>CAWEMC010000001.1:0-138523 GCA_963810015.1 uncultured Solirubrobacterales bacterium
CCGAGGACGAAGAATGACCACCAAAGAGACTCGCGCCGGCACTTACCTCCGGGTCAGCACCACAGACGGCCAGACCACCGAGAACCAGCGTTTGGCGCTCACCAGGGTCGCCGCGCATCGTCGCTGGGAGATCATCCAAACCTACGAAGACGCCGGCATTCGGGCGCCAAGGGACGCGACCAGCGGCCAGCGTTTAATCGGATGCTCAAGGACGCGATGCGGCGCCGGTTCGACGTGCTCATGGTCTGGTCCATCGACCGGCTCGGCGGAGCGTCCTGCACGTCGCCAGCGCGATGGCGGAAATGGATGCCGCCGGGGTGGCACTGTATTCAGACCAGCAGGCGATCGACAGCACCAGCCCATTTGGCAAGGCCATGATGCAGATGGCCTGTGTCTTCGGGGAACTGGAGCGGGAGATGATCCGGGCACGTGTCGTCGCGGGCTTGAACCGTGTCCGCGAACAGGGGATCAAGAGGCTGGGTCGCCCTTCGGTAGGGACGAAAATCGAGGAGACCATCCGCCGGCAGCTTGACGCCGGTCACGGCATCCTCAAGGTGGCGAGGATGGTCGGCTGTGGCAGTGGCACGGTGCAGCGGGTAAAACGGGAGATGGCGGCGATAATGGCGGATGTGGACTGATTACCGCAGATTGAGGAGATGCCCGCCTTGGCGATTTAGGTTATCGATGCGGCTGATCTCTGGGTGATATCGCCGAGGAGTTGAGCCACTCCGCATCGTGATCATGCCCTGCCAAACGCATCGCGCCCGAAGGGAGGGTTAAGCAATCGTCCGATCGTGAGGTGCCTGCGCATGTCTCGGGAGTTCCTCTAGCAACTCAGCATCATTGGCACAACACCCGCAACTCTGGTCGCGGTCCCCGCTGGATAGCGCACTAGCTTCGCCTCTCAGCATCGCAGCCCGGTGCCTCAACTCATTCTTCCGGCAGACCCGCCTGACGCAATCCATCCAACAACAAGTCGCGTACTACCGCCGTTGCCTGACTTTCGGCGAAATAGGTCAAATACGACCGGACGCGGGCAATCGTGGCGTCCGGCGTCACAGTGAGTAACCGGCGTACGATGTTTTTGGCCTCGTCGTGCCGGCCTAGCTGACTGAGACTTGCGGCCCGGTAGCGCAAGGAGGGCGCGAACATGGGCATCTCCCGCAGCGTTAGTGTCGTCCAGTCCAGGCAGTCTTCATAGTTGGCGCCAACAAAGTCCAATACGCTTCGCGCGTAGTAGATATTGTAGACTGCACGGCCCATCGGGTTCAACCGCAGCGCACGATCCGCATGCGCGATGGTCATGGCGCGGTTGCCGCTGAAAGCGTAAATCATTGCGCCATGGGCGAGTGCTTCTGCACAGTTAGGATTTAGGGCTAGCGACCGGTCGATGAGCGCGATACCACCTTGCAAGTCGCCACCGGCCATAGTGATAGCAAAACTGGCCATCCAAAGGACATCAGGGTCATCGCGGCCCTTCTCAACGGCAAGCCGCGCGAGGTGAACAGTGTCCGTCATCGACGGTGCCGATGGGTCCGCGCCGATAGTGAATATGCGGCGCACTTGCAGCCGCGCCTTCAGCGCGAACGCCCACAAATAGCCCTGGGGTCCAACGATATCGCCTTGTCAAGCAGCGCAATCGCTGGATCAATTCCATCCCGCTCAAGCGTATGAATGCTGGCTAACGCTCGCAGCAGAAGGTCATAGGCTTGCAAGTTGGCAGCAGGTTTGCGTTGGGCGCGCTCAATCTCAGCAGCGAGGAGTTTCGGCTCGATTGCCGCTACCACGCTGGTGGTCACCCGCTCTTGCAAATCGAAGATGTCGGCCATCTCGCCGTCGGTCCGATCGGACCATATGTGCGACCCATTTGCGGTGTCGATCAACTGGCCGGCGATACGTTCCATCAGCAGACAGGGGGGAAGGTCGGGAAGTTCACAGTCAACCTCGCGACCGCTGACGCGAGCAAGATCTCCGACAATGCGCGCACCGCGATCGAGGATTCGAGCGCGATCGCGTACATCGGCGAGCTGACGCCCGGCGCGTCCGAAGGCTCGGTCGGGATCACGAACTCCCAGGATCTCCTCCAGGTCAGCCCGGCCGACACCGCGCTCGAGCTAACGCGGCCGACGGCGGCCGTTCCGGGCGCACCGAAGGACTACTACGAGTCCGAGGGCACGTACGGCTACACGTTCGCCAGGGTCGTGCCGAACAGCGCGCAGGAGGCCAGAGCGCAGATCGCGGAAATGTCCACGCTTGGCGTGAGGAAGCTCTACGTCACCGATGACGGGAGCGCGTACGGCGAGGCGATCGCCCTGGCGGTCAAGCAGAACGGGGGCAACACGATCAGCGTCGTGCAGGGCCCTCCGGATGCCTCGAAGTTCCAGGCCTCGGGCGCCGATGCACTGTTCTTCGGTGCGAACTCCGAGAGCGCGTCGGCGGCGGGTCGGCTGTTCGGGAACGTCGCGCAGGCGAACGCCGGCGTGAAGCTGTTCGCCCCTTCGGCCCTCGACACGACCGCATTCGCCTCCTCGTTCGGCGGGGCGAAGCTCAATCTCTACGTGTCGGCGCCGGGATTCCTGCCCAAGGGGCTCACGCCGTCCGGCCGCCAGTTCACCACCGCCTTCAGCGCCGCCTACGGACACGCGCCGGCGCTCGGGGCGATCTTCGGCTTCGAGGCGATGGACGCGGTCCTCGCCGTCCTGCGGGAGGCGGGCACATCGGCCAACAACCGGTCGACCGTCGTCAACGACTTCTTCAAGCTCAAGCGTAGTCAGTCCGTGCTCGGCACTTACTCGATCAACCAGTTCGGCGACATCAGCCTCGCGCCGTTCGTGTTCAGCCGCCTGCGCAACGGCACTCTCGTGCCCTTCGCCGCCGTTCCGTCCGACCAGTGAAAATAGTCCGGGTGAAGGTGCCCGGAATCGTCCTCGCGAGCGCGCTGCTGGCGGTCGCGATCGGTGGATGCGGCAGCAAGGATGCGGTCGCGAACCGGATCGACAGTGCGACGCTGACGATCTACTCGAGCGGCCCGTTGCGGGGGGCCTCGCGCCCAAACGCGCAGGCGGTGCTCAACGGAGAGGAGCTCGCCCTGGCGCAGGCGCGGGGACGGGTCGGGCGCTACCATATCCGACTCAGAGCGCTCGACGACTCGACCCCGCAGCGCGACGAGTGGGACCCTGGCAAAACCACCGTAAACGCCCGCATCGTCCTTCAGGATCCGACCACGATCGGGTACATCGGCGACTTCAACTCCGGCGCCACCGCGGTTTCCATTCCGCTGTTGAACCGCCTCGGGATACCGCAGATCAGCGCGTCGAGCAGCGCCGTCGGGCTGACCTCCGACGCGGCCGGGGCGGCACCCGGGGAGCCCCAGAAGTACTACCCGACGGGGATCCGCACGTTCGCCCGGGTCGTTCCCAACGACACCGTCCAGGCGACCGTGCAGGTCAACCTGCAGCGCAGCCTCGGCTGCCGCAAGACGTACGTGCTCGAGGACGGCGAGGTCGATGGCGAGGACCTGGCTTCGAGCTTCGAGCTCGTGGCTCGCTCCGCTGGGCTCAAGGTCAGCGTCCAGGAGTTTCCGCCGCGCGCGACCAGCTACGCCCCGTTGGCCAAGAGCGTGTCCCAGAGTGGGGCCAACTGCGTCTTGATCAGCGCCCTCACGGAGTCGGGCGCGCCGCTTCTCGCCCGTCAGATCGGTGCGGCGATGCCGCTGGCACAGATCTTCGGCTCTGCCGGCGTCGCCGAGAGCACGTTTGTCGATCCCGCCGTCGGCGGGATTCCGCTCTGGCTCGACCCCCGAGTGATGGTGACGGCGCCGGCCGTCGGGCCCGACGAGGGGCCAGCTTCGGCCAAGGCGTTCTACGCCGCGTACGAGCGGCGCTACGGCCCGGCGCAGCCCTTCGCGATCTTCGGGTACGAGGCGATGCGCCTCATGCTCAACGCGATCTCGCGCGCCACCGACGGCGGCAGGCACGCGGTGCTGCGCTCCAGGGTCCTGGGCGAGATCTTCGCGACCCGGGATCGCGACAGCGTGCTCGGGACCTACAGCATCACGCGAACCGGGGACACCACGATCCGCCGCTATGGCGTGTGGCGCGTGATCGACGGCAGCCTGACCTTCTGGAGGTCAATGATCGGCTGACGCGCAATCTTTTAGCTGCGCCGAACTCTCGATTGATGTTGCGTTAGGGGAAGTGCGCTTGCCCCGCTGTTTGACCGGTCCCGTCTTGCTGAGGTCCGAGCGCGTCACTAGTCTGCGCTTTACGCGGGCGAAAGGATTGTCCGGTATCGACACACACAGAGGAGGAGCATGCGTTTACTCCGTAGAGCAATAACGGGCTGCATGCTCGCGGGCGCGGTCGTGGCACTCGCCGCCTGCGGAAGTAGCAAGAGCAGCACCACCAGCGGGTCCTCGAGCAGCAGCGGGGGCTCGAACACGATCGACATCTATTCGGACCTCCCGCTCAACGGCGCGGTGACCGCGCAGACCATTCCGGCGCTGAATGGTGAAAAGCTCGCGCTCTCTCAGGCGGGCAACAAGGCGGGCCAATTCAAGGTCAACTTCATCTCCATGAACGATGCGACCGCGACGTCGCCGACCAACTACGACCTCAATGTCTGCCAGGCCAATGCCCGCAAGGCGGCGACCGACTCGAAGGCCGTCTTGTTGATCGGGCCGTTCAACTCCGGCTGCGCCGAGGTCGAGATTCCGATCACCAACCAGGGGGGGCTCGCGCAGGTCAGCGAGGCGAACACGTATCCGGGGTTGACGACCAACGATCCGGGAACGTCGCCCGGCGAGCCGCAGAAGTACTACCCGACCGGCAAGCGCACCTACCTCCGGATCGTTCCCCGCGACACGATCCAGGGCATCGCAGGTCTGGTCGCGATGAAGCAGGCAGGCTGCACGCGGGTTGCGGTCGCCAACGACAAGACCCCTTACGGGGTCGGTCTCGCTACGCAGATCATTCTGAACCACGGCAAGTACGGGATCACGATTGTGGGCGGCAGTGGATCAAGCGGCACGGGGCTGGACCCGACGGCGCCCAACTACCGGGCGTACGCGTCGTCGCTCAAAGCGGCCGGTGCCCAGTGCGTGTACACCGGCTTCAACCCGCCCGGCGAGGTGGAACTGGTCAAGGACATCAACTCCCAGATCCCGACCGCCAAGATCTTCGGCGGCGACGGCGTCTGCTCCGGTGGGGAGACCAATCCGAAAATGGGCGGGTTCCCCGCGAGCATTGCGCCGCTGTTCCAGTGCACCGTGGCGACGCAGGGCCTGACGTCCTACCCGGGTGGCCAGCAGTTCCTGGCCGCCTACAAAGCCAAGTACGGAGTCGGGAACCCCGATCCGTACTCGATCTACGGTTACGAGGCGATGAAGCTCGGGCTGGACACGATCGCCAAGCTCGGGTCCAAGGGCAACGACAAGTCGGCGGTCCTCGCCGCGCTGTTCGCGACCAAGGACTACCACGGCGCGATCGGGACCTACGGGTTCGACGCCAACGGTGACACGACCCTGAAGGCATACGGCCTCTACAAGGTCGGCTCGGACGGCAATCCGCTGTACGTCAAGTCGATCACCGGCTGACATTGACCGAGAGCGGGGCCGTTGCCGCGGCCCCGCTCCGGCGTTAGGCTCGGCCATATGGAAGTCGGCTCGCTCGCTCCCAAGGGCGCCTCGGCGCCTGCGCATCCTGTCCTCGTGGCCATTCGGCGCTTCGCGGGGAAGTGGGGCCTGATCGCCGCGCTCGCGGCGCTGCCGGTCTACTACACCATTCACGACCTGGTGTCGGGGTATCCGGCGTTCGTCAATGGCCATGCGACGACGACCCACGACCTCTCGTACATCGGAACCAACCTTTTCCAGGGCATCTCGAACGGCGCGATCTGGGCCCTGATCGCGATCGGCTACACGCTCGTCTACGGGATCATCGAGCTGATCAACTTCGCGCACGGCGACGTGTTCATGATCGGATCGCTGACTGCCGCCGGTTTCTGGGCAGGGATCGGGCTGACTCTGGCGACGGGCACATTCGGCGTGATCTTTGGTCTGGCGGCCGCGCTGCTCGTTTCGATGGCCGTCTGCGGCGCGCTGAACGTGCTGATCGAGCGGGTCGGCTATCGGCCGCTTCGGAATGCGCCAAAGCTCGCACCCCTGATCACCGCGGTCGGGTTCTCGTTCATCCTCCAGAACGTCGGGCTGCTCTGGATCGGGGGAGCCCCGGCCGGAGTCTCGGACCTGATCCGCGGCAACGACATCGTCTTCTCGATTTCCGGGGTGGCCGTACATCGCCGCGACGTGCTCGCGATCGGCGTAACGGTGCCGCTCGTGATCCTGCTGACGTGGTTCGTGGGCCGCACCCGGATGGGACGGGCGATGCGGGCCACCGCTCAGGACCCCGAGGCCGCGCGGCTGATGGGCATCAACGTCGACACGACGATCTCGCTCACGTTCCTGATCGGCGGGGCCCTCGCTGGCGCCGCCGGGCTCATCTACGCCCTGTACGAGACCACAATCTCCTACGCCCAGGGGTTCGAGGCGGGGCTGATCGCGTTCACCGCCGCGGTCATGGGCGGAATCGGAAACATCCGCGGGGCGGTGCTCGGGGGCCTGATCATCGGCGTGATCCAGCAGATCTCCGACTCGCGCAGCCCGCCGTTCGGCCCCCAGTGGACGCCGGTGATCGTGTTCGGCTACCTGATCGTGGTCATGGTCCTGCGGCCACGCGGGTTGCTCGGCGAGGAGACGAGGGAGGCCGGGTGAACGAGCTGCTCGCCCAGCTGCGCGAATGGCGAGCGGCCATCGAACGCAGGCTGCCTCCGTGGTGGTCACGTGCGCTGGCCGTGCTGCTGATCGGATTCGGTCTGATCCTGCCCCAGCTCTTCTCGAACACGAGCAACTTCGTCAACACGGAGATCCTGTCGCTGACCTACGTCATGTTCGCGCTCGGGCTCAACATAGTCGTCGGCTTCGCCGGCCTGCTCGACCTCGGGTACGTCGCGTTCTTCGCGCTCGGTTCATACGCGTTCGGCTGGCTCGGCAGTGGCTTCTTCTACAAGGCCAGTGTGCACATCCTCGTACACGGGCCCACGGGCACGCTTCCGGGGATCCACCTCAACTTCGTGCTGATCCTGATCTGCGCCGGGCTGTTGACCGCGTTCGCCGGCGCGATCATCGGCGTGCCAACGCTGCGCCTGCGCGGCGACTACATCGCGATCGTGACGCTCGCGTTCGGCGAGATCGTCCGCGTGATCGCGATTAACGGACCTCAGATCAAGGTCTTCGGGATGCCGCTGACCGGCGGCGAGCTGGGAATCAGCGGCACGGACCCCCCCTACCTGCCGGGGATTGGCCAGTTCTCGCAGTTAGACATCAGACCCTGGTACTACACGATCTTCGCGCTCGTCCTGCTCACGCTGTTCGTCAACTTCCGAGTGCGCGACTCACGCCTCGGGCGGGCGTGGATCGCGCTGCGGGAGGACGAGGTCGCGGCTGTCTCGATGGGGATTCCGCTCGTCAAGACAAAGCTGCTCGCCTACGCGCTGGGCGCCGCCTTCGGCGGCATCGCCGGCGCCTTCCTGGGGGCCTACACGACGCTCATCGACGCCGGTGAGTTCCAGTTCGGCTTCTCGATCTTCGTTCTGTCGATGGTGATCCTTGGCGGCTTGGGCTCAATCTGGGGGGTGGCGCTCGGCGCATTGCTGCTCGCCAACATCAACTACTACCTGATCCCGGACGTGCTCAACGGCTTGCCCGGCGACTTCGGCCTGAACTTCAACCTGACCGAGCTCCAGGTGAGCATCTTTGGGTTCCTCCTGGTGCTGGTGATGGTCCTGCGCCCGCAGGGACTGATCCCTGAGCGGCGCCGAAAACTCGAGCTGACCAGGGGGATCGGCGAGCTCGAGCTGGAGGAGCCTGGCACGGCCTGGTCCGCCGTCGAGCCCGGGGAGGCGGCGCCGTGAGCGCCCAGGCACCGCCGGCCGCGGACGTGTCCTCACACGGCGCGATCCTCAGCGCCGAGCAGGTATCCAAGGAGTTCGGCGGCCTGCGTGCGGTGAGCGACGTCTCGATCGACATCCCGCTCGGGTCGATCGTCTCGATCATCGGACCCAACGGCGCCGGCAAGACGACGTTCTTCAACATGCTCACCGGGCTGTACAAGCCGACCAGCGGACGGATCGTGTTCGCCGACCGCGACATCACCGACTCCCGGCCCGACAAGATCACCAAGATGGGTGTCGCCCGGACGTTTCAGAACATCCGCCTGTTCGGGGCGATGACCGCACTGGAGAATGTGGTCGTGGGGCGTCACTGCCGGATGCGGGCGGGGGTGTTCGGTGCCATCACGCGCGCCCCGTGGGTGCGCGCGGAGGAGCGGGCGGCGGAGGAGCGCGCAGCTGAGACGCTCTCCTACGTCGGCCTGAAGCGACGCCAGTTCGGCCAGCTGGCGAGCAACCTGAGCTACGGGGATCAGCGCCGGGTCGAGATTGCGCGCGCACTCGCCTCCGACCCCAGGCTGCTGCTGCTCGATGAGCCGACTGCCGGCATGAACCCGCAGGAGTCCACCGCGCTGACCGAGTTCATGCGCAAGATGCGAAACGACCTGGAGCTCACGATCCTTCTGATCGAGCACGACATGAAGGTCGTGATGGGTGTCTCCGAGCGCGTGACGGTGCTCGACCACGGCGAGAAGATCGCCGAGGGACCGCCGGGCGACGTACGCGAGAACCCGCGCGTGATCGAGGCCTATCTGGGGAAACAGGGCTGATGGCGCTCCTCGAGGTCGACGACATCCACACCTTCTATGGAGCGATCGAGGCGCTGCGCGGCGTATCGCTGAAGGTCGAAGAGGGAGAGGTCGTGACAATGATCGGTTCAAACGGCGCCGGGAAGTCGACCACCCTGCGTTCGATCACGAGCCTCACTCCCGCCCGCTCAGGGAAGATCACGTTCGCCGGCGAGGACATAACGCGCGTCCCGCCCCACGAGATCGTCAGCCGCGGGATCGCCCTGTCGCCGGAGGGGCGCCACTGCTTCCCGCGAATGACCGTCCGCGAGAACCTCGAACTCGGGGCGTTTCGGCGCCAGGGAGATGGCGTCAGCGAAGATCTCGAGCGCGTGTTCGAGCTGTTTCCGCGGCTGAAGGAGCGCGAGCGCCAGAAGGCGGGAACGATGTCGGGAGGCGAGCAGCAGATGCTCGCGATCGGCCGCGCGCTGATGGCTGGCCCGAAGCTGCTGATGCTCGACGAGCCCTCGATGGGGATCGCGCCGATCCTCGTGCAGCGCATCTACGAGACGATCGCCGAAATCAACCGTCAGGGCGTGGCGATCCTGCTCGTGGAGCAAAACGCCAACTACGCGCTCGACATCGCCAAGCGCGGTTACGTGCTCGAGACCGGGAAGGTGGTGCTGGCCAACGATTCGGACCAGCTACGCGAGGACCCCGCCGTGCAACGGGCGTACTTAGGCACATGATCGTCTATGCGACCATCGGCGCGAAGGCTCTATACCTTCTGTTCGTGTGGCTGATCTCGGCCGTCGCCGCATCCTGGCTGACAGAGCGCAAGGGCTATGGCGAGCGGCTCGGGCTCGCCTTCGGCTTGATTCTCTCGGCCATCGGATTGGTGCTCGCGCTGCTGCTGCCGGGTCGGCCGGGGTCGAAGTGGAAGATCGAGGGGCGGCTGCCGAGGCGCAACCACCGTCCAGGCTGACTCCCGCCAACAGTACTTTTGGTTGGATAATGGAGCCGTGATCCGGCGGCTGTCCTTTGTGGTATTGGTCGCCTTGAGCTCAGCCGTTGCCGGCTGCGGAGGCCCCCACCGGCCGGCGGCCGAAAGTTCGCCAGCCGGGTCAGTCCTCTCGACGAATTCGTCGTCATCGCATCCCACGGTTGCCCCGACGTCGGTGCTGCCCGCCGCGCTACCGGTCTCTTCGTCTGGCCCTACGACCTGCACGGTGTATGACGGCTACGCAACGCAGATCGTCTTCCGCTCGCAAAGCCTGGTCGTGAGAACCGAATGCCTGGTGTGGTCCGCTAACCGCCTTGACGTCGGTTACCTCTGGGGCTACGAGCGCGCAGCAGCGATTCCGGATTCCACGCACGTTTGCTCCCTAGCCGACCCACATCGAGACCTGACCGCGATCGTGATCGAGGAGACCGGCTTCGCCCCCGTCACCGCAGCGGAGCTCGCAAAAGGGAGATCGGCTTGCGAGAGCATCGTCGCCTCGGGCTGGAATGCCCAAAGGAGCAGGCGGCGCCACGGCGGCGTCAAGGAGACGTGACAGCCACCCCTACCGCCCCGGCAGCACCCCGAACTCTTCGGTCGACGCGAACCCCATCTCTGAGCCCGCCTCCGCCGTGCCGCTCTCCCGCGCCTCGTCGGCGACCGCGCTCGCCACCGCGCCCACCACCTCACGATTGAACACCGAGGGGATGATGTAGTCGTCCCGAAGCTCCTCGGTGGACACGATGTCGGCGATGGCGCGGGCGGCCGCCATCTTCATCTCCTCGGTGATCTGGGTGGCGCGGACGTCGAGCGCGCCCCGGAAGATCCCCGGGAAGCACAGGACGTTGTTGATCTGGTTGGGGTAATCAGAGCGCCCGGTGGCGATGACCCGGGCACATTTCGCGGCCGCCTCGGGGGAGACCTCGGGAGTGGGGTTGGCCATCGCGAACACGATCGGGTCGGGATTCATGGAGGCGAGTGCCGCCGGTTCGATCACGCGCGCGCCCGACAGGCCGATGAACAGATCGGCGCCCTCCAACACGTCGGGAACGGAGCCGGCCCGTCTCTCCGGATTCGTCGCCTCCGCCACGCCCCGCTTGACCGGATGCATGGTGCCGTCCTCGTAGTCCTCGCGTCCGACGAACAGCGCTCCCCGCGAGTCCGAGCCGATGATGTGGCGCGCGCCGGCGGCCAACAGAATGCGCGTGACGGCGACGCCGGCGGCGCCCATGCCGACGATCACGATCCGGATGTTCTCGATCCGCTGGCCCGTGAGCGTGAGGGCATTCAGCAACGCCGCCAGGACGACGACCGCCGTCCCGTGCTGATCGTCGTGGAAGACCGGAATGTCGAGCGAAGCCTTCAGCCGCTCCTCGATCTCGAAGCACCGCGGGGCGGAGATGTCCTCGAGGTTGATCCCCCCGAAGCCCGGCGCCACCGCGCGGACGACCGCCACGATCTCGTCGGGGTCGCGCGTATCGAGGCACAACGGGAAGGCGTCGACCCCGGCGAACTCCTTGAACAGCATCGCCTTGCCCTCCATCACCGGCATCGCCGCCCGCGGGCCGATGTCGCCCAGACCGAGGACGGCCGTCCCGTCGGAGACGACCGCGACCGTGTTGCGCTTGATGGTGAACTGGAACGCCTTGTCCTGATCGCGCTCGATCGCCGTGCAGATGCGCGCGACGCCCGGCGTGTAGGCCATCGAAAGGTCGTCGCGCGTCTTCAACGGGCTCTTGTTCTGGATCTCGATCTTGCCGCCGACGTGCAACATGAACGTCCGGTCGGTGGTGTCGAGGACGTGCGCGCCGTCGATCGCCTCGACCGCCTCGGTCAGCCGGGGCCAGTCCGAGGAGTCGCCGGTCTCGACCGTGATGTCGCGGATCGTGTGCCGGGCGTCGACGCCCACGAGGTCGACGGCGCCGATCGTCCCGCCGGCATCGCCGATCGCGCTCGCGACCTTTCCGAGCATCCCCGGTCGGTGGTCGATCTCGACCCGAAGGGTCAGGCTGTACTGGGCGCTGGGAGTGCTGGCCACGGGGCCGGGGATCTTATTGATGGCCGGGCCGCATGCGGCCCGGCCCCGGCGGCGCATGCGCGCCCCCGTACAGCTTTTTCCGTGCCGCGCCGAGATAGCCTGAATAGAGATGGACGAAGAGCTCTTTTTGATCGATGGCAACAGCCTCGCGTACCGCGCGTTCTTCGCGCTCCCGGAGTCGATCGCGACGTCGACCGGCGAACCGACGAACGCGATCTTCGGGTTTGCCTCGATGCTCGTGAAGATCCTCACCGACTACGGCCCGAAGGCGACGGTCGTGGTGTGGGACGCCGGGTACACGGGGCGCCGCGAGGTCTACGCCGACTACAAGGCCCAGCGCTCGAGCCGCCCCGATCTGCTCAAGGAGCAGTGGCCGCATCTCGCGCCGCTCGTCGAGGCGTTCGGCTACCGGAACCTCTCGGTCGAGGGATACGAGGCCGACGACGTGATCGCCTCGATCGTGGAGACCGCCAGGGAGGCCGAGCCGCCGATCCCGGTGATGGTCGTGACGGGCGACCGCGACGCCTACCAGCTCGTCGATAACGGGATCAAGATCATGACCACGAGCCGCGGGATCACCGACACCCGCGTCTACGACCGCGACGGAGTGGTCGACCGCTACGGCGTCCCGCCCGAGCTGATCCCCGACTTCATCGGGCTCAAGGGCGACACCAGCGACAACATCCCCGGCGTTCCCGGTATCGGCGACAAGACCGCCGCCGAGCTTCTCCAGCGGTTCGGCTCCCTGGAGGAGGTCCTCGACCACGTCGACGACATCAGCGGCGCGAAGCGCAAGCAGAACCTGATCGAGCACGCGGACGACGCGAGGCTCTCCAAGCAGCTCGCCACCGCCAAGCGAGACATACCCCTCGAGCTCGAGCTCGCCGAGTTCGTCTCGTCCGATCCCGACCGCTCGAGGCTGCGGGACGTGTTCCGGCGCTTCGAGCTCCGCGAGCCGCTGCGGCGGCTCGAGGAGGCGCTCGGCTCGGCGGACGCCGCGGCGCCGGCGCCGGAGGCAGAGCGTTCGCTCACGGCTCGCGTGCGCGAGGGAACGGTGCAGGACGTGGCGCGGCTGCCGGAAAGGGAGGTCGCGGTCGCGGTGAGGGCCCCCGAGATCCCCGAGGGGGTGCTGTTCGCCCCCGAGGAGGGGTGGGGCTTCGGCGTCTATCAGGGCGGGGCTCAGGTGCTGGGCGGTAAGTCGAGCGGACCCGAGCCGCTGGTCGAGGCGATCGGCTCGAGGCCGACGGTGGCGCACGACGCCAAGTCGCTGATGACGGTGCCGGAGAACCTCGCGCACGACACCGAGGTCGCCGCCTACCTGCTCGAGCCGGCGCGCCGCGGCTACCCGTTCCGCGAGCTTTGCGAGGAGCGGGGGCTGGCTGCGGACATCGACGATCCGGCGGCCAGCGACGCCGTGCTCGTCGCCGCACTCGCGGCGTGGCAGCGGGAGGAGATTCGCGGGCGAGGGCTGACCGACCTGCTGAACGACGTGGAGCTGCCGCTCGTCCGCGTCCTGCGCAACATGGAGATCGCCGGCGTCCGGCTCGACACAGACCGCCTACACGAGATCTCGGCCCGGGTGAAGGCCGAGGCCGACGCGCTCGAGCAGGAGATCTTCGAGCTCGCGGGCGAGGAGTTCGTGATCGGCTCTCCCAAACAGCTCGAGGAGATCCTGTTCGGGAAGCTCGGCCTCTCGCGCAAGCGGCGCGGCAAGACCGGCTACTCGACCGACGCCAGGGTGCTCCAGGCCATCCGGCACGAGCACGAGGTGATCCCGAAGATCGAGCGCTTCCGCGAGCTCACCAAGCTCGCCCAGACGTACCTCGACGCGCTTCCCGACTACATCGGCGCGGACGGCCGCCTGCACACGACCTTCAGCCAGACGACCGCGACCACCGGCCGGCTGTCGTCCAACAACCCCAACCTCCAGAACGTCCCGATCCGGACCGAGCTGGGCCGTGAGATCCGCGCGTGCTTCGTGGCCGAACCAGGCAATCTGCTCGTCTCGGCGGACTACTCCCAGGTCGAGCTCCGGCTGCTCGCCCACATCGCCGGCGAGGACGTGCTCAAGGAGATCTTCCGCCGCGGCGAGGACGTCCATACCGCCACCGCCTGCCGGGTCTTCAACGTCACGCCGGATCAGATCGACCCCGGGATGCGCTCGAAGTCGAAGATGATCAACTACGGGATCGTCTACGGCCTGTCGGCGTACGGGATGGCCGACCGGCTCGACATCCCCCAGTCAGAAGCCGACGAGTTCATCCAGCGCTACCTCGCGGGCTTTCCCGCGGTCGGCCGGTTCATCGAGGAGACGATCGAGCAGGGCACCGAGCACGGGTACGTCTCAACGCTGTTCGGCCGCCGGCGCCAGGTGCCCGAGCTGCGCGCGCGCCGCTGGGAGCTGCGCAGGCAGGGCGAGCGGTTCGCGGTCAACATGGTGATCCAGGGGACGGCGGCGGACATCATGAAGGTGGCGATGGTCCACTGCGACCAGGCGCTCGCCGAGGCCGGGTTGAAGACGCGACTGGTGCTGCAGATACACGACGAGCTGCTGTTCGAGGGCCCGGCCGAGGAGGCGGAGCGCGTCAAGGAGATCGCCATCGAGCAGATGGCCGGCGCGTTCGAGATGGATCCGCCGCTGGCGGTGGACGCGGGGATCGGACCTGACTGGCTGGCGGCGAAATGAGCGCCGCCAGGGCGGCGCTGGTGGCGGTGGCGCTCGCCGCCGGGGCTCTCGGAGCTCCTGTCGCTGCGCAGGCCCACCGTCTCCGGTTCTTCGGCGTCGTGCCCGACGTGCGATCGGTCGCCCATCGACCCGCCGACGCCCAGTCGGCGCGCCATCGACCCGCCGACGCCGATGCGGCCGAGCTGCCGTACCTCGGCGGCCCGGTGCTGCACTCCAACAACACCCACCTGATCTTCTGGGAGCCGGCGGGTTCCGGGCTCACCTACGACGCCGACTACCAATCGCTGATCGAGCGGTTCCTATCTGACGTGGCGTCCGACAGCCGGATGCCCACGAACATCTACGGGCTGAGCGGCCAGTACCGAGATTCGGTCGGCCCAGCCGACTATGAATCGACCTACCGGGGGGCCGTCGTGGCGACGAACCCGCTGCCGCCCAACGGCTGCACCGAGCCGCCGCCCCCGCCATTCGGGACCGGGCCGGGGTGGACCTACTGCCTGACCGCGCAGCAGCTCGAGAACGAGCTGCTCCGCGTGCTGAACGCGGACAAGCTCCCGCGCCGGACGAACGACATCTACTTCGTCGTCCTTCCGGACGGGCTCGGCAGCTGCGAGTACCAGGGGCCCAGCGACTGCTCGCTCGGGGGCAGCGGCAACGGCGGCTACTGCGGCTACCACTCGGCGACCTCAGATGACGTTCCCTACGCGGTGATTCCGTACAACGCCGTCCTTCCCCACTGCCAATCGGACAACCTCCGCCCGAACTCGAGCACGGCCGATCCCGCGATCTCGACGATCAGCCACGAGCACAACGAGTCGATCACCGATCCGTTCGGCAACGCCTGGGTCAACGCCTCGGGTCAGGAGGAGGCCGATCTGTGCATCACGAGCTTCGGGCCGACCGTCGGCGGGACCGGCGCCGGGGGCTGGAATCAGGTGATCAACGGCGACCACTACTACCTGCAGCAGCTCTGGAGCAACGCCACGGGCTCGTGTCAGTCACAGGCGCCGGGGGACGCGATCACGTTCTCGGCGCCACGGCACGGCGTGCGCGGTGCCCGGGTCCAGTTTTCGCCGCGGGTGAGCCGGGCGGAGGCGCCTATCCGCTCGTTCGAATGGTTCTTCGGCGACCGCCGCAGGGCGCGCCGGCGCCGAACGTCGCACGTGTTCACCCGGCAGGGCGCGTATCGGGTCGTGTTGCGGACGACCGACGCCTGGGGGAACTGGGCGTTCTTCGCGCGGAGGGTCGTGATCGGGAGCTAGGGGCTTTCAGCCCTCGCAGCCCCGATTCGCGGGCGGCTCGGGAAACGGCGCTGGGGAAGGGGAGGGAGCCGGCGCCGCGCCCGTCCAAAAACCTGCATAGCACGACAATTCCGGCCTGAATGGCGAGGCCTGTCGAGCTATGCATTATGCATGAAGAGCATGCGTAATACGACAGGGCTCGGGTCTGGCGCCGGTGCTGTCGTGTTATGCAGCTTTCCCGTGACACTCTCGGCACAGCCCGGCACAAACTCGCCACGAAGACCCGCGTGGGCGCCCAAACTCCGCCGGCGCCATCACCCACCCTCCTTCCCTGCGCCGTTTACCGAGCCGATCGCCAGCGACAGCCGACGGCGCCACGAAAGCCCCTGTGGCGCGGGAGAGCCGACAGCCCGGGCTCGCCCTAGGCCGCCGACGCGACCCGCGTCCGCGCCCGCCGGCGGACCACCCCGCCGCTCGCGAAGTCGGGGTGGGCGATGTTCAGATAGTGGTTGAACGACCAGTCGACGAACCGCTTGGCCTCCATCGCCCGCAGCGCGCCCCCGAGCAGCCGCGGCGCGACCCGAGGGACCAGGCGCTGGACGCGCAGCAGCGAGCGGAACGGGAACGAGTGGGAGGCGGAGAACTCGTGGTAGCGCGCCAGCGCCTGTTCGCGGCTCTGCGCTCCCGAGAGCACCGCGCGCAGCTCGCGGCCACAGGCGACCCCGAAGTACAGCGCCGTGCGGATCCCCTCGGCGGTCAGCGGCAGGCAGTGGCCGGCCGAGTCGCCGGCGAAGAAGACGCCATCCTCGGTGGCGTCGCGCAGTGCGTGCGGGATCCAGTTGCCCTGGTAGCGCACTATGTCGGCGCCGAGATCGCCGGCGAGCCGGACGGTCGGGTCGCGCACGTGGTAACTGGGGTCGAACGAGCCCACCCCGATCCGCAGCTCGGCGTCCGCGGGGAAGCTCCAGCCGTACCCCGCGGGCACGTAGCTGCGGTCGATCCACACCTCGAGATCGTCGCCGGATCCGAACGGGTGAACTTCGAGCCCGCGCGAAAGCAGGGCGTCGGGCGGCTGGATGTTCTCACCGTGCCCGAGCACCCGGCGCCACCCGAGCGCGTCGACGATCAGCGGCGCGCGCAGGTCGCCGCGATCGGTCTTGACGCACGAGCCGGTGCGGCCGTCGACCTTGGCCGTCTCGAATTCGAACGACCCCTGATCGGCGAGGAGCCGGCAGAGCGTCCGGTAGTCGAACGTCGAGAACGTCCACGGGAGGTCGTAGCGAACCTCGGCGTGCGGGGTGTGGATCACGAGCTCCTCGAAGGTCTGCTGGAGCGAGTCTTCCAACCCCATCGCGGCGAGCCAGGTGGTCGGGATCCCGCACGCTGACGTCTGGCGCTCGCCGATCTCGTAACGGTCGATCACGAGCACCTCGGCGCCGCTGGATGCGAGCTCCCGCGCCACCGCGAGGCCGGCAAAACTCGCTCCACAAATCAGCACATCGCAATCGCGATCGAGCGGCGTTCGCTGATCGCCCCGCTTGGTCGCTCGGCTGGGCATTGGACAGTTGATGATACGAATCGCACGAGGTGGCTATCCTCCGACGACACATGTCTTCAACCACCACCCTGACGCCCCCCACAGACCAGTCCAACGCCAAGGTCGTCGAAGGGTCGAACGGTCTGCTGCTCGAGGTCGACGGCCAGATCGTCCCCAACTACGACGCGACGCTCCATCCCTTCCAGGAAGGCGATGTCGTCACCGGCCACGTCGTCCGGATCGACAACGACGAAGTGCTGGTGGACATCGGCTACAAGTCCGAGGGGGTCATCCCCTCGAGCGAGCTTTCGATTCGCAAGTCCGTCGATCCCGGCGAGGAGGTGACCCTCGGCGAAGAGGTCGACGCCCTCGTCCTGACCAAGGAGGACCAGGACGGGCGGTTGATCCTCTCCAAGAAGCGCGCCCGGTTCGAGAAGGCGTGGCGCAAGATCGAGGCCGCCGCCGAATCCGGAGAGCCCGTCCAGGGGACCGTGATCGAGGTCGTCAAGGGCGGCCTGATCATCGACCTCGGGGTCCGCGGCTTCCTGCCCGCCTCGCTGGTCGACATCCGCAGGGTTCCGAACCTCGACGAGTACATGGGCGAAGCGATCGAGTGCAAGGTGATCGAGCTCAACCGCTCGCGCAACAACGTCGTGCTCTCGCGGCGGGCCGTGCTCGAGGAGCAGCGCAAGGAGGACCGCGAGCGGATCCTCGACCGGCTCCAACCGGGCCAGGTCGTGGAGGGAACGATCTCGAACATCGTCGACTTCGGCGCGTTCGTCGACCTCGACGGCATCGACGGCCTGATCCACATCTCCGAGCTGTCGTGGTCGCACGTCAACCACCCGAGCGAGATCCTCTCGATCGGCGACACCGTCAGCGTCAAGGTGCTCGACATCGACCGCGACCGGCAGCGGATCTCGCTGGGGCTCAAGCAGACCCAGGAAGACCCGTGGCAGCGCGTCGTGGACACCTACAACATCGGCGACGAGCTCGAGGGCGTGGTGACGAAGGTCGTCACGTTCGGGGCGTTCGTTGAGATCCTCGACGGGGTCGAGGGGCTCGTTCACATCTCCGAGCTCGCTCAGCACCACGTCGAGAACCCGCGGGAGATCATTCAACCGGGCGATCCCGTCCGGGTGAAGATCCTCGAGATCGATTCCGAGCGGCGGCGCCTGTCGCTGTCGATCAAGCGGGTCGAGGGACAGGTGCTCCCGGTGCGGCCGATCGTGCCGCCGGCGGAGGGCGATAGCGCCGACCTCGACGACATGCCCGAGCTCGGCCTGTCCGAGGAGGTGTTCGCGGGGGTTGACGAGGCGGGAGCCGAGGCCGCTTCCGATTCGGACGCAGCGCCGGAGCCCGAGGACGAGTTGCAGGATGAGACTACGCGAGCGTCCGAATCGGAAGAGCCTACGGCTCTAGCCACGGACCCAGCCGAGATCTCCGACGAGGCTGTCGCCGCTGAGCCTGAGGCGGCCGCTGAGCCGGAGGCGGCCGCTGAGCCGGAGGCGTCCGCTGAGCCGGAGGCGGCCGCTGAGCGGAGGCGCGCCGCTGAGCCGGAGGCGGCCGCTGAGCCGGAGGCGGCCGCTGAGCCGGAGGCGTCCGCTGCTGAGCCCGAGCCGGCTGACGTTGAGCCCGAGGCGTCCGCTGCTGAGCCCGAGCCGGCCGCCGCAGAGCCCGAGCCGTCGGAGGACGCGTCAGCCTGAAGGTTCCGTTCGTCGGTCTGACGGGCGGGATCGGCGCCGGCAAGTCGACCGCGCTGGAGGCGCTCGAGCGGCTGGGCGCGGCCGTGCTCTCGACCGACCGCGTCGTCCACGACCTGTACGACAGCCCGGAGGTGAGGGATGCGGTCACGGCTCGGTTCGGTGAGTCGGTGGCGCCCGGCGGCGTCGTCGACCGGTCGGCCGTGGCGAGGCGGGCGTTCGCGACCGGGGAGGATCGCGCCTGGCTCGAGGGGCTGCTGTGGCCGAAGGTCGGCGCGCGCGTGACTGCCTGGCGCGGGGGGCTCGAGGATGCCTCTCCGGTTCCCCGTGCAGCGGTGGTCGAGGTGCCGTTACTGTTCGAGGCTGGGATGGAGGGCATCTTCGATGCAACGATCGCGGTGATCGCCGAGGAGGAGCTGCGAGGGCAGCGCGCCGAAGCTCGCGGCCATCAAGCGCTCGAGAAGCGCTCCGCTCGGCAGCTCTCGCAGCAGGAAAAAGCGCAGAGAGCGACATATGTGGTCGTCAACGATGGAACGGTCGAGCAACTCGAGGCGAAGCTGTCGGCCGTCCTTGAGAAGCTGAGCGTCTACACGTGACTCCATCGACCGCAACAGCGACCCGTCGGGGCGGGAGTGCTCCCAGGCGCGGAGGCACCGGCCGCCGGCGCGCGGCGCCCCGCAGGCGCCGCGCCATCCTGGTCTTCCTGACCGTCGCCATCGGGGCGGTCGGGGTGGTGGTGGCGATGCCCTTATTCCGCCGCGCCGTGAACGAGTTCACGCTGCCGCTGTCCTACTCCGATGTGATCCGGGAACAGGCCGCCGAGAAGCATCTCGACCCAGCTCTGATCGCCGCGGTCATCTACGCCGAGACAAAGTTCGATCCGCGCACCTCGGCGGCTGGGGCGGTCGGGCTGATGCAGATCCTGCCGCAGACGGCCGAGTTCCTCGCGCGACGGTCAGGTGGGACGACGTTCCAGGTCTCGGACCTCTCGGAGCCGGACGTCAACATCGCTTACGGCAGCTACTACCTGCGCTACCTGCTCGACGAGTACGGCGGCAACAAGATGCTCGCGCTCGCTGCATACAACGGCGGCGAAGCCAACGTCGACCGTTGGATCGCGGAGGCGCGCCGAGACGGCCACGCGCTGAGGATCGACGACATTCCGTTTCCCGAAACGCGCGATTATGTCGCCAAGGTCCTCGATGAGCAGCGCAACTACAGGCGGACGTACCCGAGCCAGTTGGGCTACCGCTAGGTGCTAGCTGCGCCCGCCGCTTGAGGCGCGGTGGCGGTCGTGAAGCCGGCGCTCGTCGCGGTCAGATTGCCGGTGTCGGTTCCCCGGCGCCCACGCTCGTGTAGTCGATCGACTTGGCGTGCCCGCCGGTGTCGGCAGCGCCACGGCCGCCGGGCCGCCGGGTTGAGGCTGCCCTTTGAACCGCCGCTCACCGTGACCCTGACCGTGTGCCGCCGGTCAGGTTGCTGACGATGTTGCCGCCGCTGTCCGTGACGCTGACGGTGGCGGTCCAGGTCTCGTCGTTTCCAAAACCGCTGGCGTACGCGCACGTGAAGAAGCATGTGGCCGGCAGACCGGCCGGGCTGGCCGTGCTCACGCCGTCCACGCGAGCCTCGCCGCGGTTCCCGCGTTGACCGTGATCGGCGCGAACGTGGCGCTGCGGGTCCCGTCGGTGACGGTCAGCGTCTCGGTTTCCGCCTTGACGAGTGTGATCCCGAACGTCGCCTTCCCGGCTGCCCACGTCGGGTTGGCAGGAAGAGTCGGCGTGGCCCCGCTCGGGCCGTCGTTGGCGCCGCCCCGGTCAGCGCCGCGCCGGTGTAGGTGGTGTCGGTCGCGCCGTTCTTAATCGCGGTCAGGACCACCGCGGTCGTTGGCCGTGGCCGTGCCGGCCGTGACCGACGTCGGCTGGGCGGTGACTGGTGAAGCTGAGGGTTGGCGACGACCGTGGTGCTGATCGAGGCCGTGTTGCCGACGTTGGCGGTCCCCTTCAGTGTGTGCACGTAACAGTAGCCTGCCTGGTCCCCGACGGCTGCGTGGATCTGCGTGATGGTGCCCGCGGTCGTGAACGGCCGCCGGAGCCCGTCGCGCCGCACGTGCTCCCGGACAGGGATTCGGACTGAACCGTGAGCACCGACGAGCTGAGGCCGGTTCCGCCGTCGGTGGAGTTGGTCGGGCGCCGTCGTGAAGTTCGTGCTGTTGGTCGCCGTGCTGGTCGACGCACCGGTCGTTGCGGCAGTAGCGTTGCGGTGAGCGCGCCACCCGCGGGGCCGTCGTGTCGCTCACGAAGGTCAGGAGGTGCTCGCGCTGTTGCCGGCCACGTCCTTGCCCGTGCCGTGTAGGAGTCCGGGCCCGTCGGATTGGCCGTCCACGAGACCGTGCTCGACGTGAAGGGGCCGCGGGATGGCGTCGTCACGGTCTCGGCGGCATGTGTCCAGCCTGTCGTGGCGATGTTTGGGAAGGTCGCCGACGCCGGCCCCGACCCCGAGTCCGTCACCGTGTCCTCGAGCTTGAACGAGCCGGCGGCATTCCCGTTGTAGTAGAGAGTCGTCCCGCTCAGGTCTGACGTCGACGAGCCGGTCGCGAGCGCCGGGGCTGAGGTCGGCGGGGTGGTGTCGACTCGTCCAGGTGAGTGGTCGCGGGACCGGTCGAGCTGTCCTGGGCGGCGGGGACGTTGAACGGGTGCGAGCGGTCTGCGATGGCCCCGCGGCGATCTCGGGGTGGTGCGGCGCCGGCGCTCCGTCGTCTGAGCTCGTAGTGATCGAGGGTGCCGCTCCCATTCGTGAAACTGACGCTGGGAGGCGGTGGTGCTGCCGCCCGGCGGGTTCGAGGTGATCGCCTGGTGCCGTGTAGCTCGTGACCTTGTTGCCCTGCTCTCCCTCGTGCTGCCCTCCCCGCCTGGCTGGTGGCGCTGGTCGCTCCACGACTGCCACACCGCCGTGACCGTGTACGTGTACGTCCCCGAGGGTGGAGCTATCGTGCTGGTCAGCGTCGCGACGAGGTCGGGCGTTGCCGCCCACGCGTGCCGCCCGCGCGCGTCACGTAATAGACGCCCCGCCGGGGCTCGGTCGCGCCGCGCTCCAGCTCAGCGAGACCGTGCCGGGATCGGCGGCCGCCGGACGCGGTGGCTGAGGGTGCCGACGCTGGCCTTGCCGTGCCCGCACCCGTGCCGGCAAAGTACGCGTAGGCGGCGCCCGCGCCGCCGAGGACGACCGCCGCCAGCAGCAGCAGGCGAGGCCGAAGGCGGCGGAGCCGTCTCATCCAAGCGTCGCGCCTGCGCTGTAAGCGAGCGTCACCGTCGCCCCCTGGCAGCCGTCCTGGTCAGTGGGTCGATTGATGATCGATACCTGCGGCCACTGCGCGGACGATGCGCCGAGCTGGGCCAGGCTCATTGTGCTCGAGGCGGGAACGGTCAGAGGGAGGGGGCCGGAGTACTGCTGCATCGAGAAGTCGCTCAGCGTGCAAGGGAGCGATGGGGTGGCGTTGGGAGCCCCGACGGATCGCACGCTCGCGGTCAGGCTCGAGATGACGATCGGCACCGTGTTGGGGTTGCTGATCTGAAGGTTGATCCCCTCCGGCACTCCCGGCTGGAGCGGAGCGGTGGCGTTGCCGGCGATCGAGAACTGCGGGATATCGATGGGCGCCGTGCCGCCCCCCGGCGAGGAGCCGGCGACGGTCAAAGTGAGCGTCATCCGCTTGACGAGCTTGCCGTGCCGGGCGCGCAGCGTCAGGTGATAGACGCCTGGCGGAGTCCAGGCCCTGGTTCGGACCGTAAGCGTCGATCGCGACTTGAAAGTGCGGCGCACCGTGAAGTGGACGCGCGCGCCCCGTGGCAGGGTGCGTGAGAGAGTGAATCTGATCCCCCACGGGAACCGGTGGCGGTGGATAAATAGTCTGTAGCCGGCCGTCGAGCCGGCCGTGATCGTGTCCTTGGCCGGCGTTGCCGTGACCTTGAAGCTGGGCCTGTGGCGCCGGCGGGCGGAGTTGTGCGCGTACCCGGTGTACGCGCCGAGCGAAAGCGCTGCGACTGCGACGACCGCCGTCGCCGGCATGGCGCGGGTGGCGATCTTCGACGCGGTGTTGAGAAGTGTCTTCATGGTCTCCGTGTCTTGCATCCGCAACGCAAGCCGCGCTGGGACGGTGCCCGAAGGACCGTCCCAGCGCGAGCGTTAGTGGGTTGACTGTTTACGAAGCCGTGACGGTGACGGCCGGCGACTTGCCCTGGCAGGGGTTCTGATTGGCGTTCACGTCCTGCATGGTCAGGTCGACCTTGCCGGTGTACGTGCTGCCGCCTGCGATGTCGTCCGGCAGGGCCGGGTTGCCGCTGTCGAGCGTCGGGGTGAACCACGCGGCGAGGCAGCCGGGGATGTCGGCGCCGGCCGCGGTCTCCGCGTCTCCGTTGCTCTCGGCCGGGAGCACGGCGGTGAGGTTGGTCACCGCCTGATGGCCACTACCGTTGTTCGTCACGGTGAAGGGCATCAGCTCGGTGTCGTTGGTCGCGCCGGGATACAGCGCGGTCAGGCTGCCCGACCAGGTCGGGGTGCCCATGGCGACGGTCCACGCGCTCGAGGAGCCGACCGTCCCTGAACCGGTACCGCTGCCTGCGGCGCCGGTGAAATACGCCACCGCGGCCGTGACAGCTGACAGGGCCAGCAGCACTCCGAGTACGGCGGCGACGACCTTCTTCTTGGACCTGCGGTTCATCTGGTTGCCTCCTGGAGGGACGCCGAAGTGACGCTGCCGCGCCCGTTGTCAAGGCGCGTAAGCGTCGATTCCGTCCCACGTGTTTGGGTCCACGCCGCGCCGATGCGATTGGGTCCAACGCCTGGGCGGCCCCCGGCCCGGAAGTCCCGGGTTCGGTACGCCGGTTATCGGTCAGCGGAAAGACGATCTTTAGGGTCGTGGCCCTAGAACTTCTGTCCAGCGGAGGTTTGAAGGACCAGGGACTTTCCGGTCGCCGGCGCTAGTACTCGCGCCGCATCCGGCCCCCGAGCTCTACCGAGGCGATCGTCTCGGCGATCTCTGGCGCGTCGGCCGGATCGAGCGTGGCGGTGGTGATCCTGATGCCCGGTGGCGTCGCGATCCTGAAGCGCTCACCGGCCAGCACGAGCCAGCCTCGGTCCAGCAGCGCGCCCAGCACGGGGGCCTCCTCGCGCACCGGGACCCAGACGTTCAGGCCCGACCGACCGTAAGCGATGATCCCGTGGCTGGCCAGCGCCGCGAGCAGCGCCTGGCGGCGAGCCGCGTAGGCGTCGCGGGCACGTGCGGCGGTCTGCTCGAACCGCGGGTCGCTCAGCAACTCGGCCACGAGGGCCTGGAGCACGTGGCTGACCCACCGCGGACCCAGCGCCTGGCGCCCCTCGACCCGCGCCACCGTGGTCTCGTCGCCCGTCATCAACGCCACCCGAAGGTCCGGGTGCAGGACCTTGGACACCGAGCGGATCACGGCCCAGCGCCGTGAAGCGGGCGTGACCAGCGACCGGCACGGCGCCCCGGACACCATTCCGGCGTGATCGTCCTCGACCACGAGCGTGTCGTGATGTGGCTCGAGCAGGCTGCGAAGCGCCGCCTCGCGCTCGGGATCGAGCGCGGCGCCGAGCGGGTTCTGTGCGCGCGGGACGAGGATCACCGCGTCGGCACCCTTCGCGAGGCTCGCCTCGAAGTCCTCAGGGCGAAAGCCGAGCTGATCGACGGGCACGGGGACCGGAACCAGGCCCAGTGCCACCAGCAGATCACGGATCGAGGTGTACACCGGGTCCTCGATGATCACGCGGTCGCCGGGGCGCAGATGGGCCTGCAGCACGCGCTCGATCGCATCGAACGCACCCGCCGTGACCCCGACCGCGCCGGCGGGGATGCCGTCGGCGCGGAACGACGCCGCTGCGATCGCGATCAGCCTGGGATCGGCGGATTCCAGGCCCGCGATACGCACGCTGGCATCGAGGTCGACTCGCAACATCCCGGGGCCGAGCGGCGGCAGCAGCTCGGGGTCGGGGAGCCCGCTCGAGAGGTCGCGAAGATTTGAGCGCAGCTCGGCGCGTTCGCGCTGAGGGGTACGGAGAGCGGGGCGTGACGCGACGCGGGTGCCTCGCCGGCCGTCGGTGATGACGAGCCCGCGCTGGCGCAGGATCCGGTACGCGGCGTGGACGGTGGCGGGACTAGTTCCCAGCGCTGCCGCCAGTCCGCGAACGGTCGGCAGCGCCTGGCCCGTCTCTAGCGCTCCGACGCGGATCGCGGCCTCGGCGCTCGAAGCGATCTCGCTCGCGGTAGAACCCGCGATCGGGGCCGCCGCGGACTTCCTCTGGTATTGTTCTATCGCAAGGATGGATTCGTACTATAACAAAACCCGGAGGGTGACCGTACGCCGCCTGGCCGGCCGCGGCAAATACGATCGCGCGACCGTCGACGCGATCCTCGACGCGGGGAGGTTCGCCCATGTCGGGATCGTGTCGGACGGCCAGCCGTTCGTGATTCCGATGCTGTACGTGCGCAACGGCGACGAGGTCTACGTTCACGGCTCGCCCCTGAGCCGGCTGCTGAAAACGCTCGCGGACGGCGTCCCGATGTGCCTGACCGTGACCCTGCTCGATGGCCTGGTCCTGGCCAGGTCGGCGTTCCACAGCTCGATGAACTACCGCTCGGTGATGATCCTCGGCGATGGTCGCGAGATCCGTGACCGGGAGGAGAAGCTCGAGGCGCTGCGGATGATCGTCGACCACGTGGCTCCAGGCCGCTCCAATGACGCCCGGGGTCCGAGCGACAAGGAGCTCAAGGCGACCGAGGTGATCGCCCTCTCGATCGACGAGGCGTCCGCCAAGATTCGGACCGGACCGCCGGTCGACGCCGCTCAGGACTACGGACTCCCGGTGTGGGCTGGCGAGGTGCCGCTGAGCCTCGTCGCGGGCGCGCCGGTGCCTGACGAGCGTTGCACCGTCAGCCTTCCGGGCTATCTCGTCGGAGTCGACGACCGCGGCTAGCGCCCTTCCTCGCCGCGTCTCTCCGAGCGTGGGTTCCGTCCGACTGTCCCGCTACGCTCAAAGGTCCACGTCTGATGCCGAAGTTCGAGCTCGATTCCGCGTATAGCCCAACCGCCGATCAGCCGGCGGCGATCGACTCGGCGGCCGCCGGGGTGGCCGAGGGCGAGCGGTTTCAGACCGTCCTGGGGGCGACCGGCACGGGCAAGACGATGACTATGGCCGGCATCGTCGAGCGCGTGCAGAAGCCGGCTCTGGTGATTGCGCACAACAAGACGCTCGCCGCCCAGCTGTGCAACGAGTTCCGGACGTACTTCCCTCGCAACGCCGTCGAGTACTTCGTCTCCTACTACGACTACTACCAGCCCGAGGCGTACGTCCCGAGCAAGGACCTCTACATCGAGAAGGACTCGGCGATCAACCAGGAGATCGACCGGCTGCGCCATTCCGCCACCGCGGCGCTGTTCGCGCGCCGGGACGTCTTGATCGTCGCGAGCGTGTCCTGCATCTATGGCCTGGGCTCGCCGCAAACCTACGACGAGAATCTCCAGACGCTGAGCAAGGGCGAGTTCATCGATCGCGACAAGCTGCTGCGGAAGCTGGTCTCGATTCAGTACACGCGCAACGACACGGCGCTCGCACGGGGAACGTTTCGGGTCCGCGGCGAGACGCTCGAGATCTTCCCGGCTTACGCGGAGACTGCCTACCGGATCGTCCTGTTCGGCGACGAGGTCGAGCACCTTCAGCACTTCGACCCCATCACCGGCGAGGTCCTGGAGGACGACCTTGAGCACGTCGGGATCTGGCCCGCGTCCCACTACAACGTGCGCGAGGGGATGATCGAGGACGCCGTCGCCGAGATCGGCCAGGAGCTGAACGGGCGGTGCGCCGAACTGGAGGCGCAGGGGAAGCTGCTCGAGTCCCACCGCCTGCGCCAGCGGACCCAATACGACATGGAGATGCTGCGCGAGCTGGGCTTCTGCTCGGGGATCGAGAACTACTCGCGAATCCTCGACGGCCGCCGGCCCGGAGATCGGCCCTACTGCCTGCTCGACTACTTCCCCGACGATTTCATCTGCTTCATCGACGAGTCGCACCAGACCGTGCCGCAGATCGGGGGCATGTACGAAGGTGACCGCTCCCGCAAGCAGACGCTCGTCGAGTACGGCTTTCGGTTGCCGAGTGCGCTCGACAACCGTCCCCAGACGTTCCAGGAGTTCCTCTCGATCACGCCGCAGATGGTGTTCGTATCGGCAACTCCGGGGGAGTACGAGCGCAGCCATTCCGACCGGATCGTCGAGCAGATCGTGCGCCCCACCGGGATCATCGATCCCGAGGTGGAGGTGCGGGAGACGCGCAACCAGATCGACGACCTGATGAACGAGATCCGCGGCCGCGTCGACCGCGACGAGCGCACGCTCGTGACGACGCTGACCAAGAAGATGGCCGAGGACCTCACCGACTACCTGCTGGAGATGGGCTTCCGGGTCCGGTATCTGCACTCCGAGGTGGACACGCTCGAGCGGATCCAGATCATCCGCGAGTTGCGGCTCGGGGAGTTCGATGTGCTCGTCGGGGTCAACCTCCTGCGCGAGGGTCTCGACCTGCCGGAGGTCTCGCTCGTCGCGATCCTCGACGCCGATAAGGAGGGGTTCCTACGCGGTGAGACCTCGCTGATCCAGACGATCGGGCGTGCGGCGCGGAACGTCGAGGGCAAGGTGCTTATGTACGCCGACAAGGAGACGGCGGCGATGCGGGCGGCGATCGGCGAGACCGACCGCCGCCGGGTCATCCAGCGCGAGTACAACGAGGAGCACGGGATCACGCCCGAGACGATCGTCAAGGGCATCTCGGATATCGCCGAGTTCCTGCAATCCGAGTCGAAGGTTCCGCGCTCGCGGCGCCGGCGCACTCGGGACGCGTCCTCGATGCCACCGGCCGAGATCGAGAAGACGATCGTCGCGCTCGAGGAGGAGATGCTGGCCGCGGCGGAAGAGCTCCGGTTCGAGTACGCGGCCAAGCTTCGCGACGAGATCCGCGACCTGAAGCGCCAGCTCGGTCAGGCAATCGCAGCAGGATGACTCGCGCCCCGCGCATTTAAGCGAGGCTGGAGGCCGAGCGCGCGGCTTGGCGCGAGGGCCAGGCCACGATCGGCTGAGCGGCCGCCGGCGGCGTCGTCGATGGGGGCGTGTCCGATACGCTGCCCTCCCGCTCGCAGATCATTGACTCGGAGGTTGGTTCGCGTGGCCATGGACAGACAGCGCATCGAGAAGAAGGACTTCCCAATCGGCCGGCGTGGGTACGACCCCGAGGCGGTCGATGCCCACCTGAGAGCACTCGCCGACGAGTTCGAGGAGTTCAAGCGCTCCGCGCGCCAACGCAGCGATACGCTCGCGTCGACGGCCAGCGACCAAGTGCGCGCGATCGTCGAGGCGGCCGAGTCGAGCGCCGCCGAGATTCAGCGCCAGGCCGAGGAGGAGGCGAGCGAGCTCCGATCCGACGCCACCCGCGAGGCACAGACCGCGCGTGAGCAGGCCACGGCCCAGGCACGCGACTACGTCGGCAAGGTCTCCGAGTCGACGTCGACGATGTTGCAGCGGCTCGACGCGGTCGAGACCGAGCTGAACGGGCTCATCCAGTCGCTGCGCACCGGGTCGGGTCGGATAAATGCCGACCTGCAGCTCCTCGGAAGCAACCTGGAGGACGTGCGCGAGTCGGTCTCGCCACGAACCACGTTCGAGCCCGAGACTCCCGCGGCCGAGCCGACGCCCGCGGTGGCCGAGCCCGCCGAGGGGCCGCCCGCGGTCGAGGAACGCATCGAGGTCGTTGAACAGGAAGTCGTCGTGGTCGAGGCCGAGCCCGCCCCGGCCGCCGATGGCGTCCCCGCCGACGGCTCGGACGACACGGAGGGAGCCCGGCTGATCGCGCTGAACATGGCGCTGAACGGCTCCACGCGGGAGGAGACGGATCGGTACCTGGCGGAGAACTTCGAGCTGAGCGACCGCTCGGCGCTGCTCGACGAGGTATACGCGAGCCTCGAGGGCTGATTTTGGCGAGAAGAGGCTGATTTTCCCGCTGCGGGCGACAAACCTCCGACGGGAACGTCTGTTCGGTCAACTAGACTGGATTATGTGAATCAGCTCGTCGTCTCGGGCGCCCGGGAGCACAACCTCAAGGACATCACGGTCGTGATCCCGCGGGAGTCGCTGACCGTCATCACAGGCCTTTCAGGGTCGGGGAAATCGTCTCTCGCGTTCGACACGATCTACGCCGAGGGACAGCGCCGGTACGTCGAGTCGTTGTCGGCATACGCGCGCCAGTTCCTCGGCCAGATGGACAAGCCGGACGTCGACTCGATCGAGGGGCTCTCACCGGCGATCTCGATCGACCAGAAGACGACCTCGCGCAACCCTCGCTCCACGGTCGGCACCGTCACCGAGATCTATGACTACCTCCGGCTGTTGTGGGCGCGGATCGGCCATCCGCACTGCCATATCTGCGGTCGGCCGATCACCGGCCAATCGGCCGAGCAGATCATCGACCAGGTGATGGAGCTGGCCGAAGGGACGCGGTTCATGGTGCTCGCGCCGATCGTCCGTGGTCGCAAGGGCGAGTACGGGAAGCAGCTCGAGGAGCTCCGTGGCGAGGGCTTCAGCCGCGTCAAGGTGGATGGGGAGCTTCGCCGGCTGGACGAAGAGATCGCGCTCGACAAGAAGTTCAAGCACGACATCGCGGTGGTGGTCGATCGGCTCGTGATGAAGGGTGAGCTGCGCAAGCGCCTCGCCGACTCGATCGAGACTGCGGTCTCGTTGGCGGATGGACTCGTCGAGATCGAGATGGTCGATGATGGCAAGACGCTCACGTTCAGCGAGAAGTTCGCGTGTCCCGTCCACGGACCGAGCCTGGTCGAGCTCGAGCCCAGGATCTTCAGCTTCAACTCCCCCCACGGAGCCTGTCCCAGGTGCACGGGCCTCGGCTCGCAGATGGAGATCGATCCGGAGCTGGTGGTGCCAGATCCGACGCTCTCGATCGGCGAAGGCGCGATCGCCCCGTGGGCGGTCAGCGCATCGGACTACTACGACCAGCTGACGCAGGCGATCGCGGAGCGGTATGACGTCGACCTCGAGACGCCCTGGGAGGACCTGCCGGCCGAGTCCCGCGAGTTCTTCCTGTTCGGCACGAATGGCGATCGCGTCCAGGTCTCCTACCGCAACCGCTTCGGCCGCCGCCGCTCCTACTCGACCCAGTTCGAGGGGATTGTCCCTAACCTCGAGCGCCGGTATCGCGAGACGGAGTCCGAGTTCTCGCGGGAGAAGATCGAGGAGTACATGACGCTGCGGCCGTGCCCGGAGTGCAAGGGTGCGCGGCTTCGGCCCGAGTCCCGGGCGGTGTTGATCGCCGGGATGCCGATCCACGAATTCGTGTCGATGTCCGCGCAGCGCGCGCTGATGTGGGTGAACGCGCTCGAGCTGAGCGAGCACGACCGGCGGATCGCCAGGCTGGTGCTGAGGGAGATCGAGGAGCGACTCCAGTTCCTGGACAACGTCGGCGTGGGTTACCTGTCGATGGAGCGCGCGGCGGCGACGCTGTCCGGCGGCGAGGCGCAGCGGATCCGGCTGGCCACGCAGATCGGGTCATCGCTCGTGGGCGTCCTCTACATCCTCGATGAGCCGTCGATCGGACTGCACCAGCGCGACAACGAGAAGCTGATCGCCACGCTCGATCGGCTCCGTGGGCTCGGCAACACGGTGCTGGTGGTCGAGCACGATGAAGGTACGATGCGGGCCGCCGACCATCTCGTCGATATGGGACCCGGGGCGGGCGAGCACGGCGGTTACGTCGTGGCCGAGGGCACCGCGGAAGAGGTCGCGAAGGTGCCGGAGTCCCTCACCGGTCAGTTCCTCGCGGGAACCCGGGTGATCGAGACTCCCCGCCGGCGCCGTAAGCCATCCGGCTATATCGCAATCGAGGGTGCGAGCCAGCACAACCTCAAGCAAATCGACGTCAAGATCCCGCTTGGGGTGCTGTGTTGCGTGACCGGCGTGTCGGGATCCGGGAAGTCGACGCTGGTCAACGAGGTCCTGTTCAAGGCGGTGGCGAACCGTCTGCACCGGACCCGCCAGCGCGCCGGTGTCCATCGGCGGATCCGCGGTCTCGAGCAGCTCGACAAGATCATCTCGGTCGACCAGTCGCCGATTGGGCGCACGCCGCGCTCGAATCCGGCCACCTACATCGGTCTGTTCGATCAGATCAGGGAGCTTTTCTCCAGGACGCAGGAGGCGCGAGCCCGTGGCTACAAGCCGGGACGGTTCTCGTTCAACGTCAAGGGCGGCCGCTGCGAGGTGTGCCGCGGCGACGGCCAGATCAAGATCGAGATGCACTTCCTGCCCGACGTGTACGTACCTTGCGAGCAGTGCCACGGCAAGCGCTACAACCGCGAGACGCTCGAGGTCCGGTTCAAGGGCAAGACGATCGCTGATGTGCTCGAGATGCCGATCGAGGAGGCGCTCGAGTTCTTCGTGCACATCCCGAAGATCCGGCGCCGGGTCGAGACGCTGAACGACGTCGGCCTGGGTTACATGCGCCTCGGCCAGCCCGCGACAACGCTGTCCGGGGGCGAGGCGCAGCGGGTGAAGCTGGCTGCCGAGCTGTGCAAGGTCGCGACGGGTCGGACGATCTATATCCTCGATGAGCCGACGACGGGGCTTCACTTCGCCGATATCCAGCGACTGCTCGAGGTGCTGGCGCGACTCGTCGACGCGGGCAACTCGGTGGTTGTGATCGAACACAATCTCGACGTGATCAAGCTCGCCGACCGCATCATCGACCTCGGCCCGGAGGGCGGCGAAGAGGGCGGGAACGTGATCGCGACCGGTACCCCCGAGGAGGTCGCGAAGGTCAAGGGGTCCTACACGGGCCAGTACCTCGCGGATGTCCTGCCCAGCCGAGGACGCGGCGCCCCAGCTTCGGCGGCCCCCAGCAAGAACGGTTCCGGCCGGTCTGGCCGGCCGCGCCGTAAGGCTGCGGCGGCCGCGCGCTGACCGCGATGGAACGGAGCGCCCCCGGGCTGGCGGGGCAGCTCAAGCTCTGGGCGCAGAAGTGGGCGTGGTACGAGGTCAACTCCCTGCCCTGGAACCGAGCGCGCATCCACTGGGAATTCATGCGCCGCGAGTCGTTCGTGCGCTGGCCCGTGCACGGCAACGTGCTCGAGGCGCTGCGCGACGGGCGCCTCGAACTCGGCCCGCAGGTCCTCTTCGAGCCGGACGTGTGGATCACGGCCCCGGGATCCGCGCGGGTCCGGATCGGCGGCGGCACGTTCCTGAACCTCGGGGTGATGGTCGCGTCGGCGGAACTGGTCGAGATCGGCGCGCATTGCATGTTCGCCAACGGCTGCTTCGTGAGCGATGCCGCTCACCGGTTCGACGACCCGCACGTGCCGGTTCCGTGGCAGGGGTTCACGTCAAAGGGTCCGACGCGGATCGGCGACAACGTCTGGTGCGGGGCGCACGTCGTCGTCACCAGCGGGGTCACGGTCGGCGAGCGGTGCGTCATCGGCGCGAACTCGGTCGTCACTCAGGACATCCCGCCGTTCTCGATCGCGATGGGGGCGCCCGCCAGGGTGTTGAGGCGAATCGAGCACTAACGCGCTCGTAGATGGGCTGGGCGGTCGCCCGACGGCACTCGCGCGAAGCACACGTGCCGTCGGGTGATCGTCAGCCCAAACTACGAATTCTTGATGACGATCCCTTCCATGATGTTCGCGACCCGCTCGGTCGCGTCGATCGCCGCCTCCAGCCGCTCGTAGAGGTCCTTCCAGCGGATCACCACCATCGGGTCGATGCCGGCGTCGAACAGCCCGGCGATGCTCTCCCGGGTGATCCGGTCACCCTCGTTCTCGAGGCGGTGGATCTCGACCGTGTAGCGCGAGATGTCGCGGAAATCCCGGAGCTGCGTGATCGCTTCGGCGATCTGCTTGGCGGCCGAGCGCAGCACCCGCGCCAGCGTGATCGACTGATCCATCGGGGCCTCGATCTTGTACAGCCCCAGGTAGTCCGCGACCTCCTCGGTGTAGTCGACGATGTCATCGAGGGCCGAGGCCAGCGCGAGGATGTCCTCCCGATCGATCGGCGTGACGAACGTGTGGTTCAGCCGGTCGATGATGTCGTGGATGATCCGATCGCCTTCGTGCTCGCAGTCGAGAATTTCGCGCGCCAGGTCCTTGCTGTCGGGGTAGTTCGACAGCATCTGGTCAAGGAGATCCGCGGCGGTCAGGATGTTCTGACCGGCCTCCTCGAACAGCTCAAAATAGACCCGGTCCCGCGGGGTGAACACTTGAGCGAGACGCGCCATCGACAGGGATCCTAACCGGGGATCCGCGGGGCCGTGCCGCTGCGCCGCTGGTTTCTGTCGCTATGTGGTTGCTTCTAGGCCACTGCGGAACGCGGCGAGTTCATCGTCATCGATCGAGTATGTGTGCTCGGGAGCCGGAAATGCCCCGCTGCGCACCTCGTCCGCGTACTGGGCGACGCCCGCGACCATCTGCGCCTTCAGCTCACCAAAGCGCTTGGCGAACCTGGGCGCGTGACCGTCGTAGATGCCGAGCAGGTCGTGGAAGACGAGCACCTGTCCGTCGGTCGCCGGGCCGGCGCCGATGCCGATCACGGGCACCTCGAGTCCCTCCATCAGGATCTCCGAGACCGCCGCCGGGATCGCCTCGAAGACGATCGAGAAGCACCCCGCCTCCTCGAGCGCAACGGCGTCTTGCGCGACCTGGAGGGCCCGCGCCGCCGTCCGACCCTGGGCGCGGTAGCCACCGAGCGCCGTGGCCGTCTGCGGCGTCAGCCCGACGTGACCCATGACCGGAATGCCGGACTCCACAATCGCCCGCGCGCGCTGCACGCTGGTGCCTCCCCGCTCGAGCTTCACCGCGTCGCATCCTGCCTCCTTGATGAAGCGCTGCGCGGTCGCGATCGCCTGTTCATCGGACGCCTCGTACGAGCCGAACGGGAGGTCGCCGACCAGCAGCGGCGTCTGGAGGCCGCGGCGCACGGCGGCTGCGAGCATCAGCATCTCGTCGGTCGACACGGGCACGGTCGACGGATAGCCGAGCACCGTCATCGCTCCGGAGTCGCCCACGAGCACGACGTCGACGCTGGCCGCCTGAGCTACCTGGGCCGAGGGATAGTCGTACGCGGTCACCATCACGATCGGCTCCCCTAGGCGCTTCTTCTCGGCGAGCCGAGGGAGCGTCATCGGGAGGGGGTCGTTGAGGTCCTGGGGGACTGGGGTGTGAGGGGTTGCGGACACTTGCGATCGTCTCCTTACGTGGTTGGCGCCCCTCGCGGGGTCGCCACCTCGTGATCGAGGTTGATGCTCCGGTCGTGCGCGCCTTCGTGGGGCGCGCGGGGGTCGTGCAGCTGGATTGTTTGATTGTCGATGAGTCTGGTTGCGCCCACGCGAGCCGCGACCACGGCGAGGACGTCACCGTCGATCCGCTCCACAGGCGCCAGGGTGTCGGTCTCCACGAGTTCGAGATAGTCGGGCTCGATCTGTGCCCGCGTCAGCTCGGCGAGTCCCGCGCTCCTCGCTGTCATGGCGTCGCGCTCGCCATCGGCCACCACCGCTTGCACGGCGTTCAGCGCCCGCTGAAGAGCCGTCGCGCGCTCGCGTTCGGCGGGCGAGAGGTGGACGTTGCGGCTGGACATCGCGAGTCCGTCGGGTTCGCGGACGGTCGGGCAGACCTCGATCCGTACCGGAATGTCGAGGTCTCGCACCAGGCGCCCAACGACGATCGCCTGCTGTGCGTCCTTCTGCCCGAAGTACGCCACGTCAGGCCCGACCATGTTGAACAGCTTGGTGACGACGGTGGCGACACCGTCGAAGTGCGCGCGCCCTCGGTGGGTGCCTTCCAAGCGGTCGGTGAGGCCGGCGACGGACACGGTCGTCGCGAAACCCGGGGGATAGACGTCTTCCTGGGAGGGCATGAACAGGTAGTCGACGCCGAGGTCCGCGGCCATCGCCGCGTCGCGGGACTCCTCGCGCGGATAGGCGCTCAGATCGCTCGAGTCGTTGAACTGCGTCGGGTTGACGAACAGCGACACGACGACGACGTCGCACTGGGCTCGGGCCCGGCGGATCAGAGATAGGTGGCCGTCGTGAAACGCCCCCATCGTCGGGACCAGGCCGACACGCAGGCCGTCACGCCGGGGCTGGGCGAGCGCGGAGCGCAAGTCGGCGATCGTCCGGATCGTTCTCATGCGAGCGCCGGCTCCTTGTCTGGCGCCGCGCCGGTCCCCGGTTGGGCGAGGGCTCGGGTGGCATCGACCAGGGCGTCGAACAGCGTCAGCAGCTCCGGAGTCCGCTCGGCGACGGCGGCTCGCTGCCGAACCACGGTCGCTTCGTCGCCGCGCGCGACAGGACCGGTGAGCGCACGCGGCGGCCCGAGCCGCGCCCAGTTTTCGACCGTTGCGCGGACGAGCGGTACGAGCAGCTCCCGCTCGACGCCGGCCGTCGCCGCCAGGCGCTCGGCGGCCGCCTCCACCGTGACGAGAAAGTTCGAAGCGATCGACGCGGCGGCATGGTAGGCAGCCCGGTCGCGGTCATCGAGCTCCACCGCGCTCATGTTCAGGGCCGACGCCAGCCCGGCGGCGAAGCTCTTGGCTCGCACAGTGGTTCCCGAGATGGCCGCGCCCGCGCCCGCGAACGTCGCTCCATCCGCTGTGACGGTCATCAACGGATGAAACGAGAACGCCTCGTGGGGAGCGAGCGGATCGAGCCCGGTGGCCCCCGAGCAATGCCCGACCAGCCGGCCGCGGCCGACCCTCGCCGCCGCGCTGGCGATCTCCGCGTCGGGGACGCACAGCAGGACGGCGTCGGCCCCTGAGCCGTCGGCACCGCGCCCGAGTGGGCCGTCGACTTGGTAGCCGGCCTCTCGCAGTGCGGACGCGAGAGCGGTACCGAGACGACCGCGACCGACGATCGCGACCCGGCTATAGGCAGAGGTGTCGGAGCTATCCCGTTCCAGTTCCCGCATCTGAGATACCGGTCGGCGTTGACAGAGAGTTGAGCGTGAGGTCCGTCCCGCGAAAACGGTGACGGCCTCGTCATGAATATACCCCGTGCCGGCATTCGATTACCTCGCGGGGGACTCCCACTTCGGATCCTCGCGGAGATTCTGGAGCGTCTGGAGGGCTTGGACTACTGCCTCCTTTACGTCGACGTCACCGCGGCTGCCCGCTCGCAGATACGCCTCCTCGGCGCCGCTCAGGTCACCCCGCTCCTGGAGCAGGCTGCCCAGGTTGAACGCCGCCACGGCATGGCCTTGGTCGACGGCCTGCCGGTAAGCGGACTCCGCGCCCGCGTCATCGCCGCGCTGTTCGAGCAGGACCCCCAGGTTCGAGGCCGCGTCCGAATCGCCGCTGTCGGCCGCTTGACGGAAGGCGGCTTCGGCGCCCTGAGTTTCCTCTCTATCCAAGAGGAGCCTGCCCAGGTTGAACGCCGCATCCGCGTCGCCGAGCTCGCACGCGCGCCGGTAGACGGCTTCAGCGCCGCCCAGGTCCCCACGCCGTTCGAGCAGTTCGCCCAGCCGCGAAACCGCTCCGTCGCTGCCGCCATCCGCGGCTTGACGGAACGCGGCCTCGGCGCCGACGATGTCCCCTCGATCGGCGAGCATCGCTCCGAGGTTCATCGCCGCGCTGGCGTTCCCTCGCTCGGCGGCTCTCCGATACGCGGCCACGGCACCGGCAACATCTCCTCGCTGGGCGAGCAGACCGCCGAGGTTGAGCGCGCCCACGGCGCGTCCCAGAGCGTCGGCGCGTCGGTACGCCGCCTCCGCGCTCTCGAGGTCGCCCCGCTGTTCGAGCAGGACCCCGAGGTTCGAGGCGGCGTCGCCATGGCCCGCCTGGGCGGCGTAGCGATAGGCGTCCTCCGCGCCGGCGAAGTCCCCGCGTTCTGCGAGTTCGCCACCGCGATCGAACGCCCCGACCAGGTCGTCTTGATCCGTGGGCGGACCGTCTTCGCGAGGTGAACCGTGTTCGCGAGGCGGTCCGCCTTCGCGAGGCGGACCGTCTTGGCCGTTCGACGCGATTACCGCTGGGGTGAGATCGACACCGTTCATCGACTGGCGGTCGTCGTGTGGGGTATCGGCCTCGTCCGGCGTTTCTGCCCCGTCCTGGGCCTTGCCCACGTTCGAGGGCGGGCTGCTCGTCGCCACCGCCACAGGCGCTGGCGATGCGTCCGGCGTCTCTCCCGCCGGTGGCTCCGGTGGCGCGGTAACACGACCGCTCCGCATGTGTCGCCCCACCCCGAGCAGCACCGCCACGAGGGCGGCTATGCCGAGGCAGATCAACAGGATGGTTCCGAACCCCGGCCCGTGGCTGGGTCGGTTCTGCGCCTGCGGTTTCGCGACACCTGCCGGCGTCCGAGTGGCAGGAGTGGGCCGCTTGTGACCCGTCCTGTGAGGGGCGGGAGCGGTCCGCGTGGGCTTGTGCGCCGCGCGGTGAGACGGGCGCGGACGCGAGGACGCGTCGTTCGACAGACGGGTGAGCGTCCGCGGACCGGCGACGCCGTCGACCGACAATCCGTGCGCCGACTGGAACCGCCTGACCGCCTGCCCGGTGAGCGGGCCATACAGGCCATCGACCGGTCCCGGGTGAAAGCCAGCCCGCGCCAGGCGGCGCTGGAGGGCCCGCACCGGGCGTGAGCCGTTGACGGCATACCCAGCACCCGGGTTGATGTCCGGGGTCCGCGCCACGAGCGATCCCAAGGTGAGCGGCCCGGCGATGCCATCCACCAGCAAGCCGTAGGCTCCCTGGTAGCGCCTGACCGCCCGCTCGGTGAGGGGACCGTAGCGTCCATCGAACGGCCCAGTGACGTAGCCGGCTGCCGCCAGGCGACGCTGAAGGGCGCGCACGGAACAAGATCCTCCCGGGGTGCCATAGCCGCTGCCTGGCGCCAGGAGCTCCCCATTCACATGAATGGTGCGCTGTGCGCGGCCGCAGTGCGGGGGATCGACCCGCGCAGCGCGCGACTGCACGGTCGTTCCGTTTGAGTGATGTTCTGATTTGTTTCCGATCGGTGTGGTTCCGAGGTGGGCATGCAGATTGCTTCGTTGGCCCGCGAACGCGGTCGGAGGAACGCACGCCAGCACGAGAACGCTCGCGCTCATCGCCCAGATCAGGCGTGAAGCGGAACGGATCGCGCTGAATCGCGCTTCTTCACTGTCGCGTCGCTGGCTGCCGAACCGAGTCTGCCGTGCGGCTATCCACAGGATCGTGGTCGCCGCAGCCCAGCTCTTCCACGCCTTTACCAAGCGTGTCATTGCTGGCTCCTTCTTGCTCGATCAATTAGGGGTACTCACACCGGTCCGAACACGGACAGGCGTGCAACAGCCAGGTCAGCGGGCTGAACTAGCCGGGGTGATCGAGAAGGAGCACGAAAGGCGGTGGCACTGCTGCCTCTCGCACGGCCACGATCCTCCGGAACAGCCGGGGGATCGTCAGGAGTAAGAGCGCGCCAAAGGCGCCGAAGAATGTGTTCGCGAGACCGATGCCGCCGGCGCCACTGCCGCCCGCCCCGGAGGCACTCTGAGGAGTTCCGGGCGTCGCGCTACTGGCCGACGAGGCCGTAGGCGCCTGAGTGCCGCCGCCCCTCCCGGGTTCACGGATGCCGCTCAGCTGACCGAGGACATCAGGTCCGCCAGCCGAGAAGGCCGACGTCAGCGCGTCCGACGCCTGCCCTCGCGCCACCGGCGCCCACGACGAGCCACCGAGCGCAGTCGGCCGGTTAGGTGGCAAGACGGAGCTGGTCGCCGGAGCCACAGTCCCCGCGCCGTCGCTCGTCGACGTCGGGCCGACGTCCCCGGGCGCCGATGATGTTGGAGCGAGCGATCCTCCCGCCTCTGTGGGTGTCGGCGGAACAGTCACGACGGTCGCATGGGGCGGCTGCGACGCCGGCGCACCCTGGTGAGTGTCGGGCGGTGGCGCGGTAGACGTGGGTAGGGTCACCGGGGGAAGGGCCTTCGTGACGGTCGTCACGACAGGCGCGAGCGCTGTGGTGATCGGCTTGACGACCGTTGTGATCACCGGCTTGACGACGGCTGTGGTGACCGGGGCGAGCGCTGTGGTGATCGGCTTGACGACCGTTGTGATCACCGGCTTGACGACGGCTGTGGTGATTGGGGCGAGCGCTGTGGTGACCGGCTTGACGACTGTTGTGATCACCGGGGCGAGGGTCGTGGTGGCGGTTTTGACGATCGGCGCCAGGGTGGTGGTGGCGGTTTTGACGATCGGCGCCAGGGTGGTGGTGGCGGTTTTGATCACAGGCTCGAGCGTCGTCGTGGCTGTTTTGACCACGGGCGCGAGGGTGGTGGTCGCGGTCTTGACGACCGGCGCGAGGGTGGTGGTCGCGGTCTTGACGACCGGCGCGAGGGTGGTGGTGGCGGTCTTGACGACCGGCGCGAGGGTGGTAGTGGCGGTCTTGACGACCGGCGCGAGGGTGGTAGTGGCGGTCTTGACGACCGGCGCCAGGGCCGTCGTGGCCGGCTTGACGACGGTTGTCACCACCGGGGCGAGGGTGGAGGTGGCTGTCTTGACGACGGGCGCGACGGCTGTCGTGGCCGGCTCCAGGACCCCGGTGGCGCCGGGGCGGTGGTCTTCTGGGTGACGGTGGCGACGGTCTTGGTGGCCGGCGCGGTGGTCTTCTGGGTGACGGTGGCGACGGTCTTGGTCGCCGGCGCGGTCGCCGTCTTGGTGGTGGCGGAGGCGGTCTTGGTTGCCGAAGCGGCGACCGATGTCACCGTGTTGGCCAGCGCCGCCGTCGTGTTCGCCGGCGCCTGGACCGCCTTCGATGCTGCCGGAGCGCTCGGCGCGGTCGCCGGTGATGCTGGCGACGGAGCTAAAGTAGCGGGCTTCGCTGCCGGCGTGACCGAGGCCAGCGTGTTACTTGCAACGCTCGTGGCCTTCGCTCCGGCGGACGAAACGGCGCCTGTGATCGAAGAGAGTCCGGCGTTGGCGTTGGCGCTGGCGGTGGCGGGTGCGGCCAGGCCTGAAAGGACCATGACGGCGGTGGCTGCCCAAGCGGCGCTCCTGCGTCGGCTCGCTGGGAATCCGCTCGACGACACATCCGCCTTGGAGGCGGAACGGCCAATCCGATGAATGCAAACCCTCATCAACTCGTGTCGTCCCTAGTAAAATCGGTTCCCACTCGCGGCTTCTTTCAAACCGTGAATGGCGAAATGGGCGAGTTCGGTAATCCGGAGCACCGCATTCGAGCCTCATCTTGGTTCCCAGGCGCCCATCACGTCATGTCGCGACATTGTCGGCTGATCTAATGCGCGGAACTCGGCTTGTCGGAGTGGTCGTTAGGGCACAACTGGAACTGTTCGACCAACCCGCGGCACGATGGTCACCTGCCATCCGGTGACGGGCATAACACCACAACCCGCTGCCGGTCAGCCTCTGCCAGTCTGCCGATCTTGATCGAGGACGATCCGCTACCTTTTTCAGAGAATGAAGCCTGAGTGGTTATGTGGCGACATGCGTGCAAAATGGCCGATAGTGCACCCTTCTGGAGCGCAGGCGAAGTCGTTCATCGTGGCAGAGCACACACCAACGGCTCGATTCGAGGGCCGATCGAGCATCCTCGGCGTTGGGAGGATGCCGTCCATGACGCGGCGACGTCGAAAGGGGACTAGCGGCTGGCTCTGGTCAAATGAGCCTGTAGAGTTGTAGAGCCAGACCATGCCAATCACGGAGAGATAGGGGGCCAATGGCGTCAAGGAACAGCGAGGATGGTCCAGTACCACCTGAGTTGGCGACGGTCACCCGTGCGGCTGGCGAACGTCTGCGTGCAGAAACGGATGAAGACTTTCCAGCCATCGATCGCATGTCGCAGGAGCTCGTGAACGCCGCGACCTCGGCCATGGGTGCCGGTTACTCGCTCACGGAGATTGCACGGGCTGAGACGAAAGGCAAAGACGAGGTCAGAGAGGCGCTCAGCGGCGACGCTCTTCGGCGGGTTGAACGGACCGGACGCCAGGCGCGCGAGGCGCAGCTGGAGCATCATCGCTCAATTGCTCGGGCGATGCGACTCGGCCTGTCGACACGTGAAATTGCAGCTGCCGCCAATGTCACTCACGGCACCATCCGGGCAATCACCAACCGGCTGGCCGCCACGGGATCTGGGCCGCCAGCGGTAGGCGAGGAGCAATCCGACGGGCCGGGTCAACCGTAGGGCCTTGGCGATCAGCTGGCCAGCCTGGATCGGAAATTAGTTCTCGCAGGTTGCGGGGAGCGATCGGTCGGGAGCCTGCAGGGTCATCATGATCGTCAGATGACGGCTTTACCATCCCCGATGTGACGAGCGCCGCCGAGCGTCGGGAGCAGCTGAAGGCCGTCTACGAGGAAGCGCGGGAGTGTGTCCGCTGTCCACTGCACCAGACGCGGACGACGGTGGTCTTCGGCGCCGGCAACGCGGATGCCGACGTGATGTTCATCGGCGAGGCGCCCGGCGCGAACGAAGACCGCATGGGATTGCCGTTCGTCGGCCAGGCGGGAAAGCTGCTCGACAAGCTGCTCGGGGAGATCGGCCTGGAGCGGAAGGACGTGTTCATCGCGAACACGCTGAAGTGCCGACCGCCCGATAATCGCGATCCTCATCCCAACGAGATCGAGGCTTGCCAGGAATACCTCCAACGACAGGTGGACCTGATCGAACCGATCGTGATCTGCACGCTGGGAAACTTCTCGACCAAACTGCTGCGCGCCGACACCACCGGCATATCGCGGCTGCATGGGCGCGATGAGATTCGCATCATCGGCTCACGATCGGTGCGGCTGTATCCGCTCTATCACCCCGCGGCCGCGCTTTACACGCCTTCGACGCTCGAGACCCTGCGCAGCGACTTTCATCGCATTCCCGATTTGCTGGCGCTCGGCCCGCCCGAGCAGCCGGTGGTTCTCGAACCGGTTCCCGAGATCGAAGAACCGATACCCACGCCCGAGGAGCCGATAACCACGCCCGAGGAGCCGCCGGCACTGATGGCCGAGCCGGCGGCGCAGCTCGGACTCTTCTAGGTAACTAAGTGTCCTGCCCACGGATGTGGGCCAGCGTGCCCGCGGCCAACGTCCGCTTACCGGCAGCGGGATCATGCGCGAGTAAGACGCGCGCTCGCTGGGTGTCGTCGCGGGGCGCCGGCGTTTCCGGGTAGGGGCTACGGACTCTCGGCCCGTGGGCGCTGCGCGCCCGCGGCGTGGCGAGAGATCGGCTTGGTAAACGGCGCTGGGAAGAGGAAGGGAGCGGGCGCGATCGCACCCGTCCAGAACCTGCACAGCACGACAATCCCGGCCGAAATGGCGAGGCCTGTCGAGCTACGCATGAAGAGCATGCGTAGTACGACAGGGCTCGCCCCTGGCGCCGGTGTTGACGCGCTATGCAGGTTTCCCGTGACTCTCTCGCCACAAAGTGGCGGGTTTGGGCGCACGAGCAGGCCAAACCCAGGGCTCTGGCGACCCGCAAACCAACCACCCCGCTCCCTTCCCCAGCGCCGTTTACCAGGCCACCGCCAAGCAAGGCTGCGGGGGCAAAGCTGGCAAAGAGCCTCAGACAGACAGCCGAACCGAGCGCGACAACAGAAAGCGTTACTCGCTGACGCGCTCGATGAGGAACGCGACGCGCACGTGGGCGCGCCACTCGTCGAGGTTGTCTCCGCGCAAGCCCACCGAGACGACGTCGACCGCCTTGATGTTGCGCAGAGTCTGCCGCGCCTCCCTGAGCGCAGCGGTGACCGCGTCGTCGGAGCTTGTGGTCGAGCTCCCCACGAGTTCGATGATCTTGATTACCGCCATCTCACCTCCAGTCTTGGGTTCGCTGGCGCACATATCCATGAGGCATTTCTAAAGCTAAGCTTAAGATGTGGATGAGACGGGGCCAGGGATGGGCGAAGTTGACCCGATTGCCACCGCCGGCGCGTCCGCGACAGGCACGCTGGCCACGAGGGTGCTCGGACGTGATCGCGAGCGATTCGTCGGCCGCGACGCGGAGCTTGTCCTGCTCGAGTCCTGTTTAGAGGACGATCCGCCGGCAAACGTCGTGCTCGTTCACGGGCCCGGCGGAATCGGGAAGAGCGCGTTGCTGCGCGAGCTGGCGCGTCGCGCCAAGTCCTACGGCCTGGACACGTTCCTGGTCGAGGGGCGTGAGCTGCCGCCCATGCCCGACGCGCTCGAGGCGGTCCTGTCGGAAGCGAGAGGATGCGAGCGTCCGCTGGTCCTGATCGACAACTACGAGCGGATGACGGCGCTTGCGGGATATCTGCGACGGGGTCTGTTGCCGTCGCTCCCGGAGCGGACGTTGGTCGTGATCGCCGGTCGCACCGCGCCTGATTCCAGCTGGTTCGCCGGGGGCTGGGAACGAGTAGCCACGGAGCTCGAGCTCGGGCCGCTGACCAAGACCGACGCGTTGCGCGACGCCAGCGAGCGCGCGTTCGGTGACAGCGAGAACGAGAAGCTGCTGCGCCGGGTGCTGATTCACGGCTACCTCGAGCCGGTGCCGAGCCACGAACAGGCGGCGCTTGATCTGGCGCTCAGTCGGGCGGCTTACTTCCGGCGGCTGCGGGCTGCGGCGGAGCGGCTCGCGGAGTATCTGGCCGAGCGCCGAAGCGGCTCCTGAACGAGCTCTCGCGGTCGCGAGTCGTCGCCGGTGGCGCGTTGTCGCGGCGAAGCGCGAACCCGAACGCCAGGATAGCTCCAGCCGCCTGCACCGCCAGCACAACCACGGCGAAGCCCTCGGGCTTGCGCGATGCCTGGAGCAAGAGCACCGGCTCGGCGACGGCGACGAGGCCGAGCACGACCAGGAACCAGGTTTTCTTGAGGGCGAGCATGTACTGGATCGCGAGATACGTAACGGCGAGGACGGTGAACGCCACGCCGAGCACGAACAGCGAGTTCGACGCCAGCAGGCGGTGCGGGCCGAACGCGATTCGCAGCAGTGGTTCGGCGAAGAAGCCGAAGATCAGTAGCACCGGCACGGAGCAGACGAGGATGATTCCGAGCGCAACCGCGAGCACAGGCCGCGTGTCCTCGCCGACGGCGCGGCGACGCGATACCTCGGGGACGAGATAGAAGCCTGCACCGATCGCGACCCAGACGAGTACCTTGGCGGCGACGGCGGTGGCGGCGTACGAGCTGGCGAGGTCCTTGGTTCCGCTGAATCGATGCTTCGCCGCGATGATGTCGATGTTCTGAAGGACGGCGATCACGATCAGCCCGGCGATCGGCGCCCACGCCCGCTTGACGTGCGTCCAAAGCTCGAGCGCGGCGTCGGCCACCGGACTCTCGGACGGTACGGACACGGCGGTCCGCGCGGCGTAGCGGCGTAGCTGCACCGCGCAGTAGGCGCTCATCGCGATAAATGAGAAGGGCGTCCCGAGGTAGGCGCCGGTCACCCCGAGGCCCGCGGCGGCCAGTGCCGCACCGACGACGAGTCGACTCGCCTGCTCTCCGACGAGGCTGATGCCAACGCTCTTGTAGTCGCCGACGCCTTGAAGCGCACCGCGAAGGATCGAGAGCTCGAGCCAGAGGACCCCGGCGGGGATCCCGATCGCGGTCGCCCACTGGTCGTTCGGGACACCGACCGCCTGGGCGATCGGATCGCGAAGGAGAACCGAGATGATCGTTGCCGCGAGCAGCACCCACGCCATCGTCCTTGTCCAGCGCTTCAGCGTCGCGACCAAGCCGGCGCCCACACCGAGGTGACCCAGCACGCCCTCTCGAGCCGTACCTACCTGCATCGCCTGGCCCACGACTGAGAGGATCAGGAAGTAGCTGATCAGGGCCGCCAGCGAGCCGTAATCGGACAGCAGGCGGGCGAAGACGACGGTCGAGCCGAGCGCGATGAGGTTGTTCGCGATCATCGCGATCGCGAGCCCGGCAGCCTTTGCGGTATCGGAGCCCTTGAACTCGGTGTACGCCGGCGCGTAGCGCGCTCGCAGGGCCGCCAGCCGACCGGTCGCCGACGGTTCCATCGGTGCGGACATTGCCGGTGAAGTTAGCAATGGCGGGCGTCGCTCAGCGCCCCAAACTGGTCCTGTCTACAGTTTCGCGCGCGTGTCCGGCCGACGGCAGACGAGCAGCGCCGCCGAGACCGAGGACCTCGGTGCGGCGCTCGCGGCGACGCTCAAGCCGGGCGACGTGGTTCTCGTCGAAGGCGAACTGGGCGCCGGCAAGACCACCTTTGTGAGAGGAGCGGCCCGGGCGCTCGGGGCGGCCGGGGTCGTCACGAGCCCCACGTTCACCATCGGTCAGCGATACCCCGGTCCAGTATCGATCGCCCACATCGACCTGTTCAGGGTGCCTGACCTGAACGATGAGGACCCCGACCTGCTGGCGGACTATCTCGGCGCGGACACGATCACATTCGTCGAATGGCCCCGGGGGGAGGAGGGCTCGATTGCCGGTCTGGCCCGCATTGCCGCTCGTGTTCGGATCGACCACGCCGGCGGCGACGTCCGCGTCGTGTTCATAGACAGCCCGTGAGAATCCTCGGTTTCGACACCGCCACACCGGCGACCGCCGTCGCTCTGTTCGACGACGAAGCCTGCATCGAACTCGAGCGTCGAGACGATCCACCCCCCGGCGTTCGCCCAAGGCACGCGACGAAGCTGATGCCGCTCATCGCGGAGCTTCTCGAGCGTGAGTCCACCTCGTGGGCCGAGATCGACCGAATCGCCGTGGGCATCGGTCCCGGCACGTTCACCGGATTGCGGATCGGGGTCGCGACAGCGCGCGCGCTTGGCCAGGCCCGCCGGATTCCGCTGGTCGGCATCTCGACCCTGGAGTCACTCGCACTCGGGGCACGAGATCGTGGCGACCGGCCCCGCGTGGTCGTCGCCGTGATCGACGCCCGGCGGGGTGAAGCGTTCGCCGCGAGCTGGGTGGCCGAAGACCTGGACACCCCCGAGCCACTGTGGCTGACGGAACCGCGGGCGCTCACCCCGGATGCGCTGGGCGAGCTCGTCATCGGGCTCGGCCCGCGCACGCTGGCCGTGGGGGAGGGGGCGGTAAAATTCAGGCAGGTTCTCGAGCGCTCGGGGGCGTCGATCCCAGCGGACGACTCGGACCTTCATAGGGTCACCGCGGTGAACCATTGCCGGCTAGCCCGCAATCGGCGCGCCAGCGCTCCTGATGAGATCCGGCCCGAGTATGTGCGGCTGCCCGACGCCGAGATCGGCCGCCCCGCACGCAATAGATGAACGCAGACCCCCTCACGATCCGAAGGCTCACCTATTCCGATCTCCCACAGGTGATCGCGATCGAGCGACGCGCGTTCCCGACCCCTTGGTCGCTAGCGATGTTCGTGCTCGAGCTCTCCAAGCCATCCGGCGTGTGCCTTGCCGCCGTCGGGCCGGCTGACGAGCAGATCGTCGGGTACCTGATCTGCTCGCGCTACGCGGACGTCTGGCACCTGATGAACATCGCCGTCGATCCCGCGCATCAGCGTCGTGGATACGCTCGCGCGCTGCTCGAGGAGATGCTCGAGCGCGCGGGTCCGGATCAGCCGTACACGCTGGAGGTGCGAACGTCCAACGCCCCGGCGATCGCGCTGTACGAGCAGTTCGGCTTTCGATCCTCCGGGACCCGGCCGCGTTACTACCACGACACCGGCGAGGACGCCGTGATCATGTGGCGGCCCGCCCGCGAGCCGTCGAGCACCGGTGCCCCAGGGTGATCCTCGCGCTGGAGACCAGCTGCGACGACACGTGTGCGGCGGTCGTCACACGGGCTGGAGCTATCAAGGCGAACGTAATCTCCTCGCAGGGGATCCACGGTCGCTACGGGGGAGTCGTGCCGGAGGTCGCCTCACGCCACCACCTCGAGCTGATCGGCGCGGTGGTCGAGGATGCGTTGAGGACGGCCGGCTGCTCGCTCGGGGAGATCGAGCTCGTGGCAGTGACCCGCGGTCCCGGCCTGGTTGGCGCGCTCCTCGTGGGCGTGAGCACGGCGAAGGCGCTCGCCGCGGCGCACGAGCTTCCGCTCGCGCCGGTTGATCACCTCCACGGTCACATCGCCGCCAGCCTGCTCGGCCCCGAGCCGTTCGCACCTCCGTTTCTAGGCCTGATCGCAAGCGGCGGTCACACGCTCCTCGCGCGTGTAACTGATCCCGGGCCACGGTTCGAGGTGATCGGGCAGACGCTCGATGATGCGGCGGGAGAGGCGTTCGACAAGGGCGCACGACTGCTCGGGTTGGGGTATCCCGGCGGCGCGGCGCTCGAGCGGCTCGCCCGAGACGGCGATCCGTTCGCGTTCGAGTTCCCTATCGCCGGCAAGCTGCCCGGACTGGACTTCTCCTTCGCCGGGCTGAAGACCGCGCTGCTGTATCGGATCAGAGACCTCGGGGAAGAGGAGGCTGAGCGGCGCCGGGCCGATCTCGCTGCCTCCTACCAGCGGGCGATCGTCGACGCGCTACTGCTGAGGGTCGAGCGGGGTCTGTCCGAGACCGGGCTCGAACGGCTGGCCGTCGGCGGGGGGGTCGCGGCCAACGGTCCGCTGCGCGAACGGCTGGCCGCGCTCGGTGTGGCGCTGGACGTGCCGCCCTCAGAGCTATGCACCGACAATGCGGCGATGATCGCAAGCGCCGCCCGATACGTCGATCCGATCCCGTACCCGGGTTACTTGGACCTCGACGTATACGCGACGGGTGAACGGAGCCTGGCCGCGTGAGCCCGACGGTGGTCCTGTTCGGCCGCGAGGGCTGCTGCCTGTGCGACGACGCGCGTGACGTCCTGCTTCGCGTCCGGGCAAAGCATCCGTTCACGCTCGAGGAGCGGGACATAGAGGAGGACCAACAGCTTCTGCGGACCTATCTCGAGCGGATTCCAGTGGTGACGATCGACGGTCGGGAGGCTTTTGAGTTGTTCGTCGACGAAGACGAGCTCGAGCGTCGGCTAACGGGATCGCGGCCCTAGTAGAGTGGAGCAGGGATGAGTTACACGGTCGGGCGCGGCACCGAAATCCCGGACGAAGTTGCAAATGACGAGCGGCCCGGGGAAAAGCTCTCGCTCGGCGTGGCGGCGCGGCTGTCGCGCTATCTCCAGGTCCTGACCCAGGCTCGCAAGATGGGTAAGGAGACGATCTCTTCTCAGGAGCTCGCCGACTACACCCATGTCAACTCGACTCAGATTCGGCGGGATCTCTCCGGGTTTGGCAAGTTCGGCAAGCGCGGTGTCGGCTACAACGTCGAGTCCCTAGTCACGCAGATCCGCAAGATCCTGCGCACCTCGGGTCAGCACAACATCGCGCTGTTCGGCGCGGGCCATCTCGGCACGGCGATCGCCACCTCGGACATCTTCGCCGACCACGGCTTTCGGGTCGTCGCCGTGTTCGACATCGACGACGAGAAGATCGGCACCGAGATCGGCACGCTCACCGTCCGGAACAGTTCCCAGATGAGCACGGTGATCGAGGATGAGGAGATCGTCGTGGCGGTGCTCGCCGTACCGTCCGCCGCCGCCCAAGCCGTCGCAGACGAGCTCGTCGATGCGGGAGTGAAGATCATCTTCAACTACTCGGACGCGCTGCTCCAGGTGCCGCCAGAGGTCACCGTGCACACGTCGAGCCCCGCAGTCGATCTGCTCTACGCGCTGTACTTCTATCTCACCTGACCGGCTTCCCTTCAGGACGTGGATATAGATCTCGACTCCGCTCGCGCGGCCTTCGAAGCATCTACCGACTTCACTGTCGGGCTCGAAGAGGAGTTCGCGCTGCTCGACCAACGGGAACTGGGACTCGTGCCCAAATTCGAAGAGCTCCAGCAGGCCGGGGCCGCGGATCCCGTTCTGGCCGAGTCGATCGCCGGCGAGCTGATTTGTTCCGAGATCGAGATTCGGTCGGGCCGGGGCGACGATCTCGCCGCGGCGATGGTCGCGCAACGCGATCGCCGGCGGCGGCTTTTCGCCCTCGCCGCCGAGCACGGGGTCGCGCTCGGAGCCACCGGCACTCATCCCTGGTCGGACTACCGCCAGCAGCAGGTCATCGACACAGAGCACTACCACCGGGTCGAGGACGGACTCAAGTACGTCGCGTGGAGGAACAACACTTTCTCGGTGCACGTGCACGTCGGCGTCCGGGGCCCTGACCGGGCCGTGCTCGTCTGCGATCGGCTCCGCCCGGTGCTGCCGCTGCTCCTCGCGATCTCGGCAAATTCGCCATTCCTGGACGGCCAGGACTCGGGCCTGCACAGCGCCCGCACGCAGATCTTCACCAAGAGCTTTCCGCGGTGCGGAGTCCCAGATGCGTTCGGAACTTGGGACGCGTTCGCGCAGTACATCGAGTTTCTCGTTCGGACGCGTTCGATCGTCGAGTACACGCAGGTCTGGTGGTCGATCCGTCCGCATTTCGCGTTCGGCACCGTCGAGGTACGGATCTGCGACGCCCAGTCAACCGCCGCCGAATCCGAGGGCCTGGCCGCGCTGATCGTGGCGTGCGTGGCTCAAGCGGCGAGGGACATCGACGACGGCGTGCCGTTCGACAATGTCCCGGGCCGCCTGATCGAGGAGAACGTGTGGCGGGCGATCCGCTACGGCCTCGATGGCGAGCTCCTCGACCTCGAGCGCGGCGAGCCGTATCGCGCCGGCGAGACGCTCGAGCGGCTGCTCGAGTGGACCGGGCCGGTCCGAGGGGAGCTAGGGATCGAGGTGTCGCTGCCGTCGATCAACGGCGCCCAACGGCAGCGCGGGATGCTCGAGTCCGGCATGAGCCTGCGCGACGTGTTCGGCGCGGTGGTCGGCCGGACCCGCGATACGTATGCTGGAGTGTTGGGAAGTACAGCGGAGGTGACCCGATGAGCACAGACCCGACCAGCGCCACGAGCGGGCAGCCCACCGAGGAGGAGCTGCGGGCGGCCTACGAGGCCGAGATCAAAAAGATCCGCGTCGAACAGATGCTCCTCGAGAACGTCGTGACGCTCGTCAATCTCGGGATGCGGCGGACCGGGCTGGCGCCGGGTACAGAGGATGAGCGCGACCAGGTTCAGGTCCGAGTTGCGATTGAGGCCGTCCGGGCGCTGCTGCCACTTGTCGAGCAGGCAGCGCCTTCCCAGGGCGGAGCGATCAGGGACGCCCTCTCTCAACTGCAGCTCGCGTACGTGAGAATCGGCGGGCAGGCACCCGCAGCCGATCAGGCGGCTGGGGAAGAGGCGGGGACGCCCACCCCAGCCGGGCCGTCAGGAGCGGCTGGATCTGAGGCCGCTGGGAGCCAGCCGGCCGACCCCGCCGCCGAGCCGCCGAAGCCGGGAGAACCAGGGCCGGCGCAACGGAGCGGCCGCCTCTGGGTCCCTGGTCAGTAAGCGCCCCTGCGAACATCTGATAACGGCACCCGCTAGACTGCGGCGGGCTTATTTTCCGGGCCTCCGCTCGCACATGGGGTGGTGGCCCTTTTGTAGTTGTCTGGCTGCGCGTCGGCGCGCGCCTCTCCCGAACTTAGAGCTCTCCGGAGGACCTTCTTGACTAGCTTCTTGACGCACCATGGCGTGCTCGTCGCGCTCGTGTGCGCTAGCGCGGCGCTCGTGTACGGCGTTCTCACGTCCCGCGCCCTACTGGCGCTGTCGCCTGGGAACGAGCGGATGCGCTCGATCTCGGCTGCTGTGCAGGAGGGCGCCCGCGCCTACCTGAACCGCCAGTACACGACGATCGCGGGCGTCGGCGTGATCCTGTTCATCGTTCTCATCCCGATCCAGAACATTCGGGTCGCGGTCGGCTTTGCGATCGGAGGCCTGCTGTCGGCCTCGGCCGGCTACATCGGCATGAACGTGTCGGTGCGGGCAAACGCCCGCGTCGCGGAATCTGCGCGTGGCGGCGTTTCCCCGGCGCTCGCGGTCGCCTTCCGCGGCGGTGCGGTGACGGGGATGCTCGTCGTGGGCCTCGCGCTGCTCGGCGTCGCCGGCTACTACGGCATCCTCACGTGGATCGTCGGTGAGAGCCAAGCGGATGCCGTCAACGCGTTGATCGGCCTCGGCTTCGGTGGCTCGCTGATCTCGGTCTTCGCGCGCCTCGGCGGCGGGATCTTCACGAAGGCGGCCGACGTCGGCGCCGACCTCGTGGGCAAGATCGAGGCCGGGATCCCCGAGGACGACCCGCGCAACCCGGCGGTGATCGCCGACAACGTGGGCGACAACGTCGGCGACTGCGCCGGAATGGCGGCCGACCTGTTCGAGACCTACGCGGTCACCGCGGTCGCGGTGATGCTGCTGGGCGTGCTTCTGTTCGATCAGCAGTCCGCGGTGGCCCTGTTCCCGCTCGTGCTCGGCGCCGTCTCGATCATCGCGTCGATCATCGGCACATTCGCGGTGCGCTCTCGGAGCGGAAACGTCGAGCGCGCCCTCTACCAGGGCCTGATCGTCTCAGGCCTGCTGGCCGCGCTCGCCTTCCTCCCGGTCACCTACTGGATGATGCACGACGTCACTTATAAGGCGAGCGTCCTGACCCACACCGGGACGCCGCATTGGTGGAAGTTCTACCTCTGCGCGTTGATTGGGATCGGCGTCACCGCGTGCCTGTTCGTTATCACCGACTACTTCACCTCGACGCGCTTCGCGCCGGTCAAGAGCACCGCGCGCGCGTCTCAGACGGGCCACGCGACGAACATCATCCAGGGCCTCGCCCAGGGCTACCAGTCGACCGCGCCGCCTGCGATCGTGCTCGCGCTCGGGATCCTCGGCGCCTGGAAGCTCGGTGGCGGTGGCACGTCCGGGATCTACGGCATCGGCGTCGCCGTCATGGCTCAGCTCTCGCTGACCGGTCTGATCGTCGCGCTCGACGCGTTTGGACCGATCACGGACAACGCCGGCGGGATCGCGGAGATGGCGGATCTGCCCGAGGAAGTTCGCAACGTCACCGACCCGCTGGACGCGGTAGGCAACACGACCAAGGCCGTCACGAAGGGGTACGCGATCGGCTCCGCCGCGCTGGCGGCGCTGGTGCTGTTTGATGCCTTCCAGCGTGAGCTGACCGACCGCGGCAAGATCGCCAACTTCTCGATCGGCAACCCGGCGGTCCTGATCGGACTCCTGCTCGGGGGCATGATGGTCTACTTGTTTGCCTCACTTGCGATGGAGGCAGTCGGCCGCGCCGGTGGCGCCGTCGTCGAAGAGGTCCGCCGACAGTTCCGCGAGAAGCCGGGGATCATGGATGGAACCGAGGAGCCCGAGTACGGCGCCGCGGTCGCGCTGGTGACCCGGGCCGCACAGCGGGAGATGATCCTGCCTTCGCTGATCCCGATCGTGATCCCGTTCGTCGTCGGCCTGATCAGCGTCGAGGCGCTGGGCGGGTTGCTGATCGGGGTCATCGTCGTCGGGCTGTTCGTGGCGATCTCGATGACCTCGGGCGGTGGCGCCTGGGATAACGCGAAGAAGCTGATCGAGGACGGCGCCTACGGCGGCAAGGGATCGGAGGCCCACGCCGCCGCGGTGACCGGCGACACCGTGGGCGATCCCTACAAGGACACCGCCGGGCCGGCGATCAACCCGATGATCAAGGTCGCGAACATCGTGGCGCTGCTCATCATCCCGATCATTACCTGAGGCCGGACCGTGCTCTCGTGGGGCTGGGGTAAGGCAACTTACCCGCCGCGGATCGACTTTGGCCGCATCTGCCACTGCGAGCCGACGCAAAAGCTGCGAACAGGAACGTAGGTGTCTAGAGTCCAGGGCGTGTTCATATTGATCGTGGGATGTGGTCGAGTCGGGTCGGCCGTCGCGAAGCGGGCGCTCGACGCTGGGCACGATGTCTCGGTGCTCGACAGCGACCCCTTGTCGCACGAACGTCTCGACAAGGATCAGTCGACGACGTGGGAGGACTCCGGCGGACGGTTCACGGTCGGGACCGCCCTCGAAATCGATGCTCTGATCGATGCCGGGATCGAAGAGGCGGATGTTTTCCTGGCCGCGACCCGGGGCGACAACACGAACCTCGTGATCGCTCAGATCGCGCAGCGACGCTTCAGAGTGCCACGGGTCGTCGTCCGAGTTGCGGATCCGGGCCGGGCGTCGTGGTACGCCGAGCAGGGCCTGCTCACGATTTCCCCGACTCAGCAGGCGATCGATCAGGCCGCCGAGCTGGCGCTCGCTGATGGGAGGGTCAACTAGCCGATGTACGTGATCATCGCCGGAGCCGGGAAGGTCGGCTGGAACCTCGCCCGCGAGCTGATTGCCAAGGACCGTGAGGTGACTCTGATCGAATCCGACCACCACCGCTACCGCGTCGTGGAGGAGGAGCTCGAGCACGCGGTGCAGTACGGCGACGCGACCGAGCTCTGGGTCCTGGAGCGGGCCGGGATCCAGCGGGCCGACCTCGTGATCGCCGTCACCGGCGATGACGAGGACAACATCCTCATCTGTCAGGTGGCCAAGGAGAAGTACGGATGCCAGCGGATCGTCGCCCGCGTAAACAACCCGCGCAACCTCCAGCACTTCAAGCTGCTGGGCATTCAGCCGGCGGTGTCCGCCACCGATCTGATCCTCAGGCTGATCGAGCATGAGGTCCCCGAGTACGGTCTGATCCAGCTGCTGGCGCTGGAGGAGGAACATCTCGAGATCATCGAGTTGGAGGTGAGTGAGGGCTCGCCGGCCGCAGGCCAGCGCGTGCAGGATGTCGCTCTTCCCGACGGGTCGCTGATCATCTCGGTGCTCCGCGGTGGCACCGGGTTCGTGCCGAAGTCCGACTCGGTCATCGAGGCGGGCGATCAGGTGCTGCTGATCCTCGACCCTGGCCTCGAGTCGCAGATCACGCCGCAGTTCGCGCCGGAGGGTGCCGCGGTCGGCGGGGATGTCTGAGCGCCAGGTCGATTACCTGCTTATCGGTGGGGGCCTGGCGGCGGGGAATTGCGCCAGATGGCTGCGCGAGTCGGGTGCCGACGGTTCGATTCTTCTGGTGGGGCGCGAGCTCGATCTCCCGTACAACCGGCCGCCGTGCTCGAAGGGCTACCTGCGGGGGAAGGAGTCCCGCGAGGACACGCTGTTCAGAGGAGTCGAGTGGTACGACGACCAGCGGATCGAGGCGCTGACGCGCACCTCGGTGACCAAGCTCGACGTCGGATCGCGCGCCGCAACGCTCTCGACGAAGGACGTCGTGAGCTTCGACAAGGCGCTTCTCGCCACCGGCGCGGGCGTGCGCCGGCTGAACGTCCCTGGGTGCGATCTGGAGGGGATCCACTACCTGCGCACGCTCGGCAACAGCGACTCGATTCGGAGCGACGCGGCCGGCAAGCGGGTTGTGCTGATCGGCGGTTCTTACATCGCCAGCGAGGTGGCGGCATCGTTGACCGAGCTTGGCAGCTCCTGCACGATGGTGATGATCGAGTCCGTGCCGCTGAGCCGTGGATTCGGCGAGGAGGCCGGCCGGTTCCTCCACGACCGGCTCGCGGAGCATGGGATCACGATCTGCGGCGATGACGAGCTGGATCGGTTCGAAGGCGCAGACGGCCGCGTCACGCGCGTGATCACCAAGCGCGGCCGAGAGCTCGATGCCGACGCGGTCGTGATCGGCGTCGGCGCCGCGCCCGACACGATGCTTGCCCGCAGCGCCGGTCTCGAGCTGGGCGACACCGGAGGTGTTCGCGTCGATTCCCGGTTGGAGAGTCGGACGCCGGGAATTTTCGCCGCGGGGGATGTGGCCGAGTACGAGAGCGTCGTCCACGGTGGCCGGAGGCTTCGGATCGAGCATTGGGACGTGGCGTTCAGCCAGGGCCGGACGGTGGCACTCAATATGCTCGGGCGCGACCAGCCACACGACGTCGTTCCCTACTTCTTCTCCGACCTCTCAGACTGGGTCTCGCTCGAGTACGTCGGCCCCGCGTTCGACTGGGACGAGGAGGTCGTTCGCGGCTCGATCGACGAGGGCGAGTTCAGCGTCTGGTATCTGAGGGGCGGGCAGGTCGCGGGAGCTCTATCGATTGGACGCTCCGAGGATCTCGTGCACGCCGCGCGGCTGCTCGCCACGCAGGCCGCGCTCGAGGAGCACGCCGAGCGACTCGCGGATCTCTCGACCGACCTCAGCTCGGTCTAAGAGTCGTTCGGAGAAAGCTCGTCGTCGTCGCCGGCCGTGAGGTCGCTGGTCGTGGCGTCGCCGGCGAGCGGGTCGTCCGCCGTGGTTGGGGCGTCCGGGCGCCGGCGCGCCGCGCCACCCGGCAGGCGGTCGACCAGGCGACCGAAGCGATCGATCGCGCCCTCGAGCGGCGTCGCCATCTCGAGCGCCCGCTCGACGGCCGGCAGCACGCTTATCAGCTCGCTGCCGGTCTCGACGACCCTGTCGGCGCTGTCCACGATCTCAGCGCCCCGAGTGTCGATGCGACGCCCGACCTCGCGCATGTCTGAACCCATCAGAACCAGTTCCGCGGCCCGTGCGTCGAGTCGTTCGCCGAGCAGCATGATCGCGTCGGCCCGCTGGTCGAGCCGCTCTGCGATCTCGAGCACGCTCCGCCCGATCGCCGCCATCTCTTCGCCGAGCTCAAGTAGCCGGTCGAACTGCCCCGGCGCTACTCGCGCCAGGCGGGCGATTGCGGCGAAGTCGGAGAGCATCCGGTTGACCACCACGAGTGGTGGTCCGATAGGGAGGCCGAGGACGCGCAAAGTCATGAGGACAGTAGCTCAGACACGCGTCTGCCCCTGCGTCTGGACCTGCTCCCGATCCCGTCCTTTGTGCCCCGGTATCCGCTTACCGCTGAGGGAGGGAATCTAACTGCGGGGCAGGGACTCGAACCCCGATAACCAACTCCAGAGGCTGGCGTCTTGCCATTAGACGACCCCGCACAGTTGGGGTTTGAGCATAGCCGAATCCGGCCGATCCGTAGCGCCATGACCGTCCCGATCAGCTCGCTGCGGCCGGTTCCGGGTCGGTGAACTGTGGCGGCTGCTTTGTCATCCCGGCCGCCACCGCCGCGAGCTGGTTGGGCGATCCGATCAGCGACCGCTGGAGCTCGGCCTCGAGCGCGAGGGTGTCCTCTGCGGATTTGTTCCACGCTTCGTCGTAGAGCCGTTTGGCGCCGCGGATCGCCTCTGGGGACCTCGCCGCTATCACCGTCGCGAGCTCGTGCGCCGAAAGCAGTGGATCGTCGGACACGTGGGTCACGATCCCCAGCCGGAGGGCCTCCTCGCCACTGAAGACGCGACCGGTGTATGTGAGCTCCTTGGCCACATCGATCCCGACGAGACGCGGAAGGGTGCGCGTGATCGACATGTCCGGGATGAGGCCCCATCTGATCTCCATCACCGAGAGGCGAGCGTCGGGCGTGGCGATCCGGATGTCGGCGGCGAGCGCGATCTGAAGGCCGCCGCCGAAGCACGTACCATGCACTGCCGCGATCACGGGGACGGGCAGGCTGATCCAGCCATAGGCGGCCCGCTGAAACCAGTTCGGGACGTCGCCGCCCAGCGGATCGGTGAGTCCGTCGAGTCCCTCAGCCCCGGCCATCACGCCCATGACGTCCAGGCCGGAGCAAAAGCTAGGCCCGTCGCCGTGGAGGATCACGGCGCGCACGGCGGGCGCTCCGGACAGCTCCGAGGCGGCCTCGATGATCCCGTCGAACATCGGGATGTCCAACGCGTTGTGCTTCTCAGGGCGGGTGAGTGTGACCGTGGCGACGTGATCGGCCACCTCGATCCGGACGCGTTCGGAGCTCATCAGGATTGGAATCTAATCAACGATCGCCACGGGGTCCCCGACGTGCACGGTCCCTTCCTCGAGCACTTCACCATAGATCCCGAACGGCAGCGGTTCGGTCGTGTCGAGGTGCCTGCGGTAGCTGGCCAGTGCGTCCAAGGTCGGCAGATCAATCTCGCCGGTCTCGGGGTGGCGGCTGGTGATCAGGCAGCGGCCAACGTGGCCCCTGAAGCGGATGATGGCGTCGCCGATCTTCACGCCACGACCGATCCAGCGGTCCTCGACGTGGGCGGGGATGCCATCGATCTCCACGAGCATCCGGAAGCGCCGCGCATCGAGCTGATCTTCGCCAACGGCGTCGGCCAGCGCGGCCAGCGACCCGCGCGAGATCAGCGTCACCGCCCCCTCGCGACCGCGGTCGACGCCGGCGGCGGCTGGCTCGACCAGCTGGACCGGCTTCCCAAGGTATTCCGTGAGCGCGTCGGCGAATGGTCCGTTGACGATCCGCGTCTCACGCGTGCCCGAAAAGAACCGCGTCGTGAGTGGATCGCCGGATCCGGGCGGCGCCTCGACGACGCGACCGTCCGGAAATGTCAAGCTCAACCTGCCGTCTTCGACATCCGCCACGATCGTCTGGAGCTGGCCGAGGTTCTTGGCGTTCACCATCCGATCGCGCCCGTCGATCACGAAGAACTGGCGATTGCCCAGGGCGCCATCGAACCCGAGCTCGATCGTGTCGACGCAGTGAAGGCGTGTCCCCTTTACCGGCGCTGTCGAGAGTGCGGTTACAGAGATCACGCGGCCGCCTGCTCGGCCCAGTCCCTGTACAGGCGCCAGTAGTAGCCGCCGGCGGCGAGCAGCTCCTCGTGCGTCCCCTGCTCGACGATCTCGCCGTGCTCGATGACCACGATCCGCCCCGCGTGCCTGATCGTGGATAACCGGTGGGCGATCACGATCGCGGTCCGGCCGGCCAACAGGCGTCGCATCCCTGCCTCGATCAAGCTCTCGGTGCGGACGTCAACGTTGGCGGTCGCCTCGTCGAGCACGAGGATCCGAGGATCGGCGACGAGCGCTCGCGCGAACGCGAGCAGCTGACGCTGGCCGGCGGAGAGCTGCACGCCACGCTCGCCGACCTGAGTGTCGTAGCCGTGTTCGAGCGCCTCGATGAACTCGTCCGCGCCGACCGCCTGCACGGCCGCGCGGATCTCGGCGTCGGTCGCGTCGGTGCGCCCGAACGCGAGGTTCTCGCGAACGGTGCCGCTGAACAGGAACCCCTCCTGCGGGACGATCCCCATCTGCGAGCGCAGTGACTCCGCGGTCACCGAGCGAAGGTCATGACCGTCGATCTTGATGCTCCCCTCGGTCGGGTCGTAGAACCGGGCGGCGAGCTTTGCAAACGTCGACTTGCCGGCGCCCGTGGCGCCGACTAGCGCCACGGTCTGACCCGGAGGGATCACGAGGTCGAGATCACGCAGTGCCCACGCCGAGTCCGGGTCGGCTCCGTAGCGGAACGAGACATCGTCGAAGCGAAGCTCACCTCGGATCCGGGGGAGCTCGACCGCATCCGGAGCGTCCACGAGGTCGGGCTCTTGGTCGAGCAGCTCGAGGATCTTGTCGAGCGCCGCCATCCCAGACTGATACGTCGTGTACAGCTGCGAGAGTTGCTGGATCGGGTCGAAGAAGTTGTTGAGCGCGGCGATGAAGGCGAACACGACGCCTGTCGACGTATGGCCGTTCAACGCCTCGATCCCGCCGACCACCAGGATCTCGACGGTGACCAGCGCCGAGAGGAGCTCGACGCCCGGGAAGTAGGCGGCGTTCAGGTTCACGGTCGTCATGTTCGCCGCGCGGTTCTCCTCGTTGAGCTCGGCGAAGCGGGCGATATGACGCGGCTCCTGGCCGAACGCGCGGACCACACGGATGCCGGACAGCGTCTCCTGGAGGTATCCCGTGATAGAGGCGATCTTCTCGCGCGTCAGCCTGTAGGCATCCGCCGACGCGATCCTGAAGGCGAGCGCGCCGATCGCCAGCAGCGGCAGAGCCAGGAACGTCAGCAACGCGAGATGGAAGTCCAGCACCATCAGGATCACCACGACGCCGATCAGCATCAGGCCAGATTGGAACAGCGTCGCCATCCCGTCCTCGACGAGCTGGTCGAGCGCCTCGACGTCGTTGGTCAGTCGCGAGATGATCACGCCCGCGCGGTTGCGCGAGTAGAAGCCAATCGACAGTCGCTGCAGGTGCGAGAACAGCTGCAGCCGCAGGTCCTGGAGCGCCCGCTGGCCGACCCAGCCGACGAGATAGGTCTGTAGGTAGGAGGCGACGGCGTACAGCACCGCCGAGATCAGGAACGCGACAACGACCCAGTCGAGCGCGCTCACGTCGTGATGCTCGATGCCGGTATCGATCGCGAGCTTCGCCAGCGGTGCCGGCGCCAGCGCCGCCCCGGTCGCGACCACGAGCGAGGTGAACATCGCGATAACGCGCCAGCGATATGGCGCGACCAGCTGGGCGAGGGCTCGAAGCTTGCGCCCGCGTCCTCCGGTGGCGCGCAGCCGGCGCCGGAGCTCGGTTAGGCGGCCTTGGCGCTTCATAGGCCGGCCACCTCGGCCTCGAGCGGCTTGCGCGTCATGAACACCCGATCGGGCATCCCCTTCTCGACGATCTCGTGGTACAGGTCCGAGCGCTCGAGCAGCTCATCGTGGTTGCCACGATCCGCGATCCGGCCGTCCTCCAGCACGACGATGTCATCGGCGAGGGCGATCGTCGAGAGCCGATGGGCGATCACGAACGTCGTGCGGCCCTTCATGACCTCGCGGAGCGCGAGCTTGATCTGCTGCTCGGTCGACGCGTCGACCGACGAGGTGGCGTCGTCGAGGATCAGGATCCGCGGCTGCGCGAGGAGCGCCCTGGCAATCGAGACGCGCTGTCGCTGGCCGCCCGACAGCGTCAGGCCGCGCTCGCCGACGAGCGTGTCGTAGCCCTGAGGCAGCGCCTGGATGAACGCGTCGGCTTGGGCGCCGCGCGCCGCGCTCTCGACCTCCTCGCGGGTCGCGTCCGGACGGCCGTAGGCGATGTTGTCGTGGACAGAAGCCGAGAACAGGAAGGGATCGTCATTGACGATCGCGATCTGGTGACGGAGGCTGACCAGGTCGACCGAACGAACGTCCGCACCGTCGATAAGCACCGACCCCGCAGTCACGTCATAGAGCCGCGGCAGCAGCGACACGAGCGTGGTCTTGCCGGAGCCCATCGCGCCGACCAGTGCGACTGTGCTGCCTCCGGATACCTCGAGGTCGACGTTGTCGAGCGCGGGACGGGTGGCGCCGTCGAAGGTCAGGCTCACGCCCTCCAGCGTGACGTCTCCCGGCCCGGCGGGGAGCACGGGCGCGTCCGGAGGAACCTTCATATGCGGCTCGCGATCGAGGATCTCGAAGATTCGGGCCCCCGATGCCGTCGCCCGCTGGGCGGCGCTCAGCATGTATCCGAGCGTCCGCATCGGCGAGATCAGGATCAGCAGGTAGGCGTAGAAGGCGGTGAATTGACCCAGTGTGAGCGTCCCGTCGATGACCTCGCGGCCGCCGACGAGGAGGATGATCGCCAGTCCGAGGTTCGGCAGGAAGCTGATCATCGGGCCGTAGAAAGCCTGGATCCGGGTCGCGATCATCTGCTGTTCGAACACCCGCTGGACGGAATGCCCGAACCGATCGAGCTGGCGCTGCTCCTGGGCGAATGCCTTGACGACGCGCACGCCGGACACGTTCTCCTCCGCCTCGGCGGTCAGCTCGGCGATTCGCTGCTGTGCCTCCTGGATCGCCGGCCGCGACCGGCGACCGTAACGGTCCGCGATCAGCACGACGAACGGCACCGGCGCGAGCGAGAGCGCCGCGAGTGTGGGTTGCAGCGCGAACATCGCCACCGCCGCGAGCAGGATCGAGAGCGCCGACTGCCCGATGAAGATCAGGCCGTACCCGAGGAAGAACCGGACCGCCTGGAGGTCGACCGTGGCGCGAGACATGAGCTGGCCGGTCTGCTGCCGGTCGAAGAACGCGAGCTCGAGCCGCTGAAGGTGTCCGTACAGGCGGTTGCGCAGATCCACCTCGACGCCGAGCGAGACCTTTCCGGCGACCAAGCGGCGCAGTACGCTCAGCACGAGCCGTCCGAGCCCAGCCAGCCCAATGGCGACGGACCACATGATCAGGTCGTGGTGGTGGCCATCGCGGATCGCGTTGATCGCCAGGCCCGTGAGGTACGGGATCAGCACCGTGAACCCGATCGCCCCGAACGCGAGCGCGAACGACCACGCCACACCCTTCCGATAGGGACCCAGGAAACCCAGCAGGCGTCGGAACGTCAGCATACTTCATAAAGTATAGTGACTCCGGCTGGCAGACGCTGTGCGAGTCTCGGGCCGCAATACGGGCCTGGTGGGTAAGGATGGCGGGCGGTGAGGCGCCGACGCTCACCCCGCGCGAGCGGCCCTTCCAGCCTGGGCGCCCGCCTTTTGTCCGCTATCGGCAACTGCTCCCGGGAGCCTGAGCGTTCGCTAACGCCGCTCCAACGCGAGCCTAATCCCGACGGCGATCAGGATCGTGCCGGTAATCCGGTCGAGGGCTGCCTTGACCCGCGGGCGCTGGAGCGCAGCTGCGGCGCGGGCGGCGAGCAACGAATAGGTACAGAGCCAGGCGAGCGTCATCAGCACGAATATGAGGCCGAGCAGCAGGAACGGCACCAGTACCGCGCGCCCCGGGTCGACGAACTGGGGCAGCAGGCTCGTGAAGAACACGGCGATCTTCGGGTTTGCGAGGTTGCTCAACAAGCCCTGGCGAAACCCCCGGCGAGACCCGGCGACCGTGGTCCGTTTCTCAACCGCGGGCGGTGGCGCGGCGACACTGCGCGCCGCCCGGAACGCCTGAATGCCGAGCCACACGAGGTATGCGGCACCGACGAGCTTGAGCGCCGTGAACGCGGCCTCGGACGCCCGAAGCACCGATGCGACGCCGAGCGCGGCCGCGAGCGTCCAGACAGACAGGCCGGTGCACACCCCGATCGAGGTCCCCAGACCGGCGCGGCGACCGTTCAACAAGATGTTCTTGGTCACGACGGCTGTATCCGGTCCGGGCAGCAGGATCACGACCGCGGAAACGCCGACGAAGACGACCAGGTGCACGCCCACGAACCCACCGTAGCATCGTGACTCTCGCTGTCCGGGGAGTCGCGCGCGACCGGACCGTCACGCAACTGCGGACTCGAGCGCCTGTGCGATCGGATCCGGGCCGGCGTTGACGTACAGGATGTGACCGGCCGCCCGCCTGTCGTGGAGTACGAGGTCGAGCAGCGTGGCGACGTCATCACGCGGGATCTCGCCGCGAAACGCGGCCGTGTCGATCCGCACCCGTCCGGTTCCTGGATCGTCGGTGAGGCCACCCGGCCTCACGATCGTCCAGTCCCGGTCGCTGGACATCACCGCGGCGTCGGCCTCAGCCTTCGCGCGCAGGTAGACGCTGAAGACATCATCGCCGGCCGGGGGGCTCTCCGCCCCGACGGCGCTCACGATCACGTATGCCGACCGGGTCGGCGCCGTGGCATTCAGAAGCTTGATCGCGCCGTCGCGATCCATCGTCAGCTTCCGCGCGGCGCCGCTCCCGGCCCCTGCCCCGGCTGCAAAGACCACGGCGTCGACATCGCCGACCGCCCGTGCGATCTCCTCGACGCTCGCGTGCTCGAGGTCGCACACCACGGGCTCCGCCCCGAGCGCGCGAACCTCCAGGGCGTGGTCCGGGTTGCGGATCAGCCCGACCACGGCGTCGCCGGGGGTGGTAAGCAGCGTCGCCAGCCGCATGGCGATCTTGCCGTGTGCGCCCGCGATTGCAATTCGCACAGAGCGAGCGTACCTCGCTCAGTGCAGCCGTGCTAGCACCTCGTCCGGGGATAGCCACCCCGGCGCGTGGCGATCTCGCAGCGTCTCCCGCATCAGCGCTTGAAGCAGTTCGTTGACCGGCGTCGGCACGCCCACCTGGCGGCCGCGGAGGACGATTTCTCCGTTCAGATAGTCGGTCTCGATGGTCCCGGTGCCGCGGACGATGCTCTGCCACGTCGAGCCGCCGCTGCGCTCCCGGCCCTCGATCGTGCCGACCTTCCACCGCTCCCACCGCTTGCGGACGTCGGAGACGTCGTCCGCGATGAAGTCGATCGCCGCCGCATGCAGGACCGCGCGACCCTCCTCTCGCGCTCGCGCCAGGAGCTCGTCGGCGCCCGCGTCCGCGCCACAGATCGCCTGGACGGCATTGCCGAGGTTGGCGATCAGCTTTGCGTGCTTGAAGCGCATGATGTCGAGCCTCGGCTCCGACCCGAAGCGGGCGGCGCGCAAGGCATCGCAGATCTCGTCGCAGCGCTCGTCGGCGCCGCTCGGATACCGCCCGACGTCGATCTCGCCGGTGAGCGCGGCTCCGTACGCCTGGACGACCCCCGGCTCGAGGTAGGCAGTTGGCGCCATCACGACCGCGCCGTACACGTTCGCGAACCGGCGCGCCGCGATCCGCTCGTTCTCGACGCCGTTCTGCAGGCAGACCACCGGCGTGGCCGTGGGCGCCGCGTCCCGGAGCGCGTCGAGCGCACTCTCCGTGTCCTGACTCTTCGTCGCCAAGAGGACGACGTCGTCCGCGGCAAAGCTCACCGCGGCGGGCGAGGGCGCGACCGAGATCGCAAGCGTGATCCGCTCCTCCGGCGTTTCGAGTGTCAGCCCGTGGGCGGCGATCGCGTCGTGGTGGGCGCCGCGAGCGATCAACACCACATCGCGTCCGGACTCGTACAGGCGTGCGCCGACGACTCCGCCGATCGCGCCCGAGCCGATGATCACGAACCGCACCCGGTCACCCTACTGGCGCCCGTGCGCGGGCCGCATCCGTTGGCGCGATCGCCGTTGAGGCCGACGGAGCGCAACGCGTGCCGGCTTTCAGTGTTGACGTACCCGACACCAGACACAGGAGGCGCGGCAGGGATGACAAGCGACAAGAGCCGGATGACGCGCAGGCGGTTCGTGGCCGGGACGCTCGCGACGGGCGCGGCCGCGGCGGTGCCGGGAGCAGCCGAGGCCAAGAAGCGCAGGCAGAAGCGCCAGCCGCCCAGTCGCAGGCACAGTGCCGACGTGGTTGTGGTTGGCGCCGGTCTGGCGGGTCTCACCGCGGCTCGCCAGCTGCACAAGTCGGGTAAGTCGGTGATCGTGCTCGAGGCGCGCGATCGCGTCGGCGGCCGGTGCTTCAGCCGCTCGATCGGCCGGGGCGCGAGCGACGTGGCGAACATGGGCGCGACGTTTGTCGGGCCGACCCAGTTGAAGATCCAGGCGCTGATGGCAGAGCTCGGGATCACGAAGTTCCCCACGAACGCGACCGGGAAGCTGGTCTGGTACGAGAAGGGCAAGCGGACCCCCTACACGGGGATCATCCCGCCGGCGAGCGATCCGGTCGCGGTCGTGCAGCTCGGGACGGTCACGCTCCCCGCGATCGACAAGATGGCCCAGACGGTCCCGCTCGATGCGCCGTGGACCGCTCCGGGCGCCCTGGAATGGGACAGCATGACGGTCGAAACGTGGGCCGAGCAGAACATCTCGACGACCGAGGGTCGGCTGCTGTTCGCGCTCGCGGTCGAGGCCGTCCTATCGGTCGAGCCGCGCGACGTCTCGATGCTGTACTTCCTGTTCTACGTCCACGCCGCCGGGTCCGTCGAGGCGCTCATCAACAACGCCGGACAGGGGGGCGCGCAGGACTTCCGCGTCACGGGCGGCACTCAGGGGATCGCGATCAAGATCGCCAAGCAGCTTGGCAAGCGCGTGATGCTGCGCGAGCCCGTCCTCGAGATCGACCAGGGCGCCCACGCGGCGACCGTGCACGCAAAGACCTCGAGCATCAGGTGCAAGCGTGTGATCGTGGCCCTCCCGCCGCACCTGGCGGGGAAGATCTCATACCCGCAGGGGATGACCGCGATGCGTTCGCAGCTGACGCAGCGGGTGCCGATCGGGTCGCTGATCAAGACGATCGCTGTGTACGACACGCCGTTCTGGCGCGCCCAGGGCCTGAACGGCCAGGCGAACAGCGACCAGGGACCCGTGAAGGTGACGTTCGACGCCTCGCCGGCGAGCGGCATCCCGGGCGTCCTGCTCGGGTTCATCGACGGGGATGACGCGCGCGCGCTCGACGACGCTCCGGCGTCGGCGCGAAGGAGCGCCGTGCTCGAGTCCTGCGTCCGTTACTTCGGCGCGCAGGCGGGTCAACCGCGCACGTACTTCGACGAAGTGTGGGCGCGCGAGATCTATACCGGTGGCTGCCCGGTCGGCGTGACCCCGCCCGGCGTGCTGATCGAGTACGGGGCCGCCCTGAGGGCACCCGTCGGGCGGATCCATTGGGCCGGTACCGAAACCGCCACGGTCTGGACCGGGTACATGGACGGGGCGGTGCAGTCGGGTCAGCGTGCGGCGTCTGAGGTGCTCACCGAGCTGTAGGGGCCGGCAAGCAAGTCTGGTCTGTCCGCCGCGAATCGCCTCTGCTAACACTCACAAGGTGGGGAGTCGCCGGGCCTCAGGTAGCTCCGCGGGGACACTGATCGGTGTCGTCGGCGCCGCTTTCGCCCTCGCCCTCCTCGCTGGGTGCGGCGGCGGCCACGTTGCCGCCGATCACCCGCCGGCCGTCAGGTCCGCGCGTTCGTCGGCACCGCCGGCCTCCAGCTCTCTTCCCGCCAGGGTGCCCGCCGACCCCACCCGGCTCGCCACGGACCTCGACCTTGCGCAACGCGTCATCGACGATCCGCAAAGCGTCGGCCCCCAGCTCGCCCGCGCCGGACTCTTCGAGCAGCTGGCGATCGCTTCGCTGGCCCACGAACGGCCCGCCGCCCGCCGCGCATCGCTCGCCGGACTCTCACCGTCGGCCGCCGCCACCACGCGGGCAAACCTCGCGGCAGCCGCCGCGCTTGCACGCCTCGTCGTGCCGAGTCGGCGCCTTCCGCGCTGGAGGATCGTTCGACCCGCTGCTCCCAAAGTGCTCATGGGCTATTTCCGCTCGGCGCAGTCGCGGTTCCGCGTTGGCTGGCAGTACCTCGCAGCGATCGAGTTCGTCGAGACGAGGTTCGGCCGCGTTCAGGGATTGAGCCCGGCCGGCGCCGAGGGCCCGATGCAGTTTCTATCCGGCACGTGGGCGCGGTACGGGAAGGGCAACATCGACAATCAGCGCGACGCAATCGAGGCCGCCGCCCGATTCCTGGTGGCCAACGGCGCGCCGGGCAACATGTCCCACGCTCTGTACCGCTACAACGACAGCCAGGACTATGTCGCCGCGATCCAGGACTACGCCGGGCGGATGCGCGCGCACCGCCGGGCCTTCTACGGGTACTACTACTGGTCGGTCGTTTATGCGCGCCGTACCGGAGGCGTCATCCTGCCCGTCGGCTACCCGAGGGTGCGGCCGATCCCAGTCGGGTAACCCGCGGCAACGATAGCCTGCGCGATGTGGCTGAAGTTGTGAATGCCGTCGCCGACCGTGCGCCCGACTGGGTGGCGGGCGGAACGCCGGAGCCGCTCCGCAGCGCACTGGTGGCGGCGCTCGGCGCCGACCAGGTCCTGAGCCGGGCGCTCGACCTCGTCAGGTACGCCTCCGACGCCAGCCCGTACCGGCTCATTCCACGGGCCGTGGTCACGCCGCGCGACATCGACGATATGCGCAAGCTCGTCGCGTTTGCGGGCAGACAGCACACGCCGTTGGTGTTCCGTGCCGGCGGCACCTCGCTGAACGGACAGTCGCAGACCGATTCCATTCTGGTCGACGTCCGGCGGCACTGGACGCGCGTGCGGATCGAGGAAGATGGCGCGAGGGTGCGCGTCCAGCCCGGAAGGGTGCTCGGCCACGTCAACCGCCTGCTCGCTCGCTACGGCCGCAGGCTGGGGCCCGATCCGGCCAGCACGGACATCGCCTGCGTCGGGGGCGTGATCGCCAACAACTCGGGCGGCATGCGGTGCGGCATCACCGCCGATTCGTACTCCACCGTGCGCGCGATGACGTTCGTGCTCGCGAACGGCCTGGTGATCGACACGTCGGCGCCCGATGCCGAGGAGCGCTTCAGGGAGGGCGCGCCCGAGCTGGCGAGGGGACTCGAGGAGATCCGCGATCAACTCCGGGGCGACCCGGATCTGACCGAGCTCGTGCGACGGAAGTTCAGCATCAAGAACACGATGGGCTACCGGCTGTGCGCGTTTCTCGACGGCGACTCGCCGGTGGAGATCTTCCGTCGGCTCATCATCGGCTCGGAGGGCACACTCGCGTTCGTGGCGGAGGCCGTGTTCGAGACGGTGCCGGTCGGCCGCTACCCCACGATGTCGCTGGCGCTGTTCCCGGACCTCCGCGCCGCCGCCGAAGCCGTCGGCCCGCTGGTCGCCTCCGGTTCCACCGCGACCGAGCTGCTGGTTGCCCCGACCCTGATCGCCGCCGCCTACAACATGCCGGGCACGCCCGAGGAGTGGAAGAACCTCCCCGTGGACTCGGCCGCGCTGCTGATCGAGTTCCGCTCCGACGATGAGGCCGCGCTCGACGGGCTCGAGGCCGGTGCGCTCGAGATCCTCGGCCAGCGCGAGCTCTCGGAGCCGGCACGCTTCACGCGCGATCGCGCCGAGATCGAGATGCTGTGGCACATGAGGGAGGGCCTGCACGGGCTGCTGGCGTCGATGCGTGCCCCCGGTCAGCAGCTGATCATCGAGGACGTGTGCGTCGCGCCGGCGCGGATCGCGGAAGCGGCGGAGGACCTGCGGGCGCTGCTCGGCGAGCACGGATTCCTGCAGGGCGTCGCCGGCCATGCGTCGGCCGGCAACCTGCACTTCATGCTCACGCCCAATTTCGGTGAGCAGTCCGACACCGACCGCTACGACGCGTTCATGAATGGCCTGGTCGAGCTGATCGTCTCGAAGTACCAGGGCTCGCTGAAGGCCGAGCACGGAACCGGAGTCAACATGGCACCGTTCGTGGAGCAGGAATGGGGTTCCGCCGCGACCGCGCTGATGTGGCGGGTCAAGGAGCTCGCCGACCCGGATGGGATTCTCGGGCCGGGGATCGTCCTCAACCGCGAACCTGGAGTCCATCTGCGCAACCTCAAGTCGATGCCCGAGATCGAGGAGTCCGTAACCAAGTGCATCGAGTGTGGGTTCTGCGAGCCGGTATGCCCTTCGCGGAACGTGACCACGACGCCCCGCCAGCGGATTGCCGTACGCCGCGAGCTCGCCCGCCAGGCCGAGGGATCGCCGGTCCGGCGGGCGCTGGTGACCCAGTACGAATACGACGGGATCGAGACCTGCGCCGTCGATGGGTTATGCAAGTACGCATGTCCCGTCGCGATCGACACGGGCACGTTGACCAAGGGCCTTCGGCACGCGGAGCACGGTGCGCGCGCCGAGCGCGCCGCCGCGGCCGTCGCCGGGCGCTACGGCACCGTCGAACGCGCGGCCAGAATGGGCCTGGGCCTCGGCGGATCAGCAGCGCGACTCTGGCGGGCGAGCATCCCGCCCGCCGCTCCCTCGCAACTCCCGTTCACCGTACGCGAGGGCGCCGCCGCCGTGTATATGCCCGCGTGCATCAACCGGATCTTCGGCAACGACCGCGACGCCGCGGCCCACCCGTCAGTGCCTGAGGCCCTGGTCGCGCTCTCGGCCCGCGCGCGACTGCCCCTCTGGATCCCGGGAGACGTGGCCGGTCACTGCTGCGGGACGCCATGGAGCTCCAAGGGCTACGAGCAGGGGCACCGGGTGATGGCCGCCCGGACGCGCGAGGCGCTGAGCCGGTGGAGCGACGGGGGCCGGTTGCCCGTCGTGATCGACGCGAGCTCGTGCACGCACGGCGTGATCTCCGAGCTGATGCCGGAGGGCGTCGAGGTGCTCGACTCGATCGCCTGGGTCAACGACCGTCTGCTCGATCGCCTGGAGCTCCGTCGCAAACTCGGCAGCGTGGTCGTCCATGCCACCTGCGCCACGCGGCATCTCGGCCTGTCGGGCAAGCTCGTCGCGATCGCCTCACAGATGTCAGACGAGGTGGTCGTTCCGGCGGGGACCGGCTGCTGCGGCATGGCCGGCGACCGTGGCTGGCTCCATCCCGAGCTGCCGGCCTCCGCGCTGCGCGAGACCGCCGAGGAGCTTCGCGGGCGACGGTTCGATGCATGCCTGTCGAGCAACAGGACGTGTGAGACGGCGATGCGCGAGGTGACGGGTCAGCCCTACGCCTCGTTCGTGCTCGCGCTCGAGCAGCTCACGCGGGGATGAGGCACGGCCGGCGGCGATGAGCAGGCCGCCAGCCGGGCTGTGCGACTCGTGCGTCAGCCAGCAGTTGATCCGTAACACCCGCGGGTCGGAGTTCTCGCTCTGCCTGCGCTCGCGCACCGACCCCGAGCGGTTCCCGCGTTATCCCCGCGTCCCGGTGACCGAGTGCGACGGTTACGAGCCCCGAACGGAGTCGTCTACTGAGCCGGAGCCGGAGTGAGAACGAGGACGCTGCTGCCGTCCTGGTCCTGGATCAGCTTCTGAGTGAACAGCGCCTGGCCGGTGATCACGCTGACCAGCTCAGCTTCCGGAGCGCTTGGCATCTCGCTGACCGTCGGGGGCAGCTGCTCGGGGAGGGTGTCCCGCAGCGGCTGGGAGAGGAAGCGCCCCAGACCCTGCTTCTGGAAGACCACGGCCAGGTCCTCCGGAACTGTCTTGGTCGTCTTCCCCGGCGCCGGGGGTGTGCTGGTCAGCTGCGAGGTCTGCTGTGAGGTGCCCGGCGGCAGAATCGCGACGACGTTGTCGACCCCGCCGATGTACTTGAACGTGTACAGGGCGAGCTCGAGCGCTTCGCGGCGCAGCAGCAGGAGCCGCGCCTGCGAGGGAGTGCCGGTCGCGATCGAGCAGCCGGGGCCCAGCCCGCACATGGTGTAGACAGCGCTGGTCCCGGAGATCGCCGACAGGCTCCCGGTCGTCGGGTCGCGGAGGGCGATCTCGGTGGTCGCGCTCGTATCGGAAAGGTTGTGGGCGGTGACCACCACGAGTTGGCTCGCCGGGCTTGCCCGGTACAGCGGCGAGATCTCGTTCGCGACGTCGCGCTCGCCGGCGACGCCGCTGTCCGGTGGCGACCACGCGGACCACGCCGCCACGGTCTGGTGGGTGCTCGGGCTGAGCAGCACGGACAGCGCGACCGCGATCGCCGCGATCGCAACCACGAACAACGTCACGGTCGCGATCAGGAACTTATGCGAGTGCGGCGAGGGGTCACGGCCCGCGTAACGGCCGCGGGCAAGGCCGGCGGCGCGCGGGAGCGTCTCGGCTGCGTCATCGACCGCGCGGGCGATCGGCTTGCGCTCGTTCACACCTTCGGCCACGTGCTGTCGTCCATGAGGTCGAGTTCCGGTCGCTTCAGCCCGACGCTGTTGAGGAGATCGACGACCTCGTCGCCGTGCATCTCCTTGCGTTCGATTAACGTTTCGGCGATCGCCTCGAGCTGATCGCGATTGGTGGCCATCAGCGCATAGGCGCTTACGTACGCCTGCCCGAGGATCTGCGCGGCGGCCCGACGCTTGTCGCGGTCACCGAGCACGGCGCCCAAGGGATTTTCGGTGAGGAAGTTTCCGCCGCTGGCGCGGTTCATAATCGTCGAACCGATCCGCTCGAGGCGCTTGAGCACATCCTCGGACTCTTCCGCGACGTCGAGCTTCTCAATCGTGACCGGGTCGGGGCCCATCGCCCAGATCCCGACCATCGATGCCGCCGTTGCCGTGGCGGTGAACACGTCGCCGCTGACGCCCTGCGAGTTCTCTCCGTAGAACACCTGCTCCGCGGCCATCGCTCCGAGCGTCATGATCAGCGAGCCCATCACGTGGCTGCGGAAGTGGGAGAACCGCTCGTCCTTCTCCATGCTCTGGTAGTGGCCGAGCGAGCCGCCGCGCTTACGGATCGAGAGCCGCGTCGAGAGGACGTCCTTCTCCAGGTACACGTGCCCGGCGGCGGCGTGGCCCGCCTCATGGATCGCCACCGCGCGAGTCTCCTCCTGGATGTACTCGATGTTCTGAGCGGTACCCGACTCGACGGTGGTCATCGCTTCGACGATGTCCTGCCAGCCGAACCGCCGGCGTCCCTCGGAGTGGGCGATCGTCAGCGCCATCGAGCAGCACTGCTCGATCATCGAGGGGGAGTAGCCGTTGGTGATCCGCGCCAGCTCGTCACGCCGGCGGTCGGTGTCGAGATCGGGCTCGTGGTCGACCTTGTTGATGTAGAGGTCGAGGATGTCGAGGCGGTCATCCTTCGTCGGCGTGCGGAACCAGATGTGGCGGCCCATGCGGCCGGGGCGCGTGAGCGCCGGGTCCAGCACGCTGATCGGGACGTTGCACGCGCCGATGAAGTAGATCTGCTCCTGCCGTGGCTTCGGCGGGTCCAGGCGCAGCTTGACCGGGCCGACCTTCTGGGGGATCACGAACATCGCGTCGAGGAACGTGTTGATGCGGTTGGTCGTAAACTTGCGGACCATCGGCGGCTCGTCGATCCCGTCCATCACGACGAGCAGCTGGTTCAGGGCCATGCCGCCTCCGCCGCCCATCCCGAACCCGGGGTAGAGCCGCCGGATCCGCTCGGTCGTCCGCTCGGTGAACGTCGCGTACCCGGTCCGCGCCGAGTCGGCGCGCTCGGCGAACAGGCGCTCGCGCCATGCCCGCGACTCGATCACGAGATCCCCACTCGGCGTCAGCGAGCCGTTGGGGCCGAAGAAGCAGAAGTCGTGGATCGAGGCCGGCTCGGCCCCCGTGGCCGAGGTCCCGAGCTGCTGTCGTCGAGTCCCGACCGCGTCGATCTCGTCGATGAAGACAATGCACTGGCCACCCCACTTCTTCGCCAGCTTGCGGGCCTTGTGCGCCAGGAACTGAACCGTGATCGCGTCCATCCCGATGAACATCCCCGCGAACCCGGAGCCCGGGATCGTCACGAACGGGCAGTTGAAGTTCGTCGCGATTGCCTTCGAGATCATCGTCTTGCCGGTGCCGGGGGCGCCGAGGAACAGCAGCCCGCGCTCGCGCTTCCCGCCTGCCTTCTCGAACTCCTCGCCGGACTGCCACAGCGTGATCACGCGCGTGATCTCCTCCTTGGCCTCGGCCTGACCGCGGACGTCGTCGATCTTCACGCCCCAGCTGGCGTCGCCCGGCTCATAGCCGCGGATCTGGCGGACCGCGAAGAACAGGAAAGGGCCGAAGAAGATCGCGAAGTTGACGAAGAACAGCAGCGGGAGCTGGATGAAGATCAGCGCGAGCTGCGGGAGCGTGTCCGGTGGGAAGATCTGCCGCAGTCCATCGAACGGATGGAAGAACGGCGCGCTGATCCCGGCGAAGGCGAACAAGAGCTGGCACAACAACAGCAGCAGGAGAATTGCGGCGATGAGAATCGGCAGCCGCCGGTATTTCGTGCGCCAGTACCAGTAGCGCCGGCGTGCGACGATGTCCTCATCCTTGATCCTGGCCTCGGCGCCGTACAGGCTCGGCGAGGGGATGAACTTGCGCGCGACGACCTCGACCAGCCCACGGAACATCAGGACTGCGATCACCGTGATGATCAGCGCCCAGAAGAGGCTGAGGTTGTTCGTGTCGTAGAGGACGAGGAAGAACGCCGGTGCGGTGAGGAGCGCGACCCCCGTCGCCGCGCGCGTCAGTCGCCGCCATTCATGCGCGAGCGCCCCCGCATGCTCGTTTATGGGGCCCCTCATCCTCGTCGTCTGCTCCGCGTACGCCATGCGCTGCTCAGGAGGGTACATGGGTCCGGTAATCGACTGCGAAACTTGGCCGCCAGTACGACCCGCGGTGCTGCGCAGCCGCGGGTGTGGGAAAGGATCCGTTCCGTTTGGCGTCCTCGTTGCTAGACGCCACGCGTGGTGTCCCCGTGAAACACCTAAACACGACGGAGGATCCCGACATGATCAGAAAATCGAACCGGAGATGGCAATTCTTGAGCGGACTGGTCGTCGTGCTCGCCCTGGCGGTCGCCGGGTGTGGCGGAGGCGGCGGCTCGTCGCCGTCGAGCACCTCGTCGGCGCCTGCGGCATCGGCGCCCGCCTCCTCGTCAGCGCAGTCGAGTTCGTCGGGCATCCCCCAGGGGGCGAACGCCGGAGACCAGGACAGCGACAACCATGGCGGCGCCTCCGACGGCGACGGCAACATCTAGAGGCGACGCGAGCAACTAGCGGACGGCCCGGCCAGGCGTGCACGGCCCGATCGCACCCGGTCACATCGGGCGCGATCGGCTCCGTCTGTTGTCGAGCTCGGCGCTTAGCTGCGATGGGGCGCGACCGCGTCGGACACGCGCCGTCCCAGCTCGTGCACCTGGTCGTCAGACAGGTGGCTGACGTCCAGGCCCATCTCCTCGAGCTCGCGGCGGACGTTCTCCGCGGCGTGAACCGCGTCGACCGCGCGCCCCAGCTTGGTCAGCACGCCGTTGACGAGCGGATCGTCGAGCGAGAGGGTTCCGTCCGCCGCCGGCTTCAGCAGCCGTGTGCGCAGCGCCTCGCATTCGTGCAAACCGAGCTCGAGGACCAGCGTCGGGTCTGTATCGACGCCGTCGACCTCGAAGTCGTTGAATTGATCTGTGGTGCTCATTGCAAGCCCGCCTCCTGCGCGGTTACCTCCCGAGCGCGATCGCGCTCGGGCAGGGACTTGAGTCGTCCCTTTATCGACCGGCGCCCGTCTAGCTTGAGCGCGCGCGATCTGCGGTCCGTCGTTCGCCGAGGCCGGTGTTCCGCGACTACAGATTCACTGCCACGTACTTCGTCTCGAGGTACTCCTCGATGCCCTCGGGACCGCCCTCGCGGCCGAAGCCGGACTGCTTGATCCCCCCGAACGGGGCGGCCGGGTTGGAGACCATTCCCTGATTGAGGCCGACCATGCCGGTCTCGAGCTTCTCGACCACTCGCAGCGCTCGCTTGACGTTGGACGTGTACACGTAGGCCACGAGCCCGTACTCGGTGTCGTTGGCGGCGGCTATCGCCTCGTCCTCGTCGTCGAACCCGCGGATCGGCGCCACGGGGCCAAAGATCTCCTCCTTCAAGAGGTGAGCATCCTTCGGGACGTCGGCCAGGACCGTCGGGTCGTAGAAGTAGCCGGCTCCGTCGCGCTCGTGACCTCCGACGAGGGCCTTCGCCCCCCGGTCGACGGCGTCCTCGACGAGCTCAGCCACCTTGCTGCGCTGGGTGGCATCGATCAGCGGGCCGACCTCGACGCCGTTCTCGGTGCCGCGCCCGACCTTCATCGCGCCCATCTTCTCTGCCAGCTTCTCCGCGAACTCGCCGGCCACAGAATCGGCCACGTGGAAGCGGTTGGCCGCCGTGCAGGCCTCGCCGATGTTCCGCATCTTCGCGATCAGCGCGCCCTGGACAGCGGCGTCGACATCGGCGTCGTCGAAGACGATGAACGGAGCGTTGCCGCCCAGCTCCATCGAGAGGCGGAGCAGGTTCTCGGAGGCCTGCTCCATCAGCTTGCGGCCGACTTCGGTCGAGCCCGTAAACGAGAGCTTGCGCAGGCGTGGGTCAGCGATCAGCGGAGCCATCGTCTCGCCCGAGGACGAGGCGGTGATGATGTTGACTACGCCCGGCGGAAGCCCAGCCTCCTCGAGGATCTTGACCAGCATCAACATCGACAACGGCGTCTGCTGAGCCGGCTTGACCACCATGGTGCAGCCCGCAGCGATCGCGGGCCCGACCTTTCGCGTTCCCATCGCCAGCGGGAAGTTCCACGGCGTGATCAGTAGGCACGGCCCGACGGGCTGCTGCATCGTCAGCAGGCGGCCCTGGCCGTTCGGGGCGACGGCGTACCGCCCGTTGATCCGCACCGCCTCCTCGGCGAACCAGCGCAGGAACTCCGCGCCGTAGGCGATCTCGGCCTTCGACTCCTTCAGCGGCTTGCCCATCTCGAGCGTCATCAGCAGCGCCAGCTCGTCGGCGCGCTCGGTGATGGCCTCGAATCCGCGGCGCAGGATCTCACCCCGCTCCCGGGGCGGGTGCTGGCTCCACTCGGGTCCCGCCTCGACGGCTGCGTCGAGCGCCGCCTTCGCGTCGTCGACGGACGCATCCGCCACGTCGCACAACGAGTCGCCGGTGGAGGGATCCTCGACGGACAGGGTTCCCTTCGCCCCGTCGCGCCACTCGCCGCCGATGTAGAGCTGCTTTGGAACCTGGTCGACTGCGTATTGCTCTTCTGGGGCTGTGATCGTGGTCATGCCGTCAACCTACCACCGGTCGCGGGGCGTCAGCCAACGCCCCGGCGAGAGGAGAGAACTCGCCGGGGCATCGGATGAGCAACGGTTACGCAGCGGCCGCCACAGGGGGGCGTTCAAGTGCTACGTCGAGCACTTCGTCGATGGTCATCGCGAAGTGGAACTTCATGGCATCGCGGACCTCTTCGGGCACGTCATCCAGATCGCCGCGGTTCCGCTCCGGGAGGACCACATCGGTGAGCCCGGCGGCGTGTGCCGCGAGCACCTTCTGCTTGACCCCGCCGATCGGCAGCACGCGACCCTGGAGCGTCACCTCACCGGTCATTCCGACCGTGTGCTTGACGGGTCGGTCGCTGAGCAATGAGGTCAACGCGGTCACCATCGTCACGCCGGCGCTTGGCCCGTCCTTCGGGATCGCCCCGGCGGGAACGTGGACGTGGAACGAACGGTCGTCGAACGCGTGGCCGTCGATGCCGAGGTCATTGGAGTGACCGCGGACATACGAGAGGGCGATCTGCGCCGACTCCTTCATGACGTCGCCGAGCTGGCCGGTGAGCGTCAGCCCCGGCTTGCCATCCATCCCGGTCGCCTCGACGAACAGCACGTCGCCGCCGGCGCCGGTGACAGCGAGACCCGTCGCGACGCCTGGAACGGCGGTGCGGATCGCGGACTCCTGGAAGTGGCGCTGGCGCCCGAGGGCGTCACGGATCCCATCCAGATCGATGGTCACGGGTGCCTCGCGTGAACCAGACGCGATTAGCGTCGCGGTCTTGCGCAACAGCGTCCCGAGGTCACGCTCGAGCTGCCGGACTCCGGCCTCGCGCGTGTACTCGATCGCGATCGTCTTCAACAGCTCGTCGGAGATGTCGACCTCCTCCGCCCGGAGCCCGTTGCGCTCCAGCTGGCGCGGCCACAGGTAGCCGCGAGCAATCGCGACCTTCTCGGTGGTCGTGTAGCCGTCGAAGCGGATGACTTCCATCCGGTCGAGTAGCGGGCCCGGGATGGTGTCGGCCACGTTGGCGGTGGCGATGAACATCACGTTGCTCAGGTCGAGCTCAACGTCGAGGTAGTGGTCGCGGAAGCTGTGGTTCTGCGCCGGGTCGAGCACCTCGAGTAGCGCCGAGCTCGGGTCACCGCGCCAGTCAGCGCCGACCTTGTCGACCTCGTCGAGCATGATCACCGGGTTCATCGTCCCGGCGTCCCTGAGCGCGCGCACCAGCCGGCCCGGGAGGGCCCCGATGTACGTACGCCGGTGACCCCGGATCTCGGCCTCGTCGCGGACGCCGCCGAGCGACATACGGACAAACTCCCGTCCGGTCGCGCGAGCGATCGACTCGCCGATCGAGGTCTTGCCGGTGCCGGGCGGTCCGATCAGCGTCAGGATCGCGCCGGAGCGCTTGTCCTCGACGATGCCGCGCTCCTGCCGGAGCTTCTTGACCGCGATGTACTCGACGATGCGGTCCTTCACATCCTCGAGGCCGGCGTGATCGGCGTCCAGTACCTCGCGCGCGTGCTGCGGATCGAGCCGCTCGTCCGAGCGTTCGCTCCACGGCACCGAGATCAGCCAGTCGAGGTAGGTGCGAATCACGCTTGACTCGGCGCTCTGCTCGCCCATCCGCTCGAGCCGGCCCAGCTCCTTCTCAGCCTGCTCACGGACCTCATCGGGCATGCCGGACTCTTCGATCTTCGTCCTGTACTCCTCGAGGATCGAACCGTCGTCCTCACCGAGCTCCTTGCGGATCGACTCCATCTGCTTGCGCAGGAAGTAGTCGCGCTGCTGCTTCTCAGCGCCCGACTCGACGTCGTCCCGGATCCGCTTGCGGACCTGGAGCTCGGCGAGCCGCTCGCGCTGGAACTTCATCGCGAGCTCGAGCCGCTCGGTCACGTCAATCGTGCGAAGCAGCTCGACCTTGTTCTCATAGCTGACGTCCGGCGAGTAACCGCTCGTGTCGGCGAGCGCGCCGGGGTCGGTGATGCTGCGGACGAACGCAGCTACGCGACCATCGTCGCCGCGGAGCTCGAGGATCTCCTCGACCACGGCGCGATACTCGCGCTCGAGATTGCGGGTGCGTCCGTCGACCGGTCCCTTGTCGGGATCGGGATGCTCCTCGACCTCGACGTACAGCCGGCCGTCTGGGAGCGTCTGTGCAGCGCCGGCGACACCGCGGTGCAGACCCTGCAGGACCACGGCCCTCGCGCCGCCAGGCAGCCGGACCCGGTCAGCGACCTCAGCAACGGTGCCGACGGTCGCGAAATCCTGCTCGTGCTTGGGCACGAGCAATACGCGCTCTTCCTCGCCGACGTCAACGGTCAGCGTGAGCGACATGCCCGGGAAGACAACTGCGTCTTCGAGCGGGACAAGGAGTAGGCGACTCATCTAAGTTTCTTCACTTTCGCTAGTTGCTTATCAGTGATAAGTGGAAGGATAGCAAGATCCGAGCCTGGATGGAGCCCGATCTGAGTCGCCTAGGCTTAGATTACCGAGCTGTTTGTAGAGGGTTTCCGCGGCCGCGCTCAGATATCGGAATGTGGCGTGTGGCGCGGGTTTCGTGGGCGGCGCCGGGACGCATCTGGGGGCCGGGCGCCACGTGCGCGCCGGCGGGCTGATGACCGGTGCCCGTCGTCCGGCGGGGCTTGGCGGGCTGGGGGTGTGCGAGCTATGCCCGGGGCAGCGGCACTTTCCGGGACCGCGTTTGCGATGATCCACGGCGATGTCCCAGCACCGCACAGCCACGGGGGAGCAGCCGCACGATGTCCTCGCGGCGGAAGCCTTCGCGATGCCGGCGCCCGATCCGGACCTTCACCACGGCCCCGTGCTGCTCCCCGACGACCCGACGGGGGTGCCCGAGCCCCACGACGTCCTCGCGGCGGAGGAGTTCCCGATGCCGGCGCCACGGCGTGGCGACGATGAGGGCGCGTTCGCGGTCGGCCGCGCCCCGTTCCCGGTGGCGCTCGGTGTCGCTGCTGCCGTCGGTGGCGCGGTGCTGGTCGTGAGGCGGCTGCGCCGGCGCTGACCATCGCTGGCGCTGCGGTCTTGGTGCTGCGGTCTCGGCCTGCGGTCTCGATGTGGTCTCGGCCTGCGGTCTCGTGTGGTCTCGGCCTGCGGTCTCGTGTGGTCTCGGCCTGCGGTCTCGTGTGGTCTCGGCCTGCGGTCTCGTGTGGTCTCGGCCTGCGGTCTCGTGTGGTCTCGGCGCGGTCTCGTGTGGTCTCGGCGCGGTCCGCCCTTTTGTCACAGAGTTGAACCGCCCCGTCACCCACGCGTGACACTTTTCGCGTCAAGGTCGCCTCATGACCGACGTGGACGACTGAGTTCTTTCTATGGAAGAACAGGATCGTCCACGTCATCAACAGATGGCCGCGATTGCGGCTCGTCAGCATGGGGTTGTTGCTGTGTGGGAGCTGAAGCGGCTCGGCTACACGCGCAACGGCATCGACGGACTCACCCGCCGGGGACACCTTCACCGGATTTATCGGGGCGTGTACGCCGTGGGTCATCGGCGCCTGACGCGACAGGGCCGATGGATTGCCGCGGTACTCGCCTGCGGACCCGATGCCGTCCTCAGCCACCGAGGTGCGGTTGCCTTGTGGGAGCTTCGGCCAGCTGTCGCAGGTCCCGTCGACGTGACCGTGCCCGGTCGGACCCGTCGCGGGCAGAAGGGCATCCGGATTCACTCCGTCCACCGGCTCGCCAGGGAAGACCGTGCCACCTACGACGGCATCCCCGTCACCGCGCTACACAGGACGCTCCTCGACTACGCCGAGGTCGTCCGGCGACAGCAGCTGCGGTTGGCGATCGAGGCGGCGGACAGGCGGGAGCTCTTCGACCGTCGCGCGATGGACGCCTGTCTCGCTCGCAACCCTGGCCGCCACGGCCAGAAGCCGGTGAAGGCCACGTTGGCCGAGCTCCGCGGGCCGGCGCCGTGGACGCGGTCGGAACTCGAACGGCGGTTCCTCGCGCTCATCCGTGAGGCCGGCATCCCGGAGCCGCAGGCGAACGTGCTCGTGGCCGGCGAGCTGGTCGACCTCTTCTGGCCAGAACACGGCGTCGTCGTCGAGGTCGACAGCTGGGAGTTCCACAAGAGCCGTGCGCAGTTCGAAGCGGACCGCGCGAGGGACATCAAGCTGCAATTAGCCGGCCACAAGGTGTTCAGGGTCACGCAGCCTCGTGTCGAATTCCAGCCCCGCAAGCTCCTGGCCGATCTGGTGGCGATGCTCGGCCAGGGGCCGGGCGACGGGGCGGCCGACGCGCGGCCCTAGCGCGGAGCGTGCCCTGGCGCGGAGCGTGCCCTGGCGCGGAGCGTGCCCTGGCGCGTGGCCGGCCCTAGCGGGGAGCCGGCTCACGGACGCGCCGCCGGCGCGAAGGCATCAGATCGGTGATCGTGCCCTCCGCCATCTCCGAGGCGAACCCGATCGTCTCGCTCAACGTGGGGTGCGGGTGGATCGTGAGTGCGAGATCCTCGGCGTTCGCACCCATCTCGAGGGCGTGAACGGTCTCGGCGATCAGGTCGCCGGCGCCGACGCCGACGATGCCGGCGCCCAGCAGCCGGCGCGATCCGGGCTCGAACAGGAGCTTCGTCAGCCCCTCGTCGCGCCCCAGGCCCAGCGCCCGGCCCGACGCCGCCCACGGGAACGTGGCTTTCTCGTATTCGATGCCCGACGCGCGCGCCTCGGTCTCGGTGAGGCCCATCCAGGCGACCTCCGGATCGGTGTAGGCGACGGACGGGATCGTCCGGGCATCGAACTCCGCGCCGGGGACGCCGGCGATGACCTCGGCGGCGGTCTTGCCCTCGTGCGTGGCCTTGTGGGCGAGCATCGGCCCGCCGACGATGTCGCCGATCGCGTAGATCCACGGGACGTTGGTCCGCTGGTGACGATCGACGGCGATGAACCCGCGGTCGTCGACCTCGACCCCGGCCGCCGAGGCATCGATCGAATTGCCGTTCGGCTTCCGTCCGACCGCCACGAGGATCCGATCAAACATCCCGGAGGGCGCCCCGTCCGAGAACTCCACGTGTAGTCCGTCGTCCTGGGCGTCGATCGATTTGATCTCGCTTCCGAGATGAATCGCCTCATACCGCTGCGAGATGCGCTTCTGCAACGGCCGGATGAGATCGACATCGCAGCCGGGGATCAGCTGGTCGAGCAGCTCGACCATCGTCACCCGGGACCCGAGCGCGTCGTAAACGGTCGCGAGCTCGAGCCCGATGATGCCGCAGCCGATCACGAGCAGCCGGTGCGGGATGTCCGGTGGCGAGAGCGCCGCGGTCGAGTCGATCACGCGCGGATCGTCGGGGAGGCCCGGGAGCATCGCCGCCTGGGACCCGGCGGCGATGATGCAGTTGTCGAACGTCACCGTGCGGTCGCCGACGGAGACGGCATTCGGCCCCGCGAAGCGGGCGACTCCGTGGATCACCTCGACCTTGCGCTGCTTGGCCAGGCCGCTCAGCCCGCCCGTCAGCTTGTCGACGACCGATTGCTTCCACCCCAGCAGGGCGGCGATGTCCACCTCCGGCTCACCGAAGGTAATTCCGTGGGTGGCCATCTCCTCGGTTTCGGCGACGACGCGTGCGGCGTGGAGCAGGGCCTTCGACGGGATACAGCCGACGTTCAGGCAGACGCCGCCCAGAGTTTCGTAACGTTCGATCAGGACCGTCTTCAGCCCGAGATCGGCGGCGCGGAAGGCCGCCGTGTACCCACCCGGCCCGGACCCGATCACCACGACCTGAGCATCGTGCTCGCCCTCGTCGGGCCTCGCAGAGGGTGGACCGGATTCCGGTGCATCGTCGGTGGGGGAGCGGGCGGTGGCGCCGGTCGCGGAGTCGCTGGCGCCGTCGGGCGCGGTGGCGCCGGCGGGTGCGGTGGCCCCGGCGGGTGCGGTGGCCCCGGCGGGTTCCGTGGCGCCGTCAGAGGTATCGGTGGCGCCGTCAGCGGAATCGGTGGCGCCGCTCGCGCCGCCCGCGCCAGCGGCTGCGCCACTCGCGCCCCCGGCGCCAGCGGGCACCCCGGCGCCATCCGCCACCGCCGCCTCGACCGATAGCAGCACGCTTCCCTCGCTCACCCGGTCGCCGATCTTCACGCTGAGTTGCTTGACGACGCCGGCGATCGGCGCCGGCACGTCCATCGTCGCCTTGTCGGACTCGAGCGTGACGAGCGGGTCCTCGAGGGCGACTTCGTCGCCGGGGGAGACGTGAATCTCGATCACCGGCACGTCGGTGAAATCCCCGATGTCGGGAACGCGAACCTGGGTCGTGGAGCTCACAGGAGCGCCCTGCGGAGGTCGCTGATAACTCGGGCGAGGTGCACTACGAAGCGGGCGGCGGCGGCGCCGTCGATCACCCGGTGGTCGTAGGAGAGCGAGAGCGGGACCATCAGCCGCGGCACGAACTCCGAGCCGTTCCAGACCGGCTTCATCGCGGCGCGGCTGACGCCTAGGATCGCCACCTCGGGCGCGTTGATGATCGGCGTGAACGACGTACCACCGATGCCGCCGAGCGACGAGATCGTGAACGAGGCACCCTGCATGTCCCCCGGCGCCAGCTTGCCGTCGCGAGCCTTGGCGGAGAGCTCGCTGAGCGATGTGGCGATCTCGAGCAGGCCGAGCTGGTCGGCGTTCTTAATCACCGGGACTACAAGGCCGCCAGGCGTATCGGCCGCGAAGCCGATGTTGTAGTAGTGCTTCAGGATCAGATCATCGCCGTCGAGCGAGGCGTTGAAGTTCGGGAATACCTTGAGCGCGGCGACGGAGGCGACGACGAGGAACGAGACCATCGTCACCTTCACCCCATCGCGCGCGTGCTCCTCGTTGAGCTGCCGGCGCCACGCCTCGAGATCGGTGATGTCGGCCTCGTCGTTCTGGGTGACGTGCGGGATCATCACCCAGTTGCGTGCGAGGATCGGCGCCGAGATCTTCTGGACCCGCGAGCGCGCGACGCGCTCGACCGGGCCGAACTTCTCGAAGTCGATCGATGGCCACGGCGGTAGATCCAGGCCCAACCCGGGGCCGGCCGGCGCAGCCGGAGCCGGCCCTCTCTTCCCAAACCCCTCCACATCCTCGCGGGTGATCCGCCCTCCGCGGCCGGTGCCGCTCACCTGGGAGAGCTCGACGCCGAGCTCGCGCGCGGTCCGGCGGGCGCTGGGGCTCGCGTAGATAGCCGGATGGTCCGTGCCCGGCCCGTCGGTGGCGGCGGCGCCGCCGTCGGCCGGCACCGCCGCGGCCTCGGGGGAAGCCGGCGGCTCGGCCTGGAGGGCGGTCTCGATTGCATCGGGCGCGGCGGCCTCGACCGGCGCGCCGTCGGATGCCGCCGCTGAGGCCTTGGATTGACCCGCGCCGTCGCCGTTGTCAGGGGAGGGCTCCATCGTCAGCAGCGGCGTTCCCTGCGAGACGCGGTCGCCGACCTTCACTTGGAGCTCCCCGATCACGCCGGCGAACGGCGCCGGCACGTCCATCGTCGCCTTGTCGGACTCGAGCGTCAGGAGCGGATCGTCGACGGCCACTTGGTCGCCTGGCGAGACGAGGATCTCGATGATCGGGACATCCTCGAAGTCGCCGATGTCCGGCACTTCCACCGAGACGGCATCGGTCGCGCTCATACGGCTGTCGGCATCGGCGCGTCGGGATCGATCTCGTAACGGTCGATCGCCTCCTGCACGCGAGAGGCGTCGAGCAAACCCTCGTCGGCGAGCTCCTTCAGCGCCGCCACGGTGACGTAATGACGGTCGACCTCGAAGAACCGCCGGAGCGCCGCGCGTTTGTCGCTCCGGCCGAACCCGTCGGTGCCGAGCACTCGATAGCGACCCGGGACCCACTGGCGAATCTGGTCGGCGAACGCGCGGATGTAGTCGGTGGAGGCGACGACCGGACCAGTGGCCAGACACTCCGAGACATATGCAGAACGGGCCTCCGGCGCGAGCGGATGGAGCATGTTCCAGCGCTCGACCTCGAGGCCGTCCCGGCGCAGCTCGGTGAACGAGGTCACGCTCCAGACGTCGGCGGCGACGCCGAAGTCGGCCTCCAGGAGCTCCGCCGCGGCGACCACCTCGTTGAGGATCGTCCCCGAGCCGAGCAGCTGGACGCGCGGCCCCTCGCCGGAGCTGGTCCGGAGCCGGTACATGCCTCGCAGAATGCCCTCCTCGGCGCCGGAAGGCATCGCCGGATGCCGATAGTTCTCGTTCATCAGCGTGAGGTAGTAGAAGACGTCCTCCTGCTCGCCGACCATCCGGCGCAACCCGTCCTGAATGATCACGGCGACCTCGTAGCCGAACGTCGGGTCGTACGCGCGACAGTTGGGGACAACCGAGAACAGCACGTGGCTGTGACCGTCCTCGTGCTGTAGTCCCTCGCCGTTGAGCGTCGTTCGCCCGGCGGTGCCGCCGAGCATGAATCCCCGCGTCCGGCAGTCGGCAGCCGCCCACACGAGGTCGCCCACCCGCTGGTATCCGAACATCGAGTAGTAAATGTAGAACGGCACCATCTGGGTGCCGTGGGTGCTGTACGAGGTGCCTGCGGCGATGAACGACGAGATCGAGCCGGCCTCGGTGATCCCCTCCTCGAGGATCTGGCCGTGCTGGTCCTCCTTGTAGAACATCAGCTGCTCGGAGTCCTGCGGCTGGTAGAGCTGCCCGACCGGCGAGTAGATGCCCACCTGGCGGAACATTCCCTCCATCCCGAACGTGCGCGACTCGTCGGGGACGATCGGGACGATGTGGGGGCCGATCTGCTTGTCACGCAGCAGCGCCGCCAGCACGCGGACGAAGGCCATCGTGCTCGAGATCTCGCGCTCGGCGGTGCCCTGTAGCTGGGACTCGAACAGGTTGAGATCGGGCGCCGCCAAAGGCTCGGCCTGGCGCCGGCGAACGGGCAGCGCGCCTCCGAGCTCGGCGCGACGTTCGCGCAGATAGCGCATCTCCGGCGAATCGTCGGGCGGCTTGTAATACTCGGCATCGCGGACCTGTTCGTCGGTCAGCGGCAGCTCGAACCGGTCGCGGAACGCGCGGAGCGCGTCCTCGGTCATCTTCTTCGCCTGGTGGGTGATCATCTGGCCCTCGCCGGAGGCGCCCATCCCGTACCCCTTGATCGTCTTGGCGATGATCACGGTCGGCTGGCCGGTGTGCTGGACCGCCTCGTGGTAGGCGGCGTACACCTTCTGCTGATCGAGCCCTCCGCGGTTCAACAGCCAGATCTCCTCGTCGGACATGTGGGCGACGCGCTCGAGCAGAACCGGATCGCGACCGAAGAAATGCTCGCGCACGTAGGCGCCGTCGCGGGACTTGAAGGTCTGGTACTCCCCGTCGACGCATTCCTCCATCACCTTCACGAGCCTGCCGTCCGTGTCCTCGGCCAGGAGCGGGTCCCACCGGGTGCCCCAGACGACCTTGATCACATTCCAGCCCGAGCCACGGAAGTCCGCTTCGAGCTCCTGGATGATCTTTCCGTTCCCGCGGACCGGCCCGTCGAGCCGCTGGAGGTTGGCGTTGATCACCCAGATCAGGTTGTCGAGGCTTTCGCGGCCGGCCAGCCCGATCGCGCCCATCGACTCGGGCTCGTCCATCTCGCCGTCGCCGAGGAAGGCCCACACCTTCCGCCCGTCGGTGTTGGCCATTCCCCGAGCCTCTAGGTAGTGCATGAACCGCGCCTGATATATCGACGTGATCGCCCCGATCCCGAGCGACACCGTCGGGAATTGCCAGAAGTCGGGCATCAGCCACGGATGCGGATAGGAGCTCAAACCGCCCGGGATCGAGACCTCCTGCCGGAAGCCGTCCAGTTGCTCGGCGGTGAGGCGTCCCTCGAGGAACGCGCGCGCGTAGTTGCCCGGGGACGAGTGACCCTGGAAGTACACGAGGTCGCCGCCGTGGTCACTAGAGGGCGCGTGCCAGAAGTGGTTGTAGCCCACCTCGTAGAGCGCGGCCAGCGACTGGTATGAGGCGATGTGGCCGCCGAGCTCCGACGAGACCTTGTTCGCGCGCACGACCATCGCGATCGCGTTCCAGCGGACAATCGACCGCAGCCGGCGCTCGAGCGCCGGATCGCCGGGGAGCTTGGCCTCACGCTCGGGCGGGATCGTGTTGACGTAGGGGGTGTTGAGGCTCGCGATCGGGCCGGTGCCCGAGGACTGAGCGCGTTCGACGGCCCGGGTGAGGAGCTGGCGAGCGCGGTCAGGGCCGTCGTGAGCGACGACGGCATCGACGGCCTCCAGCCATTCGCTGGTCTCGGCCGCGTCGACGTCTGCTCCGGCGCCGTTAGAGCTTGGGGTGTGTACTTGTTCCGTCATGCGCCAAGGGCGGTGGAAATTGGGAGTTCGCGGTCCGGAGAATCACTATACATTCGGGTTGATCCCGCCATGCGGGGGGTTCCGATAGGTTGCCCGCCGTGAGCCTTCGCCAAGCAGACGGCGCGCCGGGTGCTCCCTGGGGACGTCCGCTCGCTGGCACCCTCGACGAGCTGGTGGTCGAGTCAGAGCTGCTCGCTGACAACCCGTTGGGCGATCCGGCGCGGCGGCCCCTGTACGTATACCGGTCCCCTGGCGCAGGTTCGAACCGCGCGGTCCCCTCCGTGTACGTGATCCAGGGCTACAGCGGGCAAGTCGACAGATGGCTCGGCCGCGTCGCGTTCGAGCCGACGATCATCGAGCGCCTGGACACGATGTTCGCCGCGGGCGAATGCCCCGACGCGATCGTCGTGTTCGTCGACGCGTGGACCTCGCTCGGTGGCTCGCAGTTCCTGAACTCGAGCAGCACCGGCCGCTACATGGACTACCTGTGCGACGAGGTCGTCGCTTTCGTGGAGGAGCGCTACCCCGTGCTGCCCGGACGCGACCACCGCGGCCTGACAGGCAAGTCGTCAGGAGGGTACGGGGCGATGGTCGTGCCGATGCTCCGTCCCGACGCTTTCGGCGCGCTCGCCTCGCACGCCGGCGATGCGCTGTTCGAGGCGTGCTACCAGCGGGACTTTCCGGTCATCGCCCGAACGCTTCGCGACCACTTCGACGGGTCCTACGACGCCCTCGTTGAGCAGGCCCGCGAGGGGGATCACTTCGACTGGGAGCGCTTCGGGATGGCGTTTTCCATGTACGCGTACGCGACGGCTTATACGCCCGACCCCGACCGGCCGGGGGCGGCGATCGTCCCGTTCGACATCGCCACCGGCCGTCTCATCGACGACGTCTGGGAGAAGTGGTTGGAGCTCGACCCGGTGCGGATGGCGCCACGCTACGCCGACGCACTTCGGAGCATGCGCCGGATCTACCTCGACGCCGGCAGGAGCGACGAGTACTTCCTTGACCTTGGCGCGCAGGCGTTCGCCGACGAGCTCTCGCACCTCGGCGTGGAGCACACGCTCGAGCTGTTCGAGGGAAAGCACGGCGGCATCGACTATCGCTACCCGGGTGCGATCCGGGAGCTGATCGTCGCGCTCGCCCCGTAACACGCTATCCGCGGAGGAGCGACCATGACCACCACCGCCGACGAACAGCTGATCTACGCCGGACCGGGGGAGCTCGCGGAGCACGTGCGGACTCGCCAGGTGTCGCCACGGGAGCTCGTCGAGCTGTGCCTGCGGCGAATCGATGCCTTGAATCCCCGCCTGAACGCGTTTCGGACGATGCTCGCGGAGCAGGCGCTGGCGGAGGCGGACGCGATGGCGGGCCGTGAGGGTCTGCTCACGGGGGTGCCGATCGCGATCAAGGACGACATCGCCTTCGCGGGCCACGCGACGACGCGGGGCTCGCGCACCTTTGGCCCGCCGGAGCCAGCCGACGCCGAGGCGGTCCGGCGCCTGCGCGCCGCCGGCGCGATCCCGATCGGCATCACGAATGTGCCGGAGCTCACGATCTGGCCGTGGACTGTCAGCGAGGCCAACGGGATCACCCGCAATCCGTGGGACCTCAGCCGAACCCCGGGCGGGTCCTCGGGTGGCTCGGCCTCCGCGGTCGCCGCCGGGATGGTGCCGTGCGCGACCGGCTCCGACGGTGGCGGGTCGATACGGATTCCCGGCTCATGCTGCGGGCTCGTGGGGATGAAGCCGACGCGGGGTCGGGTCCCGACTCAGCCGGCGCCCGACGGGTGGCTCGGGCTGTCGGTGTTCGGTGGCCTGGCGCGCACGGTCCGGGACAGCGCTCTGCTGCTCGACGCGATGCAGGGCGCGATCGCCGGCGACGCGCACTCGGCGCCACCGTTCGAGGGCACCTATGTCGAGGCCGCGGCCAAGGCGCCTGGGCGGCTGCGGATCGCGGTCTCGCGCAAGGTCCCCCCGGGACTGATCGCGAGGGTTTCCGCTGACCAGCGGGGAGCGTGGGAGCGGATGAGCCACGTGCTCGCCGACCTCGGCCACGAGGTGGTCGAGCGCGACCCGCGGTACGGCCTCGCGCAGCTCGAGTTCGTGCAGACGTGGATGCGCGGGATCTATGAGGAGTCGCGCCGCGTGCCGGACCGTGCCCAGCTCGAGCCGCTGACGCGTCAAGTTGCGGGCACCGGACGGCGCCTGGTGCCCGTGAGCCGCCGGGACAAGCTCCTGGCCAAACGGGCGACGACGACCGCGCGGATCCTCGCGCTGTGGAACGAGGTCGACGTGCTGATGACACCGGGATTGGCGACGACGGCGATCGCCGCGGAGGGCGCCTCCGGCAAGCCGTTTCCGCTCGCGCTCGACCGCGCCGGCCGGTTCACGCCGTTCACGCCGATCTTCAACCTCACCGGACAGCCCGCCGTGACGATCCCGGCCGGGTTCGGCGGCGACGGCCTTCCGCTGAGCGTGCAGCTCGTCGGTCGTCCCGGTGCCGAGGACACGCTGTACGCGCTCGCGGGCCAGATCGAGGACGCCCGGCCCTGGAGCGAGCACCGCCCGCCGCTCGGCTAAGTGCTCCCCGCCATAAATCCGTTCGCATTCGAGCGGCCCCGGGCGGCGCCTGGCATCGTCCTCGTCGGCTCGCGCAGCGCTGCTGCGCGTCGCCTCCTGCGTCCTCCCCAGGCATCCGCCCGTGACCCCTCTCGGTGCGATGTATTCACGGCGGAGACCACTAGGGCGACCCCCACCGGAGCGTGGTGGCGCCCCAGGTAAAGCCGCCCCCGAACGCGGCGAGCAGGACCCGATCGCCGTGGCGCAGGCGGCCCTCGGACTCCGCGACGGAGAGCGCGATCGGCAGCGTCGCGGTCGACGCATTCGCGAATCGATCGACGTAATCGACGACGCGGTCGTCGCTGAGCCCGAGCCGCTGGCCGACGGCGCGGATGATCCGCGAGTTCGCCTGGTGATAGACGAATAGGTCGATCTCTTCTGGACGGAGCCCGCCGCCCTCGAGCGCCTCGCCGGTCACCTCGGAGAGCCGGCCGACCGCGGCCCGGAACGTCTCCTGGCCGCGCATCTGGATACGCTCGCCGCGCGCGAGCCGGATCAGATCGGCACCGGCGTGATCGGCGTGCAGGACGATCGGACCGATCCGCCCTGGCCGCTCACCGGTCGATGAGACGACGGCCGCGCCGGCACCGTCCGCGAACAGCGGCGCGGTTTCGCGGTCGGAGAAGTCGAGAAATTTCGACAGGAAGTCCGCGCCGACGACGAGCGCATGGGTGGCGCGGCCCGACTCGATCTGGCCGCAGGCGAGCGCGAGCGCGGCCAGCCAGCCCGTGCACGCGGAGCCGACGTCGAGTGCTCCGGCGCGGTCGGCGCCGACCATGCCGGCGACGAGTGGTGCCGCGTTCGGGGTGATCTCGTCGGCGGTCGAGGTCGCGACGAGGACGAGGTCGAGCTCGGCGGGGTCCACGCCGGCGCGGGCCAGCGCATCGCGGGCGGCACGGGCCGCGAAGTCGCTCAGGCGTTCGCCGGGCTCGGCCCACGGTCGCTCGCTGGTGCCGGTCCGCTTCGCGATCCAGGCCTCGTCGACACCGAGCCGCTCGGCGATCTCCCGGTTCGCAACCCGGCGGTCCGGTACCGCCATCCCGATGCCGACTATCGCTGCGCCAGTGGGTGCTCCGCGGTCCTGCGGCGACGGAGTGGGCGTCTCGACCGACGAGGTCGACGCGGCCCTCAGCTCCGGACCTCCGGATACCGCGGGAGTCCGTCATCGGGAATCGGTTCCCAGGGCGCGGCGTACGCGACGAACTGATGGGCGCTCGGACGAACGCCCGGATCGGTGTCGAACGCGCCCATCCTCACGCCGATCCGCTCGTGGCGCTCCGGATGCCGGCTGAACAGGGCCGAGCCGCACTCGCCGCAGAACCACTTCTCGGCGCCATCCGGCGGCTTCCACGCGCGCAGGTGCTCCTCGCCGGCGACGATCCGGAACGAGCCGGGGGCCACGCGAGCGTTCGGCGACGCCGCCGTGCCGGTGCGGCGCTGGCAGCGGCGACAGTGGCAGTAGGTCACGCCAACCGGCGGGGCATCGACCTCGAAGCGGACGGCGCCGCAGTTGCAGCCACCGGTCAGCGGAAGCTCAGCGGGCTGTTCCATCTCCGGAACACGATACGCGAGCGAGGACCGGGGGAGCCGGGCTGGAACAATCGGCTCGTGACCGTAGCGGAGAAACTGCAGCTCAAGCCGGGCCAGTCCCTGTTCGTGGCCGACCAGCCGGATGGGCTGACGCTCGATCTCGGGCCGGAGTCGGCGCGGACGGCAGAACTGCGGAGTGCGGACGCCGCGCTGTTCTTCTGCATCACGCGAGGCGATCTCGAGCGAGCGCGTGCGCAACTCGTGGCCGCGGCTCGCGAAGACCGCCTGGTGTGGTTGGGGTATCCGAAGGCCCGGCAGCTCGGTACCGACCTGAACCGGGACTCGCTGTGGGAGCTGCTCTCGGGCGACGGAATCCGGCCGGTCCGCCAGATCGCGATCGACGAGACCTGGTCGGCGCTTCGTTTTCGCCCCGCGTGAGCGGCGAGCTCAGTCGCTACCGCGTCTCGCCCAGTCCCGCGCGAGGATCCCGTAGACGACGTGGTCGATGTAGCGATCAACGATCAGCTCAGCCTCTCTGAGCACGCCCTCCTCGGTGAATCCGAGCCGCTCGGGGATGGCCCGGCTCCGGAGATTGCCGACGCCGGCCCTGATCTCGATCCGGTTGAGCTTCCAGGGGCCGAACGCGTGGTCGATCAGCGCGCTTACCGCGGCCGTGGCCAGACCGCGCCGCTGAGCCCTTTCGGCCAGCCAGTAACCGATGGAGGTGCTGCGGTTCTGCCAGTCGAGGCGGTGGAATCCGATCCCCCCGACGATCCGGCCATCGTCGATGATCGCGGCCTGGACGCCCTGGTTCTCCGGGGCCTGCGTGCGGCTGCGGACGATGAACTCGCGAGTGATCTCGAGCGTCTGCATCGGCGGCCAGGGGAGCCATTCCGAGAGGAACTCCCGGTTGGCCGCCACCACCGCGTAAAGCTCCTCGGCGTCCGCTTCCTCGAGCTGGCGAACGGTCCGCCCCGGGCTGATCGGGAACGTCAGCCCTGCGTCGTTGAAGCTCACGTCAGCCGCGGCGGCAGCTCGGCTCCTAGCAGCGCGACCGCGTCCAGGTCGTCGTGCAGCAGGTGCTGGCACATCACCCGGCTGACGCCGGCGTCGCGCAACGCCGCGAGTTGCTCGGCCGCCGCGTCGAGCGTCCCCACGATCCACGCGGGTGGAGGGTTGGCGCGGAGCTGATCGGCGTCCGCGCCTGTCTTCTCGGCGAGACGGCCGAGCCGGGCAGCGACCTCGGCTTGATCGACGCCGACCACGACGGCGGTCATGATCGAGAACGGAATCGGATCCCGACCCGCGCGCTCGCACGCCTGATCGATCTGCGCCTTGCGTGTCTTCACGTCCTCGAGCGTCGGGAACGCGGTGTTGTACTCATCCGCGTAGCTCGCCGCCAGGCGGGAGCTGCGCGGGCCGGCGTTCCCGCCCATAATCAGCGGCGGGTGAGGTCGCTGGACCGGCTTGGGCTGAGCGTCGAGGTCGACGAGGCGGTAATGGTCTCCGTCGAAGGAGAACGGGCCCTCGCCCCAATTCCCGAGCACGATCTGAAGCTGCTCCTCGAGGACGTCCATCCGCACGCCGACCGGGGGGAAGGGGAATCCGTAGGCCTCGTGTTCGCGCTCGTGCCAGCCGGCTCCGAGCCCGAGCTCGACACGGCCACCCGAGACGTGATCCGCCGTGGTCACAGACTTCGCGACCAGCGAGGGGTGCCGGAACGTCGCCGGTGAGACAAGTGTCCCGAGCCGCACCGTGGAGGTCACGGCAGCCAGGGCGTTGAGCGTCGACCACGCGTCGAGCGCCGCCCGGCCGGGGTCGAGCCCGCTGAGGTTCATGTAGTGGTCGGAGCGAAACAACGCGGGCACCCCGTGCTCTTCGCACGCGCCGGCCAGGGCCAGCCACTGGGGCCAGCTCACGCCCTCCTGACCTTCGATCATCAAACAGATCTGCATGGACGCTCTCTTACCCGCGCGGCATCCTAGCCTTCCCGCCAATGATCGTGCGAGCGGCGAGACTCGAGGACGCGTCCGCGATGGCGCTGGTCATCGCGGAGGTCGCCCCTGAGGGAGTGCTGGGCACCGAGCCGCCGGTCGATCTCGACGAGCGTGCGCAACGCTTTCGACGGCTGATCGAGGGCGGCGGACCGGCGGCGATGTGGGTGCTCGAGGACGGCGCCCAGATCCTCGGCGCCGCCAGCGTCCAGGAGCGCGTCGCGGGTGTCCTCACGCTCGGTATGGCGATTCTGCCCGAAGCGCGGGGCCGAGGAGGCGGCAAGGCGCTGATGGCAGCGATCGTCGACCACGCCGTGGCCTGCGACGCGCACAAGCTCGACCTGGAGGTGTGGACCGACAACTCCAGAGCGATCGCGCTCTACGCGGCGGCCGGCTTCGAGGTCGAGGGGCTGCGCCGCGACCACTACAGGCGCAGCGACGGGAGTTTGCGGAGCACGCTGATGATGGGGCGGCTGCTGCAGGATGCCGATTGACGGTGCCTTCACAGCAGCCGGACGATCGCGATCACGCCGACGATGACGATCACGACTCTGAGCGCGGTCGGCGACAGGCGACGGCCCACCCGGGCTCCTGCCACCCCGCCGAGGGTCGAGCCGGCCGCGATCAGGAGGGCCGCGCCCCAGGCGACGTGGGCGGCGAACACGAACACGATCCCCGCGACGAGATTGACGGCGCCCGCCAGCACGACCTTCAGGGCGTTGACTCGCTGCAGGTCATCGTCGAGTGCGAGCCCCAGGATCGCGAGCAGCATGATCCCCTGCGCGGCGCCGAAATAACCGCCGTAGACCCCGGTTCCGAAATCCGCGAGTAGGACCAGGGGTCCGATCCGTTCGTGGGCCTGCGGCTGGCGTTTTTCGAGTGCCCGTTGGATGCGGGGCTGCAGGACGATCAGCACGAGCGCGATCGCGATGAACGCCGGCACGATCGCCTTGAACGCCGAGGCCGGGAGGATCAGCAGGAGGGCGGCGCCGACCAGGCCACCGGCGATCGACGCGCTCCCGAGCCGGACGATCCGGCGGTTCTGGCCGGCCAGCTCGGTCCGGTATCCCACCGCTCCGGCGACGGAGCCGGGGACGAGGCCAACTGTGTTCGACACGTTCGCCGTCACGGGCGCGTAGCCGAATCCCAGCAGCACGGGGAACGTGAAGAGCGTGCCGCTACCGACGACCGTGTTGATCGTCCCGGCGACGATGCCGGCAGCGAAGATCGCGACCGCGTGCAGGCCGCTCATGGACGAGTTTCCTCGGCCCGCGCGAGATTCTTCGGGATGGTGAGTTGCGACACACCCTGGATTATCAGTCGGGAAGCAGTGGCACCCACACTCCGGGCTCGTGGCCGAGCAGGACTCCGCGGGTGATCGCGGCCGCCCCGAATCGCTCGTGGACCGCATCGATGGTCGCGTCGAGCTCCCGGCGGTGGTCGAACGGGAGCACGAGCTGCACCGCTCGGTTGTCAGCCAGGTTCGCGAGCGCGATCCCGATCAGCGTCAGGCCGCGCCGCTCGATCATCGGCTTCGCCGCGAGCAGCAGCGCGGTCGCGGTGGCGAGGATCGCGTACGTCTGATCGGTGGGCTCGGCCATCGTGTGCGACCGGGTCGCCCGCGAGAAATCCTCGAAGCGCATGCGGAGCACAACTGTGCGGCACACGCGCTGGGCCGCCCGCAGCCGGCGCGCGACGCGTTCCACCAGCGCGATCAGCGCCGTCGACAACTCGTCGAGCGATCTTCGTCTGCGCCCGAGCGCCCGCTGCGCTCCGATCGAGCGGCGGCGGCGGCGCGCCTGTACGGGCCGCGGGTCCTGGTTGTGCGCGAGCGCGTTCAGGTGGCGGCCCGATGCCCGCCCGAGCATCGAAACGAGCGCGCGCTCACCGAGGTGGGCGACCTGCCCGACGTTCGTGATCCCGCGCGCGTGGAGCTTCGCCGCGGTGACCCGGCCCACTCCCCACAGCCGCTCGACAGGGAGCAGATGCAGAAACGCCAACTCGGCCCCCGGTGGCACGACGAGCAGTCCGTCGGGCTTCGCGAGCCCACTCGCTACCTTGGCCAGGAACTTCGTGCGTGCGATGCCGACGGTGATCGGCAGACCTACCTGCCGTCTGATCTCGCGGCGCAGCTGGGCCGCGATCTCGAGCGGCGATCCCGAGATGTGCCCCAACCCCCGGACGTCCAGAAACGCCTCGTCGATCGAGAGTCCCTCGACCAGCGGCGCGGTTTCCTCGAACACCTGGAACACGGCCTTGCTCGCCTCGGAATAGGCGGACATCCTCGGTGGGACGACGATCGCGCGCGGGCACAACCGACGCGCCTCGGTGCCGCCCATCGCCGTCCGGACGCCGCAGGCCTTCGCCTCGTAACTCGCCGCGAGCACGACCCCGGCGCCGACAATCACCGGGCGCCCTCGCAGGTGCGGGTCGTCGCGCTGCTCGACCGATGCGTAGAAGGCATCGAGATCGGCATGGAGGATCGTGGCGCCTCGATCGCGGGGCGGGTTATTCGGGATACGAGACACGAACATATGTTCGCGCCATGGGCGGACGTGCCGCCAGGGCCGCCCGTAAGAGCTCGTGGGCCCGCGCCCGTAACCCGAACTGATGCCCTTTTGTCTCGGTCTCCGGCATGAAATGGCGTCAGTTCGGGATTGAGGTCGACCGCACCGCCTCCTAGATCGGCCAGAGCGGTGCGGCTACCCCGCCAGCGCGCAGCGCGCCTCTTCCAGCCGCCAGCCAAGAGCCTCCGGCTCGCCGCGATATACGGGCCCGGTCCCGTCGGTCAATAGCTCGCTGAGCATCGCGAGCCCCTGTGCGTATAGGGGCGACTGGCTACGGAGCAGCTCGGCGAGCGCGCGGAGCTGATCGGCCTCGGCGAGAATCGTCGAGCGCTGTGGCGCCAGGTGCGCCCGGCTCGGCGGCGCCACCGCCGCGGACAGCAGGCGCTCGATGCCGGTGGCCAGCAGCGATCGGTTCGACCGCGAGGTCAGCTTGCAGGCACGGGCAGCAAGCTGTGTGGAGTCGGCGGGGTCGGCACCCTCGATCAACGCGCGGTCAAGCGCCCGAGAGCGGAGCCGCGCCATCGTCCGGCCTGCCCAGCTCGGCTCGATCGTACGCTCAGCGATCCGATCGTACGTGGCCGCGAATCCCTGGAGTGTGGCAGTCGCACCGTGTACCATCGCGAAACCTCCGTAACTCTGTAGCTGGTGTTGTAACCTATCACTTATTGTTGGCGGTTTCAATGGCTTCGGTATCCACGCAGACCCCAAACGGCCTCGATCTCGTGATCGACTTCGTGAACACGTTCGATCCCGACGATGGGACCGACGCTCTCGCGACGGCTGACGGTCTCGGCGCGTGGCTGGGCGAGCGCGGTCTGATCACCGATGACAACCGGCAGCTCACCGAGTCGGACCGGCAAGTCGCGATTCGCCTGCGCGAGGCGTTGCGGGCGCTGATGCTCGAGAACAACGGCGAGTCGGTCGACCCCGGCGCGGCCGAGGAGCTCGAGCTGGCAGCCCAACGGGGGCAGCTCGGCGTGCACTTCGGCGCCGACGGTTCGGTCGCGATCCGCCCGGCCGCGGCCGACCTCGCCGGTGCCCTGGCGGCGCTGCTGGTCCCCCTCGTTGATGCCAGGCGCGACGGCTCGTGGCAGCGGGTCAAGGCGTGCCGTGCGGACGACTGCCAGTGGGCGTTCTATGACCGCTCACGCAACCGCTCCGGTGTCTGGTGCGACATGGCCGTGTGCGGAAACCGCCAGAAGGTCCGCGCGTACCGGGCGCGCGCGCCTCGGCCGGCTGACGCGCCTCGCCAGGTTCGCGCGCCTCGCCAGGCCCGCTGATCCAAAACCGGCCGGCCTGCGTATCACGGCCACAACCAACTCGTGGTTCCCTCCGGGACCCGGATATGTGGGCGGCCGAATTTGAGGTCTGAATCCCTTTGAGCGCGGCTGCCGGCATGAGAGGAGCAGTCATGAGCGACGAGCGGACCGAGGGTGCAGGAGTCACCCGTCTGTCCTTCATCAAGGTGTCGGCCGGAGCGGCGGCGGGCGCGGCCGTGATCGGTGTGCCCACGGCAGCGGCACTCACCGATCAGCCAGGCAAGGTGGTAAAGCAGCCCTCACCGCGGACGCCACAGGAGCCGGTGGTGGCGTACGTACGTGACGCCGAGCGCGGCGAGGTGACAGTGGTGGCGGGCACAGCCGAAACGACGTATCGCGATCCGGCGCTGGTCAAGCGGCTTCTGTCCGCGGCACCGGCGGAGGCGATCGGAAATGGAGATGGGGCAAATGTCATCGCACCGTGAAGCTCCCGAGATCAGCAAGGACCCAGTCGCCGACAACACCGACGTGTACGCGTTTGTGAGTCCCGATGATCCGAAGACGGTGACGTTGATCGCCAACTTCGTCCCGCTCCAGGATCCCCCGGGCGGACCGAACTTTTTCGAGTTCGGCGACGACGTCCTCTACTCGATCTACATCGACAACGACGGCGACGGACGGCCCGAGATCTCGTATGTGTTCAGGTTCAAGACGACTGTCAGTAATCCCAAGACGTTCCTGTACAACACGGGCCAGATCCTGTCGCTGGACAGCCCGAACTGGAACAGGCGCCAGTTCTACTCAGTCGCGCGCGTCGATGGCGGTGACACAACCGCCTACGGCACCGCGTCCCGCAACAGGCTGACGGTCACCTCGCTGGGGAGAGATCTCCCGTGTCCTCCGTGCAACATCGGTCCTCGCTCGACGCCCGACTACTCGGCCTCGCTGGGGCAGCCTGCAGTGCAGGCGCTGTCCGGCGGATTGAAGGTGTTTGCCGGGCAGCGGCGCGAAGGGTTCTTCGTCGACCTCGGGGCGATCTTCGACCTCGGCGACTTGCGGCCGTTTCAGCACCTGCACCTGATCCCGAGCGCGGACGCGGTGGGGGTCGATGCGACGAAGACGCTCAACGTCCACACGATCGCGATCCGCGTTCCGATCAAGGATCTGACCGTGGACGGGTCGGTGCCAACGGACGTGATGAGCTCCAGGGCAGTGCTGGGCGTGTGGGCGGCAGCGAGCCGCCGCAAGGTGCGGATCGCCGGCGCTCACAACGGCAGAACGTCCGAGTCCGGTCCGTGGGTGCAGGTGTCACGGCTTGGCAACCCGCTGTTCAACGAGGTCGTCGTGCCGATGGGCGACAAGGACCGCTGGAATGCGTCCTATCCGGTCGATGACTCCGCGTTCGCGGGATATGTCAGGCATCCGGAGCTGGCCAGCCTCCTGCCGGTCCTGTATCCGAACGTGTTCCCGAATCTCGCCGCGTACACCAAGGCGCGCGCGGACCTGGAGGCGATTCTGCTGACGGGGATCCCCGGCGGGGTGATCCCCGGATTCCAGAATTTCACCGGCCCGGTGCAGGCGGACCAGCTGCGGTTGAACGTCGCGATCCCCCCGACGATGTCCAATCCGAGTCCCTTCGGGCTGCTCGGCAGCGATCTCGCCGGATTCCCAAACGGGAGGCGGGTGTTCGACGACGTCGTCAGCATCGAGCTGCGGGCCGTGGCGGGAGCGACGATCCCGCTCGTCGACTCGAGCTTTACCGCCGACGGGGCAGCCGGCGAACTGACCGAAGGCCTGACTCCGGCGGCCGACCGCTACCAGCACGGGTTTCCGTATCTGGGTCCGCCGCTCGACGGATTCGACACGCCCCCGCACAGCTAGAGATAACTCGTCCCGGACGGCTGGGTGCCGGCTCGTGCGGCACCCGCCTCCGGGTCATCCGAGGAGGAACCATGGGCCATCACCACTACTCGGCGCGCCGGCATCCCGAGTTCGTCGTCCTCGAGATCGGGGACGGCATCGGCGCGCTCATCATCCACGCCTCAGCCGAGATGCATGGCGCCGAAATCGAGATCAGCCCGAGTGGAGACGACTCGCGTCGTAGCCACAAGGAGGTCCTGGAGCGCAGCACCGCCGACGGCCCGGCGTTCACTGCCGTGTTCGACGGGCTCGCGGCCGGCGAGTACACGCTCTGGGTGCGCGGCGAGCCACGCGCCCGCGGGGTGAGCATCGACGCCGGCACCGTCGCCGAGCTCGACTGGCGACCCGCTCTGGCCGCGCCATGAGGGCCAGGGCAAGGCTCAGCGCGGGCGAATGGAGGCGCCTCGCGGCGATGATCTTCGTGATCGCCGCGCTGCACATCGTCGGCTTCTTCATCCTGTTGGTGCTCGTCGCGCCTCACCACTACGCGTTGGGGAAGACCGGCGTATTCGGCGTCGGCCTCGGCATCACGGCGTACACATTGGGACTCCGACACGCGTTCGACGCCGACCACATCTCGGCGATCGACAACACGACCCGCAAGCTGATGGCCGACGGCAAGCGCCCGCTGGGCGTTGGGTTCTTCTTTTCGCTCGGCCATTCAACGATCGTGTTCGCCCTCGCGTTCCTGTTCGCGATAGGGCTCCGTGCGCTCGCCGCTCCGGTCCGGGCAAGTGGGTCGACCCTTCACGGCGTCACGAACCTGATCGGTACAGGCGTGTCGGGTGGGTTCCTCTACCTGATCGCCGCGCTGAACGTGTCGGTGCTGATCGGAATCGCCGGCGCCGTTCGGGGCCTCCGACGCGGTCAGCTCGATGAGCGTCAACTGGAGAAGCAGCTCGCGTCGCGCGGGCTGCTGAACCGGGTCTACGGTAGGTTCACCAATGCCATCTCCAAGTCGTGGCAGATGTATCCGCTCGGGCTGCTGTTCGGGCTCGGTTTCGACACCGCAACCGAGGTCGCGCTGCTGTTCCTCGCGGCGGGCGCGACTTCCAGTGGCCTCCCATTCGAGGCGATCCTGTGCCTGCCGATCCTGTTCGCCGCGGGCATGTCATTCCTGGACACGCTCGACGGATCGTTCATGAACTTCGCCTACGGCTGGGCCTTCTCGCAGCCGGTGAGGAAGGTGTACTACAACCTGATCATCACGGGCCTGTCCGTGACGGTCGCGCTCGTGGTCGGGACGACGGAGCTGCTCGGACTGGCCGCTGACAAGCTCAGCCTCAGGGGCGCCTTTTGGGGCTGGGTGTCGGGGATCGACATCAACACTCTGGGGTACGTGATCGTCGCCCTGTTCGTCCTCACCTGGGCGGCAGCCCTGCTGATCTGGCGAGTCGCGCGCATCGAGCGGCGGTGGGGCAATGCATCACAAGGCTTCGCTGGCAGTACCAAATAAAAGGGGCCCCGTCATGGGGCCCCTCCTATACGAATCTCCGGCGCGGCGGCTCAGAAGCTGTTATGCCAGTGAACCGTGAACGCCGTGTTGCTGTTGGTCAGGCTGGTCGGGGTCGCCAGGAGGTAGGTCTGGGTGGAGTCCAGCATCGACATCTCTAGCTCGGACCCGATCGTGTGCGGGTTGCCGCTCTTGCCGCCACCGGTCACGGCGGATGCCGTGGCGCTGTATGGGGTCTTGAACTGGTTGAGTGGCGTGATCCCGGTCGAGTACGACGGCCGCTCGGCGATCCACTCGGCGCTCTCGTCCAGGCAGGTCGTCAGCGCGCAGCTCGCCGTCTGATTGATGTTGTTGCCGTTCGTCGTCGAGTCGGTCACGTTCAGCGTGTAGCCCGTCCCGCTACGCACGACCGACGCGGTGATCGCGTCGCCGGCCTGTACGCCCGTTCCCACCGAGACCGAGCCGGCCGGGTACATCTCATACCAGGTGTAATACAGCGCGACGTGCTGGAAGCACTGTTCGGTCGTGCCGTCCTGCTCGACCGTAGCGTCGTTCGCTCCGTCGAGGCCGACCCAGGTCGACAGCAGCCGGTCCTCGGAGCTGCACGTGACCGCCGGGACCGTCCAGCTGCCCGACACCGAGGTGAAGAACTGCGCCGTCGTGCTCGTGTCGGCGTACCCGGACCAGTTGAACGAATCCGCCTGGGTCACATTCCCCACCGTGTGCGCCGTCCGCCCCGGAACCGGGATGTTCGGGTGCATATTGCGGATCCCGGCGATGGCCGCCGCGCGTGCCCGAGCCAGGAACGCCGCGCTCAGGTGGCGGCTGGCCGGCCTCGCCGCGTGCAGCGAGCTCTTGGCCGACGTCCCGTTCGACCCGCTGGCGAGAAGCACTGCAGCAACCGCAGCGACCGGGCCTATGGCGCACAACCCGGCCAGGCCGCTGCGAACAGAAAACCTCATGAACCGATCCCCCCTTGTTGTTTGCGTACGGGTAACGACCCACGCGACGGTCACTGCACTCCACGGAAGGCCCCCCTTGGACGACCGAGCGAGTGGGTCGCGGAACTATATCCGCGAGCCTGCGGGCGCGACAAACTTTCTGGCCGCTCTCTGGACGCTAAACGCGGACTGAGTGCGCGAGTGCCGCGGCGCCGAGCAGCCGCTCGAGCTCGCTCCGCAGACGCTCGGCCGCCTGCGCCGCCAACGGGCGCAGCGGCGCGCGAACGTCCGGCCGCACGGGAACGCCCCGGAACCCGAGCGCCGCCTTCACCGAGGCCTGGAACGGGTGCTCAGACAACGTCGACCGCAGCGATTCGGCGAGCCGCGCATGATCGGGCGTCGGGTCGCGAACGAGTGCCGCGATCACGTCGGGAAACGCGGCGGCCACGCCCGACACCGCGCCGACGGCACCATGCTCGAGGCCCTGGCGGATGACGGCCTCGGCTCCGATGAAGACGTCGAGCCCGGTCGCGAGGTAAGGCGCTACGCGCTCGAACGGTGCGTCCGAGACCTTCATGCCCGCCAGATTGGGAGCGCGCTCGCGGAGCTCTTCGACGACGGCCACGGGCACCTCATAGCCGCTGCGGTCCGCGTACTCATAGACGTAGAACGGGAGCGGAGCGCACGCAGCGGCCGCGGCCGCGAAGTGCTCGAGAAGCTCGGGTGCCGCAAATGGGAAATACGGGGGCGCGATCACCGCCACCGCGTCTGCGCCGGCCTCGGCGGCATGAGCCGCGAGCGCGCTCGTCTCGGCCGTCGTCTGAGCGCCGCAGTGGACGATCACGCGCAGCGCTCCGGCGGCGGCGATGGCGAGCTCCGCGGCGCGCCGGCGTTCGCCGAGCCCGAGCAGAATTCCCTCGCCGGTCGTGCCCAGCACGAGCAGCCCGTCGATACCGCTGGCCGCGTAAAACTCGAGCAGCGGGCCGAACGCCTCTTCATCGAGTCGCTCGCCGGCGTCGCGCAAGGGCGTCGCCGCCGCGGCGACGGTTCCGGAGATTCGCTGGACTTGCACCCCGCCATCCTGCCATGAATGACGTTCGGCGAGCTTGCCAGCGCCGAGCTGTCAGGATGGAGCGCATGGAGACCGCAAGCGCACCCCTTACAACAGGATCCAACACGATCGCCGACCTCCTCCCGCGGGCCGTCGAGCTGTTCGGAGATCGAGTGGCCCAGAAGCACAAGGTGGACGGCGAGTGGCGCGACGTCACATTCGCCGAGGTCAGCGAGATCGTGTCGGAAATCGGTCGCGGACTGATCGACCTCGGCCTCGAGCCGGGCGAGCGGGTCAGCGTGCTGTGCACGACACGTGTCGAGTGGACGTGGTGCAGCCTCGCGATCAGCGCCGTCGGCGCGGTCGTCGTGCCGATCTACCCGACCAACTCGCCGGAGGAGTGCGCGTGGGTCGCCGGGAACTCGGAATCGGTCGTGATCGTCTGTGAAGACGCCTCCCAGCTCGCAAAGATCGACGCCGTCCGCGATCAGTTACCCGTCCTGCGCCAGATCGTGGTGATCGAGGGCCCTCCCGAGGCCGAGGCAGCGGTCGCGCTCGATGAGGTTCGCGCACGCGGCCGCTCGCGCGAACGGGCGGAGCTCGACGCACGCATCGCCGGCGTCGCCCGGAGTGCCCCGTACACCTTCATTTACACGTCGGGTACAACGGGCCCGCCGAAGGGCTGTGTCCTCACCCACGGCAATTACCGAGCCGTGCTCGACATGGTCGCCGAACGCGGCATCGTCTCGGACCCCGACGATGTGATCTACCTGTTCCTGCCATTGGCTCACGCGTTCGGGCTGCTGCTGATGCTGGTGGGCGTGGACCGCGGTGTTGGGATCGCCTACTGGGGGCGCGACACCACGAAGATCATCCCCGAGCTGTCCGAGGTTCACCCCACCTACCTGCCCTCGGTACCGCGGATCTTCGAGAAGCTCTACACGTTCGTCACCTCGCAGGCGGATCCGGAGCTGGTGGCGCAGGCCACGCAGATCGGGCTGAAGGTCCGTGAGCTCGAGGCGGCCGGCCAGGAGATCCCGGACGACCTGCAGGCCGCCTACGACCAGGCCGACGAACGCCTGTTCAAATCGGTCCGCGCCGCGTTCGGCGGCCGGCTGCGCGAGGCGGTGACAGGAGCGGCTCCGATCGCGAAGGAGATCCTCGAGTTCTTTTACGCCGCGGGCGTGCCGGTGATGGAGGGATACGGGATGACCGAGACCTCGACGACGGCGACCGGTATGCGCCCGGGGGAGCACCGCTTCGGGTCCGTGGGCCGCGCCCATCCCGGGGTCGAGATCCAGATCGCGGACGATGGCGAGATCCTGCTCAAGGGCGCCAACATCTTCCAGGGCTACTACAAGAACGACGACGCATCATTCGGGGCCGTCGTCGACGGCTGGCTCCACACGGGGGACGTCGGCCGTGTCGACGAGGACGGCTTCCTGTTCATCACCGGGCGCAAGAAGGACATCATCATCACGGCCGGTGGGAAGAACCTGACGCCGGCCAACCTCGAGAACGACCTCAAGCAAACGCGGTTCGTATCGCAGGCGGTGATGCACGGCGACCGCCGGCCATTCCCGACGATGCTGATCACCCTCGACGAGGAGGAAATCGTGCCGTGGGCGCGGGACCAGGGCATCGAGGACACGTCGATCTCGTCCCTGGCACGGCATCCCGATGCGATCGCGCTGATCCAGGGCGAGCTGGATAGGGCCAACGCCAAGTACGCGCCGGTCGAGCAGGTCAAGAAGTTCTTCATTCTCGATCACGACCTCGCCCAGGAGACGGGGGAGTTGACGCCGACGCTGAAGGTCAAGCGCAACGTCGTTCAGGAGAAGTACTCCGAGCGCTTCGACGCGTTATACGGCTGAGCCCGCCGCCCTACAGCGCGACCTGCCCGGTGACGCACGTGACCGTGCCCCCGCCGATCCAGATCGTGCCGTCGCCGTCGGAGGAGATGTTGACTCGTCCGCGTCGGCCAATCGCGGTGCCCTGGCTGGCGACGTACGGGGCTCGTGCTCTCCCGGTGCTCAGCAGCCATCCGGCCAGTGACGCGTTCAGGCTCCCGGTGACGGGATCCTCAACGGAGACCCCGGAGGCCGGAAAGAATGCTCGAACCTCGAACGCTGGCTCCGCTCCCTCGGGGTAGGCGCCGACTACGCCGAGGAAGAGGTCGACCGATCGAGGCGTCAGCGCGAGGACAGCTTGGGCGTCGCGCAGCATCACCCCGACCCAGCCCGGGCCGTTGTCGACCCACTGGCTGTCGAGGATCTCGCCGCGGCTCACCCCGAGCATGTCCGCGATGCGCTCGACGAGCCCGTCATCGACGGGGCCGGACCGAACGAGCGCAGGCGCGGCGAACGCGAGCTCCTCGGCACCCCGCCGAACCTGGATCAGCCCTGCCGCGCACTCCTGGATGACGACGCCCTCGGAGCGGGGGACCCCTCCGCCCTCCAGCCACGCATGGCAGGTCCCCAGCGTCGGATGGCCGGCGAACGGCAGCTCTCGGCTCGGCGTGAAGATCCGAACCCGGTAGTCCGCATCTCCGGTGGTGGGGGGGAGGACGTACGTGGTCTCGGAGAGGTTCATCCAGTTCGCGACCCGCTGCATCGTCTCGTCGTCGAGGCCGGCGCCGTCCATCACGACGGCGACCGGATTCCCCCGGTAGGCCTCGGTGGTGAAGACATCCACCTGTCTGAAGGACCGGGTCACACGGGCCAGCCTACGACGGTTGCGCTTTGACTGCCGAGCCGGCGCCGGGCTAGAGTCCCCCACTTGCTGAGGGTGTCGCAACCGACTTCTGGTGGAGAGTGATCATGTCTCGGAGCCGTAGAACCCCGCGTCTGCTGTTCGTTGGCGTGCTGCTGGCCGCGATCGTCGGCCTCGTCACGGTGCTCGTCTCGGGCGCAGCGGCGCGCCCGAACGTAGTCTCGACGCACACCGGCACGCTGCCCGACGGCGCGCAGTACGAGATCCAGGTTCCGAGCGACTGGAACGGCACGTTGTTCCTGTACAGCCACGGATACGTCGTTCCGGGCTCTGCGAATCCCGCCCAGGATGTGGGGGATCCGATCACCGGCCAGTGGCTGCTGGACCACGGTTACGCGCTGGCGGGCTCCTCCTACGCATCGACGGGGTGGGCGATCCAGCAGGCTCTCCCGGACCAGATCGACACGCTGAACGTGTTCGACCAGACCGTGGGGCGTCCGAAGCAGACGATCGCGTGGGGCCACTCGCTGGGCGGCATCATCACGGCCGGGCTGATTCAGCGGTATCCGAACCGCTTCGATGCCGCTCTGCCGATGTGCGGCGTGCTGTCCGGCGGCGTCGCGACCTGGAACACCGCGCTCGACGCCGCATTCGCATTCCAGACCTTGGTAGCGCCGTCCGTGCAGGTCACCAACATCACCAATCCTGTCGGCAACCTGACCGCCGCTGATTCGGCTGCGGCCACGGCACAGCAGACCGCCCAGGGACGGGCGCGGCTCTCGCTCGTGGCGGCTCTCGGGGACACACCCGGGTGGTTCACGCCGCTCTCACCACAGCCCGCCGCGAACGATTACACCGCGCAGGAGGCGAACCAGTTCCAGTGGGCCACCCAGGTCGACTTCCCGTTCGCGTTCGCTCTGCGCGCCGAACTTGAAGCTCGCGCAGGGGGCAATCCTTCCTGGAACACCGGGGTCAACTACATCCAGGACTTCGCACGCTCCGCCGACGCGCGGGAGGTGCGTGCCCTGTACCGAGCGGCCGGGCTCAACCTCCGCAGCGATCTGCGGACGCTGAACAACACGGCGCGGATCAGCGCCGATCCGGCCGCCGTCCGCTACCTCGAGCGGAACATCATCTTCAACGGACGCCTGTCGATACCGGTGCTGACGATGCACACGACCGGCGACGGGCTCGTCGTCCCCGAGAACGAGCAGGCGTATCGCCAGGTCGTCCGTCAGGCCGGTGACTCACAACTGCTGCGTCAGATCTTCGTCGCCCGGGCGGGCCATTGCGCGTTCACCCCGGCGGAGACGATCACCGCCGCGCAGGACCTCCTGCACCGGCTCGACACGGGTCGTTGGGGCGGCGGTGCGACCAACCCCAGGAAGCTCAACGCGTCAGCTGCGGCGCTCGGCTCGACATACAACGTGTTCGCCTCGGGCGCCCAGGTTGTCGCTACGCCGCCGGCGTTCGTGCGCTTCCAGCCACCCCCGTATCTGCGGCCGTTCGATGCCACGAGCCGCCCGCATGGGGGCCGCCACCACGGAGGCCGCCACCACGGAGGCCGCCAACACGGACGTCGGACCCATTAGCGCTCGACGCTGAGCAAGCGCTCGGTAGCCTCGTCGGGCTCGCCTTCGAAATAGGCGTCGAGGACGTGCCGGAACAAGGGCTCGTGCGGATCGGCGTGCGCGAACAAGGTCATCGACGAGCGGAGCTTGATCGCGTCGATGCCGCCGAAGATGTCCTGCGCGGTGTCGCCGTGAAGCTGGGTGAGGATCCCGGTGCACTCGAGCAACCGGCGGCCGAGCACCGGGTGGGCCAGGTACGCCCGAGCCTCGTCGAGTGACGAGATCGCGTATGTCCTAGCCGTCGGGCTCCGTCCGAGACCCGCGATCTGCGGAAACACGAACCACATCCAGTGGGTGCGCTTGCGGCCGGCGCGCAGCTCGCTCACGGCCGCGTCATACGTGCCGGAAGCGTCCTGGGCGGCGACGAAACGCTGCAACCGATGAGGATCCTCCATCCCCCGAATTCTTATCGACTTGTGAGCTTTCTCCGCGGTTGCACTTCACCAGGAGCAGGATCCTTTGAGGCCTAGGAAAGGAACAACCATGACCACGATCCTCCTCATCAACGCGGTCTCATCGCTCCTTGCAGCAGCAGGTATCGGCGGCCTCATCGCCTGGGAGAGGCGTCGAGCTGGCAGGCCGGGCGTCAGGCTCCTATACGTGGCGACAGGGGCGCGTCGTCAACGACCCTAGCCGCCGGCGGCGATCGGCCGCCCGACCGTCAGCGCGTCGCGCAGTGTCGGTTCGAGCGTCGAGTACTTCGCGTCAGGCTCGACGCCAAGCCCGTCGAGCGCCTTGCTGAAGAAGCACCGGGCCGCCGCCGCGAGCACGACGTCGACGATCTCGGCATCCGTGAGCCCGAGCTCTCGGAGCTCATCGACGTCACTCTGGTCCACCGCAGTGGCGTCGCGGGCGACCTTGTCAGCGAGCTTCATCACCGCTACATCAACCGGCTCGAGGTCGGCGGCACTGAAATCCTCAACGACGGCGCGAAGGGCGTCCGGCTCCATGAAGTTCGCCATCAGCACGGAGCCGTGAGCGAGCATGCAGTAGCTCGACCGCAGCCGGCGCGCCGCGGCGATCGTCGCGAGCTCGTACCGGCGGACGTCCATGTTCGCCTTGATCGCGCCACTGAGCTCGCGCCATGCGGCGAACACCTCAGGGCGTAGCGAGAACGCCTTCGTGAAGTTCATCAATTCGCCACCCGTCGCGCGGTCGGACTCGTACATCTCGGCGACGGCTCCCGTCGCCTCGCTCTCGGGAACACTCCCTGTGAACGCCATCAGCATCCCCCTCTCGCTCGTCCTGACAGAACCACGACGAAGCATGCCACGAGCAGAACCGAACCAAAACCCCCGCGGGCCTACGCCGCCAATAGCGATGGTGGCCCTTCGGTCTCGGCGAGGTGCTGGTGCGATGGGCAATAGCCGTTACGCGGCAGCGGCATCCGCTGGCACGGCGTCCCCTTCCGCGTGCTGGCACGACACTGCAGCGGATTTCCGTTGACGTCGAACCCGTTCTTCGGCAACCGGCTCAGGAACTCGTCGACGGATGCGAGGTATCGCTCGACGACGCGTAGGACCCGCAGCTGAGAGCACACGGGGAAGTAGGCCCGGATCTCGCCGAACAGCGTCCTCGCCGGGCGAGCGAAGTAGTGGCGATCGCTTGCCATGCGTTCCACTGTCGCCTCGCACGCCCGCAGGACACGTTCGTGATTGGCATATTGCCGCTCGGCACATGGGTCTTCCGTGATCTCGTCGGCGAGCTCACGGTAGATGGCTCTACTGAATGTGTACATTCGGCTCCTCCGATCTGAGGCGCCTCCCGAGAGCGGGAACGAACGCGCTCCGAAAAACTTGCGCAAACTGCCGAGCCGCGATCGAGACGTGGGAGTGTCGAGGCCCGGCTGGGGCGTAGCACCCATGGCCGGGGCTTCTTTAAGACTGAGGACGACCTCCGGCAGGGAGACGCCGCGCTGAACTCGAGGACCCCGCCGGCCCGGCGGACATGGGGCGGCGCGCCGTTGTCGAGACATTTGAGGTGGCGGCGGTCAACTTCGCCGCGTGAGCGGAGGACGCTCTCAGCGCCTTCCGGCTACGGGATCGCTCCTGGCGCTCCAGGGTTGACAGTCGCCCGCCGGTCGCATACTTAGGGGGGCGATGTCGCGACGCGATTGGCAGACCAACGCCGGTGAGGGCCGTTCGCGCTCACAGGCGCGTGCGGCCAGTACCGGAGAGGCGAGCCTGCTGCGGCTGCAACACGCCGCCGGCAACCGAGCGGTGACGCACCTGCTCCGCAGCCCCCCGAAGGCGGCCGCCAAGGCCCCTGCGCACGACTTCCCGTGGCGCGGCGAGGTCTCGGCGACGTGGAACGCGGCTCTGCGCCGTGCTCCGGCGAAGGACGCCGAGCACCCGTACGCCAACATCATCGCCGACCTGGACCATGGGACCGCCGTGACGGTGACCGGAGAGGAGCGCGGATGGCTCCAGGCCGAGGTGGTGGTGGATGGGAAGAAGCTCACCGGATACATCTCGCACGAGCTCGTCCGCTTCACCGGACCCGTCGACGCCCCACCGGCGGCACCCGAACCGCCGCTCGTGATGAACCCCGACCTGTTCGGAACGCGATGGGCGTTCGTGACCCTCAAGCAGGGCGAGAACCGCCGCCTGGCCGTGCCCGACTGGAAGCCCACCGCGGACGAGCAACAAGATCTCGACCGCGCGATCGCATGGCTCGAAGGGACCGATCGCTACGCGGTCGACCACGCAACGTTCACGGTGACCTTCCTGACCGGGGGGCCACAGGGGAAGATCGAGGTCCAGTCGATCGAGGACTTCGTCCTGTTTGTCGAGACGGTCGAGAAGCAGTACCCGCGGGCGACGCCGGGTGAGATCGCCGGTGAGGTTCGTCAGATCTGGTTCGGCGGCGCGAACTGGGAGGCGCTTCTGAACAGCCCCGGCGTCAGTGACCGCGGCAAGCCGATCGACATCGAACACGAGCCGGATCCGATCGCGAGGATGTTCGACATCCCGGCGCTGAAGTCGACCGGGCACAAGCTGACGACCGATTTCGGCGACGTCGACATCTCGCATGTCATGGCGGGGATCGACGCCGCGCTCAACGGCGCGGCGCTCGAGCCCGGTGACCCCGACTCCGAAGCCCACCTGAAGTGGCAGACGCTGAACGCCGGCGACGCCGGTGAGCCGCGCGACTTCGTCACCTGGTCGGGCGACATCGGCCAGGCGTACGCCGAGTACCTCGTCGCTCGATACGTCGAGCGCAAGTCGGTGCGCCTGCTCGCGTTCGTCGAGAACAAGGCATCGCCGGAGCAGCTGCTGGGAGACATCCACGGCTACATCGCCGCGCAGGTGTTCAGGGACACGCCGCTCAACGTCGGCACGGGCTGGTGGACCGTGGGCCAGGAGGCGACCGTCTCGAACATCCTGCGCACGTTCTACATGGTCAGGAAGGCCGGTAGTCCGGGGGCCGGCAGTTACGAGAGCTTCTTCACGGAGGTGAGCGCCAAGTCGAGCGCGGAGATGCGCCAGCTCGTCACGGACCGGTCGCTGGCGTTCGCCCGTCCGTGGTACGCGAAGGTCGCCGAAAACTCGCGCGGCTCGGTAGGGAGCTTTGGGCACGATCCGAGCTTCAGCAAGGCTGGGATCCTCAGCGGCCTGATGAAGGAGTTTGAGGACCAGCACGCCAAGAACGAGCGCGACGCTGCCGAGATCGACAAGCTTGGAACCGTCGTCGACCGGTTCCTGCCGATGCTCGGCGGCAGCGTCCGATAGAACGAGCTGGGTTGGGTAGAGTCGGGTCACAGCTCCGTGAACGAGGAGGGCATATGGCCAGTCTGCTGGACCTGACCGTCCAGGGCGATGTGGGGACGATCACAGACGAGTCGAAGCTTCCCCTGATCAAGCTGATGGGGCCGCTCGAGCTCTACCGGCTGTGGGAACGGCAGAACTGGGCATCGCATCAGATCGACCTGGAGACCGATCGGCGTGACTGGGGGTCGCTCGGCGAGTACGAGCGCGAGCAGATGCTCTACGGCCTGTCGGCGTTCTTCGTCGGCGAGGAGCGGGTCACCAACCAGTTCTCCGGGCTCGTGCTGGCCGCCGAGGACAAGCACGAAGAGGCGTTCCTGCTCACCCAGCAGGTCGACGAGGCCCGTCACGCCCAGCACTTCAACCGCCTCTACGAGGAGGTGCTCGACTTCGACGGGCAGTTCGAGGATCGCCTCGGCCGCGCCCGCACGTACCTGAGTGACGACTATTTTCAGCTGTTCGACGGCTACCTCGTCGAAGACCACCGCAGGCTGCTCGCCGATCCGACCAGCATCGAGGCCAAGCTCGACTTCATCACGACCTACCACATGGTCATCGAGGGCACGCTCGCGCTCACCGGCCAACACTTCCAGACGATGCGGCTCGAGCGACGCGGCATCCTCCCCGGCCATCTCGAGGCGTTCAAGAAGATCGCCCGGGACGAGCACCGCCACGTCGCCTACGGGACGTGGTACCTGCAGAGCAAGGCCCGCGACCCCGAGCTGGCCAAGCGCGTGCAGGACAAGCTCGCGCAGACGCTTCCGGCCGCGGCCGGCGTGATCGTTCCTCCGGGCCTCGACGCGGACGATGAGGTCGAGTACCTGGGCGCGTCGCCGGCCGACCGGAGCGCGTTCGCCTACACGGCTCTGTCGCGCCGGCTGAAGGCCATCGGGATCGGATTGCCCGCGGTCGCCGCGTAGGTCCGGCAATGGACCTCGAGCTCGTCAACCTCGATGCCCCGACCGAGGTGCGGACGTTTGAGAAGGGGCGCTTCGAGGTCTACAAGGTCGGGCCGACGACGGTCGGCCGGGCCACGTACGAGCCGGGCTGGAAGTGGTCCGAACACGTTGGCCCAGCGACCGGGGAGAGCTCGTGCCAGGTTGAGCATGTCGGGCTCGTCGTCAGCGGTCAGGCGGTGGCCAAGATGGATGACGGACGCGAAGTCGCGATGCGAGCCGGAGACTTCTTCTACATCCCGCCGGGCCACGACAGCTGGGTCGTGGGCGACGAGCCGTACGTGTCCTTGCACATCCTGGGCAGTGAGGGCTACGCCGCGACTTAGCTGACCCGCCCGCTGCTACCCGTGCTGGCGAAGCAGGAAATCGAGCGTGGCTCGGTTGAACGTGTCCGGGTCCTCGTGGAGCCCGGCGTGCGACAGGCGCTCGAAAACCACGAGCTCGCTCGCCGCGATCCCGTTGATGAGCGGCTCGGCGAACCGCGTCGAGGTCACCAGATCGCGGGCGCCGAACGTCACCAGCGTTGGGGCTCGGACTTGACCGAGTACCTGGCTTGCGTCGTACGCCAGCACCGCCTCGGTCTGCCACAGGAAGGCCTCGCGCGGCTGTGCGGGCCGACCGCGCACGAAGTCGGCGAGCGCCTGCGCATAGTCTGGACGCTCGACGTACATCTCGGGCGTGAAGCAGAACGGGAAGATCCCCTCGATGACCACGTCGGCGATCGCGGCCAGCGCGTCTGCCAGCGACCGCCACAACGCGAGAATCGTGCGCAGGTATTCGTCGGTCCGGTCCCAGGCGCTGTGGAGCGACAACGAGCTCACCCGGTCCGGATGCCGAGCGGCGAGCTGCGTCGCCACCGACGCGCCCAGGGAGACGCCCGCGACGTGGGCCCGCTCGATTCCGATCGCGCCCAGAAAGCCGGAGAGCTGATCGGCGTAGGTCTCGGTGGAGTAGGGGCCCGGCGGCTTGTCGCTCTCGCCGGATCCGGGAAGATCGACAGCGATGCAGCTGAAGTGCTCGGTGTAGGCGGGTAGCTGGAACGCGTAGCAGGCGTGATCGGCACCGAGGTAGGGAATCAGCAGCAGCGGCGCGCCGTCGCCCTGCACGTCGTAGTTGATCGTCAGACCGTCGACATCGATTTGCGGCATAAGCCCTCCGAAGACGCGGGAACACGACCCTACGTCCGGCGACTGGCTCGGTCAACAGCGCCCCGTCGAGCGCTTAGGATCCGGTTCGTTAAGCCACACGCCAACTCCAAGGGAGCAGACCATGCCGGCAAAGGGCAACGCAGAATGGCGGGGAGATCTCAGGTCGGGCACCGGAACGTTCACCGCGGGCGATGACATCACCGGGGAGTACTCGTTCAGGTCACGGTTCGAGGACGGCCCGGGCGCTAATCCCGAGCAGCTGATCGCGGCGGCGCACGCGGCGTGTTTCTCGATGGCGCTCTCGGCGGCCCTCGCCGATGCCGGCACGCCGGTCGATTCCGTGAAGACGGACGCCACCGTCACGCTCCGTTTCGTCGACGGAGCTCCGACGATCACGTCGATCGCTCTCAGCACAATCGGGAGCGTCCCGGGAATCGACGCGGCGGCCTTCCAGGCCGCGGCGGACGGCGCGAAGAAAGGATGCCCGGTCAGCCGGGCGCTCGCCGGCGTGCCGGAGATCACGCTCGACGCGTCGCTCGTCTGACTAGAACGAGTCGATCGTCGGAAACGTCGAGCCGCCGTTGAGGCAGGCGCTCAGGAACAGCGCCACTCCGGCGTCGCCCGTCCAGAGCGTGTAGCGCCCTCGCCCGTGGTCTGCCCTCTCTCGTTGCACCTGCTCGATCGCGTGCATCGCAAATCGGCGGGCGCGGTCGAGCCACAGGGGATCGCCGGTCAGGTCGTGCAGCTTGAGGAAGGCATACCCGTTGCCCGCGGTGCCGTGGCACAGCCCCGGCCCCTTGCGTAGAGGTCCGGCACGCCAGGTCGTCTCGCCGCCCCCGATCGCCATCTCGGGCGGGATCAGATCCCCGAGCGTGGCGACGATTCCGGGCGCTCCGTGGCACCACTGGACGCGGATCGAGGGGCGAAGTCGCTGAATGGGCCGTCAAGTGGAGGCCAGTTGACGAGCCCATGGTCCCACCCAGCGGTCCGCGTCAGGAGCCTCGTGACGCGTGCCCGGATGTGCTCGTCGTCGACGAAGCCGGGCAGCGCGTGAACGTTCCCCGCGAAGTCATGGGCCGGGCCGAGGTAGCGCTGGATCTGTCCGTACAGATCCTGCGTCCAGATGTCCGAGGACTGATCCCACTGCGCGTACAACAACTCGGCGCTCTCCTGCGACTCGTCGTCTAACCCGCACGCCCACATCGGCCACGATCGCCCGGATCTCCTCGCGGGCGAGCTTCGCGTCCCACGCTCGCTCGGTGAGTGCCTCGTGTTCGTCCGCTCGCCACAGCATCGGGCCGATCACCGCTCAGCGGTGAGCGCTTCGAGCATCTCGGGCGTCAGCTCGTCGAGCGACTCCAGGACGACAGCGGCGAGCGCGACCGCGTCGGCGGAAGGCGGGAACGCGTGGTTGGGGATCGCGACGACGAGCATGGTCGCGGCCGCCGCAGCACGCAGGCCGTTGGTTGAGTCCTCGACCGCGGCCGCCCTCGCCGGCGCGACGCCGAGATTGGCCGCCGCGGTCAGATAGACGTCGGGAGCGGGCTTGCCGCGGTCGACCTCGTCCCCGGACACCGTCGTGGAAAAGCATGGGCCAAGCCCGCTCGCTTTGAGCACAGCGTCGATCACCGGCCGGTTGGCTGATGTGGCGAGCCCCAAGGGCCAGCGCGCGGCGAGGCGTCTTACGGCACTCACCGCCCCGGGCAGCAACGGCAACTTCCGCACGTATCCCGCCAGCAGGTGTGCGACCACGCGGCGATTGATCTCGTCGGTTTCGAGTGGGACGGCGAGCAGATCCCGGAGGTAGCGGGACCATTCGGCCGCGCTCATTCCCATCATCGCCGAGGTGGCCTCGGGGCGCCAGCGTCCGCCGGTCTCGGCTACGACCGCTCGGCGAGCCGCATCCCACGCTCCTTCGGAGTCGAGGAGGACGCCGTCCAGATCAAAGAAGACCGCCTCGAGCCAGCTCGGGTGGTCGTTGCGATTGTCGTTCATGCTCGCTATCGCGTGAGGGCGCTGTCCGCTGCCCCCGCGTACAGCTCGGCGGCGCGCCAGCAGTACCACGTCAACACCGTCCGGTAGGGCCTGTGCGGATCGCCGAGCGGCTCCAGCTCGCGGGCGGTCGGGGTCGGGATGTTCCAGGCGAGGCCGAATCCGCGGCGAACCCCCAAGTCGCCCACTGGCCAGACGTCCATGCGGCGCAGCTGGAAGATCAGAAACATCTGCGCCGACCACGGTCCGATGCCCCGGACCGTCGAGAGGCGGGCGATGACCTCCTGGTCCGACTGGCGCGAGAGGCGGCGCGGGGAGAGCTCGACCGTGCTGTCGAGCACCTTGATGGCGAGGTCACGGAGGGAGCGAACCTTCGCCCCGGACAGACCGACCGTCCGAAGCGTCTCGTCGGAAAGACCAAGCATCGGCTCGGGGCTGACGTCGCCGCCGAGCGCAGCGACCAGGCGGCCGTGGATCGCGCTCGCGGCCGCGCCCGCGAGCTGCTGGTAGACGATCGCCTGAACGAGCGCGGCGAAGTGCGACATCGTCGAGCGGCGCAGGCGCATCGGTCCCGCGTCCGCGACCAGGCTCGCGAGGACGGGGTCACGAGCGGCCAAAATCGTGGTCGCGTCGGCGAACGACGCGCTCCGCTTCTGCCGGGTTTCAGCCACGATGCTCCTCGAGTCCGTTCATTCCGAGGGCCCAATGATCCACTACGACCGGGCATGAGCGCTGCGAGCGCTCAGGCCGGGGCGGCGTCGCGGTCGGGTCGCTCGCGATGGCGGCGGTGCCAGTCGAGGGCTAGTCCGACGAACAACGCGATCACCGCGGCGTTGATCGCGAGATCGGCAACATTGAGGCTGCCGCCCGAGAGCGTTGGCTTGATCCAGTCGACGACTCCGCCGCGCAGTGGCCCGGGAGCACGGAGAAGGCGGTCCAGGAGATTGCCGATCCCCCCGCCGAGCAACAGGCCGGCCGCGATCGCATAGCTCGTCGTGCGCACCGACCAAGCCACGGCGGTGAGCAGCGCCACGGCGATCAGGCTCAGGACCGAGACGAGCACCGTGTGTCCTCGCAGGATGTTGCCGGGGCCGGCGAAGTTGCGATAGAGCTCGAGATGGAAGCGGCCGCCGAGCAGGTTCACCACGCCACGGCCGGCCAGAGCGTGGACGGCGATCGCCTTGGTGGCGGCATCGAGCGCCACGACGACCCCGGCGATCACCGCCACAAGCCCCCGCTTGGCGTTCCCCGGTCCGGGGTTCAGGGTCGAAGACATGAACGCCATCGTCCCACGCCGAGCGGGTGCGACAACGACGACCCCGTTCCCCCAATCTCAGCCATCTTGTCCGGCGGTCAAAGCGGGAACGAGGCCGACCAGGTTGCCTTCCGAGTCCTTGAACCACGCCCCTTCGCCTCCACCCGGCATCTGAGCAATGCCGCCCTCGGTCCGTGTCTCTGGGGTGTCGTACTCCTCGAACTCCACGCCGCGACCCCTCATCCCTTCGACGGCCGAGCGCACGTCGGTCACGTGGATGACGGCCTGCGTGAACTCCCCCGACGGCCTGGCCTGAGCGGGATAGACGAAGAGTTGGTTAGTGCCGTCTCCGACAGTTAGGCCCACCTGGCCATCGCTCGCCTCGAGAAAGCGGGACTCGAGAGCCTGGAGTCCCACCTTCTCAATGTAAAAGTGTTTGGCTCGGTCCACATCCTGAGCCGGCAGCGCCGCGGTAATTCCAGACGTCTTCATGAACATCCCTCCTGTGCAGCTCACCGCTCACCGGTCGGCGCAATGTCGCTTCGGCGCAGCTTTCGGTTGGTCTGAGCGCTTAGGGTAAGCCCTGCTCTCACGGTCGTCAGCGGCCAGGGTCAGCTGGGCGCGGTCCCGCGTCGGAGGAGCCGTGACTCGAGCTGGCAGATCAGATCGCGCGTTGCCCCGACTGTAAGGTTCGCGACGGTCCCGGACATATGAGGGTATGACAGCGATCAGCGTCCCCTCAACTGGCGAGGAGCCGGCCCCTTGCCGTTGCGAATGATGGACGGTGGTAACGGTGCGTCCTCGGCATCGAGTGGTTGGGGCCTGCGCTTCGAGGCGTGCTTCCAGGCCAACTACAGCCGCGTTTTGGCCTGCGCGCTCCGGAGGACCGGAGACCGGGCGACCGCCGAGGACGTGGCTGCCGAGACGTTTCTGGTCGCGTGGCGGCGGCTGGAGTTGTTGCCCGACGACGAGCTGCCGTGGCTGCATGGGATCGCCCGCAATATCCTGCTCAATGAACGTCGCACCTCCCGCCGCCGGGAGCGGCTGGCGGCCCGTGTCGCGGCCGAGTCGGCGGCGTTCACGGGGCCGACCGACGCCGCCGGCCTGCCGGATCCGGGCTGCGGGCCGTCGGCGAACGGCGGTGCGGACAGAGCCGGCGAGCGTGTCCTGGCCGCCCTCGCCAGCCTCGCCGAGCGCGACCGTGAAGTGTTGCTCTTAACCACCTGGGACGGACTCGATCAACGCCAGGCCGCCGTCGTCCTCGGGTGCTCGCCGGCCACGTTTGCCGTGCGACTGCATCGCGCCCGCAAACGGTTCGGCCGAGCCCTCAACCTCTCCGACGATCAGGAACTGCCATGAACCAGAACGATGCGATGCGCGCCACCGCGCTGCTGGAACGCGCCAACCCCGTCGAGCTCACCGGCCTGGTCAGCGACGACGACTTGAACGCCGCACGCGCGGAGATCGAGCGGCGCGTCGCCGGCGCCGCCCCCGACACGGTGGCGCACGCCATCGGCGAGCATGCGCGTCGCGACACGCAGCGCGCGACACGCCGGCGACGGACCGCGGTCCGCCTCGCCACCGTCGGACTGGCGGCCGCCGGGGTGGCGCTCTTCGCCCTCAGCAGCGGAGGGGGGCCCGCGACCCAGAGCGCGTCTGCCCGGACGATCTCCAAGGCGCTGCGCGCCCTGGACGCTCCATCCGACTCGATCCTGCACATCAACTTCACCGGCACCTCCAGCTACCCGGACGGGCACAGCTGGACCTGGACCGAGGACAGCTGGGACGAGCTCGACTCTCCGTGGCGGCAGCTCACGGTCGACGAGCAGCAGCCGGGCACCCCGGCCGGAACCGCCGCGACCTACAACGAGCTGTATGACCCGACCACGAACACCCTCTTCGCGCCGCCTCTACCTCCGACCGCACCCAGGGTCCACATCACGGCCGCGCAATGGGCGGCGATGACGCCCCAGGAGCGCAACGGAGTAACAGCGATGAACAACTCGTTGCATCACCCGTGGATGTCGCAGTACATCGACCAGCTCAAGGCCAAGCTCGCCCGCGGTCAGGCGCGGCTGGACGGCAAAGCGAAGATCGACGGTCAGCAGACCATCAAGATCACCTTCCCCGGCTCTACCGAGATCGATTACGTCAGTCCTACCACCTACCTGCCGGTGGAGATCAGCGAGGGCACACCAACCAGCAGCGCCGGCATCACCACGTACATGTTCCACACCTTTGAGTACCTGCCCGCCGCGACGAGCGCTGGCGTGTTTAACCTCGAAGCCGCGCACCCGACCGCCAAGGTCGACACCAGCCTGAGCGACTACCGCGCAGCCAACAGCAGGCTGTTCCCGGACGGCTGATCCGCCCCGCCTCAGCAGACGCCGGTGGGGAGTGCGGCTCATAGCGCAGCCAGCGCCAACGGCGCCGCGCGGATCGAGGCCCAATATATGGAGACGTTCGATAGCTGGTATCACCCGGATGTGCTGAAGGACCGGCTGCTCCATCTCCAGAACCGCGTGTTCAACAGGCCGGCTCGGTTTCTTCTGAGTCGCGGGCTTGCACCGCCGACCTATGCGCTACTTGAGACGACCGGTAGACGGACGGGCCGCGCTAGGCAGGTGCCGGTGGCAAATGGCTTGCAGGGCGATACGTTCTGGCTAATTGCAGGCTTGGGCGAGGACGCTCAGTACGTCCGCAACGTTCAGGTCAACCCGCACGTGCGGGTCAAGGCTCGTCCAGCCCGGCTGCGCGACGGTCTACGGATGCGCTGGCGTTCCGGTACCGCGTACATCCTGCGTGAGGACGACGCGCGTGAGCGCCATCGCCAGATCGGCAAGGGAAGGCCCGGCTACCAGCTCGACGGGATCTTGCTGCGAGCACTCTCGTCGCTTGGCTCACGTCGGATGCTGACAATCCGCATCGACCTCGACCCGACCCCGCGGGCCTAGACGTCCCTGCCGGAAGGACCCGAGCCGACCGATAGCTTTGACCAATGGTGCGCGACATTCCGATTCGCGGTTCGATGATCAGGCTCGGCCAGCTACTGAAGCTCGCAGGGCTGATCGACACTGGCGCCGAGGTCAAGGCACTCTTGTCCACCGAGCAGGTGTGGGTAAACGGAGAGAAGGAGGAACGGCGAGGCCGACAGCTTGGTCCAGGTGACGTCGTTCAGATCGGGGAGCGCGAGCTACGTCTCATCTCCGCAGCTCCTCAAGATCGCTGAGTCGCTCGGTGACGAGTAGCGGCTTTGGTCACGCTGCTGAGTTAGGTTCCGCGAAGCTCGGGTCGACGGCATAACGCGCTTCGAGCATCACGCAGCCTTCGGCTGTCGTCCACGGGCCGTGAACCATGCCAGGCGGCCGGCAGGCATAGCAGCCGGCGGCGAAGGTCTGGCCTAGGCGCACGTCGTAGATCGATCCAGACAGAATGAGCACTTCCTCGAAGTAGTTGTGCGCCACTGCGCCGGCGGACGAGGTATCCAGCCCAGGTGCCCACCTCACCATTCGCGTCAGCAGCCCACTGGACGGGTCGTATGCGAGCACCCGCTCTGAGACTCCAGGCTGCTGCGCAACTCGACTCCAAGGAACGGTGTCGACGTCAACGAACTCGATCGGGGGCTTACCCATGGGGCCGAGTTCATCACATCTCCAAGGCGATTTGCGTCGCCGGGATGGCTCGGCGATCGCCTAGTCTCCTGGCTATGGCCGACCTGACAGCCGAGGAGGCTTTCCGTCGCTGGCATGTGCCCTGGAAGGAGCGGGTTTGCCAGGAGGCGCGGCCGTTCTCGCACGGAGTGGTGCTCTTGAGCCCGCGCGATCCCGATTTCTGGGAATACAACTGCGTGCGGCTGGACCGGGCGATGGAGGCGGGCGAAATGATCGCGGCGGCGGACCGTGAGCTCGCCGGCTGCGCGCACCGCCTCGTCGAGGTCGATTACGACGCGGTGAACGAGCTCGGCGATGTATGGCATCGGGAGGACTTCGGTGAGCACGTTGAGACCGAGACGTTCCGCGCCCAGGCGCGTGAGGTTGCCCAGCTCGCCGACGTCGCGAGTAATGGCGGCTGTCGAGGACGGCCGCCCGATCGGCTTTGCCCAGGTGGAGACGCACGACGGCGGCAGCGAGGTAGCGCAGGTGTTCGTGCATCCCGACCGTCGGGGCGAGGGGCTTGGCGGTGCTCTGACCGCGCGGGCCGTTCGCGTCGGCGCCGATGCTGCGCCGCGGGTTTGGATCTGCGCGGAGCGTGATAACCACCCGCGCCGGCTCTACGAGCGGCTCGGCTTCCGCCCGGTTGTCGAGACCGGTGACCGCCATCCTGCTCCCGAAGCCGTAGTCCGCAAGCAGGACCAGCAAGGTTTGGCCGTGGCGCCCGATCGGTTAGTCGCGGCGCTTGAACAACCGTCGAACCCGGGCTAACACGCCGCCGCCCGAGTCGCCACGAGCCTCGTCGTCGCCATCGTCCGGATGACGCAGTGCGTAGCGGGCCGCCTCGTCCGACACCTCGCGCGCCTGCTCTCGGGCGACGTCAGGTCCCATGGGATTTGGACCGATAGGGGGGAAAGACATGCGAATCCTCTCCACTACGTGCGTTGATTGGTACTGCCACTAGCACCGTAGCGCTCGAACCGAACTAGCGCGAGCGCCTGGCCTGGCCTCGAGAGGGGCACAAGCTTCCGGTCGCGGTTGTAGCCTCCGGCGGGTGACGCGCCTACCCGGAAGGGGTCGAGCGGCGGGAGATCACGCAGTTGTGTGGCTCGCGGCAGCGATCGCCGCGCTCAGTGTTGCGGCCGTCAGCCAAATGAACAGTGCGTCCGCGCGTCAACGATGCCGGGTGCCGCGCCTCACAGGACTCACGCTCGAGAGAGCCCGGGTCCGCGCCACGCGCGCTGGCTGCCAGCTCCACAGCACCGGCGCGGCAGTCAAGCTGGCGCTCGTCCAGACCGTCGCGCGACAATCGCCTGCGGCCGGGCGGCGCGCAGCGAGCGTGACCGTGTGGCTCAGCCCGCTCTGTTTTGGCATGGCGCTTTACCCTCCGGCGATCAAGGAGCCGCACGTGACCGCGGGCCCGACGGAACTCGTCTCGGGCTTCTTCCTTGTCGGCGGTCCGCTCACCCCGTTCTCGACCCGGCACTGCTCGCGTCCCGCGCCCGTGCCTGGACCAGGAAAGGTCGTGGTGACGGACGCGGCCGGCGGCGTCGCCGCGACACAAACCTCGACCCGAGGCCACCTCGTCAAGATTCCACTACGTCCCGGCACCTACACGATCTCGGGAACATTCAACGACGCGAGCATCAACGGCGTGCACCCCAAAGTCACCCAGCAGGTAGTGGTCGCGCCCGCCGGCACGACACGGCAGGACTTCTTCCTGAACGTTCCATAGTGCGGACAGCACCGCTCAATTAGTGAGCGCTACCGGAGCTGCTACCCGAGTTGGTTTCCGACGACGAGCCCTCTATGGCGAGGCAAGCGAGCGGCTCCTGCTCGCATGCGCTGGCCCGCGCCGCGGCGGTGGGCGGGGACCAGCGCTTGAGGACACGACGCTGGGCGGAGCGCCAGACGACGGTCGGTGGCGGGAGCGAGAAGGACGAGGTGCTGACGCGCGCCGTATAGACGTTGTTGTTGACCGAGACCGTCATCGTTTGTGCGGGCCGCACTCTCGTCGCCGGGAAGGTGAGCGTGACCGTAGCCACGCCGTCGGGCACGACGCCGCTGTAGCCGCCTTGGTCCTGCTGCCCGGCCTGGCCCTCGCTGATGGCCCGGGGTGGGATCCCACACTCGGTGCCCGTGTCGTGGCGGCTGACGTAGACGAAACAGATCGTGTCTCGTGGCGCGTGCGCCGCCATGCTCTCGTAGTCGGCGACCATCGCCGCTTGCAGTTCGCGAGTGGGCTGTCGCAGCGAGGCGGGGATAGTCGGGAGTGCGCGCTTGAGCGCTGCGGCCTGCAGCGCAAAGCAGTGGTCTGAGGGGATCGAGGCGGCGCGGTCATAGCGTGCGGGGACGATGTAGTACGAGATCCCGCCCACGGAGAATGCGCGACGCACATAGGCGCGATAAATGTCCGGGGTTCCTGCCACTGCCTCGGGGTTGAGCCGGTCGGCTGGGGTAGCCGGTCGACGCAGGACGCCGAGGATCGAGAGCAGGTCCGGCCCGGGGGAGCCGTGGATGTACGTCACTCCGGCCGGTTGCTGCAGGCGGCATGCCCTCGACTTTTCTACGCCGGCCGTTGCCGTGGTGATGTACGAGAGCTCGCGGCGAAGCTGTCGTTGCGGCGTGTGGGCGATGATCGCTGTGATGTTCTGCCCTGGCGGTGGGGATCCCTGCGGCGCGGTGGGGCCATGTCCTCGATGGCCCGCGAGCACCAGCGCGGCTCCGACCACGACGAGGGTCACTAGTACTCCGGCGAGTATCGGCGCGACGGCGACTCCCGCGCTCAGCCACCCCAGGCCCCGCCGACGCCGGCGGCTGGCCGGGACGTCGCTCGGATCGGCCGAGGCGGTCCGAGCGCGGGCGGCTGACCCGAGCTGGGCTTCCAGGCTGTCGAAGAACGAACTCATCGAGGCTCCTTAATTCGGGCGCGCAGCGCGCGCAGGCCGCGGCTGACCCGTTGGCGCACCAGCATCTCCGAGCACTGCATCTGATCCGCGATCTCGGCGTAGGAACGCTCGTGCACCACCCGGGCGAGGACCGCATCGCGTTGCGATGTGGGGAGCGCCATCACGGCGGTCTCGGCCGCACCGAGGTCGGCCATCTCATGCACGCGCGCCAGGTCCGCGTCGTCGATACTCAACGGCTCGAGCGCCAGACGCTGGCGGGCTTCATCCTCCACCCGACCACGCCGGCGGCTGTCCGCGAGCTTGTGGGCGGCGATGCCGTACAACCACGCCAGCGCGGGACGCTCATCGGGCCGGTAGCGCTCGGCGGCCAACAGTGCCGCCGCAAACGCCTCGGCTGTCAAGTCGGCGGTCAGCTCCGGATCGCCGGTCCGGCGCAGAAAGAAACCCAGCATCGCACTCAGGTGGCGGCGGTAGAAGTCCACGAACGCGTCCGGATCCCCGGCGGCAAACCGCATCAGCAGCTCGTCGTCCGTGCTCGTCGTTGACACCATCCACCCCCTTTCTCGCGCCGCCGCGCGCGGATGTGACAAGAGAACCGAAATCTCGGAGTCACACGATCACGAATACCGACATTCTCGTGACTCCAGCTTCCTGCTTCGATCGATCAGCGGGAACGAAGGCAGGGTGTCTGGTCAGATCAGGAGCCGGCGCGAATCCCGGCCGCTGACCGCTTCACACTCACGTGGCGGGAATCTGACAAGCGCCAGGAGACTATGCCCGTAGCCGCCGCGGCGAGCAGCACCGCTGGCCACGCGCCAATGATGAGACCGATCACGTGTGAGAGCGCGAAGGCGGCCAAGCCCGCGACCGTCAGTAGCGTTGCCGTCCTGCGACCGTCTCTGCGCAACCACGTCGCTATACAGACCAGCCCGCACGCAGCCAGCACGAGCCCGCCGAGCGGACGCGAGCCGGAGGCGACCGCCACCGCGTAGCCGGCGATTAGGCCGGCTGCGGCTAGCGGAGCGGTCGCGAAGCGTGGCCTCACGTCCAGCATTATCCGCAACTCGGTGTGGGAGGCCGTGCAGCGGCCGATCCGTTCCGTCGCCGATAATCCCACGCGTGTCCAGCATCGAGCAGTGGTGGCGCGGTGGCGCGCAGCTCGAACTGGCCCTGAACGGCTCAGAGCGCCACATCTTCGTCCGGCGCTGGCGCAATGCCGCGCCGCACATGACGCTTCTGCATGGCTTCCCGAGCAGCTCGCACGACTGGGCGAATGTCGCGCCCGTACTCGCCGAACGGTTCGAAGTGCTCGCGCCGGACTTCCTCGGCTTCGGCGCGTCTGACAAGCCACCCGACTACGCGTACTCGCTTGTCGAGCAGGCCGACCTCGTCGAGGCCGTGTGGGAAACGGAGGGCGTCACTGCCACGACAGTCGTCGCCCACGACTACGCCGTGTCGGTGATCCAGGAACTGCTCGCGCGCCGGGCCGAAGGGACGGAAAGCACGGAGATCGAGCGCGTCCATTTCCTCAACGGCGGCCTGTACCCGGACGTTCATCGCCCGCAGCCGATTCAGACCGCCTTGCTCGATCCCAAGCAGGGTCCGCAGATCAGCGCCAACCTCAGCGAGAAGCTGGTCGTCGCCGGCCTGGCGCCCACGTTCGCTCCCGGCTACGAGTCGACCGCAGACGCGGTTCACCTCTGGCACTCGTTACGTCGCGACGACGGCTACAAGAACCTCTACCTTCTGATCCGGTACATCACCGACCGCAAGGGCAACGAAGCCCGGTGGGTCGACGCGCTCGAGCGAACCGACGTCCCGCTGGCCTTCGTCTGGGGGATGCTCGACCCGGTGTCGGGCCTACACATGGCGCGGCGCATCCGCGAGCGCCTGCCGGAGGCGCCATTCACGGCGCTCGAGGACGTCGGTCACTGGCCGGCGCTCGAGGCTCCGGCGCGAGTGGCCGCCGCAATCCTGAACGCGTAGGATCCAGGCTATCCAGCACCACCTCGCACAACTCAACATCGGCCTCGCGAAGGGGCCGATGGACGGTCCGGTGATGGCGGGCTTCAAGGCGGCGCTCGAGCCGATCAACGCGCTCGCCGACGAAGCCCCCGGCTTCGTGTGGAGACTGCAGACCGAGGACGGCGACGCGACCGCGATCCGCCCCTACGAGGATGAGCGGATGATGGTCAACATGTCGGTGTGGGAGTCGATGGAGGCGCTGCGCGCATTCGTATACACGAGCGGCCACACGTCGGTGATGCGCAATCGCAAGCGGTGGTTCGAGAAGCTCGAGACGTATCTCGTGCTGTGGTGGGTGCCAGCCGGCCACGAGCCGACGATCGAGGAGGCGAAGGAGCGCATCGAACACCTGAAGCGCCGCGGCCCGACCCCCTACGCGTTCACGTTCAGGGCGAGCTTCCCCGCGCCGGGCGCCAGTCCCGACGTGGCGCTCATCGACGACGAGATCGGCTGCCCCGCGTAGGCGCGGCTAGGTTGTACCGACCCGAGTCTCGCGTCCGGCCCATTCCCGCTCGCGCAGGGCGAATTTCTGGACTTTGCCGGTCGAGGTTTTCGGCAGCGGTCCGAACTCGATGGCGTCGGGACACTTGTAGTGAGCGAGGCGCTGGCGGCAGAACGCGATGACCTCGTCGGCGCTGGCAACGGCACCGCTGTTGAGTGTGACGAACGCCTTCGGTCGCTCCCCCCAGCGCTCGTGGGGGATCCCAACCACCGCGCACTCGAGGACGGCCGGGTGAGCGCATATCGTCTGCTCGACCTCGATACTCGAGATGTTCTCGCCGCCGGAGATGATGATGTCCTTGCTTCGGTCGCGCAGCTCGATGTTCCCGTCGGGGTGCCAGACCGCTAGGTCACCGGAGTGAAACCAGCCGCCGCGAAATGCCTTCTCGGTGGCGGCATCGTCTGCGAAGTAGCCGCTCATCACGTTGTTGCCGCGCATGACGACCTCGCCCATCGTCTCGGCGTCCCGCGGGACGTCCCGCATGTCCGGGTCGACGACCCTGACAAGGTCGGCCGAGGGGTAGGCCTGGCCCTGGCGGGCGAGCAGCTTGGCCCGATGCTCCACCGGCAGCTCCTGCCATCCGTCCTGTTCTGGACACACAGTGATCGGGCCGTACGTCTCGGTCAGGCCGTAGACGTGCACGATTCGGAAGTTGAGCTCGGCCATTCGAGCCAGCAGCGTCGGCGACGGTGGCGATGCCGCAACCATCGCGGTCACCTGCTGCTCCAAGCGGTGCGCCTTGGGGTGGTTGATGATCATCAGCTGAACCGTCGGCGCGCCGTTGTAATGCGTCACCCCCTCCTTGTCGATCAGCTGCCAGACGAGGTCGGGATCGACGGCGCGCAGCGCCACGTGCGTTGCCGCGACCGCGGTTACCGCCCAGGGGAAGCACCAGCCGTTGCAATGAAACATCGGGAGCGTCCACAGGTACACCGACTCGGGGCTCATCCCGGCGACAATCACCTCGCTCAGCGCATTTAGATAGGCGCCACGGTATGTGTACTGCACCCCTTTCGGCTGCCCCGTCGTGCCCGAGGTGTAGTTGATCGAGATCGTCTCCTCCTCATCCTCGAGCCAGCTATCCGGCATTTCGCGGGACGCGGCGGTCAGGAAGCGCTCGTAGTGACTCTCCGTATCACCACGGTCCGAGCGGATCACGGTGACGTCGGGTAGTGCCATCTGAGCGACGAGCGGCTCGAGCTCGGCGTCGAGCAACAGAAAGCGGGCACCGCTATGCTCGAGGATGTGCCCAACCTCTGGGCTTGCCAGCCGATTGTTGATCGCCACCAAGATCCCGCCCGCCGCTGGGACTCCGAAATGCGCCTCTAGCATCGGCGAGGAGTTGAACAGCAGCGTGGCGACGCGGTCTCCTTTGCGCATCCCCGCCGACCTCAGCGCATTGGCCAACCGCCATGAGCGCTCCGCCAGCTGATCGTACGAATAGCGGCGCTCTCCATCCACAATCGCAATCTTCTCGGGATACACGTATGCAGCCCTCCGGAGAAAGTCGACGGGGCTCAGCTCGGTCCGAAACACCCTGCTCGTCACGGCAGTGCGCGCGGACGCGCCTTCGGTCGCAATCGGCCCGTCCGTCATGCCCTTCCTCCTTCGTTCGAATCTCGTCCGCCACCGGGCAGCATCAGCGCCCTCGCATCGATTATCCCGCCCGGGTCTACCGGTCGACGGCGAGCGCTCTGACTAGACCTTGCACGTCCGCGACCGTCACTGTCAGCTCAGGGTGGCGGATCAGCCGGAGCGGATCGATCGCCGGAACGCGCTCGCGGAACGAAAGCAGAACGCCCCGCTCCCCGTTGCTCGCGAACGTCAGCCCGCCGTCGGTGATCCCCAGCCGCGCCGGTCCGGCGGTCCGGTAGAACCGGTAGGGGCCGGTGATCGCCACCCGGCTGACGTTCGCCAGCGTTGTACGCAGCCGCCACGGGCCGTAGTTGGCGAGTAGGTGCTCGTCATCAATCTGTACCCAGGCGCGCTCGGGTGTGATGCCAAACGGTCGCGCCGCCAGGCGGTAGGCGGTAGCAAAGCGGAAGTCGAAGCGCTGCACGGGCCCTCACGTTACGCAAACCGAGCGTTCGCGATCGGCGCCGGGGCGCCTGTCGGAGCGTGGGGCTAGGTGTCGATGAGGTCGCGGAAGCGCTCGGCCGACACGTTCGCGCCGGAGAGGATGACCCCGGTCGGGTCGCCGTGGACGCGACCGGCGAGCACGGCGGCGAAGGCGCTCGCGCCACTCGGTTCGGCGACGAGCTTCGCGCGCTCGAAGAGCAGCCGCATCGCAGCGATGATTTCGGCGTCGGTCACGGTCACGATCTCGTCGACGAGCGAGGCGATTACCCCGAAGGTGATCTCGCCGGGGGTGTCAAGCAGCTGGCCATCGGCAATTGAGGGACGGATCGGCACCGTCACCCTCGTGCCGGCTTGGAACGAGCGCTGCATATCGGGCGACGCCTCGGGCTCCACGCCGATGATCCGCGTCGCTGGCGAGAGGGCACGCAGAGAGATTGCTGAGCCGGACAGGAGGCCGCCACCGCCGACCGGCACAACGACCGTCGCGAGCGGTCCAGCGTCCTGAATCAGTTCCAGCGCGCACGTGGCCGCGCCGGCGATCACGCGCGGATCGTCGTAGGGATGCACGACCGACGCTCGGAGCTCGCCGGCGAGTTCGGCCAGCAGCCGGTCGCGATCGTCCCGGTAGCGGTCGTACTCGATCACCGTCGCGCCGTAGCCCTCGGTGGCGGCACGCTTGGAGGCGGGCGCGTCGCTGGGCATCAGAATCGTCGCGCTCGCCCCGAGCAGCGAAGCGGCCAGCGCAACAGCCTGCGCGTGATTGCCCGACGACGATGTGACCACCCCAAGCTCCCGCCGCTCGCTGGACAGCTGAGAGATCGCGTTGTACGCGCCACGAAACTTGAATGCCCCCATCCTCTGAAAGCCCTCCGCCTTGAGTGCCACGTGGACACCGAGAAGCTGATCGAGCATCCGAGAAGTGACGCACGGGGTGCGATGCGCGACACCCGCGAGCCGCCGCGCCGCCGCCTCGACGTCCACAAACGATGTCGGCAGCGACTCCTCGATCCCCATGGCGTAATCCAATCAGTTCATGACCGCGCCGGCGGGGCGGCCCGTGAGCCGTGACCTGCGTCGCTGCTCGGCGCGGCGACGGGCCGTTCACTTCTTTGAACGGATTTAGGTGGCGACAAGGTCGTCTGTGAGCATGCCGACCAGTTAGGGCAACTGTAATTAGGGGGTTTAGGGATGAAACGGCTTGTAATGCTCGTTGCCGCGCTGGCGGCGTTCGCGATCGTCCCAGTGGCGCTTGCCGCTGGGGGGCTGCGCGGCCCCTACGAGACCAAGCTCACCGGCAGTCACTTGGGCGGTACGTGGAGGATCGTGTTCGCGCACGGGAAGTACCACGTCAAAGACAACGGCAAACCGATCGTGCACGGCGTGTTCACGATCAAGGGCGCCGACGTGAGCTTCAAGGACACCGGCGGGCGGGGCAAGTGTTCGGGCACGGGCAAGTACTCGTTCAAGCCGAGTGGCAAGAAGCTCACCTTCACGAAGATCAAGGACTCCGGCAAGGGGTGCGAGGGGCGGGTCGCCGTGCTGACGACAAAGCCGCTCACCAAGGTCGGCTAACGGTCCGGACGGGGCGTAACACGTCGCGCTAGCGCCGACGGTCTGGACCGGCGGAGCTCCAAGACTGCGCCATTCTCGAGGCGGCTTGGAATCCGGCGTCTGACCCCATCACGGCTCGGATATCGCCTCGGCCGTGTCTACTGGTTCGACGCCCCGTGTTCCCTTGCTCCACGGTGCCCGTCGATGATCCGCCCGCGACGGAGACCACGTGCACGGGCGCGCTCGTTACCTCGCCGGTGAAGGCGCGATCGCTGTGCTCCACGGGCTTGATCCAGAGCTCCTCGACGAGGATCTTGCAAGTAGAGAGGATTGGGACGGCGACGATCAGGCCCACGAAGCCGAACAGCCGATCGACGGCCACCACCCCCACCGCGGGATCCAGTTCGACGTTGCGGCCGACTACCAGAGGCTGGATCACATTTGCTCGACTGCCCTCAGTCGACATCACCAGAGCCTAAGGCTAGGCCACAGCGTGGGTCTCGATTGTAGGAAGCGGGATCGGGAGCCGATTTCTTCCGCGTCTTCGGCCTGGCGTCCTTAGAGATCCGTGGCCTCGTACGTCAGGGTGAGGTAGCGCCGCGCGTATGGGTTGAACTCGTCCACGAACCGAGGGCGCAATGCGTTGTGGGCGGCGTCTGGGCCACGCCCGACGGCGATCTCTCCGCGGGCCATGTAAACGTTGAACGACAGCGAGTCGGCGGTCATTTGGGTGAGTGTCTCTGCTGCAGCTCGCAGCGGCCGAGGCGCGTGGAAAGCCATCAACCGGTCGAGGACGAGCCGGCGGTTCGCGGCGGCCGCCCGGTACTTGTGCTCAACGTGGGACAGACGCTTGCCAACGATGAACAGCTGGACGGTTGCATTGAGACGGCTGACGTCCTGCTTGGTCACGGCGACTGTGGCCGGGGGCGTGGTGCTTCGAGGCAGCTCTCTGACCAGCAGCGCGGCGAGGACAGTGGCCAAGAGGAGCCCGGCAACGAGCGGAATCCACCCTTTGCGAGTGTTGTGATTCGCCTCTGGACCGGACGCGGTCTCGGACGACTGGTGGCGCCGACCCGGTCGCTGGATTGTGGTCGGAGGCATGGAGGACGCCCGCGGGGCGACGGTTTCGACAGCGAGCTCCGCAGGAACCGATGGGCGTTCCCCTGACCGGCGCAAGCGCCAACGGCCCGGGCCTCGCCTTCGGCCCCCGCGCAGGCCACCGCCCGCCGAAGCGGCAGTGGCTGACGGCATAGATGGTGCGACCACGTGAGCGGCGGGTGCCGAGTGGACCCGCCCCGCGTCGGTCGCCACCGGCGCGAGCGGCGCGAGGCGCCGCCATCGCGGGCCGAGCAGCTCGATCACGATGTCCTCCAGCCGATCCCACGCGTCCTGAGCGCTCTCGAAGCGGTCCTCCGGGCGCTTCCTGAGCATTCGCCGCAGCCACTCGGCTAGTCGTTCGTCGATCCCCGGCACAACCGCCTCCACCGGCGGCACGGCCTCGTACGCCTGCCGGTAGAGAACCGCGGCCGGGCTCCCACTGTCCTCGAATGGGACCCGACCCGTTAGCAACTCCCAGACCACGATACCCAGCGAGTAGAGATCCATCACAGGTGACAGCGTGCCCCCCAGCGCCACCTCAGGCGCCATGTAAGCGGGCGTGCCGATCGTCGTGCCGGACGCTGTCACGACCCCCCGCGGCGTGGCGTTGTTGATCGCCCGCGCGACCCCGAAGTCGGCGATTTTCACCCGTCCGTCGTCGGCGACGAGCAGGTTCTCCGGCTTCAGATCCCGGTGGACGATCCCTCGACTCTCCCCGTGCGCCAGCCCCGCCAACACGCTGTCCAGGACCCCTACTATCTCCGCAATCCCCAGCCTACCGACGAACGGACGCAGCGACCCCCTGGCCAAGTACTCCATCACGATGTAGGGAACCCCCGCGTCCTCGAAATACTCGTGCACAGTGACGACGTTCGGGTGATTCAAAGTCGCGATCATCCGCGACTCCTCGACGAACCGCTCGGCAAACCCCCGTTCGACCGCGTAGAACGGCGCAAGTTCCTTCAACGCCACTGGGCGGTGAAGGTCACGCTGGTGGGCAAGGTAGACCACGGCCGCGCCACCCCGGCCGATCACCTCACCAACTTCGTAGCGTCCAACCCTCCGCTCGATCTCCGCCGTGCTGGCGGAACCAAAGCCCACTGATCCACGAGGCCGATCCATCGCTTGGCCGATGCCGCTGCTGCCGTGCAGGGGCGCGGCCGGCGGGTCTATGCCGTCACTGAGAGCCAGGCGCTCACCTGGTAGGGGACTTGCGATCTGTGAGTGCGCGCCGCTGAACGGCACCGGCTGAGGCGATGCGGACGTTGTGCCCGGCATTTCTTCCTCCCGCTCGTGTTATTCGGTGCAAAAAGGAAAGACGGGAGATTCCGCGGATCTATTCCATCGGCGCCTGATTCCACTCCTCCCGCATCCGGCGCGCCAACCCCGGCTAGGCTACCTGCGATCGAAGCGGGGCTTTCGCGAGTCCGAGCACGATGTCCTGTGTGGTCGGGGCGGCTAGCACGCACGTGCGGCCATGGCGGACGAGAGTGACGACTGCGAGCTTGCCCGTGTTGAAGACCCGAAGCCTTACGCCCCGGTAGTCCACCACTCGCGCGTTACCGGGGGGTGGGACTGGCTTGCCCGAGAACACTGTGTATGAGAGGCGTGCGCCGTTGCTTAGCCGGTAGAACACCGTGAACGCGGGGCGGCCACCGATGCTGTTTCGAAGCTGTCCACTTGGGCCTGCATCGAACTCACGCTTGTAGTTCGGGTAGGTCACGCCGTCGTAAGAGACATCTAGCAGCGTCGCGGACTGCGCGGCTGGAGCGGGTGAGGTGGCCGGCACATACGCGAGGCGAGCCGCGCGAGTAATGCTTGGTCCGCTTGCGCCGCCGCCCGTGAGCACGATCACGATCGCGACCGCGACCGCGGCGACTGCGGCGACCGAGATCGCGGGCCTCCAGCCACCGATCGAACCCCCCACGCGGGCGTGTCGACGGGCAGAACCAGTGCCGTAGGTCTGCTCAATGCGCTGGCGGACGTGCTCGACCAAAGCGCCGGGAACCTCCGGCTCTCCGTGGCGGAACTGGCCGACGACCCGACGCTGCTCAGCGATTCGGCGTTGAACGTCTGGCCGCTCGCGCGCCCACTGCTCAAGCGCTTGGCGCTCCGCGGGGCTCACCGTCCCATCGACCAGGCGGGTGATCGCCTGCTCTTTGGCCTCGTCAGATTTCGGGTTGAAAGGTGGGGTCATCTTGAAGCGCGGTCACCGAGATCGCGGGACGATGGTACGCCCGCGACAGAGCCATCACTCCAAAATGACGCGACCCACGCCCGCTTTATTCCATTCGCGACAGACGCGCGAGGCACGTCGCTGGGATACTCTCAGCGTGGGAGAGCAATCGGGTTCGCTGATCCTGCGCGGGGTTCGATGAGCGCCGACGCCTCGCCGCCGAACGAGGCCGCCGGCCAACGCTCGACGCGGCTGGACCCCGAGCTTCTTGGCGACCACGTCGGTCGTCTGTACCGAGCGGCGTATGGCCTTTGCGGGTCGCGCCAGGACGCTGAAGACCTCGTGCAGGACACGTTTGAACGGGTGCTCCGCCGACCGCGATTCGTCCGGCGTGACCAGGATCTCGCGTACCTGATGCGAGTGCTCCGTAACACGTGGATCAGCTCGGGGCGCACCCGGCGGGTGGTTGCCGTCCCCCTTGACGAGGAGGCGCTCGATCCGGCGCTCAGCGGCGGCGACCCGGTGGTCGCGCAGGTCGTCGAGGGAGGCGCCGTCTACGAGGCGTTGCGCTCTCTGACAGAACCGCTCCGTGAGGCGATCGTCGCCGTCGACGTGGTCGGGCTCTCCTACCGGGACGCCGCCCGCGCGCTGGGCGTCAAGGATGGGACGATCATGAGTCGCCTGCACCGAGCCCGCAGCCAGATCGCGGCCATGCTCGAAGCCGCCTGACCGCCGGTCTCACCCGCCGGCAATTTTTTAGTTCGGATGGAATAGGCCGGGAAGGGGCTGCGTCTTCTCGGGGCAGCAGGGGATCCGTATCAACCAGGCCGGGTGACCATCGTCACCCGGTTGGGCCGCACGTCGGCCTTTTCACGACCGGAGGTAAAGAAATGAGTCGGTTTTCTCAGGCAACCGTTAAGCGAGCTGGCTGGGCCGGGCGCCTGGTGGCCGTGGCTGCGGCCTCGATTGCTTGCACCGGTGCGCTGACTGCGGCCGCGAGTGCCATGACGGTGCCCGACGCGAGCACTAATTACACCTTCCAAACGCTTGACAATCATGCTGACCCGACCTTTAACCAGTTGCTCGGCATCAACCAGTTCGGGCTGATCTCTGGCTACTTCGGTTCCGGGGCGGCCGGCCATCCCAACAAGGGCTACTTGCTCCGAGACGACGGGCAGGGCGGCTATCGAAATGAGAACTTCCCGGGGTCCGCGCAGACGCAGGCCACCGGCCTCAACGACACCGGGACCACAGTCGGATTCTGGGCGAACGCCAAGGGAGCCAACTTCGGTTTCTATCGGACGTCCGCAGGCCATTACCATAACGCCGACTATCCGACCGGTGACAAAGCTAGCCCGCCAGTTGACCAGCTGCTTGGTGTCAATGACCAAGGCATCGCCGTGGGCTTCTACAACGACTCGAAGGGCAACGGCCACGGCTACAGCTACTCGATCAGGAGCCACCGTTATCACCGGCTCACCGTCCCCGGTGCCACAAGCGTGACCGCGGCGGCGATCAACAACCGCAATGACATAGCGGGCTTCGAGACGAACTCCGCGGGGACCGTGGAGGGCTTCCTGAAGCTCAACGATGGTCGTGTGACCACGCTGAACGTGCCGGGCTCGAGCATGACCCAGGCGTTCGGCATCAACGACGGCGATGTCGTCGTCGGCACCTATCAGGTCGGGACTGGCGACAACGCCGTCTCACACGGATTCATTTGGGCTCCGGGCTTCGGATTCCAGAACGTCGACGACCCGAACGGCATCGGCGCGACGACGGTCAACGGCATCAACGACCACGGTCGCCTCGTCGGGTTCTATACCGACTCGTCCGGCAACACCGACGGGTTCCTCGCCACCCCGTAGCGCCCAAGCGCCAAACGCGTCGCACCCGGGACCGGGCCGCTCCGATGCGGCCCGGTCCTGTTTCTCAGCGCCCGACGACGTCAGCGGATCCGCAGCGAGCGTAGTCCGGCGGCGAAGGCTCGCTCTGCCGACCGCGAGCTTTGGATCCGCCAGTCGACGCCTTTTTGCACGTTGAACCAGACGAGGCTGGTGACGTCGGGGTGGTGGGCGAGGTAGGCGAACATCTGGTGGACCCATTGGGCCTTGCTGCCGCCCTGCTCGGCGCTGGCGGCTTCGGCGAGCTGGATCGGTAGCTTGGGGGCGAGCGCGTGCAGCCGGGCGATCGCGCCGCCGCAGTCGGCTTGGAAGCTTTGCCAGCCGCGGGCGAAGATCTGCTTGTCGGCGTTCTGGCAGGTGGTGGCCATGATGTTGACGTAGCCGGTGCCGGGGAACGTTTGTGGTGATCGGGCGAACGCGGGGCTCCATACCCATTTGACGTTGGTGGCACCGGCAGCCGTGAAGATGCGGTGGACGTGGCGCCACGCCTGGACGTATTGGTCGGGCTGGTTGCCGTTGCCGTAGGCGGCCCAGGGGAACCAGTTCCCGTCGCCTTCCTGGGCGAAGCGCAGAAGCACGGTGTTGTGCCAGCGGGCGAGCGCTCGAGCCCAGGTGCGAATGTAGCCGTCGAACTTGCCGTCGATGATGTTCGCCAGCCGGTAGCGCGGCTGTGATTGGTAGAGATTCTTGCTCGCGTCCCACGGCTCCCAGGTGATCTCGGGGATGCTCCCGCGCTGGCGGATGAGGTTCAGCTGCGAGATCGAAGGGGACTGGTTGTGCTGCCAGTCGGCGTACCACATGACGATCCGGGCGGCCTTGCCCGCGTCGCCCTCGAACGTGTCCACGCTGCTCAGGTCCGAGGCTGTCCACGCGCGCCACCAGTTGCGCGCCAACGGACCGGTCGTCACCCCGAGCGCGAGCGTGCCACGCGTGCCGGCCATCCCCGCGTCACGGACGGGCGTGCTCGAGGATGGCTTGAAAGCCCCCTGCTGCACCGCGACGAGCACGAAGGTGGCTAGCAGCAGCAGAGCCGGGGTGACGCGCGTTGTCATATAGCGCCGCATCGCCTAGCTCACCACCGAGACGATCTGCTGCCAGAAATGCGCCACTGACACCGAGAGCAGCGCCACCAGGCAGAGGAGCGCGAGCACGATTCCGGTCCTCGCGCGCACGCCCGCCAGAACGGCACCGCCGTCGAACGCGATCTGCTTGATGTCCATCGTCAGCGTCGTCGCGATCACGGCGGCGCCCATCACAGCGTTCGCGAGCGCCAGCCCGTAGTAGCCGCTGACGGTGCCGGCGCCGGAGGTGGCGTGGAACAGCCAGGTCGCTGCGAGTGGGAAAGCGGCGAGGAAGATGTACGGGGCGTAGATGCTGAGCGGGCGTGGCCCCGCGCCGCCGCCCTTGCCTTTCGGCGTGATCATGTAGGGGCGCTTGATCCGCAGCAGGACGTTGACGAGCGCCCAGAGGACCACGGGCCAGCGGGCCGTCTGGAGCACGATCCCGCGCCACGAGAGCCTGACCCCGGCGGGCTGGAACCATTTGCGGACCTCGCACCACATCAACGTCGAGACGAGCATCACGGGCACGAAATACAGAAGGAAGCGACCGAAGCTGACCGACGCGATCGGCTCGTGAATCAACAGGGCCACGGCCGGGAGCGCCCACAAAACGGCCAGCGAGAATGACCACAGCGTGTACCAGCTCTGGCAGAAGAGGAACTGCAGCGCCTGGCCCGGGGTGTAGCGGCGGATCAGCCGGGGGGTGTGCCCGAGGAAGATCTGGATCATCGAGTATGCCCACGCGAACTGTTGGCGCAGGTAGGTGGCGAGGTCGTGGGGGCCGTCGCCGACGGCGATGAGGTCGGGGACGAACACGCCGGTGTAGCCGTGGGCGGCGAGCACGACGGTGTCGAGGTGATCCTCGGCGCGGGTGGGTTGGAACCCGCCGATCGCGCGGATCGCGGCGGTGCGGTACGAGGTGTGCGAGCCGATGATGAACGGGGTGCCGGTCGCGCCGTAGAACCCCATCTGCAAGGGGCCTTGGAAGATCAGGTCTTGTTCGGCGAGTCCGCGCGCGGTCCAGTTATCGAGGTTGCCGCACACACTCGGGGCCTGGACCCACGCGACGTTCTCATCGCGGAAGTAGCCGAGCACCCGGTCGAGATAGTCGGTGCGGGGGCGATGGTCGATGTCGAGTTGGACGAACACCTCGTAATCGAGCCCGAGGTCCTCGACGTGATCGAGCCACGCGTTGACGTTCCCGGCCTTGGTCTTGGCCTGAAACGGCGGCGCGGGCTGGTTCCAGCGCTCGATCCCGCGCCGGGTGAAGTAGCGAACGCCGTACTCCTGCGCGAGCGCGCGGACCTCGCCCGAGTCGCCCTCGTCCAGGATCCAGCTGTCGTGCGGATAGCTGACCCCGACCAGCGCCTCGAGCTGCTCGCGGATCACCTCGAGCGATTCGCTCGCCGGCACGCACGGGGTGATCAACGCGACCCGCATCCCCGCCCGAGGCTTGACCTCGACCGGCCGCTTCATCTTCGAAACGAACCGCCAGAACACGGTCGGCAACAACGTCGTCTGGTAGAAGAGCGCGACCGTCTCCGCCCAGTACAACCACGGATTGTTGTTTGCGGTCTGCTGCAGCCACCACGCCCAGAAACTGACGTTCACCGCGAGCCACAGCAGCGCAACCGCCCACAACCGCACCCGGTCCTTGGGCGTCAGCGCGCTCACACTTGCGTGACGGAACTCGGCGGTTGTACCACGCGCGCGGAGCTCCGGCTCCGCGAGCGCTCCGCGGGTGGCCGGTCGGTGCGGGCCGACACTGGCAGGGACGTGTTCGGTTCGTCGACCACGCTGCCGAAGGGCGCGGAGCCGTGTTGTTCGGCGCGAGCGTTCGCTCGCGCGCTCAGTTACGTGCGATCTCATGAAATGTCCCCTGGTTGTGAAGAACGGCGCCCGCGAACGCAGCCTTGCTTCGCCCCGCCCATCGAAAGACGGATCGCTACTGACTCGTTAGCCCGAGGGGCCAAACACCGCCGAGAAGATTTCAGCAGCGATTTCGAAGAGACGCCGAAGAGTGTCTGACGTCATCAACCCTTGACATGCGCAATAGTTACACGATAAAATTGCCCCGCGGATGGCATCCCTGCACGACACGCTGTTCCAGGAGCTCGCGCGCGCAGGATTCGAAGCCCGGCGAGCGTTCAGCCTGATCTCGGGTACGAGCGAACGCGGACGGCAGCTGCTGCTGTTTCTCCTCGAGCATGGCGAGGTCAGCCACGCCACGTTGCAGCGGCGGCTCGCCGTGGACGGGGCCACGGTCACTCGTCTCGTCAAGCAGCTCGAAGCCGAGGACGCGGTCAACCGCAGGCTCGACCCCACCGACAACCGATTCACGCTCGTCTCGCTGACCGAGAGCGGCAAGCAGACGGCGGCCGAGCTTCACGAGGGGCTTCGGCAATTTCAGCGCCGCCTCCTCGCCGGCGTGAACCGAGAGGAACAGCAGACCGTGATCCGGGTGCTCGAGCAGGTGTGCATGAACCTCGAGTCGATCGCCCGCCGCGACGACCAGCGCGCGAAGGACGGCGGCGCAGCAGCACCGCGAACGCGCAAGCGCTGAACGGTGTCACCCCGCGACGGGCGGGGCCCGCGGGCCGAGGCCCATCACACCCTCGTGCATTCAGTCGCGACGAGAGCAAATCCGACGAATTCCAGGCATTTGCCCGGTGGCGCTGAATGCCGGAGGAGGGACTCGAACCCCCGACACGCGGATTATGATTCCGCGTGTCTAACGCCCGAATCTCCCGTAAATACGGGCTGATCGGAGGCCGACGGCTGAGATATGGACATAAATATGGACATACGTGTCATGTCGACTGGCCGCGAACCTGGCCTGGTCGGTGGCCATTCATGACGTCGCATTGCGCGATGCTCAGCGCGGGCCTGCTCAGCGCGATTGTCGCAGCGTTGTGTCGGAGGTCGCGGGAGGACCGGCGGCACCCTCACGGTTCCCTTGACCGTGAGGGTGCTTGGTGATGCGGGTGACCTACGCCGGTCGAGAATGTCCTGCCGATCGATCGGCGTCACGAACGTCTGGTTCAACCGGTTGATCAACTCGTGCGTGATCTGATCGCCGTCGCGCTCGCAGACCAGGATGTCCTGCGCCAGCCCCTGACTTTCGGGAAACCCGGCGAGCATCTCGTCGAGCAGCTCGCCGGCGCGCGCGACGTTCGCACCGGCCCGCTCAAACAGATCGAAATACTCGCGGCCCGTCCCACGGATCAGATTTGTGATCGAAGGCATAGGAGATCCCGAAGCCGGCCGACTGCCCGTCGTGGCTGATCGGACTCGATCGGCCGCTGCCGAGCCGGCCACGACGCGCGCTGGCTCACGATAGGTCGCGAGCACAGCCCACATGTAAAAGACTTGTGAACACCATGTGAAGCGCGCCGTGTGGCTTGGATCGGCGTATCGCGGCTTCGGTCGCGCCTTCTTATCTGGCCCAGTCCGCGAGCATCTGGCTGACTCGCGCCGCATGGATCGGGTGTCCGTGCTCGCGCGCGCATCGCCCCGCGCCTGGGGTTTCGAGGCCTGCCGTTGGATACCGTTGGCGGCGTGCCGGAGACGCGTCATCGGTTCCATGAAGATCTGGCAGAGCTAGAGCGCCAAGCCCTCGGTGGCATCGAGCTCGTGATCCAGCAACTAGACCGGGCGCGCGAGTCTCTGATGTACCAGGACGTCGAGCTAGCGGGACTGGTCGTCGCCGACGACGACCGGATCGACGGGCGGTATCTCGAAGTCCATCAAGGTCTGCTGTCGTTGCTCGCGCGTCAGGCACCCGTCGCGGGCGACCTGCGGATCGTCGCGGCGCTCCTGCACGTCATTCGATGCATCGAGCGGATGGGCGATCAGTGTGTGAATATCGCCAAGCTGATTCCGCTGTCCGGCTATGAGGCGCCGAAGGACAAGGACATCCTGGACGCGATCGAGCGAATGGGCCGTCTCACCCGGTCGCTGTTGTCCCAGGCCAAAGAGTCCTTCGCCGAGCGGAACGTCGCGGCCGCCCAGGATCTCGTCCGGCAAGACGCGGAGATCAACCGGCTGAACCGCGCGATCTTCAGCCGCGCGGTCGAGATCGGCGATGACCTCGAACTACGCGAATGGGCGATGTTCATGATCCTCGTCGCCCGCGCGATCGAGCGGATCGCCGACAACACCGTCGACATCGCCGAGCAAACCGCATTCGTCGTCACCGGCTTGTTCCGCGAATTCACCGACGCATCACAACCCGCATAGGACGCACCGGGACCCGACCAAACGGTCCACGAGCAGCCACCTCAACGACGAGCCCGTGAATCCGGGACTTCGACGGACCGAAGGCTCTCGCGGAGCCGGCCCACACGACCGCCGTTCGCCAGGCATTGCGGAAGCCCGATGCGACGGAGATGTCACTGCTGCAGCGGACGAGTTGGGAGAGCGTTCCCACCACCTCCGCGGGGCCTGCTCCGCCAGGTGAAGCAGGGACACCGCCGATCGATCGGGCGCTACCGCGTTCTCATGCAAGCAGCCACGATTCGACGCGGTCAGCGCCGCCGGTGGCTGCTCCTGTCGGACAGACGGAGCCACGCGATCGCGCTCACCGCCGTGACTGCTCTCAGCTCGAAGAAGTCGTGCAGCTGGCGGACGAGCGGACCAGAACGCGGGCCTTTGAGCGTCCCGATGGCCGCTGCATGCACTATCGCTTTGACCGTGGGCGCCGGCACACGGCGTGCCATCGCATTGGCGACCAGGCGCACTGTGCGACTGCGCGGTTTGCGGCCGCCGTCGAGCACATGGCCTTTGCGAGGTGAAGCAAGGACCGATATGCGACAGCGGGTCCGACGTCTAGATCCGGCGAGAGTTCACCTGACGCAGACGCAGTCCGCTCCCGCCTAGAGTGCTGCCCGGCTCCTGTATTGCCGAACGGAACGACAGCACACTCGAGTCGTCAAAGCACGCGAAAGAAAAAAAGGGGGCCCAGCGGAAGCCGAACCCTGGGTCCTACACGTACGGGATGTACGCCGAGGAGTCCTTGAGGATCTGCCGGCATGCTCTCCGGCACCGGGGCGTGACTACCTGCGCCCACGGGGCCGTCTTGTCGAGCAGCATCTCCTCCCACGGGGAGAAGCCGGCCTTCATCGTGCGCGCGATCGCCATCTGCCGGTGCGGCTTGGCGCGGCTCGAGTCGTAGTCGGAGATGGCCGCGACCAGGCCGGCGACGAGGTTGCCGGCCTGGTGGCGCTCGTGGAATTTGGCCATCGAGCGCGCGTCGGTCCCTCGAACGCCGGCGCGCCGCATCTCGGCGTTCTGGTCCTCGAGGGCGTGCATGAATGCGTTGTCGATCGGATTCGGCACTAGCGCACTCCTTCCAGCGCCCGCGCCGCGATCGCCCGATCCTCGTCGTTGAACCAGCCCCGCACCAGCGGGTCCGGATCGTTGAGGGTCATGTCCTCGAACGAGGCATCGAGCCGGCCACCCCGGACCATGGCGTCCCAGCCGGCGGAGCGCCCGGTGCGACCCTTCGTGCGGATCGTCTTCTTGACGTAGGCGGCGGTCAGCTCGCCGGAGTGCTCGCGGTTCTCGAGCGCCCGGGTGACCCGCTGGGCCCGGTAGTTGCGACCGTCCACGGTCGTGACATCCGGGTCGTCCTTGAGCTCCTGCACCCGCCGGCGGCACTCGTTGATGAGTGCCCGCTCTGCTTTGTTCATGTGTGCTC
>CAWEMC010000002.1:0-21556 GCA_963810015.1 uncultured Solirubrobacterales bacterium
CGAGCCCTCGCGATCCCGCGAGCCGGTCGACGGCTCCGGCCATCAGGATCCCACCGACGCCGATTCCGGCGAGCAGGTAGCCGAACCCCTCTGGGCCCGTGCCCAGGTGGTGCTCGGACACGCCGATGAACAGAACGGTGTCGGTGCCATAGACGAAGCTGACGAGCGCGCTGTACGCGACGAGGGTCCTGGCCGCCGGAAGCGAGATGATCGTCCGGACGCCGACCTTCATCTGCTCCAACGGACCGGCGCCGCCGGACTCGGTGACGTCAACCGGTCGGCTCCGTATCGAGATTCGCGAGACGAGCGCCGCCGAGACGAGGAATGAGGCCGCGTTCACGCCGAACGCGAGGGCCGGTGAGCCGAGCGCGAGCAGCGCAGCGCCGATCCCGGGCCCGATGACCACGACCAGGTTCTCGATCGTGCTGTTCAGCGCATTTGCCGCGACGAGGTCGTCCTCGTCGACGATCGATGGGATCGTCGCGGCGACCGCGGGCTCGTAGACGACGCCGGACACGGCCGTCAGGGCGGCAAGGGCCAGAGCCACGACCACCGGGCCGTTCAGCGCCGCGGTCAGCGTGAGCCCCACCTGCCACGCAGCGCACGCGAGATCTGAGGTCATCATCAGGCGGATTCGCTCGAGCCGCTCGGCGACCACGCCCCCATAGGCGCTGAACAGCAGCGCGGGCAGGAACCGCGAGAGCCCAGCGGCGGCGACCCAGCCGAGCGAGTGCGTCCGATCGAACACGAACGCCAGCAGCGAGACGTTGTAGGCCCACGTGCCCGTGGCCGAGGTGACGAGGCCGCCGAAGAGCAGGCGCAGGTCCCGGTGCGCGAGCGCGGACCGGTATCCAGCGAACCACCCGGCGATGCGCCTGCGCATCATCTCGGCCTACCCTACCCGGCCATCCGGGCACTAGGATGACGGCGGTGAATTGCTCGGCGTGCGGTACGGAAAACCGGCCGGGGCGGCGGTTCTGCTCCCAGTGCGGGGCCGTTCTGGAGCTCAGGTGCGCGGCGTGCGGGGCGGCGAACGAGGCCTCCGACCGCTTCTGCGGGGAATGTGGCGCTCCGCTCGATGCGGCCGCCGGCGCCCAGCGCTCCGCCGAGGCGCCGCCGTCGGCTTCCTCCGAGCGCCGGCTGGTGTCCGTGCTGTTCGCTGACCTCGTCGGCTTCACGACGCTGAGCGAGCACCGCGATCCCGAGGAGATCCGCGACCTGCTGAGCGGCTATTTCGACCGTTGCCGGTCGTTGATCGAGCGCTATGGCGGGACGGTGGAGAAGTTCATCGGCGACGCGGTGATGGCGGTGTGGGGGACGCCGGTGGCGCGCGAGGATGATCCGGAGCGGGCAGTACGGGCCGCGCTCGCGCTCACGCAGGCGGTCGCGGCGCTAGGCGAGGAAGTGGCGATGCCCGAGCTCCGCATCCGCGCCGGCGTTCTGACCGGCAACGCCGCGGTCGACGTCGGCGCCGAGGGCGAGGGGATGGTGCTGGGCGACACCGTCAACACGGCGTCGCGGCTGCAGTCGATCGCCGCGCCGGGGACCGTGCTCGTCGATGACGTCACGCGGAGGGCCAGCGAAGCGGCGATCGCCTACGAGGACACGGGCACCCACGAGGTCAAGGGCCGCGAGGCGCCGGTTCGAGCATGGACTGCTCTGCGCGTCGTGTCCGGTGTCGGCGGGGCACGGCGCACGGTCGGTCTCGAAGCGCCCTTCGTGGGTCGCAATCGCGAGCTGCAGGCGATTGTCGACGCCGCGGACGAGAGCGCGAGCGAGCGCCGGGCCCGCCACCTCGCGATCGTGGGGGACGCCGGGCTTGGCAAATCGCGCCTGGTGTGGGAGTACTTCAAATACATCGACGGCATCGAGGAGCTCCGCTACTGGCACCAGGGCCGATGCCTGTCGTATGGCGAAGGGGTCGCCTACTGGGCTCTCGCCGAGATGGTCCGCGCCCGAGCGCGCATCCGCGAGGAAGACGAACCGCCCGCCGCCAGACAGAAGCTGCGCGAGGTGATCGAGCAATTCGTCGGCGACGAGCGCGAGCGCCGGCTGGTCGAGCCACGCTTGGCCCATCTGCTCCGTCTCGAGGAGCGCCCCGACGCCGACCGGGCCGACCTGTTCAGCGGCTGGCGCCTGTTCCTCGAGCGTCTCTCCGAGGATGCTCCGGTGAGCCTGGTGTTCGAGGATCTGCAATGGGCCGACAGCGGGCTGCTGGAGTTCATCGACTACCTGCACGAGTGGTCGGCCGACTTTCCCATCTTCGTGCTCACGGTGGCCCGCCCGGAACTACGCGAGCGACGCCCGGGCTGGGACCCGATGGCGCTGGCACCGCTCGCTTCGGACGAGATCGAGACGATTCTCGAGGGCCTCGCACCCGGCTTGCCCGACGAGCTCGTCGCTCAGATCGGTCACCGTGCGGAGGGGATCCCGCTGTACGCGGTCGAGACGATCCGCATGCTCCAGGATCGCGGCGTGCTCGTTCAGGAGGGGAATCGCTATGCCGTCGCCGGCGAGATTTCCGATCTCGACGTCCCCGAGACGCTCCAGGCGCTCGTCGCGTCTCGGCTCGACGGGCTGTCGCCGGCGGAGCGATCGCTACTTCAGGACGCGTCAGTGCTCGGACAGTCGTTCACGGCTTCGGGAGCGGCGGCGCTCGCCGGGCGGCCCGAGGTTGAGGTCACGGACGTACTCGAGGGATTGGTCGCCAAGCAGGTGCTCGCCCGAGACGACGATCCTCGCTCGCCTGATCGCGGCCAGTACGTATTCCTCCAAGCGCTGCTCCGGACTGTCGCCTACGGGACGCTCTCCCGCCGGGCGCGGAAGGCCCGCCACGTCGCCGCGGCCGAGTATCTCGAACGGACCTGGCCGGGCGAGGCCCGGGACATCGCGGAGGTGCTTTCGTCGCACTACCTCGAGGCGATTCAGGCCGAGCCCGACGCGGCCGACGTCGGGGCGCTTCGGGCCTTGGCGCGGGAGAAGCTAGCGGCCGCGGGTCGTGCCGCGGCGTCGCTGGCACTCGGGCCAGAGGCCGACCGGTACTTCGAGCAGGCGGCCGAGCTGGCCGAGGACGACCTCGAGCGGGCGGAGCTGTTCGAGCAGGCCGGGCGAGCGCTAAGACAGAGCGGAGATCGGGCGGCCGTCGAACGTCGGCTCCGAAGCGCGATCGAGTTGTACGTCCGCAATGGCCGCCCATCCGGCGGACCGGCAGCGGTGGCGCTATCCGACGTTCTGCTCCCGACCGGGCGGCTGGATGAAGCGCGCGAGCTGCTCGAGCGTTTTCGCTTGCCTAATGAGCACGGCATGGACGAGGTTCTCCGAGCCGAGGCGCTTGCTGCGCTTGCTCGGGTCGAGTTCTTTGCGGGCGAGCCTGCCAGGGCGGGGCCCCTTCTCGAGGAGGCGCTCACGACGCTCGAGCAGAACGAAGCATGGTCCGGACTTGCGGCGGCACTGGTCACCAGGGGCGGCTACCTGATCACCAGCCATCGCCGCGAGGAGGGTGCGGGCGTGCTGGTCCGTGCCTTGGCACTCGCCGAGCGCCACGATCTCACGGCGATCGCCCTGCGGGCGAGGTTCAATCTGTCAGCGGTTCTCCTCGAGTCGGACCGGTTCGCCGATGCCGTACGCGAGGTCGACGATGGCCTGGCCATGGCGCGCGAGCGTGGGGATCGGGGCTGGGAGCGACAGCTGATCACGCAGAAGGTCGTGCCGCTGTTCGCTTTGGGGCGGTGGGATGAGGCTGTGGATTCCGGCAGGCCGTTGCTCGCCGCCGACGACATCGATGCGAGCGCCTCTGCCGCGTTCCTTGCCCCGATCGCTGCGGCGCGCGGCGACGAGCAGCTTCTCGAGCAATGCCTGGCGGTCGCCGCCCGGACCCGGGAGTCGGCGTATGTGGATCAGCGGGTGTCCGCGGGATTGGCCATCGCCAGCGGCGCATTGGACCGGGGCGCAGCAGATGAGGCACGCGAGTTCGCGGGCCCCGCGCTGCGGGAACTGACGTCCGGCGTAGAGCTCACCGAGCAGGCTTACGCGCTGTCGATCGAGGCGGCGGCGGCGACTGGAGATGCTGCCGCCATGGCCGAGCTGGTCTCGTTCGTCGACGGGCTCGTCCCCGCTCGCACCACCCCGCTGCTCCATGCCGGCCGCGCGAGGCTAATGGCGGAGCAGGCGCATCGGCGCGGCGACGAGCATGCGGCGGTGCAGTTCGAGCACGAGGCGATCTCACTGTTGCGCGGGGTGAGCGCGCGGCCTCTGCTTACACAGGCGCTGATCGAACGGGCTCGCCGTCGCCGCGATCCCGAGGCGCTGGCCGAGGCACGCTCGATCTGCACGGACATCGGCGCGGCTCGCTGGCTGGCCCGGATCGACCAAACGACTGAGGTGCCGGCGTGAACGCGGCCGACACGATCACCTGTGCTGTCTGCGGCGAGCTGACGCCGGCGATCGGACGGTTCTGCATCCATTGCGCCGCCCCGGTCCAGCAGGCGTGCCCCGCATGCGGGGCGGCGACCGTGGCTGGTGCGCGTTTCTGTCTGCAGTGCGGCTCCGCCCTCCAGGGCGGAGCCCCGCTACAGGGGTCGACCGCGCCCTCGGCGCCGGCGGCGCCGGTGTCCGAACGACGCCTCGTGTCCGTCCTGTTCGCCGACCTTGTCGGCTTCACGACCCTCTCGGAGCATCGCGATCCCGAGGAGGTCCGCGAGCTTCTGAGCCATTACTTCGACCGCTGCCGGACCCTGATCGAGCGCTACGGCGGGACCGTCGAGAAGTTCATCGGCGACGCCGTGATGGCCGTATGGGGGACGCCGGTCGCCCGCGAGGACGACGCCGAGCGGTCGGTCCGCGCAGGTCTGGCTCTGACACAGGCGGTCGCGTTGCTCGGCGAGGAGGTAGGGATGCCGGAGCTGCGGGTCAGGGCGGGCGTGCTCACGGGAAGCGCTGCTGTGGAGGTGGGCGCGGAGGGCGAGGGGATGGTGCTCGGCGACACGGTCAACACGGCCTCGCGCCTGCAGTCGATCGCGCAGCCCGGGACGCTCCTGGTTGACGATGTGACCCGGCGAGCGAGCGAGGCCTCGATCGCGTATGAGGACGCCGGCGAGCACTTCGTCAAGGGCCGGGAGCAGCCGGTTCACGCGTGGACGGCACTGCGGGTGGTCGCCGGCGCCGGTGGCCGCCGCCGCAGCGCCGGCCTGGAGCCGCCGTTCGTCGGACGCGACCACGAGCTCCAAACGATCATCGAGTCCTTCGAGGCGACGGCCACGGACGGCAGAGCACGGCTGGCGACGGTGATCGCCGACGCCGGCGTCGGGAAATCACGCCTGCTCTGGGAGTACTTCAAGTACACCGACGGGGTCGAGCGGATCATCCGCTGGCATCAGGGCCGGTGCCTGGCCTACGGCGAGGGAGTCGCGTACTGGGCGCTGGCCGAGATGGTGCGCGGACGTGCCGAAGATCGATGAGTCGGAGCCGCCGGCCAGCGCGCGCCAGAAGCTGCGCGAGGTCGTGGAGGAGTTCGTCTCCGACGAGCGTGAGCGGCGGCTGATCGAGCCCCGGCTGGCCCATCTCCTCGGGCTCGAGCAGCGCACCGCCACCGATCGCGCCGATCTGTTCTCGGGCTGGCGGCTGTTCTTCGAGCGGATCGCCGCCGCCGAGCCCGTCGTCCTGGTGTTCGAGGACCTCCAGTGGGCCGACTCTGGGCTGCTCGACTTCATCGACTACCTGCTCGAGTGGTCGGCGGAGCATCCGATCTTCATCCTCGCTCTCGGCCGTCCCGAACTGCTCGCCGCCAGACCCGGATGGCAGGGAACCATCGTGCTCGAACCGCTCGATCGTGCGCCCATGAGGAGCCTGCTAGACGGCCTCGTCCCCGGCCTGCCCGACGCGCTCACCGAGCAGATCCTCGATCGTGCCGAGGGCGTGCCGCTCTACGCCGTGGAGACGGTGCGGATGCTGCTGGACCGCGGGCTCCTGGCCCAGGAGGGAACCCGGTACGTACTGACCAGCGAACTCGCCGATCTGGAGGTTCCCGAGACGCTTCAGGCGCTGGCGGCCGCCCGGCTGGACAACCTCGATCAGGCTGAGCGCGCGCTCCTGCAGGACGCGGCGGTGATCGGCCAGTCGTTCATACCGGCGACGCTGGCCGGCGTCGCCGAGCGACCGGACGCCGAGGTGCGACGGGTATTGGACGCGCTGGTGGCAAAGCAGGTCCTGTCGTACACCGACGACGTCCGCTCGGCCGAGCACGGTCAGTACTCGTTCCTGCAGGCGCTGCTTCGCACCGTCGCGGTGCGCACGCTGTCTCGACGCGACCTAAAGACCAAACATCTCGCCGTTGCCAGGCAGCTCGAACAGTCGTGGGGGGAGGAGTCGGGCGATATCGCCGAGGTTCTCGCCAGCCACTACCTGGACGCGGTCGAGGCCGAGCCCGATGCCGAAGACGCCGAGGCGATTCGCGCGTCGGCGTGCCAGACGCTGGAGGAGGCCGGCAAGCGCGCGATGTCGCTGGCGCTCGGCCCGGAGGCCAGACGTCACTTCGAGCACGCCGCGGAACTGGCGCGGGCGCCGGAGGCGCGCGGGCGCCTACTGAATGAAGCCGGAAGCGCGGCCGCGGCCAGCGGCGAGCTGGAGGACGCCCTCGCGCTATTCGAGCGAGCCGTCGGCGTACTGGAGGAGGCGGCCCTGCGCCGCGATGCGGCGCGCGTCGAGGGCCGCATGTCCGTCACGCTGATGGAGACCGGGCGCATGGACGAGGCGGGCCGTAGGCTCGCCCGAGCCTACGAGACGCTCGACGACGGGACCGAGGACGAGGCGTTCGTCGAGGTGGCATCGACCAGGTCGCGCGTGGCATTCCTGGCCGGCGACGCTGAGCTCTCGCTGCGCCTGGCGGATGTAGCGCTGCCGCTCGCCGAGGGGTTGCGCCTCGGTCGGGACCTGGTCAGCACGATGACGACGAAAGCCAATGTCCTGATGGAGTGCGGGCGGCCTGCCGAGTCGACGGCGCTGCTCACGCACGCGATCGCGCTCGCGGTCGAGCAGGATCTCGGCGCCGAAGCCGTCCGCGGTCTGTACAACCTGGCCGAGACCAAGATGGCCGAGGCGCGATTCGCCGAGGCCGAGGAGCTGCTGGCGCGCGGTCTCAATCTGGCCCATGAGCGCGGCGACCGCCAGCGGGAGCGCTCGCTCACGGCTCAGGCGTTGATGGCGCAGATCGCTCTCGGACGCTGGGATGAGGCGCTTGCCAACGTCGAGGCACTGAGGCTCGAGGGCCGCGGCGACCAGTGGGACTTCCAGGCTGTCGTCTTCACGCCGTTCATCCTCGTGGCCAGAGGGGACGTCGCCGCCGCACGCGAACTGATCGAACCCTTGAGCGAGAACACCGGGTGGGACGAGACGACGCTCATGGCGCAGTCCGCCCGCGCGACCATCCAGCGCGCCACCGGTCGGCCGAAGGAGGCGCTCGCCGACGCGCTTAAGGGAGCCTTCGGTGTGCTCGATCGAAGCCTCTCCCACGCTCCTCTGGAGTTCGGCGAGGCCACCGAGTGCGCCATCGCCGCCGGTGAGCCTGACGCAGTGAGGGAGCTCCTGACGCGGATTGACGCGCTCAAGCCGGTCCAGCTGATCCCGATGCTCGACGCCGAGGTGATGCGGGCGCGGGCGCAGCTCGCCGCTTACGAGGGCGATGTCGAGACTGCCGAGCGCTGGTTCAAGCGTTCGATCGAGCTGTTCAGGGAACTGGCGACTCCTTTCTTCCAGGCCCGCGCGCAGGTCCAGTGCGCCGAGCTGATACGCAGCGCCGATGAAGAATCGCCAGCACGCGAGGAAGCCGCCGCGATCTTCGCGACGCTCGGCGCCACCCCCTGGCTGGAGCGGGCCCGCGCACTGGCAAGCGAGGCCCTTGCGTGACCGCGTGCGCAACCTGCGGCGCCGAGGCTCAACCGGGCCAGCGCTTCTGCGGGCAGTGCGGCGCGTCCCTGGCCCGCGTCTGTCCCGTGTGCGGCTCGGAGAACCCGCCCGATCATCGCTTTTGCGGCTCCTGCGGCAGCCCGTTGGGCGCCGGGTCCGCGCCGGCGCAGACGACCGCGGGCGCGATCGCGGAGCGGCGTCTGGTGTCGGTGTTGTTCGCGGATCTGGTGGGGTTCACGACGCTGTCGGAACACCGGGACCCCGAGGAGGTCCGGGACCTGCTGAGCCGCTATTTCGATCGCTGCCGGGTTCTGATCGAGCGGTTCGGCGGAACGGTTGAGAAGTTCATCGGCGATGCGGTGATGGCGGTGTGGGGAACGCCTGTGGCGCGGGAGGACGACGCGGAACGGGCGGTTCGCACGGGGCTCGCGTTGACGCAGGCGGTGGCGTTGCTCGGCGAAGAGGTGGGGATGCCGGGGCTGCGCGCGCGTGCGGGAGTGCTGACGGGTAGCGCGGCGGTGGAGGTCGGCGGCGAGGGCGAGGGGATGGTGCTCGGGGACACCGTGAACACGGCGTCGCGGCTGCAGTCGATCGCCGAGCCCGGGACCGTCCTCGTCGACGATGTGACGCGCCGTTCGTCTGAGGCGGCGATCGCCTACGAGGACGCTGGGGTGCATCAGGTCAAGGGCCGCGAGCAGCCCGTACATGCGTGGGCGGCACTGCGGGTCGTCGCCGGAGCGGGCGGCGCGCGCCGGACGGCGGGGCTCGAGGCGCCGTTCGTCGGCCGTGACCGGGATCTCCGCGCGATCATCGAGGCGAGCGACGAGAGCGCCGCCGGCGGGCGGGCGAGGCACGTGTCGATCCTCGGCGAGGCAGGCTCGGGCAAGTCGCGCCTGGTGTGGGAGTTCTTCAAGTACCTGGACGGGATCGAGGAGGCCCGCTACTGGCATCAGGGCCGGAGCCTCTCGTACGGCGAGGGTGTCGGCTACTGGGCGCTGGCGGAGATGGTCCGCGCTCGCGCGGGGATCCAGGACGAGGACGATCCCCCGACCGTCCGCGAGAAGCTACGCGCCACCGTCGAACGGTTCGTGCCCGAGGAGCGCGATCGCCGGCTGGTCGAGCCGCGCCTGGCGCACCTGTTGCGGCTCGAGGAGCGCCCGGACGCCGACCGGGCCGATCTGTTCTCGGGCTGGCGGTTGTTCTTCGAGCGGCTGTCCGACGACGAACCGGTGATCCTCGCCTTCGAGGACCTCCAGTGGGCGGACTCTGGACTGCTCGACTTCATCGACTACCTTCTCGAGTGGTCCGCCGACTTCCCGATCTTCGTCCTCACGCTCGCGCGCCCGGAGTTCGCCGAGCGCCGACCCGGCTGGCGACCCCTGACGCTCGCTCTGCTCGAGGGCGACGCGATCGCGACGATGCTGGAGGGCCTCGCTCCCGGGTTGCCCGAAGAGCTTGTCACGGAGATCGTCCGCCGCTCCGAGGGAGTTCCGCTGTACGCGGTTGAGACGATCCGCATGCTCCAGGACCGGGGCGTCCTCGTCCAGGAGGGTGCGCGCTATGCCGTCAAAGGGGACATCTCGGAGCTGGACGTCCCGGAGACGCTCCAGGCGCTCGTCGCGTCGCGGCTCGATGGTCTTTCGGCCGTGGAGCGATCGCTGCTCCAGGACGCCTCGGTGCTCGGCCAGTCGTTCCCGGCCTCGGCGGCGGCGGCGGTCAGCGGCCTGCCCGAGTCCGAGGTCGACAGCGTGCTCGACGCCCTCGTCGCCAAGCAGGTGCTGGCGCGCGACGACGACCCGCGCTCGCCCGAGCGAGGACAGTACGTCTTCCTCCAGGCGCTGCTGCGCACGGTCGCGTACGGCACGCTGTCGCGCCGCGCGCGCAAGGCGCGGCACGTGACCGCCGCGCGTCACCTGCAACAAACCTGGCCCGGCGAAGCGAAGGACATCGCCGAGGTGCTGGCGTCGCACTACCTCGAAGCGATCAGGGCCGAACCCGATGCCGAGGACGTCGTCGCGCTCCGGTCCGCGGCGCGCGAGACGCTCACCGCTGCGGGGCGGGCGGCCGCATCGCTCGCGCTCGGACTCGAGGCCGACCGCTATTTCGAACAGGCGGCCGAGCTCGCCGAGGACGACCTCGAACGCGCGGCGCTGTTCGAGCAGGCGGGGCGCGCTCTGTGGCACGGCGGAGAGGAGACGCCGGCCGAGGAGCGGCTGCGCCACGCGATCGAGCTCTACGGCGAGAGCGCGTCGGGAGCCTCCGCCGCGATCACGCTGTCAGTCGTGCTGGTGCCCGCGGGCAGGCTCGACGAGGCCCGAAAGCTGCTCGAGCCGTTTCGCTCGATCGACGACCCGGGCGTCGATCCGGTTCTCCGCGCCGAGGCGCTCGCCGAGCTGGGTCGCGTGTTCGTGCTCGCGGGCAACCTCGACGAGGGCGGGCCGCTGCTCGAGGACGCGCTGACGACGCTCGAGCTGGCCGAGGCGTGGCCGGCGCTCGCCAGCGCCCTGATCAGCCGCGCCGTCTATCTCTTCCACCGTCGCCGCCGCGAGGAGGCCGTCGGCGTCCTGCGCCAGGCCCTCTCGATCGCCGAGCAGCATGGTCTTCTGGCCGTCGCCCTGCGCGCGCGCTTCAACCTCGCGGCGGGATCGTTGGAGCGGGATCGCCTCAGCGAAGCGGCGGACGAGGTGACCGCCGGGCTGGCCCTGGCCCGCGAACGCGGTGATCGGGCGTGGGAGCGCCAGATGTTGGGCCAGCTCATCGCGCCGATCGTCGTGCTGGGGCGCTGGGACGAGTCGGTGTCGGTGGGGGCGACGCTGCTCGAGCTCGACCCTGGCCTCAATGCGACGACCGCGGCGGCGTTCGTGGCTCCGCTCGCCGCCGCGCGTGGCGACGAGGCGACGCTCGAGCGCTGCGTTTCGATCGCCGTCCAGGCTCGCGATGCCAGCTACGTCGATCTCCGCGTGTGCTCGTCGCTCGTGCTCGCCCGCGAAGCGATCGAGCGCGACGCGGCGGAAGAAGCGCTCGAGTTCGCGACGGAGGCCCTCCGCGAGCGCAGCGCCGAGGAGTTCAGGCAGGAGGCCTATGCGCTGTGCATCGAGGCGGCGACGGCGCTCGCGGATGAGGAGGCGATCGCGCGACTCGTGGAGTTCGTCGACTCCCTGCCACCGGCCGAGGCGACGCCGCTCCTTCGCGCCGGACGTGCGCGGCTCGTGGCCGAACAGGCGTTTGGCCGTGGGGATAGAGACGCGTCACGGCTCGCCGAGGACGAGGCGATCGCGTTGCTGCGGTCGGTCGGCGCGCGCCCGCTGCTCGCGCGCGCGCTACTCGAACGCGCGGGCCGTCATGACGATTCCGAGGCTATGCAGGAGGCTCGGCGGATCTATTCAGAGCTCGGCGCGATCCGGTGGCTCGCCGCGATCGACGAGGGACGAGGTCTCACCGCTCGGGCGCGCTGAGACGGGCCCGGATGCCGTCCAGGGTTTGGGGGCGGGGCTGCACTCCGGCTTGACGGAGGGCTGCCTCCAGATTCGCGAGGATCGCCTGACGCGCCTCCTCATCCTCCAGCGCCCGCGTGACGAGATGATCGATCGCCTCGCGCGCTGCGGGGAGTTCGACGGCGCCCTGGACCCAGCCGTCCGGCGCCGGCGGCAGCGCCGCGATCAGCTCAGCAATTTGTTCCTCGGAAAGCTCTGCCATATTCGGTCTCGTTCGACAACTGGACGCGGGACGGCGGGCGATTCTTCCCGGGAAGATTCCTTCTGGTTCACCGTCTAGTTGGCATCCTTCCCAGTTCGTTCACGGAGGCAACTATGCAGGAAGAGCGCAATCCAGAGCAGGACGAGGCCGTCGATCCGGAGGACGTGGAGGGCCACCGGTTCTTGCAGGACGACCAGGAGGCGGACGAGGACGACGACGAGGTCGAGGCCCACGCCATGGGGCGGGTCTCGCTGCCCGAGGATCCGAACACCCGCCTCTAGGCCCGGATCACTGCTCGGCGGCGAGGCCGGCCGCCGCCAGAGCCGCTTCAGCCTGACGGCGCGCGAGGGCGACGAGCTGCTCGTCCGCGCCGGCGACGAGGTTGACCTCCACCAGCTTGGCGGCCGCCCGGGCGGCGCCCGCCGCCAGGATCGCCGCGATCGCGGCGTCGGCACGAACCTCCCCGGTCCCGTGTGTCGCCATCTCGCTCGCGAGCTGTGCGACGTCGCCGGCGATGGCGCCGATCTCCAACGGTACGTATCCGGCCAGCGAAACGGCTTCCCCGATCCGGGCGTCTCGCGTCTGCTGGCTACCGGCCCCGCCGCGCTCGGCGAGCGCGGCGCGCGCGTCTGCGTAGGCGTCGGCGTCGCCTTCGGCCAAGGTCAGCGCTCTGCGGCGCAGCGCCTGGGCCTGGGCCCGAGCGCCGGCGGCCTCGTCCCATTGATCGCGCGACCGATCGGCCGCCGCTGCGACGAGCGAAGCCGCGAGTGCGGCGACGATCGCCGCGATCGGGCCGCCGGCCGGATCCGTATCCCCTTCTGCCAGCGGCGCGGTCAGCGTCGTGACGCCCTCGATGAGGCGCTTAAGCTCGGATTCGGCCACTAGTGTGCCCCAATCATCGGACGGTGCACGAGGGAAGATTCTTTCCGATCCCTCGTCTAGTGGGCATCAGTCAACTTCTCCACCAGGAGGCAGCCATGCAGGACGAGCGCAATCCCGAGGAGGGCGAGGGCTTCAAGCGCCTCAACGAGGACGATGAGGTTGAGGCTCATCGCACCGGCCTGACCGACGAGGCTGATCGCACGGGCCTGACCGACGAGGCCAGCCGCACGGGTCTCACCGACGATGACGACGTCGAGGCCCACCGCACGCAGAGGCTGGGCCAGAGCGAGGATCCCGGCTTCAAGCGTTGATCGCCTGAGGTCGATAGCGACTGCGAACCGGGGCGGCGGTGGTCGCCCCTTTTCGCGTCCGAGGTCAGCCTTCGAGCACGTTTGCGAGCTCGCGGAGTAGGCGAATTCCCGCCTCGCGCTTATCACCTTCGAGGCGGTCGAGGACCGCCGCCACCCGCGCCACGGACTCGAGATCGTCGCCGCCGGCGACGAGCAGTGTTTCCGTCCGCCGCGCGTGCAGAAGCAGGTCGAGCGCCACCGAGGCCTGGTTTGCAAACAGTCCGAGCAGGTCCATCTCGGCGACGCTGAACCGACGCTGCGCCGGCCGGTCGAGCACGTTGAGCACGCCGAGCACGCGGTCCTCGTGCAGCAGCGGCACGGCCATCAGCCCCTTCGGCACGTAGCCCGTACGGCGTGCCGTGTCGGCCGCGAATCTCGGATCGGACGCGACGTCCTCGACGACGAGCGGCTGGCGCGACTCGGCGACCCATCCGGCGATGCCCGCGGAGGAGGGGATGCGGCGTCCGATCAGCGTGTCCTCGCCCTCGCCGGTCACCGCCTCGAACACCAGCTCGCCGGCAGGCTCATCGAGCAGCATGATTGAGGCGGCCTTGGCGGCGAAGATCGCGCGCGCGACCTCGACGATCGCCTGGAGGAGCGGTCGGTATCCCTCGCGGGCGGCCAGCGCTCCGGCGGCTACCGCGGCCCGCAGCTCGGCCTCATCGGTCATCGGGACTCCATGTTCGAGGCGGTCTCGTGAAGCACCGTCTTCAGCTGGAAAGGCGTCATATTCGGGTGCTTGGCCAGGATCAGCGCGCAGATGCCGGTGATGTGGGCGGTGGCGAACGAGTTGCCGGCGGCGACGATCCGGGCGCCGTTCAACCACGCCACCTCGACGTCCATCCCCCGCGCGAAGATCTCGACCGGCGGCTCGGGGTTGTAGTGATATTCGAGCGGATCGGTGCCGTCGTGGCTGGCCACGGACACCACCGAGGAGAACCGCCACGGGTAGCTGACGATGTCGAGGTTGTGGGCAGAGGCGACGAACACGGTGCCCGCGAAGTACGCGTCATCGGCGATCTCGTGGAGGAGAGCCGCGGTTTCGCGCTTCGGCGTGGAGAGGCTCAGGTTGACCACCGAGCATCGCTGCTCGACCGCCCACCGTAGGCCGGCGAGCAGCGCGGAGCCACCGCCCTTGGAACCCTGTCCGAGGACGCGGGCGCTCCACAGCTCGCAGCCCGGCGCGATCGACCGGACGATGCCGGCGCACGCCGTTCCGTGGCCCGCGACGTCCCCGAGCATGTCCGGGACGACCCGCGGTTGGTCATCGGAGTCCTTCTCGATCGCGACCGCGCGCGAGACCCCCCCGACCAGCTCATGGTCGGCTTCGATGCCGCTGTCGACGATCGCCACCCGGGCGCCGGCACCGTCCGAGCCGCCCCACGCCCACTCGCGCTCGATCCGGTGAGGCCAGTCGCGGGGTAGCGTCGGCACGCCGGCTTCCTCACGTCGGAGGCTCCAGGCGGGGAGCTCCTCGTCGACCGCGGTCATTCCGCGGTCGCGGTCAGCTGTACGCGGAGCTTGGACAGGCAGCGGCTGATCCGGCTGGCGATCGTGCCCATCGGCAGGTCGAGCGCCGCCGCGATCTCGTGGTAGCTCTGCCCGCGCGCGAAGAAGCGGTCGAGGATCTCCTGGCAGTGCTCGGGCAGGGTCGCCATCGCCGTGTGGACGCTGAGCGCGGTCTCCAGACGCTCCAGCTCGGCACTATCGGGCTCCTCGACTAGCTCCGATGAGGTGTCTCCCGGCTGCTCGCGCCGGGACGCCCGCAGCCGATCGATCGCGAGCCTTCTCGTCAGCTGACCGATCCACGGCCGGATCGATTCGTCTGCACGAAGACGGTCGAGGTGCTCGTACGTCCGCGTGAATACCTCCTGGAAGACGTCCTCGGCGTCGTGCTGGGAGAGGCGATACGCCTGGATCGCGATCGCGTACACGTAACGGGAGAACCGCTGGACCAACGCCTCCCACGCGTCTGACCGGCCTTCCCGGCAGGCGCGCACCAGGTGCTCGTCACTGAGCGCAGTCAGAGCCGCGACGGTACCAATGCCCGAGGTGCCCACCCCACCGGATTGTGGCGGATCCCCGGTGGGTTGTCTACAGGCGCCGGGTGGTCGCGAGGCGCCGGGTGGTCGCGAGGCGCCGGTGGTCGCGAGGCGCCGGGTGGTCGCGAGGCGCCGGGTGGTCGCGAGGCGCCGGGTGGTCGTGCCGGGCTTTCGACTCTCGGCCCGCCGGCGCCTTGGGCGCTGGCAGCCTGGGGCTGGCGGTCGGCCTTGCGTGAACGGCACTGGGGAAGGGGGCGGGTGGGGTCTGATCGCGGGATCCGGGGCCTCAATTGCTGCATAACACGACAACACCGGCGCCAGATCCGAGCCCTGTCGTACTACGCATGCTCTTCATGCATAGATCGACAGGCCTCGCCCTCCGGCACGGCATTGACGCGTTAAGCAGGATTTGGGGGCCGGAGCGCACGGTCGCGGATACGGACGCGCGCGATCCCCTTGCAGCGAAGGCTGGCCGTGAAACGCAAACCCTTTGTGCGTTTCACGGCCAGCCTTTAGACCAGGGCGTTTATGTCGGCTTTGTCACGCCGTGCACCATCTGGGCCCCCGACCTATCGGAGTCGTGCCGGTCGGGGGGAGGGAGAGCGGCGACCCGGAGCGTGGGCCGCCGCTCTCTTGGCGCCCCGTGGCGATGCCCCGGGGCTTATTTTGTTAGGACGCCCTAACCAGCTCGACTTCTTCCCAGACCGCGCCGAAAGTCGTGATCCTGAGCTCAGCCTCGTGGACCACGGCACCAGGCGTGAGCGCGCCTGGAGCACGCATCTGCTCGTCCTTTCCGCGGTCGTCGCCGCGGTCGCCGTTCCCGCCGTTATCGCCGCCACGATCGCCCGGGTCGCCGCCGCCGGGGCCCTGATCGTCGGTGCTCATCTCGGGCGCCTCGCACCTGAGCTCCGTGCCGTTCGTCACCTTGCCGCTCACGGTCGAGCCGTCGCTCAGCGTGATGACGAGAACGCCGTCGCTGAACGACTGCACCTTGCCGGCATCGCCTGCCTTCGCCGGCGGAAAGTCGTGCTCGCGGCCCCGTCGCTCGTGACGGATGGGCTGATGGCGCGCGTGCGCGGGATGGTGGCGGTGGTGGTGCTCGTGACGCCGGCCGTCACCGTGCCGGGCCATCGCCGCGGCCGGCCGCGCCACGATCAGCACGGCGCTGGCGAGAACGCCAAACAAAATCCTTCTCATCGGACACCTCCTCGTGTCGCACCGCACGTCTGGGGCAGTTTCGACCCCGGCGCGATGCCCGATTTGTGCTTACGAGAGGGAAGAGACGCGTTCGGTGAAAAGGTCACGCCGGGAATGCGGCGGCGCCCGCCGGCCCGGCTTAGTCGCCCGACTGCCGATCGTCGCCCCCGGATCCGTCGCTCGACCCCGCCGCCTGGCCCGAGCCCCCGCTGCTGCCGGGGCCGCCGCCCGAGCCGTGGCCGCTGCTCCGCCCGGACCCGCTGCTCGACCCCGAGCCGCCGCCACTCGAGCCGTTCGAGTCACCGTCACCAGACCTAGCTGTCCGGCGATCCTCGGCTCGGGGTCGGGATCCAACATGACCGGCGAGCGGCACCGCCGGGACGCGCGCCGTGGCGCGGGCCACCGAGCGGCCCAGCGATGCGCTGGCGATGAGGCGCGAGCCGTGACCGGCGACCGGAGCGTGTACCGCTGTCGAATTCCCCGGGGCCGTCCGATGTGCGTGTCCCGTTCCGCTCTGGTCCACCACGATGCCGGTCGCGACCACCCCAGAGGCGACGAGCGCGCCGAGCTTCAGCGCGACGCCGCCGGCGGATGCAGCCCCGGCGGACGCGACGCCGGCGCTGATCGACATATCGGCCGACGGCCGGCGCCGGAGCGGAGCGCGCCAACCCATCGCGCCAGCGGGTACGGGGTGAGGACAGTGATGGCGGTCCGGAGCGTCATCCGTGCGCGATGGACGAGTTGACGCACGGCGCCCTCCGACAGGCCCATCGCGTCGGCGATCTCCGAACGGCCGCGGTCCTGGAGAGCGGTTCCGACGATCGCCTCGCGCTGGCGGCGCGGCAAGCGGCCGAGCGCCGACAGAGCTGTCAATGCCAGCGTCCGTCGCGCAACCACGTCTTCGAGTGGCTCGCCCGTCGCGGCGACGCTCTCGAGCGGCGCGTCGAGCGGCCGGTGAGACCGGATCGTCTCGTTGCGGGTGATTCGGCACAGCCAACCGCGCAGGTGCCGGACCTCGGCGCCAGACCGCAGTGCCGCAAACGCGCTCAGGAACGCCTGTTGCACGATGTCCTCCGCTCGGCCGTCGCTGACCAGGCGCCGCGCGTGAGCCAGGAGTTCCGGCCGGTATCGCCCGACTATGGCCGCAAAAGCATGCTCGTTTCCCGCACGAGCGAGGCTCACGAGACGGTTGTCGGACTGCGAGGCGAGGAAGCGCTCCGATCGCGACGGGCTCATTCCCCCTCAGACGTCTGCCGCGGTGCGACCTTCCCCGCCACCGCCGCGGCGCTCGGTGCCGCGACCACGTAAGAGCCGGAGCCCTGGCGCAGCCAAGGAGGTATGACGGACGTGTGAGCGGCGGTGGCGGTCAGAGACCGATGAGAACCCACAACACCGATGCGACCGGGTCCGCCGGCGATCAGTCGCGGTGGATGAAGTGGCGGGCGCGGCGGCTGCTCGGCGCCGGATTCCCGCGGGAGCTCGCCGACCAGCTGGCCCACGAGAGTCGGATGGACGTACACGCGCTGCTGGAGCTGGTTGATCGCGGCTGTCCTCCCGAGCTCGCCGCTCGGATCCTGGCTCCGCTGTGAGACGGGGGCGCGAACGTGACCGACTTCGCTAGCGTCCGTCCCGTGCGATCGGGATCGACGCGCGCGCGGGGAGAACACAGCACCGAGGATCGCGCCTGGCTGGAGGCGCTCCGCGGCACCGGCCTGGAGCGCGAGGAGGCCGCAGAGCGCCTTCACGCCCTTCTGCTGCGGGCGGCCCGGTTTGAGTTGGCTCGCCGGCGCGGGATGCTGCGCGGGATCCGCGGCGAGTCGGTCGAAGACATCGCGGTTCAGAGCGCCGATGATGCGCTGAGCGCGATTCTCGCCAAGCTCGATCAATACCGCTTCGAGAGCCGCTTCACGACGTGGGCGTACAAGTTCGCCATCCTCGAGGCCGCGGTCCGGACCCGGCGCCGCGCTTGGCAGGAGCGAGAGATCCCCGTGGAGCCAGAAGCGTGGAACGCGTTCTCCTCGGCGCGATTCGATCCCGAAGAAGCGGTCGCGACCGCCGATCGGCTGCGGCGGGTGGTCGACGCGATACGGACGCAATTGTCACCCCACCAGCGTGGGGTCCTGACGGAGCTGGTGCTCGCCGACGTGCCGATCGATGTGCTTGCCGAACGCTTGAACACAACCCGTGGCGCGCTCTATAAGACCCTGCACGACGCCCGGCAGAAGCTCCGCAGGGCGGTCGAGCGGAACGACTATGAATGAGCCCGACCGAGCTCACGAGCAGCTACTCGCGCGTCTCCTCGGTCCGGCCGGACCGGAGTTGACCTGTGAGGAGTGCTTCGAGATGCTCGATCGATACGTCGAGCTCGAACTGGCGAGCGCGGACGCGGATTCCGACGTGCCAGGGATGCGCGCCCACCTCGAGGGCTGTCCGGCATGCTCCGAGGAGCACGCGAGTCTCAAGGCGCTGATCGAGACCTCCCCCGAGCGGGGAGTATGAATTCAAACCGTCTCTGACCCGAAGGAGAACCGATGAGCAAGCCGACGTTCGTGATCGTGGGTGCGAGCCTTGCAGGCGCAAAGGCGGCAGAAGAGCTCCGGGAGCGCGGCTTCGACGGCCGCATCGTGCTCGTCGGAACCGAGCCGGAGCGTCCGTACGAGCGTCCGCCGCTCACGAAGGACTACCTGCGCGGGGAATCCGAACGCGAGAAGGCCTACGTCCATATGGCCGGCTTCTACCAGGAGCACGAGATCGAGCTCAACACCGCTACCACGGCCACGGCAATCGACCCGCACGCAGCCAAGGTGACGCTCGACCACGGGCAGGAGCTCGCCTACGACCGTCTACTGCTGGCCACGGGCGCTGAACCCCGCCGGCTGTCGTCTCCGGGGGCGGACCTCGGCGAGATCTACTACCTGCGGTCGCTGGCCGATTGCGACGCGCTCCGCGAACGACTGGATTCGACCAGCCGCGTGGCGGTGATCGGCGCCGGATGGATCGGCAGCGAGTTCGCCGCTTCGGCGCGGACGCTGGGACATGAGGTGGCGCTGGTCGACCCGCTCGAGCTCCCAAACGAGCGGATCTTCGGACCGGAAATCGGCGCGTTTTATCGCGACGTGCACGCGCAGCACGGGATCGAGCTCCATCTTGGAGATGGCCTCGAGGCATTCGAGGGGGAGGGCGTGGTGCAGCGGATCCGGACCAACTCCGGCAAGGTTGTCGAGTGCGACTTCGCCGTCGTAGGGATCGGAGTTGCGCCCCGCGTCGGCTTGGCGCGTGACGCCGGATTGGAGGTCGACAACGGAATCGTCGTCAACGAGCATCTGCAGAGCGGTACCGACGACGTGTTCGCGGCGGGCGACGTCGCCAATGCCTGGCATCCGTTTTTCGAGGAGCGGATCCGCGTCGAGCACTGGGCGAACGCGCTGAACCAGGGGCCGGCCGCGGCCAGGGCAATGCTGGGAGATTCCGCTGGTTATGACCGGCTTCCGTATTCTTCTCCGACCAATACGACGTTGGCATGGATATTCCGGTTATGCGACGAACTGGGACCAGGTCGTGTTCCGGGGCCGACGCGACGGCGGCGAGTTCGTCGCCTTCTGGCTCGCGGGCGGACGCGTGCTGGCCGGCATGAACGTCAACGTCTGGGACATCAACGAGCACGTGCAGGCGCTGATCCGCTCCCGTCAACCGGTCGACGTGGCGGAGCTGACCGATGTCGATACGCCGCTCGAGTCGCTCGCCGGTGAACGCAGCACATGAGCCATGACGGGCGGCTGGGCGAGGTGGCGATGCCCCCGGGAAGGAAAGTGGCGCGCACGCGGTCTTCAGCAGCAGCGGGTTCTGCGGAACCCAACCCGATGTCAGTCAGGAGTCCGATCGTGCTTTCTTCGATCAAGTTTCTTCTCCCCGCGCTCGCGGCGTCCCTGGTGCTCGCTGCGTGCGGCAGCAGCTCCTCGAGCTCCACTACCGGCTCCTCCTCGCCCGCGTCCGCGCCCTCCAGCGCCACGGTCAAGACGGCCACGGTCTCGTCCGTTGGCGGCACCGTGCTGGTCGACTCGAAAGGCTTGACGCTCTACCGCCTCGTGGGTGAGCACGCCGGGAAGTTCATCTGCACGAGCTCTGCCTGCCTGGCGGCCTGGCATCCACTGACCGTCTCGTCTCGGATCCAAGCCGAGCGGCAGCGTCGGCTCGCTCGGCGTGGTCAAGCGCTCGAACGGCATGATGCAGGTCACCTTCAAGGGCGAGCCGCTCTACACGTTCGCTCACGATTCCGCTCCCGGTCAGGCGACCGGTGAAGGCCTCAAGGACGTGGGGACTTGGTTGGTGATCAAGACGGGCGCGGCCAGCAGCACCCCCGCACCGGTCTCGAGCACGACGACGACCTCGAGCGGCGGCGGATACGCGTATTGAAAGCGTCAACATCGCGCGGGCGCGGCGCCGGGTCCGACCTTTGCGGCATCATTGATCGACTCGCCCGCGCGGAGGTCCGTCGGAGGCGAGCACCAACCGAAGGGAGACCGTTCCAATGCTCAAGCTCACCGCTCTTGCGCTCAGCAGCATGGTCCTGAACGTTGGGTCCCCCGCAGCCTGCGGGGGCTCGAGTAGCAGCAGCAGCCCCAAGCTCGTCTACTCCGAGCGCACCGGCGACCTCGACTTCTACACCGGCGTCTGCAACACCTCGACCGACAGCGTCCACGGGGGCCGCGGGGAGCCTGGCGATTGCGGCAAATCCCAGCGGGCTGCTGAAGTACACGAAGAGCACGCTGAGCGCGAAAGCCGGCAAGGTCACGGTCGCGTTCTCGAACTCATCCCCCTTGGCGCACAACTTCACGCTGCAAGAGGGCACGAACGGCAAGGTCCTCGGCGCGACGCCCACCTTCCAAGGCGGCACCAAGACGCTCACGCTGAATCTGAAGCCCGCAACCGACCGTACTTCTGCACCGTGCCCGGCCACCGGATGGCCGGGATGGTCGGCACGCTGACCGTGCAGCGAGCGGACCGCGCGCCGGATCAGGCGGCGGGAAGCGGGGTGCAGTCGGACTCGCCGGCTGTCACCTCGATCACGGGTACCCCAAGCTCGCGGATCTTCCGCGGCAGATCGTTCTGGGCCCACTGCGAGATCGGGGTCGGCAGCAGCGACACCATCACCTCGTCGAATCCCATGACCTTCAGCGCATCGCGCACCGCCACCAGCGGCTCGTCGGCGCCGACCATTCCCACGACCTCGGATCCGGCGGCCGTGGATAGGAGGGGCAGGGCCCTGCCCAGGCGGCGTTCGGCCTCCGCGACGCCCCGATCGGCGCGGTCGCTCACGCGTCGAGGGCCGCGGCGTGCGGCCGGCACGAGCAGCGTGAACGTGCACGGGCCATCGGCAGCCCTATGGGCCACGGACCGAATCAGGTGCGAGCTGTTTGCGGTCCGGTGCGCGACGATCAGAACTCGGGTGCTGGTGACTGGGGACAACGTCCGCTCTCAGCTGGTCAGCTA
>CAWEMC010000003.1:0-59401 GCA_963810015.1 uncultured Solirubrobacterales bacterium
GTTCACAGATGCGCTCGTGCCGTAACAACTCTGATAGGTGCTGACGTCACTCGATTTATAGGTCTCCTCCTCGAACAGAGCAACCGTTTGACCGGCCCCCTCATCGCCGGCCACGTAGTAGCTGTTTAGGCCGTACGCGCCAGCGATCTCATCGGCGGTGTACCCAAACTGCTGCAGGCTCGTCGCGTCTGGCGAACACGGCTGGGGGCCGCTACCGACATGGGGCACACGAGCGGCTGACGCGGTGCGGACGCGCCGGCGGGCCCGCAGGTCCTGCGGCTGATCGAGCGTCACGTCGTTCAACCCGATCACGCCCTGGACGTACTTCGAAATCTTCGATGGCAGGGCCGGCGCCTGCTGATTGGCGTATGCGACCCGCCCGCTCAGAAGCTCGACCTGCGCCAGCGACACCGAGAACGCGCTCTCGACCTGCGCCGCGCTGCCCGTGACCGGGATCGTCAGCTTGTTGGCAGTCACAGTGCCGACGTTTAGCCCGGCGGTTCGCAACGCCGACTCGACGGCGGCGACGTGAGCGTCGGTGGCGCCGAACCGGTCGGAAAACTGGGCCACGCTCAGGTAGTGGCGAAACAGCGACGAGTCCGGCGTCGAGACTGCGGTGGCATAACTCGCAAGCGCACTCGGATCCTGAGGCTGGAGCGCGATCGTCAGCCTAAGTGGCGTCGACGCCGGAGTCATCCCGACAACGCGTGCACCTGCCGGCAATGGGGTGGTGGCGCCGACCCGCACGCGTGTCGTCGCCGCACCTGCCGACGACACGATGCCGCCGATCAGCGCCATCAGAATCGCGCCCGCCGACAAGACACAGATCACGGGACGTGTAGCTCGACGCACTACCCCAACCTTCCTACGCTCGACCCCCAAGTCTGGCGATCATACCTCCGGCGTTCCCGGTGGCTAGCCGGTGAAATGTCACACCGCCTCGCCCCAGATGCGCTCCCTCAACCCGGAGGCCCGCGCCACCGGCCGCTCGACCGCACGGCGCACGGTCTCCTCGGTGCCGACGAGGATCAGCTCGCGGCGAGCGCGCGTGACGGCCGTGTAGAGCAGCTCCCGCGTCAAGATCCGCGAGCTCGGAGCCGGCAGTAGCACCGCCACCGTGTCGAACTGCGAGCCCTGGCTCTTGTGGATCGTCATCGCGTACACGGTCTCGACCGCGCCGAGCCTCAGCGGACTGAAGCTGAGCAGCTCGCGTCCCCGCTCGAACACCGCGCTCGGGCGTTGCCCCGCGCCCTCCACGATCACGCCGGTGTCGCCGTTGTAGAGCCCGAGCTCGTAGTCGTTCTCGGTCACCAGCACCGGACGGCCGACGTAGTCGCGCTGGTCGAGGTCGAGATCCGCGGTGTCGGCGGCCAGCCACGACTGCACCTCCGACGTCCAGTCGCTGACGCCGTACGGACCCCGACGGTGGGCGCACAGCATCCGGAACCGGCCGAGGGCGGCCAGCGCATCGATCCCATCGCCGGCGCGGGCGGCCGCCGTCACCGCGACTCCCGCCGCCACGGTCCGCTCGCGGACGAGCTCCAGGTCGGCTTGCAGAACGTCGCTGGCCAGCCACGTCATCTCGTCCGGCGCGTCGCGGAGCGCGGCAACCGTCGCGTCGCCGTCGCCGCGGCGGATCGCCTCGGCGAGCTTGGCGATCCCGCCGCCATAGCGGTGGACGCGCTCGAGCATCACGATGCCCATCTCCGCCCCGACCCCTGCGTCTTCGGCTGGCCCGACGATGTCCGCCAGAACCACGCCGGCCTCGATCGAGGCGAGCTGCCCCGGGTCCCCGACGAGGATCAGTCGGGCGTCGGTGCGGACGGCCTCGACGAGCCTGGCCATCAGCGACAGCGAGACCATCGAGGTCTCGTCGACGATCACGACGTCGTGGGGGAGGCGATTGCCGCGGTCGTGCGCGAACCGGCTGTGAGTCCGGGGCCGCCAGCCGAGCAGGCGGTGGAGCGTCGAGGCGCGCAGACCGAGCAGCAGCTCCCGGATCTCGTCGTCGACGGGCAGCCCGGCCGTCTCCTCGTGGACCGCTTCCTGCAGGCGCGCGGCCGCCTTGCCCGTCGGCGCGGCGAGCGCCACGAGCGGTGCCCGCGACCCGGCCGCGGCGGCCTGGCCGGCGATCAGCGCGACGATCCGCGCGACGGTCGTCGTCTTGCCCGTCCCCGGCCCGCCGGCGACGACCGCGAACCGCCGGCGCATCGCAGCGGCGGCGGCATCGCGCTGGCGCTGGTCGCGGTCGACCGGAAACAGCCTGTCGAGGCCGGCGGCGAGCTGCTCCTCGGAGACCTCGCTCACGCCGGCGGCGAGCGCCAGGAGATCACCGGCGACCTGGCGCTCCTCGCGCCAGTACCGATCGAGATACAGCCTGCTTCCGAGCAGCCGCAGCGGCCCGCCGTCGGCACCGCTGCCCTCGCCGACGGTGACCAGCGGGCTCGCTCCCAGCGCCCCCAACCACTCCTGCGGCTCCGGCCACGGGAGTGCCGAGAGGTCGACGGGCTCCTCGGATTCGACGCTCGCCGTATCGCGGACCGTGCTCAGGTCGACGAACACGTGCCCGAGCCGTGGCGCTCGCACCGCGAGCGCCACCGCGAGCGCCACCGCCTCGCGCTCCTCGGCGACCAGCGCGCACAGACGTACCGCCACGTGGACGTCCGCCGCCGCGAGCAGCCCGATCTCGTTGAACGGCCGCAGCAGCCCGACCGCCGCGTCGGCGAGGCGGGCGTCGGAGGGATCGGCGACGGCCGTCACGCCGCCCCCTGATCGAGCACGTCGCTCAGCTCTCGCACGAGGCCCCCCGGCGGCCTCCACGCGAACACGCCGCACGGTGACGCGTCGACGGCGGGCGTGTCGGGTCCGGCCATGCCTCGCAGAAACAGATAGAGGACGGCGGCGAGGTGGCGGTCGGGGTCGTAGCCGGGCATCCGCCACCGCAGGTACCGGTGGAGCGCCACCGTGTAGAGCAGCGCCTGCAGCCCGTACTGGGCACGGTTCATCTCGGCCGCGAGAACGCGAGGTTGGTAGTGCCGGAGCGTCAGCGGCTCATCGGCGGGACCGAGCCAGTTCGTCTTGTAGTCGACGACCGCAAACCGCGGTCCGTCGAGACGGATGACGAGGTCGATGCTGCCGGTGAGGAAGCCGCGGACGGTCGAGCGGAGCGCCGGATCCTCGAGGCGCGCCGCATAGTCGCCCATGGGGTCGCCGGCGGCGAGGTGCCGGCGCAGCACGCCGGCGAGCGCCTTCAGCGTGAGCCGTCCCGTCGGGTCATCGCCGCCCACCAGCGGGAGCTCGAACTCGAGCTCGTCCAGCCTGTCGGCGCGGGCCACGTCGCGTAGCCGGAGCCCGTCGAAGATCGGTGTCTCGATCGCCGCCGTCAACCCCGCGATCGCCTCGTCCGGATCGAGGAGGTCGGCGGGTCGCCGCGATCCCGCGGCGGCGATGGCCTGAGCGAGGTCCGTCTCGAGGTCCGCCGCCGCGAAGTCGGTCGCCTCGAGCACCGTGTGCACGAACGTCCCGAACTGCACGCCCACGGGCATCGTGCCGAACGGCGAGGGCCGGTCGAGCTCGGGGCCGGGCTCATCGGGGGCGCCGGCGGGCGCCGGCGTAGGCGCCTCGGGCTCGTCGCTGAGGATCGGACGCTCGGGCTCGCTGCCCACGAGCGGATCGTGTGCCTCCGCGGTGATGTCGCTGTAGGAGGTGCGCCGCCACCGCAGGTCGAGTTGGCGGTCGAACCGCGCGGCGAGGAGCTCGACGGGCGCCTCGAGCGGCGGGCTCCAGGCCGTCGGCGCACCGAGGGTGACGCGCTCGACGCTGATGCGCCCCGGCGCCTCCGTTGCCAGCTCCTCGAACCGCTGAGTGACTGCGGCGTCGGTGGGAGTGCTGCTGCCGTACGGCTGGACCGTGCCGTCGGCGTCCTTCGCGAATAGCAGTCGCCCCAGCGCTGAATTGCGGCTGTAGGTCGAACCGGCCCACCAGATCACGGCCTGATGCTTGGCGCGCGTGAGCGCGACGTACGCGAGGCGCAGGTCCTCGCCGCGCTGCTCGATCTCGTGCTGCTTTTCGTGAGACCGGAAGCCGCTGCCCTCCATGCCGACGTCGACCGTGAGCCGGTTTCCCATCAGCGGATCGTGGAACGACACCGGCTCGTTGCGAGGGATCCAGCTCGGATCCCACAGGAACGGGCAGTAGACGATCGGGAACTCGAGGCCCTTGCTCCGATGGATCGTGAGCACCTGGACCGCTTCGGCGTCCGACTCGAGGCGGCGCGCCCGCTCCTCCTCGCCATCTTCGCTCTGCGCGTCGGCGATCCGCTCGGCGAGCCATCCACGCAGCGCGGTCACGCCCAGCCGCTCGGCGGTGGCGGCTCGGTGGAGCAACTGCGCGAGGTGGCGCACGTCGGTCAACCGCCGTTCGCCATCGCGCGTGGCGAGCACGCGGGCGGCGAGGTCCTCGTCGACCATGATCGCCTCGGTCAACGCCGCGACGCCGCCGTCGCGCAGGATGCGACTCCACCGGTGAAGGCGCCTGTGCACCTCCTCCCAGCCGTCGTCCGCTGTGGTGGCGACCCGCGCTGCACTCCATCCCAAGAATGGCGTCAACGCGGCCGTCTTCGCCCGCAGTGCCGAGGCGGGCCGCTCGATCGCCTCGAGCAGGCGGAGCCAGTCGTGCGCCGTCGAGGTCGTGAAGACGCTGCCCGCGCCGTTGATCACCGCCGGCACGCGAGCGGCATGAAGCTCGTCGCGAACGAGCTCGGCGGAGCTGTGAGTGCGGACGAGCACCGCGATGTGCCGCGGGCGAACGGGCTCCTCATCGATCGTGGCGTCCGAGAACAGCAGCCTCACGATGTCCGCGGCGACGTCGCGGGCGATGTACTCGCGTGCCGACGCCACGGTCGCGAAGCCACTCTGCGTGAGTGTCAGCTCAGGAGCGCCGCGGCTCACGACCCGAACACGCAGGGCGGCACCGGATGGCGCTCCCGAGAGCCGCCACCGCTGGTGCTCGTCGACGGCGCGGACCCGCCTGTAGACGATCTCCGGATGGCCGAGCCTGGCGTGGGCGAACAAGGCGTCGTAGGCGTCGAGCAGCGCCTGGTCGCTGCGACGGTTCTCGCGCAGCGTCGCGTGTACCTGCGCGGTCGCCGCGGCGATGAGGTAGGCGTAGACATCGGCGCCCCGGAATGCATAGATCGCCTGCTTCGGATCGGCGATCAGGACGAGCGTGACGCACTCGACCGCGAAGGCGCGAAGGAGGATCTGCCACTGGATCGGGTCGGTGTCCTGGAACTCGTCTACCAGCACGACCGCGTAGCGGGCTCGCAGCCGGTCGCGCGCGACCTCGGCGTTCGGCCCTCCGAGCGTGTCGTTCAGCCTGGTCAGGAGATCGTCGTAGGTCATGATCTGGAGGCGGCGCTTGCGCTGCTCGAGCTCCTCTCGGACGACCTTCGCGAGGCGGTAGCGCATCGCGGCCAGGCTCTCCTCGGGCGCGTCCCGGGGTTCGAGCGCGGCCATCGGCTTGAACGCAGCCTCCCGGGCGATCTTGAGCGCCGCGGCGCGCGTGAACCGTGCCGGCTCGGGATGGCCGGCAAAGCGGCGGACGTAGAGATCGTCGAGCGTCTCTTCGAGGAGATCGGAGACGTCCTCGACGAATGCCGTTTCGGGATCGAGATCGCCGACCGTGCCGAGCTCCGCCAGCACCTCCTGACAGAAGCCGTGCGTGGTGGCGATCGTGCCCGCGTCGAAGTCAGCGATCGCTCGGGCGAGGCGGTCGCGCCGGAGCGCGACCTCGTCTCGCTCACCGGAGGCGAGCAGCGTGACGACCGGGTCCGCCCCCAAGTCGTCCGCGCCGGCGAGGATGTCCGACAGCGCCTGCTCGCAGCCGACCAACCGTTCGCGAACGCGGTCGCGCAGCTCGCCGGTCGCCATCCGCGTGAATGTGATCAGCAGGATCCGCTCGAGCGGCGTCCCCTCGGCGACGTAGCGGGCGGCGAGCGCGGCGATCGTGTACGTCTTGCCGGTCCCGGCGCTCGCCTCGAGCACCGTCACCCCGGATGGCAGCGGCCCGCAGAGGTCGAATTCGGCGTACGCGGGGGCGGCGGTCATTGGTCGCTCACGGTCTCCCTCGCGAGCAGCCCGTCCCACAGCTGGTGGGCATAGTCACCGAACAGCGGCTGGGCGAGCAGCTGTTCGAAGCTGATCTGACCGCCGTGGACGAGCACGTGCTCCGGCTGGCGATCCTCCTTGTCGTAGCCGAACGTGCTCGTCCAGGCCTTGCTGGCGGCGAGCTCACCTTCTCGTACGTACGCGGCCGACGTCTCGCACGCGAGGGGCAGCGGCTCGCGCATCCCCCGGTCGTAGAGGTCCAGCAGCACGGCGAGCTCCTCGAGTGCGGCCTCGCGCCGGCTGGCCGGATCCTCGCCGAGCGGCGGGATTCGCGCCACGGTCAGCTCGCCGGTATAGGCGTCCGGGCGGCTGCGGCCGATCACGACCGACTCGAACGGCCGCTCGGGACGGCTGGCGCTGAGCGCGAGTAGCCGGACCCACGCGCGCAGGCGCTCGCGCGGGCGCACGCGCGAGTAGGAGACGGTGCGGAGGGTGTCACCGCACACGCCGGTGACGGTCCCGGCGAGCGTCCTTCCGTCGGGCAGCTCGAGGTTGACGTCCAGCGAGTCGGGCGGCCCGTCGCTCACGGAGCGGGCGGCGGCCGCGAGCTCCTCGACCACGTCTCTGATCTGCGCCAGCGGGCGTCGAGCCAGCTCCTGCGGCGGGAGGAGGCCGCGCGCGATCTCCGCCTTCATGCAGTCGTGTGGCGACGCGCCGGCGAGCACGCCCTCGAGCATGCGCTGGCCGACGGCCCACTCCTCAAGCCTGTTCAGCTCGACCGGCATCGCATCTTCGACCTCCTCGAACGACTCGCTGAGGTTGATCCCGATCCGGTCGCGCAGCAGAGCCCGGACCGGGCGCTCGACGAAGCGCACGAGGCGGTCGAGCTCGACCAGTGGGCCGGCGGGCGGCGGGAGCGGCTCGGCGAGAAAACGTACGGGGCCGGTCCGCGGCCCCTCGAGTGCGATCGCGCCGGCGAGCGCCTGGCGGTCGAACCCCCACGAGCCTTCAGGCACGAGCTTCCCAGGGGTGAAGTTGCGCGGGTCGAACGGCTGGAGCGGATGGCGGATCAGCACCTGATCGCGGGCTGGGCCCCGCCCCGAGCGGACCGTCCGATCGACCATGTCTAGGAGCTCGCCCACCGGGACGGCGGGCGCTCGCCTCAAGTTCGTCCGCTCGTCGTTGCCGGTGTAGGTGATGATCAGCCGCTCGGTCGCCGCCATCAGCGCGTCGAGCAGCATCTGCCGGTCCTCCGTCCGCGGGTCGCGATCGCCGACGTGCGGGTTCTGGAGCATCAGGTCGTCGCCGTCGCGGCGCGCGCGGCGCGGGAACTCGCCGTCGTCGAGCCCGAGGATGCAGACGACGCGATGAGGGACCGAGCGCATCGGCACGAGCGTGCAGACGGTCAGGTGTCCGGTGCGGAAGTTTGCCCGGGTCGGGCGGCCGCGCAGGCGGTCCGCCAGGAGCGCTCGGACGTCGCCTAGCTCGAGCTCCGCACCGCTGGGGGCGCTCTCGTCACCGGATTCGCCGACCGCGTCGTCGAGCAGGCGCTGGAGCTCGCGCAGCTGCCACGCATCGCGCTCGCTCGTCGCCGTGAGCGCATCGGCCGCGTTCGCGATGCCGTGCGCCCAGCCGCTGATCGGCATGGCGCCGTTCAGCTCGTCGCACGCCGTCTGGACCCGGTCCACGTACTCGGCGAGACGGCCCGCGAGCTCGATCGCGCCGCTATCGACGTCGTCGAACGGGAGGACGCCGCCCCACAGGCGCCGATCCTGCTCGGTCATCACGACGCCGACCAGGATCCGATCGAGCCCGCGGCGCCACGTGTTGGCGCTGACCGTTCCCAGCTTGAACGGCTCGCGGTGCGCGGCGTCGAAACCCCAGCGGATACCGCTGTCGGCGACCCAGTCCTGCATCCGGGACAGGTCGTCGTCGTCGAAGCCGAAGCGACGCCGAACCGGCTCTCGCGCCGCGAGGTCGAGCAACTGGGAGGCGGTGGCGCGCTGGTCGGCGAGCGCCAGCAGCTCGCTGACGACGCCGAGCACCGGGTTTGTCTGGCGCAGCGAGCGGTCCGCGAGACGGACGCGCAGATCCGGGAGCGAGTCCGGGCTCGGTTCCTCGCCCGGCTCCGAGTCGTCGGGGCGCCGGCCCGCCCCGAAGGTCGCCTGGATCAGTGGCGCGAACGTCTCGATGTCCGGACACATCACGATCACGTCGCGTGGCTCGAGCGTCGGGTCGTCCTGAAGAAGGTGCAGAACGGCGTCGCGAAGCACCTCGACCTGCCGGGCGCGGCCGTGGCAGGCGTGGATCTGAACGCTCCGGTCCTGGGGGTCGAGGGCGACGCGCGTGTCGGTCTCGCCCGGCAGGGGCGGTCCCGGCGGCGGGCGGTCCGCGCGGATGTCCGCCTGGATCCTGGCCAACAGCGTGTCCGTTTGCGCGCCGGCGAGGTCGTGATGGTGATCGACGCTCCCGCCGACGGCGGCGACCACGAGCTGGAGCTCGCGGGCGTCCCGGCCCCACGAGGCGAGCAGCCGGTTGACCGGCAGTCGGGCGGTCGGGTCCTCGCGACGGTCCACGATCGCGGGCTGTTCGGCGAGCGCCTCGCCGACCCGGCGCCACAGCGACGGTGACGGGTGGAGGATGAACAGGTGCACGTCGCGGGTGTGCGCGATCGCTCCGAGCACGTCGAGGTACGAGCGCGGCATCCGCGTCAGCCCGAACAACGACAGCCTCGGCGGCAGGTCGAGCAGCCCGAACTCGTCCCGGATCCGTTCGCACGCGCTCGTCAGCCGCTCGGCGGGACTCGGGCGCCCGATCCGCTCCCGGAGCCGCCTCCACAGCTCGGGCTGCCAGCCGCCGGGGGCGTCCTCGCCGGCGGCCCACGCCCGCAGCATGTCCGGGCGGTAGACGCCGTAGTGGTCGAACAGATCGGCGATGTGGTGGACCACGCCGAACCGCCGGGTCGGATCCTCCGGGTTGCCGCGCGCGCCCTCCAGGTGGCGCGCGAGCATCGCCAGCCACGGCTCCGCGAGGCACTCGTCGACGACGTCCAGCAGCGGCCAGACCGACCGCTCTGGGAGCCACGGATCCCGCGCCGGCTCGACCCCGGTCGCGGCCGAGACCGCGCCGAGGATCAGCCTGCCGGGGAACGGGAACTCGACGTTCGCGCAGACGCCGTCCGCGCGGCCCGCCGTGGTGCCGAGGCGAGTCGAGAGCGTCTGGGTGAGCCACCGCTCGATCCCGCGAGTCGGGACGGCGACGACCTCCGGCGCGAACGGATCCTCGAGGGGCTCGAGCAGCGTCTCGGCGAGGCCGCTGGCGAGGCGGTCGGCGCGCTCGGCTCGGTGGACGTGGAGCACTTCCGAGAACTTAGATCACGATTAGAGGGCGCGCATTCGCGCGCCTTTTTGGTGTGGCTGTCGCGTCCGGTCGGTTGTCTTGTCGAAGGTCGTTCGCGCGCCGGCTGCGCGGATCGGCGGGCGGCCCGTAAACGGCGCTGGGAAAGGGGGCGGGAGCGGGGGCCATCGCACCCGTCCCAAAAACCTGCACAGCACGACAATCTCGGCCCAGATGCCGAGGCCTGTCGAGCTATGCATGAAGAGCATGCGTAATACGACAGGGCTCCAGGCTGGCGGCGGTGTTGTCGTGCTATGCAGGTTTCCGTGACACTCTCGCCACACCCCGTCACAAACCCGCCACGAAGACCCGCGTGAGCGCCCAATTCCCGCCGGCGCCCTCACCCAACCCCTCTCCCAGCGCCGTTTACCGAGCCGACCGCCCGCACAAGCTCCGCCGAGAGTCGACAGCCCCGGATCGCACGCCCCCACTACGCTGAATCCATGCCTGAGCTCCCCGAGGTCGAACGCGCCCGCCAGACGCTCGAATCCGCCCTGGGCCGCCGGATCGTCGCCGTCGACGACCGAGACTCCTACGTGTCCCGTCCCCACGCGCCCGGCGAGATCGCCGGCGCGCTGATCGGTCACGCCTTCGCCACCGCCCGCCGGCGGGGGAAGTTCATGTGGCTGGAGACCGACGACGGGCCGGTCCTGGGCTTGCACCTCGGAATGTCGGGTCGGATCCTCGTGGACCCGGAGGACACGACTCGCTGGGATCGCTTCACGGTCGAGTTCGAGGACGGCGGGCGGCTCGTCCTACGGGACAAGCGGCGCCTCGGCCGCGCCCGGCTCAACCCCGACTTCTCGCACATCGGGCCGGACGCCGCCGTGGTCGGACGCGACGACTTCCGGCGGCTGATCGGCAGGGGCCACACTCCGATCAAGGCGCGGCTGCTCAATCAGGGCGCGATCTCCGGCGTGGGGAACCTGCTCGCCGATGAGGCGCTGTGGCAGGCACGGATCTCCCCCAACCGAAGCGTCTCGGACCTCTCCGACGACGATCTCGACCGGCTGCGCCGCGAGATCCGCGCCGCCGTCCGCTCGGCGATCCGCAAGGGTGGCGCGCACACCGGCCGGTTCGTCGCCGCGCGCCAGCGCGACGGCGTCTGTCCCCGCGACGGTCATCCGCTCGAGCGGGGGACGGTGGGGGGGAGGACGACTTACTGGTGCCCCGAGTGTCAGCGGTGAGCCGTCAGGCGGTGGACGGCCATGTGAACGTGACGGTCGCCCACGGCCGGAGCCTGTAGACGAACGAACGCCCGTGCCATTGCACGGCGAACTGAAGGGGCGCGGGCGAGTTGTCGTAGGCGACGAGCACGCGCTCGCCGCCGGGGTTCAGAAACGCCACGTCGTCCAGGCCCGGGGTCGCCCCGTAGGCGCCGCAGGCGGATGGAAGTCGCTGACCAAGCGATCGGAGCGGATCCGGAACGCCCCGGGCTCCACGAACCTGCTCACTTGGCCGAGTTGGTAGTAGCCCAGGGCGAACGTCGCCGCGTGCGTCTGCTCGTTGATCGTGACGAGGCTCGTGCAGCCGCTGCAGCCGCGCCGGCCCGTCTTTTCGCGGTGTCATGACATATTTCATGATCATGAAACGACGCATGAAAATCTCCAAGGGTGGACAGGTCTCCATTCCGGCGCCGATTCGCCACCGTTGGGGCACCTCGACGGTCACGCTCGAGGATCTAGGCGACCGGATCGTCCTGGCCGCAGCGGCTGACGACCCGATCGCGGCCGCGGACGGAGCTCTGGTCGAGGAGTTCGGAGAGCTGGACCTCGGCCGGCTGCGGCGCCGAGCCCGGGAGGACGAACGGCGGGCTGAACGCCGGCGCGATCGGTGATCCTGCTAGATGCCTACGCGCTGATCGCGTTCCTGATCGGGGGACCTGCGGCGCCACAGGTTCGGGCGATATTGCGCGACGGCGACACGGCGATTGCCACGGCGAACCTGGTCGAGGTGCTCGACGTCTGCGAGCGCGTCCATGGCCTGACGATCACGCGAACGATGGAGATCCTCGAGCCCCTGTTCGACGGACCTCTCGTCGCGATCTCCCTCGACTTCACGACGGCGCGGCGGGCGGCTGAGTTCCACGCGCGGCACTATCACCGCTCCACTCGGCCGATCTCGCTCGCCGACGCCGTCTTGGTCGCCTCGGCCGGCCGGGGTGACACGGTCGCGATGGCGGACCCAGACGTGCTCGCCGTGGCGGCGGCCGAGGGGGTCGAGGCGCTGGCGTTACCGGGCGAGAGCTAGCCGCGGCTCATCAAGAATGCGGCAGCCCCGAAGGCGAGTCAACTCGTAGCGGCGGAGGGCGCCAGGAGGTTCGCTGCGCCACCTTCACGCCGGATTCGCCCAGGGCGCGGCGGAGTCTCCGGCGCCCGAAGACGGACGTTCCCGCGCGCAAATACCCAGCCTTGTCGTCGTTCCGAACCAGAAAAGTGTCCGCCCACGGCGGACGCAGCAAGGCGGTGGTGATTGTCACCCTGCGGCCGGTATGAATCAGCTCCCCGGCTGCGATCGAATCGCCGGTCCAGTCGAATGGGGCAAAGACCACCGCGTCCGGGGAAATGAGCAGCTGGCCGCGGCCAAGGGAGCGCTTCCCCGAGCGGACCGATGTCGCCCTGACGGGAAACGTCGGGCTTCGGTTACTTCTCGGTCCAGTATGAGACTCAGGGCCGGACTGGCGGGCTTCCGCCGCCGCCCCGGCTTCCTGTGGTTGGTTGCCGTAGTAGTCCACAGGCCGACGATAGCCCGACGAACAAGTTCTGTCGAACTAACGCCGGAATTCCGCTGCTAAACCGCTCGACGTTGTTTGGCCGCTGATCCTCGTGGATATCCGCGGTAGGCCGGGAGTCAGGAGGAAGCAGCGGTTAGTCGAGGAAGTGGACAGCCCGGGGACCGGACGTGGGGCGCCCGGCAGGGTGCCCGCTGCAGGGGTGAGCAGCGGGCGGACACCACCACTATCAGGAGGAAGGGAGTATGCGACGCATCTACCCGATGCTCGGTGCTGCGTTCGCCGTGGCGGCCATTACGGTCGTGATCGGCGTAACGAGCGGCACGGCGAGCACGACGGTGACGTACATGGACTCGCACGCGCCGATTCAGGCGCGCGTGCGAGATCTGCTAAGGCGGATGACGCTCCGTGAGAAGGTCGGTCAGATGGACCAGAGCGTGGTCGGATTGCTGCGCGACAAGACCAATCCGGCGGATGGTGTCTGCAACGGTGATAACACATCGCAGCCGCAGCCGAACTGCCTGCAAAGGGTGCTGATCACAGACGCCACCGGCTCGGTCCTGTCGGGTGCGACCGACAATCCGCCCGGTAACACGGGGACTGATTGGGCGAATCTCTACAACACGATCCAGCATTACGCGATCGACCACTCGCGGCTGCGCATCCCGATCATCTACGGCGTCGATGCGGTCCACGGCTTCGGTCATCCGACCGCGGCGACGTTGTTCCCCCAGTCGATCGGGATGGGAGCGACCTGGGACACCCAGCTGGCGAGACAAGCCGGCCAGGCCACGCGTGATCAGGTCTGCAGCGTGGGCACCGTGTGGGACTTCGCTCCGGTTCAGGATGTGGCGCGGGACAACCGCTGGGGACGCTATTACGAGACGTGGGGAGAAGAGCCCGCGCTCTCGGGCGCGATGGGCGGGGCCAACATCTCAGGGATGCAGAGCGGGACGTGCCCGAGCGACCCCGGCCTCAAGGTCGCATCGACGGTCAAGCACTTCGCCGCCTACTCGGAGTCGATCAACGGCCACGATCGCGTCGAAGCGCAGATTCCGATCCGCTATCTGCAGGATCTCTTCCTGCCGTCGTACGCGGGCGGGATCAACGCCGGCGCGGACACTGTGATGGTCGACTCCGGGTCGATCAACGGCATCCCGGCCACGGCGTCGCACTTCCTGCTGACGACCGAGCTGCGCCAGCGGCTGGGTTTCACGGGCGTGGTGATCAGCGACTACAACGACGTCTTCGCCCTGCAGACGACGTACCACATCGCTCCCGATCTCGAGGGCGCGGTGGCCGACGCGGTCAACGCCGGCGTGGACATGGCGATGAATGCGACTTCGACCACCAGTTACGACGCCGCGCTGGTCGCGGCCGTCCATGACGGTCTCGTCCCGATGTGGAGGATCAACCAGGCGGTGACGAGGATCCTGACGCTGAAGTTCAAGCTCGGCCTGTTCGACCACCCCTTCGTCCACGCGACCAAGGCCAATGACGCGATCAGCGGCAACGTAGCCCTTGACCGTCAAGCCGCCGACGAGTCGATGACCCTGCTGCGCAACCAAAGCAACGCGCTGCCGCTCTCCACGAGCAGCCATGTCACGGTCGTCGGCCCGAACGCGGACTCGATCCCTGACACGCTGGGCGGCTGGAGCGTCAGCTGGCAGGGCGTGTTCGACAACAACAAGCAAGCGTGCTGCGCCGGACCGCCCGACCAGATCCCGACGCAAACGGTGACGGTCTGGAAGGGCATCCAGGCTGCCGACGGGAACGCAACGCTCGCTCCCGACCAGGCCAGCGCGGTGGCCGCGGCCAGCAGCACAGATGCGTACGTCGCGGTGGTCGGCGAGACCAGGCCCTACGCCGAGGGACTGGGCGATGACCCGGCACCGCAGTTGGATGCCAGCCAGAAGGCGCTGATCGCGGCGCTGAAGGCCACCGGGAAGCCGGTGATCGTGGTCGTCGTGGCCGGCCGTCCGCTCGGACTCGGTGCCGACGCCGAATCGGCGAACGCGATCCTGATGGCGTGGGAGGGCAGCACGGAAACAGGTGACGGAGCCGCCGACGTGCTGTTCGGCAAGTACGACCCCAGTGGCAAACTCCCGGTCACGTGGCCGAGCGATGCCACACCGCCCGGGCTCGATCTGTCCGACTTCAATGCGACCGGACCTACCCCGCCCGGGGATGAGCCGAAGTTCTTCGACCAGTTCAACGGGACGAACTCGGGCCACGGATCGGGCTACAACCCGCTGTACCCGTTCGGCTTCGGCCTCTCGTACACGACGTTCTCGACCAGTGGCCTGGCGGTGAGCGGCCCGTCGTCGGGGACGGTGACCGCGAAGTTCACGGTCGCGAACACGGGCGGACGCCAGGGCGTCGACGTCGTTCCCGTGTACGTGCAACGGCCCGTCGATTCGGGCGGGATCCTAACGCCGGCGTTGGGAACCCTCGTCGGGTTCGCGCGGGTAAACCTGAACGCTGGGCAGTCGAAGTCGGTGTCGGTTTCGTTCTCCGTGCGGGAGCTCGCGCTCACGCCCGGTGACATCAACGGAAGCGCACCGCCTCAGGTTCAGTCGGGCACCTACCGCGTGGTGCTCGATCTGACCACGAATACGGGCCCGATGTTCACGATCCACTGATCGTGGGCGGCGCTGGTGTGGCGGGCGTCCGCCCGCCACACCGGCGTTCAGGCCTGGACCCCGCCGCCGTCGATCACGAGCGCCTGCCCCGTGATCGCGGCCGCCTCATCAGAAGCAAGGAAGACAACTGCGTCTGCGACCTCGGCCGGGTCGAGCAGGCGGCCGAGCGGTGAGGTATCGATCAGAGCCTGCTCGGCCTCGGCTTCGGTGCGGTCGGTCGCCTCGACGATCCGGGCGATCGCGCGAGTGATCAGCTCGGTGCGCACGTACGCCGGGCAGACGGCGTTGACGCGCACGCCGGTCCCGGCGAGCTCGCTGGCGACGGCCCGGGTCAGCCCGACGGCGGCGTGCTTGGAGGCGGTATAGGCACTCGTGTACGGCGTGCCGACCCGCCCGGCCACGGACGCGACCGTGACGATCGAACCCGCTCCGCGCTCGCGCATCGCCGGGACGACGGCGCGCATGCACAGGAACGGGCCGGTGACGTTGACGTCGAAGTGGCGGGTCCAGCTCGCGAGCGACGTCTCCGCGAGCGGCGCGCTCTCGGCGAAGCCGGCGTTGTTGACGAGCACGTCGACCTCGCCGATCGCGTCGAACGTCTCGGCGACGGCAGCTTCATCGGTTACGTCGCAGACCTCGGTGCCGACGCCGGCGAGGCGCTCGAGCGCGTCGCGGTCACGACCGAGCGCGACGACGCGGTCGCCGAGCGCGGCGAACTGTTCGACCGTCGCTCGGCCGATGCCCTTCGCCCCGCCCGTCACGACCACCGTCCGGCCCATCAGACCAGCACCGGCATCAGCCGCTCCATCTGCTCGAGCCGCTCGGGATAGCGCCCGACGAGGAACTGGAGCGCCACGTGTCGGACGCCGACGTCGGCGAAGCGGCCGAGCGCCTCGGCCACCTGCTCGGGTGTCCCGCTCAGGCGGTCCGGCTCCTGGGCCACGGGCTGATGGGTGACCTCGACCGACAGGCAGCAGTTGAGCTCGATCTCGTCGGGGTCGCGGCCGGAGTCCCGCGCCGCCCGGCGGACATTGTCAAAGCGCCGAGACAGCTCCTCCGGGGTCACCCGGGGGAAGTACGGGAACCAGGCGTCGCCGTACGCCCCGGCGCGGCGCTGGGCGCCGCGGCTCTCGCCTCCGCACCAGATCGGGATCGGCGCGTCGTGGCTCTTGGGATAGAAGGCGATGTCCTCGTAGCGGTAGTGCTCGCCCTCGAACGAGCAGTGCTCCTCGCTGAACAGGTTGCGCGCGACCGCGAGCTGCTCGGCGCCCACGGCGGCCCGCTGCTCGAACAGCTCGCCCCGGCCGAGGGCCTCGAACTCCTCGCGCATCCAGCCGATCCCGACGCCGAGGATGAACCGCCCCTCCGACAGCCAGTCGATCGTCGCCGCGACCTTGGCCCAGTGGACCGGGTCGCGGTAGGTCGTCACCAGCACGCTCACGCCGAGCTTCACCCGCTCGGTCGCGCCGGCGAGGAACGCGAGCGCGGTCATCGATTCGAGGAACGGCTTTTCGGGGGGGACGATGAACGATCCGGACCAGCTGTAGGCGTAGTCGGTTTCGATCTCCCACGGGATGATGATCCGGTCGGCCGCCCACACGGTGGTGAAGCCCAGCCGCTCCGCGGTCTCGGCCGCGTGCCTCAGCCCGGCTCGCGTGCTGGCCGCGCCCGACACGGGGAGGAACACGCCGAAATCCATCGCTATCGCGCGGCTCCTGTGGCGACCGTCGCCCGGAACATCGAGCGGGCGATGATCTCGCGCTGTATCTCCGAGGCGCCCTCGTAGATCCTGGGCGCGCGGACCTCGCGGTAGAGGTGCTCGAGCGGATGGCCGTGCTCGAGGCCGCTCGCGCCGTGGACCTGGACGGCCGCGTCGACCGCCTCCTGGGCGGCCTCGGTGGCGAGGAGCTTCGCCATCGCGGCGGCGGCGGGATCCCCGACGCCGGCGTCGTGGGCGGCCGCGGCGGCGTGGACGAGGAGTCGCGCGGCCTCCACGCGCGCGGCGATGTCGGCGAGGCGGTGCGAAACCGCCTGGTGGTCGCTCAACGGCTTGCCGAACGTGTGGCGGGTGCGAGCGCGATCGACGGCGAGGTCGAGCGCGGTGCGGGCCATCCCGATCGCGAACGCCCCGACGCTGGGGCGGAAGAGATCGAGCGTGCGCATCGCCACGCGGAAGCCCTCTCCGGTCTGCCCGAGCAGGTTTTCGCCCGGGACGTAGACCTCGTCGAAGTGCAGACTGCCGATCGCGTGGGGGGCGAGGAGAGCCCGGTGCTCGCCGCTCAACCCGTCCGCCCCGCCGGGGACCGCGAACGCGCTCAGGCCGCGGGCTCCGCCGTCGCCGGTGCGCGCGAACACCGTGTAGACGTCTGCCTCGGGCGCGTTCGAGATCCACAGCTTCTCGCCGTTCAGCCGGTACCCATCGCCATCCGGTTCGGCGCTCAGAGCGAGCGCGGAGACGTCCGAGCCCGCGTCGGGCTCGGTGAGCGCGAAGCCGGCGACGGCGGTGCCGTCGGTGACGCGCGGGATCCACTCGTCTCTGACCGCGGCCGTGCCCGCCTGGAGGATCGGATACGCGCCGAGCCCCTGGACCGCGAACGCGGTCTCGGCCTCGGTGCACTCGCGCGCGAGCGCCTCCCGGATCAGGCACAGCTCGAGCGCGGAGACGGCTCCGTCCTCGAACAGGCGGGGCAGGAGACCGTGATCGGCGAGCGCCTCGATCAGCGGTCGGTTGACGCGGTCGGGATCGCCGGCGTCGGCGATCGGCCGCAGCGCGGTCGCGGCGAGGTCCGTGGTCCGGGCGTAGAGATCGCGCTGCTCGTCGGTGAGGTGGAGGTCGAGCGCCGTGGTCATCTCGGGAGCACGGCGATTCCCATCAGCTCGACCATCGCCGCGGGCTCGAACAGCTCCGTGACTCCGAACAGACCCATCGCCGGGTAGTGGCGTCCGAAGTGCTTTCGCCACTCGAGGCCGAGGTCGGCCAGCGACGCCTTATAGGCGCCGACGTCCGTGACGAATACCTGGAGGGAGACGAGGTCCTCGGGGGTGCCGCCCGCGGCCCGCAGCGCGCTCAGAAGGTTCGCCGCGGCGTTGCCGAACTGCTCCGCGATCGTCTCGCCACCGCCGATCTGCCCGGCGAGATAGACCGTGTCGCCGCCGGCCGGCGCCACGACCGCGTGCGAGAAGCCGCTCGGGCGCGGCAGGTCGTCGGGGTTGACGAGTCGGCTCATCGTCCTCTCCAATCCGGCTTACGGCCCTCGGTCCAGGCTCTATAGAACTCGGCGAAGTCGTCGCTCTTCATCATCAGGGCCTGGGAGATCGTCTCGAGTTCGATCGCGCCGCCCAGGCCCATGTCGAGCTCGCGGGTTATCAACGACTTGGTCGCCGAGTACGCGAGGGCGGGACCGCTGGCGAGACGCCCAGCCAGGGCGGAGACCGTGGACGCCAGTTCCGCGTCGGCGACGACCTGCGTCGCCAGCCCGATCTCGTACGCCCGCCGCGCGTCGATTCTGTCGCCGAGGATCAACAGCTCGGTGGCGCGGCCGAGCCCGACGATCCGCGGCAGCAGGTACGCCGACCCCATGTCGGCCCCCGAGAGCCCGACGCGGGTGAACAGGAACGCGAACGAGGCCGACTCCGCGAGCAGCCGGAAATCGCTGGCCAGCGCGATAACCGATCCGGCGCCCGCGGCGATTCCGTTGACGGCCGCGATCACCGGAAGGGGGCACTCGCGCAGCGCCTTGACGACCGAGCCCGTCATCCGCGTGAACTCGAGCAGATTGGCCGCCTCGAGCTTCTGGAGCTCGCCGATGATCTCCTCGACGTCGCCGCCAGAGCAGAAGCCACGGCCCTCGCCGGCGAGCACCAGCACCCGCGCGTCGCCGCGGTGCGGAAGCTCGGCGAGCAGGTCGCGAAGATCGGCGTAGGCCTCGAACGTCAGCGCGTTGAGCTTGTCCGGGCGATTCAGCGTGACGGTTGCGATACCGTCCCGACAGTCGAAGTCGAAATGCTGCCAGTCGGCAGTCAGAGCGGCCGATGCGCGGTACGGGCTCAGGGCTTCACTCCTCGGCCTGAAGATACTCGACATAGAAGCCCGGAGCAATGTTAGATATGATCGGAAGGTAGAGCGGTGGCCGCCGAAAGCCCGTACTGGAACCCAAAAACGGAGACGCTTGGGCGCGACCAGCTCCAGGCGCTCCAGTTGGCCAAGCTGCGCTACCAGTGCGAGTGGGCCGCGGCCCGGAGCCCCTGGTATCAGCGGCAGTTCAAGGAGGCCGGCTTCGAGCCCTCGCAGCTACGTTCGTTCGACGATTTGCGCCACGTGCCGATGCTGACCCGAGACCAGTGGATGGCCTCGCAGGAGGCCGCGCCGCCATACGGCGAGCTGCCCGCGATCGGGCCCGACGGCGCGATCCGCGTGCACACCACGTCGGGAACCACCGGGGCCGGACCGCTGCGGGCGCTCGACTCCCGCAAGGACTGGGCGTGGATCGCCGAGATGTGGGCGTACGCGATCTGGGGGTGTGGCGCCCGGCCCTCAGACACCGCCTACATCGCGTTCGGTTATGGCTCGTTCATCGGCTTCTGGGGACTGCACTACGCGATGGAGAAGGTCGGCGTGCTCAACGTCCCCGGTGGCGCGCAGTCGACAGAGGCGCGCGTCCGTCAGATCATCGACTTCGGCGCGACCGTCGTCGCCTCGACCCCGACCTACGCGCTGCGGCTCGCCCAGGAGGCGGCCCTCCTAGGCGTCGACCTTTCCGGGTCATCCGTATCGCGACTAATCCTCTCCGGTGAGCCCGCCGGCTCGATCCCGCAGACGAAGGCGCTGATCGAGGACCTGTGGGGCGCGAAGGCATTCGATACCGCTGGGATGACCGAGATCGGGACGATCATGGTGTTCGAGTGCACCGAGCAGCCCGGCGGCACGCACATCATCGAAGACCACATGATCGAGGAGGTGATCGATCCCGACACGCTCGAGCCGGTGCCCTACGGCGAGAGCGGGGAGCGGGTGGTGACGTCGTTCGGGCGCGGGGCGATCCCGCTGCTCCGCTATCGGACGAGCGATCTGGTCTGCAAGGTGCCCGCGGCGAGGTGCAGGTGTGGGCGTGGGTTTGACATCTACGAGGGCGGCATCCTCGGTCGCGTCGACGACATGAAGATCGTGCGCGGCACGAACGTGTACCCGCGCGCGATCGAGGCGATCGTCCGCGAGTTCCCGGAGGTCGACGAGTTCCAGACCGTGATCACGCACGAGGGGACTCGCGACGAGATCACGCTCCGCGTCGAGTGCAAGCCGGACTGGCCGGCGGGTGAGTGGGACACGCTCTCGGATGCGCTTCACCGCCGACTCGCACTGGCCCACGAGGGCCTGAATTTCCGGATCGAGCGGGCCGGCGAGGGCGAGCTGCCTCGGTTCGAGCTGAAGGCGAAGCGCACCGTCGATCAGCGTGCGGCGCTCCCACATGCGGTAGTCAGATGAGCGCCGATCTGCTGGGCAACGACATGACGCCGTCGGAGGAACGGCTGATGGCCGTATACGAGGAGCTCAAGGCGCTGGCCGCCGACGAGGACCTGCCGCCGATCGCGCAGGCGAACGTCCGGGCCGCGCTGGCCCTGATGCACAACGTCGTGAACGGTCTGGGGCTGAAATACGAGCACCTGAGCGACCTCGGCGTGTGAGGTTCCCGTGCGGATCGCGGTAGTCGGCGGCGGACCCAGCGGCCTCTACTTCTCGATCCTGATGCGCAAGATCGCGCCCGACTGCGCGATTACGGTGTTCGAGCGCAACCGCGCCGCCGACGCGTTCGGGTTCGGCGTCGTGTTCTCGGACGAGACGCTGACGGTGTTCGAGCACGCCGACCCGGAGACGTACGCCGCGATCGGCGAGCGCTTCGCGCGCTGGACCGACATCGACATCCACCATCGCGGCTCGGTCACGCGGTCGGGCGGCCACGGCTTCGCGGCGCTCGGCCGGCGCGAGCTGCTCGGGATCCTGCAGGAACGGGCGGCATCGCTCGGGGTCGAGCTGCGGTTCGAGTGCGAGGCGCCGCCGCTCTCCGAGTTGGGGTGGGCGGACGTGATCGTCGGCGCCGACGGTGCCTCGAGCGCGGTCCGGACGGCGCTGTACCGCGAGTTCGTCCCCTCGCTCGACCCGCGGTACTGCCGCTACATGTGGCTGGGCACGGACCTCGTGTTCGACTCGTTCAAGTTCTTCATCGAGGAGACGCCGCACGGGGTCTTCCAGGCCCACGCGTATCCCTACGACGACCGGATGAGCACGTTCATCGTTGAGACGCACGAGCACGTCTGGCGGCGGGCCGGTCTGCACGAGCTGGCGCCGGGTCCGCTGCCGCCGGGGGTGAGTGACACGGCGAGCGTCGAGTTCTGCGCCTCGCTGTTCGCCGATGCGCTGCAGGGACACCAGGTGTTCGCGAACAACTCGAAGTGGATCAACTTCGTGACGGTCCGCAACCGGCGGTGGTGCGCCGAGAACGTCGTGCTGCTCGGCGACGCCGCCCACACCGCCCACTTCTCGATCGGCTCGGGGACGAAGCTGGCGATGGAGGATGCGGTGGCGCTCGCGTGGGCGTTCCGGACGTTCGGCGACGATGTCGGCGCCGCCACGGCCGCCTACGAGGCCGAGCGGCGGCCGATCGTCGAGAGCACGCAGCGCGCCGCGCAGGCCTCGCTCGAGTGGTTCGAGGGCATCGGGCGCTACGTCGACCAGGAGCGGACCCAGTTCGCGTTCAACCTCCTCACGCGCAGCCGACGGGTGACCTACGACAACCTGCGCCTCCGCGACCCCGAGTTCGTCGCCGAGGTCGACGACCACTTTGCCGCCCGAGGCGGCTTCCCGCCGCGTCCGCCGATGTTCGCCCCGCTGCGGCTGCGCGAGCTGGAGCTTCCCAACCGGGTGATCGTCTCGCCGATGGACATGTACTCGGCCGTCGACGGCACCCCGAGCGACTTCCACCTCGTCCACCTCGGCTCGCGGGCGCTCGGCGGTGCGGCCCTGGTGATGAGCGAGATGATGTGCGTCTCGGACGTCGGCCGGATCACGCCGGGGTGCGCCGGGATGTATCGGGAGGAGCACGTGGAGGCGTGGCGGAGGATCGTCGACTTCGCCCACGGCTACGGCGGGTGCGCGATCGGGGCGCAGGTCGGCCATTCCGGGCGCAAGGGCTCGACGAAGCTCATGTGGGAGGGGATCGATGAGCCGCTCGAGGACGGAAACTGGCCCGTGATCGCTCCCTCGCCGATCCCGTACGGCCCGGAGAACCAGGTGCCGCGGGCGATGAGTCGCGTCGACATGGACGTCGTCCGCGGTCAGTTCGTGTGGGCGGTGGAGGGCGCGATCGCCGCCGGTTTCGATCTGCTCGAGATCCACTTCGCGCACGGCTACCTACTGTCGAGCTTCCTATCGCCGCTGGCCAACGTGCGCGAGGACCAATACGGCGGCTCGCTCGAAGCCCGCGCCCGGTTCCCGCTCGAGGTGTTCGACGCGTGCCGGGCGTCCTGGCCCGAGTCCAAGCCGATGAGCGTTCGGCTCTCGGCGACCGACTGGGTCGAGGGCGGGTTCGATGTCGACCAGGCGGTGGAGTTCGCGCGGATGCTGCGCGACCACGGCTGCGACATCGTCGATGTCTCCTCGGGCCAGGTATCGCCGCTCGAGCGCCCTGCGTTCGGACGGAGCTACCAGACGCCGTTCGCCGACCGGATTCGCAACGAGGTGGGGATCCCGACGATCGCGGTCGGCGCCATCTCCTCTTACGACGACGTGAACACGATCGTGCTGGCGGGGCGCGCCGACCTGTGCGCGCTGGCGCGGCCGCACATCTACGACCCGCACTGGACGCTGCACGCCGCCGCCGAACAGGGCTACGCCGACCTCGCGTGGGTTCCGCAGTACGGCGCCGGGTCGCGCCGACCCCCGGCCGGACGCGACGTCGCCGAACGCAAGGAGCTCGAGCGGACGTTCGAGCCGTCTCCGGTGGCGGGCGCGATCGCCGGGTCTTCGCCCTCACGGCCGTGAGTCCGATATCGGTCTCCGCCCCGCCGGCCGCGGGCGAGCCGCTCCAGCCTCAGGATCTCGTGATCACGCTGCTCGGCACGTACGTCCGGCCGTTCGGCGACACAGTCTGGTCGGGCGGTCTGGTTTCCCTGCTCGGAGAATTGGGCTTCTCGCACGGTGCCGCCCGAGTGGCGCTGACGCGGCTCGTCAGGCGCGGGCTGCTCGAGCGCGTCCGCTCGGGACGGCTCGTGCACTACCGGTTGACGTCGCGCTGCGACGGGCTCCTCGCCGAAGGCGACGGGCGGATCTTCTCGCTCGGCGATCCGCACGACGACGGCACGACGTGGACGGTGATCTGGCACCAGATCCCGGAGGACCGCCGCCTCGAGCGGAGCCGGCTGGCCCGGCGGCTTCGCTTCCTCGGCTTCGGATCGGTGCAGGACAGCGTCTGGGTCTCGCCGCACGACCACTCCGAGGACGTCGTCCGTCTGCTCGGCGAGCTCGAGGTCTCGGAGTTCGCGACGCTGTTCGCGTCGCGAGTCCAGGCGCCGAAGGGGCTCGCGGCGCTCGTCGCGCGGGCCTGGGACCTCAGCGAGCTGACCGAGCGCTACGAGACGTTCATCGGGGAGTTCTCGCCGTTCGCCGGCAGGCGAGGGCGCCGGATCGATGACGCCGAGGCGTTCCGCGTGCGGACCAGGCTCATGCACCTGTTCCGCGGATTCCCGTTCCTCGACCCCGAGCTGCCCGAGGAGCTCGCGCCGCTGGGCGGCTCCCGGGCGCGAGCCGTCGCGACGTTCCACGAGCTCTACGACGGCCTCGCCGAGCCGGCCCAGCGGCACTTCGACGCGGTCACCGCGGGCTGGGCGGAGGCTTCCTAGGTGTCCAGAGGTGCCGCGATCGGGTCGGTCTGCGTCGCGCTCGCGCTCGCCGGCTGTGGTGGCGCGGGCTCCCACTCGACGACGGTGGCCGTGAGGACCGAGACGCCGTCCACCACCGTTCCCACGGTGGAGCCGGTCGCGATCAGACGCCGGCGCCAGGTGCCCGTGTTCCGCTTCGAGGCCTCCGCGCTCTCCCCGGAACTGCGCGCCGAGATGCGCAGGACCTCCTGGCATCCGGGCTGCCCGGTTGGCCTGGGGCAGCTCCGGTACGTGCGGATCGGCTACTGGGGTTTCGATCATCGCGTCCATCTCGGCCGGATGGTCGTCAATGTCGCCGTCGTGAGATCGGTGCGCCACGCGTTCGCGGCCCTGTTCGCCGCGCGGTTCCCGATCCGCCACATGTGGCTCGTCGATCGCTTCGGCGGCAGCGACTACGACTCGATCCAGGCCGACAACACTTCGGCGTTCAACTGCCGCGACGCGACCGGCTCGTCGCGATGGTCCGAGCACGCCTACGGGGAGGCGATCGACATCAACCCGATCGAGAACCCGTATGTGTACGTCAACGGCACGACGACGCATCCGGCCTCTGATCCCTATCTCGACCGGTCGGACGTGCGGCCCGGGATGGCGGTCCCCGGCGGCACGCTCGTGCGGGCGTGGCGAGCGGTCGGCTGGGGCTGGGGCGGGCGGTGGCCGCGACCGACCGACTACCAGCACTTCTCGATCAATGGCCGATGAGTCGCCAGCCCCCGTCGACCCGGCGGAAGGTCGCGCTCACATACTTGGCATAGCGACCACACAGGCCACCGTGCCGGACGTACGCGTGCGCGGTCCCAGACCCGTCCGGCGCGAACGCGACGCTCAGGCAGCGAAACGGATAGCCGAAGCTGCCGCCGGCACCGGGCACGCCGGTCGCACGTGGCGGGCCGCCACCGCGCAGCCCGCTGATCGCCACGACCCCGATTACCACAAGCAGCGCCGCGACCACGGCGGCCGCGCGCGCGCTGCGTCGGAACGGTGACGGTCCGCTGCGATGCACCACGACCGTGATCTGCGGCTCCGCAGGATCGTCCGGGTGATCGGGCGTCCACTCACTCGCCATCGATGAGCAGTATCGCGCCAGTTTGGGCACGGTGAGGAAAATGATCGGGTGAACTCGGTGCAAGCGCTCGAGCGGGCGACGTACGCGCGGATGCGGTGGAATACGCCGCTGTCGGAGGCACATGCCGCTCGGCTGCTCGACCGCCTCGAAGTCGGCAGCGGGGACCTGGTGCTCGATCTCGGCTGTGGCTGGGGAGAGCTGCTGATGCGCGCGGTGGCCGCCGGAGGAAGTACGACCAGGGGTGTCGGGGTCGACACGAACGCCGAGCTGCTGGCACGGGGACGGGCGCTGGCGGCGGAGCGCGGGCTCGACGCGCAGGTCCGTTTTCTCCGAGGGCCGGCCGAGGACTGGGCCGAGCCCGCCGACCGCGTGCTGTCGGTCGGCGCGAGCCACGCGTGGGACGGCTCGCGGCGCGCGCTGTCAGAGCTCGCGAAGGTGCTCGAGCCGGATGGGACGCTGCTGTTCGGCGACGGCTGCTGGGAGCGACCGCCGACCGGCGCGGCGTGGGGGTTGTTCGGCGGAAGCGTGCGGCCGCTGGAGGAGATCGTCGAGCACGCGGTCGCAGCCGGCTGGCGCGTGCGTCACCTGAGCACCGCCGATCAGCACGAGTGGGATGAGTTCGAATCGACGTGGCGCGCGGGGCGTGAGGATTGGCTGCGGGCCAACCCTCACGACCCCAGCGCGCCCTCTGTGCGAGCCGAGCTCGATGCCCGGCTCGCCGAATACGTCGGGGTGTACCGAGGCGTGCTCGGGTTCTGTTACCTGGTTCTCACGCGCTAGCGCGCTCAGTGCTAGTCACTCACCTCACCGGTTTCATCCCTGCGGGCAGGGGTTCTTGCTGAATATGTTCTTGAAGTCGTTGTACTGGACTTCGTATCCACCGCCCTGGGTCGTGTACGTCTGACCGAGGAGCTGGCCGTACTGCTGGTTCTCCCCGAAGTTGGAGATCTGTCCCGGGATGTTGTTTCCAAACTCCCACTCACAGCCGCTAAAGCCGTGCGATGTCGTGTAGAACGGATAGAACGCGGCCGGCTGACCGGTGTCGGTCGTCGGTATGAGCGTGCAACCGACGCCCGTGTCCGTGTCGCATGTCGACTCGATCGCGGGCAGGTCGGTTTCGATTGCTGGGTTCTTGATCTGGATGTTGTAGTGCGGACCCGTCGTCGGGCTCGAGAACTTGAACGACGTCGGGTGCAGGTCCGTGTTGCCGTCGGGCCACACCGGCGTGTAGGAGACGCCATCGAACCCCGTGTTCGTGTACGTGCAGCCACTCACCTTGTACGTGAGAGCCTCCGACCCGGGGAAGCAGAAGAAGTCGTCCCCGTCCGTCCCGAGCGTCGGGTCCTGGTTCTCCCAATCACCCGTCGGACAGGTCGTGACGTTGCCCATCGAGTCGATACCGAACTCCGTCGCCGGGATCGCCACCGGTCCGTCGCAGTGCTGGAAGTGGCCGATCTCGGTGTCGAACGCGACGTTGTACGAGCCCGCCGCCCAGGTCACCCGTGTCTTCGGCGTGGAGGTCGAGTACATCGGGTGGAACGCGTAGGGGCTCGCCTGGCACGTCGTGCCGTTGGGGTCGAACTTCACCTGCGCGAATCCGTTGGCCGGGCTCGCCGTCATCGACCCCGACCGTCCCGTCGAGAGGTCATTGATAATGACCTTGACCCCGTTCGGTGTGTCCGTGATCGTCACCTGGAGATGGTCTCCGGAGTTCATGAACAGGTCTTTGGATTTGTTCGGGGTGTAGGTCCCTGCGGTCGTCGCGTCGACCGGGTTTGCCGGACCCGTCGAGCGGCCGTTCTTCGTGATGAACGCGAAGTTGACGGACTCCTCGCCGACCGTGTTGAGGCACGCCGAGTTGTTCAACTGTCCGGTCACCGGATTGAGCCCCAGACTGTCGATGTTCAGCGCCGCGCACCACTGGGTGGCATCGCACGCGCTGGCCCCGACGGCGACCTGCCACGTCGGCCACGGGATCCAGCCGGGCGGGTAGAACTGCATCTCCATGTAGGCCTGCCCCACATGCTTGGGGGACACGGCGGGATCGAGGATGTTCTTGTTGCTATCCGGCGGGCACGTCTTCACCTGCTCGGGATACGACTGCGTATCGCAGATCGCCATGCCGAGCCAGTCGGCCCCGCTGAGCTCAAAGTTATAGGACTTGCCCGGGGTGTTCGGGTTGTTCGCCGATGGGTCCGTGGGCAGCGTGATGTTGTAGCGCAGGTGGTTTCCGGACCCGCGCACATTCGAGTCGAACAGCACCGACGGCTCGTCGTGGCCGACGTAGTGGCCGAAGACCTCGTCCGAGTCCGCCACCTCCGTGCACATCCCGCTCGACATCGCGCAATTGATCGAGTGATGCGGGGCCGAGTACACGCCGGCGCTGGCCCCGGCGGCGGGTGCGGAGACTAGACCGATCGCGACCGCGACGCCAAGCGTCGTGACCGCGGACAACACAAGCCTGATTGGCTTCACCACGACCGTCCCTCCTGGTTGGCAGTTGGGCGGAGCCGTCGTGCTGTTGCCCCGGATCCAGCATCGCGGATCCGCCTCCTCAGCGCGACGCTACCACCGGCCATCGACCGTCGTGAGAACTTTTAGATGAGAGAATTATTAGGTTCTAGCTGTAACGCCGCGTACCACCACCGAGGCCGAGCAGCAGGCCTTCCCGCGCAACCGCCGGGCTCGTGGTGAGGAACAGCACCACGCCGGGCTCCGGCGCGGTGATCATCTCGAGCTCGTCGCCGAACGGGTCGAGGATCGCGCCGAGGCGATCTCCCGCGGCGACTTGATCCCCGGCGTCCACGTCTGCCTGCCACCAGCCCCCGGAGGCGCTGCGCAGCCACACGAAGCGCTCGACGAGCCGCTGGTCGGGCGGTGGCGGCTCGACTGCGCCGGGGAGCATGCCGACGGCTCGGAGGGCGTTCTGCAGTCCTCTGACGTGGAGCTCGACCGCGGCGGGCTCGAGCAGCCCGCACCCGCCCGCCTCGGCGATGACCGCCGGAATCCCCGCCGCGGCAGCCGCGGCGCTCGTAGAGCCGCTGAGCGCATCGGTCGTGTCGCACACGACGTAGCCGAACCCGAACGCGCGCGCGAGCCGCTCGGCCGTCTGCCGCCGGGGCGAGTCGTCGTAGAGCACGAACGGCTCGAGCGCCTCGACCATGTCGCCGGCGTGGAGATCGATCAGCAGGTCGCTCGGGGCGATGAACTCGGTGAACAGGTGAGTGCGCCAGCGCGTCCGTGAACGATCCGTCGGGATCTCCGGGGAAGGAGCGGTTGAGGTTGCGCCGATCCTCGGGCACCACGAACGGCGAGCGCGCGGCATACGACGTGGGGGACACGATCGGGACCGCGACGATCGAGCCTGACAGGGAGGAGGTGTCTAGTTCGCGCATGAACCGCACGACCGCCGCGATCGGCGGGTACTCGCAGCCGTGAACGCCGGCGATGAGGCACAGTCTCGGGCCGTCGCGCGCGCCGGCGGCCTCGAACACCGGCCAGCTGAGCTCTCGGAGCATGGGCGCTTTCGAGGTGGCGATGCGCCGGGTGACCATCGGCGGAGTCTGGCATTAGCCGCAGCACGTCGCCGACAATGGGACCGTGGACGAGAGCCGGATAGCCGTCGTCGGCGGTGGGATCTCGGGTCTGTGCGCGGCCTATTACCTGCGGAAGGCCGGCGCCACCGTCAGCGTGTTCGAGACGCGCCGCGTCGGGAGCGGGGCGTCGTCGGGGAACGCCGGGTGGATCACGCCGGCGCAGGCCGGGCCGCTGCCCGAGCCGGGGCTCCTCAGCTACGGCGTGCGCTCTTTACTGCACCGCGACTCGGCGCTGTACTTCGAGCCGCGGCAGCTCGTCCGGATGATCCCGTGGCTCGTGCGCTTCGCCCGGCGCTGCAACGAGTCCGACCACGTGGCTGGTCGGATCGCGCTCGCCGGGCTGGGCCTGCGCAGCGTCGAGCTGCTCGAGGCGATGGCCGCCGACGGAGTCGGCTTCGAGCTGGACCGGGCGCCGCTGCTGCTCGCGGCAAAGGATCCCGAGCACGCGAGCGCGTTCCTGGCGCAGCTGGAGCCGCTCGCGGGGCTCGGCTTCCGGATTCCGCCACGCGTGCTCGGCGGCGATGAGATCCGCTCGCTCGAGCCGGTGCTCTCCGATGCCGTGCAGGCGGGGTTCGTGATCGAGGACAACTGCGTCGTGCAGCCGCTGGCGGTGGTGGGCGCCCTGCGCGACCGGCTGCTCGAGCTGGGGGTCGAGGTCAACGAGGGCACCGAGGTGCGCGACATCGACGTCGAAGGGTCGCGGGTGGTGGCGCTGCGGACCTCGACCGGCCGGTACCGGTGCGGGGCGGTGGTGGCGGCGGCGGGGGCGTGGATCGCGTCGCTCGGCCGCGTGTTCGGCGTCCGGCTTCCGGTCGAGGCCGGGAAGGGATACAGCTTCGCGGTCCGCCCTCGGCAGATGCCGCGCCACGCGCTCCTGCTGCTCGAGCCCCACGTCGGGTGCTCGCCGCTCGGCGACCGGATGCGGATCGCCGGGACGATGGAGTTCAGCGGGCTGAACGCGCGCCTCGACCGACGCCGGATCCGGTCGATCGTCGCCGGCGCGGGGGAGATGATCGGGTCCTGGGACGGGCCGGACGAGGACACCGTGTGGTCGGGGCTGCGGCCGATCGCGCCCGACGGCCTGCCGATCATCGATCGCCATCCGCGGCTCGCGAACGTGTTCTTCGCCGGCGCCTACTCGATGCTCGGCATGACGCTGGCGGCGCCGGCGGGGGAGAGCCTGGCGGGCTTCGTGGTCACCGGCGAGCGTCCTGGCGAGCTCGAGCCGTTCCGGGCCACCCGGTTCGGACTGGCCCGATCGATCATGCCTCCCACTGCTCCAGGATCGTCATCAGCACGGCGTTGACGACGACGGCGACGGCGAACACGGCGGCGGCGACTGAAGCGCCCGCCGCGATCAAGGCCAATGTCGCCAGGCAGAACACGGACAGCTCGAACGGCACGCGGGCCTTGAGCTGAAGCCTCCGCTCGGACCTCGGAGCCGCGAACACACCCCACAGCGCGATCGCGAGCGCGGGTGCCGCAATCGCCAGCACGACCGAGACCGCGGTCCCCCCGACGCTCGCCCCCCAATACGCGAATGCACCGATCGCGGCGAGCTCCAGCGCAAACTTCAGCGCCAGGTTCGGAGCCCTGAGGACCGTCACGCGGTGATCATTCGAACGGCACGGTCGGATCGCCCGAGAGCGCCACCAGCCGCCGCACGACCGTCCGCAGCACCCTGCGCTCGATCGCGGGATCCGCGTGGAGCAGAGACGCGAACGCCTGCTGGCTGACGACGAAGAATCTGAGCTCCGTCGTCGCCGTGACCGTCGCGGTCCGCTTCGTCCGCTCGAACAGTGAGATCTCGCCGAAGAAATCCCCGGCGTGAAACGTCGCGAGGTCCTGACCGTCGCGGGTCGCTTTCGCCTCCCCGTCGATGATCACGAAGAACTCGTGGCCGTAGGAGCCCTCTCGGCACAGAACGGTTCCGGCCGGCGCTTCGAGGTCGTCGGTCAGTCGCGCGACCTGCACGAGATGCTTGCGCGTCAGGCCCTCAAACAGCGGCGACCGTCTCAGCGCGGCGACCTTCGCGTCCTGGTGAAAGCTCGGCACGGACCAACCCTACTTCGAGCTCGCGTCGCCCGCTGCGACGGATTTTGAGTCCGCGCCGGATGTCTGCGCCGCCCACACCGTTCTGGCGACGGCGATCAGCGGGACCGTGATGAGCACCTCGAACATGAGGACCATCACGCCCAGCCCCGAATGGCCGCGCGCGATCGGCTCCGACCACCTGGCGGTCTTCGGAATCGAGACCAGCGGGATCATGTCGGCGAAGTGGTAGACGTAGACGTCGCCGAACCTTCCCAGGCTCGGCGCGTGGTTGGCGTCGAAGCCGAGCCAGCCGTGGACGGCGAAGCGGTGCGTCGCTCCCGCGAACCACAGCACCCCGAGCGTGTACAGGTAGCCGGCGATCGCCAGCAGCGTGATCGTGGCCCGTAGGCGGCCTTCGTCCTGTCGCCGCCTATACCGAAACCAGCACCGGAGGCCATCTGGGATCAGGACGGCGGGAAGCGCGATCGAAACGACCAGACAGAGAACCGCGAGCGAGAACGACCGAACGACGTTGGCCAGGGCACACAAGCCCAGAGCCAGCGCCATCGCGGTCGCATTCGCGCGTCTCCACGAATCCTTCACTCTCGTCTTGACGTGGCGGTGATAGCCGTTGATCACCTGGGCCGTCGTGAAGGCCGGTCCTGAGCGCGATATGGGAGTGGCCACGCGTTCCATGGTTCGTCACGTCTCACTGGATACGGCACCGAGGTGGGTCGACCGCGTGACAAACCGCACATCCTCGGGATTCGAGGCCGGGGTTATGCTTGCGCCGTGTCGCCCCGCGCCGGGCGGGGCGTCGTACCGAAAGGGGACTGGGGATGAGGAGTGTCGCAACGGCCGCGTCGACCGCGGCTGCAGTGTTCGGGTTGGCGGCGTCCGCGGCCTGGGGTGCCGCGGTGACGCCAGGTTGGGAGTGCATACCGACGACCCAGGGGCAGGCGGTCGTCTCTGGCGGGACCGGCAGTGCGCCGGCGTGTGGCTCGGGGACGACGGCGGTGCTCGCGCCGACGTACGTCTCATCGGGGGTCGGCGGTAAGCCGACCGTGGAGTTCTCGGCCGTCAACGTGCAGGTCGTCTCGGGGTCAGGGTCGACTAGCGGCGCGGTGAACGGCGAGGGAAACCTCGTCATCGGTTACGCCGAGAACGCCAACGGCTACTCGCAGGCCGGCTCGCACGATCTGATCGTCGGGTCGAACAACGGCTGGAAGGGGTATGGCGAGCTCGTCGGCGGCACAAAGAATCAGTCGATCGGCAACTTCGCCGCCGCGTTCGGCCAGGGGAACAAGGCGTCGGGCACCGCGAGCCTCGCGGCCGGCACCAACAACATCGCCTCCGGCAGCCAGTCGTCGGCGATCGGCGGAGACCACAACACCGCCAAGGGCGCGCAGTCGAGCGTCACCGGCGGTGACTTCAACCTGGCGAACGATACGTTCGCGAGCGTCGCCGGGGGCTGCGAGAACATCGCCGGCCCGAGCACCTCAGTCTCGGCGACGTGTCTCACCGGGGCCGAGGCGATCCTCGGCGGCTTTGAGAACACCGCGGCGGGGCTCGAGTCGACCGTCAGCGGAGGCGAGGTCGGGTTTGCCTCGGGTGGGAGCGCGTCGGTCGCGGGTGGCCAGTTCAACGGCGCCAGCGGCGGTGGCGCGTCGGTCGCCGGCGGCGACGAGAACACCGCCAGCGGGGACTTCTCGTCGATCCTCGGCGGCTTCTTCAACAGCGAGCCGACGCGCTGCGCGTCGATCCCCGCGTCGCCTGGAACCTGTTAGCGCCATCGATTGCCGGAACGCCGGCCCGCGCGTTTTGACGCGGGCCGGCGTCCCCCTGCCCGAGGGTTAGGATCGCGCTCAGTGGACACCATCGCCGACGTCATCGCCCGGATGCACGAGATCGACGCCTCGCTGCCCCGCAAGGACGGCGTCGCCTACTTCAACCGGCTCTACCTTCAGGTGACCGAAGCCGTCCTGAAGGCGAGCGCCGGGACCACGTTCCAGAGCCCCCAATTCCTCGATCGGCTCGACGTCGTGTTCGCGGGCCTCTACTTCGACGCCGAGGCGACGATCCAGACCGGCGCCGCGTGTCCGGTGGCGTGGAGCCCGCTGATCGAGAGGCGAAGCGAATCGCGAGCGCCGATCCAGTTCGCCCTCGCCGGGATGAACGCCCACATCAACCACGACCTGCCGCTCGCGGTCGTGCAGACGTGTCAGGACCTCGGGCTCGCCCCGGACGACGACAGTCCTCAGCACGCCGACTACGAGCAGGTCAACTCGATCCTCAAGACCGTCGAGGGCCAGGTCGCGGGTTGGTTCGACACGGGATTGATCGCCGACGTCGAGGACGTGACGCCCAAGGACGTCGACGACGCACTGGCGATGTGGTCGATCGTCGCCGCCCGGGAGATCGCCTGGGACCACGCCCAGGTGATCTGGAATCTGCGCCGGATGCCCGAGCTCGAGCGCGCTTACACCGACGTGCTCGCGCGGACGACCGAGCTCTCGGGGTGCGCGATGCTCGTCTAGTGCCCCGAGCCGGGGTGGATGAACGGGGTCGTCGTGGCGAGCTCGACGAACCCGAGGCGCTCGAGGATCGGGCGACTGGCGGGGACGGCGTCGACCTGGAGGTAGCGGACGCCTCGCTTCGACGCCAGGCCGGCGCGGTAGGCGACGAGCGAGCGAAACACGCCGCGGCGACGCCAGGCGGGGATCGTGCCCCCGCCCCACAGGCTCGCGAACTCGGTCCCGGCGTGAAAGTCGATGCGGCCCGCGCCAATCGGGGTGTCGTCCGCCCAGGCGATCACGGCCTCGATCGCAGTCGGCTCCCGGGCGAGCCCGGCGCGCACCTCGTTACCGAGGGCGGAGGGGTAGTCGCCGAACACCGCGTGATGAACCCACACCAAGGTGCCGACATCGTCCTCGTCGACGACGCGTCGCAGTTCCACCCCCGGCACCGGTGGCGCATCGAGCGCGAGGGCGGCGACCTCGGCGACGAGCAACGTTTCGGTCGGCTCGGGCGCGAAACCCGCTGCCATCAGCCGGTCGGCCAGGTCGGGAGGCTCGTCGTATGAGTAGTGCTTCCACTCCCACTCACAGCCGACCTCGGCGAAGCGGCGGATCTCCTCCGCGATGACTTCGTCGGCCGTATCCGCGCTCAGCGCACTCCACGTCACACCGTTCCAGCCGGTGGGCGGCGCCATCGACCTGACGACGTGGTCGGTCCGCTCGACACGACCTCCCCACAGCTCGGCGCGGGGATGCCGACGAATCTGCTCGTTGAACGCGGAGAGGACCGCCCGTTTATCCACCGACGTAAGCCAACCACGTCGCTGGCGGCGTCGTCGGGCGGTGGCGGCCCGTGACAAGTCGTCGGGCGGTCGCGTTCCGGTGACACGACGAGAGCCACGCACGGAGGCGTGGCTCTCTCGGTGCTGCTCCGACTGATGCCAGGTTCCTACGGAACCATCCCGTAGGAATGCTCGGCCCGAACGTACGCCGGCCCGCTCACGTGAGCGGTCGCGACTGAACTGCCGGCGGCCTTCAGGGGAGCACCGGTCCCGTGGTACTGAATCAGCGGAACGTACCGCGCACCCACCTCGCGTGGCACGGGGCGGGAAGCGCTTCCGCCGGGATGGGTGATCGCGAACACGGCGGCGGCGATCACGATGAACGTCGCCAGTGCCGTGACGAGCAATGCGGCCCGGCTGGACTGGGAGATGGCGCGCTGGGTGTGGGCGATGCTGCTCATTTGGGCTCCTCTCACTTGACCTAAGTCCAATATCCATCGCGCCCCGAGCGTGTCCAACCAAATGTTGGACGGTCGTTCTGTCTAATTCTGGATGTTGGCCTGGGCCTGTCTCGCGAGCTCGATCGCGTGGGCGGCTCGGTCGGTGACCGGCACCGCCCGGGCGCGGTCGACGGCCTTCCGGGCGACCTCCGGCGTCACCTGTGCACGCGCGGTAGCGACCGAATCGGCGAACCGCTCGGCGTACATGGGCGCGTCACCGAAACGCCCGGTGCGCTCCTCCTCGAGGCGGGCGAGTCCTTGCATCTCGAGCGCCATCTCGGCGAGCCCCAGCGCTGACATAGACAGCACCATGGAGCGGATATCCATGAGCATCTGGTGTGACTCGCCTGTCGTCCCGCTCCACGACAGGCTCTCGGCATACAGCTCGAGCGCCCTGAGCTGGTGACCTCGGTACTGCTCGCAATCCGCCTGGACCGGGGCGAGCTCCCAGATCGGATCCCCGCGCGCGAGCTCGACAGCTTCCTCGAGCACGACTTCGGTCGCCGGGACATCGTTCCTGTCTGCCAGCGCGTGCGCGAGGAAGACGAGTCCGCGAAGGATCAGCACGCGGTCCTCCGAGCGCCTGAGTATTTCCAGCGCCTCCCGCGCGACGACAATCGACTCCTCGTAGCGTTCTTCCCAACGCAGGACCCAGCTCAGCGGACCGAGGCCGAGGCCGAGCTCGCGGTCATCGTCGACCAGTCTCCACGCCGCGACGGCCTGGTCGGCGAGCTCAGCCGAGTCCTCGTCGCTTTCGCGGAGTTGCGCGCATTTCGCCAGGATCGTGACGATCCAAGCCCGTTCGGCAGTGGACCCGGCGCCCGAGTCGAGCGCTCGCCGGAGCTCGGCCGATACCTCGGAGATGACCCCGGAATAGACCCAGTAGGACCCGATGGCCGCGCAGATCCTGACGTGCAGGCCGGGGTCGTTGTCTCTCGCCCATGCAACGGCGGGTCGGATCTCGTCGCGTAGTGCCAGCAGATCGAGCCGCTGTTCTGTGGTCGCCCCCCATTTCCACAGGCGGCCGGCGTCCACCACCGTCGCGACGTGCTTGGCGTGCAGCCGTCGGACCTGATCCTCCTCGGCTCGTTCGACGAGGCGCTCGAGCGCGTAATCCCTGAGTGCCTGCGGGACGAGGAACCTGATGCCGAGGCGGCGATCCTGCTGGCGTCGGACGAACGAGAACTCGAGCAGGCTCTCCAAATGGTCGAGCGTCACGGTCGGCGACGCGTCGGCTTCGGCGATCGCCTCCACCGTGCTGAGCGGGACGGGTCCGGCGCACACGCCGAGGCGCGCGAACAGCGCCTGCTGGGTAGGTTCGAGCAATGCGTGCGTCCACTCGATCGTCGCGCGCAGGCTCTGCTGTCGTTCGGGCGCGTCGGCTTCTCCCCGGGTGAGGACTGCAAGCGGTTGTTCCAGGCGGCGCTCGAGCGCGCGCGGCGTGAGCGAACCCATGCGAGCGGCGGCGAGCTCGATCGCGAGCGGCATGTGATCAAGGCGGGTGCAGATGTCCTCGATCGCGGCGCGGTCGTCATCGGTGGGCTCGTAGCCGGGCAGCAGGCTCTGAGCCCGCTCGACGAACAGCGAGACGCCGTCACCGGGTGCGAGCGGTCCGAGCGCAACGAGTCGTTCCGCGCTGACCCGGAGCGGGACCTGGCTGGTCACGAGCACGTGTAGCCCGGATGCGTCGGCCAGAAGCTCAGCGAGCATCCCGGACCCCGCCGTCAGCTGCTCGAAGTTGTCGAGGATGATCAGCGTTCGCTCCTCGCTCAGCCGCCGCGCGAGCACCTGGACGAGCGGCAGGTCTGACTGACCGCTGACACCGACCGCCTGGGCGATCATCGGCGCGATCGAGCGCTCGTCATGGACGCCCGCGAGCCGCACCAGGAACACGCCTCCGGGGAAGTCGTCCAGCAGCTCTCCACCGACCGCAATCGCGAGGCGCGTCTTTCCCATTCCGCCGATCCCGGTCACGGTCACGAGCCGGCCGGATTCGCTTTGCAACAGCTCTCGGAGGGCCGCGCGCTCCGGACCGCGTCCAACCAGCTCGCGGGTCTGGGGCGGCAGGTTTGTCGGTCGGGTGCTCGCCGTGCGAGGTGGCGGCGCAGGCGCGTCATCACCGACGAGAACGACGTGATAGAGCCGCTCGGCCTCGGGAAAGTCCTTGAGCCGGTGAGCACCGAGGTCGCGGACCTCGATCCCGCCCCCGGCGGCCCGAAGCGTGGCGGTCGTGATCAGGGTCTGTCCACCGTTGGCGGCCGTGGCCACGCGCGCCGCGAGGTGGGCGTCGAGCCCGAGGTAGCCGGTGCTGTGGGCCACGACCACGCCGGTGTGCAGTCCCATCCGCACCCGCAGCGTTCCGGTGCCCTCAGGCCAGGCGTGGTCAGCCAGGCCGCGCTGCGCTTGCGTCGCGGCGGCGACCGCATCCGCGGCGTCCGAGAAGACCGCCACGAACGCGTCCCCCTCGGTGTGGTCGACCCGGCCGTGATGCGCGGTGATCGCCCCACCGACGATCTCGTGATGCGCGCTCATCGTCTCCATCCACCGCGCCTGGCCGAGGCGGCGGGCGAGCTTGGTGGATCCCTCGATGTCGGTGAACAGGAAGGTCGCCGTGACCGAGGAGGGGCGATTGGCGACGTCGCTCAATCGGCGACCCTGAGGACGAGCTTTCCCGTGTTGGCGCCGTCGAAGAGCATGTTGACCGCGTTCGGCAGCTGCTCGAACCCCTCGACGACGGTCTCGAGGGGGTGGAGCTTGCCCTCCAGGACCCAGCCACCGATCTCGCCGGCGGCCTCGCGGATCCGGCCGAGATGGTCGAGCACGATGAAGCCCTGCATCAGGACTCGCTGGACGAGCAGGTGCGAGAAGTTCCGTGGGCCCGCCGGCTGCACCGTCTCGTTGTAACCCGAGATCAGCCCGCACAGCGCGACGCGGGCGCGCAGGTTCAGCCGCGCGAACACGGCATCCATGATCTCGCCGCCGACGTTCTCGAAGTCGACGTCGATCCCCTTCGGCGTGGCGGCGGTGAGTTGATCGCGCCAGTCGGACGCCTTGTAATCGACCGCGGCGTCGAACCCGAGACGCTCGGTCAGCAGCGCGCACTTCTCGGGGCCACCGGCGATCCCGACCACGCGCGCGCCCCTGATCTTCGCGATCTGCCCCGCGACCGAGCCGACCGCGCCGGCCGCGGCCGACACGACGACGGTCTCGCCCGGCTGGGGACGGCCGATGTCCTCGATGCCGACCCACGCCGTCAGGCCCGTCATCCCGAGGACGCCCAGGAAGAAGCTGGGCGACACCCCCGGCACATCGGGGACCGGAAGCAGCGGCGAGGCATCCGAGGCGACGGCCCACTCCTGCCAGCCGATCAGGCCCTGGACGAACTGCCCCTCCTGATAGGCGTCGTGTTTCGAGGCGACGACCTGGCCGAGACCGAGGCCGCGCATCACCTCGCCGATCCCCACCGGCGGGAGGTAGGTGGGAACGTCCCTGATCCAGGCGCGGTTAGTGGGGTCGATCGAGACCCACTCGGTTCGCACCAGCGCCTGGCCGTCCTCGATCTCCGGGATCGGCTCCTCGACCAGCTCGAACGTGTCGTCGGTGATCCGTCCCTCGGGGCGGCTCTGCAGGATGAAACGGCGATTTGACTCGGGCATGGCGCGACTCTACGCGCCCGCGGCCATCGCGCGCTTGATCAGTTCGAAGTCTTCGCACGGGATTTCGAACAGACCGAAGCGGAACACGTACCCCCACCGCTGTTTGTCCTTGATGAATGTGAGCTCGTCGATCAGCGGTTTGATCGGTGTCTCGACGCAGCTGAAGAACTCGACGTTGCGCCGCCACGGCACGAACCCGGGAGCCATCTCGACCTGGTAGAGCTCCTCGTCGGCGACGCGACCGACCGCGGTGAAGGCCTGGAGCGGCTCGCCGCCCTGGAGGCTCGTCTTCGGCGAATAGAAGACGAGCCCGTCACCGGCGCTCAGCCGCCCCAGCCCCGAGGCCTTACCGTGCCCGGCCTGGGTGAACCCGCCCTCGACGCCCCGCTCGACGTGGTCGCGGCTGATCGTGCTCACCCAGTACTTCGCCATCCGTGGTCCCCCCACAAGCGACCGAGATCGTCGTGTGAGCGGCTATCCGCGTGGCACGAACGCGAACACGCGGCTGGGGCTTCCGGTGCCGCCGACGAGCTTCAGCGGCGAGACGACGAGCAGCGCGCCCGTGGCCGGGAGCTTGTCGAGGTTCGCCAGCTGCGTGAGACCGAGCCCGCCGGCGCCGAGCAGCATGTTGTGCAGGGGGAAGGGCGGGTCCATGCCGCCCGCCGAGCCGGCGTCGATCCCGACCGTCTCGACCCCGAAGCCGGAGATGTTGCGCCGGGTGGCGAGCCACCGCGAGGCCTCGACGTCGGGCCCCGGCGTCACGGGGCCGTTCTCGCCGACGTTGAGGAAGGCGGCCTCGTCCTGCGCCCGCGATTGCCATCCGGTGCGGAACAGGACCCAGCACTGCTCGGGGAGCTCGCCGTGCTCGGCCTCCCAGGCCTCGAGGTCGGCGATTGTCAGCAGGTAGCCGGGGTCGGCCTCGGTCTCGGCCGTCTTGTCGATCACGCACGCGGGCCCGATCAGCTGGGTCGGCGCCACCGACGCCACGTCGGCGCCGTCGCGGCCGGTGATCCAGTGGATCGGGGCGTCGAGGTGCGTCCCGACGTGCTCGCCGATCGTCAGGGTGTACCAGGCCCACGCCGGGCCGCGGTCGTCGTAGTGGCTGATCTCCTCACGGGTTAGACCGGGGGTGTTGGCGAACGGTGGCGGCAGCTTGATCACGGGCGTCGACTCGGTCAGCGGCTGGGTGAGGTCGACGATCTCGACCCCGGCGCCGCTCAGCTCGTGGAGCAGAGCGCCGATGTGGCCGGTTTCGATGCTGGACATGTGGTTTCTCTCCTTGGGTCGTTCTCAGGGGGTCAGCCGGCGCGGAAAGCCTCCTCGAGCCATTCCGCGACGATCGTCGGGTTCACCTTGGCGTCGAGCACGAGCGGGTGGCCGCTTCGTTCGACGCGCCACTGCTCGATCACCGCGAGGTCGTCGGGGTTGCGAACGGTCGCGGCTCTGGCACCGGCCGCCCGCGCGATCGCCGCGAGGTCGGCATCCGGGAAGCGCACCAGCGCGACGTCCTGTCCCATCGGCGCGAAGTGGTGGACCTCCGCGCCGTAGGCGGCGTCGTCGTAGATCAGGACGAGCAGGTTGCCGAGCTTCAACCGCACGGCCGTCTCGAGCTCGGCGAGCGCCATGAACGCACCGCCGTCGCCGATCGCGGCGACGGTCGGCCGGTCCGGTTCGGCGATCGCGGCGCCGAGCGCGTTGCCGAGGCCGAGGCCGACCGCCTGGAAGCCGTTGGGGAACACCCACGCGCGGGCGTCGGGAACGTCGAGGAACATCGACGGGTAGCCGAGGAAGTGGCCCGAGTCGACGGCGACGGCGCGGTTGGCGGGCAGCGCCCTGTTCACCGCGATCGACAGGGTCCGCGGGTCGATCCACTCGTCGGTCGAGGCGTCCTCATACGGCTCGTCGGGCCAGCGGCGACTCGCGATCTGCTGTTGGGTTTCGGGGGTACGGAAGCCGGTGGCTTCGTGCCCGCGTTGCTCGAGGGCTTCGATCAACTTCGTGGCGGTCGTCCTGGCGTCGCCGATCACGGCGATGTCGGCGGGGCGATTGCGCGCGATCGCTCTGGCCTCGGTGTCGATCTGGATCACCTTGGCGCCGGGGTTGATCATCGCGCCGTGCTTCGTCGTCCAGTGGTTGACCGACGCGCCGACCACGAGCACGACGTCGGCCTGGGGCAGGAGCTCGGCCGCGAACGGGCTCGCAAAGCCGCCCGAGATGCCGAGCGCGTACGGGAGTCCGGCGAACAGCCCGTTCGCCGGCGCCGACGTCGCGAGGATCGCGCCGATCCGCTCGCCGAGCCGCTCGAGCTCAGCGCCGGCGTCGGCGAGCACGGCGCCACGGCCGGCGATGATCGCGGGTCGCTCGGCGGTCGCGAGCAGGTCGGCGGCCGCTCGAATCGCCTCTGCGCTCGGTTCGGGAGTCTGGAGCGCCGGAGGCGGCGGCTGCTGTGGCGCGGTGCTCGCCGCCGGCTGGGGCTGGATGTCGATCGGGAGCATCAGCACGACCGGCCTGCGCTCGGTCAGCGCGCGGTGGTACGCGCGCTGCGCATCGTCGGCGGCGGTCTTCGGGCTGTGGACCCGGTCGGCGATCGCCCCGACCGACTCGACCAGATCGTGCTGGTCGATGCGGAAGTTCGAGGTGAGGGCAGCCGCGGGGGTCTCGCCGGCGAGCACCAGCACCGGCGTTCGACTCTTGGCGGCCTCGCTGAGGCCGGTCATCGTGTTCGTCAGGCCCGGCCCCTGGTGCACGGTCACCACCCCGACCCGGCCGGTGACCCGCGCGTATCCGTCGGCCATGCAGACGGCGCTGCACTCGTGGCGGGAGTGGTGGAAACGGGCGCCGCCGCTGCACAGCGCGTTGGTCACGATCAGGTTGCCGCTGCCGATGACACCGAACGCGTCCTGCACCCCCTGCGAGGCGATCGTGGTGCCGACCACGTCGGCGACGGACGGGGCGTTCGTCACGGCTCGATCCTACTCGGGCCACAGCGTGCGGGTTTCCACGTTTGGTGGCCGGGGGACACTTGTATGTGTGAGCACCGAGACCCCGAGTGATCCCGAGCAAACTGCCCCGCCGGCTGAGAACGTCCCGAACATGCTGCCCGCGCGCGAGCGGCGGCGGTTCGTCGGCGAGCGGCTCCTGACGCGAGTGATCGCGACGTGCGGGATCGTCGGGATCGGCGTTCTGTTGGCGGCGATTCTCGCGTCCTCGAACGTCCAGGGGTGGATCATCGGCCTGGTCGTGGCGGGCGTGAGCGTCGTGCTCTCGGCCGTGCTCTGGTCCTCGCGACAGCTGTAGCGAACGGCAGTTCCGTAAGGTTGGGGGGCGTGGAGGACGGTCACCCAGCGATCAGCGTCAGCGGTTTGTTTAAGTCGTTCGGCGAGGTTCGGGCGCTCTGCGGCGTCGACCTCGAGGTCGCCGGCGGCGCGGTGCTCGGGCTGCTCGGACCCAACGGCGCGGGGAAGACGACGTGCGTCCGGATCCTCACGACGCTGCTGAAGCCCGACGCCGGAACCGCCCGCGTGGTCGGGCTCGACGTCGTGCAGGACGCGGCGAAGGTGCGGGAGCGGATCGGGCTCGCCGGCCAGTACGCCGCGGTCGACGAGAACCTGACTGGACTCGAGAACCTCACGATGGTGGGGCGGCTCTATGGAGCCAGCCGGCGCGTCGCGAAGGCGCGAGGGCGGGAGCTGATCGAGCGCTTCGACCTCGTCGAGGCCGCTGGGCGCCCGACGAAGACGTACTCGGGCGGGATGCGGCGCAGGCTCGACCTCGCGGCCGCGCTCGTAGCCAAGCCGCCGGTGCTGTTTCTCGACGAGCCGACCACGGGCCTCGACCCTCGCGGCCGGCTCGGCATGTGGGACGTGATCGAGGGGCTCGTCGCGGAGGGGACGACGGTGTTGCTGACCACGCAGTATCTGGACGAGGCCGACCGGCTCGCGGACACGATCGCGGTGATCGACCACGGGCGGGTGATCGCGCAGGGCACCTCCGACGAGCTGAAGGATCGCGTCGGCGGCGAGCGGCTCGAGGTCAAGCTCGATGACGGGGTCGACGGTCAGGAGGCGGCGCGGGTCCTGGCGTCGATGGCAGAGGAGGAGCCGACGGCCGTCGACGGCCTGGTGGTGCTCAACGTGCGCGAGCGCCGGGGCGCGATCGTCGAGGCCGTGAAGCGGCTGAGCGACGCCGGCATCGGCGTCGACGATCTGGCCGTCCGGCGCCCGACGCTCGATGACGTGTTCCTGACGCTGACCGGGCACGGCGCCGAGGCGGACGCCGTGGAGGACGCCGAGGAGGAGAAGGCGGCGTGAGGCGGCTGGTGACCGACACCGTGATCATCGCCGAGCGCAACCTGATCCGGCTGCCGCGCGCGCCGGATCTCCTGCTCGCGTTCACCGTGCAGCCGATCATGTTCGTGCTGCTGTTCCGCTACGTGTTCGGCGGCGCAATCCGGACGCCGGGGTTCACCTACGTCGAGTTTCTGATCCCGGGGATCATCATCCAGAACGTCGCGTTCGGCGGGTTCGTCACCGCGCTCGGCCTGAACGAGGACATGCACAAAGGCCTGATCGACCGCTTCCGCTCGCTGCCGATGGCCCGGCCGGCCGTACTCGCGGGGCGGACGCTCGCCGACATCTTCACGAACCTCCTCTCGGCGACGGTGCTCGTCGTGACCGGGGTGATCATCGGCTTCTCGTTCAAGACCGACGTGTTTCACGTCGTCGCGGGGTTCGGGCTGCTGCTCTTGTTCGGGTACGCGTTCTCGTGGGTGTTCGCGTGGGTCGGGCTGCTCGTGTCCTCGCCGGAGGCAGCGAACTCGGCCGGGTTCATCGCCGTCTTTCCGCTGACGTTCATCTCGTCGGCGTTCGTGCCGGTGGCGTCGATGCCGGAGCCGCTGAAGTGGTTCGCGACGGTCAACCCGTTCACCAAGGTCGTCGACGCGCTGCGCTCGCTGTGGCTGGGGATCCCGGCGGGGAACAACATCTGGGCCGCCGTCGTGTGGTCGGTCGCGATCATCGCGGTGTTCGCGCCGCTGGCGGTGGCGCGGTACCGGCGGGCCGCGTCCAGCAGCAGCTAGCCGTGCGCGGTCTCTTCGGGGACGTCGTACCAGCGCTTGCGTTCGCCGATGCGCGAGCGCATCTTCCAGCCGCGGCTCTTCGGCGCTGATTCGGCGGTCTCGCTGAGGATCTGGAGCTGGGCTCTCGGGTCTAGCTTCCCGCCTTCGGTCGCGGGGCGGTCGCCGTCGTTCAGCAGCGCGGTGATCTTGTCGAGGTTCAGCGTCACCGTCCGCCACCAGCCCCAGTCGTTCCCGACGATCTGCTGGAAGGTTTTGAGGTCGATCGTGTTCGGGTCGCCCGCGTCACTGAGCGGGAAGGTGACGAGCAGGCGCAGGCAGTCGTCGGCGTCCTTCTCGTTTAGCTCGACGATCTGGAGCTTGGAGAGGAGGAGGTCGAGCGGGTCGAGCGTGTAGGGCATCCGCGTCAGGCGCTCGGCGAACTCGAGCGTGTGGCACATGTGGAACTTGTCGACCATCACGTCGATGGACAGCCCGGTGTCGGGGTTGGCGAAGTACAGCTGCTTGTTGCCGTACAGCGCGTTGAAGTTCTTGTCGGGGTCGTAGCCGCGCTCGCTGAGGAGCTCGCTGAGGGCGCGGCGGGTGGCGCTGGCGGAGGCGAAGTCGAGGTCCTGGCCGGTGCTGCTGCGCGCCGGTAGGTCCGGGGTGAGGAAGCGGATCGCGAGGCCGCCGACGAGGCGAAGCGGGATGTTCCGCTCGCTCGCCGTGTCGATGAGCCCCTTGGCCGTGTTCAGCAGATCGGTTCCTGCGACCGTGTCGCTCATCTCATGCATACGTTACCGCTCTGTTGTTAGCGTGCCGACATGCCTTTGACCGACGCGGAGCAAAGGGTCTGTGAGGCGGTTGCGGCCGGGCGCGACGACCTCGTGCGGCTCGCCAGTGATCTGATCGGATTCGACACGACGGCGCGGGCGGTGGGGGACCCGGCGCGGGACGAGGCTTTGATGCAGGAGTACCTGGCTGGACGGTTGGCTGGTTGTGGCGCTTCTGTGGATTTGTGGGAGCCCGATGCCTCGGCTATGGCGGGGAAGCCGCTGGTCCCGCCTGGGCTCGATTTTGCGGGCCGACCACAGCTCATTGCTTCGGTGGCGGGTCGCGGGGGAGGGCGGTCGCTGGTGTTCAACGGGCACATCGACGTCGTGTCGGCGGCGCCGGTTTCTGAGTGGGCTTCCGATCCGTTCGTCGGGGTCGTGCGGGATGGGCTCCTGTACGGGCGGGGGGCGTGTGACATGAAGGGCGGGATCGCCGCGATGGTGTTCGCCGCTCGAGGTGCTGTCGTCGCTGGGGGTGGTTCTCGACGGCGATCTCTTAGTGGCCACGAACACCGACGAGGAGTCCTCGGGAGCTGGCGGGACTGCGCTGGTCGCGCGTGGGCTTTCCGCGGACGCGGGTGTGGTGACCGAGCCGACGGGGTTCCAGGTCTGGACCTGCTGTCGGGGTTCGGAGTATGGCGTCGTTCGCGTCCCGGGTCGTCCCGGTCACGCCGAGGTCCCGCAGCCCGACTGGCGCCTCGGTGGCGCGGTCAACGCGATCGAGAAGGCGGTCGTGGTTCTCGACGCTCTCTCGTCGCTCCGCCGTTTTTGGGGGTCGCGCCCACAGCTGTCCCATCCGTTGCTCTCGCCGCCATCGCTGCTGCCGACTCTTGCTCGGGCCGGCGAGTGGCCGGTCACCTATCCCGCGTCGTGCGATCTGACGATCGCCGTCATGTACCTGCCGGTGCAGGCGGATGCGTCGGGGTGGGGGAGCGACGTGCGCCGGGAGGTCTCGGATTGGATCGCGCGGGAGTGCGCGCAGGATGAGTGGCTGCGGGAGCACCCGCCGGCGATCGAGTGGTGGCCGAACGCGGTGATGCCCTTCGAGCTCTCGGATGACGAGCCCGTGGTCGGGGTCCTGATGGGGGCTTCTGCCGATGTCGGCCAGCCGGGGCGGCTCGGCGGCCTCGACTCCTGGTACGACGGCGCGACGTTGACGCAGCTCGGAGGGATCCCGTCGGTGGGCTACGGGCCACCGGGGTTTTCCGTGGACGGGGTCAGCGTCGCCCACATGATCGATGAGTACGTGCCCGTCGACGGGCTCGTCGCGTGCGCCCAGGGGCTGGCGGTGGCGGCGATGCGGTTCTGCGGCGTCTAGCCCTCGACGCGCTGGGCCAGCTCGATGCCCTTCTTGCCGATATCGACGATGTAGCCCTTGAGGATCCCGGCGTTGGCCTCGCTACCAGGGTTGATGGCCAGCGTGTCGCCGATCTTGCGCTCGCCGCCGGACTCGTGGATATGGCCGTGGATCGTGAGCACGGGCTGGTAGTCCTCGATGATCCTCCGGACCGCGGTCGAGCCGACGGGACCTCTCAGCACGTCGCCGGCCGAGATCGTCGGCCGGAGGTTCTCGTTGAGAATCGGCGCCGTGTCGAGTCCCGAGTCGTACGGCGGGACGTGGATCATGAACACGGCTCTGCGGGGGTCCTTGACCTGCTGGGCGAGGGCATCCAGGCGGGCGTAGAGCTCGTCCTCGGACTCCTCGCGCGGCGTCTGCCACGGCGTGTGGTTCGACCAGCCGGAGGACAGGAGCTGGAGATCGCCGGGGATGTCGAGCACCTTGCCGTCGGCGTTGACTGGCGCGATCCCGGGCTGGTCGAGGATAGGGTCGATCACGAACTCGTCGTCGTTGCCGGGGATCAGGTACAGCGGCGCGTTCGAGTCGGCGAGGCGCTCGGTGGCGAGGTGCATCCACTCGTCGACGCGCTCGTTCATCAGCCGGTGCAGCAGGTCGTCGCGATCCTGCTCGTCCGTGGAGAGCCGCTCTGCCTCGTCCGAGGTGGTGATGAACGAGTAGTAGCCGACGTCGGCGATGTCGCGCCTGAGCACGGCCAGTTCCTCGTCGTCGCGCGCGTTCCGGCGGACGCCGAACAGCTCGGCGTCGTAGCGGCCGTCGTTCTGGAGGATGGGGACGATCGCCTTGCCCGTGAGGTCGCCGGCGACCAGCGCGACGTTCGCCTTGTAGATGTCCATCTTGATCGCGTTCAGGAACTTCCGCCACGCCTTCTCCGCTGCGTGGAAGTCGCTCGCGATGTACAGGCGCGTGGCCATCCTGGGTCGCCGCTAGTCGGGTGGGATCTCGGTGAACAGCATCTTCTCGTCCACGCCTGCCTTGACCGCCCGGTAGCGCATGATGAAGTAGATGACGATCCCGATCAGGTAGAAGAGGCCGGCGTCGATGATCCCGTTCGTCTCCAGGTAGGTCAGGGCGCCCCCTCCCTTCAGGGCGTTCACGATCGGTTTGATCACCGCGAATATGTAGATCCACAGCGGGAACACCAGCCACGCGAGCCCGATCCAGGGGAGGGCCCTGCGGAACGGAGCGTTTCGCACAAGATCCGGCCGCCTCCATCGCGCGAATATGGCGTTGAACCCGGGCAGAGTCCACGTGAGGGCCGCCATCACGATCGAGAACCACGCCGTGCCCGCGAGATTCAGCTTGTGGCCCGTCGTCGCGAGGATCGTTGGCAGGTCCTTGTAACTCTGGAAGAACAGGAAGATCCCCGTCAGCACGAGCACGGCGATGATCGCGTTCACCGGTGCGCGCAGGCGCTCGTTGACCTGGCCGAACCACTCGGGCATCTGCCGGTCGAGGCTCCAGGCCAGCTGCATGCGGCTGATGAAGTTGATGTACACGGGGCACAGCAGGAACGGGAACACCACCCCGCCGAGACTGATCAGTGTCCACAGCGGCCACAGACTCTTGTTCGCCACCACCGCGAGCAGCGGCATCGAGTTCGGCTGGCCGAGCGGCAGGACCGGCAGGGCGGTGTTGAAGCCCCAGTAGCTGCCGCCCCACGAAACCTGGGTGTTGAAGCCGAAGTGGCTCGAGATCGCATCGACGTAGACCGAGTTCGCGAGCACGCCGATCAGCAGCGCTCCGACCAGCGCGACCAGCACGCCGCGACGGACATTGCCGCGAACCTCACCGGCGATGTACGCCGAGTACTGGAAGCCGATGTACTGGAATAGCAGCACCGAGAGCATCAACGGGAAGACCGTCGTCGAGAAGATGTTGCTGATGAAGCTGCCGTTGCTGGTCGGGAGCAGCCCCGACTTGAAACCGGTTGAGGCGATGTGCGCCGCGGTCACGCCGCCCGTGTAATGGGGCAGGTTGTGGTTGAAGTTGCCCTTGTGCGTGGCCAGCAGGCCGAAGATGAACATCAGCACGAAGCACGTGACGCCGAAGCCTGCGAGCGCCGTGACGACCTTGTGGAACGTGCGCGTCGGCAGCAGCGCGACCACCGCGATCAGCAGCAGCACGATGATCGAGGCGATGAAGCCCGGACTGCCCGTGATCGCGCCCGTCGAGTCGGTGAACCAGGAGTTGGCGCCGTGGAAGCCGCCCGCGCCGATGCTGACGATCTTCGCCGCGATCTGCAGGTTGCGCAGGACCAGCGGGACCTCGAACGCGATGATCAGGACGCTCGCGATCACCAGCGTCCACGACTCGAGCCACCCGAGGAACGGGTGCAGGATGCGGCTGGAGAAGACGTAGTCGCCGCCGGAGCGGGGCATCACGGAGGTGAGCGAGGAGAAGATGAGCGCTAGCAGGACGCAGAACAGGCCGGCGATGATCGCCGCCCAGCCGTACGCGGAGAACGGCCCCAGGCGCCACACCGGCACATCGGCCAGGCTGTAGAAGATCGGGTACAGCGTCAGGCCGACGCCGACGAACGCCGCCACGTTGAAGAACAGGGCATTCGTCACGCTGACGTTGCGCAGATCTGCTGGTCGCCACGAATACCGACGAGGAGTCCTCGGGGGCGGGCGGGACCGCGCTCGTCGAGCATGGGCTTTCCGCTGATGCGGGTGTGGTGACCGAGCCGACGGGCTTCCAGGTGTGGACCTGCTGTCGGGGTTCGGAGTACGGCGTCGTTCGCGTGCCCGGTCGCCCCGGTCACGCCGAGGTCCGGCAGCCCGACTGGCGGTTGGGCGGCGCCGTCAACGCGATCGAGAAGGCGGTCGTGGTCCTCGACGCTCTTTCATCGCTCCGGCGTGCCTGGGGGTCTCGTCCGCAGCTCACTCATTCGCTGCTCTCGCCGCCGTCGCTGCTGGCGACGATGGCGCGCGCCGGCGAGTGGGCGGTGACGTACCCGGCGTCGTGCGATCTGACGATCGCGGTGATGTACCTGCCGGCGCAGGCCGACGCGTCCGGGTGGGGGAGCGACGTCCGCCACGAGGTCTCGGATTGGATCGCGCGGGAGTGCGCGCAGGATGAATGGCTGCGGGAGCATCCGCCGGCGATCGAGTGGTGGCCGAACGCGGTGATGCCATTCGAGCTCTCGGAGGACGAGCCCGTCGTCGGGGTGCTGATGGGGGCTTCTTCCGACGTCGGCCAGCCGGGGCGGCTGGGCGGGCTCGACTCCTGGTACGACGGGGCGACGCTGACGCAGCTGGCGGGGATCCCGTCGGTGGGCTACGGGCCGCCCGGGTTCTCGGTGGACGGGGTCAGCGTCGCGCACATGATCGACGAGTACGTGCCCGTCGATGGCCTCGTGGCGTGTGCGCAGGGGCTGGCCGTTGCCGCGATGCGGTTCTGCGGCGTTTAGCCCTCGACGCGCTGGGCGAGTTCGACGCCCTTCTTGCCGATATCGACGATGTAGCCCTTGAGGATCCCGGCGTTGGCCTCGCTCCCCGGGTTGATGGCCAGCGTGTCGCCGATCTTGCGCTCGCCGCCGGACTCGTGGATGTGGCCGTGGATCGTGAGTACGGGCTGGTAGTCCTCGATGATCCTCCGGACCGCGGTCGAGCCGACGGGACCCCTCAGCACGTCGCCGGCCGAGATCGTCGGCCGGAGGTTCTCGTTGAGAATCGGCGCCGTGTCGAGTCCCGAGTCGTACGGCGGGACGTGGATCATGAACACGGCTCTGCGGGGGTCCTTGACCTGCTGGGCGAGGGCGTCGAGGCGGGCGTAGAGCTCGTCCTCGGACTCCTCGCGCGGGGTCTGCCACGGGGTGTGGTTCGACCAGCCGGAAGCGAGCAGCTGAAGATCGCCGGGGATGTCGAGCACCTTGCCGTCGGCGTTGACGGGCGCGATCCCGGGCTGGTCGAGGATCGGGTCGATCACGAACTCGTCGTCGTTGCCGGGGATCAGGTACAGCGGCGCGTTCGAGTCGGCGAGGCGCTCGGTGGCCAGGTGCATCCACTCGTCGACCCGCTCGTTCATCAGGCGGTGCAGCAACTCGTCGCGATCCTGCTCGTCCGTTGAGAGCCGCTCTGCCTCGTCCGAGGTGGTGATGAACGAGTAGTAGCCGACGTCGGCGATGTCGCGCCTGAGCACGGCCAGTTCATCGTCGTCGCGCGCGTTCCGGCGGACGCCGAACAGCTCGGCGTCGTAGCGGCCGTCGTTCTGGAGGATGGGGACGATTGCCTTGCCCGTGAGGTCGCCGGCGACCAGCGCGACGTCCGCCTTGTAGATGTCCATCTTGATCGCGTTCAGGAACTTCCGCCACGCCTTCTCCGCTGCGTGGAAGTCGCTGGCGATGTACAGGCGCGTGGCCATCCTGGGTCGCCGCTAGTCGGGTGGGATCTCGGTGAACAGCATCTTCTCGTCCACGCCTGCCTTGACCGCCCGGTAGCGCATGATGAAGTAGATGACGATCCCGATCAGGTAGAAGAGGCCGGCGTCGATGATCCCGTTCGTCTCCAGGTAGGTCAGGGCGCCCCCTCCCTTCAGGGCGTTCACGATCGGTTTGATCACTGCGAATATGTAGATCCACAGCGGGAATACCAGCCACGCGAGCCCGATCCACGGGAGGGCCCTGCGGAATGGGGCGTTTCGCACGAGATCCGGCCGCCTCCATCGCGCGAATATGGCGTTGAACCCGGGCAGAGTCCAGGTGAGGGCCGCCATCACGATCGAGAACCACGCCGTGCCCGCGAGATTCAGCTTGTGGCCCGTCGTCGCGAGGATCGTTGGCAGGTCCTTGTAACTCTGGAAGAACAGGAAGATCCCCGTCAGCACGAGCACGGCGATGATCGCGTTCACCGGTGCGCGCAGGCGCTCGTTGACCTGGCCGAACCACTCGGGCATCTGCCGGTCAAGGCTCCAAGCCAGCTGCATGCGGCTGATGAAGTTGATGTACACAGGGCACAGCAGGAACGGGAACACCACCCCGCCGAGACTGATCAGGGTCCACAGCGGCCACAGACTCTTGTTCGCCACCACCGCGAGCAGCGGCATCGAGTTCGGCTGGCCCAGCGGCAGGACCGGCAGGGCGGTGTTGAAGCCCCAGTAGCTTCCGCCCCACGAAACCTGGGTGTTGAAGCCGAAGTGGCTCGAGATCGCATCGACGTAGACCGAGTTCGCGAGCACGCCGATCAGCAGCGCTCCGACCAGCGCGACCAGCACGCCGCGACGGACATTGCCGCGCACCTCACCGGCGATGTACGCGGAGTACTGGAAGCCGATGTACTGGAATAGCAGCACCGAGAGCATCAACGGGAAGACCGTCGTCGAGAAGATGTTGCTGATGAAGCTGCCGTTGCTGGTCGGGAGCAGCCCCGACTTGAAACCGGTTGAGGCGATGTGCGCCGCGGTCACGCCGCCCGTGTAATGGGGCAGGTTGTGGTTGAAGTTGCCCTTGTGCGTGGCCAGCAGGCCGAAGATGAACATCAGCACGAAGCACGTGACGCCGAAGCCTGCGAGCGCCGTGACGACCTTGTGGAACGTGCGCGTCGGCAGCAGCGCCACGACCGCGATCAGCAGCAGCACGATGATCGAGGCGATGAAGCCCGGACTGCCCGTGATCGCGCCCGTCGAGTCGGTGAACCAGGAGTTGGCGCCGTGGAAGCCGCCCGCGCCGATGCTGACGATCTTGGCCGCGATCTGCAGGTTGCGCAGGACGAGCGGGACCTCGAACGCGATGATCAGGACGCTCGCGATCACCAGCGTCCACGACTCGAGCCACCCGAGGAACGGGTGCAGGATGCGGCTGGAGAAGACGTAGTCGCCGCCGGAGCGGGGCATCACGGAGGTGAGCGAGGAGAAGATCAGCGCCAGCAGGACGCAGAACAGGCCGGCGATGATCGCCGCCCAGCCGTACGCGGAGAACGGCCCCAGCCGCCACACCGGCACGTCGGCCAGGCTGTAGAAGATCGGGTACAGCGTCAGGCCGACGCCGACGAACGCCGCCACGTTGAAGAACAGGGCGTTCGTGACGCTGACGTTGCGCACGAGTCCCGAGGACTGGCGCACGAACAGCTTCGGCGTCGTCGTCGCCGCGGCGGCAGAAGATCCAGAGCCGCGACGGTCCAGGAGTTCCTGGCCCAGAGGTCGCGTCAGACACAGTTACCCTCCAGTGGTCGCCCTGTACGGGGAGCTATGGCGCTCGCGCGGAACCTACCACTCCAGGCGGAGGTGTCCTAGAGGGGGCGGTGGCGGGTTACCGCGGGGTGGCGGGGCCTCGGCTAGGCGGCGCAGCTGCGGCCGAGCAGCGGCGAGCGATCCGAGATCTGGAAGGCGCGCGTGGGAGAGGCGGTCGGCGCCGCCCGCGGCAGGCCGGACGTGACAGGCGCGGGGCAGGTGGACGGAATGGGCGGCGATTACGACCATCAGGGCGAGGGCGGTCATCCAGCCCGCGAAGGCCAAGAGCCGGTCGAGCGCGCGCCAGTTGACTTGGTAGATGAGCTGTTTCAACGGATTTGAGAGCGGTTTCAACTGTTTTGACGGCAAATCCAACGGATTTCTTTCGCGATTGATCTAAGCAGCGGCGGTTTGCGGCGCCCCGATTGGGTGGGAGCCGAGAAATAGACTTGCGCCGTGGACTTTGGGGTCGCCTATTTCCCTGCGTACGATGCCGCCCGTCCCGGTGCCGTCGCGCGGCTGGTCCAAGAGCACGGACAGGAGTCTCTGTTCTTCCCAGACCACACACACATTCCCGCCGCCCGGCAGACACCGTTTCCGGACGGCGGCGAGCTGCCGCGAAAGTACAGCCGCACGTATGAGCTGTTTGTCGCTCTGACAGCCGCCGCCGAGTCGACGTCGTCGCTGCGGGTCGGGAGCGGCATCTGTCTGGTGGTCGAGCGCGACCCGATTGTCACCGCGAAACAGGTCGCTTCCGTGGATCACCTGTCTGGGGGCAGGCTCGAGTTCGGCGTGGGCGCTGGGTGGAACCGCGAGGAGATGAGAAACCATGGGACAGATCCGCGCACCCGAATGCGGCTGATGGCCGAACGAATCGAGGCGATGAAGGCGATCTGGACTGAGTCGGAGGCGAGCTACCACGGGGAGTTCGTCGAGTTCGAGCACATCTGGTCTTGGCCGAAGCCTGCCCAACGCCCGCACCCACCGATCCTGGTCGGCGGCGACGGGCCAACCGTCCTCGACCGTGTGCTTGCGTTCGGCGACGCTTGGTTCCCCGACTTCGTGCCGGATCTCGACAACATCGTTGAGAGAGCGCGTTCGCTGTGGGACAGGGCCAGTCGTCCGATCGATCTGATGGTGATGGGCGTGCCGGCCGACCCCGCCGTCTTCGAGCGGCTCGAGCGCGCCGGCTGCCGGCGTGTGGTTCATTGGCTTCCTTCCTCCTCGCTCCCGCGGGTTGAGCAAGAGCTCGAGAAATGGGGGTCGGCGATCGCCGATCTCGCCGGCGAGGGCTGACCGCTGTTCGCACGGGCGCGGCCATTCTGCCCGCCCCGGTCGTTGAACGATCAATCATGAGTCAGGTTGCTCTGAGGTGCTCGCTGGCTCGCGGACGACTTGACACCGGGCGGCGGCACGTCGTAGAGTGTTGCTCGCTTTATCGTTCCAGAAGAACCACACGGGCATCGTTGCCCCGTTCCTGGGTGCGACAACGTGACGTGAAGTTCGGGAAGGGGAGCTCATTAGCAACGCGACCGCGACGACCTGAGTTGCCACCGGCAGACTCAGTGACGCGGGGGTCCGCACGTGTGCGCGACGCGTAAGGAGCACATCGAGGGAAGATCAGATTCTGGGGACCTGAGGTTGCAATCGCTATGGACGCCGACCCGCAGTAGGTCCGGCAAGCAATTAACCGAGCGGTGACAGTGACAGATGCTCGTCCGCGCCTTTCGGGAGCGCCGAGGAGTGCCGCGATCGGGAGGACGATCTGATGCGGTCGCGCTGCAGCCTGCCCTTTTGTCAACGCGAAGCAACGCATCGGTGCCGCCACGACTCACGTGACTATCGACACCGGTAGCTAGCCAACATCACCGGCCAAAAGGAACCAAGAAGAGATGGCAGACACATCAGCAGAAGTTCCCGCCGCACCCTCTCAGACCTTGGCAACGGGGGGAGGGTTGGCGCGTAAGGCATCGGGACTCGTTCGCGAGTTCTCGCAGCTCGACATGTGGATCTACAACGTGATTGCCCTCAACGTTGTGGTCCTTATTTCCCTGGCTTATGTCACCGCCGCGGTTACGTTCCCACACGCCAGCATCTGGGTGGCCGTGGTCATCTGCGGCGTTCTGTGCACCTTCGAAGGGGCCGTGTACGCGTTCTTTTTGGCCCTTATGCCTCGTGCTGGCGGCGAATACGTCTTCCAAAGCCGAGTGCTCGGAGGCGGGATCGCCTCGATCTTCGTGTACACCGCCCTTGTACTCAGTCAGCTCGTGCTCGTGGCACTCACTGCCTATCTTGGCGCGACGCTCGTCTTCTCGCCGTTCTTCATCCTGCTCGGCGCTCACTACCACTGGCACTGGCTGCTGAGCGCCGGCACCTGGATTGCCACAAAGGACGGGATCTTCATCATCTCGGCCGTGTACATCATCTGGTGCGCGGCCATCAATATCCTCGGCATCCGCCTCTACATTCTGGTGCAGCGGTACGTCTTCTGGGTTGGAATGGCCGCCATGGCGATTGTGCTCATCATGCTCCTCACGACGAGTCACCAGGATTTCGTATCCAACTTCAACTCGCTGATGCGCAACGAGTTTCACGTGAACAATGCGTACGCGACGGTGATCCACAGAGGGGGCACCACATCTACGTCATTTAGCTTGTGGGACACGATACTTGCGGCCGTTTACTTTTCCCTCTTCCTGGCGTTTCCGCATTGGGGCTCCTTACAGGGAGGCGAGATCAAGCGAGCGAACAGCCTCCGCAAGAACCTGTACGCAATCTGCGGTGCCGAGGTGTTCAGTTTCGTCATGATCGCGATCTTCGCCGCTCTGCTCGTGAGCATCGCCGGTCGGGAGTTCCTCTACTCCAGCGGGAGCCTGTACCTCTCGGGGGCGGCGAATAACCCGCTTCCGGTGCCGCCCTTCTTCGGGTTCTTTGTCGCCGTCGCGCAGGGGTCGGGGATCTTCATCTGGATCGCGTTCATCATGTTCTTCTGCTGGTTCATCATGCTGGCCCCCAACGCGCCGCTCGGGGCGACGCGCATCATGTTGGCGATGTCGCTCGACGGCGCGCTGCCTGACTGGTTCGGCAAGGTCAACCCGCGGACCCATACCCCGGTCAACGCGATCGTGGTCTTTACGATCGGCTGTCTCGGGTTCGCGGTCCTGTATGCATATGCGACATGGTTCCCGCCGCTGACGTTCGCGGTCGCGATTCCGAGCCTGACGGCGTTCGGAGTGTCGATGATCGCGGCGATACTCCTGCCCAAGCTGCGGCCGTCTCTGTTCCGCGGGTCGGACGCAGACAAGGACCGGATCGGTCGGGTACCGGTGATGGCCATTTGTGCCGTGATCTTCCTGGCCTTCGTTGTCTTCATCGACTACGAGCTGTTCTTCAACAGCGCCTACGCGGTCAACGGGACCAAGGGACTGATCTTCGTCGCCGCGCTCTACGCGGTCGGGGTCGCCACCTATGTGGGGATGAAGCTCTACCGACGCAGGGTGCAGCACATCGACATCAGCGTTGCCTACAGGGAGCTCCCGGTCGAGTAGGGAGCTCACGGCTCAGCACAGATGCGCATTGGACTCCGTCCGCCCGCTGGGTGGACGGAGTCCCGTTCGCGGCAAGGGTCAGGCGTGGTCGATTTCCTCAGGAGTGTTGTGCCACGCCATCCGGTCTCCGATCCTCGCCCGCAGCTTCCAGCGCCGCGTTTTGTCGGCGCGCTCGATCTCGGCGAGCAGGTGACGGATCCGGTCAGGGACATGTGAGAGCCACGCGCCGTCGGGTCGCTGCGAGTATTCGCGCGCGCTCTTGTGGGCGCGCTCGGCGACGGCGGTCACGGTGCGCCACCACCCCCAGTCGGAAGCGCACAGTTCGTTGATTCGGTTGATGTTGATGCCGGAGTCGTCCGCAGTGAGGTCGTAATCGGCGAGCAGGGCGATGGCGTCTTTGTAGTCCTTCTCGTTCGTCTCGATGACCTGGAGCTTGGACAGGAGGAGATCGGCAGGCGGGAGGGCCTGATCGAAGATTGTCATGCGCTCACGGAGGTCGAGCGCGTGGCACATCTCGATGCGGTCGAGGAACACATCGGCCTGGCGCTGGTGGACGGGATCAAGGAAGAAGAGCCGGTGCTGTCCGTGGAGGACGTTGAACTCCTCCTCGGGCTCATATCCGAGCCTGGCGAAGACGCGGCCGGTGTCGCGGGCCTGCTTTGAGGAGACGACGAAATCGATGTCCTGGTAGTGGCGCTCAAGCGGTGGGCGGCGCGCACTAGCGGCCATCATCGCGACACCTACTCCTCCGGTTGCCCGGAGCGACACGCCGTCACGCTCGCCAGCCGCGATCACGCGCCCCGCTTCCTCGACCGGATCGGCCAGGGGCCGTTCGTCGGCGCTCCCAGGGTGGGCGGGCCCAGCACCCGGATCAGCCGTCGGCAAGCGGCGATCTCCCACTCAGCCGGTAGTCGGCAAGTAGCGGGCGACCTTTTTGTCCTCGAGGTCAACAATCACGCCCTGAAGCGTCCCATCGGAGTAGGTGCTACCCGGATTGATCGCGACCGTCCTACCCATCTTCTGGACCCCGCGTGACTCGTGGATGTGCCCGTGCAGGCTTAGAAGCGGTTGATAGCGCAGGATGGCGTCGCGGACGGCTGTGCTGCCTACGGGCATCATGATCGACCCGCCGCGCTTGACCCTGTCGCCGCCGTCTTCGAGCTCGGGCGCGTTGTCGAGTCCCGTGCCGTATGGCGGGACGTGGATGTTGAAGATCGCGTTGTCCATATCCTCGATCTGATCGGCCAGAGCCTCGATCTTCGCGGCCAACTCCTCCTCGGAACACTCGCGAGGGGTGTCCCATGGCGTGTGGTTGGACCAGCTCAGGCTCAGCATCTCGTGCCGGTCGCCAAGGACCGTGAGCCTGCCCTCGGGGTGCTCGACGAACGTGGACTCGGCGAGAACGTCGTCGACCGACCACTCATCGTCGTTGCCCGGAGTAAAGATGACCGGCCGGCCGGAATCCCCGAGTCGCTCCTCAGCCAGCACGAGCCAACGCCGGAGGTTCTGCGTCATCAATTCGGTGAACAGGTGGGCGAGCCGGTCAGGGTCGCGCTGCAACAGCTCTCGCTCCGCTTGCTCCATCCGCGCGGGATAAAGGCCGTTGTCCTGGATTTGGCGCTCCAAGCGCGCCAGCTCCTCTGGGTCATGGACCTCGACGTCGCCGCCGCTCCACGAGCAATGGAAGCCGCCGTTGCCGTCGCTGATGATCGGAATGATCATCTTTCCGGTGCAGTCGCCGCCCATGATTACGAGGTCAGCCTCGTAGACCTTTCCGGCCCCTAGAAACTTCCGGAAGCACACCTCCGACCCATGCAAGTCCGTGGCGTAAAAGATCCTCATGGTCGGCTCTCCCCGTCGAGGGACGAAGTCCCAAAGTTCGTCCGGTCAGGCTAGTATAACGGCCGCTTGAACGTTACACGAACGGTTGGCTTGACTCGACAGCTCCGCGAGGCTGGACTTGAGCAATGCGTTTAGGCGTGCGATTTCATCCCGAGTGGCACCCTGACGGCCTGGTGACGTATGCCCAGTTGGTAGAGGAACTCGGCTACGACGAGCTGTGGTTTTCCGAGGACTGCTTCTGGCCCGGCGGGATGGCTATGGCAGGCGCGGCGCTGTCGGTCACGACGCGAATCGTCGTGGGCGTGGGGCTGTTCGCCGCGCCGGTGCGCAACCCGGCCACGGCCGCGATGGAGATCAGTGCACTTTCGACGCTGGCCCCGGGCCGATTCACCGCCGCCTTCGGACACGGGCTTGCAATCTGGATGGAACAGATCGGGGTCAGGCCCGCCGAGCCGGTGGCTTTCCTCGAGGAGACTGTCGACGCGGTCCATCGGCTGCTCGCCGGCGAACTGGTCAACGTATCGACCGCGCGCCTGCATCTGGCCGATGTTCAGCTCGGCATCGTTCCCTCTGTACCGCCTCCGATTCTGGTCGGAACCACTGGTCCCAAGGGCTTTGCGCTGGCGAGCCGATACGCCGACGGTGTCGTGTTGCCGGAGCTCGCCTGCCCCGCTTCGGTCCGCTGGGCGCGCGGACAGATCGCCGCCGCCGGCCGGCCCGGCCGACTGGTCGTTTTCGCTCATCTGAACCTGAACGATGATGGACCGGGAGCGGTGGCGGCCGTCGAGCCACTGATTCTCGAGCTGTCACGGACCGGCGTATTCCCGCACTTGCTGAGGCTCGCAGGGGTCGATCCGTTGAGTGACCGTCCGCTCGACCCGGAGACCGTGGACTCAATGTCAGTGGCTGGCACCCGAGACGACTGCCTGAAGGCGGTCCAACGGTGGCAACAGTCTGGTGTTGACACACTGATCCTTCTCCCGCCGACGGGAGACGGGCCGGCACAGGTGACACGATTCGCCGCCGAGGTACTGCCGGCGTTGCGCTAGCTCACGACAAGTCCCCGTCCCCGTTGCGCTGCGTCTTGCCGGAGCGGGCCGCGAGCTTCGCCAGCGGCCGGAACGCCTTCTGGCGGGCGAGCTGGTAGCCGGCTTTCCGGCCGGGTCCCGTCTGCATCAGCCTGTCGATCAGTCCGCTCGACTGCGACCGAGTGGACGTCGCGCCCACGGGGACGGCGGCGCCGGTGCGGTCGGCCAGGATCACGTTCGCGGCGTTGTGGCCCGAGGCGCCCATCACGCCGCCGCCCGGATGCATGCCCGCGCCGCATAGGTAGTAGGAGCGGATCGGCGTGCGGTACGAGGCGATCTCCGGAAGCGGGCGGGCGCCGAAGAGCTGGTCGAGGAACATCTGCCCTTGGAAGATATTCCCGCCGGTGAGTCCGTACGTCCGCTCGAGGTCGAGCGGCGTGATCACGTTGCGGGCGAGGATGTGCTCGCGGAGGTTTGGCGCGTAGCGGCACAGGTCGTCGACGACCGCGTCCGCCCACGACTCACGCACGTCGTCCCACGTTCCCTTGGCGAGCTCGAACGGCAGCTGCTGAACGCCCAGCGTGAGCGTGTGTTTCCCGGGGGGCGCGAGCGTCGCGTCGTGGGTGGACTGGATCACCGCCTCAATCACGTACTCGTCCGGGAACTCTCCGCGCCGCTGGGCCTCCCACGCTCGCTCGTAGTTTTCGACCGACGCCCCGAGCAGCTGGTGGCCGCGATGCTGCGGTCCCTCGGTGGCGTCGAAGCCGAGGTAGGCCGGAAGCTCGTCGATCAGCAGGTGGATGCGGGCCATCGAGCCGCGCTGGTCGATGCCCTCGACGGCCGTGCGGAACTTCGCATCGAGCTCGCCCTCGGGCACGAGGCCTAGCAGCGAGCGCTTCGGGTCGGCGTTCGAGACGACGACGTCGCTCCGGATCTCCTCGCCGCTCTCGAGCACGACGCCCCGCGCGGTGCCGTCCTCGATCAGCACGCGCGCCACCGGCGCCCCGGTTCGGATCTCGACGTCGTGGCTGCGAGCCGCCGTCGCCAGCGCCTGGGTGATCCCGCCATTCCTCCCTTGACGAAGCCGTACTGGCCGAACTGTCCGTTGAACTCGCCCCACGAGTGGTGGCCGTAGACGTAGCCGGTGCCGGGCGTCGAGGGCCCGCCCCACACCGAGACGATCGCGAAGAACGCAGCAACCCTTCAGGTGGTCGGACTCGAAGTAGCGGTCCAGCAGGTCCGTGGCCGAGAGCAGGACAAACTCGTTGAACAGCTCCTGCTCGCCGAGCTCCTCGAACTTGCGCATGACCTCGGAGCGCGACGGCGGCGATTGCAGCAGGTACGGGCGCACGATGTCAGCGAAGCGCTTCAGACGGACACCGAAGTCGAGGAACCGGCGGGCGTCGTTGGCGCTGTAGCGCTCGATCTCACGCAGCGTGCGGTCGAGCTCCTTCCACAGGAACAGGTGGCTGCCGTCGGCGAACAGGACGAAGTTGAGGACGTCGGATTGGTACATCTCGAGTCCGTGCTTTTCGAGCTCGAGCTCGTGTACGACCTCGGGCCTGAGCAGGCCCGCGATGAAAGCGCACGAGGACCACCGAGAGTCCGGGAT
>CAWEMC010000004.1:0-19476 GCA_963810015.1 uncultured Solirubrobacterales bacterium
TCGGCCTCGTCGAGGCGCCCCGTCGCGACGCATGCGAGCGCCAGCCCGAGGTGTGCCAGTGACGCGACCCATGAGTCCGCCAGGTAGTGCTGGCGCGCGAAGGCCAACGCCTGCCGGGCCCATGCCTCCGCGCTTTCGGTTCGCCCGTGCTCGCCGTCGACCAGCGCGAGCAGCCCGAGGCTCACGACGTAGACGTTGGTGTCGGCCGGCGCGTCGGGTCGCTCGACCGCCTGAACCGCGACCCGCCGCGTCTCGTCGGGCTCGCCGGCAAAAAACAGTGCCTGCGCCAAGCTTGCCAGGGCGGCCACGCTTAGCACGTCCGCGCCCTCCTGAGCCGCCGCGACCGCGCGACGAGCGTGCGCGACGGCGGCGCCCACATTGCCGCGCTCGATCATCCCCGATCGGATGAGTTCCGCGCCCGCCTCGAGGTACGGCGACCACAGACTCCGGCCGCTCGCGGCGCGCGCGCTCGGCGACCGCCAGAAACCGCTGAACCTCGACCTCCGGGGCCGCGAGCAACGCGGCGGCCGATGCCGCCGATACCGGCAGGACGGGATGCTGCACGAGCAGCTCGGCGGGAAGCCAGCGCACCCAGCCGAGGAGCTGCCTGAGCCGGCCGCCCCAAATGAACTCGAGATGCCTCTCGATCAGCAACTCCGCCACCACCTCCGCGTCCCCAGCAGCCGCGGCGTACTCGATCGCCTCCTCCGCGAGCCCCTGCGTGCGACACCAGGCCGCCGCGCGGCGGCGGAGCTCGCGCGCGGCCTCTCGCCCGAGCTCCAGCTGCAGAACCTCGCCGAACAGGTGGTGGTAGCGATACCACTCCCCGCGGGCGTCGAGCGAAACCAGGAACATATTCGAGCGCGCGAGGTCCGCGAGCACCGCGGCCGAGTCCTCGCGCCCAAGGACCGCGTCGCATAACTCGGGTGTGAAGCGCGCCAGCACCGAGGTGCGCACGAGGAAGTCCTTGACCTCGGGCGCGAGCGCCGTCAGAACCTCGTCCGCAAGATATTCGCCAACCTGGCGAGCGCTGCCCGCGAACTCCCGCACTCCACCGTTGGGGTCTTGAAGATCGCGCAGCCACAGCGCGGCCAGATAGATGCCAGCGGGCCATCCCTCCGTTCGATCGACGAGCAGCTCGACGCTGTCGCTGGACAAGCCGATCCCCTCACGCACCACAAGCTCACGCGTCTCGTCGACCGTGAAAGCCAGCTCGCGGGCGCGGACCTCCGTGAGCGCCCGGCGCGCCCGCAGACGCGCGAGGCCGATCGCCCGGTCCGAGCGCGTCGAGGCCACCAGCCGTGCATTCGCAGGCAGCCGCTCGATCGCCTGGGCGATCGAGCGCACCGAAGCCTCGCTCCTGACCGCGTGCAGGTCGTCGAGCACGATCGTGACCCGACGCCCATACGCGACGAGGCCGTTCATCAGCTCATCGACCGCCGTCTCGACCGTCGCACCCCGGACCGCGAGGCACGACAGCGCGCGACCTCCGAAGCCCTCACCGAGCCGCTCGACGGCCGTCGCCAAGTGCGCCCACAACCGCACCGGGTCGTCGTCGGCCGAATCGAGCGTAACCCAAATCACGACCTCCGGACGCTCAACACACCACGAGCGCACCAGCGTTGTCTTGCCGTAACCCACCGCCGCGTTGAGCACGGTGAGCGACGCCCCGGCATCGTCATCGAGCATCTCGAGCAGGCGCGCCCTGCGCAGGACCCCTGGGTGAACCCTCGGCGGCATCAGCTTTGGCTCGATCACCCGAAGACCCGGGCCATCCATCTGCGCCGTCGGTGAACTCATCGCACGCATCCCCGGGTCCCGAAGCACCCGGGTGAGCATCAATCACCCGGGTGAACTCTACTCCGCGCCGATGACAAGCCGAGCATCCAGACCGATCATGCGTCGACCAGCGAAATGTGGCGTCCCGGGCAATCCGGGGACCAATCGAGTCGGCACGTCCGTCATCTGGAGGGAACGTGGCTAACCGCGAAATCGGCAAGCATCTGGACGGACAGACGGCGGGAGGCCCGCGTTCGCCGACCTCCACACTCGTCGGCCCACGCAACGGGCACGGAGAAGCCGGCGAGCGCAGCCACCGGCAATCGCGGGCGGTGCACACAAGCAACCTGGAATCGAGGACCGAGTCGCGGCCTGTCCCAACGACTGCTGTGCTCGCTCGCGCGAACGAGCGGCAGCGCCTGGTGCGCGACCTACACGACGGCGTCCAGACCGAGCTCTTGTCGCTGATGCTGCGGCTCAAGCTAGCTGAAGAGGATCGCAACACGCCGCCCGCGCTCGCCGCCACCTTCGTCGCGCTCGAAGACCACGCCGCGGCCGCGCTCGCATCGCTGCGAGAAATCGCCTACGACATCTACCCGCTTCCGCTCACCAAGCTTGGCCTCTCGGAGGCGCTGCGCGCGCTAGCGACGCGCGCACCGATTAGGGTCAGCGTCGCAGGAACCACGCCTCGCGCCACCAACGAAGCCGAGGCCGCCATGTACTTCTGCTGCTCGGAGGCAATCCAGAACGTCACAAAACACGCAGGCCGCTCCGCGCGGGTCAAGCTCGGCCTCCACCACCATCACGGGAGGCTCGCCGCGCGCATCGCAGACGACGGCCGGGGGTTTGACCCGGCACAGACCCCCGACGGCGCCGGGCTGAGAAACATCCGCGAGCGTGTCCAAGCGCTCGATGGCACTCTCCGACTCACTTCCACACCCGGACACGGCACCGTCCTGACCATCTCGCTGCCGTGGCCGGCGGCGGCCGATGGACGGCGATGAGCATGCCAGGCGCTGATACTCCGCCGGAGCTGACCGCCGAGCAGGCCGACGCGACGATCCGTAGCAAGCAGTTCGTCGGCCTGCTGGTGGTGGTCGCGGTGATTGGCGTGATCGTCTCGATCGCGGCCTGGTGCCTGCTGGAGGCGATCTTCCAGATCCAGCAGGAGCTGTACGTGCACCTCCCGCACGCGGTCGGCTATCAGAACGGCCCGCCGAAATGGTGGTCGCTGCCGGTACTGGCCGTCGGTGCGCTGATCGTGGCGCTGGCGATCACGCGCCTCCCGGGCGACGGCGGGCACATCCCCGCGAAGGGCCTGTCGGCCGGCGGCCCCTCGGGCCCGGACATCGTGCCGGGAGTGCTCCTGGCCGGGCTGGCGACGATCGGCTTCGGGCTGGTGCTCGGGCCGGAGGCCCCCCTGATCGTGTTGGGAGCGGGAATCGCCGGCGCCACGATCAGCCTGGCTCGCCGCGACACGCCGCCGCAGGCGCGGATGCTGGTCGCGGCCTCGGGGAGCTTCGCCGCGATGTCGTTCATCTTCGCCTCCCCGCTGATCGCGGCCGTGATCCTGATCGAGGCGACCGCGATCGGCGGCCCCAGGCTCCGGCTCCTGCTGGTTCCCGGGCTGCTGGCGGCCGGAATCGGGTCGCTCGTGTCGCTCGGAATCGGGTCGTTATCGGGGCTGAGCACGCACGATTACGCGCTCGGACCGCTACCGCTGTCCGCGCTCAGCCACCTGCAGGCCAGCCAGTTCGGGTGGACCATCGCGCTGGCGATCGCCGTCGCCGTCGTTACAAGTTTCGTGATGCGCGGCGGTCTGTTCACTCATCAATTCGTCTCACGCCGGCAAATGCTTCTGCTCCTGCCGGCGATCGGACTGATCATCGGCGGGCTCGCGATCGCGTTCTCGCAGATCACCGGCAAGAGCGTGGACGAGGTTCTGTTCTCCGGTCAGGACCAGCTCCCGGGACTCATCAGTCAGGCCGGAACCTGGTCGCTGGCCGCGCTGGCGTGGCTGATCGTGTTCAAGGGTCTCGCCTACGGCCTGTCACTCGGCAGCTACCGCGGCGGCCCGACGTTCCCGGCGCTGTTCCTCGGAGCCGCCGCCGGGATCATGTGCTCGCATCTCCCGGGCTTTCCGCTATCGGCAGCCGTGCCGGTGGGGATGGGCACAGCGATCGTCGCCGTGCTCCGGCTGCCGCTGTCAGCGGTCGTGCTCGCGACGCTGCTGACGTCACACGCCGGACCCAAGGTCGAGCCGCTGATCATCGTCGGCGTCGTCGTCGCATACGTCGTGACACTCGTCATGGCACGCCCTCGGGCGTCGGCGTCGGCACCAACACCCCAGCCTGCCCCTGTGCCTACGCCGGACTCGGCTCTCTAATCCTAATTCAGGCGTTGGCGAGCGTGGCTGCCGGCGCGAGGATCTTCGGTGCCGGGACCGCGCCGTTCATGGTCGTCGCGTACCGCCCCGGCCACGGGATCCCGCTGTGGCGCGGGGCGTTCTGGGACGTCGGCTGGCTGGCCGACGACATCGCCGGTTCGCGTTCGTCGCTTGGATCGCGGTCGTCGCCGTAGCCACGCTCGGCCACCGAGCGCTCCCGCGTTGGATGTCGTCGATCGGGGTCCCGGTCGCGTTGATCAATCTCGTCGGTCTGTTCGCCGTCGAGGCGCGGACCGGTGCATTGTCCCCGCACGGCTGGTTTGCAGTGGTCGTGGGCCTCAGCTTCGCGTGTGGCTTGTCGCCGTTTCCCTGGCGGCCTGGCGATCGACCCGCGCTCGAGCGGGAGCAGGGCGGCGGTCGCCTCGGGGCCGGTACAGCACGCCGCCAAGTCTGAGAGCGTCCCTAGTCCAGCACGCCCTACCCGACCTGCCGTGATCACCCGCCATCTGCGCGGGCGGAGGCCCGGGCCGCCGGCCGGCCGCCACCACACACCAACACCCCTTCAGCCAACAACGATCAACGCTGCGGACCGGCGCTGGTGAACAGGTCTCACGGTCTGGGATCGCATCACCGTGACCACGTGCGGTTGCGAGAGGTGGCGCGCTGCTCGGTCAGTGGCTTGCCAGGTGGATGAGGCCGAGGCTGTCGAGGCCGTCGAGCATCAGTTGGACCGCGAGTGCCGCTAGCAGGAAGCCGAAGATCTTCTCGGTGACGAGCATCCGGCTCTCGTCGAGGTGGTCACTCACGCGGTTGGCCCATCGAAACACGGCCACATCGAGGGCAAGCACGAGCGCGAGCAGGCCGAGCACCATTGCGAACACGGCGACCGAGTTTGATTCGGCCGAGATGCGTCACGAGGGTCACGATCCCGGCGGGGTTCAGCAGGTAGGGGATCGCGAGTGGGAACACCGCGATCCGCATCGGGTCCTTTCCCGTTGCGGCTGCACTGGGCTGCGAATCACCAGAGCCGAGGACCATCGTGACGGCGATGATCACAAGGATGATGCCGCCGGCAATCGACAGCGATCCCGTCGAGAAATGGAGCAGCCTCGCCAATAGCTCGCCCAGGCCGACGAGGAGGACCGCAGTCACGCCGGCCGTGATGAGCATCTTGCGGACGATGAGCGCCTTCGTTGCACCGTCCATCGCGGCGGTGACCTCTAAGAACGGCACGAGCGCGATCTTCGGTCCGATCCCGATCAGCAGGAGCAGGAAGGTGTCGATTACCAAGTAGATGTCGATCGACGTGTGATCCATCGCGCGTTTCTCCAGCCCGTTCAGGATTGCTCGGTGGCCCGGGGACTCGGATGACCGGCTCTCGTGAGGGTCGCGCTCATCTTGATCGCCCTGACCGCTCCGGTCGCGCCGGCTTGCAGCGTGACCCCCAGGGCGAGGACGAAGATCCCGGGGATTAACAGAAGGCTGGATCCGAGCATCAGGATCCCCAGCCTTCCGAGGACGTACGGCGGCGTGCATACGGTCGCGCTCAGAGCTCCCCCGACCACGGTGCTTGACAGCTTGTCGCGCCTTGACTGCTTACGCTTCGCTGCGCCGATCAGCCGCGCGGGCACCGCCACGTAGCTGACCATCATCACGCCGACGATGATTCCCAGCGAAAGCGTGAACCAGGGCCGACCCCAGCGAGTCACGACGGTGGTTGAGAATGCGAGCAGCACACCCGTGATGGCTCCGGAAACCACGATCGGCACCCAATGCCGGCGCGCTCTTGCCACGCCCGGCCGGATCTCAGCGCGGCCCGGTTGCGAGATCGCGAACGCGAACACAGCGTTGAGGAAGTAGCTCGCCACGGTGAGCGCGACGATGGCCAGCCCGATCGGGATCAGGACCGGGCCGCGCAGCACGTTGAACGACTTGCCGTGCAGGGTGTGGGCCTTGAGGTCGAACATCGCCAGCCAGATCCACATCGCAGGAAGAATCTGCACGAGCGTGAGCCGCCAGTTGGACACGAGCAGCCTGAGCCCGTCGTACAGCATCACGAACGCGCTGATCGCGAACGCGAGCGGGGCGAACACGCGGCGCGAGCGGCTCAGCCGGAGAATCGCCTCCTCGACCTTGGCCTCGTCGTTCTCCTCGATCGCCCGCACGAGCGAACGGACGCGGGCGGAGAAAGCGGCCGAACGGCGATCCTCGGCGGGCGGCGGGGGAGGTTCACCCACAGCAGCGTGATTGACGGGGCCGCCGTTGGTCTGCGAGCGTGCCATGACCCCGGTCTGCCTACCTCCGGCTCGAGATGACGGCGGTTGCGATCACCAGCGAGAGCGCTACGAGCACACCGAGCGCACTGAGCCAGTTGATCCCCGCGGTGTGGCGAACGTGCTGGGCGTAGCCAACGAAGCCGATCGGGATCGCGACGGAGAGGAACAGGGCCACGGCCCGGGCGATCGCCCGCTTGTCATGGCCGCGGTCGCTTCGCTCATCGGCAGCCTTGATCGCCTCGAGAACGTTATCGGCCTCGCCGTCGTAGTACAGGAGCGTCCTGCGGCCGAGCTGGCGCGCGTGCGTCTCACAGCCCCAGGCCATCACGATCATGAACGTGAGGGGGAGCACCCACGTCGTCACCCAGATCCCCACGCCCAGTGCGACACCGAACACCGCCCTGACCTTGCCACGCGTGCCTGTGTCCTCTTTGGCGACCGACGGTGACATGAAGCCGCCGAAGATCAGCAGCAGGTAGACGCTGTGAACCCATGTGCGCCACGATCGCCGGCGTTCCGGACGATCGGGGAGTCCCTTGTCGCGGACCGAAATCAGCGCGGCCTCCGCGGCCTCGACGTCCGGGTGCACGCCGCGCAGCGCGAGCATCTCGGCCGACGTGCGCAAGTCCCGCGGGGTCGCGTCCGTAGAGCGCGGCGGTGCGCAGCGTCATGCGCATCTCCTGCTGCAGATACGTGAGGTAACCGGGCACGAGTGCAATGAAGAAGGGCGTTCCGGAGATCGCACCATCGATCCGCGCGACATGCGCCGACTGCGTACGCAACTCTTCGGCGATCTTGGCACGAGGGGTATCGGGGTGAGAACTCCGCACCGACTGAGCCCACTCCCGCGACGCATCGCCGAGCCGATTGGCCGTGTACAGCGTCAGTCGCTCGGGGACGTGCTCGGGGTCGCGATAGACGACCCGCCAGAGGTCACGCGACCCGGAGAACGCTCGTCTGATACGGCTCCGTCGGGCCGGCTGGCTCGCCGGCGCCGTCAGTCCGGGTCCCCGCTCGTCCCGGGCCCGATCGGAGCGCCCTCGTCAGCCGGGGGCATCGGGCGACCTCTCAGGCGACGGCTGATTTAGTGCCGCTTCGATCCTCGCCAATCGTCGGTCGATCCCATCGAGCCGCCGGGCATCGTCCGACTCGGATTGTGCGGCGAAGCGTCGTCGGCTGCTCTCGACCAGCGAGGCGGTGACCGATGCGGTGACCACGGCGAGGAAGCCGATCCCGGTCAGCATCACGACCGTGGCGATGAACCGGCCGCTGGGCTGCTTCGGCGTGACGTCACCGTACCCCACGGTGGTGACCGTCTGCAGCGCTAACCAGAGGCCCTTGCCGATCGTCGGATACTCCTGATGGTCGAGCAGCCGCTCGAGAACCCCGCCCGCCACCGTGATCACCACCGTGAACACGGCGATGATCCCCGCCGCCCTGCGCGCCGTCAGCGAGTCATGGAGCATCAGGCGCGCCGTCAGCGGAACCTTTCCAAGACTATCCGCCGACGAGTGCTCGACAACGTCAGCCTGGCGATTCTCGGCCTCGCTCACATCAGCCGTCCCGGCTTCGAGCGATCGCATAATCCACACACGAGGCCGCCGCACATCTCTTGGAGATGTCGGGCGCGTCATCATCGTTGGTTGCATCTGACCACGAGGGCCAGGCGAGCGTTTTCGCGACCGCGGGTGGGATTCCGGCATCTTCCTGTGCGAGTGCGAGCTTGACGACGAGCGCCACCAGCTCGTTCTGGACCCCGTCGTGCAGATCACGCTCCACCTGTCGCCGTTCGTCGGCCAAGGGGACCGCAGCGGGCGCTCGTGCCGGCGGCGCCTTCCTCGCTGGAAGGTCGCTGATCGACAGCACCAGCGATCGCACGGCGCGGCGATCGTGGGCCGCGTCAAGGTCTCGGCGCACGTCAGCGACCTTGGGACAGGGTGGGCTCGCCTCGACGGTCAGCTCGCCATCGATTCGCTCCGCAATTTCGCGTTTGGCCACTTTCGCTCCACGTCGGGATTGCGGATGTCCAATGCTGGGACTCCGCCGAGGCCCTGATCCTTCGATCGCGAAGATCTTCACAGCAAACACTCGGCATGTCGTCGGTCCGGATTAACGTTCACCCGGGTGATTCATGCTCACCAAGGTCAACTGAGCGTGCAGTGACATGGTGAGCTTCGTCGCGCGGGCAGACCGCGCCAAGCCGTGCCGGTCAGCGCCAAACCTGGCGTCCTCTCGGGTGCGACTCGATGCTGCTCGGGGCACGTCCGCCTGACATGGTCGACGGCGATCCGGGTTGGCCTGCTCGAGTGAACCGAATCACCCGGGTGATCCTGGACCGCAACCACCCAAAGCGCGGCAGCAGTCGGGCATGCTGGGACTCGAATGTCAGCGCACTGCTACCGCGTCGTCGAGGAAGAGCTCGGGCCGCGTTATGCGTCCGCCTTCGACGGGATGACGGTCTCTGCCCACGACGATAGGACGGAGATCACCGGGCCGACCGTCGACTCGTCAAACCTCCATGGGCCGCTCGAGCGGATCGCCGGCCTGGGACTGACCCTGCACAGCCTCACCCGCTTGATACCGAGGACGCGCAGGCTGATGCGCCGCCGCATACCCAACCAGCCAGGGTCGTCGACCACGACCCTGGCGCAAAATTAGAAGGGACCGACATGACCTTTCTCGAGATTCTGCTGGGGATCGTCTACATAGCGTGCTGGATCTACTTCGGCCTGGCGACGTTCCGCAACGGGCACTACTGGATGTTCTGGATCGGCTTCCTCATCCCCATTCTCTGGATCGTCGGGGCCCTGATTGCCCCGACCGAACGCGCCGCGTCACGCGCCGCCACGGGTGGCGTGTAGGCGCGTGCTCGCGAACGGACCGCGGCAACGGCTATCGCACCAAAGACGGGGAGCGGATCGTGCTCGACACCGGTGCGCGCTCGGACTGCGGCGAGTCGCCGGGATGAGACTGGCGTGTGGTACTCGCGCCTGGAGAGAGCTGCTCGAGATCGCGCCGCTGGTTCACAACCTTCACCTGGGAACCGCCACCGGGTGATGCGGCCTCGAGCGCGCTGCACTGGTCGTCAGGGAGCTCGCGAAATAGTGGGTGCCGCTCGAGTCATGAATACCAACGCCTGACAACGGAATTTGCCCGAGCATGTTGATGGGTACGGACGTCGAAGCAGCGTGGCCCGGCTCTGACGGAGCAGATGTAAGCCGCAGAAGACGCCCGGCGGGGCTGCAACGAGCCCTGCAGCTGCCGCAGCGGCCTCCCGCGGCGCGATCCGGGGCGGATCAGGCATCACCGCCGTCGGCGATGGACGGCGCTGGGGGGCAGCGCCGTGCCCGTTGCGGACGGGCCGACCGGGGTCGCGTGATGGCCGAGGTTTCCGAAGCAACATACGCCGAGCCGGTGAGATGGAAGGCGGCTCGACCGCGCTTCGGTCCGCTCCGTCTCGTGCTGGCGCTGGTCGTCGGCGCCGTCGCGGTCGGCGTGTCGGGGCTGATCCTCCCGGGGGTTCACATCAAGACGTTCCTCGGCGCGCTTGAAGCGGCGGCGTTGATTGCCGTGCTGAACGCGGTGTTGCCGCCGATGGTGGCGGCGCTGCGACTGCCGCTGATGTTGATCATCGGGTTCTTCGCGGTGCTGATCATCGATGCTCTGATCCTGCTGCTCGTCTCACAGCTGGCGCCGAACGACTTCAAGGTCGATTCGTTCGGGTGGGCGTTGCTGGCGGCGCTGGTGATGGCGGCTGCGAGCATGGTGCTGCAGGTGTTCCTGGGCGTCGATGACGATGACATCTACTCGCTGCGGGTGATCCAGCGGGTGGCCAAACGGCAGGGGGCAGCGGCGCGCACCGACGTGCCGGGCATCATCTTCCTGGAAATCGACGGGCTCGCGGGCCCGGTGCTGCGCCGCGCGATGCGCGACGGCAACACGCCGGTGATGGCTCGGTGGCTCGCGGACGGCAGCCACGACCTGATCGAGTGGGAGCCTGACCTCTCGTCGCAGACGGGAGCCAGCCAGGCCGGCATCCTGCTCGGCTCAAACGAGGACATCCCGGCGTTTCGCTGGGTCGAGAAGGAAACGGGCAGGTTGATGACGTGCTCGGCGCCGGATGACTGTGCCGAGATCGAGCGTCGTCACGCCAGCGGCGCGGGCCTGCTGATCGACGGCGGCGCCAGCCGCGGCAACCTGCTCTCCGGTGAGGCCGACGAAGTGATCCTGACCGTCAGCCGGATGGAAGCCGACAAGAAGGCGAACCCCGGCTACCGCGCGTTCCTCGCCAACGGGTTCAACGTCACCCGCGAACTGGTCCTGTTCTGCTGGGAGGTGGGGCTCGAATGGTCGGCGGCGGCCCGGCAGCGGCGCCGCGATGTGATCCCGCGCGGTCACCGGGGCGGTCGCTACCCGTTCCTGCGCGCTGCGCTGTGCGTCGTGGTCCGCGACCTGATCGCGTTCGGCGTCCTCACCGACATGATGCGCGGCCGCCCCGCCGTGTACGCGACCTTCTCCAGCTACGACGAGGTCGCCCACCACTCGGGGCTCGAGCGGGCCGACACGCTGGAGGCGCTGCGAAAGCTCGACAAGCAGTTCGGACGAATCGAGAAGGCGGCGCGCTACGCCCCCCGGCCGTACAAGCTCGTGGTGCTCTCCGATCACGGTCAGACGCAGGGAATGACGTTCAAGCAGCGCAACGGCTACGGGCTCGACGAGCTTGTCCAGCGCTCACTCTCGCGGGGCGACGTGAGGGGAATGAGCGGCGGCGACGAGCACGACACCGCGGTCGGGCAGGCGTTCAACGAAGCGACCGGCCGCACCGGCGACCATGAAAAGCACGGGACGAGCGACGAGCACGCCGTCGTGCTCGGCTCCGGCAACCTCGGCCTCGTCTACCTCATGGAGGAGAAACGCAGGCTGAGCGCCGAGGAGATCCAGGAGCGCCACCCCAACCTGATCCCAGCGCTCACCGCTCACCCCCACATCGGATTCCTGCTGATGCGCTCGGCCCAGCACGGCCCGATCGCCGTCGGCTCTGGCGGCACCCACTACCTGGCGACCGGCCAAATCGAGGGGCAGGACCCGCTGGAGCCCTTCTCTGCCAATGCCGCCGCGCACCTGCGGCGCACCGACGGATTCGAGCATGTCGCCGACATCATGGTCAACAGCTTCTACGACCCCGACCTCGAACAGGGCTGCGCATTCGAAGAGCTGATCTCGTTCCACGGCGGGCTCGGCGGCCCGCAGACCAGGCCGTTCATCCTCTACCCGGCCGAGTTGCCCGTTCCCCACGAGCCGATCGTCGGTGCAGCCGGCGTACACGCGCTCCTCACGGGCTGGCGCAGCCTGCTCAAGGGAGCACCGAACGCCGTGGCGCAAACCGCCGAAGATGGAAGCTAGCCAGCATCGATCCTCCCTTCGATGCGGCGCCTCTGTTAGCTCGCTCTGACGGTCAACGGTCACAGCCTGTCGAACACCAGGCGCGGTTGCGCCGGCCGAAACTAGCGCTACTTGCACCGATGGACCGACGTGAGAGGAACCACCCGGCGGGCCCTACCGACGTGCCGGTCACTCGATAGAAATGGACCAAAGGCAGGGGCCAGTCAACCAAGGAGGATGACCCCACCAACCCACCAACCCGATCACGCGAGAAGCATTTCCGACCTCCCGACCCTCGATTGTCGTCGCGTCTTCAAGACCGACACGCACGCACGTCGCTTTCACGCCCCGGAGACACCATCTCAGGACAGGGCCGGCTGCCGGGCGTCCGCCGCGTCGCGACGGCGTTGACTAGATAGGCTGCGTTCTTCCATGGCAAAATACGCATTCGCCCTGACAAGACGAAGGGTGGGTGTGTTAAAGGCCGTCGAACAGCATCGGGTCGCTTCGGCCGGGGTCATCTCGGCGAGGCCGGCTCGACGCGGGGTCCTGATCGCGTGTGCGCTCGGAGGGCTTCTCCTAGCGATCGGAGCGGGTCTGCTCGTCGCGACGAGCGACCATCTCGTCGATCCGACCGGGTTCGGCCTGTGGCTGGCCGTGACGGTCGTCGGATGGTTCGGTGCGGCGCTCTATTGGCTGGTCCGACGCCCCGGCAATCGACTCGGTCTCGTCCTTCTCGCGGTCGCGGTCTGCACGGTCGTGATGTCGCTGCAGGGAGCGAACCAGCCGCAGCTCCACGACATCGGTGTGTTGGCCGATTGGCTGTTTGTCGTTGTCGTGTTTTACGTCGTCTTCGCGTTCCCGGAGGGTCGCATCGAGAGTCGCGTCGGATGGGCGCTGCTCGGCGCGACGGCGCTCGAACGACTGGCGTCGTACGTCCCCTCGCTCCTCTTCTCGCCGATTGTCTATGGCAATTTTCCGCCGGCCGCCTGCAACGCTGCGTGTCCCGCGAACGGCTTCATGATCGCCGATCGGCCCACGCTCGCCGACGGTCTGTTCAGCAGCGAGACCTCGATCTACATCCGGTTAGCGGTCCGGTCCGCAATCTGCGTCTACCTGATCTACCGGCTGGCGACGGCGACGAAGCCGCGGAGGCGGGCACTCGTACCCGTCTACGTCCCGGTTCTGATCGCCATCGCTCCGATCCTGGTCTCCTACGTAGCCCGTCTCGGGCTCGTGCACGTGGATGCGGGCGCGCTCTCGAAGCTGAGCTGGCTGGGCACCATCGGTATCGGCGCACTGCCATACGGATTTCTGCTTTCGGTCGTGGCGAGCACGCTCTTCGCCGCGGCGGCGTTGAAAATGATCGTCTCCCGCCTGGTCGAGAGCCCGAGCGCCGCTCAGCTGCGCGCGACGCTGGCCGATCCACTCGATGATCCGTCGCTCGAGCTCGGGTTCCGTCTCGAGCGGGGAGGCGGTTTTGTCGACTCGAGCGGCATGCCTCTTGCTTCCACGCCTCCGCCCGGCCAGTCGTCGTCTCCGATCACAAAGAACGGCGAGACCGTGGCCGTGATCTTGCACGACGCCGCTTTGGACACCGACCCAGAGCTCGTCGCAGCTGCGGGTCAGGCGATGCTGCTGGCGATTGAGAACGGTCGCTTGACGGACCGAGCTCCGCTCAACGACCACGGAGCTCCACGCGATGCATGCACGCATCGCGACCGCGGGCGAGGCTGAGCGCCGAAAGGTTGAGCGCGACCTCCATGACGGGGCGCAGCAACATCTGGTCGCCCTCATCATCAAAGTTGGCCTGGCCCGCGAAGTCGCGGATCCAGAGGGCGTAGCGCGACTCGACGAGGTGGGCAAAGAGCTGGACGAGATTCTGGAGGAGCTCCGCGACCTCGCCCATGGCCTCTACCCACTTGTGCTCCGCGACTTGGGACTCGAGGCGGCCCTGCTCACCCTCGTGCGGCGGTCGGTTTCACGGGTAAAGGTCGAGGCAGGCGCGATCGGCCGCTACTCCGAAGAGGTCGAGGCCGCCGTTTACTTCTGCTGCGCGGAAAGTCTCCAGAACGTCCACAAGCACGCCGGGTTGGGTGCGACCGCTGTGATTCGGCTGTGGGAGCACGATGGCCGACTCTTCTTCGAGATCGTCGACGACGGCGCCGGCTTCGACGTCGAATCGGCCCGCCACGCGGGTCACGGGCTAGCGAACGTGTCAGAGCGGATCGCCGCGCACGGAGGGAACCTGGTGGTCGAGTCGACGCCGGGACGGGGTACGACAGTCCGGGCGAACATCCCTGTCGCGGACGCCGCGGCGCAGCGAGTTGGTCCCACCGCCCACTCCGGCTCCGAGGATCGCAGCGTCTTCAGCAGCGTGCCGCCTCCCGCCACGCAGCGGTCCGGCTATGAGCGGTGACGACGCCGAGCAGCTTGTCGCCCTAGCCGCGCCAGCGCTCGCTTTCGCGCAACACTCAGGTTCGGCTCGGCTCCTGCCTGCGGGGAGCGCGGACGACTGCATCACATCCTCGGGGCGCTCGACAGTCGCGAGCCGTGCCCTCAATCGCCGGTTCTCGCGTTCCAGATCCGCCACGCGGCGTCGCGCCGCCACCAGGTCCTCGGCCATTCTGCGCAATGCAGTTCCGATCCGCGCCTCTCTGTCACCCATGGTGCGCTGACCGTGGCAGAGCGTGCGAGGACGTGCAAACAAGCCAGCACGTGTGCCCGCTGGAGGCAGCCACCCCTGTCAGCTCTCTAACCCGTCCCAGGCAGCAGTGACCGCAACGCTGGTAGTCACCCAGAAGCGCGGGTGGTAAGTAGCGTGTGCTCACGTCGTTTCGAGGCAGTCGTGGAAGTCATCGGCGCGGAGATGCTCGAGCGCGGCGACGTCCTGCGGCGGTCGAGCAGGCTCGCCGAGCGGCCGTGTTCGGGGCGCTGCTCGACCGCGGCGCCGGCGCCTTTCGCCTCGGCCCGTTCGGGATCAACGTGCCGAGCGGGCGAACCTATGAGCCGGGCACGAACACGCTGATCACATCGTGGAAGACGCCTTCCGGTTGGGCCACGACGCGCGAGGCGCTCACGATGGGGCCCCGCCGCGGCGAGGACACGGTCACGCCCCACACCCGGCCGCCGGCCGACGAGGACGCCGAGCACACGCTGGTGCGCGCGATCACGTGCGTGGAGGGCACCGTCGAGATCGAGCTCGTGTGCGAGCCCGCCTTCGACTACGGCCGGGCGCCCGGCGAATGGTCGCTCTCGAGCGATCGCCACCGCGCCGAGGTGACGGGCGCCGGTCAGAAGATGACGCTCCAGACCGACATGCTGCTCGGGATCGAGGCCAATCACGTGCGGGCTCGGCACGTGCTGCGCGGAGGGCGAGGAGCTCTATTGCGCGCTGTCCTGGGACGAGGCGATCACCCCGCCGGCGAACGTCGAGGAAGCCAACGCCCGGCTCAACGCCACCAGCAAGTTCTGGCGCCACTGGCTGGCCCGGGCCCGAATCCCCGATCACGAGCTGCGTCCTCTGATCCAGCGCTCGGCGCTCGCGATCAAGGGACTGACCTACATGCCGACCGGCGCCACCGTCGCCGCGCTGACCACCTCGCTGCCCGAGACGCCGGGCGGCGAGCGCAACTGGGACTACCGCTTCACCTGGATCCGCGACTCGACGTTCACGCTCCAGTCGCTGCACTTCCTCGATCTCGACTGGGAAGCCAACGAATTCATGCAGTTCATCGCCGACCTCGAGCGGGGCGAAGACGGCGCGCTGCAGATCATGTACGGGATCGACGGCCGGCGAGATCTCACCGAGATCCTCTTGAACGAGCTCTCGGGCTACGCCGGCGCGCACCCGGTCCGTACCGGCAACGGCGCTTTCGATCAGCGCCAGAACGACGTGTTCGGCGCCGCGCTCGATTCCGTGCTTCTGCATACCCGGCGCAGCCAGCGGCTGCCGCGGCGCCTGTGGCCGCTGATCCAGTCCCAGGCGGAGTGCGCCAAAGCGGTCTGGCGCCACCCCGACCAGGGCATCTGGGAGGCCCGCGGCAAGCCGCAGCACTACGTCTCCTCAAAGCTGATGTGCTGGGTGGCGATGGACCGGGCGGCGAAGCTCGCCGAGATCCGCGGTGACCGTGACCTCGCCGACGGCTGGGCGGAGACCGCCGCCGAGATCAAGGCCGACATCCTCGCCCACGGCGTCGACAACGCAGGGGTGCTGCGCCAGCACTACGACACAGAATCGCTCGACGCATCGACCCTGCTGGCCGCCCTCTTCGGCTTCCTGCCGGCCGACGATCCGCGGCTCAAGGCGAGTGTCTTGGCGATCGCCGATGAGCTGACGGAGAACGGATTCGTCCTGCGCTACCGCACCGACCAGACCGACGACGGCCTGTCCGGGAAGGAGGGGACGTTCGTGATCTGTTCCTTCTGGCTGGTCTCGGCGCTGGCCATCGTCGGCGAGATGCAGCGGGCGCGTGACCTGATGCAGCGCCTCGCGAAGGTCGCTTCTCCGCTCGGCCTCTACGCCGAGGAGTTCGACGTGGAGACCGGCCGCCACCTCGGCAACTTCCCGCAGGCGTTTTCCCATCTGGCCGCGGTCGAGGCGGCGGGTCGGATCGTCCTTGCCGACCGACTGGCGGAGATAACCGGATGAGCGACAGCCACGACTAATCATGATCTGGTTTGCATTGACCAATTGGGTGTTCGTAGCCGTCCTGGCGCTTGGAGCCGCTAGGGCGCACGCTGGTGTCGCTCGGGGGCCAAGCGATCCTCGTGTTGGCCGGTCTCGGCGCAATGATCGTGCTCGTCTCTGGCGGCGCATCGGCGTGGGCGTTCATCGCGGTTGGGCTCGCGGCCGCCGCCGGCGTTTTCGGCACGGTGGCGGCGCAGACGCTGATCGACGACCCGCCCGACACCGCGCGGCGGGTCGGCGAGTCCAGAATGGAGACCGCAGCCGCGCTCGAGGGGTTGGTGCTGCCATTCCTCGCTCACCGCGGGTCTGCTGTCGCTCTTGGCCGCCTTTTACTGAGACGCGCTCTCTGAGTCCGGCAGCCGCGGGCCGCCGCGCGGCGGCTTGTTTGCCGCTACGAGTTTGCGACGGCGGGACGGGTGCTGCGGCGGTGGCCAACCGGCGAGCTCGGCTCACCGTCCTAGATAGCGACGGTGGCAACGCCTCGTGATCCTGACCTCCGACGATCGCTCCGCGAACGGTGTGAGCGCGCGCCCGTGACCCGCTTCCCGCGCTGAACCGGGTGCGTTGTGCGGACTCGCGCTCGCACTCGATCCCGCACACGACGCGCAACGCGGCCGGAACGACCCCTGTCCCTGCGGGAGTAGCCGCAAGTGCAGCGCTGCCACGAGGACACGCTCTCCCCCGCTTCCGGAGGAGAGGGGTTCCACTCTGCCACAGCCCCAGGTTTGAGTCTTCACTATTCGTCGGGGTCGGCGCCCGTCCACTTCGGGCCGATTGCGCCCGGCTTGCACTGGCCTCGAGTCAGGAGGGCGGCCCGGGAAGGCCGAGCAGTTGCACTATTGAGACCGCGAGCAGCACGGCGGCCACGCCGACCAGCCCATAGCGCGCCACGCGTACCGGGAAGCGGCTGCCGATGCCGACCAGAAACAGGACGGCGGCCAGAAACACGGTGAGCCGCACGTACTTGTCCGCCGTTCCCGCGGCTGACTGGCCTTCCTTGAAATACGCATCGGCTGAAGCGGTGAGCGCCAGCCCGGCGGCCTGCTGCGGGATTCGGTATTGCGGCATGTAAGACGGGTCAGGCGGTGCGTGCGGGTTCTTCAGGGGACGCAGCGCGATCCACGCCTCGAACGCCGGGCGGTAGCCGGCGCGTAGGCGATTGACGGCCAGGCGGAAGAGCTTGACGTCTTTCGAGGCGTAGGCGGTTTCCGCCGCGTTGAACGACACCGAGTCCAGCGTGCGGATCTGGGTGGCTTGGATCAGCGCGAGGCTAGCTTTGCTTCGCGTCGAGGAGGCCTTCGCAAGCGAAAGCGACGATTCCGTGCCCCACTTGGCTGCCGAGTAGCGGTCTCGTAGCTTGACCGCGGCGCCGGCGGGTTTCGCCTCGGTCCGTTCGGGATGAACATGCCGAGCGGCCGGATCTATGAGCCGGGGACGAACACGCTGGTTACGTCGTGGAAGGCGAAGAGTGGTTGGGCGACGGTGCGCGAGGCGCTCACGATGGGGCCGCGCCGGGGCGAGGATACGGTGACGCCGCACACTCGCCCGCCGGCGGACGAGGACGCCGAGCACACGCTGGTGCGCACGGTCGCGTGCGTCGAGGGCAGCGTCGAGATCGAACTCGTGTGCGACCCCGCGTTTGACTACGGGCGTACGCCGGGTCATCGGTCGCTGTCAGCGATCGCCATCGCGCCGAGGTGAGCGGCGCCGGACAGAAGATCACTCTGCAGACTGACATGCTGATCGGGATCGAGGCGGGGCAGGCGCGGGCGCGTCACGTGCTGCAGGAGGGCGAGGAGCTTTATTGTCGCCCTGTCCTGGGACGAGGCGGTTGCCCCGCCCGCGAACCTCGAGGAAGCCAACGCCCGGCTGAACGCCACCAGTAAGTTCTGGCGTCACTGGCTGGCGCGGGCAGAATCCCCGATCACGAGCTGCGGCCGTTGATCCAGCGTTCGGCGCTGGCGATCAAGGGCTTGACCTATATGCCGACTAGCGCTACCGTCGCGGCGTTGACCACGTCGTTGCCCGAGACGCCGGGCGGCGAGCGTAACTGGGACTACCGCTACACCTGGATCCGAGACTCGACGTTCACGCTTCAGGCCCTGCACTTCCTCGACCTCGACTGGGAAGCCAACGAATTCATGCAGTTCATCGCCGACCTCGAGCTGGGCGAGGACGGCGCCCTGCAGTTGATGCACGGGATCGACGGCCGCCGAAGTCTCACCGAGGTGCTCCACGCCGAGCTGTCGGGCTACGCCGGCGCGCACCCGGTCCGTACCGGCATGGGCGCCTTTGACCAGCGCCAGAACGACGTTCCGGCGCCGCGCTTGACTCGGTGCTTCTGCATACCCGTCGCAGCCAGCGGCTGCCGCGGCGGCTGTGGCCGCTGATCCAGTCGCAGGCGGAGTGCGCCAAAGCGGTCTGGCGCAACCCCGACCAGGGCATCGGGGAGGCACGCGGCAAGCCACGGCAATACGTCTCCTCAAAGCTCATGTGCTGGGTGGCGATGGACCGGGCGTCAAAGCTCGCCGAGATCCGAGGTGACCCTGACATTGCCGCCGGGTGGGCCCAGACCGCCGCCGAGATCAAGGCCGACATCCTCGCCAACGGCGTCGACGAGCGTGGGGTGCTGCGCCAGCACTACGACACCGAATCGCTCGACGCCTCGACGCTGCTGGCCGCGATCTTCGCTTTCTTGCCGCCGACGATCCGCGGCTGAAGGCAAGCGTGCTGGCCATCGCCGACGAGCTGACCGAGAACGGCTTCGTGCTGCGCTACAAGACCGACGAGACCGACGACGGGCTGTCGGAAAGGGGGGGACGTTCGTGATCTGTTCGTTCTGGCTGGTCTCCGCGCTGGCCATCGTCGGCGAGATGCAGCGGGCGCGGACCTGATGGAGCGCCTGGTGAAGGTCGCCTCGCCGCTCGGCCTGTATGCAGAGGAGTTCGACGTGGAGACCGGCC
>CAWEMC010000005.1:0-26437 GCA_963810015.1 uncultured Solirubrobacterales bacterium
GCACGCGACCAGTAACCACACCACCACGAGGATCCGTCGCATCCCGGGCATCCTGTCGCGGACGTTAGCCCATGGTGGCGAACTCCGGTCGGGGTGTGACGACTCGACGACCAGTTCGTAAATCAAGCGAGGAAACCATTCTCTTGGGGGTTTCGAATGGATAGGAATCGTTGGATCATGGTCGCGGCGGCAGTTGCGGTGGTCGGTGCCAGCACGATCGGTGCGGTCCTTGCCGCGCCGGGGTCGAGCCGGGCACGGCAAAGGCTTCCGGTGGCCAGGCTCGTAAAGATCGCTCAGGGCACAGCGAGCGGACTGGGGGACTCCCACGTCAAGGCCGCCCTGGTGGTCGTGACGACCAAGAATGCCGCCGAGAACTGGATGGAACCGGGAGCAATCCCGCCGGGTCCGACCAACCCGCGGGCCTACGTGATCGTGCTCCAGGGGCGGTTCTTCTGCCAGGTCTGCAGTGCACCCGCGGAGCGCAATTGCCCCATGGGCACTCGGCGCAGGTCATCTGGGTCCCGGGAAGAGGCGTCACGGATTTCGGACTGACCGCGCACACGCCACCCGGGTTGAAGAAACTCGGCCGTGTGGTGGCCATCGGCGTTGGTGCACCAAATTACCCCGAGGGTCGTCACCGGTAGCCGCCGTAGTGAGCAATGGCGCAATATGCGCCATTATTGGTGGCGCACATTGTGAAGTTCGTTAACAACCCGGGACCGGCGAGCTATAGCATTGTCGCGTCTCACCACGGTAGCCGGCGCGTGAGGAGTCGCGGCTGCGTGCGTTCGGGGCCGCGGGAGCACAGCAAAAGTTGCATATGGGGTAGGCGTCATGGCGAGATACCTGATCACGGGCGGAGCAGGTTTCATCGGATCGCACCTCGCCGACGCGCTGGTGGCGAGACAAGACGACGTCGCTATCCTCGACGACTTCAGCACCGGTCGCCGGTCGAACCTGGAGCACCTCGTCGCGAGCGAATTGATTGAGCTGATCGAGGGATCCGTCACCGACGCCAAGCTCGTAGGCGGACTGATGGCCAAGTGCGACCGGTGCCTGCACCTCGCCTCGACGGTCGGTGTGCAACTCGTCGTCGCCTACCCCCTCGAGACGCTGCAAAGGATCGTGCGCGGAACCGACGTCGTGATCTCGGCGGCGGCCGCACAAGGCAAGCGTATTCTGTTCGCTCGACCTCAGAGGTCTACGGCAAGAGCTCGAACGGACCGCTGAGCGAGGACTCGGACCGGGTACTCGGCTCGATCCAGAAGAGCCGGTGGTCCTACGCGATCGCCAAGTCCTACGGAGAGGCGCTCGCGTAGGGATACCACCGCGAGTACGGCGCCGACACGACCATCGCGCGCCTGTTCAACACGATCGGACCGCGTCAGATCGGCGCTCACGGGATGGTCGTGCCACGGCTCGTGCGCCAGGCGATCGCCGGCGAGGACCTCACCGTATTCGGCGATGGATCCCAGGCGCGGTGCTTCATGCACGTGCAGGACGCGGTGGCGGCAATGCTCGCGCTCGCCGACGACGAGCGGGCCAGCGGTCGCGCATACAACGTCGGTAGTCCGGAGTCGATCACGATCGAGGAGCTCGCCGAGCGGATCGTAGAGCGGGTGGGGTCGCGCTCGTGTATCGCCCACGTCCCATACGAGCAGGCATACGACGACGGCTTTGAGGAGCTCGGCCGGCGTACGCCGGACGTCACGGCGCTGCATGAGCTCACCGGCTGGCGGCCGCAGCGAAATCTCGATCAGGCCCTCGAGGACGTGATTGCGTTCCAGCGGGCCGAGCTGGCGCTCGAGGCGAAGGCGAGGTTCGCCGCCGAACGGAATGGATCGCGGGCTGAGCTCGGCGTTCGGGCAACGGGGTGAGCGCCATGCGGGTGCTCGTCACGGGCGGCGGCGGGTTCATCGGCTCGCACCTCGTGGCGGCTCTCGTCGAGCGCGGCGCCAACGTCCGTGTCCTTGACAACTTCGCCAGCGGTCGGCGGTCCAACCTGAGCGATCTGGGCGGCGAGGCGGAGCTGATCGAAGGCGACATCCAGAGCTACGAGCGGGTCGACAAGGCGGTGGCCGGGTGCGAGATCGTTCTCCACCAAGCCGCTCTGCCGTCGGTCCCGCGCTCGATCCAGGATCCGCTGACGAGCAACGCCACCAACGTGACAGGGACGCTCAACGTGCTGCTGGCCTCGCGCGACCGCGGCGTCCGCCGGGTCGTATGCGCATCGTCGTCGTCCGTGTACGGCACGGCCTCGGGCAAGGCGGCGAAGCGCGAGGAGCAAGCGGCGGTCCCGATCTCTCCCTACGCAACCGCGAAGCTCGCCAGCGAGCACTACGCCCGGAGCTTCCACGGCGTGTACGGCCTTGACGCGGTGGCGCTCCGCTACTTCAACGTGTTCGGGCCGCGGCAGGACCCGGCCTCGCAATACGCGGCGGTGATCCCGACCTTCATCACCGAGCTGATGGCGGGCCGGTCGCCCGTCATCTTCGGCGACGGCGAGCAGTCGCGTGACTTCACCTACATCGCCAACGTGATCCACGCGAACCTGCTCGCGATGGAGGCGCCAGGCGTCGCCGGCAAGGTCTATAACGTCGCCTGTGGGGAGCGCGTGACCGTGAACCGGCTGGTCCGTGAGCTGCGAGATCTGCTCGGCGTCGACATCGAGCCCGTGCACACGACGCGGCGGCCGGGCGAGGTCGAGCACTCGCTCGCCGATCTCTCGCTCGCGCGCCGCGAACTCGGTTATGAGCCCGTCGTGGCGCTGCGCACGGGGCTCGAGCGCACGATCCAGTACTTCCGCGATGAGGAGCTGGCGACCGATACCACCCGACTGACCGCGTCGTATGGACACTGAGCTGTCAGCGGCGGTCGGATTCGTCGTCGGCGGCGCCGCGACGCTCGCCACCACTCCGGCGGCGATCGCCGCCGCCAGGCGCCTGAACTTCTACGACCGTCCCCACGACTACCACCAACACGATGCTCCGACCCCGTTGCTCGGCGGCACGGCCGTACTCGCAGGGTTTCTTATCGGAGCGATCGCGGTGGGTGTGTCCGGCAGGCTCGCCGTACTGCTCGCGTGCGCCGTCGCTCTCTGGCTGCTCGGGACGCTCGACGACTGGATCCCGGTCGCGCCGGTCTGGCGCGTGCTGGCCGAGATCGCGGCTGCTCTGGCGCTGATCTCGGCCGGCCTCGGGTGGAAGACGTCAGCCGGCGGAGCCGTTGACGAGGTGCTGACGGTGGCGTGGGTGGTGGGGCTGGTCAACGGCTTCAACCTGATGGACAACCTTGACGGGGCGTGCGGTACCGTCGCATGCGTGTCGTCCGCGGGGATCGGAACGCTCGCGGCAATCGACGGCGAGCCGGTGCTCGCGGGGCTGGCGTTCGCCGTCACCGGGGCTTGCCTGGCGTTCCTTCGTTGGAACCTCGCGCGACCGGCGAAGATCTTCCTCGGCGACGGCGGCAGCCGGCCGATCGGATTACTGGTAGCCGGCCTCGCGATGGCGACCTGCCGCCAGCTGAAGCTCGGGGACGCGAACGTGCTCGCCGGGGCGCTGCTGGTCGGGCTCGTGATCCTCGACACCGCGCTCGTGACGGTCTCGCGCACTCGCCGCGGGGTCACACTCATGACCGGCGGCCGCGACCATCTGACCCACCGGCTGCTGCTCGGCCGTCGCTCGCCGCGAGCCGTCGCCGGCGTGCTGGCGGCCACGCAGGCGATCGTGTGCGCCTGCGCGATCATCGGGGCTCGGCTAGGCACCGATGTCCTCTGCATTCTCGCCGTCGTGGCGGTCGTGTTGGGGGCGCTCGCGATCGCCGTGCTCGACATGCCCCATTGGCGCCCGCAGGGAATCGCCGTCCGCGCGGCGCCCGTAGCGCAGCCGAGCGTGGCGGCGGCCGTGGCGCAGCCGGCCGCGGCCGTGGCGCCGTCGGCAGGGCGTCTGTCCCGCTATGCCGCGGGACCTCGCTCAGCTGACCGTGATCGCCAGCTGCGGTGAGTAGGCCGTGTGCGCGCTCGGCGAGAGCCTGCGCACGCGCGAGTGAAAAACGTATGTCCCAGCGCCGGCGTCAGGCGTGAAGTTCTGATTGGTGGCGGTCGTGCCCGTCGTCAAATCCGAGAACGTCGAGCTGCCCGGACGCTTGATCTGGACGTCGTACACATACCCGGCGGGCGGCGGGGCGGATGCCCACTGGATGTTGAACGTGGTCGCGGTCGTGCCCGTCGTTGGCGTGCTCGACATCGACACATCCATGTGGCCGACGTGGCCGCTCTCGCTGTCTGTCACCGTATAGTCGCCGGCGGCGGCGAACTGGTAGCTAAATGAGCCGCCGGGGGCGATCAGCCCCGAGTCGAACAGGGCGGTTCCGGAGCCATCGGTGATCGAGTGGCTGCTGCCATCGGCCGAGGGCGTGCTCCAGTAGACGGTCGTCCCGAACGGCTCTCGCGCCGTCGTCGGGACGTAACCGGTGTCCTGAACTTCCACGGGACACAGCTGTTCCCCACTGGTGCTGGCGGCGCCGGTGCCGCCGTTCGGCTGCGTGTAGCCGACGGCCAGCACGTGGTTGCCGGTGAACGTGGAGCCGAACAGGAACCCGCTATCCCCCGGCGATGGGATACCCGGCGCGCTCTGTGCGACCGACCACGTGCTGCCGTTCCAGTGCTCGATCAGTGGAGCCGAGTCTCCTATCGGATCGACGTACTGCAGGCCGAACGCCCAGACGTCATTCGGCCCGACCGCGGTTACCGACTGCAGGGATCCACCGTTGACCGACGGATTCGGGACGGCAACGGTAAGCCACTGGGTCCCGTCCCAGTGCATCGCAATTGGCGTCGACATTGTTCCGTTGGACGATGCGCCGACCGCCCAGGCGTTGGTTGCCGAGCTGACCGCGACGCCGTTGAGCCCCGAGGGCGTGCTCAGGGTCGGCGTCGCCACTTGCTGCCACACGGATCCGTTCCAGTGCATTATGAGGGGAACCTGCCCACTGCCGCCGCCTGTTATCTCGAGGCCCACCGCCCAGGCGTCGTTTATGGCGTCGGTCGCGACGTTGATCAGCTCGCCGCCGTCACCGATCGGCACGTCGTTCGAGATCGACCAGCTGGTGCCGGAGAAATGTTCGATCAGTGGGACCTCGACGTTTCCGGCGTTGACGGTGACGCCGGCGGCCCACACATTCGAGGGGTCTGTCGACGCCGCGCTCTCGAGCAGGGTCGGCAGGAATGTGGAGCCGTTCATGAACGTGGGCGGGTCGGAGATCGTCCACGACGTGCCGTTCCACACCTCGGCGAACGCTCGGCTTGGATCGGTGCCGGCGGGCGCCCACCAGCCCACTGCGACCGCTGAGGTCGGCGAGTTGCGCGTGATTCCCGAGAGTAGGCTGTCGTCGCCCTGGCCCGGGGTCGTCATCGGCAGCCATTCCGTGCCGTTCCATTGCTCGACGATCGGGCGTTCGGTGGTGCTGGAGATCGACCTGAACCCGGCCGCCATGGCGTCGCCGGCTGAGTCGGCCGATGCCGATAAAAGGAATGCGCTGTCACGTGTCCAGGATGGCGCGAGACCCCACAGCGGCCCGCAGGCGGCCGCTTGTGCGGAAGCGATTGGCATCGCTGCGAGTACCCCAGTGCAGGCGACGACGAAGGTAAGGCCAAGGTGGCGGCGCACGTTTCCCCCCCGTTCGGGTTGTTAGGCGAAAACATACGCCCCTCAGTCCCGCCGCAGACCGGTCGTTTGCCAGTTAACGGGAGGTTCAGTGAGAAACGATGTGGATTCTCCCCGGTGGGTTAACGCCTGCCCGGCGCGCGAACATCTAGAAGACGCTCGGCAGTATCGAGGAGTTGCTCCACCACTTCCACGGCTTCGCCTCGCTCGCCCTCAAGGACAACGGCGCCATGGACGGCGCGTGTAAGGGCCATCAGTGCTTGCTCGGGTCGCTCGCGCGCCGGGACTGTATTGGCGAGCAACGCGAGCACGCCATCGCCACGGGAGAGGTCATGCGGGTCCCAAGACGCGCCTGGGCGGTACTGGCTGAAGACGATGAGGCCGACCGGTATTGCCCCGGCGCCGACGCTCCCTCCGAGGCTCATGACGTCGTGGTCGATCTGGCTGAAGCCGTCCGCTCGGATGGAGAGCGGCTTCGGATACGGATGGACGAGCCCCTCCCCGTCGAGCGCGGCGAGGTCATCCGAGTAGTAGAGCGCGCCGGCGCGAACCAACTCGGCGACGAGCGTCGTCTTGCCGCTGAACGTCGGTCCTGGCATCACGATCGCGCGGCCGTCGAGCGCAACGACGCCGGCATGAACGAATATGTGGTCAGGCGCTTGCGCTGCGATAAAGGCGCGTAGCTGAGCGTCGAGCACCTCGAGCGCAACCTCGAAGTCGGAGCTCCCCGGGAGCGACTCACCCGGATGCTCGATCCTGTAGGACACCCCGTCTCTGGTGATCAACTTGAACTCGTGGTCCTCCGGTACCCACCCGCACGATCGCCATCCGGGCGGGAGGATCGCCCGTACGCGTGACAGCAGTTCCGCGGACCCGACCTCGACCGAGACCGGGACGCCGAAGGCTTCGAAAGCGATCCGGTGCCGAGCGTCGATCGGAGCCGTGTCTGACGACATCGATGGTCAGCTTCCTGGTCCGATCGGCGAGCCCAGCGTCAGTGGCTCGGCAGCTCGTAAGCCCGTTGCACGACGCCTCGTGATCGCGAGGCGAATCAGCGCCTGGATCGCGAGTCTGCCATCGACGGTCGCGCTCGCGATCGTCCCGTCCGGGCTCACGAGAACCGCCGCCGGAGTCGCCTTCAGCCGGTATGAGGCGATGAGTACGTCGAGCTCGTTCGACTCTGCCGCCAGGTCCGGATCATCTTCGTATATCTCGTGAAGCGATCGGCCGGTTCGCGCCGCAGCCTCTTCGTATCGGAGGTACGTGGCGAGGCCGACGAGTCCGATCGTCAGCTTTCCAGCGAGGGCTTCGCGCCAACGCTGCGCCTCCGGGGCGAGGACGGAGCAGGGGCCACAACCAGGCGCACCGAATACGAGCGCAATTGGCCGTCCGGGGGCGCGCAGGTCATCGAGGGTGAATGCGTTGCCGTTTGCATCCCGGGCCGTGAACGCCGGCGCCAGGGCCCCCACCGCGAGGCCCGGCGGCACCGCGTTGGCGATCCTGCGCACCCCGACGAGCTCCTCGCGCAGGCGCCGGCGCTCGCGCCATAGCTGGAGCACGGCAACGAGCAGCGAGAATGTCGAGCCAAAGAGCAGGAGGACGACCGGCGCGGACGCGCCGTGAGTTGCGATCCCAAGGTCGGTCGCAGAACCGGACCCCGCGACGACGACAAAGCCCGCCAGCGCCGCGAGCACGCCGTTGCGAACTATTTGGCGACGGCTCGCCGGCGCGGAGTGGATGTTGCCAAAGCAATGGCAATCGGGTGTCTTTCCGCGGGCCAGAGCGTTGACGATGCCGACGCTGGAGACGACCAGCAGTAGGAGTGCCGCAACCGCTCCCCACTCGGCCGAGGGCCGGACGAGAAGCGCGGCGGCGGTGGCCAGTTCGATCACCGGGAGCGCGACTGCGCCAAAACCCACCAGGGACTCGCCGACCCCGAAGTCGAGCAGCGCGCGCCGGGAGCCGGGAAGATCGAGCAGCTTGCCCACGCCCGCGACGATGAAGATCCCGGCGAGCACCAGCCTTGCCGCGAGCGCTGCCGTACCCATGCGCTAACTCTAGTGGTCCCCTAGAGGAGGGGAGCGGTGCACACGGTCGTGTCGCTCGAGCAGCATGTGGTGGATGGCGGCGGGCACGTTGGGCATGTCCCACCAGGAACTTCGCTGGCGCAGACTGAGCATTGGCACTCGCACGTACCGCCGGGACAGGTGGAAAACAAGCACCCTGAACCGCTCCTTTGACCGCCGTGACAGGTGCACACCGTGATATGACAGGAGTTGTTGCTTCCGGCGCAGCAGCCCTCGAGACACGACTTGCCGGGGTTTTGCTGACAGCAGTGGTTCGAAACGCAATCTTTGTTTTGCCCGCAACCCGTGCAGCCGGACGGGAGCCCCGAGGCGGCCAGCGCGGCGGACGGCACGATGCTCGTGATCAGCGACGTGCCGGCGGCCGCCACCGCGCCGGCGAACCCGACGCGGCGGATCATGTCGCGGCGCGAGAGTCCGTTGCCGTTGCCCTCCGCACCGGGGAGGACGACGAGCGGCGTCAACATCAGGCCGAGGCGCTCGAGCTGAGACACGGCGTCCGCGACGTCTGCCTCACTGACGCCGTTGCCCAGATGTTGTTCGGCGGTCCTCGCGATTTCGCCGGCCGTCGTGCGACCGTCGCTGCAGTCGAAGACGATCGCCGCGAGCGGCTTCAGACAATGCGCCTCCTTCGACCGCGTGTCATAAATCACGGTCTCGTCGCCGACCGGCTCGATCAGAAGTCCCTCTGATCGCGCTGCCGGAGTACCTGTCTCCCAAGCATGCATAAATGCCTCCGACTGAACAAACCGAGCCGCGTCGGATCTCGAAGCTCAGGGCGGATAATACCCCCAGCTCGTGACGCGGCCGAAATTTCCTCGTCTTCGGCCTAAAGTGAGGCGGTGGCTGATTCCAGCCGTTCTGAGCAGGTGGCCCGCGTTGAGGCAGCCGCGAGCAACCTGCGAATCGATGCTGCGACAGGCGAGGTACTTCAAGCCTTTCACGCCGCCGGGGTTAGAGGTGTGCTGCTGAAGGGCCCTGCGCTCGCGGCGTGGTATGCCGACGAGCCGACGCGCTCCTATCTGGACTGTGACCTGTGGGTCGGCCCCGCGGATCTCGAGATCGCGGAGGAGGTGCTCACGAGGCTCGGATTCGGCCTGCTCGTCGATGAACGCGGTCTTCCAGCATGGTGGCAGGAGCACGCGAGCAGCTGGTCGCGAGACGTCGACGGCGTAGTCGTCGATCTGCATCGCCGCTTGCAAGGGCTGGGCGTCGACGACCAGACGGCGTGGCGGTCGTTGTCAGCCACCACCGAAACGATCACCGTCGGCGGCCACCCGGCGCTCGTGCTCAGCGTCCCCGCGAGGGCACTTTACGTGACCCTCCATGCCAGTCATCACGGCCACGCTTGGGGCAAGGCGCTCTCGCACCTCGACCGCGCGCTCCGGGCGGTCGACGAATCGGATTGGGTAAGAGCAGCGTCGCTTGCCGAGCGGCTGGACGGGATCGACGCGTTCGCGACCGGCTTGCGCCTCGTCCCGCAGGGTGCCGAGCTCGCGGCTCGGCTGTCGTTGGCGGAGACGCAATCCGTGAATGTCGCGCTCCACGCGAGCTCGCCCCCTCCGATCGCGCTCGGCTTCGAGCAACTCGCGCGGGCCGCCAGCGTCAGGGAGTTCCTCACGATCATTGCCCGCAAGGCAGTGCCCCCGCCCGGATTCGTGCGCCATTGGTGGCCGCCCGCCGCGCGAAACCGCCGGATGCTCGCGCTCGCTTACCTCTACCGCCCGCTGTGGCTCCTCCGCCACGCACCGCGCGGGGCGCGGGCCTGGCTGGTGGCTAGGCGCGAGGTCCGCGCCCGCCGGTGAGCAACCCGCTGATCTGTGGGTGCTACTCCGGGGGTCGCGGCTCGGGCGAGCCGCCGACGTCCCGATTGAGTGCACCCGTCCGACGGCGTTCTTTGGATCCGTTTGCGCCGGTCTGCGTGTAGTACTTCGGCGAGTAGTACCCGTAACCCAGGGTCGCGGTCACGCCGGTAGCAACCACACCGACCGGGGTGCCCCCTGCGGCTTCGACCACCCTCTGAAGCCGGGCTACCGTGTCGCGGCCGGACCAGTTCATGCGCGCCACGATGACCACCCCCGAGACCTGCCGCATCAGGGGCAGGGCATCGCTCACCGCCAGCGCCGCAGGTGTGTCGATGATCGCGAGGTCGCATCTGGTTTCAATCTCCGAAAGGACGCGCCCCATCGCCTCCGAGCCGATCACGGCGGCAGGATCAGGTAGCGGCGAGCCCGCCGGCAGAACCTCCAGCCGACCGGCGGCCGGCGAGGGAATCGGGTACTCCACGAGCAGGTCGTCGAGGGAGCGTTCGCCTGCGAGGATGGCCGCGAGGCCATCCTCCCGGTCGATCCCAAGCCTCGGACTGACTTGCGCCCGGCGGAGGTCCCCGTCGATCAGGATGATGCGCATTCCTCCAGCTGCGCTGGCCAACGCGAGCCGTGTTGCCACCGTCGTCTTGCCGTCCCGTTCGCGCGGGCTCGTGACAAGAATGCTCCGAAGACTCCGATCGAGGTTGAACGTCACCAGCGCGGTCCGCAGCGTGTGGAACGCCTCCTCGTCCTCCTTGCTCGTGTCGAGCTCAGATGAGAAGGCGCTCGGGGGGATCGACGCGAGCAACGGGAGGTCGGTCATTGTCTCGAGATCACCCGGACTCCGTAGGCGACGATCGGCGCTCTCGGCGAGCACGACCGCGCCGAAACCCAGCAGCACGCCGAGCAGCAAGCCGAGCTCGACGGCGCGTCGGGTCCTCAACCCGGTCGGCGTCGCCGACGGGGTGGCCGCCTGAAGGATCGCCGCGTCGCTTCCTTGCGTCGAGCGGGCCGCGCGCAGCTGATTGAGCTGCTGTTCGAGTTGCGATCGTGTGGGGTTGGTGTGGCTCAGGTGCTTGGTCTGCGTGCGCAGGCCGGCGATCGCGTTGTTGAGCTCGGCGATCGCCGCGTTCCGGCGATTGAGGGTGATCGCGCGTGCAAAGGCATTCGCGATGTCGGCCGCGCGTCGCGGGCTGCGGTCCTCAGCACTGATCGTGAGGAAGTTGGTTATGGGGTCCGCGGTGGCGCTCACCTCGGAGACGATCTGGGACGGGTCGCCCGGGGGGTGAAGCAGGCCGGCGGCAATGTCGGCAACAGAGGCCGTGGTGACGAGTTGCGAGATCGCGGTCACGTTCGACGTGGAGAAAGACCCACCTCCGGGCAGCAGCGAGGTGTCGACCGTCGCCTCGTTCACGCCGACGAGCGCCGCGGAGCGATAAGTCCGCGTCTGACCTCGCTCGATCAGATACGCCGCCACCGGCGTCACCACCACGAAGAACAGGAACAGCCACTTCCATCGCCACAGAATCCGGAGATACGTCCGGAGATCATTGGTGCCCGTGAACTCGGGCATCTCAGCCCCGTCCAGTCCGTGCGGTCATAGCCGCCCCAGGTGCTCCCCGCAATTTTGGCATCAGCGTCTTCCCCCGGGCGCCAGCCGGCGACGGATCCGGCGACATTGCGTGCGCGCGCGCGAGCAATACGTGTTCGCGAAGGATAACCAGCGCCGCGATGCCAAGCGTGACGAGATGCGAGCGGTATCGGAAGCCCGTGCCCGCGTTGCCGACGCTGAGCGAGTAGGCGACGAGCAGGAACAGCAGCGGATACAGGACCGGGGCGGCCCGCAGCAGGATCTGGCCGCGGCTGAGCCATGCGTAACACGCCAGGAGAACCAGGACCGCGTACGCGATCAGAGTGCCGATCGCTCCGATCTGCTGGCTTGCATCGCCAAGCTGCCACGGATACGGCTTGAGGATCAGCTCGGATATTCGCTTAGGCAGGTTTCTGAGGATTGCTCCCCGGGTCGAAAAGTCCACCTGCTCGAGCGCCAAGTTGTCGCTGTTCGCTCCGGTCCCTTGCCCGGCGCCGGTGGCGTTCGCGTTCTGGGACTGCTGGAGCTGCTGTAGGTTCTGCTTCGAGCTGGCCTGGAGCAGTACCGGTGTCGCCAGGAAGGCCGCGACGGCGACGGCGTAGATGACAGGCATGGCTCGGAGCGGCCGGTCGAGGCTTCGAAACGCCGCTTGCAAAAGCAGCAACACCGCCGCGGCGACGAGAAACCAACCCGCGTAGCTGCGCGTTTCTACAGCGATTAGCCCCCCCAGCGCGCAGATCAAGATTCCCCGGACGTCGAGCCACAGCCAGATCTTCGTCCCGCCGAACACCACCAGGCCGGCGGCGAGTTCCATCAGTGGCTCCTTATGCAGCGCGCTGTCGAAGAAGATGCTGGTCGGTTCGAACGCCAGCAGCCACGCAGCGAGCCGCGCCGCTCGTCCGTCCGCGAGGTCGTAGACCGCCGCGAGAATCAGGACGACTCCAGTCAGCGCCAAACCCACCTGCGTGATCCGAAGTGCTCCCTCGGTGAGGAACCCCAGCTTGATCTGGAGCGCGAACAGCACGGTGTGGAGCTGGTAGGGCCCGTGTGGGAGGTCGCCGCGTCCGAGCGGTTGCGAGGCGAGATAGCGCGCGAGAGCGATGAATGTGTCCTCGTCTCCGCCCCGCAGCACCGTATTTAGACCAGTGGCGCTGATCGCCGCGATCGCCCCCAGCCTGATCACGAACCCGATCGCAACCGGCGTCCCGACGCGAAAACCTGGCCGCGACCGCGCCAGTCGCCGGACGAGATAGCGCAGGAAGTAGGCCACGAGGAGCGTGACGATCGCTACGCCCTCGACCTCCTGCAGCGAGCTAGCCGCAGTCACTCGTCGATGCTCCTCATGAGGGGACCGGCACCGTGACCAATGATCGCGGTTAGCGGGGACGCCCAACAAATTAAGCTTCTTTCAGAAATGGACGGCTTGCCACAGCTGCGCGACTGGGCGTTCGGGTTGACTGCCGTCGATCGGCAATGAGCCCTGGCAACCCGCGAGTCGTGCGCGATCCGATTCGCGTCGTCCGCGTCATCGCGCGCCTGAACGTCGGCGGACCGGCGATCCAGGCCATCACCCTGACGGAGCGTCTCACGCCTCTCGGTTATCGGACGGTGCTGGTGCGCGGTCGAGAGGAGCCCGACGAAGGCGATATGGACTACCTGGCTGAGCGGCTCGGCGTTGAGCCCATTCTGGCCCCCTCGCTGGGTCGCAACCCCGGCTGGCGCGACATTCCGGCGCTGGCCTCACTGACCCGGCTGATCACACGCGAGCGGCCGGACATCGTCCACACGCATGCGGCCAAGGCGGGCACGCTCGGTCGCCTCGCCGCCTTGATCGCCGGTCTCGGTCCGGGTCCCCGGCCGACCTTGGTCCACACCTTTCACGGCCACTCGCTGACGGGCTATTTCTCGCCGCGCACCGCCGCCGTCTATCGCCAGATCGAACGGTGGCTGGCGCGACAAACCGATGCACTGATCGCCGTCAGCGACGAGGTCCGCGAGGAACTCGTCCGGCTGGGGGTCGCGGACGGAGCCCGTTTCGTCGTTGTGCCGCTCGGCTTTGATCTCACGTCTTTCGACGTCAGCAATCAGGAGCGTGGACGCCGGCGAGACCGCGTTCGTCGCGAGCTTGGCATCCCCGCTGACGATCAGCTTGTGACCCTGATCGCGCGTCTGGTCCCGATCAAGCGCGTTGATCGCTTCCTTCGCGTCGCGCTCGATCTGGCGGGGGGCCGACGGGGACTTCATTTCCTGGTGGTCGGAGATGGGGAGCTCCGGGATCAGCTTCAAGCGAGCCCCGAGGCGACCGAGCTCGACGGTCGTCTGACGTGGGCTGGGTTCCGCCGCGACATCCCAGACGTCTGCTTCGCGAGCGATGCCGTCGTTCTGACCTCGGACAACGAGGGAACGCCCGTGAGCCTGATCGAGGCGCAGGCCGCCGGCACGCCGGTCGTCGGCACGCGCGTAGGTGGCGTGGCCAGCGTCGTGCGCGAAGGTGGCGCGGGTGTGATCGTCGACCGCTGCGACGAGCGCGGGATGGCCGATGCCATCGCGGGGGTCCTCGACGATGCCACCGCGACAACGAGGGCAGCGGCCGCGCGCGGCGAAGTGGCACGTGCTTTCTCGCTCGAGGCGCTCGTCGACCGAATCGACGCGCTGTACCGGGACTTGCTCGACCCCGAGTAGGCGTGTGGCGCCCCAGGTCACTGTTGTCATCCCGGCGTGGGACGCGTACGCAGGCGACGGCCTGCTCGCCGCGGTGGCCAGCGTGCGAGCCCAAAGCCCACCGGCAGATCTGATCGTCGTCGACAACGCGTCGCGTGTCCTGCTCCCCGCGCTCGAGTCCGCCGAGATCGTCAGACTGGAACGCCGTGGCTCGACCGGCGAGGCGCGCAACGCGGCACTCGAACTCGTCCGAACCCCGTACGTCGTATTCCTCGATGCAGACGACGAACTGCTCCCGGGAGGCCTGGCTGCCCTTCTCGATGGGCTTGACGCCGATCGCCGCCGTGCCGCGTATGTGCTTTCGATCATCGACGGCGTGACCGGGAAGCGCCACCGCTCGCCCCGGCGGCTCGCCAGGGTCCTGTCCAGCTTTCCGGCGACGTTCGCGTTCGCGAACACGATCTGGTCGCTGCTTCCGACGCAGGGCGCGACCGTCATGCGGGCGGGCGACGTCCGTGCGTGCGGCGGCTATGCCGACAGCGACCGCGGCGAGGATTGGGTGCTGGCGACGTCGCTGGCTTTTCGTGGGCGGGTCGGATTCGACCGCCGCCCCGGGCTGTGCTACCGGCGCCGCGAAGACTCCCCCGGCGTTGCCGCTCTGACCCCGAGGGTGCTGCTCGCGAACGCCAGACGGGTTAGGGCCCGGGTCCGCGATGATCCCGCCGTTCCCGGCTGGGCGAAGTCGTCACTGCCGCTGATCGCCGCCGCCCAGTGGATCGCTGCTCGCCTCGCCTACCCCATCTACCGCGGGTTGCGCTCCCTGCTCGGCGGCGGGCATTGCTCCATTCGGTGAGCTCGCATGATTGGAACTCGCGGATCGCGACCATCGCAGCAGTCCCCGTACGCCACCCTGTCGGCTGTCATACCCGTACACGTATCCGCCGTAGGCGCGGGCCAGGGTTCCGGTCCCCGTCGCCACCGCCCCGAGCACGGTCCCTTGTGCTGAGGCGATCATCTTCTGAAGCCGGCGGACCGCAGCTCTCGAGGTGCGATCCATGCGCACGACCACGACACTTCCCGATACCTCCTGGAGGAGCGGTAGCGCGTCGCTGACCGCGAGCGCGGCGACGCTGTCAACGATCACCAGATCGCCCTGCCGCTCGAGTTGCCCTACCACCTCGCGCATCCGCTGTGAGCCGAGCAAAGCTGCCGGGTTGGGGGGCGTAGGGCCGGCCGGAAGCACGAATAATTTGCCACCGTCGGTGGCATCCACCGGATGCTCCACGAGCGCGTCCTCGAGTGGGCGCTCGCCGGCCAGGACGGCGCCGAGGCCGGCGGCGGCCGTGATTCCGAGCCTGGCGCTGACCTGCGAACGGCGGAGGTCTGCGTCGACGAGGATCGCCGTCTTGCCGGCGCGGGCCGTCGCGAATGCCAAGCCTGCCGCCACCGTGGTTTTTCCAGCGCTCACCTGCGGGCTGACAATCGCCACACTGGCCAACGGCTGCTCGACGTTGAAGTAGGTGAGCGCACCCCGGAGCATCTCGAACGCTTCCTCGTTGCCCGGGTCGGCGAGATTGCCCGGCGAGAACGCGCTCGGGGGGATCGCCGCGAGCAGCGGCCACCCGGTGAGATTCTCGATGTCCTCCGGCGAGCGGAGTCGGCGGTCGGCATTCTCGGCGACGAGCACGGCACCGATCCCGAGCAACAGCGCGATCACCAACGCGAGCTCGACGGCGCGCCGCGTCTTCGGCGCGACCGCCGTGTGGGACGGAGCTGCCGCCTGGATGACGGAAGCACCCAAGCTGGTCGAACCGGCTACTGCCTGAAGCTGGGCGATCTGTTGTTTGAGCGTCACGCGCGAGCTCGGATTGGAGCGTGGTGTCGACGCCAGCTGTCTCAGGAGCGCGCGCACCTGCTGGTTTATCTCGGTCGTCGCCTGGCTCGCCTGACGATTGGCGAGGGCTACGGCAAACGCGTTGGCGATCGCCGCGGCCTGGCGCGGATCTTGGTCCTGCGCGGTGATCGTGAGAAAGCCCGTGTTCGGGTCTGCGCTGGCGCTGACCGCGCCCAGCAGAGCGCCGGGCGGCTGATGCAGGAGACGGCCGGCGATGTCAGCGACGGACGTGGTGCTCACAAGCCGCGCCACAGCGTCGAGGTTCCCGGTGACGATCGGGCCCCCGGTCACGCCCTGTGACTGCGCCGAGATGTCCTGGAGCTCGACCAGCGTGCTCGACTGGTAGACCTTGGGCTTGCTCCGCTCGATCAGGTACACCGCGAGCGGGATCAGCACCACGAACGCGAGAAGGAGGAACTTCCAGCGCCAGAAGATCCTCGGGTACGTGCTGAGATCTTGTTGCCCGGTTGAATCCGGAGCCACGCTCATCGGATGAAACGTACAGGGATGTATTTTGGGAAAGGCATTCAGGCGGGCACGAGGGTCGAGGCGACCGGCGCTCCGGGAACCCCCGGCGGGGCGTCGCCCACATGGCGCTGGGCCCGAACCTGCAATACGTGCTCGCGCAGCACGACGCACATCGCGATCGCCAGCACCACGAGGTGGGTGCGGTAGCGGAACCCGGTGCCCGCATTGCCCGCGCTGAGCGAATAGGCGATCAGCAGGAATACGAGCGGATACAGGATCGGGGCCGTGAGGGCGAGGATCTGGCCTCGGCTGAGCCAGGCGTAGCCGAGCAACAGCGCCAGCACCGCGAGCGCGATCACCGAGCCGACGGCGCCCAGTTGTTGGCTAGCGTCCTGGAGCTGCCAGGGATAGGGCCTGAAGATCAGGTCGAAGATCCGTTGAGGCAGATTCCGGATCACGGCACCACGCGTCGAAAAGTCGACCGACTCGAACGCCAGGTTGTCCGAGTTGGGTCCACCGCTGCCGGCGCTGGATTGGGTCTGGGTGGTGAAGTTCTGGGCCTGCTGGAGCCGTTGCAGGCTCGGCTTGGACGTGACGCTCAGCAGCGTGGGAGTCGCTAGGAACACGATCAACGCCACCGCGTACACGATCGGCATCGCGCGCCACGGCCGGTCGAGTCTTCGGAGCGCGGCGTGCAGCGTCAGCAGGACGGCCGCGCTAACCAGAAACCAACCCGCGTAGCTGCGCGTCTCGACCGCGATCAACCCGCCCAGGGCGCAGAGGATGACGCCGTTCAGGTCGAGGCGTTTCCAGATCTTGGTGCCGCCGAACACGACCAGCCCACTGGCCAGTTCCATCAGCGGCTCCTTGTGCAGTTCGCTGTTGAAGAAGATGCTCGCCGGCTCGAGTACGAGCAGCCACGCGGCGAGGCGCGAGGCACGCGGTCCTGCGAGGTCGTGGACGGCGGCGAGAATCAGAACGATCCCGAGCATCGCGATCCCGATCTGCGTCACCCGCAGTGCAGTAGGGCCGAAGTCGGCCAGCTTGATCTGGATGGCGAACACGATCGTCTGCAGCTGATAAGGCCCGTGGGGACGAAAGCCTCGGCCCCAGGATGTGGCGGCGAGGCCACGCGCGAGGCTCAGGAATGTCTCCTCGTCCCCACCGCGTAGCTGCGCCTGCAGGCTGGTGGCGTTGATTGCCGCCACGGCGCCCAGTCGCAGCGTCAGGCCGACGATGAGGGGCTTGCCGATGCGAAAGTCCGGGCGCCGGCGGCGGAGACGACTGACGACGTACGCGAGGACGTAGACCACCAGGACCACGATCAGGATCAGGACCTCGGCGCGGCGGATCATGGCGTCAGACATCGGAGGCGAGGCTTCCCCTACGGTCGCGTGACCGGAGCGTACGCTTCCTCGCGTGGCGCTTCAGGATCCGGAGAAGATCGCATGGCTGGCGGCCACGGGGGAACGGCTGCGGATCGACGCGGCGACGGTCGAAGTCCTCGAGCGCTTCGAGCTCGCCGGCGTTCACGCCCTCGTGCTGAAGGGACCCGCGATCGCTCGCTGGCTCTATCCGGACGGCGTGGACCGCCCCTACATCGATTGCGACGTGCTCGTTGACCCTGCGGATTTCGATGCTGCTGAGGGGGTGCTTCGATCGCTTGGATACACGGGCTTGCTGGAGGACCTTGGGATGCCGCCGTGGTGGTGCGAGCACGCCGCCGTGTGGCAACGCTGTAGCGACGGGCTGAGCATCGACCTGCATCGGACCCTGATCGGCGTGCACGTCGACGATTGGACCGCTTGGCGCGTTCTCTCAGCCGACCCCGCGGAGCTCACTGTCGCCGGGCGCCCCGTTCCGGTCCTCGGGCTCCCCGCCAGGGCGATGCACGTCGCCCTGCACGCCGCGCAGCACGGGCCCGGCTGGCCCACGTCGATCGTGGATCTGGAGCGGGCGTTGGCCACAGCCGACGATGATCTCTGGCGCCGGGCGGCGGCGATCGCGCAGGAGCTCCAAGCCACCGCGGCCTTCGTCGCGGGGCTGCGCCTGGTGCCCGCCGGGAACCAGCTTGTCACCCGCTTGGCGCTGCCCGAAGTCCGCTCGGCGGCCGCCGAGCTACGAGCCGGCTCCGCGCCGCCGCTGGCGCTCGGCTTCGAGCAGCTGGCGCAGGCGGGCGGGGTTCGGGCGCGAGTGGAGATCGCGTGCCGCAAGCTCGTGCCAACACCCGCGTTCATGCGCGACACCGATCCGGACGCGGCGACAGGTCGCGTCGGCCTGACGCGCGCGTACGTGCGCCGCGCTGTGTGGCTGCTGCGCCGCGCGCCGGCGGGGCTATGGGCCTGGTATCGCGCCCGTCGCTCGGTCAGCGGCAGCTGACGCCGCTACACGCATCTACCGTTGCTGCCGCACATTCCCGAGCAGCAGCCGAAGTTCGCACCGGCCCCTCCGGTGGTGCAGGAAACGGGCTTACCGCCCGGCGAGCAGCAGGTAACGCCCGGTGCACACGTCGCAGTGGCGCTAGGGCACGTTGCGCCGCCCAGGACGCACATGTACTGCGTTGAGCATATGAACGGACCGCAGGAAGTAGCGCTGGTCGAAGCACATATTCCGTGACAGCACGATGGGTTGACGAAGTTCCCGCACGATTTATTGGCGTTACAGAGCGTTGCGTTCCCGATGCTGGCGCAGCCGCCGGGGGCCGTGCTGCCGACGGCGGTGTGCGTTCCGTTGATCGGGACCTGCGTGGCGGTGCAGCCCTCGGGTCGACTCCCGCACGCGGGAAACGGCGACAACGCCGCCGCCATCGAGGGGACCGCCACCGAATACACGAGTGGCGCGGCGAAGGCGACGCCGCCTACCTTCGCGAGTCTCGCGGCTGCCTCCCGGCGGGAATATCCCGCCTCCGCGATCGGGCCTGCGTCCAACAGACCGGCCTCGTCCAGGACCGACAGCGCACGCTCCACCGCCTCCGTGGGGCGCGCGAGCCGCTCTGCGATCTCGTGGTGGGACAAGCTTCCGTCGCAGTGCTCCCACACCGAGGCCGCCTCGTGCGAGAGGCAGTGTGCCGTCTGGCTCGCACCGTCGTAGACGACGAGCTCGTCGTCGATCCGCTCTGTGACTACGCCCTCGATCTTGGCTTTCGGTCGATCGCGCATGGCAACTGGGGCACTCCGGCCGGGGGGGGCCAGCGTAGCTTCCCTTCCCCCGGGTCGCAACCGCCCCGGTCAGCCACGCTGGACGGCGAGCTCGAGCGGACGCTCCTGTGCCGCCGCAGTGCGAATCAGCGCCTCGATCGCGGGCACCCCTTCCGCCGGAGCGCCGGCGATCATGCCGTTGACGCCGACCAGCACAGCCGAGGGCGTCCCGCGCAGTTTGTAGAGCTCGAACGCCTCGTTGTTCTCCTGTGCCATCGCGAGGCTGAGTTTGTACTCGGCACTCAGGCGCTCGACCTCAGCGCGTTCGCCCGCGAAGATCGCCGCCAGGGTCACCGAGTTGGACAGCGAATCCTGCCAACGGCCAAGCGTCGGCAGCATCTGTATACACGGGCCGCAGCCCGTGCTGACAAAAACCAGCACCGAGGGTCGCAGCCGCTGAGTCAGCTCCGCCACCGAGCGGACAGTCCCCCGCACGGGGAGGAGCTCGAACTCGGGTGCCGGCGTGCCGCGCGGCAGTCCCGGAGCCGCATGGGCCGCGATCGCGGCGCTCAGGTCGGCCCGAAGCCGGCGCCTGTCCACCCACAGTTGCACGACCGCGACCGCGAGGACCGCGGCGAGGACCGAGACGGCCACCAGCCCGATCGCGGTACCGTGCAGGCTCGTCACCGCCGTGACGACGCTCGGCCCGGGACCCGCGACGACGACCACGCCCGCCATCGCTGCCAGAACCCCGTCGCGGATCAACATCGATGGGCCGGCGGGTTCCGAATGGATCTGGCCGAAGCAGTGACAGTCGGGGGCCTGTCCTCTCGACATTGCGCGCGCGACGGCACCGGCGAACGCGAGCACCAGGAGCAGCGCGCAGAGCGCTCCCCACCGCGCCGTCGGGCGAACTAGGAGCGCGACCCCGACCGCGAGCTCGGCCAGCGGGAGCGCGAGCCCGCCGATCCGGACCGCCCGGGTCGGCACGCCAAACTCCTCAAGCGCGCGTCGTGAGCCTGGCAGGTCGAGCAGCTTGCCCACGGACGCGACAAGGAACACGGCCGCGAGCAGGCAACGGATGCTCAGTAGGACCGCATCCACGGCTCCAAATCATAGGTGCGGCCCCGCCATGGCGAGGGTCGGTCGTCTGCCGAGAGTCGACCTCTAGATGGCTGTCGACTAGGGGCGGCCGGGCAAACGGCGCTGGAGGAGGGGAGGGGGGCGGGCGCGATCGCACCCGTCAGAACCTGCACAGCACGACAATGTCGGCTCGAATGGCGAGGCCTGTCGTGTTATGCATGAAGAGCATCGTTAGTACGACAGGGCTCGGGTCTGGCGCCGGTGTTGTCGAGCTATGCAGGTTTTCCGTGACACTCTCGGCACGGCACACTCACGGCGCAAACCCGCGGGTTCGCGCAGCTGAGCGGGTCAACGACGGGCCTCGGCGACCCGCCGGCACCCCGACCCACCCCCTCTCCCGGCGGGCCGGAGCCGAGGCGGCCGACGCCATAAGATCGCCTCGATGCGCGTACGAAAGCGGCGAGCGCCCGCGATGAGCTTCGAGGCGTTCGGCGTGCAGGTGGAGGTGACGCTCGGCGACGCCGAGCTGGAGGGGGCCGTCGAGGAGATCCTGCCGCCCGGTCGCACCGCGTGCAGGCCGGAGGCCTCGGCCGGCCGTTTCGGTCTGCATCAAACGGGCGAGGACGCCTACGAGGTCACGTTCGCCGGCTTCCCATCGATGGCGCACGCGACGCTCGACGTGGCGCTGACGATGCTCGACGCCCAGATGCGGTTGTTCATCGCCGCCAACGCGCGCGACTGGCTGTTCGTGCACGCCGGCGTCGTCGCGCGCGGCGGCCGGGCGCTGGTGGCTCCCGGCGACAGCTTCTCCGGCAAGACCACGCTCGTCCGCGCGCTCGTGAGCGCCGGCGCGACGTACTACTCCGACGAGTACGCCGTGCTCGACGGGCGCGGGCGCGTCCACCCCTACCCGCGCCCGCTGTCGATCCGCAGCGGTGACGGGGGCGAGGTCCGAGAGCACCAGGCGGCCGGAAACAGCGCCGTCGCCGGCGAGGACTCGGCGTCGCTCGGGATGGTGGTGGTCACCCGTTATCGGGAGGGCGCCGAGTGGCAGCCGAAGCGGCGATCTCCGGGACAGGGATTGGTCGCGCTGTTGGCGAACACCGTCCCCGCCCAGGAGCGTCCCGAGGAGTCGCTGCGGACGCTCCGCCGGGCGATGGAGCGAGCGACCGTTCTCGAGGGGGTGCGGGGGAACGCCGGGCCGCTGGCGGCCGCGCTGCTGGAGGACCTGGCTGCGGCTTAGCGGCTGGTGAGAAAGCGGTTGATCGTCGCGGCCCAGCTTGACTCGTCCTGAAACAGGAACCCGTGCGCGGCGTCGGGGTAGAGCTTGAGACGCGAGCGGGGGATCAGGTGGGCGAGCCTGCGGCTGTTGGCCGAGGGGATCAGCTGATCGTCGACGCCCTCGCCGATCAGCGTGGGCGCGCGGATCTGGGGATCGTGGTGGCCGCTTCGATCCTTGCCGGTCAGCCACCTGGCGGAAGCCGCGAGCTGGAGTGCGGCGATCGTCGGCGATGCGGCATAGAAGTGGGGGTACTTCGTGATGGCCGCGGTGAAGGCCGGAATCTCCTGAGCCTGGTCAGGAGGGAACAGGTAGGCGAGGATGTTGCCCCCACTGGTGAGGACCTTTGTCACCGCCGCCGACGGCAGAACCGCATGCCCGTTACCGGGCGCGGTGGCGGACAGGATCAGGCGGCGATAGTCGCCAGGGTGGCGGGCGGCGAACGCCTGCGCGATGAAGCCGCCCATCGACCATCCCAGAACATCGGGACGCCGCAGGCGCAGCGCGGATATGAAGGCCGCGGTGTCGTCGCCCATGCGGGTGATCGTGAGCGTCCCGGGCCTCAACGTCGAGCGGCCGATTCCCTCGTTGTCGAACGCGATCACCCGGCGATGGCGAGCGAGTGACGCCACGAAGTCCGGTGGCCAGACGTCGATGCTTCCCTCGAGGCCCATGATCATCACCAGCGGACGGCCGCTGCCGACCGACCGGTAGCTGACCGTGCCGTACCGGGTCCTCACCGAACGCACCGGGGCGGCGATCACCGTTGCCGGGCTCACAACGGGCTTCGCGACCGTTACCGCGGCGCCGACGGGCGCCGCGCGCGCCACCGCGAGACCGGCCACGATCGCCAGGAAAACAAGGATGCGACAAACAGACCACGTGTGACGTGCACTCACCATCAGCCCCGGGGACGCTAGCGCCGGATCACGTAGCGGCGCATCGCGGTCACGACCGCGAGCAGGAGCGCCGCCGCCAGGACGATCGGGAGCACGATCCCGACGCCCCCCGACGCGGAGCCCGTGACGATCGGCTTGAGCAGCCCGATCACAGGCGGTTGACCGCTCGCCGCCGGAGGGGCCGCGGCGATGAGCACAGGGGCCGCGCCCTTGCCGCCGGTCCGCGAGCCTCCGGCCTGCGAGGGCCCGGTGCCCTCGATCGCCGGCGCGGTCGCGGCGACGAACTGCGCGACCGCGCGTCCCGCCGGGCCTAGCGCGGCGAGCTGACGGCGCTGGCCCGGGGAGAGGTGGGTGCCGCCGGAACTACCGGTGCCGACCGAGCCGGGCGGCGCCTGGTTGCAGCTCGCGCCGGGGATCGTCTCGAAGTACTGGTCGATGCCTGAGTTCCCGGGCGGGGCGCACCGGACCGCGAACGCGCCCGCCGGGAACGCCACGGCCGCGATACACGCCAGGAACGTCAGCCGGACGACCCTCATGCCCGCCACCCGAGGCTGGTGTCGTTGCCGACCACAGCTCTGATCGTCGGCCGGCCGACAACGCCGATCGTCCGGTTGATGACCCCGTGCGCGCGCGTCCGGACGCGCAAAACCGTCGTCCACCGTCCGGCATCGTGGACCTGGACCCGCAAAATCCCGGCGTCTGGCGAGACCCCCCAGACGTGCGCGTGGCCGTGGCGCGTGCGAACGACGATGAACGGGAACCGGAAGGCCTCGAACCCGGGCTTTCGGCGACCGTTCAGGTAGTAGAGGCCGGTCTGCCACGTCGCCGCGTAGCTCGGGACGGGCGCCTCGTCGACGATCAAATACCAGGTGACTGTGTCGATCCCCTGGCGCCACAGCTCGTAGAACGCCTGCTCGATCCAGCGCGCGCGCTTCATCAGGGGCACCGCGCGGGGATTGGGTGGCTTCGAGCTCCACCCGAACTCGGTCACCCACACGGGGTGATGGATGCGGGGGAGCGCCCGGCCGGTTCGCTGGGCGACCGCGAGCGTCCGGGTCAGCTTCCACATGTCTGCGATCGAGACGTCGTCCGCCCAGTATGCGGGTCGCGTCGGGCCGGCGAACGAGTACGGATCGTGGGCGAGGACGTCGAAGTGGGCGGGATCTGGACAACGCTGCGGAACGAGCTTCTCCCCTTGAAGGCACAGGAGATCGCGCACGAACAGAGCGGGCCGCATGCGCTGGCCGCCCGGCGGGTCCCCGTACGGCGCAGTCCCCGCCGTGATCACCACGTTCGACGAATGCACCGACTTGACGGCTGGGTAGAAGGCGTTCAAGAGTCCGCGGTAGATGGTCGGGCTCTCCGCGACCCAGTGCCCGGCCACGCGGATCCATTGAGGGCTGAGGTGGTAGGGGAGGTTGGGCTCGGTCCATGCCTGGAAGTAGCGGACCCGCGGAAGCACGCCGGCACCCGGATCGAAGCTCCCGGAGTAGCGGCGGGCGACGGCCTTCGCGAACTCGCCGAACGCGGCCGCGTTCGGTCGCCACGTGAACGGCGCCGCGTCTGCCGGCCGTCCCGGGCCCTGCGCCCACAGTGGCGCGCTCGTGATCGAGAGCACGACCCGCAGCCCGTGGGCCGTGGCGGCTCGAACGGTCGCGTCGAGCGTGCCCCAGTCGTACGCCGGGTTGGCCGGGTTCGAGGGATCGCTTCCCACGGCGGGCGGCTGCGGCGCGACGGACCCCCAGCTCACCCACAACAGAACGAACTGCGCGCCCGACGCGACGGTTCGGTCGAGCCACACGTTCCTCCCCTGAGTCTGGAAATACACGGGGTCGGCGATGCCGGTCGTGAACGTCGTCGGCCGGGCCGTGGCGGCGGCCGGCAGCACGCCGGAGCCGACCGCCAGTAGCGAGAGCGAGGTGGCGAGGATGGTGGCGAGCCGGCGCATCACGTGCGACTCCCCAGGACCGTCGTCGGTGACAGCGGATTCAGGGCGTGGGCCCGACGGTAGTCGCGCGCCGCCGCGGCCTCATGGCCACTCTCGGCGTCGATCCGCGCGCGCACGAGCCAGATGCTCCAGTTCGTCGACTCGCGGGCGCTCGCCTGCGCGATCGCCGCGCGCGCGTCGCGCAGGTCTCCACTTCGCTCCAGGATCAAGGCTCGTTCGAGCCGGGGACTGGCTGCGTAGGGCTCGAGCCGCTGCGCGGTGGCGGCGGCGCCGAGCGCCGCGCCCAGGTTGCCGGCGCGGACGTCGGCCTGGCTCGCGCGCAGCGCCGCTGTGGCGCCGAACGGGATACCGATCGCGACCGTGGCGAGAACCGCTAGCCCCGCGAGCAGGGCGCGCGGCATCCACCGGCGCGCGCCCGAGCTGGCCGCTACGACGCGGTCGGGCTCGGACGCCAGGATCGCAACCCCCAGCAGGAGGGCCACGAGCGCCACCGCCGCCAGCTGCCACACCCAGTCGAATGCCGCCGCCGTGCAGAACGCGACCAGCGACGCGGTCGCCCCCGCCAGAACCGTGCGCGCCGGGGCCCGCGCCCGCAGCGCCCGCGCCACGCCGGCGACCAGGAGCACGAGCAGGAACGCGATGATCAGCGCACCTCCGAGCACGCCGGTCTCCGCGAGCGTCTCGAGGTAGAGCGAGTGCGCGTTGCGGATGAACTCGTACAGCGATCCGTGCTGCGCCCAGTAGAACTGGAACGTCCCGGGCCCGATTCCGGTCAGCGGCTTGCTCTCGAACGCGTGCACTGCCGCGACCCAGTACTGGTAGCGGTGGCTCCCGGCCGTCGTGCTCAGGCGCGAGTACACGTTCCCGGACACGACACCCGTGACGTCGGTCTGCTTGAACTCGTGCCACTGGTGCGCGAGCTGATGGGGGAGGCCGGCGGCGATCGCGACCGCCAGGGCCGCGATGACTCCTCCCAACGTCAGCCAGCCGGCCGGCCGGCGGCCGATCCTCAGCGCCCGCGGCCGCGTGACGCGCCGGGCCGCGAGATCGAGCCCCACCTGGGCGGCGGCAACGGCGGCGCACACGACGATCAGCAGCGCGGTGAGCTGGTGGCGCTGCGTGACCGCCTGCGGGGTGGAGAGCCCGTTGCGGACAGCGGCGCGGTCGAGCAGCGCCGCGATCGCGACCGCCGAGCCGGCCGCCGCGACGAGGCCCGTCAGGAGCTTCGGCAGCCGGTCGGGCGCGAGCGCGTAGAACGCGACGATCGCGACGATCGCGGTCAGGACGCCGCCACGCGAGGCAGTGAGGACGACCCCGAGGGCCGCGACCGGCAGCGCCGCCGCGCCGAGCGCCCGACCGGCGAGCGTCCGCGCGCCCGTCGCGATCATCAGCAGCAGTGGGATTCCGATGGCGAGGAACTCGCCGGTGCCGTTCGCGTAGTTGAGCGGGTAGCTGAGCCGGGCCTGAGAGCCGGGGAAGAACTCCGCCACCTGGTTGGAGGGGAACACGCTCGGCTCGAGCCGCGAGAGCACGGCGAGCACGCTGAGCACTCCGAACGCCGCACCAACGCCCGTGACGAGCTGGCGGACGGAGTCGCGACGCACCACGCACAGGCCGAGCACGAGAAACCCGAGGTAGGAGGCGAGCCGGCCGAGCTCGGCGATCGTCTGCTCGGCGCTCTCCGACCAGCGCGGCGGCGACTCCCGTCCAAACAGCGAACGCCCCCAGCAATGCGATCGCGATCCAACCCAGCCGCCCGATCCGCTGGAGCGGCAGCACGCCGATCGCCGCCCCCAATAACACGATCCACCAAGCCGCCAGCCCGACCTCACTGCGAACGACGAGGTCGTAGCCGCCACCCCGCAGCCCGAGGTAGAGCACCGGGGCGAAGCCCAGCGCCCAGGCGGCGACCCGGGGCCCGT
>CAWEMC010000006.1:0-46607 GCA_963810015.1 uncultured Solirubrobacterales bacterium
GGCATCGTGCTGATCTTCCGGCTGTTGCGCGAGGCCGAGCTCGCGCTCGGAGAGGGCGATGACGAGCGGGCGGGCCGGCTCCTCGAGGAGGCGGAGCCGCTGGTCGAGCGCTCATCCGAGCCGCAGTGGATCGCCTCGCTGGGCTCGCTGCTGGGCGAGCTGCGCCGGCGCCAGGGCGATCTGGCCGGGGCGCGGGCCGCGGTGCAGCATGCGCTGGATCGGATCGAGCTCTGCACCGACGACGTGGCGCGCATCGCGCGTGTGACCGCGGTGGGCGCCCGTGTCGAGGCGGACTTCGCGCAGCGCGCCCGCGACCTGCGCGAGAAGCGCGAAGAGCGCGACGCGCTCGCGCGGGCCCGGATCCACATCCAGCGGCTGCGCGCCATCGCGCAGGAAGGCGGCCCCGTCGAGCGCGCCTGGAACGCGGTCGCCGCGGCCGACCTGGCCCGGGCCCGCGGGCGTAACGACCCGAAGCTGTACGCCAGGGCGGCGCGCGAGTGGGAGGCGATGGGCCGCTCGTACCTCGCTGCCCTTGTCCGGTGGCGCGAGGCCGAGGCGTACGTCGAAGCCGGGGACCGCGCGGCGGCGGTCGAGCCGGCACGCGTCGCCCTCGAAACGGCGGAGCGCCTCGGAGCGGCGTGGCTGGTGGGGGAGGTGTCGGGCCTCCGCGATCGCGCGCGGCTCGAGCTCGAGGTCGGGTCCGATGGCCGCGAGCCGTCAAACGGCGACGGCCCGACAGACGACCCCTTCGGCCTGACCGCGCGGGAGCGGCAGGTGCTCGCCCTGATCGCCGAGGGCGCCACCAACCGCCAGATCGGGACGGCGCTGTTCATGGCCGAGAAGACCGCGAGCGTCCACGTCTCGCGGATCCTCGCGAAGCTCGGCGTCAGCAGTCGCACGCAGGCGGCCGCGGTGGCGCACCGGATGCACCTCAGTAGGTAGGAAGACCCGGCCCTCCAGCCCGTCCCGTTCGGCATCCGGCCTCACTTGATCGGAACGCGCTGGAGTCATCCGGCTGCGGCCGGGTCCGGATCGGCGCATGCGCCGATCCGCGGGTGGGCGCATGCGCCCACCCGAACAGCATGTAGGCTCGGACCCAATGCGCGCCCCGGCTGAATGGGAACCCCACCACCGGACGCTGATGGGATGGCCGTGCCGGCTCGAGCTGTGGGGCGAGACCATCGACCAGGCGCGAGCGGACTACGCCACGGTCGCGAACGCGGTCGCCGCGTTCGAGCCGGTGACGATGATCGCCAATCCGGGCGAGGATCCCGCGCGGGCGCGGACCGCGTGTGGAGAGGGCGTCGACATCGTCGAGTTGCCGCTCGACGACTCGTGGCTGCGGGACTGCGGGCCGATCTACGTCTACGGCGACGACGGCCGGCGCGTCGCCGTCCACTTCCGGTTCAACGCATGGGGAGAGAAGTTCCCGCCGTGGGACCGCGATGCCGCCGTGGGCGGCCTGATCGCGGCGCAGCTCGGCGACGACGTGATCCCAGCGCCGATCGTGCTCGAGGGCGGCTCGATCCTGACCGACGGCGCCGGGACGCTGCTCACGACCGAGCAGTGTCTATTGAACCCGAACCGCAATCCGTCGCTGTCGCGCGAGGAGATCGAACAGGCGCTCCGGGATCACCTCGGCGTGCAGCGGATCGTCTGGCTCGGACAGGGACTGGTCGAGGACCGCGATACCGACGGCCACGTCGACCTGATCGCCTCGTTCGTCGCACCGGGCGAGGCGCTGCTGCAGACGGTCGGTCCGGACAATCCGAACTACGAAAACTGCCAGGAGAACAGCGCCCGTCTCCGGGACGCCGGGATCGACGTCGTCGAGCTCCCGTTCCTGGCGTACGACACGGTGGCGGGCGAGCCGATCGCCGTCAGCTACCTGAATTTCTATTTGTGCAACCACGCCGTGATCGTGCCGGTCACGGGCGCTCCGACCGACGCCGAGGCGCTGTCGGTGATCGATGGGGCCTACCCTGACCACGAGGTCGTGCCGGTGCCGGGAGCCGTGCTCGCCTACGGTGGCGGCGGCCCCCATTGCATAACCCAACAGGTCCCGATCAAACATGGCTGAAGAACTACGACTACTCACCGCGTATCCACCGCCGCCCTCGCCGGCGCGGACCCAACCGGCTTCCCGGCCGCCGCTCCGCGCGGGGCTGGTCCAGGAGCGCTGGCACCCCGACCCCGACGAGCACGAGGCGGCGCTCGCCGCCGGAATCCGGATGGCCGCCGCGGAGGGCGCACGGATCGTCTGCCTGCAGGAGCTGACGTTGTCGAGGTACTTCGCGGTAACGCCCGACGGCCCGACGGCGGCTGGGGCGACGCCCGAGGATCTCGAGACGGGGCGCACCGCGACGTTCGCGCGCCGGCTCGCGGGCGAGACCGGGGCCCACGTGCACGCGTCGCTTTACGAGCGCGCCGACGGGCCGGACGGGCTCGGCTACAACACGGCGATCGTCGTCGCGCCGGACGGCCGAATCGTGTCCCGGACGCGCAAGCTGCACATCCCGGTCACCGCCGGCTACTACGAGGACCGCTACTTCCGGCCCGGACCCGCCGACGGCGATCCGTTTCCGTTGACCGTGCTCGAGACCGAGGCCGGCCCGGCCCAGCTCGGCTGCCCGACGTGCTGGGACCAGTGGTTTCCGGAGCTCGCCCGCGGCTACTCGCTCGCGGGCGCCGAGGTGCTGATCTACCCGACGGCGATCGGCTCGGAGCCGGACCACCCCGACTTCGACACCGAGCCGCTGTGGCAGCAGGTGATCGTCGCCAACGGGATCGCGAACGGCACCTTCATGATCGCGATCAACCGGATCGGCTTCGAGGACCCGTTGACGTTCTACGGATCGAGCTTCATCTCCGACCCCTACGGCCGAATCCTGGTCCAGGCGCCGCGCGATCAGCCGGCCGTGCTCGTGGCCGACCTCGACCTCGACCAGCGCCGAGATTGGCTCGAGTTGTTCCCTTTCCTGCGCACTCGGCGACCGGAAGCTTACGGTCGACTTGTGGAAAGTCTGCAAAATTAGTGCATTGATAGACGTGGAGGTTTGAGCCGTCATGTTTCCCATCTGCCTATGAGCGACGCGAGGGCGACAGATAGGGCTGTGGGGACCCGGACTGAGCTCGAGCTGCGCCGGCTCGCCTACCGGGATCACCTCACGGGGATGCCGAACCGGATCGCGATGGCGGACCGGATCGAGGCGGCGGTCGCGCGCAGCCGGCGGGAAGCCCGCAGCGCCGCGCTCCTCGTGATCGACATCGACTCCTTCAAGCGGGTCAACAACACGCTCGGGCACGCGGCGGGCGACGAGCTGCTGGCGCTGGTGGCGAACCGGCTGCGCTCGCTCGGCCAGTCCCACGTGGAGGTGGGGCGCCATGCCGGCGATGAGTTCCTGCTGCTCGTCGACGACCTCCCGCACGACCCGGCCGGCGCGAAGCGGGCCACCGAGGAGATCGGCCGCCGGGTCCTGGCGGCGCTCCAGGAGCCGTTCACCGTGCAGCGCTGCTCGTTCGAGATCAGCGTTTCGCTGGGCGCGAGCATCTTCCCGCTCGACGCCGCGAGCCACCACGAGCTCGTCGACCACGCCGACCAGGCGATGTTCCTGGCCAAACGCCGCGGCCGCGGCCAGCTGGCGATGTTCGATCAGCCCGGGGCCCACTCGGTGCTGGAGCTCGAGTCGACGCTGCGGACGCGGCGCGCGCTGTCGAAGGGCGAGCTGGAGCTCTTCTACCAGCCGGTCGTCGACATCGGGGACGACAACCGGCTGTGCGCGCTCGAGGCGCTCCTGCGATGGCGCGATCCCGATCGCGGCCTGCTGCTTCCGGGGGCGTTTCTGCCGTTCGTGGAGCAGACCTCGCTGGTGGTGGAGATCGCCGAGTGGGTGTTCACCGAGGTCTGCCGCCAGACCGCCGAGTGGGGCAGCCGTGGGTTCAAGCCGAAGGTCAGCTTCAACATCCCCGCGCGCCAGCTCCAGCGGGCGGACTTCGCCGAGTTCGTGGTCGAGACCGCGAAGCGATACGACGCGGACCTGACGCGGTTGGTCGCCGAGATCACCGAGACGAGCCCGATCTCCCTCGAGGAGGTGTCGCCGACGCTCGACGCCCTGCGCCAAGCCGGCTGCGTCCTCTCGCTCGACGATTTCGGCACCGGCTATAGCTCCCTGTCGCGACTGCGCTCGATGCCGTTCACCGTGCTGAAGACGGACCGCAGCTTCATGCACGGGATCCCGGGCGATTCGGTCGCGGAGGAGCTCCTGGAAGGGATCATCGCGCTCGGAAAGGCGCTCGGGATGAGCGTGATCGTCGAGGGGATCGAGAACGAGGATCAGGAGCGCGAGCTGCTGCGGCTCGGTTGCCGGATGGCCCAGGGCTATTACCTGGGGATGCCCGCGCCCGCCACGGGAATCGAGGCGCACTGGGGCGCGATCAAACCGTCAAGCGTCCAGTGAGCTCAGGCCTGCGAGGCGCGGGCGCGCGCCTCGAGGTCCGCGAGGTTCAGGAGGTGCGCCGGCGGCCCGTCGATCACGGTTCGCCGCACGACCTCGAGTGCGGGCGTGACGTGGACGAGCTCGCCTGAGCTCAGCGCCCTCCAGCCTGGGTCCTGGTCGAGCAGCTCCGTCGCGAGCACGACGGTGTCGCGCTCGGCGGCGTGGTCGGAGTGAATCTGCGTGCCATGGCTCGAGACGTGGTGGAGCGGCTCACCGGTCGCCGGTCGCTCGAGCAGGTACAGGTCGTGCACGTCCGGGTATCTGAGCGCCCATAGCTCGTCCTGCTCGATCATCACGAAGTTGAGCGACAGGAGCGGGAGGTTGGCCGCGACCCATGTGATCGCGGCGGTGATCCCGGCCTCGACATCGCCGTCGTGCTTGTCGATCTCGGTCGTGATCAAGGCGAACAGGCGCTCCGAGTCGGTGTCGCCCTGAACGAGATCCATCCTCTTGCCGATCCGTCGCTCGAGGGTCGGCAGGTCCTGGACGACGCCGTTGTGGGCGAACACTCGCCCCTGCTGCTCGAACGGGTGGGTGTTGCGACGCTCGAGCGCGCCGGTCGAGGCGAAGCGAATGTGAGAGACGAACGTCGTGGACTCGATCGTCCTCGCTTCGCGCGCAAACGCCTTGTCCTCGAACGCGGCCAGCGGCTGCTTGTCGACCCGGGGGTGGACCCTCGCGTCGAAGTAGCCGATCCCCGTGCCGTCGGGCTCGCGGTGGCTCTGCTCGCGCAGCGAGTCGGGCGCGTCGAGCAGCCAGAACGTGGCGGTCACCCGCTGAGCCCCGGCGCTCAGACCAAACAGATGGCACACACCGCGTACGGTAAGGGATCTGCAGTTTTCGTGTTCGGGGCGCCTGCGCGGGGGTACGATTCTTGCGTGTGGTCGAGGATGGCTGAGCGTCGGGGGCGCAGGCGGGCGCAGGCGCTGAGCCGGGCGATCGCGGAGCTGCCCAGCGGGACGCGCCGGGCGATGCTCGACGCCACCGAGACGGAGGAGCTGATCATCGGCGCCTACACCGATCGGCGCGGCCGGATGTGCCCGATGCTCGCGGCGCACCGGCGCGGCGGCCGGGCGCAGGTGGGGACCTTCCCGCGCGCGTGGGATTCGTTCGGGCGCGCGCACCGGCCACGGTTGGCGACCGAGCGCGAGCTGGAGATCCTGAAGGCGCTCCTCCAGGAGAGCCTCGCCGGCGCCACTGCGGATCGGCCGCGCCAGGCCGCCCCGGGAGCCGGCGCCGGCGTCGAGCGCGCGCTGTCGCCGACTAGCGGTGGGCGGGCGCCCTAGCGGAGGGTCGCGTGGCGACGGCCGTGGCGTTCGTGTGGCTGCTCGCGCTGGCGATCGTCCCGCTGGCGCTCTGGCACAACGTCCTCGCGAGCATCCTCGTCTCGTTCCACTGGAACCTCAGCTACGTGCTCGGCGAGCTCAGCCCGTGGTTGCTGCTGGCGTCCGGGGTGGGGTTCCTGATCCCGGTGGCGATCTCCACGGGCCGGAGCCCCGAGAGCCGCCTCTATCCGCGGGCGCGGCGGGCGTACATCGCGTGGGGGACGTCCGTCTACTTGCTAGGCGTGATCCTCGCGGTCGAGGTCGCGGCGGTGTGGCGCTACCAGCACTGAGGGTCTGGTGCGCTCGTGGCGCCACCGGTGGCGGGCGGCTGGGTAGGCGCGTTTGAGCGCCCGCCGCGCCGATTCGCGTCGGCCCTTGTAACGGCGCTGGGGAGGGGGAGGGAGCGGGCGCCATCGCGCCCGTCCAGAAACCTGCATAGCACGACAATCCCGGCCGGAATGGCGAGGCCTGTTGAGCTATACATGAAGAGCGTGCGTAATACGACAGGGCTCAGGTCTGGCGCCGGTGTTGACGTGCTATGCAGGTTTTCCTTGACACTCTCGCCACAAAGCCGCGGGTTTGGCCGCAGGAGCGGGTCGAACTCGGCCTCTGGCGATCCGCGACCGCCCCTCACCCACCCTCCTTCCCTGCTGCCGTTTACCGGGTCGCCCGCCAATCGGGGCTGCTGAGAGTCGACGACCTAGAAGTCCGACCCACTCGCGGCGCCACCGCTGGCGATCGGGAGCGCGTAATAGACGGCGATCGCCGCGCAGATCGCGAGCGACGCGTAGGCGGAGAAGATGGCGACGACGATGGCGACGATGTAGGGCCCGACGCCACGGATCGACCGGCGCAGAATCTCTTTCCGGCGCTCCTCCGGCAGCTCGGACGTGAGCATGTGCGCCTTGCGGAGCAGGATGTGGCGCTGGAGGAGCACGAAGAAGAACGCCATCACGGTGAACGCGCCGGCGTACACCCCGGCGGCGAGGTGCTGGCCGCGGCTCTCCTTCAGATACGCCGCCATCAGCGAGGTCGCGAACGGCAGAATGGCGATGCTCATCAGCAGTAACAGGTTGAGCCCCAGGATGGCGTGATCGGTCACCCGCAGCCGGCCGATCATCGCGTGGTGGTTGATCCAGATGATCCCGATCGTGAGGAACGACGTGACGTACGCGGCGTAGTGGGGCCACTGATGCAGGAGCGCGTGGGCAAGCGTTTCGTTCGGTCTGACGGGCGGGACGCCGATGTCCAGAACGAGCAGCGTGATCGCGACCGCGAGGACGCCGTCGGAGAACGCTTCGAGCCGGTTCGTGCTCACGTGACGGGATTCGGCGGCACGGTGGCGCCTCCTTGCAGCAGGACGACGCCACAGCCCGCGGACCTCAGCTGCCTGGCGACCGCTTCCCGATGGGCCTCATCGCGGCAGACGGCGACGATCGCGCCACCCGAGCCGGTGTAGTTCGCGGCGGCCCCCGCGGCGCGGGCGACCGACACCATCTCGACGTGGCGCGGGTCGAGCGACATCATCCGCTGCCGGGCGTCGAACGTGGCGTCGACGCTCCGGCGGACGCGGCCGTGGTCGCCGGCGAGGAGGGCCTCGCGGGCGTCGTGGGCCGCCGTGGCCGCGCGGGCGAGCTCGGCAACGACCGCCTCGTCGCCTCGAGCAAACCGGGCGCGGAGATCGGAGTGCAGCGGCCCCGAGTCGGCGGCCGTTCCGGCGCGCCAGGCCACGACCAGGGGCGGCAGCAGGAGTGGATCGAGGGGGTCGTAGCGGCCCGCGCCCGCGAAGTCCATGAACGTCAGCCCTCCGTAGGCCTGGGCGACCCGGTCCTGGGGCCCGGCGGCGATCCCGAGCTCCTCGGTCTCGACGGCGAGCGCCAACGCGGCGAGTTCGTCGCGGGGCAGCGAGAGGCCGTGCAGCTGGGACAGGGCCCGGATCGTGGCGATCACGATCGCGCTCGACCCGCCGAGGCCGAGTCCGCGCGGGATCGAGGTGCGCCACGACACGGCGGACGCCCGGCGGCCCGCGAGCAGCTCGCGCTCGACGCGCGCGACGGTCGCCGACACCAGCTCGCTCGGCGGGCTCACCGCGCGCGTCGACGCCGGCGTGGCCACGGCCTCGGCGCGCAGCTCGGCCAGCGTCACCGCGAGCACCGCGCCGGCGTAGCCGTCCGAGGGGTTGCCCGCCAGCGCCGCGCGCGCGGGCGCGGAGCCCCGGCCCGCGGCCCTATCGGTGCCCATCGAGCAAGCCGGCTGCACGAGCCCGGAGCGCGGGACCGAGCCGCGGGTGCACGAGCGCGTGCTCGAGAAAGGTGGCGCAGTAGCTCTCCACCGAGCCGACATCATGCCGCCGCTCGCCGTCGCCGAGCGGCACCGCGATCAGGCGGCCGCCCGACTCGAGGACGCGCTCGAGCGCGGAGGTCAGCTGCACCTCGCCGGAGGGATCGGGACGGGTATCTCTGAGGGCCTCGAACACGGCGGGCCCGAGCACGTAGCGGCCCATGATCGCCGTGCGGCTCGAGACGGCGGCGGGGTCGGGCTTCTCGACGACCCCCTCGAGCTCGAACGGGTCGCGGCCCGCGCCCGGCGAGCCGATCGCGATTCCATAGCGCGGAACGGCCTCATCGGGAACCTCCGCGACCGCGAGCGCCGCCGCCGGGCGATCGCGCTCGTAGGCCTCGATCAGCCGGGGAACGATCCCCGGAGCGGCTGCCGGCGGGGTGTCGATGATCGCGTCGCCCAACGCCACGACCGTGCCGTCGCCAGACGCGAACGCCTGCCCGTAGCGAACCGCGTCGCCGAGCCCGGCCGGCCGCGCCTGGCGCGTGTAGAAGATCTGCAGTCCGGTCCGGGGGTCGATCAGCGGCTCCACATCGAGCTCGGGATCGGCGTCGAAGTGATCCTCGATCGCGCGCTTGCGCCGTCCGGTGACGAACAGCAGCCGCGCGATCCCGGCGCCAACAAGCTCCTCGACGACGTACTGGACCACCGGTTTGTCGACGACCGGCAGCATCTCCTTCGGCTGCGAGCGGGTCGCCGGCAGCAGGCGCGTGCCCAGGCCCGCGACGGGGACCACCGCGTCGGTTATCGCCACGCGCGGGAAGCTACGCGACTCTGCGGTCAGATGCCGATCGAGACATGCTGAGGGCGAGCCGGTAGCCGATGGCCAGACGCTCGAGCGCGGCGTCCCAGGTCTTCCCGCGCACCGCGTCCAGCGCCGCGTGCGTGAGGCGCTCGCGCAGGACCGGCCTCTGGACCGGGCCGAGAAGGGCCTCGGCGAGCGCTTCGACGTCGGCCGGGACGAGGAGCCCGGTCGCGCCGTGCTCGATCAGTGACGTGGGGCCGCCCTCGGCAACCGCGACGACCGGCAGGCCGCTCGCCTGGGCTTCGAGGATCACCTGCCCGAACGTGTCGGTGCGGCTGGCGAACAGGAACACGTCGGCGCTCGCGTAGGCTCGCGCGAGCTCGTCGGCCGCGAGCCAACCGAGGAAGGTGGCGGCGTCGCCGAGCCGCTCGCGCAGGGCGTCCTCCTCGGGTCCGCCACCCGCGAGTACGAGGTGCAGGCGCGGGTCCCGCCACCGGGCCTCCAGGAAGGATTCGGCGAGCAGATCGACCCCCTTCTCCCTGGTCAGCCGCCCGGCGTACATGACGGTCACCTCTCCGGGGAGCAACCCCGGCGTGCGAAGGGCCGGGTCGAAGCGCTGGAGATCGACGCCGCGATCCCAGCGGGCGATCCGGTCGCGCGCGATTCCGAGCTCGGTGAGCCGAACGTCGCTGGCGGCACTCGGCGAGAGGACGACGTCACACGCCCCGTAGAACGCTCCGAGGGTCATCCGAGCGAGCGCCTCGAGCTGGTCGCGGCCGGTCCGCAGCCCCGCGTACGCTGCCAGCTCGGTGTGGTAGCTGCCGACGAGGGGCAGCTCGAGCACGCGCCCGAGGAGCCATGCCTCGATCCCGGCGGGACCGGGGGAGCAGAGATGGACGAGGTCGTAGCGTCCGTCGGAGAGGGTGTCGACGATCGCCGGGAGGCCCGGGACGCCGATCCGAAGGCCCCGGTAGAAGGGGATGTCCAGCTCCGCGACGGCGCTGAGGCGCCGGTCGACGTCGGCGTCGGTGCCGATCACCTCGACATCGAAGCCGGGCACGCCGCGGTCGCGGATCTGCCGGAGCGTGTGGGTGACGCCGTGCATGCCGCCGACCCCGTCGGCGATCAGCGCGACGCGCGGGCGGTCGGCGTCGCTGCGGGTCAGCTTCGCCTTCTCGCGTCCGAGGAACGCGGTCGCCGCGGCGTACGGAATGGCCGGGACGCAGGAGTCGAACAGGTTCAGCGCCGCCCGTGGGATGTTCAGCTCGGCGTCGGGCTGCGCCATCGCCACGACCTCGGCGACCGCCGCGGCGAGCTTGCGCTCGTGGATCCGGCGGGCCCGGCGATAGAGGTCGGCGTGGCTGAGCTCACCGTCCTGGAGCAGGCCGAGCAGCCCCGCTTCGCTGACCTCGAAGTCCATCGACACGAGCCAGGCGCGCAGCAGCGCCAGGGCGTCCTCCGGCCCGAGGTCGCCACCGACCGTCCCGTGGCGGACATCGCCTTCGCACATGACCCGTTCGACGATCTTCAGGACGGCGGCGGGATCGGGTCGCGCCGCGCCCTCGCCGTTCCCCAGCGACCTGATCGCCAGCGCCATCGCGGCGTGAGTCCACTTGGCGGCGCTTCCCTGCGCGCCATGGGCCTCGGCCCTGCCGGCGCGCACGTAGGCGAGGAACTCCTCGGGCGTGTCCGCCCGCGGGGTCTCCGTGAAGGTGCGCCCGATATCGATTCCGGCGTGATCGTCCGAGCCCCCGATCGCGGTGCCACCATGGGTCTCGATATAGACGAACGCCGGCAGGTTGAGCTCCTTGGCGCGTGAGCCGTTCCGCGTCTCCCAGATCGGGAACAGCTGCGCCAGGCGCCGGCGGTGGCGCGCCGTCAGCGGCGCCTCGACGGCGTAGAAGGGGTGTGCCAGAGCCGCGGTGATCTCGTACGAGTGCAGGTACTCGGCGCAGGCTTCGACGTCGCCACTGTGGGCTTGGAGCCAGCCGTGATCGTCCGGCGTGTGCCCGTAGCAGAGCACGTGCACCGCCTGCGGTTCGCCTCTGAACCACGCCGTCAACTCCTCGGAGATGAAGGTGTCCGGCAGGTGGTCGATCAACAGGGCGCCGGCGATCGTGTCGTGGTCGGTGATCGTTACGTAGTCCATCCCTCTGCGCTTGGCGAGTTCGTAGACCTCTTCTGGGGGCGTGGCGCACTCCGGGAGGTGCAGGGAGCGCTGGATGCCAAGCTTCGACAGCTCCGAGGCCGTCGAGTGGACGTGCATGTCGGCACGGGTTGTCTCGGTCATGACCTGGAGGATTGACCTGCAAAAGGGGTCAATCGTGAAGAACGAGCGCACCTGTCGTGACCATTTGGTGAACCGGTGCATGCACTCGGGCCAAAGTCGAGAATCATGGGGCCATGGCGACGACGGGGTCGGTCGGCGGTGATGAGGTTCTGCTCGAGAGCGGCCCTCTACGGGTCGAGCTCGTCCTGCAGCCGTTCTCGCTGACGGTCAGGCGCGGCGGCCGGCGACTACTCCGCTCCTGCGGCCTGTGGGTCGCGGACGGGGAGGTGCGCGATCACCTCGTGCAGTTCACCGAGGGCGTGCTCGCGGCCGAGGAGCTCTCGCCGATCGAGCGTGCGGTGCGCGCCGAGGTCGTGGCGAGCGGCTCGGACTGGATCGTCCTCGCGGTCAGGCTGGAGGGCGGCCGGGAGGCGACGCTGCGCGTGACGGTCGTCGACGATCGCCGGATCGCGCTCGAGTTGCACGCCGATGAGGAGCCGCTGCGGCTGGCCCTCGACTGGGACCGGCGCTCGGAGGAGCGGTTCGTCGGGCTCGGGGCCCGCCACTGCACGCAGCTGGATCAGGCGGGCCGCTCGGTGCAGCTCGGCGCCGACCGCCGCTACACCGGCCCCGACTGCCCGCCCGAGATGCTCGCCGCGGGCGGCATCCCGCAGGGCGATTGCGCGCCCGTGCCGTGGTTGGTGTCGAGCCGGGGCTACGCGGTGTGGGTGAGGACGGAGGCCAACGGCACGCGCTTCGAGTTCGGCGGCGAGCGGGTCTCGGTCTCGACGCGCGCCAAGGCCGGCCCGCTGTGGGTGGAGCTGCTCTGCGATCGCACGCCGGCGGCCCGGCTCCGCGCGTTCTGCCGGCTCACCGGGTTCCCGATGGTCCTCCCCGAGTGGGCGTACGGGTTCTGGAAGAGCCGCGACGTCCACGAGCACGAGGACGACGTGTTCGATGACCTTCGCGGCTTTCGCGAGCACCGCATCGCGCTCGACGCGATCGTGATCGACTCGCCGTGGGCGACCCAGTACAACACGTGGGAGTTCAACCCCCACCAGTTCCCCGACGCCGAGGGGATGATCTCGACGCTCCGCTCGGACGGCGTCCGCACGGTCGTGTGGGTCACGCCGTGGATCAACATCGATTCGCGCGATGGCCAGATCCCGCCGCAGTCCGAATCCGAGCGGCTGCACCAGAAGCCCGCGCCGAACTACGCGCCGGCGGCCGCAGCGGGCCATTTCGTTCGCGAGCCGAGCGGCGAGCCGTTCGTCGCGCAGTGGTGGATGGGAACCGGGTCGCCCCTGGATCTGAGCAGCGCGGCGGCCGACCGTTGGTGGCGCGAGCAGGCCAAGCGCGTGCTCGAGCTCGGGGTCGAGGGGATCAAGGCGGACGACGGCGAGGGCTACTACATTCCCGATCACGTCCGACTCGCCGACGGCCGCAGCGGCGCCGAGGCCGCGTGGGCGCTGGGCGGGCTCCATCGCGAATGCATCCAGCGGGCCCTCGACGACGTTCATCCGGGCAGTGGCGTTCTGTTCGGCCGCAGCGGCTGGACCTCCCAGCACGCCACCGGAATGACGTGGGCGGGCGATCAGGCGTCTGACTTCTGGTCGCTGCGCACGCTGGTCGTGGCGACGCTCGCGGCCGCCAGCAGCGGCATGTCGAACTGGTCGCACGACGTCGGCGGCTACCTCGGCCACCGGCTGGTCGAGCGCTGCCCCCCGGAGCTGCTGGTGCGCTGGCTTCAGTTCGGGTGCTTCACGCCGCTGATGCAGGCCCACAGCCGGATGGCGCAGGAGCCGTGGATGTACAGCGAGCGCGTGCTCGAGCTCTACCGCGGCTACGTGCTGCTGCACGAGCAGCTCGTCCCGTACGTCCGTGCGGCCGCCGCCAGCGCCGCGCGCAGCGGCCTGCCGATCATCCGGCCGCTGTGTCTGCTCGACCCCGGCGACGCCCGAGGCTGGTCGATCAGCGACGCCTACGGCTACGGCCCGGCGCTGTGGGTCGCGCCGGTGCTCCACGAGGACGCGCGGGAGCGAGAGGTGGCGCTGCCCGAGGGCGACTGGATCGAGACCTGGTCGGGCGCGCCCGTGCGCGGCGGGTCGGAGGTCGTGGTGCCGGCGCCACTGGAGCGGATTCCGGTGTGGGCGCGGGCCGGCTCGATCATCGTCACCTACCCCGCCGGCCACGTCGAGCGCGGGCTCGGTGACGTTCCGGAACCGGAGCGGCCGCTCGTGGCGACGTTGTGGGGCCGCCCCCGGTGCGGGCGCTCGCTCGCTCGTCTCGGCGATGGGACGCGCATTGGGTGGCGCAACGGCGAGTGGTGGGTGTCACGAGAGCGGGACGTGACGTTTGAGGTCCGCGGGGCGGACGCGTAGGCTCGTCCTGGTGATCGTCAGCGAGTCGTTCGTGGTCGCGGATTGGACGGACCCCGGCACCCATCCCGGGCGACCGATCGCCGGCCTTCACCTCCACCACTCCGACGACGAGGCCTGGTTCGTGCTCGAGGGGCGACTCGAGTTCCGCGTCGCGGACGAGGTGCGCTCGGTCGATGCCGGCCAGTCGATCCTGGTCACGCGTGGCACCCCCCACACGTTCTGGAACCCCGCGGCGGAGCCGGCGCGATACCTGCTCGTGATGACGCCTCGGATCCACCAGTTGGTCGAGGCGCTCCACGCCGGCGATCGCAACGACTACGCGGAGATCTTCGAGGAGTACGACTCGGAGCTGCTCTCTTAGCGCGTTTGCGTGGCGGCGGTTCGAGAGCCGGGAGCGACGCGCTGCGGCGGTGTGGTTGGCCCTTCACGCATGCCGATCCGGCCATACAGACGCCGCAGCGGCGCCGGGGCCCACCAGTTGCGCGGGCCGAGCAGCCGCATCAGCGATGGCACGAGCAGGGCGCGGACGATCGAGGCGTCGATCAGCACCGCGAGGGCCACACCGAGGCCGAGCTCCTTGATGAACACGAGCTGGGAAGTCGCGAACGCGCCGATCGCGACGGCGAACAGGATCGCGGCGGCGGTCACGATCCGTCCGGTCCGCTCGAGGCCGATCGCCACCGACTCGGAATCCGAAGCGCCACCGTCACGGGCCTCCTTTATCCGTGACAGAAGGAACACGCCGTAATCGGTGGCGAGTCCGAACCCGACAGCCGCGAGGAAGATCGGTTGGGTCGCGTCGAGCGCGCCCTCGCTCCGGTAGCCGAGCAGACCCTGCAGGTTGCCGTCCTGGAAGATCAGCACGAGGATCCCGAACACGGCACTGAGGCTGAGGAAGTTCATCACCACCGCCTTGACCGGCAGGACGACGGAACCCGTCATCAGGAAGAGCACGATCAGCGTCGAGGCGACGATCACGGCCAGGACGATCGGCAGGTGGGCCGCCAGGCTGTGCTCGAGGTCGACGTAGGAGGCCGTCTGACCCGCGACGCCGACGTAGAACGGCTCGTGTATCGCGCGTACCCGCCGCAGGAGCTGCTGCGCCGAATCGCTCAGCGGTCCCCCCGTCGGGGCGACGGCGATCATCGAGTCCTCGGGCCCCGCGGGCTCGGCGGGAGCGACGGCGGATACGCCGCTGAGGTGGGTGATTTGGGCACGCAGAGCCTTGACCTCAGGCGAGCCGGCGTGCTCGCCGACGACGACCTCGAGCGGGTTGGTTCGGTTCGGCGGGAAGTCGGCGTCGAGCGTGTCGTTCACCTGACGGGCGCTTGCGCTCGCCGGCAGGACGCCCGCACTCACGGTGATGAATTTGATCTGGGTGAAGAACGGGATCCCGAGCGCTATCAGCAACGCCGCGCTCGCCGCCGCGATCGGGCCGGGTCGCCGCATCACGAAGCGCGACAGGCGGTACCAGTAACCGCGTTCGTCGGGCCTGGTGTCCCGGGCGGCGGCGCGCTGCAGCCGCCGTGGCGCCAGCGCGTTGATCCTCGGGCCGAGCGCCGCGAGCAGCGCCGGCAGCACCACCAGCGCGAGCGTGGCCGCCAGCAGCGCGACGAGCGCGCCGGCGATCCCCATCGAGTACAGGAAGCGCTGCGGGAAGATCGCGAGCGAGGCGATCGCCACGGCCACCGTCACCGAGCTGAACAGGATCGTCCGGCCCGACGTCTGGAGCGTCCGCGTCAGCGCCGGCACCCCGAAGCCGGAGAGGGCCGCCTCCTCGCGGTAGCGAGAGACCATGAACAGGCTGTAGTCGATCGCCAGGCCAAGTCCGAGCCCAGTGACGAGGTTCAGCGCGAACACGGACAGATCGACGAAGCTCGAGACGAGCCGGAGCGCGAAGAACGTGGTGACGATCGCCAGGCCGCCCAGGAGCGGCGGAAGCAGCGCCGCGACCACGGAGCGGAAGAACAGCAACGAGAGCAGGAAGATGACCGGGAACGCGAGCAGTTCCGCGTGGGCGAGGTCGTGGCTCACCTGGGTGTTGGCCTGGGCGTTGGCGATCGCCTGGCCGCCGAGCTTGACGCCAGGCTGTCGGTTCAGCTGCGTCTCAAGTTGTTGCGCGTCGTCCTGCAGGCGCTTGTCGGAAAGGGCACGGAAGTACGCGACGACGTAGGTCGATCGGCCGTCGCGCGAGACCATCGCGGGGTCGTGAGCGCTGTAGAAGCTGGCCACGCCGGCGACGTCGCGGTTGGCCGTGAGCGTGGCGACGACCTGTTCGACGCGTGCGTGCGCTTGCGGCGTTCGAACATCCCCGGACGTCACGAGGGCCACGATCCCGGGATCGGCCTGCCTCCCGGTCGCGTCCTGGAAGCGGTCGGTCGCCTGGACGCTCTGCGTCGCCGGATCGTCGGCGCTGTAGGGGCTGAGGTGTTTGGCGACGCCGGCGCCGAACGCGCCCGCGACCGCCGCCGCGATCACGGCGGCGAACAGCACCGAGCGGCGGTGGGCGTCGAGGAACGTCGCGAGCCGGGCGAACATCACGCGTTCCCACCGTGGTCACCGTCCGAGGCGCTGAGTTCCCGTTCGGTCGCCCTGCACCACTGGATGAAGCACTCCGTGGACGTGATCCCCAGGCTGAGCGTGAGGGCGGGGCCGGCGCGCATGTCGGAGGTTTTGCTCTGCAGCTCGCGGAGCTGCGCGAGCTTGCGCTCCATGCGCTCGCGCATCGCGCGGATGTTCTCGAGGCGCTGCGCGGGTCCAGTGAGATTGGAGAAGAACAGCTTGAGCATCCCTTCGTCGCGGAGCTCATAGAGGGGCTCACGGTCAGATGCCAGCCAGCTCTGGAGCGCCGCGTCGCCGTCGGGGGTCAGCTCGTACACCATCCGTGCGCGTCCACCGGTCGGTTCGGGGCGGCCGGTGATGAGGCCCTGTTCCTCGAGCCGCTTCAACTCCGGGTAGATCTGCCCGTAGCTCGCGGCCCAGAAGTGGCGAGTCGACTTGTCGACTATTTGCTTGATGTCATATCCAGTGCGCATGCCGTACGCGACCATGCCGAGGATGACCCGGCCAGTTGGGGTCAGCTCGGGTGTCGGTTCTCCGGTCCCTATGGGTTTACCGGTCGCTATGTATCGGAACGATATATCCTGATGAGATATATGTCAAGGGCGCCGTTTGCTCTCCCAGGCGTCCTCGAGCAGGTCCTCGAGCAGCGCCTCGTTGGCTAGCGGCAGCGCGACCCGGACCGCGGCCAGGCGCTTGCCCCACCACACCTCGGTGCACGTCTCGGGGTGCTCCTGCGTGGCGGTCAGGATCCCCGGCTCGTCGAGCATCACGTTCATGTGCTCGGGGTCCCAGAGGGTGGCGAAGATCCGCCTCGAGACGCGGAACGATGGACGGCCGTGGTGATCCTGCTCGACCGCGTCCGGGAGCGACAGGGCGAGGCGGCGAGCGTCCTCGGCGGACAGCGGCACCGGTCGGAGCCTACGCCCCGGAATAATTCCGGCCGTGCCGGATTTTGCCCAGCCCCTGCGAGAAGCGGACGTCGATCCGAATCCGCTACGCCAGTTCGCGATCTGGTTCGAGGCGGCGACGGACGCGGGGGTGCGGGCGCCGGAGGCGGTCGTGCTCGCCACCGCGTCCCCCGAGGCGGTGCCCTCCGCCCGCATGGTGCTGCTCAAGGAGTACGACGAGCGCGGGTTCGTGATCTTCACGAACTACGAGAGCCGGAAGGCCCTCGAGCTGGACGCCAATCCGCGCGCGGCGCTGCTGTTCTACTGGGACGCCCTCGGACGGCAGGTCCGGATCGAAGGCCCGGCGCAGCGGACCACCGTGGAGGAGACGGCCGCATACGTGCGGACGCGGCCGCGGAGGAGCCAGCTGAGCGCGCTCGCCTCCCCTCAGAGCCGGCCCATCGCCGGCCGCGAGGCGCTCGAGGAGCGGGTCGCGGAGCTCGCGGCCCGCTACGAGGGGGAAGAGCTCCCCATATCCGAGGGGTGGGGCGGGTTTCGCGTGACCCCTGAGAGCTACGAGTTCTGGCAGCACCGCGAGGATCGGCTCCACGACCGGCTCGTGTACACGCTCCGGGGCGGCGAGTGGGCGCTCGAGCGGCTGGCTCCCTAGGCCGGTGTCGGTTCGGTCCGTCCGGTCCGGGGTAGGCCTCTGATACCGAAATTCCTGAAGGGAGCACACATGGCAGACCGAGCACAACGCGTAAAGGGCAAGGCCGAGGAGCTGAAGGGCCGGGCCAAGAAGGAAACAGGCCGGACCACCGGCCGTACCGGCACCGAGACGCGCGGAGCCGCTGAGGAGATGAAGGGCAAGACACGCAACGCGGTTGGCAAGGCGCGCAGCGCCGTCAAGAAGGCGACGCGCTGATCGACCTCCGGCCGTCGAAGACGGTCGGCGTCACCGGCACCTGACTAGGGTCGCCGGCGGGGGCGCCCGAGCCATCGGGCGCGGTTATGCTCGGGACCATGCACTTCGCCGAGCTGACGCCGCCCGAGCAGCGGGTGCTCGGGTGCCTGATCGAGAAGCGCTGGACCACCCCCGATCAGTATCCGCTGTCTCTCAACGCACTGAGGCTGGCCTGCAACCAGTCGACGAACCGCGATCCGGTCGCCGACTACGACGAGGCCACGGTTCGCGAGGCGGCTCAGCGGCTCTCCAAGTATGGATTGGCTCGCCTGGCGAGCGGGCACGCAAGTCGAGCGGCCAAATACCGCCACCTCGCCGAAGACTCGCTCGGCCTCGGGCGCGAGGAGCTCGCGGTCCTCGCGGTGCTGCTGCTGCGGGGCGCGCAGACCCCGGGTGAGCTCAAGGGGCGGACCGAGCGGATGGTGCAGCTCGGGTCGCTGGACGAGGTCGATCGCGTCCTGAGCGTGCTGATCGACCGCGGCTACGCGAGACGGCTGGGGCGCCGTCCCGGCCAGAAGGAGGACCGCTTCGAGCAGCTGCTCGGCGGCGATGGTGGCGCGGGCTCGGGCCCGGCGGCTCCGGCGCCGGCCACGCTGTCGGCCCCCTCCGGGACTGTGCCGGAGCGCGACGGCAACCTTGCGGCCCGCATCGATGCCCTTGAGGCGGCGGTCGCGAGCCTCCGGGCCGAGCTCGCCGCTCTGCGCGAGAGCTGATCGGTCGCGGCTACGTGGGGAGGGCCAGACCGACCAGGTACGTGGCGCCACCGACGATCACGCCAGCGAGCGTCATCTCGAGCCCCGCCGACCACCAGCTGCGAAGGGTCACCAGCGACTTCGCGGCGCCGACGAGGAAATGCGCTATCAGCGACACGATCGCGGCGGCGACGATCGCCGCGGTCCCGGTCGTGATCATGAACGGGATCACCGGGATGATCGCCCCGAGCCCCGTGGAGACGCCGGCGGCGAGCGCGGCCTGAGCCGGGTCGCCGCCATCGGTGGCGGCGCCGCTGAACTCCTCGGCGGACAGCGCCTGGAGCATGGCGTCGGGGTGCTTGGACATCCGCTCGGCGAGCTCATCGGCGGTCGTCTCGTCGATCCCCTTCAGCTGGTAGAAGAGGGAGAGCTCCTCCTTCTCCTCTTCGGGGTGCTCGGCGATCTCCTGGCGCTCACGCTCGACGTTGGCCGCCGCGACCTCCGCCTCTGACCGCTCCGCCAGGAATGCCCCGGTGGCCATCGACAGGGCGGAGGCGATCGCGCCGGCGAGACCCGCGGTGAGCACCGCAGTCGATCCGCCGGTCGCGCCGGAGACGCCGGCGACGATCCCGAATACGGCGGCCAGGCCGTCGTTCGCGCCGTAGATCGCGCCGGAGATCCAGCTGCCGCCGGTCGTGTGCCACTTCTCGCGGCCGAGTATCCGGTCGAGCCTGGTCCTGGCGCCGGGCACCGCGAGCGGCGTCGCGGGGCTGACCGGCTCTGAACGCACCTCGTTCGCTCCGTCGACCGAGCCGGCGCGCATGTCCTGGACGGCCAGCGAGTGGGAGCGCTCCTCCTTGCGGATGTCGCGCAGGAGCCTGTCGGTCACCGGATCGCCGGTCGAGCGTTTGTAAACGTCGTCGACCTCCTCGTCCTCCGCGGCCTCGCGCGCGGCGAGAAGGCGGTCGACCGGAGCGATCCTCGCTTGGAGTCGGAGCCATAGCGGCACGTGGACCGAGGCGGCGTCGGGAACGGCGATGTCGAGCTCCCGCATCCGCTCCTCGAGTCGCTGGCGGTGGCCGCTCTCGGCCTGCGCCATCTTCCGCAGGATTTCCCCCTCGCGGTCCGGCATCCGGCGGGCGATCAGGTCGTACACGCCTCCGGCGATGATCTCGCCGCGCCATGCCTTCAGGAGGCGGTCGCGGACCTCGTCGGGAGCGGTCGTGGTCATCTCGTGGCTACAGGATCCCGATCTCCGAGTTGTCGCCGACGAGGAACCGGTAGGCCCGGGGCTGGCGCTGGTCGCGGCCGATCTTGACGTTGCGGCCGAGCAGCGAGGACTCCATCCGGCCGTCGAGATCGTGGACGGCCGAGCCGGCGAGCAGGATCGAGTGCTCGACCTCGGCGTTCTGGATCGTGCACCCCTCGCCGATCGCGGTGTACGGGCCGATGTAGCAGTCGGTCAGCTTCGCGTCCCGCCCGATGATCGCCGGCCCGCGGACGGCACAGCGCTCGAGTCGCGCTCCGAGCTCGATCACGACGCGCCCGTCGACCTGAGAGTCGACGAGCTCTCCCTCGAGCCGGCGCTGGATCGTGTCGAGCACGAGCCGGTTGGCGGCCAGCATGTCCTCGAGCCGTCCGGTGTCCTTCCACCAGCCTCGGACGATGTGCGGCTCGACCCTGTTGCCCTGATCGACGAGGTGCTGAATCGCGTCGGTGATCTCGAGCTCGCCGCGCGCCGAGGGCTTGATCGCCTTCGCCGCGTCGTGGACGCACGATGTGAACATGTAGACGCCGACGAGCGCCAGATCCGTCTTCGGATCCGGTGGCTTCTCGATCAGCCGGGTCACCTTGCCGTTGCTGAGCTCGGCGACCCCGTAGTGCTGGGGGTCCGGTACCGGGGTCAGCAGGATCAGCGCGTCGGGTCCTTGCTCGCGGAACGACGCGACGAGGTCCTCGATGCCGCCCTGGAGCAGGTTGTCGCCCAGGTACATGACGAACGGCGATTCCCCGAGGTATGGCTCCGCGGTCAGCACCGCGTGCGCCAGGCCGAGCGGCTCGTCCTGGACGATGTAGGTGAGCTTCACGCCGAACCGGGACCCGTCTCCGGCCGCCGCCTGGATCTCGGCGCCCGTCTCCGGCGCGATGATGATGCCGACCTCGGCGATGCCGGCGTTGGCCATCGCCTCGATGCCGTAGAACAGCACGGGCTTGTTAGCGACCGGCACGAGCTGTTTGGCGCTGGTGTGCGTGATCGGCCGCAGCCGCGTGCCCTTGCCGCCGGACAGGATCAGGCCCTTTAGGTGCTCCACTGCGGGCCGAGCGTACCGGGCGGGGCCCTAGTAGACCCCGCCGAGTTTTCCGTGATCCCAACCGACGATCCGTTCGGGGACGAATTGGAGCGCTGCGCGCTTGGCCGCCTGGGCGCGGATCATCTGTTCGAGCTCGGGTCCGCCGTCGCCAGATCCGTAGCGGGGCAAGAGCTGCCTGCCGAACTCCGCCACGGTCTCCGTGTCCCTGTGGATGACGGTCTGCGCCTCGATCATCACGCCGCGGAGCTCGTGGTACTCCTCCCCGTCCTCCACCTGGAGCGTGGCGCGTGGATCGCGTTCGAGGTTGCGCACCTTTTGGGATTTTGCGTACGTCCACGCCCACAGCTCGCCGTCCCGGATCAGGTACCAGAGCGGCATCAGGTGCGGCCAGCCGTGGCGGCCGTTCGTCGCGCAGATCACCACCCGTTGCGCGTCGAGGAAGGCCGCGACCTCCTCGGAGCTCATGCGGATCTGATCTCGCCGGCTCAACGGGCGATCGAGCCGGCGGCCGCGGCGATCGCTTCGGCCGCGGCGCGGACGGCGTCGCGCGCGTCCTCGGGTTCGAGGACGACGGCGTCGCCCGCCTCCTTGAGGACATCGCGCACCAGGTAGCGGAGGCCCGCGAAACTGCGCTCGACGATCACCGATCCGTCCCCCAGCTCGCTGATCACGCGGCGCTCCTCGCGCGCCCACCGCGCCCGCTCGGGCGAGATCCAGACGCGCGCGCGACGCGACGCGGGCACCTCGCCGGTGCGCGGCCAGCCGTCGACGTCGGCGGCCGGATCGACGTCGGGACGGGGGTCGAAGGACTGGTCGGTGACGGCAGCGGACTTGATCCGGTCGAGTCGGAAGTGGCGGACGTCCTCGCGGGCGGGGTCGAACGCAGCCACGTACCAGCCCTCCCGGCCGTTGATGAGCGCGTAGGGCTCCACCACGCGGGTCGAGAACTCATCCTCGTTCTCCTTGTAGTACTCGAACGAGAGCAGCCGGCGATTGGCGATCGCGCGAGAGACGACCCCTGCGATCTCGACGTCGTCGCCGGACGGCGATGCGACCTGGAGACCCTCGTGGACGGGGTCCTCGCCCAGCGCCGTGACCACCTTCTCGCGCACCGAGGCGAGCGACCCCTCCGGGATGTGCTCGCCGATCAGGTCGATCGCCGCGACGAGTGCCTTGGCCTCGACCGGCAGCAGCCGCGCGGGGCGCGCGAACGAGTCGCCGTACGGCTCGGGATCGACCTCGATCATGCCGCCGGCCACGATCTCCGCGTAGAGCACGTAAGTCCCCGCGCCGAAGTTGACGACGTTCAGGACGGAGATGTCCTCGTGGAGCTCCTGCTCGGAGATGTTGAGCGACCGGCACACGTCGGCGGCCGCGAGCCGACGCCCGCCGCGACCGGCCTCGATGAGGATGCTCGCGAGCGTCACCAGCCGCGCGAACCGCTCGGGCCGGATCGCGGCCTCCGGGTTGTGCCCGTTGCCCGTTTCGGCCTCGGCGGGCTCCGAAGACGCCGGGGCGGCCGCGGTCGGCGCCACGGGCGCCGAGAGCTCGGGGTCGCCGGTGTGGCGGTCGATCAGCACGTTGACGCGGTCGAGCAGCTCCGTCACCAGCTCCGGCGGACTGACGATCCGCGCGTGCTCGCCAAGGCCGAGCACCCACGCGATCAGCTGGCGCGAATCGGCATAGCTGGTGACGAACACTCGGTCGCCGTCGTCGCCGGCGGGCCGCATCTCGCCATAGAGGCCGAAATGGCGCTCGATCTGCCACGCGATCCGGTTTCCGATCCACACCTCGGCGACGCCGACCGCCGGCCCGAATTGCCAGTCGATCCGGTTGGCGTAGGGGCGTGGGTCGAAATCGGCCGGGCGCTGAAAATCGTGCTCGGCCTTGGTCGCGTAGCCGACCTTGCCGCGGATCCGCGAGAGCCGGAAGACCCGAATCGCCCCGCGCTCATGGGACTTCCCGACCAGATAGAACTGCCCACCCTGGTACAGGAGCTGGTAGGGATCGACCCGGCGGGTCCCGACGTCATCGCGCGCCATCGTGTAGTAGTCGAACAGGATCGTCTTGCGCCGGAAGATCGCCGTCTCGATCTTGGCCAGGCGCTGGGAGATCTCGTGCCCGCCGGCGGCGCCGGTGATCCCGAGCGCCACCGTGTGCTGCTCGGGCGCGCTCAGCGGGCTCGGGCGGCCCCAGGAGATCTGCTGGAGGGCGAGGCGGAGCGGCTCGGCGTAGGCGAACTCCCCGTCGAGGAGCTGAAGGGCGGTGTGCAGCGCGGCCAGCTCCTGGTCGGTGAACTCGATCGGAGGCAGGTGGAAGTTCTCCGACGGCAGCGAGTAGTTCTCCTGCTCGACGAGACCGTCGACCGGCTTCTCGACTGAGAGCATGATCCCGAGCGCCTCGAGCTCGGAGCGGTCGGCGTAGAACCGGCGCGCGAACGCGTCCTCGTTCATCACGCTGTAGCCCTCGACATCGCGCCGGATCTCCTGCGCGGTGACCGGGCGCCGCTCCGCCATCAGGTACGAGATCAGTGACAGCTGACGGATCAGCTTTTCGGTGTCCTTCGCCATGTGCCCCCTCAAACTGTAGTTGGGGTGGCATGAGCGCTGGTCCGTGGCGGGGTGGGGGCTGGCGCTATTTGCGGTCTTTTGACACATGGCGCGACGATGGCGCCACAGGCGGGCGATCAGATTTGTGGTGGATTGGATGGCGGTGGCGGCGCGGTGGCGAGGGCGGGCTTCGTGGCTGTCGACTCTTGGCCCGCGGGCGCTGCGCGTCCGCAGCCTTGATTGGCGGGCGGCCTGGTAAACGGCGCTGGGGAAGAGGGAGGGAGCGGACGCGATCGCGCCCGCAAAAACCTGCATAGCACGACAACCTCGGCCGGAATTGCGAGGCCTGTCGAGCTATGCACGAAGAGCATGCGTAATACGACAGGGCTCGGATCTGGCGCCGGTGTTGTCGTGCTACGCAGGTCTCCCGTGACACTCTCGCCACAAAGCCGCGGGGATGGGCCCAGGGCCCGGTCGACCACGGGTCCGCCCGACCCGCCGGCGCCCTCACCCACCCCCTCTCCCTGCGCCGTTTTACCGGCCGATCGCCAGCCAAGGGCGCCGGCGCCACCGGGCCGAGAGTCGATAGCCCCGCCCCGACTCCGGCGATACACAGCCTCCCGCCCGCGGGCCGCTCGGCATCCAGCCTCGCCAAGACCGGCCCGCGCGGGAGTCATCCGGCTCCGCCTCCACCCCTCGAGGCAGAGCCCAGCACCCCAGCGCCTACGCCGCCCGCCGCTCCTGCTCCGCCCGATCGGCGAAGAACGCCCCGCCACCGAGGGCCTTGTCCCACGCCGACCACTGCTCGCCGGCGGGAAGGCCCCGCTCCAGGCGGTCGAAGCTGCCGAGCCGACCGCCGAGGTTGTCGATCATGTGCACGAGCGTCGCTTCGCGCGTGCACGGCACGACCGGGCTGCCGTGCTCTAGCGCGCCGTGGTGGCTGAGGATGATGTGCAGGACCGCCTGTTCGAGATCGGCGGGGAAGCCGTCGATCCGCTCGATCAGCCGGCGGACGAGGTAGTAGCCGAGCGGGATCTCTCCGTAGAGCCGGCCGTGGTCGGACATCGAGATCGCGTCGCCGTCGAGGTCGTAGGCGTCGAGCTTGCCGAGGTCGTGGAGAAGCGCGCCGGTGACGGCGACGTCGCGGTCGATTCCGGGAAACGTGGCGGAGATCGCGCTCACCGCCTGGGCGACCGTGAGGCAATGCTCGAGCAGGCCGTGGCGGTACGCCTGGTGGTAGTACTTGGCGGCGGGGGCATCCCGATACTTCGCCCACATCGATGAGCCGGGTCGGAACACCAGGCCGAGGAGGCGCCGGAGGTGAGGGTTCTGGATCGTCCCCAGCAGCTCGCGCAGGTCGGTCTCCATCTGGTCCGCGGCGCGCGCCGGTCCGTCGATCAGCTCCTCACGCGTGTACTCGCCCGGCCGGGCGGGGCGGATCTCGTGGACCGTGAGCTGGCGTCCGTGGCGAGGGTGAACCGAGCAGCGGGCGCCGAACCACGCGACGTCGCCGGCGCGGCAGATCTCGCGCGCATCCGCCGCGCCGTCGACCACAGTCGCCGGGATCGTGCCGCTGCGATCGCCGAGCGTCAGCCTCACCGACTCGGCGCCGTCGCGGCGCCGGCGAACGTCGATCTCGCGCACGAGCAGCGCCTGTGCGATCTCTATTCCGTCTGCAAACTCACGGACTTTCATCGCGCGACGAAGATAGAGTGGAGCGCGGACGGCACTTGACCATGGAGCGCACTGCGATCGTGACCGGTGGGACGGGCGGGCTGGGCTCCGCCGTGACCCACCGCCTGCTCGAGGACGGCTGGCGCGTGGTGGTCCCGTGGGTGTTCGAGCGCGAGCTCGAGCGGGTGCAGGAGCGCGAGGGTCTGGAGCTCGTCGAGGCCGACCTGCTCGATCAGGCGGCCGTCGAGAACGTGGTGGCGACCGCCACGATGGGCGGGGCGCCGTTGCGTGGCCTCGTCAACCTGATCGGCGGGTTCGCCGCCGGCGGCCGCGTCCACGAGACGCCGGTCGACGAGTTCGAGAAGCAGTTCCGGCTCAACCTCCGCCCGACGTATCTGATGACGCAGGCGGCCCTGCCCCACATGATCGAGGCCGGCGTCGGTTCGATCGTGTGCGTGGGAACGCGGGCGGCGCTGCAGCCGTTCCCCGGCGCCGCCGGCTATATCGCCTCGAAGGCGGCGGTGATCGCGTTCGCGAAGGCGGTGGCGGTCGAGTACAAGAACGACGGCGTTCGCTGCAATGTGGTGCTGCCGAGCGTGATCGATACGCCTGCCAACCGGGCGGAGATGCCGAGCGCCGACTTCGATCGATGGGTCAAGCCGGCCGAGATCGCCGGGGTCATCGCCCGCGTGTTGACCGACGACTTCCTGCCGACGAGCGGCGCCGAGATTCCGGTCTACGGCCGGGCTTGAACGGCACCGAGCCCCGGCGGTTTGACCGAGCCGGGTAGCATCCGCGACTTATGGAACGTAAGTGGTGGACGTTGGTCGTCGTGTGCATCGCGACGTTCATGTTGCTCCTCGATATCACGATCGTGAACGTGGCGCTGCCGAAGATCGCTTCGGATCTGAACGCGAGCTTCTCCGACATTCAGTGGGTGATCGACGCCTACGCGCTGACGCTCGCGTCGCTGCTGCTGACCGCCGGGTCGCTGGCGGATCTCCTCGGCCGCAAGTTGGTGTTCTCGATCGGGCTGTCGTTGTTCTCCCTGACCTCGCTGTTGTGCGCGCTGTCGCCGAGCGCCACCTTCCTGATCCTGGCTCGGGCCGGGCAGGGGATCGGCGGCGCGATCATGTTCTCGTGCGCGCTGGCGCTGCTGGCCCAGGAGTTCCACGGCAAGGAGCGCGGTACGGCGTTCGGGGCGTGGGGAGCGACGATCGCCGCCTCGGCCGCGGTCGGGCCGCTGCTCGGCGGCTTTCTGACCGAAGACTTCGGCTGGTCCTCGATCTTCTACATCAATGTCCCGATCGGGATCGTGTGCGTGGCGTTGACGCTCGCCAAGGTCCACGAGTCGCGCAATCCGGACGCGCGGAGAGTCGACTGGATCGGGACGATCACGTTCACCGGCGCCCTGTTCCTGATCGTGTTCGCGATCATCCGCGGCAACGCGGAGGGTTGGGGCAGCACGATGATCGTGTCGCTGTTCGCGGGCGGAGTGGTGTTGCTGATCATCTTCCTGATCAGTCAGTTCATGCAGGAGAACGCGATGTTCGACGTCACGCTCTTCCGCAAGCCGACGTTCGATGGCGCCTCCGTGGTCGCGTTCACGATCTCCTCGGCGATGTTCGCGATGTTCCTGTACCTGGTGCTCTACATCCAGACGATCCTGGGGCTCTCGCCGCTCCAGACCGGCCTTCGGTTCCTGCCCTTCACCGTGGTGTCATTCTTCGTCGCGGTCCTGTCCGGAAACCTCTCGACGCGCGTCCCCATCCGCTTCCTGCTCAGCGGGGGGCTGCTGCTGACCGCGATCGGATTGCTGCTGATGCGTGGCCTCACCGTCAGCTCGGGGTGGACCGCGCTGCTGGCTGGGTTCATCGTCGCCGGCGCGGGCGTCGGGCTCGTCAACCCCGCGTTGGCGTCGACGGCGATCGGCGTCGTGCCGCCGCAGCGAAGCGGGATGGCGTCGGGCATCAACAACACCTTCCGCCAGGTCGGAATCGCCACCGGGATCGCCGGCCTCGGCGCGATCTTCGAGAGCTCGCTGACGACCGGGATCGCGCCGAAGCTCGCCGGCACGCCCGCCGCCGGCCAGGGCGCTGAGATCGCTCGTGCGGTGGCGGCCGGAGGTGCCCAGAAGGTCGTCGCCGGGATTCCCGCCGCCGATCGGGCGACCGCGAGCAACGCGATCCACGCGGCCTTCGCCAGCTCGATGAACGACATCCTGCTGGTCGCGGCGATTGTCGCCTTCGTCGGCGCGTTCCTGGGGTTGGTCCTGGTCCGCGGCAGCGACTTCGTGACCTACGGCCCGCCCCAGCCCGAGGCCCAGCCCGAGCCCGCGGCCTCCGCCGTCGGCTGACCCTCCGGGGTCCGGCCCCGGAGCGCTCTACAACCCAGGCGGGTGCCGGATCACGAAGCTCGACAGGTCGGGCTCGTTCGCCGGCGTGTTCGACCACCGCGAGCCCGTCTCCGCCAGCGCCACGGTGTCGAACCGCAGCCCCGCCACGTACATGAACGTGTGACCCGGCGCCGCGAACACCGTGATCCACTTGCCCGGGCCGGCCTTGCCCCAGGTCATGAGCTGACCCGAGGTGACCGTCGTGTTCAGCAGGCTGGCGGCGGCGAACACGAAGCTCAGCGATCCCGAGCAGTCGTAGGCGGTGTCCTCGAACGTCCCGTGGCCGCCGCCGAAGCGGTAGGGCAGATGCGCGATCTCGTTGCCCGCGTTGATGATCTCCTGCACGACCGGAGGCGCGTCGATCGGGGCGATCGCGAGGCCATTCGATGTCAGCGTCGCCTGGTTGGCGCTCGCGCTCTGTCCGCTCTCGGCGAGCTGCTGGCGGACGACCGCGTTCGAGACCGGCTGCGGGAGCGGCCCCGAGGTGGGGCCGACGCTCACCACCGCCGCGCCGGCGGAGCTGGCGCTCGCCCGCGGGGCCGACCCGGCGACCGGCTCGATCGCCTGCGGGTGCCCGTGGAGCGCCGACGCGGTGGAAGCCGGCGCGTTAGGGGCAGCGCCGGCAGTCGGCGAGGACGGCTGCTGGGCCGAAGAACCGCAACCGACGACGACCAGCGCGCTCAGCGCAGCGACGATCGAACCCGCTCTACCCATGCTCATCAGTATGTCGTGATTCCCGCGGCCAGACGCCGGCGCGCGGGGACTCTCTCAATCCTCGAAATGACCCGAATAAAGTGCGAAGTAGGCGCCCTGGGGATCCTGCACCACCGCGATCTTGCCCATGCCTATGTCCATCGGGGCCACGATCTGAGTGCCGCCCAGCTCCGTGGCTTCGCGCATCGTCGCGTCGATGTCGTCGGTGCCGAAATAGACGAGCCAGTGCGGTGGCGTACCCGGTGGCACAACCGGGCGGATTCCGCCGTTGCCGTGTCCATCCTGATTTTGGATCGTCATGTAGGGCATCCCTGTGCCCTCTATCGGCATCGTCGTCCAATCGAATAACTCCCCGTAGAACTTCGCGGAGCCGTCCATGTCCGGAGTGGCCAGCTCGTTCCAGGACATCGCGCCGGGTCCGTTGACGAGATAAGCGCCGATGTTGCTCTTCGGTTCCCAGATCAGGAACCAGGCTCCCTGCGGGTCCTGGATGACCGCCATCCGGCCGACGTCCATCACGTCGAAGGGGGGCGCGTGGACGGTCGCGCCGAGCTCGGTGGCGCGCTTCGCCGTCTCGTCGGCGCTCTGCACGGTGATGTAGTTGTTCCACGCCGGCGGGACCCCGGCGTCCCGTTGTTGCTGCTGCTGCCCCGAGATCGCCGCGACGTTCTTGCCGCCGATCTTCGCCATCGTGTACGTCTGTCCGTCGCCGACGGGCAGGTCCTCCGTCTCCCACCCGAACAGCCCCGAGTAGAACGCCTTTGCCCCCTCCGGATCGGTGGTGTTCAGGTCGGTCCAGCTGAAAGTGCCTGGTGTGTACTTCGTTCGTTCACCCATGCGGCGACCCTACCACCGGGGTGTTGGCGCGAATGAACGGTTCAGTTAGATCGCTCATAGACTTCGCGCATGCCCAACTACTCCAAGAAGAACCTCAAGGAAGTCGACGACTCGGCTGCCGATCGCGGCGGAGATATCGAGGCCCGGTTCGGCCGCAAGCATCTCGACTCAGACCACCTCGGCGTCAGCTATTTCCGCTACGGCCCGGCGTTCAAGGCGCCATTCGGCCATCGGCATCGCGAGCAGGAGGAGGCGTACGTCGTGGTCGCGGGATCCGGCCGGATGAAGCTCGACGGCGACATAGTCGACGTCGGCCAGTGGGACGTCATCCGGGTCGCGCCGGACGTCGTGCGGGCGTTCGAGGGCGGACCGGACGGCCTCGAGGTGATCGCGATCGGCTCGGACCGCCCCGAGGGCGGCGACGGCGAGATGGTCCAGGACTTCTGGGTCGACTAGGAAGGGGCTCTGCCTCAAAGGCCGGGGGCATGTGGCGCTGTGTATCGCCGGGCGCCATCGATGAACCCGGTGAACAGGGCCCCGGCGTCGACCGCCGCCCGGCCGCACTCCCGCGAGGTCTCGGCTAGCAGGGCCTGAACGTCCAAATCCTCGTCGCGGCTGTCGTGCGCCCACGCCGCGACGATCCGAGGCGTGACCTCGGGGTGGAACTGAACGCCGAGGTGGCGGCGCAGCCGGAACGCCTGCACGCCGCTGTCGTTGTGCGCGAGCAGCTCGGCGCCGGCGGGGAGCGTGATCTCATCGTCGTGCCATGTGAGCCACGGCCCGGGCGCGATCAGCGCCGGCTCGGTGGTCGTGATCCGCACCCATCCCCGCTCGGGCCGCCTGGCGCGGCCGACCCCGCCACCGAGCGCGAGGGCGAGCGACTGCGCGCCGAAGCACACGCCGAGGATCGGCGTCTGCGCGCGGTCGGCGGCTCGCAGCCAATCGAGCTCGGTGGCGATCCATTCGTGCCCGTCGTTGGCGGACGCCTCGGACCCGAGGACGATCGCCAGCGCCACCGTTTCCGGGTCGGGGAGCGCGTCGCCTCGGTCGAGTCGCACGACGCGATGGGGCATCGCCCGCGACTTGAGCGCGTCGATCGCCAGCCCGGCGGGAGCGTCGTCCTGGTGCTGGAGGATCAGGGCTGTGGTCGGCGGCGTCACGACCGGGCGATCGAGGCTTGGTCGCCCCGCTCCAGGCGGGTCATCGTCACGCTCGCCTCGAGCGTCGCGTTCGCGACCCCGCGGTAGACGCCCTTGATCGGCGGGACGTCGGGGTAATGGCGCCCGTGTCCGATCTTGACGTGGTTCTCGCCCGCGAGCCCGCGGTTCGTCGGGTCGGCCGCGACCCAGACGGGCTCGCCGCCGCCCGGGACCGGGAGGAGCGCCTCGAGCCAGGCGTGGGTGTCGACCTCGACGGACTCCTCCGACCTCTCGGACCCGGTCGCGAACAGGTAGCCGGAGACGTAGCGGGCGGCGATCCCGTGGTGTCGCAGCAGCGACAGCCCGAGGTGGACGAAGTCCTGGCACACGCCGGCGCCGCCCTCGAGCAGGTCCTCGACCGTGGAGTCGACGTAGGTGGCGCCCTGGCGGTACTCGAACCGATCCGGGACGAGCTCCGAGAGCAGCGTCAACGTCGTCAGCGGCGTCGAGGCCGCGCGCGTCACGGCGAGCAGCTCCTCGAACACCGGGTGGCCGGCCGCGTCGCCCGTCTGGAGCAGGAACTCCCCGCCGGCCTCTCGATAGCTCGGCTCACGCAGCGCATCCCAGGGGGCGCGCGGAGGCTCGGCGGGGCTCTTCGTGATCACGCGCGCGCGAACGTCGATCGTGAGCTGGCGGTGGGGCCGCGAGACCTCGAACTCGACGACCTCGGTGCCGAAGTAGTCGCTGTGGTGGTGGAGGCGGACCTCTGGATCCAGGCGGACGCTGAACTCATCGCAGCGCTGTCGTCCGTTCGCCGCCGGCTTGACCCGCAGCGCGTTGAGGTTGTCAACGACGTCCGCGTCGTAGTCGTAGCGGGTCAGGTATCGGATCGCGAAGTTCATCCCAGGTGATGATGCCGTCGCCTACAGATGCACCGCCGCGAGCGCGGCGATCGCAAAGTAGCGGTTGTCGATGTCTCGATCGACGAGCTCGAGTTCGTTCTGTACCCGGACGAGCGTGTCGTCCAACGCGGTCGACTCGTCGGCGGTTCGCCGTTGGAGTTCGAGATCGGCGAGCAACCTCCCCAGCCGCAGCACCGGCGGCGAGGATCGCGGCTGAGCGTCCGCGGTCGAGAGCGCTGCCTGGAGCGCCTCTACCGAGGAGGCCACCGAGCTCGGATACGCGCCGTCGAAGAGCACGAACCGGGCCACCGGTCCGATCGTCGGCGTCTGGCGAACGGCGCGCCGGTACGCCTGAGTGCCGCCGACCGCCCGCAGCAGCGCCAGCGCGTCACCTTCGTGGCCGTCCTCGAGCGGCTCCATGGGTATCGCGACGCGCAGCATCCGCAGCACCATGTCGGCCTCTTCGATGTGACGGCCGGCCTCGAGGAACGACCGGGCCTCGTCGCGGAGCATCGTGCGGTCGACGAGACCCCAGAACAGCGCGCAGCGTTCCTTGACGCCCTGGTAGAAGGAGTACGGCCCGGTCAGCAGCGCGCCGCGGAGGTCGTAGCGCCCGAGCGAGAGGTAGAAGCCGTTGAGCGACTCCCACATCTCCGTGGAGATCACGTCGCGCAGAGTGCGGCCACGCTCTCGGGCGCGGGCGACGCAGGAGACGACCGAGGCGGGGCTGTCGGCATCGAGCGTGAGCAGGCTCGCGACCTCGCTCCGTCGCCCGCCGGCGGCGGGCGACGGTGACGGCGGTTGCTCGCCGTTCGGGAGCGCGAGCTCCGCGGTGCCCGGCTCTCCCGGCACCGGCGGCTTGGCGCCGATTATCGCGAGCACGCCGTCCCAGCTCAGCGCCAGACCGCGCTCGCCGGGGGCGTCGGCGACGTCGGCGTGGAACGCGCCGTCGAGCATCCGCGCGGTGTGCTCGGCGCGGGTCAGGTCGCGACCGAGCCAGAACAGCTCCTGGGCGATCCGGGCGAGCATTCAGCGTTGCGCGGCGCCGACCTGTTGCTGCTGCTGCTGGGCCTGCCCCTGCCAGCCGCCGTAGCGAACGTCGGGGAGCCGGGGGGGTCGGCGCGCCGGCAGCGTGCCCGGCGCCAGGTCCGCGGCGGTTCCGTCGTCGAGCACCCAGGTGTCCTTGGAGCCGCCGCCCTGCGAGGAGTTGACGATCATCGACCCCTCTCGCAGGGCGACCCGGGTGAGGCCTCCGGGGACGATCCGGATCTCGTCGCCGAAGACCGCGAACGGCCGCAGGTCGACGTGCCGCGGCGCGAGCTGGCCCTCGCCGGTCTCGGTCGGGGCTGTCGACAGGTGCACGAGCTCCTGGGCGATGAACCGGTCCGGTTGGGACTCGATCAGCCTGGCCTGACGCTCGCGCTCGGACGCGCTCGCATGCGGGCCGATGAACACGCCCTTGCCGCCGGACTCCGACGTCGGCTTGATGACGAGCTCGCCGAGCCGCCCGAGCACCTGCTTGCGCACGCGCTCCTTGCCCAGGAGGTAGGTCGGGACGTTGTCGAGGATCGGGTCCTCATCGAGGTAGAAGCGGATCATCTCGGGCACGTAGTGGTAGACCGCCTTGTCGTCGGCGACGCCGGTGCCGATCGCGTTGGCGATCGCCACGGTCCCCGCCCGGTAGGCGCGCACGAGCCCGGGCACCCCGAGCAGCGAATCCGGGCGAAACTCGAGCGGGTCGATGAAGTCGTCATCGAGGCGCCGGTAGATCGCGTGGACGCGCTGGAGGCCGGCGGTCGTGCGCATGTAACAGGCGGCGTCGCGGACGACGAGGTCGCTCGCCTCGACGAGCTCGACCCCCATCTGCCGCGCCAGGAACGCGTGCTCGAAGTAGACGGGGTTATGAGGGCCGGGCGTCCACAGCACGACCGTCGGCTCGGGCTCGGCCGCGGGGGCGACGGCGCGCAGCGCATCGAGCAAGAGCGACGGGTAGTGGTCGACTCCGCGGACGCGGTGACCGGCAAACAGCTCGGGCATCAGCCGGGTCATCGCGAGACGGTTCTCGATCACGTACGAGATGCCCGACGGCGTGCGAACGTTGTCCTCGAGCACCCGCCAGCGACCGTCGCCGTCGCGCACGAGGTCGCAGCCGGAGACGTGGCAGTAGACGCCTCCGGGGGCGCGCACGCCGTGGACGGGCCGGGCGAAGCTCGGGCGGCTGACCACGAGCGACCAGGGGACGATCCCGGCCCGGACGATCTCGTGCGCGTGGTAAACGTCGTCGACGAACGCGTTCAGCGCCCGGATCCGCTGCGCGAGGCCGCGTTTGATCGTGGTCCACTCCGCCGCCGTGAGCATTCGCGGGATCAGGTCGAGCGGGAACGGGCGGTCACGACGCTCGCCGTCGATCCCCGCGACCTCGAACGTGATCCCCTGTTGCATGAAGATCGTGTCCCGGCGTTTGCCCGCTTCGCGCAGCGCCTCTGCCCCCAGCCGTCGCAGGGCCGCGATCAATGGCGCCGCGTGGGGCCTCGGCGTCGCATCATCGTCGAGCAGCTCGTCGCAGCTGCCGGCGGGAACGCGGTAGTCCTCGATCAGGTGCGACTCTGCCATCTGGGTATGTGTACCGCTTGAGCGCGGCGCTCGCCATTACTCTTCAGCGCGATGCGAGTCCTGATCACGGGCGCGGCGGGGATGCTGGGCCAAGACCTGGTTGGCGCGTCGGTCGACGCGGGACACGTGCTCGCGGCGCTGCCTCGCGCCGAGCTCGACATAACCGATCCGGCCGCGGTCGAGTCCGCGGTGCGCGCGGCTCGTCCCGATGTCGTCTTCAACTGCGCGGCGTACACGAACGTCGACGCCTGCGAGACGAACGTCGAGACGGCGCTCGCGGTGAATGGCGAGGGCGCCGGCAACGTCGCGCGCGCAGCGGCTGGAGCCGGCGCCTGGATCGTCCACGTCTCCAGCGACTACGTCTTCGACGGGGCAAAGCGCGAGCCGTACGTCGAGTCCGACGCTCCCGCGCCGCTGTCGCAATACGGCCGCTCGAAGTTCGCCGGGGAGCGGGCGGTAGCCGAAGGCGCGCCGAACGGCCACACGATCGTCCGTTCCTCGTGGCTGTTCGGGGCGCACGGGCCGTGTTTCCCGTCGACGATCCTGCGGCTGGCGGGAGAGCGAGATCAGCTGAGCGTCGTCGATGACCAGGTCGGCTGCCCGACGTTCACGGCACATCTGGCCGAGGCGCTGCTCGCGCTGAGCGCCGAGCGCTCCGTCGGGGTCGTCCACGTCGCGGCCGCGGGTCAGTGCTCGTGGTACGAGTTCGCCGAGGCGATCGTCGAGGCCGCGGGCGTCGCGTGCGAGGTGCGGCCGGGGCGCACGGAGGACCTCGGACGGCCGGCCCCACGGCCCGCGTACAGCGTGCTGCGCACCGAACGCGCCGGCGCGCCCGGCCTGCCCGACTGGCGCGACGGCCTCGCCGGGTTCATCGCCGCAGCCGGGGTGGCCGTCGGATGAGGCTGCTCGTGTGCGGGGGCGCCGGGTTCATCGGCTCGACGTTCGTCGCCCAGCGCGTGCGCGAGCACGGGGACGAGGTCACGGTGCTCGACAAGCTGACCTACGCGGGGCGCCGGGAGAACCTGAACGACGTCATGGACCAGATCGAGTTCGTCCACGGCGCGATCGAGGATCCGCTCGCGGTCACCGACGCGGTCGCCGGCGCCGACGCGATCGTGAACTTCGCCGCCGAGACCCACGTCGATCGCTCGATCTCGGGACCCGAGGCGTTCATCGTCACCAACATGCAGGGGACGCACGTGCTGCTCGAGGAGGCACGCGAGCGGGGCCTGCGCTACGTCCAGGTATCGACCGACGAGGTCTACGGCTCGATCGAGCGGGGGTCGTTCACCGAGGAGTCGCCGCTCGCGCCGTCATCGCCCTACAGCGCGACCAAGACCGGCGCCGACCTCCTCGTCTCCAGCTACTTCCACACGTACGGGATGGAGACGCTGATCTGCCGCGGCTCGAACAACTACGGGCCCCGCCAATATCCGGAGAAGCTGATCCCGCTGATGATCCTCAACGCCATGGCCGGTGACCACCTGCCCGTATACGGCGACGGTCGCAACGTCCGCAACTGGCTCTACGTGGAGGATTTCAGCCGCGGGATCGGTCACGTGCTCGCGCACGGCAAGGCGGGCGAGGCGTACAACTGCGGCGGCCCCGACGAGTGCGAGAACCTGTCCGTCGTCCGTCGGATCCTCGAGTTGACGGGGTCGGACGAGTCGCTGATCGAGTACGTCACCGACCGGCCCGGTCACGACCGCCGCTATTCGCTGTCCTCCGAGAAGCTCGAACGCCTCGGTTGGGAGGCGCAGGTCCGTTTCGACGAAGGGATCGAGCGCACCGTCCGGTGGTACCGGGAGAACGGTTGGTGGTGGGAGCCGATCCGCTCCGGCGCCTACAGGGAGTACTACGAGCGCCACTACGGCCGCGCGTTGAAGGGGTGAGCACCGACCAGCCCGCAGCGCGGGGCCGACACGCACCGCCGCCGGAGGTGAGGCTCCCTCGCCAGCGTCAGCGGCTGCTCCGGGCGGCCGCCGCGGAGTTCGCGGAGCGCGGGTACGCCGGCGCGAGCTCGGAGTCGATCAGCCGGCACGCCGGGATGTCGAAGGCGACGTTCTACGAGCACTTCGCGAACAAGGAGGACTGCATCCTCGCGCTGTTCGACACCGCCGCCGAGACCGTCGGCCAGTCGATGGCGAGCGCGGCGAGAGGAGCTCCGCGCGACGACGCGCGGGAGCGAATGCGCGCGGGAACGCGCACGCTTCTGACGGCGATCGCCGAGCATCCCGACTACGCGCAGACGCTGCTCGTAGAGATCATCGGCGCCGGTCCCCGAGCGACCCAGCGGCGTGACCAGATCATCGCGGCGTTCGCTGGGATCGTCGACGCCGAGAACGCCGCCGCGGCGCGGCGCGGTCTGATCTCAAGGTTCTCCTCTCGGTACGACACGATCGCCGTGGTCGGGGCGATCACCGAGCTGATCTCGCGCCAGGTGCGCCTCGGCGAGCCGGCTGACGTGCTCGAGCTCGCGCCCGTGATCGACCGGCTGATCGAGGGCCTGCTCGTCACCGGTGACGCGTGAGCTCGCGCCGGTCGCTGGCCGAGGTCGAGCAGGCGATCACCACCTGCCGCCGGTGCCCGCGGCTCGTGGCCTGGCGCGAGGAGGTCGCCCGCGTCAAACGGGCCGCCTTCGCGAACGAGGAGTACTGGGGCCGCCCGCTTCCGGGATTCGGCGATCCGGCGGCGAGGGTGCTCGTCCTCGGGCTCGCGCCGGCGGCCCACGGCGGCAACCGCACCGGGCGGATCTTCACCGGCGACCGCTCCGGGGACTGGCTGTTCGCGGCCCTGTGGCGGGCCGGCTACGCGAACCAGCCGACGTCGGTCGCGTGCGACGACGGGCTGAAGCTCTCGGACTGCTTCGTGACCGCGGCGGTGCGCTGCGCCCCGCCCGCGAACCGGCCGTTGCCCGAAGAGCGCGACAACTGCCAGCCGTGGCTCTCGTCCGAGCTGTCGCTGCTCACGGGGGTACGCGTGATCGTGTGCCTCGGAGGGTTTGCCTGGGACGTCGCGCTCCGGGTGCTCGCCGCGGGCGGCGCTGAGGTGCCCCGGCCGCGGCCCCGGTTCGGTCATGGCGCGGAAGTGGTTCTAGGCGATTTCGTGGTACTCGGCTGCTACCACCCGAGCCAGCAGAACACGTTCACCGGGAAGCTGACCGAGGCGATGATGGATGACGTATTCGGGCGGGCACGGGAGCTGACCGGGCGATGACGCCGACGCTGCGCGCGGTGGCGGTTCCCGATCCTGTGGAGCGCTGGTCCGCACTCGGGTTCGAGCTCGTCGCCGGCGCCGTGGTGCTGCCCGGCGTCCGCGTGGTCCTCGACGCACCGCGGATGGCGGTGGCGATCGACGGTGTCGTCAATCTCCCAGACGGGCTCGTTCTGCAACCGCCGCCGGCGGGCGTCCCCGTTGCCAGCGCCCATCCCAACGGTGCGATCGGCATCGACCACGTCGTGGCCGTCACGCCGGACTTCGACGCCACGGCTCTCGCGCTCGAGTCCGCCGGGCTGGCGCTGCGGCGCGTCCGCGACGCCGGCGGGTTCCGCCAGGGGTTCCGCCGGCTCGGCGGCCCGATCCTCGAACTCGTCGAGGCCTCGCAAGCCCCGACCACCGCCTGGTGGGGTCTGACCGTGATGGTCTCCGACCTCGATGCCCTCCCGGCCGATCTCGTCAGTCCGCCGAAGCCGGCCGTCCAGCCTGGGCGTCTGATCGCCACGGCGCGGTCGGCGGGGACGCCGCTGGCGTTCATGACTGCCGAGGTACCGCCCGGCTAGGGGCCCGCGCGAACTGAAGCCATTTTCTCCCGGTTTCCGGGACGAAAAGGCATCAGTTGGGCGTCTCGCTACGCTGGCTCTTTGGTGCCGCTTTCCGCTTTCAGCCCCCGCACTCGCGACTGGTTCCTGTCCGCGTTCGACGAGCCGACCCCGGCGCAGGCCCAGGCGTGGCCGGCGATCGCCTCGGGCGAGCACGTGCTGATCTCCGCGCCGACCGGCTCGGGCAAGACGCTGGCCGCGTTCCTGTGGGGGATCGACCGGCTCTCGAGCTCCGAGGACGCGGCTGAGCCCGGCATCCGGCTCGTCTACGTCTCCCCGCTGAAGGCCCTCTCCTACGACATCGACCGAAATCTGCGCGCGCCGCTCCGGGGGATCGGCGCCGAGTTGACCGTCGCCGTTCGCACCGGCGACACGCCGCAGCGCGAGCGCCAGGCGATGCTCCGCCACCCGCCGGACATCCTGATCACGACCCCGGAGTCGCTGTACCTGATGCTCACCGGACGCTCGCAGGAGCTGTTCGCCGGCACCGAGTGGTGCATCGTCGATGAGATCCACGCGGTGGCGTCGACCAAGCGCGGGGCGCACCTCGCGCTCACGCTGGAGCGGTTGTCGCAGGCGGCCGGAGGCGACGTACAGCGGATCGGCCTCTCGGCGACGCAGAACCCGCTCGAGGAGGTGGGCCGGTTCATGGTCGGTCCGACGCGTACGTGCCGGGTCGTCGACACCGGAGTGCGCAAGGAGCTCGATCTCAAGATCCACGTGCCGGTCGAGTCGATGGTCGAGCTGGACGCGGGCCCTACGCCGGAGCTGGATCCGCTCGTCGGAGGCGCGGAGGCGACGCGGCGTTCGATCTGGCCGGCGATCTATCCGGAGCTGCTCGAGCTCGTCCAGGCGCACAGCTCGACGATCATCTTCGTCAACAACCGCCGCGCGGCCGAGCGGCTCGCGCTGCGGCTCAATGATCTCGCCGAGCGCGAGATCGCGCGCGCCCACCACGGTTCGCTCGCCCGCGAGGAGCGGACCGTGGTCGAGGAGATGCTCAAGGCCGGCGAGCTGCCGTGCCTGGTCGCGACCTCGAGCCTCGAGCTCGGCATCGACATGGGGGCCGTGGATCTGGTCATCCAGGTCGAGTCGCCCAAGTCGGTGGCGCGCGGCCTGCAGCGGATCGGCCGGGCCGGGCACTCGGTCGGCGACGTCAGCCGCGGGCGGATCTTCCCGAAGTTCCGCGGCGACCTGCTGGAGTGCGCCGTCGTGGCGCGCCGGATGCGCGACGGGGCGATCGAGACGACCGTTGTTCCCCGCAATCCGCTCGACGTGCTCGCGCAGCAGATCGTGGCGATCGCGGCGGCTTCCGAACCCGAGCCGGTCGCCGTCGACGAGCTGTTTGCGCTCGTCACGCGCACCCATTCATACGCTGAGCTGAGCCGGGGACAGCTCGAAAACGTGCTCGACATGCTCGACGGCCGCTACCCGTCGACGGACTTCGCCGAGCTCCGTCCCCGAATCGTGTGGGACCGCGTAGGGGGAACGATCCGCGCACGCAAGGGAGCGCGGCAGCTGGCGGTGACCAACGCTGGGACGATCCCCGACCGGGGCCTGTACGCCGTGACGCTGCCCGACGGCCGGCGCGTCGGCGAGCTCGACGAGGAGATGGTCTACGAGGCGCGACCGGGTCAGACGTTCCTGCTCGGGGCGACGACGTGGCGGATCGAGGAGATCGGCCGCGACCGCGTGATCGTCACGCCCGCCCCGGGACTTCCCGGCGCGGTGCCGTTCTGGAAGGGCGATGGGATCGGCCGCCCCCGCGAGCTCGGAGAGGCGATCGGAGCCTTCGCGCGCTGGGCGGTCGAGCAATCGCCGGAGGCGCTCGAGCAGCCTTACGATCTCGATCGCCGCGCGGCTCGCAACCTGATCGAGTTCCTGCGCGAGCAGCAGGCGGCGACGCGCGTGGTCCCGTCCGATCGGGCGATCGTGATCGAGCGTTTCCGGGACGAGATCGGCGACTGGCGGCTGTGCGTGCTGAGCCCGTTCGGGGGCCGGGTCCACGCCGCCTGGGGCCTGGCTCTGAGCGCGCGGATCCGCGAGGAGCTCGGACTCGAATCCGACGCGATCTGGTCCGACGACGGCATCATCGTCCACCTCCCCGACGCCGACGAGCCACCTGGGGCCGATCTGGTGATGATCGAGCCCGACGAGGTCGAGGATCGGGTCGTGGCGGAGCTCGCCTCGAGCGCGCTGTTCGGCGCCCGCTTCCGCGAGAACGCCGCCCGCGCGCTGCTTATCCCCCGGGCCCGCCCCGGCAAACGCACGCCGCTGTGGCAGCAGCGTCTGAAGTCGCAGTCGCTGCTCGAGGTCGCGCGCGACTACGGGGACTTCCCGATCGTGCTCGAGACGTACCGGGAGTGCCTCCGGGACGTGCTCGATCTCCCGGGGCTGACCGACCTGCTGCGCAAGCTCCACCGCCGCGAGATCTCGCTCGTCGAGGTCGAGACGCCGACCGCCTCGCCGTACGCGTCCTCGCTGCTGTTCGACTACGTCGCGACGTACATGTACGAGGGCGACACGCCCAACGCCGAGCGCCGGGCGGCGGCGCTATCGCTGGATCGCGAGCTGCTGCGAGAGCTGCTCGGGCAGGAAGAGCTGCGCGACCTGATCGACCCCGGCGCCCTCGCCGAGGTGGAGGCGGATCTGCAGTTCCTCTCGGACCGGCGCCGGGTCGCGACCCGCGACGCCCTGCACGACGTCCTACGCACGCTCGGCGATCTGACCGCGGCCGAGTCGGCGGCGCGCGCCCTCGACGGGGTCGATGCCTCCTCGATGCTCGCCGAGCTCGAGCGCGAGCGCCGCGCGGTGCGCGTGCGGCTCGGCGGTGAGGAGCGCTGGATCGACGCCGCCGACGCCGGGCTGTATCGCGACGCGCTCGGGGTGGCGCCGCCAGGCGGCCTTCCGGCCGTCTTCCTCGAAGACGTCCCGGATGCGCTCGCGCGGGTCCTCAGGCGGTACGCGGCCACCCACGGGCCGTTCACGACGGAGGAGCTGCGGGAGCGCTATCGGGTCGATTGCTCGGCGGTGCTGGCATCGCTTGAACGCGCCGACGAGCTCGTCCGCGGTGAGCTGCGTCCCGGTGGCTCCGCCCGCGAGTGGTGTCATCCCGAGGTTCTCCGCCGGCTGCGTCGCGCGTCGCTGGCCGTGCTGCGGGAAGAGATCGAGCCTGCCGATCAGCGCGCGCTGGCCAGGTTCCTCCCCGCCTGGCAGAACGTCGACCGCCATCCGGCGACCGGCGCCGGCGTCGATCGCCTACGCGAGGCGCTGGTACCGCTGCAGGGGCTGGCGCTCCCGGGCGATGTATGGGAGCGAGACGTCCTCCCACGCCGAGTCGGCGCGTACTCGCCCGCGTGGATGGACCAGCTGTGCGCGAGCGGCGAGGTCGTCTGGATCGGAGCCGGCGCGCTCGGGCGGAACTCGGGACGGGTGGCGCTGTACTTCCGCGACGACTTGGCGCTGCTGGGGCCGCCGCCGTTCAAGGGAGCGGTCCCGGACTCGGACGCACACGCCGCGGTGCGCTCGCGCCTCGCCGCGGGGGCGTGCTTTTTCACCGATCTTCTCGTCGACGTCGACCTCGCGCCCGAGGAGCTGCAGGAAGCTCTGTGGGATCTCGCGTGGGCGGGCGAGGCGACGAATGACGCCTTCGCGCCGCTGAGGGCGCCCCGCCTGACGCTGGCCCGGGCCCAGCGCGAGCGGACGCGAGCCACGCGCGCCGGCCGCTTCGGCGCTCGACGTCGCGCCGGCGCCGCCGCCCAGGTCCAGGGCCGCTGGTCGCTGACGGCGCCGCTGTTCCGCGAGGCCGTGGACCCGCCGGCCCGCCGGCGTGCCGTCGGCGAGCTGCTCCTCGAGCGCTACGGGATCCTCACCCGCGAACAGGTCCTCGCCGAGGGAATCCCCGGAGGGTTCTCGGCGATCTATTCCGAGCTCTCGCAGCTCGAGACGCTCGGGATCGCCCGCCGGGGGTATTTCGTCGAGGGCCTCGGCGGCGCCCAGTTCGCGCTTCCGGGGGCGGTCGAGCGGCTTCGCGCCCTGGGTGAGAGCGATGAGGTCTCGGTGCTGTCGGCCGTCGACCCGGCACAGCCGTACGGGGCGGCGCTGTCGTGGCCCGAGCGCGAGGGGATGCGCGCGCCGGCGCGGGTCCCGGGCGCCTACGTCGTGCTCGCCGGCGGCGAGCCGATCCTGTACGTGGAGCGGGCAGGCCGCGCGCTCCAGACGCTCGTGGCGGCCGACGATCCGCGCCTTCACCCCGCGCTGGAGGCGCTCGTGGACCAGGTCCAGCGAGGCCTGCTGAGGCGACTCGCTCTCGAGAAGGTCGACGGCGAGCACGCGATGGCCTCGGATCTGGGCCCGGCGCTGGTCGCGCTGGGATTCCAGGAGGGGCCGCGGCGGCTGACGCTGAGCGCGTGACGCCGTGCCCGAGGGCGACACGATCGCCTACGCCGCGAAGCGGATGCGTCCCGTGCTCGAGGGCCACGTTCCCGACGAGATCCGCACGCCGCAGCCGCGCCACGCGCTCGACCGGTGGCCCTCCCGGCTGAACGGACTGCGCATCGTCGCGGTCGACACTCACGGCAAGCACCTGTTCCTGCGGTTCGAGGGCGATCTCGTGATCCACTCGCACCTCGGGATGAGCGGGATCTGGGGGGTCTATGGAGGTGGCCGCCGGTGGGGCCGGTCGCCGGGACGGGCGTGGCTCGTGCTCTCGCGAGCCGGTTATGAGGTGGTCGAGTTCGATGGGCCGTTGCTCGAGCTGATCACCGAGGGCCGGCGCCGGTTCGACCAGCGGCTGGCCGCGCTCGGCCCCGACGTGCTCGCGGAGCGCTTCGATTTCGAGACGTTCTTGCGCCGGATGCGCGCCGACGACCCGACGCGCGCGTTCGGCGACGCCCTGCTCGACCAGCGCAACGTCGCCGGGATCGGGAACATCTGGAAGGCTGAGGGATGCTGGGAGGCGGCGATCGATCCGTGGCGCCCCGTCTCCACGGTGGCCGACGCGGAGGCGATCGCGGTGATCGAGGCGGTCAGGCCGCGGATGGCGCAGTCGGCTCTCGACGGGCCGCGGGCGATCAAGCCCCGGGTGTACCGGCGCGTGGGTCAGCCGTGTCTCCGCTGCGGAACCGCGATCACCAGTCGTGGCCAAGGCGACGCCAACCGCACGACATACTGGTGCCAGGGATGTCAGCGCTGAGGCGAGTCGGACACAAGGGGGCGGACCTGATCGCCCCCGGCAACACGTGCGCGAGCTTCGACGCGGCGCGCGATGCGGGCGTGGACATGATCGAGTTCGACGTGCTGCCCGAGAGGGGGCGACGGCGGCTCGTGCTGGCGCACGACTACGAGGACGCGGCTCGGCGGGTTCCGCCGACGCTGGAGGAGGGCCTCGACCACCTCGCCGGCGAGGCGTTCGCCGGTATCGAGTTCGACGTCGATCTGAAGCTCCCGGGATACGAGCTTCGGGTTCTGGACGCGCTCCGCGACCGCGGGCTGCTCGAGCGCGTGCTGATCTCGACCCAGTACCGGTCGAGCCTGGCAGCGATCCGGGCTGCCGAGCCGCGCGTCAGGCTCGGCTGGTCGGTCCCCAAGCTGCGCCGCGATCCGTTCAAGTCCAAGGCGCTGATGGTCCCGGCGCTCGCCGCGATGCACGGCCTGCGGGCGATCCTCCCGCTCCAGGCGGCGCGCGCGATCCGGGCCGGGGAGTGCGACGCGCTGATGGTCCAGTGGCGTCTGGTGACCCCTCGGCTCGTGCGCAGCGTGCGCGGCGCCGGCGGTGAGCTGTACGTGTGGACCGTCGACGAGCTGCCGCGGCTCCGCGTGTTCGAGGCGCTCGGGGTGACGGGCGTGATCACGAACGACCCGCGGCTGTTCGCCGGACTCGCCGCCTGAGCAGCCGGCCTCAGCCGATCACGCAGCGGGCGGCGCTGTACCGGGGCGGATCGCCGAAGTTGGCGCTGGGATGGCCGCGTGTGGTGACGAGGGTCGATCGCCCGAGCAGCCAGTGTCCGAGCCTCCACTCGAATTTGACCGTGCCCCGCAGAGCGCCGGCGTGCGAGGGGAACGAGAACGTGACCCCGTCCTGTTGCAGACCCTTCTTGACCGAGCCGAACGACACCGATCGCTTGGCGCCCGAGACCGGGCGGAACGACGCGCTCCGTGCAGATCGCTGATCGATCTGGAACTTCATCTCGAGCGTCGCGGCGAAACCGAGTGCCGGCATCTGGGCCCGAATCCCGATCGCGTCGGGGTGGCGCCGGGTGTTGCAGATGTTGACCGTGGCCCAGAGGTAGTGGGATCGTTCCGCTGAGCGCACGGCGGCCAGCATTTGCGACCTGGTCGGGCGCGGCGCGGGCGTGCGCGCCGCGGAACCGGCCGCGAGGGCCAGCAGGGAGACGACGGTGAGCGCGAATATGACGGAGCGGCGGCGCACCAACAAGAAGATATTGGAGCGTGACGAATGATTGCGCCGTTCGTAGTGAGGGCGTGATCGAGATGTCACCGTCGGCGGCCGCGCAACTTGAGCCGAGCCCTTGGGAGCGGTTTGAGGCGCTGTACCGGACGAGCCGCGACGACGTCTACGCGTACGTGATGACGCTGCTGCGCGACCGCCCCGCCGCCGAGGACATCACGGCACTCGCGTTCGAGCGCGCTTTCAGACGGCGACGTACGTTTGACCGCCGGCGCGGGGAGGAACGCGCCTGGTTGTTCGGGATCGCGCGCAACGCCGCGCTCGACGAGCTGCGCCGGCGCCGCCGCGTGGCCACGCTGCTGACCGAGCCGGCGGACCAGTCCGCCGAGCCGATCGCGGACTACGCCGACGTCACGCTGCGCCGGACCGCCGTGCGCGAGGCGCTCGAGTCCCTGTCCGCGCGCGAGCGGGAGATCATCGCGCTGAAGTTCCACGCCGGCCTCTCGAACTCGGAGCTCGCCCGTGTGCTGGGCGTAAGCGAGTCGAACGCCGGGACGATGCTGCACCGCACGATGCAGAAACTGAGGAAGGCCTGCGATGCGACGAGCTGACGACGACCTGATCGATCCCGAGATCGCAGCCGAGCTCGAGGCGATCGACGCAACCCTCGCGGGGGAGCCCGTCGCTCCCCGGCACGCCGACGTGGCGGAGCTGGCGCTGCTGCTCGTCGCCACCCGGCCCGAGCCACAGGCGGAGTTCGTGAGCTCGCTCGACGCTCGCGTCCACAGCCGGTTCGCCCGGGTCGACGAGGCGAAGCCGAAAGGCGCGCGCGCTGACTTCCGGCGGTGGTTCGGGCCCGTGGCGGGGTTGGCCGCCACCTTGGCGGCGGTGGCCGTGGTGGTCGTGGCACTGAATTCCGGTGGATCACAGGTCGCTCTCAAGGCGGCGACTTCCCCCGCCGCGTCGTCCTCGTCGGCCGGCGCGGCGTCCACTTCGGCGCCCCCCCGCGCGCCCCGCCTGGTCGCGAAACCCGCCAAGCAGGCCACTCCGCTCGCCGGGTACAAACAGGCGACGTCCGGTGCGGCCGCGTCGACCGCGACCAGCTCGGCCGCGGTTCCAAACTCCGGCAAGGTCATCGCGGCGCCACTCCCCAACGGCCGCAAGATCGTGCAGTCGTCGCAGCTGGCGCTGAGCGCACCGGCGAGCCATATCGATGACGTGGCCCAGGAGGTGTTCCGGGTCATCGGCGACGAGAACGGCGTCGTCAACAGCTCGACCGTCACCGCGAGCGCCAGCGGCTACGCCCAGTTCCGGCTGAGCGTTCCGAGCTCGGCGCTGCAGGCGACGATGACCTCGCTCTCGGAGCTCAAGTACGCCTCGGTCAGCTCGCGCACCGACGCCACCCAGGACGTCAACGGCCAGTACGTCTCCGACCAGCGCCAGCTCGCCGACGACCGAGCGCTCCGGACATCGCTGCTCAAGCAGCTCGCGAACGCCACCACCCAGGCGCAGATCGACAGCCTGAACGCCCAGATCCGCGATGCCGAGGCCTCGATCCGCGGCGACGAATCGAGCCTGAACGGCCTCAACCATCGGATCAACTTCAGCCAGATCTCCGTCACCGTCAACGCGGCTTCGCCGGTCCCGGTGGCGCACAAGAGCACCGGATCGTTCACGCTCGGCAAGGCCGCCCACGACGCCGGGCGAGTGCTGACGGTCGCCGCCGGCGTCGCGCTGATCGCCTTGGCGGCGCTACTCCCGATCGCCCTGATCGTCGCCCTGATCTGGTGGATCTGGTCGGCGCTCCGGCGCCGGCGACGCGAACAGGCCCTCGATTTGGCTTAGGACCTTCACCACCTTTGTGGTATTCGTCTCCTCGTGCCGGCGACGACCGAGGACACGATTGCTCTGCTCCAGCGGGTTCCGGCGTTCTCGACCTTGGGGGCGGAGGAACTCGCGGAGGTGGCGGCCGTGGCGGTCCCGCGGCAGTTCAACGGGGGCGAGGTGGTGTTCCGCGAGGGCGACGCGAGCGACACGTGTTACATCGTCCGCTCGGGCCGCGCGCGCGCGATCCGTGAACATCCCGACGGGCGTTCGATCACGCTCGCGAACTTCGGGCCGGGCGAGATCTTCGGCGAGCTGGCGATGTTCGATGACGAACGGCGGTCGGCCACCATCGAGGCGATCGAGGAGACAGAGGCGATCGCGATCCTCGGCGGCGACATGCGCCGCCTGCTGCGCGAGCACCCCGACATCGCGGTGAAGTTGATCTCCGCGCTCGGGCGACGCCTGCGGGAGACGAACGAGCGCCTCGCCCGCCAGTCGTTCCAGACCGTCCAGAGCCGCGTGGCGTCCGTGCTCGCTCAGCTCGTCGCGGCGGCCCGGGAGGAGGGCGCCGGCGCCGGCGACGTCCTGATCACCTCGACCCAGGCTGACCTGGCCCAGCTGGCGGGATCGTCGCGCGAGTCGGCGACCGCTTCCTGGCCGTCCTCGAGCGTGCCGGGATCATCAGCCAAGGCCGAGGGAAGCTGACCGTTCACGACCCGACGCGCCTCGAGCGGTACGTCTACTAGCCGTGAGCGAT
>CAWEMC010000007.1:0-44260 GCA_963810015.1 uncultured Solirubrobacterales bacterium
GCGAAGCTGTCCCTTGGCGTTGGCATAGGCGTCGTTGCCGCCGTCGATGACGCCTTGGAAAATGCGACGGGCCGTAGTGTCAGGTGTTTCGGGGCAGCGGACCGGCTCGCCTGCGCCCCGAGTTCCCCTCAGCCTGTCGAACCGACAGTCGCCCACATGGAGTCCGGCGCGGTGATCGTTGCGAACCTAATAGGCACAGCGTCGTCGCCGTTTGCTCCATCAATACCGAACAGCAAACATCAGCGCTAGTGCTCCGCCACGAAGCGGGCGCCTCGGATGGCGGTGGTGGCGTGATCGCAAAGGACGAGGAGCACGAGCGCTGACTCGATCGCCTGGCGCGGGCGGGTTGCATAGGTGTAGTTCCTGAGTAGGTTGGTCCATCCGGGCCTCCTTGGAGGCTGAGAGCTGCCAAGCACCTCAGTCTCACCAAGGAGGACACCGGATGAATCTGCACGCTAACGCGGCGCTCAGTCTGAAAGGCCGTCGGGAGCTCTGTCTGGCTGTGGTTGAGCGGGAGCGGACGTTGGCGGCGGCGGCCGAGGCCGCCGGCGTCAGCGTCCGCTGCGCCCGCAAATGGGTCGGCCGCTACCGCGCTGAGGGGGAGTCCGGGTTGCGGGATCGTTCCTCGGCGCCGCATCGGATCCCGCACCGGACCAGTGAGCGGCGGGTCGAGGCGATCGCGGCGCTCAGGCGGGTGCGGTTCACCGGCCCCGAGATCGCCGAGGTCCTCGACATGCCGCTCTCGACCGTGTCGGGGATCCTGACCCGGATCGGGATGGGCCAGCTCGGACGTCTCGGCCTGGAGCCGGCGGTGCGCTACGAGCACGAGCGGCCGGGTGAGCTGATCCACATCGACATCAAACGGCTCGGCCGGATCCAGCGCGGCGCCGGCTCGCGGTTCACTGGACCGGCCGCCCGCAGCAAGCGGCCAACTCGCAAGGACCCCCTCGGCGTCAAGCGCCAGACCGCAGGCTGGGAGTGCGTGCACATCGCGATCGATGACTGCACTCGCCTGGCCTACGCCGAGGTCCTGGCCGATCAGAGCCGCCGCACCGTGATCGGCTTCCTCAGACGCGCTGTCGCGTTCTACGCCCGCCACGCGATCACCGTGCAGCGAGTCCTCACCGATAACGGCGGCGCCTACCGCTCAACGATCCACGCCGCCGCCTGCCGCACCCTCGGGATCCGTCATCTGCGCACCCGCGCCTACCGACCCCAAACCAACGGCAAAGCCGAACGGTTCATCCGCACCCTCCTGGCCGGCTGGGCCTACGGCGCGATCTACCGCTCAAGCACCGAGCGGACCGCCGCGCTTGACGGATGGCTCTGGCACTACAACCATCACCGCAAACACTCAGCCCTCGGCCACCAACCGCCCATCGCTCGCCTCAACGAGCGGAACCAACCTTGATGGGACTTACACATAGGCAGACCCGAGCCCGGTCCTGGATCACCTTGCTCTGGCGCTCGCTTCTGCAATCGCCCTGCGGCGCTCGTTCGAGAGCCTGGAGACGGCTTATACCCCGCACTGCCCCATTCACGAAAACGCAGACTCTCGGCCGCTCCGAATCCCGCGTAGCAGGGTTCTCCTTGCAGCCCCGGATCCAGCAGCACGGCGCGGGTCCCTGCTTTCCTTCGGCGGCGAGCATCTGCCCCTGCGCCGGTAGAGCCTGCTGGGCGCGGACAGGAGGTCCAGCCGGTGCGTCCGCACTTGCGCCGACCTCGACGGAAACGCCAATTGAGGGAGATACCGTGACCCGGCGTGAGGACCGAGGCGTCAACCGCGGGAGCGGGTCGGGTCCTCGAGCGTCGCCGGGCGGTCGCTCTGGCGCGCCATTACCGCGAGTTTGAGGGCCTCTCGATCAGCCAGATCGCCGCTCGTCTGGGTCGCTCGCCGGCGACGGTGAAGGCGTACTTCTAATGCGCCGCGAGGCGCCCTGTTGTATCCCCGGCGCAGCCGGGAGGGACTCGGAGGAGGGTCCTTGGGTCTGATGGCTTACCGCGATCCGAAAGGTGAACGGGACAAGCGCATGCCAGAAAAGCGGCGGTCGAGCCCAGGTGTCGGGGGCGGCGCGTCGCGAGACCCGCGCGATATGGCGAAAGCTGGATTGCCTGATATCCCAATCCCCAGAAGACGTAAAGGCCAGTCCGCCGGAAAGACACCCGAGACCGGCGCCATGCTCTGCGGCGGCATCGTAGAAGGGTGGCCGCAACCTCCGGAGCGTGGAGCGTTGCCCAGTGAGGGCAATCAAGGGGATGAGTGGGACGCCTACGTCGTGCTCGGACGTATGACAGGGACGAACGCGGGATCACCTGCGGGGCGCGAGCCCCATGGTGACGGAGTGCCCATAGTAGTCGTGCGATTCACGCCGCACCAGGGAGGACGGGAGAGCCGTCCGCAGGGCGAAGGGGCACAGGTGACGGGACATCCGAGAACCGGGAGGTATGCGTAATGCAGAACGCCGAAACGGTATTGAGTGTCCTCCGTGAACGCGGCGGGCGCGGCCTGCCGTTGGATGAGCTGTATCGACAGTTGTTCAACCCGCAGCTGTATTTGCTGGCCTATGGGCGCATCTACTCCAACAAGGGAGCGATGACCCCGGGACCCGACGCAGAAACCGCGGACGGCATGACGCTGGGCAAGATCGAGCGCATCATCGACGCGTTGCGTCACGAGCGCTACCGGTTCAAGCCCGTCAGGCGTCTCTACATCCCGAAGAAGGACGGGAAGCAGAGGCCGCTTGGTCTGCCTTCATGGTCGGACAAGCTGCTCGGCGAAGTCGTGCGTCTTCTCTTGGAGGCGTACTACGAGCCGCAGTTCTCCGATCATTCCCACGGCTACCGGCCCGGTCGTGGCTGCCACACCGCCTTGCGCGACGTGGCTGTCGCCTGGACCGGGACGACCTGGTTTATCGAAGGCGACATCTCCCGCTGCTTCGACCAGCTCGACCACTCGGTCATGTTGGCGACGCTCGAGGAGAACATCCACGATAACCGGCTGCTTCGGCTGATCGGCCAGATGCTGCAGGCCGGGTACCTGGAGGACTGGGTGTGGAACGCCACGCTCAGCGGCGCGCCGCAGGGCGGGGTCCTCTCCCCGTGCCTGTCCAACATCTACCTGCACAGGTTGGACCGCTTCGTCGAGACGGTTCTGATCCCGGGATACACCCGAGGAGTGCTCAGGAGTTCCAATCCTGAGTACAGCAGGGTCAGAAGCGCGATCCATCGTGCCCGCAAACGCGGTAATCATGCCGCGGTACGAGCGTTGCGCAAGCAACAGCGCAGCCTTCCGACAGGGGATCCATGTGATCCTGGCTACCGGCGGTTGCGTTACGTCAGGTACGCAGATGACATCCTGCTCGGGTTCGCTGGACCGAAGGACGAAGCCGAGGAGATCAAACGTCGCCTCGCTCAGTTCCTGCAAGAAGATCTCAAGCTCGAGCTGTCTGAGACCAAGACGCTGATCACCCACGCCCGCACCAGCGCGGCGCGGTTCCTTGGCTACGAGATCACCACCCAGCACGCCAATCAGATCATCACCGACGGCCGACGCAAGGCCAACGGCAGTATCCGGCTGCGTGTCCCTGGCGACGTGATCAAGGGCAAATGCACCCGATACATGTCTCGGGGAAAACCCGAGCGCCGGTCTGAGCTGCTGAACGACGAGGACTACTCGATCATCAGCCGTTACGGGGCCGAGTACCGGGGCATCGTCCAGTACTACCTGCTCGCCGGCGACGTCCATCGACTCGACCGGCTGCACTGGGTCATGGTGACCTCGCTACTGAAAACGCTGGCTGCCAAGTACGACTCGTCGGTGACGAAGATGGCCCGCAAGTATGGGGCCACGATCGAGACGCCGCACGGGCCGCGCAGATGCATCCAGGTCAGCGTCGACCGTGGTGAGGGCAGGAAGCCACTGGTCGCCACCTTCGGTGGTATCCCGCTACGACGACAGAGGAACGCGATCCTGCGGGACCGCGAATCAGTCCCGGCAACCCCCCGCCGCACAGAGCTGGTCCACCGGCTCCTGGCGGGACGGTGCGAGCTCTGCGGGAAAACGGACCAGGTGCGCGTGCACCAAATCCGCAAACTCTCAGATCTCGACCAGCCCGGACAGCCAGACCAGCCCGAATGGGTGCAAATCATGACGCGGCGGCGACGCAAGACCCTCGTGGTCTGCGAAGCCTGCCACGCCAGCATCTACGGGAGGCCTACCGCGTCAAACACGGAATAGTCGCTGGAGAGCCCGGTGATCAGAAATGGTCACGCCGGGTTCGGGAGGGGGGTCTCGGAAAAGGACCGCAAGGCACCTCGCCGAGGCCCTACCTCAGCCGACCCGACTGGGAAGAAGGCGCGGGCGGTCAAGGCGCGCTACCAGGGAGTCTGCCGCGGCTGCGGCGCGTACACACAGCCTCGGAACGGCAAGGGCGATGCCTACGCGTACTGCAGGGCCTGTCACCCAGGCGCCATCGCGCGGCGCTGGACGCGCGAGCGTGTGCTCGACGCGATGCGCGCTTGGCGGGCCTGCTATGGCCGCTTGCCCTCCTCGTATGACTGGTCGCGTACGCACGCCGAGCGGCGCGGCGGTGAGGCGCTTGAGCGACTAACCGACGGTGACTGGCCGTCTGCGAGCGTGGTTACCGAGACGTTCGGAAGCTGGCCCGCGGCGCGCGCCGTGGCCGACCAATAACGCTCGCTGGCCGCCGAGGGGACCGTGAAGTCGACGCCATCGCGGATGGTGTTCGGCTTGTCGGCGCAGACCCAGGGACGCCAACACCTCGGTCGTCTCGCGGGTGCGCTCCGTCCTCTTCTGCGCGGGGAGGCGCGTCGCCTCGGCGGCGGGGGATTCGTCGCGGTCCGCGCTGTACTTGATGTACGTGACATTCAGCCGCACGCGGGGCGAAGACCCCCTGATGTCCTGTCGTGGAGCCCGCGCCCGACAACGTTGATGCCGACCTGATCGCCCGCCGGGTGGTTGATGCCCTCCGCGACGAGGAGCGGCCATTGACCCGCGGTCTGCTGAAGACAGAGGAGGCGGCGCGTCTTCTGGGAGTCGACGCGGAGTGGGTGCGGGCCAATCGGGTCGCGCTAGGTGCGGTCAAGCTCGGCGACGGCCCGAAAGCGCACCTGCGCTTCCCGCGTGAGGCTATCGACGCCTACCTCGCCGCGCGCAAGGCGGGCGCAGGCGCATCCTCCGACGAGAAGCCGATGGGCAGGCCGAAAGGTTCGCGTCGCCGCCGCGGGAGCGCACCATCCCTGCCTGCCAGGGGCCAGGCCGTCATCGACTGGTAGCAGGCTACGGCTCGACCCTGCGTGTGCGGTCGGTCCCGTAGAGCTCGTGGCTGAGCTTGGGTACCGGACCTCGGCGCGAGCTGACATCGGCGTAGACCTCGAGCGTGAGCGCCGAGTCGGCGTGCCCGACCTGCTTTTGCACGTACGGCGGGCCTTCGCCGATCTCGAACAGATGCGTGATGAACGTCCTGCGCGTTACGTGGGGGTTCAGCTTGGCCGGCCAGTTGTCGGTCAGTTTGGCCTTGGTTGCGAGCTCCCGGGCGAGCTCGATCGTCCCGTACCAGACGTCCTCCCGCATGTTGTTCGGGCTCTGTGGGGTGTTGTTGCGGGTGGCGAACACCGGTGCGTCCCCGGGCGCCTCGGAGCGGAAGTTGTCGAGGTGGGCATACAGGACCGGTCGAAGGCCGTATACGACATTGACCTCGCGCACGCCGGTCGGGGTCTTCGCGTCAGAGATGTTGAGGATGTGCTCGCTGCGGCGCACGCCGCCAACGAGCAGCGAGCACGCCTCGTCGATCCGGAGTCCCGAAAGAAGCAGCGTGGCCACGAGCGCTTGGCGTCCAACGTGCTTGTGTCCGGGGTAGGCGCGGGCGTCGAGTACCCCTGCGGCCTCGATGATCACGGCCACCTGGTCGATCGTGAAATGCGCCTTGACGGGACCGGGCACCTCCAGCAGCAGCCCAGACTGGCGCAGCTTGTCGGTCATCTTCGGAGCGTCGTGGAAGACGTGGCCGTAGTCGAGCACCGCATACAGGGCGTTGATGGCGCGGTTCAGCCGGCGCGGGCCGTAGGGGCGGGGCAGGCGTCGCCCCCGACCGTCGACCCGCTTGCCCCGGTCCCACAGCTCCTGCAGATCCTGTGAGTGGCGAACCTTCGCCGCGACCCAGCGGCGCACGTTCTCCGGCGTGGCGTGCTCGGGCGAGCGGTCGCCCCAGTCGGGGATCACGTGCTGCTCGAGCAGCTCCTGCTGCTGGCCTGCCCTATTACCCTTGCCGAGCGTCTCGCGGTGCTCGAGGTAGGCGTGCGAGAGCTGAGCGATGTTCAGCCTCGGCGCAGAGACGCCGGGCGCGGGCGGCGTCGGCCTGCTCTCCGGCGGCACCCAGACACCGCGCTTGACCTGGTAGACGATGTTGTCGAGCTCCTCCCGAGCCCGGGTCTCCGGCCACGGCGGGTTGTGGCCGATCGTCAGCTTGCGCGCCTGCCCGTAGGCGCGGAAGCGAACCACCCACGCGACCGTCTCCCCGTCCCTGAGCGGTTGGGCCTCGAGGCGCCCGGTGAGGGGTCTCGCCATGGCGAGGAGCCTATCTAATTTGTGCCCTTATGTGCCATCCGGGGGCTGGAGGCGAGTTCGCTCGTTTCCCACAAGCCCTAAACCTCAGTGTTTATGGGGCGATTCCGGGTCGACAGCGGAAAGGTGTGAGCTTCCGTAGACCGACGCTCTATCCAGCTGAGCTACGGGCGCGTGCGGGTCGATTCTAGAGGTGCGTCAGCGTGAACGCGGGTGGAGCGAAGGGCCGACAGTTTCCGCAAGCCAGGTGACGAGCGGGCGTGCTGAGCTCAGCTCAGCGGCGATCCGTTCGTCGCATTCCGGGGTGTGCAGCCACGGCTCAAGGTCGTGGCGACGGTGGACGGTGACGTTCTTGAGTCGCAGGCGCTCGATGCGGGGGTGGTCGGGCGAATAGCCCTTCGGCGCGCGCTTGAGCTCGGGCTCGCCGAGCTGGAGCCCGGCTGTCTGAGCCTTCCCCAGCACGTTCTCGAATCTCCGGGCGCGACGGTCGTCGTCAATCGCGGCTCGGAACCGTTCGAGCTGATCCGTGGCGGGGTGATGCATTCCGGCGCCGACGAACAGCCCGTCGAGCGAGAGCTCGAAGTAGTACCCGCCGGCGCCGGCGTGGCCGATCCCCACGCCGAGTTGCTCCTTGATCGGAGGGCCGGGGCGAAACCGGGTATCTCGGTAGGGCCGGAAGAAGTGCGGCTCGCCGAGCTTGCTGAGCTTCTCGGCGAGAGCGCGGGCCGGAGCCATCAGGTCGGACTCGTAGCGCGCGCGGTTGGCGCGGAACCACTCGCGGTCGTTGTTGTCCTCGAGTTCGCGGAGGAAGTCGATCGCCTCCGGCGGCCACACGGCGGGTCAGCCCCGCACGATGTCCGCGGACTCGTCCTCCGGCTCGTAGTAGCGCGCGACCGTGAACCCGATCAGGATCGGAACATTGACCGCGAAGATGACGAGCGACCCGACCAGGACGACGAGCGGACCGCCGCTGACGTGGTCCTCGAGGAACGCGTAGAGGATCAGCGCTGTGATCGCCGAGTAGGCCAGAAGCGACCATTTCGCCACTTCGAAGAACCGATTCCAGGGGAAGTCGGGGACGCGCGTCAGCGAGAACACGTTCCAAACCACGAGCAGCGCCGAGAGGACGAGCAGGATCACCGCCGGCGCGAGCGGTACGTGCTGAGGCAGGTGTGCCGACAGGTAGATCCCGCCCGCGACGATCAGCGCCAGCGACGTCATGCCGACCCGGGTGACGGGCGGCAGCTTGCGCTCGGTCATGCGCTCCCCAGCTTGGTCATGATCACCAAGGTCGCGACCTGCATCAGACCGAGAACGCCGGCGCAGTAGACGAAGCGCTTCATCAGCTTCTCGATCACCAAGGGATTGGGTCGGGGCTTCTTGAGCTCGATGAGCACGGCGATGTTCGCCGGCTCGAGCAGACCGAGCGCGATCACGGCCATCACCCCCACGACGATCATGCTCGCGACGACCCAGCCGTGGTCGGGGTGGAATGTGAGGTTGGTGCCCAGCGCGGTCGCGAGCTGCCACCCGGCCGCCAGCGTCAGCGTTACGACCGTCGGCATGATCACGACCATCTTCGGCATCAGCCTGGTCGTGAACTCGATCCGGGCCGGGATCGACATCTTGCCGATGATCGGCCCGAGCACGAGCCCCAGGAACAGGTCGATGATCGTCCACGCGGCGCCGCCGGCGACGTGCAGGAACTCGAGCGGCCAGAGCTTGTTGGCCGCGATCGCCACGATCAGCAGCACGGCGGCGATTCCGCTCAGAATCAGACCGACCCGAGGAACGATCTCGAAATCGGGACGTTCCAGCGGCGGTGCAGCCGCTGCGCCCGCACGCTCCACCCCCGGAACGGCTATTGCCCCTTCAACCACTGATTGCAAACCCTATCCAATCTCGCGGCCAGGTTCGAGGGGGTGCTGCGAGAGAGCCCGCGTTCCCGAGTCCTACGAGTCGGCGCCGGAGCGGAGGGGGCGGGATTCGAACCCGCGGTCCGCTTGCACGGACACTGGTTTTCAAGACCAGCGCAATCAACCGCTCTGCCACCCCTCCGTGGCCTGCGTGGCCACGATCGTAGCTGCGCCCATCGCGTCCCGGCAGGCGAGGAAGCTCCTCTACACTGCCTCCGAGCTTACGGAGAGGTGGCCGAGTGGCTGAAGGCACTCGCCTGCTAAGCGAGTATGGGGTTCACGCTCCATCGCGGGTTCGAATCCCGCCCTCTCCGCTTGACCCCGCCGCGGCGAGTGCGGCCTCTGGGCTGTCGTAGGCCACCATCTCAATCGCCTTGCCGTCTCGAAACGTGGTGAGGTTCGCGCGCAGGTCCGCCTCGGGTGCCCCCGGCGGCCGTATCACCACCACGACGCGTTCTCCGCAGTCGATCACGTCGACCAGCTCGCCGACAGCACCGTGCCCGCGCGCCCGGCGGATGAACTCGATTACCTCGTCGCTGGTGTGGCACGCGCCTTCGAACGTGGGATCGCCCCCGTGCCACTGGACGGCCGGATCGAGGAACTCGCGGACGGCTTCGAGATCGCCGCTGACGACCGCCTCAAAGCCGTGGCGGGCGCGCTCGACATTTTCGGCGCTCATGCCGAGCCCTAAGGGTTGGGGCGATTCTGCGGCGCGGTGCCGAAGACGTGATCCCAGAACGGGGCGCTGACGCCGTAACCGCGCTCGTGATTCTGGAAGTGGTGGCGCATGTGCAGTTCACGCAGTCGCTTACCCAGGCTGGTCGTCGGCCGATGGTGGTGCACGTGGTAATGCAGCATGTCGTAGAACAGATAGCCGCTGAGGAAGCCGGCGGCGAACGGTAGGAATCCGGGGCTGCCGAACACGGCGTAGAACCCCCAGACGAACAGCGCCGACAGGGGCACGCTGACCGACGGCGGCATCACTAGTCGCATCGGATCGTTCGGGTGGTCGTGATGGACCCCGTGGATGATCCAGTGCAACCGGGCGCCGATGCCCTTTTCGGGCTCGAAGTGGAACACGATCCGGTGCAGCCAGTACTCGGTCAGCGTCCAGAACAGGTAGCCGCCTGCGATCCACAACGGCGTCGCCCAGCCGCTGCCCCGAACGATTCCGTAAACGACCAGGAACACGATCACCGGGCCAAACAGGATCGGCGGAACCGCCGGGTGTACGCGGGAGAGCTTGTCGAGCAGATCCGACTCGAACATCCGCGGCGAGGCGCGAAGCACCTCACTACGGCTCAATCCCTGCAGCTCATCGGCGCGAGGCGAGGCCATACGGCAAGGATACCCCCGGACCGTCCCGCGGTTTCGGCCGCCCTAAGAACGGGCGGCGGCGTCGGCGTGGCGCCCGCGCCACGTGCGCGCCCCCAAGTCGCTAGGCGCGCGGCGAGTTTTTGCGGGCTCACGCACGTGGATATGGCGAGTTTGTGCCAAAAGCGTCGAGAGGGTCACGGGGAACCTGCATAGCGCGTCAACACCGGCGCCAGACCCGAGCCCTGTCGTATTACGCATGCTCTTCATGCATAGCTCGACAGGCCTCGCCCCTCGAGCCGGAATTGTCGTGCTGTGCAGGTTCTGGAGGCCTGCACCAGCGCCCGCTCCCGTCCCGTTCCCCAGCGCCGTTTACCGGGCCGCCCGCCAATCAGGGCGCGCCGAGAGTCGACAGCCACCAAAACGGCCAGAAACGCCTATTCCTCGCCGACAGCCGCATCCGCCAGCGTCGCCAGCACGATCTGGCTGATCGACAGCGCGATGAACGCCCGCCGTTCGACCCCGCCACTCCCGTCCAGTGAGACGATCTCGACGTTGGTGAGCGGCAGGAACGTGCGCTCGGATGCGTTGAGGTAGTCGGTCAGACGGCTGCGATAGCCGTCGCGCGGAAGCCTCAGGATCCCGGTGATCCTGTAACGGTTCGTCTCGACGACGATCGGCTCCTCCCGATGCTCCACGGGCGCGAAGAGTACGTCCCAAATCAGCCCGATGCCATCCTGGTGGACCAATGGCGCAGCTCGAGCGGGCTCAGTGGTGGTACGTACGCAGGGCACAGAACCGAAAGCCCTCCACGTACCGCTGCCCGATCTGCGGCAACTACCTGCCGGCGCTCAGCGAGCACGTGCTGCTCGTGCCCGAGGGAGATTCGAGCCGGCGCCGCCACGCCCACACCGACTGCGCCGTGGCCGCCCGGAAAGCGGGAAAGCTTCCGACTCGCGATGAGTGGCTGCGGACGCAGCCTCGACCTCCGAGCCTCTGGCGGCGGGCGATCGAGCGCGTGAAGCGCCGGGGCGAGTAGGTTTCGCGGTATGGCGAGTGATCTGAAGCTCGGGTTGGCCCTCGGCTACTGGGCGGGTGGTCCGCCCCTGAGCGCGGCCGAGTCGGTGGCGGAGGCCGAGCGCCTCGGGTTTGACTCGATGTGGACGGCCGAGGCATACGGGTCGGATGCGCTGATGCCGCTCGCCTGGTGGGGCGCGTCGACGCGCACGCTGAAGCTCGGGACCGCAATCGTCCAGATCTCCGCGCGGACACCGGCCGCCACCGCGATGGCCGCGATGACGCTCGATCACCTGTCCGCGGGGCGGCTCATCCTCGGGCTCGGCGTCTCCGGACCGCAGGTCGTCGAGGGCTGGTACGGACAGCCATTCGCCAAGCCGCTGGCCCGGATGCGCGAATACATCGGGATCCTCCGCGACATCTGGGCGCGACAGGGGCCGGTCACGAGCGACGGCTCGCACTACCCGCTCCCGCTTCCCGACGGAACGGGTCTCGGCAAGCCGCTGAAGTCGAGCATCCACCCGCTCCGCGAGGACATCCCGATCTACCTCGCGGCCGAAGGTCCGAAGAACATCGCGCTCGCCGGCGAGCTCTGCGACGGCTGGCTCGCCCTGTTCTACTCGCCCCACCACGACGACTTCTACCGCGAGGCCCTCCACGAGGGGTTCTCGGTCCCCGGCGCTCGCCGTACCGCCGATCAGTTCGAGGTTGCCGCGACGGTGCCGCTGATCGTGACCGACGACATCGAAGCGGCCGCCGACGCCATGCGACCGATGTACGCCCTCTACTTCGGGGGCATGGGCGCGAAGAGCACGAACTTCCACGCCAACGTCGCGATCAGGATGGGCTACGAGCAGGACGTAGCCAAGATCCAGGATCTGTATCTGGGCGGCCACAGGCAGGAGGCGGCGGCCGCGGTCCCGACGAGGCTTATCGAGCAGCTGACGCTGATCGGACCGAAGGAGAAGATCCGCCACGACCTCGAGCCGTGGCGGGAATCGATCGTCACCACGCTGCTCGTCGGCGGCGATCCGCAGACCCTGCGTACCGCCGCGGAGCTCGTCCTGGGCTAACGCCCGGTCGCCGCCCCCACCGCCTCGCCGGCGACGAACGTCGGATCGTCGGCTGAGATCTGGTCCTGGGCGTTGATGAGCGCCTCGGGCGGCGCCGGGACGGGCCCGTCGAGCAGGGGATCCTCGGTCTCGACCATCCCCCTCTCGAGACGGCCGCGGAGATCAGTGGCGATCTCCTCGTAGCCGGGCTCGTTGATCACGTTCCGTCCCTCGCCGGGGTTGAAGAACAGGTCGTGGAGGGCCTCGCGGCTGACGATCCGCTCGGCCCAGCCACGCGCCAGGTACGCGTCCTTGCTGGGACTGTCGTCGCAGTTCGGGAGGACCGGGTAGGGGTAGTCGTCGAAGCGCCGGATGTACTTGAAGCGCTCGGTGCGGATCGCCCGCTGCGGCTCGTACGCGGCGTGGTAGGTCAGCTCAGAGAAGATCTCGGAGCGGGCGCCCGGCGGCTCCTCGTCCCTGACGAGCGAAACCAGCGAGCGGCCCGCCAACCACGGTGGCGGGTCGATTCCCGCGACCTCGCAGATCGTCGGGAAGATGTCGATGTGGGAGACGAGCTCGTCGCGCGCGTAGCCGCCATCGAAGCCGGCGCCGCGCAGGATCAGCATCACGCCGATGCCGCGATCGAGGAGGCTCGCCTTGGCCGTCGGGAACGCGAGTCCGTGATCGGTGGTGCAGATCACGAACGTGTTCCGGTCCAGCCCCGTCTCGTTCAGCTTGTTGAGGACCGCCCCGATCCCGTGGTCCAACGTTCGCGCGCTGGCTTTGTAGGCCGCCACATCGAGCCTGATCTCGGGCGTGTCCGGGAGGAACGGCGGCGGGAGCGAGTAGACACGATCGCGCACTGAGCTCGGCGCGAAGAAGCTGCGATGGGTCTCGAAGAAGCCGACCGAAAGGAAGAACGGCTCCTGGACCCCATTCGACAGGGCGGCTATCGCGGCGGGCGCCACCGACGTGGCATTGGTGTCGGGGACCTCGTGGACGATGTCGTACCCGAGCACCCGCGGATCGGCGGAAACGTGCTGCTCCCCGATCAGCCCGGTGTGGTAGCCGGCGTCGCGCAGCGTGCGCACCATGTGGTGGCCGTAGTCGTTGAGCGTGAAGCCCCGGTGGGCCAGCCCCATCATCCCGTTGGTGTGGCAGTACTCGCCGGTGAGCAGCGCGGCCCGGCTGCCCGAGCAGGAGGGCGCGGCGCAGAACGCGTTCCGGAACATCACTCCCTGGTCGGCGAGCCACTGGATGTTGGGGGTCGGGATCGCGTGGCCGTACGGCTGGACGTAGCGGCCCGTGTCGTGGGAGTTCAGGTAGAGGATGTTCGGTGGCATTGGTGCGCCCGGGGGCTCACCGGGTGGAGAGCGAGGCGGACCCGATCCGCCCGGCGGCATCCCGATGGTACGCCGCGACCCACTCATCCGAGAGCGCGTCCGCCTGGCGCCCGAGCACCTCGCGCGGCCGCCATTGAGGCGGGATGGGGACGCCGACGTCGTTCAGCACAGTCCGAACCGCGCCCGCCGCGCCCGGCTCGAGGTCGTCTTCATAGACCACCGTCAAGACCGGAGCGTCGCTTCGCTGAAAGAAATCCTGCCAGCCCTCGTCAGCGGCCTGGAGCAACCGCACGAGATGGTCGATCCCCTCGAATCGATACTGCAGCTCGTCGGGCTGCTTACCGTCGCTCGCGTGCTCCAGCCGCCAAGCGCGGGTCTGCAGAGCGCGCCACAGGCTGATCGCCTGACGAACCTTGTCGCCCCTCGTCACCCAGACGTAGCGGGGATTCTCGAACAGGCGCTCGAGGAGCTCGTGCAGATCGAGCCCCGCGTACTCGGGCAGCTCGCCGGCGAGCTGCTGGAGGTCAGGGAGGTTGCGCCACATGAGCTTGGCGCCGAACACGCCGTTGTCGGTTGTCCCCAGCCGGAAGCTGCGGTCGAGATGGTCGCGGTAGCTCTCGAGCCCGAGCAGCGAAGAGTGCTCGGGCGCCCTGGGTGGCCTCGAGTCATCGCGGATGCCCGCCCCCGTGCGGGGAAGGTCCTCCAGGTAGTCGCCCGGATGGGGCGGGAGCCCCGTCTCGCTAGTCGCCTCGAAGTACTCCTCCGGTCGACCGGCGACCCCCGTGTCCTTCAGCAGCTCGCACAGGAGCGTGCTCCCACTCCGCTGCGTCGCGCAGACCAAATACGAGTGCATGGGCATGATTCAACAAAGCCTACCGATTTACTTGCATTACGCGCGGATACGAAGCCGCTCGGCACTCCCTACCCGGTGGGAACCACGCCTACGCGTCGTGATACAACGCGAACTCCCACGGATGCGGCCGCAGGCGAATCGCGTCGACCTCAGCCTCGCGCTTGTAGCGCACGTAGGACTCGATCAGGTCGGGGGTGAACACGTCACCGGCGAACAGATAGTCGCTGTCGGCCTCAAGCGCGTCAAGGCTCGCCTCGAGCGACGCCGGGACGCGACCGATCGACGCGAGCCGCTCGGGCGGGAGCTCGTAGATGTCGGCGTCGAGCGGCTCGCCGGGGTCGAGCTGGCGCTTGATCCCATCGAGGCCGGCGAGCATCAACGCGCTGAACGCGAGGTATGGATTCGCCGTCGGGTCCGGCGAGCGGAACTCGATCCGCTTGGTCTTCGGCGCCTCGTGGTACATCGGCACGCGCACGCACGCCGACCGGTTGCGGGCCGAATACACGAGATTGACCGGCGCCTCGAAGCCGGGCACGAGCCGGCGGTACGAGTTCGTCGTCGGCGCGCAGAACGCCATCAGGGAATCGGCGTGTTCGAGCAGTCCGCCGATGTAGTTGAGCGCGAGCTCCGAGAGGTGGGCGTAGCGGCCCTGGCCGTACATCAGGGGGTCGCCGTCCTTCCACAGCGACTGGTGCACGTGCATGCCTGACCCGTTCTCCTGGAAGATCGGCTTCGGCATGAACGTCGCCGTCTTCCCCGCCGCCGCGGCCGCGTTCTTGACGACGTACTTGTAGATCATCATCTGGTCGGCCATCTGCAGCAGCGGTTGATAGCGCATGTCGATCTCGCCCTGGCCGCCCGACGACACCTCGTGGTGGTGGAACTCGCACTTGATCCCGAGCGACTCCATCGTCAGCGCCATCTCGCCACGCAGGTTCGCCAGCGAGTCCGCGGGCGGGACCGGGAAATACCCTTCCTTCTGGCGCAGCTTGTAGGCGAGGTTCGGTCCGGGCGTCCCAACCTCGCCCGTGTTCCAGAAGCCCTCCTTTGAGTCAATCTCGTAGAAGGCCCGGTGCTCGCGCTGCTCGTAGGCGAGGTGGTCGAACACGAAGAATTCCGCCTCGGGACCGAAGTACGCGACGTCGGCGATCCCGGTCTCAACGAGATGCTTCTCGGCCTTCTGCGCGACGAACCGGGGGTCGCGGCCGTACGGCTCGCCCAGCACCGGGTCAGCGATCGAGCAGATCAGCGACAGCGTCGTGCGCGTGTAGTACGGGTCGATAAACGCCGTCGTCGGGTCCGGGATCAGGAGCATGTCGGACTCATGGATCTCCTGGAAGCCGCGGATCGACGAGCCGTCGAATCCGAGCCCGGTCTCGAAATCTCCCTCATCGAGAGCGGCCAGCGGCAGCGTCAGGTGCTGCCACGTGCCGGGTAGATCGATGAACTTGAGGTCGACCATCACCACGCTGTGCTCACCGGCGAACTCGAACACCTCGCCGGCGGTCTTCGCATCGGCCGCGGCGGCCGGCGCCGTCTCTTGAATGGACACGGTTATCTCCCTCCGTTGCTCGCTGTGTCGAGCCTATACGCGAATGGGCCGGCGGCGGCCGGCCCATAGATGTGCTGAATTTTCAGTCCGCGCCGGCGCCCCCGGGCGGTGAACGCCTCGATGTCCCCCGGTGGGCCACCGTCCAGTGGCCCACACTCGGGGGGCGGAAGATGATCTCCCGCCCCCCGATCGCGGAGGAGGTGGTCCATCACGCCGTGGTCGGCGCCGGCTCGCTCGCGTGCCCCGGGGCGAGCCCCGGGATTCCGTTCGGGAACCCGAGCGAGGGCACGTCCGACGGGTAGACCTCGTGGCCGTGCTCGGCGGTGTCGCCGATCTCCATGTTCTCCTCGGACATCCGCAACGGGACAAACACCCCGACGAGCTTGAGCAGGATGAACGTCCCTACCGCCGAGAACACGATCACGAACGCGGCCGCGAAGAACTGCCACTTGAGCAGTGTCCAGTTGCCGTGGAGTACTCCGGCCATGCCGTTGGCGATCAGGTGGCGGCCCTGGCGGGTGTACGTGATCGCCATCTGCGGATCGGCGAAGATCCCGACCAGCAGCCCGCCGGCGAGTCCGGCGAACCCGTGCGTGTAGACCACGCCGAGCGTGTCGTCGACGTTGCGGAACGGGCGCAGGCGGCTCAGGTAGTTGAGGGCGAAGTAGACGATCGTCGCGGCGATGATGCCGAGCGCGATCGCGCCCCAGCCGTTGACGTACCCGGCCGCCGGCGTGATCGCCACGAGCCCGGTGATCATGCCGTTGACGCCGCCGATCAGGCTCGGCTTGCGGCCCGTCAGGTAGTCCCATCCGACCCACACGAGGAACGCCACCGCCGTGCACAGGTTCGTGTTGAGCACGGCTGCCGCCGCGGACATGTTCGCGGTGTACGGGTCTCCGCCGTTGAAGCCGTTCCAGCCGAGCCACAGCAGCCCCGCCCCGACGGCGACCATCGCCATGTTGTTCGGGGCGTCGACCTCGCGGTCGCGCTGGAGCCTCGGCCCGATCACGGCCGCCGCGACGAACCCCGACACTCCGGCGGACAGGTGGATCACGTAACCGCCCGAGTAGTCAACCGCGCCGTGGTGGGCGAAGAAGCCGCCGCCCCACAGCAGGAACGCGTTCACGGTGTAGATCAGCGAACACCAGAGCGCCACGAACGGAATCCACGCCTTGAAGTTCACCCGTCCCAGCACCGAGCCCAGCATCAGGATCGGAGTGATCGCCGCAAACACGAACTGGAAGTACACGAGCGCCGACTGCGGGAACGCCGTCGTCCCGATTAACGGGATGTTCGCCTGGTGCTGCTCGGCGGCGTGCCCGAGCACCGGTCCCGGCTTGCCGATGAAGTTCCCGAGGAACCCCGAGTGCGACAGGCCGTGGAACGGCGAGCCGAAGCCCATCTTGAAAGCCCACAGCACCCACACGACGAGAACGACTGCGAACGCGGCGAACGTCAACATCATGCTGTTGATCGACCAGCGCTTCTGCATGACCCCGCCATACAGGACGACGAGGCCGGGGACGCTCATCAGCCCGACGAGCGTCGCCGCTGTCAACTGCCAAGAGGTGTCTCCACTGCTGAGCCAACTGGGAGCGTTTACCAGCATGAATCTCCTTGTGGTGGCGACGGCGCTGCTCAGCACCATCTCTGTTTGCGGCAACCAGGGCCCAGCGGCCCCATTTCGCCGCCATGTTCCGCTGACGCCACGCCCCCAGCCATAGCCTCGGGTCCAGGGTTTGCCGGGGACCCTCTGGACATAGGGATAAACCCACCCCGCATACAGCGAGAAACCGAGAGTTTTCGATCCGCTGCGGCGCCCGGAACGGCGCGGAGCTAGAACAGCGCCGGCGTGCCGCGCGGGAGCACGATCACGGCGCTGCGGGCCGCGTCGAGGTGCCCTCGCGTGGATCCACCGAGCGCGATCCTCCCCTCCGGGGCACCGTTCTGCGAGGCGGCGACGATCAGGTCGATCTGGTGCGCGTCGGGCTCGACGACCGTGGCGCCGAGCTTCGCGGCGAGCGCGGCGACGGTCTCCTGCGCCGCGGCCTCGCCGTCGGGCGACGCCAGGGCGATCGTCTCGAGCGACGCGTCGGCGTCCGTTCTCAGACCCGCCGGCGCGACCGCCACGGGAATCGTTCCGCCCTCCAGCAGATACTGAGCCGAGGTGCCGGGTTCGACCCGGCCCGGTGGCGTGCGGTAGTCGGACCCGAAGACGATCAGTGACGCGCCCTCGCTCTCGGCCAGCTGCGCCAGCCCCTCGCCGGTGGACGCGCTGAGGACGACGTGCTGGGGGAGGTCGGGTTCGTCCAGCCACGCCGCGCCCTGCGCGAGTCTGCGTTCGGCATCGTGCTGGGCGATCTCCTCGCGCCGCGGGTCGAACTCCTGCGCATGGCGGACGTACGCGAGCGCGAGGCGGGCGCCGGTCTGGGCCAGCAGCCTTCCCAGCGCCAGCGCGTCGTCGTCGTTGGCGGTGCCGTCGTAGGAGACGATGATCGTGCTCATCCGGGACCCGGAATCCTGGGGCAGTAGCGCGGTGGGGACATTGGCCATGGGGCCAAGGATCGCCGCACAGCCCTATCCAACCGGTTGGTGGGTCCTCCGCTGGAGCCTTGTGCCACGATCGGCGCGTGGAGAAGAACCCGTGCGTCTAGGGGTGGTCCTGAAGGTGTCGTCGCTGCTCGTCCTGGCGCTGCTTCGTCACCATTTCCACGGTCCGTCCGTCGACTACTGGGCGGTCGCGCTGGCGTCCGCCGCCAGCTGGCTCGGAGTTCCCGGGCCCGGCGAACCCGTGCTGATCGCGGCGGCCGTGATCGCGGCCCACCACCGGCTCGACATCACGACGGTGATCGGGGTCGCGTTCGTATTCGCCGTTGCCGGCGGTGTCGCCGGGTGGCTGATCGGCAAGCTGCTCGGCAGAACCGTGCTCGAGACGCGCGGTCCGCTGCTGCGATTCCGCCTGCGCACGCTAGCTCGTGGCGACGAAATCTTCGACCGCTATCCGGTGCTGGCGATCGTCCTCACCCCATCGTGGATCGCCGGGATCCACCGCGTGAACACAGGCGTCTACCAGATCACAAACGTCGTCACCGCGTTCATCTGGGCGGTCGGGATCGGACTCGCCGCTTACTTCATCGGCCCCGCGGTGATCGACGCGGTCGAGGATCTGGGGTGGGTGACCGGCATCGGCCTGATCCTGCTGATCGCGTTCGGGGTCTACCTCGAGATCCGGCGGCGCCGGCGGCGCCGGGGGCGGGTTCGCGCGTCGTGATGCCGCAGCCTCACTCTGGCGGTAGGCTCGGTAAAAGACGGCGGGGAGGGGGTGGTGGATGAGGGTTTGTTGCGGGTCGCCTGAGCGCTTGGTTTGGCCTGCTCGTGCGTCCCAAACCGGCGACTTTGTGGCGAGAGTGTCGCGGGAAAGCTGCATGGCGCGACCCCACCGGCGCCAGGTGCGAGCCCTGTCGTGTTACGCATGCTCTTCATGCATTATGCATAGCTCGACAGGCCTCCCCATCCGGCACGAGATTGTCGTGCTGTGCAGGTTCTGGCGGGTGCGATGGCGCCCGCCCCTGATCCTCTTCCCCAGGGCCGTTTACCGGGCCGCCCGCTAAACGGCAGCAAGGAGAGGGGGTGGGTGAGGGCGGTCGCGGGTCGCCAGAGCCCGCGATTGACCGCGCCAAACGGGCGACTTTGTGCCGAGAGTGTCACGGAAAACCTGCGCAACACGACAACACCGGCGCCAGGTCCGAGCCCTGTCGTAGTAACCATGCTCTTCATGCATAGCTCGACAGGCCTCGCCATCTGGGCCGGGATTGTCGTGCTGTGCAGGTTTTTTGGAGGGGGTGCGATGGCGCCCGCGCCACCTAGAGCTCGGTCCGCGACCAATCCACCTTCTGGAACGGGACCGCCGGCTCCCCGATGTTGAACTGGATGGTCAGGTGGGGGAGCAGCGGGATGTCGCGGACGGACTTGGTCCACACCTTGCCGTTGACGAACGCGGTGATCTTGCCCTTGACGTTCCCGACCTGACTCGACGTCAGGGGCTGGTGCCACTCGTCGAAGAACTGCCCGAGGGTGTAGACCCGCTTGGTCGGCGACTCGATGTGGATCACGCCGTCGGGGGCGTGCGTGTGTAGCCAGTAGTAGCACTGGCCGCCGAGCGCCACGGGCCCCTCTTGCGTCTGCTCGACCTGCGAGCCGGGGATCCCGATCCCACCGGGCAAGGGCCGCAGGGCGCCGTTGTCGTACACCGCCAGGTGGGCGTGGATGTGGTACGCGAGCTGCTCGATGGGAGCGCAGTGGATCCCGTCGACGGGCTGGTTGCCCGTCGTGCTCGCCGGCGCGAGCTCGACCCCGCACTCGATCGGCACCGCCTCGAACCCCATCTCGCCCGTCGTGCAGGGCAGAGAAGTGCTCGCGGTGGTGCTCGTCGTCGTCGACGACGCGGCCGGGGTCGAGGTCGTGCTCGAGCTCGACGAGCTGCTCCCGCAGCCCGCCAGCAGCACCACACCGGCGAGCGCCACGATCAGTGAACGTGTCGCCATCGGCCGGAAAGGTAGCTGGTGCTAGTTTGCGCAGCGTTATGGCAGACGAGGACTTGCCCATGACTACGGCGCTCGAGCTCCCCGGCCTCACGATTCGGGAGACGCTCGGGGTCTGTTACGGCCTGGTCGTCAGGAGCATGGGCTTCGTTGGTGGCGTGGCGGCGAGCTTCAAGTCGCTGCGTCGGGGCGAGATTTCCCAATACACCAAATTGCTCGAGGATTCCCGGCGCCACGCGATCGACCGGATGGTCGAGAACGCGCGGCTGATGGGCGCCGAGGCGATCGTCGCCGTCCGGTTCGACTCCTCGGAGATCGGACAGCAGTTCACCGAGATCGTGGCTTACGGGACCGCGGTCAGGGTGAGCTCTTCCAACGGCTGAGCGGGTGCGGCTAAGCGACGCCGATCGGGAGCTGTTGTTCGAGAAGCTCGCGCGCCACGCCGCCGCGGGCCGGATCGGTGTCGACGACCTCGAGCGCCGCGTCGCCGCAGTCAGCTCTGCCGAGACCCGCGAACAGGCGATCGACGTCATGGCCGACCTGCCTCCGCTCGATGACGCGACGGCCCAGCCGCGGCGCCGGGGCCGCGGCCACGGCGAGGCGCACCGCGCCGCGCCCGACTGGCGCCCGACGGCCGAGCGGTTCCGTGATCCCTCGACCAGCAGGGTGATGCGCGTGTGGGTCGACGCCGGCGGGGGCCGCCACTACGTCGCCGACGACCGGGACACGGCATGAGCGCGACCTCGACCCCGTTTCTGCGCCAGCTCGGCCAGGACGACGCCGACGAGCTCCTGCGCCGCGTCCGGCGGCGGAAGTTCACGAAGTCGCAGCCGATCCTCCGCGCCGGCGCGGCGGGGGACGACGTCGTCGTCGTGCTCTCGGGCCGCGTCCGGCTCGTCGCCGTTGGCGCAGAGCAGCGCGAGGTGGTGCTCGCGATCCGGGGCGAGGGCGAGCTCCTCGGCGAGATGGCCGCGCTGGGGGCCCAACGGCGAACCGCGAGCGCGATCGCCCTCGACGACGTCGACGCCGGGATCCTCCACGGCGAGGAGTTTCGCGAGTTCCTGCGCGATCGCCCCGACGCCGCGCTCGTGCTGATCAGGATGCTCGTCCGGCGGCTGTCAGAGGCCAGCCGCGACCTCGCGTCGCTGGCGACGCAGGACAGCGTCGGGCGGGTCGCGAAGCGCCTGCTCGATCTCGCCGCCGATCACGGCGTGCCGTCGTCGCGCGGCACGCGGATCGAGCTAGCGCTCACCCAGGATGAGCTTGCGCGCTGGACTGGGGCGACGCGCGAGACCGTTTCGCGAGCGCTTCGGCTGATGCGCCAGCTGGGCTGGGTGGCCACCGATAACCGGACGATCACCGTGCTCGATCCCGATGCCCTGCGCGAGCGCAGCGGCGCAGGCATCTGACAGCCGCTCGCGCGCGCCCGGGATCGCGCCGCATAGGCGGTCGATGCCGAATGCGCTGAACGTCGTCAGGCGCACCGCCGTGCGCGCCACCAGCGTGAACGCCTGAGGGGCGGGGTCGTGCGGGTCGCTTTCGCCAAAGCAGTCGCCGGCGCCGAGCAGCCCGACGGCCTCCTCGCCGTGGCACAGCGCGACGCTGCCCGTCCGGATCACCGAGAACACCCCGATGGTCGTCCCCTCGCGTACGAGCTCGGTGCCTTCGGGCACGATCGCCTCGATCACCGGCCCGGCTAGCGAGCGCACATCGCGAGCCCTCAGCGCACCGAAGACGGGCAGCTTCGCCTGGATGGCGGCGGTTCCAGGCGGGTCTGAGCCCGCCTGGAACCCTCCGCAGCCACGCCCTGTCCGGGCGTCGCCGTTGATCGAGATCAGTGCCCCCACTCGACCAAACGCCCCCTCTGGCGTAAACGCCCCCTCTTCTCCCTGTTCCCTGCCGTCCCCCAGCCAACTTGGTTTGGCGGCGGCCGCCTTCCCGAACTCTGCTCCCGATTCGAGTTGGCGGCCGCGCGCGTCATCAAGGCGGCACGGTATGCCGCGCGCCTGCGCGCGGACTACGACATTTGTCACACAAGCGACGCCGGCCGGATCAGTTCCGGCCACCACCGAAGATCTGCAGGAAGAACAGGAAGATGTTTAAGACGTCCAGGAAGATCCCGGCCGCGATCGGGACCGCACTCGCCATGTTGGCCCGGCGCAGGCGGTTGAAGTCGAAGATCGTGTAGCCGCCGAAGATCACGAGCCCGAGCACGGCGTAGATGACGTTGGCGTGCGGGATCGAGACGAAGATCGTGACGATCCCGAACACGATCAGGGCGAGCAGCGCCCAGAACAGCACCCGCGCCCACGACGAGAGGTCGCGCCGGGTTGCGTAGCCCGCGGCGCCGAGGGCGGCGACGAACGCGCCCGTGGCCCCGGCGGCCTGCCACAGTGCCGCGGGGTCGGCGTTCGCGTAGACGTTGATGACCGGGGCGATCGCCAGCCCGAGGAACAGCCCGAGCCCGAACAGCAGCGCGATCGCGAGCTGCTCAGCACCTCGCGAGGATGCTCTGTTCAGCCCGAAGATGCACGCTATGGCGCCGATGAAGAACAGGAGCCCGGCGCCGCCGCTGAGGTTGCGCCCGACGTACGCGCCCAGTGCCGTAAATCCGAGCGTGAACGCAACGAGACCCATCACCTGACCGAAGACCGCATGCGAGCGATCTCGCGTCAGCTCGCCGGCGCCCAGGTTGGTGGCCCCAAGTTGGTCGTATGTAGGCATTCGTCGCTCCTCCCGGTCTCGTTTGGGCCGCAAACGGTACACGCGCCGAGGGCGCCGTCAATGTTCGGTCCCAGCCATGAACATGAGGTAAGGGATCTACACGTGATCAGACAGCGCGAGCTGGAGGACCTGTGCTGTGTGGAGGGCGCGGCGGCCGGTGCCGGCGGTGATCTGGGTCCGGCACGAGAAGCCGTCGGCGACGATCAACGTGTCCTCGTCGGTGGCGCGCACGGCGGGGAGCAGCACGCGTTCGCCGACCTGCATCGAGACCTCGTACGGGTCGCCCGCCTGATAGCCGAACGAGCCGGCGAGCCCGCAGCAGCCGGCTCGGAGCAGCTTAAGGTCGACGCCGGCGCGATCCTCGAGGGCCCTGCGCTGGCCGTCGATCCCGAACACGGCCTCCTGGTGGCAGTGGGCGTGCATCATGGCCTTGCGCTGGAGCTGGGGCGCTCTCCAGTCGGGGGCGCGGCGGTCGAGCAGCTCATCGAGCGTGAACGTCTGCGCGACGAGCCGGCGGGCGTGCTGGTCGTGAGGCAGGAGCTTGCGCAGCTCGTCGCGGAACACGGCGCCGCAGCTCGGCTCGAGCGCGACCAGCGGCACTCCGGTCTCGATCGGCTGCGCGAGCTCGTCGAGGATCCGGCCCAGCGCGCGCTTGGCCATCCCGAGCATCCCGAAGTCGTAGAGGGGTCGACCGCAGCACAGCTGGCGCCGGGGGAGCTCGACGGCGAACCCGGCCGCCTCGAGCACCTCGACGGCGGCCTGACCGACCTCCGGCTCGAACAGGTTCGTGAACGTGTCCGGCCAGAGGATCACGCGCCGCTCAGGCGGGGCGGTGTCTGCCGGGGCGCGCGACTCGAACCAGCTGCGGAACGTCTGGGTGGCGAACAGCGGGGCGTCGCGCTCCGGAGCGAGTCCCGCGAGTTGCTTGCCTTTCGGGGCGAGTTGGCGCGAGTGCGAGAGGGCGTTGACGAGCCGCGGCGCCCGCGCGGCGAGCGGGCCCCACCACGGCATCAATCCGAGCACGTAGTGGTGGGCGGGCCTGACGCGACGGCCGTAGTAGTGGGCGAGGAACTCGGCTTTGTACGTCGGGATGTCAACCTGGACGGGGCAGCCGCCGGTGCAGCCCTTGCACGACAAACACAGCTCGAGGGAGTCCTTGACGGCGTCGTCGCGCCAACCTTGGGTCAGCGGGTCGCCCTTGAGCATCTCGAACAGCAGCCGGGCGCGGCCGCGCGTCGAATGCTGCTCCTCGCGCGTGACCTGGAAGCTGGGGCACATCGTCAGGCTTCCGAGGTTCCGGCACTTGGCCATCCCGAAGCAGCGCTCGATCGCATTCGCGAACGAGCCACGGTCGTCGGGATAGGCGAAGTGGGTGGACAGCTGTGGCGGCCGGTAGTCGGGGCCGGCGCGGAGCCCCTCGTCCAGCTTGACGTCGCCGATCAGGCGGTTCGGGTTCATCTTCCAGTCCGGGTCCCAGATCCGCTTGAACTGGTGGAACGCCTCCATCAGCTCGGGTCCGAACATCCGCGGCAGGAGCTCGGCGCGGCCGTGACCCTCGCCGTACTCGCCGGCGAGCGAGCCGCCGTGCGAGACGACCAGGTCGGCGGCCTTCTCCATGAACGAGCGGAACGTGCGCAGCCCGGCGGCGGTCTTGAAGTCGAAGTCCATCCGGGTGTGGACACATCCCTGTCCGAAGTGGCCGTAGTAGACGCAGCGGTAGCCGTGGTCGTCGAGCAGCCGCTGGAAGTCGCGTAGATAGACGCCGAGCCTGTCGGGGTGCACCGACGCGTCCTCCCACGCGCCCTCGGCCTCCATCACCCCGGGGAGGCGGCTGTCGCCGACGGCCGACTCGCGCACCTTCCAGACGCTGACTTGCTCGGCCTTGCCGAGGAACAGCCTCGCGTCGACGTGCGGGCCGCCGCTGAGCTGGGCGAGGGCCGTCTCGGCGAGCTCCGTGGCCCGTTCAGGATCGTCGTCTCCGAACTCGACGTACAGCCACGCGCGGCCCTGCGGGAGCAGCGCACGCTCGGCCGCCAGCCGCCCCTTGCCCTCCATGTTGTGGAGCAGGAAGTCGTCGTAGCCCTCGAGCCCGATCGGGTCGGTGGCGGCGAGGATCACGGGAACGTGGTCGGCGGCGGTGAACACGTCGGGGTAGGAGAGGATCACCGTGCGTCGGTGCTGCGGGCTCGGGACGAGGCGTACGGTCGCCTCGAGCACGTTCACGCACGTCCCCTCCGAGCCGACGAGTGCGCGAGCGACGTGGAACCCGTTCTCGGGGAGCAGCTGGTCGAGGTTGTAGCCGGACACGCGCCGGGGGATGTCGGGGAACTCCGCCCGGACGCGATCGGCGACGCGGTCGCGGAGGTCCCTGAGGGCCTTGTAGATCTGCCCCTTGCGGTCGCCCGTGGCGATGATCCGGTCGAGCTCGTCGTCGGGGGTGGGACCGACCGCCATTCGCGTCCCGTCGTACAGGACGACGTCGAGCTCCAGGACGTTGTCGCTGGTCTTGCCGGCCATCAGCGAGTGCGTGCCGCACGAGTTGTTGCCGAGCATTCCGCCGAACGTGCAGTACTCGTGGGTGGCGGGGTCGGGGCCGTAGGTGAGGTGGTGATGTTCGGCGGCGTTGCGGAGCTGGTCGCAGATAACGCCCGGCTGGACCCGGGCCCGCAGGTTGTCGGGATCGAGCTCGATGATCTCGTTCAGATACTTGGAGTAGTCGAACACGACCGCGACGTTCGTCGTCTGGCCGCTCGGGCCGGTGCCGCACCCGCGCGGCAGTACCGGCGCGCCGTACTCGCGGCAGGCGCTGACGCCCGCGATCACGTCGTCGGCCGAGCGCGGGATCACCACCCCGATCGGGACCGCGCGGTAGACCGAGAAGTCGTTGGCGTACATCGCGCGCGAGCCGGCGTCGAAGCGGACCTCGCCGGCGACCGTCGCGCGCAGCGCACGCTTCAGGCCGGAGATGTCGACGCCGTGCGCGTGCATCCGGTGCGAGCATGACACGGCCGGCGCGTCTTGTGGGCCGCGGGTGCGACCGACTTGAGACTGGATCGATACTGCGGATCGTCGATCGACGGCGCACAATTGCCCGTCGAATGACCCCCGGGCCGCCCGGACCTCACCTGGCCGACAGGACGGCCGCCATCGGGAGCTGGCGGCGCCATCGGCGGGCTAACCGGGGGCGATGGGCTCGGACGCGCGGTTCGGGGGTCATTCGCCAGGTCGGCTCGGACGGACACACGATCACGGCCCGTGCCGCACCTCATCAAACGGCCACACCTCATCGAGCCAGCGAGGAATGAGCTCCGCCAGCGCTACGTCGAGCTCGCCGCCGCGTTCGGCGTCGATCACCCACCAGCTCGCCTCCGCGCCGACCCCCTCGTCCGGACACGGATCGATGTAGAGACAGCCGAGCAGCCGGTCCTCGTCGTGGTCGAGGATCGCGAAGTTGAACGCCTCGCGGGCTGCCATCTCGTTTTCGTGCCGAGCCAGGTCCGCGCGGTCCGCTTCGTAGCTCATGTCGGCCGGCGGCCAGCCCCAAACCTGTCCGTAGCGCGCCCACAGGCTGTCCCTGGAACCCATCACCGCCGGATAGTCGATGTCGACGTCGGTGGCGCGGATCGGGCGAAGATGATGACCTGTAGGGACGTCCAGGCGGTCGGGAACGGCGAACTGGGCCGGAAGCCATGACATGAGCGACGAGACTATGACAACGGTGCGGATCGAGCCCTGGGCGGCCGGCGACCTGGGGTTGCTCGAGCAGCTCGTTGGCGATCCGCAGATGATGGAGCACCTGGGCGGTCCCGAGTCCCCCGAGAGGATCATCGAGCGCCAGGCCCGGTACGTGCAGACCAGGACCGACGCCGGACGTGTGTTCAAGGCGGTCGTGGCCGAGACTGGCGAGGCCGTCGGGTTCGTCGGGTACTGGGAGCGAGAGTGGAACGGTGGGTGGATCTACGAGACGGGCTGGTCGGTGATCCCAGCGTTCCAGGGGCGGGGGATTGCCGCCGCGGCGACCGCCCTGGCGCTCGAGGTCGCCAGAGAGGACGGTAAGCACCGCTTCGTGCATGCGTTCCCGTCGGTCGAGAACTCCGCGTCGAACGCGATCTGCCGAAAGCTCGGGTTCGAGCTCCTCCGGGAGCACGATTCCGAGTACCCACCGGGCAATCCAATGCGCTGCAACGACTGGCGGCTCGACCTCCGCGCGGACGCGATCTCGTAACGTCGCCAGGCCCAGCTAGCCCGGCGTGACGTCGCCCTCGGCGATCCAGTCCTCGGTCAGCGTCATCCAGAAGGCCAGCCCCGCGAACTCGCGGTAGCTGCGGAACGCGCGCTCGATCCCCTTGTCTGTGACGCGGGGGCGTCCGGCCAGCCGGCGGTACTTGGGCCGCGTCCACGAGTCGAGGATCAGCCGCCGGTAGCGGCCGAGCAACATCATCATGTGAGCCGCGGCGTAGGGCCCGACGCCGGCCACGGCGAGCAGCCGCTCCGCGACCTCCTCATCTGACAGCGCGGGGTCGCCGAGTGCCTCCGGGTCGAGCCGGCCCTCGGCGACGTCGATCGCCAGCGTCCGCAGGTACGGGCCGCGGTAACCGGCGCGGGCCACGTCGCGATAGAACGCGTCGTCGGTCGCCGCCATCGCCGCGGGCGAGGGAAACGAACGGCGCTCAGGCGCGCCCACCGCCGTTGTGCCCAGTTCGGCCACCAGCGCGCTCACCATCCGGACCGTCGCCGACCACGCGCAGTTCGTCGTACAGATCGTCTTGACGAGATCCTCGAACACGGTCGGGCTGCGGAGCATCCGGCCCGCGCCGGTCACGGTCCACGCGAGCAGCGGATCCCCTGCCGCAACCGCATAGAAGGCGGTCAGGTCGTCTTCGAGACGGAGCATGTGGCGGACCTGGGCGAGGAGCGCCAGCCTGACCCTGGCCGGGGGCGTGGCGGCACCCGCCGGGGTCTCGAGCCTCGCGTGTCCGTCATTTGCCCCGATCAGGCGAACGAGCCACGCGCGATCGCCCGCCGCCAAGACCGTGACGAGCTCCGACCCGTCGGGCGCGATCGCGTTCGGCGGCAGGTCGGCGACGCCGTGCGAAAGCAGCGTTCGCGGCAGGTCGATCGGCTCGCCGCCGGCGCCGCGAAGCCGAAGCGATTCAGACCAGGCGACCACCCGACGATCGTATGCGCTGACACGGCTGGTGGATCACGGCCGTCGGGCTCGCGCTTGACAGCCGCCCCGCGAGCCGGTAAGTCCTATGCGCACGTGACTGGGCCGCTCTACGGACTGGCGCGATTCTCCGTGCGGCGGCGTGTGCTCGTCGTCGGCGTGTGGGTCGTCGTCGCCATCGCCCTGGTCGCCGTCTCACACCAGCTCGGCGACAACACGAACGACAACCTGTCGCTCCCGGGGACCGACAGCCAGATGGCGACGGACGTCCTCAAGAAGTCGTTCCCCGACCAGGCGAACGGCACGAGCCCGATCGTCCTGCACGCCCATAGCGGGCAGCTGACGGACTCCAAGTACGCGAACGCGGTCAACGAGGCCGCGGCCGACGTGGCCAAGGCCCCGAATGTGGCCTCCGTCGTCAACCCGCTTACCTCGCAGGGGGCAAACGCGCTGAGTAAGGACAAGGCGACGGGCTACCTGTCCGTGACGCTGTCGAAGAGTCCCGGGTCGCTGTCGGTCGGGGAGGCCCAGACGATCATCGACGCCGCGGCCAAGCCCGCCGAGGCGGCGGGGCTCCAGGTGGAGACCGGCGGCCAGCTCGGCCAGAAGGTGTCCAAGCCGTCGACGGAGTCGAGCGAGCTCATCGGGATCATCGCCGCGATGGTGATCCTGACGTTCACGTTCGGGACGGTGACGGCGATGCTGCTGCCGATCATCACGGCGATCTTCGCGCTGGCCTCGACGCTGGCGATCATCCGGCTGCTCGGCCACGTCATCACGGTCCCGACGGTGGCGCCGACGCTCGCGACGATGATCGGGTTGGGAGTCGGGATCGACTACGCGCTGTTCATCGTCACCCGCCACTTCCGTGGCCTGCGTGACGGGTTGCCGATGGACGAGTCGATCGCGCGAGCCACCGCGACGTCGGGCGGCGCCGTGTTCTTCGCCGGCGGAACGGTCACGATCGCGCTCGTGTCGCTGCTCGTGGCGGGGATCCCCCTGGTCACGACGATGGGGTTGATGGCGGCGATCGCTGTGGTCCTCGCCGTGCTCGGAGCGCTGACGCTGCTGCCGGCGGTGCTCGCGATCCTCGGGCCGCGGATCAACGCGCTGCGGGTTCGCGAGATCCATCCCGAGGGCCAGAGCAAGCACGGTTTCACCGCCCGCTGGGCCCACGCCGTCGCGAACAACCCGTTGATCGCCGGCGTGGCGGCGCTGGCGATCCTGATCCCGCTGATGATCCCGGTGCTCTCGCTGACGCTCGGCCAGCAGGACGTGGGCGCGCTCTCGACCTCGACCACGGCGCGCCGGGCCTATGACCTGATCTCTGAGAACTTCGGACCCGGCGTGAACGGCCCGCTGCTGATCGCGGTGACGCTAGGCTCGCCGGCGCAGAACGGGGCCAGCGACTCACGGTTGCAGAAGCTCCAGAAGGACATCTCCTCGACCTCGGGCGTCGTCGGCGTCTCGCCGGCGCAGGTCGACAAGGCGGGCACGTCGGCGTACTTCAACACGATCTCGAAGTACGCCCCGTCTGATGGCAAGACGACCGACCTGGTTCATCACCTGCGCTCGAGCACGATCCCGAGCGCCGAGCAGGGCACGAACATGCACGCCCACGTCGGCGGGAGCACCGCCGGATACGACGATCTGGCGAGCCGGATCTCGAGCAAGCTGCCGCTCCAGATCCTCGTCGTGATCGCGCTCAGCTTCGTGCTGCTGATGTTGGCGTTCCGGACGCTGGTGGTGCCGGCGCAGGCCGCGGTGATGAACCTGCTCTCGATCGCCGCCTCCTACGGCGTGCTGACGGCGATCTTCCAGTACGGGTGGCTGAGCGGGCTGATCGGCCTGAGCGGGCCCGTGCCGATCGTCTCCTACGTACCGCTGTTCATGTTCGCGATCCTGTTCGGCCTGTCCATGGATTACGAGGTGTTCCTGGTCAGCCAGATCCAGGAGCACCGCCATGCCGGGGAGGACAACAAGCACGCGGTCGTCTCGGGGCTGCTGACCGGCGCTCGGGTCATCACGGCCGCCGCGGCGATCATGGTGTTCGTATTCGGGAGCTTTGTGCTGAACGGCGATCCGACGATCAAGCAGTTCGGGGTCGGCCTGGCCGTCGCCGTGATTCTCGACGCGACGGTCGTGCGGTGCCTGCTCGTGCCCGCGGTCATGGTGCTGATGGGCAAGGCGAACTGGTGGCTGCCCGGATGGCTCGGCCGCGTCCTCCCCCGGATCAGCATCGAGGGCGCGGAGTTTTTCAAGGAGCGCGACCGGCTCGCGCCGGTCGAGGCCGAGCCGGTCGGGGTGGGCGCCGGCGGCTCGCGTACATCGGAATAGTTCGTCGGTGCGCCCTGGCGGGCATTATCAGTCTCGACATCGAACTGGAAGGAGACGCCGTGGCAGACACTGGAACCTCAGTGCAGCGAACCCGTCGGCTCGCCGATGGCAACGAGATGCCGACGCTTGGACTCGGCGTGTGGCAGGTCCCCAACGGCCCCGAGTGCGAGAACGCCGTCCGTTGGGCGCTCGAGCTCGGCTATCGCCACATCGACACCGCGCAGGCCTACGGCAACGAGGCGAGCGTCGGGAAGGCGCTCAGCGAGAGTGGCGTGCCGCGCGAAGAAGTATTCATCACGACGAAGTTCTATCCCGCGAAGAAGGACCCGGCCCGCGAAGCCGAGGGGAGCCTGCGGCGACTCGGCGTCGACCAGGTCGACCTCTACATCATCCACTGGCCCCAGAAGGGTCCGACCTGGGCGTGGCCGGGGATGGAACAGGCGCGCGAGCAGGGGTATGCCCGGTCGATCGGCGTCTCCAACTTCAGCGTCCAGGAGCTCGATCAGGTGCTGTCGGTCGCGACCACGCCGCCGGTTGTCAACCAGGCGCAGTTCAGCGCGTTCGAGTACCGGCGCGGACTGCTCGACGCCTGTGAGCAGCGTGGCCTGGCGCTCGTCGGCTACAGCTCGCTCGGGACCGGCCGCCACCTCGGCGACGCGATCGTCCGGGACGTCGCGGAGCGGGTCGGCCGCACGCCGGCACAGGTGCTTCTGAGATGGTGCCTGCAACGCGATGTGCTCGTGATCCCGAAGTCGACCCATCGCGAGCGGATCGAGGAGAACGGCCAGCTATACGACTTCACCCTCTCGGACGAGGACATGGCCGCGCTCGATGGCCTCGACCGGACCGGCGGGACCGATCGCGCCCGCGAGTCGAAGTGGTGGTGAGCGACTCGGCCGCGCTGGCGCGGCTGCTCGATGATGCCTCGCAGTTCCCCCCGGGGAATCTGGCGCTCGAGGAGGCGTGGCCGGCGCACCGGCGGTGGCGGTCAGGCCCGCGGGCCCCGATCGTCGGGCGGTTCCTGATGCCCTCGGGCCGGCTTTCGGCGCTCGCGGAGCTGATGGGCGGGGACGGAGCCGAGCTCGGGGTCGTCGTCGCTCCCGGCGATGGGCCCGATGTGTTGGAGCCCCTGCTGGGCGGCGCGCGCGTGAGCGCGATCGAGCTGCGCGAGGCGGGCGCTTCTGATGTGCGCGCCTGGCGCGATCGTGCGCCCGCGGCGGACGTGTTCCTGGAGGGAGTTGCGGTCGAGGAGGTGGCGTCGCTGCGGGCGGGCGACGCGCGTGTCGGCGCCAAGCTGCGCTGCGGCGGACCCTCGCCGGAGGCCTTCCCGAGCCCGGAGTCCGTCGCGAAGTTCGTGCAGGCGTGCGTTCGGCTCGAGGTCCCGTTCAAGGCCACAGCCGGACTGCACGGCGCCCTCCGTCACTGGGATCCGGAGATCGGCACGTATCACCACGGCTTCATGAACGTGTGGACCGCGACCGCGCTCGCCGCCGACAACGCGAACGTCCCCGAGCTCGTCGGATCCCTGCTCGTCGAGAGCCCGGAGGAGCTGCGGGAGTTCGGCGTGGGGCTCGACGAGTTGGAGCGGGCGCGACGCTGGTTCACCGGGTTCGGGACCTGCAGCATCGGGGAGCCGCTCGAGGGGCTGGTCGCGGTGGGATTGCTGGATGGCTGAGCCCGAGGGGTTCACGCTCGCGAACCTCCCGTACGGATCCGCGCGGCGGTCGCCGGACGCGCCGGCGCGGCTGTGCGTGGCGCTGGAGGGCTGCGCGGTCGAGCTCGGATCGATCGCCGACCGGCTCGGGGCGGTCGATCGTGAGCTGATCGACGCGCCGAACCTCGATCGCCTGCTGGCGTGCGATTCCGGTGTGTGGGTGCGCGTGCGCGAAGCTCTGCTCGAGGCGCTGGCCGCCGGTCCTCCGCCCGACGCGTGCGTGCCGCTCGATCAGGCCCTGTTCTGCCTGCCGTTCACGGTCGGCGACTACGTCGACTTCTACTCATCGCTCGAGCACGCGACGAACCTGGGCCGAATCCTCCGACCCGGGTCCGAGCCGCTGATGCCCAACTGGCGGCATCTCCCCGTCGGCTATCACGGCCGCGCGGGCACGGTCGTCGTCTCCGGCACGCCGATCCGGCGGCCCATCGGTCAGCGCCGGGGCCCCGACGGCCCGACGTGGGGTCCGAGCGAGCGCCTGGACGTCGAGCTCGAGCTCGGGTTCGTCGCCGGCGGTCCCGCCAACGCGCTCGGCGATCCGATCCCGATCGAACGGGCCTCCGAGCGGATCTTCGGCTTCGTGCTGGTCAACGACTGGAGCGCGCGCGATATCCAGGCCTGGGAGTACCAGCCCCTCGGACCGTTCCTGGGGAAGTCATTCGCGACGTCCATCTCTCCGTGGGTCGTGCCGGCGGCTGCCCTCGAGCGCCACCGCGTGCCCGGTCCGGTCCAGGCGCCACCGCCACTCCCGTACCTGCGCCGGTCCGACCCGTGGGGGCTCGACGTGGAGCTCGAGCTGGCCCTGGCCCGCGCCGGCGGTCAGGCGCACGTCATTACCCGCACGAACGCGCGCGAGCTGTACTGGACCGTGGCCCAGCAGCTCGCCCACGCCGCTTCGAACGGCGCGATCGTCCGCGCCGGCGACCTGTTCGCGTCGGGGACGATCTCGGGAGCCGAGCCCGGGTCGCGCGGCAGCCTGATCGAGCTGACCTGGAACGGGGAGCACCCACTCGTGCTCGACGGCGCCGAGCGATCGTTCCTGGAGGACGGGGATACGGTCACGATCTCGGGGTGGAGTGGCGAGGGCGAGGGGCGGATCGACTTTGGCGAGGTCGTTGGCACGGTCGTGGCGGCGGGGTAGGCGCCGGCGTTTGTCCGGGCAGGGCCTGTGGACTCTCGGCGGCTTTCGCTGGAGATCGGCTCGGTAAACGGCGCGGGGAAGGAGGGAGGGTGGGGGTCGATCGCGGGATCCGGGGCCTCAAAATGCTGCATAACACGTCAACACCGGCGCCAGACCCGAGCCCTGTCGTACTAACCATGCTCTTCATGCATAGCTCGACAGGCCTCGCCATCTGGCGCGGAATTGTCGTGCTATGCAGGTTTTCGACGGGTGCGATGGCGCCCGCTCCCCTTCCTTCCCTGCGCCGTTACCGGACCGACGCCCCTCGACCGCCACCGAACCGGGCGCGACCGCCACACCACAGGGCGCGCGAATGCGCGCCCCTCTAATCAACACTCAGTCCCGGCGCCACGGCCAGCCGTGCCGAGATCAGTTCGTCCGCCAACCGCTGGGAGTCGACGGTGTTCGTGACCGCCCCGATGAACGCCGTCCTGCCGAGCGCCCACAGGTGGACGTCGGTGGCGGCGCGGACGGTCGCGGTTCGGGGCACATCGCGCAGCAGCGCGATCTCGCCGAAGCCCTCGCCGGGCCCGCGGAAGAATCCGTAGTCGACGATCTCGATCGTGCCGTCGTCGACAACGAAGAAATCGTCGCCGGGGTCTCCGCGCCGGACGATGTCGGCGCCGGCGGACGCCGTGACGGGGCGCGCCTCGCGGACCAGCCGCTCGAGCCGTGGCAGCGGCAGCGCGGCGAGGAAGTCGACGCCGCGCAGGAGCTCACGCACGCGCGTGGCCTGTTCCTGATCGGCGTCGATGCGCGCGCAGGCCCGCCAGCCGAGGAGGGCGCAGATCCCGAGCCCGACGCCGACGACGGCCAGACTCCCCGACGTGCCGAACGCCGCGATCAGCAGCGGCGCGATCAGCGCGCCAACACCGCCGGCGCCGGCGTAGAGAATCTCCGACAGCGCGTAGACGCGCCCGATCAGGGCGTCGTCGGCGAGCCGCGGTACGAGGCCGACGATCGAGGATTCGACCAGGGCGAAGCCGACGCCGGCGGGAACCATCGCGGCGAGCGCCACCGCCACGCCGTCCGCCCCCGCGGCCGCGAGCCCGACCGAGAACGCGAACGTTCCGGCGGCGAGCGCGAGGCCGTAGCCCCGCGTTCGGACGAGGAGCATGAGCGCCACGCTGCCGAACATCCCAGCGGCCCCCCACGCCGCGAACAGGATGCCGGGGCCGCCGTTGCCCATGCCGAGCTTTCCGAGCGCGAGCGCCACGAGTTGGACGTCGCTCGTTCCTTCGAGCAGGAGTGCGCCCGCGAACAGCGCGTACGGGCCGCGGAGCATCGGGGCGTGCAAGAGCGCGCGGAAGCCGGCGAGCGCGTCGGCGAACCCTTCGGGCTCGTCGTCCTCGTCGTCGAGGGCAGTCGCCCTGACGCGGGGCAGGCCGGCTGCGAGGACGGCCGCGAGCGCGAGCATCACCGCGGCCGCCGCGACCACGGCGCCGGAGCTGCTCGCCGCGATCGCGATCCCGCCGAGACCGCCGCCGAGCAGGAACGCGCCGTTGTCGACCGCGCTCCAGATCCCGGTGGCACGCGTGAGCTGCTCCGGGCTGTCCGCGAACGCCGGCATCAGCGCGGCGAGCGCCGGCCGTGGCGCCGTGGCGGCCATGCTGATCAGCGCGGCGAGCACCACCACCGGCGCGAGCGGGGCGTCGGCGAGCGCCAGCGCCGCGGCCCCGCTCAGACAGGCCGCCTGGAAGACGCAGCTGAGCGCGATCAGACGTCCGCGGTCGGCGCGGTCGATCCGCTGGCCGACGAACGGCGCCGCGACCATCGCGGGCAGCAGCCGAGCGGCCGCGACGGCGCCGACGCCGCCGGCGCCCGAGCGGTGAAACGCGTACACAGATATGGCGACGAGGAAGACCCAGCCGCCGGTGGCGACCAGCAACCACACCGCCAGCACCGCGGCCAGCGGGCGAGGTAGGCCCCGTCTCCCCATGTGGCGGCGAGCCTAATCGCTAGGGCGGTCGCGGATGTGTGAGGTTGGTCCCGGCGCCGACGGTGGCGCGTTCTGCACGATCCGAAAGGCGCGATCGTGACTTTGATGTGAGCCTGGTGTGTGCGTGGGGTAACCGATGTAGACTCGGTCGGACGCCGGTCCTAGGATGCGAAGCGCATCGACCGGGCTAGCCGGCCTGGATCGCTCGAAGTAGAGCGGCGAACGGCGCTGCTCGCGGAGATGAGGAGGCGGCGATGACACGGGTCGTTGATCGGCGGAGGTTCCTTCAACTCGCGGGAGGCACCGTTGCGGCGACGATGCTGCCGGACAGCATCGCGCGGGCGCTGGCGATTCCCGCCAACCGCGCGACACGCTCCCTGAAGGACGTCGAGCACATCGTGTTCCTGATGCAGGAGAACCGCGCGTTCGATCACTATTTCGGGGTGATGCGCGGGGTGCGGGGGTTCGGGGATCCGCACCCGGTGACGCTGCCCAGCGGCAAGCCCGTGTGGGACCAGGCCGAGGGCTCGCTCGTGGTGGAGCCGTTCCGGCCCGACGTCGGCAACCTGGCGCTGACGTTCATCGAGGATCTCGACCACAGCTGGGACACGACCCACCAGATGTTCAACGGCGGGAACTGGGACCAGTGGCTGCCGGCGAAGACGACCACGTGCATGGCGCACATGGAGCGCCGCGACCTGCCGTTCCACTACTTCCTGGCCGACGCATTCACGGTTTGCGATGCCAACTTCTGCTCGATGCTCGGTCCGACCGATCCGAACCGCTACTACATGTGGACCGGCTGGGACGGAAACGACGGCAAGGGCGGCGGACCGGTGATCGCCAACGACGAGCTCGGCTACAGCTGGCAGACGTACCCCGAGCGCCTCCAGAAAGCCGGGATCAGCTGGAAGATCTACCAGGACATTGGCGTCGGCCTCGATGCCGCCGGCGTCTGGGGCTTCACATCCGACGAGTACATCGGGAACTACGGCGACACCTCGCTGTTGTACTTCCACCAGTACCAGAACGCTGCTCCCGGCACTCCGCTCTACGAGCGGGCGCGCACCGGAACCGAGGTCGCGAAGAGTGGTGGCTTCTTCGACATCCTCGAGAGTGACGTGAAGAGCGGAAAGCTCCCGAGCGTGTCGTGGATCGTCGCCCCGGAGGCGTATACCGAGCATCCGGCGTGGCCGGCCGGCTGGGGCGCCTGGTACACCGCGGGCGTCCTCAACGCTCTGACCAGCGTACCCGACGTGTGGTCGAAGACCGCCCTGGTGATCACGTTTGACGAGAACGATGGCTTCTTCGACCACGTCGTCGGGCCGTACCCCAACGTCGGCGATCTCGCCGGGCGGTCGACCGTGCCTCTGGACAACGAGCTGTACGAAGGACAGGTCAATACTCCCGGCGGCACGAAGGGCGTCGTCGGTCCTTACGGCCTCGGCGTCCGGGTGCCGCTGCTGATCGTCTCGCCGTGGAGCACTGGCGGCTGGGTCTGCTCTGAGGTGTTCGACCACACATCGCTGATCCGCTTCGTCGAAGCGCGATTCGGCGTCGGCGAACCGAACATCACTCCGTGGCGACGGGCGGTGTCCGGTGATCTGACCTCGGCGTTCGATTTCGAGAGCGCGAGGGATCACGTCCCGGCGCCACCGAGTGTCGCCGGCTACAAACCCTCGGGCATGGACCCTCCCCCGGGCCAGGCGCCCGCCGCGTACCATCCGCCTCCCCCAGCGGTCGGGTCCGTCCCGACCCAGGAGTCGGGTGTGCGGCCATCGCGCCGCCTCGGCTACCGCTTCCACGTCGGGTTCGACGCGGGCTCCCGCGAGCTCAAGCTCGCGATCAGGAACAACGGCAAGCTCGGCGTGGGTCTTCAGGCCCGATCGCTCACCGTCCCCGGCGCGCCTTACAGCTACACGATCGGCGCCGGCCACCACCTCGACACCGCGGTGCCCAACCCCGGCACCTACGACCTGAGCCTCCACGGCCCGAACGGCTTCTTCCGCCACTTTGCCGGGTCACCCGCGACGGTGCTGAGCGTCGAGGAGGGGGGCGACCACGAGCTCGGCAGCCTCCGCCTACGGATCGCCCGCGCGGGGGACCGGCACGGCCGGCGCCACGAGTCGATCGTCGTCCACGTCGCCGACGCGTACGGCCGCGACCGCACGATCGAGTTGCACGGGACGAAGGAGATCACGATCCACACCAAGCACTCGGGCGGTTGGTACGACATCGCGCTCACGACACCGAGCGACGCCAGCTTCAGCTATCAGCTCGCGGGGCGCGTGGAGTCCGGCGGTCGTCTCACGAGCGATCCGCAGCTGGGCCGCTCGTAGCCCGCTCTCGGAGGCTCGCGCTCAGTCGAGCTCGCGCAGCAGCTCGTCGAGGTCGAGCTCGTCGCCGAACTGGCCCGCCAGACGGCCCTGCTCGTCCCGCGGCCACTGCTCGACCGGGCGGTCACACATGAGCTCAACGTCGTTTCCGTCGGGATCGGTGACGTAGATCGCCTCGTGGGTGCCGTGATCGGCGGTCTGGCGGATCGGCCAGTCGACCTGCTTGAGCCGCCGGTAGCCGTCCGCGAGCGCCCTGCGAGTCGGGTAAGCGAGCGCGACGTGGTGCAGGCCGGCGACGCCATCTGGCTGCGGGCCTCCGCCCTTGCTCTTCCACGTGTTGAAGCCGAGGTGGTGGTGGTAGCCGCCCGCGGACACGAACAGAATGTCGCCGGTCGTACCCCAGCCGGGCACGTCGCGAGCCTCCGCGATCACGTCGAATCCGAGGACGTCGACGTAGAAGGCGCGGATCCGGTCGATGTCGGATGTCCGCAGGTGGGTGTGGCCGATTCGGACGCCGGGATCGATTGGGTCCGGAGCCCTCTGTACTGGGGTGATGTTGCCCTGTTCGCTCATGGTCGGGAAGTATGGGCCCCGGCGTGCGGGGGCGGGGCGGCTCGGTAAGGGGCAGCTCGGCTGAAAGACCCCTTATTCGGCCGGCGGCGGCTGGGAGTCGGCCAGCTGGGACCCGAGCTCGCGAATCCGCTGCACCGCGTGGTCCAGCCGCTCGTCCTTGAGCGACCCCTCATCGACGAGCGTGTATGTCGTCCGCCCCAGCTCGGTGTAGGCCTGCTGCAGCTCGCGCCTGAGCTGGGCGTCCTGCACGGTCTCGCGGGCACGTGCCGACGCCTCTCCGGCCCCGGTCTTGAACTCCTCGGCGCCGGCCTTGAGCTTGTCCTTCCACCCCATCGCCGTTCCTCCTTCATCCGGACCCTGTCGCGCGAGGAAATCGTAGAACAGCGTTGAACTGAAGCCATTTCGTCCCGGAAACCGGGATAAAAAGGCGCCAGTTCAAAACCGCGGCAGCGCTGGCGCCGGGGCGTCCTCGGGACGGTCGCCGCGGCCGCCGGCGCCTTTCCGCCACCCTCCGCGGGATCATCTACAGGTCATGCGTGCACCGGCTCGCAGACGCTTCTTTGCCGCCGACGTGGCGGTGGTGATCGCCGTCGCCCTGCTCGTGATCCTCCTCGCCGCGGTGACCGGGAAGGGCAAGGGGGACAGCCCCCCGTCGGCGGTCGCCGCGATCCCCAGCGCGACCGGCTTCGCCAGCGGCACGGTGATCCCGTCCGGATTCCTGGGACTGTCGCTGGAGTATCCGGCGGTCGAGCAGTACGCGGGAACCAACCCGGCGGCGGTCAATCCCGTCTTCGAGCAGCTGATTCGCAACCTCGCGCCCGGCCAGCACCCGGTGCTGAGAATCGGTGGCGACAGCAGCGACTCGACCTGGTGGCCCGTCGCCGGGGTTGCCCGGCCCCCCGGCGTCACCTACACCCTCACTCGCAACTGGATCGCGGTTACGAAAGCACTGGCGTCGGCCACCAACGCCCGCCTGATCCTTGGCGTCAACCTCGAAGCCAACGATCAGGAGCTCGCGGCCGCCGAGGCGCGCGCGCTGCTGAGCGGGATCGGGACGAGCTCGGTTCGCGCGCTCGAGCTCGGAAACGAGCCGGAGCTGTACGGGGCGTTTGCCTGGTATCGAACGCCGGGCGGAGAGAAGGTGACCGGCCGTCCGCACGGCTACGACTTCACCGACTACACGCGTGACTACGCCAACTTCGCCGGGGTGCTCCCCCACTACACGCTCGCCGGCCCCGCGGTCAGCGGGCCGTCGTGGATGCGCGACCTGGGGCAGTTCTTGCAAACGGAGCCAGGAGTGGGGCTGGTCACCCTGCATCGCTATCCGCTCCAGAACTGCTTCATGCCGCGGGGATCGCCACGGTTCCCGTCGATCCAGCACCTGCTCTCGCCCGCGGCGTCGACGGGCCTGGCGGCCGAGATCGGGCCGTACGTCGCAATCGCGCTCGCCCATCACGTTCCCTTACGGCTCGACGAGCTGAACACCGTCTCCTGCGGCGCGGACCGCGCGACCAGCCAGACGTTCGCTTCGGCGCTGTGGGCGATCGACGCCCTGTTCGAGCTGGCCCGCGCCGGCGTCGACGGGGTCAACATCCACACCTTCCCGGGGGCCGGCTACGAGCTGTTCACGCTCAGTCAGGCCGGCGGGCGGTGGCACGCGACCGTGTCCCCCGAGTACTACGGGTTGCTGATGTTCACCCAGGCCGCGCCTCCCGGCTCGCGGCTGCTGCGGATCAGCGGGACGAGCGGGCCGCTCAAGATCTGGGCGACGAAGGCCCCGGACGGGCGGATCCGGATCGTCGTGATCAACAAGGACACCGCGCATACGCACGTCGTGAGCCTGCCCGCGGCGAGCTCCGGCGCGAGCGGGCCGGCAACGATCGAGCGGCTGCAGGCCCCGAGCGCGGCGTCGAGCACGCGGGTGACGCTCGGGGGTCAGAGCTTCGCCACGGACACCGAAACCGGCTCACTCGCGCCGCCATCCGACGACTCCGTCCAGAAGGAGGGGGGCCGCTACCTGGTCACGATGCCGGCCGCCAGCGCCGCCCTCCTCACTCTTCCCAAGTCGTAAAGGCGAGACTTACCACGTCGCGGAGGTGACGCCCGGCGACCGGTCGGTGCGGTTAAATGGCCGCCTTGTTAACGACCAGTTGAAGGGGCGTGATTGCGGTGGACGCGGGCTGGCGTCGCAACGCAAAACAGAGCAGTGGACGTCTGGGACGCCGGTCTGCGGCCTTGCTGGCGCTCGCCGCGTTGCTGGTGGTCGCGCTCGGGACAGCGGTGACCAGGGCGGCGTCGAAGCACCAGTCCGCCAGAGCGACCGTCGCGAGTTCGGCCGTCCAGGTATCGGTCGGGCGCGGCGAGGTCGGCAGGCCGATCCCGTCCGGGTTCCTCGGCGTGGGGCTCGAGTTCCGCACCGTCAACGCGTATGCAGGCAACAGCGCACGCTCTCTCGACCCGGTGTTCGTGCAGCTGGTGAAGAACCTCGCCGCCGGCCAGCGGCCGATCTTCCGGATCGGCGGCATCAGCACCGATCGAAGCTGGTGGCCGATGCGCGGCGTCCGCCGCTCGCCCGGGATCACCTACAACATCACCCGCAGCTGGATCGGCGTGCTGCGCGCGCTGGCGACGGCGACGAACGCGCGGCTGCTGCTCGGCATCAACCTCGAGGACAACAGCACGAGCGTCGCGCGTGCCGAAGTCCACGCACTGAAGGCGGGGATCGGGTCACAGCGGATCGCCGGCTACGAGCTCGGCAACGAGCCCGAGCTCTACACCGGGATCGCGTGGTACGCCGTCAAGGACGGCCACGACATCCCGTGGTACCTGAGAAAAGAGGGGACGCCGGTGTTCAGTCGCCCCAAGGGCTACAACGTCCACGACTTCACCTCGGACTTCTCTCGCTTCCGCCGGGCGCTGCCGCACCAGCCGCTCGCCGGACCGGCGACCGGGAACTTCTCGTGGCTCACCGACCTGCCCCAATTCCTGTCAGCCGAGCCGGGGCTTCGCTGGGTGACCTTCCACCGCTACGGCCTCAACCAGTGCGTCCACAACGCAGCCGCGCCGACCTATCCAAGCGTTCCGCATCTGCTCACGACGCTCGCCTCGCGTGGCTTCTTGCAGGGCGTCGGGAAGTACGTGGCGATCGCTCACAACCATCACGCGGGCTTCCTGCTCGATGAGATGAACTCGGTGACCTGCAACGGGCACCCGGGTGTGAGCAACGCTTTCGCGTCGGCGCTGTGGGCCGTCGATGCGCTGTTCGAGTCCGCGCGGACCGGCGTCGACGGCATTCAGATCCACAGCTTCCAGGGAAACTCAAACGGACTGTTCGATTTCAAGCAGGTGCACGGCCGGTGGGTCGGCGAAGTCCACCCGATCTACTACGGGATGCTGATGTTCGCGCAGGCGGCGCCTCCGGGCTCGCGTCTGCTGCAGATCAGCGCGCCCCACAGCGGTGATCTCCGCTCGTGGGCGACGCTCGCCCGCGACGGCACGGTTCGCGTGGTGCTGATCAACGACAGCCTCAGAGGGGCAAGCTCGGTACGACTCCGCGTGCCGATCAAGCCCGCCTCGGCAACGCTGATCCGGCTGCAGGCGAAGAGCGCATACGCGACGGGCGGCGTGACGCTGGGCGGCCACGGCTTTGGCGCGCAGACGACCACCGGGAACCTCGCCGCGTCGAACGGAACGACGCTAAAGTCGAACGCGGGCGCCTACTCGGTGACGGTGCCGTCCGCGAGCGCGGCGATGGTCACTTTCTCGCCCGCCCAAACGGGATGATCGGAGATAAATAGCCATGCGGTCGCGCACGGCGACTGGACTTCTCGTGGTCGGACTCGCGGCCGTCGTCGCGGTAGTGGTCGTGCTGATCGCCTCCGCGTCGAGCTCGAACAACGTCAAGGCGAATGTCACGGTCTCTGACGCAGCGTATGGGCGGCCGATCCCGGCTGGATTCGTGGGGCTGTCGATGGAGCCGCGCGGACTCGAGAGCTACGGCGGAACGAATCCCCGCTCGCCGAATCCCGTGTTCATCCAGGAGCTCAGGAACCTTTCGCCCAACCAGCCGGCGTCGCTGAGAATCGGCGGCGACGGGACCGATTGGACGTGGTACCCGGTTGCCGGCATGGCCAAGCCACCGGGGGTGAAGTTCAGCCTCGACAAGAACTGGCTCGGCGTCGCGCGGTCGGTGGCGCAGGCAACGGACGCGAAGCTGATCATCGGCGTCGACCTCGAGGCCGACAGCGCTCAGCTGGCCGCCGCGGAGGCCCAGGCGATGCTCGGTGCGATCGGGCGCAATTCGATCGAGGGACTTGAGATCGGCAACGAGCCCGAGCTGTACGGGACGTTCAGCTGGTACAAGACGCCCGCCGGGGTGCACGTCGACGGCCGTCCCCGTGGCTACGACTTCACCGACTACGTGCACGACTACTCGACGATGGCGCAGGCGATCCCCGACGCGCCGCTCGCCGGCCCCGCCACGGGCGCGCCGAAGTGGATCCCCGAGCTGGGGAACTTCCTTTCGGCCGAGCCGCGCGTCTCCGTCGCCACGCTTCACCGGTATCCCCTCAAGCACTGCTCGAAGACGGCTCACGTCACGATCGCCGACCTGCTGGCCAACAGTTCCTCCGCGGGTCTCGCGGACAGCATCGCGCGTTACGCCGGCGTCGCCCATGCCCATCACGTCCCGCTGCGAATCGACGAGATGAACGCCGTCTCCTGCGGCGGCGTGCGGGGCGTCAGCGACACGTTCGCGTCGGCGCTGTGGGCGCTTGACACGCTGTTCGAGTTCTCACGGGTCGGAGTGGACGGCGTCAACTTTCACACGGTGCCGAACACGATCAACGAGCTGATCAGCGCCGACGATTCGGGCGGCCGCTGGCACTCGCTCGTCCACCCGCAGTACTACGGGATGATGATGTTCGCGCAGGCCACCCCGCCGGGTTCGCGGCTGCTGCGGGTCGCCGGAGCCAGCCGTGGCTCGCTGCACGTGTGGGCGACCCGAGCGACGAACGGACAAGTGCACGTGGTGATGATCGACGACGCCACCAGCGGCTCGCAGCAGGTGACGTTGCGAGTCGGATCCGCCAAGGGCACGGGGACGCTGGAGCGGCTCGAGGCGCCGAGCATCACGGCGCAGTCCGGCGTCACCCTCGGGGGTCAGAGCTTCGGCCGCGCGACGTACACGGGCAAGCTCACGGGCAGCTCGACCGTGACCACCGTCTCGCCGAAAGACGGTGCTTACGTGGTGAAGGTGCCGGCGGCGAGCGCGGCGATGCTGACGCTCCCGGCGGGCTAGCCGCTCACGCGAACGTCATCCGCCGCGAAGGGTGAGTCAGTGCAAGCCGGCTGCTCGCGACCTCCATCAGCGCGGACGACGGTGGCGTGTCGGACAGCGCACTCAACAGGGCATCGCCTTCGATCCGCTCGCAGCGGCAGTCGTGCAGCGCCGTGACGGTCGCGGTCCGGGGGATCCGCTCGAGCACGCCGATCTCGCCGAAGTACGCCGGCGCCGTGAGCGTCCGCAGCCGATGCTCGGGGGCGCCGCCCTCGCCGCGCGCGGTGACCTCGACGTCGCCCTCGAGCAGCACATAAAGGGCATCCGCGGGTTCGCCCTCGCGGACGATCGGGACGCCCCGCGCAAAGCTCACGTCGGTGGCGGACGCCAGCAGGCGCTCGAGCACGGGCCGCGACGCGGTGGCGAAGATGCCGAGCTTCTCGAGCACGGCCACCCGCGGCGCCAGCGCGTCCGCCAGGGAGGCCGTCTGGCGATCGATGGCCAGCAGCGCCGGATACCCGAGCAGCCCGAGCAGCGAGGGGCCGAGCGCCATCGTCAACAGCGCGACGTTCAGTCCCAGCGCGCTGACGATCGGGGGTGTGATCACCGTGCCAAGCGCGATCGAGCCGATGACGAACGCGAAGAACACGCCGAACACGCGGGCCAACTGATCGGAGGGGACGGCCCGCTGGAGCGCGGTCACGGCGAGCACATCCACGACGAGCGTGGAGGACCCACGGAAGACCTGGACGGCGAACGCGAGCACGGGGCTGTAGATCACGGTCATCAGCGCCGTGGGCAGGCAGAACCCGAGCGTGCCGGCGATGATGATCGGCGC
>CAWEMC010000008.1:0-21431 GCA_963810015.1 uncultured Solirubrobacterales bacterium
CGATCCCATAAGATATGTGAATCTGGATTCACGCAAAAGTCGAGGGGGCTTGCCGCTCGACCGCTCAATCGATCGGAGGCAAGGGTGGACCTTAATGACACGCCCGAGCAGGCCAAATATCGCGCCGAAGCGCGGGCCTGGCTAGAGGCGAACAAGGAGCAGGCTCCGCCGCGCGCCGGCTCGCACGAGGACGACGATTACGTCAACGCGCGGAGGGCCTGGCAGCGCCGGCTGGCCGAGGCCGGCTTGGCCGCGGTGGCGTGGCCGGTCGAGGTCGGTGGGCGGGGCCTCGGTCCGATCGAGCAGGTGACGGTCAACCAGGAGATCTCACGCGCGGGGGTACCAGGGATCCTCGACGTGATCGGGATCGGGATGCTCGGCCCGTGTCTGATCGCCCACGGCTCAGACGAGCAGAAGGGCCGCTACCTGGGTCCGATGCTGCACGGTGACGAGGTCTGGTGCCAGATGTTCTCCGAGCCGGGTGCCGGCTCTGACCTGGCGGCGGTGCAGACCCGGGCCCGGCAGGGCGAGGACGGCACCTGGACCTTGAATGGCCAGAAGGTGTGGACGACGAACGCCCAGTTCGCGTCCTTTGGACTGCTGCTCGCGCGAACCGATCCCGACGTGCCCAAGCACAAGGGCCTGACGATGTTCATCGTGCCGATGGACGCCACCGGCGTCACGGTCCGCGGACTTCGCCAGATCTCGGGCGAGGCCGAGTTCAACGAGGTCTTCTTCGACGACGTCGAGTTGGGGTCCGACGCGGTAGTCGGCGGCGTCGGCAACGGCTGGGGAACCGCCCTCACGGTGCTCATGTTCGAACGGCTGACGATCGGGTTCGGCTCCGAGGGATTCGGGTCGCCGGCGCGGCTCGCCGAGACGATCGGCGCCGATTCGGTGGCGCGGCATGATTCCGTGGTGCGCGAGCAGCTCGGCCACGTGATCAGCGAGTTGCTGGCGGTCCGGTTCAACGGCTATCGCGCGCTCACGATGCTCTCGCGGGGACAGATCCCCGGCCCCGAGGCGGGGCTGGCGAAGGTGACGATGGTCAACGCGGCGATCGCTGCGACTGACCTGGGCGCCGACGTGGTGGGTCCGAACGCGCTCGACCCCGACAGCGAGTGGAGCTACCTGATCTCGTTCCTGCCCGGCCTGAAGTCGGCCGGCGGGACCGAGCAGATCCTGCGTAACACGATCGGCGAGCGGGTTCTCGGGCTGCCGCCCGAACCGCGCCTCGACAAGGGAGTGCCGTTCAGCGAACTACGCGCCAAGGAGAAGGAGGCGGTGACCCGATGAACTTCGCACTCTCAGATGAACAGGTATTGCTCCGCGAGGCCGCCCGCGGCGCGCTGTCGCGCTTCAAGACGGTCGAGGCGGCGCGCGAGGCGCTCACAGATCCGTCCGCCCTGCCCGATCTGCGGCCGACCGTGGTCGAGGCGGGCTGGCCCGGCCTGCTGATCGACGAGGAGCACGGTGGCGCCGGTCTCGGGACGTTCGACGCCCTGCTCGTGGCCGAGGAATGCGGCCGCGTGCTGGCCGCGGTCCCCGTCCTCGGACTGTTGCCCGCGAGCGCGATCCTGGGCTCGGCGGGGGACGAGACGCTGCCGGCGATCGCCGCCGGTGAGCTGCGCCCGGCGTATGTCCCGGCCCGCCCGCCGGGCGATCTCGAGCCGGCGTGGACCGTGGACGCCAGATCTGGTCTCAAGCGTCCACCGGCGCCGCGCGCGACCGTCAGCGGTGACGGAGTGACCCTCGAGGGCGAGGTGGCATTCGTCCCCGATGCGCCTGGCGCGGAGCTGCTGGTCGCGGTCGCCGTCACCGACGATGGGAGCCCGGTGGCGGTCGCGGTCGACGCATCCGTCTCCGGCCTCACCGTCGAGCCGGTGATCCGCTACGACGCGACGCGCTCGCTGGGACACGTGAGGTTCACCGGCGCTCAGGGCCGGCTGCTCGGCATCGACGCGGGCGCGCTCGCCGACGCCTGGTATCTGGCCCAGGCGCTGATCGCCGGCGAGTCGATCGGCGCCGTGGAGACCTGTCTGCAGGTCAGCGTCGAGTACGCCAAGGAGCGGTTCACGTTCGGGCGGGCGATCGGCTCCTACCAGGCGATCAAGCACGAGCTGACCGAGGTCCTGCGCCAGCTGGAGAACGCCCGCGGGCTTCAGTACTACGCCGGCTGGGCGCGCGAGTCGAAGCCCGACGAGTTCCCGCTGGCGGCGAGCGCCGCCCGATCGACGGCCGGCCACGCGCTCGACTTCGCGGCGCGGTCGATGATCAACGTCCACGGCGGGATCGGCGCCACCTGGGAGCACGACGCGCCGCTGTTCTTCCGGCGGGCGCAGCTGTCGCGCCGCCTGCTTGCCGGAACGCGCGATGCGACTGATCGGGTGGCCGAGCGCACGCTCGGCGCGGTGGCGGCGGCGTAGGTCGGGCGCGGGCTCGCGGCTGCGTCGCACCGACGAGTCTCCACCCTTGCGGTGTGAATCGAGGTTCACTAGCATGTGAATCTCGATTCACAATAGCTCTCGCCGGCGCTTGCGCGCCTCAAGCGCCGAGTGCTCGCCAAGAGGAGGAGCAATGGCAACGATCGAAGTCACCGATCCGGCTCGGGCCGTGCGCAACCAGCCTCCGCCGCTGCAGCCGATCAACCTGTTTGACGTCGACGTAGCCCTCCAGGAGGCGCTCGAGCGAGAGGGAGGAGCCTGGGGAATCGACCGGGCGCGCGAGGCCGGCGCGATCGCCGGCAGCGCTGAGACGCGTGACCACAGCCGCCGAGCCGAACGCAACCTGCCGATCCTGCGCACTCACGACCGGTTCGGCGCCCGGATCGACGAGGTGGAGCTCGATCCCTCGTGGCACTGGTTGCTGCGCGGCGCGATCGAGCGCGAGATCCACAGCCTTCCGTGGCGCGATGAGAAACCGGGTGCGCACGTGGTCCGCGCCGTGTTGTTCTCGCTGTGGGGGAACGCCAACGACGGCGTGATGTGCCCGGTCTCAATGACCTACGCTGCGATCCCGGCGCTGCGCGACGGTGCCCCGGAACTGGCGGCCGAGTGGGAGCCGCGGCTCAGCAGGCCCGATTACGACGACGGCGCCCTGGCGGGGATGGCGATGACCGAGCGCCAGGGCGGCTCGGACGTCCGGGCCAACATCACCCGCGCGGAGCCAGCCGGCGACGGCGTGTACGAGATTCACGGCCACAAGTGGTTCTGCTCCTACCCGCCGTGCGATGTGTTTCTGGTGCTGGCGCAGGCGCCCGGCGGCCTCTCGTGCTTCCTCGTCGAGCGCGGCGCTGGGATGGAGTTCCAGCGGCTGAAGGACAAGCTCGGCACGCGCTCCCTGCCCTCCTCCGAGGTCGAGTTCCGCGGCGCCCACGGGCGGCTGATCGGGGAGGAGGGGCGAGGCGTGCCGGCGATCATCCGGATGGTCAACCACACGCGGCTCGACTGCCTCCTCGGGTCCGCCACGGGCCTTCGCCGGGCGACGCTTGAAGCGATCCACCACGCGCGGCACCGGTCCGCATTCAGGGCCCTGCTCGTCGAACAGCCCGCGATGCGCAACGTGCTCGCGGACCTGGCGATCGAGTCAGAGGCGGCGACAATCGCGGCGATGCGGGTGGCCCGGAGCTACGACGAGCCGGGCGAGGCCGGCTTTCGCCGGTTCGCCACGGCCGTGATGAAGTACTGGGTCTCAAAGCGGGCCCCCGCGCACGCCGCCGAGGCGCTCGAGTGCCTGGGCGGCAACGGCTTCGTCGAGGATTCGGGGATGCCGCTGCTATACCGCGATGCGCCGCTGAACTCGATCTGGGAGGGCTCGGGCAACGTCGCGGCGCTCGATGTCATGCGGGCGATGATCAAGGAGCCCGACGGACTGCCGGCGTTCATGGCCGAGTGCGAGCTCGGGGCCGGTGGGGACGCCAGACTCGACGCCCACCTCGAACGCCTCCGTGAGCGAGCCGAGGCTGCCTTTGCCGGCGAGGACCCGCAGTTCGTCGCGCGACGGCTCGTGGAGGAGCTGGCGCTCGCCCTGCAGGCTTCGCTGCTGGTCCGTCACGCGCCGCCGGCGGTCGCGGATGCGTTCTGCGCGGCCAGGCTCGACGGCGACTCCGGCCGCGTGTACGGGACACTCCCGAGCGGCGTGGATGCTGGCGCGATTATCGATCGCGCACTGCCGGCATGAGCGCCGTCACCTACGAGGTCACCGAACGGGTCGCACGTCTGACGCTCAACCGGCCCGAGCGCGGCAACGGGATCACCCGCGGCCTCGTCACCGAGCTCGAGAGCTGCGTCGAGCGGGCCGACCTGGACCCGGAGGTCCACGTGCTCCTCCTGTCCGGCAATGGCAAGGGTTTCTGCGGCGGCTACGACCTGGTCGAGAGTGCCGAAGGGCAGGGCGGTCTCGGCATGGCGGAGACCGACGCGCCGTCTGGCTCACCGCTGGACCCCAGGGTGATGATGGCCAACCACGATCCTGCGGGTAGCTGGGACCCGATGGTCGACTACGCGATGATGAGCCGCAACGTCCGAGCGTTCATGTCGCTGTTCCACTGCACGAAGCCGGTCGTCTGCAAGGTCCACGGATTCTGCGTCGCCGGCGGGACGGACATGGCGCTCTGCTCGGACCTGCTCGTGATCGCGTCCGACGCGAAGATCGGATACCCGCCAGCGCGGGTGTGGGGATCACCGACGACTTCGTTGTGGGCCTACAGGCTCGGTCCGCAACGGGCCAAGCGGCTGCTGTTCACGGGCGACTCGCTAACCGGGGGGCAAGCGCTGGAGTGGGGGCTGGCGATCGAGGCGCCGGCGCCGGAGGAGCTCGACGAGCGGACGGAGGCGCTCGTGGAGCGGATCGGACGGTTGCCGGTCAACCAGCTCCAGATGATGAAGCTGCTCGTCAACCAGTCGCTCTACTCGCAGGGATTGCACGCGACACAGCTGCTCGGCACCGTGTTCGACGGGATCGCGCGGCACACTCGCGAGGGATACGCGTTTCAGGAGCTGGCGGCGCGAGAGGGGTTCCGGACCGCCGTGCGCGAACGGGACGAGCCATTCGGTGACTGGGGCCGATGACGGAGGGACTGCTCACGCCGACGCGAGAGCGGCTGCTGCGCGCCGCGCAGGAGCTGATCGAGGAGGGCGGTTACGGTACGGCCTCGGTTGTGGCGATCGCCGACCGCGCCGGCGTGGCCGCAGGAACGCTGTACCGCCACTTCAGCTCCAAGGAGGAGCTGTTCGTCGAGGTGTTCCGCTCGGTTTGCGACCGGGAGGTACGCGCGATGCAGGCGGCGGCGGAGGCGATGCCGGCCGAGGCCTCTCACGTCGACCGGTTGGTGACGGTGCTTTCGACCTTCGCCCGCCGAGCGCTGCGCAGGCCGCGCCTCGCGTGGGCCCTCCTCGCCGAGCCGGTCGACCCGCTCGTCGACGCCGAGCGGCTCGCGTACAGAGCGCGCTACAGCGAGTTGGCCGCCCAGGCGCTCCGGGCGGGCATCGCCGCAGGCGAGCTGCCGGAGCAGAACGTGGAGCTGACGGCGGCGGCGCTCGTGGGCGGCTGCGGGGAGGCGCTCGTCGGGCCCCTCTCGCCACTGGCCGCGAGCAAGCCGGCCATGGAGGAGATCCTGTCGGCATTGGGGATCTTCGTGCGCCGGGCGGTGGGCGCCGCATGACACCGGCTGTGCGAGTGCAGCGCGAGGGCCCCGTCCTGACGGTTCTCCTGAACCGCCCGGAGCGGCGTAACGCGGTCGACGGCGCTACCGCGTCGGCGCTGGCAGACGCATTTCGCGAATTCGAGTCCGACCCCGGCGCGGCGGTCGCCGTGTTCCACGGGGAGGGAGGTGTGTTCTGCGCCGGCGCGGATCTGAAGGCGGCGGGTTCCGACGACGGCAACCGGGTCGCCGCCGACGGGGACGGCCCGATGGGGCCAACGCGGATGCGGCTGTCCAAGCCGGTGATCGCGGCGGTCGCGGGTCACGCCGTCGCCGGCGGACTGGAGTTGGCGCTGTGGTGCGATCTGCGGGTGGCCGAGGAGGGCGCCGTGTTTGGCGTTTTCTGCCGTCGCTGGGGCGTTCCTCTGATCGACGGCGGCACGGTCAGGCTCCCGCGGCTGATCGGCACCAGCCACGCCATGGACATGATCCTGACGGGACGCCCCGTGGGAGCGAGCGAGGCGCTCCAGATGGGTCTCGTCAATCGGGTGGTGGCGGTTGGCCAGAGCCGCCCCGCGGCCGAGGAGCTGGCACGGGAGCTGGCCAATTTTCCGCAGCGCTGCCTGCGCGAGGACCGGTCCTCGCTGCTCGAGCAGGAATCGCTCGACGAGCGCTCGGCGCTCGCGAACGAGTTCGAGCACGGCGTCCGCTCGCTGGCCGAGGTGCAGTCGGGGCTGGAGCGCTTTCGCGCCGGCGCCGGGCGGCACGGCTCATTTGATTGATTGACTTCGAACCGGCGAGCGCTACTTAGACGAGCATGGGCGAGCCGGACCGGCTGTAGATCGGATAGCGATCGACGATCGTCGCGACCCGCCCCGCGAGCTCCGCCTGGCGCCGCCCGAATCCGGTTGGCTGCAGCACACTCGCGATGATCGTCCCGATCTCGATGAAGTCCTCGACTTGCAGCCCCCGCGTAGCCAGCGCCGCGGTCCCGATGCGCAGGCCGCTCGAGAGCTTAGGAGGGCGCGTATCGAACGGAACCGGGGTGCGGTTGACCATGATCCCAACCGCCGCGAGGCGATCTTCCGCCTGCTTGCCGTCTAGAGGAGACTCACGCAGATCGCACATCAGGAGGTGCACGTCCGTGCCGCCGGTCAGCACGTTGATGCCGCCGCCGGCTGACACGAGCTCCCTGGCGAGGGCGCGCGCACCGGCGACCGTCCGCTCCAGTCGCTCGCGAAACTCATCCGAGCCCGCGATCCGCAGCGCCACCGCCTTGGCCGCGATCACGTGCTGCAACGGACCCCCCTGCTGGGCGGGATAGACAGCCGAGTCGATCCGGTCCGCCAAGCGCTCCGTGCAGAGGATCATCCCGCCACGCGGCCCGCCGAGCGTCTTATGAGTCGTGGTCGTCACGACATCCGCATACGGAACCGGGTTCGGGTAGAGACCCGCCGCTACGAGACCCGCGAAGTGCGCCATGTCAACGAGCAGATACGCGCCCACCTCATCGGCGATCGCGCGGAACCGCTCAAAATCCAGAGTCCGCGGATACGCTGACCAACCCGCCAAGATCAGCCGCGGCCGACGTTCATGTGCGAGCCGCGCAACCGCGTCCAGATCGATCAAGCCCGTGTGGCGGTTCACCTGGTAGAAAGCGCTGTCGTACAAGCGGCCCGAGACGTGGACTCTCCTTCCCGTGTGTCAGATGCCCGCCGTGCTCGACGTCGAGCCCGATGATTCCGTCTCCGGGGTCGAGCAGCGCGTGATACGCGGCCGTGTTCGCCAGTGCGCCCGAGTAGGGTTGAACGTTCGCGTGCGCCGCGCCGAACAACTCACACGCGCGCTCGATCGCGAGTTGCTCGGACACATCGACGTGTACACACCCGCCGTACTCCCGGCGGCCAGGGTACCCCACGGCGTACTTGTTCGTCAGCACAGAGCCCTGGCACTCGAGGACCGCCGCCGGAGCGAAATTCTCAGACGCGCACATGTCTAGCGTATCCTGCTGACGCTCCAGTTCCAGCTTCAGCACTTCGGCCATCTCGGGATCAACCTCCGACAGCGGACGATCGACGGAGTCGGCGGGGGCCAGGTCCTCGATCGGTGACGCCGAAGCCAGAGACAAAGGTGGATGGCGCCCTTCGTCTGAGCTGCGAGGATTCGCGTGCGCTATCGCATGCATTGTCATTGCCGGAGTCTCCCTGTCTCGTTGTCGGCGCTCAGCACAGCGCCACCTCAGTTCCCGCGCCGACTCGAAGGCGCAGAGCACGTGGAAGCGAAAAGTCGCGGAAGACGCGGGCGTCGCGTCCCACGACGCTCGCCACTAGACGGCCGCCAACGTGGATGACGCTGGCTCCTGCCGCGATGATCGATCGCTCAATCTCGGCACCGTCCACGCGAGCTCGTTCCCCGATCGATGTATAGGGTCCGATATAGGCGTCGGTGATACGCGCGCCGGCCCCGATCACCGTCGGCCCGACGATCATGCTGGCGCGGACAGATGCGGTCTCATGGATCCAGACGCGGCCCTCGATTTGAACGCCATTGTTGTGGGGACGACACAGGCCGGTCGTCTCCAACCGGTCGAGGGCAATCCGGTTCAACTCCAAAAGGTCGAGCGGGCTGCCTCGGTACTCGCACCAGTTCCCGGCAATCTTGACGTCAAATACCCCTCCCGCGCGATCGATCTGATCACCTAGGAGGGTCAGGTCGACATCGCCACCCAAGAGTGACTGTGACACGGCAAGGAGTGGCAGTGCGCGTGGGCCGAGTAACCAGACTCCGGCCATCCCGAGAGCGTGGTCGGCGGTGAACTCGGCGAGGTGCAGCATCTCCTGAGTCGCCACGCTCAGATGGTTGGTGGGGCTCAGCGCCTGGTGCGCGATCAGAACCACGTCCGGGCCGTCCCAAGCGCGATCGGCCAGTGGCGCTAGGGGCTCGTCGAGAAGGCCCGTCGCAAGGTGAACGATGCATGGCCGTTCACCTACAACGGGCGCTGCAAGTCTGAACGCGTCCCTGAGCTCCAGCGGGGCGTCCTGCTGGAGGTACCGAATCGCGGAGCCGTTCGCGCGGGCGGCAAGCGTGTCGCGGATCTCGCCGGAAAGCGCGACTGACGACGCTACGATGACCTCGTCGACACCGGCAAGCTCCAGAGCGTCGATCACATGCTCGACAATCGGCCGATTGGCGATGTCCTCCAAAGCTTGGATTTGGACATGGCCTTTCCGGAGGCGGTGACGAGTGGCATCTTCTACGACAACTACGCCACACGGTTTCACACCAGAGCAACGCACCACCGGGACCTACACTTACGCGCCGGCGTCCGGATCAGCGCCGGGGGCGGCTACGCCGCCAGGCGCTCGCTGACGGAGGCGTTCCCGAGGAGCTCGGCGACGCACGCGCCCACGTCTTCGAACGCGCGCATGCGGCTCCGAGGCGACGGGATGTACGCCGTGAAGTGGCGGATGCCTTCGGTCAACACCCCGAACATCGAGATGCCGAGTTGGGGGCGGCCCTCGTTGTCGATCGGATGAGAGTCCGGCGTCAGGTCGACGCTGCCAACGGCTACGTCGCCGTAGCGGAGCTGACTCACCCGGCCGCGGTTGTAGAGCTGAGTCAGCAACTCGGAGGCTGATCCGGCAATTCGCGGCTCCTCAAGATGGCCGCCGATCACGACGTCGACATCTTCGACGTACGGCTGCCCGAACGCCGTCGAGGAGATTCGCGTTCGAGCCGCGCCGCCGTGCACGGAGAGCCCCATAGACGGCGCGGGACCGTACGGCATCCGCACCACCCCGGCGTCCATGAGCGCGAGCATCTGCCGGGTCCGCAGCGCCGGCGGCCCGGCCACCAGGCGATGAATCCGGCTGCAGATGTCCGCGTTGAAGTCCATGTAGGAATCGAGCGACAGTCCCCCTTGCTCCACCACCGAGCGCATCCTGTCCCGGAAGATCCGGAACACCTCGGCGGCCGATTTCACCGGGCTGGCGCCGTCTGGCACCTCCGCCTCGCGGAGATCGTCGGCCAGGGACTGACGCACGAACCGCTCGTACTCATCGCTGTCGCCGAACTTGGGCTGGGTGCCGAAGAACAGCGCTTCGGCATCGAAGCTGCCAAAGCGCGCGGCGAGACGCGCCAGCTCCGCGTCGAAGCGGCCTTCGCCCCATGCCGCAGCGAGCTGCTCGCGCACCGCGGCGCCCTCGGCAACCGCCCCTGACGCCTGGAAAGCGACTTGCGCGTAGTAGCGCGAGTACATCTCGGCAAACAGCAGAGGAAGCAACTCTCTCCGCACGTCGACCAACCGCCTGCGGCCATTCGTCCCGCGGCTGAGCGCGTCGAGAGCATCAGTCGTGCAGATCAGAGGCTTGTAGACGTCACTGCGGTCTCGTCCAGTGACCGACTTGGCGGTGAACGGAAGACCGCTCCGGCAGAACAGCTGGACGCGTGGCTCGCGGCCGCTGGGCCGGTAGCGCAGCCCGCCGTCATCCTCGACGAACTCACCGCCGCGCCCGATGGTCAGTGTGGTCACCACGTCGACCGCGACCAATCCCATCCCTGAGACGGCGACGCTCGCGTCGGTCGGGACGGTGTCGGCGTACGACCGGACTGGATACGGAGCGAGCACGCGCCCGGCGTGATCGGCGCCCTGGTTCGCCGTATGACCCGAGGTGACGATCACGTGGTCGACCACGACCGCTCCGCCATTCGCCAGGCGTACCTCTTCGCTGCCATCGCGTCTGGCGAGCAAGTCCACAGCGGCGGTCGGGTGATGGACGATGTGGACGCTCGGTGGCGCTCCCTCGATGAGCGCCCGGTAGAACCACTGGAGATACTCGCCCATCAGCCTGCGGGGCAGGAAGTGGTGCGGCTCGATCGGCTGACCCGTCGGGTCGATCGCGCAGCGGTCGCCTACCCAGCGATAGCCGCGCGCGACGGCCCAGTCGTACAGACCGATCCCGTAGCAGGGCTGGTAACTCTCGGTCTCGAACGGGTACAGGGAGAGCTCCCCGCAGGCATTGTTCAGCAGGAGGTAGTCCGGCTGGGTCACGTCGTACACGCCGGACCCAGGGGTTCCAGGCTCGATCACGTGCACGGCGACGTCAATGCCCGGCGGAAGCTCTTCGCGCGCGGTCGTCACTACGCGCTCGAGCGCGCAGACGCCCCATGGTCCTAGTCCGACAATCGCGATGCGTAACAAGGCAGCTGGACTCTCTTTCTCGGTTTCCTGCCCAGTGAACGAGGTGTAGGCCGAAGATCTTTCGACCGTGCCGAGATTCGGCCGCCCCACCGTGTGGCGAGCGGTCGGAGCGGACCGAGCGAGACGCCGCCCAATTACGCGTGGGGTTGTCCGCGTAAGGACGCAATGACCGCCTCCCGCCGCACAAGAAACCGCGGTAAGCCTCGTTTGTTGGTAAATGCCGGCTAAACAGACGTCGTGACCTCCCGTACAAGATCAGACGCTCGTTTCGGATATGGCGGAGCATGGCTCGCGGCCGCGAGCGCCCTCCCGCTCGAGGGGGGCCTCATGCGGCCGCGGCGGTTGGCCGCGCTGTTTGCGGCGGCACTGCTGCGACCACGACGAGCCGTAGCGCTCATCGTGCTTCTCTTCCGGACACGGTCCGAGCAGGTGGTCCTCTCGACGTCGTTGACCGGCCAGGCGTTGAGCGCGTACTTCAACCAGCGGTCGTTCGGTGTCTTCCCGCAGAACCGACTTTGCCGAGGGCTCCTGGTCCTGCCGGAGCATCATTCCGACTACCTGCGCGGCCGCCGCCGCCAGGCGCTCAGGACCAACCTTCGAAGAGCCGAAGTCGCGGGAATCCGGTGCGAGGCGATCAGCGACCCTCGCCGTGCTTTCGATGAGATAACGGAGATCGTCGAGCAACGACGCACGCCGGCGACCCAAGCCGAGCTACAAATCCTGGCGAGCTGGGAGGCGATGCTCGAAGGGCCGGAGATGACGCTCCTCGTCGCGCGGGACCGAGCTCGGGCGCCCGCTCGCACTCACCGGAGCAGTGATCGACGATTCCGTTTGCCTCATCCGCTTGGCCGTGGCGAGCAGCCACGAGGCCAGGTGGGCGCTTCACGACCACCTCGTTCAGCTTCTGATCGCGCGCGGCGTCAAATATCTCCTCGGGGAAGGCGGCGGGCCATTCGGAGCGCTTGGTTTCGACGCCAATCTTCTCCACTACCAGCACCTGCTCGGCTATGAGCTGCGTCATCTGAAGCCCCGCACCGGGCAGCAACACGCAGCCGCGGAGGAGAGCGCATACCCGGCCCGCGACGTCACGGCCCGTCAACGGATCGCGCCGGCTGTCGCCTGCCGGGTCGCGCGTCGGCGAACGCTGAGAGCCGCAGTCTGAGCCGGCGTGGCGGATCGGGAAGAAGTCAGAGCTTCCCGGCGTTGATTGAGCGATGCCCGGGCGGGGTTTTGTCAACGACTGAGTCGCGGCCGCCTCGTAAACCCGAGGCGCGTAAGCCACTGAACCCGCGCCCGCCGGGGCCGTTTCGCGCGGAGTTCTGGCGCAGCCCACTGCGTGGACCGTGGCTGACGTCGTTCCTCGGGACGCTGCTGGTGCCGACGATCACGGTGATTGCGATCACCGGCTTCATCTCGCATTGGGCTTACCACCCCGAGCTCGCCGGCAACGCGACGATCGACCCGTCGTTCGACATCCCGGTCTTCTTCCAGTTCCCGCAGTCGTGGCCGTCATGGGACTACGCCGTCACCCAGGGGACCCACGTCACGCTGGGCCTGATGACGCTCCCGCTGGTGCTGGCGAAGCTGTGGTCGGTCATCCCCAAGTTGTTCAGGTGGCCAACGGTGAGAAATCTCGCCGGGGCGATCGAACGGGTCTCGCTGCTGCTGCTCGTCGGGAGCGTGCTGGTCGAGTTCGTCACCGGGATCTTTGCCGTGGAGAACTATTACCCGCTGGGGATCGACTTCTACTCGATCCACTACTACGGAGCGTGGGTGTTCGGCACGATGTTCGTGCTGCACGCATGCGTCAAATTCCCGGTGGTGCGCCGCGCCTACCGGGACCGCGGCGTTCTCAAGCCTCTGCGCGCCGGCCTGCGAGAGACGAAGCCCGAACCGCCCGGGCCCAGCGAGCTCGCGCCCGTCAATCCGGCCGCCCCCACGATCAGCCGCCGCGGGTTGCTGGCGATGGTCGGCGGCGCGTCGCTGACGGTGTTCGCCGTGCAGGCCGGCGAGTCGATTGGCGGGCCGTTTCGCCGCTTGGCACTGCTGGCGCCCCGTGGCCGGGTGTTCGGAACCGGTCCCAACGACTTCCAGGTGAATCACACCGCCGCGTCAGCCCAGATCACCGAGGCGATGACCGGCTCTGGGTGGCGCGTGACGGTCGTGGGTACGACGACCAAAGCGCTCAGCCGAGAGCAGTTGCTGGCGATGGCGCAGGCGACCGAGACATTGACGATCAGCTGCACCGAGGGATGGTCTACGACCCAGCACTGGACCGGCGTGCGCCTGATCGATCTGGCTGGGGCGGTCGGTGCGCCCTCGGGGGCGATCATGCGCGCCGTGTCGCTCGAGACCAACGGGCCGAGCTCCAACGTGGCCCTGGCCCACGACCAGTGGAGCGACGAGCGGGCGTTGCTGGCGCTGCGGGTCAACGGCGCCGACCTCTCGCTCGACCATGGCTTCCCCGCGCGCGTGATTGTGCCTGGCGTGCCCGGCGTGCACAACACCAAGTGGGTCCGCGAGCTCAGATTCGAGCCGGCGTGAGAGGAGCTTCGTTGCTTGGCCGTTTCCGGCGCCGCTACGGCGCGAGCCCGCTGCACCTGGCAGGTCATCTCGTCGTATTCGCCATCGCCGCCTTCGCCATCGACCGGATCGCCGCCGGTGCGGGCCTCGCGAAGGTGATCGGCCTGTACATCGCGTTCGTGATCGCGCACGATCTCATCTTCCTGCCCGCCTACTCCGGAGTTGATCGCGTCGTGCGCGCGACGCTCGCGCGGCTGCCCGCTCGCCGGTCCGCGAAGGTGCCGGCGATCAACCACATTCGCGTGCCGATGCTGATCTCCGGCTTGCTGCTGATCATCTACTTACCGCTCATCTCCGGGAAGGCGGACGCCGGCTATTTTGCGGCGAGCGGCCACCACCTTCAGGGTTACCTGCGCAACTGGCTGCTGATCTCGGCAGTGCTGTTCGTCGGCTCGGGCCTCATCTACGCACTCCGACTCCGACGCGCTGCGGTCAAGGCGCGCGTCTGACGCTCGCTCGTGCCGGCCTCACGATGTGACGTTGGACCTCGATAGGGTGCTGCCATGGTCAACGGCGCCCACGCACTGATCATCACGCTCGTCGACGCCGGCGTCGACACGTGTTTCACGAACCCGGGCACATCGGAGATCCACTTCGTCGCCGCGCTCGATTCGGTGCCGGAGATGCGGGCGGTCCTCACCCTGTTCGAGGGTGTCGCGACCGGGGCTGCCGACGGCTACGCGCGAATGAAAGACGCGCCGGCCGCGACCCTGCTGCACCTGGGACCGGGGCTCGGGAACGGGCTCGCGAACCTCCACAACGCACGGCGAGCGAGGGTTCCGGTCCTCAACATCGTGGGCGATCACGCGACCTACCACACGATGTACGACACCCCGCTGCAGTCAGACATCGAGACGGTCGCGCGCAACGTATCCACCTGGGTGCGGACATCGAGGAAGACCGAGGAGCTCGCTCGCGACGCGGTCGAGGCGATCGCCGCCGCCTACGGACCCCCGGGTCAGGTGGCGACGCTGATCGTGCCCGCTGACGTGTCCTGGCAGGACGGTGCCGAACCCGCCGCGCGACCCGCGCCAGCTACATCACCCGCGGTTTCGGGAGAGATCATCGAGGCCGTAGCGAAGGCAATCCGGGGCAGCCACCGGACCGGGATCCTGCTCGGAGATAAGGCGCTGCGCGAGAGCGGCCTGCTCGCAGCCGCTCGGATCGCCGCCGTCACCGGGACGAGGCTGTTCGCCGAGCGGAACGTGGCCCGCCTGGAACGCGGCGCCGGCCTGCCCGCCGTCGAGCGGCTCGCATACTGGCCCGAGCTCGTCTCGAAGCAGCTCGACGGGCTCGAGATTCTGATCCTGGCTGGCGCGAAAGCCCCCTACGCGTCCTTTGCCTACTCCGGCAAGGACAGCTCTCTGGTGCCGGCAGGCTGCGTGGTGCACGAGCTCACGCAGCCGACGTCCGACGTGGTCAGGGACCTCGAGGAGTTGGTGCAGGCGCTTGACGCTGCGGACGCCGAGCCGGCGCTCCAGACGGCGTTCGTGCCGCCACGACCCGGAGGTCCGCTCACCGCCGAAAAGGTCTGCCAGGCAATCGGCGCGACCCTGCCTGAAGGGGCGATCCTCTCCGACGAAGCGATCACCTCAGCACTGGCCCTTGCCCGCCAATACTGCGGGGGCTCCGAGGCATGACTGGCTCACGCTGACCGGAGGCGCCATCGGTCAGGGACTCCCGGTCGCGGTTGGAGCAGCGGTCGCGTGTCCGGACCGCCCGGTGATCGCACTCGAGGCCGACGGCTCTGCGCTGTACACGATTCAGTCGCTCTGGACGATGGCGCGCGAGCGGCTGGACGTCACTGTCGTGATCTTCAACAACCGCGCCTACGCGATCCTCAATACGGAGTTCGCTCGCATCGGCGTGCAGGAGGCTGGTCCGAGAGCCAAGGCACAGCTTGAGTTGGGGAACCCGGACGTCGATTTCGTCGGGCTCGGCACGGGGCTCGGTATCTCATCGTGCCGTGTCGAGACCGGGGAGCAGCTCACGGGTGCTCTCGACCAAGCGATCGCTGAGCCCGGTCCGCATCTGATCGAGGCTTTGATCCCGGGAATCTAGGCCGCGAGAAGCGCGTCCTCGCGCAGAGCGCACAGCCCCTGCTCGATTCCCTCCGCAATCAACTCGAAGTGCTCGGGACCGGCGGTCAGCGGTGGCGAAACCGCGATCGCGGTGCCCCCGGGGCGCACGAAAATCCCGGCCGCCCGCGCGCCGAGCGCCAGCGCGGCAGCGACGCGGGGTTGCCGGTCGCAGAGCTCGGCAGTCAGCTCCACGGCCGCCATCGTTCCCACGCCGCCCCTGACCTCGGACACGAATTCGTGCGCGGCAAGCGGCGCGAGGGCATCGAGCAACGCCCGCTCCTGTTCGCGGCCCCGCTCGAGCAGTCCGTCGCGCTCGAGCAGAGCGATGTTCGCGAGCGCGGCGGCGCAGCACGTGGGGTGACCGGCGTAGGTCGAGCCGTGCCTGAAGATCGGCCCGCCCGGGTCGCCCCAGAACGGCTCGGCGACCCGCTCGGAGACCATGACACCGCCCAGCGGCAGATAGCCACTCGTCACGCCCTTCGCGAACACGATCATCGCGGGCGTGGCGTTCCAGCGCTCGATCCCGAACCACGTGCCGAGCCGACCGAACGCGCAGATCACAGCGTCGATCACGAGCAGGGCTCCGGTTCGCCGGCATAGCTCGGCGACCCCTTCGATGTAACCGGGCGCGGGCGGGTACACCCCACCGGCGCCGATCACGGGTTCCATGAACACGGCCGCCACTCGCTCCGGGCCGATCCGCGCGAATGTCTGCTCCATCTCCTCCAGCGAGTCGTGGCGCACCTGAACCGTCTCGGCCAGCGGCCCGAAACCCACGCGGTTGCTGGGGATACCGCCGAGCGCGGTTCCGAACCCGTGCGTGCCGTGATAGGCGGCGGTGCGGCTGACCAGGACCGTGCGGTCCGGCTCGCCGACCTCCAACCAGTATCGGCGTGCCAGCTTGGCCGCCGTGTCGATCCCGTCGCTGCCGCCCGAGCCGAAGAAGACCTTTGACGGCATCGGCGCGCGCTCGGCGAGCGCTTCCGCGAGCTCGAGTGCCGGCCGGTTGGCGAGGTCAAAGAACGCCGAGTACGCCGCGAGGCTCTCCATCTGGTCGGCGACGGCGGCGCCAATCTCGGGTCTGCCGTGCCCGACGTTCGCGTACCACAGACCGCCAGTCGCGTCCAGGTATCGGTTCCCGTCCGTGTCCCACAGCCATACGTCATCCGCGCGCTCGATCACGAGCTCGGAATGGCGGACCGAGCCCATGTCAGCGTACGGATGCCAAAACGATGTTTCAGTGCTCAACGCTTCACCTCCTCGGCCTACGGCCTCGAGCCGATTCTCTGATGCATGCATATCCATTTACGGAAGCGCGGTCCGCGATTACTCGAACAGGGGTAGCGGGAAGTCGAGTTCGTATACCGTCGCGGCTGGGTCCCGCACACCGATCGGCTTCGCGGGAACGCCCGCCACGATCGTCAGCGGCGGGACATCCTTCGTGACGACCGATCCAGCCGCGACGACGGCCCCGCGCCCCAGGGTCACGCCGGGCATGATCATCGCGCGCGTCCCGATCCACACGCGATCTTCGATAGTGACCGCCCACGGGCCGACCTCCGAGTCGGCGAACTCTGGGTCGTTGACGTCGTGGGTTCCCGCCAAGATCATGACCTCGGGAGAGAGAGCGACGTTGTCGCCTATCGTCAGCGGGCTACGGGCATCGATCGTGCAGTTGCGACCGATCCGCGTGTTCCGGCCGATGCGTACGCCGATCCGGCGGATCTCACGTGGGCCGAAGAACCACACGTAGGTGCCCATGTGCAGGCCGGCGTTCTGACCAAGCTGGATTCCCAGTACACGCCGATACCAGAGGTGACGCAGCGTGAAGCTGGGCACGTGGGCCACGAGATGGTTCGTCAGGTAGTTGAGGACCCGAACGCAAAATAGCCGCAGCGGGAGCGCCCGATCGTAGACGCGCGCCCATGCGCTCGTCGGCTCCGCCTCCTCAACGACAAGCTCTGGCTCTGGCACAGCCGTCGTATCCGGCTGCGCCTCGTCGGGCACTGATGCTATGGCAGCGTTCTGAGTCATCCAGCTTCGCCCAATGAACGGGCGGCCGCGCCGCCGACTTTCGCGGCGCTGGACCTGGCCGGCTCACGCACGGGCGGCGTGAGATGCGCGACCCAAATCGGCGCTCGGGGCCGCACAAGCACGGGCGTTCGCCCGGCGTTGATCGGGCATGTACATGAGCACTACCACCACGCGCATCCCGCGCGACACGGAAGACGATTACACGCCCGATATGGCTGCCGACCGCCGGGAGTTCCTGCGCGAGCAGACCGGGGCGAGTCTCGAGCATGTCGGGGCGTTCTCGTTCGACCCCGGCGTGCTGCCGGGCAACGTCGAGAACTTCTCCGGCGTGGCGCAGGTGCCGCTCGGCGTGGCCGGTCCGCTGCGGATGAATGGTGAGCACGCCCAGGGGGACTTCTTCGTTCCGCTCGCCACGACGGAGGGCACGCTCGTCGCCAGCTACAACCGCGGCATGCGCTTGCTCAACGAGTGTGGGGGCGTCAAGGCGACCGTCGTCGAGGACAGCATGCAGCGCGCGCCGGTGTTCATCTTCGGAGATGCCTTGGCGGCGCGCGAGTTCGGCTGCTGGGTCGAGGAGCACGAGCATGAGATCCGTGCGGTCGCCGAGGCGACGACCAGCTCGGGCAAGCTCACCTACATCGGTCAGTACCAGGTCGGTCCGCTGCTCTACCTGCGGGTCAACTTCACGACGGGCGACGCCGCGGGTCAGAACATGACCGCGAAGGCGACGCTGGCCGCGTGCGAGTGGATGACCGCCAACTACCCCGGCGGTGCCGAATACCGGTTGACCGGCGCGATCGATACCGACAAGAAGCACTCGCACATCAACATGCTGCTGACCCGCGGCAAGCGTGTCGTCGCCGAGGCCGTGATCAAGAACGACGTGCTCGAGCGGCTGATGGGCGTCGACACCGAGAGCGTGTACGACTACCGCCAGATTCACATGCTCGGCGGATTCCTCGCCGGCACCGCCTCCAACAGCGCGCACGCTGCCAACGGCCTCACCGCGATTTTCATCGCCACCGGCCAGGACGTCGCCAACATCGCAGAGTCACAGGCGGCGATCACGTACGGGCGGCTGCTCGACAACGGCGACTACTACTGGTCGATCACGCTGACCAGCCTCGTCGTGGGCACGTTCGGCGGCGGGACGGGCCTGCCCACGCAGCGCGAGTGCCTGGAGCTGCTCGGCTGCTACGGCAAGGGCAAGGTCCGCAAGCTCGCCGAGATCTGCGCCGCCACCGTGCTCGCGGGCGAGATCTCCCTGACCTCCGCGGTCCTCGCCGGACACTGGGTCAACAGCCACGAACGCCTCGGCCGCAACCGCTAACGACGGTGCCGGCGGAGATCCCCGCCTGACGTCCTCGGTCGCTCCGGCTCACGGCCGTCACGGATCGGCGGCGTGGCGTTGCCCGAACTCCCAGATCGACTCGGTGGCGTCGATCTCTCGGGACGTTCGGCCAAGGATGAGGCGCACCAGCAGCCCGAGGTGCCCGCCGGGCCAGGTGTGACCGGCCCCGCGTGACGTCCACAGCGTCACCTCGCCTTGTCGCCCTTCCGCGCCGTAGGTCGTCCGGGTGAGGGTCCGGCTCACGGCGACTTCCGCCGATGGAGCCGTGATGCCGTTGGCCTGCGCCCACGCCCGGGCGGCATCGGAACGCTTTCGTTCCAACGTTGCGTGCCGCTGCCCTCGTACGGGTTGATCCTGTCGTTCGTGCCGTGGAACGACAGGATCGGGACCGACCGGCGCACCGGGACGCCCGGCGAGCGCAGCCCTGCCACCGCACCCACTGCCTGGACGAGCTCCGGATGAACGCTGGCGAAAAGGCTCGACATCCGAGCACCGCCGGACATCCCAGTGAGGAGCACGCGACCATGAGGCGTCCGATGTCGGGTGAGGAGCTCGGTGGCGAGCCCGGCGATGTAGTCGACGTCCTGGCCAGGGTCCCACTTGTAGCCAGTTCCGACCGGCTCGATTGCCTGGGGAAATACCACGACCGCACTTGCGGTTTGGGCGAGTGCCTCGAAACCGGACAGGAGTGCCTGGCGAGCCGCGGTCGAGCGGGTGCCGTGGAGGCTCATGACCACCGCTGAGACCGACGCGCCCTGTGGGGGCTCGGCCACGAGGTAGGAGCGATTGACGTCGCCTGAGGTCATGACCTGCTTCTGCAGAGCCACCGCCCCAGTATGGCCGACGGCGGTCGCTCGGGCGGCGGTGAGGCGGGTTCCGGCGGCGCCGGCGGGGCGCCCCTAACGCGCCGTCTCTACGAAGCGCTCGCGCAAGGCCGTCTTCTTGAACTTGCCGGTCGCGGTCCGCGGTATCGCTCCGATGAACTCGATGCGATCGGGAAGCTGCCACTTTGCAAACTCGCTGCCGAGGTGCTCGCGGAGTTCTTGGGGGGTCGCGTCCATGCCGTCCCGCAGGACGACCGCAGCCAATGGCCGTTCGCCCCATTTGTCGTCGGGAATGGCGATCACCGCCGCCTCTGCGACGGCGGTATGGGTCATCAACTCGTTCTCGAGGTCGACCGAGGAGATCCATTCGCCCCCGGACTTGACGAGATCCTTGGCTCGATCACAGATGCGCATGCATCCGCGCTCGTTGATTCGGACGACATCGCCGGTGCGGAACCAGCCATCATCGGTGAACTTGTCGGCGCCCGTCCCGCGGTGGTATGCGGCCGCGACCCACGGGCCGCGGATCTCGAGCTCTCCGAGCGCCTGATCGTCCCATGGGATCAGCGCTCCGTCGTCGTCGCGAGCACGGATCTCAATCAGCGGGATCGGCGTTCCCGCGCGCGCGCGATACTCGTGCCGGTCGGCGGCATCGGCGTCCTCGAGGTCAGCGGGCAGACGGCAAACGGTCCCGAGCGGCGAGGTCTCCGTCATACCCCACCCCTGGATGATGGTCATGCCGTGACGATCGAGACCCGCGATCAGGCTCGTCGGAATCGCCGCGCCACCCAGGTTGACGCGCTCCAGGGACCGAAGGTCCCATCTCTCGGGCTCTTGATCGAGTGCCTCGAGGATCGCCATGAATACCGTCGGCACCCCGGCCGTGATCGTCACGCCCTCGCCGGCAAGCAGGTCCAGCAGGCTGACCGGATCCAGGCGAGGGCCAGGCAGCACCAGGGCCGCACCCGTGAATGCGGCCGCAAACGGCAGGCCCCAGGCATTGACGTGGAACATGGGGACCACCGGCAAGATCACGTCGCGCGAGCTGATTCCAAAGGTGTCTGGATGCGGAAGCACGAGCGAGTGCAGGACGAGCGCGCGATGTGAGTAGACGACGCCCTTCGGACGCCCCGTCGTGCCCGACGTGTAGCACATCGCGGCGGCGCGTCGCTCGTCGATCACCGGCCAGCTCATCGGCTCTGACGACGCGATCAGCGACTCGTACTCAATCGATCCCGCCGGCGCATCGCCGGAGTCGGAGACGACGATCACGTGCTCAAAGTCCCAGTCCAGCGAGTCGAGGATATGGAGCAGGGACTCGTCCACGACGATCACGCGATCCTCGGCATCGGCAGCGATATAGCTCAGCTCGTCGGGGTGCAGACGAGGGTTGAGCGTGTGGATCACCGCCCCCATCAGCGGGACCGAGAAGTACAGCTCGAGGTGCTCGGTCTGGTTCCAAAGCAGAGTCGCGACCCGATCACCATCGCTGATCCCCAAGTCGGCGAGCCCGCGGGCAAGCCGCCGGGCACGCTCAGCGCACTCGCCAAAGGTCGTGCGATGGACGGAGCCGTCGGCACGACGAGACACCACTGGCCGTGAGGGCGTCAGTTGCTCCGCCCGCTCGACCAGCGACCTGAGCGACAGCGGGAACTCATCCATCATCAGGCCGTTCAGCATTGCTTCCTCACTTTTCGCATGTACACCGCCCCTATCA
>CAWEMC010000009.1:0-354054 GCA_963810015.1 uncultured Solirubrobacterales bacterium
GCGGTGCAGTTCGAGCACGAGGCGATCTCACTGTTGCGCGGGGTGAGCGCGCGGCCTCTGCTTACACAGGCGCTGATCGAACGGGCTCGCCGTCGCCGCGATCCCGAGGCGCTGGCCGAGGCACGCTCGATCTGCACGGACATCGGCGCGGCTCGCTGGCTGGCCCGGATCGACCAAACGACTGAGGTGCCGGCGTGAACGCGGCCGACACGATCACCTGTGCTGTCTGCGGCGAGCAGACGCCGGCGATCGGACGGTTCTGCATCCATTGCGCCGCCCCGGTCCAGCAGGCGTGCCCCGCATGCGGGGCGGCGACCGTGGCTGGCGCGCGTTTCTGTCTGCAGTGCGGCTCCGCCCTCCAGGGCGGAGCCCCGCTACAGGGGTCGACCGCGCCCTCGGCGCCGGCGGCGCCGGTCTCCGAGCGACGCCTCGTGTCCGTCCTGTTCGCCGACCTTGTCGGCTTCACGACCCTCTCGGAGCATCGCGATCCCGAGGAGGTCCGCGAGCTTCTGAGCCATTACTTCGACCGCTGCCGGACCCTGATCGAGCGCTACGGCGGGACCGTCGAGAAGTTCATCGGCGACGCCGTGATGGCCGTATGGGGGACGCCGGTCGCCCGCGAGGACGACGCCGAGCGGTCGGTCCGCGCAGGTCTAGCTCTGACACAGGCGGTCGCGTTGCTCGGCGAGGAGGTAGGGATACTGGAGCTGCGGGTCAGGGCGGGCGTGCTCACGGGAAGCGCTGCTGTGGAGGTGGGCGCGGAGGGCGAGGGGATGGTGCTCGGCGACACGGTCAACACGGCCTCGCGCCTGCAGTCGATCGCGCAGCCCGGGACGCTCCTGGTTGACGATGTGACCCGGCGAGCGAGCGAGGCCTCGATCGCGTATGAGGACGCCGGCGAGCACTTCGTCAAGGGCCGGGAGCAGCCGGTTCACGCGTGGACGGCACTGCGGGTGGTCGCCGGTGCCGGTGGCCGCCGCCGCAGCGCCGGCCTGGAGCCGCCGTTCGTCGGACGCGACCACGAGCTCCAAACGATCATCGAGTCCTTCGAGGCGACGGCCACGGACGGCAGAGCACGGCTGGCGACGGTGATCGCCGACGCCGGCGTCGGGAAATCACGCCTGCTCTGGGAGTACTTCAAGTACACCGACGGGGTCGAGCGGATCATCCGCTGGCATCAGGGCCGGTGCCTGGCCTACGGCGAGGGAGTCGCGTACTGGGCGCTGGCCGAGATGGTCCGCGGACGTGCCGAGATCGACGAGTCGGAGCCGCCGGCCAGCGCGCGCCAGAAGCTGCACGAGGTCGTGGAGGCCTTCGTCTCCGACGAGCGTGAGCGGCGGCTGATCGAGCCCCGGCTGGCCCATCTCCTCGGACTCGAGCAACGCACGGCCACCGATCGCGCCGATCTGTTCTCGGGCTGGCGGCTGTTCTTCGAGCGGATCGCCGCCGCCGAGCCCGTCGTCCTGGTGTTCGAGGACCTCCAGTGGGCCGACTCTGGGCTGCTCGACTTCATCGACTACCTGCTCGAGTGGTCGGCCGAGCACCCGATCTTCATCCTCGCTCTCGGCCGTCCCGAACTGCTCGCCGCCAGACCCGGATGGCAGGGAACCATCGTGCTCGAACCGCTCGATCGTGCGCCCATGAGGAGCCTGCTCGACGGCCTCGTCCCGGGCCTGCCCGACGCGCTCGCCGAGCAGATCCTCGATCGTGCCGAGGGCGTGCCGCTCTACGCCGTGGAGACGGTGCGGATGCTGCTGGACCGCGGGCTCCTGGCCCAGGAGGGAACCCGGTACGTGCTGACCAGCGAACTCGCCGATCTGGAGGTTCCCGAGACGCTTCAGGCGCTGGCGGCCGCCCGGCTGGACAACCTCGATCAGGCTGAGCGCGCGCTCCTGCAGGACGCGGCGGTGATCGGCCAGTCGTTCATACCGGCGACGCTGGCCGGCGTCGCCGAGCGACCGGACGCCGAGGTGCGACGGGTATTGGACGCGCTGGTGGCAAAGCAGGTCCTGTCGTACACCGACGACGTCCGCTCGGCCGAGCACGGTCAGTACTCGTTCCTGCAGGCGCTGCTTCGCACCGTCGCGGTGCGCACGCTGTCTCGACGCGACCTAAAGACCAAACATCTCGCCGTTGCCAGGCAGCTCGAACAGTCGTGGGGGGAGGAGTCGGGCGATATCGCCGAGGTTCTCGCCAGCCACTACCTGGACGCGGTCGAGGCCGAGCCCGATGCCGAAGACGCCGAGGCGATTCGCGCGTCGGCGTGCCAGACGCTGGAGGAGGCCGGCAAGCGCGCGATGTCGCTGGCGCTCGGCCCGGAGGCCAGACGTCACTTCGAGCACGCCGCGGAACTGGCGCGGGCGCCGGAGGCGCGCGGGCGCCTACTGAATGAAGCCGGAAGCGCGGCCGCGGCCAGCGGCGAGCTGGAGGACGCCCTCGCGCTATTCGAGCGAGCCGTCGGCGTACTGGAGGAGGCGGCCCTGCGCCGCGATGCGGCGCGCGTCGAGGGCCGCATGTCCGTCACGCTGATGGAGACCGGGCGCATGGACGAGGCGGGCCGTAGGCTCGCCCGAGCCTACGAGACGCTCGACGACGGGACCGAGGACGAGGCGTTCGTCGAGGTGGCATCGACCAGGTCGCGCGTGGCATTCCTGGCCGGCGACGCTGAGCTCTCGCTGCGCCTGGCGGATGTAGCGCTGCCGCTCGCCGAGGGGTTGCGCCTCGGTCGGGACCTGGTCAGCACGATGACGACGAAAGCCAATGTCCTGATGGAGTGCGGGCGGCCTGCCGAGTCGACGGCGCTGCTCACGCACGCGATCGCGCTCGCGGTCGAGCAGGATCTCGGCGCCGAAGCCGTCCGCGGTCTGTACAACCTGGCCGAGACCAAGATGGCCGAGGCGCGATTCGCCGAGGCCGAGGAGCTGCTGGCGCGCGGTCTCAATCTGGCCCATGAGCGCGGCGACCGCCAGCGGGAGCGCTCGCTCACGGCTCAGGCGTTGATGGCGCAGATCGCTCTCGGACGCTGGGATGAGGCGCTTGCCAACGTCGAGGCACTGAGGCTCGAGGGCCGCGGCGACCAGTGGGACTTCCAGGCTGTCGTCTTCACGCCGTTCATCCTCGTGGCCAGAGGGGACGTCGCCGCCGCACGCGAACTGATCGAACCCTTGAGCGAGAACACCGGGTGGGACGAGACGACGCTCATGGCGCAGTCCGCCCGCGCGACCATCCAGCGCGCCACCGGTCGGCCGAAGGAGGCGCTCGCCGACGCGCTTAAGGGAGCCTTCGGTGTGCTCGATCGAAGCCTCTCCCACGCTCCTCTGGAGTTCGGCGAGGCCACCGAGTGCGCCATCGCCGCCGGTGAGCCTGACGCAGTGAGGGAGCTCCTGACGCGGATTGACGCGCTCAAGCCGGTCCAGCTGATCCCGATGCTCGACGCCGAGGTGATGCGGGCGCGGGCGCAGCTCGCCGCTTACGAGGGCGATGTCGAGACTGCCGAGCGCTGGTTCAAGCGTTCGATCGAGCTGTTCAGGGAACTGGCGACTCCTTTCTTCCAGGCCCGCGCGCAGGTCCAGTGCGCCGAGCTGATACGCAGCGCCGATGAAGAATCGCCAGCACGCGAGGAAGCCGCCGCGATCTTCGCGACGCTCGGCGCCACCCCCTGGCTGGAGCGGGCCCGCGCACTGGCAAGCGAGGCCCTTGCGTGACCGCGTGCGCAACCTGCGGCGCCGAGGCTCAACCGGGCCAGCGCTTCTGCGGGCAGTGCGGCGCGTCCCTGGCCCGCGTCTGTCCCGTGTGCGGCTCGGAGAACCCGCCCGATCATCGCTTTTGCGGCTCCTGCGGCAGCCCGTTGGGCGCCGGGTCCGCGCCGGCGCAGACGACCGCGGGCGCGATCGCGGAGCGGCGTCTGGTGTCGGTGTTGTTCGCGGATCTGGTGGGGTTCACGACGCTGTCGGAACACCGGGACCCCGAGGAGGTCCGGGACCTGCTGAGCCGCTATTTCGATCGCTGCCGGGTTCTGATCGAGCGGTTCGGCGGAACGGTTGAGAAGTTCATCGGCGATGCGGTGATGGCGGTGTGGGGAACGCCTGTGGCGCGGGAGGACGACGCGGAACGGGCGGTTCGCACGGGGCTCGCGTTGACGCAGGCGGTGGCGTTGCTCGGCGAAGAGGTGGGGATGCCGGGGCTGCGCGCGCGTGCGGGAGTGCTGACGGGTAGCGCGGCGGTGGAGGTCGGCGGCGAGGGCGAGGGGATGGTGCTCGGGGACACCGTGAACACGGCGTCGCGGCTGCAGTCGATCGCCGAGCCCGGGACCGTCCTCGTCGACGATGTGACGCGCCGTTCGTCTGAGGCGGCGATCGCCTACGAGGACGCTGGGGTGCATCAGGTCAAGGGCCGCGAGCAGCCCGTACATGCGTGGGCGGCACTGCGGGTCGTCGCCGGAGCGGGCGGCGCGCGCCGGACGGCGGGGCTCGAGGCGCCGTTCGTCGGCCGTGACCGGGATCTCCGCGCGATCATCGAGGCGAGCGACGAGAGCGCCGCCGGCGGGCGGGCGAGGCACGTGTCGATCCTCGGCGAGGCAGGCTCGGGCAAGTCGCGCCTGGTGTGGGAGTTCTTCAAGTACCTGGACGGGATCGAGGAGGCCCGCTACTGGCATCAGGGCCGGAGCCTCTCGTACGGCGAGGGTGTCGGCTACTGGGCGCTGGCGGAGATGGTCCGCGCTCGCGCGGGGATCCAGGACGAGGACGATCCCCCGACCGTCCGCGAGAAGCTACGCGCCACCGTCGAACGGTTCGTGCCCGAGGAGCGCGATCGCCGGCTGGTCGAGCCGCGCCTGGCGCACCTGTTGCGGCTCGAGGAGCGCCCGGACGCCGACCGGGCCGATCTGTTCTCGGGCTGGCGGTTGTTCTTCGAGCGGCTGTCCGACGACGAACCGGTGATCCTCGCCTTCGAGGACCTCCAGTGGGCGGACTCTGGACTGCTCGACTTCATCGACTACCTTCTCGAGTGGTCCGCCGACTTCCCGATCTTCGTCCTCACGCTCGCGCGCCCGGAGTTCGCCGAGCGCCGACCCGGCTGGCGACCCCTGACGCTCGCTCTGCTCGAGGGCGACGCGATCGCGACGATGCTGGAGGGCCTCGCTCCCGGGTTGCCCGAAGAGCTTGTCACGGAGATCGTCCGCCGCTCCGAGGGAGTTCCGCTGTACGCGGTTGAGACGATCCGCATGCTCCAGGACCGGGGCGTCCTCGTCCAGGAGGGTGCGCGCTATGCCGTCAAAGGGGACATCTCGGAGCTGGACGTCCCGGAGACGCTCCAGGCGCTCGTCGCGTCGCGGCTCGATGGTCTTTCGGCCGTGGAGCGATCGCTGCTCCAGGACGCCTCGGTGCTCGGCCAGTCGTTCCCGGCCTCGGCGGCGGCGGCGGTCAGCGGCCTGCCCGAGTCCGAGGTCGACAGCGTGCTCGACGCCCTCGTCGCCAAGCAGGTGCTGGCGCGCGACGACGACCCGCGCTCGCCCGAGCGAGGACAGTACGTCTTCCTCCAGGCGCTGCTGCGCACGGTCGCGTACGGCACGCTGTCGCGCCGCGCGCGCAAGGCGCGGCACGTGACCGCCGCGCGTCACCTGCAACAAACCTGGCCCGGCGAAGCGAAGGACATCGCCGAGGTGCTGGCGTCGCACTACCTCGAAGCGATCAGGGCCGAACCCGATGCCGAGGACGTCGTCGCGCTCCGGTCCGCGGCGCGCGAGACGCTCACCGCTGCGGGGCGGGCGGCCGCATCGCTCGCGCTCGGACTCGAGGCCGACCGCTATTTCGAACAGGCGGCCGAGCTCGCCGAGGACGACCTCGAACGCGCGGCGCTGTTCGAGCAGGCGGGGCGCGCTCTGTGGCACGGCGGAGAGGAGACGCCGGCCGAGGAGCGGCTGCGCCACGCGATCGAGCTCTACGGCGAGAGCGCGTCGGGAGCCTCCGCCGCGATCACGCTGTCAGTCGTGCTGGTGCCCGCGGGCAGGCTCGACGAGGCCCGAAAGCTGCTCGAGCCGTTTCGCTCGATCGACGACCCGGGCGTCGATCCGGTTCTCCGCGCCGAGGCGCTCGCCGAGCTGGGTCGCGTGTTCGTGCTCGCGGGCAACCTCGACGAGGGCGGGCCGCTGCTCGAGGACGCGCTGACGACGCTCGAGCTGGCCGAGGCGTGGCCGGCGCTCGCCAGCGCCCTGATCAGCCGCGCCGTCTATCTCTTCCACCGTCGCCGCCGCGAGGAGGCCGTCGGCGTCCTGCGCCAGGCCCTCTCGATCGCCGAGCAGCATGGTCTTCTGGCCGTCGCCCTGCGCGCGCGCTTCAACCTCGCGGCGGGATCGTTGGAGCGGGATCGCCTCAGCGAAGCGGCGGACGAGGTGACCGCCGGGCTGGCCCTGGCCCGCGAACGCGGTGATCGGGCGTGGGAGCGCCAGATGTTGGGCCAGCTCATCGCGCCGATCGTCGTGCTGGGGCGCTGGGACGAGTCGGTGTCGGTGGGGGCGACGCTGCTCGAGCTCGACCCTGGCCTCAATGCGACGACCGCGGCGGCGTTCGTGGCTCCGCTCGCCGCCGCGCGTGGCGACGAGGCGACGCTCGAGCGCTGCGTTTCGATCGCCGTCCAGGCTCGCGATGCCAGCTACGTCGATCTCCGCGTGTGCTCGTCGCTCGTGCTCGCCCGCGAAGCGATCGAGCGCGACGCGGCGGAAGAAGCGCTCGAGTTCGCGACGGAGGCCCTCCGCGAGCGCAGCGCCGAGGAGTTCAGGCAGGAGGCCTATGCGCTGTGCATCGAGGCGGCGACGGCGCTCGCGGATGAGGAGGCGATCGCGCGACTCGTGGAGTTCGTCGACTCCCTGCCACCGGCCGAGGCGACGCCGCTCCTTCGCGCCGGACGTGCGCGGCTCGTGGCCGAACAGGCGTTTGGCCGTGGGGATAGAGACGCGTCACGGCTCGCCGAGGACGAGGCGATCGCGTTGCTGCGGTCGGTCGGCGCGCGCCCGCTGCTCGCGCGCGCGCTACTCGAACGCGCGGGCCGTCATGACGATTCCGAGGCTATGCAGGAGGCTCGGCGGATCTATTCAGAGCTCGGCGCGATCCGGTGGCTCGCCGCGATCGACGAGGGACGAGGTCTCACCGCTCGGGCGCGCTGAGACGGGCCCGGATGCCGTCCAGGGTTTGGGGGCGGGGCTGCACTCCGGCTTGACGGAGGGCTGCCTCCAGATTCGCGAGGATCGCCTGACGCGCCTCCTCATCCTCCAGCGCCCGCGTGACGAGATGATCGATCGCCTCGCGCGCTGCGGGGAGTTCGACGGCGCCCTGGACCCAGCCGTCCGGCGCCGGCGGCAGCGCCGCGATCAGCTCAGCAATTTGTTCCTCGGAAAGCTCTGCCATATTCGGTCTCGTTCGACAACTGGACGCGGGACGGCGGGCGATTCTTCCCGGGAAGATTCCTTCTGGTTCACCGTCTAGTTGGCATCCTTCCCAGTTCGTTCACGGAGGCAACTATGCAGGAAGAGCGCAATCCAGAGCAGGACGAGGCCGTCGATCCGGAGGACGTGGAGGGCCACCGGTTCTTGCAGGACGACCAGGAGGCGGACGAGGACGACGACGAGGTCGAGGCCCACGCCATGGGGCGGGTCTCGCTGCCCGAGGATCCGAACACCCGCCTCTAGGCCCGGATCACTGCTCGGCGGCGAGGCCGGCCGCCGCCAGAGCCGCTTCAGCCTGACGGCGCGCGAGGGCGACGAGCTGCTCGTCCGCGCCGGCGACGAGGTTGACCTCCACCAGCTTGGCGGCCGCCCGGGCGGCGCCCGCCGCCAGGATCGCCGCGATCGCGGCGTCGGCACGAACCTCCCCGGTCCCGTGTGTCGCCATCTCGCTCGCGAGCTGTGCGACGTCGCCGGCGATGGCGCCGATCTCCAACGGTACGTATCCGGCCAGCGAAACGGCTTCCCCGATCCGGGCGTCTCGCGTCTGCTGGCTACCGGCCCCGCCGCGCTCGGCGAGCGCGGCGCGCGCGTCTGCGTAGGCGTCGGCGTCGCCTTCGGCCAAGGTCAGCGCTCTGCGGCGCAGCGCCTGGGCCTGGGCCCGAGCGCCGGCGGCCTCGTCCCATTGATCGCGCGACCGATCGGCCGCCGCTGCGACGAGCGAAGCCGCGAGTGCGGCGACGATCGCCGCGATCGGGCCGCCGGCCGGATCCGTATCCCCTTCTGCCAGCGGCGCGGTCAGCGTCGTGACGCCCTCGATGAGGCGCTTAAGCTCGGATTCGGCCACTAGTGTGCCCCAATCATCGGACGGTGCACGAGGGAAGATTCTTTCCGATCCCTCGTCTAGTGGGCATCAGTCAACTTCTCCACCAGGAGGCAGCCATGCAGGACGAGCGCAATCCCGAGGAGGGCGAGGGCTTCAAGCGCCTCAACGAGGACGATGAGGTTGAGGCTCATCGCACCGGCCTGACCGACGAGGCTGATCGCACGGGCCTGACCGACGAGGCCAGCCGCACGGGTCTCACCGACGATGACGACGTCGAGGCCCACCGCACGCAGAGGCTGGGCCAGAGCGAGGATCCCGGCTTCAAGCGTTGATCGCCTGAGGTCGATAGCGACTGCGAACCGGGGCGGCGGTGGTCGCCCCTTTTCGCGTCCGAGGTCAGCCTTCGAGCACGTTTGCGAGCTCGCGGAGTAGGCGAATTCCCGCCTCGCGCTTATCACCTTCGAGGCGGTCGAGGACCGCCGCCACCCGCGCCACGGACTCGAGATCGTCGCCGCCGGCGACGAGCAGTGTTTCCGTCCGCCGCGCGTGCAGAAGCAGGTCGAGCGCCACCGAGGCCTGGTTTGCAAACAGTCCGAGCAGGTCCATCTCGGCGACGCTGAACCGACGCTGCGCCGGCCGGTCGAGCACGTTGAGCACGCCGAGCACGCGGTCCTCGTGCAGCAGCGGCACGGCCATCAGCCCCTTCGGCACGTAGCCCGTACGGCGTGCCGTGTCGGCCGCGAATCTCGGATCGGACGCGACGTCCTCGACGACGAGCGGCTGGCGCGACTCGGCGACCCATCCGGCGATGCCCGCGGAGGAGGGGATGCGGCGTCCGATCAGCGTGTCCTCGCCCTCGCCGGTCACCGCCTCGAACACCAGCTCGCCGGCAGGCTCATCGAGCAGCATGATTGAGGCGGCCTTGGCGGCGAAGATCGCGCGCGCGACCTCGACGATCGCCTGGAGGAGCGGTCGGTATCCCTCGCGGGCGGCCAGCGCTCCGGCGGCTACCGCGGCCCGCAGCTCGGCCTCATCGGTCATCGGGACTCCATGTTCGAGGCGGTCTCGTGAAGCACCGTCTTCAGCTGGAAAGGCGTCATATTCGGGTGCTTGGCCAGGATCAGCGCGCAGATGCCGGTGATGTGGGCGGTGGCGAACGAGTTGCCGGCGGCGACGATCCGGGCGCCGTTCAACCACGCCACCTCGACGTCCATCCCCCGCGCGAAGATCTCGACCGGCGGCTCGGGGTTGTAGTGATATTCGAGCGGATCGGTGCCGTCGTGGCTGGCCACGGACACCACCGAGGAGAACCGCCACGGGTAGCTGACGATGTCGAGGTTGTGGGCAGAGGCGACGAACACGGTGCCCGCGAAGTACGCGTCATCGGCGATCTCGTGGAGGAGAGCCGCGGTTTCGCGCTTCGGCGTGGAGAGGCTCAGGTTGACCACCGAGCATCGCTGCTCGACCGCCCACCGTAGGCCGGCGAGCAGCGCGGAGCCACCGCCCTTGGAACCCTGTCCGAGGACGCGGGCGCTCCACAGCTCGCAGCCCGGCGCGATCGACCGGACGATGCCGGCGCACGCCGTTCCGTGGCCCGCGACGTCCCCGAGCATGTCCGGGACGACCCGCGGTTGGTCATCGGAGTCCTTCTCGATCGCGACCGCGCGCGAGACCCCCCCGACCAGCTCATGGTCGGCTTCGATGCCGCTGTCGACGATCGCCACCCGGGCGCCGGCACCGTCCGAGCCGCCCCACGCCCACTCGCGCTCGATCCGGTGAGGCCAGTCGCGGGGTAGCGTCGGCACGCCGGCTTCCTCACGTCGGAGGCTCCAGGCGGGGAGCTCCTCGTCGACCGCGGTCATTCCGCGGTCGCGGTCAGCTGTACGCGGAGCTTGGACAGGCAGCGGCTGATCCGGCTGGCGATCGTGCCCATCGGCAGGTCGAGCGCCGCCGCGATCTCGTGGTAGCTCTGCCCGCGCGCGAAGAAGCGGTCGAGGATCTCCTGGCAGTGCTCGGGCAGGGTCGCCATCGCCGTGTGGACGCTGAGCGCGGTCTCCAGACGCTCCAGCTCGGCACTATCGGGCTCCTCGACTAGCTCCGATGAGGTGTCTCCCGGCTGCTCGCGCCGGGACGCCCGCAGCCGATCGATCGCGAGCCTTCTCGTCAGCTGACCGATCCACGGCCGGATCGATTCGTCTGCACGAAGACGGTCGAGGTGCTCGTACGTCCGCGTGAATACCTCCTGGAAGACGTCCTCGGCGTCGTGCTGGGAGAGGCGATACGCCTGGATCGCGATCGCGTACACGTAACGGGAGAACCGCTGGACCAACGCCTCCCACGCGTCTGACCGGCCTTCCCGGCAGGCGCGCACCAGGTGCTCGTCACTGAGCGCAGTCAGAGCCGCGACGGTACCAATGCCCGAGGTGCCCACCCCACCGGATTGTGGCGGATCCCCGGTGGGTTGTCTACAGGCGCCGGGTGGTCGCGAGGCGCCGGGTGGTCGCGAGGCGCCGGTTGGTCGCGAGGCGCCGGGTGGTCGCGAGGCGCCGGGTGGTCGCGAGGCGCGGGTGGTCGTGCCGGGCTTTCGACTCTCGGCCCCGCCGGCGCCTTGGGCGCTGGCAGGCTGTGGCTGGCGGTCGGCCTTGCGTGAACGGCACTGGGGAAGGGGGCGGGTGGGGTCTGATCGCGGGATCCGGGGCCTCAATTGCTGCATAACACGACAACACCGGCGCCAGATCCGAGCCCTGTCGTACTACGCATGCTCTTCATGCATAGATCGACAGGCCTCGCCGTCCGGCACGGCATTGACGCGTTAAGCAGGATTTGGGGGCCGGAGCGCACGGTCGCGGATACGGACGCGCGCGATCCACTTGCAGCGAAGGCTGGCCGTGAAACGCAAACCCTTTGTGCGTTTCACGGCCAGCCTTTAGACCAGGGCGTTTATGTCGGCTTTGTCACGCCGTGCACCATCTGGGCCCCCGACCTATCGGAGTCGTGCCGGTCGGGGGGAGGGAGAGCGGCGACCCGGAGCGTGGGCCGCCGCTCTCTTGGCGCCCCGTGGCGAGGCCCCGGGGCTTATTTTGTTAGGACGCCCTAACCAGCTCGACTTCTTCCCAGACCGCGCCGAAAGTCGTGATCCTGAGCTCAGCCTCGTGGACCACGGCACCAGGCGTGAGCGCGCCTGGAGCACACATCTGCTCGTCCTTTCCGCGGTCGTCGCCGCGGTCGCCGTTCCCGCCGTTATCGCCGCCACGATCGCCCGGGTCGCCGCCGCCGGGGCCCTGATCGTCGGTGCTCATCTCGGGCGCCTCGCACCTGAGCTCCGTGCCGTTCGTCACCTTGCCGCTCACGGTCGAGCCGTCGCTCAGCGTGATGACGAGAACGCCGTCGCTGAACGACTGCACCTTGCCGGCATCGCCTGCCTTCGCCGGCGGAAAGTCGTGCTCGCGGCCCCGTCGCTCGTGACGGATGGGCTGATGGCGCGCGTGCGCGGGATGGTGGCGGTGGTGGTGCTCGTGACGCCGGCCGTCACCGTGCCGGGCCATCGCCGCGGCCGGCAGCGCCACGATCAGCACGGCGCTGGCGAGAACGCCAAACAAAATCCTTCTCATCGGACACCTCCTCGTGTCGCACCGCACGTCTGGGGCAGTTTCGACCCCGGCGCGATGCCCGATTTGTGCTTACGAGAGGGAAGAGACGCGTTCGGTGAAAAGGTCACGCCGGGAATGCGGCGGCGCCCGCCGGCCCGGCTTAGTCGCCCGACCGCCGATCGCCGCCCCCGGATCCGTCGCTCGAGCCTGCCGCCTGGCCCGAGCCCCCGCTGCTGCCGGGGCCGCCGCCCGAGCCGTGGCCGCTGCTCCGCCCGGACCCGCTGCTCGACCCCGAGCCGCCGCCACTCGAGCCGTTCGAGTCACCGTCACCAGACCTACCTGTCCGGCGATCCTCGGCTCGGGCTCGGGATCCAACATGACCGGCGAGCGGCACCGCCGGGACGCGCGCCGTGGCGCGGGCCACCGAGCGGCCGAGCGATGCGCTGGCGATGAGGCGCGAGCCGTGACCGGCGACCGGAGCGTGTACCGCTGTCGAATTCCGCGGGGCCGTCCGATGTGCGTGTCCCGTTCCGCTCTGGTCCACCACGATGCCGGTCGCGACCACCCCAGAGGCGACGAGCGCGCCGAGCTTCAGCGCGACGCCGCCGGCGGATGCAGCCCCGGCGGACGCGACGCCGGCGCTGATCGACATATCGGCCGACGGCTCGGCGCCGGAGCGGAGCGCGCCAATCCATCGCGCCAGCGGGTACGGGGTGAGGACAGTGATGGCGGTCCGGAGCGTCATCCGTGCGCGATGGACGAGTTGACGCACGGCGCCCTCCGACAGGCCCATCGCGTCGGCGATCTCCGAACGGCCGCGGCCCTGGAGGGCGGTTCCGACGATCGCCTCGCGCTGGCGGCGCGGCAAGCGGCCGAGCTCCGACAGAGCTGTCAATGCCAGCGTCCGTCGCGCAACCACGTCTTCGAGTGGCTCGCCCGTCGCGGCGACGCTCTCGAGCGGGGCGTCGAGCGGCCGGTGAGACCGGATCGTCTCGTTGCGGGTGATTCGGTACAGCCAACCGCGCAGGTGCCGGACCTCGGCGCCAGACCGCAGTGCCGCAAACGCGCTCAGGAACGCCTGTTGCACGATGTCCTCCGCTCGGCCGTCGCTGACCAGGCGCCGCGCGTGAGCCAGGAGTTCCGGCCGGTATCGCCCGACTATGGCCGCAAAAGCATGCTCGTTTCCCGCACGAGCGAGGCTCACGAGACGGTTGTCGGACTGCGAGGCGAGGAAGCGCTCCGATCGCGACGGGCTCATTCCCCCTCAGACGTCTGCCGCGGTGCGACCTTCCCCGCCACCGCCGCGGCGCTCGGTGCCGCGACCACGTAAGAGCCGGAGCCCTGGCGCAGCCAAGGAGGTATGACGGACGTGTTAGCGGCGGTGGCGGTCAGAGACCGATGAGAACCCACAACACCGATGCGACCGGGTCCGCCGGCGATCAGTCGCGGTGGATGAAGTGGCGGGCGCGGCGGCTGCTCGGCGCCGGATTCCCGCGGGAGCTCGCCGACCAGCTGGCCCACGAGAGTCGGATGGACGTACACGCGCTGCTGGAGCTGGTTGATCGCGGCTGTCCTCCCGAGCTCGCCGCTCGGATCCTGGCTCCGCTGTGAGACGGGGGCGCGAACGTGACCGACTTCGCTAGCGTCCGTCCCGTGCGATCGGGATCGACGCGCGCGCGGGGAGAACACAGCACCGAGGATCGCGCCTGGCTGGAGGCGCTCCGCGGCACCGGCCCGGAGCGCGAGGAGGCCGCAGAGCGCCTTCACGCCCTTCTGCTGCGGGCGGCCCGGTTTGAGTTGGCTCGCCGGCGCGGGATGCTGCACGGGATCCGCGGCGAGTCGGTCGAAGACATCGCGGTTCAGAGCGCCGATGATGCGCTGAGCGCGATTCTCGCCAAGCTCGATCAATACCGCTTCGAGAGCCGCTTCACGACGTGGGCGTACAAGTTCGCCATCCTCGAGGCCGCGGTCCGGACCCGGCGCCGCGCTTGGCAGGAGCGAGAGATCCCCGTGGAGCCAGAAGCGTGGAACGCGTTCTCCTCGGCGCGATTCGATCCCGAAGAAGCGGTCGCGACCGCCGATCGGCTGCGGCGGGTGGTCGACGCGATACGGACGCAATTGTCACCCCACCAGCGTGGGGTCCTGACGGAGCTGGTGCTCGCCGACGTGCCGATCGATGTGCTTGCCGAACGCTTGAACACAACCCGTGGCGCGCTCTATAAGACCCTGCACGACGCCCGGCAGAAGCTCCGCAGGGCGGTCGAGCGGAACGACTATGAATAAGCCCGACCGAGCTCACGAGCAGCTACTCGCGCGTCTCCTCGGTCCGGCCGGACCGGAGTTGACCTGTGAGGAGTGCTTCGAGATGCTCGATCGATACGTCGAGCTCGAACTGGCGAGCGCGGACGCGGATTCCGACGTGCCAGGGATGCGCGCCCACCTCGAGGGCTGTCCGGCATGCTCCGAGGAGCACGCGAGTCTCAAGGCGCTGATCGAGACCTCCCCCGAGCGGGGAGTATGAATTCAAACCGTCTCTGACCCGAAGGAGAACCGATGAGCAAGCCGACGTTCGTGATCGTGGGTGCGAGCCTTGCAGGCGCAAAGGCGGCAGAAGAGCTCCGGGAGCGCGGCTTCGACGGCCGCATCGTGCTCGTCGGAACCGAGCCGGAGCGTCCGTACGAGCGTCCGCCGCTCACGAAGGACTACCTGCGCGGGGAATCCGAACGCGAGAAGGCCTACGTCCATATGGCCGGCTTCTACCAGGAGCACGAGATCGAGCTCAACACCGCTACCACGGCCACGGCAATCGACCCGCACGCAGCCAAGGTGACGCTCGACGACGGGCAGGAGCTCGCCTACGACCGTCTACTGCTGGCCACGGGCGCTGAACCCCGCCGGCTGTCGTCTCCGGGGGCGGACCTCGGCGAGATCTACTACCTGCGGTCGCTGGCCGATTGCGACGCGCTCCGCGAACGACTGGATTCGACCAGCCGCGTGGCGGTGATCGGCGCCGGATGGATCGGCAGCGAGTTCGCCGCTTCGGCGCGGACGCTGGGACATGAGGTGGCGCTGGTCGACCCGCTCGAGCTCCCAAACGAGCGGATCTTCGGACCGGAAATCGGCGCGTTTTATCGCGACGTGCACGCGCAGCACGGGATCGAGCTCCATCTTGGAGATGGCCTCGAGGCATTCGAGGGGGAGGGCGTGGTGCAGCGGATCCGGACCAACTCCGGCAAGGTTGTCGAGTGCGACTTCGCCGTCGTAGGGATCGGAGTTGCGCCCCGCGTCGGCTTGGCGCGTGACGCCGGATTGGAGATCGACAACGGAATCGTCGTCAACGAGCATCTGCAGAGCGGTACCGACGACGTGTTCGCGGCGGGCGACGTCGCCAATGCCTGGCATCCGTTTTTCGAGGAGCGGATCCGCGTCGAGCACTGGGCGAACGCGCTGAACCAGGGGCCGGCCGCGGCCAGGGCAATGCTGGGAGATTCCGCTGGTTATGACCGGCTTCCGTACTTCTTCTCCGACCAATACGACGTTGGCATGGAGTACTCCGGTTATGCGACGAACTGGGACCAGGTCGTGTTCCGGGGCGATCGCGACGGCGGCGAGTTCGTCGCCTTCTGGCTCGCGGGCGGACGCGTGCTGGCCGGCATGAACGTCAACGTCTGGGACGTCAACGAGCACGTGCAGGCGCTGATCCGCTCCCGTCAACCGGTCGACGTGGCGGAGCTGACCGATGTCGATACGCCGCTCGAGTCGCTCGCCGGTGATCGCAGCACATGAGCCACGACGGGCGGCTGGGCGAGGTGGCGATTGCGCCCGGGAAGGAAAGTGGCGCGCACGCGGTCTTCAGCAGCAGCGGGTTCTGCGGAACCCAACCCGATGTCAGTCAGGAGTCCGATCGTGCTTTCTTCGATCAAGTTTCTTCTCCCCGCGCTCGCGGCGTCCGTGGTGCTCGCTGCGTGCGGCAGCAGCTCCTCGAGCTCCACTACCGGCTCCTCCTCGCCCGCGTCCGCGCCCTCCGGCGCCACGGTCAAGACGGCCACGGTCTCGTCCGTTGGCGGCACCGTGCTGGTCGACTCGAAAGGCCTGACGCTCTACCGCCTCGTGGGTGAGCACGCCGGGAAGTTCATCTGCACGAGCTCTGCCTGCCTGGCGGCCTGGCATCCACTGACCGTCTCGTCTGGATCCGAGCCGAGCGGCAGCGTCGGCTCGCTCGGCGTGGTCAAGCGCTCGAACGGCATGATGCAGGTCACCTTCAAGGGCGAGCCGCTCTACACGTTCGCTCACGATTCCGCTCCCGGTCAGGCGACCGGTGAAGGCCTCAAGGACGTGGGGACTTGGTTGGTGATCAAGACGGGCGCGGCCAGCAGCACCCCCGCACCGGTCTCGAGCACGACGACGACCTCGAGCGGCGGCGGATACGCGTATTGAAAGCGTCAACATCGCGCGGGCGCGGCGCCGGGTCCGACCTTTGCGGCATCATTGATCGACTCGCCCGCGCGGAGGTCCGTCGGACGCGAGCACCAACCGAAGGGAGACCGTTCCAATGCTCAAGCTCACCGCTCTTGCGCTCAGCAGCATGGTCCTAGCGCTGGGTCTCGCAGCCTGCGGGGGCTCGAGTAGCAGCAGCAGCCCCAGCTCGTCTACTCCGAGCGCACCGGCGACCTCGACTTCTACACCGGCGTCGACCTCGACGACAGCGTCCACGGGGGCCGCGGGGAGCCTGGCGATTGCGGCAAATCCCAGCGGGCTGCTGAAGTACACGAAGAGCACGCTGAGCGCGAAAGCCGGCAAGGTCACGGTCGCGTTCTCGAACTCATCCCCCTTGGCGCACAACTTCACGCTGCAAGAGGGCACGAACGGCAAGGTCCTCGGCGCGACGCCCACCTTCCAAGGCGGCACCAAGACGCTCACGCTGAATCTGAAGCCCGGCACCTATACGTACTTCTGCACTGTGCCCGGCCACCGGATGGCCGGGATGGTCGGGACGCTGACCGTGAGCTGAGCGGACCGCGCGCCGGATCAGGCGGCGGGAAGCGGGGTGCAGTCGGACTCGCCGGCTGTCACCTCGATCACGGGTACCCCGAGCTCGCGGATCTTCCGCGGCAGATCGTTCTGGGCCCACTGCGAGATCGGGGTCGGCAGCAGCGACACCATCACCTCGTCGAATCCCATGACCTTCAGCGCATCGCGCACCGCCACCAGCGGCTCGTCGGCGCCGACCATTCCCACGACCTCGGATCCGGCGGCCGTGGATAGGAGGGGCAGGGCCCTGCCCAGGCGGCGTTCGGCCTCCGCGACGCCCCGATCGGCGCGGTCGCTCACGCGTCGAGGGCCGCGGCGTGCGGCCGGCACGAGCAGCGTGAACGTGCACGGGCCATCGGCAGCCCTATGGGCCACGGACCGAATCAGGTGCGAGCTGTTTGCGGTCCGGTGCGCGACGATCAGAACTCGGGTGCTGGTGACTGGGGACAACGTCCGCTCTCAGCTGGTCAGCTAGAGGGACGCACGTCGGCACCGATTCATTCCCACCGAGCCGAGAGGCTCTCGCGGACCGCAGGCAAGGTGGCGAACGACCCGGCGTGCCCGGCGAAGCGCAGGATCAACAGAAACACGAATGTGTTTGGCTGGTACGCCGCATACTCTTTCGTTCGCTGAGAATCTCCTTATCGCCCGGCGAGTGAGCCGGGTGGTCGACTCTCGGCCCGCCGGCGCTGGGCACCCTCGCGGCTGTGGCCGGCGATCGGCTCCGTAAAGGCGCAGGGAGAGAGGGTGGGTGAGGGCGCCGGCGGGTCGGGTGGGCCCGTGGTCGGCCGGCTCCTGCGCCCAAACCGGGGACTTCGTGGCGAGAGTGTCACGGGAAACCTGCATAACGCGACAACACCGGCGCCAGACCCGAGCCCTGTCGTACTAACCATGCTCTTCATGCATAGCTCGACAGGCCTCGCCATTCGGGCCGAGATTGTCGTGCTGTGCAGGTTCTGGACGGGCGCGGCGGCGCCCGCTCCCGCCCTCTTCCCCAGCGCCGTTACCGAGCCGCGCCAACCACGGCAGCGGTTGAGGACTGTCGGCACGTGTCCGACCGGGACCTCCAGGCGACCCGTGGAGGTGCCAGCCTCACGGCCGTCGACGCTCCGCGTGAGCCCGCCGCGGCCACCGTCCAAAGAGCCGCCAAACCGCATCGCCGGAACCGCCCCCGCCCCCATGCCAAAACCCGTGACATAGGAGCGAAAAGCGGTGCATCAAGGAGGCGACACAGAGACCGCTTGACTCTCGCAGACGACTATGTATATGGTTCCCGCCAGCTTTTGGAAATGCACGCGTTTCTTGCCTGTGCAGCGCGTAGCCTCAGAGGACGCAACGCTGGCGCGGAGATCCGGCGCGTGATCATCCCGGAGGGCTCCTGAGGAGCTGGAGGACGCGATGACGAACTTGCGGATTGTGCGTTTGCGGGGTCTGAGCGGAGCCGACGGGGGTAGGACCGCTCACGCGGCCAAGCGTCTTCAGGCTCGGTTCGCGCTGCTCGTCGTCCTCGCGTGCGCGGGCGTGCTCGCGCTCGGAGCGGGCTCGGCGCAAGCGCTGCTGATCCACACTTTCTCGTTCGGTGCCTCCGGTTCGGCTGGAGGGGACTTCAATGCGCCTCAGGGAGTGGCCGTCGACCAGAGCACAGGTGACGTGTACGTCGTCGACGCGGGGAACTTCCGCGTTGACAAGTTCACGCCAGACTCAACGACCCAGAGCGGCGGCTTCGACCTCGCCTTCGGCGAGAACGTCAACACGGGCGGAGGAAACGTCTGCACGACCGCCGCCACCTGCCAGGCGGGTACCGCGGACACGACGCCAGGGGCGTTTGAGAGTCCGTCGTTCGTCGCGGTCGACAACTCAGGTGGGTCCTCGGAAGGGGACGTCTACGTCGGCGATCCAGGCGACAACACGATCTCGAAGTTCGATTCCTCTGGGAACCTGATCACGAGCTTCGGCACCGGCGGGCAGCTGAGCGGCACCAGCACGAGCACGTTCGGGTCGATGGACGGGATCACGGTCGACAACAGCGGCAACCTGCTCCTGATCGACGGCAACAACGTCGTCTGGGAGTTCACGTCCGCGGGAGGCTCCATCACGAACTTCCCGACGACCCGCGGAAACTCCCCGAACGGCCTCGACGTCAACGACGCCGGAAACATCTTCAAGGTCAACGGCGACTCGAGCGTCGAGGAGGTCACCAGCAACGGCACGGACGTCGGCGAGGTCGGAGGCTCAACCACGGAGCTCACGATCGACCGCAGCACCGGCGACCTGTATCAGGACACCGGCACGTCGATCAACCACTACCAGTTCGACTCGTCCGGCAACGTTGTGGACACCGGTGGCCCATGCCCAGTCGTGCCCAACGGTTCCTGCACTCCAACCGACACGTTTGGTTCGGGCGCGTTGAGTAGCGGCACCGGGATCGGGTACGACTCGACCCAGACCACTCTGTATGCGGCCGACGCCAGCAACGACGACGTCGTCGTCTTCGGTCCGCCGTCACCTGGCCCGCCGGTGATCGACGGCGAGTCGGCCTCGAACCTCGGCAGCACGACGGCGACGATCAACGCTGAGGTCAACCCGTTCGACAACGACACCACATGCGTGTTCCAGTACGTCGACGACACCGACTTCCAGGCGACCGGGTTTGCCAGCGCGACGCAGGTTCCGTGCACGCCGGCGGATCTCGGCACGGGCTTCAATGACGTCCAAGCCAGCGCGAACATCACGGGCCTGACGATCAACACGACCTACGACTTCCGAGTGATCGCGACCAACTCCGCGGCCGCGTCCGGAGTCGACGGCAGCCCGAGCCAGTTCACGACCCTGGGCCCGTCGACGATCGATTCCCTGTCCGCGTCGAACATCACTGCGGACAGCGCGGAGCTCGACGCCCAGATCAATCCGCTCGGCACGGACACCACGTGCGTGTTCAAGATCGTCGACGACACAGACTTCGTCAACAATGGTGGTTTCAGCGCCCCACAGACCCAGACGCTGACCTGCGACCCCGCAGACCTCGGCGCGGGTTCGAGCGATGTCGCCGCGAGTGCTCAGGCTACGAACCTGGCAGCCGGCACGACCTACGACTTCGAGGTCATCGCCTCCAATTCGCTGGGCGATGTCAGCCTTTCCTCGAGCTTCCAGACTCTGCCGCCGCTGACGATTGACGCGGAATCGGCGACGCACGTCACGAACACGGGCGCGACGCTGAACGCGGAGATCAACCCGTCTGGCGTCGACACGCATGCCCAGTTCCAGTACGTCGCCGACTCGACGTTCCAGTCCTCGGGCTTCACCAACGCGACTACCGTCCCGGTGACCCCGATTGACCTCGGATCGGGGATCGTCGATGCCACCGCGAGCGTCGATCTCACCGGTCTCACGCCCAACACCAAGTACGACTACCGCGTGGAGGGGAGCAACAGCGTCGGCTCGCTTCAAGGCACTCCGAAGTCGTTCACGACGCTTGCGTCGATCCCGGCCGCAGGGTTGCCCGACAATCGTGCCTACGAGCTGGTCTCGCCGGCCAGCAAGGACGGCGAGGTCTTCGATGGTATCGGTAGCAGTGAAGTCATCGGCGGTGAGCAGGCCGCGGCGGACGGCAACTCCGTCGGCTATGTCGCGCTGGCGCCGTTCCCGGGCGGGGCTGGTCCGAGCATCAATGACCTGGCGACGCGGGGACCGAACGGCTGGTCCTCCAAGCCGATCCTCCCGCAGCAGGCACCCGGCGTGTCGCTCGAGCTTCCCGGATACCTCTTGTACTCGTCCGACCTGTCAAGAGCGATCCTGGAGAACGGTGGGGCCACGATTGGCGGCGCCGATGGTCAGGACGACCCGGCATTGGACCCGGGTTCATGTACGACACCGCTGTTCCCGACCCCGCCGGCTCTGCCGACGACGCCGTGCACCGGTGAAGTGACGGGATTCCCGAATGTCTTCGTCCGCAACAACAACGACGGCTCGTTCCAGCTGGTCAACAGCTACGCGCAGGCGCCGGCAGGCGTGACTCCGGTTGCTGCCAATGAGGACGGGGCGTCGGCCGATCTGAGCACCGTCGTGTTCGACGAGACCGCGCAGCTGACAGCTGACGCGTCCACAACGTCCGACAACCTGTACATGTCGAACGGAGGCACGGTCAAGCTGATCGGCGCCGGCGCCACGCTCGGAGGGTCGGGCCGCGTGCTCCACGCCGTGTCCGCCGACGGATCGCGGATCTTCTTCACTGACTCGAGTGGCAATCTGAACGTGTTCCAGAACGGGACCGCGACCCAGGTTGACAAGACGCAGGGCGGCTCTGGCCCCGGCGGCGGCGGCCAGTTCATGACGGCCGCGACCGATGGCTCCGTCGTGTTCTTCACTGACGGTGACAGCGCGGGGCTGACCAGCGACACGGTGTCGGGCAGCGGCGCCAACCTCTACGAGTACAACGTCGGGAGCGGCACGCTGACCGATCTAACCGGCAACCAGAGCCTCGCGCAGGTTGACGGGGTGCTCGGGGCGAGCAGCGATGGCTCGTACATCTACTACGTCGCGGAAGGCGTCCTCGCCTCGGGAGCGACCTCCGGCGCGGAGAACCTGTACGTCGATCACAACGGTACGACGACGTTCATCGCGACGCTTAGTGGAAGTGACAGCTCGGACTGGAACTTCCAGCTCACGTCGAGGGTGACTCCGGACGGGACGCACCTCGCGTTCGACTCGGTCCAGAGCCTGACCGGCTTTGACAACACCGATGCCAACACCGGCGGCGCCGACACAGAGATCTTCCTCTACGACGCCACCGCAAAGACGCTGGTCTGTGCATCGTGCAACCCGACCGGAAACCCGATCGGCTCGTCGCAGCTCGACCCGGTCGAGGGTCCTCTGCTCGCAGGTGGCAACCAGTATCTCCAGCAGAACCTCTCCGACGATGGGAGCAGGCTGTTCTTCGATTCCAGTGATGACTTGTCGCCGCGCGACACGAACGGGGTGCAGGACGTATACGAGTACGAGAACGGTCACGACTATCTGATCTCGACTGGGACGAGCGACAGGTGGTCGACGTTCGTCGACGCGAGCGCGAACGGCAACGACGTGTTCTTCGTGACCCGTGACCAGCTGGTGCGGCAGGACACTGACGGTGAGGACGACCTGTATGACGCGCGGGTCAACGGCGGATTCCCGGCGCCGTCACCAGTGCCTCCGTGCACCGGTGACGGCTGCAGGCCCGGGACGACACCGCCTCCGCCAGCGCCCACGGTCGCGACGATCACGTTCTCCGGTCCGAGCAACCCGACGCCGCCCAACCCACCAAGCGCGTCAAAGAAGAAGAAGAAGAAGAAGAAGACCAAGATCAGGGTGTCGACGAAGGCAGTCAAGGGATTCAGGTTCGCGATCGACGTGCGCACTCCGGCGGCGGGCAAGCTCACGGTCTCGGGAGCCGGGCTGAAGACCATCAGAAGGGCAGTGAAGGGCGGTCACACCTACAAGCTGATGATCACCGTGACGGCGTCGGAGCGCGCTGCGCTGCGGAGCAGGCACAGAGGCCGGCTGAGGATCGTGGTGCACCTCCTCTACAGGCCGGCGACGGGTGGGTCGTCGACGGTAACCGTTCCCGTGACGGTGAAGGCGTAGGTGGCGACGATGAGCAAGGAGACGATCATGACGATGCAGATGCTCACCGGCGACCACATAAGCACTCCCACTGCTCGTCGTCGGAGGGGTCTTGTGAGCCTCGCGGCTGCGGCTTGTCTGCTGCTCGGCACGCTGCTGCTGCCGTCGAGCGCGCTGGCTCAGAATCCGCCCGTGCCGGCGTGCCCCGGTGGTGCCGCCTGGTGCGCGTCGAGCTTCAGCGCCTCGACGATCAACGCGGACGGCACGCCTGACACACAGGCCGGATCGCATCCGTTCGAGTCGACGACGTCGTTCGCGTTCAGCACCGACGCCGCCGGCGTCCCGACCGAAAACATGAAGGACATATCGGTCGAGTTGCCGGCCGGTTTCGTCGGCGATCCGAACGCGGCGACCAAATGCACCGTGGAGGAACTCGACAACAGCGATTGTCCGGGCGGATCGCAAATCGGACAACTGACGCTCTCGGCGACGGTCAACCTGTTCAACGGGCCGCAGCCGGTCTACAACATGGTCCCACCGGCCGGCGACGCGGCGCAGTTCGGGGTGAATTTGCTGCTTATCGACGCGTTCATCGATGTGCACGTTCGGACCGGCGGCGACTATGGCTTGACCGCGGGGCTGACCAATACATCGACGGTTCTGCCGCTGTTTGGGAGCTCCTTGACCCTGTGGGGCGTCCCAGCCGATCCAGCCCACGACGCGGACCGTGTCTGTGCGGGCGGAGTTCACGGATGCTCGGCTGGTGTCGCGGAAAAGCCGTTCTTGACGATGCCGACGCAGTGCGGACCATTGCAGTACAAACTGGTCGCTGACTCGTGGCAGGGCGGTAGCACCGCTGCGAGCTTCCCGCAGACTCCAGACTCCGGTGACCAGGTGAACGGTTGTGGAGTGTTGTCGTTCAACCCGTCGATCAACGTTGGACTCGGCAGCTCGGCGGCTGATTCGCCGACCGCCGTCTCAGTCGATGTACACGTGCCGCAGGCGCCCGACGATCCTGGCTCGTTGGCGACCCCTTCGTTGAAGAGCGCCGTGGTGACACTCCCGCAAGGGATTGCGCTCAGCCCCTCAGCTGCCGATGGCCTCCAGGCATGTTCGGAGGCGCAGTTCGGACCGAACACGAGCGCTGAGCCGACGTGCCCGGACGCATCGAAGATCGGCACGGCCGAGATTGACTCGCCGATCTCCGCCGATCCGCTCACCGGCGGGATCTACCTCGCTCAGCAGAACGCCAACCCGTTCGGCTCGAGGTTCGCGATCTATGTCGCCGCCGAGGCCGACGGGACGTTGATCAAGCTGGCGGCGAAGATCGACGCCAATCCGGCCACCGGGCAGCTGACGACGACATTCGACGGCATCCCGGGATTCCCGGGCAACCCACAGTTGCCCTTCAGCGATTTCAAGCTGAACTTCTTCGGTGGCGCCCGGGCCGCCTTGATGACCGGGCAGTCGTGTGGCACGTTCGGCGTGAGCAGCGACATGCAGCCATGGTCGGCGCCCGGCTCGGGGGCGGACGCGACGCCCTCTACGTCGATCGCGGTCACTTCGAACTGCGCCGCGGGATTCGCGCCGACGTTCGCCGCTGGGATGACGAATGCCCAAGCGGGTGCGTTTTCCCCGTTCGCGTTGTCGTTCTCGCGGTCTGACGCCGACCAGGACCTGTCGGGGCTGACGGTGAGCCTGCCGCCGGGCGTGTCGGCGAAGCTAGCCGGGGTGCCGCTGTGCTCCGAGGCTGACATCGCGCACGCCAGGAACAACTCGGGTGCCGCCGAGCTGGCGAGCCCGAGCTGCCCGGCGAGCTCTCAAGTCGGGACCGCCGAGACCGGCGCGGGACCGGGTAGCGACCCGTTCTTCCTTTCGGGCAAGGTGTATCTGACCGGCCCCTACAAGGGCGGACCGTACGGCCTTGTGGTGATCGTGCCGGCGGTGGCGGGGCCGTTGGATCTCGGAACGGTCGTGGTGCGCCAATCGCTCAACATCGATCCGACCGATGCCCACGTGACGGTCACGAGCGATCCGTTCCCGACGATCCTCCAAGGTGTCCCGCTGCGGTTGCGGCGCGTCGAGGTTGATCTCAGTCGCGCGAACTTCACGGTCAACCCGACCTCATGCAATCCGATGAAGATCACGGGCTCCCTGACCTCGGCTACTGGCGCGGTCGCGAACGTGGCCTCTGCCTTCCAGGTCGGCGGTTGCCAGGACCTCGGGTTCAGCCCGAAGCTGAAGATCAGACTGTCCGGAAAGGGCAAGACCCGCAGCGGCGATCATCCAACGCTGACGGCGAACCTGACGCAGGGATCGGGACAGGCGAACATCAGCTCCGCCAGGGTCACGTTGCCGCTGTCGCTCGCGCTTGATCCGAACAACAGCAAACGGGTGTGCCCATTCCCGGTTGCGCAGGCGGTGCACGGCGGCGCGGTCGGCTGCAACGCGAACACGATCGTCGGTACGGCGTCTGCCACCACGCCGCTGCTGTCGCAGCCGCTGACCGGCAACGTCTACCTGGTCCAAGGGATTCGCTTCAACGCTCAGGGTCAGCAGATCCGTACGCTCCCGACGCTCCTGATCCCGCTGCGGGGACAGTTCGCGCTAGACCTGCGGGCCAGCACCTCCGTGAACGGCAGAGGCGCGCTAGTCACGACGTTCTCGAACGTGCCCGACGTGCCGGTATCACTGTTCAAGCTGACCCTCACCGGCGGCCGCGCGGGCCTGCTTGTGATCACCGGTCGCGGCAAGAGCATCTGCACGTCGACCCAGACGTCGGCCTCCACACTCGATGCGCAGTCCGGCAAGCAGGCGAACGCGTCGATCAAGCTGGCGACGCCGTGCGCCAAGCACAAGAAGACCCACAAGAAGAAGAAGCACAAGAAGAAGTAGCGCTCCGCGCGGGCTCCGGTCGAGCAGCGTCGTCGCTTTGTGATGAAGCCGGCGTTCGGCGGTGCTCGTGGCTGTCTGCCGGCAGGCGTCGCGGGCTGCGGCTCGTCGTCTAGCTCATCGAGCACCGCGCAACCCGCGACGGACAGCAGCAGGGTGCAGAGCCACGACTCACGCCGCGAGCGCCACCCCGACCGCGGCGGCGCAGAGTCCCGGCTCGCACACCGGCTCGACTCAAACGCGTAGCTACGTCAGCGTTGCGACGTTCGGTCGCCAGGCCAGCGGAAGTGACCGCAGCGCCGTCCTCGCGGCGTTGGACGTCTACACGTCGGCGATCGCGCGTTCGTTCTCCATCACGCGACGCAGTGGCCTCGCAACGGAAATCGTGGTCAAAAGAAACAGTGGTGTGTCTATCCGTCCGGAGCTCGCTCTTCTCGGCATTTGCCGTCCAGTGAATAATCGCCTGAAACCGGTGCATCAACTCGTGCTGTTAGAGGCTTGACTCTCCCACACATTCATGTATATGGTTCCGGCCTGCTTTTGGAAATGCACGCGTTTCTTGCCTGCGCGGCGAGGTCTTCGTGGCCACATCAGAGCGCGGGTACGGAGCGTTCATCATCCCGGTGAAGGGCTCTTTTCGAGCTGGAGGACGCGATGAGGAACTTGCTGACGGTGGGTTTGCGGGGTCTGCGCGGAGTCGACGGAGGTACGACCGCTCCCGCGACCAAGACGCAGATGAGGGAACAAGTTGCGGTCACACGGCACACGCTGCAGAAGGCTCCTGGACATGACGGCGGCCGTCAGGCCGCCTACCGGCCTTCGGGCCGGCGTTTCCTGCCCCTCGTCGTGCTCGCGTGCGCGGGCGTCCTTGCCGTCGCGGCGAGCATGGCGCAGGCGGCGGGCCTCCCCGATGGCCGCGCCTACGAGCTGGTCACTCCGGCGAACAAGGACAACGACGCACCCTATCTCAGGGCCGGGATCTTCGGCGGGTACCAGCCGTCCCTCAACGGCAATGCGTACAGCTACCCCTCGCTGGAGACGTTCCCCGGTTCGCAGAGCGTCGGGCTCTCCTTCCTGTCGACGCGCACGAGCAGCGGCTGGACGGCCTCCGACGTGATCCCGCCGCAGACGGTCGGGACCCAGGCCTTGTGCGGTGCGCAGGACGCCATGGTCGGGTACTCGTCTGACAAGTCCAAGGGGGTCCTGGCGGACGGCGCGGGGTCGGCGAGCGGCTGCTCCACGCACCTGGGCCCGCTGCCAGGAGTTGACCCCAGCACCGAGCCGCAGGGCGTTCAGAACCTCTACGTGTCGAACCTCAGCAACGGCACGTACCAGCTCGTCGACCCGATGCCGGTGACGGGCTCCCCGTCTGACGCGAGCTACGAAGGGGGCGCCGCCGATCTCAGCCACGTGGCGTTCACCGAGGCGGCGCAGCTGACCTCGGACGCGCCCGGAGGCGGCGCCAACAACCTGTATGAGTGGGTTTCCGGCTCAGGGGTGACCCTGGTGACCGAGGTCCCGTCGTCTGGGACCAGCTGCACAGGGGGCGCTTGCACGGCCACGACCGGGTCGATCGCCTCGACGGTCGAGCCCTATCACGCGGTGTCGGGCGACGGGTCGAACGTCTTCTTCACCGCCAACGGCGATCTGTACGACCGTCAGAACTCCACCAGCACGACGCAGGTCGACGCCTCGGTCGGCGGCGGAGGGCAGTTCCTCGCCGCCAGCGCGGACGGCTCGAAGGTGTACTTCACCGCCGCCAGCAATCTCTATGAGTACGACACCTCGAGCGGAACGACGACGAATCTGACCCCGGCCGGCGTCGGAACGATCGACGGCCTGAGCGGAATCAGCGACGACGGCTCGTACATCTACTTCGTGGGCGAGAACCCGGGACCGCCGACGCTGTACGTGTCGCACAACGGCGGAACGCCGACGATGATCACGCCACTCGACCCCAACGACAGCGCGGACTGGAGCGGATTCGCCGCCAGGGCGTCCTCCAACGGCCAGTTCCTCGTCTTCAACTCGATCGACTCGCTGACCGGATTCAACAACACCGACGCCGTCACGAGCAGCCCGGACGACGAGATCTTCCTCTACAGCGCCGCCGACGGCTCGATCAAGTGCGCGTCGTGCTTCGGCGGGGCTCCGGTCGGGAACACGCTCATCAACGTCGTTCAGAACGACGGCATCGGGAGCCCGACAACCATCTTGGCTCGCTACGTGTCCGACGCCGGGCAGGTGTTCTTCGACACGCCGAACGCGCTGCTGCCGAGTGACAGCGATGGCACGTCCGATGTCTACGAGTACGAGAACGGCCAGTTGTCGCTGATCTCGGACGGAGACGACCCTCAGGGGGCGAAGTACGTTGACAACACGGCGGACGGGAGCAACGTGTACTTCGTAACGACCGAGCCGCTCGTTCCGCAGGACACCGACGGCGCCTACGACATCTACGACGCGCGGGTCGGTGGCGGGTTCCCGTTCTCGGCCCCGGCACCCGCGTGCCAGGGCGAGGGCTGCAAGCCGTCGCCCACGCCCGCTCCCGCGGTGCCCACGGCGGCGAGCATCACCTTCTCCGGCCCCGGGAACCCGACGCCCGCGTCGCCCTTCACGACCGCCAAGGTGCGCGTGCTCAAGCGGACGGTCAAGGGAACCACGATCAAGCTGCAGGTGAACGTGCCGGCAGGAGGCCGGGTCGTGGTCAGCGGCAGAGGCGTGAAGCGGCTGACCCTGGTCGCCGACCACGGCGCCACCTACACGGTGACGCTGCACCTGGCGGGCAAGGCGAAGAACCGGCTCAGGAACAAGCGCAAGCTTCAACTGACGCTGACGGTGCGATACGTGCCGGTTGCCGGACGCACCTCGACGGCCAAGGTCAAGCTCACGGTGAAGGCATAGGAGGCCGCGATGAACCAGATCGACAAGAAGACTCCCGTGCATTCAGACGCGAGCATCAATCCAGTCCGGCGCTGCCGCCGGCAGATCCGGGCAGGGCTGCTCGCCCTCGTGGGCGCCGGCGTCCTGCTCGCCGCCCTTGGGGCGGCGCCGGCCATGGCCACGACCTGCAACAGCACTCAAAGCCTCTGCGCAACCCTCACGAACTCGGTCATCAATCAGGACGGGACCCCGGCGACGCAGGCCGGATCGCATCCCTGGGAGATGGTCACCGATGTGAAGTTCAGCACGGACTCAAATGGCAACCCGACTGACAACGTCAAGGACGTCAACGTCACGCTTCCGCCGGGACTCCTCGGCAACCCGAACGCCGCGCCGAGGTGCACGGCCGCGGAACTGGCCAACAGCACCGGTGGCTTGGGTGGCTCAGGGCCCTCGTGCCCGGGTTCCTCGCAGGTCGGCCAGCTGACCGTCACCCTCGCCAGCGGTAGCCAAACGGAACCGCTGTACAACATCCAGCCTCCGCCCGGGGAGCCGGCGCAGTTCGGCGCCAACATCCTCCTGGCCAACTCGTTCCTTGACGTCTCGGTTGTCAACACGCCTCATGGATACGCGCTGCGGACGACCTCCTCCAACATCTCGGGCCTGTTGCCGCTGGTCGAGATCACGGTGACGCTGTGGGGCGTCCCCGCGGATCCGAACCACGATGTCGATCGCGCCTGCTCGGGCCAGCAGCCGCCGTGCTCGGCTGACGTTCCCGTACAGCCTCTGCTGACGCTGCCGACCTCATGCACGGGCCAGTTGAGCTCGACCCTGACCGTTGACTCCTGGACCGACCCGGGCGACTTCAGCCCGCCGGACACGTCGACGATGCCCGCGATGACCGGCTGCGGGAACCTGCCGTTCAATCCCTCGATCAGCGTGCACCCGGACACCCACACAGCGGACTCGCCGACCGGGCTGGCCGTCGACGTCCACGTGCCTCAGGCCACCAACGCGCCTAACACGCTGGCGACGTCGATGCTGCAGAACGCGGACGTGACGCTGCCCAGCGGGATGGCGGTGAACCCCGCCGCCGCGGATGGCCTGCAGGCGTGTTCGGAGGCGCAGATCGGGCTCGACAATACGTCCCAACCGACCTGTCCGGACGCGTCGAAGATCGGGTCGGCCGAGATCGACTCGCCGATCCAGGCCGACCCGCTCACCGGATCGATCTACCTGGCCCAGCAGACCAGTAACCCGTTCGGGTCGCTGCTGGCGATCTACGTCGCCGTGCAGTCGGACGGGGTGCTGATCAAGCTGGCCGGCGAGCTCGTGCCCGACCCGAAGACCGGCCAGCTGCAGACGATCTTCACCAACAACCCGCAGCTGCCGTTCACCGACTTCAAGCTCGACTTCTTCGGCGGCAATCGGGCTACTCTTGTGACGGGCGACTCGTGCGGCACGTTCACGACGACGAGCTCGTTGGCGCCGTGGAACGGAGGCGTTGCGGCGACTCCGTCCGACAGCTTCACGATCAGCTCTGGTTGCGTGAGTGGATTCGCGCCGACGTTTGCCGGCGGCGTGACCAACGCCCAGGCGGGCGCGTACTCTCCGTTCGTGCTCTCGTTCGCGCGCAGCGATACCGATCAGGAGATCTCGGGGCTGACCGTGACGCTGCCCCCGGGAGTGCTCGCGAACCTCGGCAACGTGCCGCTCTGCCCGGATGCGAACGCAAACGCTGGAACCTGCTCCGCGGACTCCAAGGTGGGGACGGTGGAAATCGGCTCGGGCGCCGGCTCCAATCCGTTCTTCCTGCCCGGGTCGGTGTACCTGACCGGTCCGTACAAGGGCGGGCCATACGGCCTGGACGTGGTGGTCCCGGTCCTCGCCGGGCCGCTCAACCTGGGCACGGTGGTGGTGCGTCAGTCGATCCAGGTCGACCCGACCGACGCGCACGTGACGGTCGTCAGTGACCCGTTCCCCACGATCCTCGACGGGATCCCGCTGCGGATCCGGCGGGTCGACGTGTCCCTGAACCGGCCCAACTTCACGATCAACCCGACGTCGTGTAACCACATGTCGGTCAGCGGGGTGCTGACCTCGACCGACGGCGCCGTGTCGTCCGGGACCTCGCCATTCCAGGTCGGTGGCTGCCTGGCCCTCGGCTTCAGCCCGAAGCTGAAGATCAGCCTGACCGGTAAGGGCAAGACTCGCAGTGGCGATCACCCGACGCTGACCGCGAACCTGACTCAGTCATCTGGTCAGGCGAATATTAGGTCCGCGAAAGTGACGCTGCCGCTGTCGCTCGCGCTGGATCCGAACAACAGTAAGGTCGTGTGCTCGTTCGCGACCGCTCAGGCGGTCCACGGCGGCGCGGTCGGCTGCCCCGCGAACACGATCGTCGGCACGGCGTCGGCCACGACGCCGTTGCTGTCGCAGCCGCTGACCGGAAACGTATACCTCGTTCAGGGGATTCGTACGAATGCTCAGGGTCAGCAGATCCGCACGTTGCCGTCACTGCTCGTGCCGCTCAGAGGAGCGGTCGCCCTGGACCTCCGGGCCGAGACGTCCGTGTCCAACGGCAAGCTGGTGACGACGTTCCCGACGGTCCCCGACGTGCCGGTGTCGTCGTTCAAGCTGAACATCACCGGCGGCAAGAAGGGTCTGTTGGTGATCACGGGCCGCGGCAAGAGCATCTGCGGCAATACGCAGAAGTCCGCCGCTACACTCGACGCGCAATCCGGCAAGCAGGAGAGCTTGTCGATCAAGATGGCGACGCCCTGCAAGCGTGTGACGAAGCACGACAAGAAGCACAAGAAGTAACCGTTCGTTCGCGCAGGGTCCGAACGACCGCCGGATTGATTGTGGATGAGAACGCTTTGGGCTGTAGTCGTGTGTTGTGCGCTCGCAGGACTCACGGGCTGTGGGTCGTCCGCACGCAAGTCGAGCTCATCGAGCACGTCAAGCACGGCACAGGCTTCAGCCGGGAGCGGTACAGCCCAGAGCTCCACCAGCTCGACGACGGCGTCGAGTTCGGAAGCGGGCCAGTCCGGCGCCTCGAAGCGCGGTCACGGCGCCGGCAAGAGCGGCCACAGCTCGAACTCGAACGGCGCCGCGGCCCCGGGTTCGAACTCCGGCTCGGGCTCCACCGGCGGCTCTCGCTCCAACAGCGGGTCTGGCTCGACAAGCGGATCGGGGTCCACCGGGTCCTACGGGAGCCTTGCGACGTTCGGCCATCCCGCCAGCGGCGGCGCCAAGGCGGCCGTCCTCGTGGCGTTCCACAGCTACCTGTCAGCGCTCGCCAATGGCGATTGGGCCGCTGCGTGCGCACGGCTCTCGACTCCGGTCAAGAGCGAGCTCGCGAAGCTGCTCGCGCACGCCCACGGCATGCCCCGGCACGGTTGTGCCGCAGCGATGAGCGCCCTGCTCGGCCACACGCCTCGGTCACTGCGCCAGGAGCAGGCCGCCTCGGGCGTCGTCGCGGTCCGCACTGACGGCGACCACGCGTTCGTTCTGTGCAGGTCGCCAAAGTTCCCGCATGTGACTGTTTCGATGATCCGCGAGGACGGACGTTGGACCGCCGGCGTCTTGTCGGGGGCCGGAGTCGGCTGATCGCACGAGGGTCAGCCGCCCCAGTGGCCGCTTCCTGTGCGACATGCGGTGGTGGATGTCGCTCGTTGACGAGGCACGTACCGTTCGCCGGCGCATCGCCGACCGGATAGCAGGGCTGGAGCCGCTCGTGCGCGAGTACGAGGAGCTCATCAAGCAGCTGGCGGCCGAGATGGGGCTCGAGCTGACCGCGTCGTTGGCTCGATCCGAGACGACCGCCGCACAACCACGGCGATCCGCGCGGGCACGGAAGGCGGCCGCACGAGCCTCGCCCTGTTGGTCGCGTTGAAGCGCCCTCGCGCTTGGTGCCGTTCGGATCGATCCCGGATGCGGCGATCTCGAAGTTCGCACTGACGATCAACGGAGGCTCGCGCGGGATCCTGGTCACGACCAAGAGCCTGTGCAAGAGCAAGCAGGTCGCGCAGGTCAACGAGGTCGGGCAGAACGGCAAGAGCCACAACGCCTCGCCGAAGATCTCGACCTCCTGCCACAAGTAGGTCTCGTCTCGCCCCAGCGAGCTGGCGAGCGTCCGGCCGGGCGCTCGCCAGCTCGCGCCCCCTCAATGCACCGGAAGAGGTCCCGAGTCCTCCACGGGCGCGCGCGGGCCGAAGATGCGCCGATCGGCTTCGGCGATCTGGACGTCGTTGATGCTGGCCTCCCGCCGGACCATCAGGCCGTGCTCGTTGAATTGCCACAGCTCGTTGCCGTAGCTTCGCCACCACTGGCCGCTTCGATCGTGGCATTCGTACTGGAAGCGGACGGCGATTCTGTCCTCCTCGAAGCACCAGAGGTTCTTGCGCAGCGCGTACTCGAGCTCGCGCTCCCACTTGGAGGTGAGGAACGTGACGATCTCCGCGCGACCCTCGATGAAGGTGTCCCGATTGCGCCAAACCGAATCCTCGCTATAGGCGAGCGACACGCGCTCGGGATCGCGCGTGTTCCACGCGTCCTCCGCGGCCTGGACCTTTTGCGCGGCGGTCTCGCGAGTGAACGGGGGTAACGGCGGGCGGTCGGTCATAGCGGGGCTCCTCGGTGGACTGGGTCACGATACGGGCGGCCCCGAGATGACGCCAGACGTAAGACTGACGCCGTTCGTGGCGTCTAAGCAGTCATGGCACCCAATCGTAATCTCACGGCCCTTCAAGCCGCTGGCGTATCGATCTGGCTGGACACCCTTTCGCGCGAGCTGATCCGCAGTGGCGAGTTCGAAGCGCTAATCCGGGACTACAAGGTGACCGGGGCGACGTCGAACCCCACGATCTTCGCGAGGGCGATAACGAGCTCCGATCTCTACGACGACCAGCTGCGACGGCTGGTATCCGCGGGAGAGAAGGACCTCAAGGAGCTCTTCTTCGCGCTCGCGCTCGAGGACGTCATGGATGCCGCCTCCCTGCTGCGCCCGGAACACGACCGCAGCGCAGGCAGCGACGGATATGTCTCGTTCGAATGCACGCCGGATCTCGCCGACGACACCGATGCCACGATCGCGCAGGCCACCGAGCTCTGGCATCGCCTGGGTCAGCGCAACGTGATGATCAAGGTCCCGGGGACGGAGGCAGGTCTGCCAGCGATCGAGGAGCTGACGCGGCGTGGGGTCAACGTCAACATCACCTTGCTGTTCTCCGTGGAGCGCTACGGGCAGGTGATCGACGCGTACGTCCGGGGGCTCGAGGCCCGGTCCCAAGCTGGCGAGCCCGTCAGCGAGGTCACTTCGGTGGCGTCGTTCTTCGTCTCTCGGATCGACACGAAGGTCGATGCACGTCTGACCGAGACCTCACCGCTGCGCGGCACCGTCGCCGTCGCCAACGCGCGCGTCGCCTACCAGCGGTATCTCGCCGGCTTCGCCGGCGATAGGTGGAGCCGCCTGGCGGACCTCGGCGCCAAGCGCCAGCGACCGCTGTGGGCGAGCACGGGGACGAAGGATCCCGCCCTCTCCGATGTTCTCTACGTCGCGGAGCTGATCGGACCCGACGTCGTCAGCACGATGCCGGAGCAGACGCTGAGAGCATTTGCCGATCACGGCCAGGTCGCGCGGACGGTCGATGCCGATGCCGGCGAAGCGGAGAAGACGCTTGCGAAGGCGGCAGACGCTGGTATCGACCTCGCCGCCGTCACCGCTGAGCTCGAGCGCGAAGGGGTGGAATCTTTCTGCGACTCCTACCACCAGCTGCTTGCGTGCGTCGCTTCCAAGGTCGGCGAGGCGAGCGCCGCGCAATCGTAGAGACTTTGCAGGCTTTATCGCTCTCGTAGAACCAATATCTACATATGTCGGCCCAGGCTTGTCCTTTAGTCTGAACCCCACGCCGGACCCTGGGACCGAGAGGAGCTTTGAGCATGATCGATTGGGGCGCGAACGTCGAGGTCGAGCTAACCGATTGGGCGACCGACGGCGAGATCGAGCGGGTCGTGCGGCTCTACATCGACGGCGCGCGGGAGGGGAACGCGGCGAAGCTGCGCGACGCGTTTCACGAGGACGCCTGGATGTTCGGGAGCGTCGGCGGCCAAAGGCTCGACATGCCGATCGGCGACATGATCGCGATGAGCGACGGCAAGCCCGCAGACGTCGACGGCTCCTACAAGGCTCGGATCGTCGCAATCGACCAGGTTGGGGATGCCGCGACGGCGACGGTCGAAGAGGACGGCTTCTGGGGCAGCGTCTCGTTCACCGATTTCTTCACGCTGGCGCGAATCGACGGCGACTGGAAGATCGTCAACAAGGCGTTCGCGCACACGGGCGGGGCGCCGCCGCCCATGTGGACGCGACGGGTGCAGCCGACCGAGCGCGACCAGGACGTCCGGGTGCAGAACTCCAACCTTCGCTGATCGCGGTTGGGCGCGGCGAGCGTCCGCCGGAATCATCCGGATCGGGTGATGACTGCGGGGATACGGTTTTCGAGCATCTCCTACCAGACCACAACTAAGGAGAACGCAGATGGCAGCTGAAGCCGGGGACACCCCCATTCTCGATCTGCTGGCGAAGATGACCGAAGACTCGCTCGAGGCAACCACCCTCGACGACCAGTCGGTGATGCTCGTCAGGATTGCCGCGTTGGTAGCAATCGATGCTCCGCCCGCGTCGTACCTCTTGAACATGGGCGCCGCGGGGGAGAGCGGCGTAGACGCGGATCAGATCCAGGGACTCCTCGCCGCCGTCGCCCCGATCGTCGGGACCTCACGTGTGGTCTCGGCGGCCGGCAAGATGGTCAGGGCGCTCGGCATCAAGCTCGAGCTCGCGGACCTGGCCGGCGAGGACTGACCCGGCGGTGCCCTCAGTCGAGGGCCCCGACGCGCTGATGCCCTCGACTGTCGAGGGCATCTGTCTTAACTTATCTTAGGCTGACGCTCAGGCGGCTACGTTCGTGCGCCGAATGCCTGAGCAGACGATCGACACATCCACGAAGCGGCGGGCCGAGGACCACAGCGGATCCGGGCTGGGTCGGCGTGGCCTCGTCCCGAGCCCGCGCGCCGTCTGGTTGACCGTCGGTGCGTGCGTGATCCTGGCCGCGATCGCGTGGGTCGTCCTTACGAGGATGCGTCCGACCTACGACGCCTTCGGGTGGCTGGTCTGGGGCCGCCAGGCGCTCCATTGGAATCTCAACACCGACGGCGCCCCGTCCTGGAAGCCACTGACGTTCGCGTTCACGTTGCCATATGGACTCGCGCGGGCAGACGGACAGATGTGGCTGTGGATGATCACGTCGTCTGCGGCGGCGTTGGCGGGTGGAGTGTTCGCCGGGAGGATTGCCTACCGGCTGACCGGGCCCTGCCCGCACCGCCCCTGGGCGCCGTTTGCGGCGGCCGCGTTCGCCGGGATCGGTGTGCTCGGGATCAACGGCTACTCGGAGCTGGTCCTGATCGCGAACTCCGATCCGATGGTCGTGACGCTGTGCTTGGCGGCCATCGACAGTCACCTCTCCGGCCATCCCCGGCTGGCTTTCCTGTCGATCGTCCTCGTGTCGTTGGGCCGGCCGGAGGGGTGGGCGTTCGCCGGCCTGTACGCCGTATGGGCGTGGCGGACGGTGCCTTCGATGCGGGCACTGACTGCGGTCGGCGTGGCGCTGATCCCTTTGTCGTGGTTCGTGGTCCCGGCGCTCACCTCGCATAGCTGGTTCATCTCCGGAGACCTGGCCCTGAACTCGCCGAACGCGATCCATGGGAACAAGATCGTCGGCGTGCTCGGCCGGTTGCGCGGCCTCTACGAGCCGCCGATGCAGCTGGCGGTCGTGTTCGCGCTCGTGCTCGCGGTCGCTCGCCGCGATCGGGCGTGGATGACGCTCGCCGGAGCGGCGCTCCTGTGGGTGGCGATCGAGATCGCGTTCGCCTACCACGGCTGGTCTGCTGTTGGGCGCTACCTGATCGAGCCGGCGGCCGTGTTGGTCGTGCTCGCCGGCGCCGCGATCGGGCGCGTGCTCGCCTATCGGCCGGGTGGTGGCGGAGTCGTGGCGTGGGCTCCAGTGGCGCTCGTCGTCTTGCTCGTCGTCGCGCTCGTGCCCGCGGCCCGCTCGCGTGCGCGCGCCACGCACCGTGAGATCGACGATGCGCGCCGCGGCGCCACTCAACTGAGCTGGCTCGAGGCCGCGGTCGCCAGGGACGGCGGCGCGGCGCGCATCAAGTCATGCGGTCAACCCGTCACTCCGCTCGGGTATCAGAGCGAGGTGGCGTGGGCGATCGGCCTGAACGTCGGCTCGGTTGGCTACCGCCCCGCCGCGTCGATCGCGAGGGACGCTCCGATCGTCCTGTTCGAACCGCTCGATCACGGCTGGAACGTGCGGCCAATTCACGTGCGCGCGAGCGACGCGTCGCGGTGCGACAGGCGGGCGATAACCTCGGCGCTCAGCTGACCGGACGGGCGGGGAGGATCGTCTCGACAAGGCCGGTGACCACGTCATACACGTGCCCGGAAACGGTCACGCGCGAGGAGACGGCATGTGCTGAGCGGAGGAGCTCGACGTCGTGTGTGACCGTCGCGGTGGGATCGAGGACGGCGTGTTCGAGGAGGGCCGACTCTTCGACGGCGATCCGCTGGGCGTACCGGTGGCGGAAGGTGGCGTCGGCGAGCGCGCCGGTTCCGCACTGGGTGTGGTGGATCACGGCGACCTCGAACAGCGGGCCATCCGGCAGGATGTTCTCGGCGAGCTGAGCGATGAAGGCGACATCGTTGATCACCTCCGGTGTTACCCGCCCGCCGGCATTACGGGCGACCAACGCGTCGCCGAGGCCGAGACCGAGGAAGTGCGCGGGGTCGACGCGCGGATCGATGCACGTGATCACGAACAGCTCCAGCTTGGGGAACACGACCGCGCCCTCGTGACCGCCGGCGGCGGCGAAGGCGCGGTTGCGCTCGAGCGCGGGATCGATGTTGTGTTGGGTTTTCTGGTTGATCATGGTGTTTCTCCTATCGCAGGGGGTCAGCTGCGCACGGCGGCTGTGGCGGGCGAGCCGAGTGCTCTCGCGCGCGCGGTGTCATCTTTGCTCACGGTCGGTTGGGCGGGCAGCAGCGCTAGCGCCATCACCGCGCCCGCGGCGGCGACGCCGGCGGCGAGGTAGTTGGCGGCGCTGAAGCCGTGGAAGAACGCCGCGTTAGCGGCGTTGTGGATCGCTGACGCGAGTAGCGGATGGCCGGCGTGGGTCAGCTTGCCCGCGACGATGAGCGCGGCACCGACGGATGCGTGCGCCGTCCGATCGACGTTGGCCGGCAACTCAGCGGGGAGTGCGCTCGTGAGCCGGCTGGCGTACAGCGAGGCGTAGATACTGCCGATCACCGCGACCCCGAGCGTGCCGCCCAGCAGCCGCGTGGCGTCGTTGACCGCCGATCCGACGCCGGCCTTCGCCTTCGGCACCACGCCCATGATCGCCTCGGTCGCGGGCGCGCTGGTGAGGCCCATGCCCGGTCCCGAGCACGACCATCTGGGCGGCGATCGTCCCGTAGCCGGTGTTGGCCGATACGGTCGTGACCCACAGGTAGAACGCGGCCATCAAGAACAGCCCGGAGGCGACCACCAGCTTCGTGCCGAACCGGACGGCGAGCCTGGTGCCGAGGATCGATGAGATCGCGACGAATGAGGCGACCGGCAGCAGGCGCACGCCGGTTATCAGTGGGCCGTAGCCCTTTACGAACTGGAACATTTGGGTGACCAGGAAGATGAATCCGGACAGCGCGAAGAACGAGATCGCGACCGAGACGCTCGCGGCCGTGAACCGCGGGTTGCGGAACAGGCTCACGTCGAGCATCGGCTGCTCGGTGTGCCGCTCCCAGGTCACGAACGCCACCAAGAGCGCCGCGGTCAGCGCGAGGCTGCCGAGCGTCCGCGCGCTTCCCCAACCGTGGTTCGGGGCCTCGATGATCGTGTAGACGAGCAGGGCGATCGCCGCGGTCGACAGTGCGAACCCGGCGCGGTCGGTGCGGGGCGCGTGCGCGTCGCGCGAGGTCGGGACGTAGCGGGCGGTCAGGACACCGGCGATGCCGGCGATCGGCGCCATCGCGAAGAAGATGCTGCGCCAGTCGGAGACCTCGAGCAGCCAGCCGCCGACGATCGGGCCGAGCGCGATCGCCGCGCCCGTGATCGCGCCCCACAAGCCGATCGCCCGGGCACGTTCGCCCCGCTCGGTGAACACGTTTGAGATGAGCGACAGCGTCGAGGGGAACACCATCGCCGCACCCACGCCCATCACCGAGCGCGCCGCGATCAGCCCGCCGGCGCTGTCCATCAGCCCGCCGGCCAGGCTCGCGGCGCCGAACACCGACAGGCCGGCGAGCAGCATTCCCTTGCGCCCGAACCGGTCAGACAAGCTGCCCGCTACGAGCACCGATCCCGCGAACAGCAAGTTGAATGCGTCCACGACCCACTGCAGCTGCGAGTCCGACGCATGCAGCTGGCGCACGAGCGACGGCAGCGCGACGTTGACGATCGTCGTATCGAGGTTGATCACAAACGCCGCCAGCAGCAGCGAGATCAGGATCAATGGCTTGCGTTTCATGACTTCTCCTTGGGAGCGCGGTAGCGACCAGGACGTAGTTCTAAACTATTAAGACAAGAAAGTCAAGGAGATACACAAGAATTTCAACCATGTGCTAGAGTGAATCCACCATGAGGTCCTACGACGAGTACTGCGCGATCGCGAAATCGCTAGATCTGGTGGGTGACCGCTGGACGCTGTTGATCGTCCGCGAGCTCGCCTTCCGCGGCCCAAGCCGCTACACCGACGTGCGCAACGGGCTCCCTGGAATCGCCAGCAATTTGCTCGCGGAGCGCTTGCGCGAACTCGAGCGCGCCGGCGTTGTCGCCCGCGAGGACGCGCCGCCCCCGATCGCCAGCACCCTGTTCCGCCTCACCCCGCGTGGCGAACAGCTGCGGCCCGTGCTCGAGGACCTGATCCGGTGGGGCATCCCGCTGATGGCCGAGCGGAGCCCGGAAGATGTCGTGCGCAGCAACTGGCTGGCGTGGGCACTGGAGCTGATGCTGACCGACGAAAATCCGGATGCGCCACCCGTCGTCATCGAGCTTCAGACCGGCGATGAGCCGATCGTGATCGAAACCCGCGACGGCGCGGTCCACACCCGGCTCGGCGCGGCCGACAGCCCGGACGCGACCCTGTCGGGACCGCCCACGCCGATCCTCGGTCTGCTGCTCGGCCTACTCCGGCTCGCCGACGCCAAGGCCGGCGGGGTCGGCTACCAAGGCGACGTCTCTGTCCTCGACCGATTCGGGTCGCAGCCGCCGTCGGCGCAGATCTCGACCTCGGGGTCGTCGGTCAGCCAGCCCCGCCTGGCGAGCACGCCGTAGATCTTGCACCCCAGGCATACGCCGAGTACTGACTCCATCCACATCAGGGGTCAGACATATGAGGCAGATCGTTCGCGGGAGGTACCCGCGGATGCCGCTGGTGGTGATGACGGTCATGGCGAGCGCCATCGACATCCCGAGCGTCCACGCGAACCGCTTGGGCTTGGCGGAGACCCACTCCGGCGGCTGCCCAGCCGTCAGCGCCCTCGAGATGACGCCGATAGGGCTGCAGCGAATCCCGGCTGCCAGTCGCGTCAGGAATTCGACGAAGAACAGGCTGGCGACGACCTGGAGGGGCACATACTGCTTGGTGAAGTAGGCGTAGCTGAACGCGATGGCGCCGATCACCATCGTCAGCCCGGCCGCCGCTCGCACCTCTCGCTCGTTGAATACGCGAGCCCTGAGCTCCTTGCCGTCGACGGTCAGACCGGGGATGTGCTCGCCGAACCTCAGTTCCATGTCGTTCTCCTAGGTGATCGACGCTCGTAACTGCTTAAGGCCTTCGCCCGGCAGCGGGAACCAGCGGATGCGTTCGAACTCGTCGCTGACCATCGGATCGTCGAGGGGACCTGTGGGCGGCCGCGCCTCGACGGATCGGATGATCTGCCGCGCCGCCTCGAGCTGGTCGGCGAGCACGTTTTCGGGCGCCGCGACGAGTCTCCGCGGGGCGGACTCGAGCGCGTTGAGAAGGTTGGTCGGCTGGTCGGGCATCGCGTCCCGGTGGTGCCAGAGGCCGGTGGCCGGATCGAAGCGATAGAGCGGTAGCAGCTTCCAGCCTTCCCGTGCCAGGAGGTGGACGGTGTCGAGGATGTACGCGAACGCCCCCTCGCTGATGAAGTAGGCCGCAGAACAGCACGACGTCGTCCTCGTCGCCGTTCACGGCGCGATGGATCGTCGCGCGCGCTTCCTCCCGCAATGCCGTCGTCCGGCGCCCAGTCGCCGACGCCTCCGTGTGCGTGTTGCCGTACACCGGCAGCACCTGCTCGCGGATGAAGTCCTCGACGAACGCGAGCGACTGTCCCGAGGCGGTCGCGTCCGCGTAGACCAGGCGGCGCGGGCCGAACGGTCCCTCGAGCACGGCACCGTCCCCGATCACCGCTTCTCTGATCCGTTCGATCAGGCGCTCGGAGCGAGAGCGGCGCCACTCCGGTTTGCTCGCCCATCCGCGGATGGATCTCGATCGGGATTTCCTTCGCACGAGCCGGGCTCCCATGGCGAGGACCCACTACGGATTTGCCCGGATCGGCGCGAACTCGGGAGCGCCGATGCCGAGGTTCGGGACCGCGCGCCGCCGGGCGCCGATGAGGAGCGCCATCGCCGCGTTGGCCGCGCTGTAGTACACGGGATATAGGAGCAGAGACGGTTCGGCGCTGCCGACGGCGAGGGCGGCGAGCGCGCCGCCGATGCTGGCGAGAACGTACGTGGAGAGGGTCTCGGAGCCGGGGTCGCGATACGCCTCCGGGACCATCAGCGCGGCTCCGACCAGGTCGGCAGCGATCACGCACGCTATGGCTACTACCGGTTGGCTGATGAGGACCCAGCCGATCACGCCGGCGCCGGCAAAGGCGAGCAGAGACAACTCGGCGGCACTCAGGCCGCCCTCGCCACGACGGATCGCGAGCAGAAAGACGAAGCCGGTCAGGATCGCGATCCCGATCAGGCCGGCGAGCACGCCGAGGATGGGCGCAAGGTCGCTCATGCTGTCGCTGCGTCTGTGTCAGCGAGCCGAGGACAGGACACGCTCGACGCCGCCGCGTCGAGCGTCCCGGTCTGTGGCTTCCGGATGTTGCGGGGGCCCGGCGTCAAGCGGTACGAAGCGCCTCAGCTTGGCCGGTCCGGGGTCGCGCTCCAACCGCTCGACGACCGTTACCTCGACGGTCAGTCGACGGATACCGACGCCGGCCAGCGCGACCGCGATCTCCCGGCGGAGCCGTTCGAGGTCCACAGGCCCGCCGCGGCTGACGATGACACGCGCGCCCTGAGATGTCTGGCGCACCTGGTACTCGACGACCCCCGGGTGGCGACCGAGCGCGGAGCGGAAGACATGGGGATGGACGCGGCGGCCGTCGTACACGAACACGTCGTCGAGCCGGCCCTGAATGTCCTCGACGCACCGGTGAGCGGACCCGCACGGGCACGGGTCGGTCAGGATCGTCACTTCGTCGGTGATCTCGTAGCGGATCAGCGGCAGCGCTCGGTTGAACAGGTTCGTCAGGTAGATCCTGGCGACGCGCTCCCCCGGTGCCACCCGTCGTCCGTTCTCATCGACGGGCTCGACGATCACCAGATCCTCGCTCAGGTGAGAGCCGCCGTGATCGCAAGGTACGGCGATGCAGCCGCCCTCGGATGCGCCGTACAGATTTCCGACGCGGACTCCCCACGCGTCCTGGGCCGCGATTCGGATCTCCGGCAGGAGCGGCTCAGAGCAGGCCAGGATCCTCCGCGGTGCGATTCGCAACCGCCCGGCTCGGGCCTCGAAGCTGAGTACGTGCAGCGCCGAGGGATACGCGACGAGCATGTCGGGCTGGGCTTCGTTCAGGCCCGCGACGATCTCCTCGGTGGGGAGAGTGATTGGGAGGCGAACGTTGACGAAGTCCGGGCTCTCGAAGGTCCTCGAGAGCGCGGCGGTGCCATGCGTGAAGTGCGCGGCCGTCACCCAGCCCTGAACGACCGGCCGTGATCCGAGCTCGGGGTCTGCGAGCTTGGCGCGCATCACGTAGCGCAACGCGCTCAGCCAGAACGTTGCCCAGGCATCCCAGTCGTAAACGAACACTCCCCGCTCGCCGGTCGACCCGCCTGAGGTGATCGCCGTGAGGCCGTCGAGCAGATAGCTGCCCGTCGTCACCCTGCGTAGGTAGTCGTTCACCAGCCCGAGGGAGAGGCGCTCGTCGGTGATGATCCCATCGAAGTTCTCCATCAGATCTGTCTTGGTCATCGGCGGCAGCTCGCCGAGGCCAGCCTCGTCGAGTCGGCCAGGATCCACTCCCGCCAGCCGGCGGCGGTGCCAGGCGGAGCGGTCGATGGCCGCGCGTACCAGTTCGCGTAGTCGCTGGGCCCGATGGGCGGCGAGCCGATCCGTCGGCCAGTCGAGCCGCTCGATCAGCCGCGGTGCGAGCGCGAGCGCGAATGCCACATGTCGTTGCCGGACCGTCTCGTAGTCACGCATTGCAGTCCCCCTCGGTTCTGCCCCCAGGTCGCGTGTCGTGCGGCGAGCGTATGTCAGTACGTGCCGTCTGTCTTCGGTAGAGGTACGGAACTCGCTACGGATTCGGTTCTCAGGAGGCCCAGTTCCTCGCCGCGCCGCACGAGCTGCAGCTTGGAGTCGACGCCGAGCTTCGCGTACACACTCGCGAGGTGGCTCTCGACCGTCCTCTGTCCGACGAATAGCGACTTGCCGATCTCCTTGGCGCTCATCCCGGTCGCGGCGAGTCGGGCCACCTCGCGCTCCCGCCGAGTCAGCGAGTCGGGCCCGAGCACGGCCGCCGCGGCGCGCCGACCGGTGGTACCGAGGCGGCGCAAGGCCTCGAGTGCCCGGCCCTGTCGCCACGTACCCCCGCGCGCCCCAAGCATCGTCGCTGCCCGCTCGAGCTGGGCCACGGCCTCTCGCCGCTCGCCCGATGGCAGCGAGCGCCCGAGCAAGTAGTAGGCCCGGGCAACGAGGGCCATGCAGTCGGTCCTCGAGAGCAGCTCGATCGCTTCTCGAGCGGGCTGGACCGCGCCCGCGCTCTCGCCGCGAGCCACCCACGACCAGGCCTCTCCCGCGGCCGCCAAGCCGCGGTACAACGGCAGCCCGATGAATCGAGCCACGGCACCGAGCTCCTCGGCCGCCGTCGCGGCTGCCGCGCCGTCGCCGACTTCTGCGGCGGCCTCGGCTAGATCGAACAGCGCCAGCGCGAGCAAAGGCCGGACCCGCATCTCCGACATCCGCGTGGCGACGCGGCGGAGGCCGGCGACGGCCTCGGCGGGGTGGCCCGACTGCCACGCGAGCACGGCCTCGGACCAGTGCGCCACCTGCAGGTAGAAGAGCCAGTCCCGGCCACCGAGCGCCGTTCGGGCGCGCGTGAGCAGACGCTCCGCCTCGAGCTGATCGCCGCACTCGGTCGCAGCTTGGGCGCCGAACAGCATCCCGGGCGTTCGCCGTCTTGCCGTCGCTCCTGGTCCCCAGGCGATCGCCTCGCGAGCCTTCGCAACCGCTGCGGGGAAGTCGCCGGCGAGCCATCGGACGACCCCCTCGAGCTCGACCAGGATGCCGTCCCGGTAGGCCGGATTCGCGGCCTTCGCCTCCTCGAACAGCGGCGGCGTCTCGGCGGTTCGGCCCTGCATCGCCAACCCGAGCGCTTGCCCTCCGAGCACGATCGTCAGGCGGTACGCCTTCTCGTCCTGGCGCGCGATTGTCGCGGCGCGCCTCAGCGTCGCCTCCGCCTCCGCGAACACGCCACAGAAGTTGGCGATCGCGCCGACCGCGGCCAGGCCCTGCATCGCGACGAACCGATCGTCGAGCGCATCGGCTGCGGCGACCACCGTCCGGGCGTCGGCAAGCATCCCCTCGAAATCTCCCCCCAGTCCCCGGATCCAGGCCAGCTCACGAGCGGCCAGCAGCGCCTGCCGCTCCTCACCGGCGCGGATGAACAGCTCATGCGCCTGCCGGCAGACCTCGCGTGCCTGCTCGAGCTCGCCCGTCCCCCAAGCGAGGAAGTTGGCCAGGCGAAACTTGACGATCGCGCGCTGGGCATGATCCGAGGAGCCCTCGAGCAGCCCGTCGATGGCTCGCAGCGCCCTGATCGCGACCGGCGCGTTCGTCTCGGCGCGGTGGTCGATCAACCACTCCGCGCGCGCATACATCGCGTCGAGGACTTCGAGCCATCGCTGGTCGTCGGCCGGCAGGAGGTCGACGAGCTCCGCCTGGAGCTCTAGCGCCTCGCGGAACGCTTCGCGCCGCTCCGCCTGGCGCATCGCGTCGAGCAGCACCTCGACTGCCTCCGTATCCCCGCGCTCGGCCGAGCGGGCGAAATGTAGAGCCGCCTCCGCCAAGTGGCCGGTTCTCAGCAGCGAGCGCCCAGCCTGCCGGTGCAGTACCCGCCGTCTGACGCCGCCCGTCGCCTGGTAGATGACGTCGCGAACGAACGGGTGATGAAGCTCGTAGCTGAGCTCCCCGCCTCGCTCCTGTTCGATCACGATTCCGGCCCTGACGAGGTCGGTCAGGATTGTCCCGACCTCCTCGAGCGAATCTCCCGTCAGCACGACCAGGTCGCCGAACGACACGGGTCTTCCGATCACGGCGAGTAGCTCGGCCATCGCGTGCGGTGCGTCCTCGAGCCGGCGCAGCTCCGACGCCACACGGTCGGTCAGGCTTTCGGGCAGCCGCCGCAGATATGGCGACGAGAGATCGCCCTGCTCCTCGACGAGCGCGTGCAGTAGGCCGATCGCAAACAGGGGATTGCCCTGCGAGCGTTGGGAAAGCCAGTCCACGAGCGTGCCGGGCGGCGGACGCTCGATCACCTCCTCCGCCAATTCGGCGATACCCGGGCGCGCCAGCGCGGCGACGTCCAGGCGTGACAGAAATCCGTCCTGCTCGAGCTCGAACAACACCGGGGCGGCCACGTCGTGGGCCGCGAGTTGGGGGCCTGCTGGTGGCGAGCACCAGCAGGCGACCGCCGTCGAGGTGGCGCGCGAGGTACCGCAGCGCCTCCCAGGACGAGGCGTCCGCGAAATGCACGTCGTCGAGCTGCACGACCAGCGGCGCCGGTCGCGAGACGGTGACCAGCAGGCCGGCGAGACCCTGCAGCAACCGTGGGAGCGGCGGATCTCGCTCGGGCACGGAGCCACGGACGAGCGCAACCCGATGGAAGAGGCTCGCGAGGTCGTCGAGCAACCCGCCGCACAGCTCGACCACCTCTTCCTCCGGGAGCGTTTGGAGCAGGGGATCGACCGCTTCAGTCCACAGACCGAACGCCGCGCTCGCCGCCAGCGGATACGCCTGGGCGACCAAACCGGTCGCCTCTCGGTGGCGCGCGAGCAGCTCACGCCCGAGGCGGCTCTTGCCGACTCCTGCCTCGCCGAGCATCAGGACGACCCGAAACTCGCCCGCCGCGGCGCGGCCGAACTCCTCCTCCAACGCCGCGAGCTCCGCCGCTCGTCCGACGAGTTGGGGTCCCGAAGGAGAAGCCGCCCACCATGGCGCGGCTGTCGTAGCGACGTTCCCCGGTGTCGACGGATCGCTCAAGGACCCCGATGGGCTCGCGCCCATCTGCGCTCCTTTCCCCAGCAGCAACCATGATTGTCGCCCGATAACCGCAACAAATCAAGCCGTCGCAGCGCTCCGTGCAGGTACGCTCGGCCGGCATGAGCGCATTGCCGCTGGCCGACCTCACCGCGACCGCGACTCTCGTCCTGGCCGCGGCCGCGCTCGTCCTCGCCTTGGCCGCGGTCGCGCTCGTCCTCGGCACGCGCGCCGTCACCGGCGACGCGTGGCGGGCTGCCAGAGGCGAGCTTGCCGTTCTCCAGCGTCAACTTGCCGCTGGATATCGGCCGTTGCTCGTCGACGTCCTGACAACCGCGCCGGTACCTGACGATATGGATCCCCGACTCGATGTCGCGCAACAGCCCATCGAGTTCGATCCTCGCACCGTGTTCGTCGTGGTCGACGCCGCGAAGGTGTTCATCAGCGTCCCTCTGCGGAACGTGGGGCGCGGCCTTGCGGTCCTCGACCGCTCGGGGGTGGAGATCAGCGGTCCGGGCCTTGGCGCGCCCGAGCACCGCGCTGTCCAGCGGAGTCACGTCCCGGTGCACGAGACGACCCGGATCGACATCATCGCGGTCCACGCGGTGGCAGAGCCGACCCCCACGGGGACGGTCTGGGAGCTCCGAGTGCCGTATGCGGACTTCGCCGGCACCCAGAGGACCGTCGTCCGCCTCCAGCTCGTCTGCCACGGCGATGACGCACAGGGGCCTTGGCTCGTTGAGCACGTCGACCAGGAGACGACCGGCGCACACGCGCCGGTTCTGGACGAGCAGCCGGCCGATGAGGTTCAGACGGCCCGCGAGCAGGCGCGACGGGGTTACGTTGCCACCACGGATTCATCGGCGCCCAGACCCGGCGTCCGCGGCGAGCCGGTCACGGACGTGTGGGGTAATCCCGTCAGGAAGCCAAAGGGCAAAGACAGCAGTTAGGACGAGATCGGAGGGGAGATGCAGGATCCTGCTCACCGCACACAGCTCTGCAACGTCAGTGATCTCGTCAGCGCGCAGGTCGACGCCGGCCGCGGCGACGCTCGCGCGATCGTGGCCGACGACGCGACGCTGACCTACGACGAGCTTCGCCGTCGGGTCAACCGGGCCGGCCATCTCCTCCGCGAGCTCGGAGTTCGCCGGGAGCAACGGATCCTGCTCGTCCTGGACGACACGACCGTCTTCCCGACGGTCTTCCTCGGGGCCATCCGGGTTGGCGCCGTCCCGGTTCCGGTCAGCCCTCTCGACAAGGACGAGAACTTCCGTCACTTCGTCGACGACTCTTACGCGGAAATCGTCGTGACCGACGCGCCGCTGCTCGAGCGGCTGCGGGCGGCACTCGGTGACAGGAGCGTCCGGTGGCTGGTCAAGGCAGGCGACGGCGCCGGCGTCACCGAACTGGCCGCGGGACTGGCCGCGCAGTCCGATGAGCTGGAGGCGGAGGCGACCCACCGGGACGACATGGCGTTCTGGCTGTATAGCTCCGGCTCCACCGGCAAGCCAAAGGGGGTCGTTCACCTCCAGCACGACGTTCAGGTCACGTGCGAGAACTACGCGCAGGGCGTCCTTGGGCTCCACGCGGATGACACCACGTTCTCGACGACGAAGCTGTTCCACGCCTACGGCCTGGGCAACGGCCTCTCGTTCCCGCTGTCGGTCGGGGCGACGGCCGTCTACATGACGGGCGCCACGAGACCGGAGCCGATTCTCGAGACGCTGCGCCGCCACCGCCCGAGCGTGTTCTTCTCGGTGCCGGCGCTGTTCGCCGCGCTGGGCCGGGCCGACGGAGCGGCCGACGCCCTCGGATCGGTGCGCTTCTGCGTATCGGCGGCCGAGCCGCTGCCGGCGGTCACGATCGAGCACTGGCAGCGGACGTTTGAGTTGGAGATCGTCGACGGGATCGGCTCGACGGAGATGCTCCACATCTACTGCTCGAACCGACCCGGGGAGATCCAGCCGGGCACGACCGGTTGGCCGGTTCCCGGGTACGAGCTTCGTCTCGTCGATGACGAGGGAACGGCGGTCGAGGGTCCGGCCATCGGAGCGCTCCAGGTGCGCGGGGACTCGTGCGCGGCCTTCTACTGGCACCAGCACGAGAAGACCAAGGCGTCGATGCTCGGGAGCTGGTTTGCCACCGGCGATCGCTACGAGCGACGCGAGGACGGGGCCTACTCGTACGTCGGCCGCATCGACGACATGCTGAAGGTCGGTGGTCTCTGGGTGTCCCCGGTCGACATGGAGCACGTTCTGATCGAGCATCCGCGCGTGGACGGGGTCGGAGTCGTCGGGGTCACCGCCGACGGTGTCAGCCGCGTCGCCGCGTATGTCGAGTGCGCCGGCGACCCCGGCGACGACGAGCTGGCCGACGAGCTGCGTGCCTGGTGCAAGGAGCGCCTGCGCCGATACGAGTATCCGCACATCGTCACGTTCGTCGATGTCCTGCCGCGAACCCTCACCGGCAAGGTGCAGCGATTCCGCCTGCGCGAGTGGGCGGCCGGAGCGGCCGCGGCGCAGCCGGCCGGTGGCGAGCCTGAACTGCGAGCGAGGACGTTGTAGGCAGCCGGCCTCAGAGGTCCGAGACGAACTCGGTGATCGCCGCGATGACCTCCGGGCGGTGCTCCAGGTGCGGGCTGTGCCCGCCGGCAAGCACCAGACGCCGGGCCATTGGCAAGCGTGCCTCGATGCGCTCCAGTTGCCCCAGCGTCCCGTACGGGTCGTCGGCGCCCTGGATCACGAGCGTAGGGGCCCTCACCCGAGCGACCTCGGCCTCCAGGTTCCATGCCGCGAAGGCGGGATCGAGCCAGACATTGCACCAGCCCCAGAACGCGGCGTCGGGATCGTCGTGGTGTCGGGCCATACGCCGGCGCAGAGCGCCGTCGACGTATGCCTGGCGGGTCTCGCGGATCGCGTCGACGGTGATCCGCTCGACGAACACATGGGGCGCCAGCAGCACCAATCCGCGAACCGGATGGTGCGCGGCGTGGATCAGCGCGATCGACCCACCGTCGCTGTGACCTACGAGCACCGGCTCGGAGAGCCCGAGTTGCTCCCGGAGCTCCGGCAGTACTCGTAGCGCCTCGTCGTGGAAGGACGCGGGCGTCCGGGGCTCGGCGGGCGGTGCCGACCGGCCGTGCCCGTGGCGCGAGAAGGCGACAAGCCGCCGAGGCAGGGCTCGGTGAAGGTCGGCGGGGAAGCTGCGCCACAGGTCGATCGAGCCGAGCCCCTCGTGCAGGAGGATCAGCGGCGGCTCGCGATCACCGGGAAGGTCGAGGATCTCCAGACGCCGGCCACCGATTTGAACCTCCGCCGGCGCCGGCGCGCTCACGATGGCCGGGGTCGGACGGCGATCCGGACCTCGACCAGCGCGCACACCCGCCGCCGGTCGTCGCGGAAGTCGTGAGACCAGAGCCACTCGCGCTCGTCGTGGTGGCGTCGACGCGCGGCGACGTGGACGGTGCCCGCGGTGATCGGCCGCAGGAAGCTCGCCGAGTTGCTGAGCCCGGAGACGGTCATGCCGTTCTGCCAGACGGCGAGCGCGGTGGCGACGGAGGCGATGCTCTCGGCGACGGCCGAGTAGATCCCTCCGTGGAGCAGTCCGAGCGGTTGCCTGAGATCGTCGCGAACGGCGAAGCGCACGGCGGCGGCCTCTTCGCTCAGCTCGTCCCATTCGAGTCCGAGAAAGCCCTCGAATGTCGACTCGAGCGGGAGCAGTGGGGTGGGGAGGACCTCGCTGTCCCAGGGCCGGTCGGTCATGCCTGGCTGCCGAACACGACCGACTTGCTCTCGGTGTAGTAGTGGAGGGCCTCCTCTCCGTGCTCCTTGCCGTACCCGCTCGATTTCCAGCCCCCGAACGGAAGCTCGTCGTAAATCTTGGTCCGGGAGTTGATCCAGGTGTAGCCCGCCTCGATCCGCTCCGCCGCGTGGCGTGCACGCTGCAGATCCCGCGTCCAAACGGAGGATCCAAGCCCGAATTGCGACGCGTTGGCGCGCTCGATGGCCTCGTCGAGATCACGGACGCGCCAGATCGGCAGCGCCGGCCCGAACACCTCCTCGGTGGCCATCGGGGAGTCGTGCTCGGCATCCGCGACCACCGTGGGCATGTAGAAGAAGCCGCCGGCCAGCTCTGGGTCGTCGGGCGGCGCGCCTCCAGCGAGGAGCGTCCCGCCGGTCGCGAGCGTACGGTCGACCTGTCCGGCGACCTCGTCGCGCTGGCCTGAGGTGTGCAGCGGTCCCATCTGCGACCCCTTGACGTCGCCACGGCCGATCTTAAGTCGCTTGGCCTTGGTCGTGATCGCCTCGATAACCTCGTCCGCCACGGACCCGAAGACGTAGACCCGCTTGATCGCCAAGCACGCCTGGCCGCAGTTGTAGAACCGCCCCATCGACGCGGCCGACGCGGCGGCATCGAGGTCCGCGTCGTCGCAGATGATCATCGGGTCAGAGCCGCCGAGCTCGAGGGTCACGCGCTTGGTGCCTCGAGCGGCCAGGGCCATGATCTGCTCGCCCACCGGAGTCGATCCGGTGAAGGCGATCTTCCGTACGGTCGGGTGCTCGACGAGCGCGGTGCCGGTGCGCGAGCCCGTGCCGGTGACGACGTTGAACACTCCCGGCGGCAACCCTCCCTCGGCCAACAGCTCGGCAAAGCGCAGCGTCGTCAACGGCGTCGTCCCCGCCGGCTTGGCGACCACCGTGTTCCCGGCCACGAGCGCCGGCGCGAGTTTGTTCGAGAGCAACGTAGTCGGGAAGTTCCACGGCACGATCGCGCCGACGACGCCCAGCGGTCGGAGCAGCACGATGCCGTCCACACCGGGATCGAGGTTCGGCGCGTGCACGCCCCGAAGCGCCTTCGACAGGCCGACGTAGTGCATCAGCGTCTCGATCGCCTTGGCGATCTCGATGCGTGAGTCACGGAGCGTCTTGCCCTGCTCGCGCGTGAGCAGCGGGACCAACTCGTCCAGATGCCGCTCGACGTGGCGCGCCGCGTTCCCCAGGATTTCGCCCCGTTTGCTGACCGCGAGAGCGGCCCACGCGGGAAACGCGCTGTCCGCCGCGAGGACCGCCGCGTCCACGTCCCGCTCGGTCCCGGACGGGACCTCGGCGAACACCTCGCCCGTGCCAGGATTGGTCAGGGGCAGAGGATCACCTGCGTTGGCGTGCTCGCGCCCGTCTATGAACGCGCCCGCATAGGTCGTGATCGTCTCGGTCGTCATGCTCCGACGAACTCCGGTGGGCGCTTTTCCACGAATGCGTGCAGTCCCTCGCGGGCGTCCTGGGAGCCGAACAGGTGCTCGACGAGCTCGGCCTCCAGAGCCAGCCCCTCCGACAGCGGCAATTCACCGCCCTCGTACACACAGCGCTTGATCGCCGCGAACGCCAGCGCCGGCCCGCGCGCCAGGGCAACGGCATAAGCACGCACGCGATCGTCGGCCTCCTCCGGGTCATAGACGGCGGCTACGAGCCCCCAGTCGTGGGCCTCGGCGGGGGTAAACGTGCGTCCGGTCAGCAGCAGGTCCATCGCCCGCGACGGCCCTAACAGCCGGGTCAGGCGCTGGGTGCCGCCGTTCCCGGGCAGCAACCCGAGCGTCACTTCGGGCGTTCCTAGCTTGTAGCTGCCGGCCGTGGCCAACCGAACGTCGCAGGCGAGCGCGATCTCGAGGCCTCCGCCCAACGCGTGACCGGCGACGTGGGCGATGAACACCGCCTCGGCGACCGCCATGCGCCGAAACGCCGCCTGGCTGATGCCGATCATCTCCATGTTGGCCGACACGTCTCCGGCCAGGAATTTCTTGACGTCGGCGCCCGCGGAGAAGAACTTCTCCGACGCCGAGCGGATGACGACGGCGCGGGCGCACGAGTCGATGGCGTCGTCGACGGCCGCCCCGAACTCGGACATGACCTCGACGTCGTAGGAGTTGGCCGGGGGGTTGTCGAGCGTGATCGACCCGACGCCGTCGTGGTGTTCGAACGTGACCGCCATCAGGACAGCCCTCCGACCACGACCGACTTCAGCTCGACGTATGAGTCGAGCGCCTCTATGCCGTGCTCCTTGCCGAAACCGGACGCCTTCATGCCACCGAACGGCAGCTCGTCATAGCCATAGTGGATCTGGTTGACCCAGGTCATCCCGGCGTCGATCTCCTGCGCCGCCCGATGGATGAGCCGCGCGTCGTGCGTCCAGATCGACGAGCCGAGCCCGTAGGGCGTGTCGTTGGCACGGCGGATGGCCTCGTCGAAGTCGGCGAAACGGAACACCGGCAGCACCGGCCCAAACACCTCCTCGCTCATCAGACGCGACTCGTCGGAGGGCTCTGCCACGACCGCCGGCTCCAAGAACCACCCCTTCTCCGAGGATCCGGTGCCCCCGCCGATCAGCAGCTTCCCGCCGGAGGAAACGCCGCTCTCGATCTGCTCGAGCAGCTCGTCCCGCGCCGCCCGGGTGTGGATCGGGCCCATCCGGAGCTTGGGCTTCTCCGGCTTGGTAGTGCCCTCGCCGGGCTCGTAGCGCCCGACCCGCTCGACCAGTTGGGAGACGAACGGGTCGTACACCGACTCGTGGACGAACACCCGCTTGCAGCCCAGGCAGGCCTGGCCGGCGTTCCAGTAGCGGCCGATGATGACCGCCTTGACCGCCGCTTCGACGTCGGCGTCGGCGCAGACGATCACGGGATCGGAGCCGCCGAGCTCGAGCGACAGTCGCTTGAGGCCGGAGGCGGCGAGCTTGGCCACGTGCCGCCCCACCTGCGTCGAGCCGGTAAAGGCGACTCGGCGAACCTCGGGGTGCGAGACGAGCACGTCGCCGATGACCGACCCGCGGCCGGTCACGACGTTCAGGACGCCGTCGGGCACCCCGGCGTCGGAGAACAGCCGCGCCACCTCGAGGGTGGCCAACGGCGTAGTCGCCGCCGGCTTGGCGACGACCGTGTTGCCGCCCGCCAGCGCCGGCGCGACCTTCGTTCCGAGTAGCGTCAGCGGGAAGTTGTACGGGGTGATCGCAGCGCAAACGCCCATCGGCCGGCGGATGACCATGCCGTAGGCAGGACCGAATGCGGACGGGAGTTCCTGGTAGGCCCCCCTTACCTTCGTCGCCGCCTCGGCATAGAACCGCAGCCCGTGCGCCAGATGCGTCACCTCTCCGGCCGCCTCGGCCAGCGGCTTGCCCTGTTCCGAGGTCAGTGTCGCCGCGAGCGGCTTGCTGTTCTCGTGGATGAGATCGGCGGCTCTGGCCAAGATTGCCGCGCGTTTCTCCACGTCGGTCCGCGACCACTCGCGGAACGCCCGCTGTGCCGTGACGACCGCGAGCTCCACGTCCTCGGGCGAGCCCGCCGGGACGGTGGCAACCACCTCCTCGGTGGCAGGGTTGACGACCTCGATCTCCTCGTGCGCCGCCGCCTGGCGCCACTCGCCCCCGATCAGCATCTCAGGCACAGGGTTGTCCTCTCAGTCAGGCGACGCGCGTGTCGGTGGGGACGCGCGAAGCTCGCGTGTATCGCTTGCTGAACCGCTGGTACTCGTCTGAGGCCGTGCGCGTCCACCGCAACGCCGACCCCGACAACTTCTTCTTCTCAACCGCGGGATTACCGGCTGCCAGAACCTCCGGCGCCACGGTAGCGCGCTCACGGACGACGGCTCCCGCTGCGACCATCGCGCCCGATCCGCTCGATGTACGACGTGTCGCCACGCAGCACTGCGCCAAACCAGATGTTGGCGCGGTCGCCGACCCGCACGTCGCCCACCAGCACCGCCGTCGGCGCCAGAAACACCTCGCGTCCGATCGCCGGCGCCTTGCCGTCAAGTTCGAGCAGGATCGCCATCAACGACCCGCGGACTCCGGGATGTCCTCTCGGCTTGACGGCACGCTCGGAAGACTATACGATGCCGACCGTAAGTCAAGTGTCATATCTGTGAAAGGCAAGGCCGATGGTCGCGACCGCTGTGGAGGAGCTTGCGCCGCTCACCGAGGAGCAGGTCCAGGAGCGTCTCGCCGCCGGCAAGCTGGTCGAGGGCCTGGAGCACATGTCGCCGAAGTATCTGGAGGGCATCCGGCGGATCCTGACCGTCTCCGCCGACACCGAGTTCGTCAGCGCGCCGTCGTACCTGGGCGCGGCCCAGCACGCTCCCGCGCTCAACAATTTCGGCTCGGCGATGTCGATCATCCAGGACGAACTGGCGCACGCCCACATCGGTTACCGGCTGCTCGGCGACCTCGGGGTCGACATGGATTGGCTCATCTACGAGCGCCCCGCCAAGCAGTTCAAATATCCCTACGCCTTCGACGTGCCCCTGAGCTCCTGGGTGGAGCTCGTGTGCGCCAACGCGATGTACGACCAGGCCGGGTTCGTGCTGCTCGGCGACGTCCATGAGTCGAGCACGTTCGGGCCCTGGAAGCGCGCCCTGGCCAAGGTCGACAAGGAGGAGACCTTTCACCTGCGCCACGGCCGCACCTGGCTCAAGAAGCTCATTAAGGACCCCAATGGCAAGGCTGAGGTGCAGGCGGCGGTCGACTGGATGTTCATCCTCACCCTCGAGTGGTTCGGCCTGCCCGACGACCGCAAGCAGCACGCCGAGCAGCTCGATTACGGCTTCAAAGGCAAGTCCAACGACCAGCTGCGCCAGGCATGGATGGGTGAGGTGGTCCCATTCATGGAGGAGATCGGCATCCGCGTGCCCGCTCACCTCGACGCCGAGGGCGACCGCTACGTGATCGACTGTCCGTTCCCCGCTGCCTTCGACGAGGAGCGGCGGGAGTGGCTGCTCGACGAGGGGCCGATTGAGTGGCCGGACGTGATGGCTCGGTGGCGGGCTCGCGGGCCGATGAACGACGACTACGTGCACCGGCTCCAGCGCGGCTACCAGACGACGCGCGCGGGGAGGGCGGGATGAGCATCACGCTACGCAGCGCCGGCGACCGGGTGAAGGCGCGCATCTGGGAGGCCCTACGCCAGGTCGAGGACCCCGAGATCCCCGTCTCGCTCGTAGGGATGGGCCTGATCGTGTCGGTCGCCTACGGCCCCGAGGACCGTACCGCCCGGCTGCAGATCACGTTCACGGCCATGGGCTGTCCCGCCACCGAGTTCATCGAGGATGACATCCGGGAAGCTCTGCTCGCCGACCCCGAGATCGACGAGGTCGAAATCGAGGTCGTTTGGGATCCCGTGTGGACGAAGGACCGGATCCGCTCCGACGCGCGCGAGACCATGCGCCGGCTGGGGATCGTCGTATGAGCCGCGCCGGCGAGACCGTTTGGGAGGTGTTCGCCCGCAAGGCCTACGAGGATCCGCTGCATCACGTCGGCACCGTCACCGAGTCCGATGAGCAGCTGGCGCTCGTTTCCGCTCGCGCCATCTACGACGAGCAACCGTGGATCCACATGATCCTCGTACCGCGCGACCAGATCCGGGAGGCGATTCGGGCGTGAGCGCCACGCCGCCGGCGGTCGACACCGCCACCGCGACGATGATCTCCCTGATCGGCTCCCTGGCGGACAACAAGAGCGCGCTTGGTCGCCGGTACGGCGAGTGGGCCGTGAGCGCGCCGACGATCGAGTCCGCCGTCGCGGCCGCCGCGATGGCGCAGGACGAGTTGGGACACGCGCGGTCCACGTACCCAGTTCTCGCCAAGCTCGGCGTCGAGCGCGAGGACGAAGGGCTGGACGCGGGAGCGCCCCTCCACCTGCTGGCCCGTGAGCTCCCCGACTGGGCCTCGATGATCGCCGCGAACCTCGTCGTCGACGGCATCCTCACGACGTTCGTCGCCACCGCCCGTGACAGCAGCATCGAGCCGCTGGCCCAGCGCGCGCGGAAGATCCTCCAGGAGGAGGGTGCCCACCGCGTCCACGCGGAAGCGTGGCTCAGGCGAATGTGCCGCAGCGGTGGCGCCGGCGCCGACCTGCTCCAGCTGCGGATCGCCGAGTTCTGGGAGCAGGCAGCCCGCTGGCCCGGTCCGGATGATCATCCCGGCTACCGTGCGGCGATCTCGGAAGGGATGGTCAGTGACGGTCCGGATGGGATCCGTCGCAGCGTGCGCGTGTGGCTGACCGAGCGGCTGGACGCCGAGGGAGCCGCCGTCGAGCTCGAGGACCCGCACGACTTCTCGGCGTGGGACGAAACGCGGCGTCAATGAACGCGCCGGTGGCATGCCCGTTCTGCGGGTCGACCGACGTCGAGACGGTCGCCCCATGGGGCGGGCAGCTGATCACGAGCCAGGTCCGGTGTCGGGGTTGCAACACGTACTTCGAAGCGCTGCGGGACGCGTTCGATCCCGAGGCGGGCGCCGCGGCCGCCGACGGCGCCGATCGCGGGCGCTGACGGGAGCGCCTGGCAGTCGATGATGGACGACCAGCTCAGACGACGGTCCGTGGGGTCCCCGGCCGCGCGGTCGCTGCTGCTGACTGTGCTCGGTGAGTACGTCCTTCCGCGCTCCGGGGAGGTCTGGCAAGAGACGCTCGTTGCGGCGCTGTCCTCGTTGGGCTACACCGAGCACGCAGCCCGTCAGGCGCTGTCGCGAAGCACCCGGGACGGTTGGCTGAAGACCGAGCGTCGCGGGCGACGTGCCCGCATGTTCCTCACCGATGGCGGCCGCCGGCTGCTCGCCACCGGCGCCGAGCGGATCTACTCGTTTGGCCGACCCTGGGACTGGGACGGCCGGTGGTTGATCGTGATCCTCCGCGTTCCCGAGCACCGACGGGCCGTCCGCCACCAGCTGCGATCCCGCCTGGCGTGGGCCGGCCTCGGATCGCTCGGGGGCGGCGTCTGGCTAACTCCGCATGCTGAGCGGGAGGCCGAGCTGAGCGCGGCGATCCGGGAGGAGCCGGACGCCGACGCACGATCGTTCGTCGCGGAGCTCGGTGAGATGGGGGACCCTCACGAGCTGATCGCCGAAGCCTGGGATCTGGTGAGCGTCCGCGACCAGTATCAAGCCTTCATCGACGACTTCGCCCGTCTGCGCCCCTCGACGCCGGAGGCGTGCTTCCGCCAGCAGACGCTGCTTGTCCACGCCTGGCGGAGGTTCCCATTTCTCGATCCGGACCTGCCGGCCAGCGTGCTGCCCTCGGACTGGCCGCGCGACCGGGCCCACACGCTCTTCGTCGAGCGCCACGAGCGGTGGGCATCGGCGGCGCGCACCTACTTCGAGCAGCTGGAATCGAGCTTCGGCCTCGACCTGCGCGCCGCCTGAATCGGTGTACGTCACACGGACCGGGAAGCTCGCTGCCACGGATGCAGACCAGGGAGCAAGACCAGGGAGTTACGGGCGCGGACCGTGTGGCGGTGGTGGATCCTGACCCCCCAGGACAGAACGCGACGGTCCGACCGGTAGGTTGGGCTGACCACAACCAGGAGGAACAGATGAGCGCGATGACGAGACCGACTCCAGGGCAGGACGCCCCCGTGCGCCCGTTCACGATCGACGTCCCGGAAGAGGATCTCGTCGAGCTGCGCAAGCGCGTCTTGGCCACGCGCTTTCCGGAGAAGGAGACCGTCGCGGATGCTTCGCAGGGCGTACAGCTGGCGACGATGGAGGCACTCGTGCGCTACTGGGGCTCCGACTACGACCTGAGGAGGTTCGAGAGGAGGCTGAACGCGCTGCCGCAGTTCATGACCGAGATCGACGGCCTCGACATCCATTTCATCCACGCCAAGTCGCCTCACGAGAACGCGTTGCCGGTCATCATCACGCACGGCTGGCCCGGCTCGGTCATCGAGATGCTGAACGTCGTCGGCCCGCTCAGCGACCCGACGGCGCATGGCGGCAATGCCGAGGACGCGTTCGACGTGGTGGTCCCGTCGATGCCCGGCTACGGGTTCTCCGGCAAGCCGACGTCGACGGGGTGGGGCCCCGACCATATCGCTCGAGCCTGGACAGCCCTGATGAAACGCCTTGGATACACGAGATTTGTGGCCCAGGGCGGCGATTGGGGTGCCCAAATCACGGACGAGATGGGGGTGCAGGCGCCTCCCGAGTTGCTCGGGATCCACTCCAACATGCCCGGCACGGTTCCGCCCGACGTTGCCGAGCTGCTCCCGTCAGGCGCCCCGGCGCCATCGGGCCTTTCACCCGAGGAAACCCGCGCCTACGAAAAGCTGCGATTCCTCTACACAAAGGGCATCGGGTATGCCACCGAGATGTCGCTGCGCCCGCAGACGTTGTACGGACTCGCCGATTCGCCCGCCAATCTCGCGGCCTGGATGCTCGACCACGACGCGCAAAGTCTCGCGGACATCGCGAAGGCCTTTGAGGGTCACCCCGTCGGCAACCTCACTCGGGACGAGGTCCTCGACAACATCACGATGACCTGGTGGACGAACACGGGGGTCTCTTCGGGCCGGCTCTACTGGGAAAACACGCTCGGTTTCTTCGACGTCAAGGGCGTCACGACGCCAGCTGCCGTGACCGTCTTTCCACACGAGCTCTATCAGGCCCCCAGAAGCTGGGCGGACAAGGCCTACCCCAACCTCATCTACTTCAACGAAGTCGACAGGGGCAACCACTTCGCCGCCTGGCAAGAGCCGGACCTGTTCACGAGCGAGCTGAGGGCCGCATTCAGGTCGTTGCGTTGACCGCGGCGCGCCTTCAACTGCCGGTCGAAGGTGAGTTTCCTTCGCTGGAAGGCGCGACGGGTTGGCTCAACACCGAGCCGCTGCGAATACGAGTACTCGGAGATCGTCATCCAGCTTCTGGTCGCGGCCGCCGGAAGCGACCAGGTCAGCCGGGAACTGGTCTCCGTCGATGGGCGGGGGAGCGAGGCTCCCCCAGACTGGGACGACCTGCGCTCACCCGAGACCTACATCGGCTACCTCAGGGCCGCGAACTTCGCGTCGCCCGGCGGCGCTTCGCGCGATGTGCCGCACGAATACGTGCTGCCTGACGTCCTACGCCTGAACCACTGGGCGCTGGCCGGCGATTGGACGGTCGGGCGACAGGCGGCCGTGTTGAACGCGGTGGAGGGACGGATCGCCCACCGCTTCCAGGCACGCGATCTGCACCTGGTGCTGGGGGCGGGACCGAGCGAGGAGCCCGTGCGCTTTCGGGTGCTCCTGGACGGCGAGCCGCCTCGAGCAGACCACGGGATCGACATCGACGAGCACGGCGAGGGAACCGTCACCGTGACGCGCCCGTATCAGCTGATCCGGCAACGCACACCGGTCGCCGAGCGCACGTTCGAGGTCACTTTCCTGGATGCCGGGGCTCACGCGTACGTGTTCACCTTCGGATAAGGGCACATCCAAGGGGTGTATGCGCCCGGCAACGTGAATCTGGTCCGTCGGTAAGAACCGCGCGCGCCGCTGCACTCATCTGGCCAGACGGGGCCAGGCACGGTGGGCCCCCCGGCGAAAGTGAGCGACGATGAGCGCAACCCCCAAAGAGACGAGCGACCGGTGGACGCACCTGGGCCGAACTGAGCTCGTCGGCCTTGGCAGAACGATCGTTACGGAACGGCTGGAAAGCCTCGGATGCTCCGTGGAGCGGCCGAGGAGCCTGATCGACAGCAAACTTGATGTGCGGACTCCGTCCGATCGGTCGATCGAGGTGTTCGTCTCCACTCAGCGGTTGGGCGGCTACGTTTTCTGGACCAAGCGGCGCTTTCAGCCCGCGAGCAGTCGGTTTGCGGCGATCGTGCTGTTGGCTGACGCGGACGACCCGCATGTGTACCTGGTGCCGAGCACCGAGTGGCTCGACGCCTCGCCTCCCTTTACCAACCGTGACAACGTCGGTAAGAAGAGCGAGCCCGAGTTCGGCGTCTCGCTCGCTCGTTCGTCTCTTCCCGCGCTGGAGCGATACGGCTGGGACGACAGAACCGCAAGGGATTACCTGCGTTAGACCTCGGCTCGCCTAGGGAGCCGAGGATGCTCGCCCTGCGCGTGTCCACAACCGAAAGGACCTCGAATGACTCAACGACCGATCATCGTGTTCGACGTAAACGAGACTCTGCTCGACCTGGAAGCGATCCGTCCGACCTTCGACCGGATCTTCAATGACCCAGCTGCGATGCGGCTGTGGTTCGCCGGGTTGATCACGCATTCCGAGGCGCTCACGCTCGCCGGCGTTTACGTCCCGTTCACCGACATCGGCGCCGCGGTGTTGCGCATGCTTGCCGCCGCCCGCGGCATCGCGATCGGTGACGCCGACGGCGCCGAGCTCACGGACCGGTTCGCCTCGATGCCACCGCATCCTGAAGTCCCGGCAGCCCTGCGACGGCTGCGCGACCACGGTTTCCGGCTGTTCACGCTCACCGACAATACGCTCGAGGTCTCGGGGCGGCAGTTGCAGAAGGCGGGCGTAATCGACGTGTTCGAGCGTCGTTTCAGCGTCGATGAGACGGTGCGGCGCCACAAGCCGGCGCCGGAGGCCTACCACGCAGTGGCGGGCGAGCTTGACCTCGATCCGAGCGACATCTGCCTGATCGCGTGCCACGTCTGGGACACCCTCGGTGCTCTCGCGGCCGGCTGGCAGGCCGGGCTGATCCTGCGCGAGGGTAACGCCCCGCTCGACGTCGGTCCACAGCCCAACTACATCGGAGGCGATCTCGACGCGATCGCCGATCAACTCATCGAGCGGTATCCCGCGTCGGCAATGGCAGCCGCCGGTCGAGCCGGTCATTGACCCCAACGCACCCCGACACGACAGGAGGCCACGAAATGCCAGTCACTCGTATCGCGATCCGAGAAGGCAAGACGCGGGAGTACAAGCGGGCACTGATGGACGAGATCTACGAGGCGATGCGCGAGACCGTCGCGATCAAGGACGGTGACCGCTTCATGGCGATCACCTAGGCAGTCCGGGGACGCGGCCTTCGGGTCGTCGCCGCGGCCGGGCCTTTGACGGCGCTTTTCGCGCTGCTCGTGACCTCGGTAAGAGGTTTCGCGATGGCCTCGAGCCCCTTGCGTTCGGCCTTGACACCGAAGGCGATCTCGACCACGCCACCGATGATCATCAGGACGGCGCCGAGCGCCAGCGCGTAGAACACGTCGGTCGCGTTGCCCGTCGGCACGAGCCGACCGAAGATCTGCGGTCCGATGATGCCGCCGATGCCCGTGCCGACCGCATAGAAGACTGCGATTGCCAGCGCCCGCGTCTCCATCGGGAAGATCTCGCTGACTGTCAGGTAGGCAGCGCTCACCCCTGCCGAGGCGAAGAAGAACACCACCGACCAGCACACCGTCAACGACGTTGCGTTGAGCTGGTTCTCCTTGAACAGATAACCGGTGATCAGTAACAGCACGCCCGACAGGATGTACGTCCCGGCGATCATCGGCTTGCGACCGACACTGTCAAACAGCGGACCGAGCACGATCGGCCCGAGCAGGTTTCCAACTGCGAACGCGACCAGGTAATAGGGCGCGTCTGCGGTGGCGACGCCGAAGAACGTGCTCAGCAGCGTCGCGTAGCCGAACAGGATCGCGTTGTAGAGGAACGCTTGCCCTATGAACAGCGCCAGGCCGAGAACGGTCCGCTTGGGATAGGTGGACACGATCGCGCGGGTGATCTCCCACAGGCTGATCGACTTGCGCTGTTTGATGGTGATTGTCTCGTCGGGATCGTCTAGCTCGGCCCCGGTGCTCTCGACCACCTGACGCTCGATATCCCGCGTGACGGCTTCGGCCTCGTCCTCGCGACCGTGAATGAACAGCCACCGTGGGCTCTCGGGCACGCTGCGCCGGACGATCAGGATCGCGGTTCCGAGGATTGCGCCGAGTCCGAAGCACACACGCCAATTCAGCAGCGGCGAGAAGATGTGTAGTGCCGCCACTGACAGAAGCGCGCCGGCTGCCGCGCCCAACCAGTAGGTGCCGTTGATCAGGATGTCGATTCGACCGCGACGGCGAGCGGGAATCAACTCGTCGATCGCGGAATTGATCGCCGAATACTCGCCGCCGATACCCATTCCGGTCACGAAACGGCAGGCAAAGAAAAACCACGGCGTCCAGGCAAATGCGGTCGCGATCGTCGCGGCCAGATAGACGCCGAGCGTGATCATGAACAGGCGCTTTCGACCGAACATGTCAGTCAAGCGGCCGAACAGGAGCGCTCCCACGCACGCGCCCGCGACGTACATGGAGGCCGCCCAGCCGGCGACCTCAGCGGCGGAAATGTTTATGCCACTTCCCTTCGCGGAGATCGCGCCGGCGATCGAGCCGACGATTGTGACCTCGAGGCCATCGAGGATCCAAACCGTGCCCAGACCGATGAGGATCTTCCAATGCCAGCCCGACCACGGCAGCCTGTCAAGTCGCGCCGGGATGTTGGTTTCGATGGTGCCGAGGTCCCGGCCGCGGGCAGGGGACATCGCTGTTGCTGTCGCCATAACAGATCCTCCTCAGGTCCGCTCTATTCCGGCGTCCTACCCCCTCGCTGCGTGACCCACGCAGGTTCAGTCACGGCTGTATCGCCGCTGACCGGCTTCGGACCGGGCGGCATGGGACCGGCGGGGCCGGTTCGATGCCCGGGTACTCGGGTAGTGAATGGACATGCTGGAACAGCCGTCTCCACGGTGCCACTCGCGAGGACCAGCTCCGACGGCCGAGGTACCGCAGCCGGCGGAGCCTGCCACACCGGCTGTGCCCGACGCCCCGGTCACGCCGATCGATCCCGACCCAGGGACGCCCGCCGATCCAGAAGCGCCGGCCACTGTCCCGCCGCCAGAGGAGCCCGCCACGCCGGTCGTTCCGGAGCCGGACCCGGATCCTCCTCCGCAGCAGTCCGAGCCGGGGCCAGATGCGCCTTTGTCTAGCGAAGCGACCGGAACGCTGCGCGGATCTCGGTGGTGAAGAGTTCCGGCTGTTCCCACGCGGCGAAGTGGCCGCCTCTGTGGACTTCGTTGAAGTAGATGAGGTTGGGATAGGCGCGCTCGGCCCAGCTGCGTGGCGCCTGGTAGCTCTCGCCGGGGAACACTGTGACGGCAACCGGAACGGAGATCTCGTTGGTTCTCTGCGCCGCAGCGCTATTCGGGTTCCCTCCGCCGTTCTCCCAATAGATGCGTCCCGCGGAGGTCCCGGTGTTTGTCAGCCAATAGAGCGAGATGTCGTCCAGGACCTCGTCTTTCGTCGGGGTCCTGTCCGCATCGTCGCTGTACGTCCAGCGCGTGAAGCCTCCATGCACGAGCATCCACGCCGCGAGGCCGGCCGGGGAGTCCGCCATGCCGTAGCCCATGTTCTGCGGACGCGCAGTCAGCATCGCGAAATAGGCCCTGCCCCCCGTCTTGATGCCCGTCGCGAGCTTGTCGAATGTCGCGCGTTCGTCTTCAGACAGTCCGTCCGGAGCGGGGCCGCCGGCGGCGAGCGCCGCGGCTACGTCAGCGGGCACAGTCGCAGGCAGGTTGACGTGGATGCCTAGCCGTCCTGCTGGCGCCTGTCGCCCCATTGCTTCGGCGACGACTGAGCCCCAATCACCGCCCTGGGAGACGTAGCGCGTGTATCCCAACCGGTTCATCAACTCCGCCCAGGCTCGCGCGATGTGGTCGGGGCCCCACCCCGATGACGTCGGCTTGCCGGAGAACCCGTAGCCCGGCATCGACGGGACCACCACGTCGAACGCGTCCTCGGCATTGTCGCCGTGCGCCGTCGGGTCGCTGAGCGGGCCGACGACGTTCAGCATCTCGATGACCGAGCCGGGCCAGCCGTGCGTGATGATGACCGGCAACGCGTTCTCGTGAGGCGACTTGGCGTGGATGAAATGGATGTCGAGGCCGTCGATCTCGGTCATGAACTGCGGCAGCGCGTTCAGCCTCCTCTCGAACCTCCTCAGGTCGTAGTCGGAGCCCCAGTACCGCACGAGCGCCTGGACCTTGGCCAGCGGCGTTCCCTGCGAACCGTCGTCGACCGTCTCAGGGTCAGGCCAGCGCGTCGTGGCGATCCGACGGCGCAAGTCGTCGATGTCCGGCTGCGGGATCTCTGCATGGAAGGGCCGGATCGCGGTTGCGCCCGCCGACTTTTCAGTCGTGGATGCCATGAGGTCTCCTTCGAATTCGTGTGATCGAGAAGCCTAGTACTGCGAAGAGCGGCGGAATTCATGTCGGCGAGCGCAGCAGCGACCTTAGGTCGCCGACAGGCCCGAGGTGAGCCAGCTTGTCGGGGTTGACGATCGCGCTGATGCCCGTGATCTGAGGACCGGCGGTGTCGAGCGCCACCACGCCGAGCACGCGCCGCTGTGCGTCGAGATAGAGCGCGCCCGGCGCGCCGTTGACCTCGACGGGGTGCAATGACACGCCCGGAGTGCGCGCGGCCAGGCGGGCCCAGTTGACGAGCGCGCGCGCGACGCGGTCGCGCCCGTGTAGCGAGCGCGCGAGCGCGGGGGCCTTGCCACCGCCGTCGCCGGTGAGGTGCACGTCGTGAGTGAGCAGCGCCTCGAGCTCGGCGAGGTCGCCCTGTTCGGTGGCGGCGAAAAACCGGGCGGCCAGCTCGTCGCGCTGCTCGCGGGTCGTCTGGAAGCGGGGCCGGCGCTGCTCGACGTGCCGCCTGGCGCGCGTCGCGAGCTGTCGCACGTTGTCTTCGCTCTTGTCGACGATCGTCGCGATCTCGGGGTAGCGGTAGTCGAATACGTCGTGAAGCAGCAGCACGGCTCGCTGCTCGGGCGTGAGGCTCTCGAGCAGCACCAGCATCGCGAGTGACAGCGAGTCGGCCATTTCCGCCTGCCGGGCTGGGTCGTCGGTGCTGTCGGTGATGATCGGCTCCGGTAGCCACTCGCCGACGTAGCGCTCGCGACGGGCGCGCGCGGAGCGCAGCTCGTTGATCGCCAGCCGCGTGGTCACGGTCGCGACGAACGCGCGCGGCGACGCGATCCGCTCGCCGGCCTCGAGCGCCTGATGTACGCGCAGCAGCGCCTCCTGCACCACGTCCTCGGCCTCGGAGACGCTGCCCAGCATCCGGTAGGCGATCGCGAACGAGGCCGGCCGCAGCTCGTCAAGCAGTCGCTCCCGGTCGGTCATGTTGTGGCGAACCCGTCTCGCCAGCTCGGGTGCGCCGGCCGCCACGCCAGCTCGCGCTTGGCCTTGGCATTGGAGGCGCCTCGAAGCTCGGTCATCAACACCACGCCGAACTCACCCGCGAACAGCCGTCCGATGAACCGCGGCACGCGCATCGGCTTCTCGGCGCCGAGCTGCTCAGCCAGCGCCGGCAGCCACTCGGCGACCGCGGCGGGGTCGTCGTCGACGACGTTGTAGATCCCGCGGCTGCCGTGCTCGATCGCTGACACGGTCGCGTCCGCGGCGTCGGCGACGTGGATAAACGACCATATGCCGCCACCGTCGCCCACCAGCGGGAACTTGCGCTTGCGGATCAGCTCGTATGACTCTTCGCCCGGCGCCATTGAGGTGCCCGGACCATAGAACCAGCCGTAGCGCAGCACGATCCCCTCCGTCCAACTCGCGCCGAGAACCGCCTCCTCGAGGTGACCGATCGCCGCGACGTTCGCACGCATCACTCCGGTGAGCGAGGCGTCGACCGGGTCCTCTTCGCTCTTGACGGCCGCGCCAGTGCGTGCGTACGCGGCGATGTTGCTCTGCGCCACGAAGCGCCGGACGCCCACGGCCTGCCCGGCGGACAGCAGGTGATCGGTCCCCTCGGTCCGCAGGCGGTTGGTCAGCTCGAAGGCACGATCGGGATGACGCATGTCCAACGCTTCGGGAATCGCGGTCAGCTGATGGACGATCACCTCTGGCCTGGACCTGCCCACCGCCTCGGCGACCTGATCTGGGTCAAGTGCGTCCGCGACCACGGGCACCGCGCCGAGCTCGTAGAGCATCGCCTGCTTTGACTCGCTGCGCGTCATCCCGTAAACCTCATGACCGCCAGCGACCAGACCCGGCACTAACTGCCTCCCGATAGCTCCCGTCGCGCCTGCCACGAACACTCGCATCGTCAACTCCTTTCAGCCAGGATCACCAACACCCAAAGAGACAAGACGGCAACCCCAGCTGTGACACCCTCTCCCGCGGTGGGCAAGCAGACGAGCGGTGCGAACGAGGCAGACCAGGGTGCGGACCAGGGTCTTACGGGCGCGACGTGCAGGGGAGATGAGGGAGACTTCGTACCGTTCCCGAACCGAGGAGACGCACATGTCTGCCACGACCGAGAAGTCAGACGCCACAGCGATTCGTCCCTTCAACGTTGGCATTCCGGACGAGGCACTGGAGGACCTGCGCCGCCGCATCGCCGCGGTGCGGTGGCCCTCCCGGGAGCTGGTCACTGATCGATCGCAGGGCGTGCAGCTGGAAGCGATTCGGGAGCTCGCCAAATACTGGGCGAGCGATTACGACTGGCGCAGGTGCGAGGCGAAACTGAACGCGCTCCCGCAGTTCAAGACCGAGATCGACGGGGAGGACACCCACTTCATCCACGTGAAGTCGCCGCACGAGGACGCGTTGCCGCTGATCATGACCCACGGCTGGCCGGGCTCGGTGATCGAGTTGCTCGAGACCGTCGGCCCGCTCACGGACCCGACCGCGCACGGCGGACGGGCCGAGGATGCGTTCGACCTGGTGCTGCCGTCCATCGCCGGGTACGCCTTCTCGGCCGAGCCAACCGAGCTCGGCTGGTCCGCCGGCCGCGTCGCGGAGGCTTGGGCGGAGCTGATGCGCCGCCTCGGCTACACCCGCTACGTCGCCCAGGGCGGAGACCAGGGGGCCGCGGTGACCGACTCGATGGGCCGCCAGGCGCCCGAGGGGTTGATCGGCATCCATACGAACCTGCTCGTGCCGGCGCTGGGCAGCACCCCGCCGGCGGAGACCGACGAGGAACGCGCGGCGGCCGACGCGCTCACTACGTTCAGGGCGACCGGCTTCGGCTACTTCCTCGAGCAGGCGACGCGGCCGCAGACGATCGGCTACGCCCTGCTGGATTCACCGATCGCGCTGGCGGCGTGGATGCTCGACCACGACACGGACAGCTACTACAAGATCGCCAGCGCCTTCGTCCACGGCAAGCCCTCGGGCGGTCTGACCCGAGATCACATCCTCGACAACGTCACGGTGTACTGGCTGACGGCTACGGGGGCCTCGGCCGCGCGGTCGTACTGGGAGGGCGCACAAGCCACGGCTCGTGCGGCGGGGCAGACTCCCCCACCGGTAAGGGTCCCGGTCGGATTCACCCAGTTTCCCGGCGAAATCTTCCGGGCTCCGCGGAGCTGGGTCGAGAGGTCCTACCCAACCCTCACCTACTTCAACAAGGTCGATAAGGGCGGCCACTTCGCCGCCTGGGAGGAGCCGGAACTCTTCACCACCGAGATGCGCGCCGCGTTCCGATCGGTCCGCTAGCGCGCCCTCGGGTCCGTGAGCAGCCCAGACCTCCGGTCAGGGCTGCTCACTCACTGTCGTACTCGTCGTGCCGGCGGATCCATAGCTGCCACTCCGCCCCTTCGTCGCGGCCCTTCGGCGCGTGGTCGAGGAACCCGTAGTAGGGCATCAGAAACTCGACTCCGCGGCCCGTCGTCGAGTACGTCTGGTACACGACCCCGTCCTCGAGGCTGAAGGCGGTGAAGCCGAACAGCTCGGTCAGGTAGCCGTAGATGTCCGTGCCGGCGTCCTTGGCGTTGCGGAAGGCGACCGGTGGCAGCTGGTCGAGAATCGGTGCGATCGACTCGTGGGTCTGCTCGGGCGTGCTCGAGAAGCCGACGTCGGTGTTGAAATCGCTCTCGTAGCTCGACGCCCAGGTGAACTTCCACCCCATCCGCTCGCGGAACGCCTCGAGCTTCTCGATCGACGCGCCGGACACCGCAATCAGCGTCACATCTCGTGCCTTCAGGTGGGGGATCAGGCTGTCGAACGTGTCGGCGATCGACGAGTTCACCGGGCACCCCGCCTCGTAGCTCGGGCCGAACATGAAGTGGTAGATCAGGAGCTGCGAGCGGCCATCGAACAGCTCCGCCACCGTCTTCGGGCCGTCCGCCGTCTGCAGGGTGTACTCCTTCTCGACCCGCACCCACGGAAGGGACCGGCGATTCCTGGCGAGCTCGTCGCCGATCCGGGTGTGTTCCTTCTCGCGCTCCAGCAGCACGGCGCGCTCCGCCTGCCACTCTTCTCGCGTGGCGATCTTGTGGCCTGTCATTGTCGTCTCCATGGTTCCGTTCCCCCTTACGCCGCGATCGGGTCCGCCGCCACCAGCGCCGCGTTCTGGCTCTCGAGCTCCTTCGCGATGCCCGCGCGCCAGCCGTCTGCCAGCGACTGCGACATTGGGTCGGGGAAGATCTCCTCCTCGCCACGTTCCATGCCGTCCAGGGTCGCCCGCGCCACGTCCTCAGCAGGCGTTTTCGGGATGTCGAGAGCGCGCACCATGTCGGTGTCGATCGGACCCGGCAAGACGGCGTAAACGCGCACGGACCGGCCAGCCAATAGCGCGCGCAGCGACTGAGTGAGCGACAGTGAAGCTGCCTTGGAGACCGAGTAAGCCGGGAGCACTGGGACCGCGGCCACCGCGCCGAGCGATACGACGTTGACCACGGCTCCGTGGCTGCGCTTCAGCGCCGGCAGGAACGCCCGAGTGACATCCAGGGTCCCGTACAGGTTGACCGCCAGGTGCTCCTCGAACGCGGAACGATCGCTCAAGTCGTCCGGGACCGACACACCGGCGTTGTTGATCAGGACGTCGAGTGACTCGACTTCGTCCACGGCCTCCTGGATCTGCGCCGGGTCGGTCACGTCCAATATCAGGGGCGTGACGCGTTCATCCGGGACAACCATCGGTTGGCGCGAGGCGGCGTAGACGCGCGTTGCGCCTCTCCGGAGCGCCTCCTCGAGGAGCGCGTGTCCGAGACCGCGATTGGCTCCGGTGATCAAAAGCGACTTTCCCGCGAGTGTCGATTCCATCAGTCTGTCCTCCGATTTGTAGGTTGCCTTCGATGAGACACCCGCCCGCGCAGAAACGGAACGGTCCTTTTTTCGCTCGCCTGGTGTCCTTAAGGAGGATGCGAGTGAGCGGTGAGAGTCAGAGCGGGGTGCAAACGTGAGTGACGGGGCCCTGAGCCGGGCCCGGGCGGGCGACGAGTCCGCGTTCCGGGAGCTGGTCGAGCCGTATCGGCGGGAGCTGCACCTGCACTGCTACCGAATCCTCGGGTCGCTGCAAGACGCCGAGGACATCGTGCAGGAGACGCTGCTCGCCGCCTGGCGCGGGCTGGATGCCTTCGAGGGACGCGCCTCGCTCCGCTCCTGGCTGTACCGGATCGCCACCAATCGCTGCCTGAACGCGCTCCGCGACCGCAAGCGCCGCCCACAGGAGGTACCGCCGATGGCCGAGCCGCCCAAGCCGACCCGGATGGCCGAGCCGACCTGGCTCGACCCATACCCTGACGTGCTGCTCGAAGGGGTCGCCGATACCGCCGCTGGGCCGGCGGCGCGCTACGAAACCAGAGAGTCCGTGGGGCTGGCATTCGCGGCCGCGCTGCAACACGTGCCGCCCCGCCAGCGCGCCGCGCTCGTGTTGCGCGAGGTCCTCGGCTTTCGCACCTCCGAGGTCGCCGAGATGCTCGAGACGAGCGAAGCGTCGGTCAAGGGCGCCCTGCAACGTGCCCGCGCGACGCTCGACGCGAGCGTGCCCGCTGGCGGTCACGAGCGCGCCCCGCTGCCGGGGTCCGCGCGCGAGCGCGAACTCGTGGGGCGGTTCGCCACGGCGGTCGAGCAGGGCGACACCCAAGGCGTGATCTCCGTGCTCACCGACGATGCGTGGCTGACTATGCCGCCGCAGCCGTACGAGTATCAGGGCCCGTGGGCGATCGCCGGATTCATCGTCCACGAGCGCGGCGAGCGCAGGGACGCGAACCTGCGCCTCGTGCCCACCCGCGCCAACGGCCAGCCCGCCTTCGGCTGCTACCTGCCCGACCCCCAGGCGGCGGTGTCGCGCGGCTACGGCCTGATGGTGCTCACGCTCGTCGAGGACAAGGTGTCAGCGATCACGTGGTTTGGCGAGCGCAGCTTGCTGGCGCACTTCGGACTACCGAGGATGCTGCCCCGGGCTTCTTGATGGTCCGTCAGCTGAGGCGCGAATGGCCGGGCCGCCGGCCGCGCGCCACGCAAGTCGTAGGAGGCGTGATCGTGCTGGCGGGCTCATCGAGCAGCCGCCGCACCTCGTCGATCTCGCCATTGTCTGCGCCGAGGAGGACCATTCGCTCTCTCAGTCGCTCGATCGTCAGCGAGAGCAAGCGGGAGGGAAGCGACCCGCCCGGGGAGCATCGCGCGATGTAGTCGGCGTGCACGTCGACGAGTCCGGCCGCTCGCAGGTCGCTGCACAGGCGGGCGCCGTAGCCGGGATCCCACCCACCGGCCATCGCCGCGTCGAGGAGCCGCGACCAAACCCGCTGCCATACCAAGCTGGTCGGGGAGAGCACGACGGCCGTGAAGTCCGGAGCGATCGAGGCCACCCACCCTCCAGGCTGCGTGGCGCTCACCAGTCGCTCCAATGCCCCGAGTCGCGACGACAGAAACATCAGGAGCAAGCGGGCATGGACGAGGTCAAAGGCGGCTTGCGGCAGCTGGTCGGACAGGAGGTCGTGGCGGCGCACCTCGACCCGATCGCTCGCGAGCCCGTCGAGGAGGCTCGTATCGAGATCCACCGCCAGCACCGAGCCCGTGCTCCCGACCCGCTCGGCAAGGATCCGCGTGACCGAGCCTCCCCCGGCGCCGACATCGAGACAGCGCCATCCCTCGCCGACGCCAATCGCGTCCAACTGACTGACGGTCAGCGGGTCGTGGTACTCCTCCAGCAACCTCAGCCGAGCCCGCTCGACATCTGGCGAGCCTCGCTGTGAGAGAACGTACTCAGTCAATCCCGGTCCCCTCCGATCTGAACCGGATTCTAGATTGGCTGACTCGCTCCGGCATACGATCCCTCGTGTGATGGACGTTCTCACGCGGTACGCGCGCAGCGGTGATCTCCAGATCGCCTACCAGGTGGCGGGTGATGGACCGCTCGATGTGCTGGTGGTGCCGAGGTGGTTCTCGAACATTGAACTTGACTGGGAGCTCCCGGCAATGGGCGGTTTCCTCACGCGAATAGCCTCGTTCGCGCGGCTGATCCAGTTCGATCGACGTGGTGCCGGGATGTCGGGCGGGATCGCCGGGGCCACGCCGCTGGAGGAGCAGATCGATGATGTTCGCGCGGTGCTCGATGCCGCGAGCTCTGACCAGCCGGCGTTGATCTCCATCGCCGAGGGCTGCGCATTGGCTGTGCTCTTCGCGGCCTCGCATCCGGATCTCGTTCGCGCGTTGGTGCTGATCACCCCGACGCCGCGGGTGGTGCGCGGGCCCGGCTATGAGTGGGCGCAGAGTGTCGAGGAGCGTGACGCGATGGTTCAGGCGATCGTTGAGTATTGGGGGAGCAGTTCGCCGAAGCAGCCGTGGGGCGGTTTCGCCGGTAACGACGAGGAGCGGCGACGCCAGCTCGCCCGCCACCGACGTTTGTCGATGACTCCGGATGCCGCCGCCGCGTCGCTGGCCATGGTCGGCGAGCTGGATGTCCGCGACGCGCTTGCCAGTGTGCAGTGTCCGACGTTGGTGCTGCGCCGCGCGAGCGACGCATATATCGACGAACGCCACTCGCGCTACGCGGCGGCCAACATCCAAGGCGCGCGATACGTCGAGGTGCGTCCAGGCGGCCACACCGCCGACGAGATCGAGCAGTTCTTGACAGGCGTCCGACGACCAGTTGTCAGCGACCGCGTGCTGGCGACCGTGCTCTTCACCGACATCGTCGGATCGACCGAGCGCGCCGCAGAGCTGGGCGACAGCACCTGGCGCGCGCTCCTCGAGAGACACGATGCCCTCGCGCGCCAGCAGGTCGAGCGCTACAGGGGGCGGTTCGTGAAGTCACTGGGCGATGGGATGCTCGCCACGTTCGACGGTCCGAGCCGGGCGATCAGCAGCGCTATCGCCATCCGCGAGGCTGTCCGCGAGCTCGACCTCGACATTCGCGCCGGAATGCACACCGGCGAGTGCGAGCTGCTCGCGGATGACGACGTCGGCGGCCTCGCGGTTCACATCGGCGCGCGCATCAGCGGCCTCGCGGGGCCGGGTGAGGTACTCGTCAGCAGCACCGTCCGCGACCTCATCGCCGGCTCCGATCAGATCCTTGCCGATCGAGGAGAACACCAACTCAAAGGCATCGCTGGGCCCTGGAGGGTCTTCGCGGTCGAGACGTAACTGCTGGCGCGCCGGCCCGAGGACGTTAGTGGTAGCGGTCGAAGTCGGCCGGCCAGGGCAGCGGGAACAGGTGCCGATAGGGCCTCGCGTCCGCGATCACGTTGGCGAAGGACGGCCGATGCGCCAGCGCCCGGTAGTAGCGCGTCAGCTGCGGGTGCGCGCCCTCGCTCCATGGGTGAACCGCGAGGGCATAGAACAGCCCCGGCGCGGCGGCGCAGTCGGCGATCGTGAAAGCGCTGCCGGCGAGGAACTCGTATTGGGTGAGCTGCGTCTCGAGCATGCCGTAGCTCATGTCGAGCCGGGCGTGCACGCGGGCGATGGCGCGCTCGTCGAAGCGCTCATCGATCGTGTCGAAGACGATCGCCTGGACGGCGTCGGAGATGTATTGGTCGCACAGGCGGTCCCACTTGCGGGCTTCCAGCGACGGCACCAGCTGCGCACCGGCGACGTGCTCGATGATGATCGAGGTCTCCCCGATGATCTCCTCGCCGTCGCGCAGCACGGGGATCGACGCTGGCGGCCACAGTTCGGCCAGCTCGGCGCGGTCGAAGTCACGCTGCTCCTCGAGGACGTCGTAGGGCACGCCCTGCTCGTTCAGCGCGACCAGGACCTTCTGGCAGTAGAGGGCGAAGGGGTGTTCGTAGAGGGTGAGCATCGGTCAGTCCTCCTCCCCGCCGCCGTGCATCAGCGCGCGGATCTCCATACCCCAGTGTTGGGCATCTGGCCAACGCGCGGCGATCTCCTCGGCGCGCTCCGGGGTCGCGACGTCGATGATGCAGTAGCCGGCAAGCGCCTCTTTGGCCTCCAGAAACGGGCCGTCGGTGACGGTGACGACGCCGTCGCGTACGCGCGTCGAGCGTGCCTGCGAGGCGTCGGCCAGCCCCTCGCCGCCGACCCACTCGCCGTTCGCCGACAGCTCCTGCACGATGTCTCCGGCGGCGTGCATCAAGACCTGCTTCTCCTCTTCGGAGAGGCCGCTCAAGGCTTCGGGGTTCTGGTAGATCAGCAGGATGTAGCGCATCAAGATGCTCCTCGTGAGTTGGGTGTGTGCACCCTATGGTCGGAGCCGTTGGCGGGTTTCTCGACATCGCCGCGCAGTCGTTGCGCCTGGGCCTGCAGGTAACGCTGCTCGGGGATGCTCGTCGTGCGGCGGGCCGCATCCTCGTACCCCGCCAGCGCGGACCGTGTGTCGCCGGCCATCTCGTGCAGATGGGCGCGGACGGACGCGAGCCGGTGATGCGACGCGAGGCGACGGTCACCGGCCAGCGCGTCGAGGTCGGCGAGCCCAGCGCACGGGCCATGAACCATCGCGACCGCCACGGCCCGGTTGAGCGTGACGACCGGGCTCGGCGCCAACGCCTGCAGGAGGTCGTAGAGCTTCAGCACCTGCGGCCAGTCGGTATCGGCGGCCGTCGCCGCCTCGTCGTGGACCGCCGCGATCGCCGCCTGCAGCTGGTAAGGGCCCAGCGGCGCGCGCGACAGCGTCTGCTCGATCAACTGTGCTCCTTCGTCCAGAAGTGCACGGTCCCAGCTGAGGCGGTCCTGCTCGGCCAGCGGGATCAGCGTGCCGTCGGAGCGCTCGCGTGCGCCGCTGCGCGCCTGGGTTAGCAGCATCAGCGCGAGCAGCCCCGCGACCTCGCCGTCTGCGGGCAGGAGCGCGTGCGTCGTCCGCGTCAGGCGGATCGCCTCGCGGGCGAGCTCACGGCGCTGCAGCTGCTCGCCTGATGTCGCGGTATAGCCCTCGTTGAACATCAGGTAGAGCACGTGCAGCACGACTCCAAGGCGTGCGGTGCGCTCTTCCTCGGGCGGCAGTTCGAAGCGAGCGCCCGCCTCAGCGATCGTCGCCTTGGCGCGGCTGATGCGCTGAGCCATCGTCGCCTCGGGGACGAGGAACGCGCTGGCGATCTGCGCGGTACTGAGGCCCCCGACGGCGCGCAGCGTGAGCGCCAGCTGCGACGGCGGCGACAGCGCCGGATGACAGCACAGGAACAGCACCGTCAGCGCGTCATCCTCATCGGCGACGTCGGCGCCGGGCGGAGGCTCCTGGACGAACGCGACCTCCTCGCGGCGGGTTCGCGCCGCCTCGGCCCGCCGGGCGTCGATCAGCCGTCGGGCGGCGACCGCGATCAGCCAGCCGCGCGGGTTGACGGGCACGCCCTCATCCGGCCACTGCTGCGCGGCCGCGATCAGCGCCTCCTGCGTCGCGTCCTCAGCGAGGTCGAAGCTGCCGTAGCGCCGGGCGACGGCGGCGAGGACCTGGGGTGCAAGCTCCCGCAGGAGCCGCTCGCTCACAGCGCCCGCCGGGCGGCGTAGACCACCGCGATCACATCCAGTCTCTTCCCGTAGATCGTGAACGAAACGCGGCACCGATTCTAGCCGTGGACCCAGCCCGCAGCAGGATCCCCTCGCCCGACGCGTTGACGAAATCTTGACGGTGGGGGGCCGTTTCTTAGCGCCGCGTTGACGGAGCGTCGTCGAGCATATGAGGTGGACCCGTGTGACATGTCAGTTGCCGATCTCGACCGCGTTTCATATCCGCCGCTCTCGCGCCATCAGCGAGGGAGCCGATGGCGACGCCTGCGTCTCGCGCTGATCGCCAGCTGTCACGCCGGCGAGCTTGACCGGCAGCTGGCTTCGGGCGTAAGTCCGGGCGCAAGCGCGCTGCTCGCGATCAGGGGCCAGCGGCTTACCGGCCGGCGCTACCGCGCGAAGGTGGCAGCCGGGCTCGCGAGGGCAGTCCGCGATGCCGATGCCATTCCGCACGGTTTGAGCGCCGCGGTCCGGCCGGACCCGCGCGAGGTGGTCGCTGCGCGTACGGTGATCGCGACCCTGGACCGCCGACTGCGGACTGCGGAGCCGGTCAGTCCCCAGGGTGTCGCGATGCTCGGGTCGCTGCTCACCGACGGCACCAGTCCGCTGTACCGGCCCGCCGAACTGGGAGCCCTTGGAAGCCAACTACGCGCGGCGGCCGCCGCGCTCGAACCGCACCCTGCGTGACCCGGTCCGCGGTCGCGAGGAGAGTGGGGGATGACCACATCGCGCCGACGTAGCCTGCACGAGGCGGCGCACAAGACCGAAGCGTCCGCGCCAGATGACCCCGGCCAAGTGGCCGGCACGACCGGGGTGAAGCGCAGCTTCAACGAGGCGGCCCACAAGCTCGGATACGTCGCGCCGCGAGCGGCCACCGCCCCCGCAGAGTCGGACGCGACGCGGAAGCGGTTCGAGGCCCTGGCCGATTCCAACCGAGACGTGATCGCTCAAGCCGGGCGCGCGGTCCTCGTGCTGGGTGCGCTCGGGGTCGTGTACGGGGACATCGGCACCAGCCCCCTGTACACCGAGCAAGCCATCTTCAGCTCGTACAAGGCCACGGCGCAGATCACGCCGGCCACCGTGTACGGGATCGCGTCGTTGATCTTCTGGGCGCTGATGGTCGTGGTGTCGATCAAGTACGCAGGCTTCATCATGCGCGCGCACAATCGCGGCGACGGCGGGATCATGGCGCTGACCGCCCTGCTGCAGCGCAACCGGGTCGTCCATGGAGCACTGCTCGTGACGCTCGGGATCTTCGGCGCCGCGCTGTTCTTCGGCGACGGCATGATCACGCCCGCGATCTCGGTGCTCGGTGCCATCCAGGGAGTTCAGGTCGCCACTCCGGCGCTGGCTCATCTCGTCGTGCCGATTTCGGTCGCGATCCTGCTTGGTCTGTTCGTCCTGCAGCGGTTCGGATCGGGAACGATCGGAGGGTTGTTCGGGCCGATCCTCCTCGTCTGGTTTTCTGTAATCGGGCTGATCGGCCTAAGCCAGGTGGTCAAGGACCCGGCGGTGTTCCAGGGGCTTTCTCCGACATGGGCCGTTCGGTTCTTCCTGGATCACGGCGCCGCCGGCTACCTCGTGCTCGGCGGCGTGGTGCTGGCGGTAACCGGCGCCGAGGCCCTGTACGCCGACCGGGGACATTTCGGCGCCGCCCCGATCCGGTGGGGCTGGTTCGGCCTCGCGCTACCGGCGCTGGTGCTCAACTACCTCGGCCAGGGGGTTTTCATCCTCCACCACCCGGCCTTGGCGAAGGACACGAGCACGTTCAATCCCTTCTACCAGATGACTCCCCATTGGGCTTTGTGGCCGATGGTCATCCTCGCCGCAGTCGCGACGGTGATCGCCTCCCAGGCCGTGATCTCGGGTTCCTTCTCCGTGGCAAAGCAAGCCGTGCAGCTTGGTTTCCTCCCGAGGTTGCGCGTTCTCCACACATCCAAGGTCGAGGGCCAGATCTACGTCCCGGTCATCAACTGGCTGCTGTGTGTCGGCGTCCTCACACTGACCCTCGTGTTCCGCTCCTCCAACAAGCTGGGCGACATCTATGGCGTCGCGGTGACGGGAACGTTCATCCTCAACACCCTGTTGTTCCTGGCCGTCGCGCACTTGCTCTGGGGCACGGCCAAGCGAAAGCTGGCGCCGATCGCGGTGTTGTTCCTGACCGTGGAAGTTGCGTTCTTCAGCGCGAACATCGCGAAGGTCGAGCACGGCGCGTGGCTGTCCCTGGCGGTCGGGCTTTTGATCTCAATCGTGATGATCAACTGGCGCCGCGGCCAGGTGATCGTCACGAGGAACCGAGTCGCCCAGGAGGGACCGTTGGACGAGTTCCTTGACGGTCTCGCCTCCAAGCAGCCGCCACTCGTCCGGGCTCCCGGCGTCGCGGTCTTCCTCTGTCGCGACAAGGACACCACCCCGCTGGCGCTGCGCGCGGACGTCGAGCACACCCACACTCTTCCAGAGAAGGTCGTGATCGTCTCGGTCGACACCGTCAGCATTCCACACGTTGAAACCGTCGACAGGTGCGGGGTCGAGGTACTCGGCCATGGCCGCTTCAAGGTCGTTCATCTGACTTTCCGGTTCGGCTACCACGACAAGCTCAACATCCCCGCGGCACTGGCGCAGGCGCGCAAGCAAGGCCTACTCGACCGCAATCTCGACCTCGAGCACGCCTCGTACTTCGTCTCACGGATCACGATCACACCGACCGACGATCCGGGCATGCGGCCATGGCGAAAGCACCTGTTCATCGCGATGGCCCGCAACGCATCGAGCGCGATCGATCACTTCGGGCTCCCAGGCGACCGCACGGTGATCATGGGCTCGCAGGTCGCCCTCTGATTATGGGGGCGCGCATTCGCGCGCCCGTTTTGGGTGTGGCTTTAGCGCTCGGTTCGGCGGCGGTCGAGGGCCGTCGGCCCGGTAACGGCGCTGGGAAGGGGAGGGGGCGGGCGGCCAGGTGGGTGGCGCCGGGTGGCGCCGGAGGGGCGTGCTCGAGAGCCTGGCCGTGTTAAGCGAACAGGGGGGACGTTTCGCGGCCAGGCTCGGTTCGGCAAAGGTCGGCCGCCCTCTTCCCGGCAACTACCGAGCCGACCGGTCGCGAGAGCTGAGGGCGCTGTCTGGCGCCCGCGGCCACGATTGGTGGGCGGCCCGAAAAACGGCGCTGGGAAAGGGAGGGGGAGCGGGGCGCCATCGCCCCCATCCAAAAAACCTGCATAGCACGACAATCCCGGCCCGGATGGCGAGGCCTGTCGAGCTATGGATGAAGAGCATGCGTAATACGACAGGGCTCGCCCCCGGCGGCGGTGTTGTCGTGTTACGCAGGTTTCCCGTGACACTCTCGGCACAAAGCCGACGGTTTGGGCAGCAGGAGCGGGTCAACCGCGCGCCTCGGGCGAGCCGCGGAAGCCCTCACCCACCCCTCCTTCCCTGCTGCCGTTTACCGAGCCGACGGCTCGCGACAGCCGTCAGGGCTGAAAACTCCCGGGGCCCACGTACGAGCTACAGGACCTTGGTCCGCCAGTAGTCCATGTCGTCGGCGCTGAACGGGCTCCCGTCGTTGCGCGCGCCGGTGCTCCGCGCACGAGCTTGGACATATGCGGCGCCGTACGGAAAGAGAACTAAGCCCCACACCCCCGCCAGGACGTACCCGAGCAGGTTGGACAGCGAGATCAGCGCGACGGTGCCAAGCACACCCAAGGGAAGCAACCACGGCACCATCCACGCCCGGAGACGATGTTGACGCGAAAGTCGGATACTCATGACTGACCTCCTGGACCGCGCCCTTGGAGAGGGGTCCTGCTATGAACAAAGCGTACTCCCACTTCAGCGGCGCAGCCAACCAACCGCGTCGGCCCGAGCCTCGTCGAGGCGGTTCGCCGGTCCCTCTGACGCGTTTGCCATGGTGCCGGTTTCGGGTAGCGCCAGGCTGTGACACGGGAGCACACCGAGGCACAGGGGCGCACACAGCTCGCGGCGGCCGGGTCAGACGGCGATTAGCTCGAGATGAGGGCAGGGGGCGGGCAGCGGCTGCGCCGATCCGATTGCTCGGATCCAGGGCTGTGTAGACGCAGGCGCGGGCGCGGATTCCAGTACCTCGACGATCGAGGGGAGAGAGTCCGCGACGAGCAGATCCTCGAGCGCATCCGCGGGCTGGCGATTCCGCCCGCGTGGGAGCAGGTATGGATCTGCCCTGACCCACGCGGCCACTTGCAGGCGACCGGGGTCGACGCAGCCGGGCGCAAGCAGTACCTGTACCACCCACGGTGGCGAGAGCGTCGTGATCAAGCCAAGTTTCGGCGGATGGTCATGTTCGCGCGCGGGATGCCGCGGCTGCGGCGTGCGATCGCCGCCGATCTCGATGGCTCGGGCCCGAGCCGACAGCGCGTGCTCGCGTGTGCGGTGCGTTTGCTTGACATCGGCCTGTTTCGGATCGGCAGCGAGGAGTACGCAGACCAGGGTGGAGGGCTGGGCCTGACCACGATCCGCAAGGAGCACGTGACAATCGAGGGCGCCGTGGCCCTGTTCGACTATCCCGCGAAAGGCGGCGTGCGGCGCCTTCAGACGCTTGACGACCCCGTGTGCGTGAAGCTCGTTCGCCAGTTGCGCCGTCGAAACGGCGGCGATGAGCAACTGCTCGCCTACCGAGAGGGCCGCAGCTGGGTCGCTGTCGGGGCCGACGACGTCAACACCTACCTCAAAGAGCGGTTGGGAGACGACTTCAGCGCCAAGGACTTCCGCACTTGGAACGCAACCGTTCTTGCGGCGGCGGCAGTCGCGGCCAACGGTCGCACGGCAAGTAGCAAGACGGCGCGTCAGCGGGCGATCAGGGAGGCGGTGCGGATGGTCGCCGAGGTTCTGGGCAACACCCCCGCGGTCGCTCGGCGTGCGTACATCGACCCGCGGATCTTCGATCGCTATCTGTCCGGCTGGACGATCGCGGGTCCACTCGATGGTGTCGCCACGCTCGAGAACGGCAATGAGGCGGGACGGCGCCGAATCGAGCGTGCGGTGCTCGATCTGCTGGCCGATGATCACGACTCTGCGGCCGTGAAGCGGCTCGCAGCGTGAGGTGGGGGTATGTTGAGGCCAGCATGGGGAGTCATGAACCCGACGCCGTGGACCTGTTGGGTGAGGCGTTGCCGCATCTCGTACCTGAGCGGGTTGTGGAGATCGCCTCGGAGCAGGCTGGCTGTCCGGTCGCCGCGTATGTTCTGGACGTCGAGGGGTTGTTCGCCCTGCGCTTGGCGGGAGACGGAGACCGGTTCCCCGAACGCTTTCGCGCGCCGGTCGGTGTTGGTCCGGAGCTGATCCCGGAGGCCCTCCCACAATTGCGGAGGCTTGTGTCCGACCGACTCGGACCCAACACCTTGTGGCCGCTAATGGTGCGTGACCGGATCATGGGATTCCTACTCGCGCGCGACGCGGCGGCGCGTGATCTCGATGCACTTGCGACTCAGGCCGGACTGGCGCTGGAGCTGGCTTCCGGCTACACCGACGTTGTGCATTCCGTGCGCCGGCGCAAGGACATGCAACCGGCGGCCGAGATTCAGCAGGACTTGCTGCCGCCTCGGCTTGCTCACGTCGAGGATGGCGACATTGCGGGGGGCGTGCTGCCGGGATATGACGTCGGCGGTGACTTCTTCGACTACGCGAGCAACGCCGACGGCTTGTGGTTGGTGATCGCCGACGCGACTGGCAAGGGCAACTCAGCCGCAGCCCTTTCCTCGTTGGCGATCGGGGCGCTACGCGCCGCCCGGCGCGGTGGGGCGGGGCTGCGGGAGACCGCGAGGCTGACGGACGAGGCGATTCGCGGCCTCGAAACGGACCGTTATTTGACCGCGGTGTTGGGCTCCTGGGATGCCCGGCGCCGTCGGTTGCGCTTCATCAACTGTGGTCATCCCTCGCCGCTGATCGTGCGCGCGGGCGGACAGGTTGAGGAGCTCGACGGCGAGCGCACGTATCCCCTGGGAATCCGCTTCAAGGAGCGTCTGTTCCCAACCCTCAGCGCGGAGCTGCGCCCCGGCGATCGGCTGCTGTTGTACTCGGACGGAATGACCGAGCGCCAGACCGCCGATGGAAGCCGGGTCGGCGACGACGGCCTGCGGGACATACTGGCCGAGCTCGGCGCCGTCTCCGCCGCGATGATGGTCCGAGGACTCCAAGACGCCGTGTTGCGCGCATCCCCCGAGCCGCTGCGAGACGATGCCACCCTGCTCGTCCTCGAGCCGCATGACTGAGGGCATCAAGGTTCCCGCGACGGCGGTGCAAGCGAGATTTCCACGGGAGCGCTGAGGGTAGGCTCAGACTGTGCATGGGGAGTCCAGCGAGGCACGCACGACGATCCTCGGCGACGTCGCGATCGTCGAGATCGACGGCGAACTTGATCTTGCGTTCAGCATCAGGCTCAAGCCCGAGCTGAATGCCGTCCTGCGCTCTCCGGCGCGCGCGGTCATCATCGACCTCGAGGCAGTCTCGTTGATCGACTCCTCGGGCATCGCCTTACTGCTCAACGCGTTCCGACGCCTCGACTCCGACGGTCGTCAACTGGCGATTGCCTGCCCGACGGGATCCCAACGTCGCGCGTTCGAGGTGACCGCGCTCGATCGCCAGCTGCCGATGTATGAGACTCGCCGGGAGGCACTCGCGGCGGTGAACGCGAAGCATCAGCCTCAATGACGCCGCGTGCGAGCGGCCTGGCGGACCAGGTGATCGCGCTCGGCGACGTTCGTGGCCCGTCGGGCGGCATCCACGTAGGCCGTGGTTGCGGCGGGCAGGTCGCCGCCGAGCTCGTGCAGGTGGCCGCGTACGGCGTGCCACCGGTGACGCTCGCCGATCACCTCGCGCAGCCGGTCGGTTTCGCGCAGCCCAGCGTCGGCGCCGAGGACGTGGCCGACCGCGACCGCGCGGCCGAGCACGGCGGCCGGGTCCTGGCGCACCGGATCGTCGGTGAGGGCGATGAGGTCGTCGTACCAGGCGAGGATCTGCGGCCAGTCGGTCTCCTCGGCGCTTGCCGCGTCGTCGTGCAGGGCGGCGATGGCGGCCTCGACCTGGTAGCGCCCGGGGCGCCGTTCCTCGGTCTGCATGGCTAGCGCCGACTGTAGGACGCGCACGCCCTCGGCGATCTCGCGCGCGTCCCACAGCCCGCGGTCCTGCCGGTCGAGCGTGACGATCCGGCCCTCAGGGTCGACCCGCGCCGGTAGGCGCGCGTGGTTGAGGAGCATCAGCGCGAGCAGTCCGCGTGCCTCCGGTTCCTCGGTCGCGAGGGTGAGTTGGCGCGCGAGCCGGATCGCCTCGCCGGCCAGGTCGACCCGGCCCGCGTGACCGGCCGTGTAGACGAGGTAGAGCACGCGCAGCACGACGGCGAGGTCGCCGGGCTGGTCCAGGCGCCGTCCCCGCAGGGCCCGCTTGGCCCGGCTGATCCGCTGCGCCATCGTCGCCTCCGGGACGTAGAACGCGTCGGCGATCTCCCGAGTGGTGAGGCCGCCGACCGCCCGCAGGGTCAGCGCCACCTGGGAGGCCGGCGCGAGCTCCGGGTGGCAGCAGCAGAAGAGCAGGAAGAGGGTGTCGTCGCCCTCCTCCGTGGCGGCCGGACGCGGCTCCGCGTTCGTCTGCTCCTCGCGGCGGTGACGGGCGACCTCGCTGCGCCGGGCGTCGACGAGCCGCCGGGTCGCCACCGTGGTCAGCCACGCCCGCGGGTCGCGCGGCGGGTGCTCGGGCCAAACCCGCAGCGCCTCCAGCAGCGCTTCCTGCAGCGCGTCCTCGGCGGCATCGAAGTCCTCGCCCCGGCGGACCAGGCCTGCGAGCACGCGCGGGACGAGGGCGCGCAGGGCGCCCTCGTCCAGCTGTTGCGTCGGCTCGTCGATCACGCCGGATCAGTCCTCCGACGGCGCCTCGGACATGATCTCCCGGACGTCGAGCCACTCGTACAGGGGCTCGCCGCGGGGGCCGGGCTCGGAGGAGACGTACGCGGCGAGCTCGAGCGCGCGCTCGCGGGACTCGACGTCGATCATGTACCAGCCCGCGATCAGGTCGCTGGTCTCGGGGTGCGGGCCGTCGGTCGTGACCGGCGCGGCGTCGGGGCCGCCGTAGCGCACCCAGGTGCGCGTCGGCGTGAGCGCCTGCGCGTCGACGTACTCGCCGTTCTCCCTGAGCAGTTCGCTGACGTGCCGTTGGAAGGCAATGTGCGCCTCTACGTCCTCGGGGGCCCACTGGTCCATCGGGGGGAAGGGATGGTGCGGCTCCGGGCCGCCGCGGTAGCGCTTGAGAAGCAGGTACTTCGGCATCGTGGTCTCCTGGTGTCGTGGGCCGCGCCTGTCGTGGCCCTTCACCTAGTGAGCGGACCCGGTCAGAGCTTCTCGACATGGAATCACTCATCTAGCTCCGAGACCGTCGCGTAGGGCGCCGCGCCGGCAGCGTCCGTCTGCCCGAAGGCGGTTCTGATAGCGACCCGCGCGCGGCTAGGGCGTGTAGGTCGCGGTGACCCGCCCGAGCTGGGCGAGCGCGCCGGACGTCGTGGCGATCGACTGGGTGTCGGTCACCTCGACGCGCAGGAGCATGTAGGCGTTGGCGGTGACCAGCGGTGGGTTGCTCAGCGTGAACGTCTGGCAGCCGCCGGTGTTGTTGGCGATCGATCCCACCGCCCGGTTGAGTGGGGCAGCCACCAGCGAGGACGGAAACTGGCTGCCGCTGCCGGACTCGTTCAGCTCGTATACCCACACGTGGTCGATCACCGTGCTGGTCGCCGTGTTTCCAGGCGGGTACGGCCCGACGAAGTAGCACATCCCGACCGAGCTCAAGCGCACGGGCGTACCGCTGAGCGTGCTCGGGCTGAACAGGAACTCCTGCATCTGCCCTTTGATGGTGTCCGGGCCGCCAAAGCCGCCGAACTTGAACGCGTCGAACTGCGAATCGGCGCTCTGGTCATCCTCAGTCCCGTCGGCATTCACCCCGTTTGCGACCGACGAGCTGTGCAGAACCCAGGCTGCCGGCTGGGAGATCGCGGTCGGTCCCGAAGGACCGGTGGCTCCGGCGATGCCCTGAGGACCGACGGGACCCTGCGGTCCGCGCTCACCCTGCGAGCCCTTGGAACCGCTCGGGCCTCGAGCGCCGAGGGTCAGCGTGACCTTGCCCTTCGGACATCGCTTGCCGGCCTTCACGACGTCGAGCGTGCCGCCCCGCCTCGGGACGCATCCCCGCACCGCTCCGCCGCCGCCCACCAACGACGAGCGCGCCGCGTAGGCCCCGCCACCGAGCACCACGAACAGACATGCCGTCGAGACGACATTGGCGTACGTCAGATGGCGACGAATCCCACGACGCAATGTGGCCCATCCTCCTCATCGTGTGCACGCCGCACACGACGGCATTGGCACACCCACCAGAAGCCGTAATCGTAGCCGCTGACGTTAGGGCCGTGCCTCGAGGATGAGGTTGAACGGCGTTTCGGTGGCGCGGCGCACCCGCGTGAACCCGCCCTGGTTGAGTACCTCGGTGAGGCTAGCCTCGCCCGCCTGCGCCCCCAGCGCGAGCCCGACCTCCTGGGCGAGTGACGCGGGTGTGCAGATCACCGTGGAGGCGCCGTAGAAGACGCGCCCGACGGGGTTGAGGTTCTGCTCGACGCGGTCGTTGGCGAATGGTTCAACGATCATCCACGTGCCGTCGTCATCGAGCGTCTCCAGCACGTGGGCGGAGGCGCCGACCGGGTCTCCCATGTCGTGCAGACAGTCAAATACGCACACCAGGTCATAGTCGCTGCCGGGGTAGTCCTTGGCAGAGGCAACCTCGAAATTGACGCGGCCTTCGACGCCCGCCTCTCGGGCCGCCTCCCGAGCGCGCTCGATCGAGGCACCGTGGTAGTCAAAGCCGAAAAACTCGGAGTTTGGAAACGCCGCCGCCATGATCACGGTCGACGCTCCGTGCCCACAGCCGATGTCGGCGACCGTCGCGCCTCGCTCCAGCTTCTCCTGCACTCCTTCCAGCGCCGGGATCCATTCGGCGACCAGGTGGGCGCGGTAGCCCGGTCGGAAGAATCGCTCGGTGCCACGAAACAGGCGATGGTCGTGCTCGTGCCAGCCCATCCCGCTGCCGGTCCGGAAGGCCTCGAGGATCTGATCCTCATCGGCGTACAACGACGCGATTGAGTCATAGACGCCCAAGATGTAGAACGGGCTGTCCTCATCGGCCAGCGCCAGGGCGTGCTCATCCGGCAGCGTGTGGCGGTCACTCTCTGGGTCATACGTCACGTAGCCGCCGGCTGCCTGATTGCGCAACCACTCCCGCACTGACCGCTCAGCCGCGCCAGCGCGCTCTGCCACCTCCTCCGAGCTCAACGGCCCAGCATGGGCCATCGCCTTGTACAGGCCTAGCTTCTCGCCGATCACCATCAGCGGCGCGCTGATGATCGCGCCCATGTCGGTAACCGCCTGCCCCATGAAGGCCTCAAGCTCGGCCTCGTCAATCCCGGTAGCACTCATGTGCGTCACCCCTTGCGTTGAACGGTCCTGCGGACGGACCGCCATTACAAAAAGGAGACCAAAGTTCCACAAGCGTGTCAACTCGCGCAGCCGCCACGGATTTGCAGGAGATTCGTGATGGGCACGGCTGGGCTCGAACCAGCGACCTCTCGCGTGTGAGGCGAGGACTCGGCGAGTATTCTCCCGGCTAACCGCGGGATTTGCATCTGGCGTTCATTTGTGCACACCCCCTGCTGGGCCGCTGTTCAGTGAACGATTCACTCTTCGACCAGGCGTCGCGGCGGCGGCCACGAAGAACTCGCGGAAGATCCCGCCCTGACTCCACCTTCTGCATGGCAAGCGCGAGTGCCGACGTTTCCAGCACGCGTTCTGCCTGCAAATGGGCTCTTCGGCTGGGCGGTCGTCCAGCGTCTGTGTGAATCCTACGTGCCGGCGAAGGCGCGAACGCGATCGTGCGCCAGATCTGTCGCACACAATCAGGCACTCGGACTTCGCGTAGGGATCCAATCCGCCCCTAACGGTTGGTGAAACCTCTAGGCGCTTTCGGGCGTTCTCGCGCCGGCATGAAGGCGCCACGCAGACTGAGGGCCGTCGAACCCTTTGAGTTCGAGCGCCTCCAGCACTGGCTCATACCCGTGCTCTCTTAGCCAATCAGCCACCCGCCGGTGGGCCTCGTCGCTCAGCACGATCTCACCCGGCCTCGCCGCGGTTTGTAGGCGCGCGGCGAGGTTCGTGGCCCCGCCCAGCACGAACACGTTCCCATCGGCTGTCGGCGGTCCGACGACCGCGGGACCGACCGATATGCCGATGCCCACTCCGAGCTCGAGCAGTGCAGCTTTGCCGCTCAGCGCGAGCGCGGCCTTGAGCGCCTCGCGAGCGTGATCGACTCGCGTGCCGGTTGCGTTGAAGGTGGCCATCACGGCGTCGCCCGCGAACTTGTTGACGAACCCGTGTTGGCGGCTCACCTCGGCGGCCGCCCAGCGGTAGAGCGTGGTGATGCGCTCGGCCATCTCGGCCGGTGGGGTCGTGGCCGTCAGCGCCGTGTAACCACGCACGTCGGCGAACATCGACGTAACCAGGCGCTCCCCGGCCAGCACGATTTCGGGCTCACCGGAGGTGGCAGGCGCGCTTAGCGGAAGGGTCAGGCCATGCATCTCGGCGACCGTCAACGCGGAGTTTGCGATCAGGACCGCGCTCGCGGCGTCCGCCGCGGCGACGACGATTTTCAGCTCGTTTTCTGCATCCTGCGGTCGGCCAACCTGTGCAAGCGCCTCCGCGGCCAGCGTGCGCGCGCGCCACTCGACCAGGCGGAAGTCGCGCGCCGCGGCGGTGCGGGCGACCGCTTCGAGGGTCGGCGCGGCCTCGGCGGCCTCGCCGCGCGCAAGCATGATGCGGCCCTGCGCCTCGTCGAGGAATTCTGTCCCCACGTCAAGCTCAAGCGCCCGGGCAGCATCCACGCCAGCCTGGGCCTCGTCGAGCAGGCCCACCTTGACCAACGCCTCGACACCGACTGCGAGTGCGTCACGGTATGGCCCGAGCCGGGCGGCGTGCGACACGATCTCGCGCGCGAGATGGACCGCTTCATCGACGCGGCCGGTTTCCAGCCGGAGCCGTATCTGGGGACCCGCGTCGTAGATGATGTCCTGGAGCTCCGCGCGCTCCGACGTAGCGGGAAGGGTTGCCTGGGCTTCCTCCAACCGCCCGAGTTCAAGCAGAACCTCGGCCCGTTCGACCTGGGCGCGCCAGCGCACCTTGTCACTCGTGCTGCGTACCGCGCTCTGGCGTTCAATTGCGGCGAGCGCAGCAGCCAGCTCTCCTCGAGCACGCAGCGCCCAACTCCTCGCCGTCCCAATCATGTTGGTCATGATTGCCGGTCCGGGCTCCGAGGCGAGCATGTCGAGACGCTCCGCCATGCCGGCACTCATCGTGTGCAGTCGAATCCACGTGTCGTTGTAGGCGATGTTGTGGGCGATCATCGAGAAACCGCGCTGCCGCGCCTCCGAGAAGCAGTCATCGAGCATCGACCTCGCCTCGGCGATGTCGCCCGCGTCGAAGATGGCCAGCGCGAGGAACGACTGCGCCCACACGCGCTCGAAATCGGCACCGGCCATACTCGCGACCTCAACCGCTTTTCTCGCGGTCTCGAGCGCGCGGGTGTCTTTGTCGAACTGGTAGAGCCCGGCCAGCCGCATGTACGCCATCGCCAGTTCTGCCGAAGGAGCGTGATGCTCCAGGGTGCGACGTGCTCGCTCGAACTCCTCGCGGGCTAGATCGGGCCTGCTCTGCTCCCAGTGGCAGCGGCCCAGCACGAGCCGGTAGCGCGCAGCCTCGACCTCGTCGCCGTGCCACTCGAGCCCGGGGATCCCCTCGGCAAGCACCTCAGCGGCGTGCACGCTCCTGTCGTCCATCCACAGCAGGCCGCCCATGCGGCACAGCACCCGAAATCGGTCCAGCGGCTCGTGCACGTGCGGCAGCGCCCGCTCGAGCAGCTCGAGCGCGTCGGCGAATGCCAGCGACGCTTCCGCTTCCTCGGCGGCCTCGAGGCAAGCCGGCACCGCTTCCTCGAACCGGCCCGCCCCAAGCAGGTGGCCCGCGATCACCAGCGCGCCCGCCTCGACGGCGATCAGCGCGTCGGCCGCACGACCGTGCAGCGCTTGACGCCGGGGCAGGACGATCTCCTTGCTGATCGCCTCCTGCGTCAGCGCGTGCCGCCAACGGTAGCTCGCGCCGCCGTCGGCAAGCTCGTCCAGTAGCTGCTGCACTACCCCAACCTCAAGCGCGCGGTGCACCGTGACCTCCGGGGCGCCAGAGGTGGTGAGCAGCGTGGGATAGTCGAAGGTACGACCAAGCACGGCGCCGGCCTGCAGGATCTCCGCTTCGGCAGGATCGAGGCGGGCAAAGCGCAGCAGGATCGTGTCGCGGACCGTGTCTGGGATCCGCAGCTGCTCAACCGAGCGCCGCTGCCAGCCTCCAGAGCGCCGCACGTCCGCGCGATCGATCACTTCCTTGAGCATTTCCTCAAGCACGAACGGGTTGCCCTCAGTGCGCGCGTACATGAGCTCGCGGAATCCCGGCTCGACCTCCTCGCCATCGAGGATCGCCGAGATCATCTCCGCGATCTGGCCTCGGTCGAGTGGCGCGAGCGTGACCAACTCGGCGGTGCCCGAGCGACGCCAGCTCTGCAACAGCGGTGCCAAGGGGTGGCGGCGGTCGAGCTCGTCGCTCCGGTATGTGACCAGCAGCAGCGAGCGCATGTTGGTCAGGCGGCGGCAGAGATGATCGAGCAGCTCACGCGTAGCGGAGTCGGCCCAGTGCACGTCTTCGAGGATCAGCAAAAGGCCTTGGTCCTGGGCAGCCGCTCGCAGCAGCCCCACAACCGCCTCGAAGAGGCGTAACTTCGCCTGGGCCGGATCGCCGACGGGGAGCGCAGGCTCATCCTGGGCGAGCTGCGGGAACAGCTGCGCGAGCTCGCGCCGCGCCGCGCCGAGCGACTTGGTTATCCGTGCGGTGTCCTGGTTTGAGAGGTAGTTGCCGAGCGCCTCCACCACGGGCAGATACGGGACCGGCAGCTCGGCCTCGCTGCACGCGCCCCACAGCAACGTCCAGCCCAGGCGCTGTGCGCGGTTTGCAAGCTCGCTCGCGAGCCGCGTCTTGCCCATTCCGGCCTCCCCCCCAAGCGCGACCAACCGGCTCTCCCCGCGGTGGGCGGCGAGCAGGCCAGCCTCCAGGACGAATAACTGCTCGTCTCGCCCCACGAGCCGTGGACACAGCACCCTCTCCAGCACTCCCGCGATTATCCCACCCCGGAACTGAGCGCCTGGCCGACCTGAAACGCGCTCAAGGCTCGCTCCACCTATCCGCAGATCCAGGGCCGCGCCAGCTTGCCGCCTAGGAAGATGCGTCTTCGGTACGACCGCGTCGTCGCCTTTGGGATAGCCCGCCGCGGGGCTCGCGCGAGAGGCAAGGTGATCGCAGGGTTGCTCAGAACACGGTCCCTCGGCCGGTTCCTGCCGTCATGCAGCGCGATCCGTGTCTCGCCGGTCCTCACCAGCACAGCCGTCTACAAAGGCTAGGAGCCACGCCGCCCGCCGTGGTTTGGTGGTTAGGTGATCGTGATCGTTCTACGCTCGACCGTCCGGCGGTGGCCGTGGCGGGTCCTGAGCGTGAGGGTGTAGCGGCCAGGCCGCAGCTTGCGGAGGTGATGTGTGAGCAGGAGCTGCCACTGGGCGGTGCCGGTCGGGATCGCCACGCCGGTGGCGTAGTCGACCCCGGCGCGAGAGACGCTGGCGCCGAGGTCGGCGCGGCTGGTTGTGAACTTGACCGGGCCTGACACCAGCCTCGTGGTGCAGTGCTGCACGGTCGTCTTGTGCTTCTTGCCGTGCTTGTTGGTCGTCTTGGTGACCTTGTTGCAGGCCACTAGCTCAATCTGACCGGGCGAGCCCTGCGCTCCCTGCGCGCCCGTCTGTCCGGTCGCGCCGGTCTGCCCGGTCGGCAGTTGCCCGCCGGTGCCCGATAGCGCCACGGTCGTGGGGCTGTCGGGGTCGTTGCTGGCTATCGCCAGGCTCGCGCTGCTCGGACCTTGCTCGTGCGGCGCGAACGCCACCCCGATCGTGCAGCTGTCGCTCGGGGCGATCAGACTCAAACACCCGTTGGAAGTGATTACGTAGTCTTGCGGGTCGGTCCCGGTGAACGTCAAGCCGGTCACGACCAGCTGGCCAGCGCCGGTATTGCTGAGCGTGACCGTCTGCGGAGCGCTAATGGTGCTCTTGGGCTGGGTTGAGTAGGTCAGCTGCGACGGACCTGTCTGCGCGCCGGGGACGCTATAGCTGATCGTCACCGATGGCGTGCCGGTGGTGTCCTCGCTCATCGAAGTGTTGCTCGCCCCCGGTACCCAAAAACTCGAACCCGCGCCACCGCCGCCGTCCTCGCCGCCGCCGCCACCACCGTAGTAGCCGCCGCCACCACCGCCGCCTTCAAAACCACCCGCGCCACCGCTACCGCCCTGTCCGAGCTGACCGGTTGCTGCGCCGTCAGCGCCCAGGCCGCCCTGGGTGCCGCCGAAGCCGCCGTCACCACCCGAAGAGCAGGCGCCGCCGTTTCCTGGTCCGCTGGCGTTCTGGTCACCGGCCGTACCGCCGATCGCATCGGCGGTACAAAAACTTCCGCCACCCCCGCCGCCAGCGACCACCAGCCGCGAGGCCAGCGAATCGGGACCGCCGCCGCTGGCGCAACTCGAGCCGCACGAAACAGTCCTCACGTCCGAGGCGCCGCCGCCACCACCAGCGCAACTCCCGGAGGCACCGCCGTTGAAGCCTCCGCCTCCAACCCCGGGGGGGCACGTCGCCGGCGTCGCGCCCGCCCCACCAACCTCAACGTACAGGGTCGCTGTCCCGCCCGGGAGCGGCACCGTCGCGCCCGCCGCGGCGCCAACGCCACCAGGGCTGCTCAGCACCCCACTCGCGCCTGGGGCGCCGACCGCATTTATGTCCACGCTCTGCACACCGGCCGGCACAGCAAACGTCTGCTCAGAATCCGTAGAGGAGTATGAGCACGTGACGGTGCTCCCCGACTGGGAGCAGCCCGACGGCAGCGCCGCCGCCGCCGAACCCGCCAGCGCGACGGCCCACAACCCCACCGTCGCCGCCAAAACCCCAACAACACGCCAGCTCAGAACGACGAGCGTCCTATGCGCCCCCAGACTCAGCATCCGGCTCACCCCAATCCCCAATAATGGTGGCCCTCCGGGCCGCCTAGAGCGAGAGCAAACATAACGGAAAGCCGACGAACTGCGATAAAGAGTCCCTAAACGGAGCAATCGCTGCCGAACGAGATCCACAAAGCCAGTCCGTTACAGACTTCCGGTCCGATCGAGACGGAGCGGTCACGCCCGGCTGCTGCTCGTCCCCAGACCGTAGCTCAGATCGGCGGTATGGTCAGCGGTGTACCTGCCCAATCGCGTCCACTCCTGCCGCGCCGGAAGAATCCAGCGGTCTGGCGGTCGCGGGGAGAACGCTGGTCCTCGTCCAAAGCGCTATGGCGTGCTAGCCGAAATCGAGACAGCACTGTCCCGCGCGGACTGCTCCTCGCGTGGGACAGGGGTGTCCCGCGGCGCCTTTGGCGGCGTCGTCACACGCCTGCAGCTTCGGGTCGGCAGCCGTGGCCCGGGTTAGTGCGCCGGCGTCGCCGCGTCGGAGGCGTAACCTACTTCTCGTCGAACAAGCGAAGGTCTGAGGGCTCGCGCAGCAGGTCCTCGAGGATGATGTTTCCCTCGGTGTTGTAGGGCTGGCGCATGTGCTCGTCCCAGGCGGCGCGAGAGCGGAACATCTCGAGCATCACCCACGTGTCCGCCTCGTCTTGCGGCTGCACGAGGTGCATGAAGACGCATCCCGGCTCGGTGAGGGCATTCTGACGCATGGACTGCAGCTGCGCCTCAGCTTCCTCAAGCCGGTCGAGTCGAGGCTTGATGGTGACCACGAGGAAGAGAGGGCGCTCCTGATCGCTGATAGGCCGATCTTACCCCGAGGGTCCACCGCTGAATCTCGTTCCGGGTCGGCGACGAGGGAGGTTCGGGGACCACTATGATGCGGCGAGCGCGGCCTCCGTCGCGGCCCGCCCTGTGCGGCGGCGCGGGAGTCCATCGATCTCGTTGAGTGAGGTAAAGCGGATGTTCGTTGTCGTCGGTGAGGCGCTCATCGACTTGGTCGGGCAACGCGGAGGCCGGACATTGGCCGCACATCCGGGTGGCAGCCCGGCAAACGTCGCGCTCGGTCTCGCCCGGCTGGGCGTCCCTGTGACGCTCAAGACGCGTCTGGGGCGGGATGCGTTCGGAGAGATGATCTCGGCGCACCTGGAAGCCAGCGGTGTCCTGGTCGACGGGGGCCCGGAGGGGGGTGTGTCGACCAGCCTGGCGATCGCGACCCTCGCGGCGGGGATCGCCTCCTATGACTTCCGGATCGACTGGGATGTGGGGCCCCTGGCGCCGCTCCCGATCGAGGCCCGGTGTCTGCACACCGGTTCATTGGCGACGGTCCTTCCACCCGGCGAGGCGAGCGTCGTGGACCTTGTGGAGCGGGAACACAAGCGGGGTCGAGTGACCGTCTCGTACGACCCGAACGTGCGGCCCGCGCTACTCGGAGACGCGGCGCGGGCGCGACCGGACATCGAGCGTCTCGTCGCCCTGTCCGACGTCGTCAAGGTCAGCGACGAGGATCTTCGCTGGCTTTACCCCGACCGGCGCGATGAGGACGTCGCGCAGGCCTGGCTCGCCTCGGGGCCCGCCCTTGTCGTCGTGACCCGCGGTGGTGCAGGTGTCTACGCCGTCTCCGCGGGCCTGGAGTTACACCGGCGGGCGGTGCCAATCGATCTCGTGGACACGGTCGGCGCGGGTGATTCCTTCACCTCCGGTCTGCTCGACGGGTTGCACCGTGCCGACCTAGTCAGCGGCGCGCGCCGCGACGCGCTGGCGGCGATCGACGAGGCGACGCTCGGCAGCGTCGTCGATGCAGCGGCCCTGATAGCCGCGATCACATGCTCCCGGCCGGGCGCCGACCCGCCGACGCGAGCCGAGGTCGACGCCGCTCTCGCAGCCCAATGACTTGCATGACGTGCGGCAACGGTTGGGCTCGGTCATGATGCTGCACGACTGCGTCGAGCTCCGGACGGACTTGCGGCCGCTGCGGCTCACCGTCACGTACCACGCGCCCTGCCAGCAGCAGGCGCACGGCATCGGCAAACGCCTGATCGACGCGCAGGCCGACAGCGACCTTGCCAGCGCGATCGACGATCTCGCGGCGCGCTCGCGATGACGGCCGGGAAGAGCATCGCAGCGCTGCCCCACGCCCTGCGCGACCGCGACGAACTCACGCGGCAGTTCGGGGGACGTCGTCCGGCGGTCTTCCTCGACTACGACGGCACGCTGACTCCGATCGTCGACCGGCCGGACGACGCGGTCATCTCGGAGAGCATGCGCGCGGCGGTCCGGGCACTCGCGCAGCGCTGCCCGGTTTGCGTGGTCAGCGGCCGCGATCGACGTGTGGTCCAGGGCCTCATGGGCGTCGACGATCTGATCGTCGCGGGAAGCCACGGTTTCGACATCTGGAGTCCTACCGAGGGCACGTTGGAACACGAGGCGGGCGCTGGCTTTGAGGAGTTGATCGAGCGCGTCACGGAACGCGTGCGTGAGGAGGCCGACCCGATCGAGGGCTCGCTAGTCGAACCCAAGAAGGCATCGGTCGCGCTGCACTACCGCCTCGTCGCTGACGCCGACCGGCCGGCCATAAAGCCAATCGTCGACCGCGTGCTGGCCGAGCATCCCGGCGAACTCAAGGTCACACCCGGCAAGATGGTCTATGAGATCCAGCCGAAGCTCGAATGGGACAAGGGCAAGGCCGTGCTGTACCTGCTAAAGGCGCTCGGACTGGACGGCGACGATGTTGCTCCCCTCTATCTGGGTGACGACATCACCGACGAGGACGCCTTCCGGGCGCTCTCCGGCAAGGGCATCGGCATCTTCGTCGGCCAGGCCGACGATCCGGAGATCGGGGGCCGCGGCACATCCGCCGCGTTCGTGCTGGACTCGATCGGGGAGGTGGAACGATTTCTGGACACGCTGGCCCGGTGAGCGGCGAGCGCGCCGACGAGGCGGTCGTCGCCTACGACAACTTCGAGCCCGACGGGGAGGGCCTGCGCGAGGCCCTGACCTCCACCGGCAACGGCTACTTCTGCACACGCGGCGCGGCCGAGTGGGAGGACGCGGGTGGCGCCCATTACCCGGGGACGTACGCGCACGGCGGCTACAACCGCGAGACGACGCTTATGGGCGGGCGTCCCGTCCTCAACGAGGACCTCGTCAACCTGCCCAACTGGCTCGTGCTCAAGCTGCGGATCGAGGGCGACGACGCGATCGGCCTGGACAACGTCGAACTGCTCGAGTACCGCCACGAGTACGACGTTCGCTACGCGCTCCTCTCCCGGACGGTGCGCTTCCGAGACCTGGCCGGGCGGGAGACCAGCCTGCGCAGTCGTCGCTTCGTCAGCATGGCCCACCATCACCAGGGAGCGATCGAATGGGTGATCACCCCGGAGAACTGGTCGGGCCGGATCGAGGTCATCTCCGCGATCGACGGGCGCGTGACGAACCGCGGCGTCGCCCGCTACGCGGATCTCGAGGGCCGCCACCTCGACCCGGTCTCCCCGCGGACGTTCGGCCCCGAAGTCATCGCGCTGAAGGTTCAGACCCGCAAGTCGAACCTCTACTTCGCCCAGGCCGCCCGCACCAACGTCTTCCGCGCCGACGAGCCCGTCGATGTCCGGCGCAGCCTGTTCCAGACGGAGGACTACATCCAACAGGTCCTCTCCTGCGACGCGCGCGCGGGCGAGCCCGTGCGCGTCGAGAAGATGGTCGCCTTCTACACCTCACGCGACCGCGCCATCAGCGAACCGCTCGGGAGTGCCGGGGAGTCCGCCAGCCGCTATCCCGGGTTCGCCGAGGCGCTCGAGCGCCACAAGCGAGCGTGGGACGAGCTGTGGCGCGCTTGCGACATCAAGCTGCCGGGAAACGATCGCGTCCAACTCCTGCTGCGCCTCCACATCGCTCACGTCCTACAGGTGTGCTCCCGCTACACGGCCGACCGGGACGCCGGAGTCCCGGCGCGAGGCCTCAACGGCGAGGCCTACCGCGGGCACGTCTTCTGGGACGAGCTCTACGTCTATCCGTTCCTGAACTTCCGCCTTCCCGACATCACCCGTGCCCTGCTCATGTACCGCTTCCGGCGTCTCGGCCAAGCCCGGTCCGCCGCGCGCGACGCCGGCTACCGCGGCGCGATGTATCCGTGGCAGAGCGGCAGCGACGGCAAGGAAGAGACACAGGTCGTCCACCTCAACCCGCTATCGGGCCGCTGGGAGCCGGACCTCAGTCACAACCAGCGGCACGTCAACGCCGCGATCTTCTACAACATCTGGAGCTACTACGAGGCCACCGAAGACCTCGACTTCCTGCGCCAGTACGGCGCCGAGATGATGCTCGAGATCGCGCGCTTCTGGGCCTCGATCGCCACCTTCAACCCCAACCGCGACCGGTACGAGATCCACGGCGTGATGGGCCCGGACGAGTTCCACGAGAAGTACCCCGACGTGGCCGAGGGCGGGCTGCGCAACAACGCCTACACGAACGTCATGGTGGCGTGGATCGCGGAGACTGCCCGCAAGGTGCTCGACCTCCTCCCTGAGAGTCGCCGCGAGGCACTGTCCGACCGTCTCGGGCTCACGGAAGCCGAGATCGCTTGCTGGGACGAGATGAGCCACAAAATGTTCGTGCCGTTCCACGGCGACGGCATCATCAGCCAGTTCGAGGGCTACGAGAAGCTTGCCGAGCTCGACTGGGACGCCTACAGGGAGAAGTACGGCAGGATCCAGCGGCTCGACCGGATCCTACGCTCCGAGGGAGACGATCCCGACCGCTACATGCTGGCCAAGCAGGCCGACACGGTCATGCTCTTCTACCTGTTCTCCGACGAACAGCTGCGGCATCTGTTCGAGCGGCTCGGCTACGAGTACGGGCCCGACACCGCCCGCAAGAACATCGACTACTACGACGCGCGGACCTCGCATGGCTCGACGCTGAGTTTCGTCACGCACGCCGCGGTCCTGGCCGCGCTGGACCCGGAGAGCTCGTGGGAGCGCTTCATCGAGGCGCTAGAGAGCGACATCGGAGACGTCCAGGGCGGCACGACCAAGGAGGGTATCCACCTCGGGGTGATGGCGGGGACGCTCGATCTCATCCAGCGCGGATACGTCGGCAGCGACATCCGTGACGGCGTCCTCTACTTCCGCCCGAGGCTCACCGACCGGTTAGACGGGCTCTCGTTTCCGATGCAGTTCCGGGGGACGCCGATCAGGGTTACGCTCAAGGACGGCGGGCTGACGGTCGTCGCGCACACCGAGGGATTCAGCCGCCCAATCCGCGTCGCGGTGGGCGACGAGGTTCGCGAACTCCGCGCCGGCGACCACCACACATTCGCGCTCAAGCAGACGACGAGCGTCACAAGGTAGGAAAGGAGGAACCATGGCCACTGGCTTTCGCGGCGCCATCTTCGACGTCGACGGCGTGCTGGTCGACTCGCCGCACGAACGCGCCTGGCGCGACGCGCTCAAAGAGCTCATGGAGACGCAATGGAGCGACGTCCAGCCCCACACGAGCTACTCGCCCGAGCGATTCACCCCGCAGGTCTATCAGCAAGTCATGTCCGGCAAGCCGCGCTTCAGCGGCGCCCAAGCGGCGCTCGAGTACTTCGACGTCCCCGACGCCGAGACCCGGTCGAGGACGTACGGCGACCGCAAACAGTCGATGGTCATCGAACTCATCGAGGCGGGCGAGTTCACCGCCTACCCCGACGCGCTGCGCTTCATCATCGCGGTAAAAGACGCCGGGATCCGCGTCGCCGCAGCCTCCTCCTCAAAGAATGCGGGCCTCTTCCTGCGCCAGATCCGCCTGGACACCTTCGCACAAGAGAACGGTCTGGAGTCCGAGCAGGTGACACCCGCGCTGACCCTCCTAGAGTTCTTCGACGCCGACATCTCGGGCCGTGACTTCGCACGGGGCAAGCCGCATCCCGAGATCTTCCTCACTGGGGCCAGCGAGCTCGGTGTGCCACCCGAGGAATGCTTCGTCGTCGAGGACGCGGTCTCCGGCATCCAGGCGGCCAAGGCGGGAGGGATGGCCGCGCTCGGCCTATCGCGCGCCGACGACGAGGACCTCCTCGGCGCCGCCGAGCCCGACGTGCTGGTCACCTCCCTGGATGACGTCGACCTCGCGGCTCTGCGGGAAGGGCGCCTGGCGCGGAGGGCCGCCTAGTGGGTCGAATCGAAACGTTTTGCCCGGAAGGCCGAGCCCGGGGGTCAGGCGAGGACGTCCCGCGTGCCGTGGAGAGCCGATCGGTGTGACTCACGGTCAGGCGGACGGTCGCCTCTTGCTCGCTCGGTGACGTGATCGAGGGAGCGGGTTTTCACGGCGCGGTGTTCGACGTCGACGGCGTGCTCGTCGACTCGCCGCACGAGCACGCCTGGCGCGTCGCACTCGACCAGCTCTTCGAGACGAGCTGGACATCGATTCGCGACGCTACGCAATACACCTCCGAGCGCTTCACGCCCGAGGTCTACCGCGCGCACATCTCCGGCAAGCCAACCATGAGCGGTGCGCGCGCCGCGCTGAGCTACTTCGGGGTGCCCGCCACCGACGCCCGCACCGAGGAGTACGCCCGCCGAAAACAGCGGGTCATGGACGAGCTCCTGCGGGCCGGCGAGCTGACCGCCTACCCGGACGCCCTGCGGTTCGTGCTTGCCGTGCGTGGCGCCGAAACCCCGATCGCGGCGGCCTCGTCCTCGAAGAACGCAGCTCGGTTACTCGGCCAGATCAGACTCGATGCCTTCGCCGATCGCGAGGGTCTTCGCTACGACTTCGTCCGGCCGGGCATCACCCTGCTCGACATTTTCGACGCGGACGTCTCTGGAAGGGATTTCGCCCATGGCGGCAAGCCCCATCCCGAGATCTTCCTTACCGCCGCGCGAGAGCTGGGCGTCCCCGCGGACCGGTGCTTCGCGGTCGAGGACGCCGTCTCCGGTGTACAGGCGGCGAAGGCGGCCGACATGGCCGTCATCGGCCTGGCACGGGCCGGCGAGGCGGACGCCCTCGCTGCCGCCGACGCCGACATCATTGTCTCGACGTTGGACGAAGTGGATCTCCCAGCGCTCTCGGAGGGCTGCGTGGCGCGGAAGAAGGAGCCGCCGGACTCCTTCAGTTGACGACCGGGGCGGCGCGCCCAATTCACTCGAAAGTCCTCGACCGCGGAACGAACGGGCGAAGTCGGCGGGACCGCGATAATCGCTGACTCGCAAGACGCGGGCGCGTTCACCGCCTACCCGGACGCGCTGCGCTTCATCATCGCGATAAAGAGACGCCGGGATCCATGTCGCCGCGGTCTCCTCCTCCAACAATGCGGGCCTCTTCCTGCGCCAGATCCGCCTGGACACCGTCGCGGAAGAGAACGGTCTGGAGTCCGACCGGGTGACGCCGGGGCTCACCCTCCTGGAGTCTTCGACGCCGATATATCGGGCCGCGACTTCGCGCAGGGGAAGCCGCATCCTGAGATGTTCCTCACGGGGTGCAAAGAGCTGAGCGTGCCGCCGGAGGAGTGCTTCGGCGTTACGGACGCGGTGTCCGGCATCCAGGCGGCCGAGGCGGGAGGGATGGCCGCCCTCGGCCTCTCGCGCGCGCATGACGAGGAGCTCCTCGCCGCCGCCGATCCGGATGTGCTGGTCACCTCCCTGGACCATGTCGACCTCGACGCGCTGGCCGAAGGCCGCTGGCTCAGAGGGGCGCCTGATCGCCGCAGATCACGCTCGACGAGGGGAAATAGCCACGGACGACCTGCGCATCGTCGCCGCCCGGGCGGGCTTTGAACTGGAGCTCCACTCGGACGGTGTCTGCTCCTCGTAGGCGTCCGCCACCACCTCACCCAGGGTCACAATCTTGCCCACCGTTGTGAAACTCCTGTTTTCCGGGTTAACGCGCGTCACCTCTCCGAGCGGAGCTATGGCGCCGATCGGAGGCTACGCCTGGATTCGAGTTGCCCAACGACGTCCCCTGGCCGCGATGGCGCGCCGGGATCGATCGGCCGATCAGGTGGAGCCGGCCAAAGGTGGCCGACCTCAAGGCATCATCCGATATCGCCGAACGCGGGTTGACATGTCGCACCTTGGTGGGTAGAAGTGCGTTGAGAAGGTGAGCGCGGCGCGAGAGGAGCGTGACGCCGTTGAGCAGCATCGCCAAGCCCGTAGTGGTCGCACAGCCGGAGGCGACGCGAAGCCAGCCGCTGATCGGCAAAGGCATGGTGGTGGTGTTTATCGCGCTCATCTGCTGCTTTACGGCTTGGGGTATCGCGCAGGATTTGACGACGCCGATGGTCGCTGGGTTCAAGCGCATCTTCGACATGAGCACGTTTCAAGCGTCGCTTGTGCAGCTGGCGTATTTCGGCGCGTACTTCCTGCTGGCACTCCCAGCGGCCTTCATCAATCAGCGCTTCGGCTATAAGACGGGCATCCTGAGCGGTCTTTCGCTTGCCGCGGTCGGGGCGTTTCTGTTCTTTCCGGCGAGCAAGATCATGACCTACGACGCGTTCCTCGTCGCCCTGTTCGCGATGGCGGCGGGCTGCTCAATGCTCGAGACGTCAGCGAACCCGTATGTCATCGCGCTTGGTCCGGAGAGCACGGCAACGCGTCGCTTGAACCTCGCCCAGGCGTTCAATCCCGTCGGCACGAACCTCGGCGTATTCCTCGCTGCGACGCTGATCCTGCCCAAACTCGCCGATCCGGTCGACATCTCGTCGCTGACGACCGAGATCAGCTACACACGATCCGCGCCGGCGAGCTGGGGGCGGTGATGGCGCCGTACGTCGGCCTCGCGATCCTGCTGATCCTGATCGGGATCGCCATCGCAACCCGGAAGGCGCCGCCGATCGTGGAGGAGTTCCCAGACGCGAGCTCGTACGAGGGCGGCACTCGCGCGCTGTTTGGCGTCCTGTGGCGCAACAAGCGCTACCGCCTCGGCGTGGTTGCTCAGTTTATGAACGTCGGCGCGCAGGTGTGCACGTGGACGTACCTGATCCAGTATGTGGGCCAGGCGCTCGGCGGCAGCCTCACCAAGGGAGCCGCATACCTGCAGGTGAGTCTCTTGATCTTCCTCGCCTCGCGCTTTCTCATGACCTGGGTGATCGGATTCGTCCGGGCGACCAAGGTGCTCGCGGTGCTCGCGTTCCTCGCGGTTGCGCTGTGCCTGTTTGCGATGGGGAATCCGAACATGGCAGGCGTGATCGCCGTCGTCTCGCTGTCGTTCTGCCTGTCGCTGATGTTCCCAACGATCTACGGCGTCGCGCTGAAGGGCCTCGGACCAGCGACGAAGTTCGGAGCGGCCGGCCTCGTCATGGCGATCGTGGGCGGCGCGATCATGCCGGTGCTCCAGGGCAAGGTCGTGGACGCGACCAGCCCCGCGTTCTCGTTCATCGTCCCGGCGTTCTGCTTCGCAATGGTCGGTCTCTACGCGCTCTACGACCTCAAGGCCGAGCCGAGCGAGGCGGGCGGCCAACCAGTCCGCGATGTCGCTCCGCCGACCGCCGCCAGCCCGCCGCAACCCGCCGAGGGGACGGGGTGAGCGGACGCTGGCGGGTCACGATCGTCGCGGCCGCCGTGGCCGCCGTGGTCAGCGCGTGCGGCAGCAACTCGCCGACAAGCGCCACGGTGAGCACGCAATCGACTCGAGGTCGTGTCGTGGTGGACCTCGAAGTCCGAGTCGGCGGCCCTCAACGACTTGTTCGCCGCCTTCCGCAAGTCAAACCCGGGCGTCACGGCGATCAACGCCGCGGTCGCGGGCGGCGCCGGCTCCAACGCGATCGTCGAGCTCGCGAAACGACTCCAGCGCAACGACCCGCCCGATGTCTGGCAGACGTTCGCCGGGAAGTCGGTCCAGGGCTATGCCAGCCGCGGCGTAATCCGCAGCGTCGCGTCAATCTTCGCGCGCGAGCGTCTCAGCGCGACGATGAACCCCACGATCCTCACCGCGCTCATGCACGACCACCAGCCTTACGGCGTCCCAACCGGCGCTCACCGCAGCAACGTCCTGTGGTTCAACACGAAGCTCCTCGAGCGGGCTGGCGTCGCACGCCCCTCGAGCGGCTACACGTCGACTCGTTCATCAGCGACCTCAGGAAGATCAAAGCCTCCGGCGCCACGCCGCTATGCCTCGGCGCCAAGGACCGCTTCACCACGGTCGAGCTGTTCGAGAACACGCTGCTGAGCTCGATCGGAACTCGCGGCTGGCAGCACATGGTCCAGAACGGCCTCGACTGGCGCAGCAAGCAGGTGCAGACCGCCCTCAATAACTTCGGCGCCATCCTGCGCTACGCCGACCCCGAGGCGAACCAGCTGACCTGGGACCAGGCGACCAAGAAGCTCGCGGCCGGCGGGTGCGCTTTCGAGTCCATGAACGACTCGGCCTTCGGCGAGCTCATCGCCGACGGCGCACACGAGGGCACCGGGTTCGGGGCTGTCCCCTTCCCCGGCACCGGAGGCAGCTTCCTCGCGGTCGTCGACGTCTTCGTCGCCGCAACCAAGGCAAAGAACGCCAAGAACGCGCTCGCGTTCCTGAGTGGGATCAGCAATCCCGCCACGCAACTCGCGTTCAGCAGGCATAAGGGGTCAATCCCCGTCGTCCGCGACGTCGACGTCTCGTCCTTGCCCGCATATCAGCGGGAATCCTCGAAGGCGTTCTGGACGTTGCCCGTGCTGCTATCCGTCGCACACGGCGAAGGGCTGAGCCCCGTCTTCCAGGAGGCCTTCTACGACGCCGTCTCGACCTACGTGCGGACACGCGACCCGGACGCGTTCGCAGACGATCTGTACAAATGGGTCGCGCAGAGCACGGTCCCGCAAGTCTGATCCCGGCAGACCCCTCGGCCTCAACGCGCTCGTGAGCGCGCGTCGAGCTTAAGGAACGACAACCCGTCGTCAACGCAGAAGCAGGACCTCCAGTCGTGCGGGCGCCGTCCACGCCTCGGTAAATTCCGCCGCGACCGGTTCCCTCGGTAAGCGGCAGGCCTCTTAGCCAAGGTCGCCGTCGCTTGAGACGACCAAAAGAGCCGCGCCGCGGCGGCGAGACCGGAGCAATCAAACAAGGATCGGGCTGTCTGCCTGGGCGCGAGGGTGCTCCTCCGCTCGCATGATCGCAGCGCGCTGCCTCGGCTCGAACCGGATCCGGTTAGACGCGGTCGGATCGCGGCGTTTCAAGCGAGCCATGTGCGTATTAGTCGCGATAGACAGAACGGAAATCCCGCGCCTGAGCAGCATTAGGAGTTTTGCCTGAGACCGGCACGGTTGCTGCGCGCGGCGCGAGAAGCAATCGGCCGCCGCCGCTTACACCAAGATCAGAACTCGCGGACGGAGCCTTATCTGCTCGGCGCTGTCGCGTCGATGAGGGCGCGCACGGTGGGTGCGCCATGCGAAGCTTATCCCATGCCGGAGGCGGTGATCTTCGATCTCGACGGCGTCCTCCTGGACTCCGAGCAGCTCTGGAACCGCGCCAAGGAGCAGCTGACGCGTTGCTCCGGCGGCCGCTGGCACGAGGCTGCGCCGACCGTGATGCTCGGCATGAGCTCGCCGGAATGGGCACGCTATCTGCCCGACGAGCTCGCCCTTCCACTCGATGCGCAGGAGATCAACCGCCAGGTCGTGCGGCGCATGCAGGAGCTCTACCGAGAGCAGCTGCCGCTGCTCCCCGGAGCGCTTGACGTTGTCCGTGCGTTGCGACAGCGCTGGCCGCTGGGGCTTGCCTCCTTTTCAAACCGCGAGATCATCGAGCTGTTGCTGGAGCTGGGCGAGCTCGGCACGTTCGCTGCCACCGTCTCCTCAGAAGAGTGGCCCGGGGCAAGCCGGCGCCCGACGTGTATCTCGCCGCAGCCGAGAAGATGGGCGTCGATCCTGCGAAGTCAGCCGCAGTAGAGGACTCCAGCAACGGGCTGCGAGCCGCCACCGCGGCGGCCATGACAGTGATCGCGGTGCCCAATCCGCACTATCCGCCCACCGATGACGCGCTAAAGCTGGCGGCCGCCACCGTGGACGTCTCACCCCCAAGCTGGTCGAACGAGTCGCGGGCTGACGCGTCACCGGCGAGAGACGAGTCGTCGCGTTCGCTCGCCTTGCGCCATCAAGGACGAGAACCAGCGCTGTGGCTGGCATCGCCACACTGCTCCGTCGCCGTTGCGGGCACGACGGCACCGTGCCCCGCATTCCGGCGCGAGGAGCAGTCGCGCACGGGACGGTGCTAACTCGATTTCGGCTAGCACGCCATAGCGCGTTGGACGATCAGCGGCGCTTCCGGGTCGCTGCTGCTTATCTGGACTGCGACAGCGCGTGGGCGGTAGAGCTGGGCGCGTGGAGTAGCTAATCGCGTGCGCAAATCGTCCGCGGATCGCCAAGCCCATTCGCCGTGCAAGGTGGTGCGCGGTGGTCCGCGCTGAGACGACCGTCACGGGATGAAACGAGGTCCCGCTTGGGGCGCCTACACAGCCCCGACCAAGGGGCGCCCTCCTATGGACCGAGGAGTCCGAGCCGCCCGGCCTCGGCAGTTGCTTCGCCTCGGGAGCGAACGTCGAGCTTACGCAGGATCCCTGAGACGTGGTGGTCAACGGTCTTTTCGGACAGGACCAAGCGTTCGGCGATCTGCGCGTTGCGCAGCCCCTCGGTCAGCAGCTGGAGGACTTCGAGCTCGCGCGCGGTGAGGCCGGCAGGGTTCTCGCGGGTCTTGGGGCGAGGGCCCCTGGGCAGGCCGCGCTCGCCGAGCTCGCGCAGTCGGCGGGCGATGATCGCCGCGGCGGGTCGAGCGCCGAGCGCTTGGAGCTCGTCCAGCGCCTGCCGCAGCGCCTTGCCGTCGTGCGAGTCCGCGACTGCGAGCGCTGCTTCGTAGCGACACCCATTCTCGCGCCAGTAGCTGGCAGCGCGCTCCCACTCGCCGGCGATCTGGAAGGAGTACGGCTCCCCGGCGTCCGCTGGCGGTGCGTCGAGCAGCCCGGCCCGCCAGCGCCACAGCCCGAGTTCGCCGATGAAGGCGGGAGCGCGTTGGCGCAGCGCGAGCTCAAACACGGCCTGCGTAGCCGGCCCGATTTCCGACTGGCGGCCCTCGAGCCAGGCGCATTCGGCACCTGCAGCTGCATCGGCCGCGAGAAACTGCAGATCGCCGACCGACTCGCCGATCGCCTTGGCGCGCTCGAGCGGCGTGCGGTGGTCGGGGTCCCCGCGTCGCGCTCGGACCAGCGCCCGCACGAGCAGGGCGCAGTGGACCGCCGACTTCGTGCTCGTCGGCGCGTCGAGGATCGCGGTCGCGGCTCCGGCGGCCTGGTCCCACAGCCCAAGCGCAAGCTCGGCCTCGGCCTTGTGCCCAAGCAACCATTTCTTCCACGCGTCGAGGCCTTGTTGCTCGCAATACTCGATCCCCTCTTCGGCGCACCGCGCGGTATCCGGATATCGGCCGAGTCGGAACAGCGCGGCGGAGAGGTTGATGTATCCCATCGCGACGTATCGGAGCTCGCCGGCGCTGCGCGCGAGCTCGAGGCTTCGCTCTAGCTTTTCCTGTCCTCCCATGTCGCCGCGGGCCAGCTCGACAAAGCCGGTGGTGTTGAGCGCGTGGGCGAGCGTGTCGGTGTCACCGCCGAGCCGCTCTGAGAGCGCGATCGCCTTCCTGCCCCACGCGAGCGTCTGGTCATCATGGCTGGCCTGAAGCGCGAGGCAGGAGTGCTCCGCGTACGTGCGGGCCAGCTCGATTCCCGGCGGGAGCTGCTCGAGTATGTCGGTCGCCTCGCGCAGGTCGACCCGCGCTTCCGCCGTCCGTCCCATGTCACTTTTCACCCGCGCGCGGAGCCGCAGGACATCCCCTGCCCTGACGAGCTTGCGGGCGTCGCGGTGGATGGCGAGCGCCTCGTCCAGTGCCGCGAGCGCCTCGTCGCGCATATCCGTCACGAAGCCCTCGTCGGCCAACCGCTCCAGCAGCTCCGCGCGCCGCGCGGGCGAGAGTCCTGCCGCGAACCGCAGCGCGCGCCCGTACTGGTGCAGAGCTTCGCGGTGCGCACCGACCGCCGCGGCGTGCTCGGCCGCGACCGGCGCGTACCGGAGCACAGCGTCGGGGTCCCCGGCGGCCTCCGCGTGATGCGCGACCCGGGCAAGGTCCGGCGTTCCCAATGGCGGCTCGGCGAGCGCCGCCAGCGCCCGACGATGCAGGACGACGGCCCGGTGCGGCGTGAGCGATTCCTCGATCGCCAGCCGCGCCAGCTCATGCCGGAACGCGACACCGTCGGCCTCGCCGCGCAACATCCCCGACTCAAGGCATTCGTCCAGACCATCCAGCGCCCGCTGCACCAGCGCCTCGAGCAGCCACACCTCCGTCCGTTGCGGGACGACCGCGACGGCCTCGAGCACGTCGCGCGCCGCGCCGCTCAGCCCCGCAGCGCGAGCCAGCACCGCGTCGCGAACCGTTGGCGGAATCCCCCCGCTGCCGGCGGCCAGGACCTCGGTCAAGTAGAACGGGTTTCCGCCCGTCTGCTCGTACAGCTCACCTGAGTCGAGCGTCGAGGTCTCCGCCAGCGTCGCCACCGCAGAGCGAGACAAGCGTGCGAGCTGGTGGCGCGTGCTCAGCGCGCTGGGCAGCTCCCCGAGCAGGGCCCGCAGCGGGTGGGATCGGCCCAAGCTCTCGTCGCGATACGTGGCGACCAGCAGCGCCGGCACCGAGTCGACTCGCCGCGCGCACAGACGCAGCACATCCAACGTTGCCTCATCCGCCCAATGCAAATCTTCGACCACCACCACCGATGGAGACGGCCTCTCGAGCTCATCCATCAGCGCCTGCGCGACGTCGTATGGCTGGCCGCCGGCCTCGACCTGCTCCCTAAGCTCGCCGTCGGTCACCCGGGCGATGTCCAGCAGCGGCCCCAGCGGCCGCGGCGTGAAAAGCGGATCACACGTCGCCCACAGCACGCGCAACGACTCGGCCGTCTGGGAACAGAATCGGCGCAGGAGCGCCGTCTTGCCGATCCCTGCCTCCCCATGCACGAGCACGAGCTGCCCGAAGCGACGCTCGGCCACATCGCTCAGCGCTGCGGCCAAGGCCGAGAGCTGCTCGTCACGCTCGAGCAGCTCCGTCGCGTCAACGTCAAGCACTCGTCCCGGCGCCTGCACACATAGATGATCGTTGCTGGGCTTCGCGAGTGCAAGCGCCGCGCGGAAACCTCGGATCTCGGGCGATTGCTTCGCCCATTGGGCCTGCTCGGACCGCGCCTCTGCTTTGGCAACGAAAGAACCATCCACGTTGGAGCGCAAAGCATTCCTTGGGCCCATCCAGACTGCCGGTCACGTTCACGGTTGACGGGACCCCGCTTTCGGGTCCGTACGCAATGACCAGCAGTCATGACTAACTCAAGGCACCGGCGGCGGCGGGTCGCTCGACCCCGGCGTGTTTTCGGAGGTGCTCGCGGCCTGCACATTGCCTCGCCTCGCCCGCGGCGGGGATGATGTCGTGCTGTCTTTCCGCGCCACGGCTCGTTGGACGGCGAGGGTCAAGGAACCGCTGACCAGCATCATCGAGACGTTGGCGCCCAGCACCCCAAGCGCCGACAGCGACTTGGACAGTTCGCCTACGCCCGCCGCGACCCCGAGGAAAGCCGAGGCCGGAATCGTGGTTACCGAGATCGCGACTCCGACCGCGGCGCTGGCGCGCGTCTCGAGAGCCAGCATCCCGGCGATGCCGGCGGCCAGCGCCACGAGGATTGTCTCGGAGTTCACGTGGGTCGTGGAGACGATGTTCTGCGCCTGGGCGCTGAACCCGTTCGGTAGCCCGCCGAACAGATTCAGCATCCCGGTGACCGCGAAGGCCGTGACGCCCGCTACGCCGAGCCCGACCGTCAGCGAGACCAAACCGCGCCTGAGGAGTCGACCACGCCGAAGGACTATGCCCGTGCAGGCCGCGGTGATCGGGAGCAGGTCGGGGCTCACGGACATGGCCCCGACGATCAAGATCTGGTCGTCGTCGATCACCCCAAAAGCGGCGATGACACCCGCCACGGCCATAAAAACGAGATAGCGGACGGCCGTGCGGGCGTTGACGCGCGCCTGTCCGAGCAGATCGGCCCACACCAGTGCAAGCGGCTCGGTATGGGTCGACAAAGGAGCGATGCGGTCGAGTCGCACGAGGGCGATGTCCTCGGCAGGAACGCTGAGCCGTGCCAGCACCTCGAGCGCAGCGTCAGCCGTCTCGGCACTGATATCAGCCGTGACCAAAGCCGTCCCGTCGTGCCCGGCGTCGGTGCGGCTGACGTGTCGGACTCCCGTCAGCGTCTCTAGCTGCTCAGCGACTTCGGCCATCGCCCGGAAGTCCCCAAACACACGCAGGTGCAGCATTTTTGACGCCCGTGCGGGCTACATCCTTTCCCAATCGACGGCCCGCCGGCGCGAGTCTACTTCGAGTCCGGGCGCAGCATATGATGGTCGCGCTCGCACCACCAGCTACGTCGAGCTCAGCTGCACGATCCCAAATGCCAGAACGGCGATCCCGATTGCGGCGGTGAGCGGTCCGACGATCGCAGGCCAGTGAGCGAAGAGCCAATCGCCCACGGGCCGCAGGATGCCCTCGGCGCGGGTCCCCATCACCGTGATCACGAGCGCGATTGCGATCAGCGGCAACGTGTAAACGACGCAGTAGAGGATCAGCAGCGACAACTTGCCCGCGTCGGAGACACCCGAGCCGACGATCATCGCGATCGCCGCGAAATACGGAAACGCCGTGAGCAGCTCCAGCCCAGCGATGCCGGCCCCCATCAGTCCCGAGGACCCGTGCGGCGTGCGTTGCTCATGGGCTCGTTCGGAGCTCGTGAGTGCCTTCCGGCGGATCCAGACCGCCGTCCCTCCGACCAAGAGCACCAGTCCAGCCGCTGCGATCAGCGCGTACTTGACAGTCGCGCCCGGCTTGGGCAGGAACGAGACGATCAGATCACCCAGGCCGAGCGCGAAGGCCAGGCCGAAGACGAACGTGACCGTCCACGCGGCGAGCGTGAACGCAGCCGTCCGCCGCCGCGGGTGCGATCCCGTCGCTACGAACAGCTCGCCGCCGATCAGCGACGGGTTGATGCAGTCAGGCAGGGCGATCGCCACGACGGCGATGGCGAGCTTCAGCACGGTGAGAGCGGTACGACACTCATGTCAGGCCGCCGATTCCCCTGGCCGTCAGATAGACGCCGATCACGACGGCGGCCCAGGTGGCGATTGTCCGACCGTTGTCGCTTAGCCACCCCCGGAACTGCTCCACCCGAACCCGCGTCCCGTCGGGGCTCACGGCGTAACCGACGAGCGGGACCTCCGCGAGCGTGAACATGATCGCAATGAATAGGAGGATCCACAGGATCGTGGTTGTCGTCCCGTCATCAGCTTTAGTGATGTCCTTGAGGGCGTCGAGGTACCAAATGCCAGGGAGGTTGAGCACGAGCCGGGCCCCGAAAGCGACCCATGGCGAGCCGCTTCCAAGCTTCCGATGCGTCCACGACTCGCCGTTCTTCTCCGTGGCTGCCCCGCGCCCGGTTCCGCGGCGACCGCGCTCGCGATACCACAGCACGCCCGCGAGGACGAACGAGAGGATGCCGAGGCTCAGGTCGATCGTCGGGCTCGCCGAGTTCTGGTCCTTGGTCGAGACCGCCCCACCGAGCGCGAACACGATGATCAACCCCGCCGCGAGGCTGATCAGCACGCCACCGGCCAGAAAGCCAGCCAGCAGTGGCGCCGGCTTGTCGCGCGCCAGGAGCACGATCACGCCCGCCAGAAGCGTCGGGTAGACAGCTGCAGCGAGGGCCAGCGGGAGGATGGCTGCCACGACGTCACCCGCGCCGATGCTCGGTCAGTCGTGTGAGCGTCCCTACCTCATCCGCTGGGAAGCTCACCCGTAGCTCGTGGGCGTCGACTCGGTAACGCATCGGTGGGAATCGGCGGTTCTCAGCGCCACGACCGTCGACGCCGAGGCTCGGAGAGCCGAGCAACGCGAACCGCCCGTCGATTCCGGAGGGTGATCGGGATCTTCGCCGGGGTGCTGGACGAGCGGCAGGTAGGCTCAGCTTCTGGACGGGTTCGAGCTGGCTGATCCCAGCCATCGGCCCATCGCGCCGGCGTTGTCAGGTTGAGTTGCACGGAAGGTCCCGCACGCAATTGTGCTAACCGTACGAGCGGGCAACATCACCCAATCGGGATGAACCCAGAAGACCGCCGCTGAGAATATCTCGCGCTCGACGACGATCGCGGATGACAATAAAGCGCCAAACCCAGGCGCAGACGATGTCACTTTCGTACATCAGAGCGCTTCGTATCACCCTCTAGCCGAATTGCATGCATGCTGCTGCAAGTTCATGCCAACTGGGTGATGACCAGGCGGCGGCACGTCAGCTTTGATTTGACCTCAGCCGGACGATCGTGCGCCGGCCCTGATTTATAACCAGGAGAGGGACCGTCGCATGTCAACCTTCTTATGGCTGTTGCTGGCCTTATATACATCATGCTGTTCGTGACGCTCGCCTTGACGACGCTGCGTAAGGGACACTACCTCTTGTTCTGGGTCGGGATCGTCCTCGCGGTGCTGTGGATTATTGGTGCCATAATGGGCCCGACGGCCCGCGCCGAGGCGCGAAGTCTCGCCTGAGCGACGACACCCGGGTGCCCAAGAGCCGGCGTGTGATGCTTGTACTGGTTACACATAGTCACCGGCGACTCGAAGGCTTACTGATCGACGCGGACGTCAGAGCAGGCCTCGCACCCCGCTGCCGATCAACGGCACATCGCCGTCCGTCAGAGGCCCGTTTCGGCGGTGATCCTGCCGGATTTGACTGCCGCGGCGAGATCCTGATAGTCGCGGTCGTTCTGCTCGGCATACGCCTTGGAGAACTCGAGGATGGCACGGTCAAAGCTGTCGCCGTTGCCGAGGTAGGCGGCGATCGCCAATCGGTCGCCGCTGCGGGCGTGGGCGCGCGCGAGCGTCCAGCCGCACAGCGTGCCGTATGCGGCCATGGCCTTCGGGACCATCTGCTCGATCTCCGCCGAGCCCTTCCAGTCCTTCAGCTGCCGGGCGTAGAAGTCGCGAGGCTTGCCGTCGAGCCCGGTGTCGACGTGCAGCCAGCCGAGGAAGATGTCGCTGACGGCCTGCATCAACCGCTGTCCGACGACCACCCGTTCGCCGTGGTTTGAGAACTCGCTCGGGCCGAGGAACTCCTCCAGCACCGACGCCTCGGCCTCCTTCATCTGCAAGAACAGCGGGTCCTGGCCGTCACGGCCGAGCATCAGCGCGATATACGCGCGGGTGCCGACACTCCCGACTCCGACCACCTTGCGCGCGAGATCGCTCAGCTCGAACTCCTCCAGCAGCACCCGCCGGTCGAACTCGAGCGTTCCACGATAGTCACGCAGGAGCTGCTGAAGCCCCTCGACTATCTCGTCGCGCTCCCGGCCTTGCGCGAGCTGATCGATCGGCACGATCAGCGGCGACTGATCGACGATCTGCGTCTTCCCATCGACGACCTGGCACAGCTTCGAGAACGCCGTCATGCTGTCTTTCGTCCGCGCCTTCGCGATCTGCTTGTCGGCCCGCTTGACGATCTTCGGCTTGTACTGCGAGCCGAACTCCTGCAACACACTCTCGATATCCAGGTGCGAGTACCACACCTCGAGGTTCTTCATTCCAGCGAACTCGGCCATCGCGGTGCGGTACCGGCCGACCGTGTCGAGCACGATCCGCTCCTGCTCCTTCGCGCGAAAGCCGTTATCGCGCGCTGCGATCAGCATGCTCACCGCCAACCGCTTGACATCCCACTCCCACGGCCCCGGAAGCGTCTCATCAAAATCGTTGACGTCGAACACCAACGCGCGCTCCGGCGAGGCGAACACCCCGAAGTTCGACAGGTGCGCATCCCCGCAACACTGCACCGTCAATCCGGACCGCGGCGTCCCCGCGAGATCGTTGGCCATGATCAGCGCCGCCCCGCGATAGAACGTAAACGGCGAGACCAGCATCCGCCCATAGCGGATCGGCACGAGCTCCGGCACACGACTCTTCGCCTGACGCTCGAGCAGCGCGACCGGATCAGCCCGACTCGGCGGCGGCTCGAACTTCGCATGACTTGCGCGCGGCACCTCACTCCGCGCCGCCTTACCTCGCGCGACACGCTCAGCCACCGACAGATGCGGCACCACGGCGCCAGGCTTGCGCTCCCTCGCCGCCGCACCGAGCCGCCGTCTCGCGGTCGCCGTCCCGGTCTTCCTGCTCGCCCTCATCGTAGTCGTCATCGCCATCGCCTTCCCTCGGTCGTTGCTGCACGTGACGATGCTCGCACGACCCTCAGGACCGGACCATGGTGCAAGCACCACTCTCGGTCCAGTGCCCCCACGCGATGCTGCAAGCAACCGCTGCCGCCGGGACCGCAACGCTTCGGCTCCTCGCGGGTTTGGCCCGGACGATCGCGCCGAGACGGAGGGGATCTGCATGTTGGCCCCACGCGCGTGCGCCTGCGTGCCTCCTCGTGGCGAAGCTCGTTGACAGCAACATTTCCACCGTGCCCGCTTTCGACCTTCGGGCGCGCTCATCTCGACCCCGTCTTAGGGGACGCTCGAAGCATTGCGCGTCAAGTGTCGCTCGCACGCCGTGGCGCTCGGCTGTGCCGTGGCGTTTGCCACGATGTCACGGCAAAAGACCGCCGGCGAGCCATTGCCCCACGCCGCGCCTCCACGATCGCCAGGGCCGATCACGAGGGCACGTTGAACGCGCCAAGGGGCGGTTAGGTTTGCGCCGCCGTGTCCTCGCCGTAGACGATGAGTCCGTGCAGGATGTATACGCAGAGCGCAAAGATGGCTAGAGACCACCATGGATGGGTGCCGCCGATCGACAGCAACGACTCGAGCGCGCCGATACTGGCTCCGATGATTCCGATCACCCGGCCGTAGCCTCCACCGCCGAACAGCGAGAACCCAGCCGTGAGCTGGATGACGCCAACGATGATCGTGATCCACCCCCATGCGTGAAGGCCGGAAAACACGTACTGCGTGTTGTCGAAGAAATGAGCGTTGCTCACCGCCCCGATCCCGTAGATGATGTTGAGCGTGCCGGCGATCAGCAAGAGAATCGCGACGAACACAACCCGGCCTAGACCTTTCATTTCTGCATTCCTTTCTCTTCTCGCGGGACGCTCCCCGTCACTTGACAATTGTCCCGCGGTTAGCTCGCTGAATCGTCGGCGCCTGTCGAGCTTGACACAACACCCCATCGGCATGAAATGCGCGGCGAAGTCCCGCGCACGCGTCGGCCACCCTGCTCGCGCCGATTGTGGATTCCACGTGGTGATCGTGCGTTTCTAGAGGCGCGCCCGAGTCCTGTTTTAGGACCTGCCAGCTGCGTATGGTGGCGCCCGATGGGTTCACCCGGTACGGAAGATGTGCACCCGATCTGGAGCCGCATGGGCCGCCGACCAATCCTCGCCGCAGCTTGTCCAGGCTCGCAAACACTGCGACCCCGGGCCCGGCTGACAAATGGGAGCCTTTCGGAGCCGGTACGAAGTCAAAGAGTGGTGCGTCCACGCTTGTGGTTACCGCGTGGCGGCGAACACTAGGGCTCTACTTGGAGCGCCGCCTCCGACCGGGCTGTGATAGACGCGCTTGCCGTTCACAAGGATGCAGACGGAGAGATCGAGGTGCAACACCTCAGCAACCTGAGCAAGGAGGAGGCGATCGAGCTCGGCAGCGTGGTCGGCGCGCTTGTCGGCCTCGGGATCGAGGGCGAAGAACGCGCTGAGCAAGGCGCCGCAGTGGGCGCCGAGCAAGCAGCCGATGGGGTAGAGGTCTTCGATGAGCGAGCGTGGGATGTCCTCGAGGAGATCCCAAACGACTCTGCCGCAGCGCTCGTTCTGCGCCAGCATCACTGGGCGGTCCCGCTACGTGACGCGATTGCACGCGCCGGCGGTTTCCGGATCAGTGACGGCTTCATCAGCCCACTCGACCTGGTCGAAGTCGGGCTCGTGTCGGCCGAGGAGGCCCAGGCTCTGCACGCCCGAGACACCGCCGGAAGCGTCGGCTAGCAACAGCCCCAACCCAGGAGGTACGAGATGTTTGCATGTCGCAGAATGGCGCGCCGCACATCCCGGCGCGTAGCGCTTCGACGGTAGCCACGCGCGCACGCTCAACCGGTTCCGAGCGGCCGAGCACGGCAGCTGCGCCGCGGAACTTGTCCCGCGCTCCCGCACACCCGCGCCACCCCACCAGCGTCGCGCGTACGACGCTTGTGGGGTTACACGTTTCGGGCGATGCTCGATCAGCTGAGCCGGTCGCGCGTCAGCGGTCATGTTTCTGCAACCCCTGCGCGACCCGTTGCCTTCACCCTAGGTCCACGGATCGATTACAACAACGTGATAAGCCCCCGGACGATCAGTATCACCCCGATCACGCCGGCGCCGATCGTGGCCGCGGGACGACCTTTACGGCCCATCCAGGCTCTGAACCGGTTGATCCTGTCTTGCGTGGACTCTGGTGCGAATACGTAACCGAGGAGGGGTACCTCGAGAAGGATCTGCTGCATCAGGCAGAAGCCGATCACCAGCAGCACCGTGGGGACCGTTCCCGGATTGAGCTTGTGGATGTGATCCAGCGCATCGAGGTAGGAGACGCCGGGGAAGCTCAGAACGGCCCCGACAACGAATGTCACCTTGGGATCGCCTTTGCCCAGCATCCGCAGCGGCAGCGACTCGGTCGGCTTGCCAGCCTCTGCCCTGGCCTTCAGCTTGGCCTCCTTCTTCTCCCGCCGGCGCTCCTGAAACGGCTGGTCTCGCCCCGTTCGTAGAACGATCGCGATCGCGACCGCGAGCAGTCCGACGACGATGTCCTCGACCGGGCTGATCGTGTGCTTGGAAGTGCTCTCCGTGCTGCCCTGCAGCGTGAAGACGATCAACAGGCCGAGCGTGATGCTGGTTGTGTAGGCCCCCAGCAAGTAGCCCACCATCAGCCGCTTCGGGCTCGGGAGCAGTAGCATCACCGTCACCGCAGCGAGCAGCGACGGGTTGAACATCGAGACCAGCGACAGCAGGAAGATGTCGAGAAGTTGGCTGTGCATCGCGTCAGAACTCCGGTGGCTCCGAGCTACGCCCCCCCGGCATTGCACCAGATCCCACAATCCAACCAACCCCCGGTCACGTTGCCATCACCCCAAGCGGATGAACGCCGCGGCCTCACCGCCCCCTGCCGAGGTTCAGCTCGGATCGTGGCGGTCACGCCGACGGATGTAGGTGAGCCCCGCTTCGATCGCGTCCAGACGCGCGCCGATCTGATCGAACTTCGCAGGCAGCGCGTCGGTCTCGTTCGCCGTCGGGGATCGTTGCGTGTATTGCAGTGCCCTGTCCGGGCGTGGAGACGATCTCGAACTCGCCGCCTACCGCCTCGATTCGGTCGCGCATGCCGGTAATGCCGATCCCGTCGCCGTCTCTTTCGCGCGGTGTACCGGCGCCGTCGTCGCTGACTGTGAACTCGATCGCGTCCTCGTGGCGCGCGAGCGTCACGGTCACGTTCGCGCCCGGTCCGGCGTGCTTGGCCGCGTTTTGGACCGCCTCAGAGGCGACAAAGTAAATCGCGGCTTCGATCGCCTCCGACGAGCGTCCGATGCCGTCGTCGGTCACCTCAATTGGGACTGGGGTGCTGCGCGCGAGCGAGCGCAGCGCGGCGGCGAGTCCGAGCTCCTGCAGGACCGCGGGATAGATGCCGTGCGCGAGCGCGCGAAGCTCTTCCAGCGCCCCGAGCGCGTCCGCTTGCGTCGCGCCGAGCAGCTTCGCGAGGTCTCCATCGCCGGCTAGCTCGCGCGCCATGTCCAACCGGAAGTGGATCGCCAGCAGCCGCTGCTGCGCACCGTCGTGGAGATCGCGCTCGAAGCGTCGTCGCTCGCGCTCGGCGGTTTCGACGATCCGCGACCGCGACGCGCGCAGCTCCTCGACCAGGCGTGTGTTCTCAAGCAGCATCAGCGAAGTCGCCGCCAGCCCCTCGACGACGTCAGAGTCGGTATCGAGCGTGGGATCGTGGATCAGCGCCGCGACCGGCCCGTTGCCGTGCGTGACGTAAGTGACGCCGCGCGCCCGCGGGTCGCGTGGAAGCTCCAGCGTCGCACCGTCCACGTCGACATACCCGGCGCGCTCAGGAGACCACAAGGCAAGCGCGATCGTCGAATCCCCAAGCGCGTCACCGATCACCTGCTGCACAGCCGCCGGAGTCAGCGGCTTCCCGTTTGCGCGCACGGCGATCTGCCCGAGGCTCATCGCCGCGAACACTTCCCCCCAGACCAGGCCGAGGAGAATCGCGATCGGAATCGACACTCCCAGCGCACCATCGACGATCCTCACCGCCGACGCCGTCCCCGGATAAGCGGGGAGAACATACAAGGAGATCACGAACCACGCGACGGTAGCGGTAAAGGCGGCGGCCACCGGGGTCACCGCGCGGCGCGACACGGGATCCGACGCACGCGCCTTGTCGAATAGCAGCATCGTGAGGCCGATCAGCGCGATCGTGAACACGGAGCTCGCCGCCGTGTTCAGTGCGGTCCCGATCCCAGTATGGCCGGCGACCAGGGCATTGGCAGGGCAGTGCGTCCCGCAGTCGTTGAACGCGCCCGCGTTGGGAAACGTTGGCGATAGAACCAAGGTCAGCCCCGTCAACACCGCCGTGCTCAGCGCATAAGCACGGATGAACCCGCGCTCCAGCCACGACTCCAGACGACCCCGCGGATACGACAGCAACAGATAAGCCGTGTACACGACATACACGGCCCACAACACCATCCCAAGCGTGTACGCCCACGAGGCTCCCGACGCATTGAACGACGTCGCGGCATACAGGAATCCATTCCCCACGAGCAGCGGGCCGAGCCTGCTGTCAGCTCGACGCCACCACGTATACAGCCCCACCACCACATATAACGCGACGACTAGGCTTCGCCAGATCGAAAGCGACATGGGGTCAACGAGGATCGGGCTTCGCGCGACCGCCCACGCCGTCAGCCCCGTAGCGACAGCCCCCGCGGCCCCGACCGCGAGCACGACGACCACACGCATCTCGCTGCGTCGACCTGACTCCAGTCCCGATACTGATGTCATCGCCACCACGCCTAACCGCCAAATGGGCGTTGCCCGGGATACAAGGTACTCGATTCAGCACACCGCGCGATCGCTGCGCTGCCGCCCGCGACTTCCCACCGCTCCAGCCCTGATTGCGGCCGGCCCTCGGGAAACGAAGCACCGGCACCCTTCGAGTGGCCTGGTTGTCTCAACCGGCGCCTGGCGCACTTTTCGGTTCCTGAAACCGGCGCGCTCTTTGGCTCCTGTTGACAATGGCTCCGGCTCCTAATCACGGCGGTGAGCCCGTCGGGGTTCATCTCGCTCGTAGGATGATCGGCGGCTCGCGGTTGGTCGCCCTTGACACAAGCCAGCACTCGGTGATGACGCCTGTGTGCACGCCTGCCGCGTGGCAGCCTGCGTGAAAGACTTGTGAACATCGGTCGTCGTTCGACTCAGACGATCGTCCGCGACCCACGAGGTGCCAGGCGAAGCTTCAATATGGACGCCAACGGGCAATCCGTTCGGCCGATTCCGGTCGGCGACCGCGACGTCACGATCTTGGCCGTCGACGACCAGGAGGTCTTTCGCGATGTGCTTCGGGATCTGATCGCCTCTGCTCCCGGATTCCTGCTGGTGGGCGAGGCGTGCTCCGGGGAGGAAGCGACCCGAGCGGTCGACCTGCTCGCGCCCCAGCTCGTACTGATGGACGTGACGATGCCGGGGATCGGAGGGATCGCCGCCGCGCGACAAATCCTCAGCCGGCACCCCAAAGTAGCCGTGGTCCTGATCTCCGTTGACGATCCATCGCTGCACCCTGGGGTCGTCGCCCTCGGCAATGCCGTCGCTTGCACGCGCAAGCAGGACCTCCGACCACGGAAGCTGCGGGAGCTGTGGGGACTACACCACAACTAAGGACGCGGCACCGTGTCGCGCTAGCGCTCCCATGGCCGTCCAAACCGACGGCGCCGACGCCGGTCCGTTCGGTATCACTGCTAACGACGTCCGGGACCATCTGTGACTGAGCGCACAGCGCGGGCGATCGCCAACACCGCTCACCGCGGCCAGCAGACCGCGGCCGGCAGCCCGCTACTAGACCACGTCCGGCGAGTCGCAGCCGCGGCCCCCAAGCAGGCGCGGGTCACTGCTTGGCTGCACGACGTGCTGGAGCGCACGGACGTCACGATCGGCCAACTGCGCGCCGGGGGTTGAGCCCGGTTGAGCTCAGCGCGCTCGTGTTTCTTACACGCTCCAAAGGCGACGACTACCGCGCGTACGTGCAGCGGATCGCTGACGCACCCGGCCCAGAGGGCGCTCTGGCTCGCGTTGTCAAGCTCGCCGATCTCGAAGACCATCTCGCCGATCCTCCCGCCCCCTCGCCATCGACGCCGCCCTACGCGTGGGCTCGGCGCACGATCCTGCACGCTCATACATCGGCGCCCTCATCTCTGCGGCGAGTCACGATTCGATCGTCGCCAACGTGAACAGCTCGCGTAGGTCGTGCTGCTACCGGGCGTCATCGAAGTGCGTCAGGCCAATACACCTGCGGGGTCGCGGAGACGCTCATCAGTGTCACATCCGCGGCCGCGATGCTCAGCGTCCGTAGCTCGAGGAGGGCACAGCCGAAACGACGCCCGCCGCACACCGGGCCATCCCCCCGCAGAACACCCGTTGGTACCCCTGTCTGGAGGTCATCCGCTTTGGATGATGGCGACGGACGTCGCCCATGGAAAAGTACTTTCGTGGCAAATGCGAACCGACGCCGAGCAGGTTCGCGTGCTGCAGGCGTGTGTTGCCGCCGGCCCTGCTGCGTGGCGAGGCGCTGGCGCCACCAGCTGGACCCGTCTGCGGCCAACCTCGGCTTTGGTTTCGCCCGCCGTCGCCGTGGCGTGCTGCCCCGGCCGGAGAGCAGCGCGTGGGTCAAGTCTTCGTCTTCTCGCTGACCGCGGCGCTGAACCCCACGCTGCTGACCGCCGTGACGGTCATGCTGACGCTGGAGAAACCACAGCGGCTGTTGCTGGGCCACCTGCTCGGGGCGCTGGTCACGAGCATCACTTGCGGCCTTCTGCTCGTGTTCGCGCTGCCCGGCTCGGGCACTTCGAGCACGGCAAAACACGGCGTCAACCCGGTCCTGAACATCGCGCTCGGGGCGCTCGTCCTCGTGATCGTCTTTGTGGTCGCAACCGGACGTGACACCAGGCGGCAGGCTTGGAGCGAGCGCAAACGCGAGCGAGCCAAGGACAAGCCACCGCCACGCTGGCGGCGCCAACTGAGCAAGGGCTCCGCCCGAGACACCTTTGTCGTCGGGGCGCTGCTCAGCTTCCCGGGGGCTTCCTACATCGCCGGGATGGATCTGCTGCACAACAGCAGATCGGGACCGCGGCAACCGTCATCGCCGTCCTCGCGTTTAACCTGATCATGCTCCTGCTGTTAGAGCTCCCGCTGCTCGGATACTCGGCAAAACCCGAATGGACCGCCGCCGCCGTGCAACGCTTCGGCGACTGGCTGACGCGACGGGCCGGGCGGGTTGCCGTGATCGGCGGCGCACTGGCGGGAGCTCTCCTGATCGCCCGCGGAATCATCAACTGGTGAGCGGACCTACCGATCGCTCTCATCCGCGAAGGGCAGTCGTCCGCTCATGGCGCGTCCATCGCTGCGCTCTGGGTCGTGTCGGGGATCCGCGTTGCGCGTCCGGCGCATTCGGCTGCCTGGGCAACGACGAGACCAAAGCGGGCCTTAGCCAGCCGCGAAGGCCGGGCGGAGCGTATAGGACGAGCGAGCCGTCGCGGTCGATCGCGATCAGCTCGACGGGCTCGAACCAGATCGCGAGGGTGCTCTCGCCGACGGCTTCGGCCAGCAGCTTCCGAATCCGCGACCAGTCGGCGTGGTCAGACGGTCCCTTTACACCGAGCGTGCGGAGGACCTCGGCGAGGTTGACGCTGACACGCCGGTAGCGTTTTCGCCCACTGGCGGTTGCGTAGCTCTCCTCGATCGTGATCGAGTTGTCCGAACGCCTCCCTTGAGGGGATTGGGGGTGTTGTTTGGTTCTTTGGTTCTTGGGGTTCCTTTCCCGCGCGCGCTGCGTGCCGGAGTTTTTGCCGGGGTTCGCGCCACCCGTTCTGCCGGGGCTTCCGCCGTCGCGTCGACGAAAAGTGTCTGATCGTGACCGCCCTTCTGGGCTTAGGTGGACCTGCGCAAGATCGGAGCCCGGACGCGACTCTGGGTCCGCCGGGGAGACGGGCGCGGGGCCAGGGGCGACCAGCGGTCGCGCGCCCGCCGGGCGTGGCACACGACGACCGACGGGCCTGTCGGCCTCGCCGGCGAGCAGCCGCGGGTCGGGCAGCTCCCAACGGCACTCCCTCGGCGGGCGCGGTCTGACCGCCGCACGATCGCGTTCGTGTTCTCTCCGACGCGAAACTGGCTAGCGCGTTGGCGAAGAACCGCTTGAGTTCGCCGACCCCGGCGTGCTGGAGCTCGAGCCCGCCCACACCCGCTAACCGGCCGTCCACGCGGCCCCCATCAAGTAGACGCTCGCGCTTTGCAGTTGTTCGGTGGTGTAGCCGAAGGTTTGCTCGGCGGTGTAGCCCTCGACGGATATTTCCGAATAAGGCGTCGAGCAGAGCGGCAACCTCCGGCTCGCGGACCACCACGGGAATGACTTGGATCATCGACGCGCGTCCACCGCGATCACATCGCTACGCCTATCGCCGACCGGGCCGCCTGCGGCATGACCAACGCACACGTGAGGTGTCGCGAAGGGTTAGGACCGGCGCTGCCGGAGATCGATCAGAGAAGCAGCGGTGGAGGTCGGCCAATCGTACTCGGGGAGGTACGCGCATAATGAGCGCGAATCTTCGGTTGTGCCCGTCGAGGGATCAGGCGAGCGCCAGCGCTGGTTCGCGCACGGCCCGAGCGGTGAAACTCCGCTCGAGCTTGTCGAGCGGATTGGCGATGCCTACGGTCTCGTCCTCTTCCTGATTCTCACGACGTTCGTGGTGGCGATGACTCTGCCCCCCGAGGGTGCGGGCGGTCGGGTGGCCGCGATTGCGGTCGCTGGGCTCACGGCGATCATCGCGCTTACGAGCTCGGACGTGCGGCTGGGCCGGGTGCGGCTTGCGGCCGTGGTCGCGCTAGCGGCGGTCCTCGTTGCCGTGCTCGCGAGCGTGCTCTCCTCAAATGCGCTATTGGGCGTCGCGTTCGTCATCGACTCGCTTCTGCTGGCGGTTGCGGCGATTGTCATCTTGCGCCGCGTCGTGCTTACCGCTCAGGTCGATTTCCGGACGATCCTCGGGGCGATCAGCGTCTTCACGCTCCTCGGCCTGCTATTCGCGTTCCTGTTCCTCTCGCTTGGACGTTTGGTTAGCGGGGATGTATTCAGCGGCGTCGCTAACGCACCGGCTCGCGACTACCTGTTCTTCAGCTACACCACCCTGACCACGACCGGCTACGGCAACCTCGTACCCGCCGGGACCATCGGCCAGATCCTGGCCGTGTTCGAGATGCTGACCGGTCAGGTCTTCATGGTCACGCTTGTCGCCGGACTCGTGAGCCTATGGCGACCGGGCGCAAGAGCGACTGAGCGAGCCGCGCAGCGGGACGAGCAGGAAGCCTGACGCCCAGCCCATGAACCCAGGCACGCGCTGCCACGGCCGATTCCACCCCGTCCACAAGCCTCCCTGGAACGTTTCCCCTTTGGTGTAAGCGGGGCTTTTCTGATGGGCACGGCTGGGCTCGAACCAGCGACCTCTCGCGTGTGAAGCGATACTGCACCGCAGGCGAGACCTAGCAAAAGTCCTGTAAATCTGCCACAAATCGCACCACCTGGCTGCTCACGAGAATCTGCTGATTTCCGGGGAGTCCGGCTAGGTTTAACGCCGCGAACCGACTCGCGGCGTTAAACAGAATCGGTCGGTCGCCTACAACCAGACCGGTCAAGGCACCAAAGCGCATCCTGGGCTGGTGACAAGATCGCCTGCGTGATTCACATCTTTCATGTGGTCGACCGAAGCTCGATGGCTGGGAGAAGCAGTGCCCACGCGCTGGGCGAAGGGGTCGTAGCCGATGGCTGGTAGATCCGTCGCGAACCGCTCGGAACCGTTAACCGTCACCACTCCGAGGGGCGAGGCGGAGGTGGTACGCCAACAATGGCGCTCACGGCGCGCCGCGAGCCAATGGCAGTGGGAATGGCTCGCTCGTCGCGGTGGCCAGCGCGACTGGAGGCAAGGCTCGACGGCGCGCGAGGCGCGCCAGGCGACCTTGCTGTCGCCGGGGAAGCAGCCTGGATGGCTCACCGCGGCGGTCGACGAGGCGAAACGCGGGCTGAGCGCACCGCCAGCCGGGCGACGCACAGATCCGGCAGCGAGCGAGGACGCCGGTTGAATCAAGCGCGTCGACAGCAGTACCGGCGCCTTCCCCGCGCCGGCTGGGCGGTGGCGGGGAGCGTCGCCACGTTGCTGCTCGCGCTGTTTGTTGGGTGCGCTGGGGCGTCGCCGCTCGCCGGGTTGCTGCTCCTCACCGCGTTCGGGCCCGGGCTCTACGCTTGCTACTGGCTGGCGCTCGCCCATCGCAGCCGCGTCGGGGCCTGCTCGGAGGAAGAGGTCCAGCGTACGCTCCAGCCGCTGGAGACGGAGGGCTGGCGGCCGCACCATTCGTTGGCCTGGCGGGGATCGGTGACGTCGACTCGGTGGCGACCGCGCCGGCTGGTGTTGCGTTTGCAATTGAGACGAAGTGCGCCGCGAGGCGCCCTGTTGTATTCCCGGTTCAGCCGGGAGGAACTCGAAGGGAGGTTCTTGGGTCCAATGGCTTACCCGGATCCGAAAGGTGAACGGGACAACAGCATGCCATTGAAGCGATGGTCAGCCGAGGCGTCAGGGCTGGGGTGTCGCGGGACCCGCGTGATATGGCGAAAGCTGGATTGCCTGAATCCCAATCTCCAGACGATGCAACGATCCGTCTGCCGGAAAGACGCTTGTGACCGGCACCATGCTCTGCGACGGTTTTTTTCGTTGGCTGTCGCAACCTTCGGGGTGTGGGGCGTTGCCCAGTGAGGGCAATCAAGGAGATGAGTGGGACGCCTACGTCATGCTCGGACGTACGACAGGGACGAACGCGGGATCAGTCCTCGGGGCGCGAGCCCCAGGGTGACGGAGTGCTCGCAGTAGTCGTGGGAGTCGCGACCCACCAAGGAGGACGGGAAAGCCGTCCGCAGGGCGAAGGGGCACAGGTGACGGGACATCGAAGCGCCGCGAGGTATGCGTAATGCAGAACGCCGAAACGGTCTTGGAGGTCCTCCGTGAACGCGGCAGGCGCGGTCTGCCGTGCGATGAGCTGTATCGACAGTTGTTCAACCCGCAGTTGTATCTGCTGGCCTACGGGCGCATCTACTCCAACAAGGGAGCGATGACCCCGGGACCCGACGCGGAAATCGCGGACGGCATGAGCATGGGCAAGATCGAGCGCATCATCGACGCGTTGCGTCACGAGCGCTACCGGTTCAAGCCCGTCAGGCGCCACTACATTCCCAAGAAGGACGGGAAAACGCGGCCGCTGGGATTGCCGTCGTGGTCGGACAAGCTGGTCGGCGAAGTCGTGCGTCTGCTGTTGGAGGCGTACTACGAGCCGCAGTTCTCTGACTGCTCTCACGGTTTCCGGCCCGGCCGGGGGTGCCACACCGCGTTGCGCGAGGTGGCGAACACCTGGACGGGAACGACCTGGTTTATCGAGGGCGATATCTCCCGGTGCTTCGACGAGCTTGACCATCAGGTCATGCTCGCGACGCTGGGCGACAGGATCCACGATCACCGGTTGCTTCGGCTGATCAGCCAGATGCTGGCTGCCGGGTACTTGGAGGAATGGGTGTGGGGTGCCACGCTCAGCGGCGCGCCGCAGGGCGGGGTTCTTTCCCCGTGCCTGTCCAACATCTACCTGAATAGGTTGGACACGTTTGTCGAGACGGTTCTGATGCCGGAATACACCCGAGGTGTGCGCAGGAAACGCAATCCTGAGCACGGCAGGATCACGGCCGCGATCGGTCGGGCTCGCAAGCGTGGCGATCATGCCGCGGTGCGAGCGCTGCGCAAGCAGCAACGCCAGCTCCCGGGTCTGGATCCGTACGATCCGGAGTATCGGCGGCTGCGTTACCTCCGGTACGCCGATGACATCCTGCTCGGGTTCGCCGGACCGAGATCCGAAGCTGAGGAGATCAAACGTCGCCTCGGTCAGTTCCTGCACGACGAACTCGCGCTTGAGCTGTCGGAGACCAAGACGCTGATCACCCACGCCCGCACCAGCGCGGCGCGGTTCCTCGGCTACGAGATCACCATCCAGCACGACGACCGAAAGCTCACCGCTGGCCGCAGGACGCTCAACGGCGGGATCCGGTTGCGCGTGCCCCGGGAGGTGATCGCGACCAAATGCGCGCGGTACATGCAACGGGGCAAACCCGAGCGACGGCCCGAGCTGATGAACGAGCAGGACCACACGATCATCAGCCACTACGGCGCCGAGTACCGCGGCATCGTCCAGTACTACCTGCTGGCCGGCGACGTCTACCGGCTCAGTCGGCTGCGCTGGGTGATGGTGACCTCAATGCTCAAGACGCTGGCAGGCAAGCACGACTCGACGGTGACGAAGATGGCCCGCAAGTACGCGGCCACGATCCAGACGCCGGACGGGCCGCGCACATGCATGCAAGCCGTCGTTGACCGCGGCGAGGGCAAGACGCCGTTGGTCGCCACGTTCGGTGGCATTCCGCTCAGGCGGCAGAAGACCGCGATCCTGCGGGACCGCGCTCCTGTCCGAGCGCCCGCCCGCCGCAAAGAGCTGATTCATCGGCTCCTGGCGGGACAGTGCGAGATCTGCGGAGAACCGGAGAAGGTGCGCGTGCACCAGATCCGCAAACTCGCCGACCTCGACAAGCCCGGACAGCCGCAGCCCGAATGGGCGCAGATCATGGCCAAGCGTCGACGCAAGACCCTCGTGGTCTGCGAGCCCTGCTACGCCAGCATCCACCCCAGGACGGCAGCTGCGTCAATCACGGAACAGTCGCTGGAGAGCCCGGTGAGCTGAAAGGTTCACGCCGGGTTCGGGAGGGGGCCAGAGGAAACGGAGCAACCACCGCCACCGCGCCTCTGGCCTACCTCGTCGACGAGGACCTACGACGATCGTCACGTCGGCCGGGTGCGCGAGCAGCCGGCATGGTTTGGTGCGCCGGCGCCGAAGGTGGTGTCGGCGGTCCTGTGCGTTGTTCGCGATCGCTGGTCCAGCGCTTCGAACACGATGTGCTGGTGGTTTCGATCGATCGCCTTACGCTGGCGCTACGGGCCGCCCCCGGTCTGTTTTACGAATCTCGCCCGACTCAGTCGCCGGCGTGCAACGCCGATCCTCGGACCGCCTAGCTGGTCACAGAGATGCCCGAGTTCGGCGACGAGTGGGACGCCGGCGGTCGGGACGTGGGCCCTACTTTGCCGGTGGGCTGTGGCTCTGGGCGGACGACGCTGCTCCTATTCGTCCCAAGCGACAGCGGCTTGCGCCGGCGCGCTCGAGGCTGCGAGCATCGCGTTGATGGATCCTCGCCTGGTCGCCGCGGTGCAGAACAACGTTTGCTGGTGCGACATCGTCTGCCGGTCACACGGTGTGCCGACCGTGCGGTCGGAGCAATTGTGGATCGCGCCGGAGGGGTCGCCACCCCTATACCCGGACGCTGTGACGCTCGCGCCGCAGCTGGCAGCAGACTCCGTACTGAGGCGAATCGACACCAGTCCGGGGTGCTCGGTGAAGGACAGCTTCGCCGACCTGGACCTCTCACCGCACGGCTTCACCGTCTTATTCGACGCGCGGTGGCTATTCCGAGGGCCGGCTTCGCCGCGGACACGTCCGCGACTTGGCTGGCAACCGATCACGAGCGAAGACGACCTCGAGCGATGGGCCGTCGCGGCTGATCTGGAAGGGATCATTCGTCCTGAGCTTCTACGCGACCGAACGGTGCATGTTCTCGCCGTGCGCGACGAGCAGGCTGTGACGACGGGAGCGATCATCAATCGGACCGGCGCGACGATCGGGATCTCGAACGTCTTCACCACCGTGGCTACACCCGCGTCAGCGTGGCGCGACTTGCCCGCTGCCGTCGGCGATGCGATCGCCCGCGTCCCAATCGTTGGGTACGAACAGGGAAACGCTCTGGCGGCCGCGACGGAGAGCGGCTTCGAACCCGTCGCGCCGCTGCGGGTGTGGCTAAAACCTGCGGCGTGACCCGCGCCGCTGGATTCCATGCAGAGGAGTCTCAACTTCGGCCAACGATGCTTCCCGAATCACGAAACCTGAGTCGTGTCGTGCGCTCGCCGGCGTCGCCACGAGACTTCTCCTCCTGATCAGCCGGGAGCCGATGCAGAAGCCGCTCGTTCACGGCTCTGGCGGCGATCAGGGGCAGTCGAGCGTCTTCTCCTTAGTGCAGCGGTCTAGCTGTCGAAGAACTCGTTGTGCGCCTCACGCGGTCCAAGCGACGTCGCCTGAGGTGCACGTCGCGCAAACTCGAGAAAGGCCGGCGGGCTCGGCTTCTGCCTCGGCGGAACGCTGCGTTCGAGGTGGCGATGGACGCCGACCCTGACGTCCCGTGTGCTACTACGGATCGAAGATCCCGAGCCTCCTCGACCGCGGCGAGCAGACTCCACTGCCCGGTGCTGTTCCACTTCAGCGGCGAGGATCAGTACGTCCCGCGCGAGTAGGCGGAGTGCGTCGAGACGTTCGCCCGCGTCACGGCCCTACATGGAATGCCACATCCAGGACGACGTCGGCGAGGCGTTCGACAACCACGAGGCGCCGATGTTTCACCAACCGGCCTCGGCGGCTCGTGCGGGGGAGCTCACCAAGGCGTTCCTGGCGCGCACTCTCCCGGTCTGAGAGCCCAGCTCAGGGCATCCGAGTCGTCTTGAGGACGCGCCCGTCCACGGATCGCCAGAGGACCCGCGCCGGCATGTCGACGCCCTGGGGCAGCCTCGCGAGGTACATGTTGTTGACCACTCTCGCGTCGACTGCGGCCCGGCCTCGCGTCAGCTCAAGCGTCACGCTCGCCACCCCGTCCGGGACGATGCCGTGGAACAGCCCCGGCCCCGGAATGTCGGTGCCCCCGAGTCCCGCAAGTCCCTGCTCGATCTCGCCCACGCCCCAGCCGCACCCCATGCTGCCCGCACCCCGGCGGTCCAATTCCGCCACGCAGATTCCCTGCGGGTTTCGCGCCTCGTACTGCTGCCAGTTCAGGTAGCGCCGCTGGGCGTCGAGCGCGGCCGCGACCCGCCGCGCCCCGGAGGGCCTCGCCTCGCGTTGGAGCGCGGCCGCCTCCTCCGATCGACACCGGGCCGGCACCGGCCGCCACCCGAACAAGTTGGCCGTGGGTACGACGTACAGCCCCACGCCGTCGACAAAGCGCGCCCTGCGAATGGCGGCCAAGTGGATGCCTCCCTGCGCATGCTGGAAAAACTCCCGCGGAATCGAATCGGCGGCGCTGGACGGACGCCGGAGGACGCCCAGGATGGAAGTGAGCGCCGGCCCCGGCGCTTCCGGACTGAACCGCGGAACCGTCACGAACGGCGAGCACGCCCGGTCGCGCGCCTCCGTCGCGCGCCGGGCGCCGACGATCAGCTTCCATTGCCCCGACGTCGGGTTCGGCGACGGCGGTGGTGGCGGCACGCTCAGATGCGCCCCTGGAGCACCCGCGCCGCTCGAGGAAGCGCCGTGGCGCACGTGACCGACGAGCACGATCGCGACCACGACGACCGCCACGGCGACGCCGACCGCCACCGCGGTTCCGAAAGCGCCGAACCATCCGCGCCGCCGCGGCGTGGGCTCGGGGGATCCCGGCGCCGCGGCGGCACGGCGAAGCTCCGCCGCGCGCACGAGCGACGCTCTCAGCTCAGGCAGGTAGCTCATCTCATCCGCTCCAGTCGTCCTCTCAGGCTCCTCAGCCCCCGGCTGACCCGCTGGCGCACGACGCTCTGCGAGCACTCCAGCGTTCGGGCCAGGTCCGCGTAGTCCCGCTCCTCGAGCACCCGCCCCTGGACCGCGATCCGCTGGTCGTCAGGAAGCGAAGACAGCAGCGCGAGCGCTCCAGCCTCCGAGCCGTCCCCAGCGAGCTCCTCGATCCGTTCGAGCATCTCGTCGGTCAGCGCCAGCGGCTCGATTCCCAGGCGCCGCCGGGCCCGATCCTCCACCCGCCCCCGCTCCCATGCATCGGACAGCTCGTGGCGCGCGATCCCGAACAGCCACGCTCGCGCGCTCCCGATCTCGCGGTCGAAGGACCGCACCGACGCCAGCGCCTGCGCGAACGTCTCCGCGGTGAGATCGGCGGCGAGGTCGGACCGACCGGTAGCACGCACGAAGAATCCGAGCAGCGCCGCCTCGAACCGGTCGTAGAAGGCCCCGAACGCCTCCGCGTCATCCCCGGCCCGGGCCAGCAGCTCCGCGTCGGAAGCGAGAGAGCGTCGCGGAATCGCCATCAACCACGTATTCCGGGCGAGCCAGCCAGTTGTGACCAGATACGTCCGACTAGAGATGATTGATTCCGCGGACCGGCGGTCGGTTGAACCAGATCCGGGCAGGGAGCATCAGCGGTGAGGTATACCGCGCCCGCACAGCCGTCTCGCGATCCGCCGGCCACGATGGCCGCCAACGCCCAACTCACTGACCGGCACCTTGCTCGACTAGGAGAAGCGGTCGCCAGCGCCGCCGAACGGCGGACGAGTACTCCCTGCCGAGAGGAAGCGTCGCAGAGAGAGAAAGAGAGGTCTGCGACGGCCAAGACGAGCGCGCGCCCGAACAGACGCACACTGCCGCATCCACGGGACAGCGGCCGTGCCAGCGGTCTCCGGGCTGGCGGTCTGACTTCTCCTTCGAGCCCGGCGTGATCGGAAGCGGCAGCGGCGGACCTGTGACTGCTGCGGCGACAAAGCAGGACCCACGCCGGGCGCGGGCGGCGAGAATCCTCGCGCTCGGATTTGGGGCGACGGCGCTACTCCGGGACGAGGGCGGCAGACCGGCACGGAGCTGTCGCTGTCGGAACCGGAGCCGCTAGCCGGCCGCAGCGGGTACCAGCTAGCAGTGACGCGCTGAGGATGGTCGTCGCCGCTCGGTCCTCGCTGCCGGTCCTAGACCGATCCAGCAGTCCTCACTGGTGCTGCCGGTTTGGCGACAAACCAGGAGTCTGGCCAGATCGTTGGTCTCCGCGCGCGAAGGCGGTTGCTCGTTCAATCGGGCGAGGGTTGGCGTCGTGGCGCAAGGAGAGGTTGTCCGCAGTGTCGACCCGAAGCAGCTGCTCTGCGTCCGCTCGGCGATGGAAGTGTTCGCCGACGCGCCAACGTTGCTCGTGCTGCTCGTTCCGCGGCGAGAGTGCGCTCTTATTGGCGGCCTGACCGGGGGGAGCGTTCAGTCGCTGGCCAGCTCGAGCAGCTCTTGGTAGAAGGCGAGCGACGCCTGGGCGATCCGTTGCTCGACGGCGTGGAGCGGGGGGCCGGCCGCGACGACGGGCAGCCACACGGCGCCGGCGGTGGTGATGTTGACGTCGAGTTCGCGCTCGAGCCGTTCGGCGGTGGCTCGCCATCCCGCCGGCCGCCCGGCCTGAGCGAGCGCGGCGCCGGCGTCTGAGACCGTTAGCCGCCGCTCGCGCCGCGTGACCCGGAGGCGTACCGGCTCGCCGGGGCGGAACGCGAGGCCGGTGTCCGTGATCGTCTCGCTGCGGGCGGGGTCAAGGAGCCGGGCGATCTGATCGCGGCCCTGGTAGGCGGCCCAGCCGAGTGGCGTGCCGCCGCGGATGTCGTCGCGGATTTCGGGATCCGCCCCGCGCGCCAGCAACAGCTGGACCGTCGAGGAACGGCCGAACTGAACGGCAAAGTGAAGCGGTGTGACGTTCAGGTATGGCCGCCCGGCGATCTCGGCTCCATGGTCCAGGAGCCAGTCGATCGCAGCGTCGCGGCCGTTGATCGCTGCGTAGGCGAGTGCCTCGTCGAGGATCGTCTGGCGGTCGTCGCCTGGCGGAGGGGCAGGCGGCCACCCGACGTCGGAGAGGTTCGGCCGGTTGGCAGTGGCGGCTGCTAGCAGGTTGCCGTCCACATCGAGCATCGTTTCCATGAGGTCGAGTCGGCCCACTGCGGCGGCGCTCCACAACGCCAGCGGCGAGATCGCGTGCTGGGCGAGGAGCTCGGCGGCGGCGACGGAGCTGTGGTAGAGCGCGGTCTCCAGCGGCGTGAGGCCGTGGCGCGGATCTGGCGCGGGATCGGCACCGGCCGACAGCAGCATGGCCACGAGCTCTGAGCGGTTGAAGCACGCGGCGAGGCCGAGCGGACCGTCGAGATCGTCGCTGCGAGAGATCAAAAGCTCGACGGCGGCGGGCTCGACGCCGAGCGCGGTCCCGAGCCGCTCGCCGACGACGTCCGGCTGCGCCACGGCCTCGAGCAGCGTCGACCACGCGCCGGTATGACACCGGCCGGTGAGGTGCGGAAAAGCGTCAAGCAGCTCGGCCAGCCGCACGACATCGCCGCCGCTGATCGCCTCGAGCGCGGCCTGGACCTCCGGAGTTCCTTCGCGCTGGCCCTCGTGCTCGGCCAGTACCCGCTCGACCGTTCGCACGAGCTCGCGCCACGTACCGAAGCCGTATTCGCGGGCGATCACGAGCTCCGCGTCCCTGAGCTCGAGGGCGGCGCCGGCAAAATCCCCCAGCCTCGGCACATGCGCGCGAACGCGCCGGATCGCGCCACCACGTCGCTCGCCCGCGGCCTGAATCAGCTCGCGCGCCCGCTCCTCATAGAACGACACCGGCTGCAGGCCTATCCGCTCGACCGAGCGATCTGGCTCGGCATGCTCGAGCGCATGCTTGAGCTGCGGCCACGAGCTGTAGCCGTGCTCGATTGCCACGACGTGCTGCGCGTCGCCCAACTGGAAGCGCTCGTGCGCGCGATCGCCGAGCGCCTCATACGCGCGTCCGAGTGCTTCGGGCTCGTCGGCACGGAACCCGCGCAGCAGCTGCTTGGTGTCCTTGCGGTAGTGCTCGAGTTCCATGACGTCCTCCTTCGCTTGCACCCGGCGTCCGCTTCCTCGGGCGGGGAAAGAGAGCGTCAGCTCGATGTGACTGATGCTGCCAGGGACGAGGTGGGAGCTTCCCTTCCCGCGGACCGGTTGCGCCCTCGCGCGCGCGCCAATCTTACCCAGCGCGCGGCGCTCGCCAGGTAGGCCCGGACGTCGTCAGCACCCACCGACCGCCAATAAAGAGCGCGCTCTCGCCATCGACGAGGACGGAGCGCCACCGGCTTCCGATCCCAGTCCGCGACCCGCCCGAGCAGCAGTCCGCGGCTGGAGTTCCCCGCTGGCGACGTTGGAGAAGTCTGGCTGTTAGAACCGGGTTCGTGGTCATCCGACGCGAGACACTCGGCGATCGCCCGGCGATCGAGGCGGTGATCTCAGCTGCGTTCGGCCGGCCCGGCAGCGATGAGTCGCCGCCCGAGACGGCCTTGGTCCAAGCGCTGCGACGCGACGTCGGATGGATCGAATCACTCTCTCTGGTGGCAACCCGCGATCAGCGGATCGTCGGCCACGTGGTCTGCACCCGCGGGTGGGTCGGCGAGCTCGCTGCGCTTGGGCTCGGCCCGATCAGCGTGCTGCCGGACTATCAGCGCCACGGCATCGGTCAGGCGCTGATGGACGCCGTCATCGGCGCCGCCGATGCGGCGGGCGAACCGTTGATCGCGCTGCTTGGCGATCCGCACTTCTACGGTCGGTTCGGCTTCGTGGAGGCGTCCCGGATGGGAGTACTTGCTCCTGACCCCGAGTGGGGCGCGCACTTTCAGGTGCGAACGCTCACGGGCTGCCCGTCGTCGATCGCCGGCACGTTTCGCTACGCCGCGCCGTTCGAAGACCTATAGCGAACGGCAGCAGCGCCAGACGGCGTGGAACCAGACAGCCGCCTTCACGAACGGCGGGGTCCGATCATCCAGGCCGAGGCCGGTCGCCTGACTGCTGCTCAGCTCGCCCGTCTCGTCGAAGCGGAAGCTCGATCAGCGCTGCTCGGCCGGCGACAACGGAGAAGCGAGGATGGCGGTGTCGCCGAAGGATTAGTCCGACCGCGGACCCGCCTCGGTCGGTATCTTGGCCGCTGCTTCACGCCTATTCGGGTCACGCCGGCGTGCTGGCCGCTTCGCACCAGGAGGAGCACGTCGATCGGGGCGATCTCGCGACTGCCGTGCGCTCGGAGCAGAAGCCTCTCCTCTGGTTAGTTCCCGCTCGTGACGTGTGTGGCGCGGTCACCGGGCCGGCGTGCGCGCCCGACCAGCACCAAGCTGCTCGCGACGAGCCAGGCGAACAGGAGCACCGCCGCTAGCAGCAGCACGCCGTAGGCAAGGGAGCCGTTGTTTGCCGGCCCGAGCATCGTGGTAGCGCTCGCGACCCCGAGGACGGCTGCGACGATGCTCAGCCAACAGATCCATCCAGGGAGCCTCCGCTCGTGCCGGATCGCGGCCGCGAACGCGCCGGCGGTCAGAGCGAGCGGCACCCCGATCGCCGGGCCGCCGGCGAGGTAGGAGAGAACAACCAGCGCGTGAGCCAGCGCGGGATCAGTCGCCACTGAATGCTCCGCGAGCACCCGGTAGCAGAGCGCGGACATCGCCAGGAACGCCGCGGCGATGATCCCGCCGGCGAGCGCGAGCGCGGCGACGCGGATGCCAGCGGATCGTAGTCGTGCGTATAGGTATGCCGCGAATGCGGCGAGCGAAGCAGCCGCAAGTAGATGGAAGAAGCTCAGCGCTCGTACTTCGGAGCCGTTGCGCAGGAAGTACTCGCGCAGATGGGAGGGCGTCGCGTTCAGCGCCGGAAAGTTCGTCGTCGCGAGTAGGTCGCCGAACAGCAGCCCACACGCGAAGAGAGCAACAGCAAATGCCCCGGAGGCCGCCCACACCGCCTCCACTCGCGCTGACATCGCCTCGTCTCTCACGTCGTTGCTCACCGGCCCATTCCAGCACGCGCGACGGTCGCCGCTGCCAGTCGCGGCGCGACACTTCCGCTCGCCGCCGAAGGCCGAGACGCCGCGAACGGGACGGCGCCGCTGCGATTGGTGCGGAGGAGCCACGATGTGGGCTCCGATCCTGGCGACGAGCGCTTCCCCAACCGGACAAATCCAACAACGCGACATACCCGAGAGGGCGACTCAAGCCCTGGCGCTCTTCGACGTCGTCCGAGGCGATCGTGGCTTCCGCATTCACGAAGCACGAGGCACCTCACCGGCCCGGTTCTGGCCTCTCCGTAGTTCTGCTCCTAGTCGGCGACCCGCCAGAGCGGCAGTCCGCCGCTCAGTTCCCCGCGGGCGACAAGGGGAACAGCCCGCGGACGCGCGGGCCGACGCGCGGATCTGGGGCGATAGCCCGATCCCGTCGCGAACGGCGAGCCGGGAACCTGCCCAAAGACGCGATCGCAGCCCGCACGTACTCGGCTTGCCGCCTGCTCTTGGCGCCTGCCGTCCTTGCAGTAGACGATCCTTGTCATTCGTCGGGTGCGCAGAGCATCAGCAGTGCTCCGTTGACGAGGAAGATCAGCCTACCTCCGGGGCGCAGGAGTCTGGCTGCCTCCGGGATCCACCGATAGGGGTCGCGCCAGATGCTGGCGCCGTACTCGGAGATGGCGAGGTCGAAGCTCTGGTCGGGCAACGGAACCTCCTCGGCGCTGCCGTGCAGCAGCGGGAACTCGAGGCCGAATTCGGCCTGGACAGTTTCGCCGTTGCGAGCTGAGCTTCGGAGTTGTCGATCCCGACCGGACGGGCTCCGCGGCGCACAAGCCGCGCGGAGACGTACGCGGTGCCGCAGCCCAGTTCGATCACGTCGAGCGCATCCACATCGTCAGGCAGCATCTGGACCTGGGATTCGGGCACACCTCAGATCCTCCACGCGGGCTCGTCGCCGGCCCAGTTGTGATGGCCTGGCTGCTCGTACTCCAGCGCCCACTGATCCCAGCGGGCTCGGTTCCGCCGGACGTGCTCTGGAATCGGTCATGGCCCGCACGGCAACGCGACGCGCACGAGCGTTCCATGCCCACTCGGACTCTCCACTCGCAGCTGGCCATCGAGCGCGGCGACGCGGTCCGAAAGTCCCCGCAGACCGCCGCCGGCGTCAATCGTGGCTCCCCCGCTGCCGTCGTCGCTGACCTCCAGCATCAGGCTCATGCCATCCCGCTCCACCGTGAGATCCACCCGAGAAGCGTTCGCGTGCTTCATCACGTTCGTCAGCGCCTCGGAGACGACGAAGTACGCGGCCGACTCAACGGATGGATCCAGCCGGCCAATCGTCGCATGACGAAGCATGACGGGCACCTGCGATCGGCTCGCGAGGGCCCTCAGGGCGGGCATCAGGCCGCGTTCCGTGAGGAGCGCCGGATGCAGCCCGCGAGCCAGGGAGCGCAGCTCCGCAGCACCGGCGTTCAGCTCCGCGACGGCCTGCGCGAGGGTGCGCGACAGCTCCGGATCCGCGCTCCTCCCCAGCCTCCTCATGGCCGCGCGGAGCGTCATCTCGACCATCGTCAACCGCTGTTGCGCGCCATCATGCAGGTCGCGCTCCATGCGCCGGCGGGTGTCATACGTGGCCTGGACGATCCGCGCGCGGGACGCGCGCACCTCCTCCAGCTGCACCTCGAGCTCGGCCCGGAGCCCGGCATTCTCCGCCGCAAGCCGCCGCGCCTCTTCGAGGCTCTGTCGCAGCGCCTGTTCGCCGAGCACGCGGTCGGTGACGTCCTGACCGGTCCCGAACATGCGGACTGGCCGTCCATCTGACATGACAACCCGGCCCCGGCCCTGTTGCCAGCGCAACCTGCCATCGGGGAGCACCACCCGGTGGTTCTCGACATAGGGCTCGCCCTGCAGGTAGCAGCGCTGCACGACGTCCTGGTGCGCGGCCCGGTCGTCGGGGTGCACAAGCTCCAGGAAGCTGCCGTAGCTCATGGGCATCGACTGGGGCGCCAGGCCGTGGAGGCGGTACAGCTCATCCGACCAGCTGACCACGTCCGCCTCGATGTCCCAGCTCCAAGAGCCCACCTGTGCGGTCGCCTCCACCTCGTCCAGCCACTTCATCGGATCACGCACCGGATACGCCGTCTCCGCGGTTGAAACGGCGTATAGGACGATCAGCGAGAGACCGTCGACATCCGGCAGCGGGGCGCACGTACGACGCAGCGATACCCCCGTGGCGCGAGCGACGAAGGACGTGCGCACGGCGTCGTCGGTGTCGCTGCGCTCCGGCTCTGGCTGAGACCAGGCTGCGCCCTGGCCGATGACGAACTCGTCGCCGAGCAGACGGTGCGCGAGGGCGTTGGCGTACTGCACGCACCCCGCCCGGTCGACGATCAGCGCTGCTTCGGGCAGCGCATCAAACGCCGCGCGGAGGGAAGCTTCGGTCAGGGTGTCCATTGGCGTGCCCCGGTCCAACTTGGGAGAATTCTCCCGGGCGCGCCCGCTCCACGCAACCGTAACCGCTACACAAAGGAGACCAGGCCGCCCCTCAGCGGCCCGGTTCCTGGTAGATCCGACGGGAATGCTGCTTACGCCGCGGCGGCAACGGCTTGGGCGTCGACTGGAGCGTTGCCAGCCATCCGGCGCCCATTGCCAGTACCGCCAGCGTGACAATCGCCGCCGACGCTCCACCGCCGCGTGCCAGCGCCGCGTGGCCATTGTGCGATCAGGCCTTCAGGAACGTGAGCACGGCCAGTACGCGCCGGTGGTCGTCCTCAGCGGGGGGAAGTCCCAGCTTGGAGAAGATGCTCGTCACGTGCTTCTCGACCGCGCGCTCGGTGATCACGAGCCGGCTCGCGATCGCGTGATTTGATCGACCCTCCGCCATCAGCCCGAGGACCTCGCGATCACGTTCGGTGAGGTCCTCCAGCGGATCCTCAGCACGGTTGCGCCGAAGCAGCTGGCTGACCACCAGGGGATCGATGACCGAGCCGCGATCGGCGACCCGGTGCACCGCGTCGAGCAGTGCTCCGATGTCGGTGATCCGCTCCTTGAGCAAGTAGCCGACGCCCTCGTGCGCCCCGCCGATCAGCTCGATCGCATACTGCTCCTCGATGTACTGCGAGAGCACGAGAAGCCCGGTCTGCGGCAGCTCGCCGCGGATCGTGAGCGCCGCACGCAAGCCGTCGTCATTGTTGTCTGGCGGCATCCGGACGTCGATGATCGCGATGTCGGGCTTGTGGGCGCGAGCCTTGCGCAGCAGGTCGGGAGCATCCCCCGCCTGGGCCACCACCTCGCAGCCGCCCTCCTCCAGGAGGCGGACCAAGCCCTCGCGTAGCAGCACCGAGTCGTCCGCCACGAGCACTCGCAACGCGCTGTTCTCTGACCCGGACGCGGCTCCCTGCATTGCCCGCGTTTCAGGGGCGTGATCAGCCATCGAGCAGTGCGCGGAGGCTCTCGCCGGACAGGTCCGCCTTGGAGACGAAGCCGCGGGCGCCACTCGCCTTGACAATGGGCCCGAAGTCGCCACCGTCGCGGCTAGAAATCAGGATCACCGCCGGCGCGTCGGCGGTCTGGGTCACGCGGCTGGCCACCTCGAACCCATCGATGCCGGGCAGCTGAACATCGAGCAGCACCAGGTCCGGCGAAAGTGATGTGGTCTGCTCGAGTGCCGATCCGCCGTCTGCCGCCTCGCCGATCACCTCAAAGCCCTCCGCCTCGAGCAGCAATCTGGCGCTCGCCCGGAAGGTGGCGTGATCGTCGACGATCGGAACTGTGGTGGCCATCTGCGCTTGCCATTGTGCCGGACGGCAACCGACCTCGGTAAGGGTGTGGCGAGGCCGCGACGCTGGCGCGTCGCGCCCTCGCGACCCCGTCGAGAGTCGTGCGGATCAGTCATCGTGCGGGAGGAATCGGGTGATTGGACTGGATCATGTCCCGTCCGCGTACTTTGCCTTGATCGCCTGAGAGGCGACGGTAGGTGTACGCCTGCGGACAGAGCATCCGGCTGTCGATCGGGCGTTCGGTGAAGTTCATGTGTAGGGATACGAGACGTCTCAGGGAGACAGCGCCTCGTGGCACTCCCGCCAGCTGTGATTCCACCGCAGCGCGGAGGTCGGGCGTCGGCGTCATGCCCACGGCGAATGTGATGTACGGCGCCGAGCGCGCCGTGCTTCCGCGCGGGCCGGGCGATCGCGCCGCCAAGCTGACGGGTCTCCGCCGAGAGCAGGGCGGATCCCGATTCGCCGGTCGCGGCGTCGATGAAGGCGTCGATTTCCTCCGCCGGCAGGTCGCCGAGCAGCATGCCGTCGCCGTTGCCGCCGGGGTGGTCGGGATCCATGTGCCGATGACTGAGCGCGACCACCGGGATGGTGGAAAACGTGTCGATGTCCGGCCCGAGAGCGTGGAGCGGCGCGTCGGCGCCGTCAGCCTCGTCGCCGAGGTACACGGCCTCGATCACGACGAACGACCGTCCGCGGAGGAACTCGGGGACCTCCGGGAACGGTGGGACATCGAGCACCCCGCCCACGGAGATGATCTCATCGGGCTGCTCTTGCTGGGTCCATTCGCCCCACGCTTGAAGCCCAGTGATTTCGATCAACTCGTCAGGTGAGCGGATGGGTGCGGCGCACGTCCGCGACGCGCTGTGCGTTATCCACGAGGCTCAGAACCTGTCATTGCGGCTGCGGTGCCGGGGATTCGCGGCCGCGCTCGCCGCCAGCGGCGCACACACATCGATCCTCACGGTCAACCCGCGAGATCCCGTCGGTGCCGAACGGTCGATCGCCGTTGCGCTGAAAGCCTACCGCTGTGACGGGCTTTTGACCCTCGGCGGGGCGTCGATCGCGGCCCCCACATTGCAGGCGCTGCAGGCGACCGGCTAGTCGGCAGGCTCATGTATGCCACGTTCGGAATCGGCCCACAAGTTCTGCGTGCGGTCGAACGGGATCAGATCGCGTTCGCAGCCGACCAACAGCCGTACCTGCAGGCCTACCTCCCAATCGTGATGCTGACCGAATGCCGGCTCTACCGAGTGCTCCCCGACCAAGGCGAGCTCGTCTCGACCGGCCCGGTATTCATCACCAAGCGAGATGCTGGCCACGTGCTGAGCCTCGTCAATCAGGGAGTCAGATGATGCGCCATCAGCTCCCCTGGAGCGCTCGCAACGCCTTTGTCACAGCGGCCCAGTTGCGAGTGGTCATGGTCGTCGAGCCGACCCGGAGGGCGGGGCTGGCAGGGCTCGCCGATCGCGCAGAAGCAATCGGCGGAAACCTCGCGCTACCAAGCCCTCCCGGTCGGGAACTGCTCCTGACGGCGAGCATCCGTTACGAGGTGTGATTCGCCTGCGGTGCGGCTAGCCGCACCCCCGCGAGTGGGCGTCCCGAACGCCAAGACGCAAGGTCGCTCTACCGACGCTCGCCCCGCCCGGTGGGACTCTGCGGCTGTGCTTCAGATCACCCAAGCACACGCAAAGGAGGAGCCGCGATGACTACAGCACTCACCGAACGCCGGGAGCTCGCCCACCGGACCACCGACGGGATCGACGTCACCCTGTTCTGGAGCCAGCCTTCAAACCGGGTCACGATCGCAGTTCTGGACTCGCACTCCGACGAGGCCCTCGAGTTCGAAGTCGACGGCGTCGACGCGCGCCATGCCTTCAACCACCCCTACGCGTACGCCGCCACCGGCGGCACACGCCGCATCGCTAAGCCGGGCGGGGTGATGAGCCCCTGAGCGTCGCGACGGACCCCTGAATCGCGAGGCAGCCATGCATCCACGCCTTCTCTATCAACTTGCCGCTGTACGAAACGACGAGCTACGGCAGCGCGCTGCCCGAGTCTCGGCGGCCCGACCGGCTCGATCTGCAATAGGCCGATGGTCTCGCTGGTTGCGCCGGGCAGCCACTGCACCCGCCGGCGGTCCCCTCAAGCGCGACCCCGGCGCGACGCGTTTCCCCACGCCGCTCAAACCCATCACCGCTCCGCCCCTCGAGGCTTCGGCTCCACACCGGGCGAGCGCGGGCAACATGAAGAGGAACAGCCGATGAACCCCAAGACGAACTGGGGAAGCACCCCGAACAACCTGTTGCGATCGACGTTGTCGAACGGGCCGCCGACGAAGCGGGCAACGCTGCTGGGTCTCGTGCGCTGGTGCGTCGCTCACCGTCGCCGGGTAGTGGTGGCGTGGGTGGCGGTCGCGGTCGTGACCACCATCGTGGCGGGGTCGGCCGGACGTCAATATGCCACCAACTTCACCCTGCCGGGGACGGAGTCGCAGCGAGCCAGTGACCTGCTCACCCGCGAGTTCAAGATCCAGAGCGGCGACGCTGACACGATCGTCTTTCACGTCTCACGGGGCACGATCGCCTCGCCGGTGGTGCGTGGCGCGATCACGCCGCTGCTGGCGCGGGTGAGCAAGTTCCCGCACGTGGCGGGCGTGATCAGCCCTTACACCCCGCAGGGAGTCGTCCAGGTCTCGTCTGACCACAAGACCGCGTTCGCGACGATCAGCTACGACAAGCGCGCCAACCTGCTGCCGAACAGCGCCGGCGCGCCCGTGCTCAACCAGATCAACCGGGTGCACGTGCCCGGTTTGCAGATCGCGGCGGGCGGTCAGGTGATCGAGCAGGCCGAGGGCTTCAGCGTCGGGCCCGCCACCGAGGTCGGCGTGATCGCCGCGCTGATCATCCTCCTGATCACGTTCGGCTCGCTCACCGCAGCGGGGATGCCGCTGATCACGGCCGGCTTTGGCCTGATCACGGGCGTGGCCCTGATCGGACTCGCCACCCGAGTGGTGAGCATCTCCAGCGTCGGGCCCCAGCTGGCGCTGATGATCGGCCTCGGCGTCGGGATCGACTACGCGCTGTTCATCGTCACGCGCTTCAAGGAGAACTATTCGAAGTTCGGCGACGTCGACCGCTCGGTGATCGAGGCGATGGACACCTCCGGGCGGGCAGTCCTGCTCGCGGGAGCGACCGTGGTGATCGCCCTGCTCGGGATGTTCGCCACCGGGGTGGCGTTCATGTACGGCCTCGCGATCGCAGCCGTGATCACCGTGCTGATGGTGCTCGCGGCCTCGCTCACGGTGCTGCCGGCGCTCCTCTCGCGCTGGGGCCCCCGACTGGTGCGCCCGCATGCCGCACGAAGCGGCCTGCTCCGCCGTCGCGAAGCGGCCGTTGCCGGCGGCAACGGCGCCGGTTCGGCAGTCGCCGCCCCGCGCCCGACGGCGTGGCGCCGGTGGAGCCGCGTCGTACAGGCACGGCCGTGGACGCTGGCGATCGTCTCGCTGGCGGTGATGATCGCGGTCGTGACTCCGGTGTTCGCGATGCGGCTCGACAGCAGCGACGCCGGCAACGACCCGGCCAACACGAGCACACGCCACGCCTTCGACCTCCTCGCCAACGGCTTCGGAGCGGGATTCAACGGCCCGCTGCTACTCGTCGCGGAGCTGCCGGCGCCCGGCCATACGACTGCGCTGCCTGAGCTCCGCGCGGCCGTCAGTGCGACTCCCGACGTCGGCGCCGTCACGGAGCCTCGGATCGGGCCTTCGGGCAAGGTCGCGGTCATCCAGGCGTTCCCCGACTCTGCCCCGCAGGCGCAGGCCACCACGAACCTCGTCAACCACCTGCGCCACGACGTGCTACCGGCATTCGAACACCGGACCGGCGTGCCGGTGCTCGTCGGCGGGTTCACCGCCGGCTCGATCGACTTCTCAAACGTGCTGTCGAGCAAGCTGCCGCTGTTCATCGGGCTCGTAGTCGTGCTCTCGGCACTGCTGCTGTTCGTCATCTTCCGCTCGCTGGTGATCCCGGTCCAGGCTGCGGTGATGAACCTGCTCACGATCGGCGGGGCACTCGGCGTCACCGTCCTCGTCTTCCAGGATGGATGGTTCGCAGGGGTGCTCGGGGTGCAGAAAGCCCCGATCGAACCGTGGGTCCCCGTGATCATGTTCGCGGTCGTATTCGGACTCTCGATGGACTACGAGGTGTTCCTGATCTCCCGGATACGCGAGCAGTGGATCCGCCGGCGCGACGCGTCCGCCGCCGTCGCCGATGGGATCGCGTACACCGGACGCGTGATCACGGCCGCCGCGGCGATCATGATCTGCGTGTTCCTATCATTCACGCTCGGTAACCAGCGGACGCTCAAGGAGTTCGGCTTCGGGCTCGCAGTCGCTGTATTCCTCGACGCCGTCGTCGTGCGCTGCGTGCTGCTCCCCGCCATGCTCGAACTGCTCGGCCCCGTCACATGGCGACTGCCGCGCTGGCTCGACGCCCGGCTGCCGCACATCAACATCGAAGGCTCGGCCGCGCGCACGCTGCCCAAGCCCGCGGAACTCGACCCCGAAGCCACCGCAGAGCTCGAGCCGACAGAGGAAGCGGCCGCATGAACGGCGGCCTGATGCGATGCGACGGCGTGCGTAGTGCTAGCTGGGGGCTCGATCGTCGCGTTCGCCTCGATCTCCACGATCTTGTCGGGTGGCCGAGGAGCGAGACGCCGAGAAGCGTGCTCGGCGCTCGAGCGAGACGTTGGGAGACGACGTTCCAAACGCGCGCGAGGTCGGCGCGCTCGCGGGCAACCACGAACACCGTCGTCTTTTCAAGGGCATCCGGCCCCGCCCCGTGCTCCGCCAGCGCAACCGGGAGGTTCTCGACGGCTCGAGCCGCCTGCCGTCACAGTCGCCCGGCGCCACATCCGCCCCTCCGCGTCGAGCGGACGGGCCCGCGGTGACGCAAATCCTCGCGCCGCCGCGCGGTACCCATACAGCGTGCCCGGAACAAGGCTCATCGCAGCCATAACCCACGCATGCAACTCACAACGACTCGGAGGATCTGATGCCCACCGTCACGCTCAACGCAGGAACTATCCACTATGAGAACGCCGGACCACCCGATGGCCGTCCGGTCGTGTTCATCCACGGCTACTCGATGGGATCATCGCTGTGGCGGCCGCTGAGCGAGCAACTGGCGGCGCGCGGCTTTTCTTGTCTGGCGCCAACGTGGCCGCTGGGGGCGCACACCGAGCCGATGCGCGAGGGTGCCGAGCTCACGATGGAGCGCATCGCGGCGATCGTCGGAGAGCTGCTCCACGCGCTCGCGCTCGAGGACGTCGTGCTAGTCGGCAACGACACCGGTGGCGCAATCGCCCAGCTCGTCGCCACCAGCGCGCCCGAGCGTCTGGGCGCGCTGGTGCTGACCAGCTGCGACGCCTTCGAGCACTTCCCACCGCCGATCCTGAAGCCAATCATCGCCGCCGCGAAGTTCCCGCCGGCATTCCACGCCGCGCTTCAGCCGATGCGCACCCGGTTCGGACGCAAGCGCGGGTTTGGAGCTCTGGCTCACGCCGACATCGATGACCTCGTCGCGGAGTGGGTCGAGCCCGCGCTCACCAACCGCCGGGTCAGGAACGACCTGCGGCGCTTCACGGCCTCGCTGAATCGCGAGACGACGGTCCGAGTCGCGGCGCGGCTCCCGCGGTTCGCCAAGCCGGCGCTGGTCGCGTGGTCCGCCGATGACGTCTTCTTCCCGCGCGAGGATGGCCAGCGGCTGGCCGAGGCCCTACCCAATAGTCGGCTCGAAGTGGTCGAGAACGCGAGAACGTTCTCGATGATCGACCAACCCGACCGGCTCGCCGGCCTTATCGCCGACTTCGCCCAGACCGCAGCGAACAAGCGCGCCGCATAACGAATGCCCTCGCAGTCTTAGCCGCGAGCAGGAGCGAGCGCCATTCCGAGCGCACGCGAGCCGGCAACGACAACGACGCGGCGATTCCTGAGGAGACTCGGGCAGCTGTTGCCGGCGTCCCCGCGCACCGGCTTTCGACAAGGCGCGTGACGCAACCCCGAGCCGCAGCTCAGACCCCCGTGGCCCGGAACTCGGATCTGCCTGCGTTTCGCTTTCATCGGGGCCCGATCGCGCGGCTCGCCTGTGCAAACGCGTGGTTGGGACGGTGTTGCTCGACCGCCACCAGGTGGTCGCGAAGGGTCAGGACCAACAGCCCCGGCCGACTCACGGATGCCGAGCGTTTGCCTACGCACGGTGAACATCTGCAGCGCCCACGACGCCGGGAACCGGCGCTCGCTCTCGCTCATAGGCACGCGCCCGCCAGCCCGAGGCAGCCAACACACGTCGCTTCCGCAACCACGAAAATGCGGCAGTCCGGCATGAGTTGAAATGAGTTGCGCAGACAGCCGCTCCGATCGAAACGCTGCAGCCGCGATCAAGGGCTCGGGTGCGCCCGTCGCTCCGCCGCTGCTTGTAGCCCGTTGCGACAGCCGGACCCCGGGCGCCGCTCAGGAAAGCAAGCGCTCCAGTGCCGAGCGCTCCGCGGGCTCGCCATGCGCCGGGAGCACGAGCTCGACCGGCAGGTCGAGCAACCAACGCAGCCGTCGGACGACATCGTCGCGCGTCACGTGCTGGCGACCGCCGAGTTGGACGTCCAGTCCTTCGCCAAAGTCGGAGAGCGAGTCGCCGGTGACGATCGCGCTGATCGACGGCAGCCAAAGAATGAGATCGTTCTTCTCCCGACCGGCGAAAGCGTCAATACCGAACGGCCACGCTCCGGGATCGTGAAAGTGTCCTTCGCCTTCGCCTGCACGCAGCCAGGCGAGATCATCACTCTCCATGCCGCGCACGCGGTCGGGGTCGACGTCAAACTTCTCGACCCAATCCAGCCACGTGTCTGCCGGCGGCGTGTGCACCGGGAGGCCAAGCCGACGGGCGTCGCGCTCGTGACAGGGCGCGGTCAGGACGACAGCGGTCGCCCGCTCGCGTAGCTGGTCTGGAACGGAGAGCGGGTCGAACAACAGGAAGTCGTCGCCGAGCGCGATCCCGTACGAAGAAACCAGTTCGGGCCACCACTGCTCCTCGTTCCAGTTGGGATGCGGCGACTGCCAATGCCACACATTGGGGCGCAGCTCACGCATGGCGTGATGCTATTTGTGCGGGCGGCCTCGCTGTCGCGTAGATCGACCAGCAGCCCTGACGCCTGACTGCTGCTCGCCCGCCGAGCGACGCTGAGCCCGACAGGTCGCGGGACGTCCGGTGTCCGACTCGCGCCGGCTGCTGCATCGCCGGGCGGATCCAGCTGTGTCACGGCCGCGATGAGGTCGCTGTTGCTAGCCCATAGCGGAAGCGAAGCTCGACGTGCAAGATACGGTTAGCTGATGTCTCCGCAGCTGTCTACTACCCGTGAGCATCTGGCCAACATCCTGCCCGAGCACGGGGAAGAGGATCTCGCCAAGCGCGTGCTGACCATAACGGACGCCGAGTTGGCGCGCATCGGGGAACTCGGCGGGTACTACGCCTGGTCCGAAGAAGCGTTCGAGTTGGGTCTCGGCATGGGAGGAACGCGAGCGCTCTGCTTGGCGACGATCGACGTGCTCGAAGGGAATATGCGCGAGCTGCGCCAGACCCGCACGTCCGGGGAGCTTCGGTGGGGGTTGACCCCGGAGCTTTCAGATGTCGAGCTCGCCCAAGAGCACTCACTCCGACTCGGCGCCATCACAGCCGGGGGGCGGCCTCCTTCAGACGCCTGACCTGAACGTGCCAGGCGTGTCGGTTTGATCGAATCTCCGACAGAGCTCGATCTAGCCCGATCCAACACGCTGCTGAATCGCGCCGAGACTGCCGTTGTCGCGTGGCGCAGCAGCGCTCATGCTTCTCGTCAACTACGCCACCCTGACCCGAAGTTGCGCGACTCTAGAGAGTCGTCGGAACGCTCACTGCGCGAGCTAGCTGGGCGGTCCGTGCGATGTGTGCGGCTTGAGGAACATGATGCTGATCCCGACGCTCGCGCCCGGCTCGGTGTCCTTCCGGACGACGGCCGTCCACGCTCCGCCCGCATTGCCGCCCGCGGCGAAATGCCAAAGACACGCTGTCCGCCCAGACGATGCGCGGCACGCCGCGTTGTCGCCTGTTCCGAGCGTCCAGCCGGTCCCGGGAGCGATGCGCATCGCCAGCCCAACCGCCGATCGTGCAGGTGCCGTGATCCTGACGTCGTACGCCAGTCCGGCGGGTGCCGCGATCGTGAATGTCTTAGTAGTGGGGCCCGTGGGGAGACGGAGCGTCGCACCGCGCAATAACGTCGTGCTCGGCGTAGCCGGGGCCGGACCGCGCGTAGGTTGCCGAGGCCCTCCCGTAGTGCTGTAGACGACCACCGCCGTAACGACCGCGAGTGCGACGACCAAGCCCACTGACCGCCTACGTCGGCGTCTCGCATGGGCTTCGTTGAGCATCCCGAACGCGATGCTGGAGGCAGCGTTCATGACCCAAGGATGACTCGCATGAGTACGCGGGTCAAGCCGAGATCGCACGGTCGCGAGAAGTGCCGCTCCCGCATGACTCAATACCTCTGCAGCGAAAATCACTGCCTTCTGCTTGGATCGAGGACGAGAAGCCGACCGCCAGTCGCTCCTAGCCCAAACCAGAAGCGGCACGATCAGCCGGTCGCGTCACGCGCGCTTCCCTCTCGCCAGTCCCCGGCGCGCAGTCCGTATTCCGCTTCGGCGTGAGTCTGCGCCTCCTCCTCAGTCGGAAAAAACTCGTCAGGACGGATCTCGTTGAAGTCTGTGTCGAGATGCTCGACGCCGTAGCTGAAGGTTCCGTCGAGGTCGGATTCGCGGAACACAGCCACCCGCTCCGTTCCGAGAACCTCCGGGGAAGTAGTCGAGTCGCGGCCGATGTAGGCGTGGCGGAGCCAGTGAAACCGTTCGGGTGTGTCGGCCTCGGCCATGCCCGCAGTCCATCAGATCTGACTGCACTCGAGAAACGACAGTCTCGGGCCGAGCCCCGCGACCCGGAGCGATTCGCCGTTGCTTCTAGCCCAAAGCAGCAGCCGCCTGTGAGGGGTGGCGAGGTTGGCTGTCCTTGGGCGGTGGGCGGGCGGCTCGTGCGCTGCGAGCGCCCGCCCACCTGCTCACCGGCCGGCTTGTTTTGTTACGGGCCGACCGCCACTCCAGTCGGGCCGTTTTGATTGGTGGCGATCGTCATCGGGTTGGTGCCGTCGAGGTTGGCCTCGATGATCGTGCCGAGGCCGCTCTGGTTGGCCCAGTACACGTGGCTTGAGTCGACCGCCACCCCGAGCGGGCCGGTCTGGCCGGTGGCGATCGGCGTCGGGTTGCCGCCGCCGATGCCCCGGCCTTCGATGATCGTGCCGGCGATGGTAGGCGTACCCCCGTTGGCCCAGTACAGGTGGCTTGAGTCGACCGCCAGCCCGCCCGGGTTGCTCTGGCCGGTGGCGATCGTCATCGGGTTGGTGCCGTCGAGGTTGGCCTCGACGATCGTGCTGCCGAGGTTCGCCCAGTAGAGGTGGCTTGAGTCGACCGCCACTCCCTCCGGGTTGCTCAGCCCCGTGGCGATCGTCATCGGGTTGGTGCCGTCGAGGTTGGCCTCGATGATCGTGCCGCCGAAGAAGCTGGTCCAGTACAGGTGGCTTGAGTCGACCGCCACCATGAACGGGCTGTTCAAGCCGGTGGCGATCGTGGTCGGGTTGGTGCCGTCGAGGTTGGCCTCAACGATCGTGCCGTCGGAGAAGTTGGGAGCCGTACCCTCGTCGGCCCAGTAGAGGTGGTTCCCGCCGACCGCCACTCCGACCGGGTAGTTCTGGCCGGTGACGATCGTCATCGGGTTGGTGCCGTCGAGGTTGGCCTCGACGATCGTGCCGCCGATATCGCTGGACCAGTACAGGTGGGAGCCGACCGCCTGGCCGGCGCTGTCGATGAACAGGCTGGCTCGGCCGAAGTGCCGCGGATTGGCGATCAAGGGGGGCTTGATGTGAACGGTGGTGTCGGGCAGGTTGTCTTCCATGTGTGGAATCCGCACCGCGGAGAACGTCAAGGTCGAGGTCTTGGGGTTCCATCGCGGATGCCCGATCTGGAGCACGATGTCCTTCGGGATCCGTTTTCCGGGTTGGCTGAAGGACAGCACCGCGTTGGGATTGGCGTCTGCGAAGTAGCCCTTAAACCGCCTGACGAAGTCCGCATTAGCGACCACGAACGCCTGCCGGACAGGGCGGTCGGTGAAACGCGTCAGGTAGTGCCGCACTCCGACCAGCCGCAGGGTGAGATGGTGGTCGTTGCGCCCGGTCAACGAGCCCGACGCGCTCGGGATCGACCACAGATAGTTGACCTGCTTGGGCGGTGCGGTCGCGGCGAACAGCGTCGAGGAGGCGACCAGCAGCGCCGCGACCGTCGCCGCAAAAGCGGCTATCGCGCGTGAGAGATAAGCGCGCCAACCTCGCCGCGCTTCGTCCTTACCCGTGAGCATGTCTGCTCCCTTCCGGCCCTCTACGGGGCCCCGTCGCGTCGACCCCAGGTCGCCCCTGACCAACGGGCCCTTAGCGCGACTCTATAGCGGCCGAGAACCCGCAACAACCCGTCCTCCACTCAGCCGCCCTCAGGACCCCACAGCGAACCCACGATCGGCCCGTCGCAAGGGTACATGCGCACCGCCCGCTGCCGGAATGATCGAAATCCGGCAGCCCCCGTCCACGGGCGAGAACCGGCTGCTGCGGCGCACCCAGACTCGAGCCGGACGATCGAGTCGTCGCCAACTCAATCGTGAGCCGTGATGCGGCGTGATGACCGAGGCGATCGCGAGGATGAGCGGAAGCCGTGCTGTTGAGTTTGAGCGGGGCTGCGACGTTCGCACCCTGCAAACCGGCCGACCAACACGCTGGGTATGCGTCGTGTAGCGGTGAGTTCCCGAATGTTTGTGATGGTTCGGACGAGCTCGGCCGCCTCAGCGGTACCGCTCGATCAGCGGCACTTCGTCGCCGTTCGGTCCGCCGTACCAGCCGACTCCGACGCACGAGGCTGGGGACGTACATGCCACGCCACCGAGCGCGCCCGTCGTCGGATCGCCAACGCCGCCGAGCGCGGGCGGGTTGACCGGCTCGGGTGTGTTGCTCGGCGACCACGGCCCGCCGCGCCAGACCTCTGCTGCGGGCTCGAACTGCGGCGGGCCACCAAGCTCGTTGGCTTGCGCGCCCGTGGCCATGCAGAACGCCGCGGTCGGGCAGGAGACGCCGTCGACACCGAACCCGGGGACTGCCGATGAGAACGCCTGGTCAGCCCAGCCCCTGCCGCGGCGATGCTGGACGAGCGAAGTTGGACCTCCGGAGCCGACGTACTCGTAGCCGACCGCGGTGCACGCCTTCGCCGACGCGCAGGAGACGTCGGTGAGCCCCAGGTCGTTGCTGTCGGGGTTGCGCTGAGCTACCCAGCGTTTGCCGCTCCAGCGGTATGCGGCCGGTGGGGTCTTCGGGCAGGTGCTGTCGCAGGTCGAACCCGTCGACCCGCCGGTCGCCTCGCACGCTTTCGCTGACACGCACGCGACGCTGTAGATGAGGTCGGGCGCGGGGCGCGGCGGCGCCATCGACCGCCAGCGGATGCCGGTCCAGCGTTTGAGCGCGACGACCGGGGGGTGGCGGGGCCGCTGTCGGGTTAGCGCGACCACACAGAAGCGCCGGCGCGGACACGAGAGCCCGATCGATACGACACCCGAGCGGTTCAAAGCGGTCACGATCGACCAACGGGCGCCGTTCCAGCGCTCGATGACCGATCCGGGACCGGCGAGGTAGCCGCCCGCAAGGCAGAACGTCGGCGACGCGCACGAGACGACGCGCAGCCCGGTCGTTGGCCCGGCCGGCGTCGGGACGACCGACCACGCAGCGCCGTTCCAGCGCTCCGCCAGCGGCGCCTGGGGTGTGCCTGGCGAGGGCGGGATGCCGGCGCTGGTGGTAGTGCTGTCGCCCACGGCCATACAGAAGCGCAGGCCGATGCACGACACGTCAGTGAGCAACCCCGGCGGCGTCGGAGCGGCCTCGAGCTGCCAGCTAGCGGCGCGAACCGTAGCCGGCGCGAGCGCGCCGGCGAGCAGGACGATCGTCATCGCCCCAAGTACACCCGCGCCCAGCGTCGTCGCCACCCGACCACGCAGCATGAACTGACTCTATTACCGCACGCGCTCGATCGCGGGCTTTTCTTACACCCACCATTCCCGTCGCGGCAACGAGTTCCTGGCTCGTGACAAGGCAGCACCACAACCGGAGTGCGGCACACTCCTCCTCCGCGCTACAGCTAACGCGCCCAGCAGTACTTGAAACCGCTGGATCCGCCCGGCAAGTCAGAAGCCTACGCGAGTCGGAAGCCCGATCGCGTGCGAGCGGGCGCTGAGCAACGGCATCGCTCCCCCGGCCGAAGCAGCGGTCGCCATCCAAGCGGGTGCGCTCGCTCAGCTCCTAGACCCAGGCCTCCAGCAAACGACCATCCGAGACGCGCCACGCGAGGCGACAGTCATGATCGCCGCGCCAAAATGATGAGCTCGCGTGAACGCGGAAGCGACTCTGCCGCGACGCTGGCTGCGGCCGAGCAAGGGACGCAGGCGCCGCCGGATCTCACCCGTTCTTGGTCGCCGATGCGATCGCAGGTCAGCGGCCCCCGGGGCGGTCAAAGCGATCGCGGTAGTGGCAGCTCCCACGTCGAGGCAATTCAGCGACGCTCAAGCCCGACACTCTTTTTCAGGGTCGCGAGCACGCCAAGCGGCAGCGTCGCGATTCTCGGGGATCATCGGACGTACAACTAGCGTAGGTAGCGTTTCCGCGTGGATGGCTGATTCTCCGGAGGAAGTGTGGCCGCGTGACGAGCTCGTGCTCGTTCTCGACCTGTACGTTCGCCACGGAAAGCGCCCAGCACTTGAGATGCGGCAGGCGCTAGACAACGCGCTGCGGTCGTTTCGGCGGCAGCCTGAGCCCACGGCCGGAGGACGCAGGTTGCTTGAGCGCAAGCTGTTGGAGTTCGCCGGCCTCGACCCGGAGGACCCAACGCCCGACGGCTTGGCCCCCGCCGCGCCGGAGCGCGCGATCTGGGATGAATTCGCGAACGATCGTACTCACCTGCGGTCTGAGGCGAAGGCGGTTCGGACGCGGGTTTACGACGTCGTCGCGTTCCTGCAAGCGCGGACCGAGCCAATGGAGGATCCCAATACCGGCGCGCGGTTCCGCGTCGTCGAGTGCACATCCGACAGCGTGACCTACCGTCGGTTCCGGGCATCGGTCAGTTCAGGCACGCTCGCCACTGCGGTGCTGCAAGAGATTCCCGGCGAAGTCCTTGACCGCGCTTATGGTGGTGGATGGGAGTCGTTTGAGGTGTCGGTCGATCCGCGGTTCTGGCTCGATCATGGAAAGTTCGCGGACGCAGTCGTTGCGGCGATCGCTGGGCGGCACGTCTTCGGGGAGGGGATGTACAACGGAGTATCGGTGAAGGTTGCGTCGAGCTTAGGCAGCGACGCGGCTAGCGAGCCAAGCCCGCATGAGCGAGCCCGTGGCTTAGAAAACGTCGCTGGTCGGCCGCGGTCCGCAGAGGTTGGGCTGGCATATGTCTCCGCTGACGAATCGGCGGCTGTCGCCGAACGAGAGCCTTTCGCTACCGATCCGGACGTGGTCGAGCGAGGCACGAGAAGCCATCCGCGTCTACAGAACCAACTCGCCGCCGAGGTGGCATCTGCCGGACTGGTGCCCCTCTCGCCCGCCGCCGGTGATCCACCGTTCGACCTTGCGTGGCGGGACGGGGCAGACCTCCACGTCGCTGAGGTCAAGAGCACGACTGCGATGACGAGGAGCATCAGCTTCGGTTCGGGCTCGGGCAATGGCGGATGCAACCAGCAATCGGCGATCCGGTACGCGCCGGCGCTCCGCGGCGCGCGACATCCGCGAGACGTTTGCCGAACGTGTGGCCGCCCGCGCGGGTTCAGTCAACCGCTGGCGTCGACCGGCTTTTGGAGAGCGAGATCCAGGTAGAACGGCGTGGAGACCCAGTCGTGTGGGTCGTGTGCGGCGGCTCGAAGGTCGTTCACGAACTCATCGACGCGGTCCTCGGTGGTCCTACCCGATTGGATGGCGCGATCCTTGGCGGCGGCCAGGGTACTGGCGTGGAGGTCGAAGCCGACCTGCGGAGCCACGATGTCAAAGAGCCGCTCTGGTTGATGACCTCGAGGCCGGCTGCACAAGCGGCCGCCGGTAGGCCGTCGGTGATGAGGTGCGGCGTGCCCGCTGACTCCATCACTTCGTGGATCAGCTCCCAGTATGCCGTCAGCGCCTCGCAGTGGGGAGACGACCGCGGAGGCGGGCTGCGGAGCGGCTCTTGGACCACGACCTTCCCGCCGGGGGCGCAGCAGCTCTGCGATCCGGCCGAGGGTATGGGCGGGGTCTGGTTGGTGAATCAGAAAGCAGCGTGTGAAAGCGAGATCAAACCGGCCTCCGGCCAGTCCCTCGACGGCGCGGGCGTTCACGTCGCCCGCAAGTACCTCGGCGTTGTCAAGGCCGAGTGCGATGACCGAACGCGCCATCCTCAGGCTTGGCTCGCTGAAGTCGACGCCGACCACGTGACCGTTCGGTCCGACGATCTCTGCAAGCATCGCGAGCGCGCCGATCGGCCCACAGCCGCAGTCGATCGCAACCCAACCGTCCTGGGCGCCGACTCTGCGAAATGCGGTGCGGGCGGCGTCCCCGCTGATCTGCGCGATTCTCAAGAGCCGACGGAGGTCCTCCACGCTGCCATCCAGGATGTAGCGCTGGATGCGCTCGCTGATCACTGTTGACGATGTACTCATGCTGGATGAGCTCCCAACGTGTTCTCAGAGCGGGATGAATCGTCGGGCCTTGCCCGTTTCGGGGTGGCGTGTGATGTCGGTGACTTCGCGGACGCGGACCTGCGGGTCCAGGAGCCCGGCGGCGTTCAGGGACTGCGCCAGCGCCACCCTCAGTGCCGTCAGGTTCAGTTCGCCCTCGGCGATGATCGCTATGTCGATCCCGTCCGCGGTCTGGCGTACCTGGTACTCGAGCGCGGCCGGGGTTCTGACCATCACGGTTCGGATCACGAGCGGGTCGACAGCGACCTCTCCGTAGTGGAACACGTCGTCGGCGCGCCCCTCGACGGTAGCGCGCACCAAGCCAGTGCGAGGGTCGGAAGGGTGGCGGATGAAGCGGTCTGTCAGCTCATAGCGGATCAGCGGCTGGGTGCGGTTGTGGAGGTTGGTGACGAGCGCCTTGGCCGACGGGACGCCGGCGGAGACCGGCTGGTTGTTCGCGTCAACGAACTCGATGATGCACGCGTCGCCGGCGAAGCTGACCACCTCGCCACCAGGGTCGCTCTGCCCGACCAGTCCTTCGGTAGAGGTGAACTGGGTGATGAGCGGGATCCCGAACGAGGCCTCGATCGTGCCGCGATCTTCTGCGGTGACCGTCTCGCCAATCGCCGTGATCGCCATCGGCGCGATACGCAGGCGACCGGCGCGCCGCTCAGCCGCGAGGGTGACCAACTTGGAGGTGTGCGCGAGCAGCGCCGGCGGCTGCGCCTCGTTCAAGCGCCGCACGACTTCCGCCACCGGGAGCGTCGCGGGCGCGGGGATCAACCGGACGGGGTACCCGGCGGCGACCGCGGCACCGAACCCGCTGGAGTGAACCGGCGCCGCGGCCGCAACGATCCCGATCGCGAGGCCGCCTGGCGGCGGCCCGCCGGCAGCGAACGCTCCGGCCATCCCGCGCCGGATGACGCACGCCACGAACTCGAGGTACTGCTCGAGCGTCTGGACGAACACGCCCCGCAACCCGGAGCTTCCGCCCGAGGCGAGACACACGTACTCGTCATCGAGCAGACTGGGCTCCATCCCCAGCGCGGCGAGATGCCCTTCCACCCGCGCCTTGGTCAGCCGCCGGTCGCAGAGCAGCTCGTCGAAGCTCGACATCATCTGCTCCTTGCTCATCACCGGCAGCTCGGGCAGCTGCTCGAGCTCGAACCGCCCAGGATCGATCCCGAGCAGACGCTGGGCGTGAAACGGGGAGCGCTCGACGGCGTGGACGAGGAGGCTGCGCAGCTCATCGCGCTGGAACCGCTTGAGTCGCCCGGCGTCCCAGTCCAGACGCCCGATGTGCGCGCCCAGACGGCCTGCCAGGGTCGCGCCGACGCGTGCCCGCAGCGCCTCGACACTAGTGTCAGTGACCGTGGTCATGCCACCCTCCTTCGCTTCGCGCCCCCCGCCGGGAACGCAGTCCTGACCGAGCTCGAGACGCGCGCCAAAAGCTGTGCGACCAGCGCGTTCGGGAGCACCTCCGAGTTCGTGGCCTGTTCGAGCCTTGCCCCCGCACCCACCGTCAGCAGCATCCGCGCCAGCTCGGGTGCCGGCAGCGGCAGCGCCTCGCCGGCGCCATCGTAGATCCTGGCCACGACGCCGGCGACGCCGGCCACGGTCCGTTCGTGCACCTCCCCGTAGCGACGATTCAGGTCGGGATCCCGGGCCGCGTGAACGCGGAACTCGATCACCAGCAGCCCCCACTCGGCGTCCGCCCGATCACGCTCCGTGACGTGCTCGGCCAGCGCCCGGAGCCCCTCATCGAGAGTCAAGCCATCGCGCATCACCAGCCCCTCGACGAACCGCGCGTTATCCCCCTTGCGCTCGTCGATCCGCTGCTCCAGCAGGACAAGGAACAGGTCCGCCTTGCTCTCGAACTGCGAGTACACCACTCCTTTCGAGAACCCGGCCTCATCCGCGATCTGCTCCAACGACGCTCCGTGGTAACCGCGAGCGAGGAACATGCGCCGCGCGGCGGCCAGGACGAGCCCGCGGTTCCGACGGCTCTGCTGGACCCTGGTCAGGCGAGAACTCATACCGACGGTATTGAACTACCGACGGTAGCTGAAGTCAAGACACTCGCTCTGTGGGCGAGCGCTTACCCGCTCCGGACGATATTGATTGAGTCTCGTCACAGTCCGCTCATCGACGTCCTGAGGGTTGTGGAGATCCATCGGCGTCCACCGGGCAGAGTGCACTTCTGCTTGGCGATTGACGAGGTTTGCCGGTCAGACGGACGGCGGCTTACGACCCCGGGCGAGGAAGTACAGGCCGGGCATCACGAGCACGTCGGGGTTCTCGAAATGCTCGCGCGCCGCGGCGTCGAGCTCGTCGAGTTCCTGCTGGTCGGCCAGTCCCATCTCGATGATCTGCGGGTGCATGCTGCGCACGAGGTCGGCCCGGATCGTCCGGCGCGAGTGCCCAGCCGGATACACCCCTGCCCGGACCTCCACTGTTACGTCCTGGAGCCCCGCCTGGCGATAGAGCTCAGCCATCCGGCGGCCGAAGCGCGGGTCGGCGCCGTTGCGGGAGAACGCGATGGTGAAGATCTCGCACAGCCGATCGAACGCGGGATGCGGCGGGTAGCAGATCGCGACCTCGGTGTCAGGCTCAAGGCCGGCCACCCACCCTCCCGGCCGCGCCAGCCGGACCATCTCCGCAAGCACCTCCGCCGGCTGCGGCACGGTGATCAGCAGCGTCCGGCCATGGACGAGATCGAACGAGCCAGACTCAAGGCCGGTGTCTCGGGCGTCGCCGCACACGACCTCCACGTCGCTCAACCCCCGGCTCGCGACAAATTCAGACGCCATCGCAACGTGCGCCGGGTCGGCGTCAAGCCCGACAACCCGCCCACCCGGCGCGACTCGCTCGGCGAGCAGATCGATGACCCCGCGCGGTCCGCAGCCAAGATCGATCGCGCTGTCGCCCGACCGCAGACCCACACTGTCGAGCAGAACCGCGCTATCGGGCGCGAGCTCCTCAGCCTGACGCTGCAAGCGGGCGCTCTCGCCGCTGCTGCTGCCCAGCGCGTAGACAGCGTTCGGGTCCTCGACAGCCGCCGCGGCCGAAGGCGGTTTTACCGGAGGCTCACCGGCCACTGCACCCAATTTCCGATTTCCACCACGGTCCACCCCTCGGTTGCCACCGCAGCCTATCAGCGACCCTCTCGCGCTCGCCCAAGGCGCTGCGGGCGGGTCGGCACAAGCCAGAGCGCGCCACTGCTCCTGATCAGTTCCAGCCGCGCTCGAGCCGACGGCGTCAGTGCTGCTATCACGAAGCACCGGCATCCTGATCGGGCGCTGCTCGCCTGACTCGCACTTCTCCTCCGGCATCCGCGAGGGCAAAAGCAGCAGCCGGTCGCTCACCGCCCAGTCGGCGACGGAGCAGCAGCGAACGTGTGGCGGCGGTGTCTGGGCGGAGGGCGCCCGGGTTCGCGCGTCGACCGGCTTTCGTGTGCCAACGGCGGTGGGAGCACGATTCGTATGGTCTGGTCGACCAGAGGTTCTTACGGGCCTGTGGGGATTCTCTGCGTCAGTTCTTCACAGCGCCGGCAATGCTCGGCTAACTATCATGGCCACCGCGTTCGCACTCACCGCCGGTTGCGCATCCGTCGGCATGGCTCGCTGCCGTTGCGCTGCGGCTGCCTGCGGCTGATGTCGACACCTCGCGACAGCGGACCTGACTCGCCGGACGTCGATCCGCGGGCGGTCGAGTCGGGCTCACCTCGGGAGGACGCATCGCGCGGTCCGAAAGCCCCGGCGATCGGGCGCGAAAGCTCGCTCGACGCGACGAGCGGCCGAGTACTGCTGCTCGTCGCCGGCGTTGCAGCGGCCCTCGCAGTCGCCCTTATAACTGGCGCTGTCGCGCTCCCCGGCGCCAGCCACAGGAAGCCGAGCATCCAGACCGACGAGCAGGCGTCGCTTGCGTCGAGCGAGTCGACCGCGAACATACGGTGGGCTTCTGCGACGTGCACGAACATTCTCGCCTGGAAGAACGCGATCCAACGCGACACCAAGGGGCTCAACCTCAGCTTCGCCGCGCTTGGCCGGATTGAGGACGCGGTCGCTGCGACGACTCGAGTCCTGAATCAGATCAAGAAGCTCGGTCCGCCCCCGGCTGTGCGAACGGCGCAAGCGCGAGCTGAGATCGGGCAGTTCCGCGCCGATGTCGCGTCGCGGGTGCGCAAGATCCAGGGAGATGTGCACAGCGTCGCGGGCGGAAACCTCGCGGCGATGGGCACGCTGGTCGGCGATCTCGGGAACGCCAAGGTCCTGGGAACCGAGATCGGCAACGAACTACGCGTCGTATTCGTCGATCTTGGGCGCCCGCTCGCTGCGACTCCTGCGTGTCGGCAACTCGCCGGGATCGCGGTCTGAGCCGCCCGCCGCACGATTACCGCTCGACTTGTTTGCGGCTCATCCGCCTACCCGGACCTGGTTCTTGTTGACAGGTGGTGGGCGCGAAGACGATCGAGTCTCGAAGCCGCGACCGGACGGCACGCTCGTTTCGAAGCGCCGGCGAGCAGCTGATATCGACTTTCGATGCCGCCGACCCTAACGTGGCCGTCGCCAGAGCGCGATGCCACTTCCGGGACACACCTCCGATCGCGCCACCTTCCGAGATCGGCCCCGGTGCCGGCCTCGCCCCGCGAGACTTCTCGTTCCACGAACCAAGAGTTATGCGCTGCAGCGCATAACTGCCTGTTCGTGGATCCAGAAGCGCGGCGGACTTCGTCTGGACTCCTGGATCGTCCCGGGCGCTAGCCCCGAACGTGCAAGCACCGACGCGCGGGTTCAACCACGAAGACGGGCGTGTGTGTACCGCGATGCGAGGGCGAGCGCGCGTCTCGTCGAGAGTCTGATCGCCCGCGTGCCGGGGTGTCGCCGGGGTGTGGTGGTCGAGGAGCTGGTGCGCTGTTCCGTCACGGGCGATCGTGGGAAAGGGTGGATGTCGCTGGAGGCGAGGCGGCTTGCCGAGGCGGTGGGCCTTGGGCTGACCGGCCCAAGATGGGGACTGGATGCTCGCAACATAGGTAGTGCTCCCGATGCGCGCGATCCTGCGCGCTCATAGGTTTGTGGTCGTGTCAGAAGGCCAGACGATCCGTGGTGTTGAGAACCGATCGCCGCCGTCGATGTCCCCGCGCATAGTTGTCGGCGCCAACGCGCGGGTGGGCTGTAGCTCGCTGACCTTCGATTGCCGTGGTGAAGGGCGTCGATGTCCGGCAGGTGGGCGATCTAGTGTGAGCGCACGCGCGCTTGTCCTGGCCGTGGTGGGTGGATGGTTGGCGTGCGTGTTGACGTTTGGGGTCGGCGCGGCTGTTGCTGATTCGGTGGGACAGATCACCGAGTTCTCGGTCCCGACCGCCGCCAGTCAACCTTTCTCGATCGCGGCGGGCGCGGACGGCAACCTGTGGTTTACCGAGCAGACGGGGGACAAGATCGGGCGGATCACACCCACGGGGCAGATCACCGAGTTTCGGGTCCCGCTTGCCGACGGCTTCCCTTCCGGGATCGCGGCGGGACCCGACGGAAACCTCTGGTTCACGGCAAACGCGGGCGACAAGATCGGGCAGATCACGCCCGCGGGGCAGATCACCGATTTCTCGATCCCGACCGCCGACAGCGAGCCTCTCGGGATCGCGGCGGGGTTGGACGGAAACCTGTGGTTCACCGAAGATTTCGGCGACGAGATCGGGCGGATCACCCCGGCAGGGCAGATCACCGAGTTCTCGATCCCGACCGCGGGTGGCTTTCCGTCTGGGATCACGGCCGGGTCGGATGGGAACCTCTGGTTCACCGAGAACGGCGGCGCGGACAAGATCGGGCAGATCACGCCCACGGGTCAGATCACCGAGTTCGCGGTCCCGACCGCCGGCGGTGAGCCTCTCGGGATCGCGGCGGGGGCGGATGGGAACCTGTGGTTCACCGAGTTCGGCGGCGACAAGATCGGGAAGATCACGTCTGCGGGGCAGATCACCGAGTTCGCGGTCCCGACCGCCGGCGGTGAGCCGTTCGGGATCGCGGCGGGCGCGGACGGCGACCTGTGGTTCACCGAGTACGCCGGCGACAAGATCGGTCGGATCACTCCGGCGGGGCAGATCACCGAGATATCGATCCCGACGTCCGGCAGCGTCCCGACCGGGATCGCGGCAGGGCCAGACGGCAACCTCTGGTTCACCGAGCTCAGAGGCAAGATCGGCCGGGTTGATAGCGGCGCGGCGGCGGCGCTGCTCCGCGGACCGAGCGTGACCGGGTCAGCCAGGCAGGGAACCCGGCAGGTATGCCAGGGCGAGCTATGGGCTGAGTGGGCCGGGCAGCAGCCGGTGCAAAACGCCTCGACGGGTAAGCCTCCAGGGGTGCAGTGGCTGCTGAACGGCACACCAGTCGCGGGATCGACTAGTCAGACCTACACCCCCACCAGCGGCGAGGTCGGCAAACAGCTTGCTTGCACCGTGGCCGTGACTTACCCGCTGCTGCGCGTGACCGAGTCTGCCAGCAGCGCTGGTGTCGAGGTGCTCGCGCCTACGACGATCTCGCCGCCGGCGCAAAAGGCCGGCAAGCCGACCGCGTCTCACGTCTCGTTGTTGAGGATCACCATGGCCAACCCACAGATCAGCTTCACGCTGACAGCGGGCGCCCACCCGATCAAGTCGATCGTTGTCGACCTCCCGCGCGGGATCAGCTTCACCCACAAACTCAGGCGCCTCGAGAAAGGCATCACCCTCAACCGCCCGCACGCGAAGCGGTTGAAGTTCACCACCAAACTCAGCCATCGCGACTTGACGATCACGCTCGCCAGCACCGCGACCGCAGTCCGGGTGAGAATCGCCAGCCCCGCGATCACGGTCAGCAAACGACTGGCCCGCAATATCAGGCACACGCGGGTAAAGAAGCTGGGCTTGTTGGTCAAGGTCACCGACTCGGCCGACACCACCACCAAGCTCAGGCTGGAAAACCTCAAGGTGTGAGCGCCATGAGCCTCGGGCGTCTGCAAACGACATGACTCCAAGAGCGAGAGGGAGCTACCAAGCAGCCGTCCGTCCGGACCTTCCGCGTCAGCTGATCCGGGTTCGCCGTGTGGTTCGGCGGGTTTGGGCGAGGATGAGCGAGAAGGCAGCCAACAACCGCCTCCGGGCGGTCCGCCTAGCCGTCCTGGTGGCGATGCTCGCCGGCCTGGCGGTGCCAGCAAGCGCTGGAGCGTTCATCTACTGGACCAACATCACCACGAACACGATCGGCCGCGCCAACCTCGACGGCGCCGGCGTCGACCAGAGCTTCATCACCGGTGCCACCGAGCCGGCCGGCTTGGCCGTCGATGCCCAGTACCTCTTCTGGGCCAACATCGACACGATCGGCCGCGCCAACCTCTTCGGCACCGACGTCGATCAGGGCGTGATCACAGACAGCGGCGCCCAGTTTGGGGTCGCGGTCGCCGGAGAACACGTCTACTGGACCAGGAGCCTCGCCGGCACGATCGCCCGCGCCAACCTCGACGGCACCGACACGGACCTGACCCTGATCACCGGGGCCACCGGTCCGGGCGCAGTCGCGATCGACGCCCAGCACATCTACTGGGCCAACAACGGCACCAACACGATTGGCCGCGCCAACCTCGACGGCACCGCCCCTGATCAGAGTTTCATCACCGGCGCCAACGCCCCGCTCGGGGTGGCCGTCGACGGCCAGCACGTCTACTGGGCCAACAACGGCACCAACACGATCGGCCGCGCCAACCTCGACGGCACCGCCCCTGATCAGAGTTTCATCACCGGCGCCCACGCCCCAAAGAGCGTCGCGGTCGACGACCAGCACGTCTACTGGGCTAACGGCGGCACCAACACGATCGGCCGCGCCAACCTCGACGGCACCGCCGCTGATCAGGGTTTCATCACCGGCGCCAACGCCCCGTTCGGGGTAGCGGTCGACTCGCTGCCACACGCGAGCGCAACGACACTCGCGTGCGCGCCGGCGACCGTGACCCCGCCGGCGACGGTGAGCTGCACCGCGACGCTCACCGACACCGGGCCGTTCCCAGGAGCTCCGGGCCCCACCGCACCAACCGGAACCGTCGCCTTCAGCTCGAGCGCCGGCGGTGCCTTCACCCCGGCGGCGAGCTGCAAGCCGACCGCGACCACCGCCGGCCAGTCCGTCTGCGAGCTCACCTACACGCCCGCGGCCACCGGCATCCAGACTGTCACCGGCGCCTACTCCGGCGACGCGGTCCACACCGCAAGCAGCAGCACCACGACGATCACCATTCTGAGACCGATGCCCGTTCTCCGACCGCCCGGTGCTCCCTCGGATGTGAGAGCGAAGGCCGGTGACCGCCACGCGAGCGTCAGCTTCAAGTCGCCCGCGTCGAACAGTCCGATCCGTGGATTCACAGCCACGGCCACGCCCGGTGCCGCCCACGCCTCAGGCACGCGAAGCCCGATCACCGTTCGCGGGCTCACGGACGGGAGGCGCTACACGTTCGCTGTAACGGCTACCAACGAAACCGGAACCGGACGGCCTTCTTCACCCTCGAACGCGGTCACGCCAGCCGGGAAGCCGACCATCGCGCGCGGGTCGCTCACCGGGATCGCGAAGCGCGAGCCGAGGCTCGGCTTCACGATCGCCGCCGGAACGGGTGCACCAGCGCTCAAGACGATCGCCATCGACCTTCCGCGCGGCCTGACATTTTCTCGCAACCGCAAGCGCCTCGCTCGCGACATTAGGGCCACGGACAGGACCGGGAGGCGCGAGAAGATCACGACAAGGCTCAACCACGGGATCCTGACAGTCACGCTGAAAAGAGCGGCGACGCGGCTCCAGGTCGCGATCACCTCACCAGGAATCTTGGCCGGCACAGGCCTCGCCAACAATGCCAAACACAAGCGAGCAGGCCTGCTGAGTATCGCGATCAACGCGACCGACCTGCGCCACACCACGAGCCCGAACACGCTCAAGCTCAAAGCCGCCTGAGCCCGCTCCTCCCTCGAGACCGTAACAGCCCGCCAGGATTGGCATCAAAACACTCCAACCTCCCCAACACCGGCGCCGCACATGCTTGCCTTCCAAGGCCATAACAACGAAACCGAGCGTCCATCGCTCGGTGCGGGCACGCTGAAGATCACCGCCACCCACACGACCACCCGGCGCCGCTCCCGAACTCAGACACTGCGCTTTGCGATCGTCAACCTGAGGCGGGCATCGCCACTGCTAGCGCAATACCGACGCTTGACGTCACGCTGTTACCCGCGATCGCCGACCGACCGGCGCTGGTTGGCCCTCAGATTCCACACCGTCGGTGACCCTATCGGGTATCGCAAGAGGCTGTTCTGGTTAGCACCCGTACGTTTGCCGTGAAAGGAGACTCAGATGGACGATCGGTCACTCGGTTCAGACGCGACCTTCTTTGATACCGCGGGAAGAAGACTAAGCGCTGGTGTGGCACGACAGCCAGTGGGAAGGCCCGCAGACATTCGGCGCGCGCTTGGAATTCCCGCCGAGGGTATGGCCCACTCGGTCATTCCTGCCGAACTTCAGGGCGCATTCGGCCTTACCGCTGAGTCCGAAAGGGCAGCCCGAGCGCCCGGCGAAGGCGAGACCGGGTTGGCCTGCTTCGAAATGCATATTGGGTCCTACGTGATCCCTATCGAAGTAACGGTAGATCTCACCACGAATAGTCCCTACTCGGTCTTGTCGGGAGCCCTGCTCTTTGAGAGCATCGAGGTCAGTCGGTGGCAAGTGACGGAAGGTTCGTTTGGGATAACAGGCACGCTAAGTTCTCCGTCTGTTTTACTTACCGATAGTCTCTACCTCGTAGCTGAGTTGCTTCCTCCGAGTAACGAGGGGACTGAGCCTGAGGCCGAACTGGCTGATATTGCCACCCCAACTGTTACTATTCTCGGTTGGTACAGGCCTCCACTGAGCTACCCGGGCATCTACGTAACCGGCGAGGGTTATTACTATCACGACACGCTGTTCAGGGGCTGGCAAGCCTGTTCCTGAGACGGCCGCTTTGCGACCGCGCCAGCTTGCCCTGCCTCGCGCACACTCGGCGTGGGCGCGGGCCTTACCGCTTGGGGCAAGCGTTTCTGACCTACGACAACTGGGAGAACCATCACCAGATCGTGGAACGCCTAGGGCTTGACCGTGGCGGACTCTGGGGAGAGCCCAACTCGCCGGTTCGCGCACCCGTGGACCAGCGGGGACGCTCGCTTGTGGTTTCGCGTGTTAGGAGCCACCACGAGCCGGAGCATGACGCGCTCGCTCACGGGGGCAAAGCAGTCACGCTGGCGTCGTCGCCGCAACCCTCGCACGCGACCCGTCCCGGACAACACCGGCCACCGCGCGGCGCATCGGCGCGTCGCCGACCGCATCGAGGCACGGTGGCTATCGCTCGACGCCTGAAGCGGCAGCGTGGGCGCAGCTGCTCCTTCGGTTCATGAACAGACGCGCCGCCGGCCGCCGGTCGGCTAATGCCCGTCGCGATAGCAATCACCGCGGCTCCGGCCGCCGCGCGAGCGAGTCGGCCCAGGCGCAGCGACGCTCTGGCCGATCGCTGTACACGGGTCGTGTGAGTTATGGGTCCGCGCTGCCCTCGCGATAGACCTTGACGCGCTTGATCAGCGGGCCGTCGAACGCGAAGAAAGCAGCGATCACCGCGACCTCATCCGCGCCCTCGTATCGGTAATGCTCAACCATCTCGACGGCCGCCGCGGCGTCGCCGGCGACCACGGACCGGATCTCAAGCGACGGCGTCAACCCCTCAAACGCCGCGGCGATCAGCGCGCCGACCTCGGCGCGCCCGACGATTGTGTCGGCACCCGTTTGCCACACCACCTCTAGAGACAGTCCGTCGAGTAACCCGACGAGGTCGCGCTCGTTGAACGCGGACACGTGAGCGCGCACAAGCTCGGCAGGTTGCAGATCTCCGGCCACGCGTGGATCCTGCCAGCAACTGATGTGCTCAGCTACAGGTCGGCCCAAGGGGAGCAGCGGGCTCCCGGCCGGCGGCACGCTCGGTCCTCGACCAAAGCAGCGACGCGTCGCGCGTCGAGTGCGGGCGACGGCGCTGCTGAGTTCGGACACGATGGGTCAGGATGAGCCCAGCGAGGCACCCTCCGACGGTCGCCACGATGGCGTCGACCAGGCTGGCGCTACTGGTCGACGCCTGGAGCGGCCACGCAGGCGCGGCTTCCGGGCGGCGCAGAGAGCGGCAGTCCAGCTGAGACTGCCGCGTGGGCGACAAAGCGGGTGCCGACAAGATAGGTTCCTCATATGGCGATCCGAGTCGAGCGCGGCACGCTGGCCGACATGCTGCGAAGCCACGGTGAAGATGATCTCGCCGCGCGGGCGTCGTCGATCACAGACGACGAGCTGACGCGCATTGGGACGCTCGGCGCTTACTACGCCTGGTCTGAAGACGCGCTGGCACTCGGCGGCGGCATGGGCGGCGCCCGCGCGCTCTCGCTGGCCACGATCGACGTGCTCGAGCGCACCGGACGCGATCTACGGCGTCACCACATCGACTCTGAGATTGCGTTCGGATGGTCAGAGGAGCCTGACGCGAGCGAGCGTGCCCGAGATCGTGAGCTTCGACTTCATGCCGCGGAGAAACAGCTGCCCGATCCGGGTAGCTGAACGGCGACGGATCAGAGGCGCCGGGGCCGTGTTGTGTGGGCGCTCAAGGACGCCCAGGGGCCGCGAGCATTCGGCTATAGATTGCTGAGGTGTCTCTCGCCATTTGCTCAGACCTTTCGCCGGCCAGCTGGATCGTGACGAGCGACGTTCCGTGGATTCGGCTGGTGACTTTCGGACCGGCCGGATTCGCGGCCTACGCGCGTGCGCGATTCATTCCCGACCCCACTCACCAGGGTCAGAGGGAGACCGAAGCCGATTCCAGCGGGTCGCCGGTGAAATTGAGCAGTGGCGGGCTCTGCTGCAGCTACTTGCCACGGAGACGTCTGATCCTTCGGACTGCTATTTCGGTCTTTGGGAAGGGTGAGGGTTTCCGGAGTCGGCTCGCCGGTGGCCCACCTTCGGCGTTCCCCGCGGCGATTACATTGTCGGCGCCGGGTGAAGACTGACCCCCCTCTGCCGGTTGAAATCTGACCCCTGTCGGGTGTTGGCGGAGGCGTCCGGGGGGACCTCGACGCTCGCTTGTTCAGCGAGCGAGCGAGGGGGAAGGGGTTGGTTGACGTGGAGCAGTGGGCCGAGTTACGCCGGGAGCACTTTGTGCGCGGGGTGTCGATCAAGGAGTTGGCGCGTCGGACGGGGCTGAGTCGCAACACGATCCGGGTGGCGGTGCGCTCGTCTGAGCCGCCGAGGTACGTGCGAGCGGCCGCGGGGTCGAAGTTGGATCCGTTCAAGGCGGAGATCCACCGGTTGTTGAAGGGCGAGGAGGGGATGACGGCGCAGCGGATCCGCGAGCTGATCGGCCCGTTGGGGTTTGAGGGTGGCAAGACGATCGTTGATGACTACGTGCGCGAGGTCCGTCCGTTCTTCGTGACGGCGCGGACCTATCAGCGGACTGTCTATCGGCCGGGGGAGATCTGCCAGTTCGATCTGTGGGAGCCGGCGGCGGAGGTTCCGGTCGGGCATGGCCAGACGCGGCGGGCGTGGGTTGTGGTCGCGTGCTTGGGGTATTCGCGGGCCGGTGCGGGAGCGGTGATCTTCACGAAGAAGACGCCCGATCTGTTGTTCGGGATCCGGCGGTGCTTGTGGTCGTTGGGCGCGTTGCCGCAGACGCTGGTGTGGGACCGCCAATCCGGGTTGCATGCCCATGAGGGCCGCCCGACTGTGGAGTTCGCTGGGTTCTGCGGCGAGCTGCGGGTCGGCTGGCACTTCTGCGCCAAGCGTGATCCTGAGGCGAAGGGCTGCGTCGAGCGTCTTCAGGACTTCATGGAACGCAGCTTCGAGTCGGGGCGCTGTTTCGCGAACGAGCTGGACTTCCAGCTGCAGCTCGATGGCTGGTTCGACGAGCGCGCGAACCCCAGGATGCACAAGACGCTGCGTTGCCGCCCGATCGACCGCCTGCAAGAGGAACGAGCGGTGATGGGCGTGCTGCCGGCCCTCGCGCCCGACGTCGACCGCCGCTGGGCGCTGCGGGTGCCACCGGACCCGTATCTGCGGTTCGATACGTGCGACTACTCGTTAGATCCGGTGCTGGTCGGCCGCAAGGTCGAAGTCAGGGTCAGCGAGCGCGAGGTGATCGCGGTCGCGCTCGATACCGGCGAGCTCGCGTGCCGCCACCCGCGCAGCTATGCGCGTCATCGCACGCTCACCGCGCTCGAGCACGCCCGCACGCTGAAGACCCAACGCGAGCAGCGCCGCGGCCGCGAGCAGCTCCGAGACGCCGAGGTCGAGGTTCGCTCGCTCGCGCGCTATGACCAGCTGATCGCATGAGCCGCCCCACGACCGAGCTGGCGCACCTGTTCCGCGCATTGAAGGCGCCGGCCGCGGCGAGCGCGCTGCCGAAGCTCGCTGACCGCGCCCGCCAGGAGCAGTGGAGCTACGAGCAGTTCGCCGCCACGCTCCTGAAGACGGAGATCGATAGCCGTGACAGCCACGGCGGCCAAGCCCGGATCAAGGCCGCCCGGTTCCCCGCCCGCAAGACGATCGAGGAGTTCGACTTCGCGTTCCAAACCTCGCTGCGACGCGAGAGCGTGCTGCATCTCGCGCAGCTCGACTTCCTCGCCGGCCGCGAGAACGTCATCCTGCTCGGCCCCCCGGGGACCGGCAAGACGCATCTCGGGATCGCGCTGGGGATCCGCGCGTGCCTCGCCGGGCACCGCGTCCTGTTCCGCACCGCGACCGAATGGGTCGCCCTGCTCACCGACGCGCAACGCCACGGCCGGCTCGATAGCGAGCTCGACAAGCTGTCCCGGATCCCGTTGCTGGTCTGCGACGAAGTCGGCTATATCCCGTTCGATCCCCAGGCCGCGAACCTGATGTTCATGCTCGTCAGCCGCCGCTATGAACGCGCGAGCCTGATCGTCACCTCAAACAAGCCGTTCAGCGCCTGGGGCGAAATCTTCGGCGACGAAGTCACCGCGACCGCGATGATCGACCGCCTGGTCCATCACGCCGAGATCCTCTCGCTCAAAGGCGATTCCTACCGGCTCAAAGACCGCGACCTCGCCCGACCCCCCGCCGCGAGAACCACCGAAACCGGGTGACCAATCATCCACCGAGCATCCCCGCAGGGCCGCAGAACGCCGCACACGAACCCGACCCGACCATCCACCCCCCAAATCGGCGCGCAGCGCGGTGAACGCCGCTCCAGCTCGCCCTCCGGGCTCGCCTCCGCACCGATCACCGCGCTAGCAGAAACCCACCAGGGGGGGTCAGTTTTCGACCGGCGCCACGGGGTCAACTTTCAACCGGCCTTGACATACATCGCAGCCCGCGCCTTTTTTCTGTTTCGTGGGGCGCTCTCGGAGGCTGAGATCTGGGGTACGCCCGCGGAGGCTGGGATCTGGGGCCGGCCGGAATTCTCCCGGGGCGGCACGCCCGCGTTCGTGTGGCCGTCAGACCACACGCGGTGCGTCGCAGCAGACGTCGACCCACACTGGGCCGGGATAGGAGCGACCGTGCCGACGATCGAACGGCTCGTCGCTGATCGACGCCTCGACGCAGTCGCCGCTGACCCCGACAGCGAGCAGCCGGCCTACCGATAGTGGCCCCGTCGCCATGGTCGCGACCTGCAACGGCTCAAAGTCGCGATCACCTGCCGAGCTCGGCTTCCGCTTCCACGAAGACCGAGCCATCTGAGCGGCTCGGTTGGGGCCAACCCTGACTTCTCCTCTGGATGTCCGGCTGGCCGAAGCGGCAGCCAGCGGCTGGGTTCTCCGGCGGCGACGAACCAGGAGTGTCGCTCTGAACCTTGGGGCCGCTCCTCACGGCATCCCTCGAGGCGGAGGCGATACGCCCCTATTGGACCGATCCGACAGTCTCGCGATTGCCGGTGGACGGGTCCGTGTCGAGGTCGGCACTTCGCTCTGCTGTCGGTTGGGCGCGGGTCGTCGGCGAACTGTCCGTGTGGCCGCCGTGTCTGTTCGTTGCGAACCCGGTCGTTGGCGGTCTGGGCGCGCGGTCCGTGGGTCGGGTGCGCGCGCAAATTTCGTGCGCCGCGCATCGTTCACAGGCCGCCGAGCAGTTCGCGGAGCGTTTCGGTGTAGGCGTCGAGTGCGGTGCGGCCCTGGCGGGTGAGCGTGATCGTGGTATGTGAGGCTCTCCCGTTGCCGGTCGTCTCGCTGACTAGGTAGCCGGCGTCTTGGAGCTTTCGTAGGTGGGTGATCAAGTTGCCGGGGGTCAGGTCGAGGATGTCCTGAAGGCGGGTGAAGGACAGGCTGTCTCCGTCGGGTAGGGCGGCGAGCGTCGCCACGATCCGCAGCCTGGCGGGGGCGTGGATTACCGCGTCAAGCGTGTCGGTGTTCACGGGTGCCTCCTTGCGGGTGGAGGAAGCGCCCGCGGGTCATCGCGGCGTACCCGACCACGGCGATGAACAGGGTGATCCCGGCTGCCAGCCATGCTCCGCTCGGTCCCACGAACAGGGCGACGATGCCGCCGGTGACGACCGCCAGAGCGGTGATGAACTGCGGCCGGTTGGCGTTGCTGGCCGCGACGCCAAGCACCGTCGTGCCGACTATGATCAGCGGCACAGCGGCCGGGATCACGCCGTAGACGATCGTGTGGCTTGCGTGATAGTGGTACATCGCGCCCTGGATCACGGGGCTGCCGATGTAGGACAGCGCGATCGCTGCCCCTTCGACCTTCTGCTTTCTCAGGGCCGGTCCGCTGACGCCGGCGGTCGCGCGCTGGTAGACCTTGACGGACACGGCGATCGAGACGGCCACCGCGACGTACACCAGCACGATCGCGCCGGCGCTGGGACCGCTGTATGGATGCTGGCCGCGCGTTGAGAGCCACAGCGCGGCGTAGCCGAGGAGGATCACCGCGCCCATGACCGCGGAGATCCATGGCGGGCTGAGACTGAACTGGCGCTGCGCGTCGCGCTTGGTCTCAGCCAACAGCCGCGCCGCCTCACGGGGATCGAGCCCGTCGCCGTCGTTGGCTGTCGTGGTCTGATCGATGTCGTGTGTGCCTTGCATGGTGCTGCTCCCTCAATTCAGTTTGTGTTGCAAAGCTAACATACTTTGCCATCCAAAGTCAAGGGCTCGCCAAGCAACCACCGATTCCGTGCGCCGCGGCCGCCGGGTCGTGCGTCAAACGGCGTGCGACACGCGCTCTGCACCGACGCGAGAGCGCGGAACGCGTCCGGGTGGCTAGACGACTGCATCCACGAACTGGCGGCTACGTCAGCGGACCGCCCGGGGCACTCGTCGAGTTCTGCTCTGCCTCCGCGGCCGACCGGCAGTCAGTGCCCGCAGTGCTCCGAGGGCGACATTGCGGCAGCGACGAGCTGCCGGCCTGGGTCCGCGCCGGGCGCTCGGATGAACGCGATTGCGCGGGGTCCGGTTCGTTGGCCGCGGTTACGCGCGCGCGTTCGTGCCCATGGACACCATGCGCCCCGGGAACCGCGGGGGGGGGGGCGCTGCTCCTCGTCTGACTCGGGCGTCTTGTCGGGGTGCGACGAGGTACTCGCTTTCGCGGGGATTCAGCGGTCAGCGCCGGCGATCTGGTCTCGCGGACGGGCTTGCGCGTTGCCTGCGAGTGCGGACGTGCTGCCGATCCGATCGGCGCTTGGGATCCGGCCAGCCTGTGCCGTTGAGCGCTAGGCTCGGCGGGTGAAGCTGCTGGTCGTCGGCGCAACCGGTGGACTGGGGCGGGCGGTCGTGGCGGATGCTGTCCAGCGCGGGCACAGGGTGCGCGCTGGTGCGTGATCGGGCGCGCTCAGATCTGCCGGACGCGTACGCACGGTGCGGGGCGATGTGCTCGATCCTGCAAGCATGGATACCGCCGTCGAGCGCCGAGATGCTGTGATCTGCGTTCTCGGGACGGCCAGCCCTCGTCACGCGAGCAGCGTGCTCGGGGACGGAACCCGCAATCTCACCGTGGCGATGAACCGCGCTGGCGTGTCGAGGTTGGTGTGCGTGACGCTGCTGGGCACAGCCGACAGCAAACGAAACGACTCAGCCTTGTATCGGCATGTGATCTTGCGGGTGCTCGGGCCGATGGTGCCCGACAAGGACAAGCAGGACCGGGTCTTGCGGGACAGCGGTCTTGAGTGGGTGCTGGTGCGAGCTTCGCGGTTCGTCAACCGGGCTCGCGCTCAGCCCCGTGTGATCCGCTCAGGTGAGAACGGACGGGTGGGCCATGTGTCGCGTCGGCATCTTGCCGGCGTCGTGATCGACGCAGCCGAACGAGCGGATTGTGTGCACCAGGCAATAGTCGTCGGCTCCTGACGTGACCGACGCCGAGGAAGGAGCAAGCAGCATGACGGAATCAGCCACCATCGAGGGCCGGACCCGATACAGCCGCGCGCTTGGCGCGTTTGACGTGTCGGCGATCGTTGCGGCGTTGAGCGACGAGGTCACGATCCACGTCGCGGTCCACGACCAGCCGCTGCAGGGGAAGGACACCGCCGCGTTCCTGTTCGGGGTGCTGACCCAGGAGCTGACCCCGTTCAAGCTGACGGGGGAGATCGTGGAGGGGGACAAGAGCGTGGTTGTGTTCGAGACCTCGCTGCAGGGGCACGCTTGCGAAGGGCTCAACGTCGTGGACTGCCGTCCCGATGGGCTTGTTGGGGATCTGACGGTGTTCTTCCGTCCGCTCGCGGCGTTGCAGCTGATCGCTCAGGTGATCGGTGGCCACATGGAGCGGCAGTTCGGTCCGCGCGAAGAAACGTGAGGATCGAGCGGATCCTTGTATTCGGTGGGACCGGCCTGATCGGGGTGCCGGTGGCGCGGCGGCTGCTGGATCAGGGCCATCACGTGCGCCTGCTGGTCCGCGACCCAACACGTGCGAGCCAGCAACTCGGCGGCGAGTTCGAGTACGCGGAGGGCTCAATGATGTGGCCGTCGACCGCGCCGTGCAGGGGATGGATGGCGTCCACGTCAGCCTTGGCGTCGAGGACCCGGCGCAGCTCGAAGCGGTCGAGCACAAGGGCACAGCTACCGTCGCGCCGGCAGCGGCGCGGCACGGGCTTGACCGGATCAGTTACCTGACCGGGAGCCTCGTGAGAGTCCAATACGGGTCAAAGATCCCCGAGCATCGCGCGAAGCTCGCCGCCGAGGAAGCGATCCAGGCCGCGGCCGTTCCGTACACGTTCTTTCGACCGACCTACTTCACCAACACGCTGCCCCGCCACGCCCAGGGCCCGATGATCGTCGTGCTCGGCCGCCAACGCCGAGCGCTGCGTCCGGTGTGCGCCGAGGACTTCGCCGCGCAGGTCGCCCGGGCGTTCGCGACGCCGGCCGCCGCCGACCGCGAGTTCTACATCCACGGTCCAGAGGAGCTCACCCTTCGGCAGGCGCTGGGGATCTACCGCCAGATCGTCGCGCCCGACAAGCGGCTCGTCACGATCCCACTCCCGGTGATGTCCGCGATGGACCGCCTGTTCATGGGAGGCAAGCTCGCGCCGAACCTGCAGATCATGCGCCTGCTCGCGCGGCTCGACGAGCGCGGCGATCCGACGGCGGCCAACGAGCTGCTCGGTGCGCCGACGACAACGGTCGAGGCTTGGTGCCGCGCGCAGGTCGCGGCCCCCTACGCGAACGGCCCGCAAGGATGATTGCGCTCCGCTACGCCTCGGTCTTGCTGGCGGGACTGCTCGCCGGGAGCGAGCTCACGTCCCGCCTGATTGTCCATCCCGCGCCTTGGCGCCTGCCGCACGCCGCGCAGGTCAAGGCCGAGAAGCCCATGTACCGCGGGTTCGCCGCGATCGACCCTTCGTGATGACCGCCATAGTCATCATCTGCTTCGCCTCCGCGGCCGCTGACCACGGCGGCGCCTCGACGCTCACGCTCGCCGCCGCGATCGGTTTCACGGTGATGCTCGCGATGACGCTCGCGCTGAACATGCCGATCAACCTCGCCGTCTTCGGCTGGGACGAGGAGCACGGCGATCCCGCATGCTGGGGGCCAACTCCGCCGACGGTGGGACCTGATCCAGACCGCCCGCGTGCTGCTCGACAGCTCCGGCGTCGCCCTCGTCGCGATCGCTGCCGTATGGCACTCAAACGTCAACGAGCGGGAGACCATCGGACCCGCGATCCTTTCGAAGTCAAACCCAACGGGTTGCTCAGGCCGAGAGGATTCGCTCCAGCACGAGAGTCTCGGTCGCTCGGCGGGTGGTTTCCCCGCGTCTGCTCGCGCGTGACGAAGCGCCGGATCGCCTCGGACCTCGCCGATCCAAGACTCCTGTCGGGTCCACGACCCGCCCGAGCGGCAGTCCGCGGCTCGAGTTCTCAGCCGGCGACTGAGCAGACGTCCTGTGTCAACCTTCGTGTGCGATAGCGGATGTCGGCTTGTCATCAAGCGCTGCGCGCTCGGCCCTGCGGGCCGCCCTTTGGGTGACGACTTCGCCGAGCATCCGCTGGGTGGCGGCTGTGTCGGGCATGGGGCCCGACGGCGTGGGGATGGTGACAGTGACATGGCGTTGCAGGGCGCGGTGGCGGGCGGGGTCATACGGGACACCGTCTTGCCAGCAGCGCCACACGATGCGACACCAGGCGCGGCCGAGGGTGCGTAGCGCGCGGGGGTGGTCGTGGCCGCGGGCGCGGGCTTGGGCGTAGAGGTCTTGCGCCCACGGGTGCCAGTGGCGGGTGCTGTCGGCCAGCCTGCAAAACGAGGAGCGCAGGCGTTTGTTGCACCCCCAGCGGAAGCAGGCTGCCTTGCGTTTGCCGGATTCGATCGCGACCGCGGCCTGGCCGGCGTCGCCGGCGAGCGCGTCGCGGGCGGGGTAGCGCGTGCGGCAGTCGCCCATCTCGGCCAGCATCTCGGCGGCGGTGATGAAACTGCCCGGGTCCTTGAACAGCGAGGTGAAGATCTCGCCGTCGGGATGGGTACGGATCGAGGTCGCGATCTGCCGCTCGAGCGTGTCGATCTGCGCCCCGAGCATCTTGAGCGTCTGAACCAGACAAAGCACCAGCTGCCGGCGGGCTCCAAGCTCTATCTCGCCGACCCTGCCCTGCGGCGCGCGCCGGAGCTTGGCCAACAGCTGCGCGGGCTGCTGACGCCCGCTGTAACGCTGGCGGGCAAGGAACGCCGCAAGGCGCTTCTCGCCCAGCGACCGCGCGTCGGCCGGGCTCGGGTAGCTCTCCAGGAACGCGAGCGAGATCGGGCTGTCCAGATCGCAGAACAGGCCAATCGGGCCGGGCCAGAAGCGCTCGAGCTCTGAGCGCAGCTGGTTGCCCGTTGCCACCTTGGTCCTCACCAGGTCCTCGCGCGCGCGGGTCAGCGCTCGGAGTGCCTTGGTCTCATCGGCGTCGGGCTCAAGCACCCGGAAGCGATGGCTGTCGGTGCGCGCCAGCTCGGACAACACGAACGCGTCGAACCGGTCGGACTTACCGCCCGACACGCGAAACCGCGCCCGCGTCGCCGCGACCTGGTTGGGGTGCAGCGCCAGCACCCGCAGCCCCGCGTCCAACAGCCGCTCCACCAACAGCCCATCCGGCCGCTCGATCGCGACCAGCTCCACCTTCAACCGCACCAGCTGGCGGCACAACGACCGCAACCCAGCCTCGTCATGCGCGAACGTGGCCGCCAGCAACTCTTGGCCCGTCTCGTCGGCCACCCGCACGTCGTGCTTGTCCGCCGCCCAGTCAACCCCGGCGTAACTTCCCATCGGTAACTCCTTATCGGTCAGGACTTCACAGCGCCCCGACCAGGAGGTACCGTTGCGGGCGCTCATGGATAAGGCCCTCAACCGGGGCTACGTCCTGTTGCCGCTTGCGGCACCTCACCGACCGCCGGGACGGGCTGGTCTGCTCTAGGCCCTGCACCGGGCAAGCAGTCTTGGCCCTCTCCCGGCGGCGGTCGAGGCACCACCTAGGATGACCCATGAGCAGTCTGCCGAGGCTTAGAAAAGCAGGCCGCGCGACTGGGTAGCTCGTGCCTACCGGATGACTTCGCCAAAGCGATCGTGCGACTTGAGCGGCGTTTTGCGACGAGCAGCTCGGGGGCGAAGTGATGGTCCTCAGCAGTGTCCGCAGAGCACGGATGCGCGACGCGTGTCCCGAGCGCCGGCGGTGTACCGATTCAGTCAGCTGCTGTGCCGGCCCAACGGCGACCAGTTGGAGGACGCTGCTGCGCGGCGACCGCTGCTTTTGACGCTTCGAGCTTTTCGAGCAACGACGTCAGCGTCCGGACGTCTTCGCGGTCCCAGTCTGCGACGAAGGAGGCGAATCGATCGAGTCCATCTTCGGTGAGGAGTGCCTGTTCCTCGACGCCAGTTGACGTGAGAGTAACTCGGCACGAGCGCCGGTCGGCCGGATCGGCCGTGACTCGCACGAGGCCGACGCTCTCGAGTTCTCGAACCTGTCGAGTCACCTGGGAAGGATGGACGTCCTGCGCGGCGGCGATCTCGGTGGGACGAATACCGGGAGTGCCAGCGACGACCTGCAGGAGACTTAGCGTGCTGGCACCCTTCTTCTGACGCCGAGCTCGATCGAGCGCGGCGTTTGTCACGAACAGCGCCGCGACCATCGAGCGGACTTCGTCCCTGTTGGCTTTCATCTCGAATTGGAGTATAGTTGATAGACGCAATCAATTGCCTGCCAGGCTGGAGCCAGCTATGAATCAGATCGAGAAAGTAATGACCAAGAGGAGCACGGAGTTCAAACTCGCGCTAGCTGTCGCTGCGCTGATCGTCCTGCTCTTGGCGACGGGCGCGTCTATTGGGTCGGTGTGGCCGATCCCCGTAATCGTGTTCGTCCTCTGGATCGTCCTGCACCGAGGTCTGCGTTACCGCTATCGGCACCACGTGTCCTAGAAGCGGACCCCAGCAGCCTGCGCGAGTCGCCGGCACCCGTGCCTGACTGGCGCTCGTCGCGGACCTCTCGTCGCCACCTGCGGCAGCCCTAGTCCGCTAAACGCCCCTGTCGCCGCGCAGCGCTCTCGGATCGCCTGGATCAGCGCGGCTTGGCGCGTGCGGAGCCAGGTCACGACGACCGCAACGACGACCCGCTCGCGGCGACCGAGCTCAGCGGCCCGCGGAGGCCGCGATCATATTCGCCCAATGCGCTCGTCCGTGGGCCCTCGAGCCTTCGAACGCGAAGCTCCGCTGGCACGAACCACCGGTCCGGTCGTCAGCCGAGACGCGCCGCACCGTGGCTTCTGGCCTGGCCAGCCGGCCAGCTTAAGCAGCAGTCCCGGCGTCGCCGCTGATCCGGCGGCAGTATCACGCCTCAGCCATTCTGGCCCGTGCGTGGCAGGCCTCGGCCGAGCGGCTCAGGGCTTGATCGAGACGAGCGTGTAGCGCCAGTAGAGCCGCCGTTGGAAGCGAAGCACCGGTAGGTTTGTTCCGGTTCCGATGATGTCGTTACGGCGAGCTGCGCTGTCATCGACTGGGCGCAGTCCGCGGTTCGCGGCCTGGTTAATGGCCGCGCCCGGCGGCGCCCTCGCGGTCCGGCGCAGCGTGAATATTGCCTGGCCAGGCTGTGGAATTGCCCTCAGACTCCTGGGCACTGTAGGAGGCCGAGATGGACCGCGATGTGCTGGACACGATCGAGCGCGAGATTAATGAGGAGGTGCGGGCACGCTTCCCCGGCAGCGCGGTGCGGCAGGCCGTGCTGCTGCAATACGGCGACGTCCCGGAAATCGAGCCGGGGGACCTGTGGGTCCGGGTGCTGCTCGACGCGGACGGGCCGCAGGACAACTGGGAGCCGGCCCTGACGGCATTCGAGCAAGCCAACAAGACGGCCATCGAGCAGTTCACGGGCTATCTGGCAACAAAGCTCCGGGAGATCGGGGTGGTCGAGTACACGTTCAGCAACAACCCCGTCACCTATGACGGCAAGGGACCGCGCGCGATCATGCACACCGCGCAGTGCCTGTCGGAGATCCAGGAGTGGGAGCACGGTGAAGCTACTTTTGTGCTGGCCACGCTGGGACCGGCTGGCCTGGGAACGCTGGACACGCTGATCATGGCGGGAATCGCGGCCACGCGCGCGGAGGCCATCCGGTGGACCCTGGACCGCATCCGCGAGCGGCCAACGTACCCGCGGCTCCAGATTCCGGCGACGAGGCAGGCCGAGATGGACCGCGATGTGCTGGACACGATCGAGCGCGAGATTAATGAGGAGGTGCGGGCACGCTTCGCCGGCAGCGCGGTACGGCAGGCCGTGCTGCTGCAATACGGCGACGACCCGGAAATCGAGCCGGGGGACCTGTGGGTCCGAGTCCTGCTCGGCGCGGACGGGCCGGAGGACCACGAGGAAACCCTCACGGCATTCGACCAAGCCAATAGGACGGCGAGAGAGCAGTTCACGGGCTACCTGGCAGCAAAACTCCGGGAGATCGCGGTGGTCGAGTACACGTTCAGCAACAACCCCGTCACCCGCGACGGCCACGGGCCCCGCGCGAGCAATCCCGTTGGGGAGCGACTGCCGGACATCCAGGAGGGGGAGCACGGCGAGGCCACCCCGTTGCTGGCCCGACTGGGACCGGCTGGCCTGGAAACGCTGGACACGCTGATCATGGCGGGAATCGCGGCCACGCGCGCGGAGGCTATCCGGTGGTCCCTGGACCGCATCCGCGAGCGGCCAGCGTACCAGCGGCTCCGTGAGCTGAGATGCGACGCCGAGAAGCTCAAGAGCGAGTTCTGAGACAAGGCCAGATCACCGTCAAGCCCGGCATCTCTGCTCGACCACGTTCAGCTCCCGAAGCATCGCGGAGTCTCGCGCATCACGTGGAACCGATGTGCCCCGCCAGGTACAAGACGCCCAACGCCGCCGAGCGCCGTGGGCTTTCGCGTCAGTTCCTCGTTGCCGGACTCGTTCGCACCCACGCTGCGTCAGACCATCAGCCCACATCCAACGCTCGCTGTTGCCCGAGTCCCGCGCGAGCGGACGCGGGGGACTTCCTAGCTCGCTGCTGGTCTCACGAAGCACGAGCTATCCGCTGGCTCGGATGTGGACGACCCTGGCTTCTGCTCCTGGTCGGCGACCCGCCGGAGCGGCAGCCCGCGCCTGAGTTCTCCGTCGGCGACAAAGATGGCATGAACGGCCCGTGATTCGGGTGGCTGGTCAGGCGTGAAGGTGGCCGGTCCTCGTGTGAACACGAAACGCAAAGGAGGCTCGATGTAGAAGGTCGGACTGTTTGATGCGGTGCTGCATCGGAGATGGAGGGGCCGGCCCGTTGGGCTGGTGGTCCTCCGCGATCGCCCTGCAGGGGGAGGTCGCAAACCACCGCAAGCTGCTGCGGTCAAGAGCCGTGGTGGTGAGCGTTGCGGAAACGGCGCGCCGTTGAGCGCGTCCGGTGTGGGTCAAGAAGGCGAGCGTGAGCGATCTGCTGATGACGTGTCGAAACCACTTAGACGAGATCGAAACCGGGTCTGGAGGACCGGCCCGGGATGAGCCTGGCGGGTGCCTGCTGATTGGCCAGGTGGTCTCCGGCATGGAGGTGGCGCGAGCTTGGCCTGGGCTCTGGTGTGGAACGTGTGAACCTGTCGTCCCGCGCTCGCGGGCGGCCAGTGGAGCGGTTGTGGCCCGCGGTTGTCCGCGGAAGCGAGAACCTCAAGCAGCGGAACTGCGAGGGGGAGAGTAGTGATGCGGGGCACAGGGGCGGACAGCCTCGTGGTAGCGATGACGCCCGGTAATGCGGGTCGAGCGACGGGGGCTGGTCATCCTGGCTTGGTCGGTGGTCAACCGTGATGAGGCGGGAGGAACCGGTGAGCGAGTCAAAGCCGGACGGCAAGTCGTTTGTGATTTCCAAGCGGCTGGTCTGGGAGGCATGGCGAAGGGTCAAGGCCAACCGGGGGGCTGCGGGTGTTGACGAGGAGTCGATCCGGGCGTTCGAGGCGAACCTGAAGGCGAACCTCTACAAGGTCTGGAATCGGATGTCCTCGGGGAGCTATATCCCGCCGCCGGTGAGGGCGGTTGAGATACCGAAGAAGTCGGGCGGGTCGAGGATGCTAGGCGTGCCGACGGTCACGTCATACCCCAAGGTCGCCCAACGAGTCTTTGGGTTCGTTGGTCGTTACGCATGCGTTTCATCCGCTTGCCGGTGAGCGGCTCGAGGTTCTGTATGTGCGTCGTTTCCCGACGGGTCGTGTGTATGTGTGCGACGGCGGCCGGGGGCGGAACGTCGCGCTGGATGAGGCGTCGACGGATCGTGGCCCAGTGCCGGCCGAGCGGCCGTTGTCGTTCGAGGTTTTGGTCGAGTTGGTGGCGGTGGTCGCATCGCTGGGCGGCGCTCGGCGAGGTGAGCAGCAATGAGCGGCTCGCTGTCGTTGACGCCGCTGAGCGCGTTGGACGCGCGGGTGTTGCGGGCGATCGATCCGTTGCGCGAGCGGACGGCGGAGCGGGTCGCGCTGTTGGTGGGCTGTTCGGAGGAAGTTGCCGCGAGCTGCCTGCGGCGGTTGCGGGGGCGGATGCTGGTCGAGGTCGACGGTTGCCGTCCGACGGGGTGGTTGCGGACGCACCGTGGCGATGTCGTGCTGGAGCACCAGCCGTGAGCCGAGTCTGGGAAGGATCTTGCAGCCTGTCAGCGAATCACATACAGGCTAATGACTGTTTCTGGGTTGAGCGAGTTGACGGTGCGGCAGCTGCTGGCGCGGCGGCGGCGGCTTGGGTCCGGTGTGGCGGATCCCGAGGGCACGTTGCGTGGTGTGGTGTTGCACCAGGGCCGGCGGTGCTCGAGCGCGGGGTGTCGTTGCCGGCGTGGCGAGCTGCACGGCCCGTACGCGTATCTGGCGACCTACGGCGATCGGCGCAGTCGCACGATCTACGTGCCGGCCGCGAGTGCGGAGGTTGTCGAGGCGCGTGTGGCGCTGACGCAGCGCAACGACGAGTTGTTGGCGGAGATCTCGCTGATCAACGTGGAGCTGCTGAGGCGGCGGGCGTTGGGGTGATGGCTGGTGGGCTGCATCGGCGCCGAGGCGGTCGCTGTTGTGGCAAATATGGTCGAGTCGGCGCTTCGGGTGGGTGGGGTCGATGCTGAGCGCGGAGCGGAAGGTCCAGGGGTCGCATGTGGAGCGCCTCGCGATGGTCTATCTGCGGCAGTCCTCGGCGGCGCAGGTGCGGTTCAACGTCCGCTCGACCGAGCGTCAGTACGCGTTGGCCGAGGAGGCGGCGAAGCTCGGCTGGGAGGCCGGGCGGATCGTGGTGATCGACGGCGATCTGGGTATCTCCGGTCGCGACACGCACGCCCGCGAGGGTTACAAGGAGCTGGTCGCCAGGGTGTGCTTGGGAGAGGTCGGCGCGATCTTCGGACTGGAGATCTCCAGGTTGGCGCGCTCCAACGCGGACCTCCAACGGTTGCTTGAGTTCTGCGGGCTGACCGACACCCTGGTCGTGGACACCGACGGGATCTATGACCTGCATGACTTCAACGACCGGCTGCTGCTCGGGTTGAAGGCGCAGATGTCCGAGGCGGAGCTGCACATCATCACCAGCCGCCTGCAGGGCGCCAAGCGCGCCGCCGCGCAGCGCGGCGAGCTTCGGTTCCCGCTCCCCGTCGGCTACGTCCACGACGACGACGGGCAGACGATCATCGACCCAGACGAGGAGGTCCGCGCGGCGATCGCCGATCTGTTCTGCGCGTTCGAGCAGACCGGCTCTGCGTATGGCGTGGTTGGCGTGTTCAAGGGCCGGCGGTTCCCGAAGCGCGCCTATGGCGGGGCGTGGGCCGGTGCGCTGCGGTGGGGTGCGTTGACGCATCCGCGCGTGTTGGGCGTGCTCGCGAACCCGTGTTACGCCGGGGTGTATGCGTTCGGGCGCTATCGCTCGCAGCGCGGGGTCCGCCCGGACGGCTCGATCTTCAACAAGGTCGTCGAGCTGCCCCGTGGCGAGTGGGCGGTCCTGATCCAGGCTCACCACGCTGGCTACATCACCTGGGAGACGTATCTCGCGAACGAGAAGAAGCTGCAGGCGAACGACACGCACCGCGGTCAGCGTCCACCGCGCGAAGGCCGGGCGCTGTGTCAAGGGATCGTCCGCTGCGGCGCGTGCGGAGCGTCGATGACGACGCTTCACCGGCGCGAGGGCAGCTACTACGAATGCGGTCACTCGCGCGCGGACCACATCAACACGCCCGGCTGCCGGTCGGTCAAGACCGTCGTCGTTGACGAGCTCGTCGCCCGCCGGGTGCTCGACGCGATGGCTCCGGAGGAGATCGCGCTCGCGCTCGCCGCTGCCGATCAAGTCGCTGACCGCAGGGCCCGCGCCAGCCGCGCAGTTGAGCTACGTGTCGAGCGAGCTGCCTATGAGGCCGCCCGCGCGGAGCGGGCGTTCCATGCCTGCGAGCCCGAGAACCGCCTCGTCGCCCGCAGCCTCGAGCACCGCTGGGAACAGAAGCTCAAGGAGCTAGCCGATGCAGAGGCCGAGCTCGCCGAGCAGACCAAGCCGGCGCCCGATCCCTCGCGCGAGCAGATCGAGGCCCTCGCGCGCGACATACCGAAGCTGTGGGCCGCTGAAAGCACCTCGGCCAAGGACCGCAAACGACTGCTGCGCGCGCTGATCGCCGACATCACGATCACCTCGAAGCCGGACAGCCGCGAGCTGCGAGTCGGGATCCGCTGGCGCTCGGGCGCCGCCGAGGAACACACCGTCCAGCGACCCAAGACCCGCCAAGAAGTCATACGCACCCCGTCGGAGGCGATCGAGCTGACCAAGCGCCTCGCATCCGAGCCCAACGCGCGGATCGCCGAGCAGCTCAACGCCGCCGGGCTGCGAGCCGGCACCGGCGGCCCGTTCGCGGCGGAGCACGTGCAATGGATCCGCTGGCGCCACAAGATCCCCTACCCGACAACCTGGGCGCGCGACGGCGAGCTGACCGTCAGCCAGATCGCCCACCGCCTTGGCGTCTCAGACGGCACCGTCTACCACTGGATCGAAGTCGGCCAGCTCACCGGGCGCCGCGGGCCCGGCAACCGGCTCTACATCCCATACGGTCCCGACGTCGAGCAGGAGTGCCGGCAGCGAGTCGCGAACTCCGTTCACCTACCCACCGAAACCAAAATCAGGGCTGCAGGAGGTGCAGTTTGATGCCACCGTCGACATTGGCGTGCACCGCTCCGATCAGACCGCGCGCGTCGGCAAGCTCACCCGCCAAGGCTCCTCGCCCTTGCGCTGGGCGCTGTATGAGGCCGCGCAGTCAGCCACCCGGCCACGGAGTCCCGACTACGCCGATTATCACGCGCTCAAAGCCCGCGGACTGACGCACACCCGCGCGTCATTGACGATCGCGCGCAAGATCGCCCGGCGCAGCTACCACCTACTGCACAACCTCGGACCCGCCGCGATCGCACCGATCCCCGAATAGCTGCCCGGCTCCGATCGCCCCCTTCCAAGATGATCACCCTTGCGGCCAGCTCCCTCAGCTTCCGTGGCACCCACCACCAGTGGAGACCCCGACAAAGACCGAGCGGCCGCAGTCAACCCCGCAGGGACGACCGATCAACCATCACGTCGCGACCACCACGCCAGATGTGCTCGACGACCCAGATAAGCCCGGGCGCCCACGGAGCCAAACCCAACACGCACCCACCCGATCGGAGGCCTTGACACCAACCAACCGTTCAGATAAGCAGGAGCGACGAGCCTGGGCGCTGACCCTACACGCGCTGATCGCAACGTGCAAAACCGGCGATCAGAGGGTCCGGAGAACTAACAGGGGGGAGCAGCCTCGCCGTCGCCATCAGCGGGCTGCTGTGCGTCCGCGTGGTCAGCCGTGCCGGCGTCGTCGGCAAGGAGCGCGGCGTGCGGAGCGCCCGACTGGACCTCCGCCTTGAGGCGGGCGAACTCGTCGTCGACGGCGCTCTTCGCGCCGAGCTGGTCGAGCTGGCGATCGACGTCGTCCTCGCCGGGGCCAAGCGCTGTCAGATCCTCGAAATACTGGGCCTTGATGACATCCTGCTTTGAGCGGAACTGCTCGATCTTCGCCCGCAGCTGCTTCTCGGATTCGATCAGCTTCCCCTGCTCTGACTCGAGCTGTGCGATCTGTTTGTCAAGCGAGCCAGCCTCGCGAACGGCCAGCTGCTTGCGCTCCAGCGCTGCGCGAGCAAGATCCTCACGTCCGGCGGACATCGCCTCGCGGGCCTGAGCGTCGAACTCGGCGCCCTGTTCACCGAGCTGCTGCTGGCGGAGCGCCAGCCGCTTCTTGGCGGTGACGATGTCAGCGGTCCCCTTCTTGACGTTCTGGAGGTTCTCGACCTGGCGCTCATACGCAGCTCCGTCTTCGCCCAAAGCGGCTTGTGCCCGCGTGATTAACGACACGAGTTTCTGGCGTCGCTCGTCCAATTCGCGGCGTCGCTCGTCCAATTCGCGGAGCTCGCGCCTCGCGTCGGCGACAGCAGCCTGAAGCTCGGGACGGCTCGCTTCAAGGAGCTCGCTCAGCTTCGAGGCGGAACCCTCGCTCATCGAAGCAAGCGGCAGCGATTAGAGATCACCCCCCGAAAGCTACATGGCGGCTCGAACGACGAGCCGCGCGCCCTGCGCTGTGACCCCGATGTCGGACTTCTCCTGCAGGTCCCCGCGGTCGGGAAGCGGAAGCCGTTGGATTGCGGCCCCTCAGGCGATAGACCAGCACTGTGGTCGACGCTTGGACGGCACCGGTCGCCGGGAGTAGATTTGGGCCTATGTCAGAGCCAGGGTCGCCTCAGGGTCGTTTGGCGTTTTGGCTGACGATCGCAGCGTTGGCGTGGAGCGCAGCGCTGGTAGGTGGGGCGTTCGTGCTCCCGCTCTACGGCTCCTCGGGAGCCTCATCCACGGGCGCGTACTGGTCGGGGTCGCTGACCTTGGTCGACGTCAACGGGCTCGGCGTGCTCGTCCCGGTCGGGATTCCCGTCATGATCTCGGCTCTTGTCTGGTTTGCGCTGCATCGCAAGTGCTCTCGCGGCGGACCAATCGCCGGGTACCTCGCCTGGACGCTGGTGGTAGTCCTTGCACTCGGCTGCGTGGTAGCGGCCGCATCAATCGGCGTCCTGATCCTCCCTGTGGCCTTGCTGCTGGGGAGCGCGGCCGCGATCACACCCTTGGGCCCAGCGACAGCCCAAACCGCCTAGATAGACCTCGCGACTGCGGGCGCGGCCTCCGAGCTGATTTTGTGGTGCTCGCAGCCGACTGCTCCTTTGCCCGGGCCAGATGCAGTAGCACGCCCGACGAATGCTCCGCTGGCGCGAACCGGCAGTCTGGAGCCGGGCACAAAGATGATTCCCGGTGGCCGGTCAGCGCCGGGGCTGGATTGTGGACGGCTCGTGTCCAGCGGCGAGCTCGGCCGCGATCTCCGCGATCACGCTCTGCGATCTGCGCCATCCGCGCACGCGCCACTCCAGCCGCCGGCCGGCAGCGAGCGGATCAGTGGAGGTTGCCTGAACCACCCAGGGTTGACCGAGCAAGGTTCGGGCAATCACTCCGGTCGCGAGGAGCACGCCCAGGATGATGAGTTCCAGGCCGAAGAACAGGACCGGGATGAGCACCAGCACCAGGGCCACGACGGCGGCGAGAGCGAGGAGCTCCTGTCCGAGATCAAGGCCCCCGAGATCCGGCCACACGGATCCGAGGTTCTGCAGCGAGTCGGAAGCCGTCCCGCTTCGGCGTCGTCGAAGAAGCCGGGGGCGGCGCGTCGTCCACTTCCGGCCGACGCACCACTCCGCTCCGTCGGGAGCCACGACGTGCCTGGGGCCCAGCTGCAGCGACATCCTGACCGCTGTACCCAGAAAGACGCCGATCGTTTCGCCAGGTCTTCCTCGTCGGCCTTGCGAGCCAAGGGCGCAGCCGCTTCCAGCCAGCCGACAGCCAAGCGGAAGCCTCAGTCCAGCAGTCCGGCTTGAGCGACTACGGGCAGTGAGGCGCCACCGCCGGAAGCAATTGAGAACCGGTAAGGCTTCCGTGGGCGCGGCCGACGTTCGGCGAAGGTGCTAGTCGCTTGCCTTTACCCGGCGGACGCTGACGAGCTTGTAGCCACGGTCGACGAGCTGCGCGCCATGCGGAGCGCCGACCTCGACCACGTCGCCGGCCTGAGCGACGGTTCCATCGTCCTCAACGTAAAAGTGGCCAACCCCGACCCGCATCTCCCATCTCTCCAGATGCGGAACCCAGTCTCGCGCCAGACGTCGCGCGCCGGGGCTGTGCGGATCGAACGAGGCGGCCGCCACGCTCGGAAAGTCTACGCGGCCGTCAGTCCTGTCACAGGGTTGCGAAGGTGCCGGGGATTTCGAGCGTTGCGCTCGCCGGAGGCCTCGGTGCCGGCCGATCTCGCGGGCACGGCAACGACGGCTTGGTCATTTGGCTCGACGTCGGCCCGGCAACGGATTGGGCCGGGGATGGCTGCCGGGGTGACGACCTGAGAGCATGGGTGGCGGGTGAGCCATACGACACTCAGATTCGCGCGTCCACCGAGCTCGACCGAGTGGTCGTCTTCGGACCGGAACGCGGGTGGGTCGATGCGTCCCGAGCCGGCTGATGTACTGCGGCTCGGGCGGCGGCTGGTAGGGATGGTGGTAGCCACCGCGCGGGCGGACGAGACCCCAACCCCTGCCCGGCTCCTTGCTAGGCATCTCGGACCGGAGGCATCATCGCTGCCCGTGGTGAGCGAGAGCTGGGCCAACTATGACCACGTCAACCTCCAGGGTGCGCTCGAGCGCTGGACCGGGGCGCCGGGTCGCAGAACCTCGCTGGTGGGGCTGACCGACTTTCAGCACTCGATGTTCACGCTGGCTGACCTCGCCCAATCGGCGGCGTCGGTGCATGGCCCGGGGATCGGCGCGGTGGCGATGGCCCGGCTCGCGTCGGGCCCCGCGGGCGCCACGCGGGCATGTGTCCGCTGTGGCCTATACCTGGTCAGCGAGGGCGACGCTCGCTTGGGGCTTCTGTTGCGCGAGGGCGACCCGCGCCGTGGGATCGAGCAGCCGATGGTCGAGGTGTTGTGCGCCGATTCGGATCGGGCCGCCGCGGTGCTGCGCGAGATCCGTCGGTTGGCGCTTGCGCACAGCGTGTTCCGAGGCCAGATCCTGTCGTTTGGCTCAGAGATGTTCGGACCTCGCGACACCCCTCTGACGTTTCACGAGCGGCCGGCGCTGACGCGCGAGGATCTCGTGCTCCCCGGCGACGTGCTGGAGGCCGTCGAGGCCCAGGTGCTAGGCATCGCTCGCCATCGCGACCGGCTGGTAGCCAGTGGCCAGCACCTCAAGCGTGGCGTGCTGCTGCACGGGCCGCCGGGTACGGGCAAGACACACACGCTGCGCTATCTAATGAGCCGCCTGACTGACACCACGGTCGTGATGTTGTCCGGCGACGCGCTGCAGTTCATCGCCGCGGCGGTCTCGATCGCCCGGGCCTTGCAGCCAGCGCTGGTGATCGTCGAGGACGTCGACCTGATCGCCGAAAGTCGCGGCATGCACCCCGGTCAGCATCCTCTCCTATTTCAGCTGCTCAACGAAATTGACGGTCTGCAAGAGGACGCCGACGTCACGTTTCTGCTGACCACCAACCGCGCGGATCTGCTCGAACCGGCACTGGCCCAGCGACCCGGACGGGTCGACCAGGCGGTTGAGCTTCCGCTCCCCGACGCCGAAGGCCGCCGCCAGCTACTGGCCTTATACCGAGGCAACCTCGACCTGCAGCTGATCGACACCGATCCGATCGTGGCCAAGACCGAGGGCGTGACCGCGTCGTTCTTCAAGGAGCTGCTCCGCCGCGCCGCCCTGGTCAGCGCCGAGCGGGCCGACGGGGACCGAGATGGAGCCCTGACCGTCGGCGACGCCGAGTTGGGAGCGGCTCTTGAGCAGCTGCTCTCTCAGCGCAACCAGCTCACCCGAGTCCTGCTCGGCGCCAGCGGCGAGCACAATCCGCCGGACCATTAGGCCGGCTCCGACGCGCGCTGTCAGGCGACGCTCTGAGCCAGCAGCCGCGATGCATATGACCTTGCGCCTGCTTTGCCGGACGCGCGGCCGATCGGCAGACCCAGCGCAGCGGCCCAACCAAGATTGTTGCTTCCAACGAGGCTGGGGTCACGAGCCGGTTGAGGTCGCGAGCGCACTGCTGCTTCGGCTCGAGGGAGACCAAGCGCAGAAGTTGCCGCCTTGGCTCCCCCGCCAGCGACGGAGCAGAAGCGTCCCGGACACCTGATGAGAATGGTCAGTCCGCGGCTTCGAGGCTGGCGACGATGGCTCGCGCGACAGGAGACGGGTCCGATCCGTCCAGGGCGAAGCCGTCGGTGACGGTGACGGCGGGCTGGGCGATCATTCGGGGAGTGGCTCCGAGATGGGGCCACGTGGCGGTGTGGACAATGAATGGGTGGCACAAGTAGACGTCGCCGGCGGCGCCGATGGCGTGAGTAACGGGCCGGCAAAGCACCGAGGGTCGCCATAGCTCGGCGTCGGCCACGGTGCCGGCTTCTCCGTAGGCGGCGAGCATCGGTGGGATGTATCGGTGTGAGCCGCACACGAGGCGGGTGGGGGCGTCGTTAGGCCCGACGTCGGTGAGCAGAAACAACGCCAGTAGCCCTCGGCCGCGGGAGCCGACGTTGACCCAGTAACCGCCGGGTCCGTCGTAGCTGCCTTCGATGTGGTAGCCAGCGTTGGCTCGGTCCTCCGATGGGAACCGCACCACAAGTGCTGCGCCCGGGCGGATCGGCGAGCTCCACCGGCCGGCGCCGATGAGGGTGTCGCACGCGGAGGCCAAGATTGGCGAGGAGCCGGCCGTCACGAACGGGCCACTGTCTAGGCTGCCGATCTCGGCTAACACCGGCCAGCTCTGCGGACACTTTCGACGGATCCCGCGCCGAGCGAGGCGATGGTCGCCACGCTCGGGCTTGCAGGCTTTCGAATCAGCGAACTCATGGACCTGCGTGTCGCGCAGGTAGACCTGATCCGCAGCCGCTTCAAGTTGGCGGATGCGAAGACCGAGGCTGGAGTGCGCGAGGTCGAGATCTCGCTGTACCTGCGTGACGAGCTGCTCGAGCACGCCATGGAGCGCCGGGCGCGGGGGCTGCCGTTCGGGCCGTCTGATCACTTCTTCGGTACCGCGACTGGGAAGCGTCGTGACCCCGATCGGTTCCGTGATCGCATCCTCGCCCGCGCCGTCGAGCGGGCGAGCTCAAACCGCGCGCAGACCGGCCTGGCGCCGCTACCCGAGATCACACCGCACTCGCTGCGTCGAACGTGGGCGACGTTCGCGGCGATGATCGGCCGTGACCCGAAGTGGATCGCTGCGCAGATCGGGCACGTCAGCCCAGCCTTCACGTTTTCGGTCTACCAGCAGGTCACGACCCGCCGCTACATCGACGAGCAGGCGGTGTGGACCTTGATGCGGTTCGCCGATGAGCCAGCCGAGCGCGCTCCGAGCCGCCAGATCACGCGTCCGGCAGGCGACGATGGCCGCGGGTCTCTCAAAGTCGAGCGGGGCGATTTCGATCTGGCCGTCGAGCAGCTCGAGGCCGACGGCGGGCTTCCAGAATCGGCCCAATGACGGCGGGGTTTAACGCCGTGATTAATGCCGCGGCCCACTTCGGCGCTTCCGACCCGCCATGGCGGTGGGCGGCGGCGGGCGATATAGTGGTGATTAGCAGGACTTTTCCGATGGGCACGGCTGGGCTCGAACCAGCGACCTCTCGCGTGTGAAGCGATACCGCACTCGCCGCTAGGACCGCGGAAATCCCTGGAAATCAGTCGGTTTCTTGGGCGGCAGGTTGAATCCAATTTCGGCGTATTTCCGCTCATTTGGGTGGGGTTTAGTCCCGTGGGGGCCCTCACGGGACTATTTAGATCCGGGCCTATGAGGCACGCGGGGAGGTCGCGCCGTGAACGGCGGTCAGCTCTGACCCGTCGGGGCGGCTGAGATCCATGTCTCGCCGTTGGCGAGGTCAGCGTCGCCCGGGTACTGAGCGAGCCGCGCCTCGAGCGCCTCGACCGTATGCCCGGTGGCGGCTCTAGTCAGCCGGAAGCTCGTCGGAACGAACACCATGCCGGCATGCCCGTCGCCGCCCGGCGCGACCAGCTCGGCGTGCAGCGGACGGAAGTCGCGGACGTTTGCTGTCACGACGGCGCGCTGCTCTGTCCGCGCGAGGGCAACGACCTCGGGATCAGACAGCGATTGCCACTCGTCCCGCTCCTTGATCGCGACTGCATCATGCCCCCGGGCGCGCAGCTCGGCCGCGACGAGCGGCGAGAACATCTCGTCGAGCAGCAGCTTCAACGCTTGAGCGCTTCTTGCCCGGCGAGCCAGGCCTCGTGTGCCGCCTCGCTCTCAGCTGCGTTGAGCCCGATCCATTCGTCGATCTCGTCCCGGTACGCGCCGTAATAGGCGACGGCCGCCTGGACCAGGCCGAGCGAGATGCTGAGGTACTCCGCAGCCGCTCCCTCGTTGCCGTCATTGTCGCGGACCACTGAGATGGCTTCCCAGACGTCGAGCCCGGTGCCCTGGAGGCGAGCGCGGCGGCCAGCAGGGCCGTCTACGAACCGGATCAGCGGATGCTCGTCTGTTCTCAGCCCTTCCTCGACGTAGCGCTGAGCGAGCGTGCGTGGCGCGACGCTGCGGCTGCGTGCCCTGGCGCCGAGGCGGTCGAGCGTCGCGTCCGGCAACCGGAGACTGAGTGGTTGAGACATGTAGCGCAGTGTAGCGCATGCCGCTACGCAAAACGTGGCGGCAGTACGCGAGAAGCGCGCGAGCCGTTGCGTCACGGCGCTTCGCTGCGCGCGTTCCAGCCGGCCATGAACGCGGACGGCGGGACGTCGGCCAACTCGGAAAACACTTGGCGGCTAACTCGGAAAATCTGCTCCAGCCAACTCGGAGAGTCGCCGCCGCACACCCGGACTTCGCCTCTGCGTGCACGTCGGTGTGGGCCACGCCGTCGCCGCCGGGCGCCGTCGCGACTGGCCACGCCGCGCGCCGGCGGAACCGGCTTCCACGCACCTAGAGCGGACATACCCGACGCACTGGATCGACTTTTCGGCCGATTGCAATAGGTGCCGTTTTCTCCGCATTAGGTCGGTCTTACTCCGCGCTTGGTCCCGCCTGTTTCGCGCCTGGAAACAGCGGTCTTGCAGGGATTTCTCTGACTTAGTGCGGAGTTGGCGGCGGCGAGCCCAACTCCGCGCTAAGTCGTCTTTAGATTCGACCCCCTCGGCCGGAAGAACATGTACTTTTGCAGGGATTCTCTGTGACCTAGTGCGGAGTAGGGTCCCGTTTCACCCGGTGACTTGGGAAGGTACGGAACCTCGCCGGACGACGGGTACGGCCCCGCTCGTGCCCGGCCAGCCGCCTGGACCCTGATCGTCGGTGATCCAGCCGTATCCTGGGACCGTGGAGATCGAGATCCGAGCCGGATTCTGTGACCCCGACGGCGAGTTCCTCGCCGTACGCAAACGCTCGGATTGGCAGCGCATCAGCATCCAGCGAAGGGGCGAGATCGTCGACGAGATGGCGCGCGTCTGCGACGAGAACAAGTGCGGGATCGCCGAGGCGTGGAGAAGGTGGGACGCCGGCTCTCCGCGGCTCGTGGTCGGCTATTGGCAACCGGCGCCGCAGCGCTGAGCGTGCGGTGACCGCGAACGGCTCGGCCCCGACGATTGCCCTGGCGGATCTTCTGATCGCGCTGCGGGAGCGCGTCCCTATGAGCGAAGTGCAGATCGCGCGAGCGACCCTGGCTGACCGGGCGACAGTCGGAGCATGGTTCGAGCGTCGGGAGGCTCCCGACGGGCTGCACGCCCAGCGGCTGACAGAGCTCGTTGCGTTCGTCCAGGAGATGGCGCTCACCGTTCGCCGCGACGCCCTGGCCGGGTGGCTCGACGGTGCGGTCGACGTCCTCGGCGGCGCCAGCCCCCTCGACGAGATCGCCGAAGGACGCTACAAGCAGATGATCGATTACGCGCTCGGGCTGTCACACGGGATCTTCACGTAGGTACGGGGCCAGGCGACAACCGCGCCGTTGCGCAACGATGAGACATCGCGAGGGGCAGCTCGCCGGGCATCCCGAACACGCGCGGAAAGACTCGGATGTGGCGATTTGCGAGACCAGGATCGTGTCCACCGCTCAGCACTGCTTTCGTGTCGGCGCGGTGCTTCCGCCTCGACAGCTTTTCGCGAGACGTACCTTTCTGAGGTTCGATTTGGCGGGCCGAATTGGGCAAAGCGGTGTGACGAGACTCTGCGCGCGGCGTAGCATTTGCATCGCGTGCAATCCAGCGGTCCTGGGAGCCGGCATAAAGACGATGAGGCGAGTATTCGGCGTTATCTGTGCCCTCGGCGCGGTGGCTGTCGCCAGCTGTGGAGGGACCAACCACCACAGCGCGGCGCAGGCGTCGCGTCCTGAGGTCGCACGGTCACGAGCTGTGCTGGTCGCGGCGGTGAAGCCTTTTGGTACTTGCCCAGAGCTGGTCTTCTGCGCTCCCTTGGCGGTCAGGCGAGCCGGCTCTCCCCGCCGAGCGCCCGCCGCACCCACGGCTCGCTCGACTCGTTGTCCAACGCTGGTCTACTGCCCTCCCGCCCCGGTCAGGCGAGCCGGCTCTCCCCGCCGAGCGCCCGCCGCACCCACGGCTCGCTCGACTCGTTGTCCAACGCTGGTCTACTGCCCTCCCGCCCCGGTCAGGCGAGCCGGCTCTCCCCGCCGAGCGCCCGCCGCACCCACGGCTCGCTCGACTCGTTGTCCAACGCTGGTCTACTGCCCTCCCGCCCCGGTCAGGCGAGCCGGCGCTGGCCCGCCGATGACCCCGTGACCTGCCCGCAGTTCTGGTCGATCATCGAGCACCTCTCCACGGCCTGTTACCGAACAGAGCCACGCGCGAGTGCACTGAGGGATCGTCAAAACGGGACGCCTGCTTCCGTAGCGCGGAACGACCCTTGGTCGTCGGACGGCAGCTCCCGGTTTGCGCGGGCGAGCAGGGCACGGGCTGGCATCTGGCCGCGCCCAAGGCCGTGGGTTGCGCTCGTGGCGAATCTCAGGGCGCGCGCGCCTCGGCGGTGAGAGCCCTGCTCTTCGCTTGAGACACTACTTCTGCAATCTCGGACAGGAGCAGCCAACCACCGTGATGCGCAAGCTCCTGCTGGTCGTCCAACTCGGGCGTCTTGTCCGGACCGAGCGACGCGCTCGCAATCGGTGGCTTAGCAGTCGTCAGCGGTCGGTGCCCCCTGGCGTGTCCTCCGTCGCCTAAGCGAAAGCAGGCTCGAACTCGGCTCCGCGGCGGATGCGATCGTCAGCCGGGACGACCACAGGCCCACGAAATGCAGCCACGCGAGGTCGCCCCGGACCTGCTGCTGGAGTACGCCTGGAGCGGCCACGTCGGTGTGGCTATCGCTCCCAGCGAAGAGGGGCAGTCTGATCGAGACTGCCGAGTTGGCGCCATTCCGGTCGTGCGTCTGGGTCGTCAGCGAGGGCTGACATCGGCTATTGGGATGTTTCGCGGACGGTGCTCGATAACTCGTTTGGTTGCTGAGTAGGAGGAAGCGAGCGGTTACCGCGCAGCGTGGGTTGCCGACGACGACTGCCGTGCTCAGGTTCGCAAGGCGCGCCGGTAGCCGGCTCCTGATCAGCATTGTGTCGGTGTCCGGCGGGCCCTCTCCGCCCCGCTGGGCGCGCCGCCGGGTGTTAGACTCGCGCGGTGCGGTCACCGTTTCTCGGCGTGGGGGCGGGTTTCACACAGGAGTCGCATGTGGGACGGTTCCGGGGTGTTCTGCGCGTGGCGCAGGGTTGGGGACCTCGGTTTGGGTCTGGCCTGGTTCGGCTCGGATTAAGGGTCGGGCTTGTGCCGGTGGTGGCGCTGATCGTGTGGTCGGGCGCGCTGTTGGCCCCTGGAGGCGCGTCGGCGAGCGCGGTTTACTACTCGGGCGACGCCGCGCACGCGGTGTTCCCGTTCTCGATCGGCGCTGACGGGTCGCTCTCGCCGATCGCGTGCTCGGGATCGAACTGCCAGATCTCCGACTCTCCCAACGGTGACGCGGTGACCCCGAACGGCCAGTTCCTCTACGTCTCTGGCCAAAACGGGACTATCTCGGTGTTCGCGATCGGTGCGGATGGGTCGCTGACGTCAATTCCGTGTTCGAGCGCCTGCACCGTCGGCGAAGGAACTCAGCAACTGGCGATCACTCCCGACGGGCGGTTTCTGTATGCGCCGACCGGTTCAGGAGTGATCGCGGTGCTCGCGATCGGCGCCGACGGGTCGCTGTCTCGAGTTCCGTGCTCTGCGAACGACTGCTCGACACCAGGATTGGTCCCGGTTTCGCCGGTTGTGACGCCCGACGGCAAGTTCCTGTACGTCGCCGACCAGCAATCTGATGTCTTCGCGTCGGGTGTGGTCTCGATCTTTCAGATCGCGTCCGATGGAACCTTGACGCCGGTCAGCTGCGCGGGCAGCAACTGCGCGGCCGGTGAGGGCACGCGCGATGCGTCGCTGACGCCGGACGGGCGCTTTCTCTACGTGGCCAACGCCCTCGCCAATACGGTGTCGCCGTACGCGATCGGGTCCGACGGGACTCTCACCCCGATCGCCTGCTCGGGCAGTAACTGCAATACGAGCTTCAGTCCCGGCGAGGTCGCGGTCAGCCCGAACGGACGGTTCGTCTACACCAGCAATACCGACGGCACGGTCTCGGTGTTCGCGATCGGAGCCGACGGGTCGTTGACTCCGGTGCCTTGTTCGACGTGCAGCAACCCGAGCGCTCCGATCTTCCTGTCGCTCGCGATCAGTCCGGGTGCTCGTTTTCTCTACACGGCGACCGGCTTCGGTCGAGGCTTGGGGACGCTCTCAGTGTTTGCGATGGCCTCGGACGGCACGCTTTCGCCGGTCAGCTGCTCGGCGTGCAGCACCGGCGAGCAGTCGCAAGATCAGGCTCTGGTGGTCAGCCCCGACCAGGCGCCGGTGGCGGCCTTCACGCGAGTGCCGGCCCCGCCCGGCCAGGCCTCGGCGTTCGACGGCTCTGCCTCGAGCGCGTCATCCGGCCAGACCGTCGCGCGCTATGACTGGAGCTTCGGCGACGGCACCAGCGCGGCGGACGCCGGCCCCATGCCGACCCACACCTACGCCTCCGTTGGGCACTACACGGTGACGCTGACGGTGACCGACAACGCGGGCTGCTCGACGACATTGGTCTTCACCGGCCAGACCGCGAGTTGCAACGGTGGACCCTCAGCCCAGAAGTCGATGACGATCACGGTCGCCGACCTGCCGAGCGCGAGCATAACCACGCCGGTCAACGGCGCGATCTACGCTCACGGGCAGGCGGTGAGTTCGAGCTTCACCTGCAGTGAAGGCGCCGGCGGTCCCGGGATCTCGTCGTGTCTGGATCAGAGCAGACGCGTGTCCGGCGCGGCGGTCAATACCGCCACGCCGGGTACGCACGCGTTCACGGTGACGGCGACGAGCGGCGATGGACAGACCTCGACGTCGACCGTCAGCTACACCGTCGCCACCGCCCCCTCGGCAACGATCAGTTCGCCCGCCAACGGCCGACGCTACAAGTTCGGCAGCACCGTGATCGCGAGCTACAGCTGCCGGGACGCAATCTCTGGCCCCGGGATGGCCTCGTGCACCGGCACCGTTGCCAATGGCGCGCGAGTCAACACCACAGAGGCCGGCCACCACACGTTCACCGTCACCGCGACCTCCAAGGACGGGCAGAGCACCACGACCACGGCGAGCTATACCGTGCTGGCCGACAACCGCTTCACCGTCTCGCACATCAAGACTCACCGCAACGGCACAATCTCGTTCGCGGTCAAGGTCCCCGGACGGGGCGTCATCAACGCGTTGGGCACAGCCTGGATCGACAACATCGCGCAAACCGCCGGGCTGCTCCAGCCCGCCCGCAACAGGTTCGTCTACGGGCGCAGCCACAAGAACTCGCGTCGCAAGGCGACGATCCGCATGCTGCTGACTCCAAACTCACGGGGAGGCCGGCTCATAGAACACCACACCTACGCGGTGACGCTGAGACTCTGGGTCACCTACACACCGGCCGGCGGCCAGCAAAGCAAGCTCGGCTTCCGAGGCATGCACCTGCCGCACTAGCATCGCTGAAGTCAGACGCCCACGCCGCTTCTAGCCTGACGCAGATCACGAGTGAGGCCAGGATGCAGGCCAAGCCCTCGAGATCGCGGCGACGATGTCGCTCTTCCGCGGGCGCAGCTGCTAGCGCTACTTCGCGCTAGAGGTGTTCTCTTGGCGCGATCGGCGCCGAGTCATTGAGGAGTTATCTCGGGTTCGAGCAGCCTCCCGCCTTGATCCGGGTGACCGTGCCTTTGTGTCGGCGCCGGTGAGAGACTGACCCTCCTTCGCCGGTTGAGATTTGACCCCACCTGTGGATGTGGGCGGAGGCGTCCGGGGTGATCGTGAGCCTGGCTCGGTCGTGTTGATCGAGGCCGGGAGGAAGGCGTGCTGGACGTGGAGCGCTGGGCCGAACTTCGCCGGGAGCATTTCGTGCGTGGCGTTCCGATCAAGGAGTTGGTGCGCCGGACGGGGCTGTCGAGGAACACGGTCCGGGCGGCGGTGCGGTCGACCGATCCGCCGGCGTTCAGGGTGCCGGTGCGGCCGTCGAAGCTGGATCCGTTCAAGGACGAGATCCACCGTTTGTTGAAGGACGATCCGAAGCTTCCGGGTGTGAGGGTGCGGGAGGAGATCGAGCCGTTGGGGTTTGATGGCGGCAAGTCGATCGTGGATGACTACCTGCGAGGCAGTCACCCCAGCCGGAGTCGCCGCGTCACCCCCAGCCATTGGCCGCAGCCAACACACCGCAGCGACCTGCCAGTCACTCGGCGGGGCGAGCACCAGCCCGCGAAGCGCCGCGCCGTCTCGCGCCCGCACCGGTGATGACGATGGTCCGGCCTCGGAGGTGAACGAAGACCACCGATGGGGGCTGGGCCCGGAGGACAACAAGCTGCTCGACGCGTCCGAGCGTGCTGAGCGAGTCGCAATCGACCGATCAGTATTGTGTTACATACCATATGAGACACGGAGACTGATTTCTCGAATGCAATCGCTGGATGGGCAGGTCGCGCTCGTCACCGGTGCGGCGCGTGGGATCGGATTCGGAATAGCCCGCGTGCTCGCTGGAGAAGGCGCGCACGTCCTCATCGCCGACATTGATGCAGAGGCCGCTCAGGCGGCAGCAACCCAACTGGGTGAGGACGGCCTGTCGGCCGCGGCCACAAAGATGGACGTCACCGACCGTGACTCGGTTGAGGCAGCCGTCCAAGGCGCGCTTGAGCGATGGAAGCGTATCGACGTTCTGGCTGCGAATGCTGGGATCTATCCACATATCCCGCTTGATGAGATCTCTGGGCAAGACTGGGATCGTCTGATGACCATCAACGTCCGCGGTGCGTTGTTCGCGATTCAGGCATGCGTGCCGCCGATGGCCACTCAAGGGTATGGCCGCGTCGTTCTCACGTCGTCGATCACCGGTTCCGTCGTCGGCCAGCCGGGTTACGCTCATTACGGCGCGTCGAAGGCGGCCATGCTTGGCCTGATGCGCTCGTCGGCGCTCGAGGTGGCAGCACACGGGATCACGATCAACGCGGTGCTGCCTGGGAACATTCGCACGCCCGGCTTCGCCGACCTTGGTCGCGAGCATGAGCGCCGGATGGCAGCGGCGATCCCCATGCGTGAGTTCGGGGACCCTGAGGACGTCGGGTGGGCAGTGCGGTTCCTCGCTTCCAAGGAGGCAAAGTACATCACGGGCCAGACGCTGATAATCGATGGCGGCCAGGTCCTGCCGGAGAGCGTTCTCGAGCTGGACCCGGAGCCCTCGACATGAGCTTCGGTACTTCAGGATGAGTCACATCTCGATCGTGGATAGTCGGAGCTTGCGCGACCAGGTGCAAGGCGCCCTAGAGGCAGCACTGATTGCGGGTGAGCTCGTCCCCGGGGAGCTCTATTCGGCTCCGATGCTGGGGGAGCGCTTTGGTGTCAGCGCGACACCGGTTCGCGAAGCCATGCTCGCGCTCGTCAACGACGGCTTCGTCATCGCTGAGCGAAACCGTGGCTTCCGGGTCGTCGAGGTATCCGAGACAGACCTCGACGAGATCTGCGAGATCCGACTCATGCTCGAGGTTCCCGCGACAGTGGAGGTCGCGAAGTCCATTGCTCCCGAGATCCTCGATCGACTTGCGGGGATCTCGGATGAGATCGTCGACGCAGCCGCATCCGGGAACCTGATCGATTATCTGGATGCCGACCGGCGCTTTCACGCCGAGATAATCGCTGAGCTGGGCAACGGGCGCCTCGCGGACTTGATCAGTCGCTTGCGGCGCCAGACGCGCCTGCTAGGCCTTGAGGCGCTCGTTCCAAGTGGTCGACTGGTCGACTCGGCCGAAGAGCATCACAAGATCGTGGCAGCGATGCGGACGAGGAATCTGACGGAGGTAAGGCGCTTGATGACTTCACACATCAAGCACGTACGCGGCCTGTGGGTGGGCCGCGACGAGACCTGAGCCCAGGCCGTCGACCCGGGCTCAAGCGTCGTCAACCAGCCCGACCTACCCGACTGCGGCAGCGTGGCCGATCGTCCCGGCTGGGCCGCCAGTCTCAAGTCCGGAGGCGACGAACTGCTCGGTCAACAAGCGTACCTCTGCCTCGTCGGCCTCGTTCAGGGGCACGCGTGGAGGCCTACAGGTCCCACCGTTGCGACCGACGATGTCCATGGACAGCTTGATCGCCTGTACGAACTCGGTCTTTGAGTCCCAGCGCAACAGGGGGTGCAGTGCTCGGTACAGACTCAGTGCGCTCTCGATGTCGCGACTGACCGCTGCGTGATAGAGCGCGACGCACGCGCGAGGGAACACGCTCGCGTAGCCAGCGATCCAACCCTTCGCGCCAGCCAGCGCGATCTCGAGGACGGTGTCGTCAGATCCGATCAGCGCGTCGATGGTCGGCGCTTGCTCAAGCAGCGCGTATGCCCGGCGCGGATCGCCGGCGAACTCCTTGACAGCAACGATCAGGCCCTCGCCGTGCAGCTTGGCCAGGAGGCGCGGCGTGAGATCAACTTTCGTGTCAAGGGGATTGTTGTACGCGATCACGGGAAGGCCGACTGAAGCGACCGTCTTGAAGTGGTCGACAACGCTGCGCTCGTCGGCGCGGTAGGAGTTCGGCGGTAGCGCCATCACCGCCGACGCACCGGCCTCGGCAGCCTGGTTGGCCCAGCGAGCCGCCTGCAATGCGCCATATGCACCGATGCCGGGGATCACGGAGAATCCGTCTGGAGCCGCCTCAACCGCGGTCCGGACGACGCGAGCTCGTTCGTCGTCGCTAAGCGTCTGGTACTCGCCCAGTGAGCCATTGGGGGTGATCCCGTCACATCCGGACTCGGCAAGCCACCCGATGTGTTCGGCGTAGCGATCGAAGTCGATTGCCAGGTGTTCGTCGAGGGCTAGTGGGTTGGCTACCAGAACTCCATGCCAGGCTTTTCTCTCCACAGTGATCCCCAAGTCGCGACGTTCTAACCGATTGATTAGTGAGACTCGTTCCTGGTGTCCGGAAGGAGCGAGCGGTCAAGCGAGCACTTGGCCGTGTGACAGCGGTTGCTGACCTGTCCGACTCCGCAGTCGCCGCCGATGCCCATCACGATTGCTGCCTGCTCGTGCGTCAGGGCCCACTCGTCTTGGATCCATAGCTTCAGTTGCGCGAACGCCGCCCGGCACGCGTCGGCCAGCGAGATCCCGGAGACGACGGTGGTGAGCCGGTCCTTTGTGAGGATGCGAGTAGCGCCCATCGACGCAGGGCGCTTCACGGGGCTTGCCGAGGCCACGATCCGAGTCCCGACCTCCGGCGCCGCCACAACCTCACCGTCGGCCATCGCGGCCTTGCAATCTCCGAAGTACAGCCAGGCGCCATCGACTGACACGGGCAGGATGATCGTCGCTCCCGCGGTGATCTCACGGCAATCGACATTGCCCAGGTAATCGTTGCCCTCGTATTTGCTGAACACCGTCTCGCGAGCTGGTGCGGTCGCCAGACAGCCGATCAGAGGACGCGCCGGCACGGTCCAACCGTCGTCGAGTTCGATCCGTCCGTCAGCAACCGGGAGGTTCACCACATGGTCCTCCTCCTGCCACCAGTCCAGAGGTGAGTGAGCCTCGCAGCGACTGACCACCACGCAACCGGGCGTCGTCACCTCAAGCGTCTCGATCGTCACGGCGACTGCCTCGCCCGCCTCGCAGCCGGCGACCGCGATCGGACCGGTGACCCCATCGAGGTTCTCCTCGACCCAGGCCGCCGTCTCAGGCGTGAAGTTGGCCGGGTCGGCGTAGCGGCCCGTGAACCCGTCCTCGGTCAGGACCGTGAAACGCTCGCCGGGCGAGACGGTCCCGAGCGAAGTGTGGTTTAGGGTGTACGTGTACTGGACTGGGTCCGGAGCAAAGGTACGCATCCGCAGGTATCATGTCACATTGCGCAACACACCCAGGCAACGGAGCGTTCGATGAAAGTCACTGGCGTCGATGTCCACGTCGTCTCGGTTCCATACAGCTTTCCGGAGGTCTGGCGCTTCGGGAAGGCGTGGGGGCTGACCAACGCGATCGTCGAGGTCCACACCGACGAGGGGATCACAGGCATCGGAGAAGTTCCTGGTAGCCCCTTGATCTCGCTGGTGCGAGACGCGCTCGAGGCGAGCATCCCATGGATCGTGGGCGAGGACCCGCTCCGGGTCAAGGCATTCCTGGCTCGTGCCGCCGATCGCGGCTGGCACCACTACCCGTATCTCGGCAACGCCGCCGTCGCGGCGATCGAGATGGCGCTGTGGGACATCTGCGGCAAAGCGCACGGCCTGCCCGTGCACCAGTTCTTCGGAGGCCTTCAAACCGAGAACGTGCCCTTCTACTGGTTCGTCGGGGCGGAGGACCGCCTCCCTGAGACCGTGCGCAGGCAGGCGGCCGAAGGAGTCGAGCGCGGATTCAAGACCGTCTACATCAAGATCGGCTTCGACCTCGAGAACGATCTCCGGCTCGCACGCGCGATGCGCGACGAGGTCGGCGATGACATTGCCGTGCGGGTGGACGCCAACGAGGGGTGGTCGGTGTTCCAGGCCGTCGACGCGCTGCGCCGCTTCGAGGACATCGGCGTCGAGTTCGTCGAGCAGCCGATCGACATGCACAACATCGCCGGCCTGGCCGATCTCAGGTCAAAGACCCGTGTCCGGATCGGAGCCAACCAGTCCGCATGGCTGCCGTGGCAGGTACCGGAGGTGATCGCGACGCGCGCCGCAGACGTGATCGTCACCGATCCGCATCAGCTCGGCGGCCTGGTCCCGTTCCACAACGCGGCGACGATGTGCGAGACCGCCGGTATCCCGATCTGCAAGCACGCTTTCGCCGACCTCGGCATCACCACGATCGCCGCCTCGCACGTGCTCGGCACGCTGCCGTCCCCCCAGCTGGGACATCAGCAGTTCCTGACCTTCCTCGTCCACGACCTGCTTCAGACCAAGGTCGAGTTCGTCGATGGGACGATCCCGGTGCCCACCGGGCCGGGACTGGGCATCGAGCTGGACCGGGACGCGCTCGAGTTCTACAAGGGCATATATGAGCAGTACGGGGAGTTTGAAGGCTACGCAGTGACTCCGGATTCGCCGCTGCCACCCGACCTGCCGGTGCCGAACCGTTGATGCAGGCGTTTCAGCCCAGCGACATCAAGTACACCTACAGCTCCGAGCACGACCCGATCGGCACGGTCGCGGCAGACGAGACGTTCGCCGTGATCACCGCGGACTGCTTCACGGGCCGCTACGAGGATCCGGCGGACTTCACCCCTGAGACTGCGAAGTGGGTGGCCGAGCACCTCAACGGCGTCACAGGCCCGATCGCGGTTGAGGGCGCCGAGCCCGGTCAAGCCGTGCAGGTCACGATCGAGAGCGTGACGGCGACCACCCCCGGGTACGTGGTGGTAAGTCGCTGCGAGGCACGTTCGCCACTGGACTGGTGGGAGGAGGAGGACCACGTCCTCAAGCTCGCCGTCGCCGACGGTGAAATCGCGCTCGGCGACAACTGGGCCGTTCCGGCGCAGCCGTTGGTCGGCTGCCTGGCGACCGCGCCGGCGCGTGAGACCGTGCTCAGCCCCAAGCAGGGCGCGTATCTCGGGAACACCGACTGCTCGGAGATCGGTGCGGGCGCGACGGTCATCCTGCCCGTCGGGGTTCCAGGCGCTGGCCTCTACTTCGGAGATTGCAAGGCCGCGATGGGCGATGGGGAGATCGTGTGCGCGCCCGAGATCGGGGCGCGGATCGTCGCCCGGGCGAAGCCGATCAGGCGCCCGGAGTCGATGGGCGCGCCACGAGTACTAACCGCTGATCGGCTGATCACGGTCGTGTCGGGGATCTCGCTGGCCGACGCGTGCCGGGCGGCGTTCGCGCACATGAAGCTATGGCTGCAGGACGAGTGGGAATTGACGTCCGACCAGGCTGCGGTCGTGATGGGGATCGGCGCCCACTGTGGGATCGCACAGGTCTCAAACCCTCTACACACCGCGAAATGCTCGATCTCACGCTCACTGCTCCCAAGTAACACGTGACTGTGACTACGCTGATCGCGGCCCCGCCGCTGATCGCCTCGCGAACGCACCGCTCAAGCAGACGCGAGAACGGCCCCTCGCCGTCCAGGCGCGCGGATGGTCAACTGCGTGTCGGCGGCGAAGAAGTAAAGGCGCTCGACGTCGACTGCGAGCCGCACGCGATCACCAGGGCGGGCGCCAGACGCGCGGCCCACGCGCGCGGTCAGCCGTGCGCGGCTGGCGCTGGGATCTGCGTCCTCATCCTCGCCGGCAAGCGCGCCCTTAGCCCGGCGCGCGTTGACCGAGAACAGGAGGTTCGCCTCGGTGCCGAGGTACTCGACGACGTCGCAGGTGACCTCGATCCGCGGCAGCGCCGGATCGGCCTGGCGACCGTCGAGCAGGTCGCTGGGGCGGATGCCCATGATCACGTCGCGGCCGTCCATGCCGGCGGCGATCGCCGGCGGCAACGGGATGCTCAGCTCGCCGGCGTGGACCTGGTCGCCCGTCACCGAAGCCTGCACGATGTTCATCGACGGCGAGCCGATGAACGTCGCCACGAACACGTTCGCGGGCTGCTCGAAGAGCTGCTCCGGGCTCGCGCTCTGCTGAAGGACTCCGTCACGCAGGACCGTCACCTGGTCACCGAGTGTCATGGCCTCGACCTGGTCGTGGGTCACATACACGGTCGTGGTCGGTATCTGCGTGCGCAGGCGGGCGAGCTCGCCGCGCATGCTCACACGCAGCTGCGCGTCGAGGTTTGACAGCGGCTCGTCCATCAGGAATGCAAGCGGGCGGCGGACGATCGCTCTGCCCATCGCCACCCGCTGGCGCTGGCCGCCCGACAGCTGCCGGGGCTTGCGGCCGAGGTACTCGCTGATGCCGAGGATCTCGGCGGCCTCGAGCGTGCGCTGCTCGATCTCCTTGCGAGGCGTCTTGCGGACCTCGAGGCCAAAGCGAATGTTCTCGGCCACCGTCATGTGCGGATACAGCGCGTAGTTCTGAAAGACCATCGCCACATCCCGGTCGCCCGGCGGCAGGCGGGTGACGTCCTGATTGCCGATCCGCACGATTCCGCTCGTGGCTTTCTCAAGTCCGGCGATGATCCGAAGCAGTGTCGTCTTCCCGCACCCGGATGGCCCCACGAGGACCGCGAACTGGCCGTCCTCGATCCGCAGGTTGACGTCGTCCAGGGCACGGGACCCGTTCGGGAACTGCTTGCTGACGCCGACGATGCTGATCTCGCTCATCCCGAGCCTACTTTCCGATGCCTGCTGTCAGCCCGCGGATGAAGAACCGCTGGCCGCCCAGGTATATGAGGACGACCGGCACGATCGCCATCAACGTCGCAGCGAGCACGAGCGGCTCGTTGATGGTGTAGCGGCCCTGGAATTGCGTCAGCCCCGCCATCAGCGTTAGGTTGCCCTCGTCCTGGAGGAACACGAGCGCGATCAGCAACTCGGTCCACGCCCAGATCGCGTTGACGATCACCAGCGTGAAGACCGCCGCGGACGACAGCGGCAGCACGACGCGGCGCAGGATCGTGAACTGCCGCGCGCCATCGACCGTCGCGGCCTCGATCAACTCTCGGGGGATCTGGCGAAAGAAGTTGACGAAAAAGAACACCGAGAACGGCACCATCAGGCCCGAGTAGAAGATGATCACCGACGGGAGCGTGTTGATCAGGCCGATGTTCACCATCAGCACGAACATCGGGACCAGCAGCGTGACCGGAGGCACCACCATCAGCCCGATGTTCACACGCAGGAGGAACTCTCGCCCGCGCACGCTCCCAAACACGATCGCATACGCCGCGAACAGCGCGAATATGGCCGAGATCGCGACCGAGCCGAGGGTGACGAGCGCGCTGTTGAGCGCCCATCTCGGGATCGGCAGGTGGAACAGGACGTTGGTGATGTTCTGCAGCGTCGGGTGGGTCGGCAGGCCCGTTGGGTTGAGCGTGTAGTCCCGGTTTGTCTTCAGCGCGGTCTGGATCACGAACCAGATCGGGTACAGCGAGATGACGCAGATCAGGAGCATCAGACCCTGGCGCAGGATCGCGCCGATGCCGCCTCGCAGCCGCATCACGCCTCCACGTTTCTGGTGTGCAGGCGCATGTAGATCACGATCAGGATGCTGGCCATGCCCAGCATCATCACCGCCACCGTCGATGCGATCCCGGTCGCGCCCTGCGAGAAGCCGTTGACCCAGATGTAGTACTCGAGCACGCTCGAGGAGTTCGCCGGGCCGCCCGCCGTGAGCACGTACACATAGGTGAACACCTGGGAGAGCACGGTGATCGCCTCGAGCACGACGAAGAACTCGATGATCCCGCGGATCTGCGGGATCACGATCCGGCGCTGGATCGTCCACCAGCTCGCTCCGTCGATCTGGGCCGCCTCCACGGTCTCAGCCGGGAGCGCGAGCAGGGCGGCGCTGAACACGACCACCCCGAAGCCCAGCTGCTGCCAGATGATGACGCCTCCGATCGACGGGGTCGCCAAGTGCGTGGAGCCGAGCCAGTCCTGCATGAGGAAGCCGAGCCCGAGATCCGACAGCAGCGTGTTGAGCCCCCCGTTTCGCTCCAGCAGGAAGGAGAACGTGATCCCGACGGCTGCTGCCGGCAGGATGTAAGGCAGGAACACGACCGCGCGGTACTGCCGCCATCCCCTGATCCGGTCGTTGAGCAGCAACGCGATGAGCAGCGCCAGGGCGGTCATCACCGGCACGGTGGCAAGCAGCTTGAGGTTGTTGAACAGCGATGTGCGAAACACCGGGTCTTGGATGACGAACGAGTAGTTCGCGGTCCCCACGTAGATCATGTCGGACGCCGATCCGGTGTAGAAGCTGTACCGGATCACCTGCACCAGCGGGAAGATGAACGTGAGGCCGATCGCGGCGAGCGCCGGCGTCGCAAACCCATATGGCCATAGGGGGCGCCAGAAATGGCGCCCCCTATGGACGGTGATTCCTGCTGCGGCGGGTTCTAGAACCCGTTCGCCCACTGCTCTGCGGCGGGTTCTAGAACCCGTTCGCCCACTGCTCTGCGGCGGGTTCTAGAACCCGTTCGCCCACTGTTGGAACTTCTGGTATTGGTCGAGATGGGCGAGCTTCCACTCCTTGATCGCGTTGGTCCAGTCCGCGACCGCCTGCGTCGGCGTCCCAGAGCCGGAGGTGATCAGCTCGCCGCCTGGCTGGCTTCCGTTGGAGTCGATCTCCGGCGCAAGGTAATTCTCGAGCCAGACCGACGGCTTGATGTCAAGCTTGAACAACTGGCGGGCGATCGGGTCGGTGACGTTGCTCACGGGGAAGCGCTTGTCGGCCGGGAACACCCGCGTGTCCTTGTACCACGCGTCCAGATTCGCGGACTTGTGCAGCCACACGAGGAACGCCGCCGCCTCACGCTTGTGCTGCGACCACGAGGTGATGAACGCGTCTGACGACTGCGTGGCGTCGTAGTCCTTGGCGAGCGGGCCGTTTCCGAAATTCGGCGGCGCGGCGACACCGATGTTTTTGGCGCCGAGCACCTTCTCGGCCTGCAGCGCGAAACCGTCGGTGCTCCATGTCATCGCCCCCTTCTTCTGGGGGAACAGCTGCCAGCCCTGGACCTCGCCGAGCGAGGCGATGTCGTCGTTGAAGCATCCGTGCTTCTGCAGCCCCGCGAACTGCGAGTAGAAGGTGGACAGCTGCGAGCCGGCGTCCTGCTTGCCGAGCTGGACGTTCAGGAGGGCCTTCAGCGAGCTGAGGTCGCCCTTGCCGGACCACGAGAGGGTCGAGGATCCGATGAGCCCGTCCTTGTTGCCCACGGCGATCGGCGTGATCCCCTTGGCCTTCAGCGCCTGGCAATCGCTCAGCAGCTGCTGATAGGTGGTCGGGGGCTGGTTGGGGTTCAGGCCCGCCTCGCTGAACATCTGCTTGTTCCACACCATCGGCGACCCGAGCAGGTAGATCGGCATCGCCCACAGCTTGCCGTCCCACATGTTCTCCTGGGTGTCGATCCAGTTGGACCATTCGCTCTTGGGGACGTAGTCGGAGATCGGGGCGATATCGCCGCTCCACGCCGGCGTCAGCGTGGGCAGAGTCGCCCATTGCGTGGCGATGTCCGGCCCGCTCTTGGTTGCCGCGGTGGCGTTAAACGCCCCGATCAGTGTGGCGTCGCCCTGTGGCACGAGGTTGATCTGGACCTTCGGATGCAGCTTCTCGTACTTGGCGATCATCGACTTCATCCAGTTGTTCGCACCAGGCGCGTCGCTCTCGGCCCAGTACCAGTAGGTCATGGTGCCCGCGTAGGGGTTGTCAGTCGCCTTTGCGGATGCCGACGAGCCGCCGCCGCTACTGCCACCGCAGCCCGCGAGCGCGGCTGCAACAACTGCGATCAGCGCGGCTGCGATGAGGAGCCGCCGCGGCCTGAAGGACCGGTGGCCGGCACCGCCCGCGCAAGCAGAAGCCAATCTGTGGCCGCCGGTTAGGCGGCCTCGCGCCGCTGTCGTGCGGAGTCCCTCGTCGTTGCTAGACAACATTCCTCCCTTGGGTCCCGCGACGCACCTGCTCCCACCGAAGGTCCATCCCTTTCGGGTTAGGTGCAATTGTACATTGCGGAGCAGGGCTACGCAAACCGTCTTACCACAGTCTTAACGGGTAGACGCGGAGGTTGCCCGGATCGTCGTGGAACTTGGCGGCGGTCTCCACGTGGGTTGGTAGTCAGACGGTAACTGCTTCCGGGCCGTGAGTGTGGCTGACTGTGTGCGCGCACGGTACGGCGACTTGATCGACTGAGCGCTCAACAACGACTATCGGGCGTCGACCGATCCGGGGTTGAGCAGCCGGCCCCGCAGTCGGCAGCCAGGTCGCTCAGCCCTGCATCCATTGCCGCCCGGGCATCTTGAACCATCGCGCGACGCGCCCCCCAACGCGCGGGTTGGGGGGAAGCGCGGGGCAGGATCTCAGCACCGATGCACGAACTGAGCGCCGGGTCGCGCTTGCCGCGCTTAGCAGGTGCGAGCCGCGCAACGGCCGGAGACCTGCTCCCGAATTAAGCGGAACTCTCGGTCGTTCTCGTGGCAGCGAATTGTGCGGCCCTGCATTCGCGACGTCGCGGTACTCCGGAAGGGTTGGCCGCGTCGACGCAGGGGCCGACGACGGGACGACCCTCGGTGGTGGCGAGGGGGAGGGAAGCCCCCGGTTGCACTACGTGACCTGCATTGAGCTCACGGCGATAATCGCCGACGGCGCCCGCGGCAGTTCTGGTGGCAGCTCCGGAGCCGGCTGTCGATTTCCGGCCCCGGGGGCGCGAGCAGGTGTTTGCGGGTGCAGCACCATCTGAGACCTCAACGGTCATCGTGGTGTTGCTTAGACTCGGTCTTGACGCCAAAACCGTCCCGAGGTCGGCCCGTTTCGTGGAACGGATGCGCAGACCCGAAGGACGCCAGCAGGAGATCTGATGCACGACAGGCTCGATCCGAAGCGGTTGACGTGCTTACCGCCAGCGCGCCTGCTAACCATCGCAACGCTCCTGACCGGGGTGCTGGTGGCTGGTTGCGGGGGAAGCTCGCACGGCCCGACCGCGGCGGCCCGGAGCGGCGCTACCCGCCCGACCACGACCACGATCGTGGCGACCGGCCCCGCGTCGACCACGACCGTGGTGACCGGCTCCGCGCCGAGCGGCGCGGCTCCGCCCGGCGCTGCTTTGTACTGCGGGCAGGATCCCTGCTTCTCCCCGCACCAGTTCCGGGTCGCTTATGGCATCCAGCCGTTGCTGGACAGGGGGCTCGACGGCCGTGGCGAGACGGTGACGGTTCTTGTCCCTGTCCCACAGGCCGACGAGGGTCCCACCGATATCCGTCGGGATTTGGAGAGCTTTGACAGCATGTTCCGGCTGCCTGGCGCGCGGGTCGAGGTCGTGAGCAGCCTCGCCGGCTCAGGCTCGCCGTGGCAGGCGACTGACGAGGAGGTTGGGGACATCGAGTTTGTGCACGCCGTTGCCCCTGCCGCCACGCTGCGCGTTGTCCTGTTCCCCTCCAACTGGGGTCAGAGCCCCGCGAACGCGACCGCGGACATGCTCGCCGGGTTGCGGCTCGCTGTCTCCCACACCGACGTGGCTTCGATCAGCTGGAGTTTGGGGGAGCACTACTTCACCAGGGCTCAGGTGGCCGAGATGCACTCGATACTGTTGGGGGCGGCCGCGCATCACGTCACGGTGATCGGCAGCTCCGGCAACGGTGGTTGGGTCCCCACCGATCGGGGGTGGGGCAAGCAGGTCAAGGGGGTCAGCCTTCCGGCCTCCGACCCGCTCGTGCTTGGCGCCGGCGGCACGACACTCACCGCAAACCGTGAGACCGGCGCCTACATTCGCGAGGCGGCCTGGACCGATTCGGGTGGTGGTTTTAGCGATCTGTACGCCCGTCCCGCCTATCAGAAGGGCGTCCCCCGGATCGCAAAGGCGAGGGGCGTGCCCGACGTGGCCGGCGACGCCGATGAGGCCTACGGCATGGCACGAGTCGACAGCCAGGGCGGCACCGCATCCCTCTGGGCAGCCGCCGGCACCAGCAACTCAGCGCCCCTGTGGGGAGGACTCGTGGCGTTGGCCGACCAGTACGCCCATCACGACCTTGGCCTCGTTAATCCCACGATTAGTGCTATCGGCCGCAGCTCCAGCTACCACACGGCATTTCACGACATTACGACCGGTACCAACGGCTACCCGGCCGCTCCCGGATGGGACCCGGTAACGGGCTGGGGAACCCCCAACGCGCAGGTGCTCATCCCGCTGCTGGCCCGCTTCACCAGTCGCAGCAAGACATAGCAGCATCATGCCGCCGCCAGGCGTATCAACGGCACGGCCGCTCGCGCCGTATCGGCGGCAAGCAGAAGCCCCGGAACCTGTGCTTGCAGCCGTGGCGGTGAGCGCGGAGGAGACGATCGAATTGGAAGAGGACCAGCACTGTCGCCGAATTGCTCCTGCCTGGCGCAGCAGCCTGTGACCACGTCAGCTGCAGTCGCCCCGCCCAGGTCCAGCGGCTCCGCCGGACGGCCTGACGCCTCTTGCTTTCGTCAGGTCGCGTGCATCTCCCCGCATTCGGAGGCGGACCTACTTTGCGCGGATAGGGCCTCGCTCGCTATCGACCCACGACCAATCGTCGGCTGGCCCCGCTCTTGTGCCTACGCGCCCTCGCGTCTTCGCTGCGCTGCTTGGGACGACAACGGCTGTCCATCCCCTGCGGCATGGGAACAGGCGTGGCACGACGGCCACCAGTTTGGCTAGCCAACGAGCAACTTGAACCCGTGATCCCACGAACCCCGCGTGCCGCCGATCTTGACCCACGCGATGCAGATCGCCTCGAGCTCGCGCGAGCCTTCGATACCGCCGATGTCTACGGGATCAGACCAGCCGAAGTCGGCCAGCACGTCGCCGACGGTGCGCTTGGCGCCTCCGTCGTCTCCAGCGATCAGCATCGTCGGCTGCCCCTCGCTGAAGACCGGATCCACGAAGTACGGGTTGCCGATCGTATTGAACGCCTTGACCACCTTGGCGTCGGGCAGCCCGCGCTGGACACGCTCGCCGAGCGAGTCCTCGCCCGTGATCGACAGCTTGGGCGGGAAGCCGCCGGAAAAGTCCAGCGGGTTCATGGCGTCGATGACGACCTTGCCGCTGAAGTTCTCGGGGCCGGCATCGGCGATCGCCTCCACTGCAGCGTTGCCCAGCACCGCCAGGGCGAGCAACTCGCCGTGCGCGGCGGCCTCGGCGAATGTGCCGGGCTCGATGCCGGCTCCATCGCCGGACAGCCATTCGCGCAGCTCGGGCTTGCCCGGGGCACGCGAGCCGATCATCACGTCGTGGCCCCGACTAAAGAACCCGGCTGCCAGGCGCCGCCCAACCTCGCCGCTTCCCAGTACGCCAACCCGGCTCTGCGCTAGTCGGCCGTTCGCCATGTCTGCTCCTCTCGCCTTGGGGTACGCAATCTAAGCATTCACGAAGGTCCCTCTGCGCGGGATGCACGTGTCGCCTCTGGCGAGTCTGGAAGCTGCCCGTAGCTTCCGCTCTTGCGAAACCGGTAGTCGATCTGCACCCCACTAGCGTTCGCTCAAAGCTGGGAGCCGCGACGGCGATCTCCTCGGAGCCCCTCTCCTCCAGCGCCTCAGACCCCCGCGAGCCACCAGGATCGAGACCCCCATTCGTCCTTGCGCCACAGGCATCTCGTCGCTGCGGGCGGCCTCCACGAGTTGCGCGGATCTCGAGCACGTCGGAGCCGTCGTGCCGGTCGTGTAGCCGCCGCGGGCGGCCGCGCCTCGCAAGCCGCGCAATCCAAGACTTCTGGCGAGTCAGCTGCGATGCGCGCGGCGAGATCGAAGCGGGTCCCGATGACCGGCACCGCTCGCGACCTGTTCGAGCGCGGCGACGACTTCGGGGACGGGCGCCGTGGTCACGATCTCACGATTCGCGCCCGCACGCAGCAGCGGTTCGAACGCAGCTAGATCCTTGGCGATTTTCGTCCGGTCTTCCGCCGTGGAGCCGAACGGATTCGCCCGGTCGGCGACTCGCTCGAGGATAACGTCGACCGGTGCTCTCAGCAGCACGACAGCGTCGAAGCGGTCATAGACCGCGCCCTGATTCGCCACGCAGCCGGCGATGAAGAGCCAGCCAGTGCGGTGTCCGTCAATGAGCGCCTTGATCTGGTCAAGGTCCCAGAGCGGCTCAGGCCCACTCGCGGTATGGGTCTCGACGATCCAGCCGGGATCGTCGGTGTCAATGACGCGGTGCCCGCGGCGTTTCAGCTCGGCCAGGACCGTCGATTTTCCGCTGCCTGACATGCCGGTCACCAGCACCACCGATCGCGCGGACGCACCCTCGCTGTGCTCTGCAGCCTGACTGCCGTTCATGCCTATGACAGCTTGCACGATCTCGTCCGCACCTACGGGTCGCCAGTCATCCTGCGTGAGATCCGCGCATACCAGGGCCTGTGGGCCAGGTGGCGAGATTCACGTCGTCGGGAAGCGGTCCCGGGCGGGGTCTACGCGTCTGGCGCTTCCTTCATGACGATCTTCAGGTCGAGGATCGGGATACCGTCGATCGCCTCGAGGGCATCGACGTGCACGCTTGCGGGCAGAGGTATGTCGATTACGGTGACACGATGGAGGCCGATCGGATTCGGACGGTCTGGCGACCGAGTCGCGAAGACCCCGGTCAGCGGGATCCGCTCGTCGCCCATCGGATGGGTCTGGAGGACGCTGCGGTCGGCCTGGTGCAACCACGTCACGACGATCAGCTCGGTGCCGGACGCCACTCGATGAAGCGTCGGCATGAACGCCGGATCGATCTCGAGGATCGCCGCAGGTGCGCCCTGAAAGGCCTGATTTGGCGCGTCGCAGAGGTCACGAAGCGCGGACCGCACCAGGCCTATCGGCTCGATCACGATCGACGTCGGCATCGCAACTGATTCTCGCGAAGTTGTGACTTAAAGCTCGGACGCGCGACGGGCTAATCGCATGAGTGCCGCCTGTAGTCCGCAGGACCGTCGCCCACCGGCCGTCACGAACGCAGGGACGCCCAGCCGGGACGCGCGAAGTTCAGGCGGCGCGACGAAACTGGACCAGCATCGTCAACGCGGGGACGCACACGCCGCCGCTGCTCGAGCAGCGCGGCCCGCTGGCGCGTGTTCGTTGTGCGCTGTGCGGCCCGTTCGAACTCGGCCCGGGCCTCCTCGGGGCGGCCCAGTTTGTCGAGCAGGTCGCCGCGCACGGTGGGCAGCAGGTGGTAGCTGTCGAGCGCGGGCTCCTCTTGAAGGCGCTCAACGATCTCGAGCGCCGCCTGCGGACCGAAAGCCATCCCGATAGCCACGGCCCGGTTGAGCTCGACGACGGGCGAGGGCATAAGCTGGGCCAGCCCGTCATAGAGGGCCGCGATGCGCTCCCAGTCGGTGTCCTCGGCCCTGCGGGCGCGGGCGTGGCAGGCGGCGATGGCGGCCTGCAGCGTGTAGGGGCCGATCGGGCCCCGGGTCGCATAGCCGCGCTCGAGCGCCGCCAGCCCGCGGCCCACGAGGAGCCAGTCCCAGCGCGAACGGTCCTGCTCGAGGAGCAGCACCGGATCACCCGCAGGCGAGATCCGCGCCCGCGTGCGGGACGCCTGCAGCTCCATCAACGCGAGCAGCCCATGGACTTCCGCCTCGCGCGGGAGCAGCTCGGCCAGGATGCGCCCGAGCCGCAGCGCCTCGTTCATCAGCTCGGGTCGGATCATCCGCTCGCCCGTGGTGGCCGAGTAGCCCTCGTTGAAGATCAGATAGACGACCTCGAGCACCGAGGCCAGCCGCTCGCGCAGCTCGTCCCGGGCCGGTACCGCGAACGGGACATGCGCGGCCGACAGCGTGCGCTTGGCTCGCACGATGCGCTGCGCCACGGTCGACTCCGATACCAGGTAGGCCCGGGCGATCTCCCGCGTCGTCAGTCCGCACAGCAGCCGCAAGGTCAGCGCCACCCGCGCATCGGGAGAGAGCACGGGATGGCAGGCCGTGAAGATGAGCCGCAGAAGATCGTCATCGAACGGGTCGTCGGCCGCTGCCGCGAGGTCGTCCTCATCAGCGGACGCGCGCAGCTGCGCATCGCGGCCGAGCTCATCGGTCTTGCGCTGGTGGACCTCCGCACGCCGCAGCCTGTCGATGCCGCGATGCTTGGCGGTGGCCATGAGCCAGGCGCCCGGGTTCTCCGGGACGCCCGACTCCGGCCACTGCTCAAGCGCGGCGACGAGCGCCTCCTGGGCAAGGTCCTCGGCCAGCGCGACGTCGCGCACCAGGCGGGCTATGCCCGCGATCAGCCGCGCGGACTCGATCCGCCACACGGCCTCGATACTGCGCGTGACGTCGCGCTCCGCCACCGTATCGCCTACGCGCCCGCTTCCGTGTGTGCGCGCAGCCGTTCCTCCCTCTCGCGCAGCTCGGGCGTGAACTCCTCCCCGAAGTCGTCGGCCTCGAACACCGGCCTGACCTCGATCACCCCGTGCTCGCCGGTGGGGTTCGGGATCCGCCGCACCCACTCGATCGCATCGTCCATTGAACGGACCTGCCACAGCCAGTAGCCGGCCAGGAGCTCCTTGGTCTCGGCGAACGGGCCGTCGATCACCTTTCGCTCCGAACCGGAGAACTCGACGCGCACGCCCTCCGAGCTCGGATGAAGGCCCTCCCCGGCCAGCATCACACCCGCCCTCACGAGCTTCTCGTTGAAGGCCGTCATCTGCTCGAGCAGCTCCTGGCTCGGCATCTCTCCCGCCTCGCTCTGCTCCGTCGCCTTGATCAGCACGATGACTCGCATCCGCCATACCTCCTATCGGTTGGGTTACTTCTACCTCTGCGTCGAGCGAGCGAGGCGAGAATCGACACCCACCCTAAACCCGCTGCGCCGGCTACGAGGTGGCCGCGTTGCAGTGTCGCCAACGACGTCCGCAACTACCGTGCCGCCCTCATTCCAGGACTCGTGGCCGCAGGAACGATGTTCCCCCAACTCGCCACGAGCGCACCCGCCGTCGGCCCGGGCTGACGCAGCCGACAATGCCCTGCTGGCCGCGCGAAGCGCGTCTCTCGCAGTCGGCGACGAGATGCCCGTCGAATACCAGAAGCAGGGCGCGGCCGGCCGCCATGCCCGCCGCCGCCTGCTGGTGCTCCACGCCTCGAGCAGCCGCCGCAGGGCTGTGGCCGCTCAGCACGAGAGGAGCCGAGTGTGGTGCCGCAAGATCCACGGTGCGATCGATCACTGAGACAGGTCCGTGGTCGGACCGGGAGCGACCGCGTTGACCCGGACGTTCTGCGGCCCGTATTCGGCGGCCCACGCCTTGGTGAGCAGCTCGATCGCCGCGCGCGAGGCGCCGTAGGCAGCCAAGCCTGGCTGGCCGTAGCTCGCGACCATCGTTGAGTCGCTGATGATCGATCCGCCGCCGCGGGCGGCGATCTTCGGGGCGAGCGCGGCGACGAGGAAGAACGGCGCCTTGACGTTGATGTGGAACAGACAGTCGAACGCCGCCTCGTCGGTGTCAGCCGTCGTCCCATGGCGGCAACGCCGGCACAGTTGACCAGGACATCAATCTCGCCTGCCGCATCGGCGACACGCCCCACCTCGGACAGCTCCGAGAAATCCGCGGCGATGAACTGCGCATCGTGTCCACCCGCCCGGATCTCCTCTGCGGTGCTCGCGCCGCGGGTCTCATCGCGCCCGGTGATGATCACCGACGCGCCCTTCTCTGCCATCGCCAGTGCGGTGGCGGTACCCATCCCGGATGTGCCACCGGTGATCAGGGCCCTTTTGTCTTTCAGATCCATTGCGACACCCTTCGATAGTTGGACCGCACAATCCATTCGTTCTGACGCCGACCCTAGTCAGAAATGGCTTGTCTGATCCAGTATGAGCCGATCTGGATATACCGCTCCGGGACGGCTTCCGGTAGGTCGTCGGTCCGAGGGCTCAGCGGTCGAGCGAAGTGCTCGTCGTGCTGCTGAGGGTGGCGATGCGTGTGAGCATCGCGTCGAGCGCGGCCGCGAGCGGTTCGGGGTCGCGCTGGACCTGAGCGAGCAAGAGGCCGCCCTGAAGCGCGGCAAGCGTGGCCAGCGCGAGCTGGCGCGGATCGTCCTCCGGCCCGAGTCGGCCAAGCGCCTGCATCCGCAGAAAACCGGCCATGATGCTGGCCTCCCAGCGTTTGAAGGACGCCGCAACCACTGCCCTGGCTTCGGGCTCCGTCTCGGCGAGCGCGGAACCGAGCGAGCCGATCGGACAACCGCCGCGCCCGCCCGTGTTGCGGGCGTGATCGACCACGAAATCGCGCCACTCCCGGAGGCCATCGAGGGTGCTGAGGTCGAACCGCTCCTGCGTGCCGATCATCATGTCGGCCTGGCGCTCGATGACTGCGCGAACCAGCGCCGGCTTGTCCTCGAAGTAGTGGTAGAGCTGCGAGCTGCTCACGTGTGCGCCGTCGCGCACTTCCTCGACCGTCGTGCGGGCAACGCCCTGCTGAAAGATCAGCTCCGCCGCGGCGTCGACGATCCGCGCGCGCGTCTCGGCGCCCTTGCGCGTCAACCGCGGCCGACCAGAACTCGTTGAGGACATCGGGAAAAGTATACCGACAAAAATGGCTTTGACATACCAGAAGATGTCTGGCATAGTGGATCGATTGTTCCAGTCTGGCAAACAAACCTCGGGGCTGCTACCGCCGGGAAAGCAAGAAGCCGCTGTGCTGGGCCAGGCCGAGCAGGGCCTAGTCGTCCCATCTGCCCCGGCGGTCCGACCACACGATTCAGTCAGCCCTGGCTGGACCTAGAAAAGATGAGAGGTGAATTCCGATGAGCACAACCCCAGGAAAGACCGTGTTGATCACGGGCGCGAACGCCGGAATCGGCAAGGAGGTGGCCCGGCAACTTGCTCTTCGTCCAGAGATGGCCCGGATCTACCTGGCGTGCCGGAACCAAGAGCGGGCGAGTACGGCAAAGGCCGAGCTCGAAGCCGCGACCGGCCGGCGCATCTTCGACATCGTTGTCATGGATGTCGCCAATCTGGATTCGGTCCGCGCCGGCCTGGCCGACATCAACGGATCCGTCGACGCGTTGGTGATGAACGCTGGTGTCATTGGCCCGCAGTCGATGGCCTTGACCGCTGACGGGGTCACCACCGTGTTCGCGACGAATGTTCTTGGCCACGTCGTCCTCCTAGAAGGGCTCCTGGCCGAGGATCGACTTGGAGAGGTTGCGGTCCTCGCCGGAAGTGAAGCGGCCAGGGGACTTCCGAAGTTGGGGATGAAACGGCCATCGTTCGTTTCAACCTCTGCCGATGAACTCGCCACCGTCATCGACGGCAGCTACTTCGCCGTCGGAAAAGCTGACTTCAACCTAGCCTTCGGGCAGGCCAAGTACATCGGGGCCCTGTGGATGGCCTACCTGGCCCGCCAATACCCCGACCGCCGCTTCATCACCGTGAGCCCCGGCGCCACCACCGGCACCCAAGCCTCCAACAACATTGCGCTACCGCTGCGTGTAGCGGCCAAATACGTCATGCCCGCGCTAGGGATCTCCCACAAACTTGAAGTGGGCGCGAAGCGACTGGTCGACGGCGTCACCGACCCGACCCTGTCCAGCGGCGTGTTCTACGCCAGCGCGGCCAACTCGCTGAAAGGTCCCTTGGTCAACCAAGCGGACATCTTCCCCGATTTGGCCAACCCGTCATTTCAGGACCACGCCAACGAAGCCATCCACCGGTTCATCACCTCAAAGACAGTCGCGTAACACCTCGTCGACTGGTTCCAGAGAGACCATGAAACTACTCATCGCTGAGCTAACCACGCTTCCAAGACGGGTTGCTCGCACCGCCCTCAACGATTAGGGGAGAACTGATATGGCATTGTTCCCTGCCCCCGAGACGGGCATCCTGCTCACCCACTTCATCGTCTCGGAGGACATCGCTCGCTCGCGAGACTTCTACGCAAATGTCCTCGGCGGCGAAATCGTCTCCGAAAGCCCCGCGGTCGTCGCGTTCGCGAACAGCTGGATCATCATGAACACAGGCGGTGGCCCAACCGACGACAAGCCAGCCGTGACGCTGACTGCACCCGATCCCAACACGACAAGCAGCTTCCTGAACATCCGTGTCGCCAACATCCAAGAGATCTATGAAGACTGGAGCGCCAAGGGAGCACAGTTCTTGACCCCGCCAGTCGACCACGGCGTCGAGCTGCGTTGCTACCTGCACGATCCGGACGGGCACCTCATCGAGGTCGGCCAGGCGAACCGTGAATTCCTGAAGGAGCGCGGCTTGCTCGAGTAAGCGCGAGCCCAGGTACAGCGCGAGGCCGCGCAGCCCCAGAATCGAAAGGACCACGCTGAAATGCCGCAAACCGTCGTTAGGAGGCCGAATGGGGGCGGTGGCGGTGAGTGCTACACCCAGTAACCACGGGCATGTATTGCGTCTGAGTGCGCCCCAGTTGCGCTCAGTTTGGTAGCAAAATTGGTAGACGACCCCCGCTCGCCCCGGTCCCGATCTCCGCGGCGAATCCGCGGCGTGCGGCTCCCGCGTGGCACTGTTCGGCTCCTTGCTCCCCGGTTCGGGCTACTAAGGGCAAGTCGACCCTGAGGCTGGCTGGTTCTTTCCGCCGAAGCGGCGGTCTCAGGTCGACACACCGCCTCACCTCTTGCATCCCGCGCAACTCAGGGCGCTCCTCGTCGGCGGCGAGGCATCTCTGCCACGAGCGATGCAGGACCAGGCCGATCGGAGATGGATCGACGTGGCTGCTGCACGCCTTCGGGTCGCGGCGGCATCGTGGCCGCTTCCTACCAGAGGGGGTCACGTGGCCGGCGCGGAGCTTCGCTGTATTCCGCGGCGACTAGCCGCCTTCCGGTGGCGTCCTGCGTTCCGCGAGCGGCAACGGGGTCACGTTCTGGGGCGCTGGGCGGGTGGGTTGGTCGGTGGGATCGACGCCGACCGTCCGATGGACTGTCAGGCGCGAGGCCCCACGTCGCGTTGTGCCGCGTATCGGCTAACCGGCGGCCGGCCAACCAGACTGTTGCGGTGTTTGGGTCTGGGCTTGGCGCTGGCGCTCCTCGGCGTCGGTGCGCCTGATTAGTTCCAGGGTCACGTGGTCGCGTTCGAGGTGTCGGTCGGCGGCGATGTTGATCACTCCGCGCATTGCGGAAAGCGGGCTCCAGCGCTTGGGCTCGATGATCCGTGGGGCGCGTGCTTCGATGCCCGCGACGACCGCGTTGGCGATCTGTTCCGGCTCGATGTACGTGCCTAGGAGGCTGGTGTGAATCGGCCGTTTCGGGCGGATCGAGCCGTTCTGGGACGGCGGGTCGTGGGGTGGCTGCGACGCAACGGCTGATGGTCGGCGCCGTGCCGCGCTCGGTGGCGGCTTGCGTTCGTCGCGGTGTGGCACGGTGAGTGTCGTTTTGGACCCGGCTTTTCGGGCCGGTGAGCGTCTCAGGCGGTCGCGGCGATCTGCCCGTTGTGGCTGGTGACACCGAGGGTTGCGAGGCGTGCGAGGTTGACTGCGGCTGCGAGGAGATTGAAGTCGGCGTTCACCTTTGTGCGACCGCGGACACGGGCACGGCGTCCGCCGTGTCGGCGTCGCATCAGATGACCGATCTTCCGCTCGATCTTCGGGCGGGTCGCTGTGTAGTCGGCCTGCCACACCGGATCGGTTTGGCGTTCGCGTCCGCGAGCGATGTGCTGCTCGTGCGGGCCCAGGCCGATCGTCCGGCCGGTCGATCCGGTGGTGCACTGCGCAAACAGCGGGCATGACTGGCAGGCGCTGCCGAAGCGGGCGACCTGCCCGCCCTTGACCTCGCGCAGCCAGGCGGTCCGCCCCGCGGGGCACACGACCGTGCCGAGCTCCATGTCGATCCGGAAGTCGTCTTTGGTGAACCTTCCGGCAGGCGCGACCGGCGCCTTGACCTTGCACAGGATGTTCGCGCCGACGTTCTCAAGCGTGTCCAGGACGCTCCCGGTGCCGTACGCAGAATCGCCGTAGACCGACAGCGGCTCGGTTGCCGTTCCCGACGCGGCCGGCTCGTCCTCGCCGGCTGGGTCGTCGGCTTCTGCGAGGTCCTCGGCGAGCAGCCCGGTGACCTCCTGGCCCTCTCCTGCGTTCCCGGCGGTGACCGTCGCGGCGGTGATGAACTCGCTGCCCGGGTCCAGCGCAACATGCCCCTTATAGCCGTCAAACCCGCGAGAACTGGTCTTGCGGCCATGCCGGGCATCCGGGTCGACCGTCGAGATCATCCGATCCTTCGCGACCTTTCTTGCGATCCGGAACACGCCATCCGCGTCCGCGTCGAGGTCCTGCCCGACAACCACCGCGAGCACTGCGGCGGCCTGCTCAACAGCGCTCGGGACCTCTCGGCCGTCCAACGCGCCGAGGATCGCGTGGGCGTCTTTGGCGAGCGCGTCGATCAACACCTCCCGCGCTCGGGGGTCCTCGTAATCACAGACCGGCTTTCCCGCGCTCGCGTAATCGTCATCGCGCGCCAGCACGCCCCGCAACTCGGCCTCCAGCTCAGAGTCGCACGCGGCGAGCACCCCGCGGATCGCCGAGCGGATCAACGTGACCGTGTCCATCGTCGCGACCGCGTCATAGAGCGCGGTGGAGTCCAGCACCCGCCGGCGGCCGACCAGCCCAGCCCGCCGGCCCATCTCCAGCACGACCTCGAAAATCCGGTCCGGACGCTCGGAGGCGGCAAGCCGGGCGCGCATGTCGACCAGCACCGTGTGCGCGAACCCTGGATAGTCAAACCCCAAGCCGCCGGCCGCGTACTTCCACCTCGCGTCATACGTAAACCGATCGACAGCTTCACGATCAGAGCACCCCTCGATCCGCTGCAACACCATCACCACCGCGACGATCATCGGCGGCACACACCGCCGCCCGACATCGCAAAACAGATCCGCGAATAGCTCGTCAGGGAACAGCTGAAAACACTCACGGTGCAACAGTCCGTAGATCGAGTCGGCCGCGACCCTTCCCTCGCAGAAACTCGTCGTCGTGAACACATCCGCCTGCGTCGGAGTCAATCCAAGGCTCATACCCTCAAGCATGACTTGAGACTCGGACAGAGCCCGACCGGCTCAACCCGAAAAACACCAGTCTCCTAGGGGTCCTCGGAACGCGCGCGCCTTGAGCTGGGTCACCGTCTTGTTGCCTCCGTGTGCGGACTCGGCGATCGGCGTCGCGACCCAGCCGGGGTAGAGGACGCCCGCGGACGCGCCCTCGGACGCGAGCTCGGCCCGCAGAGAGCGGCCCAGCATCTCGACGGCGGCCTTCGATGACGCGTAGGCCGAGTTGACCACGCCGTTGAAGAACGCGTAGACCGAGGCGGTGATCAGAATGTAGCCGCTGTTGCGGATGATCTCCGGCAGCGCGGGCTTGATCGTGCGTACCACACCGAACAGGTCGACCTCGATGACCTTCTCATAGGCGTCGAGGTCGGCCGCGGCCATCGTGGTCGGGGGATCGTTGGCGATGCCGGCGTTGGCGAAGACCACGTCGAGCCGTCCGAAGCGCTCGACTGCCGCGGTCATCTGCTCGGCGCTGGTGACGTCGGCGGCCAGCGCGAGGACATGCTCGGCGGGAAGCGTTCTCGCGAGCGCGTCGACGCTCTCCTGGGCGAGGTCGACGAGGGTGACGTGCGCGCCGCGCGCGACGAGCGCGCGAGTCGTCGCCGACCCGATCCCGCCGCTGGCGCCGGTCACGAGGATCGACTTCCCAGTGATGTCGTAGTGGGTCATGAGGCGTCCTGGTCGTGGTTCTCAGAATCCGGCGTAGTGTTTGACGGCGGCGCGTTCGACGGCCCCCGGCGCGTGGTGCAGGACGGTGCGCAGCAGCTTGTTCTTCGGGAGGTCGACCACCCAATGCACCTTCGTGCGGTCCGCGGTGGCCTTCACGACCGTCTGCGCGACGTCGCCGGCGGTGAGGTTGATGCCGATCGCGTCGACGATCGCGCTGTGCGCGGCTTGCATCATCGGCGTCTCGACGAAGTTGGGCAGGATGTCGCAGACGTGGATGCCCAGGCGCTCCCACTCGATGTTCATCGCCTCGGTGAAGCCGCGGACGAAGAACTTGCTCGCCGAGTAGGTCGCCTCGCTTGGGACGCCGTAGTCCGCCGCCCGCGAGCTCATGCTGATGACCTGCGGTGCGACGCCCTTTGACAGGTACGGCAACGCCAGGTGGGTGCAGTTGACGACGCCTTGAACGTTGACCCGGACGACGAGCTCGTGGTCGCGGAGCGGTACGGCCTCGAAGCTGTCGATGAACGCGACGCCCGCGTTGTTGAACAGGGCGTCGAAGGCCCCGCCGTGACGAGCGGCGAACGCCGCGAAGACGCGCTCGATGGCCGCGGTGTCGGTCACGTCCATCTCGGCGTAGGTGTGCCGCTCGCCCAGCTCCCGCTTGAGCGCTGCGAGGGCGTCCGTGTTGATGTCGGTAGCACAGACGGTCCAGTCCGTGGCCGCGAATCGCCGCGCCGTCTCGCGCCCGATCCCGGCGCCCGCACCGGTGATGACGATGGTCCGGCCCTGGTGAGTCCGAGCACCGACTGTCCGGTCGAGGAACGCGATCTGCTCGGCGACGAAGACCTCGAACTGCTCTCCGACGTAGGGCTCGAAGTGGCCCGTGTCGTGAACGCGCACCGTCGTCGAGGGAGAGCGCCGCGCGAACTTCATCCGGCCGGGCGGGGTCGTCTCGTCGCGGCTGCCGACCTGCAGCAGCACCGGAACATCGAGGTGCCGCAGCCTGCGCGCCGGGGAGTACCGGGTGGCCTGCAACGTGAAGCGGGCCGCGAGACGCTGGTCGAAGTCCTGTCCGGGCGGGACGAGCCCGAGGTACCGGGCCGCTTCGGGTGCCGTCATCACCGCGAGCGTGCCGGGCGCCCCGGAGGCGGGGATGTAGTGCGGCGGGCGACCGAGCAACTTGCCAACGACATCGACCAGCCCGTGCGCGGTCAACCTCAGCCCTTGGGTCGGCTTCATCGCCAGGACCGACGCGAGGCCGTCGAGGTGCGGCACCTGCGCGATCACCGCCGCGGGGCGCACGCGGTCGGCCACCGCGATCACATGACCACCCGACAGGGACGATCCCCACAGGGCGATGCGGTCCGGATCCACCTCGGGACGGCCGCGGGCGTACTCGACCGCGGCGACCCAGTCCTCGTGCTGGCGTGCGATGTCGAGCAGCTGTCGCGGCTCGCCCGAGCTCGCGCCGAAGTGGCGGTAGTCGAAGACCAACACATGGTGACCCGCGGCGACGAAGCGCTCGGCGTAGGCGTCGAGCCGCATCTCCTTCACCGCGGCCAGGCCATGGGCCATCACTACACACGAGGCTCGCTCGACACCCTCGGCGCGGTAGAACCAGCCAGCGCACCGCTCGCCATGCGACATGAACACGATTTCCTCCCGACCCATCTCAGACTCCCATCCTCGGCCTCTCCCCGAAGAGGATGCCGAAGAACCCGCCCCGAGACTTGCCTTTCCACGACAAGTTGTTGTCTTGACGCGACAATTGACCGTGCGGTGCTACGCGCTCGCCCGCAGCGCACGGCGATGCGCCCGCGGGCTCACACCGAACCAGCGTCGCGCCGCGCGAGCCAGCCCGCTCTGCTCGGCGTAGCCCAGCTCACTCGCGAGGTGACCGAGCGTCATATCGGTGTCGCGCAGGTAGGCCTCGGCGGTCCTGCGCCGCACGTCATCGACCAACGTCTCGTAGCTTGTCCCCTCCTCGGCCAGCCGCCGCTGAACTGTACGAGGGTGCAAGCCGAGCCGGTCCGCGACGACCGCAAGATTGCCGGTGCCGGTCGGCAGCAGGCGGCGGATCAGCTCGGCGACGGGCGCAGACAGCCCGGCATCCGGAGAAGGCGTCGTAGCCTCCAGATGCGCGACGAGCGCCTCGTGCATGACGCGGTCCCCCGACAGGGGCCGCGTGAGATCGCTCGAACGAATCGTGAACCCCGCGGCCGGAGCACCGAACTCAACCCCAGCACCGAAGTAGCGGACGTACTCCCGCCGTCGCGCCAACGCCTCATGAGGGAGATGCACGCTGACCGGACGATAGTCCGCACCCAACAGGAATCGGAACACCCGCTGCGCCACGCCCAAGGACAGCTCGATTCCCTGCGGGTGACGCGGCAGCCGGTCGAGGACGACACGGAACTCCCAGAACACAACACCGGGATCGGGCAGATCCACGAGTCCCACCTGGATGGCCGGGCTGTATGCGCGCAGGTACCGGACGTAGGTCTCGACCGCCTCGCCGAACGTCGAGGCGCTGCGCGCGGCGATGCCCACGGGGCCGAAGATCTCAACACCTTGACGCTCGGCGAGTCGCCGGCCGAAGTCCAACGCCCCTGTCGCTCGGGCCGCTGCCTCCAGCGCGCGCAGCACGCCGACGTAGTCGATGAACGCCGTGTGGTCGCCCACGGCATCGGCAGAGATTCCGACCGTGCTCAAAAGCGCCTCCGCGTCGCCACCCAACTCGGCGACGAGCTGGGGAAAGCCCGCCAGCGACGTTCCTCGAATCAGCGTCATGCGCTCAGGACCGATCGTCGCACCTCAGCCACCATCGTTCCACCACCCTGATGCTCTCGATCTCACCCAGCGGGCCACAGACGCCTCGTCGCCGCGGAAGCAGGCAAAAGAGCTGCCTCGACGCGACGCTCGCTTTGACCCTCTGAGACTCGCTCCGTCGCACGATCGAAAAGCCACGCTTGCGATCGCCCGCGAAGTGCTCGGTGGAAGACCCGCGGAGTCACGAAAGCAGGACAGACCCTCAGCACCGGTCGTGGCCCTGAGATCGCCAGACGCGAGTCTGTCGGCGTGCTCGACCGTCGGGTCCTCGGGCGGGACCCGGCCGGCAGGCTCGGTTTGCGGCGATTGCAGGACCCGCCCCGTGCTTGCTGGCAGAGCGATCCGCAGCGACCTGCAAGCGCACCTGACTGTCGTTCGCCCGGCGAACCAGCCACGCGCGTCCGCGCCGAGCTCGCTCCGGTGCGGACGAATCTCGCCACATTGGTGACGCCGATCTCGCTCTGTTGCTTAGCGTGGTTGCGGCCGTCGTGCCGGGCGACGACGTCCGACTCCACGACGGTCGGCAGAGTTGTGCGAGTCGTAGAACCGGAGGGTGCTGACGGAAGCGCGAGAAGCCGCTCCTGGCGGCTCCCTTACCGATGCTGACGCAGGAACCTGATATCGATCCGGTCAGGGTCCCAGCGGCGACTGGGGCGCCCATCCGCCGTCATCGCCGGCGCGACGGTAACCGACTCAACGGTGTCGGTGATCAGCCGCCGCCAAGCCGCTAACCGCTTCGCAGGCTCGCACAGCTTGTCGATCTCGTCGGGCCCGATGATGTTGCTCTCGCCGTGATCGCCGAGTCGGGCCCGGGCGGTATGCGCGTCATCGAGCGCCGCGGTCAACTTCTGCAAGGTCTCCTGGCTCGCGGGCCGGCCCAGCAAACCAAGCTCGCCGAGTTGGCGGATCGTGTCATCGAGATCCACGTTTGCGCGTTCGATCGCCTCATCCGCCTCGCGGATCTGCTGCTTGCGCGAGCCGCGTCCATCCAGGTCGGCCGTGGCCGAGTACGCCCGGACGGCGTCCAGCACGATCTCCTCGACGCGGTCGGCCTTGACCGCCGCTCGTCGCTGGCACCGCTTCACGCTCGTGTCGCCGCAGCGGTAGTTGCCGCTGTAGCTGTTGATCACCATCCGCGATCCGCACGTCCCGCAGCGCAACACACCGAGCCGCGCCAGCAGCCGCTCGGACTTGGCTTGGCGCCCGCGCGAGACCGTCCGCCGTTGCACCCGCTCAAACAGGGCGCGATCCTTGATGATCGGCTCGTGGGCGCTCGGGTTGTGCAGCTCGCCGAAGTGGATCTCGCCGAGGTACATCCGCGAGCGCAACATCGACGCCACACCGGCGACCGACCGCTCGATCCCGTGCTCGAGCAGGAACGCCTGCAGCTCGACGATCGTGCCGCCCCGGTCGCGGCGCTGGAATACCTCGCGCACGACCGGCGCCAGCTCAGGCACGACCACCAGCACACCGTCCTCGCCGCGCGTGTACCCGGGCACGATCCGCGAGTTCGGCAGCACCCCGCGCGCCACCGCGCGCGCCTGCGCGGCCGTCACCTTCTCGCCGGTCACCTCGGCGAAGTACTGAAACACCGCGCCCATCATGTTCGTCGACAGCCGAGTGGCCGCCGTCCCGTTGGTCAGCTTGCCGTGGTCCAGCGCGAACATCTCGCCACCGGCCGTCTCGACCCGCTCGATCACCTCGAGCTGCACCTTCAGCGACCGCACCAACCGGTCGAAGTACGCCACCACGATGTGATCAGCCTCCCTGGCCTCGACCATCTCGACGGCCTTGAGCAGACCGGGGCGCTTGGCGAGCGGCCGCTTGCCCGAGACGTCGATCTCGGGGAAGTGCGCGACGAACCGCTCGCGACGCTTGCGCGCCCACCGCTTGGCGCTGTCGAGCTGCACGTCGGGAGAGTGGAAGTGCTCCTCTGGACGGTCGCCCTGGGCGCTGACACGCACGACGGCTACGGCGCGGGGCTTGCTGGTCACGGCGGGCTCCTCTCGGTCGGCGGGCCACGTTGCGCCTTTTATCGGCTTTAGACCCCACCGGGGAGAAGGCGCGCGCGGTCATGGCCCGCCATCGGGACTTTGGGCCGCTCGCGCCATACCTGGAACTCATGAGGCGCGACGCCTACGCCCGGCACGCGGTTCCGACCCGGAACGACTGCCACCGACGTCGCCCGGAGCACATACGAGCATGAGCGAGAACCAGCCAGACAGGGCGTTTGACATGCCGGCCGACGATCGAGTGCTAACTGACGGCGATGTCGAGGCGATCGCTGAGGCGACGGCGACGCGGCTCGCTGAGATCGTTAGCTCGGCGCCGGGAACCTTCGCGTTGGTCGACGCGCGGCAGCTGGCGAGAGACCTGGGTGTTTCGCTCGACTATGTGTATGCGCACGCCACCGAGCTGGGCGCGATGCGGCTCGGCTCCGGGCCCAAGGCACGCATTCGCTTCGATCTCGACCGTGCGCGGCAGGCGCTCGAGGCCAGGGCAGGGCGGTCCAACGGCAGACGCACGAGGTAGCGCGCACGCCTTGGCAGCAACCGCTCGTCACCGGTCACCACGGAGTCTCAGTCAACACGATCCAACGTGCGGGGTCGGCCGCAAGACCGTCGCAGTGCGTGTGCGACGATGAGGACTCGAGCCATTGTCCCGGCGGCGTTCAATCGCGCCGGCACCCGCAACCGCCCGACCTCTGTCGATGCAGCGCGAGACTCCAAGGAACATCGGCTGATGCCCCGGCCCACGCAGGGTCATGTCATCGAGCGTCCCTGGTCCGACGGGAAGACGGTCAGCTACGGCGCGAAGGTTCGGGCCTATGGGCGCTACGAGAAGGTCACGTTCGGCACCAACAAGCAGGGGTGGAACCGGACGCGAGCCGAGCTGGAGACCGAGCGAATCATCCAGCAGATCGAGCGCGGGACGTGGGTCCCGCCGCGGCTCGAGCCGCCCGAGGACCGTCTCGAGCAGGCGATGTCGGCGCTCGGCGTTCGGGTTGACGAGAGCTTCCGCGTATTCGCGAAGCGGTGGTGGCGATCGAAGCAGCTCGGCCTTGACGAGGACACGATCAACGACTACGAGTGGAGGCTCGGCTACCTGGAGCGGTTCTTTGGACGCTTCCGCATCGGCGAGATCTCGCCGCTGGTCGTCGACCGTTTCCGCGACGAGCTACACGAGCAGGCCGAGACGATCCGCAAAGCCCAGGAGCGCGCCCGCACCGAGAAGGGACGGCGGCCGCTAATGGAGACCGTCACCGACAAACACGGGCGAACCTACGAGCGGCGGCGCCGGCCGCTCTCGAACACGTCGATCAACGCGATGATCACGCTTCTCGGGCAGATCCTGCAGCAGGCAGTGGACTACGAGCTGATCGACCGCAACCCGGTGCGCGTCGGGGGCCGCTCGGCGCGGTTCCTGAAGCGAACAAGGCCGAAGCGCACCTTCCTGGAGGTCGACGAGTTTCACTCGCTGCTCAACGCCGCCGGCGAGCTCGAGGCGGAGGCGCGCACGGACTTCAAGGGGCTCGGCCGCCGCGCGATGGTCGCGAGCCTCGGCCTGGCCGGACTGCGGATCAGCGAGCTGATGGACCTGAAGGTCGCCCAGGTCGATCTCATCCGCGGGCGCTTCAAGCTCGCCGACGCGAAGACCGAGGCCGGCGTGCGCGAGGTCGAGATCACGCTCTACCTCCGCGACGAGCTGCTCGAGCACGCGATGGACCGACGGGCCCGCGGGCTGCCTGACGAGCCGTCCGATCACTTCTTCGGCACCAGCACCGGCCGCCGCCGCGACCCCGACCGATTCCGCGACCGTATCCTCGCCCGCGCCGTCGAGCGCGCCACAGCAAACCGCGAACAGAACGGTCTGCCGCCGCTGCCTGAGATCACACCGCACTCGCTCCGGCGCACATGGGCGACGTTCGCCGCGATGATCGGCCGCGACCCCAAATGGATCGCTGCGCAGATCGGACACGTCAGCCCAGCCTTCACTTTCTCGGTCTACCAGCAGGTCGCGACTCGGCGGTATGTCGACGAGCAGGCGATCTGGACCCTGATGCGGTTCGCCGACGAGCCCGCGGAGCGATCCCCCAGCCGCCAGGCCACGCGCGGCGACGGTCGCCGTGCGGAGGTCGAGAAGGGGGATTTCGACCGGGCGATCGAGCGACTTAACGACGCCGCGTCAGACGCCGATGACTCCGGGGTTTAGTCCCGTGAATAGTCCCGCGGCCCGAAATCCACTCCCCGGTGTCCTGCTCCGGACTCGCGTTCCAAGCAAGAAACGGCTGATTTACAGGGCTTTTCTGATGGGCACGGCTGGGCTCGAACCAGCGACCTCTCGCGTGTGAAGCGAGCGCTCTCCCACTGAGCTACGCGCCCTGAGGTGAGACGATTCTACGCGCGCCGCTGGGTCGGCGGGATCAGGTGTCGCGGGTGCGCAGCAGCACCGCCGCCACCGCGAAGGCAAGCGCCACATACCCGCAGAAGAGGGCGAATCCCGTCCATGGCGCGAGCGTGCCGGGATCTGGATTGATCGTCCAGATCGCCCCACCCGCGTTGCTCGGGAGGTAGGGGTCGATCGAGTTCACGATGTTCGTGGGGAGCAGGCCGATCACCGGCGGCAGCACGAAGATGATCCCCGCCAGGGTGGCGATCCCCCCCGCCGTGTTGCGCACGATCGCGCCCAGGCCGAGTCCGAACAGGCCCATGGCGGTCAGGAACAGCGCCGAGCCGAACAGCGCTCTGACGACGCCGGGATGCGAGATGCCGATGTTGATGTGCTGACCCGAGAGGATCGACTGGCCGACGACGAACACGATGAACACGGCGGGCAGCGTGATCGCGAACGCCACCGCGCCAAACACGAGAGCCTTGCCCCAGAGCACCGGGAGGCGCTTCGGAACCGCCGAGAAAGTGGCGCGGATCATCCCCGTCGAGTACTCCGCTGTGATGACGAGCACGCCGAGCACCCCGATCGCGAGCTGCGCGAAGTTGACGCCGGCGAGGGTCACCCGCAAGGGGCGGAAATGGGCCCGGTCGCCGGGGGCGAGGTGCGGCCAGCGATTCTCGAACACGATGCAGGCCAGGACCCCGATGCCGATGATCAGAAGGAGGGCCGCGAACAGCGACCAGCGGGTCGAGCGGACCGACCGCAGCTTCGTCCACTCGGAGAGGGCGACGCGAGCCTGGGTGACTTTGGCGGCGGGCACTGCCGCCGCGGTGATCGCGCTCATGCCGGCGCCCCCTCGGGCTCGGCGGCGGGCTCCGGGCTCTCCGCATGGAACTCGACCGCGTCGCGCGTGAGCTCCATGAACGCCTCCTCCAGCGAAGCCCGCTGGGGCGTGAGCTCGTGGAGCACGATGCCGTGCTTCGCGGCGATCTCGCCGATCTGCTCGGAATCGAGGCCGTGAATCTCGACGCCCGAATGGTCGACGGACTCGATCCTCACATCAGGCCCAGCCACGAGATCCGTCAGAGCAGCCAGCTGCGGCGAGCGAACGCGGACCGAGCGGGTTGACGCACCGCGGACGAATTCGTCAACGCTCGTATCCGCGATCAGGCGGCCTCGCCCAATCACGATCAGGTGCTCGGCCGTCTGAGCCATCTCGCTCATGAGATGCGAGGAGACGAACACCGCACGGCCCTCCGCGGCCAGCCCCTTGAGCAGGTGGCGCACCCACTGGATGCCCTCGGGGTCGAGTCCGTTGACCGGCTCGTCGAGCATGACCGTGTGTGGATCGCCGAGCAGCGCCGAGGCGATGCCGAGGCGCTGGCCCATTCCGAGCGAGAACCCCCCGACGCGCTTGCGCGCCACGTCCTCCAGTCCGACGAGCTCGATCAGCTCCTTGACGCGAGAGCGGGGGATGCCGTGTGTCTGCGCGAGCGCGAGCAGGTGGTTGTAGGCGGAGCGCCCGGTGTGCATCGAGCGCGCCTCGAGCAGAGCTCCCACCTCGTGGAGCGGCGCGGGATGGTCTCGGTATGGCTTTCCGTTGACGCGGGTGCGGCCCGTGTCGGGCGCGTCGAGGCCCAGGATCAGACGCATCGTGGTCGACTTGCCAGAGCCGTTGGGCCCCAGGAAGCCGGTCACCACGCCAGGTTTGACGGTGAACGAGAGCTCGCTCACCGCAACCGTCTTTCCATAGTGCTTCGTTACGTCCGTGACTTCGATCAAGGGTCCCCTTCCGTTCAGGGACCTCCCCCCGCGAGCATCAAAGCACGGCTCTCTGAAAGTTCTCTGAAAATCAGGTGAGAGCCGCCATAGCCGGCCGCCTACAGCCGGATGACGTTCGCCGTTCGCTCACCGCGGGTGACGCCGCGAAGGTCGACGAATAGCCGCGCCTCGCGGGCGAGCGCGGAGTGGTCGATGCCGGGGTGGGCGGTGACGAGCACGACGGCGTCGGCGCCCTGCATCGCCTCCTCGAGCGGAACGCTCTGAAGCTCGTACTCCGGCAGCGAGGGCACGTAGGGGTCGTGGTACTGGATCTGCGCGCCGCGGCCGGCGAGCACCTCGATGATCCGCAGCGCCGGGGATTCGCGGATGTCACCGACGCCGCCCTTGTAGCTGACGCCGAGGATCGCGACCTTGGAGCCCTTGACCGGCTTGGCGTGCTCGTTGAGCGCCTGCTCGATCCGCTCGACACAGTGGTAGGGCATCTGCTGGTTGATCTTGCCGGCGAGCTCGATGAACTCGGTCGACATGTGAAACTCGCGGGCGCGCCACGTCAGATAGAACGGGTCGACGGGGAGGCAGTGACCGCCCATCCCCGGGCCGGGCTCGAAGGGCATGAACCCGTAGGGCTTGGTCGAGGCGGCGTCGACTACCTCCCAGATGTCGATCCCCATCCGGTCGGAGAGGATCGTCAGCTCGTTGACCAGCGCGATGTTGACCGAGCGGAAGATGTTCTCGAGGAGCTTCGTCATCTCGGCTACCTCGGGGGTCGAGACGCGGACGATGTGATCGCAGATATGCCCGTAGAGCTCGGCGGCCCGGTCGCCGCAGGTGGGGGTCATGCCGCCGATCACCTTGGGCGTGTTCTTGAGGTGGTAATCGGTCCGGCCCGGATCGACCCGCTCGGGTGAGAACGCGACGTTGACCTCCTCGCCGACACGCAGCTCGGATTCCTGCTCGAGGATCGGCACCAGCTGCTCGCGGGTGGTCCCCGGATACGTCGTCGACTCCAACACGACCAGTTGACCGCGCTGGAGCACGTGGCCGAGGGCCCGGGCCGAAGAGAGCAGGGCACTCAGATCGGGCTCGCGGTTCGCGGTCAGCGGCGTCGGCACGCAGATCAGCACCGCGTCGGCACGCGCCAGCGGCTGGTAGTGCGACGTCGCGTGAATCTGGGGCAGGACCGCCGCGAGCCGCTCGGAGGAGATGTCCTCGACATAGGACTCGCCGGCGCGAATCGCGGCGACCTTCCGCGGGTCGACATCGACCGCCACGACGTCCTCGCCGGCCTCGGCGAACGCGACCGCCAGCGGCAGTCCCACGTATCCAAGACCGATCACCCCGACCGACATTGCCCGGGCAGAATAGCGACGAGCACCGCTGGCCTCTATATCCGCAAGCCGAAAACCACTACGATCTCGGGTGGATCGTGCTAGGCGGGGTGCTAGCGGTGCCCTGTACCCGCAAACCGCTCTAGCGGGGCTGAATCCCCTCCCGAGGGGCTGAGGCCCGCGGTCAGCGCCCCCTTCAGTGGCGGCGATGGCCCGGTCCCGCGGCGATGGAGACCCGTGAACCAGGTCAGATCCGGAAGGAAGCAGCCTTAAGCGGTCACCTCCAGGCGCTACGGGAGCGCCGGACCGGAGCCACGAAGCGGCGGCCGCGCCTCGGGTCCCACCTCGACGGAGGGTGCACGATCCGCTTTTTGCTGTTCGGACCGGCGCCATGCGCCGCCGGGGCGGTGCCGCATGCGGCACCGCCTACCCCCTCACTAGACTCGATTAGACCGTGTCTGCCGGCCCCTCTCTGTACCGCCGCCACCGCCCTCGCACGTTCGCCGACGTCGTCGGCCAGGAGCACGTCGTGCGGACGCTCGAGAACGCGGTGAGCCAGGGCAAGGTCCATCACGCCTACCTGTTCGTCGGCTCGCGCGGAACCGGCAAGACGAGCATGGCGAAGATCCTCGCCGCCTGCCTGAACTGCGTGAACGGGCCGACGACCGAGCCCTGCGGCGAGTGTGACTCGTGCGTGGCGATCGCCAGCGCCAGCTCGCTCGATGTGATCGAGATGGATGCGGCCTCGAACAACTCGGTCGACGACATCCGCGACCTCCGCGAGAAGGTCGCCTACGCCCCCGTCTCCGGTCGCCACAAGGTCTACATCCTCGACGAGGCACACATGCTCTCCCAGCAGGCGTGGAACGCCTTCTTGAAGACGCTCGAGGAGCCACCGCCCCGGACGATCTTCGTGCTCGCGACGACCGAGGCCCAGAAGGTGCTCCCAACGGTCGTCGATCGCTGCCACCGGTTCGACTTCGGGCGGCCGTCGGTCGAGCAGGTGGCGACCGTGCTCACTCGCGTGGCCGAGCAGGAGCGGATTGCGGTCGAACCCGGAGCCGTGGCGCTCATCGCCCGCCACGCCACCGGCAGCTTCCGCGACGCCCTGGGCACGCTCGAGCAACTCGTGACCTTCGCCGGCGAGGAGACGATTCAGGCGGCCGACGTCCTCGCGGTGCTCGGCGTGGCCGACGCCGAGCAGCTGTTCGACGCCGTCGAGGCGATCATCGCGCGCGATCCCGCCGGGGCGCTGCGGGCGGCGGGCAGGCTCGCGGAGTCGGGTCGCGACCCCGGCCAGCTGCTGCGCGATCTCGAGGTCCACGGCCGTGAGCTGCTCGCCGTCCAGGTCCTCGGCGAGGTCCCCCGAGAGCTGCGAGTCACCCCCGAGCGCGACCGCCGGCTCGCCGAACAGGCGCGGGCGCTGTCGCAGACCGACGCGGTGCGGCTACTCGATCTCGTCTCCGGCGCGCTCGACGCGACCGCCAACGGCGCCCAGGCTCGGATCCAGCTCGAGCTGGTGCTGATCAAGGCGGCGACGCCCGAGGTCGATCCGTCGGTCGCGGCGCTGCTGTCCCGCATCGAGCAGCTTGAGGCGGCGGTGAAGCTGCCGCCGGCCCGGGGGGCGGATGTACCTGCCCCCGCCGCGCCGGCGACCCCGCCAGAGCCGCCAACCCCGCCCTCGCCGATGCTCGAGCCCTCGCCGATGCTCGAGCTGAAGACGATCGAGGCCTCCTGGCCGGCGGTCGTCGACACCGTACGCAGTCAGAACGCCATGGTGGCGGCGCTGCTCGCCGATGCGCGCCCGGTCACGGTCAGCGAGCGCGATCTCACGCTCGCCTTCCCCGCGGGAGCCGCGTTCCTGAAGCGCAAGGCCGAGCAGGAGGACCATCGCCGGGTTACCGCCGAGGCGCTGCGGACGGTGACCGGCCAGGCGCTGTCGCTCCGGTACGAGCTGCGCGAGGTCCAGGACGCGGAGGACGAGGCGAGCACCGGCGTACTCTCCGGCGAGGAGCTCGTCCGGCGGTTCCTGGAGGAATTCGACGCCGAAGAGCTCCTCGAAGACGACGATCCCGAACAGGACGGAGGCCGCTGATGCCCCAACCGAATATGCAGCAGCTGCTCAAGCAGGCCCAGAAGATGCAGCAGGACATGCTCGAGGCGCAGGAGGCGCTCAAGAACGAGGTCGTCGAAGCCTCAGCCGGTGGCGGGATGGTGACCGTCAAGGTCACCGGAGACCTCAATGTGCAATCGATCACGATCGATGCGGACGCCGTCGATCCCGACGACGTCGAGATGCTCCAGGACATGGTGCTGGCGGCGGTCAACGAGGGGCTGCGCTCCGCTCAGGAGCTCGCCTCGGCCAAGCTCGGCGGCATCGCCGGGGGGCTCGGGGGCCTCGGCCTTCCGGGGCTCTAGAGAGATGACTGATTTCTTTTGCCGCACCCACGGATGGCGCGCACGACGCGGCGCCGGATCGGCACCCACGTCCTCGCCGGCAGCGCCGCTACCGGCTTCGTCCGCGTGCACCGCCCGGCTTGGTCGTGCACACCCCCGCGGGCACGTCAATTCGGAATCAGCCATCTAGACCACGTGTACGCCCCGCCCGTACAGCGGCTGATAACCGAGCTGTCGAAGCTGCCCGGGGTGGGCGGCCGCACCGCGCAGCGGCTGGCGTTCCACATCCTCCGCTCGAGCGATGAGGAGGCGCTCGCCCTCGCCGACGCGATCACCGAGGTCAAGCAGCGGATCGGCCTGTGCGAGGTGTGCTTCAACCTCGCGGACGGGCCGCGCTGCCGCGTCTGCTCGGACGAGCGGCGCAACCGCGAGCTCATCTGCGTCGTCGAGGAGCCCTCGGACGTGATCTCGATCGAGCGCACGCACGAGTTCGAGGGCCGCTACCACGTGCTCGGGGGAGCGCTCTCGCCGATCGACGGGGTAGACCCCGAGGATCTGAAGATCGGCGAGCTCTACGAGCGCGTCGGCGAAGGAGAGGTGCGCGAGGTCGTGATCGCCACCAACCCCACGACCACGGGTGAGGCGACGGCGCTACACATCGCCGACGGTCTGCGCCGGATCGCCCCCGACGTCTCGGTCACCCGCCTGGCCAGCGGGCTCCCCGTCGGCGCGGACCTCGAGTACGCCGACGAGCTCACGCTCGGGCGGGCCCTGGCGGGGCGCCGCGCGGTCTAGACAATTCCCTGACGGGGACCAGAGCGCACGTTTTCGAGCCGCGCGGCATCTGTCCAGGTAACCACTCTTATTCCTGGAGGTCCCGTGAAGAGGCTCGTAGCCCTGCTTGCAGCGTCAGCGCTGGTCGTGATCGTGGTGCCCGCGTGGGCCGCCAAGCCGCCGCATCCGACGCATCCATCCCACCCATCGCATCCCGCGCACCCCGTCAAAGGGAAGGGTCAGGGCAAGGCCAAGGGCCACGCCAAGACCAAGGGCGCGTGCAAGACGCTCACCGTGGGCTACCGCGCCAGCGGAACGCTCACCAGCGCCACGCTGACGCCGGGCGCTAAGACGGACCGCTTCGACGGCACGCTCGTGGCCGACATCACGCGCGCGAACCACAAGGCCGTGAAGGGCTCGCAGACGTTCACGCTGACGGACACCCGGGTCCGGTTCGGCAAGGGGGTCAGCAGCACGGCTCCAGCCGCGGGCGACAGTGTGACGATCCACGGCAGGATCACCCTGGCCAAGCACGCCTGCACCAGCTCGGCCCCGGTCATCACGGTTCGCAACGTCAGGATCTCAGGCGCCTAGGGACCAGCGCCGCAAAGATGGCGTCGCGCGGTCCCGGATCCGCCTGGTTCGGGTCGCGCGGCGCCTCCGGGTTTGACTCTTGCATCTGGTTCGGAACAATCCGAGCCGATAGAGAGACTGATGTGATCAAGTCAGCGCTTCTCAAGAGGTCGTCCGCAGGCACATTCGAGTCGCTCTACGGGCGGCACGTTCAGGACGTCTATCGCTACTGCCGGGCGATGCTCGGACGCCAGGCCGACGCCGAGGACGCGACCCAGACCACCTTCCTGAACGCTTATCGCGCCCTCGAGCAGGGCGAGCAGCCGCGCGATCCCGGTAGCTGGCTACGCGCGATCGCGCTCAACGTCTGCCGCGAGCACCACCGACGCGCGGGACGCCGGCCGGACGAGGTCTCGCTCGAAGACGACCCGGGCGAACTCGTGCGCGAACCCCCTGGTCCCGAGCTCGGAGACATCGTCCGAGGTCTCTCTAGCCTCCCGTTCAACCAGCGCGCCGCGCTCGTGATGCGCGAGTTCGAGGGTCGGTCGCTGCCCGAGATCTCGGCGACCCTCGGCGTGTCGGTCTCCGCGGTCGAGGCGCTGCTATTTCGGGCGCGCCGTTCGCTACGCGAGCAACTGGAGGAGAAGCTGACGTGCGGGGAGGCCGAGCGCGCGATCTCCCGGCAACTCGACGGGGCGCTACCGCGGCGTGAGCGCGGGCGGTTGCGGGCTCACCTGCGTGAGTGCCGCGACTGCGCGGCGCTCGCCCGGCGAGTCAGGGCGCAGCGGTCGGCGATCCGTTCGCTCGCGTTCCTCCCGCTCCCGGCCTCGCTGAGGTTGAGCAAGCTCATCGGCGGTGGGGCGGACCCGGCCTCCGCCTCGGCGTCATCCGCCGTGCCCGCCGGCGGCTCGGCGCTGGCGCTCGGGTCCGTTGCGGCGAAGGTCGCGGCCGTGGCGCTGGCGGGCGCGGCGGCGGTCGGTCTCGGCTATGAGACCTTCCCGAAGCACCCCTCGCACACCTCAGCGCCACCGCGGCCGGCGGCCGTCGCCACGAGCGGAGCGCTTCCTCGGACGCCGGCGCAGGCGCTCCCACGCCCTCACCGGGTTACCGTCGCGCCGCGCACGATCCGACGCGTCGCCGAAGCCCGTCCCACGCCGGCGCGAGCCGAACGATCTAGCCATCGGACGGTCTCGCCGCGGACGACCTCATCCGGCACCGCCACCACGCAAGCGATGGCCCGTGCGCCCGCGTCCAGCACGGCGTCGAGTTCCGCGGCCTCCACCGCCGGCCACGGCAAGGGCCACGCGAGCAACGGCAACGGCCACCGAGCTCCGACCACGCCGGCCGCTCACGGGAACCAGAAGCCGTTCAAGGGCAGGGGCCACGCCTACGGCCGGAGCAAGCCGAAGGGGGCCAAGCCGGCGCCGGCGGCTAAGACGACGTCGGGTCCGCCGTCAACCCCGTCCGGCCAGGCCAAGCCCCACTCGAACCCAGGCCAAGGACGGAAGCCGTAGAGCTGGACTCCGACCTCGAAGTTTGGCGTTCTGGTAACGAGGGGTGGGACAAGAACGCCAAAGTTCGGACGGGGGGTCTGACCGCCTAAGCTCTCAGGCCGTGACATCGACGATCGTCATGAAGTTCGGCGGCACGTCCGTCGCCGATGCGGAGCGGATCAAGCGGGCGGCGCGCCGGATCGTCGCCAAGCGCGAGGCAGGCAAGCGCGTCGTCGCCGTGCTCTCGGCCCGTGGGCAGACGACCGACGATCTGATCGCGATGGCCGAGGAGGTCTCGCCGTTTCCCGACCCCCGGGAAATGGACATGCTGCTCTCGACGGGCGAGCGCCAGTCGTGCGCGCTGTGCGCGATGGCGATCATCGACCTCGGCCACCGAGCGGTCTCGCTCACCGGCTCCCAGGCGGGGATCGTCACCGACACCTCGCATACGAAGGCCCGGATCCTCGATGTGCGCGCCGACCGGATCCGCGAGGCCCTCGAGGAGGATCAGATCGTGCTGGTGGCGGGATTCCAGGGGGTCTCGACGAGCCGCGACATCACGACGCTCGGCCGCGGTGGTTCCGACATCACGGCGGTCGCGCTCGCGGCCGCGATGCAGGCCGAGGTCTGCGAGATCTACACCGACGTCTCCGGCGTGTTCACCGCCGATCCCCGACTCGTGCCCGACGCCCGCAAGCTGTCCCAGGTGAGCTTCGAGGAGATGCTCGAGATGGCGGCATCCGGGGCGAAGGTGCTGCAGCTGCGCTCGCTCGAGTACGCCCGCACGCACGGGGTCAAGATGCACTGTCGATCGAGCTTCGAAGACGGTCCGGGTACCGTTGTACTAGGAGAAGACGAGACCATGGAACACCCACTGATCACCGCCGTCACTCACTCGACCGAAGAGGCGAGGATCACGCTGCTCGGCGTGCCCGACCGACCGGGCGCCGCGGCGTCGATCTTCCGTGCCCTGGCGGACGCGGGATGCAACATCGACACGATCATCCAGAACGCGCCGCAGGAGGAGGGCCGCGACGCCGAGGTCTCGTTCACGATCGCCAGCGAGGATCTGCGGGCGGCCGAGCGGGCGCTGGCGCCGGTGCAGGCGGCGCTCGGGATCCACACGCTCGACACCGATCCCGAGATCGGCAAGGTCTCGATCGTAGGTGCCGGGATGCGCTCGCACCCAGGCGTCGCCGCCCAGGTGTTCGAGGCGCTCTCCGCCGAAGACATCAACATCGAGATGATCTCGACGTCGCCGATCAAGATCTCCTGCGTGATCCGTTCGGACGCCGTGCCCCAGGCCGTCACTGCGCTCCACCAGACGTTCGAGCTCGGGGCCTCGGCCGTCCAGCGCGAGCGCCCGATCGGGCAGGAGGCGCGATGACTCGGGTAGCGGTCGTCGGCGCCACCGGCGCCGTCGGAAGGACAATGCTCGCGCTCCTGCGCGAGCGGGACTTCCCCGCCGAGGAGATCGTGCCCTTCGCGACGCCCCGTTCGGAGGGGCTCACGGTCGACGGGGGGCTGATCGTCCGCGCCCTCACGGCGGATCAAGACCTCGGCGGCTTCGACATCGCCCTGTTCTCCGCCGGCGCCGGGACCTCGCGCGAGTGGGCGAGCAGGTTCGTTGACGCCGGCGCCACCGTGATCGACAACTCGTCGGCGTTCCGGCGCGACACCGACGTCCCGCTGGTCGTCTCGGAGGTGAACCCCCATGCGCTGGAGCGCCACCGAGGACTGATCGCCAACCCGAACTGCTCGACGATGCAGATGGTCGTCGCGCTGGCGCCGATTCACCGGGCGGTGGGGATCGAGCGCCTGATCGTCTCCACCTACCAGTCCGTGTCCGGCACCGGGAAGAAGGCGGTCGACGAGCTGGATAGCCAGGCGCATGCCTCGCTGCACGGCGTGGAGATGCCCGCGCCGGCGATCTACCCCGAGCCGATCGCGTTCAACGTGATCGGCGCCGCGGGCAACTTCGCCGACGGCGATGACCACACCGACGAGGAGCGCAAGATGATGTTCGAGACGCGCAAGATCCTCGAGGACGAATCGATCGGCGTCGCCGTCACGTGCGTCCGGGTCCCCGTCCGCGTCTGCCACTCGGAGTCGGTCAACGTCCAGACCCGCGAGCCGATCTCAGCCGAGGAGGTGCGCGAGCTGCTCAGCCGGTCACCGGGGCTGACGCTCGAAGAGCTCCCGACCCCGCTACGGGCGCAGGACAGCGACGAGGTGTTCGTCGGGCGCATTCGCCGCGACGAGTCCCATCCCCGTGCGCTGAGCATGTGGATCGTCAGCGACAACCTCCGCAAGGGGGCGGCGACGAACGCCGTCCAGATCGCGGAGCTGCTCGTGGGTGCGCGGAAGGCCGCCGAGGTTGCCTGAGGCTACTGCCGGGCTCTACGAGCTCATGCGCTGCGCTCCCTCGACGCGGCGCTTCACCGATCAGCCCGTCCCCAGCGAGGTCATCGAGCGGGTGCTCGACAACGCGCGGTTCGCCCCGAGCGGCGGCAACCGCCAGGGCTGGCGGGTGATCGTCGTCACCGACGCCGACACGCGGCGAGAGCTCCGGGACCTCTACCAGGGACCGTGGGCCGCGTACACGGAGCAGACCGGGATGCGCGAGCTGCTCGCCACCGCGGAGCAGGGCGGCGTCCCCGACGGGCGCCTGAGGATGATGCGAGCGGCCGACGAGTACGCCCACACCTTCGATCGCGTCCCGGCCCATCTCGTGATCTGCGTCGAGCTCGCCGCGCTGGCGCTCGTCGACCGGGGGCTCGATCGGCCGAGCATCGTCGGGGGCGCCTCGATCTACCCGTTCGTCCAGAACATCCTCCTGGGGCTGCGCCAGGAGGGCCTCGGCGCGTCGTTCACGACCCTGCTGACGCCGGTCGAGCCACAGGTCCGCGAGCTGCTCGGGATCCCGGACGGGATCGCCCTCGCCGGCCACATCTCGGTCGGCTTCCGAGCCGATCCGTGGCCGAAGCAGCTGCGGCGCAACGCGGTGAGCGAGTTCGCGTTCGGCGAACGGTGGGGCCAGTCCTGGACCTGAGTCAGGGCCGAGTACGCAGTTCGCGCCGGGTCCTCACGCCCAGCTTCCGGTAGATCCGCCGGGCGTGGGTCCGGACCGTCTCGATCCCGACGTGCAGCGCCTGCGCGATCTCCGCGTTTGACCGCCCCGCCTGGAGCAGCTCGAGCACGTCAGCCTCCCGGGGGGTCAGCGCCTCCGGGCCGGCGGCGCCGGGGCCTTCGACCGCCGCCGGCGGCAGCACGTGCAGCCCGCGCGACGCGAGGTGGATCGCGTGCAGCACGTCGCGCGCGTCGGTGCTCTTGGCCAGGCACGCGGTCGCGCCGAACGCGATCATCTGCCGGGATTCGGCTGACGTGGGGCGGTTTGAGAGGACGAGCAGCCGCGTCGCCGGATGGGCGTGATGAAGCGGGCGCAACTCGGCAGCGCTCGCCAGCGAGCCGAAGTCGAGGATCGCGACCTGCGGCCCGGTCGCGGCCAGGGTCGCGTCGAGCCGCTCGAGCGCGATCCCGTCGGCGACCAGCACGAGGCTCTCGTCCTCGTCGATCAGCGCCCGCAGGCCCCGCGCCATGATGTCTTCGAACTTGGCTACGGCGACGGAGATTGGGGCGCGAGAAACCACGACCGACACAATGTACCGAAAAAGGGTGAGGTGGGGCTCACCCTTTCCGGCGGCAACCGTCACCCGAAAATCCCCCGCGCCGGGTGACGAAAGTGGCCGGCGCGACCGCGATGATTGTCTCGGCTTAGAGAAGCCGGGGGGTCGGGAGCCCCTCAATTTTCTTCTCGGGCCGATCCGGCAGGGGTACAGCGAAAAGCGGGACACGGGTGTCCCGCTTTTCTCTGCTCGGTTACGGTCACTCCTCCGGGGGAGGGATCGTCGACTTCAGCCGGTGCTGAGCCGTGTCGATCCGGCGTCCGACCTCCTCGCGCGAGTCCTGTTCGTCTCTCCGGGGAGCGGCCGGAGAGCCGCGGCCGAGTGCGGTCGCCAGCGCGCTTCGGAGGCGCTGGATGAGCCCACCGCTACGAGACACCCGCGCCCCGCTCAGGCCGCTGCGCCGGCCACCACCGAGGTCGTCCAGTCGATCACCGAGGTCGGCCGGATCACGTGCTTGTTCATGCCCAGCTCCTTGGGCTCGAGGCCGAGGGCCAGGCCGACGAGCTGTGGCAGATGCAGGACCGGCATCCCGAGCTCGCGCCCGACCGCCTTCGCGGCGGCCGGCTGCTGCAGATCGAGGTTGAGATGACACAGCGGGCACGGCACGACCAGGCAATCGGCTTCGGCGTCGATCGCGTCGCCGAGGTGGCGGCCCGCCTGCTTGAGCGAGGCGTCCTTGTTCATCGTGATGATCGGAAAGCCACAGCACTTGTAGACACCGGCGTAGTCGATCACGGTGCCACCGAGCGCCTCGATCACCCAGTGCAGGTAGCGGTCGCGGGGGTGCTCGTCGTCGATCCGCAGCCGGATCGCGGGACGCACGATGTAGCAGCCGTAGAACGGGCCGACGCGAAGATCGGTCAGCGGGCGCTTCACCTTCGCCTTCAACGCGTCGAGCCCGATCTCCTCGACGAGCAGCCACAGGAAGTTCTTGTTGGTCAGCCCCTTCTCGTACCGCAGGCCCTGCTCGGCGAGATCGCGGTTGACGAGCTCGCGGTAGTCGGTGTTGGCGTCGAGCCGCTCCTGACACTCCCTCATGGCGCCTTGGCAGGTCGAGCAGATGTTCATCATCAGCTCGCCGTCGGTCTGTTGGGCGAGCGCGAACGTGCGCGCGTTCAGCGCGTCGGCCAGCTCCTGGTTGTGCTCGGCGATCACGCCGGCACCGCAGCAGTTGGCGCGATCGAGCTCGATCAGCTCAATGTCGAGCAGCGGCGCCACCTTGGCCATTGATCCATGCAACTCGGGCGTGAACCCGCGGCTCACGCAGCCAGGCCAGTATGCGACCTTCATGAAGTCTCGCTTTCGCTCGAGGGCTCGGGGGAAGACGCCGAGGTCGGCGTCTCGGGTTCTGGCTCCGGCGGCGCCTCCGCCGCCTCCGCCTCAGCCCTCTCCTCGTGCAGCTGGTGCTCACCGGCCTCGAAGTCCTCGTCCTCCTCGTAGCCGGTCACGTAAAGGTTCAGCTCGACCCGCTCCTTGCGCCCGTCGATCTCGTCGAACAGTCGCTTGACGTCCGGCGGGGCCTTGTGCTGGTGGAGCAGAATCTTCTGTGGGGTCATCTTCCCGCGCGCAAGGCCAGTCGCGGCGGTCGGCAGACCGCTGATCAGCTCCGGCACCGCGCGCGGATTGAACTTGCCGCCGTAGGAGTCGGCCAGCAGGTCGGCCTCGTGCAGAATCCCGTTGCGGCGGATGTTGTTCACGAACGCGTGCTCGTGCCGGTAGCCGTTGTTGCGGTCGTTGATGTGGAAGTCGCTCCCGGCCTTGCGGCGCAACCGCATGATCTGGCTCATCGGATCCACGCCCTTGGGGCAGGCGTCGATGCAGTTGAAGCAGTGGGTGCAGTCATAGATGCCCTGCTCGTCCTCTGAAAGGTCCTTCAGCCGCTCGGCGTGCTCGGCGTCGCGGGGATCGCCGACGAATCGGTAGGCCTTGGCGAGGGCGGCCGGTCCGATGAACCCCGGGTCGATCTCCATCGACAGGCAATCCGAGACGCACGCGCCGCACTGGATGCACGCCATCGTCTGGGTGACGTCCACCATGTTCTCGTGGGGGACGATGTATTCGCGCTCTGGCACCGGCTCCTTGTTGATCAGCCACGGCGTGACCCGCTGGATCTTCTTCCAGTGCACCTCATCCATGTCGACGATCAGGTCCCGGATCACCGGCATGTTGCCCATCGGCTCGACCGTGATGACGGTGTTGCCGCCCTCGGCCTCGCCGGCCATGCCGCGTTCATCAAGCCGGTTCCCGTTGCCGCGCTTCGCCGCCTCCTCGAGGTGGGTGTTGCAGGCCAGGCCCGGCTTGCCGTTCATCCGCACGCCGCACGAGCCGCAGATCGCCTGCTGGCACGAGCAGCGGATCCCGATCGAACCGTCGGTCTCGTTGCGAACCTTGAGGATCGCGTCGAGCACCGACTGGGTCCCCGGCATCTCGACGGTATGTTCGTCCCAGTACGCCGCCTCGCCGGATTGCGGGTCGTAGCGACGAATCTTGAGCGTGTACTCAGGCACTCAGTAGGTCCTTTCTTCCGGCTGCCACCGGGTGATCGTCACCGGCGAATAGCTCACCGTCGGCCCGTCGGCGCCGTTCATTGAGATATCGATGTGCTTGAGCCACTCCTCATCGTTGCGCTGGGGGAAGTCGGTGCGGAACTGTGCTCCGCGTGACTCCTTGCGCACCTCCGCCCCGACCACGATCGTCTCGGCAACGTCGAGCATGTACCCGAGCTCGATTGCCGCAATCACGTCCTGGTTGAAGATCGAGCCGCGATCGTCGATCGCCGCCTTGGGGGCCTCCTCCATCAGCCGCCGCACTATCTCGTGCGCCTTCGCGAGCCCCTCAGCGTCGCGGAACACGGCCACGTAGTTGTTCATCGCATCACCGAGTTCGGTCTTGATCGCCGCGACGCGGCGCCCGTTCCCGTCGCGGTTGATGATCCCGGTAATCGCCTTCTCGGTGTCGGAGACCCTCGCCGCCGGCGTCCGCGGCATCGTCATGTGGATCGCCCGCTTCGCCGCGTGCTCACCGGAGCGGCGGCCGAAGATCAGCGTGTCGAGCAGCGAGTTCGCACCCAGCCGGTTGCCGCCGTGGACCGAGACGCACGCCACCTCGCCGGCCGCGTAGAGCCCCGGGATCGTCGTCTGGCCGTCGACGTCGGTCTTGACCCCGCCCATGATGTAGTGCTGGCCGGGCTTGATGTGGATCGGCTCGCGGGTGATGTCCGTCCCGGCAAAGTCGCGGCCGATGTTGACGATCTCCCGCAGTGCCTCGAGCGTGCGCCGCTTCGGGACCTTGGTGATGTCCAGCGCCACCGTCCCGTCGGGGAAGCCGCGCCCTTCGTTGATCTCGGTCTGCTCGGCCCGAGAGACCACGTCGCGCGAGGCGAGGTCGAGCTTGTTCGGGGCGTAGCGCTCCATGAACCGCTCGCCCTCGGCGTTGAGCAGCCACGCGCCCTCGCCGCGAGCCCCCTCGGTGATCAGCAGCCCGTTGCCGGCGAGCGTCGTCGGGTGGTACTGGACCATCTCCATATCCATCAGCACCGCCCCGATCCGGTACGCCTGCGCGATCCCGTCGCCGGTGACGATCAGGCCGTTGGTCGTCGGGTTGTAGGCCTGGCCGGCACCGCCGGAGGCGAGAATCGTCGCCTTCGCGTTGAAGACCTCGAGCTCGCCGTTACGAAGGTTGCGGCATATGGCGCCGACGCACCGGCCGTCGTCGTCCTGGAGGAGGTCGGTCGTGAACCACTCCTCGTAGCGGTCGACGGTCTCGTTGTGCTTCATCAGCTGCTCGTAGAGCACGTGCAGAATCGCGTGGCCGGTGATGTCGGCGACGTAGTAGGTCCGGGCCGCGGAGGCGCCCCCGAACGCCCTCGTCCCCAGGTGGCCCGACTCGTTGCGGTGGAAGGTGACGCCCGCGTGCTCGAGCCACAGGATCTCGCCCGGAGCCTCGCGGGTCATGATCTCGATCGCGTCCTGGTCGCCCAGGTAGTCCGAGCCCTTGACCGTGTCGAACGCGTGGGACTCCCAAGTGTCCTCGGGGTTGAGCGCGGCGTTGATACCCCCGGCGGCCGCGACGGAGTGCGAGCGCACGGGATGCACCTTGGAGATGATCGCCACCGACGCGCCCGTCTGCGCCGCAGCGATCGCCGCCCGCTGGCCGGCGAGTCCGGCACCGATGATCAGAACGTCGTGAGAGGGCACACCTCGATTCTATTTAAGGCGGCCTTGCGGCCGCCTGTTGGTTCGGCCCGGGCGGTCCGGAGCCTTACGGATCCACCTCGCGCAGGCGCGCCGCCAGGAACTCCCGCTCGGCCGGGTTGCGGGTGTGCTCGAGCGCCCGGCCGTATGCGTCGCGCGCCTCGCCGGCGCGATCAAGCCGCCGCAGGAGGTCGGCTCGAGCCGAGTGCAGCAGGTGGTAGCGCTCGAGCCCGGTGATCGCGTCGATCAGCTCGAGCCCGCGCGAAGGGTCGCCGGCTTCGGCCACCGCCACCGCGCGGTTGAGCGCGATCACCGGCGTGGGGGAGAGCTCGAACAGCCGCCCGTAGAGCGCCGCGATCTGCTCCCAGTCGGTCTCATCCGCGCTCGCGGCCTGGACGTGGAGCGCGGCGATCGCGGCTTGGAGCTGGTAGGGCCCGGGCCGCCGCAGCGCCACCGCGCGGTCGAGCACCCTCAGACCCTCGGCGATCTCGGCCTCGTCCCAGCGTGAGCGGTCCTGCTCGGGCAGCAGCACGATCTCCCCGCCCGCGCCGACGCGCGTGCTCCGGCGCGAGTCGTGCAGGAGCATCAGCGCGACGATCCCGAGGACCTCGGCCTCGCCGGGCATCAGCGCCGCCAGGAGCTTGCCGAGCCGCAGTGCTTCTGCGCACAGGGCCGGGCGTACCAGGTCCTCGCCCGCGGTCGCGGCGTAGCCCTCGTTGAAGATCAGATAGATCACGGCCAGTACGGCCGTGAGACGGTCTGCAAGCGCGGAGTCCGACGGGACGTCGAACGCGATCCGGGCGTCGCGGATCTTGCGCTTCGCGCGGACGAGGCGCTGGGCCATCGTCGCCTCCGGGACGACGAACGCCCGGCCGATCTCGCTGGCGGTCAGTCCCGCGACGGCCTGGAGGGTCAGGGCCACGCGCGCGTCGAGCGCGAGCGCCGGATGGCAGCAGGTGAACAGCATGCTCAGCCGCTCGTCGCCGACCTCGGCGAGCCGCTCGCCATCGGGATCGAGCGGCGCGCCGGCGTGCGCCGGCGCGCCGCCGAGCTGCTCGACCTTCGCCTGTCCCGTGCGCTGGCGGCGGAGCCGGTCGATGGCGCGATTGCGCGCGACGGTCAGCAGCCACGCCGCCGGCGCATCCGGGGTGCCGGTCACCGGCCACCGTTCGAGCGCGGCCGCGAACGCGTCTTGGAGCGCGTCCTCCGCGAGCTCGAAGTCACCCACCGCGTGCACAAGCGCCGCCAGCACGCGCGCCCGCTGCTCGCGGAACACCTGCTCGACGACGGACTCGCGACGCAGGGCGCGCTACGGGGTGGCGGCTGATCCGAGCGCCGACTGGAGCGCTCGCCGTACCTGCTCGATCGTGACCACGCCGCGTAGAACACCCTCGCCGTCGACGGCCATCAGCGCACCGAACCGTCCGAGCGGCTCGGACGAGAGGAGCTCACTCAGGGGTCGGTCCTCGTCGACGCGCCAGCTGCCGGCCTCGGGTTCGACCACCGACCCGACGGTCAGCCATCCCTCGCCGCCGTCGACCGTCGCCTGGACCCGCTCCTGGCGCGCGATCCCGACGAACCGGCCGCCCTCGTCGATCACGGGGAACCACGACCACCCGTAGCGCGTGAAGTACTCGTCGAGCCCTTGTCCGACCGCGGTCGCCGCCGGGATCGCCACGGGTTGGCGGTCCATGATGTCCGACACCCGGTACCTGTCGATCCGTTCGTTCAGCGTGCTCTGGACGAGCGCCCCCCGCGCCGAGGAGCCGAGCAGGAACGCGAGCGCGACGAGCCACAGACCGGCGAGGCTGTGCGCGGCGAGCATCCACCAGATGCCGAGTCCGGCCAGGACCACGGCGAACCCCTGCCCCAGCTGCGCGGCGCTACGGGTACCTCGCTGCTTGTCGCCGGTGGCACGCCACACGGCCGCCCTCGCGATCCGGCCGCCGTCGAGCGGAAAAGCCGGAACGAGGTTGAACAGCAGGATTAGGATGTTCATCGGCACGAGCCAGCTCAGCGACAGCAGCACGGGGGTGATCGGCACGGTGCCGTCGAGCTCCACCGCATGGATCAGGCGATGTGGTCCGACGATCGCCATATCGATGCCGAGACACAGCAGCACGAAGCCGAACGTGGCGAGCGGTCCGGCGGCGGCGATCTTGAACTCCTCGCCCGGCGATGCCGCGTCGCGACTCATCTGGGTGAGTCCGCCGAATAGGAACAGCTGGATCCGCTTCACCTCGATTCCCTGGCGGCGCGCCACGACCGCGTGGCCGAGCTCGTGGAGCACGAGCGAGCCGAAGAAGAGGAGTACGGTGACGACCGTCGTCAGGTAGGCGGCGCCGTCTGAGCTGTGCAGCGCCTGGCGAAACGACGGCGACAGCCAGATGATCAGCAGGAACAGAATCAGGAACCAACTTGCGTCGACTCCGATTCGGATCCCGAATACGTCCATTAGCTTGATCGAGCCTGGACGACGCAACATGCTGCAATGGTGGCACAGGCGGAACACTGAGTCGCCCGAACGCGTTAGCACTCAATACAACCGGAGCCACTGAATGACCGATCGCATCGAGGAACTGCGCCAGCGCCTAGCCGAGCTGGTTGACCTGCGCAACGCGGCCCAGGTGCTCTCATGGGACCAGCAGACGATGATGCCCCCGCGCGGCGCGCCTGCACGAGCCGAGGCGCTGGCCACGCTCGAGCGCATCTCCCACGAGATGTTCGTCTCCCCAGACACCGGCAGGCTGCTCGACGCCGCCGCGGCCGAGCTGAATGGGGCCTCAGAAGAGTCCGATGACGCTTCGCTGGTGCGCGTCGCGCGCCGCCACTGGGAGAAGGCACGACGCGTCCCGTCCGACCTCGCCGCGGATCTGGCCCGCGCAGGGTCGCTCGGACAGGAGGTCTGGGTGGAGGCGCGCAAGAACTCCGACTTCTCGATGTTTGCGCCGTACCTGACCCACAACCTCGAGCTCGCGCGACGCTACGCCGACTGCTTCGACGAGTTCGACTCCCGCTACGACGTGCTGCTCGACGACTACGAGCCGGGGATGAAGAGCGCGGAGGTGGCGAGACTGTTCGAAGAGCTCTCCTCTGAGCTCGTCCCCCTGATCGCGACCGTATCCGAGCGCCCGATCGACGATTCGCTCCTGCACGGGAGCTTCCCGATCGACCGTCAGCGTCGCCTGGCCCGCAACGTCGTCGAGCTGATGGGGTTCGACCCGCAGAGCTGGCGGATCGACGACGCCGTGCACCCGTTCGCCACCAGCTTCGGCTCCTCGGATGTTCGGATCACGACGCGGTGGGACGAGACGTATTTCGGCTCCTCGTTGTACGGCGCCATGCACGAGTGCGGCCACGGCCTCTACGAGGCCGGGATCGCTGAATCGCTCCAGCGGACCCCCCTGGGACACGCCGAGTCGCTTGGTCTGCACGAGTCCCAGAGCCGGCTCTGGGAGAACATGGTGGGAAGGGGGCGCGCGTTCTCCGGCGTGCTCGCCCCGATGGTCAGCGCCGCGTTCGATGTCTCCGTCGAGCCCGAGCCCCTGTACCGCGCCGTCAACAAGATCCGGCCCTCGTTCATCCGCGTCGAGGCCGACGAGGCCACGTACGGGCTGCACATCGTGCTGCGGTTCGAGCTCGAGCAGGCGCTGATCGAACAGCGGCTCTCGGTCGACGAGCTCCCCGAGGCGTGGAACGCCCGCTTCTACGAGGTCTTCGGGCTCGAGGTGCCCGACGACCGGCGCGGCGTGCTCCAGGACGTGCACTGGTCCGCGGGCCTGATCGGGTACTTCCCGACGTACGCGCTCGGCAACCTGATCGCCGGTCAGCTCTGGGAGAAGGTGCACGCCGACGTGCCTGATCTCGAAGAGGGGATCGCCGCCGGGGAGCTCTCGCCGCTGCGCGAGTGGCTGCGCGAGAACGTTCACCGGCACGGCGCGAAGTTCCCCGCGGCGGAGTTGTTGCCGCGAGTGGTTGGCGGACCGATCGCCGTCGGCCCGTTCACCGGCTACCTGAAGCGCAAGCTCGGTGAGGTCTACGAGGTCGAGCTCTAGAAGCTCTCGAGCGCCTCGTTGAGGGTCGCGCTGGGCCGCATCGCCGACGACGCCTCCTGCGGATCCGGGTGGTAGTAGCCGTCGATCTGCACGGGTGAGCCCTGGACCGCGTTCAGCTCCTCGACGATCTTCGCCTCGTCCGCCGCGAGTCGCTCCGCCAACCCCTGGAACCGTTCGGCGAGCTCGGCATCCTCGCGCTGCTGAGCGAGCTCCTGCGCCCAGTACAGCGCCAGGTAGAAGTGACTGCCGCGGCTGTCGAGCTCACCCGCTTCGCGGGACGGGGATCGGTTGTCCTCGAGCAGCCGGCCGATCGCGCGATCGATCGTGTGCGCGAGCACCTCGGCGCGTGGGTTGTCCTCCGTACGGGCGAGCAGCTCGAACGACGGCGCGAGGGCGAGGAACTCGCCCAGCGAGTCCCAGCGCAGGTGGTTCTCCTCCAGAAACTGCTGGACGTGCCGGGGCGCCGAGCCGCCCGCGCCGGTTTCGAACAGCCCTCCACCATGCATCAGCGGCACGATCGACTGCATCTTTGCGCTGGTGCCGAGCTCGAGGATCGGAAACAGGTCGGTCAGGTAGTCGCGGAGCACGTTGCCGGTCACGGAGATCGTGTCCTCGCCGCGACGGGCCCGATCGAGCGTGAAGCGCGTCGCCTCGGCGACGTCGAGGATCTCGATCTGTAGACCATCGGTGTCGAGCTCCTCGAGCGCCGGGCGCACCTTCCTCAGAAGCTCGGCGTCATGAGCGCGCGTCTCGTCGAGCCAGAAGACTGCGGGTGCGCCGGTCTCGCGGGCGCGCGCGAGCGCGAGGCGTACCCAATCCTCGATCGGGGCGTCCTTCGTTTGGCACATGCGCCAGATGTCCCCGGCGCCGACTTCGTGCTCGAGCAGAGTCGCGCCGTCGTCGCCGATCACCCGGACGGTGCCGGGCGCAGTGATCTCGAAGGTCTTGTCGTGTGAGCCGTACTCCTCGGCCGACTGTGCCATCAGCCCGACGTTGGGAGTCGAGCCCATCGTCGCCGGGTCAAACGCGCCGTGCTCGCGGCAGTGCGCGACGGTCTCGGCGTACAGCGAGGCGTAGGAGTGATCGGGGATCACGAACTTCGTGTCCTGGAGCTCGCCGTCGGCGTTGCGCATCTTGCCCGAGGATCTGATGGCGGCGGGCATCGAGGCGTCGATGATCACGTCGCTCGGGACGTGCAGGTTGGTGATGCCGCGGTCGGGGTCGACCATTGCCAGCGACGGGCCGTCGCGGTACGCAGCCTCGATCGCCTGCCTCACCGCCGCGCCCTCGTCCTCGGGAAGCCGCTCGATCGCGCCAAGCATGGCTCCGACGCCGTGATTCGGGTCGACGCCGGCGCGGTCGAGCGCGTCGCCATGTTCGGCGAACACGTTCGCGAAGTACACCCGGACGGCGTGTCCGAAGATGATCGGGTCTGACACCCGCATCATCGTCGCCTTGAGGTGCACGGAGAACAGCACGCCCTGCTGCTTGGCCTCGGCCACCTGATCGGAGAGGAACTGCTCGAGCCCGTCTCGCCGCATCACGGCCGAGTCGATCACCTCACCCTCGAGTACCGGGATGCGGTCCTTGAGGACGGTTACCGAGCCGTCGGTGCCGTGGTGCTCGATTCGCACTGACCCGGCTCGCTCGAGTGTCACCGACTCCTCGGTGGCGCGAAAGTCCCCATCGTCCATCGTCGCGACGTGTGAGCGTGACTCGGGCGACCAGGCGCCCATAGAGTGGGGGTGTCGGCGCGCGTATGCCTTCACTGACTCCGAGGCGCGGCGATCGGAGTTGCCCTGTCGCAAGACGGGGTTGACGGCGCTGCCCTTCACCTTGTCGTATCGCGCGCGGATCTCCCGCTGCTCGTCGTCGGATGGCTGCTCGGGGTAGTCCGGGATGGTGTAGCCGTGCGCCTGTAGCTCCGCGATCGCGGCCTTGAGCTGCGGGACGGAGGCGCTGATGTTCGGCAGCTTGATGACATTGGCCTCCGGGGTCTGCACGAGCTCGCCGAGCTCGCTCAGGGAATCGGCGACGCGATGGTCGGAGTCGAGCCGGTCGGGGAACTGCGCGAGGATCCGGCCGGCGAGTGAGATGTCTCGCAACTCGATCTCGATACCGGCCGCGCCGGCGTAGGCGCGGAGGATCGGCAGGAGCGACTGCGTGGCCAGCGCCGGCGCCTCGTCGGTCTGGGTGTAGACGATCTTCACGAGCCCTGGACCCTAGCGACCCAGGCCACCAAGACGACGCGGAGCGTGGGGCCCGCAGACTTGGCCGGCGAGCGGCTCGCTGCTCCTGCCCCCAACCCGCGACTGTGCCGAGAGTGTCACGGAGAAGCTGCATAACACGACAACCTCGGCGCCAGGGCCGAGCCCTGTCGTATTACGCATGCTCTTCATGCATAGCTCGACAGGCCTCGCCATTCGCGCCGGGATTGTCGTGCTGTGCAGGTTCTCGACGGGGTGCGATGGCGCCCGATCCCTTGCCCTTCCCCAGCGCCGTTTTCCAAGCCGTCCGGCAATCAGGGCCGCGGGCGCTGCGCGCGCCGGGTATACATTCGAGCCATTCCCCCCCCGACCTCCACGAGGAGATGAACAAGTGCCTGATGCCCCCGTACGAGTAGCCGTCACCGGTGCCGCCGGACAGATCGGATACGCAATCGTGTTCCGGATCGCCAGCGGTCAGCTGCTCGGCGCCGACACGCCGGTGCACCTGTCGTTGCTCGAGATCCCGGACGCCGTCAAGGCGGCCGAGGGAACCGCGATGGAACTCGATGACTGCGCGCTTCCGCTGTTGGCCGGGGTTGACATCTACGACGACCCGAACGAGGCCTTCGACGGTGTCAACGTGGCGCTGCTCGTCGGTGCGCGGCCGCGGAGCAAGGGGATGGAACGTAGCGATCTGCTCGAGGCCAACGGCGGCATCTTCAAGCCGCAAGGCCAGGCGCTGGCTGCGCACGCGGCGCCGGACATCAAGGTGCTCGTGGTCGGCAACCCGGCGAACACGAACTGTCTCATCGCGAGGAGCAACGCTCCCGACATTCCCGGGGACCGGTTCACGGCGATGATGCGATTGGACCACAACCGCGCGAAAGCGCAGCTGGCGGCGAAGGCCGGGGTCACGGTAGCCGACATCACGAACATGACGATCTGGGGCAATCACTCGGCGACCCAGTACCCGGACATCTTCCACGCCAAGGTGAAGGGTCAGAACGCCGCCGAGGTGGTGAACGATCAGGAGTGGCTCGAGAACGACTTCATTCCCACCGTGCAGAAGCGCGGCGCGGCGATCATCGAGGCCCGCGGCGCTTCGAGCGCAGCGTCGGCCGCGAACGCGGCGATCGACGCGGTTCACGACTGGGTGCTGGGTACGCCGGCCGGAGACTGGGTGTCGATGGCGATTCCCTCGGACGGTTCCTACGGCGTCGAGGAAGGGCTGATCTCGAGCTTCCCCGTGACCTGCTCGGACGGTTCGATCGAGGTCGTCCAAGGCCTCGAGATCAATGACTTCTCCCGGACGCGGATCGACGCGACTGTGAATGAGCTCGCCGAGGAACGCGACGCGGTCAAGCAGCTCGGTCTGATCTAGGCGGTATCCACCGATGGGGACCCGTTGCCGCACACGATTGCACGTGTCACAACCGGCGGACGTAACCATCAAGGCGACATAAAACAGGGCCGCGCCCCACGGGCGCGGCCCTTATAAATCTCTCAGCTAGTTCTAAGTGTTAGAACTAGTTAGACGCTGGGTGCCAGCCCTGACCTTCGCGGCGTACCTGCCCGTCCGAGACGAGCTTTGGCATGACGCGGTACAGGTAATTTGGCTCGATCTTCAGGTTCTCGGCAATTTGGGGAATCGTGATACCCGGCTGACTGCGAACGAGTTCCAGCGCCTGATTCGCACGCGTGCCGCCACTTCGCCGGCCGCGGGGCCGGCCGGGCCGGCGCGCGGCGCGACGACGGGTCGTCGTCGAGGAGGAGGACCGAGAGCCGCGGGGTCGGCCCGGTCCGCGGCGGCCGCCGACCAGCGCCGCGCGGGCGGCCTCTAGTTTCGAGACCTCTTCCTTGAGCTCGCGCAAGCGGCTGTCGATCTCCTTAACCGTGCTGTCGACGAATTCTGCCATTCAAAATCTCCTTGATTGCACCCGGTCGGTGATTACCGCGCCACACACAATAGCGTCACTGACTACGGGGCTGTCAATCTCGCTCGAGTAGCGCTTTCAATCGGTTTAACGAGTTATGAGCCTCTCGCTCCGAAGCGGCGCCGACGATAACACGGCTCGCGAGGACACCAAGCTTCCCCCCTGGTGGATTGAACTCGTTCGTGTAGTCAAACTTGGTTGGCCCATCACCGTCGCCGGAGAGCGCGTAACGGATCGTTGCCCGCGAGTGCGCCGGGCCCTGACCTTCCCACTCGGCCCGGCGAGGTACGCTGAGTTCGGCGAGCGTCCAGTTCACGTGGAACGAAACGCCACGTACGTGGAGCATCTGCCGCAGCGTCGACCCCCGCTTAAGTGGACGGTCCGAAACCTCGCTTACCGAGCGGTGAATCGTGACCCATTCTCCCCACCGGTCGGGGTCCATGATCGTCTCCCACACGCGCTCCGGCGGCGCGTCGATCTTGATCCTGGCATGGACGATGCTCATGGCCGGACACTAACCCAGGCGACCAGATGAGTGATTCCAAATTGCTCGTCGCGGATGCGTTCGGGATAACTTCGCGGATCGCCACGGCCGGTCGGCTCGCGTAGCGCCGCTACGCGTCGTCTCCCGTTCGCGTCGCCCCGCTCGTTCCCCGAGCGCCCCGGTTCCAATCAGTTTGGAATCAATCATCAACGCGCCGCCAGGGACTCGCTCGACTCCCAGTCACGCAGCGCCCGTTCGATCGCGGCGTCGAGCGAGTGCAGTCTGACTCCGAGCAGCTCGGCAGCCCGGCCGTCACGAGGAAGTAGGTCGTGCTCGAGGCTCTCCATCAGCGGCTCGATCAGCGCGGCGTCCTCGCCGGCGATGGCGGCCGCAATCCGGCTTGCGATCGGAGTGACAGTCAAGCGATTTAGACCAATTGTCGGACGGTCGAGAAGCATGTGCTCACCGATGCGGTTGATCAGCTCACCGTAGGAGACGATGTCGGGGCCGCCCGCGTCGAGTGACTGCCCGCAGACCGCGTCACTCGTGGCGGCGCGCGCGAGGAGCTCGATCATGTCACGCTCGTCGATCGGCGCCGAACGCCGCGTGCGCCACGCCGGCACGGCGAGGACCGGCATGCGCTCCACCAGCCGTACCAGGAAGCGAAACGAGCGAGAGCCTGCGCCGATCACGATCGAGGCTCGGAACGCCACAGAGCACGATGTCGCCGCGAGCAGGATGCGCTCGACCTCCAGCCGGCTGGCAAGGTGAGGTGACACCACGCCGTCGCTCGGCATCGGTCCGCCTAGGTAGATGACGCGAGGCAGTTTGCAGTCGCGGGCGACACGGGCGAAATTCTCCGCGGCGGTCCGTTCGCTTACGTCGAATGCGCCATCGTTACTGCTCTCCATCGAGTGGATCAAGAAGTAAGCGACGTCGATGCCATCGAGTGCCTCGTCGAGTCCCGCGCCGGAGACGGCGTCGCCGCATACAACGTGTGGGTCCGAGTCGCCACGGCCGGGGTCGCGAGCGAAGCCGCGGACCTCGTGTCCGTCACGCCGCAGGCGTGGCACCAGCCGCGAGCCGATAAACCCGGTGATTCCGGTGACCAGGACGTTCACGTCAGGCGGATACCCACGGAGCCCGGGTGACGAAGCTCCGATCGAGCTCCGAGGCGACCGGGGCCCCGGCGAGGGCCAGCGTGGCCTCCAGCTCGGCCAGCAGGATCTCGATCACCCGCTGCGCCCCGGCGGCGCCGTCGACCGCGAGCCCCCATACGAGCGGGCGGCCGACCATCACCGCTCGGGCGCCGAGCGCGAGTGCCTTGAGGACGTCGGTGCCGCGCCTGATCCCGCCATCGACGATCACGTCGAGCGCGTCGCCGACGGCGTCGACCACCGCCGGAAGCGCATCGGCCGCGGCGAGCACGGTGTCGAGCTGCCGGCCGCCGTGGTTGGAGACGACGATTCCACGCGCGCCGTGCTCGGCCGCGAGCTTGGCGTCCTCGGCGGTGAGGATCCCCTTGATGATCACCGGCAACGAGCTCTCCGCGGCGAACTGCTCGATGTCGCTCCAGGTCAGGTCCGCGTCGAGCAGGCCGGCGACCCCGTCCGCGCTGAGCGGACCGGCGGTGTTAACCGGCCCGTCCTCGCCGAGCGCGTGGGCGTGTGCGACGGGATGGGTGCTCGCCGAGCGCACGCCGGAGCGGAGATCGCGCTCGCGCCACCCCAAGACCGGCAGATCGACGGTCACGACGAGCGCCTCGTAGCCGTGCTCGACGGCCTGGGTGATCAGGTCCCGGGTCACCCCGCGGTCGGAGAAGACGTACAGCTGGAACCACCGCGGAGCGTCGGGCACGGCGTTCGCCAGCGCCCGGACGCTCGTCGTGCCGAGCGTCGACAGGCACATGATCGTGTCGGTCGCCGCGGCGGCGCGGCCGGTGGCGACCTCGCCGTCCGGGTGCGCCAGCCGCTGGACCGCCATCGGCGCGACGATCAGCGGGTGGGGGCGCTGCTTGTCCAGAAGCGTGATCGACGTGTCGCGCTCCTCGACCCCGACGAGCATGCGCGGCCGGATCGCCAGCCGTCTCCACGCCGCCACGTTGTCGCGCATCGTGATCTCGTCGCCGGCCCCGCCATAGAAGTAGCCGAACGCCGCGGGCTCGATCAGCCCCTCGGCGGCGCGCTCATAGTCGTCGAGTGAAATCAGGAGCCCGTGACCGTCGTCTTCCATCTCAGCGAAAGCTACGGAAATTGCGGGAGCTTCTCTGCCTCGGCTCGAAAATTCCCGCTGCTTGCAGGGTAAACGGCGCGGCGCGAAGTTCGTGCGTTTTCCGGGAATCGGGGTTGCGCGATGGTCCGGAAGTTCGCTTTGATGCAGCCCTGGTCGGAGGCACGTCAAGCATCGAGGGGTTGGGAATAGGGTATGTCTAACGGGCGCGCAGGATCAGCGAAGGTCAGCTGCGAGGAGTGCTTCTTTCGTCAAAACCTCCTCTGCGCCGTCACCGACGCAGGCCCGTGCGCGACGTTCAGACCCAACCATCCCGACGGCCTGCGCCCGCCGCGGCAGATGCGGTTCGTGTTCCGCCAGGAGCGGCGGATGCAGGTGGCGTGGGCGTTCCCGTCGGCGAGCGAGCAGGTCGCGCTCCACGCGTAGCCCCGTCCGGTGGCCGGAGCAGGACGCGTCTTGCACCTATAAGGTTCCAACGCCGTGTACTGGCCGCTAGCCATCGGATTCATCGTCTTCGTGCTGATCGCCGTCGTGATCGGCTGGATCGTCGATCCCGACCGCCACGGCGGCGGGAACGACCATCACTGAACCTGGCTGGCGACCAGCGGCGGTGACTCGGGCTCGGCCGCCTTGGACTTCCGCTCCGCGCGGCGGGCGATCCAGTCCGCCCCGACCGTGTCCGTGAACCCGTGGGCGACGATCGAGCAGAGGACGACCAAGGCCGCGAGGTTGAACAGGCGCGAGCCGGAGGCGATGCCGGCGTCCAGGACCAGCAGCGAGAAAGTCATCGTCGAGACTCCCTTGGGCCCGAACCAGCCCATGAACGCCCTCGTGGGTTTGTCGATCGCGGTGCCAGTGAGCGCGACCATCACGGCAGCCGGCCTGGCGACGAGCAGCGCCACGGCGGCGATCGCGACCGCGGCCCAGCCGTCCGTGAACAGGCCGTGCAGGGTCAGCAGCGAGCCGAACACGACGAAGATCCCGATCTTCACGATCTCGACCAGGTCGGCCGATTGCCGTTCGAAGTACGAGCGGAGATCGGGGCGCCGGATGCCGAGCGTGATCGCCGCGATGTAGACCGCGATCAGTCCGTTGCCACGGGGCGGCAGCACGGCGACGCCGTACGTCGCGAACGCGATCCCGAGCGTGTACAGGGCCTTCTGATAGCCCGGGATCCCGCCCTCGAGCCGCTTCTCGCGACGCATCAGGCCCGCGCCGACGAACCCCAGGAGCAGGCCCGTGGCGACGCCGATCGTGACGTCCTCGAGCACGAATCGCCACCACACGAAGTGACCCCCACCGACCGCCAGCGTCGCGCTCAGCGCGAGCACGGCCGGGAGCGCGAGGCCGTCGTTGAGGCCGGATTCGAGGTTCAGCGAGTGCCGGACCACGCGTGGCACGCGCGGATTTGTGACGACACCGGAGGACAGGACCGGATCGGTCGGTGACAGCAGCGCTCCGAGCAGGCACGACTCCGCCCAGGAAAGGTCGGTCAAGGTGTGCGCTGCGACGGCGACAATCCCCGCGGTCAGCGGCATCGCCAGCACCAGCTTGCGCAACGGAAGGTGCCAGTGCTCCGCGAGCATCTCGCCCTCGACCTCGAGGCCGTCGCGGAACAGGATCACGATCAGCGCGACGATCGCGAGGTCGTCGACGAACGCCGAGTGCGCGTTGAAGTGAAGGACGTCGAATCCGCCGGCGCCGAGCACGAACCCGACGAGCACGAACATCGTCGTCAGCGACAGCAGCGTGTCCCGCGCGATTCCCGACAGCAGTGCGCCGAGGACCGCGAGCCCGCCGAACACGAGCAGCGCCACCTCGAACTGCGTCGCAGCGGCCACGATCAAGGGCATTTGCATGGGCTAAGCCGCCACGAAGGGTGGTGTCCTCCCTGGGCAAACAATTGTTGCGGGGGCACTAGAGTGTCAGACTCCAAGGAGATAGAGGAGCGGGTTGCAGATCACCGTATTGGGTAAGTCGCCTTCCTGGCAGGATGCGGGCGGGGCGTGTAGCGGGTACCTCGTACAGCACGACGATTATTCGTTGTTGGTCGACTGCGGCAATGGCGTGTTCTCGAAGCTGCGCGGGTTCCTCGACTACGTCGACCTATCGGCGGTCCTGATCAGCCACCTGCACGCGGACCACTTCCTCGATCTCGTCCCCTTCGCGTACGCGCTCACGTACGCGCCTCGCCAGCAGCCGGTTCCAGTGGCGGGCTGGCCCGGCACGGACAATCCCGCCCGGCCCGAGCTGCACGCGCCGGCCGGCGCTGGCGAGATGTTCAGGCAGATCGTCGGCTGCTGGGGCAACAACGATCTGGTCGACGGGGCGTTCTCGCTGCACGAGTACGACGGGCCGGACCAGTTCTCGATCGGCCCGTTCTCGGTCCGCTTCTGCGAGGTCCCGCACTACACGACCACCTTCGCGGTGGAGCTGACCACGGCGGACGGAAGGCGGCTCACCTACAGCGCCGACTGCAGCCCCAACGACAAGCTCGTCGAGTTCGCCCAAGACACAGACATGCTGCTGATCGAGGCGACGCTGCCTCGGCCCGAACGCACCGGGATCCGGGGGCACCTGACGCCGCACGAGGCCGGCGACCATGGCCGCCGTGCCGGCGCCGCGAGAATCGTCGTCACCCACTTCTCGGACGAGCTCGACCCGGAATGGATGCGGGCGGAGGCCAGCCGTGGATTCGGCGGCCCGGTTGAGCTCGCTGAGGAGGGCGCGGTCTTCACCGTCGCGCCCGCGGCCGCGCGCCCCTGAGCGCCCGGCGGCGAACGCGTAACCTCCCGGCTATGCCCGAGCGTGACCTGTTCGCGAACTTCGACCGCATGCGCCGCGAGATGGATGAGCTGTTCGGTGACATGCTCGAGCGCACCGGACTCACGCGCCCCGGCGGTGGCTTCTCGCCGGCCGTCGACGTCGTCTACGTCGACGATCCGCCGCGAGCGATCGTGACCGCGGAGCTGGCGGGCGTCGACACCGATCAGCTCGATCTCCAGATCCAGGGCCGGACGCTGATCCTGTCGGGCCGCCGCCGCCCCGGGGTGGTCGAGGGCGGCGTCTACCAGCAGGTCGAGATCGAGCGCGGGTACTTCCGGCGCGTCGTCGAGTTCGGTGCCGAGGTCCAGCCGGATCAGGCGAAGGCACGCTACGAAGACGGCATGCTCCGGATCGAGCTTCCGCTCGTCCAGCGGCGCTCGCGGGGGCCGGTCCCGATCGAGAGCAGCGAGGCGTGATCGAGATCGGTTTGCCCGACGGCGGCCCACGCGAAGTCGCCGTGGCCGATACCCGCGAGACGCCCCAGCGCGTGGGGGTCCTGCCGCTGCGCGACACGGTCACCTTCCCGGACATGATCATCCCGCTGAACGTCGGCCAGGAGCGCAGCATCGAGCTCGTGAACGAGGTGCTCCGCGGGGACCGGACGATCGCGATGATCGCTAGCCGCACGCCCCAGGTCGAGTCGCCTGCGCCCGAGGACCTCTACTCGGTCGGCGTCCTCGGCGTCGTGGCGCGCATGATTCGCGTCCCCGACGGCACCCTGCGGGTCCTGATCCAGGGCGGCCAGCGCGTGAGGGTCGAGTCGTGGGTCGGGACCGAGCCGTATCTCGTCGCCGAGGTGGCGCCGGAGCCCGACGTGGTCAACCACACGCCGGAGCTGATCGCGCTGATGCGCAACGTCCAGCAGACGTTCACCGACATCGTCGAGCAGGTCCCGTATCTCCCCGAGGAGCTCCAGGTGATGGTCGCGAACGTCGACGACCCGAGCGTGCTGTCGCATCTGATCACCGGTGCCCTGCGGCTGCCCACCGAGGAGAAGCAGGAGTTGCTCGAGGAGGTCGACGTCGCGAAGCGGCTGCGGCGCCTATCGGAGATCCTCGCCCGCGAGCTCGAGGTCGTGGCGCTCGGCTCAAAGATCCAGTCCCAGGTGCAATCCGAGCTGGACAAGGGCCAGCGCGAGTACTTTCTGCGCCAGCAGCTGAAGGCCATCCAGGAGGAGCTCGGCGAGTCCGACGAGGTCCAGGCCGAGGTAAACGAGCTGCGCGAGCAGCTCGCCGCGATCGAGCTCCCCGAGGAGGTCCGCAAGCAGGCCGATCGCGAGCTCGCCCGGCTCGAGCGGCTCCAGCCGGCGATGGCGGAGTGGGGCGTGATCCGCGGATACCTCGAGTGGATCGCGGCGCTCCCCTGGGACAAGTCCACCGAGGACGATCTCGATCTCGCTCACGCCCGCGCCGTCCTCAACGAGGATCACTACGACATCGATCAGGTCAAGGACCGGATCCTCGAGTTCCTGGCCGTCCGGCGGCTGAAGCCCGACGCGCGCGGCTCGATCCTGTGCTTCGTCGGCCCGCCCGGCGTCGGCAAGACCTCGCTGGGCCGCTCGATCGCCCGGGCGCTCGGGCGCAGGTTCGAGCGCATCAGCGTCGGCGGTGTCCGCGACGAGGCCGAGATCCGCGGCCACCGCCGCACCTACATCGGCGCGCTGCCAGGGACGATCATCCGAGCGCTGCGGGATGCGGGCGCCAACAACCCGCTGTTGATGATCGACGAGATCGACAAGATGGGAGCCGACTTCCGCGGCGATCCCTCGAGCGCGATGCTCGAGGTGCTCGATCCCGAGCAGAACCAGTCGTTCCGGGACCACTACCTGGATCTGCCGTTCGACCTCTCGAACGTGATCTTCGTGACCACCGCGAACACGCTCGACACGGTCCCGGGCCCGTTGCGCGACCGGATGGAGGTCATCCAGCTGGCGGGGTACACCGAGGAGGAGAAGCTCCAGATCGCCAAGCGCTACCTCGTTCCACGCCAGATCGAGCGCAACGGCCTGACCCGTTCCCGGATCGCGTTCAGCGATGCCGGGCTCAAGGCAATCATCACTGATTACACGCGCGAGGCCGGGGTCCGGCAGCTCGAGCGCGAGATCGGCACGGTGTGTCGGAAGGTCGCGATGCAGGTGGCCGAGGGGCGCGCGGCGCGCCGGCTGACGATCACCGAGCCCCGCGTCCGCGAGCTCCTGGGCAAGCGGAGGTTCTTCAGCGAGGCCCGGCGGCGGACCGCGCGGCCCGGGGTCGCGACCGGGTTGGCTTGGACGCCGGTCGGTGGCGAGGTGCTGTTCATCGAGGCGACGGCGGCGCCGGGCAAGGGCACGCTGACGATCACGGGCCAGCTCGGGGACGTGATGAAGGAGTCGGCGCAGGCCGCGCTGTCGTACATCCGCAGCAATGCCTCGGACCTCGTGCCCGGCCTCGCGGACGACTGGTTTGCGACGCACGACATCCACATCCACGTGCCGGCGGGCGCCACGCCGAAGGACGGGCCGAGCGCCGGGGTCGCGATGGCGACGGCGCTGGCGTCGCTGCTGTCCGGACGTCCGGTCCGCTCGGACGTCGCGATGACCGGCGAGATCACCCTGACCGGGCAGGTGCTGCCGATCGGCGGGCTCAAGGAGAAGGCACTCGCCGCGCAGCGCAACGGGATCCGCCGGGTGATCGCGCCCGCGCTGAACGAGCAGGACGTCGACGAGATCCCGGAGCACCTGCGCCGGGACCTGAAGTTCAGTTTCGTCTCGGAGATCGGCGAGGTCCTGGACCTCGCGCTCCAGCGGCGAGCGGCGCCGAGGCGGGCCCCGGCGATCGGGCGAGTCGCCAGCGGCGTCGCTTGACCGTTGTGTGAAACTCGGTTGGCTCGCGATGTCGTGTTCGGTGCATAGCGGGTAAAACCTGATGTGTTGAGGCTCAGTCTCGTATGCTGGGCACGCACGGCTCAAAGTTCCGAGGGAGTGAAATGGCATCACGAAGCAAGAAGCTCAGTTTTGGCCCAGCTGACGTGGCCAGCATCCGGGCCAACCCCTACATCGCGCGTCTGATCGAAGACGCGAAGCTGCGCGCGAACGTGCAGCACGCGTTCGAGTCGTCGAAGCGCGCCTACGTGCGGCTCAGCAGCAACGGCAAGGCGCCGCACCGTGCGCTGGTCGAGGACAAGAAGCTCCAGAACGAGCTGCGCAGCGCGGTCGAGTCGTTGCGCGAGGTCTCGATTGCGTTGAGCGAAGCGCCAAAGCGCCAGGTCCGCAAGAAGCGTCGGGTCGGACGCAGGCTGTTGCTGCTCGTGGTGAGCGGTGCGATCGCCCTGGCGGCCAGCGAAAAGCTGCGCTCGAAGGTGCTCGACACGCTGTTCGGCGCGGAGGAGGAGTTCGAGTACACGCCGCCGCCGCCACCGGCGCCGGCGCCTCCCGCGAGTCCCGTCAGCTCCGCTTAGCTGACGCGCCGCGACTCACATGATCTGCCCCGAGGGCGCCTCTTCGTAGGCGCCCTCGGTCGTTGAAGGGCGCCAGGTCGACCGATCCGCGACTATCATCGCGGGCGTGGAAGCCGCGACCGCTCACCCGCTCACGCCCACGCGCGAGCTAGCGAGCGACAAGGCCACCCGGATCGTCGAGGCGATGCGCGTCAGCGTCGCCGCGCGCGGGATCGCCGGGGCGACGTTCGACGTCGTCGCGCGCGAGGCGGGCGTCTCGCGCGGGCTGCTGCACTACTACTTCGCCACCAAGGAGCGGCTGCTCGTCGAGGTCGTGCGGAGCGAGTGCGATCTTCGGATCGACCGGCTCGAACAGGCGATCGGCGGCGCCGACACCGTCGACGCCGTCCTCGCAGCGCTCGTGCGCAGCTTCGAGGACTTCCTCGGCGACGGGCTCACGTCGGCCGTCATGTACTACGAGCTGCTGACGCTCGCCCAGCGCAACGAGGAGATCGCCACCGAGATCGCCGAGCTCGGTCGCCGGCTGCGATCGCACATGGCCGATGCGCTGCGGGCGAAGAGCCAGGCCGGCGTGATCGAGCTCCGGGCCGAGGCCGAGGCGATCGCCGCGTTCCTGTACGCGCTCGCGGACGGGATCACGCTGAGGCGCCTCAGCGAGCCCGAGTTCGACATCGCCCCCGTGATGGAGCAGTCGCTGCAGGCGGCTAGGGGGTTGTTGAGCTAGCCGTCGGGGTCGCGGCGAGGCCCGACGCCGTCGACGCGGTCGACGCGGTTGACGCGGTTGATGCGGCGCCCGTCGTTCCGGAGCTCACGTCTCCGGTCAGCGTGTCGATCCCTGGAACGTCGGCCGCCCGGGCGGCCTCGACCAGCACCTCAGGCACGCAGACGATTCCCCCCTCGGCGCTGGGTGCCGAGGCGCGCGGGCAACTCTTTCCGGTGACGCCCGGACCGAGGACCTCGCACAGCCCGCCCCCTACGGGCACGCACGTGTGGGTCTTCGGCCTCCGCTTCAGCGACACCGGCGTCGAGGCGAGTGCCGCCGCCAGCGCCTTGGCCTGGTCGGTGATCGCGAGGCTGGCGGCCGCCGCCCGGCCCGCCGAGCGGCCAAGGCGGGCCCCTGCCTTGCCACCCGCGGACGCGCCACCGGCCACCCCGTGCCCGTACTGGGCCCTGAACCCGCGGTGGTACGCGCTGGTCTCCGCTCGCCGGTAGGTCGCCGAGGCAGCGCTGGCCCGGACATTCGCGGCGTTGGCTTGCGATGTCCGCTCGACCCGCCCGACCAGGTACCCCACGCCGGCGAACGCGGCGACGGCGATCGCGACGACCGCGAGGCTGAACACCCGGAACCCTCCTTCGGCCGGTCTCATTGGTTGAGCGCCCGCCTGTAGGCCTTGCGGTAGGCCGCCGTGTAGGCCTTGTGATAACCCGCCTGGTACCCGGCCCGGTAGCCGTCGTGGCGGCCGGAGGTCATGCCGGCGTGGGCGCCCGCGTGATACCCGGCGGCCGCGCCGGCCCGACTCGCGAGCGTGAGATCCGCGCCGCTCCCACGGCCAGCAAGGAAGGCGCCCACGGCGGCTCCTACGCACACCAGGACGATCGCGAGCGAGAACAGCAACGAACGTCGCATTTCCGACCGTATCGGTGGACTCGCGGGCACGCTTGAGGGCTGAAGCGCGATGCGGCCCTAACGTTCCGGGGAGATGCGCCGGATATCAGCGATCGCCGCCGCCGGCGCAATCCTGCTGCTGCTCGTGCTCGCGCAGCTGTTCCTTCCCGCGATCGCGGCGCAGCGGCTGCGCGACCAGCTGGCGCGATCCGGCCAGGTGCTCGAGGTGAAGGTGAGCGCGTTCCCCGCTATCAAGCTCCTCTGGCACGACGCGGATCACGTCGTGATCCGGATGGGCACGTACCGAACCGACCCCGGTCACCTCGGCAGCGTGCTGAGCCAGGCGGGCGACGTGGGGACGCTCGACGCCTCGGTTAACGAATTCGACAGCGGGCTGCTCACCGTCCGCGACGCGACGCTGCACAAGCGAGGCAACCAGCTCACCGCCAGCGCGCTGGTGAGCGAGTCCGATCTGCGCAGCGCGCTCCCGATCCTCCAGTCGGTCGAACCCGTCGCCTCGGGCAACGGCCAGCTGACCCTGCGCGGCACCGCGACGCTGCTGGGTGTCAGCGCCACCGTCGACGCCACGGTGGCGGCGGTCGACGGCGGCCTGGTCGTCCAGCCGGACGTACCGTTCGGCGCGCTGGCGACGGTCACCGTGTTCAGCAACCCGCACGTCGAGGTCGAGGGCGTGTCCGCTCGTCAGGCCCCTGGAGGGTTCGTGGCGCTCGTGCGGGCGAGGTTGCGATAGGCGACGCGGCTGTGGCGGGCGGTCGGCTCGGTAAACGGCAGCGGGGAGGGAGGTGGATGAGGGCGCCGGCGCGTGGTCTGGGACCGCGGTCGACCTGCTCTGCGCCCAACACCCGCGACTTTGTGCCGAGAGTGTCACGGTCACGGGAAACCTGCACAACACGACAACACCGGCGCCACATCCGAGCCCTGTCGTATTGCGCATGCTCTTCATGCACAGCTCGACAGGCCTCGCCATCCGCGCCGAGATTGTCGTGCTGTGCAGGTTCTGAACGGGTGCAATGGGCGCCCGTTCCCGTCCCCTTCCCCAGCGCCGTTAAAAGGGCCGACGCCAATCAGGGCTGCGGCCGCTCAAACGCGCCCCGCGGGCTGAGAGTCGACCGCCACCGCCGCCACGAGGCTCGTGTTAAGCGGGCTTGCGCCGGCTCGTCGCGCACAGGCGCGTCGTCGTACGCAAGGGTCGGTTCGCGGCGACGATCCCCCTCCGCGGCGCCGGCCGCCACGTGCTGTGGCGCGGACGCAGCCCGACGCGGCCAACGCGGCGGGCGCGTCGAAGGCGATCGTGGTTGGACCCCCAGGCTAGATATCGAGTTTTGGCGAGCTCCACTCAGACCGGAGCCGCCGCTCGATCTCTTCGCCGAGCTCGCCGATGTGGATCCGGTCCTGGGCGAGGCTGTCGCGGTCGCGCAGCGTGACCGTCCGGTCCTCGAGCGACTGGTGGTCGACCGTGACCGCCCACGGCGTGCCGATCTCGTCCTGGCGGCGGTAGCGCCGGCCGATCGCGCCGCCCTCGTCGTACTCGGCCTGCACGCGCTCGCGCAGGTCGCGGTAGATCTCGGCGGCGAGCTCGGGCTGGCCGTCCTTGCGTACCAAGGGGAGGACCGCGACCTTGACCGGCGCCAGCGACGGATGGAGCCGCAGGACAGTCCGCGTCTCGCCCTCGATCTCGTCCTCGTCGTAGGCGTCGACCATGAACGCGAGCATCGCTCGGTCGGCACCCGCCGCCGGCTCGATGACGTAGGGGACGTAGCGGTCGCCGGAGGCGGTGTCGACGTACTCGAGCTTCTGTCCGGAGTACTCCGCGTGCTGGCGCAGGTCGAAATCGCCGCGGTTGGCGATCCCCTCGAGCTCGGACCACCCAATCGGGAACAGATACTCGATGTCGCTGGTGGCGCTCGAATAGTGGGAGAGCTCCTCGGCGTCGTGGGCGCGTAGCCGCAGGTGGTCGGGCCGGATTCCGAGCCGCGTCCACCAGGCCGTCCGCTGCTCGAGCCAGTGCTCGAACCACTGGCCGGCCTGCGGTGGCGGGACGAAGAACTCCATCTCCATCTGCTCGAACTCCCGTGTCCGGAAGATGAAGTTTCCGGTGGTGATCTCGTTGCGGAAGCTCTTGCCGATCTGCGCGATCCCGAACGGCGGCTTCTTTCGAGAGAACTGGAGGTAGTTCTTGAAATTCAGGAAGATGCCCTGGGCGGTCTCGGGGCGCAGATAGACGATCGAGCCCTCGTCCTTCACCGGCCCGACGGTCGTCTCGAACATGAGGTTGAAGTCGCGCGCCTCGGTCAAGTCGCACTCGGGCGTCTCACCCGGGTGCTTGGACGGCTTGCGGCCGCACTGGGCCTCGTCGAGCTTGTCGGCGCGGAAGCGCAGCTTGCAGGTGCGGCAGTCGACGAGCGGGTCGGTGAAGCCGGCGAGGTGGCCGCTGGCCAGCCACGTCCTGGGATGCTGGATGATCGCCGAGTCGAGCGCGACGATGTCATCGCGCTCCTGAAGCATCGCCCGCCACCACTGGCCCTTGACGTTGTTCTTGAGCAGCACGCCGTAGTGGCCGTAGTCGTAGCTCGACCCGAGCCCGCCGTAGATCTCGCTGCTCGGGAACACGAATCCCCGCCGCTTGGACAGCGAGACGATCTTGTCCATCGTGACAACGTCGGGAGGCACGAGGCGAGATGCTATCTGCGAGCGCGAACTTGGCACTCTACGGTTGAGAGTGCCAAGAACGTGAGCTATACTTCCTGAAGCAATGCCAATCTACGAGTATCGCTGTGATAAGGGGCACACCTTCGAGGTGGTGCAGCGCATGTCGGACGGTCCGGTGCAGTCATGTGAGACCTGCGATGCGCCCGTGGCGCGCGTGTTTCACCCCGTCGCCGTGCACTTCAAGGGCAAGGGCTTCTACAACACCGACTACGGGACGCGGAAGCGCTCACGCGAGCTGAAGGAGGCCGCGGAGGGCTCAGGCGACAAGAAGTCCAAGGACGAGGGCGGCTCGAAGTCGGACAAGGGCGACGGCGGCTCGAAGAGCTCGGACGCCTCGAAGTCGAGCTCCGACTCGAAGTCGAAGTCCTCGGACTCCGGCACCGCCGCCGCGGCCTAGCGCCCCGTCATCAACCTGTTGACGGCCCGGCTGACGTCGCCGGGTGTGGCCGTCAGCCCGTCTTCGCCGTCGGGGAGCACGACCGAGCCCGTCGGCTTGAGCACGTCGACGGGCGCGTTGCCGCCGACCTCCGAGGCCGCGAACAGCGACAGGAGCGTGAACCCGCCCATGTCGGTGCGCAGGACCTTGGGCGCGTCCCACGACGCCAGCGGCAGCCGGAAGAAACTGCTCGGCGAGACCAGCTTTGACTTGATCGCGTTGAGGATCTCCTGCTGGTGCTGGACGCGGGTGAGATCGCTGTCGTTGGGGTTGCAGCGGTTCTCGCGCGTGCGCGCGTAGACCAGCGCCTGCTCGCCGTTCAGGTGGTGGACGCCGGGCTTCAGGAACAGCGAGAAGCCGCCGTTCGCCGGGCCGCCGCTGATCACCGAGCAGACCCGCCCGGTCTTGACGTCGATGCCGCCGATCGCGTTGATGAACGGCGGGAACGCAGCGAGGTTGACGATGATCACGTGGTTGATCTTGATCCCGGTGAACTGCTCGACCGTACGGATCGTCAGCGCCGGCCCCCCGTACGCGTACGCGGCATTGATCTTGGTCGTTCCGTGGCCGGGGATCGACACGACCGTGTCACGCGGGATCGACAGCCGCCGCGACGTGCCGCCGCCCACGCGCCACAGCATCAGCGTGTCCGACCTGCTCCCGACGTCGCTCGTGTCGGCGCCGGGCTCCTTCGATCCCTTTGGCCGCTGGTCGGTGCCGATGATCAGGATCGTGTCCGTTCCGGTGACCATGTTCGGGCCCGACGCCAACGCGTCGCTCACGGAGCTCGGCAGCTTGCTCGTCTCGATCGACGCACTGAGGATGAACAGCACCACCGACAGCAGGATCCACGCCACGACCGCGATCGCCACGTACTTGAGCACGCGCTTGGCGATCGACCACCCATCCCTGGGCTTCTCCGTGCCCGGCCGCCCCCGCTTCCTGGGCTCCGGGAGCAGGGAATCCTCTTCGCCGCGCAGGCGTGCCTTCAGGCCCCGTGGGCCGGCGCGATACACCTTGTATGGGGGCGGTTCAACGTCGCTCGACATCTTTGAGTCCATATAGTGACGACATGCCGGCCCGGCGCACCATCGGCGTCGACATGGGTGGCACGAAGCTGCTCGCCGGCGCGGTAGATGCAGGCTTGGGGGTGCATCACCGCGCCCAGCGATCGGTCACCGGTCTCGACCAGCCAGCCCTACTCGACGTCGCAGTGGATGCTGTCCAAGAAGTGCGGGAGGCAGCCGGCGCCGAAGTCGCAGCCGTGGGCTTCGGGATTCCGTGTCTGTTCGATCAGCGTAGCGGGACCGCGGTCGTCGCCGTCAACCAGCCGCTGAAGGATTTGCCGTTCGCCGACATCATGGCCGAACGGCTCGGGCTGCCGGTATTCGCCGACAACGACGCGAACGTGGCCGTGATCGCCGAGCACCGCGCCGGTGCGGCGCGCGGCTACAACGAGGTCGTGATGCTCACGATCGGCACGGGCATCGGTGGCGGCCTGATCCTCGGCGGCAGGCCCTATCGCGGCGCGATCGGCTCCGCGGCCGAGCTCGGCCACGTCGTGATCGAGGTCGACGGGCCGCCGTGCCAGGGAAACTGTCCCAACCACGGGTGCGTGGAGTCGCTGGCGTCGGGCACGGCGCTCGCGCGGGAGGCCCTGCGCGTCGCCCGCGAGCGTCCGGGCTCCGGCCTCGCGCGAGCCCTCGAAGACGGCCGCGAGCTCGTCGGACCGCTCGTCACCGAGCTCGCCTACGACGGCGACGAGGCCGCGCTCGAGGTGATCGAGCTGATCGGGAGCCGGATCGGGGTCGCCCTGGCGAACTACGTAAACATCTTCAATCCCGAGGTGATCGTGATCGGGGGCGGCGTGATCGGCGCCGGGGAGCTGCTCCTGGCTCCGGCCCGGGCGGTCGTCGCCGAGCGCTCGCTGCCACCCTCCCGCGATGAGGTCAAGATCGTCGCGGCGCGCTTCGGAGTCGAGGCGGGGATGATCGGCGCCGCCGCGCTCGCGTTCGACGGGCTCCAGCAGCGGGAGGCCGTGTGAGCGGCCGGCTGATCGTCTGCCCGACGCCGATCGGCAACCTCGAGGACATCACGCTGCGGGTGCTGGCCGCGCTGCGCGAGGCCGACGTCGTCGCCTGCGAGGACACGCGCCGGACGCGGATCCTCCTCGATCGCTACGGCGTCTCCGCGAAGCTCGTCAGCTATCACGAGCACAACGAGCACGAGCGCGCGGCCGAGCTGGTCGGGCGGATGCGCGCGGGCGCGGTGGTCGCGCTGGTGTCCGACGCGGGCACGCCGCTGGTCTCGGACCCCGGCTTCGTGCTCGTGAGGGCATGCGTCGCCGCCGGGCTCGCCGTCGAGGTGCTGCCCGGGCCCTCGGCGGCGCTGTCGGCGCTCGTCGCCTCGGCGCTGCCGGCCGACCGGTGGCGGTTCACGGGGTTTCTCCCGCGCAAGCGGGCGGCGCTCGAGGAGGTGTTCGCATCGCCGGAGACGCTGGTCGCGTTCGAGTCGCCACGCCGGGTCGCGTCGTCGCTGGCGGCGCTGGCCGCGCTCGACCCCGAGCGGCCGGTGGCCGTCTGTCGCGAGCTGACGAAGGTCCACGAGGAGGTCGTCCGAGGGACGGCGGCAGAGCTCGCCGAGCGCTACGGGTCCGAGGCTCCCCGCGGGGAGGTGGTGCTCGTCGTAGGCCCGGCCTCCGAGCGCGACGCTCCGGACCTCACCCCCGCGCTAGACGCGCTGCGCCGCCTCGTCGACGCCGGTGCCAAGCCGCGCCCGGCCGCCGGCGTCGTGGCGGAGCTGACAGGCGTCAGCGCCAACGCGCTCTACCGCGCTTTGACCGACAGTCGCCCTAGTTGACGGAGAGGATCGGGCGCCATCGCGCCCGTCCAGAACCTGCACAGCACGACAATCCCGGCGCGAATGGCGAGGCCTGTCGAGCTATGCATGAAGAGCATGCGTAATACGACAGGGCTCGGGTCTGGCGCCGGTGTTGTCGTGTTACGCAGGTTTCCCGTGACACTCTCGGCACAAAGTCGCCGGTTTGGCGCAGAAGCACCTCAAACCGCGGGCTCCGGCGACCCGCAGCAAACCTCGCCCACCCTCCTTCCCTGCGCCGTTTACCAAGCCGACCGCCCGCGCCAGCCACAAGGCGCCACCGGCCCCCACCGCTCACCGCTCGACGAAGTAGCTCCCGCTCCCCTGGCCGCTCGAGAAGTACCGGCTCGTCACCGTCTTCTTGCGCGTGAAGAACTCGACCGCGTCGGTGCCGTGGGCGTGAAGGTCGCCGAGGAACGAGTCCTTCCAGCCCGAGAACGGGAAGAACGCCACCGGCGCCGCGACGCCGATGTTGACGCCGATCATCCCCGCCTCGACCTCGTGGCGGTAGCGCCTGACCGAGGCCCCGGACTCGGTGAAGATCGAGGTGCCGTTGCCGAACCGGCTGCCGTTGACGACGTCGATCGCCTCGTCGAGCGACGCGGCGCGGATCACGGTCAGCACCGGCCCGAACACCTCCTCGCGCGCGATGTCCATCGCCGGGGTGACCTCGTCGAGGATCGTCGGGCCGACGTAGGAGCCGTTCGGATCGCCGCCGCCGGGTGCGCGCCCGTCGACCACTACCTTCGCGCCATCGGCCTCGCCACGGTCGATCCACTGGCGGATCCGGTCGCGGGCGGCGCACGAGATCACCGGGCCGACGTCGCTGTGCTCGTCGAGGCCATCGCCGACGTGAAGTGCCTGGGTGGCCTCGACCAGCGGCGGCATCAGCTGCTCGTGGGCGTCGCCGACGGTGACCACGACCGAGCCCGCCATGCACCGCTGCCCCGCCGCACCGAACGCCGACCCGAGAATTCCCTCGACGGTCTGGTCGATCACGGCGTCCGGCATCACGACCATGTGGTTCTTGGCTCCGCCGAGCGCCTGCACGCGCTTGCCCGCCTTGGCGGCGCGCTCGTAGACGATCCGCGCCACCGGCGCCGAGCCGACGAACGAGACCGCGTCGATTCCGGGGTGCTCGAGGATCCCCTCGACCACTTCGCGGCTGCCGTTGACGAGGTTGACGACCCCCGCCGGGAGCTCGAGCGCGTCGAGCTCCTGGAACGCGATCTGCTGGGTCAGCGGCACCTGCTCGGAGGGCTTGAGCACGAACGTGTTGCCACACGCGATCGCGAACGGGAGGAACCAGAACGGCACCATCGCCGGGAAGTTGAACGGCACGATCGCCGCGCACACCCCGACCGGCTGGCGGATCGTCTCGGCGTCGATGTTGCGCGAGACGTCCTCGAGGATCCGCCCTTGCATCGTCGTCGGGATCGCGCACGCGGCCTCGACCATCTCGATCATGCGCCCGACCTCGGCGCGGGCGTCGCCGATCGTCTTGCCCATCTCGGTCGTCACCGACCGCGCCAGCTCCTCGGAGCGGACCACGAGCCGCTCGCGGAGCTCGAACAGCTTGCGGGCGCGGGCGATCGTCGAGACGGCGCGCCACTCGGGGAGCGCGGCGCGGGCGGCGCTGACCGCGGCGTCGAGGTCGGCCGCTCCCGACAGCGGGACCCGCGCGAGCGTCTCGCCGGTCGCCGGGTTGGTCACGTCTAGGACGTCGGTGGCGGACGTCGCCGGCGTCCACCGGCCGGCGATGTAGTTGTCGAGCAGACGGGTGGTGGTGAGGGACATGACGTCAAGCCTAAGCAGTTTCGTCACGCGGCGGCGGGCCGCGTTCGCGATCAGGCCGGCTCTAGGTCCGGGAGCAGCGCCAGGACCTCGGGCTCGTACGGCATCGCGTGCGAGCACAGCAGCCGCGCGGCGACGATCCCGCCGGCCGCGTTGGCGAAGGCGACGGCGCGCGGTGGCGTCCAGCGCAGCAGGAGCGCGTGACAGAGAGCGCCGCCGAAAGCGTCGCCCGCGCCCAGCCCGCATACGACCTCGACCGGCGCCGGAGGGATCGTCTGCGTCCCGTTCGCGTCGGCCAGCAGCACGCCCTCGGCGCCCAGCTTCACGATCGCGAGCTCGACCCCGCGTTCGAGTAGGCGGCGGGCGGCCTCGTGGGGATCCGCCGTGCCGAGTGCGACGTGGCATTCCTCGCGGTTGCCGACGGCGACCGTGGCGTCGTCGATCGCCGCCCCGATCGTCTCCGAAGCCTCCGCTCGCGACCGCCAGAAGCTCGGCCGATAGTCGAGGTCGAGGATCGTGTAGCGCTGACGCCCGCGGCTGCGGAGCATTGCCCGGACGGTCGAGCGGCTTGGCTCCGCGGCCAGCGCTCCGCCCGAGATCCACAGCACCGGTACCTCCCGTACGGTGTCGTCGTCGACATCACCAGCGTGGAGCTGGAAGTCCGGGACCGGCGGCTCGCGACGGAACAGGAGCTTCGGGTCCTCGGGCGGATCGAGCACCGCGAACGCCAGCGGCGTGACGGAATCTTCGAGCACCCCGACGTAGCGGACGTCGACGTCGAGCTCACCCAGCTCGACGAGCGCCACCTCACCGAACGGGTCCGAGCCAACCTTCGTGAACACGGCCGCCCGCCGTCCGAGGCGCGCGGCCGCGATCGCGACGTTCGTCGGGCTCCCGCCGACCGCCTTGGTGAACGTGGTCGCGTCGTGCCACCCGGCACCGAGCTGGCCGCAGTAGAGATCGATGCTGATCCGACCGACGGTGAGCACCTCGAGGTCCGTCATCAATCGCTCAACTTACCCGGTCACCCTCATGCACAATGGTGCGGCGCGGGCGGGACGTCGAGCGCCGGGTTGCGGTCAAAGAAACCCGCCGGCTTGAGCATGAACCCGATCCGGTCGACGGGCATGACCGGCCAGTCCTCGGGCCGTGCGATATGCAACACGCCGAACGAGTACCACAGCACGATGTCGTCATCGACGATCGACCGGTCGGCCCGCTGGTATTCCGGGAGACCCGCGCCGCCGGGGTGCTGGTTGGGATAGTCGCCGGCCGGGAACCGTTCGTCGCGGTCGTAGTGCGTGACCCAGACGTTGTCGGTCAGGAACGCCGCCCGGCGCATGAGATCAGAACCCTCGCGAGCGAACGGGAACGTGGTAGGCCCGGGCAGCAGCTTGTAGGCCGCCGGCTGACCCAGCGAATTGCGGACCGCGTCATTGACGACCATCCAGTGGCGCCCGGTGAACGGGTCGATCCTGCGATGAGCCTCCGGCTCCCGCTCGAGCCGCGTGGCGATCGGGCGGAACGCATTGCCGTAGGGGTTCTTGCCCTCGCGCTCCTCGGCCGCGGTGTTGACCTCGTAGACCGAGTTGCGCGGACCGTCGACCTCCATGTCGAGACGAGCGCAGAAGAAATGCTGATGATGGGGCGCCACGAGGTCGGGCCCGACGGCGACACCGTAGTCAGTGCCGCTCGCCGCGAGCCCTTGGGTCAGCATCACCCCGGTGGCCTTGACCTCGGCCTCGATCGTCCCGTCCAGGTACAGGTACCAGTAGAACGCGTAGTCGTAATTGCCGATCGTGATGATGAACGACACGACGAGTCGCCTCATCCGACGCGTCTCGGCGTGGCCGGTGCCCGCGTCGTAGTGCTTCCACAGCAATCCGAAGTCCTCCTCGTGCATACAGACCGCGTTCCTGATCGTCAACGGCTCGCCACCGTCGTCGCAGAGGTCGGCGTCGAAGTAGCGGATCTCCCCGAGGCAGTCACAGCCAAGCTCGAGGGAGTTCGCGCACATCCCGATCCCGTACTCGCCGATGTCGAACGCGCACTTGCGATAGCTGCCCGGGCTCGGGTCGCCGTAGGGGACGACGATTTCCGCAAACGAAGCGCGGTAGATGATCGGGCGGTCGCGCACGCCGTCGTGGTAGGAGATCTGATGAAGCACGAGGCCCTCTCGGGCCGTGAACCCGATCCGGAACCGCCACCGCTGCCAAGCGACCTCCCACCCATCGACCGTGAAGCCCGCTCCTTCGGGCTGCTCGATCTCCAACGGCCTCAGGTCCACCCGCGGCGGTAGCCCGGTCGTCTCCGCTTGGTAACGCCCGGAGGTGCGCGGGACCGGGCTGACGCCGTGGTCCTCGATGTTGAGGACCTCCATCGCGTTCAAATCGACGATCGCGAACAGGCCGTCGATCGGATGCGCGTACGGGTTGTCGTCCGGGTCCCCGCGGAGCCAGCAGGGCGTCCACGCCAACCGACGGTCCCGGAAGCGCTCCTCCGCGTGGGTCCCAAGCCCCCAGGCCTCGACGGTCACGAGGTCAAATTCCGTCACCCCTCGCTGCCGCAACGCCTCCTGGAATCGCGGATCCGCCCGCACCAGCTGCTCGCACTCGTAGTACTCGCCTCCCGTCATCGCCGGCTGGACCCCCTCTAGCTCGCGCTCGCTGACGACCGAGTCTTCGTCGAGCGAGATCACGAGTTCGATCGTCGACCCGTCCTTACGGTTGAGGAGGACCACCGAGGCCCGACGATCGATCCGCACGCCGGGCTGCCAGGCGCGCACCTCGTGCTTGTCTGGCTCATAGAGGGAGACATCCACCACTCTCAGTTCGGAGCGACCGCCGTCCCTGCGCAGGGCGATATGCGCTGCGCGGCCCAGCTCGTCACGTGCCAGCGGATCGAGCGGGTGTCCTCGACGCTGCGCCGCGTGCTCATCTCCTGGGCGCACCGTGCTTGAGCCTGTCAACTCCTCACCCTCCTGTTTGGTTGGTCCCGTCCCCAGGGACACGCATCTCGTGAGTCCCGAGCTTCATGATGCCGCCCACGGCTAAACCCACCAAATCACCCGGCATATAGCCTTCAAAAGAGACCACTGATGTCCTTTTACATCACCACCGCGATCTCCTACGTCAACGGCGCGCCGCACATGGGCCACGCCTACGAGGTGATCGCCACCGACGTGCTCGCGCGCCACATGCGCCAGCGCGGCGAAGACGTGTTCTTCCTGACGGGCACCGATGAGCACGGTGAGCCGGTGGCGGACGCGGCGCGGGCGGAGGGGGTCGAGCCGCAGGAGCTGGCGGACCGCAACGCCGAGCGGTTCAAGGCGCTGATGCCCCGCCTGGAGATCTCGAACGACTTCTTCATCCGGACGACGGACGAGCAGCACGAGCGCAAGGTCCAGGAGGTCCTTCAGACGGTCCACGACAACGGCTACACCTACAGGGGCCTGTACGAGGGCTGGTACTGCCCGCGGTGCGCGGATTTCAAGGTCGAGAACGAGATCCTCGAGGGGAATCTGTGCCCGATCCACGAGATCCCGCTAACGCGGGAGCAGGAAGAAAACTGGTTCTTCCGCCTGTCTGCCTTCCAGGAGCAGCTCGAACAGCTCTTCGATGAGCATCCTGACTTCGTGATGCCGGGGCGTCCCTTCAACGAGGCGCGCTCGTTTATCGCCCAGGGGCTCCAGGACGTCTCGCTCTCGCGGGCCCGGCTGAAGTGGGGGGTGACCGTGCCCTGGGACCCCGACCAGGTCTTCTACGTGTGGTTTGACGCGCTGCTCAACTACTACACGGCGCTGTCCTACGCCCGCCCCGGCGAGGACTTGACCGATCGCTATTGGCCGGCGAGCTATCACATCATCGGCAAGGACATCCTCAAGTTCCACACGATCTTCTGGCCGGCGATCCTGATGGCGGCCGATATCGCGCTGCCGCACCACGTGTTCGTTCACGGGTTCCTGCTCGGGGCCGACGGGCGCAAGATGAGCAAGTCGCTGGGCAACGTGCTCGACCCGTTCGAGGTGATGGACATCTACGGCACCGACGCGCTGCGCTTCTACCTCATGCGCGACGTCGCCTTCGGCGGCGACGGCGCCGTCGGGATCGACTCCGTGCGCTCGCGATATGACGCCGAGCTCGCGAACGAGTACGGGAACCTCGCCAGCCGGACGATCGCGATGCTCACGCGCTACCGGGACGGCGTCGTCCCAAAAGCCCGCGTCGACGAGACGCTGCAGGAGGACTTCGACGGCCTCGCCGACGAGGTCGCGGCTCTGATGAACCGCGCCGAGGCGACCCAGGCGCTCGAGCTGATCTGGCAGCGCGTGCGCCGGCTGAACCGCTACGTCGAGGAGCGCGCGCCGTGGCGGCTGGCCAGGGACCCGGCCGACGCTGCCAAGCTCGACGAGACCCTCGCGTCGCTCGCCGAGGGCGTCCGCGCGGTGAGCGTGCTGCTCTGCCCGTACGTGCCGGCGAGCGCCGAGCGGCTACTGAACGCGATTGGGTCGCCCGATACCGATTACGCTCGCGCCGAGTTCGCCGGGCAGGGCAACGGCGCCACGGTCAAGCCGCTGGAGCCGCTCTTCCCGAAGTACACGTGATCGACAGCCACACGCATCTGGAGCTCTGCGAGCCGCCGGACGCGGAGCTCGTCGCGGCCGCGGCAGAGGCCGGGGTCGACCGGATCGTGACCGTCGGCACCGACGGTGCGTCGTGCCGCGCCGCGCTGGCGGCTGCCGAGGCGTTCCCCCAGGTCTACGCGGCGATCGGCCGCCATCCCAACTCCGCCACCGGGTTCGACGACGCTGACCTCGCCGAGCTCCGGGCGCTCGCCGCCCACGAGCGGTGCGTGGCGATCGGGGAGACCGGGCTCGACTTCTATCGCGACTACGCGTCGCGCGCCGACCAGGAGCGCGCGTTCCGCGCCCAGATCGAGCTGGCGCGCGAGACCGGCAAGCCGCTGGTGATCCACACCCGCGCCGCCGAGGACCCGACGCTCGAGACCCTGTCGGACCACGCCGGCGGCCTCAACGTGATCCTCCACTGCTTCTCGATGCCCGCCCGCCTCGAAGAGTGCCTCGCGCACGACGGCTGGTGGATCTCGTTCGCGGGCAACCTCACCTACCCCAAGGCCGAGGACCTTCGCACGGCCGCGATCCGCGTCCCGCTCGAGCGGCTGCTGGTCGAGACCGACGCGCCTTACCTGGCGCCACAACCCGTCCGCGGCAGACCGAACCAGCCGGCCAACGTGGCGCTCACCGCCCAGGCGCTGGCGGTCGAGCGCCGGATCTCCTACGAGGAGCTCGATCGAGCGGTCGAGGGCAGCGCGGCCGCGGTGTTCGGATGGTCAAGCTAGGTCAGAACTTCCTCGTCGACCGCAACATCGTCGATGTCATCGAGCGCCTGGCCGAGCTGGCCCCCGACGACGTCGTGCTCGAGATCGGCGGCGGCGAGGGCATTCTGTCCGAGCGCCTGGCGAGCCGGGTCGCGCACGTGCACGTCGTCGAGATCGATCGCCGGCTCGGGCCGGGGCTGACCGAACTGCTCGCGGCACACTCCAACGCCACGGTGCACATCGCCGACGCGCTCGAGCTCGATCTCGGGTCGCTGCTCCCGCCACCCACCAAGATCGTCGCCAACCTCCCGTACGGCGTCGCCGCCACGGTGATCCTGCGCACGATTGACGAGCTGCCGAGCGTCCACAGCTGGGTGGTGATGGTCCAGCGCGAGGTCGGCGAGCGGCTCGCCGCGCGGCCGGGCACCCCCGCATACGGGGCGCCGTCGGTGCTCGCCCAGCTCGCGTGCGAGGTCCGCGTGCTTCGCCCCGTCGGACGCACCGTATTTCGGCCCGTCCCTAACGTCGACTCGGTGCTGATCGGGCTGCGGCGAATCCGGCCGCCCGCCGACCCGCAGCTTCAGAAGCTCGTCCACGACGCCTTCGCCCACCGGCGCAAGACGCTGGCCGGCTCGCTCGCGCTCGCGCGCGCCGACCGTGACATCCGCCCCGGCGTCCGCACGGCGCTCGTCGAGCTCGGCCACCCGTCCGACGAACGCGCAGAACGCCTCTCGCCGGAGGAGTTTCGGGCGCTGGCCGCGAAACTGGCGCCATGAAGCTAAGCGCTCTCGCGCCGGGCAAGATCAACCTCTGCCTGTTTCTCGGCCCGACACGGGCCGACGGCCGCCACGAGGTGGTGACCCTCATCGAATCGGTTTCGCTCGCGGATCAGCTCGAACTGTCCGTCCTCGAAGACGACCGGGGGCCCGACCACGTCATCTGTGACGGTGTCGAGGGTCCCAACCTGGCCGCCAAGGCGCTGAGCGAGCTGCGCGCCCGCGGCTGGGAGGCGCCACCGGTGCAGCTGACGATCGCCAAGCGCATCCCGGTCGCCGGCGGCATGGGGGGCGGGTCGGCGGACGCCGCGGCGACGCTCCGGCTGGCGGTCGAGGTGGCGCCGGGCCGCCCCGAGGAGGTCGCGGCGCTCGCGGCGGAGCTCGGCAGCGACGTCCCGAGCCAGCTCGCTCCGGGGCTGGCGCTCGCCACCGACGCCGGCGAGACCGTCGAGCCGTTTGAGCCCCTGACCTCGCACGCGTTCCTGATCCTGCCTCAGCCGCACGCGCTCTCGGCCGCCGAGGTCTACCGCGAGGCCGACCGGCTCGGGAGCCCGCGGGAGCACGTCGAGCTCGTCAACCGCTACGACCAGCTCGCCGCCGCGCTCCAACCCGGCGGTCGCCCGCCCGACGAACTGATCGTCAACGACCTCGAGCTCGCGGCCGTCTCGCTGTGCCCGCCGGTCAAGGGCGCGCTGAACGCCGCGAAGGCCGCCGGAGCCGACCACGCCCTCGTGAGTGGCTCGGGCCCGACGGTCGCCGGGCTATTCTGGGGTCCGGACGCCGCGCAGCGCGCGACCGTGGCGGCGACGGGGCTGGCGGAACGGTTCCCCGGCGCCATCGTGGCCACGCCGGTCGGCCCCGAGTTTGGATCGCCGCGATTTCCGACGAGTTCCCGCGCTGACGCCGGGGAGTTCGGCAAAATTTGACGTTGAGCATGAGCAACCAGTCCGTCACCTACCTCGTCGGCGCCTGTGCCGGAGTGTTCGGGATCGCCGCGTTCTGCGCGCTCGTGGTCGCGCCGGCGATCACGGCGTATCGCCGCCCGCTTCAGCGCGTCGCCGTCGTGATCCTGTCGGTGTACGTGCTCGCCGCGCTGGTCGGGGTCGGGATCGTCGTCGGCGCGCTGGTCGTCGTCGAGTGGCCCCGCGTGTTTTGAGGGACGTGGCCGAGCGCGCCGCTCCTGACCTGGGCGCCCTCGCCGCGATCACCGACGCGGTCGAGGCCGGCGCCGGCCTGCCCGAGATCCTCCGCGCCGCCGCCCGGGCCCTCGACGCGAGCCTGATACTGATCGATCGCACCGCGACCGTGCTCGCGGTCGCCGCGCGCTCCCCCGCTGACGAGCGCTCGCTGATGCGCGACGCCGACGACGTCAGCACGATCGAGCTGAAGGTCGCCGAGGCGACCGTCGGCGAGCTGCGGATGCGAAGCCGCGATCCAGAACCGGACGTCGCACTGCTGCGGTTGGTGACGACGCTGATCGCCTCCGAGGTCGAGCGCGTGCGCGCCCCCGAGCGCGCCTCCGAGGAGGCCGCGACGAGCTTCCAGCGCGCCGTCCTGGCCCGCCGGATCCGCGACCGCGAGGATCTGATCGCGCGCGGCAAGGAGCTCGGGACCGACCTCTCTTCCGGCGGGACCGTGGTCGTCATCCGGGCGCATCCGCGCAGTCCGACCGAGGACGACTGGCGCCGGCGGCTGCTCGCCGTGACGGCCCGCGGGGCGCGGTCGGTGGCGCCGGGGGCAATCGCCGCTCCGGCCGAGGACGACGCCGGCGAGATCCGAATCCTCCTGCCCGATTCCGACGGCGAGGCCGGCCGCCGGGTCACCGCCGCGGTCATCCGCGAGCTCGAGTCGGGGCTCGCCGGGTTCGCGTTCGCGATCGGTCGCAGCCGCCGCACCGCCGACGCGGTCGATCTGCACCGCGCCGGCAACGAGGCGCTGCTCGCCGCCAACGTCGTCGAGGGCGACCCCGAGCGCTCGGCGCTCGGCTTCGAGGAGACCGGCACCTATCAACTCCTGCTCCCGCACATGAACGACCCCGCCGAGCTGGGGCGGTTCTACGACGAGACGGTGCGGCCGCTCGTCGCCTACGACGAGCAATACGAGACCGACCTGCTCGGCACGCTGTCCGCGTTCCTCGAGTGCGACGCGAACGTCAACGCCACCGCCGCCCGCCTCATCACCCACCGCCACACGATCCGCTACCGGTTCGAGCGCGTGCGCGAGCTCACAGGGCTCGACGTCTCCTCGACCGACGGACGCGAGAAGCTCTCGCTCGGGCTCAAGGCGATGCGCGTGCTCGGGCTCGCGGCGCCGCGGGGACCGGCGACCGAGCCGGGCGCCGAGGGCGGTCGGGTCCCCCGGTAGGAGCATGTAGCCCGGCCGCATGCGGCCGGGGCCCGGCGGCGCATGCGCCGCCGGCAGCCGGATGACGCGGGCGCCGCGCGCAAAGGCGAGGCCGGATGCCGAGCGCGCGGCTGGCCCGCGCGCGCATGCGCCCACCCGGTCAACCTAATGCGCGCTCGACCTCCCGCGCCACCATCTCGCCGGCGATCGCGAGCGGCTCGATGCTGCGGAGCGCCCGGGCGAGCACGAACGCCCCCTCGAGCGCGGCGATCATCGCGATCGTCAGCTCGCGCGCCTGCTCGGGACTGATCCCGGCGCCGGCATGGCGCGCGGCGCCGGCGGCGATCCAGCTCTCGAACACGTCGGCGCACGCCTCCCGCATCGGCTCGCTGCTGCTCGAGACCTCGAGCGCGACGGTGGCGATCGGGCACGCGTCGGCGTAGTCGGTCTCGACGAGGTGGGCCGCGGCGCCGGCGAAGAATGCGCGAACTCCGGTGACGAGGTCGGGCGCGGTGTCGATCACGGCGGGGATCAGCTGCTCGTAGAGCGCGCCCGAGGTCCGGATCGCCTCGGCGCCGAGTTCGGCCTTGCCGCCGGGGAAGAAGTGGTACAGGGAGCCGAACGGCGCCTGGGCCTCGGTGACGATCTGCTTGACGCCGGTGGCGGCGTAGCCCTGGCGGCGGAACAGCTCCGCGCCTGCGTCGACGATTCGTTCTCTCGTGTTGGACATATGCGATAGCGTATCGCTAGAGCGATCAATCTAGAGGAGGCGTCAGATGCTTTCGTGGCTCGGAAAGAAACTCGTCACCTACAACATGGAGCGTCTGAACGCCGGCGACCCAAAGCCGACGCTCCGGATGGAGCACGAGGATGTGACGCTGCACTTCCCCGGGGACAGCACGTGGTCGGGGACGTGGCGGGGCAAGCGCCAGGTCCGGCCATGGCTCGAGCGGTTTACTCGCGTCGGGGTGCAGATCTTCGCGGACGAGGTGATCGTCAAGGGCTGGCCGTGGCACCAGACGGTCTGCGTCCGCGGCCGGACCCAACTCGACGCCCCGTCGGGCGAGCGTGTCTACGAGAACCGATATGTGATCTGGGGCCGGCTGGCGTGGGGCAGGATGCGCGAGTACGAGGTCTACGAGGACACCCAGAAGCCCAAGGCACTCGACGACTGGCTCGCGGTGCACGAGCCGCCGGCGGTGCCCGTCAGCGCGTGAAGCGGCCGAGCCACGAGCGGTGCTCGGCGACCCACCGGTAGGTCCGGTCGGTCAGCCGGGGCATCCGCGCCAGCAGCGCGGCCGGTAGGCGACCGCCCTTGAGCAGGCGCAGGAGCGGTGGCGCCGCCGCCCCGGCGGATGTCCTCCGGCCGGCCGGCGAGACGAGGTGCCAGGAGGCCGCGCGCTCGTCCGGCGCCATGTCGGCCAGCAGCGCGTCTGCCTCGGGCGTCCCGAGCGCGACCGGTCGCAGTCGGTGGGCCCGGTCGAGCGCCAGCACCCGCGCCAGCGACCACCGGCAGAAGCCGCAGTCGGCGTCGTAGATGAGGATCCACCGCTCGGGGGAAGCCGAGGGCTGGGGAGTAGGATCGCCGGCGGTGTCAGTGGGGATCATTACCGGGTCGGGTACCTACGCACTTCCCGGCTTCGAAGGGGCGCAAGCGTTGTCGCTCGAGACTCCGTACGGGGAGGCGACCGTGACCCGAGGCACCTATGCCGGGGTCGAGGCGATCCACGTCTCGCGCCACCTCGATGGTCACGTCAGGCTGTCCAACCACGTCACTCATCGAGCGAACATCTGGGCCCTGAGCGAGCTCGGTGCCCGTGCCGTGATCGGCTGCACGGCGTGCGGCGCGGTCGACCCGACCCTCGAGTTGGGATCGCTGGTGGTGTTCGACGATCTGCACTTTCCCTCCAACCGGCTGCCCGACGGGAGCCTATGCACATTCTCCACCGAACCCGGCGACCCGGCCCGGGCTCACTGGATCCTGCACGGCGGGCCGTACTCCCCCGGCGTGCGCGACGCGCTGCTTCTGGCGGCCGGCGCGGCCGGACATCCCGCGCGGGATGGCGGCACGTACGGCCATGTAGACGGCCCCCGGTTCAACACGCCGAGCGAGATAGCCGAGCTCGGGCGCTCGGGGGTGACCGCCATCAGTCAGACCGGCGGGCCCGAGACCGTCCTCTGTGGTGAGCTCGAGCTGCCGTTCGGCCTGATCGGGTTCGTGACCGATTACGCCAACGAGGTCGTGCCCGGCGAGCCCACGCCGGCGACGAAAATGATCGAGCTGATGGGCCAGAGCACGGCGATCTTCGGCGATGTGCTGCGGGGGGCGACGGCCACGCTCGCCGGGACCGAGTCGCGACCGGCCGGTACCGTCTACCGCATCGGGACGGGATGAACGGGGCGGCTCCAGCCGTCCTGATCATGGCCCGCACTCCCCGCCGCGGGGAGGTCCGTCGCGCGCTCGAACCGCTGCTCGGCGCCGATGGGTGCGTCGCGCTCCAGTCGGCGCTGATCGCCCAGTCGTCGTCGTGGGCGCGGGACGTGGCGCCGGGCGGCATACACGTCGCGCACGACCCGCCCGACGGCGGGCGCGAGCTCCGTCCACTCGTCGGTGGCGATGTGACGCTGTTTCCGCAGAACGGCGACGGCATCGCCGGCCGGCTCGCGGACGCGGTGGGGCGCGTGTTCGCGCGGCACGACGGCCCGTTGCTGATCGTCTGGCCGGATCTTCCGAAGCTGCGACCAGACCATGCCGCCGGCGCGCTCGGGGACCTGGCCGCCGGGTGCGACGTCGTGTTCGGACCCGTGATCGACGGCGGGCTGTACATGATCGCGCTGAGGCGGCCGTTGCCGAGGCTGTTCGCGCTCCCCGAGCAGGCGTGGCGCAGCCCGGACGTGATGATGCTGGGCATCGCCGCGGCGCGCGACGCGGGTCTCGAGATCGGGATCCTGCGCATCGAGCGCGCCCTTCATCGCCCCGCCGACGTGCGCGCGGCGCTCGCGGATCCGCTGCTGCCGGAGGACCTCGCGGCGATCCTGCGGCGCGGCGCCTAGGCACGACTTGGGCGCTGCCTAGGCGCGTTTCCTCGTCCATGCGTCCAGCCAGTCTCCCCGAAATGTTGAGCATCGACGTACCGGCATTCAGGTCCGGGGCCGCGCGGCCGATGCCTAAACCGCTCTCGTAGCAAATCTCTTAGATCAATCCGATCGCGTTCGAAGTGATCGATCGCGTGGGGTGATTGTTGCGTCCAGGCGGCCGCTGCAATCGAATCGACGGGGAGCCGTCGATCGGCGTGCACGAACAATCAATGAAATTCATAAACGGGGCTGCCCGCATGGCCGTAGCCGAGCGCAACGACGCGATCCACTCGGCATCGGCGCGCGTTCGGGCGCGCGCGTCGGACGAGCGAGGGATCTCGCTGGTCGAGGTCCTCGTCAGCGCCCTGATCTGCGCGCTGATCGCCACCGCCGTCGCGATGGCGCTGATGGCCGGCGCCGACACCGACGCCGATCAGCGCTACCGCTCGCAGGCTGCCGAGCTCGCCCAGCAGGATCAGGAGCGGTTGAAGGGCCTATCGGCGCTCCAACTGACCGACCTCGCGCCGCCCAACCAGGAGAACCGGACGGTCACGCTAAACGGGATCCCCTACCAGATCACCTCGACCGCGAACTTCCTCAACAGCACCAGCGGCGCGGCCTGCGGTTCATCGGGCGCCGGCGCCGCGGCTTACTACCAGGTCATCTCGCAGGTGACCTGGGGTATTAACCACCGCGGTCCGGTCACGTACGCGAGCCTGATCACGCCGCCCGCGGGCGGGACGTTGCTGACCGACGTCGTCGATCAGACCGGCGCTGCGCTGCCCGGTGTTGGGGTGACCGCGACCGAGCAGGCCGCGGATGGCTCCGACGCGGCGTCCGGGACGACGGACTCGAGCGGCTGCGCGATCTTCTCCGGCCTCGACGCCGGCGATTACACGCTGGCGCTCTCCGATCCTGGCTATGTCACCGACGACGACGTATCCGCGAATCCGTTCGACGTCTCCGCGACGGTGACGAGCACCGGTACGGCCACCCCCAGCGGCGGTAACCCGATCATCCTTGGGCTCGCCGGGACGTTCAACGCCAACTTCACCACGAACGAGGGGTCGGGGGCCGTCACCGGCCAGCAGGCCGATGCCGTCTCCTGGTACGGCGCCGGCACGTCGGACTCGATGTCGAACTACGACTGCGATACGACGAGCTCCAGCGCTCCGACCACGTGCCCAGCCACGGCCAGCAACAACCTGACGCCGGCGGCGACGGTGCCCGCGACCGGGACGATCACCGCGTTCCCGTTCGAGTTCACCGGTCCCAGCTACTCCGGTAACTATTCGATGTGGGCGGGCTCGTGCAAGCAGGAGCAGCCGCCGTCGGGGTACGACACGTTCAGCGTGTCACCCGGCTCGAGCCAAACGGTGGCGATTCAAGAGCCGGCGCTAAACCTCACGGTCACCTACCAGGGGAGCCGGGTCGCGCCGGCGCACGTAAAGATGAGGTTCGTTAGCTCGAGCGGCACCTCCTGCGGTGACCCCACATCGAGCGCCTATTGGCTCGAGACGGTGGCGGGCAATGCGGCGACAGCGAGCACGGGTGTACTCGCCAACCCCGGCGTGCCGTTCGCGAGCACCGCGACGTCGGGTTCGACCGCGAGCGCGTCAGGCAAGACGGGCACGCTCACGATCTGCGCCGACTACAACAACCACAACGTCAAGATCACCGGCGTTCAGGCCAACAGCATGACCGGGATGAACACGGCGACGATCGCCATCACCAGCTCGTCCAGCTCGGGAACATGCTGAGCGCGCACTTTCACCACGGGGTTTCCCGAGCGCTCGCGTCCGAGGAGGGCATCAGCCTGATCGAGCTTCTCGTCTCGATCCTCGCGGGAATGATCGTGATCATCGCGCTGTTCAACCTCCAGATCGTGACGCTCCATCAGACCTCGCGAGTGTTCACGAAGGTCGACGCCACACAGCACGCGCGTGTCGCGATCGAGGATCTCGAGAACGAGCTGCACTCGGCGTGCATCGTCGACAACGTGACGCCGATTCAGTCGGGGAGCAGCGCGACCAGCCTCCAGTTCGTCAGCCAGGAGGGAAACGGGGCGACGCTGACGCCGGTGGAGCACGTCATCTCCTACAGCTCCAGCGCACAGACGCTGACTGACGCCAGCTACGCCGAGACCGGCGAGACGACGAACGCCCAGGGGGAACCGGTGTACACGTTCGCGTCGACGGCCTCGAGCTCACGGGTCCTGCTCGCGAACGTTAGCCAGAGTGGGACGACACCGATCTTCCAGTACTTCGAGTACCAGATACCCACGAACAGCAGCGGCCAGCCATACATCGACGCATCGGGTGACGACTACGAGATGCTGCTCGACGGAACGAGCGAGGTCCCCGGTACCACCACGATTCCGACGGCGTCGCCGCTGACCGACTCGCCCTCGCTCGGTGCCACCAACGCCGCGAACACCGCCGACGTGGTGACCACGGTGACGGTCGGGCCTTACCAGAACGGGACCACCTCGGTCGCGAGCGGTGAGAACAACAGTCTCTCGGATGCCAACGACACCGTCTCGGACGGCGTCGTGCTCCGTCTCACCCCCGCTCCCAACCACACCGGCGACGGAAACGTCTTTCTCCCATGCCAATGACACCCACGCACCGCCCACTTGCCACTCTCCGCGCGCGCCTCGCGGGCGAGGAAGGGTTCACGATGATGATCGCGCTCGGCGTCCTCATCGTGACGACCCTGTTGGTCGCGGCGATGTTCGTGGCGATCACCGGCGATGTCCACATCAGCCAGCACGACCTCGACGGCAAGCGGGCATACAGCGCGGCGGAGGCCGGCGCCAACGCCTTCCTCTATCAGCTCAACCAGAACCCCGACTACTGGGAGACGTGCTCCAACGACACGCTGGCCAAGACCGAGGTGCCGGGAACGGGCACGTCCACCGTCCAGCCCGAGTACTACTCCTACACGGCGATTCCGGCGAACGGCAATACGGCCTGCACCACGAACGCGATCAACTCGCTGATCGACAATGCGACGGGCAGCCTGCGGATGGAGTTCACCGGATATTCCGGTGGCCCCAACTCGGTCGTGCGAACGGTCGTCGCCAGCTACCGCAAGCTCACGCCGCTCGACTTCGTCTGGTACACGGTGTACGAGGCGCTCGATAGCGCCATCACCGGATACACCGACTGCGGTGTGTTCTATCGCAACAACCGCGACAGCAACTGCAACATCAACTGGGTCACCGGCGACGTGATCAACGGCCCGATGTATACGCAGGATCAGTACCTGATCGACGGCTCGCCGACGTTCGGCCGCGGTCCCGACGACAAGATCGAGAGCCTCGCCCCCGGCACCAGCAGCAACGACGTCTGCTCAGGCGACAACTGCGGTAGCGCGGTGTTCAACGGCACGCCGGTCCCGGGAGCCCAGCTGGTCCCGTTGCCCAATGACAACTCGCAGCTGCTCACAGACGCGACAAACTACGGCAAGGTTTTCACAGGCACGAGCTTCATCACGCTCAACGGCGGCAGCGCGACGGTCAAGAACTGCCCAACGAGCAGCTGCACCACCACGACATTCAGCCTGAGTACATACCCGATCATCTACGTCACCAACGGCTCGGGTTGCACGCCGAGCCCGTACGATCCGTTCTCGGTTACCTACGCGAGCTCGGGGTGTGCCGGCGATGCCTACGTCTCCGAGACGGCGCCGTACACCCAGTCGGTGACGATCGCCTCGGCCAACAACATCATCATCCAGGGGAACCTGCAGACGACCGAGTCGAGCGGTGTCCCGACGGGCTCGGCGGTGATGGGCCTCGTTGCGGACCAGGACGTGCGTGTCGAGCACGGAATGGGGGCCGCCGACAGCAACGCGCCCGGTCCCTGCAACCAGGACAACAACGCGACCCAGACGTTCTCGAACCTTCACATCGACGCTGCGATCCTCGCGCTCAAGCACTCGTTCATGGTCGACGAGTACGACTGCGGCGCCACGCTCGGGACGCTCACGATCAATGGGGCGGTCGTCCAGAACTTCCGCGGCGCGGTCGGGACCGTCGACTCGAACGGCAACATCTACACCGGCTACCTCAAGGACTACACCTACGACGACCGGCTCGCGTACTTGCTCCCGCCGTACCTGTTCGACATCTCGACGGGCGGTTGGGAGGTCGATCGCGAGACGCTCTGCGATCCCGGCGGGAGCAGCTCGGCGACGGCGTGCTGATCACCGAAAGATCTCGCCGCGTCCATCCGGTCGTACAAACGTCCGCTAGATCTGCTCCCGCCGTGCCGGCTGCTCGGCGGGAGCAGCGGCTCTCTCCCCAACGTGTGCTCTTTCCCCCGCATAACAGGCAAATGGCGAGCACGAAGCCCGCCATCGCGCGTCACCCTGTGAGGGCAGTCATGCGTTTCCAAAAGCACTGATTGAGCCCTCCGCTGGCCCAGCCCTGGTCAAGCTCCCCGACCTGGCCGCCGACCCATTACGGGGCGCCGCCGGACCGAGTGGCGCCCACCGACGCCAGTGAGAACGACGATCCACCGCACTACGGGGCAACGGGACTTGCCGATCTTGGCTCGCGCAGCGAGCTCGACGCTGGCGCGGAGGACGCTCGCCGCCGAGCAGGGCTTCACGATCATCGAGGCGCTGGCCGCGGCCCTCGTTCTCGTCGTCGGCCTCGTCGGGCTGCTCGGGATGCTGATCGCCGGCAACCACGCAACGTCGGCAAACCGCGAGCGTCAGGCCGCCACCAGCCTCGCGCGCGAGATCGTCGAGAACGTTCGCACGCTCGGCTACAGCCAGATCGTGACGTCGAGCCTGCCGTCGACGCTGCAGTCGATGATCCCCGGCTCGACCGTGTCGGGTTCGACGCTCGTCGTCACGCGCGACTACACGCCCAGCGTTACGAACCCAGCCACGTCCTCATTCGACGTGTCGGTGACGGAGTGCTCACTCGACGACCCCGCCGACGGCTATGGCAGCCACACCTCGCCGCCGGAGAGCGGCGGCAGCTGGTGCCCTGACGTCGCACCCAGCGGCACCACCGACACCGACCCTGATGACTACAAGCGGGTGTCGGTCACGATCACGCCGGCGAACGGCAACACGATCCCGGCGGTCCAACAGACGATCCTGGTCTACAACCGGCCGACCAACGGTCCGGCCGTCTCCTGCCTGAGCACCACGACCAACTGTCCCGGGTCAAACGAGACGATCACCACCGGCACGTCGCTGACGTTCAACGTCACCTCGACGTCGACGGCATCGGCCGTCCAGTGGCTGGTGAACGGCAGTCCACCGCCCGCCTCGGAGGTCTCGACCACGGACCCATACACGACGTCGGGCACGAACTCGTCGTTCACGTGGCTGTTCCCGACCGCCGATGGGACGTACACGATCGCGGCCGAGGTCTACGACAGCAACGGAAACGTCGGCACGCAGTCGACCCTGCAGATCACGCTGAACCGCCACCAGGCGATCGCACCGACATCGCTCACGGCCGGCTGGAACGCCCAGATCGGTGGTGTCGACGTCCAGTGGGTCCCGAGCGTCGACCAGGACGTCCTCTACTACAACGTCTATCACCGGTACGGAAGCAGCGGCTCGCCGATTCTCGCTTGCTCGCACGTGACCGGCACGAGCTGCACCGACCTGACTGCGACCTCGCCCAACCCGTCTTCCGAGCCGACGTGCACCAGCACCAATCAGAGCTATACGACGTCGAACAACTACTGGGTGGTGGGCGTCGACACCGACCCGTCCAGCGGGCTGGCGCGAGAGAGCACGAACCAGTCCCCCTCAATGGACGCCAACCTTTGCGATCACCCGCCGAACGCGCCGACCGGTCTGACCGCCACCAGCAGCAGCGGGTCGGTGACGCTGAACTGGACGGCACCGTCGCCGGCCGACCCGGACTCGTGGGACTCGATCCAGGAGTGGCGGATCTATCGCTGGCCGACCTCCGGCAGCGTTTCCTTCCCGGGTAGCCGCTACACGCTGATCGGCGCGACGAGCGGCTCCGGCAACCAGGTGAGGAGCTACACGGACAGCTCGCCGGATCCTGGCGGCGTCACCCAGGACTACTGCGTGACCGCTGTCGATACGCATCTCGACGAATCCTCGTGTTCGAACGCGGCGTCGGGATGAAAAGACTCAGGCGACAGGACGGGTTCACGCTCATCGAGGTCCTCGTGGCGATGACGATGTCGCTCGTCATCTTCGGCGCCACGCTGTCGATCCTCGTCGTGTTCGTGAACGGGGAGAACGCGAGCACCGACCGCAACGACGCCCAGGACCGGGCCCGGCTCACGATCGATCTGATGTCCCGGCAGCTGCGCAACATCGCAAGCCCGATCTCGAGCCCCAAGCTGATCGAACGCGCCTTGCCCTACGACCTCATCTTCCAGACGGTCAACACTCCCAGCGGGTCGAATACGACGGGCGCCGAGCGGGTTAGGTACTGCATCCCCACCGACACCTCGACGGGGTCTGCCAGCGACGAGGTACTGGTCGAGCAGACTCAGACCTGGTCGACGTCGACCGCGCCCGCGATTCCGTGGGGCACCAGCTGCCCGGACCTCTCGGCCGGCAATTCGCAGGTCGTGATCCCGTACGTCGTGAACCGGTACCGCGGAGCTAGTAATCAGGCGTTCTATTTCAACAACAGCGGCAGCGCCCCCAGCGATCTCAGCGACATCACGACCGTACAGATCGATATCTTCGTCAACCCGACGCCCACCGATCAAAACGCGACGGCTCAGCTGCAGAGCGGCGTGTACCTGCGCAACGAGCTGCGCGCCCCGGTCTCGCAATTCACCGACACCCCCACGGGCAGCGGTGGGGTGCTCCTCAACGCGGGTCCGTCCTACAGCCCGGACGGCGCTTCGCTCTCATACAGCTGGTCGTGCACATCCGGGGTGTGCCCGTCGTCGTCGACGCTCACCGGGACGTCGAACGGACTAGTCGACTGGGTGCCGGGAGCGGGGACGTACACCGTGCAGCTGACGGTAACGGATTCGACAGGACTTACAGACACTACGAGTCAAACGGTGACGGTGACATGAATACCATTTTCAATCGAGCCAGAGACGAGCAGGGCTTTGCACTCGCGACCGCGCTGCTCATCATGTTCATCTGCCTGCTCCTCGGGCTGGCGTTGCTTCAGACGGTCACGGCGCAGACGCACCAGAGCGGTTACGAGTCCGCCGGCGAGTCATCGTTCAACGTCGCCGAGAGCGTGATCGATGCCGAGTCCCTGCAGCTCCAGAACTCGTGGCCCGGCACCTCCGCCGCGGCCTACCCGGCGACTTGCAATCAGAGCTCGACTCCCGTCACCGGATGTCCGGGAACCGACCTGACCTCGAGCCTCAGCTCCACGTACTCGGGGCCGAACTACTCGAACGTCAACTGGAGCGTCCTGGTGCTCGACGACAACGGCTCGAACGGGGCGAATTACTACTCCGACTCACTGGCCAACGCCACGCCGCTGGTCACCTACGACGCCAACGGCGACAACAGGCTCTGGGTCCGAGCCCAGGCCACCGTCAGGGGTCAGAAGACGATCGTCGTCACGCAGGTCGTGCGGACGACCCAGACCGTCTCGTTGCCCCAGTCCACGATTGTGGCGGGCGGTGTGAGCACGGAGAACAACGGCAACAAGATCATCATCGAGGCGACGGACCCGACCTCGGGCCTGACCGGTCCCGTTGACGTCCGCTGCGCGGATTCCAATACCCCGTCCAACGGCGATCCGTGCCTGGGCTGGGACGCGAACAAGGGCCAGCTCAGTCCCTCCAGCGCCTACCAGGCCGGCTACGCGGACCCCAGCGGGTCCTACCAGACGCTGAGCGCCAGCCAGCTCTTGGAAATGAAGACGACGGCCCAGGGCGAGGGCAGCTACTACAACGGGGTGTGCCCGACGTCGGCGCAGATCAACACGACGAACATCGTCTACGTAGAGAACGCGGGTAGCTGCACCTACACGACGGGAACATACAACTCGACGAGCTCGCCGGGTGCGTTGATCTTCGGCGACGGAACGCTGACCTTCAACGGAAACGTCACCTACGACGGGATCATCTACATGGCCGACGGGCAGGGCACCACGCCCTCGAGCGGCCCGTGCACAACGACCCAGATGAACTCGGTGATCACCGTGCACGGCGGGGCCGCGGTCAACGGCGCCATCTTCGTCGACAAGTGCGGCACGGTCGACGCCGGCGAGGCGAAGTTTGACGTCGACTTCAACTCCAACGCGTTCGGGGCGTTCAAGGCGTTCGCCGTCCCGGCCCTGGCCAAGAACACGTTCCGGATCGTCCCCAACAGCTAGGCGCGTCGTCGGCGATACACAGCGCCTCGCGCCTGCGGCCCGCTCGGCATCCAGCCTCGCCAATCGGGCCGCACGCGAGTCATCCGGCTGCTTTCGCCCGCGAGGCAGAGCCCCAAAACCGAAGCACTGAAGCTGGGGGGCGAGGACTCGAACCCCGATTCCCGGGACCAAAACCCGGTGTCCTGGCCGGTTGGACGACCCCCCAGGTCTAGGAGATCGAATCTACCAGCGAGGGCCGGGGCTGCCATCGTGTTGTCGTGGTCTCCGTACGGCTCGGCTTTCGTCCCCCGTTTGACGCCGTCGGGCTGTTCGAGTTCCTCGCGCCTCGCGCGGTCCCGCACATCGAGGAGGTGGTCGGCGGGGTCTACCGCCGCAGCCTGCGGCTCCCGCGCGGCGCCGGGGTCGTCGAGCTCGAGCCGGCCGGCGGGCACGTCGCGGCGCGCTTCTGGCTCGAGGACGGGCGCGACCTGGACGTGGCGGTGCAGCGCTGCCGGGCGCTGCTGCACCTCGACTCAGATCCGGCGTGGATCCTCGAGGCGCTCGGCCCCGACCCGCTGATCGGCTCGCTCGTCCGCGCCGTCCCCGGCCGGCGCGTGCCCGGCACCGTCGATCCCCACGAGCTCGCGGTCAGGGCCGTGCTCGGCCAGCAGGTGTCCTTATCGGGGGCCGCGACCGTCGCGGGGCGACTGGTGCTCGAGCACGGGGAGCCGCTCGAGCATCCGCTCGGCTCCGTGACTCATCTGTTTCCGTCGGCCGAGGCGATCGCCGCGACGGACCCGACCACGCTGCCGATGCCGCGTTCTCGTGGAGGTGCGCTTGTGGGGATGTGCGAGGGGCTCGCGACCCGGAGCCTCGTGCTCGATCCGGGCGCCGACCGCTCCGAGGCGCGCCGCCGGCTCCTCGCGCTGCCCGGGATCGGCCCGTGGACGGTCGAGTACGTGGCGATGCGGGGGCTGGGCGATCCCGACGCGTTCCTGCCCACCGACCTCGGGATCAAGAAGGCGCTCGAGTCACTCGGCCAGGATGGCCGTCCGGCCGCGGCGGCGGCGGTCGCGGAGAGGTGGCGGCCCTACCGCTCGTACGCGGCGCAGCATCTGTGGGGGAGCCTGGCGGCGGGCCGCCTGTCCAGACCCCGAACGCGCGCGTGAACTCCCGGGATTTGGGAAGACTTCAACGATCCAGGTTCCGGAGTGGTGAAAAATAGGTCGTATACGGACGAATCAGCCGCGATCGAGCGACTCTGACCGACACGACGTGCCGGCGACCGTCTCGCGCCGAGCGGTCGCCGGCCCGCCCGTTCCATGGAGAGCATTTCGCAGCATCGAGGCGGTTTCCCATAGAGTCGCCCTGTGCTGCTTCTCGAGGAGCTGGGTCTCGAGCATCCGATCGTTCAAGCTGGGATGGGGGGAGGAATCGCCACGGCGCGTCTCGCCGGCGCCGTGTCCGCTGCCGGCGGTCTCGGGACGGTGGGAATCATGCCGCCGTCGCGCCTTCAGACCGAGCTCGTCCAGGCGCGCGAGAGGGCGAACGGACGAGCGGTCGCCGCAAACCTCCTCGTCCCGTTCAGTACTCGGGCGCACGTCGAGGCGTGCCGCAAGGCTCGGGTCGAGGCGGTTTTCCTGCACGCGGGCTTCGACCAGGAGCTGCTTCAGCAGCTCGCGGCGGATGGCGCTCTCGTCCTGCAGACCGTGGGGACGGCCGAGGAGGCTCGACGGGCGCTCTGCGAAGGGGCGAGCGGAGTCGTCGTTCAGGGCATCGAAGCGGGCGGCCACCTCGTCGGGGTGCGGCCGGCGCTCGACGCGCTACCCCCCGTACTGGACGTTGCCGGCCGAGCTCCCGTGCTGCTCGCGGGCGGTATCGCGGACAGGGAGGACGTGCGAGTCGCCCTGAACGCCGGCGCGACCGCGGTCGTCGCCGGCACCCGGTTCCTCCTGACCGACGAGTGCTCGGCACATCCGGCCTACAAGCAGCGGGTGCTCGGCGCGAGCCGGACGTTCGAGACCCAGCTCTTCGGGCTCGGCTGGCCGATGCGGCACCGCGTCGTCCCGAACGCGGCGACTGACCGATGGTGCCGCCGCGACCCGCTCGGGCCGCGGGCCGTGCGGCTACTGCAGTCGGCGAGCAGGCCCCTGGCGAGGCTGCCGATGTCGCTCACGGCGGGCATTACATCGACGCAACGCGTGGGCTTCCCCCTGTTCGGGCCGGCCGCGCCGTTGAGGGGAATGCCGGACCGGATGATCGACACTGCCCCCTTGTATGCGGGGGAGAGCGCGCTGCGAATCGGGTCGGTGATTCCGGCCGCCGACGCGGTGACGCTGCTTTCGGGGACTCTGGCCGGAGCCGGAGCGGACCGGCCGCATGGCCGTCGCGCTGCGAACGGCCGCGTCAGATCCCCTACGATCCAGTCTTCGTGACGGCACCGGTTGTCGTAATCCTTGCCGCGGGGCAAGGCACGCGGATGCGCTCAGCGACGCCAAAGCTGCTCCACCCCCTGTGCGGGCGGCCGATGGTCGCTTGGTCGGTGGCCGCAGCGACGCACGCCGGCGCCGCGCGGGTGGTGGTCGTGGACGGGCCGGAGCGAGTGCTCGAGCAGACGCTGAACGGCACGGCCGAGCTGGCGATCCAGGCCGAGCCGCGCGGCACCGCCGACGCGGTCGAGGCGGCCGCGGCCTTCATCGACCCTGACGCCACGGTGATCGTCCTGAACGGGGACCACCCCCTGATCAGCGCATCCACGATCAGCGGTCTCGCCGAGGCGCACGAACAGGGCGGCGCCGCCGCGACGATGCTGACCGCGGTCCTCGACGACCCGACGGGCTACGGCCGCGTCGTGCGCACTCCGGACGGGACCGTCGAGCGCGTCGTCGAGACCAAGGTCCCGGGTGACGCCACCGCGCTCGATCTCCACATTCGCGAGATCAACACCGGCGTCTTCGCTTTCGATGGGGGCCCGCTGCTGGCGGCGCTGAAGGAGGTCCGAAGCTCGAATGCCCAGGGCGAGCGCTACCTGCCGGATGTGCTGCCGATACTGCGCGCGCACGAGCGGACCGTGCTCGCTCACGAGTCCACCGATCGCGGCGTCATGGTCGGGATCAACGATCGCGTCGCGCTGGCGCACGCGACGGCGATCGCCCAGCGGCGGATCAACGAGCACCACATGCTCGCCGGCGTCACGATCGTCGATCCGGCGGCGACCGTGATCGACGCCGACGTGCAGATCGGAGCGGATACCGTCATCGCCCCGTTCACGAGCCTGCACGGGAGCACCGTGATCGGCGAGGCCAGCACGGTCGGGCCCCACGCGACCGTGATCGACTCGCGCGTGGGCAACGGCGCCACGCTCCTTCACTGCTACGCGAAGGAGGCGGACATCGGCGATCGGGTCAGCGTCGGGCCGTTCGCCTATCTGCGCCCCGGCGCCACTCTGCGCGAGGGATCGAAGGCCGGGACGTTCGTCGAGATCAAGAACTCCGACATCGGACGCGGCACCAAGGTCCCGCATCTGTCCTACATCGGCGACGCCGACATCGGGGAAGGCACGAACATCGGCGCCGGCACGATCACCGCCAACTACGACGGCTACCGCAAACACCGGACCAGAATCGGCTCGCGCGTGAAGGTCAGTGTGGACACGACGTTCATGGCGCCTGTGAGCGTCGGCGACGAGGCCTACACGGCGGCCGGGTCGGTGATCGGGACCGACGTCCCGCCGGGCGCCCTCGCCGGCTCTCCGGGGGTCGCACGCTCACAGCAGCGCAACGTCGAGGGGTACGCGCAGCGCCGCAAGGAGCGCGAAGAGGCCGGTCAGAAGGAACCCGCGCGGAGCCCCGACTCGAAGGTTCCGCACAGTGCGGAGCGGGATCCCTCCGCGACCTGATCACGTCAGCCCCCGGGCGTACACTCGCCGCCACAATGTCGATCCTGCAGACGCGCGTCACGCCTTCGGACCTGCCGCTCGACTACAACAAGCGGCTGATGCTGTTTTCCGGGCGGGCGAACCCGGCGCTCGCCGCCAGGATCGCGTCGAAGCTGGGGGTCGAGCTAGGTGGCGTGACCCTGAAGACGTTCGCCAACGGCGAGGTCTACTGCCGCTACGAAGAGTCCGTCCGTGGCGCGGACGTGTTCATCGTGCAGCCGACGTGCGCAAACCCGGACGAGAACCTCGGCGCCAACGATGCGCTGATGGAGCTGCTCACCTTGATCGACGCGGCCGTCGGTGGGTCGGCGCACCGCGTGATCGCCGTGACCCCTTGGTACGGCTACTCGCGCCAGGACAAGAAGTCCGCCCCCAGGGAGCCGATCACCGCGCGGCTCGTGGCCCAGATGCTCGAGACCGCAGGCATCGACCGGATCCTGACGATGGATCTCCACCAGGGTCAAATCCAGGGGTTCTTCAAGAAGCCGTGCGACCACATGACGGCGCTGTTCATGCTGACCCAGTACTTCGCGGACCTGGCGCTGGAGGACCTGGTCGTGGTCGCACCGGACGCCGGCCGGGTGAAGTTGAACAAGCGGTTTGCCAACGAGATCGGAGCCGACCTCGCGATCCTCAACAAGGAGCGCCCCGCCCAACAGGTGGCCGAAATCGGGTACGTGATCGGTGACGTCGCCGGCCAGACGGCGGTGATCGTCGACGACATCATCGGCACCGCCGGCACGCTCAAGGCGGCCGCTCTCGCCGTGCTCGAGGCGGGCGCGCGCGGCGTCTACGCGGCGGCCACGCACGGGAACTTCTCCGGGAACGCCTGGGAGAACCTGGCAGCGGCGAACTTCGAGCAGGTGGTCGTCACGGACACGATCCCGCTCCCACCCGGCGCGCCGGACAACGTCCGGGTGCTCTCCTGCGCCGATCTGCTCACGAACTCGATCCGGCAGATCTTCACCGACGGGTCGGTGAGCGACGTGTTCGGCGGCGAGAACCAGCTCTTCTAGGCCCAGACGGCCACCACCCCGGGCGCGTGCGCCTTGTCGAGCGTTTACGGCTTCCCGCCGGGAACCTGGCCGTTCGGGGTCGTCGAGCGATCTGGTCGGTGATCGCGTTGCGGCTATCTCGATCTTCGCTCGCACTCGGCCGCAGAAACGTCAGTCTGAGCGTGTGCGGTGACGGTTGGCGAATTCGTGCGTAGTGTCGTTGTAAGACGTCGAAAAGGGGGCGACCTTGGGGATCAACAGATTGAAGAGACTGCTCACGGTCTCGGTGGTGGGGCTGCTGTTGGCGGCCGGGCTCTGGCTCGGCTCCGGTGCGGCGACCGCGGTCGGGAGCAAGCCGGCGGGACACGGGAGCAAGCCGGTGTCGGGTGAGGCCGGGGCGTTCTGGACGAGGTGCTCCCTACACGTCACGATGTCGGGGTTCGAGATCTCGCCGGTGGAAGTCCTGCACATGACCTGTGCCCGTGCCGGGCGCGTGATCGAACGTGGACACGTCCTGGACACCCCCGGCGGGCCGATGTTCTGGACCCGCGGATACGCCTGCCGCTCGCGGGCGATCTTGCCGCGGGTAGACCCGTCCCCGGCCAGCCTGCCGGCGGCCGAGTTCTGCAGGCGAGGCAGCCGCCGGCTCAGCTTCGTCTGGGACTACGCGAGCTGAGCGCCAAGGTCAGCAGAACACGGCGAACGCAGGTGGGATAGTCGTCGAGCACGAACAGCTTCGTTTGGAAGGGCACTAGGCTGTCCCCCGATGTCGAGGGTCGCGGCCATATGAGCGATCAGAGAAGTGCCTGCGCGTAGCGAGCAGGCCGCGCGCCTGATGGAGCTGCTCGGCCTGAGCGAGGACGAGCTCTGCCGGGTGCTCGACGTCGATCCCCTGACGCTGCTCTCGGGCCAGCTCGAGCATCGGGCCGAGCTTCCGATCCTCGTCGAGCTGCTGCGCGAGCCCGAGGAACAGGCGGGCGGAGCCGTCCTGCGGCGCTGGGTGCGGGCGCGGGGCCCGGCCGGGAGACCGATAGACGCGCTGCTGGCCCGCGATTTCGCGGGCTTCGAGGACGCGGTGGCGGAGCTTCAGGAGCGCGGATTCGTGCTCCGTGGCGGGGGGAGCTGAGCGTGGGCGAGCCGTTCACCCACACGATGCGCGTTCGCTACGCGGAGTGCGATCTCCAGGGCGTCGTGTTCAACGCTCACTACCTCGCGTACGTCGACGTCGCGATCACCGAGCTGTGGCGGAGCGCATTCGGGGGCTACCAGGAGATGCTCGAGCGAGGCGTGGACGTCGTCGTCGCCGAGGCCCAGCTGCGCTTTCACGCCTCGGCGCGATTCGACGACGAGCTGACCCTCGAGGTCGCCGTCACCCACCTGGGCACCACCAGCATCGTCAGCCGCCACCGGATCCTTCGCGGCGAGGAGCTGCTGGTCGAATGCACGATCAGGCACGTGCTCGTCGATCTCCCGACCCTGACCAAAAAGGACATCCCGGATTGGGCGCGCGAACGGCTCGCCCCGTGGGTAGCCGAACCTTGGGTGGACTAGTCCTCCTTGTCCTTCTTGTCCTTCTTGTCCTTCTTGTCCTTCTTGTCCTTCGTCTCGCCCGGCCAGTACCCCGTCAGGTAGTGGAACGTCCGCGCGCTGCCGCGCTCGACGGCGGCGCTCACAACGGCCATCGTCGCGGCTCTGAGCGCGGCGGCACCCAGCACTTTTGGCAGCGTCGCCTCGGGAGCCGTCGGGGCCGGCGGATCGTTATCGTCGATCCTCGACCACAGGCCGGCGAACACGTTCCGGCCGATCCGGGCGCTGATAAAGGCGCCGATGATCGCGAACGGCTTGTAGAGGAGTTTCATCGAGATGGAGCCTACCCCCTCGCTCGCCCGGCCATCCGTACAGCATTCCTCGCTCGAAACCCCCCGGTTGGAGGTGGCCAACGCGACCGGTTGAGGGTAAATAGTTAAGGGCAACAGCCCGATCTGAGACAGAGAAACATGCTGCAAGACGATTCAAGCCAGCCCGATCGCGACGCCGAGGAGCTCCTTCGTCGCGCGTTGCTCGACGACTCGTCGTCGGTCGCCGTTTCGTTGCGTGTCGATGGGCTGCCGCTCAGCGAGGCCGTGACCGTGATCTTTCACGCGCGACGTGACCTCGGCACGCTTCAGACATACGTGGCGTGCGGGAGCCGAGGCGCCGGGAGCAAGGTCGCCGCGAACGAGCTGCTGCGCGTCCCGTGCGACCTCGACCTCGGCGACGCCGAGGACCGCGAGGACGCGGAGCGGCTGTATCTCGAGCAGGCCTCCTCGCTGCGCGACGCGCTCGTCGGCGCCGACGTCGTCCTCGACGTCTGGCGTGAACCGCTGGGCGATCTGATCGGGAGCTTCATCGGCGTGGATCACTCGGTCGAGCTCGCGGTCCGGCTGCCGGCCCCGCGCCTGCTGCCGACGGCGCTCGTCGCGCGCGACTCGCAGGTCGTCGTCACGCCTGTCTGCAGCGCGCGGACGCTCGCCGAGGGCCGCCCGCCGCTGGGGATCGCCTGCGCGCAGCAGGACTTCAGCCGCGTCTATCCGCTCGCGGACGACCCGGAGCGGTGCGTCACGGACTTCCTTCAGGTGGCCGCGGACCACGCGCGGGCGCTGGCGGAGAAGCTCGACCACCAGGAAGCATCGATCGAACGGTTCCTGGAGCTCAGCGACCCTTAGCTCTGGTTACCTTGCTGCCGTGCGGCGGCTCTACATCATCGTCGGCATCGGCGTTGGCGTGCTGATCTTCCTCGCGATCAGCGCGGTCCTGGCGCGCGTGTTCAGCGTCGATGGGGCGGAGCGCTCGGCGATTCTGGCGCTCGTTCAGACCGAGGCGCGTGGCAACGCGAGTGGCGTCGTGGGCCGGATTGACGGCTGCCAGCAAGACGCGGCCTGCCGCGCCCGGGCGGAGGCGAACGCTGCTGAACTCAAGCACCGAGGATCGGTCTCGATCCTTGAGCTCAATCCCTCGGCGGGCTTCTCCCTGACGAGCACGCTCGGCACCGCGCGGGTGGCGTGGAACGTCGGCGGGTCGCTGCCGATCGTCCAGTGCGTGCGCGTCCGCCGCGCCGGCAACGTGCTCAGCGGGCTGCGGGTCGAGCTGCTCTCGATCACTCAGAAGCTCGCCGGCGACGCGACCTGTCCCGGCTAGGGCTATTTGTGGGTACGAACCGGGGCGCGCCTGGGCTCGCGTACGGGCCGCCGCTCGCGCCGTGGCTCCAGGTCGGCGAGGCGGCGATGATCGCGCAGCCGCACGCTCGCGGGCTGTGCGTCGGGCAGCGGTATGCCGCCGCGCGGCGGCTCGGGCTTGCTCGGCGGCTTCCGTGGACCGCGGCCCCAGCCCTCATCTGAATCCGAATCCGACTGCCGCGGACCGCTCCAGCTGTTGTTGTCACGCAACGCGGGAATCATCAGCAGCGTGACGCAGGCGAGGGCGAGGAGGTGGACTCCGGCGATCATCAGCATCACCTGGGCATCGCCCGGCATGTAACAAATGTACCGCGCCAGGCAACCCCGAAACCGCGGTATCGCTACCATCGAACGCCGCTCATGGCTACTTCCACCACCACATCGCTGTCGGTGCAGGAGCGCGAGCCCTCCGGTTCGCGGGCCGCTCGGCGGTTGCGCCGGGAAGGCAAGGTGCTGGGCGTCCTGTACGGCGGCGGTGAGGATCCGGTCGCGTTCCAGGTCGACGCTCGCGTACTGCGCCAGGTGCTCTCGCACGCCGGCGCGGTGCTCGATCTGAGCGTCGGCGATGCCGGCTCGACGCCCGTCGTCATAAAGGAGCTGGCCCGCCATCCGGTCACCGGGGCGACCGTCCACCTGGACCTGCTCCGGGTCCGGCTCGACCAGAAGATTGAGGCGACCGTCGTGCTGGAGCTCGTCGGCAGCGAGAACTCGCCCGGCGTCAAGGAAGGCGGGGTGCTCGAGCAGATCACCCGCGAGCTGACGATCGAGGCGCTGCCGACGGACATCCCCGACTCCCTGCATTACGACGCGTCCGAGATGGTGATCGGCGACACCGTGGCGCTAGAGGCGATCACGGCGCCGGCGGGCGTCAAGCTCGTGGACGATCCCGAGACGGTGATCGCGACGCTCACGCCGCCGCGCCTCCAGCTCGAGGAGGAGGCCGAGATCGAGGAGGAAACCGAGCTGGTCGCCGAGGGCGAGGCCCCACCGGAGGGCCGGGCGGCGGCCGAGGGCGAGGGTGGCGAGGGCTCCGGCGAGGGCGACTCCGGCGGCGAGTAGCCCCCTATGCGTTTGCCCGGTCGCGGCGGCGCCCCGGTCGACTGGCTGATCGTCGGGCTCGGCAACCCCGGCTCTGAGCACGCGGGCACGCGCCACAACGTCGGCTTCGAGATCGCCAACGAGCTCGCGCGGCGGTGGGAGCTGCCGAAGCCCAAGTCGAAGTACCGCGGGCAGCTGACCGAGGGTCGCACCGGTCCCGGCGGCTCCAGGGTCGCGATCCTGCTCCCGCAGACGTACATGAACGACGCCGGGAAGTCGGTCGGTCCCGCCCGGGGCGCGTTCAAGGTGCCGCTGGACCACGTGCTCGTGCTTCACGACGAGATCGATCTGCCGTTCGGAGAGGTTCGCGTCCGCACCGGAGGCGGGCTCGCCGGTCACAACGGACTGAAGTCGCTGAAGGCGTCCCTCGGGTCGGCCGATTTCGCCCGCGTCAGGGTGGGGGTCGGGCGCCCCGCGACCACCGATCCGGACCGCGTCGCGGCGTACGTGTTGGGGCGCTTTCGCGAGCCGCGCGAGGAAGTACGGGATCTGATCGATCGGGCCGCCGACGCCGCCGAACGGGTCGTGCTCGGCGAGGACGCGGCTACCTAGACTCAGTGGTAGATGCTCCACTCACTGCTCGCGTATGCCGAGGACGATCCGCAGACCGCGACGCTCCAGCGTGACGGCGGCCGCGCGTTCGTCTCCCAGTCACTGCGCCCGTACCTGATCGCGGCGCTGATCGACAGCGCGCCGGAGCGCCCGTCGATCGTGGTCGCCGGCGATGACCGGGCGGCGCGTGACCTGGCCGGCGCGCTCAGGACATGGCTCGAGCCGCGGACGGTCCGCTACTACCCGAGCCGCGGCGTCACCTACGAATCGCATCTGGCCCCCCCGCCGCATCTGGTCGGGCTGCGAATCGCCGCGCTCGACGCGCTGCTGGAGGCGGGCGAGGCGGCGCCGGTCGTGGTCGTGAGCGCGGTGGCGCTGTCGGAAAAGGTCCCCGATCCCGCGCTGCGCCCCCGCGGCTTCACGCTGCGGATGGGCGAGTTGCTCGACCTCGACGAGACGGCGCTCGATCTCGTCGCCGCCGGATACGAGCGGGTCGAGCAGGTCGAGGACCGCGGCCAGTTCGCCATCCGCGGCGGCCTGCTCGATGTGTTCCCGGCGACGGAGGACCGGGCAGTGCGGGTCGATCTGTTCGGCGATGAGATCGAGTCGCTGCGTTGGTTCTCGACGTTCACGCAGCGCTCCCTCGGCGATGCCGACGTGGTCGAGGTGGCCCCCGCCGCTGAGCTGGCGGAGGAGCACCGCGAGCTGGCTGAGATCGCCGCGCTCGAGGATGAGGCCGACCGGCCCGACATCGCCGAGCTCCTGCCCGTTGACCAGTTCCACTCGTTCCTGTCGTTGGCGCCGGCGGACGCGGCCGTGCTGATCGCCGGCGAGGAGGAGGTGGCGCCGGCACTCACGGACCACTGGCAGGACGTCACCGCCGCCTTTCACGACGAGGACGCCCATCACCTGTACGTGGGGCCGGACGAGATCGGCGCCTCGCTCGAGGAGCGGGCAAGGATCCGGCTCTCGAGCATCGACCAGGACCAGCCGTTCGCGTTCCGTGCCCAGAGCGCCGATATCGCCGCCCGGGGGCTGAAGGAGGCCGAGCCGGAGCTCGAGAAGCTGGCGCGGTCGGGCTACCGGACGGTGGTCGCGTTCGCGCGCCGCGGCGAGGGCGAGCGCGCCGCGTACAACCTGGGCCGCCTGAAGGTGCGCTGGCTCGATCCCGGCGCCGAGGCCGTCAACGGCGCCGGCGCGCTCACGTTTGCTCATGCCCGCCTCCAGGTCGGCTTCATTGCGCCGCAGTTCCACCTCGCAGTGATCCCCGACCACCGGCTCTTCCACCGGCGCCGCGCCGCCGAGCGGCCCGAGCGGGCGCGCCGGCGGGGCGTGCTTCGCAGCTTCGCGGACCTCCGCACCGGCGACATCGTCGTCCACGAGGACCACGGGATCGCCCGGTTCGCCGGGTTTGACACCAAGACCGTGGCGAACGTCACCCGCGACTACCTGTATCTCGAATACGCCGGCTCTGACCGGGTGTTCGTGCCCGTCGACCAGCTGGCGAAGATCAGCCGCTACGTCGGCGCCGGTGGCGCCCACCCGCCGCTGTCGAAGCTGGGCGGGACACGCTGGGACACGATCAAGTCCCGGGCGCGGCGCGCCGCACAGGAACTCGCGGGGGAGCTTCTGAACCTGTACGCCGAGCGCAAGCGCCGCGAGGGACACGCATTCCCCCTCGACACGGACTGGCAGCGCGACTTCGAGGACGCCTTCCCGTACGTGGAGACCCCGGACCAGCGCGACGCGATCGACTTCGTCAAGGCCGACATGGAGGCGCCACGGCCGATGGACCGCCTGATCTGTGGCGACGTCGGCTACGGCAAGACCGAGGTCGCGCTGCGCGCCGCGTTCAAGTCGGTCCAGGACGGCAAGCAGGTGATGCTGCTGGTCCCGACGACGATCCTCGCCCAGCAGCACTACGGGACTTTCACGGAGCGGCTAAAGGATTACCCCGTCACGATCGAGCACGTCTCGCGGTTCCGCCCCGCGGCCGAGCAGCGCGAGGCGGTGGCGCGGTTCTCGCGCGGCGAGGTCGACATCCTGATCGGGACGCACCGGCTGCTCTCGCGGGACGTGAGGGCGCGCGACCTGGGCCTGCTGATTGTCGACGAGGAGCAGCGGTTCGGCGTCAAGCAGAAGGAGCTCCTGCGCCAGCTGAAGCTGAAGGTCGACGTGATCTCGATGAGCGCCACGCCGATCCCGCGCACCTTGCAGATGTCGCTCGCCGGCGTGCGCGACATCAGCGTGATCGAGACCCCGCCCGAGGGGCGCCGGCCGGTGAAGACCTACGTCGGCGAGTACGACGAGGAGCTCGTTCGCCGGGCGCTCGAGCGCGAGAAGGCCCGAGGCGGGCAGGCGTTCTTCCTGCACAACCGAGTGGAGACGATCGACGAGACCGCCGTGCGGCTCCGGGGGCTGTGTCCGGGGATGCGCTTCGAGGTGGCGCACGGGCAGATGGACGAACGGATGCTCGAGACGAGGATGCTGTCGTTCCTGCGCGGCGACGCCGATGTGCTCGTCTGCACCTCGATCATCGAATCCGGGATCGATATCCCGCAGGCCAACACGCTGATCGTCGAGCGGGCGGACGTCTTCGGGCTCGCGCAGCTCTACCAGATCCGGGGCCGGGTCGGCCGCTCTCGCGAGCGCGCCTACGCGTACCTGCTGTATCCAAGCGCGGCGGCGTTGACGCCCGAGGCGGCGCAGCGCCTGTCGGCCCTGTCCGACTACACCGAGCTCGGCGCAGGCTTCAAGATCGCCATGCGCGACCTCGAGATCCGCGGCGCCGGCAACCTGCTGGGCGACGAGCAGTCGGGCCACGTGGCGGCCCTGGGATTCGAGCTGTACATGCAGATGCTCGACGAGGCGGTGGCGGCTATGGAGGACGGTGCCGGTCCCGCAGACGATTGGGAGCCCGTGCGGCTCGACGTCAACGTCGACGCCTACGTGCCGGCGGACTACATCCCGTACGAGCAGGCGAAGGTCGACGTGCACAGGCGGATCGCGGCGTCGCGGGAGGTGGCGGACCTGGTTTCCCTGCGCGAGGAGCTCGAGGACCGCTTCGGCGATCTGCCCGAGCCGTTGCGAAATTTGATCGCGCTCCAGCAGGCGCGGATCAAGCTCGGGCAGGCGGGCGCCAGGGCGGTGACGTTCCGTGGCGGGCGCCTGGCGGTCACGCCGATCGAGCTCGACTCGGTCCGCGCGAAGCAGATCCGGGCCGAGATCCCCGAGGCGCTCTACGAGTCGGGCAAGTCGCAGCTGTCGCTGCGTGTGCCCGACGATCCGGTGAAGCAGTTCCCGGCGGTGGTGCGGGCGGCGGATGTGCTCCTGGCGGTGACGCGGGCGGCTTAGGCGTTGTGCGGCTCATGCCGCGAGCCGGGCGAGCGCCAGGATGTCCGCGAGCACTGCGTCCGGCTGTTCGTGGACTCGCTTATAGGTGATGCGGAGGATCCGGTAGCGGTGGCGCTGGAACCTCGCGTCCTTGATCCGGTCGGTTTCGAAGGCGCGCCGGCGGGCGTGGAAACCGCGCCCGTCGAGCTCGACGACGAGGCGCCACTGGGGCCAGCAGACGTCGACGAGGAAGCCGGCGACCATCGTGTTCAGCTGCGGTGGCGGGAGCTGGGCGCGCTTGATGAGGGCGAAGAAGTCGCGTTCGAGCTTGGAGCGGAGGTCGGGAGCGTCGCGGTAGTCGGCGAGGATGTGGCGGAGCTGGGCTATTCCTCTCGACTTGGGTCGCCTGGCCATCGCCCGCTCCATCGCGCGCAGGTCGAACGTCCCGAGGCGGTCGCCCTCCTCGATCACCTGGAGTAGCTGGTCTTCGTCGAGCACGCCGGCGAGGTCGAGGATCGTCCGCGCCACCGAGGTGACCGGGATGCCGTCGACGGTGGCGATGTCGTCGGGGTCGAGGGTGCTGGAGTGGATGCGGATCGTGGCGCGATCCGCGCGCCAGTCCCCGGGCACGGTCACGTCGACCTTCCGCTGATTGGTGTCCCGGAGCCCATGGAGCGCCGCGGCGGTGCGGTGGCTGAGGACGGTGTCTGAGCCGCACGAGAGCACTGCCGCCATCCAATGGCCCTGCCTCGTCAGGGTCCGGCGGCCGACCGCGTACACCCCGTGGTGGATGCGGAAGAGCAGTCCGGCGGCGACCCGGTACTTGACCCAGTGTCTTGAGACGCCCATCGCCAGCAGCTGCCACACCCCCACGACGCCATGCTGCCGGTCGGCCAGGGCGACCACCCCCGCCACACTCGGAGGATCCCAATGTTTTGGGCAATTATCGTCCCATTCCCCGGGAATCTCCGACATCGACCCAGCGTCCCAGGAAAGGTGTAACCGATGGGTTCCGTAAGAGTCAAAACTCTGTGGCGTTTCGCTCGCTATCCTCGTGGCCGATGAAGAGGTTGCGTTTCACCATGGCGCTTGGCGCCTTTTTTGTGGCCGTCATCGGCCTCTCCGCTTGCGGCAGCAGCACGCCCAGCAATTCCGTCGCCACCGTGGCGGGGAACCCGATCTCGACCGCCGCGTTTGACCACTGGATGTTCGTGGCGGCCAAGGGCAACTCGTCGCAGAGCCCCGGCTCTCCCGTGATCGTCCCCAACGACCCGCCGCAGTTCAAGAACTGCGTCGCGCAGGTCCGGTCGCAGATCCCGACCTTGGCCAAGCAGAGCGACAAGACGATCCAGAGCGACTGCAAGCAGCTCTTCACCTCGCTCTCGAGCCAGGTCATGGACTTCCTAATCCGCGCCTCTTGGTATCAGGGGCTCGCCCACAAGCTCAACATCAACGTCACCAACGCCCAGATCCAGCAGGCGTTCCAGGCGGCCAAGAAGCAGCAGTTCCCGACCGCGACAGCCTTCCAGGCGTTCCTGAGCTCCTCGGGCCAGACACTCCAGGACATCCTCTTCCGGGTCCGGGTCAACCAGATCTACTCGAAGCTCCTCGCCCGCCACGAGACGACCGTCACCAGCGCGGAGATCCAGAAGTACTTCACGACCCACACGTCGCAGTTCGGCACGCCCGAGAAGCGCAACATCCGGATCGTGCGGACGAACACGCTCGCCGCGGCAAAGGCGGCGGAGGCGGCCCTGAAGGCCGGCCAGAGCTGGGATGCCGTCGTCAAGAAGTACTCGGTCGACGCGGCCACCAAGAAGACCGGCGGACTACTCACCGGCGTCACGCAGGGCCAGGAGGAGCAGGCGCTCAACACCGCCAGCTTCGCGGCGCCGGCGAACAAGATCATCGGGCCGATCCACGGCCAGTTCGGCTACTACGTCTTCGAGGTGACGAAGATCACGAAGGCGACGCAGGAGACGCTGACCAAGGCGACCCCGCTGATCAAGCAGATCCTCAGCGGCCAGGGGCAGACGACCGCTCAGAACGCCGTCGACGCCCAGGCCAAGAAGCTCTGGCTCCACCAGACGACCTGCCAGAGCGATTTCGCGATGGCCGACTGCTCCGGCTACAAGGCGCCGAAGACCACGAGCACCGCCACGCCGTCGACGGCGACGCAGACTCCGACGACCACCACGCCGTAACGTCGGTGAGCTCCGGCTCTCCGGAGATCCGCGAGGCACTCGAGCGTCTCGACGCGATCACCCGGCGGCTCCGGCGCGAGTGCCCGTGGGACCGCGAGCAGGACGAGCGATCGATCGTCCCGCACACCGTCGAGGAGGCCTACGAGCTCGCGGACGCGGCCCAGCGCCGCGACGACGCGAAGATGCTCGACGAGCTCGGCGACGTGCTCTTCCAGGTCCACTTCCTGGCGCTGCTGCTCGAGGAGCGCGGCGCCGGCGACCTGGCGACGGTGGCCGAGCACTGCACCGAGAAGCTGATCAGGCGCCACCCCCATGTCTTCGGCGAGGTCGAGGCGCGGACCGCCGGCGAGGTCCTCAAGAACTGGGACAAGATCAAGCAGGACGAGCCGGGACGCGAGCCCGGCGTGTTCGGCGAGGTCCCCGAGAACCTCCCCTCCCCGCTGTATGCGAGGAAGGTGCAGCGCCGGGCCGCCACCAGCGGCTTCGACTTCCCCGGCGTCGAAGGCCCGATGCAGTCGGTCCGCGACGAGCTCGACGAGCTCGAAAATGCAAGAACCGCAGACGAGCGCTTCGCGGAGCTCGGCGACGTGCTCTTCGCAGCCGTCAATGTGGCGCGGAAACTGCACCTAGATCCTGAGCTCGCGCTCCGCGCCTCGGCCGAGCGGTTTCGCTCCCGAGTGGACGCCGGTCACGAGCTGGCCGCATCCGAAGGCCGGAACTGGAACGATCTCGGCCCCGATGAGCAATTGGCGTACTACGCCCGCGCCCGGCTGAGCGAAGGAGAATCGGAGTCGAAATGAGCCAGATCGAGCATGTCCACGCCCGGCAGATCCTCGACAGCCGCGGAAACCCGACGGTCGAGGTCGAGCTGAGCCTGCGCTCCGGCGCGTGGGGACGGGCGGCCGTTCCCTCCGGTGCGTCGACGGGCGAGTTCGAGGCGACCGAGCTCCGGGACGGTGGCGCCGACTGGCTCGGCAAGGGCGTGACCAAGGCCGTCGAGAACGTCAACGGGGAGATCGCGACGGCGATACACGGCCAGGACGCCTCGAGCCAGGCCGCGCTCGATCGGATGCTGATCGCCCTCGACGCGACGCCCACCAAGTCGCGGCTCGGCGCCAACGCGATCCTCGCCGTCTCGCTCGCGGCGGCCCACGCGGCCGCCGCCGAGGAGCGCCAGCCGCTGTGGCGCTACCTGGGCGGGGAGACGGCGCACGTGCTCCCGGTCCCGATGATGAACGTCCTCAACGGCGGCGCTCACGCCGACAACAAGGTGGACTTCCAGGAGTACATGATCGTCCCGGTCGGCGCGCGCAACTTCGACGACGCGATGAGAATGGGCTCGGAGGTCTTCCACCATCTGAAGAAGACGCTCCACGACAAGGGGATGTCGACGTCGGTGGGGGACGAGGGCGGGTTCGCTCCCGACCTGAACTCAAACGAGGAGGCGCTCGAGGTGCTCGTCGCGGGGATCCGCGCCGCCGGCTACATCCCCGGCGATCAGGTGGCGATCGCGCTGGACCCGGCGGTGTCCGGGCTCTACCGCGACGGCAACTATGTCCTCGAACACGAGGGGCGGACGCTCACCGCGGATGAGCTCACGGGCTACTTCGCCGACCTCGTCGGCCGCTATCCGATCGTCTCGCTCGAGGACGGGATGGGCGAGGAAGACTGGGCCGGCTGGAAGACGCTCACCGATCGGCTCGGCGAGCACCTTCAGCTCGTCGGCGACGACGTGTTCGTCACCAACACGGACCGGCTCAAGCGGGGGATCGACAGCGGCGTGGCCAACTCGATCCTGATCAAGGTGAACCAGATCGGCACGCTGACCGAGACCCTCGCGGCGATTCGGATGGCGCGTGAGGCCGGCTACACGGCCGTCATCTCCCACCGCTCGGGTGAGACCGAAGACGTCACGATCGCCGACCTTGCCGTCGCGACGGGCTGCGGCCAGATCAAGACCGGCGCGCCGTCGCGGACCGATCGGGTCGCGAAGTACAACCAGCTGCTGCGGATCGAAGAGGCGCTCGGTCCGGACGCGACATATCCCGGGCGGGCCGCGTTCCGCTCGTGATGGCGCACCGTTTGTTGCAGCAGGAAGGAGCTCACACACGTCGAACGAAGCGCTCAGGGGATGCCGCCTGCCCGCTCCGCATCGGCAACGCACCGCCGGCCTCGTCAACCGCGACCGGCGCCACGTCCCCGACGCGTTGTCGAGGGCGCGCTGCGGATCCGCTGGGATCGGGTCGGGCGGATCGGACTGCTCGTCGTGCTCGCCGTCGTCGCCGGCGTCTACATCCAGAACGCGCTGTCGTACCTGTCGACGCGGTCACAGACGGAGCAGCAGCAGGCGATCGTGCGGCGTCTCACGCACGCCAACGCGCAGCTCGTGCGGGAGCAGAAGTCGCTGAGCCACCCGGCGACGATCGTTCAATACGCCAGGCAGCTCGGGATGGTGAAGGCGGGGGAGAGGTCGTACGTGATCATGGGGATACACGGGCACTGAGCGGCTTGCTGGCCAGCCAGCCAGCCAGGGGCAGAGGCAGGGGTGCGGGCGGGGGCGGTGGCGGGGGCAGGGGCGCGTGCGGGGGCAGAGGCGCGTGCGGGGGCAGCGGCAGGGGCGCGTGCGGGGGCAGGGGCGCGTGCGGGGGCAGGGGCGCGTGCGGGGGCGGGAGCGGTGGCGGGGAAGGCTCCGCCACTTGACGCGCGCCGAGGAGGTCATCGCTCTGTGGGCGGAGGGAGAGCGACGGCTCCAGGCGGCCGATCCGGCCGAGCGGCCCACGCTCGAGCGGGTGCGCGATGAGATCGTGCTCGAGCTGCGCCGGCGCCTCGGAGGTCTGTTCAGCACCGATGAGCTCGCGGCGCTGTACCTCGAGCAGGGGACCGATTGGGCCTTTCAGATCGCGACGCGGGTCGCGCCGGACGATCCGTTCGCCTGGGACATGACGACCGTAGCCGGGGCGGCGTTCGCCCGCTACGTGCGCGCGGCCGCCGATTACGCCGGCGGGCGGCGAACGAAGGCGGACTAGGTCGTCCCTAGTCCGAGTCGTCGGATTCTTCGCCGCCCGCGCGGCGGATCACGATCTGGTCCTCTTCGATCGCCACCTCGACGGGGCGGTGGCCGGCCCAGTATTCGGCGTAGATGGGGTCGTCCTGGACGGCTGGGTCGAGCCACAGGCCGTAACCCTCGTCGCCGTGATCGAACGTCGCCTCGAGCGTGGTCGGCTTCTTGCGGCGCCCACCGCGGGTGCTCCGGCGCGCGCGCCGGCGTGGAGCGGGACGCTCGTCCTCGTCGTCGCCCTCCTCGTCGTCCTCCTCGGCGCGCTGGCTCTCGGCCGCGTCGAGCTCGGCGGCGATCAGGGCGTCATCCTCGGCGCGGAGATCGATCTCGTCGTCGAAATCGGTGGCGGTGCCCTCGGTGTCGACGTCGGCCTCGAGACCCTGCTCGCGCTTGAAGGCCTGGATCTGCTGGACGGTGACGTCGAGCTGGTGGGCGATCCACGCATCCGTGCGTCCCTGGCGGACCCATCCGCGGATCCGGTTCAGCTCTGGTCGGAGTGATCGTCTTGGCATGGATGGCGGAGACTATTACAGGCGACGGCTGGAGGTCCGCGCTGTTCTAGAAACGCTTGTGCTGCGGCAAGCGTTGTCGCTATGCTGGCTCGGAGGGCGGTCCGGGCGGTTGTGAAAGACGGCGCGGCCGCGGATGGTTCTTCTCTACGAACAGGCAAGCAGGGAGGCAATCCCATGTTGGTACTGACCCGGAAGTCCAATCAGAGCATCATGATCGGGGATGACATCGAGGTCTCCGTGCTGGCAATTATCGGTGAGAAGGTCCGGATCGGCATCCAGGCTCCGCGGGACATTCCCGTGTTCCGCAAGGAGGTCTATCTCGAGATCCAGCAGGAGCGCAGCAGCGGCAAGGGCGCCCGCGAGGAGGTCGACGCGGCGCTTCGGGGCCTCGGCGACACCTAGCTAGCCGAGCACGCGGTAAAGCGTTTCGAACATCGCCGCCGTCACGATCAGCGCGGTGGCGACGAGCGACAGCGCGAGAAGCCAGAAGCGCACCGAGCTGCGCGTCTGCTCGCGTTGATGATGGCGCTTGCGCGAGCGGACGACGGCGCGCTTGCGCAGGTTCTCCCTGCGGTTCCGGTCGAGTTCGGCCTCGTGCCGGAACTCCTGCTCTAGCTGCGCGAGGCTCTGCCGCATCTTCATCGCCATCGCGGCGCGAGCCTACCAGGTTATGTCCACCAAGCCGGGGAGCAGACCGGGCCACACAACAGGCCGGCCGAAGGCCGGCCCCTAATGAACGACCTGACCGTCGTAAACCCTGACGAAATGCAGGTAGTTGTCGGCGATCTGGGATGCCGCCGCCTCGCGGGAGATGTCTTCAGCCAACCATGCCTTGAGCGCGTCCCACCAGATCGAGCGGCCGATGGCGAACCCGATGAAGCCCTCGACCGGAGCCGCCATGCGGAGCCAGTGCTCGACCTTCTCGGTCGAGGCGCCACGGCCCAGCAGTACGCAGACGACGCCCTCGCGGCCCTCGCCCGTCCGGGTCAGCTCGGCGAGCATGTTGGCGTCCTCGCGCTCGTCGACGCCCTCGATCTTCCAGATATCGACCTCGACGCCGCCGTCCTGGATCGCCTTGATCGCCCCGCGCATCAAGCCCGGCCGCAGCTCGGCGTCGTAGCGGTCGGTGTCGCCATCGACGCTGGCCAGCTGGCCCTCGGTCGCGGGCACGAGCAGCTCGAACAGAAACTTGCGGTCGTTGGCGTGGAGCCAGTCGGCGAGCACCTTCAGCCGCTCGAGCTGGATCTTGTTCAGCTCGGCGTCGTCGTCGGGGTTGTAACGGACGAGGACCTTGGAGAAATCGACCGGGAACTCCTCGATGTGGGCGGCGAACTCATCGCCGTACTCGAAGTCGAACTCGTTCTGGCCCGACTTCTCGACCGGCATCGCCAGCTTGAGCCCGTCCGCGTGCGCGCGGAACGGAATGTCGGATCCGTACTCCTCGTCGACGAGCACGCCGGTGGCTCCGGCCTCGGCGCCGCGGCCGACGGCGTCGAGCATCCCCTCGAAGATCACCCGCTTGGCGTCGGCGATCATCTCGACCTCCTCGGGGGTGGGGTCGCCCTCGATCCCGAACATCTTCTTTTGGAACGACCCGCGGTGGTCGAACGCCAGGAGATACAGCCTTCCGTCGTATCCAAGAGCCATCTGTCCGTCCTTCCAACGCAAATGATCGGTTCTGCCCAGTCTAGGGCCAGTTGCGTCAGTAGGCTGCCGCGCGTGCAGCACGAATTCAAGGACCCGGCGTACACGATCGGGATCGAAGAGGAACTGATGATCGTCGACGCCGAGTCGCTCGAACTCGTCAACGCGATCGAGTCGCTGCTCGAGCCCGCGCCGACTGGCGAGATCAAACCCGAGCTGATGGAGTCGGTGCTCGAGGTCTCGACCGACCCGTGCCCCAACACCGCTCTCGCGGGGGAGCAACTACGGTCGCTGCGCCGCCAGGTCGCCCAGAGCGCCGAGGCCAAGAGCCTGGCGATCGGCTCGGCCGGGACGCACCCGTTCGCGCTGTGGGAGGACCAGCGGATCGTGGCTCGGCCGCGCTACCGGGACCTGATCTCCGCGCTGCGCTGGGTCGCGCGCCAGGAGCTGATCTTCGGCATGCACGTTCACGTCGGGATCGACGATCCGGACAAGGCGATCTATGTCGCCAACGGGATGCGGGTCCACGTCCCGCTGCTGCTCGGTCTCTCGGCGAACTCACCGTTCTGGCGCGGCGACGCCACCGGGCTCGCGTCGGCTCGGACGCCGATCTTCCGGGCCTTCCCGCGGGTCGGGATCCCTCCGACGTACGACGGCTGGGACGACTACGAGCGGCGGATCGAGTTCATGATCAAGTGCAAAGTGATCGAGGACTACACCTACCTCTGGCACGACGTGCGGCCCCACCCGAACTTCGGCACCGTCGAGATCAGGGTGATGGACTCCCAGACGCACATCGAGCACACGCTCGGCCTGGCGGCGCTCGTGCAGGGGCTGGTCAAGGAGATGTGCGAGTACTTCGACGCCGGCAAGGAGCTCTCCCGCTACCCATACGAGATGCTCGACGAGAACAAGTGGCTGGCGGCGAGGCACGGGCTCGAGGGCGAGCTCGTCGACCTGCCGCATCCCGATCGCGTCCAGACGCGGGCCCTCGCGCGGCGGCTGCTGGACCGCACGCGCGGCCACTGCCAGGACCTCGGATCGGCCGACGACCTGGAAGCAATCGAGGATCTGCTCGAGCGCGGCAACGGCGCGGCACGCCAGGTCGTGGTCTACGAAGCGAACAACGATCTGCACGAGGTGATGGCCGAGATCGTCGGCGCGACGGCCGTTTAGGAAGACGTTAGCGAGGTCCCGTTGGCCGGGACAGGCTTGGGGGCCCTCGCGCAATGCTTACAATCGTTCCGTGAGCACTGGTGGTCCGGATCTCTTCGTGATCTGCAAGAGCTGCGGATCTGAGGTGAGTCCGTACATCACCGAGTGCCCGTATTGCGGCAATCGGCTGCGTAAACGGGCTCCGAAACTCGACCGGGAGGGTCGGGTCGCGGAGAAGAAACGCCGGCGCCGGCCGCCGACGCCCTCGCTCCCGCGGCTGCGCGACGGCGAAATTCCGGGGATCCGCGCCGACGCGCGTCCGTACGCGACGATCGTGCTGGTGCTGCTCGGGCTCGCCGGCTGCCTCGTGTGGCGCACCTCGGTCGTCGGCCTCGACAGAATCGCGGTCGTCGGCAAGCCGGGGTCGCAGTGGTGGAGGCTGCTCACCGCGCCGTTCGTCTACAACAACCTCGGATACGCCTTCATCGCCCTCGGGACGATCGCGCTGTTCGGGTGGCTGCTCGAGCGCCGCCACGGTCCCGCGCCCGTGCTCGCTCTCTTCATGGTCGGTGGCGTCGGTGGCATCGCCGCGACGGCAGCGGCCTATCCGGTTCCGATCGCGCTGGGCGGCAACGGAGCCGCACTCGCGCTCGTGTGCGCGTGGGCGGTCCCGGATCTGCTGTCGCTGCGCGCCGGCGAGGAGATCGAGGGCGACATGCTGGGTGCCGTCGTGATCGCCGTCACGGTGGCGCTGGTGCCGCTCGCGGTCCGCGACGCGAGCTGGCTGGCGGGGGGCGTCGGAGCGGCCCTCGGGCTCGTGATCGGGCTGCCGCTGGCGCGGCTGGCGGACCGCTAAGAAACGACGATCGTCCCCGGCGCGCCCTCGGCGAGCCGGCCGATGACCCAACCCGGGATCGCGTCCGCGGCCTCCGGGGGCACGGCCGCGAGCAGCCCGCCCGAAGTCATCGCGTCGGTGACGAGCCACCGGCGCTCCTCGGGGACGCCGGGTTCGAAGCTCGTGAACTCCTCGGCGTGGGCCCGGTTGCGCTTCGTCCCGCCCGCGACCGACCCCTGCTCAGGGTCGGAGAGCAGCTCGAGCACGCCGGCGATCGCGGGCACCGCCGCGGCGTCGACGTGTGCGGCGAGCCCGCTGGCGAGCGCGAGCTCGTGCAGGTGGCCGAGCAGCCCGAAGCCGGTGACGTCCGTCAGGGCGTGGGCGCCCGCGGCGCGGGCGGCCGCGGCGCCGTCGCGGTTGAGCGTGGTCATCACGGCTATCGCCTCCTGGAGAGGCGCTCCCGGGACGTTGCGCTTGACCGCGGTCGAGACGGCGCCGGCGCCTAAGGGCTTCGTCAACACGAGCGCGTCGCCCGGCTGACCCCCGGCGTTGGTCAGGACCTCGTCGGGGTGCACGACGCCCGTGACCGCCATCCCGAACTTCGGCTCGGCGTCCTCGATCGAGTGGCCGCCCAGGATCGCGACCCCGGCGTCTTCGGCCACTGCGGCGGCGCCCGAGAGGATGTCCCTGAGTACCTGCGGCCCCAGGTCCTGGAGCGAGAACGCCACCAGGTTCAGCGCGCTCACGGGGGTCGCGCCCATCGCGTAGATGTCCGACAGCGCGTTGGTGGCGGCGATCCGGCCGAAGTCGAATGGGTCGTCGACGATCGGGGTGAAGAAGTCGACGGTCTGAACGAGCGCGAGGTCGTCGCGCAGGCGGTAAACGCCGGCGTCGTCGGCGGTGTCGAAGCCGACGAGCACGTTTGGGTCCCGCGAGCCGGCGATCCCCGCGAGGAGCGGTCCGATCGCCGCCGCCGGCAGCTTGCAGCCACACCCGGCGCCGTGGGACAGGGAAGTCAGAGGGACGACCACAGACGTATGATCCTCGATCCGAGTGCCCTACACCGACGCCGACCTTGATGCCGCGATCGCCGCGATCGGCGATCCGGGACGGTTGCGCGAGGCGCAGGAGATAGTGGCGCGCTCGGCACCGTCGTTGCAGCACGTGCTGGCGACGGCGCTGGAGGAGGGGGGCTGGTTCGACGCGGCCCACGACCAGGCCGTGCGCGAGGCGAGCGGCGGCGAGGACGCGGCGCAGCGCGAGCGCGCGATCCGCACGCTGGTGGCCGAGGAGACCCGCCTCGGGATGATGGTCGGCGTGGCGGTCGGGTTCGAGCTCGCTCGCGAACTAGGTACGACAAGCAACAAGGAGGATTGATAGACGATGGAAGTCCAGTTTCTCGGCCACGCCTGCTTCACGCTGACCGACGGCGACACGACGGTCCTGATCGACCCGTTCCTGACGGGCAACGCGAAGGCCGCGATCAGCGCCGAGGATGTCGCCGCGACGACGATCCTGCTCACCCATGGTCATGCCGACCACATCGGCGACACGGTCCCGATCGCGAGGCGGACGGGCGCGCCGGTGATCGCGATCACCGAGCTCTCCCGGGAGATTGGCGAGGAGGGCGTCCAGGTGGACGAGCCGAACCTGGGTGGCACCGTGAAGTTCGACTGGGGCTGGGTCAAGCTCGTGCCCGCCTGGCACACGTCGACCACCCCCAGGGGAACGGTGAACACGCCGGCGGGCCTCCTGATCAACTTCGAGGACACGATCATCTACCACCTCGGCGACACGTCGCTGTTCTCCGACCTCCAGCTCGTCGGCAAGCGCAACCCGATCGACATCGCGCTGATGTGCATCGGCGGCTACTACACGATGGATCGCACCGACGCCGTCGATGCCGCGCAGCTCGTCGGCGCGAAGACCGTGATCCCCTGCCACTACAACACGTTCCCCGCGATCGAGACCGACGCGCAGGCGTTCAAATCGGACGTCGAGTCCGCGGGGTACGCCGACGTGGTCGTGCTCGAGCCGGGCGACACCCACTCGGCATGACGCACGCGATCGTCCTGATTCAGGCCGAGCGGTCAGCCCTGGCGTCGCTGGGCGGCGAGCTCGCCGACATCGAGGGCGTCGCCGAGGTGTACTCGGTGACCGGGGAGTGGGACTTCGTCGCCATGCTGCGGCTGCGAGAGCAGAACGACCTCGCCAAGGTCGTCACCGGCAAGCTCTCGCAGCTCGAAGGGGTGAGCCGGACGCAGACGATGGTGGCGTTCGAGGTGTACTCCCAGCACGACCTCGAGGCTCTGTTCTCCGTAGGTCAGTAATAGGGGGGCTCTACCTCGAGGGCCGGTTGCAGCCGGATGACTCGCGCGCGGCCCAATAGGCGAGGCCGGATGCCGAGCGGGCCGCTAGCGCGAGGCGCTGTGTATCGCCGCCGCCAGGGCCCGCTCGAACCCCTCCACCATCGCCTCGTAGGTGTACGGCGCCACCGCGGCGCGCGCCGCGGTCCCGAGCCGCGCGCGCAACGCCGGGTCGCCCAGCAGCAGGTCGATCGCCCGCGCGAGCGCCACCGGATCGCCTGCCGGCACCACGAGCCCGTCCTCGCCGTCGCGAACGAGCCCGCCGGCGGCCGCGCCCACCGCGTCGGTGGCGATCACCGGGCGGCCCTGGAGCATCGCCTCGTTGCAGACGAGGCCCCAGGGCTCGCGGAAGCGGGGTGTGGGAACCGACGGCAGGACGGCGAGCTCGGCCGCGGCATAGGCGACCGGGAGCTCCGCGCGCGGGATTGGGCCGAGCAGACGGGCGCCCGGTGTAGCGCCGGCGAGCAACGCCAGCGGTCCGTCGCCGACCAGGACGAGCGTGGCCTCGGCGCGGACCTGGCGCCACGCGTCGAGGAGGACCGGGATCCCCTTTTCCGGGACCAAACGGCCCACGTAGATGGCGATCGGGGCCGTCCCGATGCCGTGGCGGGCGCGGAACCGTCCGAGTTCGTCCTCCGACACGTGGCGGCCGAACAGGTCGGGCTCGGCGGTCTGGGGCGCGATGAACACGTCGTCGTCGCGGCCGCGCATCGAGGCGACGAACCGCCGGACGTGGGCGCCGTAGGCGATCACGGCATCGGCGTGGCGGTAGATGTGGCGTGTGGCGGGAAACGCGAGGTCGTGCGTGAGCGAGCGCGGCCGTGCCCACACCGACGCCCACAGGACGAACGGCCGCCGGCGGATCTTCGCGCCGGCATACGCCGCGGGCAGCACCGCGCCACCCGCAAAACCCCCGATCACCGCGCGGTAGCGGCGCCCGAGCGCGAGCGCCTCACCGGCGCCGTTCAGGCGCCGCGCCGGGAACGGCGCGGCCCGCAGCTGCGCGTCGAGGTCGGCGAACCACGAGGGCACGTAGCGCTCGCCGCCGCCGAAGCACAGGACCTCGACGTCGTGCCGCTCGGCGAGCCGCTCGAATAACGGGACGCGGTAGGGCGCGAGGTAGGTGGTCAGCAGAGCGATCGGCATGTATGTGGCGCCGGGTGGCGCCCACACATTACGGTTGCGCTCCGCGCCCGGGCTGGAACCAGACCGAGTGGTCCTTCCAGTCGTGCGCCATGAGCGCACCGCCGGTGGCGATGACGGCGAGCAGCGGCGAGCGCGGGTCGCGGTCGATGGCGATCAGACCGACGCAGGCGAGCGCCGCGACGACCGTGCCCGTGGCGCCGTGGTGGCAGCGCTGGCCGAGGATCCAGACGCGGTGGCGGAGCCCGTCGTATTCAACGAGCTTCCTTGGAAGAACTTGGCCGGGAGAGCGCATCTTGCTTCATCTCTAAGCCGGGTATCGGCCCTCTATGCTGACAACGTGAGAAGGCGCTCGATTCTTGCGGGCCTAATTCCAGTTTTCCTGTTAATCGGAGGGTGCGGGGGTTCTTCCCACTCCAGTACCGCCCAGACGTCGGCGAGCACGTCCCCGAGCACGTCCCCGAGCACGGCGCCGGCGCCGGCGCAGCCCGCGTCGACCTCCTCGACGACCGGGGAATCGTCGACGACCTCGCCGACCAGCGCCGCTACGACCACCCGGTCGACCACGACGACCAGCCCCGCCAGCGGCGGCGCCGCCGTCGGTGCCAGCTCCGGCCACAAGAAGAAGAGTAAGAACGGCGGGTCGACCAACGTCCGCGTGCCCGCGACGTTCGCGATCGGGTCGGGCGGCCGGCTGATCCCGTCGACGGTCTCGGCGCCGGCGTTCCTGGCCGTGCGAGTGACGGTCAGCTCCACCGATGGCGCGGGTCACCAGGTCATCGTGCACACGCCGACGACCTACACGCTGGCGGTCCCCGCCGGGGGCAAGGCGTCCGTGCTGATCCCCGGCCAGCGGGCCGGCCAGTATGCGATCGATGTCGATGGGCGGACGCGCGGGGCGCTGTTGATCGGCGGCGAGCCGGGGCCGTAGGCGGCGGGCTAGCCGATCGCCGACCCGACCTCGGCCCCTCGGTCGGGGCGAAGCAGCAAGACGCCCTTCTCGTCGTCTAGCGCGCCGAGGACGAGCACCTCTGAGGAAAACGGGCCGATCTGGCGCGGCGGGAAGTTGACGACCGCGACGACCAGGGTGTCTTGCAGTTCCTCACGCGAATAGTTCGTTATCTGCGCCGACGAGCGCCTGATCCCGACCTCAGGTCCGAAGTCGATCGTGAGCTTCCACGCGGGTACCCGCGCCTCGGGAAAGTCGTCGACGGCGATGATTCGCCCGACGCGCATGTCAACCGCGTTGAAGTGATCGATGTCGATCACTTGGGAGCTACGGCGTGAAGTTGTCGCTGTCGCCGCCGTCGCCCGAGCTAGACCCGCCCGGGGTCGTCGTCGTCGGCGTCGTGGTGGTGGTCGGCGGCGGGGTCGTCGTCGTGGTCGTCGTCGTCGGCGCTGTCGTCGTCGGCGCCGTCGTCGTGACCGGCGTCGTGACCGGCGTCGTGGTGGTGACCGGCGTCGTCGTCACCGACTCGAGGGTCGTGGTGGGCGGCTGCACGGCGGGCTCGGGGGTCGGAGTGGTCGTCGTGCCGGTGCCCGCGTTCGCGCCGGTCGAGCCGAGCACGGTCGGGTCGGTTTGCGTCTGCGTGCGGCCCGGAAGCGTGGTGGACTTCGTCGGGTCCTGCTTCGCCGGCGTCTTCGGCGTGACCGCGGCGGCCACCGGCGGCTTCTTGGCCGCGACGGCGCTCTTGGCCTTGGCTGGCTTGGTCGAACCCTTACTCTCCTTCACGAATGCGTGATGGGAGACATGGGTGCTCGACGCGTGCACGGTGGGAGCCGCGGGATAGGCGGGCGCGGGCGGAATCGCGGCCTGGAGTGGGCCGGCGTGATGGCTGGCGGAAGAGTGGTCGACCTCGACCGCGCCCGCGGTGACGAGCGCCGCCGCGGCGAGTCCAGCCGCCGCCTTCGTGGCGATCGCGCCGATCCCCGCGGAGACGAAGCCGCCGGCGGTCGAGCCGACGACGAACGAGCCGCCCGCCGCGGTCCCGGCGGCCGCCGCGCCTGAGCTGGCGGCCCCCGAACCGGCCGCCGTCGCGCCCGATCCGGCGGAGTGGCCGAGGTGGGTGAGCGCGAGCTTCTTCAGCAGCACGAAGGGACCGATCGGCAGCAAGGCGGCCAGCGCCTTGTTCGTCTCCTTGAGCTGGCCGCGGAACGTCTCGCAGCGCTGGCACGCGCGCAGGTGGCGACGGACGAGCGGACTCGGCCGACGCACGAGGCCCTCGGCGACCTCGCCGAGCTCGATTCGGACTTCTTCGCAAGAGAGCACGCGTGCCTCGGCCGCCTCGGCGAGCGAGATCCGGGCGCGTACGAGGAGCGACTTGACGCTCGGAACCGTCGTCTCCATCGCCTCCGCGATCTGCTCGTAGGAGAGTGCGTCCATCTCGCGCAGCACGAGGGCCGTGCGCTGGGTCTCCGGGAGCTCGCGGATGTCGCCGACGAGCAGCCTGAACTCCTCGCGCTCGTGCACCTTGTCCGCGGTGCTCGCGCCGTTGTCGGAGAGGTGGACGTCCATCGAGTCGATGCCGACCGCCTGGATGCGGCGCAGGTGGTTCAGGCAGCGGTTACGCGCGATCCGGTAGAGCCAGGGCCGGACGTTGATCGGACGGTCGTCGGCGAGCATCGCGTTGAACGCCGCGGCCATCACCTCCTGGAGGACGTCCTCCGCGTCTTCGCGGGAGCCGAGCAGGTGGCGGCAGAAGGCCAGCAGCCGCGAGCTGTAGCGGCTGACGAGCACTTCGAACGCCGTCTGGTTCCCGCGACGAACGAGCGCCACGAGGCGCTCGTCGGACTGCAATCTCAGCAGGGGTGTTCGCCCGTGAAGGCTAAGTCCGCCGGAGTATTTGAGCGCTGAGACTTCCATCCGACCGTCCGGCGACTCCTAGGTGGCAAAGACTCCGGTAACCAGGACACCGTAGCAGCGCATTAGTTGCGGTCTTATAAGAGGTTTTGAAGTGAGTCGTCGCGCGCGGGATTAACATGGCACGGGCGCCCGGGTAGACAAACTGGCAAAGTCCGCGCACTTAAAATGCGCCGCTCGCAAGAGCTTGCGGGTTCGAGTCCCGCCCCGGGTATCGCGGTTATCTGAGGGATTGCGCGCGCCGCCGTCCGGCCGACGGCGGTACATGAAACCCGCTCGAGTGGACAGGACCGCCGCGTCGGTTCGTTTTTGACACTCCAAAAGTCGGTTGGTAGCGTCGAAAGAGTCTCAGCGGGAGACGCCCCTAACCCAGCGTACGGGAGGATGCATGGTTAGGCCGCGGCGATGCGGAACCCATCTCTGATCGGCAGGGCTGCCGCGTTCGCGGCAGTGGCGCTGGCGGCTGTCGTGGTGGCGCTGATCGTGCTGCAGGGCGGCTCGAGCTACCGGGTCAACGCGATCTTCCAGAACGCCAGCCAGCTCGTGAGCGGCGACCTCGTGGAGGTGTCCGGCAACAACGTCGGCACCGTCTCGAACATCTCGCTGACCCCGAACGGGGAGGCGAAGCTGACGCTGTCGATAAACAATCCGACGTTCGACCCGCTTCGCCAGGGCGCGCTGGCGACGGTGCGGGAGGTGTCGCTGTCGGGGATCGCGAACCGCTACGTCGACCTGCGGCTCGGCCCCGCGACCGGCAAGCCAATCCCGAATAGCGGCACGATTCCGACGCACGACACCTCGAGCGAGGTCGATCTCGACGAGGTGCTGGACACGCTCGACGCGCCCACGCGCAAGGCCCTCCAGGAAGTGATCCAGGGCTCGGCGTCGCAGTACGCCAACGAGGGCCAGAAGATGCAGGCCGCCTGGCAGTACCTGAACCCGGCGATCGCATCGTCCAGCGTCCTGTTCCACGAGATCAACCGGGACACGAACAAGTTCACGCAGTTCATCGTCAAGTCCTCCAACCTCGTCTCGGACATAGCCACGCGGCGCTCGGACCTGGCGGGCCTCGTAGAGCACCTGTCGACCACGACACAAGCGCTGGCGAGTCAGCACACGGCGCTTGGCGAGTCGATCCAGCAGCTTCCGGGCTTCATGGCGCTCGCGGATACGACGTTCGTGAACCTCCGCAACGCACTGGGCGTCGTCCAGCCGCTCGTCGACGTCTCAAAGCCCGTCGCCCCGAAGCTCCAGCAGCTGCTGGTTCAGCTGAAGCCGCTCGCGGAGGACTCCGTCCCGACCGTCAACGACCTGGCCCACGTGATCAGCCGTCCCGGCCCCGACAACGACCTGATCGAACTCACGAAGCTCGGGGTTCCACTCGCCGCCGTCACGGTGCACAACGTGAACGCGAACGGTAAGTCGCGTCCGGGCGCGTTCACGCAGTCGACGATCGCGCTCAATGACTCGACGCCCGAGCTCGCCACGGCGCGCCCGTACGCGGTCGACCTGACGGGCTGGTTCGAGGGCTACACGCATCCAGGCGTGATCGACGCCAACGGGGGGTCGAGCCGGATCGCACCCGTGGTGGGACTGGCGTCGGTCGACAACGGACTTTCGAGCAGCATCCCGTCGGGGATCGCGGGGTTCCTGCGGCAATTCCTCGGGACCGGATCACCAAACGGCAAGGCTCCGCTGACCACCGGACAGGGCGATCGCTGCCCGGGCTCGGTCGAGCGCGGGGCGGTCTACTTCCCCGAGAGCGGGTACCCGTGTAATCCGAACGAGGTGCCCACCGGCTCACGAAGCGTGTCCTTCTGAGCGCCGCGATCGTGGTCGCGGCTGGGGCGTTCCTCGTCCTCGCCGGGGGCGCCAAGAACGGCGCCAACGCGGCGGGCACCTACAAGATCGACCTCGACAACGCGTTCGGGCTGGTCACCGGCGCGGACTTCAAGGTCGCCGGAGCTCCGGCGGGCACGATCAAATCGATCAGCCTGCCACAGGGCTGTGTCAATGGAGACACCTACGACTGTTACGCGCAGGTGACCGTTCAGGTGACCCAGAACGGGTTCGGCCAATTTCGCTCCGACGCCTTGTGCCAGTCGAGACCGCAGTCACTCATCGGCGAGTACTTCATCGAGTGCGAGCCGGGTCAGAACGGAAAGGTGATCCCACCGGGCGGGACGATTCCGGTGACCCACACCCAGTCGACGATCCCCGCCGACCTGCTCCAGGACGTGATGCAGCTGCCCTACCGGGAGCGCTTCACGCTGATCGTCGACGAACTCGGCGCGGCGGTCGCCGGACGCTCCGACGATCTCCAGGCGGCGCTCGCGCGGGCCGTCCCTGCGCTCACCGAGACCGACAACCTGCTGGGTCTGCTCGGCAACGACTCGCGCACGCTGCAGCAGCTCACCGCGAACGCGAACTCGGTTATCACCGCGCTCGCGGACAACAAGGCGAATGTCCAGCGGTTCATCACCGAGGCGAACGACGCGGCGTCGGACACGGCAACGCAGCAGTCCAACCTTCAGGCGACGTTCAACAAGCTCCCGGCCTTCCTCGCGCAGCTCCGGCCGGCGATGCTCAAGCTCGGCCAGGCGGCCGACGCGAACACGCCGGTGCTCGCCAACCTCAACGACGCCTCGGGCCTGCTCGACCGCCTGTTCACCGACCTGCCGGCCTTCTCGAACTCGGCGCTGCCCGCGCTCAAGTCCCTCGGCCAGGCCTCGGTGACGGGCAAGCAGGCGGCGGTCGTGGCCGCACCGACGATCGCCGATCTGAACCAGTTCGCGAAGCCCACGCCGGAGCTCGCCCAGAACCTCCGGATCGTCCTGCAGGATCTCGACAACCGCAGCCGGGCCGTCGAGGCGGACAGCCGCAGCCCCGGCGGCAAGGGCTACACCGGCTTGGAGGCGCTGCTCCAGTACGTCTTCAACCAGACGCTCGCGATCAACGGCTTCGGACAGTTCGGCCACTTCCTCGCCGTCGACGCGTTCGTCGACCCCCGGTGCTCGGAGTACGCGACGCCGCAGAGCGTCGCCAACGGCCTGCGCGAGTTCGGCTCGTCGTATCGCGAGTGCTACTCGTGGCTCGGGCCCAACCAGCCCGGGATCAACGAGACCGATCCGTCGGATCCCAGCGCGTGCGTGCCCGACCCGGGCGGCGCCCCTCCCGGCGAGTCAGGCCCCAAGACCACCGCCTGCCGGCTGAGGCCGAGCCCGTCGCCGACGGCCGACACCTCGAAGCGCTCGGCGAAGCCGGCGGCCAAGAGCCGGCCGCCGCGCGCGAGCAGCAGTCCGGCGATCAGCAAGCCCGGGGGTGGCCGTGGTGGCGGCGGCGGAATACAAGGCACCCTCGGTCAGATCGCGTCTGAAATCGGCGGCGGATCCGCCGGCGGCTCGCCGGCGCCGACGTCGGGTGGGCCGTCCGGCGCGAGCCGGGCGCAGCAGCTCCTCAACTACCTCCTGTCGCCATGAGAAGACGCCAGCAAGCGCCGTTCGCGAATCCCGTGCTGGTCGGCGCGGTGACCGTGCTCGTGCTGATGGTCGCGGTGTTTCTCGCGTACAACGCCAACGAGGGTTTGCCGTTCGTCCCGACCAAGGAGCTGAAGGTCGATTTCGCGGATGGTTCGAACCTCGTCGTCGGTAACGACGTGCGCGAGGGTGGCTTCCAGGTCGGCTTCGTCTCGGAGCTGAAGCCGGTGATCCTGCCCAGCGGTCAGGTTGGGGCGCAGGCGACCTTGAAGCTCAGTAAGTCCGACGGCTCGGTCCCCGTCGACTCGACGGCGACGGTCCTCCCGAAGTCGGTGCTCGGTCTGAAGTACGTGGCGCTGACGGTCGGCTCGTCGAAGCAGACGTATGTCGACGGCGCGACGATGCCGATCACGCACACGACCGTGCCGGTGCAGTTCGACGACGTCTTCAAGACGTTCAACGAGCCCACGCGGACCGCGATCCAGAACGACCTGAAGGGGTACGGCGACGCCCTCGCCGCCCGCGGGTCGGCGCTGAACGACACGATCCACAGCCTGCCGTCGCTGTTGGGCTACCTACGACCGGTGGCGGCGTACCTGTCAGATCCGCGGACTCAGCTGACGAGGTTCTTCGACTCGCTGAATGCGTTCATGGGCACCGTGGCGCCGGTGGCGCAAACGAATTCGCAGCTGTTCACCGACATGGCGACGACGTTCGGCGCGATCGCTCGAAATCCACACGATCTCGAGGCGACGATCGCGGAGTCACCGTCGACGCTCGATGTCTCCACCAACAGCCTCGAGGCGCAGCAGCCCTTCCTCACCGATCTGACGACGTTCGGAGACCTGATGCAGCCGGCGACGTCGTCGCTGCGCCAGGTCCTCCCGCAGCTCGACCCCGCGATCGAAGAGGGAACCGCTGCCCTGAAGCGCACGCCGCCACTGAACGCCAAGTTACAGGCGGTGATGGACGGGCTGAAGTCACTGGCGCTCGCGCCGGGGACGAACGTGGGGTTAGGCGCACTGTCGGCGACGGTGTCGACGCTCAACCCGATGGTCAGGTACCTCGGGCCGTACCAGACGGTGTGTGACTACTGGAATTACTGGTGGACCTACCTCTCAGAGCACCTATCGGAGCAGACGAGTGTCGGGTTCGCGCAGCGGGCGTTGCTGAACTTCGCGGACGCAGCCCAGCCGGACAACGTGGGGACCGAGGGCGCGACCGAGCCCGCCGACGGACAGGAAGGCGGCTCGGAGTACTTCCACGCTCAGACGTACGGCTCGGCGATCGACAACCACGGCAACGCCGACTGCGAAACCGACCAGCGGGGCTACGTCAAGGACCTCAACTACTTCGACTCGCAGCACCGCGACCTCGCCACCGACCAGCACACCCCCGGCGATCAGGGTTCGACCTGGCGCGGTCGCGCCCGCGTGCCCAGGGGCGAGACGTTCAGCCGCAACCCGACCACCGGCCCACAGACGCTCTACAACCCGAGTAATCCATGAGGCGCCGGGGTCGTCGCAGAAACGGCATCAGCAAGTTCAGCGCCGGCGTGATCGGCATCGTCGTGGTGGTCCTGCTCGCCTACGGCGCGTACACCAAGTTCGCCAATCCGTTCGCGAGCAAGTTCACGGTCCACGCCGTGTTCGCGAGCGCGAACGGTCTGGACCCGAATTCCCTGGTGCGCATCGCCGGCGTCAACGTCGGCCACGTGACGAGTGTCTCGACCGTGCCAGGCTGCAAGCGCGGCCCGACGTCGAGCACCCAATGTCAGGCGGCGGACGTCACCATCGAGATCGATCCGCAGGGCTTGCCACTCCACCAGGACGCGACGTTCGCGATCCGACCGCGCATCTTCCTGGAGGGCAACTTCTTCGTCGACGTCGATCCCGGCAGCCCGTCGGCGCCGGTCGCCAAGAACGGGCACACGTTCCCGATCGCCAGGGGACCGAGCCCGTGCAGCTCGACCAGGTCCTCGACTCACTACAGGAGAACACGCGGCAGAACCTGCAGCTCCTCCTCAAGGGCTACGGAACCGCGGTCAACGGCGGCGGCCCGGCGTACAACGCCTCGATCAAGTACTGGCTGCCGGCCTACGAGTACTCCGCGATCGTCGCCCACGATGCACTCGGGCTCCAGCCACACGACCTCTCGAACTGGATCTCCGCGCAGGGAACGGTCGCCGGGGCGCTCGACGCCCATCCGCAACAGCTCGAGAACCTGATCACGGACTTCAACACCACGGCGAACGCGTTCGCGCGGCAGAACGTCGCGCTCTCGCACGCGGTCAACGAGCTGCCGAACACGCTCGCCGCGGCGACCCCCGCGTTCGACGCGCTGGGCACGGCGTTCCCACCGCTGGAGAAGCTCTCGACCGCGCTGATTCCGGGGGTCAAGTCCGCGGGGCCGACGATCGACGCGAGCCTCCCGTTCATCCATCAGCTGCGGTTGCTGGTGGCGCCGTCCGAGCTGCGCGGCCTCGCTTCGGACCTGTCGGTCACGGTGCCCGCGCTGGCGAAGCTCACCGAGGAGACGATCCCGTTCATGGGGAACGGGGTGCGGCCGGCGTCGAGCTGCGTCGCGAACGTGATCTACCCCTGGTCGCAGCTGACCCTCAACGACGGCCACTTCAACGCGAAGAACGGCTTCCCGCCGCACAAGGTGTATGTCGAGGCCGTCGACTTCCTGCCGGGCCTCGCCGGCGAGTCCCGTACGTTCGACGCCAACGGCCTCTACATCCGCGTTCTCGGCGCGCTCGGCAACACGGCGACGACCTCGCTCCAGCCGGGCCTGATCGGAGGCGCGCTCGAGCCGATCGAGGGCGAGGAGCCGGCGATGCCGCCCGGTGGCCATCGTCCGCCGCTCGAGCCCAAGGTCCCGTGCGAGACGCAGGCGCCGATCACGAACCTCGCGGCGACCACGACGCCGCCTCCCAAGAGCACCGGCGCCGACCCGGACGCCGCCCAGGTCCGGACGGCGCAGAGCGCCCGCTCACTGCTGACCTCAGCAGTGCAAGAGAGCATCAAGCGCGACACGGCGGTCAAGATGCCGAGCCTCAAGTCGCTCGCGATCAACCCCAAGGTGGCGGGCGGTGCGCGATGAGGCGAGCGATCAAAGCCCACTCGTTCGACGTCGCCGCGATCCTCTCGCTGCTCGTGCTCGCGGCCATCGTCTCCGGGTACGTCCTCAACCACGAGCGGCTGCGCTTCCCGCTCATCCAGTCCGCTCCGTTCACGATGAACGCCGAGTTCCAGACCGCGCAGGCGTTCACACCCGGTCAGGGACAGACCGTGGTCGTCTCGGGCGTGCAGGTCGGCCAGCTCGGCGCCGTGACCCTGAAGAACGGGATCGCGACCGTCCAGATGCAGATCAGCCAGAAGTACCGCCACCTGATCCACACCGACGCGACGGCGGTGGCGAGGCCCCGGACGGGTCTCCAGGACATGTTCATCGAGGTCAGCCCCGGCAGCCCCAGAGCGCCGATCGCACCCGCCGGATACACGATCCCCGTCTCCAACACGATGCCCGAGGTCAACGTCGACGAGATTCTGGCTTCGCTCGACGCCGACTCCCGCTCCTACCTCGACCTCCTGGTCAACGGTGCCGGACAGGGACTGAACGGCAACGGCGGCAGCGAGCTCGCGCAGGCGCTCGAGCGGTTCGAGCCCACCCACCGGGACCTCGCCCGCCTGAACAGGGCGATCGCCGCTCGCGGTCGGGATCTGCAGCAGCTCGTGCACTCGCTCGCGGTTCTGAACGGGGCGCTCGCGGCCAGGCAGACCCAGATCGTCTCACTCGTCCAGGCGAGCTCGCACGTGTTCCAGGCCTTCGCCTCCGACGATCACCAGATCAGCCAGGCGGTGGCGGAGGTGCCGGGCACGCTCCAGCAGACGACCGCGACGCTCGGCAAGGTGCAGGCGTTCGCCCACCAGCTGGGCCCGGCGGCGAAGAGCCTGCTGCCCGCCGCGCGGGCGCTGCCGGCGGCGAACGAGGCGCTCGAGTCGCTGGCGGTGCCGAGCACACCGATCGTCCAGAACCAGATCCGCCCGTTCGTGGTGGCGGCCCGTCCCGTGGTCCGCAACCTGCGGCCGGCGGCGGTCAACCTCGCGAACGCCACCCCGAACCTGAGCGAGGTGTTCACGGTGCTGAACCACTTCGTGAACATGGTCGGGTACAACCCGGGGAACGCCGCGCACGGCTATCTCTACTGGCTGGCCTGGCTCGACCACAACGCCCGCACGCTGTTCGGTCTCCAGGACGCCAACGGGGTCTTCCGTCCGCTGTTCCTCCAGGCGACGTGCTCGACGTACGCGGAGCTCCTGAACTTCGACAAGGCCGCCGCGATCCTGCTGGCCATGAACCCGACGCTGATCGCCGCGTGTCACCTCGCGCTATGAGGACGATGGCACGACAGCCCGCGAGGACCGGCTGATGCAGACCAATACCCCGTCAGTCGGCAAGGTCGTCACGATGGCGCTGTTCGCGCTCTCGTGCGTGGGGCTGCTGCTGTTCCTATGGATCTCGTTCGGCGGGACGATCCCGTTCAACCCGCAGGGGTACGAGTTCAAGGTCTCCTTTCCCAACGCGGATCAGCTCGCGGCCCAGGCGGATGTCCGGATCGCCGGCGTGGACGTGGGCAAGGTGATCAGCAAGTCGCTCGATCGGGATCACAACCGCACGATCGCGACGATCGAGCTCGACGACCAGTACGCCCCGATCCACGCCGACGCCCAGGCGATCCTCCGGATGAAGACGATCCTCGGCGAGACCTACGTCGAGCTTACCCCCGGGTCTGACAAGGCTCCGGCCGTCCCCGATGGGGGCATGTTGTCGCGGGGGCAAGTGACGAACGAGGTCCAGCTCAGCGACATCTTTAACGCGCTCGATCCGAAGACCCGCCGTGCGTTCCAGGTCTGGCAGCACGAGCTCGCCGCAGCGGTGAGTGGCAACGACCAGAACCTCAACGACGTCCTCGGGAACCTCCCGACCTTCGCGGCCGACGCGACCGACGTCCTGAAGGTGCTCGACGTCGAGCACACCGCGACGGTTCGCCTGATCCAGAACGGAGGGACCGTGTTCGCGGCTCTCTCCCAGGACCAGTCAGCGCTCCGGAACCTGATCACCTCCGGTGAGACGGTGTTCCACACCACGGCCGCCAATCAGAACCAGCTCGCGAAGATCTTCGAGGTCTTCCCGACGTTCCTGAACGAGACCAAGGCGACGATGGCGAGGCTGAAGAGCTTCTCGCTCGACGCCGATCCGCTCATCCGCGAGCTCGACCCCGTGGCGCTGGATCTCGGGCCGACGCTGCACGCCGTCCAGGAGCTCTCGCCGAACCTGCGCAACTTCTTCTACACGCTCGCGCTGCGTCCGGCGAGCCGGGGCGACAACCTCGTCGCCGTGTCGCAGACGGGGCTCCCCGCGGTCCGCGACGTGCTGGTCGGTGCCAAGCCGTTGCTCGGCTCGCTCGGCCCGTTCCTCGAGCAGCTCAACCCGATCCTCGACTGGCTCTCGCTCCACCAGCAGCTGATCTCAGATTTCATCTCCAATGGCGCCACGGGGCTCGCGGCGAAGACGAGGAGCCTCGGGGGCGCCGGCTTGAAGTGCGACGGCGTGCCGTGCGGCCACTACCTGCGCCAGTTCGGGCCGACGGGGCCGGAGACGCTCGCGATCTATCAGACGCGCGACCCCAACAACCGCGGCAACAGCTATCTGCCGCCTTTGTGGGCCACCGACCCGGAGGTGCTCGCGAAGGGCATCCCGCCGTCCTGGGACTGCAAGAACACCGGGGCTCCCGGCAACGGCTCGGAGCCGGCGAACGACACCCCGGGCGCCGGCCATATGGCGTGCTGGGTGGCGCCGCCGCTACCGGGGGCGAAGGGCCCGTACCAGATCCCGCACGTCACGCCGGCGAGCTACTCGGACAAGTAGCCGCCGGTCCGCGACCGGCTACGCCGCGCTGGCGGCGTGTGCGCGGCCGTTCGTCAGCGCGAGCTCGTTGAGCAGGAGCTCGACGAGCTTCTCGTCGCCTCTGATCTCGAGCCCGCCACGGTCGCGCTCGGGTGAGAACGCGTTCACCCAGTCGGCGACGTCGCCGCTGGCGCGCGCGTCCGCATTGTCCGCCGGCCGCTCGGCCAGCGACACCTGATCGCCGCGCAACGCGAATGAAAACGTGGCGGCTTCGCCGTCCTGCTTGCCGTCGTTGACGGTGAGCTCGATCGTCGCGTGCGTTCCGCCCGGACGGACGAGTCCGGGTGCGAGTCGGAAGATCGCGCCGATGTCGACGTTCTCGGTGGCGCGCGGCGGGCCCCATGCCCACTCGTAACCCCAGCGGGCGAGCTCGGCGAGAATCGGCATCAGCTCGCGCGCACGCTCGGTCAGCTCGTAGTCGACGCGCGGAGGGACTTCGCGGTAGCGCTTACGCGTGAGCATCCCGTCGGCGACCATGCGATTGAGGCGCGAGCGCAGCTGCTCGGTCGAGATCCCCGGGAGCACTCGCTGAAGCTCAACGAACCGCCGAGGGCCGGCGGCGAGGTCGCGAACGATCAGCAAAGTCCACTTGTCGCCCACGAGATCGAGCGCGCGGGCATCCGGCGACCACTGGTCGTAAGGATGGCGTTTGGGGGGTGGTACGTGTGGGATCGCGACGCCTCCCGGTTGGACGGAACCTCCCTACCAACTTTGAGTCTAACGGACTACTTACGGCCTGAAGCCGATTCGTTGGCCAATTCGGGAACTTTTGCGCGAGTTTTTGCGTGGACTGTCGTTTACGGTCGTATGGGTGAATTGATCGTCCTCGCGGAGCGTCGTGCGGACCGTTCCCGGCCCACCGGGAGCGCTCGTCCGGCGTTCTTCTTCGACCTCGGCTGCCCCTTCTCCTATCTCGCCGCCGAGCGCGTCGAGCGGGTCGTCGGGGACGTCGCATGGATCCCGACGGCGGGGACGCTGCTGCGGCAAGGGCAAGAGTGGTCCCAGCCGGCGGCTGTCCGCGCGCACGCGGAGACGTGCGCGGTCGCGCTCCGGCTCCCGCTCGTTTGGCCCGATCGGTTCCCCGCCGACACCCCGGCCGCGCTCAGAGCCGCGGCGTACGCGGCCGAGATCTGCGCAGGGTCGCGCTTCGCCCTCGCCGCCAGCCGGCTGGCGTTCTGCGGCGGCTTCGACCTCGAGGACCCAGAGATCCTCGCGGAGGCCTCAGCGGCAGCCGGCATCGCGCTGAGCGATTGCTTCAGCGCCGTCGGCGACCTGAGCCGGGACGGGGCGCTGCACGCCACGGCTCGGGGCCTGCTCGCCCACGGGGTCCGGCGCCTTCCGGCGATCCGCGTCGGCCGGTACTGGTTCGATGGCGACGGCGCACTCGCGGCCGCCGCCGCGCTCGTGCGGTCCGGACCGATCTACGACGGCCCGTTGGTGAGCTGACGGCGCCGGGCGGGAGAGGCGCGGGCCGCCATCTGGGGCGCGCCGGGGGCCGCCCCGCAGCGTAAGGTGTCTCTCATGCCGGACCCCATCGACCCGGCGGCCGGCCCAAGTCCGGCCCAACTCCGGGCTCGCGGTCAGACAACAAGCCGGCGCTGGCGGGTCAGCGCGCGTCGTCGCCCGCATCCCGTCCTCGCGGTCAAGCGGTTCTGGAACCTCGCCTGGCAAGCCGGTCTCACGGGTCTCGCCTCGATGGTCGCGTACAACATGCTGCTCGCGGTCGTGCCCGTCGCGCTCCTCGGGTTGTTCGTCGCCGGACAGGTCCTGTCCAGCACCGCGGTTCAGCACAGCGTGCTGAACGACCTCTCGGAGCTGTTTCCCGGCACCACCCGGAGCACGCTGAACGACCTGCTCCGCGAGGTCAAGAACTCGACGACCGGGACCGGCGTCCTCGCGCTGATCGCCAGTGTGTGGCTCGGCTCGTCGTTCTGGGGGGCGCTAGACACGAGCTTCACCCGCATATACGGCTGCACGGGCCGCACCTGGCTCCGCCAGAAGCGGTTCGGGATCGTGATGGTCGTCGTCGTGCTCATCTTCATGATCGCCACCGTGGCCGTCCCCACCGCGCAGAGCATCCTGGTCACGGGTGTGCAGGACCTGCCGTTCGACCTCGCCCGGATCACGAACGTCGTGTATGGGATCTCGCTGGGCGTCGGCATCGCGCTGCTGTTCGGCTGCCTGGCGCTGATCTACGCCCGCGTGCCGAACCGGCGGATTCCGTGGCGCGCCATCTGGCCCGGTGCGCTGAGCGCGACGATGGCGATCACGATCGTGGACTACGCCTTCCCGGCGTATCTTTCGCACATCTCGACGATCGCGCGCTTCGGGACGACGGTCGTGTTCGTGCTGATCGTCCTCGGTTGGTTCTACGTCATCGCGGTGATCATTCTGGGCGGCGCCGTGGTCAACGCCCTGCGGCTCGAGACGATCGAACAACGGCGCTGACGCGTGTTACCGTGCCGCTCGTGGCCACGGAAACCTCGACCAAGATCCACGGTGGACGCCTGATCGCCAGGCGCCTGCGGGCGCACGGCGTGGAGAAGCTGTTCACGCTCTCGGGCGGCCACCTGTTTTCGATCTACGATGGCTGCCGCGCCGAGGGAATCGAGCTGATCGACGTCCGCCACGAGCAGACGGCGACGTTCGCCGCCGAGGGCTGGGCGAAGGTCACCCGGTCGATCGGGGTGTGCGCGTTGACCGCCGGGCCGGGCGTGACCAACGGGATGAGCGCGATCGCGTCGGCGTCGCAGAACCACTCGCCCCTGGTCGTGCTCGGGGGACGCGCGCCGCAGTTCCGGTGGGGGCAGGGGTCGCTCCAGGAGATCGACCACGTCCCGTTCGTTCGCCCGCTGACGAAGCTCGCGGCGACGGCTACGGACACCGCCGAGATCCCCGGGATGGTCGACGAGGCGTTCCGGGTTGCCCAGGCGCCGCACTCGGGTCCGACGTTCCTCGACTTCCCGCTCGACCAGGTGTTCATGGAGGTGCCCGAGTCCGACGCGGCACCGGAGCCCGGTTCGCAGCCGCCCCGCGCCACCGCCGACCCACGCGCGGTCGAGCGGGCCGCCGCGCTGCTGGGCGATGCCGAACGGCCGGTGATCATGGCGGGAACGGGCCTCTACTGGGGCCGCGGCGAGGGCGCGCTGCGGGCGCTCGCCGAGGAGCTCCACATCCCCGTGTTCCTCAACGGGCTGGGGCGGGGCTGCCTCCCCGCGGATCACGAGCTGTTCTTTTCACGCGCGCGCGGGGCCGGCCTCTCACAAGCCGACGTCGCGCTGGTGATCGGCGTCCCGCTCGACTTCCGGCTCGGCTTCGGCGCGGCGTTCGCCGAGGATGCGGAGATCGTCGTGATCGACGTCGCCGAGCCCGAACGCGACCATCCGCGAGCGATCGCGGCCGAGCTTTACGGCGCGCTCGATGCGTCGCTCGACGGGCTCCGGCGCGAGGCCGCCGGCGCCGCGGCGGCGGAACGCGGCGCGTGGGTCGCGTCGCTGCGCGCCGTCGAGGAAGAGCGGCGGGCGGGGGAGGCGGCCGAGCTCGCGGACCCGCGCGCGCCACTTCACCCGATGCGGATCTACGGCGAGCTCTCCCAGCTGCTCGACCGCGACGCGATCGTCGTCGGCGACGGCGGCGACTTCGTGTCCTACGCCGGCCGGCTCGTCGACTCCTACGAGCCCGGCTGCTGGCTCGACCCGGGGCCGTTCGGCTGCCTGGGGTCGGGGCCGGGCTACGCGCTCGCGGCGAAGCTCGCGCGGCCCGATCGCCAGGTCGTGCTCCTGCTCGGCGATGGCGCGTTCGGCTTCGCCGGCATGGAGCTCGACACGCTCGCGCGCCACGGCGTCGCGGTCGTCGGGGTGATCGGCAACAACGGGATCTGGGCGCTCGAGAAGCACCCGATGGAGTTCCTCTACGGCTACTCGGTGGCCGCCGACCTGCGACCGGGGACGCGCTACGACCAGATGGCGCAGGCGCTCGGGTGTGACGGCGAGTTCGTGCAGGCGCCGGACGAGCTGCGGCCGGCGCTGGAGCGGGCGTTTGCGAGTGGCCGGCCGACGTTGGTCAACGTGCTCACGGACCCGAGCGTGGCGTATCCGCGGCGGTCGAATCTGGCGTAGCCTCCGGCGATACACAGCGCCACCCGCGTCCGGCCCTCGGGGCAGAGCCCCCAGATCCACGGCGCCACCTGCGTTCGACCCGCCTCCACATGCGAAAACCGCCCGCATTTCAGCGGGCGGCTTCCGATCCAGGTTTGGCCCAATCGGGACGGGCAGGGGTACGTGCCAGAAAGGGCCGTTTAGAGTGGCTCGGGCGGCGGGAGGCGCCGATGTCTGCGGCTTCGCCCGAACCTATGTTGGGGTTCCGGTTCGCTTTCGCAAAGCCCTCTCCCCGCCAGGCATCATGGCGTCTGATCCCTGACCGGGCAATCGAACATTCGTCCAGTACTGGCTAGCCAGCCAACTGGACGTTTTCTGGACAACAATTCGGTTGATGTATCCCCCGGTTTTTGGAAGATTACCGCTCCAGCGGCTCTCCTGTCTCCAATAGTGTCTTTAGCCCGCTGAGCACGAACATCCAGCCCGCTCCGTGGACGCTCTCGCGCGTCTTCGGCGAGTTATCCAACTGGTCGTGGATCACGGTGAGCTTGCAGACATCCTGGTCACCCGGCTCGATTTCCCAGGTGACGCGGCTGACCGGCTCGGCGCCCATCTCGGCGTCGTAAAGGGATCGCCAGCCGTGGACGAGCCGGCGCGGGGGATCGGATTCGATCACCGACTCGTCGCCCCACACCTCCCCAGCCGGGCCGAGCGCCCGGTACTTGCCGTCGGCGACCGTGATGCGGGCGCCGTGGAAATATCGCACCGTGAACTCGGGCGTCGTGATCGCCTCCCAGATCCGCTCGGGCGTCGCCCTGATGAACACCTGATAGACCTGCGTGGGGGGCGCTTGCACCATCGTCGTCATGATGATTCCTCCAGCTCTTCTTTGAGCTCCGTGAGCGCCGAGACCTGGCGCTCGGTGTACTTGTCGATCCACCGGTCGTGGATCAGCCGGATCGGGACGGGATTGAGGTAGTGCAGCTTCTCCCGCCCCGCGCGGCGGTGGACGACGAGCCCGGCCTCCTCGAGCACCCGCAGGTGCTTCATGACGCCGAACCGCGTCATCTCGAGCTCGGACTCGAGCTCGGTGAGCGTCAGCCCCTCGCGCTCGAATAGGCGGTCGAGGAGGTGGCGGCGGGTCGAGTCGGCGAGAGCCTTGAAGACGCGGTCGTCGTCGTCCATGGGTGGCGATGATATGTGACCATATTGGTCACATGTCAAGGGCGCTGGTTGGCGGGCGGCTCGGTGGGTGGCGCTGGGGAAGGGATCGGGCGAACGAGGCGCCACCGCACCCGTCCAAAAAACCTGCATGGCACGACAATCCCGGCTGGAATGGCGAGGCCTGTCGAGCTATGCATGAAGAGCATGCGTAGTACGACAGGGCTCGGATGTGGCGGCGGTGTTGACGCGCTATGCAGCTTTCCCGTGACACTTCCGGCGCAAAGTCGCTGGTTTGGGCGCAGGCCCTAGACCACGGGCCCACGCGACCCGCCGGCGCCCTCACCCACCTCCGTCTCCCTGCGCCGTTTACCGAGCCGATCGCCAGCCGCGCGGGCTTGGACTCGACAGCCCCGGCCTTCACACGACCCGGCCCGCCACCGCCATTCTCCCCAATTCCACCCGGCTAACATGGGATTCGATATGCGGGAGCTGTTTTCGTTTCCCAACCCGGTGAACGAGAAGGCGGCGAGGGTCGTCGCCGGCGCCGTGTTCGCCACCGCGCTGCTGATCCTCGCCACGTCGTGGTACTGGCTCCTGATCCCGCTGGCCTACGGCTTCTGGGCGCGGCTCCTCACCGGGCCGACGTTGAGCCCGCTGGGGACGGTGGCGCAGAAGGTGATCGCGCCGCGCCTCGGCCCGTCGAAGCCCGTCCCCGGTCCGCCGAAGCGGTTCGCGCAGGGGATGGGCGTGGCGTTCTCGACCGCCGCGCTGATCCTGGCGCTGATCGTCCACGCCTACACGGCCGCCGACGTCGTGCTGGGCCTGCTGGCGGTCGCCGCCGGGCTCGAGTCGATCTTTGCCGTGTGCCTCGGCTGTCACGTGTTCGCGCTGCTGATGCGCGCCGGCGTGATCCCCGAGCGCGTGTGCGCGGAGTGCGCCGACATCAGCCTACGGCGCCTACGAGCTCAGCCCGAGGGCGGCGCCGCGCAGGATGTCGTGCTCTGAGACCTCGGTCTCGCTGAGCCCGAACAGGTCGAGCACGCACAGCAGGATCACGGCGCCGGCGACGATCGTCGGCGCCCGGGCGGGATCGAGACCGGCGACGTGGCGGCGCTCGGCGAGCGGCATGCTCGCGAGCCGCCCGAGGATCGCCTCGGCCTCGGTCCTGCTGAGCACGTAGCCGTGCACCTTCTCCGGGTCGTAGGGCTCGAGCTCCTGGGCGATCGCCGCGAGCGAGGTAGCGGTCCCCGCGACGGCGATCGCGCGCTTGACGTCCTCGCGCCGCTCCGCAGGAACGCCCTGCCGGAGGACCGCCTGGGCGTCCTCGCGGACCGCCTCGAGCTCGGCGTCGGTGGGCGGATCGCTGTGGATGTGGCGCTCGGTCTGGCGCACGACGCCGACCTGGTTGGAGACGTGGAACTCGGCGTCGCGCCCGGTGCCGATCACGACCTCGGTGGAGCCTCCGCCGATGTCGACGAGCAGCGTCGGGGTCTTGTCGCTCGGATCTCGGTCGCTCGTCGCGCCGAGGAACGACAACCGCGCCTCCTGGTCGCCGGTGAGGACGTGTGGCGTGAGCCCGAAACGGTGCTCGACGACCTCGGCGAACTCCTTGCCGTTTGCCGCGTCGCGGACAGCGCTGGTGAGCACCGCAAGTGCCGTGTCGGCGTGGTGGCGGTCGATCAGCGCGCGGAAGTCGGCGAGCGTCGAGTAGACCCGCTCCATCGCGTCATCGCGCAGGCGGCCGTCCGCGTCGACCCCGGCGCCGAGCCGGGTCACGACGCTGATGCGCTCGAGCTCGTCGGTGACGGTGCCGTCCTCGACGTCGGCGATCAGCAGCCGGGTCGAGTTGGAGCCGATGTCGACGACCGCGACGCGCATCAGACGACGCTGTTGACGGCGTGGGGCATCGGTAGTCCGTCGAGCGCGGCGAGGAGGTTCTCGACGGCGAGGTCGGCCATCTTCTCCCGGGCCACGCGGGTGGCCGAGCCGATGTGCGGCGCGATGATCAGGTTCGGGGCGGCGTACAAAGGGTCGGTCGGGGGCAACGGCTCGGGGTCGGTCACGTCGATTGCGGCACCGCCAATCCTGCCATCGCTGAGCGCGGCGTGCAGAGCATCTTGATCGACGATCGGCCCGCGTGCCGTATTGATCAGGATCGCGGTGGGGCGCATCCGCGCCAGCGCGGCGGCGTCGATCAGGTGATGGGTCTCGGCCGTGAGCGGAACGTGGAGCGAGACGAAGTCCGATCGCGCCAGCAACTCCTGAAGCGTGACGGCCGGGGTGTGGAGAACGGTCATCTCGAACCCCGCGGCGCGCTGCGCCACGGCTCTCCCGATCCGCCCGAATCCGACGATCCCGAGCGTCGCCCCGTGGACCTCGGCACCCAGGTAGCGCGCCGGCTCCCACGTCAGCCAGTCGCCGTCGCGGGCGTCGGCGATGGCCTCGGGAAGCTTCCGCGCCGCCGCCATCAGCAATGCGAACGTCAGGTCCGCGGTGGCGTCGGTGAGGACGTCGGGCGTGTTGCCGACCGCGATCCCGCGTGCCGTGGCCGATTCGACGTCGATGTTGTCGTAGCCGACCGCATAGTTCGCGATCGCTCGCAACCCCGGCGACCGTTCGATCAGCGGCGCGTCGATCCGGTCGGTGAGGAGCGTGATCAGGCCGGCCGCCGTCGCCGCGCGAGCGGCGAGCTCATGCGGGGGCGGCGGCAGCCGACCGTCCCAGACCTCGACGTCGTGTGCCGCTCGCAGCCGGTCGAGCGCGGCGCCCGGGAGCTGGCGGGTGACGAAGCAGCGGGCCACTTCGCCGGATTCTTACGGGTTCTCCTACCTCTCGGCCACGACGGCCGATTGCTCGCTCGGGGACGGCGCCGGCGCCTCGGCCCGCTGCATCCGCGGCCGGACGTTCGGCAGCCCGACGAGGGCAACGAAGCCGCCGATCAGGGCGAAGGCGGCCGCGACCCAGAACGCGAGCTGGAAGCCGCTCGTCAGCGCGTCGTTGACGCTGGTCGCGACGTGGTGCAGGTCGGTGTTCGTGCGGGCGGTGGCGATCGCAGCCAGGATCGCCAGGCCGAGCGCGCCGCCGAACAGCCGCGATGTGTTCACGAGGCCCGAGGCGAGGCCGGCCTCGCGCGGCTCCACGCCGGCGACGGCGCAGATCGTCGCGGGCACGAACGCCAGCCCGATGCCGACGGCGACCAGCAGCGAGGGCGCGATGAAGTCGCTGAGATAGGTACCGCCCGGCGCGATCCCCGTGAACAGCGCGAGGCCGGCCGCCTGAAAGAACATGCCGGCCACGAGCAGTCGCTTGGCGCCGAACTTGATCACGGCGCGCGATGCGAGCACGGAGCCGGCGACGATGCACAGCGTCATCGGCAGGAACGCCAGGCCGGCCTTGATCGGGGAGTAGCCGAGGACCTCTTGCAGGTACAGCGAGGCGAAGAACCACATCCCGAACGTCGCGCCGCCGACGAGCAGGACGACGAGGTTCGCCGCGCTCAGCGTGCGCGAGTGCCAGATCCGCAACGGCATCAGCGGCGCCTTGGCGATCCAGCCCTCGATCACGACAAACGACACCAGCAGGGCGACGCCGGCCGCCATCAGCGCGATCGTCGACGCCGCGCCCCAGCCGGTCACGTCGGTGCGGACGATCCCCAGCACGAGCAGCGAGAGCCCGACCGTGGCGGTCAGCGCGCCGGCGAGATCGAAGTCGCGGTCGGCTGCCGCGTTGCGCCCCTCGAAGATGAACCGCTCGGCGAGCAATGCGGCGATGAGTCCGATCGGAACGTTGATGAACAGAATCCACCGCCACCCCAGCAGATCGGTGAGGACTCCCCCGAGCAACACGCCGGCGGCGCCCCCGGCGCCGCCCATGGCGCCCCAGATGCCGACAGCGCGGTTGCGCGCCGCGCCCTCCTCGAACGTCGTCGTGAGGATCGAGAGGGAAGCCGGGGCGATGACGGCGCCACCGAGGCCCTGAATGGCGCGCGCGGCGATCAGCGTCGCCTGGGACTGCGCGAGGCCGCCCGCGAGCGATGCCAGCGCGAACAGCACGAGACCGGAGACGAACACCCGCCGGCGCCCGAGGAGGTCGGCGGCGCGCCCGCCCAGCAGCAGGAATCCCGCGAACGTGACGGTGTAGGCGTTGACCACCCACTGCAGGTCCTGCTCGGAGAAACCGAGGCCATGGCGGATCGCCGGCAGCGCGACGTTGACGACCGAGACGTCGAGGATGACCATGAACTGCGCCAGGCACGAGAGGATCAGCGTGGCGCGAAGATGGGGGTGCTGAGCCGCTTCAGCCTCCATACGATCACAGTAGCAAGCTGTTCGATATCCGTCGTACAATGGAACGGATGGGCGCCGTTGCTCGTGACATAGACGCAGGTCCGCCCTCCCATCCTCCCCGGGCGAAGATCGAGCTCGCGGCCGTCCTGCACGCGCTCAGCGACCCAATGCGGCTGCTGATCGTGTCCGGCCTCGCGGTCGGCTCGGAGCGGACGTGCGGGAGCTTCGACCTGCCGGTCGTCAAATCGACGTGCACTCACCACTTCAGGGTGCTGCGCGAGGCCGGCGTGATCCGCCAGCGGCTCGAGGGCACGACCAAGCTCAACTCGCTCCGGCGCGAGGATCTCGAGCACTGCTTCCCGGGGCTGCTCGACGCGGTGCTGCGCGCCGCCGGCGACCCTCGGCTCATGCCATCGTCAGGCCGCCGCTGACCGACAGCGTCTGCCCGGTGACGAACGCGGCTCGGTCGGAGGCGAAGAACGCGACCGCGCCGGCGATGTCCTCGGGCTCGGCCAGGCGACGCATCGGCACGGCGCGGCGCAGCGACTCGATCACGCGCGCAGTCTCATCGCCGGCGCCGATCATCTGCGAGAGCATCGGCGTCCCGGTCGGGCCCGGGCAGACCGAGTTCGCCGTGACGCCGTAGCGGGCGACCTCCCGCGCGAGCGTCTTGGTGAACGCCACCACGGCGCCCTTAGCCCCCGAGTAGACGGCCTCGTTCGAGGAGCCGACCCGCGCCGCATCGGAGCCGATGTTGACGATGCGGCCGTACTCGCGCTCGATCATGCCGGGGACGATGCGATGGCACGTCCGCAAGCAGCCCTTGTAGTTGAGCTCGATCACGCGATCCCAGAACGGAGGCTCGGTCTCGAGGAACGGGCGGAACTCGTCCCAACCGGCGTTGTTGACGAGGATCTCGATCGGGCCGAGCGCGCGCTCGACGCGACGCACGGCCGCGTCGACCGAGTCGATGTCGGTCACGTCTAGGTGGACCGCCAATCCCTCGACGCTCGCCGCCGTTCGCGTCGCCTCCGAATCGAGGATGTCCGCGACCACGACGCGGTGGCCGTCGGTGGCGAGCTCACGGACGATCGCCTCGCCGATCCCGCGGGCCCCGCCGGTGACAAGCGCGATTCGGGAGCTCGGTTCCGCGCTGGTCACGGCGCGAAGTATGTCCTCATCGGTGGCCGGGTTTGCCACTGATCGAGCGATTTGATCAAATGGGTCGATGCCCACGACGCTCGACCTCGAGAGCCGGCCCCTTGGTCGCTCGGATGTAACCGTGCCGCGGATCGCGCTCGGCTGCGGCAATTTCGGCGGCGTCGGCTCGGCGCCCGAGCTGTTCGGCCAGGGGCTGAGCGACGATCAGGCGTTCGCGTTGATGGACGCCGCGTGGGAGCTGGGGATCGACTACTTCGACACCGCGGACGCGTACGGCGGTGGCCGCAGCGAGCGAGCGATCGGGCGCTGGATCGTCTCGCGGGGCGTCAGGCCCGGGCTGACGACGAAGACGTATAACCCGATGGAGGCGGGCGCGGACAGCGGCCTGTCGCCCGAGCGGATCGAGCGCCAGCTCGAGTCGAGCCTCCGGCGCCTCGGCGTGGACCGCGTCGAGCTCTACCTCGCGCACGAGTTCGACCCTTATACCCCGCTGGGCGAGACGATCGGGGCGTTCGAGGAGGCGCAGGCCGCGGGCCGGACCAGGGCGTACGGCGTGAGCAACTTCGACTCGTTCCAGCTCGAGGAGGCGACGAACGCCGGGTCCCCGCAGGCGATACAGAACGAGCACTCGCTGCTGACCGGCGCCGAGGCCGTCTTGTCGGTCTGCGCGCAGCGGCGGGTCGCGTTCTCGGCGTTCAGCCCGCTCGCCGGCGGGTGGCTGACCGGCAAGTACCGGCGTGGCGAGCCGTTCCCCGCCGGCTCGAGGATGACGCAGCGGCCGGAGCCGTACGAGCCGCTGCTCACCGATCGAACGTTCGACGCGCTCGACCGACTGCGCTCGATCTCGGACGAGCGCGGGACCTCGATGGCGGGCACGGCGCTCGCGTGGCTGCTGGCCGACGATCGGGTCACCCAGGTCGTCGTCGGGCCGGGGCGGCCGGATCAGCTCGAGCCGGTACGCGAGGCGCTCGCGCACCCGCTCGGCGCGGACGAGCGGACGCTACTGACGAGCGTGTTCAGCTGATGCTGTTCCTCGGCTACAGGGACGTGATCGAGTCGCTCGACCCGCAGGAGTGCGCGGAGGCGATGGCGAACGTGCTCGCCGACCGCGCTCGGGGCGAGACGTACATGCCGCTTCGCTCGGTGATGATCCCGCCCGACGCCGCGGGCTTCCTCGGGCTGATGCCGGGGTGGCGCGGAGGCGAGGACCCGGTCTTCTCGCTCAAGACGATCTGCCTGATGCCCGGCAATCCCGCCCGCGGCCTCGACGCCCACCAGGGGCTCGTCACGCTGTTCGACGGCGAGACCGGGGTGCCGACGGCGGTGCTCGACGCCTCGGCGGTGACCGAGATCCGCACGGCGGCGGTGACCGCAGTGGCGACGCGCACCCTCGCCCGCGAGGACGTCGGCGTGCTCGCGATTCTCGGCGCCGGGGTCCAGGCGCGCTCCCACCTCGACGCGGTGACGCGCGTGCGGAAGTTCGACGAGGTCAGGTTCTACGCGCCGACCGAGGCGCACACGCGGGCGCTCGTCGACGGCGCAGCCCGCGACGGACTGCCCGAGCTGACCGTGGCGTCGAGCGCCGAGGACGCCGTCCGCGGCGCCGACGTGGTCGTCGTCGCGACGAGCTCGCGCGAGCCGGTGCTCGAGCGCGGCTGGCTCGGTCCCGGCGTCCACGTCAACGCGGTCGGCGCGAGCAGTCCCACCGCCCGTGAGATCGACACCGCGACCGTCGCCGCGAGCGCGCTGTTCTGCGACAGCCGCGAGTCGGTGGCGAACGAGGCGGGCGAGTTCCAGCTGGCGGTTCGCGAGGGGCTGATCGACGGCGAGAGCCACATCCGCGCGGAGCTCGGGGAGGTGCTGGCGGACCTCCAGCCCGGCCGCCGCGACGACGACGAGCTGACCATGTACCGCTCGCTCGGGATCGCCGTCCAGGATCTCGCCGCGGCCGAGCTCGCCGTCCGCACGGCGCGGGCGAAGGGGCTCGGGACCGAGGTCGAGGAGTGATCGATCTGGCCGAGATCGAGGCGGCGCGCCAGCGGATCGCCGGCGCCGCGATCCGGACGCCGCTCGTGCGCCTCTATACCAGCGACGCCCCGGCGGAGATCTACCTGAAGCTCGAGACGCTCCAGCCGATCAACTCGTTCAAGATCCGCGGGGCGACGAACGCGATCCGGAGCGCGTCCGAGCGCGAGCGGGCGGCAGGGTTGGTGACGGCCAGCGCAGGCAACATGGCGCAGGGCGTCGCGTGGGCTGCGCGCGAGCTCGGCCTGAGCGCGACGATTGCCGTCCCTGAGCACGCCCCCGAGGCGAAGCTCGCCGCGATCGAGCGGCTGGGCGGCCGCGTCTTGAAGCTGCCCTACGACGAATGGTGGAACGTGATCGTCACCCACCGCGTCGACGGCGTCGAAGGGCTGTTCATCCACCCCGTCGAGGACGAACGGGTGATGGCCGGCAACGGCACGATCGGCCTCGAGATCCTCGAGGACCTGCCCGATCCCGACGCCGTCGTGATCCCCTACGGAGGGGGCGGCCTGACGGTCGGCATCGCGAGCGCGCTGCGGGCCCTGCGGCCGCAAACCAAGATCTACACGGCGGAGCCCGAGACCGGAGCGGCGCTCGTGGCGGCGGTCAAGTCGGGCGGCCCGGAGACGGTCGAGTACGAGGCCTCGTTCGTCGACGGCGCCGGCAGCCGCCGGGTGCTCGACCCGATGTGGCCGCTGGTGATGCCGCTCGTCGACGACGCGTTCGCGGTCCCGATTCCGGACGCCGCGGCGGCGATCCGGACGATGGCCGAGCGGGTGCGCGTGATCGCCGAGGGAGCCGGGGCGCTGGCCGCCGCGGTCGCGCTCTCGGGCCGCGCGGGCTCGGGGAAGGTCGTGTGCGTGGTGTCCGGCGGCAACATCAACCTTGCCAAGTTGGCGGAGATCCTCGAAGGAGGTGCGGGATGAGCGAGCCCGCCCAGGAAGACTTTCACGCCCCGGTTCTCCCGGGACGGGGCGCCACCGACTACGAGCGCTACCTGCGCACCGACGAGCTGCTGTCGCTGCAGAAGACGCCGGAGGAGCAGGTCCACCGCGACGAGTTGCTGTTCCAGACCGTCCACCAGACGTCTGAGCTCTGGCTGAAGTTCGCGGCGAACGAGGCCGAGGAGGCGGCGGCTCTGGTCGAGCGGGACGAGCTCGCGCCGGCGCTGCGGCTGTTGCGCCGCTCGATCCTGAGCCTCCAGTACGTCACCGCCCAGGTGGACATGCTCGACCAGATGAACCCATGGGACTACTCGACGATCCGCGTCGCGCTCGGTCACGGCGCGGGCTTCGACTCACCCGGGTTCAGGCGTCTGCCGGCCATCACGCAGCGGCTCTCGAAGGCCTTCGATACCCAGCTCGAGCGGGCCGGACTCGAGCTCACCGATCTCTACCGGCGCAGCCACGAGTTCGAGGACCTCTACCAGCTCGCCGAGCTCCTGACCGACTGGGACGAGCGGATCTGGATCTGGCGGTTCCGCCACTACGCCACGGTGGCGCGGGCGCTCGGGGAGGACACGATCGGCACGCAGGGAACCCCCGTCCAGGTGCTCGGCAAGCTGATCGCCCAGCGTCAGCTGCCGAAGTTATGGGATGCGCGCAGCGAGCTGGTCAAGCTGTTCGACGCTGAGCGGGCGGCCGACTAACGCCCAGCTGCAGACCGCAGCCCCGCGACCAACCGATCGACCTCTTCCTCCGTGTTGTAGTGGATGAAGCCGATCCGGATCGCCTCGTGCTCGTAGCCGAGACGCTTGTAGAGGCCGAGCGAGTACCACGAGTCGTGGGCCCAGACGCCAGTGTCGCGCTCGGCGAGATGGCTGACGACGTGGGCCGCAGGGACCTCGGGGACGTTGACCAGGAACGTCGGCACCCGGCCCTCCATCGTCGGCAGCCCGTAGACCGTCACGGTGTCCGCCGCCGCTGCCAGAAAGCGCTCGCCGAGCGACCGCTCGTAGGGGACGATCGCCGCGAACCCGCCGATCGACTCCAGATACGCGATCGTGGCGTTGAAGCCGGCGAGCAGCTCGTACGGCAGCGTGCCGGTGGCGAACCGGCGCCCGAGCGGTGTCGTAGGCGCCGGGCGGGCCTTGTACGGGCGCCACAGCTCGGTCACCTGGGCGCGTCCGTAGGCGACGCCGAGGTGCGGGCCGCAGAACTTATAGGGCGAGCAGATCAGGACGTCGGCACCGATCTCACGGACGTCGATCGTGTGGTGCGCGGCGTAGTGGACCGCGTCGATCCAGGCGAGCGCGCCGGCGTCATGCGCGAGCCTGCAGACGCGCTGGGCGTCGACGACGGTCCCAATCGCATTGGACGCCCACGCGAACGCGACCACCCGCGTGCGCGGCCCGAGCTTCCGCTCGAGGTCCTCGTAGTCGAGCGTCGTGTCCGGCTTCAGCTCGATCTGGCGGACGATCAAGTCCCGGTCCCGAGCGAGCTCGAGCCACGGTGCGACCCCGCCGTCGTGGTCGAGCGACGAGACGAGGATCTCGTCTCCCGGCGCGAAGTCGCGCCCGGCCGTCCGCGACAGCGCGAAGTCGAGCGTCGTCATGTTCGGCCCAAACGTGATCTCGTGGGGCTCGCAGCCGAGGAACCGGGCGGCATTCGTCTCGGCGCGCTGGAGGATCTCCTTTACGCGCAGGCTCGTCTCGTAGACCGCGCCCAGGTTGGCGCTCGCATCGCGCATGGCGCGGGCGACTGCGTCGCCCACTTCATCGGGGACCTGGGATCCTCCCGGAGCGTCGAGAAATGCGAAGCCGCCTTGCAGCGAGGAGAACCGCTGCCGGATGGCATCGACATCGAGCTGGCTCAGTACGTCCGCCATCGCCCCTCCTTCCAAACGGCTTCACGTAACGCAATTGCAAGCATAGGCAGCTTGCACCGGCCCATTGGGGATGGTTTGATCAAGACTACAAGATCAAACTTGGGGTGAGAGAGGGCCAGTTTGAGTTTCCGTGTGATCCGCGTCGCTGAGGCGAGTTGGCAGGGTTCCGTGCCCGATGGAGGCGGCCGTCTGGAGCTGGGAAGCGGTGCGTTCGAGGGTCCCTATTCGCTGCGGGCCAGGGTCGAAGACGTCGAGCGCGCGACGAATCCAGAGGAGCTCATCGCGGCCGCGGAGGCCGGGTGCTTCACGATGTCGCTGGCCAACCTTTTGGGCGAGGCCGGGCATCCGGCGCGTGATCTGCGGACGACCGCGCGGGTCCGGCTCGAGCAGGTCGACACCGGCTTTGACATCACGCAGATCGAGCTGCGCGCGGTCGGCGACGTGCCCGGCGTCGACGCCGCCACGTTCGAGCGGATCGCCCAAGAGGCGAAGAACTGCACGGTCTCACGGGCGCTCACCGGGACCGAGATCACGCTGGAGGCGACGCTTGCAGGCGAATGACCGCCGGTCCGCCGTCGGCAGGTGGTTGACCTGCTTTGGCCGAATCAGGCACCGAGTTCCATGAGCGCGCTCGAACAGACGGTGCTCGAGTTCACGCCGCTGCATCCCGAGATCCGGGGCACCGACGACGCCGAGGAGGTGCTGTTCGTGATCAGCGGCAACGGCACGCTGCGGCTCGATGACGCGCGCTACGAGCTCGAGCCGGAGGCCGGGGCCTACCTGCGGCCCGGGGAAGAGTACGAAGTCGAAGCTCACGACCCCGACCTGATGCGGGTCGTCTCGGTGCTCATCCCGGATCCCCTCCCGGCCGATCCCGGCGCTCCCCGCGAGGTCGTGAGAAGGCTCGCGGACCAGGAGGCCCAGGCGGCCACCACGGACCGCGAGTTCAGGATCGTCGCGGACCCGCGCACGGGACTCCAATCAGCGACACACTTCGTCGGCTACATCCCGACCGCCCGTGCACCCGAGCACTTCCACACGTACGACGAGGTCATCTACGTGCTCGATGGCGAGGGCGTGCTGCATGAGGGCGAAACCGAGCAGCCGCTGTCGGCGGGGTCATCGGTCGAGCTCTCAGCGCGGACGGTCCACTGCCTGGAGAACACGGGCGAGGACGTGATGCGGATCGTCGCGGTCTTCAGGCCGGCCGGGTCGCCGGCGGCCGCCTACTACCCGGACGGAACGCCGGCCTACCCCGGCACGCCGCCCATAACCACATAGGACTCCAACATCGTGAGACATCTCCACAGGAGGGAAGAGCAGTGAAGGGACGCATCCTCATCGCCGCATTGACGCTCGCCGCGATCTTCGTGGCGGGTTGCGGCAGTAGCAGCAAAAGCAGCAGCACCACCACGACCACGGCCTCGTCGGGGTCGAGCGGCACGAGCAACACCAAGTGCACGGCGTCGATCGCGATCGAAGGACCGTTCACGGGGCCGGTCGCGCAGGTCGGCCTCGAGCAGCTGCACTTCGCGCAGCTGGCAGTCGCCAATGACAACGCGGCGGACCACACGAACGTGACCCTCGCTCAGGACGACACGCAGCTGACGCCGTCGATCGCCACTACCAAGACCCAGTCGATCATCGCCACGCCTGCCGTGGCCGTGATCGGGCCGTCGGGCAGCCAGGAGGTCGAGGCCGTCGGTCCGCTGCTGGCCAGGGCGGGCTTGGTCGCGGTCTCGGGATCGGCGACCCTGCCGGCCCTCACGAGCAGCGGCGCCAACAAGACGTTCTTCCGGGTGGTGCCGGACGACGACGTCCAGGGACCGCAGGATGCCAACTACATCGTCGCTCACCTGCACCCCAAGGGCGTACTGATCATTGACGACGACGAGGCCTACTCGCAGGGCATCACCAAGGTCATGATCCCGATCCTGCAAAAGGCGGGGATCAAGGTCGATCACCAGACCTACAACGGGACGGACACGGGGGCGACGCTCTCCAACGCGCTCTCGTCGCTCGTGACCTCGCACCTGAACTCGAATGTCCAGGTGGCGGTGCTGCCGTGGCAGGCGGCCGCAAATGCGCAGCAGTTCGGACTCGATGCCCAGCAGCAGCACAAGAAGGTGATCCTGTTCGGAACCGACGGCACCAACTCGCCGTCGCAGTTCCACATCCCCGGCACCTACATCTCGACGTTCGGGCCGGACATCTCGACGTCGACCAACCCGATGGACAAGGCGATCGTCGCGGGCGTCGCCAAGTACGGCCCGTATGGCGCCTTCGGCGTGCCGACCTACGCGGCCACGGATGTGGTGATGAAGGCGATCGCCTCGGTCTGCAAGGCCGGGCAAACGCCGAGCCGCTCCAACGTGCTCGCCGCGATCAAGACAACCAACGTTGCCGCCGCCGCGAATGTGCTCGGTCAGCCGATCTCGTTCACGTCAACCGGGAACCTCTCGGGCCAACCGGGTTACCTGTTCCACGTCAACAGCCAGGGCAAGTACATCGAGATACCGCCTAAGTGACCCGCTTGGTCGATCACGACCACTACCCCTTACCGTGATGACTCACGGCTGAGGTTCTCGCCGGCGCCGTCCGCGTTACTGTGGGCGGCGCCGGCGGCTTGATCGTCCAGCAATAGACAGACGTGACGGTCTTCTTCCAAACCATCGTCAACGGCCTGACCACGGGCTGTGTCTACGCGCTGATCGCGCTCGGCTACACGATGGTCTACGGCATCCTGAAGTTGCTGAACTTCGCGCACGGCGACGTCTACATGGTCGGGGCGTACATCGGCTACGTCGTGCTGCAGATATTTGGGGGCGCGAACGGGCTTACGATCCCGGTGCCGCTGCTGCTGCTCATCATGTTCGCCGCGGCGGCCGGCGGATGCGGCTACCTCGGCGTGGCGATGGAGCGGTTTGCCTACCGACCGCTGCGCAACGCGCCCCGGATCGCGCCTCTCATCACCGCACTCGGGATCTCTTTCGTGCTCGAGAACTCGATCCTGCTCCTATTCGGAGGCTTCGAGCGCAGCTACAACACCAACGTCTTCATCCCGTTCTCGACGGGCATCCAGATCGGCGGGGTGCACATCGACATCGTCGAGATCCTGACGCTCGTGCTCAGCGTGGCGATCATGTTCGGCCTGCTTCAACTCGTGAATCGCACGACGCTCGGCAAATCGATGCGCGCGGTGGCGTCGGATCGCGAGGCCGCCGAGATGCTCGGTATCAACGTCGACCGCACGATCGCGCTCACCTTCTTCATCGGTTCCGCGATCGCGGGCGTCGCCGGCGTGATGTCGGGTCTCGCGTTCAACCAGATCACGAACACGATCGGCTTCCTCGCCGGACTGAAGGCGTTCACGGCCGCGGTCGTGGGCGGGATCGGCAGCATCCCGGGAGCGATGATCGGCGGCATCTTCATCGGCCTGTGCGAATCGTTCAGCTCCAGCTACATCTCCAGCCAGTACTCGGATCTGATCGTGTTCGGCATCCTGATCGTGACGATGCTGGTCCGGCCGGTGGGACTCTTCGGCCAGCGTCCCCTCCAGAAGGTGTGAGCTCGTGCACTGTCCGGCAATTACGGCACATGTATCGCGGCCCCGGATGACCGTCATGCTGCGTCCTCGAATCCTCGCGCAGCGCTGCTGCGCGTCGGATTCTGCGTCCTTGCCTGCCGGCCCCCGGGTCGCGCGCTCCATGCACCCTAACTACCGGACAGCACACCAATGAGTGTCGAGCGCGAACAACCCGGCACCGGCAGCGAAGCGGTCGAGGCCGACGGCGGCGGCGCGGATCCCTCGATCGGTGTAGACGAGTGGGTCGCGCGATCCGGACAGCGCCGCGACGAGGGAACCGGCTGGCGCAGGGCGCTGGCGCGGGTCGAGGAGCGCGTCGGCTGGTGGCCGCGACTTGCGGCAGTCACGCTCGCGGGGCTGATCTTCGCGCAGATCTCGACGAACGTGAACATCCAGACGGTCGCGTTCAACAGCCTCCTGTACGCGCTGCTCGCGATGGGGCTCAACATCGCGGTCGGCTGGTCGGGACTGCTCGATCTCGGCTACATCGCGTCCTTCGGCTTCGGCGCCTACGGTTACGCGATCTTCTCCTCGAGCGCGCTCGGGAGCGGGGGTGCCGGGGGCAGCCATCTTCCGGCGGTTGAGTCGATCCTGATCGTCGTCGCGGCGGCCGGCGTCGTCGGCGCCCTCGTCGGCCTGATCGCGCTGCGGTTGTCGGGCGACTACTTCGCGATCGTCACGCTGTTCCTCGGGCAGGCGTTCGTGCTCGCGGTGAACAACGTCGACCCTGGAACGCTCGGCGGTGTCAACGGCCTCTTCGGTCTCGATCCCCTGCACAGCTTTGGCGTGACGGTAACGACCCCGCTCGGGTACTACTACGTCGCGCTGGGAATGTGCGTCGTCGTCGCCGCGGTCTTACACCTGCTCGACACGTCGCGAACGGGCCGCGCCTGGCGGGCGCTGAACGACGACCCGCTCGCCGCCGAGGCGATGACGATGTCGGTCACCAAGCTCAAGGTGATGGCTTTCGCCTGTGCGACGATGGTCGGAGCGCTCGCCGGCACGCTGTTCGCCGCCCAGCAGGACAACGTGTTTCCCACAAACTTCACCGCCAACATCCTGATCCTGATCTACGCGTGTCTGGTGCTCGGCGGGGTCGGCAGCATCGCGGGTGCGATCCTCGGTGGGATCGTCGTCACCGTCGCCGAGAACATGCTCTCGAGTCCGACCGACGCCGCTTACCTCTTCTATGGCCTGATCATCCTTGTGCTGATCGCGCGCGTACGTCCGTGGCGGAAGCTCGGCTACCTCGTCGCCGGCGTGATCGCCTTCGGCTACGCCGCCCACGCGATCGTGGGTGCCGTGGCGCCGGTGGCGACGGCGGGCAGCCCGGGAAGCCCGGGATGGATCGGGTCGGCGCTGAACGGGTACGTGATCGTGCCGAAGAACCCCCAGAACTTCGGCAACGCCCTCTACCTCGCGCTGCTCGTCGGCTTGGTCGCGATCGTGCGCCTGCGCGGCATCCGTCAGCTGATCGCCGTGATCATCACCATTTACGTGGCCGCGTGCTGCTGGGAATCTCGGCTGATCGTCAACCCCGCGATCACGACCCAGATCATGCTCGGCGCGATCCTGATCGTGACGATGGCCGCGCGGCCGTACGGGCTCTTGGGCAAGCACCGAGTGGAGCTGATCTGACCGTGGCGCTGCTCGAGATCGACAACCTCTCGCTCGCCTTCGGGGGACTCCGCGCAATTTCAGAGCTCAACCTGGAAGTGGACGAAAACGAGATCGTGAGCATGATCGGACCCAACGGCGCGGGCAAGTCGTCGGTCTTCAACGTGGTCACCGGGATCTATGCGCCGACCGAGGGCGGCGTCAGAATCGGCGGAAAATCGATCGCAGGCAAGAAACCCCACGCGATCGCCCGGCTCGGGATCGCGCGCACGTTTCAAAGCCTGCGCCTGTTTCAGAACCTGACCGTCAAGGAGAACGTCAAGGCGGCGACGTACGGCAACACCAGAGCCTCGCCGGTGGAGTCCATCCTGCGCCTGCCGCGTGCCCGCCGCGAAGAACGCGAGGTCGAGTCGCTCGCCACCGAAGTGCTCTCGTTCTTCGGTGAACGACTCGCCGGCTACCGGTGGGATCAGCCCGCGTACGTCCTCTCCTACGCGAACCGCCGTCGGCTCGAGATCGCCCGCGCGCTCGCCACCAGGCCCCGGCTGCTCCTGCTCGACGAGCCCGCGGCCGGGATGAACCCCAGGGAGACGCACGAGATCACCGAGCTGATCGGGCGGCTCCGCGCCGAGCTGTCGCTGGCGATCCTCGTGATCGAGCACGACATGCACGTCGTCGAGGGGATCTCCGATCGCGTCGTCGCGCTCGACCATGGGGTCAAGGTCACCGAAGGGTCATTCCACGAGGTCGCGAACCATCCCGCCGTGGTCGAGGCCTACATGGGGCGCGATCCCGAAGCGCTCGCCGAGGCGTGATCCGCATGTCGCTTCTGCATCTCGACAACATCACCACCTACTACGGAAAGATGCGGATCCTCGAGGGGATCTCGCTCGAGGTGGCGCCCGGTGAGCTCGTGTGCCTGCTCGGCGGCAACGCCTCGGGAAAGTCCACGACGCTGAAGACGATCCTCGGGATCGTTCGCCCGCGGGCCGGCCGCGTGATGCTCGACGGGGAAGACGTGACCAATCGTGCGGTCGCCGAGCGGATCGGTCGAGGGCTGGCGATCGTTCCCGAGAACCGTCGCCTGTTCCACTACATGACCGTCCGCGAGAACCTCGAGCTCGGCGCCGTGCTGCGCAAGGGGGAATCCCTCGACGCGGATTTCGAGCGCGTCCACACGCTGTTCCCGCGCCTGGACGAACGTCGCGACCAGCTCGCGGGCACGCTTTCGGGCGGCGAGCAGCAGATGGTCGCGATGGGGCGCGCGCTGATGTCGCGGCCGCGGCTGCTGCTGATGGACGAGCCGTCAATGGGCCTCTCGCCGGCGCTCGTGCAGCAGAACTTCAGGATCATCAAGGAGGTCCACGAGTCCGGCGTGGCGGTGCTGATGGTCGAACAGAACGCCAACATGGCGCTATCGATCGCCGACCGCGGCTATGTGCTCGCGACGGGCGAGATCGTCCTCTCGGGTTCCGCCGCGGACCTGCTCAAGAGCGAGGATCTCAAGCGGGCTTACCTCGGCGCCTGAACGTGGGGGGCCCTACGCCCCTCGCGCGCCGAGCCCGGCTCCCATCACGTCGAACAGGTGCGCCGTGTCGACGTATTGCTGAAAGCCGGTGACCTTGCCGTCGCGCAGCCTCCACACGTGGCACGCCTGCGCGTCGAGGCGCTTGCCGGTCGTGTTGTGGACACCGGTGTAGCGGCACTCGACCACGACCGTATCGCCCGCGTCGTGAAACTCGTGCGGCGAGACGGTGAAGCCGTCCCACTCAGAGTCGAGGTTGTCGAACAGGTTCTCCCTGACGGCGTCGACTCCGAACCAGGGCTCGCCGTCGGGCTGATACGGATGGCCATCGGCCTCGCGCCACTCGATATCGGAAGCGAAAGCCGCCAGCACACTGTCGACGTCGTCGTTCGCGGCCGCTTCGTACACGTCCTTGAGGATCTGCACGTTTCCCACGGCTCTGGCTCCTACCGCGCGCCGACCTCGTAAAGCGGTGTACCGCCCATCGCGACCGCGATGTTATTGGCGGTGCTCGCGAGGTGGTCGTGCAGGGCCTGGGCGGCGTGATCGGGATCGCCGGCCACGCAGGCGGCGACGATCTCGTCGTGCTCGCCGGTGCGCGCGGCGAGCTGCCGGCACTGGGGAACCTCGAGGCAGTAGCGTTCGCTGGTCTCCCAGACGGGGCGGATCAGCCGCACCAGCCAGACCGAGCGGGCGGCGCCGTAGAGCGCGAAATGAAGCTCCTCGTGGGCGGCCGAAGTCGCTCCCGAGTTGTCGTCGGGCATCCGGTGCAGCGCCTCGACGCGGTCGCGGGCCAAAGCCTCGTCCTCGGCCGTGAACCGCTCGGCGGCGCGGCGGATCGCGAGCGTCTCGAGCGCCAACCGGGCCTCGTAAACCTCCTCGAGATCGGTGATCGACAGCTCGGTCACGCGAGCCCCGCGGTGCGGGATGTTGTCGACGAGCCCGGCTGCGTCGAGTCTGCGAAGCGCCTCGCGGATCGGCATCGGGCTCATCTGGAGCAGCTCGGCCAGTTCCTCGATCGGGAGCCGCGCTCCCGGCCGCAGCCGACCTGTGATGATCGCCGTGTGGAGTGTCCCGAACGCCTTCTCGGCGAGCGTTCGGTGGCCCCTGATCGACGCGTCGTCCGCGAGAACGGCGAGCTGTGACTGCATCCAAGTCGTAGTATCGAAATCAATGATCAAAAGTCAAGAAACCCGGTCGGGTCGTGGAGGTTTTCGGCTCGACGGGCGCGATGATGCGGTGGCGCTCGACAACTCCGACCCGCTGCGGGGGTTCCGAGAACGGTTCGTGATCGACGACCTCGTGTATCTCGACGGCAACTCGTTGGGGCGGCTGCCGAAGGCCACCGTCGAGCGCCTTGCCGATGTGGTGTCGACCCAATGGGGCGAGCGCGTCGTTCGCGGGTGGGCTGACGGCTGGCTCGACCTGCCGCTCACCATCGGCGACCGGCTCGGGTCCGCCGCGCTCGGCGCCGCGCCCGGCCAGGTCGCGATCGGCGACTCGACGACCGTCTGCTTCTACAAGCTCGTGTCCGCCGCGCTCGACCTCCGCCCCGAGCGGCGCGAGATTATCGCCGACGTCGACAACTTCCCGACCGATCGCTACGTGCTCGAGGGGCTGGCGCGGACGCGTGGCCTCGAGATCGTGTGGCTGCGGTTTGACCCGGCGGCCGGACCCACGGTGCGCGAGGTCGCGTCCGTGGTCGGGTCGGGCACCGCGCTCGTGACGTTCTCGCACGTCTCCTACCGATCGGCGCACGTCGCGCCGATGGCCGAGATCAATGCGCTCGCCCACGACGCCGGCGCCGTTGACGTTGTGGGACCTCAGCCACAGCGCCGGGTCGGTACCGGTGGCGCTCGACGCCGACGGGACGGATCTGGCGGTCGGCTGCACGTACAAGTACCTGAATGGCGGGCCGGGCGCGCCGGCGTACATGTACGTCCGCCGGGCCCTTCAGGCCGACGTGCGCCAGCCGATCTGGGGCTGGCTCGGGCGCCGCGACCCGTTCGAGATGGCGCAGGGCTACGAGCCCGCCGACGGGATGCGAGGGCTGCTGTCGGGAACCCCGCCCGTGCTCGCTCTATCGGCGGTCGACGAGGGGATCCGTCTGGTCGAGGAGGCCGGGATCGGGGCGATCCGCGAGAAGGGGATTGCGCTCACCTCGTACGCGATCGCGCTCGTCGACGAGCGGTTACGCGAGCTCGGGGTCTCGATCGCCTCGCCGCGCGATGCGGCCGTTCGCGGCGCCCACGTGGCGCTCGCGGTCGACGGCGCCGCCGAGCTGTGCGCCGCGCTGATCGCCCGTGACGTCGTCCCGGACTTCCGCCGGCCCGACGTGATCCGGTTCGGGCTATCGCCGCTGACCACCCGGTTCGTCGACGTGTGGGATGGCGTCGAGGCCCTGCGATCGCTGCTCGAGGCGCGCCAGGCCTCTAATTAATCAGCCTGACCGCGAACTTTGGCGTTCTTGTCCCGAGGGGTGGGAGAAGAACGCCAAAGTTCACTCTCGCACCATCGAACTGACGCCTTTTTCTCCCGGTTTCCGGGACTTAATGGCGTCAGTTCGGCTGAAGGGGTCGGCGCACGCGCCGACCCCCCGGCGCCGCATGCGGCGCCGGGCCGGGGGTGCATGCACCCCCGGCTACCTACCTGGACGTCCCGCCCTGAGTTTCCACAGCCGCCACGGCGGCGCCGGCGACCTCAGCCCGGTTAGGCAACGTCGTCGCGACCAGCGCGCCGGCGAACGACAGCCCCGCCGAGAGCGCGATCGAGGCGGCAAAGCCGTCACCGAATGTCGCCGGCGACGCGTAGCTCCCGGCGCCGGCGAACACGGCGACCGCGATCGCGAGCCCGAAGACCCCGCCGAGCTGCCGCATCGTGTTGAACGTTCCCGACGCCTTGCCGATCTCACCCGGCGACACCGCTCCGACGACCACGCTCTGGGCGGCGGGAATCGCGGTCGAGATGCCCGCGCCGGCGAGCACCAGCGGCGGGACCATCTGCGAATACGCGAGGCCGCTGCCGGCGATCAGGGCGATCCAGGCAAAGCCCGCGGCCTGCATCAACAGTCCGGTGACGATCAACGGCCGCTCGCCGATTCGGTCTACCGCGGCTCCCGCGACCGGGGCGACGAGGAACAGCGTCGCCGTCCACGGGAGCAGCCGGACGCCGGCAGCGAGCGGCGACTGACCGAGCGAGATCTGCTGGAACTGGGCCATGAAGAACACGGCGCTGAACAGCCCGGCGAACAGCAGCAGGTTGAGCGCATTGCCCGCCGCGAACTGGCGGGAGCGGAACAGCCGCATCGGCAGCATCGGGTCGCGAGCGCGGAGCTCGTAGAGGACGAACGCGGTCGCGACGACGATCGACGTCGTGAGCGTCCCGATCACCTCGGCGCTCCCCCAACCCGCGCGGTTGGCGCGGACGAGGCCCCAAACGAGTGGAAGCGCGGCGCCGGTGAATAGCGCCAGGCCCGGTATGTCGAGCGCGGCCCTGGGGCCGTAGCTCTCCTTGATCCGCGTCAACACGAGCGGGATCGCGACGAGCCCGATCGGGACGTTCAGCCAGAAGATCCACTGCCACGCCAGCCCCTGCGTGACCGCGCCGCCGACGACCGGACCGCCGAGGACGGCGAGGCCGGTGATCGCGCTGTAGATCCCGAGCGCCCAACCCCGGCGCTCCGGCGGGAACGTGGCGGAGAGCAGCGCCAATGACAGTGGCGCCACCAGCGCCGCGGCCGATCCCTGAACCGCGCGCGCAGCGATCAGCCAGCCGACGCTCGGGGCGAGCGCGCACGCCGCCGACGCGGCGATGAACAGGGCGAGCCCGCCGGCGAACAGTCGCCGGCGCCCGAACCGGTCGCCGAGCGCCGCGCCGGTCATCAGCAGTACGGCGAAGCTGAGGCTGTACGCGTTCACGGTCCACTCGAGCTCCTCGATCGAGGCTCCGAGGTGGACGCGGATCGAGCTCAGCGCGGTCGACACGACGAGCACGTCGAGTGCGACCATCAGCGACGCGACCGACGTGAGCGCCAAGACCCATTTCTGCGTGGTAGTCGTCGTCATCGGTTCCTCCTTCGGTGGTTCGGTGGTAGAGACACCGGCCCGACCGTGGAATTGGCCGATGAATTTCTGCCGCCGCCGGTGTCCTAAGAGGACGACATGACTGACGCGACGCTCACCCGCGCCCGCGCCGGCGACGAGGAGGCATTTCGCAGCCTGACCGACCCCTACCGACGCGAGCTCCAGCTCCATTGCTATCGGATTCTCGGTTCGGTTCAGGACGCGGAGGATCTGCTCCAGGAGACCCTTTTGGCTGCCTGGCGTGGACTTGATCGGTTCGAAGGCCGGTCATCCGTGCGCACCTGGCTCTACCGGATCGCGACGAACCGATGTCTGAACGCTCTGCGCGACAGCGGTAGACGTCCACGCGAGCTCGCCGACACGCGCGACTTCCCGCCTCCCACGCGGGTTTCCGAGCCGCTGTGGCTCGAGCCGTATCCGGACAGCATGGTCGAGGGCATCGCCGACCTCGAGCCCGGGCCCGACGCGCGGTACGAGGCGAAGGAGGCGATCGCACTCGCGTTCGTCGCCGGCCTGCAGAACCTGCCGCCGCGCCAGCGAGCGGTGCTCCTGCTGCGCGACGTGCTCGGGTTTCACGCCGGCGAGGTCGCGCAGATGGTCGACGGCAGCGAGGCTTCGGTGAACAGTGCGCTTCAGCGGGCGCGCACGACGCTCGACGCCCGCATGCCCGTCAATCGCGAGCGAGCGCCGCTCCCCGGCTCGGAGACCGAGCGCGAGCTCGTCACGCGGTTCGCCGAGGCGCTCGTCAGCGACGACGTCGACGCCGTGGTCGAGCTCCTCACCGATGACGCGCTGCTGACGATGCCTCCCGAGCCGCTCGAGTACCAGGGGCAGGAGGCGATCGCGAACTTCCTCCTCGACCGCGGTCGGCGGCACGGGCACGGGCTGGCGATGCGGCTCGTGCCGACTCGCGCCAACGGGCAGCCGGCGTTTGGCCACTACCTCCAGGATCCGCATGCGCCGGTGGCGCGGTGCTACGGGCTGATCGTATTGACGCTCCAGGGCGACCGGATCTCCGCACTGACCCGGTTCCGGGACACCGGGATCATGCAGCGATTCGGCCTACCGCGGACGTTGCCGTAATCTCAGCGTCGATGACGCGAATCGTGTGCAGGCAACTGGCTCCGCGCGTCGGCGAGCTCGGACCCAACAGCGAGCTCTCGGTACAGGCCGTGCGCGACGCGGTTGCCCTCGGAGCCGATGTCGTCGTGCTCCCTGAGCTCGTGACCTCCGGCTACGTGTTCGAGTCAAAACAAGAGGCCGCGGCGATGGCGATCACGCCTGATCACGAGCTGTTCTCGTTCTGGGCCGACGCCGCCGGCGGACAGGCGGTCGTCGTCGGCGGTTTCTGCGAGGAGGGCTCGGACGGCCTGCTCTACAACAGCGCCGCGCTCGTCGACCAGTCGGGCGTCGTGGCGGTCTACCGCAAGGTCCACCTGTGGGACCGCGAGAAGCTGTGGTTCGAGCCCGGAGGCGAGCCGCCCCCGGTGATCGACACCGCGGTGGGCAGGATCGGGGTGCTCGTCTGCTACGACCTCGAGTTCCCGGAGATGACGAGGATGCTCGCGCTCGCCGGCGCCGAGCTGGTCACGGTCCCGACCAACTGGCCCCTGGCGGAGCGCCCCGAAGGCGAGCGGCCGCCCGAGGTGCTGATCGCCCAGGCCGTGGCGCGGATCAACCGGATGTTCATCGCGTGCTGCGACCGGACGGGGACTGAGCGCGGCCAGGAGTGGACCGCCGGGACGAGCGTGATCGACGCGGCCGGGTGGGTGCTCGCGGCTGCCGGCGAGGACGGAACCGCGCTCGCCGACGTCGACCTGGCGGAGGCCCGGAGCAAGTCCCTGACGGAGCTCGCCGACGTGCTCGCCGACAGGCGGCCCGAGCTCTACGGCGACGTCGCCGCCCCCAGACAGCCGGTCTGAACCGCTCTAAACGTTGTGCTTGGCGGTCAGCTTGGTGGCGTGGCCGCCGGCGTCGAGCACCTTGACCCCGATGCTCAGCGACTTGACCTTGTGGGTGTGCACCTTGTGCTTGAGCGATTTGCTGACGACCGTCGCCGGCCGCCCGATCGAGAACGTGACCTTCGACGCCGGGCTTCTCAGGGTGATCGTCAGCACGCCTCGACTCAGCTTCAGCCTGTACTTGGCGCCCTTCAGCGAGATGTGCTTCGTCAGCGTTTTCGCCTTCCTGGCGAACGAGAGTCCCTTGGGGAGCGAGACGCTGAACGACTTGATCGCCGGGGCGTTGGACCCCTGCCTCAAAGTGAACGACACCTTGGCCTTGCCCTTGCCGACGTTCCCGAAGCCGAGCTTCGACAGCGACGGCGGGCCCGGCGGCGGCTTGACGACCGACCAGTTGAACGTCGTGCGGCCCGAGTTCGCGAACTGGTCGCCGGCCGACACTGTCACGGTGAACGTCCCCGGAGTCGTCGGCGTGCCCGAGATGACGCCGCTCGCGGCGTTGATCGTGAGCCCGGACGGGAGCCCGGACGCCGTGAAGGCGAGCGGCGCGGAGCCGGAGTCGGTGGCGTGGATCGGCAGCGTCACGGGCTGTCCGACCACCGAGCCCTGCGCGCCGGGATTGATGACCGTGACCGAGAACACCTCACACAGCGACGTGCCGAGCGCGTTGCCGATGGGGGTGCCCAGACCGGTCGCCATGTCGTAGCCGTTTGCAAGTGGGTAAAGCCCGTGCGGTTGATCAGGCGTAACGAGATCGAACGGATCATTGTTGGCCTCACCCGTCGAGGACGGGTTCGGGTCGGCCCCGGTCACGTCGTGGAAGTTGCCGGTGTAGTTGCGTCCAGCGATCTGGTAGAGGGCAGGGTTCTCGAATCCGAGCGTCCGGCCCCGGCAGGCTGCCGACGCGTTTGCCAGCGCCGTGAACGCGGCCCAGAAGGGCGCTGATGCGCTCGTGCCGCCGACGATTTCCCAGACGCTCGTCCCCGTGCGATCAGGGGCGAACACGACGTACCCGGAGTTCGGGTCGGCGTCCGCGGAGACGTCCGGAACCTCGCGGCAGAACTGGCCACCGCATGACTGCGAGGAGTTGGGAGAGATCACCCCCAGCGATTTCGACGCGTCGATCTGGTACGAGGGCATCGGCCACAATGCCGAGACGCCGCCGCCCGTTGCGGACGCCTGATCACCGACGGCGCCGCCCGGAACCCCGTCGTTCCACACGAACTCCCCGGGGTAGCTCCCATCGGTCGGAAGGGCACCCGCGGGGTTGCCCATGAACGTGCCGCCGACCGCGGTCGCGAACGGTTGTCCGCCTGGATCGATGACCGAGAGCGATTCGTCTGACAGTGTCGCCTGGTAGCACATCGTCGAGCCGCTGTCGCCGGAGGAGATGAAGAACGACTGCCCCTGCGCGGCCGCCTCCTGCAAGGTGGTGTTCTCGGAACTGATCACCGCCGGATCGGTGAGCGCCTCGCACAGGCCCCACGAGCTGGAAAGGACCTTTGCTCTGTCCTGCGAGACCATCGCGGTCAGAATGTCGGTCGGCGAGGTTGGCGGGCCTTGATAGACGAGGACGTTGGCTTTCGGCGCCAGCCCGATTATCTGCTCGATATCGAGTGGCGCCTCAGTGTGGTCCTTGACCAGCGTGCCCGGACCACCGTCGACGT
>CAWEMC010000010.1:0-87346 GCA_963810015.1 uncultured Solirubrobacterales bacterium
CGCGATAAAGGACCGACGCATCAACCAGCGGGGGCCTTCCTGATATCGGGGGCGCCCGGATTTGAACCGGGGACCTCACCGACCCGAATTATGGGGCGAAATCCACTACCGCAAAATGGAAAACCCTGCAAATGGCGGTGTTGTCTTGTTGTCGTTCCCGCAGCACCTCCTCTCAGAACCTCGGATTTTGCGGTGGATTGCCGGGGATTAGGCAGGGGGATGGAGTCACTGCCCAATGGCAAAGCCGCCGACAACGGTCTGCCTGGTCGTCCCCCGCCTCAGCGCGGGCGGCCGCCGCGCGGGCGGCAGCCCAGGTACCGAACAGGCGGGTGACCACGCTCGCCGACGGCCAGTCTCCTGCGGCGAGCCGCTCTAGCGCCTCTCCCCCACGCCGACGCGCGTGCGTGCGCGACCAGTCGTAGGACGACGGCAGCCGGCCGTAGCGCGAGCGCCATCGCGCATCGCGTCAAGCACGCGCTCGCGGGTCCAGCGCCGCTCGATCGCGCCGGGATGGCAGGCCTTGCAGTACGCGTAGGCGTCGCCCTTGCCGTTGCGCGGCTGCGTGTACGCGCCGCAGCCGCGGCACACGCCGACGTAGCGCGCCTTGACCGCCCGCGCCTTCTCGCCGGTCGGGTCGTAGAAGTACGCCTTGACCGTCGCCGGCGAGCGACCGAGACGGTCGGCGATCTGCCTGATCGAGAGGCCCTCGAACTCGCGGTAATGCCGCGCCAGGGCGACCGCCCGGCGACGCTCGAGAACCCGACCCGTTCCCGCGATTGACGCCTTGGCCGTCACACCGGGTCACGCTACCTCGCTCAATTGGCGTTTCCGTCGAGGTCGGCACGCAAGTGCGGACGCACCGGCTGGACCTCCTACCCGCGCGCAATCCGAGACTCCGGACGCGTCGCCGCCAACGCTCCTCGTCGAACGAAAGCGGGCGCGGGCGACGCCACGGGGTCTCGCTGCCGGATCCCAGCGGGAGCAGAAGCGTGACGACCAGGCTCCGGAGCCATCGAGAGTGCTGAGTTTTTCGTGGACCCAGCAGCGCGACCGACTTCGCCTGAGACTTCTGTCACCCGACCCGATCGCTAACAGCCAACGTGCAGGCACCGAGGCGCGGTTTTGGCGCATTCCGAGACCAACGCGATTCGCAGGTCGACCCTGCCTTCGCGCTCGCGCGGGTGCGCGCGCACGAACCCCTAGAGATCATCTGAGGCGGGGCTGCGTCCCGCTCGGTGTGCTTGCGCCGGGCGCCGGTCACGTGGTCGGATGACCCAGGGGCGCGCTCGCCCGCCGCAAACCGGGTCTGGCCGCGACGCCAGCAGCGCCTGGGACAGGCCGATTCCCAGCGCGATCGTCAACCATACCTGGGGGATGCCCCAACTGTGCATGAGCGTCGGGAGCAGCTGGAGCACGAGGCCCGCGAGGATCGCGCCGAATGGGCCGCGGGTCCCGCCGATCAGGACCGCCGCGAGCAGCGTGACGGAGTCTGCGTGGTAAAGTCGCTCGCGTACGGGTGGCGGAGGCTCGCGGCCATGAGGCCTCCGGCCACGCCGGTGACGAACGACGCCAGCGCGAACGCCTGGAGCCTGGACGAGATGTCGCTGGCCGGCCGGCGAAGCGCCGGCGGGCTCGCGCCGCGGAACCGTGCCCACACCGCGAGTCCCCACGCGCGCGTGCGCGAACAAGAGCAGGAACATCAGCGCAGCGACGCCGACCGTGTACCGGAGGTAGCCCGCGTCGCTGGTCGCGATGCTCGGCCGGCGGATTGGCGTGATCCGAAGCCCAGCGGTGTATCCGAGGAAGCCGTGGCCGCCGTCGGGAAAGTTGGTTGCGCTCAGCACGATCTGAACCGCGGCGGCGAGCATCAGCGTGAGCAACGCGAGATACAGGGCGCTGCGTCGATACCGGGAACGCGGTGGCGATAGCGAATATCGTCGTGAGCAGCCCGGAGAGGAGCAGCACGGAGGGAACGCAGCGAGGTCGCGAACAGGAGCCTCGCGCTCACCCACGCCCCAACCGCGAGCACGCCGACCTGGCCGAGCGAGACCACGCCTGCGGACTCGATCATCGCTCCGAGTCCTATGGCGGCGACGGAGTAGATCGCTGCTCGCGTCAGCGCGTCAACGTACGAGTTGCTGAGCAGCGGCGGCAGCGCGAGGACCCCGACCGCAAGCAGGGCCACGACGCAGACGGTCCGCAGAGACGCCCGAGCCGCCCCGGTGCGGGAGACCAGGCGCTGCCGCCCGCCGTTCAGGCCCATGGCGACCGCGTCGGCCAGGTCTCGAGGCGGCGGCCGATCCCCGCGAGCCCTCGTCAGCACGACCGCCACGAGGGCGAGCATGACCGGCGCCAGTTCCGACAGGTTGGTTCTGCCCTGGATGGGCATGAGCAGTTCGGTGACGAGCGCGACGACGATCGCGGCAGCGAGCATGATCGTGATCGAGCGCAGCCGGGCGATCAGGACGGCGGCCAGGGGAAGATCACGAGGAAGGCCGTGAGCTCGGTCGCGTCGAGCCCGATCAGGTCGGCGAGCAGCAAGCCGCCGACCCAGACGCCACGCCGGATCCCAGCCACGCGCAGATCTGCGTTGTGCGGGCTACCGCCGGCGGCGTCGCGGACACCGGTTCGAGCGTGCAGGCATAAACCCTCGCGAGGCCGAGAAGTTGCGAGATCGATCGGCCTACCTGTAGGCGAGGAATTGCAATGACATCGGTCGGCCCTGCTGTGCCGATAACGCAGCCATTTCGCACGGGCGGGAAACGACGCTGCCACGTCTGGCGCGAAGTGGCCACCGCCGCGACAGGACCGGTGAAGGCGTGACGCGGCGGCCAACATACGGGCCAAGGCGGGTCCGCGAAGGACTAATACTTCGGCGCCACCGCCATCGCTCGCTTCTCCCTTGTCGCCGTGGTTCGTGACCGTGGCAGTGTCGCCTGACCCCTGCAGACTCCTTCGGGGATCGCTCCTGGCCGATTCTGAAGCCGCCGTCGCCGACATAGTTGGCGTTGACGGCGACGTTTGCCAGGTATGCGCTGGCGTTGGCTTCTGACACAACGCCCCGGGCAGGTCCGGGGCAATAGGCTAGGGCATGTCAAGACCCGCTTGGATCCGTCGGCGTGCGGTGAGCCCGCCGCTGGTGGTGGACGGTAGTTCCAATTCTGGCTAGCTGTGTACCGCTTGGGCGCGGGGTTTGCCGCCAGCCGCTCCGAGGTCGCTCAGCAATGCGCGTACGCGGTATTCGATGTCGGCTCGGACTCGCCGTATTTCGCTGATTGGAGCGCCGATTGGGTCGCCGACGCGCCAGTCCTCGTGTCGAGCGCCGTGGGGCATTTCGATTGCTCCGACGCTATGGCCCATCGTGACGATCACGTCGGCACCGCGCAGGACTTCGTCGGTGACCGGGCGCGCAAACTCCTGGTCCGGATCGAGCCCCAGCTCCTCAATCACCGTGCGGACTTGGGGGTCGATCTGGCCACGCACGGCCGTGCCTGCCGAGTGCACGGACACGCGCTGCCCGGACAGCATGGTGGTGATCGCGGCGGCGAGCTGACCTCGTCCTCCTCCGCTCAGGCTGACGAACACGACGTCCCATGCACCGGTTGCATCTTCCCCTTGTGCTCGCCGGAGTGCGTTGAGGCGCTCGCGCGTGAATCGATAGGACATTAATGGGACGAACTCGAACACCTTGGCCGTGGCCATAACCCGTTCGGCGGAGTCGTTCATGACTTCTTCGACCTGCGAGCGGGGAAATTGTCCGGCGAACTCGGAGCAGAGGTCATCCACCATCCGCTGGATCTGGTGCTGGGTGGCTGGGTCGAGTGACGCGGTCAATGCGCAAACCTCCTGGGCGAGCGGCAGTGATTTTGGGGTTCGCCCGGACCCATTTCAGCGATTTCGCCCGCATAGGTCAAAGACCAATATTCGATAATATTCACTGTGATGACCTATGGATGAGCGGCGGCTTCGCTACTTCCTCGCGGTCGTGGATCACGGCAGCGTCACTGACGCCGCGCGGCAGCTGCACGTGGCGCAACCTTCCTTGTCCCAGGCGATCCGCGGTTTCGAGTCAGAGCTTGGCGTCCTGCTCTTTCACCGCGTCGGGCGGGGCCTGCGCCTCTCACCCGCCGGCCAGGCGCTGGTCGGTCCCGCCCGCCAGGTCCTGCGCGCCACCGAAGAGGCTCGCAACGCGATCACCGGCGTGACCGAACTGCGCACCGGGACGCTCGAGATCGCGGCGCTGGCCACGCTCGCGGTCGACCCCATGGCCACCCTGATCGGTCGCTTCCGCGACCGCCACCCAGGCGTCCAGGTGCGCGTACTCGAGCCCGAAAACGCAGACGGCGTCGGAGCACTGGTTCGCGATGGTGCCTGCGAACTCGGCGCCACGCACCTCCCACTGCACGACCAACAGCTCGTAGCCCATCCACTCGGCGAGCAAGAACTGCTGCTCGTGCTGCCGCCAGAGGCGGCTTCGAAGGACGACCGCCCTCTCGGAGCCCGCCAGCTCGCAGCCACGCCCCTGGTCGTCAGCCCGCCGGGAACCTCGACACGGATGCTGCTCGAACAAGCGCTCGCCCAGGTCGGCGCCACACCCAGAGTCGCGGTCGAAACCGCCGCGCGCGAGGCGATCGTGCCACTCGTCCTCGCCGGCGCCGGCGCCGCCCTACTCCCGGCAGCGCTCGCGCGCGAAGCACAGCGACGAGGCGCTACCGTTCGCAACGCCCGCCCCAAGATCACCCGCACCGTCGGGCTCATACACCGCCAAGGCACCCTCTCCCCCGCCGCCAGCACCTTCCTCGCGCTCGCCCCGCATCACACCTGAGCCGAACCTGCAGGGCGAGACCTCGGCGGGGCCCACGGGAGCCTGGACGCTGGTTTATCCCGCGGTTGCCATCAGGGGAAGGTCCCCCCTTGGGCCCGGCGGGCACGCACGAGCGCGTCGAGCGCGACGCGCTCGCCGTCGGACGTGTCCACGGGTCGCCTGACGGTCTGCGCCCGCTCGATTTCCAGGCCCGATCCTTCGAGATCGCCGGCCACATCGCCGGCGGTGTAGAGGACGGCCGGGTTCTGCGGCCCGCCGTGGCCGTGCTCGAGGTTGCTGCTGTCATGGGCGACGAGCAGGAACAGGCCACCCGGGGCGACCGCCTCGGCGACGGTGCGCACGATCGCCCGCCGGTGTGCGGCTGACACCTGGAGGTAGAAGACGAGCACCAGGTCGAACGCCCGCGGCTCGGGCGTGTATTCGAGCAGATCGGCGGCGACCCACCGGGCCTGGACGTCACGCGACTTGGCCAGGTCACGCGCCTTCTCGAGCCCGACCTCGGAGAAGTCGACACCGGTCACCTCCCAGCCCCGCTCCGCGAGCCAGACCCCGTTGCGTCCCTCGCCGCAGGCGACGTCGAGCGCCCGTCCGGGAGGTAGCGCGGCCGCTTCAGCGACGAGGAACCGGTTGGGCTCGCCGGTCCACACGAGCTCGCGATCGGCGTAGCGGCGATCCCAGGCCTCGCTATCCATCGCCGCGGTCACGGCTGGCCTGCCGCTACGGGCGCGCGGACCTCGATGGTCGTCTCAACCGGCAGGTCGAGCGATGCTGACACCAGGCAGCCGTCCTCTGCCCTCGCGACCAGTGCGCGCGCCGCGTCCTCATGCCCCGCCTCGGTGTGAAGCTCAACGGTCTGGTCGATCCGGACGAACCCGAACCGTCCGTCCGCCCTGCGCCCGACGACGCCCTCGGCCTTGACCGAAAGCTTGTGCAGCGGCAACTCCTCGCGCTCGGCGAGCCCGGCGATTGTCACGGCCAGGCAGGAGCCGGCGGCGGCGACGAACGCGTCCTCGGGGCTCCACAGGTCGGGGTCGGTGCCGCGAAACTCCGGCGGGGGCGCGATCCGCAGCGGCGACTTGCCCAAGACGTGCGCGGTCGTGCGTCGCCCGGTTTGCCAGACGACATCCACGGGAAACCGGAACTCTCGATGTCGGACGTGTGACGCCATCTCACATTCTCCCCTCGCCTACCGGCTGCTCGATCTTCTTGCTCATATTGACAGCCTACAAGCACACAGCTTGTGAGTTGTACGGTAGTTCATACTGATCCCAGCTGCGGCTTCGGAGCAGCTGCGTCCATGTCGGGCCGTCCGCTCCGTCGATCGCCGGCAGGCCCTTAACGGCGCGGCTCGGCCGACGGCCGTTACGGTGAACCGATGAGCGAGCCTCTCCCCAAGAACGAGTTTGACCGGATTTTCAGCAAGGTCCCGCGCCTGACGGTCGAGGTTCTGGTCACCTCCGAGGAGCGGGGAGTCCTGCTCGCGCTGCGCGATGTCGATCCGTGTCGGGGAATGTGGAATTTGCCGGGCGGGACCGTCCGTTTCGGTGAGCGACTCGTCGACGCCGTGAGACGCGTCGCCGCCGACGAGCTCGGAGTTTCCGTCCGGGTCGGTGCGCTGGTGGGCTACATCGAGTACCCCAGCCACTACGAGAACGGACTCGACTCGCCGGTTGGGCTGGCGTTCCGGGCCCAGCCACTCGACCAAGCACAGCCGCGCGGCCAGTGGTTCACGCTGCTTCCCGAGAACATGCACGACGAGCAGAAGCAGTTCCTCCTCGCCCACGCGCCCGTCTCGCTTGCCGACCGGGGCCGGTAGATCGAGCCACGCGTTTCGCCCGCTGGCCTAGGTGATCGGCTGGAGGATCGCCTCGAGGTCCTCGAGCTGGCGCCGCACGCCGCCGCACACCTGATCGCAGAGCTCGAACACACTCGGATCGCTGATCGCGTAGCGGCTGTGGTTGCCGTCCTTGGTGCGGCTGACCATGCCCGCGGCGTGCAGGACACCGAGGTGCTTTGAGACGTTCTGCTGGGAGGCACCGAGCGCATCCTGCAGCTCACCGACGGTGGCTTCTCCCTCACGCAGCCGGTCGAGCAGCTTGATCCGCATCGGCTCGCCGAGCACCCGGAAGCGCTGCGCCACCAACTCGATCAGCGGCTCCGGCAACGGGTGCGGGAGAGGCGGGGCTCCGTTCATCGCAGGAAGAATAGCACAAGCACACAGTTGTACGGTTGACAGTCGATTCGGCGAATGCTAGGGTCGATGACAAGCTTACGCCCGTACAGTTGTGCAGTACAGGTAGCACGAAAGGAATGCGCCCGATGGAACCAGACGAGAACGAGAACAACTCCCCTGTGAACGCCAAGGCGGTGGAGATCCGATGAGCGTTGTCGAGGAACAACGGCTCGGCGAGCCCCCCGTTCGAGAGGAGCACCCGCACGCGGTGAACGTCGGTCCGATCGGTCGGCTCGGCCGCTACACCGCCACGCATTTCCGGGTGGTGCTAGTGGGGTGGTTGGTAGTGGCGATCGGGCTGGGGGTCTTGGCCCCGAAGGTCGAGACCGCACTGTCGGGCGCTGGCTGGGAGACCACCGGCTCGCAGTCTGTGCAGGCACGGCAGCTGATCGACAAGAACTTCCACGGCCTCTCTAGCTACGCGCTGATGACGGTGATCTACTCGCCGGCCCAGACCGTGAACAATCTGGCGTTCAAGCAAGCGATCGCCGGAGTTGAGAGCACCCTGCGGACGGACAGCGCAGTCCGTGTCGTGGTGTCCCCTACCCCAGGCGTCTCGATCTCTCGCGACGGTCACACCGCGATCGTCCAGGCCGGTGCGGCCAAGAGCGCCAACGGGATGGTCAAGGCCGCGGACTCGCTCAAGACCAAGCTTGCTGCCCTCTCGGCGGGCGGGGTGCAGGTCCATCTGACAGGCGCATCGGGGATGTGGTCTGACTTCAATGCCGCCAATCGCATGGCGATGATGAAGTCCGAGGTGATCTCCTGGCCGGTGACGCTCGGCATCCTGCTGCTGGCGTTCGGTTCGCTGGTAGCCGCCGGGCTGCCGCTGATGCTCACCATGATCGGACTGGCCTCGGCAGCCGGGCTGCTCTACCTGGGCACGCTGGTCATGCCGATCTCGATCTGGGCGATGAACTTCGCGCTCATGTTCGCCCTGGCGCTCGGGATCGACTACGCGCTGTTCGTCGTGCACCGCTTCCGCGGCGCGCTGTTCGGCCACAACATGTCATCCGTTGACGCGACCGCGGTGGCGATGGACACCGCCGGCAAGGCGGTTCTCTTCTCCGGCGTCACGGTGCTGATCTCCCTGAGCGCGGTGATGCTCGTGCCCAGCCCGGCGTTCCGTTCGATGAGCCTAGGGATCATGCTCGCGGTCATCTTCGTGCTGGCGGCGACGCTGACGCTGCTGCCCGCGGTGCTGTCGAGGCTCGGCCCGAGGGTCGACAAGCTCGCGCTCCCGTGGGCGCACTCGGGAGAGCACCGCTCACGGCGCTTCGCCGCCTGGGGCGAGCGGCTGTGGCGCCAACCGGTCCGCTACGGCGTCGTCGCCCTCGCGATCCTGGTCGGACTGGCGATCCCGGTCACGCAGCTGAAGACCGCGATGCCGTCGATCAAGGTCGTCCCGGCCACAGACGCCTCGCGCGTGGGCTACTACCAGGTCCAGGCGGCGTTCGGTCCAGGCGCGGTCGGTCCGCTACAGATCGTGACCCCGTCAGCGCAGGCGAGCACAGCCACACGGATCGCGACGCGCGACCCAGGCGTGGCGGCGCTGATGCCCACGCAAACGAACGGTGGTTACGCCCTGATCACCGCGATCCCGAAACAGGACCCCTCCAACCCGGCCGTCGGCCGGACGATCGACCGGCTCCGGGCCGAGCTGCCCGCCGGATCGCTGATCGGCGGCGCGGTCGCCGAGAACCACGACCTCCAGGCCGCGCTGTCGGCCAAGACACCGCTCGTCATCGGCGTGATCCTGGGACTCGGGTTCCTGCTGCTGCTGATTGCGCTGCAGGCACCGCTGCTTGCGGCGGTCGGGGTGCTGACCAATTTGCTGGCCACCGGCGCGGCGTTCGGCGTCGCCAAGTGGATCTTCCAGGACGGCGCGCTGCACTCGCTGCTCGGGTTCCAGTCACAGGGGTTCCTCGACGCCTGGGGGCCGGTGTTCTTCTTCGCGATGATCTTCGCGATCTCGATGGACTACACCGTGTTCCTGCTCTCCGCCGCGAAAGAGCACTGGGATCGCACCCACGACCCCAAAGAGGCGATGGTCGGCGGGCTCGCGCACTCCGGCCGGGTGATCTTCGCCGCCGGCGCGGTCATGGTCGCCGTGTTCTTCACCTTCGCGCTGTCGGGCCCGCTGCCGCCCAAGGAGATGGGGATCATCCTCGGCGTCGCCGTCCTCCTTGACGCCGCCCTGATCCGGCTGCTGCTGCTACCGGTGCTGCTGCGGCTGATGGGCCGCTGGGCGTGGTACCTGCCCGGTTGGGCACGCCGGGTGCTCCCCGAAGTCACCTTCGGACACTCATGAGACCACGAGGGACTGACATGTCACTACCAACGTTCGAGCTCTCGCAGAAGGAATGGTGTCCGACCTCGCACCGGGTCCGCCAACGCCTGAGCGAGCTCGGCCGCACCTACACCACTCGCCAGTGCTGAGGACTCGCGATTGCGATCGCGGGAGCTCCCCTCCTCGCCCCAAGCGTGCATCCGGCGTTCGTCGGGAACCGCGCGAAAGCAGCCGCACAGCTGTCAGGCTTCGGGAGGTTGTTCGGCTCGTAAGGAGCCGACGTCGCGCCTTCGGACCGAGGGGAGCGCGCCCCTCGCCAGCGGCCAGGCGCGCAGGTCAACGCTCGCTGATGACTCCAACCATCTCGGTGGCGAGCTTGTGCGGATCGGTCGTGCCGCAGCACTCGCCTGGCGACTGGCGTGGATGGGATCGGAAGATGCATTTCATCTACGCGACTGTACGTTTGTGCAATGCGAGATAGCGCGCTTACACAGCCGAGGGAATAGCACAAGCACACAGTTGTGTATGTGTTACAGTCGTGGTATATGCCCGCCGCGTTCTCGCGTCTCCCCTGCCGTTCGCAGCCAGCGCGCGTCCCTCGCCCGGTCGAGGGCGAGCCTGGGTTGTTCGTGGTCGACGCGACCTGGGGCGTGATCCAGCCGATGACCCTCGCTTCGCGGATGGAGACGGTGGGGGAGCTCGAGCTGATCGAGCATCTGCGGGCCGGACGTCGGCTGGTCGACTGCCGCCAGCCGGAGTACGTCGTGCGGGGAACGATCCCGGGCGCGGTCAACATTCCGTATAGGGAGATCGTCGCGCGGATCGACGAGCTCGACCCGGTGGCGCCGACGCTGCTGTTCTGCAACGGGCCGCAGTGCACCGCCACGTCGCGCGCGACGGAGGCGTTGCTGGGGGTCGGATGGCCGGCGGAGAGGCTGCTCTATTACCGCGGCGGGATCCACGACTGGGTGACGCTCGGTCTGCCGCTCGCCGCGGCCGCGAGCTGAGCGGCGCGGCCCGCGACGAGGCGGGGCTCAGGGCTCAGGCAGCGCGGAGCCCACGGCCCCGAGCCGGAGGCGTTCGCATCGCAACGCACAACTGCACCAGCGTGAAGTTGACAGACGGTGCGCGAAGGCGACTTCACCGTCATCTAGCTCCACCAGGCGGTCGGCGCCTCCCAGCAGAACCTCTCTAAACACCTCGGGATCCTCCACAACGCAGCATGGTCGCCTGCACCTAGGAAGGCAACCACACCGCTACTTGATCGCCGGCGAGAGCGTGGTTGAGCTCTGCAAACACCTCACGGCGGTGAAACCGCTTGTGGCTCGGCCTGCGAGTCGGGAGGTGCCTCGGGCTCGAGCGGACCGAGGGCGACCGCGGCTTCTGAGGCATCATCGTTCAGTCGCGCGGAGTAGATCGATGGGGCGCCGAGCACGCGGGCGACGATCGTCGCCTCGGCGACCGCGAGCAAGATCGGCACCATCAGTCCGTCGGCGGTGTGCGTCAGCTCGAGGATCAGCACGACCGCCGAGACCGGCCCCTGCATCGACGCTGCGAGCACCGCCGCTCCGCCGATGATCGCGTAGCTGCCCAAAGCCGGACCAGGCCAGATCGCAGCCCAGCCATGGCCGAGCAGGTCGCCGAACAGCACCCCGAACGTGAGCGTGGGTGTGAACAATCCGCCGGGGGCGCCGCTACCGAGACAGGCGGCGGTCGCGAACGGCTTGAGCACCAGCAACACGGCAACCAGCCCGACCGCGAGTTGATTGGTGAGCGCCTGCGCCACGGTGTCCTTGCCGTTGCCCAGCAGCTGGGGGTACCTGATCGACACGACGCCGAGCGCGGTGAAGATAATGATCGGCGCGAGCACGCGACCCCGTCGCCGCGGCTTGAGCGTGTTGACCGCAGCGATCGCCCGAACCCATCCGACCGCCACCAGGCCGGCGAGCGGACCGATAATCACCGCCCACACGACCTGCGATGCCCTCACGCCGAAGACCGGGACCAGGTAGGTCGGCCGGTCTGGAACCACGACCCAGGCAACCACGGTCGCGATCGCGCTCATCGCCACCGCCGGCAGCACGACAGGGAGCGACAGCGTGCCGAGCAGGACCTCGACCGCAAACAGCGCGCCGCCCAAGGGGACGTTGTACACGGCGGCCATCCCCGCCCCCGCACCGCAGGCGACCAGGAGCCGGCGCTGCCAGGTCGGTAGCTTCGCCCATTCGGAGAGGACGGTGGCCACCGCCGCGCCGGTGAGCTGAGGTGCGCCCTCGCGCCCGAGCGAAGCCCCCATTCCGACGATCACGATCGACAGAACCCCCCGCGCCTGGCTGCGCCAGAACGACAGGCGCCCGCCACCCAACCACAGCGCCTCCGATATCTCCCCGGCGCCCGAGCCCCGCACCCGCCTGATCACGAGCCCACCGACCCCCGCGATCACCCCGGCAGCCAACAGCACGACCACATGACGGGCGGCCGTGGCGCTCATCACCGCGCGCAGGTAGCTGCCCGATCTGTAGTCCCACGCCGCGTACTGGACGGCATTCAAGAGCAGCGTCAGGACTGCAGCGCCCACCCCGGCGGCGACGCCGATCAGCGCGACCAGCGCCCAGAAGCGGGGGCTGTATCCGGCGACGATGCCCCGTCCGGGGACATTGGGCTGGTGCGAGAAGTGCCGGCGCATCTAACCGACCGGCAGGCTCCCGCGGCCGGCGCCGCGCAGTCAGCGGGTCTGCGGTTTCGGGCCTCACGCCGCCGAGGACTCGGTAGCCCACGGCAGCGACGGTTGCTTGACGCGCCTGGGTGACAGCTCGACGACGAAGCTGTAGCGATCCCCGCGAACCAGGCTCTGCCGCCACTCAACCGGCGCGCCCTCGCTGCACACGAGGCGCTCGATCGCGAACGCCGCCACATCAGACCCAATGCCCAACGCGCTTCGCTCCGCCGCGGTCGGGATCACCGGACGGACCCGCTCCATACCCCCGTCGATCCTGACATCGCACAGCCGGGCCAGCTCGTCATACAGCCCGGCATGCGTCAGCGACGCCTCGAGCAGGCGCCGCGCGACGCGCGCCGGCAGCCAGCTGCGGTCAAGCGCGAGCGGCTCGCCATCTGCCAGCCGCAGCCTCTCGATGTGAACAAGCCGCGCGCGAGCGGGCAACTTCAGCCGCCGCGCGATGCCAGCGTCGGTCGTTTCTTCACGGACCCGCACCACGCTTGTCTGCGTGACCCCCTGCGCCTCCACCTGTTCAAAGAGGCCCTCAAGCGTTCCCGGCCGTGTGCTCGAACTCGACCGTCCGGACCCGAGTGCCGCGTCCGCGCTCGCGCGCTAGCAGACCGTCGTCCGCGAGCCGCCGCACCGCCTCGCGGACGGTCTGACGCGACACACCATAAGCGTCCACCAGCTCCTGATCGGTGGGAAAACGTGTGATCCGAGGCGCTTGCCCCGCGTGGCGCCCTCACCACCCGCGGACCAGAAGTACCACTGCGGCGACGAGCACGACCAAGCCGATCAGTCCGATGCCGCTGCTGCCGCCGTGCTGCTCCGTTCCGTTGAGGTTCTCCGCCGGCGGGCTGTCTCATGAGGTCGCCGCGGGGGGCGGCCTCACCAGTTGATGAGAGTCGCGATGAGCAGTGCCATCGCGCTGCTCTGCAGAGACGCGCGCATCGTGATGATTGAGTCCCATCGTTTCTGCATCGCGCGGATGTCGCCGGGGGTCTGGTGGTCATGTGCGGCCTTGGTCATGCGGCGGTTGATGGGGGCGTCGATTCGCAGGTATAGCCCCGAGCCAACCGAGCAGCACGACGAGTGCCGCGCCGGCGAGCAGCGGCGGGGCGGCGTGCCCGGCGAGCCCGGCGCAGATGGCCGCGGCGCCGGCGGCGGCGATGCCTGCGATGCCCGGGAAGAGCAGGCGCTGGTCGCTGTACTCGTGGATTCGACCGGCGGCCTGCGTCAGTTCTCGGTCGGTGAGCGCGGCCATGGCGGGGCGCAACACGACCGCCGAGAAGACGTCGGTGCCGTAGATCACGCCGACAGCGAGGAGCGGCGAGGGAGGCGAGTGCCTGGCTGGCGGCGAGCATCGTCAGTTCAGCGCGAGCGGGTGGATCGCGCCGATCTGCTGGAACAGCTCGAGCGTGTTGAGTTCGTCCCAGTGTTCGGCGAGCAGGCCGTCGTGGACGCGCCAGATGTCGATCGAGTGCATCTCGATCTCCGCGCCGCTGGCCGGTACGCCGAGGAACGTTCCGGTGTGCCGCCCACGATACGTGTAGCGGCCAACGACGGTGTTCTCACCGTCGATGATGTCGTCGACTTCGACGCGGAAGTCTTCGAACGCGGCGAGGAACGCTCCGAAGATCGCGACCGATCCGGCCTTGCCTGGTTCTGTGTACCGGTTGTGGTTTACGTAGTCGGGATGCAGCAGCGTCGAGAACGCGTCGAGGTCGTGGGCGGTGACGGTCTCGGCGAAGCGCTCGGCGAGACGATGTTCGCTGGTCATGTTGACTCCTTGTGATGCCGTCGCTTGGTTCGGCATTCGAAACTCCTTCCTGTCTGTCGTCGATGCGTGAGGTGCTGCAGGGTGCGCCCTCGCGATGCGAGTGCGCCTCGCATGGTTGATGCAGTTTCGGCACCGGCAGGCAGGTGTCAGCGCTCGAGCCCTGACCTGCCTCGCCGCGTCGGCGGGTGGGAGCGGCAGCCGGCAGTCCGTTTAGAGCTCTCGGGACGCCCCGGGCCGATCATCCGGTCAATGCGATGACCGCTCACGCCGCGGTCACCAACCATGTGCCCATGCGAGCTTCAAACAGACGAGCGAGACGCATCCGGGTGGACACGGCCGCCTGGCCCATCCCGGCACTGGTCGATCACGTGCTCGCCACGTACGTGGAGTGGCGCCAGACCACGGACGCGGTCGCCGACACCTACGGGCGATGGTGTGTCGCGCCAGCCGTTGAGGAGGCCGCGCGCTTCGCGGCCTACCTGGCGGCGCTCGACCAGGAGCAGACCGCGGCCGGCGTGTACGCCGAATCGATCAGCGAGCTCGAGCGACGGCTGTGGACTCGGACCCGGCTCGGGGCTCTGAGCCTCGCGCGGCGTCCGGCTGACGGCGGCCTGGATCAGCGCTTGCGCGAGGAGGGCGATAGCAGGCCGAGCTCGCGCGCCCGCTTGACCGCGTCCGCGCGGCTGTGCACGCCGAGCTTGGCGTACACGTTGCGCAGGTGCGTGCGGATCGTGTTCAGCGACACGAACAGCTCGGCCGCGATTTCCGGCGCCCGGAGGTTGGTCGGCAGGTAGCGCAGCACGCGAAGCTCGCTCTCCGAGAGTGGTTCCTGGAGCGGTTCGGCGTCCTCGGGCCGGGCCGCCGGAGCGCGTCCGGACAGCAGGTTCAGGATCTCGGAGATCAGCGAGGCGTGAGTGCTCCGCAGTCGCGAGTGGCGCTCGAGCAGCTCCGGCGTCGGGTGCAGCAGGAACGGAAGCAGCAGGCCGTCGGGCTCGGCGAGCTCGAGCGCCCGTTCCAGCGCCCGTGAGCTGGCGCCGGTGTCGCCGAGCGCGTCGTCGAGCGCTCGCTTTGAGCAGCAGCGCCTGTATCTCCCAGCGTGGATTCTCGATCGGCGAAGCGCCCGCGAAGATCGGCGCCAGCGCCGCCGCCGCGCCCTCCGGATCGTCCTGGGCGAGTCGCAGCGTGGCTTGGACGACCCGCATCTCGCCCGTTGCGCGCACGTCCTCGTCCATGTCGTCGAGGGCTCGCTGCACGAGGTCGGTCTCGCCTATGTGCACCAGGACCTCCAGCGTGCGCGCTTGCGCCGTCGTCGCGAGGATGTGTCGCGTCGCGAACCCCCGCTGGATGCTCTCAGCGGCGCGCTGGCGGTCATCGCGGCCTCGTGCGGCCGCGCGCGAATTCCAGCAAGGCCCGTGCCGCGTACAGCATCATCGCCGTCGTCGGTTCGGCGAAGCGCCGCAGGACGAGCTCGGCGCGGTCCAGCCACCCCTCTGCCTCGGCGAGCTGCCCGCGCCACAGGGCCACGCTGCCGAGCGCGACGTAGGCGCTCGCGGCGGACGACGCCGTCTCCTCCCACCCGTGCGCTCGCGCCAGCTCGATCGCCTCCCTGGCCCGCTGCTCCCCGATCGCCACAGAGCGAATGAGGCTCAGGATCGCCAAGTGCGAGAGCGCTTGGAGCTCGAGCATCGGCCGGCCGATCCGCCGGGCCTCCTCCAGCCCCTGCTCGAGGTGGCGTTCGGCTGCCTCCAGTTGATCCGCCCACATCTCGGCGGCCCCGAGGTCGATCAGCGCCGTTGCCCGCAGGCCCTCGTCGTCAACCCCCGCCTCGATCGCGTGCGGACTGTCGGCCAGCGCGAGCAGTCGCTGCGCCTCTTCGGCGACAGCGTCCAGATCGTTGCGGGCCCGCGCGAGCGTCAGCCGCACGATCACGAGCGAGACCTGGAAGCGCCCCCGGCGGTCTTCGGGCACCGACGCCGACATGCGCTCCGCCAGCGCCAGATACCGCTCGGCCTCGGGCAGTGACCCCGCCGCCCGCCTGTCGCCCGCGGCGAGCACTGCCAGCTCGGGATCCGTCTGCGATCATGTCGGCGGGAAACCTGGACAGGAGCTCGCGGCGGGTGGCGATCCGCCCGTCGAGGTACAACGAGCGCCAGTTGTCCGCGAGCAGCCGCGCCGCGAGGCCCCAGTTCTCGGCCGCCTGAGCGTGGCGGATCGCTTCGACCGGATGCCCGTGTTCGGCCAGCCACTCGGCGGCGATCGTGTGCAGGCCCGGCAGCTCCTGCGGGGCGGTCCGTCGCAGCTCGAGCGCGAGCAGGTCCGCGAACAGGTGGTGGTAGCGAAACCACGATCGCTCCGCATCCAGCGACACCACGAACGCGCCCGCGTCCTCCAGCTCCCACAGGATCCGCTCAGACCCCGAGCACCCGGTCAGCCGGTCGGCCAACGGACCGCTGACCCGCTCGAGTATCGACGTCCGCAGCAGCAGCCGGGTCACCTCTTCCGGCTGGCGCTCGAGCACCTCGGCGAGCAGGTACTCGGCCACCGCGCGCTCACGGCCCGAGAAGCTCGCCGCGAAGCGCTCGGGGTCCGGGTCCCTGGCCAGCGACAGCGCCGCGAGCCGCAGACCCGCCGCCCACCCCTCGGTCCTCGCGACCAGCGACTCGAGCGCGCCGTCGGACAGCCGCACTCCCGCCGCCTCCAGCAGCGCGCGCGAGTCCTCCAGGCTGAAGCGCAGGTCCTCGCCCCGGATCTCGGTCAGCTCCCCCTCCACCCGCAGCCGGTGCAGCCCCAGCCGCAGATCGCGACGGGTCGACAGCACCAATCGCAGCTGCGGCGGCGCGGACCCGAGCAGCAGCTCAACCTGGTGGATGGCCTCCTCCGCCTGCAGCTCGTGCAGGTCGTCGATCACCAGCCACAGCCGCTCATCCAGCGAGCCCAGATCCTCCAGCAGCCGTCTGACGACGGTCGCGCCGTCCAGATCAGGCGCGGCGGTCAGCTCCCGCACCCGCTCCGACCCGATCCGCGTCCCCCGCAGCGAATCGAGCACCGACAGCCAGAACGCCTGCGGATCGTGCTCCCCACGCCCCACCGACACCCACGCCGCGCGGTCGCCCAGACCCTCCGCCGCGATCCACGAGCGCAACAGGAACGTCTTCCCGCTCCCCGCCGGCGCCGACACATGCACCACACGCTCCGCCGCGCCCAGCCGCTCAAACAGGCCCGGCCGCGGAACCAACCACCTCCTCACACCAGGGCCGGCGGATTCGACGGCTGCTCCCGAGTCGGCCACGACACCCACATGGTTGCACCCGGCGAGTGCTCAACCGCGGATTAGTCCGAACGATGCGATGCGCGCTCACCCCCCGGACGCCGACTCTGATCGCATGCCAGCCAAACAACAGAGCGACCGGCGGTAGCGAGCCGCGGCGCTACGAGATCCGCGTCCGCGGGCCGATCGGCCCGACGATGATGCAAGCGTTCCCGACGCTGGCCGCGAGCCGAAGCGGTCAGGACACGCTGCTGATCGGCTCGCTCCCGGACCAGTCCGCCCTGTACGGCGTGATCCACCAGCTCGAGGCACTCGGCCTGCAGCTGCTGGAGATCCGCCGTCTCAATGACTAGCCCATGAACATGGAAGGAACTACGTGAAATGTCCGCCTATCGAACACAACTCAGCTCGCCGAGTCGTCTGACTTCGGCTCTTGAAGGCAAGGTCGTGATCCCGGAGGACGTGCGCTTCGATGAGGCTCGACGGGCGTGGAACCTGGCGATCGATCAACGACCCGCGGCGGTGGCGTTTCCGGAGTCGCCGCAGGATGTCGCCGCAGTTGTTCTGTTCGCGCGCGAGTTCGGCCTGCGGGTCGCGGCGCAGGGCACCGGCCACAGCGCGGGACCGCTCGGTTCGCTCGAGGACACGATCCTGCTCAAAACCGAGCGGATGCGGAGGGTCTCGGTCGATGCTGCTCGCAGGACCGCCCGGGTCGAGGCGGGAGTGGCTTGGCTCGAGGTGGTCGACGCCGCAGCACGGCATGGCCTAGCGGCGCTCGCGGGCTCCTCGCCCGATGTCGGCGTGGTCGGCTACACGCTCGGCGGCGGGCTGAGCTTTCTCGGCCGTAGATACGGCTTGGCAGCCAACCACATGAGCGCGATCGAGCTCGTGACCGCCGACGGCCAGCTCGTCCGCGCCGACCGGGAAAACGAGCCAGACCTGTTCTGGGCGCTGCGTGGCGGCGGCGGCAGCTTCGGCATCGTCACCGCGATCGAGCTCGAGCTGTTCCCAATCACCCATGCCTATGCGGGGATCCTGTGGTACCCGATCGATCGTGGCCCTGAGGTCCTGCACGCCTGGCGGGAGCTCACTCAAAACGATCTGCCGGACGAGCTGACCACCGTCGGTCGGTTCCTGAATCTCCCGCCGCTCCCGGAGATCCCCGAACCCGTCCGTGGCAAGTCGTTCGCGATCATCGAGGCCTACCACCTCGGCGACCCGGCACACGCCGACGAGCTGCTCGCGCCGCTGCGCGCGCTCGGGCCACTCAACGACACGATCACCACCGTCCAGACGCCGGCGCTCACCCACCTGCACATGGACCCCGAGCAACCAGCCCCGACCGCCGGAGACGGGCTCATGGTCGACCATCTCCGGGCGGACGCGCTCGACGCCTTCGTCGAGGCGGCCGGCGCGCACGCCCAGTTCCCGCTCGTGTCGATCGAGCTGCGCCACCTCGGCGGCGAGTTGCGCCGCACCCGGCCCGAGCATGGTGCGCTCGCCTCGATCGACGCGGACTACGCCATGGGTGCCGTCGGGATCGTACCCGCGCCCGAGCTCGAGGCACCCGTGCGCACCCAAGTGCAGGCCGTCAAGGCCGCGCTTGCGCCCTGGGCGGCGAGGCAGATGTACCTGGGCTTCGCCGAGACGCAGCACGACGCGGCGACGTTCTGGACCGAGCAGGCCTACCACCGCCTGCGCCGCATCAAAACCGCCGTCGACCCCGACGACCTGATCCGCTCAAACCACCCCATCCCGCGCACGAACGACGACACGAGAGGTCTCCGATGAACAGCCACATCACCCCGTTGCTTGAGCGCAACCGCGCGTTTGCCGCGACCGACACCCGCACGCAGGCGCCGCGGCTGCCGTTCCTGCCCCACCAGGAGCTCTACGTCATCACGTGCATCGATCCCCGGGTGGACCCGGCACAGTTCCTCGGCCTGCGCTTCGCAGACGCGATCGTTGCCCGCACCGTCGGCGAGCGCGCCACAGCCGCCGTCATCCAGGACCTGTCCTACATCGGCTACCTCGTCGAAGAAAAGTCGCCGGAGGGTCCCTACTTCGAGGCCGCGATCATCCACCACACCGACTGCGGCAGCGGCCTGCTCGCCGACCCCCAGCTGCGCCACGGATTCGCGCAGCGGACCGGCTACGCCGAGGACACCCTGGCCGAGCTCCCGGTGCTCGACCCGGCCGCGACGGTCCGCGCCGACGTCGAACGCATCCTGTCCGATCCGCGCATCTCACCGCGAATCACCGTGTCCGGCCACGTCTACGACGTCGATACCGGGCTGATCACGACGATCGTCGAGCCAATATCGCCGACGGCCGGGGTACCGCAATGACTGCCGCCGTCGGAACCACGCCTCAACCAAAGCCGCCCCGGCCTGCCGCATTGTCGGAGCGTCTCGCGCACGCCGCGCGTCAAGCGCTGAGCAGTCGGAGCACTACACCAACCGCCCCGCTGTTGAGGCGAATGCAATCGAGGAGGAGCAGGCCCATGAACCCCCAATCGTCGGATCTCGACGCCGCGGCATCTCACCGCACTCCCCCGGTGGCCAAGTAGCGCCCACCGGAACTGCGGGTGGCGTTGATCACGTTGGTATTGCCCCTGTACGTCTCGGTTGGTTTCGCCGCCAACTTCATCGGTGCCCTGCATTCACCGACACCCCACCACGTCAAGGTGGCTATCGTCGGCGCGCCCGCTGCGACCACTCCGCTCGCGCACGTGCTGTCGGTCAAGGCCCGCGGCGGCTTGAACGTTTCGCAGCTGAGGACCGTTGCGCAGGCACGACGGCTGGTGGCTGATCGCAAACTCGCAGGCGGCTACGTGCCGGGTCAGCACCCCACCGCGATCGTCGCGTCCGCCGCCTCGGCTTCGCTGGCGAACTTTGTGGAGGCGACCTTTCGTGAGGTGGCCTCTGCGCAAGACCGACCGCTCGCCGTCAACGACGTTCGGCCGCTTCCGGCGGAAAACTCCTCGGGCACGCCGAACTTCTTCTTCATCATCATCTGCACCCTGGGGACCTTTCTCACGGTTGTCGCGCTCGGATCTCTCGCGCCCACACTCCCGGAGCCCCACCGGATCGCGATCGTAGCCGCCGCCTCGGTACTCGCCCCACTGATCGCCTACCTGATCGGCGGACCGGGCTACCACACGTTCAGCGGCGACTTCGGAACGGTCACGGCAATGCTCGGCATGGGCGCTCTATACGCGTTCGCGGTGGCCGCGATCACGCGGCTGCTGCAACTCGGCCTTGGACTCCCAGGCGCTCTCGTCGCATCACTCGTCTTCATCTTCCTGAACTTCCCCAGCTCCGGCGGCGCCGTCGCGCCCCAGCTGATGCCCGGCTTCTGGCGCTTCCTCAGCCACTTCTGGATCGGGGCCGCCGGCCTCGATGCCAACCGCAGCGTCCTCTACTTCCACGGCGTCGGCGTCGGGACCGATGTACTCAAAATCCTTGCGTGGATATCCGCCTGGGCGGCGCTCCTCGCGATCCCGATCTACCTCCGAACCACACGACGGAAGACCACCGCCACCGCCGCTCTCGCGGCCCAAACCGCACCCCGGGCCGGTAGATCGCTAGCCAGCACCTGAGAGTCCGCGCGTACGGTCTGGCGACGGCCACTCGCGCCGAGTCAGGCGGATCGGCGCCGCATCGCCTGATCGCCATCGCTCCAATCCGATCGCGACGGATTTTAGCTCAAGAGCAAGGCCCTAGCGTGACTTCCCCTTCGTTGCGCGATCGGAGTAGAGCAGCGTCTTCTGCTGTTACTGCTGCTTGTTGAGCGCCTGTGGCGGGCGGGCCGAGCTTAGCCGGTGAACCTAGGACGGGCTTTGACGATGATCGTGCCGCGCATGAACGGGTGGATCAGGCACTGGAAGTGGTACACGCCCGGGATCTTGAAGTCGATCTTGCGCGACGCCGGAAGCGGCGTCCCTGAATCGCGGTCCAGCACGCCGGTGTTAGCGAAGCCGTTGCCATGCGAGGCTGGAGTCAGCACGATCGAGCTAGGAGAGCTTGGGTAGGTGGCGATCGGTGAGAACGCCGGCGAGTTGAAGCTGTTCGCGAGCGGTTTCAAATACGATTTTGGACCGAACGAAGCCGTGTGGGTTTCGCGCGAATGGGCCGACATCGAGAACGTCACCCGGGTCCCAGCCTTGACGGTCAGCGTGCTCGGGAACATGGCCAACAGCCAACACCACCGCTCCCGGACTGACCGAGATCAACGGTGCGCGCCGGCGGCTTGGTCCGGGAGATCCTCACCGCCGTCCTAACGTCACCGGTGATCTGCTTGATCAGCGCCGCCTTGTCCTGCGCGGCGGTCGGGACCGTCGCGCCCGTCGGCTTGACGACCACAAAACCGACCATGCCCGGGTGAACGTCACAGAAGAACTTATAGACGCCCGGCTTGGTGAACTGCACATCGAGCGGCTTCGGTGGCCCCATCGGCAGGCCGCTATCAACGCGCGCCGTCCCGTCGTAAGTGGTAGCCGTGCTGCGCGCGAACAGCGCCGGATTCGGCCCCAAGCTAGGGACCTTGCCGCTAAACCAGAAAGGATTGCCGGCCGCGTCCTTGACGCCGTGCACGGTCGCCCCCGGAACGATCAACGGCAGGTCCCTGCCGCTGCTACCCGGCAGATCGACGGTGTGAAAACCCTCGATCCGGAACGACACCGTGTCCCCGGCGTTGATCGTCACCCGGTGCAAGAAAAAGTCAGCGACGTCGGGGTTGTACTTTTTGACAAAGCTCTTCGGGCTCAGCCCGGCGGCGCCTATCACCTTGCCGGCGATCTGCTTGGTGACCGCCGGCGGCCCGGCGTAAACGATCTTCGTCGCCGCGCCGGCGACCGCAGGCAACCCCAGCAACGCCACAAACACTCCGCCCAAAATCCCAAGCCCGATCCGACGACCCATTGCGCACCCTCCTGAACTGAATCTGGCGCCAAGCATATAGCGAGCGCGCACTGAAATGTGAAAGATTCCTCAACGCGGCTTGCTGGAACGCCGTACTTTCGAGAAGCAGCTCGAGCTACGCGCGCGTACTGCTGAGCTGCGCGGGTAGGGACCGTCTCCGGCGGGTTCATCAGACAGCTGCATCGGGCTACAAGCATTCGTGACGGCAAGTCCGTCGGAGCCCTGGCTCTACATAGGTACCGGTCGGGGTGACCGGCGAGCGAGTCACACGGGCGACTCATGCAAGTCATCTCGTCTGGATCGAGACCGACATCGCCGCCGCACAGTCCTGCTCGCACGAACCAGAGGCTACTTCGCCGGCGTATCCGCGACGGTCCAGGACTTCTGCTTCCGAGCCGGCGGGCGACCGAAGCAGACCAGCGGCCTTGTAGCCCGAGCGGCGACGAAGCGGGTGTCCCGCTGAAACTTCGGGCCTGCTCGTAGCGACGTGGCTCGGAGCAGAGGCGATGCTGCTCCGGTAGGCCCGACCCGACACAGACGGGCCTCACCGCGCGACGGTTCAGGAAGCCCGGTCCAAGAGGTTGGACGCGCCAGGCGAGTGCCCCGGCGGACTTCCCGGCGCGCCGCGGTTGAACGCCAAAGCCAGCTAGCCTAGGCTAACCCTGCCAACGAGCAGAGGAGGATCTGATGAGCGACGTCATCACCGCTCCAGTTCTGGGGGTCGCGCGAGCCTTTTTCGACGCCTGCGAGACAGGCAAGGGCTGGGAAGCATGCCAGCAGTTCTGTACTCCCGAAGCCACTTTCTCGGCACAAGCCGAGCCTCTCGAGGATGTTCACACCCTGGAGCAGTACACCGATTGGATGAAGGGCCTGCTGACGATCCTCCCGGACGGCCGCTATGAGCTGAAGTCGTTCGCGGCCGATGAGGAGCGCAGTAACGTGATCGCGTACGCGGTGTTCTCGGGCACCCACACCGGCGAAGGCGGCCCCGTCTCACCGACCGGGAAGAGCGCCAGTGCGGACTACGTCTACGTGATGGACTTCCAGGGCGACCGGATTCGCCACATGACCAAGATCTGGCATTCGGGGATCACCCTGCGGCAACTGGGCTGGGCCTAAGGCAGCTCATCAGTTCGCCGCGGGGCGGCCCGCGAATCGAGCACCCACGGAGGTCGGTGTTCACCCAAACCGCGGGGCCGTGCCACCGGCCGTGGCGGGTTGGTCCAAATCCGAGCCCGAGGGCGTCCTCGCAAGCCCAACCTCTTGCGGTCATGGGTCAACCACAGCGAGCGGTGCGAGATCTTGGATGTGTCGCTCGCGTGTCCGCCGCGACGCCCATACGCTTTCGTCTGCGTGCATCATTCGATCCGGGGAGGTTTCGTTGTCTTTAACGCAGACACAGCTCGCGGCAGCGGTCGCTGACCGCGCCGATATCAGCCGCGCTGAGGCCAAGCGCGTGCTCGAGGCGTTCGAAGAGGTCGTGCTCGAGGAACTCGGGAACGCCCAGAAGGTAAGGATCGGTGGTCTGGTGCAGTTGACGGTGCGCGTCAAGCCGGCCTCGAACGCGCGTAAGGGGCGCAGCCCAGCGACCGGCGAGGAGATCACGATCGCACGCAAGCCCTCCAGCGTTGACGTTCGCGCCCGTCCGCTCGCAAAGGCCAAGGCCGCGCTGCCGAGCGTGCAGAAGGCCCGCCGACGGCTCGCCGCCTGAGCACCAGCCCGCGCCCGGCGTCCGATACCCAAGCCCTTCTGCGACCACGCCACCCGGCGGTTGCTCGCCTCGGCTCAGGGATTAAGGGGAGCCGCGCTTGCGCAAGAGCGAGGCCGTCCACGGGCCGCCCGCGCCGCGGCTCCCGCTTCGCCCAGCCGCAGCACGAGAGCAGGAGCCGGCGTGACTCTGCCCGAGCGGCGACGGAGCGGCACTCCGGGTTCGGTTTTGGGTGCGGCACTGAATGGTCGGGTGCGGGGGCTGTTGGTTGGGGGAATCCGAAAGCACGACGGCCCGCTCTGGGCGGTATCGCGGGGTCGGGTAGAGCTACTAGGTGGTGGATGGCTCTTCGGCGATCACGTGGCCGGTGGCGCTGAGCGCCTCGAGGCGCCAGTGCGGCATGGCTTGCGGGTGGTGGATGGGGAACACGATCGCGAACCATCGGCCGTCGGCTACGGGGGTGGTGATGCCGCTGAGTGCGTCGCGTACGCGACGGGCGCGTCCGTGTGGTGGGTTGATCGTGCCGTATTCGATCCGCCACGAGCGGCCATCGTGTCCTCGAACCAGCGTTTCCTCATAGTCAAAGCCGTCGATCGCGTAGACCGGACTGCCGCTGCGGTTGATCTGCTGGCGGGTGGGGTGACATCCCGGCACCGACCCCCCTTCGTCCATGCGAGAGACCCCGAGGCCTGCCCAGTCGCCGTTGGGCAGGCGTATCGCTGAGCAGACGCCGTGCTGGCGGCTGTTCGCGACCCACAGCTGGAGGCGGCCAACACCCGCGATCGAGATCGTCTCGGCTCGCGTCACGGTCCGCGGGAGCACCGTCTGATGCCACAGCGCCGAGCCCGCGGGCAGATCACGAGCAACGGGATTCTCGCGAAACAGCTGGGCTGGACGATCGTGCCCGAACAGGCCCAAAGTGACCACGCCTGCTGTTCCCCCGCCGGCGACGAGCGCGAACACCACTATCCCCAACAACAGGCGGCGCGTCCCCAGGCCCCGCCAGCGCTGAGGTCGCTGGTTCTCGACCAGCCGGGGATCACCGGGCGCTGACACGATGCTGCTCCACAACGCTTGGTCTGCTGGATGGTTCGTGACCGGTGCCGGGTTGGCAGCCCGTAGACGTTGCATCAGATGCTCTTCGTTCATGAGGGCCTCCAGCTCTCCGAGCGAGACATGACAGCGTCCTCGCCTGCTCGCCGATTCAGCTCGTCGGCCAGGCGCCGCCGCGCGCGGTGCAGGCGAACGCGAAACGCGGACGCGGTGATCCCGAGACTGGCCGCGGCCAGAGCAGGCGTGAGGTCCTCCCAGGCGATCAGCAACAACGCTTCTCGATCCTGACCTGACAGCGTCCGCAGGCCAGCCGCGAGATCCGGATCGAGATCGAGAGTCACAGGCGCCGCCCGCACGGGAGCAGCCACGTCGATCCCGTCAACGTCCTGCATCCCCATGGGCTGCAGGCGACGCTCCGCTAGCAGCAGGTTGCGGGTCGTGGCAATCAACCACGGACGCGCGTCATCAACAGGCACATCAGCCAGCCGACGCCACGCGATCGCCATCGCCTCGCCGGCAACCGCCTCCGCATCACGAGACCCCCGACGCCGCGCATACGCAATCAGAAAATCCAGATGACTAAACACGCCTGCAAAGCGCGTCTCGGCCAGCGCTCGATCGGCTGGGTGTGCGTTCATGACCACTACTGTCGATCCATCCGCAAAGCGTTACACCCACCCCGATGGCCAGCAACGATCCTCCCACAGCCGCTCCCACAGGCTCTACACAGCTGGCCCTCAGAAGACCGCCATCGGGAGATCTAACCTGCGGACCTCCTGCTCCCGAAGGCGGAGGCATCTGGGCGCCTGGGTAATGGCCACCCCTGACTTTCTGCGCTGCGTGCCCGGCTCGCCGAAGCGGCAGCCGGCGGCTGGGTTCTCACTGAGCGACGAAGCAGGTCGCTGCATGGCGCGTCCGGTATCAGACCGCCGAGTCGTCCTCGTTCTCGCGCAGCCAGCGAACTGCCTCGGCGGCCTGGGCGTCATCGACGACGACCTTCTTCCCAGCCGCGTAGTACTTGTCGATCTCCGCGAACAGCTCCTGGACGAGTTGCTCGGCGGGGACCTTCCTCAGCGGCTCACCCTTGGCGTAGATCATGCCGGTGTCCTTGGCTCCGGTGATCCCGAAGTCGGCGTGGCGCGCCTCGCCGATCCCGTTGACCGCAGAGCCCAGTACCGAGACCTCGATCAGTTCGTCATAGGCCGCGAGGCGCCCCTCGACCTCGGACACAACGGTGTCCATGTCGAAGGACCGAGGCTCAGGATCCATAAGCGTCCAGTATGGCCCAGAGCGCCAAAAGACCCGCTCGTCGCAAGAAGCAGAAACTGCTCGGGAACCTCGGCCGCGACTCCGAGAGACCTGCAATCACGAATTTTCAGCAGTCTCAGGAAACTCCGCGAAGCGCATCTGTGCATAGGCAACGGACAGCCCGGCCCTCCGGCCGGTCGTGATCGCTACCGCGTGATTCCGATCGTCCGAGCCGCTGGCGAGAGTGCCGCTCTGGACGAAACGGGGCAGTACGCCGGACCCGCGACGTCGGCCTCCGGCCTTGGAATGGGATTTCGTGGAGCGGTGGTCCGACGTGGGCGATCGGCGTGATCGAGACTGACCGTTGCACGGGCGCCGGCCGTTCACGAACGAGCCGGCGAGTCCTACCGAGGCGAAGCGATTGTTCGCGGCAGGCCTGCTCGACGAACGAGCCGTCGCCAACTCGATCGTCGGCTCGGCGGTGTCGGGACGATCAAAGCGGTCATCAGCGGCGGCGCCCCTGGCAACGTGACCTTTGGAGGGCGTCGAGCGGGCGCTCGAGCTGGTCGACCTCGGCGAGGTGCAGAACGCCTGCAGCGTGCTTGACCGCACTCACGAGGACATCGTCGAGTTCTGCCGCGGACGGGAGGTCGCCTTCGTGCCCTGCTTCGCGCTTGGGTCGGCCTTCGCCGGTGGTCCGCAGAAGCTGGCCGCCGACCCGGCAGTGAGCTCGGTGGCCGACAAGCATGGGGTGACTCCGCCCCGGGTCGCACTGGCCTGGCTGCTGGCTCGCTATGACCGGATGCTGGTGATCCGGGGCACGACCTCGGTCGCCCATCTGGAGGAGAAAGAAAAAAAAAGGGGACCCGGCGGCGGGACAGCCCGCGGCGCCAGCGCTCGCAAGCTGCCGAGCGCTGGCGCCGCAGACCCATCCGCGGACGGCGTTGTGAGCTCAGGCCGCGAGCTCGAGCTCGACTGGCTCGAAAGCGCCCTCGGCGGTGGCCAGGACCTCGGGCTGATCACGCTCGATCTGGTTCTCGCGCACCAGCCACAGCGCAAGGACGGCGCCGGCGAGGGCCACCACGGCACCGATCAGCAGGATCGAGTTCAGCCCGGACAGGAAGCCCTGGCGGGTGGCGCTGGCCACCAGGCTGCGGGCTCCGTGCGGCACCGAGCTCAGCGCCGAACCCAGCCGTCCGTCCGAGGCCGCCTCGAGCAGCTGGCGCGGGTGACCACCGGTGCCGGCCGGCGTGCCGGCGGTCAGGCTGGAGATCTTGCTGGCCCCGCGGCCCAGGAATACCGCGCCCCAGACGGCCACGCCCACCGCCACGCCGACCTGGCGGAAGGTGTCGTTGATGCCCGCCGCCATGCCGCTGCGCTCCTGTGGGTACCACGCTCAGGGCCACGTCGGCGATCACCGGGTTGAGCAGGCCAATCCCGACCCCGGCCACGAGGAAGCCCGGCAGCAGGGCCGTCCAGCCGGAGCCGGCGGTGAGGCCGGACATCAGCAGCAGCCCGGCGCCCACGGCGACCAGTGAGATCGCCATCAGGACCCGGGCTTGCAGGCGGCCCATCAGGGCCACCGCGAGCGGGGCCACTAGGAACGGGACCAGCGTGATCGGTAGGTAGCGCAGTCCGGCCTGCAGCGGCGAGTAGCCCAGGTAGTTCTGCAGGTACAGGGTCAGATACAGAAACAGCGCGAACAGCGAGGCCGAGACCGCGAATGCGGCGAGCTGCACTCCGGTGAAGGCGCGGCTGCGGAACAGGCTCAGCGGCAGCATCGGCTCGGCCACTCGCCGCTCCACGGCGGCGAAGGCGCCGAGCATCACAGCCGAGCCGGCGAACAGCGACACGATCGTGGCGCTGCCCCAGCCGTCGTCGTTGCCGCGTAGCAGGCCGAGGACGAGCAGGAACAGGGCGCTGGAGAAGGTCACCAGACCGAGCCAATCGACCCGCGTCGCGTTGGGATCGCGCGACTCACGCAGCCTGGCGAAGGTCACCGCCAGCGCGGCGATGCCGATCGGGACGTTGAGGAAGAACACCCAGCGCCACCCCAGCGCGTCGGTGACTATCCCGCCGACCAGCGGGCCGACGGCCACCGCGGCGCCGATCACCGCGCCATACACGCCCATCGCCGTCGCCCGCTCCCGGCCGGCCGCGAATTCCTGGGCGACCAGGGCCAGCGACACGGCAAACATCGCGGCGCCGCCGATGCCCTGCACGGCCCTCGAAATGTTCAGGACGGTCGCGTTGGGCGCGAGCCCCGCCGTGAGCGAGGCCAGCGAGAAGATCGCCAGACCACCGGCGAACACTGACCTGCGCCCGATCCGGTCCGCGATCGAACCCGCGGTCAGGACCACCGCGGCCAGCGTCAGCGTGTAGGCGTCAATCACCCACTGGAGGTCCGTGAAGCTCGCCGAGAGGTCTTTCTGAATCGAAGGCAGCGCCGTGTTTACGACCGTGATGTCCAGCAGGAGCATGAAGGTCGCGACGCTTACCGCCAGTAGGGTCCACCATTTTCTAGCCATTGGATTCCTCCGTGTGAGGTGCTAATCTTCGGTCAGGAAGCCTTGTAAGGTGACCTGATGATTCGGAGACCTTATCAGGAGTCCTGACCAAATGTCCAGTGATTTCGCAAGCTCGTCACAAACGCCGTTCATCCGGCTCCTCGACACGGCGCTGGACCAGTTCGTCGATGACCTCGCCGCCCGCGTGGCCGACACCGAGTTCTCGGACATCCGCGTCACTCACGGCTGCGTGTTCGGCAACATCGATCCGGCGGGCTCGCGGCTGACCGAGCTGGCCGAGCGCGCCCGCATGACCAAGCAGTCGGTGGGCGAGGTCACAACCGACCTCGAACAGCGCGGCTACGTCGAGCGCGTCCCGGACCCGGCCGACGGCCGCGCCAAGATCATCCGCCTGACCGAGCGCGGCCACGAGGCCCAGACCCTCGGCTTCGAGCTGATCGCCGAGATCGAGCGCGAATGGGGCGAGCGGATCGGCGAGGAGCGCGTGGCGGCATTGCGCGATGCGCTCGAGGCGATCACGGCCGAACGGCTCGGCTTCGTGCTGAGCTAGCGGTCCGCTGGCGCGTCGGCAGGGTCGTTGCGCGGCTAGCGGCGTCTCACGCGGCTAGCGGGTCTCCCAAAGGACGTTGCACCCGAAATCTCATCGGTCAGGCCGCGATGAGGAGTCACCGTTCGGCCTTCAGCAGGCGTTCGTGCGCAGAACCGCAGATCACCGCTCGGCGAGCGAAGCGGCCACAAGATCGATCTCGACGCGAGCGCCCCCGGCTGCTGGAACCGGACAGATGCAGGCACGTCTGAATGCCGCCCCCGACGACCGCTTTCCTCGTCCCGACCTCGCCGAGCTGACGATCGAGTCGGCGAGCCAGCGATGGCCCCGACCACGGCTGGCGGCGTGATTGCTTTGCCACGAGCTGGCTATCCGCTTCGCTCCCCCGATGCCCCGCGGAGGCTGGTCAGGCGGCAGATTTGCTGATCAGCTGGCTGTACGGCCGGGGATCGGCTGCCAGCGCACCCTCGAGGAGTCGGTAGAAGAGCAGGCCTCGGTGCCGTGCGTGTCGGCGATTGAAACGGAAGGTGAACTCGTCGAGGTAGTAGTCCAGCTGGGCGTGACTGATCGCTCCTTGGTGGGTGCCGAGGACCCACCGCTTGACCAGCGAGGCGACGAGGTGTACGTGCGGGAGGGCGACGTGTGCGGGGTCGCCGGTGGCCGAGACGTTGGTCACGACGTGTTTGAAGCGGTAGCGGCCGATGTCGTCATAGCCGGTCCAGGCGTCGGTGCGGACTTCGCTGCCGCGCGCGACGTGATCGAGCACGAACTCAGTCAGCGTGTCCTTCTTGACGTTGGGGATCCGTCGCATCCGCACGCGCTCGGGCGCCTGGTCGCCCTCGACCGCGATCGCGACGATCGCCTTGTGCCCAGGGCTTCGCCCGCCAACGCTCGTATGCCGCGCCCCTACATAGGTTTCGTCGATCTCGACCGCGCCGCAGAGCAGCTCGCGACCCGGCAGCACCATCGCGCGCCGGAGCTTGTGCAGCCACGTCCAGGCTGTCTGATAGCTGCCCAGCCCGAGCACTCGCTGAAGCCCCAAAGCGCGGAGACGCCCTGCTTCTGGTTGACCACATACCAGATCGCCGCGAACCAACTCAGGAACGGAGTACGGGTGCCGGCGAAGATCGTGCCGGCCGTGACCGAGGTCTCCGATCGGCACAGCGCACACCGGCGCAGCCCGTCACGCATCTGCCACCAACCACCGTCGACCGCACCGCAGAACCGGCAGGTGAACCCTCCGCCCCACCGCAGCCGCTCCAGGTACCGCAGACACGCAGCGTCGTCAGAAAACCACGCCAGCAGATCGTGCCAGTTGCACGGGTAGTCAATCCCCGCGCGCGGGTGCTCGTCGATCGCGGTCACGACCGGAAGCTAGACCCCGAGGGGGACCGAACCGGATAGCCAGCTCCTCGCGAATCAGGTGTCTGCACGCTCCCTGCGAACGGTCGAGCCGATCCAGAAGCCTCACGCCAAGCCAGTCGCTGGTTGGACTAAGCCGGCGGCGTCGGGCCGAGCCCGAGTCGAGTACCGCCACACGAACGGAGCAGGTGTCACGGCGGTGGAGACCCGAATGTCCGCGACCTCGCAAGAGCAGGTCTGCCGGGTGCGGGTTTCAACGGATCAGCGGTTCTCATTTCCGTGAGGTCGGGAATTGTGTCCGAGGCGGTGTCGCAGGCGACGAAGGGTCTGCTTAGCGGCTCGCTGCTACCGCGTTGGCGGCCGCGACGAGATCCCCGTCCAGCCGTCGGACACCGACCCGGGCGCAGAGGGCATCGGACGCGCCGGGTCCGCTGAGCACGAGCGGAACGGTTCGCGCCAGGCGGCGGAGTTCGGTTGCCTGCGCCTCGAGCAACGCCGGGTCGAAGCTGGTGAGGACGGCGATGTCCGGCCGGGTCGTCTTGGCGGTTTGGGCGAACGTTGCGATCGGCGTATCGGCGCCCAGGAACAGGATGCGCCAGCCGTGCGAGCGCAGCAGGAGGCCGAAGGCGAGCAGGCTGATGTCGTGGGCCTCCCCGGGCGCGCACGCGAGCAGTGCGAGTGGTCCGCCGCCGCGTCCCCATAGCCGGGCGAGCGAAAGCAGCCGGCCACGGATTAGGTTGCTGGCGAAGTGCTCCTGGCTGATGCCGAGCGTGTCCTTATCCCAATCGAGGCCGAGCTGGTTAAGGGTGGGGAGGATCAGTTCGCGCAGCGCTGCTTCTAACCCGAACGCTTCGAGGCTCTCGTCGAGCGCCGAGTGCACGGCGGCCTCGTCGTAGCTTCTGATCGCGGCGAGCAGCCGGGCTCGGGCGCCCTGGAGGAGGCCCTCGGCGGGCCGGTCTTGCTCGAGCGCGGTGCGAGCGGCCTCGGCTGCGGACAGCCCCGAATCGAGCGCGCGGCGCATCCGGGCGACCCGCTCGGCGTCCTCGTCGGTATAGAGCCGAAAGCCTCCGGGCGAGCGGACCGGCCGCAGGAGTCCGTACCGATGCTCCCATGCGCGGAGCAACTCGGGACTTACCCCCACGCGGCGCGCGAATTCTCCGATGCGAAGCGATCCCGGACCCGTGGACACAGACTTGACTATACAGACCTTAGACAAACTCTTGACAGGAAGGCCTCTGCCAGAGTAGGCTCCGTCGAGTTGCTGTAGAAGGTCTGTCTAAGGAAGCGAATCATGGAGAAGGTCCGAACGCACCCGACGGCGTCCCTGACCCCCGGCGTGTCAGCAGCTGATCCAGTTTCACCCGATGCGCGAACGTCTAGCGGTATGCCTAGTTCGATCGGGAGTGCTCGCTGAGATGAGAATCGCCGTGGTGGGTGCCGGTGTCTCGGGTCTCGTCGTGGCCCATCTGCTGCACCGAGCGCATGACGTCACTGTGTTCGAGGCAAATGCCTATCCGGGCGGGCACGCGAACACGGTCCGCGTCGACACCTCCAACGAGACGCATCAAGTCGACACTGGGTTCATCGTCTTCAACGACCGTAACTACCCCAACTTCGAGCGGCTGCTCGAGCGGCTCACCGTCGAGCGGCAGCGATCGACGATGAGCTTCAGCGTGAGCGACGGGGTGGGGGACTTCGAGTACAGCAGCGCGTCGCCGAATGGCCTGTTCGCCAAGCGGGCGCACGTTCTCACCCCGGCGTTTCACCGCATGATCGCTGATCTCGCTCGGTTCAACCACGCTGCCCGAGAGCTGCTCAGCGATCGTGCAGACGATCTCTCGCTCGGAGACTGGCTCGAGCGTCACCGTTTCTCACGAGCGTTCACCGAGCGGATGATCGTCCCTCAGGCCTCGGCGGTGTGGTCGGCCGATCCCCGCCAGATGTGGTCCTTTCCGGCACGCTTCCTCGTGGAGTTCTTCGACCATCACGGCATGCTCTCGTTCCGCGGTCGGCCACGCTGGCGGACGATCCGCGGTGGATCCGCTCGGTACGTGGAAGCCTTGACGCGACCCTTTGGCGAACGGCTGCGGCTGCACACACCGGTCGACGCCGTCACGCGCCACCCAGACCACGTGCTCGTCAAGCCGCGAAGCGGTGAGGCAGGGCGGTTCGACGAGGTAGTGCTGGCGACCCATTCCGACCAGGCGCTGGCGCTGCTGTACGACGCCAGCGATCGTGAGCACGAGATCCTGGGCGCGATCCCATATCAGCCCAACGAGGCGGTGCTCCACACCGACGTGCGGATGCTGCCCCGTCGCCGGCGCGCGTGGGCCAGCTGGAACTACCACCTGCTCGCAGAGCCCAAGCGCGCCAGCACCGTCACCTACCACATAAACCGCCTTCAGTCGCTGCGGGCCGAGCGCCAGTTCTGTGTGACGCTCAACCGCACCGAAGACATCGACCCGGCACACGTGATTTGCACGATCCCCTACGCGCATCCGGTGTACACCGCCGAGGGAGTCAAGGCGCAGGCGCGGGTCAACGAGATCAGCGGGCGCAACCGGACGCACTTCTGCGGCGCCTACTGGGGATGGGGATTCCACGAGGACGGCGTCGTCAGCGCCCTGCGCGTGGGCGAGCGCTTCGGAGCAAGGCTGTGAGTGCCAGCTGCATCTACGACGGGACGATTCGCCACCGGCGCTTCGAGCCCCGGGGTGAGTTCAGCCATCGATTGTCACTCGCCTATATCGACCTCGAAGAGCTCCCGGGGCTGCTTGCCGGTCGACTGATCGCCCGGCGGCCGGGGCTAATCCGCTTTCGTCGCCGGGATTACCTGGGCGATCCCGCCGTGCCGCTCGACCGCGCCGTGCGCGACTTTGTCGATGAGCGGACCGGCGCGCGGCCCGCAGGGCCGATCCGCCTACTGACCCAGCTGCGTTCATTCGGGCACTGCTTCAACCCGGTCAGCTTCTATTACTGCATGGAACCGAGCCGCGAGCGCCTTCAAGCGCTGGTCGCGGAGGTGACGAACACGCCCTGGCGCGAGCGGCACGCCTACGTCCTGGCGAGCGAGCCCGGAAGCCCCGCCGTGCTCGAGGCTCAGTTCGAGAAGGCGCTACACGTGTCGCCGTTCATGGGCATGGATCATCGCTACCGCGCCCGCGCGGCGATGCCCGCCGACACGCTGTCGGTCCACATCTCCTCGAGCCGCGCGAACGCCACCGTGTTCGACGCGACACTGGCGCTGCGCCGCCGGGAGCTAACGCGGGCATCGATGGCGGCGATGACCGCCCGCTACCCACTCGCCACGGTGCGGGTGCTGATGCTGATCTATGCACGGGCGATCGGGCTCAAGCTCGCGGGCGCGCGTGTCCATCGCCACCCGCACCGAGGACTGGCATGAGCGTCCGGCTCTCGCGCTGGCTCGTGTCGATCCTGCTCCGACGGATCGACGTGGGCAGCCTGATCGTCATCGAGGGCGACGAGCGGCGCGTCTACGGCTCGGGACCGCCGGCCGCGACGGTCCAGATCGACTCGCCGCGGACCTGGCCGAGGCTCCTTCGTGGCAGCCGCGGGATGGCCGAAGCCTTTGCCCAGGGCCTCTGGGACTCGCCGGATCTGGTGGCGCTGATCCGGCTGGCGGCGATCAACGCCAGTGGCCTCGACAGGCTCCGGTCACTCATCGCACCGGTGCGCTGGCCGCTGCAGCGTGCCAGGACGCTTATGTGTCGCAGCACGAAGCGCCGGCGCCGTCGCGACATCGCCGCCCACTACGACCTTGGGAACGACCTCTTCTCGCGGATGCTCGATCCGACGATGAGCTACTCGTCCGCGATCTTCGAGCACGAGGGGATGACGCTCGAGCAGGCTCAGCTCGCAAAGCTCGAGCGTGTCTGCGAGCAGCTCGCCCTCGGTCCCGAGGATCGGGTGCTCGAGATCGGAACGGGCTGGGGCGCCTTCGCGGTTTACGCCGCCGCGACCCGCGGTTGCCACGTGACCACGACGACGATCTCGCGTGAGCAGCACGATTACGCCATCGAGCAGGTCGGCCGCGCGGGACTGAACGACAGGGTCACGGTGCTGATGGAGGACTACCGCGACCTGCGCGGCCGATACGACAAGCTCGTCTCGATCGAGATGATCGAGGCGGTCGGCTGGCGCCAGATCGGCACCTTCTTCGCCAAGTGCTCAGAGCTGCTCACCGCGGACGGCGCGATGATGCTGCAAGCGATCACAATCGACGACCGCGCCTACGAGGTCGAGAAGGCATCGAGGTCGTTCATCAACACCTTCATCTTCCCGGGCGGTTGCCTGCCATCGCTCGAGGTCATCACCCGCAACCTCGCCCGGCGAACCGACATGCAGGCGGTGTGGCTAGAGGACCTGACGCCGCACTATGTTGAAACGCTTCGGCGCTGGCGCAAGACGTTCGTCGCCCATGCCCCCGCGCTCGCGAAGCTGGGCTACGACGAACGGTTCCGCCGGCTCTGGACGCTCTACCTCGCCTACTGCGAAGCCGGATTCGCGGAGCGGCGTATCCGCGATGTCCAGCTGCTGCTAAGCAAGCCCCGCTGCCGGATCACCCCACGGGCGCACCCGGCCCGCTCTGGCGAGAACCCGCTGAGTGAGCTGTCGCTGAGCGCATGATCAACTCGCTTCTCGACAGCGTGCTCGATCGCACCGTGGTGGGTGGCTACACGAACTTCGGCTACCGCATCCGCAGTCGCGGCTGGAGCACGTCTGAGCTGCCGCAGATGGACGGCAAGGTGGTGCTAATCACGGGTGCCAGCTCGGGGCTCGGCTTCGCCGCCGCCGAGGGCTTTGCGCGCCTGGGCGCCACCGTGTGGCTGGTTGGCCGCAGCCCGGAGCGCGGCGAGCACGCGCGCGTGAGGATCGCCGAGCGTTCCGGTAACGGCGACGTGCACATGGGTCACTGCGACCTCAGCAGCCTCGAGTCGGTGCACCGGTTCGCCGGATGGTTTGGAGATCGTGGTTCCCGGCTCGATGTGCTGGTCAACAACGCCGGCGTCATGGCGCAGGAACGCTGTGTCTCGGCCGACGGGATCGAGCTCACGCTGGCGACCAATGTCGTCGGTCCGTTCCTGCTCACGAACCTGCTGATCCCGCTGCTGCGGACGAGCGTGCCGGCGCGGATCATCAACGTGTCCTCCGGCGGCATGTACACGCAAAGGATCAGGGTCGACGACCTGCAGAGCGAGCGTGGGAAGTTCCACGGGCCGACCGTGTACGCGCGCACCAAACGCGCGCAGGTAATCCTCACCGAGATGTGGGCGAAGCGGCTGGCCGGCACCGGCGTCGTGGTCCACGCGATGCACCCGGGATGGTCGGACACGCCCGGCGTGCGATCCTCGCTGCCCCGTTTCTACAAGACGACACGACCGCTGCTCAGAACGCCCGCACAGGGCGCCGACACGATCGTCTGGCTCGGAGCTGCCGCCGAACCGGGACACAGCTCTGGCCGGTTCTGGCACGACCGCCGGCAGCGCCCCACGCACCTCCTCCCACGGACAGGGGAGACACCCCAGGAGCGCGAGTGGCTATGGGTGCAGTGCGTCCATCTCAGCGGCTGGCAGGACCACCAATCCGCACAGAACCCCCTCAAATCCGGATAAGGAGACCTTGCATGGCCCACTATCGAGCAGCGCTCGAAACGCAACGACCGCGCGAGGACGTATTTGCCTACCTCAGCGATTTCTCGACAACCGCGGAATGGGACCCCGGCGTCGTCCGAGCCGAGCGGTTGAACGGCGCGGGCGTGGACGAGAGATCCGAGTTCCGGCTGGTCGCAAAGTTCCTCGGCCAGACGACATCACTGATCTATCGGATCGTCGAATACGACCCCCCGCATGGCGTCACCTTCCTTGGCGAGAACTCGACCGTGATCTCACGGGACAGGATCACGTTCGAGCCGACACCGAGCGCCACGCGCATCACCTACGACGCCGACCTTGCGCTGAAGGGCCCGCTCAGGATCGCCGATCCGCTCTTGAGGCTCGCGTTCTCGCGTGTCGGCAATCGAGCTCTCGCCGGCCTCAAGCGAACGCTCGCAAAGCGACCCAGTTCTTCCGCGTCGCCTTCATAACGGGCGGGATCGCGCCGGCGCTGACATGAGCGGGAACGTGCTTGTTACCGGCGCGACCGGATTCATCGGAGGGCGTCTCGCCGCCAGGCTGGCCAGCTCGGGGCGCGAGGTGCGATGCCTAGTGCGCGACCGCGACGGAACCCGCGCCCGCACGCTCGAGCGCGCGCGGGCTTCGACCTCCACGAGGGTGACGTGTTGCGTCCGGAAACGCTTCGCGGCGCTGGTCACGGGATCGACGTGGCGTATTACCTCATCCACTCAATGGGTCGAGGCGGATCCAGGGACTTCGCGGCAGGCGAGCGCGCCGCCGCCTCGGCGTTCGCCCGGATGGCACGGGCGGACGGGATCGAGCGGATCGTCTACCTCGGCGGCCTGGGCGAGCGGCCGCACTCACAGCACCTGCGAAGCCGGCACGAGACCGCGCTCTCGCTCCGCGATGACGGCCCGCCGCTCACCTACTTCCGCGCTGGCATGGTGGTCGGGCCGCAGAGCGAGTCCTACCGCACGGTGCGCTACCTCGTACAGCGCTTGCCGGCGATGATCGCACCAGCGTGGCTTCAGAACGCGACTCAGCCCATCGCGATCGACGACACGCTGAGCTACCTGATCGAGGCGCTGACAGTCGAGGAATCGGCGCCCTGTCCCTACCCCGAGCTCGCGCACTCTCTTGGCGCCGGCCTCGTCGCGACACACGTAGATCAGTCCGGTGATCCGCCGCTCGGTCAGCCACTGGCCGTACAGCCCGAGCACAGCCCGCAGCCGCTTGTCTGCCTTGCGTTGCAGTTCGACCTCGATCGCGACCATCCCGGTCGGCATCACTGCAGCCAGATCGGGGCGGTGACCACTGCGCCGCCAGCCGTTTCGGGTCAGCCATTCGAGCTCGCCTTCAGCCGGGGCTCGGCGAGCACCTCCCGCGGGCCGCGCCAGTCGCGCCCGCGGGCCGACAGCCACGCTGCTGTCCAGGCGCACGCGCAGTCATGCGCCCACCACGGCGCCGGCGCCGACGGCGCGCCCACGGCAAGCCCAGACATCCGCACGCCGCGCCGCGTCACGACGAGCAGTGAGCCCTGGCCGCGTGTCCAGAGATCCAGTTCGGTCGGCAGCGCCAACCAGACGGCTCGTTAGGTCAGGACCGGATCGCCGCTTACCGATTCGGGCGGCTGCTCGGGCCGGGTACTACAGCCATTCGGTAGCCCTTGGCAGCTCGAGGGTCCGGCGAACGAGGCCTTCGGTCCGGACGCCATCCAAGGTCGCCTTCGCCGCCCGCGCCAACGGCTCCTGCGCCAGGTCTGCTCGAGAAGTGAGGCCGTGTCGCGATCCGCCTTCCGGTTATGTGCACCCAGACTGAACGGTGTCCGGTGACCAGCACGTGCAGACCAGATCCGGGAGCGAACGAGTGCGGCTCCTGAATGAGCCTGGCAGATCCAAATTATCTGACACGGTGACCTCCGGGTTCGCGAAACCTCGGAAGTCAGGTGGTGCTGCCTGCCCGACAAGGGCCGACGTCACGGGATGCCCTCCTCGGGTAACGCTACCCCGCGTCGCGTCGGCGCAAAACGTTCCGACTGACGGCCAGATCCGACTATGCCGGCGTCAGTGCTTGGCGTCGATCTCCTCGCCGCGCTTCTGCAGGAAGCTTCCAACCGCGCCGGCGAGCGTCGCGATCACGGTGATCGCGTAGATCTCCATGAACACGTCGAGGATTCGACCTCCGAGCGAGATCGGATTCTTGAGTTGCGAGGAGACGGTCAGCAGCTGGGTTGTTGTCCAGAACGCGGCGCTGCCGAATGTCTTGACCTCGGTCTGCGGGGAGTGGCGCTCGAGCAGGAAGGCCATGACCGCACAGAACAGGTCAACACCGACGGTGGCAATGATGATCGTCACGAGAATGTCTCGGAGCCGACGATGGGTGGGCGTCGCCGCGCGGACGACGTCACGTAACTCGCGGCGAGCGGACGCCAGCACTCGAAGCGGCATCGATCAATCGTCGCGGGCGCCTCGGACGCATATGCGGTCACGGTGCTTCGCCGGTGTCACGCGCCCTGACAGCTGATTACGACCTTCTGCCACGGGGCATTACCGCGGTGCACTCGAAAGGAGCGACCATGAAGATCGGATACTTTCTCTCAAGCGAGGAATGGGGGCCTCGTGACCTGGTCGCACAGGCTGTCAAGGCCCAGGAGGCAGGGTTCGAGGGCCTGTGGATCTCAGATCACTACCACCCGTGGAACGACGAGCAGGGTCACAGCCCGTTCGTGTGGTCGACGATTGGAGCGGTTGCGCAGGCGACGGACGGGATGAAGGTCACGACCGCCGTCACGTGCCCGACGATCCGGATCCATCCCGGGATCGTGGCGCAGGCCGCGGCCACCTCCGCCGTTCTGCTGGACGGCAACTTCTGCCTCGGTCTGGGGAGCGGAGAGGCGCTCAACGAGCACATCTTCGGCGACCATTGGCCTGAGGCGGACGAGCGTCTGGAGATGCTCGAGGAGGCCGTCGAGGTGATCCGGACTCTGTGGAAGGGCGGGGTCCAGAGCCATCGCGGTCGCCATTACAGACTCGAGCACGCCCGCGTCTACGACCTGCCCGAGACATCCCCGCCGATTGTGATCTCGGGGTTCGGCCCGAAGGCGGTCGAGCTGGCGGCGCGGATCGGTGACGGCTACTGCACGGTCGGTCCCGACGCCGAGTCAGTCGAGCAGTTCCGCTCGCAGTCGAACAATGGGACATTCGTGCAGGGCGGCGTGAAGGTCTGCTGGGACGAAGACGAGCGCCGAGCACGCGAGACCGTCTACCGTCTGTGGCCGAACGAGGCGCTTCCCGGTGAGCTCGCGCAGATCCTCCCAACGCCCGCGCACTTCGAGCAGGCACGCGAGCTGGTCACCGAGGAGATGGTCGCGGACGAGGTTCCGTGCGGGCCGGACGTCGAACGGCACGTCGAGACGATCAAGGCCTACGAGGACGCCGGTTTCGACGAGCTGTACATCAACCAGATCGGCCCTGAGCAGGACGCGTTCTTCGACGCCTACCGGGAGCACGTGCTGCCGCGCGCGCGGTGATGCGACGGCTCGCTTTAGGAGCGACCGGATTCGCTCTCGGTGCTTCGTTCTACCTGCTGCTCGTGGACACGACCAGCCAGGTCGAGCTGCTCGTAATGGTCGGCGTGGGGCTGCTCGCGGCGGCGGCGTTCGTGGTCTCTCGCGAGCAGGCATTCACCGAAGCGCTGATCAGGCCTCCCTGGTTCGTCCGCAGCTGGCGGATCGCCGCAAGCGTTCCCGTCCACGTCGTCTTTCTGTGCCGGGAGGCGATCTTGCAGCTCGTGCGCAGCAAGCCAATGCGGGGGGTGTTCCGCGCCGTCCCGTTCGACGCGGGTCGCGAGGACGATCCGCGGGACGCCGGCCGCCGGGCCCTCGCTGAGGCGCTGGGCTCGCTCGCGCCGAACACGATCGTGATCGGCGTCGACCCCGACCGTGACCTTCTCCTTGTCCATCAGCTCCATCGCCAGGGCGGTCGCGAGCAACTGGACGTGCTGGGGCTCGGATGAACGAGTGGGAGATCGCGGCGCTCGTCCTGGCAGTCGCGATCGCGCCGTGCCTCGGGCTGTGCTTTCTCGCCGGCGCGACGCATGCGCTGGCCGCACTCGAGGTCGCGAGCACATTGCTGACGACCGTGCTGATGCTCCTCTCCGAGGGGTATCACCGCCAACCGTTTATCGACCTGGCCCTGATCTTCGGGCTGCTGTCTCTGATCGGGGCGCTGGCGTTCGCGCGTTTGATGGAGCGGGATCTGTGAGTCCGGGCGACGTGACTGCGACGGTGGTGCTCGTTTGCGGGACGGTGCTCGAGCTGTTCGCCGTGATCGGTCTGGTGGTGATGCGCGACGTATATGACCGCCTTCACTATGTCGGGCTGGCCGGGTACGGAGCCCTGCTGGTCGCAGTCGCGATCCTCGCGCACGAGTCGTTCTCACTGATCGGGGACAAGGCGCTGGCGACTGGCGTGCTGCTGGTGCTGATCGGCCCGGTCGTCGTGCACACCGCGGCGCGGAGCTTCCGCACCCGCGAGCGGGGCGACTGGCGTGAGGGGATCGAGCATGAACGGGAGGGCTGAGCGGTGACCGCCTTGCAGTTCGTCGCGCTGATCCTGGTGGCGCTCGGCGGTGGCGCCGTTGCGTTCACGCCTGAGCCGCTGCGCCAGGCGCTCGTGCTCTCGATCTTCGGGCTGACTCTGACCTTCCTGTTCTTCACCTTCCAGGCACCGGACGTCGCGCTGTCCGAGATCGTCGTCTCGTCGATCGCGATGCCGCTGATCATCCTCGCGGCGCTTCGCAAGATCCACGCCCAGGAGCGCTCCCGCAAGGACGAGGAGCGGGACGGGTGAGCCGGCGGGTCAGGGTGGGCTTGTTCGCGCTCGCTGGCCCGGGCCTCGCCACTGTATTGCTGATCGGGCTACGCGGCCTGCCGCCATTCGGCCACTACCACGGCATCTACGGCCTGCTGCTCGACCGCATCGAACCCAAGCTGCGTCGCGCCACCGACATCGTCACCGCGCTGAACTTCGACATCCGGGCGTTCGACACGCTCGGCGAGGAGTTCATCCTGTTCGCCTCGGTCGCGGGCGTGGCCCTGCTGCTGCGCCAGATGCGAGACGAGGAGCAGGAGGGGGTCAGCAGGGGGATCGAGGATCACCGCTTCGCCGGGGCCAGCGACGGGCTGCGGGTGACCTCGTTGATCCTGATCCCGCTGCTCGTGTCGCTCGGCGCCTACGTCATTCTCCACGGCGCGCTCACCCCGGGCGGAGGGTTCCAGGGTGGGATCGTGCTCGCGGCCGGGCCGGTCGCGATCCTGCTCGCCGGGCGCTACCTGTCGCTCAAGCGGGTCGCGCCGGACTGGGCGCTCGAGTCGCTCGAGGCGCTCGGCGCCGCCGGATACACGATGATTGGCCTCGCCGGGCTGATCCTCGCCTCGGTGTACTTGAAGAACTTCCTGCCGCTCGGCACCCCCGGCGTGTTGCTGTCCGCGGGGATGATGCCGCTCAACAGCCTGGCGGTTGGCCTCGAGGTGACCGGTGCGTTCCTGCTCACGTGGACGGAGTTCCTCGACCAGGATCTGCTCGTCCAGTCGGCCGGCTGAGCCATGAGCTTCCTCCCGTACGTGGTGGCCGTCTGGCTGTTCGTGGTCGGGCTCTGGGGTGTCGTGTCGAGCCGGAACCTCGTACGCACGGTCCTGAGCCTCACCGTGGTGCAGTCCGCGACGTATCTAGTTCTGCTCGGGGTCGGCTACCGGTCGGGGGGCAAGGCTCCGATCGTTGCGGACATCCCCGCCAGCTCCAAGCTCGTGGACCCGGTCGTGCAGGTGCTTGTTTTGACCGACGTGGTGATCGAGGCGACGATCACGGCGCTGTTGCTGGCGCTCGTGGTCCAGGCGCACAAGCGTTTCGGCAGCGTCGATCCGGACGACCTGAGCGCGCTCAAGCACTGATGACTCACCTGGCAGCGCTCCCGGTCGTGATCCCGTTTCTCGCGGGGCCGCTGCTCGTCGCCGTCGGATTCTTCTCGCCGCGCTGGTTCAACGATGGCGTCGGGGCGATCGTCGCGATCGCGGTCACCGCCATCTGCGTGTTGCTGGCGGCCCACGCCTGGCGCGAGCCGTTCGCGTACTGGGTCGGCGGCTATCAGCCGAAGCGCGGGGTGGCGATCGGGATCTCGCTGTCGATCGATCCGATGGGGGCGGGGATGGCGGCGTTCGCGGGGCTCCTGGTCACGGCGGCGCTGACCTACTCGCTGCGCTACTTCGATGCCGTCGAGGGGCTGTTCCACGGGCTGATGGTGCTGTTCATGGCCGGGATGGTCGGCTTCTGTCTGACCGGCGACCTGTTCAACCTGGTCGTGTTCTTCGAGCTGATGAGCGCCGTCGCCTACGCGCTCACCGCCTACCGGATCGAGGAGCGCGCGCCGATCCAGGGGGCGATCAACTTCGCGATCACGAACAGCATCGCCGGCTACGGGATGTTCATCGGCGTCGCGCTGCTGTATGCCCGCACGGGCGCGCTCAACATGGCCCAGATCGGGGCCGCGCTGGACGGCCACCCCGCCGACCCGCTGGTGGTCGTGGCGATGGTGCTGCTGTTCGTCGGCTTCCTGACCAAGGCGGCGGTCGTGCCGTTGCACTTCTGGCTCGCCGACGCGCATGCGGTCGCGCCCGTGCCGGTGTGCGTGCTGTTCTCGGGCGTGATGGTTGAGCTCGGCGTGTACGCCGTGGCTCGGCTGTACTGGCAGGTGTTCGCCGGTCCGCTCGCGCCGCACGCCGCCTCGCTGCGGGCGATCTTCATCGCGCTCGGCGTGGTGACGGCGCTGCTCGGCGCATCGATGTGCACGATGCAGCGGCACATCAAGCGGCTGCTGGCATTCTCGACTATCAGCCACGTCGGCTTGTTCGTGTGCGGGATCGCGCTGCTCACCCCGAAGGGCGTCGCCGGCGTCGCCGTGTATGTGGTCGGGCACGGATTCACGAAGGCGGCCCTGTTCATGTGCGCCGGCGTGCTGCTGCACCGGTTCGGCACGGTCGACGAGTACGACCTGCACGGCCGCGGCCGGGAGATCCCGGTCGTCGGCGTGCTGATGGGGATCGGTGCGCTGCTGCTGGCCGCGGCGCCGCCATTCACGGCCTTCGCCGGCAAGTCGCTACTCGAAAGCGCTTCCTCGGAGGCCGGCTACGGCTGGCTGGTGGCCGTGTTCGTGATCGTCTCGGCGCTGACCGGCGGCGCCGTCCTGCGCGTCACCGGCCGGGTGTTCCTGGGCTGGGGCCCGTCCGCGGGCCCGGATCCGAGCCAAGCTCGGGCCGCCGAGGAACGGGTCGACGAAGAGCACGGTCCACGCGACCGCACTCCGTTGACTATGGTCGTCGTCCCCGCGGTGCTGCTCGGCCTCGCGGCCGTCGTCGGGCTCTTCCCGGGGGCGGTGCCGGGAGTGGAGCGGGCCGCCGCCCGGTTCGCCGACCACCCGGCCTATGCCCAGTGGGTGCTCGGGTCGGGGCACGTAAGCTGGCCGCAGGTGGCCGCGAGCCACGTGGAGACGATAGACGTGCTCTATTCGCTGCTCGCGGTGGCCGGCGCAATTGGCGCCGCGGCGCTAGGCCTGTTCGGACGATCGCTCCGTGAATCGCTCCCGCGGGTCGTCCGAGACCCCGCGAGGGCCGCTCTGCGTGGATTGCGCCAAGTCCAGTCGGGGCATATCGGCGACTACATCGCCTGGTGGACCGCCGGCGCCGGCCTGCTCGGAGGAGCATGCCTGCTCGCGCTCACTTGACTCGCCCCCAAGGGCAGATGGGTCTGGGCGCTCCGCCGGTTGATTCTGCCCGGGGACGCTGCGCCGATCACGCGGGACGCTCAGTCCTCAGCGGTCATCGTGCGGACGGTCTGACTTCATCGCCAGATTTCGGGGTAGGAGAACTGGACGTTTGGTCACCCGTTCGTAGCCCTTACGTCGGTCGCGCTCGTGCTGGTCAACACTCGACACGAGTACGACCGCGTGTTCGCGATCTACGTGCCGATCGCGATCGTCGTGTTCGTGGCGATCGTGTTGGTGATGGGCTTCGCCGTGCTGCGCTATCGACGCCGTCCCGTGGTCGAGGCGGCCCGCTGGCACGAGAACAACCGGCTTGAAGGCGCGTACGCGGCGTTCCTGGCCGTCGTCGTCGCGTTCCTGCTGTACGTCACATTCACCGCCGAGCACCAGGTCGACACCGTCTCGGCGAGAGAGCGGCCGAGCCTCACGATCGATGTGACCGGCGCCAAGTGGGAGTGGCAGTTCGCGCTTCCCGCGTACGGGTTCAGCGTCCGCAGCGGGACCGTGGGCCGCCAGCAGCTCGTGGTGCCGACGGGCGAGGCGATCCGATTCAAGCTCGTCTCGGTCGACGTGATCCACTCGTTTTGGATCCCGGCGCTGCGCTACAAGCGCGATCTGATCCCCGGCGCCGCCGAGTCGGTGACGCTGATGTTTCCGGCGCGGGGGGTGTTCGCCGGGCAGTGCGCCGAGTTCTGCGGCCTGCGCCACGCCGACATGGTGTTTACGGTCCACGCCGTCAGCCCAGTCCAGTTCGACGCCTGGGCGCGCAGTCGGGGAAGGGCTTCGGTGTGATGAGCACCGCCGTGGCGCCAACCCCGCTGCGGGTGCCGGGTCTGCTCGGCGCCGTGACCAGCACCGATCACAAGCGCATCGGCCTGAACCTCGGCATCTGCTCGCTCGGGTTCTTTCTGCTCGGCGGCGTGTTCGCGCTGCTGATGCGCGCGCAGCTGGCCCAGCCGAACGGGCACCTCGTCTCCGACGACACCTACAACGCGCTGTTCACGATGCACGGCTCGACGATGATCTACCTGTTCGTCACGCCGATGGCGATCGCCCTGGCGCTCTATCTAGTGCCGCTCCAGATCGGCGCCGTGTCGGTGGCGGCGCCGCGAGCCGCCCTCGCGGGGTTCTGGGTCTGGCTCTCCGGCGGCCTGATCATGCAAGCCGGATGGTTCACCGGCACCGGTCCCGGACGGGATGGCTGGAGCGCGTACGCGCCGCTCTCGAACGGCCTCAACACCCCGGGAGTTGGCCAGGACCTCTGGGTGATCGCGGTGATCCTCGCCGCCGGTGGGATGCTCGTGATGAGTGCGTGCGTGGTCGGCACGGTCGCCCGCCGCCGCGCGCCGGGCATGTCGCTGCTGCGGATGCCGGTGTTCACCTGGACCGCCCTCGTCAGCGTGCTGATGGTCGTCGGCGCCTTCCCAGTCCTCATCGTCACGATGGCCCTGCTCTACGTCGACCGTCACGGGGGCCACATCTACGACGGCTTCAACGGTGTCATCGATTACCAGGACCTGTTCTGGTTCTTCGGCCATCCCGTCGTATACGTGATGTTCTTCCCGTACCTCGGCGCCGCCGCCGAAGCGATCGCCGTAAGCGCCCACAGGCGGTGGTTCGGTTACATCGCGTTCGTCGCCTCGATGATGCTGTTCGCGGCGCTGTCGATGAGCGTGTGGGCCCACCACATGTTCGTCACCGGTGGAGTCACCAATCAGTACTTCGCTTTCACGTCGACGGCCCTGGTGATCCCCGCCGGCGTGGAGTACTTCGACACACTCGCCACGCTGATCGGCGGCTCAATCGTCCTGCGTACCTCGATGTTGTTCGCACTCACGTTCTTCGTTCAGTTCCTGATCGGCGGTCTCAGCGGTGTGTTCGTCGCCTCGCCGGTGCTCGACTACCAGGCGTACGGGTCGTACTTCGTCGTCGCCCACTTCCACTACACGCTGTTCGCCGGCAGCATCTTCGGGTTCTTCGCCGGCGTCTACCACTGGTTCCCGAAGGTCACGGGCGCGATGCTGCGCGAGCGGCTCGGGAAGCTCCAGCTCGCCGTGATGGTGATCGGCACCAACATGACGTTCTTCCCGATGTTCTTCCTCGGTCAGGACGGGATGCCGCGCCGGATATCTCGCTACCCGACGCACCCGAGCTGGGGGACAGTAAACCTGATCGAGACGATCGGCGCCGGGATCATCGCCCTCGGGGTGCTGACGTTCATCGTCAACGTATGGATCTCGCTGCGGGTGCGCGAGCCGGCCGGAGACGACCCGTGGCTCGGACACACGCTCGAGTGGGCGACAACGTCGCCGCCCCCGCCTTTCAACTTCACCCGACCGCTACCGCCGATCCGCTCCTACGCACCGTTACTCGACCTGCGTGAGGAGGCTGTAGATCGGGCCCACCAGGGGGTCCCGGCATGAGGGGCGGGGCGATCCCGCTGCTCGCCTGGGGGGCGCTGCTGGCGATCCTGGGGGTGATCAACTGGATCTGGACCGGCGACGCGATTCAGGTTGGGACATTCGCGTTCGCCGTGCTCGCCGTGTGGTTAGGCGCCGCACTGCTGATCGCGCTGGCCGGCCGGGTTGCCCTGAGGCGCGGGACGCCAGAGCCGTCGGCGGAGCCGGAAACGGTTCCCCAGGCGAGCCTCGGTGCCGTCGTCCTGGCCCTGTCGGTGGCCTCGATCCTGTTCGGCTTCGTGTTCGGGACCTTCCCCATCTACTTCGGTGCGGGGCTGCTGATCGTCTCGATCGGACGGCTCACGATCGAGCGCCGCGCTGAGCGCCGGACGCGCCGGCGCGTGGCCGGGGAGCGCCGACCGTGAAGGACCCGTCGTTGCTGGAGTTGCTGACCAGCCACTGGCGGCTCGACTGGGGGGTGAGCGTTCAGGCGGTGCTGGTCGCGTGCCTGTACGTAATGGGGGCTCGTCGGACCAGGCAACGGTGGCCGTGGCGGCGGACCGCCTCGTTCATCGCCGGCATCGGGACCATCCTCGTCGCGCTCGAATCGGGGCTTGACACCTTCGATGACCGCTTGCTCTCCGTGCACATGGTCCAGCACCTGGCGTTGCTGACCGTCGCGCCGCTGCTGTTGCTGGGCGGCAGACCGGCTCTGCTCGCACTGCGGGCGCTGCCCTCGCGCGAGCGCCGGATCCTCGCCCGAGCGCTGATCCGGGCGCGGGGCTTCACCGGCCCGCTCTGGTGTCTGGGGGTCTTTACGGCGGTGGTCCTGGCCACGCATGTGCCGGCGTTCTACGACGCGACGCTGCGGCATCCCCCACTGCACGACGCCGAGCATCTCGCTTACCTGATCGCCGGATCGCTGATGTGGTGGCCGCTGCTCGACGGCGATCCCGCCCCGTCTCACAGGTTGAACGGCCTCGGGCGACTCGTCTACCTACTCGTCGCGATGTCGCCGATGGTCGTGATCGGCGCCTTTCTCAACCGGCACTTGACGCTCGTGTATCCGGCCTACGGACCGCCCGCGCACGCGCTTGGCGTCTCCGCGATCGTAGATCAGCAGCAAGCAGGCGCGATCATGTGGGTCGCCGGCACCTCGACCATGGTCGCGGTCGGATTGTGGGCAGCGATCGCTGCGATGGTGGCCGAGGAGCGGCGCCTCGAGGCCCACGAAGCACACGTCGCGCGGGGCGATCCGGCGATCGGGAGAGAGTCATGAGACGGCTCGCACGGCGATGGCTCACGCGGCGCTCGCGGATCCCGCCGAACCTGCGAGTGAGTGCCGCCCTGGTTCTAGGAACGCTCGCGATTGTCGGGTTCGCGGCGCCGCCTTCGTCCGGCGAAATCACGCCAGGCGGCCCGCCGACCTCGCTCCCCGCGGCTCCGAACAAGTCCCCTGACCCACCTGGGCCGGGCGCCCCTACCAGGCGATTCCCGACCTCTCCAACGCTCATCGCCCAGGGTTTCAACCTGTATGAGAACTCCTGTTCCTCATGCCACGGTATCGCGCTCCAGGGAGAGCGCGGCGTGGCGCCGTCGCTGATCGGGGTGGGACCCGGACCGGTCGACTTCTACTTGTCGACGGGGAGGATGCCGCTCCAGGACCCGCGCGATCAGCCGGTCCGGGCCCGACCCCTGTTCAAGCGTCCCCAGATGGACGCGCTGATCGCTTACATCAGCAGGTTCGGCGGTCCCGCGGCGCCGACGGTCGATCCCTCGAACGGCAATCTGTCGCTCGGTTTTCAGCAGTTCACCCTCAACTGCGCCGGCTGTCACCAGATCGTCGCCCGCGGCGGAATCACGATCGGCGCCCAGGTGCCGGACCTCCAGGACGCGACCGATCAGCAGATCGCCGAGGCGGTTCGCATGGGTCCCTACCTGATGCCCCATTTCGACGCCACACAGATAGACCAGCACGAACTCGACTCAATCGCCCGGTACGTGCAGTGGACCCGCCATCCCGACGACGCCGGCGGCTGGGGAATCTACAACATCGGCCCGATCCCCGAAGGCATCGTGGCCTGGTTCCTGGGGCTCGCCGCGATGGTGATCGTGGCCAGGCTGATCGGGGAGCGCATGGCATGAAGAAGGTCGGTTGATGACGGCGGAAGACCCCCAGCCCGTCTCCCGGATGGCAAAGGCGCTGGGCCTTCTGGTGGCGATACGCGCCGTGTGGCGCGCCGCTGGTTCGGCCAAGCCCGCGCCGCCACCATCGCTCGAGTCCGCTCCCGATCCCGCCGAACGGACCGTCCCGGAGAGCCGGCGGGCCGAGACCGTGGTCGCGATCCTGCTCTTCGGGGCGGCGCTCTGCGGCTTCGCCTTCACCGCCATCTATGTAGTCCTCAGCGGCAACACCCAAATGCTGGGGCTGTCGATGGGCCTCGCGCTGGGCCTCGTGGCTGCCGGGGCGATCGTCGCGGGCAAGTTCGTCGTCCCCCAGGAGACCGCGGTGGAGGAGCGCGGTGTGCTGCTCGACGAGACTGCGAGCGAGGAAGTTGTCGAGATGGTCGAGAGCGGAGGAGAGGGGATCTCCCGCCGGGTGCTGCTGACGGGCGCGAGCGGATTGGCGGGCGCCGCGCTCGTCACGGCGGCGGCGACGCCGATCGCATCACTCGGGCCAAAGCTCGCCGGAATCCACCAGACGCCGTGGCATCGAGGCGTCCGGCTGATCGACGAGCAAGGTCGTTTATACCTGGCCGCGGAGATCCAGGTTGGCTCGATGTATACAGCGTTGCCGGAGGGCGGCGATCCGGAGGCGTTCGGCGCGGGCCTGATCGTGGTGCGGCTGCTCTCCGACCAGCTCCACCTGCCCGCGGCGCGCCGGGGATGGGCCCCCGATGGAGTGCTCGCCTATTCCAAGATCTGCCCGCACGCCGGGTGCGCGATCTCGCTTTACCGCTACCCGACGTTCGAGTCCACGAGCACCGGGCCCGCGTTCACGTGTCCCTGTCACTACTCGACGTTCTCGCCGGGCGACGGCGGCCGGCTGCTGTTCGGCCCGGCGGGCCGGGCGTTGCCGCAGCTGCCGCTGATGATCGACCCCGACGGCTACGTCCGGGCCGCCGGACCGTTCCACGAGGACATCGGACCCTCGTGGTGGAACGTCCATCGATCTGAATCGTGAAGTTCATCGACCGCATCGTCCATCGGCGATTTGTGCGCATCGTGCGTTCCACCGACCAGCGGCTTGGTGCGGCGAGCGGGATCAAGGCGACGCTCCGCTACGTGTTCCCCGACCACTGGTCGTTCCTGCTCGGGGAGATCTCCCTCTACTCGTTCATCGTGCTGGTCGGAACCGGGATCTTCCTCACGCTCTACTACATACCAAGCGACTCGCAGGTCACCTACCACGGCTCCTACGCCCTCCTGCAGGGACAGCAGATGTCCGAGGCCTACCGATCGATGCTGAACCTCAGCTTCGCCGTGCCGGCAGGACTGCTGTTCCGGCAGGTCCACCACTGGGCCGCCGATGTGTTCATCGCTTCGATCGTGCTGCACCTGATGCGGATCTTCTTCACCGGCGCGTACCGCAAACCGCGCGATTTCAACTACTACATCGGGCTGACGATGCTGCTGCTGGCGATCCTCGAGGGATTCGCCGGCTACTCGCTGGGCGACGACCTGCTGTCGGGCATGGGGCTGGCGATCGCCTACTCGGTCGCGATGTCGATCCCGTTCGTCGGCGCTCAGCTCACCTACCTCGTGTTCGGTGGGCCGTTCCCCGGCTCGAGCGACTTCCTCCCACGCCTGGAGATCATCCACGTGCTCCTGATCCCGGCGGCGCTCGCCGTCCTCATCACGATGCATCTGGCGATGATCATGCGCCAGCACCACTCGCAGTTCCCAGGCCCGGGCAGGCGCGAGCGAAATGTCGTCGGCACGCCAATGTGGCCGGCCTACGCCCTGCGCTCGATCGGTCTGCTATTTGCGGTGGCTGCCGTCCTGTTCCTGGTCGGTGGACTGATTCAGATCAACCCCGTCTGGCAGTGGGGGCCGTACCACCCCTACCTCTCGGAAAACGGAGCACAGCCGGACTGGTACATCGGGTGGTTGATCGGGGCCCTGCGGCTGATGCCGAATTACGAGCTCGCGATCGGCAACTACACACTCATCCCAAGTCCGTTCTGGGGCGGTGCGCTGTTCCCGCTGTTCGTGTTCGGCGTGATGTTCATCTGGCCGGCGGTCGAGCGGCGCATCACCGGCGACCACCTTCGTCACGACCTGTTGGAACGTCCCCGTGACCGGCCGATCCGGACCGCGGTCGGCGCCGCGTTCCTGAGCTGGGTGGTGATCATCTTCGCGATCGGCTCGACGGACCGGCTGTTCTTCCGGCTGGACATCTCCTACAAGGCCCAGATTCATTTCTGGAGGGTCGGGGTGTGGTTCATTCCGATCATCGTGTTCTTCATCACCCGCAGCGCCTGTCGGGCGCTCCAGCGCAGCGAGGTCCACCCCCTGCGGGACTGGCAGGGCACGGTCATCGCCCGGCGCACCGACGGAGCCGTGGAAGTGATCGGCGAAAGCCCCGATCGGACGTCGTCGGTGCCGACCGAGGCGCCGACAGGCACCGTGCCCGGGCACGAGTAGGCTGATCGCACGAGAAGGCCCGGGCCGTCAAATCGACGCGCCCGGGCCGTTGGCCGACAGCGATCAGGTGATCGCTACGAGGTCTTGCGCTCGAGGTTCGCGACCTCTTCGGCCTTCTCGTCGGCCCGCTCCTGAGTCTCGGCGAGCTCTTCCTTGGCCTCGCCCTTGCGCTCCTCCTGGCGGCCCTCGCGGCGCAGCGATGCGTCGTCGGTGAGGTCGCCTGCGGCCTTCTTGACGCGGCCGGTGACTTTGTCGGTGATGCCCACTGTCAGTCCTCTCGGATTGTTTGCACTGCACTAAACGCGCTACCCGGCGTCAGACCTGGCAAACGGGCGGGTCGGACGTCTTACGTTGTCGTCCCGCCGGGTAATGACCTCTATGTGAGCGACGCTGACCGCTACCCGCCGATCGGCGACTACGGCCTGATCGGCGACTGTCAGAGCGCCGCGCTGGTCTCGCGCCGGGGGTCGATCGACTGGTGCTGCCTGCCGCGGTTCGACGCCGGCAGCGCGTTCGGTCGGCTGCTCGACCACGAGCGCGGCGGCCATTGCTCGATCGTCCCGACCGAGCGCGGGTCGTGGCGGTACCACCGCTCCTACCTGGACAACACGCTGGTTCTGGAGACGACGGTCGAAGGACCCGCGGGCGAGGCGACGCTGACGGACTGCTTCATCGTCGCGGACGAGCCACGCCCCAGCCCCGAGCGCAAGATCCTGCGCGTGCTGGAAGGCCGGCGGGGCTCGATCGAGTTCGAGGTGAGGGTGGCGCCGCGGTTCGACTACGGCCAGGTGAGACCGTGGATCCGGCGCCACGGCCACCATCTGCACAGCGTCACCGGCGGAAACGATTCGCTGATCGTGTGGTGCGATGAGGAACTCGAGGAGGACCCGGAGCACGAACTGGTGGGGCGAATGGCGGTCGGGGTGGGCGACCGCGTCCGCCTCCTGATCCGCTACTGCCTCCCAGAGCTCGTGGACGCGCACGGCCCCGCCGATGCCGATCCGAAGGAGCTCGATGCCCAGCTCGAGCACACGATCGGCTGGTGGCGCGAGTGGGCGGCGGCCGTCAGCCTCGGTGGGCGCGATGAGCCGGCGGCGCGCCGTTCAGCGCTCACGCTCAAGGCGCTCACCCACGTTCCCACCGGGGCCGTCGTCGCCGCGCCCACCACCTCGCTGCCGGAGTCGATCGGCGATTCGCGCAACTGGGACTACCGATTCGCATGGGTCAGAGACTCGAGCTTCAGCTCCCGCGCCTTTGCCGAGCTCGGCTGCGAGGACGAGGCCGACGCGTTCCGCGCGTTCATCATGCGCTCCGCCGCTGGGCACGCCGACGATCTGCAGGTTCTGTACGGAGTCGGGGGTGAGCGCAGGCTCGAGGGCCGCGTCGTGGAGGGGCTCGAGGGCTACCGGTTCTCCTCGCCGGTCCGTGTCGGGAACGATGCGACGGGCCAGCGTCAATTCGACGCCTACGGCGAGCTCGTCAACCTGACGTGGCGCTGGCACCGGCGCGGCCACTCTCCGGACGACGACGACTGGCGCTTTCTCCTGTCGCTGATCGATCACGCATCGGAGCAGTGGTCGCGGCCCGACCAGGGGATCTGGGAGTGGCCCGGCAGGCCGGACCACTTCGTCCACTCGAAGGTGTTGTGTTGGTCCGCGCTTGACCGTGGCCTGCGACTTGCCGACGAGTGCATGCGTCGCGCGCCGACCCGACGGTGGAAGAAGGCCCGCGACGAGATCCGCGAGGCCGTGGAGGAGCGCGGCTACGACCGCAAGCGAGGCGTGTTCGTGCAGGCGTTCGGCCGCAAGCAGATGGACGCGGCGCTGTTGCTGCTACCGACCGTCGAGTTCGTCGATTGGCGCGACGAGCGGATGCTCCGCACGACCGAAGCGGTGCGCGACGAGCTGTCGGCCGGCGAGGGCTTGCTCTACCGCTACCGGCGCTCGGATGGGCTCCCAGGCCGTGAGGGGGCATTCCTGTGCTGTTCGTTCTGGCTCGCGGAGTGCCTCGCCCAGCAGGGGGAGCTCGACGAGGCCCGGGCGGTGTTCGACAAGGCGATCGCCACCGGCAACGACCTCGGCCTGTTCTCCGAGGAGATCGATCCGGGCAACGGCGAACTGCTCGGGAACTTCCCTCAAGCGCTCACGCACCTCGCCCATATCGATGCCGCGGTGGCGCTGGCCGGCGCCCAGCGCGCTCTGTGATCGCTCCGAGACCGCTGATTACGGCGAGTCGGCGCGGGTAGCCCGGTGATAAGGGCCGACAACGAAAGGAACTGAACGCGTATGAGCCAGACCGTCGGCGATTACCTTCTCGAGCGTCTTGCCACCTGGGGGGTCAAGCGCATCTACGGCTATCCGGGCGACGGGATCAACGGGATTCTGGGCGCGTTCAGCCGCTCGAGTAACGGGCAGCGGCCCGAGTTCATCCAGACCCGCCATGAGGAGATGGCCGCGTTCATGGCGTGCGCGCATGCGAAGTTCACCGGCGAGGCCGGCGTCTGCATGGCGACCTCGGGCCCGGGCGCGATCCACCTGCTCAACGGTCTCTACGACGCGAAGCTCGACCACCAGCCGGTCGTCGCGATCGTCGGCCAACAGGCGCGCGCCGGAATCGGCGGCAACTATCAGCAGGAAGTAGATCTCGTCTCACTGTTTAAGGACGTCGCGCACGAGTTCGTCGAGCTCGCGATGGCGCCGGCCCAGGTCCGTCATCTCATTGACCGAGCCTTCCGGATCGCGCTCGACGAGCGCACCGTCACAGCGATCATCATCCCCAACGACGTGCAGGACGCGCCGGCCGTCGCGGAGCCTCCCCACAAGCACGGAACGGTTCATTCCGGCCCCGGCTACAGCGCCCCGCGCGTCCTGCCCGTCGACGAGGATCTCGACCGCGCCGCGGAAGTTCTCAACAGCGGCGAACGCGTGGCCATGCTGATCGGGCAGGGCGCGATGCACGCCCCCGAGGAGGTGAGCGCGGTGGCGGAGACGCTTGGCGCGGGCGTCGCCAAGGCGTTGCTCGGGAAGGCCGCCTTGCCCGATGACCTCCCGTACGTCACCGGCTCGATCGGACTGCTCGGGACCAAGCCGAGCTGGACGATGATGCAGGAGTGCGACACGCTCCTCATGGTCGGCTCGAGCTTCCCCTACTCCGAGTTCCTCCCCGAGGAGGGGGACGCCCGCGGCATCCAGATCGACATCGACGGCAAGATGCTCGGAATCCGCTACCCGATGGAGGTCAACCTCGTCGGGGACAGCGCCGAGACGCTGCGCGCCCTACTCCCCCGGCTGCACCGCAAGGAGGATCGATCCTGGCGCGAGCGGCTCGAGGGGGAGATCGACGAATGGTGGGACCTGATCGAGCACCGCGCCGAGCTCGAGGCCGATCCGATCAACCCGCAGCTCGTGTTCCGCGAACTCTCTCGCCGTCTCCCGGATGGCGCGATCCTCAGCTCCGATTCCGGCTCGTCGGCCAACTGGTACGCCCGCGACGTCAAGCTGCGCAAGGGAATGATGGCGTCGCTGTCGGGCACGCTGGCCACGATGGGACCGGGCGTGCCGTACGCGATCGCGGCCAAGTTCGCCTATCCCACGCGACCGGTGTTCGCGCTCGTCGGGGACGGGGCCATGCAGATGAACGGGATCAACGAGCTGATCACGATCGCCAAGTACCGCGACCGCTGGCCCGATCAGCGATTCATCGTGATGGTCCTGAACAACCGCGATCTCAACCAGGTGACGTGGGAGCAGCGCGCGATGGAGGGCGACCCCAAGTTCGAGGGCTCGCAGGACCTTCCCGACTTCCCGTACGCCGGCTACGCGGAGCTGCTCGGCCTGAAGGGAATCCGAGTCGATACCCCCGAGAGGGTCGGCCCAGCCTGGGAGGAGGCGCTGTCGGCCGATCGTCCCGTGGTCTACGAGGCGATCACCGACCCCGAGGTGCCGCCGCTGCCGCCCCACATCACGATCGACCAGGCCAAGAACCTGAGCTCGGCACTGCTGGCCGGCGACCCGAACGCGCGTGACATCGTCAAGCAGTCGTTCAAGCAGAAGATGCAGGAATTCCTCCCGGGGCGATGACCGGCGGCCCGACCACCGATGGTGGAGCAGCGTCGGGGTTGCCGGTCCCCGACGGCGTCCAGGTGCCGGTCGAGGAGGTCGAGGTAGGGGCCTACACGGTTTCAACCGACGCCCCCGAGGCTGACGGGACGCTGTCGTGGGACGCGACGACGATCGTCGTCGTGCACGCGCGCGCCGCCGGCGAACGAGGAGTCGGCTACACCTATGCCGATGTCTCGACGGCGAAGCTGATCGAGTCGAAGCTGGCCGCGATCGTCCACGGCGCCGACGCGATGTCGCCGCAGGCGGCGTGGGCGGCGATGGTCCGGGAGATCCGCAATCTGGGCCGCCCTGGGATCAGCTCGATGGCGATCGCCGCCGTCGATCTTGCGCTCTGGGACCTGAAGGCGCGACTCCTCGGCCTGCCCCTCTGCAAGCTGCTCGGCATGGCGCGGGATCGCGTCCCGATCTATGGCTCGGGTGGCTTCACGGCATATGACACCGACCGGCTCCAGGAGCAACTCGCCGGCTGGGCGGAGCGGGGCATTCCCCGCGTGAAGATGAAGATCGGCTCATCGCCGGCCGACGACCCCGAGCGGGTGCGCAGCGCGCGCCAGGCGATCGGACCCGATACGGAGCTGTTCGTCGACGCCAACGGCGCCTACTCGCGCCAGCAGGCGCTGGCGCTGGCCGAGCGTTTCCGGGCCGACTCCGACGTCATTTGGTTCGAGGAGCCCGTGTCCTCCGACGATCTGGAGGGCCTGCGGTTGCTGCGCGACGGCGCGCCGGCCGGGATGCAGATCGCCGCTGGCGAGTACGGCTATGACGCGCCCTACTTCGAGCGGATGCTCGAGGTCGGGGCTGTCGATGTGCTCCAGGCGGACGTCACGCGCTGCGGTGGGATCACGGAGCTTCAGCGGGTGGACGCCCTGTGTCGCGCGCGGTCGATGCCGCTGTCGCTGCACTGCGGGCCGTCGATCCATCTGCATCCCGGTCTCGGGCTCGAGCAACTGGTCCATCTCGAGTACTTCCACGACCACGTCCGGATCGAGCACCTGCTGTTCGACGGCGTCGTAAACCCCAGCGAGGGAGCGCTCTCCCCCGACCTCGACCGCCCCGGCAACGGCCTCGAGTTCAAGCGTGTGGATGCGGAGCGGTATGCGGCTTAGCGCTCGCTCTCCGGTTCGGCGCAAAACTCGCACCGAGCGCGCCGCGAGCCGCTGGTGGCGAAACGTGAGCCACGGCCGCGCGCAGCGGACGCTCGCCGGCGCCACGGCGTTCAGCGCCCTTCCGCTCGGCCTCGAGATCTACTTTGAGCACTTCCGGGGGTCGTTCGGCGACAAGTGGATGTGGACGCCCGTGGCGCTGTCGCCGGCACTGACGATCGCCGGCATGGCCGGGATTCGCTCGGAGCGTGCCGCCAAGACGTGGCTGCCGGCACTCTCGGCGCTGTATTGCCTCGACGGCGTGATCGGCGTCGTGACGCACGTACGCGGCGTGGCGCGCAAACCCGGCGGCTTCCGGGAGCCGCTCTTCAACATCGTCATGGGGCCGCCGCTGCTGGCGCCTGGGTCGCTGGCGCTCGTCGGGGGGATGGGCCTCGGGGCTGCCGTCCTCGGTCGCGAGCAGTGATGCCTCCACGGGACTTCCGCCGGGCGGGCCACCTCCCGAACCTCCGCGAAGACCGCCAGCCGGCTTCGCCGGACGAATTGCCCCGCCAGCGCAGCGGCGTGACGCCGCAGATGCACGGCCGCTATCCCGACTACAACGTGCTCGACGAGGCCGAGCACTGGGACGAGGTAACCCGGCGCGTGGTACTCGAGCGCGTCGAGCGCGTGCCGCCGATCCGCTTTTTCACCGCCGGCGAGGCGACGACGCTCGGCGCGTTCTGTGACGTCGTGATGGCGCAGGACCGCGACCCGCGAATCCCCGTTCTGAACATGGTCGACGCGAAGCTGTTCGCCGGCGAGCTCGACGGCTTCGTGTTCGCGGACATGCCCGATGACCGAGAGACATGGCGGCGGGTTGCGTTCGGGCTGGACGCGGCGGCGAGACAGCACGGCGCTGAGGACTTTGCCGCCGCCGCCCATAACGTGCAGTCGCAGGTGATCGAGGCGTTCTCTAAGGGAGAGCTTCACGGTGAGGCGTGGGACGAGCTGCCGCCGGCGCGCGCCTGGAGCGTCGTGATGCGAGCGGTGCTCGCGAGCTTCTACTCGCACCCGTGGGCGTGGAACGAGATCGGGTTCGGCGGTCCCGCCTATCCGCGCGGGTACGCCCGGCTCGGCGCCGGTCAGCGAGAGAGCTGGGAGGGAGCGCCGGCGTTCGAGCGCGACCCCGTCGAGGACACCCGCGAGCGCGCGGTAGAGGGGACATGATGCACGGGCTGCGGACGATGCTCCGAGGCGGGCTCCGCCCTCCCGACAACGACTCGGCGTTCCTGCTCGACGTCCACCGCCGTGCCGTCCCGCGCGAGCGGATGGCCCGCTACGACGACGATTACGAAGTTGACCTGGCGATCGTCGGCGCCGGGGCGGGGGGTTCTACGCTCGCGCAGCGGCTGGCCCGGCGCGGGTGGAGGGTCGTCGTGTTCGACGTCGGGCCGTTCTGGGACCCCGACCGGGACTGGGTCTCGGACGAGGCGGGCTCGCACAAGCTCTACTGGACCGACGCGCGCGTAACGGGAGGCGAGGATCCCGTCGAGCTCGGCAAGAACAATTCCGGCAAGGGTGTGGGTGGCTCGATGGTCCACTACGCCGGCTACTGCCCCCGCTTTCATCCCTCCGACTTCAACGTCCGCGCGCGGGACGGCGTCGGCGAGGATTGGCCGATCTCCTACGCCGAGCTCAAGGCCCACTACGAGCGGCTCGAACTCGAGCTGCCGGTCGCCGGCGACTACTGGCCATGGGGGGACCCGCACCGCTATCCGCACACGGCGCACCCGATCGCCGGCGGCGCCGAGGCCGCGTGGGCCGGCGCCCGCAAGCTCGGGATCGAAGTGCGCGTCGGTCCCGTCGGGATCACCAACGGGAGCTTCGGCAACCGACCCCATTGCATCTACCGCGGCTTCTGCCTGCAGGGCTGCAAGGTGAACGCGAAGGCCTCGCCGCTGGTCACCCACATCCCCGACGCGATCGAGCACGGTGCCGAGATCCGTGATCGCTCGATGGTCACCGCGGTCGAGATCGACGACTCCAGCGGGCGGGTCACGGGCGTCCGCTATCTAAACGGCGATCGGGAGCGGTCCCAGCGCGCCGCTGCCGTGGCGGTCGCCGGCTACTCGATCGAGACGCCCCGGCTGCTGCTGAACTCGACCAGCCGTGCGTTCCCGCACGGCCTCGCCAACGGCAACGACCAGGTCGGCCGCTGCGTGATGGTCCAGGGCGCGACCCAAGTCGCTGGCCGCTTCCCGGACGAGATGCGGATGTACAAAGCGCCGCCGCCGGAGATCTCCTCGGAGCACTACTACGAGACCGATCCGGCGCGTGGGTTCGCCCGGGGTTTCTCGATCCAGACGGTCGGCCCGCTCCCGATCGAGTGGGCGCAGCACGTGCTCGCCGAGGGCCACTGGGGCCCCGCGCTGCGCGAGTACATGCGCGACTACAACCACTGGTACACGCTCGGCGTTCTGTGCGAGCTGCTGCCGCTCGCCGAGAATCGGGTGACCGTCGCCTCCGAGGTGACCGACCAGAACGGGATCCCGGTGGCGCGGATGGACTACGGGCAGTGCGACAACGACCGGGCCAACATCGCGTTCGCGAAGCGGACGCTCCACAACATCTTCGAGGCGGCGGGCGCCCAGGACGTGCTCGTGATCGATCGCTACGCGCACCTGGTCGGCGGCTGCCGCATGGGCTCTGACCCCGAACGGAGCGTCGTCGACTCCGACCATCGCGCCTGGGAAGTACCGAACCTGTTCATCGCCGACGGCAGCGTGATGCCGACACAGGGCTCGGCGAACCCGGCGCTGACGATCATGGCGCTCGCCTCGCGGTTGGCCGAGCGGCTGGATCTCAAGCGCGCCGGCGGGCCAGAGTCGCGGCGCCGGCGCCGAGTGCAGCCGCGGCGGCCAACCCTGAGCCGATCCGGTGGCGGCTGAGCCACGCCTGCTCGCTGCGCGGGTGGGCCTGGTCGTCGAAGATCCCGTGGGCGCCCTCGTCATGGTCTGAGTCGAGCGGCTCGAACAGGTTGTCGGGGCGATCGCGGCTGACCAGCTGATCGGTCTGCTGCCCGTCGACGGCTGTTCTCGCCAGGTAGCGCTCGGCCAGCCAGGGGGCCAGCTTGTTGCCGATGATCGTGTACACGGTCGGAAACCCGACGTACAGCTCGCGCCGGCGGTGGTGGGCCGCCCAGTAGATCGCGCGCGCCGCCACCTCGGGCTCGAACATCGGCGGCACCGGCATCGGGTGGCGAGGCATCTTGCTCAGACAGTGGTTGAACTGTGGAGTGTTCAGTCCCGGGAGCTGGACCATCGTCACACGCACGGCGCTACCTCGGTGGCGGAGCTCGCAGCGCAGCGACTCCTGAAAGCCCTTGATCGCGTGCTTGGCGCCGCAGTACGGCGCCTGCAACGGAATCCCGCGGTATGCGAGAGCCGAGCCCACCTGCACGATCGTGCCGCGATCCCGCGGCAGCATCCGCTCGAGCGCCACCTTGGTGCCCCACACGGTCCCCAGGTACGTGACCTGCGTGGCGCGCTCATACTCCTCGGCGGTCACGTCGTCGAAGAATGAGAACACGGTGGTCATCGCGTTGTTGACCCACACGTCGATCGGCCCGAGGCGCTCCTCGATCGTGACTGCGGCGTTCTGCATCGCCTGGAAATCGGAGACGTCGGTTTGGCAGGGGCACGGCGTCCCGCCGAGCTCGGTGACGTCGCGCGCCGCCGCATCCAGCCCGGCTTGGCCCCGGGCGATCAGTCCGACGGCGGCGCCGTGCTTGGCGAATTCGCGCACGACGGCCCGGCCGATCCCTCCGGACGCTCCCGTGACGACGGCTACCTCTCGCTCAGCCACTCCGCCACCTTTCTGGGACTGCGATCAGTTCGGCCATCGCGGCGTCGCGCTCCGCATCCGTTTAAGAGCGCAGAATCGAGGACGGGTGCGCGGTCAGCGTGACCAGCTCGGTCAGCTCGGACTCCATCGGCTCGGCGCGGTCGCGTCCGACCCGTACCTGGGATCCGGGGAGCGCCTTCCCCGCGGTCGTCCCGAGGCACCCGAGCGCGGCCGGCCTGACCATGGCGATCTCGGCCTGCAGCCATGGCAGGCGAGCGAAGACCTGCTGCTCCCCGACCAGCATCAACGGCGCGTGCCCGGGCACCCTCGCCCATCACTGCCTGAGTCGCCCGCTCCCACAGATCGCAGGCGCGGCACTTCTGGACCGCCTCCCGCATGCTCGCCGGCGTGGAACGCCTGGGAACCGGTGGGTGCGGGTGGGTTGGTTGCTTGGCCAGCGAGCTCATCGGGCAGTGAAACTCCTACCCCCGCTATGAAGTCGATACGCATCGGCTGTTCGGGATGGACGTACGACGACTGGCCGTGACGCCCGGGCGTCGGCCGCGAGCGCGGGCAAGACATCCGCGTGCGGTTTTGGCGTCGGCCCTCGTCCGCCACCCTCCTGCGAGCGACGAATCAGGCGGAGCTCGATGTACGCGACTCGCCAGCCGGCACTCGCGGCGGTCGGCGCCACGCGTCCTCCCGAATGACCGATCGCGGTCGCGCCGCTAGCCCGCGACCGGCCAGATGTACGAGCCAACTCCGACTAGGTCAATGACGCGGCGGACGGTCCCCTGTACGTCCGTGCCGACCTCCAGTCGCCAGCCGTCGCGCCGCGATTCAGAGACAGCCACGATCAGCTCTCGTAGTCCGCTGCTGTCTATGAATTCCAACTGGCTGAGATCCAGACGGACGTCCAACCCGCCTCTCCGAAGCTCCCCCAGCCGGTGTCGGAGCTCGTCGCTGACCGAGAGATCGAGTTCGCCGAACAAGGCCAACCAGACCACACCGTCATCACCAAGCCGCTCGTCGATGCGAAAGCGAGGACGACTCCCGTCCATCGTGCTCATCGCTCCGTCACCCCTGAGAATTGGACGCGCGTGCCGTGGCTCGCCCACTCGGCTTCCGCGGTTCAGTGCCATGCGAAACCTCCCTCGAACGACAACAGACCGTATGCGGCGGGGATTATTAAATCCAACCACGATGTTGTCAAGGGTCCGGCCCGTCCGGTCGCCGTCGAGGGCGCCAGAACCCACTGCGACATCGGGCAGGCCGGCGAGGAGGAAGGCACGGCCTGCTCCGATGTCGCCACCACGAGCGTGGATGGTCGGTCAGGGGCTCGCGGAAGTGGTTCGGTCTTCGGCGCTTGCCGGGAGGGAGGTGCCGGAGCTCGCGTCGTGAACCTGCTCGGGATTCTGCTCGTTCCACAGGCACGGCCCCTCGGCGGGTTCCATCGGCAGCGCTACGCGCGCGCGAGCGATGCAGCGCGGGCACGGCTTGATCGTCGGGTAGGGCGCGCGCAGCCGAATCGTCAGGCCGCAACGGGTGCAGGCGAGATAGTCCATCGCTAGTCCGACTCCGGTGACTCTTCGCCTGGCCACGTGCCAGTGAGCCGGGCGAAGCCGTGTCGGCTGGCGTGATCAACCGCCCCGCGTATCAGGCGGAAGATGGCCCCCTCGAGCACCAGCGCGACGGCCAGCTTGCGATGGTCCACGAGGCGATGCTGTGGATCGGGCGGGTCGTGAGCATCGATCGTGCGCCATGCCAGCTCGAACAACTTCTTGCTCACCAGCGCGGCGGTCAGACCGCCGAGGACACTCACCGGCAGGAACACGATCTTCAACTTGACACCTCCTGTGTGGCACGTCGCGACGCCGGGCGCGAGGAATCGAACTTGCCCTCGAATGTCGGCCGCACCTCTCAGTTACCTTTCGCCGCCATGCGCGGGGTGACCAACAGCTGATCCTCGGCCGGTTCGCCGGCCGCGAGCTGGCGTCCCCGTTCAACCTCGGAGTTGAGCTCGGCGCCGAACAGTACGACCACGTTTGAGATCCAGAGCCAGACGAGGAACACGACGATTCCGGCGAGGCTGCCGTAGGTCTTGTTGTAGGAGCTGAAGTTGGCCACGTAGAAGGCGAGCGCGGCCGAGGCGATGATCCACAGCAGCACGGCAAGCGTCCCGCCGGGAGTGAGCCAGCGAAACCCCGGCTGACGGACGTTGGGTGCGGCCCAGTACAGGATCGAGAACATCAGGCCGACGATCAGCACGAGCACCGGCCACTTGGCGATGTCCCACACCGTGACTGCGCCTTGACCGATGCCCAGCAACCTTCCGGCCTCGGTGGCCAGCCCTCCGGTGAGCACAACCGCGAGCGCGCTCGCCGCAAGTAGGAGCACGAGGACGAAGGTGACGAGCACCTGAAGCGGGCGTTTGAGCCAGAACGGCCTGCCCTCGGCGACGCCGTAGATGTCATTGGAGGCTCGCATGAACGCGCCGACGTAGCCCGAGGCCGACCACAGCGCGACGGCGAATCCCGCGATGACCAAGAGGCCGGCGGTCCCACGGCTCCTCTGCATGTTCTCGATCGCGCTCGTGAAGATCTGCTGTGCCGGCCCCGGGGCGACCTTGCCGAGGTTTTCAATGAGCGGCTGGGTGGCCGACCTGCCGAGGAGCCCGAGGATCGAGACGACCGCCAGCAGAGCCGGGAAGATCGCCTGGATTCCATAGTACGTCAGCGCCGCCGCCCGGTCGGTGAGGTTGTCGGCGCTGAACCCTCGCGCCGAGCGCCGCAGGACACCGAACCAAGACCCGGTGCCGAGCTTCGTCGGACCTTCGGGCGCTCGCCGCTGATCCGCCTTCGCCCCGTTCGACGATTCCTGTCTGTTTCTCTCGGCCATCTGTGCGCTCTCGCTCACCGCGAGCTGACCCGCCCGGCTAGGAAGCCGGCGAGGAAGGCCGCGCCCGCTGCCAGCGGGAGCGGATTATTCTTCGCCGTCGTCGCCACCTGCTGGGCGCCCGCAGTTGCGGTCTCAGGCGTGGTGCTCTTGATCTTCGCCGTGATCTCATCTTTCTTTTGTTGGGCGGCTCCCTTCGCCGAGCTGATGCGCTCCTTCGCCTGAGCCTTCACGTCGGCCCTGTGGGCGAGTGCCTCGACCGTGTCGCCCAGTTCCTCCCGGGCCTGCTCGATCTCGTGACGAAGCTCTTCGGGCGATTTGTCCTGATCGGCGGCCTGCCTCACGCTGTCGCTCATCTCCGTCCCTCCCGCGCGCGCTGCTTTGCCCATTGCACGTCCTCCTTCACACTCTCGGTTGCCTGCTCGGGAACAGGCGGAATCGCCTGCTGAACCTTTGTCCTGCCCTGAAGGGCCAGCGCGCCGGCGATCGCGGCCAGCGCGACGCCCACGATCAGCGCCGCGAGCCATGGCGTGACCGCTGTGGCCAACGCGAGCACCGCGGCCGCGGTCAGCGCTCCAGCCGAATACAGGCCGAACACGCCGGCCCCACCGAACATCCCCGCGCCGACCCCGGCACGCTTGCCCTTTGTAACGAGCTCGGCCCTCGCCAGCTCGACCTCCTGGCGCGCGAGCCGCGACGTCTGCTCGGAGAGCTGCTTGACGAGCTCCGCGATCGGTGGGTCGCTGTTCGGTGTGTCGGATGCTTTTGGCGAGGAGCCTGTGTGCTCGTTCTGAATTTGCGCCATCACGCGCCTTCCTTTCGATTTGCTAGCCGCCCGGATTGCTGTTCGTCGCGTTTCTGACGAAATTCACGACCGCCGTGCGCGCGTCGCCGTTGACCGCAAAGAACACGCCGGCGCCGAGCACGGTTAGGATCGTCAGCCTGCGCCAGAACCGGCGCTTGCGCCGCGGCTGAGGAGCGGTCATCGCGGCCCAGAACTTCGCCGAGGCGCCGAGCACGGCGTGCAGTCGCCGGCGCAGTTTCTTGTCGGACACTGCCTGCCGGGCGTTCTTGCCGCGGGCCCGTTGGTAGGACTCGCGACTCGCGTCGAGCGCACGCTGTGCCGCCTCGCGCACCTCCTCGTCGTCGAGGAGCTGCCGCGCATATGGCGCGACCGCGCTCAGCCGCTCACTTACGGTCATCCGACCTACCTCCAGGAATCGAGACGTTCGTCCCACCTAAACGGGACTTCTGAACAGCTAGCTACCCCATCGAAGGCCTTCCAATCTCCGAGTGCGGTGAAATCTGGGACATCACTCGGAATGATCTTGGAACAATCGGCCCATTTGGCACACGCGCCCGCGGCCAGCTGAACCACGTGGTAAAAGTGGCAAGTGGCCGACTTTGCCCAAGCACGAGCCGACGCTGTCGGCGCGGCCGCCGAGACCGGAGGTGGTGATTCCGCGCTCACCCGTGCGGACGCACTCGCCAGCCGTCAGCGGATCCTCACGGCCGCTCACGCGGTCATGGGCGGCGATCGACGCGTGACGATGACCGAGCTGGCCGCCGCCGCAAAGGTGGGGCGCTCGACGCTCTACCGACATTTCCCGACCCGGGAAGCACTCGAGCAGGCGCTCGAGGACGCCGAGCCGTCGGACGCCTCGACCGACGCTCGCCAGCCGGGTCGCGCCGATCTGAGCACTATGCCTTTCCGGGCGCCGGGGAGGTTGGGGCGCCAGGCGCCCCTTCCCCTCGAAGTGACGCGGATTCTCGACGAGGTCCCACCCCACCTTGTCCCCGATCAACTCGTGGCCGAGGCCCGGCGGGTTGCCGGCGTTCCCATCGCCCTGTACGTGGTCGAGATCGACGGCTCCCACCTGCTCCGTCTGGCCGGCTCAGAGGAGTTCCCGGATCGCCTGGACGCGCCGCCTGCCCTGGGGCCGGAGATCGTGCCGGAGGGCTTGCCGGAGTTCTACGTCCGACTTCAGCGGGAGCTCCCAGGGTGCACCGCCGAACCGCTTTGGCTTCGGGGACGCGTGACCGGTCTGTTGATCTGCGTGGGCACACCCACTGCCTCTCTCTCGGATATCGCCAACCAGGGCGCCGCGGCGCTCGAGCTCGCCAACGAATACACCGACTCGATCGAAGCTGCCAAGCGCCGCAGAGCCACCACTCCTGCCGCGGAGGTGCAGCAGCACCTGTTGCCGCCGCGAATCGCCCGCATCGCCGGAGCCCAACTCGCCGGCGTACTGCTTCCCACCTACGAAGTCGGAGGCGACTGGTTTGACTTCGTCGAGAACCGTGACGGCGCCTGGCTCGCGATCGCGGACTCGCCGGGCACCGGCCCGACGGCCGCCGGCCTCGGCGCCGCTGCCCTAGGCGCTCTGCGCTCTGCTCGCCGGAGCGGCGAGGATCTCGAGGGCGCGCTCAAGGCGATCGATGAGACGGTTCGGCGACTCGATCACCCCGGCTTCTACATGACCGGACTCGTTGCCCGCTGGCGCGCCGCGACGGCCGCGCTCACGTGGGTCAACTGTGGCCATCCCAATGCCTACCTGGTCGACGTCGAGGGCACCCTACACGAACTCATTGCGCCCGAGCATCCGCCGCTTGGTATCGGCGCTCCTCAGACCGCGTTCACGTTGACCAGCCGCGAGTTGCACCCGGGCGAGCGACTGATCCTCGTCACCAATGGAGTCATCAGTCGGCGAATGGGGAACGGTGGAACGTTTGGCATCGATGGCCTCAGGCACGCGGTCGAACGGGTCGAGAACCCGACCGCTGCCTCGACCGCCATGGCCATCCAGCGGGCGGTGACGGACAGCTGGCTCGAGCCCCTCGAGGACGACGCCACCGTCGTGGTCATGGCTATCGACTAGCGCGCGCCGCACCGCGCGCGGCGAGCGCGTTTGACCTGCGCATCAACGGGCATCTCAGAAGTATCGAGTCTTTTTTCCCAGTTATGCTCGAAGTCCCGGCCGATCGAGACGCACCGCGAGTCGCGCGCCACCACGTCCGCTCGACCCTGGCGGATCGGCTCCCCCAGCCGTTGACTGACGACGTCGGACTGATTGTGAGCGAGCTCGTCACAAACAGCGTGGTACACACCGGCCCTGGCTCTGGACAGACCGTCGGAGTTGAAGTCTCTTTATCAGACGGTCGGCTGCACCTCACGGTCACCGACTCAGGTGCAGCCTCCTCGCCCCGTCTCATCGGCCTCGATCTCGACCAGCCAGCGGGCATGGGTCTCTTTTTCGTCGACAGGCTGTCCGCGTCCTGGGGCGTCAAGCGAGACGCCGGGGGCCGCACGACGGTTTGGTGTGAATTCGCTCTCGGAGGCGAGCCCGCCAGTTGAATCACTCGGCGGGTGTCGTCAGCTCCCGCGCACCGGCCGCCTCGCTCAGGGTGACCAGCGGGGGTCGTTCCGCGATGGCGATCTGAACCGTCGTGTCATCCTGCCACGGCCGGAGGTAATGACCTCCCATGACGCTCGAACGATGGGGGATCCGGTTTTCCACCGCGGCCAGAACCGAGTACGCCATCTCTCCCAGAGCGCGGAGCGGTTGATGACGGTTCTGGCGCGTGCCGAGGTCGCATTCCGCCAGGGCGTCGAGGCCGTGGAGGCGCAGGGCGTCGATCAGCACGGCGATCTCGACGCCGTAGCCGACCGGGAACGGGATCGACTCGAACAGCAGCCGACGGCCGGCGAATTCTCCCGCCAGCGGTTGGGCGAAGCCGGCGAGCCGTGGTTCGTGGAGGTTGAGCAGAGGTCTGGCCATAAGCTCGGTGACACGCCCCCCTTCGTGGGGCAGGTCGACTCCTCCGACGCGCAGCGGACGCTCAAACGCTCCCTTGACGAGTTGCAGCGAACGATCGACGAGGAGTGGACCGATCAGCCCTTGTAGATGACCGGGCTGCGGGTTGCTCGTATCGCCGTCGAGGAAGCAGACCACGTCGGCATTCGTGACCGACACCGCGCGCCACATGGCGTCGCCCTTTCCCTGCGCGGGCCCGTATTCCCGAAGAACCTCGTCCTCCTGGATGACGGTCGCACCCGCCGCCCTCGCGATCTCAGCGGATCCATCAGTCGAATCAGCGTCGACGACGAGCACCTCGTCGACGACGCCCGCCCCGAGGAGCGGACCAACCGCGGTGCTCAGGATGGCCGGCAGCGTCTCGGCGCACTCCTTCGTCGGAATCACGACGACGACGGACGTTGCGCCCTTGCACCGGCGAAGTCGCTGCGGTGGGAACGTGGCCGCCGAATAGCGCCGTCGCTCGGACCACGTGGAGACGGCAAGGTCGACCGACAGCCCACGCGGCGTGCGGCCGATCGCGCGCGCCGACGTGCGGACACGGACATCGGTTGCCCTGAGGATCGATATGCCGTGCTCGGTCAGCCGGGTGGCGAACACTGCGTCCTCGAGACCGGCGACCGGCTCCAGGCCGCCGACATCCTGGTAGACGCCGGCGGTCACGGCCATGGACGCCCCCGCGAAATGGTGATGGGCAGCAGCCGGATCGGACTCCCTGACTCGGCCGAGGCGCTGAGCCGCATCCCGCTCGCGGCGGCGGAGCACGCCCGCGGGCAGCTGTGGCGACTCCTGGGGATCTAGTTCCACCAATCCGGCGATCGCCCGGGCGCCGCCTCGCACATGCACCAGCTGACATCTCAGCCAATCCGGATCAGGACGCGAATCCGCGTCGGTGCACGCGATCAGCCCATCCTCGAGCCCCCGCGCGAGGAGCCGCGCCGCGGCGAGGTTCATCCCAACACGCCGCGCCGCGCCTGCGCCACGCCCCGGCCCATCAACCAAGGTCAGCTTCAGCCCCCGCGCTTCTCCCACCTGCTTGGCGATGCGCGCCGTGACATCGACGCAGGCGTCGATGACGACGATCGTCTCGAACGCCTCGCGCGGAACAGTCTGGGCCGCCAATGCCGACAGACATGCGGCGATGTGCTGTTCCTCGTTGCGAGCCGGAATGACAACGATCGCCGCTAGCCCCACGACGCGCCCCCTGCAATCAGCGCACGGCCCCGCTCGTAGTCCTCATCGGCCTCGTGCGCGAGCACTCCGACCACCCTTCCGTTGCGGCCGTACCAAGCCGTGAATGCGCCGCCGCCATGGTCTTCCAGTCGTGAGTCGTCGAAGCCGTCTCCCCACGCCGCGTACTTCAGGGTATGGTTGCCGATCGTCGACCAGAACCCCGGGACGGCGTCCCACTGGACTCGCTCTCCCGCCGCGCTGCGACCTGCGACCTCCCCCTGACCCAGAGCGTCGCCCCAATGCTCGACCCGCAGGGGGCGCCCGGCGCACGCGTTGTCGGCGAACGCGACGTCGCCGGCCGCGTACAACCCCTCCTTCGCCGTGCGCATCGCGCTATTCGCGGGCAGCGCGCCATCGCGCAGCTCGAGCCCCGCCGCACCAGCAAGCTCCGACCGCGGCGCCACTCCAGCTGCCATCACCACGATCTTGGCGACCGCTTGGACGTCGCCGGCCACGATCTCCAGCGAGCCGGAACGCCGGGTGATTTCGTCGACCGGTGTGCCGAGGTGCGAGATCACGCCTTCCTCGTCGAGCCACCGTTGAATCCGCTCGGCCGGTTCAAGATCGAGACGAGCGAAGTTCGGCTGCATCTCATCGGACACGAGCGTGACCGAGTGGCCCCGCCGCCGGAGCGAGGCCGCAATCTCGCAGCCAATGAAGCCCGACCCGATCACGACCACGGGATCGCCGCCACGCAGCCGCCAGGTCAGCTCGCGAACATGGTCGAGCGTGCGGATGACCCTCACCGCCGGGTCATCAGCGCCCGCGACCGGCAATCGGGTCGGCTCGGCACCAGTGGCCAGCACGCATTTGCGATAGCGAAGCTCCCGCCCGCCGGAGAGCACGACCGAACGCTCGTCGGGATCGAGCGTGACCGCGCGGCCGCTCACGAGGCTGACGCAGTGTTCCGCGAGCCAGCCTTCCTCCTCGATCGGCAGCTCGTCCTCCTCCGTCTCCCCACGCAGAAACTCCTTGCTCAGCGGGGGCCGGTTATACGGGACCCGGTGCTCGTCGCTGACGAGCCCAACGCCCCCCACTCCCCCCGCGGCGCGGTAGGCCCGTGCCGCCGCGAGCCCCGCCGGCCCACCGCCCACCACGAGCAGTTCGAACTCGTCGCTCACCGCCGTTCCAGCACGTCGAGGAGGTAATCGCGGGTCCCAGTCGAGCGCACCGGCTTAAGCCACGCCCGCCGGCGCAGAAGCCCGTGAACCTGTTGTGCATCGAGCGGCCGCTCGGGCCCGGCAGGACGCCAATGCACCGCGACCAGGCGAGCTCCCGGGCTCATCCGTGACTCGAGCATCACCACCGTAGCGGCCAGTTCCGCCGCGTTCAGGTAATAGAGGATCTCCGACGCGACCACGAGATCGAAATGACCTGCTGGGACGGCACCGGGGATCGAGCCGAGGAGCACGCGGACGTGACGGGCGCGCGAGAGCCGACCGCGGGACAGAGTCACCGCCGTGGGCGCGGCATCGATCGTCGTCAGCCGCACGCAGAGAGGAGCGAGCATCGAGCTGAACACACCAATCGAGCCTCCGAGCTCGAGTGCATCAGCGAACGGGCCCGCGCCGCATGCCTCGAGCGTCGCAACATACTTCTCATGCTCGTAGGCGCTGCTGGTATATCCCCAAGGATCAGGGTCCGCGCGGTAGCGGGACTCGAAATCCGCGAGCGTCATCCGCGTCATCAGCGTTCCTCGAGCGCTGCCTCACCTGAGCGCGCAAGCAACGGATCGAGACGGTGCTGAAGCAGGAACACCTCGAGATCACGTCTGGCCCGGTCGAGGGCATCAGCTCGGGCAAATGGTCTTGACCCGCAGGCCCGAGCAGCCTCGTCGAGCAGCAGCCGACAGGCGTCGGAGATACCGACGCGAGCCTGGATGGAGACGATCGGAAGCTCATCACCCGATGCGTCCATTGCATGCGCGGCCTTCTCGATCCACAGATCGATCGTCCGTTGCGCTGTCAGGATCCGTCCCGCTGCAAGCGCCTCGAGCTGGCCCCTTCCAGGCCGGCGAGCGAGGTCATCAAGCGCGGAGTGAACTGCCGTGTCGGCCATCCCCGCCCAGCTGGCCGCGGTCCGGAGCGCATCACGAGAGAACCAGGGCTGCTCGGCTAGGGACCCGGGCGCGCCAAACCGGGCGATCACCGGCGCGTCGTGGAAGACGACGCGATGCGAGACGGACGCGCGGAGCCCGTATGAGCGATACCAGCTCGTATCGACCTCCACGCGGTCCTCGTCGGTGAGATCGATCCACACCGCGAGCGGTGGCCCGCCGCGGCGCTGGCGTGTCAGCACCAGCGCGCGATGCAAGCCGCCGGCACCCGAGCAGAAAGTCTTCACTCCACGAAGCACCTCGCCACCGCGAGCCTCGTGCACGGTGGCAGGCGATCCTTCCCCGGGCCCCGGATCGCTGCCCCAGATCCCGCCTCTGAGCCTCCGGCCTACGATGGCGGCAAGCTCACGCTCGCGTAGCGCGTCGGGCGCCTGAACAGCCAGGCGCTCGACGGCATTAAGGTGCCCGTCGAAAATTCGACCAAGAGATCCATCGGCGCAGGCAACCTGCCGGACGAGTTGCAGCTCCTCGGCGGCGGGCGGCCGATTCGACCCGGCCTTTGCGTTCCACGCGAGGAGGCCATCCTGCTCGAGCAAGGCAAATGGTGCCTCCGGGAACCTCGGAGTGTGCTCGGCGTCCCGCTGGGCAGCGCCCGCCGCAATCTCAGCGAGGACATCGCGATGGTCGGGTGAGTCGAAGACGAGACTCATGTAGGCCACGGTTCGTTACTACCCGCCCGACCGGGAGTTAGCGCGGGTTGGACCGGCGTCGAACGGGTACTCAGAAAGGAACCGCGGCTAATAGACCCGCTGAGGGCGCGTTACAGGCGGGTGTCGCCCCGTATAGAACGAAAGGAACACAATGGCCAAGAAAAGCGAGAAGGACCTGTTCGACAGTCTCCGCGAGAGCGGCGTGCGTAAGAAGGTCGCCAAAACCGCGAGCGAGTCGGCAGCAAAGACCAAAAACGGCAAACCATCGAAGGCAGTCACGCGCACAGTCGAGAGCCTCAAGCAGGCCGCCTCCGACCTCGAGCGTCATGCCCATGGTTCGAGTCGGAGCGAGGCGGCACGGAAGGCAGCACGCACTCGCGAACACAATGCCCGGAAACGCAGCGAGGCTGCGAAGAAGGCGGCTCGCACACGCGCCGCAGCGCGTCGCTAGCTCGCCTGCTCGCGCCGAGGGAAGCAGGCGCCGCGGCCCTGCTTACCGCACAGAAAGCAGCCAATCAGCTTCGCGGAGGTTAGGAGCGATCGGGGGCTCGGCCTGTTCGGGCGGAAGTGTCTCGATGGCTTCTACCTCCCTCGGACGAGAAATCGATTTCGTTGGTGCGTGGCCTGTCGAAACGTGCAACCAACTGTAGCCTTGACATTCGATGACGGGCCGTGGCCCGACGGCACGTTGCCATTGTTGGAAGTGCTTGGCGCGCGCGGTGTCCGCGCGACGTTCTTTGTTTGGGGAAAACAGGCTTCAACGCATCATGACGTGGTGCGCGAGACTCTCGAGGCTGGGCACTCCGTGCAACCGCATTGCTGGGAGCATCGCTCGCAGGGCGACATGACTCCTCAGCAGATCCGAACCGATATCGAACAAGTGACGGCGCTTCTACGCGAGCTCGGAGCGGCCACCCCGCATTTGTGGCGACCTCCGTGGGGCAACTGGCTCGTAGGGACGACTTGTGAGCTCGCGAGCGAGCGCGGTTTAGAGCTCGCTGGCTGGACGATCGACACGACGGACTACGACGGGACATCCGCGTCGGTGATGCATCGCGCCGCGGTCGCTGAACTGGAAGAGGCCGATCGCAGCGGCTCGGACGCAGTCGTACTCATGCATGATTCGCCCGTCGAGGCAGGGCAATGGGAGCGACGCCGCGATGTCGGCGAAACGGTCGAGCTAGTACGCCGTCTTGTCGCGGACGAGAGCCGTCGCTTCGTTCCACTCTCACATGGGCTCTGGACCAACCTCGTCCCAACTAGCTCCCGTGCCTAGAGCAGCGGACGAGCAGGGAAGCGCGCCGATGCGCGTTCGCCGATTTGAAGCGTCCGGGGCTCCCTCCGGATGATCGCTCTTGACCTTTGCTCCGGCGCTACATAGCGATCGCGGCCTAGGACTGGCTCCCGATGCAGAGTACGCTTGCTATCGCCAAACAGCATTTGGTGAGAGCGTTGGCGATCGCCACGGGAAGTTCAATCGGCCCAGACGAAGCGGGATTCGGGCTGGCGCTCCTGGTCGGTGATCGCGTACCAGCGTGTCCCGCGGCGCTCGCCCGTTCTGCAGATCCGGCCGGCGGCTTCCAATTCCCGCAGCAACGCGAGTACCAGGTCGCGATCCGCGTTAGCGCGCTTAGCCAAGCCGAACGTGGTGAGCCCTCCGACTTCTGTGAGCAGTAGCTCTAGCTTGCGGACGGGCACGATGTCGACCAGAGTCTTGCTGCCATCGAGTGCGGTAAGAACTGCGGTCAGAGCGCCGATCTCTTGCGGGGCGGTCCACTATGGCGGATTGGCGACTGGCACCGGGAATGCGTTGGTCGGAAGTCCGCGTTAGTGCTGGTCATCCCGAGCAGCTGTCCGCTCGAGGTCGGCGTGTACCGCGCTCCGAGTTAGCTGTCCCGAGTGCGCGCAGTCCCGCTACTGGTCGTGCGCAAGCCAGACGCTGGGTCTGAGTGCGTACGTCCTGACTCGTACGTGTACGGACCGGCGCCAGCGGGCAGCAGCCTAGAGTGAGTCCGCAATATCAACCCATCAGCTCGCGTCAATTGACGGTCAGGAGGGCGAATGATCATCCTCGGCATCATCCTGCTGGTCATCGGATTTATCGCGAAGATCGCTGTTCTGTGGAGCATTGGGATCATCCTCGTGATTGTCGGCCTGGTCCTCGCCGTGCTCGGATCCATGGGACGCGCCGTGGGAGGACGGCGCCACTACTACTGAGCTCCACCCGCGGGATCCCAAACCTGCGAGCAGACTGGGGCAGCTTCCAAACATTGCGCGGCTCGCGGGCCTGAGGTGGGGCCGGCCTTCGGGCACAAGTGGTCAAGCCGGAGGAGGAGGGCGAGCAGCCCTCCCTAACAGACGAACGTCCAACACAACGGCGACAGCCGTCCCGCGACGCGCGCGATTCCACACGCATCAAACCTGGAAAAGGCCAACCCATGCCCGAGACGATCGAAACGCATACTAAGAAAGGCATCAGTCTGGCTCGCGGGCCAGCCCTGATCCTGGGAACCATCCTGCTGGCGGCGGGCCTCTACTTCCTCTACAAGCAGCATGTCTTTCCGAAGTTCGCGAACTTCCCGAACGGTAAGGCGCCTGTACAGGGCAAGGTCTTCCTGGGGATCTTCGGCGCCAACGGCTGGACCGGAATGCTCATCGCCATCGCCGGCGGCCTGCTCCTGTTCGGAGCCGCCCAGCATCTGCTCGCCAAAACGATGAGCCTGATCGTCGGGACGGCTCTCGCCGCCGCAGCGATCATCGCGCTCGCCAGCGGCAACGTGCTCGGACTCGCCGCCGCGAACCGCTGGACCGAGCTCGCGTGGGGCGTCGTCGCGGCGATCCTCCTGTTCAACACGGTGATTCCGCGCCGTCGCCGGACCGTCTACGCGACGGGCTACGCTGGCGGCGGCGCATGGCGGCGACGTAGGTCAGCAGCTCCGGCGGCCGGGAGCGATGCGGCGGCGACCGAGCAGGATCCAGTCGCCAACGGACAGGGGCGTCAGGACACGCGGCTACGCCGCGGCGATTCTGCTGCCGACGCATCGGCGGTCGCGGGCGATTTGGCGCCAACCCGGACCAACCAATCGGTGGCGTCCGACCGGAACGTCCCGCGATCGACCGAGCCGAACGCTGCAGGCCTCGAGGACTCTACGGTCCGCCACGACCCCGAGCCGTAAGGCCGCGCCGAAGACCGCGAGCCGAATGTCGATCCGGACGGCTGCAGGCATCCGACGCGGCACTCAACGGCCTGCCCGTCAGGAGGAGCAGAAGCCGCTCAGCGCTCCAGGCGGCAACGACGATGAGACGTCAGGTCGGCTTGATCGTTAACTGAGCGACCTTAGCCACTCACTTAGCTTCAGCCCCGATACCGCCGCGGGCTGACGGGTCGTTCCAGGCCGACGTAGCGTACCCCGCCGGATATTCCCCTGAGTCTTCAGGTCATGGCGGCGACCAAACGGTGATGACGTAGTTGCGCGGGCGGAGTGCCATGCAGGATCCACGCGCTGTCTTCTCGCCGGCTGACCGCGCCGGCGCGAACCAGCTCGCCCATCGCGGTGGTAACCGATGGTCGGTGCGCTCCGACCAAGTCTGCCAAGCGCTGATGAGACAGCGGCAAGGGCACGGTGATCCCCTCCGGTGTGACACGGCCCCAGCGCTCAGCCAGATGCCAAAGCGTCAGGAGGAGTCGATCGTCCACGCGCTGGTGGTGGGCGATTGCTAGGGCGACCGCGAGATGGTGCGCCCTCCGCGTTCCGCGGGCGAAGAGCTCCACGCCAAGCTGTGGCCACGGATTCATCCGCACGACCAGACCGTGGTCGAGTACGGCTAGTCGTGTCGGCTCGAGGACACGCCATCCTACTTCGGCGTGAACGTGTGAACCCTCAGTGTCCCAGCGCCAGGGTCGCAAGACGTCGCCGGCGCCGAGCAGCTCCACGCAGGTGCGCCCGAGCACGTTGACGTCGCGCGACAACAGCCCTTCGATGATCAGAAAGCCACGGTGATGCTTGTCTGGCTCGATCGCGCCGGTCGCATCCCAATCACCGGGCGAGAGGCGACGTTCGCGAGTCAGCGCCTCGCGGCGGGCGCGGTCGAGCTCTGACTGGTCGAGGAGGTCGGCGAGGTCAGGATCCGCATCGACAATGCTGATGAGGTCGGTTACAGAGGCCACTGGGCGGGGCGCTCCGCTCGCTGTCCGTGCCGGCCATTCATTTTCGTCACACTACCCGCCCGGTGCCCGGGAGTAGCGCGGCCATTGGCGCCATTCCGTTCTCGTGGCCGCCCCCGGAGGTCGTTTGGCCGTGCCTGTTCCCGTACGGACGTCTGCGCGAGGACGCATGCGGATTCAGGTCAGGGACGCGAGGGTAGGGTGACTGCAGACCGTCAACCCCCCGCGTTGGCGAGGGACTGGAGAGAGAGGGGACTTTCCCTATGACTTGGGTGCTTGTGGCTGTCGTCGTCGTGCTGTTGGTGATCATTGGAGTGCTCGTTGCGCGTCAGCAACGTTCGCGAAAGCTGAAGGATGATTTCGGCCCGGAGTACAACCGCGTCGTGTCGCAGCGTGGCGATCAACGGTCCGCTGAGCGCGAGCTGGCTGATCGTCGACGGCGAGTAGATCAATTTGAGATTCGGCCGCTGGACCCCGCGACCCGTGAGCGCTACCTCGAGCGTTGGAAGTCGGCTCAGCGGTTCTTTGTCGATGAGCCGAGCGCGGCGGTCGGCGAGGCCCACGAACTCGTGCAGCAGGTGATGCACGACCGGGGTTATCCGGTCGATGAGGATTTCGAGCAGCGGGCGGCCGACATATCGGTCGAGCACCCGAACGTAGTCGAGAACTATCGGGCGGCTCAGGCAATTTCTGTCCGGGCTCACAACGGGCAGGCCAGCACCGAACAGCTGCGTCAGTCGATGGTGCATTTCCGGGCACTGTTCGACGACCTGCTGGCCCCCGGTGACACCGCACGATTGGATGAAGGTAACGAGGGCGATGAGGGCGCAGTTCCACTTGACACGATAAGGAGGGGATGACGGATGACGGAGCGCAACGAAGAGGCATTGAGCACTCGGGACCTGGCCTCACCCAAAGGCTCAGCCGCGGGAGCAGTCACGGCTGCAGACCCCGAGGCGCGGGACGTGGAGACGTCCCGTGAACCGCCCGCCGAGGCCTACGACCGGGCGGAGACGTCCCGGGGAGACGGAACCGTCGACACGCAGGCTGATGACCGCAGACTTGACACGGAGGTTGGTGAGCCCGAAGGCGAAAGCGGAAGCGTGCAGACGCCACGCTCGTCTGGCGACGTCGCGGCCAAACCTGAAACCGATTCCACGCCGGCGCCGTCGTCCTCCGCGCCCCAGGACGAGAACGCCGCTTCACCGGCTTCCTCCGATGGCGCGCGGGCCGCTGCGTCGGAAGCCAGCGAGCCGCTTCTTCCCGCCGAGTTGACCGCATCCTTCCAACGGCGCTGGGAAGAGGTTCAGACCCGATTTGTCGACGAGCCGCGCGGCGCCGTCGAGGACGCGGACGGCCTGGTCGCGAACCTCATGCAACAGCTCGCCGACGGCTTTGCGCAGGAGCGAGAACGACTCGAGGCACAGTGGGGCCGCGGCGAAGACATCTCCACCGAAGACCTTCGAGTCGCGCTCCAGCGCTATCGATCGTTCTTCCGCCGGTTGTTGTCGACATAGGCGTCCCAGGCTGACGTCCCGAGTGTCATTACTGTCACGTCTCCGTCAGGCTTCTCCCCGAAGGCCAATCGCCGTCGTCCTTCGCCTGCTCTCGGTGACGACGTCACCCCACGTCGCGACGCGGCGGCGGAAGCTCCAGGCGCTTTCGAGCTGAGCCGGCGTTCATATAGCGCCCGGACGCGCTCGGACCAACTCCTCGAACGTCGACACCCCAGGTGCCGGCCAAGGCGAGGGGCGTGATGATCGCCCTGACGAGAACATGGTCGGCACCCGCCCAAGCGGTGTAGCCCTGCTCAGGTGACATGGGGTAGACCCGAGTACCCGCCGGCGACTAACCGGTTCGGACAAAGGTCAGCCCTGGTAATCCGCAACACATCTGCGCACTGGCGTTCCGTCCATTTTCCGTCCACCAGTTCCACTTCGGCCGCATTTCGCCCGCCACAGCCGTACACTCCACTTTAAAGTGATTTGCAGGCATTTCGTGCCCGATCCCGGGCGTCCATGAGCGCTCGTGACCCCTCGCCCTTCCATGGTAAGGAAGGGGTCGTCGGTTCGAGTCCGACAGAGGGCTTTAGCCGGATCCAGGGGATTTGTCATTGTTTGCGGCTTAGTCGAGACGAGCAGCCAGGCACGCCCGTTAGGTGCCCAGGCGAGGCCGTCGGCGTAGGGCGCAGCGTCGCCTCGCTGACCGGGCCGCCGCCCCCCGGGCCGCCGTACAGGGACACATCGATGGGGTCGCCATACCAGCGCAGGCCGGGGATCTGCTGCGATTCCCATCCGGCGGCGATCGTTGCGCCGAGGCCCAGCGGGGCGTTCAGAACCGGGTAGAAGAGCGGGCTCGCCTCGCGGGTCCGCGTTCCCGTGCGGAAATCGAGATCCTGGGGGCGGCCTCCATCGTCCAGCTGCAACGCGACGGTCGCGCGGGCCGGAACGCTGGCCACGAACACCGGACCGGCCGGCAGGGGACGGCTGCGCCCGGCGATGACGATCGTGGGATCGGGCAAGTTTTCGCACGCGGGCAGACTCACCTGGAAACATTCCGGCAGGCCCATCAGTGCAGGGGTGTTGCCGATGCGGAAGACGATCAGCTGGTGGCCCGCTTGCGCCGATATTGGCCGCGGGAGTCCCAGCGCACACCCCGTGCTGGCTCCGATGCGATTTGTGATCGCGATGGCATCGAGCACGATCGAGCTGTGCGGGCCCACCAGCACCGCCCGGGCCGTTGACAGCCCTCTTGCCCTCGGAACGGCATCCAGGAACGACGCGACGCTGATCGACTGCTGAAGGCCCTCGAGATAGCCGGCGGACACCACCCTGGGCGCCTGCGACGGACAGCGGGATTCGATCTGGCGGTGCGGGGAGGACGACGAACAGCCCACCACCGCCCCGGACGCGATCACGACCACCAGGGCGACGCCTATCCGCCAGCCGCGCGCGGGCAAATTAGTGAAAATGGCCGACGACAGCGCCACGGCGGCTGTAGGCGATCACCTTGGCGAAGGTGAGATTCGAGGCGCTGTTGTGGCTTGGAACATCGACCTCCCAGGCGATTCGCGCGGCGCGATGAAGGCTTCTGGGGAGCGCCTGGGCGCGGAGGTGGAAGACCTCTCCGTCGCGGAGTGTCACCACCACCCGCCTGGCGCGCGGATCGACGAACAGAATCAGATCGCGGACCGTGCCGTTGACCTCGTTTCCGATCAGAGGAACCACACCGTGATATCCCGCCGCGTGTAGGTCGAAGGACCACCTGAGCGATCGCCCTCCGCCACGTCCGATCGCCGGCGCCGTGCAGGCTGGGAAGCCGCTTCCGCCCGCGAGAAAGCTCGCGCACAGCGCCGGCAGCCGGTCACGTCCGATGGTCTGAGTGGAAACAGTTAGCTGCCACGGATAGCCGGCAAGTTGCCCATGAGCGAGCTTGACGCTGGCCGCGCCCGCAGTCGCTGTCGTAATGATCGATGTGGCAGCCAGCGACGCGAGCAGAAGCGCGATCGGGCGGACCGGCGTTGACGAACGAATCCCCACGATGACAGGCCAACGGTATGCCAGCCGCGTGGTCTAGCCAATCGCGCTCAGCGATGAGCCTGTCTTCCAGGGCTGATAGCGGGGGCTGGGGCCCGGCCGCCGATCGCGGCCAGGCCCCTCGCTCCCAAGGGTGAGACAGGGGAGCAGCGATGGCGTTAGGTCCGGCCTGGGATTCCGGGAGCCTCCTTGGTCGAGACCCCCGGAACCGGGGCGACCGCCGCGTCTCTCATTTGCGTATTGGCGTCTGAGCGGAACAGGAATCCTTCTCTTACGAGCGCCTTGGCGGCAGCGTCGAACTTCCTGACGTAGTCGCTGTGCGCTGGATACATCGACTGGAGCTGGGCGTACCCAAAGGGATCCACGGCGTCGTTGCAGCTGGGGGAAGGCTCGATCGTGGCCGAGTACGTGGCGATCGGCACCTGCATTTCGGGCATTCTCAGCCCACCCTCCATGTTGCCGTTGGCGTCGAGGACGTATTGCCCGTTGACGATCACTGGGTCGGGCGCCGTAGGTGGCGGCGTTCCAGTCCTTATCCACCGATCGAGATCGGCGTAGAGCTTCTTCTCGAACATGTAGAGGTTGATCTCGGGCTGTGCCGGGCTGCAGTAGAAATGACCGAAGCCCGGTGTCCCTGAACACTCCGTGGTCGCGGTCACGGGCGCCCCAGTGAAGCCTGGACATCCCGCTTGCACCTGATCGCGCCACGACGCGTCACTGTAGTTGTACTGGAACTGCCAGCCGTGGCTCGCCCCAGCGGCCATCCACAGCCAGAACTTGTCGGTCGGCGTGTTGCTGTTCGCTGGGCGGCCAGTTTTGGGGTAAAACTCCTGGCTGTTGATGACGGCGAGCGGTTCCGGACGACCGGGAAGCACCGTCTGTGGATCGGTGCTTGCCAGCGGCGCCTCGCACTGGTTTAGACCGGTGGTCGTGCTGGGGCCGGTACCGGAGTCCTCGATCAGGTAACCGTCGTAGATGGGCTTGCTGTTGGGGAGCACGGCCTGGGGCGTGATCCACTTGTAGTAGCGGTAGACGTAGCCACCCTGCTGCGATTCGCCCGAGAGTACGACCAGCTTCGCCGGTCGCCCCAGTGGGTTAGACGGCGAGTGGCTCTTCAGCAGCTCGCCAAGCTGCGCGACCATGTCATATGCGAGACCGTTCTCGTTCAGCTTTGACAGATTCGAGTTGTAACCCGGATCGCTCGGAAGCAACCCGCAGGTCTGCTGGGCAGGCGGGAGCGGGTTCGCCATCGACAGACGGTCGTATCGCGCAGGATCGAAGACCTGCATCCCCGCGATGCAAGTCCCCGACGCCGAATAGTTCGTGCAGAAGACGTTTGGCTTGACGGTGATACTCACGTAGATGTCGTGCCGTGCAATCACGCTCTGCCACAGTGCGCCCCAAATGGCGGGCCAGTCATAATCGGCCGAGGAGTTGGTCATCTCGACCACAACCCGCCCCGACCATTTCCTCATGTCGCTCGGCCGGTTGATGACGATGTTCGTTGTGTACGGACCGGTGTCAAGCACCGTCGTCTGATAGTTGCTGTCCGGGACCACCTGATATGCGTTCGCTGTCCCGCTGACGGAGTACTCATCCTCCGTATAGCCGTACGCAGGAAGGTTGATCGGCACCCACGAATACTCCCCGCCGTTCCATGGATGCGACGTAGCGGTAATCGGGATATTTTGCGTGGTTGGAAGCGGCTGCCCGTCCCAGGTGCCGCCCGCTGTCTTCTGACCGGATGCGCCGACGCGGCTACCCGCGTGCTTCGCGCCTCTGACCGACGCTGCGACCGCTGCGGAACCAGCCAAAACGAGGACTGCTAGGCCGGCTAGCACCACAATCGAGGCGCGCACGCCGCCTGTTGGTCGGTACCGAGACAAGATGCGATCGAATCGCTGAGGCTTCATTGGACGTCTCCTCACTCTGCCGCGCAACGACGGTGTTGCGCGAACTTGGTCGTAACCGAGTCAGCGCCGCCGCAGATCAAACCGTCCCATCGATATGAACTGCGACCCACAACATAACCGTGCCCTTGCCCACTTTCGATCTCAGTCGGCGATGGGTCTGGTCGCAGAAATTGATGGTTGAGCACTCAAGGACATCTTGAAAAAAAGAGACACCCATTTCGGGCGCAGACGGAGATGAACAGAAAAGCATCGTGACGGCCGGCCGGGGCCCTTCCCCTGGCCGGCCATCACGTCAATGTTCGTTGTCGGGAACCTTCACCGCCTGGTTCCCACCGGGCCGCTTGCCTCCGAGACTGCGTCGAGGATCGCTCGGCGGATCCTGTCCTGAAGAGTCCGACTCAGTCCCGCGGCCTGAGCCCAGTCGACCTCGTATCCGCCATCGACGTAGGCGCTGGGCGGCGGCAGATAAGCTCGCCAGCCGTTGGCGTAGCCGGTGACAAACGGGTGAGCGATGCCGAGCGAGCGGAGGTCCCGTCGCAGGCCGACGCCGGTCTCGCCGAAGACCTCGCCGGGCTGGCCGATGAGGACGACGCCTGGGCCGTCGATGCCAATCAGCATGATCTCGAGCGGGTCTCCGGGCGCGGCGCGGGGGAACAAGTGGGTCCCGAGCGGGCCAATCTCAGCGGCCGGGTTGCCGCCGGGTGCAACCGCGAGCTGCCGTGTCCACAGGCGGACGACTTCCGCCGTGGTCACTCCGCGGTGAACGCGAGTTGCTTCTTCGGCGAGTGCTGATCCGAGCACCGCGGCTTCGGCGAAAGTCCCACCGGTCCGATCGCCGATGTCGAAGCCCTCGCGACCGGCGGGGGGCGGCCCGTAATAGCGGTTGCCCGATCCCGACCCCACGCCAGGTTCCCTGGCGAGGCGCTCGAGCACACTTGCGGTGAGCGGGTTGACGTCCCCACAGGATCCCTGCGCGAAGATGGTCACGGCGCCGCCGAGTCGCTGTTCGATGAGCCGGCTCGCCGTGGCCGGCCAGTCAGCGGAGATCTCGCGGCTGTCCGGACCGAGCACGACGGGGTGGCAGGCGAAGCTGTAGAGAGCGCCGAGCGGTCTTCCGTCGGTGCCGTCGACTCTCAGAACGAAGACCGCGGGATCGACTGGATCCTCAAAGCGCCGGCGGTTGATGGCGTGGCCGAGGAGGAACCCCCAGCCGGCTCCGATGCGGGCTGGCTGGGCACGCCTGTGCGCGTCGATGATGGCCTGCGCGATCAGTGAGTGCAGACCGCTGGGCCAGCAGCGTTCATCGAGATCGAACGGCGCGCTGTGCGTGTGGGTGGCGGCGATGAACACCTGGTCGCGGCGGATCGCCGTCTGAGCGGCGACGCGCTCGCGGACGGATTGCACGGTCTCTTCGCTGATGGCGCAGAGGTCGACGATGCACATGGCCACGTGAGCTCCGTCGTGTTCGAGGACCATGGCGCGGGCGAAGAGAGGATCGTGGAGGGCCAGAGCTGGTCCAGACCGGTTGACGTACCCCATGAGGTCCGCGCCGGCCGCAGACTCGGAGATCTCGACCTTGGCGAATCCAGCTTCCATATGTCACACGTCCTTCCTGAACGTGTTTGGCACCGGGTGCTCCTTATGACCAGGTGCCGAGAAAGGCTCCTATCCCCACGGGCTGCAAACGCTCAGCAACAAGAAACCGGGCAACAACAACTGGCTCGTCGTCGACGGGGGGCGACGGACGGTGTTGCCGGATGCTGAGTGTGTCGGGGTCGCGCTCGATGCGCGAAAGCGCAGCAAAAGCTGGAGAAAGGAAGGCCGAAGTATAGGCGGCCCGGCACGCGTTCCGCCAGCCGGTGACACAGCAGGTTGCACACGCCGACTATCCAACGAACACCAAACCCCCCACCGACGCACCGAACTCGCATTCAGCGAAGTCACTTCGCTCGGCCTGAGGCAGACGATCGCTCGGTCAACTGATCGATGTTCTAAGCGTGGGAGAGGGCGGTGGCGACCAGCCGGTCGGCGCGCGTTCGTGCGGCCGGCTCCTCACGGATGGTGTCCGCTATGAACTGGCCGGGGTCGAGCCCCACCTCGGCTGCGGCAAGTTCGTGCGCCGCTTCGGGGTCGGGCGGGTGCTGGCCGTGCTCTGCAAGGTATGCCGAGGAGCAGACCTGCTTACCGTGCAACGACTACGTCGGCTTGCCGTCGTAGTCATCGAGAAAGGGCGGCTGCGCCGCCCTTTCGCCCAGACTCGGCGTGCGGGAGTGCCGTGCGCTCTAAGGCTTGCCGGGAGCCGCGTGTAACGAATCGAGCCTTTCCCCGTCCCTGGGCCAGACCAACCGAGAGGACGGTGAGAGGATGAGATTGTCATGGAGTTGAACGCGCTCGCCGAAGCCCCCGCGGCGCGTGGCCGTGCGGTCGATCCGGACGCCGAACTTGTCGCGAGGGCCCGGGCGAATCCGCGCGAGTTTCTCGGGCTGTATGACCGCTACTTCGATCGGGTGCTCGGGTACGCGCGGTTGCGGGTGGCGGACGCGGCCACCTGCGAGGACGTGACCAGCCGGGTGTTCACGACGGCGCTCGAGCAGCTCGGCCGCTTTCGCGGGGAGGGAAGTTTCGCCGGCTGGCTGTTCCAGATCGCACGGAACACGGTCCGCGACGTGCAGCGGCGGCGCCCCACCGAGCCGCTCGCCGAGGAGCGACCGGCCGCGGACCCCACCCCCGAGGAGCACGTGCTCGAACGCGAGCGAGCTCAGGAGCTCCGCGCGCTGATCCGGCGGCTGCGGCCCGAGCACCAGCATCTGCTGGCGCTCCGTTACGGCGCGGACCTCGGATATGAGGAGATCGGCGCGATCGTCGGCACCGCCCCCGCGACGGTGCGTGTCCGGATGCACCGGATCCTCGAAGAGCTACGACGGAGGTATCCCCATGACGATGAATGACGACTCACAGCTGGAACTGCTCGAGCGCGATCTGCAACGGCTCGCCGAGCCGCGCGACGAGGACGAGCGCGTTCGCCGTGCGGTCCGCAAGCAGCTCGCCGGGAGGGCCGCTCCCCGGCCGCGGCGGCGGCCATCAATGCGGATCGCGCTTGGAACGGCAGCCGTCGCAGCCGCGGTCGCGGCGATTGCCATCGTCACCGATGTCGGCACGTCGGGATCCGGCGGACCGGCCGTTGCGGACGCGGCCGTCATCCATCACGCGCTGACGGCCCTCACATTGCCGGCGAACGCGATCCTCCACGAGAAAATCGTCGGCGCGCAGAACGGCGTGCCGGTGGAGGCTGAGTGGTGGCAGGAGACCAGCCCGCCGTACGCAAGCCGCCTGATCAAAGGACCGGTGGGACACGAGGGCGAGGTCAGCGACAACGGCACCACCTCGTTCGAATACGACCCCGGGACCAACACGATCACCGAGCAGCGGGACTCGTCTCCTCTGACGCCCATCGATCCCGTCTCGGAAGTCCGCCAGGAGCTTGCCAGCGGGGAGGCCCAACTAGCCGGCACAGTCGTGATAGGCGGTAGCTCGCTGTACAAGATCGACCTGCCACATGGACTGGTCGGCTACTTCGACACCAACGACTACCGGCCTCGCTACATGGATGACCCACAACGGGACGGCTCCGTGGTTCGGGTGCGGGTCGCCGCCTACGAGTACCTGCCGATGACCGCGTCCAGCCGTGCCTGCTGAGCGTGACGGCGCAGCACCCGACCGCGCGCATCGTGGCCGGCTCGAACAGCGGATCGGGCAAGTAACGACTGAGTGGCGCGACGGCAGCCGCCGTCGCGCCCACCCCCCCTCAAACCGCAGTAGCAACACGACTCTCGTCGCGGCCCAGCGGCCCAGCGTCCCGGGCGCGACCTGTGGCCGCCCCCTCTTGCTCAGGGTGCGTCCGCTAACCGCACGATCGTTTTCGTGGTCCCACCGCCAAGCGTTGCGCGATCGCTCTGCGGCGACGGAGTAGCCACGCCAGACCGTCATGAGCTCGCGACCCCCACTGCCGATTTCAGCAGCGCGACGGTAGCCGTTCCGGTAACCAAGTCATCGCTGCTTCGGTGGACTAGCGACGGTCACGGGCGGCGGGGAGGTCGTCGCTGCGTTTGGGCGAACGCGAAGCTGTCGGCGATGTGGGGGGGCAGATCCGGACGAGTGCTATCCCAGAAGCGATCGCAGGACTGCGCAAGGCGGCCTGTCGGGCCTGGGTTCCGGACGTTGACGCCCGCTTGCCATTCAACTCTGTCCGGGTGATCAGCGTGTCGACGGCACCGGACTCAGAAGCAGGAGGCTGCAAGCGTCGTCGCCCGACAACGTCTGCCGTTGATCTCGCTGGCGTAGCTGCTTACATGGGTCCACGAGCGGCGGAAGGTTCGAGCGCTGAGAGGCCGGGGGAGTGGTGCTCGTGACACCGGTCTCGACCGCGCCCGAGTGATGCGACGAATGGTTCTGATCACGCTGGTGGCCCGTAGCGCTGCGGTCGCGATTGCGGTCGGCCTCGCGTTGGTGAGCGAGAGCTCAGCTCCTCGCGCCGGCCGCTATCAACGGGCGCGTTTGGACGAGCCGGCGACGTCTACCACTATGGGTGTACGTCCCGGCGGGCTACCGCGCCGCTTCCGCGTGCCGCTTGTGGTGGTGCTTCACGGCTGCAATACCACGGCCGATCAGGAGGCGGCTGCAACCGGGTACGACGCGATTGCAGAGCGCATCGATTTGTTGTCCTTTATCCGGACGTTGACCGAGTTGATGAGGCTCAGGGGGGTTGCTGGAAGGGGTTATGGGATCCGCAGGCGGAGGGCCGGGGACCAGGCGATGCTGGCGCGATCGCCGACATGACGCGGGCGGTGATGGCGCGTTGGCGCATCGATCGCACCCGCGTCTACGTAATTGGGATCTCCGCTGGCGCGTTCGAGACCTCGATCCTTGGCGCCGATTATCCGGACCTGTACGCGGCGATCGGCATTCACTCCGGAGCCGCGTACATGGGAGGTCAACCGGGTTGCGTCGCCGCGAACCAATCGCCGGCCGACACAGACGCGCTGGCGCGCGCCGCGCTTGCTGCCATGGGCGCGCGCGCCCGCGTGATGCCGGTCATCGTTTTCCACGGCGATGACGACCACACGATCCCCTACCGATGCGGCCAGCAGACGCTCGCGCAGTGGCTGCGCAACGACGACCTGATCCTCCAGCAGGCACGCCGTTCCTCGCTCCGATCCACGCCGACCATGCAAGCTGTCGTCCCAGGCGGACACGCTTACACGGTCGCCTCTGACACGGACAGGTTTGGCTGCCCGGCGGCGCAGCTTGGACCATCCACGGCATGGGCCACTACTGGTCCGGCGGCTCGGCGGACCCCGCCTCCGCCCGGTACACCGACCCACGGGGTCGGAGCGCCGCCGCGGCTCGCGGGCGTTCTTCTCCCGCTGGCGGCTCTCTGGACGGTTGACGCCGTGCGCTCCTCCGGACACCGAGGCCGGCATTGGTCGACTCCGCCGTCCCGACTTCGTGGCTCAGGATGTGACGCTGAGCCCGTTGATCGCTGGAATCATCGGCGCTGGCCGCTCGTGGACGGCGTGGACGATCCCGATGTTATCGATCCCTCACAGGTACACGGAGGTGATCCCGAGGTCGGCGTGTTGTATCACCAGGAGCGGTACGCCCCCGTGAGCCAGCTCGACGGCGTGGGCGGCCCGCAGTTCATCGGGTGCGACCGGCGGCGGATCATCACACCTCTGCGAGTGGTTGCGCGAGCCGAATCTCAAGCAACGCGCGACAGCAGTACGGGAACGGCTCTCCGGCCAGAGGACCGCGGACAAGAGCTCCCCGGTGTTCGCTACGCGGGCTGGACGGCCCTCGACGCAGGGTTCATCATCACACTATCGGTGCATTACCATGACATCCTGGTCAAAATTGGTGTCCCGAAGGGCGTGGTGGTCGGGGTTTCTTCCTGTTCTTCGCCGTGTTGCTCCTTCCGATCCCGATCGCGCTCGGGGCCCCGCTTTTGCGGCGCGCCCGCTACGGCACCCGCGAGGTGAACCGTGTCGTCAAGTGAGACCCATGAGGATCTGGCTGGTCGGTTGATTGAGCGGTTGTTGGTGGATCCGGGTTTCGGGCTGAGGTTTCGTCGGGATCCGTCGGGGGCGTGTGTGGCGTGGTGGGTTGCCGGGGTTGGCGGCTGAGTTGGGTGGTTCGGGGGAAGGCGATGCATACGATGGAGTTGCGGGAGTCGCGCTCGAGTTTGGCTGGGGTGGTGATGGCGATCGCGGCGGAGGGGATCGGGTTGGAGCAGGTTGAGCGGTTGGCGTCGCATGGTTTGCCGGGTGGGTTGGGGAAGGCGTTGCATGGGGTGAAGTTGCCTAAGGAGGCGGGGGGGTTGCGTAAGGCGGCGAGCGCGCCGGCGGGGTTGGAGCACAAAAGCTCGAGCACAAGGCGGGGGTTTCGCCGGCGTCGCTGAAGCATGCGGCTGGTGCGGGCGGGGCGGGCGGTGGTGGCGGTGCTGGTGGTGGTTCTTCGTCGGCGGCCGGGTCCGGCGGCTGGTGGTGGTGGTGCTGGTGGTGGTTCTTCGGTGTGGCCGGGCTCCGCGGCTGGTGGTGGTGGTGCTGGTGGTGGTTCTTCGGCGGCGGCGGGGTCCGGTGGTGGTGCTGGTGGTGGTTCTTCGGCGGCGGCGGGGTCGGGTGCTGCTGGTGGTGGTGGGGCGTCGGCGGCGGGGGGGTCTGCATGTGGCGGCTTCTATTTCTGGTGGCGGTAGTGATGGCGGTTCGCCTTCGGGGCATTCGGGTTCCTTGGGTGGTGGGTCGGGGAGCTCTGATTCGCCGAATGTCGGTGGCGGCACCCCGAGCGCGAGCGCGATCGGCTTCCTCGGCTTCTTCGGCTTCTTCGGGGTCGGGCGCTGGGTGGCCAGACCAAACACCCTCGGCCTCAAGCGCGCCGTCCCACTTGGTGCCCGCCGGCGCCGGCTCGACCGTGCCCGCCAGCGGTGGGTCGACCGTTCCCGCCGG
>CAWEMC010000011.1:0-175839 GCA_963810015.1 uncultured Solirubrobacterales bacterium
GGGAGAAGCCGGCATCTGGCGGTGAGCAACCAGCGGCCGAGCGCGCTGGTCGCGGGCTCGGCCGCGAGCTTTGGCTGATGCTTGACGCCTATCGGACTCATGTCGACGAGGTGGCCGCTTTGCTACATGAGGACACGGCGGCCCCGATCAGCGCGAAGGCCGGTCTATCACGAACGGACCGGTCCATCGATGTGAGAGCAGAGCCGCCGCTGCTCGTCCGGTCCGGGCGTGAGTGCGTCTGCTGCTGGGACGCTGGCGCTGGTACGGGTGCGTGTGGTTGTGTGTGTGGGCGGCCGCTTCTGGGGGTCCGGCTTTACATCACGTTTTGGTGTCGTTACGGTTGGGTTCCTTTCACGGGGGGTGTGCGTGGCGGAGTCGGTTGAGCTGGCGACGATCCTGTTGAGCGATCTGGTTGGCTCGACCCGGTTGGCTACCTCGGTTGGTCCGGTGCGTGCGGATGAGCTGCGCGAGGAGCATTTCGGCTTGTTGCGTGACGCGATCGCGGGCTGTGGGGGCAGGGAGGTCAAGAACACGGGCGACGGGTTGATGGTGGCGTTCTCGTCGGCGTCTGCGGCGGTGAGGTGTGCCGTGGCGATGCAGCAGCTGTTTGAGCGTCGCTACCGGCGGGCGGAGCAGGGTTTGCACGTGCGGATCGGTCTGGGTGCGGGGGAGTCGACGGTCAAGGATGGTGATTACTTCGGGATGCCGTCGATCGAGGCGGCGCGGTTGTGTGATCAGGCGCCGTCTGACGGGATTTTGATCTCGGGGCTGGCGAAGACGCTCGCTGGGCGTTGTGAGGGTGTTGAGTTTGTCTCGGCGGGTGAGCTTGAGCTGAAGGGCTTCCCCGAGCCGGTGCAGGCGTTCTCGGTCTCGTGGGCGCCGATCGCCGAGGAGACGCTCCGGTGTTAGCCGCTGGCAGCTGCCGGCGTTGTTGCGTTCGACGCCGCCGGTGTCCTACGTGGGACGGGTCGAGGAGCGCGCTTTGCTCGAGGAGGCGATGGTGGTCGCGCGCGACGGAGCGCGGAAGGTGGTGCTGGTGTGCGGTGAGCCGGGGATCGGCAAGACGAGGCTCTCGGGCTTTGGCGCGCACCGCGCGCACGCCGAGGGCTTTGTCGTGTGCTGGGGTTCGTGCTCTGAGGAGCTCGCGGTGCCGTATGAGCCGTGGATCGAGGTCTGCTCGCAGATCGTCGAGCACGCCCCACAGGAGCTGATCGCCCAGCACGTCAGGCGTCACGGCGGAGAGCTCAGTCGGCTCGCGCGCAACCTTCGCGAGCGGATCACCGACCTTCCCGCGCCTCAGACGTCTGATCCCGAGACCGAGCGTTACCTGTTGTATTCGGCGGTCGCGGGGCTGCTCGGGCAGGTCGCTGAGAGCGTGCCCGTGTGCGTGGTGTTAGATGATCTGCATTGGGCCGACGGTCAGTCGGTGGCGCTGCTCAAGCACCTGGTGCGGACCGTCGAGCGCGGCGCGCTGCAGCTGATCGCGACCTATCGCGACTCCGATCTCGGCAAGAACCATCCGCTGACCGCGGTGCTGGCTGACCTTCGCCGGGTCGAGGGCGTACAGCGCATCTCCTTGCGCGGCCTCGGCGTCGACGAGGTGGCGCAGATCATGACCGCGGTCGCCGGCCATGAGCTCGATGAGGACGGGGTTGAGCTGGCGGGCCGGATCGCCAGCGAGACCGACGGTAACCCGTTTTTCGTGGGGGAGATTTTGCGCGGGCTCTCGGAGTCCGGCGCTGTGGTGTTCGACGAAGCGAGTGGGCGCTGGAGCGTCGATCGTTCCACGGCGATCGCGCTGCCCGAGAGCGTGCGCGAGGTGATCGAGCGCCGCGTCGAGCGCCTCGGCGGTGAGGCGCTTGAGGTCTTGACCCAGGCGGCGGTGATCGGGCGCGTGTTTGATCTGGCGCTGCTGGAGTCGGTGCTCGAGCTCGACGAGAGCGCGCTGCTCGACCACTTGGAGGCGGCGGTCGCCGCCTCGCTGCTGGCCGAGTCGTCCGAGCGGCTCGGGCGGTTTCGCTTCGCGCATGCGCTGATCAACCAGACGTTGTATGAGGGGCTGGGCGCGACCCGCCGCGCGCGCATGCACGGGCGCGTCGCACAGGCCCTAGAGGAGCTCTACGGACAGGACCCCGGCGAGCATCTCTCAGAGCTCGCGTTGCACTGGCGTCTGGCCGCGGTCTCGGTCGACAGGGCCAAGGCCGCTGACTACGCGCTGCGCGCCGGGCAGCGCGCGCTCGAGAGCCTCGCTCCCGCAGAGGCGGTGAAGCTGTTCGCCGACGCCGTCGAGCTAACGTCAAACGTCGACAGCCCCGAGCGGTGTGAGGCGCTGATCGGGCTCGGCGAGGCCCAGCTCCAGACCGGCGACGCCACCTACCGCGAGACGCTGCTCGAGGCCTCGCGGATCGCCTCCGGCCTCGCCGACGCGGAGCTCGCGGCGCGTGCCGCTCTCGCCAACAGCCGCGGCTACTCGAGCGTGATCGGCGAGACCGACGAGCGGCGGCTGGCCGCGATCGATCGAGCGATCGAGCTCGACGACCCCCCGCAGCCGGCACGCCGCGCACGCCTACTCGCACTCCAGGCGCTGGAGCTGCTGTATCACCCCGACTATCGGCGTCGCTGGGCGCTCGCCGACGAAGCCGTCGCGCTCGCCCACCAGACCGGCGACGCGACGACACTCGCCCTAGTGCTGCGCCAGGTGTTCTACGCCTACTGGTCCGCTCAAACGCTAGAGCTCCGCAGCGCGCTCGCCACCGAGTTTGCCGAGTGCGCAGCCGATGTGCAGGACCCGGCACTTCAGTGGTGGGCGCACGTCATCGACTTCAACGTCTGCGTCGCACGGGGGGAGCTCGCCCGTGCGCAGGCAGCGCTGGACCGCATGCAGCGGATCGCCGAGGAGCTCGGCCAGCCGACGCTGAAGTGGTTCTCCACGTTTCAGACCGCCACCTGGGAGCTGCTTCACGGCGATCCGGTGGCCGCAGAACGCTCAGCCGAGCGCGCCTTCGCGATTGGATTGGAGGCGGGAGAGCCAGACGCGATCTTCATCTACGGTATCCAGCTGAGGGCGCCAGGGCTCTACCAGGGACGCCTCCTGGAGATGACCGAGATGCTCAAGAAAGAGCCGGGGTGCTCCCGGGGTCCCTTCCGTGACCGCCGGCCGGGCCTTAATCCTATGCTGGCTCGATCGTCGGGCAGAGGCCACGGCCATTCTGAAGGAGGCGGCGAGCGATCGCTTCGACCACGTCTTGCCGGGGGCGGACGAGCTGGTCGCGCTGATGCTCTACGCCGACATCGCAGTGCAGACAGGCGACACCGACGCCAGCTCAACCCTCTACGAGCGCATCCGGCCGTTCGGTCGTCAGATTGGCTGGACCGGCGCCTCCACCTACGGCCACGCACGCATATATTTGGGCCTGCTCGCGGCGGTCCTGGGCAAGCACGAGGAAGCCGACCGGCACTTGGCGTTCGCATGCGAGTTCCAGGAAACGAACGGGATGCCGCTCTGGGCCGCGCGGGCGCAGCTGGGCTGGGCGGAGGCGCTCGCCGCACGAGGCGATGCTGCGCGAGCGCGCGAGCACGCAGTCCGCGCGCTTGAGCTCTCGCGCGAGCACGGCTACGGCCTCTTTGAGGAGCGGGCAGCCGCTCTCGTCGAGACGCAATCCGCGGCCGAGACCAACCGTCGCTGAGCCACGTTGCTGCCACGCGGCTGCTCAGCCGACGTTACGAGCTCCTCTCCTCGTGACCAGGCAGTCGTCTCGCCGAGTGGTGGCGTAGGGCTCCTCCTGGCGCGACGCGGCCACGATCTCACGCCAAACGCTCCTGCCGATCGTGGTCGCTTCCGCAATCCAACAGCGCGACCCACCCGGGAGAGCGACTCACGCCGTGGCGCTCCCTTCGGAAGTGGTTGTAGACGATCGCTGGCTTCTGCATTCTCAGTGTGATGCTGGTCAGGCGTTGCGCTGTTGGCGCGCGTAGTGGATTGTCCTTTGACGGCTTCGGGCTGACCCCTTCTGCATCAGTCGCCCCGAGCGGGGCTGACCTATTCGTGGAGTTGTCGCCCGTTGCCGTCAAGGACGTCCTGGCGTGACCTAATAGAAGCGTGGCAGCGCCTCCACTGAGGAATGTCCGCCAGGAAGTCCGCTTCATCGGTTCATCGAAGGAAGGGACGGGCAGATGGTGACGATCGGAGTTGATCCGCACAAGCAGACCCACACCGCCGCGGCCGTCGACGAGCTCGGCTCAGAGGTCGCGCACCGGACTGTGCCGGCGCGGCCGGCCGGGAACGGTCAGCTGTTGGAGTGGGCTCGAGCGCTGGATGGCGAGCGGGTGTGGGCGGTCGAGGATGTTCGCAACGTCTCGGGCAGCCTGGAGCGGTTTCTCATCGACCGGGGCGAGACCGTCGTGCGGCTGGCGCCGCAGTTGATGGCCGGCGCTCGTCGTGGCGTGCGCACGCGTGGCAAGTCTGATCCGATCGATGCGTTGGCGATCGCTCGCGCCGCGTTGCGCGAGGGCATGGAGAGTCTCCCGACGGCGCGGCTGGCCGGTCTCGAACGCGAGATCCGGATGCTGGCGCTCTACCGCGAGCGGCTGCTGGACATGCGCACCCGGCTATCTAACGAGCTGCGCTGGCAGCTGCACGATCTATGGCCCGAGTGGGAGCTCCCTGCCAAGGCGCTGACCCAGCCCGGCTGGCAGACCAAGGTCGCCTCCCGGCTGTCGCGTGCTCAGCAGACCACCCAGGTCCTCATCGCGCGCGACACGATCCGCCGCATCCGCGAGCTCAGCCGCGCCACCAAAGACCTCTACGACAAGATCGCCGCTCTGGTCAGAAAGGTCGCGCCGCAGCTTTTGGCCGAACCCGGGATCGGCGTGCTGCTCGCCGCCAAGTTCATCGGCGAGATCGCCGGCATCGATCGCTTCACCTCAGACGCCCAGCTCGCCCGCCTCGCCGGGTGCGCCCCGATCCCCGCCTCCAGCGGACGATCAGACCGCTACCGCCTCGATCCCGGCGGCAACCGACGCCTCAACAGCGCCTTCTACATGCTCGCGATCATCCGCATCAGCCAAGACCCCCGCACCGCCGTCTACCTCGCCAAACAACGCGCCGACGGCAAAACCAAACGCGAAGCGATCCGCAACCTCAAACGCCACCTCGTCCGCCGCGTCTACCACCTACTACACGAGCCCAACAGCGTCCCAACCACGATCTGCTTGACATAGAAGACTCACGAACAAGGGGCAGTCTCGCCAGCGCCTTTGGGCTGGGATGGGAGTGCTGCTTCCGGACATAGACGGCCACGCGCCGCCGTCCGCGACGGACACCCGTGGCAACGCAGGGCGGGATTAGCGAGGCCAGACGCGAGACACCCCGTGTTCGCCGGCGGCACGCCGGGTCTACGGCCGCGGCCTTTTCGGTTATCAGCCGAGACGCGAGCGGCTCGCAAGCGCGCATCCTGAGAAGGCGACACGCTCCGAGTGGCCAGATGGGCGCCAAATCCGCGCCGAGAGCAGCCAGGTCAACCGAACCGGAGGTCGATGCGATGATGCAACGTGGGCAGGTGTTCACCCTCAAATCAGGCGGTGAAGACCGGGTGATCTGGGCGTACCGGCTGCGGATCGGTGGTCGCGGTTCGCGGCGGGTGCAGCGCGGCGGCTTCCCCTCCCGAACAGGCGGCCACCGAGGCGCTCAACCGCGGTCAGCTGGGGAATGCTGAACACCAACCCCGCCAAACGCAGCGTCGAGAACCCACAGCGCCCACGTTTCGAGCAGCGCCCGTTTGAAACATGGGCCGAGTTACACCGCCTCGCCGGGCGGATCGGACCCCGCTACGGACCGCTGGTCATGTTCGCCGCCGCGACCGGGCTGCGGCCAGGCGAATGGCTCGCGCTGGAGCACCGCGACATCGACTACCAAGCACGCGTCGTCTACGTCCGACGCGCGCTGCGCAACGGCCGGATCAAGAACCCCAAGACCGACGGCAGCATCCGCGCCGTCCCGCTCCAGGCAACTGCGCTCGCCGCGCTAAAGCAGCTCCCAACCAACCCCCACTCCCCGCTCCTATTCCCCGCCCCACGAGGCGGGTACCTCGACCTGCACAACTTCCGCTACCGCGACTGGAAACCCGCGCAACGCGCGATCGGGATCGACCCGCTGCGAAGGATCTACGATCTCAGACACACGTTCGCTACCTTCGCGCTCCGTGCCGGAGTCTCGACCTTCGACCTCTCCCGCTACATGGGTGCCAGCCTGACAATGATCGACCGCCACTACGGCCACCTCGCCAAAGACGGCCGAGAACACGCGATCAACCTGCTCGATACCTACACGGCCGACGTCCACCTCGTGGACGCTGCGTGGACGCCGAACACACCCTCCTCCGCCGCGAGAATCAACGGAAACCGGCGCTAAGCACTGAACAAAAACAAAGCCCTCTGTCGGACTCGAACCGACGACCCCTTCCTTACCATGGAAGTGCTCTACCAGCTGAGCTAAGAGGGCGGTGGCGGGAGCGTAGCGGGTTGGCTGGCAGCCCACGAGGGCAGCGAGCGACCAGGCGGCGAGCGCCTCTCGTACGCGCGCAAACCTCAAGCCCGGCCCGCCGAGCGCCGATGAAGCGGGCGCGTGCGTGTGGTGGAGCGTTTGCACTGGGGGCGGGGTGCCGCGATCCTTGGCGCGTTCGTGGCGCTGCTGACGGCATCGGCCTTGCCGGCGCCGGCCCGCGCCGCGACGACCGACCTGGGCACGGTCGGGTTCGGGGCGATCGTGGTCGACGACGCCAATCAGCACGTGTTCGTCTCTGAGCCGAAGGCGAACGCGGTCGCGGAGTTCGACTTCACGGGAAAGCTGATTGCGACGGTGGCCGACGTCTACGGCGCCTGGGGCATGACGCTCAGTGGCGATGATCTCTACGTCGCGGAGAGCACGACGGGCGACATCGTGCGGATCGATCTGACGGCGAGCCCGTTGGCTCCGGAGACGGTGGCGAGCGGGTTGAATGACCCGATCTGGCTCGTCATGGCCGGCGGGGACCTGTGGGCCGCGGAGGAGTCCGAAGGAAAGGTCGTCTCGGTCGACCCATCGTCGGGTACGACCTCGCCGCTCGCGGGCAGCTTCTACGGCCCCGACCTCGCCGTTTCTCCCGGCGACCCCGACGCGCTCTTCGTCGCGGAGGACGGCCTGTCGCCCGGCGCCATCTACCGGTTTGACGTCTCGACCTCGCCGGCGACCGAGATCGCCGAGAACACGACGACCGATCAGTCGAACATCGAGGACCTCGCCGTCTCCCCCGACGGCACGCGGGTGATCCCCGTCTCCGGCGCTCCCTACCTGTTCGAAGAGCTGAGCGCATCGACGCTTCAGGCGGACGGGGTCCGGTATCCGGGGGCGCCGTACCCATCGGCCGCGGCGGTCTCGTCATCCGGGCTCGTGGCGACCGGACTCGAAGGCGGCTACAACTCCCCAGACATCGCGGTCTACGCGCTCGGCAAGCCCGCTGCCACGTGGACCGCCACGACCAACAACTGCGACGGCACTGCCAACGTGCTCCCGCACGGGCTGGCGTTGAGCGCGGACGGTTCGAAGCTGTTCGCCGTGACCGGCGACGAAGGCGGCGACGACCTGTCGCTCAGCGCATTCATCGTCGGCTCCTCGGTCGCGCCTCCGTCGTGCGGCACCCCGCCCGGCGGAAAGGGCCCCGGCGGATCGAATCCCGGAGGTGGCTCGCCGACGGGGACCCAACCGGGGGGCGGCCCCCAACCTGGACCGGGACCGTCGAGCCCACAAACTCCCATTCCCCCGAACCATCAGATCACGCCTAGGAAGTCACGCGGCCACCATCCCGATGTCTACGTGGAGCTCAGCGCCGTGAGAGAGAGCTTCTCGTCCGGCGGCTACCGCTACTTCTTCTCGGCCCGAAACATGCGCTGCATCAACGGCGCCACCAACGTGGTGTTCACCGTCGGCGGGAGCCGCCACGTGGCGCCGTGTCGACGCGGCCTGATGCTGATCAGCAAGCGACTCACGCCGCACAGGATGTACGACGTCAAGGTCCAGGCGCTGAGAATGCACCGACATCGCGTGGTCAACAAGGGCCCAGCTCACTCGTGGCGGGTGTACATGCCCGGCAACGAGGTGAACTGGAGCTAGCTCGCCTAGCCGCGTCAGCTCCGCACGATCGTCACGATGTGCAGCTCGCTCGGTACGCCCTCGGCTCCGAGCCGCCGGCGCCGCCCAGCCTGGAGGCCGTCAAGACTGATGCAGGCGAGCGCCGGCTCGGAGATCGTGACCTCCACGGCGTCCGCGGCCGCGCACACGCGCGCGGCCACGTTGACGTCGACGCCGATGTAGTCGCCACCGAGCCTGCGTGGCCGACCCCAGTGAATTCCGGCACGCATCTGCGGGCGGTAGCCGCCCACCTGAATCGTCTCGAGCGCCTCCTGCGCCTCGAGCGCGGCGTCGACCGCCTCCTGCGCCTCCAGGAACGTCGCCATCACCCCATCCCCCAGCCGCTTGACGATCCGCCCGTTGTGCGCCAGCACCGCGCTCTCGACGGCGATTCCGACGTCGCGGAGCAGCTCGATCGTCGCCGTATCACCGGCCTCGAGCGCCCACGACGAGAACCCGACGAGATCCGTGAACAGCAGAGCCAGCTCCTCCTCGCCCTGGCCTCGACCGGTCGCCTCCGAGATCGACTGCCAGGCCCGCAGCCCCGCGAGGCCGAGCTCGTGGGTGACACTCTCGCATTCGGCCCTCAGCGACGAAACCGCGCCAAGCGCTCGGCGCGGTCGCGCGCCGCCTTCTCGATCTCTTCTCGCTGAGGCTCCTGCTCCTCTGGAGGCATCGATTTGGTCGAGAATACGGGGTGCGGATCAGGAGGTTGTGAACCTGAATGGCGGGACCAGGATTCGAACCTGGGAAGGCAGTGCCATGTGGTTTACAGCCACACCCCTTTGACCGCTCGGGAATCCCGCCAGGGCGTCGTGAGTCTAGCGGCGGCCCTACGACGCGTCCCGGAGCCGCTGCGCCTCCGGCAGCGCCTCGAGCTTCTTGAGCGTGTGGTTCTCAATCTGGCGGATCCGCTCGCGGGTGACGTTGAACGCGCGGCCGACCTCCTCGAGCGTGTACGGCCGCTCGCCCGTCAGTCCGAAGCGCATCTCGATCACCTCGCGCTCGCGCTCGGGCAGGGCCGCGAGAGCGCGCCGGAGGTTCTCCCGCCGGAGGTGCTCGGCCGCCTGCTCGAACGGCGACTCTGCGGTCTGGTCCTCGACGAAATCGCCGAGCTCGGAGTCCTCCTCCTCGCCGATCGGCTTCTCGAGCGAAATCGGCTGCTGCGCCATCCGGAGGACATCGCGAACCTCGCGCACCGTCGTCTCGAGCTCCAGGGCGATCTCTTCGGGGGTCGGCTCACGCCCCAACTGCTGAACCAACTGTCGTTCCACGTGCACGACCTTGTTGAGCTTCTCGACCATGTGCACGGGGATCCGGATCGTCCGTCCCTTGTCCGCGATCGCGCGCGTCACGGCCTGGCGGATCCACCACGTGGCGTAGGTAGAGAACTTGTAGCCGCGCCGGTAGTCGAACTTCTCGACGGCGCGGATCAGCCCCATCGACCCTTCCTGGATCAGGTCCAGGAAAGTCAGGCCACGGCCGAGGTACGACTTCGCGATCGAGACGACCAGCCGCAGGTTCGCCTCGATCATCTGCTGCTTGGCGATCATGTCGCCGCGCTCGATCCGCCTGGCCAGCTGAACCTCCTGCTCGGCCGTCAGCAGATGCACCCGTCCGATCGAGCGCAGATAGAGCCGCAGCGAGTCGAGCGACGGCTCGACCGTCAGATCGATCTCCACCTTCTTGCGCTGGTCGGGCTGCGGCTCGGCAGCGTTCTCCGCGTTGGCCTCGACGCTCCCGCCCTCGGAGCGGGCCAGGCGGCCATCGGCCTCGACGACCTCGATTCCCTGATCGTCCAGGTACGCGTGGAGCTCCTGGATCTGCTCCTTCGTGACGTCGACCTCTTCGAGGCAGTTGGCGATCTCGTCGAACGTGAGGAAGCCCCGTTCCTGGCCGGCGGCGATCAGAGGACGCAGTTCCTCGGACTCCGTGATCGGAGTCTCGTCGCTCAACAACACGATTGCCTTATCGCTCACAGCCCCTGAGCTCCTCCCAAATCGCGGTATGGGTTCACGGTCAGGGCGACTCCCTCTCTCAAGTCTCCCGATGCGACGGCGGTGAGTGATAGCACAATCCGGCTCTTTCTCCAACGACGCGGGAAGGACCGCGGGCCCCAGCATCTCTACGCTTTAAAGCATCCGATGACCCAGCAACGTTCAGCAGAGCTATTTACTCTCGACGTTCAGTCGCAACTGCCGACGGTCCAGCTGAGCCTCTCCCGCGTCGGCGTGACCGGCGTGGAGAAGGTGATCAGGCTCCGGCACAACGGCAACGAGCAGCTGTTCTCCGCCCGCTTCGAATGCGTCGTCGACCTCGGCCTGGCCCAGAAGGGCGCGCACATGTCGCGCTTCGAGGAGGCCGTCAACGAAGCGATCAACGCAGTCGTGTTGGGCGAATCGACGTTCAAGGTCGAGACGCTTGCCGAGCACATCGCCCAGCGCGTGCGCGAGCGCCAGGGCGCCCGTCGCGCCGAGGTCAACGTCGAGGCGCGCTTCCCCGAGCACAAGCGGGCGCCGGTGTCCGGGATCCAGACGCAAGAGATCTACACGCTGCACGGCTCGGCGATCAGCAGCGAGCTCGGCACGCGCCGGCTGATCGGCGTGACCGCCCAGGGCATGACCGCGTGCCCGTGTGCCCAGGAGCTCGTCGCGAGCGCCGCGCGCGAGCGGCTGGACGCCGAGGGCTTCGAGCCGCACGAGATCGACAAGATCTTCCAGGCGGTGCCGGTCGCGACCCACAACCAGCGCGGGCTCGGAACGCTGCACATCGGCTGCACCGAGCTGTGCGACGACGAGATCGACGCAGCCACGCTGCTCGAGATCGTCGAGCAATCGATGTCCTCGGAGATCTACGAGCTGATGAAGCGCGCGGACGAGGCCCACGTCGTCGAGAAGGCGCACCGGCGCCCCAGGTTCGTCGAGGACTGCGTGCGCGAGATGATCCAAGGCGTGATCAAGCGCTTTCCGGAGCTCGACGATCGCGCGTTCGTTTCCGCTCGCCAGGTAAACCTCGAGACGATCCACCAGCACAACGTGGTCGCCGAGCGGTTCGGAACGCTGGGCGAGATCCGGCGCGAGATCGCGACCGGCGACACCTCGCCCGCGCACACGAGCCGGCAGGCCTGGCTCGACGCGCTCGTCTAGGACGAACCATGCGCGCGATGCTCCTCGAGCAGCAAGGCCAGCCTCTCGTGCCGGCCACGCTGCCGGACCCCGAGCCGAGTCCGGGCCAGCTGCTGCTCCAGGTCAAGGCGTGCGCCGTTTGCCGCACCGACCTCCATCTGCGCGACGGCGAAATCGACGCGACGAAGCTCCCGGTGGTGCTCGGTCACCAGATCGTCGGGATCACCGAGGACGGCCGTCGCGTCGGCGTTCCGTGGCTTGGATGGACCGATGGCGATTGCCGCTACTGCCGCAGCGAGCGCGAGAACCTGTGCCTCCACGCGCGCTTCACGGGACGCGACATCGACGGCGGCTACGCCGAGCTGACGGTCGCCGACGAGCGGTTCTGCTTCCCCCTGCCGAGCGAGCTCAGCGATGAGCAGGTCGCGCCACTGCTGTGCGGCGGCCTGATCGGGTTCCGGGCGTTGCGGCTCGCCGGCTCGGGTCTCCGCCTCGGCCTCTACGGCTTCGGCTCGGCCGCGCACCAGATCTGCCAGGTCGCCGTTTACGAGGGACGTGAGGTGTACGCGTTCACCCGTCCCGGCGACGAGGAGACGCAGGCTTTCGCCCGCACCCTGGGCGCGACCTGGGCCGGCGGTAGCGACGAGCTTCCGCCAGAGGAGCTCGACGCCGCGATCATCTTCGCCTCCGCCGGCGAGCTCGTACCGGCGGCGCTGAAGGCGCTCGCCCGCGCCGGCAGGGTCGTGTGCGCCGGCATTCACATGAGCGACATCCCGTCGTTCCCCTACGACGACCTCTGGGAGGAGCGGATGATCCGCTCGGTCGCCAACCTGACGCGGCGCGACGGCCACGAGTTCCTCGCGCTCGTGCCCAAGGTCCCGGTGCGCACGACGGTTACCACGTATCCCCTCGATCGGGCCGAGGAGGCACTCGCCGACCTCCGAGCCGGACGCTTCGAGGGATCGGCCGTGATCCTCCCTTAGCTAGGGTGTAGGTATGCCACTGATCCCGATGGTGATCGAGCGGACCGCGCGCGGGGAGCGCGAGTTCGATATTTACTCCCGGTTACTCAACGAACGCATCATCTTCCTGGGCACCCCGATCGACGACATGATCGCCAACCTCGTCGTCGCCCAGCTGCTCCATCTCGAGTCCCAGGACCCCGACAAGGACATCTCGATCTACATCAACTGCCCGGGTGGATCGATCTACTCGGGCCTCGCGATCTACGACACGATGCAGTTCGTCAAGCCCGAGATCCAGACGATCTGCATCGGGATCGCGATGTCGCTGGGGTCGCTGCTCCTGGCGGCCGGCGCCAAGGGCAAGCGGTTCGCGCTGCCCAACAGCCGGCTCCTGATCCACCAGCCGTCGGCCGGCTTCGAGGGGCAGTCGTCGGACATCGAGATCCACGCGAGGGAGATCCTCAACATCCGCGCCCGGATCGACGAGATCTACGCCCTCCACACCGGCCAGTCGGTCGAGCAGGTCCACGATGACATGGAGCGCGACCGCTTCTTCAAGGGCGAAGAGGCGGTCGAGTACGGCCTCATCGACCGCGTGATCGACCACCACTAGATCTTGGAAGCCGGGGGCGCATGCGCCGAACCGAACTACTCCACCGCGTGCTCGATCTCGCCCAGCCCCTCTATCTCGATCCTGACGACGTCCCCCGATTCGAGGAACCGGGGCGGATCGAACCCCGATCCCACCCCGCTCGGCGTGCCGGTCAGGATCAGGTCGCCGGGCTGGAGCGTGCACGTCTGCGCGATGAACTCGACGAGCTCCGAGCAACCGAAGATCAGGTCGGCGGTGCTCGAGTCCTGGCGCAGCTCCTCGTTGACCCACGTGCGCAGGCGCAGCGCCCCCGGGTCGGAAACCTCGTCGGCGGTCGTGACCCACGGCCCGAACGGGCAGAACGTGTCGGCACCCTTGGCCCGCGTCCACTGGGGCTCACGCCCCTGCAGATCCCGGGCCGTGACGTCGTCGGCGACGCAGTACCCCGCGATCTCGCCGTGGGCCCCCATCACGATCGTCAGCTCACCCTCGTAGTCGAGCCGGCGAACGACCTCGGGGCGCCGGATCGGGCCCCCCGGCGGCGAAACCGACCCGCGCACCTTGACGAACACGATCGGCGTCTCTGGAGGTTCGTTCCCCGTCTCCTCGATGTGCTTGGCGTAGTTGAGGCCGATCGCGTAGACCGTGCCCGGCTCGGGCACCGGCGCGAGCAACTGCACGTCCTCGAGCGCCCACGACTGCTCGCTCCGTGAGGCGCGAGCGGGCCGCGCCAGGACGTCGACCACGGACGCGCCGTCGGCAAACGCGAACACGCGGCCATCGAGAACCTCCCCGGCGAGCGGCTGGTCGAATCCGGGTGCGGTGAACGTCGCGAGCTTCACGCTCGCGGCAGCCTATACGCTCCGCTCTCGCTTACGCGATCGCCTCGACCTTGCTCGATGCGAGCACGTGCGTGACCGGGAGCCCGAGCCCTTTGGCTTTGCTTACCAGGTCGAGCTTCAACCAGCGCGAGATGCCCAGCGGCAACGTAGAGATGATCATCTCGTCGTAGGCGCCGACGTTGATCGCATCCTGGATCGCCATCAGCGGCTCGGTGTCGCCGAGGCTCCCCGTGACCTTCGTGCCCGCGGCCTCCGAGAGCTTCGGGAGCGCCGCGCCCAGGACCTGTTGGGCCTCGTCGTCACCGGCGTCCTGTGGATCGACGAGCTTGTGCATACCGTGGGGCTGGCGCGGCACCACCAGGTGGAACTCGGCCGGGCCGCGCTGAGCGCGGTCCTTGACCGCATCGAGTAGAGCTTGCGTCGCCGCGGTCTGGTGTGCGACCACGAGCACGTGAGCCGGCTCTGACATGTACTCACCTCCCGGCGAATAATGCGGGATATTCAGCAATGCGAGTATCCCACCGGACCAGGGCCTGGACAAGCTCAGGTCTCGTCCGCCATCGCCAGCAGCGTCGTCACCGTCGTCCAATTGCGCGACGTCGCCGTCACGCCGAGTCCTTGCCCCGCGAGAGCATTCCACAGCTTCGATCGCGCAACGCCGGCGGGATGCCAGGCGTAGAACTCCTTGCCGATCGCGGCGAACTCCTCGGTCGGCGCCGTCAGCCCCTCGAGCTTGCGGACGACCTCGGCGCGGGGCTTGGCCGAGAGGAAGCTCACCTGGTAACGCTTAGGGTTCTCGGCGACGTCGCCGAGCGGGTTGCGCCTGACGACCTCGGCGAGTTCGTCGCGCGTCCTCACGACGACATCGACGTCGAACCCGAAAGTGTCCCTGATCAGTTGCGCGCACTCGGCCGTCAGTTGCTTGGCTGACGCGGTGCTGGACAGCACCACGTTCCCGCTCTGCACGTAGGTCCGGACGTCCTCGAACCCGGCGTCGGTCAGCGCCTCGCGCAGCGCGGGCATCGCGATCCGCTTGTTCGGACCGACGTTGATGCCGCGGAGCAGGACGACTCGCGCCGCCACCCTCAGAACAGCGCCTCTTGGTCGGGCATGCCGTCGTGGCCGCCGCGCGGCGACGGCTGGCCGAGGGCCACGGCCACATCCCGGGCGATCGCGCCTTCGGATCTCGAAGCCACGAGCGGCTCCGCGATCCCTTCGACGTGGACCAGCGTCCGGCGCCCATCGCCGCGGTCCGGGCCCTCGAGCGGGACCAGCGCATAGACGCGATCGGCCCGAACGAACTTGCCATACCCGAGTGGAATCAGCGGCGTGGGGCGCGCCATCTCAGCCGTTCATCGTAAACGCCCGCCCGGAAACTCCGGTAGGGTGCGCGCGACCGGGCCAGAACGAGGGAGAGCAGAGAATGGCCGAAGCGATCGTAGTGGGCACAGACGGCTCTGAGACGGCCAAGCGCGCGGTCGAGGAGGCCGTCCGACTGGCCGGCGCACTCGGTGCCGAGCTGCACGTCGTGTCCGCGTTCGAGCCGCTGCGCGGCGCCAAGATCGCCGGCGCTCCGGAGGGGGCGGCGAAGGTCTGGCAACCGCTCCCCGATTCGCACGTCGAGGCCACGCTCAGCGAGGCCGCGGCCGGCGTGCGCATGAGGAACATCGAGGTCACCACGCACGCGATCGAGAAGGACCCGGCCGACGCGCTGCTAGAGGTGGCGGACAAGGTCGGGGCCGACATGATCGTGGTCGGCAACAAGGGGATGCACAGCGCCTCACGATTCGTGCTCGGCAACGTCCCCAACAAGGTCTCGCACCGCGCCCGCTGCAACGTCCTGATCGTCTCGACGGATAGCGACTAGGTTCCGCTACGCGGCGCCTGTCGCGGGTCGGCTCGATAGCTGTGGACTATCGGCCCTGCGGCCGCTTCAGTCCCGCAGCCTGGGGCGGCGACGGCTGGAAACGGCGCTGGGGAAGCGGAGCACCGGCGCGATCGCACCCGGTCGTGCTGCATAGCACGACAATGTCGCCCCGGACCGCGAGGCCTGTCGACCTGTGCATGAGGAGTGTGCTCAAGTCGACAGGGCTCGCCGATTCTGCCGGTGGTGTCGTGTTATGCGTCCGGAGGCGCGCCCGGCCCCGCCAGGGCACTTCACCGTCCCCCCCTTCCCGAGGCCGTTTACCAAGCCGGCCGCCAAGCAAGGCCGCCGGCACTGAAAGCGCCGGCGGGCCGAGAGTCGAGAGGCCCCCGCCAGCAACCGCCGGCGATCGAGACTCAGTCGGCCAGGATCAGCGCCAGGCGCCGCTCGAGCGCCTCGCCCAGTACCTCGCGGACGGTGCCCTGCTCGAAGCGCTCGACGAGCGCCGCGAGAAATCCCTCGATCACGAGGCGCTTGGCGATCTCGTCGTTGAGGCCGTGCGAGCGCAGGTAGAAAAGCTGCTCGGGGTCGACCTGGGCGACCGCGGCGGCGTGGGTGCAGCGGACGTCGTTGGCCTGGATCTCGAGTCCGGGGATGGCGTCGGCGTGCGCGCGCTTGGAGATCAGCAGGTTGCGCGACTCCTGGAACGCGTCGGTCTTCTGGGCGCCCGGGTCGACGATGATGTTGCCCTTCCAGACCGCGCTCGAGCGGCCCTGGAGGACGCCGCGGAACGCCAGATCGGACGTCGTGTTCGGAGCCGCGTGCTCCTGCGTGGTATCGAAGTCGATGTGCTGGCGGCCGTGGGTCGCGTAGGCGCCCGTGACCCGCGCCTCGGCGCCTTCGCCCACCAGCCGTGTCTCCATGAGCACGTGCCCGGACCGCGAGCCGAAGCCGAGAGCGACCCAGTCGAGTGTCGCGTCACGAGCGACGGTTGCGCGCTGGGCGCCGAACACCCAGCTGCGCTCGGACAGCCCCTGGCCGGACACGTAGCGCAGGCGGGCGCCGTCGCCGACGACGAGCTCGGTGGTGATGTTGAAGATGCCGTCGAGGTCCTCGGACGCCGACAGAAGCTGCTCCCAGACCTCGGCCTGTGCGCCCTCCTCGAGGACGATTCGCGTGCGCTGGTTGACGAGCGTGCCGCCGTCAGTCTGGACCGCGCTCAGTGGGATCGGTGCCTCGACGATGACGCCACTTGCCACCGTGACCACCGCGCCGTCCTCGGATTCGCTCACCTCGACCCCCGACGGCAGCGCTGGCTGCTCGAGGCTCCAGAGCTCGCCCACCCCGCCCGCGCGCTGCACCGGCGCCGGCGTGTAGGCGCCGAGCTCGAGGTCCGAGAGGTCGGTGAACTCCCAGCCGGGGCGCCCCTTGAACTCGGGGAGCTCGACGGCTGGCGAGCTAGCCAATCGAACCCTCCATCTGGAGCTCGATCAGCCGGTTCATCTCGACGGCGTACTCCATCGGGAGCTCCTTCGTGATCGGCTCGATGAAGCCGTTGACGATCAGCTTCGAGGCCTCGTCCTCCGGGATCCCGTGCGACATCAGGTAGAAGAGCTGGTCCTCGCCGACCTTCGAGACGGTCGCCTCGTGGGCGACGTTGACGTCATCCTCGCTGATCCTGATCGTCGGGTACGTGTCTGAGCGCGAGTGGTCGTCGAGCAGCAGTGCGTCGCAGACGACCTTCGACCGGGCACCGTGGGCTCCCTTGGCGATCTCGAGCAGGCCGCGGTATGACCCGCGCCCGCCGTCCTTGGAGATCGACTTGGCGAAGATGTTCGAAGTCGTGTTCGGAGCGGCGTGGATGATCTTCGCACCGGCGTCCTGATGCTGGCCGGCGCCCGCAAACGCGATCGACAGGACCTCGCCGTGAGCGCGTTCGCCCATCAGGTACACGCTCGGGTACTTCATCGTCAGCTGCGAGCCCAGGTTGCAATCGACCCACTCGACCGTCGCGTCCGCTTCGGCGATCGCGCGCTTGGTGACCAGATTGAAGACGTTGGTCGACCAGTTCTGCACCGTCGTGTAGCGGATCCGGGCGCCGGGCTTGGCGATCAGCTCGACGACCGCGGAATGGAGGCTGCTCGAGCTGTAGGTGGGGGCGGTGCACCCCTCGACGTAGTGCACATAGGAGCCCTCGTCGGCGATGATCAGCGTCCGCTCGAATTGGCCCATCGACTCGGTGTTGATCCGGAAGTAAGCCTGTAGCGGCATCTCGACGTGCACCCCGGGCGGCACGTATACGAACGAGCCTCCCGACCACACCGAGGAATTCAGAGCGGCGAGCTTGTTGTCGTTGGGCGGGATCACGGTGGCGAAGTACTCGCGCACGAGCTCCTCGTGCTCGCGCAGCCCGGTATCCATGTCCTTGAAGATCACGCCCTGCTTCTCGAGATCCTCGCGCACCTGGTGGTACACGACCTCAGATTCGTACTGCGCTCCGACTCCCGATAGGAACTTCCTCTCGGCCTCGGGAATCCCGAGCCGGTCGAATGTCTTCTTGACGTCGTCCGGCACGTCGTCCCATGAGCGCTCGGCGCGCTCGGATGCCCGCACGAAGTAATGGATGTCGTCGTAGTCGACCTCCGCCAGCAGCGGCGAGCCCCACGTCGGCTGCGGCCGCGCGAGGAAGTGGTCAAGCGCCTTCAGCCGGAACTCCCGCATCCACTGCGGCTCGGACTTGAACTCCGAGATCTTCTCGACGATCTCCCGGTTCAGCCCCTTGGGCGCCTTGTACAGGTAGTTCTCGGCGTCATGGAAGCCGTAGCGCTCCTCGTAGTCGGCGTTGATGCCCCTGAGCTGCTCGTTCTCGGACGGCTCCTGGGTCTTGGGAGTCACGATGTCGGGAGTGGCCATTAATCGACCTCCAGCTTGATCTTTTCGTCCTCGATGATCACCGGGTAGGTGTCAACCGGAATATAGGCGGGCAACGTCAACGGCTTGCCGGTCGGCAGATCGAACAGCGAGCCGTGCCGAGGGCACTCGATCGTGCACCGGTCCTGGTCGAGCGTGCCCTCGACGAGCGGTCCGTCGTCGTGCGAGCAGCGGTCCTCGATCGCGTACACGGTACCGGCGCAGTTGAACACGCCGATCTCGAGATCCTCCCATTCGACCAGGCGCACCTCGCCGGGCTGGAGGTCTTCTACAGGACACACTTCGATGACTTCGGGCACGCCATAAATCCTAGCGCAGTGATCGGATTTGGTGGACCTACGCGGCCCGGTCGCTCTCGGGCGTCTCCGGCTCCCAGTCGACGGCAGCCCCGAGACTCGCGCTCTTGAGCACCTTCAGCGACAACAGCGCGCACTTGATCCGGGTGGCGGAGATGTCGATCCCGAGCAGGTCGAGCACGAATGAGCGGTCGAGCCGGAGTAGATCGTCGACCTTCATCCCCTTGATCTCGTCGGAGGTCATCGACGCCGCGGCCTGCGAGATCGCGCACCCGTGGCCGGAGAACCCGATCTCCTCGATCCGCCCCTCGTCGTCGACCTTGAGCTGGACCGTCAGCTCGTCGCCGCAGAGCGGATTCAGGTCGTGGGCCTCGAGGTCGAAGCTGTCGAGCTCCCGCCAGTTGTGGGGTCGCTTGTAGTGCTCGAGGATGTTCTCGCGGTACAGGTCGTCCATTTGGGCTTACAGCTGTAGCACTTCGCGAACGTTGTGCAGGCCCTCGACCAGCCGCTCGATATCACCGCTGTTGTTGTGCACGGCGAACGAGGCGCGGGTCGTCGCGGTGACCCCGAGCCGTCGCATCAGCGGCTGCGCGCAATGATGACCCGCGCGCACGCACACGCCCTGGCGCCCGAGGATCTCGCCGATGTCGTGCGGATGAGCGCCGGCGAGCGCGAACGAGACGAGCGCGCCGCGGTCGCTCGCCGCCGGCGGACCGTGGAGCGTGAGCCCGGGCACCTCCTCGCGCAGACGCCCGAGCGACTCGGCGACGAGCGCCTCTTCGTGCGCGCGGATCTCCTCGATTCCGAGCGCCCGGATCCAGTCGACCGCCGCGCCGAGCCCGATCGCCTCGGCGATCTGCGAGGTCCCGGCCTCGAACTTCCACGGCAGGTCGGTCCAGGTCGACTCGTTCGCGGCGACCGTCCGAATCATGTGCCCGCCACCGATGAACGGGGGCATCTCCTCGAGCAGGGCCCGGCGCCCGTGCAGGACGCCGATCCCCGTGGGGCCGTACGCCTTGTGGCCCGTCCACGCATAGAAGTCGGCATCGATCGCGCGCAGATCGACCGGCACCTGCGGAACCGCCTGGCTCCCGTCGATCAGCACGACCGCGCCCGCCTCGTGGGAGCGGCGCACGATCTCCGAGACGGGGTTGATCGTCCCGACCACGTTCGAGACGTGGACGACGCCGACGAGCCTCGGCCCCCGCGCGAGCAGTTCGTCGAGCGCATCGAGGTCGAGCTGCCCGTCGTCGAGCACGGGGACGTAGGCCAGCTCCGCGTCCCGGTCCTGGCACAGCAGCTGCCACGGGACGATGTTCGAGTGGTGCTCCATCTCGGTCAACACGACGAGATCGCCGCTGTTGACGTTTTGCCGGCCCCACGTGTACGCGACGAGGTTGATCGCGGCTGTCGCGTTCGCCGTGAAGATCGTCTCCGGGGGAGTCGATCCCAGCCAGTCGGCGATTCGCCGGCGGGCGGCCTCGTAGAGGTCGGTCGCCTCGACCGCGAGCGGGTAGACGCCGCGGTGGATCGAGGCGCGAGACTCGGTGTAGTACCGGGTCATCGCGTCGATCACCGGCTGCGGCGTCTGCGATGTTGCGCTCGAGTCCAGGTAGGTGATCGGATAGCCGCCGATCTCCCGGCGCAGCACCGGGAACTCGGCTGCGACGTCGCGCAGAGCCTCGACCGTGCTCATCATGCGGCCTGCTCGAGGCCCTCCGTAATCCATCCGTAGCCCTTGGCTTCGAGCTCGTCGACCAGCTCGGGGCCGCCCTCCTTGACGATCCGTCCCTGGTACATGACGTGCACGTGGCTGGGCTGCACGAGGTGGAGGATCCGCTGATAGTGGGTGATGATCAGCACGCCCATGTCCGGGCCGGCGACGGCGTTCACGCCGTTCGCAACCACGCGGAGCGCGTCGATGTCGAGCCCCGAGTCCGTCTCGTCGAGGATCGCCATCTCGGGCCGCTGGAGCGCGAGCTGGAGGATCTCCATCCGCTTCTTCTCCCCGCCGGAGAACCCCTCGTTCAGGTACCGCGTAGAGAAATCCCTGGGCACGTTCGTCAGCTTCATCGCCGCCTCGACCGACTGCCGGAAATCCTTCAGCGCGACCGGCTCCTCGCCGTGCGCGTCGCGGTGGGCGTTCATGACGGTCCGCAGGTACTTGGTCACCGTCACGCCCGGTACCGAGACCGGGTACTGGAACGCCATGAACAGCCCCATCCGGGCTCGCTCGTCGGGCGACGCGTCGGTGATGTCCTCGCCCTTGAACAGGATCTCGCCCTCGGTGACCTCGAGGTTGGGGTGGCCCATGACGGCGTTGGCGAGCGTCGACTTGCCGGAGCCGTTGGGCCCCATCAGCGCGTGGATCTCGCCCTTGTCGACGACCAGGTCGAGGCCGCGCAGGATCTGCTTCTCACCTGCTCGGACGTGAAGGTTTCGAATCTCTAGGTCTGCCATAACCAGCTTTCGTCGTGTCGTTGTCAGGCCGCGGCCGTCGGCACGCGCTCATTGCGGCGCGAGAACTCGACCAGCTCCGCCAGCGTCGTCGTCTGCAGCGAGCGGATGATGCCGCCCTGGACTCGCGTCCACAGTAGCTTCGTGGCGCAGCCCCGCCCGGCATCGGGTTGATGTGAGCAGAGCACGCGCTCGGTGTGGTCGTGAACGAAGCACTCCATCGGCGCGATCGTGCCCTCGAGCGCCTGCACGACCTCGTCCATCGCAATCGCCTCGGCCGGACGGGCCAGCCAGTAGCCGCCGTGGGCGCCGCGCGCGCTCATCACGAGACCGGCCTTGCGCAGCCGCGCGACGACCTGCTCGAGATATGCCAGCGGCAGCCCTTCGGCGTCCGCGATCGCTTTCAAGCTGGTGGGCTGCGACGGTGACTGGCGCCCGAGCTCGACCATCAACCGCACCCCATACTCGGCCTTCGACGAGAAGATCATGGTCAAATCCTACCATGCAGGTAGGTTATTGCCCGACCCCTACGTTCTCGCGAGCTGACCGATAGGGTGCCGGAAATGGATGACTGGGGGCTGGCGAGTGCTCAGCAGGTCGCCCGCGTCGCGGCGGTCGCGCGCGAGCGTGGACGGCTGGGGATCGACACCGAGTTCATGTCGGAGGGCCGCTATCGGGCGCTCCTGTGCCTGGTCCAGATCGCCGTCGACGATCCCGACGCCTACGGCGGAACGCAGATCATCCTGCTCGACAGCCTCGACGCCGTCGATCCGACGCCGCTCGCCGAGCTGCTCCCCGATCCGGCGATCGAGATCGTCCTGCACGCCGGCCGGCAGGACGTGGCGATCCTGCGCCGGGTGTGGAACACCGAGATCCACAACATCTTCGACACCCAGCTCGCCGCCGGGTTCGCCGGGGGCAGCGCGCAGGCCGGCTATGGAAACCTGCTGGGCGCGATCCTCGGACGCCGGGTCGGCAAGACCGCGAGCTACACGCGCTGGGACGCACGCCCGCTGACCGCCGAGCAGCTCAGCTACGCCGCCGAGGATGTGGCGCACCTGCTCGAGCTCACGGACGAGCTCCAGCGCCGCTTGCGCGAGACGGGCAGGCTCGAATGGGCGCGCGAGGAGTGCCTGCGGCTCGAGTCCGCGACCGACGAGCGCGACCCGGAGACCGCCTGGGAGCGGCTGCCCCGGATCGGCCAGCTGGACCCGCGCGCCCGGGCGGTGGCGCGAGAGCTCGCTGCCTGGCGCGAGCGGACCGCCTCGCGTGAGGACCGGCCCGTCGGCTCGGTGCTCGCGGACCCGACGCTCGTCGAGCTCGCCAAGCGCCAGCCGGTGAACCTGCGCGGCCTCGAGCAGACCCGCGGCATCCACCCGTCCGGAATCCGCCGGCGCGGCGTCGAGATCCTCGAGGCGATCGCCAGGGGGGAAGAGGCGCCGGTGATCCCGCGCGATCAGGCCCGCGGGCGCTCGGACCCGGGCGACGCGCCGCTGATCGCTTTGGCTGAAGCGCTGCTGCGCGCGCGTGCGCTCGAGGCGGGTCTCGCCTACGAGCTGATCGCCTCTCGCAACGAACTGGAGCTGATCGTCGGCGCCGCCCGGCGAGGCGAGCGGGAGCCGGATGTGCGCACGCTCACCGGCTGGCGCCGGGAGCTGGTGGGCGCCGATCTTCGCGATCTGCTCGCGGGCCGCCGAGCGATCGCGGTCGGGCCCGACCGGCGACTGAGCCTCGGGCCGCCGTCAGGATGAGCCGGGGTCGAGCTCGACGCTCATCGCCGGCGTGTGATCGAACAAGGTCCGCGACAGCGCCACCGCGATCCTCCGGGACCGGTGGATCCAGCCGAGGTCGATGCCGGTCAGATCGCCGTTCGCGGTGGCGTAGGTGACGCGCAGCTTGTGTCCGGGAGACTCGGCGGCGCGCTCGTTGCCGGTGTCGGCGCCGAGGCCTCCCCATCCGGCCTTATGGACGACATCGTGCTCGGCGTTGACGAGATCCTCCGAGGTCTTGAAGCGTTGGTCGACGACGACGAGCTCGAGGGCGCAGAACGCGTTCGCGCCCTTGTCGCACTGCGTCGCCTGCTCCACGACCTTGGCCCCGGGCACGAGGGGTAGCTGACCGACGCTTGGAGGGGCGGCGCCTGTGACCGACCCGCAACCGGCGATCGCCAGCACGAGCAACGCCGGCAGTCCTATGGCGCTTACTCTTCCGACGGTCATGGGATGCAGTGCAAGCGTAGCCGAGCTCCCACGCTGGGCCCTTGCGCTGGTGGCGCGAGAGCGCGTGGCCCGGCTCGGTCTGATCGATGACCACGGCGCCCCGCGCGTGCTCCCGATCACGTTTGCGCTCGACGGTCGCGCGTTCGTCACGGCCGTCGACCAGAAGCCCAAGCGCGTGTCCCCCGAACGGCTGGCGCGCGTCCGTTGGCTGCGCGCCCGGCCTCGAGCCGCTCTCACCATCGACCACTACGACGACGACTGGTCGTCGCTGGCGTGGGTGCAGGCGATCGGCGAGGTGCGGGTACTCGACGCCGGCGACGCGCCGTCCTCCCTCGCCGCGCTCCGCGAGCGCTACGAGCCCTACCGGGATCGGCCCCCGTCCGGACCGATCCTCGTCCTCGACCCCGACCGCCTGCTCTGGTGGCAAGCATGAACACCACGATCGCCCGGTACCTGCTCGGCATCGTCTCGATGGCGGTGATCCTGGGCTCGCTCGGCCTGGTCGCGATCACGCTGCGCCGGCTCTATTTCCCGGATTGGACGGGCGCGCTCGCCAGGCTCACCGAGCTCGTCATGGCCCTGGCCACGCTCATCACGATGTTGCAGCTCCTCGGAGCGGTAGGCCTGTTCAGGCTCCTTCCGATCGTTGTCGCCGTGCTGTTGATCGCCGCCGCGGTCGGCTGGGCCGCCGGTATCAGGCGAAGCGTGCCCCGTCCCGCGGCGTCGCGACACGGTTGGGTGGACACCGTCAGGGCACCGGCACCCACGATCACGGCCCTGAGCCTGCTCGCCGCGGCGACCGTCACCGCTGTGTGGGCCTCGCCGATGCTCCAGAGCTACGACGTCGGGATTCACACCTTCGACTCCGTCTACTACCACCTGCCCTGGGCCGCGACGTTCGCCCAGACGGGTCGGGTCACGACGCTGCAGTACGACATCCAGTACATGCTGCAGTTCTATCCGGCGAGCGCGGAGCTGCTGCACTCGCTCGGGATCCTCGCGCTCACGCGCGACACCCTCTCGCCGGCGCTGAACTTCCTGTGGTTCGGTCTGACGCTGCTGGCGGCGTGGTGCATCGGTCGGCCGCGAGGACTCGGGCCAACCACGATGCTGGGAGCGACGCTCGCGCTGGCGACGCCGATGATCGTCTTCTCGCAGGCCGGGAGCGCGGACAACGATGTCGCCGGGGTCGCCCTGTTGATGGCCTCGGTGGCGTTGATCGTCAGCGGCGAGGGGCGATCCGCCGCCACCGTGCTGGCGGCGATCGCCGCCGGCATGGCCCTCGCCGTCAAGCTCACGCTGTTCGGGCCGGTGCTCGCGCTCACCGTCGGCGTGATCGCGGTCGCTGCTCCGGGCCGTCGGATGCGGACCGCGGGCCTGTGGTTGCTGCCGCTGATCCTGGCCGGAGCGTTCTGGTACGTCCGGAACCTGTTCTCCGTGGGCAACCCGCTGCCCTGGGTCAGCTTCGGCTTGCTGCCCACGCCCGCGCCGGCGCTGCAGCAGCACACGGGCTATTCGGTCGCCCATTACCTGTTCAACGGGCGCTTCTGGAGCCACTTCTTCGTGTCGGGGATCGCGTCGGAGCTCGGCGCGTGGTGGTGGGCGATCATCGGCGCCGCGATCGTCGGCCCGTTGCTCTGCCTCGGCCCGGGCTCGGACCGGATGCGCCGGATGCTCGGCCTCGTCGCGCTCGCGAGCATCGTCGCCTACCTGCTCACGCCCGAGGGTGCCCAGGGCCCCGCCGGCGACCCCGTCGGGTTCGGCTTCAACATGCGCTATCTCGCGCCAGGGCTGACCGTGTCGCTGGCGATCCTCCCGCTGGCGCCGGTGCTGGCGGCGCCGTGGCGCCAGGTCGTCGTGGCGGCGGCGTTCGTGGCCACGCTGGCCGCGACGGTCGCGAAGCCATCCCTGTGGCCGCGAGCCCACTCGGTGGCCGCGATCGTGATCGGGGGGGTCACGCTGGCGCTGCTGGTGCTGCTCGTGCTCCGGCCCCGTCGGGCGCAACGGGCCGTGCGGCCGGATGCGCCCGCCGGGTCCCGGCGCCTCGGACCGGTGGCCCGCGTGCTGGTGGTCGCCGGCGTGCTCGTGCTCCTGGGCGCCGGGGCCGCCGCCGGCTACTCGTGGCAGCGGCACTACCTCCGGGGTCGCTATCAGTTCAGAAAGGGCGTCTCATACATGGCCCGGGTGTGGGCGATGTTTCGCACGGTGCACGACGCGCGGATTGGAGTCGGCGGGACTTACGGCGGCTTCTTCTCCTATCCGCTATTCGGAACGAACCTGTCCAACACCGTCCTCTACATCGCACACCACGGTCCCCACGGTTCGTTCACGCCGATCACGTCGTGCCGCGAGTGGCGCACGGCGGTCAACGACGGCCACTTCCAGTACCTCGTGACGACACCGGGACGGGAGTTCTGGGAACCGAAGGTGCTCTTGCCCTCCCCCGAGGGCCGGTGGACCGCGTCTGACCCGAACGCCCGGCTGATCTACACCAAGCACGCGAGCGGCCAGAAGATCTCGGTGTTCGAGCTCACGGGGCCGCTCAACCCCGCGAGTTGTCCTTAGCCCGGCTGGGCGTCGTAGGGAGCGAGGGCGGCGGTGATTGCGTTGTGATCGAGACCCGCGCCCAGACAACACATCAGCGCCATCCGCGCGGCGGGGGCGGACAGGAACGGCGCGCACACCGCGCCGCTGTCGCGCACGTCCGCCTCCGAGCCCTCGAACCCGTAGGTGTCGAACAGCATCGAGGACCGGTCGGGCCGGCACGTGATCACGACCGGGAGCCGCTCGAGCGCGGCCCTCAGCTCGTGCATCACCTTCGTCGGGAGATGGCCCGCGCCGAGGGCGACCACGATGAGTCCGTCCGCGTCGCGCGCGGCGGCGCGGAGCATCCCGCCGTCGTCACCGAGCGCCGCGGTCACGATCTCGACGCGGTGATCGAGCCCGGCGACGGACAGCGGTCGCGGCCGGATCGGCTTCGCGTGCAGCCACACCCGTCCTTCGACGATCCGCCCGAGGGGGCCCGCCCCGGGCGAGCCGAACGCGGCAGGGCCGGTGCTGTCGACCTTGCGCACGGTCATCGCGCCGTGGATCTCGCCGCCGAAGACGACCACGGCGCCGAGTCCGGTCGCCTGCGAGGAGGAGGAGACGGTGACCGCGTCGATCAGGTTCGCTGGCCCGTCCGCCCCCGGCCCGCTGTCGGGGCGGTTCGCGCCGGTGAGGACGATCGGCGTCTCGCCGTCGTACAGGAGCGCGCAGAGGACGGCGAGCTCCTCCATCGTGTCGGTCCCGGTCGTGATCACCACCCCTTCGCCGGTGCCGGCGACCGCCGCGGCTCGCCGTCCGAGCTCCAGGGCCTGCGCCGGCGTCACCTGTGCGCTGGGCAGCGCGAGCACGCTCTCGGCGTGTATGCCGGACGCCGCCACGCGCGGCGGGAGCTGCTCGATCAGGTGCGAGGCATCGAGCGCGGGCACCGCGCGCTCGCCGCGCATCGCGATCGTCCCGCCGGCCGCCAGCAGCCGCACCGACCGTCGCGCGCCATCGCCAATCACGCGCGCGAGCCCGCGCGAGCGACGAGGTCGAAGAACAGCACGGCGGTGCTGAGCCCCACGAACGACCGCGCGATGGTGTCGATCACGATCCCGACGATCACGGTGAGCACCTCGATGTGCTTACCCGTGGCCGACAGTCCAACGCCACGCAAGATGGCCACGAAGAGCCCGGTCAGAAGCAGCAGGCCGAAGACGTGCAGGGCGTTGCCGCTCGTCAGCTTCCAGCTCCGCTTCAGCGCCTCGACCCAGTTGTCGTTGTCGATCGCGGCCACCTGCGCCACGACCGCCCAGCGCACCAGCAGGAAGACGCCGGGGATGACCAGCGCGATGAATCCCGCGGCGATTCCCAGCGACGCGATGATCTCGGCGGCGGCCACCGTCGGGAGTACGCGCACGCCCTGGAGCGCGATCTGGCCCACCGTCGGCCGCTCGCCGGCGCCGATCCGCCGCACCGCGTGGACGTACAGCGCCGAGATCAACGGGCCGACAATCGCGGAGTCGACGAGCGCCAGGATCAGGAACGCGGACACGCTCTCGCTCCCCTGACCGAACGGCGTGGCGCCGGTCAACGCCAGCACGATCAGCTCGTACGGCGCGACGACCCCGACCGCCAGCACCGCGAACAGCAGCGGATGTCGCCGGTACAGCCCGAGGGCGTCCGTGATGATCTGGAGAATCGACCGGGGCGTTTGCAGCGGGGGCGAATTGATCGCGGAAGCCTACGCTTCGCGACCGAGGAGTTCCGCCACGCGATCCCGGTGCGCCTGCGTCGTGAAGCAGATCGGCTCGGCGAACTCTTCCATCGCGATCGCCTGCTCCCAGGTGAGGTCCGCGCACTGGCGGAGCAGCGGCTTGCTCATGGCCAGCACGTGCTCGGGCAGCGTCTCGATCCGCTCGCACCACGCGCCGGCGCTGGCGAGCAGCTGCTCGTGCGCGACGACCTCGTTGCCGAGCCCGAGCTCGAACGCCTCGGCCCCGGACAGATGCCGACCTGAGGCGAACAGGCCGAACGCCCGCTGGTACCCGAGGCGACGGGTCAGCAGCCAGCTGTTGCCGACCTCGGGGAGCAGCCCGATCCGCCCGAACGCCGGCACGATCCTCGCCCGTTCGGAGAGCAGCACGATGTCGCACGCGAGCGCGAACGCCAGCCCGACGCCGGCGGCGGCGCCGTTAACGGCGGCGATGAACGCCTTGTCGGTGCGCGTGATCAGCCGCGCGATCCCGCCGAACTGCCCGCGGATCCAGCGCCAGATCTCGGTGGCGCCTCCCGGCGCCTCGCGCAGCTGGCGCTGGCCGACGTCGACCATCAGCCGCAAATCGCCCCCGGCGCTGAAGGCGGGGTCGCGCCCGGTGAGCACGATCGCGCGGATCGCCGGGTCGGCGGCCAGCGCCGCCAGCTCGTCGTGCAGCTGGATCGTCAGCTCGGCGCTCAGCGGGTTCAGCCGGTCGGGGTCGTCGAGCGTGACGATCGCGTGCGCGCCCTCGCGCGTCACCGCGACGAGCTGGCGCTCGCGGTCGGCGCGAGAGGCTTCGACGACTTCGTCGTAGGTGAGGGTCATTTCGGGTCATCTCCTGGTGTCATCGATCGCCACGCGGCCTCGGCCAGCACCGGGGCCGCGTCGGCTGGGTTGACGCGCGTCCGGCCCGCGAGCCAGTGGCGCGCGAGCTCCTGGCTCGGGCCGATCCACAGAGCCGTGAGCACCTCCGGCGAGAGCTCGCGGAGCTCGCCCTTCTCCACGAGCGGCGCCACCCACCGCTGGACCGCGCCGAAGAACCGTCGGTTGAGCTCGCGGAGCAGGCGCTCGGTCGAGAGCGCCACGCCGGCGTCGCCGCCGAGGAGCATGAACCGGGCGAGCTCGGAATGTCGCGAGATCCATCGCACGTGGTGATGGACGACGCGCTGGACGCCGTCCCGGGCATCGCGGGCGGCGCCCAGTTCGGCGATGAACCCGCGTTGGTAGTCGAGCAGCCCCTCGAGATAGAGGGCGCCGGCGATGCCTTCCTTGTCGCCGAAGTGGTGGTAGATCGAGCCGACGCTGGCGCCGGAACGATGACGGATATCCGCGATCGACGCCCCGGCGAGCCCCTTGGCGTTGAACTCGATCAGCGCCGCGTCGAGGATCGCGGCCCTGCGCGACGGGCGATCGGGCGTCGGGGCAGCGGCTTTCGATTCCGCCATCTGCGCCAGAATATCATTCTAGAATCTCTTTCTAGAACAACTTTCTAGGAACTAATTTTCAAGTAAACGTAAATGTTGGTAGCTAACCTCCCGAGACCCATGTCCGCCACGGCCGAAGACCATCTCTCCGATCCCGAGCTGCTTGACGCGGCGTGGGATCTGGAGCCGCTGGTTGAAGGCGAGGGGAGCGCCGGCGTCGAGCGGCTGCTCGAGGAGGCCGGCCAGCGCGCGGACGCCGCGGCGGAACGCTACGCCGGCAAGGTCGCCGAGCTCGACGCGTCCGAGCTCGAGACCGCGATGCGCGCGCTCGAGACGATCAACGAGCTCGTCGGGCGCGCCGCCTCCTACGCCTCGCTCCAGTTCGCCACCGACACCGCTGATCCCGAGCGGGGCGCGCTCCTCCAGGCGATGCAGGAGCGGGCGACCGAAATCGAGACCAAGCTCCTGTTCTTCGAGCTCGAGTGGGCGGCGCTCGACGACGAGCGCGCCGACACGCTGCTGGCTGCCGACGGCCTCGATTTCTGCCGCCACTACCTGCGCGCTGCCCGTCGTTACCGCCCCCACTTGCTGACCGAGCCCGAGGAGAAGATCCTCGCGGAGAAGTCGATCTCGAGCCAGAGCGCCTGGGGACGTCTGTTCGGAGAGCTGGTCTCGGCGTTGCGCATCAAGCTCGACGGCGGCGAGGCCACGCTCGACGTCGCCCTCAGCCGTCTGCTCGACGCCGACCGCGAGACCCGTCGGACCGCCGCCGCCGCCGTGTCGGAGGCGCTCGAGCCAGGGCTCCGGACGCGCACGTTCATCTACAACACGCTCGTCCACGACAAGGCCGTCGAGGACCGGCTGCGCTCCTACCCGCACTGGCTCGCCGGCCGCAACTTGTCAAACGAGGCCTCCGACGAGTCCGTGATGGCGCTGATCGAGGCGGTTCGCCGGCGCTACGACATCCCGCAACGGTGGTACGTGGTCAAGGCCAAGCTCCTCGGCGTCGACCGGCTGTGCGACTACGACCGCTCGGCGCCGGTGCTGAGCGAGGACATCACGTTCTCGTTCGGGGCGGCGCGCGAAATGGTGATCGACACCTACGACTCCTTCTCCCCCGAGGCGGGACGCCTGGCGCAGCGCTTCTTCGATGAGCACTGGGTCGACGCTCCGGTCCGGCCGCACAAGCGCGGTGGCGCGTTCTGCGCCTACACGGTGCCTACGGTGCACCCCTACGTGCTGCTCAACTTCACCGCGCGCCGGCGTGACGTGCTCACGATGGCCCACGAGTTGGGCCACGGTCTCCACGCGGCGCTCGCCCAGCCCCAGGGGGTCTTCCACCAGTCGACCCCGCTGACGCTCGCCGAGACAGCGTCGGTGTTCGGCGAGGCGCTCGTGTTCGGTCGGATGCTCGCCGAGGCCGACGACGACGACGCGAAGCTGGCGCTGCTCTCAGAGCGGATCGACGGCGCCATCGCCACCGTCTTCCGCCAGATGGCGATGAACCGCTTCGAGCACCTCGTCCACACGCGCCGGCGCGCCGAGGGCGAGCTGTCGGTCGACCGCGTCTGCGGCTTGTGGACGGAGACCCAGACGGAACTGTTCGGCGACTCGGTCGAGATGACCGACGGCTACCGGATGTGGTGGTCCTACGTGCCCCACTTCATCAATTCGCCGGGCTACGTCTACGCCTATGCGTACGGTCAGCTCCTGGCCCTGTCGGCGTACAGCCGCTACCTGGAGGAGGGCGACTCGTTCGTCCCCCGCTACCTGGAGCTGCTCGCCGCCGGCGGATCCCGCGATCCGGAGCGGCTCGGCGCGATCATCGGGATCGACCTCGCCGATCCCGGCTTCTGGGACTCGGGCCTCGCTCTGGTCGAGCAGCAGCTGACCGAGGCCGAAGAGCTCGTCGCCTCGCGCGAGCTCCCCGGCTCCTAGCGCCGGATGCCGCCCGCTTTCCGCGTGCGCGAGCGCTCCTCCTGGCGCTCGACGACGTTGACGATCAGCTTCATGACCTGATCGATGCCGGTCGCCTTGGCGTCGCCATGCACGAACGCCTCGCGCCAGTCGCGGATGTGGCCCTTGGTGGCGAGGTCGTTGAAGTGCGAGCGCGAGATCACCAGGTGGACCTTTGCGTCTGCGGCGATGTCCTTCGTCACCTTCGGGCCGGGCAGCTCGACGCGGTACATCTGCACGTCGCCACGGCCCCGAAGCTCGAGTCCGACGACGAGCTTCAGCTGCTGGAGCGCCGGCACCTCGGCGAGGAACCGGTTGACCGCGGTCTCGATCAGGGACTTGGTGTCTGACGGTGAGGACAGGGGTCCGAGTCTAGATCTTGTGCCGCTCGAGCAGCTTCCGTCCGATGACCATCCGCTGGATCTCGCTGGTGCCCTCGCCGATCAGCAGCAGCGGCGCGTCGCGGTAGAGGCGTTCGATCTCGTACTCCTTCGAGTAGCCGTAGCCGCCGTGGATCCGCAGCGACTCCTCGACGCAGAACCGGCCGGCCTCGGACGCGAACAGCTTCGCCATCCCGGCCTCGAGGTCGGAGCGCTCGCCGGCGTCCTTGAGCCGCGCCGCCCTCATCGTCATCAGCCTGGCGGCGTCGACCTGCGTGGCCATGTCCGCGAGCTTGAACTGGATCGCCTGGTGCTGGGCGATCGGCTTTCCAAACGTCTTTCGCTCCTGGCTGTAGCGGAGCGCCAGCTCGAGTGCCCTTTGCGCGATGCCGACGCCACGGGCGGCGACGTTGACCCGTCCGACCTCGAGCGCGTCCATCATCTGCGGGAAGCCTTTGTTCAGGCCGGCGTTCTCGCCGCCGAGGATGTTCTCGGCCGGGCACTTGTAGCCGTCGAACACGAGCTCCGTGGATTCGACGCCCTTGTAGCCCATCTTCTTGATCTTCGGCGGAACGTTGAAGCCCTTGTAGTCGCCGGTGTTCTCGCTGACGCCCGGCTCCTTCTCGGCGATGAAGCACGTGAGTCCGCGGTGCTTGGGCTCCGCGCTCGGGTCGGTCCGCACGAGCACGAAGACGATGCTCGAGAGCAGGCCGTTGGTGACCCACATCTTCGTGCCGTTGATCTCATATGCGTCCTCGCCGGGGAGTCGCTTCGCCGACGTCTTGATGGCCGCCACGTCCGAGCCCAGCTCAGGCTCTGAGAGGGAGAAGGCGGCTCGGATCTCGCCCGTGGCCATCCTCGGCAGGTACTTCTGCTTCTGCCCCTCGGTCCCGAACTTCATTAGCAGGTAGGACCCGATGAAGTGGGTGTTGACGATCCCGGAGATGCTGATCCAGCCGCGGCTGAGCTCCTCCACGATCATCGCGTAGGTCGTCAGGTCGAGCCCCATCCCGCCGTACTCCTCGGGGATCGTGACCCCGAACAGCCCGAGCTCCTTCATCTGGTCCACGATCGGCTCCGGGAACGAGTCCTCGTGGTCGTAGTGCTCGGCGTTGGGGAGGATCTGCTCGTCCGCGAACTGGCGGACCATCTCGCAGATCGCCCGTTGTTCGTCGGTCTTGTCGCTGGTCGCCAGGGCCATGGTGTGCGGAGAGTGTGCCAAAACCCGGCCGTGGGGGGCGATGGCCAGGCCGTTTGGAGATTTCTCTGGTATGGGCAAAGAGATATCCAAAGGCCTCACTGCCGTGGTGGCGAAGCTCGCCAGGCGCCAGCACGGCAACGTCACTCGCCAGCAGTTGCTGGCGGTGGGCGCCACCGACAATTGGATCCACCACCGGATTCTCATCGGCCACCTCTACAAGGTCCACCCCGGCGTCTACGCCGTAGGCCGTTCTCCCGTGACTCCGCACGAGAAGGCCGCCGCCGCCGTCCTCGCCTGTGGCCCTGGCGCAGCCCTCAGCCACGGCTCGGCCATGGCGCTGTGGGGACTCTGGAAGCGCTGGCCCGCCTCCTTCGATGTAACGGTCACCAGAGACCGCCGGCCAAAAGGGATCACGGTCCACCTTTCGCGCACCCTGCACCGGCGCGACGTGACCACCCATTACGGGATCCGCGCCACCACGCCCGCCCGCACCCTCCACGACCGCGCTCCGCACCTCTCCGACGCCGCCCTGGCGCGAACCGTCAACGACGCCCTGCTCTCGCCCTACCTGACGCGCTCCCAGCTGGCCGAGTTCCTCGCGCGCCATCCGAACCGGCGTCTTCAGCCGTTCGTGGAAACCACCGAAGGTCCGACGAGATCACAGTTCGAGGACGCGTTCCTCGCCTTTTGCGAGCGCCACGGCCTCCCGCGCCCCAAGGTCAACACAATCGTCGCCGGCCACGAGGCCGACGCCTACTTCGAGGCCGAACGCCTGATCGTCGAGCTCGACGGGTGGAACTTCCACTCGAGTCACGAGTCATTCGAGGGCGACCGGGAGCGCGACGCCAATGCACTTGTGCGCGGGATCGGCACGGTCCGCCTCACGTGGGATCGGCTGCTCGAGAAGCCTGGTCGCGAGGCGGCCCGCCTGCACAAGATCCTGCAGGGACGACGCGGTTAGCCGCGCGTCACAATCGGCGCCGCATTCAGCGCCTTCGACCCCACGCCGTGGCTCCACGGCGACTCGGGCCGCTCCTGCAGCTCGCCGTCGAGCTCGATGTCGACCCGCTCGCCGAAGAAGCAGAGCAGGCCCTTGATCTGCAGGGCCTCCGGGAGTGGGTCCTCGTAGACCCAGATCAGGTCCTTGCCGCCGTCCACGGCGACGGAGTAATAGCCCGCGATGCCCTTGTACGGGCACATCGTCGTCGTGTCGCTGGGCTCGAGCGAGGCGACCGCATCGTCCGCCGGCAGGTACCACCGTGTCGGGAGGTTCGACTCGAACAACGCCATCGCCCGATCGCTCTCGGCGAGCAGCTCACCGTCCAGGGAGATCCGCACGTGGCGGTCGGTCCGCCGGACGTCGATCCGGTGGTACGGATCGCGTGGATGCCCGAACACCTCCTCGTCCTCCTCGAGCCAGTGGTCCATCCGATTCCAATAGAACGCGATCAAGCCGCCGAGCAACGGTGGCGCCTCGGGGATCGGGTCGGGGTAGTACCAGGCGCCCGCCTCGACCACATTCGCCCCCACCCGGATCGTGTAATACGAGGCCTCGCCCTTCTTCGGGCAGTGCGTGTGCCGGTCGCTCGGCTCCAACAGGTCCGAACGCACGTCCTCGGGCGGGAAGTAGTAGATCGGCTGGTGGCCCGACTCGTGGAGCAGCATCGCGCGTCGGCTGTCGGCGACCGTCTCGCTGCCGACCACGACCCGGATCCGCTTCGGCGTGGGCTCGAGATACACGGCCCGCCCCGGCGCCGGTGTCTCGAAGTTGAACACGCCCGCCGGCGCCTTGCCGAACGGACCGCTTCCGCTCATTAGACCCATCGGGGTTCAGCCTACCAAGGCGGTCGCGCCGGCCCGAGCGCTCATCCCGCCACCACGATCCCCAGCCACACGATCGCCACCGACACCAGGAAGATCGCCGCGTCGAGCGCGTGCCCGCGGAGACTGGCCCGCTCGGCTTCCGGCCTCGCCGGACGGGCCGTCTCCGCGTCGTCCGGCTGGCCTTCGCATGTGCGCCCCGATCAGGATCCCGACGAGCACGACCAGGCCGAGCTTCACGTGCAGCGTCGAGTCGCCCCACACGTGGTTGTGGGACGCCATCGCGGCGCCGGTGATCACGAGCACGCCGACCGCGATCAGCGTCCCGATCCCGAACCGACCCGCCGCCGCCCGCAGCGGCTCACGAAACTCCTCGCGACCCCGCAACACGGGTACGACGACCGCCGCCAGCATCAGCTGGCCCCCGATAAAGAACGCCATCGCGAGCAGGTGGAGCCAGAGGACGCCGTTCCAGAAGCTCATCCGGCGGCCGAGCGTACCTGTGCGCCCGGTTACACGCGGTTAGGAGAACCTAATTAGGGGTGCCTAAGACCTGGTATGGTGCGCCACCGTGCCTGATTCGGCGGTCCAGCGGAAGTCCTCCAAGCAGAGCTCGCTGAGCCTGTACCTGTGGGTCGCAGTCGTGCTCGCCGTCGCCGTGGCGGCGGTGATCCTGTCGTGGCACGCGCGCGGCGGGACCCCCGACCCGAGCGACCCCGCGACCCACATGAGCCGCACGAGCGCGGTGATCGACAGCGGCATCCTCGTGTTCCGCGAGGGGCTCGAGACGATCCTCGTGCTCGCGGCGATCACCGCGAGCTTCCTCGGCGGCAACCGGGGTTATCGCAAGCCGGTGGCGATCGGTGGCGTGTTCGCGCTCGCCGGCTCGGTGGCGACCTGGTTCGCGGCGGTGTGGGTGATCGGCATGTTCGGCAACGGCGGCCTCGCCGTGCAGGCCGCCACCGGGATCCCGGCGATCATCGTCCTGCTGATCGTCATGAACTGGTTCTTCCACCGGATGTACTGGACGGGCTGGATCTCGCATCACCACAAGCGCCGGCGGCGCCTGCTCGGAGGCGATGACGGACGGCGCGCGATGCTGCTCGGCCTCGGACTCCTCGGCTTTACCTCCGTGTACCGCGAGGGCTTCGAGATCGTCATCTTCCTCCAGGGGCTGCGAGTCACGTTCGGCTCGGGCGTCGTGCTCGAGGGCGTCGTCCTCGGCCTCCTGTTCACCGCCGCCGTAGGCGTGGTCACGTTCGTCCTGCACGAGCACCTGCCGTACAAGCGGCTGCTGATCATCACCGGCGTGCTGCTCGTCGCGGTCCTGTGGGTGATGGTCGGCGAGGAGATCAACGAGATGCAGCTGGCCGGCTGGATCGGCACGACCAACATCGCGTGGATGCACCTCCCCGGCTGGGCCGGGACGTGGTTCTCGATCTTCCCGAACGTCCAGACGTGGATCGCCCAGTTCGTGGCCGTAGGGATCGTGGTCGGGTCCTACTTTGCCGCCCAGTACGTGCGCGTGTGGCGCCCGCGCCGGCGCGGCCTCCAGCCCGCCCGCCTCGCCGAGCGCCCGCCGGCCCAGCCCGCGACCGTGATCACGGGCGCGGCCAGCCAATCGCCGGCGTAACTCGCTGCGACACTACGGCGCCGTGAACTTCGCGCGCGACATAGTCGACGCCGCGCCGCCCGACCGCCTCGCGCTCGTCGAGCTGACCCGCGACGGCGCTCGCAAGGAGTGGACGTTCGGAGAGGTCTCGGACAAGTCGGCGAGGCTCGCGGGGACGCTGGCCGCTCACGGCCTAATCCGCGGCCAGACCGTCATGACCCTCATCGGCAACCGGCCCGAGTGGGTGCTGACGATGATCGCGTGCTTCCGCATCGGAGCGGTGGCGCTTCCGTGCAACGAACAGCTGCGAGCCAAGGACCTGCGACTGCGCCTCGAAGCGGCCGACCCGGCGCTAATCATCGCTGACGAACGCAACTTGCCCGAGCTCGACACGGCTCATCCTCGTTGCCCGATTTTGGGAGTTCCGAACGACGAGTTGTTCAAAGGGGAACCCGCGCCACCGGCCGACTTGCAACCACAAGACCCCGCCCTCATCACCTTCACCAGCGGCACCACCGGTGAACCGAAAGGCATCGTCCATGGCCAACGCTACCTCCCGGGCCAGACGCTCCAGGCCACCCATTGGCTCGACGCCAGACCACGCGATCTCGTGTGGTGCACCGCCGCCAGCGGCTGGTCGAAGTCCGCCCGCAACGTGTTCATCGCGCCGTGGATCAACCAAGCCGCCGCCCTCCTGCACGACGCCCGCTTCGATCCGCAGGAGCGCCTCGCGATCATCAAGCAAGAGAGCGTCAGCGTCCTGTGCATGGCCCCGACCGAGTATCGCGTGATCGCCAAGCGCGCCACGCTCAGTCCCCTCCCCACTCTGAGAACCATGGTCGCCGCCGGCGAGGCCCTCAACCCCGAGGTCCTGAACGCCTTCAGGGACGTCACCGGCCTCGAGATCCGCGACGGCTACGGCCAGACCGAGACCGGACAGCTGACCGGGATGCCGATCGGCGAGCCGGTCCGTCCGGGCAGCATGGGCCGCCCGCTTCCGGGCATAAACCTCACCGTCAGCGACGAGGAACTGATCCTCGCCGACCCACAAACCGACCCCACCTTCTTCGTCAGCTACCTGGAAGACCAAGCGCCCGCCCCCCACGCGTTCCCCTGGCACACCGGTGACCGCGTCCACCAGGACGAGGACGGCTACCTGTACTTCATCGGTCGCTCCGACGACGTCATCATCTCCGCGGGCTACCGGATCGGGCCGTTCGAGGTCGAGTCCGCGCTGGTCGCCCACGAGGCGGTCGCCGAAGCGGCGGTCGTCAGCGCGCCCGACGACGAGCGGGGCCAGGTCGTCCGGGCGGTCGTCGTGCTCAGAGACGGGTTCGCCCCCAGCGACGATCTTGCCACCCAACTTCAGGACCACGTCAGAACGGGAGACCGCCCCCTACAAGTACCCCCGGATCGTCGACTTCGCGCCAGAGCTGCCGAAGACCGCGAGCGGGAAAGTGCAGCGGGCGGTACTCCGGGATGCTTAGATCTGAACTCAAGGTGAGCGATACCCGTCCTGTGATCGGAATCTGTGCGGCGCTGGAACCGGCCCGGTGGGGGGTGTGGGACCGGCGGGCGGTGCTGCTCCCCTACGAGTACATCACCGAGATCCAGCGCGCCGGCGGGGTCGCGCTGATGATCCCGCCCGACGAGTACGTGACGAACAACCCCGACGAGGTGCTCGACCACCTCGACGGCCTGATCCTCGCCGGCGGCGCCGACGTCGACCCGGCCGCCTACGGCGCCGAGCCCCATCCCACGACCCGCCACACCGTGCCCGAGCGCGACCGGACGGAGATCGCCCTGGCGCGTCGGGCGATCGAGCGCGACCTGCCGCTGCTCGGCATCTGCCGCGGGATGCAGGTGCTCAACGTCGCGCAGGGCGGGACGCTCAGCCAGCACATCCCCGATCTCGTCGGCCACGAGGACCACCGCCGCAACCCCGGCAGCTTCGAGAACTCAGACCACGACGTCCGTCTCGACCCCGGTTCTCTGGCCGTCCGCGCGGCGGGCGAGACCACCCACGGGACCAAGTCGCACCACCACCAGGCCGTCGACCACATCGGCGACGGACTCCTCATCACTGGCTACTCGACGCTCGACGACCTCCCCGAGACGATCGAGGCGCCGGCGTGTCAGTTCGTGCTCGGCGTCCAGTGGCACCCCGAGGCCGACGAGAACAGCCGCGTGATCGGCGCGCTCGTCGAGCAGGCCCGCGAGTACCGCGCGGCCGCCGCCCTCTAACGAAGCACCTCGGGCTCGGGATAGCCGGCGAGGCGGATCGCATCGGTGACCTCCAGCGCGTGGTCGTGACCGCGCGTCTCGAGCACGAGCTGCACGGCGCTCTCGCGCACGTGCAGGTCGATCCCCTCGCGGATGTGCTGGACGTCGAGCAGGTTGGCGCCGGCGTCCGCCACCAGCGACAGGAGCTGCGCCAGCGACCCCGGGCGGTCGGGCAGCCGCGCCAGCATGACGAGCCGTCGCCCGGCGACGCTCTCGTGCCGCCGCGCCACTTCCGCGAGCAGCCCGGCGTCGACGTTGCCGCCCGACAGGATCACGACCGTCGTCCCCCCGCCCCGCAGGCGAATCCGCCCCGACAGGAGCGCGGCCACGCCCACCGCCCCGGCGCCCTCGACGACCAGCTTGGCGCGCTCGAGCATGAACACCATCGCCTCGGCGATGTCGTCCTCGTCGACCACCAGAAGCTCGTCGACAAGCCGATCAATCAGAGCGCCGGTCAGCTCGCCAGGACGCTTGACGGCGATCCCGTCGGCGATCGTCATCGCCGCGCCCGCCCGGTCGAGCTGCACGCCGATCACCTTGATCTCGGGCCTGCGCCCCTTGAGCGCCGTCGCGACCCCGCTGATCAGCCCACCGCCACCGACCGGGACGATCACGCGTTCGAGGTCGGGCACCTGGGAGAGCAACTCGAGCCCAATGCCGCCCTGTCCGGCGATCACATCGGGGTCATCGAACGGGTGCACGAAGGCGCGGCCGCTGTCGGCCGCGCGCGCGCGGGCCTGATCGAGCGACTCCTCGACCACCCTCCCCGCGAGCTCCACCTTCGCCCCGAGGGCAGTCGCCGCCTCGACCTTGGCGATCGCGGCGCCGCGGGGCATGAACACGTCGCACGGGACCCCCCGCGCCCGCGCCGCGTAGGCGACCGCCTGGGCGTGGTTGCCGGCGCTCGCGCAGACCACCCCATCCGCGCAGGCCTCGCCGAGCGAGGCGATCTTCGCTAGCGCCCCGCGCAGCTTGAAGGAGCCGGTCCGCTGGAGGTTCTCGGCCTTGAAGGCGACGACGGCGCCGGCGCGCCGGGTCAGCGTGTTGGAGCTGAGAACCGGGGTCTCGCGGACGACCCCGGCGCCCGCCGCGACCGCACGCTCGATGTCCTCGATCGAGACTCTTCCGAGCGCCGAGTCAGTCTGCAAGCGCCACGACCGCGTCGATTTCCACCTGCACCCCGCGCGGCAGCGCCGCCACCCCGATCGCCACACGCGCCGGCGGATCGGTCTCGAAGAACGAGCCGTAGACCTCGTTGACCGAGGCGAACGCGCTCATGTCGGTCATGTACACGGTCAGCCGGACCGCGTCACCGAGGCTCGCGCCGGCGGCCTCGCAGACGGCCGCGAGGTTCTCCAGGCAGCGCCCCGCCTGCTCGGCCGGCGTCGCGCCGACGATCTCGCCAGTCCGCGCGTCCAGCGGGATCTGACCCGAGCAGAACAGCAGGTCGCCCGCCCGCACCGCCTGGACGTAGGGGCCGATGGCTGCGGGAGCATTCGGGGCGGTTACCGGCTCGCGGTGTACAGGCAATGATTCCCTCCTCGTCGTGGTCTGTGGTCCCGCCGGCGACGGAAGCGCACCTTGAAGCGTATTCCGCCAACGATCGCGGGGTAGCCTGAGCATCATGGCCAATCGCCTCGCGCAAGAGACCTCGCCCTACCTGCTCCAGCACAAGGACAATCCAGTGGACTGGTTCCCCTGGGGCGAGGAGGCGCTGGCCAGAGCCCGCGACGAGGACAGGCCGCTGCTGGTGTCCATCGGCTACTCCGCCTGCCACTGGTGTCACGTGATGGAGCGCGAGTCGTTCGAAGACGAGGAGATCGCGCGACTCATGAACGAGAACTTCGTCCCGATCAAGGTCGATCGCGAGGAGCGCCCGGACATCGACGCGGTCTGCATGGAGGCCTGCCAGGCGATGACGGGCCACGGCGGATGGCCGCTGAACACGTTCCTGACCCCCGACCAGGCGCCGTTCTACGCCGGCACCTACTTCCCGCCGGAGCCGCGCCACGGGCTTCCGAGCTGGCGAATGGTGCTGCTCGCGATCGCCGAAGCGTGGCAGCAACGGCGCGAGGAGATCCGCGAGCAGGGAGGCCGGTTCGTGCAGTCCCTCGGCGCGACCGCCCGGCTCGAGCCGACGGCTGAGCCGATGCGCGAGCAGGCGCTGCTCGACGCGGTCGCCGCACTGGACCAGACGTACGACCGCGCGCAAGCCGGCTGGGGCGGAGCCCCCAAGTTCCCGCAGAGCTCGACGATCGAGCTGCTGCTCGCGCGCGGCGAGCGCGAGATGTCGCTCGAGACGCTGCGGGCGATGGCCCGCGGCGGGATCTATGACCAGGTCGGCGGGGGGTTCGCGCGGTACGCCGTCGACGCCACGTGGACCGTTCCCCACTTCGAGAAGATGCTCTACGACAACGCGCTGCTCGCGCGCGCATACCTGCACGGCTGGCAGGTCTCGGGCGAGGAGCGGCTGCGCGAGGTGTGCTGCGAGACGCTCGACTGGGCCCTGCGCGAGATGCGGGGCCCCGAAGATGGCTTCTACGCCGCTCTCGACGCGGACTCCGAAGGGGTCGAGGGCAAGTTCTACGTCTGGACGCTCGAGGAGTTGCGCGACGTGCTGGGCGAGCTCTACGACGACGCCGTCGCGTACTTCGCGCCCCGCCGGTTCGAAGGCGAGACGTACGTGCTCGAGGCGCGCGGCCCGGAGCCGGCGGCGCTGGCCGAGATCCGCGCCAAGCTGCTCGGCGCGCGCGCCGGGCGCGTTCGGCCCGGCCTCGACGACAAGCGCCTCACCGGCTGGAACGCGCTGATGATCTCCGCGCTCGCCGACGCCGGCGCCGTGCTCGAACGCGAGGACTACCTCCAGGCCGCCGTCGCGTGCGCCTCGTTGCTGCTCGCCGAGCGCCGCGACGGTGAGGGACGGCTGCTCCGCACGCCGAAGATCCGCGCCTTCCTCGACGACCACGCCTACCTGATCGAGGCCCTGATCACGCTGTACGAGGCGACGTTCGACCCGAGCTATTACCGCGAGGCCGTCGGGCTCGCCGACACGATGATCGCCCGATTCGGCGATCGCGAGCGCGGTGGCTTCTTCACCACGCCCGACGACGGCGAGCACCTGGGAGCCCGGCGCAAAGACCTCGAGGACTCGCCGATCCCGTCCGGCAACTCGGCCGCCGCGTTCGGCCTGCTGCGCCTGGCGCTGCTGTCCGGCGAGGGCACCTACGAGCGCCACGCTCTCGGCGTGCTGCGGCTGCTCTATCCGATGGCCGGGCGCTACCCCGGCGCGTTCGCCCACCTGCTGCAGGCGCTCGACTTCTACCTCGCGCCGGTGCGCGAGGTGGCGATCGTCGGGCCCGACGCCGGCGAGCTGTTGCGCGTCGTCCGCGACGAGTTCCGCCCGCACCTGGTGCTGGCCGCCGGCGAGGGCATCCCGCTGCTCGAGGGTCGCGATCCGATCGACGGTCGCGCCGCCGCGTACGTGTGCGAGCACTTCGCGTGTCAGGCGCCTGTGACCTCAGCGCAGGCGCTGGCCGCGGCGCTGGATTAGGGGCTCTGCCTCTCGGGCCGTGCGCCGGCTGCGCTGTGTATCGCCAGGCCCGGCGATACACAGCGCCACCTGAATCCGGCCCTTAAGGTAGAGCCCCCTACAGGACCGGCAGGTACCGCTCGAGCTCCCAGGGTGTGACTTGGACGCGGTAGTCGTCCCACTCCTGGCGCTTGATCTCGATGTAGCGGTTGAACATGTGCTCGCCGAGCGTGCGCAGGACGAGCTCCGACTCGGCGGTCAGCTCGATCGCCTCGCCAAGTGTCTCGGGGAGCTGCTCGATCCCCATCCGCCGGCGGTCGTCGGCGGACAGGTGGTAGAGGTTCTTCTCCATCGGCTCGGGCAGCTCGTAGCCGTGCTCGACCCCCTCGAGTCCGGCCTGGAGCAGCACGGCGAACGTCAGGTACGGGTTGCACGCCGGGTCGGGGCAGCGGAGCTCCATCCGCGTCGCCCGCTCCTTGCCGGGGTGATAGAGCGGGACGCGGACGAGCGCCGAGCGGTTGCGGCGCGACCACGCGGCGTACACCGGCGCCTCGTAGCCGGGGACGAGGCGCTTGTAGGAGTTGACCCACTGGGCGAAGATCGAGCAGATCTCGCGGGCGTGGCGGAGCTGGCCGGCGATGAACGCCTTGCCGACCGGCGAGAGGAAGTACTGATCGTCGGGGTCGAAGAACGCGTTTCGCTCTCCCTGGAACAGCGACTGGTGGGTGTGCATCCCGCTGCCGTTCTCGCCAAACAGCGGCTTGGGCATGAACGTCGCGTGGAGCCCGTACTTCATCGCGTATTCCTTGACCGTGATCCGGTAGGTCATGCAGTCGTCGGCCATCTGCAGCGCGTCCGCGTAGCGCATGTCGATCTCGTGCTGGCTCGGCCCGACCTCGTGGTGGGTGTACTCGGTGTGGATCCCGAGCTGCTCGAGCGCGAGCACGGTCTCGCGGCGCAGGTCCGACCCGGCGTCGAGCGTCGTCAGGTCGAAATAGCCGCCCTCGTCGAGCACCTCGGTGGACTTCGAGTCGCGGAAATAGAAGTACTCGAGTTCGGGGCCGACGTAGAAGTGGTCGAACCCCATCTGTCCCGCCCGGTCCAGCGCGCGTCTGAGGACGTAGCGAGGGTCGCCCTCATAGGGCGTGCGCTCGGGCGTCTGGATGTCGCAGAACATCCGGGCGACGCCCTGCTCGGCGGGGCGCCACGGCAGGACGGCGAACGTGCTCGGGTCGGGCATCGCGATCATGTCCGACTCCTCGATCGGGTTGAAGCCGGTGATCGAGGACCCGTCGAACCCCATCCCGCCCTCGAACGCGTCGGCGAGCTCGGTGGCGTTGATCGAGAACGCCTTCAGGTGCCCGAGGATGTCGGTGAACCACAGCCGGATGAAACGGATGTCGCGCTCCGAGGCGGTCGAGATCACGTCATCGGCTGTGAGCGCGCGGTTTGCCATGGGCGCGGAACGTTACTTGTCGCGCCGCGGGACCAGTGGGCGCCGGCGCGGTCCGGTCGGCGCCGGCGCGTTCTAGCGGGCGGCGGCGCGCTCGCTCACGGCCGCGCCCACGCCGCGGAGCCAGCGCTTCGCCCAGAGCTGTAGCTCGGCGAGCGCCGGCTCGAGCTCGCGCCCCATCCGCGACAGCTCGTACTCGACGCGCAGCGGCGGCCCGGGAATCACGCGCCGCTCGACGATTCCTCGGCTCTCGAGCTCCTTCATCCGCTCCGACAGCAGCCGATCCGAGAGTTCGGGCACGGCCTGCGCCACCTCCGAGAACCGCAGCGGACCGTCCATCAGCACGCGGAGGATCGCGCCCGTCCACCGGCGGCCGATCAACTCCACGGCCTCGTGGTAGTAGGGGCAACACCCCACGCGCCCGGTTCCACGGTCGCCGCTAGCCGTCTCCTCGCGGGCGCACATCCTAATTGTGAAGCTTACGCCGCCTGGAGGGCGCGCGACGCTTCTGTCGATCCGTCGACCGGCACCTCGCCGGCGACATTGACCATTGCGGTGAAGCCCTCGAGCGCCACCGCCGCAATCGCCTCCAGGATCTCCTCGTCGTCCCAGCCGGCTTCGCGGGCCTCCTCGTGGAGATGCATCGGCGGACGGCCGCCCTGCTCCAGCAGCGCCTGGAGGTAGCGCAGCAGCGCCGCCTCGCGCTCGTCCTTCGAGGTGAACTGGCGCGCTGCCGCCACCTCGTCCAGGGCCAATCCGGCGGTCCGCGCGGTGCGCGAGTGCATCGCGATGCTCGGCTGCGAGTGATAGTGCTCGGCGACCGCCAGGGCGATCCGCTCGAGCGTCGCCAGCTTCAGCTTCCCGTGACGGAGCTCGGAGCGGAACCGCGCATAGCCGCGCAGCGCAGCCGGCGAGCCCGCCAGCACTCCGAGGAAGTTGGGCAGCTGCCCGCCCGACGCGAGTGCACCCCTGAGCACCGCGACCGAGCCATCAGGCGCCGTCAAGTCGTCGTGTATTTGGAATCTGCTCATCGAGTTCTTCATGGTTAGCCATCCGGGGTTTCAGGCACACGGCGTCCACCGTTCCAAGCGCAGACAGCCCTTCATTTTTGGGACCTGCTTACGGTTGATAAGTTTAGCTGCGCGGCTGCGGTCGCACAAGGGGTGGTAAACCTACGTACCACGGACCGAAGCGGGTCCACGGTGAGGTCGCCGGGCCCCGGTCTGCGGGCCGCGACAAGGCAGCACGTCTCCTTATACGTGCGGCGCTAAACCGCGGATCAGCGGCTGATCTGAGCGCCGTAAGCGCCGGCCGTCGCGGCGCTCCGCGGAGCCGGGGCGGTTCGCAGCGCCGCGGCGCTTCGCAGAGCCGGCCGCGCCACCTGGGGGGCGGTCGCGGCGTGTGACGTCGTCGTGGCCAACAGCAGCAGCGCCACGCCGAGCAGGACGGCCCACAGGGCGGTCCGATCGGGACGGTAACCCGTCCTTTCGTGCCGGCGCCGTTGCGGGCGCGGCCGTGCGCCGGGCTCGAACCGGGGGTTGTAGCGCTCCGCGCCCCGCCCGGTGATCGTCACGGTCCGGCGGCCGCCGGCGTCGGCGGCGCGAGGAGCGCCCGGCCGGGGGGCGCCACCGGAGTTGGGCCGGCTCGGCCCGCTCGCCCCGCCCGGACCGCCGGCGCGGCTCGGGCGAACGGTGGCGCCAGTGGCGCCAGTGGCGCCTTCGCGTGGCGCGCGTGACGGGCGCTTGAACATGTCCAGCTCGGAGCCGTCGAGCCACGCTTCGACGTGGCGCGCGCGTTCCGGCTTCACGGAGACCCCTGTCGCATACCGACCTCTTTCTCGTGCTTGCGGGGTTAGCTGACGGGCTCGCGCCGAAAGAGCGGCGCTACGCGTACGTACGCGATTAGCCCCAACTGCTTGGGTCCCCCGCTTCCAGTGCGCCTTTCCTCGAGGGGCGGCGCTGCGGGAATTCAGCTGTACGGGCGCGGCACTCTAGCAACGCCTCCGGATACCCGCGCCGGAGCGGCGCAAACCGTCTCCGCCCAGGCCGCAAACAGCGGCTATTCCTTGCCGGCGACCTTGGCGACGAACGCCGCGACCTTCCGGGCGTCCTCGGGCTCGATGATCAGAGCGGGCATCGTCCCGTAGCCGAGGCATGCCTCCGGCGAGCCAGGTGGCGGGTTCTGCACACAGCCGTTGATGATTGTGTTGTAGACGAGCGTCGCCGGCGGCTGAAGCTGATCCAGATTCGGCCCGACCTTGCCGGTCGCATTGGCGGCGGCCAGCGTGTGGCAAACCCCACAGTGCTGGCCGAACAGCAATCGGCCCTTGGACTCCGCGGGGGTAAGTTTGACCTGCCCCACGCGCTTGTCCGCGTTGGCGTGGTTGCCCGTCAGTATGAGGACCGGGATCGCGACTCCGAAGCCGACGTACACGACCACGTACAACCAGCGCGCGATCCCGAGGGCGCCTCGCGTCGGGGCCCGGCGGGCCGCGGCAGCGCCACCCCTCCCACCTCTGATCGCGACGAAGAAGAAACCGAGCCCGAGCACGATCCAGAAAAGAGCGAAGAGACCCAGTCCAAGCATGGCCGGGGCACCATATCGTGCAGCCCGCCTGGATGGGCTGGTGACGCCCGAGAGCCTCGGCTCGCCCGGGTTCGACGGGGACCAACATGGCGTGACTCATCTCCGCCTTCCTGACGCGAAGCTCATCACCGGTGGCGCCACCGCCCGGAAATCCTCGGCCTCGCGCTCCCGCTCGTCCTGCCGCCACCTCGCGCCCTCCTCGTCCCTGGCGGCCTCCCGTTCCCTCGTTGCCTCCTGCTCGATTCGGCCGCGGCGCACCTGCTCGTCGAGCATCGAGAAGTCCTTGACGTCCGCGACCAGCCGGTCCGGGGCGGCAATCGAGCCGACGGTATCGACCAGCACGTTGATCGCGCCACCCGCCGCGGCGAACCGCTCCAACTTGCCTTCGACGAGCATCAGTGGCTCGGTCCGCACCGTGAGGCGGTTGCGCTCGTACACCCGCGCAGGGACGATCAGATTGATCGTCCCGAACTCGTCCTCGAGCAGGATGAACACGATCCCGTTGGCGGTCCCGGGACGCTGGCGTGCCACGACCAGGCCGCCCATCTTCACTCGACTCCCGTGCTCGAGCGTCTCGATGTCCCGGCTCGTCACCGCATCGGCCGGCAGCCGGTTTCGCAGGAGCGCCAGCGGATGCGCATGCACGGTCAGCCCGGTCGATCCGTAGTCGGCGAGCATCGACTCCCACGCCGAGAGATCGTGCAGTCTCGGTGGCGCCGGAAGATCGAGCGGGAGCGCCAGCTGGGTCCCTCCCGGAACTGCCCGTCCAGGGGTCGCGACACCCAGCTGCCACAGCGCGACTCGGCGGACCGAGCCGGATCCCACCCCGCCGACCAACGAGTCGCACGCCCCGGACCACGCCAGCAGTTCGAGCGAGGGAGCTCCCGCCCCCGCGCGCGAGGCGAGATCGGAAAGGGTGCGGAACCGCCCCGCCTCCCGACGGGCGCTTACGAGCTGCTCGACCTCGTGCTTGCGCACGCCACGGACATAGCCGAGGCCGATCCGGACGCTGCCCGACTCTGCCATCTCGCACTCGGCCCCGCTCTCGTTGACGTCCGGCGCCAGCACCCGAATCCCCCGCCGTTGTGCCTCGTGGATGAGCGCGTCGGGGGGATAGAAGCCCATCGGCTGCTCGTTGAGCAGCGAGCACAGCAGCTCGGGGGAGTAGTGGACGCGAAGCCACGTCGACTGATAGGCGAGCAACCCGAAGGCGGCGCCGTGTGCCTTGGGAAAGCCGAAGCCGGAGAAGCCCTTGACCATCGCGAACACGCGCTCGGCCGTGTCGTCATCGACCCCATGCAGCCGCTTTGCGCCCGCGACAAAGTGCTTGTGGTGAGCCTCGATCGCCGCATCGGAGCGCTTGCGGCTCATCGCACGCCGCAGCCCCTCTGCCTCGCCCGGCGAGAAACCAGCGAACGCGATCGCGACCTCCAGCACCTGGTCCTGGAAGATGATCGTCCCCAATGTCTCGCGCAGCACGGGCTCGAGCGAGGGATGGTCGTAGGGGACCTCATAGTCAGGATCGACTCGCAGCCGCTGGCGACGCTCGATGTAAGGGTTGACGGCGCCTCCCTGGATCGGCCCGGGACGGACGATCGCCACCTGGATCGTGATGTCCTGGAGGGTCTCGGGCCGGGTCCGGCGCAGCGACTGCATCTGGGCGCGGCTCTCGATCTGGAAGACCCCGGTCGTGTCCGCGTTCTGGATGCACTCGTAGGTCTCCGGATCGTCGTAGGGAATCCGGGACAAATCGAGGTTCATGCCTCGCGTTCGCGCTACAAGGTCCACGCAGCGCTCGACCGCCGAGAGCATCCCCAGGCCCAGCAGATCGATCTTCAGGAACCCGGCGTCCGAGCACGAATCCTTGTCCCATTGCACGATCTGGCGGCCCTCCATCGCCGCGGGCACGATCGGGCAGCAGTCGATCAGCGGCCGGGTCGCCACGATCATCCCGCCCGAGTGCTGGGAGAGATGGCGGGGGAGCCCGTGCGCCTGCGCCGCAAGACGCGCCAGCCATGCCCAGCGACCGGTGGAGCCACGGCGCCCGCCGCGGCCCTGTGGACCTCCGTTGTTCTCGCCGGGAGCGAGCCCGAACGCGCTCTCGATGTCCTTGGCCACCTCGCGCGCGTCCCACCCTTCGCTGCCGCGCGCCACGCGCTCTATCTCCCCCGGCGGCAATCCCAGCGCCTTTCCCAGCTCCCTGATCGCACCGCGGGATCGATACGTCGGAAATGCCGCGACCAGCGCCGAGCGGTCGTGACCGTAGCGTTCGTGGACGCGTGGGATCAGCACTTCGCGGATGTCCCGGGGGAAGTCGAGATCGATGTCCGGCAGCGCGGTCAGCTCCTCGTTCAGGAAGCGCCCAATCAGCAGCTCGTTCTCGATCGGGTCGACGTGCGAGAGGCCGGTGAGGAAGCAGACGATCGAGGAGACGCTCGAGCCGCGGCCCCGCCCCGGAGGCAGGAGCGAGCGAGCGGTGTCGGGTCCACGGACTTCGACAGCTACCTCGCGCGCTAACTCGAGCAGGTCGTGATGCAGCAGGAAGAAGCCCGGAAGGTTCAGCTGCTCGATGATCCGGAGCTCTTCGTTCAGGCGAGCGCCGGCGCCGTCCCGGACGCTCGCCGGCGCACTTTCGTAGCGCACAGCCAGGCGATCGCCGCACAGCGCGCCCAGCTTGCGCATCGCATCCGCGTCCTCGGCGCCGGGATACCGGTACCCGAGGTCACTCCCGAGATCGAAGCGCAGGCGCTCGGCGAGCCGCTCGGTCTCCGCCACCGCGTCTGGATATTCGGGAAATCGTGTCGCCATCGCCGCCGGCGCGCTCAGGACGTGGCTGAAGTTGCCGCGACGCTGGGGCTCCGATGCATCGAGCGTCATGTGCAGACGCACCGCCACGAACGCGTCCTGCAGTGGCGCCCTCACGCGAGCGTGCGCGTGGACGTTTCCGGTGGCCACGCAGGACAGCCCCATCCTTTGCGACAGCCCGAACAGCCGGCGATTCCGGGCGCGATCGTCGCGCAGGAACGGTCGCTGGAGCTCGATTCGAAGCCGGTCGCGGCCGAACGCATCGAGCAGCCGCCGCAGGCTGAACTCATCGTGAACGCCCCGCAGCGCACATCCGCTGAGGCAGATCAACCCGTCGCTGTGGTCGAGGATCTCGGACAGGGGCACGAACGCCTGCGTCGGTGGACCCGGCTTCGCACGCGTGTGTGCGTGCGCGCGCGTCAAGATCCGGCACAGGTTCGACCAGCCGCGAGCGTCCTCAACGAGCAGCGTCAGGTGTCTCCCGTCGTCGAGGTCGATCTCGGCACCGTGGATCGGGCGCAAGCCGAGCGCCCGGGCCGAGACGGCGAACTCCATCGAGCCAGAGACGGAGTTGTGGTCGGTCAGCGCGAGGGTCTCATACCCGAGCTCCAACGCTGACGCGACGAGCTCGTCAGGGAGCGAGGCACCGTCGAGGAACGAGAACGCGGAGTGGCAGTGGAGCTCGGCGTATGGCACGAACACATGTTCGCATTGGGCTCGGACGCACGCATCTCGCAAATGCCTCTTGACAAATTATTAGTGACTGCTAATCTGCTTCCTAGTTAGTGCTCACTAAGTTTCCACGGAGGCCTGAGATGTCGGATTCACGCAAGAGGGGTTGGACCCTCGCAATCGTCTCGATCGGACTGTTCATGGTCGTGCTCGACAATCTCGTCGTGAACGTCGCCCTGCCGAGCATCCATCGCGACCTCGGCGCCTCGATCCAGGCGCTCGAATGGACCGTCAACGCCTATGTGCTCGCGTACGCGGTTCTCCTGCTGACCGGCGCCGCCCTCGGTGACCGACTCGGCCGCAAGCGCATGTTCATGGCCGGGATCTCGCTGTTCACGATCTCATCTGCCGCGGCCGCACTCGCTCCAAGCATCGGCGCGCTGATCGCGGCCCGCGCGGCCCAGGGCGTAGGCGCCGCAATCGCGACGCCGCTCACGCTCACGTTGCTGGCAGACGCATTCCCACCCGCCCAGCGCGGCGTGGCGCTCGGAGTTTGGTCCGGGATCAGCGGCATCGCCGTGGCGCTCGGACCGCTGGTCGGTGGCGCGGTCGTGCAGCTGAGCTCATGGCACTGGATCTTCTGGATCAACGTCCCGATCGGTGCCGTGCTGGTTCCTCTGGCGGCGGCGCGGCTGACCGAGAGCTATGGACCCGAGCGCGGGTTGGACGTCCGCGGACTGGTGCTGGCCTCGAGCGGCCTGTTCGGGCTCGTGTACGGCCTCGTCCGCTCCCAGTCCCTCGGTTGGACGAGCCCCGAGGTCGTGATCTCGCTGGCCGTCGGCGCGGTGCTCGTGCTCGCGTTCGTCCGCTACGAGCTGCGCACGAAGGACCCGATGCTGCCGATGCAGTTCTTCGCCAACCGCGGATTCGCGGTCACCAACGCCGTCTCGCTGGCGATGTACTTCGGGATGTTCGGCTCGATCTTCTTCCTCAGCCAGTTCCTGCAGAACGTCCTGCACAACACGCCGCTGCAAGCTGGGATCAAGCTGCTCGTGTGGACCGGGGCGACGATGGTCGTCTCGCCGCTCGCCGGGTACTTCTCGGAGCGAGTCGGCAGCCGGCTGTTCATGGTCGCAGGCCTCGGACTCCAGGCGCTCGCGCTCGGGTGGCTCGCGACCGAAGTGAGCGTCGGCCAGAGCTACGCGAGCATGATCGCCCCGTTCATCCTCGCCGGGAGCGGCATGGCGCTGGTGTTCGCGCCGGCGGCCAACGCGGTGCTGTCATCGGTGCGCACCGACCAGGCCGGTCAGGCGTCCGGCGCCACGAACGCGATCCGCGAGCTCGGCGGCGTGCTGGGAATCGCCGTCCTGGCGACGGTCTTCACCAGCAACGGCAGCTACCTGTCGCCGCAGGCATACGTCAACGGCCTGATCCCCGCGATGTGGGTCGGCGTGGCGGTGCTCGCGGTCGGCGCCGCGATCGCAGCGGTGCTGCCATTCAGCACGCGGGCCTCCGCGGAGGAGCACGCCGCGATCGAGGCTCGGGAGCGTCGCGAGTACGACACGGGCGAGCTCGCCCCCGCGGTCGCCTGAAGGTCTCGTAGGATCGCGTGAACGAGATGACCACCACCTCGACTCCCTCCAACCGCAAGCCGCGTCAGCGCGTCCCGGCCTCCGAGCGCCGGGACGCGCTGATTGAGGCGGCCGTGCACGAGTTCGCCCACGGCGGGCTGCACGGGACGCCGGTCGACCGAATCGCGCGGCAGGTCGGGGTCGCACAGCCGTACGTGTTCAGCCTGTTCGGCAGCAAGAGCGAGCTGTTCCTCGCGGCGGTCCAGCGGGGGTTCGAGCTGATCGGCGAGGTCTTCGAGAAGGCGGCGGCGGAGTTCGACCCGGAGACCGCGCCGCCCGACATCGACGTGACCAGGGCGATGGGAGACGCCTACCTGCAACTGCTCGATACCGACCGTGACTACCTGATGCTGCAGCATCAGGCGTACGCCGCCTGCGAGGACCCCGTGATCCGCGAGCGGGTGCGAGGGTGCTACGCGCGCCTCGTCACCCTCGTCGAGCGGCTTTCGCACGCCGAACCTGAGCGGATCGACGAGTTCTTCCGCTATGGCGCGTGGCTGAACGTCGCCGCGGCGATGGGAGTCGGGGACCTGTCGGCCGGGTGCGAGTGGATCCGGGCCGAGCCGTCGGACCTGTGACGAGCTCGCGCCGTTGACCGCCGCTCCCGCGGGAGCTACCGTTCGCATGAGGGCCTTCTTATTTTCGGAGCTCAGCGGGGCTATGTCTGAAGACTCCGGCGGATTCCCCCGGCGGTGACCCCCGCGCCAATACTCACACTCAACCCCCAGGAGGGACGATGAGGGGACTGGTCACATCGCGCGCGATTTCCGCCGCGATTGTTGGTGTGGTTGTACTGCTTGCCGCTGGCGGCGGATATGCGATCGCCAGCGGCAGCAGCAAGAAGATCACCGCCTGCGTGCACAAGCATGGCGGTGGGCTGTACACGGCAAGTGCGCCAAGCACGACAAGAAGCTGACGTGGAACACGACTGGCCCCGCAGGTCCGGCGGGGGCCGCCGGGAAGACCGGGGCGACCGGCGCGACGGGCCCGCAGGGCCCAGGCGCCACCGCGCTGGTGTTCAACGGCGCCGGCACGCCTGCGCCGACCGCGACGTCGCTCGGCACGGCCGGCCCCTACGGCCTAAGCGCGGAGTGCATTCAGCCGACCGTGCCGGGCACGACGACCACTACCAGACTGCTCGAGGTCGGCCCAGCCGCGACGCTCGACGGCTTCGACATGGTGGGCACCGCCGCACACGCGATCAGCCTCGCGTTCCCGGCGCACCCAGTCCTGGCGCAGCTCGTCCCTGTCACGAGCACCAGCACGACGCAGGAGACCTCGTACTTCCACCTGCTTTTGCTGCCGACAAGTGGGACGCCCGTGGATCTGCAGATCACCCTCTCGGCGGTTGGCGGCGCCACCAACACCTGCCACGCCTCCGTGGTGGTGATCCCGGCGAGCTAGGACGGCGAACATCTGGCGCGACGCCGCGTGGCCGGGCTCTGGCTGCGCGGCTCGCGCGGGCTCCCGCTGCGCGGCTCGCGCCGGCTCCGGCTGCGGCTCTAAACGGCGCAGGGAAGGAGGGTGGGTGAGGTTTGCTGCGGGTCGCCGGAGCCCGTGGTTTGACCTGCTCCTGCGCCCAACCCGCGGATCTGTGCCGAGAGTGTCGCGGGAAACCTGCATAGCTCGACAACACCAGCGCCAGACCCGAGCCCTGTCGTATTACGCATGCTCTTCATGCATTATGCATAGCTCGACAGGCCTCGCCATTCGGGACGGGATTGTCGTGCTATGCAGGTTTTTTGGAGGTTGGGATGGCGCCCGCTCCCCCTCCCCTTCTCAGTGAGATTCTTGGTTCGCGCGTTGTGTTGATCAGGCGCGTGGTGGATTGTCCGTGACGGCTTCGGGCTGACCCACTCACCCTTCTGTCGCTTGCTGACTTTCTGGGGAGTTGTCGCCCGTTGCCGTCAGGGATCTCTGGCGTGACCTGATAGGAGCGTGGCACCGCCCCGACTGAGAACTGTCCGCCAGAAGTCCGCTTCTGTTATTCGAGCGAAGGGACGGCTAAATGTTGACGATCGGGGTCGATCCGCACAAGCACACGCACACGGCGGTCGCCGCCAACGGGGTCGGGACTGAGGTCAGTGTCTGTACGAAGCGGGCCGAGCGCGACGGGTTCGGCGAGCTGCTGCAGTGGGCGCGGCGATTGCCTGACAGCGAGCGGGTGTGGGTGATCGAGGACTGCCGGCACGTCTCGGGCCCGCTCGAGCGGTTCCTGTTGGATCACGGCGAGCCGGTCGTCAGGCTGGCGCCACGGCTGATGGCCGGCGCGCGTGAAACCGTTCGGGAGCGCGGGAAGTCCGACCCGATCGACGCGTTGGCGGTCGCTCGCGCCGCGCTCAGAGAGGGCATCGAGACGCTACCGACCGCCCGGCTCGTGGGGCCGGAGCTCGAGATCCGCCAGCTCGCGGTCCACCGCGAGCGGCTGATCAACGCTCGCACCCGGCTGATCAACGAGCTGCGCTGGGAGCTGCACGATCTGTGGCCCGAGTGGGAGATCCCCAAACGAGTACTGATCGGCGCTCGCTGGCAGCAGCAGGTCGACCGCCGCCTGAAACGCGCTCCGATCAGCGCTCGCGTCAGGATCGCCCGCGACGAGATCCGACGGATCCGCGACCTCACCAAAACGATCAACGAGCTCTACCAGGAACTCGCCGTGCTCGTCGACCAGGTCGCGCCACAACTACTCGCCGAGCGCGGCCTCGGCGTGATCACAGCCGCCAAATTGATCGGCGAGATCGCCGGGATCGACCGCTTCACCACCGACGCTCAACTCGCGCGAATCGCCGGCTGCGCCCCGATCCCGGTCTCCTCCGGCCGCACCGACCGCCACCGCCTGGACCGCGGCGGCAACCGCCAACTCAACCACGCGATCCACATGCTCGCGATCAGCCGGATCTGCCACGACCCCCAAACCGCCCTCTACATCGCCAAACAACGCCAACACGGCAAAACCAAACGCGAAGCGATCCGCTCCCTCAAACGCCACCTCATCCGCCGGATCTACACCCTCCTCCACAGCCCCAACACCACCCCCACCACACTCTGCTTGACATAGGAGACTCCCCAGCGCCGTTAGCCGAACCGAACGCGACAGCCACACCAACAGGCGCGCGAATGCGCGCCCCTATCCCTGCTGCTCGGTCACCCGTGGCGCGTAGCGGCGGTGGAGCATCAGCGCGTTCCCGTCGGGATCGTTGAAGAACGCCATGTGGCAGACGCCGGTGTCGAGCACCTCGCCCTGGAACTCCACGCCGCGCTCCTCGAGCGTCCGCCGAGCCGCCTCGACATCGTCCACGTGCAGGGCGATCGCGTTGCGGTTGACATGATGCGCGGCTCGCGCCCGGTCGGCGTGCGCCACCGTTATGCCGCGGCCTGAACCAGGTCGCGTTCCGGCTCGATCCCCCACCGCCGCGCGACGGATTCGAGTCGCGGGTCGATCGGCCAGCGGTCTGGGCGTTCGTCGCCGGCGTGGGCGGGGCTGGCGCCCTTCAGCGCCATACAGCCGGTGTTGTCGCCGATCGAACGAACCCGATCGACATCCTCGGGCGAGAGCCTGAGTTCCGCGGGCAGGCCGGCGAGCTCGGCGCGTTTGTCCTCGACGGGACGCGCGGCCGCTCCCACCTCCTGGATCAGCGTCGGCACCACGCAGCGGACGGCCTCGTGCGCGAGGTTCCACTGGCACGCGAGCTGAATCATCGTCAGGCCGGCCCGGTCGGCGGTCGGCCGCATGGCCTCGAGGCGCTCGCGGCCGGTCTCGATCCAGCCTGCCGGGCGAAAGCTCCGGTGATCCTGGGGCAGGAGCTCTTGGCCGGGGAGGACGTCGTCGAAGAACAGCCCGCCGTAGTCGACGACGCGCGTGATCACGCTCACGTCGCTGGCCGCCGCGGCGGCGAGGCACAGCTCACCGGGCCACGGCTCCAGCGGATTGAGGATGATCATCGCCCAGTCGATCAGCTGGCCGAAGCGCTCGAGGCAGTCGATCACGTCCAGCGTGAAGCCGTTCGCGGGACCGGGAGCGACGCCGATCATCCGCGTGAGCCCGGAATCGCGCAGCGCCGACATCCCGTCCCAGACGGTCTCGCTGGTGTAACCCGTGCGGTCGGGGTTGTGCAGCAGGAGCAGATCGAAGGCATCGATCCCGCAACGCTCGAGGCTGCGCTCGGTCGCCATCCGCAGGTAACCGGCGTACTCGGCGGGTTGCCTCAGCCGCGGATCGGTGAAGCGCGGGAAGCCCTTGGCGCCGTCGCGCTCTCCCGTATAGAAATCGTGGCCGACGGCCCCGACAACGCACATCTCGTCCCGCTGCAAGCCCGTCAGCCCACGGCCGAGCATCAGATCGGCGTCGCCGGTCCCGTACACGTCGGCGGTGATCACGGTGCGGATCGAGTCGTCCGGAGTGATCAGAGGTATGAAGCGGTCGTCGTCGAGCGGCGCTCCGAAGCGCATGAAGCGCCCGCCACTCCACGTCCCCACGGCGGTAGGACCGGGATCGAGGGTGGAGCGCGGTTGGGGCACGCCATGGAGTTTATGGCGGCGCCCGAGGCTTGACGGTGCATCGGGAGCTCATCGCTGCCTCCACCACCTTCCGCTGGCGAGATCTTGGAACACGACCTCGTTCCGGCCACAGGTGGTGACGATCTCCCAGTAGCCACGGCGAAGGGGGCGCTCCGTCCACCAGCGATCCTCGACCAGCCAGGACTCTCGGACGGCATCGACTTCCCGTTCATCGACGGTCACAGGCTGACCGTGGTCGTCGGCGATGACCGAGACCCTCCTGGGAACTGAAAGGCGACGCGGGCCGGTCATGGCACAGGGCTCGGATCCGCTCACCCCTCGAACGGTGCCAGCACAGCCCGGCGCTCCGGAAAGCGCGACTCGGGGTCGACCTCGAGCACGCGCAACGCCGCGTCTGGCCCCGCAGCCACTCGGGCCTGACGGATTGCCTCCCGCAGTCGCGCCGTCCGGGCGGCAGCGGGATCCTCGAGCAGTGCTCGCTGATCGCTCGCGGGCGGACCGAGGCTTTCGATCGCGAGCCTGAGCACTTCGACGGGCGCGGGTATGAGCGCGAGCTTGGGAGTCAAGGCGAGACGGATCCGCACGGGGTCGGCGAGCGCCTCTCGAAACACGACCTGCTCACGCCACGTCCCTCCCTGCTCGACCAGGACAGCCGAGAGAGCGACCGCTCTCAGCGTGCGGCCACGCCGCTCCCGACGTGCGAGCAGCCGGTCGATCAACAACCCCAGCCCTCGCTCGAGCTGGAGACCCGACGCTGCCTCCGGTAGTTCCAGCTCTTCGCGAAGGAACTCCCTCGCCGACCGCGGCCGCAATGCGCCGTCGCCACCGCTGGCAAGCTCATAAGCCAGCAACCCGGCGTTCCCGAACCGATCCGCAAGTGCGGCGGGTGGGAGCGCCGCCAACTCCCCAAGCGTCTGCACGCCGAGGCGCTCGAGCGCCTCGGGCAGCTCGGCCAGGGCGGTCCTCGCCCGCAGCAGTGCCACGGGCAGCTCAGCGAGATATTCACGTGCCTGCTTGCGGCCGCCGACGATGATCTCGGACCGGCGCACCCGCGACCGTGTAGCCGCCGCCACCGCGGCGAACCGGGATGGCGCGACGCCATATCGAGCGGGCACCCGTAGTGCACGTCGCGCCGAGTCCAGCACCCCCTTGACCCGCTCGCCGTCACCGATGACAGGCCCGCCATACAGCCTCAGCAATCCCCGCGCGTCGAAGCAAACGAGGCCGGGTCGTTCGGGCTCGACCGCCGCTCCGATCGATTCGAGACGGACAAGCAGCCGTTCCCAGGCGTCGGCCACGCCGGCGGGGTCGGGCGCAACCAGCGTGAGGCGGGGACAACGGGCGAGCGCCTCCCCGAGCGGGATCCCCGGATGAACGCCAAACGCCTCTGCCGCGAGCGACACCTCTCCGATCCGCTGGGTTCCCCCGGGCTCCGGCGCGAGCGCAACGGGCGCCCGCAGGAGCTCCGTTCGATCGCCGGCGGCGATCGTGAGCTGAAAGCGAGGCAGGAGAACGCAGATGATCATGCGAACATATGTTCCCACCCGGACCGGACGGACTCCCGGGGGAACCGCCACCCGCACCGGACGGACTCCCGGGGGAACCGCCACCCGGACCGGACGGACTCCGGGGGGAACCGCGACCCGGACCGGACGTTCCCGCCACATACACCGGTGGTACGGTCACGCCACATGGCTTCGACACCCAACATCACCGACATCGCGATCCGCAGCGCGAAAACACTGCGCGCCTTCGGCCAGCGGATCCCCGGCGCCGGCGAGGTGCTGGCCCGCTCGCTCGACGACGCCGTCCACGGCCGAACGGTGCTGATAACCGGCGCCTCGCAGGGAATCGGCAGGTCGACCGCGCTCAAGATCGGCGCCGCCCGCGGGACCGTCCTGCTCGTCGCCCGCACCCGGTCGAAGCTCGACGAGGTGGTGGATGAGGTCGAGGCGCTGGGAGGAACCGCCTATGCCCATCCGTGCGATCTCACAGACCTCGACGACATCGATCGGATGGCGGCCGAGGTACTCGAGCGCCACGAGGCGGTCGACATCCTGATCAACAACGCCGGGCGGTCGATCCGCCGCTCGGTCGACCGCGCGTACGACCGCTTCCACGACTACCAGCGCACGATGCAGCTCAACTATTTCGCGGCCGTCAAGCTGATCCTCGACGTGCTCCCCAGCATGCGCGAACGCAACACCGGCCACATCATCAACATCTCCACGATCGGGCTGCAGACCAACACCCCGAGGTTCTCGGCGTACCTGGCGTCTAAGGCCGCGCTGGATGCCTTCTCGCGTTCGATTGCGCCGGAGATCATCGATGACGGTGTGCACATCACGACCGTCTATATGCCGCTCGTGCGGACGCCGATGATCGCGCCGACCAAGATCTACGACCGCTTCCCGACGCTGAGTCCCGACGAAGCCGCCGACATGATCAGCGACGCGATCCGCAAGCGGCCGAAGCGCGTCGCGACCGCGCTCGGCAACCTGGGACAGCTGAGCTACGCGGTCGTCCCGGGCGCGCAGGATCTGGTCGTCAACCGCGCCTACAAGCTGTTCCCGGAAGGCGACGGCAAGAAGGAACAAATCGAAAAGGACACGCCCGAGCAGCGGGCGTTCGTCCGCGCGACCCGTGGGGTTCACTGGTGAGAGCCTCAAGCCAGAGACGAGGAGACCGATGAAGCTCGAAGGGATTCATCACATCACCGCGATCACCGCCGACGCGCAGGGCAACGTCGATTTCTACGCCGACGTTCTGGGCCTGCGACTCGTCAAGAAGTCGGTCAACCAGGACCAGACCTCGGTCTACCACCTGTTCTACGCTGACGAGACCGGCGACCCCGGCTCGGACATCACGTTCTTCGAGTACCCGGGCCTGCCCCGAGGGCGAGCCGGCGCGGGCACGATCCACCGCATCGTCTGGCGGGTCACCGGCGAGGGGGCGCTCGAATTCTGGCAGCGACGCCTCGCGGACGCCGGATATGAGTCCACCCGGGGCGAGCAACACCTTCGCTTCGAGGACTTCGAAGGCTTGGAGCACGAGCTGCTCGTCGTGGAGACCTCCGACACACCGCTGATCGCCCGCCACCCCGAAATCCCGGCCGAGCTCGCCCTGCAGGGGTTCCATGCGGTCCGCGCCTTCACTCGAGATCCGGAACGCAGCCGGAACCTGCTCGAGGACACGCTCGGGTTCGCTCCCCGCACCCGCCCCGAGCCGGAGTCGCAGGAGCCGGGCAGCGCGGCGTTCGAGGTGCGCGGCGACAGGCGCGGGGGCTACTACATCTACGACTCACCGCCCCCCGAGCGCGGGCTCCAGGGCTCCGGGACGGTCCACCACGTCGCCTGGGCGGGCGAGCCCGAGGACGAGGCCGCCTGGCAGGAGCGCGTGGCCGCGGCGGGAGCCCGGCCCACGCCGATCATCGACCGCCACTACTTCCGCTCGGTGTACTTCCGCGAGCCTTCGGGCGTGCTGTTCGAGATCGCGACGATCGGGCCCGGCTTCACGGTCGACGAGCCCCTCGACCAGCTCGGCGAGAAGCTCTCGCTGACCCCGCAGTATGAGTACCTGCGCGACGAGATCGAGCCGACGCTCACGCCGATTCGCAACCCGCGCGACAGCTGGGTCAGCTAAACGGGCGCGCCCGCGTCGCGCATCAGGCGGCCAACCGGCACCGCCTCGAGGTGCTGGGCCTTGAGCGCCTGCTCGAGCCGTCCAACCAGCAGCAGGATGTCGGTGTTGCGCGTCGGCTTGACCTCGACCACCTCGCCGGGGCGGAGCTGGCCGACCGTGTCATCGCGATCCTCGAGCCTGATCGCCCCCGCGATCAGGTGGCCGCCGGCGCCGTGCGCGAGCCACCACTGCCCGACGCTCGGTCCGTTCGACGCATACAGGAAGTGATGGCCGAAGCCCATTGCATGGAGCACGTCATGCAGCTGGTCGCGGGTGCCAAGCCACCGGACCAGACCTCCGGGCGGCAACAGCGGGATCGCCTGATCGCCGTAATCGACCACGCTCAGCTCGCCGGCGGAAGGCACCTGGTTGAGCGCGAACGAGGCGTGGATCCCGTCGGCGGCCAGCTCGTTGGCGATCGCCGGTAGCTCGGCCGCCGAGACGCTCACCAGAACGCCCACTTCGGGACGGCTCGTCGCGACCGCCGTGGTCGGGCGCATGTGGACGAAGTGGGAGACGAGGTTGTAAGAGAAGCCCGCGCTCAGCGTCCAGGCGAGGACGGCGACCGTCGCGGCCGTCGCCGTCACCACTCGCGCGGTCCGCAGGCGCCACACTGGCACCTGGCGGGCACGCCGCTCGTCGCCGAGGATCAGCGAGGCGGTCGACGGACGTCGCGCGAACGAACCATCGGGTTCGGGCCGGTGCTCGAGCGCGCGGTCGAGCATCGGCCGCAGCTCCGTCTTGGAGCTCGCTACCTGGGCGAGGCCGAACCGTTTCAGCGCTGCGTTCGAAGCGCGGACGTGGCCGTAGCCGAATCCGTAGGAAATGACGGGGCAGCCGCGAATGATCGCCTCGAGGACCGTCAGCCCTGCGCTCGAGTGGATCAGCGCGTCGCTCGCCGCCAGCACGTCGCCCATCCGGTCGGTGAACCCCATCACCCGCAGCCGAGGCTCTTGCCCGAAGCGCTGGGCAACGCGCGCGCGAAGCCTGTCGTTGCGCCCGCACAGGCACAGCACCGTCGCATCCGGGACCGAAAGTGCCGCGCCGGTGGCGCCGGCGAGGTCGCCGACGCCCCAACCGCCGCCCGAGACCGCGATCACCGTGCCCTCGGCGGGCAGCCCCAGCGAGCGCCGCGCATCCGCTCGTGGGCGCGTCGCGAGGAACGCAGGCGATGTGGGCGGCTTCGCCCAGATGCCGCTGCCGGGGCCCGCAATCTTCTCGACCTCCTCGATCGACTCCGGGTGCGTGACGAAGTGCCGGTCGATCCCCGGATGAGCCCAGAACTGCAGCCCCGCCAGATCGGTGATCGACGAATAGCACGGGACGTCGAGCTTCCCCTTGCGCCGCAACTCGCCGAGCACGGCCGTCACGCCCGGATAGGTGGAGACGATCTGATCCGGATTGTGGGATCGGATCAGCCGCATCAGCCCGCGACGGCCCAACCCGGTCAGCAGCCGCCTGGCCAGCCACCGCGTCGGCGCGAAGTTCATGAACAGCCTGTACTGGAAGTCGAACCACCACGGGACCCACCGAAACATGAACGCGGAGTTCTCGCGCAGAATCTTGGTCAGTACCGGACCCATCGCGGGCAGCCCGTTGACGATCGAGACGTGGGCATCGGGATCCTCGTCGGCGAACTCGCGGGCCACCGCGCGCGCCGGCAGATCGTGACCCTCGCCGATGTCGGCGGAGATGATCAGGACCTGGCGCGGGCGCGACTCCGCGTCGGGTTCGCCCGCAGGAATCACCTCGGCGGACTCGCGGGAGGCGGTCAGAGACATCTGCTCGCGCCGCCAGTCGACGTACTTGCCGACGCCCCTCGAGAACGGAGTCGCCGCCGTCCAGCCGAGCTCCTGCTCGGCCCGTTTGCTGCACACGATCTTGCCGCCGAAGTCACCGGGCCGCGCCGGTGTGTAGACGATCTCGACGTTGCCGATCAACTCCTGGACCGTCTCGGCGATCTGCTTGATCGTCACGTTCTCGTCGCTGGCGAGGTTGTAGACGCGGTTGGTGGCGACGTCGCTGCACGCCAGCGCCACACCTTCGGCCAGGTCCTCGACGTACACGAACCGCCGCGACTGGAGCCCGTCCCCGGCGAGCGTGAGCGCTTCACCGGCGAAGGCCTTGTTGACGAACGCCGGGATCACCGCCGCCTCGCGCGCGCGAGGACCATACGGGATCCCAAAGCGCAGGATCGTGAAATCGATCCCGTAGAGCTCCTGATATGCCTTGCAGTACAGCTCTCCCGCGAGCTTCGTGCTCGTGTACAGGTGGCTCGGAGCCGGCAACAGCGTCTCCTCATCGACGGCCTCAGCCTCGCAGTCGGAGTAGACCCAGATCGTGCTCGCGTAGACGATCCGCTTGACGCCCGCCCGCCGGGCCGCCTCGAGCACCGTGACCGTGCCACGCGCGTTGACGCGCTCGGCGTCTTCAGGTGAGGCATGGACGTCGTTGACGTCGGCGACGGCCGCCAGGTGGGCGACCGCGTCACAGCTGTGCAGGGCTCGCTCGAGCGCTTCGCGGTCGGTGATCGAGCCGAGCACCGTGTCGACCGTCCCGGGCTCGTGCCAGGGCGACGGACGGAGGTCGTAGATCACCGGCACGTGCCCGCGCGCGCGGAGCTTGTCGACCACGTGCGAGCCGATGAAGCCGGATCCGCCGGTGACTAGAACTCTCACGATTCAGGCGCCTCAGGTCTGTAATACAACGGAACGCACGAGTGGTTGCGCGCAACCCAGTCGCTGTTGGGTAGTTCGACGTCGTGGCCGAGAATCCGGTGGCAGGGCTCGTCGTAGACGCGGCCGGTGGAGCGCTCGAGCCAGTCGAACACGACGTACTTGTAAAGGCCCGAGGTCATCCCCTCTGGCAACTCGAGACGGCTCGGGTACTGCGGGTCGAGATGCTCCCTGGCGACGGCGTTCTTCCACTCGACGATCTCCGGCAACCGCTCGATCTGCACCAGCCCGAGCGCCGCCGTGAACTCGCTCATCCGGAAGTTCAGGCCGTGCACATCGTATGTCGGCTTGCCGTAGTTACGAAACGCGCGCGCGTGCTCGACGATCTCGGGCCGGCGCGAGACCAGCACACCGCCCTCCCCGGTCGAGATCGTCTTCGTCGCATACAGCGAGTAGACGCCCACGTCGCCCCACGTTCCTGCCTTGCGGCCATTCCAGGACGCACCATGGGCATGGGCGCAGTCCTCGATCAGGAAGATCCCGTGCTCACGGCAGTAGTCGGCGATCCGCTCCGTCTCGAACGCGATGTGGCCGCCGATGTGGACCAGGAACGCCGCCCGCGGGCGCAGCCGCTGCGCCTTCGCCTCGAAGTCCGAGAACGACATGCAGAGGTCGTCGCGGTTGCAGTCGACGAACTCGACCCGCGCGCCGGCCCGCATCGCGGCGAGTGGCGTGGCCATGAACGTGTTCGAGGGGCAGAGAATGGTCTCGCCCTGAACACCGGCAAAGTCGAGCGCCGCCAGCGTGCCCCCCGCCCAAGTCGAGACGGCGACGGACGGCGCATCGTTCCATTCCTGCCAGGCTGCCTCGAACCGCTCGGTCATCGACGCCTCGGACCACCGGTTCGAGTCCAGCACCTCGTCGATCAGTTCGTGCAGGCGGGCGCGATCGCGCTGGTCGAAGCCGATCGCGAACCGTGCGAACTCAGGTGGTGCTGATGCGGTTTTCATCGATGTCTCAGAGGTGGGGGTCGCACGCACGTCCACCGGCCGGTGGCGGCGAGCCTCCATGCCCCGGCTTGCCCATCCTCTCAGGTCGTTGTGCGCACGGGCAAGCCTGTCAGATAGGAAGGACGGTACCGATTTGCCGCGATTTCAGCGTCGAGAGGATCGTTCCCAGTGCCTCGACGGTCCGCAGATGCGAGTTGTTCGAGCTGTAGAAGTCCGCATCGTGCAACAAAATCACGTCGCCCGGACCGACGCGCGCGGTCGCGCGCGTGGCTATCCGCTCGGGTGTCGTGAACTTGCGCCAGTCCTTTCCCCACCGCGACCACAACAGCGGCCTCAGGCCGGCCTCGCGCACGTCCGCCAGCCCCGCGGCGCTGTAGATCCCGAACGGAGGGCGATGCCAAACCGGTCCCGTCCCGGTGGCGTCCTCGATCGCCGCGGTGCCTCGCCGCAGATCGGCACGAACCTCGTCCGCGCCCAGCCGCAGCTGCAGCCGGTGGCGGTAGCCGTGGAGCGCGACCACGTGCCCGGCCGCCAGGACCTCCGCCGCGAGCGCGGGGCGCCGCTGGACCTGCTCGCCGACCATGAAGAAAGCAGCGCGAACCTCCTCCCGCGCGAGCACCTCGAGAATCGCCGGGGTGCCATCGGGGTGCGGCCCGTCGTCGAAGGTCAGGGCCACCCCCGAGGCGCCGCTCAGGATGCGCGGCAGACCCAGGGCGCGCGCGGCGGCCGGAACCACGGGCGCGAGTGCATAGCGGACCACGCGGGAATGATCGCTGAGGCCACGCCGTCACATGAGTGGAGCCCTTACCGTTGCGCCTTCAATCGATGAAGCCCGACCTCGACCACTGGCTGCCCGACCCGGCGGTTCGGATCACTCACTGCCGCGAGAGCAGCGCCTCGCCGGATCGTCTTTGGGAGGCGGCGAGATCCGTGAAGCTCACGGACACGTCGATGCTCGGCCGCCTGGTCCGCTGGCGCATCCCGGGGATCGACGCGGCGGCCTCCTTCGACGAGCTATTTCGAAACCCGCCCTTCGTCGTGCTGGAAGACCACGAGATGGCGCTCGTCTCGGGCATAGTCGGTCGGATCTGGACGCTCCGGCGCGACTATCCTGAGCTGGCGGCGCCCGAGGATTTCCAGGACTGGTCCGCTCGCGGGACAGCGCGCGTCGCCTTTGGGATCTGGGTCGATTCGGCCGACAGCGGCGGTGCGACGCTGACGTCCGAGACCTGGGTGCAACCGATCGGCGCCCAGGGCCGGATCGGCGTCGCCGCCGTCCGGCCGCTGATCCGCGCCTTTCACAATCTCGTCGGGAGTGACGGGATCGAAACGGCCGTGCGGATCGCCGAGCGGGGCTAGCGGTTACATCTCTGTCACGTCTGTGGCGAGGGCGCCTTCGAGGCGGCTAACGTCACGACCATGCTCGAGTTCGACGCCGATGTGACGGTCAGGCGCACGCGCTACGCGAGCGGCGAGACCGGCTGGGCGGTGCTCGATGCCGATGATGACGCCGGTGAGCCCGTCGTGCTCGTGGGTCCGCTGATCCACCTCGAGGAGCGCGAGCGAGCCCACATCGTCGGAACCTGGGTCGATGACCGGCGCTACGGCCTTCAGATCAAGGTGACCGAGGCGCGGCCGCTGCCCCCCACGGACATCGAGACCGTGATCGCGTACCTCCGGCGGGTCAAACACGTGGGCGCCAAGCGGGCGGCCGCCCTCGTCGACCGCTACGGGCTGGGTGACGTGCTCGACGCCATCGATCGCGATCCCGAAGGGGCGTTCGCGGCGGTCGGGCTGCGTCACCGACGCGCCGAGGAAGCGGCCGAATCGTGGGCGGATCTGCGCGTGATGCGCCAGCTTCACCTGCTGCTGGCGCCCCACGGCCTCGGCTATCTGGTCACCCGGATCAGCGATCACTATGGCCCGACCGCCCACCGGGTGGTGCTCGAGCACCCCTACGAGCTGACCAGCGTGTTCGGCGTGGGCTTCCTCATCGCGGACCGGATCGCCCGCGCGGCCGGCGCCTCGACCGACGGCCCGGAACGGATCCGCGCCGGCGTCCTGCACACCCTCACGGAGGCCGAGCGCAGCGGCAGCACCTGCATGCCACTGACCCTTCTCCAGCCGGCGCTCGAGGAGCTGCTCGGTGTGCCCGTCGAAGAGACCGTGATCGACCGGCTCGTCGACGCCGGCGATCTGGCCCGCGCTGAGGAGTACATCTACCGGGCTCAGACCGCCGCGCTCGAGGCGGAGCTCGCCGAGCGCGTCCAGGCGATGCTCGACCACCCCGACGGCGATCAGCTTCCCGAGGCCCCGGTCGTCGAGGAGCTGACCGACGAGCAGCGCGCCGGTGTGAGGGGTGCGTTCACCCACCGTCTATCGCTGATCACCGGCGGTCCCGGTACCGGCAAGACCGCGTCGATCAAGACGATCGCCGGACTGGCCGCGAGCCAGGGGGCGCGGGTGCTGCTGGTCGCACCGACCGGCCGAGCGGCGATCCGGATGACCGAGGCCAGCGGCGTCCGAGCCCTGACCGTGCACTCGGCGCTCGGCTGGATCCCGGGCGAGGGCCCGACCCACGACGAGCAGGATCCCCTGAGCTGCGATCTGCTGATCCTCGACGAGTCCTCGATGGCGAACCTCGAGCTGCTCGTGACGCTGTTTCGAGCCGTCGCGGAGAGGACCCGCGTCGTGCTGGTCGGAGATGCTGACCAGCTCGCGCCGGTTGGGGCCGGCAAGCCGTTCGCGGAGCTGGTCGCGTGCGGCGCCGCGCCGACCACGCGCCTGACCCACATCTTCCGGCAGGCCGCCGGGAGCATGATCGTCCAGGGAGCGCACGCGATCCGGCGCGGACAGCCGCCCGACTTCAGGCCGTCCGCGGAGATGCGCCGCGACCTGTTCCTGATCGAGCGCCTCGATCCCCGGGTCGCGCGCGAGGAGATCGTCTCGCTCGTGAGCGAACGGCTGCCCAGGCACTACGGCGTCGACCCGGTCGGCGAGATCCAGGTGTTCGCGCCCGTCTACCGCGGCGAGCTCGGGATCGACGCCCTCAACACCGCGCTGCGAGACGCGCTAAATCCCGACGGCGAGCCCCTCCGCGGCGGGCGCCTGCGGATCGGCGACAAGCTGATGATGACGGGCCGCAACCTCCACGAGCTCGGCCTGATGAACGGAACCGTGCTGCGGCTGCTCGACGAGATCGAGGGATCCGACGATGACGACGGGGCGCTGCTGCTGAGCGCCGAGGACGCGGTCTTCCGCCTGCCTCCCGAAGAGTCCGATCGGCTCCGACTCGCGTACGCGTGCTCGGTCCATCGCGGCCAGGGAATCGAGCTGCCCGTGGCGGTCATCGTCGCCCACCCAGCCGCCGGCGCGTTCTTCCTGCGCCGGGAGATGCTCTACACGGCGGTCACGCGCGCGCGGATCGCCACCGTGATCGTCGGCACCCGCGAGGCGATCATCCGCGCCGCTCGGACGCCGGACACGGGACGGCGCCACAGCCGGCTGGCCGAGCGGCTCCAAGGCTAAGGGTTTATAGGGGCGCGCATTCGCGCGCCTTTTTGGTGTGGCTGTCGCGTCCGGTTCGACTGCTGTTTCAGGCTGGGCATGGTGGCTGTCGACTCTCAGCCCGCGGGCGCTTCGCGCCCGCAGCTTTGGTTGGCGGGCGGCCCGGTCAACGGCGCTGGGGAGAAGGGGAAGGAGAGCGGGCGCCATCGCACCCGTTCAGAACCTGCATAGCACGACAATCCCGGCCCGAATGGCGAGGCCTGTCGACCTATGCACGAAGAGCATGCGTAATACGACAGGGCTCGGACCTGGCGCCGGTGTTGACGCGCTATGCAGGTTTCCCGTGACACTCCTGGCACGAAGCCGCGGGTTTGGGTGCAGGAGCAGGCCAAACCACGGCTCCGGCGACCCACACACAAACCCTCACCCACCCCTTTTTCCCTGCTGCCGTTTACCGGGCCGATCGCCAGCCAACGCCACCGAGACTCGACATCCCAGGCCGGCCACAAAGGCGCCACCTACCCGAGCGCCACCGTGTACGGATACGACGTCAGCGTGTCGCACCCCTCGCCGGTGACGAGGAGGAGATCTTCGAAGCGCACGCCACCGAACTCCCGCGACCACAGCCCGGGCTCGACCGCCAGCACATCGCCGGCGACCAGAGGCTCGCTGCTGCCCAGGCCGAGCACCGGGTCCTCGTGGACCTCGAGCCCGACGCCGTGACCGAGTGAGAACTGGAATCCCTCGGTGGCGTCCTCGCCGGGGCCGGTGCGCTGGGTCGGATGGCCCGCGGCCTCGAACAGGTCACACGTGAGCGCGTGCAGGTCGGAGCCGAGGACGCCGGGCGCGACAGCGGCCCGCACTTGCTCGAGCGCCTCGCGCACGAGCTCCACCAGGCGAGCGACCTCGTCCGGGGCGGTGCCGACCAGGAACGTGCGCGTCATGTCCGCCCAGCACCCGCTCGCGGAGTCCCGCGGCCACACATCGACCTCGATCGGAAGTCCCGCGGGAAGGGGACCGCTGCCTGGTTCGTGGCCGAATCCCTGCCACACCGAGGCGACGATCACCTCGGGCGGCAGCAGCGCGCCGCGCTCCCAGCAGACATCGCGCATCGCCGCGCGCACGTCCTCGGCGAGCAGCGGTCGGCCGTCCACGCGCAGGGTGCCGTCGACCGGCGCCGCGCTGCGGAGAAGCGACTCGGCTGCGGCCGTGGCGGCCTCCGCGGCGCGCTGCGCCCGGCGGATGCCGTCCATCTCTCCGGGTGACTTGACCCGTCGACGCGACTTGATCGTGGCGTCGTCGACGACCAGCGTGATCCCGTCTGCCCGCAGCCGCTCGGCCACGCCGAGCGCGAAGCTGAAGTCGACGATCGCCGTGCGGACTCCGGTGTGGGCCGCGGTGCGGGCGATCAGCTCGGGCCACACCTCATCGCGCTCGAGACCACTGCGGAGCAGCTCATAGAAACCCAGGTCGGCGATGTCCACCAGCTCGGCGTCGGGGCGGACGGCGGCGATGCGCTCGCGCTCGAGGCCCGAGGTCATCACGTAGTTGATCCCACCGACCTCGGCATAGAGGAACGGGTCCCCGATCGAGATCGGGATCTCGTGGCGCATCGCGGCGCTGTGCTCCGTGTCGCCGTACAGGAGGACGTCGGGCATCGCCTCGACCCTAACATCCGCACCGTGAGCCAACGAGCCGAGCGCGACGACGTGCGCGCCCTCCTGGTCGACTATGGAGAGGTCATCAGCCGGCCCCAACCGCCTGATGCGATCGCCGCGATGGCGTCGCTCGTGGACCTCGACGTGCCCGAGTTCAGCGAGCGGTACTGGGGGCACCGTGTGCCGTATGACCGTGGCGGCGATGCCCGGACCTTCTGGTCTGAGGTGATCGGGGAACCCGTCGACGACCAGCGGCTCCAGCGGCTGATTCGCCTCGACATGGACAGCTGGAGCCACCTGAACGGGGACACGTTGGCGGTGCTGATGGACGCCCGTGAACGTGGGTGTTCGCTCTCGCTGCTCTCGAATGCCCCCGAGGAGCTCGCCGTCGCGGTCAGCGACCGGCCCGAGTTCGCGCACTTCGATCGCCTGCTCTTCAGCGCGCGGATCGGCGCGGTGAAGCCCGACGGGCGGGCCTTCGACGCGGCCGTCCACGAATTGGGCCATCCTCGGGAACACATCCTGTTTATCGATGACCGTCCGGCGAACGTCGAGGGGGCGATCGATTCGGGCCTGCGGGCCTTGCTGTTCACCTCGGCCGCAGCGCTCCGCGCCGAGCTCGCCCTAGCCTGACGCGCCGGCACCGGCCCGACGCGCCGGCTCAGCCCGACGGAAAGCCGCGGGCGAGCGACTGGTTCGCCTTCTTCTTCAGATACGGACGCAGGATCGCCACCGCCACCGCCCGCTGGCGGGCGAGGCTGGTGTGGCGCCAGTAGACCGTCACCGTGATGAGTTTCACCCCATCCGTGGCCATGAGCTGGTTCTCGGCCGGGAACCAGTCCGCCTCGATACCGAGCCCGGTCACGGCCACCGGCGCAGCGATCATCCGATCCACCGTGAACACCTGAGCTGCTTCGATCGCGGTCCGCTCGAGCACGAAGTAAGGCTGCGGTCCCGTGTTGTCGTTGACGATCAACGTGACGTGCTTTTTCCCGCCCAGCGGAATGGCGAACGAGCACTGCGGCATCGTGTTGTTGCCGACCGATGGCGTGAGCTTGATCGTGGCCGCCTGCACGCCGAGGAACTGGGAAACGGCCTGGAGAGCAACCGGTTGGCAAACCGTGGCGTGCGCCGTAGTGGAGTCTTTGCTCGCTTTGTGCTTCGGGGTCGAGGACGACCCGCACCCGCTTGCGAACGCGGCCACCAGGCAGGTGCCCGCAGCGGCATACAGCCGTAAGAACCTCATCCCTCACCTCGCCGTTTTCTCCGCCGGTATTCGCGTGCCTTTGCCCGCGAGCCGCAAATGGACATTGCGCACCAGCTGCTGGCCTTGTTGCGACTGTGGTCGTAGAACGCCCAACCGCAGTGTGTGCCGGGACACGCCTTCAGGCGCGAGAACCGGCCATCGAGCTGCGCCACCGCAACCACGGTGGCGATCAACGCGATCGCGGCGTCGGCGCCGGCGCGCTGTGTCTTGAACTGGGGTCGGCCGCCGGCGTCCAGCTGGACGATCAAGCCGGGACCGCGCAAGGCGTCGTTCAGGCGTGAGATCGCGTCCGGATCCGCTTCCGAGCCGTTGTTGATGAACAACAGCGCGCGCAGACCCTCCCGGACGTCGACCGCGCGATGCACGTCGGCGTGATCGGAGCGGACTCCCGGCTCGATTAGATCCCACTTGAGCAGCCACCTCCCAAATGCCTCGGGGCTCTCGAACTGGTCCCGGCCGTTGTCGTCCAAGTCCCAGAAGGTGTTGACGAACGCCTGCACCATCCGTAGATCTCCGGGAGCTGGAGCCCGGTCGCCGGGCTGGCGCTCGACGCGCTCACTGACCGATTGAAGGGTCAGCTCCACGGGATCCCTGTCTCTCCCACAGCGTCCGTCGTCACCAGCAAAACAGTGTACGCCGGTAACGGTGGCGATCGTTTCGGTTGTGTTATCCGCCGAGGTATGGTCCGGGCAGCCCAACCACAATCCAAAAGGAGTGACAGTGTCCGACGACACGTCTGTGGCCACACCGAGCGAAGTCGGCGCCGGAGTGATCACGAAGCTCAGCTCTCGATCCGTGGCCGACACCGTCGCTCGCTTGAAGGACGCGGTCGAAGGGCGCGGGATGAGGGTGTTCACGGTGATCGACCACAGCGGCGCGGCCGAGGCCGTCGGTCTCGAGCTGCGCGACACCAAGGTCGTCATGTTCGGCAACCCGACGGGCGGGACGCCGGCGATGGTCGAGGTCCCCCTGGTGGCACTCGATCTGCCGCTCAAGGTCCTCGTCTGGGCGGACGGATCCCAGACGAAGCTGAGCTACACGGCGCCGGGCGCACTCGCGACGCGGTACGGCCTCAGTGAGCAGGTGGCGGGGCCACTGGCGGGAATCGACGCGGTCACCGACGCGGTGGTCGAAGCGTGATGCGCGCCCGGCGAGAGAACCAACGCTCGAGCGCCCGCGCCTTTGGCCCCGTCGCGGCCGGGCCGCTTGCCCTGGCCGCGCTCGCCAGCGGTGCCTCGGCCGTCGGCGCGTTCGCGATCGGCGGTCTCGTCGTCCGCCGCGCCGCGATCGGCCAGCTCAAGGTGAAGGAGCTTCACATCAGCCGCCTCGTCGTCGACGAGCTGGAGGTGCGCCACGAGACACGACCGGCGGCCGGGTGATCTAGCGAAGCGCCTCAGCTCGCGACCGCGATCGCCTTGGCGATTCGGCGAGCGTGCCCCGATGCGCGACGGATCTGCCCGCTGAGCGCGACGCGGAAGCCCGCAAAATAGAGGCCAGGCGCGGCCGGATCGGACGGTACGCCGCTGTTGTAGAGCGGGGCCCCGCGCGTGCTCAGCACGCCGAGGTGCCCGACCAGCGAGTCGAGCCCGCGGCGGTAGCCGGTGGCGCAGATGACGACGTCGGCGTCGCGGTGCTCACCGGTCGTGAGGACCGCGCCACCGCGTTCGAGGGCCCGCACCTCGCCGACGACGGTCGCGCGGCCGCCCTTGAGCGCGCCGACAAACCCATCGTCCACCGCGGGGTTGACGCCGGCGCGAAAGCGGGTCAGGAAGCCCTGCGGCGCTCGAGGGATCCCGTACGGCGTGAGGTCACCGAACACCTGCCGCTGGATGAACCTCCCGATCGGGTCGACGGCCCAGCTCGGTAGGCCCTCGGCCAGCAGAACGACCGGTCCCAGAGGCACTCCCAGCCAGTCGCGCGGGAAGATGTTGGGCGGGGTGCGCATCGAGACGGTCACGTCCGCGCCGCCGCGAACGAGCAGCCCCGCCAAGTCGATGCCGCTGTTGCCGGCGCCTACCACGAGCACGCGCCGCGCCGCGAACTGGCTGAGGTCGCGGACCTCCGACGCGTGCATCACGGGCCCCGCGAACTCCGCCCCGGACGCCCAGTCCGGAAGGTTTGGCTCGGCGTCCCATCCGGTCGCCACCACCACGTGCCGCGAAGCAACCGGGCCCTCCGTCGACGCGATCACCCAACCCCCATCGCCATCGGCGTCGATGCGCGTGGCCTCGACGCCGAAGCGCACATCGACCGCGTGGCGACGCGCGTACTCCTCGAGGTACGCGATGAACGCATCGCGCGAGGCATACCGTCCCGCGCTGCGCGGGAGACGCGCGCGGGGGAGCCTCGACAGCCCGTTCCAGGTGTTCAGCCGCAGGCCGTCATAGCGCGACCGCCAGCGTGCTGCGATCGCGTCGGAGCGCTCGAGTACGACCGCGGGATGACCGCGCCGGCGGAGCTCCGCCGCCGCCGCGAGACCCGTAGGGCCAGCTCCCAGGACGACGACGTCGGCCGGTTCCATTAGCCGATCCTACGGAGCCGCAGCAACCGACGGAGCCGTCGCGGCGATTCCGGTGGCGCAGCGGTCACAATGGCGCAATGGCGAGCCGCCTCGTCTACGTCTCTCGTCTCGTTCGACTCCCCCTCGTCGGGGCGGACGGCGCGGAAATCGGCCACATGGCCGATGCGGTCCTGACTCCGTCTGGGGGAGGCGCACCGCCGCGTGTGAACGGCTTCGTCGTCGCGGTCCAGCGTCGCCGCGTGTTCGTCGGCACCGGTCGGGTCGCCGAGATCGAGATCGATGGCGTCCGGTTGCGCCGAGGCGCCGTCAACCTGCGTCAGTTCGAACTGCGTCCGGGCGAGCAGCTCGTCGTCGGCGAGCTGTTCCGCAAACAGGTCCACGGCCGCAAGGTGACCGATGTCGGCATCACGCCGGCGCCAGAGCCCTACAGCTGGGAGCTGGCGACCATCGCGCTCGGCGGCGGCGGCATCCCGCCGCGGCGCCGCGCGCCTGAGATCATCGACTGGAGCGAGGCGGGCGAGCTGTTCGAGTCCGAGCCGCCTGCATCACGGCAGGCCGCGGCGATCGGTCAGCTCCATCCGGTCGAGATGGCGCGCGCGATTCGCAAGCTGCCCCTCTCCCGGCGCCGGGTTCTCGCCGCCGCGCTCGACGATGACCGCCTGGCCGATCTGCTCGAGGAGCTCTCCGAGGACGAGCAGGTGCGGATCGTGGAGGACCTCGACGTCCACAAGGCGGCCCGGGTTCTCGACGAGATGGAGGCCGACGACGCCGCCGACCTTCTCGGAGAGTTTTCGGACGTCCGGCGCGATGAGTTGCTGGGAGCGATGGACCCCGAGGAGGCGGAGCCCGTCCGGCGCCTGCTGACCTATCAGCCGGACACCGCGGGCGGTCTGATGACGCCCGAGCCCGTCGTGCTCGGCCCCCAGGCCACGGTCGCCGAGGCACTCGCGCGAATACAGGACCACGAGCTCCCCGTGCCGCTGGCCACCCAGGTGTTCGTGTGCCTCCCCCCGACCGAGACCCCCACGGGACGCTTCCTCGGCGTCGCTCACTTCCAGCGCCTGCTCCGCGAGGCACCGTCGAAGACACTCTCCCGCTGCCTCGACGACGAACCCGTGACGCTCACCGCCGACGCCAGCGATCGCAAGGTCGCCGAGCGCCTGGCCGCCTACGACGTGCTGGCGATCGGCGTCCTCGACGACCAGGGGCGGCTGCTCGGGGCAGTTACGATCGACGACGTACTCGACCGGTTACTCCCCGAGGGCTGGCGGATCCGTCACGAACAGGAACAGGTGTAGTAGTGCCGCGGCGGGATCGAGACGACCTGAGCAAGCCCCGCGGAACGCCCGGCGGGCCCCAGTACGACCCCGAGGCGTTCGGAAATTTCGCCGAGGCCATCGCGAGGTTCCTGGGCACCGGGCGTTACCTCGCGTTTCAGACGGTGGTGGTCATCTTCTGGATCGCGATCAACGCGGCGGCGGTCGCGCTTCGGTTCGATCCCTACCCGTTCATCCTCCTCAACCTCGTGTTCTCGACCCAGGCCGCCTACGCCGCGCCACTGATCCTGCTCGCCCAGAACCGCCAGGCCGACCGCGACAAGGCCGAGGCCGAGCGCGACCGCGAAACCAACGCGCGTGCCCTGGCGGACGCCGAGTATCTGGCCAGGGAGATCGCGGCGCTCCGGCTCGCGATCGAGCACAAGGCCGACCGCGACGACATCGCCGACGCGGTACAGGAGCTGACGCTCGTCGCCGAGCGGATCGCCGGCGCCGCACCCCAGGACGGTGGGCTGGAGGACCTCCAATAGACATGGACTACGTGAACCTCGGTAGGACGGGCCTGCGCGTGTCCCGCGTGTGCCTCGGGATGATGAGCTACGGCAAGCACGAGAGCCGGCCGTGGACGCTCGATGAGGAGGGCGCGGAGCCGATCGTGCGCCGCGCCGCGGAGGGCGGCATCACGTTCTACGACACCGCCGACGTGTACAACGGCGGCCAGAGCGAGGTGGTGACCGGCCGGCTGCTGCGCAAGGTCTTCGGGATGCGCGAGGAGTACGTCGTCGCGACGAAGGTCAACGGCCCGACGATGCCCGGCGCGAACGGCCGGGGCCTCAGCCGCAAGCACATCATGGCCTCAATCGACGGGTCGCTGGGACGCCTCGAGCTCGACTACGTCGACCTCTACCAGATCCACCGCTGGGATTCGACCACCCCGATCGAGGAGACGATGGACGCGCTGCACGACGTCGTCAAAGCGGGTAAGGCTCGCTACATCGGGGCGAGCAGTATGTACGCGTGGCAGTTCGCCAAGGCGCAGGCGGCCGCAGCCACCCGGTTCGTCTCGATGCAGAACCACTACAACCTCGTGTACCGCGAGGAGGAGCGCGAGATGATCCCGCAGTGCATCGACCAGGGCGTGGGGGTCATCCCGTGGAGCCCGCTGGCGCGGGGACTGCTCGCCGGGAACCGGACCCGCGAGGGCGAGCGGCTGACGACGCGGGCGCGCACGGACGCGTTCGGCGACTCGCTCTACAAGCCCGACGTCGACTTCGCCGTCGTTGACCGTGCGATCGAGCTCGCCGAGGAGCGTGGCACCTCGGCCGCGCAGATCGCGCTCAGCTGGCTGCTCCACAAGCCTGGCGTGACCGCACCGATCGTCGGCGCCACCAGGCTCGAGCACCTCGAGGACGCGCTCGCGGCCGAGCAGCTAGAGCTGAGCGCGGACGAGATGGCCCGCCTGGAGGGGCCTTACGTTCCACACGCGATCGCGGGCCATTAGTGCCCCGAGTCACAGGCCGACGAGCGCGCCGCTGCCCGAGCGCGGGTCCGCGGCTCCCGACAGCACGCCTGCGTCGCTGACGCGGATCATCTGCGCGTGGCCGAAGGTGTGCTCGCCGTGTCCGCCCGCGGCGACCTCGTAGCCACGCCGGCGCAGCCCCCCTGACCACGCCGCCGGCGCGCCCAGCTCCAGCCGAACGAGCGGCTCGCCGTCGCCGTGCCAGACCCGGAACGAGCTCGCCCCCTCGCGGGCGAGGACCCAGCGTGGCGCCTCGATCGCCGCTCCCGCGTCGTGTCCGCACACGAGCGTCCTCGCGAGCAGCTGGAGAAGGATCTGCGGCTGGCCGTCGCCCCCCATCGTGCCGAGCACCGACTCGAGCCCGCACTCGGCGTCGGTGACGGCGAGCGGGCTGAGCGTGTGAGGTGGCCGCCGGCGCGGGCCGTATTCGGCCGGATGCCCGGCCTCGAGCGAGAACCCCTGGCCCCGGTTGTGCAGGAAGATCCCTTGCCGCGCCAGCGCCAGATGAGAGCCGAAGCCCGACGCGTTCGACATGATCAGTGACACTCCGGTCCGTTCGCGGTCGACCGCGCAGATACAGGTCGTGCCGGCGTCGCCGTATACGTCCGCCAGGTCGACGCTCGCGCGCTCCCCGACCGCGGCGGCGCGGGGCAGGAGCCGGTCGGGCGCCAGCAGGCTCGGCCCGTCGGCGTGCTCGTGCAGCACGTCGGGCCGGTCGAAGCCCGCCTGCCTGGCCGCCTCCACGAGCGCGAAGGCCCAGCGCTCATCGTCGGGATCATCGGGCAGGCCGACGTACTCGGCGATCCAGGCGCTCGACAGGGTCAGATACCCCTGCGAGTTCGGTGGGGCCGTCCACAGCCGGCGACCGAATGCTTCGACCGACAGCGGCGGGACCCAGTCGGCCTGACCCATCCGCAGGTCCTCGTCGGTGAATTCACCGGCGCCGACCGCGATCAGATCGCCCCCGACCTCTCCCTCGTAGAAGCCCGCGCGGCCCGACTCGGAGATCGCCGCGAAGACGTCCGCCAGGGCCGGGATCCGCAGACGCTGACCCGCCCGCAACGGCTCACTCGCCCCGAGGACTTCGGCCCGCGTCGCTGGACTGAGCGCCGGCGACCCGGCCGCGAGCGACGGTGACACCGGAAACCCGGCTCCGGCGAGCCGCCGGGCGTTCGCGAAGAGGTCGCGAAGCTCAATCGTGGCGAACCGGTCGTGCAGCGCGACGATGCCGTCGACACACCCGGGGACGGTCACCGCGCGGATGTCGCACTGGACGGGCATCGCCTGGTGGCCCTCGGCTCGCAGCCGGTCGGGATCGGCACCAGAGCCCGCCCTGCCACTGGCGTTGAGCGCGGCCGGGGGCTCGCCGGACCGGGCGACGAGCGCGAACAGATCTCCTCCCAGCCCGCACGCCTGGGGCGAGGTCACGGCCATCACCGCGGCCGCGGCGATCGCCCCGTCGACCGCGTTGCCGCCACGTTCGAGGACGGCGGCGCCCGCCGAGGCGGCGAGATGATCGGCGGCCGCCACGGCACCGTCGGTCGCGAACCGGGTGAGCATGTCGCTCGCTACCGTAGCGTCAGTGCGGATCGCGACGTGGAACGTGAACTCGATCAAGCAGCGGGTACCGCGGCTGCTCCCGTGGCTCGACGAGCGCCGGCCGGACGTCGTCTGCCTGCAGGAGACCAAGCTCGCCGACGACGCGTTCATGGAGCTGCTCGGCGACGATCTCGCCGAGCGGGGCTACGCCGCCGCCCTGTACGGCGAGGCGCAGTGGAACGGCGTCGCGATCCTGTCCCGCGCTGGTGTCGAGGATGTCGTGCGCGGACTCGAAGGGGCGCCAGGGTTTCCGAATCCGGAGGCCCGCGCGGTGGCCGCCACGTGCGGCGGGATCCGCGTCTTCTCGGTGTACGTGCCCAACGGCCGCGAACCGGACTCCGAGCACTACCAGTACAAGCTTGCCTGGCTGGCGTCCCTGCGCGACGTGCTCGCCGCCGGCCCGGACGCGATGGTCGTCTGCGGCGACATGAACATCGCGCCGACGGATGAGGACGTGTTCGATCCCGAGGCCTACGTCGGCCACACGCACGTGACGCCCCCCGAGCGGGCGGCGCTGTCGGAGATCGAGGCGCTCGGCCTCCACGACGTCGTTCGCGATCGCTGGCCGCACGAGCGCGTGTTCACGTACTGGGACTACCGCGCCGGAATGTTCCACCAGGACCTGGGAATGCGGATCGATCTGGCGCTCGCGACGGAGCCCGTGGCACACCGCGTCCGTGCCGCATGGGTGGACCGCCAGGCGCGCAAGGGCAGCGGGCCGAGCGATCACGCGCCGGTGATCGTCGACCTCGACGAGGCGCCCGACGGCGACATCGGGCCGGTCGTGCCGCCGCCGTCGGCGCCGGTCACCAAGCGAGGCGCGGTCAAGCTCCCTCAGTCCGGGTAAGCCACGCCCATGCGCGCACCCGGACGTCATCTGGGGCGGTCGCGGTCGCGCGAGGGTTGCACGCGCTTGGGCTCGCCCGGCATCTTTGGGTAATCGGGCGGGTACGGCATGTCGTCCTGCCCCTGAGCGTCGTAGATGTCGAGCAGCGGCTGGAGCGAGTGGGCGACGTCGTTGATCGCCGCGTGGCGGTCGCCCACCTCGGCAAAGCGGGCCGGCATCGTCGCGACCGTGAAGTCCTCGGGCTGGACCTCCGGGAGCTCCTCCCACGCCAGCGGTGCGGACACCGGCGCGCCCGGCTTCGGGCGGACGCTGTAGGCCGAGGCGATCGTCCGATCCCGGGCGTTCTGGTTGTAGTCCACGAATATGCGCTCGCCGCGCTCCTCCTTCCACCACTTCGTCGTCACCCGGTCGGGAAGGCGCCGCTCGAGCTCGCGCCCGAACGCGATCGCCGCGTGGCGGACATCGGTGAACGTCCACCGCGGCTCGATGCGGACGTAGATGTGCACCCCTCTTCCCCCCGACGTCTTCGGGAAGCCGCGATACCCGAGCTCTTCCAAGAGCGCACGCGCATGGGCGGCGACGATCACGGCGTCCGCGAAGTCGGTGCCCGGCTGGGGGTCGAGGTCGATGCGCAGCTCGTCCGGGTGGTCGACGTCGGCGCGGCGCACCGGCCACGGATGAAACGTGATCGTGCCCATCTGCGCCGCCCAGCCGACGACCGCGATCTCGGTCGGACAGATCTCGTCCGCGCGACGTCCCGACGGGAACTGGATCTCCACCGTCTGCAGGTAGTCCGGCGCCCCGCGGGGCACGCGCTTCTGAAAGAAGGCATCCCCGCCTCCCTTCTCCCGTGTCGAGAGCACGATGCCGGGATGGACGCCCTTGGGCCAGCGCTCGAGCGTCGTTGGCCGCTGCTCGAGTGCGCGCATGATGCCGTCCTCGACGGCCAGGTAGTAGTTGACGATGTCGAGCTTCGTCACCGGCCGCGAGCGCTCGGCCGCCGGAAAGATCACGCGATCGGGGTTGGACACGCGGAGGTCCCGGCCGCCGGCGTCGACCGTCGTTGCTTCTGAGGCGGGCATGCCCGGGATTTTCGACGAGACGGACCCTACGGGGTAGACCGGCCTGTGATGGATCTCCGGGAATCCGACCGATCGGCCGGTTAGAACTACGGTCAGCTCGTACGCCAGCCAGGGCGATATCCGGGCCAGGAAGACAAACCCGCAACCGCGGAGGAGCGCCACGGCGCGAACTCTGCGCCGGTGTCGCCCTGATGGCTGGCTCGTTCTCGAAATCGAGCCCGTCCGGAGAATCGTCGTCGACGGCGGGGCCTACGGCCGCGCGTGGTGCACAGCGGCCGAGCGTCCGTCGACCGTTCCGGTCCTCGCCACAGCGGTGTCTCAACGAGTGAGAGCTGCAAACGGCTACTGGAGAACACAATGACATCCGGACCACGAAACACCAAACGCTGGCGGGCTTTCGCCCTGTTGGCGGCGTCGTACTTCATGACCGTCGTCGATTTCACGATCGTCAACGTCTCGCTGCCGACGATCGGCCGCGATCTGCACCTGACCGCCTCGGGTCTGCAGTGGGTAGTAACCGCGTACGCGCTCACGCTCGGCGGCTTCTTGCTGCTCGGCGGTCGCGCCGCGGATCTGCTCGGTCGCCGCCGGATTCTGATGCTCGGGCTCGCCCTGTTCACGGTCGCCTCACTGGCGTGCGGGCTCGCGACGAGCGATGCGTCCCTGATCGCCGGCCGGGCCGTGCAGGGAGTCGGGGGCGCGATCATGCTCCCGGCCGCGCTGTCGATCGTGATGAACATGTTCGAGGAAGGCGCCGAGCGCAACAAAGCGCTCGGGATCTGGGGCGGGCTCGGCGCCGCCGCCGGAACGGTCGGCCTGATCACCGGAGGTGTCCTCACCCGGTACGCCGGCTGGCAGTCCATCTTTTATCTGAACGTCCCGATCGGAGCGGTCGCGTTGATGCTCGTGCCGCGGCTGGTCCCTGACAGCCGGCTCGCCACCACGCGGCGACGGTTCGACGTGCTCGGCGCGACGGTTGGCACCGGCGGGCTCGTGCTGCTGGTCGACGCGATCTCACAAGCGCCGCACTACGGGTGGGGCGCCACGCGGACGATCGTCCTGCTCGCAGCGGCGGCGGCACTTCTAATCACATTCCTGGTGATCGAGAGCCGGGTCGAGGATCCGATAGTGCCGCTCTCGATCTTCCGACTGCGGACGCTCGCCGCCGCGAATTTGGCCGCGCTACTGCTGGGCGGAAGCTTCTTCGCGTTCGTATTCGCTGGCACCCTCTACATGCAGCAGGTACTGCACTACAGCCCGCTGCAGACGGGTGCCGCGTGGCTCGCTGCGTCGGTGACCTCGATGGCTCTCGCCGGCGTCTCGCAGCTGCTCGTCACCCGGATCGGCGCCAAGATCGTGATGGCCATCGGAATGACCCTGATCGGCGCGGGCATCGTCTGGGCGACGCAGGTGCCAGTCCACGCCCACTTCCTCGCCAACCTCGCCGGCCCGTTCGTCGTCGCGGGCGCGGGGACGGCGTTCTCGTTCATCCCGATCTCCGTGGCCGCGCTCGAGGGCGTGGAAGAGCACCAGTCGGGACTCGCCTCCGGCCTGCTCAACACATCCACTCAGTTCGGCGCCGCGATCGGGACGGCGATCGCCTCGAGCGTGGCCGCGAGCGGCACGAACGCGCTGCTTCGGGCCGGGGACGCTGCACCGACCGCGCTGACCGGCGGCTTTCACCAGACATTCTGGATGCTCGGTGCGATCGCGCTGATCGCGCCCCCGGCGATCTTCGTCCTCGCGCGTCGACCTCGGCGGTCCTCCGAGGCGCCGGTCACCTCCGGGAGCCGCGAGCCGCGGCGCGCTCTCCCCGCGACCAACTGACTCGCGACACCGTGCACTGTCCACGGATCGAAGGTAAGGAGTGAAACATGACCAGTGACAATCTCCGCCAGCGGCGAGCCGCGACCGACAACGCGGTGGTCCCCGCCGTGGTCGACAGGGCGACGTTTCAGACCCAACTGGACGCGCTACGGGTCCGAGAAAAGGCACACACCCGCGAGGGTGACGCGATCGCCGCGGCCCGTCGGCGGCTCCCGATGGTGGAGGTCGACTCCGCCATCGAGCTGACGGGGCCGGACGGGCCGGTCACCCTGCTCGACGTGTTCGAGGGCCGCCGGCTGCTGATCGCCTACTACTTCATGTGGGACAGCGGCCGGCCCGCCGCGGAACAGTGCGAGGGCTGCACGTTCTACACCACGCAGATCGGCGAGCTGTCCTACCTCCACGGCCGTGATGTCACCTACGCCACGCTCTGCCAGGGTCCCTACGCCGAAAGTCTGCGCTACCGCGACTTCATGGGATGGACGATGCCGTGGTACTCAGCCCAAGGGTCGCTTGACACGCTGCTGGTCGGGCGCCGGGTCGGCATGTTTCACCTGGTGTGCTACCTCCGGGACGGCGACCGGGTGTTCGAGACGTACTGGACGAACGGCCGCGGCGTCGAGGCGATGGACAACAACTACGCGCTGATGGATCGAACCGTCTACGGCCGCCAGGAGCCGTGGGAGGACTCGCCCGCCGGCTGGCCGCAGCCGTGGGAGCTGGGTCGCGATATCTGGCGCACGGACGGACGTCCGACCGCCCAGTGGTCCCGACTAGAGGCCGGCCGGTCCGACGACCTCCGAAACGCCAGGGCATAAATAGGAGCGCACGGCCCACCCGAGTTATGAATAATGCCGTCCGCAGCATCCGACGGAGTGGGTTCAACGAAAGGGAGGTTCGCGATGCAGCGCGTCGTATCAACCCTCGCCGTGGTAGGGGCGCTCGCCGCTCTTCTCGCCACGGCCGGCTCCGCAGCCGCCGCGCCCGGTAGGGCGGCACGCGCCGCGGCGGCTACGCAGTCGATCAAGTGGGGACAGTGCTCGGAGTCCGATCTTCAGGCGGCGGGCGCCCAGTGCGGCTACCTGAAGGTGCCGCTGAGCTACAGCGATCCGACGGGGCCGCAGATCAAGCTCGCGGTCTCCCGCATCGAGCACACCTCGAGCGCGAAGGACTACCAAGGCGCCATCATCACCAACCCGGGCGGTCCCGGCGGATCGGGCCTCGATCTCAACACGTTCCTCATCCCGGTCCTGCAGCAGGAGGGCTTCAACGCCGCGGCCGACGATTACGACTGGATCGGCTTCGATCCCCGCGGCGTCGGCTCGAGCATCCCGACGATCAGCTGCGATCCGAACTACCTCGGTCCTGATCGCCCGAACTACGTGCCGTGGACGCCGTCGCTTCTCTCCACCTGGGAGACGCGCTCGGAGGGCTACGCCTCCGCTTGCGCGAGCCAGAACGCCAAGCAAACCGAGCTGCTGCACAACATGACGACGGTCGACAACGCCAGGGACGTCAACTCGATCCGCGAGGCACTCGGCCTCAGCCAGATCACCTACTACGGCTTCTCGTGGGGAACCGATCTCGGCCAGACGTACGCGAGCATGTTCCCGAAGACGCTGCGGCGGCTGATCCTCGACAGCAACGTCAACATGACGCGGCCCGGATTCGACGACTTCAACCTCGACCAGGATCCGCCGTTCAACACCAACGAGGACAAGTGGTTCGCCTGGTTGGCGAAGTACAACGACGTCTACCACCTCGGGGCCACCCAGAGCGCTGTCGAAACGCTCTTCTACAACACCGAGGCGTCGCTGGAGAACAACCCCGCCGGCGGCGTCGTCGGCCCGGATGAGTGGGTGGACGAGTTCCAGGAGGCCGCCTACTACGAGGAGACCTGGGTCGAGGAGGGCCAGGTGTTCTCCGACTACATCAACAACAACAACACTCAGGAGCTCGTGGACCTCTACGACTCCGTTGACGGCCCCGGCAACGACAATGAGTTCGCGGTCTACCTGTCGGTCCTGTGCACGGACTCGGCTTGGCCGACGAACTGGAACAAGTGGACATCCGCCTCGTGGGCGACGTTCGAGATTGCCCCGTACGAGACGTGGGGCAACACGTGGTTCAACGGCCCGTGCCAGTCGTGGCCGGTGAAGGGCGGCCCCCAGTTCAAGGTCCACAACGGGGGCGCCGTCAACAGTGGGCTGCTCATCGACGAGACTGGCGACGCGGCGACGCCGTTCGAGGGCAGCATCGTGGCGCGCCGGCTGTTCCCGCACTCGGTGCTCCTGGCTGAGCCCGGTGGCACTAGCCACGCCGACTCGCTGTTCGGTGACCTGTGCGTCGACTCGACGATCGCGCACTACCTGATATCCGGCAGCCTGCCGACCCGCAAGCCGTACGAGCCGTGGGACAAGACCTGCAAGCCGATACCGGTCCCCGTCCCGCCGTCCTCGTCGAGCGCGGCCAACGCCGCACAGTCGGGCGCGGCCAAGGTGCTCTCGCGTCAGGGGAAGGCGGTCTCGCCGGCCCAGTTGCCCGCAGTTCGCGTCCGGTAGGTCCGGGCGGTCACTGCTCCGGTTCCGGACGCAGGTCCGGGACCGGAGCCGCCCGCCGCCGGTAGACCTACGGAAATGGAGTAGCGAATGCGGGCGTTTTTCTCGACGAATCCGACGGGAGGGCGGCGATGACCGAGCATGCGGTGGTCATCGCCGGAGGAGGGCCGACGGGGATGATGCTGGCGGCTGAGCTGGCGTTGGCACGGATCGACGTCGCGGTCGTCGAGCGGCGTCGCGACCACGTGCTCGCCGGCTCACGCGCCGGTGGTTTTCACTCGCGTACGATCGAGGTGCTGGATCAGCGTGGGGTCGCTGATCGGTTCCTCGCGGAGGGTCAGGTGGCTCAGGTCGCGACGTTCGCCACGACCGTGTTGAACATGAGCGACTTCCCGACACGTCATCCCTATTCGCTCGCGATCTGGCAGAACCAGATCGAGCGGATCATGGGCGCCTGGATCGCCGAGCTCCCGGTGCGGATCTACTACGGGCGTGAGGTGACCGGCTTCGCGCAGGACGACGCCGGCGTCGACGTCGAACTGTCCGACGGCCAGTCGCTGCGAGCGCAGTATCTCGTCGGATGCGATGGAGGACGCAGCATCATTCGTAGAACGGCCGCCATCGAGTTCCCGGGGTCGGATCCGACTAGGAGCAACCTGATCGCCGAGGTCGAGATGACCGATGAACCGCCGCGGGGCGTCCGCTACGACGCCATCGGCGTCCACGGCCTGCACAGGTTGGAGGACTCCAGCACGGTTCGGGTCGTCGTCACCGAGCAGGAGATCGGGCCTGGCAGCGAACCCACCCTAAGCGATCTAAGCGAGGCGCTCATCACGGTGTACGGCACCGACTTCGGGATCCACAGCCCCACGTGGATCTCCAGGTTCACCGACATGACACGTCAGGCCGTCGCCTACCGCGCCGGACGTGTCTTGCTGGCCGGCGACGCAGCGCACGTGCACTACCCGGCGGGTGGACAGGGCCTCAGCCTCGGCGTGCAGGACGCGGTCAACGTCGGATGGAAGCTGGCTCAGGTGGTCAGGGGGACCTCCCCGGAGAGCCTCCTCGACACCTACCACTCCGAGCGCCACCCGGTCGCGGCCCGCGCGTTGCAATACACCATGGCTCAGGGCGCGCTCCAACGCCAGGACGAGCGCATCAAGGCCCTGGTCGATGTCGTCTCGGAGGTGGTGAGCATGGACGAGCCTCGCAAACGACTCGCCGGGATCATCTCCGGGCTGGACATCCACTACGACCTCGGCGAGGGGCATCCCCTGCTCGGACGCCGCATGCCCGATCTGGACCTCGTGACCGCGGGTGGCCCGGTCCGAGTCTTCGAACTGCTCCACGAGGCCAAGCCCGTGCTGCTCAATCTCGGCGACGCCCGGGGGCCTCGAGCTCACTTCATGGGCCGACCGGGTCCAACTGATCAATGCCGACTATGTCGGCCCGTGGGAGCTCCCGGTACTCGGCGCGGTCACCGCTCCCACGGCCGTGCTGATCCGGCCCGACGGATACGCCGCCTGGGTCGGAGACAGAACCCACCTCGGACTCCGCGAAGCGCTCACCGTCTGGTTCGGAGCGGCGACCGGGGTATAGCCCGCGTCGTCCGGCTCTTGAACTCCCTGGGGTGATGCCCGCCCTCCCCAAGACGGCCGTCATCGGAGCCGGCGTGAGCGGACTCACGGCGCTCAAGGCGCTGCGCGACTGGGAGATCCCGCACACCTGCTTCGAGGCCTCTGACGACATCGGCGGTAACTGGTACTTCCGCAACCCTAACGGCCGCTCGTCGGCGTACCGCTCGCTGCATATCGACACGTCGCGCAACGCCATCAGCTTCGCTGACTTCCCGATGGACAAGCGCTACCCCGACTTCCCCCACCACACGCAGATCAACGAGTTCCTGCACGAGTACGCGGACCGCTTCGGGCTCAAGGAGTGCATCCGCTTCAACACCACCGTCGAGCATGCAACCCGCGTGGACGGTGGCGTCTGGGAAATCGACGGCGAGCGCTTCGACGCCCTCCTCGTCTGCAATGGCCATCACTGGGACCCCTCCTTTCCGGATTTCCCCGGTCACTTCGACGGCCGCACGCTCCACTCCCACCACTACATAGACCCCACCGACCCGCTCGGCCTCACGGGCCGCCGCGTGCTGGTGGTCGGGATCGGCAACAGCGCGGTCGACATCACCTCCGAGCTGGCGCGCAAGGGAGTCGCCGAGCAGGTGTTCATCTCCACCCGCTCGGGCGCCTGGGTGGTGCCCAAATACGCGTTCGGGAGGCCCGCCGACCAGGTCTTCAAGACCAACCCGCGGCTCCCCCTGGGCCTCCAGCGCCGCATCGCCCGCCTGCTTCCCCGGCTCGTCTCGGGCCGGATGGAGGACTTCGGCCTCCCGACCCCCAACCACCACTTCCTGGAGGCGCACCCCACCGTGTCCAGCGAGCTCCTGCTCCGGCTGGGCTCGGGCGACGCCATCGCCAAGCCGGATGTGGCCGCGCTCGAGGGCGATCGCGTGCGGTTCACGGACGGCAGCGTCGAGCAGATCGACGCGATCGTCTACGCCACCGGCTACCAGATCACCTTCCCGTTCTTCGACCCCAACCTCATCTCCGCGCCGGGGAACGTGCTGCCGCTGTACAAGCGGATGTTCAAGCCCAGCATCGACGACCTCTGCTTCATTGGCTTCGGCCAGGCGATCCCCACGATCTTTCCGTTCGCCGAATGCCAGTCCAAGCTGGCCGGCCGCTGGCTGGCGCGCGACTGGGCACCGCCCTCACCGGCGGAGATGGAGCGCGAGATACGGAGCGACGAGCGCCGGTACGTCAAGCACTACAGCGGCGCCCGCGCCACACGATGCAGCTCGATTTCTACGTCTACGAGTATGACCTGCGCAAGCGGATCATCCCGGCCGGCCAGGAGAGGGCGCGGTCATCAGTAATCGCTCATCAGGCGGGCGACGTAGGGCCGTTCGAGGTCTGACGCCTCAGTGTCTTTAAGCGCGATCGTCAGCGCGGTGGTGGCGTCATGGACTTGGCTCTCCGAAGTGGCGCCGATGATCGGCGCGGTCACACCAGGCTGCGACAGCAGCCACGCCAGGGCCACGCAGGCCGGTGGCATGCCGCGCCGCTGGGCGAGTGAGCGGACCACATCGAGGACGTCGAAGTCGACCGGCCGATCGCTGCCAGCGGCGGCTGCGCCGCGGACGGTGCGCGACTCGCCGGTGCGCTCCCGGGTGCCGGCCAGCAGTCCGCGCGCAAGCGGGCTGTAGGGAATGACACCAACGCCGAGATCTCGACACAGTGGGAGCAACTCGCGCTCGTCCTCGCGGTTGACGAGGTTGTAGCGGTTCTGCATCGCCACAAACCGCGTCCAGCCGCCGGCGGCCGCGGCCGTGTGCAGCTTGGCGAACTGCCACGCGTACATCGCCGACGCGCCGACGTAGCGGGCCTTCCCCGCTCGCACGATGTCATCGAGGGCCTGCACGGTTTCCTCGACGGGGGTCTCGGGATCGAATCGGTGAATCTGGTAGAGGTCGACGTACTCGGTACCGAGCCGCCTCAGCGACGAGTCGATCGACGCGAGCAGGTGCTGGCGGGACAGCCCCCGGTCGTTGGGACCAGGGCCAGTCGGGTAGAAGACCTTGGTCGCCAGTACGTAGTCCTCGCGGCGCCCAAACAGCCTGCTCAGCAGACGGCCCGTGATGACCTCGCTCGCGCCGTCGGAATACACGTCGGCCGTGTCAAAGAACGTCACGCCCAGCTCGACCGCGCGGCGCACGATCGGCTCCGCCCGATCCTCTGGTAGCGCCCACGACTGAGCCGCCGGATCCCCGTAGCTCATCATCCCCAGGCCTATCCGGGACACCTTCAGACCCGAACTGCCCAGTCTCACGTAGTCCACCCGGCAAGCATCCCAGGATCGCTTCGGCATGAGACGATGGGGCTCATGTACCGCGGACGGCGAGCGACGAGCCACGAGCGGCGGGCAGGCCGGCCCTGGGACGCGTCGTACGTCGATGGTCCGCCGCCGTGGGACATCGGACGACCACAGCCGGCGATCCTGCGCTTGGCCGGCGCCGGCGCGTTCGCCGGTGCGGTTCTCGATGCCGGATGCGGGACGGGCGAGAACGCGCTTCACGTCGCCTCCCTAGGGCTGCACGTTCTGGGAGTCGATGTGGCCGAGACGGCTCTGTCGATTGCGCGGGAGAAGGCCGCGGCTCGCGGCCTCGACGCCGAGTTCGTGGTGGCCGACGCGCTTCACCTCGACCGCCTGGACCGCGTATTTGACAGCGTGCTCGACTGCGGGTTGTTCCACTCGTTCGACAGCGATGAGCGGGGAGACTACGTCGCGAGTCTCGCGTCCGTGACGGGTCGTGGCGCAAACGTGTACGTGCTTTGTTTCAGTGACGTCGGACCCGCTGAAAGCTGGGGCCCGCACCCGGTCAGCCAGGGGGAGTTGAAGATGGCGTTCAAACGCACCGGCGGCTGGGCCGTGGCGTACATCAGCGCGGATTTGATCCAGACCACATTCAACGCCCATGGCGCACCCGCCTGGCTGGCGAAGATCGAACGCACGTAGACGCATGGGGCGGGGGCCAGCGCGTGGCTGGCGATCGGCTCGTTAAACGGCAGCAGGGAAAGAGGGGTGGTGACGGCTTGTCGCGGGTCGCCGGAGCCCATGGGTTGACCCGGTCCTGCCCAACCCGCGCCTTTGTGCCGAGAGTGTCACGGGAAACCTGCATAACACGACAACACCGGCGCCAGACCCGAGCTCTGTCGTACTAACCATGCTCTTCATGCATAACACGACAGGCCTCGCCACTCGGCCCGGGATTGTCGTGCCATGCGGGTTTTTGGGCGGGCGCGATGGCGCCTCGTTCCCCTTCCCTTCCCCCGCGCCGTTTATCGAGCGGTCGGCTCGGTAAAGGCGGCAGGGGAGAGAGAGAGTGGGTGAGAGCGCTGGCGGAGTCTGCGCGCTCGTGCAGGTAGATGTGACGGTTTGTGCGAGGAGTGTGGCGAGAGTGTCACAGGGATCCTGCTTAACACGACGACACCGGCGCCAGATCCGAGCCCTGTCGACCTACGCACACTCCTCATGCATAACTCGACAGGCCTCGCCATCTGGCGCGGGATTGTCGTGTTGTGCACCATCGGAACTCCGCGATCGCGCTCGATCCCCCTTGCCTTGTCCAGCGCCATTTGCCGTGCCGCCAGCCAAACGGGGCTGCTGAGACCCGCCAGCTAAGTAGGCCTGTCCTGCGGTTGGCCGCCACGGGCGGCGGCTCCCGGGACCATCCCGCCCGCAGTTGCCGGCTGCAGCTTGGCCGTCCATTTCTTCTCGATCTGGCCGTAGCGCCACACGAGCAGCGCGGCGAGCCAGGTCACTATGAACATGCCGACGATGACGAACCCGGCCGTATTGACGTTGAAGTTAGCCATGAAGCCCCAGAAGCCGTGGCTCTGGCTGAGCCCCTTCATCTCGTGGGGGAACAGGCTGAGGACCTCGACCCCCCCGATGAAGAAGCAGATGGCGACCGACAGTCCGGTGATGGCCAGGTTGTAATACACCTTGCGGACCGGGTTGAAGAAGGCCCAGCCGTAGGCCAGGTTCATGAACAGCCCGTCGATGGTGTCCATCAGCGTCATGCCGGCCGTGAACAGGATCGGCAGGCACAAGATCGCATACCACGGGATGTGCTGGGAAGCCAGCAGCGCGGTGGTGGCGAGCAGGGCAACTTCGGTGGCGGTGTCGAAGCCGAGGCCGAACACGACACCCACCGGGTACAGCTGCCACTCCCTCGTGATGGCTTTCATCCAGTGGCCGAAGATCCGGTAGAAGAACCCGCGGTTCTCGAGTTGCCGCTCGAGCTCCTCCTCGTCGTACTCGCCGCGCCGCATTGAACGGAAGACGCGCGCGATCCCGGCCAGGATGAAGAGATTCAGCAGCCCGATCACCAGCAGGAACGACGCGGAAACCACAGTGCCGAACACCCCGCCGAACTCCTCCAGCCCCGAAGCGCGATTCGAAACGGCGCGAAACACCGTCTTCTCCGCGACGACGATGCCGATTCCGATCGCAACGACGACGGTGGAGTGGCCGAGCGAGAAGAAGAAGCCGAACCCGAACGGGCGCGGCTGGCCAGTGTCTCGCCGTTCGCTGAGTACCTTGCGGATGGTGTTGTCGATCGCCGAGATGTGGTCGGCGTCGAACGCGTGACGCAGGCCGAGGGTGTAGGCCAGGATCGACACGCCGATCCCCAGCCCCTTGTAATGCGACGGCACCACGAACGCGAAGAAGACGAAGAACCCGAGCACGTGCAGGCCCGCGATCACGGCGAACATCGCGATCACGCGTGTCCGCTCCTGGCGGGTCATCGCACCGAACGACTGATGGATCAGCGCGGCAATGCGCGGGGACCCAGAGGCAGGTAAATCGAGCATGGTGGCACTCCCGACCGGAGGGCTTCCAGATCCGGCGTCGAGCCGGATCTGGCTTCCCTCCGATGCATTCCCGGCCAGCTGGCCGCAGCATCCGTTCGGGTCAGGAACTAGTGATCACGAACTCATCACCGGCACGGGATGTGGCGCGCCGAGGTAGGGGAACTGTGCCTGCAGGTCGTCGTGTGGCTTCAGGCCGCTCGGCGGAACCTTGCCATGAGTGAGCCAGGCAAAGCGCGTGCTGTAGACGTCGTCGGTGAGGACGCGGCCGTTGGGGTAGGTGGCCGGCCTGGTGCGGTCATATTGGAGGATGTCGGGCAGCACCTGCATCGCCGCCGCCTTTGCCTCCTCGGGCGAGTAGCCGCTGTTTTCCAGAATCTTTGACCACGGCTCCAGGTAGTTGGCGACGTCGTCGGCGGGCTGGCGAGAGTTGTAGAGGTTCTTCTCGCCGTCGGGGTTGATGAACGGGTTGATCGTCGGATGCCCGCCACGGTCCATCTGGACGAGCGTGCCGTCGCGGCGCAGGCTGATCGTGGCCCACACACCGATCACCGGGCCCGGGCCGAGCATCTCACTGGGTATCTCGAGCGCGATCGAATCGACGTTGTTCTCGGCGAAGTCGTCGTGCCCGGTCCACACCAAACCGTGGAGAGCACCCTCGACATCGGCGAAGAACGGGTCGCTCCGCAACCCGGCGCACAGCCGGATCGGGCCGACCTGGACGGGCCGGGCCCTGCTGTCGAAGCCGACCGGGAGCGATTCGGTGAGCAGTTCACCACCTGGCTCGGGGTCCCTGGCCTGGCTGCCCGTCGCATACCAAGCCGTCCCGGTCTGCATGCCGTCCTCGTACTCGGAGAAGGTGAAGGTGAACGCGATGTCGGCTTTCGCGTCGCCGACAGTGTCGATATTGATGCGGTGGACCGCGTCGGGGTGAAACTCCGGGCCGGTCGTCGCCGGCGGGATCGGGGGAGGGGCGGCCGTCGGATTCGAGTCGATGATCAACACCGTCTTGTCAGGGTCCTCTGACGACTTGAACACGAAGAGGTCCGTGAAGTCGAGGCGCCTATCGTCGCCGGGAAACTTGAGATTGTCTGCGCTGAAGTGATTTGACATGGTGGCTCCTCAGGTAGTGATTGTCTGTGTCTGCATGCCGGTGTTTGGCCGGTCGGAGCTGCCCAGGAAGTCGAGCAGTGCCGTGTTCACCTGGTCCGCGTGAGTCCAGGCGATCGCGTGCGGGCCGCCCTCGATCACGACGAGCTGCACGTCGTCGATCAGGCCACGCAGCCGTTCGCCGGTCTTCTCCAGCGGCAAGACCCGGTCCGCGTCTCCCTGGACCACCAGGATGGGTACGTCGATCTTGGGCAGGTCGGCGCGGAAGTCGGTCGCCCAGGTCGGGATGCACTCCACCGCCGCGGTGGCCGAGGCGCTGGCGGCGATGTTCCAACTGGCCTCGTAGGCCTGATCGCTGACCAGGGTGCCGCGCAGGGTGTCGGCGTTGTAGAAGTTGTCCAGGAAGCCCTTCATCCACGCCGGCATGTCAGCCTGTGCGGCCTGGACGAACCCGTCGAACACGCTTTGCGGTACCCCGTCGGGGTTGTCGCTCGTCTGCAGAAGGAACGGCGGGATCGGGGACAGCAGCACGCCCTTGGCCACCCGTGCCGAGCCATGGGCACCCAGGAAGCGGGTGACCTCCCCGGTGCCCATCGAGTGTCCGACGAGCACGGCGTCCCACAGGTCCAGGTGCTCCAGGAGGGTGGCCAGGTCGGCTGCGAAGGTGTCGTAGTCGTAGCCGACGGTGGGCTGGCTGGACTGGCCGAACCCGCGCCGATCATATGTGATGACCCGGTGACCGGCCTCCAGCAGGACCGGGACCTGCTTATCCCAGGCCCGGCCGCTGAGCGGATAGCCATGGATCAGGACGACGGGCAGGCCCGTGCCATGGTCCTCATAGTGAATTTCGATGTCGGCGGAGTTCTCCCGGCCGACTGTGACTGTAGGCATGCGAATTCCTTCCTTTCGGGGCGTTGCCTGCATCTGCGAGCCGGCTGCTGTGACGTTGGCTTCAGTGGCGGGCTGGTAGTCGACTGATGGTCGCTCCGCGGACCGCGCGTCGCGTCCGGGGAAAGCCCTGGCCCATACCCCGGGTCTATCCCGTCTTCCGCCCGTGAAGCGCCCGGGACCGGGGCTGCGGACTGGTGGCCGGCGTCGCCCGCCGGCGCGATTCAACGTTGCCGCTCAGGGTCGCGGGAACCATCCGTCGCGCGCCAGGGGTTATATGACGTTAATGGACGATTTCGACGAGTTCGTCGCCGGCAACCTCGAGCAACTGCTGACGACGGCCTACCTGATCACGTGGGACGGAGGCGAGGCCGAGGATCTCGTGCAGGAGTGCCTGTTCAAGGTCGCCCGGCGGTGGCCGCGTGTACGGGGGATGGCCCAGCCGCGGGCGTACGCCCGGCGGATTCTTGTCAACCTGGCGCTCGACGCTGCCAACGGCCGCGCTCGGCGCCGCGGCGAGCTCGACGGAGCGCCCGCGGTCGCCGAGGAACCGGCTCGGGATCTGCTTGTCGGGCTCGAGACGCGGGCCGAGTTGCTCGACGCGCTCGCGTGCCTGACGCCTCGTCAACGGGCCGTGCTCGTCCTGCGCTACTTCAACGACTTGACCGAGGCCGAGACGGCCGATGTCCTCGGCTGCTCGCCGGGGACCGTCAAGAGCAACACCTCGCGCGGACTCGCGCGGCTGCGCGAGGTGCTCGCACCAATTCCCAACCCAACACGGGAGCTCTGAAGGCAATGCCCGAACAACTCGATCAGAGCCTGCGCGAAGCCCTGTCACAGCGCGCCTCGCAGCTCGATCCAGACTCGATCGCCCGCTTGAGCGCGGTCGACTACCACCCTCGCCGCCGCCCGATCGGGCGGCTTCCTGCGATCGGTGCGCTCGGCGCCACCGGCGTCGCGGCGATCGTTGCCGCGATCGTGACCCTAGGCTCGAGCGCCGCGCCGGCGTTCGCCGGCTGGCAGCCGACGCCGACTACCGCGGCGCCGGGACAGCTCGTCCATGCCGCACAGGCCTGTGGTCAAGCTCTCGGGAGCCCGGTGCTGACCGACTCGCGCGGTCCGTACACGGCCTCGATCTACGCCGACTCGACGACCAGCGGCGTGTGCCTCAGCGGCAACGGGGTCTCGATGTCGTCCAGATCCACCTCGGCGGCGCCCGCCAGCGTTGCGGCGGGTCACATCCAGCTCGACGGCGGTGGCACGCGGGACGCCGCGGGTAACGCGTTGACGCTCGTCGACGGCCGGACCGGAGCGGGCGTCACCGGGGTCACGATCAAACGGAGCGACGGGAGCTCCGTGCAGGCGACAGTCGCAAACAGTTGGTACCTGGCGTGGTGGCCGGGGACCGTCACGGCGACAAACGCAGAGGTCACGACGGCTTCCGGGACCAGCACCGTGGCGTTCCCGTCGACGCCGGCGCTGCCGGCGCCGAGATGCCCGTCCGGCGCCCACTGCGCGGCCGGGTACTCGTTCGGTAGCGGTAGCGGCAGCGCCAGCGGCGGTGGCACCGCGACCAGTGGTCAGTCTGCGGTGACGGCCCACGGCAGCGCGCACTCGTCCCACTAGCAACGCCGCGCCGCCGGGGGTGGCCCGCAAGCCACCCCCGGCACCGGTGGCGTCCGACGGCCTCAGGCGGCCGCCAGCACCGCCCTTCCGATGAGGATCAGCCGCCGATGCGGATGAGTTTCTTGTTGACGAACTCGTCGGCGCCGTATCGGCCGAGCTCGCGACCGAAACCGGACCGTTTGACCCCGCCAAAGGGCAGCTCGGCGCCATCGGCGCCGACGACGTTGACGAACACCATGCCGGCGTCGATCTTGTCCGCCACCCGCAGGGCCTGCGCCGGATCGTTGGTCATCACGTAGGAGCCGAGCCCATACGGGGTGTCATTGGCAAGCTCGACTGCCTCGTCCTCAGAGCCCACGCGGTAGACCTGGGCGATCGGACCGAAGAACTCCTCGCGATAGGCGTCCATACCCGGCGTGATATCGGTCAGGACGGTCGTCGAAAAGAAGTTGCCCTCGTGTTCTCCGCCGGCCACCACCGTCGCGCCCTGGTCGATGGCGCGATCGAGCTGGTCGGCAAGACGCTCGGCCGCGGTCGAAGAGGAAAGCGGCCCGATCGCCGTCTCGGGCGAGGTCGGATCCCCGGGCTTGACGGCGGTCAGGGCCGCCGTGAACTTCTCCAGGAACGGCTCGTAGAGCTCACCGGTGACGATGAACCGCTTGGCGGCGTTGCAGGCCTGTCCGGTGTTCTCAAGCCGGGCGTCCACGGCCGCCTGAACGGCCCCGTCCAGATCGTCGGTGCCGAGCAGGATGAACGGATCAGAGCCGCCCAGCTCCAGGACGACCTTCTTGAGATTGCGCCCGGCGATCTGAGCCACTGCCGTGCCGGCGCGCTCGGACCCGGTCAGCGACACCCCCCGGACGCGCGGGTCGGCGATCACCCACTCGATCTGCTCGTTCGTGGCGTAGATGTTGATGTACGCATCTGGCGGGAAACCGGCCTCGTGGAAGATCTGCTCGATCGCCGCCGCCGACTCAGGACACTGCGGCGCGTGCTTGAGCAGGATCGTGTTGCCGATCACCAGATTCGGACCCGCAAACCGGGCCACCTGGTAGTACGGATAGTTCCACGGCATGATCCCGAGCAGCACGCCGAGGGAGCTACGGCGTATGAATGCCGATCCCTCTCCCGCCAGCAGCTCGATCGGTTCATCGGCCATCAGCTTCTCGGCGTTGTCGGCATAGAAGCCGTAGATATCGACACAGAAGTCGACCTCACCGAGCGCCTGCTCGACCGGCTTTCCCATCTCGCGCACGATGATCTCGGCCAGCCGCTCGCGCTGCTCGCCGTGCAACTCACCCACGCGGCGAACCAGAGCCGCCCGCTCGCCCACCGTGGTCGTGCTGGACCAGTTGCGATGAGCTTTGTCGGCCCGGGAGATCGCGTCCCTGAGCTCCTCATCGCTGATCGTCGGATACTCCTTGACGGTCTCCCCCGTCGCCGGATCGACCACCGCATACACGCTCATACTCGTTCCTCGCTCTCTTCGTTAACCGCCAAGCCCCTCACCAACTAGTCGTCTCGTCTCACGCAACGCAGAACACACGAAGCTTACGACGCGGAGACTGGCCCGCGGGCGTTGCCCTCGCGAGCTGCCTGCATCTCGGGCAGGTGATCCATCGCCCAACGGCAGATCGCGACGAGTGGGTCGGAGAGGGCCTGGCCGAGGGGGGTGAGCCCGTATTCGACGTGTGGTGGGATGACGTCGATGACGGTCCGCGTTACGAGGCCGTCGGCTTCCATGCTCCGGAGTGTCTGGGTGAGCATCTTCTGCGAGATGCCCTCGATCGTGCGTTTGAGCTCGCCGTGACGGCGCGGGCCATCGAGCAGGGCGTAGACGATCAGGCAGGTCCATTTGTCTGCGATCCGCTCGAGCGCCTGACGGGACTCGCAGCTCTGACTGAGCACGTTCGGCTGAGCGCCATCTACCCTGTCCATCACATGGGGTTCTATCAGTTCCTATGGGCACTTTCAAGTACCTACTTGTCAAACAGTGCCTACCGGTTTAGCGTCCCGGCCATGTCATCGAATCTGATTCATCGCTTTCACGCGACCGGTGCCGGCACGCCGGTCAACGCATACATCATCGAGGGTCGCGCCGGAACCGTGGTGGTGGACGCCACGCTGACGGTCTCGGACGGGCGCGCCCTGCGAGCCTCGGTGGAGAACCTCGAGAAGCCGCTGCTTGGCGTGATCATCACGCACGCGCACCCGGACCATTACGGCGGACTGGTGGAGCTGGTCGACAACCTCGACGTCCCGGTGTTCGCGACCGCGGGCGTGGGCGAGGTGATCCGCCGCGACGATCCGGTCAAGGAGCAGATCTTGAGGCCGATGTTCGGCGAAGAGTGGGCTCCGCGGCGGGCGTTCCCCAATCAGACGGTCAGCGACGGCGAGGTCGTCTCGCTGGATGGGATCGCGCTCCGGGTCACGGATCTCGGCCCGAACGAGTCGCCCCACGACAGCATCTGGGCGTTGGAGGACCCGGACCGCCACGTGTTCTCGGCCGACCTCGCCTACGACCGGCATCACTGTTACCTGGCGGACGGATTCCACGAGCAGTGGCTCATAAACATTGCCCGGGTCCGGGACGAGCTGGCTGTCGGAGTGACCCTGCATCCCGGGCACGGCGAGCCGTGCGGTGCCGAGGCGCTTGACTGGCAACAGGCCTACATCAATACGTTCATCGAGGCCGTCGGAAGCGCCGACTGGTCGGACGCGGATGAGGCGCGCAAGGCGGTGATCGCGAAGATGCTCGGCTACCTGCCAACCAGCGCGCTGCAGTTCCTCATGGAGCTCTCGATCGATCCTCTCGCAGAGCAGCTCGGGGTCCGCTGATGCGAGTTGGTGTCCTCGGCAGCGGGATGGTGGCCGTGGCGCTCGGCGAATCTTGAGCGTGATCTGGCTCGCGATCTACCGGTCCCTCGGCCAGGGAGAGTTCACATCGCAGTCGAGCAGGCACGCGGAAAATGAGCAGCGATGAGCGCCGCGTGGCCCTCGTCGCTACGCCCGAGCTCGGCCGTTGAACCGCTTGCAGTACGACCACGACCCCTTGACCGTCAGCACTGAATTCCTACGCCTGGCTGCCGGAGTGCCTGGAATGAGCGTTGCGTCGACGGATCCGGCCGTGTTCTTGGCGTTGGTCGTGATCTGGCAGCCCGCCACAACCAAGTTGCCAGGGGGGGACTTTCCAGCTGCGGTCGACGGTCAGTCTCCCGGTGAGCGCTCGGCCGAAGGTGAACTTGCCGATCCTGGCGCCGGATCCGGTGACCCCCCCGTCCGCGAGCGACGCGGCCGGCGCCAGGAGCGGCGCAGCGAAGAACCAGAAAGCGCGCGCCGCCACGCGTCGGGTGACGATTGGACTGCGGGCAGTGCGCGGCAATGTCGGGTCCCTTGGCTCGCTCGCGCCCGAAGCGTCCGTCGCGATTATCTTGCGACGGTGGCCCGACGAGCTCAACCGTGACGCTTCGGCGCGCCGAAGCCTACCTGTCCCGGCGTGCCTGGACGAGTCCTCGGCCCCACGGGATACTTCACGTCATGCTCAGCCTTGAAATGGACGCGGGATGAATCCTTCCGCCGACCTCCCCTCCGAGCTCGCCGAGGCGCGCCGCCGGCTGGCCGAGCTCGAGGCCGTCGAAGTCGAGCGCGCGCACGCCGCCAAGGTGCAGGAGGCCCTGTACCGGATCGCCGAGCTGGCGGGCGCCGCTCGCGACCTGCAGGACTTCTACCGGGCGATCCACGGTGTCGTCGCCGAGCTCATGTACGCGAGCAACTTCTACATCGCGCTTTACGACGAGGAGCGCCGGCTGATCAGCTGGCCGTACTTCGTCGATGAGGTCGACAGTGACGTGCCCGATCCGAACAGGTGGGAACAGTTCGGCAGCGGCGCCGCGCGGGGCACGACCGCCTACGTGCTCCGGACCGGAAAGCCACAACACCTTTCGGGAGAGCGGATCGAGCAGCTCACGGACCTTGGCGAGATCGACCTAATCGGCGATCTGCCCAAGGACTGGCTGGGGGTTCCGCTCAAGTCCGATGACGGCCGCACGATCGGCGTCCTCGCCATGCAGTCGTACCTGCCTGACGTTCGCTATACGGAGCGCGACGAGGAGCTGCTCGCGTTCGTCGGCCAGCATGTCGGCGTTGCCCTCTCGCGAGCGCGGGCGATCGAAGAGACGCGCCAGCGCAACGCAGAGCTCGCGCTGATCAACAGCGTTCAGGAAGCGCTCGCCGGCGAGCTCGAGCTGCAGGCGATCTACGACGCCGTCGGGGAAAGGATCCGCGACGTGTTCGACGCACAGGTCCTCGACATCGCGATCTTCGACGAAGCCTCCGGGCTGCTCCACTTCCCCTACACGATCGAACGCGGCGTGCGCTTCCCGGACGAGCCGATTGAGCTGATCGGCTTTCGCAAGCACGTAATGGAGACGCGCGCACCGCTGATGATCGAGGAGAACACGCCCGCGGTGTCCGAGCGCTACGGCAACCCCGGAGTACTCAGCGGGGAGCCGGTCAAGTCGGAGCTGTTCGTCCCGCTCGTCGTCGGCGAGCGGGCGACTGGAGTGATCTCGCTTCAGAACATCGATCGGACACACGCGTTCACCGAGTCCGACCAGCAGCTGCTCGAAACCCTGACGAGAAGTTTGAGCGTCGCGCTGGAGAACGCGCGGCTGGTTCACGAGACGCGGCAGCGAAACGCGGAGCTCGCGCTGATCAACAGCGTTCAGGAGTCGATCGCGGGCCAGCTCGACCAGCAGGCGATCTACGAGACGGTGGGCGACAGGATCCGGGATGTCTTCGACGCACAGGCCGTCACGATCTCGATGCTCGACCAGGCGACGGGGCTCTTGCACTACCCGTACCTGTTCGAACGCGGCGAGCGGTGGCAGGCCGAGCCGGGCGCGCCCCGCGGGTTCGCCGAGCACGTGTTGAAGACGCGTGAGCCGCTGCTCATCGCCGAGAACCTCGATGCCGAGGCCGAGCGGTACGGAAGCGGGATCGTTGGGGGCGGTGAGATGCCGAAGTCTGTCGTGTTCGCCCCGCTGGTCGTGGGCGGCAAAGCGACGGGTGCGATCTCGCTGCAGAACATGGATCGCGAACACGCCTTCAGCGAGTCGGACCTGCAGCTCCTGACGACGCTCGCCGGAAGCCTCAGCGTGGCGCTGGAGAACGCGCGGCTCGTCCACGAGACGCGTCAGCGCAACGCGGAGCTCGCGCTGATCAACAGCGTTCAGGAGTCGATCGCGGGCGAGCTCGACCAGCAGGCGATCTACGACATCGTCGGCGAGAAATTGCGGGAGGTCTTCGACGCGCAGGCCGTCGACATCGCCGTCCATGACCAGAACGCGGGGATCCTGCGCTTCGTCTACCAGATCGAGCGCGGCGTCCACTACCCGAACGTGACGCTGCCGGTCGTCGGATTCCGGAAGCACGTGATGGAGACGCGGCAACCTCTCGCCATCCTCGAGAATGTGGCTGCGGCCCTCGTCGAGTACGACAACCCGGAGACGGTCTCCGGTGAGCCCTCGCACGGGTCGGCGATCTTCCAGCCGCTCGTCGTCGGCGGGCGGGCGACCGGCGTCGTCTCGATCCAGAACCTCGACCGCGAGCACGCGTTCGCCGAGTCGGATCAGCGGTTGCTCGCGACGGTCGCCGGCAGCCTGGGAGTCGCGCTCGACAACGTACAGCTCGTCGATGAGACCCGGCGGCGAAACGCGGAGCTCGCGCTCATTAACAGCGTGCAGTCGGCGATCGCCGGCGAGCTCGACCCGCAGGCGATCTACGACCTCGTGGGCGACAAGCTTCAGAAGGACTTCGACGCCCAGGTCGTGAGCATCTCGATCCACGACGAGGCCAGTGGACTGCTGACTTTCCCATACGTGATCGAGCGCGGCGAGCGCCTCGACCAGCAGCCGATCCCCCTGATCGGCTTCCGCAAGCACGTGATCGAGACGCGCGAGCCGCTGATGCTCGACGAGATCACGCCCGAGGTCGCAGACCGGTACGGCAACCCCTACGTGCTCAGCGGGGAGCCGGTCAAGTCGGGGCTCTTCGTCCCACTCGTCGTCGGTGGACGCCCGACTGGCGTGATCTCGCTCCAGAACGTCGATCGCACGCATGCGTTCGGGGACGACGACGAACGGCTCCTGACCACCGTGGCCGGCAGCCTGAGCGTCGCGCTCGACAACGCTCGCCTCCTCGACGAGACGCGTCAGCACGTGGCCGAGCTCGCAACGGTGAACAGCGTCGGCCAGGCGCTGGCGTCGCAGCTCGACCTCGAGGCGCTGATCGAGCTCGTCGGCGAGCAGGTGCGCGCGACGTTCGAGGCCGACCTCGCGTACGTCGCGCTGCACGACCGGCCGTCCGGTCGGATCGACTTCGCCTACTACTACGAGAACGGGCGGCGCCGGGACGAGCCGTCGATCGCATTCGGTGAGGGGCTGACCACCCGGATCCTCGACTCGCGCGAGCCGCTCCTGCTAAACCGCTCGCCCCAGTTCGAGGAGCACCAAGCGACGCGGGTCGGCACCAGCGTGCGGTCGTTTTTGGGCGTGCCGATCCTGGTCCGCGACTCCGCGATCGGGGTCATCAGCGTCCAGAGCATCGAGGAGGAAGGTCGCTTCGGAGAAAACGACTCCCGGCTCTTGGCGACGATCGCCGCCAATGTCGGCGTGGCGATCCAGAACGCGCGCCTGTTCTCCGAGGTGGAGCGGCAGCGTCAGTACCTGGGGTCGCTCGTGGCGATCAGTCCTGCGGCGGTGGTTGTCATGGATCCAGACGAGCGGGTGACCGATTGGAACCCGGCCGCGGCCGAGCTCTTCGGCTACCCGGCCGAAGAGGCGCTCGGCCGGCTCATCGACGACCTCGTCTTCGCCGATACGGACCGCGACGAGGGACTCGAGATCACGCGCGAGGCCATGACGGTCGGTCGCGCGGGCCGGATCACGCAGCGCCAGCGGAAGGACGGGACACGGGTCGACGTCGAGCTGATGCTCGTCCCGCTCACGGTGGACGGCTCCCACGTCGGCTTTCTCGGCATCTACCACGACGTGACCGAGCTCCAGCGCGCGCGGCAGGAGGCCGAGGCGGCGACGCAGGCAAAGAGCGCCTTCCTGGCCACGATGAGCCACGAGATCAGGACACCGATGAACGCCGTGATCGGCATGACCGATCTCCTGCTCGGCACCGAGCTGACGGGCGAGCAACGCGACTTCGCCGAGGTCGTGCGCACGAGCGGAGACGCACTGCTGCACGTGATCGACGACATCCTCGACTACTCGAAGATCGAGGCCGGCAAGCTCGACCTCGAACGCGAGCCATTCAGCGTGCGCGAATGCGTGGAGGGGGCGCTGGACATTGTTGCGCCGCGCGCGTGGGAGAAGGGGATCGAGCTCGGCTGTCTCATCGACGAGAGCGCACCCGCCGGGATCGTGGGCGACGAGGCCCGCCTCCGCCAGGTGCTGCTGAACCTGCTCTCGAACGCCGTCAAGTTCACCGAAGCCGGCGAGGTGGTCGTGCTCGTCGAGGCCGAACCGAGCGGATCTGGCTCCTGCCGGCTCGAGCTCTCGGTACGCGACACCGGGATCGGGATCGCGCCTGACCGGATGGACAGGCTCTTCACGTCGTTCAGCCAGGTCGACGCGTCGGCCACACGCCGGTTCGGCGGGACGGGACTCGGCCTCGCCATCTCCAAGCGCCTCATCGAGCTGATGGGAGGGACGATCTCCGTCGAGAGCGAACCGGGAAGCGGGTCGACCTTCCGCATCGGGCTGCCGGTCACGACGGCAGAAGTGCCGAGCCAGATCCCCCTGGACGACGGCCTCCCTCACCTCGCCGGCAAGCGGATGCTCGTCGTCGACGACAACGCGACGAACCGCGAGATCGTGACCCGGCACGCCCGATCGTGGGGAATGGAGCCGGTCGCCGTCGAGCTGCCCTCTCAGGCTCTCGCGCTGGTCGAGGCCGGCGAGCCGTTCGACGTTGCTGTGCTTGACATGATCATGCCGGAGATGGACGGGCTCGCCCTGGCGGGAGAGATCCGGAGCCGGCGCAGCGAGCAAGACTTCCCGCTCCTACTTCTGACATCGCTCGGCCGTCTGCAGCAGGGGCAGTCGGCCGGCGTGTTCTCGGCCCAGCTCGCGAAGCCCTTCAAGGCCTCGCAGCTCTACAACACGCTCGTGCGCCTGCTTACCGGGGAACAGGGAGTGCAGGAGACGGCCGAGGGCGCGGCGGACGGGAAGCAGCCGATGTCGTCCCTGCGAATCCTGCTCGCGGAGGACAACGCGATGAACCAGAAGGTCGCCCTTCGCCTCCTCGAGCGGCTGGGCTACCGGGCCGATGTCGCATCGAACGGTCTCGAGGCGCTCGCGGCGCTCGAGCAGCAGCCCTACGACGTCGTCCTGATGGACGTGCAGATGCCGGAGCTCGACGGTCTCGATGCTTCGCGCCGGATCTGCGAACGGTGGCCGTCGGAGAGCCGCCCCCACATCATCGCGATGACGGCGAACGCGCTGCCGGAGGATCGCGAGGCCTGCTTCGCAGCCGGGATGAACGACTATGTCGCGAAGCCGATACGCGGGGACGAGCTGGCGGCGGCATTGAAGCGCGCGCGGCCAGTACCGAACCGTGACGGCGGTTCTGGAGAACGCGGGGTTAGCCTCGACGCTGCCGCGCTCCAGAACCTCCGAGACCTCGGGGGCGTCGAGTTCCTCACCGAGGTCGTCGACGTCTTCCTTGCGGATGCGCCGGCGCTGCTCACGAGCCTGCGGAGCTCGCTCGAACGGCAGGACACCGAGGAGCTCCGCCGAGCGGCGCACACGCTGAAGTCGAACGGCGCGACGCTGGGCGCGACGGCGTTCGCCGAGCTCTGCCGCACCGTCGAGCGGCAGGCGAGGGCCGGCAGCCTCGACGGCGTCTCGCAGCTCGTGGATCGGATCGAGCACGAGTACCGGACGCTCCAGGAAGCTCTCGCCTCCCTCAGGTCGGAACCGGTTTCGTGAGCGGTTCCACCCCCGCGGTCGGCACGATCCTGATCGCGGACGACAACCGCGTGAACCGGCTCCTCCTCGGCCGCGGGCTCGAGCAGGAGGGACACACCGTCGACTTCGCCGAACACGGGGGAGAAGCGCTCGAGCTGTTGCGACGCCGGCCCTTCGACCTGATGCTGCTCGACGTCCTGATGCCCGAGCTCGACGGCTACGCAGTCCTGGAGGAGCTGCAGCGCGACCCGCACCTCCGCGACATCCCGGTGGTCGTGACGTCATCGCTCGACGAGCTGGACAGTGTCGTGAGGTGCCTCGAGATGGGCGCGGAGGACTACCTGACCAAGCCGGTCAATCCCGTGTTGCTCAATGCGCGGATCAACGCGAGCCTCGAGAAGAAGCGCCTGCGCGACCAACAGCGCGAGCTGATCGGCAAGTTCGCCACCAAGGAAGTGGCGGAGGATCTACTCACGTCGGGATTCTCACTCGGGGGCAAGTACGTCGAGGCCTCGGCGATGTTCTGCGACATCCGTTCGTTCACGTCGATTGCAGAAGCCCGAGACCCCGCGGAGACGATCGAGCTGCTGAACGACTACTACACGCTGACGATGGACGCGATCAACGGCGAGGGCGGGATCGTGAACTCGATGGCCGGCGACGGCCTCATGGCGATCTTCGGTGCGCCCTTGCCGCGCGAGGACCATCGCCGGGCCGCGGTGCTCGCGGCGCGGCAGATGATCGAGTTGATCCGCATGTTCAACGAGGAGCAGGCGGCGCGGGGTAAGGTGCAGATCCAGATCGGTGTCGGGATCGCGTCCGGTCGCGTCATCGCCGGCTACGCCGGGACGCAGCAGCGCGCGACCTATACGTGCGTCGGCGACACGGTCAACGTGGCTGCGCGGCTCGAATCGCACACCAAGGTCGTCAACCGGCCGATCCTCATCGATGAGTACACGCGGCGCGGCCTCGGCGACGGCATCGCCGTCGAGCCACAGGGTGAGCTGCTGATGAAGGGCAAGACCGAGCCGATCAACGTGTACGCCGTGCTCGTCGACTCGCTCGTCGCCGAGAGCGCGTAAATCGCCGTCGCCGCCGCTCGTTTTCCGAAGTAAGATGCCTGCATGCCGAGGTGGTTGATTCCGTGGCTGGTTCCTATCGTGGTGGCGCTGGTGGTGGGTCTCTTCGCGATCTCCAACACGGTGGCCACGATCGCTCTCTCGCTGCTTTTGGTGATCTTGCTCGGGAGCCTTGTGGCAATGCGACTGCAGTACCTGAAGGACCATCCGCCGGACCCGGAGCTCGTCCACAAGCCGTTCTGGAAGCCCTGAGCACGGCGCGGCGGACTGGGCGACACCTCCCCGCTGCAAATACACGGACCAAGCCCCAGGTTTAGATCGCACGTCGATTGGGTACGGGCGGGTGTGGTCCGGCGCGTGTGGCGACGGCAGAGAGGGACCGAATGGAGGCAGGAGAATGTCTTTGACCCCCCGTAGGGTTGCTTTGTTGCTCGGTGCGGCGGCGCTCGTCACGGCGGTGGCCGGCGTCGGCTGGGCAGCCGGTTCGACCGCCAGCGTGGCGACGCCCAGCTTTTCCAAGTTGAGCTCGAGCCAGGTCAAAGCCCGCTCGTCCGGCAAGCAAGAGCGCGTGATTGTCGTGTTCGCCAACCAGCTCACCAACCTGCCGGCGAATCGTGCCCACAGGAGCGCCCGAGAAGCAACGGCCGCATCCATGCAGGCTCCGCTCGTATCCCAGCTGAATCAGGTCCGGGCCACGCGTATCACAAAGCTTTCACTCCTCAACGCTGTCGCGGCGACGATGCCGGCGGCCGAGGCACAGGCACTGAGTCATACCCAGGGCGTCAAGGAGGTCGTCCCCGACGCCACCGTAATCCTCGGGGATGCCAAGTCGACCACGCCGACGGTGGCCGCCTCCCGGGTGCAGAAGTCGTCGAGCACGCCGGGAACGGCGCCCAACGGGCAGCAGTTGTGCAACACATCTTCCAGCAACCCACTGGTGGAGCCCGAAGCTCTCACCAGCATCCACGCGAACGAAGCGTCGGCGATCGCGACGGGCCAGGGCGTCGTCATCGGGAACGTCGACGCGGACACGTTGGCCGGGAATCCCAACATGATCCGGCCCAATGGGCAGCACGTGATCATCGATGCCAAGAACCCAAACGAGAACGTCTTCAGCGACGAGTTCAACGGAGACGTCTCGACCATGGGCGCCCAGGGCACGGTCACCTACACCTACGCGTCTCAGCTGCCCTTCTCGAACCTCCCCGCGAACTGCAGCTTCCGAATCGTCGGTGACGCCACCGGCGCCTCTATTCTCACCACCGGTGAGTTCACCGACACCAACTCGGCGGGTCAGATTGTGGCTCCCGAGTCGCAGGTCATCGCCGGGCTTCAGCAGGCGGTGAACAACGGCGTCAACGTCGTCTCGGAGTCCTACGGCTTTGGCGCTCTGCCGAGTGCCAACGCCGACCTGCTCGAGCCGACGAACGTCGCCATGGTGCAAGCAGGCGTTGTCGTCGTCGAGAGCGCGGGCGACAGCGGCTCGTCCGGCACGGTCGAGGAACCCGCGGCTAACCCCGCCATCATCGACGCCGCTGGGACGAACGACCTCAGGCTCCTCGCCCAGGCCGATGGTTACACGAAGGGCTGGCTAGACGACAGCATGACGACCTTGTCGTCGGGCGGCACAACTGCCCTTGGCGATGTGGTCGACCTGGCCGCCCCCGGCTACCTAGCACTCGCGGCAGCCGGCGCCGGCCAGACTCCGCTGCCACTTCCGACGGAGGCCTTTGGCGGCACCAGCGAGTCGGCCCCCTTCATCTCCGGCGCCGCCGCCGACGTGATTCAGGCCTACCGTGACACCCACGGCGGTGCCACCCCAACGCCAGCCCAGGTGAAGGAGATCCTCACCAGCACGGCGACCGACATCGGAGCTGACGCAGACCAGCAGGGCGCTGGCCTCCTGAACATCTACGCGGCCGTTGAGGCGGCCCGCCAGATGCCGGGGAGCACGGCGAACACGCATGCCGACGCTCCCGAATTGGTGAACAACCCCACCCAGCTCGACGTACAGGGCCCGGGTGGCTCAACGGTCCACCAATCGGTCACGCTGTACAACGCCTCCTCCAACACCGAAAGGGTCACCGGGACCTACCGGGCGCTTGGAGGCGAGACGAGCTTCGGCAGGCCCGTCACCGAGAACGTCAGCGCCCCTCCGCCGAGCGCCCCGATTCCCGCCCAGGGCGCGGCCGCGGCGGCACCGGTCACCTTCAACGTGCCGAGGGGCACCAGCGTGCTCGATGCCGACATGCGCTGGCCGGACCCGACCAACAGCGATGACAACATCCTGACGTTCATCTTGACCGACCCGGCAGGGAGGTTGGCCCAGAGTTCGTACGACTACGGCGCCTCCAACTTCGTCCCCTGTCCTGCCGCTGGCGGAGGCTGTAGCCCGGACATCCAGCACAGCACGGTCGAGCATCCGATGGCGGGAACCTGGACGGCTCAGATTCTGTGGGCCAATGGCCGCGGCCATGTGCAAACTGCGCCGGACACCCCAGGGCCGTACACCGGAACCGTGACGTTCCAGGCCAGCGGCCAGAACTTCACGACAAGCCCGGCGTCGGCGCCCGTCACCATCGCGCCGCGCAGCTCGGTGAGCGTGCCCCTCAGCATCGCCCTCCCCCGGGCTGCGGGCGATGCCCCCGAGTCGGTGCAGTTCACGGGGCCGAACGGGCTCGAGAGCTCGGTGCCGATCGCCCGACGTTCGCTCATCCCGTCGCGCGGTGGCTTCTTCAGCGCCACGCTGACGAGCTCGGTGTCTCGCGGTGCCGGGCAGATCAAGACGTTCTATGTGGACGTGCCTCGGGGTCAGAGAGACCTCGACGTGTCGTTGTTCGCGCCGGACCACGCCGCCGACGACGCGGTGTACTACTACCTGTTCTCGCCGGCCGACCTCGCGTCTACTGCCCCCGAGCAGTTCAACTTCTTTGTCCATGCCACTGACGTCACGCCGACGTCCGGCAACCCGACCGGAAACGCCTCGCTCATCACCCCCGATCCCCAGCCAGGTCTGTGGGAGATCGACGTGATGCAAGGCCCCACGACCGACGGGACGGTGTTCTCCCAGAACGTCACCGGGTTCGTCGCGTACAACCGGCTGAAACGCGTGACCGAGACAGGTCTCCCGACGTCGACGTCGACGACCATCGGCTCGGGCTCCAGCGTCCCGATCGCGGTGTCGGTCAGGAACACGACCAACCACGTCGGGTTGTTCGAACTGCAACCGTCGGGCAAAGACATCACTGGAGGCAATACCGCCACACCGCTAGAGCTGGCGCCCGGAGCCAGGGGGACGCTGACCGCGACGCTGTCGCCCACGGCAGCCGCGGGCTCCGCGGTGAACGGGACCCTCAGCGTCATCGACTCGACGGACTACACAGCTATCGAGCCCGCCATCGGGTTCCCGGCGTCGTTCTCCGACTTCCACGACTTTGCCTACGCCTACACGGTTGGAGGCACCTAAGCGGTTAGCAGTGGCAACATCGGCAAGGCCCGGGCCTCGGCGTAGGCCCGGGCCGTCGCCGTGTCGGATGCCTCGCCTAGGACCTCGTTGGTTGGCTCTGACTTTCTTGACCCCGGATCACCGGGCGTCTTGACCCCGGATCACCGGGCGTCCACTAGACGCGTGCGGTGAGCATCGAGCGCTGCGTCGCGGGGCTCCTCGAACGCGAAGGCCAAGCGCGAGCTCGGCTGGCAGCCGCGCTATGCGAGCTGGCGGCAGGGCTTCGCGCAGGGACTCGGGTGAGCAATGACCGACCCGCACGGCCGCGGCGGCGCGGACTCGAGCTCGTCGAATTCATGCGTCCTCGGCTGTCACGTTTACGGCTCGCCGATTGTCATGGGAGTAGTGACCCACGACCACTGGAGGAACAGCAATGCTGGAGAAGGTTTTCTACACGAGCGTGCTCGTCAGCGACCAGGACAGGGCGCTCGACTTCTATACGAACGTCCTTGGCATGGAAAAGCGGGTTGAGAACCCAACGCCCGACGGGCCGCGGTTTCTGACCGTCGGCGTCAAGGGGGACGACTTCCAGCTGGTTCTCTGGCCCGGGACACCGGGCGAGGCCGAGCCGGCGTTGGGACGCCCCCCGGCGTCGGTCACGATCGAGAGCGACGATTGCCGGACGACGGTCGAGGAGCTGAAGTCGCGCGGCGTCGAGTTCGTGTCGGACGTGCTCGAGTTCCCGTGGGGCTACGTCGCCCAGTTCCAGGACCCCGATGGCAACCGGCTTCAGATACGAGAGGGCCGATAGTCCCAGAGAAAGGCTCAGCGCCTCCGTCGCACCTGGCGTTGCCGAGATTGAACACCTCGGCAGCGCCGGTGCGCGACCGATGAACGCGCGGTCGGTGCCGAGGGTCGATAGCCTGGCCGGCGCATGACTGATGGCCGCGAGTTGATCGAGCCGGTGCGCGCTTTCCTGAGCGCGCCGCGCTGCGCGGTGCTCTCGACGATCGGCCGTGACGGAGCACCACGCCAGATCGTCATTCATTATCTGCTCGACGAGGACCACCTGCGCATCAATGGACACAGAGATCGTCGCTGGGTGGCCAATCTGCGGCGCGACCCACGAGCCTCGCTGATCGTCCACGACCAGGTCGACTACCTTCACTACGTGTCGATTCGTGGGACCGCGCACCTCTTGGACGAGGGCGACATCGCAGTCGCTGAGGCGATGACCCAAGCCGAGCGGTACAGCGAGGATCCAGCCGAATTCGCGGGCCAGCCGCGGGTCAGCTTCCGGATCGTCGTCGAACGGTTGACCGAGTACACCTGAGCGGAGATCTCCAACTGCGGACGCTAGCGTTCCCGCGATGTCCGCCCAGCCGGTATTCGAACCCCTCGATGGACGATATGTAGCGACGGAGCTGGCCAGCGGGCCGTGGGACCGGAACGCCCAGCACGGGGGCGCCCCAGCGGCCCTGCTCGCGCGGACTTTCGAGCGCCTGCCTAATCCCGGAGGGCTGAGCCTGGCCCGCCTGACCTACGAGTTTCTGCGCCCTGCGCCGATCGGGCCGGTCGAGGTCCGGGCGGAGGTGACGCGCCAAGGGCGTCGCCTGCAGCTACTCGACGGCTCGATGCTCGCCGACGGCGTCGAGGTCGTTCGCGCTCGTGCCCTGAGGATCCTTGCCGCCGACTCGGGCCGGGCGTACTCCGAGGAGATCGCGCCGCCACCCGGTCCCGAAGAGGCTCGCACCGGGGAGCTTCCCGGGTTACACCGCCCGAGGTTCGCCACGGACGCGATCGAGATCCGCTTCGTCGCCGGCGCGTTCGGTACGGGTCCCGCCACTGCCTGGTTTCGCCTCGCGTGTCCCCTCGTCGGGGACGAGAAGCCCTCGGCGTTGCAGTGCCTCGCCGCGGCCGGCGACTTCGGCGGCGGCCTGAGCGGGACGCTTCCCCGGGAGGATTACTTGTTCATCAACGCCGATCTGACCCTGTATGTCGAGCGCGAGCCGGTCGGGGAATGGATCTGTCTCGAGTCGCAGACGCGAATCGTCGCCGACGGGATTGGCGTCGCCGAGAGCGTGCTCTACGACGAGAGGAGCCGCGTGGGTCGCGCCACTCAGGCGCTGCTGATCGCCCCACGTTGAGGGCGGTGCACCGTACTTCGGGGCAACGCCCGAAGCCGCTAAGCGGCTACCGCCCGGTCCGGAACGGCTTGCTTCTGGTCCTCTTCCGCCACTACCACCACGCGGTCGACGCGCCTGTAGCGGTGAATCGTCCTGCGTCGCTCACGGTTGTGGACGATCCCGTCGGCTGCCCTTGCCGGGGGCACCGTCAATCGGACCAAGAAACGCATCAGGAGGTGCAACGAAGTCATATCTCCTTCCAATCAGTTTGGGAGCATGAGCCTCTCGCTTCAAACAAACGGCGGACCGGGGCCAAATCGTCCGCGGCGTGCCGGCGTCTGCGCCGCCCGGGGGCTCCCGGCGGCGACCGACTCGTCCTCACGCCGATCTGGAGCGTAGGTTGCTCGGTTTCGGGCGAGGCTGCAGAATCCGGGCTAGTAATGGCAGCTCCGCCAGCCCGATACCACTACAGCGTTGTCCGAGACACCGGTAGGCCTGGATACACGGACGTCGCGCTGATCCGCTCCTCGACCCCGCACGGAGTCGTGGACCATCTGCTTCATCACGATCGGCGCGACGCGATCGTGCTTCACCATCGCACCTTCAGGCCGATGCTCGAGCTCGCGGAGCTCGAGGCGTACGCAGCCCAGCTCGAACACGCGGCCGAGCACGGCAACGGGGGCACGCTCGGCTGTTTCGTGGAAACGGAGAACGGCGACGATGGTGTCGTACGGGTTACCCTGTATGACCGCTGGTTCGACGGCCAGCGTCTGCGGTGCGAGCAGCTCGCCGGCCGCGACTTCGACTCGACCGCAGACAACGCCGTGGTGGACAGTTCGGAGTTCCTCGCCGAGCTGCGGGACTGGGCCGAGCGGCGCAATGACGAGCGCGACGCGAGCTATCGCGACGCCGCCACCGAGGATGCGGCACGCGCCGAGCGGTCCGTCGAACGCGCCGCGGCCGCCGCCGAACTCGACCGAATCCTCTCAGGCCTCAACGAGCGCGCGTAGAAGACAGAGGCTGCCGGGACTGTTCTTCGGAACCTCTGACAATCCGCTTAGCAGCCTCAGATGACGTGGCTGCATCCTCACTGCTATGCATCCCGGTTATTGCCCCCAATGCGGCGAGCGCGTCACACCGTATGCGGCAGGTTGCGCCCTTTGCGGGGCCGACCTCGACCCCAAGCGTTGGCAGAGGCCGGTTCCGCTGCATCAACGGTTGTCGAGCCGCCTTCCGGGTCGGTGGCGGAATGCGCTGCTCGCGCGCGACGGTAGCCCCGAGACGTCGAACGCCAGATAAGCAGCCGCTCCTCGATCAACCGGGGTTGCGGGGGCTCAGGGAATGACCGCTGTGAACGGTACGTTGTTGGAGAGAGCTCCGGCCGCGTCCCAGGTGTCGATCGCGAACTGGACTGGTGAGGAACTGCAGATTCCCGCGAGAGCGACGAAGCCGGGGTCGCCGCCACCCTCCGTTCCGAGGCTTACCAGCACTCCCGCGTTCGTGTCGGTCGTGCTCGGATCGGGTGTCAGGCAGTACCGGCCGGTGCCGATGCGGGTGACGGCTTGCCAGGATCGACGTTAAGTGTGCCCGAGCCGCTCAGCGAGAGGAGTAGCGCGAGCAGCGACACGACCGTCGCAGGCAGCGCATCAGCGGGCGCGCAGCCCGCACGTGATGGCGCTTAGCCCGCGCCGCCAGAAGCACTCGACTTCGTCGAAGCCCGCGTCGCGCAGAGCGTTCAGCTCCGCGTCCAGGGGGAAGTAACGGTCCTCGTCTGCCCAGGCCGCGAAGTGGCCGTGCGCCTCGACGTTGGTGATCCCGTGATCGGCCATCCGAGCTGCCATGCGGTCGAAGACGAGCGCGCCCAGCCGTGCGTCTTCGGTCACAGCCGCGTCCAAGTTGAGCAGCACCCCGCCGGGAGAGAGCGTGTCGCGAATTGCGCGATAGAGGGCCGTCTTTGCCCCGAGGTCATGGACATGGTGCAGCGCCAAGGACGCGACCGCGGCGTCCGCAGAGGGCAACGGGTCGAGGAAGCTGCCCGCGTGGAAGGCGACCCGGTCGGCGAAGCCCGCGAGCCGTCGCTGGGCCTCGCCAAGCATGTCCGGATCAACGTCAAGAACGGTCACCCGGACATTGGGAAGCGCCTCCAGCGCCGCCGAGGAGAGTGCGCCCGTACCACCACCGAGGTCCAGCACATGCCCGTCGGACGGGGCGAGCGCCATGAGCAACTCAACGCCCGTCGCGATCATGTCGTCGTAGTACGGAATGAAGCGGCGAATCTGGACGTCGTAGCCCTCAGCATCGACATCGAGATGACGCTTGACCGAGTGCGTCCCGCCGGCGGACATTGACCGAGCCTACACTTGAGACGCCTGACTGCCCGTTTGACGCATTCCCGCAAGCGGGGTCATTCGTCCTCGGTACACGCGTACCCTCTCGCTGTGAGCTACACAAAGGACCCACGCGTGGACGCATACCTCGACGGTTTGCCGCAGTGGCAGCGGGCGATCTGCCAGCGCGTGCGTGACCTGGTCCACGCTGCGGATTCTGAGATCCAGGAAACGATCAAGCGCAGAGTGCGGCCGTACTTCGTGCTGGACGGCAACATCTGCGCGCTGCTGGCCACAAAGGACCACGTCAACGTCTTTCTCTATGACGGCGGGATCGTGCCCGACCCGGAGCGGATTATCACCGGCGGCCACGAAAACAAGACTGCGCGAACCGTCGCGATCTATCAGGACGAGGCGATCAACGAGCCGGCCTTGGCGACGATGTTTCGCCAGATCGTCGCCAACAACCGCGCTGGGGGGTGGCGCAAGCTCAAGACCGGGCGAGCTGACAGCTGACGCCGGCGCTCCGGACCTCCTGTCGACGCGTGGTAGCCACGGTTCGGGCGATGGTCAGCGCCGGATGCCGGCCACGAGCTCATCCCAGTTGCCCGCGGCGATCCGGTCCTGATCGGCTTGATCGAGCCCCGTGGTCTGGAGGAAGTGCTCGACGCCGCCGTCGGGGCCGGGCCGGTACGGGTAGTCGGTCGCGAACAGGATGCGCCCCACGCCGACCACCTCGACCGCCCACCGCAGATAGCGCTGGCTGTAGACGCCACCGGCTGTGATGTAGGCGTTTCCGCGAACGTACTCCGAGAACGTCTTAGGCAGCTTGGCCTGCATGGCCAGCCCATCGGCCCGGTCGAGATAGAACAAGACGACCTCGCCCCAGTGGCCGAGGAGGAGGAGGAGGTCAGGGAAGCGGTCGAACACGCCGGCGAGCGCCAGCCGGAGGAACTGCACGCCGGACTCGTAGTGCCAGCCGATGCCATAGCTGGCGAACGCATTGTCGATCGCGTCGCCGAAGCCCGTGTACAGCGCCGCCCGTACCCGCGGCTGCGGGATTTGCGGGTGGATATACAGCGGAGCGCGCAGCGACGCAGCCGCCTCGAAGATGGGCCAGTTGTCGGCATGGTCGAGGTTCCGCTCACCGGTGCGGCCGAAGAGCAAGGCACCATTGAGGCCGAGCGTGGTGACCGCGCGCTCGAGCTCCTGCGCGGCAGCCGTGGGCGCCGGAGTGGCGAGGGTGGCGAAACCTTGGAATCTGTCCGGGTGGCCGGCCACGATCTCGGCGATTCGGTCGTTCGTCTCGACCTGCAACCGGGTGGCCTCGTCGGCCGCCAGGTTCTGGACGCCGGGCGATGTGAGCGAGATCACCTGGACGTCCAGCCCCGCCTCGTCCATCGCCGCGATCCGACGCTCTCCGACCTCGCGGAGCCGCTCCCCCAGCTCCCCCGGAGGGACGCTGGCCAGCTCGTCGTCGCGCCCGGCTGAGCCGAGCCGGCTCCACGCCGCAAGAACCTCGTCGCTGACGAAGTGCTCCTCTGTGCCGATCGTCTTCATCTCGGTACGTGCCTCCTGTCGGTTGCATGTCTGGCGTTCAAGAGCCGGTCTCTGCTCCGGGCTGAGCGCTACTCGCGCTCGAGCACGAGTTTCGTCGCGGGTTGAAGCCACGCTTCGTCGGCTCGATCCCAGGGCACGATCGTGGTCGGCACCGCGAGCGGATCAAAGCGACCTTCTGTGAACAACTCGAGCACGACCGGCAACAGACGTCGGGAATCGGCTCTTGACAAGTGAAAGGTGATGCCGTGCGTGTACATCTCAAGGAGTGGAAGCGGCACCGTCGGCGCGAAATGGATCGCCACCGCCGTGCAGAACCCATAGTCGTCGGTGGAGCGCAGCGCGGCGGTTAGTCCCTCAAGTTCGCCGCTCGCCTCGACCGTGATCGGCGCGCGGTCGTAGCGCCGCGGCCAGGGACCTTGCCTGTACTCGACCTCGGCGCCGAGCGCAACGGCCGCGGCGCAGCGTTCCGCGTCGCTGTCGACGTAGCGCACACGCGCCGAGCCCAGGGCGCGTGCGAAGGCGACCGCGTAAAGGGCAATCGAGGCGGCTGCGCCGCCCACGATCAGCACCTCGGCGCCCGGATGCTCGGCGAGTTGGGGGCCGACGGCGCGATAAGCGTCGCACGCGTTGTCCGGGAGGGCGCAGAGCGCGCTGGCTCTGCCATCTGGCGCCGGCAGGAGCATGTGATCAGCGGCCGGAACAGCAAGGACATCCGCCACTGCCCCGCCGTGGCCTCCACCCGCCTCACCGAATCCAAACGCACCCCCCGCTCGGGCGCGGTACGTGTGACACGCGCCGAAGCGTCCGTCACGGCAAGCCGCGCACGCTCCGCACGAGACCTGAAACGGGACGAGTACCCGCTCGCCGACGCGGCGCTCGCTGACCTCGTCCCCAATCGCGATCACCTCGGCCACCGTCTCGTGCCCGACCGGGAAAGGCCCGGGGAAGAAGCCCACCGCCGCCATCGGCTGGTCGAGATCACAACGCGCGACCGCGAGCGGACGCACGAGCGCGCCACCGGGGTCCGAGGGCTGTGGTTCCGGAACGTCTTGCCAGGCGACCCGCCCAGCCTCGAGGAAGGCGAGCTGGCGCATCGCCGAGAGGTTACCTGGGAGCCGTCCCTCAACTAGAGGGGTATAGGCTGCAGCTCGATCGTGAGCAGGCTGCGCGTCTACAACCGAGTCGGGGCGGGCCGGCCAATCCGCGTCGTGTGGGCGCTGGAGGAGGTTGGCGCCGACTACGAGCTCGTGACGCTGAGCGCCGAGGAGGCTCGCAGCGCTGAGCATCGTACGCGCCATCCGCTCGGCCGGGTGCCGGTGCTCGAGGACGAGCAAGGCCCGATGTTCGAGTCGACCGCGCTCGTCTTCCACGTCGCCGAGCTCTACCCGGAGGCCGAGCTGCTGCCGCCTCCGGCCACACACGAGCGCGCGCTCGTGCAGGGATGGTCGATCTTCGGGATGACAGAGCTCGAAGCGGCCGCGATCGAGAGCTACCGCCAACGGGAGGCGAACGCCGAAGCATCGGCGAAGGCGGCCGCTCGCTGCGCCGACGCGGTCGCCGTGCTCGAGGGCGCGCTGGCGGGGACGCCTGCATACCTCGTGGGCTCTCGGTTCAGTGTCGCCGACATCGTGGCCCGCGGGGTGCTGGACGTCGCTGTCCGCGTCGGCGCGATCGAGCCGTCTCCAACGACCGCCGCATACATGGAGTCGCTCGCCGCACGGCCGGCGCGGCGGCGAGCCGTGTCGAAGCTGGACTCACACGGGGCGGTCTGAGCTCGGGCGTGGATCCTCCGCGGCCGCGGCCGGGACCCGGGCTCGCAAGACGCCGGGTCGGGCGGGCTCCGTAGCACGGAGGAGCGCGCCTGGTCTGGCATGATCGCAACATGGCAAAAGCGAAAGCAGAGAAACTCGAGCCGGGTCCGGTAGAGAAGATCAGATGGCTCGATGAGGTCGCCGACCACGACTACAACGCCGCCGAGGCCTACCTGTCCCTCAAGATCGACAGCGATGCTGCCACCAAGGCGGTCAAACGACTACGCAAAGCCTCGCTCATCAGCCGGCGCGCGAACGACATCCTGCGGGCTGCCGGATTGACCCCTGCGCCGCTAGACGATCCCGGCGTGATCAAGGACCTGATCAAGATCATCGAGGGGAAGGAGCTCAGCCCGGTGCTCGTGATTAGCGGCGACGGGGCCGCCGACATTGCCGACGGCTACCACCGAGTGTCACTCGTATACCGGATCGACCCCTACGGAGTGGTCCCCCTAAAGCTCGCCTGACGGACCCCGAGTCATCGTCCGGCGTGGATGACGGCGCCGAGGATGGCGAGGGATAGGGCCGACAATCAGCTCGACGTTCACGCCGACCCTCCCGGGACCCGCCCGTGTGCGCGTGCGACCAGGCCCGCGTAAAGCACCGCGAGAGCTTCGCCGAGGAGCTCCGGGCGAACCGATCCCGGCTCGATCAGCTCATCAACGGCGAGACCACCGATGATGCTCATCACGATGCGAGCGATGCCCTGCGCCGGCATCGGGAGGGCAGGGGTCCCGAGGTGGTGCGCCCGAGCCTCCAGCGCGGCGGCCAGGTCGCGCCGAAGCTCCGTCTGGCGTTCCGCGTAGCGGGCACGGAGGTCGGGATCGCGGATCGCGAGGCTCCAGTACTCACGCTCGAGCAGGAGAGCCTCGCGCTCTCCGTCCAGCTGCTGAGCGAACGCCCGGGTGGCCTCCTCCGACATGTCGCGCTCGGGAGGCGCCGACGCGAGCAGTGCGAACCGCTCTCGCATCGGTGTGTCGATGCGCTCCTCGATGAGCGCCATGAGGAGTTCTTCCTTGCCGGAGAAGTGCCAGTAGAGCGCCCCCTTGGAGTAGCCCGCCTCGGCGGCGATCTCGTCGACGCCGGCTTCTCGGTAGCCACGCCGTGCGAATACCCGTAGCGCTCCAGTCAGAAGCTCATCCCGAGCCTCACGGCCCTCCGCTCGAGCGGCGCGGGTGCGCCGATCGAGACGGGCTTCCGCCTTGCGCCCCGACTTGCGAGGTCGCGTGAGTTTGGGAGTCATTCTTCGTGTAGCATACCGACTGACCGGTCAGTATGTACACGCTCTACGTCATTCCCGGATCGCACGCCTGCCGCTCGGCGATGCTGATGCTCGAGCACAAGCAGGTGGCTTACCACCGCGTGGGCATCGTCACGCTCCTGCATCCGCTCGTTGTCCGACTGCACGGATTTGACGCCGGCGGCGAGACGCGTACCGCCGGCGGAGGACGCCCGTGGGGCCTCCGCCTCGGCGACCGCCTCGGCACGGTGCCGGCGCTCGCTGCCGATAGCGACCGTCTCTCAACCAACCACGCGATCGCCCGGTTCCTGGACGAGCGCCACCCCGACCCCCCACTCTTCCCAACCGACCCCGAGCAGCGGACCGCGGTCGAGGGCGCGGAGCGCTGGGCAAACGAAACGCTGCAGATGGCCGCACGCCGGATCCCTGGAGCGGCCATGGTCCGCGACCCAGGGGCGCTCAGCCGCTCATCGGGTGACGGGCGGCTCGGGTATCTCCTCTACAAGCGGGCGCTGGCCCGGCGCCTGATCACCCCGGGGATTCTCCGGGTGGCCTTCGCGACCAGTCCAAGGGCAGACCGCGACCCCGTGGCGGACCTCCCCGCGATGCTCGACCGAATCGACGCCTGGATCGCCGACGGGGTTCTCGGCGGAGCCCAACTGAACGCCGCCGACTTCATGGTCGCGCCCAGCCTGGCCTTGATCCTCTACCGGCCAGACGTGGCGCCGATGTTCGAGGGCCGCCCAGCCCTCGACCTCGTTGACCGGCTCCTGCCCCAGCCCGCGTAGGCGCCGGCCGCCGGCACCGATCGGGGGCTACATGCTCGAGTTCTCGTTGACCGCTGACGAACCGCGCTCGCTCGCCTAGGCGGCAATCCCGGGGCCCCGACCAGGGTGCCGCACGGGCGCGACGACGCCCGCCACGCGCGACCCTAGTCCCACCGCGAAGCACTTAGACGGAAAGGAAAGTTCACCATGAGCAAGATCTTCAGATCGACTACGAGCAGGGAACTCTCAGCCGCTCCAGTGAACGGCTTTTCCGAACAGAGCACCGACCCGACGTCGCTCGAGGATGATCGACCTAGGGAGCTAGCCCATCGCTCCACCGGCGGTCTCGAGGTAACACTGCTCTGGCATCCGTCACGAGACGAGCTCACCGTCTGCGGGAGCGATCACCGGACCGGTGCTCGGTTCGAGATCCGTCCCGTGCGCCACCTGGGCCTCGAGGTCTACTACCACCCGTACTGCTATGTCACTCACAGTGACATCAGCTACGAGGACCATCAGCTCGTTGAATCGTCAATCTCCGCCGGCGCGTGACGATTGAGCCCGAAAGATACGCTGCTCAGCGCGTTCAAGGAGCTTCCAGAAGGAGTGCGTGCACGCGCCGCTCGATCTCGAGCCGGACCGCGTCGCCGTCGACGTCAGTCGGCAGCTCCACGACTCCGTTGTCACCGGCCAGTTCTATCTCTAGCGTCGACGCCACCGGTCGCGCCGCCTCGGGAAGCTCAATGACTTGGTCGCTCTGGAACAGCGTGATCACGCGCGGGTCGATGTAGCTGGCGCGGGCGACTGCCGGCGTATTGCCAAGCGCGGAGCTCACCTCGCGGACTGCCCGGCTGACCGCCCTCGGGCCATGTTCGCCGGTCTGGTGCTCGCGGGCCAGAGCAACAGCGGCGAGCACGGTCGCCGACCAGGTACGGAACTCCTTGGCGGAGTACGGGCCCTCTCCCCAGGCGCGCAGCGCGTTGTTCACGTCGGCAGCGTGGATCCGTTGCCAGCCGCGCGCCGATCGAAAAACGAGGAGCTCATCCGGCGCGCCGCGACGGCGCTTGAGCTCGGCGAGCACAGTGACCGATTGGGGATCGCGCACGGTCATCCGGCGACGCTTGCCTGACTTCGCCACAAAGTCGAAATGAACCTCAGGCCCTCGCAGCGTCACGTTCTCGCGCCGGAGCGTGGTCAGGCCCACATGGCCGTTGTCGCGGGCGTAGCGGTCCCAGCCGACCCTGAACAAGCCTATGTCGAGCAATCGGACCGCCAGAGCGAGCGTCCGGTCGCGCTCGCCACGCCGCGCACCGAATAGGCTCGTCGTGGTGGCTCGAATACGGGGCAGTTTGTCCGCGAACTCGAGCATGTCGTCGTATTTCTCGTGGTCTCGCCGCACACGCCACAACGGGTGATACAGGTACTGTCGGCGCCCTTTGGAATCGAAGCCGGTGGCCTGCAGATGCGCGTTCGGGGAGGTGGCTATCCAGACGTGCGTCCAAGCGGGCGGGATCCGCAGTGCACGAATCCGCTCCAACGTGTCGGTGTCCCCTACAGGCTCCCCACGCGGGCCGAAAATCGCCCACTCCCCGTGGCGTCGCTCTCGGCGCAGACCGAGCTCGCCGCCGTGGACGTACACAAGCTGATCCAGCAGTTCCGCCGACGTGGATTGATCAGATACAAATGCACTCGTCACTCGTCACTTCTTTGTACACGATCACGCGCAGCTGACCGCTCGCACCGGCTCGGACATCGCGTTCGCGACTCAGGACACCTGACCGCAAATCTCGCTGTCAATCAGGCGGTGGACCGATCAGGGACTGGCGGACTTCGGCGATCCGCCCGTCCGCGACTCGATAGAGGCTCAGGCCGCGGTAATCCGACCCGTTCGCCAGATGGCCGGTCCAGACCACGGCGACGCATCTTCTGGTGTCACAGTAGTTGCTCCTATCTGGCGCAGTTGCCGAGGATGCGTCCAGCGCCGATCACAACGATCTTAATCTCAGACCCCCATCGCCTCGATCACCATCTGCGCGACTCTGCGTCCCGAGTACTGCTGCTGGCCGGTGATCAACCGCCCGTCGCGGACCGCAAACGCTTTGAACAGGCCGCCGTGCACGTAGTTCGCACCGCGCTCATTGAGAACGTCCTCGACCCGCCAGGGCATCACCCGCTGGCCGACGAACGTGTCGCTGAACTCCTCCTCGACGTTGGCAAAGCCGGTGACCGTCTTGCCATCGACGAGGTATGAGCCGTCGGAGAGCTTCAGGTCGACTAGTGCCGCAGTGCCGTGACAGTAGACCGCTGTCGGCTTCTCGGATTCGTAGAAGTGCCGGATCGCGGCCTTGAGGTCCTCGTTCTGGCGGAACGTGAACATGGGCGACTGCCCACCGGCCACCATGATCGCGTCGAACTCGTCGAGTTCCAGATCGAGAAGACGCGGTGTGTCCGCGAGTAGCCCCACGAGCTCGGGCGTGTTGACGAACCCCATCGTGATCAGGTCCTCGGCCGACCACTTCGACGGGTCCCGCGGGTCACTGAGGGAGTCCATTTCGACCTTGCCTCCCGCGGGGCTGGCGATCGTGACCTCGACGCCGCGCTCGGTGAGCTCGTAATACGGGTGCGTCAGCTCCGCGCCCCAGAACCCGACCGGCCATCCCATGGTCGTGGACGTCGACGGATTCGCGACCACGATCAGTACCTTCTTCGGCATCGACGCGACCGCATCGACACGCATGTGATGGTCCGCAACAACCTGGGCCTGCTCCATCTTGCTCATCGGTGTTCCTCCGGCTGCGTGGTGGCGACTCGCGCGTCGGGCGGGTCATCTCTTCCGATAGTTTAGTTTGAGCCAAAACTATACTACTCAACGATCTCCCGCTATCCTTTGGCCGTGACACCGAGGCGAGCTGAATCCCTGCGCCCGGGACTGGAGGAGGTCGACGCTGTGGCCGACGATTCGATCGCAAGGGTGTTGGCGAGCTGGCGGACAACCCGACCCGAGCTTGAGGTCGATCCGATCGCCGTTACTGCTCGGCTCGCGCGACTCCAGGCCGTGCTCGCCCCGAGGCTCGAGGCCGTGTTCGCCCGCTTCGGTTTGCGCGGCGCCGACTTCGCGGTGCTTGCCACGCTGGTTCGGCTCGCGGCGGGGAGCGTCGCGCAGAAGCGTCTGGCATCTGAGCTGGGTCTCTCCGCAGGAACCGTCAGCCTCCGGCTCGACCGGCTCGAGCAGAGAGGCCTCACCCAGCGCCAACCCGACCCCGACGATGGCCGCGGCGCCCTAGTCTCTCTCACAGACGGTGGGCGAGAGTTGTTCGAGGCGGTCGCCCCCGAGCACCTCGCAAACGCGCAGGAGCTCCTCGCCGGCCTGACCGACCAGGATCGCGCTCAGCTCGGCGAGCTGCTGGGCAAACTCCTGTACACGCTCGAGGAACCTGATCCAAACGGCGAGATCGAGCCGGAGCTCGGACTGGTGGTAGACGGCGCGCCAGTCGCACTCGAGCGCCGACGAGCGGTCGGACTACCGCCGGTTGCGGGTCTCCTCGTGCGTCACGTCGAGCCCACGGGGCCGGCTGCTGCGAGCGGAATACGTCCAGGCGATCTTCTGAGAACGGCCAATCGCCGGCCACTACGGACTCGCCACGATCTCCACCTCGCGCTGAACCAATCACGCGAGCGGCGGCGCGCGCTTGCGCTCGAGATCACGCGCGGCGCAGAACCGCTGCGGGTCCTACTCCCTGCACGCACCATCCGACCCGATGAGACCGCTCCGGCAATCCGTGCCTGATTGGGGTAGAACACACGTATGACCGTGCCATCTGACGATCTGAACCTCGACGGGATCCGTGAGGAACTCGAAGCGCGGCGTGATCGCGCGCGAGAGCGTTTGGCGGTACTGACGAAGCGACCCGAGCGTGGCAGCGCTGTTGGGTTCGGTAAACGGATCGGCGATGGCACGTCTGAGGCGGTCAGCCGGCTGACCGACATTGGCGTTGGCGACTCGCTGGAGCGTGGGCTTGAACGCACCGAGCGGGCGCTGGCCAAGCTCGATGAGGGGACTTACGGTATGTGTGACGTTTGCGGCGATCCAATTGCCCGCGGCCGGCTGCAGGCGATGCCTGACGGAGTGTTGTGCCTGGACTGCGCGGCGTCCGAGCATCGGAATCGGTCTCCGCGACGTCGTTGACGAACGGCTCGCGATCCACACCATGACCGGCTATTCGGCGAAGTCGATTGACCAGCTACCGACGCGCTGGGGCGGCTTCGCGAAACTCGTGCGCGCCGGACTCGAGATCACCGCGTTCGGCGCGAACATCATGGATCTGCCACCCGACTACTCGACCCGCTCACACGACGAGTCGGAGTCTGGACAGCAGGAGCTCTACGTGGCGTTGCGTGGCTCGGGCTTTGTGGACGTCGAGGGTGCTCGGCTGCCACTGGACGTCGATCACGTTGTACGCGTCGATGCAGGGACGACCCGGGTCCTGTCGTCAGGGCCGGACGGTTTGCGCGTGCTCTGCATCGGCGGCGTGCCCGGCGGGGTGTACGAGCCGCCGGCTTGGAGCTCCACCGGAGACTGAGTAAGGCAGGCTGCTACCCGAGCCGACCGCTTTGCTTGATAAGGCGTACCTTGGTACACTGGTACCATGCCGCCAGTCACCCGTGTCCAGACCGGCGTCCGACTCGAGACGCGGATGCTCAAAGTCCTCAAAGCCCTAGCCGAGTACCTCGATCTCACGCTGGGCGATCTGCTGGAAGGGATCGTGCTGCATGCGTTCGAGCGCAGCCCGCCGTTCGGCGAGGCCACATTGGAGGTGATCGCGCAGCTGAAGGACGTCTACGGGCTGGCGCTGACGGCCTCGGATGCGCACACGCTGGACGAAGCGAAGAAGGCCGAGACGTGACGGGGCGCAACCATCGTCGCATCCGGTTGCATGGGACCGTTGCTGTGTCAGTCCCCCCTGCGGAAGCGATCGAGCTGTTCACACCGTCGGGCGAGCGTCGCTGGGCCCACGACTGGGATCCCAGCTTTCCGGCGTCCGCCGCCGACGAGACCGAGCCGGGGACTGTCTTCGAGACCCGTGGGCACGGTCCGCTGACCTGGGTGGTCATCGGGCGCGAGAGCGGCCATTCGCTGAAGTACGCAGTCGTCGCGCCCGGAATCCGGGCGGGTACGGTCGAGGTGGCCTGCGCTGACGACGAGAGCGGGACGACGATCGCGACCGTGACCTATGACATGACCGCGCTGAGTGCAGACGGCGAGCGATGGCTGGCGGAGTTCGCAGCCGGATATGACAGGTACTTGGATCACTGGTCCCACGCGATTACCGCGGCAACTGGAGTCTGAGCAAGCCAGCGGGCGATGATGGACCAGTCAGCGGACGCGGCTGGCTTTCGTCCTCGCTGGCCGTGTTTGGATGTTCGGTTGTGCCCCGCGGCGGGAAGGATGTGGTTGGACGATGGCGTTGGAGAACCCCCGCTTGGATGTTCCACGGGTCAGGCCCCGGGCCGGTCAGGTGGCGCTGTCGCCGGCTGCAGCAGACCTGGTCCCGTCCAGCCAGGCGCGGGCGCTTTATCGGCTGAGCGACCCGGGGCTGTCCGAGCTCGGGTTGGACGAGTTCCTTGACGAATTGCTGGTCCGCGTTCGCCGCGCCCTGTCGGTGGACACTGTGGCCATCCTGCTGCTCGATGTGGCGTCTGAGCAACTGGTGGCGCGTGCGGCGAAAGGGATCGAGGAAGAGGTCGAGCAGGGGGTGCGGATCCCGATCGGCCAGGGGTTTGCCGGCCGGATCGCCGCCGAGCGTGTCGCGATCTTCATCGCAGATGTCGATCACGCCGACATCCTGAACCCGATCCTCCGCGAAAAGGGGATCCGTTCGCTGCTTGGCGTGCCGCTGATCGTCGAGGGCGATCTGATCGGCGTGCTTCATGTCGGGTCGCTCAAGCCGCGGACGTTCGGGCCCGTCGACGTCGCGATGTTGCAGGTCGCGGCGGCGCGGGCGGCGCCGGGGATCGAGCGAGCGCGCTTGTTCTCGGCGCTCGAGCACGAGCATGGCGTGGCGATGCTTCTCCAGCGCAGCCTGCTGCCAAAGCGCCTGGTCGATGTCATGGGTATCTCTACCGCCGCGCGCTATCTGCCCGCGAGCGACGAGGTGGGCGGGGATTGGTATGACGTTTTTGAGCTGCCACACGGGCGGCTTGGGATCGCGATCGGCGACGTGGTCGGTCATGGGGTGAAGGCAGCGGCGCTGATGGGACAGCTGCGCACGGCGCTGCACGCGTACGCGATCGAGGACCACAGTCCGGGACGGACGCTCGCCATGGTTGATCGTTTCTTGGACGGGATGCCCGGTTATGAGATCGCGACCGCGGCCTATGCGGTGCTCGATCCCGAAAGCGGCGCACTGCGGCTCGCGAGCGCCGGACATCTGCCGCCGATCGTGGTTGGCGACGGAGCGGCTCGAGTGGTCGAGCTTACGCCGACCCCGCCGCTCGGCGCGTTTCCGTACGGGCGTTCCCAGGAGCACGAAATGTCTCTGGCGGCCGGGGAAACGCTGGTGTTCTACACCGATGGCTTGGTGGAGCGCCCCAAGATTCCGCTGACGCAGAGCATCAGCGAGCTTGTCGACGTTGTTCGCGCGGCGTCGTCGGCGGAAGAGGCGTGTCAGCTCGCCGTCGAAGCGCTCGTCCCCGACGAAAGGCTGCGCGACGACGTCGCGATCGTCGCCATGCAACACGACGAGCTTCCGGCAGAGTTGTCTATGCGGCTGCCTGCCGATCCGCGGGTGCTCGCCGGTGTTCGTCGCGTCTTGCGTCGGTGGCTACGCAACCGCGGCGCGGGCGATCAGGACACGGCGCGGATCACGCTATCGGTCAACGAGGCGTGTACAAACGCGATCGAGCACGCGTATTCGCCGGCGCCTGCCGATTTCGACCTCCGGGCGTCCGCGACCGAAGAAGACGTGACGATCGTGGTCAGCGACGCCGGCCGGTGGCGCACAGCTCGGGGACCCAATCGAGGGCACGGTCTGGCGATGATCGACGCGGCGATGGACGAGGTCGAAATCAACTCCGGTGTCACCGGGACCGAGGTCGTGATGCGAAAGCGGGTGCAGGTGTGAGGCTCGCCGACGTGCAGTTCAGCGATCACGGCCGCGGTGCGGTGGTCCGGCTGACCGGCGAAATCGACCTGTCAAACGCCGAAGGAATGCGGCGCGCGATCGCTCGGGCGATCCCGAACCACGCGGTCGTCCTAATCCTCGATCTGAGCGAGGTGGACTTCCTCGACAGCGCCGGCATCCAGCTGATCTACCAGTTGCGTGAGGACCTGCGAGCCCGTGGGCAGATCCTTCAGCTCGTGGTCGCATCGACCTCGCCGACGCACGATGCGCTTACCCTCGCCGGCGTGACCCACCACGTCGAGATCGTCGAGACGCTCGATGATGCGCTTCGTCTGTCACTCGCGGTCGACGGTGAGCGCGGCTCACGTGACGGGCCCTGAACTCGAGAACCCCGCACGCGGGTGGGGACCGATCGCGAGCGTGGCGCCGTCCACCCACGTGTCGCATTGTTGCCGCCACGCGCGAATATGTGGCCGTGAGCGACGGTTCGGCGAACACGGCCCTGGAAGCGCTTGGCGCCTTGCTGCGTGCGCAGCGTCTGGCGAGTGGCCTATCGCTGCGCGATCTCTCGGCGCGCACGAACGTCTCGAACGCGTATCTGAGCGAGTTGGAGCGCGGCCTCCACGAACCCTCTCTCAGCGTGTTGCGTGCGATCGCCTCGGCACTCGACATCCCCCTCGGATCGCTTCTCGCTCGTGCCGGACTACTCGGCGATAGCCCCATCGGCGATCGCGGCATGGCGGTGACGGACACCGAGGCGGCGATTGTCCACGACCCCGCGCTCAGCGAGCCGCAGCGCATGGCCTTGTTGAGCATCTACCGAAGCTTCATGCAGACCCGCGCGCGCTCCTGATTGATAAATAAAGCGTCGCTCTATATATTGAGCGCATGAACGGCATCGACTGGCGGGAGCTGTACGCGGCAAACCGAGCAACGATCGCCCGGTCCGGCATTCCGACGAGCGAAACCGCCGACGCTCCGATCCCTGCAGCGCTCACGTCCGACCTGCAGACACCAGCCCGCGCGACTGGACGCCGGCGGAACGCGCATGCGAACACCCGCGGGACGCTGCTGCACCTACCGGCCGGTCTCGACCGTTCGGCGCCCGCCGCGGCTATCTGCATGCTTCACGGCTGCACCCAGGACCCAGCGAGGTTTGCCGCCGCGACCGCTATGAACGACGCCGCTGATCGCCATGGATTCGTGGTCGTCTACCCCGGCCAGGCGCGCGCCCACAATCCCCAAAGGTGCTGGAACTGGTTTGTGCCCGAGCACCAGCGACGTGGCGCGGGCGAACCCGAGGCAATCGCGACGATCCTGCGCGATCTCATCGACCGCGACGACGGCTGCGCCATCGACCCCAGACGAGTATTCGTTGCCGGCCTGTCCTCCGGCGGTGCGATGGCCGTCATCATGGGGGTCTGCTATCCCGACCTGATCTCGGCCGTGGCGGTCCACTCCGGCCTTGCGTACCGCTCGGCGACTAACCTCAGCACCGCTTATCAGGCAATGGCAGGAACAGATCCGAACGCCGACCCCCGAGGGCACGCCGCCCACTTAGCGATGGGCCAGTACGCCCGAGCGATCCCGACCCTCGTCATCCACGGCAGCGGCGACCGCACGGTCGCTCCCGCTAACGCGTTCCAAGTCATCCGCCAGTCGATGGACGCGAACCACCTTGCGGCACCCGACATCTGCAACCACGTCATCTCGCGAGCCAGCTCGTCACGCCGCATCCACGTCGAAGACCAGCGTCCCTACACGCAGTCGCGATGGACCGACACACGGGGCGCGCTCATGCACGAACTGATCGAAGTCGAGGGGCTCGGTCACGCCTGGTCCGGTGGGACACCTGGCGGTTCCTTCACAGACCCACGAGGACCGTCGGCCACAGAAGCGATCTGGAACTTCTTCCAACGGACGACGCTCAGTACGAGCGCAGACGAGCAGCTCCCCGGCTGACCCCATCGTTCGGCGGTCGTTCTCCTTCCGCCGCCGGTCCGTGGTGCGTTTGGGCTGTAAACGGGAAGAGCAATGGGAACGATCGAAAAGGAGGACGAGATGAACGAGATCAGCGACGCCCCTGAGGTGCGGCGTGCCCATCGCAGTGAGCTCAACCCGGTGAGCTTTTTGCTTCGCAGCGAGTTCGTGTACCCCGACAAGGTCGCCGTCGTCCACGGGGAGCGGCGCTACACGTACCGCGAGATGGGCGAACGGGTGCGCCGGCTGGCCGCGGGCCTGCGCGACGCGGGCCTGGAGAAGGGGGACCGCGTCGCCTTCATCGCTCCGAACATTCCGGCGCTGCTCGAGGCGCACTACGCCGTGCCGGCGGCCGGCGGCGTGCTTGTGGCCATCAATTACCGGCTCAGTTCCGATGACGTCGGGTTCATCCTTGAGCATGCGGGTGCGCGCTTCGTCTTCGTCGATCACGAATTCGCGGAGCTCGTAAACGGCGCCAGCGTCGAGCGGACGGTCCGTATTGATGACACCGGAGAGTCAGATGACCCCTACGAGGAGTTCCTTGCCGGGAGCCTTCCCGATCCGCTGCCAAGCGTTCTTGAAGACGAGGACGAGCCGATCTCGATCAACTACACGTCGGGGACAACGGGCCGCCCGAAGGGCGCCGTCTACCACCACCGCGGCGCCTACCTCAACGCACTGGGCGAGGTGATCGAGACGCGCCTAACAGCGGAGAGCGTATATCTCTGGACGCTTCCCATGTTCCACTGCAACGGTTGGTGCTTCACCTGGGCGGTGACCGCGGTTGGAGGTCGCCACATCTGTCTGCGCAAGGTCGAGCCCGGGCGCGTGTGGGAGCTCATCGACGCCGAGGGCGTCACCCACTACAACGGCGCGCCGACCGTTCAGGCGTCGCTTCTCGACCATGAGCAAGCGCACGATCTCGACCGCGAAGTCATCACGACGGTGTCCGGCTCCCCGCCCACGCCCGAACTGTTCACCCGCCTGACCGACAGCGGCATCCGACCGATCCACGTCTACGGCTCCACCGAGCTCTACGGGCCTTACATGATCTGCGAGCGCCAGGAGGAATGGGATGAGCTGCCGATCGAAGAGCAGGCCCAGCTCCTCGGCCGCCAGGGCGTGCACTACGTTGTGGCCGACGCGGTCCGCGTGGTCGACGACCAGGGCGAGGAAGTCGAGGCAGACGGCCAGGCGCTTGGCGAGGTCCTCATGCGCGGCAACAACGTCATGACGGGTTATTTCGATGACCCGGAGCGGACGGCTGAGACGCTCGCAGGCGGCTGGTACCACTCGGGCGACCTCGCGGTCCGCCACCCCGACGGCTACATCGAGCTACGTGACCGCAAGAAGGACATCATCGTCTCCGGCGGCGAGAACATCCCGACAATCGAAGTCGAGCAGGCCATCTCCGAACATCCCGCCGTGGCAGCAGTCGCGGTGGTGTCCACGCCCGACGAGAAGTGGGGCGAGCGACCCAAGGCCTTCGTCGAGCTCGCTGACGGCGAGGATGCCTCCGAGGACGAAATCCTGGACTTCGCCAAGGAGCGCCTGACCGGGTACATGCGGCCGAGTACCGTTGAGATCACCCAGCTGCCGAAGACTTCTACCGGCAAGATCCAGAAGAAGGAACTGCGCGACAAGGAGTGGGAAGGGCACGAGCGCCGGATCGGCTAGTCGGTCAGCGCGGAGTAGCCGTGGATCTGGCATCGAACGCGTAGCAGACACGAACGCGGCCAATAGAGCGGCTGACGGCACAAGGCGGCTCGCACCATTTTTGGCCTCTGCGCGGGCGGCCCGGTATCGTCGGTGGACTGTTCAGCTGACGGAGGAGCATTTAGATGGCGTATCTACCTGATTCGGATACGGCCGTCACCGACCGAAAGGCGATGACCAGCTCGACGACTGTGCTGGTGAGTCGCCGTGAATCGTTCAATGCGGCGCACCAGCTGCGCGATCCGGGCCTTTCCGATGAGGAGAATGAGTGTCTGTTCGGAAAGTGCGCGAATCTGCACGGCCACAACTATGTTCTCGAGGTCGTGGTGGGCGGCGAGATCGATCCGGCCACAGGCTACGTTGTGGATCTGAAACAGCTCTCGGATGTCATCTGCCGCCGGATCATCGACGAGGTGGACCACCGCAACCTGAACACGGATGTTCCTTGGTTGCAGGGTCGTATCCCGACCGCCGAGAACCTGGCGCTTGCGTTCTGGGAGCGGATCCGCTCAGAGCTCACCGAGGGATCGCTGCGGTCAGTCCGGGTATGGGAAACCGACAAGAACTGGGCTGAAGTCGGTGATCACACCTGAGACACCGCCGCGGCGGGGTCTCGGATTGCAAAGGCGCTACACGGCGGCAGACCTTGGCGTGCTCACCGAAGAGGAGACGAGACGGTTTGTACGGATCCCACCCGGCGATCCGCAAACCGACCTCACCCTGGCCTGGGAACTTCTCTACCGGCTTGATCCGGAGCTCTACGACCACTTAGTCAGTGCTGAGCGGCTCCACCCCGGCGTAATCGCGTGGCTACCGCGCAACGTCGACCGGATCGTCGAGGTGGCCGCGGGCACGGGGCGCCTGACGCTCGAGCTTCTCCATCGCGCGCGAGAGGTGGTGGCGATTGAGCCTGCCGGGCCGTTGCGGGAGATCCTCAATCAGAAGCTCGCACGAGCGGATGGTGGCCACCGCGCCCAGGTAAAGCGTGGCTTCTTTGATGACCTGCCTGTGACGGACGCCTACGCTGACGTCGTGGTCGCGTGCTCCGCCTTCACCCTCGACCCAGGGCATGGCGGCGAGGCGGGCCTGGCGGAGATGGAGCGCGCCTGCAAGCGGGGTGGCTGCGTCGTCATTGTCTGCGCCGGCGAGGCCGCCTGGCTTGCGGCCCATGGCTATCGGTATGTGAGCTTTGACTCCGGTGAGATGTCTGTTGAGTTCGCCAGCCACGACGAGGCCGTCCAGCTGACCGAGATGTTCTATCCCCGTGGGGTCGATGAGGTTCGACGGCATCAGTGGCGACGGGTTCCCTACGAGGTGCTGGGGATCAATCCGCCCTGCGACCTCGCGTTCAAGATAATCGCGCGATGAAGATCGCGATCGTTGCCCCGCTCGTTTCGGCCATTCGGGAGCCCCAGCGCGGCGGGTCCCAGACGTTCGTATCCGATCTGGCGCGCGGTCTGGTGGAGAGAGATCACGAGGTCCACCTCTACGCCGCCTCCGGATCGGAGGTACCGGGCGTCCAAGTGATCGACACAGGGGTCGACCCGCACGCGTTAGCCGCGACGCTGTACCGGCCCTTTGGTCCCCCTGTCGACGGGCTGGGCGTCGCGGAGGCAGCCTTCGCTGCCGTCTACGCCGGAGTACGGGAGGCCCGATATGACGTTGTCCACAATCACGCCTTCGACGCGCCCGCGATCAGCCTCGCGACCACACTGCGCGCGCCGGTAGTGCACACGCTCCACCTACCTCCGCAGGCGGCGGTTGCCGACGCGGTGCGAGATGCCGCTCGGTCCCGGAACGCACCAACGATCGCCGGCGTATCCGCGTCCCAGGCCCGCGCTTGGCGCGACATCGTCTCGGTCGACGTGATCTTGCCGCCGTTCGTCCCGACGCGGCTGATCCGCTGGTCGCCATCAGCGGGCGACGGCGCGCTCTTCGCCGGCAGGCTGAGTCCGGAGAAGGGAGCGATCGAGGCGATCGAAATCGCGCGGGCGGCCGGTGTCCGGATCGACGTTTACGGCGACATCTACGACGCCGAGTACACGCACAAGCGAATCGACCCTCGCCGCGCCGATCCGGGCGTCGCGATCCACCCGGGCGTTCCGCGACCGGCTCTCTGGGAGTTGATGGCTCGCGCAGCGGTAGTTCTGTGCCCCGCCACCGGAGAGGAGACATTCGGGATGGTCGCCGCGGAGGCGCAAGCGTGCGGGACACCCGTTGTTGCCTTTCGGCGCGGCGCACTCGAGGAGGCGGTCGTCGACGGAGTGACGGGCTTCCTGGTTACCCCCGGCGACATCGACGCGGCAGCCAACGCCGTCAGGGGAGCGACCGAGCTCTCGCGCTCGCAATGCCGTGAGCATGCCGAAAGCCACCTTGATCTCCAGCTGAGTCTCGATGCACACGAACAGCTCTACGGGCGAGTGGCCACTTCTGGCGCTAAGGCGGTAATCAGTGGCTGACCACTGGCTTGGGCGGCGGTTGGCGGTTGTTACGGGCGCCAGCCGAGGGATCGGAGCCGCCACCGCGACGGCGATCGCGGCCGCCGGCGCGCACGTCGTCCTCGCGGCCCGCGACGGTGAGGCGCTCGACCGCGTCGCCGGCCGCATCCGGGATGCGGGCGGCGAGGCCATGGTGGTCCCAACGGACGTGAGTAACGTTGAGCAGGTTCGGCGCCTGTTTGCCGCCGTCGAGGAAGCGGGCACGATCGCGGCCCTTGTCTGCGCCGCCGGTGTGCTGACTCCGGCGCCATTCGTGGAAACAACCCCAGACGCCTGGGAGCAGACACTTGCGGTCAACCTGACCGGCTCGTTCCTTTGTTGTCGCGCGGCGTTCGGCGCGATGCAGGGCGCCGGCGAAGGACGGATCATCAATATCGGGTCGCTGTCAGGTGTCTACGCGACCGAAAAGTTCTCGGGCCTGAGCGCATACAACGTCTCCAAGTTCGGGGTCATTGGGCTGACCGAGGCGATCGCGGTGGAGGGTAGGGCGCACGGGATCAGCGCCATTTGCGTGAGTCCTGGCGCGGTCGACACCCAGATGCTGCGTCGAGCCAATCCGAACCTTCGTCCCGGCCTCACGCCAGATCAGGTAGCCGACCTGATCGTGGCGCTGCTCGACAGCCGACTGGCGCCCGCGAGCGGCGCCAACATCCCATTGTTCTCAAACGCTTAGCGCGCAGACCGAAGTCTGCTGGACGTCTCGCGTCGGCCTCAGGGCGCCAGCGACCAGAGGTCCACGCGTTCGTCTTCGAGCTGACCAGGAACGGGGCGAGCCCGAGCGCCGACCAGACGCGCGCATGCCGCCATTTCTGAGTCGGCGTCCAACTCTGGATCACCGCCGCGGTCGAGGCCGACGGCGGCCCGTAGCTGCCCTTCGGCCAAGTAGAACCCGACGAACTTTCGTTCCTCCAGGCTCCCCCGGACGACGAACTGGTCCCACTTCGCCGCGTGGCCGACGTATTCCAGCTTATTTTCGTATTGATCGGACCAGAAGCTGTGGATGTAGTCGTATGGGACGGTGGAGCCAAGCATCGACTGCGCCGCCGCACGCCCCTGCTTTTCGCCATTGTTGAAGTGCTCGACGCGGACTCGGCCGAACACCGGATGCAGCTGGTTTGCCACGTCGCCGGCCGCGTATACATCGGGCGCGCTGGCGCGACAGCACTCGTCGACAAGCAAGCCGTTGGTCTGGGCGACCTCCTGTCCCGCGAATGGGGGCACCTCGGGCTTGATGCCGATGCCGACGACCACAAAGTCGCACGGCACGCGCCCACCGTCGGCGGTCCTGGCGGCCTGCACGCGCTCGCTACCTTCGAACCCAACAACCTGTTCCTGGGCGCGCAGCTCGACACCGTTCGCCGAGTGGATTTCGGTGAACGCCGCGCCGACCTCCTCGCCGAGCACCTTTTCCAACGGCGCTCGGTCAGGAAATATTGCGGTCACGCGAACTCCGAGTTGCGTCAGTGATGCGGCTACCTCGCAACCGATGAACCCCATTCCCACCACTACCGCACGCCGATTCGGTTTCACTTCGCGCTTGATCGCGTCACACTCGGCGACCGTACGCAGATGATGGATCCCCGGCAGCTGCGCGCCCGGAATCGCCAGGCGACGGTTGGTTCCCCCCGTCGCAATCAGGACCTTTTGATACTGGAGCTCCTGACCTGAGTCGAGCGTGATCACATGGGCGGCCGTGTCTATCGCGACAGCACTGGAGTCGAGCCGCTCCACAGAATGCTCGTCATACCAAACCTGAGGTCTGACATACCACCCGTCGAGATCCTCCTCCGAACGGAGGTAGGTCTTGGATAACGGAGGGCGACCGAATGGGACCCCCGGCTCTCGACCGATGAGCGCGACCCGGCCCTCGAAGCCCTGTTCACGAAGCATCACCGCCGCGTTGCCTCCGGCCAGCCCAGCGCCGACGATCACAAGCGGCCTATCGCCGACCCGCAACTCCACCGGTGGCATGGCATGTCACTCTACGCGCACTGGGCCGGCGGCGTACCGATGCGGCGTACCAACTGCGCTCGCACGACAGGCGCCTACTCAGCGCCGAGGACCTTGAAGGTCTTGCTGACGAAGACATGGTGGGGCCAGTTGACGCCGATGATGTGGACGTTGTATTCGCCGTCGCTCAGCAACGCAACCCGGTCGACGATGCCTCCCGGATAGGCGGCCACCGCAGCGGCCTTGGCCTTATTCGCCGCTGTTCCGGTGATGATTTTGCCCGACCCGTCCTTGAAGCCCGCCGGGATCTGACCGACCGGCGTGGCTGGGCTCGGTTGACCGCGGTCAAACGGAATGACTTTCCCGACAGTCGCCGCGTTCGCGGTACTGCTCGAACCCGAGTCAGCGATCGCATAGCCACCGACCGCGAGCCCGAGCGCCGCGGCTCCGGCAGCGATGGACGCGGTGATCTTGTGCCGGCGCAAAATTCTGTTCTTGAGGGCCATGGTGGTCATTCCTTGCATTGGGGGGTGGGTGGTTGGTCCCACTATGCGACGGCGTCGTAATACCGCCGTCGGATGAGCCGAAGGACAGCGCGTGAAAGTCCGAAGAGAGGCTCTTATGAATCGGACCACGCCCGTTCACGAGAGAAGAGACCGACGTGGGGAAAGTCCGGCGTCAGTTGTGTCGAGCGAGCGCGTCTCGGAATTCAGCTACGTCCGTCAATATGGCGTCGCCGAGGAATCGCAAAGTCTCGATTGTTCGCGCGCCCACCTCGGCGTTCCCCGCAGCGCACGCGTCCGTTACGACCACCGGGATGAGGCCCAGGTCCCCGGCGTGCCGCACGGTCGGTTCGATGCCGATCTCTGTGGCTACGCCCACTACGGCCAGAGCTTCGACACCCGCGCTGCGCAGCGCCAGTTCCAGAGGAGTACCCGCGAAGGCAGACAGCGTGAGTTTGTCGAGGGTCGCCTCCTTCTCGGTCGGCTTCAGCTCCGGCACGATCTGGGTCTGCGGGGCATCCGGCAAGAACGGCGAGCGGACATCCTCCAGCCGTTCCACGCGCTGCCAAGCGCGCCACATCCTCAACTGGGCCCCACCCATCAGCTCCACGGGCAACGTTACGTGGCGCGTGAAGTAGGTCCTCACGCCGGCAGACCTCGCCGCTTCGAGGACGTCCCGGACGTTCTGGATCACGCTCTCGCCGTCCGCGATCTGTCCCAGGATCCCAACCTGCATGTCATAGACGAGAAGCGCGAGGCGTTCTGGGCGGCAAACGTCTTCCAGCGAGTTTGGGACTTCGAGACCGTTCAGCTGATCCATGCGATCACCTTACAGGCCGCCCTGCTTGTCAAGAGTTACAGGAACCGGTGTGGATCGGGGTTCGGGATTCGGTCTCGCAACTGCACCGGATGCCTTCGCCGAGGGGCTGGCCGTGTTACGCGAATATATGGCGCGTTTCACGGCCAGCCCCGGATGAAAGCCCAGCGGCTTGACCTGACCGGGATGGGTCTCGAGCAACATGAGCGGCGGGGGTTGATCCATCAGATGTCGACGGACGGGTCGACCGCGCCGACCAGGTAGCCGTAGGATGGTTTGGGAGGCAACGTCGACGAACACCGCGACCTTGTCGCCGTAGGTGGCAAGCAGCTTGGACACCTTCTCGGTTTGCGCCTTGACGCCGAACATCTCACTCCACAGGCTCTTGGTCTTGCTCACCTTGGTGAAGGCGGTGAGCATCCAGGCGGCGTCACTGTCAAACCCCCCGGCCCGCAGGTCGGAGGGGCGTCCGTAGAAGTCGAGGACATCGTTGCTGAGGTCCTGGAACGCGGACATCATCATCCAATCGCACGGGTCCATGCCTGGCTGGCACTCATTGTTGAGCAGCGTCTGGTTGATCTGCTTCTTGCCCCACTTGCCCGACTCGAAGATCGATTGCACGTCGTAGGCGAAGGTGCCCGGCTCGGTGGCCGCCAGGTAGTTGAGAACGGCGGCGGGGCCGCACGTGCCCAGAGGGCTCTGGCTGATGTGGGAGGGGTTGGCGATCCGGTCGGCTGCACCGGCGCTGACGTCCTCCCATTTGAGCTTGCTCCAGGCCGAACTGATGATGCCGTGCGCCTGGTCCAGCGACTGAAGGCCACCCTGCTGATCGCTGGTGAGCGAGGGGTTGGCCTCTGACACCTTCTTGACGCCTGGATCTACGTAAGCCGTGCCGGTTTCGCGGCTCAGGAGCCGGGCCACCGCGCGATTGCCCATCGAGCGCTGAAGGCCGAGGATCTGCTCGGTCGCCGTCCGGCGGGTGGGCATCCTGACGGCTCCACGGAGCTCGGCCGGTTCCGCTGCCACCCTCTCGGGCTCGTCGGTCCTGTCAGTCCCGCTGGCGCTCGCCCACTCGCCCACGCCCATGGGCGGAGGATACTTTCCTCCGGCGCCCACGACCAGAACGCGTCGAGTTTCCACCAATCGGAGGTGTGCGAGCGCCGGGGAGCTGATTCCAGGGCCTAATCCGCCAGGACGTCGTGCACGAAGCGCACGACGAGCGAGCCGTCGCCGACGGCAGCCGCCACCCGATTCGTCGCCCCGGAGCGCACGTCACCGGCGGTGAACACCCCGGGACGGACCGTTTCGAGGAGATGCGGTTCGCGGTCCGTCAGCGGCCAGGCAAGATGTCCGTTGCAACTCGCTGCGCCGCTGCCGCACAAGAGGTACCCCGCCGGGTCGACGGCGAGCATCCCTTGTGCGGCCTCGGTGCATGGGACCGCGCCGATCATGACGAAGACCGCGGTCGCGGCGACCATTCTGGCGGTGTCGGAGCCGCGGTCACGCAGGCCCACGGACTCGACTGTCGTAGTGCCGTGCACCGCGGTTACCTCGGTCTCGGTCATCACTTCGATGCGGGGCGAGCGCTCGATCCGGTCGATCAAGTAACGCGACATCGTCGAGCTGAGTGCCTTGCCTCGCACCACGACTCGCACGCTCCGCGCACGCGAGGCCAGGTGAACCGCCGCCTGGCCGGCAGAGTTGCCGCCGCCGACGACAATCACGTCCTCACCGCGGCAGCGCTCAGCATCGGTGGCCATCGCGGCGTGGTACACGCCGGCCCCGCGGAAGCGGTCGATCCCCTCGGCGTCGAGCTCCCGCCAGCGTGCACCCGTCGCCATGACGATCGAGCGAGCGAGCACGTGCTGGCCGTCGTCAAGGTCGACGCGTAGGAGGCCCTCGGGTCCATCGGCCATCTCGACGACGCGGTGAAAGCTCGACAGCACGGCATCGAACCGACGCGCCTGAAGGGTCGCGTTGCGCGTCAGCTGCGTGCCGGAGATCCCGCTCGGAAAGCCGAGGTAATTCTCGATACGCGTGCTCGTCCCGGCCTGACCCCCGGGCGCCCAGGCCTCCGCCACGAACGTCCTCAACCCCTCCGAGCCGCCGTATACCGCGGCGGCGAGACCGGCTGGACCACCACCGAGCACGACCAAATCGAAGCGCTGACCATCCACCTCGGCGCGGAGGCGCAGCGAGCGCGCGACCTGCGCCGCGGAGGGATTGCGCATCACCTCGGTCGCGTGGACCAGGACGGGCGTCTCGGATCGTGGGATGTCGAGCCACTTCAGAAGCGACGCGCTCTCCTCGTCGGTGTCGACGTCAAAGAAGCGCACCGGCAGGAGGTTGCGCTCCAGCAAATCGCGGACCTCGAAGGCTCGGCGTGACCCGCGAGCAGCGATGAGTCTCATCACCCCCTGCCCCCTCGCCTCGTGCCATGCCCGCCGTTCCAGCAACGTCGCGAAGACGTGCTCGCCGAACTCTGGCCACCGGGCGACCATCTTCCGCAGCCCGGACTGGTCGAACTCGATGACGTCCGTCGATTCGACGGCCACGCAAGCGCTGATCGTCGGCTCACCGGTGAACACGGCGATGTCACCGATGAAGGTGCGACTGTCGGCTTGGGCGATGTAGACATCCTTGCCCGGCTTACGATCGATGAACTCGACCAGCCCCCGCTCGATGATGAAGAACGGCGCGTCGCGGGCGCCGTGCTCGTAGAGCACCTCACCGGCCGCCACCGTCCGCCGGCGACCGTGCTTGCCCAACCACGCCAGCTTGGCGTCAGACAGCCGCGGGAAGAACACCTCGTCACTGAGGTCAGGGAACTGCTCGCTTCGAATCACCTGCGTCGTCGTCGCCATGGCACGAGGCTAGCGCCGAACCCAAGCACACCACCGCCGGCACCTTCGGCGTGGCAGGCTCGCTGAGATGGATTAGGCGAGTGCCGGCCTGAGCTGTGCCCAGGGGCGGGCGCGTTCGATTTGGGCCGCGAGGGAGATGATCGTGGTCTCGCTGCCCAGTGGGCCGGCGAGCTGGATCGCGCTGGGAAGTCCGTTGTCGTCGAGTCCAGCGGGAATTGAGGCGGCGGGCTGGCCGAGGTAGTTCCAGACCGCCGTGTAGGTGACGTAGGGGCTGCCGCCGAGGAGGGTGCGGATCATGCCCGCGTCGTTCCACCGCTCGATCGGAGCAGGCTGGACGGCGGTGACAGGGGTCAGCAGGAGGTCGTGTTCAGCGAAGATCGTGTTGGCCCGCCGGGCGGCAAGTGGCTCGCGTCGTTTGGCTCGCCGCAGGGCGCGGCCGTGCAGTCGTCGCCCCAGCCACGCCATCCGGCGGGTACGGTCCGCCAGTCGGTCGGGATGGTCGAGCCTGGCGGCGTCGTCCGCGATGCCGGCGAGCGATCGGACCGCTATGCCGTTTGAGAGCTGCCCGTAGGTCGGGTCGCGCTCGGCGACCTCGTGCCCGAGTTCGCGCAGCAGCTCGGCGGTCGCCTCGACTGCTTGGCGGGCGACCGGGCCGGGTCTGATCCCGAGAATCGCGCCCTTGATCGACACCGCGACGCGCAGCGGCATCGGCTCGCGTGCCGCTGCCTGGGCAAAGCTCGTCTCCGGCTCAGGCGGCATGTACCGGTCGCCCGGAGCGGGACCCCGCAGCGCGTCGTCGAACACCGCTGCGTCCAGCACGCTGCGCGCCAGACCTCCGAATACGGTCAGGCCGTGCCAGTGCTCGGGGTCGGGCATCGTCGAGATCCGCCCGCGCGAGGGCGCGAGCGCGAACAGGCCGCAGAATGCCGCCGGTACCCGGATCGAGCCGGCGCCGTCGGCACCGAGCCCGATCGGCGCCAGGCCGGCGGCGACCGCCGCCGCCGTCCCGCCGCTCGTGCCGCCGGCTGTCCGGGCTGGATCCCACGGGTTGCGCGTCACGCCGTAGGTTGGTGACTCGGTCGATTGGCCGCACGTCGCGAGCTCGGGGAGCGTGGTCTTGCCGAGGATCGGCGCTCCTGCCGCCCTCAGTCGCCGCACGACCTCCGCGTCCGCGGTCGCCGCTGTCTCCTGGGCCGCGGTGCCGTGGGTTGTTATCTCGCCGGCGATGTCAACGTTGTCCTTGACCACCACCGGTATCCCGAGCATCCCACCGGCTTCGCCGGCGGTCAGGCGAGCGAGCGCGGCGTCCGCCTCGGCCAATGCCGCCTCGGCCCGGACGGAGACGAACGCGTTCAACCGCGGGTTCAGCCGCTCGATCCGCGCGAGGTACAGCTCGAGCAGCTCACGCGGCGTGAGCTCTCTCGCACGAAGCAGCTCACCCAGCCGCGCGACGCCGGCGAACGCGAGCTCCTCGTTGCCAGCAACTGTCATCGTGGTCGCACAGCCATCACCCCAAGCCTCTCAGGCGACACCGCTTAGCCTCGGGGCAAGGCCGCGCGGGCGCGATTCGCGCCACCGCTCACGCTTCTTCCTGTGTCGGTAGCAAGATTGTGGCCCCCGAAGAAGCTCGGATCAAGGAGTCCCTGAGCTCGTTCGCGTGGGTGGGTCGCTGGCGTAGGATCGGCGTGTGCTCGCCGCGGTTGATCGTGTCGAGGTGACGGTCGTGATCGACAACTTCCTCGACGTGCTCATGGCTGGTGAGGAGGGCGTCGCTCGCTATCAGGCGCGGGACTTCGGCGCGGCTGAGCAGTTGGTTGCTGAGCATGGTTTCTCCGCGTTGGTCACCGTCGAGCGGGACGGCGACCGGAGCACCGTGCTCTACGACGCCGGCCTCACACCCCACGCCGTGGCGCGCAACCTCGACGTGCTTCAGGTGCCGGTGGGTGATTTGCGTGCGATCGTCATCTCGCACGGCCACGCCGATCATCACGGCGGCCTCGAGGGGCTCGCCCGTCGCCGGGATCGCTCGCGGTTGCCGCTGGTGATCCACCCCGATGCTTGGCGGGAACGGAGAATCAGCTTTCCCTCGGGTGGCGAGCTACGACTGCCGCCGCCGAGTCGTCACGATCTTGAAGACGAGGGGCTCGAGGTGGTTGAGGAACGTGCGCACAGCCTGCTGCTCGATGGCGCCGTTCTGGTGTCAGGGCAGGTCGAGCGCGTGACCGACTTCGAGAGTGGCTTTCCGATCCACGAAGCGCGCGAGAGAGATGCTTGGCGGCCTGATCCGATGATTTGGGACGACCAAGCACTCGTCGTCAATGTGCGCGACCGCGGCTTGGTGATCATCTCCGGGTGTTCCCACGCGGGCGCGATCAACGTCTTGTTTCATGCTCAGCGTCTAACCGGGGAGGCCCGCGTCGCCGGGCTTCTCGGCGGCCTGCATCTCACTGGTGGACTGTTCGAAGCGCGCATCGAACCAACGGTCGATGCGTTGCGCGCCGCCCGCGTTGGTCGCGTCGTGCCCGCGCACTGCTCCGGCTGGAAGGCGGTCCACGCGATCGCCCGTGCGATGCCCGAGGCGTTCGTGCAGTCCGCGGTGGGAACGACCGTGACGTTCGACTCGGCGGGCGCGGACGGAGCTTTTCTGGCTCCGTCCGCGCGGCCGCGGTGATTTAGGCGCTGGCGGTTTCGCGCTCGGCGCTTCGGAGCACGCCGGCGCGGTTCTTGTGAGCGCGCTCGTAGGCAACGACGTCCTTGGTGCGCTGCTCGTCGCCCTCCCCGATCACGGCTTCGACTTCGGCGACCGTGAGCTCGTCGTAGCCGGGCCACGGCTCCGCTCGACGAAGCGCGGTGATGCGGCTTAGAACCGTGGTGCGGTTGTCGTTCTTGCGCTCGTATGAGTCGATCTTGGCGAGGTCGATCTGCGAGAGCTCGGGTAGCTTGCTGAGGATCTCCTCGGCGGTGAGCGAGTCATAGCGCGGGATCGCGAGATCCTCCTCGGAGGCGACTGCGCCCTTGATCCGTCCCTCGAGCTTGCGCGACGCCGGGGACCTTGCGTGCCTGCTGGGCGCTGCGCTTGGCACGCGCCTGTGTCTCGCGTGCCGTTTGCTTGACCTCGCGCGCGGCCTCGCGCGTGGCGTCCGCAGCGCCGGTCTCGGTGACGTCGTAGGACGGCCTTCCCTCGATGTCCGCTCCGATGACCGCGTCGGTGAGCTTGGGGATCTCGCGCATGATGCGCTCGAGCATCCGCTCCTCATCGCCACGGATGGACACGGCGAGCTTGGCTGTCTGCTCGTCCCCGACCGCGGTGGCGAGGCGCTCCAGGGCGGTGTAGGTCGCGATCTCGAGCGCCTCGGTCGCACAGGCGTCCTTCGCGTTCTTGAGGACCTTTTCCTCACCGCTCGATCCCCGCAGCAGGTCAAACGGCGTCTTGCCCACAGCGAGGCTCTGGCTGATCAGCGACTCCGCGAAGCCGACAAACACCTGCACTGGGTTGCGGCCCTGCCCAAGCTCACCCGAGCGCTTCCGGATGCGACGCGCGTGCTCTTGCGTCTCGCCCAGGTGCTTCTCGAGCCCGTCGCGGTAGGAGCCACGCGGGGTTATCGCGATCTGGGACCGAAGAACGCTCGACCAGGCCGACTTCGCTGGCGTGCGCTTCGCCCAGGTACTGCACCACCTTCTGTTTTGACTTGTTCATCAAACTGCCTCCGTCGTCATGTCTGTAAGAAGAGATCTCGCGTTCCGCCCGGGGCACCCCACGCGACCCTCAAGTCGCAACTACCCGCTAAACGACAACCTCACGCCCGGCGAGAACCCGAGGCGCCCCACGTTCTCGCGGGCACCGCTCAGGCGAGGCCGGCGATCGCTGAAGCGGGGTAGGTGTGGTCCTCGATCAGTCGCCGGGCCATCGCTTTGGCTCGTTGCGCCGCGTTGGGGTCACCCTCGGCGGCCGAGACGATCGAGCCTTTCATCAGGATGTGCCACGAGCGGGCGAACGAGTCAGGGTCGCTCAAGCTCGCTTCCTCGGCGAGCTGGCGCACGACCGAGCGAATGGTCTCGAGGTGCTCGATGCTCGCTCTGCCGGCTGGGTGAGAAGCTCCGAGCTCGAGCAGTACGTTGATGAACGAGCAGGCTTCGAAGTCGTCTCGGTGAAACCACTCGTCGAAGAGGTCGAAGATCGCCAGGAGCTGCTCCTCGGGGGTGCTGCCGCGGCGCCTGGCCTCGGCCTCGACCCAGCCCCGGGTCCAGCGCTCCTCGCGCAGCTCCAGAAAGGCGACGACCAGATCGTCTTTGGAGGGAAAGTGCCGGTACAGCGTCGCCTTCGTGATACCGGCACGGTCGACCAGCTCGTTGATCCCGACGTCACGCACGCCGCGGCGCGCGAACAGCTCATACGCGGTCCCGAGGATCCGCTCCCGGACGGGCGACTCCCGATTGGCCGCGGTTTCCAAAGTGGCGTCCATTCGCAACAGAGTAGCGCTTGACATACCGGTCGGTCTACTGTAGAAAGACTGGTCGGTCTAACAACTATGTATGGAGGCGTTCTTGCACGCGCATCTCGGTCGAGGCCAGAACGCCAACGACATCACCCCCAGGGCCGCTTTTGGGTCCGCGGGCCGGCCGCCACTTGGGCGGGCCGAGCCGCGAGAGCTGTTCGCCCGCTGGCAGCAGGATCACGACCAAGCGGCACGCGATGAGCTCGTCGATCGGTTCTTGCCGCTGGCCCGGAAGTTGGCGCGGCGCTACACCGGGGCGCACGAGCCGTTTGAGGATCTGCTCCAGGTAGCGAGCTACGGGCTGCTAAAGGCGCTGGACCGCTTCGATCCCGATCGCGGGAACGCGTTCTCCTCGTTTGCGGTGCCGACGATCGTTGGCGAGCTGAAGCGCTACTTCCGCGATCTGGGCTGGTCCGCCCACGTCCCCAGAGGAGCCCAAGAACTCGCGCTCAAGGTCCAACGCGCGCAGGAGAAGCTCACAACGAAGACCGGGCGCTCACCGACCGTGGCCGAGCTTGCGCAGTACCTCGAGCTGAGCATCGAGGACGTGCTCGAGGGCCTCGAGGCCGCTGCAGCGCACCACTCAGCCTCGCTTGACGCTCCCCACGATGACGGCGACGACGAGTCCGGAACGCTGGTCGACACGATCGGCCAACAGGACGCCGGTTTTCAGCTAGCCGAGGATCGCACAACGGTCGCCACCGCAATGCTGGCGCTCCCAGAGCGCGACCGGCAGGTGCTTCAACTTCGCTTTTTCGAGGACCGCACACAGAGCGAGATCGCCAGCCAGATCGGGGTCTCACAGATGCAGATCTCGCGGATCCTGCGACGAGCGATCACAACGTTGAACGAACTAACGCTGCCCGAAAGCTCGATCGGGAACGACCCAGCGCCCGCTTGACGCCTCCGGCTACGGCTGGTACCGGAGACCGTCGAGGGCGATGCGGAGGATGTGCTCGATCTGTCGCCGGTCGCTCGGGATCTTGCTGATTCCGATCATCGTTTCGCGTACGACGGCTCGGAGCTGGCGAAACTCGCGATCGATCAAGCAGGACGGCAGCTCACACCAGGACGGGACGCACTCGTACTCACCGTTTGGCACCCGTTCGACGTGGGGTTCGTGCCCGCTGGCCTCGCTGGCACAACAAGCAGGATTCGACGCACGCGGCGCGGCGGTGGAGGCGTCTCCCACCTGGAAGGGGATCGTCAAGACCGCCGACGAGCACGACGCGAGCCTGATCGTGCTTGGCTCCCACGGGCGCACCGGGCTCGCCAGCGTTCTCATCGGAAGCGTCGCAGAGGCCGTCGCGGCCCACTCTCGAGGCGCCGTGCTGATCATCCACCGGGGCGATCCACAGGAGCCTTCACACCAATCGAGCTCCCGGCTGTCGGCAGCGCCCTGAGTCAGTCCAGCTTGAGACCGAGTCCGCAGCGGGAGCCAGCACGGCGGCCACGGCCCGCGGTCACGTTATGGTCTCGTGGGTGGACACGCCGCTCGCCCTCATCGAGTTCCCCGCCGATGATCCAAACCGCGCGCGGCGGTTCTGGTCGGATCTGCTCGGCATCGAACTGGCCGAGCGCGGCGAGGCCGAGGGCCGCGGCTGGCAGACACACGCCGGGCATCCCGCCGTCGGCATCCACGAGCGCGGCAGGGGTCCTGGCGACACGGTCTCGCTGCCCTACTTCACGGTCGTTGACTTGGACGCGGCGCTCAGCCAGGTCAACGCACTGGGCGGGGGCGTTGTTCATTCCGGATCGCGGTGGGCGATCTGTCGGGACTCGGAGGGGAGCCCGTTCGGGCTGGCCCTCGACTCCGAGCCCTCGTAGCGCGGTCCACACGCGACCCGCAGAGCACAAACGGCCCGGGTCGACGATGATTGTCTACGTGTCCGAGAAAACGCCCGCCCGAAGCGTCAAGATCTCCGCCGACGAGCGGACGGGCTGGTCGTCGGAGCGCCCGCGCGCCGATGGCGCCCCGCCACGCCCGGTCGACGTGTCAGTCCGGTGCCGCGTTCTCGCTCCCTCGCATCGGCTGCGCTACTCGCCCGGAAGTCTTCTCGTCATCGTCGGCGCCGAGGCGTCGGAGCCCGCACAGTTCGCCGAGCGAGTCGTCGAGGAGCGCGGGGCGGTGCTCACACCGGCTCGCGTCCGAGCACTGCTAGCCGGTCGGGTCGCGGAGAGCGAGATCGAGGAACGTGCCAGCGAACTCCTGGCTGGCGCGGTTCGCAAGCGGCTGCAGTCTGAACAGAGCGTCGTTCTGCCGCTCGAGGGTTTCGACGCCGCACAGCGCGAACGATACGTCCGTCTCGCGCATGGCCTCCGTCGGCCGCGACACCTGATCCTGCTGGACGCTCCGCGCGAGAAGGTACTCGACGACGAGCGACCGGCGCTCGACGAACTCCGGCGGTCGCTCGACGCTGGCGAACTCGGACTCGAGGGCTTCCAGACCGCACTTCGTCTCGGCGGCCACGCACTCGCCGAGCTCAAACGAATCGTCTTTCAGCCCCGGCCACGCGACGACTGATCCTCGCCGAGAGAGCGGCGCGCAACACACGGCGCAGAACCGCCGTGCTACTCGCGAGCTCCGGCGTCTGTCTTGATTCAAAGAACGCATGAAGAAGATCGGATTCCTCTCTTTTGGTCACTGGAGTCCCAGTCCGCACTCGCGGACGCACTCGGGCGCGGATGCGCTACTGCAATCGATCGAGCTTGCGGTCGCGGCGGAGGAATTGGGCGCCGACGGCGCGTACTTCCGAGTTCACCATTTCGCGCGTCAGCTCGCCTCGCCGTTCCCGTTGCTGGCGGCGATCGGCGCCAGGACGTCGCGGATCGAGATTGGCACCGCCGTGATCGATATGCGCTATGAGAACCCGATGTACTTCGCCGAAGACGCCGGGGCCGCTGACCTGATCGCCGGTGGCCGGCTTCAGCTGGGGATCAGCCGCGGGTCGCCCGAGCAGGTGATCGATGGCTGGCGGTACTTCGGCTATACGCCTGCGGACGGCGACAGCGACGCCGATATGGCGCGCCAACACGCCGAGCTCGCGCTAAAGCTTCTGGAAGGCGACGGATTCGCGCAGCCAAACCCGCGGCCGATGTTCGCCAATCCGCCGGGCCTGCTGCGGCTCGAGCCGCACTCGCCTGGCTTGCGAGAGCGGATCTGGTGGGGATCGGGATCGAACGCAACAAGCGTCTGGGCGGCCCGGCTCGGCCTCAACCTACAAAGCTCGACGCTGAAGGACGACGAAACCGGCGAGCCGCTGCACGTCCAGCAGCGCAAGCAGATCGACGCCTACCGCGAGGCGTGGAACGAGGCTGGGCATGACCGCCAGCCACGGGTCTCGGTCAGCCGCAGCATCTTCGCGCTCACCACCGACACCGACCGCGCCTACTTCGCCCACGACCGAGACTCTCAGGACCAGATCGGCATGATCGACGAGAACACGCGCGCGATCTTCGGCCGCTCCTACGCAGCCGAGCCCGACCTGCTCGTTGAGCAGCTCCGGATGGACGAGGCGATCCAGGCGGCGGACACGCTGTTGCTCACCGTGCCCAACCAGCTCGGCGTCGGATACAACGCGCACGTCATCGAGAACATTCTCACCCACGTTGCGCCGGAGCTCGGCTGGCGCTAACTCGATCCTTGGGAGAGCGTTGCGGTGAACGACCGATTAGTTTCGGCGGTCGGCGCGGTCTGTATCGCACGTCACTGAACTAGCGAGGAGATCACTCGATGCGCAAAGTAGTCGCATACGAATTGCTGTCGCTCGACGGCGTAGCCGAGCAGCCGGACGAGTTCGTGACCGAGTTCGATGACGTCATGCGAGAGAACCTCGGCCGCGTCATCGCCGCCCAGGACACCGTACTTCTCGGGCGCCGCACGTACGACGACTGGGCGGCCTTCTGGCCAACCAGTGACATCGAGCCATTCGCGAGCTTCATCAATGGCGTCCAGAAGTTCGTGGTGACATCCACGCCTCCCGAGCAGCAGTGGCCGGAGACCAAGCTCGTCGAGGACGACCTCGCAGACTTCGTCCGCGAGCTCAAGCAGCAGCCCGGCGGCGACATCGGGATCCACGGGAGCATCTCGCTAACCCAATCGCTGCTCGAGGCGAGTCTGGTCGACGAACTCCGACTTGTCGTCGCGCCCGCCGTGCACACGCATGGGCGAAGGCTCTTCGATGGCGGGGGTCCTCGGCGGCTGTCATTGACCCGCAGCGTTACCTCTCCAAGCGGGTATCTGCTGCTCGACTACCAACTGAGCTGACCCACCAACGCCTCAGCCGGGGCGGGCGCGTAGGCGAGGCGCGTACGTCTCGATCGCTTGGGCCTCCCGGGCGCGCTCGTAGGTTAGGTGGGCGAGACCGTGACCGATGGTCTTCGTGTGGATTAGGCGCAGGGGTCGCTTGTCGCTGGTCTCGCCGAACAGGCGCTCGCCCGCGCCGAGCGCAACCGGGAAGACGGTCAGGCGCAGCTCGTCGACCAGGTCGTGCTCCATCAGCGTGCGCACGAGCGGGCGGCTGGCGTACACGACGATCTCCCCCTGTATCTGTTGCTTGAGCTTCGAGACCTCGCTAACTACCTCGCCCGCCAGGACGGTCGCGTTCGTCCATTTGGGCTCTTGGAGCGTCGAGGACACGATGTACTTGGGGAGGCTGTTCAGCCTGTCCACCCACTCGCCGCTCTGAGATGGCGACCGCGTGCCGAAGTACTCGTCGCTCCGGCGACCCATCAGCAGGGCCTCGGCGCCTTGTGCCTCGGCCAGTTCGACCTTCGCCCACGCCTCCCAGTCCTGGCCAATGAACTGTTCAAACCAGCCGCCGTGCCTGAACCCTCCCTCGCCGCTCGGGTCCTCGACGACGCCGTCGAGCGTGACGTTCTGGCTGATCACGATCTTTCCCATCTTGATTCTCCTTGCTTTGGCTCGTGGGTGTTGCGTGGGTTGAGACGTTCGCGGCGAGGGAAATTGAGCGACGAATTTCCGGGCGCGCCGGCGTCATTACAGTGATGCGGGTGAAAGGAACAGTCAGTGCGAGGTTGCGAGCGTGACCAACCCGACCCTCGAGCGTGCACGCGCTGGCGAGGAGGATGCATTCCGCGAGCTGACCGATCCGTTCCGGCGTGAGCTCCAGGTGCATATCTACCGGATCGTCGGGTCGGCCCAGGACGCGGAGGATCTGCTCCAAGAGACCCTCCTCGCCGCGTGGCGCGGGCTGGCTGCGTTCGAGGGACGCGCGTCGCTCCGCGCCTGGCTGTACCGGATCGCGACCAACAGTTCTCTCGATGCGCTCCGCGCGACCCGGCGGCCGCAGGACCTGCAGCGGATGACGGAGATGCCCGAGCCCACCCGCTACGGCGAGGCGATCTGGCTTGAGCCCTTCCCTGACGTCCTGCTCGAGGGCATTCCGGACCAGGCTCCCGGCCCGGAGGCTCGTTACGAGACCAAAGAGGCGATCGAACTGGGGTTTATCGTCGGCCTGCAGCACCTGCCTCCGCAGCAGCGCGCGGTGCTGGTACTCCGCGACGTGCTCGGCTACCACGCCGAAGAGGTCGCCGAGATGCTCGAGATCACCGCACACTCGGTCAACAGCCTGCTGCGCCGCGCCCGCGCGGCATTCGAGTCGCGGCTGCCCGCCGCCGGACGCGAACGGGCGCCGCTCCCCAACTCCAAACGCGAGCGCGACACCGTCGGCCGCTTCGCCGACGCGATCCAAACAGGCGACATCGAGGGCGTGGTCGCACTGCTGACCGACGACGCCTGGCTCACGATGCCGCCCGAGCCCTACGAATACCAGGGTCCCGCCGCGATCGGCGCGTTCCTCAGCGACCGCATGATCAGGCGAGGCGCGCCGCTGCTGGTGCCCACCCGCGCCAACACGCAGCCAGCATTCGGCGCTTACTTCCCAACCCTCGAGACCGAGATCGCCCGACTGTACGGCATGCTCGTCCTAACCCTGGAAGGCCGGCAGATCGCTGCGATCACATGGTTCGGCGGCAACAGCGCGTTCCCGCACTTCGGGCTGCCGCGGGTCCTGCGATAGCAAAGGGGCATCGCCCCGAAGGCAAGACCTCCCTTCGACCCGCCGCGCTACTCGGCGCCGCTACGGCGCCCGCGTCTTGCCTTGCGCGGAAAGGGCGCCTTCCGCCGGCGACTGGTCTGTGTCCGAGCGGCCTCGAGACTCGCGGGCGCTTCGGCGACTGTCCGCCGTCCACGGATCCGGTGTGCTCGCGAGTCGGCCGGATTGGTCACGCGAGCGCGGGCAGATACAGCGTCGCTGGATGGTCAGGGCAGGGTCGCCCCAAGGGCCGACGGCCCGGCGCGCTGATTACTTGAAGGGGACGGTGACCGGCCCGGGCACCTTGGAGAACACCGCCAGGAAGTCGCGGTCGTCGGGGGTGAGGTAGCGGTCGGGGGACTGCTGGGACTGGGGCTCGACCATCGTCGGCCCGAGGCCGTTCCTGTGGGAGTAGGTAATCATTGTGTGCCATTCGGGGTTGATGTCGAACTCCATCCCGCGAACCGCCCCAACGTGCTGAAGGATCTGGGCGAGCGAGATCACCGTAGCCTCCGACGCGACGACGAACATCGCGTCGCCGTGGGCGTCGACGCCGACGGCGGTGCGCGGAGTGAAGGTCACGCCGCCTAGGGTGTAACCCCACTGGATGCTGTTCGGGTCGGTGCTCAACTCGGGGTTGAGCTTGCCGTCCCAGAGGATCGGGGTGAGGCTCTGGCGCGCCCAGGCGACGTTGGCCGGCGCGTTAGGGTCGCCGGTCCACTTGACGATGTTCACGGTTCCGTCGCGGTAGCCGACGAGCGTGGCGTTGCCATCGGTCAGCGGCTCGTTGGTGTGGCCGTTGACCGCCGAACCGTTATTGGTGTCGACGTGCGTGAAGGCGCCGTTGAAGGTGGCGAGCAGCCGGTAGCGCTGATCGACGGGAACCATCATCGGACCCCGGTCGACCGCGCTCGGTGGCTCATAGCGGCCGGGGTAGTAGGCGAGGTCGGTGCGGGTGTGGTCGATCCACAGGACATAAGCGACGATGGTGGGGTACTCCGTGCTCGGCCGGTAGGTCGTCACGAGCACCGGCGGGCCACCATCGACGGATGGACCCGTACGGTGCCAGACACCTTCGCCGGGCAGCGGCGTGGCGAACACGGGTTTGATCGGCGGCGGCGCGTAGGTGACGTGCTTGGCGTGCTTGACTAGAGGCCGCACGGGGCTGAGGCCGATGCTCGGCAGGCGCTTCAGCCCAGGGCCGCCCTTGCGGGGCGCGCTCGCTGTGTAGTGCTCGGCGGTGTCGATGATCCAGTTGCCGAAGGGCACGTCGTCGCGCACCCACTCCGCGGAGCGCTCGGAGAAGGTCTCGCTCGTCGGCTTGAGCATGTAGTTCGCGTACGAGATCCCGAAGTAGAGGGTCACCAGCACCAGCGGAGTCAGCGTCGCGAAAAGGATCCGCCTTCGGCGAAGCCGCCGCCGCTTATCAGCTCGCCGCGCGCTGAGCTCGCGACGGTCAATCAGCGGCTGTGCGGATAGCTCGAGGTCCTGTGGGGGCCTGTCCGCCCTCCCGTGTCGGTCTCGGATCGCCATGGTGACTGGGCTCCGACCATATGCGCGGAGATAAACCGGTCTGGCGGCGGCCGATGAGAATACGCTTTTCGACGAGGCGGTCACGCGACCCGGCCTGGCAACACGCCGCGACGATGAAGCGAACCGATATCGAACCGGTGACAGCTCCCATGGCCGAAACCAACAGAGCCGCCGTGAGACCTGCTTTCACTCGGCGGCGGACATCTCGTCAGCGACGATGAGCGTCCTGCAACGCGCGGAACTCGAGCACGCGCCGGTGCGAGTGCTTGCAAGATCGCTGCTGATATGGAGGAGTGATTGTCATCCATGAAGGGGCGGGTGATGTCAAGGGGCGGTTGGCCGTTTTTGACGTTGGTTTGTCGGCTGGTGGGGGTGATGGTCGGATTGTCCGGTGGGTAATGGGGTTTCGGGGCTTCGCCCCGGACTTCGTTGCCCGGTTGCCGGGCGACGCCGGTCGGGTCAAGCGCCTGGGTTGCGGGCAAGGGTTGACCGTCGCCGGTAGGGGGCGCTTGACGCGACCGGGTGAGTCTGGCAGTGGTCGGGGTGTGTGGCGGGTTCATGGGGCTCTGGTGGTTGGGGGCCGGTTCGCTGACTGCTTGCCGGCTGGGGACTTTGCTCCAGTCATCCATCCGGTCGCGCGGGGCGGACCAGAGTGTCGTGCGGTGCTCGGGGGCTCAATCAAGTGGGCGGCCGTCCTGTGTTAGCGAGGCCATGACAAACGTCGAGCTCGCCCGAGCGTGCGCATCGCGCCGTGGTCGTGGGCGCAAGCCTTGCTGCGTGTGAGCGCGCGGCGGGTCATGCCGCCAGCTTCGCTTTCGCGCTCGCGCGGCTGCGGCGCGCTAGGCAACGGATCTCTCCGTCGCGTAGTCCGTAGTAGGCCAGGGTAAGGATCTCGCGGGCGACAGCGACCTTGGCGATCTTGCGTCCGCGGCGTTTGGCGATCCGCTCGAACTTCTCGCGTAGCGGGCCGGAGCCGGTGGTGATCTTCTGCGCGGCTTCGACCAGCGCCCAGCGCAGCGCTGGGGATCCTTGGCGGGTGATGTGCCCGAGGCGGGCTTTGCCGTCAGAGCTGCGGACGCTGGGGGCCAGTCCGGCCCAGGAGCACAGGTGTCGGGCGGTGGGGAAGCGGTGGATGTCGCCGATCTCGGCGATGATCAGCATCGCGGTGTAGCGCCCGACGCCGCGGATCTGGGTCAGCACGTCGACGCGGTCATCGGTCTTCGCGCGCGCTTCGATCTCCTCGGTGGTCTGCCCGATTTCGCGGTCGAAGTCGCAGATCAGCGAGATCAGGCTGTCCAGCCGCCGGCGGGGCGCGTCGCGCAACTCGAGGGCGGCGAGGAACTCGCGGCCGCCTTTGCCGAACAGGTCGGAGTGCTGGTTGGCGATGCCGTGCTTGGCGAGGATCGCGTGCACGCGGTTCTTGACCGCCGAGCGCATCCGGGTCAGCGTCGCGCGGTGCCTGAGCAGCTCGCGTAGGTCACGCAGCTCGCGCGGCGCGATGTACGCCTCGGGCAGAAACCCGGCACGGAGCAGATGCGCGAGCGTCTTGGCGTCGATCGCGTCGGTCTTCACCCGCGCCGCGGCGATCGCGCGCGTCCGGAGCGGGTGCGCGAGGTGCAGGTCATAGCCGGCTTCCTCGAGCAGCTCGGCCAGCCACTCCCAGCCGTAGGTCGCCTCCAACACGACGTGCGCGCTCTCCGGGTCGCCGAGCAGCTCCAAGAATGTCTCGCGGTCGTTGACGATCCGCCGCGAGAGCTCAAGCTCCCCGTGCTCGTCGATCACCGCGATCTGAGAGCGGCGCCGATGCAGGTCGATGCCGATCCAACGCGTAGCGTTATCCACGGTCGGTCCTCCTCTTGGGTTGTCCGGCCGCGCGGCCCAAATCCGCGCGGTCTCGAAACGTGCAGTTCGAGGCGGAGGGCCGACCACCTGCCGCCCGGGCGCCTGTGCCCGGACCGCCGGGGCCCGCCCGGCCCTTCATGACATCAAGACCCTGCCGGTGGTTTTTCGTCGGCGGGGTAGGTGGGCTCGGCTGAGGGGGCGGCGGTCCTGGCGGGTGCGCGACGCGCGGTCAGGCTGATATGCGCGGGTTGGGTACCGCAGGACCGGGTTTCGTCGTGAGAGTCCGCTTACTAACGTCGAGCATGGCCGCCGGGGCGGTTGCTCATAACAGCGTCGCGGGTGCTCTCGCGCGCGAGGGCCAGGCGACTTCCGCCGCCTCCTCAGCCGAGTGTCTGGGTGGGATGCTTCACGCGGGGATGAGGGTTCAGGTGCTCGTGTGAGTGTCGGTGTCGGTGTCGGCGGTCACGATCGCCCAGCAGAAGCCGACGAGGTGTCGGGCGACCGCGGCCGTGACGATCGTCTTGCGTTTGCGGCGCTGGGTGTCCAGTCGGCGCCAGAGTTGGTGCAGCCGTTGCTGGGCCCTCCAGGCGATCGCGATCACCGCGGCCGGCTGGTCCACTTGGCGGGCCTTGAGCCGGGTACCGAGCCTGGGCGGGCGGCGGTAGTGCCACGCGGCCTCGACCAGCAGCCGGCGGGCGTGCTGGGAGCCGGACTTGGTGATCGCCCCCTGGCGGCGGGTCTGACCCGAGCTCCTCTCCGATGGCACGAGCCCGACGTAGCTCATCAGCTGCTTGGGGTGCTCGAACCGAGCGAAGTCCGAGATCTCCACGCACAGCCCGATCGCGGTCAACGTATCGATCCCGCGCATGCACCGCAGCCGGGCGACGTCCCTCGCCCACGGCGAGCCTGGGATCAGCTCCGAGATCGTCGTCTCGAGCTGGTCGCGGCGGATGATCAGCGCGTCGATCGCGCCGAGGTAGTCAAGCAGCGTCGCTCGTGCGCCAAGCGGAGCCGACGCACGCACCGATCGGAGGACCTAGCTCTGGTCGGGATCATCACCCCACCGGTCGACGCCAGCGGCCAGCTACGCGCCGACGGGTCCGTACCGACCGTCTCAAACGCCCAAGCAACCGGCTCCTATCTATTCGTCATCACACGACAGGCCGTCCGTCGAACAATTCCGTCGGGCCGATCGTCCTCGAAGGGTGGCTCTCCTTCTGAGTCAACGGAGAACCTCATGTACCACACCGGACCCCGCGCCCGCTCGACCCGAAACACATGCCCCGTCGGCTCCCTTAAACGACCCATCACCACACAAATGCGGGGAATTTCTAGAGCCGACGCCCGGACTCGAACCGGGGACCCCTTCATTACGAGTGAAGTGCTCTACCAGCTGAGCTACGTCGGCCTTTGCAGGGATTTCCCGGATTTTCTGGCTCCCGTATGCGATTGCGTACCGCCCGGGTGCAGCAAAATCCTGGTCGGCCGCTGCTGCCGGCAAGCGTAGCCGACGTTCGCGCACGTGACAGGACTCTTGTGCCGAGCTCGAGCATCGCGCTCATCCCACCCACTTCCGATCGATCGCGCTCAGCTCGCGATCCCGGCAAGGAGGGCGCGGGTGAGCGGCTCGGGGTGGGTGAGCGGCATCATGTGGCCGGCGCCCTCGATCAACGTGTGCCGCGCGCGCGGCACGTGCCGCAGGATGGCCTCACAGATGGCGTGATCCACGGCCGACGTCTGCGATCCCTCGAGCACGTGGACCGGCGCGGTCACCCCCGCGAGCGCGTCAAGAGTGACCAGGTCGTCGAAGAGAACGTCCCACAGGTCTCCCTGGGCCTGTTGGCTGGCGAGAAACGCCTCGCGACGCGAGGGCGGCCACCGGGCAAATGAGCCCGGTCCGTTGTAGAAGTCGACGAACTCTTCGAAGGCCTCGTACCACCGCCCTGCGCAAACGTGCGCGCGCCACCGATCGCGCAGGCGACAGATCTGGGTGTAGGCGTCGGCGTCGTGCATGCGAAGCAGCGCGTATGCCTCGGGCTCGATGACGGCGAGCGAGTCCACGAGTTCGGGCGCCGCAGCAGCCACGCGGAGGGCGGTTGCGCCGCCCCACGAGAACCCGGCCAGGCAGACAGACACGCCGACGTGCTCGGCGACGGCGTAGACCTGATCGGCGTAGTCGTCGAGGCTCCGGCGTCGCCCGGGCATGCCTGGGCCGGTGCCGTCGCGGTAGGCCTCGATCGCGAGGAGCCGGTAGCCCCCCGGCCAGAGCGAGAAGACCTGCTTCCACTCGCCGGCGCTGCCTATCCCGCTGTGGAGGAACACCACCGGCGTGCCCGTGCCAAGCTCGACAACCTTGACGCGGCGCCCCAGCGGCGTCCGGAGTGTCGTGGCCGCCGCCATTCAGTCGACCGGGTTCCCGCCGCGCCTGCGGGATTGATCGAGTGGGCGTGACATGTCTCGGCTTCGGGTCACCGCAGTGGCGGAGCAGGCCAGCCCGACGGCTGTGTCACCGATCGAAACACCGCTCGGCGGCCTTGGACTTTCACGATGTGCAAGTACGCTGTGTACGGTCCCTCAGGGCCGGTGAAGTGGCAGGTGAAGCGGCCACCCGCGGTGGCGTGTACGCGGGACGGGCATCGAACGTCGACTACGCGGAAGCCCGTATGTTGAAACACACGACATCCCTGACAAACTTCGCGGTCGTGGCCGGGTCGATGACCGAGCCGCCCCCGCAGGCCGATAGAAGGGCCGCGGAGCCGGCAATAGCGGCGAGCCACTTGACGGGAGCGCTCGTGACGGAGACGTGAATCATCGGGCATCTGATGGCATGGGTGGCGTCTGCGCTATTGACGCGACCGGAGGCCAATCCTTCCCGTGAGGTGGCGCAGGGGCAACGGCGTCCGCCATGCCCAGACTGTGCGCAGTGCGTTGACCGGCTACGTGTCGGTCACGGCTTCAGCAAGCGTACGCCGAGTCGGTCTCCCGCACGGGCCATGAACGCCAGCGGCGCCACCATCGAGCCGATCATGCGGCCACGCGACGTGCTCTTCTGGCGGCCGAGGCCTTTCCCAATGTGGCGCATCGCCGCGGTGGTCGCCGGCAGCGGGCGGAAGAAAACCGTCATCTCCTGGATCAGCCCGTCGTCTTGCAGCTTGAGGTAATCAGTGAACTGGAGTCGCAACCCGTCAACGCGCGCGTGTCCGACGAGCACCGCGGCATGGTCGCTGCGCAGCTCGTCGGTGTACGTGAGGTCCTCGAGCACGTCGAGGATCACCGCGACGAGCGCGTCGAGCTGCTCGCGGCCCTCGAAGACGAGGTTGTCGGTAAACGGGGAGCGCAACACCGCGTCCTCGGCGAACGTCCCCACGACGGCGCGCCGATCTCGCGCCTCCATCGCGGCTCTGAGCGGGAGCTTGGTCTCTGCCACGGACACCTCGAACCTCCGATCTGGCCAGTCGGTCTCAAATCAGTCAGATTGATATGTTATCCTGACTTATGTGGCGTCTGCAAGTCTGACTTCTTCGGACTACGTCGTGCTTGGGATGGTCGGCCTCGGGGCTCGTTCCGGCTACGAGATCAAGCAAACGGTGGAGGTCTCGATTCGCTTCTTCTGGACCATCTCGCCGGCGCAGGTGTATCCGAGCCTCGTCAAGCTCGAGCGCGCGGGGCTGCTGACCGGCCGCGATGAGCCACAGGGCAATCGCCGGCGGCGCGTGTACGAGCGCACAGAGGCGGGCTCGGAGGCGCTGCGAGAGTGGCTCCGACGTACGGACCCGATGCCGTTTGAGCTGCGGGACATTGCGATGGTGAAGCTGTTCTTCGCTGATGCGCTCATGCCGAGCGACGCACGAGAGCTGGTCGCGTCGGTCAAGGCTCGTAGCGAGGAGCGCGTCGCGACGCTCGAGACAATCCGTCCGGAGGGCGACGCAGCCGCTCACGAGGGGAACATCCATCCGCTGCTAACGCTCGAGCTCGGGATCGCCGTCCACCGGGCGATGGTTGACGTCTGCGAACGCTTCGAACGATCCGCCACGAGATCACGCCCGGCATCGAGTGCGGCGTGAACCGCGTACGCCGCCCCAACGAGCTCATACGCCGGTGGGACTAAGCTGCGGGAAGTCTTCACGTACCTTTCGTCACGGAAGCGGACGAGCAATGGCAAGCAAGCAGGAGTCTGTGATCGGACCGCTCGAGGAAGCTGTCGATCACGTCCGCGGGCCGGCGTCAGCCAGGGTCATCGTGGAGTACGGCGACTACGAGTGCCCGTACTCGCGTCAGGCGTTCCGCTCGATCGAGCGCGTCGAGGCGCAGCTCAGCAAGGGCGTGCGCTTCGCGTTCCGGCACTTTCCGCTGACCGAGATCCATCCGCACGCACTTGCGGCTTCATGTGCAGCTGAGGGCGCGGCGCTCCAGGATCGGTTCTGGGAGATGCACTCGCTGTTGTTTCACCGCCAGCACGCGCTCGAGGACGATGACCTGCGCAGCTATGCGATCGAGCTTCAGCTCGACGTGCCGCGATTCGACCGCGATCGCGGGAGCGAGGAGGTGCTCGAGCGCATTCGCCGCGATATTCGCAGCGGGATCGCCTCGGGTGAGGTCATGGGCACGCCGACGCTGTTCATCGACGGAGTCGTGCATATCGGCGGGTTCGACCCAGCCACGTTGCTGGAGGCACTGGCGAGGTGACGGCGACGTGTGCGCAGCTGGAGAGTTCCGCGTGACCCCGAGCGGTGGCGAGCGCAGCTGATGGCGACTTGGATCTTCGAGCCGGGCCACACCGAGGCTGAGTTCCGGGCCCGACACATGATGGTCACGTGGGTCCGTGGCCTGTTCAAGGACATTCACGGGCGGCTAGAGCTCGATTGGGATCGCTGCTCGGACGCCACGTTCGAGGGTGAGATCGACGCGACCGCGATCTGGACCGGCGAGCCGGCCCGCGACGAGCACCTGCGCAGCGCCGACTTCTTCGACGTCAAGAACCATCCCAAGATCATGTTCAGCGGCCGGTTCACCGACCAAACGGGCGGCACCACGTTCAAAGGTGAGGTCGAGCTGACAATCCGCGGCGTGACCCGGACGATCCCTCTCGACATCGCCTCCCTCGGGCAGTGGAAGACGCCTTGGTGGGAGGGAGGCGAGAACAAGGGCGAGATGCGACGGATCGGCTTCGAAGCGACCGCCCGCATCGACCGCCGCGACTTCGACGTCTCCTGGCAGGACGAGCTTCCCGGCGGCGGGGTCGTCGTCAGCAACGAGATCGATCTCGTCCTCGACGTCGAAGCGATCCTGCTCGAGGACCTCGAGCGAACGGGCGCGATCGACTACTACCGAGCCGCAGCCGATCCGGAGTGAGGCCCACCCCGGCCGAGCGCAGCGATGGGCGGACCACAAAACCTCGGTCAGCCCGGGCGGCGCACCGGCTCGACGAGCAGCCTGACCTCGGTGAGGTACGGCCGCGGCGATCGCGCCAGCAGGGTCAGACGGAAGTCATCGGTCTCGGCGAAGTAAGCCTCGCCCATCCGCTCCAGGTAGCGCCACGGAGCCCGGACCTGCGACAGATCCGGGTGACCGAGGAACACGTACCTCGACCGGCCGGCTCGGCGGCTGGCCAGTCGCAATGCGTGGCGCGGGAACGTAAACGGCGGCGCCCGAAGCCCGGGGTCAGCGACGCGGGTCACCCGCAGTCCGGCATGGCGAGACCGCTCTACGTCACGTGCCACGCGTAGTACTTGGCCGTCGGGTGCCGTGAGAGGATGCCTCCGGGCCCCCAAAACGGCTCGTTGAGATGGTCGTCGGTGTGGTAGCTCAGATAGATGTTGCTGTCATGTTTGTCGGTGACGACCATCGAATGTCCGACGTGCCCGAGGTTGTAAGGCTCCGTTGGATCATCGGCGGTGAACTCCATCTGGAGGACGTCGCCGATCTCGAGATCGGCCACCTTGGAGAGCCCTGTGCCCCGGCCGCTCGCCGACATGAAGTTGTAGAGGTTCTGCGCGCCTGACCACGTGTAGCTCGCGCGCACACCGGGATAGACGCAGTTCCAGTCGCCGTACCACCAGGCGCTGTCGCTCTTGCGGTCGCTGCACGAGCCGCCGGCCATCGCCCAGCCGCCCGCGAGCAGCGACTGGGAGACGAAGTTCGTGCAGTCATTGACGAAGCGCGGATACGAGGAGTTCGTCGCCTTCGCCCACTTCGTCGCGTAACCGGCGGCGGCGGAACCGGAATAGCGCGCGAGCGTTCGGCCTCCCCCGGTCGCGCGGCTACGGGCCGGCGCCGGTACCGCTCGTGCGCGCCGCTGCGCGGCCGCGCGGGCTAGCCGGGCGCTCGCCTCCGCGGCCATCCGCGCCAGCGCACCGCCACCTTCCTGATCGACGGGCAGCTTGTCCTCGGGAACCGGGCCGCCCGACGCGGCGTACGCCGGCAATGCGTCCTCGTCGAGCTCCGGCGGCGGCGACGTGTCGGCCGGCGCTCGCTGCAGGAGGCCCCGGCGGGCGGCCGCGCGCGTCGGGCGCCGGGACGCCAACCGGGCGACGGCCCGGTTGCCGGCTGCGCGCTGGAGCGCTAACGCCGCCGCCGGGCTGAGCGGCTCGCCGGGCATCGGCACCGGACCCGTCCGGTCATCCGGGCTCCGCTCAGGGCGTTCTAGCTCGTCTCGATCGCCGCTCTGCAGACCCGTCCGGTTCATCGACTCATTATTGGCGGGGCGGGTGGACGAGTCAACCGGGCTTTTCGGGCCTCGAGCGAGTCAGCCGAGGCCGCGATGGCGTCCATCCATCATGCGATCGTGTGGGACCCGAGGGGGTCGCGTTCGGCGGGCGTGGCGTCGTCGCGGTCAGTGGAGCGGCTCAGCTCCCGCCACCGCTCGTCGGAGGCGAGCTGTGCCCTCGCAGCTGCGGTCGCATAGGCGTACGCCTCGCTGCCCAGTAGCAGGCGTACGGGAGGATCGCCCATGTCGGCGACCTGGAGGATGACCTGGGCTACCTTGGCGGGGTCCCCGAGTGGGCACCAGGATGAGTCGTGCATCGCGGCGGCGGCGCCGACGGTCCGCCGGTAGGGCTCGCTGATCTCGGGCACGGTCATCGACGATCCGGCCCAGTCGGTCGCCATGCCGCCGGGTTCGACCGAGGTCACTCGGATTCCGAGTGGCGCGACCTCGGCGGCGAGCACCGCGGAAAAGCCGGCTGTGGCCCACTTGGCGCTTTGATAGGCCGACAGGCCCGGGGTCGCCATCCGGCTGCCAACGGAGGTCACGTTGATGATGTGCCCGCTGCCCTGCTCGCGCAGGACCGGCAGCGCGGCCTTCGTGGTGTGCACGGTGCCGAAGAAGACTGTCTCGATCTGGTCGCGGAACGCCTTCTCGCTCATGTCCTCCACGGAGGCGAGGTCGGCGTAGCCGGCGTTATTGACGACGACATCGAGCCGGTCGAACGTGTCGAGCGCGGCGTGGACGGCCGCGGTCGCCTGCGCGGGCACTGCCACGTTGTGGGCGACCGTGCGCAGCCGATCGCCGTGTTGTGCGACTAGTCCCTCCAGAGCCTCGGGCCGGCGAGCGGTCGCGAGTACACGATCGCCCCGCTCGAGCGCCACTTCGACAATGTCGCGGCCGAGACCGCGGGAGCTTCCTGTGATGAGCCAGACCAGTGACACGAGACGTTCCTTTCTAAACAGTTGGTTAGCTTAAGGGAACCACTCCTCCACCCAGTTGTCAACTGAACGGTTAGTCCGCTACTCTGCGAGGGGATGGTCCGAGATGCGGAGGCCACCCGACAACGTCTGCTCGACGCAGCCGCGGAGGAGTTCGCGGCCCGCGGGATCGCCGGCGCGCGCGTCGACCGGATCGCCGACGCGGCCCGGTCCAACAAGGCGCAGATCTACCACTACTTCGGCAGCAAGGACGGCCTGTTCCACGCCGTCTTCGACCGGATCGTCCAGGCAACCGTGAGCGAGACACCGATCGACCCGACCGACCTTCCCGAGTACGCGGGGCGGCTCTTCGACCGCTACCAGCAGCACCCGGAGATCCAGCGACTAGCGACTTGGTACCGCCTGGAGCGTGCCGACGGCGATCACCCGATCGGGGCGATCGTCGCCAGCAATGCTGCCAAGGTGAAAACGATCGCCGAAGCGCAGGACGCCGGACTACTCACCACCCGCTTCGAGCCAGCCGTGTTGCTGGCGCTGGTCCTGAGCATCTCCGGCACCTGGTCCTCGATGACCCCGGAATACTCCGGGCTCGTTAAACGAGTCTCGGTAGCGAAGCGCCGCCAGGCGATCGTCGATGCCGTGGCGACACTGCTCGAGTAGCCGTGCATCAGGTTATGGTCGGGTGCATGCGATCGCTGATTGATTGCAACGTTCACCTGTGGGATCAGACTTCGAATCCCGTCTTCTGGCTGACCGATCGCACCCTGGTCCGCGACATGCTCGGTGACTACGACTCGCTCCCCGACGTCTACACGCTGACCGACTATCGGCACGAGGTCGCCGGGCACGACGTGAGCGGCATTGTCTGGTCAGACGCCGGCGCCGATGATCCAATCGCGGCCGCGGGCTGGGTCCAGGCCCAGTGCGACGAGCTGAACGTGCCGGCGGCGCTGGTGACGCTCGGCGATCCGGCCGACCCCGGCTTCGCGGACCTGGTCGAACGCTTCCGCGCCCTGCCGCTCGCGCGTAGCGTCCGGGTCCGGCTCGTGCCCGCGCTCGCAAACGGGGGAGGCGACCGGGGGCTGCTGGACGACGACGGCGCGATGGCGAACCTCGAGCTGCTGGCAGAGCACGGTCTGGTGGCGACGGTCGAGGTCATGGGTGACCAGCTCGGCGTCGTCGCGGACCTCGCCCGCGCGCTGCCTGCGTTGCGGATCGTGGTCGACCACTTCGGCTGGCCGGAGAATCCGAGCGAGGCAGCGCTCGCTTCTCACCGCGAGCGGCTTTCCGCGATCGCGTCCGCATCCAACGCCGCCACGCGCATCGATGCAATCGGGACGGTCTTCGGCGATTGGACGACCGAGCGGATCCGTCCGTGGCTGCGCGCCGCGATTGACGTGTTCGGACCGGAGCGCTGCATGCTCGGGTCCGACCTGCCAATCGAGCGCCTGCGGTCCAGCTTCGGGCGGCTGTACGACACCTACCGCGACGTCTTCTCCGATCTCACCGACGGCGCTCGCGACGCGCTGTTCGGAGCCACCGCCACGCGCTGGTACGAAATCCGCGCGTAACAGATATCCGAGTGCAGCGGCCGCCCGCTCACGGGTGGTCCGGTAGCTTGTCACGCGATGCCAGACCGGTTCAGCGAGCGCAGCCCAGACCAACCGTCAGAGGACGACCTCCGGGCACACGCGGTGTTCGAAGCACGACGTAGCGCGAGCGGGATCGGGGCGGCGGTCGCCCGTTCCGGATACGGCGACGGTGAGCACTTCTGGGAGTGCATCGTCAGCGATGGTGAAGAGTGGCACTTCATTCGGGTGCTCGGGGTCGATTTCGGCCCGTCGCCCGACCTGGCACCGGAAGACATCGAGCAGGGCATCGAGCGATTCGCGGCGACGTTGCCGGAGTCGTATCGCCTCGGCACGTTGCGGAACGCCAACCCGTTGCATGTGGATCAGCACGGGACGGTGAGCCGCTAACCCCCAGGTGACTCACTCACGTAGCATCCCCCCCAGTCTCCAGGATCGACATCGGCGAGCGTCTGCGAAAACGTCCACTGGTGCCCCCAGGGATCTTGTGCGCTGTATTGGCGCTCACCGTACATATGGTCCGTTGGTTCCTCGAGGATCTTTGCTCCTTGGGCTCGCGCGCGCTCGCAATGAGCCGTCGCGTCCTCCACGCGTACCATCACCGAGTGCGTGACCTCGCCGAGGCGCGGCGGTACGCGGTCGTAGCGAACGTCACCGATGATGACCGCGCCGCCTTCCCCGACGTTCATCTGCGAACGATGGTCCTCGCCGATCTGGAGACGCTCGACGAAGCCGAAGGCATCGGTTAGCCACCTCACGGCAGCACGCACATCCGGATAGATGAGCACCGGGATCGCGGCCGCGTCGGGGATGGAGCGGTTGGTGAGCACGCCGCGGAGCAGGTTACGCCGTCACGCGATGCCCGTTCACGCGGTGCTTCTTAGGGCCTGGATCGGCAGCGGCTCTGCGAGCGGTGCGCATGCGGCGGCGGGGGACGATGACTGACTGAGCGTATGACGTAAGCGGATGAAGGCGATCGCCCCGAGCACGGCGGGGACACCGAGTTGAAATAGCCGATATGCGAGCACCGCTGCGGCGGCCTGCGACAGCGAGCTGCCGTAGAGCACCATTGCTCCGATCAGGCCACCGTCGGTGCCGCCGACACCGGCTGGGAGCGGGATCAACCCGCCGAGCTGGCCGATCACGTAGGCGAAAATCAGCGGTGCCAGCGGCAGCCCTCCCCCGACCGCGGCAAAGGCGGCGATCAGCGCGGCAATATCGAAACCCAGGTACCCGATCGCCCCGACGATCGCCTGCCACTGTCCGGAGCGCAGCAACTGTCCCGTGTCACGAATCCCCTTGTCCAATGTGACCGCAGCCGAGCGCAGCCGTCCGCCGACGCCGCCGCCGGTCTTGGTCGGATTGATCCGAGCGAGCAACCGCGGCAGCAGCGCGATCACGAGAGCCACACTCCACGCCGCAGCTGAAAAGACCAGCGTCAGCACGACCGGGATATGACCCGTGAACAAGCCCGTCAGCAACAGCGGCCCGAGCACGGCGGCAACCGCGAAGTTCGGAACGCTGGTGAGCACGAAGAACGTGACGCTCCGGCGACCGATGTGCTCGGTCGACATCCCCCCCTCATGCAAAGCCCAGGCTCCGAGGGCGAGTCCACCCGCCCCTCCGGTTGGTACCAGCACGTTCGTCGCTTGCTCGGCCAAGGACAGCTGAGCGCTGAACCGCCAGCTCATTCGCGGGCAGAACACGTACCGAAACGCGACCACATTCGACAGGCAAGAGGCCAGCTTGAGAAGACCGATCAAGGCGAGAAGGGCGGGATCTGCCTGTGCAAAACGATCGCGCAACGTTCCCAGCCCCGGAAGCGAACCCACCGCCACGGCAACGAGAGCGACCAACGCCACGAATGCCACGAGCCGGCGGACGAGGTGCCTGGAGTCCAACTCGTCGGGCATCAGCGCCGGAGCCGGGCCTGGGGCGGCCTCGGATTGGTTCGCGGCCATACACCAGCCTAGCCCCGCACGCCAGGCTCAGGATTCCGAGTGCCGCGCGTGCCGAGAGTTCCGGTCCGTCTCAACCGGGTCTCGCGTCCCGCCCCAGGCGGCGGGAAATCACGACATGTGCGCTGCGAACCAATCGAGCATGGGTTGCGCGCGGCGCTGGAACTCCAGGTAGCCGTCCCGTCGTGCCGTCGTGCCCTCGATCCACTGGAGCTCTTTGTCGGCTCCGGGAATGTTGTCGAACATCGCCTGGGCGTCGCTGACCGAGGGGACGTCTCACGATCTTCACAACACAGGCGGGGAAGACCTGCGTGTGCTCGCGTTCTTTTCGAAGCCACAGGTCGAGCAGCACCGGGACATCGAGACCTGGCCGCCCGATGACACGAAGGTCACGGGCTCACAGAACCGCGGCTGAGGGGCGTGGCGCTTCGAGCAGCGGGGTCGATTATTCGCGCGCCCCACTGCTGTCAATGCACTCACAGTTGCAACAGAGCCACCAGCTTCGCACAGCGAACCATCGCAATGGTAAAGGCGTCCGGGTTCAGTCCGTGCAGGTAGAAGTAGCGCTTCCCCATCGCCTCCGCCACGGCCCCGCTATTGCTGCCCGGCAGGCTCGGAGGCGTCCTGGCTCCGAGGACTCTTGACGTGACCCGGTCGAATGGGCCCGAGACGGTGCCGGATGATCCCGTAGGCGATCACACCGCCGGTCAGGGGCACGAGCAACCCGATCGCCTGATGCAGGAGCACGGCGGCCACGGCTGTGTTCGCGTTCACGCCGTACACGATGAGCATCCCGGCCATGCCGCCAATCGTGCCCGCGGCGGCGGGCAGGGGGATCGACCCACCGAGGGCGCCGATTATGTACGCCATGATGACGACGGGGATGCTGGGCACCGGGTGAGCGTGGACGGCCAGGAAGGCGCTCCACAGCATCAGGACGTCGAACCCGAGATAGGCCATGATCCCGAGCACGGCCCTCCGGGAACCACGGTGAAGGAACAGCCGCTTGGTGTCCTGCACCGCGTCGGCCAGCGTGGTGACCGCGGCCGCGACCTTGCGGTGTTTGGTCCGTAGCCGCCCGGCGCCCGTCTTGGCACGGCGGGCGATGAAAAGCGCGGCAGTGATCCCGGCGGCCGCCAGCGCCGCCGGGAGCAGCGTCAGCAGAAGGTTGTCTTCGCCGGAGACGATGCGAGTCGCGAGGACGACGCCGAAGAGAACGAGAGCCAGCGCATCGACGGCTGTGTTGAGAAAGCTGAGGTTGAACTGGCGCTCGGCGATCCGCTTCGTCGGCATCCCGAAGCGGTGCAGAATCACGGCTCCGACCCCCATTCCGCCCCAAGATCCCCCGGGCACGACCAAGCCGCCTCCCAGCTGCGCCCAGGCGACGTCCTCGTCCATGTGGCGCCCGCGCCCGCCGCCCCCGAGGACCTTCTGGGGATCGACGATCGCGCTCCAGGCCACGACGAACCCTGTTTCGGACAGGATCTCGAGGCCGATCGCCGCCACCACCCACTCCCACGAGACACGCTCGAGGCTGTGCAGCGCATCCTTGAGCGCGGGAATCACCTTGAGCACGACGTAGACCACCACCAGGAAGCCCGCGATTTTCAGGGCGCGGCCCTTCAGGTGATGCGCGGCATCCCTCAGCGCGCGGCGGGCGGGATGCTCCGGCGCGGCGTCCTGCTCGCCGGCCTGTACCGGGCCGATGCCCATCAGTTTGACGCCGGGACGCCGGCGCTTGCGTTGTCGGGATCCTCGAACTCGAGCGCGAGCGCGGACCAGGCAAAGTCCTCGGCGCCCATGCCCCGCCCGTCACGCGGATCGTAGAACTCACGCAGTCCCTCCCGGGACACCGTGGCGGTGATGGCGCGGGCCAGCGTGACGGCCTGCTCCTCGTAACCGAGACGCACGAGGCCGCGCCACAAGAGCCACGCGCTGTTCACCCAAGTCGGCCCCCGCCAGTATCGTCGCAGGCCGTCGAAGTGCTCCTTGAGCGAGAACGACGGCTCATCGAGCGAGACGGAGGACGGTGGGACGGCCGTCCAGAACCGGCGCTCGTCGAGCAGGTACTCCACGAGCCGGTGTCCGATCGGCTCGGGAAGATCGGGCAGCGCGATCGGGGAGAGCGCCGCCCAGGTCAGGGGAATCCGCGCCTCGATCGACGGCGCCACCGCCGGGAGGAACAGGCCGCTCGCCTCGTCGTGGCACCGGTCGATCAGCGCCGGCGTGATCGATGGAAGCCCGAGCGCGAGGCGCGAGAGCCCGTGGATGACGTTCGTCATCACCTCGCAGACGACCGGATCGCCGTCGGCCCGCACAGCATCGATCCGGAACTCGCGCTCGCGGTTGCGCCGAACCAGCTCGACGAAGCCTGGTAGGCCTTGGGCTTGGTCGCGCCAGATGGGGTCGAACTGAGGCGATGCATCGAGGCCCGACTCGTCGGGCTGCAGGATCCACAGCAGCCCGTCACCGTCCAAATCCCGCTGGGCGGTAACCGTCTGATGGTGAGCAACGATCCGGGGCTCGAGCGCCGGGTCTCCGACCGCGATCGACCAGGCGAGCGCGAGCGCCGGCGGCTGGATCGTCGCAGTCATCGGATCGCTGCGATGGATCACGTTGTAGAACAGCTCCCTCGGGCCGCTGACCGGATGCTCCCAGAAGATCGTGTGACCGATGAACCCGTCCGGGCGCGCCGCGGCGAGCAGCGTCTCGAGCTCGGCGCGGGAACGCCCCCGGTCGAAGTGACGCCAGGCGATCGCAGCAAAACAGGAGTCCCAGTACCACTGCCAGCGGTAGCGACCGGGACTGGGACGTGTGTACGCGAAGGGCGTGCCATCGCGCTCGCCCACCGTCCAGCTCGCCTCGAGCACCTGCTGGCACCGCTGCCGAAGGCCAGTCACGTGGTTAGGGAGTCAGCACGATCTTTCCACGCAGCCCCCCTCTTTCCAACCGCGTGTACGCCTCGCGGAAGCGCTCCAACGGCAGGATGTCGGCGATGCGCACGGTCAGCTCACCCGCTGCGGCGCGACCAGCCAACTCGGCCGTTGCGTCGGCGTCGGGTTGGACCTGCACGGTCGAAGGAGCGATTCCCCGGGCAGCGTCGGGCACCGCGGTCGGGACTGAGGTGACAAATGCTCCACCATCGCGCACACATACCAAGGCGCCGGCGCCGAGTCCCGCAGTGTCGAGGCACGCGTCGACCCCATCCTGCCACTGTCCGCGAACGGCGGCCTCGAGATCTTCGTCAGCGCGCAGGACGACTTCGGCGCCCACGCGGTCCGCCTCATCTGCGTCGGAATCACGCACTGCGGCCACGACACGGGCGCCGCGTCCACCGGCGAGCTGCGCCGCGAACCCGCCGACCATTCCGGCCGCCCCGATCACGAGCACCAGATCGCCTTCGCTGACTGCCGCGGCATCGACGAGAAGCCGGGCCGTGAGCGCACAGACGGGTAGCGCGCTGCCCTCCGCGAAGCCGAGCGTGTCAGGCAGCGGTGCGAGGATCGCGGAGGGCACCGCGATCCGCTCGGCGAGCGCCCCGACGCCCATCCACGGTTGCGCCACGAACCCTAAAACCCTTCGGCAGTCGCTCGTCTCACCGGCAAAGTCCCAGCCCTGGACCTGCGGGAAATCGCCCGAGCCACCCATCGCCGCGAACGCACCGTCGACACTGGCACGATCCCACGGCCCGAGAGAGGCCGCCCGGACGTGCACCAGCTCCTCGCCAGCGGCCGGCGTCGGGTCAGCCACCTCGGAGCACTCCAGCCCATCGAGCCCGGTGAACGAGTTCAGAACGATCGCCCGCACCCGCGGAAGTGTCGCACGCCACTCGATCGGGAGCAGAGCGGTACGGCTGGGTTACGGGATGGCGTCTATTGGACGGGTCGGCGGTTGTAGAGATGCCTAGCCCACAGATAGCCGGCGGCGCTGATCGCGAGGCACCACACGATCGCCTCGACGCCGGCGCTGCCGACATGGTGACCGGCGAGCAGGCTGCGCACGGTGTTGGTGATCGGGGTGAACGGCTGATTCTCGGCGAACCAGCGCAGGCCGGCGGGCATCGAGGCCACGGGGACGAAGGCGCTGCTGAGGAACGGCAGGAGGATGAGGAACATCGGCAGGTTGCTCGCGGTCTCGACGCTCTTGGCGAATAGGCCAAGAGCGACAGACAGCCAGATCAGCGCGACCGCCAGGAGCACGAGGATCCCCACGGCCGCCAGCCAGCGCATCGGGCCGGCGGCGGAGTGATAGCCGATCAGCAGCGCCACCGCGATAGTCACGGCGAGGCTGATCAGAGTCAGGATCAGGCTGCTGAAGACGTGGCCGGCGAGCACGGCGGGCCGCCAGATCCGCATCGTCTTGAAGCGGGCGATGATGCCCTCGGTCATGTCCTTGGCCACGGAGATCGCGGTGATCTGCGCGGCACCCACGACCGTGAGTACCAGCAAGCCCGGGGTGAGGAAGTTGATGTACGCGCCGCGGCCCCCACCGACCCTGATTCCGTCGCCGAGCGTGCCGCCGAAGACGTACACGAACACCAGCAGCAAAATGACCGGCGTGAGGATCGGGAAGAGGGACAGCCCGGGGTAGCGCTGCAGGTGGCGCAGGTCGCGTCGCAACATCGTGGTCGAATCGCGCAGGGCGTATGTGCTGGTCATCGGTAGAGCTCCTGTTCGGTTCTCGATTCCGCCGGGTCAGCGCCCCGGCCTGTCAGTTCGAAGAACACGTCGTCGAGATCGGGGGTATGAATCGCGAGATCGACCACGTCGACACCGGCCCCATCGAGATCGCGGAGGACACGACGCAGGGTGGCGACGTTGCCATCGGTAGGAATCTGCAAGCTCGGCGAGCCCTGGTGGGTGACCGGGATTCCCAATGCATCGGCGGCCACGAGTTGCGCGTCGGTGTCGGCGAACTGGACATCGATGCGCCCGCCGGGGATTCGCTGCTTGAGCTCCGGCGCGCTGCCCTCGGCGACCAGCCGTCCCTGGTCGAGGATCGCCACCCGGTCGGCGAGGCGGTCGGCCTCCTCGAGGTACTGCGTGGTCAGGAACACGGTCGTGCCGTCGCCGGCCAGGCTCCCCACGATCTCCCACACCGTGCGCCGGCTGCGCGGATCGAGGCCGGTCGTCGGCTCGTCGAGGAAGATGACCTGCGGCGCGCCGATCAAGGTCATCGCCAAGTCGAGACGTCGGCGCATCCCTCCCGAGTAGGTCATCGCGATCCTGTCGGCGGCATCGACCAGCTCGAAGCGCTCGAGCAGCTGGTCAATCCGTTCACGCGCGGGCGCGCGCGGGAGGTGGTGCAGGTCCGCCATCAGCGCCAGGTTCTCGCGCCCGGTGAGGAGGTCATCGATGGCCGAGAACTGACCGGTCACACCGATCGCAGCGCGGACCGCGTCGGCCTCGCGCACGACATCGTGTCCGGCGACGCGGATCGTGCCGTGATCTGCCTCGAGCAGGGTGGAGAGGATCCGCACCATCGTCGTCTTGCCCGCCCCGTTGGGTCCCAACAGCGCGAACACGCTGCCCTGCTCGACGGTCAGGTCGAGTCCCTCGAGGACGACGTTGTCGCCGAAGGACATGCGCACATCGACCGCGGTGATGGCCGGTGAGGATGAATGTGTCATGGCTTTCTTTCCGATCGAAATTCTTGATTGACGTGGCTGCAGGGGCACGAGCTCACGAGGGCAACTCTCCCGAGGCACGGAGGGCGTCACGACGCGCCTCCCAGTCCCGTCGAAGCGCTTGGGTGCCCTCGACCAGAAAATCCGCGAACGCCGCCAGCTCGAGCAGCTCCGCTCGGCGTTCCGGTGGCGCATCGCTCAGCACCTCGAGGCCCTCCCGGGCCAGATCACCGAGCTCCTGATACTCCGTGACGTCAAACCCCCGCGCTTCCGCAGAGGAGAAGTCGGTCCGGACGCGGTCCATCCGCTCCCCCGCCGCTCGCGAGCGCTGGATGGCATGCAGACGCTCCAGCACGTCCAGCGCGCCGGTGATCGCGCTGCGACTCGCCAGCAGCGCCTCGCTCAGCTCGGCGATCGACTGGTCGGGGGGCTCGCACACCAAGAGGTAGCCGAGCACGCGTCCGACCATCGGCGGAAACGCGTAGCGGTGGGCGTAAAAGCGGCCGAGGTGGTCGGCAAATGTGATCTCTTCATCGCGTGGCATGCGCTAGTTATAGCACATATCCTGCAGATAACACAAATTAGTGTTATCTTGATCACGACCCACCTCAGAACCTCGCCGGGACGCGACAGCTCGCTCTACCAGCTGAGCTAAGTCGGCGACCTTGGATCGGCCAGTGTCTGGGCGCCTGGGACTCGGGCCTCAAGCGGGACCGCCCCGTCAGTCCGAGTGCGCCAGTCATCGACGAGGATCGCCCACCGCTCGTGGTCGCGCCACCGGCCGCCGATCTTCAGATACCGGGGCGAGAAACCCTCGCGGCGGAAGCCGGCGCCTTGCGCGAGCGCGAGCGACGCGTGGTTGCCGGGCTGGATGTTGGCCTCGATCCGATGCAGACGGAGGGTGAGAAAGGCGTGGCGGAGGACGAGGTCCAGCCCCTCTCGCATATAACCCTGGCGGGCGTAGGCCTTGCCGACGGCATATCCGAGATAGGCGCTCTGCAGATATCCCCGCGTGATCTGCGACAGATTGAAGAAGCCGAGGATCGCCCGATCCTGTTGCCGGCAGACGAGCATCGCCTCGAAGTCGGGGCGTCGTGCATCGGCCAGATAGGCGGCGAACCTGTCTTCGTCGGTGGGAGCCGACGCCCACGGGCGGTGAAACGAGCGGCTTGCCTTCATCAGCGACACGAACTCGCCCTGATCCGCCCGCACGGGCGGCCTCAGGTACACCCGCTCCTCCGGGCTCACGGCTGGAGGACGTGCTCTAGCCGGTAGGCGAGCGCCTCGCACGCAAGCTCCTCGGATACGTTCAGCTGAAAGCGCATCCTCGTGTCCTCGACCAGCTCCATCGCCTGCTGCAGGCGGCGCGGATCGGCCCCCGCGTCGGCCTCGAGCTCGGCACGCCGATCCACGTTGCGGACGAGATCACCGGCGCCCCAGGCGAGATGGGCCAGATCGGCGAACCAGAGCGAGACGAGCTGGAGTCCGAGATCGAGCGCCGCCGTCTCCACTCGGCGCCGGACGCGCCGGGTCCGCTCGATCCACTCGGTCTCGACGCGCTTGCGCTCCTTGCGCGGATACAGCTCGATCTCGGCCGCCGCGCGCGATTCGAGCCCCGCGCGACTCGCCTCCCCTCTGGCGCGCACCGCGGCCAGCAGCTCTGACCACGGTCTGAGCTCGGAGGCTTCGGCGGCGACCGTTGCTCGCGCGAACCGCTCGGCGGCCGCCCTCAGAGCCAATCCCTCCTCGCCGGCGAGCTCGTGCGCTCGCGCCGCGTCACCCAGGGCCAGCCTGGCACACGCCACCGCAGTGTCCGCGGGGACCCCTTGCTGCTCGAGCTCGGAGGCGACCTGCTCGAGCGGATGCGCATCGAAGCGCACGAGCTGGCAGCGCGAGCGAATCGTCGGAAGCACCTCCCCGAGCTTGTCCGTCAGGAGGATCAGGTGCACGAAGGACGCCGGCTCCTCCAGTGTCTTCAGCATCCGGTTGGCCGCCTCGTCCCCCAACTCGTCGACGCGCTCGATCACGAACACGCGGCGGCTTGACTCGAACGGGGTCTTGCTCGCGGACGCGACGACCGGACCGTCGATATCGCTGACAAGGATCTCGTGTGCGCCACTCGGAGTGATCCAGGTCAGATCCGGATGCGTGCCCGAGCGGACACGAACGCGGGCGCTCTCCGGGTCCGGCGACCCGGCCGCCAGAAGCTCGGCGGCAACCGCGCGGGCCGCCGACCGCTTGCCGGCGCCGCCGGGGCCATGAAACAGGTACGCGTGCGACGCCCCGGGGTCGGGCGACACGGCGGGGGTGAGCACGACCCGGGCGTGAGGGTGGTTTTCGAGCTCCGGCAGCACTCAGTTCGATGCTACCTCGCGCTAGGGTCGCACCTCTGTCATGGCCCGCGGAAAGCTGATCACGATCGAAGGCCTCGACGGAGCGGGGAAGACCACGCTCGCGTCAGCTCTGGCTGAGGCGTTGCGGCAGCGCGGAATCGATGTCCGGGTCCTGCGGGAGCCCGGCGGCGTGCCGGCATCCGAACGCGTGCGCGAGCTGGTCCAGGATCCGGAGCTGAACGTCGGCGCTCGCGCCGAGGCCCTGCTGTACGCGGCCGCACGTGCTCAGCTCGTCGATGAGGCGCTCGAACCGCTGCTCGCGGCTGGGAGCTGGATTCTCCTCGATCGCTTCGTCGATTCCTCGCTCGCCTACCAGGGAGGAGGGCGGGGCCTCGGGATCGGGCCGGTGCGAGACATCAACAGCTTCGCCACGAACGGTCTGGAGCCCGACCGCACGCTCCTACTGGCGCTCGATCCGGCGCTCGGCCGCTCGCGCTTGCACGCTAGGGCGCAGTCGTTCGACCGCCTCGAGCGCGAGGACGATCAGTTCTTCGCTCAGATCGTCGTGGCATACGAGCAACTGGCGGCGCAGCAACCCGAGCGGATTCGGACGATCGACGCCACCCAGCCGCCGGACGAAGTCCGTGATGCGGCGCTCGCCGAGCTGGCGGACCTACTGTGAGTATCCGTCGGGATGCGCCTGCGCGAACGCCCAGGCGTCTCCGACCATTTCCGCCAGGGTCGGCTTCTGTGCCTCCCATCCGAGCTCCGACCGGATCTTCGCGCTCGCCGCGACGAGCTCAGGTGGGTCGCCCGGCCGCCGGGCTGCCTCGACCGTCGCAATCTCGCGGCCGGTGACGTCCCGCGCCGCCGCGATTACCTCCCGCACGGAGAAGCCGTTGCCGTTGCCCAGATTGAAGATCCGATGCTCGCCGACCCGGGTGGCGCCCAGCGCGAGCACGTGCGCGTCGGTCAAATCATCGATGTGGATGTAGTCGCGGATCGCGGTGCCATCGGGCGTCGGATAGTCGGTTCCGAAGATCTGCACCTGAGGGGTGATCCCGAGGGCTGCTTTGAGGACGTTGGGGATCACGTGGGTCTCGGGATCGTGGTCCTCGCCGAGGTCACCGCTCGCGCCGGCGACGTTGAAGTAGCGGAGGCTAACCGCGCCAATGCCGTGAGCAGTGCAGAAGTCGGCGATCATCCGGTCGACCGCGAGCTTTGACGCACCGTATGGATTCGTCGGCTGGGGCGGTGCCGTTTCCGGGATCGGGACCTCGTCCGGCTGGCCGTAGACGGCACACGTCGAGGAGAACACGAGGCGAGAGACCCCCGCTGCGGTCATCGCCTCCAGGAGGTTCAACGTCCCGCCAACGTTCGTACGGTAGTAGCGCTCGGGATGGCTGACGGACTCGCCCACAAGCGCCAGCGCGGCGAAATGGAGCACCGCGTCGAAACCCTCGCCGAGGGTGAGAAGCACCGCCTGCCGGTCGAGCAGATCGGCCTCGACCAGACGGGCCGCCAGCGGGACGGCCTCGCGGTGGCCCTGCTGGAGGTTGTCGAGCACGACGACCTCGTGCTCGTCCTCCAGCAGCCGCGCGGCGACGATCGAGCCGATGTACCCCGCCCCGCCGGTGACCAGGAGCTTCACATGAGCCCCTTGCCGCGAATGATCTTCCTGCCCATGAGCGCCTCACATATAACAGACCTACACTCGGTCGCGATGTCCTGGAAGCCCTTCCGGCAAACCCAGCGGACGACCGAAGCGGCCGAAGGCGACGCCGGCGATCAGCGCGAGGACGACGAACCAACGGCCCGGCGGCTCGACGCCGAGCTCGAGCAGGCTCGCGCCGAGCTCGAGCGTCTCAATGCCGACACGCTCGAGGTCGCCCGCCATTTCGAGGGTGAGGCCGCGGCGCGCGCCGAAGCCGACGCCGCCGCCGAGCAACTCCGGCGCGAAAATGCGCAGCTGCTCGCCGAGATCGATGAGCTCCGCGCGCGGCTCACACGCAAGGAAGCCGCCGGGCCCGGCTAACGCGCTGGCAGCGGGTGCGCGGTCGCGGAGTCCTGCGGCGGCGTCATCACGAGACTCTGCGTCGCCCCGGTGTCGCCGGCGACGGTCGCGACGTCCTGAGCATGAGGATCGAGCGCGAGGACGCGCTTCATGGCGAGGAGCCCGTTCTGAGTTTCATGCAGGGCGAATTCGACCGTGGCCAGCTGCTGCCACGCCTGAACGTCGCTCGGCTCGCGCTTGACCGCATCCAGCAGGTCCGCAATCGCCGCGCTGGACTGTCCGTCCCGGAACGCGATGGTCGCCTCGACTCGCGGTCCAGAGTCCGACAGCGGGTCCAGGCGGGCGGCGAGCTTCGCATCGGACTCGGCGCTTGCGACCGTCGCCGGGGAATCGCTGGCCGCCTCGGCCAACGCGGTGCTCGCCTTGCTTGCGGCCAGACTCGGCAGGACCACGGAGAGGGCGAATGTGCACAGGCAGAGCGTCAGCGTCGCGATCCCGAGCAAGCGGATACCGGGTCCGAAGACGGCGATCCTCGCCACAGACCGCGATCCCACGACCCGCTCCTCGAGGTCCCGGCGACGACTGGCGCCGGCGAGCACGCCGAGGAACACGAGGGCCGGGAACGTGACCCCCGGGATGTTCCAGTCCCAGTCGAACAGGGCATGGGCGCCATACGTGACCGCCCCGGCGAGGAGCGCCGCCCAGAGGAGCCGCTCACCACCCGCCGCCGTCCGCCGGACAGCGCGGACCGCCGCCGCGAGGAGCAACCCGAACCCCGCCAGGGCAAGGATCGCGCCGATCGCCCCGGTCTCGGCGAGGAACTGGAGCGGAACGCTGTGAGGCTGGTTGACGGAGAGGGTGTCTCGGCGGTAGAGCAGGTGCACCACCGGGAATGAGCCGGCCCCCCAACCGGCGATCGGCCGCGCGCTGAACGCCCCGGCGGCCTCCTTCCACCACACCCAGCGATTTGCGGAGTTCACCGATAGCAGGCGATTGGGCGCTAAGACGCTGCTCGCCTTCGTCGTCGTGAAGTTCTTCCACTCGTGGGAGATCGTCCCGCCCAGTCCCCGCGACGAGACCGCGACCGCGAGCACTCCGACGAGGATCACCGCGCCAACGAGCGCCGCCAGCAGTCGCCCGATCGCTCGCGCGCGCTGTGGCCCGACGTGAACTGTCGCCTCGAGCTCGAACAGCTTGTGCGCCGCGATCATCAGCGCCGACGACGAGACCAGCACGATCACGAGCAGCCACAGGCCGGATCGCTCGCGCGCTCCGAGCGCGACATTCGCCGTGGTGAGGGCGTGGTCGCTGAGGCCGAACACGAGCGGCGGGATGAGCGCCAGACCGGCCAGCGCCAACCACATCAGGCACCGGAGCCGCGCGGCGCTCAGAGCGATGCCCACGGCCAGGCCGACCACCAGCGCGATCATGCCCCCACGCGAGTAACTGAACCCGATCACCAGCAACATCAGCTCGAGCGCCACCAGGGCTCCGACGCGTTCCCCCCTGCGCCGAGTCCAATCGACGGCGAGGGCCAGCGCGCCGGGCACGCCCATCGCTACGAACAACGCCAGCGCGTTCCAGTATCCGAACGGTTCCTGCAGCCGTGGCAGCGGCCCGGTCTGATTGAGGGTGAAGATGCCGGAGACGTGCAGCCCCGGAAGCAGCTTCTGCCCCAGGGCATAAGCGGTAACGGCGAGAGCCACGGCGAGGAACCCTTCGGCGATCCATGCGACCGCCCTGAGGATCCGACGCGCCGAGAGCTAATCGCGAGGCAAAGCACGATCACGTAGGTGATGGCGCGGTTGAGCTCGATCCAGGTCTGGTCCGGGGCGACGCTCCACAGGACCGTTACCCCGCTCCACGCGGCAAACAGCACGAGCAGGCCGACGCCCGCCAGCGCCAGACGCGGTGCCGAGAAGCTCAGCGCGCCGCTCCACACGCCGACGGCTCCGGCGATGGCCGCCACGACGGCGACCGCGACCTGGATCCGCGCATCTGTGGAAGTCGAGATCGCTCCGTGCGCGAACGCGGCGTAGAGCATGATCGCCAGCAGCGCGCCGGCGAGTGCGATCGGCGCGCGCGCACTCCGCGCAGGCGCCGCGATCACCCCGCCCGGATGCGAACCTGGATGGGCTAACGGCACCGTCGACATCGGCGGCGAAGCTAGCATGACGAGCCCCCGGCGCGGGCAGCTGGGAGGCCGGGAATCCCGGTGCATCGGAGTAAAATTGGCGGTGATCCGAGCTTCCAGAACACGGATCCAGGACGGTCGTTGAGCTCGTTTTTCCGTCCGGGCCTTCCGCCAGTATTTGCTGCCCGCTCAGACACCCCGGCGATGGGCCAGGAGGCGGTAACGAGAGGAGCAGGTCAGTATGGAGCACACCCCGCACAGCCAAATCACGCCCGATTCGAAGGTGGGCGAGCGCCTCTCGATCCGCCGGTATTTCACGACGCCGGGGGAGCATCCATTCGATGCGATCGAGTGGGACGTGCGGGATGCGCGGATCGGCCACGGAGACAAGGTCTCCTTCGAGCAGCGAGACGTCGAGTTCCCCAAGAGCTGGTCGCAGAACGCCACCAATATCGTCGCCCAGAAGTACTTCCGCGGGCGGCCCGGTTCGCCCGAACGGGAACGATCCGTCCGGCAGATGGTCACGCGCGTCGCCGGCACGATCGCGGCCTGGGGACGTGAGCGACGCTATTTCGCGACCGACGAGGACGGCGAGGCATTCGAGGCGGAGCTCACCTACATCCTGCTTCACCAGATGGCGGCGTTCAACTCGCCCGTGTGGTTCAACGTCGGCTGGCATCCGGTCGGTAGCCCGAAGATGCAGGCGAGCGCTTGCTTCATCCTCTCGGTCGAGGACGACATGGAGTCGATCCTCGAGTGGAATACCAAAGAAGGGATCATCTTCCGCGGCGGGTCGGGCTCGGGGATCAACCTGTCGAAGATCCGCGGCTCGATGGAGCCGCTCAGCCGCGGCGGCACCGCGTCGGGTCCGGTGTCGTTCATGCGCGGGGCCGATGCGTGGGCCGGATCGATCAAATCGGGCGGCGGAACCCGGCGGGCGGCAAAGATGGTCGTGCTCGACGTCGATCATCCCGACATTCGGGAGTTCATCTGGTGCAAGGCAAAGGAGGAGGACAAGGCCGCGGCGCTTCGCGACGCTGGGTTCGACATGTCGATCGACGGCGACGGCTTCCATTCGATCCAGTACCAGAATGCGAACAACTCGGTGCGCGTGACCGACGAGTTCATGCGCGCCGTCGAGAACGGTGACGATTGGCGCCTGCTCGCCCGGACCACCGGTGAGCCGATCGGTGACCCGATTCCCGCTCGCGAGCTGATGAGCGAGATCGCCGAGGCGGCGTGGCGCTGCGCTGACCCCGGCGTGCAGTACGACACGACCATCAACCGATGGCATACATGCCCGAACTCCGGGCGGATCAACGCGTCGAACCCGTGCAGCGAGTACATGCATGTCGACGACTCGGCCTGCAACCTCGCGTCGCTGAACCTGATGAAGTTCCGCCGGGCGGACGGCACGTTCGACGTCGAGTCGTTCGAGCACGCGGTCGACATCATGTTCCTGGCGCAGGAGATCGTCGTCTCACCTTCGAGCTATCCGACCGAGCAGATCGCGAACAACGCGCGCGCGTTTCGCCAGCTCGGCCTCGGCTACGCAAACCTTGGCGCCTACCTGATGGCCGATGGCGTCCCGTACGACTCCGACGAGGGACGTGGGATCGCGGCCGCGATCACCGCGCTTATGACGGGTCGTGGGTATCTCGGCTCCGCTCGGGTGGCGGCCGCGATGGGGCCCTACGAGCGGTACGCGGAGAATCGCGAGGCGCACAACGCGGTCATGCGGATGCACCGCGATGCCGCCAACGCGATCGATGATTCGTCCTGCTCCGACACGGCGCTGTTGCAGGCGGCTCGCTCGACATGGGACGAAGCCGTCAACGCGGGCGAGTCGCACGGCTACCGCAATGCCCAGGCGACGGTGCTGGCCCCGACGGGAACGATCTCGTTCTTGATGGACTGCGACACGACCGGAGTCGAGCCCGACTTCTCGCTGGTCAAGTTCAAGGAGCTCGTCGGCGGTGGGCAGATGACGATCGTCAACCGCACGGTCCCGCTAGCGCTTCAGACCATCGGGTACTCGGACGAGCAGATCGAACAGATCGAGGCATACATCAATGAGCACGGCACGATCGTCGGGGCTCGTGACCTCGCCGACGAGCACCTGCCGGTGTTCGACGTCGCCGTGGGCGAGCGGGCGATCTCACACATGGGCCACATCAAGATGATGGGGGCGGTCCAGCCGTTCATCAGCGGCGCGATCTCGAAGACCGTCAACCTCCCGGAGACCGCGACCGTCGACGACATCGCCGACGCCTACGCGCAGGCGTGGCAGCTCGGCATCAAGGCGCTAGCGATCTACCGCGACGGCTCCAAGACCGCGCAGGCGCTGCGGACCGACGCCCAGAAGGAGGCGCCGGTGGCGCCGGAGGCCGCGATCGAGCAGGCGGTGGCGGAAGCGCTCGCCAAGGCTCCGCCCAAGCGGCGGCGGATGCCCCGCGAGCGCCACTCGATCACGCACAAGTTCTCGATCGGCGGGCACGAGGGTTACATCACCGCCGGCATGTATGAGGACGGCTCGGTGGGCGAGATCTTCCTGACCGACATCGGCAAGGAGGGCTCGACGCTGCGAGGAATGATGAACTCGTTCGCGACGGCGATCTCGATCGCGCTGCAGTACGGCGTGCCGCTCGAGACGCTGGTGCGGAAGTTCAGCTATATGCGCTTCGAGCCCGAGGGGATGACCTCGAACCCCGAGATTCCGTTCGCGAAGTCGATGCCGGACTACATCATGCGCTGGCTGGCGTCGCGCTTCCTAGACGTCGACCTGCAGGAGGAGCTCGGCATCCTCACGCCCGAGGTGCGCGCCCGCAAGGCGGCGCAGGATGCTGCGAGCTCACACGTGGGCGACACCGCCGGGCCGGACGTCGAGGCCGGTGGCGGGACTAACGGTGGCGGGAACGGTGGTGGCTCCCCCGGCGCCACGGCCGGCGGTCCCTCCGCGACGGCGCCACGTACCCCGACCGCCGCGCTGACTGACGAACCACCCGTCCGCCCCGCAGTCCGCCAGGGCCTTGACCTCGGTCCCGCCTGTCAGCAATGTGGCGGCATGATGCAGCGCACGGGCAGCTGCTACACGTGCTCGAGCTGCGGGTTCAACACCGGCTGCGGTTA
>CAWEMC010000012.1:0-631494 GCA_963810015.1 uncultured Solirubrobacterales bacterium
CGCGGATCCTCAAGGAGCAGGGCTACATCGAGTCCTACGAGATCCAGCCGCCGACGGGGGGCCATCCCGGCGAGGAGATCGCGATCACGCTGAAGTACACAGAAGATCGCAAGCCGGTGATCACAGGGATCCAGCGCGTCTCGCGTCCCGGCCGTCGCACGTACGTGGATCACGCCCATATACCCCGCATCCAGGGCGGGATGGGTACCGCGATCATCTCGACCTCCAAGGGAGTCATGACCGGCCACGAGGCGCGCCAGGAAGGCGTCGGCGGCGAGGTCGTGGCTCGCGTCTGGTAGACCCCTGATCACGACATGTCCCGCATCGGAAAGCAACCAATCCCAGTGCCTGCGGGCGTGACCGTGGCGATCGAGCCTGAGCGCGTGACGGTCAACGGGCCCAAGGGCGAGCTCTTCGAGCACATCAACCGCGACATCAAGGTCGAGCAGGTCGACGACCACATCGTGGTCACCCGACCGACCGACCGAGGTGAGCATCGCGCGCTGCACGGGTTGACGCGGACGCTCGTGGCCAACATGGTCAAGGGCGTGACCGACGGCTTCGAGAAGCGCCTCGAGATCCAGGGCGTCGGCTATCGCGCCCAGTTGCGCGGCCGCGACCTGGAGCTCGCGCTGGGCTACTCGCACCCGGTCTCGGTCAAGGCGCCCGACGGCATCGAGTTCGAGGTTCCCCAGCCGACGCGGATCGTCGTCAAGGGCCCGTCGAAGCAGCGGGTCGGAGAGGTCGCCGCGTACATCCGCAAGCAGCGCAAGCCCGAGCCCTACAAGGGCAAGGGGATCCGCTACGAGGGCGAGTACGTGGCGCGGAAGGTAGGTAAGCGGGCGTGACCGTTCAAACGAAACCGGCCAAGCGGCTCAAGCGCCGCCGCCGCGTCCGCGCGAAGGTCCATGGCAGCGCGGAGCGCCCGCGGATCTCGGTGTTCCGCTCAAATCGGGGCCTGTTCGCCCAGCTCATCGACGACGAGTCGGGCCGCACGCTCGCGGCGGCGAACTGGACCGAGGCGGAGCTCCGCTCCTTGAAGCCGATGGACCAGGCGCGGCGGATCGGTGAACTGCTCGCCGAGCGAGCGAAGTCCGCGGGCGTCGAGAGCGCGGTGTTCGATCGCGGCGGCTACAAGTATCACGGTCGCGTTAAGGCACTCGCCGACGGGGCCCGCGAGGGCGGACTGGCGTTCTAGAGCCGCTACTCTGGCATTCGGCATGGCAACACGAGATCGCTCAGTTTCCGCAACGGGCCTGGACCTACAGGAGCGCGTCGTTGAGATCAACCGCGTGGCGAAGGTCGTCAAGGGAGGCCGGCGGTTCTCGTTCACCGCGCTGGTCGTCGTCGGCGACGAGCGCGAGGTGGTCGGCATCGGCTACGGCAAGGCCAACGAGGTGCCGGTGGCGATTCAGAAGGGCGTCGAGCGGGCCAGGAAGAACCTTTATCGCGTGCCGCGGCACGGCTCGACGATCACGCACCAGGTCGAGGGCGTGTTCGGCGCCGGTCGGGTCCTTCTGAAGCCGGCCGCGCCCGGAACCGGCGTCATCGCCGGCGGCGGCGTGCGCGCCGTGCTCGAGCTGGCTGGGATCCACGACATCCTCTCCAAGAGTCTCGGTTCGCAGAACCCGATCAACCTCGTCAAGGCGACAATGGCCGGGCTCGAGTCTCTACGAACTCCTGATGAGGTCGCCGCTATCCGCGGCTTGTCCGTGAACCAGGTCCTTGGGCTTACGTCCGAGCCGGCGCTCACGTCCGAGCCTCCGTCCGCTGCCCCCGACGCGGCGCTCGCGTCCGAGCCTACGCCCAGCGCCCCCGACGCCGGAGGGGCGAACGGTGACGAAGGCCCAACCACGCGAGGGGGCGCGGACGCAGGCTCCGACGCCGCTGAAGCAGCGGAGCCCGCGGCAGAGGCCTCCTCGTGAGCGAGCTCGTCATCACTCAGCTTAAATCAAGCAATGGAGCCGATAAGCGCCAGCGGGATACGTTGCGCTCGATTGGGCTGCGCCGGATTGGGCAGAGCGTTACGCGGCCTGATTCGCCGCAGCTGCGCGGGATGATTCACAAGGTTCGGCATCTGGTCGAGGTTTCGGAAGATGGCTGAGACCGACGAGCGGATCGGGCTCCACAACCTGAAGCCCGCCCCGGGGTCGCGCCGACCGCGTAAGCGCATCGGCCGGGGCGAGGGCTCCGGGACCGGCAAGACCGCCGGGCGCGGTCAGAAGGGTTGGGGCTCGCGGTCGGGCGCCAAGCGCCGGTATCGATTCGAGGGCGGGCAGAACCCGATCCACATGCGGATGCGCAAGCTGCGCGGTCCGACCATGAAGAAGTCGATGCCCTTCGAGCCGTTCCGCACCCGGACGCAAGCCGTGAACCTGTTCGACCTCGAGGCACGGTTCGAGTCCGGCGCTTCCGTCACGCTCGAAGCGATGAAGGCCAACGGGCTGGCGACGCGCAAGGACATCCCGGTCAAGGTGCTCGCCAAGGGTGAGCTGACCAAGCCGCTGACCGTACATGCGCACGGCTTCAGCCAGAGCGCCCGCGAGCAGATCGAGGCTGCCGGCGGAACCTGCCAGATAGTCGTCGTGACAACGGCGCCAGGGGAGAGCTAGCCGAAATGGTCTCCACGATCCTAGGCGCGTTCAGGGTCGCTGACATCCGTAAGAAGGTCCTGTTCACGGCTGGGATCCTGGCGCTCTACCGGCTCGGGACGCACATCCCGGCGCCGGGGATCAGCGCCAGCGCCGTCAAGGCCGTCAGCCAGCAGCTGAGCGGCAATGGGATCTTCGGGCTCCTGAACCTGTTCTCGGGTGGCGGCCTGGGCCGGATCGCGATCTTCGCGCTCGGGATCATGCCCTACATCACCGCCTCGATCATTCTCCAGCTGCTGCAGGTCGTGGTGCCGTCGCTGGAGAAGCTCCAGAAGGAAGGCGAGGTCGGTCAGGCCCGGATCACCCAGTACACGCGCTACCTGACCGTCGGTCTGGCGTTCGCTCAGTCGATCGGCTACGTGTTCCTGTTCAAGAGCTTCCAGGCGCAGGCGGGCGTGACGCTGATCCCGAACTTCACGCTGGCCAAGGTGTTCCTGATCGTGATCTCGCTGACCGCGGGGTGCGTGCTGCTGATGTGGATGGGCGAGCTGATCACCCAGCGCGGGATCGGCAACGGCATCTCGCTGTTGATCTTCGCCAGCATCGTGTCCCGCATCCCGAGCGGCGTGCACGCCTGGTGGACGAACCCGGACCAGGTGTTCAAGGTGATCATGCCGTTCATCGTGGTCGGCGTGGTCGCCGCGATCGTCTTCGTCCAGGAGGGGCAGCGCCGCATCCCGATCCAGTACGCCAAGCGGGTGATCGGCCGGCGGATGACCCAGGGTGGGCAGACGTACCTGCCGCTGCGCGTCAACATGGCCGGGGTGATCCCGGTCATCTTCGCCGCGAGCGTGATGGCGATCCCGCCGACGATCGGCCAGCTGGTCGGCCAGAACCGGAAAAACTTCGGCACCAACCTGGCGACGTTCTTCAGCCCCCAGGGGTGGCACTACGTCCTGGGCGAGAGCCTCCTGATCATCGTGTTCACGTACTTCTACACGGCGGTCACGTTCAACCCCGTCGACCAGGCCGACAACCTCAAGAAATACGGGGGCTTCATCCCTGGGGTTCGACCAGGTAGGCCCACGGCCGAGTTCCTCGACCGCATCCTGGCTCGCCTGACGTTCCCAGGAGCGTTGTTCCTGGCCGCGGTCGCCGCGCTGCCGACCGTCCTGATCAATCAGACCAGCGCGAACTTCTTCTTCGGTGGCACGTCGATCCTGATCGTGATCGGCGTGGCGCTCGACACGATGAAACAGCTCGAGGCGCAGCTGATGATGCGCAACTACGAGGGCTTCTTGAAGTAGCTGTGGCCCCGGCGCGAGCCGGGGCGGTGGTTGCCTTTCACCGAGGTCGCCGGTCCCGATACAGTGAGCCCTCATGTCCGAGCTTGACTTGATTCTGTTCGGCCCGCCCGGCGCGGGCAAAGGGACGCAGGCAGAGCGGCTGCGCACCGACTTCCAGCTTCCGTTCATCTCCACGGGGGAGATGCTCCGTGCGAACGTCAAGGACGGGACCGAACTCGGCCGGCGGGCGCAGGAGTACATGGATGCCGGTGAGCTCGTCCCCGATGACCTGATCGTCGCGATGGTGGCGGATCGTCTCCTGCGGGACGACGCCCAGGACGGTTTCATCCTCGACGGCTTTCCGCGGACGATCGAGCAGGCCGAGGCGTTGGACAAGCAGCTCGCAGATCTCGGCCGCCGCGTGACCGCGGCGTTGCTGATCGACGTGCCCGACGACGAGGTCGTCCGCCGGCTGGCGGGCCGCCGCGTGTGCGTCAAGGCCGGCCACAACTACCACGTCGAGTTCGACCCGCCAAAGCGCGACGCGGTGTGCGATCAGGACGGATCGCGGTTGATACAGCGTGACGACGACCAACCCGACGTGATCCGCAACCGTCTGCGCGTCTATCACGAGAAGACCGCGCCGCTGATCGACTACTACGACGAGCAGGGGCTGATGCGACGGATCGACGGCACCCGCCCGCCGGCCGAGGTCCACGACCACATCCGCGCCGTGATCGCGACCCTGCGGATGGAGGAGAACGTCTAGCAACGTGATCATCAAGAAGTCGCCCGAGGAAATCGAGCGGATGGCGGCCGCCGGGGCCATCCTCGTGAAGACGATGAACCTGCTGGCCGGCAAGATCCGCCCGGGCGTGACGACGCGGGAGCTGGACCAGGCGGCGGAGCGGTTCATCCGCTCCCAGGGAGGCGAGCCGGCATTCAAGGGATACCGAGGGTTCCCGGGCTCGATCTGCACGTCCCCGAACTCGATGATCGTGCATGGGATTCCGGGGCCGTACAAGCTCGGGCGCGGCGATCTGATCTCGGTCGACATCGGCGTGATCCACGACGGCTGGGTCGCGGACGCGGCCAGGACGTTCGGGGTCGGTCCGATCACTCCGATCGCTCGCAAGCTGCTGGTGACGACCGAGGAGGCGCTGCTGATCGCGGTCGACTACTGCCGCGCCGGAAACCGGCTTGGCGACGTCTCCCACGCGATCCAGGAGCACGTCGAGGCGGCTGGGCTGTCGATCGTGCGCACGCTGGTGGGCCACGGGATCGGGCGCAGCATGCACGAGGACCCTCAGATCCCCAACTACGGCACGCCGGGCACCGGAGTCCCGCTCGAAGAGGGGATGGTGCTGGCGGTCGAGCCGATGGTGACCGCCGGTCGCCACGTGGTGCGGGTCGGCGACGATCACTGGGCGATCTACTCGCAGGACGGCTCGCTGGCCGCCCATTTCGAGTTCACGATCGCGATCACGGGCGATGGGCCGCGTATCCTGACCCCCTGGCACGAGGCGGGCAACGGGCGCGCTGCTGCCTGAAGGAGCCCTGCTAACATCCCACGGTGCGCCTGTAGCGCCATCGTTTTGTGCTACGTGGCGATTCTTCGGTGCGGTAGCGGCGGCCTGAAGCGGTCTCCAGAGCCGGACCGAGGAACTACTGGAATCACTTACGACGAGAGCGAAACGAGCGTGAAAGTCCGACCCTCGGTCAAACCGATGTGCGAGAAGTGCAAGATCATCCGCCGGCAAGGGCGGGTGCTCGTGATCTGCTCGAATCCGCGGCACAAGCAAAGGCAAGGCTAGGCGCAGCAATGGCACGTATCTCGGGCGTCAACATTCCCCTCAACAAGCGAGTTGAGATCGGCCTGACCTACATCTACGGGATCGGCCGCTCGACCTCGAACAGGCTGCTGGCCGAGGTCGGCGTCGAGCCTGATCGCAAGGTCCGTGACCTCACCGAGGAGGAGGTCGTCAAGCTCCGTGACGCGATCGACCGCGAGCACACGGTCGAGGGCGACCTTCGCCGCGAGCGCTCCCAGGCGGTCAAGCGCTTGCAGGAGATCGGCAGCTATCGCGGCCTCCGCCACCGACGCGGGCTGCCGGTGCGGGGTCAGAACACGAAGACCAACGCGCGCACGCGCAAGGGCCCGAAGCGGATGCAGGTCGCCGGAAAGAAAAAGGCAGCGAAGAAGTAAATGCCAGCGCCTCGACGTCCTCAGCGCGGCCGCCGCCGGGTTCGCAAGAACATCCCGGTTGGGCAGGCCCACATCAAGACCTCTTTCAACAACACGATCGTGTCGCTGACCGACCGCGAGGGCAACGTGATCGCGTGGGAGTCCGCCGGCGGCGCCGGCTTCAAGGGCTCGCGTAAGTCGACCCCGTTTGCCGCGCAGGTGACCGCCGATGCCGCCGCGCGCAAGGGCATCGAGCACGGCCTGCAGAAGGTCGAGGTGTTCGTGAAGGGTCCCGGCTCCGGCCGCGAGACCGCGATCCGCTCGCTTCAGGCGGCGGGGCTCGAGGTCACGGGCGTCAAGGACGTCACTCCGCAGGCGCACAACGGCTGCCGGCCGAGGAAGCGCAGGAGGGTCTAGCGTGGCTCGCGATACCGGACCACAGTGCAAGCAGTGCCGCCGCGAGGGGCAGAAGCTGTTCCTCAAGGGGGAGCGCTGCCTGACCGACAAGTGCGGGGTCGAGCGCCGCTCCTACCCGCCCGGGGAGCACGGTCGCGGTCGCCAGAAGCAGAGCGAGTACCGCGTCCAGCTGCGCGAGAAGCAGAAGGCCCGCCGCTACTACGGCGTGCTCGAGAAGCAGTTCCGGATCTACTACGAGAAGGCCTCGCGCCAGCCAGGCATCACCGGCGAGAACCTGCTGCGGATGCTCGAGTGCCGTTTCGACAACGTGCTCGTCCGCCTCGGCTTCGCCGCCTCCCGGCGCCAGGCGCGCCAGCTGATCCTGCACGGGCATTGGACCGTGAACGGGCGCCGGGTGAACATCCCCAGCTACCAGCTGCGCGACAACGACGTGATCGCGATTCATCCGAGCTCCACCGCGACTCAGGTGATCCGCGATGCCACCGAGTTGACGGGCCAGGTGCCGGCATGGCTGCAAGCCGACCACGATTCGCTCACGGCGAAGGTGCTGCGCAAGCCCGAGCGGCGGGAGATCGCCGCCCCGGTGCAGGAGCAGCTGATCGTCGAGCTGTACTCGAAGTAGAAACATGCTTTCAGCCGCGCGGCCCGAGGGCAGTGCGCGGCGCTGATAGCCGCCTCGGCGGCGGCAGGAACCCACGACGTTAGGACCCCGATGCTTGACTTCCAAGTCCCCCGAATCTCCAGCGAGTCAGTTGACGACAACCGGGGCTCGTTCACGATCGAGCCGCTCGATCGGGGCTTCGGCTACACCTTTGGCAACTCGCTACGGCGCGTGCTGCTGTCCTCACTGGCCGGCGCTGCCGTGACCAGCGTTCGGATCGAAGGCGTCGCCCACGAGTTCTCGACGATCCGCGGCGTCAAGGAGGACGTCACCGACATCGTCCTGAACCTCAAGGGCGTCGTCTGTCGCATGCACAGTGACGCGACTGAAATCGAGGCGCCGCTGGTCGTAACCGGCCCCGGTGAGATCACCGCCAAGGACATCGACCTCCCCTCCGGAGTTGAGATCCTCAACCCGGACGCTCACATCGCCACGCTCGAGAAGAAGACGAAGCTCGAGGTGTACCTGACGATCGGCCGGGGTCGCGGATACCGGCCGGCGGAGGAGAACAAGTCCCCCGACCAGCCGATCGGCGTGATCCCCATCGATTCGATCTTCTCGCCCGTGCGCCGCGTCGCGTACAACGTCGAGCAGGCCCGCGTCGGTCAGAAGACCGACTTCGACAAGCTCACGCTCGACATCGAGACCGACGGGTCGATCGATCCCCACGCCGCTCTGCGCGAGGCCGCCGAGATCCTGATCTCCCAGCTCGCGATCTTCACCGACGCCGACCGCGTCGTGGAGCTCCGTGAGACCGGCGTGCCTGGCATTGAACCCGGCCTGGTGCCCGCCGGCACCCCCGGAGCGCCGGCCCGTCAACCGAACGCGATGGACGACATCCTGATCGAGGAGCTCGAGCTCGGTGTCCGCTCGTACAACTGCCTCAAGCGCGCCGGCATCCAGACGGTCGGCGATCTGGTCTCGAAGACCGAGAGCGAGCTGAACGCGATCCCGAACTTCGGCAAGAAGTCGATCGACGAGGTGATCGAGACCCTGCATGCGCGGGGACTCGGGCTCCGCAACGAGTAGCGAGTAAGGTCTGGGCCGTCATGCGCCACCAGCGTCAGCGATATCAGCTAAGCCGTAGCGCCTCGCACCGCAAGGCGCTGCTGATGAACCTCTCGAAGGAGGTCATCACGCACGAGCGGATCGAGACGAGCGAGGCGAAGGCCAAGGCCGTCAAGCCCGAGGTCGAGAAGCTGATCACGCTCGCCAAACGCGGCGACCTCCACGCCCGGAGGCAGGCTCTCTCGGCCCTCGGGCAGGACAAGTTCACCGTGTACAAGCTGTTCGAGGAAATCGCCCCGCGTTACTCGGAGCGCAACGGGGGCTACACCCGGATCCTGAAGCTGGGCCCGCGGCGGTCCGATTCGACCGAGATGGTGCTGCTGGAGCTCGTCTGACCGCTCGGCTGGACCTCGAATACGACGGACGTGGGTTCGCGGGCTGGGCGCGGCAGCCGGGCGCACGGACAATTCAGGAAGAGGTGGAGCGGGCGCTCGCGGTGCTGCTGCGCGTCGAGGGGTTGACGGTGACTGTGGCGGGACGTACCGATGCCGGGGTCCACGCCTGGGGGCAGGTGGCGAGCTACTCGGCTGCGGCCGTGCCGATCCGGGGGATGAACGCGCTACTGCCTGACGATGTGGCGATCCTCGCGTGTGCCGAGGTCCCGGGGGGATTCGACGCCCGCCGCGACGCGACGTCGCGGGCGTACTGCTATCGGCTGCTGGCGCGGGAGGCGCGAAGCACCCTCGAGCGGGGGAGGGTGCTCCACTGGCCGCATCGGCTGGACCTCGAGGCGCTGTCCGAGTGCGCCTCGGCCCTGGTCGGGACCCACGACTTCACCGCGTTCACGCCGACCGAGACCGAGCACGTGCGGTTCTCACGCGATGTCTTTGCTGCCCAGTGGCGTCGCTCCGGCGAGCTGGTCGAATTCTGGATCGAGGCGGACGCGTTCATGCGCAACATGAACCGCGTCCTCGTGGGGACGATGCTCGAGGTGGCTTCGGGCCGTCGCTCGGTCGTCGATTTCGTCTCGTTGCTCGAGGGCCGCCCGCGGTCCGAGGCGGGACCCACGGCGCCTCCTGGCGGGCTGTACCTGGCCGGCGTGGGGTACGGCGGCGAGCGGGTGCTGGATCTCAGGGGCGGTGGATAAGCCGGAGCGCCACGCGCTCGCCGTGGGGCTCGAGCTTCCCGGCACCGGGCGTCTGGGTGCCGACCACGAGGGGCGGTCTCGCCCCTGGCGCGGTCCTGACCCTGCCCCGTGAACAGCGTGAGCTCCGAAGCCGCCTGGTGGCCGCCCTCAACGAGCGCCCGCGCACGTTCGGCACGTGGCAGGCGATGCTGGCACCACCGAGGGTGAACAGTGACACGCTCCCGTCGACGTTGCCCGTGGCCAGCAGCTGGCCGTCGGGGCTGAAGGCGATCGATTCCGAGATCGTGTTTGTTCCGGACGAGAACGCCGTGCCCGACGGCTCGACGGCCGCCGGGGCTATTGAGGCGAGCGCCACTGCGCTCGAACCGCTGCCCGCGTTGCCGATCGTGGCCGCGAGCAGCTTTCCGTTTGGGCTGAACGCCTTTGCCGTCGGGGTGAATCCGAGATCGTCGATCGGCACGAAGGGCGATCCGGGGAGCGCCACTGGAGAGCTCGGAGGATCGATGGCCAGGACCTCCGCGCCGTCGGCGGAGGCGCCGAGCAACTGGCCGTCCGGGGTGAACGCGGGCGTCGACCAGCTGGTCTGGTTGCCGAACGGTGAGCCGGCACCCGGGGTCAGCGACCCAGTCGATGGATCGACCGAGAACACCCACACGGCGCCGGGCCACGCCGCCGCCAGCTGGGTGGCGCCGGTGTTGAACGCGATCGAGCTCGCCGCTCCGCTGGCGGCGGCGGCGAACGGCGACCCGGGTACCGGCGTGAGCGCGCCGGTGGTCTGATCGACCGAGAAGACGGAGACGCCGCCCGCGGTCGTGCCCGCGGCGAGCCGGGTTCCATCCGCGCTGAAGGCGAGCGCGCTCGGGTCGCGGCCGTTGCCGACGGCAAACGGAGAGCCGGGAACGGGGGTGATCGTCCCGGTGGAGCCGTCCACCGACCATTCGGCGATCTGGCCTCCTCGGAACCCGACCGCGAGCAGATCGGCGACGGGACTGAACGCGACCGAGACGGCCAGCGGACGGGAGGGCGGCGCCTCGGACGGTGGCAGCAGCTTGAACCGCGTGACCACTCCGCCGGTGTAGCGGATCGAGAACAGCGCGACCTGCCCGTCGTCTTCGACGCCTGCCAGCAGCCGGTCGTCCGGGCTGATTGCGACGGCGTCGATTTCGGACAGTTGGGTCGACGACAGCGGTGAGCCCTTGACGCGCGTGACGGGGAGGTTCGGAGCGATCGCCCGCTGCCAGCCGATCCCGGAGGCGTAACCGGTGTTCTGGGCGCCAGAGTCGCCGCTGAACGAGGTGTTGGCGACGACAAGCTTCGGCTCCACGCGGCGGCCCTTGAGGTTGACGACCTCGAGCGCAGCCTGGCTGCCGTTCTCAGTGAGCACGTTGTAGCTCGTCAGGAACGCGATCTCGGTTCCGTCGGGCGAGTAGGTCGGGGAGTAGGCCGGTGTCTTGGTGACCCTATGTAGACGACGGCCGCTCGAGCCGATCGTGTAAAGGCTTACGCCGCGGACGAACGCGATCTGGTGGCTGTTGGGCGCGCAGCTCGGAGAGCTCCCGCCGCTGCGGGTGAGCTGGCGCACGTCGCCGCTGTTGGGGTGCAGCAGGTAGATGTTTCCGTTTCTGACGAAGGCGATCGTGCCGTTCGTGCACGGCGCCGGCTCCGAGCCGCCGCTGGTCGTCAATTGGAACATGCCACCGCCGTCGGTGGCGACCGTATACAGGTTCGGCGCCGCCGTCTCGGAGGTCCTGCCGTCGAACACGATCCCGTTGTCGGAGGGTAAAAACGCCGGGTGCTCGTCATCGGCGGTCTGACGGGGCAGGATCCGGGGGCCCGATCCGTCGCTGTTCACGATCTCGAGCTGGCCCTGATCGCCCTGATCGTTCAGCGCGTTGGTCGGGACCCGCCGGCTGAACACGACTGTCTGGCCGTCCGGTGAGTAGCTCGGCGCGCCGAACTCACACGGAAGCGGCGTGCTCGTGCCGTTGCACACGGCGAGCGTTCGCGCGCGGGTCTCGATGGTGTCCGTCTCCTGCGGTCCTGGCGGGCCCCCGCCGTTGTCCGTACCCGCGAACGACTCCCAGGCGAGCTCGCCATTCTTCCCTTTGTAGGTGGCGGAGGCTGGGGTTGCCTGGAAGGCGACGGCGAGCGGCACGAGGGTCGCGAGGAGTGCCACGAGGAGGCGGCGGCGCATCGTGACCTGGAACGCCGCCGGCGCGGGAGAGTTGCGGTTTGCCGTACCTCTGCCCAGCCGGCGTCAGCGTCCGGACCATCACTAGCATCAGGGTGGATGCGTGTCCTGCTCACGAATGACGATGGGATCGAGGCCGCCGGACTCCAGGCGCTTCGCCGGGCCCTGCTGTCGCTCCCGGGCATCGAGCTGGCGGTGATCGCGCCCGACGGCAATCGCTCCGCGATGGCGCGGTCGATCACGACCCGGCGGCCCCTGTGGGTGCAGGAGGTCGACTTCGGCGACGGGACGGTTGGATACGCGACAGACGGGACGCCGGTGGACTGCGTGCGGTTGGCGCGGCTCGGTCTGATCGAGGGGTTCGAGGCGGAGCTCGTCGTGTCCGGCATCAACCACGGCTCGAATCTCGGCGACGACATCACGTACTCGGGCACCGTGGCGGCCGCGCTAGAGGCGATCGTGCTCGGCCTGCCCGGGATCGCGGTCTCGCAGCAGTCGACCTCGATGGAGCTCGATTTCCGCGCCGGCGCGGGGTTTGAGTTCGCGGTCGCGGCAGCGTTCACCGCCCGCCTCGTCGCCGAGCTCGAGGACGTTCCGCTCCCCGACGGGACTCTGCTCAACATCAACGTGCCGGGCGGCGAGCCCGCTGGCGTCGAGGTCGCGCGGCTCGGCAAGCGCGTCTACCGCGACGAGCTGGCGCTGGTCGACGAGGCAACGGGCGGCCGGCGGCTGTACCGGATCTACGGCGACGCCAGTTTCGAGCGCGACGAGACCGGGACCGATCTGGCGGCCGTCGCGCAGGGCAAGATCGCGGTCACCCCGATCCACTTCGACCTCACCGATCGAGACGGTATGTCGGCGCTACAGCGCTACGACCTGGCCAGGCTGATCGCGCCGGCGGCCACCGAGGTCGAGGGTTGAACCCCACCGAGCGCGCGGTCGAGCTGCGAAAGCAGCTCGACTACCACGGCCACCGCTACTACGTCCTCGACGACCCCGAGATCGGCGACGATCAGTACGACGTTCTCCTCGATGAGCTGCGGGCGATCGAGGCCGAGCACCCCGACCTGGTCACGCCCGACTCGCCCACGCAGAGGACCGGCGGCGAGCCCGTATCCGAGCTCGAGAAGGTGCGCCACCCCCAGGCGATGCTGTCGCTGGCAAACGCCCGCCGCGCCGAGGAGCTGCGGGCATGGATCGCGCGGATGCGCAACCACCTCGCCCGTGAGGGGATCGAGGACCCGGCATTCGAGTACGTGGTCGAGCCGAAGATCGACGGCCTCGCGATCTCGCTGCTGTACCGGAACGGCGAATTTGAGAGGGGGGCGACGCGCGGCAACGGGGAGATCGGGGAGGACGTCACCCACAACCTCCGGACGATCCCATCGATCCCGATGAGGCTCGACGGTTCCCATCCCCCGGCCCTCATCGAGGTCCGGGGCGAGGTGTACATGTCGCTTCCGGACTTCGCGAAGCTCAACGAACGTCGCGCGGAGGCGGGGTTGTCGACCTTCATGAATCCGCGAAATTCGGCGGCGGGGACGATCCGCCAGCTCGATCCGAAGCTGGCGGCCGACCGCCCGCTGTCATTCTGGGCGTACGCGATCGGCGCCACAGAGGGCCTCAGCTTCGCGACCCACTGGGACGCGCTGCAGTGGCTCAAAGAGCGCCGCTTCCCGGTGCACCCAGATGTCGTGCGGTTGACCTCCGAGGACGAGGTGGTGGCCCAGTGCCGCGCGTGGGAGGAGCGGCGCGGGTCGCTCGAGTTCGAGATCGACGGCGCGGTGGTCAAGCTCAACGAGGTTGAGATGCAGCGCCGGCTCGGAGTGGTCGGACGGGAGCCCCGGTGGGCGATCGCCTGGAAGTTTCCGCCGACGACCGCGATCACCAGGCTCAACGACATCGGCTGGAATCCCGGCAAGTTCGGCGATCTGCATCCGTTCGCGATGCTCGAGCCCGTCCACGTCGGCGGCGTGACGATCAAGCAGGCCACCCTCCACAACGAAGAGGACTTGGCGCGGAAGGACATCCGCATCGGCGAGGAGGTGATCGTCCTGCGGGCCGGCGACGTGATCCCGCAGGTGCTCTCGCCGGCGCCCCACGTGGCCGAGCGCGATGACCGGCCCCCGCCGCCCCACCCGCCCGACAGGTGCCCGGTGTGCGACACGCCGACGCTCAAGCCCGAGGGTTCGGTGTTCACGCGCTGCCCGAATCTCGCCTGCCCGGGGCGGCGGTTGCAGCTCCTCACGCACTTTGTCGGCGCGATGGACATCGACGGTCTCGGCGAGAAGCAGGTGACCCTCTTCATGGACCTCGGGTGGGTCAAGACCGCCGCCGACTTCTACCGGATCACCGCCGATCAGGTCGCCGAGCAGAGCGGATTCGGGCAGGTCTCCGCGGACAAGCTCGTGCGCGCGATCGAGGCCTCCAAGCAGCAGCCGTTCGGTCGGGTGCTGTTCGCGATCGGGATCGAGGAGGTCGGCTACGTCACCGGTCGCAACCTCGCTCAGCAGTTCCGGACGATCGACGCCCTGCTCGCCGCCGGCCCCGAGGAGATCGAGCAGACTCAGGGAGTCGGACCGAAGATGGCGCACTCGATCCACGAGCAGCTCGCCGATCCGCTGATGCGCGAGCTGATCGAAGACCTGAAGGGGCAGGGTGTCCAGTTCGAGGAGGAGGGTCCCCCGCCGGGTGAGGGAGCGCTCGCCGGCCAATCCCTCGTCCTGACCGGGACCCTGCCGACGCTTACCCGCGAGGAGGCGACCGAGATGATCGTCGCCGCCGGCGGGAAGGTCACGGGCTCGGTGTCGCGCAAGACCGCCTACCTGCTCGCCGGCGAGAGTCCCGGATCGAAGCTCGCCAACGCGGAACGTCTCGGCGTTGCCGTGCTCGACGAGGATGGCCTTCGCGAGCTGCTGGGCTAGGCGCCTGGGGGGTGGGGAAGGGGAGGGGAGGGGGCGGGCGCCATCGCACCCGCCCAAAAACCTGCATAGCACGACAATCCCGGCCGGAATGGCGAGGCCTGTCGGGCTATGCATGAAGAGCATGTGTAGTACGACAGGGCTCGGACCTGGCGCCGGTGTTGTCGTGTCGTGCAGGTTTTCCGTGACACTCTCGGCACAAAGTGGCGGGTTGGGCGCGGGAGCAGGTCGACGACGCCCCCCGGCGGACCCGCAACCACCCTCACCGAACCCCCCTCTCCCTGCTGCCGTTTACTGAGCCGACCGCCCGCAACAGCCACGCGTGATTAAAGCCCGCGGGCCTAGAGTCCGCAGCCCCTGTCCGGACAAACGCCGGCGACCCCGGCCGCACGATCGGCCAACCGAGGTCAGCCGTCGTACTTGGCCAGCGCCACCGCCATGTTGGCCTCGACCTCGTGCCCGTAGTCGGGATTCGCCTGGTTGTTCATCAGGAACGCGAACACGAGCTTGTGGCCGTCGCGCGCCGTGCAGTAGCCGACGAGGTTCGCGACGTCGTGCAGCGTCCCCGTCTTGCCGATGCACTTGCCCTGGGCCGCGGTTCCCCGCATCTCGTCCTGGAGCGTGCCGGTCTCGCCGCCGATGGCGAGCGAGTCGGTGAAGTTTGGGTTTCCGGCCATCCGCTCCAGCACGGTGACCACCTGTCGGGGCGTGGTGAAGTCTGAGCGCGAGAGGCCGGATCCGTCGTTCAGCTGGGGGTGGACCCCGAACGTGGCCATCTCGGAGCTGACCACCGTGGCGCCGGCCGCGGTCGTGCCGGCGCCGCCGAAGCTGGCGCCGAGCCCCTTGAGCAGCATCTCGGCAAAGAAGTTGTCCGATGGCGTGTTCGTGAGCCTGATCAGCCAGGACATCCGGGGCGAGTGGACGACCGCGAGCTGCTTCGCGGATGCCGGCGTCACGCCCGTGTACACGTGGGTGTTGCTGGGGACGTGCACGCCTGCCGCCTTCAGCGCGCTGGCGAACTGTTGGGTGGCGAACAGCGCCGGCCGGCGCTGGAACGCGCTGCCCTGCGGGTTGGCGAGGGCGCGGTTGTAGACGAGAGCACTGAGCTCTCCCTCGATCCAGCTCGACGCGTGGTCGCCGTACGGAGGCGTCCCGCGCAGCGAGTCGAAATACGACTCGTCGCCGACGATCCGGCCGGAGATCGACGTGATGCCCGTCGCCCGGATCAGGTTGCCGACGAGCTGCTGCATCGTCGCCCCCGTCCCGTAGGCGGAGCGGTCGAAGCCCTTTGACCCGAACGTGGGATCGCCGCCGCCCTTCAGGTAGAGCGTGCCGTGGAACCCGCCGCCGAGGTCGAACGTACCGACGCCGAAGACGCGCGTGCTCAAGCGCGTGTCGGGCCCGAAGCGCAACAGCGCCGTGGACGTCGTGTAGACCTTCTCGACCGAGGCCGGCAGGCGGGGAACGCTAGGCGCCGAGGAGAACAGCGTCTGTCCGGTGGTCATATCGACGACCTCCACGCCATCGCGGCCGCCGGCCGCTCTCAGGCCGGCTCGCATGGCTCTGCCGAGCGAGCGCTGAGCGGTGGCGGTGGACTGTGCGCTCGCCGCCGCCACGGCTCCGAACAGTGCTCCTGTTGCGGCTAGAGCCGCCACGAAGCCTCGCATCTAGGGGTATCTAACCGCTCACAGCGGGGAAGGTTTCGGTCCCCGGCGCCATGCAGCCGTAGAATCGGCGGCCGATGGGGAAGGTCGTCAAGCTTGACACCGCTGCGACGGAGCGTGCGGGCGCCGGATCGCGCCGGTCGGCGGCGCGAAGCCGCTCGCGATCGGCGCTCGTGCTCGGCGGTGGCGGGTTCACCGGCGGCGTCTACGAGATCGGAGCCCTGCGAGCGCTCGATCTCCTGTCGGTGAATCGGACCGTCAACGAGTTCGACGTGTACGTCGGCACCAGCGCCGGGGCATTCGTGGCCGCGGCGGTCGCCAATGGCGCGACGCCCGAGGAGATGATGCGGGCGATCGTCCAGCAGGGGTCGACGCCGTTCCCCGACGCGCGCGTCGGCTCGCTGCTCAGGCCGAATTACTCGGAGTTCCTCACGAGGGGACTTCGCCTCCCGGTGCGGGTCGCGCGGCTTCTGCGGATCCTGATCCGCGACCTGGGCCAGATCTCCGCGGTCGACCTCGCCGTTGGACTGGCGGAGGCGCTGCCCTCGGGGCTGTACTCCAGCGAGGGGATCGAGCGGTACGTGCGGACGATCCTGTCCGATCCGGACCGGACCGACGACTTCCGTCTGCTCCGCAACGAGCTCTACCTGTCCGCCACCGACCTCGACACGTGCGAGCGGATCGTGTTCGGCGCCGAGGGTTGGGACGATGTGCCGATCTCCACCGCGGTAAGCGCCTCGACGGCGCTGCCGATGATCTACAAACCGGTCAAAGTCAGGGATCGCGAGCTGATCGACGGGGGGATCCTCTCGACGACGAACCTTGACATCGCGGTCGAGGCAGGGGCGAAGTTCATCGTCGTGGTCAACCCGCTCGTGCCCTACGTCAACGACTTCGACAAGAACCTCCCGTCGGTCACGGGCTCGCGCGCCCGGCGCGTGTCCGACATGGGCTTCCCCCAGATCGGCTACCAGGCCTTCAAGCTCCTGGCCTACCAGCGCCTGCACGAGGTCGCGCGGCGGTGGGAGGACCGCTACCCCGGCGTCGACATCATCCTGATCGAACCCGAGCCCGACGACGAGCTGATGTTCCAGACCAGCGTCATGAACTACAGCTCACGCGTCGCCATCGCCAGGCACGGCTTCCAGTCGGTGACGCTCAAGCTGGCCCAGGACTATCCCCGTTTCAAGCGGATCTGCGCCCGCCATGGGATCGAGATCTCGGCGACCCGCGTCCGGAAAGTGGTCAAGCACTTCGAGGCCGAGCGCGAGAAGACGAGGGCCTGGCGCAAGATTCTCGAGCAGACAACCTCGACCCTGCTGCGGCAGTCCGCACAGGGCTAGGGCACCAAAGCCCGACCGGTCGGCGGGGCCGCCCGCCCGCCGGAGACCAAACAAGCCCGGCGCAGCCGGGCCTTTGAGAAACTGCCCTCTTACGCGCTAGCGGCCTGAGGCTGCTGGATCGAGCCCGTGTACTCGCGGAGGCTCGAGAAAAAGAGGGTCTTGTCGATCTTTCCGTTGAAGATCGGGACGCCCAGTTCGAGGCACTTGACGATTACGTCTCGACGCTCCAAGTCGCACTCCCGGGCGAGCTCGCTGGGCGTCAGGTGATTTGCCATCGGTCCTGTCCCTCCTTTGCCGTTCGCTACATGGTTCACAAGTATGCCGTCTGGACCGGATGGCCTCAAGCGAATTCGCGCTTAGTGCGAGCGCAAAATGGGAAATACGCTGCTAAACGTCCGTCGAATGAACGCTACAGTTCAGTAAAGGAACCGGTAGGGAGCTCCCGCATGTTGATGGATGGTCGTTGGTCATGTCCGCTCTGAGCACACGCCAGCTCACCGCGACGTGCACAGACACCGAGCTGGTGGCTGCCGTGCGTGGAGGCAGCGACCGGGCGTTCGAGGAGCTCTACTCGCGCTATCGGAGCCGGATCGGCGCGTACATCCAGGGCATCGTCAGCGACCACGCGCGCGCGGAGGACATCGCCCAGGAGGTCTTCATCTCGGCGCTGCGTCGGCTGCGCGAGACCGAGCGGCCGATCGCTTTCAAGGCCTGGATCTATGAGATCGCGAAAAACGCCTGCATCGACGAGTACCGCCGCGTCCGGCGTGCCCGTGAGGTGCCGCTCGAACCCGAAGACGACGACTCCGGCGACCAGCGCCGGATGCTCTCCGGGGGCCAGGCTCCGGACGCCGCCGTCGAGCGCAAACAGGTCCTCGACGATCTTCGCGGCGCCTTCCACTCTCTCTCCGAGAGTCACCACAGAATCATCGTCATGCGCGAGTTCGAGGGGCTCTCCTACAGCCAGATCGGCGACCGACTCGGCATGTCGCGCCCGGTCGTCGAGAGCACCCTGTTCCGGGCCCGGCGCCGGCTCAGCAAGGAGTACGACGAGCTCGTCAGCGGGCGGCGTTGCGAGCACGTGCAGACGCTGATCGCGACCGGGGAGCCGAAGTCGCTGCTCAAGCTGGGCCTGCGCGAGCGCCGGCGGCTCGCCCGCCACCTCTCTCACTGCCAGCCGTGCCGACGCGAGGCCCGCCTCGCCGGCGTCGACGATTCTCTGTTCCATGCGCCCGGGCTTGCCGGCAAGATCGCGGCGCTGCTTCCGATCCCGTGGTTGCGGTGGCGGCGGGGTGTCGGCCACCGCAACATCGCGGGACGCGCTCGGGGGTACTCGGCGACGCTGCTCCAGCCGCTTCAGAGCCTCGCGCGGTTCGGGGACCTCGTCGACCCCTCGTCCGTGATCGGTCGTGTGGCGGCCGCTGCCGCGGCCGCGGTGGCGGCGCTCGCGGGTCTCGCCGGCGTCGTCGTGGCCGTCGCCCACCACGCACCGGCCCCGCCGCGAGTGGCGCCGGCGGTCAGGTCGCGCGCCCCCACTTCCGCGCCGGCGCCGAGGCACAGCTCGTCCTCGAGGGCGCGCGCCGCCACCCAGAGTAACGCCGGGGCTCCACCGCGATCGCACGCGCACACGGCCGGTGCATCGCAAACCGGGTCGGGCCGGGGCGCCGCCGGCACCGCCGGCGCGAGCGCGACGCCCGCCGCCGGCGGCGCGTCCACGGGATCGACGTCGCACGGGCCTGCCCCGGCCAAGCACAGCGTGCTCGGCATCTCCGTTCCTCGCACGAGCTCAAACCCGGCTGGTTCTGTGCTCAAAAAGGTCACAAAGCCCCTCTCCGGCGTCGTCAAGAAGGTCAGCCAGCCCGTGTCCGGCGTGCTGAAGAAGGTCAGTCAGCCCGTGTCGGGCGTACTGAAGAAGGTCAGCCAGCCCGTGTCGGGCGTCGTCAGGAAGCTGACGAGTACGCCGCCCGTCTCGCAACTGCCCCAGAAGGTCAGCGTGCCCGGGGTGGGGTCGGTGACCGTGCCGAAGGTCTCCGTCCCGAACCCCACCAAGCTGCTGAACCCCTGATCCTCGTTCGGTCGAAGGGCACGATCGTGCGATACTGGGCCGATCGGGGCGTGGCGCAGCCTGGTAGCGCGCACCGTTCGGGTCGGTGAGGTCCCCGGTTCAAATCCGGGCGCCCCGATTTCCAGAAAGCCCCGCTAACGCCGGGCTTTCTGCGTCTCAGTCGCCGATGCGATCGCCGGGCAGAAGGAGGTGTCGCGATGGAAGCGATCGTCAGCTCTGACGACTGCCGGCGCCGATTACAGAAGCGTGGGGTCGCCGCGAGCGCGCGCCGGATTACGCCTGAAGCAGCCACCGGAACCGGGCTGCCGCTCCGCGCGGAGAGGGGCAGTCTGCGCGAGACTTCTCCGTGGAGGACGAAGCAGGAGCGCGCGGGTGCCGCTCCGAGGTTCTGGGACTGGCCGTGATCTGGGTGGCGGCCGACTAGGGCTAACGCCCGGCGCGTTCGCTCTCCAGCCGGACGCGGCGGCTGATGCCGGCCTGGTCGAAGTTATCGTCGCCGCTGAAGCGGACGGTGATCAAGTAGCTCGGCGGGATCGGGTCGAGGTTGACCCCGGGCAGGATGAGCGAGATCCGCCAGCGGCCGCGGGCGACCCTTGCGCGGGCGCGGCCCGTGGCGCGCCCGCGCGGCAGCGTGACCTGGTAGGAGACGGTGATCGTCCCGTCGGCGGAGGCGGCGCGCTTCTCGCCCGTCTGGATCGTCCCCGCGAGCGTGATCCGCAGCTGCCGGCAGGTGGCATCGGCGCTGACTGCGGTGATTTCACGCTCGTCGCGTCCGAGCTCGACCGCGCAGCCCGGTCTGAGCGGCGCGGCGCGCAGGGTGCCGATCCGCACCCGCGCCGGGGAGCGTACCGTGTAGCTGACCGTCCGTGAGGCGCTCAGCCCGTCCCTCGATCTGGCCGTCACTGTGAACGTGTGCGCCCCGATCGTCGCGGTGTCGATCCGGGTGCCCGAGGCGCGGCCGCTCTGATCAAGACACGAGGCCAGGCCCGGGCCGCCCGCCCCCTCCCGGCAGCCGAAGCTCGCATCCACCACCTGCCCGCGGCGATACGACGCCCCCGCCGCGGGGCTGGCGATCTGCACGCTCGGGGGCGCCGCGACCGTGTAGGAGATGCTCGCCGTCGCGCTCTGACCGTCCGTGCTGATCGCCGTCACGGTGAAGGTATGCCGGCCCGGGGTCGCGGTGTTCACGGCGCTCCCGGAGGGGTGACCGTCCTGATCAACACACGAGGCCAGCCCCGGACCGCTCGCCCCCTCGCTACAAGTGAAGTTCGAGAACACAGCCCGCCCCAGCGCGTAGCTCGCCCCGTTGACCGGCACGCTGATCTGCACCGACGGTGGCGCCGCGACCGTGTAGGAGATGCCCGCCGTCGCGCGCTGACCGTCCTTGCTGATCGCCGTCACCGTGTAGCTATGCGAGCCGGCCGTCGCCGTGTCGAGCGCCCCCGCCGGGGCGCTCGAGCCATTGCTATCGGTACACGACGCCAGCCCCGGACCGCCCATCCCCTCCGCGCAGCTAAAGCTCGTCGCCACACGCTCCCCGACCGCGTACATCCCCCCCGACGCCGGCGCGCCGATCTGCGCCGACGGCGCCAGCGGCAACGCATCGACCGCCACCCCGACCGGGAGGTTGGCGCCGGTGATGAAGCTCTGATCGACGCCCGAGCCGTCCAGGTTCGCCCGCCCGACCGTGTCGCCGAGCTGGTTGGTCCAGTAGACGTGCTGGCCGTCGACCGCCACCCCCGTCGGGACGTTCGCGCCGGTGATGAAGCTCTGATCGACGCCCGAGCCGTCCAGGTTCGCCCGCCCGATCGTGAAGGGTCCGGTGTTGGTCCAGTAGACGTGCTGGCCGTCGACCGCAACCCCCTCCGGGAAGCTCGCGCCGGTGATGAAGCTCTGATCGACGCCCGAGCCGTCCAGGTTCGCTCGCCCGATCGCGCCGGTGAAGAGGTTGGTCCAGTAGACGTGCTGGCCGTCGACCGCCACCCCCTCCGGGCTGCTCGCGCCGGTGATGAAGCTCTGATCGACGCCCGAGCCGTCCAGGTTCGCCCGCCCGATCGTGCCGCTGCCGCCGTTGGTCCAGTAAACGTGCTGGCCGTCGACCGCCACCCCGAACGGGCTGCTCACGCCGGTGATGAAGCTCTCATCGACGCCCGAGCCGTCCAGGTTCGCCCGCCCGACCGTGCCGCTGCCGCCGTTGGCCCAGTACACGTGCTGGCCGTCGACCGCCATCTCCTCCGGGGCGCTCGCGCCTGTGATCAACATCTGGTCGGCGCCCGAGCCGTCCCGGTTCGCCCGCCCGACCGTGCCGCCGGAGGCGTTGGTCCAGTAGACGAACGCGTCAGCCTGCGCCGCCAAGCACCCCCCCACCACCATCGCGAGCGCCACCGCGAGCGCCACCACGCGCCCCCGCGGCCTCCCAATCACCACAGCCCTCCCCCAACCCGCCGCCGCTGGCACCCCCGCTCGGCAACCACCCCGCCGCCACCCGCGCGCACACCATCCACACCACGCCCACACATCGCCACAATCATCTCATCCCCACCCCGGCGGCGCAACCAACACCCGACACGGAACCCCCAAGCACCGCCGCCGGACAGCTCGACCAACCTACGATCCCCGACCGCCACCAGCGCCGCCCAACCCGCCCGATCCACCCCCAGCAGCACGCCGCAACCGGTCCACCCCGCCGAACACGACCCCCGAGAACCCGACCACCCCCGACCAGGCCCGCCAGCTGCATCCGCGGCGCCGACCGATTTCGGCGCGTCGCTCACCACCAGCAACACGACGGCGAGGCCCTGCTCGCCCACTCGGATTCGCAAAGGCACCACGCCGCGACAACGTTCTGACTGCGATGGCGCTGCTCCTTAGGGGACAGAACCGGTGGGACAGGCAGCTGAGGTGAGGAACGCGATCGAAGCCACGGATGCGCGCACGTGGGTCGCCGAGGTCGCCGACGCCCCGCAGGGGTTCGCGACGGCGTTGGTGGCCCCCGCGGCGGAGATGGGCGAGATCGTCATGGTCGCTGTCGATCCCAGCCACCAGCGCCAAGGTCTGGCGAGTGCGCTCACCGAGGCAGCGACCGCTTGGCTTCGCGACCAGGGGGCAATCACCGTGATGGTCGAGACAGGCGGCGATGTCGGTCATGCCGCGGCCCGCGCGACGTACGAAAGCGCCGGCTTCAAAGCTCTGCCGGTGATGCGGTACTTCAAGACGCTGTAGCCGCCACGGGCTCCGCGTTGCACCAAGGCTCACCGTCGAGCCGACCGGCGCCGTGCGGTTTCTCTTCCGCTTGACGAGCGAGCCAAGCAGCAGCACCTGGCTCACGACCGCGACGGCGACAAAGCAGAAGGCCTATGCGCACATCGTTTTGTGGCGGTCTCAAGCTCCCTCGGTTCGTATGCGAGAGTGACGGCGTGCTCACCGCCGAGCAGATCGTGACGTTCGATGATGCTCCGCCGCCCCCAGGCGAGAGCCCATGGGTCGACGGGCAGCAGCCAGACCGCGACGTGCGCATTGTCCCGGCGGACCCGTCGTGGCCACGCGCGTATGCGAGGCTGGCTGAACGGATCGTCGCGGCGCTCGGTGACGATGCTCTCAGGATCGAGCACGTCGGATCAACCTCGGTGCCCTGCCTGGCGGCCAAACCTGTGATCGACATCGATCTCATCGTCGAGGACTCCGGCAATGAGCAGGCGTATGTCCCCGCGCTTGAGCAGCACGGATTTGTCCTCGTCATCCGCGAGCCGTGGTGGTATGAGCACCGGTGCCTACGGCACGACAATCCGACCAGCAATCTGCACGTCTTCTCGCCAGACAGTCCCGAAGCTGAACGCCACTGCATCTTCCGAGATTGGCTGCGCAACCACCCTGAAGACCGCGCGCTCTATCAGACGGCCAAGGTCGCGGCCGCCGACGACACATGTGCGGTCCACGGGCACACGATGGACTACAACGGCCGCAAGGAAGACGCTCTACGCGGCATCTACGGCCGAGCTTTCTGCAGCCTCGGCCTCACGAAATGACCTTGCTCCCCCGCTCTCACGAACAGGCGGCCACGTCAGCGGCAGGCCCGGGCGCCGGTCGGCTGATGCTCGGAGGCCGTGGCCGACCGGAGCAGCGGCGGCGGCCTCGTGGCCGCTGGGGCGACAAACGAGAAGTGGTCGACGTCGCCAGACACCTGTGCGTCTCGGCCCTCGTAGCCTCGTCGCGGGCGCCCATCCGGACGCCTCCTCTGCGGACGAACTCGAAGCGAGCAGCGAGCGAATGGCGTCGAGATCCAGACGACCGCTTGCAACCCGCCGGCGCGCAGCCGGCGAACAGGCCCGTCCTCCCGTTGGCGAGATTCGGGTCGGTTGCCGCTCGCAACGCGAGACCTGCGTCGGTGATTGCGGGGGTGGATGCGAATGGGCCAGACGGTCGAACGCTGCCGCCTTCGAGCTAGGACGAGCCTGCCGCTGCTTCTCAGTCCGTGCCGAGCGGACCAGCGAGAACTCCGTCGTTACGGTTTTGGCGGTGCGGCGGAATACCAACTGATGGCGAATCGTCTCACTGACGCGGAGTTGCTGGCTCGCGTCCCGGCCGCGGATGTGCTTGACGCGTTCTATTCGCGCCACGTCGATGCCGTGTTCCGATTCGCGGTCCGACGGTGCCGCAATGCCGACGATGTCGCCGATCTGGTCTCGACGGTCTTCTTGGAGCTGTTTTCGGCAGCTGCGAGCTACGACGGCCGACGCGATGACGCGCGCCCCTGGTTGCTCGGGATCGCGGGTCGCTGCCTTGCCGACCAGCGCCGCCGAGGGCATCGGCAGCGTGAGGTTGCCGAGAAGCTGGCCGTGCTGCCGCGCTTCTCGGAGGACGAGCAGGACCGGGTCGATTCGATGCTTGACGCGGCGCGCGCCGCGCCTGCGATCGAGCATGCGCTCGCGTCTCGGCTCACGCCCTCGGAGCGGGAGGTGTTTCTGCTGGTCGCCTACGACGAGCTGAGCGTTGCGCAGGCTGCTCGCTCGCTCGGACTGACGCCGGTTGCGGGTCGGATGCGGCTGGCGCGGGCTCGAAAGAAGCTCAAAGCAGCAGCTGGGCAGGACGGTGAGCCCGGGATTGCCAATCGGTCAGCCATTTTGACGAGTCAAGGAGAACCATGATGGAACCCCGCGTGGCGACGCCACCGCGCTTTAAGGCCGAGTTGCGCGCCGCGCTGCTCTCGCATCCGGCCGCCCAGCTTCCCGCGCGAACCGTCGCCCCGCAGCAGCGGCGGCTCCGCCGCCGGCTCGCTCCCGCGCTCGCGTTGGGCGTTGCCACGCTCGGCGTGGTGCTTGTGATCGGTCTGGGCGGGGGAGGAGCCGCCGCGCCGTCTCGCGCCTCCGCCGCAGCCGTACTCAATGCCTCGGCCCGAGCGCTCGAAAAGAGTGGGAGCTCGCTGAGCCTCGCCCGTGGTCAGTACTTCTACGTCCGAGAGGCGGTCTGGTTCAGGTACGAGTGGCCCGGGACGCGGCCGCTCATCGTTCGCAGCGTGTACGAGGACTGGGTCGCCAGCAACGGTTCAGGACGTGAGCGGGTGCATGTCACGAGGGTGATCGGCCGCCCTTCGTTCGGACAAAGATCACTCACCCACTCCTACGACATGGTCGCGCGAGCCCATACGCGGCCATTCACGTTGGCGACCGCCGACCCGCATCTGCGGCTCTCCTACGCCCAGCTCCGATCGCTTCCCGCCGATCCGCGAAGCCTGACGAGAACGATCGATCGACTGGCGGCGCGAGAATTCGCGACATCCAGCCCTGGTACCCAGGGGCTTTCTCCGAGTCAACTACAAACGGTTCTGCGATTCGGTGTGCTACGTGGTGTCGCAGAGTCCCCAACGCCACCCCAAGTTCGCGCAGCCGTCTATCGAGCACTTGCGCTGACTCCCGGCATCCACCTCCTCGGGCCCCGATCAGACGCCGCTGGTCGAACCGGGATGGCTGTCGCTGCCAACCTCGGTGCGGTCCAACTCGTGCTGATCATCGACCCAGCCACTGGCCAGCTGCTGCAAACCAGCCGCACATTGCTGCATCGCAGCCCCTACCTGGCCGGCTGGCGCAAAGGCCTCGTCAACCGCGCCACCTTCTTGGCGAGCGGAATCGTCCGGTCCACCCACGCCGCAATACCGTGATCGTCCCACTACGGTTTGTCTGACGCTCGGAGAGGCCGACACCTGCTCGTCCCGTCCCGAGCCCATCTGGGACCCGCTGGCCGGCCCGACGTGAGCGGAGTGCAGGCCGGCCTGATTCGCTAGCTCGGACGGGACGGGCTGCGCGCACTGGCGGTGAAAGCAGCCGCCAGCTGCCGGTCGCCGGCTTCGCCCCCCGACTCGCAGAATCGCCCAAGAGGACGCGTCCGGATCGAGGCCAGCGACGACGCCGCGATGGCCGAGAACGAGCGCCGCGCCGAGCAAATACAAACTGCCGCTCCCTCACGAAGCCTGAGCTGTGTCGCCGTACCGCGAACTCCGGTCGGACAGTTCTGCCTTGGGCCGACGAACTCCCAAAGCAGACGTCCTGTGTCAACCTTCGTGTGCGATAGCGGATGTCGGCTTGTCATCAAGCGCTGCGCGCTCGGCCCTGCGGGCCGCCCTTTGGGTGACGACTTCGCCGAGCATCCGCTGGGTGGCGGCTGTGTCGGGCATGGGGCCCGACGGCGTGGGGATGGTGACAGTGACATGGCGTTGCAGGGCGCGGTGGCGGGCGGGGTCATACGGGACACCGTCTTGCCAGCAGCGCCACACGATGCGACACCAGGCGCGGCCGAGGGTGCGTAGCGCGCGGGGGTGGTCGTGGCCGCGGGCGCGGGCTTGGGCGTAGAGGTCTTGCGCCCACGGGTGCCAGTGGCGGGTGCTGTCGGCCAGCCTGCAAAACGAGGAGCGCAGGCGTTTGTTGCACCCCCAGCGGAAGCAGGCTGCCTTGCGTTTGCCGGATTCGATCGCGACCGCGGCCTGGCCGGCGTCGCCGGCGAGCGCGTCGCGGGCGGGGTAGCGCGTGCGGCAGTCGCCCATCTCGGCCAGCATCTCGGCGGCGGTGATGAAACTGCCCGGGTCCTTGAACAGCGAGGTGAAGATCTCGCCGTCGGGATGGGTACGGATCGAGGTCGCGATCTGCCGCTCGAGCGTGTCGATCTGCGCCCCGAGCATCTTGAGCGTCTGAACCAGACAAAGCACCAGCTGCCGGCGGGCTCCAAGCTCTATCTCGCCGACCCTGCCCTGCGGCGCGCGCCGGAGCTTGGCCAACAGCTGCGCGGGCTGCTGACGCCCGCTGTAACGCTGGCGGGCAAGGAACGCCGCAAGGCGCTTCTCGCCCAGCGACCGCGCGTCGGCCGGGCTCGGGTAGCTCTCCAGGAACGCGAGCGAGATCGGGCTGTCCAGATCGCAGAACAGGCCAATCGGGCCGGGCCAGAAGCGCTCGAGCTCTGAGCGCAGCTGGTTGCCCGTTGCCACCTTGGTCCTCACCAGGTCCTCGCGCGCGCGGGTCAGCGCTCGGAGTGCCTTGGTCTCATCGGCGTCGGGCTCAAGCACCCGGAAGCGATGGCTGTCGGTGCGCGCCAGCTCGGACAACACGAACGCGTCGAACCGGTCGGACTTACCGCCCGACACGCGAAACCGCGCCCGCGTCGCCGCGACCTGGTTGGGGTGCAGCGCCAGCACCCGCAGCCCCGCGTCCAACAGCCGCTCCACCAACAGCCCATCCGGCCGCTCGATCGCGACCAGCTCCACCTTCAACCGCACCAGCTGGCGGCACAACGACCGCAACCCAGCCTCGTCATGCGCGAACGTGGCCGCCAGCAACTCTTGGCCCGTCTCGTCGGCCACCCGCACGTCGTGCTTGTCCGCCGCCCAGTCAACCCCGGCGTAACTTCCCATCGGTAACTCCTTATCGGTCAGGACTTCACAGCGCCCCGACCAGGAGGTACCGTTGCGGGCGCTCATGGATAAGGCCCTCAACCGGGGCTACGTCCTGTTGCCGCTTGCGGCACCTCACCGACCGCCGGGACGGGCTGGTCTGCTCTAGGCCCTGCACCGGGCAAGCAGTCTTGGCCCTCTCCCGGCGGCGGTCGAGGCACCACCTAGGATGACCCATGAGCAGTCGAGCCATCACACCCCGGTGGGCGACGATGCGGAAGTGTGTCGCGATCGCCGGACAGCGGCGGGTCTTGACCATCGCTGGCGCTCCGTAGGCGTCGATCCGGACGACTCCTCTCGGGCGATTGCGCAAGCCGGTTGTGAAAACGTGGGGCTCCGCGTCCCCGTCCGAGGTCCGTGTGATCGCTCGATCTGAGCGCAGCAGATCGTGTTGCTAGGCCGTGACCGTGTATGTGACGGTCTTGGTGGTCTGGTTGCCGGCCTTGTCGGCGGCCGTGACGGTGAAGCTCTTGGTCCGGGTCGAGGAGGTGTCGATCGGCTGGCCGTTTGCAACCGTGCCCGTGCAGGTGGCGATCGGGCCCGTGGTCCCGCCCTCGCTGCAGTCGTAAGCGGCGAGCACGATCGAGCCCAGCGTGTAGCTGGCGCCGTCGGCGGGGGCGGTGATGGTGATCTGCGGTGTGGCGAACTCGAAGGCGCCGATGTCGCACGCGCTGCCCTCCGGGCGCTTGACGCCGCGCTGGTCGATCGCGGGGCACTCAGCGCCCGTTGCTGGCACCTGGTCGATCGCGGTGCTGCCGGGTGCGAGCCCGAGTGTGTCGGTTGGGCCGCCGTAGTCGCCGAAGCTGAGTAGCTTGGGATCGCTGTTGATGCCGGGACAGGTGGTATCGGGGAAGCTCAGGTCGTGACCAGCGTCTTTGATCGCGGAGGAGGTGCTGCCGGTGCAGTTGGCCCCCCCCGAGGACTCGGCCACGATCGTGTTGCGCAGGACCATGTCGTCGGCGCTCGTCATTGACTGCACGTAGAGGCCGCCGCCCACGCCGTCCACACCGCTGCTGCCGCCGGTCGAGCCGCCGCCGGCACCGGAGCCCGCCTGATTGCCGTCCACAGTCACGTTCAGCAGCGAGTTGGCGCCATCCGTGACCCCCATCGCGCCGCCATCGCCACCGTCCCCGCCTGCCCCGCCTGCCCCGCCGGCCGCCCCGCCGCTGCAGCAGCTTGCGCCCGCGCCGCCCTCCCCACCGCCGCCGGCACCGTTGCTGTATAGCGTGCTGTTGGTGGCGCTTAGCGAACCGCCATCGTTCCAGATCCCGCCACCCGAGGAACCCACGCCGCCCGGCCCGCCCGGACCCGGCATCCCACCAAGCCCCTCGCCGTAGCCGCCGCCCCCGCCGCTCCCGCCGGCGCCCGCCACGTCGGAGGAGAGTGTCGAGCGCGTCACCACGACCGTGCCCATCATGTTGGCCACGCCGCCTCCGTCCGCGCCGCCGCTCCCGCCGGCGCCGCCGCCCCCGCCGAACCCGGGGCTACCCACGGCCCCGCCACCGACGCCGCCGCTGCCGCCGTTCCCGCCCCTCCCGCCTGCGCTGCCGCTGATCGTGGAGGCGGCTATCGTCAACGTCGCCGTGGACCCGGCGTTATCGATGCCGCCACCGGCCCCACCCGCGCCACCGCTCCCGCCCCCGCCGCCGTCGACGATTTGGTGGTAAAAGCCGAGTGTGCCGCCTCCGCCCTGACCGCCCGCGCCGCCCATGCCCGCGCTGTTCTCGCTTATCGCAACATCCTTGAGGGTCAGCTTGCCCGTCGTATAGATACCGCCCCCGAGCCCTCCCGCGCCACCGTTTCCGCCCCCGCCGCCGAAGACGCGGCCGCTCCCGCCAGCGCCCCCGCGGCCGCCCCCGCCCGCGCGGCTGTTCGTCACGGCGACCTGGGTAAGGGTCACGCTCCCCAGGTTGAGGATCCCACCGCCGTCGGCACCGCCGGAGCCCTCCCCGCCGGGCCCTCCCGGGTGATAAATCCCGCCGTTTGTACCGTTGGCGCCGGCGGCACCGTCGGGCGCGTGCCCGCCAGTAATGGTGACGCGCTCGAGCGTGACCGTCGAGCCGGCGGCGACCGACAACACCCGATCGCCGAGGCCGGTGGCGTCGATCACCGACGCGCTAGCGTCGGCGCCGATGATCGTGAGTGGGGTCGTGCCCGTCACATTCAGATCCCCGGTCGCGTTGTCGTCTGCGCCCGCGGGAGCAATCGACAAGGTGTATGTGCCGGCGCCCAGCGCGATCGTGTTCGACACGGTCCCCGCGGTGCCACAGTCGCTCGCGGTATCGGGCGAATTGGCCGCCGCGATCGCCTCGCGCAACGAGCACAAGTGATCGCCCAGGACCGTCTCGTCAGCCGTCGTGTTCACCTTCAGCGTCGCCGCAACCGCGCTGGCGGCAGAAACCCAAGCCAGCAAGAACACCGTCGCGAACGCGACCGCCCAAACATTCGCTCGCTCCAGTTTGATCGGCGATATCGAACGCATCCCAGACGAGTGTCCGCGTGAGCTGTTGCAAACCGGTTGCAAATCAGCAATCCCTTGGGTGAGAGCGCTCGCGAGTCGCTCTCAGAGCTGGCGAGGTTGGGGGCGCGTTTGATCATTCAGCGGGCGGTTGAGGATGAGTTCGACGCGTGGTTGGGTCGTGCCCGCTGTGAGCGCCGGCCCCACGATCGGCGCGAGGAGAGCGGTGAGGGGAGTGGGTTGCGCAACGGGTTCAGGGCGCGGCGGGTGCGGAGGCAGACGCCGGAGGGGAGGTCGAGATCCCGCAGGTCCGTCAGGCGGCGGAGGCGTTCGCGTCGAGGCGTGCTCTCGCCCTAACCGGGAGCGCCGTGCTTCGTCTTCTAGGACGTCCGCAGCGACAATCTCCCAGTGGCGCTTGTCCTTCCGACAGGGAGGCACCCGGAACGCGACTCGCGGGAATGCGGCCACGACTTTGCCGCGGACGGTTGCGCGGTCGTATTCGTCGGGGCATCTTGGTACGCAAAACGCGCGGCTGGCCTCCCAGTGGCGATGCCTCTGCGGGATCCCCCGCCCGCGTCCTGGCAAGGCTAGCGAGCGTGCCACGGCAACCGCGCGTGGGCGGCAACGTGCCCGCCCACGCCCGTGCCGGGTCGGTTGGTGGTTACTTGTAGAAGATGGGCCCTGAACCCTTGGCAATCAGGACGCCAGCGAGCTGCGACGCGTTGTTGCAGCCGCCGTCCTGCCCTCGAGGCAGAATATCCGCCGTGCTGGCCGTGGTGTAGAACACGCCGTGGATACCGGCGTACGCCCCCGTGTCATACATCGAGTTCGGAACGATCGGGATCGGCGCGGTTGCGGAACCGTCCGACGAGCAGGTCACGGGATCAGTCGGCAATAACGCCAGCTTATTTCCCAGGTCGCTCACGTTGATCTCGAAGGAACCCTTCGATAGCTCGAGGACGTTGAGGTCGTCTGCCCCTCCGCAGCCCTGACAGTCGGTCCCATAATCGGTTATCGCTCCGGTCAGAACGACGGTGCCGAGATTGCCCGCGAGTGCGGTGTCCGCTTCGTAGAGATGGACCCAGTCTCCGCGTGACGTTCCGGAGGCTGATGCGAGTCCGGTGGAGACGGCAAGCAGCGCCGCGCTCACCAACGCCAAGGGGACTACGAACTTCGTGTTTCGCTTGTGCATTGAGACTCCTGTCTTCGCGCAAGAACTTGGATGGGTGTTGTGCTGAACCGCAGTCCAGCCCGGCCGGGCGAGGAGGCTCGGCTCGCGGAGCCGGGTCTCGCCCCAGTCAGGACGCCGGTGTCAGAATCGGTTAGGAATCGGGTGTCTGCGAGATGTTCTGCTGCTAATGGGAGTAACTCTCTCTGCGAGGGTCACCCCCGTGCTTGAGGAGTTAATGTCAGACCCGACTGCGGCGCAGGCCGTTTCCGTGGTGCAGGACACGTCGAGAGGACGCCTCGCGTGGCACTGGTCGGGGGGGTGGGCTGGATTGACCACGCGGCGCACCAGTGGTCGGTTCGGCGATTCGGCAACGCCTCCGGTGAGAATGACGGTCCCGAGGTTGCCGTCGAGCCCGATGTCCGCCTCCTAGAGATGAACCTCGCCTCCGCTCGACGCCGCCGGCCGACGCCAGCCCCGCGGAGACGGCGAGCATCGCAACGCCGACCGTGGCTAATGGCGCTGGGAGCTTTGCACCGCGCTCGCATTAAGACCCCTCTCGTTTCGCAGAGCTCATCTTGATGCGGCGATACGCTGCTCCCGAGCGGTTGCAGCCAGGTTGCAAACGCGCAACGATTGCTCGCGAAGGCGCATTCGGGGCGCAGCCGGCGCGCCGCAGCGGCGGTGGCGACCTAGCATCGGACAGTGCAGCTATGGACTTTCGAATCCTCGGCCCCCTCGAGGTGCGCGACGGCAATCGACCGCTCGTACTGGGCGGCGAGAAGCAACGAGCTTTGCTGGCGATTCTGCTTCTGCACCGCAACGAGGTCGTCTCCGCTGATCGCCTGATCGACGAGTTGTGGGGCGAGTCGCCGCCGGCGGGTGCTCGGCGGACATTGCGTGCATACGTCTCCAAGCTGCGAGCGGCGAAGGGTGCGAATGGCGCATCGTCTGCCTCGGCCGACGATTCTCAGCTCACGCTAGGTGACGGCGTACTACTGACCAAGCCGCACGGCTACGTCCTTCAGGTCGGTCCGGGTGAGCTCGACCTTGAGCGGTTCGCTGAAGGGGCGGAGCGAGGGCGGGACGCGTTGGCGGCGGGCAGGCCCGACGACGCAGCCGGTCTGTTGCGCGAGGCTCTGTCTCTGTGGCGTGGCCCGCCGCTGGCGGATTTCACGTATGAACGGTTCGCGCAGAATGCGATCGCGCAGATCGAGGAGCTTCATCTGGCGGCTGTGGAGGAGCGCGTCGAGGCCGATCTGGCGCTTGGCCACGCGCGAGCGGTCGTCGGGGAGCTGCGCGATCTGGTCGCGCGCCACCCGCTGCGGGAGCGGCTGCACGGCCAGCTGATGCTCGCGTTGTATCGGTCCGGTAGGCAGGCCGAGGCGCTCGAGGTCTTTCAGGGGTTCCGGCGCAGGCTGTCGGAGGAGCTAGGGCTCGAGCCAGGCCCAGGGCTGCAGCAGCTCGAGGTCGCGGTCCTGACCCGCGACGCGGCGCTCGACCTGCCCGCCGAGATCGTCGCGCGTGAGCCTGAGAGCGCGGACGTGCCGACACGATTCGCCACGACTGCCCGCATTCCAAGGCGCCGGTTCGCCCTCGCGGCCGGCACTGCGGTGTTGGTGCTCGCCGCCGTGGCCGCGGTGGTCGGCTCGAGCGGCGGTCAAGCACCGCCGGCGGTGATCCCAGGCGATGCGGTGGGTGCGATCAGCGCCTCGGGTGGCGCGGTCCGCGCCGTGGTGCCGGTCGGGACCTCCCCTTCGTCGCTGGCCGGTGGCGATGGGTCGGTATGGGCGGCGAACGCCAACGCGGGGACGCTCTCGCGGATCGATCCGAGCACGGGCGCCGTGGTCGAGACCATTCCCGTCGGCTCGACCCCAAGCGGGATCGCCGTCGGTGTGGGCGGGGTGTGGGTGGCCGATAACCTCAGCCAGACGGTTTCCCGGGTCGACCCAACGGTCGATCGGGTCGTACAGACGACTGCCGTCGGAAACGCGCCGCAAGGCGTGGCCGTGGGTGACGGGTCGGTGTGGGTGGCCAACTCGAGTGACGGCACCCTCAGCCGGATTGACGCCGTCAGCGGTGACGTAGTTGACACGATCGCGCTTGGCGCGGGCGTGACCGACGTCGCGGCCGGCGCGGGCGCCGTCTGGGTCAGCGACCAGTCCGGTGATCGTGTGTTCCGCGTTGACGCGCAGAGCGAGCAGGTCACGGCGTCGATCAACGTCGGTACGGGACCGACGGCGATCGCGACCGGCTTCGGATCGGTCTGGGTCGCGAACAGTCTCGACGGGACCGTCTCACGGATCGACCCGCAAACGGACTCGGTCACCGCGACGGTCGCGGTCGGGGACGGGACTGGGGGGATCGCGGTCGGCGCGGGCGGGGTGTGGGTATCCAGTGAGTACGCCGGGACGCTCTCACTCATCAATCCTGCCACTGATGTCGTGGAGCGAACGATCACCGTCGGCAACCGCCCCCAGGGTGTGGCGCTCGCACACGGCTTGGCGTGGGTGGGCGTGGGGCCTGCGGACACCAGCCACCGGGGCGGCACGCTGAGGGTGCTGGCTACCGGTCACGTCGACACGGTCGACCCGATTCTCACGCAGAACCTGTACTCCATCCTGCCACTGAGCTATGACGGGCTGACCACCTACCGGCGGGTGGGCGGTAGTGGTTCGGTGCAGCTCGTGCCCGACCTCGCGGTGTCGCTGCCATCTCCGACCGATGGCGGGACCGTGTACGGGTTCCAGCTGCGTCGTGGGATCCGCTACTCGAACGGCGAGCTGCTCCGCCCCGAGGACTTTCGCCGCGCGCTCGAGCGCGACCTGATCCTCGGGGGGAACGCCAACTACGGCGGCCCGTTCGCCGACGTCATCGGGTGGGCCGCATGCGCGGCCCACCCGAGGCACTGTGATCTCTCGCGGGGCGTCGTCATCGACGACGCCGCCGACACCGTCACGTTTCACCTGGTCGCGCCGAACCCCGAGTTCCTGGACCGGCTCACGCTCCCAGACGCGTACCCCGTGCCGCCCGGTATACCCAACCACAGCGTCGGTCTTCACCCTATGCCTGCTACAGGTGCGTACGAGTGGGTCGACGTCTCCCGAGAGGGACTCACGCTCGTTCGCAATCCCTACTTTCACGAGTGGTCGCACGCGGCTCGTCCCGACGGCTACCCCGACCGGATCGTCTTCCGAGGCGACGTCAACTGGGAAGCCGGGACCTCGGCCGTCGAGCGTGGCGCCGCCGACTACATGATCGACGGGGTGCCGCCCAACCGCATGGCCCAGGCGCGAACCCGGTTCGCCAGTCAGCTGTACATCACCCCCACCAGCAGCACCGTGGCGCTGATCTTCAACACCCGGAGGGCGCCCTTCACCGACGTACGAGTCCGGCGAGCGATTAACTACGCGGTTGATCGCGCCAGGATCGCCGCGCTCACCGGCCAGGACTCCCAGCCCTCCTGCCAGATCCTGCCAGTCGGCCTGCCCGGATACCGTCGGTACTGCCCGTACACGATCGACCCCAATCCGGCCGGGATCTGGCACGGGCCCAACCTCGCCCGGGCCGAGCAGCTGATCGCCGCCTCACACACGCGCGGGACGCCGATCACGATCTGGAACCTCCAAGGGACATATTTCGCAGCGGCCGATCACTACCTGGCCTCACTGCTTGACCGGCTTGGCTACCCCACCCACGTCAAGGACTACTCGAACTCCGATCCAACCGGGCCCCCGCGCTTCGCCGATTCGCGCACTGCAGTCCAAGCGGCGCTCTACGGAATCCCGCTCGGCCTTCTGTTCCCGTCCGCCGCGCAGGTTCTCCAAAACGGCTTCGCGTGCCGATCGTTCCTCCCCGACTCGATCAGCAACGCAAACTGGTCTGAATTCTGCGACCACCGGCTGGACTCACAGATCGACAGCGCCCTCCATGCCGAGAGCAACAACGCGCCCAACACCGCAGCGCTCTGGGCCCAGGCCGACGAGACCGCAACCACCCAAGCCCCAGCTGCTCCGTTGACCACGAACAGCGATATCCAGCTCGTCTCTTCTCGCGTGGGGAACTACCAGTACAGCTTCGCGCAAGGGGTGCTCCTGGACCAGCTCTGGGTGCGCTAGCCGCGTCTCGATACCCAAGCCCGTGCCAGCCGAACTCGGTCAACGCTTGCGCGCGGCGCAGCCCCGCGGCAATTGCTCACTTCCGCTGTCACGAGTGCGACGCGAGGTCGCACGTATCAAGTAAACCCGCGAGGTTGGAGGTTCGGCTGATGCCGTAGAGCGTGTTTCAGGCTCGTGCTCGATAGGCCTGTCCCCGCCTCGACGTGCGTCGCCCGCAAGGGCGGGGTGCGAAGCTCGAGGGAAAGCCGAAGGACCGGTGATTTATCCGGTGGTCACGGGCGAGGGGAAGGCGGGACAGGCGAATTGCTTGAACCCTCGTTGAGGGCTCGTCATGCGGAGCCGCGCAGTGATGGAGGCTGTGGCGCGGTGCAGGGACAGGCTGCTGTGATGCGGCGGGTGCAGGTCGATGCTCGTGGTCGGTCTGGATGAGCACCACCGTCCCCGGGCTATAGGGGGCGCCCTCCCCGGTCGTGTCTTGAGCGTGCGGAACGTGGAAACCCCGTCGGGGTCCGGACCTAGGTCCGGCAAGTCGACCGCAAGGAAGACCCAACTCCCCGGCGGGAACAGGATGACCAAAAAGCGAACGCCGGCAGCGGAAACGCAGCGGGAACCCAGGACAAAGGACCGTGCCTTCCAACGCGGTCGTCTCGGATAACCGGCCGGATAGGTGCCCTGGTGGCCCGGCCCGAAAGGGCGCTGACATGGTCAGGTGAGCCTGAAGATGAAGATGACGAGGACGCCCCAACCAACGGACAAACTAGACGCCACGGCCATCACGGCCGAGGTGAGTGGACCCGCGGACGATCCAGCCGCTACAGAACGGATCGTAAGGCCAACTCGACAGCGGATCTTCGCCGCTTGCTTGAGCCGGATGCATCGAAAGGCACACGTCCGGTTGTATGTCCAGCGGATGGTTATGTTGAATTGGTGGGCAGGCGGCCGTGTTTGCCCTGCTCAGCGCGATTCAGGGTGGTGATTCGTTCAACATAATCGTGGTCGTCCTGTCGAGGCTTCGCGGATTGGTGTTCTGCGATCTGACAGGAGGCGGCGATGGGCAGGAAGGTGTGGTTCCCGGTCGTGTCGGGGCCGTTGGAGCCGTACGCGGTGGGGTTCGAGTCGTCGCTGCGGTCGCGGTCTTATTCGAGCTCGGCGGTAGCCAACAGGCTGTGCCAGTTGGATCAGCTCAGCCGCTGGCTTGAGCGGCGAGGGCTGACCGCCGGTGAGCTGACCGATGCGCGGGTGGCGGAGTTCACCAGTTCGCGCCGTGAGGCGGGGTTGGTGACGTGGGCCTCGCCGCAGAGCGTGGCGCTGCCGCTTGAGTACCTGCGGGAGATCGGCGTGATGCCGACGCCGGCGGCGACGCTCGCGAGCGGTCCGCTGGAGGAGCTGCTGGCCGATTACGGTCGCTATCTGCAAGTCGAGCGGCGTCTAGCGGAGCACACGGTCCGCGATGCGTATCTCCCGGCCGCGCGTTTGTTCCTGGCTGGCCGGGAGGGCCTGGACGGGCTCGGGCTGGAGCGGCTGTCGGCGGCGGACGTGAGCATGTTCCTGGTCGCGGAGTGCCCGAAGCGCAGCGTGACGGGTGCGCGGGACCTCGCGAGCGCGCTGCGGTCGTTTCTGCGCTACCTGCACCTGGCCGGGCTGATCGAGGCGCCGTTGGTGTGGGCGGTCCCGTCGGTCGCTGATCTGCGTGATCGCACGCTGCCGCGAGGCCTTGAGCAGGCGGCGGTGCGCAAGCTGCTGGCCTCATGCGATAGACGGCGGACGGTTGGGCGACGCGATTACGCGATCCTGTTGTTGCTCTCGAGGCTGGGGCTGCGTCGCGGCGAGGTCACCGCGATTGGGCTCGAGGACGTCGACTGGCGCGCCGGCGAGCTCTTGATCCGAGGCAAGGGTTCCCGGCAGGACGTGTTGCCGTTGCCGGTGGACGTTGGTGAAGCGGTGGTGTCGTATCTGCGCCGTCGTCCGCGGTGCGAGAGCCGGGCGCTGTTTTTGCGCATGACAGCGCCGCTTCAGGGGCTGGCGCCGCACACGATCGGGTGGATCGTCCGCGAGGCGTGCACCCGGGCGGGGCTTCCGCGCGTGGGCGCTCACCGGTTGCGGCATACCGCGGCGACCGAGATGCTCAGGCAGGGCGCGTCGCTGGCGGAGATCGGCCAGGTGCTGCGCCACCGCGAGCAGAAGACCACCGCGATATACGCCAAGGTCGACCGCAGAGCGCTCCGCGCGCTCGCGCGTCCGTGGCCGTCGCAGGAAGGTGGTGCGGCATGACGCTCCGCGATGCGCTGGCTGACTATCTGCGCCTGCGTCGCCGGCTCGGGTTCGAGATGCCTCAGGACGGCCGGCTGCTGGAAGGCTTCGTGGAGTTCCTCGAGCGAGCCGGAGCGGAGCGGATCACCACCGAGCTGGCGCTTGCGTGGGCGCGGCTGCCGGTTCACGCGCACCCGCACTATTGGCGCCAGCGGCTGTCGGTCGTGCGCGGGTTCGCGCGCCATCTCGCGACGATCAACCCCGCCAGCGAGGTTCCCTCCAAGGACTTGTTGCCCGGGCATCGCCCGAGGATCGCGCCATACATTTACACCGAGCAGGAGATCACGGCGCTGATGGCGGCCGCCGGGAGACTCCGTCCGCCGTTGCGCGCGGCGCGACACCAGACACTGATCGGGCTGTTGGCGGTCACCGGGATGCGCCCCGGGGAGGCGCTCGCGCTCGACCGCCAGGATGTCGATCTGCGCCACGGCGTGGTGCACGTCCGCGCCGGCAAGCAGAAGAAACAGCGCGAGGTGCCACTGCACCCCAGCACGGTCCGCGCGCTGCGCGATTATGCGCGGCTGCGCGACGCTCGTTTCCCCGAACCCTCGGTGCCGGCGTTCTTCATTGGCGCGCGAGGTCGGCGGGTGCCGCGTGGGGAGCTCAACCGGACGTTCACCCAGCTCGATCCGCGAGGTCGGCCTCGACGGCCGCGGCGCGCGCGCCAGACCCCGCCCGCACGATCTCCGCCACGCCCTGGCTGTGCGCACGCTCCTGGACTGGCATCACGCCGGGGAGGACATCGACCGGCGGATGCCGCTGCTGTCCGCGTTCCTCGGGCATGTGGACCCGGCCAGTTCGTACTGGTATCTGGAGGCGGTCCCCGAGCTGCTCCAGCTGATCAGCCGCCGGCTGGAGCAGCTGCCCGAGGTGCTCCCATGACCCCGCTCGCGCCCGCGCTTCAGGCCTATTTCACCGAGCGTCTGATCACCCAACGCAACTCCAGCCCGGAGACGATCGCCGCCTACCGCCACGCGTTCAGGCTGCTCTTGCGCTTCGCCCAGCAGCAGACTGGCAAGCAGCCGTTCGAGCTGGACATCGACGATCTCGACGCGCCGTTGATCGGCTCCTTCCTCAAGCATCTCGAAGAGGACCGGGGCAACAGCCCGAGAACCCGCAACGCCCGCCTGGGGGCGATCCACTCGTTCTACCGGTTCGCGGCGCTGGAGCACCCCGAGCATGCCCACACGATCGCCAGGGTGATGGCGATCCCGACCAAGCGGTATGAGCGCAACACCGTCAGCTACCTCGACCGCGACCAGATCGAGGCGCTACTCGGCGCTCCCGACAAACGCACCTGGCTCGGCCGCCGTGACCACGCCCTGCTCGCGCTCATGATCCAAACCGGCGTGCGTGTCTCCGAGCTCACCGGCCTGCTCATCCGCGATCTGCACCTCGGCACCGGCCCCCACATCCGGGTCTTGGGAAAGGGCCGCAAGAGAAGGGCAACGACCCTGACCGGCGAGACCGTCAACGTCATGCGCGCGTGGATCACCGAACGCCGAGGCCAGCCTCAGGAGCCGCTGTTCCCAACCCGGCAAGGCCGAGCGCTCAGCCGCTACACCGTCGGCGTGATTGTCACAAAACACGCCGCCACCGCGGCCGCCAACTGCCCCTCACTCGCCGGCAAGCGCGTCACCCCGCACACGCTCAGGCACACCAACGCGATGCTGCTCCGCGCGAAAGGCATCGACATCGCGACGATCGCCTTGTGGCTCGGGCACGAAAGCACCCAGACCACCCACATCTACGAACACGCCGACCCCGCACTCAAAGAACAAGCAATCGCACGAACCGCCCCGCTCGGCGCCAAGCCCGGCCGCTACCGACCATCCGACACCCTCATCGCCTTCCTCGAAGCCCTGTGATTATGTGTTGAACGCACGGTCGGCCTGAACCAGCAAATCACTGGGCATCGAGCACCCGCTCAACATAACCGTTCGCATGACATACAACCCGTTACGTGGAATTCCACATAACCGGTTCTGAGGGGGCCCGGCGTCGCGAGGCGCCGGGCCTACCCGCCACATCGAGCACTCTCGACGACGCTCGACGCCGGGCTGGAGAGTTCTGCTTCGGGCCGCCGGCCCAGCTCAAGCAGCAGTCCCGGCGTCGCCGCTGGTGCGGCGGCAGGTCGCGGTGATGCGGTATCCGATGCCGGGTGTGTTCTGGATGATCTGCGGTTCTCCGAGCTTGCGGCGCAGGCGGCCGATCGTGACGCGTACCGTGTTGGTGAATGGGTCGGCGTTCTCGTCCCAGGCCTGCTCGAGCAGTCGTTCGGCGCTGAGCGCGCCGGGGCTGACTCTGAGCAGCGCTTCGAGCACGGCGAACTCTTTGGCGGACAGGTGGAGTTGTCTGCCGTCGCGGGTGGCGGTGCGGGCGAGCGGGTCGAGTTCGATGCCTGCGGCTGTGAGGGTGCGGTCTTGGGCGGTGGGTTTGCGGCGGGCGAGCGCTCGGATGCGGAGGACGAGCTCGGGGAAGTGGAAGGGCTTAGGGAGGTAATCGTCGGCGCCGAGCGCGAGCCCGGCGACCCGCTCGGCGGGCGAGCGGGCGGCGGTGAGCATCAGGATCATCGCGGGATCGTGCGAGTCGGTGATCATGCGGCAGAGCGTGTCGCCGTGCAGGCCGGGGAGGTCGCGGTCGAGCACGACGACGTCGTAGGGGTTTAGGTTGAGCCTGGAGGCGCCGGCGAGCCCGTCGTAGGCGACGTCGACGGCCATGCCTTGGTCGCGCAGGCCCTCGGCGATGAGGTTCGCGAACTCCGGCTCGTCCTCGACGACTAGAACCCTCATGCCGGTAGTGGGTTCGCGGGCGCTGGGGTGGCGGCTGGGAGCGTGATCTGCACGCGCAGTCCTCCCTGTGGGCGGGCGTGGAGCTCGAGCGCTCCGCCGTGTGCGTTGGCGACGGCTGCGACGATCGACAGTCCCAGGCCGTGACCGTTCTGGGAGCGGGTGCGCTCGGCGCCGAGGCGCTGGAACGGCTGGGCGAGCTGCGCGACGCCCTGCTCGTCGAGTGCCGGTCCGCCGCTCTCGACGACAAGCCGCCCCCCTTCGCCAATGTTCTCGCAGGCGATGTTGATGAAGCCGTGCGGCTGGTTGTGGCGCACGCTGTTCTCGATCACGTTCTCGACCATCCGGGCCAACAGCGTCTCGCTGCCAGGGACACCGATCCGGGCTAGGGCTGTGCGCACCTCGAGCTGCTGCGTTGCGATTTGATTCCGCCGCCTCGTGAGCGCGTTGGTCACGAGCTGGTCGAGCGGGACGATCGTGCGGTCGGTGACAATGCCGTGTTGCGCGCGCGCGAGTGCCAGGAAGCTCTCCAGCAGCGTCTCGGCGCGGTCGAGGTCTTTGCGCAGACCCGCGTCGAGCGCTTGGGTCTGTGCGGGCACCCCGTCGGGTTTGGCGATCGCGACGTCGAGCCGTGTGCGCATTATCGCCAGCGGGGTGCGCAGCTCGTGCGAGGCGTTGGCGGCGAACCGCCGCTGGGCGTCAAACGCGGCCTCGAGGCGCGCGAGCAGTTCGTCGATCGTGTCCGCAAGCTGCTTGAGCTCATCGCGCGGGCCGGGTAGCGCGAGCCGCTCGTGCAGGCTTTGCTCGGAGATCTTCCTGGTCCTGGCGGTGATCGTCCGCAACGGTGAGAGCACCCGGCCGGCGACCACCCAGCCCAGTGCGACCGAGAGCGCGGCCATCGCCGCCAGCGCGATCGCCGACTCGATTAGGAGCTGGTGCAGGTCAACGCGGTTCTGGTAGCGCAATGCGGCCGCGATCCGGCCGATCTCGATGGTGCGCTCACCTCGCCCCAGCCCAGCGAATGGATGACCAGAGACGACCCCCCCTGGAGGCCGGTGACGGGTGCTATGGCTGACGAGCAGGTAGGTGATCACCAGCAAACCGGCTCCGCAGAGCACGAACAGGACGCCGTACACCGCTGTGAGCCGCAGGCGCACGCTCCGCGCCGGCAGCCCACCGCGCTCAAACCTCCCAACCACCCCGCCGGTAAACCACATCTCGTCCCCAGGATGCCTGATCGCCAATAACAACCGTGTAACGGCTTCCGTAGCGCTCCCGTTATACGCGCTCCCGTACAACCCAACGCCGGCGTTCTCGCCACGCCGATCAGATCCACCGAGCGCTACACGCGGAACCCGACGACCACGACATGGACGCGATGACCAACCGACAACCGAGCCAAAACTCCAGACAACGACACCGGCGACCGACCTTATTGCTTACCGTCGGGCTGGCCGCCGGCGCCGCGACCTGCACGCTGGCGCTCGCTGCCTGCGGATCATCGGGCAAGTCCAGCCGCACGGGCGCCTCGGTCAATCCGCAGCTCGCGTTCGCTGAGTGCATGCGCTCACATGGGGTGGCTAACTTCCCGGACCCGAGCGCAGGCGGCGCGATCAATATTCCCGACGCGCTCGGGCACTCGCCCGCGTTCCAATCAGCCGCGCAAACGTGCCGCAGCAAGCTCCGGCCGGGCGGCGGCCCGCATGGGGGGATATCGGAGAGCGCGAGGCTGAGCATGCTCCACCACGCGGAGTGCATGCGCGCGCATGGCGTCGCGAACTACCCCGACCCGAACATCCCCAGCCACGGCCCCTACGACTTCGGACCGCCACCCGGCATCAACACCGACGCCCCGGCGTTCCAACGGGCGGCAAGCGCGTGCGGGGGCCCATGACCTCAGCGCCGGGCAACGTCCCTATCACGAAGTGTCACGAGTCCGCGCGGGGGCGCTCGCCGGAGCTGCCGCGCGCGGCCCGATCAAATCATCAAGGAGGGGTATCACGATGACCGCCCAGGACATGTCAGCGACCACTCGACGGCGATTCATCCAGGCCGCCGCCGCCGCTGGTCTGGGAGCCGCCACCGTCTCAGGCTTGGCGGCAACCTCCGCTGGAGGTAGCGAAGCGCCAGCGGCCGCCAGCGGGCTCGCCGACGCGGTCCTGGAAGCCTTCAAGACCCACCGGCTGGTCGGCCTGGGCGAGATCCACGACCTGCAAAACCACGGTGACGCGCTGGCCCTGCTGCTGTCTGACCCGCGACTGCCCGGGGTCGTCGACGACATCGTGGTGGAGTTCGGCAACGCCCTCTACCAGGACACCATCGACAAGTTCATCGCCGGTCAACCGGTCGCCGACGCCGACCTGCGCCGAGTCTGGCGCAACACCACGCAATCGCCGCTGGAGACCTGGGACGAGCCGATGTATGAGCAGGTCTACCGGACGGTGCGAGCCGCCAACTGGCCGCTGCCGCCCAACAAGCGGATGCGGGTGCTCTTGGGCGACCCGCCCATCGATTGGGCCAAGACCACAACCCGTAGCGAGTTTCTGTCCTGGGAGCGGCGCCACGGCCCGGTCTTTTGGGCCCCACTGGTCGAAAAGCAGGTGCTGGCCAAGGGGCGCCGGGCGTTGCTCAACTTCGGCGACGACACGTTTATCGGCGTGAACGCAACCGTCGCCGGCGAGCGGATCTACAGGATCGTCGACCTTGTGCCCCCGGCCGGAGACCTCGGCGGGCTCACCAGGCGACTATCCCGCTACCCCCGCTACTCGGTCATCCCGGCCGCCGACACCTGGCTCGGGTCAGTCGACGCGGGCCTGGCCTTCGACGCGCCCGGGCTCCCGGGGAACGCGCGCAAGGCACCGCCGCACAGGCGAGGGAAGAACGGCAAGCGGCCTATCCAATCGATCGGCGACGACTTCTGCGGCCAGCGGATCGGATCCCTGATCGACGCCGGCCTGTATCTGGGCCAGCCCGCGGAGGTGACAGCGTCGTGGCCGAACCCGGCCATCTACCTCGACCCGCCTTACTGGAAGGAACTGCGGCGGCGCAACGCACTGGGCTTTGGAGTGAACCTGGACTGGTGGCGGCAGGACCACCCCCAGGCGAACGTGAACTGGTGGAGGCCACCGACATGCGGCAAGAAGCGGGCCGGGCACTGACTGATTACAGACGCAGGGAGCCGCCCGAGAGCCGTCAGCTACGAATGCTCCGCGCCGGCGAAGGAGGCAGGTCTCGACCCCGACGCTGCACAAGTCCTCCTCGCCAGGAATACGGCCAGCAGTTCGGGCTGGCCCGCCGGCGACATCGAGTTCCCCACAGTGGGGGTCGGCGGGAGGCAGCGCCGTGGGCAATTCAGTTGACCCGAACTGGTGGCGGGAACAACACCCGCCGGCGAACCTCGACAGGTGGCGGTGACTGAAATGCAGCACGGCACAGCACGCAGGCCACTGACACCCGTGCCGCCGCTAATCACGATCAGCGCTCAGGCATTCACCGCAGCCGAGCTCGCGCCCGACCGGCACGCCTCTATGACCGTGCTCGTGGGCAGAACTCTCGGGGATCGTGATGGTTAGGCGTCTTGGCGTGATCTTCAGCTCGCGCCGGCGACGCCGGCTCGGCGGTGGGCTCGCGCTGGTGGCTGCCGTCCTGGTGGTGGGCGTGGTCGTGTTGCGCGCGAGCCCTCCGTCGAAGCCGTCCTCGGGCAGTCAGGGCGATGCGTCGGGCACGGCGACGGTGCAGCGGCGTGATCTGGTGGAGACCGATACCGAGTCGGGCACGATCGGCTACGCCGACCCGCAGACGGTCTATAACCGCTTGAGCGGGACGATCACCTGGCTACCGGACGTCGGTCAGGTGATCAAACCCGGGCAGACGCTGTTTCGGATCGACGGTGAGCCGGTCACGCTGATGGACGGGTCCGCGCCGGCGTACCGTGACCTTGACGCTTCGGACACGCCGGGGGCGGATATCGAACAGCTCAATCGCAACCTCGTGCGCCTTGGGTTCGATCCGGACGGGATCGTGATCGATGATCAGTGGCAGCCAGCGACGACGGCGGGCGTGGAGCTGCTGCAGGAGTCGCTGGGGGAGGATGAGACTGGGAGCCTGTCGCTGGGGCAGGTGGTGTTCCTACCCGGCGACCAGGTGATCTCGGCGCTGGACGGGACGGTCGGCTCCACCGGAGGGGGCGGTGGCGGGTCGGCGACCGGCAGCGGCCCCGCGTCGGCTGGCGCCAGCACGTCCTCAGGTGCCGGAGATCCCGAGCTCGTCAGCTTGGAGCGCACCACCAGCCAGCACGGCACCACTCCAGTGGTGGCATCGAAGAGCTCTGGCGCGTCCGGTCCCTGCCAGCGCGCCGCCGGTCGTTCGGCACGCGCACGGCCCACCCCGACGACCGCCACGACGACGAGCGCCAGCACGACAACCTCGTGCACGACCTCGACAACGTCGACAGCAGCGCCCAAGCGCCGGTCGCCAGCAGCGCCGCGAGCCTCGAACGGCTCCGGCGAGCTGTCCAAGCTGACCGCACTGTTGAAGGCCGAGGCTTCGCAGCTGAAGGCCGCGACCGCCGCGCTGAAGGCCGCCCAGAGATCATCGAGCTCGGGGTCGCCAAGCGCGAGCCGCAACTCGTCGTCGAAGTCGTCTGATTCGGGCAGCGGCGGTGCTGCGACGGCGATTCTGCAGAGCAGCTCGACGCAGCTGATCGTTACCGTCGATCTGAGCGCCAGCTCCCAGAGCGAGGCCAAGCTCGGCGCGCCAGTGATGGTGGAGTTGCCGTCCGGAAAGACCGCGGATGGCACGATCACCGCCGTCAGCCCAGTAGCCAACACGTCTAACAGCTCCGGGAGCGGCCCGGCCGCCGGTGGAAGCCCGAGCAGCGGCACTGGCGCCAGCTCGACGGTGCCGGTCACGATCCGCCTGAAGGGCCACCACCGCGGCGCCGGCCTGAATCAGGCGAGCGTCAGCGTCAACTTCGCCCAAGCCGAGGCAAAGCGCGTGCTGTCGGTGCCGGTCACCGCGCTGATCGCGACCGCGGGCGGCGGCTACGCGGTCCAGGAAGCCAACGCCCCGTATCAGCGGCTGCCGGTCACGACCGGCCTGTTCGCCGCCGGAGACGTGCAGATCTCCGGCGCGGGCATCCACCCGGGCCTGCGAGTGACCAACTCCCAAGGATGACCGACATAACCCGTCATCCTGGCCGTGTCGCACGGCACGGCGCTCTGCCGCAGGAAGGATCCCCGGACGGTCGCGTAGCGCTGTGCCTTGACGACGCGGTTAAGGAGTACGCCGGCGGGGTTCGGGCCCTGGGCGGCGTTAGTTTGGAGGTCGCGGTCGGCGAGCAGGTGGCGGTGGTCGGCGCGTCGGGGTCGGGCAAGACGACGATGCTGACCGTGCTGGGCACCCTGGAGCGGGCGAGCAGCGGCACGGTCACCGTGCTCGGCCGTGATGTGGCCCACGCCTCTGACGCGGAGCTGGCCGGGCTGCGCGCCTACGAGGTCGGGTTCGTGTTTCAGAGCTTTCACCTCCAAGACGCGCTCACCGCCGAGGAGAACGTCGCGCTCGGAATGCTTTACACCGGCGTGAATCGACGCGAGCGACGCGACGCAGCACGGACGGCGCTTGAGCGCGTCGGCCTGGGCGACCGGGTGACCCACCGCCCGCCGATGCTCTCGGGCGGCGAGCGCCAACGGGTCGCGATCGCCCGCGCGCTGGTCAAACGCCCCGCGATCATCCTCGCCGACGAGCCGACCGGCAACCTCGACTCCAAATCCGGCGGGGATGTGCTCGCCCTCCTGCACCAGCTCGCCTCAGACGGAGCGACGCTCGTGCTGATCACCCACGACCACCAGATCGCCGATGGGTTCCCCCGGCAAATACAGATGCGCGACGGCCGGATCGTCGCCGACGAACGATCATGAGCGTCGCAACCACACAACCGCGCGCCGTCGTCCGGTTGCCGCGGCTGCACGCCGGTGAGCTGATCGGCACCGCGCTGCAAGCACTGCGGACCCGGCGTCTGCGCGCCGCGCTCTCCGCCCTCGGGATCGCGATCGGGATCGGCGCGATGGTCGCCGTGGTCGGCATCTCGTCCTCCGCTAAAGCCAACCTGCTGGCCGAGATCGACGCGCTCGGCACCAACCTACTCACCGCCACCGCCGGCCAGACCTTCGCCGGCACCGGCGAGATCTTCCCCGCCACCGCCGCCGCGCAGATCGCCCACCAACCCGGCGTGATTGCCGCCGCGGCCGTCTACCAGGTCGCCAACGCGAACGTGTACCGCAGCCCCTACGTGCCCGCAGAACAGACCGGCGGGATCGCCGTCGACGCCGCCGGCGAGAACCTCCGCCAAGTGCTCGGCACCACGGTGGCGTCCGGGCACTTCCTCGGCCCGGTCAGCCGACGCTACCCCGAGGCCGTGCTCGGCGCGCAAGCCGCCCAGATCCTCAACATCAGCGACCCCGGCGTGCTCATCTACCTCGGCAACCGCTGGTTCACCGTCATCGGAATCATGCGATCCGCCCTGCTCGACACGACGCTCGACTCCACCGTGTTCATCAGCCTCCCCGTCGCCGAACACACCTTCCAGCTGCTTCCGAACCCCTCGGAGATCTACGTCCGAGCCAACCAAAACCAGGTCACCACGGTCGCCAACCGGCTGCCAGCCAGCACCGACCCCCAGAACCCCTCAGGCGTCAACATCACCCGCCCCTCCGACGCCCTCGAGGCCCGCGCGGCCGCCAAAGGGCAATTCACCACCCTGCTGCTCGGCCTCGGCGCCGTCGCGCTCCTGGTCGGCGCGCTCGGAATCGCGAACATCATGGTCATCAGCGTGCTCGAACGCCGCGGGGAGATCGGCCTGCGACGCGCGCTCGGCGCCACCCGCCGCCACATCACAAGCCAATTCCTCGCCGAATCCGCGATGCTCGCGATCCTCGGCGGGACCGCCGGCCTCGCGTTCGGCGCCCTTGCCACGTGGACCTACGCCCACACCAAGCACGAGCCATTCGTACTCCCCACCTGGGCGCTCATCGCCGCCCCAGCCGCCGGCCTGACGATCGGCGTGATCGCCGGCCTCTACCCCGCCGCCAAAGCCGCCCGCCTCAGCCCCACCGAAGCACTCCGCACATAACGACCGATGAACCCCGAAGGCGCAGTACGGCAGGCGCGAGAGACGTTCGAACGCCTAACTGAGATTGATCCGGCGAACAAGATCGCGATGGGACGGTTGCGAGACCTTGCCCGTCCCTCTTGAGGCGACGCTCATCTGGACTCGGAAACGACGCCGCCGACAGAGAGCATTCCTCAGAGGTGTTGGATCTCGGGTTGGGCGATGCTGTTGTCTGTGAGCGGCCGCGACTTGTGTCTAGGGCGGCGAGTCGGTCGTCAAGCCCGGGGTTGATTCGGCCACGCCTAGCCGCTGGTGCAGGCGGCGCAGTGGGCGGGGGGACCACCAGTTCGCCCTCCCGAGCAGCCCCATCAGCGCGGGTACGAGGAGTGCGCGGACGACGAACGCGTCGATCAGGACTGCGACGGCGGCGCCGACGCCGAGTTCCTTGAGGAACACGAGTTGGCTGGTTACGAACGCTCCGAGCGCGACAGCGAGGAGGATCGCCGCGGCGGTGACGATCGCGCCGGTGCGATGCAGGCCGACGGCGACGGCGTCCGCGTTGGCCAGTCCGCCGTCGTGGGCCTCCTTGATCCGGGCGAGCAGAAACACGCCGTAGTCGGTCGAGAGGCCGAACACGATCGCGACCAGAACGAGGAAGTCGGTTTGCTCAATCCCCTCGGGCTTGGTGAACCCCAGCGGTCCTGTGAGGTTGCCGTCTTGGAAGACCAGCACGAGGATGCCGGCGGTGGCTGCGGTGGTGAGCAGGGTCATCAGCAGCGCCTTGAGCGGCAGCACGACGGAGCCGGTCATCAGCCACAGAATGCTTGTCGTGAGCACGATCAGGAGCGCGATCGCGATCGGCAGCGTTCGCGAGGTCGCGGCGTGCTGGTCGATCAGATCGGCGGTCGCACCACCGACTGCCACGGAATCGGGCGCGGGCTGTGCCCGGATCGCGCTCACGACGCTCTGCGACTGTTGTGTGATCGGCGTGCCGCGAGCGTCGACGTTGATTTCCCAGGTGTCGCGGCCCAGGTCGCGCGGGGCTGAGACGTGGTAGACGCCAGGGATCCGCTGCAGCCCGGCGGCGTAGGTGTGGATCGCCGGGCCGGCATCGGTGGGGGCGCTGAGCGCGAGTATCACGGGGGTGGAGTCCGCGCCGGGGAAGTCCCGCGCGATGACGTCCGAGACTGTGCGTGCGCTCTGGCCGGTCGGCAGCACGGAGGCGTCGATTCCGCTCCAGCGAATGTCAAGCGCCGGCGCGGCGAGGAGCAGGAGCGCGGCCGCGGTCAGCGCTGCAATCATGCTGGGGTGTCGCATCACGAATCGGGCGAGGCGATACCAGTACCCGCTTTCCTCGGGACCCGGCGTCACCTTTCCTAGCCGTCGTCCCATCAGGACGAGCAGCGCCGGCAAGAAGACCAATGTTGAGGCGCCCGCGACCAGTGCGACCACCAGCCCACCGAGCCCCATCGAGACCAGGAAGCGTTGCGGGAACACGGTCAGGCACCCCATTGCGGCCGCCACCGTTATCGCGCTGAAGAGCACCGTCCGACCGGCGGTCTGCATCGTTCCACGCACGGCTGAAGGGACGTCGGCGCCGCGGCCGAGCTCCTCGCGGAAGCGCGAAACACAGAACAGGCTGTAATCGATCGCCAGGCCCAGACCGAGACCGATCACCAGGTTCAACGCGAACGGCGAGAGTGGCAGCGCCGAGTTGATCGCGCGCAGCACGGCGAACGCCCCGAGGACGCTGAACCCCCCGATCGCCACAGGCAACAACGCCGCCACCCCACGGAAGAAGACCAGCGACAGCAGGACGAGCAGGGGAAACGCGATCAGCTCCGCGATCGCGAGCGAGCTCGTCGCCAGGGAACCCGTCTGCTGGCCCGCGACCGCCGACCCGCCGAGCACGACCGCCTTGTCCCCCGCGAACGCGTTCTGGAGGCGCTTGACGACATCCGTCTCGCTCGCCCGCGCGCGCAGAATCGCGGCGACAAGCACCTGCCGACCGTCGCGTGAGACGGCCGCCGATCGGCTCGAAGGCGGCGGAAGCGCCACACGCGCGATCCCCGGCTCCGTCCCGAGGGTGCGAGCGACCCGCGCCACCTCGGCGCTGGAGCGCGGGGCGCGCACGAGCGCGATCACCCCGGCGTCCGCCGCCTCCCCGGTCGCGCGCTCGACCTGTTCCCGCGCGCGGGTCGCCTGAGAGCCGGGATCGTCAAACGCGTTCGACGCGTTGAAGCTACCCGGCGCCGGCCCGCCAAGCACGCCAACGACCACGAACAACAGCCCGCCGAGCACGGCCATCCGACGCGGCCGCGAGCACGACAAATTCGCGAGGCGCTCGAGCACCGTCACCACCGTCCCGCGGCCCGACACCGGCGCACACTCACCAACGACACGCCGGGGTCCCGGAGGATCAATCGGATGTCCGCCGCCCAGCCGAGCGTGGCCCGCGTGTGGCGGATCCCATACAGGGCAGCCGCTCGTGGGAACATCGAGCATGGACGATCAGCCAGCACCAGGGCCTCCCCGACCCGCAGGCGATCGGCGAGCACCGCAGTTTGCGGCTGAGTGCCGAGGTGAGGACGCCGCCGCTCGCGCTCGCGCGCCGGGTGAAGGCCGAGCACGGCGACGTGGCTGCCGTCGCGACTGCGCAAACCCTGGAGGATCGCCACCGTCGTCGCCCTCCCGGCGCTGTCGCGCCCGGCGATGCCGAATATCCCATTGCCGCCGACCGCGAACGACACGCCAACAAGCACTGGCTGTCCGTCGTAGGACGTGTGGAGACCGTTGACCTCGATCGACGTGTTCCTCATGCCGCCACGTTAAGCGCCGGTGGCCGATCGCACATCGCCCCACGGGCCCGAGTTGACCTCCGACCACAGTCGGAGGCGCTGACGACTACGGCCGTCCGGGACCGGGCGTGACCACGCCGTGGTCGTAGGCGAACACGATCGCCGCGGCCCGGTCGCGGACGCCGAGCTTGCCGAAGATGCTCCCAATATGGGTCTTCACCGTCGCCTCAGCGACATACAAGGCGGCGGCGATCTCGCCGTTGCTCGCGCCGCGCGCCATCAGCCGCAGGACGTCACGCTCGCGCTCGGTCAGCAGGTCGAGCCGCGCCGCCTCCCGGGCGGCCGGCGCGACCCGCCGGCGATAGTGCTCGAGGATCCTCGGCGCGACCGCGGGATCGAACCACGCCGCGCCGGCGGCGACCGCGCGGACCGCCGCGATCAGCTCCTCCGCCGAGGAATCCTTGAGAACAAACCCCGCCGCGCCCGCCTCCAAGGCGCCCCACAGCACCTCATCCTCACCGAACGTCGTCAGCACGAGCACGGCGATCGCGTCCACCGCTCGGCGCAGCTGCACCGTCGCCGCGATCCCGTCCAGGACCGGCATGCGGATGTCCATCAGCACCACCTCTGGGCGCAGCGCCGGCAACTCCTGCACCGCCTGGCGGCCATCGGCGCACTCGGCGACCACCTCAAATCCGTCAGCCGGCGAGAGGATCCGCGCCAATCCTGCGCGAACGATCGCCTGATCGTCAACGAGAGCGACCCGGATCATCCGCTGCCGGGCCCTCTGCCCGGCCGCCCATCCACGGTCTCCAACGGAAGCTTGCAGCTCAGCCGCCACCCGTCGGAAGTGGGCCCAGCGGCGAACTCGCCGCCGAGCGCTGTGGCACGCTCTCGCATCCCGATCAGCCCGTAACGGCGTCGCTGCGGCTCGTTAGCCGGCGCGGCGACCACCGGGCCGACGGTCTCCGCGACGAGCGAAACCTGTCCATCGGACACGTTCAGCTCGAGCACCGTCCGCGCCTGCGGCGCGTGACGAGCCGCGTTCGCCAACACCTCCTGAACAATCCGATACACCGCCACGCCGACGCTCGGCGGGATCTCCGACAAGGCGCCGCTCACGCGCAGCTCGACCGCGAGGCCCCCGGCTCGAGCACTGTCAACGAGCGCCGGGATCTCCACCGCCGACGGAACCGGCGGCAGCACCCCCGGCTCATCATCGCTGCGCAAGAGCGCGACCGTCCGACGCAGCTCCTGCATGCTGCGACGGCCCACCTCCTCGGCCGACAGCAGCGCCTCCTCGGCGGCCGCAGGGTCGCGACGGAGCACGTGCCGGGCGCTCGTGACCTGAAGCATGACCGCAGCCAAGCCGTGACCCACGAAGTCATGGACGTCACGAGCGATCCGACGGCGCTCCTCCAGCATTGCCCGCTCGGCCAGCTCACGCCGCGTCGCCTGCAGCGCAGCCGCCAGCTGCGCCTGGCGGAAGACCGCGCGACCGATCAGCCAAGGAAACGCGATCCCCAGGATCCAGATCGCGACAGAGATATTGGCTCGGGACTCGATCACGCCCACCACCACCGGCGAGGCGACCGCCAACAGGCCGAGCGCGACCGCCGTCGCGAGCGACCCCGACCAGCGCCCCACCACAAACGCGAGCACCGAGACCTCGAACATCAGCGGCTCGTGGCCTCCGGAGCGCTGGGCCACGACGACCGGCACCACCACCGCTACAGAGACCACCCACAGGGGCACGCTCCGCAGACAGGCCCACAACACGAACGCCGCGACAGGAATCACCATCAGAATCAGATCAACGACCGACGACGGGTCAGCCAGAGCACCCACCACCGCGACAGCAAGCGCGAAGACCGGAACAAGGAGCCGCACCTCATCTGCTTGGGCCCACGCCCGACCTGACTCGTCACCCACGCCCGGAAGCTACCGCGCCGCGGCGGTCCCGACATCAACCCACAGACGGAACCGGGCACCAGACCACAGATGGAGGCGCCTACCTACCTACCCCAGCGATCGCTGCGCCACAGCTCCGACCTCGCTTCAGAGCTCGACCTCGGCCAGAGCGGATATCCGACTATCGATCCAAAACCGCACGCCAGCCGCAGCACATCGGCGACGGAGCAGGAGCCCGTTTGCTAAAAGGCGCTCGATCATCCGACGCGAGACGCTCGAGGACCGAGCCGCGGTCGACGCCGTGACTTCGGCTGCCTTTGGCCGGCCGGGGGTTGATGGAGAGCCGGTGGAGACGCGTCTGCTCCGCGCGCTTCGCGACGATGCCGGATGGATCTCGACGCTGTCGATGGTTGCGGAGCGTGACGATGAGATCATCGGCCACGTCCTCTGCACTCGCGGGCGCGTCGGCATACTCGACGCACTCGGGCTCGGACCGATCAGCGTCCTGCCGATCCGCCAGCGGCACGGTGCCGGCGAGGCGCTCATGCACGCCGTCATCGGCGCGGCCGACGCCGCCGGCGAGCCCCTGATCGCCTTGCTCGGCGATCCCCGGTTCTATATCCGCTTTGGTTTCGTCCCCGCATCGGAGCTTGGAGTCGACGCTCCTGATCCTGCCTGGGCTGAACACTTCCAAGTACGGACATTGACGGACTGCCCGCCCCTAGTCGCCGGCGCGTTTCGACACGCAGCGCCATTCGCAGACGTCTAGCTGCCGGGACCCCCGCGAGGGGTCTGGGTGGGCCAGTGCCGCTTCCACGAAGGCGCGGCCCGGTTCTAGCGTCTCCGTACTTCTGCTCTTGATCTCCAGCCGACCGGAGCGGCGGCCCGTGCCTGGGTTCTGCGGCGGCGACGGGACAGATTCTGATCGGTACGCGGGGGACCGGGTGGTCGAACGACTCGACAGCGTGGTGCGCCGCCACTGGACGTGTCCTCGGAACGGCTCTGACGGCTAGCGCGGGTTGATCAGTCTGCGGAGCTCTGGCGATTGGCTAGCTTCCCCACGGTGCCGGAAATACGGCTGCGCCGGTGGCGGATGGCGGACTTATCCGAGGTCGCCGCGATGACCAACGACGAATATCTCGCTCCTTGGTGGTGGGGGGCGGATGACCTGCGAGCTTGGCTGCGCAGGGAGATCTCCGAGGAACGTGGTCCCACCCGGGCGATCTGTCTCCCCGACGACGACCGCGTACTGGGAAGGGTCGCCGTACGCTTGCCTCAGTTCGCTTCAGGGGCGGTCCGATGTGCCGCGGTCCAAACGAGCGACCAGCCGGCCGGGGAACTGAGCTACTGGCTCCTTCCCGATGCGAGAGGTCGAGGACTGGCATTCACCGCCGTTACCAAGATGATGGAGATCGCCGCCAAAGCGGGTTTGCGGTCGCTGGTCCTTGACATCGAGGAGGGAAACGTTGCCTCGATACGCGTGGCGGAGCGCTTGGGTGCGGCACGGCGAATGCCGACGCGAGTACACACGGACCGCTTCGGTAACGACTGGACGATGGTGGTCTACGTGCTCCGCGTCCGGTGAGTTCGGCACCGACCGGTCCATCCCATAGGACTAGTGGCAGGAGGCAGGACTCGGCCGACTGAGACAGCTGCTACCACGAAGCAAGAGCAGTCTCGCCTAGGCCGCGCCCTAGCGTCGAGGCTGCTGCTCTCGGCGCGGAGCAGCCGTTACGGGCGAGCGCGACGATACGGCCTGCGTGGTCGCTTGCGGACATCATGGGTCACGATGATTTTGGTGACGCCGTCGACAACGGCCACCACGCCGCCCGGCGGCCGGCCCAGCGCTACCGGTCGACGCCGAAGCCAGTAGTCAGGTCGTCGGGTCGAGGTCCTGGTGTTGCTGCGGTTTGTGCACGGTCCAGCGACGGATCAGGTACCGCTCGGCGCCCGCGTGTTCGTCGACCTGCACGGCAACGCCGGTCGGGTCATGCGAGCCTAGGCCGGCCTTAGCGCGTTGCATCGGCTCAAGCTTCCCTTTCGAGTCGGCCAGGGCCAAAGCAAACACCCCGGACCACGAACGTGCAGCGCCCCGGGGTCGCGCTCATGGGCGGGGACCTACTGCTCCGTCGAGTCGGGCGTGGTCATGGCCGGCAGTCCGCGTCGGCGGAAGAAGGTGGGCAAGCTTCAATGGCTTGAATGCTGATCGAGCGCGATGAGACGACCCTTTTCTGCCGGGAGTTCGGTGGCTCTGGATCACCGTTGCTGTTGCTGCATGGTCTCGCGGGATATGCGGGCGAGTGGCAGCGCAGCGCGAAGCTGCTCGCCGCGGATTACCGCGTGTTCGCGTTAGACCAGCGCGGACACGGCGACAGCGAGCGAAAACCGCCCGATGTGTCGCGAGACGCGTATGTGCAGGACGCGGCTGAGACGATTCGTCGCATCGGACGTGGTCCGGTGACCTTGGTTGGCCAATCGATGGGCGCCAACACAGCGATGCTGACCGCAGCTCGATATCCGGATCTGGTGACGACGCTCGTGATGATCGAAGGATCGCCTGACGGTCCCGACCCTCCGGACCCCGCGCCGGCGATCGCAGACGAGATCCGCGACTCGCTATCTCGCTGGCCGATCCCGTTCACCGACGAGGCGAGCGCTCGCAGCTTCTTTGAGAGCAAGGGGTTTGACCCGGTCGTCTGGACCGACGGACTTGAGCGTCGTACCGACGGACTGTGGCCGAGGTTCCAGATCGACACGCTCGTCGCCTGCATGGCCGACCTCGGATCACGCAGCTACTGGCAGCAATGGGGCAGCATCCAGTGCCCCACCCTCGTCATCCTCGCAGAGCACGGCATCTTCCCCGCGGGACACGGCGAACAGATCGTGAGCCAACTGCCCGGGTCGAAGCTAGCCGTCATCGCGTCTGCAGGCCACGACGTGCACCTAGACGCGCCACAAAAGTGGGTTCAAGCACTAACGGACTTCACGACCAGCTGATCCTGCATGCCCATCCAGACTGGTGGATCCGCGGAAACCCGGCAGTCCGGCACGAGCTGAAACGGGTTGCGCAGACAGCCGCTCAGATCGAGTAGCGACAGCCCGAACGCCCGTAGCTTCTTGCAACCCCGTCGACGGGAGACTCGTGGCCGCCCAGCCGCGCCGGTCACCGACGATCGTCGAGTTCCTTCTCATAAACCACGAAGCCGAGCTTAGGAGACATCCCAGCGCGCTCGTAGAGGCGGAACGCGCCCGTGTCGCTCGCCGCATCGACCCCGAGTCCGATGCTGTGCTCACCGCGCTCCCAGAAGCGCCCGAACGAGTCGCTCAAAAGGGCAGTACCGACGCCGTGCTTGCGCCACGCCCGACGCGTGAACAGCACGTGCACCCAGCCGCCCCCGTACGTATCACTGGCGCAGATCGTTCCGGCGGCAATCTCGTCTCCCGAGCGAACGACGCACCAGAGCGTCGGGTCAAAACGCTCGCTGCCAATGTGGCTCCTCGACCACAATTCGAACTCGCGCGGGGTGTACTCCCAGTGATCCGCAAACGCCTCCTCGTGCGCGGCGTGGAACTCGAGCGCGTCACGTTCGACGTCGAACGGCACAACTCGGAGCCCGTCCGGCCAGTGGGGCGCGGGCGGCGGCGTCTGCAGCTCGATGCGCATCTCTCGGAAAACGCGCACGGCGCCGTAGCCGAGCGACTGCAGCAGCCTGCGGGCCGCCGAGTCGACCTCAAATGCGACGCTGTGAATCCGGCGTGCGCCACAGCGAGCCGCGTGCTCTTCAAGCCCAGTCGCGATCAGCTTTCCGATCCCCCGCCCGAGCGCGTCGGGATGGGCAAATCCTTCGGCTTCCCAGAGCTCGCCTTCTTGGCGCACCGCCCCAAAGCCAACAACTCGCTCGCCGTCGCGGACGACGCGCGCGTTCCGTTCGAGGTCAAGGTCCGACCACTCATCCTCCACATCGGCCTGCGAGAGCGAACTCTGGCCGTACAGAGACGTCTCTAGCGCCACCCTGACCGCCGTCACCGCGGCCGCATCAGCGGCTGCGGCCGCGTCAACCCGGAACGACGTCATCGATCCTGTCCGCTACACGGGCGACATCTCGCCACATCGAGAACCCTCACAACATGCACGATGTGATTGTCTCGCAGCGCGATCACCGTTGGATCGACCTCCGCTGTCGGACGTAATCGCCGTGACGTCGGGGGAGCCGTAGCGTTAGTGAGGATGTTGGGGATGGATCGAGTCGCCGGCGGGAGGGGCGCAAGAGGAGCGACGGGCGCGGCCGGAGCCCGCGGGGGCTGTGGCGCGACCGGTCGCCCGACGGGCGACACGAGATCTCGCTCGCGCTCGGACACCGTGTCGGCTGGGGTTGCCGTGAACTCGATCCGCGCTTTCGGCTAATAAGTGTTTCGAGAGTCGATGAACGAGCGGACCGTTCAGAGGACTGACAGCGGGGTGATCGAGGAGTCGCTGATCGATCCGGCCGTTTTCGCCGTGTTGTTCGATCGTCATTACGAGCGGATCTGGCGTTACGCGTGTCGGCGAGTTGGCCCATCGATCGCGGATGAGCTCGCGAGTGAGACGTTTGTGCGCGCGTTCGCGGCGCGAGCGCGGTACGACCGAGGTCGGTTGGATGCGAGCCCGTGGCTGTATGGGATCGTGACGAATTTGCTGAGAGGTCATCGGCGTTCGGAGGCGCGGCGGATGCGGGCGTACGCTCGCGCGGCCGAACCGACGGGCAGCCACGGGGGGCTGGATGGCATCGACCAGCGCGTCGATGCTGCCGCTCGTGCGCCGGGTGTGGCGGCGGCGCTCGCGAGCCTGAAGCCTGCCGATCGCGACGCGGTGCTGTTGTTGGCGCTCGCCGATCTTGACTACGAGGCGATCGCGATCGCGACCGGTGTGCCGGTAGGCACGGTGCGCTCGCGACTCAGTCGCGCTCGGCGCCAACTGCAAGACAAGCTCGGACTGGCGCAGGCATCCGCCGGCAGGACGACGGAAAGGAGCCATCCGTGAACCCGGACACGGATCTGAAACTAGTGCGTGAGCTCACCTCCGACGAGGCCGGACCCTCTGTGGAGGCACGGGTCCGTGCACGCGCAACACTGCTCGCGCGAGCACAAGACGAGAACCACAGCCCCGAGACGGGTTCGCGGCGCTGGTCGCGTTTTCCCGTTCGTTTCGAACACCTGGCACTTGCGCTGAGCGTGCTGGTCGTGGTTGCAGTCGTGGCCGTGTTTCTCAACGCGCGTGGTACGCGTTCGTCGGGCTCGCCGGCCTCGGGCGGCGTTGAGCTCGTCTACAGGGCGGAGCCGACGCCGCAGGCTCCCGCGGTGACCAGCGCCGCGCTCGCGCGTACTGTGGCCGTGATGCGCAGCCGGGTGGCGCAGCTCGGCGTGCGTGCGGCGTTTTTTGGAGTCGCGGGCGATGAGATCACCGTCCAGCTCCTGGACGTGAAGGACATCGCGCTGGCCGAGAAGTTGGTGGGGTCGACCGCGCAGCTCGACTTCTACGACTGGGAGGCCAACGTCCTCACGCCCAGCGGCAAGCCCGCTGCGGACGGCCTGCAAACCCAGGACCCGACATCGCTCACGCTCAGCCAGGGGGCCCGGAATGGGCCCGGGTCCCCGGGCGCCGGAAGCATGTCGCTCTACCACGCGGTCAAGCTGGCGTCTAAGCAGCCACCGGTGATCTCGGCCAACAGCTCGCATCTCGGCGACCAGTACTACATGTTCGGGACGCCCGGGAAGTGGCGCCTGCGAGGTCGCCGGCAAGTTCTACGGCGTGACGCCCCAGGTCGGCCAGCGCTGCTATCTCTCCGGGCCGGACGACAACCGGTCGGACCTGGCATCGGGTCTCCCGCCGCGCGTGACGGCCGCCGAGGGTGAGACGCTGGCCGTGCCGCCGGGGACCGTGGTCCTTCAGGCGGCCGATGTGAGCTCGTCGCATCAGACGCAGTTCACCAGTCCCGACGCGCAGTTCTACGTGCTCAAGGACAACGTGGCGCTGACCGGAAACGAGATCACCAACCCGCAGCAGAGCACCGATCTGTCGGGTGCCCCGGACGTCACGTTCGGCTTCACCTCGAAGGGAGACTCGGCGTTCCAGCACGTCACCGCCGCGATCGCCCGCCGGGGTGAGCTCGACAGCATCGGCCAGACGTCGCTCATCCAGCACTTCGCGGTCGCCCTCGACGGCAAGCTGATCACGGTCCCGCAGATCGACTACCACCAGTACCCGCACGGGGTCATCGGCGACAGCGGCGCCGAGATCGCCGCCGGCTTCACGATCAGCTCAGCTCGCCATCTCGCCACCGAGCTGCGCCTCGGTGCGCTGCCGATCAACCTCAAGCTGATCGCAGAAAAGCAGATACCCGCGTCGCGCGGTTAACCACCCTCAAACGCCATCGAGCACGCCAGATTCGACAAGCCAGCCGTTCGAGACCTCGAGTGCCGCTTTCGGCCCGCCAGCGTTCGCAGCGCGACGGGGTGCCGGCAACCGGACCGGCTCAACGGGGGCAGCCCGCGACTGAACGGTTGCTGTCGGGTTAAGACCGAAGCAGGAGCGAAGCGGACCTCGGGTTGGTCCCGGCTTCTTTGGCTCGGTTATCCCGTGTGATCGCGTTGTTATCGCCGACTGCGAGTCTCTGGCGGGGCAGATGATCGGAGGACTCGCATTGACGTCAGCTTGGCGGACGAGGAGGATGGCTCTGGCCCTCCTGGATTGGCGGGCAAGGCGCGCGATGGGACCGACATCATTGAGCGGAGTTGTGTTGGCTCGCGGGTTGCGAGTGTTGGTTGGGGTGCTGGTCGTGATGCCGGTCTGCACCCAGCCGATGGTTGCCGCGGCGGGCGCAGTCATACCCGGGAAGAACGGGTTGCTGCTCCTCGCGGCGCCAGAGGGCACGATGTACGCAGGAGCTGATGCAGCGCCGGCGGCCCGGATCGCCGACTGCTCTGAGGGCCTGCCGAACGAGTTGTGGACGGTCCGCCCGAGCGGCGGAGGGGTGGCCGCTGTAGGTCGAGGGGACTTCGGAGAGTTCTCGCCGGACGGCCGAATGCTGCTGACCAGCTTCAGCCCAGGCTGTTACAGCGGAAACGAGCTGTCACTCTCACGGTCACCGTTCCATCGGGAGCATCCGATCCGGGGTGCCAACTTCATCGACGGCGAGTCAGACGCGAGTTTCGGCCCGTGGCTCGGCCCCGAGGGCCCAACGTTCTTGGACCCGAACGGAACCTTCCACGACGGCATCACAGGCCGTGCGGTGGTTCGCGACACCAGCGCGGCTGCGCTCAATAACTCAGCTGCCGCGATGTCCTGCTCGGGGCGGGTGGCTAACGCGGACGGGACGATCGGCACGCCGGCGCGCGCGTCTGGGCGGGTCAGGGTCACCTGGCGCCGGATTCGCGGCGGGCGTGGTTGGCTCGGCAACGAAAACTTGACGGGGGTCCAATGGTCCCCCGATGGCCGCTATGTGTACTTCACGACGTGGTCACGGCGCTCAGACCGGTTGTGGCGCGTTACCGCCGATGGAGGTGGCCGCCGATTGCTGTTCAGCGACCCGGCGAGCGACGATCTCCTCTCGGAGCTATCCCCAAACGGGCGGTGGATCCTCATCACGACCCTGGACGGGACTTTCGGTGAGCGGCTGTCGGTGATCACCGCGGACGGCCGCAGACTGCATACGGTCACGCCTCTGTTCGCCGGGGGAAGCCTCTTCGCCTCGGGAGACTGGTCGCCACGAGGCGATCTGCTGCTCGTGCAGGGCGGGGTGACCTACTACCCCGTCCCCCCGAATGCCGTGACCTCGTTCGAGTACGTCGTCCGCCCCGGCGGCGGCCCCCCACACTATCTGTCGCTTCCAAAGTATCTATCCCCTCAGGGCCAGGTCTGGTCTCCCGACGAGCGGTTCATCGCATACGCAACGAGTGACGCGACCGCGGGTTTCCAAACCCGGTTCCTGCCCGAGAAGCTTGTGATCTACCCGGTCGCCAACGGCCCGGCGCGCACAGTCCTGACTGCTTCGGTACCCGTCGACCCGTACAACCAAGGCTACCTCACAGTCGCCGACTGGCAGGCCGCTCCCGGCAGCGCTCGCCCGATTCGATGCGCTGAAGGGCGCGCTCCCTTCTGACAGGCGACCGAGGAAAGCTCCGCAACACGCTCGGGGCCTCCGACCAGCCGGTCCAGAACGGCAGCCGCCACGCTGGACATGCCGGGGCGCAATCTACACATCCGCAAAACACCGCGTCCATCGCTCAAATGCAATAGCTGCCGGACCGCTCTCCCTCGAATCCAAAACCAAGCCCCTCCAATCCAGCGTTCTCACTCAATGCGTGCGACCTCGCGTCGCACCGATCTATCCGGCACTCTGCGCCGAGGCGAGGAGCGGGCTCTTTACCCGTAGTCAGGTGCAGCAGTACTACGCACTTCAGCGGATGGCGAGCCAGTCATCTCGGCCTAGATTTGGTTGATTCCGAAGCGTGAAGGAGGGAGTTCGCGGTGAAGGTTCTACTTACGATTCTCGCCGTTGTGCTGATGGCACCGGTGCTGCTGCTAGTTGGCATCGCCATGGGGCCTGCAGCCCTCGTCATTTTGTTTATCGTCGGGTTCGCACTGATCTGGGCCGCTCTGTTCTGGTTGGTTGATAGAGCGAAGTCGCATCACGCGCGCCGCACCCGGGTACCGCCGCTGCATCCATAGAAGCCGGCTGGTCGAGAGAAGCCAAATCGGAGCTGGCGCCGGCGGCCGACAGCTCCGTAGCTCGCGGGAAGCGACTAATGAGCTGCTCCCGATGGGTATGGCGGTCCGTTCGTCCGGGATCTGAGGTGCCGGCGATGGCCTCTCCGGCGCGAGGCCGATCCTCACGCACCGACGAGAGGCGCTGGCGGATGGTCTGCAAACGCATTGACAGACATAGCGCGTCGCTGTCGCTCGGTCCAAGCTTCTGCTCGGTCGCCCACCCAGGTCTGACGTTCTCGCTTCCGCTCTGGTCGCCGGCCAAGACGAAGCAGAGGTCCGCAGGCAGCACGACGCGGTGGGTAAGCCTCCGTGAGGAGCACGAGCGATCCGTTCGGCTGAGTGTCAGCTTGAATGAGGAGGGCATGGACCAGTCGCAGCGTTTTCGTCTGGAGAGGGTTGCTCGTGGTGTGGCGAGCGAGTGGGGGATCGTCATTGGGTCGCCGTTCCCGCTTTCCAACTATTCCTACGTCGCTCCGGCGGGCCCCGATGCCGTCCTGAAGATCAGCTCGTCGGACGACGAGGAGTCCGTCCCTGAGGCGGACGCGCTTGAGCTTTGGGCTGGGGATGGGGCCGTCCGACTGTTGCGGACCGACCGCTCGCGGCGCGCGCTGCTGCTCGAGCGCGCGTCACCCGGGAGCGATCTCGCGGCTTTGGACAGCGAAACGGCAACGACGATCGGGGTCGATGTAGCGGCCCGCCTATGGCGCCCCGCGGCAACCCCGTTTCGATGGATTGGAGATCACGTTGAGCGCTGGCTCGCGGATGCGACCCCCGGGTCCGCGCCTGCACGACGCCTGCTCCTACGCGCGCGCGAACTATTTGACGAGCTTGACGTCCGAGGCGAAACGCTCGTGCATGGCGACTTTCACCACCACAATATCCTCGACGCCGGCAGCGGCTACGTAGCGATTGATCCGAAGCCCATGCTCGGTGAGCCCGAGTTCGACGTGCCGCCGTTCCTATGGAACCCGCTGGGGTCCCAGATGACGCGCGAAGAGACCGAGCGGCGCCTGGTGGCGTTCGCAGAAGCCGGGCTTGACGAAAAACGCATGCGGGCTTGGGCCCTCATCCGCGGCGGGTACCTCGAGGTCGGCGACTGGATCGGGGAGCACGCAGTGGCCATCCTCGAGGCGATCCAGCCGCAATAACGGGTACCCGTGCGCGCGTTTCTCCCGGGCAAGCACCGCCCTGACGGCCGCCGACCTCGTCGCCGGACCGGACGAATCTCGGCAGCCCGTGTTTGCGCCTAATCGCCCCTGCAATGTCGCCGCCGGGGAACTAAGCCGCTCGCTGCCGCTTCGGCGGGCTGGAGATACAACGCAGCAGTGCCCATGGGCCAGATCCGGCGACGCCAGACGGCTGAGCCTTCGTGTTTGCAGCACTGTCGGGTGCAATGAATCCAATTGTCCGCTGCGGTGTCGAGGGGCCATCCCAGGGATCCCTTGGTCGCTGTTGCGCTCGTCCGGCCGGGGCGCGTGCGGACGACTGCCTAACCGGCAAAGCGCTCGTCTGGTCCCCGCGCCAGCACTGCCGGCTGATTGGGGAAGGCAGAAGACGTGCCGACAGAGGCGAACGCCCCCGTTGCCGGTGGTTGCGAGCGTCCGGCGAGCGAGTCCCGCAGCTGACAAAGCACGAGTGCCGGTTGCCTCCGAGCGAGCGCCGGGCACGCCGGTGCATGACGCGATGCGAGCCGTGCACTATGAACCGCATCGGGCGGCTGCTTGGTAACGAAACCAAAGGCCAAGAGTTCTCTGGCGACGAGGACGTCGCTGATGAAGGCTGGGCGGACGCCTGCGCGCGCGGGTATTCGCTCGGGAGAGCCCTTCAGGAACGGCGACGCGAACGAGCAGAGTCCAGGCGGTTAAGTGCGGTCAGAACGCGCGGCATCCGGCGCGCCGCGGTGACGATGAGCCGATCGCTGAGTCGCGGCTTGGGAGGCTGTGCGGGCACGCCTGGCACCGTTGTGCTGCGGGTGGCCGCGAGCAGCTCCCAGTCGCCGGGTACTCCCTTCAGCTCGTGGATCCCGCGTGAGGCGAAGTTGAGGCCTGAGCCGGCGGCGAGGTCGCTCACCGTCCTCGAGACGAGCGTCTCGCCGGGCGCGGCGGCCGCACCGATCCTCGCCGCGACGTGCACCGCCAGCCCGGACAGCTCGTTGCCGATCCGCTCGCACTCGCCGGTGTGGACACCGACCCGTAGCTCGAGCTCCAGTGGGCGTACGACCTCGTGCAGCTGCTCGGCGCAGCGGATCGCGACCGCGGGGCCCGAGAGCGTGCACATAGAGCCGTCACCGGCGGTGGAGATGACTCGACCGCCATAGTCCTCGACGCAGTCGCGGACCAGACGCTCGCGGTGGACGCGGAGCCTGCCCCACGCATCGTCGCCGATCTCCGAGAGAAGCACGGTCGAGCCGACCACATCCTCGAACACCACCGTTGCCAACAGGCGATCCGACGGCGTCGCTGCCCGGCCGCTGACGAGCTCAGCGTTGTGCTCCCAGACCACCACGAAGGTCTCGGCGAAGGACATACCCGGCTCGCTTGGCGGCAGAACGCGAAGCTCGCCAGCCGGGAACAGCTCTGCAGCGTGCCGGCTCACCGCCTCGGGCAGCGTATTGGTCGGCATGTGCAGAACCCGCACCGGGCAGTGCACCTGAGTGGCGATACGCGACACATCGGTCCGCATCGCGGCCTCGATGTACGCCCTCGCCACGGGCCGGCTAGCCGCGGTCCGCTCGAGCAGGGCGGCTTGGCGGTACACGCGCGGCGAGGCGATCGCCGGGTCCCAGCCGTCAACCATGACGCCGCTGCCCCAACGGTCGGCGCTCTCAAGCCACCACTCGGCCCAACGACGGGCCGCGCCCGGCTCCCAGCCGGTCAGGTCAGGGTCGTCTGCCAGGGGCATAGATAGGTAGGGACACACCAGCACAAGCCCGTCGACGCGGTCCGGATACGCGGCCGCAAACACCACCGCGCCGGGCGCGGTCGCGCCCGCCGCAGAGATCTGCGCGCGGGCCAGCCCGACCGCATCCATGACCGTGGCGATGTCGGCCGCCTGCTCCTCAAGCGTCGGCAGGCGCTCGACCGGCTCCGACTGCCCGATGCCGCGCATCTGAAAGAACGCCGCGCGCCACGCAGCACCGAAACGATCCACCTGCTGACCCCACGCAGGATCGGTCCACATCAGGTCCAGATGTGCGGGGATGTCCAGGCACACCACAAAACCGGCAGTCCCGGAGCCCACCACCTGATACGCAAGTTCCCGCCCGCCACAACTGACGTACCGAATCTCGGGCGGTTCAGCCACGGCTGAAAGCGTAACCCGCTCTGGGGGACTAGACGAGCGCTCTCCCGGGAAACCACTCGCCGGCACGCGACCCGGCCGAACGAGTGCAACGGCGACCACGGGATCGCCGAGATCAGTGCGGAGCGCACCGGGTTGATTGTGAACGCTTCCCAGAGCAGCTGGCCATTGCGCACGAGCAGCGACCCGCACTCGATCGGCTGGTAGAGCCACTTGTGAGGGTCGAGGGTCACCGAGTCGGCTCGCTCGATCCCAGCCAGCAGGCGGCGGCCGCGCTCCGAGAGCGATGCGAACCCGCCGTACGCCGCGTCAACGTGCAGCCAAATGCCGTGCTCGTGACAGAAGTCGGCCAGCGCGTGAAGCGGATCGACGGCACCCGTGTTCGTCGCACCCCCATTGGCGGCGAGGATCAGTGGATGGAGGCCCGCCAGCATGTCCGCCTGCACCGCGCCTGCAAGCGCGTCGACCCGAAGCCGGTGACTCTCGTCGGTCGGCAGCACCCGGAGTTGATCGGGGCGGAAGCCGATCAGCCGCGCGGCGCGAGCCACAGAGGAGTGGGTCTGATCTGCGACGTAGGCGACAGCGCGCTCCGATCCCGCGCCGACCAGCGCTTCGCGTGCGCACGCAAGTGCGGTGATGTTCGCCGCCGAGCCGCCGCTGACGAGTATCCCTGCCGCCTGTGGCGGATATCCGATCCAGCTCTTGAACCAATCGAGCACCACCAGTTCGAGCTGGCTCGGGCCGGCGGCGGACATCCATGAGCCAACGTCAATATCCAGCGCGGCGGCGACCAGGTCGCCGAGCGCGCCCGCAAAGGTGCTCGATGCAGGGATGAAAGCGAAATAGCCCGGGTGCGCGAGCCGACTCATCGGTGTGAGGACATCCCGCACGAGCTGATCGAGCAGCTCATCCCACTCGCGTGGCCGTTCGGGAGCTGGCGCGACCAACCGGCGGCGCAGCTCGTCAGCGCCTTCGCGGCGCAGCGCCGGAGCCGCACCGTCGGTCAGCTGCTCGACGAGCATGTCGACTGTGCGGTAGCCGATCCATCTCATCGTCTCCTTTGACGATCCCAGCGGGTCCCCAGCGCGATCCATCAGCGCGCCACGCTATCAGGCGCCACACGCCCACTTATGATTCCTCGGGTGCTGGCGATCTCCCCGGCGTCAAGTTGGCGGATCTCTGGAGCCGCAGCCACATGAGCCAGTTCGTCACTGTGAGTGAGACGCTCCGTTCGCGGTCGCCGGAGCTGGCTCGCCGAATGGGTGAGGTGCGGGTTGCCACCCTCGACAGCGAACGCGAGCGTGTCTTTCGCTTCCGCTACTCGATCTACGTCGACGAGCTTGGACGCGGGGTCGGCACGGTCGATCCCCTGCGGGGATCGTTGCGCGACGCCGAGGATGACGAGAACGAGACAACGATCCTGTACATCGCGGACGCCGACGGCTTGCTGACCGGAACCGCGCGCATCCGCTGCTGGGGGCCGGGCGGCCCCCCTTCGATGTGCGCAATCGATTCACGATGGATCTCTTTGCGGGCCTTGAGGGGATGGGCACGGCGGAGATTGGACGGGTCATGCTGCACCCTAACTCGCGAGGCGGCTCCGGCTTTCAAGCGCTCATCGGCGCGGCATTTCAGCTCGCAGCGTCCGAGCATGGCGTCGACGCTTGCTTCCTCATCTGCTTGAGCGGCCTCGTCGCTTCATATCGGCGCCTGGGCTTTCGGCCGTATGCCGCACCACTGGTTCCCGGCGTGGACGGTCTGACTGTGCCGCTGGTGTTCCTCCTCTGCGACTCGTCGGGGCTCAAGCGGCTGGACTCTCCACTCGTGCCCGTGCTCGATGCGTGCTGCCGGCCACCGGGCCGTCATGCCGCTGCCATCGCGGCTTGGAGCAAGCTATTTGACCCCGCGGCACTTCCGCTGCAGTTCAACAGCGAAGCCATCCTCGAGCGGGTCCGTGATGACAACGATCACTCGGCCTTTCTTCGGGCGCTCGACGAGCGCACTGTACGCAAGCTGGTCGACCACGGCTTCCTGCTCTCGGTGCGCGGCGGGCAGGTGCTGACGAGACAAGGAGTCATTCAACGTGAGCTGTTCGTCGTCATCGAGGGAGCAATCGCAATAGCCGATAACGACCACCACCTGCGCACGATCGGTCCTGGCGAGGTGGTCGGGGAGGTGGGTTTTTTCGCCAGCACTCACCGGCGAAGTGCCACGGTGACCGCACAGACAGATGGTCAGGTGCTGGTGGTCACGCGGCGCTGGCTCGATGGCCAAAGCCGTTACGGCGAGGAGCAAGTCGGGAGCTGCGCCTCGACGGCGAAGGGACCAGGCTTACGATTCTGGTCGTGAGTGAGGCACCGGACTACGCGTTCCCACATTCCGCAGAGGACGAATCGCGCCGTCTTCAGCTGTTGGAGCAACGTCTCGACCCCCTTACGAAGCGGCGCATCGAGCGCCTTGTAGTCAGCAGGGGCGCTAGGTGTCTGGAGATCGGTGGGGGGCGAGGGTCGATCACCCGCTGGCTGTCTGATGTCGTTGGCCCCACCGGACGCGTGATCGCCACGGACCTCCAGTTGGGGTTTCTGAGCGAGATAGACGCGCCGAACGTCGAGGTCCTTCGACACGACATCCGCACCGACACCTTTGCGCTTAGCTCTTTCGATCTCATACACACACGAGCGGTGCTCATGCATATATCCCCGAGCGTGGACCTGTTGCGACGGATCGTCACGTGGCTGGCTCCCGGCGGGTGGTTGGTGCTCGAGGAACCTGACTTCGGCATGTGGATCGGCGACGCCGACCAGGTATGGGCCACCTCACCCGCGACGACCCAAGCGGCCTTCCCGAGCCTGGCCCTCTCCCAGGGCCGATCTCTGCTCCGCCAGGTTCACCAGCTCGGCCTCACGGACGTCGGGGCAGACGCCGAGATCGACATCATCCAAGCCGGCACTGATCTTGCCGAGTTCTACCGACTCAGCCAGGCTGCGCTCGCGCTTCCGAAGGTGCAGGCTGGGGCCCTCGGGCTTGCGCAGGCGACGGCAATCACCGACCGACCAAGCGACGATGACTTCCTAGCCTGCGGATTCGTCCACATCGGCGTATGGGGCCAGCGGCCCCCCACCGAGTGACCCTGACCTGGGACTTGGCCATCATCGGGCGGCGGCATCGGTGGCAAACGCCGGCTAACTGCATCCGCTCGCCGTATGCGTTGAGAGTGCAGCCCCGACATCTGCGAGGACCGTGCCGCGAACCGTTCGCCTAATCGAGCCCTTTGGTGTCGGTGGTGGCCCGGACATCGTCGCTCGCGTGCTCGCCGAACCGCTTTCTGCGCGCTGGGGGCGGCCCGTAGTGGTCGAGAATCATCCCGGTGGCGGCAGCACTGCGGCGCCGGCGGTCGTGGCGATGGCGCCCGGTGATGGCCACACGCTGCTGGTCAACACCAGTGCCCACTCTTACAGCGCCGCGGTCGCTGGGCATCTTCCTTACGACCCGCTGCGTGACTTCGTCGCCGTCGCGCCGCTCACCAGCCAGGCCTATGTCCTCGTCGCCGGTCAGCATGCAGGGATCAGCGACTTGTCAGATCTCGTTGCCGCGGCACGGGCGAAGCCCGGAGCGATGACGTTCGGCTCGACTGGCGTGGGAACCGGAACGCACCTCGGGACCGAGGAGCTCAACCTCGCGGCCCAGATTCGGGCGCGGCACGTGCCCGCCGCTCTCCGCGATTCGATCTCGGACGTGGTTGCAAACGTCGTGCAGGGCTCGATCGACTACGTGATGTTGCCGATCTCGATCGCGGCGCCCTATCTCGAGGAGGGCGCGCTCGTGGCGCTTGGAGTGACCACCGCGCGGCGTTCGCCGGCCCTACCGGACACGCCGACCGTCGCCGAGGCGGGCGTCGCTGGCTACGACTTCCCGATCTGGTACGGCGTGTGGGCGCCGGCTGGCACCTCACCGAAAATTCTTGACCGCCTAGCCCGCGACATTACTGCCGTGATCTCTCAGCCGGACGTGCACGCCTGGCTCGTAACTCACGGTATGGAGCCGTGCAGTCTGTCGCCCGCGGCGTTTGCGCGTTTCGTCTTCGACGAGACGCAACGGGCAGCGCGGATCATGAATGTCGCTGGCGTCAGACGAACGTAGCTGAAGATCGCGCCCAGTGGCCACGATCGCGCAGTCCTGCACTTGTGCTGCCACGTGGATTCGCGCCCCCCGGCGGCGCGGCCTCCGTCTGCGCGGATGGCGGGGCTCTTGGAGGATCGTGGTTGCTCCCCAGACCGCAGGGCGACCGTGTTCTCGCCATGCCAGTGGCGGCGGCGCGTCACGGCGCGGTAGAGAGACGTCAGAGCGGGTCGATGTCCGGCTCCGGCTGGCTTGACGGGACCTGCGGCTCGCGGCGAGACTAGGACGGTGTTTCGAGGGCTTCAAACGTGCGTTGCGAGGAACGATCGCGCGGCCGCGTGGATCGATCTCGAGCTCGACACGTCCGGGACGGCGAACGCTAGGGAGAGATGCATGAGCACGACCGATCCAATCGCCTCGTCTTCTGGCGGAACGCGGCCCGCAAGCGGCGTGCAGCCTACTGATCCGGAGCGGGCGGCCGCGTCGACACTGCTGCGGATGATCTGGGGAATCCATATCTCGCGCTGCGTCTATGCGGTGGCTGAGCTGGGGATCGCCGACCTCCTCGCCGATGGCCCCATGAGCTCTGCGGAGCTGGCCCGGGTCACCGGCACCCACGAGCCGTCTCTGTATCGCGTGCTGCGCGTGCTTGCGGCGCTCGGGGTGTTCGAAGAGCACGGCGGGCGCTCGTTCGGGTTAACGGTGGTCGGTGAGCGTTTGCGCCGCGATGCCCCGGTGGGGATGCGCTCGTGGGCGGTTTTCCTGGAGGGACTCGGCGGGGTCCGCCCGTTTGGTCACATCCTCCACACGCTGAAGACGGGCGCGTCCGGATTCGACACCGAGTTCGGGATGGGAATATTCGAGTACGTCTCACAGAACCCGGAGGTCGCTGCCATTTTCGACGCGGCGATGTCCGAGCGAACGGCGGCGTACGCACCCAGCGTCGCCGAGCTCTACGACTTCTCTAACGCTCGCATGGTCGTCGACGTCGGCGGCGGCAAGGGGACGCTGCTAGTCGAGATCCTGCGTAGGCACGCCCACCTGCATGGCGTGCTGCTCGAGATCCCGACCGTGGCAGCCCGCGCCGAGGCCGTCCATGACGCGGCTGATATCGCCGATCGTTGCAAGGTCATCGCCGGAGACTTCTTCGAGCGGGTGCCGGACGGGGCGGACTGTTACGTGATGGCCAACGTCCTGCACGACTGGGACGACGCACGTTCGATCGAGATCCTTGGCAACTGTCGCCGAGCGATGACCGACGGAGGGAAGGTGCTGATCGTTGAGCGCCTGATCCCCGAAGACGGCAGCGACCCCGTGCCAACGCTTCTGAGCGACATCAACATGCTCGTGATCACCGGCGGGCAGGAACGCACGAACGCGGAGTACGGCAACCTCCTCGAATCCGCCGGCCTGAAGCTCGGCAACGTCCAGCCGGTCGCCGCCCCATACGGCGTGATCGAAGGCGTCGCGGCCTGAACCCGACGACCCACCCGCATCGCCGATCGCGCGCGGTGCATGATCGGGTCTCCGCTTGGCGTCGAGACCTGCTCTCCTCTTGACGCGGTGATCGGCCCTGATCGCCCGAGAGACCTGCAACGCGCGGTCTGCAGGGGCCAAGACCGCCGAGGTCCGAGCCGCCGTCAGCTAGAGCCCCGGAGCCCCGCAGGCCGCGCCAAGGGGGTCAGGCGCGCACTGGTCGGGGAGACGCGTCCCGACGCGGAAGCAGGTCCGGTTGTGCGGGCGATCGCTAGCGTGGTGGCATTGCGATAGCGCGGCTGGCTCTCCGGGCGTGATGGTCTTGTCGCCGAAGCACTGGTGGGCTTCGACGGGCACTCATCGACAAGAGCGATCGCCGCGACATTCGCGGTTTCCGCGCTATTCGCGTCGCTTGTGGCTGCAGCAAGACCTGAGTTGCGGGCAAGGCGGGTTCGCAAGGCGAAGCCGGTCAACGGGCGTCCTGGATCGAAAGGAGGTCTCGGGCGCGCCGAGGATCGTCCAGGAGTTGGCCGGCGGCGGCCGTCTCGCTGGCGCGATGCGGGAGCTGGCAGAGCCGCCCGCTGGACCGCCTTACCTCTGCTCGTCATCAACCGAGCGATGATCGGAGCGCTCGACGGGCGCCCACCCGGGTACGAGGCCGGCGCCGCCCACGCAGCCGCCGAAGCGCTTGCGCGTGTCAGACTGCGCCCGCACGCAAGCGCACGCCGCCGTCCCTCCCCGTGACCCTGTCGATTGTATGGTCCGTGGAGGTTCGAGTCCTCTCGGGCGCATCGGGAGAGTCCCGAGCTGGCGAACCTGGCCAACGGCGACGCCAGGCGCATTCGCAGATCACGATGTTTCGAAATGCTGAGCGACATTCGCGCGGCGTTCACGGTCCGTCCACGGGCGACCGCCATGGTTCGGATCGATGAGCACCATGATTCTGTCCCCGCACCTCGATGACGCCGTTCTGTCGTGCTGGCATGTGCTGACCCAGCCTGGTGACGTGATGGTGATAAACGTGTTCGCCGGCGTGCCGGCGGGCCTCCGCGCGCCGGCGTGGTGGGATGAGTACACGGGCGCGACCGACTCAGGCGAGCGGGTCCGGGAGCGGATCGAGGAGGATCGCCGCGCTCTCGCGCTCGCCGGACGGGAGTCGACCAACCTGGGGTTCCTGGACGAGCAGTACCGCGAGCACGCTCAACCGGTCGAGCAGCTCATCGAGCATATCGCGCCGCGGCTCCTGCCCGATGCCGCAATCTACGCCCCGGCGGCCCTCACCAACCATACGGACCACCTGCTCGTCCGCGCTGCGGCGCTCGAGTTTCGGAGCGCCGGAGCCGACGTCTCGCTGTATGCCGACCTTCCCCACGCCACCGTCCATGGCTGGCCGGCGTGGGTCGCCGGCACGCGCACCCCAGCGACCAAGGACCTAGCGGCGGTCGTGTGGGCGCGAGTCCTTTCGATGACCGGGCTGGCGGCGGCGGAGCTTACGTCGAGCGTGCACGCGCTCGATCCCGAGGCGCACGCCCGCAAGCTGGCGGCGGTGCAGATGTACCGCACCCAGGTCGCAGCGCTGCAGGAGTTCGCGGCTCGCCCGCTCACCGATCCCGACTTGCTCGGCTATGAGGTGGCCTGGGCTACAGGCTCAGTTTCACGCGCAGCTGGTCGCGCTGCGCGTCATCCGTGAGGCTGGCCGCCATGCGCTCAACGATCGCCTTGGCGGCTGCAGCGTGTGTCGCGCCGGCGCCGAGGCGCGCCAGCGCGGCGTGCGCTTCCCAGCCCGGCGCCGGGATGCCATGCTCGTCCGCCACCGCGGCGGCTTGCGCGAGCGTCGAGCGCGCTTGATCGAGCTTGCCCAGCGCCTCCTGGCAAAGACCCAGCACCAGTCCTGTTATCGCGGCGGCCTCGAGCCACCCGAATCGCTCCGCCGCCGCCAAGACGGGACGCAGCAGATTCTCGCCGCGTCCGGCCGCGCCGGTCGCGAGGAGCACCCGCGCGGTCGCGGCGTACGCCTGTGCGCCAAAAACGAACGCGCCGCCCGTGACGTGCCCGAGCAGCTCCTCGGCCCGAGCGGCCAGCGCGCCGACCTCGTCCTGCTCCCCGAGCATGAACCGCGCCCAAGCGAGCTGACCCATACAACGGACGATCTCGTTGGGATCCCCGATCTTCTGGCCCGCGTCGAGACCGCGCTCGAGAACTTCGGCCGCCTCGGCGGCTGCACCCAGGTCGAGCAATGTCCGACCGAGAGCCTCGGCCGCCCAACCCGACCAAGTGGTCTCGGCGGCCAGGGCCAGCGCCCGGCGGCCGGCTGTCAGCGATTCTTCATATGCGCCGCGGCTCCGGTGCAGCCAGCAGAGCGCGTGGAGTATCAAGACCTCGGCGAGGGGATCACAGATGCGCGCGTTGATCGCGGCTGCTTCCGCGAGGCGCTGGGCGGCTTCATCCCAGCGTGCCCGGCCGAGCGGGACGAAGGCCGACTCTTGCAGCGTGAACTGCAGATACCAGAGATCGTCGCGCTGACGCCACAGCCGAGCGAGTTCGTCGGTGATCTCCTCCAATCGTTGCAGGTCACCGAGCTGCCAGACAGCCAGCTTGATGCCATCGAGCGCGCGTCCCACCAGAGCCTCCTCGCCGGCGTCACGAGCCAACTCGAGCGCGCGTTCGCCAAGTTCCAGCGCGTGGTCGAACTCGAGCAGGTGCGAGTAGACCACGGACAGCCGGTCCATGGCGTTTGTCTGTGCGGCGGTGTCGTCGAGCTCCCGCGCGATCTCGAGCGCCGCCAGGTGGGACGCGGCCGCCGCGCTGACGTCGGACTGAAGCTGGACGATGCCGAGTTCGTTGAGCGCCTCCATCTCGTTCGCTCGATCACCGCATCGCCGCGCGGCATCGAGTACTGATTCGAGGTCGGCGAGCGTGCCAGGGTCCCCGGTGCGTAGGCGCATCCTGCCGCGTTGCAACAGCAGTCGGCGTACCGCAGCCTCGCGATCCGCCTGGAGACCGAGCGCGGCCGCAGCTTCGAGCGCGTCGGTGTAGTGACTCAGCGCAGCCTCGACCGCGTAAACATGCTCCGCCTCGTCCGCGGCGGCGGCGTGATACCCGTACGCCTTGGCGGTATCTCCGGCGGCCGAGAAGTGGTATGCGAGCGCGCCCAACTGCTCCCGGGCCCGATCGCCCGTCAGGTCCTCGATCGCCTGCCCTATCTGACGATGTAGCTGCGCCCGGCGCGTGAGCGAGAGCTGCTCGTAGATCGTCTCCCTGATCAGGGCGTGGGCGAAGCTGTAGTGCCCGATTGAGCTGGTCGACTCCTCGACGATGTGACCTGCGATCGCCCTCTCGAGGCTCTCGGCGACTCGGTCCGCGGGCATGCCCGTCACCGGCTCGAGCACATCCAGGTCGAACTCCCGCCCGCTCACAGCGGCGTAGGTCAAAATTCGCTTGGCGTCGTCGTCGAGTCGCCGTAGCCGGCGCAGGAGCAGGTCCTTGACGCTCTCGGGGATCCGCGTGAGCGCGTCGTTGAACTCACCGTCGGTACCGACTTCGCGCAGCAGCTCCTCGACGAAGAATGGGTTGCCCTGCGTGCGGTCAACGATCGACCGTGCGACGGTCGCTGGGGCCGCGCGCCCCGCCTGCGACGAGATCAGCTCGGCGACGTCCTGCTCGCCCAGCCCCCGCAGCGCCACCGTCTCAAGTGCACGTGCTCGCCGTAGCTCGGCCAGCGCCTGCCCGAGCGGATGGTCGTCGTCCACCTCGGTTTCCCGGTAAGTGGCGAGGATCAGCAGCGGCACGCCTTCGGTCGCGCGGACGAGGTGCCGCAGCAGGAGCAGCGTCGGGCTGTCGGCCCAGTGAAGGTCGTCGAGCACCAGGATCAGCGGGTGCTCCGCGGCGACCGCGCGCAGCAGCGACGCCACGCTCTCGAACAGCAGAAACTGATCGCGCTCAGGGGACTCCCCGGTCGTGCTGACCGAGACCTGCGCGCCCGGCGCGGCGAGCTCCGGAACCAACCGCACGAGCGTCGGCCTATGCGGGCCAACGGCGAGCCGAATCTCATCGACCGGGCTCTCTGACAGGTAGTGACGCAAGGCCTCGACAAACGACCGGTAGGGGACCAGGGACTCCTCGTAGCAGCGACCGAGCAGGACCAACGCGCCCTCGGCATAAGCACTGCGGCAGAACTCAGCGGCCAACCGGGTCTTGCCGATCCCGGGCTCCCCGACAATCACCGCCACACCTCTTCGACCAGCTCGCGCCTCCTCCCACCGTCGGTTGAGCTCCTCAAGCTCCGCATCACGCCCGACAAGCGGCGCCGGCTGATCCACGAGGAACGGGGCTGGGAGCGCGACCCGTCGCTCGGCGGCGGGCTCCCAGACGATCTCGCACGCTGGCAGCGGCTCGGATAGCCCCTTGAGGACGATCGGGCCGCACGAGCGAAAGCCGAAGCTTCCCCTCGAGCCAACGAGCGCCCACAGCAGTTCGGAGGCGAGGATCTGCCCTCCGTCGGCCTCGTCGCACAGGCGCTTGGCGACCACGACCGGCGTCCCGAAATAATCGTCTTCATCGCGGATCGGTTCGCCGACGTTGAGCCCGACGCGAACCCGTAGGCGCTCGTCGCCTTGGCGCGTGTTGTACCGGTGGACGGCCTGTTGCATCCCGATCGCGCAGCTGACCGCGTTGACGGCGCTCGGGAAGGCGACCATCAGTCCGTCGCCGAGGTTCTTGACCTCCTGCCCGCTGTGCGCCACAGCTACGTCACGCAGCAAGCCGAAGTGCACACGCCTGAAGCGCTCCGCCTCGTCGTCGCCCAGCGCTCCGAGCAGCTCGGTGGAGCCGACGAGGTCCGTGAACAGCAACGTGACGACGGCGGCGGCGCGCTCAGAAGCGGGGACAGCCGCTTGGGCGGGCGCAGATTCCCCGCCGCTCCGGAGGGCTTCGGCGAGCTTGCGCGTCTCATGCGATGGCACGATCCGGAGCTCGTCGCGCAACCGCTGGCTCAGCCGGTCGTACATCCGGATCGCGCCGGCGCGATCGCCGGAGGCGGCGAGGCGTCGCATCAAATCGCGCTGCGGCTCTTCAGCGAGCGGGTCGAGGGCCACTTGCCGGCGCGTGTACGCGATCGCCTCTCCCAGTCTGCGGCTGCCTTCGGCATCGGCCGCGAGTCGTGCGAGTACGCCGGCCACGCGGTCGCGATGCTCATCACGTCGCTCGTACACCCAGTCGTCGTCGAGGCCGGCGAGTAGCTCACCACGGGATACGGCGAGCGCATCCTCAGGACGTCCCTCGGCGACGCAGCGCTCGAACTCGGCCAGATCTGTCCAGACGAGCGCGTCGCCCGCGAGACCCACCTCGTCCCGGCTGGCGATCACGTACTGCTTGCTGCCGGGGCCGAGCGAGCGGCGCAGCGCCGACAGAGCGCTGCGAAGGCTCGTCCGCGCGCTCTCGTCGAGGACATCGGGCCAGAAGCGAGCGCCGAGCGTCGATCGAGAGTGCATCCTGCGATCGACCACGAGCCAGCCGAGCAGAGCGCGGGCCCGCCGACTCGACGGTGGCTCAACGGTGCTTCCGTCCACCTCGATCGTCAGATCCCCGAGCACCCGGACCCGCAGCATTGCCTCAAGCGTAGAGCGGTTTCACGCTGTTTTCGCGCTCGTTCGACGCCGGCATGAGACGTTTTGCACATGTCAAGCGAAACACCGCCCCCCGCCGCCCGCGCGGCCGGCCTCGAGGACCCGGTAGTGCGGACGTTCCAGTCAGTTCTCAGCCGCCCAGGAATCATGTCGTTCGGCGCCGGATTCATGAACCCCGTCGGGTTTGACGTGGCCCGGGTTCGCGCCGCTTTCGCGCAGGCGCTCTCGGACGACGAGGCGCCCGCGTCACTCCAATACGGGTTGGCGGAAGGTAGCCCCCGGCTGCGAGCGGCGATTGTCGAGCGCATGGCGGATCTCGACGTTCCGACTGAGTCCAACGAGATCGTCGTCACGACAGGTGCCACGCAGGCGCTCGATCTGCTGTGCAACGCGCTGCTCGACCCAGGCGACGTGGTGCTGGTCGAACGACCGACCTACGTCGTGCCGCTCAAGCGCTTCGTGCTCGCCCAGGCGCGGCTGATCTCGGTTCCGGGCGACGCGGACGGGCTCGATCCGATCGCGCTCGAGGCCGCCGTACTTGAACACCGACCCAAGGTCGTCTACACGATCCCCACCTTCCAGAACCCGAGCGGGACGACGCTGACGGTCGAGCGCCGCCGGGCGGTGGCAGAGATCGCCGAGCGTCATGGCATATGGGTGATCGAGGACGAGCCGTATCGCGAGCTCTATTACGAGGGCGAGCCGGCGCCGGCACCGATCGCCCGGCACTCGCGCGAAAACGTGATCTACATCGGGACCCTGGCCAAGACCGTTGCGCCGGGACTGCGAGTCGGCTGGGTGGTGGCGCCCGCCGACGTCGCCCGGATGCTGATCCCGGTCAAGATGGCGATGGACATGAACACCTCGACGATCGACCAGGCCGCCGCCGCGATCTATCTCGAGGGCGTCGACTGGCCACGGCGCACCTCCGAGCTTCGCGCCGTATACGCGACCCCGATGCGAGCCATGACCGACGGACTAGCTGATGTGCTGCCGGCAGGCTCCGCCTTCACCCGCCCTCGGGGTGGGATTTTCGTGTGGGCCCAGATCCCCGAGGGATGGTCCACCACCGCGCTGCTGGAGCGGGCGGTCGAGCACGGGATCTTCTTCATGCCGGGCTCGGTGTTTTTCGCGGACATCGAGGATGACGTGTCGCTCAGGCTGTCAGTCTCGAACCACACGCCGGAGACGATCTCGGAGGGAATGTCACGCCTGGCAGCCGCGATCGCCGCGTCGCCCGCTCTGGCGGGATGACCGCGACCGAGACACCCCGCTCCGCCGGGCGCGAGCAGACCCGAGCGTGCTACCCGGATGAGACCGGGTATGTCGAGCACGGCGGTGTGCGGGTGTTCTGGGAGCGCTACGGCGAAGGCGAACCTGCTGTCCTGTTCCTGCCAACCTGGTCGATCGTCCACTCGCGCGTGTGGAAGGCTCAGATTCCGTATTTCGCGCGGCGTGGGCGAGTGCTGACGTTCGACGGTCGCGGGAACGGCCGCTCGGATCGACCCACCGAGCCCGAGGCCTATGCGCCATCGGCGTTCGTCGCCGATGCGCTCGCTGTGATGGACGCGAGCGGCACGGATCGAGCGTGGGTCGTCTCTCTGTCGATGGGTGCGCCCCGGGCGATGCTGCTCGGTGCGAACCACTCCGAGCGCGTCGAGGGTCTGGTGTTCATCGCGCCGGCCGTGCCGCTGCCTCCATCCTCGCCGCGGGCCCGCGCTCCCGAGACGTTCACTGAGCCCAGGAAGGCATACGCCGGCTGGGAGAAGTTCAACCGCCACTACTGGCTCGAGCACTACGAGGACTTCCTGCGGTTCTTCTATGGCCAGATCTTCAGCGAGCCGCACTCGACCAAGCAGATCGAGGACGGCATCTCCTGGGGCCTCGATACGGATCCCGCGACGCTTGCGCTGACGATCCTCGCCTCGGCGGTCAATCAGGACGAGCTAGTTGAGCTGGCGCCGCGGGTCCGCGCCCGATCGCTGGTGATCCACGGGACCGAGGACGCGATCCGCACGTATGCGTCGGGAGCGGCACTTGCCAACCTGCTTGGCGGACAGCTGGCGACGCTCGAGGGTTCGGGGCACAACCCTCAGGGCCGAGACCCGGTCAAGGTAAACCTGACTCTGCGCGACTTCATCAACCCGCGGCCCACTTCGGCGTGGACCCGCGCAAAGGCCCGGCCACGCAGAGCGCTCTACATCTCCTCGCCGATCGGCTTGGGCCACGCGCAGCGGGACGTGGCGATCGCCCGCGAACTGCGAAAGCTTCATCCCGATCTCGAGATCGACTGGCTCGCCCAGGACCCGGTCACGCGTGTGCTCGAAGCGGAGGGCGAGCGCATTCACCCCGCGAGCGCCGAGTTGGCGAACGAGTCCTCACACGTCGAGTCCGAGTCGGCCGAGCACGACCTGCACTGCTTCCAGGCGTGGCGGCGCATGGACGAGATCCTCGTCAATAACTTCATGGTCTTCCACGACCTGGTCGAGGCCGAGCCGTACGACCTGTGGATCGGTGACGAGGCGTGGGAGCTCGACTACTACCTACACGAGAACCCCGAGCTCAAACGCGCCCCGTACTGCTGGCTGACCGACTTCGTCGGCTGGCTGCCGATGCCCGATGCAGGCGAGCGAGAAACGTTCCTCACCGCGGACTACAACGCCGAGATGGTCGAGCACATCGCGCGCTTCCCGCGGCTCCGCGATCGGGCGATCTTCGTCGGCAATCCGGACGACCTCGTCCCCGACCGCCTCGGACCCGAGCTGCCCCTGATCCGCGATTGGACCGAGCAGCACTTCGACTTCGCCGGCTACGTGACCGGCTTCGATCCAGCCACGTTCACCGACCGTGAGGCTCTACGCACCGAGCTCGGCTACCGCGAGCACGAGCGAGTCTTAATCGTGACCGTCGGCGGATCCGGCGTCGGCAGCCACCTACTCCGCCGCGTCATCGACGCACACCCACTCGCCGCCGCGCACGTACCGGGGCTGCGCACGATCGTCGTCACCGGCCCCCGAATCGAGCCGGGTTCGCTGCCGCGACACGATGGGCTCGAAGTCGTCGGCTACGTCCACAACCTCTACCGGCACCTGGCCGCCTGCGATCTCGCGGTCGTGCAGGGTGGCCTGACGACTGCGATGGAGCTGACAGCCAACCGCCGCTCGTTCCTCTACTTCCCGCTCAAGCACCACTTCGAGCAGAACTTCCACGTCCGCCACCGCCTCGAGCGCTACCGCGCCGGGCGCTGCATGGACATCGATGCTTCCCCGCCCGAAGTGATCGCGGCCGCGATCGCCGACGAGATCGGCCGTGACGTGGATTACCTCCCGGTTGAGACCGACGGGGCGCGTCGGGCCGCCGAGCGGATCGCCGAAATGCTGTGACCGCGGTCGCTAGCCGCGCTTTCACGGGCGATTCGCGCGGGCTTCGCGGCGCTCACACGGTCGCCTGAGATCTTCGTGCTCGACAGCACCACCTATCCAACCTAGGAGGCATCATGAGTGCAGTCGAGCAGGCCGTCGAGGTCGACGGCGACAAGCTGATGCAGTTCGTCTTCCGCGCCGTCGACGAGGTCGGCGCCACGCTCAACACCGCGCTGGTCGTCATGGGCGAAAAGCTCGGCCTGTATCGCGAGCTTGCCGGCGCGGGTCCGCTCTCATCAGTGGAGCTCGCCGAGCGCACAGGCACGGCCGAGCGATACGTGCGCGAATGGCTGAACGCCCAGGCTGCGGGCGGCTACGTCGCATACGACCCGGACAGCGGTCGCTACTCGCTCCCGCCCGAGCAGGCCGTCGCCCTCACCGATTCGGACAGCCCGGCGTACCTGCCGGGGTTCTTCCAGATCGCGCTTGGGTCGGTGATCGATTCCCCGAAGGTCGTCGAAAAGGCGCGCAGCGGTGATGGGTTCGGCTGGCACGAGCACGTGCACGACGTGCACGACGGGTGCGAGCGGTTCTTCCGCCCGGGCTACAACGCCCATCTGATCGGCGAGTGGCTGCCGGCGCTCGACGGCGTCGTCGAGAAGCTCGAGCAAAGTGCGCTGGTTGCGGACGTCGGGTGCGGGCACGGGGCGTCGACGGTGCTGATGGCGCAGGCGTTCCCGAACTCGAAGTTCGTCGGCTCGGACTACCACGAAGGGTCGATCGAGATCGCGCGCAAGCGCGCCAAAGAGGCGGGCGTGACGGACCGCGCCAGCTTCCAGAACGCACCGGCGGCGGCGTACAGCGGCACGGGGTATGAGCTCGTGACGATGTTCGACTGCCTGCACGACATGGGCGATCCGGTCGGCGCCGCCCGTCACGTCCTCTCGACGCTAACGCCCGACGGGACATGGATGATCGTCGAGCCGAACGCCGGCGACCGCGTCGAGGACAACCTCAACCCGGTCGGGCGCGCCTACTACGGGTTCTCGACCCTGTTGTGCACGCCGGCCTCGCTCTCGCAGGAGGTCGGGCTGGCGCTCGGCGCCCAGGCCGGCGAGGCACGGATCCGAGCAGTGGTGAAGGAAGCCGGCTTTACCCGCTTCCGGCGAGCCGCGGAGACACCGTTCAACCTCGTGTTCGAGGTGCGTCCCTGAAGCAGACGTCCTAAGACGTGGCGCCGTCCGCGAGCCCCACCGGGCCCGCGGGCGCGCCGGTATCGGTGCGCCACGGCAACACTGCTCGCTCGACCTCGCTCTCGCGGCGCCGTGCGCGCAGCGCCATCGGAACACCAAGATCAAACCCGCCTAGAAGGAGGACTTCGATGAACATCAGCGCGGCGCGGCAGGGAGTGGCGATGAGGCCGAGCGCGAAGAACGTTCTGCGAGCCGCGATCGGAGCGGGCGCTTGCGCGGCGACGATCGCGCTTGTGCCGATATCCGCGCCGGCGCAGACCAGCGCAGTGAGGCACCCCCTACCCTGCGTCAGTACCTGCAAGCCTGCAGCGGCTTTTGACCACGTGGGCGTGCTCACCAATCGCGGTGGGGCGGTGCGCGTGTCCGGGCCGATCGCCTGTGCGGCGGGCGCTAGCGTCCGAGTCCGCGCGACTGTCTCCCAGGTGTCGACCGGCGCGGTCGCTGAGGGCGTCTGGTCTAAGCGTTGCACCGGGGCGGCCTTGCATTGGCACATCACCGCGACCGTCACCGACGGTGGTCACTTCAGTGCTGGCGGTGCTGGCGGTGCTGGCGGTGCTGACGGCGTCGGCTTGGCGATTACTCGCCGTCATGGCATACCGGGCAGCGCGGTTCAATGGCTCAGGCGGCTGACACTGAAAGCTGCCTGAAGGCGACTGACGCAGTACGAGGCTGAGCCGCCGCGAGGTCGCTCGGCGCAGGCCGCGACGGACGAGCACGAATGCATCGTCGTCTGCAGGCGTGCGCCGCGCGATCCTTGCGCTCCTGGAGGGTTTCGGCGGACATCATGCTCCTCTCCGGCTTTACGAAAATCTGCGGCTGGCGGTCACGGCACCGTAACGCACCCGGGTCGGACGACCACCGGCGTCCCTCGCGTGACGCTGCCAAGTGGCGGAGGCCGAGAACTCCGCCTTCGGCGGCAGGGCGCACAGCAGCTGGCAGGACGCTCGCCGGCCACTTAATCGGCCGAACCCGGCGAACACCACCTCCTCTGCAATACGAAGAACGCGCAGGCGTCGAGAACATCGCCCGGGTCGCTGCCGCACGAAACGACCAGAAGCCGCGCCACGGCGACGAGACTGGCGGGATCGTACGAGGATGCGGGCTTCTGCCTAGGCGCGAGGCGTGCTCCCCCGCTGGAACGATCGCAGCGTACCGCGGCTCCAACTTCAGTTCTCCTTCGTCGCCGAACCGGCAAGGCAGCCGTGAGTGCTGCTCTTCGCGCTCGTCGCAGGGAAGGAGAACCCACCAGTCCGGAGGTCGCCCCGTCGAAAAGTCTCGGCTTTGTGGTTGCCGAAGTCCGCGATTGGTTCGGACCACGAGCAGCCGCGCTGACGATGTGCCGCGGTTGACGACTGTCGTCGTATGGGACGCCCGCTCGTACGCCGCAGGTGTGGGGATAGGATTGTCGCGCCGCGGACTCCCGGATGACCGATGCGAGGGGAGAGGTGCCGGAGGGTTGGTCTTCTGCGTGCGGGTGTGTTTTGACGACCCAGACGCTTGCGAACTTGGCTGACTGGCGAGAGTCGCGATGACTCGACCGACGTATGCATTCGCGAACCGGCGGGCGGTGCAGGCCGAGCGGCTGCGGCTGCTGGGAGCGTTGCTCGATGAGGGTACGTTCCGGCTGCTCGAGAGGCTTGGCGTTCGGCCCGGATGGCGCTGTCTGGAGGTCGGCGCTGGCGGCGGCTCGGTCGCTGGCTGGTTGTGTGATCGTTGCGCCCCCGGCGGCTCGGTACTCGCCACGGACCTCGATACGACGGTTCTGAGGGAGCTGGTGCGGGCGAACCTTGAGGTTCGAACTCACGACGTGCTCACAGATGGTTTGCCCGAGCGCGAGTTCGATCTTGTCCACGCACGGCTGCTGCTCGCGTGGCTTGCGGACCCGGACGAGGGGCTGGGCAGGATGCTCGCGGCGCTGAAGCCCGGCGGGTGCTTGCTGGTCGAGGAGATGGACTTCCACACGATCGCGCCTGACCGAGGACTTGATCCCGCGACGCGCACGGTGTTCGCGCGGGTGATCGACGCTCATCACACGGTGCTGGCCGAAAAACATTCGTTTGATCCGTTCTGCGGACGCGGTTTGGATCGTGCCCTCTCGGGCTTAGGGCTGGCGCGAGTAGAGTCTGAAGGCCGCCTCTCGATCTGGCGTGGCGGCCAGCCCGGCGGAATCGTTTGGCGGTTGACGCTGAGCCAGCTGCGCGAGGAGCTAATCGCGCAGGCTCAGGTAACCGCCGGTGAGGTCGATGCCGTGATTTCCCTCTGTGAGGATCCACGGCTCGCGTTCATGTCGCAGGCCACGATCGCTGCCTGGGGTTACCGGCCACGATGAGATCCGCCGCATCAAGCAATGCCGAGCGTACCCGTTAGGTCTCGGCGCCCGCAGTCAAGCACGTCCCTTCTCTCGTTGACCTGATCCAGGCGAGCACGATCACACCAGGCGTGCCTTGCTGCTGTTTCCGAAGCAAGGGTTCACTTCATCACGTCGCCCCGGGATCCAGTGCTGCTTCGGCCACGAGGCGTTCGCTGCGACTAGTGCGGCGGGCCCGATCGGATCGCCCGCGACGAGGCGTGCGGATCGCCGCCCGCGACGGCTCCAGAAGTGCCTGAGATTCACCAAGCGATGGCTGTTGCTTGGTCACCGCACCGGCCATGAGCTCGGCGCTGCTGCTTCAGTTGGCCGCGGTCTCAGTACAAGCCTCGCTCGGCCGATGCTCGGACTCGGAGGTGAGCACCTGTTGCCTGTGCAGGCACGGAAGGCCCGCCGTCGGCCACGGTCGCGCTTCTGGCGAACAGGGGGTGTGGCGACCGAGACAGGTGGCTTGGACCTGTTTTCGGCTTGGCACGTGTCCACCGGAGGGTCGCCGGCGGGTGCGATCAACTTGTCCGGATACGGTCTTCGAGCCGCGGAGGCCGGCTGCGCCTGCTGACGGCGTTCGGCTACGGATGAATCGAGTTGAACGGCTCTGTCGCCCCGTGCTTTCAGCCTAATCGGCGTCGCACGGGGACTCGGTGGCCTTGGCGGGCTGCCTAAGCTCGCTCAGCGAAACCGATAAAGCGCGGGAAGGTGTGACTCGACCTGGCTCGCGCTCTCACGCGCGAGTCCTATGCGACTGGTTGTGCTTCTCGTTCGGGGGCTGCGCCGCGGTCGCGCTCGCGGAAGAACTCGGCTCCTTCAATGCTGACGTGCGGGACGATCCGGTCGAGCCAGCGCGGCATGTACCAGTTGATCTTGCCCATTAGGATCATTAGGGCGGGGACGAGCAGGCAGCGGACGACGGTGGCGTCGATGAGCACCGCGACGGCGAGGCCCACGCCGAACTGCTGCACGGTCGGGTTACCGTTGAGGATGAAGCTTCCGAACACGAACACCATGATCGTGGCGGCCGCAGTGATCACCCGCGCGCTAGTTACAAGCCCGGAGACGACAGAGCTCTTGTTGTCTTCGCCAGCGTGGACATGCTCCTCGATCTGGCTGACCAGGAACACCTCGTAGTCCATCGAGAGGCCGAACAGGATCGCGAACATAAACAGCGGCACGTAGGAGACGATCGGGACAGGATCACTGTGGCCCAACACTCCAATCGCCCAGCCATACTGGAAAATCGCGGTCAGCACGCCATAGGAGGCGCCGATCGAGAGCAGATTCATCACCGCGGCCTGGGCGGGGACGACCACGGTCCGGAACGCCAGAATCAGGAGCAAGAAGGCGAGGATGATCACGACCAGGATCTGGAGCGGCAGCTTGCTCGAGATCTTCGACGCTAGATCTACGTAGGCGGCGGTCTGGCCGCCTACGTAGGCGCGCATGTTTGTCCCTTTCTCGGCGCTCGGGATCGTGCTGGACCGCAGCTTGTTGACAAGATTCGCGGTCTGCGTCTCAGCGGGCCCGGTGGTGGCGATTGCATTGAAGTACGCAGTGGTCCCCGCGCTATCGACCTGCGTCGGCGTCACCGTCGCTACGCCATGGGTCGACTTGACATCGTTCTGCAGCGTCTGGAGGCGCGGATCGTTCGCGCCCCCCTGCGCCGGCGAGCCCAGCGTGACCGCGATCAGCAACGGCCCATTGACCCCCTTTCCGAAATTATCCGAGATCAGGTCATACGCCTGCCGGGCGGTCGTGGAGGTCGACAGCGCGGCTGTGTCCTGCTGTCCCAAGGTCAGCGACAGGAGCGGGATGGTTAACGGGATCAGGATGGCGAGTGCGGCCAGCCCCGCAAGCCACGGGTAGGAGGCGATCTCGTGCGCCCACTTAGCCCACACTCCCCCCTGGGAGGGATGCGACTCCGGATGGCGGTCGCGAACGCGCAGCGAGTTGATATGGGGCCCAATGATTCCAAGGACTGCCGGTAACAGCGTGAGCGCAGCGAGCACCGCCACGACTACCGCAATCGCAGCCATCAGCCCCATCGTCGTGACCAGCGGGATACCGGCCACGGCGAGTGAGGCGAGCGCGATTGTCACCGTCGCTCCGGCGAAGAACACGGCCCCGCCCGAGGTCGCGACCGCGCGGGCGATAGATTCGTCCACGTCGAGGCCCTGCTTATTGAGTCCGCGGAAATGCCGGGTGACGATGAACAGCGCGTAGTCGATCCCGACGCCCAGCCCGATCATCGTCGCCAGCGTCGGCGCGACCGTGGGAACGGACACCACGTGGCCGAGCATGCGAATAATCGCGAGCGTCGACGCCAGCGCGAGGATCGCCGTCACAATCGGCAACAGCATCGCCACGATCGTTCCGAACGTGAGCGTCAAGATCACCATCGCGGCGATGATTCCAATCAGCTCGCTCGACTCGGTGGAGGGGGTCGAGACCTTCTGACCCAACTGACCACCGGTCTGGACCTCTAATCCGGCCGCCTTCGCCGGGTTGGCACCGTCGATGATCTTCTGCGCCTGCGCGGTCGACAGCGTGCCCGGGTTCACCGACGTGGTCACCGACAGATACCCGGTGCTCTGGCTCTGGCTCAGCGCCGAAGCGCCCTGCGGGGTCAGCGGGTTGACCACCGAAGCGACGAACGGCTCCTTCGCGACCTGGGCGGCCGCATTGTTGACCGCGCTCGCATATTTGGAATCGGTCAGTTTGCCGCTCTTGGCATGAATGACGATCGGGCTTGATCCATTCGACTGACCCGGAAACGGCTTCGCCATCACGTCCATTGCCCGCTGGCTGCCAGTGCCCGGCAACGACAGGTTGTTGTTGGTCGTATCGCCCATTTGGTGCGAGACAACCACCAGCGCAACCGCAACCACCAACCACACCCCAAGCACGACATACCGCCGCCGCACGGAGAACCGCCCCAGCGAATACAGAACCTTGGTCATATGCCCGTGCCCCTCTCGCCGCGATCTGCGAACACAATCGTCCCGTGATACCAGGCGGCTGTCAAGCACGGTCGCAGACGCGCACGAGGAGCTCTGTCCGTCCAGCGCGAAGGGGACTTTCGGTCGCTAAAGCCCTCCCCAAGAGGTATCGGCCCGCCGCCGCCCAGCGGTGCGACCAGACATCGCTTGCTTCCTTCTGGATTTCGACCGGGCTCGCAATTGGCGGCGATTCGCCGCAGCCACACGCAACGCGATTGAAGGCACGACGAGCGCAGCCAAGGTTCAGGCGAGCCCACGTCGGCGGCTCGCAGACGCCACGAGGCTGTTGCACAAAGGCGCGGAAACACCCCTGCGCTAGTGATGGTGGGAGGAACGACCTCATCCGGATTTCGCGCTCTCATCCAATCGCGGGCACTGGGGACGCGGATCCACATGTGTTATCCCGCGGCCCAATTGATGCACCAGAACGTTGAGTGGCTTGTGCGACAGCCTCCCACGAAAGGAATCGCCAGCGCGCGTTGCGACCCGGGCGGCGGGATCGAGGACAGCGAGGACGCCGGCTCCGCCGGGCTTCCGCTCTCACGCCGCGATAGATGGCGACGGGACCCCGGGACGTATGCGCCCGGCCGTAATCGGTAGCCAGTGCGTCACCTTGTCGTTATCTCAGCGACATGCAACCAGCACGCGACCCGGTGGGACGCTGCTTCAGCTTGCCATGCGACGGGTGCCTCTTACTTGGGGATAACCTTCACTGCCCGGAACGCCGTGTAAAGGTTGGGATAGCCATCGCCGGGGCCGTTCTGGCTGTCGTCGCCCGCCGCCGCGATCTTTTGCAGCACGTCCATGCCGCCAATCACGGTGCCGAATGGGGTGTAGTCCGGAGCGAGGGTGGTGTTCTGCCAGGTGAAGAAGAACTGGCTGCCGTTGGTGTTCGGTCCGGCATTCGCCATGGCGAGCGTCCCGGCCGGGTAGGTGGCACCGGCCAGGTTCTCATCGTTGAATTCGTAGCCGGGACCGCCGGAACCGGTGCCGGTCGGGTCACCGCACTGCAGTACGAAGATCCCTTGAGTGGTAAGCCGATGGCAGTGGGTCTTCTTGAAATAGCCCCGGCTGGCCAAAAAGCGGAACGAGAACGTCGTACAGGGCGCCTGGTCGGTCAGCATCCGCACGGTGATGATGCCCTGAGTGGTGACGAACCTGACGTCAAACGGCTGCGCGGCCTGGGCGGCGTCGAACACCGGAATGCCCTTGAAACTGTCCGCCGGGATCGACGCGTGGTAGCCGCACGGATCAGTGGCGGTCGGAGCGGCGGCAGCGGCCGCCCGCGCACGTAGGTTAGGAGCATTGAGGGCGGGCCGCGCGGCGGTATTCGAGGCTCCCCACGCGGTGACGCTGACCGCCGTGACCGCCGTGACCGCCGTGACTGCAGCGAGCAGCAAACGGGTAAGGCGCTTATTGAGCATGACGGACACACCTTCCTTTCTGTGAGGGGCGGCCGCGATTCTGACCGTTGCATCTACCCGAATCAAGAGCCGGGACCAATAGCGATGAGTCGCCGGCTATGGCGAATCGCGGTTCACTGAGACGCGGCGCATGGTCCGCGTTAGCGTGCTGTCGCAACGATCGAGCTCCGACACTGATCAGACTCGGAGGGGGCGGTGGCCGCTCGGTCGACACCGCCTGACCGTGGGAAGCGCGCCCGTCCGTCCGGGCCCGACGGAGGATTCTCACGTGTCAGTCGGCGCTGAGAATGCCGCGCAGCCGCTCCTCTGGAGCGTCGATGACGATCGCACGCTCAAAGACCCAGAGCGGCAACTCCTAGACGCCATCGCCGCCGGCGATCTTGACCCCCACCTAGTGGCGATCGCGGACGCGATCCACGCTCGGTACGAGCTGCTTCGAACCGTCGCCGCCGCCACGGCATTAGCGCAACTGTGTGTCGGGGACGACGTCATCTTCAAGCACAAGGTCCGCCCGCGCTACCTCATCCACGAGGCAGCAACGGTCGTCGAGATCGATGACCGAACCGTCGCGGTTCGGCTCTGGCGCCCAGTCGGTCGTTCCCGCGACGGACTCGTTCGCCGTCCGCCCCTCGCTCTGCACAAACTGCGAGACGCTGACACCGGCGGTGAGCACCACGCGGAGCGTTGAAACTCGATCGAAGCGGCTGTCTGCGGACTCATTTCTGCTCCTACCGGACTTCCGCATTTTCGTGAATCCAGAAGCGGCCGCGATGGTGCATGGCGGTAGACGTGGGCCGCCCGTACGTAGGCGGACGTTTGACATCGGTGAGGGGCCGAACGCTGCTGAGTCTCGTCCATTCCGACAGCGGCCCAACCATTGCACAATCGCTGCGGATCGACGTCCGAGCTAGCGCCACCGTCTTAGCTGGGTCGCTGACGCCAGCAAACGGTCCGGTAGGCTCGCGGAGGTTGTCCCGGGGCTCGTAGAAGTTTGAGGTGACGGCGTTCCCTCCCGGCCCGTCCGCTCCGGGTGGAGCGTGACGGCGATCAACCAAGATCTGACCGCCGCGGGCAGCAACGTACCGCTCGCGCGCGCGACCGTGCCTGGAGGCTGTGCTTCCGGAGCGGGTGCAGGAGGCGTTGGGGCAGCTGGTCGGGGTAGTGAACGAGGGGTTGCTCGCTCTGTCGGTCGTGGACCCGATCGAGTTGCGCAAGACGGACCATGTGGCCGGCGATCCGGCGTCGCTCGGGCTTCGTGCTGGCCGGGTCTAGGGGCTCAGGCCGGCGCGTTCGCTCTCCAGCCGGATCCGGCGCTTCGCGGTGGCCGGCTCCGTGTTCTGATCGCCGCTATAGCGAGCGGCGAGCAGATACCGCGGGGGCAGCGGGTCGAGATCGACCCCCGGCAGCACCAGCGACACGCGCCAGCGACCGCCCTTCACGTTCACCCGAGTGGACCCCCTGGCGCGACGGTACGGCAGCTTGACCGCAAAAGACACCCGAACCGTCCCGGCCGCCGAACGCTGAAGCTGTCCGTTCGCCTCGATCGTCCCGCCGATCAACAGCCGGAAATGCCGGCAGGTGGCGTCCGCGCTCAGCGCGGTGATCTCCCGCTCATCACGTCCGGTCTCCACCGCGCACCCCTGCCGCAGCGGCGCGGCGTGCAGCCTGCTGATCCGCACCCGCGCCACCGCCAGCACCGTGTAAGTGATGCTGGTTGACGCGCTCAGCCCATCCTTCGACTTTGCGGTCGCCGCGTAGGTGAAACGCCCCGGCTTGTTGGTGTCAAGCACGCCGGCCGGGGCGTGAGCGCCGTTTGAGTCAGTACAGGAGGCGATCCCCGGGCCGCCCGCGGCCTCCGTGCACGAGAACGAGGTCACCACGTGCTGGCCCACCCGGAAGCTCCGGTGGTCGGCCGGGGAGCTGATCCGTGCCATTGGCGGGGAGCTGATCCGTGCCGCTGGCGCGCCGGCCGTCGTGAACACTTGATCGCTCCCGGCGCTGGTCCCCACCGCGTTGCTGGCCACGATCCGGAAGTGATACGTGGTACCCGGGGTTAGTCCGTTGACCGTCACTGACTCCGGATGCGCCGCGTAGTCCGACCCCGCGCTCTGTGACGCCGTGCTCGAACCATACGCGGTCGAGGTCCCATACTCGAAGTGATCCGTCGTGGACAGGTTGGTCGGGTTGACCGTCCCGTTCAGCGTCGCCGAACTCGAGCTCACCCCGGAGGCCGCGCCCGTCGCCACGATCGGAGGCGTGGCCTCATAGGCACCCATATCGCAGGTCGGCCCCTGCGGCCGGGACACGCCCCGCTCGTCCGTCACGGGACAACCCACATTGCTGGCGGCGTTGATCGCCGGGCTGCCTGTCAATTCGGCATCCGTCTGGATCGTCACCGCCGAAGCCAGCGCGCCGGCAACCAAGCCGCCGTTATCAGCCGGTCCCCCCAACAGCGGATTCATGCCCGGCTTGTCCCCAGGGCCGCCAAGACCGCCCAGGCAGCTGTTGTCGCTATCCAGGTTATGGCCCTGATCGAAGCCCGCCGGGAATGAGGAGTCGCAGTCCCCGCCGCCGTTCTCTGCGATGATCGTGTTCTCGACCCCAGCGCCCCCAGAGCCAGTCATGAGCGACGAGGTGCCAGCGATGCCGCCGCCGTGACCACTGGCCGCGGTGTTAAACGCGATCGTGTCGTTGGTCAGCTTTGCCGGCGTCGGGGAAGAGTCGTCGATCGCGCCGCCGTCGGTGGCGCTGTTGTTGCTCATGGTCGTGTTGACGAGCGCCAGCAGATCGGCTGCCTGCACCCATATAGCGCCGCCCTGGTTCGCTGTGTTGCCCAAGAACGATGAGCCGTTGAAACTATTGATTCCAACGTCGATATACATCGCCCCGCCCTGCCCTCCGGGGCTGCTGTTGCCGTCGAACTGATCCTGATTGAACGCGTAGCGTGCGCCCTCGGCGGTCTCCAGATACACCGCACCCCCGAAAGGCGCGGAGGAGTTTCGGAAGCGATCGCCACTGAACGTCGCAACGTCCGCTGACCCGAAATCTCCGATCACTCCACCGGCACCGCTCGCCGAGTTTCCGTCGAACGAACTGCTCGTGACCGATTCGTGGGTTCCAAGGGGGGTGTCCCACTCGATCGCCCCGCCGTCTTCAGCACGGTTGTCAGTGAACGTGCTCGAGTCGATGGTCATTCCCCCGTTGAAGCCTTCGATCGCACCTCCAAGGAGGCTCGCGACGTCGTCACTGAAGCGGCTGCCCTCGATCGTCATCGTGTTGGGAGTGTTGTCGTAGATCGCCCCGCCCTCGTTCGCGAGGTTGCTCTCGACTGTCGTGTCGCTGACCGATAACGAGCTCCCAGAATCGCCGTCCGCGTAGACCGCGCCACCGAACGCGCCGCCGGCCGAATTGTCGGTGAGCATGACGTCACTGGCCAGCGTAAGTGAACCATCGCTGTAGATCGCGCCGCCGTTCTGCGAGCCTGAGGAGCTCGACGACGGGGTGCCGTCTTCGATCGTTAACCCCGACAGGGTCAGACCCCCTCCGACCTGCACCGCGAACGCTCGGTCAATGTGGTTGGCATCGATCACCGTCGACCCCGACCCAGCGCCCGCGACCGTGATCGCAGTCCCGTTGGCTCCGCTGTTGACATCGAGATCCCCCGTCGACGGATCATTTGCTGCCGCCGAGGGGATCGTCAGCGTGCAGGTGCCCGCCGGCAGGGTGATCGAGCTAGCGCCACCGCTGTTGTCCGCGGCCTGCACCGCCGCGCGCAGCGTGCAGCTCCCGCCATGCGTCGAGACGCAACTCGTGCCGGCCGGGTTCGCCAGCGGAAAGTCGCCGGTGTCGTTGACCGTGTACGACGCCGCGCTGGCCACGCCGGGCGTTGCCAGTAACGCCACCGCCGCCGCGACGATGAGCAACGCACGCCCCCGAAGCATCGCTCCGACGCCTCGCATCAACCCTCCGCTCGTACCGAATGCAACCCACGAAACCCCAGGCCACACAATGACCCCAGCAGCCCCGCAGTGTTCATCGGCTTTGCGCACGACGCTCTCGCGCCCGTCTCGGCTTGCAAGCCACCCTAACAACACGCCCGCGCGACGTCAACCAAGCCGCAGCACCGCCGGCCTCTAAACGCATCCCGCCGGGCGGACCGCGCAGCGCAAGAAGCGGGCCGTCGCACGCGGAGGCTCAGATCCCTGCGCTCAGCTGCTGCATTGATGGATCGACCTACAGCACTGCGACGGTGTCATTGCCCCCGCCGCGGGGGTTCTGCCGGCATTGCGACAGCGAGTCTATCGGACCCGTTTGCTGGCGTCAGCGATCCCAGCTAACGCAGGTGGCGCTAGCTGAGGCCGTCGATCCGCCGCGATTGTGCAAAGGTCGAGCCGCTATCGGAATGGACGACACGCAGCAGCGCTCGGCGCCACGCCAACGAACAACGTCTGCCTATTGCAGTGCCCACGCTGGCGACGACATCGACGTCGACGACCAGTACTTCCGCTCAGTCGCCCCCAGGGCAGCCGGGTCGCGGACTACTGCTTTCAGCCACGCCGGAGCGGAACCAGCAGTCCGGCGTCGCTCGGCCACGGCTGATGCTTGCCTCTGGAAGCAGCTCTGCCGCACCTCAACGCCGACTTCGAGCTAACCGACTCTCGCACGGCCCCGGCGATGCAGCGGTCTCGCGCCCGACGACGAGGCGAGTGGTCGTCATCCCAAGCATGAGGCCTGGCGCCCGATCGGTGGTTGTGGTGCTCAGCCTACGGATTCGGCAGCGGCGCCCGAGGACGAGTCGGGCGCTGCCGCATTCCAAGCGACCGATCAGGAGGCCGGTGGTTCGTGGATGCGGCAGCGCCGCTCATGCGATCGTGGCGGACGAGCTCGGCTCCCGTGCGTAGGTAGGCGGAGCTTGTGCGTCGCGCAGGCGCCGCCGCGCTGTTGTGTCTCGTCCATCTCGCAAGCGGCCGCTTTATTCGCAGCCTGCGGGTGCCAATAATGCGCCGCTGTCGCTCGGCTTGGGAGATCGTCCGTAACGACCCGAACGGCGATGCTCAGGATGCTCGCCCGCAGCGGCGGTGGGCGTTAGCGAGAAACGGGCAAGCAACCATCCGGCTCCGGGGCTGGCTCGCCCGATAGAGCGGTCGGATCGCCGGTGCGGGCGCGGCTGCTGCTCCTGGCGTTTCACGTTCCCGCGACATAGCGCGCCGACTTCAAGGTGCAAGCGGGCCGGAAACTGTGACGCGCGGGGCACCGTGTGTGTTAGGGTACCGTGGGTTATTCGGTCATTGCTGTCGTTTTGACCGCGATGATGAGGGTGTGAGGGGTGATTGGCGTCGGGCCTACTCGGAGTCGGTTGGGCGTTGGGTCGGTCGACACGGGACGTGATCTTCGCGCGCTGAGGATCTTGGGATGTCGATCGGTGTGGGGGGTGGTGCGGTGTCGGTTTCGGGCTGGTTGGGTGCTGGTTGGGTTGTTGTGGCTGGGGGTGCTGGCTGCTCCCGCGGCGGCCGCGCAGCCGAGCGCCGTGTATTACGCAGGCTTCTCGTCAAACCGGGTGTTTCCATTCTTGGTCGGCGCCGATGGGTCGCTCTCGCCGATCACATGCCCGGGATCGAACTGCAGTGCCGCGGATCCTCAGGGTGAGGCGGTCACCCCGAACGGCCGATTCCTGTATACGGGTGCGTTCACCGGCGATATCTCGGCGTTCTCGATCGCCGCGGACGGTTCGCTCTCGCAGATCCCTTGTCCGAGTGGCTGCAACGTGAACGGCGACGTCGAGCAGCTGGCTATCACCCCGGACGGGCGGTTCCTGTATGCGCCAGTCAGAGAGGATCATTCGACGAGCGCCGGCAACATTGCGGTGTTCGCGATCGCGGCGGATGGGTCGCTGTCGCGGGTGCCGTGCCCTGCGAGCGACTGCGCGACGCCGACCAATCAGTTCCCGACCGTGCCGGTGGTGACGCCCGACGGCAAGTTTCTCTATGTCACCACTCCGGGCCTCGGGGTCAGCGACACGGTCCTGATCTTCCGGATCGCCTCCGACGGGACGTTGGTGCCGGTGCCGTGCCCCGGCACCGTCTGCAACACGGTCTCGGGTCCCTCAGGCGCATCGCTGACGCCCGACGGGCGCTACCTATACGTGAGTAACCGGGTTGACGGGACCGTGTCGGCGTTCGCGATAGGGTCCGACGGGACGTTGACGCCGATCCCTTGCCCCGGCGCCAACTGCGACACCGGCTTTGGGCCGGCAGTGCTCGCGGTGAGCCCGAACGGCCGGTTCGTGTACACGGCCAACTCCGACGCCACGGTATCGGTGTTCTCGATCGCGGCGGACGGGTCGTTGACGCCGGTGCCGTGCTCCGGGTGCAGCAATCCGAACGTGGTCATATTCACGGGAATGGCGATCAGTCCTGGTGCCCGGTTCCTGTACACCGCGTCGGGGCTCCTTAGGGGGCTGGGGACGCTGACGGTGTTTGCGGTGGCCGGCGATGGCACCCTGTCGATGGTTCCGTGCTCGGCGTGCGCCACCAGCAGGCAGTCCGGCTCGCAGGCGTTGGTGGTCGGTCCTGATCAGGCGCCGGTGGCGGCATTTTCGGCGAAGCCGGCGCCGCCGGGTCAGGCCACCGGGTTCGATGGTTTGGGCTCGAGCACAGCGTCGGGCTTGTCGATCGCGCGCTATGACTGGAGCTTCGGCGACGGCACCGGGGCGCTGAACGGGGGTCCTACGCCTTCGCACACGTACTCCGCGCCTGGGCAATACACGGTGACGTTGACGGTGACCGACAACGCGGGCTGCTCGACGGCGTTTGTGTTCACCGGTCAGACCGCCAGCTGCAACGGCGGTCCCAGCGCGGTGAAGACGCTTCAGATCGCGGTTGCAGAGCCGCCGAGCGTACAGATCACGACACCCGCCGCCGGCACTGAATACACGCTGGGGCAGGTGGTTGACTCGAGCTTTACCTGCACCGAGGGTGCGGCCGGCCCTGGGATCGCGTTTTGTGTGGATCAGCAGGGTCGTCCTTCTGGCGCGCGGCTGGACACGTCCACGCCCGGCGCGCATTCGCTGACAGTGACCGCCACCTCGAAGGATGGGCTGAGCGCGTCGAGGACGGTGGCCTACACGGTGTCGGCTCCAGCGCCGGTGTTGGCGCCGGCGCGGGTGCGGATCAGCAGCATGCGCGCGTTCCCGCTGCGGCACGGGTGTGCGGTAGAGACGGGCCGCGATGAGCGGGAGATCACCGCCGTGAGCGCCGATGCCACCTGTCGGCACCTGCGGCTGAAGCTGCAGGGCACGATTCAGAGGGGCGGCAAGCGCGCCTCGTCCGCCGGCGGCACGATCCGGATGAGCTACACGGTCAGGCTGCCGCGCGGAACCGCTACCGGCAGCGCCCGCGCCAAGGTCAACCACGGCCACTGGCAGATCGCGATGGTGCTGCCCGGGGTCAACCTCGACCCGGTCCCGCCCAGCTACCTGATCACGATCCGCTACAGCGGCGATCAGAACCTCCAGCCCGCCCGCGCGAGCCGCCGGATCCGGCTAGAGAGCGAACGCGCCGGGCTTCACCCCTAGCGTATAGTTCATCGTTAGGTCTCGGCTGGATGGGTTGAGCGGTGCGAGTGTGTGCTTTCAGGCGGTGGTCGGCCGTGCTGGTCGCGGTCTTCGTGGGGGGTGTCGGGCTGTGGGCGTCAGCGCCTGCGTTGGCCAGCCATCTGTACATGACGGACGCCCTCTCAAACCGGGTGTTCCCGTTTTCGTTCGCGGCGGACGGGTCGTTGACGCCGATCAACTGCCCGGGCAGCGATTGCCGCGCCTCGGCGGGCTCGCAAGGGGTCACGGTGACCCCCAACGGAAAGTTCCTGTACGCAATGGAGTCCTTCGGCGACTCGGTGTCGCCGTTCGCGATCGCAGCCGATGGGTCGTTGACTCCGATCGCCTGCTCGGCGAGCGACTGCAGCACCGGGCCGGACCCGACCGGGGGGGCGGTGAGCCCCGATGGCCGATTCCTGTATGTGACCAACGCCACCAATCCTGGCTTCAGCCCCGGCTCGGTGTCGCCGTTCGCGATCGCGGCGGACGGGTCTTTGACCCCGATCGCCTGCTCGAGCTCTGACTGCACTACCGGTTCGAGCCCCCGCGGGGTGGCGGTGAGCCCCAACGGCCGCTTCCTGTACGTGGCCAATGCCCTGAGCGACACGGTGTCGCCGTTCGCGATCGCGGCGGACGGGTCGTTGACCCCGATCGCCTGCTCCGGGAGCGACTGCGCTACCGGTTCGTTCCCGACCGCGTTGACGGTGAGCCCCAACGGCCGGTTTCTGTACGCGGTCAACGGCAACCCGGGCACGGTGTCGCCGTTCGCGATCGGGTCGGATGGGTCGCTGACCCCGATCGCCTGCACCGCCAATAATTGCGCCGCTGCATCCAGCTCCACGGCGATCGCGGTGAGCCCGAACGGTCGGTTCCTGTATACGGCCAGCTCAGAAATTAACTCCAGTGCCGTGTCGGTAGCCGCGATCGCGGACGACGGGTCGCTGACGGCGCTCACGTGTCCGGGAAGCGACTGCAGCGGCGGTACGGGGCTCGGCGGGATCGTGGTTAGCCCGAGCGGGCGGTTCTTGTACGCATCCTCGCAGTTCGGCGGAGACTTTGGGACGATTTCGGTGTTCGGGATCGGTGCGAACGGGTTGTTGTCTCCGGTCAGCTGCCCGGGTAGCAACTGCAGCACCGGCGGGGAGCCAGTTTTTCAACCGTTGGCGATCAGTCCTGATCAGGCGCCGGTGGCGGCATTTACGGCGAGGCCGGGGCCGCCGGGTGAGGCGTCGATGTTTGATGGTTCTGGTTCGACCGCGGCGCCTGGTCAGACCGTGGCGCGCTATGACTGGAGTTTTGGTGATGGGACTAGCGCGGCGAACGGCGGGGCGACGCCGTCGCACACATACGCGCTGCCGGGCAACTACACCGTGACGTTGACGGTGACCGACGATGCTGGGTGCTCGACGACGTTGGTGTTCACGGGGCAGACCGCGAGCTGCAATGGCGGTCCGAGCGCTGAGAAGACGTTGACGGTTAGGGTTTCGGCGCCGCCGACGGCGCAAATCTCGGCGCCGGGTGACGGGGCGAGCTACGTGCGGGGTCAGGTCGTGTCGTCGAGCTTTAGCTGCAGCGAGGGCGCGAACGGCCCGGGGTTGGTTTCGTGCCTGGATCAGAATGGTCACCAGTCCGGCGGCGTGGTCGATACCTCGACGGTGGGTTCGCACACGTTCGTGGTGACGGCGACGAGCAAGGACGGGCAGACCAGCTCCAGTTCGGTCGTCTACGAGGTTGCGGCTGCGAGCGGCCCGCCTGTACCGCCGAGCAATCGGTTCGTGGTCAGGCACATCAGGGTCCGCGCCAATGGGTTGGTCAGCTTCCGTGTCAAGGTTCCGGGGCCGGGGGCGATCAATGTGCTTGAGACGGCCTGGAAGAACAACTTCGCTCGCTCGGCGATCCTGCTGCAACCGGCGACGGGCCGGTTTGTGTTCGCTCGGTGGCACCGGACCGCGAGCCGCGCCTCGACCGTTCATTGCAGGGTCAGGCCGAACAGGCGGGGACGGCGACTCGTGGTCCACCATCGCTACAAGGTCAGGATCCGGCTGTGGGTGACCTACCAGCCGACCGGCGGCACCCAGCGCAAGCTCGGCTTTTATGGACTTCGGGTCACGCGCTAGCAGCCCGAGCGATCATCGACGCCGCAGATGGCCGACGGGCTCCGCGCCCACCAGCCGGGCTGACCCCGACGCAACCTCGCCTGGCCACGTCCCGCGACGTCGAGCTCACGGTCCGCCCCGAGCAGCACGGCAGCATGCTCGCTCGCCGTCGACTGTCGAAGATTCGAACCCCGGCGGGTAGATCAATCTCGGCGTCGCCCAACTCGAGCCTCGCCGCCACGCCTCGTCGCTACTGCCGGTCTCGGTCACGATCAACCACAGATCACTGCCGCATCGTCGCCTCGGCAGCTATCTCAGATCGCTGCTGCTCTCGGAGCCGGCGAGCTCGAAGCAGAAGCGGTTCGGCCGTCGGCGAGCGACGTCGAGACGCCTCGTCGTTCGTGAACGCGGCACTCTCGAATGGACTATGTGGATGGCTCTGGAGGCCAGCGGGAGGCGCGTTGGAGTTTTGGGGTAGCAGCGGCTCATCGGGAAAGTCATCGAACACGGCGTGTGCGATCGCCCTCGCCGTTCTTGATTCCGGCCGCCAACGCGGGCGCTCGGCTGTAGGCGGCCGATCCGTGGTGAGACCATATGTCTGCGATTCGGGCCCCGATCTCTGCGCGCTCCATGTCGTCGGCGACTCCGAGGTGCTGGTATGGGCCCGGTGCGCGAAGCGCGGCAGTCACCCTGCTGGCGGCTCACGGGGATCCTTGTCCTGGCTGAGCTTGAGCTTGCACTGAGAGACGGCCCAACGCGGGCGTAGAGATGCTCCGCTAACCCGAATGCTGCAACGACGCGCTTCGCGTCGTATGTATATGAGAGAACAGCGATTTGTTCATGATCTCTCCTAAGGACGCCCGCCAGGCGCGTGTTCTCGTGCCTACAGCGGGCTGCTTGGTCCGTGCCCGGGGGCCGGCAGGCCCAGTCTCTCGCGCCGCTTCCCGGCCTCGTGCTCAAGGCGCACGTCGCGACGTCGGTCGCCCTCGGTAACGACCGAATTTGCCGTCGGCAGCAGCAGAGCGGCAAGCGCGTACACGATCCTCGTGCGGCTTGGTGCTCTCGGCCGCGGCCGGCGCGCGCCGTAGCGAGGCGCTCGGCGGTGCGATTCAGCGCGCGATCCGGAAGGTGGCGCGCCGCTGTTCGCCGGTGAGCCCGTCCGCGGCCGGAGTCGCGAGCAGGAGGTAGCTGCCACGGGTGAGCCTCAGGCGCCCGATGCGGACGGGCAGCGGCAAGCGGTTGGCGGCGGCCCCGCCGGTGCGCTTGAGCGTCGCGCGCGCGAGTGCGCGGGTGCAGCGGCGCTGGTGGCGCTCGGGGCGGGTGGGCGCCCTGCAACGGCCCTGGACCAGGCGGCCTGGGGCTGTGCGCTCGATCGTGAAGGTCACGCTCGCCGCCGCGCTGAGCGCGTAGCTGATGTTCAGCGCGATCCGCCGGCTGCAGCGGCGCCGGCGGCGGTCGGCGCGCGTGAGCGCCTCGCAGCGGCCGTTGACCCGGCGGCCGGTCAGCGTGAACGTGTGCGGCGAGACCCGCAGCCCCGACACCGCCGGCACGCCCGGAGGAGGCGGCGGAGGAGGCGGCGGAGGAGGCGGCGGCGACGGCTGGACGGTGATCGCGGCGCTGGTCGCGCTCGCCGGGGTGACGAGCAGCGGCAGCGGGTAGGTCACGAGGATCTGGCAGGCGAGCTGGTGGCCCACCTCGGTGCCGGTCGGGGTGTAGCTCTGGCCGCTCTGATCGGCGATCGGGACGCCGTCGAGCAGCCACCGGTAGCCGTCGAACGGATACAGGCCGGGGGACGGGCCGACCCCCGCCCACAGCGACCACTGCGCGCCCTGGCAGGTCTGGGCGCTGCCCGTCTGGCCGGCACCCGCGACACTCGGCGCCGCCTGCAAAGCGGCCGGGGCGCCCGCCCCGATCCGCCCAACCGCCGGGCCCTCGTCGGTGAACCACAGGTTGCCGTCCGCTCCCGGCGCGATCCCGTATGGGAGGCTGCCGGCGTTCAGGCCGCTTGAGAACTCGGTGATCTGACCGCTCGGGGTGATCCGCCCGATCGCCCTGGTCGTCCCCGCGTCGGTGAACCACAGGTTGCCGTCCGCTCCGGGCGCGATCCCAGACGGCTGGCTGCCAGCGTTCAGGCCGCTGGTGAACTCGGTGATCTGTGCACCCGGGGTGATCCGCCCGATCGCCCTGGTCGTCCCCGCGTCGGTGAACCACAGGTTGCCGTCCGCTCCCGGCGCGATCCCGACCGGGATGCTGCCCACGTTCAGGCCGCTTGAGAACTCGGTGATCTGACCGCTCGGGGTGATCCGCCCAATCGCCCCCGTCCGCTCGTCGGTGAACCACAGGTTGCCGTCCACTCCCGGTGCGATCCCGACCGGGTAGCTGCCGGCGTTCAGGCCGGTGGTGAACTCGGTGATCTGACCGCTCGGGGTGATCCGCCCGATCGCCGGGGTCGTCCCCGGGTCGGTGAACCACAAGTTGCCGTCCGCTCCCGGCGCGATCAAGGCCGGGAGGCTGCCGGCGTTCAGGCCGCTTGAGAACTCGGTGATCTGACCGCTCGGGGTGATCCGCCCGATCGCCCGGGTCGTCCCCCGGTCGGCGAACCACAGGTCGCCGTCCGCTCCCGGCGCGATCCCGACCGGGATACTGCCAGCGTTCAGGCCGCTTGAGAACTCGGTGATCTGACCGCTCGGGGTGATCCGCCCGATCACCGGGGTCGTCCCCGGGTCGGCGAACCACAGGTCGCCGTCCGCTCCCGGCGCGATCAACTGCGGGATGCTGCCGGCGTTCAGGCTGCTTGAGAACTCGGTGATCTGCCCCACGGGATCGGCCGCGGCGGCCTGCGCCCCAAGCGCTAGCGCCAGCACCGCCAGCAGCAGCAGCGAGCCCCAGCGCACCCAGCGGGCACCCGCATCGCGGAGGGGGTCGACTGCGTACCGACGGCCGCTAGCGCCGCAACAGCCGCGATCGTGGGCCCGGTGGTTGTTGAAGATCACCTTGTTTTGGGGGACTCGCGTTATGAGTAGCAGTAGGGGTCCAGAACCCGCACCTGGATGATCAGCTCCACCGGCAGCTCGTTTCGGGCAGCGGTCTTGTGGATCGTTGGCGGGTCGGGACGTGATAGACGCAAAACGCGCGCGGGCCTTGCCCTCACTCACGAACGAGCCGACCCACCCTCCTCGGCGTTTCGCTCGATCACCCCATGGGACAGCTCCGCGCCACCGTCCGCTCCCGGGATGCGATCCCTCGTGAAAGGTGCGCTGGACGACGTATCGTGGCATCCCGGTCCTGCTGATCGCCTCGCCATCTGACATAGCGATGAACCTAAGGGCACGCGGGTGCGCGCACATCGGGAGCACTACCTATGTTGCGAGCGAACATCACCCATCTTGGATCGGCGAGCCCGAGCCGCGCTGCTGGTTTGTCGCCGCCGGAGAACCCACCGGCGGGCTGCCGCTTCGGCCGGCTGGAGATCCAGAGGGGAAGTACGGTGAGGCCAGAACCGGCCCGGCCAGATGGCTCGACCTTCGTGGAAGCAGGCGTCTCGTTCTGCCGGATCAGAGCGCTCAGTTTCCTCAAGAGCAGCACAGATTGACGGCGCCGTGGAGACTGCTGCTCGCCGGCCGGTGCGGAACAGAGGCCGGCGTCCGGCTCGGCCGCCGGCGCTTGCTGAGCGGCAAAGCGTGGCAAGCAGGAGCCTCGCGTGAAGTGAACGTGCCCGTCGAGGAGAAAGTACCGCTCGTCGTCCTGCTCGTACGTGTGGCTCCTCTCAGCAGCTGGCTAACGCGTCTACGGCAACGGCCAGCGGCTCGAGGCGCCGCCGCGTCCTTCCCCGGGCTCCCGCCGCCGTACCGCGACGGCGAGACCGCGGCAATCGGTGCGCGCGGCTTCTGACTACTCTCCCGTCGGGATGAAGGTCGCTTACGTGTTCTCCACTTCCGGCCACACGGCGAGCTACAAGCTCGGGAGGATGATCCTTCCGCAGCTGGAGCAGGGAACGCACGGCGTCGAGGTCGTCGGAATGTTCTTCTTTGACGACAACACCTACCTGCTGCGGGCGGGCGATCCCGTCGGCGAGCGCCTCGGGCGGGTGGCCGCCGAGCACGGAATGTTGCTGATGCTTTGTGACCAGTGCGCGCTGGAGCGCGGCCTGGCCGAGGGGGAGATCGGCTCGGCGCTGCCGGCGGGAACGGTCGCGGGCGTGCGGGTCGGTTGCTTCCCCGACCTCTATGCGGCGCTGGCGGGAGACCCGCCGGATCACGTCATCACGCTGTGAGAGGACCGAACTGGTCCTCGGTGGGCTCTGCTCAGCAGAACCACGGCTCGGTGAGCCGTGGCCTCCCCTCGGTCCATCCCATGGGGATGGCCTCCGGCTCCGTGCTGGGCGCCTCGCCGGTCGCCTCGCGCACCGCCGCGCGGATGCGCGCGAACGTCAGGCCAGTTGCTTCCTGCGCGGCGGCGCTCTGCTGGACTAGCGCGCTGAGGCGGCCTTGCAGCCGGTCGGCTGCTGGGTCCGCTGAGCGCCACGGGTAGCTGAGGCGCTCGGCGTCGTAGGGGCCGAGGTGCTCGCGCAGGTCCTTGCCCTCGAGCAGCAGCGAGCCCTCGGGGACGAGCAGCCGGATCGTGTACTGCACCGGGTCGACGTTCGCCACCAGATCGTGCGCGGCGACGAAGTCGACGATCTCTAGCACGTCACGCGGGGTCGTCCACGGCGTGAAGGGCATAAACGAGGGCCGGGTCTCGATTCCGTGCTCGCGCAGCAGGTATAGGGCTTGCACCGCCTGGGCGGTGGTGTGGCCCTTGTCGAGGCGGGCGAGGATCTCGTCGTTGACGGTTTCCAGCGCGCTGACGACGAACAGGCAGCCCGAGGCGGCCATCTCCTGCCACACCCCGGCGTGCTCGAGCACGTGCTCGACCTTTGTCGTGCAGTCAAAGGTCAGCTCCGGGTCGGCGCTCGTGCAGCGCGCGCACGATCGCCAGAGAGTGGCGCCAGCCGTTGAGGAAGTCGGGGTCGCCGAACGTGATATGGCGCGCGCCCATGCCCGCCAGGCGCTCGACGTCGCGCAGGACGGTCTCGGCCTGCACGACGCGGATGCGCCCGTCGTAGACGGTGGGGACAGGACAGTGCCGGCAGCGATGCACGCACCCGTGGCTGGCCTCGACGTACCCGACCAGCCGCTCCTCCCCGCCCACCGCCAGGCGGGCGTAGCGCTCGAGTCCGGGCAGCAGCTCGCGCGCCGGCGGCTCGAAGGTGCCGCGCTGCAGGTGGATGATCGCCCGTTCGGCGGCCGGGGCGGTCGCGCACGGGGCCGCTAGCTCGTCCACCCAGGCCGTGAGCGCCGGCTCGTACTCGCCGGCGATCGCGCGCGCGGCGAGCTCACGCTCTACCAGCTCGCGGCTGACCGTGGCGTAGAGCCCGTAGAAGCAGATCGCCAGCCCGGGGTGCTCGCGGCGCACTCGGCGCGCCGGCGCTGAGCGCCAGGCGCATGGCGGTGTGCATGGGCACCGAGAAGCCGACCGCCTGGGTCCACTCCAGGGCGCCTGGGGTCCCACGGCTGCACGCTGAGATCCAGGCAGCGGACCTCGTGCCCGGCGCGGCGCAGCGCGGCCGCCGGCGAGGCGACGTGCAAGGGCTGGTGGCCCAGCTCGTAGGTCGAGATCAGCAGGACGCGCACGGGTGACCCACGCTAGCGCGCGCCGACCGGCTCGGGCGCGTGCGGCTCGATCCGGATCCGCAGGCGAGCGTGCGCAGCGCGCAGGCAGCGTTCGACCGCGTCGGCGCTCGCCGCGCGCGCGAAGATGAAGCCCAGGTAGCGGTCGCCGTCGGGCAGCGGCACCACCGGGCGGCCGCGGGCGATCGTGATCTCCAGCCCGTCGATGCCCTCCACCGCCCGCGCCTCCTGCTGCCCCTCGACCGCGCGCAGCACGCCAGCCCCGGGGATCGGGATCATCATCACCCCCGACGCTGTCGACTCCCGCGCCAGGTCCTCGAGCCCGAGCCCCAGCGCATGGCGCAGGATCACCTGCTCCAGGCTGACGCCAGCGCCGAAGCGCAGCGCGCGCGAGCACAGCCCGCCGATCGACCGGGCCGCTAGCTCGAGGACACTCACCCGCTCGCCGTCCACGCGCAGCTCGGCGTGGATCGGTCCCTCCCGCAGCCCCAGCGCACGCGCCGCCCGCGCAGTGACCGACTCGACCTCGGCCAGGACCGCGGTCGGCAGCCGCGACGGCGTCACGTACAGCGTCTCCTCGAAATACGGCCCCTCGAGCGGGTCGGGCTTATCGAACACCGCCAGCACCTCCAGACGGCCCCCGCGCAGCAGCCCCTCGATCGCCACCTCCACGCCGGGCAGGTAGCTCTCCAGCAGCAGCGGCGCCCCGGCCGGCTCCCGAGCGGCGGCCAGAATCCCCCAGACGCGCTCGGCGGTCGAGCGCGCCTGCTCGGCGTCATCCGCCCGGATCACCCCGCGGCTGCCCGACAACCCCAGCGGCTTGACGACACACGGAAGGCCCACCTCGCGCGCCACGGCCGCGACGTCGGCCCCGGAGGGAAGCAGCGCGAAGCGCGGCTGCGGGACGCCGGCCTCCGCGAGCGCCCGGCGCATCGCCGCCTTGTCGCGCGTGCGGGCAACGGCGGCCGGCGGGTTGTGGGGCAGCCCGAGGCGCTCGGCGCCCAGCGCGGCAGCCATCACGCCCTGGTCATCGACGCCCACGACCGCGGCGAACGGGGTCTCCCGCGCCCGCTCGGCGATCTGCTCGGCCGCCACTGCCGGGTCCGACAGGCGCAGGGTGAGCGCACGTTCGCCCATCGCCGCCGACATCGCCGCCCGGCGCTCGGACGCCACCGTGACCACGACGCCGAGCTCCCGCGCCGCCGCCAGGAAGTCCGGCGCCCGGTAGGTGGCCGACGGCAGGATCAAGAGAAGGCGGTCCACGGCGCTATCGTAGATCGGTGCCCGACCCAGCCTCCGCCCTGCTCGCGATCACGGCATCGGCGCTCCAGCGCGTGCGCGACTTCCGCGCCGCCGATCCCGATCCGAGCGGTCGCGTGCTATCGGTACGGATCACCGGCATGGCCGACGGCGAGTACGTCAGCGCGCTGTCGCTCGAACCGGCGGCCAAGGTCCGGGCCAGCGACACCGTGCAGCACGAAGGGGATCTCCCCATCGTGGTGGCCGAGGACAGCGTCGAGAAGCTGCGCGGCGCCACCGTGGACTGGAGCGAGAACCGGCTGGGCGGCGGCTTCGTGGTCGTCAACCCGAACAAGCCGCCTCCCCCACCCCTCTCCCTTCCCACCCTCCCGATGAGCCCGGGAGCCGGTCCCGCCGTCCGCCCCGCGGGTCCGCCCACAACAGCCGGAGCCGGCCTGGACACCGAGGCCGCCCGTCGCGTCACGGCCGTGCTCGACCGCGATGTCAACCCGAGCATCGCCAGCCACGGCGGACACGCAGAGCTCGCGGGCATCGAAGGCGCCACCGCCTATCTACGCCTCGGCGGGGGATGCCAAGGCTGCGGCATGGCCACAGTCACCCTCAGCCAGGGCATCGAAGTGGCGATCACCCAGGCCGTCTCCGAGATCACCCGCGTCGTCGACGTCACCGACCACGCCTCCGGCACCAACCCCTACTTCGAGCAAGCCAAAAAGTAAAACGGCCCCGACCTCCGTCGACGAGCGTGCGCGGTCCTGCCTTCCTGATCATCGTGACCACGTCCACCGGCGCCCGCGACCAGCAGCACGTCCTGTACTTCGCAGCCTCGGTGTTCATGAGCTTCCTCGTCGGTCTGCGCTGACGATCGCCCGCTTCGCCAGCCGGGAACGGCGACACAAACCGTTCGTCATAACCCTGATCGGAGCGATCATCATCGTGTTCACCCTCATCGTGAATCTCGGCCGCGGGAAGCCGCCTGGCATCGCCAGTACTCGCGCAACCGAACACGAGGGCTGACCGGGCGCCTTGAGCGCGCGGTCGTCCGCGATCCGACGGGCGATCGCGGCGAGCGATGAGATCCTTGACTGTGATCGTGTGCGGTGGGGCGGCTTCACGCACGTCACCGTCTCATGACGACTGCCGGGCAATCCACCTCGCAACAGACCCAATGCACCGACGAGCCTCGCCAGCGGATGCTCCGGCCGCAAGTCCGCCCAGGTTGATTGGCAGCGCCCGCGAGAAAGCCAATCGCCCGGGAATATGCTGGTGGCCATGGTTGAACCGAGCGCAAGGCATCCAGAGGCGCCGGAGCCCGGCCCACAGGGCCGATGTGTCTGCGGCGAGAAGGTCACGATCGCCGACGCGCGGGAAGTGACTCTGCCCAACGGTCGTGCCGGCTGGCAGGGCTACTGCCCCGAGTGCGGCGCACCTCTGTTCGCGATTCGTCGCAGACCGACGGCCAGCTGAGTCACCAAGCTGAGGCCGCATCTGGTGTGGCCGGCGCAGCGTCCGCGTTGTCGGCGTGGAGGCCGGCAGACGCCCGGTTGGACGACCTGCGATAGCGCAGCCCGCTGGCCCACCAGTTCTGTTCCGCCGGCAATCGGCACGTGCTCGCTCGGGGCAACGGGACGAGCAAGCGCCCCGCGCGGACTCCGTCAGGGGAAAGCGAACGTCCGGAAGGATACCGAGCGCTCTGTTGCTGCGGAACGATCTCGGCACTCTCGTAGATCGCTACCGACGCTTCTGCATTGTCGCCCGCGGAGAACTCAGAGGCGGACTGCCGCTTAGCCGGGCCGCCGACCAGGAGCAGAAGCTAGACCTGGGCCTATTCCCGCTTGCGACGTGGCTGCTGGTTCGTGGGACCAGAAGTGTCCGCGTGTCGCTCGGCTGCCTGAGCTTGCCCTCGACTGCGTACGCGGAGCGTGCGCATCGCGACTCGCTACCGCGCTGCTCCGTGTCGTCTAATCCGACAGCGCCGCCAGCGACCAGCAACGCGCGAGAGCGCCTCGCTGCAGGTATGAGCCTGGCCCACGCGTGCGGCGCTACCGCCCTGCTCGACAGAGCGCATGACGAACTGCTCATCGCCGGCGCCCGTTCCCGCGGTCCGCGTTGACCGGGGTTGACCCGCTCACGCCAAGCGAACGCCGCGTCGCCGAGATGGCTGCCCGAGGAATGACCAACAAGCAGATGGCCCAGGCGCTATTCGTAACCCTCCCAGGAAGTCCGTGCTCTTGTTCTGAGCCTCGGATCGGGCGAAGGAGAAGCGGGATCACCGGCCAGCAGAACGGGGTCGACCTGGCCGATGGCTCGCGATTGGGAGGCGGGTTCTGAAGCGAGGGTGACCTCGGGTGTGCGATTGCGTACTACTACTTCAGAGATGGACGGTCGGTGTGATCAGTGGTTGGTACGAGCGGCGCGTTCGGGTGACGGTGGCGCGTTTGCCCGGCTGGTCGATCGCCACTATCCGACACTGCTAGCGAGCTGCCGGCGGATCCTCGCCGACGCCGACTTGGCGCGCGATGTGGCACAGGAGGCGACGCTGCGAGCAATGCTGGGTCTTGATCACCTTCGTGACGACGCACGGTTCGGAGCGTGGCTGGTCGGCATCGGCCTCAACGTGTCGCGCGGGCTGCTCGGCGTCGGGCACAGGCAGGTCTCGCTTGACCGGCTGCAACAGGACGGTCGCCAGATCGAGCCGACCGCCGACGTGGACCCGCTCGAACTGATCGCTACCGACGAGTTGGTGGCCCGGGTGCGCGCCGCCATCAGTGCGCTGCCGGCCGGGCAGCGCCACGCGGTCGCGCTGTTCTACATCGAGGGCCTGACCCAGACGGAGGCCGCTGCAGAGCTGGGCACGCGCCCGGGCGCGATCAAGACGCGGCTGCACAAGGCGCGCAGATCCCTGCGCGCCTCGCTAAGAGACACCTACGAGGAGTACATCGACATGACCGACCAGGCCGAGCAGTTGATCCCGATGCGCATCGCCGAGCTGCGACGGAACCAAGCGACGGAGCCGGGCGTCGAACGCCACATCCTGTTCCTGGAAGACGACCAAGGGCGGCGGCTACCGATCTGGATCGGACCGGCTGAAGCAACCGCGATGGCGCTCGTCCTCGAGCAGGTCCAGCTACCCAGGCCCGGCGTGTATCAGTTCGCAGCTTCGCTGCTTGCCGGCGCCGGTGGACAGTTGCGCGAAGTCCGCGTGACCGAACTGACGGAGTCGACCTTCTATGCCCAGGCGGTCCTCACCGACGACACCAGCGTCGACGCCAGACCTAGCGATGCGCTCACGCTCGCGCTCGTGACCGAAGCGCCGATCTACGTCGCCGCCGTCGTTCTCGAGCGGGCTCAGGAGACGAGCGCTGATCGAAGCGATCTGATAGAAGAGGCAAATTCTGCGGTCGACGACGCCCGGGTGATCGCCGATGACGCCATGGCCAGGCACGCGGCGAGCATGGCTGGACTCGTCAAGCCACAGGACTGAAAGCAGCCTCACCCGAGACTTCCGGGTTGTCGCCCGACCGGCACTGACCAGCGACAAGCCCGGACCAGGCATTTGCATAGGCACGCGTCAAATCTGGGAAACCTCCCCATACCCTGGCCCCCGCTCAAGAGGGGCGGTCTCGGCTCGGTCCAGGCCGCGCCGCTCCTATCGCGTGAATTCGTAAGCGATCTGCGCGACGCTACTGTGGCCGAGGATTGGCCGTCGGCGCCGTCGGAGCTAACGCGTCCTTGGTCGCCAACTCGACCACGAGCCGAGCGCCGATGACACAGCCAAAGCGAGCATGGGCCGTCCGCGGAGGTCCTGACCCGCCGACTTCGGGCCCAGTCGACGCCGAGCAGATGCCGTTGGGCGTCAACCGACGGGCGCCTGGCCCTCAAGCAATTCACCCCGCCGGATCCGCGCGGCCATGTCCTTCGACTCCTCGCGATAGACCGTCCCGTCCTCGAGTTCGATGACGGGATACTGGCGCTGTCCGCTCAGCTTCTCGAGCGCGTCTCGCTGGCTGCGACGGAGCGGTCCCTTCACGACCTCGTACTGGATGCCCTGCTCGTCGAGCGCCTTCTGGATCGTCCAGCAAGGATGCGCACTGATCTTGACCCACATATTCGGGCAGCGGTGAAGTTTGATCGCCACTTTTATCCTCCATGTAAGACGCTGCACCGACTCTACGCCGCACACGACGCGACGGGTCAGATTCGTGGAGCTGGTGTGATGCTCTCCGCGCTGACATCGCCGTTGGCAAGACCCCATCGGATTGCGCGGAAATCGCGCCTCTCCCGGACGATCGCTTCCACGCCTGAGAAGCCGCGGGCCGTGTGATCGTAATGGCGACCGTGCGAAAGCCGCTGTCTGCGACCAGGCCGTAGTAGCGACGCGCCCAAGAACCCCAGCTCGTATCGGGCGTCGCGTATGGGAGCACCCAGGAGGGCGATTGAGTACCGTCCGTGCTCCGGTGTCTCAGACGGCTCGGTGTGGCTTCTGCCTGCAGACCCTCGAAGGAGACGGGTGGCGTCAATTGCCGCTCTCTCGGGGGAACGAGACACTCGTGTTCCTGGGCGACATCAGAGTGTCGCCCAAGTCGACGCCGGCCCGTGCTTGCATGTCGGCGTGGCGATCGGCGTCAGGAGGTACCGCTTCGCTGGGGCTACCCCCAGATGAACGGCGGATAGCGATCGGTCATGAAATATGAATATGCGCTGCCGCGCACGTTCCAGCGCAGCCCCGGCACCATCAGCTCGAATACCTCTCGCGGGATCCGCTTGGTGAAGAGCACGGTAAAGAACGCGACGATCGTCAAGACGCCTGTCAGCCAGTAGAGCACGCCGGCGACGATCAGGTAAGGGATCGCCAGCAACCACTGCACGAGCGGGCGCCAGTTCGCGATGTGCTCGGGGTACTCGATGCTTAGCCGCAGCGGATAGTCTGGATCGTCAGCCAACGAAAACGGGGGGTAGGCATCGGTCATCAAGTGGTAGTAGGCGAGCACGCGATAGGCCCACCTGAGTGCTCCGACGACGTAATCAAAGGCGCCTCGTGGCCAGTGTCCGGTGAACAGCACGACGAAGAACCCGTACACCAAGACGAAGACCGCGCCGATGCCAACAAAGAACAGGGCGATGAAATGCGGGATCGCCAAGAACCATTTGACTAGCGGCAGCCATCGATTGAGCTCGGACGGGTAGGTAATCTCAAGGCTCGCCGGGTAGCTTGGCGAAGGCGGACCGGATTGATCGGGCACCGCGACCTCGGCGGTCACCCCCAAAGCAGCCTCCGGTACAGGCTGAGAAGAAGGCTGTGCCGTTCCTGGCGGTAGAGGCGGCGGTCCGTCGGGCGGCCCGCCGGCGGGAGGCTCAGGAGTAGCCACGAGACCACGGTACCGCTCCTAGCCTCACGGCGCGAGAATTCCGTCCTCCTCACGGAGAGAAGAAGCACCTTCTACTGGGACCCAGACGGCCGTGGACGCGGGCGACCGTGAGCCCAAACTCCACCCAGCCACCGTCACCACGCAGCCCAGGGCCGCGAGTGCGACCGACAGGAGGCGGCTCTGGCCGCCGAGCGTCCGGGTAGTGGTCGTACCTCGCATTTGTCGCAAGCCTCGCCGACCTGGCTGCCGGACCTGAGATATACCACGCCCAACACCGGCGTCACACTGTTAGATCGCCGTTACGACCCTGGCGCTCTCGCTGCGCGGCGAGGCTGCGCGTCCTCATCATCACTACGATCTCGCGCCGACCCGTACCAGGAGAACGACATGGCCAAACTCGAGGTGTCGGATATCGCCCGCAGCATCAAGGGGCGCATTCGGGAGGTGGAAGAGCAGCTCAAGGACCACCAGGCGTTGAGCGACGAGCTCGAGCGTCTAAAGGGCGCACTGAGCCGGCTGGACGGCGGAGTCCGCGCTCGCGTCGACGGCACGCACCGTCGCCAACGGCCGGTCGCGGCGCCCGCGACGGCGCCAGCGCCGAAGGACACCTCGCCAGCGAGGAGCACCACCGCCCGCGCGCCGCGCGGTGAGAACAAGAGGAAGATCCTCGCGGCGCTAAAGGACGGGCCCAAGACCGCCTCGGAGATCGCAAACGAAACGGGCATCAAGGCGGGCACCGTCGGCGCGTCGCTGAGCAAGCTCGCGAACGCCGGCGAGGTCGTGAAGGCCGACCGCGGTTACGCGCTCCCAAAGTAAGCACGAACGATCGGAAGTGAGCATGGCCTTTGAAGTCGGTAAGCGCGTCGTCGCGGAGTCCGAGTCAACGAGCCGCCGGCCCCGCGCCGGTGTCGTTGAGGAAGTGTTGCGCGGCGAACCTTCGCCTCGGTATCGCATCCGCTGGGACGATGGCCATGAGAGCATTTACACGCCCGCGAGCGGAGCCCTCCGAGCCGAACCGCGCCCGAAAAGGCAACGTCAAGCGACGCCGCGGAAACGCTGACCCAAGCCTCGGCAATCCGCGGTGATCACGAGACGTACTGCGGTTGGCTATCGGTGTCCGTTCAGCTCGAGCTCCGAAACGATGGCGGCGGGGAACGTGATCCCGGCGGCATGAAACGCGGCGAACGGGAGCGCCTCGTCGCCGGCTTGGCGCAGCCGCTCTAGCAGCTGCTGTTGCTGAGCGTCAGTGGGCGTCATCGACCGATTGTCGCCCCTCGGGCCCCGAGCGAGATTATGGGCGCGTTGAGCGTTTCTAAGCTGCGCCGGTCGGAGCGGCTGTCTGCGCGACTCATTTCGGCTCCTGCCGGACTGCCGCGTTTGCGTGGCATGCAGCTCGCAGTGCCTCGTGACGGCCTGTGCCCGCGACGAGCAGCGTCGGCCAGGAACTGCCTGGTCGGAACCGGACCATCTGCTCGTAGACCGAGCTGTCGTTCAGCTAAGACACGCCGAGCGTTACCGCTCGCAGGCTCACCAGGTTCCACGCAACCACCCCGGCAACGAGCAATGACGGCCAACCCGCACTCTGCCGCCTCGCTCGCGAACGCGCGAGCGACTCCCGACACCGGCGAGAATCCAGGGTTGGCAAACCTGCGAACCCAGCCGCCGGAGAGCCAGCGACCCACGCGCACCGACCCCCGCCCTTCAGCGAGGGTCGGAAACGGCAACGCACGTGGCGTCAGCCAGCCAAGGATCAGCTGTTACCGGAGTTGCCGCTGTTGCCCGACGGGGGAGGACCGCTACTGCCGGCACCCGCGGCGGGCGCGCCCTCCGTTCCGCAGCTCCACACCTGGCCGCCGGAGCCACTGTTGCCACTATTGCCGCTGTTCCCGCTGTTGCCGTTGTTGCCCCCAGGGGGCGGAGGGGGCGGCGTGAGCGCCAGCGTCCGGCCTGCGGGGACGTTGCTCGGATCGATCCTCCAGTGAGCCCTCGCGGTCTTCGTCGCCGACTCCGGGGCTCCCTGCCCACCCATGGGAATCGAGACCGTGGGCTGGCAGCCGGTGGGCGCATGCTGCGTCACTTGGGCTCTGATCCCGAGCTGGTGCAGCTTCGCGTTTGCGCCGGCGATGCCGCTGGCGCGTTCGATCGAGATCGTGAGGGTGCCGTCATGGTTGCGGGTCACCGCGAACGCCGGCGAGGTGCTCGTCGCGCCGAGCACGAGCGCCACCGCCGCACCAACCCCGGCGAGGCCGAGGCCGGTGCCGGCGACCAGCCTCGCCCCACGCCAGATGTGCGTAGCCGTCGGGCTGCTCATCTGGGCCAGCGCATCCCCGTGCTCGCGCACGAACTCTCGCCAGAGGTGATCCTCGAACTTACTCATCGCTGTGGTGCTCCTTTCTCAATCGGGCCCGCGCGCGCGACAAGCGCACGCGCAGCACTCCACGCGGGACGCCGAGCGCCAACGCGGCCTCCTTCGGCGTCAACCCGTCCAGGTCGACCAGCTCGACCGCCGCTCGCTGAAGCGCCGACAGCTCGCTGCAACGCTTGAGCAGCGCTCGAGCAGCGCGTTGCGCGTCGATCCTGTCGGTCAGCTCATCGATCTCATCAGCCGGAAGCTCGGCGAGCCCAGCCAGCCTCGCGGCCGCATCCCGGCCATTGGACGTATGCGCGCAGTACTGGGCGTAGACATGCCCTGCGATCCCCAACAGCCACGCGCGCGGGGTGCCTCGACCGGGATCAAAACCGCCAAATCCCGCGGCTGCGCGGACGATCGTCTCAGACGTCAGATCGGCGACCGTCTGCGGATCGGTGCAACGGCGGGCGAAGTAGGACGTCACGGCGCTGACGTTGGCGCGGTAGATCCGCTCAAACTCGCCGAGCGCCGAGCCACTCGAGCCGTCTCGCATCGTGACCTCCGCGCCGATTGCTGCACCCATATCTACCAGTTGCCGAGTTTCCCGGCAGGTGTTACATCAGCCGGCCCGCTCGCGCGAGCATGCTCCCGGCACGAGTGCTCGGCGGCACGACCCGGATCCCGGCACCCTGAAACCACACACAGGACGGCACGCCGAAGCGCGTAGCCCGGCGGTGGACCTGCTGGCGGTCCCGTCCGACCAGCGAACCAGTCGCCACGTCGGCGCCGCCGCAGGCGTGAAGAGGCTGTCCCCGACACGGCCACACCCCGGCCCTGCGTTTGTCATCGGACGGGCATCTCGGCGCCGACGCCAACAGTCTCGGTTTGCGCGGCAAGCGCGACGCCGGGCGTGTCCGCCTAGCTGCCGTCGCTGCATAGGCACGCGTCGACCTGAACTTGACGGCCTAGAGTTGCGGTATCGGGTGAATCCAGTCGCCTGGAGCCACAGTGCGCAGCTATGCCGGCTGCCCCTTTGTCGCCCACGGAGAAGTCTCGCGCAGACTGCCCCTTTTCGCGCGGAACAGGAGCCGCGCGGACGTGGCGGCTCCAGGGGTGGAGGAGCCACGCTCGGGCCGGCGCGCTATGGGGGTGTATGCCGGGGCTGCGGCGCGTACACGCAGCCACGCAACGGCAAGGGCGACGCGTACGCGTACAGCGAGGCCTGCCATCCCGGCGCGATCGAGCGCCGCTGGACGAGGGGGCGTGTCATCGACGCGATGTGCGAGTGGCGCTCGCGGTACGGCCGGCTGCCGACGTCGTATGACTGGTCACGCACGCACGCGCGCAGGCGCGGGAGAGAGGCGCTCGAGCGGCTGGGCGCCGGGGAATGGCCGCCAGCGAGCGTGGTCGGCCGCCTGTTCGGGAGCTGGGCCGTGGCGCGGAGGGCAGCATCCGGCGCGCACGTCGACGCGCCGCAGATCGCCGCCCCGGAGCCCGTCGAGTTGATTGGGCACACACGCGATTTGTGTACCCAATCGCCCCTAATCGCCCGCAAAATCCGCGATTACGAGGGGAGAGCTGAGCAGAGGCAATTCTGCAATTCTGCAATTCTCGCGATTTGCAGGACTTTCACCCGCAGCGCCCGAGGGTGCGCGCGTTATTCGGGTCGGTGAGGTCCCCGGTTCAGATCCGGGCGCCCCGATATCTACAAAGCCCTGCTACGGCGAGGCTTTTCTGTTGGTCAGGAGTGGTTCTCGCGGGTGCGAGAACCAGTCGCATGACTCAAGCGAACGCGGACGCCGTCGGCCACGCTTCTGGGCGATTGCCCAGCTATGCCGAAAGGACGAGTATGTCCCCGCAGAACAAGCCGAGCATCGTCTTCTGCCACGGCCTCTGGGCCGATGGCTCGTGCTTCAACAAGGTGATGGGCCCGTTGAGGGCAGACGGGTTCGAAGTGATCGCCAGCGAGCACGGGCTGGACTCGCATCAGGCCGACGTCGATTGTGTCGTTCGCTGCATCGGGCGGGTCTCCAATCCGGTCATCCTCCTGGGCCACTCCTACGGCGGAGGCCTGATCACGGCCGCTGGAACCGATGATCGGGTCGCCGGGCTGGTCTACATCGCGGCGCTCGCGCCCGACGAGAGCGAGACGTCGCAAAGCCAACAGGAGAAGTTCCCCGTCACCGACGTCTTCTCCCATATCGAGATTGCCGACGGACGGATCTGGCTGCTCCGGGACGGCATCGACTGCTTCGCGGGCGATCTGACGGACGAGGAGAAGGAGCTCACCTGGGCAACGGCGATGGCGCCCGTCGCCGAACTGTTCACTCAGAAGGTCGAGGGCGTCGCCTGGAGGACAAAGCCGAGCTGGTACATCGTGGCCAACAACGACCGAACCGTCCATCCCGACCTCGAGCGCTTCGTCGCGAACAGGATGGGTGCGACCACCTCCGACGTGGACAGTAGCCATGTCCCGATGCTCTCGCACCCCGAGCTTGTGCTCGACGTAATCCGCGACGCAGCCGGTGCGGTCCAGGAGTCTGCAGCCGCCGTGGTGTAGCGCGGCGATACGGAGCAATTCGGCGCTGGGAGGCCCAATGAGTGACAACCTGATCATCGGTTATGACGGCAAGCCGCGCTGTGCCTGGGCCGGATCCGGTGATACCCCGTCGGTCCGATACCACGATGAGGTCTGGGGTACGCGTACGTACGACGAGTCGGCCTTGTTCGAGGCGCTTACGCTGGGCGTGTTCGAGGCCGGGCTCAGCTGGTCGATCGTGTTCGGCAAACGGGACGCGTTCCGCCAGGCCTTCCACGACTTCGACGCTGCGCAGGTCGCAGCGATGACCGAGCGGGATGTCGAGCGGCTGGTGGAGGACCCTTCGATCATCCGAAACCGGGCGAAGATCCACGCCACGGTGGAGAACGCGCGCACGATGAGCTCCGCGTCGCCGAAGCTCGCGGCGCTCGCGAAGACCTACGCGAGTGACCGCAAGCGTGCTCCGCGATCCCGCGCAGACATCCCCGCCTCGACACCACGGGCCGACGCGTTCGCCCAGCAGTTGAAGGCACAGGGATACCGGTTCGTCGGGCCCACGAGCGTCTACGCCTTCATGCAGAACGTCGGCGTGGTCAACGACCACCTGCACGGCTGTTTCCGAGCCACCGACTACAGATGAGCAGTCGCTTGACTCAAGAGAACGTGAGCCTCACGAGTCACCGTCGGGCCTCCCATGCTGATCGGCCACGACCGCCAACGCACGACCATGAGAGGAGCCACCGTCAATGCCGATGATCGACGTCTACGCCACGGCCGGAAGGTTCGCGGACATGCATGCGCTCGCCCAGAACCTCGCAGCGGCGGTGATGCGCTGGGAGCAGGTCCCTGACCTGGCGCTGTTTCGCGACAACACCGCCGCGTTCGTGCACGAGCTTCCGCCGGACTCGATCGCCAACGTCAACGGCGACAGCGACTACGTGCGGGTGCAGGTGCTCACGCCGACCGGAGTGCTGGACCGTGAGAAGCAACTCGGCGTCGTCAAGGAGCTGACCGAGATCGTCGCGGCCGCTGGAGCCGACCCCAGCCTGGCGGAGCGGACCTGGGTTCTGCTGACCGAGTCGCCGGAGGGTGGCTGGGGGGTCACGGGTCACGCGAACACTGGCGCTGATCTTGTCCGTGCCGCCCGGGCTGAACTCGCAGCGAATCGCCCTGCGGGAAGTAATCCATGACAGACAGCGCGACCACTCAGATAACGACACGCCGACGCGACGCGGACGGTCTCAGGATCAGGTACGCGGACAGCGAAGGGGTTCGAGACGAGACGGTCCTCCTGCTAAATCCATGGCCTGAGAGCCTCTTCGCTTGGGAGGCGATCTGGTCGCGCCTGGCCGCGACCGCACGGTTGGTCGCCATCGATCTCCCCGGCTTCGGCCAATCGGAGCGCCGGGCTGACCTGCTCTCCCCGCACGCTATGGGCAGTTTCCTGCTACGCCTGATCGACGAATGGGGGCTGGGCCACCCCCACGTGGTCGGCCCGGATGTCGGAACTGGTGCCGTGCTGTTCGCGGCATCCGAGGACGTCGACCGCTTCCCGAGCGCCGTCGTCGGCAGCGGCGGCGCGTCGTTCCCGCTTGAAGTCACGGGCCCCCTCAAAGACATCATTGAGGCTCCGGACCTGAGCGGATTCCGCGCCCTCGATGGCCGCGACATCGTCGCGGGAGCACTCGAAGGCATCGAGCACCACGTATTGCCCCCGGCCGTCCGAGAGGACTACCTGGCGTCCTACGGGGGCGACCGCTTTGTCGAGTCCGCGGCATACGTCCGCAGCTACCCGTCCGACCTGCCTGTCCTCGCCGAACGACTCGGCGCCATCCGCACCCCCGTTCAGATCATCGCCGGCCGCCGCGACACGCTCGTGCCGCCGAGCAACGCCGAGTTCCTGCACGCGCGGCTGGCCGACAGCAAGCTCGACATCCTCGAGACGGGCCATTTCACGTGGGAGGACGGCGCTGATGACTATCTGGAGCTGACGAGATGCTGGATCGAAGCTCATCGCACGGACAGGTCCAGCGCGTGAGCCCGGGAAGCGACATCAACGGCCGAGATGACACGCTGGACGCGGCCCGAACGCACGTGATCGTGCTCCCCGGCGGCGGCTACGCCGAACACGTTGCTCACGAGGGCGAGCCCATCGTCGACTGGCTGAACGGACTCGGCCTTCCGGCCAGCGTGTTCCGCTACCCGCTGCGGGTGCGCCACCCCGAACCGCTACTAGCGCTGCAGGATGAGATTCGCCGGCTCAGAGACGGCGGGGCCGAGCGTGTCGGGCTGATCGGCTTCTCCGCCGGGGGGCACCTTGCCGGTCTGGCCGCACTTACCCAGAGCGCCGATCTCGGTGAAGCGGTCAATTTCGCCGTCCTCGGCTACGCGATCACGTCGATGGAGACAGAGACCTATCGACCTGCGCGGCTGGTCCTGCTCGGCGAGGACGCGACGCCCGAGCTCCGGCGCGCGACCTCCCTCGACGCCCTGGCTACTCCGTCGTCGCCACCGTTCTTTCTATGGCACACGTCCGAGGACGTCTACGTTCCACCCGAGCACACCTACCGTCTGGCCAGGTCTCTCGCCGCGCATGGGATTCCGCACACGGTTCATGTCTTCGCCCACGGGCCACACAGCCTCGGCCTCGCCCTCGGAAGCGGCAGCGCGGCGGCGTGGACGACCCTCGCGGCGCGGTGGATTGCCGAGCAGAGCCACGCCGGGACTGCTCGGACCTTGCACGAGGAACCAGCATGACAAGCTACATAGCATCCGAGAACAAGAAGGTCGGCGCGGCCAACGGCATCAGCTACGCGTACCGCGACCTGGGAAACAGCGAGGTGCCGCTTGTCCTCTTCCAGCATTTCCGGGGGAACCTCGAGAACTGGGACCCTCCGCTCATCGACGCGCTCGCGCAGAACCGGCGTGTGCTGACGTTCGACAACACCGGCGTGGGCGGCTCGACCGGGATCACGCCCCACACAATCGCCGAGATGGCACACGACGCGATCGCCTTCCTCGACGCGCTCGATCTCTCCGCGGTCGACCTCCTCGGCTTTTCGATAGGGAGCTTCGTAGCCCAGGAGATCACGCTCACGCGGCCCGACCTGGTGCGGCGCTTGGTGCTCGCGTCCTCTGCGCCCCAGGGCGCGGCCGGCATGCACGGCTGGGGGAAGGACGTGATCGACGCCGTCGGCCAGCGCCAGGGATCGCCTGACGGCTACCTCTCCGTCTTCTACGCACCATCCACCGCGAGCCAGGACGCGGGAAAGTACTCGTTGCAGCGCATCTTCGGTGCTCGCACCGAGGACCGCGATGCCGAAACGACCTGGCAGACACGGCAAGCGCAATACGACGCCGTCTGCTCTTGGGGAATCCCGAACCACGCGCTGCTCCAGCGCGTCGGTGCGATTGAGCACCCGGTCTTCATCGCCAACGGAGACAGCGACCCCATGATCCTGCCGCACTACTCATGCCTGCTCGCGGGCTTGATCCCGCAGGCCAACCTGAAGATCTACCCGGACGCTGCACACGGCTTCCTCTTCCAGCACGCCGCAGAGTTCGCCGCGGACGTCGAGGCATTCCTCTCGGATTAGCCTGCGGCAGCGCTCAGCAGCAGCTTGGGGTCACGGCTGCGCATGTCGTGTAGCTGGGAGTAGGTTAGGCGGCGATGGCTATTCCCGAGACTCGTTACGCGCGGCGTTCTGATGGGGTGCACATCGGCTATCAAATGTTGGGGAGCGGTCCGGCAACGCTGGTGTGGTGCTGGGGATGGATCTCTCACTTGGACCTTTTTTGGGCGGACCCAGCGCTCGCTCGCATGTTTGACAGGGTGGCCGGGTTCTGCCGACTGGTGCTCTACGACAAGCCGGGTACCGGTGTGTCGGATCCGATCCTGCACGTCCCAACGCTAGAGGAGCGGGTCGAGGACGTGCGTGTCGTGATGGACGTCGCAGGGATCGAGCACGCCGCCATCCTGGGCGAGTCGGAGGCCGGACCGGTCGCCGCGATGTTTGCGGCCACGTATCCACGGCGCATCGATGCGCTGATCATCTACGGGTCGCTTGCCACCGGACAGCCCGACGACGACGAGCTCGCGGCCTACGGCGGCAGGCCGGGCGAAACGGCGAACCTCGTCGAGCGTCTTCAGGACTGCCTCGATCACTGGGGAGAGGGGCGATCCGCCGAGTGGATCGTGCCGAGTATCTTGACCCCCTCCGTACGCCGCTTGTTCGCGACGCTGGAGCGCTCCGCAGTATCTCCCGGGATGGCCCGTGGTCTCATCGACGCGCTACTGAGAATCGACGTGCGTCCGGCTCTGGCCGCGATCTCAGCTCCCACGATCGTCATGCACCGGAGGGGTGACCTCGTGCCCCTAGCGCACGGCCGCCTGCTCGCCGACCGGATCCCTGGCGCTCGCATGATTGAGCTCTCTGGATCTGATCACGCGATCTCGACCGAGGACGCGGATGTCATCGTCGGCGAGATCGAGCAGCTTCTCACCGGCTCCCGGGCCACGCGTGAGCCCGATCGCGTGCTCGCCACTGTCCTGTTCACCGACATTGTCGAGTCCACCGGGCGCGCGGCCGATGTCGGCGATGCTGCATGGCGCCGCCTGCTCGAGCAGCACGACGCGTTGGTGCGCGAGCAGGTCGCCAAGGCTGGCGGCCGTGTGGTTAAGTCGCTGGGCGACGGCGTCCTCGCGGTGTTCACCGGTCCGGCCAAGGCGATCGCCTGCGCCAAGGCACTGGTGAGCGGCGTCGCCGAGCAAGGCCTATCGCTACGGGCCGGCGTGCACACCGGCGAGTGCGAGGTGCTCGGCGACGACCTCGGCGGCATGGCGGTGCACATCGGAGCGCGCGTGGGCGCACGTGCCGAGGCCGGGCAGATCCTGGTCTCAAAGACAGTCGTCGACCTGGTCGTGGGGTCGGGGCTTCAGTTCTCAGACCGTGGAGAACACGAGCTCAAGGGCGTCCCCGGCACGTGGCGTCTGTACTCCGTGAACACCGACTCCAGCGACGAGCGCACGCAAGTACAGCCACCCCGTGAGTACATGACTCGCGCAGACCGCCTCACGGTCCGGCTGGCCAGGCGCGCGCCGGGCGCCATGCAGACACTCGGGCGCCTTGCCCAGCGCGGAGCTCGGCCTGCCGGAACCCCCCGCGGGTAGCCCCCAAACACGAGCGCGATGCTGATCCACGCGCCGGCCCTGGCGCATGGCTGCGTCCGCGGCAAAGGGGCGGCCGGTCGTCCCGCGATCAGCCGCGGTCGATCTCGGCGGCGATGCTTTGCGCGAACGCGTCCGGGCGTGAAAGAAACGGGTGGTGCCCAGCGCTGAACTCGACAAGCCGGGTGCCGGCTCTGACGCGTTGACGCTGCACCTCGGCTGGGGTCGCGAGATCCTCGGTGCAGACGAAGTACGTGGCGGGCTTCTCCCGCCAGGCAACCTGGCGGGGTGGCTGCGTGAAGGGCGTGATGGACTGGCGCGTGAGACGGTCAAGCGCCTGCTCGGTCGTGACCTCGTCGCAGTCTTGGAGGAAAAACTTCCGAATCATGTCGGGATCGACGCCGACGGTGCCGTCACCACCGGGCTGCAACCACGGCGCTGGCTCAGAGCCGATGAGATCGGCCTGCGACTGTCCGGTGTCCGGCATCACCGACGTGACGTACAACAGCTGGGTGACTCGATCTGCAGCGCCGGCCTCGGTGATGATCACCCCGCCGTAGGAGTGACCGCACAGGACGACCGGCCCCTCGGCTGCAGCGATCGCTTGGCGGCACGCGTCCACGTCGGCGTAGAGGTCGCCGAGCTCGTCGCCGGTTTCTCCGCAGCTGGACAGCGGCACGGCGACGGTGGCGATTCCGTGATCGGCGAGCGGTTGGGACATTCCAGCCCACCACCATGCGGCATCGCGGACGCATGCGCCGTGAACAAAGATCAAGCTCGGCACAAGGAGCACGATAACGCAACGCTCGGGTTGCGCTTGCTGCCACTGCTGCAATCAACGACCCAGAGGTCCGAGCCGGGGGCACCGTCCCCAGCTCGCCTCGGGTCGCACCACGAGCAGGAAGGTCGGTCTCGAGGGTTCGTGAGCTGCGTGCGACCGTCACGTCTGCAACCCGGCGCCACGCGCGGGTGCAGCAATCGCTGAATTCCCGACTCCGTCCATGGAGAACTCGGTTCTGTTCGACTGCCTTGGGCCGTGGCCGATCTCAGGGCGCGGCGGCAGCCTTCTCAATGATGCCGGCGACGGCTGCGGGCTGCGAGACATACACCGAGTGGCTGGCCGCAACCTCCTCAACAGTTGATCCCGCCCGCTCGGACATCATTTGCTGTGCCGCCGGAGGGATCATCCGGTCCTCGGTCGTGAGGAGATACCAGCTTGGTTTGTTGCGCCAGGCCGGCTCGGTGATCGTGCCGCCGAGGGCGTCGACCCCCCACGGGACCTGAGAGTCGGCCATGAATGCCGCCTCGTCGGCGTCCACGTCACCGGCGAACGAGTCATGAAACTTCGCCTGGTCGAGGAAGAGGAATCCGTCCTGCGGCGGCAGAATCGGCGGCGCGGGCGCGTCGGTCGGGAAATCGGCGATGCGTGTGTTCACCGACTCGCCCTCGTCCGGCGCGAACGCCGCGATATAGACGAGCGCCGCCACATTGGGGTCAGTGCCGGCCCCGGCGATCACCGCTCCGCCGTAGGAGTGGCCGACCAGAATCACCGGTTCGCCCTACGCGTCGATGATGCGCTTGGTGGCGGCCGCGTCGCCTTCGAGCGATAGCGTCGGATTCTGGACGACACTGACGTCGTAACCGTCTTTGCGCAGGATGTCGTAGACGCGCCGCCAGCCGGACCCATCGACGAAACCGCCGTGAACGAGAACTACGGTCTTTGACGCCATGCTGGTCTCCTACTCTGGGTAAGTGAGTTGCCTCCCGCGTACCGCGGTTTCAAGCGAGCGAGCGCTCGAGCTTCAGTTCACACATGTCGACGGAGGCGCGAGTGCCTGGCGTCTCGGAGGCATCCATTGCGCTGAAGGCGCGAGCGCCCGCCTCCATGTCCTCCGTCGTCTCGAAGTACTGAAGCACCACCGCAGTTCCCTGCGTTTGGTCGAACAACATCTTGAGTCCCGTTGTCGCCACGCCTGGTGGCGGGGCGTCCGCCTCCTCCACGCGGGCGACCAGCCCGTCGATCCGCTCAGCACTTACGCCGGTAAACCTGACAACACGTACGTACACGGCAACATCCTCCTCGGTCGCGATGCCCAGATGGAGCAGGGCTCCTGCGGTCCCGCAAGAGCTTGGCGTTTCATAGCGTGGATCAGGGGAGAAGGGCAATGGTGGCCACCATCCATCATCGGGTTCGCTCGCGTTAGTCCGGCACGAGGGTGTGGCGCAACGGGACGAGTGGCGGCTTGTCCCCATTGTGCTCGGACGGAGCGCTGTCAAGCTGTTATTCGCCGCTGACGGAGCACCGGCTCACACGAGCATCTCAAGGCGTGGTGCAATCTCGTAACGGTCGGATTCGCGGTCGTCGGCAGCGTCCGCTCGTCGACGGCCGCGGGTCACGAACCAGGATGTGACAGCTGGGCGTGTGCACAACGACTAGCTACCGACGCACCCACACAAAAATCAGGACGCCCGAGGGCTCGCGCCTTGGGGGGCGTGCGCTCCCCAGCTCGTTGCAAATGCAAATCGAGCGCGGGGCGCTGCGTTCGGGCGAGTACTCTGATCCTGGATGCCAGCTGCCGCCCGTGCGCAACTCAAGCTGTACCTCCGCGATCACGGCGTGAGCTTTGACGTGATCGAGCACGCTCATAGCGAGTCTTCTGTGGCTGAGGCACGGGCCGCGCACCTGCCGGCGGAGCAGACAGCGAAGACGGTTGTGCTTCACACGGCGGATGGCTATCGGTTCGCGGTTATCCCTGCGTCCGATCGCCTCGATGTTCACAAAGTAGCCGCGGCACTCGGGGTGAGTCGACACGCGCTGCGCTTCGCAAGCGAGGCTGAGATACTCGCCGACTTCCCTGCCTACGACGTGGGGTCGATCCCGCCGATCGGGCCAGACACGCCGGCGGAGTTGATCGACCTGCGTCTCCTCGACTACGGTCATGTGCTTTGCCCGGCCGGCGACCACGAGCATTCACTCCTGGTCGATCCCGTCGACGTTGTCCGCGTCACCGGGGCGCGGGCCGTCGACCTGCGCCAGGACTAGCCATTCAGCCTGCTCGCCCGCTCGCGCGGCCTCGAGGCGAGACGTTTTGGCGCGGGTATCAGGGTCCGCCGACCGTCCCCGCTCAGAATGAAAGATGTGGGGCGAGCTCTCATCCCCGGAATCAGCGATGGCCCCCACCGCGTGCCTGCGGCGAGGGGCCATTCGCACGAGTCCTCGAAGTCGCTGTCCCGTCCCAGACCGTGGAGTCCCAGTCGACATGTGAGGGACAAGAGAGCGGCTACGCCTGTTGATATCGCGGCGCGCGGTACAAGCGAATGGGGGCGAGAACTCAATTTGCGGCACGCCAGAGCGCATGGCACGCGCCGGCAGCGGCGTTGCTCAAAGATCTCGGACGATCACGCGTCCGGTGCCACGCGGCCCCTCGATGACGTCAAGCACCTCGAGCTGCACGCCTCCGACCGTGATGACGCTGCCACGACCGACCGTGTAGCGGGGGTTGCCCTCGTCCTCGAGCCGCGGGATCAACTCGGCCGTGACGCCCTCGGCCGTGGTGCCATCCGGAAGGACGTAGGTGTCTGTCATCACGTTCGCGATGCCCACGTCGACATTGCCGATGTGAACGACGTGACGCTCGAGCAAGATGCGGGGCTCGCTCACTTGGTCGGTACCCCCCAGAAGCGGCGGAAGAACTGCTTGAACTTCGCGAGCGAGAAGCCGGTGATGTGCTCGTATCCCCACGGGTTCCGCAGCTCCAGCGTCTTCGCGGTCGCGTCGAAGCTAATGATCGTGTACTCGTGGTAGGCAATCACTCCGGCCGCCTTTGCCTCCTTCTTGCCGCCGGAGAACCAAGGGTGAACGGACCCGGCGGCCAGCGCCCAGCCGTCGCCGAGCAGGTTGGTGAAGATGCTCGCCAGGGCCGGCTCGTCGTAGTCGTCCACGTCGTATTCGGTGCAGGCACGGCCCGTGATCGCCTCGAGCGCAGCATTCGCGTATCCGCCCTCCGCGCTGCCATAGCTGCCTTTGAACTTTCCCCAGGCCTTTTCGACCAGCATCACCCAGAACTTGTTACCGCTCGGCTTGGCGTAGATCCAGTTGTCGCCCTCCTTGGGGAACGTCGCGGTCACGGTGACAGTTCGCGCTTCGAAGGTCTTGCCGACCCAGGCGGTGTCCTTGTAGAACCGGACCTCGAAAGTGCCACCCCCCTTGTCACTGATCATGCCCGTGATCAGATTCGGGTTCGCATTCGCGACGGCCGCCAGCGACGCCAGGAAGTAGCAATCGCCGAGGTCGCCCTGCTGGACGTCGGCCGGATCGGGATTACCGACCACACCCCCGTCGAGGGCCGCGAACGTCGCCTTCTTGTGATCGCCCGTCAGCGCGGGGTTGCGGTCACCGCCCAAGCCGAGCGCATCCAGAACGCCCGGCTCGCCAGTCGCCAGCGCAGGGTCGCCGTCCACCCCCTGACCCGCCAGCACCCGAGTCGCCACGCGGTTGCCGGCAGCGCGCTGGAGCCGCAGCAGGCCAGCCGGCGTGATCGGCTCGACGGCAAGGACCTCGAGGCCCCCGGGCACCCTCGGCTGCGGGCTCGGCACGCGTTCGGGCGCCCCCGGCTCCGATCCCTCGCGCTCAGGCATCCGACGATGATCTCGCATCCGTCCCCACGCCTCAACTCACGCGACCTCGCGCCTCAGCCCTACGTGGCGATGGGCTCGGGATGGGCTGGGCGCGCCGGCGCGGGGGGAGCAGGCTCGGGCGACACTCGCGGGAGCCACTCGAGCCACTTCGGCAGGTACCAGTTCCAGTCGCCGAGGAGCTTCATCGTCGCCGGCAGCAACACGCCGCGGATGATCGTCGCGTCGATGAGAACCGCGACCGCCAGCCCCACGCCCAGCTGCTTGAAGATCAGCAACGACAGGGTGGCGAAGATCGCGAAGACCGAGATCATCACGGCGGCGGCGCTGGTCACGACGCCGGCGGTGCTCTTGATCCCATGTGTCACCGCGTCCTCGGTTGGCCGTCCGCGGTCGAACGCCTCGCGAATCCGAGTGAGGATGAACACGTGGTAATCCATCGAGAGCCCGAACAGGACCACGAACAGGAATAGCGGCATCCAGGGCACGATCGCGCCGTTGGAGTGGAAACCTAGAAGCGACTGCAGATGGCCGTCCTGGAAGATCCACGCCAGCACCCCGTAGGCCGCCCCCACCGAGAGCAGGTTGAGCACGATCGCCTTGACCGGGATCACGATCGAGCGGAAGGTGACCAGGAGCAACAGGAAGGCCGCCGTCAGGACGAAGGCGAACACCAGCGGCAGGTGCGACTTCATCGTGTCGTTGAAGTCTTTCGAGCCCGCGGTGAACCCACCCACGTTGGCCGTGGCGCCTGGGGCCCGCCCGATCGTGGCCGGCACCAGATGGTCGCGGAGGTGGGCGAGCGCAGCGCTCGATTTGGAGTCGCTGCCGTTCCCGGCCAGGGGGATGTCGACCTCCTCGACTGTCCGGTCGGCATTGACGTTAGTTGTGACCGGCTGCTTGAACAGCGGGTTTGCGGCGGCCTGTTTGCGAAGATCGGCGATGGCGCTGCTGACCTGGGGTGAGGTAACGTTGGCCGCGCTCACCGCGACCACGGCGGGGATGGGTCCACCCGGGAAGACCTGCTGGACCTTGTTGTAGGTCTTGACCACACTTAGGTTTTGCGGCAAGGAGTCGGTTCCCGGGGTCGCGGTATGAATGCTGAACGCGGGAATCGCCAGCACAATCAGTAGGCCCGTCGCGGCTATTGCCGAGACGAGGGGGTGTCGTAGCGCGGGAGTCAGGATCCGCGCCCAGACGCCGCTCTCGCCGGCGTTCCACCGCATGTTCTTGATGATCGGCACGCCACCCTTCTCGACCCGGTCTCCCAGCCAGGCGAGCAATGCCGGCAGGACTGTCAGCGAGCCCACCACAGCCACCGCGACCACGATGATCGTCCCGGTCGCGAATGACGTGAATGTCGATGCGCCCCCGAGGTACATGCCTGCCATGGCGACCATCACCGTCAGGCCGGAGACGAGAACCGCCCGGCCCGACGTCGCCGCCGCAGCCGCCAGCGCCGCCTGTTCGCTACGCCCTGATTCGCGCTCCTCGCGCTCCCGGCGCAGATAGAACATCGAGTAGTCGACGCCGACCGCCAAGCCGATCAACAGGATCACCTCGTTGATCGAGCTGTCGACGGGCGTGAAGTGGCTGGTCACGGCGACCAGTCCGATCGTCGCGAGGACTGCCGTCAACGCGAGCAGAATCGGAACGCTGGCTGCGACCAGGGCGCCGAATGCGATCAGGAGGATCACGAGCGTGATCGGCAGCGAGGTCACGAACGCTCGGCTGAAATCCTTGCCGATCGAATCGTTCAGCTGCTTGTTGATGCTTGCATCGCCGACCTGCTCGATCGTGAAATCGCCGTGGGCGGCCTGTGCGGCGGCGGTCGCCTTCAACGTCGCAGCGACCCGGTCCGCGGCCTGGTTCTCGTCACCGGCGAGCTCGAAGCGGAGCAGCGCGGAATGCCCGTTAGCGGAGATCTGTCCGGCATTGCCCGGCTTGTAAGGGCTCTCGAACGCCTTCGTATAAGGAACCGCAGAGAGGCGGCGCTGGACGTCGCCGACAGCGGCCCGGAAGGACGGGTCGCTTGCGGTGGCGTTTTTGCTCTGGACCAGCACCTGCTCGACTTGATGCTTCGGGAAGGCGTTATCGACGGTGCGCGCGGCGCGTCCCGATTCACCGACCCCACTCTGGGCGTTGGTCTGCGTCTCAGTCCCGAGCGCGCTGCCGATCATGAGTGCGATGAGCGCGAACGCGATCCAGCCCCAGATGGCCGTCTTGCGATGCTGGGCGCTCCAACGGCCGGCGCGCGCGGCCAGTCCAGGATTAGCGGTTTTGTCAGCACTCATGTCGATCTCCTCTAGGTCATTTTGGACATGGCGCCAGCCTCCCGGGCGGGGGCCATACGCGCGCCCGATCGTCGCTGGGTTGGCGCACGTAGTCAGGGTTGTTCTCGCGGCCACATCCGGGCGCTTGGCCGGTCGGGACCGAGACCGCGAGGACGAATTCGACAGTGATAGCGCGGCGTCGAGACGGGGCCAATGGGGCCAAGCATTCATCTTGCGCCAAGCACCGACCGTCCGGGCTCAGCCACCTGGCATCGACACCCTCGTCGACGGTGTGTATCTGCCGCGGCTTTCCTGATTCGTCTGCGAGTCTCGCCGACCGCCGAGGTGATGGATCTTTCACCCCGAACATCCGACTGAAACGCCTATACAGTAAGTCGGCCGCGAGAGTGCGTCTTATGTCACGGACTGCCTTGCGGCTCGCAGATGGAGACCAGCCCCCATTGGAAGGCGTGTTTGCGCAACGTAGGTTCGCGTTTGGACTTGCACGGCCCGATTCCGGCGGTGGTGTCAAGCCGATGGGAGTGTTACATGATCGAGACTGGGATGGACGAGGCCAAGCGGGTCAAGGACGACCCGAACCCGGTGGGGCGTGTTTTCTACGGTGCCTCGACGGTTATCGCGTCGGTCGCCCAAGAGGTCGGGCTCCTCGAGGCAAGACCGTAGCCGCGGCCGCGCGGCCGTCTCGCTGCAATCTGCGGAGCCTCCCGGAACGACACGGCCGTGATCGCCGTCGCGCCCGAGAGCGCCGGGACCATGGCTGAGATCCGCTTTTGTACCGCGCCGGATCGGGTTCGCCTCGCCTACGCGGTGCACGGGCGCGGGCCGCCGCTGGTCAGGGTCGCGACTTGGCTGACGCATCTCGAGCTGGACTGGGGGAGCCCGATCTGGCGCCATTGGCTCGACCGGCTCGGCGAGCTTCACACGGTGGTTCGGTACGACGAGCGCGGCTGCGGCCTCTCGGGCGCGGGGGTCGGGGAGTTATCGCTCGAGACCTGGGTGGGCGATTTGGAGGCGGTCATCGACGCCGCCGGGCTTGAGCGATTTGCGCTGTTGGGCGTTTCCCAGGGAGCGGCCGTCGCGGTGGCTTACGCCGCGCGCCACCCGGCGCGCGTCTCGAATCTCGTGCTTTACGGCGGCTACGCTCGGGGCCGCCGGCTGCGCGGGCAGCACACGGAGGAAGAAGCGCTGGTCGCGGCGATCCGCGCTGGCTGGACCAGCGGCGGGCCGGCGTTTCGGCACGTGTTCAGCATGCTCTTCCTGCCCTACGGCACGGGTGAGCAGATGGCCTGGTATGACGAGCTCCTGCGTACGAGTACCTCGCCCGATGTGGCGGTCCGGCTGTTTAGGGCTCGCGGCGTCGTCGATGTCATTGCTGCCGCGGCCGCCGTGAATGCCCGGACGCTGGTGATCCACGCGCGGGAAGACCGGGTCGTCCCTGTCGAGGAGGGCCGGCTGTTGGCGTCGTTGATCCCAAGGGCACGGTTGGTCGTCCTCGACTCCGCCAACCACATCCTGCTCGCAGAAGAACCGGCGTGGGAGCAGTTCCTTTCCGAGTTTCGCGAGTTCATTGGCACGCCCGGAGTTCCAGCGCCCGCCGCGGCTGTCAGTGACCTCAGTCCACGCGAGCTGCAAGTGCTCGAACTGGTTGCCGCGGGGTTGACCAACGAGGCGATCGCCGAGCGCCTGTTCCTCAGCGTCCGCACCGTCGAGCACCATCTCTCGAACGTCTACGCGAAGCTGCGCCTGTCGGGGAAGTCTGCTCGCGCCGCTGCGGCAGTGGCGTTTATCGAACTGCCAACGTCAATCGGCCGGCGAATGCGCTGACGGGGGTGGGTGTATCCCCCCAGAGGACGGCCGCAAGGTTGGGTGCTGGCGCCGATGACGGGGTCGCGAACCAGACCTAGGATCGAGCCCAACGTTCCAGTTAGGAGCGTTCAACGGTCCGAGGAGGCACCCATGACACAGAATCTCACACTCGAGGCGGCGCATCCGATAGCGGTCGAGCCGACTCGTGAGTACGACATCCGCGGCGGCGGAGGCACCACACTCCACGCCCGCGAGTGGGGAAACCCAACCGGCCCGGAAATCCTGTTCGTGCACGGCTGGTCACAGTGCGATCTGTGCTGGAGCGTCCAGGTCGGCGAGCCGCTCGCCGCGCGCTTCCGGATGGTGACGTTTGACAACCGCGGGCACGGTATGTCAGAGAAGCCGCTCGACGCTGGCTGCTATCGGGACGAACGGCTATGGGCAGACGACCTGGCGGCGGTCATTGAACAGACTCGCCTCCAGCAGCCGGTGCTCGTGGCGTGGTCTTATGGCGGCTTCATCGTCGCCGATTACCTCCGCGCCTATGGAGATGCCGGTATTGCCGGCATCGACCTCGTCGGCGCCGGTGTGCTCTTGCGCCCCCCGTCGTTCGACCACTTCGGTCCGGGCATGCTCGCCAACGCCCAGGATGCCTGCGGCCCAGATCTCCGCGCGAACATCGATGCAATCCGCCGCTTCCTGCGCTCCTGCACCGTTAGGCCGCTCGACAAGGACCAGTGGACCACGGCGCTGTGTTGGAACATGGTCGTTCCGGCGGCCGTTCGCGGCGCGCTGATCGCGCGCGAGATCGACGGTACAGACGTCCTGTCGCGTCTGTCCGTGCCCGTCCTGGTGACCCACGGCCGCGAGGACGCGATCGTCCTGCCTTCGATGGCAGAGCTCGCGCTGGAACACTGCAAGAACGCCGTTGCCTCCTGGTATGCCGGCAGCGGCCACATGCCGTTCATCGAGGACGCTGAGCGCTTCAACCACGAGCTGTCGGCGTTCGTGGATCGAGCGAACGCCTAAAGGTGGCGACGGCGAACACGGACGTTTTGAGAAAAAAGGGCCGCTGCCGCTGCCGCCGCCGCTCGGCGAGCGAGTTCGATCACGTGGCTCGCGCGCTGGGACGGATGAAGGCGGCGGGAGCGCGTCCCTCAGGGGTTGATAGTCGGCGCGATCGGGTCATGCAAATCTGTCCCACGCCGGGGGACGGCGGCGCTACGGTGCGGGCAGCAACACGACCAGAACGGGGGAAGCGATGGAACGAGGGGCCAGATCGCGACGCGGCGGTCAAACCGTGCCTGCGCATCGGACGGCACGGAATGAGAAGGTCGCAAGGGCGCGGGCGCCGAAGCCGAAGGCGCAGCCGTGCGATAAGTGCGCGGCCGACGCGTACTTGGAGTGGCACGACGCGGACCTGATGCCGGCGTTCAACTTCGAGCTGGGTTTCAACCCTCCGGCGGGACAACGGCTAGTAATCGAGCTGGTGACAGCAACCGTGGAGGTTCCGGCGGGTGAGTCGGCGCGGCTGCGGATGTTCACCGGATTCAGCAGCGGCCAGGCCGGAAACTTCGACTTGACGCTGACGCCGCAGGGCATTGTCGGCGGCAACGCCGTCTATGTCGCTACTCATTCTGTTCGGACGTATACCGATGGCTTTCTGGGGTTCAACGTCAACCGAGATAACGCGCAAACCGCGGGCCACGCTTTGATCTGCGTGTCCGGCTACACGGTTTGAGCCGCGTCGCGTGGAGGCTAGGGCGCTGCGGTCGACCCCCTCACCACCAGCACCGGCGCGACCACCTCCCGAAGCGTTGCCTGTGGACCCTCTGCCTCGATCGCCGTGAGCAGAAAGCCCGTTGCAAGTTCGGCGACTCGCTCAACGTCCCATACCGTCGAGGTCAGGGCGGGGGTGAGCAGCCGCGAGATGGGGTGGTCCCCGAATCCGGCTACCGACAAGTCACGGGGAATCGAGAGGCCGAGCTCGGCGCACGCCGCATATACGCCGTACGCGATCGAGTCCGAGAGGCACAGGATCGCCGTGGGCCGGTCAGGACCGCGGAGCAGTTCGAGCGCCAGCGGACGCGAGCCGTTCAATGAGTATGCGCACGCGACCACGCGGCAGTCGAGTCCCAGCTCTGCCGCCGACGCTGAGACCGCGCGCTCGGCCTCGCGATTTGGCGATGTCGTCACCGCCCATGAGAGGACGGTGATGCGTGTGTGGCCGAGCGAGCTGAGGTGCTCCAGGCTTTCTTGCACTCCGCGCTTGTTGTCGAACACGACCTCTCCCGCGGGTGCGACACCAGGCAAAGCGTCGCCGATCGTGACCGTCGGGATCTGCGTCGCGATCGACGCCCAGCTGCCGCTGGCGGGCCCTATCGGCACGACCACCAACCCGTCGACGCGCTGGTCGACCAGTCGCTTGGCGAGTTCGAGCTCGCGGGCGGGCTCCCCGTCCGCGTCCGCGACGAGGGTGCTCCGCTCCGCGGCATACAGCTCGAGCTGAACTGCGCGCACGAGCTCCTGGTTCCAGAAGTCCGCCATGCTGCCGACGAGCAGGCCCACGACGGCTGTGGCACCACCCGCCAGCGCGCGGGCGATCGGATCGACCTCGTAGCCGAGCCGTTCGGCGGCTTCGCGCACCCGTTGCTGGGTCTCGGCCGAGACCTGGAGGCCACGCAGGGCGTAGCTGACGGCGGCGGGGGAGAGGCCGGTGTAGTCCGCCAGTTCGCGGATCGTGGTGCGACGCCGCTCCAGCCCGGGCACAACGCGGAGCGTACAGGGCGTTGACGTCGGGTACGGGTTCGGGTCTTGACAGGGGACACGTCGCGGACGGATACTGTTAAGCGGTTCAGTGAACCGCTTCAGTGAACCGCTTCACATCTGGCCAGGGAGGCCAGAATGGTTCTACCGATGGGTGGAATGGCCGAACAGGTTGCCGCAAGCGATTGACATTCACCAGCACCTCTGGCCCGAGCAACTCCTCCGCGCTCTCTCCGGACGCAGCGAGGCGCCCAAGCTTGCCCGCCACCGCACCGGGTGGACGTTGAGCGTCCCGGGCGATGGCGAGCAGCCGATTGACCTCAGCGACCACGACCCAACCAGGCGGGCGGCGCTGGCGCAGGCCGACGGTCTCGACCTGGCGCTGATCGCTCCCTCGACGCCGCTCGGGATCGAGTCGCTGCCGGAAGCGCAGGCCGAGGCGCTAGTGGACGCCTACCACGAGGGTGCGGCACAGCTCCCCCCGCCGTTCCGCGCCTGGGCTACGGTGAGCCTCGCCAAACCGGACCCCGGCGCGCTCGAGAGCAAGCTGGACGAGGGCTTCGTCGGCGCGTGCCTGCCGGCAACAGCACTGACGGACGAGGCGGGGTTCGTGGGCCTGGGGGCGGTGCTCGAGGCGCTCGAGCGTAGGGGGGCACCGCTGTTCGTCCATCCCGGTCCGTCGCGCGGACCGGCGGGCTGCGATGTCCCGAGGTGGTGGTCGGCTCTCACCGACTACGTCACCTCGATGCAGATAGCGTGGCACGCGATGTCCGTGTGGGGCCGGCGCGCGCATCCGCGGCTGCGGGTGTGCTTCGCGATGATGGCGGGCCTGGCTCCACTTCACCGGGAGCGGCTCGCGGCGCGTGGCGGCGATCCCATCAGCGACCCCGACGTCTTCCTGGACACCTCTTCTTACGGGGCGCGCGCCATTGACGGGGTGCTTCGTGAGGTGGGCGTCGAGGCGTTGGTCTACGGCTCCGACCGGCCGGTCATCCTCCCGTCCGACCCGGACCTCGGCGAAGCCGTTCGCATCTCGATCCGCGAGCACAACCCCGCGCGGCTGCTTTCAACGACGACCAGCCCCTCGGGGACGGCGGGACGTGATCGCGAGCGCCTGGAGATCGCATGCTGAGCAGCGCCCGCGATCTGGACCGCAGCGAGCTCCGTGAACTCGTCAGCCGGATCGCCGCCGATCCTCGGCAATGGGAGCCGCTCGTCCAGTTCGACACCCCGGAGCGTCACTTCGAGCAGCTATGGCGCGACAGCTACGTCGACATCTGGGTGATCTCCTGGGTCAACGGCAACGACACCGGGTTCCACGACCATGACATCTCGAACGGGGCCGTTGCCGTGGTCGAGGGAGAGGTCGTCGAAGAGCGCTTCACGCTCGGCGGGTCACCCCGCCGGCTCGTCCACCGGGCGGGCGAGGTCTTTGACTTCGATGCGTCCCACGTCCACAGGATGCGCCAGGAGGCCGATTACCCAGCGGTGACGATCCATGCCTACTCGCCGCCGCTGTGGCGGATGGGGACCTACGCCGTCTCGCCGGACGGAGAGCTCCGGCGGCGTTCAATCTCCTATGTCGAGGAGCTGCGTCCGGCGGAAGCGGCGTGAGGCACGGACCCAGGTCCGTAGCGCCACAGCGGAATCTTTACGATGAGCCCGTGAGTCCGAGCAACCGCGGGCCGCGCGATGACCGGTCAGCGCTGGGGCGGCTGTTCGCTGCAACCCGCCTGATCGTGCTGTCAGTAGCCGCAGCCGCGCTGCTTGGCGCCTGCGGTGCCGCCTCGTCCACCCTCTCCTCGGGCGGCAAATCCGTCGCCGCGACGATCGCCGCCGTCACCACAAGCCCGTCGTCCGCCGCGGCAAAGCCGCTATCGCCCCCGACACGTACGTCGTGTCGTTCCGTGGTCTACATCGGAGACTCGACATCCGATGGCGAGGCTTCCGCGGTGTACGTTCCCAACCGGCGACTGCGGGCGCCTGCCCAACTGTTCCGGGTCGGCGTCAAGATCACGCACATGGAGGTCTCCGGGGCGCGGTCGATCCACGAGACCTTCGAGGGGGAGCCGAACGCCGCCACGGTCGCCCGACAGCAGATCTCGGCCGGCTTTCATGGGTGTTGGATCCTGGCGCTGGGCACCAACGGCGCGGCGGATGTCGCGGCCGGCTCGACCTTTGGACTGCGCACCCGCATCGCTGAGATGATGTCGATCATCGGCGACCAACCGGTGATGTGGGTAAACGCGATCACGCTCGCGGGTGCACCCCGGTTCTACGGCGAGGATGGAATGCGGCGCTGGAACGAGGATCTACAGTCGGCATGTGGCAAGCGTCCGATGATGCGCGTGTTCGACTGGGCCGCGCACGCAAAGCCGGGGTGGTTCATCCCGGACGGTATTCACTACACCCCAGATGGGTACGCCGCGCGCACTCGGCTGATCGCGCACGCCCTCGTCAGAGCATTTCCGGAGGGTCGGCCGCCGAGCGCAAGCTGCCTGGTCCAGTGACAGGTGCACCCGCGGGACTCCGCACCGACCGCGGCGCCGACTTTGAGTCCGGCGGCGAGCGCCGACACGAACGCGTCGTGCAGGGCGTCGACCACGTGTGGTGAGGCGTGCCCGTCGGGTACGGCGCTCGAGCCGAGCGCGCCGGCCAGCTGGGCCCGGGCGGCCGGGGGAAGCTGGGGGAGGCTCGAGTCGAGCTGTGAGCGCCCGATCGTCGTCACGAGCGCGCCCATCACCGCCAGCCCGACGCTGCCACCGACCATGCGGCTCATCGACACCACGCCGGAGGCCGCGCCGGACTTGGGTGGGACCTCGCGACCTCGCCGACAGTCAGGTCACGATCGCTCGACGCGACCAGTCCCAGCGAGACCTCGTGTCAGCCGACTCGGCCGCTGCGGCCGGGGCGGCCGCAGCGGACGCCGTCCAGACGGCCCTGTACCGACAGGCCGCTGCGATGTTGGCCCGTCGCACCGTCGACGTCGCCGATGTGGCCTCAGCCATCGACGCCGCGCAACAAGGTTTCGCCCGTCTCCCGTGGAGAGCATGCACCGAAGAAGGCGAGCGAATGTTCAACGCCGCGGGTGTTTCGATTCGTTGCATCACCACCCCGGAGGGCACGGTCCCGGACACTCTCGACGCCGATGACCTCGTGGCGATCGCCGCTCGCGCCTACTGATCGTTGGCGCTCATGTGCCTCCAACCGTGTTGATACTCGGCGTCGTGTAGCCGATGCAGCTGGTGGGCGTAGTGATCTAGCCGGTCCGCTGCACTCTGGGCCTCGTGATAGTCGTGGCCGTGTTCGCGAGCGGGCGTTTTCTCTTCTGCGCGCTTGCGCACGATGTGGAGCTCCTCGCGCGCCAGCTCGACGATTTTCTCCAATGTCGTTCGAGATCCATGGGTCCCTTTGGTTTCGATGGCTGGATCCGTCCCCGGCCCTACGCCCCCACGAGCCCTTCGATCGCCGCATCGAACGACGTCCGACCGGATGGGGAGAACGTCCTCATCGCGCCTCCACTCGGACCGAGCAGGAACGACGGTGTTCCGGTGAGGCCAGCGTTGCCGGCTGCCTCCGCGTCGCCGGCAATCTCCCTGACGAGGTCCGGGTCCTTGCGCTCGGTTGCCCACCGCGAGAGGTCAAGACCCGGGATCTGACTCGCAATCCCCTCTAGGTACGCCTCATTGACGTAGCCTGTGCCCTCCTCGCCTTGCTCGGCGTAGAAGGTCTCGACGAAGTGCCACGCCCTTTCCTGCTTGCCCGCGGCGAGTGCCGCGACGTGTTGCGCCACGAACACGTTCGGTTCGTGCGTCGCCGTCTGCAACGCGCGGTACTCAATTCGCAACGTGCCGCTCCGCACCCACCGTTGGACTATCGAAGGCAGAACATCGAGCGAGAAATCCCTGCAGTACGGGCACTGGAGGTCGCCGAAGTAATCGAGGGTGACCGGCGCGACCGGCTCGCCGAGTGCGTTTCCGCTCTGCGGAATGTCCGCGAGCAGTGCGTTGATCTTGTCGCTGTTGTCAGGTGAGCTCATTCAGCGGACCGTTGCACCACATCCTGGCTGTGGTTCGCCCGCGCCGAACCTAGCACCAGAGCAGCAAACGCGCCCGGTGATTCCCGTCCAAGGTCAGGTCAGTGCAACGAGGACGTGGCGGTCAGCACCAGCGAGTAACTGAGCGCGTCCTCGGCGGCCGCCGCCACCAGTTGCCGGCCCCGCCGGTGCACCTTCGCTCGTAGCCGCGAGCCGGTGAACGCGGCGCCGAGGGCAGCGGCCACGGCGATCGCGGCGCCAGGTCCACCACCGAGCACGCTTCCGCCCGTCGCCGAGAAGAGCAGGCGCAAGGACATCCCGCGAGGTGACCAGCGGCTGGGAGTACTCGGAAGCTTGTCAAGGATGAGCTCGACGGCGCCGGCACCGAACGCGATGAAACGCGCGGACCCGGCGAACGGCCCGCGGTCGTGGACCGCGAGCGCCACCGCTGGCGCTAACGCCCGCATCCCGCCCCCGAGGCCCATCGCCAGCGCGGCGCCAAGATCGGATCGATCGCTCACGACGGCCAGGATCCTATAAGGATCGAAGGCTCGGCCAGTAGGCTTTGGCCCGAGGTTCCAGCGATGGCCCGCTTTCCCTACAACGCCTATTACCGCCGCGTGCAAACCACGAAGGCGCTGCAGTTCCCGGCCGACCGCGTCTCATGGGTGGAGCGCTCCGAGCCGCCCGAGCGCAGCTACGAGATCGTGCTCTATCTTGGCTGCAACATCCTGCGCACGCCCGACATCGCCGCCGACGTGACCTGGGTCTTCGAGCGATTGGGGCTCGACTTCATAGCCACCGCCGGCGTGCAGTTCTGCTGCGGAATCACCTGGCATCGCGCCGGCGACGACGAACCCGGCCGCGGCGTGTCGGCACGCAGCATCGAGCGACTGTCGTCGTACAACCCGCGCACGGTCGTGTTCTGGTGTCCATCGTGCAACGTCCATTACGACGACATCGTGCTCGGTCGCGACCGGCGCGAGGTCCCGTTCGAGATCACACACTGCACGACGTTCCTGGCTGAGCGTGCCCGACGCGGCGAGCTTGACTTTAAGCGTGAGGTGCCTCGTCGGGTAGCCCTGCACACGCACGTTGGCCGTGACGGTCACGAGGTAGGACAGCGCCGGGCGCGAGAGGACTCCGAGTCGTGCGCGGCGCTGCTGCGCGAGATCCCGGGGATCGAGCTCGTGGGGTGGCTTCAGGCTCCGCCCGAGTACGACTATGACTGCGGCCCGAGCTCGGCCGACGTCCAGCGCTCGCGCTGGCTCGCGATCCGCGGCTCGCTGCTCGAGCAGGCGCGAGAGCTTGGCGTGGACACGGTGGTGACGATCTCCCACGCGTGCCAGCGCGAGTGGTGCGACGCGGGCGACGAGCATCTCCAGGTGCGCAACTACATCTCTCTGGTTGCCGACGCGCTGGGGACCGAGCGCGGCTACCCGGTCGATGCGCTCGGCGAATACAAGCGCATGGCCGACCCCGAAGCGATCGTCGAGGCCGGGCGCGCGGCGTGGTCCTCGCACGGGCTGAGCGAGGAGGCCGCCCGCGCGATCGCCGGCAGCCACACATGGGACGCGGCCTCGCCGCGGAGCAGCGCTCCGTAAGCAATGCAGCGGCGCCGGTCCCCGGGCGCTGGATTCAACGATCGGGCGGGTGCTGCTGACTGAACCGATGACCCTGCCGCATGGCGTAGGCGATCACGGCCAGCGAGGTGGCGAGGGCCAGCCAGGCGCCATGTGAGGCGACGCTCTGAGAGGGCTGCACGTGGATCGTGATCCCGTGCGGCGGGGCGATCACCCAGCTGGCCAGCGCCAACAACAGGAACCATCGCCGTGGTGCCGCGGCGGCGAGCAACGCCGCCGCAAGTAGCGCCAGATAGTGACTCCAGAGCACGGGAGTGGCGATTAACGACGCGACGACGGCGCCGCAGAAGAGGACCGCCTCCTCGTGCGTCTGGCGGAACCGAAGGTACACGGCGACGAGCACCGCAGCCGCGAAAATGCCCGCCGCCGCCTCGGACACGGCCGGACCAAGACCTGCGGTCATGAAGGCGCCAGTCACGCCGAACCCGGACTTCGCCTCGTGCGCGCCGAGGACTGAGAGCAAACGGGCGTACGCGGAAGGACCGAGCGGGCCAAGGGCAAATCCCCCCGCGATCAAGACGGTCGTACACGCACTTGCCCAGGCGAAGGCGCGGTGGCGGCGGGCCAGCAGCGGCCACGCCAGCAGCGGAACGAGGAACAGCTTGGAGGCGACGACCGGTCCGGCGAGCAGACCGAACGCGACCGGGTGGTCGCGTAGTCGCCAGAGAAACACGGCGCCGGCTAATAGCAGCGGGCTGAGGGTGCCAAGCTGCAGTCCGGTGAGCGTGAACGATGTAGCCAGCACCAGCACCGCGATCACGGGATCGCGCTCGCTGCCGAGAACCGATGCGGTGAGGATCGCGCCCAAGACGATCACGAAGAACACCGCGGTCGCCAGCCAGATGGGCAGCGCCGCGAGAGGGACGAACGGCCACACGGTGAGGTACGGATAGACGAACGATGCGCCGGAGTACACCGCGGGCGAGCTCGGGCTCGGATACACCGCGAGTCCGTCCGGTGCCGCGCGGCCCGCCTGGAGGAGCACCTGGAGGTCGTATGCCGGCGTGAGCGGTAGGAACACGACCACGATCGCGACCACCGCAACGGCGACCAACCCAAGCTGCCACAGCGGTACGCGAAGACGATGCAGTTCGATGAACGTGATCTCAGTCTCTGACCCGAGCCTCAAGGTGCAGTGAGTTCTGGATGAGACCGCGTTTAGTGCCGGCCCTCGGTGCGGGCATCGAGGCGAGCGGTCCATTTCCGCCGCGGGGTCCGTAAACGTAACCGGCAACCCGATGCGGCGGTCTCGTCCGGCTGCGGAGCTTGGGACTCTGACGACGCGCTAGGTCGTGTTCGCTAGCGGCACGTGGTCGAGGGGCGCGCCCGCGGAGATGAGCGGCTCATGACGAAGGCTCGCACCGAACGAACCGAATGCCGTCCCGTCATCAACGCCGAGCGCGTCGGCGTGCACGGCGACTCGGGGCAGTAGTTGGGTCAGCCGGAACCCCTCTCCAGCGAACCCGTCGATCCGCTCAGTCACCGTGCCTCGGAACGGACCGCCGCTGTAGCAACTCGGCTCCCCGAAACCGAGATTGTCGACGTGGAAAAACAGGATGTTCGGACGCTCAGCCATATGCGTGAAACATACGCGGACGCGCAAGACGAGTTGCGATCGAGCACTTCCCAGGCAGCGGTGGCGAGTCAGACGGCCGGGTCGGGCGCAGCTGACGCCGTGACGGACGGCGCGACATCCCCGCTGGCGCTTGGGAGAGGATTGGCGGGGAGACGAATCGAGATCCCGAGGCCGGCGAGGGCAACGACGACGAGAACGATCATCGCCGCGACGTAGGTTCCGTTTCCCGCGAGAAAAGCGCGTGGGGACTGGACCCAGCTCGCTGTCCCCTGGCCTGCCTCTGCGGGTGTCGCGCTCACGCGGCTATCAACCTTGTCCCCGTCGGCATGAACGGAGGATGACGACCATCGGTTCAGCCAGCAAGGGGTGCGTGCACAAATCTTCAAGGGAAGGCACCGTTCGGACTGACACGGCTCACGTTGCCCCTCCGCCCGGCTTATGCTCGAGTGGATGGAGGAAGCGCGACGCACGCCCGCGACGTACCGAGAGTCCCCGCCGTACGCGCAGGGGTGGCTCGAGGTCGGTGACGGGCACAGCATTTATTGGGAGGTCTACGGGCGCCCCGAGGGAAAGCCCGCGGTCGTGCTTCACGGCGGTCCAGGCTCGGGTCTGAACTCGACCTGGACCGAGGTCTTTGACCCTGATGCCTACCGGGTCGTCCTGTTCGATCAGCGCGGCTGTGGTCGCAGCACGCCAAGCGCGGCACGCACGGTGGACGCTCTAGTCGCGAACACTACCCGGCATTTGATCGCGGACATCGAGTCGCTGCGCAGGCACCTTGGGATCGATCGCTGGCTCGTGTTCGGGGCGTCCTGGGGTTCGGTTCTCGGGCTCGCGTACGCTCAGACGCATCCGCGGTCGGTCAGCGAGGTGGTTCTGTTCTCGGTTGTCGGGGGCACGCAGCGCGAGGTCGATTGGGCTACTCGAGGAATGGGTCGGTTCTTTCCCGAGGAGTGGAGGCGTTTTCAGGCCGGCGTTCCGGAGAGCGAGCGAGACGGCGATCTCACGACCGCGTACTACCGGCTACTACTCGACCCGGATCCGGCCGTGCACGAGCGGGCGGCGCGGAACTGGTGCGACTGGGATGACCGGCAGATGCGCGTGCCCGGCCAGGCGCCGTCTCGCCGCTACGAGGATCCCGACTACCGGCTCTGCTCCGCGCGCATCGTGACGCACTACTGGAGCCAGGGCCACTTCATTGACGATGGAGCTCTCGGTCGTGATGCCGCACGCCTGGCCGGCATCCCCGGCATCCTGATCCGCGGCGCGCTCGACTTCGACCCGCCCATCGATCTCTTCTGGCGACTCGCGCGTGATTGGCCCGAGAGCGAGCTGGTGGTAATCGACGAGGAGGGGCACCGTGGCGGCAGCACGACCGACACCGCTCTGGTCCAGGCGACAGACAGATTCGCGAGGAGCGCCTAAGCGCGAGCTTCCGACCAGCCCGGCGCGCGGCAGCGGATCACAGACCTCATCCAACGCTCGTCTAGAGGCGGTGAGTGTGCGGCTGGGCTTGGGCGAGTTGAGCGTTCCACCGCGCCAGCTGCAGACGCTGACAACAGGGGCACGAGCCGATGTGGCGCGCGTGACCGCACTGCCGGATATCGCGAGTCGCCGCCGTGTTTGCCGTTCGTCTCAGAAGCCTGCGCATCGGTAGATGCATCGGCCCGTATCCGCGCGAGCTTGAGCGACCTTAACGTCTGAACAACCGTCCGCGCGGCTCGGTGCGAACCACTTCGCGAGCCACAGTCCGGACTGGTGAGCTAGCAGTCGCGTCGTCGACAACTCCACGCCCGCGGCCAAAGACTGTTACGGCAGTTTGTATGCGACCACCTGCGGGTCTCCGCCTCCGCCTCGGACGCTTGTGACGGGGCCGCCGGCCGGGACGATCACGGTGTCGCCGGCGATGGCGATCGGGGAGTTAGTCGATGTAGGCAGTCGTCGGCGATAGACGATCGCGCCGGTGCTGCGTCTCAGAGCGATCAGCACGCCGTCGTACAGCGTCGTGAACACGAGATCGTTGGAAACCGTGATGGCGCCGAGAGGCAGCTCGGGCACCTTCGTATCCCATTCGACCTTCCCGGTCGCGAGGCTGAGCGCCTCCACCTCGCCGGTCGCGGCGCCTGCCCCCTTTCTCGCACTTCGGAGGTTCAAGTTCGTGTAGGTCAGCGGTGCGTCCAAGGTGGCGACGTACACGCTGTTGCTCGCGACGGCCAAGTCGGCCAAGACGCCGCCGAGCGGCCCCGGAAGGATCGTGAACGGTGCCCTGAGCGTGCTGCGGTGCTCGAGCGCCTGGAGTGAGTCGTTGTCATGGCCGTTGTGCGCGCCTACCGGCGTCTTCCAGATCAGCTTGCCGGAATTGGCGTTCATCTCATAGACGTAGCCCATCTTGCCGCTGCCGATCACGACCGGGACGCCACCGATGCGCGCCGAGATCGGCGAGGCCTGCATGTCGTAGTCCTTGAAATCGTCGGGGACGCCCTGGTAATACCAGCGGAGCTTCCCGGTCGCCGCGTCGAGGTTCACGTCGCTGTCGGTGTAGAGATCCACCGTCGGATCCGCGATCGCCGCCGCGGCGGTCTGATACGGGTTGCCGATCCCGTAGGTCACCGACCCGTCGCCACCGACCAACGGCGTCTCCCAGGCGCCGCCCGAGCCGACGCCAAGCGACCGCACGCCCGGCTCTGGGCCGACGACTGTGTCGAACCTCCAGAGCACCGCTCCGCTCGACCCGTTCAGCGCCAGCAGCACACCGCCGCCACGCCCCGAGCCCAACTGGCTTGCCAGATAGATCCGCCCGTTAGCCACCTGGGGCTGGATCCCGAACGTACCCTGACCTTGGCGCAAGAGATCACTGTTGACCCAGATCACCCGACCGGTGCTGGCACTCAGCGCAAAAGCCGCCGTCGGAGTGAGTCCGTACACCTTTCCGTCAGCGACGGCGACGCCACTCGGTCCCGGCCCACTGCGCTCCGGCTGATCGCGACGATACTCCCAGCGGAGCTTCCCGGTCGCGAGCGCGAGCGCGTACACGTTCGAGTCGAGATCCTGGAGATACACGACGCCGTTCTGCACGATCGGGTTCGCGATCAACGAACCGAACGGGCGCACGCCGGCCGCGGCCTCCCCCGCGAGCCTGAACGTCCAGGCCCGCGCGAGGCGGGACACGTTTCTCGAAGAGATCTTCGACCCAGTGGCGACCCGGGTATTGGCAAGGTCGCCATTTGAGCACGGCCACGACCCAGAGCCCCCCGCCGCCGAAACAGCAACGTGCGGGGTGACGGCCGCGCAGCCGAAGCTCGCGCCCGCCGTCCCATACCCGCCACAAGCCGCGACCAGCAAACCAGCCGCGACAAGTAGAACCGCGCTGACCGTGATGCGACCAATGGTGCTGGTTTTCATCTGCGCCCTCGCGCCGGCCTGGGGACCGAGGAACATCTCTGCAGCTAATACCTTCATGATATCATTCTGCTAGCAGCGATGGACTCGGGGATGGCCCGCCCTCGTATACCTGGTATGCGCAAGGTTCTGGTGGCGCTTTCGGTGGTCGCGATTGCTGCCCTGGCTGCGGCGGGGGCGGCCGGTGGTGATCGCACGGCTAGGCGTGTGAGCGTCCCGGCACGGCTCAGCGTCAGCGTGCCGGCCGGCTGGCACGTGCTGCGCGGGTGGCTGAGCGACGTGACGGATCCGGCGCCGCGGTTGGCGGTGGGTTCATTCCCGGCCAGACTTTCCCGCCACACATGCGAGTGCGGGTTTCCGAACGTCATCGACTTCCCCCGCGACGGCGCATTCGTCTTCGTCTGGGAGTACCTGCACCCCGCGCGCTGGGAGCTCGCCCGGACGCCAAAGCGCCCCGTCCGCTTCCATCTCACGGCCGGCGGCGGATCGCGCCAAACGTGTGACGGATCTAGCGCCACGTTCGGCTTCAAGTACGGGGGCCGGGTCTTCCAGGTAGAGGTCTACCTCGGTCCCCAGGTCGGGCCAGCCCTCCGCGAGCAGGTGGCGGCGATGCTCGACAGCCTGCGCGCAGCGCCCAACTAGTGCACCTTCGAGGAGGAGCCCGCGCGCCGCCGCCGAGACTCTGAAGCACAGCCCGGCGGCCCAGACGCGCGCATCCCCACAGGGGCGGCTCGGGGCCGTCATGAACCGACCAAGTTCTACGTACTGTCTACCGTCAGCCGGGCACCACGCCAAACGCTAGCGCGCGGAACGCGGATCTGGAAGGGTCATTCGTCACCGATCACGCCAGACGCCCCGGATCACCTGGCCGTTGACCCAGCGGCCGTCCTCGCTGACTAGGAATGCGACGAGTTCGGCGACGTCCGCGATGGCGCCAGGACGCTCGAGCCCCAGCGCGATCGCGTTTACGGTGATGTCGCGAGCTCTCAGCTCGCGGGCGAGCACCGGCGTGATGGCGTCCACCGCGCCCTTGCTCGCGGCGTAGGCGGCATAGGACGGAAGCGCCAGGCCGACGGCGGAGCTTGAAAAGTTCACGATCGCGCCTCCATCCGGCAGGTGGAGCGACGCCTGCTGGTTGACAACGAACGTTCCCCGGACGTTGACTCGCTGCAGCGCGTCGAAGGTCTCGAGGTCGTAGCCCTCGACTGTCCCGAGGATCATCCGGGCGGCGGCGTGCACGACGACGTCGACACGCCCGAATGCGTCAATCGTCTCACCGAATAGGCGCTCGACGTCCAGCTCGTCCGCGACGTCGGCGCGGACGGCGACGGCGGTGCCGTTCGCGGCGAGGATCTCATCGACAGCGGCCTCGGCTGCGGGCTGGTTGTCTATGTAGTTGATGACAACGGCGTAGTCACCCATGGCCAGCTTGCGCGCGACGGCGCGGCCGATCCCCCGCGATCCGCCCGTGACGATCGCCACGGGAGTGGCCGACGCGTTTTGGTGGTCAATCATTGCGTTGCTACTTTGGCCCCGATCGCCCGCGGTCGCACTAGGGCATGTCCCGGGTCGCATCCCTGGCTTTATGACCCGATGTCGACTGGGTAGGCTTGCGGGATGGCCGTCCAGCGCCCGCCGGCGTTTTTGGGCCGGTCCGGGGAGCGCGACGTGCTGGATCGGCTGCTTAAGACCGCTCGCGGGGGTCAGAGCGCGGTCCTAGTGATACGGGGTGAGGCCGGGATCGGCAAGACGGCACTAGTCCGGTACGCCGCGCGGCAGGCTGCTGGATTCCGAGTGGTCCAGATCGCGGGCGTCGAGGCGGAGATGGAACTGCCGTTCGCGGGATTGCAGCACCTGTGCGCACCGATGCTCTCCGAGCTCGACGCGCTTCCTGACCCTCAGCAAAACGCCCTGCGTGTCTCCTTCGGCCTCTCGTCGGGTGATGCCCCCGACCGCTTTGTGGTCGCGCTGGCTGCGCTGACCTTGTTCGCCGCGGTCGCCGGAGAGCGGCCGCTGTTGTGTCTCGTCGATGACGCGCAATGGCTCGACGCGGCCACATCCCAAGTTCTCGGATTCATCGCCAGACGGCTCCTAGCCGAGTCGGTCGCGCTCGTGTTCACCGTTCGCGAGCCCAGCAACGACCGCGAGCTGGCAGATCTGCCGGAACTGTCACTCGGAGGGCTTCAGGATGACGATGCGCGCGTCCTGCTGTCCTCTGTCATCCCGGGCCGACTCGACGATCGTGTCCGCGACCGGCTCGTCGCCGAGACGCGCGGCAACCCGCTGGCCCTGGTGGAGCTGCTGCGAGGCAGAAGCACCGGAGAGCTGGCCGGCGGGTTCGAGCTGCCCGTGGCAGGAACTCTGCCGAGCCATATCGAGGACCACTTCCGACAGCGCATCGCCACGCTGCCTGAGGCGACGCAGCGACTGATGTTGCTGGCGGCGGCCGACCCGGTGGGGGATGCCACGCTCCTCTGGCGCGCTGCGGCGACGCTTGGCATCGAGCGGCAGGCCGCGGAGCCCGCCTCCAGTGAGCAGCTTCTGGAGATCGGCGCGCAAGTTCGGTTTCGCCATCCGCTGGTGAGATCGGCGGCGTATCGCGCTGCACCCGCGACGGACCGGCGCGCGGTCCACCGCGCCCTGGCCGCTGCCACCGATCCTGAGACGGATCCCGATCGTCGAGCCTGGCATCGCGCGCATTCGGCGATCGCCCCGGACGAGGAGGTGGCCGGGGAGTTGATCGATTCGGCCAGCCGGGCGCAAAGCCGCGGCGGCATCGCCGCCGCTGCCGCTTTCCTGGAGCGAGCGGTGACGTTCACGCCAGACCCCGGCGCGCGGGCGTCACGCGCGCTCACCGCCGCACAAATGAAGTTCGAGGCGGGTGACCTGTCGGCTGCGAGTTCCCTACTCGCGGCCGCCGATGCGGGTCCGCTCGATGAGCTTGGGCAGGCCAGGGCGCAGCGCGTCCGCGCCCAGATCGCCTTTGACGCTCGACGCGGCAGCGACGCCCCGCTACTGCTCCTGCGCACGGCCCAGCGGCTCGAGTCACTCGATCCCGAGCTTGCGCGGGAGACACATCTAAAGGCGCTCGTGGCGGTGATTTATGCCGCCCGTCTCACGACTGACATCGACCCGCCGGACGTTGCCAGAGCTGCACTTTGTGCGCCGCTCGGACCCCAGCCATTGCCTGGGAGACAACTGCTGCTGCTCGGCCTGGCGACCCGGTTGACAGATGGGTACGCCGCCGCCGCTCCGACGCTGACGGCCGCGCTGCGTGCCTACCTTGCCGAGGAACGGCACTTGGACTGGTCGTGGGTCGCCTACAGCCTCGCCGCGATGGATTTGTGGGACGACGGTGCATGGCTCGAGCTGGCCTCCGGTCAGGCCGAGCTGGCACGCGCTACGGGGGCGCTGATCTTGCTTCCCTTTGCCCTCGACTACCTCGCGATGTTCCACGTCCAGGCCGGAAACCTATCGCTGGCGTCTGCCCTTCTGGAGGAGGCCGAGAGGCTCGACCTCGCGGCGCGAGCCGAGACGCTCCCTTACGTTCCGCTGCGGCTGGCCGCGTGGCGGGGCGATGCCTCCACGGCCTTGACCCTGGTCGAGATGATGATCGCCGGCGCGCACAGCCGGGGAGAGGGATGCGCGGTCACGGCCGCCGAATACGCCACGGCGATCCTTTACAACGGGCTCGGTGAGTACGAGCTTGCGTTCGAGGCCGCGCACAAGGCGGCCGCGGCAGACGAGATCGCGACCTCATCGTGGGCGTTGTCCGAGCTCGTGGAAGCGGCTGTGCGAAGCGGGCGGCAGGACGTCGCGCGTGAATCCCTCGAGAAGCTGTGCGAGCGGACGAGCGCCAGCGGCACGACCTGGGCGAAGGGAACGGAGGCGCGGGCGAGGGCGCTCCTCGACGACGGCGCATCGGCCGAGCGTCTGCACGGAGAGGCGATCGAGGCGCTTGAGCAGTCTCGGATGGCGGCGCATCTTGCTCGTGCCCGGCTCAGCTATGGCGAGTGGCTCCGCCGTGAGAACCGGCGGGTCGACGCCCGCGAGCAACTCCGCCGGGCATATGACGCGTTCGCCACGATGGGAGCGAATGGATTCGCGGATCGCGCGCGACGCGAGCTCCTCGCCACCGGCGAGAAGGTGCGCAAGCGACGAGATGACACCCGCGATGAGCTCACGCCCCAGGAGAAACAGATCGCGAGACTTGCCCGAGAGGGTCGCACTAACCCGGAGATTGGTGCCGAGCTGTTCATCAGCCCCCGGACCGTGGAGTGGCACCTGCGGCAGGTTTACGCGAAGCTCGGGATCACCTCCCGTAAGGGTCTCCGTGGGGCCCTGCGGACCCCCGAGCGAGAAACGATGCCCGCGTGAGGGGATCCGACTGGAGGTAGGCTGGTATTCATGAGCGCCGGAGACGACCAGCCATTGGTCGGGTGAGCCCGATGGATTTCCTTGTCGAATTTGAGATCCACGTTCCCGAGGGGATTCCGGAGTCGGAAGTCAGGGCGCGCGACGACGCTGAATCGGCCGCTGCAGCCGAGCTCGTGGACCAAGGACACCTAATCCGGCTTTGGAAGCGGCACGTCGCTCCCGGCGAGACCCGACCGATCGGGTTGTACCGCGCCGAGAGCGAAGCGGACATGGACAGCCTGCTGCGGGCGCTACCGATGTATGAGTGGATGCGCGTCACGGTGACCCCGCTGGAGGCCCATCCCAACGATCCAGCGGTCGAGCAGCGCGTTCCGACTCACCGTCGGGAGGCAGGCGTAAGCAATCACGTCCCCGAACCTCGCCTGACCCGGGTCTACACGTTGGAGGCCACTCTCGCCCCACCGCTCGAGCTCGGGGAGACAGCCCAAGGCAACCGGCGTATCGTGCCCCTGACGGGCGGGACATTCACCGGTCCGGAGATGCGCGGCAGGCTGCTCCCGGGCGCCAGCGCCGATTGGCAGATCATCCTCCCGGATGGCACCGCGCTCGGCGACATCCGCTACGTCCTGCAGACCGACCGCGGGGATCTCCTCTATGTCCAGTCACAGAGCATCCGCCACGGCAGCCCTGAGGTTCTTGCGCGCCTCGGGCGGGGTGAGGACGTCGATCCCAGCGAGTACACGTTTCGAACCTCAACCCGGATCGAGACCTCCGCGGCCGACCTCGACTGGCTGAACAAGGGCATCTTCATCAGTGTTGCCGGCCGCCAACCCCACGGCGTGACCTACCAGACCTACCTGGTCGCATGAGCGAACCGCCGCAGCCAGTGGCGATCATCACGGGCGCCGAGCGGGGCATCGGCGCCGGTCTCGCGGCCGCGTTCCGCGGCGCCGGGTACGCGGTCGTGGCGACCTCGCTAACCATTCCCGCCTCCGACGAGCCCGACCTGGTCACCGTCAAAGGCGACATCACGGACGCAGAGACGGCCCGGCGCGTGGTCGAGCGGGCGCTCGAGCGGTTCGGACGGGTCGACAGCCTGATCAACAACGCCGGGGTATATATCGGCAAGCCCTTCACTGACTACACGACCGACGACTATGCCGCGATCACTTCGGTGAACCTTGCAGGGTTCTTCCACATGACGCAGCAGGCAATCGGGCCAATGGTCACCCGGGGCTCCGGCCATATCGTCAACATGAGCACCAGCCTCGTCGACTACGCCGACAGCACGAGGCCCTCGGCGCTGCCCTCCCTGACCAAGGGCGGCCTTGTTGCCGTGACCCGATCGTTGGCGATCGAATACGCCGCTCGCGGTGTGCGTGTCAACGCGGTCTCGCTCGGCGTGATCAGGACCCCGATGCACGATCTCGCGTCCTACGAAGGCCTGGCGGCGCTTCACCCCCTCGGACGCATTGGCGAGATTAGCGACGTCGTCGATGGGATCCTGTACCTCGAACGTGCCTCTTTCGTCACCGGCGAGATCCTGCACATCGACGGCGGACAGAGCGCTGGACATTGATCACGTCATGACAGGAGTGACTAATGAACTCCATCGATGAGCCCCGGCCGAGCACTGTCACCCAACCTGCCGGTGGCAGTGATCCGCAGATGCCGGGACAGCTGATCTACGAGTACCGGCCGCAGATCACGCAGGTGGTCGAGTACGGCGCCTCGGCCGACGACGTACTTTCAGGAAAGGCACCACCCGCCGAGGGTGCCCGGTTCGACTTCTATCTCGAGGGGCCGGTCAGCGGGCCGAAACTGCAAGGGACGTTCAGGGGCGTGGACTACATCTACTTCCGCGCCGACGGGCGCGCCGAGCTCCACATCCACGGGGAGATCACGACCGAGGACGGCAAGAAGGTCGCGCTGGAAGCGGGTGGCGTGGCGATTCCGGAGATGGGCTCTTCCGTCTTCAAGCTCCGCGAGCACGTTTCCCTGGGCAGCAACCACCCCGAACTCTCCTGGGTAAACCCCATTGAGGTCTGGGCCCGCGGCGTGGTCGACGTGTCGACCAGACAGGTGCACGTCCAGGCATACGGCGCCTGAGAGCGCTCGGCCCGCCGCTCCAGCATGTCGAATCGTCATCTCGGCACATCTGCGCCGGGCAGCGGCGATCGGCCCGTCGCCGGTCGGCTGCTCTCGGTCAATGTCGGCATGCCGAAGAACGTGCCGTGGCAAGGGAAGACGGTTTTTACCGGCGTCTTCAAGGACCCCATCGCCGGTCCGCGCCGCGTCGGCAAGCTCAACGTCGAGGGCGACGGTCAAGGCGATCTAGCGGGGCACGGCGGTGAGCAGCGTGCCGTGTTCGTGTACCAGATCGACTCCTACCGATACTGGAAACGCGAGCTCGGCCGAAACGACTTCGTCTACGGACAGTTCGGCGAGAACTTCACCGTCGAAGGCCTCGGTGACGACGAGGTCTGTATCGGTGACCGCTACCAGATCGGCACCGCCACCTTCGAGGTAACGCAACCCCGCGTCACCTGCTACCGCGTCGGGATCCGCATGAACGACCCGCGCATTCCCGCCTTGCTCGTTTCACACCACCGCCCAGGCTTCTACTTCCGCGTGCTCGAAGAGGGTGAGGTGCAAGCGGGAGACAACATCATCAAGCTTGCTTCAGGCCCCGAGGAGATGCCGGTCGCTGAGGCCGACGCGCTGCTCTACCTCCCTGGGCACACGCGTCTAGAACTGGTCCGAGCGCTCCGGATCCCGGCCCTCAGCCCCGGCTGGCAGGCCTCGTTCCGAGCTTTGCTCGAGGGAGAGCCGGGTAGCGGCAACGCCGGCCTTGCGCTAACAAGCCCGCCTCCCGCCTGGCCCGGCTTCCGTCAGCTCACCGTCACCGCGATCACCCGCGAAAGCGACTCGGTGATCTCGATACGGCTCGAGGACCCCAAGGGCGCACCGCTACCGGCCGCCCGCCCAGGTCAGTACCTCACGTTGCGAGTCCAGCCCGACAAGCAGCAGAGGTCGGTGCTCCGCAACTACTCCCTCTCCGGACCGCCCGACGCCGGCTACTACCGGATCACGGTCAAGCGCGAACACGACGGCGCCGTCAGCGGCTACCTACACACCCGGCTCGCCGTCGGCGATCAGCTCGACATTGCAGCGCCGCGTGGCACCTTCATCCTCGACGGGACCGATGAACCCGTGCTGCTGATCAGCGCCGGGATCGGTGCCACCCCAGTTCTCGCCATGCTTCAAGCGCTGGCGGAGGAGCATTCCGATCGGGAGATCTGGTGGCTGCACGGCGCACGCAACCGGCGCGAGCACTCGTTCGCTGCCGAGGCCCACAATCTCCTCGCCTCGCTTCCGAAGGAACATGACCACGTGTACTACAGCCATCCCGATCCGGATGACGTCGAAGGCCGCGACTTCGACAGCGCCGGCCGTCTCACCGGATCACTGCTCGCTGAACTCGAGCCGCCCCGCGATGCCCAGGCATATCTGTGCGGTCCCGCCCCTTTCATGGACGAGATCAGCGCGGGTCTGGCGGCGATCGGGATCGACGCCTCACGCATCCACACCGAACCGTTCGGACCCGCCCCGGGCCTGACGCCGGGCATCGCAGCAACGCCCGCGCGAATGCCCCACCCACCCGCCGGCCAACCCGGAAGCGGCCCAACGATCGAGTTCGCCCGCAGCAACCTCGCGATTCCGTGGAGCAACGAATACAGCAGCCTGCTCGAACTTGCCGAAGCATGCGACGTACCGGTCCGTTGGTCGTGCCGCACCGGCGTCTGCCAGACCTGTGAGACCACCCTCATCGCCGGCGATGTCGGATACAGCCCCGACCCGGTCGAACCCCCGGCCGACGGAAGCGCACTGATTTGCTGCTCACAGCCACGCGACGACGTAGTGCTCGATCTATAACCGGAACCTAGGAGAACGACATGCAGATCACGAGAAGCTCCATCGGCACCGGGACGGGACCGAGCGAGTGGTTCAGCGGGGGTGTATACGTCGACACCATCACCGCCCCGACGGCGCCGTCACGCCTACAGGCCGCCAGCGTCCACTTCACCCCCGGAGCTCGCACGGCGTGGCACACGCACCCGGTCGGTCAGACGATCTACGTCCTCGAGGGGATCGGGCGCTGCCAGCGGCGCGGTGGTCCCGTCGAGGCGATCAGCCCCGGGGACCGCGTGTTCTTCGAGCCGGGCGAGGACCACTGGCACGGCGCCGCACCCGACCGGTTCATGACGCACCTGGCGATCCTCGAGGTCGACGAGGCCGGCAACAGCGCCACCTGGGGCGACCACGTCACCGACGACGAATACAACGCGCCGCCCGCCGCGGACTGAACCGGGAGGGCTTCTCGCCACAACGCTAACGGGCTGTTCAACGTCCCGCCGGGGCATCAGGCCCGGAGACCGGCTCCGGGGCTGCCGCTTTCCGCCACCGCAGGGGCGATGTCCGCCTGGAGTTCGTGCCGCTTGTCGCCGGAAATGAGATGTCGATAGCGAGTCCGCCCTGCGGTCGCGCGCGCGTGACGATCTCGGCGCGGTGCGCGTCGCCAATCGCTTGGACGATCGAGAGTCCCAGTCCGTGTCCGTTGTTGTGGTGGGTGCGGCCGCCGCCGAGCCGTTGGAACGGTTGGAAGAGACGCTGGATCTCTTCAGGCGGGACGGTCGGGCCGGTGTTCGCGATCGAGACGAAGGCATACCGGTCGCGGGTCCCGGTGGTGATCTCGACATGTCCGCCGGGCGTGTTGTGGCGGATCGCGTTGTCGGTCAGGTTGGCGATCAGGCGCTCGAGCAGTCGTGGATCGCCGGCCGTCGGCGCCGGGTCGATCGTGGCGCGAACGTCGAGATCGAGGCCGGCGAGCTGTGACTCGTGGGCGAGCAGCGCCTGGGAGGTGAGGGTCGCGAGGTCGAGGCGCTCGCGGTGCTCCAATCCCGCTTGGCCGCGCGTGAGTGCCAGCAGCGCGTCGATCATCTGCTCGAGCTGTTGCTCGGATGCGAGCACTCGCTCATGGGCGGTCCGCAACGAGGTGAAGTTCGCGTCCGGGTCGGCGAGCGCGACCTGGATCAGCGCTCGCTGGCGTGTCAGCGGCGCGCGCAGCTCGTGCGAGGCGTTTGCGACGAAGTGACGTTGCGCCTCGAACGCAGCGTCGAGTCGCCCAAACAGGTCATCGAGGGTGTCCCCGAGCTCCTTGAGCTCGTCCTGCGGGCCATCGAGGGCCAGGCGCTCGTGCAGACTGGTAGATGAGATCCGTCGGGCCGTACGGGTGATGGTCCGGAGGGGCTGCAGCATCCTGCCGGCAACGAGCCATCCGGCCAAGACGGCGAGTACGGCCACGACGGCGAGAGCAATTCCCGAGTTGATGAGAAGCTGGTGCGAGTCGGCGGCGCGCTGTGCGGCTTCGACGGACCCTGCCCGGCTCATCTGATGCGCGGCCTGTGCCAGCTGATTCACAGCCTGTGCCAGCTGATGCTGATCCCGTGCGAGCTGATGCTGATCCTGCGCCAGCCGGGGCAGACCGCCGACCAGCTGATGGGGGCCCTGTGCCCGCGGACGCGCGGAGTAGATCAGCTGATGCCGGTCCTGGGCCAGCTGATTCTGGTCCTGCGCCAGTCTCGACAGAGCCTGAGGCAGCTGAGGCAGCTGGACCGTTGTGTTGCCGGGGCCGTAAGCGGTCGCCGGTAACTTTGGATTTTGCCGGAGGTGCTGGATGGCGGGAGCGCGGGGGACCTTCGGCAAGTGTGGTTTTGTGTATTCGGTCGCCCGCTCAAAAAGGACATACGTGGTGGCCAGCAACACGGCGCCGGAGAGGAGGAAGAGGCCGCCGTACAGGAGCGTGAGGCGCACGCGGACGGTCCGGCGCGGGAGTGCTCGCCCGACCGCGAGCTGGGTGATCCGGGTGTTGAGGCGCGCGGTGATGCTCATATGCGGTAGCCGGCCTTGGCGATGGTCTGGATCACGGGCGGGTCGCCGAGCTTGGCTCGCAGCCGGCTGATCGTGATCTTGACGGCGCCGGTGAATGGGTCGGCGGCCTCGTCCCAGACGCGTTCGAGCAGTTCCTCGGCGGACACGACCCGGCCCTGGGCGGCGAGCAGCAGCTCGAGCACGCCGAACTCCTTGGGCCGCAGCGCGAGCGGCCTACCGGCCCGGTGCGCGCAGCGCTGGGCGGTGTCGAGCACGATGTCACCGTGCTCGAGCACGGGCGGGATGCTCGGCTGCGCGCGGCGCGCTAACGCGACGATCCGCGCGACCAGCACCGGGAAGTCGAACGGCTTGGCCAGGTAGTCGTCGGCGCCCAGACCGAGCCCGTGGATCAGGTCGTCGTTCGTTGACGCGGCGGTCAGCATCAGCAGTCTGCTGCGGGCGCCGCCCGCGACGAGCCGAGCGCACACGTCGTCGCCGTGAAGGCCGGGTAGGTCGCGGTCGAGCACGATCACGTCGTAGCCGTTGACGAGCGCGCGTGCCAGGCCAACCTCGCCGTCGAGCGCGACATCGACCGCCATGCGCACGTGACGCAAGCCTGCCGCGACCGTCTCGGCCAACTCCTGATCGTCTTCGATCACCAGTACGCGCACCGATGCTCCTTCGCCTCCAGGACGGTAGCGCCGCGAGGTTTCAACACGGTTTCGCTGATCCCCCCGGGCGCACCTCTCGCTCGGTCTCCGGGTGAGCGAAACCGTGCCGAAACCGCCCGCCGCGTAGAACCTGGATCGCGAGCAAAGTGACGGAACTCAGCGGACGTGTAGGAGACCAGATGCGAGACAGCAGTCATCGAACGGAGCTACCGCGATTCTCGCGAGCGCGTCAGCTCGCCGTCGCAGCGGCCGTGGGTGGGGTCCTGTTGGCAGGATGCGGCCGAGGCTCTCCCAGCGCGGCGAGCTCGCGCTCGGCCGGGCCGAGCGCCGACGCCCCGGGGGCCCTTGTGTTCTCCAAGTGCATGCGCGCCAACGGCGTGCCGAACTTCCCCGACTTGAACGACAACGGGATGCGGATCGAGGCCAGCGGGCGAAACATCTCGGTCAACGGCATCTCGGTCAACGCCCCGGCGTTCGCCGCCGCTCGGCAGAAGTGCCAGCACTACATCCCGCACACCGATGCCAGCTCGGCGCAAGCGGCGCAGCAGCGCCAGCGTGGGCTGAGGTTCGCGCGATGCATGCGCAGCCACGGCGTGCCGAACTTCCCTGACCCGAAGGTCATCAGCAGCTCCGGCGGCAACCAGCAGGTATACCTCCCGGGAATTAACCCGCAGTCGCCCGCGTTCCGGACCGCCGCCACGGCCTGCGGCGGCGGTCCCAAGGGACCATGAGCGGCGGAGCGTCCCCGACTTCTTGCGGGCCGGCTGCTGGCTTGCCGCGAGCGCGCCTGTTCGCTGTCGCAACGCTGGTGAGTGGCGTCCTGGTGGCGGGATGCGAGGGGAGCTCTCCCAGCCCGACCGCGCCAACGGCGGCCGGCACCAGCAACGGGGCGTCGAGTGCGGCGAGCGCGGGCTCGACGGCGCCGAGCGCCGGTCCCACGAGGGCACTCGCGTACGCCAAGTGCATGCGCGCCAACGGCGTGACCAACTTCCCGGACCCAAATCCCGGCGGAGGCTTCGAGTTCCACGCGAGCGCCGGAGTGATCTCATCGCCGGCGTTCAAAGAAGCGCAGGCGAAGTGCGGGAGGTTCATGCCCGGCGGCGGTCCGCTCAGCCCGGGGCCGCCGCCGTCGGCACAGACGATGGCGCAACTGCGGAAGGTCGCCGCGTGCATGCGCCAGCACGGCGTCCCGCAGTTCCCCGACCCCAGGACCTCGGTTCCGCACGGCTTGCAACCAAACCTGGGGGAGTACCGCGAGATCACCAACTACCAGGGAGCGATCCTCTTGTTCCCGGCCACGATCGACCCGCAGTCACCAGCGTACGAGCAGGCCACGGCCGCCTGCGGCGCCGGCTTCCTCGCCGGAAACAACGCCCACTGATCGAACCAGAGTCGTGACGGCCGGTCATCTCACGAACCATTAAGCAAGCTCTCAGCTTCGGGTGCGACTTGCTCAGCTTGCGGTGCTCTACTTGTGTTGTGGCGCCTCACGTGGCTTGGCCGTGACATACCTCCAGGCCCGCATAGGCTTTGACAATGGATCCTCTTGAGTCACCGACGCGTCGAGGCCGAGGATGAACGGGCGCTGATGGAGGCGACCGACGTTCGCGGCGGGCGCGTGCTGGTCGTCGACGACGATCCGGACGTACGCGAGGCCGTTGAGACCGCACTCGAACTCGAGGGCCACCGTGTCACGACCGCGACCAACGGTCTTGCGGCGTTGAAGCGGCTGGGGCAGGCCGAGTTCGACGCGATGGTGCTGGATGTGCTGATGCCGAACCTGGACGGCTTCGAGGTATGCCGGCGCCTGCGCGCGTCGGGAAACCGGACGCCGATCTTGATCCTGACGGCGCGCGACTCCGAGCAGGACACGATCCGCGGCCTGGACCTCGGCGCGGACGACTATCTGGTCAAACCATTCGGGTTGGGGGAGCTGCTGGCACGCATGCGGGCGCTACTACGGCGGACGCGTCCGGTGGGCGACGATGCGCCGCTCTGGTTCGCCGGGCTCTCGCTCGATCCGCAGACGCGAGAGGCTTCCCGCGCTGGACGCAGGCTCGAGTTGACGCGGACCGAGCACGCACTGCTGGAGCTGTTTCTGCGCAATCCACGTCAGCTGCTGACGCGGGAACTGATCATGGAGCGGGTCTGGAACTACGACTTCGGGCCGACGTCGAATCCGCTCGAGGTGTACATCAGCTACCTGCGACGAAAGACGGAGGCGGGTGGCGAGCCACGCCTGATCCATACGGTGCGCGGCGTCGGCTACACGCTGCGAGAGCCGTGAGCCTCCGTAGGCGGCTGACGGTCGCCGGGGGCGGCGCGGTGTTCGTCGCGCTCGCGATCGCCTCGTTGGTGATCTATTTCTCCGTACGCTCGAACTTGATCGAGCAGACCGACACCTCCTTGATTCAGTCGGCCCAGAACGTCGCCACGAAGTGGCTCATCGCGAACGGGCCGAAGCCGGCGGGGTATGCGACGACGAAAGGGCCCGCTTCGGAGAGCCCTCCCTCCGGTACCAACGCATCCGGCTATTTCCAGGTGATCCCGAACGTCGGGACCGCGATGAACCGGGAGTTATCGGCGCGCAGGGGACTGAAGAGCCCTCTCAAGCAGAACGTCGTCCCGTCCAACGAGTTCGTGCCGTTTATCGGCATGGACGCGTTGGTGGCGAGGGGACTGGCGCCGCCGTACATCCGGGACATTCGCTACCGCGGCGTGACGATGGCGCTGTACACGATGCCCCTCTCATCCTCGGCCGACGGGCTAGTGCGGACCGCACGCCCGCTGACCGAGGCGAACGCGACGATCGCCCGCGTCCGCTGGCTGCTGTTCGCCCTGACGCTCGGTGGGGCGCTCGCGGCGGCCCTCCTCGGGCGGCTGGCCGCGAACGCGGTTCTACGCCCCGTGCGGGCGCTCGCCGGGGCGGTGCGCGAGGTGAGCGCGACGCGTGACCTCAACCAGCGGATCCCGGTCAGCGGCCGGGACGAGCTGGCAAGCCTCGCAGCGGACTTCAACACGATGCTCGCAGCCCTCGCCGAATCGCAACAAGCTCAGCAGCAGTTGATCGCGGACGCCTCGCACGAGCTGCGAACTCCGCTGGCCGCACACCGCGCGAACATCGAGCTGCTGGCGCGGCCGGACCTGCCCGTCGAACAGCGCCAGCGCGTGCTCGGCGGAGCCGTCCGGGCGATGGAGCGGCTCTCGGCGCTGGTCGGCGATCTCATCGTGGCCGCCCGCGACGGTAGGTCCGTCGACGCACGCGAGCCGCTTGCGCTCGACGAGCTCGTGGCGGCCGCGGTCGAGCGGGCGCAGCACAGGGCGTCGAAGCTGCACTTCGAGAGCCGGCTGGAGCCCTACGGGTTCGTCGGGGCCCGCTCGCGGCTGGAACGCACGGTCGACAACGCTCTCGACAACGCGATCAAGTGGAGCCCGCCCGGCGGTACCGTCGAGGTCCGGCTCACCGCCGGGACGTTGACAGTGCGCGACCACGGGCCCGGCATCGCCGAGGCCGACCTCCCGCACGTCTTCGACCGCTTCTACCGCGCGGCCGCGGCTCGCGCCCTGCCCGGCTCGGGGCTCGGGCTCGCGATCGTCAAGCAGACCGTCGACGACCACGGAGGCAGCGTCACCGCCGCCAACGCGGACGGCGGAGGGGCGCTCCTCACGCTCCGCTTCGACGCCAACGGCCGATAGAAGCTCTCTTAAGCAAGCTCTCAGCAACCTCTCATACCAAGCGGCGATCCGTTCAGGTTGCGCTGATGAGCTTGCCGTATGACGAATCGCACGCTGATTCTCACCGCGGTCGTCGCCGTCACCGTCTCGCTGTTTCTGGCCGGCTGTGGCGGCAGCTCCTCCACGACCGTCGCCACGACGACGACGCCGACGCGGAACGGAGCGCTCGCCTACGCCCGCTGCATGCGCTCCCACGGGGTGGCGAACTTCCCCGACCCCGCCGGCAGCGCAGCGAGCAATAAGGAAGCCGTTGTTCGCGCGCTGCAAGACGTCAGCAACTCCCAGGTCCAGGCGGCCCAGACAGCCTGCATCCATGTGAACGGCGGCAGCCCGGGCACAGGCCAGAGTGCGGCGGAGGGTCAAGCGCACCGCGCCGTGATGCTCGCGTTCGCCCGCTGCATACGCAGCCACGGGTTCCCGAGCTTCCCCGACCCGACCAGCGGCGGCGAGCTGACCCACGAGATGGTCGCCAACGCGGGGATCAACCTGCATCAGCCAGCGGTGCTGCAAGCCGGCGACGCGTGCGTCGCCGTCACCCACGGGGTGATAACCAAGGCCACCGTGGCCCGTTTCGCCGCGGACCAATAAACCGTGCGAGGGGGTCGTTGGGGCGACGACGAGGGGAAACCGAGCGGAAACCGTCGGTCGCGTAGAACCGAGGCGCACGCGCGAAGGACACCAGAAGGAGACCCGGCCCTCGTGATGGACACCAGACGACATGCGGTCAACCCGACGGGGAGCTCCCCTGCTCCACGTCCGCGACCGTTCATGCTCGCCCTGGGCATTCTGCTCGCGGCCGGGGTTGTGGTGGCGATCGTGCTCGCTACGCGCACGCCCTCGCCCAGCATCGCCGGCAACGCCAGCAGCGCGGCCGGCGCGGCGATCGTGCGGCGCCGCGACCTGGTCGAGACCGATACCGAGTCGGGCACACTCGGCTACGCCGATCCCCAGACCGTGTACAACCGTCTGAGCGGGACGATCACCTGGCTGCCTGCAGTTGGGCAGCTAATCCAGCCCGGCCAGACGCTCTACAGGGTCAACGGGCGGCCGGTTGTCCTGCTCGATGGCGCGCTGCCGGCCTACCGGGCTCTGAAGGCAAAGGACAGTGCCGGCCAGGACATCCTGCAGCTCAACAGCGACCTCGTGCAGATGGGGTTCGCCGATGGCGAGATCACGATCGACGACGCTTGGCAAACCGGCACAACGGACGCCGTCGAGCGCTGGCAGGCCTCGCTCGGCGAGAAACAGACCGGCAAGATCGCGCTCGGCCGGATCGTGTTCCTTCCCGGCGCCCAGCGGGTCACACAGCTGGACACCACCTGCGGGTCGACGGGCGGCGGATCCACTGGCGGCTCGAGCTCGGACGGCGGCTCTGGCCCGGCCAATGGTTGCGGCGTCTCGGACGCGAGCGCGACCGTACCCGCATCGCGCCCCGAGTTCATCGACCTCACCACGTCGAGCACCACGACACCGACGACCACGACCACTACGACCCCGACGACCACGGCGACGACCCCAACCACGACGACCACGACCACCACGCCAAGGAGCACGAGGCCACGATCCGGACACAAGCCCTCCGGCCGCCCCAGGGGCAAGAGGTCGCGCACCGGCAGCAGCCACGGGTCTGGCAAGGGCAGCGGCAGGGGCTCGGGCGCCCCCAAGGGCTCGGGCAACGGCAACGCGTCGAGTGGCGGCGGTGGCCATAGCTCCGGGAGTGGCTCCAGCGGTTCCGGCACCGGGAAGGGGTCCGGCGGGGGCGGTAGCTCCGGCAGCGGAAAGGGCTCCGGCAGCGGCAAGCGCTCCGGCAGCGGCAAGGGCTCCGGCAGCGGCGGCAGCGCGGCGAGCGCGGCGGCGATTTTGCAGACGACTTCGACCACGCTCGTGGTCACCGTCGATCTGAGTGCGAGCAACCAGTCCGAGGCGAAAGCCGGCGACCACGTGACGGTCGAAATGCCGGCCGGGAACACGGTCGACGGCACGATCAGCGCGGTCAGTTCGGTGGCGCAGGCCTCGACCAGCGGTAGCGGCCCAGGCTCAGGATCGGGGAGCGCGAGCGGGAATGGAAGTGGGAGTGGCAGCGGCTCATCGGGTTCGACGATCCCGGTCACGATCACGCTCGCGCGCAACCACTCCGGCGCGGGGCTCGACCAGGCGTCGGTGAGCGTGAACTTCGCGGAGGCGAAGGCGAACCACGTGCTGTCGGTTCCCGTGACGGCACTACTTGCAACGGCGGGGGGCGGCTACGCGCTGCAGGACGCGGCGGCGCCGCACAAGCTGATTCCGGTGACGACCGGGCTGTTCGCCGCCGGCTATGTGGGAATCTCGGGCTCCGGCATCCACCCGGGCCTGCAGGTAACAGATTCGCAGGGATGAGCGTCGCGCTGTCGCTCGAGGCCGTGACCAAGGCGTATCCGGGCGAGGTGATCGCGTTGCGGGACGTCTGGGTTCAGGTGAACGACGGCGAGCACGTGGCCGTGGTCGGCCCATCAGGATCGGGCAAGACGACGATGCTGACGGTGATGGGGACGCTCGAGCGGCCGACCCGCGGCGAGGTGCTCGTCGCGGGCCACGACGTCGCTGGCGTCTCGGACGCAGAACTGGCCGGGCTGCGAGCTCACCTGGTCGGCTTCGTGTTTCAGGAATTCCATCTCCAGGAGGCCGTCACGGCGCTGGACAACGTCGCGCTCGGGATGCTGTACACCGGCATGGCGCTCAAGCAGCGGCGTGCCATCGCCAGGGAAGCACTGGAACGGGTCGGCCTGGGCCATCGCTTGATGCACCGCCCGCCGATGATGTCCGGCGGCGAGCGCCAACGCGTCGCGATCGCGCGCGCGATCGCCAAGCGCCCGGTCATCGTGCTCGCCGACGAACCAACCGGCAACCTCGACTCCAAATCGGGCGGGGACGTGATCGACCTTCTGCACGAGCTCGCCTCCGACGGCGCCACACTGGTGCTGATCACGCACGAAGAAGCCATCGCCGCGGCCTTCGCCCGTCGCATCCAGATGCGCGATGGCGAGATCGTGTCCGACGAGGCCCAGTGACCGCGACCACCGCGCCGCTCGCCCGCCCCGACCGGATAGCCCCGGCGCGACTGCCGCCGAGCCAGCTGGTCTCGACGGCGCTGCAGGCGTTTCGCACCCGGAGGTTGCGGGCGGCGCTGTCGGCCCTGGGGATCGCGATCGGGATCGGCGCGATGGTCGCGGTCGTCGGGGTGTCTGCGTCCGCGCAGGCCAACCTGATCGCGGAGATCGACGCGCTCGGGACCAACCTCTTGACCGTCACGCCGGGGCAGACGTTCCTCGGCGCCAACGAGGTCCTGCCGGCGACCTCGGTACCGATGATCGGCCACATGAGCAACGTGCTCTCGGACGCCGCCGTCTACCAGGTCTCGAGCGCGAATGTGTACCGCAACCCGCTCGTGCCCTCCGCCCAGACCGGCGGGATCGGCGTGGACGCCGCCGGCGGCGACCTCCCGCAGGTGATGAGCGCGACGATGACCTCCGGCCACTTCCTGGACTCGACCTCGGACCGTTTCCCGGAAGCCGTGCTCGGCGCCGAGGCCGCCGCCGTACTGCAGATCAGCCACATCGGTGGGCACGTGATGGTCTACCTCGGCAACACCTGGTTCACCGTAGTCGGGATCATGAGCTCCGCGACGCTCGACACCTCGCTGGACACAGAGGTGTTCGTGGCGCTGCCGGTCGCCGAGCGCCTGTTCGCGGTCCAGCCGAACCCGTCGGAGATCTACGTACGGGCCAACCAGAACCAGGTGCCCCAGGTGTCAAACCTGCTCGCCGCGACCGCCGACCCCCAACAGCCCGACGGGGTCGAGGTCTCGAGGCCGTCGGACGCGCTGGAGGCGAGAGCCGCCGCGAAGGGCCAGTTCACCGCGCTCCTCGCCGGGCTCGGCGCGGTCGCCCTGCTGGTCGGCGCGATCGGGATCGCGAACATCATGGTCATCAGCGTGCTCGAGCGCCGCGGCGAGATCGGACTGCGCCGCGCGCTCGGCGCCACGAGACGGCACATCTCAACCCAATTCCTGACCGAATCGGCGCTCCTGGCCGTATTCGGCGGTGTCGCGGGCCTGATCATCGGCGCCGGCGCGACCGCAATCTACGCGCAGGCCAAACACGAACCATTCGTCGTACCGCTGTACGCGCTTATCGCGGCGCCCGCGGCCGGACTCCTCATCGGCACAATGGCCGGCCTGTACCCCGCGATGAAAGCCGCCCGCCTCAGCCCGACCGAAGCGCTACGGACCGCATAACTACGGACGAAGCGCCGCCGCCGCGGTCGGGGTGAACGTCAGGAGCTGGTCGTAGAGCGCGAGGATCTGGTTCCAGTCGGTTTCGGTCGCGGTCGCGGCTTCGCTGTGGACGGCGTTGATCGCGGTTTGGAGCTGGTAGGGACCCGGCTGGTTTCGCCGTAGGCATCGTTTGACCAGCGCCTGGCCTTCCTCGATCAAATTGTCCTCCCAAAGGCTGCGATCCTGTCCGCCTGGGGATTTTCGAGGCCGGCGTGATCCAGGCCTCTCAGCCCTTACACGAACACGCACAGCCGAAATCGACAACGCCACCAACTACCGACCGAGGCGACAGAATGGCGCCCGCCCGGCTCGCTCTCGGGCGGCGTCGAGAGGCGACTATCGGTTCAGGGCCGAGCGGGCGGCTCGCCGCCGATTGGCTCGGCGATGCGACCGAGGGCGATCCTGCCGAGCGGGGGGTGATGGGCGGGTTCGGTGCTTCGAAGCTGTTCCATCGAGCCCGTGCTCGAGGCCGAGTCTCGCCGCGAGTTGGCGGACATCCTGTCGCTCGGCCGGCGAGACGAGCGTGATGCCGATGCCCTTCGCCCCCGCGCGGCCCGTGCGGCCGATGCGGTGAACGTACGTCTCGCTGTCGGCGGGCGGATCGAAGTTGATCACGTGCGAGATTCCGCTGACGTCAATCCCGCGGGCGGCAACATCCGTGGCAACCAGCGTGTCGACCGCTCCGGTCTCAAACCGTGCGAGCGCCTGCTCGCGCTGGCGCTGTGATTTGTTTCCGTGCATGGCGACGGCTGCGACCCCGTGAGCGTGGAGGCGCTTGACGAGTCGATCGGCGCCGCGCTTCGTCCGCACGAACACGAGCGCAAGGTCCCGGTCGCTCCGGAGTTCGCCAACGAGCGCCTCGACGCGATGCTCATGTGAGACCTGTACGAAGCGGTGCTCGACGTCGGTGCTGGCACGGCGGGCTGCTGGTCCGCGCTCGTGTACCACGGGTTGACGCGTGTACTCCTTTGCCAGTCGACCGGCGTCTCCGTCAAGCGTCGCTGAGAAGAACAGCGTTTGTCGCGTCGTCGGACACAGCGCGACGATCCGGTCGATGGCCGGCCGAAATCCAATGTCGAGCATCCGGTCCGCCTCGTCCAGTACCAGCATCTCGACCTTGTCGAGTGTGAAGACACTGCGTGCGAGCAGGTCCTCGAGGCGCCCGGGAGTCGCGACCAGCACATGTGAACGGGCCGCGTCTCGGGCCTGCTTGACCAGACCCACGCCGCCGTACACGGCCGTGACGCTGAGTGCGCGGGAATGCGCAATGGCGCGAATGTCGTCCACGATCTGCGTGGCGAGCTCGCGCGTCGGCGCGAGCACCAGAGCCGACGGCCGGGAATCTTCAGCCTTGATCCGCTCGACGAGCGGAATGCCGAAGGCGAGCGTTTTGCCCGAGCCCGTGGGCGATTTCGCAAGTAGATCACGCCCATCCAGAGCGTCGCCGATCACGTCCTGCTGGATCGCGAACGGCTCTGTGATTCCCTGCTGGGATAGTGCGCCGAGGACGGCGCTCGACACGCCGAGATCAGCAAAGGACTGCGTAGACATCAAGACTCCTTGGCGGCGCTTTGGGCCGCGAACGGTTCGGGAGGCTATTGCTGACCCGAACCGCTGATTGCGGGACCCAAGCGAGCTGCCTCGCGGCCGACGGCGTCGACCGCTGGAACCAACGTAGCAGGTCGGTCGCTACTGCTCGCTCAGAGCACGTTCGCGAAAGCCGTGCTCACGCAAGCGGTGCTCGCGTACAAGATGGTCGCGGAGACGCCGCTCGGCGAGCTTGAGGATGCGCTCGAGCTCCCGCGATCGAGCGTTCGACCCCAGGCCCCACCGGTATCGCTTGGCTCGCAGCAACGAGAGCCGGTCGTGGTAATAGCGCACGTCCGCTCGAAGCAATTCGAGTTCGCCGCTCGAGCTCACAGGTCGAACTCCAGCACCGTGTACGCATTGCAACCCAGGATCTCGAGAGTTCCACCGCGGCCACCGCCGTTCGGCTGGCGCCACACGACAAACGGCCGATGAGGGCCCATATCGAAAATCGCCATCACGATGCCACCGCGCAGTGGGTCGGGCATGCCAACCTCGGTGACGCAGTCGAGGCTCCCCCGGCGGGTCCACAACTGCAGGATGCGGCGAGCGCTCGGGCGACGCCCCATGTCGAGCTCGATCTGATTGCGCATGTCTCCGTACGCCCGCTCGACGGCCCCTATGTCGTCGCTCAGCCCCGGGATGAAGAACGCGGTCACAACTTACAACCCGCGATCGCGCGCGTCCTTGCTGAGCGCCGCTCCCATCGCCGCGGGTTGGATTTGCGCCTCGAGCTGGGCGATCAGTTTTCCCTGCCGCTCAAATTCTCGGTGAACGGAGTCCTGAAGTCCCTGCAACAACTGCTCCAGGTGCGCGACCCGCGCCTGCAGCGCGCGAATCTCATCGAGCTCAGAACGGACGTTGGACGCGTTGGGGGGTTTCTCAGCGGCTGCGGTCAGGCGGCGGACGTGCCGGATGCGCGCGATCAGCCCCTCGCGGTCGCTCATGCTCACCACCGACGGGAGCGCTGGGGGCGGACGACCGGCTTAGGTGGATACCGTCGACGCTCCTCCTCCGTCATCTGCCGGATCACGAGATCGCCGCTCTCGACCTGCTGACGGACCAGGTCGAGCTTGGCCAGGCGCTTCTCCTCGGCTCGCTCTCTTGATGTCTTCACCGCATCACCTCGTGGCGGCTCGTGATCGGCCCCGAGCGAACCGCTTCCGGAAAGCCACGGCTGCGCATCGGTCTCCCTTCCTTAGCCGGCGCGGTGACACGAGGTCGGACGGAGATTCGCTGCGTCGGCGAGGAGAACCTCACGGGCGACGATGCCACCCGCAAGTTGAGCGTAGCACTCAGCGCGGGGGCCGTCGGTGGATCATCCGGCGGCGGGCGATGGCCCCCCGAGGTGGCCTTCGGAGCTCCAGCGCCATAGACTGATCAGACGGATCGTCACGTGCGAGGCGGTGCCGCCGGGGGTGACGTGCGGCCCGAGACAACAATCCGTGCGTCACGACCGCAGGCGCTGAGCCCTTGAGACCTGGATCTGCCACATGGACACGATGAGACGTGTCACGGAGATAACTGTCGTTGGCGGCGATCGCTACCGCGTCCAGGGCGATGTCAGGGACGTAGAACGAAAGATCCTCGACGCGGCTCGTGGTTCGCTCATGGAGTTCAGCTGGCTGGTTGAGTCCGAGACGGGCGAGAACCTCGCGATCAATCCCGAGTGGGTGATGATGCTTCGAGCAGTCGAGTAACGGTCCAGGCCCGATGGTTGGCCTCACGCTCCTAGTTGCGTCGATCGCGATCGCCGATTCGATCAACCCATCGACGGTCATCCCTGGGTTATGGCTCGCGACCGAGTCCTCCGGGGGTAGGCTCGCCAGCTTTGCGCTCGGCGCGTTCGCCGTTTACCTCGCGGGCGGACTCGTGCTCGTATTCGGCCCGGGCCGGGTCATTATCAGCACTCTCCACCACGCCCATGGCCCGCTCGAACACGCCGTCGAGGCAGCGGTCGGGATCCTGGCGCTCGCGTTCGCGGTTTTCCTGTGGCGTTCACGCACCACCAGGAGCGCTGAGCTGCGTCCGCGCCGCTGCCGCACGCGAACGTCCGCATTCGCGCTCGGGGCAGGGATCATGGCGGTCGAGCTCCCGACGGCGTTCATCTACTTCGGTGCAATCTCGGCGATCCTCGCGGCGCGTCCGGGGGTTCCGTTCGAGATCTCACTGCTAACGATGTACAACGCGTTGTTCGTCGCGCCGCTCGTCGCGTTCCTCGTGGTCCGCTGCCTGGTCCGTACCCCGACAGATCGATGGATCAGATCAGCCGAGGCGCGCCTGCAATATGTGGGTCAGGTGGCGCTCACCGGCGTGGCCGGCGTCGGGGGCGCCGCACTCCTGGCGATCGGACTCGCCGGACTCCTTGTCCTCTGAAGCCCATCCACGTGCCCGCGACCCCGATTGGCGGCGGGCCGATTAACGGCGCTGGGGAGGGGATCGGGCCCCATCGCACGCGTCCAGAACCTGCATAGCACGACAATTGCGGCCTGGATGGCGAGGCCTGTCGAGCTATGCATAATGCATGAAGAGCATGCGTAATACGACAGGGCTCGATGTAGGGCGCCGTTGTTGTCGTGTTGTGCAGGTTTCCCGTGACACTTCCGGCACAAAGTGGCGGGCGCAGGAGCGGGTCAAACCGTGGGCTCCGGCGACCGCCGAAGCCCTCACCCACCCCTTTCCCTGCTGCCGCTACCGAGCCGCTCGCCAACCAAAGTTGCGGGCGCCAAGAAAGCGCCCGCACCACCAGTCGCCGTGAGCGTTACATCTCTTTTGTGACCGGCAACTCTCCAGGATGGGCCGTGACCGGCAACTCTCCAGGATGGGCGGTAACCGGAAACTCTCCAGGATGGGCCGGCTCGGTGGCTGGAGCGTGCTTCGCGGCGTCCTTCTTTGCCTGCTTGTCGAGCCTGCGCTGGCGAAGCTTGTGTTCGCGAGCCAGCTTCGCCATGGTCGTCTTCTTCTTGCCGCGCGAGGCCATGCAGCTAAAGCGGCTTGACGTTCGCTGCCGCCGGACCCTTTGGCCCCTGCTCGGTCTCGTAGCTCACCTTCGCGCCCTCGGTCAGCGACTTGAAGCCGTTGCCCTGGATCGAGCTGTGATGGACGAACAGGTCCTTCCCGGAGTCATCCGGCGTGATGAACCCGTAACCCTTGTCGTCGTTGAACCACTTCACAGTTCCTGTTGCCATGTTGCTTTCCTCCGTGGGTATGTGTACAGCGAAACACAGAGGACGTTGCCAGGCAACGACTGCGGAAACGCGGAACACCTGAATTAATCGAGCTCACGCCCAACCACTCCAGTCTAGCGCGAACGGGCGGACCTCGAGAGGGCTTAACAGAGATACGGGGGCAAGGCCCCGGAAAGGAGTACAGTCGAAGCCGAGCTGGCCCTGCGGCTGGCGGCTTGCGCCCAGGCCCGAAAGCCACCGACAGTGCCCCAGCATCGCGAGGCGGGGAGACTGGGTTAGTGGCTGACGACTGCGGGGCCGGTCCGGTAGGCGGATTGGCAGTTCGATCGTTCGCGACGACGAGCATGCCGCGGCGGGGAAAAGCAGCATGGCGATCGAGGATCGGCTACGCTGAGCTGTAGCGAGGCTTGCCGGCTGTATCGATTCGGTGCAGCGGGCTCGTCTCAAATACGGAGGCACTCGCGCTCGGAGCGGCCGGTGGCGGCTTGTGGGGGCGTTGCACCCAGCAACGTCCACCCTCGCACCGGAGCAGCGCATGTCTGACAAATCGATTGGTCGGCCGCAGCGTCTCGCGCTGTCTGCCTACGCGCAACCCCGCCTCGGCCGAAGCCTGCTTCAGCTCGCTACCTCGGTGGTGCCGTACTTGGCGCTGTCGATTTTGATGTATTTGACGCTCAGCATCTCCGTGCTCGTGACGCTGGCCCTTGCGCTGCCGGCTGCCGGCTTTCTAGTGCGCACGTTCGTCGTGTTTCACGACTGCACACACGGATCGTTCATGCCTTCCAAACGTGCGAACGCTCGCGTCGGCCGCGTCCTCGGACTGTTCGTTCTGTCGCCGTTTCGACGTTGGCGCCACGATCACGCGGTTCATCACGCGAACTCCGGCGCCCTCGATCATCGTGGCGTCGGCGACATCCCAACGTTGACCGTTGCCGAATACCGCGCGCGGTCTTGGCGTGGCCGCCTCGCTTACCGAACGGTGCGACACCCGGTCGTGATGTTCGGTCTCGGGCCTGTGATCGCGATGATGATCGGGCCCCGCATCGCAACGCGCGCTCAGCGTCCGCGAATGCGCCACAGCGTGCTAGGTACCGACGTGGCGCTGCTCGTGGTCATAGCTGGATTGTGCTGGTCGATCGGATTGGGCAACTTCCTGCTCGTGTGGATGCCGGCGGCGATGCTCGCCGGTTCGGTCGGGATCTGGTTGTTCTATGTCCAGCACCAGTTCGAAGGGGCATACTGGAAGGACCCTTCGGACTGGAACTATGCCGACGCGGCACTGCGCGGCAGTTCTTATTTGAAGCTGCCCAAGATCCTCCAGTTCTTCACCGGCAACATCGGTCTGCATCACGTCCACCACCTCAACGCGCGCATTCCCAACTACAACCTCCAGCGTGCGCACGACGAGAGCTCGATCTTCCACGACGTGCCGACACTCTCGTTGTCGGACGGCGTGAAGGCAGTGAAGCTCAAGCTGTGGGACGAGGACAGCGGAACGCTCGTCAGCTTCGCGCAATCGCGCAGGACACCGCCCCGAAGCGACGCGCTGGTCCCAGCCACGGCGCGAGCTGAGGCCGCCAGCTCTAGTTCGGCTTGATGCCGCCGGCTCCCGACCGCGCCTCGCGCTTGGCTCGACGCTCTGCTGCTTCGCGCTTGAGCTCGCTCTGCTCGTTGGCGATCGCCGCGACTTGCGCGGCGTGTCGTTCTCTTGAGTTGAGCCGGCGTGCGGGCGGTCCGGCCGAGACGTTGACCCTGTTCTTGTCTGCCATCACTGCTCCTCCGGGCGTGTGCGCTGCGAAAGGCGAAGGACGCCGACCGGCGACGAATGCGCAAACGCGGGGCACTGCTTTCAGCCGAGCGTACGCTGGGCTTGATGTCAGTCTAGACCGGTGCGCTGAGGTCGGCGCGCGGCGACGAAGCCGCGACCCGATCGAGCGGGGCCCGTGTCGCGCGGATTGGTTCGCCAGCCGTGCGCCCCCGATTCGAGCGCACGGCTAACGAACCCGGACTGCCTGACCGATAGGGTCACGGCGTCCTTCCTCGGCCCGGTCCAACCACGGGCGAATCACGTCGTGGTGTTGCACCGGCACGCCCCCAGGCCACGGGCAGGCCCATTTGCCCGTGTTGCCGGCAACTCGCGAGCGGCCAGGCCAAGCCCGCCGGCCACACGCGAACCAGGGAAAGCCGCATCCCAAGGGCGTGTAGTGGCCAGACTTGCTGTATTCGTTTCGCATGCGCGGACGTGGGTTTACCCATGAGTGTCCCGGACCAAGCCAAGATGGTCAGAACCTGTTCCTCGTGACGGACCGTGCGTTACGGCCGAGCGTGCGACCGTGGAGTTCGTTCCGCGCTGCTACTGACGACCCGCGCGCGCTCGATGACCGACGCAAAGGGTCGTCTCGCGAATCATACGCTCAAACTCGAACCTCTGTCGATGCCTGTATGGGCACCCGGTGGCGATATGCTCGATGCAGTCAACTTTCGCTCGGGTCCTCTTCACCTCTCAGTTCGCGTGGACCATCACGGCAGACGAGGTTGAGCTGGCGGTCCGGCGTGTTGGGATCCGATGAGCGCCTATCTGGAGGCGCCTTAAACGCCGCGCTCGCGAACGAGCTCGGGAAAATCGTTGCCGACTTCACGGGACGAGGGGCAACACGATCGCGAGCGTTCATCCACCAGGACGTTGTCGCATGCGTGTTCGAGGACGGTGCGACGAGAGCCGAGCGAAACCTCGTGGACGCGGGCAAAGCCGACCTGGTCAGGCTGCAGCGAGACGCTCTGCAGCGCGCGATGGGACCGCAGCTGATCGAGGCCGTCGAACGTCTGACCGGTCGCACGGTTCGAACGGTTCTGAGCGGGACCGACGAGGCCGGCGCCTCGGCCATAGAGGCGTTTGTGCTCGAGTCCGACCCGCCGGAAGTGGCCCCGCTCAAGGCCGATTGACAGCGCGGCGGGCCCGGGAGTAGCCTCCGAATTGAAGACAGGGTTCGAGCCGGGTTTTGCCCGTACCGTCCGGGTCATAGGTATCGCAAAGCGGACGGTCGAGGTCTCGCGGGCCTCGCTGGACCAAAGGAACGACCAGATGGACACGGCTGCAGAAGAAAGCCCGTCAGAAGGACTCGCTGGCGGCAAGCTACTGGCCGCGATCTCCAACAGCATCGTCTCGATCCTTCGCGAGCACTATGGGCGTGGGCCGATGAAGGCCAAGACGTATGCGCTGGACGACATAATCGTCGTCGTGATGCGCGGCAGCGGATTCACCGCGCTCGAAAAGACGATCATGGACAGCGGCCAGCCCGCACGCGTCGTGGCGCTTCGCGAGGAGTTCCAGCAGGTGATGGCCGAACGCTACAAGGCAACGATCGAGCAGCTCACCGGCCGTAGCGTCGTCGCTTTCCTCTCCCAGGCACACGTCGAACCCGACATCACGATCGAAATATTCTTCGTCGACGGAGCCCTGCCCGGATTCGGCGCAGTCGAAGTCACCGAACTTGAATAACACGCCGTCCTCCTGAGCCCGCAAGGGGGCCCCATCAGGCCGTTCCGGCCGGAGTACACTGTGAGTTAGGCCATTTCACCGCTTCTGCGAAGCGACTTCGCGCAGAGCACCGTCGGCCAACCCTCCCGAACGGCGATCTCACGGACAGTTTCGTCCCCAGCGACGGAAGCGCCGTTCACCTATCGAGCGGCCGGGCCGAGCGCTAACGCGCATATCGGAAAGGACGAACTTATGCCTCTGTTTTTTTTCACTGTTGAGCAGCAGGAGCGCGCCATTGTGGAGCGGTTCGGGAAGTTTGTTCGCGTCGCTGGACCGGGGCTTCAGCGTAAGTCGCCTTTCGTGGAGAAGGTGGCCGGGCGGATGAGCTTGCAGGTCGAGCAGTTGAACGCGGATATCGAGACCAAGACGCAGGACAACGTGTTTGTCGTGGTGAAGCTCGCGATCCAGTACATGGTCGGGGCCGAGCAGGACAAGGTCAAGGATGCGTTCTACAAGCTCGATGACCCTGAGGTGCAGATGAAGTCCTACGCGTTCGATGTCGTCCGTTCGCATATCCCGACGATGGATCTGGACGAGGCGTACGCGGACGCGGACACGATCGCGAAGCACATTCAGGACACGTTGCAGACGCAGATGGCGGACTATGGCTATGAGATCATCAAGGCGCTGATCACGAATATCGAGCCCGATCAGCGGGTCAAGGACGCGATGAACAACATCAACGCGGCGCGTCGGAACCAGGAGGCCGCGACGGCTCAGGGTGAGGGGGATAAGACGTTGCGGATCAAGAAGGCCGAGGCGGAGTCGGAGTCGATGCGTCTTCACGGTGAGGGGGTCGCGGCGGAGCGGGAGGCGATCGCTCGGGGTCTGAAGGACTCGCTGGCGATCCTCGCTGATGAGCAGGGCATCGACCCGAAGGAAGCGATGGGGCTCGTGGCGCTGACCCAGTACATGGACACGATCCGGTCAGTGGGCGAGCACGGCAACATGACCACGCTCCTGCTACCGCACTCGCCGGCCTCGGTCGGATCCTTGATGGACCAAGTCCAACAGGGCATGCTCACGGGCAGCCTCGCCGCGGACGCCGCGAACAGCGGCGGCAACGGCATCCGGGGCGGTCGTGCTGCGCCACCCCAGGTATCTCCACCGACTGGGGCTAAGAGGTCCTAGAACATCGAGTGGGACGCGCGCAGATGGTCGATGGCAACCAGAGCATGGTCGCGTTCCTCGGGGTGCCCGCCGACCGGCGCCTGTTGGACGAGGACCTGGTCAATCTGCCCGATCCCGAGCAGCATCGCGAGCCGGTCATCTCGACCCACCAACATGACCGGCTCGTCGCGGCGGGGTCCCTCGCAACGGGGGCTACCCTGATTGGAGGGGCAGCGCTGCTGCTCTTTGGCGGCTGGCAATTTCTGTTCGGCGGCGGTGGCGCGGTCGCCGCCGTCCTCGCGGTGATCGGAATTCTGTTGGTCGCCACGCACTGGGGGTGGGTGCACGTCGCCGAGTACATCGGCCTGAGCATCGACGAACACCAGCAATCGGCTGCCGACGAGCGCCGGCAGGAATGGCTGGCAACGATTGAGCCCTACCCGCGCTTCAGCGTCTCGACGAGCGTCCTCGACGATGCCTCGACCCGGGTCGAACGAGTCTTGCATCAGCCGGTCCTGACCCCGCAGCACACGTTCACCTTCGTCCGTGAGCGAGATGCCGAGAAGACGTTCGACGCCGATGCCTCGGCCGAGGTCATCGCGACAACCGTCGAAACTATGCGCCGCCAAGCTCGGCTTGAAACTGATCGTCTCCGGGAGCTCTGGGAGGCGGCCTCGACCGCCTACGACGCAGCGTTGCGCAGCGCCGACGACGACCAACAGCGACTTGTCGCGCAGCGCGCCGCGGCCACGGCGCTTTCCGAACACATAAACGCGTCGCTGCTCGATCCTCCACTGGTCGAATAGGCGACTGCGGCTACGGCCGCAAGCTGCGACCGGCGGGCCGACCCCGCCGCGGTAGGCTGGGGCGCACACCACCCGACAGGGGAGCGAGATGCCAGCGGACGACGGCGCCGAGCTGCGAGAGGCGCTCAAGGCGTTGCAGGACGCGCGTAAAGCGGGCGACGCTCATCGCGCCGAGACCGCTCTCGAACGTGCTCTGTTGACGACCTCAGCCGCCGGCATCGATACGGACGAGGAGACGGTCGCCGCCGCCGTGAGGCTGCTTCGTGCGGCCGACGACAACGGCACGACTCGCCTCGAGGTTCGCGATCAGGGAATGACACACCGCCGGTGGTTCGAGGTCAACGCGAACGGGGAAGCGAAATGGGGCGACCGGTGAGCGGGCGCCGCCTGTCATCCTGCCGCCATGACCCGTCTCGACGTCCCCGGACGCGACGATCTCGTCGGCATCCGTGCGGCCAATCCCGGGCCATTCACACTGAGCGGGACCAACTCGTGGATCGTCGGGTTAGGCCCGGCATGGCTGGTTGATCCCGGGCCGGCGCTGCCGGCCCACATCGAGGCGCTCGTCGCCGAGCTCGAGCGGCGCGGCGGGCTCGGCGGAATCGCACTCACCCACGACCACGCCGACCACACAGAGGCGGTGCCGGCGATCCGCGAGCGCTTCCCCGGCGCGCCGGTCGCGGCCGCCCGAGGGTCCGTAGACGTCGAGCTCGGCGAAGGCGACGTGTTCGGGCCGCTGACCTCGACCCGCACGCCCGGGCACGCGCCGGATCACCTCGCGTTCCTGACGAGAAACGCCGCTCTCACGGGAGACGCCGTCCTCGGCGAAGGGAGCGTGTTCGTGTTCCCAGACCCAGGGGCGCTGGCCGGCTACCTCCGGGGACTCGAGGGGCTCCGGCGCCGGCGGCTCAAGTTCCTGTGTCCCGGGCACGGCCCGCTGGTTCTCGACGCCGACGCGAAGCTCACCGAGTACATCGAGCACCGGCTCGAGCGCGAGCGGCGGCTCGTCGTCGCGCTCGACGGCGGCAAGCGCACCGTCGACGAGCTGCTCGACGACGTCTGGGACGACGCGCCGGAGATATTGCGTCCGGCGGCCGCTGTGACGCTCGCGGCTCACCTGGACAAGCTCGAGGAGGAAGGGCGTCTCCCAGACGGAGTCGAGCGTCCGCGCATTCCAGCGCTGAGCCAACCCTGACGGGGTTCAGTCCGTGCTCGCGGCGGCGAGCCGTCGGCGCGCGAGCTCCATCGCCGCCGTCAGCGGCGTTGCCCCGCTCCCTTCGGCGTCGCTGAAGATCTGTCGGAGCGTGTCGCCGACGCCGCGGACGCGCCGGCGCGCCGCCGCGGCGTGATATCCCCCGAGCTCCTCGGAGATGTTGATCAGGCCGCCGGCGTTGACGACAAAGTCTGGCGCCCACAGCACTCCCCGGGCCGCGAGCACGTCCGCGATCCGGTCGTCGGCGAGCTGATTGTTGGCGGCGCCGGCGATGATCGGGCAGCGCAGCCGCGGGACCGTCTCCTCGTCGAAAAGCCCTCCGAGCGCGCAGGGCGCGAGCACGTCGACCTCCGCCTCGAGCGCCCGCTGCGGTGTCAGCCACCGCGCCCCGAGCTGCTGGGCCAGGCCGCGCTTGCCCTCGTCGACGTCGGCCAGCACCAGGTCGGCACCGGCGCGCGCGCAGCGCTTGGCGACTCGAGAGCCGACGTGACCGAGCCCGATCACGCAGATCGATCGTCCCTTCAGCGAGTCGATGCCGAAGACCCGCTCGCTGCACGCCCTGATCGCGTACTCCACGCCCAGCGCCGTGAACGGGCTCGGATCGCCCGATCCGCCGCGACTGCGCGGCAGCCCGGCGACGTGCTTCGTTCCCTCGGCGATGACGCTCATGTCGCGAGAGGAGGTGCCGACGTCCTCAGCGGTGATGTAGTCGCCGCGGAGCGACTCGACGGCGTCGGCGAAATCGAGCAGCACGGCGTGGCGGCGCTCGCCGGAGAAGGCGACGGGCGCCATGATCACGCCCTTACCCCCGCCGAGGGGGAGGTCGGCAACGGCGGCCTTGTAGGTCATGGCCCGGGATAGTCTGAGCGCGTCGCGAAGCGCCGAGCGCGCGTCGTCGTAGGTCCACATCCGGCAGCCGCCGAGCGACGGGCCACGCACCGTGGAGTGGATCGCGATGATCGTGTAGAGGCCAGACCGGCGCCCGCGACGAACGAGCACCTCGTCGTGATCAAGCCTCTCTAGGTACCGGTCTATCGCGGCGTCAGCTCGTGCTTGTTCCGACGGCGGTCGATCCGCCCGATCCTGATCCAGTTCCGCCGCTACCGTCACCGGTGCCCCCGCTACCCGTGGTCGTCCCCTGGCTACCATCCGATCCCGTCGTTCCGGTGCCGCCGGTGGTGGGGTCCGACGAACCCGTTGCGCCCGTGGCCGCCGGCGTCGAAGTGCCCACGGTTCCCGTCCCGGTGCTCGTCGTGGCGGGCGGCTGGTTCGCGCTGGTTGCAGTGGTGGAGCCGCCCGCCTCACCCGTACCGGAGTTCTCGCTCCCGGTCTTCGTCCCGCCGGTGGCCCTTACCGGCTGCATGTCGGCGAACCCCCCGAGCGACGCGGTCGAAGGCGTCGTGGCCTTGCCCGTCTTCGTCGTCGGCTGGTGAGACCGGGCCGGCGTCGGCGCCGCCGTGGGATCGGTGTCCGGCGACACGACTGCTGCCTGCACCGGCTGCGTCGGGGCCGGACCGGCGTAGACGATCGGGCCGCTCGTCTGCGAAGCTTGGTAGGCCGGGGTCGACGCCGGGCGAACAGGTTTCGAGGAGGCCACCGTGCGGTGGTGGCTGTGGTGGGCGACAGGCGTGATCGAGTGCTGGATCTCGACGGCACCGCCGGCCGTCACTACCGCGGCCGCGAGGATCGTCGCGACGTGACCCGCGCCCGTGGCGAAGGCTCCGACGGACGCAATCGTGCCGCCCGTCCCAGCGGCACCGGCAGCGGCGCCGGCGCCGCCGCTCGCGGCTGCGCTACCGCCCGCTCCGCCGCCGAATCCGAGCAGCTTGGCCAGGACACCCAGGGGTCCGAGCGCGGGCAGCAGAGCGGCGAACTGCCGGCTCGTGCCGCGCAGGAGCCCGCGGAACTCGCGACAGCCGGCGCAGTCTCGCAGGTGGCGGCGGGCCATCCCGGTCGGCCGGACGCCGCGGTCGTGGGCGACGATGAGGTCCTCGCGAACCTCCGAGCAGGACGTGTCGCGCGCCTCGGCCGACTGCGCCAACCCGACCCGCGCGCGCACCAACAGCGACTTCACCGCCGCTACCGAGATCGCGAGCGCATCGGCGATCTCGAGGTAACTCATTCCGGCCAGCTCGCGCATGAGAAGCGCCGAGCGCTGCTGCCCTGGCAGTCGCCGGACGTCGGCGATCAGGCGTCGCAGGGCCTCGCGCTGTTCGGCCTCGGCGATCGGGTCGTGCAGCGGCGGGCGCACAAGCTCCATCAGCTCGGGGCCGGGCGGAGCCGGGCGGCGGAGCTCGTCGATGCACCGGTTGTGCGCGATCCGGTACAGCCAGGCGCGCAACGCGAGCTCCCGGTCGTTCGCGCGGAGGCCGCCGAACGCGCGGACGAACACGTCCTGAAGGGCGTCCTCGGCGTCCTGGCGCGAGCCCGGCAGCATCTGCCGCGTGTACGCGAACAGCCGCTGGCGGTAACGGTCGTAGATCACGCGGAACGCCTCGTTGTTGCCGTCGCGGAACGAGGCCACCAGCTGCTCGTCGGAACGCAAGCGCAAGAGCGGCGCCCCGATCGAGATTCGAGTCCGCGCCAGGCTAGCCGGTGCTGGGAATGCGGAGGCTTCCACGTTGACCCTGGTCGATCACTCTAACGCGTGATTCGCCGGAAAGTTACGACCACCGCGATCAGACGCCTTCAGGGACCACGCGAGCGCAGGCGCTTCTACGCCGCGGCGCGCGGCGTCTCTGCTGCGGACCGGCGATAACCTCCTGAAAGCACGATGGATCCAGCATCCGGGATTGGAATTCCGGTGGCGTTCGGCGCGGGACTGATCTCGTTTTTGTCGCCGTGCGTCTTGCCGCTCGTACCGGGCTACATCTCGGCTGTCGCCGGGGTATCGCCCACGGAGATCCGCGCTCGCCGCGTGATCGGTCCGACGCTGGCGTTCGTGGCCAGCTTCTCCGCGATCTTCATCGTCCTCGGCTTACTCGGCCAGCAGGCGCTGCACGGCGCGCTGACAGGCCCGGCAGCGCTCAAGGTCTCCGGGGCGATCGTGATCACGATGGGCGTGATCTTCGTGCTCGCGCCGTTCATCCCGCAACTGAGCCGGGAGTGGCACGTCGGCAAGCTGATGGAACGGGCTGGCAAGAGCGGGCCGGTGCTCACGGGCGCGGCGTTCGCGCTCGCGTGGACACCATGCACGGGCCCGACGCTCGGAGCGATCATCACGGCTGCCGGCGCCTCGGGCTCGGCGATGCGCGGTGCGTTTCTGCTCGCGGTGTACTGCGCCGGCCTCGGGGTCCCGTTCCTGGTCACGGGACTCGCGTTCGGCAGTGCGACCTCCGCCTTCGGAGTCGTGAAGCGCCACTACCCGGTCGTCATCGGAGTGGGCGGCCTGGTGCTGATCTCGATGGGGGTCCTGATCTGGACGGGTGAGTTCACGCAGCTGAACATCACGGTCGACCACTGGCTGCAGAGCCTCGGCCTCCCCAACTTCAACGCGGACACTTAACACACGGGCTGGACATATTAGGGTACCCTAATACGACAAAACGTATTAGGGTACCCTAATAAACATGTCCTTCGCCCAGACAGTCGCCCTCGGAGCCCTGGCGGGGTTCACGATCTTTCTCGGTCTCCCCGTGGGCCGCCTCCAGCTCCTCGGACCCCGCGCTCGGGTGGCGCTGGCGATGTTCTCCGTCGGCATCCTCGCGTTCATCTTCGTCGACGTCCTGTCGAGCGGGATCGGGATCGTCGACGACGCGCTGACCGGGGTGAAGCACCACCAGCAGTCGTTGGCGTACCTGATCTGGTTGGTCGTCCTGCTAGCCGTCGGATTCTGTGCCGGAACCGCCGGGCTGGCCATGATCGAGCGGCTGATGCGGCCGTCGGGCCGACGCACCCCGCCGATCGTCGGGGGGGATGCGGTCGCGATCGATCCCTCGGAGGCCAGTGTGCTCGCGCTGGAGATCGATGCGGCGAGGCGCCGCGCGCTGTGGACAGGGCTCACGATCGCGGCGGCGATCGGGCTCCACAACTTCGCCGAGGGCCTGGCGATCGGCGTCTCCGCGCGGTCGGGCGCCATCAGCCTGGCGACGGTCTTGATCATCGGCTTCGCGCTGCACAACGCGACCGAGGGGTTTGGCATCGTCGGGCCGCTCGGCGACGTGAAGCCCACCTGGACGTGGCTGGGGCTGGCGGGCCTGATCGGCGGCGGCCCCACGTTCCTGGGCACGATCGTCGGCTACGAGGTCACCAGCCACCCACTCGAGCTCGCGTTCTACGCGCTCGCCGGCGGTGCGATCCTGTATGTGGTCGGCGAGATCTGGAACGGGATGCGGCGCTACGGGTACCGCGAAGTCGGCCTGCTGATGGTCAGCGCGGGATTCATCGTCGGCGTGCTGACCGATCTGGTCGTGACGTACGGTGGCGCCTGAGGCGCCAGGTCAGGGAGGTCGGGCGAGAACGGCGACCCTTCGCCACACGAGCTGGTGTCGTTCCCGACGGTCAGATCGGCGTCGCCTCCCCGCAGCACGACCGTCCTGCCGGTGTCGAAGTGCAGCCGTAGCAAGCCCTGGAGCTGACCGCCGCCTCCGTGCGGATCCGTTTGACAGGCCGCGTCGCGGGTGAATGTGAGCTCGCCCTTCGCAATAGGCGCGCGGCCGCCCAGGCGAGCAGAGTCGAGCGTCGGCGAGACGTCGAACAGGGATGGTCCCCCGGCGAACTCGACCGAATCGGTTGTGAGGACCTGCTTTCCAAGCCTTCCGAGCGCGTCGATCACGACCAGACTTCGGCCGCTCGGATGCTGGATCGCCCCGATGATCGCGCCGCCCGTGAAACCGGTCAACGTGATCGTCCGCGAGCTATCAGCGGGTGCTCGGCAGCGCTCGTGGATCGGGCCCTCGAGCGCGGCCGGGAGCCGGACCCGTGAAATGCGCCCGAAGAATTTGGGGTCGATGGCCAGGCGGAGCGTGCCCGTGGCCGTCCCGCGCTGGATCTCAGCACCCTTCCCGGTACAGCCTCGATCCAGCTGACGCCTGATCTTGCCGCGCTTGTGGAACACGAGTGCAACCGCGCCGAATTTGCCGAGCTTGGCCGACAGCGAGGCGGATGAGAGCCCATGCGCCCGGCAGCGCGACTTGGCCGGGGCGACAATGTGGCCCTCCTCGACGCCGGGGTAATCCCTGGCGAAGTCGACCGCCGCCAGCGAGCCGTGCCGGACGCAGTTGAAATCGGCGAGGTGCAGGCGATAGCCGTGGTGCACGCGAACCGGGCCGACGAACAGCGCCGGTCCGAGCGAAGGGGCAGCGCCGGCGGGCGCCGCCATCGCGCCGACCGTTCCAAGCAATACCCCCACACGTACGACCCCCAGGAACATCCGGGGCCAACTGTAGTGCACGGCGGTACGAGCTGGGGCTGTCGAATCTCGACTCGCCGCCGCTGCGCGCCCGCAGCCCCGATTGGCGGGCGGCCCGTAAACGCACCCGCAAAAAACCTGCATAGCACGACAATCTCGGCCCGAATGGCGAGGCCTGTCGAGCTATGCATGAAGAGCATGCGTAATACGACAGGGCTCGCGTCTGGCGCCGGTGTTGTCGTGCTGTGCAGGTTTTGACGCCTGCGATGGCGCCCGCTCCCGCCCCCTTCCCCAGCGCCGTTTACCGGGCCGCCCGCCAATCCGGGGCGCCGAGAGTCGACAGCCACCGACCAAACGCCCCTCGAAGGTCCAGCGCCACCGCGATAGCCACACCACAGGGCGCGTCCCCAAAGGCGCGCCCTGATCCTTCGATCTACTCCTCCTCGTGGCGCTCCTGCCACCGCAATGCGGCCGCCTCGGCGCTCGCGGAGTGGCGGTTCGGGACGACCTCCTCGTCCTCGGGCACCGACGACGGCGCCGGGTGCTCGGGATCCTCGTCGGGGTGCTTGTCTCCCCAACGCGCGGCGGCCGCGTCGACACTGCGCGAGTGGAAGCCAGTGCGCTTGCCGAGATCGTTCTCGTCTGACATTTCCCCTCTCCTCTGTCGCTACGCAACAGCCTAACGCTTTACGCTCCCACCGCCATGAGCCCGAGCATCCCGATCCCGCCCCACGACAGCCCGTTGCGGGGCGGGTCGGCGTTTCCAGCGATCGCGGATTACGCCTTCCTGTCGGACTGCCACACCTGCGCGCTGGTAGCTCCCGACGGCAACGTCGAGTGGCTGTGTCTGCCCCGGTTCGACTCAGCGAGCGTGTTCGGCTCGCTGCTCGACAGACGCGCCGGGGGCTTCCGCGTCGGCCCCTACGGGATCGTCGTGCCGCTGTCGGTGCGCTACGTGCCGGGGACGATGGTGCTCGAGACGACGTGGATGACTCCATCGGGCTGGATCGTCGTGCAGGATGCGCTGACGATCGGGCCGTGGCACGACGCGCGCTCCGACGCCACCGGTCACACGCGCCCGCCGACCGACCACGACGCCGACCACATGCTGGTGCGCACGGTCGTGTGCACTCAGGGCGAGGTCCAGGTCGAGGCCGTGTGCGAGCCCATGTTCGAGTACGGCCGCCAGCCCGCCGAGTGGCACATGGTGGGCGACGGCTGGAGCACGGCGCAGGCGACCGATGGGACGACGACGATCCAGCTCACGTCGGATCTGCGAATCGGGATCGAGGGCAACCGCGCGCGGGCGCGGCACACGCTGTCCGAGGGCGAGCGGCGGTTCGTCGCGCTCGGCTGGTCCCGGGGCTTGGACGGGCCAGGTGACCTGGCGGACGCCCGCGATCGCCTGGAGATGACCGCACACTACTGGCGCAGTTGGTTGGCCGGCGGGCGCTTTCCCGATCACCGCTGGCGATCGCACCTCCAGCGCTCGGCACTCACGCTCAAGGGTCTCACCTATACCCCCACAGGCGCGACGGTCGCGGCCGCGACGACATCGCTGCCCGAGACCCCCGGGGGAGAGCGCAACTGGGATTACCGCTACTGCTGGATGCGCGACGCGACGTTCACCCTGTGGGCGTTGCACGCCCTCGGGTTCGACTGGGAAGCGGACGACTTCATGCAATTCGTCGCTGATCTCGGGCGCGACGGCGACGGCAGCCTCCAGATCATGTACGGCCTCTCCGGCGAGCGCGATCTCGAGGAGCACGAGCTCGCCCACCTGACGGGGTACGAGGGCGCGGTTCCGGTCCGGACCGGCAACGGGGCGTTCACGCAGCGCCAGAACGATGTGTTCGGATCGGTGCTCGACTCGGCCTATCTGCATACCAAGGTCGGGGGCCACGTTCCGCAGCGTCTGTGGCCGGTCCTGCGTGATCAGGTTGCGAGTGCGATCGAGGTCTGGGACAAACCCGACCAGGGCATCTGGGAGGCGCGCGGCGCGTCCAAGCACTACGTCTCTTCGAAGCTCATGTGCTGGGTCGCCGTTCACCGGGGGGCGAGGCTCGCGGTGATGCTCGGCGAGGGGTCGGTCGGCGAGCAGTGGGAGGAGGAGGCGGAGAAGATCAGGGCGGACATCATCGAGCGCGGGATCAGCGAGCGAGGCGTGTTTCGCCAGCACTACGAGACCGATGCGCTCGACGCTTCCACGTTGCTGATTCCGCTGGTCCGCTTCCTGCCTCCGACCGACGACCGGATCAGGGCGACCGTCCTCGCCATCGCCGATGAGCTCACCGAGGACGGATTCGTCCTGCGCTACAGGGTCGAGGAGACCGACGACGGGCTCAGCGGCACCGAGGGGACGTTCCTGATCTGCTCCTTCTGGCTCGTCTCAGCGCTCAGCGAGATCGGCGAGGCGGCGCGAGCGAAGGCCCTGTGCGAGCGGCTGTTGGCGCACGGCTCGCCGCTGATGCTCTACGCCGAAGAGCTCGAGGCGCGGACCGGCCGGCACCTCGGGAACTTCCCGCAGGCGTTCACGCACCTCGCCCTGATCAACGCGGTTCTCCACGTGATCTCCCAGGAGGAATCAGAAGCGAGCTGACGGGCGGTGTCAGCTGACCGACCGCTCCGCGCGCACGGCGTCGGCCATCCCGCGCAGGGTCTCGAGAGCATCGTGCTTAGGCCGCCACCGAAGCTGACGCCGCGCCCGTGAGGCGTCCATCAAGACCGGCACCCGGACCGCCTCGATCCACTGTGCCTCGGCGGGCACGAACGGTGCACGCGCGACGAGCTCCGCCGTCGCGTCGACCGCGAACGCCGGCACCCGGACGCTGTACCAACCGAGCGCACGCGCGAGGTCCGACATCCCCACCGTGCCTTCGCCGGCGAGGTTGTACACGCCAGGGTCGCCCCGACCGAGCACGGCGGCCCGGAACGCGGCGGCGACGTCGTCGTGGTGCACGAGCTGGAACTCGACACCCGGGTCCGGCAGCACGGGTTTCAGTACCGGCATCAGTTCGAGCGCGCGGGTCAGGGGCTCGGGCAGCCGCTGGGAGAGCCGGACGTAGGGAATGTTCTCGACCAGCGCGAGCGCATCCGGCCCGCCGACGATGCACGGGCGGAACACGTACGCGGCGGTGTCCGTGCCGTCGACGACCTCGCGCAGGACGCCCTCGAGCTCGGCCTTTTGGCTCGAGTAGTAGTGACGTTCGGTACCGCGGAGCGGGATGTCCTCGGTCAGCAGCGGCGGGTTGTCGGCGTGGAAGCCGTACGCCGCGACCGACGATGCGTAGACGAGCCGTTTGGCTCCGCCGCCGACGGCGGCCTCGAAAACGTTGCGTGACCCCTCCAGGTTCACGGACTGAGTCTGCTCGCGGTTGCCGATGATCACGAACGCCAGGTGGACGACCACATCGGCGCCGGCGACGAGCTCGACGACCGCGTCGCGGTCGAGTACGTCCGCCCGCCGGTACTCGGTCCTCCGTAGCCCCGCCTCCGCAGGGTCGAACGGGCGACGCGCCATCGCCACGATCCGCCGGATATCCCTGCTGCGATCTAGCGCCCGGAGAAGCGACCGGCCGATGTCTCCGGTGGGTCCCGTGATCGCGACGGTCAACCCCTCGCGATCGACTTCGCCGTCCGCGCTCATCCCGAGCGAGTCTCTTCGTACCCGGGCTCGCCCGGCAGCACGATCCGGGCGGTCTCGCCCTGGAGGACGACGCGCGGCTCGACCGGGAGCACCTCCTGGCGCCGAGCGTGGTCGATCAGCTCGTCGACCGACGCGAACTGGGCGAGCTGCTCGAGGTGGCGGATCGTCGGAAACACGAGCAGCAGCTCCCCACGACTCCTGGCCTCAAGCGCGGCCGCCGGCTCATACCAGCGCTGGTCGACGATCTCGGCGCCGTCGACCTTCGGACGTTCCCCGGCGGGGAGCCTGGCCAGGAAGAACCACGTGTCGAAGCGGATCTTCACCTGCGCCGGAGTGATCCAGCGCGAGAACGGGACCAGCTGCTCGGGGCCCTTGAGCCGGATGCCGGCCTCCTCGTCGAGCTCCCGGATCGCGGCCGTCCGAAGCGCGGCCGGGCCGTCGCCTTCGGCCTGGTTCACCGCGCCGCCGGGGAACACCCAGGCGCCGCCCATGAACCGCGATTCGGGGTTTCGCTGCACGAGCAGAACCTCGAGCCCGTCGCCGCCCCCACGGAGCAGGATCACGGTCGCAGCGGGCCGGGGGACCGTCTCTGCGCCGGCGTTCAGCTCCTCTCCAGGGCCAGGCCGTTCGATCTCCACGGAGCGACCCTACCGCGCCCGTGAACTGTGGGTGCCGGCGCTAGGCTTCGGCCCCGTGAAGTGGATCTGCGAGTCGTGCGGCTTCATCTACGACCCCGAGGACGGCGATCCCGACGGCGGCATTCCGCCCGGAACCCGGTTCGAGGACATCCCGGAAACGTGGTTCTGTCCCGTGTGCGGAGCTCGCAAGCGGGACTTCTCTCCGTACGACGAATAGCCCCGCGACGAGGACGAGTGGCGGACGCCGTCCTCGACGCTACGCCGCGATGTGCAGGCGGCCCGAGGTCGCCTCGGCGATCGCGGTCGCAGTGATCGCGGCCAGCCGGCGCAGCTCCGAATCGGAGATCGAGAGCGGGGGCATCAGCACGACGACATCCCCGAGCGGACGGATGATCGCGCCGCGCCGGCGGGCCGCCAGCACGACCTGGTGTCCGAGTCTTACCTCGGGCGGTTGCTCGCACAGTTCGATCCCGACCATGAAACCCCGCTGGCGGACGGCGGCCACGCCCGGCAGGACCGCGATGCGCTGCTCGAGCAGGCGGCTGAGCAGCTCGATCTTTGGCTGCAAGCGCTCCAGCGTCTGCTCGCGCTGGAACGTCTCGAGCGCCGCGATCCCAGCCGCGCACGCGAGCGGGTTCCCGGTATACGTATGGCCGTGAAAGAACGTCCGGGCTCGCTCGGGCTCACCGAGGAAGCCCGCGTAGACGCGCTCATTGGTGAGCGTCGCCGCGAGCGGCAGATAGCCGCCCGTGAGGCCCTTGCCGACGCACAGAAGATCGGGCGCGATCCCTTCCTGCTCGCAGGCGAACATGGTGCCGGTACGGCCGAAGCCCGTCGCGACCTCGTCGCAGATCAGGAGCACGCCGTGGGCGTCGCAGCATTGGCGCACGGCGCGGAGATAGCCGTCGGGCTGCATCAGCATCCCCGCCGCTCCTTGTACGAGCGGTTCGAGGATCACCGCGGCAACCTCCCCGCGATGCTCGCTCAACAGCTGCTCCAGATGGCCCGCATCGCCCGTTCGCGCCCTCCAGGCATCGAACAGCAGCGGTCCGTAGAGCGAGTGGAACAGGTCGATTCCGCCCACCGAGACCGCGCCGATCGTGTCTCCGTGGTAGGCGTTCTCCAGGCAGATGAAGCCCCTTCGCCGCGGCTCGCCCCGTTGGGAGAACCACTGGAATGCCATCTTCAGCGCGATCTCGACCGCCGTCGAGCCGCTGTCCGAATAGAACACCCGAGTGAGCCCCTCGGGGGCCAGCTCGATCAGCTTCTCAGCGAGCTCGATCGCGGGTTCGTGGGTGAGGCCAAGCATCGTCGAGTGGGCGACCCGAGCCAGCTGAGCGCTGATGGCGGCATCGATCGCGGGGTGCCGGTGCCCGTGGACGTTGCACCAGAGCGACGCGACTCCGTCGATGAACACGTTGCCGTCGGTGTCGTACAGGTTGGTGCCCTCGGCGTGATCGATCACGAGCGGCTGCTCCTCGCACCACGCCCCCTGCTGGGTGAACGGGTGCCACAGATGGCGACGATCTGCCGCGATTAGCTCGTCGGTGGTACGCACCGGCCTCAACGTATCTCGGGGGCCGGTCGGAATGCCGAGCCGGGCACCGTCGGCGGATTCGGGCGGGCGGTCTGGCAGCCTACGGGCGCGATGTCTCCGATCCGCTCACGCTCCAGACCGAGCTCCACGCTGCTGGCGGCCGCCTTGGCGATCGTCGTCGCCGTGATCGTGGTGGTCGCGCTGCTGGTCTCCTCCTCGTCCGGAGACCACCCGTCACGCGGGCCCGTCGAGTCGATCTTCCAGGACGACCAGCTGCTCCTGTACTCGCCTCCGCAGACGGTGGCCAAGACGCTCGACACGCTACGCGCCCTCGGCGTCGATCGGGTGCGCGCGACGGTTCTGTGGCTGGCGCTCGCGCCGGCGGCGACCTCGACGACTGAGCCGAGCAACTTCCGCGCCGCGGATCCGGCCGCCTACGGCGAGGCGGCGTGGGCTCCGTACGATCGGCTCACGAGGCTGGCGGGGGCACGCGGCATCGGCGTCGACTTCAACGTCACCGCTCCGGGCCCATCGTGGGCGATGGCCCACCCGGCGCCGGCCAAGTACGCGACCCATTACCGCGTCAATCCGACCGACTTCGGGCAGTTCGTGGCCGCCGTCGGCACGCGGTACAGCGGCAGCTACGCGCCCCCCGGAAGCCCCGGGAAGGCGCTGCCGCGCGTCAGTTACTGGTCGATCTGGAACGAGCCCAACCAGCCCGGGTGGCTCGCCCCGCAGTGGGGATCGGTCGGCGGCGCCAAGGTGATGGTCTCGCCCGGGCTGTATCGGGCCAACCTCGACGCGGCCTACGCCGCGCTGACGCGAACCGGCCACAGCCCTTCGACCGACACGGTCCTGATCGGCGAGCTGGCGCCCGAGGGCAGCGAGGCCACGACCGCGGAGAGTCCGATCCCGCCCCTCTCGTTCCTGCGGTCGCTGTACTGCCTCGACTCGAACTACCAGCCGCTGCGTGGCGCGCCCGCGGCCGGCCCGGGCTGCCCCGCGAACGGCAGCCCGAGCGCGTTCGCGAGTGCTCACCCGGCGCTGTTCCAGGCCACCGGCTTCGCCCACCATCCGTATTCGTTCTTCCTGCCGCCAAGCGCCTCGATGAGCGATCAGAACTTCGCTCCGCTGTCCGACCTCGGTCGGCTCGAGACCACCCTCGACCGGATCTTCGCGGTCTACGGCGTCCACCGCCAGCTCCCGCTGTACCTCACGGAATACGGCTACGAGACCAACCCGCCCAACCCGTACCGCGGCGTCAGCCTCGCCAGACAGGCGCTGTACCTCGACGAGGCTCAATACACGGCGTGGAAGGATCCGCGGGTCCGGGCGATGGCCCAGTTCCTGCTTGTGGACTCCGCCCCGGACCCGAGCTTCCCGAAGGGCAGCATCGGGTACTGGTCGACGTTCCAGACTGGGCTCGAGTTCCTCGACGGCGCCCACAAGCCGTCGTTTGACGCCTACCGGCTCCCGATCTACGTCCCGAACCCGGTCTTCCATCACGGCGAATCACTGCTCGTCTGGGCGATGCTGCGACCGGCCGCGAACGACACGACCCAGAAGGCTCAGATCCAGTGGAGCTCAGGCGATGGCCACTACCGGACGATCGCCTCGGTGAGCACCAACGATCCGAGCGGGTTCTTGACGACGGACGTGGCGCCGCCCGGGACGGGCGCGCTGAGGGTCCAATGGGTCTCGCCGACGGGGACGACGCTCGACGGCCGCTCCTCCTCCGTACGCCAGAGCGGATAGCCGTCTCGGCGCGCTAGCCCGAGCGCAGCCAGTCGTCGAAGTCCGTCGCTGCACTGCGCGACCGATGGCCGGCCTCGCCCCAGGCATGGCGCCACCTGGCCGCCCAGGGCGGATCCCAGCCGCGCCACCACCAGACCGCGGCGAACGCACCGAGGAGCGCGAGCACGGCGGCGAACGCGGCCATCAGCACCATCGGCGCGGGCAGCGAGGCCCCGGTCGCGGCCGTGACCGGGCCCGGCCTCAGGGGCGGGACCGGACTCTGGGCGGCGGGATTCGCGCCCCGTTTGGCGGGGGCGCAGGCCCCGCTGGCGCGCTGGTCCAGGGCGGTCTGCACGGCGGCCGTGAAATCGGCGAAGTACTGCTGCCCGTAGGTGTTGACGCCCTTCAGGGCGCTCTCGAGCTGCTGGCTCGAGAACTGACACGGCGGCACGGTCGCGTTGGTCTCATATACCTGGAGCACCTGGGTATAGATGTTCGCCTGGGCCATCGATGCCGGGAGCGACACGAACGCGAGCGCCGTGGCGACTCCCGGAAGGCGGAGGCGGAACACGCGCGTGAAGTTAGCGCAGCGGGGCGGCCGTCCCGGGCACCCCGCGTCCACGCCGCTTCACGGGATCCACGCGTCGAGTGGCAGGAGTCCGCCAGCCGTCGCGAGCAGCTCCGGCGTCGGCCGGCTTATGTACGGGAGCGTCGCCACCGGCACCTCGCCGAGCCGCTCGATCGTTTCCCGGTTCGAGAGCTCGAGCCGGCTCGGTGCCTCGGGCCACGGCGTCAGCACGACCCCGGCGACGGCGAGGTTCGCCTTGCCGGCGGCCTCGAGCGTGAGCAGGGTGTGGTTGATCGTCCCGAGACCCGGACGCGCTGCAATCACCAGGGGCAGGCCGACGTCGGCGGCGAGCTGGCGGACGTCGTAGCCGTCCGCCAGCGGGACGAGCAGCCCGCCGACACCCTCCACGACGAGCACATTGTCGCCGTGCGCGGCACGGCTCACGGCCGCACGCAGCTTCTCAGGGTCCACCCGGCGCCCAGTCAGTTCCTCGGCCAGATGAGGCGAGACGGCGGGTCCGTACGAGAACACCGTCGCGTCCTCGGGTGAGCCGCCGCCGACTCGCGCGAGGAGCTCGTGGTCGTGGGGCCAGTCGGGCCGAGTCGGCTCGTCGAGGCCGGTGATGATCGGCTTCAGCGCGCGGACCGGGACGCCACGCGCGTCCAGCGTCGCGACGATCGCCGCCGCGACGACCGTCTTGCCCACCCCCGTGTCCGTACCGGTGACGAAGCAGCCGCGCAAACGCGTGCGCTACGCAGCCCGCCTCTCGGGCTGCTCGAAGTCGAACACTCTCGTGGGGCGCGACTCCTCCCGCTCGAGGTCATCCTCCCCCTCGATCATCGGCTGCGCTTGTGTCCGCGGCTCGAACCCCTCGGCGCGGGCGACCTGCGCGAGCGTCCGCGCCGCGCCGCGCAGCTCCTCCTCGCGATGGGAGGCCATTACCGCCAGCCGCAGCCGCGAGCTGCCCGGCGCCACCGTTGGCGGCCTGATCGCCTGCGCGAACACGCCGCGGCCGAGCGCCGCCTCGCAGATGCGCATCGCCAGGTTCGCGTCGCCCACGACGAGCGGGACGATCTGCGTTCGAGAGCCTCGGATGTCGAACCCCTCCTGCTCGAGCGCGTCTCGCAGAACCCGCGAGTTGGCCTGGAGTCTCTCCACGAGCCGAGGCCGGGTCTCGACCAGCTCGAGTGCGGCCAGGGCGCCGGCGACGGCGGGCGGCGATGGGGCGGTGGAGAAGATGAATGTGCGCGCGGCATTGACGAAGTAGCGGCCGAGCTGCCGGTCACATGCGACGAACGCGCCATACGCGCCGAGCGCCTTGCCGAGCGTGCCCACGATCACGTCGACCTGGTCCTCGAGCCCGGCATCGGCCAGCGCCCCGCGGCCGCCGGGGCCGAGGGCGCCCGTGGCGTGCGCCTCGTCGACGAGCACGCGGAGGAGGTGGCGGTGCGCGAGCTCGACGATCTCCGCGAGCGGCGCCACGTCGCCATCCATCGAAAACACGCTGTCGGTGACGATCAGCGCCCCCCGTCCCTCGGCCTCCCCGATGCCCCAGGCCAGGTGCTCTATGTCGCCGTGGTCGTAGACGAACACCTCGGCGCGCGAGAGACGACAGCCGTCGATGATCGAGGCGTGGTTGAGCTCGTCGGAGAAGATCACGTCGCCCGGCCGCGCCAGCGCCGCGATGGCGCCGGCGTTCGCGAGATAGCCGGAGCCGAACAGCAGCGCGGTCTCGCGGCCCTTGAACTCGGCGAGCCGCTCCTCGAGCCGGCGGTGGATCGTCATCGTCCCCGACACGAGGCGAGATGCGCCGGCGCCGACCCCCCACCGCATGGCGGCGTCGGCGGCAGCCTCGCGGACGCGCGGGTGATCGGCGAGGCCCAGATAGTTGTTCGAGCACAGCAGGAGCACCGGCTTGCCGTCGAGCAAGACATGCGGGCCTTGGGGACCGCTGACCAGCCGGGTGCGGCGGTGAAGGCCCAGGGCCTTCATCTCATCCAACCGCGCCTCGATCTCCAGCATGTGTGGCGAAACATAGGGCGGAGGGCGGACGGGACTTCTGGCCGGGGCTTCCGTGGGCGATCCGGGCTGGGGCTACCGCATTTATCGGCGGCTTTTGCGGGCGGTCGGCGGGCGATCCTGACGCGAGCGCTGATCGGAGCGCGTTTCAGGCGGCGGTCGACCTGCTGCTGCCAGCGAGCGCCGATCAGTACTCGTTTGGGGATCTCCCACTCGGGCCACAGATCGTGCAGCTCCCAGCGCAGCTCGTTGATCAGCCGGGTGCGAGCGTTGATCAGCCGCTCGCGGTGGACCGCGAGCTGGCGGATCTCGAGCTCCGGCCCCACGAGCCGGGCGGTCGGTAGCGTCTCGATGCCCTCTCTGAGCGCGGCGCGAGCGACCGCCAACGCGTCGATCGGGTCGGACTTCCCGCGCTCCCGAACGGTTTCACGCGCGCCGGCCATCAGCCGTGGCGCCAGCCTGACGACCGGCTCGCCGTGATCCAACAGGAACCGCTCGAGCGGGCCCGAGACGTGCCGGCAGTCCTCGATCACCCACACCCGCTCGCTGTCAGGCAATCGCCGCGCCCACTGCAGCAGCTCGCCGAACCCGTCGCGCTCGGCCCGCTTCGTCGGCGGAACGGCACAGGGAAGGGAGGCGGATCAGCGTTAGATGTGGGGTGCGGCGGGTTTTGGCGCTGGATGGCGGTTGTCCCCGCCGAATCGGGCGTTTCATAGTGCACAACACGACAATTCCGGCGCCAGGGGCGAGCCCTGTCGATCTATGCACACTCCTCATGCACAGCTCGACAGGGCTCCGATCTGCGGGCGGTGTTGTCGTGCTATGCAGCTTCCGAGGGCTGAATTCGCCAGTTTGGGCGGCCATCGCCGTAGTCGGACCGCAGAAGCCATCCATCCATCCCTCCCTCCCTCCCTCCCTCCCCTCCCTGCTGCCTTTCTACCTGGCCGTTCGCCACCCGAGGCCCCGCCGGCTCATCCGCGCCACCGAGCAAACGAACCGCCACCGCCTACGCCGCCCGACGCCGCCCGACGCCGCCCCCGATTCGGCGACCCATCCGGGCGCGCCGGCACCGACTTCTTCGCCGCAAACCTCAGCTGCGACAACGGATCCCACAGCCGCACATCGAGCTCCGCCGGCGCCGGATCGAGCGCCTCAGCGACGACGTCGGGAGTCTCGCCCTCCAGCCACCCCGAACGATTGTCCGGCCGCGGGTTGGCGCCGTTGTCCGGCTGGGGCGCCACGTTCAGCCCGAGTTCCGAGAACATCGCGCGGTCGTGTTCTGGTGTGTTACCGAGCGTGGTCAAGAAGTTGCCCATCATCACGCCGTTGAGGCCAGCCCGGACCGCCATCTCCTCCAGCGCGCCCAGGTTCTCGACGCGACCGCCGCACAGCCGGAAGAGCGCGTCGGGCAGGATGAGACGGAAGATCGCGATCCACTTGACGACCTCCCACGGATCCATCAGCTCGCGGTCGCCGAACTTGGTTCCGGGGCGGGGGTTCAACAGGTTGATGGGGACGCTGGTGGGGTTGATCGCGGCGAGCTCGAAGGCCATCTCGACGCGTTGCTCGCGCGTCTCGCCGAGATTCAGGATCCCGCCGACGCAGGTCTCGAGACCCGCCTCGCGAACCGCTTCGATCGTCCGCAGCCTGCCCTCGTAGCGGACCGTGGTCGAAACCTCGGGGTAGTACGACTCGGCCGTCTCGACGTTGTGGTGGACGCGCTGTATCCCGGCCGCGCGCAGCGCGCGAGCACGATCGACCGACATGTGCCCGATCGAGACGCAGCGCTTCAGGTTCGTGTGCTCGGCGACCAGCCGGGCGCCGGCGAGGACCTTCTCGAAGTCGCGCTTCGAGAGCCCCTGCCCCTGCGTGACCATGCAGAAACGATGCGCGCCGGCGGCCTCGGCGGCGCGGGCGTGCTCGAGGATCTGCTCGGGATCCATCATCGCGTGCATCGGCGTGTCCGCCTCGGCGTAGCGCGACTGGGCACAGAAGCCGCAGTCCTCAGCGCACCCGCCCGATTTGGCGTTGACGAGCGAGCACATGTCCGTCGAGTCGGCGAACCGCCGGACCCGGACGCGCCACGCCCGCTCGACGAGCTCTTCGATCTCTTCGAGCTCCTCGAGCTCGCCCAGGCGCAGTGCCTCCTCGGGAGTGATCAGCGGGGGCATCGCGGCCGGAGGCTATGCCCCGGCGCGGACGGAGCCGGTGCCCCCTCTGCGAATCTTTGAAGGGGCACTAGCGGCCCTTCCACTCCGGACGGCGCTTTTCGGCGAACGCCCGGACGCCTTCGCGGAAGTCCTCGGATGAGAAGCACGCGCGCCGGAGCTCGAGCAGCTCCCGCTCGACGTCCGGCGCGATCTCCCCGCGAGCGTCCAGCACGGCGCGGATCACCCGCTTGTTCCCGACCTGGGCGAGCGGGGCGTTGCCGGCGATCTCGACGGCGAGCGCCAGCGCCTCCTCGGCGAGGCGGCCCTCTTCGGCGACGGCGTTGACGAGCCCCCAGGAGCGCGCCGTCCGGGCGTCGATACGGCCCCCGACGAGGAACAGCTCGCGCGTCCGCGCCGCCCCGACGATGTCGATGAACTTGCGGATCCCGGTGTGGGAGTAGACGAGGCCGAGCTTCGCCGGCGGCATGCCGAGCGCGATCGTCGCCGCCGCGATCCTCAGATCGCACGAGATCGCGAGCTCCAGCCCGCCACCGATCGCGTGGCCATTCAAAGCGGCCACCGTCGGATACCGGTAGGCCTCAATCGCGTCGATCGCCGCGGCAAACGGATTCGCGACCAGCCTCTCGGCCTCGTCGGCGAACACCTCGTCGCGCAGATCCCCGATGTCGTAGCCGGCCGAGAACGTCGTCTGCTCGCCGGTGACGATCACGCACCGCGCGTCCAGCTGGGGCATCGTCGCCGTGAAGCCGTCGAGGATCGCGTGGTCGAGCGCTCCCCGCTTGCCCGGGTTGGAGATCGTCAGCCGGACGACCCCCGGCGCCGGTTCGTCGACGAGCAACCGACCGCTGGCGCCCACGTTCTCCGGGCTACTCGAGGACAACGAGCGTTTCGCCCTCGGATACCGACTGCCCCTCCTGGCACAGGATCTCCTTGACGACGCCGGGATCCTCGGCCTCGACGGGCATCTCCATCTTCATCGACTCGAGGACCACCACGGTGTCGCCCTCTTCGACTTTGTCGCCGACCTCGACCTCGATCTTCCACACGGTTCCCGTGATGTGGGCCTCGACCTCGGACAAATGACGCTCCTTTGATGCTCGTGGCGTTCGCGGCGGCAGCATATGTCAAGGCCGCCGGGAGCGGCGGCGAACGCGTCGGAGCTCGGCGGCCACGAGCGCGCTCAGCGGACGGCTGTTCGCCAGCTCGTACCGGCGGGCATCGCCGGGGCGTTTGTGGGCCCAGCCGTACCACGCGTCCTCATGGATGAAGTGGGTGAAAGACGGATGCTGTTTGACGAGCAGTTCGAAGACAGCCAGCAGGTGTGGCTCGGTCCGTTCGCTCTCAGAGATCGGGCCCAAGGGCAAGCCGTCGCCGCTGGGCACGATCCACGGGTTGCTCTCGTAGGTCCACTCGAGATCGTCCATGAGCAGCCAGCCATCCGGACGCAGCAGCTTCTCGATCAGGACGACCGCGAGGCCGTCGACATTCCAGTTCTTCGAGCCGTCCAGATAGCAGAAATCGTAGATCGGCTCACAGTTCCCGAGGCCGTCGCTGGCCGCTTCGATCTGGTCCTTGAGGAACCAGTTGTAGGAGCTGTACGCGCGGACGATCGTCACCCGGTGGGCGACGCCGGCGCGGGCGAGCACGTCCTCGGGCGAGGGGTCGAATGCCGCGCCGCTGTGGTCGACCGTCGTAAGCTCGCCGGCGCCGTTCGCCTCCATCGCCGCCGCGATGTACGCGGCGGAGACGCCGTGCGCGGTCCCTAGCTCGAGCGCGCGGTCTGGCCGGGTCTCCCGGATGTGGTCGTATACGCGACGCCCGAACTCGGGCGTCATGAACGGAATCCCGGCGACCGAGGCCGCGACCTCGTCGAATTCCATCCGGTGATGTTGGCACGCCGGGCGCCAGGCAAGCCTGGGTCCATCGAGCGCGCGCACGACTCAGACCGATAGTACGCTGAGATCGTGTCTCAGTCCGACGGCGCAGCGATCGACATGGACCTGCTCGCGGCGTCGCTGCGCGCCGACGCGAGTGACCTGAACGCGTTTGTCGAGAGCCTCGCCGCCAAGCTCGAGGACGCGATTCCGGGCAACGTGAGCGTGGAGCGCTCGCGGCGCGGGATGCTGGGGCCGAAGCTGGTGCGGAGGATCGCCGTCGACGCCGCAGACCAGCGGCTCGAGTTGGTCCGCGGGGCGGGTGAGTCGGTGCAGACGACGGGCTGCCGGCTGTCCGGCGGAATCGTCCTCAAGCGCGAGTCACTCGACATGGACGCGTGGCTGGCCGCACTAGGGGCGACACTTGCCAACGAGGCGCAGCGCAGTAAGCAAACACGGCAGGCGCTCGAGCGCATGCTCTTGGACTAGGAGGACACGACGATGGGGTTCTTGAACAGAGGCGACTCGGACGACGCCAAGCAGGCTCAGGAGTCGGTCGCGGTCGAGAACGTCGCGCCGGAGGACGCTCCGCACCCGGCGTCGTACGAATCCGGCTCGTTGGCAGGGATCCCGGCGTCAGGCCGGCAGCGAATCCAGCGGATGAAGGACGACGTGGGGCGGGGGTTCTTCACGAGCGACCTGTCGGTGAACGAGTTCCTCCTCGTCAACCAGTCGGGGTTCGAGCCGCTGGGGCTGGTGCTCGGGAGCTCGATCTACCACATCGGTTTCCAGCAGGCCAACTGGAGCCAGAACCAGGAGATGGGCGTCCTCACGCAGGCGATGTACCACGCGCGCGAGCTCGCGATGACGCGGATGGAGGAGGAGGCTGACCAACTTGGCGCCGACGGCGTCGTCGGCGTTCGCCTCGACATCGGCCGCTACGAATGGGGCGCCGACCTCGCGGAGTTCATCGCCGTGGGCACCGCGGTCAGGCATCGTGGCGGCGAGCTTCACCGCGCTCCCAACGGCCGCCCGTTCACGTCCGATCTCAACGGCCAGGACTTCGCCACGTTGTTGCGCGCCGGCTATCGCCCGGTGGGAATGGTCATGGGGAACTGCGTCTACCACGTCGCTCACCAGGGATTGCGGGCATCGTTCCGGCAGCTCGGACGCAACACCGAGATGCCGAACTACACCCAGGCGCTGTATGAGGCGCGCGAGCTGGCGATGGAGCGGATGCAGACCGAGGCCGACGAGCTTCAGGCGGGTGGCATCGTCGGGGCGAGGATCCTCCAGAAGAGCCACGGGTGGGGCGCGCACGTGATCGAGTTCTTCGCGATCGGCACCGCCGTCGTGCCGACAAGCGACGAGCATCAGATCGAAAAGCCGGCGCTGGTGCTCCCGCTGTCGGGATAGATGGTGGCCCGCGATGCCCGACGTCGAGCTAAGACCCCAGGTCTATAAGGACCCCAGGCCGAAGGAGTACTTCGACCAGTTCCACGAGCTCGTGCGCTCGCGCGAGCCGGAAGCGAAGGTCTATGAGACGGTTCGGATGGCGACCGTGCTGTGGGCGCTCACCGCGTTCCGCGCGCGTGGCTATGGAAGCCAGAACGTGCCCAACGGCCCGGTGATCCTCGCGCCGAACCACGCATCGTTCATGGACCATTTCTTCGCCGGGATGTTCATCCGCCGGCGGATCCAGTTCATGGGCAAGTCGCAGCTGTTCAAGGGGGTGGGCGCGTGGGTCTTCAGCCACGGCGGCGTGTTCCCGGTGCGGCGCGGTTACCACGACGAGGACACGTTCACGACGTCGTTCAAGATCCTCGAGCGCGGTGGCGCGATCGTCATGTACTGCGAGGGCGGACGGTCGCGCACCGGCAAGCTCGCCGATGGGGCCCGTCCCGGAATCGGCCGGCTGGCGCTCGAGTCGGGTGCCCCGGTCGTGCCGGTGGCGATCCTCGGGTCCTACCAGGTGCGTAACTGGAAGCGGCTCCAGTTCCCGAAGGTGATCGTCCAGTACGGGATGCCGGTGCGGTTCGACCTCATCAGCGACTCGAGCCGCGAGCAGCAGCAGGACGCCGCCGACGAGATCTTCAACCGGATCAAGGCGCTCCACGCCGAACTCGAGCGCCGGGGGCCCCGAGGCGCGTTGCAGGCCTCGCGGGAAAGCGCAAAACGAGAAAGGGCAGGCCGATGAGCACAACCACAGAGATCGTCACCGGCGTCGATTTCGTCCCCCTCTCGACGCACGACATCGCGGCGGCGGCCGAGTTCTACGGCAAGATCCTCGGCCTCCCGCGCGCCGTCTATTACCCGGAGCGCAACTTCGCCGAGTTCGAGACCGGCAACCTCACCCTCAGCCTGATCAACGGCGAGGCGATGGGGATCGGGCATCACGTCAACCGCAACGCGATCGCCCTGCACGTGGACGATGTCGAGGCGGCTCGGCGGACGCTCGAGGAGCGCGGCGTGGAGTTCCAGGGCGAGGTGCTCGATACCGGCGTCTGCCACATGGCGTTCTTCAACGATCCCGACGGGAACGCGCTGATGCTCCACCACCGCTACGCGCCACGGGTGACCGAGCAGCAGGGATAGGGGCGCGCATTCGCGCGCCTGTTGGTGTGGCTGTCGCGTTCGGTTCGGCTAACGGCGCTGGGGAAGGGGAAGGGGAGCGGGCGCCATCGCACCCGCCCAGAACCTGCACAGCACGACAATCCCGCCCCAAATGGCGAGGCCTGTCGAGCTATGCATGAAGAGCATGCGTAATACGACAGGGCTCACCCCCGGCGCCGGTGTTGACGCGCTATGCAGGTTTCCCGTGACGTGACTTTGACACTCCCGTCACAAAGTCGCCCGTTGTACGCAGGAGCAGCTCAAACCGCGGGCTCCGGCGACCCCGCAGCAAACCTCACCCACCCTCCTTCCCTGCGCCGGTTTACCAAGCCGATCGCCAACCACAGCGCGCCGAGAGTCGATCGCCCCCGCTCAGATAGACGGCAACCCTACGCCGTGGCGACAGCCGCCGCCTCGCCGAGCCCGAGCTCCTCGATCGCCGCCTCGCGCATCTTGAACTTCTGCACCTTGCCCGTGACGGTCATCGGGAACGAGTCGACGAACTTCACGTACCGGGGGATCTTGTAGTGGGCGATCTGGCCGCGGCAGAACTCGCTTACGTCGTCGGTCGAGAGGCTCGAGCCGGGGCGCGTCACGACCCAGGCCATCAGCTCCTCGCCATAGCGCGCGTCGGGAACGCCGATCACTTGGACGTCGGCGATGTCGGGATGGGAGTAGAGGAATTCCTCGATCTCCCGCGGGTACACGTTCTCGCCACCGCGGATGATCATGTCCTTGATCCGGCCGACGATCCGCACGTATCCCTCAGCGTCCATCGTCGCCAGATCGCCGGTGTGCATCCACCGCCGTTCGTCGATCACCTCGGCGGTCCGCTCCGGGTCGTTCCAGTAACCGCGCATCACCACGTACCCGCGGGCGCAGAACTCCCCCGGCTCGCCACGGCGTAGCGTCCGTCCGGTGGCGGGGTCGACGATCTTGATCTCGGCGTGGGGCATGACCTGCCCGACGGTGGCGCAGCGATTCTCGAGCGTGTCGTCGCGGCGCACCTGCGTGGTCACGGGCGAGGTCTCCGTCATCCCGAACGCGATCCCCATCTCCTCGATCCCCATGTCGGAGGAGACGCGCTTCATCACCTCGATCGGGCACGGCGAGCCCGCCATGATCCCTGTCCGTAGCGAGTCGAGCTCGTAGTCGCCGAACCGTTCGTGGCCGAGCTCTGCGATGAACATCGTCGGCACGCCGTACAGGCTCGTACAGCGCTCCTCTGCGCAGGCCCGTAGCGTCGCCTCGGGCTCGAACACCTCCGCCGGATAGACGATGCAGGTCCCGTGCGAGGTCGCGGCGAGGTTGCCGAGCACCATCCCGAAGCAGTGGTACAGCGGCACGGGGATGCAGACCCTGTCGTGCTCGCTGTAGCCGAGCAGCTCGCCCGTGAAGTAGCCGTTGTTGAGGATGTTGTGGTGGGTGAGGGTGGCGCCCTTCGGGAACCCGGTCGTGCCGCTGGTGTACTGGATGTTGATCGGGTCGTCGAAGTCGAGCAACGCCATCCGGTGCCTGAGCTCGTCGGCGTCGGCGGGGCCGTCGGCGAGCGAGCTCCATTCGTCGGTGTCGAAGAAGATCGCGCGCTCGAGCGACGGAACGCGGGCCCGGACGTCGCGGACCATCTCCACGAAGTCCCCGCCCTTCAGCGCCTGGGCCGCGACGATCCAGCGGCAGCCGGACTGACCGAGCGCGTACTCGAGCTCGTGGACCCGGTACGCGGGGTTGATGTTGACGAGGATCACGCCGAGCTTGGCGGTCGCGTACTGCATCAGCACCCACTCCGCGCGATTGGGGCTCCAGACGCCGACCCGGTCACCCTGGTGCAGGCCCGCCGCGATCATGGCTCCAGCGATTCGGTCGACGGCCTCGTTGAACTGGCCGTAGGTGTAGCGCACGCGCTGGTGACAGGAGATCAGCGCGTCGGCGTCGGGAACGCGTTCGGCGGTCCGCTCCAGGTTCTGCGCGATCGTCTCCCCGAGCAGCGGATCCGGGCAAGCCCCGTGGGCGTAGGACAGCATTGCGTTCTCTCCTTCCTCGTCCTAACCGCACCCGATCCTAAAGCCTGCGGGGCCACGGCTCTAGAGAGGCTCTAATACGGTGTCGGCCCGATGACCGTTCTGCGCTCGGATCTGCTGGCGGGAACCGCGATTGTCCTGGCCGGCGGGGTGGCCGCCCCGATACGCGACGCCCTGATGAGCGCCGGGGCCATGGTGGAGGAGTTCGAGTCCGGCCTCGACGAGAAACAGGCGGAGGACTGGGCCCGGGCCCGGGCGCCGGTTCACGCCCTCATCTTCGATGCGCGCCGTGCGTTCGGGGGCGGGGGCGCCGAAGCGTTGCGGATGACGCTCGAGCGTGCGTGGGAGTCGACCCGCGCGCTCGCCAACGGCGCCTTCATCCGCGCGGAGGGGGGCGCCAAGATCATCTTCCTCGCGCCGGCGGCGGGGGCCGGTGATCACGTCGAGGCCGCCCGGAGCGCGTTCGAGAACCTCGCCCGGACGCTGTCGGTCGAGTGGGCGAGGTACGGCCTGACCGTCACGGCGGTGATGCCCGGTGAGCGGTGCAGCGATGCGCAGCTGGCCGAGCTCGTCGGCTTTCTCGCCTCGCCGGCCGGCAGCTACTTCAGCGGCTGCCGTCTGGATCTGGGGATCGTGTCGCTCCCCGATCCTCGGTAGCGAGCGTGTAGTTCATCTCGGCGTCCTCGTGCGCGGAGGCGTGCATGCCGGCGCCTACGGGCCTGAGCAGCCCGGTCCGGATCGCGTACGCCCACGCGCGCGCGAGCTCCTCTTCAGGCAGCGATAGCTCCCACGCCACGAGGCCGAGGCTTGCTGCCCCGAATTCTCGGACCGTGTCCAGGATCTCGTCGAGCCACGCTAATTGCATTTAAACAGGGGTCTCCTCTTCATTTCCCGGGGCCGATCACCCCAAACGATCAACGCACGGGGGGTAACTCTTCTGACTCGCCCCTGTGAGGGATCTCATACGGGTTTCTTATCGATCCCACACACGTTTGCGACGGGCGGTCGTGAACCTACCGCCACAAGTGAGCAGTGCGCAACTGGAGGAACGACGATGACACCCACCTCATCACCGCCCCCGGCGCCCGGGCGTCGGGACGGCGGATCTATCAGGCAGGCCCGCGCGATTCGAACGCGCATGATCAGGCGTCGCGTCGCCACCGGCGCGGTCGCGCTGTTTCTGACGACATGGGTGTTGATCGCGGTCGAGCTCGTCACTGGTCATGACCCCGCGCTCGCGTCGCGCAAGACCGCGACTGTGGCCACGAGCTCGGCGCAGACCACGACCTCGACCGCGGCTACGACGGCCGGGAGCACGACGGGCTCGAGCTCGTCGACCCCGACCACGACGTCGAGCGGATCGGACAGCTCCAGCAACGGGAGCGGAGCAGGCACGACCAGCAGCGTGACCACGAGGCAATCGTGAGCGCCACGGCGACCTTGGCCGAGCAACGCGAGACGTTCTCGTGCTTCGGCTCGGAGTGCACGGTGATCGTCTCGGGCCACGCCGGCGCGACAGGCCCGGCCAAAGGCCGGATACTCGAATGGCACGGCCGCTTCTCGCGCTTCAACGCCGACAGCGAGCTGTGCCGCCTCAATTCCGATCCGCGCGAGACCGTGCCGGTCAGCCCGATGATGCGACGGATCGTCGCCGGCGCGCTCGACGGCGCCGAGCGGACGGCCGGACTCGTCGACCCGACGCTCATCGGGGAGCTCGAGGACGTCGGATATGAGACCCACTTCGAAGGGTCCGGGATCGGGCTCGAGCGGCTGCTTTCGCTGGCGCCACCACGGTCGCCGGCGGGGCCTCGGCCGGGCGCGCCATGGCGCCGGATCGCGGTCGACGCTCGGGCGGGCTGGGTGACCCGGCCGGCGGGCGTCAGGCTCGACCCCGGCGGAATCGCCAAAGGCGTGTTCGCCGACGAGCTCGCCTCGATGCTCGCCGCCCACCACGCGTTCGTCGTCGATTGCGCCGGCGACATGCGCCTGGGAGGCAGCGCCCGGACGCCCCGGCGCGTGCACGTCGCGAGTCCGTTCGACGACTCGACCCTGCACACGTTCGAGCTCGCCGCCGGCGCCGTCGCCACCAGCGGTATCGGCAAGCGAAGCTGGACCCGGCCCGACGGGCGCCCCGCCCACCACCTGCTCGATCCCGCCACCGGCGAGCCGGCGTTCACAGGCGTCGTTCAGGCGACCGCGCTCGCGCCGACCGCGACCGAGGCCGAGATCCTCAGCAAGGCGGCGGCCCTCAGCGGGCCCGAGCGAGCGGCCGACTGGCTCGAGCACGGCGGCCTGGTCGTGCTCGAGGACGGCAGTTTCGAGATCCGCTAGATCGACTCCTCGGCCCACGGGACGACGACCGCGTCCTCGTGGGGCGAGTCACGCGCGACGACGTATTCGGCGGGCTCGGTGTCCGACACGTTCTCGAGGACGTGGGTCTCACGAGGCGGCACGTACACGAGATCGCCGTGCTCGAGCGTCAGCTCCTGCTCCAGGTGGTCTCCCCACTTGACCCGTAGCCGCCCGGAGAGCATGTACACGGCGCTCTCGCACCCCTCGTGGTAATGCGGCCGTGACTGCGCTCCCGGCGGCACCCGGAAGACACCCATGTAGATGTTCTGCGCCCCGGCGGTCGTCTGCGAGATCTCGGCGCCCCCGACGACGCCACGCGGGACGTCCCGATCGGTGCCGGGCTTGACGACCCTCATCCGTCCAAAACCACCGTCATCGCGGCAAGTCTACCCCGGCTCGTGCTGGGCCACCTCGATCTGCAGTGGCGGTTGAGCGGCCGCCTCGTGGTCGACCTGGAGGGTGGTGTGGCGGACGCCGAAGCGATCCTCGAGCAGCCGCTGCAACTGCCGCCGGCGGTCGTGGCAGTCATCGCCGGCGCGGACGACGACGTGGGCCGACAGCGCCGGGAACCCGGAGGTGACCTCCCACACGTGGAGATCGTGGACCTCGACGACTCCCGGCTGCGCGGCCAGCACGTTCCCGATCTCGTCGGGGTCGAGCCCAGCCGGGGCAGCCTCCATGAACACCCTGCCCGATTCCTTGAGCAGCCCGTAGGCGGCGTACAGCATCACGGCGGCGATCAGCAGCGACGCGATCGGGTCTGCCCGCGAGAACCCCGTGGCGATGATGACGATCGCGGCCACGGCCGTCGCGATGAATCCGAACAGGTCTGTGAGGATGTGGCGGTATGAGCCCTCGACGTTGAGGCTCCGCTCGGCCGCATCCCGCGGAGTGAGGATTCGGGCCACGAGCAGATTGACCGCGATGCCGACGAGCGCGACGATCAGCACGACGCCGCCCTTGACCGCCGGGGGCGAGACCAGGCGGACGATCGCGCCGTAGATGATCAGCGCCGAGAGAATGAGCAGCGTGACCCCGTTGGCCTGGGCGCTGAGGATCTCGGCTCGACCGAGCCCGTACGTCATCGCGCCGTGCGCCGGGCGGGTCGCGAGGCGTGCGGCGGTAAGCGCCAGCGCCAGCGCGATCGCGTCGGTCAGCATGTGAGCGGCGTCCGAGAGGAGCGCCAGCGAGGACGCGAGGATCGCGGCGACGATCTCGCCGGCCATGAACAGGGCGATCAGCGCCAGCGACCATTTCAGGGCCTGGCGGTCGGCGTCCCTGGAGATCGAGTGGCTGCCGGTGTGGGTCGAGCTCGCGTCGTGAGCGTGCCCGTGGGACATCAATTCACCGACGGGTCCGGGGGCATCCGCGCGACCAGCGCGTAGCTGCCTCCCTTGCGCGTCAGCACCGTCGACCACAGTTCGTGCGGCTCGGCCGTGAACGGGTCCTGGAGCCGCGCGGATTCCATGATCCAGTCGCCTCGCTCGATCTCGGCGTCGAGCTGTCCGGGCCCCCACCCGGCGTGGCCCACGAACGGGCGCCCGTTCTTCACGCCGGAGGCCATCTCATCCGGGGACGTGGCGGTCCCCAGGACGCCCACCTCGTCGAACGCGAGCAGTGCCGCGTCGCTCGGGTCCTCGAACTCGGCGAGCACGATCACCGCCGACGGTTGAACTGGGCCGCCGATGTAGAGCCGGTCGTCGAGGTCGACGAGCTCGGCGAGCTGGGGCACGGCGTCGCCGACCGTCGTCTCTGACGGCCGGTTGAGCACGAGCCCGAGCGCGCCCTCCTCGGTGTGCTCGACGATCAGCACGACCGTCCGCCAGAAGTTCGGGTCAAGCAGCGTCGGGCCGGCGATCAGTAGCTGTCCGCGGGCCGAGTCCATCGCGCAATCGTGGCACCAGTGTCTAGCCGGACGGCTCGGCTGTCATGACGATGCCGTGCAGCCGAACTTGATGTTGCCGAGGGTCGAGCTGAGCAGGGGCGTGATGTCGTAGGCCTGATCCGCGCTCGGGATGCTCGTCGGCTTCTGCGGACCGTAGTCGTAGAGGTCCATCGTCATCCCCACCCGCAACCGCTGGTTTGCGACGCACTCGGCGAAGTCGACGCTGATCCGGCGCACCAAGTGGTCATGTCCGATCCAGACGTCGATCGGCAGTGAGTGCCCGCCCACCGCATCCTCGAGCGTGGAGATGCCCCGCGCGGCGGCTGCGCGCTGGGATTGAGGCACCAGGTCGGGGTACCGCGCGAGGTCGATCACCGCGTGGTATTGCGTCGTGTCGACGCCCCGGACGACCGCGCTGCCGACGCGCGTGGTCGACGAGCTGACGGCTCGCAGGTAGTCGACGAACTGGCTCGGATCGGTGCCGGTGGGCAGCGAGCCGAGACCCATCGCGCCGAGCATCCGGCTCATGTCGAACTTCAGCCATGGCTTGCCGCCGGTGAGCTTCTTCATCTGCGGGATCCCGGCGGCCCTGAGGTAGAAGGTCAGGGCCGAGAACACCTCCGTGAAATTGAGACGCTGGCCTGCGACCGTCTCGGTGCTCGTCAGCTCGCCGGTCCGGTTGGCCCGGTCGACTGCGCCGCTCATCGACGTGGTCGCCGGTCCCGCCGGCGTGCTCACCGACACGACCCCGGCGAGCTTGTAGCCCGGCACCTGGGCGGTCGTGTCCGCCGCCAGCGCCACCGGGCCGGACGACGCGATCGTATGGCTCGAGGATCCGCAGCCACTGACCGCGATCCCGATCACGACGGCGGCCGCCGCCGCAGCGGACCCGAGTTTTCTCCCCACGGCTTTGATGCTACCCACCGACGTCCCGTCGCTCACGCGACATCCCTCACAGACCGAGCGAGCGACCGAGGATCTCCTTCATGATCTCGTCGGTTCCGCCTCCGATCGGCCCGAGCCGGGCGTCCCGAGCCGCGCGCTCGAGCGGCGAGTCGGCGCCCTGAATCTGCAGGCAGGCGTCGATCGCGTCGAACGCGGCACGCTGCGTCGCGAGCTTGGCGACCGTTACCTCGCGCACCGCGTCCTCGCCGTTCACGTAGCGGCGCAGGGCGGCGTAGGTCACATCGCGCCCGGCCTCGATCACCACCGCGATCTCGGCCAGCTGATGCCTCACCGCCTGACCCATCGAGCGCTCGCGGGCGAACTCGAGCGTCTGCTCGAAGGCCACCTGCATCCCGCCGACGGCGCCAAGCGCCATCAGCAGCCGCTCCCACTGGAAGTTGGCCATGATCAGATAGAAGCCGCCGTTCTCTTCGCCGAGCAGGTTCTCCTCGGGGACGAATACGTCGTCGAAGGCGATCAACGCCGTGTCCGACGCGTGCCAGCCGAGCTTCTCGAGTGCGCTGGACTCGACGCCCGGCCCTCGCTCGATGATCAGGAACGAGATCCCGTGGTGGCCGCCGGCCTCGGTGGTCTTGACGGCCGTGACGAGGATGTCGGCGCGGACCCCGCCGGTGATGAAGGTCTTCGATCCGTTGACCAGGTAGCCGCCGTCCTGCCTGACGGCCCGAGTGCGGATCGAGGCCACGTCGGAGCCGGCGTCGGGCTCGGTGATGGCGAGCGCCGCAATCTTCTCCCCGCGGATCCCCGGGACGAGGAAGCGCCGCTTCTGCTCCTCGGTGCCGAACCGCCAGATCGGCGGCAGCGCGATCCCGGCGTGCGCGCCGATTCCGGCGGACAGGCCCCCGGACCCGCATCGCGCGAGCTCCTCGGCGAACACGGCGTCGGCAACGGGATCGTCGGCGCCCCCGTATTCCTCAGGAAACTTCAGTCCGATGTAGCCGAGCTCCGCGAGGCGCGCGAACACGTCGTTCGGAAACCACCTGGCGTCCTCCCACTCCTGCGCGTGAGGCCGGAGCTCGGTCTCGACGAACTGGCGCACGGCCCTACGGAACTCCTCGTGCTCCTCCGTGAAGGGAGGGATAGGCCGGGGCGCATGCGCCCCGGCCCCCGGCCGCGCATGCGCGGCCGGGCCGGTCGGTGCATGCACCGACCGGGACATCGTTAGAGCCCGTACGAGCGGCCGATCACGTCAAGCATGATCTCGTCCGTGCCGGCCCCGATGCGGTTCAGGCGGAGGTCCCGCCACGACCGCTCGATCCCGTACTCCTTCATGTAGCCGTTGCCGCCGTGGATCTGGATGCACTCGTCGGCGACCTCGACCGCGATCCGCGCCGAGTACAGCTTCGCCATCGTGATCTCGCGCACCGGGTACTCGCCGTTCTGGAACCGCCACGCGGTCGTGTAGACCATCTGCCGCGCGGTCTCGATCTTTGTCGCCATCTCCGCGAATTTGTGGCGAATCACCTGGAAGTGGCCGATCGAGCGGCCAAACGCCGTGCGCTCCTTGGCGTACTCGAGCGTGCGATCGAAGACGTGCTGCGCTCCGGCGACCGCGCCGGCGGCGCCGATCAGCCGCTCCCCCTGGAGCTCCCACATGATGTGGTAGAAGCCCTTGCCGGGGGTGCCGAGGACCGCGGACTCGGGGACGCGGACGTCCTGGAAGGCGAGCAGCGCCGTGTCGGAGGCGTGCATGCCGAGCTTCTGCAGCCGCTTCTCGCGGATCACGCCGGGAAGGTCCATCGGCACGATGAACAAGGTGAAGCCGTCGTAGCCCGCGTCCGGGTCGGTCTTAGTGACCAGCACGATCGCGTGGGCGCGGTGGCCGTTGGTGATGAACGTCTTCGAGCCGTTGATCACGTACTCGTCGCCGTCCTTGACCGCGCGCGTCTTGATCCCGGCCACGTCCGAGCCGGCGTCCGGCTCGGTGATCCCGATGCACAGGATCTTCGTCCCGGCGATCGCCGGCGCGGCCCACTCCCGCTTCTGCTCGTCGGTGCCGAACGCGAGGATCGGCGGCATCGCCATGTCGGTCTGCACCGCGAGCCCCATCGCCAGGCCGCCGGAGTGCGCATGCGCGATCTCCTCCGCGAGCACCAGGCTCGTGTAGTAGTCGCCGCCCTGGCCGCCGTACTCCTCGGGCTTGTCGAGCCCAAGGAACCCGAGCTCGCCCATCCGCTCGAACACCCAGTCCGGGAACGTCGTCTCCTCCCACTCCTCGGCGTGCGGCTGGAGCTCCTTGATCACGAACCGGCGGATCGATTCGCGGAGCTGCTCGTGCTCGTCGGTGAAGATGAAGTGCTTGCGGCTGGTGGCGAAATCGGGTTTGAGTACGTCTTCGGTTGTCATGTCCGGGACCGTACCGACCGTGGCGGGCAAAGTAAACAGTAGAACTTCCTACTTTCTACTTGTATGTGCGAGGATGCCGCCATGTCCTACGAGACCCTTCGCTATGAGGTCGACGACGCCGGCGTAGCGACGATTGCGCTCGACGAGCCGGACACGCGGAACGCGCTCTCTGACCAGCTGCTGGACGAGCTGATCGCGGCGCTCGAGGCCGCCCGCGACGATCCGGACGTTCGATGCGTGGTCCTGACCTCGACCCACGACCGGGTGTTCTCCGCCGGCGCCAACCTCGGCGGCTTCGCGGCCGACGTGCCGGTCGTGCACAAGCACTTCGGCACCGAGAAGTTCCCGCGCCTGTTCCGGCTCCTCGGCGAGCTCGGCAAGCCCTCGATTTGCGCCGCCAACGGCCACGTGCTCGCCGGCGCCCTGGGGATCGCCCTGGCGTGCGACCTGATCATCGCCCGCGAGGGCGCGCGGTTCGGGACGCCCGAGATCAACGTGGGCGTGTTCCCGTTCATGATCATGGCGCTGATCTATCGAAACGTCCCGCGCAAGGCGGCGAACGAGCTGCTGCTGCTCGGCGAGCAGATCTCGGCCGAGGAGGCGGCGCGGATCGGGATCGTCAACCGGGTCGTCCCGGCCGACGAGTTCGACGCCGTCGTGCGCGAGTGGGCCCGGAAGCTCGCGGCCAAGTCGCCGGTGATGATGCGGCTCGGCAAGGATGCGATGTTCCGCCAGCAGGACATGGCGCTCGCCGACGCGTTGGACTTCCTGCGCTCGCAGCTGACGATCGCGTTCTCGACCGAGGACATCCAGGAGGGGGTCAAGGCGTTCTTCGAGAAGCGCGAGCCGGAGTGGCGGGGGCGGTAGGCGTTGGCGGGCGGGCGGAGGGACGCGGTGGCGCGGGTGAGCCGGCGGGGCCCGGGGTGGCAGGATGCTCAGTGGAAAGGCCACAGGGAGGGAGGGGACGGTTTGCTGTCTCGCTCCGATCTGCGCTCTGGTCGCTCCGATTGGGCGGTGTTGTCCTGCCGATGGTGCATAGCACGGCAAAGCCGCCCTCAGACCCGAGGCCTGTCGAGCTGTGCACGATGAGTGTGCGTAAGTCGACAGGCTTCGCCTCCGGTGCCGGGATTGGCGTGTCATGCACCATGAAAACGCCCCCTTTGGCCTCAGAACCCGCCATCCGGCCCCGCAAGTCGGCCGCGCCCGCGATCAGCCTCCATCGGCACCCTTCCCTGCTGCCTTTAAGCCGAGCCGACCGCCCGTCACGAGCGCCGAGAGTGCACACGCCTTGACGCGCCAGGTCGCCACCTGGCAAAGTAGGAAGTAGCACGTCCTACTGTCCACATGACCGCCACCGACGCCCCAACCTCCAGCCTGCTCCGCCCCCTCGCCGAGGACCTGCGCGAGCGGCGGGAGCGGATCAAGCTCGGCGGTGGCGCGGAGAAGATCGAGGCCCAGCACGCCAAGGGCGCGCTGACGGCCCGTGAGCGCATCGCGCTGCTGATCGACGACGGCACGTTCGTCGAGCTGGGGATCCACGGCCGACCGCACTTCTCGCAGAGGGCGATGGAGGGCCGCGAGGCGCCGGCGGACGGGGTGATCACCGGCTATGGCAAGGTGGACGGACGGCTCGTCGCGGTCGCCGCCTACGACTTCACGGTGATGGCCGGCTCGATGGGGATGACCGGCGAGCTGAAGGTCACCAGGCTGCGCGAGCTGGCATTGACCAAGCGGATCCCGATGATCTGGCTGCTCGACTCCGCGGGCGCGCGGATCCAGGAGGCGGTCGGGTCGCTGTTCGGCGGGAGCGGCCACCTGTTCCGCGAGGAGGTGATCAACTCCGGCGTGATCCCCCAGATCGCGGCGCTGATGGGGCCGTGCGCAGCCGGGACGGCGTACATCCCGGGGCTCGCCGACTTCGTTCCGATGGTGCGGGGGCGCGGGTCGATGGCGCTGGCGGGACCGCACCTCGTGCGGGCGGCGGTCGGCGAGGACGTGACCCAGGAGGAGCTCGGCGGGTCGCGTGTGCACTGCCGCAAGTCGGGGGTCGGCGACCTCGAGGTCGGCGATGACGAGGAGTGCATCGAGCGGATCAAGCAGTACCTGAGCTACTTCCCGCAGAACTGCGACGAGCCGCCACCGATCGTGGCGACCGAGGATCCAATCGACCGCGGCGACGACGAGCTGCTCGACGTCCTCCCGGAGTCCAATCGCAAGCCGTACGACATGTACGAGGTGATCCGCCGGATCGTCGACGACGGCGTCTACTTCGACCTGAAGCCGCAGTGGGCCAAGACGATCATCACCTGCCTGGCGCGGTTCGGCGGCCGGCCGGCGGGGATCGTCGCCAACCAGCCGCGCCAGCTCGGCGGGATCCTCGACAACGACTCCGCCGACAAGGCCGCGCGGTTCATCAACCTGTGCAACGCCTACGGGATCCCGCTGGTGTTCCTGATGGACGTCCCGGGGTTCATGGTCGGGACCAAGGTCGAGGAGGCCGGGATCATCCGCCACGGCGCGAAGATGCTGTACGCGACCGCGAACGCGACCGTGCCGAAGATCACCGTCGTGCTTCGTAAGGCCTACGGGGCCGGCTACTACGTGATGTGCGGCCGCGCGTACGAGCCCGACGTGATCGTGGCGTGGCCGAGCGCCGAGATCAGCGTGATGGGCGCCGAGGGGGCGGTCGAGATCATCTTCCGCAAGCAGGTGCAGGAGGCCGAGGATCCGGCGGCGAAGCGCCAGGAGCTGATCGACGAGTTCCGCAAGATCATCGACGTCTACGTGGCCGCGGGCAACGACATGATCGACGACGTGATCGACCCGCGTGAGACGCGCGCGACGATCTGCCGGGGGCTCGAGCTGGCGGCCGGGAAGAAGGTCGAGCGGCCGTTCAAGCGCAGTGGCGTGGTGCCGGTGTGAGCCTTTCCGACCCGGCGATCATCACGTGCGCGATCTCGGGCGCGATCGCCAACCGCGAGCAGTGTCCGGCGATCCCCTACACGCCACGCGAGTACGGGGCCGAGGCGCGCCGGATCGCCGACGAGGGCGGCGTGCACATCCACATCCACGCCCGCACCCCGGACGGCACCCCGAGTTACGAGATCGAGGACTTCCGCGCGATCCGCGACGCGATCCGCGACGAGGTCGGCGATGCGGTGATCATCAACTTCTCGACCGGCACCGTCGGTGTCCCCGTCGCCAAGCGGATCGCCTACCTCGAGGCCTGTCACCCCGACGTCGCCGCTCTGAACATGGGCTCGATGAACTACGCCAAGTACTCGCGCAAGCGCAAGGACTTCGTGTTCAAGTTCGTGTTCGCCAACCCGTTCGACGAGATCATCGAGCTGCTCGAGGCGATGCGCCGGCTGGAGATCAAGCCCGAGCACGAGTGCTTCGACATCGGCCACGTGGCCTCGCTGGAGCCGTTGGTCGACATGGGGCTGCTCGAGGCGCCGCTGCACGCCGACTTCGTGATGGGGGTGGTCGGTGGCGTCCCGGCGACGGCCCGGAACCTCGCGGCGATGGCCGACAACCTGCCCGACGGAACACATCACTGGGGCGTGATCGGGATCGGGCGCGAGCAGTGGACGATGGTCGCGGCGGCCCTGACGCTGGGGGGCTCGGTCCGCGTCGGACTGGAGGACAACTTCTATCTCCCCGATGGGACGATGGCGCGGTCGAACGGAGACCTGATCGCGAAGGCGCGCCAGATGGTGCAGGACGCCGGCCGCCGGCCCGCGACGGTCGAGGAGGCGCGCGCGCTGCTCGGGATCAAGGAGGTCCAGGCAGCGTGAGCCTGCCGCTCGAAGGCCTCCGCGTCCTCGATCTGAGCCGTCTGCTCCCCGGCGGCTTCTGCTCCCTGATGCTCGCCGACTTCGGCGCTGACGTCATCAAGGTCGAGGACACGGGGATGGGCGACTACGTCCGGTGGTCGCCGCCGTACTACGACGGAGCCGAGCAGACCACGCGCGGCGCGCTGTTCCTCGCGCTTAACCGGGGGAAGCGCTCTATCCGGATCGACCTCAAGAGGGAGGCGGGCAAGGGGGTGCTGCTCCGGCTCGCGCGCGACGCCGATGTCCTCCTCGAATCCTTCCGCCCCGGCGTACTCGACCGTCTTGGGGTGGGCTACGAGCGCCTGAGCGCCGAGAACCCGCGCCTCGTCTACTGCGCGATCACCGGCTACGGCCAGGACGGCCCGAACCGCGATCGCTCCGGGCACGACATGAACTACCTGGGCCTGAACGGATTGCTGGGGCTGACCGGCGAGGCGGACGGCCCACCGGTTCAGTCCGCGGGGCAGATCGCCGACATCGGCGGGGGCGCGCAGATGGCCGTGATCGGCATCATGGTCGCCCTGCGCGAGCGCGAGCGCTCCGGCGCGGGGCAGTTCGTGGACTGCTCGATGTTCGACGGCTCGCTCTCGTGGCTGGCGCTGGTAGCGGCGGACGCGTTCGCGGCCGGCCAGGCCGTACGCCGTGGCGAGGTGCAACTCGCCGGCGCGCTGACGTGTTACCGGCCTTACCGCTGCGCCGACGGATACGTGACGCTCGGGGCGCTCGAGCCGAAGTTCTGGCAGGCCTGGTGTCACGGCGTGGGCCGTGAGGACCTCGTGCAGCACGCCTTCGACGCGCCGGGATCCCCGGCGCACGTTGCCGTCTCCGAGATCTTCGCGAGCCGGACCCGCGAGCAGTGGCGCCAGTTCGCCTCCGAGCACGACTGCTGCCTGGAGCCGGTCCTCGACCTCGACGAGGCGCTCGGCTCGGAGCTGGTCGCCGCCCGGGAGATGGTGGTCGAGCTCGAGCAGCCCGGCGCCGACCGTCCCGTGAAGCTGCTCGGGGCGCCGGTCAAGCTGAGCCGGACGCCCGCCGACCCGGCACGCGCGCCGGGGCCGGGGCTCGGGGAGCACACCGATGGGATCCTCGCGGAGGCGGGCTTCACGGCGGCGGAGATCGCGGCGCTGCACGAGTCCGGCGCCGTGGCGGGACCGGCCGGCGACGTGTTGGGCTCGTTCATGCGGTCATGAGTAGCCGGATGACTCGCGCGGCCCCCTTACGGGCGAGCCTGGACGGCGAGCGTGGGCCTGGCGCGAGCGGGTTGCTCAAGATGTCCGAGCTCGCTGAGCGCTCGGGCGTGAGCGCCGGGACGATCAAGCACTACCTCCGCGAGGGGCTGCTCGGCACCGAGGACGAGGTCGTTCGGACGAGCCGGAACATGGCGTACTACCCGCCGGAGTTCGTCGAGCGGATCCAGCTGATCAAGCGGCTCCAGGAGGAGCGCTACATGCCGCTGCGGGTGATCCGCGAAGTGATCGCCGAGGACCCCGATCGCGCCGCCCGGCTGATCGAGCTCGAGGACCGGATCCTCGAGCGGGCGATCGCGGCGCGCGAGACCGGCCGGACCTCGCGGGCGAAGGTCCGCGAGACCTACGACGTCCCCCGCAACGTGCTCGACCGCCTGGAGGAGATCGATGTGCTGACGCCGAGCGCTCGCGGCTACGACGCCGACGACGTGGCGATCATCGAGGCGATCTCGAGGTTCCGGGCCGGCGGCTACGAGGAGGCGATCGGGTTCACCGTCTACGACACGCTGCGCTACCGCGAGGCCCTGGCCCCGCTCGTCGAGGACGAGATTCGCGTACTGCTGCACCGGCTCGCGGGCAAGGTCGAGGTCGACCGCGCGGTGGAGATCATCGCGTCGGGCGCCGAGCCGCTCCGCGAGCTGATCGGCGCGATGCACTCGAAGCTGCTGCTCGCGGCGCTCCGCCGCGCTCACCACCACGCGTCGTGAGCTTCCATGACGCCGTAGCCCTCGGCGAGCTCCACCCCGCCCGGGAGCTCGCCGGAGAAGGTGCCGAACGGCTGCCGGTAGCGGCTCCGGACGACTAAGAGGTTGTCGCTGCGCTCGCGGACCGCCTCGGCGTGGAACCGGAGCCCGTCGACCGCGGCGAGATCGTCTGAGAACGTCGCCGGACCGGCTTCGCTGGGCTCACCGTCGAGCCAAACCGTCCGCTCGCTGTTGACAGGCGGGTCGTTGACCCCCGCGACCAGGTTCCAGGCGGCCGCGCGACCGTCGCGGGTCACCCCGACTCCGGCGCACCACCGCCACTGGGTGTGGCGCTCGTAGTAGGCGGCGGTGTCGTCGATGATCGCGCGCTCGTCGACCAGCCGCGGCTCGCCGGCAAACGCGATCCGGCCGCGCGCCCGGATGCCCCCCTGCTTGCGCGTCCACCCGTAGCTCTCGCCGGAAGGGCAGACGGTCTCGACCCCCGCCTCCTCCTCGAGCGTCAGATCAAGCTGGACGTCGCGCTCCATCACGCGCACGCGCCCCGGGTCGAGCCTGACCCTGCCACGCCCGATCGCCGTGCGCTCGTGGAGGTGGCCGCTGGTGCGGTCCCACACGGCCCAGAAGGCCTGGCGCGCGGGGCCGATCCTGACCGCGGCGACGCACGCCATCAGCTCGGAGCCGAATATCCCGACGTACCGCCAAGCCTTCAACGGCCGGCCGCCCTGGCGCGGCGGCATCGGCGCCGGCGGGAGCGCGAGCCGCGAGAGGCCGGGCGGGCGGGGCGCGCCGAACGAACCGCGATAGGGAAGGAGGGTTTGCGGGGTATCCTTCACAGGTAGGTTGACTGACCGGTCAATCGGAATGCTCCCGTGATGAAGCGAGGCCACTTGCGCGCCGGCGCCGTCCAGCTCAACGCGACCCAGGACACAGATCGCAACCTCGAGACCGCCGATCGGCTCGTTCGGGAGGCGGCTGGGCTCGGAGCCCAGCTCGTCGTCTTGCCGGAGAAGTGGAGCGTACTGGGCAGCGAGGAGCAGATGCTCGCCGGAGCCGAACCGCTGGATGGCCCCTGCATCAGCTGGGCGCGCGCGACGGCACGGGAACTCGGCATCGACCTTGTCGCCGGCTCGATCGTCGAGCGCGTCGCGGGACACGAGAAGGCGGCGAACACGAGCGTCCACGTCGGTCCGGACGGCGAGGTGCGCAGCGTCTACCGCAAGATCCACATGTTCGACGTCGAGGTGGACGGCGTCGTCTACGCCGAGTCCGCCTACGAGGAGCCCGGCGATGAGCCCGTGATCTCGAGGCTGGCCGACGGCGCGGCCCTGGGGATGAGCATCTGTTACGACCTCCGGTTTCCGGAGCTCTACAGGATCCTCGCCGTGCGCGGGGCGGAGGTGACGGTCGTCCCCGCCGCTTTCACGCTCGCCACGACCCGGGATCACTGGGAAGTGCTGCTGCGAGCGCGCGCGATCGAGAACCAGTGCTTCGTCGTGGCGCCGAACCAGATCGGGCGGGACGGTGCGGGTCACCGGGCCGGCGGCCGATCGATGATCGTCGACCCGTGGGGGCTCATTCTGGTCGGCGCGCCCGATTACGAGACGGCGATCGTCGCCGATCTCGACTTCGAGGCGATGCGCGACGTCCGCCGCCGGCTGCCGTCGCTCGCGAACCGCCGCCCCGAGGCCTACGCGTGGGAGATCTGATCGCCTCGCCATCGAGCACGACCGTCGACAAGCGTCGGGTGATCCTCGACGCCGCCGTCCGCGTATTCGCTCGTCAGGGATTCCACACCTGTCGCGTGTCCGACATCGCCGACGAGGCGCAGGTGGCCTACGGGCTCGTCTACCACTACTTCTCCTCCAAGGAAGAGATCCTCGACACGCTGTTCCTGGAGCGCTGGGACGTGATGCTCGCCGCGATCGCCGAAGCAGACGCGTCCCACCCGGCCCCCCGGGAGAAGCTGCGCGCGATCGCCGCGTTCATCATCGAGTCCTACCGCCATGACCCCGATCTGATGAAGGTGATCATCGTCGAGGTCACGCGCGCCGCCAACACGTTCGGGCTCACCCATCTGGACAAGATCCGCGACGCCTACGCGCTGATCGCCGGAATCGTCGCCCGTGCCCAGGCCGACGGTCAGTTCCGGGCCGAGATCACGCCCGAGTTCGCCGCGCAGGCGTTCTACGGCTGCGTCGAGCAGGTGTTGACCGGTTGGATCTTCGAGGTCGAACCGGTCAGCGATGACCAGCTCGAGCGGGCAAAGACGTTGATCGTCGAGACGATTTGTCGCGGCCTGGAGGGGTAGAAGGAGTTACGGGCGTTCCGACGCGACCGTCCTAGCCCGAACGGAGTCTGATTGAATCTCGCATCGATGACCGAAAGCCCCCTGGTCAAGCGGTTGATCTGGTCGGGCCTGCTCGCCGGCTTGGGTGCTCTCGCGAGCATTGCCTCAACGCGGGTCGCCAGCCTCGTGTGGCGACGCATGTTCGGCGAAGACCCGCCCGAGTGACCGAGCAGCCCGAAACTCCCCAGCCGGCGGCGCCCGATGTCGTGACGCCGGCGGAGACTGCGTCCGATGTCGTGACGCCGGCGGAGACTGCGTCGGATGTCGTGACGCCGGCCGAGACTGCGTCGGAGGCCCCTACGTCGACGGCGGCGAGCTCCTGGGCCACGCCGCCCGAGCCCGTGCGCGACTCGGTCGCCACTGACGGCACGGACGCGATGGAGTCCGAACGACCCGAGGTCGCGATCGGCGCCGCGTTCGCGGGCGGCTTTGTCCTTGCGATGCTCCTGAGGCGCCTTGCCCGGTAGGAACGGACAGCCTGAGAACCTGGCCACGACCGTCGTCGAGGTCTCGGAGCGAGTGACGGCGCTCGTCCGCGAGGAGATCGAGCTCGCCAAGGTCGAGATGACCCAGAAGCTGTCGAGCATCGCTCGCGGTGCCGGAGCGGCGGCCGCCGGCGCGGTGTTCGGGGTATTCGCGGTCGTGTTCCTTCTGCTCACGATCGCCTGGGGACTGAACTCGCTGCTAGACAGCCTCTGGCTGGGCTTCCTGATCATGCTTGTGATACTGCTCATCTTCGCGGCCGGCGCCTTCCTGTTCGCCCGGCGGATGCTCCGCGCCGGAGCGCCGACGCCGACGATGGCGATCGACGAGGCGATGAAGATCCGGGAGACCGTCCAGCAGGTCGAGCAGGAGGTCTGATGGCGACGGGGTCACGCACGCCCGAGGAGATTCGCGCCTCGATCGAGCAGAACCGTCTCGAGCTCGGTAGCTCGCTCGAGCGGTTGCGAGTCGAGGTCGTGCGGGTGACCGACTGGCGCTCGCAGCTCCGGCGCCACCAGAAGCAGGTCATGATCGGCGCCGGCGTGGCGGGATTCGTGCTCGGCGGCGGTCTGGCCGCGCTCGGCTCGTTGACGTTCGGGCGCCGGCGGCGCTAGCGCCAGCCCTCGGCCCGGGGCCCAGTCTCGGGCTCTACCGGCGGTTGGTCACGCTCTAGTGGTGCGTGATCAGGATCGCGCCCGGTGCCGGGGCGTCCGTCGCGGATGGCGCTCGCGCGGGGTCCATGTGCTCGGCCTTTCCCTCCCCGTGGGCCGCCGCCCGGCACATAGCCAGGACGACGACGAGGATCGCAATCCATGCCGCCAGGCCAATCAACAAAACGGTCAACAGACTCATAGAGCCACCAGGGACGTTGCGACGCATCCGCGCGCCGCGGTTGCACGGGAAATGATCGGTGCCAAGTCCGCAAAATGGCGTGTTTTGCAGCTTCGATGGAGTTTCTAGACGTATGGAGCGCTATAAGAGCGAGCTTGGGAGCGCGCCGGCGCCCAGCAGGCCCGGGCCGACGTGCGTGCCGATCACCGGGCCGATCTCTGAGATCACCCGTGGCTCGCACCCGAATATCTCGGTGCCGCGGGCGGCCAGCTCCTTCGCCTGATCGGGCGCCTGGATGTGCTGGACCATCCAGCCATCGGCGCCATCCTCGTGGCGCGAGCGCAGCAGATCGACCATCCGTTCGAACGCGCGTCGTGACGTCCGCACCCGCTCGACGGGGGTGATCTCCGATTCGACCGTAAGGATCGGCTTGATCTTCAGCGCCGATCCGAGCCAGGCCTGCGCGCCGGCGATCCGCCCCCCGCGGCGGAGGTACTCCAACGTGTCGATCGCGAACCACATCTTCAGCGAGGCGCGGGCACGCTCGACGCGGTCGACCACCGCGGGCAGGTCGGCGCCGTCGCGAACGGCCGCGGCCGCGGCGAGGATCACTAACCCTTCGCCGCCGCACGCGGTCGCGGAGTCGAACACGTGAACCCGCTCCGCTCTCGCGCCGAGCTGCTCACGCGCCTGCTCGGCGGCGCCGACGGTACCGGACATTCCCCCGGCCAGGTGGATCGAGATGATGTCGTTGCCGTCGTCGAGCAACGGCTCGTAGACCGCGAGAAAGTCACCGATCGAGGGCTGCGAGGTGGTGGGGAGGAAGGTCTCGGTGCGGAGGTACTCGTAGTAGCGGTCGTAATCGGTGATCTCGCTCTCGCGCTGCGCTTCCGAGCCCCAGTGGATGTAGAGGCTGACCTCGTGGATGTCGTGCTCCGTGAGCAGCTCGCGGGGCATGTAATGACAGGTGTCGGTGACGATCGCGACGGCCACGGGCCGCACCCTAAACGATCGGTGCCGGGTAGCCTCAGCCGACGGTGCTGTGAGATGGCGACGCTCTACCGGTGCACGACGCCCACGAACTGGCTGTGTCCCTGCGGCAAGGTCGCGCGCGCTCTGAAGCGCGACGGGATTCCGTTCACCGAGGTGCCGGTCCCGCAGCGTCGCTCCCGGCGCCCCGAGGTCGAGGCGCTGACGGACCAGCGACGTGTCCCCGTGCTCGTGATCGACGGCGAGGCGATCTGCGATTCGCGCCGGATCGTCGAGCACCTCGAGTACCTGCGCACGCGCGGGTGAGAGGCGGTCAGAGCCGGGGATCGACCGCGAGCTTGCGTGCCGGGCCGCCGCTGCTGCGGGCGAGCGCCTCGGGCAGCTGCTCGAGGGCGATCGTCTCGCCGAGCAGCGATTGCCAGTCGAGCACGCCGGTGACGAGAGCGTTCAGCGCGCGGTCGACCTCGGCGGGCGCATGGTGGAAGGAGCCGCGCAGCTCGAGCTCGTCGTAGTGGATCGGCCCCGGCGGCAGCGTCGCCTCGGTGCCGCGCGGGCAGCCCCCGACCAGCACCACGGTGCCGCCGGGCGCCGCGGCTTCGACCGCGGCGCGCCAGGTCTCGGGGCGTCCAACCGCCTCGAAGACGAGTTGGTGTCGACCGAGCTCAGATTCGCCGTGGGCGCCGAGGCCCGACGCTTGGGCGCGGCGTTCGGGGTGCCGGTCCGCGACGGTCACGGCACGACCCTCGGCCAGCAGCAGCGACGCGAGCATCAATCCCATCGGACCGCCGCCGAGCACGCCCACGTCCTCGGCGTCGCTGCCTCGATCGACCGCGTGCAGCGCCGCCGCCAAGGGCTCCGCCATCGCCGCCGCCGGCGCCGGCAGGCCGTCGGGGATCGCGTGCAGCGCGTTCGCCGGCGCGGCGATCCGCTCGGCGAAGCCGCCCAGCACCCACGTCGGCTCGCGGCAGATCTGCGGGCGGTCGGCGCGGCACGGCTCGCAGCGCCCGCACGCCACCGAGTCCGAGACCAGGACGCGCTCGCCGGTGTCCAGCCGCACGCCCGCTGTCTCGTGGCCGAAGCCGCACGGGTATGGCCCGAGCGCGCGGTGACCGTGGCGCCACATCTTCACGTCGGTGCCGCAGCTCGTGGCCGCCTGGACCTCCACGACCACCTCGCCATGTGGCTCGGGCATGTCCTCCACGCGCAGGTCCTCGGGACCGTGAAGAATCGCGGCCCTCAAGGGATGACCACGGCTTTCAGCGCCTCGCCCTGGCGCTGCAGGTTCAGCGCCGTGGCGGTCTGCTCGAGGGGGAGCCGGTGCGAGATCAGCGGCGTCGGATCCACCTCGCCGCCGGCGATCAGCTCGAGCGAGGCGCGCATGTCGCTGGGGCCGGCCGAATAGCTCGCGGTGATCGTGAGCTCGCGCAGAAACAGCGTCGTGCCGTCGAGCCGGGGCGGCGCATCGGGCGCGGGCGGCGCATACAGGCACAGCGTGCCCCCCGGCGCCACCGCCTCGGCCGCGGCAGCGATCGCGTCCGGCTTCGGCGTGCACACGATCGCGACGTCGACCAGCTCGTTGCCGTGGCGGTCGGCGCCGGCTTCGAGCGCCCGCGCGAGCCGGTCTGGGCGCGGCTCGCGAACCCACACGGCGTCGACGCCACGGGCGTGTGCGGCGGCGATCGAGAGCAAGCCGTTGACGCCCGCGCCGACGACGAGCAGCGAGTCGCCGGGGCGCAGGCCGGAGCGGTCCTGCGCGCGCAGCACGCAGGCGAGCGGCTCCACCAGCGTCGCCTCGACCGGGTCGAGCCCTGCCGGGAGGACGAGCAGTTCGGCGACGAGCTCGGGCGTCAGGCGGACGCGCTCGGCGAACCCGCCGGGGTCCAGGCGCGTCGCGCGGAACCGCTCGCACATCGTCTCGTGGCCGCGGCGGCACCGTCGGCACTCCCCGCACGGGGTGTGATGGTGGATCGCCACGCGGTCGCCGACGGCGACGTTCTCGACCCCGTCTCCGAGGGTGCGCACGACGCCCGTCGGCTCGTGGCCCAGCACTGCGGGCAGCTTAGGCGCCACGTACCAGTCGGTCACGTCGGAGGCGCAGACGCCGCACGCGAGCACGTCGCAGACGACCTCGCCGGGTCCGGGCTCGGGATCGTCGAGCTCCTCGATGCGGACGTCGTCGGCACCGAACGAGCGGGCGACTCTCATCTCGTCGCGAGGGCCGCCAGTGAGCCTGCGTCAACCGGCTGCGCGACGCCGCGCTCCGTCACCAGCGCGGTGACCAGCGAGGCCGGGGTGACGTCGAAGGCTGGGTTGCGACACGGCGTCCCGGGCGGCGTGAGGGTTGCCGCCCCGGCGGTGCGGACCTCGTTCTGCTCTCGCTCCTCGATCGCGATCTGGGCGCCGGTCGGGCAGTCGGGATCGATCGTCGTGGTGGGGCCGGCGACGACGAACGGGATCTGGGCCGCCCGCGCCGCGAGCGCGAGGCCGTATGTGCCGACCTTGTTGGCGACGTCGCCATTGGCGGCGACGCGGTCACAGCCGACGATCACCGCGTCGAGCTCGCCTCCGGCGATCAGCCCCGCAGCGGCCGAGTCGACCGCGAGCTGATGCGGGATCCCGAGCTTGCGCAGCTCGTACACGGTCAGCCGGGCACCCTGGAGCAGCGGCCTCGTCTCGGTGGCGATTGCGGACTCGAGCTCGCCGCGCCGCCACAGCTCGTCGACCACCGCGAGCGCGGTTCCCCGCCCGGGCGCGGCCAGCGCGCCGGTGTTGCAGTGCGTCAGCACCCGTCTTGAGCCGGCGAGCAGCTCCGCACCGTTCGCCGCGATCGCCTCGCTGGCCGCCTCCTCCTCGGCGTGGATCGCCTGCGCCTCGCTGAGCGCGGCTTGGGCTCGCTGGTCCGGTGGCGCCTGGAGCACCGCTGCTCTCACGCGTTCGACCGCGTACGACAGGTTGACCGCCGTCGGCCGCGAGTGCTTGAGGAGCTCGCTTGCGCGATCGAGCGCCTCGGGGGAGGGGTCGCGGCTGCACTCGAGCGCGATCCCGTACCCGGCCGCAACGCCGATCAGCGGCGCGCCCCGGATCTGGAGGCGGCGGATCGCCTCGGCGACATCCGGCGCCGAGCGGAGCTCGAGCTCGTCCTCACGCCAGGGAAGGGCCGTCTGGTCGAGCGCCCAGAGCGTCGAGCCCTCGAACCGGAGCGCCACGACAGTGGCGCCGGTGGTGCTCACCCCAAGCGGTTCTCGATCGAGAGCGGCGGAGCCTGCTCGGGCTCGGCGGCGTCGGCGGCGCCGTTTTCGGCGGGTGCGTGCTCGAGTCCCAGGGTCTCCTGAAGCTCGCCGGACTCGTACATCTCGGTGACGATGTCACACCCGCCGACGAGTTCGCCGTCGACGAACAGCTGTGGGATCGTCGGCCAGTTCGAGAGCGCCGAGAGCTCCTGACGGATGCGCGGATCCGGCAGCACGTCGACCGCGGCGAACGGCTTGCCGAGCGATTGGAGGATCGCGACCGTGCGGGCCGAGAAGCCGCACATCGGCTGGTCGGGCGTCCCCTTCATGAACAGGAGGACCGAGTTCTCGGAGATCGCGCTCTGGATCGCTTCACGCATGGGGTTCGTTGCTTCTTCAGTCATGAGGTGGTCTCCTGTGTGGGAGCTTTTGTCTGGAGGGAGAGGGCGTGGATGCGGTCGCCCAGCTCGGCGCCGAACACGCCGTACACGAGCCGGTGCTGGGCGATTCGGCTGAGTCCGTCAAACGCCGGCGCCGAGACGGTGGCGCTGAAATGGTGCCCATCGCCTGTGACCTCGGCGTGGGCGCCGGGGATGCCCGATTCGATCCTCTGCTTTAGTTCCTCCGGGGTTGCGGACACGCTTGAAGCGTAGCGAGGTTCCATGGCTATACTTCGTGAAGCATGATCACTCTCACCGATAAGGGCGCCCAGAAGGTGCAAGAGTTCCTGGCGAGCCAGGTTTCGGTCGCCGAGACGGCGGGGTTGCGGGTTGGAGTGCGCGGCGGCGGTTGCTCCGGCTTCCAGTACGCGCTCGCGTTCGACGACCAGCGGGACGGCGACACCGTCTTCGAGGACAAGGGCATACGCCTCCTCGTCGACCGGCCGAGCCTGCCCTACGTCAAGGGCTCCGTCATCGACTTCGTCGATGGTCTTCAAGGCGCCGGCTTCAAGGTTGACAACCCGAACGTGATCGCCGCGTGTGGCTGCGGCTCCTCGTTCCGCGTGGCGGACGAGGAAGAGGTCTCGGCGGTCTAAGCCCTTTCGCGCCGGCGGGGCTGGCGCTGGGGTGCGGGCGGGGTCGGTCTCTGGCGGTCCGGGCATCGGCTGTGGACTCTCAGTCCGCGGGCGCTTCGCGCCCACACCGTGGCGACCGGTCGGCTCGGTAAACGGCAGCAGGGAGGGGGGTCGGTGAGGGTTTGTTTGCGGGTCGCCTGGGTCCGTGGTCGATCTGCTCCTTCGCCCAAACCAGCGCCTTTGTGCCGAGGGTGTCACGGGAAACCTGCATGGCGCGTCAACACCGGCGCCAAGTCCGAGCCCTGTCGTATTACGCATGCTCTTTATGCATGATGCATAGCTCGACAGGCCTCGCCATCCGGAGCGGAATTGTCGTGCTATGCAGGTTTTTTGGGCGGCGCGATGGCGCCCGAACCCTCCTTTCCCTTCCCCAGCGCCGTTAACCGAGCCGCCCGGCTATCAGGGCAGCGGGCTCGAAAGCGACATCAAACAGGCGTGGCCCGCGACGACCGCCACAGGAACCGGCACGCCAGCGTCCGGTACGGCCGCCACGGCTCGGCGATCTTCTCGAGCTCCGGCGTGGTTGGAAGCTCCGGAAGCCCGTAGCGGATCATCACCGCGCGCCGGATCCCGAGATCCCCGACGGCCAGGACATCGGGCCGGCCAAGCTGGAACATCAGGAACAGGTGGGCACTCCACTCGCCGATGCCCTTGACCGCGACGAGCTCGGCGATGACCTGGTCGTCGGACAGCGCGTCGAGGTGCTCGAGGTCGAGCGATCCGCCCTGCACGTGCTCGGCCAGGGAGCGTAGGTAGCGCACCTTTGCGTGCGAGAGGCCGACCGCGGTCCGCAGCTCGTCGGGATCGTCGGCGAGTACCTCCGCCGGCGTCGGCGGCCGGCCGCCGAAGCGGTCGATGAGCCGCCCATAGATCGCGCGCGCGGAACGGGTCGACAGCTGCTGGCCGACGATCGAGCGCACCAGCGCGCCGTAGGGCTCGCGCGGGCGGCCGACGCGAGGGTCGCCGAGCCCGTCGACTCCGATCTCGTCGATCACGGCGCGCAGGACCGGGTCCGCGGCACGCAGATGGTCGACGGCGTCGGCTTCGCGCTCAGGGCTCGAAGGCAACGCTCAGGTGACCGCGATCGTCAGTGCGGCGCCGTCGAGTGCTCCGAGAGCGCGCTCGACCGAGCAGGAGATGCACGTGAACGTCGGCGTGTCGCGGAGCGTGTAGGAGCTCGATTCGGTCGTGCGCAGCCGCTGCACGAGGTCGAGGAAGTCAGCCGGGTTATCGGTCTCGAACGCGACCACGAACTCCTGGTCGTCGAGTCCGAACGAATAGCTCGTGTTGAGATCGACCGACGGGTATTCGCGCCCCAGCTTGATGTGCTCCTGCATGATCCGCCAGCGCTCGTCGGCTGCGAGCGCGTACCACGCCCGCGTTTTCACGAACGGATAGACGAACAGGTACTTGCCGTGTGCGGGTCGAACTTCAAGGCGCGACTCGTCCGAGTACTCGGATGGCTTGGTCATCGCCAGGAACGAATACGGCACCGTGCACCACTTCATCAATCCGCTCTGCGCGAGGACCACGTGGAACTCGTGGATCCGCTCCAGGTTCTGCGCCTGGCTGAGAAGCATCAGGTCGGCGTCGCCCCGCGTTCCCACGAGCGAGAACGCCCGGAGCAGGTGGCCGTCGGCGAAGTCATCGCACGCCGCGATGAACTCGCGCTTATCCTCAGCCCGCCGTTCGTCGTCGAGCCGGCGCCACGCGGGATCGACCTTCAGGAACGTGTATTTGACGAAATGGCGTACGGGCATCGGCAGATTGATGATACGGGGAGGAAACCTGCCGCCACGAACGGTTTAGTAGACGCTGAGAAGCGACTTAGAAGACCCTGAGATGCAACGAAGAGGCACTAAGATTCAACCGATGCGCATTGCGCTCGTCTCGCCATACTCGTGGACGTACCCCGGGGGCGTCACGAGACACATCGAGGCGCTGGCGGAGCGGTTCCTGGAGGAGGGCCATCACGTCCGCGTCCTCGCCCCGTTCGACCCGCCGGGCCGCTCCTCGGCGCTGCTGCACCGTGGCGCAAGGCCGCAGCCGATCGAGGCGCCCGACTACCTGGTGTCGCTCGGCCGCACGGTCGGCTTCAAGGCCAACGGCGCGGTCTCAAATCTGTCGATCACGCCGTACGCGATCGCGACGATGCACCGCGAGCTGCGGACCGGCGGCTACGACGTCGTCCACATCCACGAGCCCGTCGCGCCGCTGACCAGCTGGGTGGCAACCGACTGGACCCGCCTGCCACTCGTGGGCACGTTCCACTCGTACTCGAACAAGCGCCTGCCGAACGTCCTGGCCAATGCGATGGGCGCCAGGCGGATGCTCAATCACCTGCACGTGCGTATTGCCGTCTCAGAGGCGGCCGCCTGGACCGGTCGCCGCTGGTTTGGCGGCCACTACCGGGTCATCCCCAACGGCGTACACGTCGACTCGGATCGCGCCGCCGCCGCGGCCGCGCGAGAACTCGGTGACCATTTGCGGATCGTTTTCGTAGGCCAGGCGGTCGAGCGCAAGGGCCTGCCGCTGCTGCTCCGCGCGTTCGAGGCGCTGCGCGATCACGTCCCGACGGAGCTGACCGTGATCGGCCCGACCCCGGATGAGCTCGGCCCGCTGATGCTCGATCCCCGCGGCGTACGGATGCTCGGGAAGGTCGGCGAGGACGAGAAACGGCGCGTGCTCGAGGAAGCGGACGTCCTGTGCGCTCCGTCGATCGGAGGCGAGAGCTTCGGGATGGTCCTCACCGAGGCGTTCGCGGCCGGAACGCCGGTGGTCGCCTCGGACATCGCCGGCTATCGCGACGTCGTCCGCGACGGGGTCGACGGCGTCCTTGTGCCGGCGGGCGACGCGCAGGTGCTCGCCGAGACGTTGCGAGACCTGTGGGACGAGCCCGACCGCCGGGCTGAGATGGCCCGGGCGGCGTCAGAGGATGTCGAGCGGTTCGCGTGGCCTCGCGTTGCCGATGAAGTGCTCGACGCCTACAAGGATGCGATCGCGACGCCCGCCCCGTCCGGCACCTGGGAGAGGGCAGCGGTGCGCATCGGAGCCCGTCCGGCCGATGGCAAGCCGCACGTTCCCGCCCGCCGCCTGCCGAGCCTCGAGCCGGTGCCCGAAAGCCGCCGCAGCACCGCGCTAGGCGTCGCTCGCCGCGCGGCCTTCCCGGCCGTCACGCTCGCCGGCCTGCTGCTGGGCTGGCTCGCGCTCCAGAAGATCGGCATCGGCAACGTCGCTTCCGCGCTGATCAACTCGAGCCCCGCGTTCGTGCTCCTCGGGCTAGCGGTCATGTGCAGCGCGATGGTGCTCAGAGGCTTTTCGTGGTTCGCGATCCTCAAGGCCGCTCTGCCGCGAGCGCGCGTCCGGCTCTCGGACGCGATGCAGGGCACGTTCATCGGGGTGCTGATGTCCTCGACGTTGCCTGCCCGCCTCGGCGAGCCGTCGCGTGCCTTCGTCGTTGCCCGCAGGACGGGCCGCCCGCGCGAGAACCTTCCGGTCGTGCTGGGCACGCTCGTCTCGCAGACGTTCCTGAACATCCTCGCGCTGGTCGTTCTCGGCAGCGTGATGTTCTCCTCGGTGGACCTGTTCAACGGTCACCAGGACGCACTGCTGGTCGCGGCGGCGGCGCCGATCACGCTGCTCGCCGTCGTCCTGCTGGCGCCGGTAGTGTTGCGCGCCGGAGCGGCCCAGTCGCGGTTCTCGCGGGTCCGCGCGGTGGCGGCTCAGGTGCGCGGGGGCCTGACTCGCGTCCGAGCCGGGCTGAGCGTGTTCCGCCAACCTCGACTCGGCGCTGCCGCCACCGTGGCCCAGCTGTGCGCGTGGGCGCTGCAGTGGCTCTCGTGCTACGTGCTGCTCGTCGCGCTCGGTCTCAGCCATCAGGCGGGGCTGGCGGCCGCGGCCGCGGTGCTGTTCGCGGTCAACATCACGGCCGTCCTGCCCGCGACTCCGGCGAACCTCGGCGTTTTCCAGGCCGCTTGCGCGGCCGTGCTGCACCAGGGCTGGCACGTCGGTTACGGCGCCGGCGTCGCCTACGGAGTGATTCTCCAGGCGGTCGAGGTGTCGACGGCAGTGCTCATGGGGATGCCCGCGCTGCTCAAGGAGGGCATGTCCTGGCGAGAGGTGAGACTGCGCGCGATGCACGCCGCGCCTGTCAAACTTCCGGCACGCGCGCAGGGGCGTCGGGCCGGCACCGCGGTCAAGGCCGAGGGCTAGCTCGCGCGAATCGTCGTCTCCTCGCGCGGGTAACGTCTACCCATGGCGAGCGAAATCAGCACACAACCTCCGAACGATTCCCTCCAGGAACTGGTGGAAGAGCTTGTGGCCCGCGGTCAGCTCCGCCCGGAGTCATGCGTGGACCTCTCGGAGCTGAGCGAGCTCGCACAAGAGCTCGAGCTCAGCGACGACGACGTCCAGGCGATCGAGGACGTGCTCGAAGAGCGGGGCGTCGACGTGCGCGACGACTGCGGCCGCACACAGGTCGAGCAGACCAGCTACGTGAACGATGACCTCGCCGACCGCACCACCGACGCGATGTCGCTGTTCCTTCAGGAGGTCCGCCGCCATCCACTGCTGACGCGCGAGCAGGAGATCGAGCTCGCCGAGCGGATCGAACGGGGCGACCTCGAGGCGAAGGAACGGTTGGTGAACTCCAACCTGCGCCTGGTGATCTCCAACGCGCGCAAGTACCAGGGTCAGGACCTGCCGCTGCTCGACCTGATCCAGGAGGGGATCCTCGGGCTGATCCGCGCCGCCGAGAAGTTCGACTACAGGAAGGGGTTCAAGTTCTCGACGTACGCGACGTTCTGGATCAGGGAGTCGATTCAGCGGGCGATCGCGAACCGCGCGCGGACGATCCGGATTCCCGTCCACGTCGGTCAGCGCGAACGCAAGATCGGGCGGGTGCAGCGAGAACTGATGGCCACGCTCGGGCGCGAGCCGACGGACGACGAGGTCGCGCAAGCGGCCGAATTGAGCTTGCGCGAGGTCCGTGAGACGCGCGACGCCGCCCGCGTCGTCACGAGCCTCGACCGACCGGTCGGGGAGGAGGAGGACACCACGCTGGGAACGCTGTTGCCGAGCGGCGAGCGAGGCCCGGACGAGCAGGTCGACATCTCGCTGCGCGAGGACGCGCTGCACCGCGCCCTCGATCGCCTGCCCGATCGCGAGCGCGAGGTCGTCAAGCTCCGATACGGGATCAACGGCAACGACCCCACGCCGCTCAGCGAGACCGGACGCAGGCTCGGGATCTCATCCGACGCTGTCCGCACGATCGAGCGCCGAGCGCTCAAGGAGCTGGCCGAGAGCCGCGAGCTCGAGGCGCTCCGCCCCGCCGCCTGAGGCTGGCGAGCGGGAGCCAGAGAGCTAGGCCTGGACCATCGCCGGCTCGTCCTCCGGCGCCCCATCGGAGGGGTCGGCGTCGGTGAGCTCGGCGAGCCGGGTCGGGTCCTTGTCGGTCCCGGCGATCAGCTCGTCGGCTGCCTGCCTGTCGGTCTTGGGCAGGAACCCCGACTTCATCCCGAAGTAGACCGCCTGAGGGTGATGGGCGACGATCGCGAGCGTCGACTGCTCTGGTTCGACCGCGTAGCCGCCGGACAGCCGCAGCCCGATCGACGGAGCGTCGAGCAGCCGGAATACCTTCTCGTGCTCGGATTGCTCCGGGCAGGCGGGATAGCCCCATGAGTACCGGCGACCCTGGGCCGGACCGATGCCGAGGTCGGTCCGGACCTTGGCGTGGAGCCATTCCGCGATTCCTTCCGCCGTCTGGACGCCGATGCCGTGCACGAAGAGCTGCTCGGCGAACTCGCCGTCGGCCTCGAGGCCCGCCATCAGCGAGGTGACCTCGTCGCCGGCGGTCACGGCCTGGATCGCCACGACGTCCGGGGTTCCGGTCTGCACCGGACGGTAGAAGTCGGCCAGGCAGATCCGGTCGTGCCTCGGCTGGCGGGGGAAGACGAGCCGCTCGAGCTCGGTCTCGCCCGGCGCGTCGGGGTCCCACACGATCAGCTCGTTGCCGTCCGAGTTACACGGGAGGTAGCCGAGCAACGCACGGGGATGGAGGTACGTCTGCTCGCGCCACATCCGCTCGAGCCTCGGCTGGAAGTCGTCTCCCACGAGGCGCTTCCAGTCCTCGCCCTTGACGCCGCGACCCCCCCAGTGAAGCTTGAACAGCACGTGGGTGTCGAGATGTCTGTAGACCCCGTCGAGGTCCACATCGATCTCGCGGACGCCCCAGAACGGCGGCGACGGGATCGGGTTCTCGGTGCTGGCGGGCGAGCGCGTGGAGGCGTCGGTCGTCGGTGGCGCATCGTCGGGCTTAGCTGCTGGCTGCTCGCGGAGTTTCCTGGCGGCGTCGCGTGTCTTGGCGACGAGCGCCTCGCGGGCGTCCGGGTCGATCAGCTGATCCATCTTCGCGAGCCCCTCGAACGCGTCCTTGCAGTAGAACACGCCGGGCTCGTAGACCTCGTCCGACTCGGTGCCGTTCGGATACAGGATCCGCAGCCCGAAGTTGCGGTTGATCGCGGCGCCACCGACGAGCACCGGGAACGCGAGGCTCCGCTCATGGAGCTCCTGGATGCACGCGGGCATCTGCTTGGAGGTCGAGACGAGCAGCGCGGAGAGACCGATCGCGGTCGCATCGTGCTCGACCGCGGCGTCGAGGATCGTCGAGATCGGAACCTGCTTGCCGAGGTCGACGACGGTGTAGCCGTTGTTGGTGAGGATCGTGTTGACGAGTGACTTGCCGATGTCGTGGACGTCGCCGAACACGGTCGCGACCACGACGGTGCCCTTCGTGTAGCCCTCGATCTTGTCGAGATAACGCTCCAGCTGGGCGACGGCGCGCTTCATGACCTCGGCGGACTGGAGCACGAACGGCAGGATCAGCTCGCCGGCGCCGAACTTATCGCCGACCTCCTTCATCGCCGGCAGCAGCACGTCGTTCAGTGTCGGGACGGCGCCGATTTTCTCGACGCTGCGGTCGATCCAGTCCTCGACGCCTTCCTTCTTGCGCCTGAGGATGTGGAAGTGCAGCGCCTCCTCCGGCTCCATGTCCGCGGTGGGGTCCGCTTTCTCCTCGGCCTCGGCGGGGCCCTTTGACTCGAAGTGGGCGATGAACCGCTCGAGCGCGTCCTCGCGGCGGTTGAACACGAGGTCGTCGGCCAGCTCGCGCTCCTCGGGTGGGATCTCGGCGTAGGGCGTGATGTGGTTCGGGTTGACCATCGCCAGGTCGAGCCCCGCCTCGACGCAGTGGTGCAGGAAGACGCTGTTGAGGACGCTGCGAGCGGGGAGGCCCACGCCGAAGCTGACATTCGAGACCCCGAGGCTCGTCTTGACGCCGGGGATCTCGGTCTTGACCCGCCGGATCCCCTCGATCGTCTCGATCGCCGATGGCTTCCATTCGTCGTCGCCGGTGGTCAGCGTGAACGTGAGGCAGTCGAAGATCAGGGCCTGCTGGTCCAGGCCATGCTCCTCGCAGCACAGCTGCGTGATCCGCTGGGCGACCTCGAGCTTGCGCTCGGCGGTCTTGGCCATCCCCACCTCATCGATCGTCAGCGCGATCACAGCGGCGCCATGGGCCTTGGCGAGAGGCACGACCCGGTCGAGCTTGTCTCGGCCGGCCTCGAGGTTGATCGAGTTGACGATCGCCCTGCCGGGGATTTGTTGAAGCGCGGTCTCGATCACATCGGGCTCGGTCGAGTCGACCTGGATCGGCGCCGGCTGGGTGAGGCTGATGCGCTTCACGACCTGGCGCATCTGCTCGGCCTCGTCCTGGCGCTCGGTCAGTGCCACGCAAACGTCGAGCACGTGCGCGCCGCCGGTCACCTGGTCCTCGGCGACCGTCACCAGGCCGTCGTAGTCGTCGGCGAGCAGCAGCTCCTTCGCCTTGCGCGACCCCTGGGAGTTCATTCGCTCGCCGACCAGCGTGGGCCGCGGGTCCTGGACGAGGGGGGTGGCCGCGATCATGCTGCTGAGATGTGGCGGGCGCGGCTCGGGTCTCGCCGGGACCTCGTGGCCCTTGACCCGTTCCGCGAGCGCCTCGATGTGACTCGGGGTGGTTCCGCAGCACCCGCCGACGATCGAGATGCCGTAGCGGTCGACAAATTCGCCGAGCACGTTGGCGAGCGGCTCGGGCTGCTCCGGGAAGATCGTCTCCCCGTTCGGCCCCTGTAGCGGCAAGCCCGCGTTGGGGATGCAGTGGACCGGCTTGCTCGAGAACTCTCCGAGGAAGCGGATCGCGTCCCGCATGTCCTCGGGACCAGTCGAGCAGTTCAGCCCGATCAGATCCACGTCGAGCGCCTCGAGCGTCGCCAGCGCCGAGCTGATGTCGGTGCCGAGCAGCATCTTGCCGCCCTGAGGCAGCAGCGACACGCTGCACTGGATCGGCAACCGCCTGTTCTCCTTCTTGAAGGCCTCGCGGGCGCCGAAGACCGCCGCCTTGACCTCGAGGATGTCCTGAGCCGTCTCGATGATGATCAGGTCGGCACCGCCCTGGACCAGCCCCCGGGCCTGCTCGGTGAACACCTTCTGAAGCTCCAGGAACGTGATCTGCCCGAGCGATGGGTCATCGCTGGCGGGCAGGAACCCGGTCGGTCCGATCGAGCCGGCGACGAACCGGGTCTCGCCCGCGGCCCTGCGGGCGATCTGGGCGGCCTTGAGGTTGATCTCGAACGTGTGGTCCTCGAGGCCCCATTCGGCGAGTTTCAGTCGCGACCCCTGGAAGGTGTCGGTCTCGAGCACCTCGGCGCCGGCGTCGAGCATCGAGGTGTGGACGCCCTCGATCACGTCGGGCCGGTTGAGCACGAGCGCCTCGTGGCAGCGTCCGGGTAGGCGGTAGTCGTCCTCGAGGCTCAGGTCAAACTGCTCGAGCGTCGCACCCATGCCCCCGTCGTAGACGATCACCCGCTCGCGCGTGGCCGCGATCAAATCTCGCATTGCCGGGCATGCTACCAACCTTGACATAGTTGTGGCAAGGTTGGGGACGTGGCGCTGGGCGCCTGGGCTGCTGTCGCCCGTGCGGGTTCGGGGCTGTCGACTCTCGGCTCGCGGGGCGACCGTGTCGGCGGTCGGCTCGGGTTGGTGGGCGGCTCTGTAAAAAGGGCAGCAGCGAGGGGGTGGCTGAGGGCGCCGGCGGGTCGCCTGAGCCGTGGTCGACCTGCGTGGGCGCCTCATGTGGGTCTTCGTGGCGACTTTGTGCCGGTGCGTGTCGAGATTGTCACGGGGGTGGTGCATAGCGCGTCAACACCGGCGCCAGATCCGAGCCCTGTCGTATTGAGCACACTCCTCGTGCATAACTCGACAGGCCTCGCCATCCGGCGCAAGGTTGTCGTGTTGTGCATCACCGGAGAACGCGATCGCGCCCGTTCCTGCCCCCTTCCCAGCGCCGTTTACCGAGCCGCCGCTATCAGGGACGCGGGGGTCACGAAACTGCCGCAAATAGCGCATAAATGAGCTGGAACGGACTATTCCGCTCTGGTACTGTTCAGTCATGACGATCAGAACAGAATGCTCTGTTCCGCCCATCAGGAGAGAGAGCCGGAAGGGCCGGCGCGCGCCGAGCGACGCCACAGGCCGAACCAAAGGTGTTGGGAGCGGCACGACGCCGAGGGATGTCAGGGTTGGACTGTCGTCAGATTGGTTCAGATCAACCCAGCGAAAGGACGCACATCATGGATTGGAAGCTCGAGCTGATTGCCGTGCCGGTCTCCAACGTAGAACAGGCGAAGGCGTTCTACACGGAGGCGTTCGGCTTCAACCTCGATCACGACCACGTGGTCAGCGAGGAGCTGCGATTTGTGCAGCTGACGCCGCCGGGGTCCGGTTGCTCGATCGCGATCGGCACCGGACTGACCGATGCGGCGCCGGGGTCGATGAAGGGATTGCAGTTGGTCGTCGCGGACATCGAGGCCGCCAGGGCCGAGCTGGTCGAGCGGGGAGCGACCGTCAGCGACGTCCAGGACTTCCCGTGGGGCCGGTTCCTGTTCCTCGCCGATCCCGACGGGAACGCCTGGGCGGTGCAGGAGATCCCGCCTCGTCCGTAGCTCGTCGGATCCGCGTTGGCCGTTCGGGCGCCGTGCCCGGACGGCCGGCGCCGGCGCTCAGCCCGGCCCGGAGCGCTCAGCCCGGCCCGGAGCGCTCAGCCGGCCCGAAGCACTCAGCGGGTCACGAGCCGTGACAGCACGACCTGCGAGCGCGTCCGCTGAACCAGGCCGTCGCGCTGAAGCTCCATGATCAGCCGTTCGAGGTCGGAGTTGTCGTGGGTGCGCACGCGGGCGATCGCGTCGGCCTCGCCGGTGACGCTCCAGGCGTCGACGACCTCGGGGTAGCCGCGGAGCGTCTCGGCGACCTCCTCGAGCAGCGTCCCTGGCGCGAAGAACAGCTCGATCAGCGCCTCGGTGCGGTCGCCCAGCGCCGTGTGGTCGACGACCGCGGTGAAACCGCGCAGCGCTCCCTGCTTGCGAAGCCGGTCGACCCGGCGCTTTACCGCCGGCGGCGAGAGCGCCACGTGGCGCGCGATGTCGTCGTAGGTGCGCCGGCCGTCGGTCACGAGTAACGCAAGAATCTGACGATCTGTGGGGTCCATGTGACGATCTATTGCACAGATTACACCGATTTCGGCATCGACAACCGCTTTGACCGAAGATAGCCTGGATCGCATGACGAACTCAACGGGCCCACGCGTCCTGTTCGACGAGGCTCACGGCGAGGCCTGGACGATCCGACCCGAAGCGGCGCTGGCGATGCAGCCGGCGCATCCGGCCGACGCCTCGTACGGGCTCGCCGCCCAGGCCCTGCGCGACCGCGACTTTGTCGTCGAGGCCAACGTCGAGAGTTCGCTGACCGCCGGCGTCCTCGATCAGTGCGACATCCTCGTGATCGCCCACCCGTCCGACCCCACGTGGGAGCGCACCACCGCGGGCTCGCCCCGGCTGGCCGAGGCGGAGATAACCGCGATCGAGGCGTTCGTGCACCAAGGTGGCGGCTTGATCGTGCTGGGCGAGACCGAGCACGAGAAGTACGGCAACAATCTCAACGAGCTGCTGGCGCGCTTCAGCATCCGGCTCGAGAATGAGACCGTCCAGGACTACGACCATTGCGTCACCGCGCCGAGCTGGATCCTCGCCGAGCTCCAGGACGGCGGTCGGGGCACGGATGGCGACCTGCTCGCCAGGGTCGGATCAGCGTGCTTCTATCGCACGACCACGATCTCGGCGAACCACGGGGCGCGCGTCATCGCACGCGCCCACGCGACGGCGTCGTTGCCGGGGGCCCCTTTGCTGCTGGCGTCCGAGCACGGCAAGGGTCGCGTGGTCGTGCTCGGCGATTCCGACCTGTTCGGAGACGACTGCATCGATCAGCTCGACCACAGGGCGCTGTGGCTGAACCTCGTCTACTGGGCCACGCCGTCCGCCGATCGTGGCGCCCCGGCACATCCCGCGTCGGCGAGCAGCGAGGATCCGGCGTGGGCCAAGCTGCGCGATCACACAAACCAGCTCGGGCTGCTCCAGGCGCCCGACGGCTCCCTGCAGGGCGACGCCGGCGAGGCGCGCCGGCACGTAGATGAGATCGCGGCAGCGCTGAAGGCCCTCGCGCCTCGGTTTCCACACCAGGCCGACTATCTGGACGCCGCGGTACGCGATCTCGCGTCGTGGGCCACCGGCGGCTTCGGCAAGCCGGACTTCAGCCAAGCGCTCGAGCGGTTCCGTCCCGAACGCCACCGCCACGACGGCATCGAGCACCTCGCGTTCTTCCCGATGTACAAGCAGAACGGCTCGCGCGACACGTGCTACGAGGCGCTGATCGTCCGCGTTCCCTGGCCGGACTGGATCGCCGAGCTCGAGCGCACGCGCTACGACAATCCGAAATTCGTCCCGGTCGAGCTGATCGACGCGACCAGAGGCTACGACAGCCAGTGCGCCGTTCTGTTCCCGGAGACCGTGTCGGTGGCCGACCGTCCGATCAACAACTTCGGCGCGATCTTCTGCGATCGCGAGGCCCAGCGGCTCCGGCGAATCGCCGGCGCCGCCGCCGAGCTCCTACGGCTGAACTTGCCGCCCGACGCCGCCTGCATGCTGCGCAGCCACGGGCTCTCGCAGCAGGCTTACATCCTCTGGGACCTGATCCACGATCGGGCTCACAGCCACGGCGACCTGCCGTTCGATCCGTTCATGATCCGCCAGCGCGCCCCTTACTGGATGTACTCGCTGGAAGAGCTGCGCTGCGACCTGACCGCATTCACCCAGGCGCTCGCGCTCGAGCGCGAGGGGATCGCGTTCGCCCGCTACGTGCAGTACGCGATCCTGCTCGACCGGCTGCTCCGGTTCCCGATCACCGGGCCGCGCGTGCGCAATTACGACGGGCTCGGAGGTCAGCTGCTGTTCGCCCACCTGCACCGAGGCGGCTATCTCCACTGGACCGACAACCAGCTGACGATCGAGTGGGAGCAGGTGGGCGAGGGCGTCTCCGAGCTTCACGGCGCCGTCCAGGAGCTGTACCGCACCGGGATCGACCGCACGAAGCTCCACCACTGGGCGGCGGCGCACGATCTCGTCGCGGCCAACGTCTCGCCCGCGATCGGGTCGCAGTGGGCGGTCACGGTCCGCGAGTTCCGGGACGTCGAGGACCCGCGGCCGTATATCGACCTCGTGCTCGATGACGAGTTCCCGTTGTCGCTGTTCTACAGCTCGCTCAAGGCTAAGCTCGCCGCGTGAGCGACGATCCCGCGCGCGGATTCGCGTCCGACAACTCAGCCACTGTCCACCCGCAGGTCCTCGCGGCGATCGCCGACGTCAACGTCGGCCATGCCTTCGGGTACGGACACGACGAGTTCACCCAACGGGTCGAGGCGCTGATCGCCGGCCAGTTCGGCGACGGCGCGCGCGCATTCCTGGTGTTCAACGGCACCGCCGCCAACGTCTTGTCGCTGCGGGCGGCGTGCCGGCCGTGGGGAGCGGTGATCTGCAGCGAAAGCTCGCACCTCAACGTCGATGAGGGCGGCGCCCCAGAAGCGATCGCCGGCGTCAAGCTGCTGACCGTGGCGGGGGAGGACGGGAAGCTGACGCTCGAGCACGCTGCGCGGCGGATCGAACGGATCGGCGATGAGCACGCCGTGCAGCCACGGGTCCTCTCGCTTTCGCAATGCACCGAGCTCGGGACCGTCTATACGGCACAGGAGACGCGCGCACTCGCGGATCTGGCCCACAGCCACGGCCTGATCGTCCACATGGACGGAGCCCGGCTCAGCAACGCCGCCGCCGCGCTCGGCTGCTCGCTCTCGGCGCTGAGCACCGACGTCGGGGTTGACATCCTCTCCTTCGGGGGCACGAAGAACGGGCTGCTCGGGGCCGAGGCGGTGGTGATCGGGAACGCCGAGCTGGCCGAGGGCTTCCAATACCTCCGAAAGCAGTCGCTCCAGCTGGCCTCGAAGATGCGCTACCTCGCCGCTCAGTTCAGCGCCCTGCTCACCGACGAGCTGTGGCTGCGGTGCGCGCGTCAGGCGAACGCGATGGCGGCCCGTCTGGCCCAAGGAGTCGCCTCGGTCCCCGACGTGACGATCACGCGTCCGGTCCAGACGAACGCCGTGTTCGCTCGGCTGCCCGCCGAGGCCACCGAACTGCTCAAGGAGCAGTTCGCGTTCTACACCTGGGACGAGAGCGCCGGCGAGGTTCGCTGGATGTGTTCCTGGGATACGACGGAGGAGGACGTCGAGTCGTTCACCGCCGCCGTCAGGAAGGTGCTCGGCCGCTGAGCCGCTCGTAGTTCAGCCGCATCAGCTCGATCACGTCGCGGACGTCGGCGTCGTCCTCGATCCGCCGCGCGGCCGGGCCTACACGCTCGGGAAACACCGGGTGATGGACGATCCGGCCCTGCTCGTACAGCTCTGCCCACACGTCCTTCGGGAAGAAGAAGTGCGCGGCGTGGTCACCGTGCAGGTGGCCGACCTCGCGCCGGCCTAGTCGGAAGGCAAATTCCCCGCGGCGACCAGTGCCGGCCTCGATGCCCGGCCACGAGGTGAGGACTGCGGTGATCTGCTGGCTAGGTGTGATTGTCGTGGTATCGCTCATACCGCTCATGGTGCCCCCGCGACCGTCCGGTTTGTATTGGCAATTGGTCCTAGGTCCTCCGGCGCCGGTGCCTTTGGCGCGTCGGCGAATATCTCCTCGAGGACCTTCGCGACGCCGGCCTCATCGTTACTCGCCGTGGTCCACTGAGCGGCGGCGATCGCGTCGGCGTGGGCGTTGGCAACCGCGACCGAGCGACCGGCCCAGCGCAGCATCGGCACGTCGTTGGGCATGTCGCCGAACGCGATCACGTCTTCGCGCCCGATCCCACGCTCGTCGCACAGGCGCGCCAGGGTCGAGGCCTTGCTCACGCCCGCGGCGCTGATCTCGAGCAGCCCGTCGTTGGAGTTGGAATGGGTGAGCTCGGCGAGGTTGCCGACCACCTCCCGGGCGCGTTCGAGCAGGGCGTCGGCGAGCAGGTGGTCGTGGCGGAGCATCAGCTTGACGGCAGGCTCGGAGACCAACGCCTCGACCGAAGCGGTGATCGCGTCCTCCGGCACCGGCCAGCGGGACCGGTACGCCGGCTCGCGGGCAAAGCCGGTCGTCCGCTCGACCGCCCACGCCCCACCGGGCAGCGCTTCCTTCAGCAGCGCGACCACGTCGCGGGTGATCGCCGGCTCGAGCGGAAACGCCTCGACCACGGACTCGGTGTGAAGGTCCCAGACAACGCCCCCATTGGCGCAGATGGCGACACCACGGTGGCCCAACGCCTCGCCCAGCGGCCGCATCCAGCGGGTCGGACGGGCGGTGCACAGCACGAACAGCGAGCCCGCCGCCTCGACGGTCGCGATCGCACGGCGCGAGCGGTCATCGACGGTCCCGTCGGAGCGTAGGAGCGTGCCGTCCAGGTCGCACGCGACGACCTTCGGACGCCCGGGTAGATCGTCGCTCATGCGGCCCGCCTCATCGCTCTGATCGTAGGTGCTCGGCCAATTCGCGGCTGAGAGTCACCAAGCCCGGTTTAGAGGTGCCTCGCCGTGAGCAACAGATCCCCAGGAACCGTAGTCGACGCCGCCCGCACCGGCTGAAGGAAGGTCTCATGTATGCCAACCACCAGACGATCAAGCTAGGCAAGGGGAAGCACAGCTCGCCCGACGATGGCGCGTGCGTGATGGAGCTCGCATCGATGTTGGCGGGCGAACACTTCACCGACCACCCGGAGTCAGCGTGTCCCGCCATCGGATCGTTTCTGCGCGCCTACAACGACTCGATCGATGATGGGCGGCGTCAGGATCTGTACGCGTATGCCTCGCAGGTTGTGGGGAGCCGCGCGTCGGCCGCCGTCGAGCGCGCGCGCGTAGATCGGCTGCTCGAATGGGCTCGGGAGCGTCAACCGCGGCGATTCGTGAGGCTGCTGCCCGCGCGCGTGCGGTCGTTCGCGACTCAGCGCCGGCCGCCCGCCGACGCGGCCGGAACGCATGCGGTCCACGCGATTCGCAGACACACCGATGAAAGCCACGCCGCGGCGCTGGCGCTGTTGAACGAGCTGTTGGCGATGGGCGCCGCCGGGAAAATCGAGCTTCCGGCGGCCGAGGGCGAGGAGGTACGCGGCGTCAAGCTCCTGCGCGGAGGCTGAGTGCTCACATCGCGCGGGTCGCGGCCCGTGGGAGATGCGCGATGGTGCAGACTGCGCGCCACGCGTGCAGAGCCACCTCACAGCATTCGCTCCCGGGCGGGTCAATCTGATCGGCGAACACACCGACTACAACGGCGGCCTGGCGCTCCCGTTCGCGATCGGCCCCGGGGTGACGGTCGAGGCGCAAGCCATCGACTCACCCCGGATCGAGGCCCATGCGATCGACCTCGACGAGCGCGACAGCTTCGAACTTCACGACCCCGAGCCCGCGCCGGGATGGCGGGCTTTCGTACGGGGGGTGGCGGCCGAGCTCGAGCGCTCCGGCGTGTCCTTGCGAGGAGCGCAGCTCCGGATCAGCGGGGACGTTCCGCGCGGTGCCGGTCTGTCGTCCTCGGCCGCAGTCGAGGTGGCGCTGGCGCTGGCACTGCTGGCAGCGGCAGAGCAGCCCGAGCCCGACCGCGTGGCACTGGCCAGAATCTGCTCGGCGGTCGAGAACGAGTGGGTCGGCGTGCACACGGGCCTGCTCGACCAGCTCGCCTCGCTGTTCGGTGAGCGCGACAAGGCGCTCCGGATCGACTTTCGCTCGCTCGAGGTCCGCCCGGTTGCACTCAAGCTCGGCGATTACGCGCTCGTCACGCTCGACTCGGGAGAGCATCACAGCCTGGCCGCGTCCGGTTACAACGAGCGGCGCGACGAATGCGCCAGGGCCGCCCGCGAGCTGGGGGTCGCGACGTTGCGGGACGCCTCGCTCCCGATGGCAGACCGCTTACCGCCGCCGCTCGACGCCCGCGCCAGGCACGTGATCACCGAGAACCAGCGCGTCGAGGGGGCGGTCGGGGCGCTGGCGCGAGGCGATCTCGTGGCGCTGGGAGCGCTCCTCGACGAGTCGCACGCCAGTCTGCGGGACTGCTACGAGGTCTCGACACCGGCGGTCGAGCGCGCCGTCGAGCGGCTGCACGATGCGGGCGCGATAGGCGCGAGGATCGTCGGCGGGGGCTTCGGGGGCCACGTTCTCGGCCTCCTTCCGCCCGGCGCCGGAAAGCCTGACGGCGCGGTGCAGGTCGGGCCGGGCGACGGAGCACGGCTGGTGGAAGGGGCGATGTGCCGGTCGAGCTGACCGCCGGCGGGGTGAGCGCGGAGGACGTGCTCGCGGTCGCGCGCCTCGACGCGACGGTCAGACTGATGCCGGAGGCACGCTCCGCGATGGAGCGCAGCGCCTCGGTGGTGGCCGCGCTGAGCGACGCCGAGGAACCGGCCTACGGCGTCTCGACCGGATTCGGCTCGCTAGCGACCGTTCGGATCGCGTCGGAGCGCCGCGAGGAGCTTCAGCGGGCGCTGATTCGCTCGCACGCGACGGGGATGGGACCGCCGGTGGAGCGCGAGGTCGTGCGGGCGATGATGCTGCTGAGGGCGCGGTCGCTGGCGATGGGATGGTCGGGCGCGCGCCCGGTGGTGGCGGAGACGATCCTCGCGCTGCTGAACGCGGGGCTGACGCCGGTCGTCCCCGAGTACGGCTCGCTGGGCGCCAGTGGGGATCTGGCGCCGCTTGCGCACTGCGCCCTGACCCTGATCGGCGAGGGATCGTTGTCGGGTCCCGACGGAGCGGTGCGGGACGCCGCCGAGGCGCTCGCCGGCGCCGGGATCGAGGCGATCACGCTCGGTCCCAAGGAGGGCCTCGCGCTCATCAACGGAACCGACGGAATGCTGGGAATGCTGGTGATGGCGTGCGCCGACCTGGGCGCGCTGTTGAAGATCGCGGACGTGGCGGCGGCGATGTCGGTCGAGGCGCTGCTCGGCACCGACCGGGCGTTCGCCGCCGAGTTGCTCGCGCTCCGTCCCCAGCCGGGCCAGGCCGTGAGCGCGGCGAACCTGCGAGCTTTGCTCGCCGATTCCGAGATCGTGGCCAGCCATCGGTTTGGCGATCCCCGCGTCCAGGATGCCTATTCGCTCCGTTGCGCTCCCCAGGTCGCGGGCGCGGCCCGGGACACGCTCGAGCACGGCCGGCGCGTGGCCGATGCGGAGCTGCGATCCGCGATCGACAATCCGATGGTCCTGCCCGACGGCCGTGTCGAATCGTGCGGGAACTTCCACGGGGCTCCGGTCGCGATCGCGTGCGACTTTCTCGCGATCGCGGCGGCGGAGGTGGGCGCGATCGCCGAGCGTCGGACCGACCGGCTCCTCGATCCGTCCCGCTCGCAGGGCCTGCCGCCGTTCCTCGCCGAGGACCCCGGTGTCAACTCCGGCCTGATGCTCTCCCACTACGCCCAGGCGGCGATGGTTGCCGAGAACCGCCGGCTGGCCGCGCCGGCGAGCGTCGATTCGATACCGACCAGCGCGATGCAGGAGGACCATGTCTCGATGGGCTGGGGCGCGGCGCGCAAACTCCGCGTCGCGCTGAGGAACCTGGCCCGGATCCTCGCGGTCGAAGTCGTCTGCGCCGCCCGCGCTCTCGACCTGCGCGCGCCGCTGCGCCCGGCGCCCGGCACGGGCGCGGCGCTGTCAATCGTCCGCGAGCGGATTCCCGGGCCAGGCCCCGACCGGTGGCTGGCCCCCGAGCTGGCAGCGGCCGAGGAGCTCGTGAGCTCCGGTGTGCTGCTCGCAGCCGTGGAGGCGAGCGTCGGCGCCCTGGACTAGGCCTCCCGCAGCGCCGGATACAGCGCCCGGAAGCGCTCGCGGCGCTCGCGGTAGACCTCGACCCAGTCCGGCACGGGCTCGAACCGCTCCCCGGGACGGACGGTCGTCGCGATCGCGGCGTGCACGTCCGGCCAGACGCCGGCCGCGACGCCGCCGAGGATCGCCGCGCCGAATGCGGCGCCGGCGTCGACGGCGACGCGCTCGAGCGGCAGCTCGAGCACCGAGGCGACGATCCGGAGCCAGAGTTCGCTGCTCGCGCCGCCGCCCGAGACGCGACCGAGCTCCGGCCTCACGCCGAGCTCGGAGACGAGATCGAGGGAGTCGCACAGACCGAACGCGACCCCCTCGAGCACGGCCCGGACGAGGGCGCCGCGATCGTGCCGGACGCTGAGTCCCGCGAACGCGCCCCGCGCGGAGGGGTCGGCGTGCGGCGTGCGCTCACCGGCGAGGTAGGGGAGGAACACCAGTCCCTCGGTCCCTGCGGGCCAGGCGCCGGCCTCCGCGTCGAGCTGGCGGTAGGCGACGTCGGGGGCCGCGGCGTCCCGAAGCCATCGCAGCGAACCGGCGGCCGAGAGCATCACGCCCATCGCGTGCCACGCGCCCGGAACGGCGTGGCAGAACGCGTGCACGCGCGCGCGGGGATCCGCCTTGAATTGCTCGAGCCCCGCGAACACGACGCCGGATGTGCCGAGCGCGACGGACACCGGGCCCGGGCGATCGACGCCGACCCCCAGCGCTCCCGCGGCCTGATCGCCGCCGCCGGCGGCCACGGGGATTCCGTCCGCCGTGTGGGCCGAGACGGCTGGGCTCTCGAGCGCCTCAGGGAGCCAGGCGGGGTCGAGCTCGAGCATTGCGAGCAGCTCGTGGCTCCAACAGCGACCGGCGACGTCCAGCAACAGCGTCCCCGAGCCGTCGGAGACGTCGGTCGCATGCTCGCCACAGAGCCGGAGGCGGATGTAGTCCTTGGGGAGCGCGATCCTGGCGGTCCGGGCCCACGTCTCCGGCTCGTGGCGGCGAAGCCACAGGAGCTTGGGCGCGGTGAAGCCGGTCAGCGCCCGGTTTCCCGTGAGCGCGATCAGCCGCTCGAGACCGACGGTCCGTTCGATCTCGGCGCACTCGGCAGCCGTGCGCTGGTCATTCCAGAGGATCGCGGGCCGCAGCGGGCGGTCGTGGGCGTCGAGCGCGACAAGGCCGTGCATCTGGCCGGAGAGACCGATGCCCGCGGGCCGGCCGGCGATCGCCCGGAGGTCATCCAGCACCGACGACGTCGCCGTCCACCAGTCCTCGGGGTCCTGCTCGGCCCAGCCAGGCCGCGGCGTCGACAGCGGGTACCCCGCCTCTGCAGTCGCCAACAGGCCGCCGTCCGGATCGATCGCGAGGCCCTTCACCGAGGTCGTCCCGACGTCGATGCCAAAAGTCGGGCCCACGGGCGAGGTCAGGCGCCGAGCGCCGCGTAGACGATCTCGTAGGCACGGACCGCATCCTTCGCCTGCTGCGCCTCGCGGAGCGCGGCGTCGTCGATCTTGGAGGCGACCCCGTCGATGAACCGCCACTGGAGGACCGAGCGCTTGACCGCGCCCACCTGATCTTCGGTGTACGGATAGAGATCGAAGCCGAGGCGCTGGCCGTCGGCGCCGTAGCTCCAGCGACGGAGCTCGAGCGCGAGCTCGAGCGTCTCCATGAACGCGGTCGCCCCGACCATGTTGTCGTCGTCGAATGTGCCCCAACCGGAGTTGGCGTGCTGGTGGCCGAGCAGTCCCTCGGCGGCGAGTAGGGCCGCGTACTCGGGCAGGTGCTCGCCGTTCATCAGCAGGTGCTGCCAGTCCATGTTGACCTGGACGTTGTCGAGCCCCTCGTCTCGCAGCTTGCTGATCACGTACAGGCACATCCCGATGTTGCGCATCAGGATCTTCATCGCCGGCTCGGAGTTCTTGTGCTCCAGCAGCAGCTTGATGCCGTGGCTGGCGCAGACGTCCGCGGCCTCGGCGAGCCCCTCGATCAGCCATTGCCACGACTCGGCGTAGGGTGTCTGGAAGGGGTAGTTGTAGCCCTCCCCGCCGGGCCAGACGATCAGATGCGCCCCCAGCGAGCCGGCGAAGTCGGCCGCCTCGCGAACGATCCTCCGTGCCTGATTGCGGACCCGCACGTCGGGGTTGACCAGGCCGCCGCGCCCGAACCGCGGGTCCAGATGCAACCCGCCGGCGATGCAGTAGACGTCGTGAGTCCCGAGCGCCGAGCGGACCTCGTCGAGGTTGTCGGGCGAGAGCTCGTCCGGATAGTGGAACTCGTAGCCGTCGATCAGCTCGCCGAGGCCGTCGACGGCTCGGTGCACCTTCTCCGCGACAGGCTCGGACTCGTAGCTGTGCTCGGGCTGGTAGCCGCCCGGGACGAACCTGGTGATCATCGGCCCGAACGCCCAGATGCCGAGGCTCGTCTTCATCCGCTCACCTCCGATGTTGGGTCTCGCTCCACGGGCCGGGTGGGGTCCGTGATCCACTCGCTCCACGATCCGGCGTACAGCGCGGCGCGGAAGCCGGCCAGCTCGAGCGCGAGAACCTCGTGCGCCGCGGTCACGCCGGATCCGCAGTAGGCGCCGACCTCGATGCCATCGGCCACCCCGAGGCGTTCGAACGCGGCGCGCAGCTGCGCGCGGTCGACGAACCGGCCCGATCGATCGACGTTCTCCGTGGCCGGGCGGTTGACCGCGCCGGGGATGCGTCCCGCCACCGGATCGATCGGCTCGCGCTCGCCCCGGAAGCGCTCGGGTGCGCGCGCGTCGAGCAGCGCGCCGCCCGCGGCCAGCGCGGCCGCGGCCTCGGCATCGAGCAGTGGCATCGCTCCCGGGCGCGCGACGAAGTCCCCGGGCCGCGCGGTCGCGTCGCCGGTCTCGAGCGGCTGTCCGGCAGCGGTCCAGGCGGCGAGCCCACCGTCGAGGACCGCCACGTCCGGATGGCCGAAGTACCGAAGCAGCCACCAGGCCCGCGCGGCCGCCGTCGAGCTCGCGGCGTCGTAGACGACGACCGGACGCGTGCGCGAGACGCCCGCCGCGCGCATCGCCGCCGTGAAATGTTCGGCGTCGGGAAGCGGATGGCGTCCGCCCGCGCCCGCCGGGCCGGCGAGCTCCGCGTCGAGGTCCACGAACACTGCGCCCGGGAGGTGGCCTTCCCGGTACTGATCGCGGCGGGGCCCGCTCGCCACCTCCCAGCGGACGTCGAGCAGCGAGGGCCGCGCGGCCGTTCGGGTGACCGTCGTCGCGAGCGCGTCGGCGGAGATCAGGGGATGGTCCCCGTGCGGGGAGGTCATGTCGACAAGGTTGTCAGGCGAGCGGTATCGGCAGAATGTCGCTCGCATGAGCGACGCCGGACTGAGGGAGTCGGAGGAGAAGATGCGCGATGCGGGCCAGCCCGAGGGGGCGGCCCGCAGCTTCGCCGGCGCGTATCGGCGGCTCGCCGACGGAGAGGCCGCCGTGATTCGCAGCGACGAGCTCGAGCCCGCGCGCGACGTTCCCACGCTCGACGAGCTGAGGGATCCCGACGACCCCGGGGCGCTCGATGCCTTCGCGGTTATCAAACTCAACGGCGGGCTGGCGACGACGATGGGGCTCCAGCGACCGAAGTCGCTCGTCGAAGCGCGCGATGGGCGCTCGTTCCTGGACATCATCATCGGCCAGACGCTCGCGCTCCGGCGCGAGCACGGGATCCGGCTCCCGCTCGTGCTGATGGACAGCGACGCGACCCGCGCGGAGACGCTGGCGGCGCTGGCCGCCCATCCCGAGCTCGAGACCGACGCGCTGGCGCTGGACTTCCTCCAGAGCATGGTCCCCAAGCTCGACGCCGAGTCGCTCGAACCCGTCACCTGGCCACGGGCGCCGGCGCTCGAGTGGGTTCCGCCCGGGCATGGCGACGTGTACGGGGCGCTAGAGCGCTCGGGCATGCTCGAGGCGCTGCTCGAGCGCGGCTTCCGCTACGCGATGATCTCGAACGCCGACAACCTCGGATCGACGCTCGATCCACGGATCGCCGGCCACGTCGCGCGCGAACAGATCCCGTTCCTGATGGAGGTAGTCGAGGGCACCGAGGCCGATCGCAAGGGCGGGCACATCGCTCGCCGGCGAACGGACGGCCAGTTGGTGCTGCGCGAGACCGCGCAGACCCCGCCGGAGGATGAGGACTCGTTCCGCGACTTCCGCCGTTGGCGTTACTACAACACGAACAGCATCTGGGTCGATCTGCGGACGTTGGCGCAGAGGCTCGAGGCGCACGAGGGCGTTCTCGAGCTGCCGTTGATCGTCAACCGCAAGACCGTCGATCCGCGTGACCCGGACTCGACGCCGGTGATCCAGCTCGAGAGCGCGATGGGCGCGGCGATCGGGAGCTTCCCCGGTGCTTGCCCGCTATGCGTGCCCCGGACTCGGTTCGCGCCGGTCAAGACCACCGACGACCTGCTCGTGCTCCGCTCGGACGTGTACGAGATGTCAGACGACCTCGTCGTGGCCCCGATCCCCGAGCGACGCGACCGGCTCCCATACGTCGAGCTGGATAAGCGCTACTACCGGATGCTCGATCGCTTCGAGCAGCGATTCCCGGACGGACCACCCTCGCTCCGCGAGGCAGATCGGCTGGTCGTGCACGGCGACATCACGTTCGGCCGTGGGGTCGTCGTGCGCGGCGCCGTCGAGCTGGACGCCGAGGAACCGACGCGGATCGAGCCGGACGCAGAACTCGGCTAGCTCGCGGAAACTTCGCCCACTTTGGGACTTTTCCGCGATATCCCCCATGAAACCTGCAGATGTGCACAGGTTCGGGGTCGAGGCGCCGATGTCCGCAAGGTCGGTGGGGCCCACAAGGATGTAGGGCGGCAGGGGCAAACCACCAACAGCGAACGTCTCCGTCCCAGGAGGGAACTTGATCGGCCCTGCTCGCCGCTTCGTCGGCGCCGTCACCGCCGCCTGCGTGTTCAGCGCCATCGCTGCCGTTTGTACGCCCGCCTCGGCCTTGGCTGCTGGGGCTTCGACGGCCACCACGTGTTCGACGACCGCGCTCACGGAGCCGTTCGTGCGGTGGTCCGACCACAACCTCTACGAACTCGCCCCGGGCGGAAGTTTCGAGGGCTCGCTCAGCGGCTGGCTGTTGCAGGGGGGAGCCCAGCGCGTCAGCGGCGGTGAATCGTTCGGCGTGACCGGCTCGGTCGGCTCCTACTCGCTGCAGCTGCCCAAGGGCGCCGTCGCCGTCTCGTCCCCGACCTGCGTCACCGCCGCCTATCCGTCGCTGCGGCTGTTCACGCGGACCAGCACGCCGGGCGCGAAGCTGACGGTCTCCGTCATCTACCCGAGCCGCGCGGGCACGGTCACGATGCCGGTCGCCGTCGTCTACCCGGAGTCGAGCTGGCAGCCCACGGCACCGATCTCGACCGAATCGATGATGGGCCTGCTGCTGGGCGGACCGACGTCGAACATGTCGCTTCAATTCACCACTTCGCTGGGGTCGGCACAGATCGACGACATCTTCATCGATCCGCACGGCAGGTGCTGCTGATGGGGCTCACCAGCCCCGCGGCGAAACAAGTCTTCGCCGGGTGAATGCAGATCGACTGCTACGACAGCCCCGTCGCCCAGGACCTGCTGCTCGCCGGCGTGCAGCGCGGCTCACGCCGCCGTCGGATCCGGCGTGTGCTGATCACGAACGCCGTCGGAGCGATCGGCTTCCTGATCGCGGCCACGGCGCTGGCGGTTCTGGCGCCTTGGCAGCACTCGCTGTCGGTCGTGACCTTGGCGCTCGTGCTCGTCGCGTGGACGATCATCGAGCGGGTGCGGTTCCAGGTCGGGAGTGCCTGGACCTACCCGACGATGCTCGTGTTCATTCCGGCGCTGTTCATGCTGCCGACGCCGATCGTGCCGCTGGTCGCGTTGGTGGCGATCCTGCTGCGCGCCGCTCCGGAGCTGTACCGGGGACGGGTGAGCCCCACGATGCTGCCGGCGTTCGTCGCCGACGCCTGGTTCACGATTGGTCCCGCGCTCGTGATTGTGCTCGCCGGGGCGCAGCGCTTCGGGTGGTCCTACTGGCCGGTCTACGTCGTCGCGTTGATGGCGCAGGTGCTGTTCGACGCGCTCGCGACGCTCGCGTGGTCGTGGCTCGGCGAGGGGACGAGCCCGCGCATGAACTTGCCGATGCTGAGCTGGACATACGCTGTGGATGCCGTGCTCCTGCCGCTGGGTCTGGTGGTGGCGGCGGTCGCGGTCCAGCGTCCAGGCCTGTTGCTGATCGTGTTCTCGCCGACCTTGATCCTGAGCGCGCTCGCGCGCGAGCGCCAGCGGCGCCTCGACCAGAGCCTCGCGCTGAGCACCGCGTACCGGGGAACGGCGCTGCTGCTCGGCGCGGTGGTCGAGGCCGACGATGAGTACACCGGCATCCACAGCCGCGACGTCCACGACCTCTCGGTCGCGGTGGCCGACGCGCTCGGACTCGACGCGACCCGGCGACGCAATGTCGCGTTCGCGGCGATGCTGCACGACATCGGCAAGATCCGGGTCCCGAAGAACATCATCCACAAGCCGGGCGAGCTCGACGACGAGGAATGGACGATCATGCGCCGTCACACCATCGAGGGCGAGACGATGCTCAAGCAGGCGGGCGGCATCCTCGCGTCAATCGGTGGCTTTGTCCGCTCCTCGCATGAGCGGATTGACGGGCTAGGCTATCCCGACGGGCTCCGCGGCGATCAGATCCCGATCGAGTCGCGGATCGTGTGCGCGTGCGATGCCTTCAGCGCGATGACGACCGACCGCGCGTACCGCCCGGCGCTGTCGGTCGCCGAGGCGGTCGGAGAGCTCCGTCGTTGCTCCGGCAGCCAGTTTGACCCCGGGATTGTGGCGGTCCTCGAGCCGCTGGTCTCCGGTCGGGCCTCAGTGCGCGAGCGACCGTTCGCCGGCCGTGTCGCGATGGTCGGCGAGCTAATGAGCGCCGGGCGCGCCGGCGCCTAGGGACCTGGGAATCTCGTAGCGCTTGGAGCGAAGCGACGCGGAGCGGGGGACGGCGATCATCCCCGCCGCGGACGCGCTCGCCGACAGCTTGTGCTTGCGCACCACCCAGGTGACGTGAGCGGGTGGATAGCGCAGCAGCGCCTGCCAGGTTGGAGTGTCGATGACCCCGGTCGGCTCGAGCCCATGGGCCGTCTGGAACCCCTCGAGCGCAGTCTGTGTCTGGGGACCGAAGCCGCCGTCCACGGTGAGCGGCTCACCCGCGCTGATCAGGTGCTCTTGAGCCCAGACGACGACATCGCCCTGAGCGCCCCTGTCCAGAGTCGCATCCAGCGTCGACGGCGTGAAGCCCGCGAGCGAGCCCAGTGATTGCGCCACCGCCCGCCACGCCCCCAGCGGCGCTTCCTGCCAGTCCCACCAGCTGACGCCGCTCGCCCCGTACGCGCGTGAGACCATCCGGAAGCGCCGGATCTGCCGGGCCGGAGGATTGTTGTAGACCTGCCCGAGCGGGGAGATCGGCCGTCCGTACAGGCGGTTGTAGGCGTAGGTGTGGGCAAAGACGGCGTCGACGGTGGTGCCGATGTCCTTCCAGTACATCTGCGGGGCGTTGTATTGGGCGCCCCCAGGACCGAGGAACACCGAGTACGGGAACGCCGGGTGAAAGTCGATGTAGGGGAAGCCGGCCAGGGCGAGGGGGAACCTCTGGCCGATGAGGCTGCGGAGCTTGCGGACGTAGGTCTGCGCCGGGACGTACTTCCCCTCGTACTGGCTCTCCGCGTCGATCAGCAGGCAATCCGCTCCGTCCTTGACGGCCGCGGCCCCGACCTGAGCCTCGAGGATCGGATGAACCCCATAGACGTACTGCCAGGCGCAGACCCGCAATCCGCCGGCGTGCAGCGCGGTCACGAGCGGCCGGTTGAACTGCGTCCACGGGCTCACGCCGTCGCTGCTCTTGATCATCACCGTCCTGACGCCGTAGCGCCTCGCCTGGGCGACGATCGAAGGCAGGTTGCCGTGGTCAGTGCTCGAGAGCAGCCAGATCCACATTCCCCGTCCACCAAACGGGTTCCCTCCGCTCGGGCGTGCGCTGGGCGGCGTGCCGCCGGTGCCGGCTCCTCCCGACGACGCGATCGCTGACGCCGACAGGCTGAGAGCCAGCACCGTCACGATCACTGCAAGCCATTCGAGGCGCGGCCGACCATCCCCCAGAGCCCGGCAACCGTGCGCCACACGGTCCTCCGACATACGGCCTTTCACCGTAGCCAAGAACCCTCACGATGTATGCAAGTTGCGGTTCGTTCGGCAGAGAGTCAGCGCCCGGCGCGTCTCGCCCAGCGCTTCGCCCAGGCGCTGATCGGTCCGAGCGCGTCCAGCAGCTCACGTCCCTCGCGGGTCAGCCGGTAGCCGCCGCCAGGCTCGGCGGCGACGATCCCGGCATCGCGCAGCTCGCGGAGGCGGTCGTTCAGGACGCTTGAGGAGACATCACCGCAGCGGCTCTGGAGCTCGCGGAACGTCGGCGCGTCGTCCGCGCGCAGCTCCCAGAGCACGCGCAGTGCCCACCGACGTCCAATCAGGTCGAGCAGCGCCATCTCCGGCCGGCCCGTGCGCGAGCCCCGGACCGGATGACCGGGCAGTGGGCTCGACTTGCGTGCTTTGGAATTCGAAGCTATGATCCCAGGACCGTGCTCTGATTTTCGAAGCAAGAGGATACCCCATGTCAACCGTTGTCGCCACGCCGCGCATCACTCCGCTCCAGCCACCATATGACCCGCCGCTCGAGGACATGCTGAGACGCTGGATGCCTCCCGGCAGCGCGATCGAGCCGCTGGCGCTGTTCCGCACGCTCGCCGTCCACGGCGAGCTGATGTCGCGCATGCGGCCGCTCGGAGCGGGCATTCTCGCTCACGGCCTCGTCGAGCCACGCGACCGGGAGATCATCATCCACCGCACCTGCGCCCGCACGAGCGCCGAGTACGAATGGGGCGTGCACGCGGTCGCCTACGGCCGGCCGCTGGGCCTGACCGACGAGCAGCTCGCTGCGACCGTCGCGGGATCCGCCGAAGATCCGGCCTGGACCGAGCGCGAGGCGCTGCTGATCCGCCTCGCCGATGAGCTGCACGACACCTCCGACGTCTCGGGCGGGCTCTGGACCGATTTGAGCGCGCGGTTCAGCGACGAGCAGCTCCTCGAGCTGATGATCACAGCCGGTTGGTACCGGCTGCTGTCCTACGTCATCAACGGCGCGCGGATCCAACGCGAGCCGTGGGCGGCTCGGTTCCCGGACAGCTGAGGTCGGCCGGTCGACGCCCGCTAGGTGGCACCGCAGAACGCGGCCAGGTCGTCGGTCACGCTCAGCACGCCGAGCAGCCGACCGTCGGCGTCGACGACGGGGACGCGCCGCGCATCGCTGCTCAGCGCCAGTTCGTAGCCGGCGCGCGCCGGCGCATCAGGCGCGACCGTGGGGCCGGCGTGCGCGACATCGGCGGCGGGGCCCGTCGCGTCGTCCTCACCGGCGAGGTCGGCGGGCGTGAGTGACCCGACGTACCGGCCATCGTCGGTGAGAAACGCCATCCGTCGGTGCGTGCTGGCGGCGAACCACTCGCTGACGTCGCCGATCGTGGCGTCCGCCGGCAGCGCGCTGAACCGCTTGTGGACCACATCCGCCACCATGAGTTGCGCTGCGTCGTCGACCGCCAGCCGTCCCACGAGGTGCAGCGTACCAACGGGGGGCATTAAGCTCTGACCGTGCTCGGGGGCAGGACGGACGGCCGGATGGCGTATGAGCGGTTACGCGCCGCGCACCTGCATGCGGTGCGCGCCGCGCTCGAGGATCACATCGCGCGCGTCGACTGGCCACGCGAGCGGATCGAGCGCTATCGCACCGAGCGCCTGCGGGGGCTGCTCGCCCACGCGCGCGAGCGCTCGCCGTTCCACGCCGCGCGGATGTCCGATCTGGATCCCGCGACGGCGACCGTCGAGGATCTGGCGAGGCTTCCGCCGATGGTCAAGCAGGAAGCCCAGGACCACTGGGACGCGATCGTCACCGATCCCGCGCTCGACCGCGACGGTGCCGAGCGTGTGCTCGCCGAGCAGTCCTGGTTCTCGTACACGCCGTCGGGCAGTCAGATCTTCTCGTCGGGCGGCTCGAGTGGCGTCCGTGGCGTGTACGTCTGGGACTGGCAGTCGCTCGTGACGCTGGCGTGCCTGGCGTGGCGGATGCAGGCGCGCGAAGCGCGTCGCTCGCCGGAGCTCGCAGGCGGCGCCCGGCTCGCGGTGCTCGAGGCCGGAGGGCCACCGCACGCCAGCACGCCGCTATTCGATGTCGCGCTCGATGCGCGGATGGAAACCGTCGTGATTCAGGCCAACGCGCCGTTCGATGAGGTGCTCGCCGCGGTGAGCGCGGCGCGGCCCACCCACCTGGTCGGCTACGCGTCCCTGATCGGCCGGCTCGCCCGTGCGCACGTCGCCGGCGAGCTCGACATCGCCCCGGTCCGCGTGAGCACCAACTCCGAGCCACTGACGGCGGAGGACCGCGACGCGATCCGCGCGGCCTGGAACGCCCCGGTGCACAACCTCTGGGGCTCGACGGAGATCGGCGTCCAGGCGGTTGGCTGCGGGCACGGCGAGGGGCTCCATGTGTGTGAGGACGAGGTCGTGCTCGAACGCGTCGATGAGTCGGGGGTCCCGGTCGCCCCCGATCGACCGGCGGCCCGCACGCTGGCGACCGGGCTCGGCAACTGGACGTTTCCCTTCATCCGCTACGACCTCGGGGACGAGGTGACGCTGCTTCCCGGAGGGTGTGCGTGCGGCAGCCCGCTTGTCAGAGTCGCCGACATCGCGGGGAGGCGCGACGACGATTTCGACTACGACGGCTGTACCGTCCCCGCCGGCGCGTTCCGCCACGTGCTCGGCACCGACCGGCGAATCTCCGAGTACCAGGTCCGGCAGACGAGCGCCGGCGCCGAGGTGCTGATCGTCGGCTCGCCGGATCTGGGGGGGGTGACCAGGTCGCTGGTCGACGCGCTGTGCCGGCACGGACTTGCCAACCCCGAGGTTCGTCTCACCACGGTGGCGCGGATCGAGCGGCACACGGCGACCGGCAAGCTCCAGCGATTCGTCGCCCTCCGCTAGCTCGAGGGCTCGGTCGCCTGCCGGATCGCGTCCCTGATCGCGGCCGCGGTCGCGCTGGCGGCCGCGGTGCCCAGCACGGTCAGCATCCAGGAGGTGGCCGGTCCCGGGCGCGCCGGCGTTCCCGTCCCCGAGGCGAGGCAGAAGGCGACGTCTCCATCGTTCGGCGTGAAGGCCGGGTCGACCACCCGCGCAATCCCCGCGCTGGCGACCCGGGCGACGATCCCGCAGCCGCGCTTGTCGAGAGTGGCGTCCGTGCACACGCAGGCGAGCGTGGTGCTCTGCCCTGGGCGCACGGCCCACTCGGGCAGGTTGGGCATCTGCGGGATGAGCCCGGCACTTCGCAGCAGCTCACCGCGGTCGCCATGCGGTCCACCGAGGACCGTCCCGTCCTCGGCGAGCACGTCGCCGGACGCGTTCGCGACGGCGATCGCGGCGACCGTGATGTCGTCGGCGAGGCGCACGACGGCGTAGCCGACTCCACCGGGCGTGGACCGATCACGCCCGAGAATCTTCCCGACCGCCGTCGCGGAGCCCGCGCCGACTCGCCCCCTCTCCGGTACGCCGGGGCGGGCCGCCTCGCACGCGGCGTAGCCCTCGGTGGGTCCGGGGCGCGCGCCGGGCTCGCCCGCGGCTGGGTCGAAGACGACGGCCGTCGGGACCAATGGAATTACGCCGACCAGCGTCGGACGACCCACTCCGCGCTCCTCGAGCCACCGCACGACGCCATCCGCCGCCGCCAGGCCGAACGCGCTCCCGCCGGTCAGCAGCACGGCGTTCGGCCCCTCTGCGTTCGCCAGCGGCGAGAGCGGCTCGAGTTCGCGCGTGCCCGTCCCGCCGCCGCGGACGTCGACGCCGCCGCGCGTCCCCAGTGGGCAGATCACGACCGTGCAGCCGCTGTCACCGCGCGGCGTCGCCGCGTGCCCGACCAGGAATCCTTCGGGCAGCGGGACTTCGTCAGTGCTCACCGACGCGGACGCGGATCGAGCTCGTCGATGAGATCGCCGAGACGCTTCGCGAGTGAGTGCTCGTCGCGATCCGAGAACAGGTCCGCGAGCTCGGATCGAGCATCCGCGAAGATCTTCGAGAAGCTGTCGTCGGTCTTGACGTAGCCGAGCTCCTCATCCGACGGACGCTCGGGGCGATCGGCAGCCGCTTCCCGCGCTGCCCGCTGGGCTCGCTCTCGCGCCAGGTGCGCCTCGCGGACCTCACGCTCCATCTGCGCCAGCCGCGCGTCGCTGGCGGGGTCGGCGGCGGCGCGCGGCGGTTCGGGGCGTGGCGGTCGCGGGCGTGGCGGTCGCGCCTGTGCGGGTTGCTCGCGCAGTTCCCGGATGCGATTGTACGCGTCCTGGATCTCCTCGAACCGGCGGGCCGACTCGGCGGAACCGCCGTTGTGGTCCGGATGGTGAAGCTGCACCAGGTGCCGGTAGGCGAGTCGGACGTCTGCGTCTGAGGCGTCCCGCGCGACGCCGAGCGTCGCGTAAGGATCACCGGCGGGAGCGCCCATTCCGAAGCGACAGGGTAGCGCGAGCCGATATCAGTCACGACCGTCCTCCACGACTTTCTCGACGACGGCGCGATGGATCAGGGCGCGATGGCGATGAAGCGCGCGCTTGAGTAGCCTGCCGGTATGGATCCAGAACGTGCACGTGAGCTGCTGGCGCGAGAGCGGGCCCGGATCGAGCAGGCGCTCGCGGTCCGCCGTGACGATCCGCTCGAGGGCGATACCCGCATAGAGCCGGGGGACGAGGGCTCCGAAGACCTCTACCAGGATGAGTTCGACTCCGGCCGGATTTCCGATCTAAATGACGAGCTGGCCGCGGTCGACCGGGCCGAGGCCCGCCTCCAGGACGGGACGTACGGCCTCTCGGTCGAGAGCGGCGAGCCGATTCCGGATGCACGGCTCGAGGCCCAACCGACCGCCGAGCGGACGATCGAGGAGCAAAGACGCCTCGGCGGCTGATGATGTTCGGTGGACGGCGCCGCGGCGTGTCATCATTGATGCATGTTTGAAGACGAGCCTGGCGACGACAACCTCGAGGAGATGCTGCGCTCGATGGCGCGCGAGCTGGGGCGGTCCGTTGAACGCGCCCTGGACAAGGTCGACCTCGACGACGTCGCGGACAAGATCGGCGTAGACCCGGACACGGCCGGAGAGTGGGTCGAGAACGCCGGCAGCTGGCTGCGCGCCTACGCGCAGAACGTCGGCGATCAGGTGGCGCGCCACGCCGGCGGCCCGACGTTGACTCCGTCCGATGAGGACGCTCTCCGTGGCGCCTCGCCTCACCCGATGGATCCGCCGACCGAGGAGCAGGGCCTGGCCCTGGCCGCGCTCGATTCCGGACGGTGGGCGATCGAACCCGGGACCGAGGCACTCGCGGTCAAGGGCGACGGGCCGGGGCCGAGTGACGCGCTCGGCATCGTGCGCGAGCTGCGCGTCCGAGACTGGATCTCGGCCGAGGGCGAGATCACGGTCGTCGGTCGCAGCGCGCTGAACCGCTGGCTTCAGAGCAACAAACACCGCTGACGCTCGCTGCGGCGTCGAGCGGCTCTGCGCGTAAGCGTGGTCGCTACTTGATGAAGAGGATCTCCGAGTACTTCGGGAGCGGCCACAGGTCGTCGGCCACGACCCGCTCGAGCTTGTCGGCGACGTCGCGGACCGCGGCCATCGCCGGGACTACCTCGTCGCGCATGTACTTGCCGTGCTCGAGCACGTCCCCGTGCGGCTGGTTCTCCTCCAGGTTGGCCGACTCGAGCGCCTTGATCGCGGTGATGAACTCGTCGATCAAGCCCTCGGTCTCCGACACGAGCTCGCCCAGCGCTGCCTCGCGCAGGAGCGCCAGGTGCCGGGCCGCCGCCGGCAGCAGCATCGTGCGCGCCAGCGAGGCCGCGGTCTCGGCCTCGATGTTCAGGTTCGTCACGTACTGCTCGGCGAACACCTCGTAGCGGGACTCGAGCTCGCGCTTCGAGAGCACGCCGTAGCCGGAGAACAGCGCGGTCGTGTCGTCGGCGACCAGGTACGGGAGAGCGTCGGGCGTCGCCCGGAGGTTGAGAAGCCCGCGCTGCTCGGCCTCGCTGTGCCACTCCTCGGCGTAGTTGTCGCCGCCGAAGATGATGTTCTTGTTGGCCGCGTAGCTGCGCTGGAGGATGGGGCGCAGGGCGGCCTCGATGTCCTTGCCCGCCTGAAGCTCCTTCTCGAGCTCCTCGGCGAGGTTGTCGATCGCCTCGGCGACGATCGTGTTCAGCACCGTGTTCGGGAGCGATAGCGACTGGCTTGACCCGAGGGCGCGGAACTCGAACTTGTTGCCCGTGAACGCGAACGGACTCGTCCGGTTCCGGTCGCCGCCGTGCATCGGCAGCGGGGGCAACACCGGCGTCCCGAGCCCGAGGAACGACCCCGGCGTCGACTCGCCGACCTCGGAGCGCTCGATCGCACCGAACGTCTTCTCGAGCTCGGCTCCGAGAAAGATCGACATGATCGCGGGCGGCGCCTCGTTGGCGCCGAGGCGATGGTCCTGGCCGGCCGAGGCGATCGAGGCGCGCAGCAGTCCCTGATGAATGTTGACCGCCTGGATCACGGCGGCGCAGAAGAACAGGAACTGGAGGTTGTCGTGGGGGGTGTCGCCCGGCTCGAGCAGGTTCTCGCCCGTGTCGGTCCCCATCGACCAGTTGTTGTGCTTGCCCGAGCCGTTGACGCCGGCGAATGGCTTTTCGTGCAGCAGGCACACGAGGCCGTAGCGGCGCGCGACGTTCTGCATCACCTGCATCGTCAGCTGCTGATGGTCCGAGCCGACGTTCGAGTTCTCGAACACGGGCGCGATCTCGTACTGGTTGGGCGCCACCTCGTTGTGGCGCGTCTTCACCGGCACGCCGAGCTTGCCGAGCTCGCGCTCGGTGTCCAGCATGCACGCGAGAATCCGCTCGGGAATCGAGCCGAAGTAGTGGTCGTCGAGCTCGTGACCCTTGGGCGGCTTCGCCCCGAACAGGGTCCGGCCGGTCGTGATCAGATCCGGCCGCTCGAAGTAGTACTGCTCGTCGATCAGGAAGTACTCCTGCTCCGGGCCGACGGTCGTGAAGACGCGCTGGGCGGAGTTGTTGCCGAACAGCCTCAGCGCGCGGATCGCGGACTTCGACAAGGCGTCCATCGAGCGCAGCAGCGGGATCTTGTGGTCAAGCGCCTCGCCGGTCCACGACGCGAACGCGGTCGGAATGCAGAGCAGCGCGCCGTTCGGGTTCTCGAGCAGGAACGCCGGGCTGGTCGGGTCCCAGGCCGTGTACCCGCGAGCCTCGAACGTCGCCCGGATGCCGCCCGTCGGGAAGCTCGACGCGTCGGGCTCGCCCTGGATCAGCTCCTTGCCCGAGAACTCCGCCAGTGCCGTGCCCTCGCCCGTCGGTCCGTAGAAGCTGTCGTGCTTTTCCGCGGTCGAGCCGGTCAGCGGCTGAAACCAGTGGGTGTAGTGGGTGGCGCCACGCTCGAGCGCCCACTCCTTCATCGCCAGCGCCACCGCGTCCGCGGTGGAGGTGTCGAGCGCCTCGCCACGGGCGAGGGTCTGCTGCAGCCTGCGAAAGACATCCTTGGGCAGCCGTTGCCGCTGCACCGCCGGGCTGAAGACGTTCGCGCCGAAGATCTGGTTGTCGGCGACGGTCAGATCGGGGGCGCCGAGGGCGCCTCCGTTGGGCGTCCACTGGGCGGCGAGGGCATTGTGCTGGCGGAGTCGAGGCATTCGATGTCGTTGTTCCTTCCTGTGAGCGCCCCGGCGGCGGGGGCGCGCGCTAGAACCCGGTGCCTCGGGATTCTCCGAGGCATGAGCGGCCAAGGGTAAGACATCGGGTCGAGCGGAGGGTTATCCGAATGGCCAAATTGCGAACTCTGTTGTTTCGCCCGAGGGCGAACGTGGCGGGGCTCTGCCTCGAGGGGTGGCGCGGAGCCGGATGACTCCCGCGCGGGGCGGTCTTGGCGAGGCTGGATGCCGAGCGGCCCGCAGGCGGGAGGCTGTGTATCGCCGGTGGCGGGCGGGGGCTGCCGACTCTCGGCCGCGGCGTGGCGAGCGGTCGGCCTGGCGTTAACGGCGCTGGGGAGGGGGCTGGGTGAGGGCTTCGGCGGGTCGCCAGAGCCAATGTTGACCTGTTCTGCTGCCCAAACCCGCGACTTGTGCCGAGAGTGTCACGGGAAACCTGCATAGCCCGTCAACACCGGCGCCAGACCCGAGCTGTGTCGTGATAAGCATGCTCTTCATGCATAGCATAGCTCGACAGGCCTCGCCATCTGGGCCGGGATTGTCGTGCTGTGCAGGTTTCTGGGCGGGTGCCGATGGCGCCCGCTCCCAGGTTCCCTTCCCCAGCGCCGTTGACCGAGCCGTCGCCAATCAGGGCTGCGGGCGCGCAGCCGCAAACTCTGAGTCGAAAGCCGTCGAGCCCGAGGCCACTGAGGCACCGCAAACCGCCAAGGCCGAAGCAACAAGGGCGCGCCCCCAGAGGCGCGACCTTATTTACAGCTTTACCTTCTTCTTGAGCACGCGGTAGCTGGGCGCTGTGACCGTCACGGTCACGTGGCCGTGCTTGGAGCCGGTGACCTTGAGCATGGCGGCTCCAGAGGCGTTCGTCTTCTCATGGACGCCCTTGGCCGAAACGCCGGCGCCGGCGACGGCATCGCCGGCGTCAGCGACTTTGACGGTCAGCTTGAACTTGTGGTGCTTGATGTGATGGACCTTGACGGTCGCCGAGAGCGCGGGCTGGATGTGGGCGTAGTAGATCCCCTGAGGCGGATTGGCGGTTGCCGGAATGCCGCTGAGGAGCATGTCGAGCGGGCCGAGCCGCCCGTCTCCGGACAGCGTGAACAGGGAGGACCAGGAGGAGGTGAAGGTCTGGATCGGCTCGAACCTGGTCACGGCCTTGTTCGAGCGCGTGACGGCCGTGAGCTCCTTGCCGTTCATCTGGCCCCACCAGAAGACCCAGACCCGGCCGTTGGGGCCGGTGGCAACGCCCCACACGTTCGTGTGCAGGCCCTTCACCGACCCGACCGCGACCGACCCGCCGCCGTAGCGAATCAGCCTCATGTCCGTCGTGGTGGCGAAATTCGCCGGGTACACGCCGAACACGCCGGGTCCGCTGTCCCGGCCGGCGAGGATCAGCGGCTCGCCGGTGCCGTACTGCGAGGGCACCGGCACCTTGAGGGCCGTGCTCTTCGTCGGTGCGACCTGCTGGAACCAGATTCCGCCCGAGCCGGCGTTCGAGTCCCAGCTCGCGATGTCCGCGCCCGTCGCGGCGTCCACCGCGGAGTCGGTGTTGCCGGCGGCGTCATCGGTGCTGTTGGTGAGCAGGTAGGTGGGCGCCCCGGCGCCGAAACCCTGCTGGATGACGATGCCGCCGCAGCAGCCGGCGGTGAGCACGGGCGTGCCGTTCGAGATGTGCACGCCTACGGCGCTGTCTCCGAATTCCATCGAGCCACTGCCGATGTTCGTGGGTGCCGACCACGTCGAGCCGCCGTCGGTCGAGGAGATGCCCCATGGACCGTCGATTCCGCTGGGAGAGCCGCCGAACGTCGCTTCCAGCTCCCCGGAGGGCATGACCGCGAGCCCAGGGATCCCGCTGGGAGACCCACCCGTCACGTTCCAGTTCAGCGCCTGCACCGCCGGCCCCACGTGCCCGGAAGGGCTGATCGATCGTGCCTCCATGCCGTTGGCGGCGTCACCCCAGCTGGTGTTCGTCTCGAACATCACGTGCAGCGTGCCGTCCGCGGTCCTGGCGAAACCAGGCGGAGTTGTGCCGTAGCCCACCTGCGCGAGCAGCGTCGTATGCAACGTCGCCGCCGCGGATCCGCCGGGAACGAGCAGCGCGAGCCCGACTCCGATCAGAACAGCGCCCAGCGACCGGTGCTTGGTCCAACCGCTCATCACAAACCCCCTCCTCGATGACCTCAATTAGGTTCCCACGCAGATTGCGCGCAGCCCCCAGACCTGCGCCAACGTGCAAACCCTACCGATGAGATACTGGCGCCGTGCCGTTCCACCCTGAGCTCGCCCCAACCCTGTACGTGCCGGCGCCGGGTCGCTACGCGGACATGACCTACCGGCGCTGCGGGCGCAGCGGGATCCAGCTACCCGCGATCTCGCTGGGGCTGTGGCAGAACTTCGGCGACGACCGGCCGCTGATGACGAGCCGCGCGATGCTGCGCCGCGCCTTCGATCTGGGGATCACGCACTTCGATCTGGCCAACAACTACGGGCCACCCTACGGCAGCGCCGAGATCAACTTCGGTCGGATCTTCACCGAGGACTTCAAGCCCTACCGCGACGAGCTGATCATCTCCACCAAGGCGGGCTGGGACATGTGGCCCGGCCCCTATGGCGAGTTCGGCTCGCGGAAGTACCTGCTGGCGAGCCTCGAGCAGAGCCTTACCCGGATGCGGCTGGACCACGTGGACATCTTCTACTCACACCGGTTCGATCCCGAGACTCCCATCGAGGAGACGATGGGCGCGCTCGACACGGCGGTGCGCCAGGGCAAGGCCCGATACGTCGGGATCTCCTCCTACGGCCCCCACCGGACCGAGGAGGCGGCGCGGATCCTGCGCGAGCTCCGGACGCCGCTTCTGATCCACCAGCCGTCCTACTCGATGTTCAACCGATGGATCGAAGAGGAGCTGCTCGATGTGCTCGGCCGCGAGGGGGTCGGCGCGATCGTCTTCTCGCCTCTGGCGCAAGGGCTGTTGACCAGCAAGTACCTGCAGGGCGTGCCCGATGACTCGCGCGTGAAGCGCGGCAACTACTTCTCCTCGGACCTGATCACCGACGAGAACCTCGAGCGGGTCAGGGCCCTGAACGAGATCGCGACCAGGCGGGGCCAGACGCTGGCGCAGATGGCGATCGCGTGGGTATTGCGCGACGAGCGGGTGACCTCCGCGCTGCTCGGCGCCAGCAGCGTTGAGCAACTGGAGCAGAACGTGGCGGCGCTCGACCGGCTCGACTTCGACTCGGGCGAGCTCGAGGAGATCGATCGGTACGCGGTCGACGGCGGTATCAACCTGTGGGAGGGGTCGAGCAGCTCGTAGCGCCGATCGACGGCCGGAGCGACTGCCAGCGCCGGCGAGGACTACTTGACGGTGACGATCTGGCCCTTGCTGTTGACGTAGGACTGCTGGGGCTGCTGGGCGATCTTGACCTTGAACGTGCCCGTCGGGATGGCGCCGCTGCCGAGGCGCGCCTTCGCCTTCCCGGTGAGACCGGCGGCGACCTCGTAGCGGACCACGTGCGTGCCCGGCACGACCGCGGTGACACCCCAGACGAACGTCGCCGTCTGTCCGGGCGCCAGCCGTCCCAGAGCCCAGGTGTTGGAGTATGCGGTCACCGCGCCACCCGGTCCGCCGTTCAGACAGCTAAAGGTGCATGGGCCCGGGGGACGGTCGACGATCCACACCGGTCGTGAGTGACTCGCGAGCCCGGGCTGTGACAGGTACCGGCCAAACGCCTGCACGGTCGTGCCGTAGGGCGGGTCGGTGATCGTCACCGCGATGTCGGGGATCGCCTGGTTCCCCGTGTTGCGCACCGCGATCACCATGCGCGTGCGCTGCGCGAGGCGCTGGAAGGTGGGGAAGGTGGCGACCGCCACCGATACGGGGAAGGTGCCCGACGGCTCCGATGCACTTTGTTCGGTTCCCCCGCCGCCGCACGCGGCTACCGCCAGGCTCGCCACGATCCCGGCGACAACGCCACAGCTCCTCGTTCTCCGCCCGCTCACAGCGCGGTGAACATACCATGCGAGCTCGCCGCCCAGTGGCGGTTCTGGATGCCAGAACGGGGCCATCTGAGCCACGGTTCGAAGTTGGTCTTTGCAAACCCGTTCCCGTAGGCTTAGCCAGGCGTAGCCGCGTTTGCGCCGGCGCATACCCCGGGAGGACACACAAGCGTGATTCGAGCAGTCGCCGATCGAGCGTTCCTGCCTACAAAGAACGTTTTGGAGGAGGTCGGGAACATGATGATCCTGACCGCGAAGACGCTCGTCGCCGCGATCAGGCCGCCGTACCCGTACGGCCCCGAGTTCGTGGGCCAGTTCCTGTTCGCGTTGAAGCTGTGCTGGTTCCCGCTCCTCGTTTCGACGGTCGCGTTCGGCTACGGCGCGCCTGGCTTGCAGGCCGCGAACTTCCTCGTTCTGTTCGGCGCTCTCGACCGGCTTGGGGGCTTCTTCGTGCTCGCGTCGATCAGGGAGTTCGCGCCTTTCGTCGACGCGATCGTGCTCGCCGGCGTCGCCGGCACGGCGATCACAGCGGACCTGGGGGCGCGCAAGATACGCGAGGAGCTCGACGCGCTTCAGGTCCTGGGGGTCGATCCGATCAAGAACCTCGTGGTGCCTCGGTTCCTCGCGCTGATGCTCGTCACCGGACTGTTCGATGTCTACGCGTTGCTGTTCGGCGTCTTCGGCGGCATCCTCGCCACGCTGGTCAACAACGCGCCGCTCGGTCCGTTCTGGGCCACGTTCTTCAACAACGCCGACACGACCGACCTGTGGGGCTCGGTCGTAAAGACGACGATCTTCGGGGCGATCATCGCGATCGTCTGCTGTTACAAGGGAATGACTGCGTCCGGCGGCGCCGAGGGGGTGGGTCGCGCCGTCAATCAGGCCGTCGTGATCGCGTTCCTCGGCGTGTTCGCGTTCAACTACGCCTTCACGCAGACGCTGCTCGCGACGCACCCCGAGATCACGTCGATCGCGAAATAGGCGATGGAAGGACTGCTGGCGACACCCAGAGGCTGGATCGAGGCGTTTGGCGACCTCGTCAAATTCGCCGCGCAGATCGTCAGCGAGGTCTTCCGGCTGAAGGTCTTCAAGTTCTTCGGCGAGGCGTTGCGCCAGTCGGGGATTCTGATCGTCTCCTCGACGCTCGTGATCTGGGGGCTGGTGTTCATCACCGGGCTGGAGTGCGGCGTCGAAGGGGCGTACTTCGACCGCGCGAACGGCGTGCCCGCGTACGCGGGCGTGTTTGCGGCGTGGTGCGACCTGCGCGAGCTCGTTCCGTACGCGTTCGGCTACATGATGGCGGCGAAGGTCGGCACGGGCATCGTCGCCGAGCTCGGCTCGATGAGGATCTCGGACGAGATCGACGCGCTCGAGGTGATGGGCATCAGCGGTATGACATTCCTGTGCGCGACGCGGCTCCTGGCCGCGTGGCTGGTGCTGCCGTTCGTGTATCTGTGCTCGATCGGCGCCGGTTTCCTCGCGAGCTACATCGTCGTCGTGCAACAGATCGGAGACGTGTCCTCGGGCGGCTTCTTCTTGATCTTCTGGCAGTTCCAGAACCCGCCTGATCTCTTATATAGCCTGATCAAAGCCATGGCCATGGCCACCGTGATCGTCCTCGTGGGGTGCTACTACGGCTACAACGCGAGCGGCGGACCCGTGGGTGTTGGCACGGCTACGGCAAAATCGATGGTTGTCAACATAGTGTCTGTACATCTCATCGGAATGCTCGGTACGCAGCTCTTCTGGGGCGCCAATCCGAGGGCACCTATAGGAGGCTGACGTGGCGCGTTTTCCATTCGGAGGCAAAGATCAAGAGGGCGGTGGAGAGCACTCCGCTGGGGGTGCTCAGGGTTCGGAGAGTCCTGACACGGGCCCGATTCCGAACCCAATCTCCGACCAGGGCGAGGGGCAGGCCGGTGACGAGCCGGCTCCGATCGTCTCCGAGCAGCAGGCCGATCTGTCGCAAGCCGGCCCGCAGTCGCGCGATCAAGGCGCCTCGGAGCCGGAGGCCGGCGACCATCGCAGCGAGTCACGCGTGTCGGTGGTGGACGAGCAGCCCCCGCGGCCTGCGCCGCCGCGGGGCGCGTCGGAGGATGAGTACAAGTGGCACAGCTACAAGGTGTATCCGTCGGGTCGGCCGGACGCGGTCGAGTTCATCGACGTGTACAAGGCGTTCGGGCGGGCGCGGATCCTGCGCGGGCTGAACATGGGCTTGCCGGAGGGGATGGTGTCGATGATCATCGGCCCGTCGGGGACCGGCAAGTCGGTGTGCATTAAGCACATCGTCGGGCTGCTGTACCCCGACGACGGTGACGTCCTCGTCCAGGGCGAGTCGGTGCCGAACATGCCCGACGACGACCTGTTCGAGATGCGCAAGAAGTTCGGGTTGCTGTTCCAGGACGGCGCGCTGTTCGGCTCGATGAACGTCTTCGACAACGTCGCGTTCCCGTTGCGTCAGCACACGGAGAAGGGTGAGGACGAGGTCGAGGACATCGTGATGCGCCGGTTGACCGAGGTCGGGTTGGGTGACGCGCCCTCGAAGATGCCCAACGAGCTCTCGGGCGGGATGCGCAAGCGCGCCGGGTTCGCCCGCGCGCTGGTGCTGGAGCCGGACATCGTGCTCTTCGACGAGCCCGACTCGGGGTTGGACCCGGTGCGCACGGCGCTGTTGGGCGAGCTGATCCTCGAGATCCATCGCGACATGATGGAGGACGCCAAGAAGGCGCAGAAACAGCACCTGCCGACGTTCTGCGTGATCACGCACGACATCATGACCGCGCGCCGGGTGGCCGATTACATCAACGTGCTGTGGCGGGGGCGGATCGTCGAGGCCGGTCCGGCCGAGGACATGCTCAACTCCGAGAACCCGTTTATCCGCCAGTTCCTCTCCGGCGAGTCCCAGGGCCCGCTGACGATGGACTGACGGCCCACTCCTAACAGCGCAATTACCGAACTCCCCCGATAGCCTCGGACCCATGAAGGAGAGGCTCGTGGGGCTCGCGCGGATCGCGGCCCGGAGGCCTGCGCTGACTGTCGCGATCGTTCTTGCCGCCGCGCTCGGCGGGGGGATCCTGGCTCTCGGGCTCAAGCCGTCGGCGGGTAGCGACACGTTCGTGAGCCGGTCGTCCTCGAGCTACAAGGCGTCGCAGGCGGACCATGAGCACTTCGGGAGCGATGCCGTCGTCGTCCTGATCAAGGAGCCCCTTCCGGACCTGGTCGAGACCAAGGATCTGGCGACCGAGACGATGCTCGAGGCGTGTCTCGCCGGCCAGACGGTGGTCGCCAACCAGCAGCTCCAATCGTTTGTACCCGCGAAGCCCGGATCGGCAGCGCCCTACGGCGGCTACAACAGCCCGTGCGGGAAGCTGATGCGAGCTAAGGCGGTCCAGGTCGTCTACGGCCCGGGGACGTTCCTGAACCGTGCCGTCGCCGCGGTCAACCTCCAGATCGAGGCGATGGTGGCTGGCGTCAAGAAGAGCATCGCCAACGCCGAGCGAGCCGCTTACCAGCTCGCGATCGGGAGGCACCTGGGGGTCAAGCAGGCGCAGACGGCCGCGAAGGCCGCCGGAGCGCTCGAGCAGCAGCAGCAGGCGCAGCAACTCGCGCAGGTCTATCTGAACTCGGGCATCTCTGGGACGCCCCGGATCGACGATCCTCAGTTCATCCCCGAAATCGTCTTCGACCAGACGCGGGGTGTAAACCAACCGAAGGCCCGGTTCGCGTACCTGTTCCCCACCGCCGACTCGGCGCTGATCCAGGTGCGGCTCAAGGCGAGTCTCAGCGACGAGCAGCAGGCGCAGGCGATTTCGTGGATCCGGCAGGCCGTCGAGATGCCGATGTTCCGCTCGCGATACGGCGGCACCTACACGGTCACGGGCGAGCCGGTGGTCGTCAACGATCTGGCCTCCCAGATCACGGGCTCGATCCTGGGGTTACTGATTGCGGCGCTGCTGGTGATGGCGGCGGTGCTGCTGCTCGTGTTCAGGAGGCGACCGAGGCTGTTGCCACTCGCGATCGCGCTCGCCGCGACCGGAATCACGTTCGGGCTCCTGTCGCTGATCGGCGGGACGTTGACGATGGCGTCCATCGCGGTGCTCCCGATCCTGATCGGACTCGCCGTCGATTATGCGATCCAGTTCCAGTCGCGAGTCGCCGAGGAGCGGCGCGGCGATGGGACGCAGGCGGCCGTCGTTCGCGCCGCCGCGGTCGGCGCGCCCGCGATCGGGGTCGCGGCGCTCGCGACGGCGACGGGCTTCCTCGTGCTCCTGCTCTCGCCGGTGCCGATGGTCCAAGGCTTTGGCCTGCTGCTCGTGGTCGGGATCGCGGTCGCGCTGGCGTGCGCGCTGACGGCGGGCTCGGCCGCGATGGTGCTCTCCGACCGCGACGGCGGCGTGCTCGGCGCGTCCGTGCGCGGCGCCGGGGAGATCCTCCGAGACGCCGGCGAGCGCCTCCGCGGCGCCTGGAAGCGCCGCCCGCGACTGCCGCCCCTCCGCATCCCACGGGTCACGATGCGGGCGCCGGGCCTGCTCAGCACCGCGGTTGCGCGCCCCGGCCGCGTGTTGGCCGTCGGCGCCCTGCTGGCGGTCCTCGGCTGGGTCGCGGACACCCAGACGGCCGTCCAATCCGACGTCACCAAGCTCGTGCCGTCGAGCATGCCGGCGCTCCGCGACCTCAAGACGCTCGAGAAGGTCACGGGTGTCTCCGGCGAGATCGACGTCACCGTCCACGCCGCGAACGTCGCGACGCCCCAGACCGTCGGCTGGATGATCCGCTACGAGCAAGCACTGCTCACGCACTACGGCTATCTCGAGACGAAAGGCTGCGCGCACGCGACGCTGTGCCCCGCGCTGTCGCTGCCTGATCTGTTCTCCGGCGGCACAGGTAACACGAGCTCCGCGGGCCCGCTCACGACGTCCTCCATCAACGGCTTGTTGAGCGCGGTTCCCACGTATTTCTCGCAGGCGGTCATCACCCCGGATCGACACTGGGCGACGTTGGCGTTCGGGATCCGTCTGATGCCACTATCGCGTCAGCAACGCGTGATCGACTACATGCGCTCGCAGTTGCATCCGCCGCCGGGGGTGACCGCGCAGCTCGCGGGACTGCCGGTGCTCGCGGCACAGGCGAACGCCGCCCTGTCGTCCTCGAGCCGCCGCCTGCTGACGCTCCTCGCCGGACTGGTCGCGGTGGGGCTCGTGTTGCTCGCGGTGTTCCGCCGGCCCCGGCGGGCGCTCGTGCCGCTGATTCCGATAACGCTCGCGACGGGCTGGTCGGCTCTGATCGTGTTCGCGATCGGGATCCCGCTCAACCCGATGTCGGCGACGCTGGGCGCGCTCGTGATCGCGATTTCGACCGAGTTCAGCGTGCTGCTCTCCGAACGCTTCCGGCAGGAGCGAGAGGCCGGTTACGACCTCCCGACGGCACTGACGCGCACCTATAGATCGACGGGTATGGCGGTGCTCGCCTCGGGGATCACCGCGATCGCCGGCTTCGGAGTGCTCGTCTTCTCGAACATCACGATGCTCCGCGATTTCGGCTTCGTCACGCTGATCGACCTGTCGGTGTCGCTGGGCGGGGTGCTGCTGGTGCTGCCGGCGGCGCTCGCGATCTCTCAGCGTCAGGACCTCAGAGGGAGCGTGGGCGGCCTGTTCCACCGCCGAGCGGTGCCGCTGCCGCGGCTTCGCCGCCGCGCCCGAGTGGCGTGACCGAGAGACCACCAGACGCTCCCGAGGAGCCCAAGCCCTACAGGCTGGACCCCGACCGGGCGGCGGCCACGGCTGGGACGCCCGAGCGAGCAGCGGCTGAGACGCCCGAGCGAACAGCGGCCGAGGCCCCTGAGCCAGCAGCGGCCGCGCAGCCGGATCGCGAGCCGCCCAAGCCCGTCATCGACACCCGACCGTACCGCTGGGCGATCGGGATCTTCGGACTCGTGCTCCTGCTCGGTTTCTCGATCTACCTGTTCACCACCCGCGGGGTCCAGACCGCGGGAATCCCGCCGGGGGAGCGACTTCACTACTTCGTCGCCCCGCTCGCGACGTCGAACCTCAACGGCGGCGCGAACCTGAGCCCCAAGTGCGACCCCGCACATCCCAACCTCCAGGCGCTGAACGTGTGTGGCCACAAGCCGCTGGTCCTCGGGCTGTTCGTCACCGGTTCGAGCGACTGCAAGAAGGAGATCGACACACTTCAGGCAGTCTCGGGCGAGTTCCCGGCGCGGGAGGTCCAGTTTGGCGCGGTGGCGGTCCAGGCTTCACAGAACACCACCGCCGCGCTCGTGCGCAGCCACCACTGGACGATCCCGGTCGCCTACGATGTGAACAACTCGGTGGGCTACGTATACGACGTCGATATCTGCCCGATGGTCGAACTGGCGTATCGCGGCGGGATCGTGGCCGACCGGCTGATCGGCGACCACTGGCTCAACGCAGCCGCGCTCGCGGCTCGCGTGCGCGCGATGCTGAGGAGCCAGCAGTGAGCGAGGACGTCGAGCTCGCCGCCGCGGCGGGGTTCATCGAGCCGGAGCTCGGTTCCGAATTCCCTGGGCTCCGGCTTGACTGGATGACCGTGGAGGCACGAGCCAGGCAGAGCTCGCGGCACGTGCAGCGGCGCTTGGAGCAGCTGTCGAACCGTTACCGCGGGGCCAGCGTGGTCGCGATGCGGACGCAGCCGATCCCGCACGCCTACCGTTCGTTCTTCCATCAGGTCGGGATGGATCCGGACGGGAGCCGCATCCCGAGCGAGGAGGCCGCCGTCGCTCGGCTTCTACAGGGCGGATTTCACTCGCGGAACCTGCTGGACGACGCGCTGCTGATCGCCCTGGTCGAGACCGGCGTGCCGGTCTGGGCGCTCGACGCCGATCTGCTCGATCCCGGCGGTCTCGGCATCCGGACCACCGTTGCGGGCGACCGTCTCGGCTCGACCGAGCACGCGCATCACCTTGCGCCCGGACGTCTCGTCGTCGCGGATGCGCGCGTCGTTCACGCGGTGCTGTTCGGCGAGCTGGCGCCGGCACATGTGGTCACGGCCCGGACCTCGCGGATCGCGCTGTTCGCCGTGGGCGTCGAGGGGGTCCCGGCGATCCACATCGAGGAGGCACTCTGGGTGTGCCTGGAGACCTTGTCCGGGGGATAGCCAGACGCCGCCGCGAAGCGACTTGCGCGTGGTAAAGCGGTGGTAAGCTGAGCCCCCCACCAAGAAGGAGGGTGGAGGTCATGGAGCCAGTCGAGCAGATCATCAGCGCTCCGGAAGTCCCGTTTCCGGCGCAGACCGTCACCGAAGACGGCCTCCGCGCAGCGCGCCGCTCGCTGCGCGAACAGATCGCCCGCCTCGAGCGTGAGCTCGCGGGTGCGTTCGTGACCACCTTTCAGATGCGGGGGCCCGCCATGCCGCCACAGGCAGCCGGTGAGGCGCGACTGCTCGACCTCGGGGAACTCGAACAGGTGCGCGACGAGCTCGCCGAGCGACTTCGGAAAGCGCGGCTGACGATCACGACCCTGGCCGACGAGCAGGCCGCCAACCGTCTTGCGCTCGAGCGGATGATGCTCGATCCGCGCGGCAACCGGTTCGCGTGCGTCTCGCGCCAGGATCTCGGGGAACCGGGCTGTGGGGTCTGGCAGGTCAGGCCGCGGCTCGGCCTGGTCGGGATGCTGATGGGGTGGTGGGAGGTCAAGCTCTCCTCCGGCTGTCCGTTAGCCGGGGGCCGCGGCCAGATCGCGCCGCGGCCCTGACAAGAAATCGCCGGAGGACGGCTAACCTGAGTCAGTGAGCGGAATGCGACAGCTCCTCAGGACTGGGGCCGGTGCCGTCCTCGTCCTGTTGATCATGTTCATCGGCAGTCTCGTGCTTTGGGTCGGCACGCCGCTCCTATGGCTTTGGATCGGCTCACAGGTACAGGGAGCGACGTCGTCGTTGGGAGCGGCGATCGGCTCGAGCTTCATTGGCGTCGTGCTCACCATCGCGCTGGTCGCATCCGTATTGGGCAAGCTGAGCAATGTCTACCGGGCCAACTGCCTGTCCCGCGGGCTCGACGATCCCGGCCACTTCGTGCTCGAGGGCGTGCTCGTCGTCAGCGCCGCCCTTACGCTGGCCGCGTTCGTCGTGTGGTTCTTCTTGTTCGCCGGGGCGAGCCCGGCTCCGATCGGGATCCAGATCTGAGGCGACCTTTAGAAGGTTGTCGGCCCCGCAACCGATCGTCGCGGGGCCGACAAGGTGTGCGGTCAGGCTCCGACCAGCTCCAACGTGTGGCCCGAGGCGACGTCGTACGGCGGCATCGCCGCGTCCAGCCCCATAGCAACGGACTCACATGACTGCAACTGAGCGGCGAGCAGATGCCGTTGGCGATCCGTGAGCTTGCCGATCGGCTTGATCTCGCTGATTTGGTTGCGCGCCAAGAACTTTCGACATCTCGTGATCCCCCACCGCCGCTGGCTCATCAGCAGCTCGGCAACCGACCAGCTACTCGCCTCCCAGGGGCAGGCGAGGATGACTTCTGCCGCTGAAGCCTCACCGTCAGCGATCCTTCGCTTGAGCTCCGCGCGCGCGAGCCGCACCTCATTGGCCCGCTCCAGAGCGCGCAGTCGTTGCGGCTCGGGCGTCATCCTGGTGGTTTGCATGTACTTTCTCTCTCCCTGCGTCAGGCCCGCCTGAGCGGACGCGTTGACTGTTGCGCCGACCGCGGCCGATCCCACGCCGCTTTCGACGTCCACTGCGTCTCCGTCTTTTTACTACTTTTTGGTACAGCGCGTGACAGTGCCCCTGCCGCGCTTCGACACCCCATCTGAACTAGCGAATTCTCGGCGCCGCTGTCTCTGGAACGTATCGTTTTCGCGCCGGTAACAGCAAGGTCACATCCGTCCGAGGATGTGCTTAGAGCGTGTTTTTTTTCGCGCCGGGGCCTTGTGCAGGAGTGGACAAGCCGCGCGGCCCCGATGGGCCGTCTAGGCCAGGTTACGACGACGTGGGGAGGGGCCCGTGCTCAGCCTCGAACGCCTGCTTCGCCGTCGCGAAGATGTCCAGCGCGCGATCGAGCGTCGCGTGATCGTGCGTCGCCATCACGCTGCAGCGCAGGAGCGCCCCGGCGGGTGGCACGGCCGGGTGGATCGCGACGTTGACGTAGACCCCGGCTTGATAGAGCGCCTTCCACAGGAATACGGCCTTCCAGTCGTCGCCCACGACGACCGGCACCACCGGCGTCACGACCTGGCTCCCGTCAGCCGCGCGCGTCGGCTCCACCACCTTGAAGCCCAGGGCGTGCAAGCCGGCGTGGAGGTAGCGCGCGTTGTCGAGCACCTTGGCGAACAGCGTCGGTCCCTCCTCGGAGCGGCAGATCCGCACGGCCGCGAGCGCCGCGCCGACCGCGGCGGGCACGGCCGACGCCGTGAACATGAAGGGCCGCGACTGGATTCGCAGGAACTCGATGACGTCCGCGGGGCCGGCGATCGCCCCGCCACACGACGCGAGGGACTTCGAGAACGTGGCCATCCGGAGATCGACCCGATCTTCGACGCCCAGCAGCTCAGAACTGCCGGCGCCACGGGCCCCGAGGACTCCGAGGGCGTGGGCCTCATCGACCATAAGCCTCGCGCCGAACCGGCCGCAGAGCTCGGCGATCTCCGGCAGCGGAGCCACATCGCCCTCCATCGAGAAGACGCCGTCAACGACGACGAGGATGCCTCCGCCCTCGGCCGCTGAAGTCTCCAACCTGCGCTCGAGGAGGTCGACGCGGTTGTGCCGGAAGGCTCTGAGCTTGGCCCGGGACAGGATGCAGCCGTCGAGGATCGACGCGTGGTCGCCGGAGTCGGCGATCACGGTGTCGCCTGGCGCGAGAATCGTCCCGAGCGCGCCGACGTTCGCCTGGTGGCCGGTGGTGAACACCAGCGCGGCCTCGGTGTCGAGCCATTCGGCGAGCTCGCGCTCGAGCTCCACATGCAGGTCGATCGTGCCGTTCAAGAACCGCGAACCGGTCAGCCCGGTGCCGTAGCGGTGCAGCGCATCGAGCGCGCCCTGCTTGACCCGCTCGTCGCCCGTCAGCCCCAGATAGTTGTTCGAGCCGAGCATGATCCGGCTCTGACCTTCCATCTCCACCACCGGGAGCGTCGGTCCCTCCAGGATCCGGAAATAGGGCAGAGCGTCGATCTCGCGTGCGGTTCTGAGCTGCTCGAGCCGCTCGTGCTCGCGGGCCTTGGCGAATACGTCTGCTGTGGTGTGCATGTATTTTTCCCGGCCGTTATGCCGCTCGACGTTCGTCCCGTAGCCGGCAAGGGCGAGTTGATGACGTTCATCAAGCTGCCCTGGCGGCTCTATCGTAACGAGCCGAACTGGGTCCCTCCGCTCGTGGCTGAGCGCAAGCGGTTCTTCGATCGGGAGCGCAACCCGTTCTTCAAGCATGCCGAGGCCGAGTACTTCCTCGCCTGGCGCGACGGCCGACCGGTGGGGCGGATCACCGCGCACATCGACCGCCACTTCAACGAATTCCAGCAACACGACTGGGGAATGTTCGGGTTCTTCGACTGCGAGGACGATCCCGAGGCTGCGGCCGCGCTGCTCTCGACGGCCGAGACGTGGCTGCGGGACCGCCGGCGGGACCGGATGGTCGGGCCCATGGACTTCACGACCAACGACGAGTGCGGCGTGCTCATCGACGGCTACGACCTCCTGCCGACGATTCTCACCAACTGGCACCACCCTTACTACCCGGGGCTGATCGAGGGCTACGGGCTCTCGAAGGCGATGGATCTCTACATGTGGGACCTGAAGGTGCGCGAACGCGAGAAGGTCCACCCCGCGATCTGGCGCGCAGCGGCGGAAGTCGAATCGAAGTACGGAATCACCGTTCGGCCGATGCGCAGGAAGAACATGGAGGCCGAAATCGAGCGGTTCCTCGAGGTCTACAACGCGGCCTGGGAGCGCAACTGGGGCTTCGTGCCGTTGACCGAGGACGAGGTCCGCCACTACGCGAAGGACCTCAAGCCGATCCTCGACGAGAACTGGGCGTTCGTCGCGGAGCTGGACGGCGAGACGGTCGGGGCGGCGCTCACGCTGCCGGACTACAACGAGGTCCTCACCCACCTGGGCGGGCGGCTGCTCCCGTTCGGATGGGCCAAGGCGCTGTGGTACCGGCGCAAGATCGACCGCGTGCGCGTGTTCGCACTCGGGGTCAAGCGCGAGTACCAGCACACCGGCGTGGCGGCGAAGTTCTACGAGCTGCACTATGACTCGGCCGAGCGCACCCGCCAGAAGACCGGGGAGACCGGCTGGATCCTCGAGACGAACAAGTCGATGAACCGCGCGATGGAGGGTATGGGGGGCACGATCGTCCGTACGTACAGGGTTTACGAGAAGATACTTTGAAGATGACCGACCGCGATGTCACCATGTCGTCGGTGAGCAGAGATGCAGATCTGCCTGCCGAGCCGGTGGTCGATGGCCCCGAGGAGACGGTCGACGCTCTGCCCGTGCTCGCCGAGGTCCGCGCGATGGAGCCGGCGTCGCGGGCATCGCTTCCGGCCGTACAGGCCGCGGCTGCGGCTGCGACGGGGTTCGTCGCCGGCGCGGCGACGATCGCGCTCGTCCGGCGTCGCAGCACGCGCAAGCTCGCCCGCTCGCAGCGCAAGGCCCCGAAGCGCCCGGTGGACATGCTCCCGATCGTCGGGAGCCGCACATTCCTGGTCGACGTACATCTGATCGCGAAGCCGGGGGAGTGAGCGAGGGCCTCGAGGTGCGGGTGGAGGCCCGCCCGCGCTGGCCGTTCCGGCTGCCACGGTACGGAGGCCGGGACGGCGTCACGCAGATCCGCGGGGGGGTCGTGCACCGGCTGCTGCACCGCGGGGAGCGCCCGGTCGTGGTTCGCGTCGCGCAGCCCGCCGCCGACCGCGTCCTGTTCGGAGCCCAGGCCAGCGAGCGGGCGACCGCGGAGTGGGGGATCGAGCGGATGCGGCTCGCGTTGGGCGTCGACCAGGACCTCGCCGCCTTCTACGAGCGCTTTCGATTCGACCCACTGATCGGCGCGGCAGTGCGCTCTGACCCAACGGTGCGCGTGTTCGGCCGGCCTGATCCGTTCGAGGCGCTGGCCTGGGCGATCTGCGAGCAGCTGATCGAGTCCGAGCGCGCCGCCGCCATCCAGCGGCGCCTGACCCGCCAGCTCGGACGACGCTGTCAGCGAACCGGGTTGCGCGATGCTCCGGACGCGTCCGTCATCGCCGCTCAGGCGCCGGCTTGGCTCGAGTCGCAGGGGATCTCGGGGATGCGGGCGATCGCACTGGTCAGGGTGGCGCGCGAGGTCGCCTCCGGCCGCGTGGATCTGCTCGACTCCGACCACGAGCGAGGCTGGCGGCGGCTGCGGGCGATCCGCGGTATCGGCAGCTGGACGACGCAGAAGATGGCGCTAACCGGCCAGGGACGGCTCGACCAGCTGCCGGCCGGAGACCTGGCGTTCATGAAGCTCGTCGGGAGGCTACGTACCGGGAATCCGAAGGCGAGGGCGACCGAGGACGAGGTCACCGAGTTCTTCTCGCCGTACGATCCCTGGGCCGGCCTCGCCGGGATCTACGCGCTGCGCAGCTCGAACAGAACCGTCTCGACGGGAGCGCTGGCGAGCGCGGCCTGGAGCGCCTGATCGCTCTCGAGTGGCCCGTTCAGCCGCTTGCCCTCGCACCGGACCGTTATCGCCTCGCCGGCGAACGGCCAAGGGTCGAGCACGTGCCACCCGTCCCGCGCGGTCAGCTCGAGCTCGGCAGGCCCGTCGTCGGTGGGGACGCGGGGGACGCTCTGAGGTGCCCAGTCGAGGCACAGAGCCAGCGAGAGCAGGTCCCAGATCCAGATGAGGTCGCTGTTGCGGGCCACGGCGCTCGGGGCCACGGCCGCCGCGGTCTCGGGATCGGCGCGCAAGGACGTCAGGAGTCGCTCCTGGAACGCGCGTTGCTCGGCGAGGAACTCGCGCACGGCGGTGGCGTCGGCCTCGTCGAGACGGTTCAGATCTCGCCGCTCGTACAGGCGGGCGCCGTGCATCGAGACCAGCAGAGCCGCATAGCGGCTCTGGGGCAGGACATATCGGGGGCCGGAGCGCCACAGCGAGAGGTGGGTGCCGAGCGGCATCTCGATGAACGAATGGGGCAACCCGGTCTCCGCATTGAACGTCGGCGAGAGATCCCACGCCGCCATCCCGATGTCGTGCTGCTCGGCGCCGAGGCACACCTCCTCGAGCGGCTCCACTGCACCGAAGCGCGCGTTCCCCCAGGCCCGCGCGAGCTGGCCCGAGATCCACGCGTGCGAAGGTTGACCGATGGCGATCACGCCGTGCTCGTCTTTGCGCAGGACCACGGCTCGGCTCCCGGTCAGGTGGTCGGGCCCCGCAGGCCCTCGAGCAGCCGGCGCACGGTCTGCGCCATCTCCCCCCGCGCCGCCTCCTGATCGTCCGCCCTGGCGACGACCATCGCCGCCTCGTCGAGCGCTCCGATCAGGACATGCGCCAGCGCTCTGGCGGGCTGGTCGATCAGCCGTCCGGCGTCGATCGCCCGCTGGAGCGCCGCCTCGAGCAGCGCGAGCGCGTAGTCGCTATCGGCCGCGCGCCACACCTCCCATCCGAGCACGGAAGGGCCGTCGATCAGCATGATCTGCTGCACCTCATGGGAGGCGCACGCATCCAGAAACGCGTCCGCGCCGACCACCAGCGCCTCGAACGGATCCGGTGTGGCGAGCGCGGCCTCCATCACCCGTTGCGTCGTCTCGGCGCTGATCTGAACCAGCACCGCGCGAAACAGGTCCTCCTTGCCACCCCGAAAGTGGTGATAGAGGGCGCCCCGCGTTAGCCCGGCGCTCTGCACGATCTCCTCGGTGCCGACGCCGGCGTAGCCGCGCTCGGCGAACAGTGGGCGCGCGGCCGCGATCAGCGCAGCCGTCGTCGCCTCGCGCTGGGCGGCCTTGGTGCGGGGCCGGGGTGGCGTCGAGTCGCCGCTGGGCCCAGTGGCCTCAACGGAGCTTGACATCCGTACTGTCTGTATGTGAAGATCCGTGCACTCTGTATGTAACCCTAGCGTCGAGGTGCAAACGATGCCGGAGATCGAACTCTCGCACGGGACCATTCACTATCGCACCCAGGGATCGGGCCCGGTGATCGTGCTGATCCACGGTCTGCTCGTCAACGCCACGGTCTGGGATCCGCTCATCGCTGAGCTGTCAACCGGCGCCCGGTGCATCGCCCCCGATCTGCCGCTCGGTTCGCACCGGATCCCGATGCACGCGGACGCCGATCTTTCCCCGCTCGGCGTCGCGAACCTGATCGCGGAGCTGGTCGAGGCGCTTGAGCTCAGCGATGTGACGCTCGTGGGCAACGACACCGGCGGCGCCTTGTGCCAACTCGTGTGCGCCCATCATCCAGCCAGGCTCGGCAGGCTCGTGTTGATCAACTGCGACGCGTTCGAGCACTTCCCGCCGCCGGCGCTCAGGCCGATCATCTGGGGCTTGGCTCGGGTCCCTGGCTCCGTGGCGGCACTCGATCTCCTCGGCCGTTCGCGCGTCATGCGAAAGGCGTCGATGTCGCTCGCGCCGCTCACGGTCGAGCCGGTCCCAGATGCGATGCTGAAGGATTGGATCTCACCTCTGCACGATCGGGGGGTGCGCCGCGACCTCGTAAAGGTGGCCCGTGGCATCGCCCCCGACGTGATGCTGAACGCCGAGCCCGGTCTCCGGCACTTCGATCGCCCCGCCCTGATCGTCTGGGGCATGCGCGACAAGTTCTTCCCAGTCGCCGATGCGCAGCGCCTGGCGCAGACGCTCCCGGACGCGAGGCTCGAGCGGATCGAGGACGCGAGGACGTTCGTGCAGCTGGACGCCCCGGAGCGGTTGGCCGAGCTGATAGGCGGGTTCGTCGCGTCGGCTGCGGTTCCGAGCGAGCTGACATGATCCGTGTGTGGATCAGTACGCGGTCACGACGCTCGAGCAGCTCCGCGAGGTATATCCGGCGCCGGCCGAGCGGAGCGTCCTCAAGGAGGTCGACCACCTCGATCATCACTGCCGAGCCTTCATCGCGCTCAGCGCGTTCGTCCTGATCTCCAGCTCCGACGCCGATGGGGCGTGTGACGCCTCGCCGAAGGGCGGCCCGCCGGGATTCGTCACGGTCCTCGATGACCACCGGCTGCTGATCCCCGACGCCACCGGCAACCGCAGGCTCGACTCGCTTCAGAACATGCTCGAGAACCCCCGGGTCGGACTGCTGTTCCTGATCCCAACGATGGGCGAGGTCCTCAGGGTCAACGGACAAGTCGAACTGAGCCGCGATCCAGAGCTGCTCCAGGGCCTGCAGACCGGGGGGCGCCCGGCGAAGCTGGCGCTGATCGTCACCGTCGAGGAGGCGTACCTCCACTGCGCCAAGTCGATCATCCGCTCCAAGCTCTGGAAGACCGAATCGTGGCCCGACCCTGAGGAGCTCCCGTCAGCCGCGGAGATCCTCAACGACCACATCGGGATCGGCGACTTGGCGGCCTCCGCCGCGGCCCTGCAGGAGAGCTACGCGCAGCGAATCTGAGCTCGCGCTCAGCCGACGCCCTGACCCGCGAGCAGTTCGTTGGTCGAGGCCCCGATGAGCGCGTTGGGGTTGGAGATCAGATGGTGGTTGAGCATCCATTGTCCGTAGGCGTTCCACTGCGACGGGTCCTGCCACCCCCACGGATGCGGGCCGGTCGGGAAGAACACCGGGATCGTCGCGCGCACGCTCGCGAGCTGGAGCTTCGTGGCTAGCCCCGGGCTGGCCTTGACGAGGTTCTGGACGGCGAGGGCGGGATCGCTGCGCGCGGACTCGTAGCCGCGCGCCAGCGCCTGGACGAAGCGGCGGATCACGTCGGGATGGTTGATGATCGTGCTGGCGCGGACGGCGACGACGAGCTCGTTGTAGGACGGGACCCCGACCTGGTCCATGCGGATCACGTTGGTCCGCTTGTGCATCTGCGCGAGCTCGATCGCCTCGTAGTTCCAGTAGGCGCCGAGCACGGCGTCGATCCGACCCGAGAGCAGCGCCGGCACGAGGTTGTCGCCGACGTTGATCTCCTTGACCGAGCTGACGGGGACGCCCGCGTGCTGGAGGATCGTCGTCAGGTACGCGTGCTGGTAGGGAATCCCCGCGTCGCCGACGCGCTTGCCCCGCAGCTCCGCCGGGCTGGTGATGTGCTTGGACGCCAGCGACACTATCGACGTCAGCGGCTTCTGGACGATTGCCCCGACCGACACGACCTGCTCTCCCTGCTGGCGCGCGAGGAGCACCTCCGGCTCGTAGGAGATCGCCACGTCGACCTTGCCGGCGGCGAGCAGTTTCAATGGGAGCGACGGGTCGGAGGGAACCTGTACGTGCACGTCCAACCCCGCCTGGGCGAAGTCCCCGTTGGCCAGCGCCTGGTAGAGCCCGACGTGATCGGCGTTCGGGAACCAGTCGAGCATCACGGTGAGCTTCTGGGCGCTGCTCGGGGATGCGCTCAGCGTGTTCGTCTTCTCCCCGCAGCCGGCTAGCACCAACGCGAGGGCGGCGAGCAGTGCGCTCAGGCGTTTCAAGACGATCGTTCTCCTCTGGGTTGATAGGCCCACGGCAACAGGAGCCGCTCGGCCAGGGTCAGCAATCCGAACAGGGCGATCGCGAACAACGAGAGGATCACGACCGCCGCCATCGCGCGCGCGCTCAGCAGCTGCGGGATCGACACGATCAGCAGATAGCCGAGCCCCGAGTTGGAACCCGCCTGCTCTCCGAGCACGGCGCCGATCACCGCCACGGCCACGGCGATCTTCGCGCCGGTGAACAGTCCGGGCAGCGCCGTGGGAAGCTCGACGAAGCGAAACGTGCGCGTCCTCGTTGAGTCAAACGTGCGCATCAGTTTGAGCAGGTCCCGGTCCACGGAGCCGAAGCCCGCGAGAGTGCAGACGACGATCGAGAAGAAGGACACCAGTCCGATGACGGCGAGCTTCGGCAGGATCCCGAATCCGAGCCAGAACACCAGGATCGGCGCGAGCACCGGGATCGGCACCGCCACCGACGCGATCAGCAGCGGATAGAACGCGCGTCGCAGCGTCATGAAGAAGTGAATCGCGACCGTGAAGGCAAACCCGGCGACGGCCGCGACGACGATACCGAGCAGCACCTCCTCGGCGGTGACGAGGAAGTTGCTCCACAGCAGCGAGCGATCGTTGTAGAGCGACTCCGCCACCAGGTGGGGCGAGGGAAGGATCAACGGATCGACGCCCCCGAGATCCACGTACAGCTCCCAGGCGCCCAGGAACGCAAGGAGCACGAGGGCGGCGCTCAAACCGCCGATCAGGCGTTTCATCGGTCCACTCCCAGGGCCTCCAGCGCCTGCTCGCGGAGCGCGACGACGGTGGGGTCGGTGCGACGCCGCGGGCGGTGGAGGTCGACGCCGAGGACCGCCACAGCCCGGCCCGGACGCGGCGACATCACTACGACGCGATCACCGAGCACGACCGCCTCTTCGACGTCATGCGTAACCAGGACCACGGTCCGCGACTCGAGCTCGAGCATCCGCGCCAGCCACCCCTGCATCTCCGCGCGCGTAATCGCATCCAAGGCAGCGAACGGCTCGTCGAGCGCCAACACGGGCTTGCCGGCCAGCAATGACCGCAGGAACGAGACGCGCTGTCGCATCCCGCCGGACAGTTCGGCCGGTCGCGTCTGCTCGAACCCGCCCAGTCCGACGCGCTCGAACCACGGCGCGACGGCGTCGCGGGCCTCCCCTTTGCCGACTCCCTTCGCGCGCAGGGCGAGAGCCGCGTTGTCGATCGCCGTCGCCCAGGGCAAGAGCAGATCTCGCTGGGGCATGAGCACTGCCGGCTCGGCCGCTACGGTGCCCGCGTCGGGGGACTGCAGGCCGCAGATCAGCTCGAGCAGGGTCGTCTTGCCGCAGCCGCTCGGGCCGACCACCGCGACGACTTCTCCCGGTGCCGCGCGCAGGGACATGCCCTCGAGGGCTTTCACCTCGCCTCGCTTGGTGACGAATGTGCGGCTCACGACCTCGACCTGGACACCGGTTGGGCCAGAAAGATCGCGAGGCTCCTTGACGGGAGCCTCGATCATGCGTTGTCTACTCCCTCCGCGGGCATTACCCCACAGGTTCGAAGGGTCAGCGCCGGGTCATTCTCCGGGGCGCTATCTCAGCCGGCTTTCCCGCCAGCCCCCCTGGGTTGTCAAATGGTGCGGGCCCATGCTACCGCGCGAGCGGCGCGGGACGGCCCACTGGCGGTCCTACGCGACGATCGGGCGGGTGAGGGCCTTGACGAAATCCTCGAGCTGGTCGGTCCGCCAGCACTCGAACGCCGTGCAGTGGCGCTCGTACGCCGCGATCACGCTGTCGCCGTAGTTCCAGTAGAGCCGAGGCTCCGGATTCAGCCAGAACGTCCGTCCGGCCTTGGCGGTGATCGCCGCGAACACGTCGTCGCGGGGCGGACGGCCGTTCGTACGCGCGTCGCCGAGCACGATCACGGTCGCGCGCCGATGGAGCTCGTCCTCGATCATCGCCAGGAACTCGGTCCACACGCGGCCGTAGTCCGTATAGCCCGAGATGTCGGCGACGCCGGCGTCACGCGAGACCGCTTCGCTCGCGGCCCGGAAGTCGCGCTCGCGCTCGAACACCTCGGTGACCTCCGAGATGCGCTCGATGAACACGAACGAGCGCAGCTTGCGGAAGGCGTCGTGCAGGGCGTGCAGGACGCTCAGGAAGAACGTGCTCGCGCTGGTCACGCTCGTCGACACGTCGCACAGGACGAAGATCTCCGGCCGGCGGGGGCGCTGAGGTCGGTACTTCAACGTGATCGGGACGCCGCCGGTCTCGAGCGACGCGCGCATCGTGCGACGCACGTCGACGTGCGCGTGGCGCTTGCGGCCCTTGAGCTCGTGTCCCTGCGTCGCCAGACGGCGCTTGAGCTGGGCGACCACCCTGTGAACGGCCGCGAGGTCCTGGATCGGACCGCTCGGCAGGGCCCGGTCGAGCTCGCTCAGCGGCCGCTTCGGCGGCAGGCTCGCCGTGCGCTCGATCAGGTCTCGCTCGAGCTCTCGCCGGAGGTGCTGCTCGAAGCGCCGGAGCTGCTCGCGCGGCACCCCCTCGCGGCGCGGGTCGTCCTCGGGGAGGTCCGGCTGCGGCTCGGTGCGCAGGCCCAGCGCCCGGCGGATTCGCTGCACGTCGACGCCGAGCACTCCCGAGCCCTCGCCCCGCCCGAACGCGGCTATCGCGAGACGCGCCAGGTCCCGCATCGCGGCGTCCGACCCATCCCTCAGAGCCGCCGCGATCTGCTGGCGGAGCGTGTCGAGGTTGATGTCGCCGTCCGACGGCCCCTCGGAGCCCTCGCTGATCTGGCGACGCGCGGCCTCCGCCTCGGCGGCACGGAAGAAAAAGCGGTCGAACACCAGCTCGAAGATCCGCCGGTCCTCGGGTGACTTGGCGATCGTCGCGGCTAGTGCCTCCTTGAAGTCTCGTGGGTCGGTCCACGGGACGTGCTCCAGCGCCTCAAAAGAATCGAGCATTTCCGACGTACCGAGCGCGACGCCCTCTTCGCGCAGGTCCTCGGCGAACGCGAGCAGCTGCCCTTCGAACCCGCCGGGGGCGCGGGTGGGGATCCCGCCATAGATCGATCGGCCGCTCGGGGCGGGCTTAGGCTGCGGCATCACTGGCCGCCGCGTCGAGCTTGACGCCAACCCGGGCGGCGACCGTGTCCAGGTCCGTCCGGTGCTTGACGATCACGCTCATCGTCTCTTTGAACGTGGCCTCGTCGATTCCCTCGGCGCCGAGCAGCAGCAGCGCCCGAGCCCAGTCGATCGACTCCGCGATGCTGGGCGGCTTCTTCAGGTCGAGCTCGCGTACCTGGTGGATGATCTCGACGAGCTTGCGCGCGATCTGCTCATCGAGATCGGGCGAGTGCAGCCGAACGATCTCGAGCTCGTGCTCGAGATCGGGGTAATCGAGCCACAGGTACAGACAGCGGCGCTTGAGCGCCTCGGTCAGCTCGCGGGTGTTGTTCGAGGTGAGGAGCACGACCGGCTGGGTCCTGGCCTCGATCCGTCCGAGCTCCGGAATCGAGATCTGGAAGTCGGAGAGCAGCTCGAGCAGCATCGCCTCGAACTCCTGGTCGGTCTTGTCGATCTCGTCGATCAGCAGGACGACCGGCTCCGGGCTCGCGATCGCGGTCATCAGCGGCCGCTGGAGCAGGAACTCCTCACCGAAGATGTCGTCCTGTACGTCCGCCCAACCCGTGCCGTCGGACTCCGCCTGGATCCGCAGCAGCTGCTTTCGATAGTTCCACTCGTAAAGCGCCTTTGCCTCGTCGAGCCCCTCGTAGCACTGGAGACGGATCAGCGTCCGCCCTAGGTACCGGGCCAGCGCCTTCGCGAGCTCGGTCTTGCCGACGCCGGCGGGGCCTTCGACGAGGACCGGCTTCCCGAGCTTCGCCGCCAGGAACGAGACGAGCGCTGTCGACTCACCCGGTAGATAGCCGACGGTGCGGAGGCCTGCGGCGACGTCCTCCACCGATGTGGGGTGCTCCTGCATCGCTCAAATATAGGGTTCGCGGTGTGGAGGTCCTCGTTCTCGCGGTTCAGTCGTCCCATCTCGGGGTCGTCGTCGCCGCGCTCGTGTTCGGGCTCGTGGTCGGCGTCTTCGGCCACATCATCCACTCGCGCACGCTGATCATCACCGGCATTCTGGTGATCGGACTGACGAGCGCGTACTTCTCGTTCGTGCTCCAGCCATCGGGAAGGTAGCTGGCGCCGGGCGGGGGCGCCGGCGGCTCGCCAGAGCCCGTCGTCGACCTACTCGCGCGCCCAAACCCGCGACTTTGTGCCGAGAGCGTCACGGAAAAGCTGCATAGCACGACAACACCGGCGCCAGATCCGAGCCCTGTCGCATTACGCATGCTCTTCATGAATAGCTCGACAGGCCTCCCTATCTCGGCCGGGATTGTCGTGCTTTGCAGGTTTCTGGCCGGGGTGCGATGGCGCCCGCCCCCCGGTTCCCTTTCCCCAGCGCCGTTTACCAGGCCGCCCGCCACCCAGGGCTACGGGCGCTGAAGGCGCCCGCTCCCTTCCCTTCCGGTCGCGCTACCCCTGGCCCTGCTCGGGCTCCAACGGGATCGTAAGCTGCTCGTCGTCCTCCCCGTGAGACCGCTCGCGCCCCGCCTGGGTCGAGGGTTCTGGCAGCGGGAGGGTCCTGGCGTCCTCCGCCTGGGTCGAGGGTTCGGGGAGCGGGAGGGTCGGAGCGTCCTCGCCGCGGTCAGGCGCAGGCAGCGTGTCCTTGGTCGCGTCTTCGTCCGGGGAGACGTCCGGCGCGATCGGTCGCCTCCGTCGGGGCGGTTCGTACGCGGCATCGGGTCGCGTCGTGTGGTCCTCCCACGCCGGGGGATCCTCCAAGGCGAGCCGTCCGCGCGGGGGCGGGGCGTCGGCGGCGACGGGTCGCGGCGGACGGGCCCGGCGGCGAGGCGTGGCGCCCGGCGACGCCGCCGCTCGACCCGGAGTCTCTGGCGCTCGATCCGATGGAGCCGCCGGCGCCAGCGGGTTGCCCTCCCCCGGCAGCGGCGGCTCGGGCTGATGAGCCGCGCGGATCCGCGATCCGGCGTAGGTGAGGAACAGGGCGACGCCGAGCGCCACGAAGATGCCCCACTCGATGCCCGACGTGGTCGCGCCCGGGCCATGGACGCTCGTCGTCTGCTTGTCGAAGATCCGCCAAACGATCAGCACGCACGTCCACAACCCCGCGGCCATGATCACCCAGCCGTCGCCCCCGGGAAGGTGGAACGCTCGGCCCTCGGCGCGTTGGAACAGGAGGGTGAGCACGCCGGCGGCCACGAGCAGGACCGCGGCCTCGACGAACGAGAACGCCCCCCAGCCGGTGATCGAAGCGCTGGCGGACTGCAGGTGCGTTGCCTTTCCGGACGCGATCACCGTCTCCTGGTACCAGGGCAGAAACAGCGCCAGGAGCAGGCCGATCGCGGCGTAGGCGGCGAGCCTGCGCTCGTGGGGCAGATTCCGCCACACCCGGACCAGGCGACCCGCCCCTGACGCCGCTCGCTTGGCGGCGGTCGGCGCGGCGCTGTCGCCGCTCATCCGGCGGGACCTGCCGTTCCCGTCCGCCGCTCGCCGGGCGGCCCGCGCCTCGCCGTGCGATTCTCCGGCGACCACGTGCGGATCCAGGTTCGGGCCACGGCTCGATTGTAGGCCGCGCCGACTACAGAATCGGGATGTCCTGAACCTCGCCGCCGCCGGCTCGCCGCTGTTCGTTTCGCTCGAGATACCAGTCGATCAGGGCCCGAATAGCGAGCAGCAGTTCACGAAGAGCCTCGCCCAGGCGCCGCTGAAGATCCGGCGGGATGAGGTCGCGTGCCGACTGGAAGAACTGGATGAGCAGTTCGAGCTCGCTGGTGCGGCCACGGTCCTCCTCGGCTGGCGGTATCTGCCAGCCGGCCGGGGGGGGCCGGCGCGCGTCGGCGGCGCCCGCATCGGCCGCTTCCGCGTCGGCCGCTCTCGCGTCGCCGGCGCCGGGTTGGCTGGCGCCCGCATCATCTGAACCCGACTCTGCGCCACCCCCCGGTGACCACGACGGCGCGACGCCGGCGGAGGCGGCCGCGCGGGCCGATCCGGCGGCCTCGGCGATCAGCCGCTCGGCCGCCTCCGAGGCACGGGCCAGCCGCTCCTCTAGGCGACGGAGCGCGTCCTCGGCGGCGCCGACGTTAGGCGGTGTGTTCGGTTCCTGACGCTCCATTGAACGTGACCTCGAGGGCCCCCTCCTCAAACGTCGCCCCGGCGGGTTGGAACCCGGCCATCGCGGCGGGGAGCATGATCGTCCGCCGCTGGCCATCGACCCCGACGATCAGCTCGAGCCCGATCTTCTTCAGCGAGATGTCGCCCTTGCGCGCAAACGGCAGCGCCAGACGCAGCCGCGCCTCCTCCTCAGACACGACGAGCTCCTGCGTGATCGCGGTGTACAGGACCTCGGCGGGATCGCGCTCCTCGAACAGGGCGTCGGCGAGGCGGTCGAGCATCGCGGGGCCCACGACCTCCTGCTCGAAGTACGGCGCGCACAGAGCCGGTACGGGCCCGAACGCGGAGCGCACGAGGTCCAGATGGCCCTCCTGGACCTGCCGCCAGGCCGCGAAGTAGTCGCCGACATCCGAGGGGAAGATGCGATTGACGACCACCGCGTCGGTCAGATAGCCGTAGAGGTTCAGATAGGTGAACGTCCGCATCGCTTCGCCGATCACCATCTTGTCGGGGTTCATGACCAGGCGGATCGTGGACCGCTCCCGGTCGCGGAGGATCTCGTTCATCGCGATCAGGTTCTGCGACAGGCGCTGGATGTCGGCGAACACGGCCTGGCTGGGCAGCGGGATGTCCAGTAGCGATCGCGCAATCGGACGGGCCGCCGCGAGGATCTGACGCTCCATCGGGAACACCTTCTCGATCCACCAGCGGGCGACGTCCGGGAACGAGAGCAGCCTCAGGGTCTCCCCGGTGGGAGCGCAGTCGACGATGATGGTGTCCCACTCGCCGGAGTCATGGTGCGCCTGCAGGCGCAGGAGCGAGAAGAGCTCGTCCATCCCCGGCGGGACCGTCAGCTCCTCCGCCGAGATCCGGTCGACGCCACGTTCCATGAACAGCTCGGACAGCCATTCCTGGACTCCCGACCAGTGGCGTTCCATCTCCTCCTGCGCGTTGACCTCCTGCCCCCACAGCAATTCGTCCGCCTGACGCGGCTCGGCGGACAGCTCGACTCCGAGCGACTCCGAAAGACTGTGCGCCGGGTCGGTCGAGACGATGAGGGTCCGCTGTCCCCTGGCCGCGCAGCGGCGGGCGGTGCCGGCGGCCACGGAGGTCTTTCCGACTCCGCCCTTGCCCGTGTACAGGATCGTCCGCGGCCTCATCACGGGCCGAGTCTAGGTAGCTGATCGCCTCGCACGCAATTCGCTAGCGCGTGATCTGGACGCTGCCGACGATCCGGTTGAAGTTTCCGGCGAGGTCGGTCGCGGCCAGGTGGATCGTGTACTGGCCCGTGCGATTGATCGCCGGCACCGCGAACGAGTGCACCCCGTAGGGGAACGTGGCGCTGGTCGAGAACACCGTCTGGCTGCCGCGCAAGACGACGATCCCGACGCGCGAGACCTTCGAGAGCCGGAAGCTCAGCGCGAGCGGCTTGCGGGCACGCGCGCGCGTCGTCAGGAGCGACAGCGCCGGCGGTATCTTCAGATCCGTCTGGAAATGCTGGGCGGTCGTGCAGTAGACGGTCGCGTTCGTGCGCGAGCACAGCTGCTGCAGGAACCCCGTGACCAGCTCGTGATAGCTGAGATCGTCCTCCTGTCCGGGCTGATACAGGGACCAGGCGCCGGTGTCGAAATGGGGCACCTCGGTCTCGGCCTCGGCATTGCCGCTGGCGAACAGAGCCTGCGCGGTGGGGTCGTCGCTCGCCTGCGCGTAGTCGTAGAGTCCGATCAGCGCCTGGAGAAACGCGTTGATCACCTCGACGCTGCGCGCCGGAGCGAACGAGTACTGGACGAAGCGCCTCCCGGCCCCGGTCGCGACCCCGACGCCGAGCTTCGGCTGCCGTTTGAAGATCCCCAGGGCCTGATGCGCCACCGGCAGGTAGTCGACAGACGGCAGATTCTTGTCCCGCTGGAGCGCCTCATAGCCACGGGTCAGCGCCTCGATCGCGGTTCCCTGCGACATCGCGCTGGTCCACGGGGGCGTGCCCCCGTCGAACTTGAAGTAGTACTCCCACGTCAGATTGCCGCCGCGTTTCGCCGCTAGCGGGATCAGCTCGCTAAGGAGCCCCTGCAGCGCCGCGTAGTGCGAGCGGCCAGCTGTGTACAGGCCGTCGGCGACGCCGAAGCTCCCGAGCACGGTGAGCTCGATTCCCTGGCCCGGGTAGAACTCCCACACCAGGCGCGAGCCGCTGAACTCGACCCGCTGGCCATAGCTGAGCAGTGGCCCGGTACTACTCCAATACTGCCGATTGCGGGAGAGGGTCAGGAACAGCACTGGGAGTCGCGATGGGGTGATGAAGCCACCGGCGGCCATCTCCTGCAGGTTCTGCGTCACGCCCTGAAGCTGGGCCTTGCGGGTGCCGCGAAGGCGCCGCTCGGTGCCGAGCGCGGAGTTCCAGGTGGCCCGGTAGCCGTTGTACTGCGCTGGCGTGATCTGGCCGGCGCCATAGAGGCGCGCCAGCTCGCTGGCGAGCGTCTTCTTCGGCTTCCGGCGGCGGGCCTTCCGAGTGCCGGCGGCGGTCGCGCGATGCGACGCGGTGACCGCGCGAGCCGGCCGGGCACGGGCGATCGACACCGGCGCAGGGGTGATCGCCGGTACCGTGAGGTACGGGTCGTTGCGCACGGTCGCGTGCCCGCCGGGGCCGAGCACCACCACCGGGTCTGCCGCTGCGTTCGTTGGAAAAAGGGCCACCCCAGCCAGGAGGCCGAACAGGCGCCAACGCACAAACCCGATGCTACATTCAACCCGTTTCCCGCGCCTTGTGCTGAGGAGGAAGTTGCAGATGGATCATCGGATGAGGGGGGTGCGCACGCTCGGCGTGGTGCTCGTGGCGGCGGTTGCCGCCGTGGCCATCGCGGCGTGTGGGAGCAGCAACGACTCAGGGCAGGCGAGCTCGCTGCTCAAGCAGACCTTCAGCGGATCCCATCCCGTGAACAGCGGGAATCTGCTCTTCTCGTTGACGCTTACGCCGGCGGGCTCGAGCACGCTTAAGGGCCCGATCAGCCTGAGCTTCGGGGGCCCGTTCCAGAGCCTCGGCAGCGGCAAGCTGCCCAAATCGAACTTCGATGTGAGCCTGAGCGCGCAGGGCAAGACCGACACGCTCGGGCTCATCTCGACGGGCGCCGCCGGCTACGTCACGTTGCAGGGGGTCAGCTACCAGCTGCCTGCGAGCACGTTCCAGAAGCTCGAGTCGAGCTTCGCCGGCGTCGCGACCTCTCCGAGCGGCGCGGCGGGATCCGGGGCGCTCGGGAAGCTGGGCATCCACCCGCTCGACTGGCTGAGCGATCCGTCGGTCGTCGGCACGCAGAGCGTCGCCGGAACCGACACCACGCACATCCGCGCGACGATCAACGTCTCGCAACTGCTTGCCGACCTCGATACCTTCCTGCAGAAGGCTTCGTCGGTCGGCGTCTCGGGTGCGAACAAGATCCCCACCAGCATCTCACCGTCGACGCGGAGCCAGATCGCGAGCGAGGTCCAGAACCCTTCGTTTGACGTCTGGACGGGCAACGGCGACAAAACCGTCCGCCAGCTCGTGATCGGGCTGACGCTGCCGGTTACCGGACAGGTTTCGACGCTGCTCGGCGGGCTGCGGTCGGCCGGGATCGCGCTGACTATGCGCTACGCCGACCTAAACCAACCGCAGACGATCAACGCCCCGACCACGGTGCGCCCGTTCAGCGAGTTCGAGTCGAAGCTGAAGACGTTCCTGGTCGCCATCGAGGGGAGCGTGAACAGTGCGGCAGGCGGCGCGCTGGGCTCCTCGACGGGGTCGGGCAGCTCCTCGGCCGGCTCCTCGACCGGGTCGACCGCCACCTCGACGACCGGCTCGACCGGTTCCTCGAGCTCGAGCAAGAACGTGCACCGCTACAGCCGGTGCATCATCAACGCGCACAACGACGTGTCGAAGATGCAGCAGTGCGCCTCGATGATCAACGGCCAGTAGGGCGCAAACCTACTCGCGGCCGACGTCCTCCTCGTCCTCATCGAGCTCCTCGGCGTCCTCGTCGCCGGCGTTCGCCAGGCCGCCGACGGAATGACGGACCTGGAAGCTCTCCAGCAGCTCGTCGCGCCGGTTCTCCTCAACCGGCGTCTCGTCTGAGATCAGGACCCAGTCGGCGCCCTCGAAGTCCTCCATGTTGAATATCTCGGCGTCCATCTCGGGCGAGTCGTCGACGATTATGAGCACCTCCGTCTGGGGGTTGAAATACGTCCCCGGGCGGTTGATGAGCTCGTCGAGGTCGATACGGCGTGGATCGGGCATCGCGGCGGCAGACTATCGCTTGGTCAGCCGGGAACGTGTGCAAAGGTTGTTAGGGATCCGGTCAGAGCCGGCCGAGCTCGGCGATCTCCCTCTCGACCTCGGTCTCGACGTCCAAAGGCGGCTTGCCGCGGCGCACGCGCCGGTGGTTGCGCGCCACGACCAGATCGCGGATCTCCGAGCGCAGCTCGGCGTCGATCTGGGGCGCGGTCAGGCGCCGCAACTCGGCCTCGATGTCGAGCGGCGGCTCGCCGCGCCTCAGCCTGCGAGCGTTTCGCGCCTCGAGCATCTGCCGGATCTCGGTGTCACGTTCGACCAGCTCCGCCGCGGATCCGGGCCGCGGCGCCGCGGCGATCTCGCTGTCGAGCAGCAGCCGGCTGCGCCCGTAATCCTCCCACGTCCGGCGTGAGGTCACCAGCGCCGCGAGCGCGCACACGATCCCCACCCCGCACACGATCCACAGCACGGTGCCGAACGCTGCCTGCACGATCTAAGTGTTGCGCATGCGGGCACTCGCCACAGCCGTTTCTTTGTCGATTCCCGGCCACCGGCGGCCGGCGATCGGATACCCTGTGTACATATCATTGACTGACTAGTCAATCGAAGGAGAAATCCGTGGTTGATTTCACGCTCACAGACGAGCAGAAGAGCATGCGCGAGATGGCGCACGATTTCGCGGAGAAAGAGATCCGCCCCGTCGCCTGGGAATACGACAAGGACAGCACCTGGCCGCAGGACATCATCGACAAGGCCTGGGAGCTGGGGCTGATGAACGGCCACCTTCCGACCGAGTACGGGGGTCCGGGCCTCGGCTACTTCGACGGCGCGCTGATCGAGGAGGAGCTCGGTTGGGGCTGTTCCGGCATCGCCACGTCGCTCACGTGCAACGGGCTGGCGACGGCGCCGATCGCGCTGGCCGCGTCCGACGAGCTCAAGAGGGAGTACCTCGGCCGTCTCAGCGAAGCCCCGCTGCTTGCCTCTTTCTGCCTGACCGAGCCAGACGCCGGATCCGATGTGTCCGGGATGAAGACCACCGCCACCCGCAAGGGCGACAAGTGGGTCATCAACGGCTCGAAATGCTTCATCACCAACGGCGAGTACGCCAACTACTACACCGTGTATGCGAAGACCGACAAGGAGGCCGGTCACCGCGGAATTTCCTGCTTCATCGTCCCCCGTGATGCCGGCGTCGTCGTCGACAAGCACGAGGACAAGATGGGGCAGAGGGCGTCGAACACGGCGACGATCACCTTCCCCGAGGTCGAGATCCCGCTCGATCACCTCGTCGGCGAGGAGAACAAGGGATTCAAGATCGCGATGATGACCCTCGACCGGACTCGCCCCGGCGTCGCCGCGATGGCCGTCGGCGTCGCCCGCGCCGCGATGGAGTTCGCGATCGACTACTCGAAGGAGCGCGTCCAATTCGGCGTCCCGATCGCGATGCACCAGGCGATCCAGTTCATCATCGCCGACATGGCGACAAAGGTGCATCTGGCCCGCCTGGCGACGTGGAACTCCGCCGTCCTGCTCGACCAGGGCAAGCGCAACACGCTCGAGTCCTCGCACGCCAAGCGCTTCGCCGCGGACTCCGCGATGGAGATCACCACCGACGCCGTCCAGGTCTACGGTGGCTACGGGTTCATCAAGGACTACCCCGTCGAGAAGCTGATGCGCGACGCCAAGATCCTCCAGCTCTACGAGGGCACGGCGCAGATCCAGCGCCTGGTGATCGCTCGCGAGACCCTGTTGCCGCGTCGCATCGAGGAGCCGGCGCCGGCGAGCGCCTGATCGGATCCGGGTGGGGCCGCTTCCTCGGCGGCCCTACGTCCCCCGGGCGTGCGCGCTCGGTTCGGTTGTCTGTCGAGGGCCGTTTGCTCGATGGCTGTCGACTCTTGGCAGCCGTGATTGGCGGACGGCTCGGTAAACGGCGCTGAGAAGGGGAGGGGGAGCGGGCGCCATCGCGCCCGCCCAAAAAACCTGCACAGCACGACAATCCCGGCCGGAATGGCGAGGCCTGTCGAGCTATGCATGAAGAGCACGCTCAGTACGACAGGGCTCGGGTCTGGCGCCGGTGTTGTCGTGCTATGCAGGTTTCCCGTGACACTCTCGCCACAAAGGCGCGGGTTTGGCCCCAGCAGCAGGTCAAACAGCGGCTCTGGCGACCCGCAACAAACCCTCACCCCACCCCTCTTCCCTGCTGCCGTTTACCGAGCCGATCGCCACCCAAAGCCGCGGGCGTGCATGAGCCGCCGCCACCACCCACCCCGCCACCTTTCGGTTAGGCTCCGCCGCCATGACGGCGACCGCCATCCACACACCCGACGGGGCCGAGATGGGCGGCTACCTCTCGCTGCCGGAGTCGGGCGAGGGACCCGGCGTCGTCGTGCTGATGGAGATCTTCGGCGTCGGGTCCTACGTCAAGCGCGCCACCGAACGGTTGGCGGAGCTCGGCTACGTAGCGCTCGCGCCCGACCTCTACCGCCGGATCGCGCCGGGGCTCGAGCTCGAGCACGACGAGGAGGGGATGAAGCGGGCGTTCGAGAGCGTTCAGCGCCTCGATCTGCCCGGCGCGGTGGAGGACTCCGTCGCGGCGCTGCATTCGCTGCGGGAGATGCCGGAGGTCGGCGGGCGCAAGGTCGCGGTGCTCGGCTTCTGCCTTGGCGGGACGATCGCCTACGAGGTGGCGGTGGCGAGCGATCCCGCGGCCGCGGTCTGCTACTACGGCTCCGGAATCGCCGACGCGCTCGGCCGCGCCGGCGAGATCAACTGCCCAGTCCTGTTCCACTTCGGCGCCGAGGATCCATACATCCCGCTGAGCGCCGCCGAGCGCGTCGAGGCCGTGGCGCGGGATCGGCCCGGGTGGGAGTGCGGCATCCAGCCGGACGGGGGACACGCGTTCGACAACCACGACGCGCCGATGTTCCATCGACCTGAGCCGGCGGCGCGGGCGTGGGAGCTGACCAGGGAGTTCCTCGCCCGCGAGTTGAACTAGCAGTCGGCGGGCCTATGCTCGTCGACCGTGGCGTCGGTTCCCTTACGTCGTAACCGGGAGTTCATGCTGCTGTGGAGCGGCCAGGCGCTCTCCTCGCTGGGCTCCCAGATCTCGCAGGTCGCCTACCCACTTCTCGTGCTCGCGATCACCGGCTCGCCGGCGAAGGCGGGCATAGTCGGCTTCGCCCGGAACCTCCCGATCGCGGTGCTGGCTCTCCCCGCCGGCGCGATCGCCGATCGCGTGAACCGCAAGTACGTGATGGTGGCCTGCGACGGCGTCCGGGCGCTGGCCATGAGCGCCATCCCGATCGGCCTGCTCGCGGGCGATTTGCCCTTCGGGCTGATCGTCGCGGTCGCGGTGGTCGACGGGGCCGGCTTCGTCGTCACCTACGTCGCCGAGCGCGGCGTCGTCCGTCAGCTGGTCACCGCGGATCAGCTGCCGGAGGCGGTCGCCCGGAACGAGTCGCGCACGTTCGGCGCGATGGTGGCGGGACCGCCGCTCGGCGGCCTGCTGTTCGGGATCGGACAGGCGGTCCCGTTCCTGACCGACGCGATCTCCTACGCGGCCTCGACCATCAGCAAGCTCTCGATCTCGACCGACTTCCAGGAGGCGCGCGCCGGGATGACGCCAGGCGATGCCCGCGAGGGCCTGCGGTGGCTCTGGGAGCGGCCGTTCTTCCGGCTGTGCGCGCTGCTGTTCGCCGCCAGCAACCCCGTCTTCAGCGGGCTCTACCTGCTCGTCGTCGTGCTCGCCAAGAGCCACGGCGCCACGCCGACGGCCGTCGGGATCATGCTCGGGATCGCCGCCGCCGGTGGCCTGCTCGGCGCGCTGTTGGCGCCGTATCTTCAGCGCCGACTGTCGGCGCGCTCCGTGCTCGTCGGGGAGAACTGGATGATCGCTTTCTCGATCCCGTGGCTGCTGCTCGCGCACAACGCCGTCCTGATCGGCGTGATCATGGGGGCGGCCGAGCTGATCACGCCGGTGACGAACTCGATCGTCGTCTCCTATCGCGTCGCGGCCGCCCCCGACCGGCTGCAAGGTCGCGTCCAGGCCGCCTCGACGCTGATCTCGTTCTCAGCCGGCTGGCTGGGCCCGCTGGCGGTCGGCCTGCTGCTCGAGAGCGCGGGGTCGAGCGCCACGATCCTCGCCCTCGCCGGGTGGTCGGCGGTGTTGGCCGTCGGGGCGACGCTGTCTCGATCGTTCCGCCACCCGCCGGCGCTCGCCGCGCCGGCGCCGGCGACCCCCTGATGGGCGCCGCGCTACTCGCTGGTGCTGAACTCCCACACGGCGATCCCGAGCGTCAGCAGCCCCAGCACCACGACCACGCCGACCTCTAGCAAGGTCGGTACGCGCCAGCCGAACCAGGTGACCCCCGGCTGGAGGGCGCGGCGGGCGGCCGGCGAGATGTGGATGTGGTTGAAGACGAGCTGGCGCATCGGGTCGACCGCGTAGGTGAGCGGGTCGAGGCGATTGAGGACGGCCAGCCAGGCGGGGAGGCTCGCGACTGAGAACAGCGCGCCGGAGACGAAGAACATCGGCATGATGATCATCTGCATCACGCCGAAGAAGGACTGCATCTGCTTGATGCGCACGGCGATCATCACGCCGAACGCGGTGATCGCGAACGCGAGCAGCAGCTGGAGCACGAAGATCCCGACGATCAGCGCCGGCGAGTAGGGGACGCCCACGAGCGGGGCGAGCAGGATCATGATCACGCCCTGGGTGCTGGCCACGGTGGCGCCGCCCAGGCACTTACCGATCACGATCGAGCTGCGGCGAACCGGCGCGACCATCATCTCGCGCAGGAACCCGAACTCCCGGTCCCAGACGATCGAGGCGGCCGAGAACATCGCGGTGAACAACACCGCGAGACAGAGGATCCCGGGGTAGATGAGCGTCTTCAGGTTGACCCCGTGGGTGCTCGCGCTCGTCAGGCTCTGGAGCCCGGACCCGAGCACGAACAGGAAGAGCAGGGGCTGGATCAGCGAGGCCGCGATCCTGATCCGGTCGTTGGCGAAGCGAATCAGGTCCCGGCGCCACACGATCCGGATCGCGCGCAGCTCCGAGTAGACGCTGTGCGGCGGGACGTGGACCCGGACGATCTCCGTGCTCGAGCGGTCCGGCTCGGCGACGAGTTGGCCGCGATCGGCAGTCGTACTCATCGCCTGGCACCGCCCATCATCTGGACCATCACGCGGTTGCGGTGCTTGGCCGGGTCCTCCTCGGCGTCCCGAATCGTCGTGCCCGTGTGGGACATGAACACGTCGTCGAGCGTCGGCCGCGAGACGCTGACCGACTTGATCGGGATCCCCAGGTCCGAGAACAATCTCGGGACGAACTCCTCGCCCGAGGCAACGCCGAAGATGACCGCGCCCTCGGCCACTCGCCCCTCGATTCCGAACTGCTCCTCGAGCGCGGCGATCGCCGCCTCGTTGTTGTCGGTGTGGATCGCGATCCGGTCTTTGCCGATCTGCGCCTTGAGCGTCTCCGGTGAGTCGAGCGCGACGATCTCGCCGTTGTCCATGATCGCGATCCGGTCGCACCACTCGGCCTCGTCCATGTAGTGCGTAGTCATGAAGATCGTGATCTCCTCGCGCTCCTTGAGCTCCCGGATGTACTCCCAGATCGAGCGACGGGTCTGCGGGTCGAGCCCGATCGTCGGCTCGTCGAGGAACAGAACGCGCGGCGAGTGCATCATGCCGCGGGCGATCTCAAGGCGGCGGCGCATGCCGCCCGAGAAGGTGCCCACCACGGAATCCTTGCGCTCCCACAGGCCGACCATCTGGAGCACCTGGCGCATGCGTGGCTCGACGAGGTCCGATTGCAGGCCGTAGAGCTCGGCGTGCAGCCTGAGGTTCTGCCGGGCCGTCATATAGTTATCGAGCGTCGGGTCCTGGAAGACCAGGCCGATGTTGCGCCGGACGTCGTCGCGCTCGTTCACGACGTCGTGACCGGCGACGGTCGCCCAGCCCTCAGTCGGCTTCATCAGCGTGCAGAGCATGTTGATCGTGGTCGTCTTGCCGGCGCCGTTCGGCCCCAGGAACCCGAACACCTCGCCCGGGGCCACCTCGAACTCGACGCCGCGCACGGCTTCGATCTCGCCGAACCGCTTGATGAGTCCGCGAACCTCGATTGCGGCCACGACGTCTGAAGCGTTCCTGTCCTTCGCCCGCGTCACGTCAAACGAGGTTACGCGATCAGTCATCCGTCTCCTCCGCGAGGATCCGGTAGAGCGATCGACGGGCGTCGGCGAGCGTCGCGCTGGCCCGCGCCACCTGCTGCTCGTCGCCGGCGTGGACGACCTGCATCACGGCGATCTGGAGCTGCTTGATCTGCGCTCTGATGTCTCCGAAAGACTCGGGCTCGTCATCGTCGGCCCACGGCGGCGCGGCGTCATGGCGCTCGGCTAGATGCTCCCTGCCGGCGTCGGTCACCTCGAACAGCTTCGTCCCGTCGCGGTCGACGCCGCGGATCAGCCCTTCGTCCTCGAGCTGCGCCAGGGAGGGGTACACGGCGCCGGGGCTCGGCCGCCAGCGCCCGCCGCTGCGCTCCTCGATCGCCTGCATCAGCTGGTAGCCGTTGCGAGGCTCCTCGGCCAGCAGCAGAAGCAACGCCGTGCGGACATCTCCGCGGCGCCGGCGCCCCCGGCCACCGCCGAACGGCCCGCCGGGCATCCCGCCGAATTTTCCTCCAGGGCCCATCGGCCCGAACATGACATCGCCGCTGAAACGGCGCCCGCGCCCATACCACTCTCGTTCTCTACTCATGTCGGCTCCTTTCACCGGGTTAGATATATAACGATATATCGCGATACGTCTTGCTGTCAAGAAGGCCGGCGCCTGTTGACACGCGAGTGGGGGCGGAGCCCACATTGACAGGCCCGGCGCCCCGTGGTCTCCTTGGCGACGAGGAGTAACGGGACCAACGAGCAGTGAGAGGGGTCGCTATGGGCGCCACCGAAGCCAGTCGGGGAACCGGCGCGAATGCAGAGGCGATCGAGGCCTGGGACGGGCCGCTGTTCGAGCGCTTCGTGAGATTCCGCGAGATCGTCACGACCGGCTTGGGCATACACGGGGAGGAGGCGATGCGCCTGTTCCCGCCGGTGCCCGGACAGCGCGTGCTCGACATCGGCTGCGGGTTCGGCGACACGACCCAGCGGCTCGCCGAGCTCGTCGGCCCGGACGGGAGCGCGGTCGGCGTCGACGCCGCGCCAAGGTTCATCGAGGCGGCGCGGTGCGAGGCGGCCGAGGCTGGCCTCGAGCGCGTCAGTTTCGCCGTCGCCGACATCCAGAGCGATCCGCTCGCGGGCCCGTTCGACATGGCGTTCTCCCGGTTCGGGACGATGTTCTTCGCGAATCCGGTGGTGGCGCTGCGCAACGTGCGCGCGTCGCTGCGCCCCGGCGCCAGGTTGGTGATGGTCGTGTGGCGGCGGCGGATTGACAACGACTGGCTGTACCGCGGCCAGACGATCGTCGAGTCGATCGTGCAGCGGCCCGAGGAGTACGACGAGCCGACGTGCGGCCCCGGTCCGTTCTCGATGGCCGACGCCGACACGACCAGCGAGGTCCTCGTGCACGCCGGTTACCACGCGATCGAGCTGCACCGCTTCGATACGCCGATCGTGATCGGGACGGACCTCGATCAGGCGATCGAGATCATCATGGCGCTCGGTCCGGGTGGCGAGATCCTGCGGCTCGCCGGCGACCGCGCAGCCCACCTCCACGACGAGGTGCGCGACAAGCTACGGGCGGGTCTCACCGAGTTTCAGACGCCGGAGGGCATCCGCGCGCCGGCGTCGACGTGGACCGTGTCGGCCGTGGCGTGAGGACGATGTCCGGAAAGCGGGGTATATCCACGCTTTTCGGGACTATCGGGGGCGGGCGCCTAACCCTCGCCGTCGCTCGGACCGCCCCCGCCCGAGCCGGCCCCGCCCGAGCCACCGCCACCCCGCGCCCGGATCCACTCCGCCACCTGCGAGCTCATGTCGCCGAGCTGGGAGCCGAGGTTCGTGACGTTGTCTCCGGCCTCGCGGAAGAAGGACCGGAACCGCTCGGCGTAGTACTCCATCGCATCGCTGGCCTCACCCCGGACGTCTGACTCCTGGTCGCGAGTGCGGTACTCGCCACGGACGATCCGGTCGTACTCGCCCGCCTGGACCCACTTCATCACCTCGGACACGCGGCGGACCGCGTAGCTGTGGGTCTGGCCGATCTCGTTGAAGAACCGGGTCACGCGGTCGCTGGGGTCATTCCAGTTCTCGTACTCCATCGCCTGCGTCATGAACGCGTCGAGGTTCAGCTTGTCGGCGTGCATCCCGCCGGCGGTCACCATCAGCGTTCGGCACACGATCTGCGGGTCGCGGACGGCGAGCGTCGCGGCTCGGTCACAGCTCAGCTCGGTGGCGCGATACCACTCGAGCAGGACCGCCTTGACCGCCCGGAACGGAAGGCCGAGCAAGAATGGGAGGCTGTTGCCGGCGCTGACCAGAATGTTGAGCGCGGTCACGTAGATCATGTGGTCGGAGAGGATGTGGCCGAGCTCGTGGGCGATGACGACCCGCTGCTCACCCGGGCCGAGGTTCTGGAGCAGCATCGTGTCGAACACGATCATCGGGTTCTGTGACCCGATCGCCGCGGCGCCACCCGGCACGCCCCAGGTGACATAGAGGTCGTAGACGCTCGGCATGTCCAGCACGGTGCACATCCCGACGTGCCCCGCCCACAGCTCGGGCAGTTGGTGCTCCCCGACCTTCACCGAATTGCCGAGATAGAACTGGCGCAGCGCCCGTTCGTAGCGCCACTCGATCAGCTTGCGGACGACCGTGTCGAGCATTGGCACGGCCTGGAGCGCGGCGGTGGCGGCCCGGTCGGCCGGGTGCTCGTACGCCTTCGAGGAGATGTTCCGGTACGGCTCGATGTTCTCGGGAAGGGTCTCGGTCATGCCCCCAGCGTATTCCTCGGTGGTCTGCTTGGCGAGCGATAATCGCGCCCGATGCGAACGGTAAGCGTCTCCGACACTTTTCCCGCCACTGTCCACGAGGCCGAACAGTGCTGGTACGACACCGACCGTTGGCCGGCGTGGGTCGACGGCCTCGCGCGCGTCAGGGAGGTGAGCGGCGACTGGCCGGCCGTGGGGGCGAGCGTGGCGTGGGAGTCTGGGCCGGCGGGCCGCGGCAGCGTGCTCGAGCGGGTGATGGCCTACGAGCCGCTGGCGGGCCAGACCAACGAGGTGGAGGACGATTCGATCCGCGGGCGCCAGAGCGTCGTGTTCTCTCCTGTGCAGGACAGCGTCCGCGTATCGCTGACGCTCGAGTACGAGGTGCGCAAGCGGTCGGTCTTTACCCCGGTCGTCGACCTGCTGTTCATCCGGGGTGCGCAGGAGCGCTCGCTCGGCTCGACTCTGGCCCGGTTCGGCGCCGAACTCGGGGCGACGCGCCAGCCGGACGTCGGGTAGCCTCGCGGCCATGTTCGTCTTCAAGGCTGCCGTCGTCGGCGCCGGCACGATGGGGGGCGAGATCGCGCAGACGATCGCCAACGCCGAGATCCCGGTCGTGCTCAAGGACGTCGATCAGAAGTTCGTGGATGCGGGCCTCGAGAAGGCCCGTTCGCTGTGGCAGGGCCGCGTCGACGCCGGCAAGCTGGACGCCGCCGAGCGCGACCGCAAGCTGGCGCTGATCACCGGCGCCACCGGCTACGCCGGCTTCGGCGACGTCGATTTCGTGATCGAGGCCGTACCGGAGCGGATGGAGATCAAGCAGAACGTGTTCTCCGAGCTCGACGAGGTCACTCCAGGCCACGCGATCCTCAGCTCGAACACCTCGTCCCTGTCGATCACCGAGATGGGCGAGGCGACCAGCCGTCCCGACAAGGTGGTCGGCTTTCACTTCTTCTATCCCGCTTCGGTGATGCGCCTGATCGAGGTGATCGAGGGCGAGGACACCGCGCCCGAGACGGTCCAGGTCGCGATGAGCTTCGCGCAGCGGATCCGCAAGATGCCGATTCGGTGCGGGGAGGCGCCGGGGTTCGTCGTCAACCGGATCCTCAACTCGAGCGTCTCCGAGCTGTGGCGTTTTCAGGAGGAGACCGGGATCGATGTCACGGAGCTCGACAAGATCGTCGGCGAGTCGAAGGCGGCGCCGATGGGGCCGTTCTTCCTCACCGACCTGCTCGGGCTCGACACCGTGCTGCACGTCGCCGAGCACCTGCGCGACTCGTACGGCGATCGATTCTTCGTCCACAGGCAGATGCAGGAGCTGGTCGCCGCCGGGGATCTAGGGGCAAAGACAGGAAAGGGTTTCTATGAGCACGGCAGCTGACGTCGACGCCACCGCGCTCGTCGATCGCTTCACGCTGAAGGCGCTCGTCGAGAGCTGCCTCGTGCTCGAGGACGGCGTCGCATCGATGAAGGACATCGACCTCGGCATGATGGCCGGCGCCGGGATCATCCCGCCGCCGTTCGCCCGTGCCGATGAGATCGGACTCGATGAGGTGCTGGCCAAGCTCGAGCGCGCCCGCCAGGAATGGGGCGAGCACTTCGAGCCGCCGACGATCCTGCGGCGGCTCGTCGCCCAGGGTCGTTTCGGCGTCAAGACCGGCCAGGGGTTCTTTCCTTACGCGCGGCCCGACGCCGGCTTCGAGGACGGCCCGGTCAAGCTCGAGACCCGCGACCGCGTCGCGATCGCGTGGCTCGACCGCCCGCCCGCCAACTCGATATCTCCCGAGGTCGTGCAGTCGCTCCAGAAGGTGTGGGACGCGGTCACGGCCCCGGGCAACGTCCGAGCGCTGGTCTTCGCCTCGGCAAATCCGATGCTGTTCTGCGCCGGCGCGGACATCAAGGCGTTCACGACGATGGACGCCGCCGGCGGCAGGGCGCTGCTCGATCAGATGCACACCCTGCTGCGAACGATGGAGAGATCGAGCGTCGTCACGATCGCGGCCGTCAACGCGCTCGCGCTCGGCGGCGGCTGCGAGCTCGCGATGGCATGCGACTTCCGGATCGCCGCCGAGTCGGCGATGTTCGGCCAGCCCGAGATCAGTCTCGGGATCATCCCGGGCTTCGGAGGCACCCAGCGGCTGCCCCGGCTCGTCGGCGAGGCGAAGGCGCTCGAGATGAACCTGATTGGCGATGCGATCCCGGCCGAGGAGGCGTACGAGCTGGGTCTGGCGACCCGCGTGGTGCCCGACCACGAGCTGCTGGACACGGCGCTGGGATGGGCGCGAAAGGTGGCCGAGCAGGCACCGCTGGCGATCGAGGAGATCAAGCGCGTCTCGGCCGACGGTGACCTCGACGAGGGGATCGACGCCGAGAAGCAAGCGTTCCTGACCGTGTTCGGCTCCGAGGACGCCCGCGAAGGGATCTCCGCGTTCCTGCAGAAGCGGCCGGCCCGGTTCACCGGGAAGTGAGCGTCGCGACCGAGCAGGCGGCCCGCCTCGCGGAGCTGATCCGTACCGCGGGCTCGGTGGTCGCGCTCACGGGCGCGGGGATCTCGGTGCCGTCCGGGATCCCTGACTTCCGCACGCCCGGCACGGGCCTCTGGGCGAACGTCGACCCGATGGAGGTCGCGCACATCGATGCCTTCCGCCGCGATCCCGAGTCCTTCTGGCGCTTCTACGGCGAACGGTTCCAGACGCTCGAGCACAAGCGGCCGAACGATGCCCACCGCGCGCTTGCCGAGCTCGAGCGCGCCGGCTTGCTGGACGCCGTGATCACGCAGAACATCGATCGCCTCCACGCTCGTGCCGGCTCGGAGCAGCTGGTCGAGGTCCACGGAACGATCGCGCAGTCGTCGTGTCTTGTCTGCCGGGTACGGTATGAATCGGGAGTCGTGCGCGCCCGCATGGCGGGGGACCCGCGGGGGGTGCCGCGGTGCGACTGCGGCGAGCCGCTCAAACCGGACGTCGTGCTGTTCGGCGAGTATCTGCCCGCGGCGGCGCTGGTGCGCGCCGAGCAGCTCGCCGGCGACGCCGATCTGATGCTGTGCATCGGGTCCTCGCTCGAGGTCTATCCCGTCGCCGAGCTCCCGGCCATGACGCTCGCCGCCGGCGGCCAGATCGCGATCCTCACCCAGGGCCGCACGCCCTACGACGGCCGTGCGGCGGTGCGGATGGGGGGCGACGTCGTCGACGAGCTCGACGCCGTGCTCGCGGCCCTCGAGCTCACTCGTTAGCGACCGCTCGCGCCCGGAGCGCGGCCTCGATTCGGCCGAGGGCGAACTCGACCGATTCGCGCTGCGCCGGCGTCAGGGGCCCTGAGAGGGCGGCCTGCGCCGCCTGGCCGACGATGTCCCGCTGGGCGCGCAGCTCGGTGAGCCGGTCGGCGAGCGCCCTCGCGGTGGGATCGGCCGGCAGCTCCGCGAGTGTTGCATCGAGCGCCACGAGCAGCTGGAGCGCCGCCTCGCGATCGCGTCCGCTATCGAGGTCGAGCCGCGCGCGCAGCGCGAGCTCCTCGCAGGCGAGAGCCCGCTCGCGTCCGCTCAGCACCGCGGCGAGTCGGGCCTGGGGCTGGAGTACCTTCAGCCGCCGCAGCCGGGGTCGTCGGTCGAGCAGCTCGTGCGCGTCAGCCCACAGGCCGTCGGCCACCTGCTCGCCGGCGCCGAACCCGATCCTGGCCACCAGCGCCTGACCGGCGCTGACGCCGTTCATGTAGGGGTCGGCGGTCACCAGCCGGAACGCGTGAAGGGCGCGGTTCAGGACCTCGAGGCCGGACTCCAGGTAGTCCGCTCCGGCGCTCGCGAGCCACGCGCGCGCCTGTTCGATGTCGGGCAGCGGGGCACCGACGTCGATCACGGTGGCGCGCCCGGTCGTAACGGGGGTGGGCTCAGGCTCAGGTTCAGCTTGACGCTGCTTCTTGCGACCCGCGACCAGACGCCGGCGCTCCGGGGCCCCGAGCGTCGCGATCACGAGCACGTGTGTCGGCGCCGCCCCCGGGGGGTCGCCCGGTGCCCGGAGGAGGTAGCGGCCGTCGGGCGGGCCGAGCGCCCATGGCAACTCGACCTGCGCGAAGCGGAACAGCTGTGTGCTCGTCGGTCAGCCGCCGGTGCCGGTGCGGATCGCGTACTTGCTGGGGGCGATCGGGACGACGGGCTCGGGGATCTGGCTGATGCGATTGATCAGCTGGATCCACTGGCCGGGCTTCAGGATCGACTTGATCTCGCCCGAGAGCTTCTTGTTCGTGCCGAAGTCCGGCGTGTAGGTGATCTGGATCCGGTTGGCGTGGTCGGGGAGCGAGAGCGTGGTCGGCTGATCCTTGTAGCTCATCAGCGAGATGATCTCGTCCGGCGCCATCGCGCCCTGGAGCGTGAGCAGCCGGCGGACCGTGATGTCCGTGATCGACCCCGGACCCTGATGGCCCTGAATCGGGATGTTGTTGATCTTCGAGACGTTGACACTGGTGCCGCTGGCGAACGCCGGGTTGCCGCCTGACCCACATACGAGTCCAGAAACGGTCGGGTACAGGCCCGAGGCGGACAGGAACTCGATCGTCGCGAGCACGCGGCGGTCGACCAGGCCAGCCTGGATGTCGCGGCGTCCGCAGGCGTAAACCTGGACGTGCGGGTCGGCGAGCACCCGGTCCTGCAGCTGCGCCTTCGACATCAGCAGGACCTGGCCGATCGTCGGGTTCTTGGCGCCGGGGCCGAAGAACGGATCGACGCCGGCGGCGCGATAGACCGCGGTCGCCTCGAGCAGCTTCCAGCCGTCGAGGATCGGCTTGGGGTCGATCAGCGGCGCGTTCTTGCCCGCCGGACGGATCATGAACACCATGTGCGATGCGGTCGTCTTCGACGGCGCCGCGATCCGGCCGAGGATCGTGCCGGCGACCACGATCGCGCCTGGCTTGAGCGGCTGGAGCGTGTACTGGTTCTTACCGAGGTGAAGGACGTCCGAGAAGTAGTCGCGGAAGTTCGAGATCTCAGCCGCGGAGCTCTTGAGCTGCTCACTGCCGCCCGCCGCGTAGGACGCGGGGCGCGACGGGTCGGCGAACAGCCGCTCCTTGACCATCCCGGCGGCGACCGGCTGGGCGGGCTGGCTCGTGGGCGCCGGGCTGACCGGCAAGCTCAAAGGCGAGGAGCTCTTGAGCGTCTTGGTCGCCTTCGAGGTGCTCGGGGCCGGGGCGCTCTGCTGCGTGCCCGCGCTTGCCGGCGACTGTGGCTTCGGGGTCGGCCCTGGGGCGGACAGTTCCTTGGCGAGGTCCTTGGCGGTCAGCTTCACTGGCTTTGGCACCGGGTACTTGCTCGGGATCGTGCCCAGGTGTGCGTAGGTGTAGATGTTCCCGGTCGAGTCCTGGAGATCGATATAGCGCCCGAGCTGCGGGGTCTGACCGATCCGCAGGATCTTGCCGTCGTTGACGGCGATCACCGGCGAGTTCTGCTTGGCGAAGATCGAGACACCCGTGTCGCCCGGCGCCGAGTCGATCGCCTCGGCGGCGTTGCCCGACTTGATGTGCTCCTTCGCGAGCTTGTCGACGTTCGAATCCGCGTACTTGGCGGGCGCGGCGACCGGGAAGTGGCCCTCGACCAGCCCCGTCAGCGCGCCGATCAGCTTGTCCGGCATGCCGCCGATCAGCTTCGCCCGCAACAGCACCGACTGCACGTACCACCCAGCGTGGTTGTAGGCGAAGATCGCCTGAGAGAGGTTCTTGGAGGCGCCGGCCGCGTGCAGGTAGCGGGCGGCGGTGAAGATCGCGTCCACCGGGTTGTACGGATCGGCGACACCGTCGCCGTTGGCGTCGACGCCCCATTCCTTCCACGTCGAGGGGAGGAACTGCATCCACCCGACGGCGCCGGCGCTCGAGACCGAGAGGTTGCGGCCGTAGTCGGTCTCGATCTCGTTGATCGCCGCCAGCACCTGCCACGGCACGTCGTACTGAATCCCGGCCGCCTGATAGATCGGCAACAGGAACGGCGGGATCTGGAACGAATCGATGAAGAAGTTCGGCACCCCCAGCGGCGCCGGCCCCGGCATCGAGAACGAGAAGGTCGGGTTCGACGGCGTCGGCACGCCGCCCGTCCCGGTCGAGGGTGTCGGCTTGGTCTGCTTCTTCGAGCTCTGCTTCTGCGTGTGCGGCTTCTTGGGCTTCTTGGGCTTCTTGGGCTTCTTGGGCTTCTTGGAGCTCTTCGGAGCCGGGTGGTGCGACGGCTGTTGGACCTTGCTCTTCGGAGTGGTCGATCTCGGGTGGGGAGTCTTGTGCGACGTCGTCGTCGTCGAGGACGTAGTCGTCGTGCTCGACGATGTCGACGTCGAGCTCGGCGTGGTCGTGGTCGTCGGGGTCGAAGAGCAGGACTCCGAGACAGATTGGATCGGGCCGGTGACCGGCAAGTGGATCGAGGACAGCGGGGTGCCGGGCGGCACGTTGACGGTGAACGTGTCCTTCGCGCCACCGACCAGGGTGACCGTCACCACGCACGTATCCGCCGAGGCGCTGGGCAGCGCAGCGATGCCAGGAACGGCTAGTGCCGCCGCTGTCGCCACCAACACGAAAACCTTTCGGCTTCTCAGCACTTCGGCCTAACTCCTCCCGCCGTCGGGTATGCGCACGTTTACGATGCCGCAATCACCGGCGGCTGGGTGCAAGCTACCCATTACGGGCTCGGTTTGCAACGCTGAACTGTCTGCGATCACAGGGTTTTTGCAGTTTGTAATCGCGTCGTAATCGGGAACGAGCGCGCAAATGCGCGCCGACTGCAGGTATCCGCCCATGACCCCCGCATCGGCGCAACGCGGCTGGGACTGTAGCGACGCTCAACAGACCTCAGCGCAGCTTCTGCCAGGATGGGCTGCCCTAACTCTAAACCTGAGACTGAGACTCCAGAAATAGGAGTGGATTTTGAGATAAAGACGGCCTCCCCGCGACCACCGCGCTAGGGTGATCGCACCGAGGCCCCGATCGCACCGAGGCCCCGATCGCAGCGACATCCTCCAGGAGGCGGACACGACATGACCGAAGACAAGAGCTTGCGCGAGCGGGTAACGCGGCAGGGCGAGGAGACGATCGGGAAGCTCGCGCAGGAGCTGCTGGACAACCGGGTGGTCAGCGGCGCCATGTCTCACGCGTTCGACGCCAGGGAGCGCGCCACCCGGGCCCAGGAAGTCGCCATGGGCGCCCTCAACCTGCCGTCAGCGAGCGATCTGGAACGACTGACGCGACGGCTCAGAGGCGTATCACAGCGGCTCGAGGGAATCGAGGACGCCCTCGACCGCCTCGAACGGCGGCTGGAGGGCGTCAGCGCCGCCACCGCGATCGACGAGCGGCTGTCGGCGATCGAGGAGCGCCTCGGCCAGATCGAGGCGGCGGTGGCGGAGCCCTCGTCGGCCTGACCTTCGGCGGCCGCCGCGCGCCAGGCCGCGCTCAGGCGCCGCGCGCCTCGTGGCCTTGACAGCGCATAGCACGACAACACCGGCGCCGGCGGCGGGCCCTCTGGGCTGTCGACCCTCGGCAGCTTTGACTGGCGGTCGGCTTGGTAAACGGCAGCAGGGAAAGGGGGCGGGTGACGGCGCCGGCGGGTCGGGAGGGCTCGTGGTCGGCCGGCTCCCTGGGCCGAAACCACAGAGCTTGTGCCGAGAGTGTCACGGGAAACCTGCATAGCGCGTCAACACCGGCGCAAGGTCCGAGCCCTGTCGTATTACGCATGCTCTTCATGCATAGCTCGACAGGCCTCGCCACTCCGGCCGGGATTGTCGTGCTGTGCAGGTTCTGAACGGGTGCGATGGCGCGCGACCGCCCTCCCCTTCTCAGCGCCGTTTACTTGGCCGTCCGCCAACCAGAGCCGCGGGCGCCGAAAGTGCCAACCGAACCGAGCGAGACAGCCACCGCTCAGCAAACACAAATCCACCGCTAACCGCCGAGTCTCGGGCCGCTGGGGGAGCTCGAGCGCGGCGAGCAACTGCCCGCGGGCACGCGCTGGCACGGCGCCCCGGTCGTCGCGGCGCCGCGGTGAGACCCGAGATCCGGTTGCTTCACGCGCGGGACGCCCGGCTCTCGGAGGCGGAGCTCCGGGCGTGGGCGAGGACACTGGCGCCGGCGGCGGCTGCCGCACACAGCTCGCGCTCGTACCGCTATCCGTACGCGCTCGTCGCCTGGCACGATCAGCCCGTCGGCGTCGACATCGAGCGAATCGAGCCGGTGGATGCGGGCTTCGCGCGTTCGATCTGCACCTACTCGGAGACGCAGCGGCTCCCCGTGCTCGACGACCGTCTCGTCGCCTCGCTGTGGTCCGGCAAGGAAGCGCTGTCGAAGGCGCTCGGCGATCCGCTGATCTACGACCCACGCAGGCTCGAGGCACCCCTGTTGTGGCTCGATGGGAGGGCCGGTCCCTGGCGTGCCGCCGAGCTCACGGTGGCCGGGGCCATGTCGCGTGGCTCTGCTGGCGGTCCGCTCAGCGCGCCGGTGGCTGACCGAGGGCCCGAAGCGCGAGCTCGCCGACGCGGTGCTCGGCCTCCCGCAGCGCCTCGGTCTCGATCCGCTGGCGGGCCGGGAGGAGCAGGTCGGAGACGATCAGCAGCGCCGCCGCCTCGACGCCGCGGCGGGCCGCGAGCGCGTAGAGCGTCGCCGTCTCCATCTCGACGGCGGCCGCGCCGTCCGCGCGCCACTGCTGCTCCTGGCCGTCGCGACCGTCATAGAAGAGGTCGGTCGACGCCACCGTGCCGGCGACGGCCACGCCGTCGCCCGCGGCTCGCAGGGCGGCCGTCAGCTGCGGGTCGGGGGCGACCCGCCCGGCCGCTCCGAGCGCCCGGCTCGTACCGTCGTCGCAGATCGCCTCGGTCGCGATCAGCAGCTCGCCCAGAGCGAGCGAGGGCTCGAGCGCCCCGCACGTTCCGACCCGCACGAGCCGCCGCGCGCCGAGATCGACCAGCTCGGAGATCACGATCGCCGCGCTCGGCCCGCCAATGCCGGTGCTCTGGATCGTCAGCGGCTCGCCATCGGTGGCGGCGCCGGTGTAGCCCCACAAGCCCCGGTTGTGGTTGAACATCTTCGGCTCACTGAGCAGCGCCTGGGCGAGCAGCAGAGCGCGCCCGGGATCGCCCGGCAGCAGCACTCGGTCGGCGAGCGCGGCGGTCGGGTGCAGGTGAATCGGGCCGGTCAGAGTTGCGAGGTTAGGGCTTATAGTCACGCGGCGCCGATGAGCACTTTCAGGTCCGCCGAGGAGTTCCGCGAGGTGATGGACCGCACCTTCGCGCTGATGAGCGACGATCCCGAGATCGGCCCGCAGTTGCGCGAGGCCGATACGCCGCAGCGGTTCGACTTCCCCGACCTCGACATGGTCGTCAACATCCGCTCCGGCGGTCCGGAGGAGCCGAATCTGGCCTGGGAGTGGTCGGACTCGGTGACCTGGGAGCCGAAGGTCAAGATGTCGATGAGCTCGGAGACCGCCAACCGCTACTTCCAGGGCAAGGAGAACGTGGCGATCGCGATCGCGCGCCGCCGGATCAAGACCGGCGGCGACGTGACGGCGGCGCTGGCGATCCTTCCGATCACGCGCCCGGTGTTCTCCCAATACCGCGCGATGATCGCCGCCGACTATCCGCACCTAGAGGTGTAGCCACGCTCTCGCCGCTTTTTACGCACGAATCAGAAACCCCCGGTTGACATCGCGTGCGGGGGCGAGTAGACCTAGCTCCTCCAGTCAGGCAACAGGTCGGATCGTGGGAGCGGGTCCCCGCAGCGGGATGTCCGCCGCGCGAGGCGCCGCCGGAAACGTGACGAGCGCCAACGGCCGACGCAGCGGGCCGTTTCGCCCGCGGGTGGCGGGATCTCGTTCTCATCGGGGTCCCGCCGCTGACTATTCGGGGCAAGCCCGTCCGTCGTCACCCGAGGCGATGTGCGTGGGGGACACTGTGGTGATGGCGAGCAGCATGAAGAGCATTGCGGTCGAGGCGGTGCGCGAGGAGGGGCTGCTGGTGGCCGGCAGGCCGGTCGTCGTGCTGCTCTCGGGAGGTCGCGACTCGACTTGTCTGCTCGATCTCGCCGTCCGGATCGCCGGCGCCGAGGCGGTGAGCGCGCTTCACGTCAACTACGCGCTGCGCGACGCAGCCGACGCGGACGAGCGCCACTGCGCGGCGCTGTGCGAGCGGCTCGGGGTGGAACTCGAGGTCCGGCGGCCGAGTCGCCCCGAGACCGGAAACCTCCAAGGCTGGGCCCGCGACGAGCGCTACGGCGCGGCGGCTCAGGTCGCGATCCAACGCCGGGCCGACGTCGCCGCGGGCCACACCGCGACCGATCAGGTCGAGACGATTCTCTACCGGCTGGCGTCCTCGCCCAGCCGCCGGGCGCTGCTGGGGATGCGCGAGCGCGAGGGCTCACTGGTGCGGCCCCTGCTCAATTACACGCGCGAGCAGACGGCCGCGTACTGCACGGCGCGCGGGCTGGAGTGGCGCGAGGACGAGAGCAACGAGCAGGGCCCCTACGCCCGCGGCCGGATCCGGGCCCGGCTGGTGCCGGCGCTGCGGGAGATCCACCCCGCCGCCGAAGAGAACGTCCTGGCGCTGGCCGCCATCATGCGCGAGGAGGCGGCCGTGCTCGACGAGGCCGTCGACGCCGCGCTGATGGGGCGTAACGAGATCCCGTTGGCGCGGCTCCGCGAGCTTCCCGACGCGCTCCGCGCACTCGTCGTGCAGCGACTGGCGGATGGCGCGGCCGGCGCACCTGCCCCCGGGGCTGCGCGGCGAGCCGGCGAAGTCGCGGCGCTACCCGACCACGGCCGGGCCGCCCTCGACCTTCCTCGCGGCGTCCGGGCCGTGGCTGACGCGGGGGTGGTTCGATTCGAGCGGACCCCGCGGCTCGCGCGGAGTCGCCCGGGCGACACCAAAGGGGACGCGGAGCGTCCCCCTATAAATACACTGCCCTCCAGGTGACCGACGACGACGCGATCGGGGAGGTCCTGGTCCCGGCGGAGGCGCTCGAGCGCCGGGTCCGCGAGCTCGCGGCCGAGGTCTCGCGTGACTACGCCGACAAGGACCTCGTGCTGATCGGCGTCCTCAAAGGCGCCGTGTTCTTCCTCTCGGATCTCATGCGTCACCTCGAGATCCCCGTGGAGGTGGACTTCATGGCGGTCGCCTCGTACGGATCGGCGACCAAGTCCTCGGGGGTGGTCAGGATCCTCAAGGACCTCGACGCCTCGATCGAGGGACGCGACGTCCTGATCGTCGAGGACATCGTCGATTCGGGGCTGACGCTCTCCTACCTGCTCCGCAATCTCGCGGGCCGAAACCCCCGCTCACTGGAGGTCTGCGCGCTCCTGATCAAGCCCGAGCGCCGAAAGGTCGATCTACAGACGAGATATGTGGGGTTTGAGATTCCGAACCGGTTTGCGATTGGTTACGGCCTGGACCACGCCGAGCGCTACCGCAACTTGCCCTACGTGGCTGCGTTGAAGGAGTGAAACCGCCGGTGCAACCCTCGCCAACGGCCCAAACCCCCGTGCTACGCTTGATGATTCTCCGACCCGAGCCCTCGCGCGGGATGCGCGAATTTTCTTTATGAGCAGGTTCTTCAAGAGCGCGGCGTTTCCCATCCTGATCGTGGTCGTTCTCGCGTTCTTCGCGCAGAAGCTGATCGGCAGCTCGAGCCACCAGCCGAAGGAGACCTTCGGAGATCTCTTGACCCAGCTCGACTCGGGCCAGGTCAAGAGCATGTCGATCCACACGAAGGACAACACCGTCAACGTGACGACGACCGGCGGCGTGAAGTACACGGTCGGATATCCGGACGACTACGCCGCGACTTTGATCAATGATGCCCAGAAGGACATCGCCGGCGGCGGCAACGGCCTCGACGTGCAGGGCAAGACCTCCAACGGCTGGCTCTCGCTGCTGACCTACATCCTGCCGTTCGTGATCTTCATCGGGTTCTGGATATTCCTGATGAACCAGGTCCAGGGCGGCGGCTCGAAGGTGATGTCCTTCGGGAAGTCGCGGGCCAAGCGGATGTCGGTCGACTCGCCCAAAATCACGTTCCGTGACGTCGCGGGGGTCGACGAAGCCGTTGAGGAATTGCACGAGATCAAGGAGTTCCTCGAGAACCCCAAGAAGTTCCAGGCGCTCGGCGCCCGGATTCCCAAGGGCGTGCTCCTGTACGGACCGCCGGGCACCGGTAAGACGCTGCTCGCTCGGGCGGTGGCGGGTGAGGCCGGGGTCCCGTTCTTCTCGATCAGCGGATCCGACTTCGTCGAGATGTTCGTCGGCGTGGGCGCGAGCCGCGTCCGCGACCTGTTCGAGCAGGCGAAGCAGAATTCGCCGTGCATCATCTTCATGGACGAGATCGACGCCGTCGGGCGCCACCGTGGCGCCGGCCTCGGCGGCGGCCACGACGAGCGCGAGCAGACGCTGAACCAGTTGCTCGTCGAGATGGACGGCTTCGAGATGAAGGACAACATCATCTTGATCGCCGCCACGAACCGGCCGGACATCCTCGACCCGGCGCTGCTGCGCCCCGGGCGCTTCGACCGCCAGATCGTCGTCGACCGCCCCGACCGGCTCGGCCGCAAGAAGATCCTCGAGGTCCACACGCGCGGGAAGCCGCTCGCGCGGGAGATCGATATCGACGCCCTCGCAGGACAAACTCCGGGCTTCACGGGCGCAGATCTCTCCAACCTCGTCAACGAGGCGGCGCTGCTCGCCGCGCGCAGCGGCAAGCGCGAGATCACCCAGGACGAGCTCGAGGAAGGGATCATGCGGGTCATCGCGGGCCCGGAGAAGAAGACCCGCGTGATGAGCAACAAGGAGCGCAAGATCACCGCCTATCACGAGATGGGCCACGCGATCGTCGGCCACTACCTCCCGAACTCCGACCCGATCCACAAGATCTCGGTGATCTCGCGCGGACAGGCGCTCGGTTACACGATCGCGCTGCCCGGCGAGGACAAGTTCCTGACCACCCGGGCCGAGCTTCAGGACACGCTGGCGATGACCTTGGGCGGTCGCGCCGCCGAGGAGATCATCTTCGGCGAGGTCACGACCGGCGCCTCCAACGATCTGGAGAAGGTCACGGCCACCGCCAAGCAGATGGTGATGCGGTTCGGGATGTCAGAGAAGCTCGGTCCGCGCGTGTTTGGCCACGACCACGGCCAGCCGTTCCTGGGCCGCGAGTTCTCCGCCGAGCCGGACTACTCGGACGAGATCGCCAGGGAAATCGATGACGAGATCCGTCGAATCGTGGAGTCCGCGCACGTCCAGGCCAGGGAGCTGCTCACGACGTACAAGAGCTCGCTCGAGAAGCTCTCCGAGATCCTGATCAAGCGCGAGACGATCGAGCGCGAGCAGTTCGAGGCGCTCCTCGACGGCGGGACCGAGGAAGAGGTCTTCGGCGCCGAGGCGCCACCGCCGCCCGAGGTGCCGCTCCCGCCGGCGCCGGCGGAGCGCGCGCCGGGCCGCGAGAGCCCACGGCCGCTGCCGCGGCCCGGTCTCGCCGGCGGAACCGCCGAGTAGCGCGGCGCCAGTCGCCGGTGGTGCGGGCCGGGGCTATGCGGCGCCCGCGGCGCCGATTGGCGGGCCGGCTCGGTAAAGGCGGCAGTGAGAGGGGGCGGGTGAGGGCTTCGGCGGGTCGGCGGAGCCCGTGGTTTGGCCTGCTCCTGCGTCCAGCCGGCGACTTGGTGCCGAGAGTTCACGAGAAACCTGCATAACACGACAGCCCGGCTCCAGACCCGAGCCCTGTCGTATTGCGCATGCTCTTCATGCATAGCTCGACAGGCCTCGCCATTCTGGCCGAGATTGTCGTGCTATGCAGGTTCTGGACGGGATGCGATGGCGCCCGCTCCCCCGATCCCTTCCCCAGCGCCGTTAAAGGGCCGCCCGCCAATCAGGGCTGCTGAGAGTCAGCGCCGCGCCAGGAACCGCGCCACGTCGTCAGGCGGCGACGGCTGCCCGGGCAGCGGTGGCGTCAGTCCCGCCTTCTTGCACGCTTCGAGGCCCGGTCCGAGTGGCGGCGCGGCCTTGAGTCTCGGCGGCTTGCGGAACGCGGCGTGGCGGAAGTTGAAGTAGTCGGTCATCGGCGCCGCGTTGGCGTCGCGGAAGGTCATCGCCGGCAGGTTCCACTTGCGCTCGATGAACGCGGCGACCGACGTGTGGTCCTGGACTACGCGCGAGACGTAGTGGGGCCTCGCCCACGGTGAGACCACGATCAGGGGCACGCGGAAGCCGTAGCGGTTATAGGTCCCCGGGGCGTCGCCGGAAGAGAGCATCGGCGGGATCGAGTCGGGCAGGATGGCGGGGGGCGGGGGGACGTGGTCGTAGTAGCCGCCGTGCTCGTCGTAGTTGATGAACAGGGCCGTGTGCTTCCACGACGGCGCGTGCATGAGCGTCTGGACGACGTTCGCGACGAACTCCTCGCCGACCTGAATGTCCTGCGGGTTCTCCTCCGATGTGTTGTCGTAGTTGGGATCCAGGAACGTGAACTGCGGAAGGTTTCCGGCCGCCGCGTCGATGGCGAACTGGCTGAACGGACTGGTGCGCGCGAGCTGGGACTTGTTGTTGCGGAAGTTCGGCAGGATCGCGGGGCTGGGGAGGTTCTGGAAATACACGCGCCAGTCGATCCCATGGGCATCGAGCCGGTCGAAGATCGTGCCGTTGGCCGCGGAGGGGAGCAAGCCGGCGGCGTTGGTCGAGATCGTCCCCGAAGCCGTCGCGGCGAACAGGAAGCGCCGGTTCGGGTAGGTCTGCGCGAGCACCGAGCAGAAGTAGCGCTCGCCGAGCGGGAAGTGCTGCGCGAGCGAATACGTGAACGGGAGGTCGCTCTTGTCCCAGAACGTCATCGCGATCGGGGCGCTCCCCTTGACGAAGCCGTCGTTACGGCCGCCGTCGTAGGACTCGTGGCTCGCGTTCCACGACTGGCTCGGCTCCCCGCTCAGCTGGCAAGGAGAGGTGCCGTGCGTGGCGTAGACCCGCTGGCCGGTCGCGTCGGGGTTGAAGTTGACGATCCGGTGGTGACGCCGGGTGAGACCGTCGACGCGGTGGCGGCCCGAGACCTGGTAGGGGACCATCCCGAGGAGGTTGTCGAACGAGTGGTTCTCCATCATCAGCACGACGATGTTGCGGATCTGGGGCATGCTCGGAGTGCCCGCCGGCAGGTGCGGAAACGGCAAGCTGTCGGGCTGGCGGAGGAAGTGCGCCTTGCGCACAGGTCGCGCCCACGCGGGCAACCCTCCGGCGGCGAGCACGGCCGCCCCTCCGGCGGCCCCGCGTAGGAGCGTGCGTCGATTGATTCCGTCGGTCATTGACTGCCCTCCCAGCTCGTTCTTGGCGCCCCGCATCTTTTCACGGGCTAACCCCCCGAAGTCGTAGTAGTTGTGTTCGTCGCGAGGACGGGAGCGATGTAACGTGGCGGTCGAGCATGGCCGAGCAAGGTCGACATGAGCAAGATGGAAGGTTCACGCGCGTGGTGCTGGCGGCCACGCGGCTGTGGCTGCCCGTGGCGATCGCGCTCGCCGGCGTGGTGCTGATCGTGCTCGGGCACGGCCGGGTATCGACCGCCGGCGACACACACACGCTGCTCTCGGCGACGGGCGTCGCGCTGCTGCTCGTCGCCGTGACCGTGTGGATGATCAACTGGATGTTCCGGATGAGCGTCGAGAGCAACCGCGACCGCGAGCGTGAGGAGGAGGCGCGGGAGTACTTCGACGAGCACGGACGGTGGCCGGACGAGGAACCGCAGTGACCTCGCGGGCCGCGGGAGGCCCACCGATGCCGGTCGCGGGGGAGTTCCGGATCATGGGGGTGGTCAACGTCACCCCGGACTCGTTCTCCGACGGGGGCCTATTCCTCGATCCCGACGCGGCGATCCGCCAGGGTCTCGAGCTCGACGCCGAGGGCGCGGCGATTCTCGACATCGGCGGCGAGTCGACGCGCCCCGGCGCGGCGCCCGTGACCGCCGAGGAGGAGCTGCGCCGGGTGCTCCCGGTGATCACGGGACTCGTCGCGGCCGGGGTGACGGCGCAGATCTCGATCGACACCTCGAAGGCGACGGTGGCGGCGGAGGCGCTGCGCGCCGGGGCGACGATCGTCAACGACGTGACAGCGCTGCGGGGCGATCCCGAGATGGGAGCGGTGGTCGCGTCCGCGGGCGCCGCGCTCTGCCTGATGCACATGCTCGGCGATCCGCGCACGATGCAGGAGGACCCGCGCTACGACGACGTCGTCGGCGAGGTCAAGGCGTTTCTGGAGGCGCGGATGGGCGTCGCGATCGCGGCGGGCGTGCCCGAGGAGCGGATCATCCTCGACCCCGGGATCGGCTTCGGCAAGACCGTTGCCCACAACCTCGAGCTGCTCCGCCGGCTGGACGAGCTCGTGGCGGTGGGGCGACCGGTCCTGATCGGCACGTCGCGAAAGTCGTTCCTCGGGCGGATCACTGGCCGTGACGTCGATCACCGGCTCGCCGGGACGATCGCCACCAACGTGCTCGCGTACACCCGCGGGGCGCGGATCTTCAGGGTTCACGAGGTGGCGCCGATTTCCGACGCGCTCAAGGTGGCTGTTGCTACCGTCAGCGCGTGACCGAGCACGGCGACGGCGACGATTACGACGAAGTCGACGACGACGACGGCGAGGACGACGAGCGCTCCGAGCCCGAGGTCACGATCGAGATCTCCGGGCTCTCGCTGTTCACCCACGTCGGCGTGACCGCGGCGGAGCGCGAGGTCGGCCAGCGGCTGCTGCTCGACCTGCGCCTCGACGTCGGCGAATGCGACGCGACCTTGACGGACCGGATCGAGGACACGGTCGACTACGCCGAGGTGTGTGACAGCGCGAACCTCGTCGCCCAGCAGCGCTCCTACAAGACGCTCGAGCGGCTGTGCGCGGCGATCGCCGATCGGCTGCTCGGTCAGTACGCCGCGCAGTCCGTGTGGGTAAAAGCCTCCAAGCCGGAGCCTCCGCTTCCGTTCGCGGTCAGCGAGGTGTCGGTCGAGGTCTGGCGCGAGGCGGAGTGACGCTCGGGTTTCTCGGACTCGGCTCGAATGTCGGCGAGCGCCGGGCGCAGCTTTGCGCCGCGGTCGTGGAGCTGCCGCGCCACGGGGTCGCCGTGCTCGCCTCGTCCTCGGTGTACGAGACCGAGCCCGTCGGCCTTGTCCTCGACCAGCCGGATTTCCTCAACGCGTGCGTCCGAATCGAGACCTCGCTCGGGCCCGAGGATCTGCTGGACGCGTGCAAGGAGGTCGAGCGTGAAGTCGGACGCGCGCCCGGCGCCGAGCGCCACGGGCCCCGGGCGATCGACGTCGACGTCCTGCTGCTGGGCCATCTGATGTACCAGTCCGTACGGCTGACGCTGCCCCACCCGGAGGTCCGCTCTCGTCGCTTCGTGCTCGTGCCGCTGCTGGAGCTCGATCCGCAGCTGAGGTTCCCGGACGGGGACCCGGCCACGGCCGCGCTGGCTGCTCTTGGCGACGGCCAGGACGTGAGACTGGCGGGGCCACCGCTCCGCTCGCAGGCCCCATAATCCTCGCCCATGCTGCTCGTCGTCGATGTCGGCAATACGCAGACCCATTTCGGCGTCTTCAACGACCAGGACGTGCTGGCCGAGCACTGGCGGTTCGCGACGGTCAGGGAGTCAACCGGCGATGAACTGGGCGCGGCGCTGTCGAACCTGCTGGCCCTCCGCGGCCTGTCGCTGACCGATGTCGATACCTCGATCGTGTCGTCGACCGTGCCCCAGCTCTCGGAGCAGTGGACCGCGATGGCGGATCGCTACCTGGGCCACCGGATGCTCGTGGTCGGTCCGTCGATCCGGACCGGAATGCCGATCAGGATCGACAACCCACGCGAGGTCGGGGCCGATCGGCTCGTCAACGCGGTCGCCGCGTACGAACGGGTGAAGGACACCTGCGTGGTAGTCGACTTCGGCACCGCGATCACCTACGACGCCGTGTCCGCGGCCGGCGAATATCTCGGCGGGATCATCAGCCCCGGCGCCGAGATCTCGATCGACGCGCTGTACGACCGCGCGGCAAAGCTCCCGAAGGTCGAGCTGGCGCCGCCCCGGGGACTGATCGGCAAGTCGACGGTCGATGCGATCCGCAGTGGCATCGTGTACGGATTTGCCGGCCAGGTCGACGGAATCGTCCACAGGCTGCGGGGCGAGCTGGGCGAGAGCACGACCGTGATAGCGACCGGCGGCCTCGCGCACGCGCTGGTGCCGTTCGTGCGCGAGACGGTCGATCAGGTCGACGACCTGCTGACCCTGATCGGGCTGCGGCTGATCTGGGGCCGCAACCAGACCGAGCAGTGACCGTCAGCCCGCGGGCTCGGAGGCGAGCTCCGGAATCGGCACGTCGGGGGTCTGGGCCACGGTCGTCGCGAGGATCAGGAATGCGTTGCGGCGGCGGTCCCCCGAATCTTCGGCGGTCAACTCGTCGTAGATGTCGATCAGGCGCAGGATCGCGGCGAACACAGGTGCGTCGTCGATCTCGTCGGGGACGTCGCACGCGAGCCGCGCGAGCGCCAGCATCTCGGTGGCCCCCTCCGATCCCCGGAACGACGCGATCGCGCCCAGCATCAGGAACTCCGAAACGCGGTCCAGGAGCACGTGCGGCGGCCGCTCGTGCTCGCCGACGGCCGGTCCCGCCGGCCGCAACGGTTCGCCGGCGGCGAGACGCAGCGCCTGCCCGGAGGCAATCGAGCGGATCTGTTCGGCTGAGAGCCCGACCTGGAGCGCGGTGCGGAGCTGGAACGCCGCCGACATCGCGGTGCTGCCGTAGGGCGCGTCGCTGGCGAACACGATCTGGCCCGGCGGCACGAGCGCGAAGAGCGCCCGGAGATCGGCGGGCATCCACCACGCAGTATCGAACAGCAGGTTGGGGTGGTCGGGAGCGACGCGCCAGATCCACGACAGGTCGCAGATGCCGGCGTGCGCGAGGATCAGCCGCGCGTCCGGGTGCTCACCGGCGAGCTCGACGGCGTGGAGCCCGAGCGCCGGGATCCCGCGCCCCGCGTGGATCAGCACGGGCAGTCGGCGCTCGTCCGCGAGCGCGATCAGCGAGCGAACCTGAGGGTGGCCCAGCGTGAAGTTCTCCGCCCGAGGGTGGAGCTTGATCCCCCTGGCGCCGGCGTCGAGGCACCGCTCCGCCTCGCGGACGGGATCGTCGTGGGGGTTCACCCGGCAAAACGGGATCAACAGCGAGTCGGCGCCGCGCGCCGCCTCCAGAACCGCATCGTTGGCGGGGGGATAGCCGTCGGGTTCGTGCATCGGGAACACGAACGCGCCCCGGGCGTGCGCCATCTCGAGCTGGGAGATCAGCTCCTCGGGCGTCTGGCTCATCCCGTCGGGGTCGTTCTGCCCGAGGTGAGTGTGCGCGTCGAACAGCTCGGTCCCCGGCACCTGGTCGAGCACGATCTCGTTCCAGGGCAGCAGCAGGGGAGCAAGATCCATGGTCCCAATTCGTACCATGAATGCCCGTGTCGCCGACTCTGAACGACAGCTGGACCCTCGGCGGGGTCGAGATCGCCAACCGTGTGGTGCTCGCGCCGCTGGCCGGAATCGGAAACTGGTTCGTTCGGCTCCAGGCCAAGCGCTACGGCGCCGGCCTCGTCGTCTCGGAGATGGTGTCGAGCTTCGCCGTGCACTACCGCAACGAGCGGACCTGTCGCGAGCTGTTGCGGATCCACCCCGACGAGCATCCGATGTCGGTGCAGCTGTTCGGCCACGATCCCGACGTGATGGCGTCGGCGGCGGAGCGGGTCGCCGCCGCGGGCGCCGACATGATTGACATCAACATGGGATGCCCGGTCCCGAAGGTCTGCAAGACGGGCGCCGGCGCGGCGCTGCTGGCCGAGCCAGATCGCGCCGTGTCGATCGCCCGAGCGGCCGCGCGGGGGAGCGGGCTGCCGGTGACGGTCAAGCTCCGGACGGGGCAGCGCCCGGGCGACACGAGCGGGGTCGAAACCGCTCGCCGGCTGGCGTTCGACGGCGGCGTCGCCGGATTGTGCATCCACCCGCGTCACGCCTCTCAGCGCCACAGCGGTGCGCCCGACTACGCGCTGGCGCGGACCCTGATCGAGGAGCTGCCGGTGCCAGTGATGATCTCGGGTGGCCTCCAGACCGCCGACGCGGCGCGGCGCGCCTTCGAGCAGACACACGCCGCGGGCGTGCTTCTGGCGCGGGGGTCGCTCGGTAATCCGTGGCTGTTCGAGCAGTTGCTGGGGCAGCGGACTGCGGAGCCCGAGCCCGCGGAGATCCTCGCCGAGCTCGATTGGGTGCTCGAGCGGGCCTGCGAGCACCTCGGTCCGGAGCGGGCCGCGCGGTATCTGCGGAAGTTCTACCCGTGGTACGCGGACCGGCTCGGCGGGAGCAAGTCGCTCCAGGCCGCGCTCCAGCGCGCGGCGACGGTGGGGGAGGCCCGGGCCCTGTTTACCGGCGCCGCCCGCGCCGCCGCGTAGGGCCCGGCGGCAGGTGAGCTAAGCGCTCTCTGAGCGTTCAGGAACCCCTAATAGGGCTCGGGCGCGGAGGTGTCTATACTCATCCGCCCACGCGAACCGGAGCGTGCCATTTCCCGCTGGTAGGGCGGGATTTTTCTCGTCCAGATCGCCCCTAACCCCACAGGTCACAGCAATGCCTAAGGACGTCATCCTCACCCCCGAAGGGCTGGTCACTCTCAAGGCCGAGCTCGAGCAACTATCGACCGTCCGTCGTCGCGAGGTCGCCGCCCGAATCAAAGAGGCGCGCGAGTTCGGCGATATCTCGGAGAACGCCGAGTACGACGACGCCAAGAACGAGCAGGCGATGCTCGAGGCGCGGATCGCCGCGCTGGAGGACAAGCTGCGGTCGGCCACGGTCATCGACGCAACCGACCTCGGGACCGACGTGGTCCGGGTCGGCTCGGTCGTGCACGTCAAGGAAGAGGGCGGCAAGTCGACGAAGTACACGATCGTCGGCTCTGCCGAAGCGAACCCGACCGAGCTGAAGCTCTCCAACGAGTCGCCGATCGGAAAGGCGCTTTTGGGCCGTAAACGCGGCGAGGAGGTCGAGTTCTCGACCCCCAGGGGCGAGCGAAAGCTGAAGATCACCAAGATCGACGTCGCCGCGAAGTAGAGGGCCGATGGATGAGCGACGAGCCCGTCGCGTCCTCTGAGCTCCTCGCGGCGCGGCGGTCCAAGCTCGACGCCCTGCGACGCGAGGGCGTCGATCCGTTCCCGCACGAGTTCGAGAGTGTGGAGCCGATCTCGTCCGTGCGGGCCGCGCATGCTTCGCTCCAACCTGGCGAGGAGACGTCGGTCTCCCACCGCATCGCCGGCCGCCTCGCCGCGCGGCGCGGTCAAGGCAAGATGGCCTTCCTGGATCTGGTCGATCGCTCCGGTCGCATCCAGTTGCAAGCCCGAGTCGACGAGCTCGGCGCGGCAGGGATGCAAAGGCTGCTGGGGCTCGACCTCGGGGATCTGATCGGGATCGACGGGATCGCGTTCTCCTCGCGCAGGGGGGAGCTAACGCTGCGGATCACCTCGTTCGTGGTGCTCGCGAAGTCGCTCCGGCCGCCCCCGGAGAAGCATCACGGGCTGACCGACGTGGAGACCCGCTACCGCCACCGCGAGCTCGACCTGATCGCCAACGAGGACGCACGCGAGCTGTTCGTGACCCGCGCACGGGTGATCTCGGCGGTCCGCCGCTGGCTCGACGATCACGGGTTTATCGAGGTGGAAACGCCGGTTTTGCAGCCGCTTTATGGTGGCGCGCTGGCGCGGCCGTTCACGACCCACCACAACGCGCTCGATCGCGAGTTCTTCCTCCGGATTGCGACCGAGCTCTACCTGAAGCGGCTGATCGTCGGTGGCCTCGAGCGCGTCTACGAGCTCGGGAAGGACTTCCGCAACGAGGGGGTCGACACGACCCACAACCCCGAGTTCACGATGCTCGAGTTCTACGAGGCCTACGCCGACTACACGAAGATCGCGGAGCGCTGCGAGCAGCTCGTCTCGTTCGTGGCGACCGAGATCGGCTACTCCGGCGAGTTCGATTTCTCGCCACCGTGGCGCCGGGAGAGGCTTGTCGAGGCGATCCGCACGCGGACCGGCATCGACATCACCGAGGCTCACGACCGCGACGCGCTGGCGGCCGCAATGACGGCCCGGGACATGAAGGTCTCGGTGGAGGACACGTGGCCGCAGCTCGTCGATGAGCTGCTCTCAAACCACGTCGAACCCACGCTGATTCAACCGACTTTCTTGCTCGACTACCCGGTCGAGCTATCGCCGTTCGCCAAGCGCCATCGGACCACCGAAGGCCTGGTCGAGCGCTTCGAGGCGTACGTCGGCGGCGTCGAGATCGCCAATGCGTTCACGGAGCTCAACGATCCCGACGAGCAGCGCCGGCGGTTCGAGCAGCAGCGCGCGTTGGCCGGCGCCGGGGGCGAGGAGACACAGCCCTACGACGAGTCCTTCATTCAGGCGCTCGAGTACGGGATGCCACCGACCGGCGGCATCGGGATCGGGATCGATCGGCTGGTGATGGCGCTGACGGGGCGGCGGTCGATCCGCGAGATCGTGCTGTTCCCGGCGATGCGTGACTAGTGCCACATGCCGGCGCGGAGTCGGCGGCTAACGTGAAAAGCGGTTGGATGGCACGTCTTGGAACCCCGCAAACAGCGATTCGCTACGCAGGAGACCCCTTCCGATATAAGAAGGGCGTGGTAGGTGCGTTGCTAGACTGACCTATGGCCCGAGACAGAAACCGTATCGCTCATCCTTTCCGGCCTGGCGGTCGAAATAGATGGGAAGAAACGGGATCCTCGGCGTCCCTGCAAGCCGGCCCCCGTGAGCACTTGACGACTCTGGCAGCGTAGGGAACAAGGACAGGAAAAAGCCTCGACCGACCACAGCTGAGTACTCCGGACCGAGAGAAGAGCAATGTTCGAGCGATTTACAGAGCGAGCCCGCCAGGTCGTGGTCCTGGCGCAAGAAGAGGCGCGGACGCTCAAGCACAATTACATCGGCACCGAACACATCCTGCTTGGGCTTTTGCGTGAGGAGGAGGGCCTGGCGGCACGGGTGCTCGAGTCCCTCGACATCACGGTCGAGCGCGTGCGCGCGCAGGTCGTGCGGATCGTGGGCTCTGGCGAGGAGGTCACCTCCGGCCAGATCCCGTTCACGCCGCGGGCTAAGAAGGTCCTCGAGCTGGCGTTGCGCGAGGCCCTGAGCCTCGGCCACAACTACATCGGCACAGAGCACATCCTTCTCGGCCTCGTGCGCGAGAACGAAGGCGTCGCCGCCCGGATCCTGCTCGACTTCGACGCCGACTCGGAAAAGATCCGCAACGAGGTGATCCGGATGCTCTCTGGGCCCGGCAGCCGCCAGCGCGGCTCGGGCGCCGGAGCCGGCGCCGCCGGGGCGGGTCCGCAGGGCGAGGGCAAGAAGTCCTCGAAGCTGCTCGACCAGTTCGGCCGCAACCTGACCAAGCTGGCCGCCGAGGGCAAGCTCGATCCTGTGGTGGGTCGCGAGACCGAGATCGAGCGGATCATGCAGATCCTTTCGCGGCGCACGAAGAACAATCCGGTGCTCGTCGGCGAGCCTGGCGTCGGCAAGACCGCCGTCGTCGAGGGTCTCGCGCAGCGGATCACGAACGCCGATGTGCCCGAGTTGCTGAAGGGCAAGCAGATCTACACGCTTGACCTCGCCGCCCTGGTCGCGGGCTCCAAGTACCGCGGCGAGTTCGAGGAGCGCCTGAAGAAGGTGATGAAGGAGATCACCCAGCGCGGCGACATCATCCTGTTCATCGACGAGCTCCACAACCTGGTCGGCGCCGGCGCCGCCGAGGGCGCGATCGACGCGGCCTCGATCCTCAAACCGGCGCTCGCCCGTGGCGAGCTTCAGACGATCGGCGCGACGACGCTGGAGGAGTACCGCAAGTACCTCGAGCGCGACTCCGCGCTCGAGCGCCGCTTCCAGAAGATCACCGTCGACCAGCCCACGACCGAGGAGACCGTTCAGATCCTCAAGGGTCTGCGCGACCGCTACGAGCAGCACCACAAGGTCAACATCACCGATGAGGCGCTCGAGGCGGCCGCCGACCTGGCCGACCGCTACATCTCTGACCGCTTCCTGCCCGACAAGGCGATCGACTTGATCGACGAGGCCGCCTCACGGATGCGGATCAAGTCGATGACCTCGCCGCCCGTGTACCGCGAGCTCGAGGACGAGATCGAGGAGACCAGGCGCGCCAAGGAGGCCGCGATCGAGGCCCAGGAGTTCGAGAAGGCCGCCAACCTCCGCGACACGGAGCGGCGGCTGACGCAGAAGAAGCGCGAGCTCGCCGAGCAGTGGGAGGCCGGTGAATCGACCGAGCGTCCCGCGATCGGCGAGGAGGAGATCGCCGACATCGTCTCGATGTGGACCGGTATCCCGGTGTTCAAGCTGACCGAGGCCGAGACCGCGAAGCTGATGCGGATGGAGGACGAGCTCCACAAGCGCGTGATCGGGCAGCACCCCGCGATCGAGGTCGTCTCGAAGGCGATCCGGCGCTCGCGGGCGGGTCTGAAGGACCCGAAGCGCCCCACCGGCTCGTTCATCTTCCTCGGCCCGTCGGGCGTCGGCAAGACCGAGCTCGCGCGGACGCTCGCCGAGTTCCTGTTCGGCGATGAGGACACGATGATCCGGATCGACATGTCCGAGTACATGGAGAAGCACGCGGTCTCGCGGCTGGTCGGCTCGCCTCCGGGTTACATTGGCTACGACGAGGGCGGGCAGCTCACCGAAGCGGTGCGGCGCAAGCCCTACAGCGTGCTGCTGCTCGACGAGATCGAGAAGGCCCACCCCGACGTCTTCAACATCCTGCTCCAGATCCTGGAGGACGGGCGGTTGACCGACGCTCAGGGCCGGACCGTCGACTTCCGCCACTGCATCGTGATCATGACCTCGAACATCGGGGCCGCCGAGATCGCCCGGAACACGCCGCTCGGCTTCGCCGTCTCAGACGACGAGACCGGGATCACCTACGACGACATGAAGAACCGGATCATGGGCGAGCTGAAGAAGGTCTTCCGGCCCGAGTTCCTGAACCGGATCGACGAGGTGATCGTCTTCCACAAGCTGGCCAAGAACGAGATCAAGGAGATCGTCGAGTTGCTGCTGCGGAGGATCCGCGAGTCGATGGCCGAGCGCGAGCTCCAGCTCGAGCTCTCCGAGGACGCCAAGGACATGCTCGTCGACAAGGGCTGGGATCCGGCGATGGGGGCAAGGCCCCTGCGCCGCGCGATCCAGCGCTACGTCGAGGATCCGCTGGCGGACTTCGTGCTCCGCTCCCAGGTCCCGTCGGGCTCGACGGTGCTCGTCGAGAAGCCGGTCGAGGCCGAGGACGGCTCCGACGGCGAGGTCAAGCTGACCGTGATCGAGCCCGTGCCGAAGCCCACGCCGGTCGGTGTCGGCGCCGAGGGCGGTGGCGACACAGACGCTGACGAGCGCTCCGATGATCCGGAGCCGGCAGCGCCCGACGCGCCCTCGGACGCCGAGTAACACAACCATCATGTGGGTCCGGCTCGTCCGGGCTGGGATCGTGGGCGCGCTCGCCGCGAGCGGACTCGCCCTGAGCGCGTGCGGCGGATCCTCGGCTCCGGCCTCGACCCCACACGCCACCGCGGCACCGCCGCCATCGCTCGCCGGCGTCCGGGTGATCCCGCGGGTTGACCTGCACGCCGGCCACGCGACGAGCGTCGCGCTCCCCGCCGGCGGCGCCGTGGTCTCCCTCGACGTCGCCCGCGGCCGGCCTCAGGCCGCGCTCGACATAGGCGTCGGGCCGCGGATGCTCGTCGTGAACGGGACGCTTCCGCTCCGTGCTCACATCGAGATCGCCGGCGGCCGCTTCGCCGTGAACGGCCGCGTGCGCGCCACGGGAGTCCCGGCCAGCGGAGCGCTCACCCTCGAGCAGGTGCGCGGGAGCTCGCGAGTCACCGCGCTGATTATCAGCCCGGCGTCCGAGCCGGCCGCGCTGTTGCTGCACCGCCTGGCCGAGCTCCACGCCCGCCTGGCGCCGGGGCAGTTCCCGATTGGCGCGAGCGTGAAGGACGTCCTGCACGACTCCGCCACCTACTGGACGAGCGGCTTCTGGCCCGGGGCGCTGTGGCAGGCGGCCGCGCTCGAACCCGCCGGCGGGATGTTCGCCCGGTGGGCGCTGGCGGCGACGCTCGCCCACCTCGGCCACGAGCGCGACGACACCCACGACGTTGGCTTCATGCATGAGCAGTCGTCGCTGGCGGCCTATATGGCGCTCTGCCTCAAGGGTCGGGGGCAGCCGGACGACTCGCGCGCGGCCCAAATCAGCGAGGCCGGACGCCGAGCGGGCCGCAGGCGCGAGGCGCTGTGTTCGCGGTTGAAGCGGAGCGTTATCGCCGCCTCGAACGAGCTGCTGGCGCTGGCCGCCACCAACTCACGCGCCGGCACGATCCCCACGAACTCCTACGGCCCCGACGCCGACACGATCGTCGACAGCATGATGAACATCGCGATCCTGCCCTGGGCGACGCGCCTGTCCGGGAATCCGGCGTACGTGCGGGTGGCACTCCGCCACGCGCACCGTGTTGCGGCGCTTCTCGTGCGGCGGAACGGCTCGACGATCCAGGCCGTGAACTTCGACCGCGCCACCGGCCGTGTGCTGTCGTTCGCCACCCACCAGGGGATCTCGGCCCGGAGCACCTGGTCGCGGGGCGAGGGCTGGGCGCTCTACGGGTTCGCGGTGGCCGCGTCAGAGCTACGGGACCGCGGGCTTTTGGGGGTGGCGTCACGAATCGCCGGCTATGTGCGGGCGCACGTGCCCGCCTCCGGGGTGCCGCTATGGGACTACGACGCCCGTCCGGGTGCGCCGGTCGACGTCTCGGCGGGCGTGATCACCGCGGCCGGCCTGCTGCACCTGGCCGCGGCCTGTCGGCAGCTCGAGCCCCCGTGCTCCGCCGCCGGCGGATGGGTCTCGCTGTCCCGGCGGATGGTGTCCGGGGCGCTTCGCTACGCGTCTGCGCGGCCGCCGCTGGGGCTTTTACGGGGCCAGGTCCTGAATGAGCGCGCCGGGGGGTGGGCGGACGGTGGCGAGCTGATGTTCGGGGTGACGTACGCCCTCGAAGCGCTGCGCCTGTCACAAAAGTGAAGCGGGTCGCGATGCCGTCGGGGCGGGCGCGTAGGCTCGTGGCATCGCCCGTCCGACCTCGATCCACGTCTGCTCCGCGTGCGGCCACGAGACCCCGCGGTGGGCGGGGCAGTGCCCGGGGTGCGGCGAGTGGAACACGCTGGTTGAAGAGGTGCGGAGCGGTTCGGCGTCCGGGGCACGGCCGCGTCGGGGTGGCGCTCGCGTCGCCGCCGTGGCGCCGGTGCCGCTGCGCAGCGTCGCCACCGAGGAGCGCGACCGGCTGACCACCGGCATCGGCGAGCTCGACAGCGTGCTCGGGGGCGGGATCGTTCCGGGGTCGCTCGTGTTGATCGGCGGAGCTCCGGGGATCGGCAAGTCGACGCTGACGACGATGGCGCTGGCGAACCTGGTCGCCGCGGGGAGGCGGACCCTGTACGTGTCGGCCGAGGAATCGGCCGCCCAGATCCGCCTTCGCGCGCAGCGGCTGACCGAACCGGCGGCGCTCGACATTCCCGTGATCGCCGAAACCAACCTGCACACGGTGCTCGCGACGCTCGAGGCCGAGAGGCCGGAGGTCTGCGTGGTCGACTCGGTGCAGACGCTCCACAGCGCCGAGATGTCGAGCGCCGCCGGCTCGGTCGGCCAGGTTCGCGAAGTCGCCGGCGAGATCATGCGGGTCGCCAAGGCGCTGCGGATCGCGGTGCTGCTCGTCGGTCACGTGACGAAGGACGGCGCGCTGGCTGGGCCACGCGTGCTCGAGCACCTAGTCGACTGCGTGCTCCAGTTCGAAGGCGAGCGCGAGCGGACCTACCGGACGGTCCGCGCCATCAAGAACCGGTTCGGCTCGACCGACGAGGCCGGCGTGTTCGAGATGCGCGACCACGGGCTGGTCGAGGTCCTCGACGCCTCGGCGCGGTTCGTCGGTGAGGCCACGCGCGCGCCGGGTAGCGTCGTGCTGTGCGCGATGGAGGGCTCGCGGCCGCTCCTGGTCGAGGTCCAGGCGCTGGTGTCGAACTCCGAGCTCGTGCCGCCCCGCCGGGTCGTCTCCGGCCTCGATCGCAACCGCGTCGCGCTCGTGCTCGCGGTGCTGGGACGCCACGCCGGGATCGGCCTCGGAGCGGCCGACGTGTTCGTGAACGTCGTCGGAGGCGTACGGGTCGACGAGCCAGGGGCCGATCTCGCGGTGGCGCTGGCGGTGGCCAGCGCAGCCAAAAGAGCTGTCCTCACGCGTCCCTCGGGTGAGCCGCTGGCGTGCTTCGGCGAACTGGGGTTGACCGGCGAGCTGCGGACGGTGGCGCACGCCGACCGGCGGCTGGCGGAGGCGGCCAAGTTCGGCCTGGGCGGGGTGGTCGAGCCCGAAGGGTGCAGGACGGTGCGGGCGGCGTTGCGGGCCGCGTTCGGTGGCGGGGCGGAGGCGGCGCGGGCGGCTTGAGGCGCCGGCGGGCGTAGTCGGTGGCTGACGACGCTCGGAAGCTTCGGCTGGCGGTCGGCTCGGTGAACGGCAGCAGGGAAGGAGGGTGGGTGACGGTGGTCGCGGGGCCGCCGGAGAGCGTGGTTGACCTCCTCATCCCCCAAACCGGCGACTTTGTGGCGAGAGTGTCACGGGAAACCTGCATAGCTCGACAACACCGGCGCCAGATCCGAGCCCTGTCGTATTACGCATGCTCTTCGTGCATAGCTCGACAGGCCTCGCAATTCTGGCCGCAATTGTCGTGCTATGCAGGTTTTTATGGTCCGATGGCGCCCGCTCCCTGCCCTTCCCAGCGCCGTTTTACCAGCCGCCCGCCAATCAAGGTCGCGGGCGCCAAAAAAGCGCCCGCGGACCGAGAGTCGACAGGCTCCGGAGCGCGACCCTCGACAGGCGCCGACCCCGCCGCGCCCATTTGTCGCACTGTGCAGTTTTTCTCGCCGACGCGAGCAGGCTTGCCTGCCCGAGTTAGCTGAATGGCGATTCAGGCGGGATAGTCCCGCAATCGGAGTTGGCGGACCCCGACACAAACGTGACTGGTGGTGAGTCGACATCCAGGGTCCTCTGACCCCGGCGGACCCGGCCCGCGGAGGCGTCACCTGGCGCGCCGGCAGGACGCGAGCCCGGGGGGCCTCGACACATGAATCTCCGGTAAAATTGGCCTTGATGCCGTCTCGTTCCGGGGAAGAGCTCAAAGAAGAGCTCGAATCTCGACAGGAGTCCCGGATAGTCAGGGCGTTGGAGATGGTCGCCCCCGGGACGGCGCTGCGGGAGGGCCTGGACAACATCCAGGACGCGCGCACAGGCGGTCTGATCGTGATCGGGGACGCGGACGAGCTGTCGTTCCTGTTCTCGGGCGGGATCAAGCTCGACCTCGACTACTCGCCGGCGATCCTGTACGAGCTGGCGAAGATGGACGGCGCGATCGTCCTGAGCGCGAACGCCACGAAGATCGCGCACGCGAACGTCCAGCTCACACCCGATCCAACGATCCTGACGATGGAGACGGGCACCCGCCACCGGACCGCGGAGCGCGTCGCCAAGCAGACCGATGCGCTCGTCGTCGCGATCTCCGAGCGGCGCGAGATCGTCTCGCTGTACGTGGACGACGTCAAGTACATCCTCGAGGACATCCCGGTCGTCCTCGCGAAGGCAAACCAGGGGCTCGCGACGCTCGACAAGTACCGCAGCCGGCTCGATCAGGTCTCGACTCGTCTGACCGCGCTCGAGTTCGAGGGCGGCGTTACTCTCCACGACGTGCTCACCGTGCTCCAACGCGCCGAGCTCGTGACACGGATGGCGGTGGAGATCGAGCGGTATATCGTCGAGCTCGGGACCGAGGGGCGGCTGATCGAGATGCAGCTCGACGAGACGATGGTCGGCGTATCGGCCGACAAGGCCGCGCTCGTACACGACTTCCTGATCGAGGACAGCGACGAGGCGTTCTCGATCGCGTTCGATCAGCTCGTACGGCTGCCCCATCAGGACCTTTTGGACTTCGGTCGGTTGGCCGAGCTGCTCGGCTACGACCGCAAGGTGAACACCCTCGACTACCCCGTCTCTCCGCGCGGAGTCCGCATCCTGGGACGCATCCCAAGATTGCCCAAGCTAGTAGTGCAGCGGATCGTTGACGAGTTTGGTGGACTCGAGGGCTTGCTCGCCGCCACAGACGGTGAGCTGGAGACCGTCGACGGAGTCGGCGAGATCCGGGCGAAGGACATCCGCGAGGGACTTCGCCGTCAGCAGGAGATCAACCTGGTCGACAGGTACCTGCAGACGTAGTGCAAACGGCGCGCGGGTCCCTCGCCCCGTCGGCCTGGACAGAGGAGGACACCATCACAGAGCTAATGGAAGAGCACTTGGAAGGGGATCTGGAGACCTCCGATCCCCTCCCTCACATCGAGTTCGAGGTCGGCGACAGCGTCGTATATCCCCATCACGGGGCGGGGAAGGTACTGCGCAAGGAGATGAAGGAAGTTCTTGGCGAGTCGCGGGAGTACCTCACGATCAAGATCCTGCACAACGACATGACGGTGATGGTTCCCACCGAGAACGCGGCGCTGGCAGGCCTCCGCCGGGTGATCGACGAGGAGACGGTCAAGAAGGTGCTCGCCGTCCTGCAGGATGAGTGCTCGGAGATGCCCAAGAACTGGAACAGGCGGTTCAAGCACAACCGCGACAAGATCAAAACGGGGGATATCTACGAGCTCGCGGAGGTGGTGCGAAATCTGGCCATCCGCGAATCGCAGAAGGGCCTCTCGACGGGTGAGAAGCAGATGTTCACCCGCGCAAAGAAGATTCTCGCCTCAGAGCTGATGTATGCGCTCGAGATGAACGAGGAGGAGGTCGAGGTGCATTTGTACGGGCTGCTTTCGGAGTCCGGAAACGGGAACGGCCACGGCAACGGCAAGGTGGCCGTCGCTACGAAGTAGCTCCCGATCGAGATGGCGGTCGCGTTGATCGTGGCCGCTGGACGTGGCGAGCGCCTTGGGTCGGGCCGGCCCAAGGCGCTTGTCACGGTTGCCGGCAGGCCGATGCTGGAGTGGAGCGTTGACGCGCTGCGGGCGGTTGTCGCGGTCGAGCGGATCGTTGTCGCGCTGCCCGCCGGTGAGCTGGAGGCCGCACCCGAGGGGACGATCGCGGTCGCCGGTGGCGCGGTGCGCTCCCAGTCGGTTCGCGAGGCCCTGCGCGCGGCCGGCGGCGGAGATCCGGTGATCGTCCACGACGCGGCACGGCCGCTGGCGCCCCCAGAACTGTTCGAGCGGGCGCTCGAGGACCTCGAGCGCTCGGGAGCCGACGCGGTGATCGCCGCCGCGCCGGTGTCGGACACGATCAAAGAGGTGGGCGAGGACGGTCAGACGGTCATGCGCACGCTCGAGCGAAGCCGCCTGTGGGCGGTGCAGACGCCTCAGGTCTTCCGCCGCGCGGCGCTCGACCGGGCCCTGACCGAGGCGTCGGACGAGCTGCTGGGCGCCGCCACCGACGACGCGTGGCTGATCGAGCGGTCGGGCGGCACAGTGCGGGTCGTGCTCTCCGGCCCGGAGAACATCAAGATCACCACCGCCGCTGACCTCCACGTCGCTGAGCGGCTGTTGTCGGAGCGTTCCGGATGACGGTGCAGACGGGCGTGGGCTACGACTGTCACCGGTTCCTCGAGGGCCGGCCGCTGGTCCTCGGGGGCATCGAGATCGCGCACGACCGTGGACTCAGTGGCCACTCGGATGCCGACGTCCTGACGCACGCGATCATCGACGCGCTGCTCGGTGCCGCCGCGCTCGGTGACATCGGAGCCCACTTTCCCGACACGGACGAGCGTTACCGCGGCGCCGATTCGCTCGAGCTGCTGCGGGCGACCGTCGGAATGCTCGGCGAACGGGGGTTCGCCGTCAGCCACGTGGATGCCACGGTGATGATCGAGCAGCCGCACCTTGCGCCGTTTCGAGAGCGGATGCGCGTCGCGCTGGCGGACGCGCTCGGGCTGCCAGTCGACCACGTCAGCGTGAAGGCGACTCGAGGAGAGGGGATGGGCTTCGTCGGCACGGGCGAGGGGGCGGCCGCGCTGGCGGTGGCTACGATCGAGCGGAGATGAATCGCGTTCACAATCTGCTCTGCTCCTCCGGCTGGTGGGCGCGCCGCGTCGAGGACAAGTTGGTGCCCTGGGGCCTGGGTGGGGTTGATCTCGGCGACGAGGTGCTGGAAGTGGGCCCGGGGTTTGGCGCGACGACACGTGTGCTCGCCACCATGCCGTCGAAGCTGACCGTCGTCGAGCTCGAGGAGCGCTACTGCAAGCGGCTGCGCACCGCGCTCGGCGATGCCATCGACGTGATCCAGGGAGACGCCACCGACCTTCCGTTCGACGACGATCGCTTCACGGCGGTCGTCTGCTTCACGATGCTTCATCACATCCCGAGCCGTGACCTGCAAGACCGCGCGTTCAAGGAGATTGCGCGAGTGCTCCGCCCGGCGGGGACGTTCGCCGGTACCGACAGCATCGGAACGGGGGCGCTGTTCAAGCTGATTCACATCGGCGACACGATGGTCTTGCTCGACCCGGCGCAGCTTCCTGAACGGCTTCATGCGGCCGGGTTGAGCGATCCGGTGGTCGAGCGCCGCGACGGCTCGTTCCGCTTCCGCGCGCGCCGCTAGGTTGATGGCCGCGATCGCGGCACTGTACGCTCAGGCGGGCGGGGGCACACCGACACACGACCTTCAGTGAGGAACTATGGCTCTTCTGCAGCTTGGCGATACGGCACCTGATTTCGAGGCGGAGACGACCCAAGGAAAGATCCGGTTTCACGATTGGCTCGGCGACTCGTGGGCGGTGTTGTTCTCGCATCCCAAGGACTTCACGCCCATCTGCACGACCGAGCTCGGCTACATGGCGAGGATCAAGCCGGAGTTCGATCGCCGCGGCGTGCAGATCATCGGCCTCTCGGTAGATCCCACCGGTCGGCACGAGGAATGGGCGAGGGACATCGAGGAGACCCAGGGCTATGCGCCGAATTATCCGATCATCGGCGATCACGACTTCGAGGTCTCCAAGGCCTATGGAATGCTGGCCCCGGAAGTCTCGGGTGACCCGCTCTCGCGCACGCCCGCCGACAACCAGACCGTCCGGAACGTGTTCGTGATCGGCCCGGACAAGAAGATCAAGCTGATCCTCGTGTATCCGATGACGACCGGCCGCAACTTCGATGAGGTGCTGCGGGTGATCGACTCGCTGCAGCTGACCGCCAACCACAAGGTCGCCACTCCCGTCAACTGGCAGCCCGGCGAGGACGTGATCATCGCGGGGTCGGTCTCTGACGACCAGGCCAAGGAGATCTTCGGCGAGTGGGAGTCGCCGAAGCCATATATCCGGATCGTGCCTCAGCCTTGATACTGGAGCAGTACTACCTCGGCTGCCTCGCCCACGCCTCATACCTGATCGCCGATCAGGAGAGTGGCGAGGCGGCCGTGGTCGATCCACAGCGCGATGTGGATCATTACCTGCGGGACGCCGACGGGCTCGGTTGCCGGATCGGCCACGTGTTCCTCACGCATTTCCACGCGGACTTCGTGGCCGGCCATCTGGAGCTCCGCGACCGGGTTGGCGCCACCATCCATCTGGGCGCCCGGGCGAAGGCCGAGTATGCGTTCACGCCGATGGCCGACGGAGACACGGTGGCGCTGGGGCGCGTTCGGCTCGAGGTCGTCCAGACGCCGGGCCATTCGCCCGAATCGATCTCGATCCTCGTCCGCGACCCCGATTACAGCGCCGACGCACCGTACGCGGTGCTGACCGGCGACACGTTGTTCATCGGCGATGTCGGCCGGCCGGATCTGCGAGCTTCAGTGGGCTGGAGCGCCGAGGAGCTGGGCGGCATGTTGTACGACTCGCTGCACCAGAAGCTGGCGCCGCTACCGGACGAGACGCTCGTCTATCCCGCCCACGGCGCGGGTTCGTTGTGCGGGAAGGCGTTGAGCACCGACACGGTTTCGACGATTGGAGCGCAGCGCCGCTACAACTACGCGCTCCAGCCGATGAACCGGGAGCGGTTCGTCGAGATCGTCACCGCCGACCAGCCCGACGTGCCGGCGTACTTCACCTACGACGCCGTGCTCAACACCCGTGAGCACCCGACCCTCGACCAGGCGCTCGGGCGCAATCTGCACCCACTGTCGCGAGCCGATTTCCTGAGCCGGATGAACGACGGGGCCCAGATTCTCGACACCCGCGACCCATCCCAGTTTGAGGGAGCCCACCTCCGGGGGAGCGTGAACGTCGGGCTCGGGGGCAGCTTCGCCACGTGGTGCGGAACGGTCCTCGATCGCGAACGCCCGATACTGCTCATCGCCCTGCCAGGGTGCGAGGCCGAGGCGGCGACGCGGCTGGGGCGGATCGGCTTCGACAACGTGGGCGGCTATCTGGATGGAGGGATGCAGCCGCTCAGGGAGTCTCCAGAGCTGATCGAGCGGATCGCGCGGATCACCGCCCCGGCGCTCGCCGAGCGGCTCGTCTCTGAGAGCCCGCCGCTGCTGATCGACGTCCGCAGCGCGGGCGAATGGCGCCAAGAGCGGATCGGTGGGGCGGAGAACCATCCCCTGTCACAGTTCCCGGCGAGCCCGCCGGCGGTCCAGCGCGGACGGTCAGCGGTCGCCTACTGCAGCACTGGCTATCGCTCGGCGATCGCGGCCAGCCTGATACAGCGCGACGGGTTGGGGGAGGTCAGCGATTTGGTTGGCGGCCTGGCTGCCTGGCAGTCGGCGAAGCTGCCGATCACGTTGGCCGCGTAGCACCCCCGACTGCGCCTAGACCAGCGCCCGCGGGCGCTAGGGTTGCCGGACCTTGCGCAAGATTCTGCTTCATGACACGCGGACCGGCACCGTGCGGGAGCTTCTGACGCGAGAGCCCGGCAAGGTAGGGATCTATGCCTGCGGGCCGACCGTCTACGGGCCCATCCACGTCGGCAACGCGCGCCCGTTCGTGGTCTTCTCGCTGCTCAAACGGTTTCTCGTCCACGAGGGATTCGAGGTGACGTTTGTCGCGAACGTCACCGACGTGAACGACAAGATCTACGCCGCAGCCGGGGCTCAGGGGGTCGGAAGCGCCGAGCTGGCGCGGGACATGACGGCGGCATACATCGCCGACACGGACGCTCTCGGCCTCGGGCGGCCCGACCACGAGCCGCTGGCGAGCGAGACGATCGATGGGATCGAGGAACTGATTGAAAGCCTGATCGAGAGCGGGCATGCGTACGCATCGCAGGGCGACGTCTATTTTTCGGTGCGGTCCTACCCCAGGTACGGCGAGATATCCCATCGCCACGTGGACGACATGGATCAGGGCGAGGAGGTGGAGGGATCCGATCGCAAGCGCGATCCGCTCGATTTCGCTCTGTGGAAAGCCGAGAAACCGGACGAGGACACGGCCTGGGACGCGCCCTGGGGCCGCGGCCGGCCGGGCTGGCACATCGAGTGCTCGGCGATGGCCGAGGAGCTGCTCGGGCTCGACTTCGAGATCCACGGCGGCGGATCGGATCTGGTCTTTCCCCACCACGAGAACGAGGCGGCGCAGACGTTCGCTGCCCACGGCGCCCCGCTGGCGCGCCTGTGGGTGCACAACGGGATGGTCCGCCTCGATCGAGCCAAGATGGCGAAGTCCGTCGGCAACATCTTCTTCCTCCGCGACGCGCTGGCTGCTCACGGCCGAGACGCCCTGATCATGTACTTCGTGGGCGGGCACTACCGCCAGCCGCTGGACTTCGACGACGACCGGCTCGTCGAGGCTGCCGCGCGGGTGCAGCGAATCCGCGAGGCCGGACGGGGACTGGTCGCCGGCTCCTCGCCACCGTGGTCGGCCCCGCTCCGAGACGCCTTCTTCGACGCGCTGGCCAACGACTTCAATACGCCGGAGGCGCTCGCGCGCCTGTTCGAGTGGGTGCGGGAGGCGAACCGCTCATCCGGCGAGGTCGGCGACGCCGACCTGCGCGAGATGCTCGGCGTGCTCGGGCTCGAGAACCTGCTGGACGCCGAGACGCCCGACGCGCCGCGGGACGTGCTCGAGCTCCGAGACGCGCGCGAGAGCGCCCGCGCTGCCCGCGACTACGCCGAGGCTGACCGTCTGCGGGATCTGCTGCGGGAGCTGGGGTGGGAGGTCAGAGACAGCCCGGAGGGACCCGAGCTGCTGCCGGTGAAGTGATCGTCTACGGCCGCAACCCGGTACGCGAGGCAATCCGAGGCCCGCGCTCGGTCACGCGCGTTTGGGCGACGAAGAACGCGTCGCGCGAGCCGTGGCTGGCGGGACTGCGGCTGACCGTCGTCGCCACCGAGGAGGTCGAGCGACGGTGCGGCTCGGACGCCCACCAGGGTATCTGCGCGGAGGTTTCCGAGTTCCGCTACGCCGACGCCGCCGCCCTGCTCGAACCGGAGGCCGCGTTCCTCGTCGTCCTGGATCAGATTCAGGACCCCCAGAACCTAGGGGCGATCTGCAGAACCGCGGAGTGTGCCGGCGTCTCGGGGGTGGTGATACCAGAGCGACGCGCGGCTGATATCACCGCCGCCGTATGCAAGGCCTCCGCGGGCGCCGTCGAGTACCTGGCCGTGGCTCGGGTCCGGAACATCGCTGACTTCCTCGCAGAGGCCAAGGGCGCCGGCGTGTGGTGCTACGGCGCAGATGCCGGCGGGAGGATGCGCTACGACGAGGTCGACTTTACCGGTGGCGTGGCGCTCGTGCTCGGCTCCGAGGGTCGGGGTCTGCGTCCGCGGGTGGCAGCGGCGTGCGATGCGCTCGTGGCGATTCCGTTGCGGGGCCGGATCGAGTCGCTCAGCGTCAGCGCCGCCGCGGCCGTGCTGCTCTACGCGGCGGCCCGTGGAGGGCGGGGCGGTCGACTCTAGGGCAGCTTTGGCCGGCGGCGGCTCGGTGAAAGGCGGCAGGGAAAGGGGGATGGGTGAGGGGGATGGGTGAGGGGGATGGGTGAGGGGTGGTGCGGGTCGCCTGAGCCCGTCGTCGGCCTCCTGAGCTGCCCCCAACCCGCGACTTTGTGGCGAGAGTGTCACGGGAAACCTGCATAGCACGACAACACCGGCGCCAGACCCGAGCCCTGTCGTATTACGCATGCTCTTCATGCATAGCTCGGCAGGCCTCGCCATTCCGGCCGAGATTGTCGTGCTATGCAGGTTCTGGACGGGTGCGATGGCGCCCGCTCCCAACCCCTCCCCAGCGCCGTTAAACGGGCCCACCGCCCAATCAGCGCCGGGCGAGAGTCGTCGTTCTCGCAATTTCGCCTGCAAACGACGGACGTGAACGGCTCCTTGCAGTGCGCTTGACAGAGGGGCGTTGCTATGTCAAGCTCGCGCCCGGGAGATAAGGATCAACTCGAGCTTAAGGCTCGAGGTTGACAACGGAGAGAGGGTGCGGCCACAACATCCCGCATCCGCACACATCGCTAAATCAGCTGCGGCGCCACGGGAGGTAGCGCGTCACGAATTCCGACGGGCCCATGGGTCACCTGGGTCGGGAAAGGAACAGGATCGTGGCACGACTTTCTGCTTCTCCTAACGCTCAACCTCAGGTTGAGGATGGTTATCTGATCGCCCTTGCGAAGCAGGGGTCTCCCGATGCCTACGACCGGATCGTCCGCCGGTACTACGGGTTCGTGCGGTTGAAGGCCTCCTCGTACTTCCTGGCCGGCGGTGACGCGGATGACCTGATCCAGGAAGGGCTTGTCGGGCTGTACAAGGCGGTCCGCGACTACCGCACCGACCGCGAGTCCAGCTTCCGCAACTTCGCGGAGCTCTGCATCACGCGACAGATCATCACGGCCGTGAAGACGGCCACGCGGAACAAGCACACGCCGCTGAACCAGTACATCTCGTTCTCCAGCACCCCGTCAGGGGGCTCTGGAGATGCCGAGCCGACGCTCGACGAGATGCTCCCGGGCTCGCCGGTGCACGACCCGATCAACCAGGTGATCTCCTCCGAGGAGCTCCGCGCGCTCGTCGCGTGCATCTCGACGGCGCTGTCCGAGCTCGAATCGAGGGTGCTCGCGCTGTACCTCGACGGGCACTCTTACGAGGAGGTCGGGCGCCGAATCGGATGCGACTGCAAGACCGTCGACAACGCGCTGCAGCGCGTCAAGCGCAAGGTCGGCCAGCACCTGGCCGAACGGAACATTCCCGCCTGAGCGCCGGCGCGGCGGTGCACGCCCGGCCACGTCACAGGCTGACGTCGCGCTCGGCGGCCGCACGACGAGCTCGGCGCCGCCGCCTGCGGGGCTCGAGGCCTCGAGGCTTCCGCCCATGGCGGCGACCGGCTCCGTAACGGGATCCGGGTCTAACCGGCGATCGGGCCTAGCTCGGGCTCGCGACCGTAGGTACTGAACGAGCGGAAGCTCGAGAACTGGCGGTGCTCGGGACCGTGAAAGTCCGAGGAGCCCGTGGTCAGCAGCCCGAGCTCGGCGCACCGGTCGGCGAGCAGCTCCGCTTGCTCGCGGCTGTGCGTGGGGTAGAAGCACTCGACGCCATCGATGCCGAACGAACGGAATCGATCGATCGCGTCGAGCACGTCCTGAGGCTCGGGAACGTCCCAGAACGGGTGCGCCCACACGGCCACGCCGCCGGCGTCATGGATCGCGTCGATCGACTCCTCCACCGTCGGGTGAAGGCGGGGACGAAACGCCGGCGCGCCCTCGATCAGGTACCCGACGAGGAAGGCCGTGGGCTCGGTCCGCTGCTCGGCGGCGAGGCGCTTCGCGTTCGCGGGATGGCTGACTACCGCCTCGGCCAGGTGTGGCCGACCGACTGACTTGCCCTGCGCCAGGCGCGCCTGGATCGGCGTCTCATCGAGCTCGAACCCGAGCTCCCTGAGCGCCTCCGCCATCCTCTCGGCGCGGTGCTCGCGATCGGCCCGGTAGGTGACCAGCCGATCAGCGAGCGCCGGATCGGTGTGATCGATGACATAGCCGAGGATGTGCAGGTCGGTTTTGCCGTCGTCGATCGCGGAGATCTCGACGGCCGGGACGAGGCGGACACCAAGCTCCTCGGCAGCGTCGGCGGCCTCCGCGACGCCATCGATCGTGTCGTGATCGCTCAGGGCCAGCAGCTCCACGCCGTCGGCGGCCGCCGCGGCGACGACCTCGCGCGGCGCGAGCGCGCCATCGGATTGGCGCGAGTGGCTCTGTAGGTCGAATGTCGGGCGGTCTGCGTTCACCGGCGCTGCAGAGTACCCGCTAGCGGACTCCCGACGGCAAGGCGATATGGACAGAGGGGTCCCCGGAGGGACCCGGATCCATCCGGATCCCCCCGGAGGGTCGAGGAAGTGGGGGCGCAGTTCCTCGACCGTCTGTGCGCCTTATGCCCGCCGCGGCCGCTGCCTAAACGCAACTGGTGCTTGCCAGTCCGGACCGCATGGCTAGCGCACCTCGGTATCCGGGGTCGGGGTCCGCTCGGCGGACCGGTCGCTGCCAGTCTCCGCGTCGCGGTCAGCGACCGGCTCTGCCTGGTCGCCCTCCTCGGGCATCAGCTCGTGGTCGGCGAGCCCCTGCTCATGTTGCGAGGCGCGCTCCTGGTGCAGCTGCGCCTCGGCCCGCTCGCGCGCGGCCTCCTGCTCGGCGATTCGCGCCTGCTGCTCGGCGGCCTCGGCGCGCCGGCTGCTCTCGCTGGCCTCCTCCTGGTGCGCGCTGACCGCCTGCTGGCGGCGCTGCTGGAGCTCGCGCTCCTGCGCTCGGATGCGGGCACGCTGACGCATACGCGGCACCGCGAACGCGAGCAGCGCGATGACGATTAAGACGACGACAATGATTGCGACGATGACGCCGGTCGACATGGATACCTCCTCGGTTGTGTCCCCGGCCGGTCAGCCGGGCCCTGCCTGATTCCGGCGGCCTACTGGCCCCTTCCTCTGGTGAGGGCTTCCCGGTCAGACGAAGGTTCAAAAGCCCTGGTGCGTTTCATCGCCTCGCTCCGAGGACGCTCATGTCGGCCGAAGGGACGGCCGAGCGGCTCTGGGAGTCCGCGCCGGCGGTTCGATCGCCCCGCGGTGGCGGACCAGGGCGAGAACAGGGATCCGGTGGAATTTTCCGTTACCGCTCAGCCGTCCAGCTCCCCTCCCCTCAAGCGAATCTCGGGTCAAGGTGCACCGGCAAGCTCAACGGAGGTCTACCCGCGCGTGGGCCCTCTGAAGCACGTGGACGGATTAGGACTGTGACGGCGGGCGCTCGGCCAGATACAGCTGCCAGATCTCGGTCGGGCTCAACGCGCGCCCGTATGTCCGCACCTGGTCGATCGCCCCGATGAACGTGTCCGTCGGCTCGTAGTCGTGTGCGCCGGCGCCGACGGTCAGCGGACCCGTGACCGGTGGGACGCCGAAGACGTGCTCGACGTCCTCGGGGACGCCGTCGACGTACACCGTGATTGTCTGTGTGGCCGTGTCGTACGCGCCCGTCACCTGATACCAGCTGCCGACGGCGGGATCGAACCGTCCGTCGTCGTAGCGCAGATTCGCCCGCACCCCGCATCGCGCGGCCGGACAGTCGGCGGACCCCGGGACCTCGAACGTCCACCACGTGGCATCGCCGAGCGACAACGTCGGTTGCGTGCCCACCTCGCCCGACAACGATTGCGCTCCCTGAGAAGCCGTCTCGATGCCCAGCGAGAAGCTCGAGCCATCGGGGCCCGGTTCGCTCACCGCGGTGCCCGATTGACCCGCTAGACCAGGGTTCAGCCAGGCCGAGACGGTGAACGAGTGGGTCGCGTCGATCACGGGACCACTTGTCGTTGCCGATTGCCCTGGCGCAGTGATGCTGAGGGCGCTGCCATCGATGCCGCGCGTCCACCCCGCGCCGCCGTGCAGGAACAGGGTATATCCATGCCTACTCGCGTCCCCGACCGTGCCTCCTCGTCCTTCATCGAATAGCCATAACCCTGTCGTGCCCGGAGGCACCGCCGGGCCCGCCGGCCGCAGGCCGGAGGCAGGCGTCGAGGCGTGGATCAGGGACTCGTTGAGTCGCCGGACGGAGTCCGGTCGGATCGAGTACGCCCGGCGGTCGTAGGAGATGATGCCGAGCTCGTCCTGGTACGAGCACAACTCGGTGAAGACCGCCGCGGAGAGGCTACGCGTGCTCATCTCCTGCCTCAGCTCGGCGTACTGCTGGGTGAGAAATGCCGTCACCGTCGACACGGGCCAGGACAGCGCCGGCGACCCGATGCTGGTCTGGGCTCCGGGCCACGCGTGACCCTTTGGCGGAAACGGAAGTACGCCTCCGTACTCACCGATGACCGACGCCTGATGGTCGGCGGGCACCGCGAACGGCCCGAAGTACAGGTGCGCATCTTGGACGTCGCTCGCGGGCGATGGAACCGCGTTGCAGCAGTTGGCGCTGCCGCTGTCGCTGTCGACGAGGGCCGACGGGTCGAGCCGCTTAACGAGCCGCGTCAGCGGCGTGACGTCGAACTGGTCCCAGCCCTCGTTGAACGGCACCCAGGTGACGATCGAAGGGTCGGAGCGATGCTGGATCACGATCGCGCGCAGCTCGCGCCGGAACCCCGCCTTGCCGGCCGCGGTCGGGGGCACGTGGTTCTTGGTGGGCATGCTCGGCATGTCCTGCCAGACCAAGAGCCCGAGCCGGTCGGCCCAGTAGTACCACCGGTCGGGCTCGACCTTCTGATGCTCGCGCAGCATGTTGTAGCCGAGCCGCTTGGCGGCGTCGATGTCGAACCGGATCGCGGCGTCGGTCGGCGGCGTGTATAGGCCGTCGGGCCAGTAGCCCTGGTCCAACGCGCCGGTCTGGAACACGAAGTGCCCGTTCAGGAGGATCCGCGTGACGCCGTCGATCTGGCCGAGCGAGATCGAGCGCATCCCGAAGTAGCTGCTGACGCGATCGACGGTGCCTTTGCGCGAGAGAAGACGGATGCGGAGGCCGTAGAGATAGGGGTCAGAGGGTGACCACGGGCGTGGATCGTGGATCCGCAGCGCAAACGGGCGCCCGGGATGGCCTTTGGCGGTGGCGACCACGCGGCTTCCGGCCAGCGCCTGGGCGACCACGATCGTCCCTGACCCGCCCGTGACCGACGCCGTCACGATCAGACGACCGGCACCCAATTCGGGAGTCAGGTCGAGAGCGGAGATGTGCTTGGAGGCCACCGGCTCGAGCCACACCGTCTGCCAGATGCCGCTCGATGCCGTGTGGTAGATGCCGGACGGGGTGCCCGGGACCTGCTTCCCGACCGGCTCGTCGGCACCCCCGATCGGATCGAAGAAGCCGACCACGAGCTGGTTTGGCCCACGGCGATGGAGGAACCGCGTGATATCGAGCGAGAAGGAGTCGTAGTCGCCGCGATGGGTTCCCGCGAGCCGGCCGTTGACGTAGACGTGAGCCTCCCAGCTGACCGCGCCAAAGTTGAGCATCACGTGTCGCGAGCCCCAAGCAACGGGGACCTCGAAGGTTCGCCGGTACCACCCCCGCGTGTCTCCGCGCTCGACCCCTGACAGTGGCGACTGCACAGGAAACGGGACGAGGATCGTCTGGGCCAGGCTTTGACGGAACGGGGGCGCCTGGCCCGGGAACCCCCGCTGGTATTGCCAACGCCCGTTGAGGCTCAGCCACCGGGCGCGCTCCAGTTGGGGCCGGGGGTAGGCGGGAAGGGGCGCGACGGTCGAGACCGAACGCGTCCAGCGCGTGGTCAGCGGCGGCAACTTGCGGACGTACGGCGCCGTCGCGCCGGCCGTGGCCGCGAGCGCGCCCGCGAGCACGAACGCGGCGAGGACCGCTCCCGACCGCCCCCACGCCCGCCTCATCGGTTCACGATCACCAAGTGAGGGCCATCATCGGGGCCCCCAGCTTAGGTCATTACAGTTCTGAACATGACGTCCAGCCCGACGGTGCGGCGCGGCGGCACACCGTCAGGCCCACCCGGCGCGCCCGCCGGCGGCGAGCGCCGGCTGGTGCTCGTGGTGGGCGCGATCGTGTTCGTCGACACGATGTTCTACGCGGCGATCGCGCCGCTGCTCCCGACGCTGGCCAACGAGCTGCACCTGTCGAAGCTGTCGGCCGGGGTGATGACCGCGGCCTACCCGATCGGGACGCTGATCGGCTCCCTCCCGGGTGGAGTACTGGCGTCGCGCGCCGGACCCAAGTTCACGGTCTTCACTGGACTGGCGCTGCTCGCGTCCTCGACGCTCGCTTTCGGCTTTGCGCATAGTGCGGCAGCACTCGACGTGGCCCGGTTCGTCGAAGGCGTCGGGGGCGCGTGTTCGTGGGCGGGGGGTCTGGCCTGGATCGTGGCCGAGGCGCCGCCTCATCGGCGCGGGGAACTGATCGGTGGCGCCCTCGGCGCAGCGATCGGCGGGGCGCTGTTCGGCCCGGTCATCGGCACGATCGCGAATGGGGTCGGTCGCGGGCCGACGTTCAGTGCGGTCGTCGTGTTCGCGGTCATCCTGATCGACCAGGCTCGGCGGTTGCCCTCGCCACACACCGTTTCCGGGCAGGGGCTTCGTCATCTCCTCGCCGCGCTGCCGAACCGGAGCATCGTCATCGGCATGTGGCTGGTAGCGCTGCCCGCGATCGCGTCGGGCCTGCTCAACGTCCTGGGGCCGCTGCGCCTGCACGCGTTGGGTGCGACGACGGTGGGAATCGGCGCGACGTACGTGATCGCGACCGCGCTGGAGGCGACGCTCGCACCCGCGGTCGGCCGGGTGTCGGATCGGCGCGGTCGCTGGGTGCCACTGCGCGTCGGCCTCGCCGCCGCGACGGTGACGCTCGCGTGCTTCACGCTGCCGTCAGCGCCGGTGGCCCAGGCGGTCGTGGTGATCGTGATCGCAGTGACGCTCGGTGCGTTCTGGGCGCCCGCGATGGCGCTGCTCTCGGAGGCGGCCGACGTGAGCGGCCTCGACCAGGGCCTCGCGGCCGCGCTCATGAACCTCGCGTGGGCGGGGGGTCAGATCGTCGGCTCCGGCGGTGGCGGCGCGGTCGCCAAGTCCGCCGGCGACACGCTGCCGTTCGTGGCCACCGCGGGGCTGTGCGCGACGACGTTGATCGTCCTCGGGCGCAGGCGGCGGTTTGCCGAGGCGTCAGCGCAGGATCGCGATCACCGCCACCACGATGATGACGAGCAGTAGCCCGGCTCCGGCAATGCTGATCGGACGCTGGCGCCACCAGAACTCGGGCTTCGCTCGATCGCGGCTGTAGTGACCTTCCGGGGGCGTCCCGACCCAGTCGTCGTCGTCGTCGTACGGGCTCACGGACGCACCCACTCGCGCGGGAGGAACGACGGGACACTCGTCGGATAGGACGGGAACACCAGGTGCGCCGCGGCGGTGGAGGGTCGGCCGTCGAGATGATCGCGCAGGTCGGCGAACTCCGCGAGGACGCGGACCGAGGACAGGATCTGAAGCGTGGCGGCGTTCGGCGGGTCGGTGGCGAGAGTGCCCTCGGCGAGCAGGGAGTCGGCGTGGTCCAGCAGCGCCGGCAGCGCGGCGAGATCGGCCCGAACGCCAGCCTCGTCGGCACGGCGACCGTCCAGCTCGGACGCACGCGCGTAGTAGCGCACCAACGGGACCGAGACGCGAGCCAGTACCTCCGGAAGCGGCAGCGACTGGCTCTTCGCCGCCGAGCGGCGCAGCTTGAAATCGTGACCGGCGCCGAAACGCGCGAGGCGGCGCGGAACGGGCTGCAGGTACCGCTCGCCCCAGAGCTCGGCTTCCTCGACCCGCGCGCGGAGCGTCGGATCGGCCGGGAACAGCGGTGGGTCCGGCCACAGCTGATCGGCCGCCCGGGCGATCTGGCGCGATCCCTGGATCCGGCGCCCGTCGGCTCTCAAGGCCGGGACGGTTCCGCCGCGGAACCCAGCCAGCCGCACGTGAACGCGCTGGTTGAGCGGAGCCACGCTGACCAGCTCGTAGTCGACTCCCTTAAGGTCGAGCATCTTCCGCGCCGCCTGCGAGGGATGCGAGATCGCCATCGCGTACAGCTTCACGTCCACGCGGCCACTGTATCCGCGCGTCGCACGTGACGCGGTCACGATCCCTCCTACACTCGATTCATGCCTCGAGGACTGACGACGCGAGCGCTTCTCTACGCGACGGACCGTGTGCCCGGCGTGCGCCGCCTGCCGGTGCTGAAGCTGCTCGTGGCGGCCGAGCTCGCGCTGCTCGCACACGAGCACGTGACCCGGTTGACCCCGTACGAGCGGCGCCGGGTTCTCGCGCTGATCGGCCACGGGCGCGGCCGCCGGCGCAACCTGTCGCCGGCCGAGCGCGAAGAGCTCGCGACGCTGATCGCACGGATGGAGCCGAGGATGCTCTTCGGCCGCACCGTGGACCGACTGTCTCCCGTACCGCTGCCGTCCCTGCTCCTCTATGGCCGCCGGCGTGCCTCACGCCGTCAGGGCAGCGGAAGGACGGGACACCCCGTCCGGCGGGCGACGGCCTTCGACTGGTCGCGCCGAAGGATCCGACCCAGGCCCCGGACGGGACGCGGGAGCACGATCAAGTCGCAGCCGAGCTGACGCTCGGCATCAGCGAGCGCCCGCGCCATCTCGCCGGTCAACACGGTGAACCGGGCCGGTCCCTCGACGACTCCGCGCGCGCGGTCCAGGTCGGCATCGGCGGCCTTGATCAAGGCATCGTTCCAGCCGTCCACGCCGAACGAGCTGCATCGACCGGGATGCTCCAGGTCGGCGACCGCTGCGACGGTCAGCGTCGCGCGGTCGCGGACCGCGAGCTCCGAGGCGGCCCGCACGGCCTCATAGCTCTCGGAGCTGCCGTCGCAGACGACGAGCACATGCCGGTACGGCATATACGAAGGATAAGTCGCGCGATCCTCGGGTGAAAATCGATCATGATGGGTGGCTCCGACGAAAGGAGATCCAAGTGAAGCTCAGTGCGCGCAACCAACTTCCCGGCACGGTGTCCAGCATTAACAGGGGGGAGGCGATCGCCAATGTCGTCCTCGACGTCGGCGGTCAGCGACTCGTGGCGTCGATCACCGTCGAAGCGGTCGATGAGCTCGGCCTGGCGGAGGGGTCGCAGGTCACGGCGGTCGTGAAGGCGAGCGACGTGCTGATCGCGACGGACTAGAGCGCAAACGCTCCTCGGGCTGGGTCCGGGTCCTAGGGCCAGCCGGTGCGGCGCGGACGGGCGGACCCTCTTCCTGATCACCAGGGAGTGGCGCGGCGCGGCCGATATGGCCGGGGGATCCGGAACCGGCCAGGTGCTGACCGCCCAGGCGCCCCTGCCCCACGCCTCGCCGCCCTCGCGGACGCGGACGCAACGCTTGTTCGGGACGTCGCCGTACCAGAGGGCGCCTTCGGCGTCGAGGCAGATGCCGTCCGGAACTCCGTCGCCGAGATCGGCCCAGACCCGCCGGGACGACAGGCTGCCGTCAGCCGCGATGTCGAACGCCGTCAGGCGCCGGCCGTAGGACTCGGCCACGATCAGCGTCGAGTTGTCCGGCGTCACCGCCATGCCGTTGGGGAATGCGACATCGTCGGCGGCCTGACGCAGGAGGCGGCGACTCGCCGAAGGAGATGCCGGTCAGAAGGGTGCGAACGTCGGTCATAGCAAACTAGACCGTATAGTGCCCTGGCGAAGACTGGACTGTCTAGTACTCTACGCGCGCAAGGGGATCGATGACTGACCAGGCACCCTCCTACGTCGCGATCGTCGGTCAAGGGCAATCGGCTCGCAAGCGACGAGCGATCCTTAAGGCGGCGACGGACCTGTTCCTCCAGGGCGGCTACCTCGGGACGAGCATGGATGAGATCGCGGCGCTAGCCGCCGTCTCGAAGCAAACTGTCTACAAGCACTTCGAGGACAAGGAGCGGCTGTTCACCGAGATCGTCATCAGCTCCGTTAACGAGGTCAGCGATCCGAACACGAGAGACGTGCGGGAGCTGGGCGCCGGCGGCGACCTCGAGGCGGAGCTGCGCGGGCTCGCCCGCCGGCAGCTGGCGCGGGTGATGCAGCCGAAGCTGCTGCAGTTGCGGAGGCTCGTGATCGCCGAGTCGGGCCGGTTCCCGGAGCTCGGGCGTGCCTTCTATGACGGTGGCCCGGGCCGCACGATCGCCGTGCTCGCCGCCAGCTTCGAACGGCTGGCCTCGCAGGGCCAGCTCCGACTGGACGATCCGTTGCTCGCCGCAGCACACTTCAACTGGTTGATCATGTCGATCCCGCTCAACGAGGCGATGCTGCTCGGCAAAGATGACCCTCCCGCGACCGCCGAGCTCGATCGGTATGCCGTCGCGGGCGTGCGCGCGTTCCTCGCCGCCTACGGTCGTGGCGGCCGGCGGTGAGGCTCGCGATCGCGTCCGTCGGAGTGGTGCTGGCGCTGGCCCTCGCGACGCAGCCGGCGATCGGCACTCCCGCGCCGCGTCGGCGTTGGACGCCCCCTCCGCGACTGACCTGGTACTGGCAGCTTCAGGGCCGCGTCGCCATCAAGCCGGTGCAGGCGACCGATTTCGACGGCTTTGACAACACCGCCGCGACGGTCGCCAGGTTTCACGCACTTGGGCAGCACGCGATCTGCTACGTCGACGTCGGAACCTGGGAGAACTGGCGCCCGGACGCCCACAGGTTTCCCGGTTCGGTGCTCGGCAGGGGGAACGGCTGGCCGGGCGAGCGCTGGCTCGACATCCGTCGCCTGCGCGTCCTGAGGCCGATCATGACGGCGCGGTTTCGGATGTGCCGGACCAAGGGCTTTGACGCCGTCGAGCCCGACAACCTCGACGGCTGGGAGAACCGGACCGGTTTTCCACTCACGGCGCGCGAGCAACTGGTCTACGACGAGTGGGTCGCGCGGACCGTCCACTCGCTCGGGATGGCCGTGTTCCAGAAGGGAGACCCGGAGCAGGCGGCGAAGCTCGAGGCGTACTTCGACGGCGCTCTCGACGAGCAGTGCAACCAGTATCGGGAGTGCTATCGGCTCGCTCCGTACCTGCGCGCTCATAAGCCGGTGCTCGACGCCGAGTACAGGCGTGCGCTGTATCCCGGATTCTGCGCGCGCGACAACGCGCGGGGGATCATGGGTGCGCTCTTCAACACAGCGCTGAACGGCTCGACGTACCGAATCTGCTGGTGAGAAAACCGCTGTCCGGCGCCGCGGGCGCGGCGCATAATGTCTGCTATGAGGATGGGCCGCTGCGCCTGCGCGCTCGCCGCCGGGACCGCGGCGCTTGCCGGATGTGGCGGTGGCGCAGCCAGGACGCCCGCCAATCCGCAGCTTGCGCCCTCGCCTCCGAGCATCACCGCGGCTATCTCTCCGAACGCGGTCACGCTACCGAGGTCCGCGAACGGCCCGACGACGTGCACCGTCTACGAGCCCGGCCAGGCCACCCAGGTGATCTTCGAGTCCGAGCAGCTCGACGTGACCGCCGAGTGCCGGGTGTGGATCCGCGGCCAGACCGGCGAGGGTTACCTCTGGGGCTACCAGCCGATAAGCGCGATCGCGGCGACGGCCGTGCCGGTCTGCCGGCTCACGGATGCCGGCAGGAACGTGACCGCCGACGTCGTCCAGGACACGGGCTTTCGTCCGATCACCGCCGCGGAGCAGGCGACCGGCGCGTCGGCGTGCGGAAGCCTCGTGGGCGTCGGGTGGCGGGAGCAGGTTCGCCGCGCTCACCGGCGCGCTAGGTCTCGCTCGCGGTGACGGCGACGTAGCGGCCCAATCGCCTCGTCTCGGCGATCCGGGTGGCGTCCGGGTAGCCCGAGCGCATCAGCAGGCGCGCCTCGCGCGCGATGTCGTACTGCACCCGGACGACTTGCACCCGGCCGTCGTCAACCAGCAGGTAGGACGCCCGTGGATCGCCGTCGAACGGCGAGCCGACGGCGCCGCTGTTGGCGATCACCGCCGTCGGCAACCGGCGGACGAACGGGCGGTGGATGTGGCCGTACACGGTGATCCGAGCGTCGCACGCCCGGTAGGTTTGCTGGAGTTCGTCATCGGCCGCATCGGGCGATGGGGCGCGCCAGAGATCGCCGGGGCTCGCGTGAACGAGCGCGACGTCCTCGGTCCGGTAATCGGTGGGCAGGGCCCGCAACCAGTCGAGTCGCCGCTCCCCGAGCAGCGCGCGGGTCGCCGGCGCCCAGTGGTCGAAGAGCACTGTCAGTAGGCCGCCCAGCTTCGGCGCACGGCGCTCCTGCACGGCGCGCTCCTCCGGACGCCATAGCAGCTCGTCGGTGTTGCCGACGATCCCCGGCCAGCCGAGCTCACGAACGGCGTCGATCACTTCGACGGGCTGGCAGCCGCCGAGCACCAGGTCGCCGCCGTGCGCCACGCGATCGACGCCGCGATGCTCAAGGTCGGCGATCACCGCCTCGAGTGCGGTCATGTTGCCGTGGATGTCGGAGACGATCGCCAGACGCATCTGGGCACCAGGACCTGTCTCCCGGTCGCGTGCTTGGTGGATTAATACTGATCCAATGGCCGACGCCAGACCGTCAGACGGTCGGGACGAGGGCTCCGATCCGCGCTCGGAGGTGGAGGTCACCGTGGTCGTGCGGGCCCGCCGCCGCCCGCTGCGCGAGCGGATCGACGCCGTCCGGTTGCCGATCCGGGCGCGGCTCCTCGCCGCCGTGCTCGCGGTGGTCGGTGCGCTCCTCGCCGGCGGCCTCGTCGCGGCGGGTTCGATCGGGCTTGGCGGGGAGCGCGACGCCACGTCGCCCGGCGGCCCGCGGGCCGCGGTCGCGGCCGCGTATCGCTACCCGGCGAACTGCCTGACCGTGACGATCTCCACCACCGATCCGACGTACGCGCGCGCCGAGCTCGATCGCGCGAGTCCGTGCTGGCGCTACGGGGCGTACGTCACCGTGATCTTCCACCGCGTCGCCGGGCGTTGGCGAGAGGTGCTTGACAGCGCTAGCTATTCGTGTCCGGTGGCGTCGCTGCCCGCCGTCGTGCAGGCGCAGCTTGGCGTCTGCCCGTCCGACGCGGCCCTCTCAGGACACCTAGGAAGCCTGTAGGTCGAGCGCGGCCTTCTGGCGCTGGCGCTCGGGCGTGATGCGCACGACGTTCCAGGCCAGGCCAACCCGCTGGAGTCCGGAGATCAGCAACCCGGAGGGATCGATCTCCCACCGCCGCAGGCCATGGTAGGCGGAGCGGGGGAAGGCGTGGTGGTTGTGGTGCCAGGACTCGCCGAAGGAGACGAGCGACAGCCACGCGACATTGGTCGACTGATCCTCGATATCGAAACGCCGGCGCCCGAAGAAATGGCAGATCGAGTTGACCGACCAGGTCACATGGTGAACGAGGAAGATGCGGACGAGCCCGCCCCAGATGTATCCCAGCAGCGCGCCTCGCAGCGTGAAGCCGTCGAGGACGAAGCCGAGCAGGGTCGGGAGCGCGAGCGACACGAGCACGAACCACGGAAAGCTGCGCCCGATCCGTCTCATGTGCTTGTCCTCGTAGAGCTCGGCCGCGTACCGCTTCCAGTCGGCCTGCCCCTGGTTCTCGAGCAGCCAGCCAGTGTGGGCGTGCCAGAGGCCTCGAAGACCCGTGCCGTGCCCGACGTGCGGGCTGTGGGGGTCGCCCTCCTTGTCCGCGTGGGCGTGGTGCTTGCGGTGATCGGCGACCCAGTCGAGGACCGAGCCCTGCACTGACAGCGAGCCCATGATCGCGAACGTCCGCTCGAGCCAGGCATGGGTCTGAAAGGAGCGGTGCGTCAGGAGCCGGTGAAACCCGACGGTGACGCCGAGTCCGGTGATCACGTACATCGTGGCGAGAATTGCCAGATCGACGCCGTCGACGGCCCGGTTCCAGAGCAACACGATGGCAACGAGCACGCCGGCGAACGGGACCACGACGCCGAGCAGGTTGGCGGTGCGCTCCGCGCGGGTCATAGACATCTCACGCTCTCATATTGCGGCCCTGGCGCGTGCACGCGGTCGAGCGAAAACCCCCCGGTTGTCGGGTGAGCGGTGTTCTCGGCTGCGCATGGAGGGCAAATCGTCACGTTCTGACCTTACCCCGTCGTCGAACCGACCGTCACTGTGGTGGAATGGCCGAGGTGGAGATCTCCGAGGCACAGTCGCTGTGGGAACCCGCCGGCGTGTATTGCAACACCGCGAGCTACGGGTTGCCGCCTCGGCCGGCGTGGGAGGCATTGCAGGTTGCGCTCGCGGATTGGCATGGTGGACGCACGAGCTGGGAGCACTGGGGTCAGAGCACCGACGACGCCCGCGACGTATTCGCGCGCCTGGTTGGTGTCGACATCGATCGGGTCGCCGTCGGCTCCACCGTCTCGGAGCTCGTCGGTTCCGTAGTCACGGCGCTGCCGCCGGGGACGCGGGTGGTCGTCCCCGAGATCGAATTCACCTCGACGTTGTTTCCGCTGCTGGTCCAGCGGCGTCTCGATGTCCGCCCGGTCCCCGTCGCTGAGCTGGTGGATGCGATCGATGAGGGCGCCGGCGCGGTGGCGTTCAGTGCCGTGCAGATGAGCACGGGCGAGGTCGCCGATGTCGATGCGATCGTCTCCGCGGCCGCCGGGGTCGGCGCGATCACGCTCTGCGATGCCACCCAGGCGCTCGGGTGGCTACCGCTGAACGCGGGCCGATTCGACGCGCTCGTCTGCGGCGCATACAAGTGGCTGATGGCGCCCCGCGGCAGTGCCTTCCTAACCGTGTCGGAGCGCCTGCTTGGGAGCGCCGTTCCTCACAGCGCCGGTTGGTACGCGGGCGAGGATGTCCACGCGAGCTATTTCGGTCCGCCGCTCCGACTGGCGGCGAGCGCGCGGCGGCTGGACGTCTCCCCGGCGTGGTTCTCCTGGATTGGGACCGAGCCCGCGCTGGGGGTGATCGAGCGGATCGGGATCGACGCGATCCACGAGCACGACGTCGCGCTCGCGAACCGCTTTCGCACCGGCATCGGGCTCGAGCCGAGCGATAGCGCGATCGTGTGCGCCGATCTACCCGGCGCAGCTGAGCGACTGGAGGCGGCCGGAATCGTCGCCGCCGTGCGCAGCGGACTGCTGCGTACCTCGTGGCACCTCTACAACGACGAGGCCGACGTCGACCGGGTACTGGAGATCGTGACGGGCTAGCCAAAAGGGTTATAGGAGCGCGCTTTCGCGCGTGGCTGTTCGCGCTTGGTTCGTTTTCCTGGCGAGGGCCGGGCTTGGTGACCGTCGACTCTCGGCCGCCCCGGTTGGCGATCGGCTCGGTAAACGGCGCTGGGGAAGGGGAGGGATCGGGCGCGATCGCACCCGTTCAAAAAACCTGCATAGCACGACAATTCCGGCCGGAATGGCGAGGCCTGTCGAGCTATGCATGAAGACCATGCGTAATACGACAGGGCTCGGGTCTGGCGCCGGTGTTGACGCGCTACGCAGGTTCCCGGTGACACTCTCGACGCACTCCCGCCACAAACCCGCCACATCTACCTGCACAGGCGCAGATTTGGGCGCCTGAGGAGGTCAAACCTCGGGCTCACGGGACCCCTCCAGCGCTCTCATCCTTACCCTCTCCCTGCTGCCTTACCGAGCCGACCGCCAGCCGAAGCTGCGGGCGCGCAGCGTGCGCTGGGCGAGAGTCCACGGCCTCTGCCCGGACAGGCGGCAACTTCCGCTCCCGCCTCGCCTACTTCGAGCTGCTCCAAGGAGGGAGAAGCGACCATCGTCACCGCCTTCGTCGCACGAGCGCTCGACTGGTTCGGAGATCATCTGGAGGGTGACCGCCGATCAGCCGCGTTCATAACCTCCGTGGGCGGGACAGCTAGCGGCCCGCGACCAGGTCGGCCATCCGGGCGAAGGCGCTTGTCCTGGCGAGGCCACTTCGCTCGCGCCGGTCGGCCAGCCGGTAGAGCGAATACACGAGCGCCACACCGGTCCATCGCAACGGCTCCGGTTCCCATTTGCGTCCGCGGTGGTCAACCCACGGCAGCCGCGTCAGCTCGGTGTCGGCCTCGAGTACGAGGTCGCATAGCGTGCGGCCGGCCAGGTGGGCGGTGCCGACCCCGTTCCCCACGTAGCCGCCGGCCGATCCGAGGCCGGTGGCCCGATCGAGCACGACGGATGGAAACCAGTCGCGCGCGACGCCGAGCACGCCGCACCACGCATGCTCGATCGGGACATTTGCCGTGGGGGGGAAGTGGTCATGGAGAGCGTGGACGAGCGATCGGATCGTCCGCGCCTGTGTGCGGCCCTGGCGATCGATCCGGGAGCCGTATCGGTACGGAACGCCGCGACCGCCGAGGGCGATCCGGCCGTCGGCGGTGCGCTGCGCGTAGATGTACGCGTGGGCGAAGTCCCCCAGCAGCTCTTCGCCGCTCCATCCGACCGCATCCCAGACCGATGGGGGCAGGGGGGCAGTGACGATCATCGCCGAGTTGAGGGGGAGCCGCGTGCGCCGCTGGCCGTGCAGCGTGCGCATGAAGCCCTCGAGGCAGTTCAACACGAGCGGGCTGGATACCGTGCCCCGGTCGGTGCGCGCGTAACCGGCGCCGACGTCCAACACGGTCGTGGCGTCGTAGACCTTGACGCCGTGGCGTTCGACGGCCGACACGAGGCCTCGGGCCAGCTTTGCCGGATGGATCCGCACGCCATTCGGGTTCCAGAGACCCAGCGACGCCCCGGCGACGTTCACTCGCTGACGTGTGCCGTCGCGGTCGAGCTCGACCGTGTCCCTGGACGCCGGCAGCCATCGCTGCTCCTCGACCCATTCCGCGTGGAGCCGCCTGGCCTGGGCCGTGCCCCGCGCGACCTGAAGGACGCCGCTGTGCCTGATGTCGGCTTCGATTCCCTCCTCCGCGCAGATCGCGACAACCTCGTTGACGGTCGAGGCCATCGCCTCCCGGAGCGCCAACGCTGCGTCGTGACCGTGCGTGGCCTCGATCTCGGCGCTCGGGGCCGCGAAGCGGTCGGTCAACCAGCCGCCGTTGCGGCCAGAGGCGCCGAAGCCCGCGAAATCCCGCTCGAGGATGACCACCTCAAGCGTCGGTCGGGCTCGCTTGAGGTGATACGCCGTCCATAGGCCGGTGAACCCGGCGCCGACGATGCAGACGTCCGCGGAGATCGGACCGGACAGGGGAGCTCGCGGCGGCGGCGCGCCGATGTCGGCCCACCAGTACGACACCTCTCCGTTGCGCGCAGCGAGACTCACGAGCGCCGCGTCAGCCGTTCCTCGTCAGTCGGGTCCAGAAGCGAATGTATTCCCTTTCGTGGCCGATCCCGGCCTCGAGCGACAGCCTCTGTCCCTCGGGAAGCTCGTCGCTGAGCAGCTCGTTGTAGCGGCTGAGCCGCCGCTGGTGGTTTGCGAGCTGGGCTTCGGCCACTGCCGCGGGGGCTGAGCCGCAGAACAGCTTCAACAGGCCGGGGTCGCGCAGCTCGTAGAGCTCGGCCCGCGGGTCGGCCCGCCACTCGCCCAGCGCCTTGCGACCGCTGGCGGAAAGGCGGTAGACGCGGCGCCGGCGGCCCGTCTCCTCCCGGTGCTCGTCGAGCAGCCCCGCCTCCGCCAGCCGCGCGCACTCGGTGTAGAGCTGCGTGTGCGGAATCGCCCAGAAGTGGAAGATGCTGTCCTGGGCGATTTGCTTGAGCTGATAGGGCGTCGCCGGTCCGCAGCTGTCGAGCAGCCCCAGCACGGCGTACGAGGTGTCGGTGAGACGGATGTTTGACACGCGGCGCACCTTACACTACGATCCGAATGGTTCGAGCCGAACGATTCAGGAGGAACTATGACTACCGCCGCCCACCAATCGATCGCCTCCCCGCAGCGCGGATTCGAATCGCTTAACGACGAGACCCGGATCGAAGGGCTGCCCGTGCAGGGCCAGCTCCCGGCGTGGCTCACGGGTTCACTGATCCGGACGGGCCCGGCGAAGTGGGAGGTCGGCGGTCGCTCGATGAACCACTGGTTCGATGGTCTGGCCATGCTCCACCGCTTCTCGTTCGCCGACGGCGCCGTGTCATACGCGAACCGCTTCCTCCACACCAAAGCCTGGCGCGCCGCCCACGACACCGGCAAGATCGCCTACTCGGAGTTCGCCACCGATCCGTGTCGCTCGCTGTTCCAGCGCGTTAGCGCGATGTTCTCGCCGAAGATCAGCGACAACGCGAACGTTAATCTGGCCAAGCTGGGCGAGCGCTTCATCGCAATGACCGAGACGCCGATTCCCGTCCAGTTCGACGCCGACACGTTGGCCGCCGCGGGCGTCGCCTACAAGGTGCCAGGGATGCTCACGACCGCCCATCCACACATGGATCGCGCGACCAAGGGCATGCTCAACTACGCGGCCAAGCTCGGGCCCCGCAACAGCTACAGGTTCTTCCTGCTGAGGCCCGACGCGAGGGAGCCCGAGATGCTCGCGACCAAGGCGGTGCGCGAGCCGGCCTACATGCACTCGTTCGGCCTCACACCGCGCTGGCTCGTGCTCGCGGAATTCCCGTACGTCGTCAATCCGCTGCGTCTGGCGTTCAGCGGTCGCCCGTACATCGAGAACTATCGCTGGCGGCCCGAGCTCGGCACCCGGTTTCATCTGTTCGACCGGACGAACGGACAGTCGGTCGGCCCGTTCGAGACCGAGGCGCGGTTCGGATTTCACCACGTCAACTCCTACGAGGAGGACGGCGAGGTGGTCGTCGACATCATCACCGGACCTGACGCGCAAATCGTCGAGGACCTCTACCTCGACCGGTTGCGCGCGGGCAAGCCGATCGCGCCGGCACACTTGGAGCGCTTCCGAATCGCTCCCGGGGCGGGCACTGTCACGAGCGAGCGGCTCGCCGAGGAGCCGATGGAGCTGCCGCGCATCAACTATGGACGCTGCAATGAACGGACCTATCGCTACGCGTGGGCCATCGGCTTCGCGGGCGGCTGGCTCGATCGGATCGTGAAAGCGGACGTCGTCGCGAGGACGTCCACCGTCTGGTCCGAGGAGGGGTGCTACCCGGGCGAGGCGGTCTTCGTCGCGGCTCCCGGCGCCGAGCGCGAGGACGAGGGCGTGCTGCTGTCAGTCGTGCTCGACGGTCGCACCGGTAACTCGTTCCTGCTCGTGCTCGACGCGGGCTCGATGCAGGAAATCGCTCGCGCGGAGGTCCCACACCAGATCCCGTTCGGGTTCCACGGCCAGTTCGCACGAGCCTGAACCTCGGCTAGGACGGGCGCGCGCGCACCTCGTCCGTCAAGATCAGCAAACGGCAATCACCCGGGTTGGGTGATGCCGTACGCCGGCGCTCGACCGACCATGCAGCAGCGCGTGCATGACAGAGTGGGACCCAGAAGTACTTTGTGACGCTTGGTTCCGCTGGGGATCTTGAACAATGCCTGAGCCTGTCGGACGCGGCCAGCGGTACATGCCGGGCCTGGACGGGCTGCGGGCACTGGCTGTGTTCGCCGTCATCACCTACCACCTGGGGTTCGGGTGGGCGGGGGGCGGACTGCTGGGCGTCGGGGTGTTCTTCACGCTCAGCGGCTATCTGATCACCGACCTGCTGCTGGCGGAGGTGGCGTCGGGCGGGATGCGGCTCGGCAACTTCTGGATACGTCGAGCGCGGCGACTCCTGCCCGCGCTGTTCGTGGTTCTCGTCGTCGTCACGCTGTGGGTCGCGATCGCGGATCGCAGCCAGATGACCGGCCTGCCCGGCGAGGTGGGCGCCGCAGCGCTCTACGTCAGCAACTGGTGGCAGATCTTCCAGCACGTGCCGTACTTCGCGCGCTTCGGCCCCCCATCGCCGCTAAACCACCTCTGGTCGCTGGCGGTCGAGGAGCAGTTCTACCTGCTGTGGCCGTGGTTGCTGCTGCTCGGCCTTCGCTTCATCCACGAGCGCAAAGGCCCAATCGCCGTGCGGCCGCGGCTCGCCTGCGTGACGCTGGTGCTGGCCCTCGCGTCGGCCGTCGAGATGGCCCTTCTGTACCACCCAACGTTCGATCCTTCCCGGGTCTACGACGGGACCGACACGCGGGCTTTCGGTCTCCTATTCGGAGCAGCCCTCGCGATGGTCTGGCCGAGCCGACTGCTCACGCTAAGGGTCAAGGGGCACGCCCGCGTCTTCCTCGACGCGGCCGGGACGGTCGGGCTTGTCGGGATCGCGGTCCTGATCTGGCGAACGGATCAGTATTCGCCGTTTCTGTATCAGGGCGGCATGGTTCTGTTGTCGCTGGCGACAGTGCTGGTCGTGGCTGCTGCAACCCATCCGGCATCACGGGTCGGCGTGGCGCTCGGCTGGCGTCCGCTGCGATGGCTGGGCGTTCGCTCGTACGGGATCTACCTGTGGCACGCCCCCGTGATCGTGCTCACGACTCCCAACCCGAACCGCGGCGTCGAGCTGCCGCGCGCGGCATTGCAGGTGGCCGCCAGCGTCGCGCTCGCGGCGATCTCGTGGCGCTTCATCGAGGAACCGATTCGCCACGGCGCGCTCGCACGGGTGTGGGCGACCGCACGGGCCGGTCGGTGGCGCCCGCGAGCGTTGCCCGGGCGCGCACGCCTGGCGCTGTCCACGGCGTTGCTCGGTCTGACTCTGGCCGTGGTCAGCCTGGTCGTGGTACGTGCGCCGCCCTCCAGCACCACGGCGCTGGCCGGGATCACCGTCGACCCGAGCCAGGTCGTGTCCTCGCCGGCTCAGCCGAGGCGCCCGGCAGCTTCCTCGACTCCGCGCCGGGTAGCGGCACGGACGGCCTTGGGACTCCGTGGCACCCCGTCTCCCTCGCCGGGGACCGCGGCCAGGGCGACGGCGACCGCGTCGAGGGCGACGCCGGACCAGACGTCATGTCGTGCCGTGGCGCACCTTGGCGACTCAACCTCGGAGGGGATGATCTCGAGTGACTATCTGCCGAACCCGAGGTTGCGACTCGGCGCGCAGTACGCCCGGGTTGGGGTGCGGCGCGAGTTTCTCGAGATCGCGGGCGCGACGTCGATCGTTGAGACGCTGCCGGGCGGGACGGACGCCTATGAGGTGGCTCGCCGCCTGACCGGCGACGGGTATCGGGGATGTTGGGTGATCGCGCTCGGGACCAACGACACCGCCGATGTCTACGTCGGCTCCTCGGTGTCACTCAGCACCCGGATCAAGCGGATGATGTCCGTGATCAAGAACGAGCCAGTGCTGTGGCTCACAGTCAAGTCGCTGGTCTCCTCGGGACCGTACGCGGAGACGAACATGGAACATTGGAATAAGGCGCTCTCGGAGGCGTGCTCGACATATCCGAACATGCGCATCTTCGATTGGGCCTCGGTCGTACGCGACCGCTGGTTCATCGCCGACGGAATTCACTACACATCGCCGGGCTACGCAGCACGTGCGCACCTGATAGCCAACGCGCTCGCACGGGCATTTCCTGCCGGGAGCGCGCCGGTTGCCAACTGTGTCGTCACGGGGCGCAGCCGGTCATCTTGAGAGGTTTGACGCCGACGGGCTCTCGCGGTGTGAAAGACTCGCGGCGTGAGCAGCCGTCTGGTGACGATTCCGATCAGCCACTTCTGCGAGAAGGCGCGTTGGGCGCTGGACCGCGCGGGGCTCCCGTACGTCGAGGAGCGGCACCTTCAGGTGATTCATGTTTTCGCCGCCCGTCGCGCCGGCGGCGGGAGGACCGTGCCCGTGCTCGTCACCGAGTCAGGGACGGTGCTCGCGGATTCGACCGACATTTTGAGGTGGGCGGACGCGTACGTCCCGAGCCACCTCCGGCTATATCCCGACGGTGGGCTGGGCGCACAGGCGGCGGCGCTTGAGACTCGATTCGATGAGCAACTCGGGCCAGACGGGCGGCTGTGGATGTACCAGGAGACGCTGCCCGTCGTGAATGACCTCACGCCCTGGGCCCTCGCCGGCGTGCCCGGCTGGGAGCGGGGCGCGTTTCGGTTTGCGGGGCCGGCGGTCGACGCCGTGATCCGCCACTACCTCGGCGTCGATGCGACGGCCGCCGACGCCGCGCTCGATCGGGTCGAGCGGGAATTCGATGACATCGCGGCTCGCCTGTCCGACGGCCGTCGCTTCCTTCTGGGGGACAGGTTCACCGCCGCCGACCTCACGTTCGCCGCACTCGCCGCGCCCATGCTCCTGCCGACCCTATACGGCTCGCCGTTGCCACCTCCCGAAGCGATGCCCGAAACGGCTGCCCGCGTGATTCGCCGCCTGCGCGAGCACCCCGCCGGTGTGTTTGCGGATCGCGTGTATCGCGAGGAGCGAATACGGCCGGCAACAAATGGGCAATAAATCCCTAACCGGACACTCACGCGTAATCACGCAATTGCAGTAGTCCGTCACCGCAACCTTGTCTGACGGAGGTTGTTTGTTTCGTTCGATGCACTCGAGCGGTTCTGATCCCCTGCCCGTTGGCCTGGCACTAGCCGGCCAGGATGCGCTGCGGGAGATCGAGGCCCGGGACGAACAGCACGTTGAGGTTCTGATGCTGGCGCTGCTCCGGGCAGCCTGGCCGAGCCTTCACGCCCAGAACCAGTAGCTACGCGAGCCCGTACTGCCGTCGCGCGCAGCCGGAGAAGAACGCGGACTGCTCCTCGGCGCTCAGATCGCTCAACACTGCCAGCAGGCTGCTCACGAGCTCCTGAAAGCCGCACAGCAATCCGTCGATCGGGAAGTCTGAGGCGAACATACAGCGGCTGGCACCGAAGATCCCCACGGCGGTCCGCACCCACGGGCCCAGTTCGTCGATCGACGGACCGAACAGCAGCGGAAGACCCTGGAACTTGAGCGTCACGTTCGGGAACTCGCTCACGGCCTGCAACCGCTCCCGCCACCGCTTGAAGCCGTCTGGAGTGAGATCCAGCGGCCAGCCCGCGGCCTCCAGCACCATGTCCGTGTCGGGAAACGATTCGATCAGTTGGTGGGCCGCGGGAAGCTGGGTGTCGTAGAGCAGCAGCTCCCACACGAGTCCCTGGTCGGCCACCCGCTCAAATCCGCGCCACCAATCAGGGTCGGTGAGAAAGTCGGCCCTGGCGCCCAAACGCCGCAGTGGGTCCTCGGCCCAGTACATGGGCTGCCTGACCGCGCGGACCACCGGCAGCTCGTGGTAGCGCTCGAGCACCTCGCCGACGGCGGGTGACGCGAGGTCGATGCCAGCAATGAAGGCGTGCGGAAATCCATGCGCATCCGCCTGGCGCTGAACCCAGGCCGCCTCCTCCACCGGGTCGGCCGACCCGAACTCGCACCCCACCGACTTCACCAGCCGCTCGTCCGCGACCTCGGTGAGGTAGTCGTCGACGTCGTAGTCGTGGGCGATGTCGTAGTAGTTGTCGAGGAGCGCCTCGAGAGGCGGGCTTCGTCGCCGGATCCATGGATAGTCGACGGCCTCGAGGTTGAGCAGATGGTGGTGAGCATCGACCAAGTCGAGCCGGTCTGCGGCGGGCGTCCCCACCCGTCAACCTTATATCCGGGCCAGGCTTTGCGGCGAGGGGGCGTGGCGCCAGCGAAGGGGTGTCACAGGATGCCAATCGACTCGGCTCACGGTCGTTATCGCGAAGGGGATCCGATGAGCAGCTGCCCAAACTCGCGACTTTGTTGCGAGAGTGTCACGGGAAAGCTGCATAGCGCGTCAACACCGGCGCCAGCTCCGAGCCCTTTCGTATTACCCATGCGCTTCATGGTTAACGCGGCAGGCCTCGCCGTTCGGACCGAGATTGTCGTGCTGTGCAGGTTTTGGGCGGGTGCGATGGCGCCCGCTCCCCTCTCCTTCCCCAGCGCCGTTACCGGGCCCTCCGCCGATCAGGGCGGCGCGTGTTCACGTGGGCTCTACCTTGAGGGGATGGAGCCAACCCACCAGGGCCAGGTCGAGACCTTGCTGACCGAGGCCGCCGCGGAGCACGCGGATCTCATGTCCCGGCTGCCGCCAGAGCTGCAGGCATCCCTCCCCGTCGATGCTCAGGGCGTCACGCGCGCGATCGACCACCTCGCGGCTGCGGCCGGGTTATCTGTCAGCGAGCGCCGGGCGCTCGTCCGCCCGCACGCCGTCAATCCGGCGGTGATGCACGCCCGCGTGTTCGGCGGCGCGCCGCTGGCCCGGGAGACCGTGATCGGGTCGTTTGTCGAGGGAGCGCGGGTGCGCGCAGAGGCCCTGGCGGCCCTCGCCGACAGGGTCGGCGGAGAGCCCCTCGGCCGCGAGGTCCGCGCGGAGCTGGTGGCCCATCCGCCGCCGGTGGGCGCCGACGGGCACGATGCGGTCCCGGCCCTGCGCGCCACCTACGCAGCGCACGAACGGGCGGCGGTGATGATCGCTGCGAGCCTCGATGGACACTAGGGCGAGAGCATGCGCTCGAAGGTCGGCAGCACCAGCGGGCCGAGCTCGATCTAATCCGCCGCGAGCGCGGCGATGACCACATCCGCCGCCGGTGCCCACGCGACCAGCGAGGAGAACCCCGGCTGGTCGCCCGGATGCAAGATCACGGAGTGGCCCCGCAGTCGGGCGGTGAACCAGCCGCAGCCGTAGGCCACGTCGGTGAGCCCGTCCTCCTCGTCGGCGATCTTCGCCTGCGACGAGAACAGCATGTCCCGGGCTTCACGGCTGAGGAGCTCGGCCGAGGCGATGGCGAGCGGCCACCGCGCGAGGTCCGCGGTCGTCGACCACACATCGCCGGTGCCGACGTTCACGGAGCCGAGGTCCCACGATGTGGTCGGCTCGCCGGCGACACTGCCGCGCGCGGCGTCGCGATCGCGCGACGGCTCTGAGATCGAGGTGTGACGCAGCTCGAGCGGCTCCGGCACGTGAGTCGTCACAAACGCGGAGTACGGGACTCCAGCGGTCACCTCGACGACATGCGCGAGCAACACGTAGCCGGGGCTGCTGTATAGCCACCCGGTCCCGGGCGCGAACCGCGGCGGTGTCGCGAGGATCCGCGCGAGCAATTGGTCGCGAGGGCAGGGGCTGTACATGTCGAGCCCGGCGACATCCGGCCAGTGGCCCAGGCCGCTCGTATGGGTCAGCAGATGGCGGACGGCGATGCCGGACCAGGCACGTGGCGCCGACTCGATGAACTTCGCCAGCGGTTCGTCGACGGACAGCCGGCCGTGGTCGGCCAGGAGAAGAACCGACGCCGCCGTGAACGACTTGGAGATCGAGGCGATCTGAAAGGCGGTGCCCGGCGCGAGAGCGGTTCCCGCGCCGTCGGTGCCATAGGCGGCATCGATCAGCACCGAGTCGCCGCGCTCGACGCGCAGCGCACCGCGAAAGCGACCGGCGGCGACGAGATCGTTCAGCCGCGCGTCAAGGCGGACGCCACCGGGGTGAGACTAGTCGTATCTCAGGAACCTACGACGCCAGCCCACCACGCGGGATCCGGGCGGAACGGGGCGGCTGGTCGCCCGACCGCATCGGTGTCCAACCGATACACCAGGCCGGCGGTCGGATCGGCGCGACGCTCCTCCTCGCTCCAATCCTCGGTGGCGGTGGTGACGTAGAGCCAGTTCAAGCCGCGACCGGCGAACGCACAGGACGTGCTCTGGGCGGCGGGGACGAGCAGCGTCTCACGCAGCTCACCGTCGGGCGAATAGCGCTGGACTCGTCCACCCCCGTAGATCGCCACCCACAGATCGCCGGCGGCATCGACGGTCATGCCGTCCGGCGCCCCGACATCGTCGGCAACCGTAACGAGCACCCGGCCACGGGAGATCGTGCCGCGCTCGCCGTCGAAGGCGAACGCGTGCACCACTCCGGGGCCGCTGTCGACGAGGTACATGGTTTCTCCATCGACGCTCCAGCCGAGTCCGTTGGAGATCGTCAGACCGTCGAGCATCAGCTCGACCTCGCCCGTGCCCGTGAGCCGATACAGCGCCCCGCCTCCCACGCGGTGGTCGTCGGCCAGCGTGCCCGCCCAGAACCGCCCCTGCGGATCGCATGCGGCGTCGTTCATCCGACTGGCCGGCGGGGCGACCTCGGCGATCGGGTGCGCTGAGCCGTCGAGCGACAGGTACGCGAAGCCGTTTCCGACGGCCAGCAGCCAGCCCTCATCGTTCTGGACCGGCGCGACCGCTCCCACGGTTGTGGGCAACTGGTAGGTACGCACGCGGTAGAGGTGACCCTCTTCGTCGATCCGGTCCCGGTAGACGTGTCCCGCCAGGATGTCGACCGCCAGCAGCTCGCCGCGGCGCGCGTCCCACCGCGCGCCCTCGCCGAGCATCGTCTGCTTGCTGGTACTCGGGACCGCTGGGCCGGTCATCGAAGACGCGCCGAGCATATCGGCCCGATCACGCTCGTCGCCTGTCGACGCATCAGCGCCGGGGTTAGACCGACCGGGCGAGTTCCTGTGGCGCGCCAGCACTCGCGGCCGACCAGGAGCTCGCCGGGAGGTACGACTCGAGGACCACGCGGCATCCGCGCGCCGGAGCTGACGTGACGTTCCGCAGCTTTGATCGCTCGGACCGAGGGCTCGCCGCTCGCAGCCGCGCCTGCTCAAGGATCGTTCGGATGATCACGCGCATCTCGAACTGCGCGAACGAGGCACCGATGCAGCGGCGCACGCCACCGCCGAACGGAATCCATGTGTACGCGTCTGGCGTGCGCTGGAGAAAGCGCTCGGGACGAAACTCGTCGGGGTCGGGATACAGATCCTCGCGAAAGTGGATCGCGGCGATCGCGGGCATCACCAGCGACCCGGCGGGTATGCGGTAGCCGCCGAGCTCGATCTCATGGACCAGCTTCCGTCCGACATCGGTGACCACCGGCCGGAGGCGGAGCGTCTCCTTGATCGTGGCGTCCAGGTAGTCGTCCCCCTCGGGCAGGGATTCCGTGAGGCGGTAGAGCACCCGCGGCGTGCGCAGCAGCCGCTCGAACGCCCACGCCACCGCGGTCGCCGTGGTCTCGTGACCGGCCGCGAGGACCGTTACCAATTCGTCCCTAAGCTCCTGACGGCTCAGCGGCTCGCCGGCCTCGTCGCTGGCGTACAGCAGCAGCGACAGGACGTCGTTGCGTTCGGCAAGGTCGGGCTGCGCGCGCCGGCGCTCGATCTCCTCGTAGATGAATGCGTCGAGCGCCTCCCTCGCGCGCTTGAATCGGACCCACGGGCTCAGCGGCCCGAGATCGCGCCGGGCGGACGGGAACATGCTGATCGGGTGGGCGCGGTTCGCGAACTCCTTGACGAGCGTCCGTCCCCGCTCGAAGCGAGCCTGCTCCCGCACGCCGAACACGGCCCGCAGGATCACCTCCAACGTGATCGTGCGCGTGTGCTGGTGAAGCGCGAACGGCTTGCCCGACGGCCACCGCGCGATGTCCTGCTCGGTGATCGAGCGGATCGTCGCCTCCCACCGCTGGACATTCTTGCCGTGGAACGGCTCCAGCAGCAGCTTGCGCTGTCGCATGTGAGGCTCCTCGTCGAGCGTCAGGACCGAACTGCTGCCGACCGTGGGTTCGAGCACCGGCTTGCTCGACTCACCGGCGTGGAAGGTGCGTCCATCGCCGGCGAACACCTGGCGAACCAGATCGGGGTCGGCGATGCTGACGATCAGTCCGAAGCCGGGAAACCGCGGGGCCGTGATCGCGCCGTAGCGGTCCGAGAACCACTTGATGTACCCAATTGGGTCAAGCGCGTAGCCCGCACCGTTGACGATCGCGGGCACTCGCGATCCAGGTAGATCACGGACCTGCATGGCCATGTGAACCTACCACTCGGCCTTCGCGTGCCCGTGGCGACTCGTTTGAAGCGATCCCATATTGTGGCTGTCAGTGCAGTACGCCTCGATTGACGTCTACATCGCGGCTTTCCGGGCGAGGTGCAACGCCGTCAGGCGACCCGGACGACCTGAGGTCGACGAGCCCGGCGTGCAGGGCGTGCTCTCCTGGGCCGGTGACCCGATGACCCGGCTGGTGGTTAGCGACGACCGGGCGTATGACGTGCTCGCAGCCCTGCTGCCAGGGGTTCAGGCCGGGATGATCACCGTGTTTCCCGCGGCACGACGCTGCGTCACCCTGATCGCCGCGCACGATTCGTGGAGGATCACCACGGCGGACGCGATGCTGTCCCGCGACCTGCAGGGCGTGCCTCTGCTTGCGCTGCCGCGCGATCTGGCGCTGCGGCCCGTGCGCCGGCTGCCCGGTGACGCGTCCGATGGCGTGCCGCTCCGCGACGCGGCGGCAGCTGCGATGAGAGCGGATCCGGGGATTGAAACCGAGCTGCGCGCATTCGCGGACTATCTTCGTTCGCTGCCGCAAGCGATCGGGCTGTTGGCTGCCGTCGATGGCGACGGTTCGGTGCGCGCGACCGCCGGCTCGGGCACTTTCGGCACGTACGCGACCGTGATGTTCGTCAACACCGACGCGCGCTGGCGCCGTCGCGGGATCGGCCGGGCGATGACAGCCGCGGCGCTGCATGCCGCGCGAGCGACGGGCGCCCGCCAGGCCTGCCTTGATGCGAGCGACGCCGGCAGGCGGATCTACCTGCGGCTCGGGTTTGAGGACATCGCGCCGGTGACGCGGTTCTTTCGTGGCTCAAGAGAAATGGAGCCGGAGCGCCGTTGAATACACGGGGAGTTGCACGCTCCCTCTCACGCCGGACGCCCACGCCCCGCTGGGCGTCCGGCGCTCGTACGAGACGGGCCTGGCGACGAAGCTGCCGGGTGCTTTCGGCACGGGTGCGCGAGGTGTAACAGCCGGGGCTGCTGTCTTGTCTTGGGGTGTAGATCGGACCTCAAACTCGACAGGAAGGATCATCAATGAGCGTGCAGATGGCGAAGGCCAAGATCAAGCCCGACCGCATCAGCGATGTTCAGGCGGCGGCGAGCAAGCTGTTCGCGGCGATCGATGCAGCGCAGCCTGAGGGGATCCGCTACGCGTGGTTGCGGCTCGCCGACGGCGAGACGTTCGTCGCGGTCGCGCAGGCCGATGACGGTGTGGAGAATCCAATCCCTTCTCTACCCGAATACGGGGAGCTCCAGGAACGCCTCAAGCGGGGGCTTGCCGGGCCGCCCGAGGGTCAACCGTTGACGGTCATCGGCTCCTACCGGTTGTTCTGAGGGATTCGCAGCGCCATGACCGATCGCGAGCGACTGCTTGACGACCTGCGGCCGGCCTCGTTCGCGATCGCCTACCGGATGGGCAGCGTCTCCGAGGCCGAGGACGTGGTCCAGGAGGCGCTGCTGCGGGTCCATCGGGCACTCGATACCGGCGAGCGGATCGCGTAGTCGCGCGCGTTCATCGCCACCGTGACCACTCGGCTGGCGATCAACGAGCTCCGCTCCGCGCGCGCCCGTCGCGAGCGCTATGTCGGCGAGTGGCTGCCCGAGCCGATCATCACCGACGGCGAGGACGATCCCGTCCAGCACGCTGAGATGGACGACTCGCTGTCGCTGGCGATGCCGGTGCTGCTCGAGAGTCTCACGCCCGAGCAGCGAGCGGTGCTGCGCCTTCGCGACGTGGAGCTGACCGACGACGGCGGCGGCACGGTCCCGGCGCTCGCGCGGTCACTGCGAGGGCGCGGCCGTGTCGCGCATACGCTGATCAACTCACGCATCAGCGCCGGCGTCTCCGGGCTGTCGTTGCGTCGCGCCGAGATCAACGGCGGCCCGGGCGCGCTCTACCTCGACGCGCAGCAGCGGCTGATCGCGGTGCTGTCGCTCGATGTCGCCGGCGGTCAGATCAGGAGCATCAACTCGATCGTCAACCCCGAAAAGCTGGCTCACCTCGGGTCATCCCAACCCACTCATTGGAAGTCGCCCTCAGAGCTCCTGTAGCGTGCGTTTGATGGATGAAGTTGGTCCACAGCAGCTTGCGCGGGCGCTGGTCGATCTCTTCGGATGGGCGCAGTCGTTCACTCTCGAGCATTCCGACGATCCGCTGGGCGATCGTCTCCGTGCGCACTTCGGTCGAGAGTTGAACGGGCTGCCCGTAGTGTCGCGAGCGCTTCCGGGATACCAGCGAGTGAACTTTCAGGTCGCGATCGACGCCTTCTTGGCTGAGCACCGCCGAGAGGCAGAGCTGATCGGTTTGCCGATGATGCATGGCTATCGCATGGGACTTGCTGAGCTCGCGAAGGGATCTCGCCACGGTCCGTGGCATTCGGAGGGGGAGCCGGGGCCGGTCGAGTACGAACCCGTGGATGTCGGCGAGCGCCGGATCATGTGCGTGGCGACGGGACTCTGGTTGATCGCTGATGGCGATCAGCGGACGCTGTTGATGCTCCGCCGTGAGGACCACGGCCCAGGCCACGCGGAACTGGGTATTGAGGTCATGGCGGTGGAGCGCGAGACCGCCGAGCGCCTACTCGTCGAGATCGAACGGTTGATGGCGGAGCACAACGTGTACCGCGGTCGAATCCTCGTGCTCGAGGCGTCTGACTTCGGTGGGCTAGGGATAAACGTGCATCGGCTGCCGAGCGTTACCCGCGAACAGATCGTGTTTCCGAGCGGCGTGCTCGAACGCATCGAGCGGCACACCAAGACGTTCGCTGATCATGCCGAGGCGCTGCGAGCTGCTGGGCGGCATCTCAAGCGTGGGTTGCTGTTGCACGGGCCACCGGGAACTGGCAAGACGCTGACGGTGATGTACCTCTCGACGCTGATGCCTGACCGGACGGTGTTGCTTCTAACTGGCAATGCTCTTGGGGCGATCGGCCCGGCGTGCGACATGGCACGAGAGCTGGCGCCCGCGATGCTCGTGCTCGAGGATGTGGACCTGGTAGCGGAAGACCGGATGTACGGCCACCCGACGTCGGTCCTGTTCGAGCTGCTGAACCAGATGGACGGACTCAACGAGGACATCGACATCGTGTTCGTGTTGACCACCAACCGGCCCGATGTGATCGAGCCGGCGCTCGCCTCACGTCCGGGGCGGGTCGACCTCGCGGTCAGGATGCCATTGCCCGACGGCGAGGGACGAAGCCGGCTGCTGGACCTCTACGGCGAAGGACTCGAGCTCGACGTGAGCGACCGGGCGACGTTCATCAGCGTGACCAACGGGGCCACCCCAGCATTCATCCGTGAGGTACTGCGTCGAGCCGCGCTGATCGCCGCCGAACGAGGAGCCGGCACCCGAGTCACTGATGAGCTACTGACCGCGGCGATCGACGAGCTCAAAGAAGGAACCGACGCGTTCGCAAGCACCATCGTCGGCGCGGGGCAAACGGTCGAGTAAGCGTCGGCGCCGTAAGCGGCCACGAAGTGGCCGTCGAAGTCGTCCACCCCTGAGTGCAGCACCAGGTTTGAGACGAACGCCACACAAATAGCCGCAGCAGCCGTCAGGATCGACGCGGGCATGCGTCCTCAGCTCGCTCTCCGCCGCCACCACTGCTCCGACCAAAGATGGGACCTCGAGAACAACCGCGGTGGGGTGACCGCTGGGCTCGAGCGGATAGGACGTTCGCCCCGACACAGCAGCCCTCGGCGCAGGCACCCAGTTATCCTCCCAAGCCCGCCGGGGGACTCGAACCCCCAACCCCTTGATTACAAATCAAGTGCTCTACCAGTTGAGCTAGGCGGGCGGTGGCGAGGTCAGTGTCGCATGGCGCCTGGAGGGGCAACGGTCGAGAGCTCGCGCTCCCACCAGTCGATCGTGTCGAGCATCGTCTGGCGGAACGGGATCTCCGGGCGCCAGCCGGTGGCGGCGGCGATCCGGTCGTTGGCGCCGCGCAGGTCCATGACCTCGTGCGCGCGAACGCGCGCGGAATCGACCACGTGCTCGACCTCGATCGGCGCGAGCAGCTCACGAACGAGGCTGACCTGTTCGGCGGCGGAGATCGAGCGGCCGGAGCTCACGTTGTAGACGCCAGGATCGGCATCCGCGGCGAGCAGGCGGTAGGCGCGGACGACGTCACGGACGTCGGTGAAGTCCCGACGCGTGTCGGGGTTGCCGGTGACGATGCGCAGCGTCCGAGCGCCTGACAGCCGGGCTTCGGCCGCCTGGCGGGCCAGGGACGAGACGATGAAGATCGGCAGCTGGCCCGGCCCGGCGTGGTTGAACGGGCGCGCACGCACGATGTCAAGTCCGTGCGCGTCGGCGTACACGCCGGCGAGTAGATCGCCGGCGGACTTGGACACGGCGTACGGATTCGCCGGGCGGAGCGCCGAGGATTCCTCAACCGGCAGGCGCTCCGGGGCGCCGTAGACCTCGCATGAGCTCACCCACAGCACCCTCGCCCCCGGCGAGGCGCGGCGGATCGCCTCGAGTACGTTGACCGCCCCCGCCACGTTGTCGATCACGGTCTCGGACGGCTTCTCCCACGACCGGCCGACGTGGCTGAGCGCCGCGAGGTGGTAGATCACCTCGGGTCGCACCGAGCGGACCGCGTCGAGCACGGCGTCCGCATCGCGGACGTCTACGGCGATGCCGGTAGCCGACTCCGCTCCGGGCGAGCCGCTACGGGACACCCCGACGACCTCGTCACCGGCGGAAGCGCAGGCTCTCGCCAGGTGCCCTCCCGCGAATCCGGAGGCGCCGGTGATCAGAACGCGCACGCGCTGCTGGGGGCCGTTAGGTGTGGGCGGACGCCGCGTGCTCGAGGGAGCCGTGGCCGTTACTGGAGTAGTCCGCCTCTGGGCCAACCGGTGCCGGCTCCGGTTCGGCGTTCAGCCGGCGCTCCAACTCGCCCAGGACGATCCCGAACAGCAGATGCCGCCACGTGGCCTGGGCCAGGGCGCGGCGGTTGCCGGCCAGCTGCGGCAGGTCCTTGCGGGCCGGATGGAGGCGATCGCTCATCGTCGTGAGCGGCCACAGGGCGAAGTTCTCTGTGAGCGCGAGCAGCGGCCCGCGGGTGACCGGCGGCAAGGGGATGAGCGGCGCCAGGTTCGCGTAGATGGCGCCGAACGCGGCGCCGTTCTGGATGTGCAGCGCGAGCCCGGCCGGATACCAGCCGTCGCCGCGCGTCACCGCTCGTCCGAGCAGCTCGACATCGTCGTGGTGGCTGCCGAAGACCAGCTTGTCGAGCGGCTGTTCGACCGCCCATACCGTGGCCGCGACCACGCCTGCGACGGCGCCCCTCAAAGTCCGCGTGCGGTCGATGATCGGGCTCAAGACTTGCAACTGTAACGGGCGGCGTCCGAACGGGTACGGCTATGTGCGATGGATCACGAAGTGCTGCACCGCCGTGCTCGGGAGCACGGAGCCAACCCGATCGTTTACTGGCTGGTCCGTGCGGTGCTGCAACCGTTCTTCCTCATCTACTTCCGCATGAGCCGCATCGGTCGGGAGCACATTCCCGCGGAAGGCCCGGTGATCATCGCCTCCAACCACCGCAGCTTCCTCGATCCGTTCGTGATCGCGACGATGGCGCGCAGGCCGATGTACTACGTGGCCAAGAAGGAGATCTTCGTCTGGGGCTGGGAGGCCTGGCTGCTGAACGCGCTCGGTGCATTCCCTGTACACCGCGGCGCAGGCGACGCGGAGATGATCAAGACGGCCAAGGCGATCCTCGGCCGCGGAGAGATCGTCCTGATGTTCCCGGAGGGCACGCGAACCCGGCCCGGCGCGCTGGGAAAGCCTAAGCGCGGCGTGGGGCGGCTGGCGCTTGAGACCGGCGCTCCGGTTGTCCCGGTCGCCGTGATCGGCACCGAGGCAGTCCGGCGAGGCTGGCGATTTCGACCGCACAAGGTCCGGATCCGGGCGGGGCGCCCGCTCCGCTTCCCTCACGTCGAGGACGCCTCGCCGGCGCTCGCGATGGCGGTGACCGAGCGGATCTGGCCCTGCGTGATGCTCCAGTGGGAGTGGCTCGGCGGCCTTCCGCCGATCCGGCGCGCCGCGATCGTCGGCGCGGGGACCTGGGGAACGAGCCTGGCGATCGCCCTCTCCCGCTCCGGCTTCGAGGTCGACATCGGATGCCGCACCGCGGAGCAGGCCGACCTGCTGGCGAGCACGCGTGAGAACGTCGCCTACCTTCCCGGCGTCCGGCTGCCGGAGTCGGTCAACGTGATGCGCGCGAGCGAGCTCGAGCTCGGCGGCGTCGACCTCGTCTGTCTGGCGGTCCCCGCCCGCGCGCTTCCGGCGGCGATGGCCGCTCACGGCGAGCGGATCCCGCGACGCGCCGGGCTCGTGGTGATGTCGAAGGGCCTTGTGCCCCCGCTGGGAAGCCTGCCGTCGGCATTCGCGTCCGAGCGCTGCGCCGCGCGCGCCGTGGCGGTGCTGGGCGGTCCGTCTCACGCGAGCGAGGTGCTCGAGCACCGCGCGTCCGTCGTTGTGGCGTCGCTCGACCGCGGGTTCGTGCGCCAGCTCGCGGACGCACTGGGCGCCGCCGGCCTCGACGTCTCGACGAGCGCTGATGTGACCGGCGTCGAGCTGGCCGGCGCCGCGACGAACGTCGCCACGCTCGCCGCCGCCGCGGCCTCGCCCGCCGGTCCGAACGTGGCCGGCGCGGCCGCCGGCAAGGTGTTCGCCGAAGTCGATGCGCTGGCGCGGCTGCGCGGTGGGCGCCCGGAGACGTTCGCGGGCCTCGCCGGCACCGGTGACCTGGTCGCGACGGTGGTGTCCTCGAGCTCGCGCGACCGCCGCGCGGGGGAGCTGCTCGCGCAGGGGGTGCCTGGCCCCGAGATCGTGCAGGCGCTGGGCCGGCCCGCCGAGGCGGTGGATGCGGTCCCGCTGCTCGCCACCGTCGCGCGCGACGCCCAGCTCGAGACGCCGGCGCTCGAGAACCTGGCCGCGCTCGTCGAAGGCCGGATCGAACCCGAGCAGTGGGCGGCGACCGTCACCGAGCCGGAGCGCCACGAGCGCTCCCGGCCTGTCCGAGCGGCGTAGGCAGGGGTAGGCTCCTCATGCCGTGGCCGACGAACTGCCCAGGAACAAAGCGGAGCTCGACGCTCGCTTCACCGAGCTGTACCGCGCCCACCTTCGCGACGTCTACTCGTACAGCTACTACCGAGTCGGCAACCACCACGACGCCGAGGACCTCACCGAGCAGACGTTCCTTCAGGCCTACCGCCATTTCGAGCGGGCGCTTCGGGAGTCCGACGGCCGGCCGCTGCGGCCATGGCTCATCCGGATCGCGCACAACCTCGCCGCGAACTTCTACCGCGACCGCTCCCGCAAGCCGGAGTCGGCGATCGAGGACGCGGGCATGATCTCCGCCCCGCACACGACCGAGTCGCTCGTCGAGGGGCGCGAGGAGCTGAAGTCGATCCTCGATGGCGTCCAGCAGCTTCCCGACGATCGCCGTGAGGCACTGATCATGCGCTTCGCGCTCGGAATGGATAACCGCGAGATCGCACGCGCCATGGGACGAACCGACGGCGCCACCAAGGTGCTGTTGCACCGCGCGATCCGTCAGCTCGAGGGAATTGTCTCGGAAAAGGCCGGAGCCCAGGAGGTCGAGAGTCGGTGAGCACCGGCGCCCCCGACTTCGAGGCGTTGCTCCGCGAGGCGCTGACCCCGGTTGATCCTCCGGCCGATCTCGCGGAGCGGCTCGAGATGACGCTCATCAACCTGACCGAGCTCGCTCAGGATGAGCTGGACTCGTGGGAGCTCTCGGCGATGCGCGACCCACGCAACTGGGTGCGCCCGGCGGCGGCCGCCGTCGTCGGCGCCAGCGCCGGCACGGCGCTGGTCCTGCTCCGGGTGCGCCGTCACCACCGCTCGCGCAAGCAGCAATCCTCGAACCGGCTCGAGCTGGCCCAGCGCACGCTTCACGACGTCGCCGAAGAGGCGCGCCGGATACTGCCGGGCCGCTGAGCCGCCACCCTGCGGATTACCGCGGAAACCGCTGCTAGCGTCAGTTCCATGGCCGTCTGCTACCGACACCCTTCACGCGAGACCGGCGTCTCGTGCTCATCGTGCGGACGGCCGATCTGCCCGGACTGCATGACGCCCACGCCGGTGGGGATGCGCTGCCCCGAATGCTCCCGCGACCGCACGAAGGTCAAGACGATCCGGTCGGCGCCGTCGACCCCGATCGTGACCCAGGCGTTGATCGTGATCAACGTGATCGCGTTCCTCGCCGAGACCGCGTCCGGGGCGCCGCTGGGTGGCGGGGGTGGCGGCACGATCTGGAACCACGCCGTGCTTTTCGGACCGGCGATCGTTCACCAGCACGAGTACTGGCGGATCGTCACGAGCGGGTTTCTCCACGACGGGCTCCTGCACATCGCCGTCAACATGCTCTCGCTGTACTTCGTCGGCCGCGTGCTCGAGCCGGCGATCGGATCGTTCAACTTCGGCCTGATCTACTTCACCGCGCTGCTCGCGGGCTCGTTCGGGGCGCTCCTGTTCGAACCTGGGTCGCCCACCGTCGGCGCCTCGGGCGCGATTTTCGGCGTGTTCGGCGCGCTGATCGTCGTCGCACACGCCCGCGGGATCCCGATCTGGCAGAGCGGATTGGCGCCGGTGCTGGTGCTCAACCTGCTGTTCTCGGTGAGCTTCAGCGGGATCTCGATCGGGGGCCACCTCGGCGGCCTGATCGCGGGGCTGATCACGGGCTGGCTCGTGGTCGAGTTCGGCGAACGGCGCCGGATGCAGTCGGTGGTGCTGCTCGGTTGCCTTGCGGTGGCCGTGCTCAGCGTGATCGGCGCGCTCTCGGTGGCGGGCGGCCACGGTCTCACGCCCAACGGCATCGGCTTCACGGGTTAGGTAGAGGCGCGCAGTCGGCGCATCCGTTCAGAACCTGCCTAGCACGACAATCTCGGCCTGAATCGCGAGGCCTGTCGAGCTATGCATGAAGAGCATGCTCAGTACGACAGGGCTCGGGTCTGGCGCCGAGGTTGTCGTGCTATGCAGGTTTCCCGTGACACTCGCGGCACAAAGTCGCCGGATTTGGGCGCGCGAGCAGCCCAAACCGCGGGCTCCGGCGACCCGAAACAAACCCTCACCCGCCCTCCCTCCCTGTCGCCTTTTACCGAGCCGACCGCCATTCAGCCCCGCTGAGAGTCGACAAGCGCGCCACCGATCCCTACCCGCCGAGCACCTCGCCATACAGCTCGCCGATCGCCGCCCGCAGCCGCGCCGGCGCGAACCGGGTGTGCACGTCGGCCGCCGCCGCGGCCCCCAGCCGCTCCCGCTCCCACGAGTCGTCGAGCAGCTCGGCGGACACGCGCGCCAGCGCCGCGCTGTCCCCCGGCGCGATCAGCCGCCCCGTCTCGCGGTCGCGGATGATCTCCGGGAGCCCGCCGGCGGCACTGGCGACAACGGCACAACCGGCGGCCGCCGCCTCGATCGCCGAACCCGGGAGCGGGTCGGGCGCGGTCGAGGGCACGGCGACGACGTCGCTGGCGCCGTAGACCGTCTCTACGTCCTCGCGGAACCCGAGTAGGCGCACGCGATCCCGCACGCCCAGCGAATCCGCCAGGGCGAGCACCCGCGCCAGGCGGTCCTCCGCTCCGGGCCAGACCTCGCCCGCGATCAGGCCGAGCGCCCCGCGCTCGCGGAGCATCGGGTCCGCGAGCGCGCGCACGAGCACGTCCTGGCCCTTCCAGTCCGAGATCCGGCCGAGCACGGTGATCGTCGGCGCCGCGGAATCCAGCCCCAACCGCTCCCGAGCCTCAGCCCGCGGGGCGCGGACACGCTCGACCGCGATCCCGTCGTGAATCACCCGGACCCGATCGCTCGACCCGAACTGCGCCGCGCTCGCGCGTGAGACGCAGGGCAGGGCGCGGGCGCTGAGCAACACCCGGCGGTAGGGGGGCCAGGCGCGACCGAAGCGCGAGTAGATCTCGCGCACGTGCCAGACGTGAGGTACCCGGGCGCGTGCGGCCGCGATTGCCCCGCCGAGCACGACCGACGTGTTGGAGTGGACGAGCACCACGCCGCGGCGGCGAATCAGAGAGGAGAGCCTCGCCGCGTCGCGCGCGGCCGCGGAGATCACCGATGCCAGGCCGGCGGGCGAGGCGAGCGAGCGCCGGAGCACGCTCAGCGGCCTGACGAGCACCTCGACTCCGTCCGCCTCAAGGTCGCCCGCAAGCTCGCCTCGCGAAGGCAGCACGACGATCGGCTGGTAGCGATCGCGGTCGAGGCCGGCGGCCATCAACCGCAGCTGACGATCCGCGCCGTAGCGTCCGCTCGAGGAGTGGACGAAGAGAACCGGGCTTGCAGCGATTGGTCTACAGCTCCACCGTGAGCGCCTCGCCCGGTCCCTCCGCGAACACCTCGGGATGGAGGATGTGGGCGAGCAGCTCGAGGCCGTCGACGATCCGGGGGCCGGGGCGCGAGAAGTACGAGGCGGCGTCGACGGCGACGACCTCGCCGGCGCCGAGCGCGCTCAACTGGTCGCGGTGCATCTCGGCCTCGCGGTGGGCGATCTCGGCGTCAAAGCCGCACGGCATCACGATCACGACGTCCGGCTGCGACGCCGCGACCTCCTCCCACGAGCGCTCGACGGACTCCTCGCCGGCGAACCCGAGCACGTCCTCGCCGCCCGCATATTCGATCAGCTGGGGAGTCCAGTGGCCCGCCGCGAACGGCGGATCGAGCCACTCGAGCGCGGCCACCCGGGGCCGCCGGGCGCGCCGCGCGGCGACGCGAACGCGGTCAATCCTGGCCGACGCGTCGCGGACCAGCGCGGCGGCGGCGTCCCTGTGGTCGGTGGCCTGCGCGAGCGTCCCGGCGTCGCCGAGGACCTCGCCGACGGTGTGCGGATCGAGCGCGACCACGTGAGGGCGCGATTCGATCTCCTCGGCGACCGCCCGCACGTCGTCGTAGGACACGGCGCACACCGAGCACAACGCTTGCGTCACGATCAGATCGGGGCGAAGATCGTGGAGTGTCTCGGTATCGAGCTCGTATATCGATTGGCCGGCGAGGGTCCGCTCCTTGACCGCGGCATCGATCTGGGCGGCGGTCAGGCCGGGCGGAAGGACGTCGCGGGTGACCTTCGGCAGGTCTCGGACGGCCGGCGGGAAGTCGCATTCGTGCGTGACCGCGATGACGTCCGGCCCGACGCCCAGGGCGAACAGCATCTCGGTGGCGGATGGGACGAGGCTGACGATTCGCATCAGGGTTGTTTGATGGCGGGGGCCAGCTGGAATGTTGATCGGCACGACACTGGAAGGAGAACGATATGGCAGACCTGCTCAGCGACGAGGAAATTGTGTCGCGCCTGGAGGGAAGCGATTGGAGGCGTGAGGGCGACGAAATCGTCCGCGACTGGACCCTGAAGGACTTCGCGAGCGCGATTTCGTTCGTCGACCGCGTCGCCGAGATCGCGGAGGCGGCCAACCACCACCCCGACATCCTCGTGCATGGCTGGAACAAGGTCAGGCTATCGGTGACCAACCACGCCGCCGGGGTCTGACCGACGCCGATTTCGAGCTCGCGAAGCAGGTCGATGACCTCGGCTAGCCGACTCGGATCCGCATCCCCGACTGCTACCGTTCGCGCCGTCGGTTAATGAGCGACGACGACCCATCCCGAAGTAGTAGCGAGCGCGTAGAGGGCTGCGCCGCCGGGCAGAGGGGCTGCTCGGATGTGGCGGAGAGCGGGATCGCCCGCGCTCCTCAGTGAAGGTCCTGTTCATCATCCTGACGGGGCTCCTGGTCCTGGTCAACGCGTTCTTCGTGATCGCGGAGTACGCGCTCGTGCGCTCGAGCCGCCCGCGGCTCGAGGCGCTCACTGAGGAGGGAGCGCGGGGGGCCCGACTGGCGCTCAACCAACTCGACCACATCGGCGAATACATCTCCGCGTGTCAGGTCGGGGTCACGATGTCCTCGATCGCCATCGGGGCGCTCGGCGAGCCCGCCATCGCTCACCTGTTGGAGCCTCTGTTCGGGCCCACGATCGGCCACACGGCGGCGGTGGTGATCTCGGTGATCGTGGCCTACCTGCTGATCACCGTCACGCAGACGGTCGCCGGCGAGCTCGTGCCGAAGCTCTACGCGATCCAGCACGCCGAGGGGGTCGCCCGGCGCATCGCCGGCCCGCTCCAGTTCTTCCGGATGCTGTTCAACCCGTTCATCATCGTGCTCAACGCCTCGTCGTACTCGATCCTCAGGATGCTGGGAACAGACCCCGAGGCCGAGCCCGAGGGCGGCACACCCGAAGACCTCAAGCGCCTCATCGCCCAGTCCCAGACCGGCGGGCAGCTCGACATCGGCGAGGCGAACATGCTCACCGGCGTCTTCCACCTCCACGAACAGGAGGCCCGCCAGGTGATGACGCCCATCCCGGCGGTGGTGACGGTCGACGTCGCGGAGACCGTCGAGGCGGCGCTGCGCCGCTGCGTCTCGACGGGGCATTCTCGTCTGGTCGTCACCGAGGAGCAGAACCAGGACCGCGTCAAGGGCATCGTGCACGTCAACCAGCTGGTGAAGCTGATGATGGCCGAGGGCATGGACGTCCATTTCGATCGACTGGTCCGCGACGCGCCGATCGTCCCCGAGACCAAGCCGCTCGACGATCTGCTCGCCGACCTCCAGCGCGAGCGGACCGAGCTGGCGATCGTGATCGACGAGTACGGCCGCACGGCCGGGATCGTCACCCTCGAGGACATCATCGAAGAGGTCGTCGGCGAGATCTCGGACGAAACCGATCCCGCGGGCGGCGCGATCCGGCGCCTGGCCAACGGAGACTGGTTCGTCCGCGGCCACGTGGCCGTGACCGACCTCGAGGACTACGGACTCGACCTTCCGGTCGACACGGACGCCTACAACTCCGTCGGCGGGTTCGTGTTCGCGGAGCTCGGCCGTCTACCCAAGCGGGGCGACACGGTCACGGCCAACGGCTACTCAATCCGGGTCGAGTCGGTACGGCAGAACCGGATCGAGGCCGTTCGGATCCGCCAGCGCCGGGCCGCCGCGTAACACCCGGCGCATTCGCTCGCGACATTCGTTACATTTCCCGCCGGCGCAACTACCGTCACAGCGTTCGATCGCGAGCTTCCGGTGGTTGAGAGGAGAGAGAAGCCGGCCCCACCCGGGCCGGCTTCATTTATTCAGACGGGCCGCCCGCAACTCGAGGCAAAAATAGAGCCGGCCCGCTGGGGACGGGCCGGCTCCGTGCTTCTGGGGAGGAGGTGCTGCTATGAGGTACGTCGCGATGTGAAGTTTCGGACCCGCACCTCAACGACCCCTAAAGAGTTATTCGTAGGTGTAGAAGCCTTTTCCGGCCTTCCGTCCGAGCGATCCGTCGGCGACGAGTTCGGCCACCCGGGCGGGCACCTTCGCGCCGATCGCTTCCCCGATCGCCTGCGAGACGTCGAGCCCGACGAAGTCGAGCAGCGCGATCGGCCCCATCGGCACGCCGGCGCCGAGCGTCATGCACCGATCGACATCGGCGGGGTCCATCCCGGTTTCGGTCATCAGGTCCACGGCGCTGAACAGGTACGGGAACAGCAGCCGGTTGACGACGAAGCCGGGTATGTCGGGCACCTCGACCGCCGTCTTGCCGAGCTCGGCGCAGAGAGCGCGCGCCCGGTCGCGGGTCTCGGCGCTCGCCTGCACCGGGAAGGCCAGCTCGACCAGCTCCATCCGCGGGACGGGGTTGAAGACGTGCAGCCCGACGAACCGCTCGGGATGGCCGCTCGCCTGGGCGAGCTCGGCGATCGAAAGCGACGACGTCGTCGTGGCCAGCACGGCGGCGGCGCCGGCGTGGCGGGCGAGGTCGCCGAGGTCCGCCAGCACCTCGGCCTTGCTGCCATGGTGCTCGAGGACCGCCTCGACCAGGAACGAGGCGTCCCCCAGGTCGTCGATGTCCATGACGATGTGAACGCGCTCCTCGTCCGTCGGCCGTTCCGCCCTGGCGCAGAGCTTGGCGATCGAACCTCGCGCGCGGTCCGCGGATCGCTCCGAGCGAGCCCAGAGCAGCACGTCGCCGTGGCGCGCCGCGGCGACGGCCAGACCGCACGCGATCGTCCCGGACCCGGCGATTCCTAGGCGTTCCTGCACGGCTGTTCCTGGTTTCCTTTCATTTGGCGACGGCCGGGTACAGTACGTGACCGTTCACTGGAGCGGCAGCGTGACAGCTTCTGGGACTTTCACGTCAGCAATCAAGGAGTAGCGAATGTCGGTAGGTCGCGAAGTCGTAATCGTGGAGGCGGTGCGCACCCCGATCGGGCGCGGGCACAAGGAGAAGGGTTACTACAAGGACACCCATCCGAACGAGCTCCTGGGTCGCTGCTACTCCGAGGTGATCGAGCGCTCGGGGATCCCGGCGGAGGAAGTCGAGGACGTCATCACCGGCTGCGTGCAGCAGTACGGCGAGCAAATGTTCAACGTCGGGCGCAACGCGTGGCTGCAGGCGGGGCTCCCCGTCGAGACGCCGGCCACGACCGTCGATCGCCAGTGTGGGTCGGCCCAGCAGGCGGTGAACTTCGCGGCGGCGCTGATCGCCGCCGGCGTCCACGACGTGGCGATCGGGTCCGGCGTCGAGCACATGGGCCACATCCCGATGGGCGTCGGCTTCAACTGGGTCGATCAGGTCGGAAGCCCGTGGCCGCCTGAGCTGCTCGAGCGCTACAACCTGATCCCGCAGGGTCTCTCCGCCGAGATGATCGCCGACAAGTGGGAGATCCCGCGCTCCGAGCTCGACGAGCTCGCGCTCCGCTCCCACCAGCTCGCCCACCGCGCCACCGAAGAGGGCCGGTTCGAGCGCGAGACGATCCCGTTCAAGGTCAACGGCTCGACGTACGTCTCCGACCAGGGGATCCGTCCCGACACGACGATCGAAGCCCTCTCCCAGCTCAAGCCGGCGTTCAAGCCCGATGGCAAGATCACCGCGGGCAACAGCTCGCAGGTCTCCGACGGCGCCGCCGCCGTCCTGTTGATGTCGCGCGAGAAGGCCGACGCCCTCGGCGTCAAGGCCCGCGCCCGCATCGTCGATCAGACGACCGTCGGCGTCGACCCGGTGATCATGCTGACCGGGCCGATCCCGGCGACGCAGAAGCTGCTCGAGCGCAACATCATGACCATCGACGACATCGACCTGATCGAGATCAACGAGGCCTTCGCGCCCGTCATCGCCGCCTGGCGGCGCGAGCTCGGGCCCGACATGGATCGCGTCAACGTCAACGGCGGCGCGATGGCGCTCGGCCACCCGCTCGGGTCGACCGGCGCCCGGCTGATCACAACGCTGCTGCACGAGCTCGAACGCTCCGACAAGGAGGTCGGGCTGGTCACGATGTGCTGCGGTGGGGGCCTCGGGACCGGAACGGTCCTTCAGCGGATCTAAGAGTGTGTGGCCGCGGCGCATGCGCCGCGGCCCCGGCGCCGCATGCGGCGCCGGCAGCAGGACGACACGGGCGCCGCGCAAGAAGGCGCGGCCGGACGCCGCGCGCGCGGCGAGCCCGTGCGCGCGTGCGCGCCCCCGAACTACAACTCCTGCTCGGTCGGCCTGATCAGCATCTCGTTGATCGCCATGTGGCGCGGGCGGGTGACGATGTAGCGGATCGCGTCGGCGATATCGGCCGGCCGCATCCGCTCCATGTGCCGGAACCGCTCCCGACTCTGCTCCTGGATCTCTGGGCGGTTGTGGCTGACGAGCTCGGTAGCGACCGCGCCCGGCTCGACCAGTGAGATGCGCACGTGGCGTGTGGTCAGCTCCTGACGTAGCGACTCGCTGAACGCACCGACGCCGTGCTTGGTCAGGTTGTACACGCCGCTCCCGCGCCGCGGCGCCCGGCCGGCGACCGAGCTGACGTTGACCATGTCGGACACCTGGCGGGGACCGTCCTCGGCCGCGCGCAGCAGATGTGGGACGGCGGCGTGCGCGCAGTAGAGGAGGCCGCGCACGTTGATGTCGACCATCTGGTCCCACTCCTGCAGCGGCGCGTTCTCGATCGGACCGAGGAGCATCATGCCGGCGTTGTTTACGAGGATGTCGAGGCGGCCGAGCTCGGACGCCGTCGTCTCGACGGTCCGTTCGGCCTCGGGCTGGGAGGTGATGTCGGCCTCCAGCACGAGCGCCTGGCCGCCGCCGTCGCGGATCGTCGTCGCGAGCGCGTCGAGGCGGTCCTTGCGCCGGGCGGCGATCGCGACCGTGGCGCCGCGCTCGGCGAGCGCGAGCGCCGTCGCCTCGCCGATCCCGCTCGAGGCGCCGGTCACGAGCGCGACGGTGCCATCGAGCTCGCCCATCAGGCGCCGTCCCAGCGGAAGCCGGTCGGAGAGGGCGCGGCCGGAAGCGGGCTACTCGGCAGGCCCGGTGGCGGGTCGTTCTGGTTGAACCCACTCGGGGCCAGATCGTTGGGGGTGTCGGCGTGGAACAGCGACGCCAGGTACTGCGCCTGGCCGCGTCCCGGCCCGAGCTCGAACTGGCCGCCGCCGTAGGCCCTGATGCCGCGCGCGGCGCAGTAGTCATAGGTGGCGCACAGCTTCGCGAGGCCGCCGATCCGCGACGGCTTGATGTTGACCATCTTCGGGGGGAACGGCAGCGACTCGATGTCTTCGATCGAGTGGATCGGCGCGTCCCAGCTGATCCGGTCGTGGTCGTCGGCGAGCGCCGCGGCGGTCTCGGGCGTGACCACGTCGGGGTCCTCGATCCAGGCGTCCGGGAACGCCTCGACCACGCGCCGGTATAGGACCGGATCCGGCGGCTGGTCGACGATCGTCCCCTTGTAGAGGCTCTTGAAGTCCACAGAGTCCACGGCGCCCGTGGCGACCAGCTGCTCGATCAGCTCCGGCGTCCACGAGCTGGTGGGGTCGAGCTTGAAACGGAGCGTGGGGTAGTTGGCCAGGCGCCGCTCGATCGGCTCCAGCGTCGGCGGCTCGCCGAGCCGCAGCGACACGACGAAGGTCACCGGCTGTGACTCCCTTCGGAGCTGCTCGTGGAGCGACGCGCCCGCCTGCTGGAGGGCGAGGTCGAGCGCGGCGCTGTGGAACGTCCAGCGGCGATAGAGGCGCGAGACCTCGCCTCGCTTGGGCTCGACCGGAAACAGGTCGAGCGAGTCGATCAGTTCGCAGAACTCGCCAAGGGCGTAGCGGCCTGCCAGTGGCTGCACCGGGCCGGCCTGTTGGAGGGCGACGTGGTCCTCGGCGTCGTAGACGACGTCCTCGCCGACCCCGTCCAGCCCGCCACCCTGGAGGTGGACGACGGTCGAGAGGCGCTCGAAGCCGCTCGAGACCTCGGCGCGCAAGCCCTCGAGCGCGTAGCCGTCGACCTCGAGCGAGAGGTCGGCGAGCAGGTCGAACGTGGTCACTGGTCGCGGGCTCCGGCTTCGAGCCGGGCGACGAGCTCCTCGAGGCGCAGCTCCTCGAGTCCCTTGCTCACTGCCTCGAGTTCGATGGCGCAGTACTCCACGAGGTCGCGTCCCTCCTTGACCAGCTCAAGCGTCTCCCGCAGCCCGGCGTCGCCCGAGTCTAGCCGCCGGATGATCTCCTCGATCCGCGCGACGGCGGTCTCATAGGTGCGCTCTGTCACTTGACGCTGGCCTCCAGTTCTCCGTCGTGGAAGCGGAGCCTGATATCTCCTGCCGCTCGGGCGGTGGCGGCCGAGCCGAGCGGCTCGCCGGCGCGGTCGGTGGCGAGGGCGTAACCCCGTGCCAGGGTGCGCTCCGGATCGTGGGCGGCGAGCGCCAGCGCCAGGCGCTCGAGCTCGCGGCCGCGCCGCACCGTCTCGGAGCTGCGGGCGCGCTCGGCGCTCCGGCCGAGCACGAGCATGTGGACGCCGGCGAGCTCGAGCCCCTTGGCGTGTGAGCGCTTGGCGGTGGCGCGAAGCTCGCGCAGGAGCTGGTGCAGGCGCCGGCGGTGGCGCTCGACGTGCTCCGCCGGGGAACGCGAGAGATGGCCGAGCGTCCGCGCCCGATCGAGGATCGCGCGACGGCCGTGGCGGTGCAGGCGGCGCGCGTAGGCGGTCACCTCGGCGCGAGCGGCGCGGCAGTCGACCGGCACCGCTGCCTCGGCCGCGTGTGTCGGGGTCGAGCACGACACTGCGGCCACCTCGTCGATCAGCGTGCGGTCGGTGTGGTGGCCGACGGACGCGATCACCGGCACCCGGAGCAGCGCGACGGTGCGGCAGAGCGCCTCGTCGCAAAACGCGAAGAGGTCGGCGAGCGAGCCGCCGCCGCGCGCGACGATCACGACCTCGACCTCCTCGATCGCGGCGAGCTCGCGCAGCGCGGCCGCGATCCGTGGGGCAGCGTGCCGGTCCTGGACGGGCGCGAACGCCCACACGAGCCGTCCGCCCCAGCCGCGCCGGCGCAGCCCCGCGAGGACGTCGTCGCGCGCCTTGCCGCGCTCGCCGGTGACCACCCCGATCGTGCGGGGGAGCAGTGGGCGCTCGAGCCGCTTCTGTGGCTCGAACAGGCCGTCGGCGGCGAGGCGTTTCCTGAGGCGCTCGAGCTGGAGGAGGAGGTCGCCCTCGCCCTCGATCCGCAGCTCCGAGACGGCGAAGGTGAATGAGGGAGACGATTGGGCGCTGCCGGGGTAGTAGTCGCAGCCGCCGCCCACGACGATCCGCATCCCGTCGTTCAGCGTGAGCCTGAGGGCCTCGAAATCGTTCAGCCACATCGAGCATGGAAGCGCCCCGTGGGAGTCCCGCAACTCGAAGTAGACGCGCGCGCGAGACCGCCCGAAGCCCCACACCTCGCCGACCAGCTGAACCCGCGCGAACTCCTGCAGCCGGCGTTTGAGCTGCGCGGCGTAGGACCCGACGGGGTACGGACCGGGCAGCGCGCTGTCCGGGCTTTGGTTGGCGATTGTCGGATCGGTTTGAGCCATTGGTCTGATTTCGAGGCTACAGCGCGGGTCGGAAGACGGATACGATCCCGCGTCCATGGATCTGACCCTGTCACCGGCTGAGGAAGCGTTCCGAGACGAGGTCAGGAGCTGGCTTGAGTCGAACAATCCGGGTCCGGAGCCGAGCGGCGACGAGGCGGCGTTCGAGTTCCGCCGCGACTGGCAGCGCCAGCTGAACGAGGCGGGCTGGGCGGGTCTGTCGTGGCCAGAGGAGTACGGCGGCCGTGGCGCCACGCTGATCGAGCAGGCGATCTTCAACGAGGAGATGGCTCGCGCGCAGGCGCCGGCGGTGGCCAACGTGCTCGGAATCGCGATGGGCGGCCCCACGGTGATCGCGCACGGAACCGAGGAGCAGCGCCGGCGTTACCTACCTCCGATCCTGTCGGGAGAGGAGATCTGGTGCCAGGGCTTTTCCGAGCCGGAGTCCGGGTCCGATCTCGCGTCGCTGAAGACGCGCGCGGTTCGCGATGGCGACGAGTGGGTCGTCACCGGGCAGAAGGTCTGGACGACGTTCGCGCACCACGCGAAGTGGTGCATGCTCGTGGCGCGGACCGACCCGGACGCGCCCAAGCACAAGGGCCTCACGTACTTCCTGATGGACATGGAGCAGGACGGCGTGCAGGTGCGGCCGCTGCGTCAGATCACCGGCGAGTCCGAGTTCAACGAGCTGTTCATCGAGGGGGCGCGGATCCCCGATGAGAACATCGTCGGCGGCGCCGGCAACGGCTGGGCGGTGGCGATCACCACGCTCATGCACGAGCGGGCCACGCTGGCGTTCGGCCTCCAGGTGGGCGTCCAGATCGCACTCCGCGAGCTCCTCGAGAAGGCCCGTTCGTCCCGCGGTCGGGATGGGCAGTCCGCGAGCGAGGATCCGGTCATCCGGCAGCGGCTGGCGCAGTTGCTGATCGAGGCCGAGGTCCTGCGTCTGAACGCCTACCGCGGCCTCAGCGCGACGATGCGCACCGGCGTGCCCGGGCCCGAGGGCTCGCTCGGGAAGTGGCACTGGTCGGAGATCAACCAGGCGCTGACCGAGCTCGCGATGGAGATTGAGGGGCCGCGGGCGATGCTCGACTCAGACCTGTGGACGTACCGGTTCCTCCGGGCTCGCGCCAACTCGATCGAGGGCGGCACGACCGAGATCCTCAAGAACATCGTCGCCGAGCGCGTGCTCGGCCTGCCGCGGCTGCGATGAACTTCGAATTCACCGACGACCAGCAGGCGATCAAGCGGACCGCCAGGGACTTTCTGGCCGCGCGTTACAACTCGGAGGTGATGCGCGCCCTCGCCGAGGACGAGCGCGGGTTCACCGACGAGCAGTGGCGAGAGCTCGCGGAGCTCGGGTGGCCCGGCGTTCTCGTCTCCGAGGACCACGATGGGCTCGGGCTGGGCGCCGTCGAGCTCGTGGTGATCGCCGAGGAGATGGGCTATGCGCTCGCGCCGAGCCCGCTGCACTCGGATATCTCCGCCGCGCTGCTGCTCGCCGCGGCGGGGAGCTCTGAGCAGCAGGAGCGGTGGCTGGGGCCGCTGGCGAGGGGGGAGGTCCGCGGAACGCTGGCGGTCTGGGACGAGCAGGCGGGCTGGGCGCCCGACCATTCGGAGGTCGAGGCGAGCGCCGGCGAGCTGACCGCGACCAAGATCGCGGTACCGGATGCGGCGTCGGCCGACTTGCTGATCGTCACCGCGGCCGATGGCGGCCATTACCTGGTGGAGGGCGGGGCCGACGGCGTGTCGGTCGTCGCCGAGCCGGGACTCGATCCGACGCGCAAGCTGTTCCGGGTTTCGCTGTCGGGCGCGCCGGCGTCTCGGCTGCCCGACGGGGACGCGGAGCGGGTCGCCCACGCCTACGCAACGATCATCACGGCGCTCGCGGCCGAGAACGTCGGCGTCGCGCAGCGAACGATGGAGATGGCGGTCGAGTACGCCAAGGACCGCAAGCAGTTCGACCGGGCGATCGGCTCCTACCAGGCCATCTCGCACCGCTGCGCGCAGATGCTGCTCGAGGTCGAGGGAGCGCGGTCGCTGACCTATTGGGCGGCCTGGGCGCTCGACCACGAGCCCGAGACGGCTCCCCGCGCCGCCTCGATGGCCAAGGCCTACGCGAGCGACGCCGGCTTCCGCGTGTGCGCCTCGGCGCTCCAGGTCCACGGCGGCATCGGGTTCACCTGGGAGCACGACCTGCACTTCTTCCTCAAGCGCGCCACCGCCAACGCCCACGCGTTCGGGGACGCTCGCTGGCATCGGGATCGGGTGGCGGAGCTGGCGGGGGTGTAGGGGCGGGGGCCCCGGCGGGCCGGCTCGGTGGCTGTCGACTCTTGGTCCGCCCCGATTGGCGGGCGGCTCGGTAAACGGCGCTGGGGAGGGGTAGGGGAGCGGCCGCCATCGCAAAAAAAACCTGCATAGCACGACAATCTCGGCTGGAATGGCGAGGCCTGTCGAGCATGCATGCATGAAGAGCATGCGTAATACGACAGGGCTCGGACCTGGCGCCGGTGTTGTCGTGTTATGCAGGTTCCCCGTGACACTCTCGGCACAAAGTGGCGGGTTTGGTCGGAGGAGCAGGCCAAATCACGGCTCCGGCGACCCGCAACAACCCTCACCCACCCTCCTTCCCTGCGCCTTTTACCGAGCCGAGCGCCAAGCAAGGCTGCGGGCGCGCAGCGCCCGCGGGCCGAGAGTCGACCGCCACCGAGCAAACGACGCCCGACGCTAGCTACGTATTGAACGGGTCGTCCGGCTCGCCGGCCGTCGGCACGACGTGGTGCGTGGCGTCCTCCTCCAGCACGGCGGGGTTCGCGGCCTCGAACCACTTGCGCGCAAAGAACTGCGGGAAGAACGGCCAGGACGCGAACATCAGGATCACGCCGAGGACCAGGCCGCCGACGCCGACGAAGATCGGCGTCTGGATCCCCGCGATCGGGTGGGAGTAATTGTTGCCGGAGGTGTTGTAGTACTGGTAGGCCCTGATCCCGACGTAGCCCATCATGATCCCGCCGACAACCGGGATCAGGCCGGCGAGGAAGAAGTTGCGGGCGCTCTTGAACAGGTCGCGGCGGAAGTACACGGCGCAGGCCAGTCCGGTGAACCCGTAGTAGAAGCAGACGGAGAAGCCGAGCGCCGAGATCGTGTCGCCGAGGACGTCCTGGTTGGGGTTGAAGGCGAGCAGCGCCACCGTCCACAGGATCGACAGGACGCCCATCAGGATCGTCGAGAAGTTTGGGGTCAGGTAGCGCGGGTGGACACGCCCGAAGGCGGCCGGGATCGAGTCCCACTTCGCCATCGACAGCGTCGTCCGGGCGGTGGGGAGGATCGTCGTCTGCGTAGACGCCGAGGCGGATGTCAGGACCGCGATGATGAGCAGCTTGTCGAGCGGGGAGCCGAACACCGCCTTGCCCAGCGCGTTCAGGACGTCGTTCTGATTGTTGGGATTGGACAGGAAGGCCGTGCCGTGGTACGCCTGCGCGGCGACGGTGACCAGGACGTAGATCAGCAGCAGGATCAGGGTCGAGATGACCGCGGCCTTGCCCGGCCCGCGGTGGCGGTCGCGCGACTCCTCGTTGACCGCGACCCCCGAGTCCCACCCCCAGTAGATGAAGATGCCCAGCAGCACTGCGGGGATCAGCGCGCTAAAGCTCAGGTCGAACGGGTTGAACCAGGACGCCGTCACGTGAATCGAGTTAGCCGGTGTGTCGGCGTAGACCTTGATCAGAGCGACGACCGTGAACAGGGCGAGCGTGACGATCTCGAAGCTGAGCAGGATCGTCTGTATGCGGGCGGAGAGCTCGATTCCGCGCCAGCAGATCCACGTCATCACCGCGATCCACACGACCGAGCCGACGATCAGCCAGAAGTTGTTCGGCGCGCCACCCGAGCGGAACAGGAGGAAGGTGTACTCGCTGGCGATCGCGGCCAGCGAGGCCATCACGATGACGTCGGCGAGGAAGATCGCCCAGCCGTTGACCCATCCGATTTGGGGACCGAACGCCCGCGTCGTCCACGCGAACGTCGTCCCGGCGTCCGGGTCGGCGAGGTTGAGGAACCGGTAGCCGACGGAGACGAACAAAATCGGGATGAACGAGACGATCAGGACCGCGGGCGAGTGCGTCCCGACGCCGGTGACGGCGACGATGAAGCCGAGAGTTGCCGCGAGGCTGTACGCCGGAGCCGTCGACGCGATGGCGATGACGAGGTTGGAGATGTAGCCGAGCGCGTCGGCCTTCAGACCCTTGGCACCAGGCGCGCTGGTGTCAATCGCACCCGTGGGTTGAGTCGTCGTCGAGCTCTCCACCTCCGGGCGAACGGTATGCGTCGGGTTGGCCCGCTGCAACCCGACTATGCATCACAAACCCTCACCGGGTTATACGAAACGTCCAAATAGCGCGCGGTTACGGTGGCAGGGATGGATGAGAAGGAGATTGCAGTCGCCGTTCTCGGCGCGGCTGGAACGATCGCGCCGGCGATCGTCCGCGACCTCGCGGCGTCCAACGAGGTGAGCCGGATGGCGCTGCTCGACCTCGACGGGGCACGGGCACAGGCGGTTGCCGATGCCTTCGGCGGTGGCAGGGCCACGGCCGGGTCCGCCGACGCGCGGGCCGTCGACGAGCTGGCCGCGGCACTCGCCGGCGTCGACGTTCTCGTCAACACGGCGTCCTACCGGATCAACCTCGAGGCGATGCGCGCCTGCCTGAAGGCCGGGTGTACGTACCTCGACCTCGGCGGCCTGTACTGGGTCACCGGGCGGCAGCTGGAGCTGGGACCGGAATTCGAGCGCGAAGGCCTCCTCGCGGTGCTGGGGATCGGGTCGAGCCCGGGGAAGACGAACCTGATGGCGGCTCGAGGCGTGGCCGAGGTTGAAGGCGGGATCGACGTGATCGATGTTTTCGCGGCGGGCCGTGACTTCGGCGCGCCGGACGACGGGAGGCTGCGTCCCCCGTACGCGATCCAGACGCTCCTGGATGAGCTGACGATGGCGCCGGTCGTGCTCCGCGACGGGGCGGCGAGCGAGATCGAACCCCTCGCCGCGGGTGGAGTCGTGGACTACGGGCCGCCGATCGGAGAGGGGGAGACGATCTACACCCTCCACTCGGAGCTGGCGACGTTCGGCGAGAGCTTCGGTTGCAACGCCGCGAGCTTCCGGCTGTCGCTGACTCCGGCGCTGCTGGGGCGGCTCAAGGAGCTCGTCGGAGCCTCGGCCGATGAGCTGGCGTCGACAGCGCGCGAGGCCGCGCCGCAGTCGGCGGACACCGTGTCGGTGCATATGGTGACCGTCGTCGCCAACTCCGCGGACACGGTGACCGTGAGGGCCGTGAGCCGGCCGCACTTCGAATTCGGCGGCTCAGTCGTCTCGACCGCCGCGCCCGTTGCCGCCACCGTGCGACTGCTGGCGCGGGGCTCGCTGACCGCCACCGGCGCGGTGCCGCCGGAGCGGTGCATCGACCCCGCCGAGATGTTCGCGGAGCTGGAGCTGCGCAGCTGCGTGTTCAGCGTGGCCCGGGAGGCGTGAGCCGGTTCAGTTCGCGGGCACGCCGCGTCGCGCGACCTCGCCCCTGAGCAGCGCGAGATCGGCGTCGACCATCATCCGGATCAGCTCGTCGAACCCGACCTGGGGCTCCCAGCCCAGCACCCGCTTGGCCTTGCTCGCGTCGCCAACCAGGTGCTCGACCTCGGCGGGACGGAGCAGCGATGGGTCGACCACGACGTTGTCGCCGATCGCGACGCCGGCGTGGTCGAAGGCGAGCTCGAGGCAGTCGCGGACGGAGTGCGATTCCCCCGTCGCGATCACGTAGTCATCGGGCTCGTCCTGCTGGAGCATGAGCCACATCGCCCGCACGTAGTCGCCGGCGTACCCCCAGTCGCGCTCAGCGTCGAGGTTCCCGAGGTGGAGCTTGACGTCGAGGCCGAGCCTGATCGCCGCTGCGTGCCAGGTGATCTTGCGGGTCACGAACTCGAGCCCACGGCGCGGTCCCTCGTGGTTGAACAGGATCCCGCTCGTCGCGTGCAGCCCGTAGGACTCGCGGTAGTTCACCGTGATGAAGTGCCCGTATGCCTTGGCAACCCCGTACGGAGAGCGCGGATAGAACGGGGTGGTCTCGTTCTGCGGCGCGGCGCGCACCTTGCCGAACATCTCGCTCGAGGAGGCCTGATAGAAGCGCGCCTCGGGGCACACCTCGCGCATCGCCTCGAGCAGGCGGGTCACCCCGGTGCCCGTGAACTCAGCGGTCAGCGTGGGCTGGACCCAGGAAGCGGCCACGTACGACATCGCCGCGAGGTTGTAGATCTCATCCGGGGCGGAGGCGCGCAGCGTGTCGACGAGCGACCGGGGGTCGAGCAGGTCGCCGTGGTGGAGGAAGAGCCGATCGCGCACGTGCTCGATCCGCTCGAACTTCTCGGTCGATGACCGCCGGACCATGCCGTGGACCTCGTAGCCCCGATCGAGTAGGAAATCCGCGAGGTGGCTCCCGTCCTGGCCGGTGATGCCTGTGATCAGGGCGCGGCGGACGCTCATCGGCGTGCCCCCGCCGCCGGTGCCGGTGCCCGTGCGCGCAGCCAGGCGACCGTCTCGGCGAGTCCGTCGCGCAGGTCCTTCTGTGCCTCCCAGCCCAGCACTGTTCGGGCCTTCTCCACCGACGGCCACCGGCGCTTGACGTCGACCTCGAACGTGGGGAGGTGCTCGAACTCGAGGGCTCCGGGCTCGTTCCCGCACGCCTGCCAGATCAGGGTCGCGATCTCCGCCACCGTGAGCTCTCGCGAGGCGGAGATGTTGAAGTCTTCGTTCTCGGCGGCGGCGGCTCCCATCGCCGTGACGATCCCGCTGGCGACGTCATCTACGTGCGTCAGCGTTCGCGTCTGACTGCCGTCACCGAAGATCTGAAGCGGGCGTTGGATCGCGAGCGACTTGGCGATCAGGTCCGGGACGGCGTGGGCGATCCCCGGCTCTTGGGGGTCGGGAAGCTCCCCGGGGCCGTAGGCGTTGAACGGGCGGCAGATCGTGTAGCGCAGACCGTGCTGGTCGTGGGCCGCGCGTGTGTATACCTCGCCGGCGAGCTTCGAGAAGCCGTAGGCCGACCGGGGCATCGGACAGTCCCTGAGGTGGCCCTCAGTGGTCGGGAACTGGGTAGCCCGCTCGAACACCATCGACGAGGAGACGTATACGAGTCGCACGACGTCCTGCTGGATGGCGGCGCTGACGATCTGGCCCGTCAGCGCGCTGTTTACCGCGGTGAGGGTGTAGGGGAGCTTGTGGAAGTTCGCGATGCCGCCGACGATCGCCGCGAGGTGGATGACATGCGAGCAATCCCGGGTGGCCTTACGCGCCACGTCCGGATCGCGCAGGTCTCCCTGGTGGAGCTCGGCAGCCTCGACCATCCACTCGGGCGCCGCGCGGTGATCGGCCACCCGAACGGCCCAGGCATCCTCTCCGAGCAGGTGACGCACCACGGCGCGGCCGATCGTCCCCGCCCCGCCCGTCACCAGCACGCGGCTCATGTGATCTGGTGCAGGTCCCCCGAGGCTCGTGGGGCGCCCAGGAGCGCCGCCGCCTCGGTGGCGTACACGAACACCTGGCCGGTCTCGAGCGCGTTCCACGGGTCCACGAGCAGGCACTGCTCGGACGCCCGCGAGAGGATCTCGCGCAGGCAGCCGAGGCCCTCGAACTCGGGGTGGTTGGTAGCGACGATCACGACGTCGGCGTCCTGGACGGCGTCGGCGAGCGACTGGGTGGGTGTGGGGGCGTGCGGGTCGCACACGGCGACGTCTGCGAGCTCGCGCTCGAGCAGCCGGATCAGCTTGTGCGAGAGCGAGTCGCGTTCGTCGTCGGTGCTGCGCTTGAACGTCAGGCCCAGGACGGCGACCTTCCGCGAGCCGATCGTTCCCAGCCGGCGCTGGACGCCCTCGACGAGGAACAGCGGCACCGCTTCGTTGACTCGCGAGACCGCGAGCAGCATGCCCGGCGCGTTGGAGCGCTCCTCGGAGAAGGCGAAGTCCTTGCGCAGACACGTGCCGCCGGTGAGCCCGGGCATCGCCATGCCGCCCCGGGGGTAGTCGCGGTTGATCAGGTCGATCACCTCGAATACGTTGGCCCCGTAGCGGTCGCAGTCCATCATCAGCAGATTGGGAAGCGCGAACGTCGTGTAACGGAGGATGTTCGTCCAGATCTTCGCGAGCTCGGCCTGCACCGGCGTGGTCTTCACGATCGGGGCGCCGAACACCTCGAACAGAGATGCCGCTCGATCGGTGGACGCCTCCCCGACGCCGCCGATGATGCACGGGAGCGTCGAGATCTCGGTGAAAAACCGTCCCGCCGCGATCCGCTCGGGAGCGTGGGCGACGAATACGTCCTGCCCGATCTTGAAGCCGCGACGTTTCTGGAGGTAGCCGGCGACGAACTCGGTCGTCCCCGGGGCGATCGTCGAGCGAAGGATCAGGGCGTGCCCTCCTCGCAGCAGGGGGAGCAGGTCGTCCAGCGCGGCACGAACCTGTCGCAGGTCGCTCTCGACGTGCGAGAACGACGGAGTTCCGATCGTGATCACGATGTCGTCCGCGCGGGCGGCGTCGGCCGCACGATCGGTCAGCTCAAATCGCCCCGTGCGCGAGACCCGATCGAGGAGGTCCTGGGCCCCGGATTCCTGGAACGGCATCCGGCCCGCCCGGATCGACTCGAGCACCGACTGATCGTTGTCGACGCCGAGCACGGGCAGGCCGCGGTCGGCGAAGGACAGCGCGAGCGGGAGGCCGACGCGACCGAGACCGATGACTGAGACGACGCGGTCGTTCAATGGCGTTCGACGGCCGCGCCGTCCACGCTCGGCAGCGGCGGGAGCCCGGGTTCCCCGGGGTGGCCGCGGATCTCGCCGGCGAAAGCGAGCTGGTCGAGCCGAGCGATCTCGCGTTCCCCTTCGATCCTGGCGGGATGGTCGGGCGGAAGTCCCCGGATCAGCGCTCGGATCCGGGCCCGGAGCTGAAGCGCGAAGTGGGGCGTCGACGCGCCCATCAGCTGGCGAACGTCCTCGACGGTGACCTCGTGGTCCTCGCGCAAGCGATCAGGATTCTCCGCCTGACTCACTTCTGCGGCACCGCCTCGAGCAGGCTGTCGACCTGGGCCTGGACCGCGACCGAGATCGCGGTCTGGTCGCCGATCATCCACCCGTGGTTGTAGACGGCGGCGGTCGGGCCCTCCTGGGTGTAGCCGGGGGTGGCGTAGTTGAGGAAGTAGTTCAGCACGGGAGTCGGGAGCGTAGACGGATTATCGATCAGCAACTGGGGCCCGTAGCTCCCGCTCGCCGACAGCGGCGCCGCGGCGGCGGCGTCGAGCGGCCGGTTGACGTTGATCAGCACGTATCCGTGGCCCGGGCTGCGCATCGCCCAGCCGAAGCTGCCGGGCACGTGCGCGCATGGCTGTCCGTACGGGCAGGGCGGATCGCGGTACTCCGCGAACGTCACCGAGTTCGTGATCGGATCAGAAGCGTTGATCCGCTTCACCGTCCCGTACTTCTTCAGCTGCGTGAAGACGCTGTTGGGGATCACGCTGGACGGCGCGAGCACGTATATGTGTGGCTTCTGATGGGCGAGCAGCGCCTGTGCGGTCGGCGCCGGGATGGTGGAGCCGTTGACATACAGGATTGGGTCGCCGCTCTCGGCGGCCCAACCGGCGGCCGGCATCGCGTACGCCGCGTTGTTTCCCGGTGCGATCACGACGCTGGTGGCGGCGCTCGCGCCGTGCGCGGCGTTGTAGAAGCGGTCGATCGCCGCGGAGAGCTGGAAGGGATCAGCGCCCGTGATCGCCGTGGTGCGGTATCCCCCCGGCTTGGGCACGTCGCCCACCCGGATCACCTGCGCGCCGCCGACCACGCCTGATCCGGGCGGGGCGAGCACCTTGAGCGCGGCGGAGGTCTGCGCGGGGAGGGTGGAGCTGCCGGACAGGAGCAGTGGCGCGCGGATCGGCGGCGCCATCAGCACGGACGCCGCGAGGGCGGCCTGCCAATCGTCGGTTGGCGCGATGACGACGGACCCTGGGTGGGTCCCCGGCGCGGAGGAGGGGTAGACGGCCAGGGCGACGCCGGCGGCGTCGGCGACCGGGTTGGCGCCCGCCACGCGGGTCGTGTTCTTCGTGGCGGTCACCGGAATGTTGAGGTCGGCGATCGCCGCCGGGGCCTGGACCGTGACCACCTTCTGCTTACCCGTGATCAGCTTGGTCCCGCCCCCGCAGCCGGCCAGGGCCAGGCACGCCAACAGTGCGGTGCACGTGGTCGATCGCATCGGGCGGCGGACGTTAGCGAGCGGGGATGGGATCAGCGCCGTCGTGGGCGCTATTGGGCCGTTCCGGCGGGGATTTTGGCCGACTTTGGAGGGCTTTTGAAGCGGGCGAAATCGTGCGCCCGAGCCTCGTCGCCGGACCTGCGCAGGGAATCACAACGCGACGTTGAATTCTTGTGTATATTGCCGCGCGCCTAATCCGCGGGCCTACCCAAAATCCGCGGAGCGGGGGACCCAAAGTGCCCCTGGGGCGAATCTCGTGGTGAATCCACGGGAGGCGCAGGCTCTTTTAGCGCCAGCCCGACAGCTAACCCCGCAGGCCGACGAGAGAGACGACTTGCGGGTTACCCACCTGATACTTCCCGGCATTGCCGCTTTGGCGCTCTCAGCAGCGCCGGTGGCGGCGGCCCAGGGAAGTGGAGGTGGCTCTGGGACTGGCTCGGGTACCGGGACGACTCCGAGCGGGACGACTCCGACGACGGGGCCCACCGGTGGCGCCGGCGTCGGTGCGGCACCGGCCGCTCCGAGCTCGCCGTCGCATCCGACGGTCCCCGGCTATGTCGCCAAGATCGTGCATGGCGTCGCGTATGCCCCCGCGATGGCCCCGATCCAGATCCAGCGCGCGATCTGGGCCGGTAACAAGATCCGCAAGAAGCCGTACATCTTCGGCGGCGGCCACGCCGCCTTCAAGTCCGCCGGCTACGACTGCTCGGGCTCCGTCTCGTATGTGCTGCACGCCGCGGGGCTGCTGAAGCGACCGGACGACTCCACGGATTTCATGACGTGGGGCCAGCGCGGGCTCGGCGAGTGGATCACGGTGTACACGAATCCGGGCCACGCGTTCATCGAGATCGCTGGGATCCGATTCGACACCTCCGCCGAGGCCGACCCGCACCCGCCGAAGGGCACGGGGCCACGGTGGCGGCCGGTGTGGGCGGGCCCGCGGGGCTTCATGGCCCGGCACCCATTGGGTTTCTAGCGTGGTTGCCCTCCCGCCATGGGAGGGTGTTCAAAAAGCGTCGGATAGGAACGCTTTGCGAGCAGCCTCCCCGGGAGGGACCGTCGGGCGTGGCGCCTAGCCGGCGCCGCGATGCCGACGGAGCTCGTCTCGCTCGCGCAGGCGGTTGGCTCGCCGGAGCTCCGCCTCGCGCATCCGGCGCTCCTCGGTGGGCGTCTCGGCGATCAGCGCCGGCACCGGCGTCGGCCGGCCCTCGTCATCGAGCGCCACCATCGTCACGTACGCGGTGTTGGTCTGGCGAGCCTCGCCGGTCCGGGGGTTCTCGGCGTCGACCCGCACGCCGACCTCCATCGAGGTGTGCCAGGCCGCGTTGACGCTGGCGCTGAACGTGACGAGGTCACCGATCCGGATCGGGACCAGGAAGTTCATGCGATCCATGCCGACGGTCACGATGCGGGAGCGCGAATGCTTCAGAGCCGTCAGCGCGGCCACCTCGTCGCAGAGCTTCATCACGGTCCCACCATGGACGTTGCCGGCGTTGTTCGCGTCCGTGATCCCCATCCAGTGGACGATCTGTGCGCGGGAGTCGGCGACGGGCCTGGGCTCCATGCGCGCGCATCCTATTCCGCGCGGTCGCTACGCTTCGTATGCCAGTCCAGCAACCCGCCAAGGAGGATGCGATGCCGGGCCTTTCCGGGCGCATGTCCACCGTAATCAAAGCCAAGATCTCCAAGCTTCTGGATCGCGCCGAGGATCCGGGCGAAACGCTCGAGTACAGCTACCAGAAGCAGATCGAGCTGCTCCAGAACGTCAAGAAGGGGATCGCCGACGTCGTCACCTCGAAGAAGCGTCTCCAGCTCCAGGAGCAGAAGCTTCAGGAACAGGTCGTGAAGCTCGACACCCAGGCCCGCCAGGCGCTCGCTGCCGGCAACGAGGAGCTCGCCCGCGTCGCGCTCGAGCGCAAGAACGTCGCGCAGACCGAGCTCCAGTCGCTCGACACCCAGATCGCGCAGCTAGAGCAGCAGCAGCAGCAGATGACCGAATCCGAGCAGAAGCTGCGGACGAAGATCGAGCAGTTTCGCTCCAAGAAGGAGGTCATCAAGGCGCAGTACTCCGCCGCGGAGGCTCAGGTCCGGATCTCCGAGGCCGCGACCGGGGTCGGCGAGGAGATGGCCGACGTCGGCCTCGCGATGCAGCGGGCGCTCGACAAGACCGAGAACATGAAGGCGCGCGCCGACGCCGTCCAGGAGCTCGAGGCGGCGGGGACGTTTGACGATCTGACCGCGCTCGGCTCTGGCGATGACGACATCGACCGCCAGCTCAAGCAGCTCTCTAGTACCAGCGAGGTCGATGCCGACCTGGCAAAGCTGAAAGCCGAGCTGGGGGCCGGCTCCCCGAAGCCCGTCGGCGAACTGGGTGAAGGGAACTCCGGCGGCGAGGGCGCCGGAGCGAGCAGCGCCGGCGCCCCTGCGGAAGGGCAGGCTCCGTGATCGTCCGGATCGCTACCGAGGGCCAGTACGAGCTCCCCGATAGCGAGACGGACGCGCTGAACGAGCTGGACAACGAGGCGGTCAGTGCCTGTGTGGGCGACGACGAGGGACGCTTTCAGGCTGCCTACACGCGGTTGCTGGACCTTGTGCGCGGTAGCGGACACCTGCTTCCCGACGACGACCTGCGAGGCTCGGATCTGATCCTGCCCCCTCCGGATGTCTCGCTGGAGGAGGCCAAGGCGGAGTTCAGCGGCGAGGGCCTGATCCCCGGGTGACGACGGCTGGGGGTCCTAGATAGGGATCCCCCACAGCGGGAACCAGCGCTCGAGCTCCTGCTCGACGGGCAGCTCGTTACCGATCTGCGCCTTGCATCGGAGCTCCTGCTCGTTGTCGCGCTGCTGGTCACCGGCGGCGGGAACGAACGGGTAGAACGTCCCGCGCTTGTAGTTGTAGATCCAATACAGCGGTCGCTTGTGAGAGTCCTGGAATGCGAACACCGCGCACAGGACCCGATCGCCGTACCCGCCGGCCTCGAGCGCCCCGCTCACGGCGTTGATCCCGACCACGAGGTCGTCGAAGTCGCCGCCACGCAGGACCAGCCAGCGGAAGCCGAACCGGTCATCTGAGGAGTCGACGGTTGTTCCGCTGTCCTTGCCCGTGGCGCGGACGACCTCCTCCATATCGCGCACGATCGACTCGAAATCGGCCGTCGGGAGAGGCTGGAAGACGATCGCGGCCGCCCCGCGAGAGGTGATCTCGAGCTCGGTCTCGAGCTTCACGTACGCCGTGCTCATCGCGAACAACCGGTCCGGAGCCGGTCCGGCCAGCTTGCGGCGGCCAATGATGACGTCGAGGAAGCCCATCGACGGCGAATTATCGCGCGGCCGCTGCTACGGGCGAGGTCAAGCGACTACGCGGTGCCCTGGAGCTGGGCCTCGAGCCGCTGGAGCGCCGCGATCCGCGCCTCGAGCGGCGGGTGGGTCGAGAACAGGCTGGCGACCGTCTGCTTGGCCTTGGGCGGGAAGATGTAGAACGCGGCGAGCTCGCCCGAGGCGGCGCGGAGATCCTGCTGCGGGATCCGCTGCATGCCGCCGCTGATCTTCATGAGTGCCGAGATCAGCGCGCTCGGGCGCCCGGTGAGGATCGCCGAGCCGCGGTCCGCCGCGAACTCGCGGTAGCGCGAGAGTGCCTGCAGCAGGACGAAGGAGACCATGTACACGACCGCCGAGACGGCGATCACGACCAGCCAGCTCGGGCCGCTGTCCTCGTCGTCGCCGCCGAAGGCGCCGAACCAGAAGCCCATCTGGACGATGAACGAGGCGATCGAGGCGAAGAAGCTCGCGATCGTCATCACCATCACGTCGCGGTTCTGTACGTGGGTCAGCTCGTGGCCGAGTACCGCCTCGAGCTCGGCATCGTCGAGAAGATCCAAGATTCCGGTCGTAGCGCAGACGGTCGCGGACTTCGGCGAGCGACCGATGGCGAACGCGTTCGGCATCGAGGTCTCGGCGATCGCGACTCGCGGCTTGGGCAGGTTGGCCTGGATGCACAGGCGCTCGATGATCCCGTGGAGCCGCGGCGCTTCCGCCGAACTGACCTCGCGGGCCCCCATCGAGTAGAGGGCGATCTTGTCGGACGTGAAGAACTGGACCGCGAACAGAACCGCCGCGATCACCGCGACCGTCACGGCGCCCGCGCCGGCGGCGATTAACACACCGATCAGGACGGCATAGATCAGCCCCAGGAGGAACAGCGTCAGCACCATCCTGGTCTGGAGTCCGCGGTCGCGACCAAATGAGGTTGAACGTGCCATTTCGAGTGCTACCTATGTTAGGAGACGCAATCGAATGGTTTCGTAAGGGGAGGGCAAAGATGGGGGTCAGACCCCATGCGCCCGCTCCCAGGCGATCGTCCGCCGCAGCCCCTCCTCGAGCGGCACGCGCGGCTCCCAACCAGTCAGCGCCCGGAGCTTCGAGAAATCGGCCCACTGCCGATCGATCTCCCCGGTCGGAGTGCCCGTACCCCGCAGGTCGGGCTCCACCCCCGAGCCGGTGAGCCGGCAGATCAGCTCGACCACGTCGATCACCCGGTGCGGTTGGCCACCGCCGGCGTTGAACGCCTCGCCACTCGCCTCCCCCCGCCCGAGCGCGTCGGAGATCGCCAGATACGCCCCAACCGCATCCTCGACGTAAAGGAAGTCGCGCTCGGGTGAACCGTCCGAGCGCACCACCGGCGCGCGGCCGGCGAGGGCGGCGGCCACCGCTTCGGGCACGAGTCGCGAGCCGTTCGTGTCGCCACCGCCGTACACGTTCGCGAACCGCGTGACCGCCACCGGGAGCTGCCAGGTGTGCCAGTAGGACCGGGCCAGCAGATCGGTCGCGGCCTTCGAGACGTCGTAGGGATATTTCGGCGCGAGCGGGAAGTGTTCGCGATACGGGAGCTCGGCCGACCAACCGTAGGCCTTGTCCGAGGACGCGACGATCAGCCGCTCGGCTCCGTGCAGCCGGCAGGCCTCGAGCACCAGCCAGCTGCCACGGATGTTCGTCTCGAACGTCGAGACGGGGGAGCGGTTGGCCGTGAGGACGATCGTTTGCGCCGCGAGGTGAAACACATCCTGAACCTCGTGCTCGGCGAGCACGCGCTCGATCAGGCCGGGATCGCAGATGTCGCCATGGACGACGGTCACGGACGGCTCGAGGCCCATGACCAGCAGCGGCGAGCGCGGGAGCTCGTCGCGTCGCAGCACGGTCACGCGCGCCCCGGCGTCGAGCAGCGCCCGTACGAGCCAGCCGCCGACCAGCCCGTACGCGCCGGTGACGAGGACGGAGCGGCCGGTCAAATCCAGGTCTTCCACGGCGCTTGCCCACCCGCCCACAGGTCGTTGAGCAGTAACGCGTCCTTGTAGGTGTCCATGCAATCCCAGAAGCCCTCGTGTCGAAAGGCGCGGAGCTCTCCGGTGGTGGCCAGCCGCTCGAGCGGCTCGCGCTCGAGCACCGATTGCTCGTCGAGGAGCTCCAGCACCGAGGGCTCGAAGCAGAAGAAGCCGCCGTTGACCCACCGCTCGCTGCGTGGCTTCTCGACGAATCCCCGGACGAGCCCGTCGCCGTTCAGCTCGGCCACGCCGAACTGGAGCTCGGGCCGCACGACGGTCATCGTCGCCCGAGCGTCGTGCTGCTCATGGTCGGCAAGCAGGCCGTGGAGGTCGATGTCGGCGACGCCATCGGCGTACGTCACGCAGAAGCGCTCGCCGGCCAATGCCTCCGAGGCGCGCCACAGGCGCCCGCCGGTGGGGGTATCGAGCCCGGTCTCCAGACACTGCACGGAGGCGTCGGCGGGCCACGGCTCGTGCGCGGCGAACTCCTCGATCAGCCCGGCGCGATAGCCCGTCAGCAGGACGAACCGGCGGAACCCCTGGGCGAGATAGATCTGCATCACGTGCCACACGATCGGCTTGCCCCCGATCTCGATCAGCGGCTTCGGAATCGCCGGGCTGTCCTCCTGTAGCCGCGTCCCGCGTCCCCCGCACAAGATCACCACCCTTGGCAACACGACCGGCGATTATGGCTGAGGCCGCCCGGACCGGCGGGCCGGCACCCGAAGCCCGGCCGACGATTAACCTCCGCGGCAGATGCAACCCGAGATCCACGTCCTCGGACTCTCCCTGAAGTCGTTCGGGATCGTGTTCGCCTGCGGGTTCATCGCCGCCGGCGCGATCCTCGCCCGGCGGTTGAAGGAGCTCGGCAAGCCGGTCGACTGGGCGTACGAGGTTGCGTTCGCGGCGCTGGTTGGCGGACTGGTCGGCTCCCGCCTGTACTACGTGATCCAGAACTACAGCCAGGTGAAGCACCACCTCCTGTCGCATCTGTTCTCGGGATCGGGCCTGGTGTGGTACGGAGGTCTGATCGGCGGCGCGATCGCCGTGATGGCCTGGGCGTACTGGCGCGACATGTTCTCGGTCGCGCTGCTGGACCTGTGCGCCGTGCCGCTGGCGATGGGATACGCGATCGGACGGATCGGCTGCCAGGTGTCCGGCGATGGCGACTACGGCAAGGTCTCGAGCCTGCCATGGGCGATGGGCTATCCGCACGGCACCGTGCCGACTCCGCCGGGGGTCAGGGTTCAGCCGACCCCGGTCTATGAGACCGTGGCGATGGGGTTCGTCGCGTGGTGGCTGTGGCGGATGCGAGACGAGTTCCGCCCAGGCGCGCTGTTTGCGTTCTATCTGGTGCTGTCCGGGACCGAGCGGCTGTTGGTCGAGTTCGTCAGGCGCAACCATCGGATCTGGCTTGGGCTGACCGGCCCGCAGCTCGAGAGCATCGCGCTGATGATCCTCGGTGCCGTGTGGCTGATCCTGCTCTCGCGCGGAGGAGGCATCCGCCCGGCGGCTCGGACCGCGGCTGTCGCCACGGCCTGACCCGAGTCACCGCTCAGCGCTGAGCGCCCGGGCGATGAAGTGCAGGCTGACGGCCTGGAGCTCGTCGTCGTGCTGGATCGAGCGGTGATGGCCGCCGGGTACCGCGATCAGGCGGCTGGCGGGGTGCCCCGCGTGTGCGGCGAGCTCGCGCGAGTGTTCTACCGGGACCTGCTCGTCGCCCTCCGCGTGCATCAGCAGGAGCGGCACCTCGAGCGATTCGACCGCGGAATGGAGGTCATGGGTCGAGAGGAAAGGATCGAGCGCCGAGGCGTCGGCGTCGAACGCCAGCGACCCCGACCGCAGGCCCCGGCGCAGTCCCTCGCCGCTGGCGGGGCAGATCGCCACAACGGCGGCGGCCCCGGCCGGGGCGGCCGCGAGGATCGCGAAGTAGCCGCCCATGCTCGATCCGCGCAGCGCGAGCGGGGCCGACGGCTCGCCGATCGCCTCACGGAGCTTCGCGGCCATCATGCACAGGTCATCCAGCGGGCGCCCGTCCATCGGCCCGTCGCTCTCGCCGTGACCGCGCTGGTCGAACGAGATCCCCGCCAGCCCCAGCGGCAGCGCCGCGCGGGCAAAGTCGTGATGGCTCTCCTTGCACGACCCCGCGCCGTGAACGATCACGATCCCGCCGCGGGCCGGGACCGGCTTGTCGGGGAGCCACAGCGTGTAGGCGAGGCCGCCGTGCCTGCCGACCTCGCTCGGCAGCACGGGCTTCACGGTTCGCAGCCGACGCATTGCGGCGATGATCCCATGCCGCCGTCGGCGTGGCATGATCGCGCCGTGACCGTCGCCGCGCCGCCCAGCTCGCACGTGTACCCGCTCGGCACGCGGGTGAACGAGCGCGGGCGCCTGGAGATCGGCGGCTGTGACACGGTCGAGCTCGCGCGGGAATTCGGCACCCCGGCCTATGTCGTCGCCGAGGACGACTTGCGCGATCGGGCGCGAGCGTTCCTCGAGGCGCTCGCCACGCGCCACTCCGACCACGACGTCCTGTTCGCGTCCAAGGCCTTTCCGTGCACCGCCGTCTATCGCGTGCTGGCGGAAGAGGGCCTGGCCTGCGACGTCGCCTCGGGCGGCGAGCTCGCGCTGGCGCTCCGGGGCGGGTTCGACCCTGCGCGGATCTACTTCCACGGGAATGCAAAGTCCGCGGAGGAGCTCCGACAGGCACTCGACGCCGGCGTCGGCCACGTGGTGCTCGACTCGTTCGACGAGATCGAGCGGCTGACCGCGATCGCGGAGGGTCGCGGGACGCGTCAGGAGGTCCTGATCCGGGTGACTCCGGGCATCGCCGGCGACACCCACCACGCCATGTCGACCGGCCAGGAGGACTCGAAGTTCGGCTTCTCGGTCGGCGAGGCGCGCGAGGCGATCGCTCGGCTTGGCAGTGTGCCCGAGCTCGAGCTTGTCGGCCTGCACTTCCACATTGGCTCCCAGCTGTTCGAGCTCGAGCCGTTCCGGCAGGCGGTCCGGACGATCGCCTCGCTCGGCGAGTTTCCCGTTTACAACCTCGGCGGTGGTCTGGGCGTGGCCTACACGGCTTCGCAAAGCCCGCCGGCGATCGGCGAGTACGTTTCGACCATGGTCGACGCCGTGCACGAGCTCCTCGGGGCGGACAAGAGGCTGCTGCTCGAGCCCGGCCGTGCGCTCGTCGCGAACTCGACGGTGACGCTCTACACGGTCCAGACCGTCAAGCGCAACGTCTCGACCTGGGTGGCCGTCGACGGCGGCATGTCGGACAACCTCCGGCCGATGCTCTACGGCGCGGTGTACGAGGCGATCATCGCTGACCGGGTCCTGGCGATACCCACCGAGCGATGCCAGGTGGCGGGGAAGCACTGCGAATCAGGCGACGTGATCGTCCGCGACGCGCCGCTGCCCGATCCCGCGCCCGGCGACGTGCTCGCCACCCCGGCGACCGGGGCCTACGGGTATTCGCTCGCCAACAACTACAACGGCGTGCCGCGCCCCCCGGTGGTCTTCTGCCGCGAAGGGGAGGCCCGGCTGGTGGTGCGACGCGAGCGCTACGAGGACCTGGCTGCCCGTGACGTCTGACGGCCGCTTTCGAGTCGGACTGCTCGGGCGCGGGACCGTCGGCGCGGCGTTCGCGCAGCTCCTGCCCGAGCACTCTGAGCGGATCTATGTGTTGACGGGCCTGCGGCCGGAGCTCTCCGGGGTACTGACACGCCGCAGCGGGTCCTTCGACGAGCTGTTGGACGGGTCGGACCTGATCGTGGAGCTGATCGGCGGGATCGAACCGGCGCGCGAGTACGTGTTGCGCGCGCTGCGGGCCGGCCGCCACGTCGTCACCGCCAACAAGCAGCTCCTCTCCCAGTACGGCGAGGAGCTGTGGGAAACGGCGCGGGTAGAAGGCGTGCAGCTGCGGTTCGAGGGCGCCGTCGCCGGCGTGGTCCCGGTGATCCGTGTGCTCCAGGAGTCGCTCGCGGGCGCGAGGATCGAACGGGTCCACGGGATCGTCAACGGGACCACCAACTTCATCCTGACCGAGATGGCGCGGACCGGGATGACGTTCGAGGCAGCTCTGGCCGAGGCGCAGCGGCTCGGATACGCCGAGGCCGATCCGGCCGAGGACGTTGACGGCCGCGACGCGGCAGCGAAGATGGCGATCCTGGCGAGACTCGCGTTCGATACGCCGGTCCACCTCGACCAGGTCCGCTACGAGGGCATCGAGCAGATCAAGCCCGACGACCTCGAGTACGCCCGGGAACTGGGCCTGGGTCTGAAGCTGATCGGCACGGCCGAGCGGATCGGCGATGGGCTATCGGTCCGCGTGCATCCGGCGTTCCTCTACCCGGGGCATCCGCTCGCATCCGTGAACGGGCCGTTCAACGCGGTGACGGTCGAGTCTCGGGCGATCACCGAGATCACGATGTCCGGCCCCGGCGCCGGCGGCCCGCAGACCGCGAGCGCGGTCCTCGGCGACGTCATCAGCGCGATGATTCCGCCGGCGTCCACGCCGCCGACGATGAGCGTGCTCGAGATCGTCCAGGACGTTGTCTCGGCCTTCTACATCCACCTCGAGGTGGCCGATGAACCCGGCGTCCTCGCCCGGGTGGCGCATGTCCTGGCCCAGCAGGACGTGTCGGTGAAGTCCGTCGTTCAACGAGGCCTCCGCGACCAAGCGCGCCTCGTGATGGTCGTCCATCCGGTCCCGGAGTCGCGGTTCGCCGCGGCGCTTGCGCAGATCGCCGAACTGGAGGTGTTGCGGGCCCCGCCGCGCGCGATCAGGGTGCTGGAGGAGGAGTTCGGTTAGGGTCCCGCGCTGATGCGCGCCATCCAGATCGTCGAGCTGACCGGGCCCGACACGGGATTGAAGCTGGTCGACGTCCCCGAGCCAAAGGCGTCGCACATGATGACTCCCGGCCGTGGCGTCGTCGTCGACGTGAAGGCCGCCGGGGTTTCGTTCCCGGAGGTCCTGCAGAGCAGGGGCGAGTATCAGGTCAAGCCCCCGTTGCCTTTCGTTCCCGGGAGCGAGGTCGGAGGCGTGGTCCGCTCGGCGCCCGACGGCGCATCGGTCAAGGCGGGGGACCGGGTGGCGGCGTTCTGCATGCTCGGCGGCTTCGCCGAGGTCGCGGTGGCGCCGGAGTTCACGTGCTTCGTGCTGCCCGACTCGCTCGATTTTGCGCAGGGCGCGTCGCTCGTCCTCAACTACCACACCGCGTATTTCGCGCTGAAGCTGCGCGGCCGGCTGACCGAGGGCGAGTGGGTGCTGGTGCACGGCGCGGCCGGCGGCGTGGGGACTGCTTCGCTCCAGGTCGCTCGTGGTTTGGGCGCGCGAACGATCGCCGTCGTCTCGACCGATGAGAAGGAGCGCGTCGCGCGGGACGCGGGCGCCGACCACGTCGTCCGCTCCGGTGGGAGCTGGAAGGACGAGGCCCGCGAGCTCTCGGATGGCGGAGTCGATCTGGTCCTCGATCCCGTCGGCGGAGATCGCTTCACCGACAGCCTGCGGTCGCTGCGCGAGACCGGCCGCGTGGTCGTCGTCGGCTTCACCGGAGGCTCGATTCCCGAGGTGCGCGTCAACCGGCTGCTTCTCAACAACACCGAGGTGATCGGGGCCGGATGGGGCGCCTACGTGTTGTCCAAGCCCGACGTGACGGCCGAGATCGGCGCCCAGCTCGCCGGCCTGATCGAGGACGGGGTGATACGCCCGGTCGTCGGCGCGAGGTTCCCACTCGAGCATGCCTCCGAGGCGCTCAAGCTGATCGACGAGCGTGGGGCGACGGGGAAGGTAGTGCTGGACGTGGCGTAGGCCGCTCCCGGATCTGGGGCGTCGGCTGGCCCCGCTCGATCCGGGATCGCTCGGTCGCCGCCACCCTGTCGAAGGCCTCGGTGTTCCAGCCTCGCGCCAGCGGCCCCGGCGTCAGCCGCCGCGCCGAGCGCACCGCGACTACCGCGGCCTCGAACGCGAGCCGCTGGCGGGGCGTGAACGGCAGGCCGTAGAGCTCGCGAACGCGCGGCGGGAGGCTGCCGAGCATCAGCAGATCGTGGACCCGCTTGCCGGGTTGGTGGAGCGTCGGCAGGGGGATCTCGAACGCGGTGGCGTGGCCGACGTAGCGCGCCTCGTCGGTCAGGTGCATCTCCTCGCCGGCGAGCTTCGCGTCCCAGTAGGCGCGGAACTCGACGTAGCTCGCGGGCGCGCTTTCGCGCGGCATGCCGAACAGCTCGCCGAACCGGAGATAGTCCTGCCAGAGCGCATCGCGCTCCCAGCCGGCCAGCCCGCGCACGAGCAGCTCGTAGAAGCGCTGCGCGGAGTCGGCGATCACCGCGACCGTCCACAGCATGAGGGCGGGATCGAGCGCCGAGTAAAGGGTTCCCTTCGGGGTGATCCCGGCGGCCTCGGGCAGCGTGCCCCGGACGTGCTCGTGCAGCCCGCGGACGTACGCCAGCACGCGATCGGCCTCCGCGCGCGTCCCGAAATAGATCTTCTCGAAGGCATGACCGGTGTGGACCAGGCGCCTGAACGGCGTCAGCTGAGCGTACGAGTGCTCCGCCGTACCGACATAGTTCAGCGGTGACAGCGCGCCGATGCAGAGCGCTCGCTGGCCGTACATGAGCCCGACGACGTGCTCCTCGTGAACCTGGCGCAGCAGTGAGCTCCCGCGCGGGAAGTAGCCGTCTTCGTGATGTTGGGTCGCTGGCATCACGTCGGAGAACGATCTGCAGACACCTGTTATCAGATCGGCTCTGACATGCTCCCGCCACATGTCTGGACTGATCGAGCGCTACCGCGAGCGACTGCCGTTCGCCGTGGGGGATCCCGTCGTGTCGCTCGGCGAGGGATCGACGCCGCTCGTGCTGGCGCCGCGGCTGTCAGAACGCGTCGGCGCGGAGGTCTGGCTGAAGCTCGAGGGCGCGAACCCGACCGGGTCGTTCAAGGACCGTGGCATGACGTGCGCCGTCTCGGCGGCTGTGCGCGAGGGAGCCACGACGGTGATCTGTGCGTCCACGGGAAACACCGCCGCGTCGGCCGCGGCGTACTCGGCGCGCGCGGGCCTGCGTGGCGCGGTGATCGTCCCCGAAGGCAAGATCGCCACGGGGAAGCTGGCCCAGGCGCTGATGCACGGGGCGCGCGTGGTCGCGCTGCGGGGTAACTTCGACCAGGCGCTCGCGCTCGTCAGGTCCCTGGCCAGCTTCCATCCGGTGTCGCTGGTCAATTCGGTCAACGAATTCCGGATCGAGGGTCAGAAGACGGCCGCGTTCGAGCTCACCGAGGAGCTCGACGACGAGCTCGACGCTCTGTGCATTCCGGTCGGCAATGCCGGCAACATCACGGCGTATTGGAAGGGGTTCAACGAGGTCGGCCAACGCCCCCGGATGTTCGGGTTCCAGGCGGCCGGCGCGGCGCCGCTCGTCCACGGCGCCCCCGTGGAGCACCCAGAGACGGTCGCGAGTGCGATCCGGATCGGGAATCCCGCCCGCTGGGAGGAGGCGATGAACGCGATGACAGCATCGGGGGGTGCGGTCGCCGCCGTGACCGACGAGCAGATCCTGGGGGCGTACCGATTTCTGGCGGCCAACGAAGGGATCTTCTGCGAACCGGCATCGGCGGCGAGCGTCGCCGGACTGCTCACCCATGGGGTCCGTGACGCGCGGCGAGTCGTGTGCGTGCTCACCGGTCACGGCCTGAAAGACCCGCAGACGGCGCTGGCGCAGCAGGACGAGACGTCGCCCGGCGCGCCGGGCGCCGAGCGCGGTGGCGCGGTCGTGCCGTGCGAGCCCGAGCTGGGGGCGATCGAGCGAGCGGTCCTCGAATGAGGCTGGAGCGGGCGGTGAAGGAGTGACGCTCGAGCGGCGCCGGCTCGTCCGGGTGCCCGCCTCGACGGCGAACCTCGGCCCGGGCTTCGACGTCCTTGCCGCGGCGCTCGCGCTGCATCTTGAGGTCGAGGTGGTCGAGACGGGCAGCTTCGCGGTGACTACGGAGCTCGACCTTCCGCGCGACCGTCGCAACCTCGTCGTGCGCGCGTTCGAGCGCCTGCACCCGGCCGACGACTTCGAGTTCCGCATCGCGTCGAAGATCCCGCTGTCGGGCGGACTCGGGTCGAGCGCCGCGGCGATCGTCGGCGGCCTGCTCGCCGCCGACCACATTTTCGAGCTCGACGCCGACGTACTGTCACTGGCAGTCGAGCTCGAGGGCCATCCCGACAACGTCGCCGCGGCGCTCGAGGGGGGCTTCGTGGTGTGCGACGGCGCCGGCGTCCACCGTTTCGAGCCGCCGATGGGCCTCGAGGCGATCGTCGTCGTGCCGCATGAGTCGGTCCACACGGAGGCTGCCCGCGGGGCGTTCCCCGCGGAGGTGCCGATGGCCGACGCCGTGTTCAACCTGGCGCACGTGGCGATGCTGGTGCGCGGGCTGACGGTTCCGGACTGGGACCTGATCGCGGCGGGTCTCGAGGATCGGCTCCACCAGCCGCGCCGTGCGCATCTGTACCCGCGATCGGCCGAGCTGCTGAGGCGGGCCCGCGGCCTCGGCGCGCTCGGCGCCACGATCTCAGGGGCCGGTCCGGCGGTGTTGGTGTGGTCGCACTACGAGCAAACGGGCAGCGTGATGGAAGCCCTGGCCCGCGAGGCCGAGGGTTGGGCGCAGGTTATGCGCGCCCCGTTCGAGTCCCAGGGCGCGGACGTCCGGGCGCTCAGCTAGTGTTCTCGCGCTCGCGGAGCTTGGCGCGCAGCCATTCGATATGGCGCTCCTGGAGCTCGCGGCCGACCCGCTGGAAGTCGATGAACAGCTGTAGCTGGTCGTCGGTGTAGCGCTCGGCCATCGCCGCTGCGCCCTTCGCCATCGGCCCGAACAGCTCAATCGAGGCCTGGCGCGCCTTGTCCGTCACCTCGACGAAGACCCGCCGGCGGTCGCTCGGATCGGCCACACGCCGCGCGTATCCGAGCCGCTCGAGGCGGTCGAGCACCGCCGTGATGGCGCCGGTCGTGAGCCCGCTGTGCCCAGCGAGCTCTCCGGCGCTGAGCCGACCGTAGTTCTCGAGGATGTCGAGGCATCGTGCGACGGTGCGGTTGATCCCTAGGAGCTGACACACGAGCTCGTCGGACATGTCGGTGGCCCGCTGGTTCGCGCGGACCTCGTTCGTGAGCTCGCCGAGTAGGGCGAGGCGCTCCGGCGGGATGCCCTCGGCCGCGACCCAGCGCAGCTCGAATTGACCGTCGTGCGGCGGTTCTGCCAGAGGATCTCCAAATTCACTTGACACGTGAGAATCTCATCAACTAAGATACTTGCGGACGAAGACATGATACCCGGAGGTGAACACGAAATGCATGATGTGAGCGAGGGCTTTGCGGTCCAGGCCGAGGGCCTCGTCAAGACATATGCCAAGGACGTGAAGGCGCTGCGAGGGCTGACGTTCGCCGTCGAGTCGGGCACGATCTTCGGGCTGCTCGGCCCGAACGGCGCCGGCAAGACGACGGCGGTCAAGATCCTCACGACCCTGACGCAGCCGGACGAGGGACGGGCGCTGGTCGCCGGGATCGACGTCGTCCGGCAGCCCGATCGGGTTCGCCGGACGATCGGCGTCGTCGCCCAGGGGTCGGGCGTCGATATCCAGGCGACGGGTCGTGAGAACCTGCGCCTCCAGGGTCACCTGTATGGCATGCGCGCAGAGTCGCTCGAGCGGCGCGTGTCGCACCTGCTCGAACGTTTCGGCCTGGCTGAGGCCGCCGACCGCATCGCCCGGGGCTATTCCGGGGGGATGCAGCGGCGCCTGGACATCGCGATGGCGCTCGTCCACGACCCGCAGGTGTTGTTCCTCGACGAGCCGACGACGGGGCTGGACCCCGAGGTGCGCGCGGACATGTGGGGCGAGATCTCACGGCTGGCTGGCGAGCAGCACAAGACGGTGCTGCTCACGACCCACTACCTCGAGGAGGCAGATCAGCTCGCCTCGAGACTCGCGATCGTCGATCGCGGTGAGGTGGTCGCCGAGGGCACGCCCGACTCGCTGAAGCGCGAGCTCCGCGGCGATGCGGTGCACGTTGAGCTCGACGGCGCCACCCAGGTCAACGGCGACCTCGACGACGCCGTCGTCCGGCTCGACGGAGTGCGCGACATCGCCGTCGAGGGCCGCCAGCTGCGTGCCCGCGCCGATGACGGGGGCCGCGCTGTCCCGGCGCTGCTCCAGGCACTGGAGGCGAGCGGGATCGCCGTGGCGTCGGTGCGCGTCGCCCGTCCCTCTCTCGACGACGTCTACCTCAGATATACGGGCCGCACGTTCGACGCGGCCGAAGCCGAGGCCGCGGAGGTGGCCCGATGACACTCGTAAGACAAACCCTGTACATGACCGGGCGCCACCTCAGGGAGCTCTGGCGCCAGCCGTGGTTCGTCGGCGTGACGCTCGTGCAACCCGTGATCTGGCTGCTCCTGTTCGGAGCGCTGTTCAAGCGCGTGATCGAGATTCCTGGATTTCACGCGCACTCGTACATCGCGTTCCTGGCTCCCGGCGTCGTCGTGATGACGGCGATGTTCAACTCGGCATGGAGCGGGATGGCGCTGATCGAGGACCTCAACCGCGGCGTCACCGCCCGGTTCCTCGTCTCGCCCGTCCACCGCGAGGCGCTGATCGCCGGGCGCCTCCTCAAGGAGGCGGTCGTCGTCGTCATCCAGTCCGTGATCATCGTCGCCCTAGCCCTGCTCGTCGGCGCCTCGTTCCCGGGTGGCGCCGCCGGCGTCGCCGTTCTGTTCGTCGTGTCGGCCCTGCTGGGGGCGATGTTCGGCGGCCTGTCGAACGGGTTCGCGCTGATCATGCGCCAGGAGGAAGCTCTGATCGGGGCGGTGCAGTTCATCGTGCTGCCGTTGACGTTCCTGTCCTCGACGTTCCTGGCGGCGAATCTGATGCCGCACTGGATCCGCGGCGTGGCCAACTTCAACCCGGTGAACTGGGCTGTGGTGGCGGGGCGCGCCGCGACCTCGAGTAGTCCGGACTGGGGCCTGGTGGCCTCGCGCGCCGGATTCCTCGTGTCGCTCCTTGCCGCCTGCCTCGTGTTCGCGACGCGCGCGTTCAAGTCCTACCAGCGGTCGGTCTAGCTCGGCTCGCTAGGAGACTCCCGCCTGCGACTCGGCCAGCCTTGGTGCGAGTCGCCGGCGGGCGTCGTCCATGCCGAGCCGCCGTAGCAATTCGTCCGCCACGTTCAGGTAGTCGACCGCCAGGTCGGGTCGGTAGTCGAGGATCGAGATTGCGCGCTCGGCCGACTCGGCGTACGCGATCGATGCCCGGATTGTGGTGTCGAGCAGCTTCTCGCCGAAGTGCTCGCGCAGCGAGTCGAACGCCTCGCGGGAATGCCGGGTGCGCATGTCGGCGATGTTGAGCACCACCCCGAGCCATTCGAGGTCGGAGTTGAGGTTCTCGCGGGCGAGGTCGATCACCTCGAGCGCCTGCTCCACGCCTTGGAGGGCGAAGTACTGCGCCTCCGCCGAGATCAGCGCATAGTCGGAGGCCACGAGCGCGTTGACGGTCAGCAGGCCAAGTGACGGCGGACAGTCGATCACGATCAGGTCGTAGTGGGCCCGCAGCTCCCGCAGCGACCGCTTGAGCGTGAGCTCCCGGCCCATCTTGCCCCCGAGCATCAGCTCGGCCTCGGCCAGCCCGAGGTTGGCCGGAATGATCCCGTCGTGGACGGCTTCGCCCGCTCCGGCGCGTCCGGACAGCACGTCGGCGATCGTCGGCGAAGCCTCGGGATCGACGTCGAGGTAATCGGAGAGGTTGCCCTGCGGATCGAGGTCGACCGCGAGGACGCTCATTCCGAGCCGGCGGAAGACGTCGGTGAGCGTGCGCACGGCCGTCGTCTTCCCGGTGCCTCCCTTTTGGGACAGGACTGCGATCGTCGCCATTCGCGGCGCCACTATAGAGCGCTTGCGCTAACCGGCCCGGGCGGCCCGGGGGCCCTAGCTTGTCTGCGTGGCTCCGCCGCGCTCGGTCGCGTGGCTGTACCGCATGCCCGAGATCGCGGGCACGTCTACGAAGTGCAGATGGTGGCGGCCGATCACGATCTCATCGCCGTCCGCGAGTGTGCTCCACTCGACTCGCTCCCCGTTGACGAATACGCCATTGAGGCTGCGGTCATCGAGGACGCGCAGACCATCCGGCTGGCGGACGATCAGCGCGTGACGTCGGGAAACCGTCGGATCGTCGAACCGGATGTCGGCGGCGAGGCTCCGGCCGATCCGTGTCCATTCGCGCTGTAGCGCGAACGCGAGCACGTCCGCCTCGCCGGAGCGGTACGCGATGTACTGCCCCGGCTCGTCCAAGCCGTCTCTCAGCTCATCCAGCCAAGCCTGATCCTCGAGGTCTGGCGACATGTCGACGACGGTCGCCTGTGCGGTCGTGAACAGGGACGCTCGCATGAACTCTCGACCCCCACAGTTCGGGCACGTGGGAAGCTCGTCGACGGCGTCAAGCGACACCGGGTAATCACAGTCCGTGCAGCGAAACGTTCCGGTCCCCGCAACGTTGCCCGACATCCAAGCTTTCATTGGGCGCAACTCCTTGTACGGGCTCACTGACACGGCGGGTCGGGTGGAGACTCGCCGAGCCGTCTAAACGGACAGAAGGATCATAGCCTGTGCGTCAAAGCGCTGATAAAGCACTTTTGACCAGGAATCGGAGCGCTACGAACTCGAAATCGACGCTCATTTGCATGGACGAACAGGCCATTAGGAGGGATTTTACCCACTCCAGAAACTGGAGAAACGGAGCGGGAGGAACACGAGCCGGAGCGCCGAAAGAGCGAGCATGGACGGCGCGCTTCGAGAGATGGAGGACCTCGAGCTAGCGCTGCTACGACGGGGCGTCGACGAGCTCTCGGCCGAGCGAGAACGGTGCACAGAGTGTGGCCGCACGCCCTTGATCGGGGAGCGCGTGTACAGCTACAGCTCCGGCGCGACGCTTTGCGAGCTGTGCAAGAGGGGATGGCGCGAGGCGCCGGAACAGTCGCACGTCGTCCACGGTCCCGAGTTCGGTCACACGATGCGGCTCACCGATCAGCGCGCCGCCGCCTGACCAGGCGCCCCGTCGCCCGGGCCCGGTGGCCTCCGGATCGCCGAAGCGGACGCCCGCGCCGCGCCCATACAATCCCCGCCGGTGGAACCGATCACGGTCTCGACGACGATCTCCAAGCCGCGTGAGCAGGTGTTCGAGTACCTGGCGGACATCGCCAACCACGCCGAGTTCAACGATCACTTCCTGGTCGAGTGGCACCTCCTGCGCGAGGACTCCTACGGGACCGGCGCCGGCGTCCGTTTCCGCGCGAAGGCGCCGCTGAATCGCTTCACCTGGGCCGACATGTCGATCGCCGAGATGCAGCCGCCGCATCGGATCGTCGAGCGGGGCAGGGGCGGCAAGTACAACCGGATCCGGATGCTCAGCACGTACACGCTGTCGCCGGGCCCGAGCGGGTCGACGAAGGTCGAGTACACGCTCGAGACGGTGCCGGTGATGCTCTCCGACAAGCTGCTGGAATCTTTCGGAGGACGGGCCTGGACGAAGCGGCAGGTCACCAAGGCGATGCGACGACTGCGAACGATTCTCGAGGAGGATCGTGACCGCGGCCGCCGCCCTACCGTTGCCGCCGGCTGACCATCCGGCGGATAGACTTTCGCGGGCAGTGAGTGTCCGTTCCCTCGCCTCGAGCGCTCGCCGGTCACGCCGGGTACGGCGCGTCGCCGTGCTGGCCTGCGCGGCCGTCACCGCGATCGGCTTCACGGCGTGCGGCAAGCTGTCGCACCCGACCAATGTCGACAACGAGGGCGAGTACGTCGATGCCGGCCCGGTCACCTACCAGGTCCAGGGCTCCCGCCAGCTGAACCCCTACGCGCCCGACGACAAGCAGTTCCTCATGGGAGTGTCGGCCACCCCGCCGACCGTTGGCCAGCTGTGGTTTGGAATATGGCTGTGGGCTTTCAACCAGACGGGCAAGGACGCCACGACGAGCGATTCGTTCGACATCGTCGACACGCAGGGCAACGTCTACCACCCGATCGCGATCAACACCCAGGTCAACCCGTTCGCCTGGACGGCGGAGACGCTCGCGCCGCACGCCGTCGAGCCCGCTCCGCCCACGGCGGCCAGCCAGGTCTCACCTCAGGGTGGGCTCGTGCTGTTCAAGCTGAGAGACACGGTCTACTCGGACCGCCCGCTGACTCTGCAGATCTTCGCGGCGGGCCAGGCGAAGCCGTCCACGGTCTCGCTGGACCTTTGACCGACGACGACCGGTGGGAGGAACCCGAACCGCCTCCGCGCGGACCATCGGCGCCGCGGGACCTCAACTTCGATCCGCTCGCGACCGGGCTGGGGGTGTTCGCGGCGGTCGCGATCCCGATCGTCGTCGTCGGCTACACGCGATCGTCCGGTGTCAACGGCACGATCATCGCCGTGGGCGTGGTGCTCGGGCTGCTGGCCGGCTTCCTCGCGGGCCTGTGGGTCGCTCGTCGCGGCGGCCAGGTCTTCCGAGGACCGCGGCTCTAGCGTTCCTCGTCGTGGCGGCGAGCGTCGGGTTCGCCCCGATCGCCCGCGCCGGCTGGAGCCCGCCGGTTCGGCTCGCGCCACCGGTATCGCTCGACATCGCGGGGCCGCAGGTGGCGTTCTCGCCCGCCGGGCCCGCCGGCGTCGGCTTCACGGTGCAGGACGAGGACAATCCTGCCACGTCGTCGCCTTACGCCAGCTGGCGTAGCGCTTCCGGCCGCGTCTCGGCGGCGCGCAAGATCCCGGGCGCCGAGGAGCTGCTCGGGCTGGACTGGTTCGGCCGCAGCCTCCAGCTGCTGATCGGGAACAGCCCCGCGGGCCAGACGTGCTGTAGCACCGCCAGCGTCCTCGGCCTCACGGCGGCGGGGCGGTTCGGGCCGCCGCGCCGGCTCGTGAGCGGACTGGCCGGGTCCACGACGGGGCAGCTCGTGGCCCTCGGGCACCGGATGTTGGCCGCGGTCGCGACCGAACGGGGGGTCTGGATCTCGCAGACGAGCGGCTCGGGTCGTTGGGCCACCCATCGCCTCGCCGGCGCCGGCGCAGAGCCGCAGGGCCTCGACGCGACCGCGCTGCCGCACGGGAGGACCGCGGTGGCGTGGATCGGCGGGAGCGCGAACCCGGTCGGATCGCGGAGCTTGTTCATCGCCAGCGGGAGCTCCACCGGCGCGCTCCGTCGCAGCCGCGCCGCGATCACCGTTCCCGCCAGCCACGGCATCGACGAGGCGGCGATCGCCGCGGGCCCAGGAGGAGCGACAGCGGCGTGGATCGAGAGCTGGTACGACCGCCGGGGCAACTACCACTCGGTGGTCGTCACGGCGGACCTCGCCCACCCGCGTCGCGCGACCACGTTCGCCGTTTCCGGGACGATCGCATCCGGCCTGGCGTTCGGCGCCGATGCGCACGGCGACCAGGTGATCGCCTGGAAGGCCTGCACGTGGAGCGGCACGTGCTCGGTCCGGGCCGTCGTCCGGTCGGGCGGCAAGTCCCTCGGCCGGCCCATCCGGCTCGGCTCGATCGACGCCACCGAAGCGCCCGCTGTGGCGGTGTCCTCGGGGGGTGACGCGCTCGCCGGGTGGATCGCCGGCGGCCACGCCCTCGCCGCCGAGTTGCGGCCTCACGCGACGCGGTTCCTGCGGGCGCACGTCGTCTCCTCGACCACGTTCGCCGCCAACCTTTCGCTCACCTTCGGCCCCGCCAATGCGGCGATCGCGGCGTGGTCGCAGGGGACGCTGGCGCCAGAGGTGGTTGGCGCCGTGTTTCGGCGCTAGCTGATTCAGGCGGCTGTCGACTCTCAGCAGCCCTGATTGGCGGGCGGACCGGTAAACGGCGCTGGGGAAGGAGGGGAGCGGCCGCCATCGCACCTGCCAAAAAACCTGCATAGCGCGACAATCTCGGCCGGAATGGCGAGGCCTGTCGTACTAACCATGCTCTTCATGCACAGTGCGACAGGGCTCGGGTGTGGCGCCGGTGTTGACGCGCTATGCAGGTTTCCCGTGACACTCTCGCCACAAAGCGACCCGCAAACACCCTCACCCACCCGGCTGCCGGCGCTCAAGAGCGGCGACAGCCGTGGTTCGCGTCGGCCTTTTTAACGGCGCTGGGGAAGGGGAGGGAGCGGGCGCCATCGCGCCCGTCCAAAACCTGCATAGCACGACAATCTCGGCCGGAATGGCGAGGCCTGTCGAGCTATGCATGAAGAGCATGCGCAATACGACAGGGCTTGGGTTTGGCGCCGATGTTGACGTGTTATGCAGGTTCCCCGTGACACTCTCGGCACAAAGTGGCGGGTTTCGGCGGCTGAGCGGCTGATCAGGGTCGACCACAGGCGCGGGCGACCCGCCGTCACCCTCACCCACCCCCCTCTCCCTGCCGCCTTTGCCGAGCCGACGCCAAGCAGGGCTGCTGAGAGTCGACAGCCTCTCGGCCACCGCCCCGGGCGATCGAATGGATCGCCGATCACTGGTGCGCCTGGAGCGCCGCCTCCAGCACCTGGCGCACCGCCGGCGCCGCCGTCTGAGCGCCGGCTCCCGCCTCGGGGAACAGCGCCCCGACGACGATCCGCGGGTGGCCCACCGGCGCGTATCCGACGAACCACGAGTCGGTGTTCTTCGGTGAGCCCGCGTTCGGATTGTTGGGGTTGGCGGTGTCGACGAGCTCGGCGGTCCCGGTCTTGCCGGCCACGGTCACCCCAGGGATCGCGGCATCCACGCCGGTCCCGAACTGAACGACCGCGACCATCATCTGCTGGACCTCCCCGGCCACATGGCGGCTCGTGACGTGGACGAAATGGGGGCGCTGGTGGGCCTGAACCGTTGGGATCGGTCGCCGTCCGCCCATGGCGATCGTCGCCGCGACGTCGGTCATCTCCAGCGCGCTCGCCTGGACCTTGCCCTGGCCGATCGCCGAAGAGCCGACCGCCAGCTGATTGCCGATCGTCGCCGCGGACGGGAGCGTGCTCTCGGTGGCGCCCGGGATCGGCACGGGATGGTTGAAGCCGAATCTCTCGGCCATCGCGACCAGCCGGGCCCCGCCGACCTTGGCGCCCAGGGGCGCGAACACCGAGTTGCACGAGACCGCGAACGCGTTCAGCAGGGTGCCGCCGCACGCCTCGCCACTGGCGTTCTGGAGGGTGTAGCCGTCGAGCGTCGAGCTGGTCTCGATCGGGAACGTGTCGCCCAGCTTCACAATCCCCGCCTGGAGGGCCGCCGTCGAGGTGATGATCTTCATCGTCGAGCCGGGCGGCTGAACCGCCGAGAAGGCCACGCCGCTCAGCGCCAGTAGGGCGCCTGTCCGGGGATCCATCGCGGCGATCCCGGCAAAGCGTCCGGCCTCGGCCTGGATCGCGGCACGCTCGATCGCCGGATTGATCGTGGTCATGACGGTGTGGCCGGCGATCGGCTTGACGCGTGCCAGCACCCGCTTGCCCGCGAGCAGCTTTCCGCCGGGCGTCCCCGCGAGCTGGGTCTGGAAGATGTGCTCGAGCCCGTCGAGCCCGACGTCGGCGTTGCGCGGGTATCCCGCCATCGCGTACTGGGCGGCCTCGGCCGCCGGGATCGGGCCGAGCTCTCCGACGATCTCCGACGCGACGTCGGGAATGGGCGACGTCCTGTCAGGACCCTGGGCGAGGGGGGTGCCGTCGCTGGCGAGCAGCGTCGCGCGGGGCGGGAGCGAGGTCCGGCGCGCCAGCTTCTCGCCGGGACGGAGGCCGGGGAACAGCAGCATCTCGGAGAAGCGGATCGATGCGCCCGAGCCACTGCCCACCAGGGGGACGTCCAGCGTCTCGGGCAACGTCCCGAACAGGCGCGTGTGCGCCCACATCCGGACCGGAATCACGTCGCCGACCCGGTTCCCGACGTGCCGGGGGAGGACCGAGACGAGCGTCGCGATCGCCGCCGCCGTGTGGTACGCGGCCACGAACTGCGTCTCCGACATCCGCCGGCGCGACGCTTTGCTAAGCAGGGAGTACATGTGGCGGTAGTCGCCCCGCTCCCACGCGGTCACGTAGGTCGAGACCAGGTGACGTTCGGCTCGGCCCGGGCCGGTGGCGATCACGATCCCGGCGCCGAACGCGAGGACCGCGATCACGGCCAGCGGAACGGCGCGTGTCAGCAGCCGACGGCGCCGTCTTCGTCGCCTGATTCGTGACGGCTTGGCCATCTCATCGCGCCCACGTTTGCCACCTCACCACAGAACGGTAGAAGATGGAGTCGGCGTCGCGGGACGTGGCAGGTGGCGGATGGCCCGCGGCTAATCTCCATTCAGGTGACCGGTATCGACTGGCTGATCGTCGCGTTCACGGCACTGCTCGCTTTCTACGGCTACATGCAGGGCTTCATCGTCGGCGCCCTGTCGCTGGTCGGTTTCGGGCTCGGGGCGTTCCTGGGGACGCGACTCGGCCCGCTGCTCCTGCCGGGCGGCTCACACTCTCAGTACGCGCCGTTGTTCGGTCTGCTCGGAGCCCTGCTCGCGGGCGGGATGCTCGCCAGCGGCTTCGAGGGACTCGGGGTCCATGCCCGCGCAGCGCTGCGGTTGCCCGGGCTGCGCACGATTGACGGACTCCTGGGGGCGGCGCTGACCGCCTGCGTGGGACTCGGGATCGCGTGGATCGTAGGCGCCGTCGCGCTCGACGCGTCGGGGTCGACGCCGCTGCGCAAGGACATTCAACAGTCGGCGATCCTGCAGGAGCTCAACACGTTACTGCCGCCCTCCGGCGGGATTCTCCACGCCCTGGCTCGCTTCGACCCCCTTCCCTCGGTCACCGGACCCGAGGCGAACGTGCCGCGGCCCAACGCGGCGATCCTGAGGACGAGCGGAGTAATCGCCTCGCGCGGCAGCGTCGTGCGAATCATCGGGACGGCGTGCGGCCTCGGGATCGAGGGAAGCGGCTGGGTCGCCGCGCCGGGGGTCGTGGTGACCAACGCGCACGTCGTCGCCGGGGAGCACGACACGACGGTCCAGCTCGGCGGCAATCCACCGAACCTCGCCGCCCACGCCATCGCATTCGACCCGCACGACGACATCGCGATCCTGCGCGTCCCCGGACTGTCGGCCCGGCCGCTGACGCTCGAGTCACATCCGCGGTCCGGCACGTCGGTGGCGATCCTCGGCTACCCGCTCGACGGCCCGTTCGACGCCGAGCCGGGCCGCCTCGGCTCGACGGAGGTCGTCAACACCGAGGACGCCTACGGCAACGGGCCGGTGCAGCGAAGCATCACGTCGTTGCGCGGGCTCGTTCGCCCCGGCAACTCAGGCGGTCCGATGGTCGACGCGAACGGCCAGGTGGCCGCGACCGTGTTCGCCGCGATCACCGGCGCGGCCAATCGCCGGCCCGGTGGCTTCGCCGTACCCGACGACCTGCTGCGCAAGGAGCTCGCCCTGGCGCTGACGCGCAACCAGATCGTCAGCACCGGCCAGTGCGCCGGTTAGGGGTGGGTGGGGTTGGTCGCAAATGCGGCGGGTTTTCGGCGCCGGATGGCGGTTCCGCGTCCGAATCGCGCGTTTTCATGGTGCACGGCACGACAATTCCGGCGCCGGAGCCGAGCCGTGTCGTATTGAGCACACTCCTCGTGCATAGGTCGACAGGGCTCGGATCTTTCGGCGGTGTTGGCGCACTACGCACCATCAACGGGGCGGAACCGCCAAATCCGCAGCCCCGGGCCGTAGCCGCACCGCGAGGGCAACCCGTCCCCTCTCTCCCTGCTGCCTTTTTCGCCGAGCCGGCGGCCACCCCGAGCCCTGCCGGCTCATCCACGCTACTGAGCTAATCCGCCCCTTAAATGCCAAAGGGCGGGCGGTGGTCTGCACACCGCCCGCCCGTAGGCGTTAGCGCCCCCGGGCGCCCGTAGGCGTCACCCCCCGACGTCCTCGGCCATTTGATGCACCAACTCCAGCCCCAGCGCCCCGAGGAGCTGGGGGTGATGGTGCGCGAGGTGGCGTTGCGTGGCGTCGAACAGTTCCTCCTGCGAATCGCCCGCGAGTTGCGCCCCGCACTCGCAGTATGCGATCCGTCGGTGTCCGTTCCTGACCGCGATCATGCGCCCCCGGTCTATGCCATGCATTTGCACCTCGTCCTGCGCCCCGCCGAGAACATCCGCGTTAGTGACCCCGGTTTCCACGGTCGGGGACAATGCAAGGTGCGCGTTGTCGATACGTTTCCAGATCGTTGCCGATCGCAGCTCGCGCTAAGGAAAGAACACGAATTCAGCTTTGCGGACGGCTGTCCGTGGAGATCGACGGCGTGCAGTTTGCCGACGGTTTGCGGGGAAAACAGGTCCCGTTGCTGCTCGCCTATCTGCTGCTCAATCGCACGCGCCACGTCGGGCGCGAAGAGCTGATCGGGGCGCTGTGGCCCGACCATGCTCCGATCTCGCAGGACGCCGCGCTACGGACCTTGCTCTCTCGCTTGCGGTCGGCACTCGGCGCCGATGCGCTGGTGGGTCGCGACGAGCTCATCCTCGACATGCCGCAGCCGGTCTGGATCGACCTCGAGGCGGCCTCGACAGAGGTAGAGCGCGCGCAGCAGGCGCTGGCGGCAGGCGATGCCCGGACCTCCTGGGCGCTGGCCCAGGTCCCGCTGAACATCGCCGGCCGCGGACTGCTCCCCGGCGCCCAGGCGATGTGGCTCGAGCCGCGCCGGCGCGAGCTCGAGGACGTACGCCTCCAGGCGCTCGAGGTCGTCGGCCGCTCCGGGCTGGTCATGGGCGGCACGCAGCTGGCATCAGCCGCTCGGGCTGCCCGCAGCCTGATCGACTCGGAGCCGTATCGCGAGTCCGGCTACGTGCTGTTGATGGAGACGCTGGAGGCGGAAGGCAACGTGGCCGAGGCGCTGCGCGTGTTCGACGGCTTGCGGACCTTGCTCCGCGACGAGCTCGGGACCTCCCCCTCGCCCGACATGATGGCCGTGCACGAGCGGCTGCTGCGCCCCGGCAAGCGCGCAGAAGGCGAGGAGGCCGCTCACCACCGCGGCCACGTCCCAATCGAGCTGCCGAGCGAGCTCGTCGTCCGCGCGGCGACGCCGCTGGTCGGACGCCGGCGTGAGCTCGAACAGCTACAGCGTCTGTGGTCCGACGTCCGCGAGCGGGAGCGGCTCCGGCGGGCGGACAGCGGCAAGGTCGTGCTGTTGGCGGGGGATCCCGGGATCGGCAAGACCCGGTTGGTCGCGGCGATCGCCGAAGCCGCATACGACGCCGGGGCGTTGGTGCTCGCCGGGCGCTCGCCCGAGGAGGCGCTGGTTCCCTACCAGCCGTTTCTCGAGGCGCTCCGCCACTACGTCCTCAACGTCCCCTCCTCGCAACTGCGGGTGAGCGCGCGCGAGTACGGCGCCGAGCTGGCGCGACTGATTCCCGAGCTCCGGCGCCGGGCTCCCGACCTTCCGGCGCCGGTGGCCGCCGAGCCGGAGACCGAGCGCTACCGGCTGTTCGAGGCCGTCGTGGGGCTGCTCGACGAGATGTCGGCGCGCGCGCCGGTGCTGCTGGTGCTCGACGACCTCCAGTGGGCGGACCGGCCGACGCTCCTGCTCCTGCGCCATCTCGCGCGGGCACCGAACCCGGCGCGTCTCTTGATCCTGGGCGCGTACCGGGCGACCGAGGCGACCGTCAATGGATTCGCGGACGCGGTCGCCGAGCTGCGCCGTGAGCGGCTCGTGACCACACTCGATATCCGCGGCCTGGCCGAACACGAGACCGCGGAGCTCGTGCACCTGCAGACGGGGACGATGCCATCGCGCTCGTTCTCGCGCGCGCTGCACGCCGAGACCGAGGGCAACCCGTTCTTCGTCGAGGAGATCGTCCGCCATCTCGCCGAGGCCGGGGTGCGGACGGACATCGCCGGGGCACACGAGCTCCAGCAGTTCGGGCTGCCCGAGGGGGTCAAGGACGTAATCGCGAGGCGGCTGGGCCGGCTCGACGCCCAGGCGATGGATTGGCTTCGCGTGGCGGCCGTGATCGGCCGCGACGTCGACGAGGATCTGCTCGAGCGGGTGGTCTCGCTCTCGGAGGACGATTTCCTGAACGCCCTCGACGAGGCCCTCGCCGCGGGGCTCGTGGTGGAGTCGCCGCGGCGTCCGGGCCTCTACAGCTTCTCGCACGCGCTGATCAGGGAGACCCTCTACGACGGCATGTCGGCGCCTCGACGGGCGCGGATCCACCGCCGGGTCGGCCAGGCGCTCGAGGCGCAGGAAGCGAACCGCAACCTCACTGCGCTGGCGCTCCACTTCACGCGGGCGGCGGACGCGGAGGACGCCGAGAAGGCGATCGAGTACGCCCGGCGGGCGGGAGAGCAGGCGTCGGCGATGCTCGCCCACGAGGACGCCGCCGGCCACTATGCCCGCGCGCTCGAGGTGCAGGAGCGATTCCTGCCCGAGGACACGCCGAGGCGGTGCGAGCTGCTGCTGGCGCTGGGCGGGGCCCGCGTGCGCTCGGGGGAGCGGCCGCTGGCTTGGGCCGCGTTCCGGGAGGCCGCCACGCTCGCGGTCCAGCTCGGCGACCGCGACACGGTGGCGCGCGCCGCGATCGGGGCCTCGACCCGCTACATCCAACCCCCCGGGGTCATCGACGAGGAGCTCATCAGCCTGCTGGAGCAGGCGCTCGAGCTGATCGGAGACGAGCACTCGGTCGTCCGAGTACGGCTGTTGGCGAGACTGTGCGGCGCGCTCTACTACTCGCCGCGGAGAGCCGAGATGCGGACGATCGCGGCCGAGGCGACCGCGATCGCGGAGGAGGTGGCGCTTCCCGAGGCTCGGGCGCTGGCCGCCGCGGCGCGCCGGCGCGCGTTCTGGGGGCCGGCGTATCTCGATCAGCGGCTGTCCGACTCGACCGAGCTGCTGACGCTGGCGCGCGAGGCGGGGGACCTCGAGCTCGAGCTCCAGGGGCACGCCTGGCTCGTCGTGGATCTGCTCGAGCACGGCTACTGGGGAGCGGTCGACGCGCAGATCGAGGCGTTCACGGCCGGCGCCGAGCGACTCCGCCAGCCGCTGTATGTGTGGAACGCGGCCGTGTGGCGGGCGATGCGGGCGTTGCTCGAAGGCAGGCTCGAGCAGGCGGACCGCCTGGCCGCCGAGGCGCTGGCGATCGGGTCGCACGCCGAAACCGTGACCGCCCCCCAGTACTACGCGATCCAGCTGCTCGGGATCCGCCAGGAGCAAGGGCGGATGGGCGAGCTCGAGGTCCCGGCGAGGGAGCTCGTGGCGTCGAATCCTCACCGTCCCGCGTGGCGCGCGGCGCTCGCGGCGCTGCTCGCGGAGGGCGATCGCAGAGAGGAGGCGCAGCGCGAGGTCGATGCGCTCGCGGCGCAGGACTTCGAGGACATCCCCCAGGACGGGGACTGGCTGATCGCGATGACCCTGCTCGCCGACTGCTGCGCGGAGCTGAAGGACGAGACTCGAGCGACCCAGCTCTACGAGTTGCTGCTGCCCTATCGCGATGTCAACGTCGTGATCGGTCTCGCCGCGGTGTGCATGGGTTCGGCGGCCAGCTATCTCGGGAGGCTGGCGGTGGCGATGGGACGCAAGCAGGAGGCGGCCGAGCACTTCGAGCGGGCGCTGGTCGCCAACGCCGCGCTGAAGGCGCCGGTTTTCCTGGCGCACACACAGATCGACTTCGCCGGGACACTCGGCCGCGGTCCGCGCGCGCACAAGCTGATCGAGGCCGCGGCCCGCACGGCGAAGAGCCTGGCCCTCCCACGGGCGTCACGGCGGCTGGCACAGTTGCAAGATTCCTGAAATTGAGTTGGGAGGGCTTGCGCCTGGCGCTACCCTCCCGCGGACTCATGACTGATACCGCCAAGACGCTCGTCATCGCCGAGAAGCCCTCCGTCGGGCGCGACCTCGCGCGCGTGCTTCCCGGCCCCTTCGACAAGCACGAGGGCTACCTGGAAGGACCCGACCACACGGTCACGTGGGCCGTCGGCCACCTCGTGCAGCTCGCTGACCCCGATGAGTACGACGACCGCTTCAAGAAGTGGCGGATGGCCGATCTGCCGATCGTGCCGGAGCAGTTCCGCCTGGTCGTCCGTGACGAGCGCTCCAAGAAGCAGATGAACGTCGTCAAGCGGCTGCTCGGCCGCACCGAGGTCGAGACGGTCGTCAACGCGTGCGACGCCGGACGCGAGGGCGAGCTGATCTTCGCCTACCTGTACGAGAAGGCCGGGTCGAAGAAACCGGTCCAGCGGCTGTGGCTGAACTCGATGACGACCGATGCGATCAAAGAGGCGTTCGGGCAGCTGCGCCCCGGGCCCGAGCTGGCGTCGCTCGAGGCCGCCGCGCGATCGCGCTCGGAGGCCGACTGGATCGTCGGGATGAACGCGACCCGGGCGGCAACGATCCGCCTGCGCTCCTCGTTCGACGGCGCGGTCTCGCTCGGCCGCGTGCAGACGCCGACGCTGGCGATTCTCGCCCGGCGCGAGCAGGAGATCCGCGACTTCAAGCCCGAGCCGTACTGGATCGTCGACGCCCAGTTCGACACCTCCGAAAACGGCCCGCGCCGCTACGAGGGCCGCTACCACGCCGGCGCGAACCCGCGGATCAAGACCGCCGCCGAGGCCGAGACCGTCGTCCGCGACTGCGACGGGCAGACCGGTGAGATTACGAAGCTCGAGAAGTCCGAGCGCAAGGAGCGCCCGCAGCTGCTCTACGACCTCACGTCGCTGCAGCGCGACGCCAACTCCCGCTTCGGGTTCACCGCGCGACGGACGCTCGCGGCTGCCCAGCGGCTCTACGAGGAGCACAAGGCGCTGACATATCCGCGCACGAACTCGCGGTACCTGACCGGCGACATGATCCCCGAGATCAAGCCGATCGCGAGGCTCCTCAGCGGTCAGCCCGAGTACAAGGCCGGCGCCGAGTACGTGCTGGGCCTCGAGAAGCTGCCGCTGGCGCGGGTCGTCAACGATCTCAAGGTCTCAGACCACCACGCGATCATCCCCACCCGCGCCGAGCGCCATCCAGTCGACAAGATGAACCAGGACGATCGCCGGATCTACGACCTGGTCGTCAGACGGTTCCTCGCGATCTTCCACCCCGACGCGGTGTTCGAGAACACTCGCGTGGAGACCACCGTGGCGACGCACGTGTTCCGCACCCGCGGGAAGCTGATGCTCGTTCCCGGTTGGCGGGCCGTCTACGGGGAGACCGCCGACGGCGACCCCGCTGCCCGCGCCGACGACGACGAGGGTCGCGAGCAGCAGCTCCCCAAGCTCGAGCACGGAGAAGCCGTCGACGTCAAGGAGGTCTCCTCGGAGGAGAAGGAGACCAAACCGCCGCGGCGCTACACCGAGGGCTCGCTGCTCGCGGCGATGGAGACCGCGGGCAAGCTCGTCGACGAGGAAGAGCTGCGCGAGGCGATGAAGGATTCCGGCATCGGGACGCCGGCCACGCGCGCGGCGATCATCGAACGGCTGATCCAGGTCGGCTACATCGAACGAGACGGCCGTGCCCTCGTGGTCACCGAGAAGGGCCTGAACGTGGTCCGTCTGCTCGGCGAGCACCCGCTCACCTCGCCCGGCCTCACCGGCGACTGGGAGCACCGGCTGGCGAAGATCGAGACCGGATCGGATTCGCGCGAGGCGTTCATGGGCGACATCGTCAAGTTCACCGAGAGCACGGTCTCCGAGCTCGACACCAAGCTGAAGGACGTCCGGATCCCGCGGGCTAATCTCGGCCCGTGCCCCGTCTGCGGGCGCGACATCGTCGAGAACCGGAAGGGCTACTCGTGCTGGTCGCGCGAGGACCCGGGGTGCGGGTTCGTGATCTGGAAGGCGAAGGCCGGCAAGCAGCTTCCGGTCGCCGTCGCGCGCGAGCTGATCAAGACGGGTCGCACTCAGAAGCCCGTGACCGGGTTCAAGGGCCGCTCCGGCCGCAGCTTCCGCGCCAAGCTCGAGCTGACGCAGACCGAGGACGGCAAGTGGCGCGTCGAGTTCGACGAGCCCTGGGCGAAGGAGGGGGCCAAGCCCCCCGAGGTCGAGGAGGGCCAGGCCGAAGCAGCTTAAGCCGGGGTCGCATGCGACCCCGGCCGGCGGCGCGCATGCGCGCCGCCGCGGACCGGCGCATGCGCCGGTCCGGTCCTTATTGTCGGGGGGGATGCCTCTGACGCTCGTACTCGGTCCCGCCAACTCGGCCAAGGCGGGGGAGGTCCTCGGCGCCTACGCCGCGGCCGCCCATCGCGGCGCCGTGCTGGTCGTGCCGACGAGCGCGGACGCTCACCATTACTCGCGCGAGGTCGCCGCTCGGGGTTGCGTGCTCGGCTCGGTGATCACGTTCGCGGGGCTCGCCGCCGAGATCGCCCGCCGGGCCGGGTACGCCGGGCGCCGGTTGTCGGCGTTCCAGCGCGAGCGGGTGCTGAAGCGCGTCGTCGCCCAGATCCCATTCGAGGTGCTGGGGGAGTCGGCGGCGTCAATCGGATTTGCCACCGCCGCCGGCGAGCTGATCTCCGAGCTCGAGCGCGAGCTCGTGACCCCGCAGCGGTTCGTGCACGCGCTCGACGCGTGGGCGGCCCACGATCAGCGCCGACGGCCGTACGCCACTGACCTCGGCTCGCTGTACCGCACCTATGTGCAGGAGCTCGGGCGGATCGGGCGCGCCGACGTCGACTTACACACCCGGTACGCGCTCGACGCGCTGCGGGCAGCGCCGGGTCGGTGGGGCAGCGACGCGGTCTTCTTCTACGGCTTCGACGAGCTGACCGCGCTCGAGCGCGACGCCGTCGAGACGCTCTCGAGGGTCGTCGGCACCGACGTGACCGTGTCGCTCAACTACGAGCCGGCACGGGTGGCGTTCGCCGCTCGGGCCGAGGCCGTGGCGGAGCTGCGGCCACTCGCCCAGCGGGTGCTGGAGCTGCCCGCGCTCGACGAGCACTACGCCCCAGCCTCCCGCGGGGCCCTACACCACGTCGAGCGGTGGTTGTTCGAGGCGGCGCCGGCGCGGGTCGATCCCGGCGACGCGGTCCGCTTGCTCGAGGCGGGGGGCGAGCGGGCCGAGGCCGAGCTCGTCGCCGCCGAGGTGCTCGGGCTCCTGCGCGGCGGCGCGGCCGCGGAGGAGATCGTCGTGATCTGCCGCAGCCTGCTCGAGGCCGGTCCGCTGTTCGAACGCGTCTTTACCCAATACGGGATCCCGGTCGGGATCGGGCGGCGAGCGCGGTTCACGCATACGACGATCGGGCAGGCGCTGGCGGCGCTGGCGCGCTGCGCGTGGCTTCCGGGTGCGTCCGCTTCCGAGCTGCTCACGTATCTGCGCGCGCCGGGCGTGGCCGCCCATCCTGAGGTCGTCGACGGGCTCGAGCTCGACGTCCGCCGGGAGGCCGTCGGCACCGCCGAGGATGCTCGCGGGCGGCTCGGGTGGGCGCTCGGGGAGATCGACTCGCTGCGGAGCGCAAGCGCGCCGTCGGTCGAGCTGGCGTGGCAGGCGCGTCGGCTGTTCGCGGCCCCTCATCGCGGCGGGACGCCCCAGCTCTCGGCGGGCGAGGAGCTCGACGCCACCGCCCTCGCGACGCTGCTGCGAGCGCTCGCCGAGCTGAGCGAGCTGGGTGAGCATCTCTCCGGCGCGGAGCTGATCCAGCTGCTCGAGGAGCTCGAGGTCGAGCAGCGGGCCGATTTCCGCCCCGGCGCGGTGCAGATCGCCGATCCGCTCGCGATCAGGGCCAGGCGGTTCCGGGTCGTCTTCGTGTGCGGTCTCCAGGAGGGTCGGTTCCCTCGGCCGGGGACGCCCGAGCCATTTCTCGCGGACGAGCGCCGGTGGGAGCTCGCCGCCGCGTCCGGCCTGGCGCTGCGCTCGGGGGAGGAATCGCTCCAGCGAGAGCGGTACCTGTTCTACGCCTGCGTCTCGCGGGCGACCGAGCAGCTCGTTCTGAGCTACCGGAGCTCCGACGAGGAGGGCAACCTGGAGCTGCCCTCGCCGTTCGTCGCCGATGTCGCGGAGCTGCTCGACGAGGGGTGGCCGGACCGTCGCGAGCGGCGGCTGCTCGCAGACGTCGTCTGGGAGGCCGCGACGGCGCCCACGCCACGCGAGCTCGCGCGCACCGAGGCCGCGGCACGAGCGCCGGCGTTCGGCGAGCCGCCGGTGCCGCCGAAGGTGCTGACCGACGCGGCCCTCAGCCACGTCCGCCACCGCGAGGTCGTGTCCGCAGGGGCGCTCGAGAAGTTTGCCGACTGCCCGGTCAAGTGGCTGGTCGAGAGCCAGCTGGACCCCGAGCAACTCGAGCCCGACTCCGACCCGCTGGTCCGCGGCGCCTACATTCACGGAGTCCTCGAGGAGCTCCTCCGCCGGCTCGGGGGCCCACTCAGCAACGACTCGCTGCCCCGGGCGATCGCGCTCCTCGACGAGCTGCTGGCCGAGCGCCCGGCGCCGGTCGCGCCGGGGCGTCCGGAGCCGCTGCGGGCGGCAGCGCGGGCGTCGATCGAAGCGGACGTCCGCCGCTACCTGGCGCACGAGGCCTCGGATGGAAGCGCCTGGCCGCCCACGGGACTCGAGCTCCGCTTCGGATTTGCCGACGAGGAGGAGTCGCTGCCGGCGCTGACGCTCGACGGGGTCATGGTGCGAGGGGTGATCGATCGGCTCGACGTCGATCCCGACGGCAGCGGTCAGGCAATCGTGCGCGACTACAAGACCGGCAGCGTCCGGCCCGACTGGGCGGGAGCGCGGTGGAGCGAGGACCGCCAACTGCAGGTGGCGCTGTACATGATCGCCGTCCGCCGGCTGCTCGGCGTCACGCCGATCGCGGGTCTGTATCAGCCGCTCGGCGGTAACGATCTGCGCCCGCGCGGCGTGTTCCTGGAAGGCGCGCCGGTTCCGACCACGGTCGTCGACCGCGACGCCAGGACCGAGGAGGAGCTCGACGAGGTGCTCGCAGACGCTGCGGCAAGAGCGGTGGCCCTCGCGGCGGAGCTGCGCACCGGCGTGCTGAAGCCGTGCCCGCAGACGTGCTCCCGCGACGGCTGCCGGTATCCCGGGATCTGTCGTATCCAATGATCTGGACCGACGAGCAGCTGGTAGCGATCGAGTCCCGGGCGGGCAACCTGCTGCTCGACGCCGGCGCTGGAAGCGGCAAGACCTCGGTGCTGGTCGAGCGGTTTGTGCGGGCCGTGATCGAGGACGGCGTCGATGTCGCCGCGATCCTCACGATCACGTTCACCGAGAAGGCCGCGGCGGAGCTGCGGGACCGGATCCGCCGGCGGCTGCGGGAGCTCGGTGCCAACGAGGCAGCGCGGGCCACGGAGGGCGCCTACATCTCCACGATCCACGGCTTCTGCGCGCGGGTGCTGCGGGCGCATGCGCTGGCGGCGGGACTCGATCCGCGGTTCGTCGTGCTCGACGAGCCCGAGGCGCGTCGGCTCGCCGACGGCGCGTTCGAGGAGGCGCTCGAGGAGCTGGCACGGTCGGGCGCCGGCGCTGTCGAGCTGATCGCCTCCTATCTCCCGGGCGTCCTGCGCGGCGGCATCCTGGACGTCTACGGCGAGCTGCGGTCGCGCGGGCAGACCGCGCCGGAGTTGCCGCCGCTGCCGCCGGCGCCCGACCTCGAGGCGGCGCGCGCGGCGCTGTGGCGGGCGGCCGTGGAGGCGCTGACCGAGCTCGGCGAAGTGGCTCAGCCGAGCACGAAGGTCCTGCAGGCGCTCGAGCGCGCCGGCCGCTGCGATGAGGTGCTCGCGGTCGAGGAGCCGCGGCTCGCGCAGATCGACGGGCTGAGGCTGCCGGGCGGCAACGGCGTGGCGCTGTCGACGCCCGTGTGCGTGGCCTATGGCGACGCGCTGGCGGCGTTCCGGGGCGCGGTCGAAGCTCGTGTGGCCGTCGGGGTGCACGCGCTCCTCGACCGGCTGCTGCGTGGCTTCGGTGTCCGGTACTCCGAGCGCAAGCGCGCGCGCTCGGCGCTTGACTTCGATGACCTCGAGCTGATGACCCGGGACCTGCTCGCGCGCGAGCCCTCGCTGCGGGAGCGCTACCGGGAGCGGTTTGCGCACGTGATGGTCGATGAGCTCCAGGACACCAATGCGGTCCAGCTCGAGCTGATCGAGCACGTCTCGCGCGGGAACCTGTTCACGGTCGGCGACGCCCAGCAGTCGATCTACGCGTTCCGGCACGCGGACGTCGAGCTGTTCGAGGCGCTCGGGGCCGAGCGGGCGCGCGAGGGCGAGCGCGCGACGCTGCAGACGAACTTCCGCTCGCGGCAGGAGATCCTGGACGTCGTCAACGGGGCGTTCGCCGGCGTGTTCGGCGAGCGGTTCATGCCGCTCGTGCCCGGGCGGGCGGACGCCGACGCCGGCGAGCCGCGGGTCGAGCTGTTGGTCGTCGACAAGGCCGGCGACTACGCGGTCGAGGGGCTGGCGTCGCCGTGGCGGATCGCGGAGGCGCGGGCGCTGGCCGGTCGGGTGGGGGAGCTGATCGCGGCCGGCGCCGCTCCGCGGGAGGTAGTCCTGCTGACACGGGCCACGACCGACCTGCGGGTGTACGAGCGGGCGCTCGAGGAGCGCGGGATCCCGACGTACGTGATCGGCGGCCGGGGCTACTGGGCCCATCCGCAGGTGATCGACACCGTCGCGTATCTGCGCGCACTCGCCAACCCGCGCGACGAGGAAGCGCTGTACACGGTGCTCGCGTCGCCGCTCGTCGGCGTCTCGGTCGATGCCCTGGTCGTGCTCAGCGCCGCGGCGCAGGCCGGCGGTCGGGATCCGTGGCGGGAGCTCCGCTCGGACGGCGCGCCGGGGTCGTTGGACGCGGTCGATCGCGCGCGGCTGGAGGAGTTCGCCGCCTGGTTCGAGACCGAGCGCGCCGGCGCGGCCCGGCGGGGGATCGAAGAGCTGATCGATCGGATGCTCGTGCAGACCGGCTACGACTTGGAGATCCTGGCGATGCCGGGGGGCCGCCGGCGGCTGGCGAACGTGCGCAAGCTCATGCGCCTCGGGCGCGAGTTCGAGGCCGCGTCGGGGCCCGATCTGCGGGGGTTCCTCGACTTCGTGCACGGCCGGGAGGCGCGGTGGGCCGGATTCGGCGACCCGCGCGAGAGCGAGGCGCCGGTCGAGGGCGAGGCGCTCGACGCCGTGCGGCTGATGACGATCCACAGGGCCAAGGGGCTCGAGTTCGAGATCGTGTGCGTCGCCGATCTTGGCCGCGGACCTCGGTACGGCAGCGAGCTGCTGCGCATCGGCCGCGACGGTCGGCTCGGGCTCCGCCTCGGCGAGCCCGGCACGGGACGTGCGCTCCCGGCTCTGGCCTACCGCGAGCTCGGGGAGGAGCAGGCGGCGGCGGAGGCGCGCGAGGAGCGGCGCGTGTTCTACGTGGCGATGACGCGAGCACGGGAGCGGCTGATCCTCAGTGGCGCGGCGAAACTCGACGCCTGGGAGTCCGAGCGCTCGCCGATGGGGTGGATCGCGCCGGCGGTGGCGGACGCGGGCGTGGAGGCGACGTATGTCGGCGGCGAGGACGCGCCGGCGCCCGCTGCAATCGAGCGGTTTGGAGATTTCTCTGACATGGAGCGAGAAATCTCCAAACCCGACACGCCACCCCCGGTCGGCCCTCCGGTATCCGGCCTCAGCTACTCGTCGTTGGGCGAGTACGCGCGCTGCGGCTACCGGTTCTACGTCCAGCGCGTCCTCGGGCTGCCGCCGGCGCCGGAGGCCTCGGCGGTGCGCGCAGGCCCTAGTGCGCTCGAGAGCCTGAGCGCCATCGACCGCGGGATCCTCATCCACGCCCTGCTCGAGAAGCTCGACTTCCGCCGCCCGCTGGCGCCGACCGCCCCCGAGATCATCCGGACCGCCGAGTGCCCGCCCAGCGCCGCCGAGGCCGAGCAGATCGCGGCACTCATCAAGCTGTTCATCGACAGCGACATGTGCAAGCGGCTGGCCGCGGCGACCGACGTTCGCCGCGAGGAGCGCTTCGCGTTCCTGCTCGACGACGAGGCGCTCGTGGGCGGCGCGCTCGATGTGCTCGCGCGGGAGGACGGTGGCGGGATGCTGGTCGTCGACTACAAGAGCGACCGGCTGGAGGGAGCGGACCCTCGCGAACTGGTGCACAGCCACTACGCCACCCAGCGCGTGATCTACGCGCTCGCGGCGCTGCGCGCGGGCGCCTCGACGGTCGAGGTCGCGCATCTCTTCCTCGAAGCGCCGCGGGATCCGGTCACGGCGGTGTTCTCAGCCTCGGACGCGCCGGCGCTCGAGCGCGAGCTCGCCGACCTCGCCGCCGGCGTGCTCGCGCGGCGGTTCACGGTCGCCGAGGAGCCCCACCGGTGGCTCTGCCACGGCTGCCCGGCCGAGGGAGGGCTGTGCTCCTGGCCGCTGGCGATGACCAGGCGCGAAGCCGCCGACCGGCTGTTCTAGCCAGCGGGGAGCACTAACCAGGCTTGAAGCGCACGTCGATCTGCTCGTCGTCGTGGCGCTCCTCGACCTTGGCCAGCGCGGTCAGGGTCTTGCGGTCGGCCGGCGAGTCCGGCGGCCCGATCAGGCTCCGTGGCCACAGCCGCCGGCCGACGACGACGTTTATCTCGGCCGCGTACAGAGTTATATGAGCCACGAGGTGCAGCCACACGATCAGCGCGATCACGAGCGCGAACTGCGAGTAGAAGGCGCTGGCGTGCCGGTACACGTGGTTGATGTAGATCCCCCCGGCGAGCTGGAGGATCTCCAGGAACACGGCCGCGACCGCGACGCCGAGCCACAGGCGGCGCGTCGCGATCGTCGCCGAGGTCAGGAACCGGAAGGCCGCCAGGTAGAGGCCGAAGTTGAGGACCAGCGACACCGCGATCGCCCCCATCTTCACGAAAGGTCCGCCGAGGCCGGTGACGAGACCGGACCCCGCCGTCGCCGCCAAGAACAGCGACCCGAGCAACGCGAGCAGCACGAGGCCGCGCACCCGCGTGCGCAGGAAATCGGACCGCTGCTTGAACGGCACCGCCCAGACGCGATCGAATGCGTTCTGCGCTGCCCGGGTCACGCCGAGTCCACCGAGCAGGGCCACGACCAGCCCGATCACCAGCGCCAACGTGTGGCCGGTGAGCGCGTGGACCTTGATCTGGTCGCCGATCACCGGGAACTGACCGAGCACCGAACTCTCGATCGATCTCTGCGCGCCGGGGTTGCCCTGCAGCACGAAGCCGAGGATCGTCGTGAATACGAGCAGCAGCGGGAACACCGAGAAGAAGGCGTAGTAGGCGAGGAGCGACGCGAGGCTGCCGGCCTGGTCGTCGCCGAACTTCCTCAGCACGGCCGTCGGGATCGCGAGCCACCGATGGCGCTGCTGGACCTTGTCGAACGCGCGGACAGGGCGCAGAACATCCACGCCCGCATTGTTCCGGGTTTGCCGCGAGTTCAGGCGGTGGCGAGCGCCGCGTCCGCGGTATCGACCGTCGCCCGCCGGCGCTCGTGCAGGATCACGGTGGCGCGGCCGGCGGGGCTGAACGTGATGCTGCGCCGGCCCGTCCGCTCGGGCTTCGCGCTGGGCGCCGACAGCGAAAAGCGGCGCAGCACGGCGCGGACGACGATCTTCATCTCCTGAAGCGCGAAGCTCGCGCCGAGGCAGCGCCGGCGCCCGCCTCCGAACGGAATCCACGTGTAGGTGCCGGGGGAGACGCCGAGGAACCGCTCCGGGGAGAACGCGTACGGCTGCGGGTAGATCGCCGGGTCGTGATGGACGAGGAAGGCGCTCGCGAGCAGCGCGACCCCGGCCGGGTACTCGAAGCCGCCGATCCGAACCCGCTGCTTTGTGAGCCGCGGCTCTGCGTTGGGCAGCACCGGCTTGAGCCGGAGGATCTCGTTGATCGTCGCGGTCAGGTACTCGTCCTCGACGCCGGCGTCGATCTCGTCGGTCAGCCGTTGCGCGACCCGCGTCTCCCGCGCGAGGCGCTCGAAGCCCCAGGCGAGCTGCGAGGCGGTCGTCTCGTGTCCGGCGACGAGCGCCGTCATCAGCTCGTCGCGGAGCTCCTGCGGAGACATCGGCGAACCGTCCTCATGGCGCGCCTCGAGCAGCATCGAGAGCACGTCCTCGCGGCCCTGGTCGCCCTCGGCCCGGCGCTCTTCGATCAGGGCGAAGATCAGCTTGTCGGTGCGCTGGGTCTGCGCGATGAAGCGCTTTAGCGGCGCGAACCAGCCGCCGGCCAGCCGCTGAAGGGCGGGCAGCACCGAGAGCGGGTTCTCGCTGAATGCGAGCACGTCGGTCACCGCATCGCGCAGATCGTCGAGCTGCTGGCCCTGCTCGAGGCCAAAGACGGCGCGCAGGATTATCTCGAGCGTCAGGCGCTGCAATTGGGGATGGAGGGCGACGGGCCGTTCCAGCGGCCAGGAGTCCAGCTCGCGTTCGGTGAGCTCGGACATCAGGCTGGCGAGGCTCTGCATCTTCTCGCCGTGGAACGCCGGGAGCAGCAGCTTGCGCTGCTCGAGGTGGGCCCCCTCGTCGAGCAGGATCACGGAGTTCCGGCCGATCAGCGGCTCGAGCACCCGCGCGCCCTCGCCGGGGTGAAGGACGTCCGGCGGCGCCTTGAACAGCTCCTTGATCTCCTCGGGATCCGAAAGGATCACGAACGGCGGCTGGAAAGGCAGACGAACGGTGATGCGCGTGCCGTACCGCTGGCGCAACCGTTCCAACGAGGCGGCAGGGCGCTTCCAGGTCGCGACCAACTGGAGCGCCACGGGGGTGCGCGGCCCTGGTGGCAGGTCACTCTTGAGGACGGGCTTGCTCATCTCGCCTCCGGTCCGTCGGGCAGGTTCTGGCGAGTATATATACTCTGCAGTATGTCCACTTGTGTGAGATCCGTCACTCACTGATGCCGCGGGGAACGTTTGACCGCAGCGAGCGCCGGGCGCGGACCCGCGCGCAGTTGGTCTCGGCGGCGGCGCGCGTGTACGCGCGGCGCGGGTTCGACGGTGCCACGCTCGACGAGGTCGCCGAGGAGGCGGGGTTCACGAAGGGCGCCGTGTACGACCACTTCGGAAGCAAGGAGAACCTGCTCTTCGCGCTCCTGGACGAGCATCTAGCCACTCAGATCGCGGAGCAGGTCGCCCTGTTCGATCCGGCCAAGGCCGCGGCCGAGCGACCCCGCGCCGGCTCCGATCAGTGGATGAAGGAGCTCGACGAGGACCCGGACTCGTTCCGGCTGTTCGTCGAGGCGTGGGTGCGCGGGCAGCGCGACGAGGAGCTCGGCCGGCGCGTCGCGGCCGGGATCGAGCAGTGGCGCGCGACGCTTCGGGCCTTCGGAGAGGCGCGCGAGTCGGACCTCGAGACGGAGATCTCAGACGTACTTCTCGACCAGGTCGCGAACGTCATGCTGGCGCTCGGCATCGGGCTCGGGATGGTCGAGCTGGGCGACCCCGGCAGCGTCCCGCCCAGACTGCTCGGAGCGATGCTGGTGCTGTTGCTGGGATCGCTGGAGGAAAGCGAGGAGGCGCGCCAACTGATCGCCGGCGCCGCTCGCGACTCTCCTCACAGGTCCGGCGAGCGGTCGGCCCGGTAAAACGGGGCTGGGGAAGGAGGAGGGTGGGGGAAGGTCGCGTGGTCGGGGCGGGACGGGGCTGATCCGGCGGGTTCCGGGCGAAATCCCCACTTTCCATGGTGCATAACACGACAATTCCAACGCCGGGGCCGAGGTCTGCCGAGCTATGCACACTCCTCATGCACAAGTCGACAGGCCTCGGATATTCGGGCGGTGTTGTCGGGCTATGCACCACGAGAGAGCCAGAATCCGTCGAATCTGAGCGGGAACACGAGACCGCCGCTAGCGCCCCGCGCCCTCGACGTCGAGCAGCAGTCGCTTGCGCTCGAGGCCACCCGTGTAGCCGCCGATCCCGCCGCCGCTGTGCAGCACCCGGTGGCAGGGCACGACGATCGGCAGCGGATTCGTGCCCAGGGCGTTGCCGGCCGCCCGCGACCCTCGCGGGCTGCCCGCGGCCGCCGCCACCTGCTTGTACGTCGACAGCGACCCGTACGGGATCCGGGCCGTGGCCCGGAGCACGCGCCGGCCAAACCCGTGGGTGAGCTGCCAGTCGAGCGGGAGCTCGAACTGCCGGCGGGCGCCGCTGAAGTACTCGTCGAGCTCGCGCCGGGGTTCGTCCAGCTTCCGGGGGGCGGCGAGCACGCGCGGTGAGACGGTACGGGCGAGCTCTTCCAGCACCGGCTCCTCGTCGCCGGCGTCGAGATAGGCGAGCCGAACTAGGCCGCGGCCGGTGGTCGCGATCAGCAGCCTGCCGACGGGCGAGTCGACGGTCGCGTAGGCGACGTCGAGCAGCCCGGCGTCGGCCGCGGGCTCGGTGAGATCCGGCAGCGCCTGGTCGAGCTCGGGCGGCAAGGCGCTCCTCAGCGCCAGCTCGATGTCTTCGGTGTCATTCATCGCTGATACTCCATTCGCAGTCGCTTGAGGCCTTCGTGTACGTTGCGGCGGGCGGCCTCCTCGCTCGTTCCCATCACCGCGGCGATCTCGGGATACCCCGCGTCGGCGACGAACCGGAGCGCGATCGCCGTCCGCTGCTTGGGAGGCAGCCTGCGGACGTCTGCCCACAGCTCCTCTTCGGGCGGCTCGTCGGGCGCCACCGCCCGCTCGGGCACCGCCGCGACCGCGACCGGTGCTCGCTGGCGCGCGCGGACGTGGTCGATCGCCTTGTGGTGGGCGACCGTGAAGATCCAGCTCCGGAGGTTCGATCCGTCCCGCAAGCGGGGATATGCCCGCAGCGCCGAGAGCCACGTCTCCTGGTAGCAGTCGTCCGCGTCGTGGCTTCCCACGGTCGCGGCCAGGAAGCGGTGAACGTCGCGTCCATGGGCGTCAAGCAGCTGCTGGAAGGGCGGGAGCGTCAATGGTTGTGAAACGTGAGTGGTTCCGGATTCGTGAGAGGAAGGGACCGATGAGTTTTTGGCAATCGCTCGGTCATAGCTTGCCGACACCGCATGTTCGCTATACAAACCTGATATGGCCCGCGCAATTTGGTCCGGCGCGATCAGCTTCGGGCTGGTCAACGTCCCCGTCAAGCTCTACAGCGCGACCTCGCCCAAGACGGTCCGCTTCCACCAGCTCTCGAGTAAGACCGGGGCTCGCATCAAGCAGAAGCGGGTCGATCCCTCAACCGGCGAGGAGGTGCCGTTCGAGGAGATCGTCAAGGGGTACGAGATCACGCCCGATCGCTACGTGCTGATCACGCCCGAGGAGCTCGACGCGCTCGACCCGAAAGCGACGAAGACCATCGACATCGAGGAGTTCGTCGACCTGTCGGAGATCGACCCGATCTACTACGACCACTCCTACTACCTCGCGCCCACCGCCGGCGGGGCCAAGGCGTACCGCTTGCTGCTCGACGCGATGCGCGAGTCCGGCAAGGTCGGGATCGGCAAGGTCGTGCTGCGCACCAAGCAACAGCTGTGCGCGCTGCGCCCCACAGGCGACGTGCTCACGCTGAGCACGATGCTGTTCGGCGACGAGGTGCTGGCCCCCGACCGGCTCGACGAGCTCGATGCCGTCGGCGACGCCGGGGCCACCGATCGCGAGCTGAAGATGGCCGAGCAGCTGATCGACTCGCTCTCGGGCGACTTCGATCCCTCCAAGTACAAGGACGACTACCGCGAGCAAGTGCTCAATCTGATCGAGCGCAAGGCATCCGGCGAGGAGATCGCCGTGCAGCCGGAGGCGGAGGAGCCCGCCGCCGCGCCCGACCTGATGGCGGCGCTGGAAGCGAGCCTGGCCGCGGTCAAGAGCGACGACGGCGGGGACGAGTCCGCGCCGAAATCGCGCAAGAAGGCTCCCGCCGGCTCGGAAAACGGCAAGAAGAGCTCGAAGCGCCCGGCCAAGGCCAAGAGCTAGCCGAACAGCTAGTCGCGCGGCCGGGGCCGTTCACGGCCACTGATACGCTTTTTCGGCCAGCGCGCCGTGTTCCCCGATCCCCGTCTGCAGCGGGAGTTCCTCAATGATCCAGCGTCTCGCTCCACCCGGGGCCAGTGGCCTCTACGACCCACAAAACGAACACGACTCATGTGGTATCGCGCTCGTCGCGAAGCTGTGGGGCGAGGCCAGCCACGCCGTCGTCGAGAAGGCACTGGAGGCGCTCGAAAACCTCGAGCACCGCGGCGCCGAGGGGGCGGACCCGAACACCGGCGATGGCGCCGGGATCCTGGTTCAGATCCCCGACGCGTTCCTGAGGGCGGCCGTCGCGGGGGTCGAGCTGCCGCCGCCGGGACGGTATGGCGTGGGTGTCTGCTACCTGCCCGCCGACGCCGAGCGCCGAGTGCTGCTCGAGCAGGTGATCGAGGACACGATCGAGGCCGAGGGCCAGCGCGCGATCTGGTGGCGCGACGTGCCCGTCGACGAGCGCCACGTCGGCGACACGGCCCGCCTGTCGGCGCCGGTGATCCGCCAGGTGCTCATCGAAGCCTCCGATGAGATCGAAGATCAGGAGGCGTTCGAGCGCAAGCTGTACGTGATCCGGCGCCAGATCGAGCGCAGCGTTGGAGCGGGTCTGGCGTTGCCGAGCTTCTCGAGCCGGACGATGGTCTACAAGGGGATGCTGACCGCTCCGCAGCTGCCCAGGTACTTCATCGACCTGCGGGACCCACGCCTGGCCTCACGCCTCGCCCTCGTTCACTCGCGCTTCTCGACCAACACGTTCCCGAGCTGGGAGCTCGCGCACCCCTACCGCATGATCGCCCACAACGGCGAGGTCAACACGCTGCGCGGGAACGTCAACTGGATGCGGGCGCGCGAGTCGCAGCTCGCCTCGGAGCTGTTCGGCGACGACCTCGAGAAGGTGATCCCGGTCGTCCGCGAGGGCGGCTCCGACTCGGCGATCTTCGACAACGTCCTCGAGCTCCTGGTGCTCAGCGGCCGCTCGATCCCGCACGCGGTGATGATGATGGTGCCCGAGGCGTACCGGACGCGGACCGACCTCGACCCCGACGTCAAGGGCTTCTACGACTTTCACTCGTGCCTGATCGAGCCCTGGGACGGTCCCGCCGCCGTCGTGTTCACCGACGGCCGGCTCGCCGGCGCCGTGCTCGATCGCAACGGGCTGCGCCCGGGCCGCTGGGTGCAGGACACCGAGGGCTACGTCGTGCTCGCGTCTGAGACCGGCGTGATGACCGTGGCGCCCGAGCACGTCCAGCGCAAGGGGCGCCTCGCCCCCGGCAAGCTGTTCCTCGTCGATCTCGAGGAAGGTCGGATTGTCGAGGACGAGCAGGTCAAGCGTCGCGTCGCCCGGCGCAAGCCCTACGCCGAGTGGTACGAGAAGTCGGTCGTCCACATCGACGACGTCCCCGAGCGGGACCCGCGGGTGCCCAGGATCGAGCCGCTGCGCTCCAGGCAGCTCGCGTTCGGCTACTCCCAAGAGGACCTGCGGATGATCATCGCGCCGATGGCCACCAACGGCGAGGAACCGGTGGCGAGCATGGGCAACGACGCGGCCCTGGCGGTGCTGTCCGACCGCCAGCCGCCGCTGTTCGCGTACTTCAAGCAGCTGTTCGCGCAGGTCACCAACCCGCCGATCGATCCACTGCGCGAGAAGGTCGTGATGAGCCTCCAGGCGGGCGTCGGCGCCGAGGTCAACCTCCTCACCGAGGTCCCCGAGCAGGCGCACATGCTGGTCATGGACCAGCCGATCCTGCGCAACCACGAGCTTGAGAAGCTCCGCCAGGTCTCCCATGACGTGTTCGACGCGGCCACCCTCGACATCACGTGGCCGATCGAGCAGGGACCGGACGGAATGGAGCTGCGCCTCTACGACCTCTGTGCCGAGGCCGCGCGCCACGTCGATCACGGCGCGAACATCCTGATCCTGTCGGATCGCAACGTCGGTCCCGAGCGCGTGGCGATGCCCTCACTGCTCGCCGTCGCCGCGGTCCACCACCACCTCGTCCGCCGCGGCACGCGGCTGCGCACCGGCCTGGTGATCGAGTCCGGCGAGCCGCGGGACATCCATCACATGGCGACGCTGATTGGCTTCGGCGCGGCCGCGATCAACCCCTATCTGATGTTCGAGTCACTCGACGAGCTCGCCGACCGCTCGCTGCTGCCCCAGGATCTCGATCGCGAGGAGGCCGAGAAGCGGATCGTGGCCGCGATCGGCAAGGGGCTGATGAAGACGCTCTCAAAGATGGGAATCTCGACGATCCAGTCCTACTGCGGCGCCCAGATCTTCGAGGCGGTGGGCCTCGAGCGGGAGTTGATCGACGAACACTTCACCGGGACCGCGTCGAGGATCGGCGGCGTCGGTCTGGACGTGCTCTCGACCGAGGCGATGGAGCGCCACTTCCGCGCGTACCCACGGACCGAGCGCGACCTGCTTCCGGTCGGCGGGGTGCTTCAGTGGCGCCGCGACGGCGAATTGCATGTGTGGAGCCCGGACACGATCGCGAAGCTCCAGCACGCCGTTCGCGGGCAGAACGGCGAGCCGCGCCAGACCTATCAGGAGTTCGCGCAGCTGACCGACGAGGAGGCGACTCGCCACGGACTGCTCCGCGGCTTGATGAGGCTCCGCACGGCCCCGGAGCCGGTCCCGCTGGAGCAGGTCGAGCCGGCCACCGAGATCGTCAAGCGGTTCACGACCGGCGCGATGAGCCTCGGCGCGCTCAGCCGCGAGGCCCACGAGACGCTGGCGATCGCGATGAACCGGATGGGCGCGCGGTCGAACACCGGAGAGGGTGGTGAAGACCCCGTCCGGTACGAGCCCGACGCCAACGGGGACCTGCGGCGCTCGGCGATCAAGCAGGTGGCCTCCGGCCGTTTCGGCGTCACGGTCCACTACCTGGTCAACGCCGATCAGCTCCAGATCAAGATGGCCCAGGGTGCGAAGCCCGGCGAGGGCGGGCAGCTCCCCGGCCACAAGGTCGACGACTACATCGCGCGGATCCGTCACTCGACTCCGGGCGTCGGCCTCATCTCACCGCCTCCGCACCACGACATCTACTCGATCGAGGATCTCAAGCAGCTGATCTACGACCTCCGCTGCGCCAACCCGACCGGCTCCGTGTCGGTCAAGCTCGTCTCCGAGGTCGGCGTCGGGACGGTCGCCGCCGGGGTCGCCAAGGCGAACGCGGATCATGTCACGATCGCCGGGCACGACGGCGGGACCGGGGCCTCGCCCCAGTCCTCCGTCCAGGCGGCCGGCGTGCCGTGGGAGATCGGCCTCGCCGAGACCCAGCAGACGCTGCTGCTCAACGATCTGCGATCGCGGATCACGGTCGAGGTCGACGGTGGAATGCGCACCGGGCGCGACGTCGTGATCGGCGCGCTGCTCGGCGCCGACGAGTTCGGGTTCTCGACCGCGCCGCTGATCGCGATGGGCTGCATCATGATGCGGGTCTGCCACCTGAATACCTGTCCGGTGGGGATCGCCACGCAGGATCCGGAGCTGCGCAAGCGCTTCCAGGGCACGCCCGAGCACGTGACCGGCTACATGATGCTGGTCGCCGAAGAGGTCCGGACGATCATGGCCTCGCTCGGAGTGCGCCGCTTCGAGGAGATGATCGGGAGGGCCGAGCTGCTCGACATGGACGACGCCATCGACCACTGGAAGGCCCGCGGGATCGACCTCTCGATGGTGCTGGCGACGCCCGAACTGCCCGCCGGCGCCGAGCGGCACCGGACCAGGCCGCAGGTGCCCGTGCTCGACGACGCGCTCGACTGGGAGCTGGTGCGCAGGTGCAATCCCGCCCTGTCCCGCCAGGAAACGGTGAAGCTGGGCCCGATGCCCGTGCGCAACGTGAATCGGACGGTTGGCGGGATCCTCTCGGGCGAGATCGCGCGACAGCACGGGGCCGCCGGGCTGCCGGAGGGGACGATCGACGTGTCGTTCCACGGCTCAGCGGGGCAGAGCTTCGCGGCCTGGCTGGCGCCCGGCGTGACGTTCTCGCTGCGCGGCGAGACCAACGACTACGCCGGCAAGGGACTGTCGGGCGGCGTGCTGTCCGTCCGGCCGCCCGACCGGGCGAGGTTCCGGGCCGAGGAGAACATGATCGTCGGCAACACCGTGCTGTACGGCGCGGTCGCGGGGCGCGCGTTCTTCAGGGGACTCGCCGGCGAGCGTTTCGCGGTCCGAAACTCGGGGGCGTGGGCAGTGGTCGAGGGCGTTGGCGACCACGGCTGCGAGTACATGACCGGCGGCCGGATCGTGGTGCTCGGACCGACCGGCCGCAACTTTGCCGCCGGGATGAGCGGCGGCATCGCGTACGTCTACGACAAGGACCGCCGCTTCGAGGGCCGCTGCAACCTCGAGCTCGTCGACCTCGAAGCGCTCGGCCCCGAGGATGTGACCGAGGTCCAGGACCTGATCAAGGAGCACGTCGCACGCACCGGGTCAATGGTGGGCCGCAACCTGCTCGCATCGTGGGATCGCGGCGCGCGCGACCGGTTCGTCAAGGTGATGCCGCGCGACTACGCCCGGGCGCTGGCGGAGCTCGCCGAGGTCGCGACCGAACCCGCCACGGAGACCGCCTGATGGGCGAGCTGGGCGCGTTTCTCAAGGTTCACCGTGTCGGCTTCGAGAAGCGCGACCCGGAGCGCCGGGTGGGCGATTACCGCCAGTACTTCGCGCTCGCGCCCGAGGAGGAGATCAGGCGGCAGGGCTCGCGATGCATGGATTGCGGCATCCCGTTCTGCCACGAGGGCTGTCCGCTCGGCAACCTGATCCCCGACTGGAACGATCTTGTCTACCGGGACAAGTGGCGCGAGGCGATCGACCAGCTCCACTCGACGAACAACTTCCCCGAGTTCACGGGGCTGATCTGCCCGGCCCCGTGTGAGTCGGCGTGCGTCTTGGCGATCAACGACGACCCCGTCACGATCGAGCAGATCGAGCTCGCGATCGTCGAGCGCGCCTGGTCGGAGGGTTGGATCACGCCGGCGCCACCGGACCGCCGGACCGACCGCAGGGTGGCGGTGATCGGGTCCGGTCCCGCGGGGCTGGCGGTCGCCGACGAGCTCAACCGCTGCGGCCACAGGGTCACGGTGTACGAGCGCGACGAGGGACCCGGCGGGCTGCTGCGCTTCGGCGTGCCCGACGCCAAGCTCGAGAAGCGGATGATCGATCGGCGGGTCTCGATCCTCGAGCAGGAGGGGATCGAGTTCGTCTACAACACCGACATCGGGCGCGACATCACCACCGCTGAGGTGCGCGAGCGCTATGACGCGCTCGTGGTGGCGATCGGCTCTCGCGTCTCCCGGGATCTGATCGCTCCGGGCCGGGAGCTCGCGGGAATCCATTTCGCGATGGACTACCTCTATCAACGCAACCGCTGGGTCGCCGCGCAAGAGGGACGGCCGTCGAAGCCCCCGGCACCCGGTACTGAGATCACCGCGGCGGGCAAGCGGGTGATCGTCGTCGGCGGCGGCGACACCGGGATGGATTGCATCTCGAACGCCCATCGGGAGGGGGCCCGATCGGTGGTGATGCTCGACGTCTACGCCGAGTTGCCGCCGGACGGCCGCGACCCCCGGCATCCGTGGCCGCTGCCCGCGAAGCGCACGCCGATGACCTACGCGCTCGAAGAGGGGGGCAAGCGGCGGTGGGGGACCGAGGTGACCGGCTTCGGCGGCACGGACGGCACCGTGAGCCAGGTCTATGCCCGCTCCGTCACCGGTACCTCCTCCCGGGACCTGACGCCCGTGCCCGGCACGGAGATGGTCCATCCCGCCGACCTCGTGCTCATTGCCATCGGCTTCGAGCACCTGGAGCACGAGGGGCTCATCGCGGACCTCGGCCTCGGCCTGGACCATCGGGGCAACGTCCGGACCGAGCAGACGTACCGGACCTCGACCAAGGATGTGTACGCCTGCGGCGACGCTCGGATCGGCCAGTCGCTGGTCGTCACGGCGATCGCCGAGGGCCGCAAATGCGCCCGGATCGTCAACAAGGACCTGGGCGGCAGCCCGATGGACGCGGATCGCGAGATGCTCGCGGTCGGCGCGTGGAGCGGCGAAGCCGATCGCACCCTGCGCCATGAGGCGGAGGCGGCCGGCACCGTCCGCCCCGGGGAGGAGTTCTTTAGCGGCCCGGGTACTCGCAGGCTCTGAGCTGCTCGCTCGCGGTCGCAACCAGCATCCAAGGGGTATTTCGGGTAAAGAATTCGACTTTTCCCGGAAGGATTCCGGGGCTGCTACGTTTAATCAACGTTGGGCGGATTGCGTTAGCGGAACCTCGCTCGCATGGACCCAGGTTTACGGAAGGCTTGGGACGGGGAAACTCGCCCCTGTCGGTCAGGGAACTGCGCCCCCACTTCCCTGACTCTCCGGGGGGTCCAGATGGATCTGGGCCCCCCGGGCTTTTTAACGGACCCGCATCGCGCACGATGCGGTTCTTTATCGCCACCGGGTATGCGACCTTGTGGAGGACATGGCAGCGATCGCACACCACGGCAGCTCGTTCGGGGACACGGTCTCCGGGCTCGTCAACTCGGCGGGGAACTTCTTCTCGCAGCTGGCGAGCCTCAGCTGGATCCCGCTGCTGATCGGCCTCGCGCTCTACGGGCTCTACCTGCTGCTGCGGTCCAGAGCGCTGTTCAATGCGGTCCAGGCCGCCTATCCCGATGAGCGGGTCCGGTGGCGCGATGTCTGGGGGGCGTACATGGTCGGGTACGCGATCAACAACGTGTTCCCGCTCGGCGGCGGAAACATCGCCCAGCTGTTCCTGACCCGGGTGGCGATCCCGCCCAGCAGCTACCCGACGGTCGCCGCCGCGCTGTCGACGGGCGTCATCTTCGACTGGTTCATGGGGCTGCTCGTGATGTGCTTCGCGTTCACGCAGGGCGTCTTCCCCAAGCCCCCGGACTTTTCCAAGCTGCCGGCCTTCGACATCAGCTTCTTCGCCTCGAACATGCGCTTCACGCTGTTCTTCCTGACCGTGCTGGGGATCCTGTTCCTCGTCGCCTTCGCGCTGCTCTCGGCCCGGGTGCGCGCGTTCTGGCAGCGCGTTCGCCAGGGCTTCACGATCCTGCGCGATCGCGACCGCTACCGCCGCGAGATGGCCAGCTGGCAGTTCGCCAGCTGGATCGCGCGGTTCGCGGCGTACTGGGCGCTGCTCGATGCCTTCCACATCGGAGGCTCCGTCCGTAACGCGTTGCTCGTGCTCGCCGTGCAGGTGGTGGCGTCGGTGTTCCCGTTCACGCCTGGCGGCGCCGGCGTCCAACAGGCGATCCTGCTGGCGGTGTTCGCAGGCAACCCGAACGTCGCCTCGTTCTCGGTCGGTCAGCAGATCGCCACCGCCGTCCTCAGCGCCGCGCTGGGGTTCGGGGCGCTGGTCTTCATCTTCCGGTTCAAGAGCTTCCGGGAGGTGCTGGAGAGAGGGCGGGACCATCGCCGGGCCGAGGCCGGCGGTGGCGCCGAGAAGCGAGAGGCGGCGGTGACGCCTTCGGGGGGGTGAGGCGATGGCGGTTCGTGTGCTCGGTGGTCGACTCTCGTTGGCCGCTGGTTGGCGGCGGCCGGGTGTAACGGCGCTGAGGAAGGGGAGGGGGGCGGGCGGCCAGGTGGGTGGCGCCGGGTGGCGCCGGAGGGGCGTGCTCGAGAGCCTGGCCGTGTTAAGCGAACAGGGGGGACGTTTCGCGGCCAGGCTCGGTTCGGCAAAGGTCGGCCGCCCTCTTCCCGGCAACACCCGAGCCGACCGGTCGCGAGAGCTCATGGCGCTGTCTAGCGCCCGCGGCCACGATTGGTGCGCGGCCCGAAAAACGGCGCTGGGAAAGGGAGGGGGAGCGGGGCGCCATCGCACCCCTCCAAAACCTGCATAGCACGACAATCCCGGCCCGGATGGCGAGGCCTGTCGAGCTATGCATGAAGAGCATGCGTAATACGACAGGGCTCGCCCCCGGCGGCGGTGTTGTCGTGTTACGCAGGTTTCCCGTGACACTCTCGGCACAAAGCCGACGGTTTGGGCAGCAGGAGCGGGTCAAACCGCGCGCCTATGGCGACCCGCGGGCGCCCTCACCCACCCTCCTTCCCTGCGCCGTTTACCGAGCCGATCGCCCGCCCGCAGCTCTGATTGGCGTGCGGCCAGGTAAACGGCGCCGGGGAAGGGGAAGGAGGAGCGGGCGCCACCGCACCCGCCCAAAACCTGCACAGCACGACAATTCCGGCCGGAATGGCGAGGCCTGTCGAGCTTTATGCATGAAGAGCATGCGTAATACGACAGGGCTCGCCCCCGGCGCCGGTGTTGTCGTGTTACGCAGCTTTCTCGTGACGCTCTCGCCACAAATCCCGGCCCAAGCGCAGGAGCAGCCCAAACCACGGGCCCCAGCGACCCGCCACCAACCTCACCCACCCTCCTTCCCCGCGCCGTTTAAGAAGCCGCACGAAACCCAATGCCGCCGCCACCACAAAGGCGCCGGCGGCCGAGAGTCCACAGGCGCCACAAACTTGACGCCCCCGTCATCTTTGTCTAGGGTGCGCTCCCCATGAGCAACCTTCCAACCGCCTGTGTGATCGGCGCCGGTTCCTCCGGGATCGCCGCCGCCAAGGCCCTCCACGAGCGCGGGATCCCGTTCGACTGCTACGAGAAATCCGATCGCGTGGGCGGCAACTGGGTCTTCGCCAACAAGAACGGCATGTCCTCGGCGTACCGTTCGCTGCACATCAACACCTCGCGGGACCGGATGGAGTACAGCGACTATCCGATGCCGCGCTCCTATCCGGACTTCCCGCACCACACCCAGATCGCGAGGTACTTCGACGACTACGTCGACCACTTCGGCTTCCGGGACAAGATCGCGTTCGAGACCGGCGTCGAGCGCGCCGAACGTGGCGGGGACGGCGTGTGGGCGGTGACGCTCGACACCGGCGAGACCCGCCGCTACGACGCGCTGCTCGTGGCCAACGGCCATCACTGGAACCCACGCTGGCCCGAGCCGTCGTTCCCGGGGAGCTTCGACGGGACCCAGATGCACTCGCACCACTACATCGAGAACACCGACTTTCGCGACAAGAACGTGCTCGTCGTGGGGATCGGGAACAGCGCGATGGACATCGCCGTCGAGTCGAGCTTCGTCGCGCGCAAGACCTGGATCTCATCGCGCCGGGGCGCGTACATCCTCCCCAAGTACCTGTTCGGCCGGCCGCTGGACCAGATCGGGGTCAACGCGCTGACGCCGATGCTCCCGTTCGCGTTCCGGCGGGCGATCCTGATGGCGATGTACCGGATCGGCGTCGGCAAGGTCGAGGACTACGGCCTGCCCGAGCCCGACCACAAGCTGGGTGAGGCGCATCCAACGATCTCGGCGGACTTCCTCAACCGAATCGCCCACGGGGAGATGACCTGGAAGCCGAACCTGGCGGAACTGCTCGGGGATCGCGTGCGGTTCGAGGATGGATCCGTCGAGCCGGTCGACGTGATCGTGTGGTGCACCGGATACAGAGTCACGTTCCCGTTCTTCGACGAGACGTTCATCTCCGCTCCCGACAACGACCTGCCGCTCTACCGGCGCGTGTTCAAGCCGGGCGTCGACAACCTCGCGTTCATCGCGCTGCTGCAGCCGCTCGGAGCCACGATGCCGCTCGCGGAGGCGCAGGGTCGGTGGATCGCGGCCTACCTGCGCGGCGAGTATCACCTCCCGGCCCGGCCCCGGATGGAGGCCGACATCCGCCGCGAGCGGGAGCGGATGTTCAAGCGCTACGTGGCCTCCAAACGGCACACGATGCAGGTCGACTTCGACAACTATCTGTACGAGCTGGGCAAGGAGCTCAAGGCCGGCGCCGCGCGAGCGCGGGCCGCCGGGTTCCGGCTGCCGGTGACCGCGCGCGCCCAGCCGGCCGCGGCGGCGGCCGCGGCGTGACCGACACGGTCGTCACGTCGAAGCGGGCGGCGACCAAGGCGCAGAACCGGAGGGCGATTCTCGACGCCGCGCGCGAGGTTTTTGCCGAACTCGGCTACGACGCGGCCGGTGTCCGCGACGTGATCCGCCGGACGGATCTGGCGTCCGGCACGTTCTACAACTACTTCGCGGACAAGGAGGCGGTCTTCCGGGCGGTCGTCGACGAGAGCGCGACCGAGGTTCGGGCGCGGCTGCGTGAGGTCCGCGCCGGTGCCCGGACGCTCGAGGAGTTCGTGGGCGACGCCTACCGCGCCTGGTTTCAGTTCCTCGTCGAGGACCGCCTGATGTTCGAGTTGATGCAGCGAAACGCGGGGCCGATCCGCGCGCTGTTCGGCGATACGATCCTCGGGGCCGGGGTCGAGGACCTGCTCGAGGATCTGCGTGCGGCGATCGGGCGCGGCGACATCCCGCCGCTCGACGCCAACTACATGGCCGGGGCGATGGCGGGCGTCGCGCTCGAGCTCGGCGTGCGGATGGCCGAGCGCACGCCGCCCGACGTCGAAGGCGCCGCCAGCTTCGCGACCGAGCTCTTCCTGGCGGGAATCGCGCGGCTGGGCGCGACGCGGCCGCCGGTCCGGCTCGGCTCTTAAGCGACGAGCTGCGCCGCCCGGACGCGGAGAAGCTCGAGGAGCTCCTCGCCGCCGTGCAACCGGTCCGCGAACGGCACTGAGCCGTCGAGAGGCAGGGCGGCGCGAAGCCGACCGTCGACCTCGGCCACGAGCGCCCCGGCGGACGGCGAGGCGACCGCCTCGAGCTCCGCGAGCCGTCGCAACGCCCGCGCGTCGCCGGCGCTCGCGTAGCGAAGCGTGACCCGCGTCACCGGCGTCGAGCCGACGTCGGGCAGGCGATCGCGCGCCGCCTCGCGCCGCCGATTCCGATCCTGCTCACGCGCAACGAGGAAGGTGATTGGCCCGATGTTCATCGTCCGATTCTCCTGAACTAGTAACCGCCAAAACTATATAGATGGTGACAGGCTAAGTCAACAAGGCACCGAGGTCGAGCCGGTCCTAGGATTCGATGTAGCCGCCCCGATGCCAACGTTCTGTCGCCACAACCGCCTGATTCAGAATTGCCCGATCTGCTCGCGGGAGCAGTCGATCGAGCTGCGTCCCGTTCTGTCCTCGAGCGCTCCCAAGTCGAACCAAGCGCGCGCTGAGACGCCGCGAGCGGCGCGCCAGCGTGGGGGCTCCGTCCGCGCCGCGCCTGGCGGCGTGCGCGTCAAACGGCTCGCCCGCGGAGCCGACGACGGCTACCGGACGCCGCTCGCCCCTGGGCTGCGTTCGAGCGCCGACGCGGAGCGCCTCGCGGAGGAGCTGGCGTTTGCGGCCGGGCGGCTGGCGGTGCTCGAGGCCGAGCCGCCGGGACTGTACGCGGAGGTGGCGCATGGGGACGGCGATCTGGAGGATCGAACCTGGCTGGCGTTCCTGATCGCGTACCTGGCGCCGCTGGAGGACGACGATCCGTTCGCGGAGATTCGCCGCGTGTGGGTGCCGTGGCGGTCGGTGGGGGAGCTCTCGCTGGAGGGGGTCCAGACGGGGCCGCGGACGGCGCACGATCCCAACCGCGGCCTCGGGACGGTCGAGGCGTACCGCGCGTGGGCAGAGCGCGCCGGCTCACAAGCGGCCGCGTTCGGTGGCGACGGCGCGTGGTCTCCGGACCGCCGGTTCGAGCGGACGTTCGAGCGCCTCGCTCTGCCGGGAATGCATCGGGACGCCCGCTTTGACCTGCTCGTGACGCTCGGGCGGCTCGGCGTGTACGAGCTCCGCGCCGGCAAGCTCGAACTGGGGGGCGAGAACGAGGTGACCGTCGCCGCGAAACGGGTGTTCGGGATCGGCGATCCGCTGCTGCTGGAGCGCCGCGCGGCGGAGCTCGCGCGGGCTTGCAAGGTTCCGCTCGACTCGCTCGACCTCGGACTGTTCAACTGGAGCCGCCCGCCTGCGCCGGCGATCGGGGACGGATCTGACGGCGGGAGGGTGACGGCGGGGATTGGCGAGGACCGGGAGCCCGATCCGGAGTTCCTCGCGAGCGCTCGCGCGGCGCTCGGTCTCTGAGCGAGCGCAACTCGCCCCGAGACGTTGGGTTACTTCAACGGGAGATACTTCCCGCGACCTGTGGGAGCTCGTGTGCGTCGTCGTCTGCTGATCGTGTGTCTTGCCGTGGCCGCGGTTCCGATCGGCCTGGCGGCGGTGAGCCTCCAGGGCTCGGCGGCGGCCTCGGGCCGCGCGGGGCTGACGATCCGCTCGAGCGCGAACCCCTCGAGGATGGGCCAGCGAATCGTGCTCACGGGCCGCTTGACCGGTCGACGCGCGTCCGGCGCGCGGGTCACGCTGTGGCAACGGCTCGCCGGCCAGCGGGTGTTTCATCGCGTGAGCGCCACGACGGCGAACGGCACGGGACGGTTCACGATCGCTCGCCGCGCGGGGGCGGTGCAGACGAGCCGACAGTGGTACGTGAGCGCGGCTGGCTTGCGGAGCAGGATCGTCAGGCAGCGGGTGCGAGCGGCGATCTCGCTGTCGAGCTCGGTGACCGCGGTTGACGTCGCGTCACCGGCAGTTCTCACCGGCGTCGTCAAGCCCTCGCGCCGCCGCGCCGAGGTCCTGATCCAGGAGCGCATCTCGAACCGGTGGCAGGTGGTCGCGCGGCCCCGGCTGGACCCCAGCTCGCGCTACCGCGTGAGCCTCACGTTCACGCAGGGCGGCCCCGTGCCGTTGCGGGCGGTGCTGCCCGGCGACTCCCGCAACGTCCGCTCGTATTCGGGGGTCGTGACGGTCACGAACCTGGCCGGGATCCACAAGATCCAGCACGTCGTGGTGATCATGCAGGAGAACCGGTCGTTCGACCAGTATTTCGGCACGTATCCCGGCGCCGACGGAATTCCACACGGCGTCTGCGTCCCCGACCCCGTCAACGGTGGGTGCGTCAAGCCGTTCCATGACCCCGCCGACCTCAACTATGGCGGCCCTCACGGCGCCCAGAACGCGGCCGCCGACATCGACGGCGGCCGGATGGACGGATTCGTGGGCCAGGCGGAGAAGGGCGAGGGCTGCAGCACCGATGACCCGGAATGCAGTCCGTGCACCGAGACCGCCCAGGCGACGTGCATCGACGTCATGGGCTATCACGATGCCCGCGAGATCCCGAACTACTGGACCTACGCCGACGACTTCGTGCTTCAGGATCACATGTTCGAGCCGAACAGCTCGTGGAGCCTGCCCGAGCATCTGTACGAGGTCTCGGAGTGGTCGGCGTTCTGCACCAACGCGCTCGATCCGTTCTCGTGTACCAACTCGCTCCAGAACCCGAACCCGATCATCAGGCTGAACCCGCTCGACACCAGCCCCAAGTACGCGTGGACCGATATGACGTACCTGCTGCACAAGAACGACGTCAGCTGGGGCTACTACGTGTTCGCCGGCACCGAGCCGGACTGCGAGGACGACTCCGCGATGACCTGCGCCCCGGTCAAGCAGGGCCCGAAGACGCCCTCGATCTGGAATCCGCTGCCGCACTTCGAGGACGTCCATCAGGACAACCAGCTCAGCGATGTCCAGAGCCTGAGCAACTTCTTCACCGCCGCCAAGAACGGAACCCTCCCGGCGGTGTCGTGGATCAGCCCGAACGGCATGGTGTCCGAGCACCCTCCGGGCCTCGTCAGCGCCGGCCAGGCGTACGTGACGGGGCTCGTCAACGCGATCATGCGCAGCCCCGAATGGGACAGCACGGCGATCTTCCTCACCTGGGACGACTGGGGCGGCTTCTACGACCACGTCCAGCCGCCAGTGGTCGACGAGAACGGCTTCGGGTTGCGCGTGCCCGGGATCGTCATCAGCCCCTACGCCCGACGCGGGTTCATCGATCACCAGATCCTGAGCCAGGACGCCTACAACAAGTTCATCGAGGACGACTTCCTCGGAGGCCAGCGGCTCGATCCCGCCACCGACGGCCGTCCCGACCCCCGTCCCGACGTCCGCGAGGACAACCCGCTCGTCGGCGATCTGACCGCTGACTTCGACTTCAACCAGACGCCGCGCGGGCCGGTGATCCTCTCGCCGCACCCGCCGCCCGGGCCGGCGTCGACGCCGCCGTGAGCCGAAACCTGGCCTAGACGGGCTCCGTCCGGGCCACCACCTACCTTTCGCGCCATCCGCACACACGAGCCGGAGGCGCAATGACACTGTGCTTCATCGAACCGCAGAACGCGATCCGCGTCATCGCCGACTCGGTCGGGCGCGAGACGCGCCGACAGATCCTCGGTGAGGTGGTGCGCGCCTGGGTTGACGAGATCCCGGAATCCGACCTCGACTCGCATTACGCGAAGGCCGTCGCCGATCTGGACGAGCACGACCTGTCCCTGCTGGCCTCCTGGCACGCCTCGCTCGAGGTGGGGCATCCCGTCCCCAACAAGGAGTTCCTGGTCAACGTGTTCCCGTCGCTCGGACAGAACCGCCGGGAGGCGCTGAAGATCGCGGCGGGGTTCAGGGGCGAGGAGGCGTTCGAGGCGGGCGTCGGGGAGGAGCAGGCGTTCGACACGGTGCTGCCCTGGCTTTCGGAGGAACGCTGCATCCAGCTCGCGAAGGAGTGCCTCGAGCTGTATTGCTGGGACCGGCTCGGGGTCGAAAACTGAGAGAGCCGAGCGCCCTTAGAGGGCGCGCTCGATCTCGGCGATCGCCTGCTCCGTCGAGCGAAACCAGACCGCGCTCAGGCCGAGCTCGCGCGCGGCCGAGCAGTTGAGCTCCACGTCGTCGACGAACAACGCGGCGCCGGCTGGGACCTCGAGACGTTCGAGCGTGATCTCGTAGATACGCGACTCCGGCTTGCGAGCGCCGACGAATGCCGAGTCGACTACCTCGTCGAAGATCTCGTCGACGGGCAGCTTGGCGCGCCACAGCTGCTCCCACTCGCGCACGTTGTTCGTGCAGATCGCGAGCTTGTAGCCGCGACGCTTCAACTCCCGCATGTAGTCGATCATCCGCTCGTTTGGATGCAGGTGCTCGAAGTAGCGCTCGCCGAAGCCGTGGAGCTCGACGGGGCGTCCGAGTTGCGCCGTCAGCTCATCGCTGACCGCGCGCAGGAACGACCGCTCACTCATCCGGCCGGTCTCGAGCTCAAACAACGGGTTGACGCCGATCCGTCCGGCGACCGCGGCCATCGCACTGCCCAGCGACTCCAGCGAGATCCCCGATGAGTCCTGGAATGCGGCGAACGAGTCCATCAGCGGCGAGGTCAGGACGCCACCGAAGTCGCTGATCACCGCCTCGATCGGACTCATGCAGGCCGCGCGAGCAGATAAACGCCGGCGCCGTCGCGTCCCCGGCTGTGCCAGCGGAACAGCTCGGCGGTGAGCTCGAGGCCGGGGTAGGCAACCTTCGTCCCGGACGCGACCGATTCTCCGGCGGCGCGGCGGGGATACTGCTGGCCCTCCTCGTTGTCCAGCCAGAGCTCGAGCCCGGCGCGTGCCGGGGTGCCGCCGGGAGCGTAGGTCGTCGACAGACGCGGATCTGGGACCACGGTGGCCTCTCCCGCGGCGAGCACCGAGCCGGAGACATCGTCTCGGCCGTGCCCCTTGGACTTGCGGGGACGGATCGCGACGAGCGCGATCGCTTCGTCGGGATCGAACCACGTCGCCACTCGCCTGATCGAGTCGTTCGCCGCGAGGTCGACGTCGTGGCGCGCGCTGCGCACCCCGAGGCAGTCGACCGCGACCTCAGCACCGTCGATCGATCCTGACCCCTCCACCCGGCAGAGTTGGTCGAACGCGGGATAGTCCGGGTCCGCGTCGATCTGGCCCGGCGCCCCCTCGCCGCGGGCGACGAGCGCGAGCCCGTCACCGGCGAGCCGCCACTCGTCGAGGGCGGACGAGCCCTCGATCCTCGCATTGGGAATCGCGCGCAGCGGCTGATCCGGAGTCGGCGCGACCAGGATCACCGGCGACCCCGAGCACCAGGCGGCGCCCCACGGGCCGCCGTCGAGTGTCCCGAACGTGACAGTCCGGAGCGATGGTCCACCGGGGCTCGTCAAGGGCGAAGGTGTGGCTGGTCGACGTCGTGAGCCGTCGAGTCGACGTCATACGGCCGGTTTGTGACGCGCGCGGCGCGCACGACGAGCCGGTCCTGAAGCCTGCGCAGAGGCGCGATGCGCATCAGCGCCCGCGTGGGCGGCAGGAGCAGGCAGATGGCGATCACGTCGGTGATGAACCCTGGGATCATGATGAGGACGCCGCCGGCCAGGATCAATGCGCCGTCGAGCACCTCGCGCGCGGGCGTCCGGCCCTCGGTGACTGCCGTCGTCAGCCTGCGCCAGGCCGCGCCCCCCTGGGAGCGCAGCGCCCACATACCCAGCGGGATGCTGGCGAGGAGCAGCAGCACGGTGTAGACGACGCCGATCGCCTCCGCGACCGCGATCGCGACGACCAGCTCGGCCACCGGCCAGATGAGCAGCAGGAGCAACGCGAGCATGTACTCAAGGCTACTGCGAGGTGCGCGCGGGTCCGGAGCGCCGCGCTAGGCGAGCGCCGGCGAGGGCCCCTCGAGCCTCACGCCCGGAAGCCGATGGAGCCCCACGAGCTCGATCAGTCTCAGGATCTGCGGCTGTGCGTCGCGCAGCAGGATCTTCCGCCCGCACGCGCGCAGGCGGCGCGCGAGCATCGCCAGATCGACCATGAGCGAGGCGTCGGCGAACACTAGCTCGCTGAGGTCGACGACGACGTCGGTCTGGGCCCGGATCGCCCGGATCATCGCGGGCCTTCGTGAGCCCTGAGTCGTCCGGTCCTCATCGCCTCGACAGCGAAGAATCGCTGGCTTGTCATCGAAGTCGACGATAGGCGGCAACCTACCGAAATCAGCGGCGCGAGTGCAAGCTCAGCGCCCGACTCTCCTAAACTGCTCGCAAGATGGTCTCAATTGATGACGTAACCGAAGCGCTCCGCGACGTGATCGATCCCGAGCTCGGCCTCGACTTCGTGGAACTTGGCCTGATCTACGACGTCGAGATCGAGGACGGCACGGTCCGGGTCACCTACACGCTGACGAGCCCCGGCTGTCCGATCGGCCCTCAGGTCTCCGAACAGATCGAGGAGTTCGTCGGCGAGCTCGACGGGGTCCTCGACGTTCAGCCGACGATGACATTCTCGCCCCCGTGGACGCCGGAGCGGATGAGCGAGGACGCAAAGTTCGCCCTCGGCTTCTGAGCGCCTCAGTCGCCCGAGCCTTCGCCCCGTAGCTCTCGACCGAGGTCGATGGCGCGGATATCGTGCTCGTCGGGAAGCTTGTCGAGGACGGCGGCGACGATCTGCTTGACGTCATGCTCCTCGTGTCCCAGACCGTCGTAGAGCGACTTCAGCGCCGTATGCACGATCTTCATCTGGGCGGCCGTCAGCTCCAGGCGGTACGCGATCTCGCCCGGCTGGATCAGATCCTCGCTCATCGGGGGCGGAACGGTATCCGGACGAGGGGCGGTTGGCAACACGTGGCGTGTTCACGCCACATCGACACTAGCTTTGCGGCCGCTTGCGCTCCGGGCGTGAGCCGCGCGCCCGCTTGGCGCGCATGTCGGCGGCCGGGCCGTGCTTCGCACGACCGTGGCCCGACGGCAGGATCTGAGCGGGCGCGGCGGCGCTCTGGCCGTTGCTCGACTCCGACTTCGTCGTTCGCTCGCGAGCCGGCCCCGTACGCGCCGACCTCGCCCGCGCCGCGACCAGCAGCTCGGCGAGCGACGCGTCGATTCCGTCCGCGATCACGTCGATGTCGGGGAGCGCGTCGTAGTCGCCGAGCAACCCGTAGTCCATATTCCCGCTGTAGGACATGATCGCGACGGCGAGCGCGTGGTGCTCGGGGAGGAACGCGACGGGGAACAAGTCGACGAGCTTGCGCCCGAGTACGTACAGCGGCACCTGGGGTCCCGGGATGTTGGTGACGATCAGGTTGAAGAGGCGCGTCGAGAAGTTCAGCCGAGAGGCCTGGGCGAGGATCGTCGGGGGTGCCAGGCTGTTGACCGCGGCGAGCGTCGCCGCTCCGACGGCCTGCTTTGACTCCTTCAGCCCGTCCATCGCCTTGCGCACAAACCGCAGCCTGGCGACCGGATCCCTGATGTACACGGGGAGCGGGCCGCGCATTACCGTGAGCTTGTTCCCGAGCGTGCCCTCGTCGTCCTTCGAGCGGACCGACACCGGGACCAGGGCACGCATCTCCAGGCCCTCCGTGCGGACACCGCGGGAACGCAACCAGCCCGCCAGGGCGCCGGAGACGACCGTCAACACGACGTCGTTGACCGTGCCGCCGAGGCTGTCCTTGACCTCCTTGTAATCGGCCAGCTCATGGCGGACCACGGCGAACCGGCGGTGCGGTCCGATCTCGACGTTCAGCGGTGTCTCGGGTGCCGGATTCAGCCCCGCCCAGACGATCTCGCCGAGCCCTTCCGCGGCGTCCCTGAGCGCGCCCAACGTATCCGCGGGGCGCATCACCGCAGTGACCGCGCGGGAGGCGAGCTCAGCGGACGTGCGCACGGCACCGCGAACCCCGGCGAGCACCAGCTCCGCCTGCGATGGCTCGACGTGGGGCTGCCAGGGCTCGAGATCGGTGGGCATCGGCGGCGGGTCGGGAGCGAGATCGAACAGCACAGTCGCGAGATCGACGCCGGAGACGCCATCCACGAGCGCATGGTGCGTCTTGAAGATCAGCGCGAAACGGTCGTCCTCGAGCCCCTCGACGAGCCAGTTCTCCCACAGCGGCTTCGAGCGATCGAGTGGCTGGGACGCGATACGTCCGACGAGCAGGAACAGCTGCTCCTCGCTGCCCGGGGATGGCAGCGCCGCGTGGCGGACGTGGTACTCGATGTTGAACGACGGATCGTCGACCCAGAGCGGCCGTCCGGTCTCGAGTGGCGGCGTCGCGAGCTTCTGCCGGTAGCGCGGGACGAGATGGAGCCGTCCGCGGACGTGGTTCAGATAGTCGTCGAACTTCGGCGGCGGCCCTTCGAACACGAGCACCCCGCCGATGTGCATATGCGACGAGTGCCCCTCCTGGTGAAGGAAGGACGCGTCGATCGAGGTGAGGCGGTCGAGGTGCTGCTGGGCCATGAGTCTCCTTGCGGGACCATCCGAGGGACAGTCAAGGGTACCCTTCGTCGCGATGGCCTGGGATTTCTCCACCGAGCCCGAGTTCCAGAGCAAGCTCGACTGGATGCGCGCGTTCGTGCGCGAGCAGATCTGGCCGCTCGAGACGCTGATCGAGGAGCTCGGGTGGGACGGCCTCACCCGCGCGATTGCCCCGCTCCAGGACGAGGTCAGGGCGCAGGGCCTGTGGGCCGCGCACCTGGACCCGGAACTCGGCGGTCAGGGATACGGACAGGTGAAGCTCGGGCTGATGCACGAGATCCTCGGGACATCGCCGATCGCGCCGCTCGCGTTCGGCAACGCCGCGCCGGACTCCGGCAACTCCGAGATCATCGCGCTGGCCGGAACCCCCGAGCAGAAAGAGCGATATCTGCACCCGCTGCTCGCGGGCGACCTGAAGTCCGCGTTCAGCATGACCGAGCCCGACACCGCGGGGTCCGATCCGACGCTGTTGAAGACCTCGGCAGTCCGCGACGGCGATGACTGGATCATCAACGGCCACAAGTGGTTCTCATCCAACGGCTCGATCGCCGACTTCCTGATCGTGATGGCCGTGACCGATCCGGAGGCCAGACCCCATCAGCGCGCCTCGATGCTCATCGTCGACGCCGACACGCCCGGCGTGAAGATCCTGCGCGACGTCGCGACGATGGAGCATCCGTGGGACAGCTTCGGCCGTTACGGCAACCACGCCGAGATCATCTACGAGGACGTCCGCGTTCCCGCGGAGGCGTTGCTCGGCGCTCGGGGGGCGGGTTTTCTGATCGCCCAGCAGCGCCTCTATCCGGGGAGGATTCATCACTGCATGCGCTGGCTCGGGGTGGCGCGACGGGCGTTCGACATGCTCTGCGAGCGCTCGCTCTACCGGTATGCGCACGGCTCGACGCTCTCGCGCCATCAATCGGTTCAGAACTGGATCGCCGACTCGGCGGCGCAGATGCAGGCGGCACGGCTGATGACGCTCCACGCGGCGTGGAAGATGGATACCGAGGGGGTGCTGGCCGCCCGGATGGACATCGCGATGATCAAGTACTTCGGCGCCCAGGTGCTCCACGACGTGATCGACCGCGCTCTGCAAGGCCATGGCGCGCTGGGCTACTCCACCGACCTTCCGCTCGAGGCGATGTACCGGGCTGCGCGGGGGGCGAGGATCTACGACGGCCCCGACGAGGTTCACCGCAGCTCGGTCGCCCGCCAGGTCCTCCGCGGCTACGAGGCACCGGCCGACGAGATCCCCACCGAGCACATCCCCACGCGCCGCGAGGCGGCGCGCCGCCAGTTCGCCTCACTGCTCGAAGCCGCCACCGCCAACGACTGACCGCCCCGGGCGCTCTCCTACACTGTCGCGAGATGGCGTCATTCCCGGAGAAGCTGCTGCTCGCTGCCCCGCGCGGATACTGCGCAGGCGTCGACCGCGCGGTGCAGACGGTCGAGCGGGCGCTGGAGCTCTACGGGGCTCCGGTGTACGTGCGCAAGGAGATCGTCCACAACAAGCACGTCGTTGAGCAGCTGCGCGATCGCGGGGCGGTGTTCGTGGACTCGGAGACTGAAGTTCCCGAGGGCGCGACCGTGGTGTTCTCGGCGCACGGCGTGGCCCCGAGCGTCCACTCCAACGCGCAGCTCCGCGAGCTCCAGACGATCGACGCGACCTGCCCGCTGGTCACCAAGGTCCACGTCGAGGCGAAGAAGTTCGCGGCCGAGGACTACACGATCGTGCTCGTGGGCCACGCCGGCCACGAGGAGGTCGAGGGCACGATGGGCGAGGCGCCGGAGCACATCGTCCTGATCGAGAACGAGGACGACGTCGACGAGCTTCAGGTCAAGGATCCCTCCAAGGTCGCGTACATCTCGCAGACGACGCTGTCGGTGGACGAGACCCGCGCAATCATCAACAGGCTCCGCGAGCGGTTCCCCGCGATCGTCGGCCCGCGCACGGACGACATCTGTTACGCGACGACCAATCGGCAGGCGGCGGTCAAGCAGCTGGCGCGCCACTGCGAGCTGGTGCTGGTGATCGGCTCCCGCAACTCGTCGAACTCCAACCGGCTGGTCGAGGTGGCGCGGGAGCACGGTGCCGATGCGCACCTGATCGACAACGAGCTTCAGGTGAGCGAGGAGTGGCTCGTCGGCAAGCGGGTCGTCGGGATCACGTCGGGCGCGAGCGCCCCCGAGGAGCTCGTGCAGCGCCTCGTCGACTTCTTCCGTTCGCGCGGCACGAGCGACGTCGAGGAGCTCGAGGTCGTGCAGGAGGACGTGCGGTTCATGCTTCCAAAGGCGATCCGCCAGGCGATGGCGAGCACCTCCGCCTGACAGCGGACCGGGAGCCGTCGGCCCTGCGCACGCTGGTCGTCTCCGACCTGCACCTCGGCTCCCACACAAAGGGCGACGTGCTGCGCAATGCCGACTGGCGGCTCGCGCTCCTGGGAGCGTTGGATGGCGTCGACCGGCTGGTGCTACTCGGTGACATCGTCGAGCTCCGCCACGGCCCGGTGCGCGAGGCGCTCGAGGCGGCGCGCGGCGTCCTTGAGGCCGTCGGGGGCGCGTTGCCGGCGGGCGCCGAGGTCGTGATCGTCCCCGGCAACCACGACCATCATCTGCTGAGCAGCTGGTTCGAGCGCCGGGGCGCCGGCCGAGCGCCGGACGCGCTCGGCCTCGCCACCGCGGTCGACTGGCGCGAGCGCGAGGCGCTGGCGACGGTCGCGCGGTTTCTCGCGCCGGCGACGGTCAGCGCGGCTTATCCGGGCGTCTGGCTGCGCTCGGACGTGTACGCCACCCACGGCCACTACTGCGATCGGCACACCACCGTCCCGCTGTTCGAACGACTCGCGGCGGGGGCGATGGCGCGCGTAGTCGGCGAGCCGCCCGCCGGACCCGCGAGCGCCGAGGGCTACGAAGCGACGCTGGCGCCCATGTACGCGTGGATCCACGCGGTCGCGCAGAACGGCGGAGCGCGCCTGGGCCGCGGCTCCCACGGGGTCTCCACGCGAGCCTGGAGCGCGCTGACCGGATCACGTCGGCGGCGCGATGTGCGCGGCCGGGCGTTGGTGGCGGCATTCCCGGCCGCCGTCGCCGCGCTGAACCTGGCCAGGCTCGGTCCGCTGCGGGCCGACATCTCGGGACCCGAGCTTCGCCGCGCCGGACTCCGCGCGTTCGGGGAGGTGCTCGCACGGCTTCGGGTGCCGGCACCGCACGTCGTGTTCGGCCACACGCACCGCGCCGGGCCGCTGCCGGGCGACGAGCTCGCCGAGTGGCGGGCGCCGACCGGCGCGCAACTCATCAACACCGGCTGCTGGGTCCACGAACCGGGGTTCCTCGGGTCCCGTCCGGAGGTGAGTCCCTACCGCGTCGGATTCGCGGTGATGCTCGAGAACGACGGAGCGCCGCGGTTGGTCAACCTCGTCGACGGGATCACGGCGCCAGCCCGGGCGTGAAGCACACGGCGTAACAGCGGACCCCGTCGCCGACGTCGAGCTCGAGCTCGCCGTGGGCGCTGCGCTCATGCGAGATCAGCTCGTAGCAGCCAGGGTGCGAGACGTCGAGCGAGCGGCCGTTGGCGCGAACGATGCCGTGGCCGTCGAGGACCGCCCACACACCCCCGGCCTGGTAGGGCCCGCTGTAGGGCCCTTCGACGTCGTCGGTCTGGGGTTTGAGCACGGCGCCGGGGACGTCCTCGGGGCGGATCGGCACGATCGTCGGCAGCTCGAGGCCGAGAAGCTCCTGGATCGCGAGCTCGGTCTCGTCATACGCGCCTTCGCCGTAGTGGTACTCGAACAGCGTGCCGCGCTGGTTGAACAGGTACCGCGCGGGCCACCCGAGGTTGCCGTAGAGCGACCAGATCTCGTGCTCGACGTCCACGACGACCGGGTACGGAATCTCGAGGCGCGACACCGCCGCCTCCACCTGCGCCGGGTCCTCGGAGGGCTCGAACCCGCTGGCGTGAACCCCGATCATGCGGAGGCCGGCGTCGCTGTAGCGCTCGTGCCACGCCTTCATGTACGGCAGCGTCCGGATCGAGTTGGGGCGGCAGAAGTCCCAGAACTCGATCAGCACGGGCCGGCCGAGCTGCTGATCCATGCGCAGCGGCGCGACGTTGAACCAGGGCAACGGCGCCGGGAACTGGGGGGCGGCGATGTGATCGACGGGAGCTCGCATGGGGGGGCTCGCTGCGCTCGCCGTCCAGCTGGACGACTCGCGGCCGGCCCATTTAAGCGAGGCCGGAAGCCGAGCGGGCCGCAGCCGCGAGGCCATGCGACCCCGTCCGGACGGGGTCGAGGGCCCCACGGACGCCGCCGCAGGCGGCCCCAAATCTACCTACGGCTCGACCAGGCCCCGGCGGATCGCGTAGCGGACCAGCTCGACCCGGTCGCGCATCCCGAGCTTGCGCAGCACGTTGGCGCGGTGCGACTCGACGGTCTTCTCGGAAAGGTGGAGGATCTCGGCGATCTGCACGTTCGTGTGGGCCTCGGCGATCAGCTTGACGACCTCCTCCTCGCGCGGCGTGAGCGGGATCGCCGGGCCTTGCGCGCCGTCGTCCATCCATTGCCGGATGATCGAGCGCTCGGCAGCGTTGGTCAGGAACGCCTCGCCCCGGTCCACCGCCCGCACGGCGCCGACGAGGTCCTGGCCGGCCTCGCGCTTGAGCACGTAGCCCGAGGCTCCGGCCTTGAGCGCCTCGAACAGGTAGTGCTCGTCGTCGTGCATCGAGAGGATCAGGACCTGGGCGTCGGGCAGGTGCGAGCGGATCTCGCGCGCCGCCTGCAGGCCGGTCATCTTCGGCATCCCGACGTCGAGGATGCAGAGGTTCGGGCGGGAGGCCAGCGCCTGCTCGACGGCCTCGACGCCATCGGATGCCTCCGCGACGACGTCCAGGTCCGGCTGGCGCTCGAGCAGCAGCTTGATGCCGGATCTGACGATGCCGTGATCGTCTGCGACCAAGATCCTCATGGGTCCTGTTCAGACAATCGTCAGCTCAACCCGGGTTCCTTGACCTTCGCGGGACCAGATCGACAGTTGTCCACCGGCGAGGAGCGCGCGTTCGCGCATTCCCGAGAGGCCGAGCCCGCCGTTGCGCCCGCCGCTGAACCCGCAGCCGTCGTCGCTGATCCGAAGCACGGTGCGCCCGACGAACGAGAGCTCGACGTCGACGTTCGTCGCGCCCGCATGCTGGGCGATGTTGGACAGGCTCTCCTGGGTCACGCGATAGATCACGAGCTGCTGCTCCGCGCTCAGCTTCGGCAGCGTCCCCCGCGAGTTGAATTTCGCGCGCGTCCCCGTCTGCTCGGCGAAGTCCCGGACCTGACTGTGGAGCGCGGGGATCAGCCCGTGGTCGTCGAGGACCGCGGGGCGCAGTTGGCGCGCGAGCGACAGCAGCTCCTCCATCGCCTGGCCGGACAGTCGTTTGGTCTCGGCCAGCTCCCGCTGCAGCGCGGGAGGAGCCTGCTCAATCGACGCCTGGAGCCTGAGCGTGACCGCGGTCAGCGCCTGGTTGACCTCGTCGTGGAGGTCCTGGGCGATCCGCCGGCGCTCGCGCTCCTGGGCCTCGATCGCCGCCCACCCGGCCTGCCGCCGCTCGGTCTCGAGCCGCGAGACCATCTTCCGGAAGGCGCCGTCGAGGCGCTGGACCTCGGCGCTGTCGACGCGCGGCGCACCGACCTCGACCTGCTCGGGCTCGGCGAGGTCGATCTGCTCCATCGTCGAGATCAGCTGGTCGAGCGGCTCGAAGCGGCGCCGGAGCAGTAGCCAGTTACCGAGCAGCGTCGCGACGACCGCGAGGCCCAGCACCATTGCCTCGCGACCGCGCGTGACGCTCGAGCCGTGCCCGTTGATGCCGACCGTGGCGACGACCGCGGTCCCAGCGACCAGCAGCAGGTTGACCGCGAGGACCTGGGTGAGGAGCGGGCGGGACTTCATCTTCGAAGTGGCTTGCCTTGCCCCTTTTTCGGGTGAGGGGATAGAGGACAAGATGGGGTCTTAACCCGATATCGGCGGGAACGTCGATCACCGATACTTCCGACAGCACGCCCTGGCATTTTTTTCAGGACAGCGCGGTTGGCGTGTGGCGACGACAGCAAGATTGGGTCCGATTTGGGCGGGGCGTCCCGGGCGGGGCGCCCCGTCCTCGTTTTCGGGGCTCTCAGAAGCCGATTGTCGGGGCTATACTCTGTGAAGTATTGAATCCTGACCGCATTTAGGAGTTTTTCTGATGAGCCCGTCCGGAGCCGAGGTTCTTCGCCAGATCAAGAGCAGGATCGAGGAGATCGATCCGAGCGACGTGCGCGAGCAGCTGAACAACGGCGCGGTCGTGGTCGACGTGCGCGAGCCCGAGGAGTGGTCCGCCGGTCACATCCCGGGCGCTCGGCACGTCCCGAAGAGCTACCTCGAGTCGCGGATCGAGGGCACCGTTTCCGATCGCGCGCAGCACGTCGTCCTGTACTGCGCGTCCGGCAACCGCTCGGCGTGGGCCGCGCGAACGATGATCGAGGACCTCGGCTACGAGAACGTCGAGTCGATGACCGGGGGCTTCACGCTTTGGAAGGACCGCGGCTACGAGGTCGAGACGCCCAAGAGCCTGACGGCCGAGCAGCGCGAGCGCTACTCGCGCCATCTGCTGCTGCCGGAGGTCGGGGCCGAGGGCCAGCAGAAGCTGCTCGACGCGAAGGTGCTCCTGCTCGGCGCGGGCGGCCTCGGATCGCCGGCGGCTCTGTACCTGGCCGCCGCGGGCGTCGGAACACTCGGAATCGTCGACAACGATGAGGTCGATCTGTCGAACCTTCAGCGCCAGGTGATCCACTCGAGCGAGCGGATCGGCGTCCCCAAGGTCGATTCGGCGGAGCAGACGATCACCGCGCTCAATCCCGACGTGAAGGTCGAGAAGTACGCGGTCCGTCTCGGCCCCGAGAACATCATGGACATCCTCCCGGGCTACGACATCGTGGTCGACGGGCTCGACAACTTCCCGACGCGCTATCTGCTCAACGACGCGTCCGTGCGGCTTCAGATCCCGGTCGTGTCGGCCGCGATCCTCGGGTTCGAGGGGCAGCTGTCGGTGTTCAAGCCCTACGACGGGCCGTGCTACCGGTGCCTGTTCCCGGTGCCGCCGCCGGCCGAGCTCGCGCCTTCCTGCGGCGCGAACGGGGTCCTGGGCGTGCTGCCGGGGACGATGGGGCTGCTCCAGGCCACCGAGGTGATCAAGCTGATCCTCGGCGAGGGCGAGCCGCTCATCGGCCGGCTGCTGATGTACGACGCGCTCGCGGCCACGGTCGACGAGGTGAAGGTCCGGCGCGACCCGGACTGCCCGATCTGCTCGCGGGAGCCCGAGGAGATCTCCGACGAGGAGCTCGGGGTCTTCCCCGACTACGAAGCGTTCTGCGCTGGCGCGCACTAGGGTTCGGCGATATGGCGACGGTCCGTATCCCACCCGTCCTGCGTCCGTCCGTCGGCGGTGAGAAGGAGCTGAGCGCAGATGGCTCGACCGTCGGGGAGATCCTCGGCACGGTGGCCGACCTCCATCCCGACACCCAGTCGCAGCTGTTCGCCCCCGACGGCGGGCTGAACCGCTACGTCAACGTCTATCTGAACGACGAGGACGTGCGGGTGCTCGAAGGACTGGACACCGCGGTCGGGGAGACGGACACGCTCGTGATTCTGCCCGCCATGGCGGGCGGCGCCCGCTAGTACGAATCTCGGGTTCCTCGGGAAGGATTGGCGCCATCAGGCGTCCCTAGCTTCGAACCGTCCAGTTCGAAGGGAGACTGATGCCTGACTCGCTCAACCTCGGCCGTGTGCTCCGCCCGCGTTCCATCGTCATCGTCCTCGCCGGCGTGGCCGGGTTTGCGATCGCGGCGTTCGGCGCCATCGCCGTCGCCAAGACGTTCACGCTCAAGGTCGCGAAGAACGCCAAGGTCGTGAATTTCAACACTCATGCCGTGTCCCACGAGACGATCGTCACGACCTCCAGTGGCGCCGCGCTGTACACGCTCAGCGGCGAGACCCCCCACCACCTGAAGTGCACGAGCAGCCAGTGCTTGACCTTCTGGCCCCCGCTCAAGGCCAAATCCGCCAAGAGCCTCAGCAAGGCGACGGGTATCAAGGGCAAGCTGGGCGTCATCCACCGGAAGGGCTTCACCCAGGTGACCCTCGGCGGCCATCCGCTCTACCGCTTCGAGCCTGACAAGCCGAACCGAGTCGCCAATGGGCAGGACGTCATGAACTTCGGCGGCACCTGGCACGTGGTTACTGCGTCCTCTCACAAGACCAGTTCGAGCTCCACGACAACCGGCTCGACAACTACGTCGCCGGGTTACTACTAGCCCGCCGAATGAGGGTCGCAGGCGGCCGTGGATGAGCGCCTGCGGCCCTCCACACCGGCACGCCGGGATGCGGGGGGCTCGGTGAAACCCCCGCTCCGAACCCCCCGCACCGGCGCGCCGGTAGGTGGCGAGCGGACCGGCTGAAATCGCGGTCGGGATGGTCTCTCCTCGCTACACTTCGTGAAGCAATGGCCGCCGAGAGCCTTCAGAACAAGCCGTGCGGGGGGCGGTACGGCGACATCGTCCAGGCGATTGGCCACACGCCCCTGGTCGAGCTCAAGCGACTCAGCCCAAAGCCGGGCGTGAGAATCTGGGCCAAGCTCGAGTCTCGCAATCCAACGGGGTCGGTCAAGGACCGGGTGGCCCGGGCGATGATCGAGGACGCCGAGGACCGGGGGCTGATCTCGCCCGGCCAGACGATCCTCGAGCCGACGTCGGGCAACACCGGCATCTCGCTGGCGATGATCTGCGGGCGTAAGGGCTACCCGCTGAAGGTCGTGATGCCCGAGAACGTCACGCCCGAGCGCACCCAGCTGCTCGAGATGTACGGCGCCGAGATCGTTTACTCGGAGGGATCGAAGGGCTCTAATGGCGCGGTCGAGCTGGCGCTCGACATGGCCGAGCGCGACGCGTCCTACTACATGCCGTATCAGTACGGAAACCAGGCGAACCCGCGGGCTCACTACGACGGCACGGCGCTCGAGATCCTCGAGGAGCTGGATGACATCGCGGCGTTCGTCGCCGGCCTGGGCACGGGCGGGACCCTGATGGGCAACGGTCGACGGCTGAAGGAGGAGCTCGGAGACCAGGTGAAGATCGTCGCCGCGGAGCCGATGCAGGGGGAGCCGGTTCAGGGCCTGCGATCACTCGAGGACGGGTTCATCCCGCCGATCATCGATCTGTCGGTGCTCGACCGAAAGATCTTCGTCACGAACACCGACGCGATCGTCTTCACCCGCAAGCTGCTGGACGATGAGCGGGTGTTCGCCGGTGTCTCGTCCGGTGCGATCGCGCGCGTCGCGGTACGGATCGCCAACGAGCTCGACGAGGGCAACGTCGTCTTCATCGTCGCCGACGACGGCTGGAAGTATCTGTCGTCGGGTATCTATACCCGTCCAGTCGACGAGATCGAGAACCTGGACTCCACCGTCTGGTGGTGAGCTCCGAGGAACCGGCGGGATCGTCTCGTCGGCAGCTGCTCGGCGCTGCGGCCGCGGCGGCGGGCGTCGCCACGGCGGGACTCCTCGCCGGTTGCGGCCACACCTCGCGATTGCATGTGGGCAACATCTCGGACGCGGCGGGCGAGACCGACGTCGTTTATTTGAACCACGCGCTTGGCCTCAAGCAGTACGCCGTCGCCGCGTACACGGCTGCGACGCCGCTCCTGAGGGGTCACGAACACGCGATGGGCAAGCGGTTCCTGGGTCAGGACCTCTCGCACGCGTCGCAGATCATGAGCCTGATCAACCACGCCGGCGGGACGCCCAACCCGCCGCCGTCGAGCTACGACCTCGGCCATCCGCGCGGGCCGGATGGCATCCTGCGGCTCCTCGACACGGCCGAGAACGCCGTCATCGCGGGCTTTCTGCAGCTGCTCCCGCACGTTTCGCCAGGGGTCGTGCGGGCCGAGCTGTGTGCGATCTTCGCCAACGATGCTCAGCACGTCGCCGTCCTGAGGTTGGCGCTCCGCCGCGACCCGATCCCCGTCGCGTTCGTGACAGGCCACGAGTAGCGAGCGGCGAGGAATGGATACGGCGGACAATCGCGGGCACACGCGGCGAGAGCTGGTCGGGCGGGGAATCGCCGTCGGAGGCGCGGGGGCGGCCGCGGTGCTCCTCGACCCGACCCGGGCGGCGGCGCAGACCGCCCCCACCTCGGACGCCGAGCTGTTGGTCCCACTCATCGGCACCGAGCTGCTCGCGGCGTTCGGCTACCAGCAGGTGCTGTCGCTCCAGCTCCTCTCACCGCGGGGAGACAGGCTTGCTCAGAAGATCCTGGACCAGGAGCAGCAGCACATCACCGCGCTCACGACCGAGCTGGCGCGTCGCGGCCACGTCCCCCCGCCTCCGATCGCGAACGTCGGTGAGGCCGACAAGGTGCTGGCCGCGCGTCAGGTCCCGGAGCGGCTCGACGACCTCCAGGACTCGCACGACGCGATCCTTCTGCTCTCCCGCTTCGAGTTGATGCTCGAGGGGGCCTACATCCAGGCGATCAAGAACTTCCAGAGCACTCGGCTGCTGCGCCTCGGCGGGCAGATCCTCGCGAACGAGGGCCAGCACGGGACGATGCTCAGCGAGCTACTGCACCCCGGCGACGTCAACAAGGCCGTGCCGGCGCCGAACGTGCTCGGTGTCGGGAGCTGATCGAGGGGCCGCGCCGACGCGCCCCCTCGCGTTGCGGGCCGCCCGTCTGCCACAGGCGATCCAAACGCAAGGGGGCGCGAAGACGCCGGTCAGGGCTCCTCGCGAAGGGGGCGTTGGAGGGTCATCAAGCGCGTCTCTAGTGGCCGACTCGGTGCATCCGGGACGAGGTGCACAGACGGAACGAGCGTGCGTCGCGGTTGGGACGGAAGGAGCGCACCTCTCGCCCGCGAAGCTCGGTCCGGAAGCACGGCTCCGGGATCACCTGCTTGGCCATCGCTCTCAGCACGATCGCGTCCGCGATGGCCCGCTCGTCAACCACGTAGAGCGACTTGTGAACGACCTCTCTGATCACTCTTACGCGTAACTCCACGGGATCGCTATCGGCGTTACGCCCCGGTCGCTCAGCCCGTGGTGCCCAAAGTTAGAGGTTTAACGAGCGATTCCGGAACAACATGGGGTCCGTGTGGGTCCCGGGAGGCGCGGCCGGTGGCTGGTAGCCTCGCCAGCGGGATGCGGATCGCACGGCGCCTCTACGACGAGATGGTTTCGCATGCGTTCGAGGACGCGCCCGACGAGTGCTGCGGGATGATCGCCTCGCGCGATGGCGAGGCGGTCAACCTCTATCGCGCCACCAACGCCGCCCATAGCCCGCTGCGCTATGAGATCGACGGCGCCGAGCAGTACCGGATCCAGATGGCGATCGACGAAGCGGGTCTCGACCTCGGGGCGATCTACCACTCGCACACGCGCAGCGAGCCCTATCCCTCGCAGACCGACATCAACCTCGCGTTCTACCCGGACGCCGTGTACGTGATCGTGGGCGTGGGCGCGGAGGAGCCCGACGTGCGTGCCTTTACGATCCGCGACGGGCGGGTGGCGGAGGCCGAACTGGTCGTGGAGTGATGACCCGCAGTGAAGCTCCCCGCAAGCCGCTCGTCTGCCCGAACTGCGCGGCTGAATATCCGGCGCAGGAGCGCTTCTGTCCGGAGTGCCAGATGCCGCTGATCCTGAACACGCATCTGGACGTCGAGGGCGAGGTGACCGAGCGCCAGAAGCGGGCGCGGAAGATCAAGCCCCAGCTCGCCGAGGGGCAGCTGGTGCGGGTGGCCGGCGCCCGCAACCAGGCCGAGGCGGAGTTCATCCAGGGGATGCTGCTGGAGGAGGGGGTGCCGAGCCTCCTGCGGCGCAGCGCCGGCTTCGACGTTCCGGACTTCCTCGCGGCCGGCCCGAGGGACATCCTCGTCCCCCAGGCCGGCCTCGCCACGGCGCGGGAGATCCTGCTTCAGGCCGAGCTGATCACCGACGAGCGCGCAGAGCCGACGGTCGCACCCCTCAAGTTGCTGGCCGGGCTGCTCGTCGCGCTGGCGATCGGCGCTCTCATCGTGTGGCTGATCGCCGGGGTCATCCACTGACGGTGCTCGCGCGGCGCTTTGCCGCGCAGCTGTTGGCTGGACCTCCCGCGCCGGACCCGCTCGCCGCGGTCGAGCGGCTGCTGGCGGTGCAGGGGCAGGACGCACGCGGCGTGCGCCTCGCGATCCGGGCCAGGACGCGCGGTTTGACCGTGCAGGCGCTCGACCGGGCACTCACGGACGAGCGGACGCTGCTGATCACGTGGCTGTGCCGCGGCACGCTCCACCTGGTCCGCAGCGAGGACTACCCCTGGCTCCAGGCGCTGACCGCGCCACCGCTGTTCAAGGGAAACCTGCGCCGGCTCGCCCAGATGGGCGTCAGCACCGCGGCGGCCGAGCGCGGCGTCGAGACGATCGAGCGCTCCCTCGCGGCCGAGGGCCCGCTCACCCGTAAGCAGCTCGGGGAACGCCTCGATGCCGTTGGGGTCCCGACCAAGGATCAGGCGCTGGTACATCTGCTGCTCCTCGCGTCGCTGCGGGGGATCGCCGTGCGCGGCCCGATGGTCGGGCGCCAGCACGCGTACGTGCTCGTCCGCGACTGGCTGGGCCCACACCCGACGGTTGACCGCGACCGCGCCCTGGCCGAGCTGGCCCGCCGGTACCTGGCCGGGCACGCTCCGGCCGACGAGCGCGACCTGGCGAAGTGGGCCGGGCTGCCGCTGCGCGACGCCCGGGCGGGGCTTCACGCGATCGCTGGCGAGCTCGTCGAGCGCCCCGACGGCCTGCTCGAGCTGCGCCACGCCGGGGGCGACCACGGGCTCCCGCCGCCGCGGCTGCTGGGCGCCTTCGATCCGGTGCTGCTGGGCTGGACCTCGCGGGAGCCGATCACCGATGGACACGCGCCGGAGATCATCTCCGGCGGCATGTTCAGGCCATTCGCGCTCGTGGGCGGGCGCGCGGTGGCGAGGTGGCGGATAGAGCATGGCGCGGTGGCGCTCGATCCGTTCGTCGAGGTGGGGGCGCGGGATGTGGCGGCGCTGCGAGCCGATGGGGCTGACGTGGTCCGGTACCTGGGAGTTTGAGGGGCGGTGGCGGTGGCGGTGGGTCGGTGGCGGGCCGTGCTCGAGAGGCTGGCCGTTTAAGCGAACAGGAGGGACGTTTTCGCGGCCAGGCTGGGTTCTGCAAAGGCTCGGGCGACTCGCCGGCGCCCTCACCCACGCCCTTTACCCGTCCGACCGGTCCCCGATTGGCGGGCGGCCCGATGAACGGCGCTGGGGAAGGGGAAGGGAGCGGGCGCCATCGCACCGCCCAAAAACCTGCACAGCACGACAATCCCGGCCCGGATGGCGAGGCCTGTCGAGCTATGCATGAAGAGCATGCTCAGTACGACAGGGCTCGCCCCTGGCGCCGGTGTTGACGCGCCATGCAGCTTTCCCGTGACACTCTCGCCACAAATCCGCGGCCTAAGCGCAGGAGCAACTCAAACCACGGGCTCTGGCGACCGCAACAAGCCCTCACCCACCCTCCTTCCCTGCCGCCTTTACCGAGCCGACCGCCACGCCACCGCCGCGAGGTCCGAAAGCGCCCGCAAAGCGCCACAGGCGCCTCACCCGCCACCGGCGATCCGCGCCAGATGAGTCCGCCACGCGTCCTCGGTGTGGACGAACGCGCGCCCCGGAAACGCCTTTGACAACGCCGCCCGGGCCCCCTGTGGATGGAGGTGGCTGACAAACTCGGCCGCCGCCACCTCGCCCTCCTCCCGGGCGAGGAGATCGATCACGGTCCCGCCGAGCAGCGGGGCGTCTCGGAGCCCCGGCGGGAACTGCGGCCGGCCGCCCTCGCGCAGCCGGCGCGCGATCGCCGGCCGCGAGTGCTCTGTCTGTCCCGAGAACCATCGGCCGGCGCCCTCGACGAGCCACGCCCACCGGAGCTCGAGCGCGGCGCGTGCGGGCCCGTGGGCGCGAGAGAGCTCGCGGTTGTTCTCGATGACGACCCGGCGGGCGTAGAGGGCGGCCGCGCTCAGGGCGAGCATCTCGCGCGAGCCGGGCACGTTCGAGGCCCTGGCGCGCAGCGCGGTGGGTGCGAGCACGTGCAGCTCCTGCTGCCCGGCCCACCCGGCCACGTACCGCCGCGCCGCCGGCGCGGCCGTCAGCCAGACGAGGGGCAGCATCGGGTTAGCCAGTGATAGCGAGAGCGTGCTCCCGTGCACGACGACCGTGAAGCCCTCGATCTGCTGCGGAAACAGGCCAGCCAGGCGCTCGCGCGTGCGCTCGAGCGACAGAAGGACCCGCTCGGCGTCGCCAGCGTACGCTGAATCGTGACGTGCGCGGAACGACGGCGAAGCCGACTCGACCCACGGCATGCTGCGCAGCGGAGCGGCCGGAGGGCCGCCGGACCCTTAGACGAGCACCGGCTGGCGGTCCGACGCGATCGCGGCGATCTCTTCGGAGGCTCGCTCGAACTCCTCGTCGGAGAGCACGGGCGTTCCCTCGAATGGAAGGTCGCGGGTCAACTCGAGCCACGAGCGGCATCCGCCGTATTCATCGCGAACCTTGACCGTCACCGGCCGGGGGATCCGGTAGGTACGGAGCAAGATCACGTGCAGCGGATGGCGGCGCTTCCAGGCGAGTCGCTTCTCGGCGTAGTCGGTCGTCCAGACGTAGAACGGCGACAGCGCATCGACCGCCCGACGATCGGTGACCGTGTAGTGCGCGGCGACCTCAGCCCAGGCCCGGATCCGCACCCGATCGGGCTGCGAGATCTCCTGGTTGGTGTGAAAAGCGTTGGGGGAGGGCTCCCCGTCGCTCCATACGCCCTCCTCAAGGGCGCGCGCCAATTCAGGCTGATGCGAGGCTCGCACGAGGTCCGAGCGCTGGTGGTCGAAGGTGGGGTAGAGAAAGAACTGCTCGTACTCGAGGTTGAAGTGCTTGTCGGGCTCGCGAATCCCCCCCTTGCGGAGGGTTAGGAGCTGCTCGCCCTCGGCGAGAGCCCGCACAGTCACGGCCCATTCTTTAAAGGCAATCGGCATATATCAGTGAAAGGGAAGACGAAGGGGGTTTACAGACGATCCCGTGCAGCGAGTGGAAACGGCGGCAACGGGTGGGGAGTCGGCATTCTACGCGAAGACGTTCAAAATCCCAAATGTTGCTGCAAATTTGGGTGTTTTCGTGGAGCTACACCACCATAGCTTTGTCTCTGAAGAGACGTTCAGCGCCTCGATCGGGGCGGCGACATCATCGTCTCCGCGGCGGCCCGGTATAGATTTGCGACATGAGCCTGGGTACGGCGGTGGTCACGGGGGCGAGCAGCGGCATCGGCATGGCGACCGCACGGCGTCTGTCCGCCGAAGGCTTCGACGTCGTGGTGGGGGCGCGCCGCGAAGAGCGCCTGAATGCCCTCGCCGACGAGCTGGGCGGGCGCGCGATGCGTCTCGATGTCACCGACCCCGAGTCGGTGCAGCAGTTCTCCGCGGCAGTGCCCGATTGCCGCGTTCTCGTCAACGCCGCGGGAGGGGCCATCGGGCGCGAGCGCATCGAGGAGTCGAATGACGAGGATTGGCAGTGGATGTTCGAGACGAACGTCATGGGAACTCTCCGCATGACCAGAACGCTCCTGCCCGCACTCGAGGCAACCGGCGACGGCCACGTGGTGATGCTCGGATCGATCGCCGGCTATGAGACCTACATCGGCGGCGGCGGGTACAACGCAACGAAGTTCGCGGTGCGGGCGATGACCAAGGTGTTGCGCCAGGAGATGCTCGGCCGGCCGATCCGCATCACCGAGCTCGCTCCCGGCCTCGTCGAGACCGAGTTCAGCGTCGTTCGATTCCGGGGCGACGAACGCGCTGCCGAGGCGGTCTACGAGGGCATCACGCCGCTCACCCCCGACGACGTGGCGGAGTGCATCGTCTTCGCCGTCACGCGGCCCAGCCACGTCAACATCGACACCCTCGTGGTACTGGCCCGCGACCAGTCGGGAGCCGCGACGATTCACCGTCACGAGTAGGCGCCATATCCGCCACCGCCGGGCGTCTCGATCCGCAGCCGCTGTCCGGGTTCGAGCCGGCCGACCGCTTTCGGCGCAACCTCCTCGCCGTCCAGCAGGTTGCGGCCGCGCGCGCCGTCCTCCCCGCCCCGCGCTCCGGGCGGGGCGTGGCGTCGGCGCTCCGTGATCAGCGAGTAGCGCAGCGGCTCGAGCGCCTCGAGCTCGCGCACCACGCCGTCGCCGCCGCGATGGGCGCCCAGGCCGCCGGAGCCGCGCCGCACGCCGTACTCGACGACCCGCATCGGGAACTCGAGCTCGAGCGCCTCGATCGGCGTGTTGAGCGTGTTGCTCATCGCCACGTGTACGGCGCTGGGGCCGTCGGCATCGGGACAGGCTCCCTGGCCGCCGCCGATCGTCTCGTAGTAGACGACCTCTTCGTTGCCGATCGTGACGTTGTTCATCGTGCCCTGGCCGAGCGCCCGGCCGAACGCGCGCAGGACGACGTCGGCGACGCGAGAGGAGGTCTCGACGTTGCCGCCGACGACGGCCGCCGGCGACCGGGCGTTCAGTAGGCAGCCCTCGGGCGCGCGGACCTCGACCGGGCGGTACGCGCCGGCGCTCGGCGGAATGTCCGGATCGGTGAGCACTCGGATGGCGAAGTAGCACGCCGAGCGAGTGACCGCGACCGGGCAGTTAAGGTTGCCGTCGTGCTGGGGCGCGGTGCCGGTGAAATCGAGGATTAGCGTGTCGCCCTCGACGGTCGCCTCCAGGACGACCTCGAGGTCTCCCTCTCTGGCCTCCAAGACGTCCCGGGCGCCGTAGCTGCCGTCGGCCAGCGCCTCGAGGCACGCGCGAGTACGCCGCTCGGCGTAGTCGAGCACCTCGCTGAACGCCGCGCTGAGCGTCGCGCGCCCCACCCGGTCCTCGAGCTCCGCGAGACGGCGGGCGCCGACCCGCCCGGCGGCGAGCTGGGCGCGGAGATCCGCGCGGCGCTGGTCGGGCTGACGCATCCGCGCGACGAGCTCGGCGATCGCGTCCTCGTCCAGCACCCGCGGCTCGATGACCACTCCCTCGTCGGCCAGCGTGCGGCTGTCGGCGGGCATCGACCCGGGGGTCGGGCCGCCGACATCGGCGTGATGGGCGCGGTTCGCCGCGAACGCGATCAGCTCGTCACCGGAGAAGACGGGCGTGATCACCGTGATGTCGGGAAGGTGGGTCCCTCCGCGGTAGGGGTCGTTGAGGATCCATGAGCGGCCGGGGGCGTGATCCTCGTCCACCACCGCCGCCACAGCAGCGGGCATCGCCCCGAGGTGCACGGGGATGTGCTCGGCCTGCATCACCATCTCACCGCGCGGGTCAAACAGCGCCGTCGACGCGTCGCGGCGCTCCTTGATATTGGCCGAGTGTGCCGAACGGATCAGCACGGCCCCCATCTCCTCGCAGATCGCCCGCAGCGCGCCGGCCAGGATCTGGAGCTCGACCGCGTCGATCAACGCTCGCGCCTCAAGCTGATCGTGCCGGTCTGATCGACCTCGCCGGACCACCCGGCCGGGACCAGCAACGTCGACTCGGGCAGCTCGACGACCGCCGGACCGGCGACCGACGTTCCCGGCGGCGGAGCCCCCCGCAGCACCTCGAGCTCGACCTGCTCGCCTCCCAACGTGGCCATCCGGCGCCCGCGCGCGGCGTCGTCCCGGTCTTCGTCCCGCGCCAACGCGACGTCGACGCCCGGCACCATCGCGGTCACCCGGATCGTCACGAGCTCGAGCTCCTGGTTGGGGTCGCTGTAGCCGTAGCGATCCTCGTGCTCGGCCTCGAACGCCGCCCGCAGCTGTTCTCGGTCAGGGCTCGTGCTCGCGGTGATGGGGAGCTCGAACGCCTGCCCGCGGTAGCGCAGCTCGTAGACCGCGCGGAGCTCGGCGGCGGCGTCCCCGAGCGCGCGCCGGGCGTGCTCGCCCAGCTCAGAGACCACCTCGGGAAGCGCCTCCGCCCTCAGCGCCTCTCCGCTCAGGAACACGCTTCGCTGCGCGTCGCGCCGGCGCGGCGAGACGACCAGGCCGAGCGCCGCGAGGACGCCGGAGGCCCGGGGGCAGACGATCTTCCCGATCCCGAGCTCGTCGGCGATCGCCGCTGCGTGAAGCGGCCCGGCGCCGCCGAACGCGAGGAGCGCGTAGCGCCGCGGGTCGATCCCGCGCTGGACGGTGACGACCCGCAGCGCCCTGACCATCTCGGCGTTCGCGACACGGACGATGCCCTCGGCGCACTGGCGCAGCTCCAGTCCCAGCTCGCCCGCGAGTCGCCCAACCGCGCGCTCCGCGGCCTCCACGTCCAATTCGACGTCCCCGGCCAGCGGCGCGTCGCTCGACAGATACCCGAGGACGAGGTTCGCGTCGGTGACCGTCGGATCCTCGCCGCCTCGCCCGTAGCACGCCGGGCCGGGTTCGGCCCCCGCCGACTGGGGCCCGACCCGCAAAGCTCCGCCCGCGTCGCGCCAGGCGATCGAGCCTCCGCCGGCGCCGACGGTGTGCACGGCGAGCATCGGCAGCGCCAGCGGCCGGTCGGCGACCTCGCCGGCGCTGCGCTCCTGGACCTCGCCGCCGTCGACCACGCAGACGTCGCAGGAGGTCCCGCCCATGTCGAAGCACAGGGCATCGGGCACACCGGCCGCGCGAGCTACGAACGCGGCTCCGGCGGCGCCGCCGGCGGGACCTGAGAGCACGGTCCAGGACGCGTGGCCGGCGGCCGCCGCGGCGTCGATCAGGCCGCCGTTGGACTGCATGATCGCGGGTTCCGGGATCCCCTCGGCGTCGGCGCGGTCGACCAGACGCCGCAGATAGCTCGCCAGCAGCGGCGAGAGCGCGGCATCGACCTCGGTCGTGGCGGCGCGCTCGTACTCGCGGAAAGTGCCCACGACCTCGTGCGAGAGCGAGACGTGAGCGTCGGGCAGGGCGTCCGCGAGCGCCTCGCCCAGCGCGAGCTCGTGCTCGGGATGGCGGTAGGAGTGCAGGAGCACCACGGCGACAGCGTCGATCGGGGGCCGCAGCTCCGCTAGCTGGCTGGCTAGCCAGCCAGCCGCTGAGGGGTGGAACGGCTCGAGCGGTCCATCCGGGGTCATCCGCTCCCGGGCGCCGAAACGCAGCTCGTCGGGCACGAGTGGCGCCGGCCGGGCGGCGCACAGCCGGTAGAGCTCGGCACGGTTCTGGCGACCGAGCTCGACGACGTCGGTGAAGCCCTCGGTCGCGATCAGCGCCGTGCGCGCGCCGCGTCCCTCCAGCAGGGCGTTGGTGGCGACCGTCATCCCGTGCGAGAACGCCTCGATCTCGCACGGTTGCCGGCCGGCCCGCTCGAGCACCGCGTGCACGGCGGCGAGCACGCCCTGCGACTGGTCCTCGGGGGTACTCGGCGCTTTCGCGGTCGCGAGCTGCCCGTCGAACGCGAGCACGGCGTCGGTGAACGTCCCGCCAACGTCGACCCCGAGGAGCATGTGGGTCGAACCCTACCCACAAAAAAGGGGCCCGCGAACGCGGGCCCCTGATAAGACGTGGAAGGCCAGCTCTATGCCGCCAGCGGCGTCTCCACGTCCTCGGTCTCGGCGAGATGCTGGTGCGACGGGCAGTAGCCATTGTGCGGCAGCGGCATTCGCTGGCACGGCGTCCCCTTGCGGGTACTCGCGCGGCATTGCAGAGGGTTTCCGTAAATGTCGAATCCGTTCTGCGGCTGCCGGCGCAGGAACTCATCCGCGCATTCGAGGTATCGCTCGATCACGTGGAAGACCCGGGGCTGCGAGTTCATCGGGAAGTACGCCCTGATGTCGCAGAACAGGGTTCGTGCGGGCCGCGCGAAGTAATGGCGATCGGTCGCCAGGCGCTCGACGGCCGCCTCGCACGCGCGGAGCACTCGCTCGTGGTTGGCGTGTGGGCAGACGCCGTGCGGATCCTCAATGATCTCCTCGGCGAGCTCGCGGTAGATGGCTCGGCTAAACCGGTACATCGACTCTCCTACTCCTTTCCGATCCTGCCGGCCAAGCTTCCCTCCGGAGGCGCGAGTATCACGCTCGGATGTGAAGCCTTCGCGAGCCTCCGTATTAACTTGACGTTAAGCCAGAAGTTGGAGTAATTGGAGTCTGGGAGCCTCGAAGACGGGCGTTACACCCATTTAGTGAGTATCGGGTCGCGAGCTTCGCGGACGGTCACGTGGTGGCCGTCGAGATCGGGGTCGAGCTCGGGATAATCCCGCCGCCGGTGCGCGCCCCGGCTCTCGGCGCGCGCCAGGGCCGAGGCCGCGATCAGCCTGACGAGCGGATACGGATCGTCGGCCAGGAGCCGGAGCCCGTCGCGGTCACGCTCGAGACCGGCGTACCGCCACAGCGCCTCGCGACTCTCCGGCGAGACCGCCGGCGGACGCTGGGCGCCGCGGCCGTCGAGCGGCGCACCGGGATCGGCCCCGGGCTCGGCGATCGCCGAGCGCGCCGCGCGGCCGCCGAACACGAAGCACTCGCTCAGCGAGTTCGAGGCGAGACGGTTGGCGCCGTGGAGCCCGGTGCACGAGCACTCGCCGACGGCGTACAGGCCGGGGACGGTGGCGCGGCCGTCGAGGTCGGTCGCGATGCCCCCCATCATGTAGTGGGCCGCGGGCGCGACCGGGATGGGCTCGCGCTCCGGATCGATTCCGGCGGTGCGCAGCGCCGTGACCACGTTCGGGAACAGGGAGGGGTCGACGTCGCGCATGTCCAGCTCGACCCAGCCGGCGCCGGTCAGCGCCATCTGACGCTGTACCGCCCTGGCCACCTCGTCGCGCGGCGCGAGCTCGTCGACGAAACGCTCGCCGCGCGAGTTGAGCAGGCGCGCGCCCTCGCCGCGGATCGCCTCGGTCACGAGGAAGCCGTCGGCGCCGTCGAGGTCACGCCCCGCCGCATCCCTGGCCGCGACCGCCGTCGGGTGAAATTGCATGAACTCGAGGTCGGCGAGCGTCGCCCCGGCGTAGTACGCGAGCAGCAGGCCGCCACCGGTCGCCCCGGCGGGATTGGTCGTCCGCGACCACAGCGCCGCCGCGCCGCCCGTCGCCAGCACCACGGCGGAGCTGGCGATCGAGTCGCCGTCGCTCAGCCGCACGCCGGCGCAGTGTCCGCCGGCGGTCAGCACCTCGACGACGCGCCGACCCTCGAGGACGTCGATCTGGTCGTTCTCGGCGACGAGCGCCGACAGCTGGCGGACCAGCCGCCGCCCCGTTGCCGCACCGCCGGCGTGCACGACCCGCCGGGCCGAGTGGCCACCCTCGAGTCCGAGCGCCAGCCGGCCGTTCCGATCGGCGTCGAAGCGCACGCCGAGGTCGGCCAGGTGCTCGACGACGCTCGGCGCCTCCTCGCACAGGACCCGTGCGGCGGACTCGCGCACCGCGCCCCGGCCGGCGGCGATCGTGTCCGCGAGATGGAGCTCGGGGCTGTCTTCGTCCGAGATCGCCGCGGCGAGGCCGCCCTGCGCCCAATAGCTCGAGGACTCGGCGAGTGGCGTCGCCGAAACCAGCGCCACGGGGACGTCCTGGAGCGCCGCTGACAGCGCGGTGTAGAGGCCGGCGGCCCCGGCGCCGACAACCGTGACCTGAGTCTTCGAAGGCTCCACCGATGGATACCGTACTCGGCGTGGCATCGCAGCCCGTGTTCCTCGCTCATCCGTCGTCGCTCGCGCACGACACCGGGCCGCACCCCGAGCGTGCCGAGCGAATCGTCGCGATCGAGCGCGAGCTCGAGCGCCGCGACTGGCTCGGCTGGCGAGTGCTCGAGTCGCCGGCCGTCGCGCGCTCGACGTTGACGGCGGTCCACCCCGAGGAGTACGTCGCCTCGATCGAGGCCGCGGCGGCGAGTGGCGGCGGGCACCTCGATCTCGACACGGTGATCAGCGAGGGTTCGTTCGAGGCCGCGCTGCACGGTGCCGGCGGAGCCGTGGAGCTCGTCGACCGCTTGCTCGACGGCTCGGCGCCGACCGGGTTCAGCGCCCACCGCCCGCCCGGCCATCACGCCACCCGGACCCGCGCGATGGGGTTCTGCCTGTTCAACAACGTCGCGGTCGCCGCTCAGCATGCGCTCGACGGCCACGGGCTCGAGCGGGTCATGATCGTCGACTGGGACGTCCACCACGGAAACGGCACCAACGACATCTTCCACTCGAGCAACCGGGTGCTGTTCGTCTCGATCCACCAGTCGCCCCTGTACCCCGGGACGGGCCCGGCACGGGATGTCGGCGCGGGCGCCGGTGACGGGTTCACGGTCAACCTTCCGGTCGCGTCGGGCTCGGGCGATCCCCTGTACCGATCGCTCGTCGATCACGTCGTCGTGCCGTTGGCGACCGCGTTCGCGCCACAGCTCCTGCTCGTTTCGGCCGGCTTCGACGCCCACCGAGAGGACCCGCTGGCGTCGTGTGAGGTGAGCGAGAGCGGATTTGCGGCGATGGCGCGGTCGGTCCAACGGGTCGGCGACGCGCTCGGTGCGCCGGTCGGCTGTGTCCTCGAGGGCGGTTACGCCGTCGACGCGCTGGCACGGTCGGTGGCGGCGACGCTCGAAGCGCTGAGCGGCCCGCTGCCCGAGGAAGGCGATGCGGCTCCGAGCGGGCCTGCGGCGCTCGAGGCGCGGGCGAGGCTCGAGCCGTGGTGGCCCTCCCTCGCGGGCAGCTGACGGGCGGCTAGGAGCCGGCGAGGTTGATCAGCGCGATCGCGAACGCCGCGAGCACGAGCAGCACCACGGCCGCGATCACCGCAACCGGGATCCGCCAGTCGGGCGGCCGGTGGATCACGGTTCTCGCGCGGCCGCACTGAAAGCACCATTCCTGATCGTCGGCCATCGGACCGCCGCACCGATCGCACGTGGCCCCGGCTGCCTTCTCCGGCGCGAGCGGCTCGGCGGTGCGGGCGTCGCTCGTCAGGCTCATCGAGTCGGCTCACCGCACGAGGAACAGAAGCGATCGGCGCTCCCGAAGACGGCGCCACAGCGGCCGCACGCGCCGCCGATGCCCGCCTCGCGCAACTCACGAACCGGGCTGGGGGATGCGAGCGCGTGCTCGATCGCGCGCACCTCGGCGTCGGTCCTCGCGGCGGCCGAGAGCTTCGCCCGCACGAGCTCGGGCCGGTCGCTGCCCAACCGCTGCAGCTCGACCATGAAGCCGCCGAGGTCGCGGAACTCGACCTCCCGCAGACGTCGCAGGTACTGGACGCGGCGCCGCACACGCCCGCGCTGGAGGAAGGAGCGTTCTTCGAGGCCGCTCATGGTCATTCCGAAGGTGGCCCGAGTATAGGAGCCCGCTCGAGGGCGATCGGCAGCTCACCGAGCAGTGACCGCCACGCCGCGACCACCTCGGCCGCCATCCGGTCCGAGGAGTATCGCTCGGCCACCCGACGGCCCGCGACCCGCGGATCGGGATCGACGAGATACAGCGCCAGCGCCTCCCGCCACGTGTCGGGCTCGAACGGCCCGCAGTACGTTCCGGCCACGCCCGCAAGGGCCTCGGCGGCGATCCCGACCGGCGTCGCGATCACCGGGACGTCGCACGCCAGTGCCTCTAGCACGGCCAGGCCGAAACTCTCGCGTTCCGACGACGAGATCACCGCATTCGCCGCGTTGACCCAGAGGGGCACCGAGGACGGTTCGATGTCACCGAGCGTCAACACGGGCACCTCGCCGGCGACCGCGACCGCGCGGTCGAATCGTTTCTCGGGCCGCGCGGGATCCGCGGGGAACAGCAGGTACGGGCCCCTCGGATCAAGGCCGAGGGCGGAGCGGGCTTCCGCCCGCGGAATCGGTCGGAACCGCCCGAGATCGACCCCGCACGGGAGCACGGCCCGCGGCCCTCCGAACGCCGTCCGCGGGACCTGCGTGGCGAGCTCCTCCGAGACCGTCGCGACCAGGTCCATCGTCCGCAGCCCGGCGAGCGTGATCGCCCGCGACCGCGGATGGCTGAGATCGGTGCCGTGGAGCGTGACCGCCCGCGCCCGCGCCTTGACCGTGAGCGACGGGAAGATCGAGAGCCCGAAATGGCAGTGCACGATGTCGAACCGCTCCCCGCGGTACCGGCGTCTCAGGGACCGGGCGCCGTGTACGTAGGCGCCCGCTCCGCCGGGCTCGAACGCGCCGACCTCGACCTCGAGCCCCTCGATCCGCCGCAGGGCATCCACCTGATCGCGGACGAAGCTGCCGAGCGCCGGTCGCTCCGGCGTTGGATACATGTTCGTGACGATCAGGGCGCGCATCCGTGCGAGCGTATCCGCCCATCACTCTGGCACCATCACCGAGATGCCAGTCAGCGCAACGGACCCGGTAGCGGTGTTTGACTCCGGCGTGGGTGGTTTGACCGTACTCCACGAACTGCTCGTCTCGCTCCCGACCGAGGACTACCTGTACCTCGGCGATACCGCGCGGTTCCCGTATGGGACCCGGACGCAGGAGGAGCTCCAGATGTTCGCCGCCGAGATCGCCGACCACCTGCTCGACGCGGGCGCGAAGCTGCTGGTCGTCGCGTGCAACGCGGCCAGCTCGGCGGCGCTCGAGACGCTCGAGCAGCACATCGCCGCCCGCGGCGCCGAGGTCGACGTGATCGGGGTCGTGGCGCCCGCCACCCAGCTGGCCGTGGCCGGGAGCAGGACAGGCCGGATCGGGTTGCTGGCGACGCCGGCGACCGTCGCCAGCGGAGCCTACGAACGGGCCGTGCGAGCCGCCGATGCGCACGTTCACCTCGAGAGCGTCCCCTGCCGCGACCTGGCGCCGATCATCCAGGGCGGCTTTCCCTTCGACGCCCACGTCGTCGAGACCGTTCGCGAGTACTGTGCTCCGCTCCGGGTAGCTGACGTAGACACCGTGATCCTCGGCTGCACCCACTATCCGCTGGTCGCGCCGATGCTCCAGCGCACGCTCGGGCGGGGCGTTTCGCTGATCACCTCCGGCGCCGGCGTGGCGCGCAGCGTTGAGCGCGCGCTGGCGTCGCGGCGGCTGCTGAACCCGAACGGCGACGAGGGCAGCTACCGGTTCAAGTGCACCGCCGGCGTCGAGTCGTTCCGCGCGCTCGGCACGCGGTTCCTGCAGATGCCGTTGGAGGAGGTCGTCCACGTGGAGCTCGAGGCGAGGGTGCCGGTATGACGAGCGCGTCCCGCGAGCGCAGCTATGGCCGCGGCCACGACGGGCTGCGGCCGGCGACGATCGAGCCCGGGTTCGTGCGCACAGCCACCGGATCGGCGCTGATCTCGATGGGGGAGACGCGGGTGATCTGCACCGCCTCGGTCCAGGAGACCGTTCCCAGGTTCCTCCTCGGCTCCGGCCGCGGTTGGGTGACCGCCGAGTACGGGATGCTCCCCGCCTCCACCGGCGAGCGCAAGCAACGCGACGTCAGCAAAGGACGGCCCGACGGGCGCACCGTCGAGATCCAGCGGCTGATCGGGCGCTCGCTGCGCGGAGTCGTCGACTTCGATGCGCTCGGCGAACGGACGGTCTACGTCGACTGCGATGTGCTCCAGGCGGACGGCGGCACGCGGTGCGCGTCGATCACCGGCGGGCTCGTGGCGCTCCGGCTCGCGTGCGCCCGGCTGCTGGAGCAGGAGCTGGTCGACCGGAGCCCGCTGAACGGCACCGTCGCGGCCGTCTCGTGCGGAATCGTCGACGGCATCGCGCTGCTCGATCTCGACTACTCCGAGGACTCGGTCGCCGAGGTCGACGCGAACGTCGTGATGACCGGAGAGGGTGGTCTGATCGAGGTGCAGGCGACGGCCGAGCGGACGCCGCTCTCGCGAGCGCACCTAGACGATCTCCTGGCGCTGGCGGCGCAGGGGATCGAATCGCTGCGCACGGTCCAGGACGGGGCGGTCGCGACGGCGGCGGGGTGAGATGGCAGCGCCCAGTCGCCCTCTTCTGTTGGCGACGCGCAATCAGCACAAGGTCCGGGAGATCGGCCGGCTGCTTGCGCCGGACGGGCTGCTGGTCGAGCCGCTGCCCGATGACGTGGCGCTCCCGCCCGAGGTGGGCGAGACGTTCGCCCAGAACGCGCTTCCCAAGGCTCGTTCGGCGGCGTCGGCAACCGGCCGGCCCGCGATCGCCGACGACTCGGGGATCGAGGCGCAGGCGCTCGGGGGCGTCCCGGGCGTGTTCTCGGCTCGTTACGCGGGACCCGACGCCACCGACGAGGAGAACCTCGCCAAGCTGATGCGCGAAGCACCCGCGGGCAGCGCCCTTCGGTACGTGTGCGTGGTCGCGTACGTCGACCCCGAGGCCGGCGACGAGCGGCTGTTCGTGGGCGAGTGCACCGGTAGGCTCGCCGATGCGGCGCGCGGCAGCGGCGGCTTCGGCTATGACCCGGCTTTCCTCCCCGACGAGTATCCAAACGGGCGGACGATGGCCGAGCTGACCGACGACGAGAAGGACGCGATCAGCCATCGCGGGCGGGCGGTGCGAGCGCTCGCCACGTGGCTGAGGGAGCGCGACGGCCGATGAACGGGCCGACGTCGCGCCCGGACGAGTGGCCCGACCCGGCGAACGAGCCACCCGCGACCGCTGAGGAATCGGGGCTCAAACAGCGCACCGCCGCACTGTCGATCCTCTCCAACTCGGGGCTGATCCTCCTCAAGGTGATCGCCGGGACGATCACCGGGTCGGTGGCGATCCTGACCGAGGCCGTCCACTCGAGCATCGACCTAGTCGCGTCGATCGTCGCGTTCTTCTCGGTGCGCAAGGCGGGGGAGCCGGCGGACGAGTCGCACCGCTACGGGCACGAGAAGATCGAGAACCTGTCGGCGGCGATCGAGGGAATCCTGATCCTCGTTGGTTCCGCGGCGATCGCGTTCGCCGCAATACGGCGGCTGCTCGGGCACGGCCAGGTGCAGAAACTCGGGTTCGGCATCGCGGTCGTCGCGGTGTCGATTGTCGTCAACGTCGTGATCTCGACCGTGATCGGGCGCCGGGCGCGGATCACGGAGTCCCCGGCGCTCGAGGGCGACGCCGCACACCTGCGGACCGACGCCTTGACGTCCGCCGGCGTGCTCGTCGGCCTCGCGCTCGTCCAGGTGACCGGCGCCCAGTGGATCGACCCGGTCGTGGCGCTGATCGTCGCCTGCACGATCGTCGTCACCGGCGTGCGGCTGCTGACGCGCTCCTCGAGGGTCCTCGTCGACGAAGCGCTCCCGCCGGAGGAGGTCGACAAGATCCGGGCCGAGATCGAAGCGTTCGCGCCGCGAGGCGTGGCCGGCTACCACGAGCTGCGGACCAGGCAGGCCGGCCGGCGGCGGTATGTCGACCTCCACGTCCAGTTCCGCGAGGGCACCTCGCTCGAGGACGCACACCGAACCGCTCACGAGCTCCAGGACCTGATCGGGCAGAAGCTCGCCGGGGCCGACGTGCTGATCCACCTCGAGCCCGAGGACCGCGTGCGGCCGGGTGAGGAGCTGCGCGCGGATGGCGCCGGCGAGGGAGGCCCCAATGGCGGCGGGGAGCAACGTGCGGGTGGCGGAGGCGAGCGACGGCCCGAGAGCGTCTCCCCTCCGGGACAGGCGGCTACTTGAGGTTGATCGCGGCGGACGCCGCCACGGCGAGGGTCACCGACGCATAGCCGTAGTAGCCCTGGAGCACGAGGATCAGCACCGCGATCAGGCACGCGAGCACCGTCGTGAGCCAGGCGAGCCGACCGAGATCCACGGGCCTATTGTTATCGCCTGGCACCGACGGCGCGCCCAGGTGGGTAGGCCATCAGCTCGATCAGGTTCCCGGCCGGGTCACGGACATAGGATCGTGGCGATCCCCAGTGCTCGCCGCGCGGGTCGACGTCGTGGCCGGCGGCGCGCAGCCGCGCGATCGTCGCGTCGTAGTCGGGACAGACAAGTGCGAAGTGTCCGCCGCCCGGCCAGCCACCCTCCACGTACATGAGGTGGACCTGTGAGGGCGGGCCCGGCTCGGTCGACTCGAGCCAGGTGGCGGTGCCGGCCATCCCTTGCGGGGGGTCGACGACCCGAAATCCGAGAAGTTCGTAGAACGGGACGCACTCATCGAGCTGGGAGCGGTCGATTGCGTGCGTGACGTGTTGGATCATCAATGCTCCCTGGAATCTGTGCTCGCGGGGCCCGATTCACCTAAGCGTTGCTTGGGCGCAGGGGGATTTGTCCGAGATTTCCGCAATTTGCGGAGTCCAAGCGGGCGATTTCGCCCGGTTTGCGCCGGTCTCGGGCAAGAATGAGCCTATTCCACGGGCTTCTGGACGCGAGTTGTCCGCGCGCCGTGTTAGCTTCGATCATTCCTACCACCTCGAAGGAGGGAGCAAGTGACCAAGTCCGAATTCGTCGATCAGGTCGCGGATCGCGCCGGATTGAGCAAGAAGGATGCCGCGAGCGCGGTCGACGCGGTGTTGGAGACCATCGAGGGCGCGCTCAAGCGCGGGAGCGAGGTCAGCTTCTCCGGCTTCGGCAAGTTCAGCATCTCCCACCGGAGTGCGCGTGAGGGTCGCAACCCCGCCACCGGCGAGACGATCCAGATCGCGGCCTCGAAGGTGCCGAAGTTCACAGCGGGTGCCGGATTGAAGAAATCGGTGAAGTAGTACTGACTCACCGTCCGATCGCGGGGTCATCGCCGCCATCGTCAAGCGCCGCGGGCGCTGGCGGCTTCGGCGATCGGCTGGCCAGCAGCGTGGCCGACCGCGGCTCGCAGTTGGTGCTCGGGCTGGATCCCGATCCGGCTCAGCTGTGGCCACGCGCGATCGAGTTGGCGAGCGCGGCCGACAGCCCGCCCGTGGCGCCCGCTGCGCGGGCGGGGCTGGCCGTCGCGCTCCACTGCACGCTGGCGATCGAGGCCGTCGCCGAACAGTGCGTAGCCGTCAAGCTCCAGGTCGCCTGCTTCGAGCGTCTCGGCGCGCCAGGGTGGGGCGCGCTGCGCGAGGTCGCAGAGCGCGCGCGGGAGCGCGGCCTGATGGTGATCGCCGATGCGAAGCGCGGCGACATCGATGTCACCGCCGCGGCGTACGCGCAGGCCTTCCTTGGTGAGACGCAGACCCCATACGGCCCGGTGGAGGGCTTTGCGGCCGATGCGCTGACCGTCAACCCGCTGCTGGGCGTCGATTCGCTGGCTCCGTTCGTCGCAGCGGCACGCGCGCGCGGCTCGGGGTTGTTCGTGCTGGTGCGGACCTCAAACCCCGGCGCGTCCGACGTGCAGGAGCTGATCCTGGCGGAAGGCGGCACGGTCAGCGGCCGGCTCGCAGCGATCGTCGCCGAGCTCGGCGCGCCCGCTGTCGGCGTCGCGGGTCTGACGGATGTCGGTGCCGTCGTCGGCGCCACCGCTCCGGAGCGGCTCGAGGAGCTCCGCGCCGCGATGCCCCATGCCGTCTTCTTGCTGCCCGGCATCGGCGCCCAGGGAGGGACGGTCGAGGACCTGGCTCCGGCGTTCGCGCCGGGTCCCGCCGGCGGCCTGATCGCGGCCTCTCGCGGAATCGTCCGGGCCTACGAGAAGACGGGCGGCGATCCCGCCGCCGCGGCCCAGCGCGAGGCCGAGAGGCTTCGCGAGCTGGCCTGGAAGCTCACGAGTTGACGCCCGCCGTGCGTCGAAAAGCGGCGCTTCCGGGGGACGCGGCGGTATGATCGGCGGGCGATGGCCCGTCGGAGTCGTGCGCGCTACCTGGCGCCGATCGCGCTGGCTGCGACGATCGCAGGAACCTACGTGATCGTCCACGACGCGTTGAGCGCGAAGTCGAAGGCGGCGCACACGCCGGTGGTCATCGCGCCGGCCCGCCCGCACGGGAAGTTCGCGAAGAAGAAGTACTACGCCGTCCAGCCCGGCGACAGCATGACGGCGATCGCCGCCAAGACCGGGGTTCCACTGTCCACGCTCGAATCATTGAATCCGCACGTCAACCCGAACAGCCTCCAGACCGGGCAACGCCTGCGGCTGCGACGATGACGCTGATCCGCGGGGCGCTCGCGGCGGCGTGCGTATGCACCGCGGCCTCGTTCATGCTCGCGCCGGCGGCGGGCGCTGCCCCCGCCCCGGACCTGTCAGCGACCGCGGCGATTCTCGTCGCCCCGAGCACCGGCCAGACGCTCTACGGGCTGAACGCCGACCGAGAGGTCGCGATCGCGAGCACCACGAAGCTGATGACCGCGCTCGTGACCCTCGAGCACACGCGACTGAGCCAGGTGTTCGCCGACCCGGACTACCACCCGGCGGCGTCCGACTCACAGCTCGGGCTCGAGCCGGGCGAACGGATGACCGTTCACGACCTGCTGCTCGCGATGCTGCTTCCCAGCGCCGACGACGCCGCCGAGGATCTCGCCTACAACGTCGGGCACGGATCGGTGGCGCGGTTCGTCGCGATGATGAACCGGCGCGCCCAGCAGCTCGGGCTCCACCACACCCACTACTCGACTCCGATCGGGCTCGACACTCCTGGCAACTACTCGACCGCGTCCGACCTCGTCAAGCTGGCCGAGTACGACCTCCGCACGCAGCCCTTCTTCAGGCGGGCGGTGGCCCTGCCAAGTGCGGTGCTGCACAGCGGCGACGAGGTCAGCGTCGTCGCCAACCGGAACGACCTCGTCGGCCGCGTGCCGTGGATCAACGGCGTCAAGACGGGCCACACCTCGGATGCGGGCTACGTGCTGGTGGCCTCGGCGCGGCGCGACGGGATGACGCTGCTGAGCGCGGTCCTCGGCACCTCCAGCGAGGCGTCCCGCGACGAGAACACGCTCGCGTTGCTCGACTCCGGCTACTCGAACTTCCGTCGCGAGACGCCGATCCGCGCCGGGGCCGTGCTGGCCCGCCCGACGATCAAGGACCAGCCGGGGAAGCGAGCCGTGGTGATCGCCCCGCGGACGTTCACGCGGGTGCTCCCGCGCAGCGCCCGCGTTCGGGTCCGGGTCGACGTGCCTCACCAGCTCGCAGGGCCACTGGCGAAGGCCGCGGTCGTCGGGACGGTCGTCGTGATGGACGGCCGCCGCCAGGTCGCCCGGGAGCCGCTGCTGCTCGCCCAGGCGCTGCCGGCCGTCAGCGCGTTCACGCTGGCCGGCCGTTTCATGACGCGACCTTCCACGGTACTGTTGCTGCTGGTGCTGGCGTCCGTCGCGATCGCGGTTACCGTGTGGCGCGTGAGCGGGCGTCATAGGCGGGCGAGGAGGACGCTGGAGCAGCAATGATCATCACCGTGACGCTCAACGCGGCGCTCGACAAGACGCTCGAGGTACCGAACTTCACGCCCGGCCGGAGGCATCGCACGGTCGACCAGACCACGATGCCGGGCGGCAAGGGCGTCAACATCGCGCGGGCGATCAAGCGCCTCGGCCAGCCGGTGATCGCGACCGGCCTCGCCGGCGGGGCGACCGGCAACCGCATCCTCGAGGCGCTGGGCGATGAGGCGATCCTGAACGCGTTCGTCCGGATCAGGGAGGAGTCGCGGACGAACACCGCCGTGCTCGACCCGACGACGGGGATGCACACGGAGATCAACGAGCGCGGCCCGGCGATCTCGGTTCACGAGCTCGAGCTGTTCCGCGAGAAGCTGCTCTACCTCGCCAAGGGCGCCAGCATCTGCGTGTTCGCCGGCAGCCTCCCGCGCGGCCTCGAGACCGATGTGTACGCCGGGCTGATCCGCGAGGTGCGCAAGCTCGGCGTGACCACGATGATCGACACCGACGGTGAGCCGATGCGGCTGGCCGTGCGCGCCGAACCCGACCTCGTCTCGCCCAACGAGCTCGAGGCGGAGGAGCTCGTCGGCCACGAGTTCAACGACAGCGACGACCGCGCGCAGGCCGTCGTCGAGATGCGCCGGCTCGGAGCCGCAGAGGCGATCATGACCGTCTCCGACGGGTGCTACGCCCAGGTGCTCGAGGGCGGCACTCCGGTCCTCTATCGGGTGCGCGTCGAGGAGCAGGAGGCGCGCTCGAGCATCGGCTCCGGCGACGCCTTCCTCGCCGGGTACGTCGCGGCCCGCTACGCCGGACGTCCGGCCGTCGACTGCCTGCGGTTCGGGGTGGCCTGTGGCGCCGAGTCGATCCACCACGTCGGCGCGGGGATCGTTGAGCCGGCGAAGGTCGAGCGGATGGTCGACGAGGTGGAGGCCGAGAAGCTTCAGATCCCGGCCGAGATCTCCTGAGCCTCGGCGGCGATCGACTCTCAGCCCGCGGGCGCCATCGCGCCCGTTCAGAACGCCCTCACCCGCCGGCTGCCGGCGCTCAAGAGCGGCGACAGCCGTCGTTCGCGTCGGCCCTTTTAACGGCGCTGGGGAGGGGTTGGGAGCGGGCGCCATCGCGCCCGTCCAAAAAAGCTGCATAGCACGACAATTCCGGCTGGAATGGCGAGGCCTGTCGAGCTACGCATGAGGAGCATGCGTAATACGACAGGGCTCGGATGTGGCGCCGGTGTTGTCGTGTTACGCAGGTTTCCCGTGACACTTCCGCCACAAAGTCGCCGGTTTGGGCACACGAGTAGGTCAACACGGGCGCTGGCGACCCCGCCACCACCTTCAACCACCCCTCTCCCTGCCGCCTTACTTTTATCGAGCCGCCCGCCACCCAAGGCCGCCGGCGCCAAAAACGCCCCCGGGCCGAGAGTCGACAGCCCCGGCCCGCACTCGGCGAGAACAGGGGCACAGGGCCACCCCGCTGCTAGGATCGAAGAGACGATGATTGCCGCCGTCATCGCCACCGCCTCGCCCCCCAATCGCCACCGTGGCGACGCGTCCGCGCCCGGTCTTATGATGCCTCAATGGAAGTAGAAATCGGCCGGGGAAAGAAGGCCCGCAGGGCCTACGGGTTTGACGACATCGCGATCGTTCCGTCGCGGCGCACCCGAGATCCTGACGACGTCGACATCTCGTGGACGCTCGGCCCCTACCGGTTTGAGCTCCCGTTGCTCGCGGCGGCGCTGGATGGCGTGGTATCCCCCGAGACGGCGGGTCTGATCGGGAAGCTCGGCGGTCTCGCGGTCCTCAACCTCGAGGGGATCTTCTGCCGCTACGAGGACGCCGACGCGCAGCTCGAGCGGATCTCGACGTTCTCGAAGGACATCGCGACCCGCGAGATGCAGGACATCTACTCCGAACCGGTCAAGCCCGAGTTGATCGCGAAGCGGATCGAGGAGATCAAGTCGCATGGCGTCGTCGCCGCGGCGTCGTTGACGCCGCAGAAGGTCCGCAAGTACTACGAGGTGGCGCTCGAGGCGGGACTCGACATCCTCGTCATCCAGGGCACGGTGGTCTCGGCCGAGCACGTCTCCTCCGACGAAAGCCGTCCGCCGCTGAACCTCAAGGAGTTCATCCGCGAGCTCGCGCCGACGCCGGTGGTCGTCGGCGGCTGTGCCTCCTACCACACGGGCCTGCACCTGATGCGCACCGGCGCCGCCGGCGTGCTCGTGGGCGTCGGGCCGGGCGCGATCTGCACCACCCGCGGCGTGCTCGGGATCGGCGTCCCCCAGGCGACGGCGATCGCCGACGTGGCCGCCGCCCGCTCGCAGCACATGCTCGAGACCGGCGAGTACGTGAAGGTGATCGCCGACGGAGGGATGCGCAACGGAGGTGACATCGCCAAGGCGATCGCCTGTGGCGCGGACGCGGTGATGGTCGGCTCGGCGCTGGCCCGCGCCTACGAGGCTCCCGGACGCGGCTACAACTGGGGGATGGCGACCTTCCACCCGACGCTCCCACGCGGGACCCGCGTCGCCACCACGCTCAACGGCACCATCGCGGAGATCATCAAGGGCCCTGCGCGCGAGAACGACGGCACGTTCAACCTGATGGGCGCGCTGAGGACCTCGATGGCGACGTGCGGCTACCGGGACATCGCAGAGTTCAATCGCGCGGAGCTGCTCGTGGCGCCCGCGCTCCAGACTGAAGGCAAGCACCTCCAGCGCGAGCAGGGGGTCGGCATGGGCGCTCGCGGACAGGCCGCGACGGTCGGTGCCGGCGACTGACAGGACGCCAACGGTTGCGCCTCCTCGGCCGAGGAGCGAGCCTGGCGCGGACGGGGAACGTGGTCCCACGGACGCCGCAGCCGGACGACTCCAGCGCGGCCCCGATCCAGCGAGGCTGGATGCCGAGGGGGCCAGCGCTGGAGGGCCCCCTACCCAAGAAGAGGTAGTCGTCCTCGACTACGGCGGGCAGTACTCGCAGCTGATCGCCCGCCGGGTCCGCGAGTGCGGCGTCTTCTCGGAGCTGCTCCCGCACCACGTCGGCGCCGCAGAGGTCGCGCGGCGCCGGCCCAGGGGCGTGATCCTGTCGGGCGGGCCGTCGTCGGTCTATGAGCCCGGCGCGCCGGCGCTCGACCGCGAGCTGCTGGAGCTGGGAATCCCCGTGCTCGGCATCTGTTACGGAATGCAGCTGATCGCGCGCGAGCTGGGCGGGCGCGTCGAAGGCGCCGAGGTGGGGGAGTTCGGCCGCTCGCAGCTGACCGTCTCCGAGCCGGGGCGTCTGCTGGCGGGGACTCCGGTGGACCAGACGTGCTGGATGTCGCACCGCGACACCGTGTTCGCGGCGCCGCCGGCGTTCACGGCGCTGGCGGCCTCGACGGCGTCCCCCGTGGCGGCGTTCGAGTCGGTCGAGCGCCAGGTCTACGGAATCCAGTTCCACCCGGAGGTCGTTCATACGCCCTACGGCCAGGCGGTCCTGACGAACTTTCTCGAGGACGTGTGCGGCTGCGAGCGCACCTGGAGCGCGAGCTCGGTGATCGAGGAGCAGATCGAGCGGATCCGCGCCCAGGTGGGGGACGGACGGGCGATCTGCGGGCTCTCCGGCGGCGTCGACTCGAGCGTCGCGGCGCTGCTCGTGCACCGCGCGATCGGCGATCGACTGACGTGCGTGTTCGTCGACCACGGCCTGATGCGCAAGAACGAGGGCGCCCAGGTGATCGCGGCGTTCCGCGACCACTTCCGCGTCCCGCTTGTCGCGGTCGACGCCTCCGGTCGCTTCCTGGCGCGCCTGGCGGGCGCGACCGACCCCGAGGAGAAGCGCAAGCGGATCGGCGCCGAGTTCATCCGCGTGTTCGAGGAGGAGGCCGCCAAGCTGGACGACGTCTCGTTCCTCGTCCAGGGCACGCTGTACTCCGACGTGATCGAGTCCGGTGGCGGCACCGGCGCGGCGACGATCAAGTCCCATCACAACGTCGGGGGCCTGCCCGACGACCTGGAGTTCACGCTCGTCGAGCCGCTGCGATCGCTGTTCAAGGATGAGGTCCGAGCCGTCGGCGCCGAGCTGGGGTTGCCCGAGCGGCTCGTATGGCGCCAGCCGTTCCCGGGGCCGGGCCTGGCGATCCGGATCGTCGGCGGCGAGGCGACGCGCGAGCGGCTGGACATCCTGCGCGAGGCGGACGCGATCCTCCAGGACGAGATCCGCAGGGCGGGGCTCTACCGCGAGCTCTGGCAGTCGTTCTGCGTCCTACCCGACATCCGGACGGTCGGCGTCCAGGGCGACGAGCGCACGTATGGCAACGTGATCGTGATCCGCGCCGTGACCAGCGACGACGCGATGACCGCTGATTGGGCGCGACTGCCCTATGACCTGCTGGAGCAGATCGCGTCGCGGATGATCAGCGAGATCCGTCCGGTGGGGCGGGTCGTGCTCGACATCACGAGCAAGCCGCCCGGCACGATCGAGTGGGAGTAGCGCGGCGAGTCAGTAGGTGGCCTTCAGCAGCGCCACCATCGATCTCGAGTGCCGGCCGGTGTTCGGCGGGAGATGGTCGGGCGAGAACCACCGGACCTCATCGATTTCCCCCAGATCAATCGTCAGCTCCTGATCGTCGATGTCCGCGTGGAAGCAGTGCATCGTGTCTCGGCGGCGATCGATCCGCCCGGCGAAGGATCCGAGGTCGACGAGCCCATCGAGCGTCACGCCGAGCTCTTCGGCCATCTCGCGACGCGCCGTCTCGGCCGGTGGCTCGCCGCGTCTCGCGGTTCCGCCCGGCAGATCCCACTTCGGCGGGCCGTAGGTGTGGCGGACCAGCAGGACGTGGTCGCCGTTGGTGAGGATGCACTTGACCCCCCTGACGCGGGGGCGGACGGCGAACGACCAGATCCGCAGGCCCCAGTAGGCGACGCGGTAGCCGTAGCGTCGAAGCTTTAGCGCGAGCGGCACAAGAGGAGCGTACGGGACCGCCAGATCGTGAAGTCGCGGCTATCATTGCCCCGAGCCGCGCGAAACGACGCGCGGCTTGTGTGTGCCATGAAGACCTACGTAGCCACTCCCACCGACCGAGAGCGCAACTGGCTGCTCGTCGACGCGACGGGCCAGACGCTCGGCAGACTCGCGACCCAGATCGCGGACACCTTGCGCGGAAAGCGCAAGCCCACGTACACCCCGCACGTGGATACGGGCGACTTCGTGATCGTCGTGAACGCCGAGAAGATCTCGGTCACCGGCAACAAGCGGGCGGACAAGCGCTACTACCGGCACTCGGGCTACCCCGGGGGGCTGAAGTCGCGGACGCTGGCCGAGATGCTGGAGCGCCGGCCCGAGGAGGTCATCCGCCTGGCCGTGAAGGGGATGCTCCCGCGCAACCGTCTAGCGCGCAAGCAGCTCACGAAGCTGAAGGTTTACGCCGGTCCCGAGCACCCGCACACAGCCCAGCAGCCGCAACCGATGGAGATTGAGCAGTGACCGAGTCCGAGCACCCCGAGGACGAGCAGCGCGCAGACGAGCAGGAGCCGGCCGCCGAGGCCGAGCCGTCCGCGGAGGCGGAGACCGAGCCGCAGGCCGAAGCCGCGGCTGAGCCCGCGACTGAGGCCGAGGAGCCCGAGCCGGAGCCGCAGGCCGAGGCGGAGCCGGAGCCCGAGGAGCCCGCCACGGAGCCCGAGCCCGAGGAGCCCGCCACGGTGGCGGAGGCCGAGGAGCCCGCCACGGAGCCGGAGGCCGAGGAGCCGGCCACGGAGCCGGAGGCTGAGGAGCCCGCCGCGGAGCCGGAGGCTGAGGAGCCCGCCGCCGAGCCCGAGGCGGAGGAGCCCGCCGCCGCGCCCGAGGCCGAGGAGCCCGCCGCCGCGCCGCAGGCCGAGGCCGAGCCGGTCGTCGCTGCCGAGCCCGGCGAGGTAGCCGAGCTTGAGGAGGTCGAGCTCCCACCCCGCGAGCGTCCCGAGATCCCCGGCGCCGACCTGATCCCCGACATCGTGCCCGAGGGCGAGGAGTTCCTCGACGCCGAGGCCAGGGCCGCGGCGGAGGCGGAGGCCGAGGCGGCCGCGGCGCGTGAGGAAACCGACGGCGTCGACGAGGCCCAGCCGATCGCCGACGCGGCGATCGACCTCGCCGCCGGCGCGCGCTACACGGCCACCGGAAAGCGCAAGAGCTCCGTCGCCCGGGTGATCCTCAAGCCGGGCACCGGGACGTACGCAATCAACGGCAAGGAGCTGGACAACTACTTCCCGCGCGAGACGCTTCAACGGATCATCCGGCAGCCGCTCGAGGCGGTGGGATACGACTCCCGGATGGACGTCGTCGCGAGGATGCACGGCGGTGGCGTCTCATCACAGGCCGGAGCGCTGCGGCACGGCATCTCCCGCGCGCTCCTCGTGGCCGATCCCAATCTCCGCGGCGAGCTGAAGCGCCGGGGCTTCTTGACCCGCGATCCACGGGTCAAGGAGCGCAAGAAGGCGGGCCTGAAGAAAGCCCGCAAACGGCCGCAGTTCTCGAAGCGCTAACGCCACGCTCGCCGGATGGCGCGCCAGCTATTTGGCACGGACGGTGTCCGCGGCCGGGCGGGACATTTCCTGACCGCCGATCTCGCGCTCGTGCTCGCTCGCGCCGCGGTGGCGCGTGCGGGTACGGAGCGCCCCCAGGTGCTGATCGTCCGGGATACGCGCGAATCGGGCGAGATGCTCGAGTCGGCGATGGCCGCGGGCGTGACGGCCGCCGGCGGAGACGCGCTGCTCGCCGGCGTGCTGCCCACCCCGGCCGCGCCACTGCTGGTGCGACGCCACGGACTCCAGCTCGGGGCGGTGATCTCGGCATCGCACAACCCGTACGAGGACAACGGCATCAAGCTGTTCGCGGCCGACGGGTTCAAGCTCGACGACGACACCGAGCACGCGATCGAAGCCGAGCTCGAGAAGCCGTCGCCGCCACCGCCGCGGATCGGCCGCGTGCGCCGCCTGCACGGGGCACTCGAGGACTACCTGAGAGAGCTCCACACGCGCTTCGCCGACCTCGACCTCAGTGGACGCACGATCCTGCTCGACTGCGCCAACGGCGCGACCTATCGGGCCGCGCCGGAGATCTTCCGGCGGCTCGGGGCGGAGGTCGAGGCGATCGCCGACGAGCCAGACGGGCGCAACATCAACGACGACTGCGGGTCAACCCACCTCAACCGGCTGACCGAGAAGCTGGCGCGTGGCAGCTTCGACGTCGCGTTCGCGTTCGACGGCGACGGCGACAGGGTGCTCGCCGTTGACCGCACGGGGACGGTCGTCGACGGCGATGAGCTGATCGCGATCGCCGCCCTGCACCTGCGGGCGCGGGATCGCCTCGCTGGAAACGGAGTCGCGGTGACCGTGATGACCAACTACGGCTTCCACGCGGCGATGGCGAGCGCGGGCGTCGAGGTGGCGACGACGGCCGTCGGCGACCGCTACGTGCTCGACGAGCTCCGCCGCCGCGGATGGGCCCTCGGCGGAGAGCAATCGGGCCACATCATCGACCTCGGGTTCGGGCCCAGCGGCGATGGGATCGCCAGCGCGCTGCTGACGCTGGAGGCGCTCGGGGACCGGGATCTGAGCGACCGCGACGCCATGCAGAAGCTTCCCCAGCGGCTCGTGAACATCCGCGCGGGCGACCGGAGCTCGCTCGCCGCCGCGCTCGACGATCCGCTCGTGCAGGACGCGATCGCGCGGGAGGACTCGGCGCTCAAGGGCCGCGGCCGGGTGCTGGTACGCGCGTCGGGCACCGAGCCGCTGATCCGCGTGATGGCTGAAGCGCCGAGCGAGCGGGAGATCGACGAGGTCTGCGGCCGCCTGACCGAGGTGGTCGAGCGGGCGCTGAAGTAGGCGGGGCCGCTACGCCAGCCCGGCCTGCTGGATCAGCCGAGCGGCGGTCTGATCGTTTCCGAGCGCCGTCGGTCCGACGACCGCCGGCGCGAGGCGGGCGAGCGGCTGAAGCTGCGGATTCGGGCTCACCCCGGCTCGGGCCGGGTACTCGAAATCGTCGCCACGAGCGAGGATCTCCTGGCCCGCGCGGCTGACCATGAACCTGACGAACTCCTGCGCCAAGGCCTTGTGGCTGCTGGACTTGAGCACCGCCGCGCCGGCGATGTTCTCGATCGATCCTACGTTGTGGTCGGGAAAGTAGTAGACGGTGCTGTGGATCGCCTTGGCCCCGATCTCCAGCCGGAGGCGATACCAGTAGTAGTGGTTGATCACGCCGGTGGCGACGTCGCCGCGGTTGACGGCCGCGACCACCGCCTCGTCGGACTCGTAGAGCTGTGCGTTGCGTTTCAGTCCTGCCAGCCAATCTGCCGCGGCCTTGGTGCCGTACCGGGCGATCACGGCGCCGACGACCGGCGGAAAGTCCGAGTCGGTCGGGGCGATCGCGATCTTGCCCTTCCACTGGGGCTGGGCGAGGTCGAGCACCGAGGCCGGGAGCGCGCTCGCCGAGATCCGCGCGGGGTTGTAGGCGAGAGCGCTGACGCGCAGCGCCATTCCGATCCAGTCGCCCGTGGGCGTGCGAAAGCGCGCGGGCGTCTGCTCGAGCGTCGTGGGGTCGAGCCGGGCCAGCAGGCCGTGCTGATCGAGCGTCACCAGCTCCGGCGAGTTCTCGGTGATGTAGACGTCCGCCGGTGAGGCGCCGCCCTCCTGAAGGAGCTGATCGGCGAGCACGATGCCGTCGTTGGTGCGCACGCTGACATGAATCCCCGTCTGCTTCTCGAATGCCGACACGAGCGCGTCGGTCAGCTGAGGATGCTGGCCGTTGTAGAGCACGAGTGACCGCGGGTCCGAGCTGCCGCCACAGGCCGCCACGGTCAACGCTACGGCCACAACCACCGCGGCGAGCATCGCTCGCCTGCCGATCCTCATCTCGGCCTCACCGAGACGTCAGTGGGGTGGCCAACCGTCTCTACCCTCAGCTCGGCAGACCCCTCCTCGCGGGGGAATACGACGACGGGACCGACGACGGACAGCTCGACGAGTTCGCCCGGGGCGGGGGCGTCGGGATCGAACGTTCTAGCCTTGACGATCGTCTCGGGGTGCTCTTCAAGGCGCAGGGTCACGACCGTGTCCGGCCCGTGGTAGCTGTGTCGAAGGACGTCGGCGGTGACGATCGCCGACAAGTCGCCGTGGATTTGGCGGGGGCGCGCCATCCGGATCTGCTCCGGACGGACCATGACCTCGACCGCGCCGCGCGTGCCCGGTAGTCGGACCTCGAGCTCGCCCAGCGCGCAGTAGACCCGATCCCCGCTGGCGTGGCCCGGGAGCAGGACAGCATCCCCGACGAAGCTGGCCACCTGGGCATCGACGGGAGCGCGATAGAGCGTGCTCGGCGCGGCGCGTTGCACGAGCTGTCCGTCGCGCAGGACGGCGACCTCGCGGCCCATCGAGAGCGCCTCGGCCTGGTCGTGCGTGACCAGCAGCGCGGTCGTCCCGGATTGCGAGAGCGCGCTCAGGACGGCTTCGCGCGTCTCGACCCGAAGTCCGGCGTCGAGCCCTGAGAAGGGCTCGTCGAGGAGCACAACCCGAGGGCGGGGTGCCAGGGCCCGGGCGAGCCCGACCCGACGCTGTTCTCCTCCGGAGAGTTCCTGCACCCGCCGGCCGACGTAGCCCTCGTCGAGCCCGACGAGCTCGAGCACCTCGACGACCCGAGCGCTGCGACGACGCTCGGAACGCGGCAGTCCGAAAGCGACGTTCTCGCCGGCGCTCAGATGCGGGAACAGTGCGCCTTCCTGGGCCACGTAACCGATCTCGCGCTTGTGGGAGGCGACGTGGAGCCGCCCCGCGTCGGCGACGAGCGCACCGCCGACGGTGATGGTTCCGGCATCGGGCTCGATGAACCCCATGATCAGTCGCAGCAACGTCGTCTTGCCGCTTCCGGACGCACCGAGGATCGCGGTCAGCGTGCCCTCGGGGACGAACAGATCGACGTCCGTGAGCACGGTGCGGGCGCGATAGGTCTTACTCACGTGCTCGCAGCTCAGCTCGGCCATCGTCAGAGCTCCTCGAGCGCTCGAACCCGGCCGAACCGGCTCATCAGAACGTACGTCGCGGCCATGGAAAGCAGTACCAGCACGGCGGCGAATGGCGCGGCCGCGGCGAACGCCACCGTCGAGGCGTTCGCCTGAAACTCGGTCCCCAACGTGTAGAGGCCCGGTGGCAGCAGGACCTGGGCGGTCGAGAGGTCACCGAGGACGAACGCGAAGACGAGCACTCCGGCGGCCGCGAGTCCGGGCCGAGCCAACGGCAGCGTGAGCCGGAACAGCGTCCGCAGCGGGCCGTTGCCGAGCGCTCGGGCCGAGTCCTCGAGAGCCGGCTCGATCTGGCCCAGGGTCGCTCGCATGGCCACGACGGCAAAGGGCACGAACAGGATCGCGTCGGCGAACATGAGCAGCGCAACGCTCCCGTAGGCAAAGCGCGCGTAGTGGCTCGCGCCGTACGCGAGCGCGATCGCGGCGACGAGGTCAGGCAGCGCAAACGACAGATACGTCGATCGCTCCAGCACGCTCGTCAGGCGGCTCCGGTAACGGATGACGAGCGACGCGACCGGCACGGCGAGCACGAGCGCGAGCACGGCGGAGCCGGCGGCGAGGCCGACCGATGTCAGCGTCGCCGGCAAGAGGTAGTGCAGGTTGACGGTCGCGCCAGCGAAGCCCGCCTGGCTGCTCTGCGTGAACCAGTAGATCAGCACGCCGACTGGGATTCCCAGACCGATCGCCACGATCAGCGCGAGGCCGGCGAGCGCGAGTGGCGTGCCGCGACCCAGGCGGTACCGGACGGGCGCCCTCCTGGCGCCGTGGCTGACGCGGCTGTAGTTGGCGCCCCGGCGAAGGCGCGACTCGCCGGCCAACAGGACGCAGCACAACACGATCGAGAAGAACGAGAGGGCGGCCGCGCCTGACGCGCTGAAGCTCAGCTGGTACTGGGCGTAGACGTTGACGCTGAACGTCTGGTACTTCAGCGCGACGAACGCGTCGAACTCGACCAGCGTGTCGAGCACCACCAGCAGCAGGCCACCCAGGAGCGCCGGGCGGAGCTGCGGGAGGACGACCCGGAAAAACGTCTGTCGAGCGCTCAGGCCCAGCGAGCGCGCGCTTTCCTCGAGGGCGGGATCCATTCCGCGCAACGCGACGCAGACGAGCAGGAAGACGATCGGGTAGTAGGAGAACGCGATGATCCCGGCGGCGCCGAGGAACCCCTGGAGGAACGTGCCGAGCGTCGCCCAGGCGTAGCTCGTCACGAACAGCGGCATCGTGATCGGCGCGACGAGCAGCAGCGCCCACAACCGTCGGCCCGGCACGGTGGTGCGCTCGACGAACCACGCGCTCGCGACGCCGATCACGCCGCACACCGGGGCGGCGACGGCCGCGACGAAGAACGAGTGGAGCAGGAGCGTGCGCGCGGACGTGGCCTTGATCGCGTCGACGGCGGCCGAGAGCCCACCCTGGAGCGCCTGGACGATCGTGATCGGGATCGGCAGCGCGACGAGCACGGCGATCAGCGTGGACGCGGCGAGCAAACCGACCGGCACGCCGTGCCACGACCTCGGGCGCGACCGGACGAGCCGGCGTGCCGGGAGCTTATGTGAGGCAGTGACGGACGATGTGCTCATGACGTATCTGTAGTCGGACGCCGGGGCGTCGTAATCGGAGGGACGCCGGGGGAGGTCCAACCCTTCCGGGAAAACCGCGGGGAAGGTTCGGGGCGAGTCGGGCGTCCTCGGGGACAAGCATGCACGCAAGCCCTTTTCACCGCATTGATCAGCCCCGCTCGCTGGTGCGCTGGCTGATCGTCGGCGTCGTGCTCGGAGTCCTCGTGGCAGGTTGCGGGTCCTCGGGGCCGACGACGACTCACGCGGCCGCGACCGTCCCCGCGGTCGTGCATCATGCGCGGGCCGCGCAAACTGCCGCGGCCCGCGCTTCGCAACGCAAGAAAGCAGCGGAACGCCGCGCGCGTGCCGCGCGGGCAAAGGCGGCCCGACTGCGCAAAGAGCGCGCCGCGGCCGCCGCCGCGGCAGCAGCGCCCGCGCCGACCACGACGCCCGCGCCGGCGCCGACCACGACGCCGACCGCCACCCAGGCCGTGGCCCCGCCACCGACGACTACTCAAGCGCCCCCGCCGACGACCACGACCGCCCACGCCACCCCGCTACCGAAAGGGATCCCGCAGAACAATGGGGGCGACGCGGATGGCGACAACAACGGCGGGCCGTCCGACGGCGACGGCGGCATCTGAGCTCTCGGGCTACTGCGCCCGCCGTGGCGTCGGTCGGCGGGCGGCTCGGTAAACGGCGCTCGGGAAGGGGGTGGGTCGGGTTTATGGCGGGCGCGGTGGTCTTTTGGCGGCCAGATCGGGCGATTTCGTGGTGCTTAACACGACACAACCGGCGCTTCTGGCAAAGCGTGGCGTGTTAAGCACACTCTTCATGCACAGCACGGCACGGCTCGGGTTCTGAGACGAGATTGACGTGCTTTGCACCATCCACCCGGCTAGATTCCGCGTTTCCTCATAGAGTCGTGGCGATCTCGACACGCTCTCGCCACAACGCTATGGGAAGCATCGTGCACGCGACACCGTTGAGTAAGGGCGGGCTCTAACATCAGGCGCTCGTTCTCCTGCAGGAGCGGAGGACGCGGGCCGCCGGTGCGGCTCGACCCAAGTCAGAAGGCACCAGCAAGCGATCAAGGAGTTATCAGGGGCATGTGCGGCATCATCGGCTACGTCGGATCGCGTCAGGCTCGTCCTCTGCTGCTCGCCGGGCTCGAGAAACTCGAGTACCGGGGTTACGACAGCGCCGGGATCTCGGTTCTCGACGGCGAGCGCATCGAGGCCGTGCGCGCCGTCGGAAACCTCAGCGCGCTGCGCAACGTGATCGAGGCGATCGACGATACGCGCGGCGGGGCAGTCGCCGTCGCCGAGCGGCCCCAGCCGGCCACCGGCATCGGGCACACACGGTGGGCGACGCACGGTCGGGTGACCGAGCAGAACGCGCATCCCCACTTCGACACGACCGATCGCATCCACATCGTCGTCAACGGCATCGTCGAGAACTACGTCACGCTAAAGGCGGAGCTGATCGAAGAGGGCGCCGTGTTCACGTCCGAGACGGACGCCGAGGTGATCGCGCACCTCGTGGCTCGCCATCACGACGGCGATCTCGTGGACGCCGTGCGGAAGGCCTACGGCGAGCTGCGCGGGCACTACGCGTTCGTGGCGATGAGTGCCGATGAGCCGGGCCTGCTCGTCGGCGCGCGCAAGGAGTGTCCGCTTATCGTGGGCCGCGGCGACGGTGAGCAGTTCATCGGCTCCGCGATCCCGGCGTTCCTGCGCGAGACACGGACGGTCCAGTACATCGGCGACGACGAGCTCGTTGTGCTGCGACCGGACGGAGTCGAGTTCCAGAGCGCCGATGGCGAGGTCCTGGAGCGCGAGCTGGTCGAGATCGACTGGGACGCGGACACCGCCGAGAAGCAGGGCTACGAGACGTTCATGCTCAAGGAGATCTACGAGCAGGCGGACGCGGTGGCCGAGACCATCGGTGAACGCGCGGCCCGCGGGGTCGGCATCGATCTCGGCGATCTCGGAGACCTCGACGACGAGTCGCTGCTCGCGGTCAAGCGGATCGTCGTGGTCGCCTGCGGAACCTCCTACCACGCGGGGCTGATCGGCCGTTACGCGATCGAGGAGTGGGCGCGCGTGCCGGTCGAGGTCGACATCGCGTCGGAGTACCGCTACCGCAATCCGGTGGTCGGTCCCGGCGATCTCGTGATCGGGATCTCCCAATCGGGCGAGACGGCCGACACGCTCGCCGCGATGCGCACGGCTCGCCGGCGTGGCGCCACTGTGCTCGCATTGACCAACATCATGGGCTCGCAGGCCACACGCGAGGCCGACGGGGTTCTATACACGCGGGCCGGTCTCGAGATCGGGGTCGCCGCGACGAAGACGTTTGTCAGTCAGGTGGCGGCCATGTACCTGGTGGCGCTGAGGCTCGCGGAGCTTCGCTCGACGTTGGAGGCGAGCGCGCTCACCGACCTGATAACCGACCTCAAGCGGCTGCCGCACCTGCTCGCGGGGCTGCTCGAGCAGGCCGCCGAGAGCGGCCGGCGGATCGCGGAGGAGACGTACGAGGCCGACTTCTTCCTGTACCTGGGGCGTCATGTCGGCTTGCCCGTGGCGCTCGAGGGAGCGCTCAAGCTGAAGGAGATCTCGTACATCGCGACCGATGCGTACGCCGCCGGAGAGATGAAGCACGGCCCTATCGCGCTGCTGGACGAGAGCACGCCCGTGGTCGTGGTGGCGACCGATTCGCCGGTCCTCGAGAAGGTGATCTCGAACATCCAGGAGGTGCGCGCGCGGGGCGCGCGGGTGCTCGCGATCGCCAGCGAGGGAAACGCGGAAATCGAGGCGCACGCCGACGAGGTGATCTGGGTCCCGCGGACCGATTGGATGCTGGCGCCGCTGCTGGCGGTGATCCCACTACAGCTGCTGGCCTACTTCATCGCCCGCCGTCGGGGCCTGAACGTCGATCAGCCGCGAAATCTGGCGAAGACCGTGACGGTGGAGTGAGCGCGGAGCCCTCCAGCTGCCGCGGAATCGGCATCGACCTGCTCGAGATCGACCGGCTCGAGCGAGCGCTGGAGCGAAGACCGCGCCTCGCGGACCGGCTGTTCACCGACGGCGAGCGCGCCTACGCGGCTTCTCGCGCGCGTCCCGGACAGCATCTCGCCGCGCGGTTCTGCGCCAAGGAGGCGGTCGCGAAGGCGCTCCGAATGGACGCGTGGAGCTTCCGTGACGTCGAGGTCGTGGGAGGAGATGGTCCACCCGAAGCCCGGTTGCACGGCGCGGTGGCCCGGCGAGCCCGCGAGCTGGGGGTCGAGGTGCGAATCTCCCTGACCCACACGCACAGCGAGGCTGCCGCCGTCGCGATCCTGGTATGACCCTTCCAAACTGGCTCGAGCCGCTTCCCGATGCCGCGCAACAGCGGGCGCTCGACGAGTGGGCGATCGGCGAGCTCGGGATCCCCGGGGTGGAACTGATGGAGCGCGCCGGGGGCGGATTGGCCGCGCTGGTGATGGAACGCGCCCCGGTCGGAAACGTCGTGGTCGTGTGCGGGAAGGGCAACAACGGCGGCGACGGGCTCGTGGTCGCCCGCCTGTTGCGCTCGCAGGGTCGCGACGTCTCGGTGCTCCTGACCGGCGAGCCGGACGGATTCCGCGGCGACGCCCGGACCAACCTCGAGCGTCTTGCAGGGCCGGCGCCGGAGCCGTTCTCGGCCGCCGCGCTGGGGCGTCCGGCGGTGATCGTCGACGCGATCCTCGGCACCGGGTTCTCGGGCGAGCCGCGGGGCGAGGCCGCGACCGCGATCGACGCGATCAACGGGGCTCGGGGGGCGACCGTGTTTGCATGCGACGTGCCCAGCGGGGTCGATGCGTCCACCGGCGAGGTCTCCGGCGCGGCCGTGACCGCGGCCGCCACCGCCACGTTTCACGCGGGCAAGCCGGGGTTGTGGATCGCTCCCGGCAAAGCGCACAGCGGCGACGTCACGGTGGTCAACATCGGGATCCCCGACGGGGGACCGTCCGATCCGTCGATCGGGTTGATCAACGAGGCCGTGTCGGAGGGGATCCCCCGGCGCGGGCGCGAGTCGACGAAGTTCGCCGCGGGCAGCGTCCTCGTGTGCGGCGGGTCAATCGGCCTGACCGGAGCTCCTTCGATGGCCTCCGAGGCCGCGATGCGGGCGGGTGCGGGCTACGTGACCGCCTGCGTGCCCGCGTCGCTGAACCTCATCTTCGAGACGCGCTTGCTGGAGGCGATGACGGTGCCGGTCGCCGATCGCGACGGACGATTCGACGCCGACGGGGCCGGGCAGGTCCTGGAACGCACCGAGCGCGTCGACTCGCTGGTCCTGGGTCCCGGCCTCGGACGCGAACCGGAGACGCAGTCCTTCGCGCGCGAGGTGGCAAACACGGCGCGGGTTCCGCTGCTGCTCGACGCCGACGGGCTGAATGCCCACGCCGGCGCGCTCGAGACGCTCGCCCGGCGGCAGGCGCCGACGGTTCTGACCCCGCATGCGGGCGAGCTCGCGCGACTGCTCGAGATCGACAGCGCGTCGATTGACGCTCATCGCCTGGATCGGGTGCGGCGAGCGGCTACGACGGCCGGCGCGATCGTTCTGCTCAAAGGCGATGACACGCTCGTGGCCGCGCCCGACGGTCGGGTCGGGGTCAGCCGGGGTGGGGCACCGGCACTCGCCACCGCCGGAACCGGAGACGTCCTGTCGGGCGTGATCGGGGCGCTGCTGTCCAAGAAGATGGACCCCTTCGAGGCGGCCTGCGCCGGGGCGTTCGTTCACGCCGCCGCGGGAAGGCTGGCGGCCAGGCACATCGGGGCGGAGGGCGTGATCGCCAGCGACGTCATCGCGGCCCTGCCCGGAGCGCTCGCGCAAGGGGCGCGGAGGGGATCGTGACGCTGCGGGCGCTCGCCCGCGTCAACCTCGCGGCGATCGAGCGGAACGTCAGGCGACTGATCGATCAGCTGGCGGACGGCGCGGCCCTGTGCGCGGTCGTGAAGGGCGATGGCTACGGTCACGGGGCGGTCCCGGCGGCCCGGGCTGCGCTGGCCGGAGGCGCAACTGTGCTGGCGGTGGCGACCGCGGACGAGGCGGCGGAGCTGCGGGCCTGTGGCGTCGATGCGCCGATCCTCGTGATGGGCGCGATCAGCTCCGAGGAGCTCCCGATCGCGCTGGGCGCGCGGGCCGAGCTCGTGGCGTGGAGCGAGCGGTTCGTCGCCGAGGTGCGTGTCGCGGCACAGGAGCCCGTGAGGATGCACGTGAAGCTCGACACCGGGATGGGCCGATTGGGGACGCGAGAGGAGGCCGAGGCCTGGCGCGTCGTGGACGCTGTACTGGAGGGTGGACCTCCGTTGGAGCTCGCGGGGGCGATGACGCACTTTGCGACCGCGGACGAGGGCGATCAGTTCTTCGCGGCTCAGCTCGAACGGTTCGTGCCGTTCGTCTCGGCGGTCCGCCTCCGGCACCCCGGCGTGGTGGTCCACGCCGCCAACAGCGCCGCGACGATCCACGAGCCGGCGAGCCATTTCGACATGGTCCGCTGCGGGATCGCGATCTACGGCGGAGACCCGATGAACGTGGACCCCGCCCCGCTCGGGCTCGAACCGGCGCTCGAGCTGAGCTCTTACGTCGCCGCCCTGAAGCTCGCGCGCGCCGGCGAGAGCGCCGGTTACGGACGGCGGTTCGTCGCCGAGCACGAGACGTGGCTGGCGACGGTGCCGATCGGATATGGAGACGGAATCCGCCGAGCGCTAACCAACAACTGCGAGCTCCTGATTGCGGCGCGACGCTACCCGCTGGTCGGCACTGTCAGCATGGACAACGTGACCGTTGACATCGGATCTGAGCCGGCCGCCAAAGTGGGCGATCGGGCCCTGATCATCGGCGAGGACGGGCCCGAGCGACAGACGGCCGAGGACCTTGCCCACCGGATCGGAACGATCAACTACGAAATCCTGTGCGGGATCTCGGGCCGGGTTCCCCGGGCGTATCACCGTGATGGGGAGCCGGTGGCGTGAGCGATCCGCTGGCTGGCCTGTTCGGCATCGCGGAGAACGCGTGGCTGGTCGGAGGGGCGCTCCGCGACCGGCTGCTCGATCGACCGACGAGCGACTACGACCTCGCGGTCGAAGGCGAGCCGCGGCCGCTCGCCCGCGCGCTCGCCAAATCGGCCAACGGCCACGCGTTCGCGCTGTCGGACACATTTGGCGGCTGGCGGGTGGTCGCGCGCGATCACCGCTGGCAGGTGGATCTGCTACCGCTGACCGGAGCGACGATCGAGGAAGACCTGAGCAGGCGCGATCTGACCGTCAATGCGATCGCGCAGCCGCTCTCGGGAGGCGGTTACGTCGATCCGTTCTCCGGGCTCGAGGACCTCCGTTTGCGCCGGCTGCGAATGGTCTCGCGCGGGGCGTTCGCCGAGGACCCGCTGCGGACGCTGCGGCTCGCCCGGCTCGGGTCCGAGCTGGGCTTCGGGATCGACGCTGAGACGGCGTCGGTGGCCCGCCTCAGCGCGCCGAGTCTGCGTGACGTCGCCCCCGAGCGGATCTTCGCGGAGCTCAAGCGGATCGTCTCCTCGGAGCGAGCGCTCGACGGGCTCGAGCTGATGGACGAGCTCCGCGTCACCGAGGTGATCCTGCCGGAGGTGGCCGGCCTTCGCGGGATCGAGCAGAGCCAGTACCACCACCTCGACGTCTACGGCCACACGCGCGCGGTGCTGGCCGAGACGATCGCGGTAACGCGGGATCCTGCGCCGGCGTTCGGGGACGACTCGCCGGCCGTCGCCGCCGTGCTCGACGAGCCGCTGGCGAACGAGCTTACGCGGGGCCAGGCGCTCCGCTTCGGAGCGCTGTTCCACGACGTGGCCAAGCCACGCACGCGCGACGTCACGCCGCAGGGCCGGGTCACGTTCATCGGCCACGACGCCACCGGCGCCGAGATGGCTGTCGCGGCGCTCCATCGCCTGCGCGCGAGCGAGCGGCTGTGCGATTACGTTGCGGCGCTCACGCGCCATCACCTGCGGCTGGGCTTCCTCGTCCACGAGGTGCCGCTCAGCCGGCGGGCGATCTACCGCTACCTCAAGGCGTCCGCGCCGGTGCAGGTCGAGGTGACGGTACTCAGCGTGGCCGACAGGCTCGCGACGCGAGGCTCGGGCTCAGACGAGGCGATCGCCAAACATCTGGAGCTCGCACGCCAGCTGATGGGCGAGGCGCTCGCCTGGCGGCTGCGACCCCCGAGGCCGCCGGTGCGGGGCGACGAACTCGCCCGCGCGCTCCGGATCCGGCCCGGACCGAACATCGGGCTGGTGCTCGACGAGCTCGAAGAGGCGAGCTTCGTCGGCGAGATCGGTGATCGCGAGGAGGCGTTCGAGCGGGCGCGGGAGCTCCTCGGGACGGTGGCGGAGGCGCCTGGCGGCCCCGACGAGACAGGGCGCGCCGCGCCCTGCTAGTTTTCCCGCGGTTGATCGGGCGGTTAGCAGCCCGGGACCGTGAATCAGTGAGTTGCACGAAGGGGTGTACATGGCAACAGGAACCGTCAAATGGTTCAGCGACGACAAGGGATTCGGCTTCATCACGCCCGATGATGGCGGCCGCGACCTGTTCGTCCATTTCTCGGGAATCGGTGGCGACGGATATCGCTCACTGGCCGAGGGCGCGAAGGTCTCCTATGAGGAGGAGGCCGGCCCGAAGGGGCCGAAAGCCGTAAACGTCACCAAGCTGTAGCCAAACAACGGACCCCTGAGTGCAGGAGCGCAGCGCGGCGCGCGCGTGCCCGATCGCGTGTGCCGTGCTTCGGAGCGCGTGTCGGCGGGCTCGAACGGCCGGTTTGCAGGCGTCTTCCGGTCCGGTCCGGGGTCTCACGGACGCAACTGCGGCCGGTCATTCGTGTTCAATGGGTCTATGAAGAAACGTTCTCTCGCGCTTGGCGCGGTCCTGGCAGCCGCCACAGTGGCGCTGGCCGCGGCCCCTGCTTACGCCGCCATCATCGAACTCGGGGCGACGAAGACGCCGGTCGCCTCGCCGTCCTGCCCGCCCAACACGAAGCCGGCCCAGTGCACGATCATCCTCACTCGCGCCACCGCGCTCGAGACGATTCGCGACGGCACCACCTACCCCACGACCGCCAAGAAGGCAGGGCGGATCGTCGCTTTCACCGTCGGCCTCTCAGGCCTCTCCAGCAACCGGAGCACCCGCCTGACCGACATCAAGTTCCTCGACCATCAGTACGGCGGCACGACCCAGCTGGCGATCACGGTGCTCGCGCCCGTCGGCGCCAAGAAGCTGCGCCAGTGGAAGGTCGTCGCCCAGAGCCCGCTCTTCCACGTCCAGCCGTACCTCGGCGAGGTGGTCCAGCTCCCGCTGACGACCACGCTCCCGGTCCAGCGCGGCGACGCGATCGGGCTCTCGACGCCGACATGGGCGCCGGTGCTCTCGATCGACCTCTCGACCAAGCAGTTCGCCTACCGCCAGAGCCGCAAGTCCAACTGCCGCAACATTCCGGGCGTGTCGCAGGCGCAGCTCACGGTCGGCGCGCTGGCGCACTACGGGTGCGACTACCCAGGCACCAGAGTCGAGTACTCCGCCACCGAGATCACGTCCCCGCCGTACCCCAAGAACTACGTGCACGCGCGGCGGTTGGTGCACGGGCGCAAGCGCTAGGCGTTTCGTCCGACTCAGCAGGCGCCGGGGTTCTGCTGACAGAAGGCCGACGTCCCGAGACCGGCGCCGCCGCTGCTCGATCCACCCCCGGTGCCCGTGCCCCCGGCTCCGGCCCCGCCACCCGTCCCGGTGGCGCCGCCTCCAGGCGCGCTGCCGCCCGTGGTCGGGCCGGACGGGGCGCTCGGCGCCGCCGGCGTGGCTGATGAGCCGCCCGTCGCCGGAGCGCTCGCGGTGGACGGCGAGGACGAGCTCGCGGAGGGATCGCTCACCGAGGCGGAGGTGGTCGAGGTCGTGGTCGCCGCCTTGGTCGTGGTGGTGGCGGGTGGTGGCGCGCTCGCGACGCCCGTCGTCGGCACGGTCAGCGGAGGTGCTCCCGCGGTGTTTGTCGCCGATGGCGATCCGCTGCCGCAGGCTGATAGACCGAGGCTGGCAACGAGCAGGGTGAGAATGACAATCGAACGGCTCATCGTCGCGGAGAGGGCGTTAGGAGCCCAGGGGCTCCATACGCCTGCCGCAGTGGGGGCAGTCGTTTAGGTCCTTCTGTGAGTGCTGGTCACACCAATTGCAGAAACGGAGGTTTTCGACGGCCCAAGGCAGCTCCGAGGGCGTCGGGGCAAGAGGAAGCAGTTCGGCGACGATCTCGAGCGGCTCGCTCGTTTCACGGTCGACGTACTCCCGGTCCGGCTCGGCTTCGATGATCACTTCCCTACCACTCGAAGGCGTCCGCATCCGATACTTCTGGCGCGTCCTCATGCCGCGCGGCATCCTAGCAGCGAGCCTCCCGGCAAGATCCGCCAGCGATGGAGGCCATGAGCCAGTGGCCCTCACGGCCCTCCAATCCGGGGATTCGCCCCTCCCTCGGCGACGGCGCGCCATCGCCGTGCGCTTGGATAGAGTGGCGGCCGCAGAACATGCTGAGAGCCTTCGCACCGATTCCACGTGGCCTCATGCTCGTTCCGGGAGCGCTGCTGCTGGTTGCGCTCGGCGGGTGCAATATCAAGCATCCGACGTCGGATCTCGTCAGGGGCAAACAGCTGTTCGTCGCGAAGTGCAGCGCCTGCCACACGCTCGCCCACGCCGGCGCGGTGGGCACGGTCGGGCCAAACCTCGACGACGCCTTCAGGCAGGATCGGGCCGATGGCGTGAAGAGCACCTCGATCGAGGGCCTGATCAGCTACTGGATCCAGTATCCGAATACCGAGGGCGTGATGCCCGCGAAGCTCTACACCGGCCAGGACGCCCAGGACGTGGCGGCCTACGTGGCGCACGTGGCCGCGGTGCCGGGTCAGGACGTCGGCGCCCTGGCGACGGCGGTGGCGAGCGTTACCCAGAAGCCGGCCGTCGAGAAGAACGGGGTCGTCGAGATCAACGCCGATCCGACGGGGCAGCTGAAGTTCACGGCCTCACGCGCGAGGGCCACTGCAGGGACCGTGACGCTGCGGATGCAGAACATGTCCTCGGTTCAGCACGACATCGGCGTCAGGGGCGGCGGGATCGACAAGGTCGGGCCGATCGTCTCCAATGGCGGCGTCTCGACCGTGACGCTGACCCTGAAGCCCGGCACCTACCAGTTCTACTGCTCGGTCGACGGCCATGCCGCGGCCGGCATGCGCGGGCCGCTCACGGTCAAGTAGCCCCGGCGCCGGCGCTGGTGACGCCGGCGCTCGCCCGCAACCGCTGCCACATCTCCTCGGTCCGGCCGGCGCTCACCGCGCGCGCCGCCCGCTGTTCGTCGAGCGCGATCCCGTGCAACGTGGCGAAGTCCAGCATCTTCTGGCGCTCCTCGGCCTCGCGCGCGACCTTCATGAACAGCCAGCAGAACAGGCCGATCGTCAGAAAGCTCTCCTCGACCATCATCAGGCCCCCGGCGGCGGTCTGGTCGGCGAGGAGGCTGATGTGCCAGTGTGCGTCGCCGGCCGCGTAGTACGGATAGAACGCCGTGCCGGCGAAGATCATGACGTTGGCGAGCACCGTGCCGACGAGTCGGACGGCGACGATGTAGACGAGGCGCCAGGCGTTGTTGAACCAGGCGGGCTTGGGCAGCGGACCCAGCAGCGCCATCCACATCGCGATCCCGAACGCGAGGAACGTCGCGTGCTCGAGGGCGTGGAGCGCGTCGTGGCGCAGTGCCGCCTGGTAGAGCGCCGGGATGTGCCACACGTAGAAGTTGACGCCCCACACGGTGATCGCGACGACGGGGTGGGTCAGGACCCGGAGCTTGGCGATCACCGGGTTGCGCAGCAGTGGCGCGAGCAGCGGGCCCGTGAACCCAAGCACGATCAGGAGCGCGGCGATGTCCCCGATCAGCAGGTGCTCGGCCATGTGAGCGACCAGGAGCTGATCGCTGAGGGTCCCGACCGGCGGGCTGAGGGCGATCGCGAGCACGATCAGGCCGGACACGAAGCACGCCTGGCGCCACGTCGGGACCGGTCGCTGCTGGCCCGCGAGGGTCCGCGCCCTCAGGTGGTAAGGGATCCAGAACAGCAGGACGAAGATCGGAAGGGCGATCGAACCGGCCGGACCGACGGCGGCTACCGGGAGCACGACTTCAATGGTGCCACGGCGGACGGGGTGGAGTCTCAGATCGCCTTGGCGATCAGGACGATCACGGCGGCGACCGCGAACACGACCACGACGTAGATCAGGACCCTGAAAGCTTCGGCCTCGGAGCGCGGGAGACGCACCGGCTACAGAATGTAAACCGACGTGTAGACGACGATCCACATGATGTCGACGAAATGCCAGTAGATCCCCGGGACCTCCATCCCGCGGTGCTCCTCTGGCGAGTAGTGCCCGCGGAACGCGCGGATCGTGACCATCAACAGCAGGCAGAGGCCGATGAACACGTGGGCTCCGTGGAGTCCGGTCAGCGCGTAGAAAACCGTTCCCTGGGCCGAGTCGTGGGGGGCGAAGCCGACGTGGATGTACTCGTTGATCTGGACGGTGAGGAACGTGAGGCCGAGCAGGAAGGTCGAGACCATCCCGGCCTTGAGGCCGAACCGGTTTCCGTTCTTGATCGAGGTCAGCGCCCAGTGGATCGTCAGCGACGACGACACGAGGATCGCCGTGTTGACCCCCGCCACCGCCTCGGGCACCTTCGTCCCGTGCGCGGGCCAGGGGTTGTGGGTGACGATCCGGATGAAGAAGTACGCCGTGAAGAACGCGCCGAAGATCATCACCTCGGAGATGATGAAAAGCAGCATGCCGAGCGTGGCAGGCTCAACGCGCGAGGAGCGGTGAGCCGGAGGCGGGCCGTGGTGTTCGTGGGGGACTGCGGCGGCTTCCATGCGTTCCCTCCTAGGCGCCCTGAGGGGCCGACTCGGCGATGTCGCTGTGGACCACGTGCTCGACCGGCTTGCCGGTGGCGCGCCGGACACGTTCGATCAGATCTTCGCGCAGCCACCCGGACTTCGTCTCCGGGAACGTGGAGATCACGATGTCATCGACCCGGAAGTACTGGAGCGCGTTCATGATCGCGGTATACGGATCGGGGTCGCCGATCATCCCGGAGGCCAGCAGGCCGGCGTGGTGGAGCCGGTCGAGGACGAGCTTCAGCCGGGTTCGGGCGCGCCTGGCCGCCTGGCCATGACCGCCCTCCTGGGGGACGACCACGATGAACAGGTGCTGTTCGTCATCGGCGCTGGCCTTGGCCTTGAGCATGTTCAACAGCTCGTCGCCGGTGGCCGTCCGGTTTGCGACCGCGAGCGTCACGTGGAACAGCCCTCCGTCGGCGTCGGGGTCGGTCACCACGTGCTGAACGGGCAGGCCCGAGGCGTGGCGCACGCGCTCGATGAGATCGCGCCGGAGCCACCCCGAGCGCGTCTCGGGATACGTCGAGATGATGATCTCGTCCGGGCGATACTCGTGGACGGCGTCCATCGTCGCGGTGTAGGGATCCGGATCCCCCACCTCGCCAATGGCCTCGATTCCCTCGGACCGGACGAAGCCGACCGCGATGTCAACCCGGGCCTGCGCCGCGTCGAACACGGAGTCGTCGTAGATCACCAGTCCGGCGCGAGGACGGTTCTGGGGGACGCACAGGACGAAGCGCACGTCGCCCTCGGCCATGCGCTGGCGAATAACATCGACCAGCGCTCGGCCGCCGAGCGTCTCGTTCGCCACAACCAGGATCGTCTTCACCGGTGTCCCCTCGTGCGCGGGGAAGGCGCCGTCACTCGCGCCGCTCCTGAGTGGGCACTGCCGCCATCGCCCCCGCCGTTACCGGCTTGGCCTCCGCCGGCGGCTTGAAAATGCCGTGAACGGCGCCGGGGACCCCGTATTCGTAGGGTCCGCCGACGACCGTCGGAACCGAGTCGAAATTGAAGATCGGAGGTGGCGAGGAGACCTGCCATTCCAACGTCAGGCCGCGCCACGGGTTGGAGGCCGCCCGCGGACCGCCGCGCCAGCTGGCGACGATGTTGTAGATGAAGATCAGCGTGCTCAGGCCCAGGATGAACGCCGCGATCGAGATGAACAGGTTCCAGGCGGCGAACTTCGAGGCGTACTCGGCGACCCGCCTGGGCATGCCCTGAAGGCCGATCAGGTGCATCGGGGCGAACGTCAGGTTGAAGAAGATGAACGTCATCCAGAAATGCCACTTCCCGAGGCGGTCGTCGAACATCCGCCCCGTCATCTTCGGGAACCAGTAGTAGACGCCGGCGAAGATCGTGAACAGCGAGCCGCCGAACAGCACGTAGTGGATGTGGGCGACGATGAAGTACGTCTGGCTGACGTGGATGTCGAACGGGATCATCGCGAGCATCACGCCGCTGATCCCGCCCAAGGTGAACATCGTCAGGAATCCGAGCGCGAATAGCATCGGCGTGTCGAGGTGAAGGACCCCTCGCCACAGGGTGGCGAGCCACGAGAAGATCTTGATTCCCGTGGGCACGGCGATGATCGAGGTCGTGATCATCATCGGGATCCGGATCCACGGCTGCATGCCCGAGACGAACATGTGGTGGGCCCACACCGTGAATCCGAGCACGACGATCGCGAGCAGCGAGAACGCCATCATCCGGTAGCCGAAGATCGGCTTGCGGGATTTGACGGCGATGATCTCCGAGATGATCCCGAACCCCGGCAGCATCATGATGTAGACCGCGGGGTGCGAGTAGAACCAGAAGACGTGCTGGTACATCAGCACGTTGCCGTTCTTGCCGGGGCCGACGAACGCATCGAAGAAGTGGAAGTGCAGCGAGACGTCGAGCAGGATGAAGAACTGCGAGGCGGCGATGAACGGGGTAGCGATCACGACGAGCAGCGACGTCGAGAAGTTCGCCCACACCAGCAGCGGCATCCGGAAGAAGCTCATCCCGGGAGCCCGCATTGTGATGATCGTCACCAGGAAGTTCAGAGCGGTGGCGATCGAGGACGCGCCGGCCAGCTGCACCGCGACGGTGAAGAACAGCTGCCCCAGCGGCATCGTGGTCGAGAGCGGGGCGTAGGCCGTCCAGCCCGCCGCGAACGACCCTCCCGGGGCGAGGAAGCTCATCAGCATCATCAGCCCTGCGAGCGGGAGCATCCAGTAGGACAGCGCGTTCAGTCGCGGGAAGGCCATGTCCGGCGCGCCGATCATCAGCGGCAGGACGAAGTTCGCGAGCCCGGCGAACACCGGGATCACGAACAGGAAGATCAGCAGCGTCGCGTGGACGGAGAAGACGCCGTTGTACTGCTCGGGCGTCAGGAACTGCATCCCCGGCTTGGCGAGCTGCGCACGGATGAGCATCGCCAGCAGGCCGCCCACGAGCAGGAAGAAGAACGAGGTGACCACGTACTGGATCCCGATCACCTTGTGGTCGGTGTTGACGCGGAAGTAGTCGCGCCAGCTGTAGGCGCCGTGGCCCGAATGGTCCTCCGGCCGCGTCGGCCGGCCGGCTGCCCAGTAGAGCCAGTAGTCGGCGGTGCCGATGCCGATCAGGAAGAAGATCGGGACGGCGATCAATGCGACGATCGTGATCGCGTGGCCGTCGATGATCGGGTGCTGGTGCATCAGCCAGCGGATCAGCACGGTCAGCGCGAACGCGAACAACAGCCCGAGCACGTCGGACAGCGCTGCCCGGTACCAGCCCGGGGCACGAAGCTTGCGCGGGAGCGGGACGCGGGTGTGTGGGCGGTGCCCCAGAGCCTCCGGTGCGACCGCCGAGGTGGTGGCCATCAGTGGATAACCCTCCCTCTATCCATCGTCGCCTGCACGATACCTCCTCACTTTGCCACGCTCGACAGGTAGCTGACAAGCGCCTGTATCTGGGCTGACGACAACGTCTGCGCGAACGTCGACGGCATGATTCCGGCGTGATAGCCGGACGGGATAAAGGCGTAGGGATTCGTGATCGCGGTGTGGATGCACTCCTCGAGCGTGGCGCCGCGGATCGGTTTGGACGCGGCGCTGGCGCAGTCGGATCGCAGGCGAGTATCGAGATCCGGGCCGATCGTTCCGGTGGCGCCCGCCGCCGCGAGCGTATGGCACGAGGAGCAGCTGACCGGGGTGGCCGAGTTGAACACCGCCTTCCCCTCGGCGGTCCTGCTCGTAGAGCTCGATGAGCTGGACGAGCTGCTCGTTGAGGGCGCCGCGGCCGACGATCCCGCGCCCGGAACCCCGACCTGTACGGCATTGGGCGGCGGAGCCCCGATCGGCGGCGGCCCGTTGGGCTTTTGCGATCGCAACCACGCCTGGAACTTCGCCGGCGTCACGACGTACGCGGCCGTCCGCATCAGCGAGTGGCCCGCGCCGCAGAGCTCGGTGCATTCCACCGGGTACGTCCCGATCCGGGTCGGCGTGACTCGCAACGTCGTGGTGATCCCCGGCACGGCATCGAGCTTCTCCGAGAACTCCGGGACGAAGAAGCTGTGGATCACGTCCAGCGAGCGGATCTTGAAGACCACGGGCTGGTCCTTGGCCAGGTAGAGGTCGGGCGAGACGACCTGATTGGTTTCGCTCCCGTTGATCGGATAGGAGAACTCGAAGGCGAACTGCCGTTCGGTCACGTTGATCGTCATCTCGCCCTTCTTGCTCGCCTCGTTGTGGCGCAGCGTGATGTACGCGTACGTACACATCGCGATCAGCAGCACCGCCGGCACCGCAGTCCAAACGACCTCCAGCCGCGTGTTGCCGTGGATCGGCGGGCCGTCCTTCAGCTCCTCGCCCGGCTTCATCCGGAACTTCCAGACCGAGTACAGGACGACGGTCTCGACGAGCACGAAGATCGGCACCGTCGCGATCAGCAGGACGTCGTAGAGGGTCCGCGTGTTGCTCGCCTGCTTGGAGGCGTCGGTCGGGAACCACGGGATGATCAGCGCGACCGGGATCAGGATCGCCGTCGCGATCACGCCGATTACCAACATCTGCAACAGAGGGTGCTTACGCACGTTTTTCTCCGTGGCCCTCGAGCATCACTCCGCCCGGCATCCTATGCCTTCTGTGAGACGAACGGCGCCGGGTGCGCGGTGCGCTGAACCCCTGCAATACAGCGGTTATGATTGAGGCAATCGTTGCAAGCCATCGAGGAGCGCCATGCAGGTACGCGAGGGCATGACCGACGTCGTTCTCACGATCGGGCCCGGGCACACCATTCGCGAAGCCGCCGCGGCAATGTCCCGCCGCAAGGTCGGCGCGGCCGTCGTTCTCGACCCGGACGCCCCGGGGCCGGGCGTCATCACCGAACGCGACATCCTCCACGCGATCGGGGCGGATCAGGATCCGGACAGTGAGCTCGTGGCCCAGCATCTGACGGCCAACCTCACCTTCGCCTCGCCCGACTGGTCGCTCGAGCAGGCGGCGTCGGCGATGGTGCGTGGCGGCTTCCGCCACCTGATCGTCGTCGAGGGCGCAGAGCTCGTCGGAATCCTGTCGATGCGAGACATAGTCCGCTGCTGGACGGGCGAGGGTGCCAGCTGCGACGTCCCGGTCGAGGCGGCGAGCGCGTAGCGCCTATATGCGGGCCGGGGGCCTGTCGGCCCCTGGCTCGGGGGCGCTTTTTGGCGCCTGTAGCCGTTGGTTTGCGGTCGGCTCGGTAAACGGCGGCAGGGAGAGAAGGCGGGTGAGGCTTCGGCTGGGCGCTTGAGCCCTTGGTTTGGCCTGCTCGTGCGCCCAAACCCGCGACTTTGTGGCGAGAGTGTCACGGGGAAGCTGCATAACACGACAACCTCGGCGCCAGGTCCGAGCCCTGTCGTATTACGCATGCTCTTCATGCATAGCTCGACAGGGCTCGCCATTCGGGCCGGGATTGTCGTGCTGTGCAGGTTTTGGGCGGGTGCGATGGCGCCCGATCCCGGGTTCCCTTCCCCGCCAATCGGGACCGGTCGGCTCGGTAGAGGCGGCGGGGAGAGGGGGTGGGTGAGGGCTTCGGCGGGTCGCCAGAGCCCATGTTGACCTGCTCACCCGGCCAAACCCCCAACTTCGTGCCGAGAGCGTCACGGAAAAGCTGCATAGCGCGTCAACACCGGCGCCAGGTCCGAGCCCTGTCGTACTGAGCATGCTCTTCATGCATAGCTCGACAGGCCTCGACATCTGGGCCGAGATTGTCGTGCTATGCAGGTTTTTTGGACGGGTGCGGCGGCGCCCGCTCCTTCACTCCCTCCCCAGCGCCGTTTACCGCGCCGCCCGCCAACCGGGGCTGCGGGCGCGCAGCGCCCGCGGGCTGAGAGTCGACAGCCACGATGCCCAGCCTGAAAACAGCCACCGAACCGGGCGCGAGCGCCACACCAAAAAGGCGCGCGTCAGCGCGCCTCTCTAATGGTGCTCTTCGGGGAGCGCGTCGATGTCGCGCCGCGTGTCCCTGACCCACCGGGTCACGGCCACGACGAGGATCACGAGGCCGACGATCGAGAAGATCCAGCCAAGCGTGGTGCCGACCACGATCAGGGTGATCGCGATGGCGCATACAAAGGGCAGCAGCGACGGGCCCGGGAGGTGGATCTCCTCGCCCGCGGGTGGCGCTTCGGCCTCCCCGGGGCCTCCCTCATCGATGGTCATGCGTGCACGTAGATCGCCGCGGCGGCGAACGTGATCCCGAACATCACCAGGCAGAGGGCGCCGGCGATCAGCCCCGACCGGATGTTCTTGCGTGCGAGCTTCCGATCCATCGCGTTCGGCTCGGAAATCTACAGCTTTACGTCCGCCACCATCGCGCCAAACAGCAGCGCCAGGTACAGGAGCGAGAAGAGATACAGCTGCAGCGCGGCCCGGCGGTCCGCCCGGCGGTACAGCCGCACCGCGCCGCCGATGAAGGCGAGCCCGAGGACGATCGACGCGACGAGGTAGAAGCCCCCGAACGCGCCGGCGCAGAACGGCAGCTGCGAGACCGCGTACAGCAGCAGCGTGTAGAGCACGATCTGGCGCCGGGTCTCCTGCTCTCCCCGGACGACCGGCATCATCGGTATGCCGACCTTGGCGTACTCGTCCTTCATGAGCAGGCTGAGCGCCCAAAAGTGCGGTGGCGTCCAGTAGAAGATGATCGCGAACAGGTACACCGCCGTCCACGAGAGCGAGCCGCGCGTCGCGGCCCAGCCGACCAGCGGGGGCACGGCGCCGGCGGCGCCCCCGATCACGATGTTCTGGGGAGTCCGGCGCTTGAGCCAGATCGTGTACACGCCGACGTAGCCGACGAACCCGGCGAGCGCCAGCGACGCCGAGAGCACGTTGATGGTGCTCGCCAACAGGGCGAACGACAGCGCCGCCAGCACGAAGCCGTAGATCAGGGCCGCCCGCGGCGAGATCCTCCCGGCCGGAATCGGACGGGTCGCGGTCCGGCGCATGCGGGCGTCGATGTCTCGGTCCCAGTAATGGTTGACCGCTCCGGCGCCGCCGGCGGACAGATACCCGCCGGCGCAACAGAGCCCGATCTTGGACACAGAAGGGTCGCCCGCGACCTCCATCGTGGCCACCGTGCTGAACAGCAGCAGCGCCTGGACCTTGGGCTTGGTCAGCTCGAAGTAGTCCGAGATGACCTGCCGCGCACCCGACGCCACCGATGCGGCGCGGACGGCGGTGGCGGACAACGTGGTCACCGCGCGCGATGCCTCATGCGCGTGCGAACCGCTCGCTGCCGCCGGTCTTCTGAGTGACTCCGGTGTCGCGCTCGATCTGCCGGCGGATGTCGCGCATCGGCTCGACCGACCTGACTCGAGGAATTGAATCGAAGTTGTTGACTGGTGGCGGAGAGGGAACGAACCACTCGAGCGTGTTGCCCTTCCACGGGTCGGGCCCTGCGAGCGCGCCGACCTTAAGGCTGCGCGCGATGTTGGCGATCGTCATCAAGATCCCAACGGCAAGGATGAAGGCTCCGATCGTGGAGATCAAGTTGTAAGTGGACCACCCCAAACCCGGCTGGTAGGTGTAGATCCGTCGCGGCATCCCTGACAGGCCGAGCGCATGCTGGACGAAGAACGTGACGTTGAACCCGATGAACATCACCCAGAAGGACCACTTCCCGAGGGTCTCGTTCAGCAGCCGTCCGGTTATCTTCGGGAACCAGTAGTAGATCCCGGCGAACACCGAGAACACCGCTCCGCCCATCAGCACGTAGTGGAAGTGGGCGACGACGAAGTAGGTATCGGTGAGCTGCCAGTCGACCGGGAACACGGCGAGGAAGATTCCGGTGATCCCGCCGACGATGAAGATCGCGATGAAGCCGACGGCGAAGTACAGCGAGGTCGTCATCACGATCGATCCTCGCCACAGCGTGGCGATCCAGTTGAAGATCTTCACGCCGGTCGGGATGCCGATCAGGAACGAGCTGAGCATGAAGAAGCCGAGTACGACGATCGGCACGGGCGAGGCGAACATGTGGTGCGCCCAGACGAGCGTCGCCAGGAACGCGATCACCACGGTCGAAGCGGCGATCGCCTTGTAGCCGAAGATCGGCTTGCGCGAGAACACCGGGATGACCTCCGAGATGATCCCGAACCCGGGCAAGATCATGATGTAGACCTCGGGGTGCCCGAAGAACCAGAACAGGTGCTGCCAGAGCACCGGCGAGCCGTGCGCGGTGGGATCGAAGAAGTGCGTCCCGAAGTGGCGGTCGGTGAGCAGCATCGTCACCGCAGCCGCGACGACGGGTAGGGCGACGATCAGCAGGACGGCGTAGACCAGGATCGCCCAGATGAACAGGGGCAGCCGGCCCCAGCTCATGCCTGGCGCGCGCATGTTCACGATCGTCACGTAGAAGTTGATCGCCCCGAGCAGCGAGGAGATGCCGGTGAGGTGGATCAGGAAGATCCACGCGTCCTGGCCGCCGCTCGGCGAGAACTGGATGCTCGAAAGCGGTGGGTAGCTCCACCACCCCGCCTGTGGGGGCTGCCAGAACAGCGTTATGTAGAAGACGATCCCGCCGGCAACCAGCAGCCAGTAGGAGAGCGCGTTCAGGCGCGGGAACGCCATGTCGCGCGCACCGATCATGAGCGGCACGAAGTAGTTCCCGAAGCCCGCCATCACGGGCACGACGAACAGGAAGATCATCGTCGTCCCGTGCAACGTGAGCAGCTCGTTGTAGTGCTCGGCGGTGACCAGCGTGTTGTTCGGGACCGCGAGCTGGACGCGCATCATCAGCGCCTCGACGCCGCCCATCATGAAGAAGACGAACGTCGTGACGAGGTACATGATCCCGATCCTCTTGTGATCGGTCGTCGTCACCCAGTCGACCCAGCGCTTGGTCTCGCGAGGTCGCGACACCTCGCCAGTGAGGACTTCCGGTACGGCTCTGATCGCTGGAGCGGTGGTCGCCATCGTCGTCCGTTAGAGGTTTCCGTTCTTCGTCAGGATCGCTCGCAGGGCCGGGACCGACATGTTGGCCGTGGAGATCGCCCTCGCCTGGTACTGGAGCCAGGCGGTGTACTCCTGAGGCGTGACCACCTTGACGAACGCGATCATCGCGTAGTGCTGGCGCCCGCACAGCTGGGCGCACTGTCCGCGGTAGACCGAGCCCGCGTGCGGCGCCTTGAACCAGGTGTAGGTGGTATAGCCGGGGACGGCGTCGACCTTCCCGCCGAGTGACGGCACCCACCAGCTGTGGATCACGTCCGTGGACTGGATCTTGAGATCGATCGTCGTATTCGCGGGAACCACCATCTCCGTGTAGGAGTAGGGGAGCTTGAAGTCGAACGCCCCGTTGTCGCAGTCGTTTCCGTACGTGTAGCGCCAGATGTACTGGCGTCCCTGGACGCAGACCGTCAGCTCCTTGCCGTTGGGCGGCGTGGGCTGGGTGAGCGACGCGTCCAAGAATCCGTTCGCGCTCGAGTTCGGAGGGTTGAGGATCGTGGGCAGCTTGACGAACGTGATCACGGTCAGCACGACCAGGATCAGCGCCGCCCCCACCGTCCAGCCGATCTCGAGGCGGGTGTTGCCGTGGATCTGAGCGGGGACCGCCCCCTTCTTGGCCCGGAACCTGTAGACCGAGTACACGAGAGCGCCCTCGACCACGACGAACACCACGGCCGCGATGTACAGAATGATCTTGTACAGACTGTGGATGGCGTTTGCGTTCGGCGAGCCGCCGGACTTCGGGGTGAAGAAGTTGGCCAGGGCGTCCGGGGCGAGGATCAACGAGCCGATCGCAACGAGGATCAGGGCAGCGCCCAGCCGGCGGCTGCGGCGGCGGGACTTTGCGTCAGTCGCGTCGGGTCGCAAGGCTGCGGCATTCTATCCAGCCGGCGGCAGCCTTCGTCGCCTGTCAGGTCAGTCGGCGGCGACCGTCAGGTGTGCGGGCGAACGTATACTGCCCGCTCCTTGAGCGTCACGAGGGGCATCCGAGCGGCCGCCTGGATGCTCGTCGCGGCCGGTGTCGCGGCGCCCATGCTGAGGCGGCGTCTGAAGTTGCCGCCCGCGGCCGTGCTCGGCGCGGCGGGTATCGCTCCGGTGGCGCTGTGCGTGGTCACAAGGCGCAGTCGCGTCCGTGACGTCGCGGTCGGCACGCTGAACATGTGGGCGTATGTGGCCGCCTACGAGATGCCGAACGACGACCCCGAGCGGCTGGTCGCGCGCGTGCGAGTCGCCTATCCGGCCGCGATCGACCGGTTGCTCGGTCTGGGAGTGCCGCCGACGATCCGCCTGCAGCGCGCGTTCGCCGCTCCGGGCACGGTGAACCGGTTCGAGCGCGTGCTCGTCTGGTGCCACTGGATGTGGTTCTTCGTCCCCCACGGAAGCGTCGCCTACGTGATGCTGCGCCGGCCCGAGAAGTTCCCGGCCGCGGCGGTGCGGATGTACGCCGTCTTCGATCTCGGCGCGGTGTTCTACTGGGCGATCCCCACCGCACCCCCCTGGTGGGCGGCCGCCCACGGGTGTCTGGAGGACAACGAGACGGTGCGCGTGCGCCGGATGATGATCGAATACGGGGAGCAGTTCTGGGGGAGTCGCTGGGCAGGGCTCTACGATGTCCTAGGAGGAAATCCGCTTGCCGCTATGCCGTCGCTGCATTTCGCCACGTCACTGATGGCGGCTCACCTTCTCTCAGAGGTGGGCCCGGTGCCGGGCGCATTCGGTTGGACGTACGCATCGTTGCTCGGGATCGCGCTGGTCTACTTGGGCGAGCACTACGCGGTCGACCTCCTGGCCGGAGCGGCGCTCGCCGAGACCGTGCGCACTCAGGCCCCGCGCCTCGCCCCCTTGGCGGGTCGCCTCTCGCGCCTCGTCCAGGTCGTAGAAGCTCGGACCGCAACCTCATAGGAGTTCGTGTGGCCCACGACGCTCCACTCGAGCAGCGGGCGGCGGCATCTGGTGAGGCGAGCGAGCTTGAGCCTGTGAACGACGAGCCGGTCGTCGATCAGAGCTTGCACGAGGACATGCCCCGCGTGCGGCTCACGCGGCGGCAGCTGCTGGCCTCCGCGTTGTTCGTCATATCCGCGATCGCCTTCCTGTACTTCGTGCTGCCGAGGCTGGTCGGTCTGCGCGTGACGTGGAACCGGATCCGGCAGGGAAACGTCTGGTGGCTCGGACTCGGCGCCGGCCTCGAGATCTGCTCGTTCGCGGCGTACGTAGCGGTATTTCGGGCCGTCTTCGTCCGTGGACAGTCGCGGATCGGCTGGCGCGAGAGCTACCAGATCACGATGGCGGGCCTGGCGGCGACGAGGCTGTTCGCGGCCGGCGGGGCGGGCGGCATCGCCCTGACCGCGTGGGCGGTGCGTCGCTCGGGGATGAGCGCCCGCGTCGTCGCGTGCCGGGTGATCGCGTTCCTCGCCCTGCTCTACGGCGTCTACATGGGCACGCTGGTGATCTGCGGTGTGGGGCTGTACCTAGGCCTGTTCCAGGGGCCGGCCCCGTTCGCGATCACCGTCGTTCCGGCGATCTTCGGAGCCATCGTGATCGCCGTGTTCCTGGCCGTGTCGCTGCTCCCGGACGACACGGAACGGGTCATGGGACGGTGGCGGGAGGTCCACGGCTGGCTCGGACGCCTGGGGCGATGGCTGGCCACCGCTCCGGCGACCACCGGGACCGGCGTCCGTACCGCGATCGGTTTGGTGCGCTCGCGTGATCCCCATCTGCTCGGCGCCGTCGGGTGGTGGGGGTTCGACATCGCCGTATTGTGGGCCTGTTTCCACGCCTTCGGCGATGCACCGCCGCACGCGGTGATCGTGATGTCGTACTTCGTCGGCATGCTCGGCAACGCCCTGCCGCTTCCCGGCGGGATCGGCGGCGTCGACGGCGGCATGATCGGCGCTTTTACCGCCTTCGGTGTGCCGGTCGACGTGACGATCGTCTCCGTGCTCGCGTATCGTGCGATTGCGTTCTGGCTGCCGACGCTCCCGGGCGCGGTCGCCTACCTCCAGCTCCGCCGCACCGTCAATCGGTGGCGGCGCACCGAGACCCCCGCCACCCAGGCCCCTAGCTACACTTAATGAAGTGAACGACCGCATCGAGAACGTAGTGATCGTGGGAAGTGGGCCCGCCGGTTATACGGCGGGGCTCTACACGGCGCGGGCAAACCTAGAACCGCTGGTGATCGAGGGCTTCGCGTGGGGCGGGCTGCTACAGCAGACGACCGACGTAGAGAACTACTCGGGCTTCCCCGAGGGGATCATGGGCCCGGAGCTGATGCAGCGGTTCCGCGATCAGGCAGAGCGGTTCGGCGCCCGCCTCGAGACCGACGACGTCACGAGCGTCGAGCTCTCGCGCGACGGCGGTCTCCACAAGGTGCTCGTCGGCGACGACGTCCACCGCACGCGGACCGTGATCCTCGCGATGGGCGCCCAGCACCGGAAGCTCGGCGTGCTCGGTGAGGAGGAGCTCGGTGGCCGCGGGGTGAGTTACTGCGCAACCTGCGACGCCGCCTTCTACCGCGACGTTCCGACGATCATCGTCGGCGGCGGCGACTCGGCGATGGAGGAGGCCATGTTCCTCTCCAAGTTCGCCTCGAGGGTCATGATCGTCAACCGGCGCGACGAGTTCAGGGCATCGAAGATCATGCTCGAACGGGCGCGGGCGATCGACAACATCGAGTGGCTGACCCCGTACGTGATCGAGGAATTTGCTCCCGGCGAGGAGGGCTCGCTGAAGGTAGCCCACCTGCGCAACACCGTCGACGGCTCCAGCCGTGAGCTCGAGATCGCGGGTGCATTCATCGCGATCGGTCACGAGCCGCAGTCTCAGCTGGTGATCGATCAGGTCGACACCGACGACGGCGGGTACGTGATCACACAGGGCCGCTCCACGCTCACGAACCTGCCGGGCGTTTTCGCGGCGGGCGATCTCGTCGATCACACCTACCGACAGGCGGTCACCGCGGCTGGCTCGGGCTGTCAGGCGGCACTCGACGCGGAGTGGTACCTCCGCGACACACCGTTTCCCGTAGAGAGCGCCGAGGACGTCGAGAGCGCCGCGCAAGCGTGAGCGGCGCATCGTCGGGCTCACTGGCGCCCTAATACGGACAGCCGTTCGCCGGGCCGAAGTTGTGTGACGGCGCCCGCCGTCGCGCGGCCAGTGCGAAGTCCTGGGTCCACGTCGCGCCGTTGCCCCCGACGCCGACGGCTCGATGGACAACACCAGTGCCGACGTTGGTGTACGTGGGGTTGAGGATGTTCTGGCAGTGCCCGGTACTGCCCATCCACGCGGTCACGACGGCGCGCGGCGTCAGGAAGCCGGTCGCGATGTTCTCGCCCGCCGATGACCACGCGAAGCCGACGGCCGAGATTCGGCCCGCGAAATTGGCGCCGTGGGTAAACGTGCCCGTGGCGACCATCGTGTTGGTCCATCCCTGGGCCGAGCGGTCGAGCAGGCCACTCTCGCGCAGCCTCGGCAGACCTCGGGCCCTGCGCTGCTTGTTGATCAGGCAGACGACGGCGGTCTTCGTCGCCTGACGCGAGGTCGCGCCGACGGGCGCGTTCGCGTTGGCACAGGCTCGCGTGGCATGGACGCGGTGGCGGCGATGGTGGGGTTTGGCCACGGCCGGGGACGGCACCACCGCGGCCACGAGGATCGCCGCGGCGACCGCGGGCGCACGGCGGCGCAGCAACGAGACTTTGGCGGTGGTCCGGCTTGCCATGGACGCTGCATCGCCAATACCCGGTGAACCCCGAGCCACGCGCGCAGCTTATCGAACATGCGCTTAGATCTCGGGGTGGCTGCGACTGGACGGATGTCGTAGCCAAGCGCACGCCGGGGTCGTCCCGGTCCAGGCTACGGCGTGAGCACGATCTTGAGGGCCTCCCGGCGAGCGTAGATCTCGTACGCCTCGGGCGCGTCGTCGAGCGCCATGTGATGGGTGACAAGTGGCATTGGGTCCAGCGAGCCGGAGGCGATCATTCCCAGCACGCGGTCGACGTGACCGATCACGTTCGCGTGTCCGCTTCGCAGGGTGAGCGCCTTGATCCACACGAGCCCCATGTGGACCTGGCAGGGCTCGGCATACACCCCGATCGCGGCGACGGTCCCGGCCTTTCGCGCCAGCCGGATCGCGGTGTCGAGAGCATCGGGATGGCCGACGGCATCGATCGCGACATCGACGCCCCGCTCGGCCGTGGCCCGTCTGATCTCCTCCCGCGGGCTCTGCTCGGTGAGATGGATTGCCCTGGCCCCCAGGCGGTGCGCGACCTCGAGTCGCTGCTCGACCGTGTCGATGGCGAACACAGGCCCGGCGCCGGCGGCGAGCGCCACCTGGACGGCGCACAGGCCCACGGGACCGAGCCCAAGCACCGCGACTCTGTCGCCGGGCTTGACGCCCGACTCGACGACCGCGTGATACCCCGTGCCCATCACGTCGCCGGCGAACAGCGCGGCCTCGTTGGAGACGCTGTCGGGAACCTGGCGCAGCGTCATGTCGGCGATCGGCACCACCGCCTGTTCGGCCTGGGTGCCCTGGAGCGACCCGAGCAGCGCCCCGTGGCCAAAGACCCTCATCCGGTCGCATTTGTGGTAGGCCCCGCGCAGGCAGAAGAAGCAGGTCCCGCAGGCGCTGTGGAAGCAGCCCAGCACTCGATCGCCGGTCTTGACCCGGGTGACCCCGGCGCCGGCTTCGAGCACGGTGCCGACGAACTCGTGACCGATGGTGAATCCGGGCTCGATCTTCACGCGGCCGTTGTAGATGTGGAGGTCCGAGCCACAGATGCCGCTGGCCTCGATCGAGACGATCGCATCGGCGTGGCTCTCGAGCTCGGGCGACGGGCGATCCTCGACTCGAACCTCGTGCGGTGCCTGAAAGGTGACTGCTCTCATTGGTGCCTCATTCGCGGGTCAAATCCTGTCGCCCTCCTCATAGGAGAAGAATCCCTCTCCCGTCTGGCGCCCGAGCCGGCCAGACAGCACCAGGCGCCGCAGTTCCGGCGCGGCCCGATAGCGCTCCTCCCGTCGCTCGATGACGAGCCCGTCGAGCACCTCGATTACGTGATCGAGCCCAATTCGGTCGGCCCACGAGAGCGGACCGCGTGGATGGTTGAGGCCAAGGACCATGCCGGCATCGATGTCGGCCGCCGACCCGACACCCTCACCGATCGCGAAGGCCGACTCGTTGATGAGCTGGCAGACGATCCTGCCGAGCACCAATCCAGGGCAGTCGGAGACCCAGATCGTGTGCTTGCCGAGCGTCGCGAAGAACCTCTCCGCCGCGGCGGCGGCGGACGGCGCGGTCTCGGTGCCACGGGTTAGCTCGACGATCACGGACTCCTCGAACGGCGGGAGTGCGTGGAAGCCGACCGCGGCGCCGCCCGGATCGAGCGCTGCGAGCGATCCGGCGGCACAGCAGATCGCCTGCGGACCGCCCTGAAGCGGCGCGTCCGGCTCCTCGCCGCCGCCCAGATCCAGGATCAGGAAGGGCGGCTGCGCGCCCTCGGCCTCGTCGGGCGAGGTGACGTCCCAACCGACCTGGAGTGCGGCACGCTCGAGCCCGACTGCCAGCTGCGAATTCCCATGGAGCACGATCAGCCCATCACCACCGCCGACGGCCGAGGGATCGGGGTCGGGCTCGCGGTAGGAGTCGGTGCCCTCGCGGTAGTCGTAGTAGCCGCGGCCGGTCTTGCGTCCGAGCCGCCCGGCCGCCACCGCCTTGACGGGGATCGGAGACGGACGCCAGCGAGGCTCGGCGAAGCTCTGTTCGTAAAACGATCTCGCGACGTCGAGGTTCACGTCGACGCCGACCAAGTCCATGAGCTCGAACGGACCCATCCGGAAGCCGCCGCCCATCCTGCAGATGCGGTCGATCTGCTCGATCGAGGCGACGCGCTCCTGCAGCAGTTTCAGCGCCTCGAGCGTGAACGGACGGTTGCAGCGGTTGACGAGGAATCCTGGACCGTCGACGGCGTCAATCACGCGCTTGCCCATCGCTTCACCGGCGGCGCGGGCGATAGCCAGTGCCTCCGCAGAGGATTCCTCGCCCGCGACGACCTCGAGGAGCGCCATGATCGGAGGGGGGTTGAAGAAGTGCATACCGACGACGCGCCCGGGACCCTTCACGGTCGCGGCCACCGCGGTCACGAGCAGCGAGGAAGTGTTCGTCGCCAGGACGCAGTCGGCTCCGACGATCTCGTACGACAGGCGCTCGAACAGCTGACGCTTGAGTTCGAGCCGCTCGGGGGCGGCCTCGATCACGAGTTCGCTCGGCGCGAGCTGTTCGAGCCCCGGCGCGGCCTCTAGCCTCCCGGCTGCCTGGTCGGCTTGCTCGTGAGTGAGTCGACCGCGCTCGACGCTGCGCTCGAGTCGCGACCTGATCTCGGCAATGCCGCGCTCGAGCGCCTCGGGGATGGGGTCGTGAAGGAGCGTCCGGGCGCCGCTCAGTGCCGCCAACTGGGCGATTCCGGCGCCCATCGTCCCGGCGCCCGCAACGCCGATCGTGCTCGGTGCCTCCGGCATGGCGTCAGGACGGGATCAGCGCGTTGATTCCGGTCAGCGCGCGTCCAATGATCAGCTTCTGGATCTGCGAGGTCCCTTCGTAGAGGGTCGTGACGCGAACGTCCCGCAGATAGCGCTCGACCGGATAGTCGTCGACGTACCCCGAGCCGCCGTGGACCTGGATGGCGGTATTCGCGCAACGGATTGCGGCCTCGGTCGCGTAGAGCTTTGCGATCGAGGTCTCTGTGGTATTCGGCTGGTTGGTGTCCTTGAGGTATCCAGCGCGCCACACGAGCATCCGCGCCGCATCGGTCTCGACCGCCATGTCGGCGAGCATCGCCTGCACGAGCTGGAAGCTCGCGATCGGCCGTCCGAACTGCTGGCGGTCCTTGGAGTAGCGGACGGAGGCGTCGACGCAGCCCTGGCAGATTCCCACGCACCCGGCGGCGACGCTGTAGCGCCCCGAGTCGAGCGCCGTCATCGCGACCTTGAAGCCATCGCCGACCTCGCCGAGCATCGCCTCATCGGGAGCCTCGACGTCGTCGAGTGAGATCGCCGCCGTGTCGGAGCCGCGAAGTCCCATCTTGTGATGGATCTCCTGAGGCTGATAGCCGGGCTGGTCGGTGTCGACCAGGAAACAGGCGAGCCCGCGATGCGCCTTGTCGGGATCGGTTTGGGCGAAGATCAGCGCGACCTTGGCGTGGTTACCGAGCGAGATGAACATCTTTGCGCCGTTGATCACCCAGCCGGAGTCGGTCTTGCGCGCGCGTGTGCGCTGATTGGCGGCGTCTGAGCCCGTGTCGGGCTCGGTCAGGCCGAAGCAGCCGAGCCACTCGCCGGAGCAAAGCTTGGGCAGGTAGTGCTGCTTCTGTTCCTCGGTCCCCCAGCGAAGGATCGATGAGCAGACGAGGGAGGTCTGGACCGAGATCACGGTGCGCATCGCAGAGTCACCTCGGCCGATCTCCTCGACGACGAGCCCGTATGTCAGGTAGTCGAGACCCGCCCCACCGTAGTCGCGCGGGACGATCGCCCCAAGGTAGCCCTGGTCGGCGATCTTCCGCACGAGCTCGACGTCGAAGTGCTCGTTGCGATCGTTCTCACGCGCGCGCTCGACGATCTCGTTGTCTGTGAATTTCCGCGCCGTCTCACGGACCAAGCGCTGTTCGTCGTTGAGTTCAAAGTTCATGGCTAGGGGACACTAGTGGACAGCACTGGCGCCTGTACGCTGCGAGATCCTGATGGCTCCCGACACTCGGTATGCGCGTAGCGGCGATCTGCACATCGCGTATCAGGTGGTAGGGGAGGGGCCGATCGACCTGGTCTACGTACCGAGCTGGATCTCCCAGGTCGAGCACTACTGGGATGAGCCCGTTGTCGCCGGCTATTTCGAGCGCCTGGCCTCGTTCTCGCGCCTGATCATGTTCGATCGCCGCGGGTCAGGGCTGTCGGACCCCGTCCCGTCGGCGCCGACGCTTGAGGAGCAGATCGACGACGTGGTCGCGGTCATGGACGCGGCCGCGTCCGAGCAGGCCGCGATCTTTGCGCTGCTGGACGGCGGCTCGATGGCCGCGCTGTTCGCCGCGACCCACCCCGAACGCACCAACGCACTGGTGCTCTACGAGGCGATGGCCCGCACGTCATGGGCGGAGGACTACCCGTGGGCGCCAAGGCACGAGGAGCGAGAGGCGAGCCTCCGGGACGCAATCAGTTGGGGCGACGGGTCGCGGGTCGCCGCACTCTCGCCGGGCGCCGCCGAAAACCCGCGCGTACGAGCGTGGTTCGCACGCCTGGAGCGCCTGTCAGCGAGCCCAGGGACGGCGATCAAGCTGATGAGGATGAACGGGGAAATCGACGTCCGCGCCGTGCTGCCCTCGATCCAGGCGCCAACGCTGGTGCTGCATCGCCCGGATGACGGGCTGGTGGATGTCCGTCACTCGCGGTATCTGGCCGAGCACATCCCGGGGGCTCGCTACGTCGAGCTTCCGGGCGAGGAGACCCTCGTGTTCGGGAGCGACGCCGACGGGGAGCTCGACGAGATTGAAGAGTTTCTCACCGGTGTGCGTCCCGTTCGAGACCCGGAGCGGATCCTGGCAACGGTGATGTTCTCGGACATCGTTGACTCGACCAGTCGCGCTGCCGAGCTCGGCGATCGCCGCTGGCGCGATCTCCTCGACTTGATCGATCGGTCAATCGGCCAGGAGCTCTCCCGCTTCCGCGGCCGCACCGTGAAGTCGATGGGCGACGGGTTCCTGGCCACGTTCGACGGCCCCGCCCGCGCGATCCGGTGCGCGACCTCGATCGGCGCGGTAGCCCAAGCCCAGTTCGGGCTGCAGATCCGCAGCGGCCTCCACACCGGTGAGATCGAGGTGATGGGAAGCGATGTGGGCGGAATCGCCGTTCACATCGGCGCCCGTGTCGGCGCCACCGCCGCCCCGGGTGAGGTGCTCGTCTCCGGCACGGTCAAGGACCTCGTCGTCGGTTCGGGGATCCGGTTCGAGGACAGGGGCGAACGAGAGCTTCGGGGCGTCCCCGGGCAGTGGCGGCTGTGGGCGGTGACCGCGTGACGAGAAGCGGCCCCCGCCGCTGACGCGACGGGAGCCGCCATTTACGGGCTCTCGCCCGGCGCTGCTAGGACTGCGGTAGCGACGACACCGGCGGCAACGTCACCGTCAGTGTCAGCGACGGTGAGACGCCGCCCACGTTCAGCGGATCGGCGAGCACGTGGGCACGGAACGTCTTCGTGCCGGGGTTGCCGAGCACCTTGACGAACTGGAACGTCGAGTTTGGCCGCACCGTGCTGACCGCGACGACATGCCAATTCCCGTCCGAGCCGAACCGCTCGAGGTAGACGGTGTCACCGGCCTTGTCCGGTGTCACAGTCCCCGTGAACGTAACCTTCTGTCCGGCGCTCGCGGAGGACGAGCTCGCGGTCAGGGTCACGGCGTCACGTACGCCCTCGAGAAGACGGGCCGTGTGACGGTGTGGCGGGAGCGTCGTCTGCACCACGTACACCTCGTTGTGCACCGGACTGACAATGAAGCTGTAGCTCCCGTCGCTGCCGGTGACCCCGGCCGTGTCACAGTTGAACTGTGGCTGGCCAGCGATCTTGCCACAGAGCGTCACTGGGGTGTCCGGCTCGGGCGTGGTCGTTCCCTTCATGTAGAGCTTTCCGAAGATCGTGGCCGACTGGCCGACCTGGATCACCGGATCGGTGCTGTTGATGGTGAAATCGGGCACCTGGCGCTGCTGGATCGTGATCGACAGCGGATCCGACGCGCCCTCAATGTTCCGGCGGTCACCGGGGAACAGCACCCGGACGACGCGCTCGCCAGGCATACGCCAGTGATGGGAGATCGCGTAGTTCGACCCCGGGCCGAGCCGGGTGCTCGCCACGGTCAACCAGTTGTTGGTGGCGCCCTTCTGGACCTGCAGGAACACGCGCTGGAACGCGTGGTTAGGAGTAACGTGTCCTGAGAACACGATCGGCTGGCCGGTGTCCGCTGAGGTCATGTTCGCCTGCAGAGTGACCTCCGCCGATACGCGCTCGTGGATGGTACGGCTGTGGGCCCCGGCCGGCCCGCGGACGAACCAGCTGCGGTTCGTGTACACGATCCCCTCCGCGCGGGTGAACGCGTAGAACCCGAACTTGTCGGTCGTCGTTTTCCCGATCAGCGAGAACTGGGTTGATGGATTGATCCTGTGGTACAGCTTGACCGGCTGTCCGGCCACGTCCCCGCCCCTGAGTTGACCGTAGATGAGTACGCCCTCTCCCGCGATGATGGGATTCGGCGTGGCGTTGATTGTCAGGCCGCGGTTGTGATGAGGTGCGGCACTGGCGATGTTGGGTGCGGCGACGGCCACGAGGACAGCCAGCAGCGACCCGAGTAGGGCAAAGCGTAGGCGCATGGAGACTCCTCTATCCCAGCGTCGTATTGGTGCCTCCGACGGATGCCGGCCCTACCGGTCGGCGGCTGATGACACCGGTACCAAACCGCATCAGTCACAAAAGTTGCGCGGGCCTTAACGGCGGCGAGAGTAGACTCCGGCGGCGGTGGATCCGTTCGCACTTGTGCTGCTCGGTGGCCTGATCGCCGGGATCCTTTTCTTCTGGCTCCTCGGGAAGTACTACCCCGGCTCCGGACTCGAGCAGCTGGGGCTGAAGTCGGCGCGCGAGATCGTCGAGACCCGGGAGGCGCTCGACGCGGAGGACCTGGAGCAGATGCTCTCGGCACACAACGCGCGCCGGCGCAAACGCGGCGAGCGGGAGGTCACAGTGGCGGATCTCGAGCAGCGGGTGATGGAAGAGGTTCGCGAGCAGCGGCGCCGTCAGGAGGAGTATCTGGCGGACCGCGAGCTCGACCAGTTGCTCGAGGCGACGAACGCTCGTCGCCGAGCCCGTGGACTTCCCGAGCGCTCACGCGAGGAAGTGCTGCGGGAGTTCGGCACCGGGTCGACGCCGGAGTAGCTGCGGCGATCCGGACGCTTGGCTCGCTGTCTGATCATCGGCTGCGGCTGTCGAGGCCTGTCACTCGCTGTCCGGCTTCGAGCGGACGGGCACACCGTCCGCGGCACGACGCGCGATCACGTTCGCGCCCAGGCAATCGAGGCGGCCGGGGTTGACCCCTACATAGGCGATCCCGACCGGGTGGCGACGCTGGCGCCCGCTCTCGACCACGTCACGGTCGCGTGCATTCTGCTCGGCTCGGCGGCCGGCTCCGCCGAGCGCCTGGCCGCGTTGCACGGGACGCGGCTGGATATGTTGATCAGCCGGATGCTCGATACGACCGTCCGCGGGATCGTCTACGAGGGCTCGGGCACCATCGAGGACCACGTCCTCCGGGAGGGCGCGAAGCACGTCCTCGCCGCGTGCGAGGCGTCGATGATCCCTTGCGCGTTGCTCGAGGCAGATCCGGCCGATCATCGTCTCTGGCTCAGCGATGCGCACCGGGCGGTCAACGGTCTGCTCGGAGGCTAAACTGGTGAAAACACATAAAAGCTGACTGGAATTCGGGTGTTATGACGTCCGAAGCCCAGCCCGACAAGGAGCGACATCGTGGCTGAATACGCAAACGAAGTGTTGGTCGAGCCCGGGTGGCTCGAGCAGCACCTGGATGACGATTCGATCCGGATCGTCGAGGTCGACGAGAACCCGGCGCTCTACCTTGAGAGCCACATTCCGGGCGCGATTGGATTCGACTGGCGCACCGACCTTCAGGACCAGGTCAAGCGCGACTTTCTCGGCCCTGAGGACTTCGGCCGGCTGTTCGGCGGCCGCGGTATCTCCGACGACCATCAGATCATCCTCTACGGAGATCGCAACAACTGGTTCGCGGCCTACACCTACTGGTACCTGAAGTACTACGGGCACGACAATGTCAAGCTGCTGAACGGTCCCCGCGAGCGGTGGATCGCCGACGGCCGGCCGACCACGACGGGAGAGCCGGAGTTCGCGGCGGTGACCTTCACGGCGAAGTCAGGTGATGAGTCGATCCGGGCCAAGCGCGACGAAGTGCTCGCCGCGCTCGGCGATTCACACAAGCTGGTGGACGTTCGCTCGCCCCAGGAGTACTCGGGCGAGCTGATCGCGATGCCGGGTTACGAGAACGAGGGCGCCCAGCGCGCCGGCCACATTCCCGGCGCGAAGTCGGTTCCGTGGGCGCAGGCGGTCAACGAGGACGGCACGTTCAAGTTGGCCGAAGAGCTTCGCGAGCTGTACGGCGGTAAGGGTGTGCTGAGTGGCGATCCGATCATCGCGTACTGCCGGATCGGCGAGCGCTCGGCGCACACGTGGTTCGTACTTCACGAGCTGCTCGGCGAGCGTGACGTGAAGAACTACGACGGGTCGTGGACCGAGTGGGGCAATCTGGTCGACGTGCCTATCGAGCGCAGTTAGCCGGCGTCACCACGCCTCAGAGCAGCGGCGCGATCCGGTCGAACAGATCGGCCAGGATCCGCGCCGTCGCTCCCCAGATGAGGTGATCGCCCACGAGATACGTGTCGGTGCGGATCGGCAGCCCGCGCCTGACCAGCCGGCGTCGGCCGTATCCGGCTATGAGGTCCGCGAGCGACAGCTCGAGGACCTCCGCCACTTCGCGTGCGCTCGGCGTCCACGTCCGTCCCGCGTCGATCATGCCCACGAACGGATAAACCGCGTACCCGGTTGCGATCGTGGGCGTCGGCTGGAGCGCGCCCAGGATCTCCACCGCCTCCGCCGGTAGCCCGATCTCCTCCTCCGCCTCGCGAAGCGCGGTTGCGGTCAGATCCGCCTCCCCCTCCTCGTATCGGCCACCCGGGAAGGAGATCTCGCCGGGGTGGCGGCGGAGATCGTCGCGGCGCTTGGTGAAGACGGCGTGCAGCTTGCCGTCTTGGGTGTACAGCGGAACGAGGACGGCGGCGTCGGTGCGCCCGCGGACCTCGATCTGAACGGCCTCCTCCGGTGACAGGAGCACGCGCCGCATCCCATTCCGGAGCGATTCCGCTTCGACCGCCATCGCCTGACTATATTCGTGCGTCGATGGATGCCCTGATCGTCGTCGACATGCAGAACGACTTCTGCTCCGGCGGGGCGCTGGAAGTTCCCGACGGCGACGCCGTCGTCGAGCCCATCAACCGTCTCGCCGAACAGGCCGACTTCGTTGTCGCCACCCGTGACTGGCACCCCCCCGACCACCGATCCTTTGCCGAGAACGGAGGCATCTGGCCTGTCCACTGCGTTCGCGACACCCCTGGGGCCCAGTTTCATCCGGACATCGACCAGAGCCGCCTCGACGCGGTCGTCGACGCCGGGCGGACGCCCGACGCAGAGGGCTACTCCGGTTTCGAGGACACCGAGCTCGAGCGGCTACTGCGCGAGCGCGACGTGGTGGAGGTACACGTCGGCGGACTTGCGCTCGACTACTGCGTCAAGGCGACCGCGCTCGACGCCAGACGGGCTGGTTTCGACGTGGTCCTGCACCGGGACGCGACGCGCGCGGTCGAGGTCCAGGCTGGCGACGGCGATCAGGCGATCGCCGAGTTGCGGGCCGCCGGGGTGCGGATCGTCGACTGACGGCGCCAGGCGCGGGCGGATCGCGCTCGCCGCCGAGCTGTCCGACGAGGGCCGCCTAGGATCAGGTCCTGGCCGGCTCGACCAGTTGGATGTGGTCCTCGAAGAAGACCTCGCCCTCGAGCGTACGGTGAACCGGGCACTTGGCCGCGATCACACGCAGACGCTCGACCTGCTCCTCAGTGCACCCATTCGGAAACCGGAAGTCGAGCCTGAACTTGGTCGGGCAGCCACGCTCGCCCGGCGTGTACTCGCACTCGACTTCAACCGGGCCGATGTCCCAGCCCTTGCGCTTGGCGTACATCTCGATCGTGACCGCGGTGCACGACGCGAGGCTCGCCGCGAGCAGCTCTTGTGGGCTCGGTCCCTCGTCGCTGCCGCCATGATCGATCGGCTCGTCAGCGACCAGCTGATGCTGACGGACGTCTACCTGGTGGACAAAATGGTTCGTGCGACGTGCGGTTGCCCTCATGGCGGTACCTCAGAGTAGGTGTAGTTATTACAAGGATCGTAGCGTCCGTTTTTGCGCCTATTCCACGAGCGGATTGAAGACGAGGCCGGTGGGGACCTTGGGGAAGAAGTACGTCGATTTCGGCGGCATACTTTCGCCCGCCGCGGCCACTTCCCGGACCTGTTCGATCGGCGTCGGCGCCATGAAGAACGCGGCATCATATTCGCCGCTCTGAACGAGTCGGAGCGCCTCGTCCGCGTCCCGCGCGTATCCCAGGCCGGATAGGTGGTCGATGTCGTCGTCGGTCATCGCCAGGGCGCCCTTGAGGATCAGCGCCTCAAGCACGGCCGTATCGAGCCGCCGGTAGGGCGCCGCGTGGTCCGCGAGCGCCGCGTCGGCGATCCTCGGGTCCTTCAGCGTCAGCATGAACGGCTGCTTGAAGTGGGCGTCGATGTAGCCGATCTTCACTAGGCCTCCTGGCAGCGGCACGAGGTCGGACGTGTCCGCGAGCGGCTCGACCTCGAAGTCGCGTCTCAGCGCCTGCGCGAGAGCCTCGTGCTGATCGCGACGGAGCCCGCGGACCAGGCGGTGGGTGGGAAACACGGTGAGGCCAGGGTCCTGGAGCGCGACCAGGCACATCAGCACGAACCGCTGCGGCCCCTCGCCGCCGACCTCGTCGGCGTACACGCGGGCCGTCTCGTACCGATGATGCCCGTCGGCGATCAACAGCTCGGCCGGCGCGACCGTTCGTTTTACGGCTTCGATCGCCGCCGGATCTTCGACCCGCCAGAGGCGGTTGACCGTCCCATCGTCGTCGGTCGTCTCGGCCCATGGCGGTGCTTCGGTGAGCGGTTCGAGCGCGCTCCACGCGGCGCCGGATGGATCGGAGAACAAGGAGAAGATGGGGGAGAGGTTGGTCTTGGTTGCCCGTGTGAGCCGGAGCCGATCCTCCTTCGGGCCCGGGTGCGTCCGCTCGTGAGGGCGGATCCGTCCGGCCCCATACTCAGTTACCCGCACGCGCGCGAGGAACCCCCGGCGCGTGCGGCGCTTGCCGTCGGGGCCGGTGTACTCCTGCTCGAGCGGCCACAGCGCGGGCCGGTCGTCGGCGACGATGACGCCTTCTCGGCACCACGCGCTCAGCTCCATCGCCGCGTGCTCGTAGGGGTCCCCGTTGCCGCGCGGCAGGTCGATGTGCACGACGTTGTATGGAGATCGGGCCCCGAGCTCCTCGCGCTCGTGCTCGTCGATCACGTCGTACGGCGGCGCCACGACATCTTGCAGGCCACCGGTCCGGGCGAGGTTGTAGTGAAGCGTCCGGAGGGGCTCGAGCTCGGCCATGCGGCGTCGGAGGCTACTCGACAGGCTCGCAAGAGATCGTGCGAGCGCGGGGCCGGCGACCCCTCCGGTCCGCGACGGAGCGCGGCGGCGAAGCGTGGCGTCTAGACTCGGGAATCACGCTCGGGGCGTGGCGCAGCCTGGTAGCGCGCCTGCTTTGGGAGCAGGAGGTCCCCGGTTCAAATCCGGGCGCCCCGATTGTGAGCACGTGAGCCCTCAGGATCCGTCAGGCTTCTTTCCCGTCGGTTTCCAGCCGTGCCTAACGCCCTCCAGCAGCCGACGCTGGCGCTCGGCGTTCTCCTTGGTGCTGTGGCGGGAGTAGACCTTTCCGGTCTCTCGATCCACGACTTGGTACGCCCCGTTTGTCTTTGTCACGATGTAGGGCAAGCTACTTCGCCTTCCAGTTGGGTCGGCGTAAACGGTAGAGCAGGAGCGGCGGAACGACACCGACAGCCAGGACTCCTCCGAACAGCGCGATCGCGTACACCGGAACGCTGACGTGTCCGAGCTGACTCGGCGGCAGTAGGCCGACGGCACAGGCTGCGACAGACGCGACGGCTCCGACGACACAGATAGTCACGAGGGCTGGCGCTCGATAGCCGCGCTGGTGGTCGGGTTCACGACGGCGGAGCTTGGCGGCCGCCACGAACATCAGGACGTACATGATCAGGTACACCTCTGTGGCGAGAGCGGCGAAGATCCAGTAGGCGCGCGACACGGTTGGCACCAGCGCGTAGAGCAGGCCGATCAGCGTGATGACGATTCCCTGGGCGACGAGGATGTGCAACTGCACCCCGTTGGCGTTGAGCCGTTGGAAGTATTGAGGTAGGTAACCGCGCTCGCGCCCGATCTCGACCAGGCCGGTCGACGGACCAGTGAGCCAGTCAAGCAGGCCGCTGAGCGAGGCGATAACCAGGCCGATGGCGATGATCGGCAGAATGAAGCCGAGCCCGAAGTGTCGGAGCAGGCTTCTGAAGGCCTGCATCACCCCGGCGGTGAAACTGATGTGCGCCGCGGGAACGGCGACCGCTATCGCCAATGTCGAAAGGATGAACACCAACAGGATCAGGATCACCGCCAATAGGACGGCCTTGGGGAACTCGCGGGGGGCGTCCCGCAGGTCGTCGACGTGAACCGCATTCACCTCGACACCGGCGTACGTAAAGAAGCCGTTGACGATCAACACGATGCTCGTCAGCCCGTGCCAGGGCGGTAGCACGTGGTGACCGTTCAGCGGCGCGGCGGAGGGGTTCCCCTGCAGCAAATAGATCGCGGCGAGCACGACAAGGAGCAGACCTGGGATCAGCGTTCCGATCAGGATTCCCCAGGAGGCGAGCTTGTCGGCGGCGACGACGCCCCTGGCCGATACGAGCACCGCCGCCCAGAACAGGGCGATGATGACGATCGTCGTGTAAAGGCCGCTGTGCGACAGGCCCGGCGCGAACACGTACGCCAGCGTGCTCGCCACGTAGGCGAGCACCGCCGGGTAGTAAAAAGTCGTCTGGGCGAACTGACACCAAACCGCGGTAAACCCCATGCCAGGGGAGATCCCCTCGCTGACCCAGTTGTAGATGCCGCCCTTCCAGCCCGAGGCGAGCTCGGCCGACACGAGCGCGGCGGGCACCAGGAACACGATCGCCGGGACGACAAACAGCACGACTGAGGCGAGACCGAACACCGCCGTCGCCGGAGTCGAACCGAGATCTCCGACCGAGCCCAGAATCAGCAGGCTCATCGCGAGCCAGCTGAGCGTCGCCTTGGACCCAAGCCGGGCTCGCGCCCGAGCGCCCCCGGCCAGCCCGTCAGGCTTGTCTGGGATGTAGGTCATCTCACCTCGGCGGACCGCCCCACCGTCCAGGCGCTCCCGCGCGGAATCTTCCTTCAGTCAACACGGCACGGTCAAATCACACAAACGAGGTGACGGCTGTTATTCAGCCGAGCGTCACTCTGGTCGCTGTACGAGCTGATCGCGCGTTGGCAGCTTGCCGGGCGGGGCGCGACGGCGCCCCTCCCGGTGGCGCCCGGCTTCGGTCGGCAGCTCGCGCAGCAGTCTCTCGAAGATCTCCCGGAGCGTTTTGCTTCCCACAGGCGTGGGAGCCGTCGTACATGGTGAGCACGGCTACCGACACGCGTGCGCAGCCGCGGACCAGCAGCGCCACCTGGTGGTCGATGAGCCCGGTTCCCGAACCCCAGCCACCCTTGAAATAGAGCTTCCAGCCCTTGGGCGAGACCTCCCCGATCCCCCAGCGCTGAGAGGGCGTGATCGATGCGAGCAGGCGCATCGCGTACCGCCGGTGGCGCGGGGCGATGTACCGGCCGATGTGCAGGAAGAACTTGGTCTGGTCGCGGGCCGTGATGTGGCTCTCACCCCAGATCGGGGCGACAGCGAACTGCGTCATGCCGACCCGATGCGCGAGCGCGTAGAGCGCCCCGTCGCCGACGATGCCCAACACCTCGGTGGCGGCCGTGTTGTCCGACCTCGTGATCATCGGATAGAGCAGCGAGCGGTCGCTTCGATTAAGGGCGCGTCGGGCGACCGATCGACGATCGAGATATGCGGCCATCAGCATTGGCTTGAGGACGCTCGCCGACCACTCGACGTGGTTGGGTCGGTAGCCGTAGAAGCGCTGGGCGGTCCGCACGCCAAACGCGATATCCCCGGTACGGCCGTGTGCGTAACGGATCGCGGCGCGCATGTCCGGCCGCCAGACCCGGTCGAGCGGCCGGTTGACGCCCGGAACCAGGCATGGCCTGGTCGGTAGGCGGCTCCGGGCCACGCCTCCGGCCGGAGGCGGGAGAGTGACGAGGCCGACGGCCGCTACGACCAGCGTCCCGCGGCGCGTGGATCCGGCACCGAACACGACTACAGTCTCCCGCAGGCCCCCGTAGCTCAGCTGGACAGAGCGCCGGACTTCTAATCCGATGGTCGCAGGTTCGAGTCCTGCCGGGGGCATCGCGATCGCAGAGCAGGTCTCGGCCGCCGGCGAACAGCACTGCCGGTTCACGCCGCCTATACGGGTCACGCCCGCGTGCTAGCTCCTTCGCACCAGGACCAAGCAAATAGGGACGAATGCCTATCTTGCGCTCAGCGTCTGGCCGCTGACTCGATCATTGCCCCGGTTTGGGCACCAGGCCGACTATCCGGTCGAACCGCGGCACTCCGACCCCGGTGGCGAGGTCATAGCCACGGTGCGCGTTGTGCCCGGGAACGTGACGTTGGTAGCGGTTGTTGCCGGAGATGACGTCGTAGAACGCCCTGGGGTGATGGCGCTCGAGCCAGTAGACGAGCCCGTTGACGGGACCGAGCGGCGGCTGGCCGTCCGCCTGCAGGCGGGCGCTGATCGCGCTGAATGCCGCGGCGGCGAGCGGGGCCGCGGCGCTCGTCCCGCCGTCCAGGAGCCATTGACCGTTGGCGATGATCGGATACCCGGGCAGCATCGATGCGTGCACCGCGAGGTCGGGCGTCGCGCGTCGGTTGCCGGAGAGGTGGATGTACCGCTGATAGGGCGGCCGGGCGTAGCCGAATGCAACGCCACCGCCGCCGGCGCCGCCGCCGTTGGCGGGTGTGAGCCAGGTCAGGTCGTTCCATACGACCTCGTTGACGCGCTGGTTGCGGCGGTTGAGCACGAGTCGGGTGCCGCCGACGCTCGTGACATACGGCGAGTCCGCCGGCCACGCCGTGCCGGGAAACGGTGACCCGTCGCAGGTCGACCCCGAGTCGCCGGCGGAGCCGAACACGCCGACGCCGGCCAGTCCGAGGCGCACAAACATGGCGTCGAGCAGCCGCCCGCCCGGGGCCGACGTCCTGTTGGCCAGCCGCTCGCAGTATCCGTAGGAGATCGACAGGGCGTCCGGCAGCTGGCGCAGCCGCATAAGCTTCCCGGGCCCCAGGAACCACAGGTCCGGGTTCCCCCACACGCTTGTCTGCAGCACCGCTCGCAAGTGCGGGGCGATCCCGCGCACGAGCGAGAGGTCCTCGATCGGCTCCGGCGTGTCGGGGTTGAACCGGCTCGTCTGGCTATCGGTGAACAACATCGGGACACGGCCGGCCGGGTAGCGGAAGCAGCGAGCGGTCGCAACGCCGTCAGAGGGGAGAATCGACTCCTCATCGTTGAGGATCGCTACCGATCCTCCGGCGCCCGCCCCCACCTTGTCGATCCCGTACACGTGGCGGATCTGGCCGAAGCTGTAGCCGCCGAGCCTGCGGGCGGCCGCGCAACCACGCGTCCACCTCCCCTCGTTCTTCGGTCCCGACCCGGCGACGCGCAGCGGCGGCGGCGTCGGCGCGGTCAGCCGCCTGCTCGTCCCTTTGACCGGCCGCACCGTTCGTTCGAACGTCGCGATCACCTCGCGAACGAGCGGCTTGACGGTGGCCGGCAACCGCAGCGGACGGTCGGCCTGATAGAGCGTCGCGGTCTCATCGGGAAGGCTGGTGATCTTGACGTGAAAAGCGCGCTCGAGCTGGGCCTTCGTGCCCCTAACCCGCGCGAATACGCCGCTCGGGTCGATCGATGCCCGTAGCCCGAGCCGCCTCATCGCCGCAACGAAGGCGCTGCGCGTCGCCAGCGAGGCGCCGTAGCGACGAGCGATCTCGGCCGGGCTCAGAAAGCGCCGATAGCTGGCCGAACCAGGCCGCTGGACGGTCCAGAAGGCTGCCACCGCCTTCGCGTCCGGCCGTTTGAGTCCGAAGTAGAACGTGAGCACCGGCGGCCGCTTGGCCCTCCGCGCAGCCGAGACCGCCCGCGAGCCAGGCGCGTTCAGCAGCAGGGTGGCGCACGCCAGCACGGCCGCGCCCAATGCCAGTGCCGCCCACACCCTGCTCACCACGCGCATCCCGGTCATCGTAACCAGGCGGGCTACCGACGACAACAGCCCGCTCACTCGCGCTCGGAAGCCGGACTGGTTCGAGCCCCCGCGCGAGGGTCAGGCCGTGACGAGACTCGGCTAGCGGGCCCCTGACTCCGCGCCTGACCGACAGCCGGTCTGGAGTGCCGGAAAAGAACGACAGGCGGCCGTCCAACAGGTCACGTGGTCGCGTTACTTCCGTTTTCGCGAATGCAAGCGAGTGTTGTCGTCAGTGGCACGGCGTGTTCGGTCCCGCGCCGGCGCCGACCAACACCACGGTGCTGTGAGCTCTAACGCGGTCATGGCGCCCGAATCCCTGGATGCCGGCGGTGACCTCACCGCCCGCCGTGCTCACCTCACCGACCGGCAGACGCGGGAGCTTCGCCGAGGGAGGTGTCCCTTGCGGCACGCTGGTTTGGATAAACGCTCGTCCGTATAGATGCCGGGCGCGGGCCACGGTATCGCCGAGAGTCAGCCCTCTGATGGTGGCAAGGAGAACCCCGTGACGCTGCGGCGCCGGCCCCTCTGCGTTTTCAGAGTACGCGTAGCCCACAAACCGGGAGTGCTTGAAAGACAGGTTCAGCTCTGCGCTGAGGTTGGCCTCGCGGCTGTTGATGTTTAGGCCGACCCAGTCGGTGCTGCGGCCGAAGCCGCAGATCCCCGGGATAGTCTCGTGAGGCGGCCCGAGCAGCCGCTCGAGTCCCGCCAGTACTGCGGAGCGCGGCAGGCCGAAGGTGATGCTCCCAATGCCGTTGCCTTCGAGCAGGCGCCGGGCGGCGTCCACGCTCGCAACGCGACCGCTCGCCCGAGTGGCCGCGCGCGATTGCTCCTTTGGATCCGTCTCGCCGCAGGACATCAGGACGAGCGCCAACAAAGCGGTCAATGCCACCCGGGTGGCGGGCCTCGCTAGAAATGAACCGATCATCGACTCGGCTTGACGAACCTGTACGAAATACGATTGCGCCCGAGCCGGAGGTCCAACCGGGGGTTGGAGCGGCCGCTTAGTCCGGCCGAGCGGGCCCGCGCGGTCACGAGACGGCCGGCCCGCGCCGCTGACCAACGCTCAACCGACGGGGCACTGATCATCAGAACGCGTCCTCGACGCCAGTGCGAGGGCTTCACCCAGCACGCGTGAAACACCCGCATCCACGAACAGGCGGCCACGTCCGCGACTGGCCCGGGCACTCGTCGACTGCTGCTACGAGACTGTGACCGACCGGAGCGGCAGCGACAGTCTCGTGGCTGCAGCGCCGACAATGCGGGACTGTTCGGACGGCTTGCTTGGATCGATCTTGAGCTTGATAATCGCCCGATGCCTGACCAGCAGCCGCCTAGCGTGTTTCGACCGGGTGGCGTGTCCTACCTACCTACACATCCCATGCCGCGACCCGTCCCGCGCGGCTGATTTCTATGAGGCGGTGTTCGGCTGGAGCCCCCGACGCGACAGCGACGAGCCCGCCTTCTCCGACGCGACGGGCCACGTGATCGGACACTTCATCGTCGGCGAACCGTCCCCAGCCCGGACCGGCATCCTTCCGTTCGTATATGTCGACGATGTCGACGCCACCTTGGATGACGTCGAGCGATGTGGCGGATCCGTCGCAAGCTCGGCTCGTCCGGAGGGCAGCCTGCGAGTCGCGACGGTCCGGGACCCCGAAGGGAATCTCGTGGGCTTGTGGACGGAGACCGCTCGCTGAAATCCCGTTCCGGGGGCCTTGCTGAAATCCGTCGCTTCGGCAGCTAGATCCCGACCGGTGGACTCGCGAAAATGCGGAAGTCCGACAGGAGCCGAAATGAGTCGCCCAGACGGCCGCTCCGATCGAGTTGCGGAAGCTCCAGTGAGGCGTCAGATTTCGCCACTTCGCCGTCCTTGCAGTTACGAGTATCGCGCAACGATCGCAGTGCCGGTTTGGTTCATCGTGGAGGGATCCGTGTATGTAACTGACCCAACCGCGATACACGCGGTCGCAAACGTGCAGGAGACCCCGGAGAGTAGCCCGGAGCAAGTGAAAGCTGTGCTGCACGAAGCGCCTGTTGCCATGACCGGTTCGGGGGCGGCCTGGAGAACCCACTCAGTGCCGTTCCAGCGCTCCGCCAACAGGTCACCCGTATGCAGTGTGAAGCCCCCGCCGACTGCGAGGCATACGCTGGCCGACACGCACGACACGTCGGTAAGCTCGTCGCTGCCTCCAAAGACATCAGGATTACGCGGTTTCACGGCCGACCAGCGGGTTCCATCCCAACGCTCGGCGGTCGCGAACGGGAAGCAGTTGCTGCACTCGCTTAGCCCGACCGCCATGCAGGCACGGGCGGAGGTGCAAGACACGCCAAGGAGAGTATCGGCGTAGTCGTAGGGATCGGGGGTCGGAATGTGCTGTCGATGCCAGCTGAGTCCATTCCACCGTGCCGCGAAATTCCCGTAGGCGCCGCCCGTGCTACCGACTTGTGTACACGCGGCCGCGGACCGACACGACACGTCCTCGGCGTCGCCCGACCTACGCTTATGGACTGACCAGCGAGCCCCCGTCAAGTGCGCCCAGAACCCATCAAGACCTACGGCGATGCAAGCCCTCCTCGACCTGCACGAAACCGCGACGAGCGGACCAACGCGCCTTGAGAGCCTTTCAATCGACCATCGCGCGCCATTCCAGCGCTCGACCAAAGGCACGGTCACGTTCCCCATCTGAGCTCCCCCAACCGCGACGCACGCTCTACGTGATGTGCACGACACACCCCTGAACTGGTAGAACCACCCACCTGGCAGCGCAGGGGTCTGCTGGATGGACCACCCCGACCCGTTCCAGCGCTCCACCAGCGGCAGTGCGATCTGCACTTCCCCGGTAGGTATCGCGTACCCAACCGCGACGCATGCCCTCCGCGACGTGCACGAGACATCGGACAGGCTGATCGCGCTAGACCCGGCAGGCATCGGCGCAAGCTGCACAGACCACGGCGCCGCGGAAGCCACGGCGCTGCTCACAAGACACACCGCCAGCACTAGCGTGCTGAGGACGACTCGCAACCCCCGAGCACATGCGACTCCGCTCAACGACGTCGGTCCCATCGCGCGCCTGCCCGCCAAATCCTTGCGGGCCAGCGCCATCCTCCTCGTCCGCCCAGCCGAAGTCAATGCGAGTCCTCCAATCATCTGGACCGGCGGAGACGCTCGCAATCGCCGATAACAACGCGATCACATCGGATAACCGAATCCGACGCCGAACCCGAGGGTCGGCTTGCTCGTGCCTTGATCTAATCCCCGCAGCGGGCTGGCTACCGACGCTGTCCCTTCTAGACCGGAGCGGAAGCGGCGGCGTGTCTCTGTCTGGCGCGAAAATGAGTTCGCAGAACATCCGATGGGTGCGTTCTGCCTAATCGCGGATACATGGCTCAGGATGCTGCGCCGCGGTCGCACGTCGCTGCGCTGCGGTGATGCTGGACCTAGGCGAGCGATGCGTTCCAGCGAATCAGGCCGGTGCTGCAGCTATCGATCTGTTTCCGGTTCGGATCTAGCACGCGCACCCGCGCGGTCCACGTCCCGCGAGCTCGTCCGTTGAAGCGCAGCCTCCCGTGAAGGCGTAGCGACACGGCGTAACGGAGCGGTCGTCCTCGCGCAGCGCTGTAGCTCCCAGCGGTGGTTATGTAGCTGGCGCTGAAATGGAAATCGGGGAATGGGATGACCACAGCCCGCTCGTGGCTACCTTTGATGAGTGTCGCGCCGCTCGTGCAATGAGCCTGCCACGAGATCCCGAAGCGCGTTACCTTCGACAACTGGTCCGACACGCGCAGTCGAACAGATCGACCCTGACTCGTATGCCCGTTCAGCACAAAGACTGCATTCGCGACGGCCGGAGCGATGAGCAACGCGGCGCTCGCGATCGCCAGCCAAGCCACCAGCCTGGGCACGAATAGCCTCGACCTCACACCCAAGGTTCGGCAGAGGCTGCGTCGAAATCGTGACGATCTTCCGCGGATAGAAACCAACTCGCCCTCGCGCCGAGTTTCACCCCTCCAGTCATCGAAGTCAAGCGTTCGCAAACGCCGTGCGACACTCCAGTAAGAAACCCGGAGTCCCCGCCGCCTGAGAGGGGGGTCGGTTGATCGATGTTCGATAGCCCGGAGTCTCAGCCAGCGATCGCGCTCTCAAGACGCGGCTCGATCTCGATGCGGAATGGTGCCCTGAGCACGAACATCGTAGGACTGACGCCTCAACCGGGCGACAAGGCGCGCTACCGGATCGATCGAGAATAGGTGGCGCGCTACGCGGGGAACAGGTCGACCTCAGGTAGCCAAGCGGCTTCTCCGCTCAGCTGCTCGTTGGACAGGAGGCCGACGAGGTAAATGTGCTCGCCCGGCCGGGTCTCGTCGAGGTCCTGGACGATTCCCCGCGTACCGGACTCGATGCTTCCGCCAGAACTCGAGGGGATCGTCTGACCGAGTTCGACGTATTGGCCTTTGACGAACCGCGTCACCGTGCGATTATCGACTCCAGGGGGCGCTGCCGGCTTTCATCGACACGCCGGCACGATGGATCGAGTGGGGGGATAGGCTTGACGGGTGGTCGAGGGAATCGTGAAGCGTTGGGACGAGGATGAAGGCTGGGGCGTTCTTAGCTCCTCGGATGTCCCTGGCGACGTCTTCGCGCACTTCAGCCACATCGACGCCGAGGGGTACCGGTCGTTGAACGACGGCGAGCGTGTCCGTTTCGACTGGGAACACTACGAGCCAGGGCAGGACGGATACTTCTATCGAGCCACACGCGTCGTGCGACTGAGCGAATAGCCGACGCTTCCGGGTTGATCGAGCAGGAGCACTAACCCCCGCTAATGCTTGCGCGCTGAGCGACGCTCTCTGGCCGGAGGATCGCTGCGATGCCGGTCAGATGCGGCAGTGTGGCGCGCGTGGTCAAGAACGCTGGTGGTAGCCCGACGCAGCGCTCTGCCCTGGGTGGACGTCCACAACAGCGCCGCCGCCACGCGCGTGGCAGCAGCGACTGTCTACATCCGCAGGAAGGACGCGCCGTTGATATCAAGGACGGTGCCGCTCGCCATAACAGCCTCAGGCGAGGCTAGAAAGACAACCGCTGCGGCGACCTCTTCGGGAGTGGCGATGCGGCCGAGTGGACTTTCCGCGACCCGGCGCTCCCCGCGCTCGCCTGCGAGATTCTCGGCGGCCATGTCTGTCTCGACAAGCCCTGGCGCGACTGAGGTGACGGAGATCCCGTGCGGCCCGAGCGCCCGTGCAAGGGACTGGCCCAGAGCAACGAGCCCAGCCTTGCTAGCGCCGTAAGCAGGTTGGTTCGGTTCGCCGCGAAACGCACCGCGAGACGCGACGTTGACGATGCTGCCCCCGCCGCCGCCGATCATGTGCTGCGCGGCGCACCACGACGCGTTCGCCGCACCAACAAGATTCACGCTCAGGGTCTCACGCCACACGCGCTGCCACTCCTCGTAGCTGCTGTCCGTGATCGGATGCGGCCGGAACACGCCGGCGTTGTTCACCAGCACGTCCAGGCCCCCCAGTCGATCCGCAGCGCTATCGACCATCCGCCTGACCGCTGCTGGGTCAGTTACATCGGCGCTGACGACGACGTGCCCCTCGCCCGCGAGCGACGCCGCGACCTGCTCGGCCACCTCAGCACTCCGCCCGTAATGGACAGCAACACGATCGCCAACCAACGCGAACGCACGCGCAATCGCGGCGCCGATCCCGCGCGACGCGCCGGTAACAAGCACCGCCCGGCCGTGGCCACCGCTCATCGTGTTGCGATCCTACGCGAGCCAGACGACTCCTTCCGGGTGATCTCAGCAGGCTCCGCTGGATGAGGTCGCTGCTGCTTCGATCGAACTGCAGCGGTCTCAGGGCGGGGTGTGTGCGTGCCGCGGGGCTGCTGGCGTCCCGCCGTTAGCGGTCGGTGCTGGGAGCGCGGTGATCGAGGAAGCATTTTGGTGCCGGCGAGTTCGTTCTCTTGGCTCGGAGGCTCGCTACGTCGACGAACCGGGGGGGTCGGCGGGTGGCCGGCGACGGTAAACCTAGCCTGCTCTGCACGGTGGAGGCGGGGGTCCGGGCGGTACGCCGACGGAGTGCTGGCGTCCATCGCTGGTCCAAATGAGATAGCGCACCTCTTCGCGGTTGCTGGGGGTGGCTGCGACGAATACGTTGAACGGCAGGTGAGCGGAGCGGTCGACCCGGATTAGATGTCCGCGCAGCCGACGCCGGTCGCGGAAAACGACCTCGATTGCCGACACCCGCGGTGACACGAGGCCCGTAAAGACCGAGTAGCTCGGCTGGCAGCTGTGATCGCCGCCCGCCCATGTCAGCAGGCCATGGTTGATCAAGCCAACAGGTGAACATAGGCCCGTTTCGCTCACATCCGTGAATGGTCCACTCGGCTGGCTCACGGCAAGCTCCTCGCAGAAGTTCGGTGTATCACCGGCCCCATGGATGCGCTGGAGTACCAGCCTCCACGTGACCTTGCTCTGAAGTCGTCCGCGGCGCACAGCAACGGGACGTGGACAGCGCACTCGGCTCGCCCTGAAGCGGTAGACCGCGATCACCCGATTGGCGCGGTTCAACGCGCGAATCATGTCGAGCGGCTCGTTGCGTGGGAGTACCAGCAGCCACGCTCGAGCTCCCGAGTTCCAGACCGCTGGAAGTGATCGAACTTGAGCGTCGAAGCCCGCCCCGATCCCAGATGTGCCGCGCACGCGCACGGCAGTGCTTGAGACCAGCCCGGCGATGAATTTGGTGCTGCCGTCACAGACCAGGTCATATTGAGCCAGCCCGGCTGCCTTGCCCGCGACCGTCGCGCACCCTTCAGCCGACCGATCGTTAGTGCTGATGCCAAGATCGTGACATCCCCGCTTTCCAGCGGAGCCCAACGGGCCAGGACCACGACCGACAAGGACCCCGTACGCCGTCCCGTCAGGCGTGGTGCCGTGGAAGGCGTTCAGCTCACCGACCGGCGCCGCATGACCCGCTGCTGTTCCGCCCAGCTGGACGACCGAGACGATCGTCGCGACAGCGATTAGTCGTATGCGAGTCATCCCGCTCCTCGCCCCATACGCCAATTAATTAGCCGACAGCCATGGACAAGTCAATGAGGGTTCCCGACGCTGCCGGTGTGATCGATACTCGGCAGCGCTGGTCGTAGCCCAAAGCATCAGCACTCCGGTGCGCTTGGGGTCTGTGAGGCCTCCTCACGCGTGATCGTGCCCGGGCCCTCACAGCACAACGGCTAAGTGAGCTGTTGGCGCGACCGTAATTGCTGGCGGAGCCGGGGCTCCGTCAAACACCAGTTCGCACGTCATCTCGTTGCGGGCTGGCCGACCTCGACTGCTGCTCGACGTGACGACCTCGACGAGCCGTAGGCCATCGGTTTGAGGGTGGGCGGGATGCGTTCGCGTCCCGCCCCTCGCTAACGAAAATCCCATCGGCAAAACGATCCTCGATATCCTGCTGGTGACCGGGGGCGACATGCCGGGTTGGGCTTGGCGTGGGCGCACCGAGAAAGGAAAGCCGACACGCCTCCCGTCGGGTTTCTCTGTGCTCTGAGGACTTTGATTCGCCTGGGGGTGCTCTTCGGCCTGATGGTGGCATTGGGACTTAGCGTCCTCGGCGAGCGCGCTCGCGGCGAGCACGCCACGGTGTTCGGCGTGGTGCCGAATGCCGGCTCGACCGCCGGTGGCAACACGGTCACGATCTCCGGCACCAACTTCGCAGCTGGTGCTACGGTCGCGTTCGGGTCCACGGCTTCACCGACCGTCACTTACTTGTCGCCGACGCGATTGCAGGTGGTGGCCCCGCCTGAAGCAGCAGGGGTTGTGGACGCGACGGTGACGAGCGCCGGGCTGACGAGCGCACCCTCCGCCAGCGACTTGTACGCGTACGGCCCGTCGGCTGTCAGCGGTTTCACGCCAGCATCCGGAATCACCGGGACTGCTGTGACGATCACGGGAAGCAACTTCGTCCCCGGGGCGAAGGTCAAGTTCGGCTCGCTGACTTCGCCCTCGGTGACGTTCGTCTCGCCGACGACGCTGACCGCCACCATTCCGAATGGAGCGACGTCCGCGCCGATCTCGGTCACCAGCCCAGCGGGCACGGGCACGAGTTCGTCAAGCTTTGTGGTGACGCTGTCGATCACTGGCTTCAGCCCAGTTTGCGGTCCGCAAGCGACGGTGGTCCGGGTCAATGGGATCGGTTTCAACACGAGCTCAGCCGTGGCCTTCGACGGGACCCCAGCGTCGAGCGTCACCTATGTCTCCGCCAGCCAACTGCAGGCGGCCTTGCCATCTGCCGCGACGACAGGTCCGATCACGGTGACCAACACCGCCGCGCCTACCGGCACGGTGCGAAGCAGACCGAGCTACGCGGTCACGCCGTTCGCCGCCGCAACGGTGAGTTCCTTCAGTCCGCCATCCGGCGTCACGGATGCTGTGATCTCAATCAAAGGCACAAACCTTTGCGGCGCGAGCAGCGTGAAGTTCGGCTCTCACGCAGCCAGGTTCTCGATCGTCTCGCCAACGCAGATCAATACGACCGTCCCGAACGGAGCGGTGTCAGCGCCGATCTCGGTCGCCACGCCGGCCGGGACCGCGGCTAGCCCCTCGAGCTTCATCGTGACGCTGTCGATCACGAGCTTCAGCCCAGGCACCGGACCTCCCGGCACAGTGGTCACGATCAATGGGCTCGGTTTCAACACGGGCTCGACGGTGGCTTTCAACGGTGTCGCCTCAGCTAGCGTCACCTACGTATCTGCGGACACGCTGAAAGCGACAGTCCCAGCGGATGCCCCGCCTGGAGCGATCAGCGTCACCAACACCACCGGGCCGACCGGCACGGTGCAAAGCGCCGCCAGCTATGCCGCGCAGACTGCCGACCTTGCCACCACGGCCACGTTGCAAGGCATCGCCACCCTTGGTGGGTACATGGGTCTGACGACCACTGTGACCAACAACGGTCCCAAGACGGCCCTCAACGTCGTCATCACGAACCCAATACCTCGGTCGCTTTCGACGACCTACCCCACGACGTTCTACTGCGTCGGAAGCCCCATCACGACGGGATGGTGTGGACCGTTGCCAGCCGCCGTGTCGTGCACGGCGCCGTCTGTTGGCTCGGGGGGGACGGTCACGTGCACGACGGCGTCGCTCGCCCCGGGCAACACGATGACCGTAATCGTCGCGATCCGAGCTGGGCTCTACCTCCACAACATGTCGTTTTGCGATTCGAGTTCCGGGACGTCGAGCATCTTCGAGCCCAATACGGCGAACAACAGCGCCACAGCCTGCTCTCGCGTGAACTGAAGGCGCCCGAGATCCGGGCCGCCCACCCTGATCGGGCCGTGCTCGCCTTCGATCTTGTCGGCACCAGTCCAGCTCAAGGTAGAAGCGGCCAGTCGATCCGGATCAGGGTTCGAAAGGCGAGATGGTTCACGCCGAGCACGCCCATCTACCAACCATATTCCGGGTTGACGGAGATTCAGCGCGTCAGCCGTCCGAATCAATGCTGTTCTGCAACGCGAGCCGCCTCCTGCTTAGATCGAGATCCGGGCGCGCGGATCCGAGCGCTTGCCTCGTGGCGGTCGTGGCACCCTGTCGGTTGTGAGCGGCACGGTGCAGGTGATCGAGGTCGAGTTCGGGACAGAGCGCTTCAAGGCGGTCCTGAGCCTGGCCGACGCCGTTTTGGACCAGAGACGGCACATCGTCTCCGCGATTGAGGCGGCATCTGAGGATCGCGTGCTTGGAGCGTTCGACGGAGACCGATGTCTGGGGTTTCTGCGCTTCTACGTTCAGGTGGTCGGGTCAGAAGAAGGACGTCCACCGGTGATCTACAACAGCTCGCCCTTGACCGAAGGGTTCGTCGAGGCGTTCGGGGTGCATCCGAAGGCGCGACGCAGGGGGATCGGCTCCGCGCTGCAGCGCAAAGCACAGGAGTTGTGCCGGGCCCTCGGCTGCTACCAGATTCGCTCCAGAAGCCCGCTGTCCAGTACCGAGAACTACGCGATGAAACTCACGGCCGGTTACGCGCTGCATCCCAGCCACGAGAACGACTCGTATTACTTCCTCAAGAAGCTCTGACTCAGTCATTACCAGCGCAGATCGATCAGCGACAGCGGCGCCAGTGCTCGGTGCGAGACTCGGCCGACGTGTCCTGATGTTGAAACCCTAAACCGCCCGCGCGAGCTCTGACGTGCTGGCGCGCCCGGATCGGCGATTACAGCGGCTCGCTGAAGTACCAGCGGTGACCCTCTGGATCATCGGCCGAATAGCTGCGCGCCTGGTTAGCCCGGGTCGAGATCTCAGACACGACCGCGCCCGCGGCCATCGTGCGTGCTCGATGACCTTCGAGATTTGTGATCGTGACGCACTGGAGCTGGGTCACCTCGCCAAGCTTTGCTGGTCCCCGGAAGCCAGGTCCTGGGCAGCCGAGCATGATCACCCCGCCGTTGTCGAGTACCAACTCGCCGTGCCTGACGGTTCCGTCATTCTGCTCATCGCGCAGCCGCTCGCTGAAACCGAAAACGCGGATGAGCCAGTCCATCGCACCGCCTGCATCCTCGTACAGCAGGTAGGGGACCACCTGTGGTCTGGCCCGTAGACGGCCACGCGCCGGCACCCTATCGCGAGCGGATCTGCGACATGGCGGACGTGTTTGCGGCAGATCGTGGCGTTAGGCCCGGCTCTGTTTCGATCGTCCGAGTGGCCAGCGGCCGTGCTGGTGCCATGATCGAAGAGTAGAAGCGCGGCGTCTGGCGGGAGTACGCTCTCGAGTGGTCACGCTGGAGCGCCACGCCGGGCCTGCGCGGGAGGGACACCGCGCTCACGATCAGCGTGAGAGCGGTTCGTTTGGCTGGTGCCAGCTCGGCCAGAGTTGATGGACGGCAGCCCTGCTGATTTGGGGTCCGAAGCCGGGGCTCATCATGACCTGTCGGTCCCACGCGACCTTCGCGTATAGACCCTCGATGGAACCGATGTAGGACTCGTCCGCTGGGCGGCTGATGACGCGTCCGACGCGGTCCCATCTGACTCCGAGGTTGGTGCAGTAGAACTGCTCGTCTTGGCGGTCGAACCTGAGGTCACACGGTGGTGCGTGATCGCGCCGGGTGTTGTACTGCGGGCCGATCCCGTAGAACGCGCCGGCTGGGACGCACGGGGCTGCGAACAGGCATTGATGGCCGTACCCTGGGCGGCCCGGGCCATGCGCGAGATAGAACGGCTCCGACCGGCTGGTCCCGAACCGTGCGTGGACGAGCGTGAACGACCCGACGGGGTAATTGGCCGCCGGCCCGAGGAGGACGCCGAGTCCGACGTGAGTTCCTGGATGCAGTCGCGGGAATGACAGGGAGGCAATCGTGTTCGCGAGCTCGCGCCGAAGCGCCGGAGATGCGTTCCGGCCGATCAGAACGGTCGCGGTAAGCTCTTCGCCGTACGCGACGACCGCGCGGGATCGTGAGCGCGGAATCGCAGCTTTCTCGTACTTGGCCCTGGAGAAGAAGACATCGATCTTCGGCGCCCCGAAGCTGCCGATCGTGATCGGGAACCGCGAATCGGGCCCCAAGACGCCCGCTAGCGAGGGCTGCAAGATCAAGGCAACGCCGTCGGCGGGGAACTTTCCGCCCGCATCGAGAGGGAGGTAAAAGGGCATGCTGGCTAGGTTCAAGCGGCTGCCAGGAGGCGGGCTCCCCCTTAGCGGCCGTGACGCTACGAAGCTGGTCAGGGTGATCTGAGCGAGGCGTTGCAGTCCGCCCGCGGGCTTCGACCGGGTGAGCCTCAGCGTGGCTGGGTAGGAGATCGACCAGCCCGCTGGATTGGTGTAATGACCGACCACGCCGGGACTCGTCGCCGGGCCAACGTTCCGCTTGGCGCTGTGCAGAAGCACCAGCGCGCCGACAGCAATCGCGACGACGACGAACGTGCTACCCGCGATCACAGTCGCACTCAAAACGCGCCGAGCCGACCCCGTTCCGATCACCGATCGCCGTCGGCGAGCCTGGCGCGTCTCCGCTCGGCGGAGCTCTCGCTCGAGTTGATCAAATCCGCTCGTCATTGGTCCTCCTTTGACACCAGCCCGCGGAGCGTGGCGAGCCCGCGGCTAACGCGCTTTCGGACTGTGGCCTCGCCCACCCCGTAGGCACTTGCGATCTGCCCGTAGCTCCTTTCCTCGACCACCCGGGCCTGGACCGCTTCGCGCTGGTCTGCCGGCAACTCAGCCAGCATCGCCAAGAGCTGACCGCCGTCGGCGATCGCCGACACACGTTCGTAGTCGCCCTCGGTCCATTCGATCGGCGCCATCCCAAGCCGCAGCTGCGCGCGCCGCTCGACGCTCCCCCGCCGGCGAGCGTCAGCGATCTTGTTGGCCGCAATCCCGAGCAACCACTGCACCTCAGTGCCGCGGTCGGGGCGGTACCGACGGCGTCCGATCAGAGCCGCCGCGAACACCTCCGCCGCTAGGTCCGCCGCCAACTCCGGATCACGGACCCGCACCACACAGAAGGCGAGCACCACATCCAGACGCGCTCGATAGAAAGCCCCGAAATCCTCGAGCAACAGAGACTGATCGCTCACTCACCCAAGTATTCGGATCACGCCCACAACCTGTGACCAACCCGAGTCGCTCTGGGGCTTCCGCTTAGATCGACGACGAGAAGCCAGAGCGCCAGTCGCTCGTAGACAGATCCGGCAGCCAAGTGATGCTGCTCGGATTGGCGAAGAACGCGGAAGCGAATACCCGATTTCGTGTGATGATTGCGGTCGTGGCGGGTGAGTCGGATGTGCGCGAAGCGTTGCGCGATCCGCCCCTCGCCCTGTACGGGCTGCCTGATCTAAGACCGCGCACGGTGTCGACGTTCAGCTACGACGGCCGGACGCTGTCGCTCGCGGGACTTGGTCATGGAGTCCGAGAAGATCCCGATCGCCCATGGGCTGAGATCGTCGTCGCCGGGCCGTTACACGGTGTCTTTGACGGTCCGCATGGATCTGGGACGTGGGAGGAGCATCCAGAAGTCCTCGCGCTGTTTCACATCGTCATGTCGAATAACCCAAGCATCGATGGCGAGCAGGTCGCCGGCGCCGAAGCAGCCCTCGCTGAGCACTGGTCGTCGGTAGAGCTGACCGTCGACGGCGAACCGCAAGCGTTTGAGCTGGTCCGCCAGGGACCACACTGGGGAGCGATCCGACACATCGAGCCCGATCACGCGATCGTGATCTCCGCCAGCAACATCGTGCCCGAGGCAGTCCACTTGGAGCAGATCCAGGACCTCGGGCCGTACTGCGACAACGCCTAAAGACCGTCTCGGGGCGGGACGAGCGGAGCACCGCTCGTTCTCACCGCATAGGCGGGAGCGCTGAGTCCGCCGCCACCGCAGACTGCCGCGAAACGCAGAAGCAGCAGCCTGAGGGGCGTTCCGTCCGATCTTCCCGTTGTCGCGTTGATCGAGCTCGAGAAGCCGGCGCTCGCCCGCTCGTAGCACTTTCCAACAGTCTGCGAAGCACCGCCCGCCTCGAGTGCTCGCTGGTCGTCACGGCAGTAGGTGGACCTGCATCCGAGATCGCGGGAGCGGGCCCGCGCATGCCCGGGGCGTGGTCTGCGCCCCGGGCGGGAGCGGGCCGTTGGGACGTTGTTGATCAGGGCACGGCTGGGCTCGGGCTGGCGTCGCCGTATACCAGCTGCGAGCCTTCGGGTGGGCCGGCTGGGCCAGGCGGGGTGCTGGTGCACGAGTAGGAGCTGGCGTCGATCAGCGCGAAGGAGACCTGCTGCCCGCCGCTGGTGAGCTGGAAGAAGCCGAAGCTCAGCTCTGTGCCCGCCGGCATGGCCGCCGGGTCGAAGGTAATAGTGGGCTTCACACCGGATTGCGGCGGCACGGGCGCCTCGCGTGGCGGCAAGGACACGACCTGCGAAAAGCCAGCCGGCGCGGGATCTGAGGAGCAGAAGCTGCCGGAGGTGACCTTCGCCGGGATGCCGTATTTGGCGAGGTCGCGCTGCAGGGTCGCCGGTTCGAGGAACTCGTTCGGGTTGAGGGTCAGCGTGGCCTTGCCGTTGGCTTTCTTGACGATCTTGAATGCGGCGGTCCGGATCGTGCCGGGTGCCAGGGTCCGGATCGTGCCGGGCACCGGCGCCGGGCGGTGGGCGCCGGTCAGGCCGAGTGCCACTGCGATCCCAGCGGCGACGCCGGCCACAGACAGGGCCGCGGCGCTGGAGAGCCGGTGCCGGCGGCGTGCGCGGCCCCTGGCCGTGATCGCCTCGAGCCGCGGGCGCTCGGGCATCGCTACGCCGGACAACGAGTCACGCAGGTCGTGCAGCTCGGCGCTGTCGGTCATCTGGTCGGTGTCGGACATGGATCGGCCTCCGTGGTGTTCGCTTGGGCGAGTTCGTTGCGCAGCGCCGTGACGGCCCGGGACAGGTGGGCGCGGACCGTTCCCGGCGCGATCGCCAGCTCCCTGGCGGTTGTCTCGATATCCAGATCGAGAAACACGCGCAACACGATCACCTCCCGCTGGCGCTCCGGCAGCCGCCGCAGCGCCCTCAGCACGACGCTGTCCAGGCCGGTCTCGCGGCTGCCAGGCGCCGCGACGTCATGACCGGCCAGCGGCAGCTCGCGCGCGCGCCGGCGCCACCACGACGCCCCCGCATTGAGCGCGGTACGCACCACCCACGCCCGCGGAGCCGGATGGCGGCTGACCTTCCGCCACGACACCCAGGCCCGAGCGAACGCCTCGGCAACCTGATCCTCGGCGAGCACCATGTCCCCAGTGCTCGCGGCCACCGCCCTTAGGCACGGATCCCAGCTCTCCTGGAAGAACTCGGCGAACTCCGTCTCGTCACTGCTCACAACCGTTAACCCGCCAGAGAACCGAAACGCTTACCTCGGAGCCCGCAAAACGAATGATCGCCGGAAGTCGTGAACCGACCCGCGCGGACACACAGCGAAATCTACGGTCCACGCCTAGCCGACCAATCAGACGCCGGGCACGCCCGGGCAGCCCTACCGCTAATCGGTCAGCGACCGCACCTCACCCTGCTTCCGCTTCTATTGAAGACCGGTAGTCAGTCCACCTCGACGCTGCCGCTAGCCCAGCGCGAAAGTAGCGCCTGGAGACCAAGAAGTCTCCACAGGGCAGTTGTGGGAGGGTAGGGTTTGCGGCAGGTATCAACACGCGATCGGGACGCGCTTGACCGACCGGGGGGGCCGGGGGACCGGGAAAGGAAGTGAGATGCAAGCAAGGGAATCGATCGTCGTCGGGACAGACGGCACCGAGACGGCCGAGCGTGCGGTGGACCGAGCTGGTGCGATCGCACTCGCCTTCGGCGCAACCGTCCACGTGGTCAGCGCCTACAGCGACGATAAGACTCCGCTCGTGGGAGCCGGCAGACAGGGTGACCGAGCCCACGCCCAGCAGCACGTAGACCGAGCGCAAGAGCGACTCGCGAAGCAAGGTGTCGAGAGCGAGGCACACCTGTCGAACCGAGAGGCTGGGCGAGCACTAGTGGCGATCGCGGACGAGCAACACGCCCAAATGATCGTCGTGGGCAACCGAGGCATGAGTGGCCCCAAGCACGTACTAGGCTCGGTGCCAAATTATGTCTCGCATCATGCGGATTGCGACGTGGTGATCGTCCGCACGACGTAGTCCCCCCCGCGAGGCGCCTGGACCGCGGTCCTGCAACCCGGGCCGCTGCACGCGTTCTACCAGCGCACCAAAGCCAGACGCGGTCGCGGCAAGGCGATCGTCGCGACGGCCCGCAAACTCGCGGTCCTATTCTGGTGCATGCTCACCCGCTCAGAGGACTACGCCCATCAACGACCCTCGCTGACCCGCAAGAAGCTCCGGCGCCTAGAGATCACGGCCGGCGCCCCCAAATACACCCGCCGCGCCGCCGGGATCTGATCAAGCAACGACACGATGCGCGACGCCGAATTGGAGCTAGCCCGCGAAGCCGAGACCTCCTACAGACCAAAGGTCCAAGACCAACTCGCTGGTGCCCCATCGAGAAAAGCGGGCGCGAGCGTGACACCGGAGCGCGCATAGATAAGTCACTCAAAGAGGACAAGCAGCGCGGCAGACCACAAGCTCCTGACGTCTGCGCTTCGCTACGTCATCGGCTCGCGCCCACCACAGAACCTACGCCACGATCGCCGGGGTGGCAAGGCCAAGGAGAACAGCAGCACCGCAAACACCGGCCAAAACCGACTGACTTTCGTCGGTCGATCAAACCAGCAGCGCGATTAGGCTAGAGCGGTGGCCCTATGGAGAACCGATGAGCGCTTCGGCGGGGTTCCGGTCTGGCTCGACGCGCGTCTCGCACGGGTGCTTGCCGACTTCCAGCAGCCGACCGCGATTGACCTGCACATTGGCTACGACGTCGCCCGTCGGGTCGTGTGGTTTTCCGAGCAAAGAGAGACCGGCCGCGCTGGGTTCGGCACGTTCCCTTCGGGTACGGGGCCGCCGAGCGCCGAGGAGATCGTCGAACCGGCGTATTGGCTTCAGGATCAGTTCTTCCATGAGACCCGAGGCGCGTGGGGCGAACCCCGCCCACGATGCCGCGCCCATCGTCATCCGATGGCTCCCGTCGTGATCGGCGGGCAGGCTTGGTGGACCTATCCCCTGGACGACCGCGGGATCGTACGGATTGGCGAATTCCACGGCTGACAGGATCGCCAGCCGGAGGAGACTCGATCCATGAGCTAAGCAGCGAAACGTCGTCTCGGGTGGGTCCACCTGGATGAGGGTGCCGACGGACCGACCGATCGCTAGCGAATCTCGATCATTCCGGAAGCGAGTCGCGCAGCGTTCCTCGGCGGGGATTCGCTGAGGATGTGAGAGCGGGGCTTCTGCCTAGAAGCTTCAGACCGTTGGTGGCTCGCTCGATGATGAGTTCGTCTTCGTCGGCGGTTGCTCTCTTAAGCGCGCGCTCGTACATGACCTCTGCAGCATGCAGTTCGCCGCGTCGCCGAAGAAGATCTCCGGCGGCTAGTGCTCCGTCGGCGTTTCCCCGTCGGTCCGCCCGGCGGTATGCGGCCTCGGCGCCTTTCATATCGCCCATGCGGTGCAGCGTCGCACCGACATTGAACGCGCCCAGCAGACTCCCAGCTTCGTCAGCCCGCCGGTAGGCAGCTTCGGCTCCCTGTCGATCGCCTCGCTTCCCGGGTAGGTAACCCAAGCCGTTCCCGGCATTGGCATGCCCCATCTCTACGGCGCGTCGAAACACAGCCTTGGCTGCTCGAGGTCTCCACGATCCAGGAGCAACCGCGCGAGGTTGCTCGCACCCATGGCGTCTCCGCGCTCCCAGGCTCGCCCGAACACGGCCTCCGCTTCTTCCAACTCCCCGCGATTCTGCAGCACGGCGCCTAAGTTGACGGTGCCATCGACACAGCGCGCGTCAGCTCGCCGATACGCGGCCTCAGCCGAAGTTGTCTCCCCGCGCTTTGCCAGCAGTAGTCCCACCTTGAACGCTCCCGGGCCCGAGCCACGGTGATCCGCGCGACCGAACGCCTCCTCAGCCTCAGCACGGTCTCCACGATCCTCCAAGACGCGCCCCAGCCGTAACGCGCCCTCAGCGCTATCGAGCCCATCGGCGATCCGAAACGACCGCTCCGCCGCCTCCTCGTCACCCACGCTTAGGAGCCGAACGCCACACTCAACCGCCCGTTCGGCCTCATCGCCGCCCAAACCGTCACACATAACCTAGCTCCTAGCTCCCACGCGAGACGATAAACGACACCGCTCGCTCACGCCACGATGCGACGCTGGCTGCTCCTCGTCGATCGATCGTTGCGACAGCGATGCCTCGGGTGCGGTGAGCAGATCGCGCTTCTCACGCCGCTCGCTATGCGGGCGCCCATTCCACGACCCGCGACATGCCGCCGCCGGTGACTAGCGCTTGACCATCACGCAGTGGCTGATACGGAATGTTTCGGGCCTTGAAGAAGCCGACGAGCTCCTCGATCGACTTAGATTCGGGGTGGTCTGAGCGGTAGTGCGGAGCAATCGAGCAATTCACAAGCCCGAGGCCCTCCCAGATCGGCTCGTTTACCGCGGAAGCGTCGTCGACCATTTCGAGACCCCGCAGCGTCGGACCAGCCACACACGCGCCGGCGCTGTATCCACCGTAAGCCAGGGCTTCTGAGCGAATTCGTTCGCCGATCAAGCCTTCAAGTCCACTACGTCGGATGGCTTCGCGCAGGACGAACACGTTCCCGCCGGTGACCCATATCAGGCCTCCTCATCGAGCGCAGTCTGAAGCTGCGCGGCGTGCTGACCGAAGTACTCCCGGAGATCAAGCTCGAACGCGGGAAGGTCGAGCATCTCAAGGACATGGCGTTCCTCCTCCAGCCGCTGCGCGCGTGGAAAGTCGGGAAGGTTGTCTAGCCCGTTGAGCACCACGGCGGTTCTCACCCCCGCGCCCACGAGCTGAGTCAAGACCCGCGCCTTCCGGTTCAGCCGCCAGGATGACAGGAACAGACGCATGGCTCGAACATTCTCCCCACCACTCCCCCGATCGCGCCGAGGATGTCTCTGGCCTGGCAAGCACTGCCCGTTTGGGGCCTACAACGAGCGCTATCGCAGGTCGATCAAAGCAACAATGCCGGTGGGCCGCGATGATTGCGATATGCCTCCCACCAGGCCATGACCGCTGGATGAGATGGGCTCTGAGGTCGGATCGGTAGCGCTCGTCGGCGACGCGCGCCGAGTTCAGCCTGCGACTCTCGTCTGGGATTGGTCGACTGCGGCGCTTGGCGCCTTGTATGCGTTGCCTGGCGCGGTGATCGTCCTGAGCGATCGGCCGCGGGGACTAGCACTCGTCGTGGGCGTGCTGCCGGCCGCGATCGTGGGACTGGCGCCGACGCGTGGGGGCCGACTCGTAATCGTCGTGCTTGGGACGTCGATTGGGGTGCCGATGTTCATCGGCGGTCTTCTAGCCGGCGTTCCGGTTCTTGCGGTCCTGGCGATTGCTGGTCTCGGCATCGGCTCGGCGCTGCTCGCCGCGCGCTACCGCCTCGGCTGGGTCGCAATGACGCTTTCGCTGCCGATGGTCGGCGTCGGGCTCAGCTATTCCAATCTCGGCAAAGCCGCCGCCATCGCCGGACTCATGGTGCTCGGTTCGGCCTTAGCCTGCCTCGTCTCGATGTTTTGGCGCGAGCACGCTGCCGCCCCTTCGTCCGCTCCTGTGCCCAAGCCGACGCTCGGATACGGCGTGCGCCTCGGCGCCGCCGGCGCGACAGCCGCCGCGGTCGGCTTCCTGCTCGACCTGGAGCATGTCGGCTGGGCATGCGCTGCGGCGCTGCTGGTGATGCGACCCGCCGCTGAAATGCAACGGCTCAGGAGCGTCGGCCGGATCGTCGCGGTCGCCATCGGCGCGCTCGCGGCGATCGGGCTTGTTCGCCTGAGTCCATCGGCGTGGGCGTACAGCCTGGCCGCCATCGCGGCGGTGGCGGCCGCTGGCGCCACTCACCGAAGTCGGTGGTACGTGACCCCAGCGTTCACCACGTTCCTGGTGTTCCTGCTCCTCTTGTACTCCCGCCCTCAAGACGCCGCATCACGCTTCAACGACCGCGTTCTAGAGACCCTGCTCGGCGTAGGACTTGCCTACCTATTCGGTCTCGGCCTCCCCGCACTCGCGCGACGATTCCCAAGAGGCGGCCCACCGAGTTAGCCCGCGCTGCTCCTTCGGGCTTAAATCGAGCACCGATCGGCGCGCCGGATCGGTGGCCAATCTCGTCCGGGAGTCCTCGGTCGAGACGATGGAATTAGCAAGTACTCCCGAAGCGAGCGTCCGGCTGTGGCCGTCCCAGCCCCTGTTGGAGGTAAGACCGGAGCGGAAGCCGGCGAGTGCTAGTCCCGGGAGTGATCGACGAGATCCGCGGTGCCGGCGCCAAAGGCCTTCGGCCAGTCAGGCCGGCCATCGGCGAGATTCTCGTGGCGGAGTCGCTGGTCGGAACGCGCCTTGTTGAGCGGGTGAGCGCGCCCGCGAGCTGCGCTCCACAACAGACCGGCGGGAAACCGACTATCGGTCTATCCACCGTGCAACCGGACGCAGCGACGCAGCGCGTGGCGGCGGCGGTGGCCGATGCCGTATTTGTCGCGGAACGCGTCCGGTCCGATACTGGCCCGCTCGGCGAGGCAGGTGCTGATCGCCGCGCGTTTGACGAAAGCCACGCACTCCCCTTGGTTCTGGAACTGCGGGTAGTTCCGCCAGCCGTCGTCCTTGCACTGCTCCTTCGAGGTGGGAACGAGTTTGTAGGAGATCTGCACGATGGGGATCCCCGTGGTGTCGACCGACTGCGATCCACCAGGGGGCACCAAGTCAGAGCCCCCGCCGCCGCCGCCACCACCGGCTGTAATAGCGCCGCCGCCGCCGCCACCGCCGCCGAACCAGCCGCCGCCACCGCCGCCGCCGCCACCACCACCGGCGTTCATAGGAAAGGGGTCGTTGAGGAGTGCGCCCGCGCCGCCTCCTCCACCACTGCCGCTAGCGCCGGTGCCGCCGCCCGCAGCTGTCGCTGCAGCTCCGCAAATCAGCGGGAACGTAGGAGGGCAGGTGCCGGCCGCGCCGCCCGGACCGCCGCTCGTGCTGCTCCCACCGCGACCACCGCTGCCACCGCCAGAGCCGCCGCCCCCGCCATCGGCGCCGGCCGCACCGCCAGCGCCGCCCACGCCTTCGAACTGATCCGCAGCCTGACCGGCCCCACCTCCGCCACCGCCGCCACCCGCCACGATAAGTCGGCTAGAAAGGTCGTTTTGCGAGCTACGGACGTCCGACGCGCCACCGCCAGCGGAGCCAAAGCCCGACCCACCAGCTCCGCCAGTGTTGACAACGGCGTACAGGGTGCTGTCCGCGGTCACCGGAAGATTGCCGCTGACAACGGCGCCATACCCCCCGCTGCCAAAGTGCGGCAAACCGAAGCTGCTCCCTCTAGCGCCGATCGCCAACACGTGAATCGAAGAGATGCCGGGCGGCACCGTAAACGGATTCGACCCCGAGGTGAACGTGACCGAGCAGGACACGGCTGCCCGGATTGGCTGCACCCAGGCGGCAACGCCGCGGCCGATGCAGTGGGTAGCACCACGGACGCCGCGACAGCGGCGGCCACCGCAGCGACTGCCGCCAGCGGCTTGCGACCACAACGGGACAACACGCACTCGTGAACCAGAACGATCCTCGCGGCGGCCAAACGTCGAACGCTGATGGCGGTCTATCACAGCGACTCTGCGCGATCAAGCCAATCAGGCCATAGGCAATGCATCTAGCCGAACCGGCATGGCTCGCAAAGCGCTCCGAATCCCACGCCCCCGGCTTTGCTGGCCAGGCGGCCGGGTCGTGCGATCGCGTGAAGTGAGCGGGAGACCTGTCCGCACGTGGCCGGGCGGACGGTTGGCACCGGAGCAATACGAGTTGCTTACGAGCAAAAAACTTCGCTGCGCGTTTACTCTAGTGACAATGGTTGGGAACGGTGGGCGAGGCGGCCGAGAGGCACGGTCGCCGGGGATGGTGTCGGCGCGGCGCTTGTTCGCTTTGCATGAGCGCGCCGAGCGTACCGGCGTCCCCGTGGCGGAGGCTCGCGCGGCGGTCGGGGCGGGGTGGGAGCGCGAGTGTGCTGTTGCTCGTGGTGCGGATGGACAGACCAGGCGTGAGCTGTTGATCGGTGCGGGCGGCCTCGCCGCTGGGGTGGTGTTGGCCGGGAGTCCCGCGGCCTCCCTGGCTCGTCGTGTCTCACGAGCATCGGCGAAGCCGCGGATCGCAATCGTCGGGGCGGGCTTGGCAGGTCTGCGGTGCGCGCACATGCTGTGGACGCAGAGTCCGGGCGCGCCTGTTCGTTCGACCGTGTACGAGGCCAACGCTCACCGCGCCGGGGGGCGCTGTTGGACGCTGAGGGGGTTCTTCGCCGACGGGCTGATTACGGAGCACGGAGGGTCGTTCCTGAATAGCAACCAGACGGCGGTCCGCGGGCTGGCGGCACGGCTCGGCTTGAAGCAGGAGGTCGTGAACGGAGGCGACCTAGCGCGCGGTGAGGAGGTCTTCTTCATCGACGGCCGCGTCTATACCTATGCCGAGGCGAATTCCGACTGGCACGACGTCGGCTTCCCGGCGTTCAGAGCTGCCGCGAAGCAACTGCGAAGCAGTGCCGGCGCGGCGCGGCTTGACCGGATGTCGGTGCCGGAGTGGCTGGATAGCACGGAGATCGGCGCGGGGAGCCGCTTCGGCAAGCTGATGATGGCCAACACGGTTACGGAGAACGGCGGCGATCCGGGCGACCAGTCGGCGCAGGACCTGATCTATCTTCTGATCGGTAACCCGCGCTCGTCGCTGCAGCCGCTCCCCGGCGACGACGAGCGCTTCCACATCGTGGGTGGCAACGACCAGTTGGTCTCCCGGATGATCGACCAGCTTGCGCCCGAGACGGTCCGGCATGACCACGTGCTCGTGGCGATCCGGGAGCGAGAAGACCGTGCGATCCGGTTGGTGTTCGACGTCTCCGGCAAGAGCGTAGAGGGGACGGCCGACCTGGTCGTGCTGGCGCTGCCGTTCAGCACGTTGCGCGACGTCGAGCTGAAACATTCCGGACTCTCGCGGACCAAGCGTCACGTGATCCGAACGATGGGCATGGGCACGAACGCGAAGATCCATCTCGAGCTGAGCCACAAGACGTGGCCCGCCCTCGGCTACAGCGGCGCGACCTACGGAGAATGGCAGCGTCTGGCCTCCGCCTGGGACGACGTCGTCCAGCTCGGACCCGACGCCAGCCCGGCGCTTTACCTAGCGTTCCCGGGCGGGCGGGTCGGTCGCACCGGCATCACAGGGAAGGCGCACGCGAGGGCCCCGACGCGCGACGTCACCTGGGCGCTGAACGAACTCGAGAATGTGTTCCCGGGCACGAGTGCCGCCTACACGGGCCGAGCGTACGAGGACCACTGGGCGCTGGACCCCTGGGTGCGGGGCGCCTATTCCTACTACCGCGTGGGTCAGGCCAACACGTACGGCCAGCTGGCAGGCGCGAGCGAAGGTCGCTTCCTATTCGCCGGGGAGCACACCTCGATCAACAACATCGGGTTCTTGGACGGGGCAGTGGAAACCGGTGAACGGGCCGCGCGCCGATTACTGCGCCGGCTGGGCGCTTAGCTGACGGTCGCCTGCACTCAATCGCCCCCGACCCCGCAGCCTCCGAGGCCTGCACAGCACTCGAGTCATACGACGCGAGGGCGACCGCCCGGTGCCACCGGCGCGGGAGCTGCCCGAGGACGCCCGTCCGCACCGCACAACCGTAGACACCCAGCGTCCCAGCGCCAGGTGGTGCAGGCACACCGGAGGTCGCGGGAGAGCAGCGGCACGAGTCCTTCACGACGATCGCGGTCGACTGCTCGCCGTCGACCGCGTCGCCGATCGCGGTGGAAAGCGGCCACCGTGCCGGCCTGATCCCTTAAGGCGTCAAGCCGCCACAGTGAGCCCGGCGCGCGCCGGCGACGCGGAACGCCCTTCCTTGTCGCCACGTGTGATCCTGTCGCCTCTCGATCATTGGGGGAAGGCAGGTGATCGCCGCGCGGCCTTCCCTTTCTTGCGTGCGGGCGCTTGCTTAGCGGTCGCGGGCGCAGCTAATGCCAGTCGCCGGGCGGGTCGACCGGGGCCCAGTCGTCGGCTCCCCTGCTCGTGGCGACGAGCAGGTGTTGATCCGGCCCGCATGCGTCGAGACCTGCTCTGTGGCGCGCGCGGTACTTCCACTCCGTGGGGACGAGCCATCAGCCGCCGGCCCGCCGCCTCTGATGCTGCTCGTCCGAAGCGAGGGCGCGGTCTGCCGGCCTCGCTGGCACGGGTGCGCTCGCTGCGGCCGCGGCGCCCTGGATGTTGCTGGCGGGTCGCTGGTCGTCTTTGGGGGCGCCGGCTGCACGAATCACTTGGATCAGGTGATGCGTAATCGCCTAACCGATCGGAATGCTGCACACGTGCTGTGGACGAAGATGCCTTCCCGACTGGATCAGCGGTTCGCCATCTGGCGGTGGATCTCGTCGCTTCGCAGAGATAGACCAACTTCACACATCGGCCACAAAGGGAGCAAACATGACGACGACAACGTCAGATTCGACCGTCACCGAGCTAGAGGACCGCCTCGCGATCATCGAGCTGATCGGACGCCTCTCGCTCGCGATCGACGCCAAGGACTGGGATGCGATGGGGCAGCTGTTTACCGAGACGGTCTACCACGACCGCACATCACTCACTGGCGGCGAGCCATACACCGCTCCCGTCGCGCAGTTCGTCGAGGGATGGCGCCAAACGCTGCAGGCGATGGACGCAGTCCACCACCAGATCACCAATCACGTGATCAGCCTCGACGGCGATGAGGCGACCTGCACTGCCAACATGCAGGGCACGCACGTGCTTGCCAACGCGTCGGGTGGCCCCATCTGGACCGTCGGCGGTCGGCACGTCTACCAGCTCAAGCGGACCCCGGGCGGCTGGCGGATCTCCGGATTGACCTTCACCCTCCAGTGGGCGACCGGCAACATGAACGTCCTGACCCTCGCGATGGCTGGAGGACAATCCTGAACTGCACACCCGCCCTGGCCGGCGGTTGTGCGATCCCGACCAGGGGTGTGGGCGGCCGGCCCTGAGCAGGCCAGCAGCGCACTGCGGCCTGCTTTCGCCCGCCGAAAGAATGCTCTTTCTTGGCGATCAGCGCCTTGGTTTGTGCGGGCTGCAGGGAACTCGCCGTCGCCGGCGGCCAGCACGGAGCCACTTGGGCGTTCGTGGCGAATTGGAGGGTTAGCATCGGTGCTCGGCGACGCATCTGGTTCGGATCACGGCGCGAGCGTGGTCGAGCGGCGACGTTGTAACGTGGATCGCTGACGAGCTTGCGCGCGGCAGCGGTTCAGGACAGTCCCCCGAGCGAACCGGTGCGATCGAGTATCACCGAAGCCGAGCCTGTCGATTGAGGAACGTGCCCGCCAATGAGCGCCTACGACCAAGAGGTCATCGCGGAGTTCCGCGCGCGAGGCGGCACTGTCGCCGGGCGCCTCGGCGGCCTGTCCCTGTTGTTGCTGCACCACGTCGGCGCGAAATCAGGCGCGGAACGCGTAACACCACTCGCGTACTGGCGCATCGGGAACGGCGCAGTCGCCGTGCTCGCCTCGAACTACGGAGCTCCCAGACACCCCGGTTGGTACCACAACCTCTTGGCGCATCCCACGACCACTGCCGAGATCGGCGCCGACACCTGGAGAGTGCGTGCCCGCGTCGCGCCGCCGGACGAGCGCCGGCGACTCATCGCCGAGATCGCAGCGAGGACACCGTCGGTCGCGGCGACGGTCAAAACCACGCGGCGTCCAATCCCCGTGGTTATCCTCGATCTGCTCGAGCAGACTCCTTAGCTTAGGCGAGGCCACGCAGCGGTCGCGATCGACCTCAAGAGACGCCGCGAATGGACTACGGCCGCGGCGTCGTGATGCGGATGGGCGATCCTTTCTATATCCCGCCTGAAGACGGAGAACTCTCACCCCAACTGCTGCCGGGCGATCAGGCTGCTGCATCCCGCATATCCGGAAGTGCATCAACAGCCGCGCTCTTGTTCGATGACGAGCACTCCTGCCGGGGCGCCTGCTGCAGCTCGGCCGCATCGAGGAGGCCCGCGACGAGGTCCGGCGGGCGGCGACGATGACGCGCAACGAGTGCGAGCGGGCTCTCCTCTTTGCGCCGGGGGGTGTGACCTGCCAGAGTGAACCGATGCTGACTCAGGTGGCCGACGGCGTCTGGGTCCGGCAGAGTGGGTGGGTCTGGAGCAATGCCATCGCGGTGCGCGCGGAGGACGGGTTGATCCTGGTCGATCCCGGCATCGATGGTTCCGATCTGAACCAGCTCGCCGATGACCTGGACCGGCTCGGCATTCCGGTGGTCGCCGGGTTCTCCACCCATCCCCACTGGGACCATTTGCTCTGGCATGCTCGGTTCGGCGACGTGCCGCGCTACGCCACCGCCGCCGCCGCCCACGCTGCCAGTGAAGGCCGAGAGCGGGGGCAGAGGATGGCGGCCGAGAGCGCGTCGGGCATCCCTCTCGAGCTGTTCGGGCTCGTCACCCCGCTGCCCGCGGACGGCGGACCCGTGCCGGGCGACATCATCGAACATGGGGCGCACGCAGTCGGCCACGCCGCGGTCCTCCTCGCGGACCGTGGCGTCCTGCTCGCCGGCGACATGCTCTCCGACGTCTTGATCCCGCTCCTCGACCCTCGCCGCCCCGACCAGGTGGGCGCCTATGAGACGGCACTCGACCTGCTGGAAGAGGCCGCCAGGCACGTCGATGTCGTGGTCCCCGGCCACGGCGCCGTTGCCGAGGGTCCCGAGGTGGCGGCGCGCCTCGCCGCCGATCATGCCTACATCGACGCGCTGCGGCGAGGAGAGGAACCGGTCGATGCGCGTCTGGGGCCGGATGCGGACTGGCTCTCCGGCCCCCACCAGTCGAACCTGGAGCAGGCCCGAGGGCGGTATAGAACGACCCGGCGCAGGGGATCGTGAGGTGGAGCTGTCGCCCGCCCCCTACCCGCTCCTCTTGCGCCATTCCCGCCGTGCTGAAGTCCCGTACGACCGTGTATGCGATGACGCAAGGCCCGCTCCTCACCAATCGATGCGACTCGCGGGTGCGGTTAGTCGGCGACGTTGCGGATGGCGATGACGTCCTCGGCGCGCAGGCGCACGAGCAGCTCGCCGTCGACGGCGTTACGCCGCCCGAACTGCTCAGCCAGGTCCTCACCCATATAGCGAGCACCGATCCTGATCGAGAACGGCAACATCTCCTGGAGGTCGACGCTGATCGTCGCCGATCCGCTAACGGTGACGAAGGAGTACGGCGGGCGCTGGTCGTCGACACAAAGACTGGCCCATCCCGTCCGCTCCAACGAGCGACCTTTGACTGTCTTGGCCCCGGTCATGAACACGAGGTCCTGGCCATCGAGCACGAACCAGATCGGCATCACATGCGGGCGACCATCACGGCGGGTCGTCGCGACCTTGCCCGTCCGCGTGCCGGCAGACAAAAACTCCCTCCACTCCGACTCCGTCATCTTGGGCATGGGAACATCGTATTGACCGCGAGTTCTGATCCCAACGCGATCCAGGTCACCGAGATCGCAAGGATCGCGATCACCCACGCGACGGGCAGCACTTCTGGTTCCCGCAAGAGGTAGAGGGGAGCGCTCTCCGATCGCGGATGCCTGTCGGAACGCCAAGGCAGGTTTTCGCGTGGCGGCAGGTGCCCAGCTCGCGGGCCTGAAGGCATGCGGCGGCTCATACTCACGGCGTTGCGGCCACGCCGGCGTCTGGCCCGGCGTGGCCCTCGTTCTGACTGTGAGCGGGGTCTGCGGTCAGCTCTTAGCGATCAGGCCCAGCTGCTCCAGGACCGACACACCGTCGTCCAAGCCGACTTCCTCGGTGATCAGGCCGTCTTCGACCTTGAGAACCGTGGTGCCGGTGAACCGCATCGTCTTGCCGGTGTTGGCCTCCGGAAGCCCCCCGAGCGGCAGATCGGTCATCGGGTCGCCGGCGTGCGTCCCGCCGCCGATCCACTGCCCGACGACGTAGTCGCCCTCGGCGATCAGGTCCGCGGTGCCATCGAACGCGAGATCAGGGAACGCAGCGCGGAACTTGGTCGCGAACTCACGAACGGCGTCGCGACCGCGCAGCGGGGCATGCAGGGAGTACTCGAAGCGGATGTCGGGCGCCGCGAGCTCGTCGATGACATCCGAGTTGTAGTCCCGGCCCCAGAACTCGGTGAACCAGCGGCCAACGATGGCCTTGTTGTCCTCTGCCGACATGGCTATGTCCTTTCGACGGTGTGTACCGGCCGCACCCTTTCGTGCGACTCGAGGATGAGACGCCGAGGCTCGACCCGATGTGAGATTCGCGCTCGAGAATTTCTACGTAGGCGGATCTCACGGTCGGCGAGCGGGAGGCCATCACGCGCGGCCGCCGTCGAGCCCGCCACCAGTTCTTCGCCTCGCGAGTCGGCCGCGATCGCATCGGCGTGCAGCTCGCCGACCACATGGACTGGGAGGAGATCCGTGAGCTCGTGACCGAGAGCTACCGGGTCCTCGCGCCGAAGAAGCTCACCGCCCGGCTCGAGTAACAGCGCCGGCCGTCGAGTCTGCAGCGACCGCGGGCATGGTGATTCAGCGCCCGAACACCGGAAGGCGATCCCGTAAGACCCGCCCGCAAACGCCCGCGAAGAGACGCAATACGGGACGTCACGGGCAGGCGCCGCGGCGCCGTGTCAGGGTCGACTGAAATCGTTTCTCCCCGGGCGTAGTGATTGCGTTGACATCAGTTCGGTGCCGAGCGGCGACCGGGAGCATGTAGATCCGGGTGGGCATGGCTGCCAGAGTCTCGTCGTCGGCCACCAGCCGCACGAGGCGCGGCGATCGTGCGCGCGCGGTTCGCCTGGGCGATGGAGTCGACCAGCTGTTGAGCGGCCTGCCCCGCGGCGGCGATCAGCTCCGAGGTGTCGCTGCCCTGCCCCTGTCCCAGCACGACGCCGACCGCGGTGATGCGCCGCCCGCCGACCGTCACGTGGGTGAAGAAGGTCAGGCACCCGCGCGCCGCGGAGTCTGACCCGGTCTTGCCGGCGTACCCCTCGGCGATCAGGGGGTTGTAGTTGCTGAGCGTGCCGGCGACCGGCAGCGTGACGCTGGCCATCGAGACGATCTGGCAGAAGACTGGGAACCGCATCGCCTCCTGGAAGACGCGCAGCTGGTCGGCGGCGGTGGAGACCGTGCTCGCATCAAACCCACTGGGATCGGTATAGATCGTGTGGTCCATCCCGAGCGAGCGAGCCTCGGCGTTCATCTCGGCGATAAAGCGGGTCTGGCTGCCCGCCACCCGGGTGGCGAGCATCTGGGCGATGTTGTTGCCCGACGGGATCAGCAGCGCCTCGAGCAGCTGGCGCTCGGTCAGCTGCTCGCCGGCCTGCACCGCCACGACCGACTGGCCCTGCTTTGCGTCCTGGGCCACTGCCTGCGCCTCGGCAGCAGACACGGTGATCGTGAACCCGTCCTGGGCGCCGCTCAGCGGGTAACGCTCGAGGGTCAGGTAGGCGGTCATCACCTTTGCCAGGCTGGCGATCGCGACCGGCTGCTCGTTCGAGCTGGCCGACAGCCGGCCGTTGCCGAGCACCCACGCCGCCTGTCCCCGTTGCGGCCACCTCCCCGGCGACAGGTAGGTGCGGCCCTTGTCGTTGAGCGGATGGCGGGCTGCCGCGAACGCTGTGCATGCGAGAAGGAGCGCGAGTACCGCGCCAAGCAGCACGCGGCAGCGACGCCGCCAGTACACGGTCGGCCGGGTACGGCGGACTGCTGTTCGTGCCGGCTCGCTGTAGGTCACGCCTCCATTTCAGGCAGCGTGGTGTTGCCAGGACGTATGCGTTTTTCGATATGCCGACGATATGTTCGGGCTGGCAGCATCCAAGGGCATGCGCGTGCTGATCGTCGAGGACGAGCCCTACATGGCAGAAGCCATCCGCGACGGCCTACGCCTGGAAGCGATCGCGGCCGACATCGCCCGTGACGGCAACACCGCTCTCGAGCTGCTGAGCGTCAACGCCTACGACATCGCCGTGCTCGACCGCGACATCCCGGGCCCCCCAGGCGACGAGATCGCCAGACGCATCGTCGCTTCCGGCAGCGGCATGCCGATCCTCATGCTCACCGCTGCCGACCGGCTCGACGACAAGGCCTCCGGGTTCGGACTCGGCGCCGACGACTACCTCACCAAGCCGTTCGAACTCCAGGAGCTCGTGCTCCGTCTCAGAGCGCTGGACCGCAGGCGCGCCCACAACAGGCCGCCCGTGCGAGAGATCGTAGGCCTGCGGCTGGATCCGTTCCGCCGCGAGGTCCACCGCGACGGCCGCTACGTCGCACTCACCCGCAAGCAGTTCGCGGTGCTCGAAGTTCTCGTCGCTGCCGAAGGCGGTGTTGTCAGCGCCGAAGAGCTACTGGAACGGGCGTGGGATAAGAACGCCGACCCATTCACCAACGCTGTACGCATAACCGTCTCGGCACTGCGCAAACGTCTCGGCGAACCCCCGATCATCGCCACTGTCGCCGGCGTCGGATACCGCATCAGCACCCAGCCAGACACCGGGCATGAAGGAGGAGACCGTGGATAGAGCCCCCGGTTTGAGCGTTCGCCTCAAACTCACCCTCAGCTACGCCGGGTTCCTCATGCTCGCCGGCGCCTTGCTGCTCGCCGCCGTGTGGGTGTTCCTCCTGCGTTACGTCCCAGACCAAGCGCTCATCGTCCCCGGAAGCACCGGAAGCACCCCCATTCATGGCGTTTTTCCCATCCGGTCCAACCTCCTGCACGTGTTCGCTCCGAAAGCAGCCGCGGTGTTTGCGTTCCTGCTGGCGTTCGGTCTCCTGGGAGGGTGGCTTCTCGCCGGCCGGATGCTCGCCCCCCTGACTCGCATCACCGACGCCACACGCATGGCCGCGACCGGCTCGCTCTCGCACCGGATCGAGTTGGAAGGCCGCAGCGATGAGTTCCGCGAACTCGCCGACAGCTTCGATGCCATGCTCGCGCGGCTCGAAGCGCACGTCGCCGAGCAGCAGAGATTCGCAGCCAACGCCTCCCACGAACTGCGCACCCCGCTGGCGATCACGCAGACACTTCTCGACGTCGCACGCAACGATCCCAACCGCGACCGCGACGAGCTCGACGACCGCCTCCGCGCCGTCAACGCACGAGCGGTCGACCTCACTGAAGCATTGCTGCTGCTCAGCCGCGCCGACCAGCGGTCCTTTACCCGAGAACACGTTGACCTGTCCCTCATAGCGGAAGAAGCCACTGAAACGCTCCTCCCCCTCGCAGAAAAACGGGGCCTCACCATCGAGACGTCCGGCGATATGACTCCCACGATCGGCTCGCGCGCGCTCCTGCTGCAGATGACCACGAACCTGGTGCACAACGCGATCGTCCACAATGTGCCTGAACAGGGCACCCTGTGGGTTACGACCAGCGTTCACCCCAACAGTGTGGTCCTGACTGTCGAGAACACTGGCGAAAAGCTCACCCCGCAGCTGGTTGCCACGCTTGCCGAGCCGTTTCAGCGAGGGACCGAACGCATACGCACCGACCACGGCGGTGTCGGCCTCGGCCTGGCGATCGTCAAAAGCATCACCCAAGCACACGACGGAACCCTCACCCTCACCTCCCGGGCCGCTGGGGGCCTCCGCGTCACGGTGCGACTACCCGCCGAGCCAGGGCACAATGGCAGATGACGATCAGCGGAATGCCGGTCGGCTTCGAGAGAGGGGACTGGGGACTGTGGGAGAGCCCCCTCTCCGGGCGTCAATCGTTCAGTCGTAGCCGGTCAAACCTCCGCGAGCACGAATGCGCGTCTCATGCGCCTCGTTCCCGCGCACCCTGCCCGTTCTGATCAGCCGGCAGCCGATACAGAACTGTCGTGCTCACGCCCTGCGGGCGACGGAGCAGCAGCGCGCATGGCCCCCCAAGGATGCCTCCTCCGTCCCGCGGGAGCGTCGGCTCGGCCGATGTGCGACGAGCCTGCTCCTCCCTTCGATCCCCATCGCACGGAGGCCGCAATGGCAGATGCCGATCGACCAGCGGACCGTCTGCAGCTCGGCTTCGCCGTGTAGGCGTCTCAGCTCAGGAGCTTTCAGCGAGCGGCCATATATCGTGCCCGAGATGTCGGCGAGAGCCCAGCAGGACCGTGTGGTCGTCGCGCTCGCGGCCGTGACGTGTGGGCGGCTCTCTCAAGCCGCGACCGTTCGCGCCGGCCGGGGGCAGTGCTCCGCATCAGCCGACCAGTACCGCGTGAAGGTGACCGAGCCGCGGTCGGGGTCAGTCGTCGCAGGGAGTCCAGTCGGCGAACAAAGCCCTGAGGTCGTGCTCGAGCACTGGGGCGGCGACGCCGAGATGCTCACCTTGCGCTCACCCGTGACGGGAGCAGTGGGACCGTCGGGACCACTCGAGCGCGCGCGGGTAGCCGCGCGTACAGTCAACTACTACGACCTCGACTCGCTGCAGATCGCGTATCCCGACGGGGCTGAATTGTTAGCGGGCAGGATCGAGCTCGTTCTCTATGGACCGCGTCGGGGCTTTCTTGGTCGCCGAGACCGGCTCTTACACGCCTCGGTCAACGAGCTTTTGTAAGCCGGCCCTGGGCACGCCCCGCCTATATGTGGCTGTTCTGCACGACCGGTGATCAGCGCCTGGGATTGGCCGTGATTTGGGGATTGCAGATCAAGGAGGAAGCTGTGTTTTCAAGGCTACGGCGCTGGCTGACCTTTGCCAACCTCGCGAGGATCGGGCTAACCGTAGGGTTGCTGGCGTTTGCGAGTTCGGTTGCGCTCGCCGCGAGTCATCCTGCGATTAGGATCGCTCCGAGGATCGGGATCGCGTGGCGCGGGGGGAACTCGACTTCGTCCAGATCGACGCTGGCGGCAGTATCGGCGACGCCTGCCTGCCCCTGTGAGCCCAAAGCAAATCGAGCGGCAGCCGTCCGGACTTCCGGATCGTCGCCAATCCGATCGTGAGCTCCGAGTTCGTCCGAAGGCAAAAGGAGTCGTCCGCCATCCGCGTGCGCGCGCTAGTGGATCACGCCTACACCGGTCACGGCGGCCCGGCTGCTGCTTCGCGCCGCGACCGGCCACGTAGTCGACCCGAGTACCTGGTCCCGATCGTCGCACTGCGATCGCCCGGTCGAGTGTCGTCACTGATCGAAACTCGCAAGCGAGTGTTGGCACGTCCCCGTGGAGACGTTCGAAGCGACGGCCGCCGCTCGTTTTCGATCAGAGCGCGAGCGGCTGCACGCTGCCCGGTGGCGTTTACGGTAGGTGGAGTCCGTAGTAGCCGATGTCGCGCTGGCGCCCGTGGGTGGGGGTGAAGCTGATCCATAGGCGCAGCGTGACTCGGTAGCGGTGGTGGGCGACGAGGCGGCGGCCGAGCGCGTTGGGCGTGACCACGATCGTAAGCGTGCGCGCGTGGGTTGCGGTCGCGTGCGCGCGGGCGAACACGAACCGGCCCTTCGCCGGCTGAAGCAGCCGCGCGGCACCCGCGAGGTTGTCTTTCCACGCAGTGACCAGCACGTCTACCGCGCCGGGACCGGGAACCCTCGCGGTGACGATGAAGGTCCCGTCCCGGTGCGGTCTGCGCTTGACGCTGGTGAGCTTGTTCGGCGGCAGCGCGACCGTGTAGGTAGCGGTTTTGGCCGTCACCTGACGATCGACGCTCGTCGCCATCACTGTAAACGTGTGCGCACCGGGGGTCGAGGTGTCGATCGGCTGCCCGTTCGCGATCGTGCCGGTGCACGTTGCGATGCCCGGTCCGCTGCCACCCTCCTTGCAGCTAAAGCTCGCCCGGACGTTCTGGCCGTTGGTGTAGCGGGCGCCGTTTGCGGGCGTTGCGATCGTCACCGACGGTGGCGCCGCGACCGTGTAGCTGATGCTCGCCTGACCGGTCTGCGCATCGCTCGAGGTCGCGGTCACCGTGTACGTGTGCGAGCCCGTGGTCGAGGTATCGATCGCCGACCCGGACGGCTGCCCGTTCTGATCCAGGCACGAGCTGATCCCCGGCCCCGCCACGTCGCTGCAGCTAAAGCTCGAATGCACGACCTGCCCGACGGCGTACGTCGCGCCGTTCGCGGGCGTCGTGATCGCAGCCGTCGGCACCGCCGCCACGTGGTAGGTGACGCTCGCGGTCCCGGTCTGCCCGTCGGTTGAGGTCGCGGTGACCGTGTACGTGTGCGAGCCCGTGGTCGAGGTATCGATCGCCGACCCGGACGGCTGCCCGTTCTGATCCAGGCACGAGCTGATCCCCGGCCCACCCGCCCCGTCGCTGCAGTTAAAGCTCGAATGCACGACCTGCCCGACGGGGTACGTCGCGCCGTTCGCGGGCGTCGTGATCGCAGCCGTCGGCGCCGCCACCACGTAGGTGATCACTACGACGCCGTTGCCGGTGCGCACGCCGCTCTGGCTGGTGGTCGGGGTCGTCCCGCTGTAGGAGCCGCCGCCACCACCGGCACCAGCGCCGCCCTCAAATCCGGCCCCGCCGCCGCCGCCGTTGTAGCCGCCGCCGCCACCACCACCCTCCACACCGACGCCGTCCCAGGCGCCGCCGCCGCCGCCGCCGAAGCCACCGTTGCCGCCGCCGCCGGCGCCGCCGCCGGAGCCGCCGGCGCCGCCGTTGGCGAGCGCCTTGCCGCCGACCGGGCCGCACGTGTCGTCGAAGCCGTTGCTGAGCAGCCCGCCGCCGCCCGCCCCCGTGCACGTCAGCCCGCTGCCCGCGCCGCCGCCGCCCCCGCCGGTGCCGGCCGGCCCCCCGGGCCCCCCTTCGCCGGCGGCGGCCGTGGTGGTCGCGCTGCCGGCGATGCCAGCTTCAAACCCTGAGGTGCCGCCGCCACCCGCCGCGGCGATCAGCAGCCCGGCCGCATCCGCCATGCGATACAGGAACGAGCCGCCGCCGCCGCCGGCCCCGAACCGATGAACGCTGGATCCCCGACCGCCGACCAGCACGTTCAGCGTCTCCCCCGGCGTGACCGTGAAGCTCGACACCAGCCGGGCGCCCTCGCCGCCCGCAAAGCCATTCCCCGTGCCGCCCTGGGCGCCCGAAGCATCAACCGTCACCGACGTCACCCCGGACGGCACCACAAACGTCTGCACATCCCCCGTGTAAGAACAAGTCACCGTCGCCATGCCGGCGCCAAACACCGGGGCGGGGCAGGCCGTCACCGCCGCGCCGACCGGCGACGCGACCAGGGCAAGCGCCGCAAGCGCCGACCAAACCACCAAACACCCCGCCAGCATCCGGGCGCCGGCACGCCGGGCAAAACGACCGGCGAACCTACCAAGACAATCTGAACGGCTCAACGGTGACTCTCCCGTTCCTTCCCGAAACGGTCGTACTGCTCGAGCCGTGGCGAGCCGCTTACCCCCGGTGTCAACCAGCCGTGACCAGCTGTCCGCGTCCACCAGGATCCGCGTCCACTAGGCCCGAATAACACCGGGCAGTATAACCGCCGCCCGCCGGCAACCCAAACCGAGTAGCCCAACGCACCCGTCCCCGCCCGGACCGCAGTCACACCGCCAGTCGACGAGCCGACCACCGCATCGTCACAAAACGTGGGCGTCCTGTTCTCGGTCTCCCCAGGCTCGCGAGACGACCATCCGCGCTGGTCGGCGCGTCGATCCCGGGTCCATGCTTAAGCAGACCGTGCTCGCAGTCCACAACAACCCCTGCAAACGACGCTACCGGAGTAAGCGGTTCAGTCGTCGGGGCCTTGGGCAGGGATTCCTTGTTGGTGCAGCGAATCTTGCAGTCATGGACCGCGCCGAGGCGGAGGCGATCTATGACTCGGGGCGTGAGGCGTGTGTGCAGTTCATTGTTGATCTCGCCTCCCGGGTGCAGCAGCTCGATCAGCGGTTAGAGCGACTGGAGGCGCAGGCCCGGCAGGACTCGCGGACGAGTTCCAAGCCGCCGTCGACCGATCCGCCCAAGACGCGCGCGCAGCGGCGGGCAGATGCGCGTGCGAAAGCCAAAGAGCTGATGCGCTGGGAGCGCGAGCGTCGCGAAGCTGGCGGGCAGCCCGGGCACCAGGGTGCGGGTCGCAATCTCAAGCCGGAGGACCAGGTGGATGAGATCGTCGATCGCTACCCAGATGCGTGTGGCGGATGCGGGCGCCCGTTTGATGATGAGCAGCGCCGTCCGGGCGGGCGGTTCGGCCGCCACCAGTTCTGCGAGCTGCCGCCGATCAGCGTGACCTGGATCGAGCATCGCACCCATCAGCTGCGCTGCCGGCACTGTCGCGCACGGACCAGCGCCCGGTTGCCTGAGCTGCTCGTCTCCTCTCCGTTCGGGTTGAGATTGCAAGCGGCGGTGGTGACGTTGACCGCCCGGCATCGGATCTCCCGCCGCGGGATCTGCGAGCTGGCTTCAGATCTGTTCGGCGTGACGCTGTCGACCGGCGCGGTCGACGCGATCTGCCAGCGCGCCTCAGACGCATTGGCTGGCCCACATTGCCAGCTGCAGGACTGGGTGCTTGACCAGGACGCGGTGCATGTCGACGAGACCGGCTGGCGCACGCGTCGACGTCAGCGTAGAGGTCGCCAAGCTCGTCCCCGGTCTCCCCGCAGCTGGGCAGCGGCACCGAGACGGTGGCGACGCCGCGGTCGGCGAGTGGCTTCTCCATCGAGTTCCACCACCAGGCTGCGTCGCGAACGCAGGCCCCGTGAACGAAGATCAACGTGGGCACGAACAACACAGTAGCGCAACCCTTTAGTTGCGCGTTTCTGAGACTACCCCTTCCACGAGGCAGCAGACGTCCTGTGTCAACCTTCGTGTGCGATAGCGGATGTCGGCTTGTCATCAAGCGCTGCGCGCTCGGCCCTGCGGGCCGCCCTTTGGGTGACGACTTCGCCGAGCATCCGCTGGGTGGCGGCTGTGTCGGGCATGGGGCCCGACGGCGTGGGGATGGTGACAGTGACATGGCGTTGCAGGGCGCGGTGGCGGGCGGGGTCATACGGGACACCGTCTTGCCAGCAGCGCCACACGATGCGACACCAGGCGCGGCCGAGGGTGCGTAGCGCGCGGGGGTGGTCGTGGCCGCGGGCGCGGGCTTGGGCGTAGAGGTCTTGCGCCCACGGGTGCCAGTGGCGGGTGCTGTCGGCCAGCCTGCAAAACGAGGAGCGCAGGCGTTTGTTGCACCCCCAGCGGAAGCAGGCTGCCTTGCGTTTGCCGGATTCGATCGCGACCGCGGCCTGGCCGGCGTCGCCGGCGAGCGCGTCGCGGGCGGGGTAGCGCGTGCGGCAGTCGCCCATCTCGGCCAGCATCTCGGCGGCGGTGATGAAACTGCCCGGGTCCTTGAACAGCGAGGTGAAGATCTCGCCGTCGGGATGGGTACGGATCGAGGTCGCGATCTGCCGCTCGAGCGTGTCGATCTGCGCCCCGAGCATCTTGAGCGTCTGAACCAGACAAAGCACCAGCTGCCGGCGGGCTCCAAGCTCTATCTCGCCGACCCTGCCCTGCGGCGCGCGCCGGAGCTTGGCCAACAGCTGCGCGGGCTGCTGACGCCCGCTGTAACGCTGGCGGGCAAGGAACGCCGCAAGGCGCTTCTCGCCCAGCGACCGCGCGTCGGCCGGGCTCGGGTAGCTCTCCAGGAACGCGAGCGAGATCGGGCTGTCCAGATCGCAGAACAGGCCAATCGGGCCGGGCCAGAAGCGCTCGAGCTCTGAGCGCAGCTGGTTGCCCGTTGCCACCTTGGTCCTCACCAGGTCCTCGCGCGCGCGGGTCAGCGCTCGGAGTGCCTTGGTCTCATCGGCGTCGGGCTCAAGCACCCGGAAGCGATGGCTGTCGGTGCGCGCCAGCTCGGACAACACGAACGCGTCGAACCGGTCGGACTTACCGCCCGACACGCGAAACCGCGCCCGCGTCGCCGCGACCTGGTTGGGGTGCAGCGCCAGCACCCGCAGCCCCGCGTCCAACAGCCGCTCCACCAACAGCCCATCCGGCCGCTCGATCGCGACCAGCTCCACCTTCAACCGCACCAGCTGGCGGCACAACGACCGCAACCCAGCCTCGTCATGCGCGAACGTGGCCGCCAGCAACTCTTGGCCCGTCTCGTCGGCCACCCGCACGTCGTGCTTGTCCGCCGCCCAGTCAACCCCGGCGTAACTTCCCATCGGTAACTCCTTATCGGTCAGGACTTCACAGCGCCCCGACCAGGAGGTACCGTTGCGGGCGCTCATGGATAAGGCCCTCAACCGGGGCTACGTCCTGTTGCCGCTTGCGGCACCTCACCGACCGCCGGGACGGGCTGGTCTGCTCTAGGCCCTGCACCGGGCAAGCAGTCTTGGCCCTCTCCCGGCGGCGGTCGAGGCACCACCTAGGAGGCTGGTGTGAATCGGCCGTTTCGGGCGGATCGAGCCGTTCTGGGACGGCGGGTCGTGGGGTGGCTGCGACGCAACGGCTGATGGTCGGCGCCGTGCCGCGCCCGGTGGCGGCTTGCGTTCGTCGCGGTGTGGCACGGTGAGTGTCGTTTTGGACCCGGCTTTTCGGGCCGGTGAGCGTCTCAGGCGGTCGCGGCGATCTGCCCGTTGTGGCTGGTGACACCGAGGGTTGCGAGGCGTGCGAGGTTGACTGCGGCTGCGAGGAGATTGAAGTCGGCGTTCACCTTTGTGCGACCGCGGACACGGGCACGGCGTCCGCCGTGTCGGCGTCGCATCAGATGACCGATCTTCCGCTCGATCTTCGGGCGGGTCGCTGTGTAGTCGGCCTGCCACACCGGATCGGTTTGGCGTTCGCGTCCGCGAGCGATGTGCTGCTCGTGCGGGCCCAGGCCGATCGTCCGGCCGGTCGATCCGGTGGTGCACTGCGCAAACAGCGGGCATGACTGGCAGGCGCTGCCGAAGCGGGCGACCTGCCCGCCCTTGACCTCGCGCAGCCAGGCGGTCCGCCCCGCGGGGCACACGACCGTGCCGAGCTCCATGTCGATCCGGAAGTCGTCTTTGGTGAACCTTCCGGCAGGCGCGACCGGCGCCTTGACCTTGCACAGGATGTTCGCGCCGACGTTCTCAAGCGTGTCCAGGACGCTCCCGGTGCCGTACGCAGAATCGCCGTAGACCGACAGCGGCTCGGTTGCCGTTCCCGACGCGGCCGGCTCGTCCTCGCCGGCTGGGTCGTCGGCTTCTGCGAGGTCCTCGGCGAGCAGCCCGGTGACCTCCTGGCCCTCTCCTGCGTTCCCGGCGGTGACCGTCGCGGCGGTGATGAACTCGCTGCCCGGGTCCAGCGCAACATGCCCCTTATAGCCGTCAAACCCGCGAGAACTGGTCTTGCGGCCATGCCGGGCATCCGGGTCGACCGTCGAGATCATCCGATCCTTCGCGACCTTTCTCGCGATCCGGAACACGCCATCCGCGTCCGCGTCGAGGTCCTGCCCGACAACCACCGCGAGCACTGCGGCGGCCTGCTCAACAGCGCTCGGGACCTCTCGGCCGTCCAACGCGCCGAGGATCGCGTGGGCGTCCTTGGCGAGCGCGTCGATCAACACCTCCCGCGCTCGGGGGTCCTCGTAATCACAGACCGGCTTTCCCGCGCTCGCGTAATCGTCATCGCGCGCCAGCACGCCCCGCAACTCGGCCTCCAGCTCAGAGTCGCACGCGGCGAGCACCCCGCGGATCGCCGAGCGGATCAACGTGACCGTGTCCATCGTCGCGACCGCGTCATAGAGCGCGGTGGAGTCCAGCACCCGCCGGCGGCCGACCAGCCCAGCCCGCCGGCCCATCTCCAGCACGACCTCGAAAATCCGGTCCGGACGCTCGGAGGCGGCAAGCCGGGCGCGCATGTCGACCAGCACCGTGTGCGCGAACCCTGGATAGTCAAACCCCAAACCGCCGGCCGCGTACTTCCACCTCGCGTCATACGTAAACCGATCGACAGCTTCACGATCAGAGCACCCCTCGATCCGCTGCAACACCATCACCACCGCGACGATCATCGGCGGCACACACCGCCGCCCGACATCGCAAAACAGATCCGCGAATAGCTCGTCAGGGAACAGCTGAAAACACTCACGGTGCAACAGTCCGTAGATCGAGTCGGCCGCAACCCTCCCCTCGCAGAAACTCGTCGTCGTGAACACATCCGCCTGCGTCGGAGTCAATCCAAGGCTCATACCCTCAAGCATGACTTGAGACTCGGACAGAGCCCGACCGGCTCAACCCGAAAAACACCAGTCTCCTAGGATGACCCATGAGCAGTCTCGGGGACCGGTATCGCGGCCATCCAGACTTCCGCTCTCGGACATAGGCAGCCACGCCGGCGCCGTCACCGGCGAATAGCCGCGTGAGCACGTAAGCGGGTGTCGGCCTGGCCTTCGGCAGCGACGTGCTTGTCGCCTAGGGGCAGGTTAGGAGTCGCCTCACTACCGTCCGGACATCGTTGGCGTTTGCAACGGCGCAGTCGTGGCGTCGTGCGCCTATCGCGAATGGCGGGAGCGTCCATGTGTGACGCGGCCCGCTGTCAGGGGGTCGTCACCGCAGCGGCTGGGCGGTGACGCCGACTCGTTGTGCTCGTCGGGACGCTGCGGGCGAGAAGCCAGGCGTGAAGTGCCGCTCTGCGTTGCGCGCGCTGTTCGTAGGCCCGAAGGGCCAGCCGCACGCGGTCGACCGCGCGGCCGGTCCTTTGCCGTCCCGGGTGGTTCTCAAGTCGCCCTCGCCACCGCGCCGGGGCGTGGATCGACGGTCGGTTCGTATAGCCAGCATCTCCTGTCTGTACCTCCACCGCCATGCTCGACACGCAGGCTACATGGGGCGTCGGCGAGCTTTCGGTCCACGGCAAGAACCGCTGGATACTCGACGGCTCAACCCGGCCGCGCCTCCAACGAAACGGCGTGCGACGATCTCGTTAGATGCCTTCACGGACACCGAAAGGGAGATCGGACTAATGGCCACAGGACACAGCCAGCACGCAGAAGGTCTCATGCCACCGCGTCGGCCGGTGCGGGGCGCCGCCCAGGTGCGCAAGCAACTGCGGCGTGAGCTGCGACGAGTCGGCGTCGACGACGTGAGCCTCTACATCGATGGGCCGCGCGGCGTCGCCCGTCTGCGCTTCCCAGGCCAGGACCGTTGGCTTGAACTGGCGCCAGGCGAGGCTCTCCAGCTCCTTTCCTCCCTTCCCAACGGCGCCGGCGCGCAGGCAGCGGTCGACGCGCTGGCGGGAGGTAGCTGACGTGCGGGCTGCCCGAGAGCCGCGTCCGCGCGACCGCGCTCGTCTGCATGGAGCACTCTCGCACCGTGGTATCGCGATCGCGCAGCCCTAGCAGTCCGCCTCGAGCGACAGTCGGACATCACCCAAGAAGATGTCCCCGTCGGCGAGCAACCCTCGAGCCGGCTCTCCTGGCTGAATCGGAGCCCTCAGGCTGCCGTTGGCTTCTTATCTGAGCCATCGGCATCGGCGACGAGCTCTGCCCATCCGCGCGCAAGAGGATGGTCAGTCTCCCAGCCCGGCGAGCTGGTCAGGAATCAAAGGAGGTCCGGACTCCCGGGCGATCGCAATCGTGTGGGCGAGCGATCTTCCGCCGCTCGCCGCGCTGGCGACTCCCTGGTCGCCATTGGGATCGTCCGCTCGGTGGCCGGGGAAGTCACGAAAGCACTCGCCGTCGACTTGCTCGCTTTCGGGGGATGGAAATGCTGTTTGAGGTTGTTGTCCGGGGCTGGGCCTAGGGCCCGGCTCACTGGGACAGGGCCTTTGGGAGAATGCAGTTTGGGCAGGCCGTTTTGCGCGGTGGGCTGAGCTTTGAGTCTGCCGCGCGGCTGCGCCGAGCGTCTTCGCCTAGTTCTCCGGAGTCCTACTAGACACCCTCACAAGCCCTGTTTCACCGGGAGAGGACGTTAGGGCGGGTGGTGATCGCCTCGTGGGACAAGCCTTGGGTGGCGTGGGTCAGCGGAACGTGTCGGCGGTGATGCGATTGACTTCTGTGACTGCGTCTGCCGGGATCCCCGCCCGCTTGGCGGCGGCGATGATCGCTTCGGGACTGGGCGCCTCGTAGAGGCAGTAGGAGCGGTGTCGATCGGCGCTCAGGAAGGAGAACAGCCAGCTGACTCCCTCGTCGGCGTTGATCTCTTCGATCAGCTTCACGTCGTCGCTCGTCATGTCGAGCTGCTCGGCGAAGCTCCGTTCGATCACGTACATGGGCATGGCGGCGATCCTACCGCGGGTCGGGCCCGTCGACCAGGGAGTGGCGATAGGCGTAGCCCGCCGCGTCGGTGCGGTTCGCGGCGCCGGTCTTGCGCAGGATGCTGCGTACGTGGTTGGCGACGGTGTGGCCGCTGATGGAGAGCTCGTCTCCGATCTCCTGGTTGCTGCGGCCCGCGGCGACGAGGCGCAGAATCTCGACCTCGCGCCAGGACAGCTCGTCCGGCGGCGTGCGGGCGCGGTCGATGCGCGCTCCGAGCGCACGGGTGCGAGCCAACAGCACGGGCATACCGATCCGCTCGGCGAGTGTCGCCGCGTCTGAGAGCAGCACCGACGCTCGGACGCTGTCATCGCTGCCGCCGCGCATGCGCAGCGTCCGGCCGTATCCGTAGAGGGTGTGGGCGACCCACGTGATGGCACCCATCTCGCGGTTGATGGCGAGGGCGTGCTCGAAGTGGTCGATTGCACGCTCGTGATCGCCGAGCGTCGCAGCCAGCAGGCCGAGATAACGGTCGGCTGCGCCGTGGCAGGCCACCCCGTGGCCGATCACGATGTTGCCGCCGGCCAGCGGAGCCAACTCGGGATACAACATGCCGGCCAGCGCCTCGTCTCCGACCAGCGCGCATGCGTCGGCCAGGTAGGTCAGCGACCCCGCCCAGAGGGTGGAGCGAAGTTCATCGAACCCCTCCTCGCGCACGCGCGCAAGCTCGCGCCGGGCCTCCTCGTCCATTCCGAGCTCGGCCAGCAGCGCCGCGTAGCCTGGTCGCCATGCACCGCGCGAGCGTTCGCTGTCGGCGAAGACTCTGGTGACGGCCGCCAGCTCGGCGAGGCGGCCCTGCTCGCGACGGATCCCGAACATCTGGATGCCGTGGATGCCCGAGGCACCGCGGCCTGTGAGCAGACGGCTCCACTCGTGCGAGCGCTGCGCTGAAGCCTCGGCGTCGGCCAACCTTCCGGCGCACAGGGACAGCGTCGAGGCGTAGTGCTCGGCGACGTGCAGCGTGAACGGCTGGCGCAGGCGGACCGCCATCGCGTGAACCTCGGCGAGCTCGTGCTCGGCACCCTGGAGATCGCCCAGGGCGATCAAGCCGGCCACGCGCCACTCCATCGCCTCGGCCTGAAGGTCGCTCGCTCCGAGGGCCGCGGCCAGGTCGCGAGCCTCGGACAGCATCTCGAGCGTCTGCTCGAGACTACCGTCGCCGCGCGACCAGTACGAGCGCATCAGCACCGTTGCGAGCCCGAGCCGATCGCCGAGCCGCCTAGCCATCGCGATCGCGCGCTCCCGCACGACCTCGCTCGCCGCGTAGTCACCCACGAAGGCGTGCGCGCGACCCAACCCGGCGAGCAGCATGACGCGAACCTCGGAATCTCCGTCACCGATCGCGAGCGACGCCTCTTCGAGCAGCTCGACGGCGCCCTCGTCGGTGATGCCCGGACGCCAGCAGGCCTCCTCGAACCCGACAGCGGCCGTCGCGAGCAGGCTGGCGTCCCCGAGCTCGCGGGCGATCTGCGCCGCGGCCCGGAACGCCTCCATCGCGTCGTCAGAGCGGCCGGCGCGGAACCGCGCCGTGCCGAGCTCGAGCTGTGTCTCGGCCCGCCGGCGCGCATCATCGATGCCGAGCTCCAGCGCGGACGCGAAGCGTGCGGTGGCCTCGTCGAAGGCCAGCGTCCTCAGCGCCGCACGACCCGCCAGGACCGCGTACTCGATCGCGCGCCGCGGGCCGTCGACTGGCGCAGCCGCGCCGAAGTGATGGGCGAGCTCAGCAAGGCCGCGACTGTCACCCGCCTCGTGCGCCCGCTCGAGCGCCTCCGCGACCCGCAGGTGCAGCTCGGCCCGCCGCAGCCCGGGCAGGCGATCGTAGAGCGCGCGGCGCACCAGCTCGTGCGTGAACTGGTAGACGAGCCGCTGCGAGGACACCTCCTCGATCATCCCGTGCGCGACCGCCTGCTCGAGGGCCGCGCGCAGCTCCGCGTCCGTCAACCCGGACTCCGCAATGGCCCCCAACTCGAATTCCTGCCCGGCGACAGCCGCCAGCTCCAACAGCTTCGTCGTAGCCGCGGTCAGCCGCGCCAACCGCTGGCTGACGACCTCTCGCACGCCCTCCGGGCTGCCGAGATCCGCGACAGCACGCGCCAACCCGGTCCCCCCGTCGGACACCGACATGGTCTCGCTCTCGAGGAGCGTGCGCCACACCTCGGTCACCAGGAACGCGTTGCCTCCCGTCAGCTCGCTCAAGACCCGAGCGATCTCCGGCAGATCGGGACCAAAGTCGCCACCGACCGCCTGCTCGACGAACTCCGAGATCTCCTCGGAGCTGAGACCTCCCAACCGCAACCGCACAACTCCTTCGGAGCGGCGCAGGTCGACGAGCGCCGCCGACAGCGCCTCCGGGACCTCGGCCTCGGTGTCGCGAAACGTCGTAACCACGAGCGCGCGAGCGTCCGACCCGCCGCGCGCCAGTTGCCGCAAGAGCAGGAGCGTCGGCGTGTCAGCCCAGTGCCCATCCTCGATGACGACGACCAGCGGCGCTCTCCGGCCAACGCCGGCGAGGAGGTCGGCGACGGCGCTGTGCAAACGATGGCGCTCAGTGTCGGGATCGGCTGCGACTGGCAACGGCAGCTCACCGACCCGCTGCGCCAGATCTGGCAGCAGCCGCGTCAGCTCCCCGCTCTCAGGGCCGAGCGCGTCTCGCAACGTCGCCTCGTCAGTGCTTCGCACGAGCTGATCGAGCGCTTCCACGAACGGCCGGTACGGCCGTCGCACCACCGAGTCACAGGCGCCATAGAGCACGAGGGCGCCGCCAGCCGCGGCCTCATGCGCGAATTCCCGGACCAACCGGCTCTTGCCAGATCCGGCCTCACCGCCCACCAACGCGAATCTCAGTGCCTCTCCCTCCGCCCGCGGGATCAGCATCCTCAGCGTTGCTAGCTCTCGGGAGCGTCCCGCGAACGGAAACGACGGCGTCAGGCGAAGAGGACCCGGAAGGGAAGGCATCTAAGCAGCGTCTGCGGCGGCGACTAGTCAGATCTGATCATGCCACCTCGCTCAACACGCGCAAAGTGGGTCAGACTGGGTCATGACAGACCGCGGGCGGTGGCGTACGTTGTTCCTCGGGCCGCTCGGCCCCGTTGGCCACCTACACCCGGGGAGCATCTCATGACCGCCACCACATCGCTGTTCGAGACCGCGCGTCGCGACCTCGCCGATCTGAACGCCAACATCGTCGGCCCCGCCGATCCGGATTACGATCAGGCGCGGGCCGTTCACAACGGCATGATCGACCGCCATCCGGCCTTGATCGTGCGCTGCTCGAACGCCGACGACGTGGCGCGCTGCATCGCGCTCGCGCGTGCCCACGGAGCTCCCGTCGCCGTACGCGGCGGTGGACACAACGGCGGCGGCCTTGGCGTCGTCGACGACGGCCTCGTCATCGACCTAGCGGGCATGGCCGAGGTCGCGGTCGATCCGAACTCCGGCACCGTCCGGGTCGGCGGCGGCAGCACCTGGGGGCAGGTCGATCAGGCGACCGCTGAGTACGGCCGCGCGACACCATCGGGGATCATCTCGACGACCGGGGTCGGCGGGCTTACCCTGGGCGGCGGACTCGGCCACCTGACGCGGCGCTTCGGTCTCACGATCGACAGCCTGATCGGTGCCGATGTCGTACTCGCCGACGGCTCACAGATACACGCCAGTGCGAACGAGCACCCCGAGCTGTTCTGGGCGCTCCGCGGCGGCGGCGGCAACTTCGGCGTCGTCACATCCTTCCAATTCCGCACGCACCCGGTCGGCGCCACGGTGATGGCCGGCCCGACGTTCTGGCCAATCGAGCAGACACCCGAAGTCATGCGCTTCTATCGCGAATTCCTGCCCGCGGCCCCGCGCGCCGTCAACGGCTTCTTCGCCCTAATGACCGTGCCACCCGTGGACCTCTTCCCAGAAGAGCTCCATCTACGCAAGGTCTGCGCCGTGATGTGGTGCGTCGTCGGCACCGAGGACGAGGCAATACGCCTCCTCGCACCCGTGCACGACGTCGGCACGCCACTCCTGCACGGCGTCGGACCAGTGCCGCACCCCGCCCTGCAAAGCCTCTTCGACGGGCTCTACACCAAGGGCCTCCAGTGCTACTGGCGCGCCGACTTCGTCAACGAACTCTCCGACGAACTCATCGACCAGCACCTCGAGTGGGGACAGAAGCTGCCGTCGATGCACTCGACGATGCATCTCTACCCGATCGACGGCGCCGCCCACGACGTCGGAGCCGCCGACACCGCCTTCAGCTACCGCGAGGCGCAATGGGCCGAGGTCATCTTCGGCGTCGATCCCGACCCAGCCAACGCCGGGGCGATCCGCGACTGGTGCGTCGGCTACTGGGACGCGACCCACCCCCATTCAGCTGGCGGGGCGTACGTCAACTTCATGATGGACGAGGGCCAGGAGCGCGTCCGCGCCACCTACCGCGACAACTACGACCGCCTCGCGCGCGTCAAAGCGCAATACGACCCGGAAAACATCTTCCGCGTCAACCAGAACATCCACCCCGCGGCTAGCGCGTAGACGACCGAGAGCTCATGGCGCTCAAGGTTCGCGTGTCCCAATTGCCGCCGGCGCACCGCCGGCTCAGCAGGCGTGCGACGCCGGTTCGCACAACATCATTACTCCGACACGCCCATACGCTTGAGATGGCCCACGAGCGCGTCCCGCTCGTCGTCAGGCCGGCGGTGGCGGGGATCACCGGCGCGCTTCGCGCGTGAACGGTCTCGATGATCTCTAAGTTGTCGATCCGCTGGAGATAAGTCGATGTGCGGGACGGATGGCGTGTCTGACCAGGCGGCCCTGCTCTCGGCCGAGAAGCGCGTTCCAGCTGTGGATCTCGCACAACTGCTTTCGTCCTCCCGCCGGCGTCCGGCCGTGCGATCGGATTGGCGACGAACCGCATCCTCGTGCCGGGCTTTTGTTTGCCTTGACGATCGCATCCGTCACGGCGGCGCCCTGGCGACTTGCCGGCGCCCGACCGGGACGCGCAGAAGCCGGGCAGAGGGCGGCGTGCCTCCCCGCCCGCGTGTGAGGGTTGTCGCCCGGCTGTTCGGGGTTCGTGGCCCAGTTTGTCCGGAAGGGGTAGTCAGCGGGGCAGCTCGCGGGTGGCTGCTCCCGTGGCGAACCAACAGCCGGATGACCTACGAAAGCAGCAGCGCGGCGTCTGACGTCAGCCTCGCGCCGTTCGGCTTGCGCATCATCCGGGCGATGCAGCCGTCCGCCGCGCACGGCGAGACAGCTGAGTGCGTGGCGGAGCGAAGGCACGGACGCGACGTCCTCTGGTGAGAGAAGCGATCGTCGGCGGGCTGCCGATGATTGCAGCTGAGCGGCGCTTTGCAACCGCTGGCAGTGGGGGTGCGTGTGGCGGCGGCGGGTGTCGGGCCGATGCGGGCGCGGCTCTTGCTTTCACTTCCGCGCGGTACTCAGACGCCCGGCGCACGGAGATGGGCCTGAGGTCGTTCGGGTAGCGGTGGTCTCGCCGAGTCGGTGGAGGTTACGGGCCGTTCAACCCACGGGTTGAGGTCTGAGATCAACCTGTGGTTCAACCCTCGGGCCGACGACAAGGGGCCGCCTGAAGCAGATCATGGCGCCTATGACCATTACCGATTACCTCATCAATGCAGTGTTCGTCCTGATCGTCTTGGGTCAGGCTCGCGAGCGAGAGCTCGACCGTCGCAGCTTCATCCTCCCGCTGGCCTTCGTCGCCTATGTCGCGCATATCTACGTGCGCTCGATTCCGACCTCCGGCAGCGACCTCGTGCTGATCGGCGCGCTCGGGACAGTCGGCCTCACGCTCGGTATCGCGAGCGGCCTCGCCACCCAGGTCCGCGCGGGCGAGAACGGTCTCGCCGTCGCACGCGTCGGCTGGCTCGCCGGTGGGCTGCTGATCGCCGGGATCAGCTCGCGGATAGTGTTCGTGTTCGCGATCCACCACGGCGCGCGCCACGCAGTCGCGAGCTTCAGCATGGCTCACCAGATCGGCGCCGCGGCGTGGCCCGTTGCGCTGGTGCTGATGGCGCTGCTCGAGGTCGGCACCCGGATCACGATCGTCCAGCTTCGGGGCCATCGGGCAATGCAGTCAAGCGACACGGCGATCGCCGCCATGGCATGAGTATCGAGCCTTCAGGATCAAGCCCTTCCGGCCCGCAGCAGCGGGCCGGTGGTCGTTCTATCGTCCGTCCTGCGGTGACCGGTTCACAGCGAGCGTCAGCGCGGGACAGCGAGCGGGTAGCGGAGGTACGAGCGCGTGCTCAGGAGCGGCTGCATCGGCAGCGCGGGACGCTGCGGCCGCTCGGTTGGGCGGTGCTGCTCGTGGTGGTGCTCGGCAGCGCCAACAGCCATCCTGTCCCCGGGTTGCACGGCCAGGCGCTGGCGGTGACGGTGGCACTGTGCGCGTTCGCGGTGACGCTCCTGATCGCGATCCGCGACGGCTTTCCCGAGCGCAGTGTCGAGCTGCAGACGGTCGTGATCGCGGTGATGGGCGCCGCTGGCGTGGCGATCGCTGGACTACAGTCCAAGGGAGCGAGCGAGGTCGCGGCCGGCGTCGCGGTGTTCATGGCGATTACTCGGCTGCCGTTCAACGCCGGTGTTGCGATCGCTGGCGCGGTGACCGTCGCGCTGGGTGCGGTCACGGCGGCGGCCGGAAGCTCCTCGTCGGCTGTCGCGGCCGGAACGCTCGTGACGGTGCTGGTAGGCGTCGTCGCGCAGTTCCTCAAGCAGTCTCGGGAGAGCCAGGACAGGACCGAGGTCTTGCTGGCGCAGCTCGAGGACGCGCGCGATGACCAAGCCCGCGCGGCGGCGATCGCCGAGCGCGGCCGGATCGCCTCAGAGCTGCACGACGTGCTCGCGCACGCGCTCTCTGGCGCCGCGATCCAGCTCCAGGGCGCCCGGAAGCTCGCCGAACGCGAGCACGCTCAGCCGCCTCTAAGCAACGCGATCGACCGCGCCAGCGACCTCGTCAAAGACGGGCTCGCCAACGCCCGCCAAGCCGTCGGCACACTGCGCGGAGACCCGCTACCTACGGTTGCCCAGCTTCCGTCGCTAATCGAGAGCTATCAGGCCGACATGAACCTCGATGTCACCCTGCGGATCGAAGGCGAGCCCCGGACGCTCCCGGTCGATCCAAGCCTCGCGCTCTACCGGGGCGCACAGGAAGCGCTGACGAACGTCGCGCGTTACGCGCCGAGCGCGTGCACGACGGTCACGCTGCGCTATGAACCTGACCGCACCACGCTGTCGATCGACAACGGACTCTCGGTGACCCCTGCCCGCGAGGGAATGGGCGGAGGCCGCGGACTTCAGGGGCTCCGTGAGCGGATCGAGCGGGCCAGCGGCACCTTGTGGGCCGGCCCGACGGCAGACGGCTGGCGGGTCGAGATCGAGGTGCCCGGATGACCATCCGCGTCCTGATCGCAGACGACCAGCCGGTAGTGCGCGACGGACTGGCGATGCTGCTCGGCCTGATCGACGACGTCGAGATCGTTGCCACCGCGGCCGACGGAATCGAGGCAGTCGAGCGCGCCCGCTCCGAGCAGCCCGACATCGTGCTGATGGACCTGCGAATGCCGCGCCTCGAGGGAGCTGAGGCGACCCGCCAAATCCTCGCCGCGCTCCCCGACACACGCGTGCTGGTCCTGACAACCTACGCCGACGACGAGTTCCTCTTCCCAGCCCTACAAGCCGGCGCCCGCGGCTACCTAACCAAGGACGCGACCGCCGAGGAAATCGAACACGCGATCAGGGCGCTGATCGCGGGCCAAACCCACCTCGACCCCGCCGTGCAGCAGCGACTCGTGACCGCCATCCTCGATCAATCCCCGCCAACGCCCGCCACCGACCCGGCCCCAGCATCGGCGCCGGACCTCCCTGACGAGCTCACGCCGCGCGAGGTCGAGGTGCTCAAGCTGATCGCCGCCGGGCAGTCGAACGCCGAGATCGCAGACGCGCTGTTCCTCAGCGGCGCCACGGTCAAGACCCACATCAACCGGATCTTCTACAAGACCGGCGCCCGCGACCGCGCCCAGGCCGTTCGCTACGCATACCAGCACGGCCTGGCATAGCGGTGGCTGGTCCTTCCACACAGTCCGGCGGTCCCGGCTTTCGGCGCCCCCGGATCAGAACGGTATCGGCGACGAGCCATCGAGAGGACGGCGGCAACCGGGTCCGTCAGAGACGGACCGCTCAGCGGGCAAACACCGTCCCGCGAGGCCTATCGCTTTACACGCCTTGGACGAGCGAACTCAGCTTGCGCTTCGCCACGCCAGGGCCCGTGGTGGCTGCCTGCTGCTTACGACCGGAAGCGAACGTCGAGGCGGACAGGGATGTGGACCGCCCGAGCCCCAAACCGCGACTCGGAGTCGGCGGCTGTCCTCATGACGGCTCGGCCGTGACTACTGATTCGAGGCCCCCACGTTCCCCCGCTCTACGGTGCGCGTCGATGATCCGCCGGCAACGGATACCACATGGACGGGCGCGCTCTCCAACTCGCCGGTGAAGGCGCGATCGTTGTGCTCGACGGGCTTGATCCAGAGCTCCTCGACGAGGATCTTGAAAGTGGAGAGGATCGGGACAGCGACGATCAGGCCCACGAAGCCGAACAGCTGATCGACGGCGACCACCCCCACAGCGACGAGCGCCGGATGCAGCTCTACGTTGCGGGCGACCACCAGGGGCTGGATCACATTGCTCTCGATTTGGTGAGCGACGATGTAGATCACGGCGACGATCACCGCCTTGCTTGGCGAAACCGTGAGCGCGTAGATGATCGGCGGGATCGAGCTGATCAGGGCGCCGAAGTAGGGAATGATCATCGCCACGGCGGTGAAGGTCGCGAAGAACGCGGCGAAGTCGAGGCCGACGATTCGCAAGCCCGCATACGTGAGGCCGCCGAGGATGATCATCCCAATCGCCAGGCCCTTGAGCCAGGCGAGGTAGGCGTCTCGAAGGCGGGAGAGGATTCGCTCGGCCTGCGGTCGCTTCGCCGGCGGCGCGATCCGGATGACGCCGGTGACCAGCGGCTCTGGATGGATCGCCGTGTAGAGCGCGGTCAGGAGGATGACGATGATCGTCGCCACCGCGGCCACTACTCCGGCGCCGACGGTCGCGAGGGGCCCGAGCAGCTTTGAGGGATGCTGGGTATATGTGTTCACGAAATGCTGTATCTGCTGTCCAACGTGGTTCGGGGACGTCCCGGTGAGGTGTCCGAGACGGCGGCGCAACTCGTCCACGATGCTCGGCAGCGAGTTGGTGAACGCCTTGATCTCGTGGTTGAAGACCGGGACGATCAGGGCGATCAGGCCACCGAGGGCTCCCAATCCCAACAGCAGGCCGAGCACCGCGCCGATCGCTCTCGGGACTCGGGCGCGTTGCAGCAGGCTCGCGAAGGCGGACAGAGGCGTCGCGATGATCACTACGATCAGCACCGCGAGCACCAGCGTGATGAGCTGCTCGAAGACCAACCCGGCCACGACCAGCCCGAATGCGAGGAGCACGGCGCGATACAGAGCCGCCGGCGTTATGGTCGAATTGGGCATCAGCCAACAGGCTGCCCTGAACAGACCAATGTCACGCGGTCGCGGATCGATTGGCTGACGCTTGCTAGGTGGTTCGGCGTTGCCACGACGGACAAAAGGTCCAGGTGGCCGCGCGGAAAGCGCTCGTCGGCGGCCCCCCGGTGATGCGCCCCGCAGTCGCGTACCGAACGGTCGGACTGGCCGCGGCCCTGATCGTCGCCGCTCTGGTGGCCGAGCAACTGATGACGCTACTGATGGTGGTGCTGCTCGTGATCATCGTCTCGCTTCCGCTCAGCGCCGCGGCATCGTTCGCAGAGCGTCGCGGAGCGCCGCGAGCCCTCGGAGCCTCGGGCGCGCTGATCGCCGCGTTCGCGGTGCTGCTAGGACTGGGCTACGCGGTTGTTCCCGAGTTCGTCAGCCAGGTCAGGCAGTTCGCCCAGCGGTTGCCGACGATCCTCGCCGGCGCCGACCGCTACATCCACGGCGTCGCGGGCGACAAGACGCGAAGTCTCTCATCCCGGCTCACCGGGTTTGTCCACGGATACCTGCACCACCCCGCACGACTCGTCGGCCCAGTAGAACAGGTCGGACTGACCCTCGTCGGGATCCTGTTCGCGGTGGCGCTGATCATCGTCGCGGCGTTCCTCATTGCGATCAAACCCGCCGTGCTCGTAGAGGGCTTCTTGCGGTTGCTTCCCGAGGCTTGGCGTCCTCAGGCTGAAGATGTCATGGCACGGGTCCGCACAGCCTGGCTCGGCTGGATGGCGGCGGTGGGGCTCGACATGCTCGTGCTCGGCGGTTTGCTGTTCCTGGGCCTCGAGATCATCGGCCTCAACTTCGCGATCGGGTTCGCCGTGTTCTCCGCCTTCATGACCGTGATCCCGAACTACGGATCGGTGATCAGCGCCATTCCGCCGATCCTCGACGGACTGGCGCAGACCCCCACCAAGGCGCTGCTGGTCCTCATCGTCTATCTCATCGTCAACCAGATCGAGGGCAACCTGATCCTGCCTCTGATCATGGCCCGCACCGTCGACATGCACCCGAGCGTGGTGTCGCTTGGTCTGCTGCTCATGGCGGCGCTGTTCGGCCTGATCGGCGTGCTGATCGCCATCCCGCTCATATCGCTGGCGGTGATTCTCGTAGAGGTGCTATGGATCGAACCCCAGGAGGCGCGCGCCGAACGGGAACGACCCGCGGCCGCTACGGCGACGGCTCCATGACTCGGGTTTCCGCTTGGTGGGTTTACACCAGCCGCTGGTCCACCGGCCGGGCCGGAATTGATCGGCGGGCGCGTGACTGGACCTGAGTTCACCAGCCGAGTGTGTCCGTGCAGCCCCTTGAACGGGACGATCGGGTGAAGGTAATCAACCCTCCGTTGACGTCGCGTTGCTGTGGTTCGGCACGACTGCTTTTGTTCCGGCGCCGCCGCTGGCCAGGCGGGGCAACGGCAACGATGCGCGCCGGTGCCGCCGCACTCTGGCTCCTCGTTCTCGCACACAGGATGTGCGCAGCTCGCCGTGGCGTCGAGCCGTCGCCAGAGGGGGTGACGTCCCGGCTTCACCTGGCCCGTACATGTCGATTGGATGGATTGGGTGCGAGGAGCAGTGCGATCTCGGCCGGACGTCTGCGTGCGGCGTGACCCCTCGAGCATTCGGATGGGCTGTTCCTGGCGTTCGAGGGAGTCAGCGATCAGCCAGATGAGCGGTGGCCACAATCCGACGAAGAGGGCTTGGCGCTCGGCGTTGCCGCGCTCGTCTTGGTCGACCTTCTTGGCACGGATCCACAGCGCGATGCTGAGCCCAACGGAAGCGAGTGAGAGGTACTGCATGCGGCCGGCTCGTAATCCGACGTCGTGGAGGCGTTGTGTCAACATGGCGCAAGTTTGCCCGCGATGGCTGGTTCGGGGTCTGGGTGATTCGGTCCGGCGACCCGACCCTGGCTCGAATGGGTTTGAACATGCTGCGAACCGTCCCGCGGGTAGCTCGTTGCTCTGCCCGACCCAAGAGCGACCCGCCGCTGGTTGACTGCCGCGACCCGGCCTGTCGGGCTCGCGCTCACGTCATAGGACTACATGTGGCGGACCCCCCGATGCACCGGCGAGAGGGATCGGCATTCTGAGTCGCGCGCGGCTTACGCCGCACGATCGCGTTAGTGCAGCTGCGATCGGGTAGCACAGACCTCAATGACTGCACTGAGAGCGCATTCTCGTCCCGCCAAGATTGTCCCGTCGCCGCCCTGGAACGCCGGAAGGTCGAGCCTCCCGACCAAGGCGAGGGTGCCGGCCGCGGTCACCGGCGCGCCCGCGCGGGGGCTTGCGGCCGGTAACCGTCGCAGGAAGTCGGTCGTAGCCGTTGGCAAGCTGCTCGGCATCCGGCTAAGCCGACATCGCCCGCTTGGCGACCATTGCACCAAGGCAGCGCGCGGAGCGTTCGGGACGGCAATCGAAGGCGGGCGCGTGCTGCAGCGCCTGACTGCGATCGAGTGCGAGCTCCACGAGATACGGGCGTCCGCTCGGATCGCTCAGCGGCGCTCGCCGGTCGAGTTTCTGCTCGATCCGCTCACCCGCGGGCCCGGTGAGTTCCAATGAACAAGCGGACCGGTACGCCCTGCACGATCGCATACCCCAAGGAGAGTTATGGCTGAACGCGCAACCACCAACAAGGCTTCAAGCAGTCGGCGGGCGGCACCCACTCGGCCTCGTCGGAATGGATCCAGCCCGAACGGATCACAGCGGACCAGCTCCGGTGCCGATCGGGAGGGCCCGGCAAAGGCCGCGAGCCCGCCGAGCTCGGCCAAACCGGCGAGCCGGACGAGCCCCGCCAGCTCGGCAGGCCGGACGTCCTCACGCTCCAGGACAACGACGACGGCGAAGCGGTCGGGCTCCAGTCAGTCACGTCGTCGGGCGAACCGGAGCTCTGCCCCGTCCGCTCAGCGCTCCACGAAGGGCAGCTCGGCGACATCGAAGTCGCAAGCCTCGCCGCGGCGCGGGGGCTCGCGCGGATCTGCCAGGATCGCCATCGCAGAGGTTGTGCAGCGTGCTGCCAAGCCGGTCCTAGCCGGAGGAGCCGCGGTTGCCGCGGTCGCCGGTGGTGTCGCCGCCCGCAAGGCGCTCAGGCCCAGACGGCGCACGATCGATCTGCGGGCCGTCGGCTGGCCCAAGCTACACGTCACGCCCCCGAGGGTGCCAGACATGAACTCGGTCGCCAAGGGCGTGTCGAAAGCCGGCGAACAGGTGGGCCGCACCGGCGAGCAGCTCGGCAGAATCGCCGGCGATATCCAGAAGGCTGGGGAAACCACTGAGCGCATCGGCAAGCTCCTGGCCAAGTAGTACGCCTGGCCGCCGCGGTGCACGCTGTCAGCCGGAGGGTCCTCTGTTTATCTCGGCGAGACACCTGCCAGAGAGAGGCGGCCGAGCAAGAACGACGCTTTTGCACAACCCAAACACAACGGAGTCTTTAGCCATGTCACAAGTCACGATCACGATTGATGAGCAGGACCTACCAACGGTCCTCGAAATGCTGCGCGCAAAGAGAATCGCCGTTGCACAGACCGGGCAGGAACGGTTCGTCGGCGGCCAGGTCGGCGAGAAGGATGCGCCGCCCGTAGGTCGTGATGTCGGCGGCACGGTCGGCCACGCCGACGACGTCGACGACTAGAACGACAAGGCCCCCGCTTCCGCTGGAAGAGTCGGCCGTCGCTCCGAATTCAACGTCTTGCCTTCGTGGTCAGTTCCGCTGACTTGGTGTTCGCCCCGATTCCGGTCATGGTCAGGCGCGGAACCGGCCTCCGCATCACAGTCCGGCTCCAAGTGAGATATTCAACTACCGTCCACAGAACGGCGGCCATCCTTGCAGCGATACCTCTATTACGTGAATCGCGCCTGGCGTTTCGCAGGTTCTTGGTGAGCGCGTCCTTAGAGCGCCGTTTCATGATGCACGAATGAGATGGGGTCTTAGCCCACTGACGATGCGGTCGATTGGGGCCAGAACCGTCCACACGGCTCCAGCGATCGTCGGCCTCGCCTGAGCGACGTCGCGAGAGCGGCCGTCCCGCCTTCCCACCCAGGAGTTCTCGCCTCGGCACGCGGCTTGACCGCGCACACCCAGCCGCCGCTGGCGCTGGGGGTTGTGCCGGTCGTCCGCGCCCGCGGCGGAGCGCCTCGGGTTCTCGCCGGGCGTGAGGTTGTCGTTTAGCGGGTAGTTGCGACTTGAGGGTCGCGTGGGGTGCCCCGGGCGGAACGCGAGATCTCTTCTTACAGACATGACGACGGAGGCAGTTTGATGAACAAGTCAAAACAGAAGGTGGTGCAGTACCTGGGCGAAGCGCACGCCAGCGAAGTCGGCCTGGTCAGCGTTCTTCGGTCCCAGATCGCGATAACCCCGCGTGGCTCCTACCGCGACGGGCTCGAGAAGCACCTGGGCGAGACGCAAGAGCACGCGCGTCGCATCCGGAGGCGCTCGGGTGAGCTTGGGCAGGGCCGCAACCCAGTGCAGGTGTTTGTCGGCTTCGCGGAGTCGCTGATCAGCCAGAGCCTCGCTGTGGGCAAGACGCCGTTTGACCTGCTGCGGGGATCGAGCGGTGAGGAAAAGGTCCTCAAGAACGCGAAGGACGCCTGTGCGACCGAGGCGCTCGAGATCGCGACCTACACCGCCCTGGAGCGCCTCGCCACCGCGGTCGGGGACGAGCAGACAGCCAAGCTCGCCGTGTCCATCCGTGGCGATGAGGAGCGGATGCTCGAGCGCATCATGCGCGAGATCCCCAAGCTCACCGACGCGGTCATCGGAGTGGACATCGAGGGAAGGCCGTCCTACGACGTCACCGAGACCGGCGCTGCGGACGCCACGCGCGAGGCCGCGCGCGAGGTCAAGCAAACGGCACGCGAGACACAGGCGCGTGCCAAGCGCAGCGCCCAGCAGGCACGCAAGGTCCCCGGCGTCGCGCAAGTCGAGGGACGGATCAAGGGCGCAGTCGCCTCCGAGGAGGATCTCGCGATCGCGCGCTATGACTCGCTCACCGCCGAGGAGATCCTCAGCAAGCTACCCGAGCTCTCGCAGATCGACCTCGCCAAGATCGACTCATACGAGCGCAAGAACGACAACCGCACCACCGTCCTAAGCCGTATCACCGCGCTTCGTCGAGCGGAGCCGTGGCCCGGCTACGACGAGCTCACGGTCGCCGAAGTCGAAGCCGTGATCGGGGAGGGCGACGAGCAGCGCACCAAGGACGTCGTTGCCTACGAGCGGGCTCACAAGAACCGCGCCGGCGTGCTCCGCAGCGCCGAGCGCGAAACCGCCAGCGCCTAAATCACCGCGGCCGCGCGGACGGAGCCCTAAAAGCTCCGTCCGCGCCCGCGAAGCGAGCGACACGGAGACCGGCTCGCTCGCCGTCGAATCGACTTTCCCGGCTGAGAGACGGGGACCCGAGCGCGGCTCTCAACAACACCAAACGCTCTCAACCACACCAAACGCAAACCAAAGAACAGGACGGATCAGCATGGCTGACAAGCACATCGATGAAGGCAAAGGGCGGCTAAAGCAGGCGGCGGGCAGCCTGACGGACGACCAGAGCCTGAAGAACGAGGGCAAGGCGGATCAGGCCAAAGCCACGGTCAAGGACAAGGTCGACAAGGTCGTGGACGCCCTGACGGACCGCGACAAGAAGGAGCACCCGCGCACGTGAGCTCCTACCAACTCAAACGAGCCCCTGGGAGGTGACATGCTCACAATCCTCATCATCATCCTCCTAGTCCTCATCCTGACCGGCGGCGGATACGGCATCTGGCACCGCGGACGCGGCGGGAGCTACTAGACGTTAGAACCCGCAGTCCCGCCGACCGGCCCGGGCATCCAGACGCGTCCGGGCCGGACCCGATGCGGATGGCGCCCATCCCGTTCGACCCCCAAGCCGCCAGCCCGATGTTCATGCTCGTCTCACGCCTATAACCCGTGACCTGCTCCCGTCTGAGCAGCTGCGACCTCGACAGTCACCGCTTGAAGGACCTCACTGCTCCCGAACGGATCTACCAGGTTGCTGCGGGAGCGCGACCTCGCCGATCACGCAAGGAGGAGCATTTGTAGTCGATCGGCTTGGGCGCGTTGAGCTGCTCAATAAGTACGTTCGCCGACGGATAGTGGAGTGAGGGTCCGTCTTCCTATGGTCGCGCCCGTCGCCGACGAGACCTCTCCCCGGCCGCTCCAGCGCCAGCCAACACACGACAATGCCCGCCCAGCCATAAGGGGGTAGCTCTTGGGCGGTTCACCAGGGTTAAGGTCACGCTTGGCAGTAGGGGCACCCGCACTAGGCCTTCTAGCAGCGTGGCCTGTCTCAGCCACGCCTCGCAGGACGCCCACTGCATCAGCTAACGGCAACTCGTGCAGCGCCGTCCTCCGTCCGCTCACTCCAAACGAGCGCACCTACGTTGTGGCGATCGCGTCGATGACATACACACAGCTGGCGGCTGCCTTCGGCACCAAGGACGTACACGTAAGGGCCAGGCCGATCGACTCCTGCCGCGCCACAGCCCGAGAACGACTCGCGCGATAAAGGACCACACGGGACGCCAGGGCCGATGCACGACTAGCAATTACATTCTGGACAACGTCGCGCTGACGGCGACTTCCGGACTCACGAACCTCCGGGCGTGAGGCGGGATGCTGCGAGCCGAGATCTGGCTTCTCCTTCTCGCTCGCGAGTGCGCGAAGCAGAAGCCGTCCGGTCGTGGCCGCGTGGGCGACAAAGGGGAAGTGGCGCCGGCTGTCCTGACAGCGTTGGTCGCGACCTGATTGGAGGCAATGCGAGCGTGGGATGTGAGGGCGTCGCAGTCGCCGTTGCGCATGGCCTTGCCTAGGAGACTGGTGTTTTTCGGGTTGAGCCGGTCGGGCTCTGTCCGAGTCTCAAGTCATGCTTGAGGGTATGAGCCTTGGATTGACTCCGACGCAGGCGGATGTGTTCACGACGACGAGTTTCTGCGAGGGGAGGGTTGCGGCCGACTCGATCTACGGACTGTTGCACCGTGAGTGTTTTCAGCTGTTCCCTGACGAGCTATTCGCGGATCTGTTTTGCGATGTCGGGCGGCGGTGTGTGCCGCCGATGATCGTCGCGGTGGTGATGGTGTTGCAGCGGATCGAGGGGTGCTCTGATCGTGAAGCTGTCGATCGGTTTACGTATGACGCGAGGTGGAAGTACGCGGCCGGCGGTTTGGGGTTTGACTATCCAGGGTTCGCGCACACGGTGCTGGTCGACATGCGCGCCCGGCTTGCCGCCTCCGAGCGTCCGGACCGGATTTTCGAGGTCGTGCTGGAGATGGGCCGGCGGGCTGGGCTGGTCGGCCGCCGGCGGGTGCTGGACTCCACCGCGCTCTATGACGCGGTCGCGACGATGGACACGGTCACGTTGATCCGCTCGGCGATCCGCGGGGTGCTCGCCGCGTGCGACTCTGAGCTGGAGGCCGAGTTGCGGGGCGTGCTGGCGCGCGATGACGATTACGCGAGCGCGGGAAAGCCGGTCTGTGATTACGAGGACCCCCGAGCGCGGGAGGTGTTGATCGACGCGCTCGCCAAGGACGCCCACGCGATCCTCGGCGCGTTGGACGGCCGAGAGGTCCCGAGCGCTGTTGAGCAGGCCGCCGCAGTGCTCGCGGTGGTTGTCGGGCAGGACCTCGACGCGGACGCGGATGGCGTGTTCCGGATCGCGAGAAAGGTCGCGAAGGATCGGATGATCTCGACGGTCGACCCGGATGCCCGGCATGGCCGCAAGACCAGTTCTCGCGGGTTTGACGGCTATAAGGGGCATGTTGCGCTGGACCCGGGCAGCGAGTTCATCACCGCCGCGACGGTCACCGCCGGGAACGCAGGAGAGGGCCAGGAGGTCACCGGGCTGCTCGCCGAGGACCTCGCAGAAGCCGACGACCCAGCCGGCGAGGACGAGCCGGCCGCGTCGGGAACGGCAACCGAGCCGCTGTCGGTCTACGGCGATTCTGCGTACGGCACCGGGAGCGTCCTGGACACGCTTGAGAACGTCGGCGCGAACATCCTGTGCAAGGTCAAGGCGCCGGTCGCGCCTGCCGGAAGGTTCACCAAAGACGACTTCCGGATCGACATGGAGCTCGGCACGGTCGTGTGCCCCGCGGGGCGGACCGCCTGGCTGCGCGAGGTCAAGGGCGGGCAGGTCGCCCGCTTCGGCAGCGCCTGCCAGTCATGCCCGCTGTTTGCGCAGTGCACCACCGGATCGACCGGCCGGACGATCGGCCTGGGCCCGCACGAGCAGCACATCGCTCGCGGACGCGAACGCCAAACCGATCCGGTGTGGCAGGCCGACTACACAGCGACCCGCCCGAAGATCGAGCGGAAGATCGGTCATCTGATGCGACGCCGACACGGCGGACGCCGTGCCCGTGTCCGCGGTCGCACAAAGGTGAACGCCGACTTCAATCTCCTCGCAGCCGCAGTCAACCTCGCACGCCTCGCAACCCTCGGTGTCACCAGCCACAACGGGCAGATCGCCGCGACCGCCTGAGACGCTCACCGGCCCGAAAAGCCGGGTCCAAAACGACACTCACCGTGCCACACCGCGACGAACGCAAGCCGCCACCGGGCGCCGCACGGCGCCGACCATCAGCCGTTGCGTCGCAGCCACCCCACGACCCGCCGTCCCAGAACGGCTCGATCCGCCCGAAACGGCCGATTCACACCAGCCTCCTAGGTGTAAGTCCCATCAAGGTTGGTTCCGCTCGTTGAGGCGAGCGATGGGCGGTTGGTGGCCGAGGGCTGAGTGTTTGCGGTGATGGTTGTAGTGCCAGAGCCATCCGTCAAGCGCGGCGGTCCGCTCGGTGCTTGAGCGGTAGATCGCGCCGTAGGCCCAGCCGGCCAGGAGGGTGCGGATGAACCGTTCGGCTTTGCCGTTGGTTTGGGGTCGGTAGGCGCGGGTGCGCAGATGACGGATCCCGAGGGTGCGGCAGGCGGCGGCGTGGATCGTTGAGCGGTAGGCGCCGCCGTTATCGGTGAGGACTCGCTGCACGGTGATCGCGTGGCGGGCGTAGAACGCGACAGCGCGTCTGAGGAAGCCGATCACGGTGCGGCGGCTCTGATCGGCCAGGACCTCGGCGTAGGCCAGGCGAGTGCAGTCATCGATCGCGATGTGCACGCACTCCCAGCCTGCGGTCTGGCGCTTGACGCCGAGGGGGTCCTTGCGAGTTGGCCGCTTGCTGCGGGCGGCCGGTCCAGTGAACCGCGAGCCGGCGCCGCGCTGGATCCGGCCGAGCCGTTTGATGTCGATGTGGATCAGCTCACCCGGCCGCTCGTGCTCGTAGCGCACCGCCGGCTCCAGGCCGAGACGTCCGAGCTGGCCCATCCCGATCCGGGTCAGGATCCCCGACACGGTCGAGAGCGGCATGTCGAGGACCTCGGCGATCTCGGGGCCGGTGAACCGCACCCGCCTGAGCGCCGCGATCGCCTCGACCCGCCGCTCACTGGTCCGGTGCGGGATCCGATGCGGCGCCGAGGAACGATCCCGCAACCCGGACTCCCCCTCAGCGCGGTAGCGGCCGACCCATTTGCGGGCGCAGCGGACGCTGACGCCGGCGGCCTCGGCCGCCGCCGCCAACGTCCGCTCCCGCTCAACCACAGCCAGACAGAGCTCCCGACGGCCTTTCAGACTGAGCGCCGCGTTAGCGTGCAGATTCATCCGGTGTCCTCCTTGGTGAGACTGAGGTGCTTGGCAGCTCTCAGCCTCCAAGGAGGCCCGGATGGACCAACCTACTCAGGAACTACACCTAGGTACCGACAGGTCGCGCTCGGCGAGTTGCTCGGCGCTGCTGAGATTCGTCCTTTCTGGCAGCAGGCGTTAGCCGGAATCGAGCAAGCGCCGGTTCCTCCGCCTTTACCGGCAATGGGGGCGCGTCGCGGCGCCTGTAGCGGCATCGTCTGACGCCTGCTGATTCGTGAAGGGAGCGCTCTTCGGCCTCGCCTCCTCACTGCCCTGTCTTAGTCCGATCCAACAGTCTCACACTACGGTCTGGGAACGGTCGACGCTGGTGGTCCTTGTCCAGTTCTTAGCGGTCCGGGCGGCTAGCGGTGTTGTTCGATCAGCAGCTTGGCCATTGCTTGGGCGCGTTTGCCGGCTTCGGTGTCGCCTGCGGCAGCGCAAACGATCGATCCTTTCATCAGGATGTGCCAGGAGCGTGTGAACGACTCGGTAGCGCGCAGGCCGGCTTCCTCGGCCAGCTGCGTGATGATCGCGCGGACGTTCCCGAGGTGCTCGATGCTGGCCCTGCCGGCGGGGCTGGTGGGGCCCAGCTCGAGCAGGACGTTGACGAAGGAGTCGGCCTCGAAGTCTTCGCGATGAAACCATTCGTCGAACAGGTCGAAGATCGTCAGCAACTGTTCCTCGGGGGCGTCGGCGCGGTGCCTGGCTTCCCCGTCGATCCAGGCCAGCGTCCAGCGGTCCTCGCGCAGGTTCAGGAACTCGAGCACGAGATCGTCCTTGGAGGGGAAGTGGTGGTAGAAGGTCGCCTTGGCGACGCCTGCCTGTCGGATGATTTCGTCAACCCCGATAGCCTGGATGCCGTGGCGGGCGAACAGCTCGTACGCCGTTTCGAGGATCCGGTCACGCGCGGCCGGCCTGGGAGTTGCGTCTCGGCCGGTTGTCACAGCACCGAATCATAGCCAACAGACCGGTCTTTCTCCATCACACGCAACGGTCTGTCTGGCCTGCTCAAAGCTCTGCGGTTCGTCCGCGTGCAGTAGTTGCTGGCAACACCACGGCGCAACGCACTTGACAGACCGGTCCGTCTAGTGTAGATAGAAAGGTCTGTATGTGTTTGAGCTAAGTGTTTGAGCTAAGGAGGGATCGGATGGAACGCTCGACCGATGAGGGCTTGCTCCGCGATGCTGCCGGTGATCGCATCGTCGACCTGGCGGACCACCGCCCTGTGACGACGGATCTCGAGGTACAGGCCGGGACGCGGGCAGAAGCGCCGCCCGCACAGTTGGACGTACGCCGCGTCGATCATCCGCTCGGCGTGGTCTTGACTCTGGGCGGCGAGTTGGATCTCGCCACCGTGCCGGTGCTACAGGAGCGGCTTGATCACGCCATGCGCGGCAAAGCGGCGGTGGTCATCGACCTGTCTCGGCTGAGATTCATCGACTCCTGCGGTCTTGGTTTGCTGGTGCGCGCGGAGCGGTACCTGCGCGACTCTGGCGTGCAACTCGCGCTGGTGCGCGGCCCGCGGGGTGTGCACCGCGTCTTTGCGCTCACGAGCCTGGATTCTCACTTCGAGTTTTACGCCTCCCCAAGCGCGGCCTTACAAACCGCGCTCGTGCGACGCATTGGGAGCCCGACGGATCCCCCAGCCAGCGCGAACCGACAGACCGCGGCCGAGCTCGACCGCGACCTCCCAGGAGTGACGTGGTCATGAGTAGAGCTGCGGTTGGCCGCGAGAGGGCTACTCGCGGGTTGTTCGAACGCTGGCAACGCGACAATGATCCCCGCGCTCGGGAGTGCCTGGCCGAGCGCTACCTGCCGCTGGCTCGCACACTCGCCGGTCGCTATCGCGGCCGGGGCGGGGAGCCGTTTGACGACCTGCTCCAGGTCGCAAGCCTCGGACTGCTGAAAGCGATAGACCGGTTCGACCCGGACCGCGGGACAGCGTTCTCCTCCTTTGCAGTACCGACGATCCTAGGCGAGCTGAAGCGCTACTTCCGCGACACGGGATGGTTCGCTCACGTCCCCCGCGGCGCGCAGGAGCTAGCGCTCAAGGTGCAGGAGGCCGAGCAAGCGATCAGTCCCCGACTCGGGCGATCACCTACGGCTGCCGAGCTTGCGCTGTACATGGAGGTGAGCGTTGAGCAGGTGCTCGATGGGCTGGACGCCGCGGCGGCGCACCACGCAACCTCGCTAGAGCAGCCGCAAGACGAGCTGGATGGCGAGTCGCAGTCACTGGCCGACGCGCTCGGGGAAGACGATCCTCGCTTCGAACAGATCGACGCGAGCCTAACTGTCGCGTCCGCGGCAAGAGAGCTCTCCGAACGTGAGCAGCGCGTCCTCGAACTGCGCTTCTATGACGAGCTCACCCAAAGCGAGATCGCCAAACGGATCGGCGTCTCCCAGATGCAGGTTTCCCGGATCCTCCGCGGCGCACTAGCGCACCTGCGTGAGCTCGCCCTGCCTGAAGATGACCCCCATCAGCCCGTGAAGTCGGCCGGAACCGAGGACGGAAACCCAGGGGGCTGCGTTCTCGCCACACCGCGCGGCGCGACGCCAGGACTTTCGGTCTCCCGCCGCGCAACCCGCGATCGCGCAGAGGCCCTTCACCGAGGCGCTCGCGCGTAGTGCAGCGGCCAGGGGTGGTGAGGATGCTGACCAGCCCGAGCGGTGAGCAAGCGCCGCCGGCCGCGAGCCCTCTGCTCGAGGGTGGCGCTCGGCGACCATGCCCGAGTCCGTACACAGCGACTATTCCTACAGCTCGCGCTCGAGGACAAAAGCACTCAGAGGTGGAGCGAATCCTGAAGCGGCGCGCCCCCGCCTGTGTCAGCGGCACCGACCCCGACCGTGATCTCACCGCCGAGGTCTGCCTGCTCGAGCCCCATCCGGCCGGCAACGTAAAGCACGCGTGTGCGGAGGTGCTTTTTTGAGGACAACGTTTGACAGCGCGGTCGAGCTGGACGACCTACTCGAGGAGACTCGGGGCTTATGCCCTAAGGAATGGACGGGCCGGGAGCGCTGCAGGTCTCGCGGACGGACCGTCGTTTCGTCAGCGGATCAAGACGAGCGAGAATCTCGTTCTCATGGAACCCCGGCCGATCGGCCCGCTGATCCCGTTCCGCGCTGGCCTGGCGATCCTCGTCCTGGCCAAAGGAGCAGCCAGCGCTTGCTCGATTCCGGCTAACGGCCGCTGCCGGATGGGAGGTTGTCCCGGGGCTCGTAGAACTTTGAGGTGACGGCGGTCCCTCCGGCCCGTCCGCTCTTGGTGGGAGCGTGGCGGGCGATCCGACCAAGATCTAAGGAGGAACCGCCGTGAAGTGCAACGTACCGGTCGCGGAGGCGATCATCGATGAGGCCGTGCTCCCGGAGCGGGTGCAGGAGGCTTTGGGGCAGCTGGTTGGGGCTGCGAAGGAGGGGCTGTTGGCCTTGTCGGTCGAGGTCGGGCTCGGAGTGCTGCGAGAACTGCTCGAGGCCGAGGTCGATCAGGTGGTCGGCCCGAAGGGTAAGTGGAACCCGGAGCGCACGGCGGTCCGTCACGGTCACGAGGACGGGGAGGTGACGCTCGGCGGCCGGCGCGTGGGGGTCGAGCGTCCCCGGGCCAGGAGGGCGGACGGCGAGTCGGAGGTGCCACTGGCGACCTACGAGCACTTCGCGAGCCGCGACCCGTTGGAGGGCGTCGTGTTGGAGCGGATGCTGGCCGGCGTCTCGACCCGCCAGTACCGCCGGGCGCAGGAGCCGGTCGGCGCCGGTGTCGAGACGAACGCTCGGTCGACGTCGAAGTCGGCGGTATCGCGCACGTTCATCGGGCGGACCCGTGATCTGTTGTGGAAGCTGATGAGGCGTCCGCTGGCTGATCTGCGCCTGGCGGTGATGATGCTCGATGGGATCGAGCTGCACGGGCGGATGAACATCGTCGCCTTGGGGATCACGACCGAGGGCGAGAAGCTCGCGCTCGGGCTGTGGGACGGCTCCACCGAGAACGCGAGTGTGGCGGGGGCGCTGCTGTCCGATCTCGTCGACCGCGGCCTGGACGTCGAGCAGGGGCTGCTGTTCGCGATCGACGGATCGAAGGCGCTGCGGAAAGCCATCCGACAGGTGTTCGGCAACGACGTTCCTGTTCAACGCTGCGTCCAGCACAAGGAGCGAAATGTTCTCGACCACCTCCCCGAGCGCGACCGCGATCCCGTCAAGCTGCGGCTGCGTCGCGCGTGGAAGGAGACCGATCACGACGCCGCGCTCGAGCAGCTGACCGCGCTGGCGCTCGAGCTCGACCACACGCATCCCGGCGCCGCCGCCTCGCTACGCGAGGGCCTGGAGGAGACACTCACCGTGACCCGGCTGGGGATCACCGGCAAGCTCAAACTCACGCTGCAGTCGACCAACCCGATCGAGTCGATGATCTCCACCGTCCGGGTCATCAACCGCAACGTCAAGAACTGGAGCTCGGGCGAGATGTGCCTGCGGTGGACCGCCGCCGGGATGCTCGACGCCGAGACCCGCTTCCGCAAGGTCCAGGGCTACCGCGGGCTCGCCAACCTCGCCGTCGCCATCGAGCACGACCTCATCCGCCGCCGCGACGCCGCAAGAAAGGAGCTCACCACCACCCTCACTGTGTAACCATGAACCAGGGCCCGCTGTCACCCCGAAATTCCACGACGGACGGGACAACCTCCCGGATGGACGAGCACCGGCAGTGTGGCGTGCGGTCAGGACAACGCTGCTCGCGCCCGTGAAATCGGAAGTCAACAGCCGTCCGCGAGGCGAGCAGAACGACCGCCCCGGGGTTACGGCGCGACGATAGTTGACGTCAACCATCGTCCGATGGAGGACCTCATGGAGTCCGTACCACTTGTGGATTGTGCTGGTCGGCGCCGCTCGCCAGCGACTCTGCCGAGCTTTCATCAGGGCCGAGCGCCGCGCAACAAGGGTTTGCGCTATCCGCCGGATCCGCCCACCGTGGAGGAGATCGTCGCCGTCATGCGCGCCGCCGGGAACGACCCGGAAGGGATCAGGCTGCGCGGGGTCATCGTCGTGCTGTGGCGCGCGGGACTTCGCATCAGCGAAGCGGCTCGCGCTGACTGAAAGCGATCTTGACCGCTCACGTGGCGCGGTGCTGGTACGCAGAGGTAAAGGTGGCAAGCGACGCGAGGTCGGCATGGACGGCTGGGGCTGGGAGCAACTCGAGCCGTGGCTGCAGATCCGTCGCCCTGTGCCCGTCGGCGCGTTGTTCTGCGTCCTGCGCGGCGCGACTCGCGGCCGACCGTGCGCGCCAGCTGGCATCCGCAGCCAGCTACGCGACGCCGCGCTGGCGGCCGGGGTTCGCCGCCGGTTCGCGCCCCACCAGCTGAGGCATGCGCATGCGGTCGAGATGTCGCGCGAGGGTGTCCCGCTGCTGGTGATCCAGCGCCAACTCGGGCATTATGCGGGTGATCCTGTCAAGTGACGCGAGCGCCGCCGGGCTGCGCGGCGTCGGGTTTAGGCGGCGAGGCGCAGGCCGCCGGGTGTTCGCAGGCGGCCGGTGTGGATGAACGCGGCGTGGACGAGGCAGGCGTTGAGGAGGATGCGCGAGTGGCTGTCGAGGTCGATGATCGCGGCGGCGGCGAGCGAGGAGTGGAGGCGCTTGGTGTCGCGTAGGTTGATGATCGTGCGCGCGAGCCGGGCGCGTTCGACGGGTGTGTCGAGCTTCTCGAGGATTCTGGGGATCACTTCATCGCCGGCGTCGGGGTCGTCGGCCTTGACCGCGTCGAACAGGCGCTGGAGGTCCGGGGTGAGCAGCTGCGGCAGGGTGATGGTGAGCGCGAGGTCGAGCTCGGGGAGCTCGAATAGGTCGTCGAACAGCTCGCGCAGCTGATCGTCGTCGAGGTGTCGCAGCCGGCGGGCGGCGTCGCGGGCTTGGTGGGCTAGGTACGCGCGCGCGAGATCGTTCTCGCCGGGCCCGCGGTGTTCTCCGCAGCAGCGTTTGACCTTGCGACCGGAGCCGCAGGGGCAGGGATCGTTGCGTCCTGGTCCGGGCATGGCGCCTCCTGTGTCGATCGAGTGCGCTGAGCGTTGCAGCCGGGCCGGTCAGAACCGGCGAGGAGCCCGGTCGCGCTGGTCAGGAGTGCGCGGCTAGGTGGTAGGCGAGCGCGGCGCCGAGGAACCTATATGTCCATTCCTCGGCCAGTGGTCGCGTTTCGGCGAAGTGGATCGGCACGGTCGGGTAGCGGACGGTGAGCGCGGCGAGCATCTCCGTCACGAACCCGGGCTTCGCGAAGTCGAGCTTGAACAGGTTGGAGTAGCGATCCTCGACCACGACCGCCGCTCGCGGGAGCGCGGCGATGTCCGCGAGCGCGTAGGTGAGCTGCCCGTCGATCAGCCGGCGAACCAGGTCGTGGAGACTTTTGCGCTCCACAACCGCGACGATCTCGCTGTCGTTCGCGATCCCGTAGTCGCCAGCGGGAAGCGCCCGGCGTTGGGTGCTCGCCTGTTGCTGTGCGAACTTGTATGGGTAGCGCTCGCGGCTATCGACGAGGATCGTGAGGTGCGCGAGGTCGGCGGCGCGGCGGCGCGGGACGCGGATCCCGGGCCGGGCCTGGCGGGTGGTGCGCGCGGACTGCCAGAAGATCCCCTCGCGCCCACCCTGGATGCGGGTGAACACGAGCTGGGAGCGGTTCTCCCGCGGCCGGTCGAGCACGAGATCGATCGCCACCCCGCGCCGCTGGCAGGAACGGACCGGGATCCGTTCGATGATCTCGGGGTCATCGGGCCAGCGGTCGGCGCGATGGCAGTAGACCTTCGCGGTCCGCGGCCAGCTATCGCGCGCCTTGAGCACGAGCTCCCCGCCGGACAGCGGCAGGCGGATCAAGAACGGCAGCGTCGAGTCGGGGTCGGGGTTGGCGGCGATCTCGAACAGAGCCACGCGAGCTGATGTTGTCATGAGGCTTTGGCCTGGGCGTCGAGGCGGTCGAGCAGCCCGTCGAAGATCTTCAGCCGAGCGACCTGCCCCTTGTCCTTGGCGTCGTCGCGTTGGCGCTGGAGGGTGGGGCGGAACTCGAGTGTGGTCTGGAAGTAGACGCATGATTCGCAGATCGACTCGAAGTGGCAGTCCAGCCCGACCGGGCGGGCGCAGTAGCCGTTGCCGAGCATCCGCCGGTGCATCTCTGAGCGGAGCTTTCGCATCTCGGTCCCCTCGACGTCGGCCGGGAGCTGCTTGGGGGCGTCGTAGAGCGCCTCGACCTGCTCTGAGACCTTGAAGTACTCCTCGGCGACGGTGCGGTTGGAGATCTTGGCGTAGACCATCGTCATCCGCATCGATTTGTGCCCCAGCAGGGCGGCTATCGCCTCCAGCGACATGCCGCGGTTGATTGCCTGCGTCGCCAGCGTGTGCCTGAGCTGATGCGGCGTCACCTTGTCAAGACCGGCCTCGCAGGCGACCTTGAGGATCGCCTTGCGGACGCTGTCGGGACCGAGCCGTCGGCCGTGGTCCATGAACAGCCACGGCTCCCGGAGGCCGGCCGGCCGGCGGGCGACCCACTCGTCCAGCAGCTCCTTGAGCTGCGGGTGCAGCGGGATGTAGCGGTCGGTGCGCAGCTTCCCGAGCGGCACGTGCAGCCAGTACGCGGAGCCGATCTGCACCACCGAGTCGACCCTCAGGTCCAGGAACTCGCCGCGTCTGAGCCCTGTGCGGGCGAGGAACTCGACCGCGAGCCGCGCGAACGGATCGTTTGTCGCACGGGCCGCGCCGATCAGCTTCTTGGCCGCGCCGTCGTCGATGAACCGCGGCAGCGGATCATCGAGCTTGGGCACATCACCCGGGAACATCAGCGTCCGCACGGGTGCGTCGTCGCCGTCCCACTCGGCAAGCCGCTCCAGGCAGATCCGCAGCGTCGAGAGCTCGCCCGCGATCGTGCGCTTGGACAGCCGCCCGCCTCGAAGGTTGGGCTTCTGCGGCACGTGACGCTTGTAGCGCTCGATGTGCGCGCGGCGGAGATCCCGGACCGCTGTGACCTCGGGCGCCTGGTCGCGCAGCCACAGCGCGAACTCGCGCAGGGTGCGCTCGATGTGCGGCATCGAGCCCGGGCGCAGCGTCACGCGCATCTGCTCCACGTAGCCCTGCAATGTCTCCGCCAGCCTGGCCGGCACGCTCGCCCACTCCTCCTGGCGCAAAGCTGCCTGGTTCGGCGCGCGTTTGCGCGGCGCTCCATCGATCACGCCGGCGTGATAGAGCGTCGCCTCCGCACCGTAGAGCCTGGTGCGCAGGCACCGGTGCGCGGACGGCGGCCCGACCTTGAGCGTCGCGTCAGCCAGCTTGGCGCTTGCGGTGTCGAACTTCGCTCTGGTGAGTTTGTCGGGCGCCACGCCTGCGACGGCCGCGATCTTCGCGGTCGCCCACCACTGCAGCTCCGCCGCCTTGGGCGAGAACCCGATCGCGGCGGTGGTCTCCATGAACCGCTCGTGGAACTCGCGATGCACCCACGCCGCCACCTTGCCAAGCGGCTGGTAGCCGCGCACCAAGAACTCCGGCCTCGGCCGCACGTGGCCGGCAGCGATCATCCACATCACCACCGCGCTCTCACGCGTCTGCGAGATCCGCCGCTGCTCCTCGACCGACAGGCGCGACCAGCCCGTCGCGCCGCCGACTCGCAACAGGAACGCCCGCGCCGGCGAGGTCACCTCGTTCTCAGCGAAATGACCGGCCGCGATCAGATCCGACCGATAGGCATCGATCAGCGCCTCGACCTCGGGGTCGCGCAGCAGCCGGGCCACTATGCCGCCTCCCCCTCGGTCTCGGTCGGGTCGATCTGCGCCTCGATCGCTTCCGCCGCGCGCAGATACTCGCCCTGCAGCCAGTCGTTGGCCAAGTGCAGATAGATCCGCGTGGAATCGATCGACGCGTGCCCGGCCTGCGCCTGCAGCGCCTCAAGCGACATGCCCTGCTCCCGCAGCCGCGTCAAGCACGTGTGCCGGAGCATGTGGCACGTCAACCGCGCCAGCCCGGCGCGCTCCCGCGCCCCGTCGATCACCTCATCCAAACCCGCGGCTGACAGCGGCAGCCCGCGCCGCGGGCCCTTCAGCACCACGAAGCACGCGTCCGTCACCACGCCGGCCGGGCGCTCTGACCCCAAATAGGCGCCGAGCGCCTCGAAGAACCGTCCCGAGACAGGCACGATCCGCTCCCGGCCGCCCTTGCCCGAGACGACAAACAACCGCCGCTCGCCCGGGTTGACGTCCCGCAGCCGCAACCCCAGCACCTCGCAGCGGCGCAACCCCGCCAACAGCATCGCCAGCACGATCGCCCGGTCACGCTGCGTGCGCAACGCGCCCAGCAGCCGGTCGACCTCGACCGGCGAGACCACCCGCGGCAGCGTCCGCGGGCGGCGCACCAGCCGCACCCCGCCGCGACCGCGCTGACCGGCCCGCCGACCCGCCAGCCCCCGCGGCACCGGATTACGATCCACCCCCGCGTCGCCGCGGACGATCAGATACTCAAACAGGCCGGCGACGCTCGACAGCCGACGGGCGATCGTCCGCGCCGACAAGCCCGCCTCACCGTCCTCGATCCGCACCACCTTCTCCTGTCGCGGCCTGCGCTGATGCGACAGGAACGCGAACACGTCCGTCGAGGTCACCGCCGCCGGGTTCTTGCCGACCACCTCGAAGAACACCTTCAAGTCATACGCGGTCGCCAGCCACGTGTTCACCGCGCCGCGAGCGCCGACGAACTCCAAATACGCATCCACCAGCGGATCGTCCAGCGTGATCGCCCGCAGCACCGACCCGTCCACCACCCGCTCCATCACCGGCACGAAACTCACAGCAGTGCTCCTTCCTCAAGACGACCGGATGGAGCGGAACGATCGACCCCCCGCCGGACAGCGCGCACGCGGTAGGCGCTCCGCTCCGGCCGCCCTCGGGCGACCTCCGCTACGCGCCCACCGCGTCACCAACACCCCCGCCAAACCAGGACGCAGACCTCCACCACAAGAGCTCCCGGCAGGCCGCCATATCACCCGCATATCCAACACGTGCATCTCGGGATCACCTCGGCGTATCTGCGCGGGATCGACAGCACCGAGATCATCCACACCGTCCACCAGCGGCCCGCCCCGATGATCCCGGCAACCAGCGGCCTCAAACCCGCCTCCTGATTGCCAGCGGCCATGCGAATAGGTCCCCGGCCGCTCGATCGCGGACCACCGGCACATCGTTTTGCACTCGTCCGGGTCGACCAGTGCGCGCGTCCGCCCTCGTGGCGAAGACTCGTCTGGCATCCCCGGCCCGCGTGATCGCCTGGTCGCTAAGCCGATCGCAGACGTTCGAACTGTTGGAAGGCCAAAGCGACCGTTCCGAGGGAATGGCGCCGGCCCTGGGTGGCTGCGGCCGTCCAATGCTCGACTCGGCAGCCCGGTCGGCTTCAGTCGTCCCGGGCGCCGGCGCACCTCCGAGCAGGACATTCGTCCCATGCAGGAGGCCTCCGGCAACGAAGGGGTCTAGGTCCTAATGAAGTTGTGCAGCTGGACGATGTGGGGCTCGGCTTGGGGGAGCCCGACCTCGCCGATGATCGGCATCAGCTTCTCCCCGAAGAGCTGGAAGGCCTCGGCCGACTCCCACACGTCGAATACTCCCAACGCGCCGGACTCCTCCTCCCATGCGGCATGCTCAAGAATGCCCCCGCCCGGCCACTCCGAGAGCTTGGTCAACAGCTGCCCGTTATTGAGCCTGCGGGCAACCTCGTCGTACTGCTCCAGCGTCGTGTTCTCGAAGTTGAAGTACACCCCGATTGCCATCTGCATCTCCTTTGCCGACCCCTGTTTCCGGCCAACGCTAACCGCGGTCGAGGTCGGCAGTCAATGCACCGTCCCGCTGGCCCACTGCATGCGTGGCATAGCAGCAGCCCGGCGGCGGCCGCCTGAGACGCAAAAAGTAGGCGCCCAGGTGGCGCAGGCGTTATCGCCGCGGTCGACCGAGAGCAGGCGTCCAAGGCGACAGCGCAAGGTGGCTGGCTGAGCTCCACCGGCCGCCCAGCGACGTGGCTGCGTCGGCCAGGGCCGGTCGCCGGGGAGCGCCGCCTCGGCGGCGGCATTGCGGGCCGCGTGGTGATACCGCGGCCTGGCGCTCCTCGTAGGAATCGCGGCGTTTCCCTCCGCACGCTCTCAAGTGGGGAGTAGTCTGGATCTCGTGATGCGTCGGCGTTCGGCACGCCCGCTCTCGTTGTTGGTGGTACTGCGTTGCTGCCGTCGGCGCAGCGGGTGTCTCCGCCCTCGGCGTGACCGTCGCCGGTGGCATTCCTGAATGATGCGCGGGGCTTTCTCAGTACGCTTCGCAGACTCAGTTCGGCGAGCGCCCCAGCCACGCGCTGCCGTTCGCGCTCGCGCGAGGTGCTCTCCTGGTAGGCGTCCGGCCAGGTGCCCAACGAGTGGCGCAGGCCGGAGTCGGCACGCACGCGCCATAGCGCGGATCGGGATCTGCGGCGCTATAGGATCGAAGGATGGCGGCGGAACGATCGCTGAACTCGCAGGCTGACGCCGCCCGCGCCGTCACGCCCGCCGTGATCGCGCCCCCGACGGCGCCGCCGCCCGCAATTGACGTCGTCCTGCTTCAGCGCGCGGCCGGCAACCGCGCGACCGGACGGCTGTTGCGCGCCACCGGGGGCGGGCCCGGCGGACGGACGCCCGGCGTCGGCCGGCCCGGCGCGGTGCTGCTGCAGCGCGAGACGGTCTCGGACTTCGACTGGCCGACGAACCCGACGACCGTGAACTCCCCTTTTCCGATCGCCGTCCTGGTTTCCTGGATCCGCAAGTACCCCGTCACGCCGCTGGATCCGGACAAGTACGAGGTCGCGTATGACCGCAACCAGATCGAGCCGTACCGGCTCGGCTGCATGTGGAGCGGCTCGCCGACAAATATCGACAAGGTCGCGCAGACGTTCCTGGCGCAGTCCGCCGCGCACGGCTACTCGTTCCGCAGCTTCGACGTGATCTCGACGATGCAGACCTACCTGGCCGAACAGAAGATCGAGCGTAACCCCGGCATCAACTTCATGCCGCGGTCGGCTCCGGACAAGAACACGGGCGACAAGGCGGACATGTGGTTCCCGTGGCCCCGCTACCGCAGCGACGCCGACCAGTTCGGGATCACGGGGCCTGACCCAGAGCTCGGTCCCGCGGGCCCGATCGTCGACTGGCTCTCGTGGTACGACTTCGATGCCCCCTGGCCCCCGAGCCAGGACGCGGACGCGTGCGTGTTCACCGCGCAGGGCGAGACGCGCGGTCGCGTCGACGGCGTGACGCGCTTGTACTGCAACGACGCGATCCGCGCCGGTTTCCTCGGCGCTGACCGAGCCAAGGTCCGCGCGTTCGTGGCCGGGGAGCTCCAATACCGCAAGGGGCAGAAGACCGAGAAGGACCACGACCCAATCCACGGCTACGACGGTCGCGGGCTCCGTGAGGACCGGCCGGCCGTCAAGGACGAGAAGGACACCCCGAAGGCCGACACGCCGGATCCGAACGTCTCGATCCAGTACCAGTTCAACCTCTCGAAGAGCGCGCCGACGAGCGGCGGGGCGGCGACGCCGAATCCGGCCAACACGCAGGTCACGCTGCAGGACATCGTCCTGCGGATCCCGGTCAAGGGCATCCCGAACGACCCCCAGTTCCAACTCGTGCTGCTCGGCAGCGCGTCATTCAACATCCCTCCAGGCGGCCAGCCGCAGCTGCTCAGCTCCACCCTCTCCAACTACCAGGGGGGCGCTCAATTCGCCTACGCGCAGGACCTGTTCAAGGACGTCCTGCAGCTCCAGGTGTTCGGCCAGGCCGTCGCCGGGGCGAACGTCGGCCCGGTTTCCTCGAACCAGCCGGGGAACCGCCCGATCCCGATCGGGCAGACCGCGATGGCGCAGGTCGCCGGCGGCGTTCAGCTCGCGTTCACGATCCCCGGCACCGAAAAGCGCTGGCAAATCTTCGTCCAGGCACAGGCATCCCGGACCGAGACAACCCCGGGCAACACTAACGACAAGCAGGTATCGTTCGGAATCCAATGGGCGCCGAAGTTCCTGAACCCGTGAGCGCCTGAACGCGCGCTCGATCAAGCCAGCGGGAGCATCGCGAAGAACTCGGTGCACGGCTCCCCCGTCTCGAACATCCCGGCGACCGCGTTGTGGTCGCGGGCGGCGGAATTGAGGTGGCACCACTGTCCCTGGTTCGAGCGCGGCACCGCAGGCCGAGCAACGACCCTCGGCTGCGATATACAGAGCGACTCGCTGGCGCCACCAAACCGGCTGGGAAGACAACGCGCACGGTGTCCCAGGGCGGATCGTCGTCAACGTGGTGCCCGTCTCGGTTACCCACGCGCCGTCTCATGGCGGTAGCCTGGCCAACACCCCTTGCGGTCGCTCATAGCCCCGCAAAGCCCCGTCACGCGCGGCCGCTGATAGTGCGCCCGAGAGGCCTCGAACCGCCACGGACCATTCAGTCCACGAGGCCCCGGCCACGCCCCGTACCGCCGTCAGGCGGCTGCTCCTCGCCAGAAGCGGCCGAGAGCCGCCGTATCGGACGAGCGCGTTCGCGTTTCAGGCGGCCGCCGCCCCACACACGCTTGCCCCAAACTCAGCGGTGCGTCTCCGCAGAACCGTGCCAGGCGCGCGACGATCGCATTTCCGGGAGATTCATCGTCTCGACAGGCCCCGAGTCGGCGATGCGTATGGCGCCAGCGCGCTGATCGGCTGACTTCTGCGGAGTAGCGTTTGACTTGCAGGCTGAGCCGCAGGGGTAGGGCTCGTTGCGTGCGGGTCCGGGCACGTGCTCCTCCTCTCGCGCTGTTGGCGGCGCGGTCGATCTTCGACGACCGCACCCGGGTGCGCTGGACCGGGCGCTGCCTCGATGCTCAGGGGCAGAGCCGCAGCCGGGACGATCTCCGGACCGCGGTCGAGGCCGTCGAGCACGCCGGCACGGTGTGCCCGTCGCCCGAGATCATCGTTGATCTGCTCGAGCTCTACGAGGCCTAGGCCAGCGACCGGCGCGACCCACAGGAATCGATGCTGATCGTCAAGCATCCGAGCCCGCGGTCCGCAAGCTCAGGCGGTTGAGCGCCCACGAGCGAAAACGGTTGGGCCTGGCGACGTGAGCGAGATCCTCGCACGGCTACGAGCGATGCCCGCACCTGGCCGCTTGACACGTCCACCGGCCTAGAGAATCATCAGCCGGTGCCCGAGCGGGCTGTGGAGAACGTCGAGGCGGCGGAGCCCGCCCGGACCATCCGTACCGACCAAGTCGTGGAGCTCGGTCACGGGCCACTCGAGCGCACGATCATGGTCCTGCAACGATCGGCCGGCAACAGAGCGGTGGGTTCGCTGCTGCGCTCCCGGCGACGACTCGCTCGCGCGCCGAGCCTCCCCGGGTTCTCTCAGAACGGGGACACCTGCGGCGCGGCCTCGCTGGTGACGGCACTGTTCCTGTGGGACATCGAACGCGGAAGCGCGGACAACAGGGCGGTGGTCCATGCCTGCGACCTGGTCCTAACGGACAGGGATCGAGCGGGCGTCAGCGCAGCGGCCAAGACGCAGGTCCAGACCCTGCGCGCGCTCGCGATGACGCCGGGGTTCAAACTGGGGCTGACGCAGTACCAGCAACTCGCGGAGGCGTTCGCCGTGCTGTACAACGCACGCGCCGGGATGACCTCCGGCCAGATCAGCAGCCTGGCAAACGGGATCGGGCTCCGGGCCTCGGGCTCGGGCACCGGCAACACGATCCACGACATTCTGTTGTCCGACGAGGTGAAGAACCTCAAGCCCGGCGAGGTGGGGCAGCTTAACTGGATCATCGCCTCGACGGGCGGTGGGCACGCGATGCTGCTCGGGCGTCACGAGGACGGCACGTGGTTCTTCTCGGATCAAGGTCAGTCACCTCCGAAGCAGATGCAGACCGCTACGCATCCGGATCTCGTCTCGGCGATCGACTTCTACGTGAGGACCGGAAGCTGGCTCTACGACGGGAACAAGCTCGACCTGCAAAGCATGCCGCCGGTGACGGGCTTCGTGCCGATGGGTCACATTCAGAGCTTCCTGAACCGCGGGCCCGAGATGCTGATCAGGCCCGGCGAGAAGCTCGCCGAGATCGATGCCGGCTGGGATACCGTGGGCGAGGTGATCACCGCGTGGGATTACCACTCTCGCTGGGACAGCCTGTCGGATGCCAAGGACGCGATCACCAAGGATCCCGGTCACCACGGCGGGGTGATCGTCGAGCGGCCACGTGGGATGTTCCACATCTGGAAGACGAATCCGATCAAGGACGCCGACAACCTCAAGATGACCGACATCGACAAGGGCGACTCGGCGAACATGGCCCTCGTGGCGAAGATCTCCAGCTTCTACAGCGCGTGGGTCGTGCTGTCGGACCCGTCGGGAACGAAGGCCACCCCGTTCGAGGTCAAACCGTAAGCTCGCGGGCTGGCCGCTCGCACTCAGCGCCGCGGCGCCCACCTCATTCAGCAGCGGCTCGAACTCGGACGCGACCCGCTCCGGCTCGATCGAGCGCTCCGGGCGAGCGAGGACCACCCCTCCGCCGACCGCCGCCACGAACACGGTCGCGATCGATCGCGCGCGGCGCGGCCGTCTGCGGTCCGAGTGCGTCCGCGATCACCGCTTCCCACTCCGAACGCGACGCCTGCCGCCCCGCGCGCACCCGCGCCGCGCTCGCCCTCGCGAAGTGCCTCTCACCCATTCAGCTCGGCGTCCCACAGCACCGTTCCTCCGGCGTTGGCGCCAGCGCATGCCTCCGTAGTCGCCGAGTGACAGTCGTCGGCAACGGGACCGCGCTGACGATCGCGTTCGTGGCCAAGCAATCGCGCGACGCCGGCGCCCGCCGACCACTCCGACGTCGCCGAAGCACTCGCGTGCCATCCTGCCTCGGCGCTGAGGAAAGCGATCGCCAGGGCCGGAGGGTGTCTAGTAGCGTCCAGCGCCTTGCATTCCGCGCAACTCAGGTGCCTCGCCGGCGCGGCAAGGAGGCGCGCCGCGACGCGAAACCACCTCTGCGCCCCTCGTCCGCGGCGGCGACTCGCCCGCGACAGCGCTTCGGCGTCCATATTGGGGAGAAAGCCGCCCCGACCGACGAGGGGTCGCTCCTGCTGGTCGTCCGGAGCGGGCACGAGAGAGATGGAGACCGGACGCACTCGCGATTGCGACCGCGAGCCTGATGCAGAGAGCGGTTTGCGCTGGGCGGCTCGAGCCGGTCCGTGTGTCCCGAGTCAGTCCCCTAGCCGGGGCTGCTGGGTTGCGCCGCCAGCGGCTGGGTTAGATAGCGCTGGATGGTCGGCGCGATATCGGCCACGATCTCGTCGACCGGAACGGAGGCAAGCGGTTCTTGGCGCAGCATGTATCGGACTACCGCGAGGCCGAGCAACTGGGTGGCGATCAGCGCGGTGCGGCGGTCCGCATCCTTGACCCCGAGCGCAGCGACCGGAGCAGCGATCAATTTGCTGATGTTGGCCTGGAGCTGTGCGGCGACCGCATCGTCAGTGACCGCTGTTCGTAGGAGCAGCACTAACGTGTCCCCGTTCGGGTTGGACTCCCACCGATCGACGAAGTGACGGACGAGCAGCTCACCGCGGCGGCGCGCGGGGACCGAGCCGAGGTCGGGAGGCTCGAGATTGACGCTGGCGGCAGCGGCGAACAGGCCTGCCTTTGATTCGAAGTAGCGCATGACCATCGACGGGTCGATGTCGACCTGAGCGGCGACGGCGCGGATCGTTGTCCGCTCGTAGCCGCGGGTGGCGAAGATGGCGCGGGCGGCCTCGAGGATCGCGCGGCGGGTTGCCTGTGACCTGGGGCCGCCGACGCCGAGAGCTTCAGGCTCCTCCGCGCCGCTCGCGGCTGTCCTTGTGTCGCTCGGTCGCACGAGCCAATCATACAGAAGTCAACAACTGATGGCCACCGACCGTTGACGTAACCGAGGCTGCGTGCAACAATGCCAACGGTCGTTGACCAACGACCGTTGACCAACTCAATAGAGCAGCCCAATGAGCCCCCAACAGCGAGATACCAACGCCGCCTCGGACCTCGCCACCGATGAAGCACGACAGCTCGGCTCCCAGCCGGTGCAGGAGGTCGCACGACATCCAGGCACGTCGATGGCGAACGAAAGCACGAAAACTGTGTTGGTGTCGCTCGGGGCGGCCCTCGGGATCGCGCTCACCAAGGTCGGCGCAGCGGCCGTCACCGGTTCCTCCGCCCTGGCCGCCGAGGCTTCGCATTCGCTCGCTGATACCGCTAACGACCTGCTGCTGTTCGTGGCTCAACGTCGGAGCAGCCACCGTCCCGACGACCAGCATGCGCTGGGGTATGGACGAAAAGCGTTCTTCTGGGCCCTGCTCGCCGCCCTCGGGGTCCTCGTCGCAGGCGTAGCGTTCTCCTTGCGCACGGGCATTGAGGAACTGATCCGCCCGGGCGCTACCTCGTCATTCGCCGTCGCCTACGTGGTGCTGGCGATCTCTACGGTGTTTGATCTGTTGTCGTTTCGCCAGTCAAGGGGCCAGATGAGCACTCGGGCGAGCCGTCATGACCGAGACCTCCTGGAGGAGTCGAGGGTCACGTCTGACCCCACATTGCGGGCTGTGTTCGTCGAGGACCTCGTCGCTATCTCCGGGGACGTCATCGCGTTTGCCGCCCTGGCGCTTACGCAAATCACTGGTTCCGAGGCGCCTCAGGGTGTGGCCGCGGTACTCATCGCGGTGGTGATGATCCGCATCAGTCTCCGGCTAATCCAACGCAGCCACGACTTCCTCGTCGGCGCCTGGGCGTTCCCCGCGGCGCCCGCGGGCCGCGACCCCGGCCGCTTCACCCAGCCACTCCGACCAACCGAGGAGGCTAGAGCACGAGCCTTTCTCCTCGGGTTCCCCGGCGTGACCGCCGTTCGCGAGCTTCTCTTCACCTTCGTCGGTCCGGGCCAGGTGTGGGCCGTGGCTCGAGTTGAGGTCGACAATCGACTCCTAGGCGCTGAGATCGCGTCACTCGCACGCGAGATCGAGTCGGGCATGAAGCATGAGTCAGAAGGCATCTACCGCGTCGACGTCGTCCCCATTGGCGCAGAACACGTTGGCGGTCCGAGGTTCTCGCTCGACCGCCGACCGGACCGTCACGCGCAGCGGGCGGACAGCTCTCCTCCGCAAGCCGAGCCGGGCGTGTGAGTCACACCCCCTGGCTGCGCGCCCTGCAGGCGAAGCAGCTCGATGACGGCCGATGCCCAACGTGCCCAAGCACGACACTCCGTGCCGGGACAACGACACCACGAGCGCCGCCTCCGCCATCGCCCACACGCATGCCAAGCCGGCTTCCGGCGATCTGAGCCCAACTCGCTCGGAGCGCCAGACATATCGGCGTGACTGCTTCAGGCACAAAACAGCAAGGCTGCGGTCAACAGCGCTGGAGAATGCATGATCGGTCGTGAGAATCCCGTTCCACTTCCGTCACGCTCCGTCGCCACGCGGCACTCTCGGCCGTGCTGCTGCTGTCCGTCGACACCGGCAGCCTCGCGACCACCGCGTCGCGGCCTCCGCGCTGCTGCCTGCGGACAAAGGCAGCCAGGCCGCAGCCAGCGGCAATACGCGCCGACACGAAGGCAGGTGGTTGGCCGGCCCTGCACCAGAGACGTGCTCCTCGCCAATCGCAGGTTTGGAGCACACCGCAATCACCGCCCCGCGGACGACTCTCCTCGTATCCGCGCTAAGTAGGTGCGCGCGACGCGGGGTAGTGACGCTCGTCTCAGCAGGGGAGCAGGTCCGTCGTGTGCGTCGGCGCTCGCAGTGGTGCCGAGGACCGCGAGAGACACGAGTTCGCGATCACTCCATTAATGATATATCATCGAACGTAGTAGTCATCAGACCTTCCGCCTGCGCCCGGGGAGCGGGCGGAGCCGAGGACTTGCGAGCTAGGTGTGACGATTCGCTTTGAGGTGGTGGACAGCTGATGCCGGGCCGCGGATCGCGACTGCCGGAGCGAAGCGTGCTGGTGTTGACCAGCTTGGCTGGTGGAGACAGGCACGGGTACGCGTTGATCAAGGACATCGAGGCGTTCTCCGGGGTCAGGCTTGGGCCGGGGACTCTGTACGGGGCGCTCGCGCGGCTCGAGCGCGACGGTTTGGTCGAGGCGCAGCCGGCTGTCGACCGTCGCCTCCCGTACAGGATTACCGCAGAGGGACGCAGGCGGCTGCATGAGCACTTATCAGAGTCTGCTCGGATCGCCGCGTTCGGTCTGGATCGGATCGCGATGGGAGGCACATGAGCAACAGGTTTCTGCGAGCCGTCCTCGCGCTGTATCCGCGAGGGTTCAGACGGCGCTACGGCCCAGAGGTGCAAGGCCTCGTCAACGACCTGGAAGCTGCGGGCGATCGCTCTCGGTTGCGCCTTGTGAGCGGGCTCCTGGTGAGCGCGGTAGCGGAGCGGCTTCGGACGGTGCGGCTGGACGCTCGGCTGGCGATCCCCACTCTCGTTGCTGTGGCTGCGCTGGGCACGATCGTGGCCGCGGCCGGGCCCGCGGCTACGCCGGCGACGGCGCTGCCGGGGCCGATGGCGCCACCCGCGGCGGGCGGGTTGAGCGCGGCCGGGCCCGCGGTTACCCCGGCGACGGCGCTTACGGGGCCTATGGCGCCACGAACGGCGGCCACGTCGAGCGCGGCCGGGCCCGCGGCTACGCCGGCGATGGCGCTTATGGGGCCCATGGCGCCACCCACGGCGGGCACGTCGAGCGCGGCCAGACCCGCGGCTACGCCGGCGACGGCGCTTACGGGGCCCATGGCGCCACCCACGGCGGGCATGTCGAGCGCCAAAAGCAGAACTGGCGCTGTCCGACAGAGCGGAATCCCGTCTCCCATTGCGAACACCCCTCCCCGGGCTAGCACTATCGGCGCTGACGCGTGGGCAACACCGCTGGATCCGCCGGACAATTCGGAAGCCGGCGGACGGGCAATCGGATCGGGCACGACCCCGGCGTTGGCCAAGAGCCTCGCCCCGCAGCCAAGGAGCCGTCCGAGCGGCGGCTGATGGCCGGCCGAGATGACTCCTCCCGGACTCAACCAGCCGTGACGTCGCGCGCGTGATGCCCATGCGATAGCGAATGCGAGGCTCGACCCGCGCCTGGGCGTGCACCTCCTTTTCGCCAAAAGGGGGGAGCCGGCGCGGTCCGCTGAGCGCTCGCGATCGGGTGCGGGGCGTTGGGCCGCCGACGGGCCACCGCGATCGCGGTTAGCGCCGGCGCTCGCTGCGTCCCCATAATGGGGCAAATGCGCGCCTTGACGATTCGGCAGCCGTGGGCAAGTCTGATCATTTGCGGCGAAAAGGACGTCGAGAATCGCATGTGGACTACCCGCTACCGCGGCGTGCTCGCCATTCACGCTGGCCAGCGTTTCGACCGGGATCTACAGCCTTGGCAACGAAGCATCGTCGCGAGGATTGACGACTTCCCGCGCGGCGCGATCATTGGCGTCGTCGAGCTCATGGACGTCGTCCGAGACTCGAGCAGTCGCTGGGCGGAACTTCGGTGCTACCACTGGGTGCTCTCAGAACCGCGCCCGATCGCACCCGTTCCGATGCGCGGTACGCTCGGCTTCTGGGCGCCCGAGGTGGACCTCCTCGCGTAGCCGACGGTTGGTGGCCGGGAACAGCTCACTCGGTACTGGGGCGCGTTGCACCGCTCACTCGCCCGCACGACCGGAAGGTCGCCATTCCGATAGCGCGGCAGTCCACGATGGCGACAGCGATCGCGCCGGCTTGACCGGGGTCCTACAGTGAAAGTAATGAGCGTCATCGGTGTCATCTTTGCCGCGGCCGCCGCACGAGCGTCAAGCTCGCCGGTCGCCGCTGCCTGACACCAGACTCGCTCTTGTCACCGGCGACCGGGAACGGTCCGCCGGTGAGCCGGAGGCCATCGCGTTCTCCGCCCCGCCCGTCGGCCCCTTTCCGGTCGCCACAACCCGAAAGGAACGCCGCCGTGAATACCCAAGACACTCGCAACCGATTCATCGAGTACTTCCGTGAGCGCAGGCACGAGCGCATCTCGTCCAGCTCGCTGATACCGCCCCGGCCGGACGACCCCGTGCTGTTCGTCACCTCCGGCATGCACCCGCTCATCCCGTATCTACGGGGCGAACCGCACCCGCAGGGAACGCGCTTGGTCAACTCGCAACGGTGCCTGCGGACCACCGATCTCGACGAGGTCGGCGACTCAACACACCTGACCGTATTTGAGATGCTCGGCTCCTGGAGCCTCGGCGACTACCCACATGAGCAGTCGCTGCGATGGGGATGGGAGCTGCTGACCGAAGGGTTCGGCGTCGATCCCCGCACGGTGTCCGTCACCGTGTTCGGCGGAGACGAGCGCTGCGACCGGGACATCCGATCAGAGCAGGTGTGCTCAGAGCTCGGGCTGCCGCCGGAACGCATCGTCCCGCTGATAACAGAGAACTGGTGGACGGGGCCAGACGGCATGTGCGGGCCCGACAGCGAGATATTCGTGTGGACCGGCGACAGCGACCCCGAGGGGAACCCGTCGACCGATGAGCGATGGGTCGAGGTCTGGAACCACGTATCGATGCGCTATCGCGAGAACGACGGCGGGCTGGTCGAACTCCCGCAGCGATACGTCGACACCGGCATGGGCCTTGAGCGCACGCTCATGGTCCTCCAAGGCGTCGACAGCGTGTACGACACCGACCTGTTCACCTCGTGGACGCTCGAGCTCGACCGGCTCTGGCGTCCTGACAGCACGCGCCGCCGGCTGCTCTCCGACCATCTGCGCTCCGTGACCGTGATGTGCTCCGACGGCGTGCGCCCATCGAACACCGGCCGCGGATACCTGCTGCGCAGGCTCATCCGCCGGACACTCACCGAGCTATGGGACGACGGCGACGACCGGACACTCGGCGACCTACCCGACAGCCCGTTCGGCTCGACGCTCGAGCTGATGGACCTGCGCGGCGGCGTTCCGGTCGTCCGCGACATCCTGCTCTCGGAGGAGCGTCGCTTCCGCTCACTCATTGATCGCGGCCGCCCGCTCGTGGAACGGGAACTACGCCGGGGGCCGCTCGGCGAGCCTGAACTCCATTATCTCCACGACACTCACGGACTGCCGCGCGACCTCGTGCTCTCGCTCATCGAGGAGGTACACGGCGACCTATAGACCGACACGCCGTCCCGCGCGACGACTCCGCGCGCAGTGACCGCATTTGCCGACGAGCGCTTTGACCTGCCGCCACCCCGTCGGGCCAACCATTGCTTTGGCGACCAGGGAGTTGTCCGCCCCGTCATCGAGCAGACGATGGGATCCGTGGCATTGCGCAAGCGCGGCCTGAGTAGATGCCAGAGTCGAAGCAGTCGTGCCGCGCCCAGGCCGAGCACGCTTGGATGTGGGCGATAGCGCCACTACGATGAGGAGGGCGGCAGACCGGCACGAGCTGTCGCTTTTGGAGCCGGGCCCGCTAGCCGAACGCGATGGCTTCGAGCTAGCAGTGACGCGCTGAGGATGGCCGTCGCCGCCCGGTCCTCGCTGCCGGTCCTAGACCAAAGCAGACACGTGGCCAGAGGATCCTCAGAGCGTTTCGTAGCAGGCATCTCGCGCCGCTCGATCAAATGCTTCACGCTGCTGCGCCCGGTAGCCGCGTGCGAGCGGCGTGTGAGGTTAGGGCCGGCCGTCTAGGATTGCTTGGGCGCGAGCGACCCATCGGGGTTTGCGGTTGAGGACGAACCGAAGTTGCGCGTGGAGGTTGGGGGGTAGGTGATTTGCGGCCTCGCGGAACGCGGCGGTGAAGGTCCGAGGTTGCCCAACGCTGTAGGCGCACTGGGTGTCGATGACGGCGTAGTGAGTCTCGAGGCGCCGGAATCGGTTCGTGTGCTGCTGACGGGGATTGTTTGTGTCAAGCAGCCAGGCGATGAGAGCGTCCTCGTTGCTGAACGTGTGGCCCGTGTTGTGGCGCATGCATCGTGACCAGGCGAGGGCGGTCGCTGCGGTCGGCTGGTCGCGGAGAGAGATCGCGCCGGCTGTGGTGTAGACGGTGCTGGTGAGGTAGTTGTAGACCGCGGTGGGGACGGATTGGGCGATCGATGCGGCGTGAGCGCTGCCGTAGAGCTGGGTGCTGGCGAGCGAGAGACAGCCGTGTGGCCCTCGCCACGACGCCAGCCATCGTGAGCGTTCCCGGGCCGTGAGCGTTCGGATATAGCTGTCCTCGGGGTCGGGACTTGCTCGCTGCGTGGTCGCGGCTTCGTAAAGGCCGAACCCGCTCCGGGCCCGAACAGCCAGCAGGGTGCTCTCGGGGTAGGGCGAGGCCGTTGGCGCCGGATAGAACGTCGATGGATAGCCGGTGATGCTCGGGAGGGGGCCGGGTTGCGGGAAGCGCTCGATGCGGTATTCCTGACCGCGCTGGCGCATGCAGCGCTCGCGGAGGCGCTGGTCGGCAGCGAACAGCAGCCGAGCGCTAGTAGTTCCGGCCGGGCTGGACGTGACAGTGTCAGCGCCGAGCGCGATCGCATACTGACCGGCGGTCAGCCGCGTGGCGCTCGATCCCGCTGACCCGGCCGGTTGACGCCGATGTCCAACAGCCACGATCGCTAGCGCTGCCACGCCAAGCGCGACCACGAGGCCGAGGAGCGGCGCGACCCGACCGGTGAACCGCTCGCGCGCGAACGCGCCGCGGCGTACCCGCCGGTGACGGGGTGGATCGGCCACGATCGCCTCGAGCAGTGCCTGGGCGGCCGGAGGCAGACCCTCGCTGTAGCGGGGTGCAGCGGGCCGAGCAGCGCGGACGCGCTCGAGGACCGGATCATGCAGCTGCGGGGCGCTCATGAGGTGCTCCTCTCCGTGGGGACTCGAACCGTCGACTCGGTGGTTGGGACCACCGGGACGGATGCGGCGGGCGTGTCGAGCGCGGCCGCGAGTCGCATTCGCGCACGATGAAGGCGGGTGCGTGCGGCGCCCGGCGTGATCCCCAAAACCACGGCCGCCTGGGCGGGCGTGAGCTCATCCCACGCGACCAGCATCACGAGCTCGCGGTCAGACACTCTCAGCGCGGCCAACGCGCGGCGCACCTCCCGCCAATCATCGCTGATAAGAGCGTCCGCGCCGATCACGGGCGCTGGCGGCGGGAGCCGCTCGAGCAGCCCGCTATCGCGACTTAGCCGGCGGCGGTGATTGCGCAGATGGTTCCGCGCAACCGCCAACAGCCACGCGATCGCCTGATCCCCCTCAGGGACACGATCAAACCGGCGCCAAGCCACCTCGTACGTGGCCGCCACCAGATCATCCAAGTCAGGACCAGACACACCGCGATAGCGCGCGTAACGTTCCACAACGCGATACGTCTCGCTAAACAGCGACCGGAACCTCGCCTCGCCTCGCATCACCACGCTTATGTCACCACGAGCCCCAGCGTTACACCGCCCACGCCCCAACACCCGCGTCCGACCGCACCAACCAACGCCCCCAACCAGCTCCACCCCCGCCACCGCTCACGGCCAGCACCCCCACCCCCGGGTCAGAGACAGTAGGCCCCCAACTGCTCGATCTCGATCAACCCGGAAGCCGCTACGGGTCGAGTGAATAGGACTGCGGCGACGGTCCGGGTCGCGGGCTGTTGCCCAAGGGGGCGTCGGAGTCCGTCCGACTAAGTTGAATACGAAGCAACTGCAGCCCAGCTCGTCGACTCATTGGAGCAGTGGCACCAAGAACTGCACGATCCCGCCGCACCGCTACCTGTTTATGTTGGGGGGCCGGCGTTTCGTTGTGATATGGGAACAATCGCTCGCTCACGAAGAGCGAGGAAGCAGTCGGCTTCGGCGGCTTGGTCGAGGACCGTCGAAAGTCGGCGGATTGGCGGGCTGAGGCCCGGCGGCGCTGGGTTTGAGGGTTGGAGTGACGGGTCGGTGGGGTTACGATCGGGTCGCGCGCGGGGCTCCGTGCGTGCTGTCCGAACCTATGAGGGGGTCGTTATGAGAGGACCAGTTCGCAATTCGTTGCTGGCGGTGTCGGTCGTCGCGCTCGTCGTAGCCGTGTCGGCCGGTGCCTACGCCGCCGGACTATCGTCGACTTCGGCGGTCAAGGCATGCGTGCATCGCCGGGGAGGCGGTCTTTACCTTGCCCACAAGTGCGCCCGCCACGACCGGCGATTCGCGGCGGGAGGCGCACTCGCCGGCAGCTATCCTGATCCGAGCCTCGCCGCTGGGGTGATCACCGACGCGAACGTCAAGCCTGGGTCGTTGACGGGCGCAAGCGTCAATGCGAACACCCTGGGCAAGGTCCCGGCCGCCGCCAACGCCGACCAGTTGGGAGGCGCGCCGCGCTCCTCCTACCAGTCGCGCGTCACTGGTAGCTGCCCCGCGGGCGCCGGGATCGCGCAGGTCAACTCCGACGGCAGCGTCAGCTGCGGGAATGTCGAGTTCTACGGCGGCCGCCTGGAAGTTGGGTTGCCCTTCAGCGGGCATCCGACCTTCCTGACCGTCCCCGGCATTGCGCACGTATCGGTGCTCCACTGCAATTCCGCGAATGCCAACGTGCAGCTGACTAACGACTCGGGCTCCGCCGCCGACCTGTGGTCGAATCAGGACTCGACCTGGAGCGCCCCTAGCTGGGCTTCGTCGACCAGCGCACTAACCACAACAGCCGGGACGACGTGGCACCTGGGAGAAGGGTCCGGTCCCGGTGCCAAGCTGATCACGATCAACATGACCACAGTGGCGAACGAGAGCAATTGCGTCTACCAAGGAACGGCGGAGGTAATCACCGCGAGCTGAGCACCGTCATAAGGGCGTGACCGTCGCGAGCGGCGCTCAAACGCCGCTCGCCGGGTCGCCGCTGCCGAGTCGGTCTAGAGCGAAGATCGCTTGGCTTCTCGTGCTCGATCAAGGTTGCAGCCGTCGGCAAGATCGTGTTAGCTCGTCCGGGATGAGTCGTACGTTGGGAGGGTGCAGCGAATCGCCGTGATCGGCTGTGGCGGAGCGGGCAAGACCACGCTCGCTCGAGGCCTCGGGAAGCTGCTCGGGGCTTCCTGTGGTGCATATCGACGCTCACTACTGGCGCGATGTTGGCGAGCGGCGGGTGGAGTCCATCCCTGAGCAATGGGCCCAACGCCACCGTGAGCTGGTCGCTGCCGACCGGTGGGTGATGGATGGGATGAAGCTCGGAGTTCTTGCCGATCGACTCGCGTACGCGGATACGGTTGTCTATCTGGACGTCTCTACGTGGGCCTGCCTGTCGGGAATCGTGCGGCGACGGCTGCGGTTCCGCGGGCGGCTTGTTCCGGAGCTCGGGGTCTATGACCGCGTCAACCTGGAATTCATCCGATGGCTCTGCTCGTTTCGCCGCCGCCAGCGCCCACTGATTCTGCAGATGCTCGCCGGATATGACGGCACGATTGTCGTCCTGCGGCGCAGACATGATGCCGCTCGACTTCTGCGAGATCTCGCCAACCGGGATCCCGGCATCAGGACCTAATCGCGCCGCCTCGTGGCCCCGTTTCGATCGCTGCGGAAGCCAGCTGTCCAAGGCAGCGGACTGCTGTCGGCCGGGTGGGTAGCGGAAGAGCCTGTAAGCACCGGTGCCCGGATCTGGCGAGATGGCGGGACGGACGTCATCCACGGGGTCGGGACCTCACTCGTGTCGGAGCGTGTAGGGGAGCCAGTGTCGGTCGTCGTGACTCTCTCTGTCCGATTGCAGAAGCGAGCGTGGCCTTTTTGCCCCCGCGGCGGTGGCCGCTTTCATGGCGTAGCGGTAGTGGCACAGCAGGGCGGGTGGCGGTACCGCTCGTTGCGGGGCGCTCGTTCAGTCGGGCCGGGTTCGCGTCGCGGGGCGAAAGGAGCTCTCCGCATCGCCGAGCCGAAGCAGCTCTTGTGGATCCGCCTGAGCGTGGAGGCATTCGCCGACGCTGCGTTGCTCGTGCTGCTTGGGGGATCAGGGTGCCCTCGCGTACGGGATCGCGCCCGCCCTGGACCCACCCCGCGCCGCCGTTCACTTTACCTGCACGACCCCGCCCGGGCATATCACTTCACGGGTCGCCGACCGCGATCAACCTTGCGTGGGCGGAGGCCGGGGGGCGGCGAGTTGTCGAAGTCGCCACAAACACCGAAGACCGGTTGCTGGGACGGCAGGGAGATGCTGGCCTCGGCACCCCGTCTGCTCCACAGTACGAACGTGAGCGATCCGAAGCGGCCCGTCAGCATCAAGCCGCGCACGCCTCCGCCGCAACCAAACGGCTTCCAGCCCAATTCGCGCGTCAGTATGGCGCGGAAGACGCGGTACCCGGCACTCAACGGATGCCCGTCAAGGCGCAGGCTGCCGGCCCGTCGAGACTCGACGTGGTCAACGATGCCGTTGCGGCTGCGCCACACCAAAAGGTGAACGCCACGGTCTACGGACCGGTACATCCCAGTGCCGATCAGGCTTATCGGTTTATTAGCTGGTGCGCGTGAGCCAAGCTTGAAGCTGAGGATCCGCACGTTGGGAACGAGTGTGTCTGCCGGCACGGGTGGTGGCGGCGAGCCGCCGACGCTCGAACTGGCTGCCGGCACCGTGAAGGCGACCAGCACGGCGACACCAGCGAGTGTCTTAGCAGTGATGCCAAGTGACATAAACCCGCCTCAGTCCGCGGTATCGGGGCTGTGAGTGAGGACTATGTTCTGACACGAGCCCGTTTCGACGTCCCGTGCGACGCGCGACTTACAGCCCACAGTGAACCCCGCCAGAGGAGCCGAAACTCCTGCGCCAATACCACACCAGCCGAAGGTCCCACGCAGCCATACCAATCAGACTACGCCGACAATGAGCATCCGTCACACGCCGGCATTGGCCGCGTCGAGCGGCAGTGTCACAGGCCCGCCTGAGCGCCCGCTCCGGTCGTTAGTAGCGGATCCGACTGCGGACACTGGGCGCGACCGTGCCGCGTGGTCGCGGGCCGCTGCCCTGAAGCGCGCCCGCATCGGGTTCGCTTTGTGGAAACGACGCGGCCAGGTCCGGATGTTGGTGGGGCTGATTGCTGCGGCCGTGTGGTGGGCGATCAGGAGCATGATGGCGGCGTGACAGCCGGCGGCTGTGATGGCGAACAGTCGGTCGGTGGACGCGAATACACACGGGATGCGGCGTGGGCCAGGGCGGAGTAGTCATAGGCGGCCTCGGGCTGGGCACGGACTGCCGCGTCAAGCGCGGCGGCGTCCTCGCCGAGGAGAATCCGCCAGGCGCCTGCCTTGACCCCTTCGAGAATGGTGGTGGCCGCAGCGGTCGCGCTGAGCGGTGCCGTGTCGCGGAACTCGGTTTCCTGCCGTGCCAGGAGCTGTCGCAGGTCCTCGGGGGTGGCGTCCTCGGTCAACGCGCCGGCTCGGATCAGCCTGGTTTTCGCCTCGGCCGGGATCAGCTCCCGGAGCTGGGCGTCGGTCATCTGACGCGGCTCGGGGTGCTGGTGGGCGCGACGGGTGTTGGCGATGATGTCGGTGCCGACGTGTCCGGGCATCACGACGACGGCTCGGACGTGTGGTGCGTGGGTGCGCAGATCTTCGATCAGCGCCTCGGTGAAGCCTTTGACGGCGAACTTGGCGGTGGCATATGCGGTGTTCGGCATGCCCGGGCCGAGGCTCGCCCAGAACCCGTTGACGCTGCTGGTGTTGACGAGCACGCCCCCGTCGCTTGCGATCAGCAGTGGAAGAAACGTTCGCGCGCAGTTGTAAACGCCCCACCAGTCGACCGCGAATGTTCGCTCCCACTCCTCCCGGCTTCCGGTCACGAAGCTGGCGCCTCCGCCGATGCCGGCGTTACTGAACACCAGGTCGACATGATGAGTGGCGTGGCGCTCGAGCAGCTGGTGGCGAAAGCCATGCACCTGTGCCGCGTCGGCGACGTCGCAGACGTGGCTGCTAACAAGAACATCCTCAGCGGCAGCTTTCTTCGCGAGCGCGGCAGTCTCCCTGACCGTGTCGGCGTTCCAGTCGCAGGCCGCTACTGAGCATCCGCGCGTTGCGAGCTGGTAGACCAGCTCGCGGCCGATGCCCGAGCCGCCTCCTGTTACCACGGCCAGCTTTCCGACAAACGAATTCACGTCGGAATCTCCCTCGGCTCGGTCGGCGGTGCCGTTGACTTCCAACCGGGAGTCGCTGCCGAATCTGGCGGCCGCTCTGGCTCGCGTTCGCGGTCGCGCCGGATGGCCGAGCGCAGGTAGACGACGCAGATGGCGAGGCCCACGCCGACGATCAGGTGCCCGGCAACCGGGGCTACGACCCCGAACGTCGATGTGGGGACGATGAGAGCGAGGGCGATCTGGGCGGCGGCATCGGTGAGCAGGGTGACCCCGATTAGGGCGGTCAGCGTGCTCAGAGCGCGGGGGGCGATGAAGGTGTCAACCCTGGGTCGACGCTCAGCTGCCCTGTCGCGGCTGCGCTTGGCCAGCCTGGCCAAGGCGATCGACATCAGCGGGCGGCGGACGGCAAGGGAGATCAGACAGGCGAGCCCGACCGTACCGGGAAACACCGCATGGTGCAGCTCGAGCGGGAGCGGGCTGCCTCCCAGGGCGATGGTCAGGAAGAGCGCGATCGCCGCTAGCGTGGCCGCGGTCGCTCCCAGCGGTTCGATCCGCCGCCGCCAGAGCGCGTAGGTGAGCACCCACAGCATGGGGATTGAGTCAGTGACGGCAAGCGCCTCCGTGGCGTTGCCCAGGGCATGGAGGAGTACAACGAAGCCGATCAGCGGCGCCAGCAGCCCGGCGACCAGCTGGATCTGGCGTCCACGCGACAACGAAGCTCGACCCATCAGGAGTTGCCCCGGCTCCCCAGGGCAGTTCTGCGCCCAGATGCGTCGGCGGCTCGCCGGTGTGAGCCGACATCGGTAGTGCGCGTCGCCAGGTCGAACACCTGGATGAGGCTTTGCGCGTACGCGTCAATGTCGAATTGCGGGTCCGCGGCGCTCAACCGAGCTGGCGCCGCATCGATAGCGGCGCGAATGGCGATCGCGACCGCGCGCGGATCGAAATCGCTGCGCAGCTCCCCGGCCTTCTGGAAGCGGGCGAGCAACTCCGCCAGCACGCGGACCGCCTGGTCGGGCTGGTGGTCGGGGAGGTGACGTGCTGTCCCTTCGGCGACTCGGTGGCGGGCGATCTCCACGATGGCGATCAGGAGGTTGCGGTGCTCGCGGATGAAGACGAGGTTGGACTCGATGTAGGCGCGAAGCGTCCCGGGGCCGGTCGACTCGGCGGTAATCCGGGGGAGCATGTAGGCCCGGGACTGGTCGATCACGGCGCGCACGATCTCGCTGATCAGCTCCTCCTTGCCGGCGAAGTGGTAGCTGATCAGGCCCCGGCTGATCCCGGCACGCGCCGCGATCCGCCCGAGGGACGCTCGGGCGTAGCCGACCTCGGCGATCGTGTCAATCGCCGCGTCGACGATCTGCGCACGCCGTGCGGTTTCGATGAAGGTCCGTTCGGGTTCGCCCTTTCCTGGCTGCACGGCCAACAATTTATCACACATGCCAGATAGCTGTTACGCTCGACCAATGCACCGCCGTAGCCGGGTGCGAAACCAAGCCACTGCCACCAGGAGACCAGCGATGCCAGCGAAGCTCAACGTTACGCGCGAAACCACGTCGCTCATGGAGCTGCGAAGCGGCACCTTCCAGATCACCTTGGACGGCAAGACCATCGGCTCGATCGACCGCCACCAGACCTTCGAGACACCGATCGAGCCGGGCCACCACCAACTCGAGGTCCGGATCGGCCGCTACTCCAGCGGCCAGCAATCATTCGACGTAGCCGACGGCGACACCGTCAACTTCCGCTGCAACAGCGCCAAGATCTGGCCGATCTACCTCGCCTCGCTCCTCGCGCCCGGCCTGGCTCTCACCCTCAAACGCGAGTGAGCGGACGGAATTCGCTAACACTTCTCGACGCGCAACGGCAACCCATTCCGCCTTGGTGCGTGATTGGGATAGGGAAGGAATGACGATCAGGCTCGCGCGATCCGCGGGAACTGCGCTCGCGCGGGCAAACCAGTTTCTCAGTCTTGGCGGGTTCGCGGCCACGCGCGGACAGCTACTTCAGCGGCGTGGGCTGGATTGGCGGACCGGCCGCGTCCAAAGATGAGGTCACGTCCGGCCCCTGGGATCCGCGCCTGACGGGCGCATGAAGCCGCTTGATCGCTCCTGGTCAGCGAGACGCGCAGTCATGCAGTCGAACTCGAGCGACCAGGCGTGGCGAACGCGTTCGTATTCGGCGGCGCTCAGGTTCCCGCGCTGGCGGAACACCATTTCGGTGCGGCTCCCGAGGGCGGAGAGGAGCACCGTGGCAAGTTCGGCGGGGTGGACTCCCGTGGTGATCGTGAACACCAGCCGCTCGGCCGTGACGATCTCGAGATAACGCCCGTGCCAGCGAACGTCACGACCGTCTCGGCCGAAGGCCAGCGTGGTGGCTTCCCAAGCGCCGCCCGGTCTCAGATCTATCGAGACCGACGTCACTGGCACCACGATGCCGGGGCCGCCGAACCAACCCGCGAACCGTGACGCCTCCGTCCACTCCTTCCACACTCGCTCGCGGGGTGCGTCGAACACGCGCGTGATCGCGATCCTCCCCGGTTCATCACCCCGGCGCAGCGGCTCAAACATCCTCGGTGGACTCCTCTTCCGTGAGCAGGCGACGCGCCAACCCGTCGAAGCTCGCCTCCCACAGGCGGCGATACCCTCCGACCCATTCGTCGAGCTCCTCGAGCGGCGCGACCGTGATTCGCGACGGCCGACGCTGGGCACTGCGCGTCCGTGTGACGAGGCCGGCGTCCTCGAGCACCTTCAGGTGCTTCGACACCGCCTGCATTGTCATCGGGAAGGGGGCGGCCAGCTCGCTGACCGCGGCCTCGCCGCCGGCCAGCCGGGCAAGTATCGCTCGCCGGGTCGGATCAGCCAGCGCGGCGAAAGTCCTGCTCAACCGATCCACAGCGCTCAACCATATAGTTGCTCAACCATCTAGTTGATATCCTACAGGCACGGTCTGAGAACGGGAGAGGGTGTCGTGCCGTTGCCGCGTGTCAGAGGAGTCGGTAGCTGCGCGACTGCTACCGCGGTGTGCATCGGGGGAGCGCTCTTTGCCGTTTCGGCAGGAGCCCACCCAGTAGCGGCGCGGGGGGCCGAGTCGGCGCCGCCGGCGGCGAGCCCGTCGAGTGGACGCATGCGGGACCACGTCTCGGGGCTTGAGCCGGCCCGTGGGCTCCAACAATCCGGTAGTTCATCCAGCTCCTTGATTGCCAGTACAAGATCAACGCGCCGGGAGTCCAGCAATGGGCGTGCGGTGGTGGTCCAATCCCTGGCCACGGCGCCTGGGCGACCTCGGATGGTGGCTGGTTCGCCAGCTGGCAGTGGGTGAGCTCCGTGCCGGGGATGGTCACCTGAGCGTGCTTTGCACGGCCGCTTTGGGCATCGTGGCTCGCATGGCTACGAGATGCCTACGTCTTGCCTGGCTCCCGGTGCTGGGAGTCATGGTCGCAGCTTGTGGAAGTGGCGCAAGCCACTCCAGCGGCCCCCCCACCGCGGCGGCGACATCAGCCCCACACGCGAGTTCCGCGTCCGAGGCCGCCGTCTCGGGCTCGGTGACACATTTCTCGTTCCGGAGCGATGCGCTCGTCACCATGCGGGAGTACTCGCCCGCGAGCCTGCTCTGGCAGACCGTGTCGGTCAACGAGAACGGTGCGGCCGTGCTCACGACGCTCATCGGCGAGCAGACGGGCGCCACGCAGAAGTCGTTTCAGCTCTCCGCGCGCCAGGCCGCCGCGCTGCGCCGGCTGGTCGCCGGCGCGCGCACCGTCCGTCCACCCCGACCCAACGACCCCCGCGCAATGCTCTACACCCTCCACATCGCCGGTCTGCCGGGCGAGAACCTCGAGGATCGCACGCCCCCGCGCCTGACGGCCCTCGTGACCTTCCTCGGCAACCTGATGCTCACCGAGTGCTGCTGATCCCCGAGGACGCCCTTGAAAGGCGGCCGCTGCGAGGGCCCACGGTCACCGGCCCCGGGATGGCCCAATGGAGGAATGACCAGGAGATATTGGTCTGACGAATAGGCTCTCCGGCGAGCCGCCGTACGGCGGGTTGGAACTCGATCGGCCTAGCAACCGGCGACTGATCCGTCCCGGGTCGCCGCAAGAGCCGCGGCCCGCGAGCGCGGATCTGACCCATATGGCAAGACGACCCACATGCTAAGCGAGTCGTCCCACGTTCCGCACCGCTGCTCCGTCCGATGACACCCCGCACGCGCCGTCAGTCCCTGATGGTGTCGAAATGATCGACCGGCAGCACACGCGGTCCCGTGATGCTTGTCCGGAAGCGCCTCTGCTCGCTCGCGGAGCCGTCAGCCCGCCCACCGAGACTTCCGCCTCTGAGCAGCGGCAGCCTGTTCCCCGAGATCTCCTTGCCTCTTGCGCACAACGCGGGCGCGTCTTAGCGATTCGGCAGCGCGCTCACGGACGCCCTTAGCACGGCGGATGATCTTCCGATAAAGCTCGCTCTCGTTCTCATGCCCTTTCACGCTTCCATCATGGCGCTTCAGTAGCCGTTTCGCGACCCCTTTTTAAGGCAGCGGTCCGGCCCAACCGGGGAGGTATCTCGCTACCGCTTGGATCGCTGAGCCGGCACCGCGGCGCGGGTTGCGCTGCCCGCTCATGGATTCAAAGCAGTAGCCGCAGTCAAGCCGCTGGAGCCGCGTGAGGCGTCCAGCTGGAACCAGGCCGTCAAAACCAAGCGGTTGAGCTCAGACTGGCCGAGCGCCCCAATCGTCCGATGGCCGTGCCCGGACGGGCAGACGTTGACGCCGAAGAGTCGGGTGGACGTTCGCGCCGTCACGGGCGCTGACAGATGACCCGACGCGCGCTCTGTCAGAAGATCATCGGACCTGGGGCCGTTATTCGTTCGGGTCCGGTTCGGCCAAAAAGGAGGGGCTAATGCGGAAGGTCTCGGTCGCCGTTGGGGCGACGGCGCTGGCGCTGGCCGGTGCCGGGTGTGGCTCGCAGTCCTCTACGACCATGAGGACGAGCTCGCACTCGTCCACGACCACGGGGACGACGGTGATCGCCGCGCCCGCCGCCGCCGTTTCCTGGGGGGGGGGCCTGTCAATGCTCCGTCCGCCAGGTCGATCGTCGGCACCTGGAGCGGCTACATCAGGCCATTCCCAGGGAGTAGCGCGTCGCGTCAGCGCCTCGTGATTGTGGTCGCCCGCGGCGAGCGGCGGGGCACGTGGCGGATCGGTTTGCGCTGCGCTGGGATGCTGCGCCTGAAGGACATCTCCAGCGGCTACCACCACTACCACCGGGTGGCGGGCGCGAATGCGGGATGCGCGGCGCTTGGCGTCGACTGCCTCAAGCGTGTTGGCGCGCAGATGGTCGACGTGTTCGTCCCTGACTCGGGACCCGACGACAGCATCAACTTGCGTCGCGTCCGCTGAGGGCACCGGAAAGCGGCTCACGCGTTCGGGAACTGCCTCAACTGCGCAGCCGCTGCTGGTTTGGTCTACGACCGACACAGGGCTGAGACCGTCAACGCCCGGACGCTCGCTTCGCGAGTGCTTGCTGATGACATCCCCGAGCAAGCACCCTGAGACGAGATTGGCCGCCGATCCGGGGTGACCCCTCGTTACCGCACCTAGACCGATCCAGAAGGCAAGGTGCCGCCCGACGCAAACTGGTGCTTCGGCTCGGCCGTTAGCCAGGTCTCCTGCAAGGAGGCCGTCGCCCACAGGCCCGTTTCCGCGCTAAGCGGGGCTCCAGGGTTAGGGTCGCGCCTTAGTGCCGGCCGGCGAATGGAGGTCTGGCTGTCGCCCATGATCCCTCGCGGCGGCGTTGAAAGCAGCTCGGGGCGGGCGAATGTGCGGGGCGGACCGGGGTGTGGACCAGGGCCTTGACGGGCGCGAGACACGGGTGAGACGATCAGGCTGGGCGGCGTCACCGAACGGAGGAGATGTACATGTCTGCCATCACTGAGCCGTCAGGCGCTACGGCGATTCGCTCGTTCCGCGCTGAATTCCCGGACGAGGCGTTGGAGGATCTACGCTGGCGCGTCACGGCCGTGCGGTGGCCGACGAAGGAGCTGGTTGGTGATCGCTCGCAGGGCGTGCAGCTCGCGACGATCCAGGAGCTCGCCCGGTACTGGACGACCGGTTACGACTGGCACAGGTGCGAGGCGAGGCTGAACGCGCTGCCGCAGTTCAAGACCGAGATCGACGGGGAGGACATCCACTTCATCCACGTGAAGTCGTCGTACGAAGACGCCGTGCCGCTGATCATGACCCACGGCTGGCCCGGCTCGGTGATCGAACTGCTCGAGACGGTCGGCCCGCTCACGGACCCGGCGGCGCACGGCGGACGCGCCGAGGACGCATTCCACGTGGTGCTGCCGTCGATCCCTGGGTACGGGTTCTCGGCCGAGCCGGCCGGGGTCGGCTGGGACCCCGACCGCATCGCCCGGGCCTGGGCGGAGTTGATGCGCCGGCTCGGCTACACCCGCTACGTCGCCCAGGGCGGCGACTTGGGCGCCTTCGTCACCGACAAGATGGGCCGCCAGGCACCCGCGGGGCTGCTCGGCATCCACCTCAACTTGCTCAGCGCGGCGCTGGTCGGCCCTGCGCCCGCGGAACCATCCGAGCAGGAACGTGCGGCGCTGGCCGCGATCGCCACAATGCAGACCACCGGCTACGGCTACTTCCTCGAGCAGGCCACGCGGCCGCAGACGATCGGCTACGCCCTGCTGGACTCACCGGTCGCGCTTGCGGCCTGGATGCTCGACCACGACACCGACAGCTACTACAAGATCTCCAAGGCGTTTGTCGACGGCAAGCCCTCGGGCAATCTCACCCGTGACCACATTCTCGACAACATCACGCTGTACTGGCTGACCGGTACCGGGGCGTCGGCCGCGCGTGAGTATTGGGAGAACGGGCAGGCCGTAGCCCGTGCGGCCGGGCAGGCTCCTCCGCCGGTCTCGGTCCCGGTCGGCTTCACCGTCTTCCCGGGCGAGATCTTCCGCGCGCCGCGCAGCTGGGTCCAGAAGGCCTACCCCACGCTCACCTACTTCCACGAGGTCGACAAGGGCGGCCACTTCGCGGCCTGGGAAGAGCCCGAACTGTTCGCAACTGAGCTACGCGCCGCGTTCGAGGCGCTGCGCTAGACGAGCCGACGACCGCCAGGCCCCCGAGCGGGAGGCGCCTTGCCACATCGGAGTCGGGGCCTCCGTGCGGTTGATCGCGCGAGCACATTGCCGGCACGTGTTCCCACGAGATGCAGACCACTGTGGATCGTGCAGCTAGGAATTGCGACAGCGTCGTTGCGTTCTGGCTCGCGCCCCCCGTCAGCCCCGCCGGGGGCGACGCGGTTGATCAGGCGCCGCTCGCGGCTTCCGATTTGATTAGGAAGGCCGTCTCAGGACTCGCGGGCGAGGAAGTACTTGGCATAAGGGGTGCCAGCCATCTTCTCCCCCACCAGGCGGGACAACAGCAGCAGCGAACTGCGTGGCCGGTAGTTCGCGGCGACGTGCTGGGTCTGCCCGGCGGCGTTCCTCGTCACGAGGACGGCACAGCCGACCGGTTCGCCGCGTACCTCGGCTGTGTAGTCCTCGAGCCAGCCGTTCTCGCCGTAGGAGCCGGCGAAGTTGAACTGCTGGTGCTCGTACAGCGTGCGGATCGCGCCAATGATTGTCCGAACGCCCTCTGGGCCGAGCGCCGCGCCGTCCAATAGCGAGCCCTCGATGGTGACGTCATCGGCCAGGTTGTCTAGCCAGGCCGGGTAGTAGTCGGCGAACCTCCCGCCGGGATCGCCGCCTACCGTGTAGGTCGGGACTCCATCGGTGGATTCGTCGCCAGGGATGCTGGTCATGGTGTGCCTCCTCGAGACCCGGCAGCGCGCCGGAGTGCTGTGTGCGGTACTCCTTCACAGTCGCGGATGGGCTGGCGCGTCGCGCGAGGGACATTCCGCGTCACAATCCCGGCCCACCGTCGCGCACAGGTAGAAGCTGAAGGCCGCAAGCTCGCGAGGGCTTCCCAACGCCAACGCGGCGAAAGTGCCGCAACCCCTACTCGGCGCGGAGTTGCTCCAGGACGCTTGCGTGGTCGTGCAATCCCCAGTTCTCCACGACGATTCCATCCGCGAAGCGGTTGAAAACCATCGTCCTGAACTCGACGCGCTTGCCGGTCGGAGCGACGCCCTCGAACTCCCCTTGATGCGTCCCCTGGTGGCGCACGTTGTACGCGACCCAGTCGTCTTCCGCGACGAGTGTCTCGATCGTGGTGTGAAAGTCGGGGAACGCATTCCTCCACGCCACAACCTTCTGCTTCGCGTGTTCGGCCAACTCGCCACGCGTCTCGTCGATGACGTCGAGGATCCCACGGTTGAGCGCCTCATCCACGTATCGCCGAATGTTCGCCTTGTTCGCCTCGGTCTCAGTGGACGGCACCACAACCAGATCATGCCCGGTGTAGATACGGGGTGCAAGGGCCCCTCGAGAGCGCTCATCCGACGCTCGCGGTGCCGGGTCCCGGTCCGATTTGGAATCCACCGCGGAACGCGCGAGCCGCGAATGCCGCGGCACTGACTGCGAGGGAAGCCATAGCAAACGCACCAGCGCGCTGGCGATGACAGCGGTGGGCTGCCGGCGCGCAGTTGTCGGGACCGGACCGTGCTGGGATGGGAGTCCCTGGCCGATCGCGGAACCCTCCCCGCCGGGCGATCGCCGTGGGGTTTCCGAACGACGCTCGCAACGCTTCTAGGTCGACGGGGACGCAGTGACGACGACGTGCTTGACGTCGGCCATGTAGCGCCCGGCGGCCGCGGAGGCCTCGTCCGGGGCGTCCCGGCGCTCGCGCGCGTCCATGTACGCCGCGTACCAGTCCCACCAGTTGTGCGGCGGGGCGACTGCCTCGAACGAGCCGTGACGCACCGACGTTTCATGAAGCAGCTCTGCCAGGGCAGCGACGTCCATCGTCAGTCCTCCCATTCCCGGCCGGGCAGCCGCGTCTTGATCTCCTGGAGCAGCCACGCGTTGCCATCGGGATCGCTGAACGAGACGTAGGTCTGGTAGGAGCGTCCCTCCGGATCTGGTCCCGGAACGGGTCCCCCATCGAGGTGGAACAGCCCGCTGACCTCAGCGCCGCGGCGGACGAGGTCCTCGCGCGCCGCATCGATATCGTCCACGGCGAGGATCAAACGCTGAGCGGAGCCGGGGTCGGCCGTGGTGAGGCCCTTCCCGAAGGCGACCGAGCAGGCCGAGTGCGGAGGCGTCAGCTGGACCGCCCGAAAGTTCTCGCCCCGGACGATGTCGGCGTCCAGCCTCCACCCTAGGCTCTGGTAGAAGGCCTTCGCCCGGTCGACATCAGAAACGGCCAACGTCACCACCTCGAGCTTCATGTCAACAGTCCCCACCTCCGAAATCTCCGTCGCGGTATCGGTGCCCGCGCCCGTGCTGCTCATGTCGACCTCCCGGGTCGGTTGGTGTCAGGTGGAGCCTCTCTCTTTCGCTCGCCCGGCGCAACCATGCGCCCCGGTCAATGCCCCGAGGCGTTGCACGAGTCCGCGAGG
>CAWEMC010000013.1:0-968628 GCA_963810015.1 uncultured Solirubrobacterales bacterium
TCGCCCCGAAGGCCGGGATATTCGCGGAGGAGGTGGCAACCTCGGAGTGGCCATCTCCTCCAGCCCCCGCGAATCGCGTAGCAGGTGATGTCGACGCGGTCGTGCGATGCCGAGCTTCTCGAGCATGCTGGCCCGGTGGCGCTCGACGGTCTTCTCGCCTCACCAAGGCCTCGGCGATCTCCTTGCTGCTGTAGCCCTCGGCGATCAGCTTGACGACCTCCTGCTCGCGGGTGGTCAGCCGTGCAGCGGGCTGGGGCCGATTAGCGTGGCGGTCGATGGGGCGGGGAAGTGTACGTCGGCTACCCCGCGCGCGGGACGGGCTGCCGGTCGGCGGCTCGCAGCGGACGCTGATTGTCGGGCTGGGCGAGGTGACTGGCGTGGCGGTCGATGGGGCGGGGGATGTGTTCGCCGCCGACTACGAAGGCGACCGGGTCGTCGAGCTGCCGGTCGGCGGCTCGCAGCGGACGCTGCCGTTCAGCGGGCTGATCGAGCCGCAGGGCGTGGCGGTCGGTGGGGCGGGGGACGTATACGTCACCGACGCGATCGGCGACGTGTTCGAGCTGCCGGTCGGCGGCCCGCAGGAGGGGCTGCCGTTCAGCGGGCTGAGCGGATCAGTCTTCGGGTTCGGCGTGGCGGTGCGGAGGGGGACGTGTACGTCGCCGACACTCTCAACGATCGGGCGGTCGAGCTTGCGCCGATTGTGTCGTCGCGCTCGTGCGTGATCTCGCCGGGGCCGGGTCCGGCGGGCTCCTCAATGGCGTGAGGTCGGTCACGGCGTGCCCGCTCGATAGCCCGTTCAGGTCAACCGCGGCGCAGCTGGCGTTGTACTCCACATCTGGAGCACTGGTGCAGACCACGACCGCCTCGCTTGACACATTCGGGTTCCGGGCGGGCGCGCTGAACGTTCCCGCCAGTGCGACGGCCGGCACGACGTTCGTGGTGCCTGCCCGCTGTACCGCCGACGTGGCGATACCGCAGAGCCAGGCTCCGGCGACGTTTGAGGTCGAACCCCCGCTCACCGGCCCTACGGGTCCACCGGGCTCGCAGGCTTCGCCAGGCCCCGCCGGCTCGCAAGGGCCACAGAAGGAGCCCAGGGCGCGACCGGCCCCACCGGCCCGAAGGGAGCGCCCGTTCCGAAACTGACCGGTGAGACGAGCACTTGCGCACCGGCCTCCGGCGGAAACACCGTCGGCACGTACACGTTCACCTACGCGGCCGCCGCTGCGGCGAACGTCAGATCGGTGCTCGCGATCGCGACCGTCGACGGTCATCGCCGGGTCGTCGCGCACGCCCGGCTACGCCACCACAAGCTCACGCTCGTGTTCCGCTACCGGCGCCCTGGGCGCTACCGGCTGACGATCGTGGCCGTCGGCGCGGCGAAAACACGGTGATCGGACACACCTCGATCGTCGTCAGCTAAAGTCAACCCAGCCGAGTGCGCCGCAGGCAAAGCGTCGGCGGGGCACCCGACGCCAGCTCCCGAACTCCTTGACCGGCGCGCCGCGCCGAGACTGTCGGGCTGAACGACCTGCAGCAGTGTCGACGGCGCTGCTGCATCTGATCACGAGCCGCCACATGACGATCCGTGCCCTCGCTGCTGCTCCCACTAAGACCGAGCTGTGTCGCCGGGCACGAACCCCCGATCGGAGCGTTCTGCTTCGGGCCGACGAGCTCCCCAAGCAGCAGTCGATCTATCGCACCCGGTGCGGCGACGAAGCAGCCACGCGCGCTTGCGAGCACGCGCGACCGGTTTACGCCTCTAGGGGTCGCAGCGCGCGCGCGGCCGCTTTGCTCAGCGACCGGTAGCGCGGCTGTGCTGACGGTCGGGTAGGTAGCCCGCGTATTCGTGATTATCGCCTCCGAGCCAGGCGTGAGTGAGATGGGGCTGCCGCGTGGCGTCGATATGGGTGTCAGCTTGCCGTTGGCGTGCCGGCGCTGACTGCGTCTCGTGCCTTGTCGATCCATGACGCCTCCCATGCGAACAGCGGGTGCAGGAGGGCGAGTGTGGGCGGGGCGAAGCGCACCAGCCGTTGAGCTTGGTACTCGATCACGCTGCGCAGGATCGTCCTCCGTCGGGGGTCCTGGTCAGCTCGTACCGCTGCGTCGGGTGTACCGGCCCGCCGGAGGTCGTCTCGAGCGCGAGCTCGCGGCACGGCTCATAGGTGGTGATCTGATAGTCGGCGGGCACCTTGAGACCCAGCGGGTGGCGCATCGTCTGGTAGAAACCTGGTGTTGACGCCGAGCGTTGGATCGATCTGGGTCGTCTCGATCACCGCGGCTGCCAGCGCGGATTGTTGGCGCCGTTGGCCAAAAACGCGAATACTTCCTCAGCGGGTCGGTCGGTCGTCACTTGATGCTCTGCTCTGGTGGCATGGTCTGCTCCATGCTGTTGGGTTGCTTGCTTTCGAGAACGGGGGGCGTCGGATCCGGAGATCGGCGCTGCGATCCGGAGCGACGGGCCGCAAGGGGATCCTCAAACGGCACGCCATGGCATCCCGGCGTGGGGGTGGAAACGGTGCGTTGTACGACGGTCGAATGACAGGTGTGAGCGCCGTGGTGCTGTTCATGTTCTCCCTGGGGCGTTTCGTGGGATGAGGCAGCGAAGTGCGTCGAGGCGGGGCTTGGCCTCGGCCTGTTTGCCGGCGAGGTAGGACTGGCCCTCGGCTGAGGGCGCGCACGATGGCCAGGCCGAGCCACGGCCGGCGCCGGTGACCAGCGCGGTCCTCCCCGTCAGCTGGAGGTCAACGACGGCACTCCTTGTCCAGCCTCTGATCGAGGTTGGCGGTAGCGCCAGCCGAGCAGGCCGAAGATGATCCCGCCGACGAGGAAGTAGGCGTCGGTGACGTTGCCCGACCAGAGGGCGGACGCAGACCGGTAGTACGCCGCGCCCATCGTTTGCTTGTGTGAGAGCCCGGTGATCCCGTTTGGCAACAGGCCGACCGCGCGCGTCAGGTCATCGATGAGCCCGGCGCCGCCGCGGAGGACGAGCACTGCGCAGCCGAGCCAGACGACGATCGCGGCGGCGCGCTGCATCTTGCCGTGCGGCCATCCGCGGGCGATGGCCAGGCACGCCCATGCACCCAGCGGGAACGCCGGCACGGCCACCACCTCAACGATCCAGCCGGCCACCGAATGCGGGGCGTGCCGGTACCCCTCGCCGCCGACCCCGAACGATCCGCCGACGTACCAGTAGACGTGGAAGGCGAAGAACACGACGACCCAGGTGAGCGCCGCGTAGGCTGCCCGGACCGGCAGCAGCCGTTCGGTTTTTGAGAGAGGATGCCCCGGCTGCATGAAAAGGACTGGCGGGGTAGCTCTGGAGTTCATCTCGCCGACCTCAGTAGCGATTTGACGTCAGCGACTGGCCCGAGGTGCGTCAGCTTGTCGGGGTTGACGATCGATCTGATGCCTGTGATCTGCCCGCCAGCGATATCGAGCGCCATCACGCCGATCAGCCGCTGCTGTGCGTCGAGATAGAGCGCTCCCGGCCCGCCGTTGACCTCTACTGGCCGCAGCGACACGCCCGGCAGGCGGGCGCCCACGCGGATCCAGTTGATCAGTGTGCGCGCGACGCGGTTTCGTCCGCTCAGCGTCCGCGCGAGCGCCGGGACCTTGCCGCCGCCGTCGCCGGTCAGCCGCACGTCCGAAGCCAGCAGCGCCTCGAGCCCAGCGAGATCGCCGTGCTCGGCGGCCGCAAAGAACCGGACTGCCAGCTCGTCGCGCTGCTCGCTGGTCGTTTGGAACCGCGGCCGGCGCTGCTCGACGTGGCGTCGGGCGCGGGTGGCGAGCTGGCGGACGTTGTCCTGACTCTTGCCGACCATCTCAGCGACCTGTGGATAGTCATATTCGAACACGTCATGGAGCAGCAGGACCGCTCGCTGCTCAGGCGACAGGCTTTCCAGCAGCACCAGCATCGCCAGCGACAGTGAATCGGCCATCTCCGCCTGCTGGGCGGGGTCATCGCTGCTGTCGGTGATGATCGGCTCGGGCAGCCACTCCCCGACGTAGCGCTCGCGACGGGCGCGCGCGGAGCGCAACTCGTTGATCGCCAGCCGGGTCGTGACGGTCGCTGCGAACGCGCGCGGCGACGCGATCCGCTCCCCTGCGTCGAGCGCCTGATGTACGCGTAGCAGCGCCTCCTGCACGACGTCCTCGGCCTCGGAGACGCTGCCGAGCATCCGGTAGGCGATCGCGAAGCAGACCGGGCGCAGCTCGTCGAGCAGTCGTTCGCGTTCGGTCATGGCGCTGCGAATCCCTCCCGCCAGCTCGGGTGCGCCGGGCGCCACCGAAGCTCGTGCTTGGCCTTTTCGTTCGACGCGCCGCGAATCTCGGTCATCATCACCACGCCGGCCTCGCCGGCGAGCAGCCGTGCAACGAGCCGCGGGACGCGGATCGGCTTCTTGGCACCCAGCGTCTGCGCCAGAGCCGGCAGCCACTCCGCGACCGCGGCCGGGTCATCGTCGACAACGTTGTAGACGCCACGGCTGCCGTGCTCAATCGCCGCCACCGTCGCCTCCGCCGCGTCGGCGACGTGGATGAAAGACCACACGGCGCCGCCGTCGCCGACCAGCGGGAACTTGCGCCTGCGGACCATCTTCATCTGCGCACTGCCCGCAGTCATGTTCGTGCCGGGACCGTAGAACGCGCCGTAGCGCAACACGATGCCCTCCGTCCAGTTGGCATCCAGCGTCGCCTTCTCCACGTGACGGATCGCCTGCATCGACTGGCGCATCTCGCGCGCCGGCGACGGGTCGAGCGGATCCGCCTCGTTCTTCACCGGGCCACCCACCCGCTCGTACGGCCATGCGGCATAGCTCTGCGCGATGAACCGCTTGACGCCCACCGCCTGTCCGGCCGAGAGCAGATGATCCGTGCCCTCCGTCCGCAGACGGTTGGTCAGCGCGAAGTCGCGATCGAAACGGCGCGTGTCGAGCGGGTCAGGGATCGCCGTCAGCTCATGAATGATCACATCGGGCTTTGCATTCCCGACCGCCTCCGCGACCTGATCGGGATCGAGCGCGTCCGCGACGACTGGCATCGCGCCGAGTTCGTAGAGCATCGTCTGCTTTGACTCGCTGCGTGTCATGCCATGAACCTCATGACCCGCGGCAACCAGCCGCGGCACCAGCTGCTTGCCGATCGCTCCCGTCGCTCCTGCAACGAACACTTTCATCATCAACGCCTTTCATCGAGGATCTCGCACCCCACAAGACAAGACAGCCGCGCCGGCTGTGACACCGCTTGCGTCCGCAAGCCCGTCGAAGATCTCAAGCGTGACCCCCGGCGGCAGCGACGCGGCCGCAACCGGGAGCAGGGTCGTGTTGTGGGACTCGCGACGGAGGCTCCCCCAAGAGTTCCTCGGTGAGCGTCTCGCCATGTCGACCCTGGTCCGCTTGTACGGTCGAGCGAGGTGCGCCAGGGAGCGGCCTGACCTCCTAGCAGTTACACAAAGCCGCGTAGTCATCCAGCGGGCGCGGCGAGACAGTCATCGACACCCACACGCAGCACCACGGCATAACGTGAGATCGGTCGCAGGAGACCGGATCTGCCCATGCCGAGGATTCGCATCGCAGCCGTCCCGCCTATACCTGCTCAGTCAGCTGCAGGTCAAAGGAGATGGTGGCGTCCCAACCCACGGAGCGGTCATGAAGTGGTGTCGGTCGGCGCGCTGGCCGCGGTGCCGGTTCTTCCGGCCTATTGGGCCTCGAAGGCCGCTGCGTTCTCGCTCACCCAGTCGCTGCGTGCGCTCCTGGCGGGGCGAGGCGTTGAGGTTCATGCGGTCCCGCCCTGCCCGATCGACACGGACATGCTCCGGGATCTCCCGATCCCGAAGACCGCACCCGAAGGCATGTTCGACGGCGTCGAGAACGGGGACGAGGACCTCTTCCCCGACCCGATGTCAGCGACGATGACCGAGGCCTGGCGCACAGGCGTAGCCAAAGAAGGTCGAGCGCCAGAACGCGGCGCTCGTCCAAGCGCAGGCCCTCGCGGCATAAGCACCGCCACCCCCGCGCTTCGGTTCCCGTGCCGGGGTGCTCGGCGGTGTCACAGCCGGGGCTGCTGTCTTGTCTGTAGGTGTCAACCCAAACAGGGAGACGTCATGGCAGCGCAGGCGAACGAACCAGCACCTCTCGACCGCGACACGATGGTGGTCGCCGCGGTCGTCCTGCTCGGGGCGGTCATGTCGATCCTGGACACGACCGTCGTCAACGTCGCGATCGACCACCTCGCGGTCGCCTTCAATGTTTCGCTGACGACGATCCAGTGGGTGATCACCGGCTACACGCTCGCGCTCGCGACGGTGATCCCGGTCAGCGGCTGGGCCGCCGACCGGTTCGGGACCAAGCGAATCTACATGACGTCGCTGGTGCTGTTCACGCTCGGCTCGGTCGCGGCGGGCCTGTCGTGGAGCGCGGAGTCGATGATCGTCTTCCGCGTCCTGCAGGGGATCGGCGGCGGCCTGATCATGCCGACGGTGATGACGATCATGACCAGAAAGGCCGGTCCTCACCGGATGGGACGGGTGATGGGCGTGCTCGGCGTCCCGATGCTGATCGCCCCGATCATGGGCCCGATCCTCGGCGGCTGGTTGGTCGCAGACGTCTCGTGGCGGTGGATCTTTTTTATCAACGTGCCGATCGGCGTGATCGCGTTCATCCTCGCGCTGATCGTGCTCGACCGCGATCAGCCCCAGCCCGCCCACCGGCTTGACCGGTTGGGGATGCTGTTGCTGTCCCCCGGCCTGGCCGTGTTCATCTACGGCCTCGCCGAGTCATCCACCTACGGCTTCGGGTCGCCGCGCTCCTGGGGGCCGACTCTTGCCGGGGTGCTGCTGATCGCCGCCTGGTTCGTCCACAGCTGGCGCACGCCGGAGCCGCTGATCGACATCCGCACGTTCACGCACACGCGCGCGGGGTACGCCGGTACATCGTTCTTTTTGTTCGCGATCTCCGTGTTCGGAACGATGCTCCTGATTCCCCTCTACTACCAGGCGGTGCGCGGCACCTCCGCGCTTCAGGCCGGGGTGCTGCTGGCTCCCGGCGGCGTCGGCGCGATGCTGATGATGCCGGTCTCCGGACGGCTCACCGACCGTTACGGTCCGACGTGGCTGCCGGCCACCGGGCTGCCGCTGGTCGCGATCGGGCTGATCCCGTTCGTGTTCGTCGGCGCCACCACTTCCTACGTGCTCCTGTGCGCCGGCAGCTTCGTCCAGGGGCTTGGCATGGGCCTGTCGATGATGCCGAACATGACCGCGGCGATGCAGGCGGTGCCGCCCTCGGCGATCGCCCGCACAAGCACCGCGATGAACATCATCCGCCAGGCGGGCGCCTCGGTCGGCACAGCGATCCTGTCGGTCATCCTCGCCTCGGCGATCACCAGCAACCTCGGGTCGATCGCCGGCCTGCACGCATCGCGCTCGGGCTCTGGCGGACTCGCCGCGCTCCAGCACCTGCCCGCCGGAGCACACTCTCTGATCGCCACGCCGCTCGCGAACGCGTTCGCATCGACGTTCGTCTGGGCGCTCGTGATGATCGTGATCGCGTTCATTCCGGCGACGAGGATGGCGCTCAGCGGGTGGCGCGCCCGCGAGCAGCGATCGGTTGGCGACCACGCGCTCGTAGCCGAGTAGGCGGACCTTTCCGTCGCTTCTCCGGCTTCCCAAGCCGGGCGCCGTGCCGCTAATTCACGTCGAGCGGAACAAAAAGGATGTTGTCCACGATCAAGGTCGTGGCTTCGTCGACGATGCCCGCCGCGGTCCCGATGGCCTCATCCGTGTGCCGCTTGGCCAGGTCGGCGAGCACATCGCGGACCAGCGAGCGAGCGACCTCAGGTATCGGCGCTACGTCGTCGCCGCATTGGCCCGACCGCGGCGCAGCGACCAAGTGGCTGATGATCTGACTGAGAACACCGCCGCACTCCAGGAGCCGATCGGCGAGCTCCTCCAGCGGATTGGGCGGCGGGTGTGCACGGCTTTCTTAGGGCACACGAACCCCGCCCCAACAGCCCGAGCAGCGCAAACTGAACCGAACCGACGTCCGCTGGCGCCTCGCGTGCCGCATCCGCGTGGGCACAAAGGCAGGTCTTTACCCGCCGATGGCGCGAGTCTCGCATCTCGCCAAAACCGCGAGGTTGTCCCGTCCGTCGTGGAATTTCGGGGTGACAGCGGGCCCTGGTTCATGGTTACACAGTGAGGGTGGTGGTGAGCTCCTTTCTTGCGGCGTCGCGGCGGCGGATGAGGTCGTGCTCGATGGCGACGGCGAGGTTGGCGAGCCCGCGGTAGCCCTGGACCTTGCGGAAGCGGGTCTCGGCGTCGAGCATCCCGGCGGCGGTCCACCGCAGGCACATCTCGCCCGAGCTCCAGTTCTTGACGTTGCGGTTGATGACCCGGACGGTGGAGATCATCGACTCGATCGGGTTGGTCGACTGCAGCGTGAGTTTGAGCTTGCCGGTGATCCCCAGCCGGGTCACGGTGAGTGTCTCCTCCAGGCCCTCGCGTAGCGAGGCGGCGGCGCCGGGATGCGTGTGGTCGAGCTCGAGCGCCAGCGCGGTCAGCTGCTCGAGCGCGGCGTCGTGATCGGTCTCCTTCCACGCGCGACGCAGCCGCAGCTTGACGGGATCGCGGTCGCGCTCGGGGAGGTGGTCGAGAACATTTCGCTCCTTGTGCTGGACGCAGCGTTGAACAGGAACGTCGTTGCCGAACACCTGTCGGATGGCTTTCCGCAGCGCCTTCGATCCGTCGATCGCGAACAGCAGCCCCTGCTCGACGTCCAGGCCGCGGTCGACGAGATCGGACAGCAGCGCCCCCGCCACACTCGCGTTCTCGGTGGAGCCGTCCCACAGCCCGAGCGCGAGCTTCTCGCCCTCGGTCGTGATCCCCAAGGCGACGATGTTCATCCGCCCGTGCAGCTCGATCCCATCGAGCATCATCACCGCCAGGCGCAGATCAGCCAGCGGACGCCTCATCAGCTTCCACAACAGATCACGGGTCCGCCCGATGAACGTGCGCGATACCGCCGACTTCGACGTCGACCGAGCGTTCGTCTCGACACCGGCGCCGACCGGCTCCTGCGCCCGGCGGTACTGGCGGGTCGAGACGCCGGCCAGCATCCGCTCCAACACGACGCCCTCCAACGGGTCGCGGCTCGCGAAGTGCTCGTAGGTCGCCAGTGGCACCTCCGACTCGCCGTCCGCCCTCCTGGCCCGGGGACGCTCGACCCCCACGCGCCGGCCGCCGAGCGTCACCTCCCCGTCCTCGTGACCGTGACGGACCGCCGTGCGCTCCGGGTTCCACTTACCCTTCGGGCCGACCACCTGATCGACCTCGGCCTCGAGCAGTTCTCGCAGCACTCCGAGCCCGACCTCGACCGACAAGGCCAACAGCCCCTCCTTCGCAGCCCCAACCAGCTGCCCCAAAGCCTCCTGCACCCGCTCCGGGAGCACGGCCTCATCGATGATCGCCTCCGCGACCGGTACGTTGCACTTCACGGCGGTTCCTCCTTAGATCTTGGTCGGATCGCCCGCCACGCTCCCACCAAGAGCGGACGGGCCGGAGGGACCGCCGTCACCTCAAAGTTCTACGAGCCCCGGGACAACCTCAAAACCGCGCCTCGGTGCTTGCACGCCCTCAGCTAACTGTTGGGCCGATGCAGAAGTATCAGGCCGACGCCCGCCGCGCTGCCGGATTCACGAATGACCAGGCGCGTCACGGGCTGGAATCGGCCCTGGTCTAGCTCCTGCTCTAGGTCGGCGGCCGGCCGAACCAGCAAGTGTCGATCTCGTAATCGGAAGGGCGACGGACCAGAAGTGCTGGGGCGCCGCCGTTGATGGCGTCCGTGCATAGGTAGCCGTTGTGCACCAGCGTGGCCGCAGCCGCTGCTGTGTGTCGTCCAGAGCAGGCACTTCACTGTCGACGATCAAGACGCTCGCTCTCGTGGAGAGCAGGAGCGCATCGGGCCTCGCCCAATAGTTTTGAGATTCCCCAGGAGGAGGAGCGCTGAGCTCGATCTCCGGCTCTCCTGCTTCGACCCGACCTGCTTGCAAGGAGTCCGCAAGCAGGTCGGCCTGCACAGACTCCCTCGCCGCGCTGCGCAGGACGCTCGACGGCGACACTGAGATGCTCGCGTAGCGCGAGTGGGGGTGATCGGTCAAGGCGGATGGGTTCGCGCCGCGGTGACCACGACCGCGATCTATGTGATCGTGGAGTTGCCCACGACCGGGTCGATGGCGGCGCCGATGCCGGCTAGCACCTCGTCCAGAATGGCCGGGAGCCGGACGAGGACGCTGGAGGTGGGCAGCTGATCTAGCCACTCCTCGCGGGTGTAGGGGGGCTCCCCGTCGAACTTCCATTGCTCAGGGTTGCCGAACACGCGCACCTGGCATATCCCGACGGCTGCCTTGTGGCACAACATCGCGTACCCGTCTGAGAGTCGCCGTCGATCGGCGGGCGGCAGGCGAGTCGGGCATCACCCGGCGGTGGACCGCGGCGAAGTCTTCCGCCAGTTCGGGCGGCGGCTGGTCCACGTTCCAGAAACGCGGCCAGCCGGCCACCCTGTGCGAGCGACTCGGCCGCTTGGCCGCGCCGGCGACCGGGTCCATCCAGTGCCAGGTCTGCCCGGAGACGACGGCGTCGCACGTCTGGCCGGTGGGGGCCCAAGGCCTCGAATGTCGTCACCTCGACCTCGAGTCCGGTTTGGCGCGCGAAATCGATCAGGGGTTCTGAACCCTGCGTTAATCGCTAGCTGTGAATCTTGATCGTGAAGTCGTTGTTGTTGGTTTTGGCGATCGCCGCCGCCGTCAGCGTCCCGCGCGCGCCATAGAACACGCCGGTGCCGGCATTCAGCGCGTACGTGGCGGGATTGCTGCCGAGGTCGGGATGGATCCCGTTTGCGAGCAGCATCGAGCCGCCGACCGCGATCTCAGCGTCGCACGTGGCGCTGTTCGCGTTCTCGAACACACACCGCAGATGATCGGTCGCAGTCCAGTGCTTAGCGTGGTGCTTGTGGTTTCCGAGGTAGTCACGATCGATTGCGTCGAACACGTCCCCCGCCGCCGGCGGATTGCTCGCACTCGGATTGACCGGGTTCCCGGCCGCATCGGTGAACTTGACACTGACCGACTTGGAAAAGTAATGCAGCGTGGTCGTCTTGGCGCTCGCCGGCGCCGCGACCAACGCCATTGTTGCCATTATCGCGAGCGCGGCGGCCACCGCAATCGTCTGTCTCACGAGGTCTCCCTTAGTTGGATGAATTCGAACACTGTTGTTGCGCATGTCGTTCTCCTTCTGCTTGCGATGTACGTGATAAGTCCGGCGGAGGGAGAGTCTCGCGAGTCGACGGTGGCGCGCTCTCACAGGTGTTCAAAGACCGAAACGCAGAGCGGACGCTCCGCACCTCCGAGGTGCTCAAGGATTGGCGTACGGTGCGAGCGCTGGTTCGTCGGTGTCGGTGGCGCCGATGCGTCCTGCGGCCGATTGACCGGTGGAGCCGATCGGCGCGTGGACGCCGGCCGCCCCGAGGCCGACGGGTGGCATGTTGATGTAGATGCATTCGTATTCTCCGGCGCGCACCTTGTAGGTCTCGTGCCAGATGCCCACGTCGCCGGATGCTCGGACAGCGTGGTTGAACCACTTCCATGTCGGCAGGTGGGGTTCCCCGGTTGCCCGGGCGAAGCGGTCGAGTTGCTCAAAGCTCTGCCAGTACTGCACGACCGCCGGCCCATTGATCCAGGCGTTGTGCCACTTCAGCAGGCCGGCCTGCGGGTGCTGGTCTAACCAGCGCAGCATCCGCGGCATCGCCGAGAAGACAGGCAACCACTTGTGCACCTTCCACGGACGATTCAGGCGCATCCCGATCAGGAACACGACGAAGTCGTCGGGGATCTCGGCCGTGTAGCGACCCCGGTAAATAGCGGCTCCAATCGACGTGGGTTTCATCCGTCCCCCCTTGGTGGTTCCGTGACGTTGCTCATCGCGACCTCACACGTTCGCGCGTGCTGGTATGCGCGTCGCGCCGACACCACGAGACTCGTGTGGTCGACCTGGCAGCGACTTGATCGAGGGCGTAAACCAATGACCGGCAAAGCACACCAGCCTGACGTGCTCGACCGGACCCGGTGACCCGTGCAGCGTGAAGCGGTCGGTAATCGTTGCCGGCAGGCCGCAGCTCGGACATTGCAGCGGTTCTGGGGCGGTGGCCTCGATGGCGTGGTGGTGGAGCATCTCGCGGCGTCTCCTTCGTCTGTGCGATTTGGGCTGACTAAGCGTCGACACGGTTCTGCGGCGAGCATCGCGCAGCCGAGTCGGTTTCGCGACGTGGGAGACCACCTGCTTTTGCGGGGGTGGACCGAGGACTTTTGGCGGCGGTACGATCGGCGCTGGTGGCCGCGGTCGATGCCGGGCGAGTGCTTCTGGAGCGAGACGCCGCTCTCGCGCGGATCGATCAGCGCCTGCGCGCCGCGATCGCCGGGGGTGGTTCGCTGCTTTTGCTGGAGGGACCGGCGGGTATCGGCAAGACTCGCCTGGTTCTGGCCGCAGGCCGGCATGGTCGCGAGCTCGGCCTGGCGACGCTGAGCGCGCGCGGCTCGGAACTGGAGCGAGACTTCGCATACGGCCTCGTCCGCCAGCTGTTCGAGGCGCCGCTCGTCGCGGCGTCGCCGCCGGAACGTGCGGAGCTTCTCGCGGGCGCGGCCGGTTGTGCGGCCGGGCTGTTCGGCGTCCGGGCGCCGGACGATGACGCAGCCAACGCGCTGCTCGACCCGTCGTTCGCGATCCTGCACGGGCTCTACTGGCTGTGCGCGAACCTCGCCCGGCGCTCCCCGGTCCTGCTCTGCGTCGACGATGCCCACTGGGCTGACCAGGCCTCGCTGCGCTTCCTGAACTACCTCGGGCGACGACTCGAGGAACTGCCGATCGCGGTCATCGCGGCGGCACGGCCGGCGCAGTCGGCCGAGAGTTCGCCGCTGCTCGCGGCGCTCGCCGCCGACGCGTCGGCCGAGGTCCTCGTGCTCGCAGCGTTGAGCGAGCATGCGGTGGCCGAGCTCGTGCGGCTGGGACTCGGCGCCGAAGTGGAGCCGGCTTTCGCGAGGGCGTGCCATGAGGTGACCGGGGGCGTGCCGTTCCTCGTGAAGGAGCTCGTTCGCGCGATCGCTGAGGAGGGCATCGCGCCGACGGCGGCAGCCGCGTCCGGCGTCGCGGGGCTCGCTCCGCGCGCGGTCTCTGACTCGGTCGTGCAACGGCTGAGTCGCCTCTCCATAACCGCCCGCGACCTGGCACGAGCGACGGCCGTGCTGGGCGAGGCCGACCTTCGGCTCGCCGCCGGTCTCGCCGGCGTTGACCCCGGGGCCGCCACAACCGCGGCGGACGAGCTCGCCGCCGCCGCGATCCTCGACGCGGGTCGGCCGTTGCGCTTCGTGCACCCGATCGTCCGCGCGGCGGTCGACGCAGATCTCTCACCCGGTGAGCGGGCCGGCCTGCACGCGGCCGCGGCGCGCCGTCTCGCAGACGAGGGCGGGTCTGCGCACCGGATCGCAGCACATCTGCTGGCGACCGACCCCACGGGGGACGACTGGGTCGTTGCGTCACTCTTGGCGGCCGCCAGGACCGCGATCGCGAACGGCGCTCCGGACTCGGCCGTCGCCTATCTGCGGCGCGCGCTGGCGGAGCCGCCCTCCGAGCGGCTGGGCCCCGACGTCCTGCTCGAGCTCGGGTTCGCCGAGTCATACGCGGGAGACCCGCAGGCCGCGGCTCATCTCGAGGCGGCGCTCGACGCCGCAGCCGACGCATCGGCTCAGGTCTCGATCACGCTCGCGCTGGGACGCATGCTCCAGATCGAGGGCCGCAATCGCGAGGCGCTGGAGGTGTTCGACCGGACGCGCGCGCGCGTGGGCGGCACCGACCGACGCGCGGCGCTAACGCTCGAGGGCGCTGCGCTAGGCGCGGCTCAGTTCGACGCGGAGACCGCGGACGATGCCGCAGAGCGGATCGCGAACCTGCGCCGGCTGGCCGAGGATGAGCCCGATGTTCCCTCGAGCGTGTTTGGCGTGCTGGCGGTCGCAGCTACGAATGCGAACGAGCCCGCGGAGGCGGTGGCGCGACTCGCGCTCCGCGCGCTTGACGGAGCGCCGAAGCTTTTGCCGGAGGCGGTCGACCGACCCCCGTTCTTCTATCACGCCTGCAATACGCTCGCGTTCGCCGAGCGCTACGAGGAGGCGCGCTCGCAGTTCGACGAGGCGCTGGCGGATGCCCGCCGGCTCGGCTCGCTCCCGCACGTGCTCGGGCTCTCGTGCTACCGCGGTCTGATCCATCTGCGTATTGGCAACCTCGCCGACGCCGAGGCGGACGCACGCGTCGCGCTCGAGACCGGCCCCCGCCCGCCCGGCATCCACGCCGCCGTCGCCCTCGCCGTGCTACTCGAGACGCTGGCCGAGCGCGCCGAGCTCGACGCGGCCGAGGCGGCAGATCGCCGCTACCGGCTCGCCGAGCAGTTCCCGACGACGATGCAGACAGGATGGCTGCTCGCCGCCCGGGGCCGGCTTCGCCTGGCAGAGCTTCGCCCGGCCGCGGCGCTCAAGGACCTACGTCGCCGCCGGTGACCTGTTCACTCGCCTCCGCATCACCACCCCATCGTCCGCACCGTGGCGCTCCGACGCCGCGCTCGCGCAACTCGCCCTCGGCGCCCCAGCCGAAGCGAGAGCGCTCGCGGCCGAGGAGGTCGCGCTCGCCCAGGCCTACAACGCCCCACGCACGCTCGGGATAGCCCTGCGCGCCGCCGGCCTGACCGAGGGCGGAACGCGCGGCATCGAACTGCTGAACCAGGCGGTACGCGTGCTCGAGGGCTCCGCCGCGCGACTGGAGCACGCCCGCGCCATGACCGACCTCGGCGCCGCCCTCCGCCGCGCGGGACAACGGACGGACAGCCGCGAGATCCTCCGGCCCGCGCTTGAGCTCGCCCACCGCTGCGGGGCGCTCGCGCTGACAGAGCGAACCCGCACCGAACTCACCGCCGCGGGCGGGCGACCCCGACGGCCCGTCCTCAGCGGGCTCGACTCGCTAACCCCGAGCGAGCGTCGCGTCGCCCAGCTCGCCGCCGCCGGTCTCCCCAACCGCGACATCGCCCAACACCTATTCATCACCACGCGAACCGTCGAAGGCCACCTCACCCACGCCTACCAGAAGCTCGCCATCACCAACCGCGAGCAACTCCCCGCCGCCCTCGCCACCCGCGACGTTGAAAAGACGGCTCCCGCGCCAACGTCCCACCGAGAGCCATCGACACCAGCGCATAGCGCCGGCCCCAGCGGGACTTGATAGCGGGCCCTCGTCCAGAAAGCAATCTCTAGGGGCGGCACGGCAGCGCTGAGCACGACACGCTCCGATCGATGACGAAGCAGCAGCCACCCTCGACGAGAGCTAACCACGGCGCCAGCAAATGCTCCGGCCGAAGCAGACGTCCTGTGTCAACCCCTAGGTCGAAATAGCGGATGTTGGCTTGCTGTCAAGCGCTGCGCGCTCGGCCCTGCGGGCCGCCCTTCGGGGTGACAGCCGCGCCAGCCATCCGCTGAGTGGCAGCGAGGTCGGGCACAGGGCCCGACGGCGTGGGGATGGTGACAGTGATATGTCGTTGTAGCGCGCGGTGGCGGGCAGGGTCGTAGGGCATGCCGTCTTGCCAGCACTGCCATACGATCCGGCACCAGGCACGTCCGAGGGTGCGTAGCGCACGAGCGTGGTCGTGACCACGGGCGCGGGCGGCGGCGTAGAGATCCTGCGCCCAGGGGTGCCAGTGGCGGGTGCTGTCAGCCAGCGTGCAGAACGCTGAGCGCAGCCGCTTGTTGCAGCCCCAACGGAAGCACGCGGCTTTGCGCTTGCCGGACTCAATCGCGACAGCGGCCTGGCCGGCGTCGCCGGCGAGCGCGTCGCGGGACGGGTAGCGCGCCCGGCAGTCACCGATCTCCGCGAGCAGCTCCGCGGCGGTGATCACACTGTAGGGGCCTTTGAACAGCGAGCGGAAGATCGCGCCGTCCGGATGCTCGCGCAGCGCGGTCGCGATCTGGCGCTCGAGCTCCTTGATCTGCAAGTTCAGCGACTTGATCGTCGCGACGAACGTGAGCACGAGCTGCCGGCGGGTGGCCAGCTCGAGATCGCCGACGCGACTCTCGGCCGCGCGCCTGAGCTTGGCGAGCAGCTGCGCGGGCTTCTGCCGGCCGGAGTAGCGCTCGCGGGCCAGGAACGCCCGAAGGCGCGCTTCGCCCAGCCCGCGCGCGTCGGCCGGGCTCGGATAGCGCTCAAGGAACACGAGCGAGATCCGGCTGTTCAGATCGGTGAACAGGTGAAGCGGTCCGGGCCAGAACCGCTCAAGCTCGGCACGCAGCTGGTTGGTCAACGCCGTCCGCGTGCCGACGAGATCCTCCCGCCCGCGGGTCAACGCCCGCAACGCCTTGGTCTGATCGCTATCGGGCTCGAGCACCCGGAAGCGGTGATTGTCGGTGCGCGCCAGCTCGCTGAGCACGAACGCGTCAAACCGATCGGACTTCCCGCGCGAGACCCGAAATCGATCGCGAGCCGCCGCGACCTGGTTGGGATGCAAGGGCAGGACCCGCAGCCCCGCGTCCAACAGACGCTCCACCAGCAACCCGTCCGGCCGCTCGATCGCGACCAGCTCAACCTTCAAGCGCACCAGCGCCCGGCACAACGACCGCAACCCTTGCTCGTCGTGCACAAACGTGGCCGCCAACAACTCCTCGCCCGCCGCATCAGCCACGAGCACGTCGTGCTTCTCCGACGCCCAATCCACACCGGCATAACTTCCCATCTGTAACTACACCTCTCAGTCAGGACAACTCGACAGTGCCCCGACCAAGAGGTACCGTTGCGGATGCTCATAGACAGGCCCTCAACCGGGGCTACGTCCTGTTGCCGCTTCGCGGCACCTCACCTCCGCCGAGAGGGGCTGGTCTGCTTCCGGCCCTCGCACGGGCAAGCAGTCTTGGCCCTCTCCCGGCGGCGGTCGAGGCAACTACCAGGATGACCTATGAGCAGTCCCACGCGCATACCGCGCCTGCTCCCCTTTGGGAACGAACGCGAGCGCCACCGCTAGCGATGTTCAAACTTCCGCTTGTCCGGGGCAATCCAGCAGAGGTGTCAAGGCCGGTTGAAAGTTGACCCCGTGGCGCCGGTCGAAAACTGACCCCCCCTGGTGGGTTTCTGCTAGCGCGGTGATCGGTGCGGAGGCGAGCCCGGAGGGCGAGCTGGAGCGGCGTTCACCGCGCTGCGCGCCGATTTGGGGGGTGGATGGTCGGGTCGGGTTCGTGTGCGGCGTTCTGCGGCCCTGCGGGGATGCTCGGTGGATGATTGGTCACCCGGTTTCGGTGGTTCTCGCGGCGGGGGGTCGGGCGAGGTCGCGGTCTTTGAGCCGGTAGGAATCGCCTTTGAGCGAGAGGATCTCGGCGTGATGGACCAGGCGGTCGATCATCGCGGTCGCGGTGACTTCGTCGCCGAAGATTTCGCCCCAGGCGCTGAACGGCTTGTTTGAGGTGACGATCAGGCTCGCGCGTTCATAGCGGCGGCTGACGAGCATGAACATCAGGTTCGCGGCCTGGGGATCGAACGGGATATAGCCGACTTCGTCGCAGACCAGCAACGGGATCCGGGACAGCTTGTCGAGCTCGCTATCGAGCCGGCCGTGGCGTTGCGCGTCGGTGAGCAGGGCGACCCATTCGGTCGCGGTGCGGAACAGGACGCGGTGCCCGGCGAGGCACGCGCGGATCCCCAGCGCGATCCCGAGATGCGTCTTGCCGGTCCCCGGCGGGTAGGCGTCGCACTACTCATTGTGTTGATTCTTTGCCGGAGCGGGTGCGGTTGGTGGCCGCGCCTGGCGGGCTGCGCGACGGGGAACTGGAGGTGTTGGGCTGGACGTCGGACGACGACTCGGGCGAGATCGCGCTGTTGTGTCGGCTGGTGGATGGCAGCGCTGGTGAGATCCCGGCGCGGTGGACGGATCTGCCGGTGCGGGTCGAGTCGCGGCGCTCGGTCGGTGGCGTTGGCTCGCCGGCGGCGTGGCGGTTGTTGTTGGCGCGCGGCGAGCGGCTGGCGGGCCGGCGCGGTGGCTCAGCGCTCGGGGCGCGGTCATGACTGGCAGCTCGTGGCCGGTGTTGAGCGCGTTGGATGTGCGGGTGCTGCGCGCGAGCGACGCGCGGTACGAGCGCTCGCCTGAGAGGATCGGCGAGCTGGCGGGCTGTGCGGCGGATGTGGCGTTATCTGCGCTGCGCCGGCTTCGCGTCGCCTGCCTGGTCGAGGACGACGGCGAGCGTCCGCAGCGCTGGCTTCGCACGCACGGCGGGGACGTCGCACTGGAGCACGCAACGTGACTGGCGGTCACTTCTGCGCTGCGCGGTGGACGCCGCTGCGGGTGGCGTCCGTGCCGGCGGTCAGGGTGCCGCGAAAACGGGAGGTGTGCGGTGTCCGGACAGCTGGCGCTGGTGACGAGCGAGGAGGTGCTGGTGCCGGCGGCGGTGTGGGAGACGCTGCCGCCGGAGCGCCGGCTTCAGGTGGCGTTGAGGCTGGCGCGGCTGTTGGCGCGGCTGGTGGAGGCGGCGCGCGATGAGTGACGGCGACAAGATCACCGAGGCGCATCGTCGTCTGCGCGCGATCGTTTATGTCCGGCAGTCATCGCCCGGTCAGGTGCAGAACAACCATGAGTCACGCGCGCTGCAGTACGCGCTCAGGGACCGAGCGATCGAGCTCGGCTGGCCGGCGGAGTCGATCGCGGTCGTCGACGAGGACCTGGCTCGTTCGGGTTCCTCGACCGAGGGGCGGCTGGCGTTCAAGGACCTGGTCGCGGAGGTCGGGCTGGGTCGAGTCGGGCTGATCCTGGGGACCGAGGTCTCGCGGCTGGCACGCAACAACGCTGACTGGTATCAGCTGCTGGATTTGTGCGTGTTGACCGGAACGCTGGTCGCGGATTCGGACGGGATCTATTGCCCCGGGCACATCAACGACCGGATGGTTCTGGGTCTGAAGGGCGCCATGGCCGAGTATGAGTTGCACCTGATCCGCGCCCGGTTGGGCGGCGGGCTGCGCAACAAGGCCAAGCGCGGCGAGCTTGAGCAGAACCTGCCGGTCGGGCTTGACCGCGACGAGAACGGGGCGATCACGCTGTCTGCTGATGAGCAGGTTCGTCACGCGATCGAGCGGGTGTTGTGCCTGTGGCGGCGGCTGGGGTCCGCACGGCAGGTCGTGATGGAGCTGGTTGCCGAGGGTCAGCGGCTGCCGCGGCGGACGGTCGGTCAGCGGCGGGTGCGGTGGGTCCGGGCGAGCTATGGGGCGGTGCACGACTTCTTGACCAATCCGGCGTATGCCGGCGCGTTCGTGTATGGCCGAACCCGCACCGAGAAGTACCTTGCTGATGATGGACGGGTGCGTCGGCGCACGGTGCAGGTGCCGGTGGAGCAGTGGTCTGTCTGCATCCCCGATCACCATCCCGGCTATGTGTCCTGGGATGAGTATCTGGCCAGCCGCGAGCGGCTGCGAGCGAACGTGATCCGTCGCGGCGAGGGCGGCGGCGCCGCGCGCGAGGGCACCGCGCTGCTGCAGGGGCTGGTGCGATGCGGGCGGTGCGGGCGACGGATGCAGGTCGCCTATTCGGGCACGAACGGCCGCGTGCCTCGGTATGCATGCGTGCGCGCGCATCACCTGCACGGCGTTGCTCATGCCTGCCAGTCGCTCGGCGGCGTGCGGCTGGAGAAGGCGGTCGCGGCGGCGTTCTTGGAGGCGGTCACGCCGGCCGGGATCCGCGTTTCCGCGGAAGCGATCGAGGAGCTCGAACAGGCGCACGAGGAACGGCTAGCGGGCCAGCGGCTCGCGGTTGAGCGCGCCCAGTTCGAGGCCGATCGCGCGCAACGCCAGTACGACGCGTGCGAGCCCGAAAACCGGCTCGTCGCCCGCACGCTCGAGGGACGCCTCGAGCAAACGCTCGGCGAGCTGGAGTCAGAGCGGCGCAAGCTCGCCGAGCTCGAGAGCCGTCGGCCAGAGCCGCTCACGAGCGCTGAGCGCCAGGCGCTGGCACAGATCGCCAAGGATCTCCCGCGCTTGTGGGCGGCGGACACGACCACCGACCGCGACCGCAAGGAGATGCTGCGCACGCTGATCTCAGAGATCGTGGTCACGGTCACCGACACTCCGCGCCTTGCCGAGGTCGAGATCTGCTGGGAGGGCGGCGCTCGCACGCCGCTCACCGTCCCGCTCATTCACCGCGGCGTGGAAAGCACACGCACGCCGGAGGACACCGTCGAGCTGATCCGCCGGCTCGCCGCGCACAGCAACGACCGGCAGATCGCCGCGATCCTCAACAAGCAAGCCCGTCGCACCGGCACCGGGCTGCCGTTCACCGATCCGCGCGTGAAGTTCCTGCGCCAGAAGCACGGGATCCGAGCCGCGCCGCCGCCCGATCCCGACAGCGGCCTGCTCACGATCGAGCAGGCCGCCGCCGAACTCGGCGTCAACCACACGACGATCTACCGGTGGCTGCGCGCCGGCCTGCTCCCCGGTGAACAGACCACCGTGCACGCGCCATGGCGGATCCGGCTCACCGACGAAATCCGCGCACGGTTCGTGCCCGACGTGCCAGACGACTACCTGGCGCTGAACGAGGCCGCAAACCGGCTCGGCTGCGCGAAGCAGACCGTTTTGCACAAGGTCCAACGCGGAGAACTGCACGCCGTCCAGGTCGTCAACGGACGGCGGAAAGGCCTAAGAATCAAGGTATCCAGCAACGGTGCTGGACTGTTTGATCAATGACGACAGCGAGGAGGGCAGTGTGAAAGATGATCGGGGGGGCCGAGCAGGATGACGTTCTCGCGGCCGGCGAGGAAGTCGAGCTGCGCGAGATGCAGCACGCTCTCGCGTCGCAGCGAGGTTTGGAACGCGAAGTCGAACTCCTCGATCGTCTTGCGGGCGGGGAACCGGGCGGCCTTGATCCGGGCTTGGCCGCCGTGGCTGTCACGGCTATCGATCTCCGTCTTCAGGAGCGTGGCGGCGAACTGCTCGTAGCTCCACTGCTCCTGGCGGGCGCGGTCAGCGAGCTTCGGCAGCGCGCTCGCCGCGGCCGGCGCCTTCAATGCGCGGAACAGGTGCGCCAGCTCGGTCGTGGGGCGGCTCATGCGATCAGCTGGTCATAGCGCGCGAGCGAGCGAACCTCGACCTCGGCGTCTCGGAGCTGCTCGCGGCCGCGGCGCTGCTCGCGTTGGGTCTTCAGCGTGCGGGCGTGCTCGAGCGCGGTGAGCGTGCGATGACGCGCATAGCTGCGCGGGTGGCGGCACGCGAGCTCGCCGGTATCGAGCGCGACCGCGATCACCTCGCGCTCGCTGACCCTGACTTCGACCTTGCGGCCGACCAGCACCGGATCTAACGAGTAGTCGCACGTATCGAACCGCAGATACGGGTCCGGTGGCACCCGCAGCGCCCAGCGGCGGTCGACGTCGGGCGCGAGGGCCGGCAGCACGCCCATCACCGCTCGTTCCTCTTGCAGGCGGTCGATCGGGCGGCAACGCAGCGTCTTGTGCATCCTGGGGTTCGCGCGCTCGTCGAACCAGCCATCGAGCTGCAGCTGGAAGTCCAGCTCGTTCGCGAAACAGCGCCCCGACTCGAAGCTGCGTTCCATGAAGTCCTGAAGACGCTCGACGCAGCCCTTCGCCTCAGGATCACGCTTGGCGCAGAAGTGCCAGCCGACCCGCAGCTCGCCGCAGAACCCAGCGAACTCCACAGTCGGGCGGCCCTCACGGGCATGCAACCCGGATTGGCGGTCCCACACCAGCGTCTGCGGCAACGCGCCCAACGACCACAAGCACCGCCGGATCCCGAACAACAGATCGGGCGTCTTCTTCGTGAAGATCACCGCTCCCGCACCGGCCCGCGAATACCCCAAGCACGCGACCACAACCCACGCCCGCCGCGTCTGGCCATGCCCGACCGGAACCTCCGCCGCCGGCTCCCACAGATCGAACTGGCAGATCTCCCCCGGCCGATAGACAGTCCGCTGATAGGTCCGCGCCGTCACGAAGAACGGACGGACCTCGCGCACGTAGTCATCAACGATCGTCTTGCCACCCTCAAACCCCAACGGGCCGATCAGCTCGCGGATCCGCTGCGCCGTCATCCCCTCCTCGCCCTTCAACAACCGGTGGATCTCCGCCTTGAACGGATCCAACTTCGACCCCGCGGCCGCTCGCACGTACCTCGGCGGCTCAGACGAGCGCACCGCCACCCGGATCGTGTTGCGACTCAGCCCCGTCCGACGCGCCAACTCCTTGATCGACACCCCGCGCACAAAGTGCTCCCGGCGTAACTCGGCCCACTGCTCCACGTCAACCAACCCCTTCCCCCTCGCTCGCTCGCTGAACAAGCGAGCGTCGAGGTCCCCCCGGACGCCTCCGCCAACACCCGACAGGGGTCAGATTTCAACCGGCAGAGGGGGGTCAGTCTTCACCCGGCGCCGACAGCAGAGGTCGTCCGCAACCGCGGCGCTGATGCTCAGGACGACGAGCAGCAGCGTCCGTGCGCGTCGCCGACGCCCACGTCTGCCTATGCAGACGTGCCGAGTTCGATGGCAACGCCCACACGCGCGCGACTTCTGGAATCACGAATCTGCGGCAGTCTCGCGCCGATCCCTGCCAGCCATAGGGGCTTCTGCACCCGGTCCAAAGCAGCATTCTGTCCATCTTCAGCCGAGGCGCAGAGCCCGCCTTGCTCGGGCATGCGCTCCTCCTGACGCCACAACCTCACCTGCTTACCGCGCCATCAAGGCTTCGCCACCGATCTGGGTGGGCGCGGCAGAACGCGGTCTGCCGAAGTCCGCCAGGCGGTCGTAGACGATTTCCGTTGGGATCCGTACGGCGTCGTCGCGTTCACGTAGTTCACCGCGAGGGCAGGCCAGAGCCGGCAACGCATCCGAGCTCCTCGCACCCAGTCGTGCTCACAAGCGCGCATACGCCGCCCAGATCCGTTTTCGCTCAGCACACTCACAGCACACATCAGAGGTGCATTTGGCGGCCGTGTCGATTGGCGACCTCAGGAGTTTCCCCTGCAAATACCGGACATTGCCGGATGCCACCGGACTGCTGAGCGCCCTCTCACGGCGGAAACCCGGGTTCGAATCCCGGTAGCGGTACTAGGCAATGCCCTGCCAATCGCGGGGCCTTTGTCGTTTCAGAGGGCGTCGCGGGCCAGTCGGGCCGATTCGCTCGACGATTCGCTCCCCGGCGTGGCGCGCATGGAGCGCGGCGGGGCTCGACCCGTTGCAGCCGCACGAGGCGCGGCACACATGCGCGTCGTATCTCGCCGCTGAGGGGCTCCCGCCGAAGGATGTACAGACGGCAATGGGACACACCAACGTCGCGACCACGCTCGACCTCTGCGCGAAGTCGGTTCCCAGGTGGGAACGAGACGCTGCTGCGAAGGTCGACGAGTGGCTTGACCGGCGCGCCGACCGACCACGAGACTAAGGGCATGAGCTATTCCCCCGAGGACACCATCCACGACTCCCTCGAAGACACGCTGTATAAGGCAACGGAGTGGCTGGCCGGGCTACCCGACACATGGGACCCGAGCGAGGCCGACGAAGCGCTGGCCGAGGTGCTCGTGTGGGTTGACGTCGTAAATGAACGATGGGCAGCCGCTGATGCTGTGCCCGCGTTCTCGCGTCGCCAACTCGCGTCGACGGGCGCTCTCACCGGTGACGTCGTCAAGAGGCTGCGCACGTGGATAGAGCGGCTAATGGCGAAGCTGCGCGACCTCGTTAGGTCCACGCCCGAGGCGCAATCGTTTTCGATTACGACCGGAGCGCCGTTGCTCGCGCTGAGCGTCACGTTCGTCCCGGCCACTCCGGAGTAGTCTCGTCAGCGAGGCCAGCGCGGGCCACTCGCGGCCCAGTCGAGATCCGAACCGGGCCGGTCGTGAACGGTGCTCAGGCGGTCGAAAGGCGTGTCGCTGCAGTAAATCGCCTTTTCTGACGGTCGGCCCCGCACATTTTGAATCGCGGTAGCGGTACTTCAGACCCCCGTGTTATCGGGGGTTTCGTCGTTGAAAGCACCGCGCCAGGCCCGACGGTGACTACGAGCCGACCGACGTTGCGATCGCGATCGTCGCGAACGTCTCACCGGACAACGAGCAGCACGATCGTGCATTTGCGACGAAGCTGTTGGAGCAGCAGAGCAAACGGGCGAGCTCACTGATTCAGCGCTTGAACGCGCGTGCGGCGCTGCTGACTGGCAAGCGCGACTGAGGGCCCATGACTGACTGGCTCGCCGGTGCGCGCTGCGTGCGCCACAGTCGCCCCCGATTGAAGGCGGTCATTGGCCCCTCAACTGACGTTCACCGCCGACCCGGAACCGCACGGAAAGGCCTCGCCACGCCACCTAGGGAATCGAGCCACCATTGACGATCGCGTTCACCTGCTTGCGGCTCAGGGTTTTGAGGTACGGCCGGATCATGGCCTGCGCGAGCGCGACCTTCTGGTTCTGCGTCGAGCGCCTCCAGGCGACGCTCGCGGTGATAAGGCGCAGCCCGTCGGTCGCTTGCAGCCACTGGTAGTTCGGAAACCAGGATGCCGCTATCCCCAGCCCCGGGACGTCCCTCGGCGCTGGGCTGAGCCGCTGCGTAGTACTGTCTAAATGACCCCAGCAGAATTACGCTGAGAAACATCGATGCCCGCTTCAAACCAGGGAATCAATCACCCCTGGGAGGGGACTACCCCGTACACCCTCTCGCCTTACCTGTGCATCGAGTTCGTCAACAGTCGGTTCGAGAACTACACCGGAACCGGCGAGGTCTACGACCGGCTCGAGATGCCGGGCTGGAGGAAGTGGTTCCTGGATCGCGCTGGGATCCCGCTCAAACAGCCGCCGACTCCAGAGACCTTCCACGAGCTGCGTCACGTGCGCACCACGCTCCGAGAACTCCTGGCGCAGCGAGCCCGGCCCGATGCCCGCGCCATGTCGTGGATCAACGGCTCCCTTGCCGCCTCGCCGCCGGTGTGGCAGCTGCGTCCCGCCGGCGCGGGCGTCCAGATGCACATGACCTGGGATGCGGACTGGACCGCCGTGATCGCCGCGGTCCTGACCTCCTACGGCCGGCTCCTCGAAAACGGAACGATCGACCGCGTGCGGGAATGTGCCAACCCCCACTGCACCTGGCTGTTCTACGACGAGTCCCGCAACGGCACACGGCGCTGGTGCGATCCGCGAGCGTGCGGGAATCTCCACAACGTACAAGCGCACCGCGAGCGGTCCCGCGTCCGGTCCCGTTCCCAGGATGCGACGTAGCGCCAACGCGCGCTCGCGTTCGGCCAGCCCGACGCAACGTCGGACAACGCAAACCGCCGGGTGTGGCGCGTAGTGTTGCCAGTTGATGTCGACGGCCGGCACACCGGAAGGGTCAGCGCCCAGGCTGACCCTGGCGCATGGCGACCCGGTCGCCGTGGAGTTGATCTCGGCCATCCATCGTGGCGACTTGGACGCGCTCGGGCGGCTCGTCGCTGAGCGACCGCAGCTCGCGTCGGCTCGCATGATCGGCCGCAAGGGCCTAGAGGGCGGTTGGCGCACTCCTTTGCACGCCGCCGCCGACTGGCCCGGCTACTTCCCGGCCGCACCCGTCGCGGTCGCCTTGCTGCTCGAGGCCGGCGCTGACCCCAACGACGACACCGGCGGCGATCGCCCCGAAACGCCGCTGCACTGGGCGGCTAGCAACGATGACGTCGATGTGGCAGTCGTGCTCATCGACGGCGGCGCCGAGCTCGAAACACCGGGTGGGTCGATCGGCACCCAGCTCGACAACGCGATCGGCTACGCCTGCTGGCACGTCGCCCGGCTGCTGGTGGCTAGAGGCGCGAGGGTCGACAAGCTGCGGCACGCGGCGGCGCTCGGAATGGTCGAACGGCTCGAGCAACTCCTCGCGGAGCGGCCTGACGCGGCCGGCGAGGTGTCCCAGGCGTTTTGGCACGCTTGCGCCGGCGGTCAACGACGCGCCGCTGAGTACCTACTCGCTCGAGGAGCCGATCTGAGCTGGGTACCCGAGTACGCCGAGGGCACCCCGTTGGACGCGGCCAGCTCCCTGGGCACCCGCCAGGAAAACGTCCTCACCTGGCTGCGAGAGCAAGGCGCCACCTCGGCAACGGCACCGGACTGATCTGACAGCGCGGATCGCGAACCTCCGCGTCCGGCGTGATCGCCGCGTCGGCTCGGTTTACGCCCGTGCGGCGAACAGGCGCCAGCTTCCGGACACGCCCTTGAGGGCGTGCTCGCCGCGGTCATCGAACTCCAGTTGCGCACCTGCGACGAGGTCTTTGATTGTCGAGGAGACCATCACCTCGTTTGGCTCGGCCGCGGTCATCACCCGCTGGCCGATGTGCACGGCGATGCCGCCCACGTCGCCGTCGCGCATTTCGAGCTCGCCGGTATGGAGCCCTACGCGTACAGGGAGATCGAGGCGCGAGGCTCCGTCCCTGATGCTGAGGGCGCAGCGGATCGCTCGCGCGGGGCCGTCGAACGTTGCCAGGAAGCCGTCGCCGGTGGTCTTTATCTCTCGACCGCCGAATCGGTCCAGCTGCCGGCGGACCATGCTGTCGTGGGCGTCGAGGAGATCGCGCCAAGCCCTATCGCCGTGTTCGCTGACTCGCTCGCTCGACTTGACGATGTCGCTGAACATCACCGTGGCGAGCACGCGATCGGTCTCCCGCTCAGTCCGGGCGCCCGTCAGGAACTCCTCGATCAGTCCGCCGACCTCGTCGGCGTTCTGCTCCCACGGGTAATGATCTGTCCCCGGCAGTTCGACGAGCTGAGCGTCGGCGATGCTCGCGGCGGTGAACCGCCCGTAGTTGACGTTCACCCACATCTCATCGGTTCTGTGGATCACAAGCGTCGGGACGCGGACCGTCGGAAGCACGGGACGGATGTCGATCTTCGTATTGACTCCAAGCAGCGCGAGCGCAGCGGCAGGACTGGCAGCCGAGCGCCAGTAATGCCAATGATGAACGGGCTGAACAAGACCATCGCCCGCGTGCGCTCCGGATACGTCGCCGCGAAGACGCAACAGGTCGACGCGCCCTCGGAGGTCCCGAGCAAGGCCGCCCGCTCGATCGTCGGAACGCCGGTGACCGGATCGGAGAGTCCGGTACCACGCTTATCGAACAGCACCAACCGACAGAACGCCGACAACCGCTCATAGAAGCGCACGATCGCCGGGCGACTCCACGAGAACTCGACGTGTGACGCCCAACTATTGGCGAAAACGAGGTCAAACGGCCCCTCGCCGACCGTTTGGTATGCGATATGGACTCCGTCGCTCGTCTTCGCGTAGCGCGTCTCGGGCATCTCGGACACGGGCGCATTCTCGCGGGAAATCACATACCCGCGCGACCGATCGCGTCGACGCACACGGGGGCTGGTCGTTTTAACGACCTATACGGTCGCTTTCGCGGCCAGCCTCGGGTCACTGACGGATACGCGGGCGTTCTGTCGGACTTGAGAACCGGCGCCACCCCGGCTCGGGCCCGTTGCTAACGAGGTTCAGGCGTGCGCGTGGAGACTGAACGCCCCCACCAACAGCAGGAACAGCAGCACATACATTGCGTACTTGCCCCATGACGGCCACTCGGCATGAGGGTCGCGGGACATCAGATAGCGCTCTTCTTCACGAATTGTGTTGTTGCAGTGGGGGCAAATCATCTCGGTGTGTGGGTAGGGGTGGGGTGGACGGACGCAGCCGCAATCGCCTGCGGAGGGCGCCCGACGTCGCCGTCGGAGCCCACGCGAATCGCCTCGCTCCTTACTTCGTCAATACCCGAAGCTAGCTTGAGGCGAACTTCGGGCTGGGGCGAGGTTGGTATCGGCGAGAACAGTGCCATCGCAGTGAATCACGCGTCCGTATGAGCCGCGCCGACAGGCAAAACCTCTAGTCTCATCGGCTCACCGTACGTCGCGACGACTCAAACACCCACAGTGCCGAGCGCTCCTGACCTGTCCGGCCTCGCCCTCGACGGCCGATACGAGCTCCACGCCATCATCGGCGAGGGCACGTTCGGTCGCGTCTACCGAGGCCGTGACCGGCGCCTGGCGCGGCCGGTCGCGGTCAAGGTGATCAAGCCGTGGTGGGCCGAGGATCCCCAGTGGGCGAGGAGCTTCGAGCGCGAGGCGCAGCTGCTCGCCTCGATCAGTGACCCAGGGATCATCCAGATCTTCGACGTGGGCGCAGCGCCGGAAGGGCTCTACTACGTCGCTGAGCTGGTCGACGGCGAGAGTCTCGCGAGCCGGTTGCGCAGAGGCCGCGTCCCCCCGGCGCAGGCGTGCGAAATCGCATTGCAGCTGGCACGCGCGCTCGCGCGGGCGCACTCGCAGCGCGTGGTCCACCGCGACGTCAAGCCGGCAAACGTCCTCATCGCCCGGGACGGGAGGATCAAGGTCGGGGACTTCGGCGTGGCCCGCCTGGCAGAGGGGAGCACCGACGCTCCGGTGGCGACGATTGCCGGAACGCCCGGATACATGGCGCCGGAACAGGCGTCCGGCGGCGTCGCCAGTCCAGCGACCGACGTCTACGGCGTCGGCGTCGTTCTGTACGAGATGCTCGCGGGTCGTACCCCGTTCGAGGGGAAGTCCGCCGTCGAGCTTGCGCTCCACCATCTCAACGATCCAGCGCCGCCACTTCCGGCGAGCACTCCAGGCGCGCTCGTCCGGATCGTGCAGCGCACGCTCGCCAAGGATCCCGCCGAGCGCTTCCGCGACGGCCACGAGCTGGCGGCCACGCTGGCGAGAGTGGAGATCCCGGCGCACCAAGATGAACGGGTCACCGCGTCGAGGCCGGGCCGCGCGGCCCCAGTCGCGCCGTTCGCGCGGCCCGCGGAGCCTCGGATCCGAGCGGAGCCGCGAGCAGCCACCGGGGCCCGACCAGCCACCGGTGCCCGAGCAGCCACCGGGGCCCGAGCAGCCACCGCGGCCCCGGCGGCCACGAAGCTGATGGCGCCGACGACCGTCACAATCCCGCCTCCCGCCGGCGATGACGACGCCCCCGCGGAGTCGGGCTCGGGCATCCCCCCGACGCGGGTCGGCGCTCGGCGCTCGCCACGGCGCAACTTCAATCCTGGCGAACGGCGTCAGCGAAACATCCTGCTCGCCCTGGCGGTGCTGATCGCGCTCGGCATGGCGGTGATCGCGCTCGAGATCGCTCCCGGCCACCTGAGCGTTCCCGAGCTTCATGGGATGCCCAAGGTTCGGATCATGGCCACGGCCCATCGCGACGGCTTCCATGCGACGTTCTCCGGTCGCTACAGCAACAGACCCCGCAGCACGGCAATCGGCCAGAACCCGGCGCCCGGTACGCGCGTCGGGGACGGCGCGACGGTCCAGGTCGTGCTCAGCCGGGGTCCGCGTCCGGTGACCGTGCCGCCGCTGTTGGGCGCGTCGGCGTCGACCGCGGCGACGACGCTTGAACGGGCTGAAGCTGCGAGCGGACGTGACCCAGGTGCCCGCCCCCGGCGCCGTCACCGGGACGATCACCCACCAGTCCCCGTCCGCCGGCGCGAGCGTGGCTCGTGGCTCGACCGTCTCTCTGTGGGCGGCCGAGGCGCCGCAGCTGCGCCCGCGCACCAGCTTCTCGAGCGATGGAAGCGGCCGCTCGGTGCCGTTCCGGATCCGGGGCAGCCGCTGGGAGATCACCTACAGCATGGGCTTCCAGGGGACGTGCACGTTCATCTTCTTCTGCTCGGGTCCGAGCGCCACGGTGACCAACGTCGGCAACGGCTCGACGGTCGACGAGTTCAATCTCGGCGAGGGCAGCTCCAAGGACCGCATCTTCAAGTCGGGACCCGGCGTCTACCAGATCACGGTTTCGCCCGGCGACGACAGCGCCAACTGGCGAATCCAGGTAGACGACTACTACTGAGCCGCCCGCGTGGCGGACCGCGATCGCCGCCGACCCGCCCGCATGGCGCAACGCAGCCTAGGAACGGCGGAACATAAAAAGTTCCTTGAATCTTGTTTCAGCCTGTCCCAACGTGGACAGACTTGGGCCGCCGTTCTGCGACTGGCAGGGAGTGGCTAGGGCGGCGCAAAAATCGGGGACGGACGCGGTTCATCGTTATGAGCGGCCGGCGGACGGACTTCACGTTTTACACACGAGACGGAGGTTCTCCTTGCCAGTTCCTACGCCTTGCGGATCGACTGGGTACGCGACACCCGGCGCTCCGGCCACAGACGATGACCTGTTCAGGCGCTACGCGCGTGGCGATCGTCGTGCCCGCGATGAGCTCGTGGAGCGATTCATGCCGTTCGCCCGGAAGATGGCGCTCCGCTACAACTACACCAACGAGCCGCTCGACGACCTCGTGCAGGTGGCGTGCGTCGGACTCCTGAAGGCGCTCGACCGATTCGATCCGGATCGGGGCCACCGGTTCATGAGCTTCGCGGCGCCGACGATCCTCGGGGAGCTCAAACGGCATTTCCGTGATAAGGGCTGGGGGGTTCACGTCCCGCGCGACCTCCAGGAGCAGGCGCTCACGATGGGCCGGGCCAAGGAGCGGCTGTCCCAGAACCTGGGCCATTCGCCGACCGTTCAGGAGCTCGCGAACGCGCTGGGATGGCCGCTGGAGCAGGTGCTGGAGGCGGGCGAGGTCGTCCGTAGCTATGAGACTACGTCGCTCGACGCCCCCGTCCTCCGCGGCGAGGGTGAGGGTGCCTCACCGCTCGTCGACTGGATCGGGTGTGAGGAGGAAGGGTTCGAGCTCGCCGAGAGCCGCGAGGCGATCGCCCGGACGTGGAGCGAGCTGTCAGACCTCGAGCGCCGGGTCGTGGCGCTGCGGTGCATGCTCGATCTAACCCAGCGCGAGATCGGCGACACCCTCGGCTACTCGCAGATGCACGTCTCCCGACTGCTCCGCCGATCGGTTACGCGGCTCGTCGAGCCGCTGGCGGCGTGACGACGGTCCGAACTCCGCTCAGCTAACGCCCCTCGCCGGCGAGCGGCACCCCAGCCCGCCGCTACCGTAAGCGCCCGTGAACCGCTTGAGGCGAAGCATGCTTCTGGGCGCCGCGCTGCTGGCCGGGGGCGCCCTCTGGGGGACGGCGCTCGCCGGCGGGCGATCGGCCCGAGCCGCGTCCGACCCGTTCTGCACGGGCGACTATGCCGGCGCGCCGGCGCGAGCGGGCGCTCCCGTACGGTTCGGCGTAGATCCCGGCATCGCGGGCAGCGCCGGCGGCGTCCAGCTGCGCACCGTCCCCGACGACCCCGCGAGGGACCTGGCGGCCGTGCGCAGGCTGCGCCCGGAGGGGCGCGTACTGGTCGTACGCCTCAACCGACTGTTCTGGTCCGGCGGTCAGGCCGGCATCGATCGCTTCAAGCGGATGACGGCGCGGTACACGCGCGCCGGTTTCGAGGTCGAACTCCAGGTCCGCTACCACCCCAGCGCGAGTGAGGCGGGGAACATCGCCGCCTGGGTTCGCTACGTGCGCCACGTCGTCGACTCGTTCGGGGCCAACCCGCGGGTGGTGGCGATGACGATCACCAACGAGGTCAACGTGACGATCTCGCCGAACACCTCGGACGGCTACTACCCTCGCGCCGAGGATGCCCTGATCGACGGGATCGAGGCGGCTCACCGGGAGGCGGGCCGGCGCCACTACCGCCAGCTCCGCTTCGGGTTCACCTACGCGTACCGTTTCGCGCCCAACCAGGACGCCGCGTTCTTCGCCTACCTCAGGACCCACGGAGGAAGCGCGTTCACGCGTGCGCTCGGCTTCGTCGGCCTGGACTTCTATCCCGGCACGATCTACCCGCCGGTCATGGCGCCGAGCGCCAGCTATCGGGCCGCGTTCGCGCAAGCCGCCGGCGTGGTGCGGGATTGCCTGGCGCCGATGGCTGGAATCGGCCAGCGCGTGCCGATCTGGGTGACCGAGAACGGCGTCCCCAGCGGAACCACCTCGGACGCGGATCAGGCGCGGGCGCTCAAAGATCTCGTGCGCGCCGTCCACGATTACTCCCGCACGTTCAACATCACCGACTACAGGTGGTTTAACCTCCGGGACTCGAATTCGAGTTCGCCCGCCACGTCCGGCTCGACGTTCTCGACCGACGGGCTGCTGCGATCCAACTACACGCGCAAGCCCTCGTTCGCCGTATATCGGTCGTTGATCGCAAGGTACGGCGCCCGCCGCCCGGCCGGGCGCAACTAGGGTGGGCTCTGCCTTGAGGGGCGGCGCAGCCGGATGACTCGCGCGCGGCCCGATCAGCGAGGCTGGATGCCGAGCGGGCCGCACGCGCGAGGCGCTGTGTATCGCCGGCGGCTACGCCGCGGGCACTTCCCCCTGCGCGTATCGCGGCCCCTCGCGGAACTGCGCCGCGGTCGCCCGCGCCGTGCCGTCCGCCCACCGGGTCGTGGTGACGGCCCCGAGCACGACGACCGCGAAACCCAGCCCGGCGATGATCCACCAACTCGAATGGGTGGCCGCGGCAAAGCCCTGGCCGAGAACGCTCGCGGCCGTCCCGCCGGCGACGGCGCCGACGACGGCGACGCCGAGCGTGACCCCGACCTGGCGGCTGGTCGACGCCACCGCGGCGGCCACGCCGGCTTGAGCAGCGGGCATGCCGGACACGGCCGTGTTCGTGATCGGCGGGTTCACGAGACCGGAGCCGGCTCCGAAGATCGCGTAGGCGGCGAACAGGAACCCGGTCGACGTCGTCGGGGTCAGCCGCGTGAGCATCAGGGCGCCGATCAGGATCGCGCCGCCGCCGAGGACGAGCGGAACGCGGGTCCCGCGCCGTCCGACGAAGTGTCCGGACACGGGGGAGAAGACGAGCATCACCGCCGCCATCGGGAGCATGTACAGGCCGGCGTGGAACGGCGATAGGCCCCGCACGTCCTGGAGGTAGAGCGTGTTGAGGAACAGGAACCCGCCGATCGCAGCGAACACGCAGACGGCGATCGCGCTCGCGCCTGAGAACGGCACGCTGCGGAAGAAGCGGACCTCGATCAGCGGCTCCTCGCGGCGCAGCTCGTAGAGGACGAGCGCCACGAAGCACGCCACCGAGAACGCGAACAGCCCGACGATTCCGCCAGACAGCCAGCCGTTCTTGGGGCCTTCGATGATCGCGTAGGTCAGCGACGCGAGCGCGAGGATCACCAGGAGCTGCCCGACAGGATCGAACCGGCGCGGGTGAGGAGCCTTGGATTCCGGCACGAACAACGCCGTCAGCACGATCGCTATCAGGCCGACCGGCAGGTTGACGAGGAAAACGGCCCGCCAGCTGAATGCGTCGACGAGCACGCCGCCGAGGACCGGTCCGAGCGCCATGCTGAGGCCGAACACGGCGCCCCACACGCCGATCGCCTGGGCCCGCTCGCGCGGATCCTCGAACACGTTGCGGATGATCGACATCGCCACCGGGTTGAGCATCGCGCCACCGACCGCCTGGACCACGCGCGCTCCGATCAGGAACGGCAGGCTCGGCGCGAGCGCGCACAGCAGCGAGCCGAGCGAGAACACCACGAGACCGGTCTGGAACGTCCGTCGTCGGCCGACCCGGTCGGCCGTCGACCCGGCCAGGAGCAGCAGGCTCGCGAGCACGAGCGTGTAGGCGTCGACGGTCCACTGCAGTCCCGAGATCGACGCGTGCAGCTCGCGGTGGATCGAGGGAAGCGCGACGTTCACGATCGTCGTGTCTAGCCCGACGATCAGCAGGCTCATGCTGCAGATGCCGAGGATCAGCAGCCGACGGCGCCGCCCGATCGCCTGGTGGCTGATCTGGTCCACCGTCTCGTGCTGTGCGATCTGGTCCATCTGTTCCTAGTACCCGGACGAGCGATCGGTATCGGGTGGCCAGCTCGCGATCAGCAAGCGGGCCGCCTCGACATCCGGGTGCAGCGGCCGGTCGCTCAGGTCGGGGTCAAGGCGGGCGGCGGCGGCGGCGTACAACGGCGCCGTGCCCGCCCCGACGGGCTCGTGACCGGCCAGGCGGAGCGCCCGGACCGCGACGACAAGCTCGGTGGCGACGAGGACGCGCAGCGCCGCGAGCGCTTCGTCGGCCCGCCGCGCGGCGGTCGGAGCGAGGCTCGAGTGGGATTCGACCCCGCGCGAGACCGAGACCGTCTGGGCGGCGACCGGAGTCACGAGCGAACGGACCTCTGCGGCGGCGGAATGGGCCGTGTACTCCAGGACGAGCGCACCGGATTCGACCCCCGGGGTCCTGGCCAGGAACGGCGGTAGGCCCGTGAGGCTCGTGTCGAGCAGGGTGCTCACGCGCGCGGCGATCAGCGCCGCCGATTGGGCAAGCGCCGTCCGCAGGCCGTCGATCCTATTCGCGAGCGGCGCCGCGTGGGGGTTCCCGTTGGGCAGCGCGATCCCCTCGGCGGCGACGATCAGCGCGTTCTCACCGGCGAAGTTGAGCTCGTGACCCACCGTCTCCTCGAGCGCGAGGAGGGCATCGTGCACCGCCCCGTCGACCTGCGGGAGGGCGCGGAACGGGTACGGGTCCTGGACCCCGAACGGCCCGGGATCCCGCGTCCGCTCCTGAAGGCCGGCCAGCAGGGCCCGCATCCGCGCGGCGACGGCGGATTGACCGGGCCGGTGGAGCGCGGAATGGATGCGCTCGTCGAGGACGACCGGATCGGCGGCGGCGGCCTCGAACGACAGCGCGGCGACCGACAGCCACGCGTCGAGGAGCCGCCGCACGTCCACCACGAGCAGCGCCGCGCGGCCGATCGTGACGGCGTTGCTGCTGATGAAAGCGAGCCCGTCTCGGGGACCGAGGCGACCCGGCGTGATCTCGGCCTGGGCGAGCGCCGAGGCCGCGTCGACGAGCTCTTCGCCGCGCCACACTCGCCCCTCGCCAAGGAGCGCGAGCGCGATGTCGGCGAGCGAGGTGAGATCGCCCGTGCCCAGAGAGCCGAGCTCGCGCGTGAACGGGCTCAGCCCAGCGTTGAGCGCGGCGACAAGCGCGTCGAGCAGCTCGGCGGCGACACCGGCGCCGCCGGCGCCGATCTGATTTGCGCGGGCGACCATGGCTGCTCGTACGAGCTCCGCGGGCACGACCGGCCCGGCGGCACACGCGTGGCTACGCAGAAGCCTGATCGCGTAGCTGTCCCGCTCCTCCGGCGGGACGCGGTAGGAGCGCAGCGCGCCCACGCCGGTAGTCACCCCATACAGCTCATCGCCGCGTTCGATCATCGAGGTGATCGCCGCCCGGGCCTCGTCGTTGCGCGTCCGAGCCGCGTCCGCGAGGCGTGCCGGGACGCCGTGGCGCGCAATCAACGCCACTGCGGCCGGGGTCAGCGTCTCGCCGTCGAGCAGTACCTCATCGGGCGTTGGGACCGCGCTCCGCGAGACTGGAGGTGAAACCGCCATACGGATATGAATGTAACCCGCCGCTCACCATGTCTCGTAGAACGTGCGCTCGCGCGACTCCAGACGCGGGATTGCGTCGGACGCAGCGAGACGGTGAAAATGGTCCGACGCGCCGTGGGCCGTGTACGCGGCCTCGTCGACGTACTGCTCGTAGAGCAGGAACACCCGGGGATTTGTTGGATCGCGATGCGGCTGGTAGACGAGGTTCCCCGGCTCCGCTCGTGACGGCTCGATCAGCGCGTCGATCGCCGCGGCGACCGCATCCTCCTCGCCGGCGCGAGCCGTCCAGACCGCGATCACAACGTAGGCCACCGCAGCTCCACTCCCGCAAGATCCTCGTAGAGCCTGATCGCGCTCATCTCCCCGGCCTCGTCGCCATACCGGGCGCGCGCCCGACGGTGGATCTGGTCGACCAGCGCGGTCATCTCGACGGGCACGCCCGCGTCGCGAGCGAGGTCGACCGCCAGCGCCAGATCCTTGTTGACGAGCTTCATCGAGAAGCCCTCGTCGTAGTCGCCGACTTCGAGCACCGTCCGCACGTCCCGCTCGAGGAAGTTCGAGTTGGCCGGCGAGTTGACGAGCGCTGCGTGCAGCCGCTCGAGGTCCACGCCCGCCTTGACCCCGACCGTGAGCGCCTCGGCGGTGGCGACCGCTTGCATGAACCAGGTCAGGTTCAGCAGCAGCTTGACGACGTACCCGGCGCCGTTGTCACCGACGTGGAAGATGCGTTCGGGATCGCCGATCGCCCGTAGGACGGGGAGCGCCCGCGCGAACGCCTCGGCGGAGCCGCCCACGTAGATCGCCAATGTTCCGGCCTTCGCCCCGATCGTCTGTCCCGCGACCGGGGCATCGAGCAGCTCGATCCCGCGCTCCCGGGCGGCGCCCAGCGTCCTACGCCCGACCTCGAGCGAGCTCGTGCTCATCTCGACGACGAGCGCGCCCGGCACGAGCGCCGCGATCGCCCCGCTGAGCACGTGATCGACCTCGCGCGGGCCCGGCAGGCTCGTCAGCAGGATCTCCGCCTCGCCGGCGCAGTCGTCGACCGAGCGAGCGGCGCGTGCCCCGGCGGCTCGCGCGCGGTCGACGGCGGCGGCGTCGATGTCGAACGCGGTGACGTCGAAGCCGGCCTCGATCACGTGTCCGCACATCGGCCCGCCCATCCGTCCGAGGCCGATGAACCCGACCCGGGTCACGACGTTCCCACCTCCGTCGCATAGAACGCGATCGCGTCTTCGTCGAGCTCGAACCCGAGGCCGGGGCCCGCCGGCAGCGCCAGGCAACCATCGTCCTCGATCGTCAGCGGCGTGGCGAGCATGAAGTCGCGGCGTTCGGGGGTCCAGCCCGGAGGGTCGTACGGGTACTCGATGAACGGCCCGCCACCCACGCCGCAGCAGAGGTGGAGGTTGGCCAGCAGGCCGATCCCGTTCGTCCACGTATGGGGGGTGAACCACCGATTGCGCCGAAGCGCGAGGTCGGCGAGCGTACGCGCCCCGGAAACCCCCAGCGCGAGGACCACATCCGGCTGATAGACGTCGAGCGCGTCGAGCTCGAGCGCCGTATGCAGCTCCTCGAAGGTCCGCGCCATCTCGCCGCCCGCGATCCGGACGCTGCCGACGCTCGCCTCCCGGAGCAGCCGCATCCCCGACAGGTCGGCGCCCGCGAGGGGCTCCTCGACCCACAGGACGGACAGCTCGTCGAGACGGTCGAGCAGATCCCGGACGTCGGCCGGGCCGAGCCCCGGCGCGGCGTCCCCTGCCATCCGCCACCACTGGTTGAGGTCGACCATGATCTCGAGACGCGTGCCCGCGGATGCACGGATCGCCGAGACGACCGAGATGCCTTCCTCCAGGCGGTCGCCGGCGATACGGACCTTGACCGCCCGGAACCCCTCGTCGATCAGCCGCAGCGCGTCCTCGGCGCGCTGCTCGGGCGATCGCAGCTCGCCCAGCGACGCGTACGCGGCAATCCGATCCGTCGCGCCCCCGAGCAGCGTCGCGACGCGCGCGCCGAGCGCCCGGCCGACGAGGTCCCACAGCGCCGCCTCGAGGGGCCAGCATCGCCCCGCGTGGAACGCGATCGTCTCGAGCGTACGTGCGTGGGCGCCCAGCGCGAACGGATCGGTGCCGATGAACAGATGCTCGAACTGCTCGAAGCCCGCCATCGTGTCGCCGCTGCCGATGCCGGTAAGGCCCTCGTCGGTCTCGACCCGCACGATCGAGGCACCGAACTCGACGCGCGGATCCGGGTCCCAGGCGGCGTAGAACGGGGGATCGAGCGGGAGCCGCAGACGCTGGATCCGGATCGCGGTGATCTTCACCTCATCGCCCCCCGTAGAACGGGCTCCTCAGTGAATCGCGGCGGTCGACAAGCGCGCGCGCCGCGGCGGGATCCCGACCCTTCACGGCGACCGAGACCCCCTTGAACGTCGCCTCGCGACTGGCGATCCGGACGGCCGTCTCGTCGTGGGCGAGGGCGTCGATCCACACCGCCACGAAGACGAGCGTGTCGCCCGTGGGCTCGAGCAGCGATGCCGCGACCGCGTCGAGCACGCCCTGCGCGATCCCGAGTTGCCCCGCTCCCCAGGTGATCGCCTCGTGCTCCGACGTCGTCGCGGTCGCCTTGTTGATCATGATCGTGGGAGGCCAGACCGGCTCATAGTGCTGCTGATCCTCGCCGACGACAACGAGGATCGGAGTGTGGCCGGGCGTCGGCGACGTGAACGTCGTCAGCAGCGCGGCGGCGGTCGCGGTCCCGCGCCGAGCGAGCACGACGTTGACGTGGCAGCCGTTCTTGCCGACGCCGCTCCAGCCTTCGCCGATTCGCCCGTCGAGATCGTCGGGGCTCATGCCCGTGCTCCATGTGGCGCGCCCGCGAGGTCCCGGTCGATGATCACCACGGAGCGATCTCCCTCGCCGCGACGAAGCCGCTCGAACGCCGTCTCGACGCCGTCGAGCTCGATCAGGTCCGAGACGACGTCGCCGAGCTCGAGCCGTCCCGAGCGGACGAGCTCGACGAGCCCGGGGAGCACCGCACGCGGATCAGCCGAGCCGTAGTAGCAGCCTTTTATCGCCTTCTCGGACAGGAACTCGATCGCCGGCAACGACACCTCGACGCCCACCGGCGCGAGCCCCACGACGATCGCCGTCCCTCCCGGCCGCAGCGCGTCCCATGCCGCCCGGATCGTCGCCGGGGAGCCGACCACCTCGAACGCGTAGTCGACGCCGCCTCCGGTGATCGTCCCGATCTCCGCCGCCGGGTCCACCGCGGTCGCGTCGACCGCGTGCGTCGCACCGCGGCGGAGCGCGTGCTCGAGCTTGTCGCGCCGGAGGTCGACGGCGATGATGCTCGCCGCCCCCGCCAGCCGCGCCCCGGCGATCACGTGCAGGCCGACGCCGCCGCAGCCGATCACGCACACGCGGTCGCCGACCCGCACGCCGGCCACGCGGGTGACGGCGCCCATGCCGGTCACGACTCCGCAGCCGAGCAGCGCCGCCTGCCACAGGGGCACGTCCTGTGGTATCGAGATCGCGCCGCCGGCCGGGACGACCGCGAACTCGGCGAAGCACGCGACCATCAGCCCATGCTGGAGCGCCGTTCCGTCCGACGCCCGCAGCCGCGAGGTGCCGTCCATCAGAGTGCCCGCGAGCGAGTTCGCGCCCGCCGGCTCGCACAGCGTTCGGCGTCCCGAACGGCAGGCGTCGCAGACGCCGCACGACGGCACGAAGCAGAACACGACGTGGTCGCCCGGAGCGAGTCCCTCGACGTCCGAGCCGACCGCCTCGATCACGCCAGCTCCCTCGTGGCCGAGCACGATGGGCCAGCGTCCGTCGCCGAGCATGCCGTCGGCGAGATGCACGTCGGAGTGGCAGACGCCGGCGGCGGCGACGCGGACGAGCACCTCGCCGCGCCGCGGCGGCTCGAGCAGGACCGTCTCGACGGCCACCGGCCGGCCGGCTTCGCGCAGCACGCAAGCCCGCATCTCGGTGAGCGCGGCCCCGCGGCGCCCGCTTTCAGACGGCAGGGTTTGCAGAGCTCGCAACCGATCCCTCGTCGACCTGGAGCCGGCGCAGCTCCTCGAGCGGGATGTGACAACGGATCCCGTGTCCGGCGACCTCCTCGCGAAGCTCCGGCTCGGTCGTCTCGCAGATCTCGCCGATCTTGCGCTGGCAGCGGGTTTGGAACGGACATCCGGGCGGTGGATCAGCGCCGCTGGGGATCTCGCCCTCGAGAACGATCCGCTGCCGTCCGAGCTCATCGAGCCGGGGCACGGCGGACAGCAGCGCCTCCGTGTAGGGATGGTGCGGCCCGGCGAAGACATCCTCGGCCGGCCCGACCTCCATCACCCGCCCGAGATACAGCACGGCGATCCTATCGGCGAGGTAGTGCACGACGCCGAGGTCGTGGCTGATGAACAGATACGCGACGTGCTCGTCGCGCTGCAGGTCGGTGAGCAGGTTCAGGATCGCGGCCTGGACCGAGACGTCAAGCGCCGAGGTCGGCTCGTCGCACACGACGATCCGTGGGTCGCCGGCGAACGCTCGCGCGATCGCCACCCGCTGCTTGAGGCCGCCCGACAGCTGCGATGGCCGCATCGGCAGGTAGCGCTCGGTCAGCCGCACCGAGCGGATCAGCTGGTGCAGCCTCTCGGTCAGCTGTTCGCCGCGGTACCCGCCGAGCTTCGACAGCGACCGGGAGATCAGCCGGCGAACGGAGTGGCGGCGGTTCAGCGCGGAGTCCGGATTCTGGAAGACGATCTGGAGCGCCTTCTCCTGGTCCAGCGTGCGCCGATTCGCCAGCCCCGGGAGCGGCTGACCGTCGAGTTCGACGACGCCCCCGGCGTCGGGGGCGGTTAGCCCGACGAGGACGCGGGCTAACGTCGTCTTTCCACTCCCTGACTCGCCGACGAGGCCGAGCGTCTCGCCCGACAAGATCTCGACGTCGACATCCTTGAGTCCGCGGACGTCGCGGCCGGCCTGGTGGAACGTCTTCGACACGTCGCGGGCGCGGATCACCGGAACGTCACGATCGCCGTCCGCCGCGCCCTCGCCGGCGGCCGCGTCCTCCGCAGGGACGGTCCGCGGCAGCGACTGGGCGCGCTCGTAGAAGTGACAGCGCGAGCCACGGCCGCCGCCGAGCTCGTAGATCGGTGGATGTTCGGAGCGGCACCGATCCTGAACGAGGCCGCAACGGTCGGCGAAGATGCAGCCCACGACCGCGTAGCCGGGCTCCGGTGGGAATCCGGCGATCGTGTCGAGCCGGCCGCGCCCGCGCCTGGCGTCGCGGCGAGGGATGCATCGGAGCAGCCCGACCGTGTAGGGGTGCCGGGGGTCCTCGAAGACGCTCAGCGCCGGTCCCTCCTCGACGAGCTCGCCCGCGTACATCACGCCGACGCGATCGCACATCTTCGCGATCACCGCCAGGTTGTGGCTGATGAATAGCAATGACGTGCTGAACTCGCTGCGCAGGCCCTTGATCAGCTCGAGCACCTCGGCCTCGACGGTGGCGTCGAGCGCGGTCGTCGGCTCATCCAGGATCAGCAGCGACGGCTCGGCCGCGAGCGCCATCGCGATCACGGCCCGTTGGAGCATGCCGCCCGACAGCTGATGCGGGTAGCGCTTCATCACCCCGTCGGGATCCGAGATCTGGACCTTCTTCAGGATCTGCTCGGTGCGCTCGAGCGCCTCCTTTCGGGGAACCCCGGCGAGCTCGTAGACCTCGGCAACCTGACGGCCGACGTTGATCGACGGGTTGAGTGCCTTGCCGGGCTCCTGGTAGACCATCGAGACCTCGCTGGCCCGAAGCTGGCGGAGCTCCTCGTCGTTCAGCGCCAGGACGTCGCGGCCATCGATCGTGATCGACCCGGAGCGCACGCTTCCGTTGCGGGCGAGGTAGCGCACGATCGCCAGCGCCATCGTCGACTTTCCCGACCCCGATTCGCCCACCAGTCCGTAAGACTCGCCGCGGGCGATGTGGAAGCTGACGTCGCGCAATACCCGTTGGTCCTGGCGCCGCACGCGGTAGGCGACATCGACCCGGTCGACCGTGAGGGCGTCGTCGGTCACGACTCGAATGCCTGCTCCACAGCGTTCGCGACCATGTTCACGCCGACGACGAGCGTGGCGATCGCCAGCGCGTCGAAGAACACCTCCCACCAGTAGCCGGCGGGAACGACGCTGAAGTTGCTGCTTATGTCCAGCCCCCAGTTCGCTGACGGCGGCTGGATCCCGAAGCCCAGGAACGTCAACGTCACGATCGTGAACACCGCATAACCGAGACGGACCGTGAACTCGACCACGATCGGCGGCAGCACGTTGGGAAGGATCTCGACGAACATGATGTACAGCGGTCCCTCGCCGCGCAGCTGGGCGGCGGCGACGTAGTCGAGCTGGCGCTCGAGGAGCACCGCGGAGCGCACGGTCCGGGCGATCAACGGCGCGAAGATGACCCCGATCACGGCGATCACGGTGCCGTTCCCCGGCCCCAACGCGACCGAACCGAGGATCGCGATGATCACGACCGGGAGCGCGAGGAACGCCTCGACGAAGCGGCTGATGAACGTATCAGTGAAGCCGCCGAAATAGCCCATCGTCAACCCGAGCCCCGTGCCGATGACCGTCCCGATCAGCGTCGCCAGCGGTGCGACGATCAGGACGTCGCGCGCCCCGACGATCACGCGCGCGAACATGTCGCGGCCGAGCTGGTCGGTGCCGAACCAGTGCGCGCCCGACGGCGCCTGGTTGATCGCGTTCAGGTTCTGGGCGTACGGGCTCTGCGGCACGAGCGTCGAGCCGAGCACCGCGGCGACGATCCAGAACAACAGGATTCCCGCGCCGATCAGGAATGTCTTGGAGTGCAGCAGCTCGCGGAGCAGTTCGTTGCGCTGCTGCTGCCGGCCGCCGCCGACCGCGCCGACTGGCTGCACCGGGACCGTGTCGACGCTCATTCCGCGGCCTGGAAGCGAATCCGGGGGTTCAACAGCGTGTAGACGATGTCGGCGATCAGCGTCGCGACCATGTAGACGATCCCGATCACGAGCACGCCGCCCTCGAGCATGGGAAAGTCCTTGGCGGTGGCGGCGTTGACGATCAGCGAGCCGATCCCCTGGTAGTGAAACAGCGTCTCGACGACAATCAGGCCCCCGATCAGGTACCCAACCTGGGTCGCGATGACGGTGATCGTCGGCAACAGCGAGTTGCGCAGGATGTGACGCCGGATGACGGTCCGGCGGGGTAGGCCCTTGAGGATCGCGGTCCGCGCGTAGTCCGAGTTCAGCGCCTCGATCGTGCCCGCGCGCGCCATCTGCTCGATGTACCCGAACAGGATCAGGACGAGCACGGCGGCGGGCAGGATCAGGTGGTAGAGCTGGGTCGGGAGGCTCGCGCCGGGCGGCCACGTGGCCGAGAACGGCAGCACGTTCAGCGCGATCCCGAACACGACGATCAGCACGATCCCGGTCACGAGCTCCGGCAGCACCGTCGTGGACAGGCCGAGGATGCTAATGAGGCGGTCGCGGCGCTTACCGGCCGCCAGCGCCGCCCAGACGCCGCCCAGGATCCCGAGCGGGACGACGACCACGAGAGCGACGAGCGCCAGCTCCAACGAGTGGCCGAGGGCCTTCCAGACGAGCGGCCCGACCGCGGACTGGTAGATATAGGACTTGCCCAGATCGCCGTGGACGAAATGGCTGATCCATGACCAGTACTGAGTCAGGACCGGCCGGTTGGTGCCGAGTTGCTGATCCAGCGCGTGCACCGCGTTGGGGGCGGCAAGCGGCCCGAGAATCGCGCGGGCGGGATCGCCGGGCAGGATCTGTCCGAGGAAGAACACGATCACGCTGAGGATCCACAGCGTGACGAGGGCCAGGCCGACTCGCTTGAGGATGAAGATCGCCATGCCGCGGTGGACGAGCGCGGAGAGAGGCTCCTGCTCGTGTCAGCTGATGTACGCCTTATTTAGGTAGATCGCGCTGATCGCGGTCGGGTTCACGCCGTGCACGTTCGTCTTCGTCGCCGTCAGACCGTCGATGAAGTACGGGATCACGATCGGCGTCTCCTGCAGGAGCAGCGTCGTGATCTTGCCTGCGATCTGTCGTTGCGACGCGAGGTCGAGCGCCGCGACGTACTGCTTGACGAGCGAGTCGTACGTGCTGTTCTTGAAGCGCGCCGCGTTCCATGGCCCGTCCGAGGTCAGCGGCGCCTCCAGGTACACATTCGGGGCGCCGCGGTCGCCGTAGTCGACGAGGCTCATCTGCGCGTCGAGCCAGTCCGAGTTGCCGTACTTGTCCTTGCCGTAATAGGCCGTTTGGCTCTCGACCGTCAGGCTGATGTTGATCCCGGCCTTGGCCGCGTCGGCCTTGATCACCTGGGCGAGTGCCGGGATCTCCTGATAGTCCTCGGTCGTCAGGTGCGCGCTGATCCCGCCCGAGTGGCCGGCGGCAGCCAGCAGCGACTTGGCCTTGCTGATGTCCTGGGCGCGCTGCGGGATGCTCAGGTCGCTCGACGGGAAGCGGGGGCCCAACGGGCTGTCGTTGCCGAGCTGACCGTAACCGAGCAGCAGCGCGCTGATCATCTCCGGTCGGTTGAGCGTGTACGCCACCGCTTGTCTGACCCGCGCGTCGGTGAACGGCGCCTGGTCGTTTCGCATCGACAGCTCACGGTGGTTGGCGGACTTGAGCTTGATCAGGTTGTAGGCGGATGCGTTGTTCAGCAGCGACTGGGCGCCCTGCGCAGTGAACTGGACGATCCCGTCGACCTGGCCGCCCTGCAGCGCGAGGATCTGAGGAGGCTGGCTCGAGTAGAACGTGAACGACGTGCTGTCGAGGTATGGCTTACCCGCCCAGTAGCTAGGGTTGGCGGCAAACGAGGCGCCGACGTTCTGCGTGTAGCTCTTCAGCGTGAACGGGCCGGTCCCGATGAACGTGCTCTGCCACTTCGAGAAGTCGGTCCCGTCGGGGACGATGATCGCGTTGTAGTTGTCGGACGAGATGAGATAGGGGAAGTTCCCGTTGGGCGCCTCGAGATGGAAGGCGACCGTCATCGGGTCGACCATCACCACGCCATCCGGGGACAGCACGTTGGTGAACGTCGAGAGCGCGTTCGAGGCGCCCTCCGATAGCTGCTTGAACGTGTAGACGACGTCCTTGGCCGTGAACGGCTGGCCGTTGTGGAACTTCACGTTCGGGCGCAGCTTGACTGTCCACACCGACCCGGAGCTGTTCGGCGTCCAACTCGTCGCCAGCATCGGCTGGAGCGTGAGCAGCTGGTTGTTGTCGAGTATCAGGAAGTCGCCCGTCTGGGCGAGCATGTTGAGGCCGCCGGCGTCCGCGATCGTCAGCGGGTTGATCGCCGCGGACGGTGCCTGCTGGGCCAGGTGCAGTGTGCCGCCCTGCTTGGGGGTGCCCGTCGCGGCGGTGGTCGAGCTGGTCGTCGACGAGCTGTTGGCGCCGCACGCCGACAGGACGGCGGCCAGCAACGAGCTCGACATGCCGACGACCGCGCCCTTGCGGACGAAGTCCCGGCGGCTGATGCGGCCAGCCACGAGCTCGTCGATGTAGTGATTCTCGAGCTCGCTGCGATTCTGGCGAATCTCATCTAGCTTGATCGAGTTACTAGCCATGGTCGGCACCCACTCTCGCTCTTTTGCCAAGACCTGAGGGCCCGTTTCTTTCACAGAGCCGGACAGGTGTCAAGTTCGACGGACCCGCGCTACGGGACGCTAACAAGCGCACCGGCCGTTTACGCACCGGGCGTAAGACGGCTCATAATGCGCGACGTGGGCGCAGACGTCGGATCCCGGCCGGCCGGAGACGTCGACATTCCACACCTCCGGCGCCTGCCCACGCGGCGTTTTGGAAGGCACTCCGACCCCGGCCACGATCTGGGCGTGGTCACCGGGCTCTCGGCGCTCAGCCTCGACGCGCTATCGAGTGTCGCGTACGGGCCGGAGGCGATGATCGTCGTGCTCGTCGCCGCCGGCGCCTCGGCGCTGCGGTGGACGGTGCCGGTCACGCTCGTGATCGTCGGGATGCTGGCGCTGCTCGTCGTCTCCTACTCGCAGGTGATCTTCGCGTACCCGGACGGCGGCGGCGCGTACGCGGTGGCCAAGCGCAACCTGGGGCGCTGGGTCGCGATGACGGCGGCGGCTTCCCTCGTCGTCGACTACGTTCTCACCGTCGCGGTCAGCCTCGCCGCGGGGGCAGCGAGCCTCGGCAGCGTATTTCCGGGGCTGGCGCACCACCTGCTGCTCGTGTCGGTCGTCGCGCTCGCGCTGTTGACGGCGCTCAACATGTTCGGGATCGCGGAGTCCGCGAAGGCGCTGTTCCTCCCGGCCGTGGTGTTCCTCGTGAGCGTGTTCGCCGTGGTCATCATCGGGCCGTTCCACCCGCACCCGGTCGCGGTGATCGGTACCCCGATTCCGATCAAGGTGACCGAGACCCTCGGCATCCTGCTGCTCCTCAAAGCGTTCGCCGCGGGGTGCTCCGCGCTCACCGGAGTCGAGGCGATCGCCAACGGCGTGCCGGCGTTCCGCAAGCCGCGCTCGCGCACTGCCACGCGAACGGAGATCTCCCTCGGCGTGCTCCTGGGGGCGATGCTGATCGGCCTCGCGGTCCTGGCCCGCTCCCATCACGTGGTCCCCAGGGGCGGGGTGACGGTCCTCGCGCAGATGTCCGCGGGCGCGTTCGGGACCGGCTGGGCGTTCTACGTCTCGAACATCGCGGTTGCCCTCGTGTTGGGACTGGCCGCCAACACGAGTTTCGGCGGATTGCCGGTCCTGATGAGCCTGCTGGCCCGCGACCACCGGCTTCCGCACCTGTTCTACCTCCGGGCCGAGCGGCCGGTCTACCGGCACGGGATCGTCGCGCTGGCGCTGGCGGCGCTGCTCCTGCTGATCGCCGTCAACGCGGAGACAAACCGGCTGATCCCGTTGTACGCGATCGGCGTGTTCCTCGGGTTCACGATCAGTCAGGTCGGCCTGGTTCACCACTGGCGAAAGGAGCGCCCGCCAAAATGGCGCGCGCGGGCCATCCTCAACGGCGTCGGTGCGACGATGACCGCGGTCGCAGTGATCGTGTTCCTGGCCAGCAAGTTCCTCGAGGGCGCCTGGGTCGTGGTGGTCGCCATTCCGTTGCTGATCTCGCTGTTCGCTCACACCGAGACCTACTACGCCGAAACCGCGCGCGACCTCCGACTCGGCAAGACCCCGCCGCACCCGAAGAAACGCGAGAGCGTGGTGATCGTTCCCTGCTCGACGGTGAACCTCTTGACGGAGAAGGCCGTCAGCGCCGCGCTGGCACTTGGGGAGACCGTGGTCGCGGTCGCGGTCGCGGGAGACGACGAGGAGTGCCGTCAGATCAAGCACGACTGGGACGAGTGGGCCCCCGGGATTCCGATCGAGGTGCTCCTAGACCGTCGCCGGTCACTGATCCGGACCGTGCTTCGGTACATCAGGTCGGTCGAGAACGAGAACGTGACGATCACCGTGCTGATCCCGCAGATCATCCCGAAGGCGCGACGGCACGAAATCCTTCACAACCAGCGCGGCCGCTTGCTCGAGACCGTGCTCAAGTCACGGACGGACGTCGTCATCGCGACGCTGCCGTTCCACATCAAGCACTAGGCGAGCCGGCCCCCGCGCGGACGGCGTGGTGGACGTCGCCGCGCGGGCGCGGCGCCCACCGCCGGCGAGTCGAAGCCGGGGTTATCTGTTCCTCCTGGTCGGGTTTCAGCACGACGATCTCGCCCGGCGCGGCACCGAGCAGCCACGCGACGTCGTCCGCGTTGAACCCGTGGTTGCCACCGGCGCCGGCCGCGACCACGATGCGGTCGAAGCGCTCGTTGGCGATCGTCTGGGCGAGCGCATGCCGGTTCGTCCGTCCGCGCTCGATACGCGAGTCGACAGGGACCCCGAACCGGCGCGCGCGCTGCTCGATCGCCTCGAGCAGGGGGATCGCCACGTCGCACGCTCGCGGGAGCGGCGCGTCGAGTGGAAGCTGGAGTGGCACGCGGGCCAGAAATACGGGGACGAGCGTCGCGTCCTCGGCCATTGCGAGTCGCAACGCCGCGTCGAGCGCGCGTGGAGACAGGTCGGCCGGAACGAACGGGAACAAGATTCGCCGCGCGCTCCTCGCGGTGGCCCGGGCCGGCCGCCGGAGCCGCGGGCCGAAATGAACCCACGTCAGTGCAGCCAGCGCGATCACCAGGACGATCAGAACAATGGTCATAACTCCTCCTTCTGGCGCTTGGCCCGGTCGGCGACGATCCGCAGATCGACCCCGGGCAAGAGCGCGAGTAGTCGAAACGGCAACGCGGGCCGTGTCAGCCGGCGGATCGCGGTCCGCGGCTTCGGCGTGCCCATCAGAACGTAGGTGGTGCCCCGATCGTGCGCCACGCGCTGCGTGACGTGCGCGACATCGTCGCCATGCTCGATCAGGAGGTGGGCCCCGAGCACGCTCGCGAGCTTGCGAAGCGCCTCGAGCTGCTCCTCCTCCTCCTCGCTGGCGTCGTGGTCGGCCACCCACAGGATGTCGAGCTCTGCGCCGAGTCGCTGGGCCGAGCGCCACGCTCTGCGCACCACGCGCTGTGATTTCGGGCTCGGCGTGATCAGCGCGAGCAATCGCTCACCGACGGCCTGGGGTCCCGCGGTGTCGATCAGGCGCTCGTCGCTCGGGCGCCCGGCGGGGTCGACGAGGATCCGCTTGGCCTCGACTTCCTCGGCGACTTGGCGAAGCGCCACCTCCCGCAGCGCGGAGAGGTTCTCGACCCTGAAGAAGTTGTTCAGCGCGGACTGCACGCGCTCGCTCGGGTAGATCTTGCCGGCGACGAGGCGCTCGATCAGCGATTGGGGAGTGATGTCAATCAGGACGACCTCATCGGCCGCGCCGACGACGGCGTCGGGGACGGTCTCCCGGACGCGGACCCCGGTCAGCTCGGCCACCTGGTCGTTTAGGCTCTCCAGGTGCTGGACGTTGACGGTCGAGAACACGTCGATCCCCGCCGCCAGCACGTCCTCGACGTCCTCCCAGCGTTTCTCGTGCTCGACGCCGGGCGCGTTGGTGTGGGCGAGCTCATCGATCAGACACAGCTCGGGGTGCCGGTCCAGGATCCCCGGGAGGTCCATCTCCTCGAGCACGGAGTCTCGATAGGTGACGCGTCGGCGGGGCATGAGCTCGAGCCCCTCGGCCTGGGCGACGGTCTCCGCCCGGCCGTGCGGCTCCAGGTAGCCGATCACGACGTCGGTCCCGTTCTCGGCATCGGCCTGGCCCTCGCGGAGCATCTGGTAGGTCTTGCCGGCGCCGGCGGCCATTCCCAGGAACACCTTGTGGCGCCCGTGGGGTTGGTCGCGATTCATCAGAGGCTGGGGGGTTGCAATGTCAGCGAGCACTATGCCCCAAAGAGGTTGTGGACGATCAGGTCGATCAGCTTGATCCCGATGAACGGCGCGATCAGCCCGCCGAGCCCGTAGATCCAGAGGTTGCGGCGCAGAAGTGCGCTCGCGCCGATCGGCCGGTACTGGACGCCCCGGAGCGCCACCGGGATCAGCAGCGGAATGACGATAGCGTTGAAGATGATCGCCGAGATCACGGCCGACTGGGGCGTGCCCAGGTTCAGGATGTTGAGCACGTGCAGCGGGCTTTTGCCGCCCGGGTGCGTCGCCCACGTGGTGACGAAGATGGCCGGGAGGATCGCGAAGTACTTGGCGACGTCGTTGGCGATCGAGAACGTGGTCAGCGCGCCGCGCGTTATCAGCAGCTGCTTGCCGACCTCGACGATCTCGATGAGCTTCGTCGGATTGGAGTCGAGGTCGACCATATTTCCGGCCTCCCGGGCGGCCTGGGTGCCGGTGTTCATCGCCACGCCCACGTCCGCCTGCGCGAGCGCGGGGGCGTCGTTGGTGCCGTCGCCGGTCATCGCGACCATCCGCCCGCTCGCCTGCTGCTCCTTGATAAGCGCCAGCTTGGCCTCGGGCGTGGCCTCGGCGAGGAAGTCGTCGACGCCTGACTCCTCGGCGATCTTGGCCGCGGTCAGGCGGTTGTCGCCGGTGATCATGACCGTGCGGATGCCCATCGCGCGGAGGTGATCGAACCGTTCGCTCATCCCCTCCTTGATCGTGTCCTTCAGGTAGATCACGCCCATCACCTGGGAGTCCCGCGCCACGGCGAGCGGGGTACCGCCCTCGCGCCCGATCCGGTCGAGCACCGGCTGGAGCTCCGCCGGCGGCCGGCCGCCTTCGCTCTCGACCAACTTGATGATGGCGTCGCCCGCGCCCTTGCGCAGTTGGCGGCCGTCGAGGTTGACGCCGCTCATCCGTGTCTGCGCGGTGAACGGGACGAACTGGGCGTGCAGCTCGGCCATGTCGTGCTCGCGGATCCCATACTGCTTCGCGAGCACGACGATCGAACGACCCTCGGGCGTCTCGTCGGCGAGCGACGCCAGTTGCGCGACTTCAGCCAGCTCCGCCTCGGTGACGCCGGGCATCGGAATGAACTCCGAGGCCAGACGGTTGCCGATCGTGATCGTGCCGGTCTTGTCCAGCAACAGCACGTCTACATCGCCCGACGCCTCGACGGCGCGGCCGGACAGAGCGAGGACATTGCGGCGCACGAGCCGATCGATACCGGCGATGCCGATCGCCGATAGGAGCGCGCCGATCGTCGTGGGGATCAGCGCGACGAGCAATGAGATCAGCGTCGTGTCTGAGATCGACGTGTGGGCGAACAGACCGAACGGGCGGAGCGTCGCAACGACGATCATGAAGATCAGCGTCAGACCCGCGAGGAGGATGTTCAGCGCGATCTCGTTCGGCGTCTTGCGGCGCTCCGCTCCCTCCACGAGGTTGATCATCCGATCGAGGAACGACTGTCCCGGCTCCTGGGTGATCTCGACGACGATCCGGTCCGAGGTCACACGGGTGCCGCCGGTGACGGCGCTGCGGTCGCCGCCGGACTCGCGAATCACCGGGGCCGACTCGCCTGTGATCGCCGACTCATCGACCGTGGCGATGCCCTCGATCACGGTCCCGTCGCCGGGGATCAGCTCGCCGGCCTCGACGACGACGACGTCGCCCTTGGTCAGCTCGGAGGCTTGCTTCTTCGTGCCGTCCCGCATGGTCGCGACGGTCTCCTGGCGCATCGCCCGGAGCGTGTCGGCCTGTGCGCGACCACGGCCCTCGGCGAAGGCCTCGGCCATGTTCGCGAACACGACCGTCAGCCACAGCCAGACCGAGATCACGAACGTGTACCACGATGGGTCGTTGCCGCCGAGCGCCTTGCCGCCGAACACCTGCTTGAGCCACGTGAACGTAGTGATCAGCGCGCCGATCTCGACGACGAACATCACCGGGTTGCGGATCTGGACCCGCGGATCGAGCTTCACGAAGCTGTCGATGAGCGCGCGCTTGACGATGTCGCGCTGGAACAGTGAGATCGCGCGGCGCTCGGATGCGCGCGGCTGTGGGCGCTCTTCAGGTGCCTGTACCGCCATCAGTGGCCTCCCGTCAGTCGATTGAGCGCGAGGTTGAGCTCCAGCACGTCCACGCCCGGCTCTCCGGAGAAACCGAGCCCGCGCCCGGCCGTGTTCTTCGAGATCAGCTGTTGGACCTCGGACATCGGCACATGGCGGACGGCCGCGACGCGGTGCGCCTGTATGTCGGCGTTGGCGATGGAGATGTCCGGGTCGACCCCGGAGGCGGAGGTGTTGGCGGCGTCGACCGGCACCTTGGCGGCCGTGAGCCCGCCTGGGTAGTACGGGCCGTTCAGGCTGACGTAGGCCTTGATGTTGGCCGCGATCTCCTGCTCCGTAGCGGTGCTGTTGGGGCCGAGGTTAGAGAACGTCGTGGCCGCGGCGTTGTTGGGCGGAACCGTCGCCGACGGGCGTCCCTGGAAGTAGCGCGGGTTCGGATCGGTCACCGGCACGCCGTTGTCCATCTCCGGCTTGCCGTTCTTGAACACCTGGGTCCCGAAGTTCTGGCCGATGATCTTCGAGCCGACGAGCTTGCCGCCGACGTAGACCCGCTGGCCGTTCGCGTTGCCCGGGAACGCGACCTGGCTCACGCCGGTGACCACGAGCGGGTAGACGATCCCGAACAGAAGCGTCAGCACGAGGATCCCGATCGCAGAGGTGATGATGTCCTTTTTCATTTCTGGTCCACTAGTAGAGATGTCCGGTCAGGCCCTGGACGATCGGGCCGAGCAGCAGGGCGGGGAAGAAGGTGAGCGCGCCGACGAGGACGATCACGCCGATCAGCAGCACGACGAACGTCGGGTTGTCGGTCCGCAGCGTGCCCAGGCCGGCGGGGCTGACCCGCTTGCCCGCGAGCGACCCGGCGACCGCTAACGCGAACAGGATCGGCGCATAGCGAGCGAACATCATCGTGAAGCCTCCGAGCAGATCGGCGAACGTGATCCCGTGGGCTCCGAGGTTGCCCGCGTTGGGCTGGATGTAGCCGGTGTAGCCGGCGAACGCCGAGCCGTTGTTGTTGGCCTGCGAGAGGTAGGCGTAGAACGTTTCCGAGAACCCCTGCGGCTGTCCGGCTGCGGCGGCCGAGATCGACTGCCGTCCGGCGCTGCTCGCGGTTGCCAGCGCCGTGGAGAACAGGGCGGAGAGAGGGGTGATCAACAACCCGAGCGTGACCAGCTTGATCTCGCGGCCCTCGACCTTCTTGCCGAGGTACTCGGGGGTCCGTCCGACCATCAGCCCACCGATGAACACCGCGAGCAGGACGTAGAGGAGGATCGAGTACAGCCCGGTGCCGACGCCGCCGAAGATCACCTCGCTGGCGGACAGGTTTGCCATTGGCACGGCGCCGCCGATCCCGGTGAACGACTCGATCGCGCTGTTGACCGCGCCGCACGAGGTGACCGTCGTGACCACGTCGAAGAGCGCGGAGCCCGCGATCCCGAACCGCTGCTCCTTGCCCTCCAGGTTGCCCCCGGTGGAACCCGCTATCACCTGCGTGTGCAGGCCGGCGGCGTGTTGGGCGGGCGAGCCGTGCGCCTCGGCGATGTACGCGACCGACGCCGCGCCGAGGAACATGACCATCATCGTCGCGAAGATCGCGTAGCCCTGGCGGGGCTTGCGGGCCATCCGGCCGTACATGAATACGAGCGCTGCGGGGATGACGAGAACCGTGAGCATCTCGACGAAGTTCGTGAACCCGGTCGGGTTCTCGAACGGATGCGAGGAGTTGGTGTTGAAGAACCCGCCGCCGTTCGTGCCGAGCTCCTTGATCGCCTCCTGCGAGGCGACCGGGCCCATCGCGATCGTGTTGGCAAGACCGGTGACGCCGTTGAAGCTGGCGTAGTGCGAGAAGTTCTGGATCGACCCCTGGAAGACGAGCACCAGCGCGACGATGAACGAGATCGGTGTCAGAACCCATAGCACCGTCCTGATCAGGTCCTGCCAGAAGTTGCCGAGGCTCTTCCCGGAGCGGCCGATGATCCCCCGGATCAGCGCCACCGCCACGGCGATCCCGACGCCGGCCGAGAGGAAGTTCTGGACGGTGAGCCCAGCCATCTGGGTGAAGTAGCTCATCGTCGTCTCGCCGCCGTAGTACTGCCAGTTCGTGTTCGTCATGAACGACGACGCGGTGTTGAACGACACGTTCCACGACCCCGAGTGGAAGTGCTCCGGGTTCAGGCCCGTGAAGTTCCACAGCGTCTGCGTACGGAGGATCAGGTACAGCAGCAGCCAGCCGGCGAGCGAGAAGATGATCAGGCTCTTGGCGTAGGCCTTCCAGTCCATCTCGCGATCCGGGTCGACGCGCATGATCCGGTAGAGCAGTCGCTCCGGGGTCCGGAAGAGCGGGTCGAGGAACGTCCGCTCACCGGTGTAGACCGCGGCCATGTAGCGACCGAGCGGCAGCGCGATCGCCGTCAGGACGATCGCGAACAGGACGATCGTGAGCCACCCCAGGAAGGTCATCGTCCTAGAACTTCTCCCCCCGGATGAGCGCGTAGAGGAGATAGGCGCACACGAGCACCGAGACGACCAGCCCGAAGAAATCCGCGGCGCTCAGATGCCCTACGAACGCCGCGAGCGGGAGGCTCATATCCGGTCGATCCCGTACACGAGAGCGAACAGGAAGCCGAACATCACTACTGCTAGCACTACGGCTAAAACATCCATGCCGCAGATCCTGGCTCGCGCTACGTCAAGAGGTCATGCAGAAATCCGGGCGCGTCATACAGATCTTGTGAAGAGGCGGGGCCTATCGCCTCTCGGCGCGGCTTTTGCGGGCGTTCGGCCCGGTTGAAAGGCAGCAGGGAAGGGGGTTGGTGGGGTTGGTGGCGCGTGCGGCGGGCTTTCGGCGCCGGGTGGGGGTTTCGGCGCCGGGTGGGGGTTTCGGCGCCGGGTGGGGGTTTCGGCGCCGGGTGGGGATTTCGCCGCGTAATCGGGCGTTTTCATGGTGCACAGCACGCCAATTCCGGCGCCGGTGCCGAGCCATGTCGAACTGCGCACGCTCCTCATGCATAAGTCGACAGGGCTCGGATCTTCCGGCGGTGTTGTCGTGCTATGCACCATCCAGGGGCCGAAATTCGCCTAATCCGCGCCGACGGGCCCACGCCGGTCCGCGAGAGCAACCCGTCCCGTCCCGTCCCTCCCTGCCGTTGCACCAGGCCGCCCGCCACCCCGGGCCGGCCGACTCACCTAGGCCACACCAAACAGGGCGCGTCCCAAAGGCGCGCCCCATAAAAAGGTCAGCTCTGGTGGGAGGCCTGCAGCCCGTCCGCGATCCACCAGATGGCGTCGCTCATCGACCCCTCCGCGTACGGGCTGTAGATCGGGCTGCAGCCATCGGTGATGAGGACCATCACCCGCGCCACGCCGCACGGATCGACCAGGTCAGTGCTCTCGAGTCGCTCGGCGAGGCCGAGCAGGGCCTGGCGCCACGGCAATACGGCGCCACGTGAGACCGGGACCGCGGAGCACAGGCGCGAGACGGCCGGCAGTTCGGAGTCGGCGATCACCCCGCGCAAGGCCGAGGCGAGACGCCGGCGCGTCTTGGAATCCTCGAGCTGACGCGCGCGCCGCGCGCGGTCCTCGGCCGACCCGGCGGCGAGACCATCGGAGAGCTGCCGATCGAGCGACGCCCGGTGCAGGCGCACCCTCAGCCGCAGGCGAAGCCCCGCCGGAGGACGGCCGACACGACCATGGCGGGCAACCGGCGTGCCTCTCTGGAGGGGAACGGGCTTCATCTCGGATGTACGGCGTTTTCGGCCCAACCCCTAACCGTAAGTCGCGCGGCGTCAAGGAGACATCGAGATCACGGTGCATCGCATCAAGATTTCGTCAAGATGTGGCGCGTGGGCCGCCGGAGGGCAGGGCTAAGCTACGCAAGGTATGCCGGATCGTCGCCAGTTCCACCGAACGTCGACGAGGTTGATGTCGATCCTGATGATCGTGATCGGGATTGTGTTGCTGGCGCGCACGCTCGCTGCCGGAGGTGGGGTCGCAGCCATAGGAGTGATCATCGGCGTGCTGTTCGTCGCCGCCGGGGCCGCTCGGCTGTACTTGCAGTACAGGAGTCCGTGAGCCGGCCGCGGGCGCACACGTGAACGAGCGGCCATTTTCCTACCGCGCGCTGTTCGCGGTGGTCTACACGACCTCGGTCAGCTCCGTGTATTTCGCGTTGGGCGTCGTCGCCCACCGCGCCGACGGCCTGACTCCGGTGGTGTTCCTGGCGGCCGGCCTGTTCTTCCAGTTGACGGCGATGACGTACGCGGAGGGGGCTTCGCTTCACCCCGAGCGCGGCGGCTCGGCCGTGTTCGCGCGATATGCCTTCAACGAGCTGGTCAGCTTCGTCGCCGGCTGGGCAATCGTGCTCGACTACACCATCCTGCTGGCCGTCGCGGCGCTGACCATACCGGCCTATCTCGCCGCGTTCTGGTCGCCGCTTGGCCACGGGGTCGCCCAGATCGCCGTCGCGTTCGCCGTGATCGCGTTCGTGGCGTTCGACAACCTGATCGGCATCAACATCCGGCAGCTGCGACGCCGGATCATGATCACCGGCTTCGACCTCGTCCTGCAGGCCGCGATCATCGTCCTCGGCCTGGCTCTGGCATTTCACCCGCACCACCTGACCGAGTCGATCCATCTCGGGACCGCGCCGACGTGGTCCGATCTCGCGTTCGCGTTCCCGATCGCCGTCATTGCGTTCACGGGCCTCGAGGCCGCGGCCAGCCTGGCCGGGGAGGTCAACGCGACCGTCGGCCAGGTCAAGCGGTTGGTGATTCCCGGCTCGGCCGTGATCGTGCTGATCTACGTCGGGATCGCGTTTGTCGGGATCTCCGCGCTGCCCGTTCACGACGGGGTCAGCGAGCTGGGGACGAAACACTTGGACGCGCCCGTGCTGGGGGTGGTTGAGGCCTTCCGGCCCGTGTGGGTCTCGGACATCCTCAAGTACGCGGTCGCGATCGGCGGCGCGCTCGGCCTCGGAGCGGCGGCCCTGTCCTCGATGCTCGGAGTCTCTCGGGTCGGCTACACGCTGGCCACGAACCGCCAGATCCCCAGCGCGATCGGCCGGCTCAGCGGCCGTTGGGGAACGCCGGTCGTCGTGATCGGTGCCGCGGCGGTGGCTGCCGCCGCGCTCGTGGTCCCCCAGGATCTCGAGCTCCTGGTCGGGATCTATGCGTTCGGCGCCCTGCTCGCATTCACGATCGCGCACGTCTCGGTGATCGCGCTGCGCTATCGCGAACCCACTCGCCCGCGCGGCTATACCGTGCCGCTATCGGTCACCATCCGCGGTCGGGGCGTGCCGATTCCGGCCGTGCTCGGCGCGCTCCTGGGTGCCGTCGGACTGGTGATCGTGCTGATCTTCCACTCAGGCGCCCGCTTTGTCGGACTGGGATGGCTGCTCGGCGGCCTGGTGCTGTACGTCACGTACCGCAAGACGCAGCAGAAGCCGATCTTCCGACGTGTGACCATCCCGGAGCGGGCGCTGCGCCACGAGACGCTCGAGCCCGAGTTCGGCTCGATCCTGGTTCCGATCTCGGGGACGCCGCTCGACGACGACATCGTCCAGACCGCCGGACGCCTCGCCGGCGAAACCCACGATGACGTGATCGAGGAGGGAGCGGTGATCGAGGCGATTTGGGTGTTCGAGATGCCGCTGTCGCTCCCGCTCGATGCCCCGCTGCCGGATGCCCAGATCAAGAGGGCGCGGGAAGCGCTGGCCCGGGCCAAGGCGGTGGGGGAGGAGTACGAGGGGGTCGAGGTGGCCACCGCGATGGTCCGCGCCCGGCGGGCCGGCCAGGCGATCGTCGGCGAGGCGCGCCGGCGCGGCGTCGAGGCGATCGTGCTCGCGGCCGAGGAGCCCTCGCGCGTTCGCGGCGGGGCGCTGTTCGGCGGCGTCGGGCCGATGGAGAACTACGTCGGCCCGGTTACCAAGTACGTGATCAGCAAGGCGCCGTGCCGGGTGATCCTGACCGCGCCGCCGGCGGATTGGCGCCCGAGCTTCCATGTCGACGGGCACGGCGAGGAGCACTAATGGCGGAGCGGCGACTCCCGGGCCTGCAACGAGTCCTCGGCGTCAACGCGCTCGCCTCGAGCGCCTACGGCAACGTCGGCTCCTCGATCTACTACGCGCTGGGTCTGGTGGCGTCGCTCGCCCTCGGGCTGACGCCGATCGTGTTCGTGATCAGCGGCGTGATCTTCTACCTGACGGCGGCAACCTACTCCGAAGCCACCTCGATGTTCCCGGAGGCCGGGGGGTCGTCGAGCTTCGCGCGGCACGCGTTCAACGAGTTCTGGTCGTTCTTCGCGGCGTGGGCGCAGATGCTCAATTACGTGATCACGATCGCGATCTCCGCGTTCTTCGTCCCTCACTATCTCGGAGGGCTGTTCTTTCCGTTCCTGAGGACCTCGCCCGGCGACATCTTCTTCGGGATCGGCGTGGTGGCGGTCCTGTGCGCGATCAACGTCGTCGGCATCACGGAGGCAACAAGGGTCAACGTCGCGCTGGCGATCGCCGACTTCTCAACCCAGGTGCTGCTGGTCGCCCTGGGGCTGATCCTGGTGTTCAATCCGCACACCCTCGTCGCGAACGTGCACCTGGGGGTGGCGCCGACGTGGAAGAACTTCCTGATCGCGATCCCGGTGGGCATGATCGCCTACACCGGCATCGAGACGATCTCGAACATGGCCGAGGAGGCCAAGGACGAGACCAAGACGATCCCGAAAGCGATCAACCGGGTGGTGATCGCGGTGTTCGCGATCTACGCGGCGCTCCCCGCGGTCGCTCTCTCCGCACTGCCGGTCCGCTGCGTCGGCAACCACTGCCAGACGCTCCTCGGGGTGAGCGAGGAGAAAGGGGGCTACGCCGGAGACCCCGTGTTGGGAATCGTCAAGCACCTGCATCTGGGACCGTTCCAGCACGTGGGCGAGATCTACGTCGGCCTGCTCGCGGCGACGATCCTGTTCATCGCGACCAACGCCGGGATCATCGGCGTATCCAGGCTCGTCTACTCGATGGGGCTGCACCGTCAGGTTCCGGGCGTGCTGCGCCAGCTGCACCCGCGGTTCCGCACGCCGTGGATCGGGATCATCGTGTTCGGGGGGATCGCGTGCCTGACGCTGATCCCGGGCCAGGCGAACTTCCTCGGGAACATGTACGCGTTCGGGGCGATGCTGTCGTTCACGATCGCGCACCTATCGGTGATCCGCCTCCGGATCATCGACCCCGATCGGACTCGTCCGTATAAGGGGCCCGGGACGGTGCGCTGGCGCGGCAAAGCGCTGCCGCTGTTCGCGATCGTCGGTGGGATCGGGACGTTCCTGGCGTGGGTCACCGTCACCGCTCTCCATATCGACGTCGCGATCGCCGGGGTGGGATGGCTGACGTTCGGAATCTGCCTGTACGTGGCCTATCGACGTGAGCAGGGCCTGGATCTGACGAGCACGGTGAAGGTCGCGATCCCCAGGCCCGCCGTCGAGACCGAAGCCGAATACCAGTCGGTGCTGGTCGCGTTCGACGAGCACGGTTACGTCCCCGAGGTGATGGCCACCGCGGCGCGGTTGGCGGCGCGGCGCCGGCGTGGGATACACGTGCTGGTGACGATCTCGGTTCCGTCGAGCAGCCCGATCAGCGCCGCGCTGCCCGAACAGGAGGCCGCGGCGGCGTCGATCATCGAGGAGGCCAAGGTCCAGGTCGGCCGGCGTGTCTCGGGACATGTGGAGAAGGTCCGGGCCGGGCAGACGGGACGGCGGATCGTCGACGAGGCGCGGGCGATGCGCGCGGGGGCGATCGTGATGCCGATGGCGCGGGCCGGGAGCGGGTTCGGCCGGACGCTCGAGACCGTGCTCCGCGAGCGGCCGTGCCGCGTGATCATCGAGTCCGTCCCCGTGGAGGCCAAGCGGCGCACGCCGATCGCGGCGTAGCCTCTTCCGGGATGGGCCGGAAGGTCACGCAGATGAATTCAAAGCTGGGGCCGCTTACGTCACGAACAGCCCTAAGCGCATCGCTCGAGGTACTGGTCGCCGTGGCCATCGCGACCGGCTGCATCGCTGCGCTTCAGTCGGCCGCGCCCGCGGCTGACCTCGGCGTCCTCTACCTGCTCGCCGTGCTCGCAATCGCCATCCGGCGCGGACAGGTCGCGGCGCTGGCGACGGCGGTGCTGGGCATCCTCACGCTCAACTACCTGTTCATCACGCCGCGCCACCGGCTGACGATCGCCCACTCCCAGGACTTCGTCGCGCTCGTGGTGCTGATCGTCGCGGCGGTCGTGGTCGGCCGGCTGGCCGCGATCGGCCGCCAGCGCGCGGCCGAGGCGGAGCTTCGCGCCCGCGTGGCCGTGGCGCGCGAGCGCGAGGCGTCGCTGCTCGCCGACGCGGCCTCGGCAATCCTGGCCGGCCAGAGCGTGACAGCCCAGCTGGAGAGCATCGGCAACCAGGTGGCCCGCGCGACCGGGGCGAGCAGGGCGCGCGTCGTACTCGAGCCCGTGCCCGCGCAAGGGCCGGGCGAGATCGCGCTACCACTGCGCGCCCGGACCCGCTCCGCCTGGCTGTACGTCTCGACCGACACGTCATGGCCCGTCCGGGACCTGGAGCGGATCTCGGACCCGCTCGGCCGGCTGATCGACGTCGCCGTCGAGCGCGAGCGGGTCGCCGAGCGCGAAGCCGAGACCGAGGCAGGTCGGCGTGCGGAGGTGGCCCGCACCGCGATCCTCCACGCGATCTCGCATGACCTTCGCTCGCCACTGACGGCGATCACGACCGCCGGCTCAGCGCTGCGGGCCGCGGACATCACCAACGACGAGCGCAGCGAGTTGATCGAGGTAATAGAGGACGAGGGAGCGCGCCTGGCGAAGCTGGTGGACGACCTGCTCGACCTCTCGAAGATCCAGGCCGGGGCCGTATCGCCCCAGGCGGACTGGTGTGACCTGCACGACGCCGTCGCGTCGGCCGCCGCACATCTGCGCACGGATCACCCAATCGAGTTCTCGCTACCTCACGACCTCCCGCTGGTCCGGGCCGACGCCTCGCAGCTCGAGCGGGTGTTCTCGAACCTGATCGAGAACGCCGTCAAGTTCTCGCCGCCGCGCTCGCCGGTTCGTATCACAGCGGGGATCGGCGCGGGACGCGTCACGGTGCGGGTGATCGACCGCGGCCGCGGCGTTCCCCCACAGCAGCGGCCACACGTGTTCGAGCCGTTCTTTCGCGGACGTGGCAACGCCGGCTCCGGCTCGGGCCTCGGGCTCGCCATTGCCCGCGGCTTCGTCGAGGCCAACGGCGGCCACATCGTCCTCCAATCCGACGCCGACCGGGGCACCTCGTTCGCCGTCAGCTTCCCGGTAGTCCCACAGCCGGAGGCCGTCGGATGAACGAGCCACGGGTCCTGGTGGTCGACGACGAGCCTCAGATCGTCCGCGGCCTGAAGATCGTCCTGCGCAGCGCCGGCTATGCCGTGGAGGCCGCTGGGACCAAGGAGGAGGCGCTCGCCGCGGTGGCGCTACGGCCGCCCGACGCGGTCGTACTCGACCTCGTCCTGCCCGACGGACGCGGGGTCGAGGTCTGTGAGGAGATACGGCGCTGGAGCCGGCTGCCGATCCTGGTGCTGTCTGCGATCGGGGACGAGCGCGAGAAGGTCCGCGCGCTCGATGCCGGCGCCGACGACTACGTGACGAAGCCGTTCGGCACCGACGAGCTGCTCGCACGGTTGCGAGCGATCATGCGACGCTCGGCCGAGGCCGGCGGCAGCCCCACGCTCGAGCTAGGGGAACTGGTCATCGACCTCCACGACCGGCGGATAACTCGCGCCGGGGTCGAGGTCCACCTGACGCCGATCGAGTTCGAGCTCGTACGGGTGCTCGCCCAGCATCACGGGCGCCTGGTAACTCATCGCCAGCTGCTGCGGGAGGTGTGGGGACCGGAGTACGGGGAGGAGACCCATTATCTGCGCGTTCACGTCGCCCATATCCGCTCCAAGCTCGAACCCGATCCCTCCCGGCCCCAGTACCTGATCACCGAGCCCGGCGTCGGCTACCGCCTGCGGGATCCTGGCGCTTAGAGCGCGTTCGGGAAAGCCGTCTTAGCGCTTTCTCTACGGCCGGGGCTCGATCTTTAGCGTGATCTTGATGAGGCCAGCCGTACCGTCGCAGGGGGCTGATGGCCCGGATAGAGACTCAGGGATTACGTCGCAGCGTCGGCGTAGGCGGTCTGTTCGCGACCGCCTATGGGAACGTCGGCTCCTCGATCTACTACGCGTTGGGGATCGTCGCGGCGTACGCGCTCGGGCTGACGCCGGTCGTGTTCATGCTCGCGGGCGGGCTCTTCGCCCTGACGGCGAAGACGTACGCCGAAGGAGCCTCGATGTTCCCGGAGGCCGGCGGGTCCTCGAGCTTCGCGCGCCACGCGTTCAACGACTTCGTCTCGTTCTTCGCCGGCTGGGCGCTGAGCCTCGACTACATCCTGACGATCGCGATCTCGGCGTTTTTCGTCCCGCACTACCTGAGCGCGTTCTGGCCGGCGCTCCGTCACCCGCCGGGCGACGTGATCGGCGGCCTGATCGTGATCGGCCTGCTCGCGCGGCTGAACGTTCGCGGGATCGGCGAATCGGCGAAGCTGAACCTCTTCCTCGCCGTAGCCGACCTGATCACCCAGTGCCTGATCATCCTGCTCGGCGCGCTGCTCGTACTGAACCCGTCGCTGCTCGTGCATCAGGTCCACCTGGGGACGGTGCCGAGCTACTCGCACCTGATTTTCGCGCTGTCGCTGGCGATGCTCGCCTACACCGGGATCGAGACCGTCTCGAACATGTCCGAGGAGGCCCGCGACCCGGGCAAGGACGTGCCCAAGGCCGTGAACCTGATCCTGATCGCCGTGCTCGGCGTGTACGCCGGCATGACCGTGGTCGCGCTGTCCGCGCTGCCGGTCACGGGGCACGGCTCGCACGCGACCACCCTGCTCGGCCAGCCGCCACCGCACGGCTATCAGAACGACCCGGTGCTGGGCATCATCCAGCACCTCGGCCTCGCCCACGCCGCCACCAGCGCGCTGCGCTACTACGTCGGCATCCTGGCGGCGACGATCCTGTTCATCGCCACCAACGCCGGGCTGATCGGCATCTCCCGCTTGTCGTGGTCGCTCGCCGAGCACCGGCAGCTGCCGAGCGTATTCGCCCAGCTCCACCGCCGCTACCGCACTCCGTGGTTCACGATCATCACGTTCTCGGTGATCGCCGGCATTCTGCTGATTCCCGGGCAGACCAACTTCCTGGGCAACCTCTACTCGTTCGGCGCGATGTTGTCGTTCACGACCGCGCACGCGTCGGTGATCGCGCTGCGGTTCAAGGACCCGACCCGCGACCGGCCCTACAAGATGCCCGGCAACATCCGCGTGCGCGGATGCGATCTGCCGATCACGGCCGTGGTCGGCGGGATCGGCACGTTCGCCGCCTGGGTCTCGGTGATCGTGCTCCACGTCGACGCCCGCTACGTCGGCATCGGCTGGATGATCGTCGGGCTGGTCGGCTACGTCATCTACCGCCGGCGCCAGGGCCTCGACCTGGTCAGCGACTACAGGATCGAACGGCGTGAGCGTCCCTCATTCTTCGTCGAGCTCGAGTACCGCTCGGCCCTGGTCCCGATCTTCGGCACCGACGTCGACGCTTCGTCGCTGCGCGCGGCGGCGAAGCTCGTCGGCGAGGACGCGCTCGTCGAGGCGGTCTACATCCTCCGCGTCCCCAACCAGCTGTCGCTCGACGCCGGCCTCGAGAAGGAGGAGGCGCTCGGGCTGAGCGTGCTCGAAAGTGCGAAGGTGACGGGCCGCAAGGCTGGTCTGAAGGTGCAGACCCGCCTGATCCGCACCCGCAGCCCGGGGGCCGCGATCGTCGAGGAGGCCGAGCGCAGCGGCGCGGAGATCATCTACCTGGGTACGGCCCATGCGCCGCCGTCCGAGCGCGCCCTGGGCCCGACCGCCACGTACCTGCTCGCGCACCGGCCGTGCCGGGTCGTGATCGAGACCCCGCCGGTGAACGGCAGTGCCACTCGCGATGGGGTCGGCGCCGGCATTGGCCCGCGTGCTGTCCGCGCCAGATGAGAGGGAGACGGCGCCGCGCGTCTCAGGCCGCAAAGCGGTACCCGACTCCCGCCTCGGTCCGGATGAATCTCGGCCCCCCCGGCGGCTCGATCTTGCGCCGGAGGTTGGCGATGTGGGCCCGCAGGACCTGGGTGTCCTCGGCGTAACCGGGACCCCAGACGGAACTGAGCAGGTCGCGATGGGTCATCAGCCGTCCGCGGTTGCGGGCGAGCTGGCGCAACAGGTCGAACTCGATCGGGGTCAGATGGACCTCCTCCCCGTCGAGGCTCACCTCGCGGCGGGCAAGATCGACGCGGAGCCCGTCGGCGGTGATCACCGCTTCTTGCGGCTCGGGCGCCACGCGCCGGAGGTTGGCCTGCAACCGGGCGAGCAGCTCGCGGGGCCCGAACGGCTTGGTCACATAGTCGTCGGCCCCCGCCGCGAGCGCGCGGACCTTGGCCTCCTCCTCGCCGACGGCGGAGAGCACGATCAGCGGCATGTCGGTCCACTCACGCAGGCGCCGGCACAGCTCGATGCCGTCCCCGTCGGGGAGGAGGAGATCGACGATCCCGGCCTCCGGACGACCGACGGCGGCGACGTCAAGCGCCTCCTCCATCGTCGTCGCCGGCAGCGCCTCGAACCCGCCGTCGCGCAGGATCACGCGAAGCGCGCGCAGGATCTGCTGCTCGTCGTCGCACACCAGCACCTTGGGTCGCGCGGGAGCGTTCACGCTTGGACCTTCACCGGCGGAGCCTCGAGCGGCAGCGAAACCAAGAACGACGTTCCCTGACCCGGCAACGAGTCGACCGAGATCGTGCCGCCGTTGGCCTCGACGAAGCCTCGTGCGATTGCGAGGCCCAGGCCCGATCCAACCCAATGGTCCCGACCGCGCGCGCCACGGTAGAAGGGCTCGAAGATTCGCTCGCGCTCGGCGGGATCGATTCCCGGGCCCTGGTCGACGATCCGCACCAGGACCCGCGTGTCGGCGCTGCGGGCCGAGACGGAAACTGGATGCCCGCCCGAATAGCGCTCGGCGTTCTCGAGCAGGTTGGCGAACGCTCGCTCGAGCTGCGCGGCGTCAGCTCGGACCTCGGGCAGATCGGGTTCGACCGACACCCGGATCTCGCCGCCGGTCGCTCGCACGCCCTCGCTCGCCGCGAACAGCACGTCCTCGAGCGAGACCCAGTCGCGCCGGGGCTCGGCGCGCCCGGCCTGGAGCTGCGAGAGGTCGAGCAGATTCTCGACCAGCGCCGACAGCCGCTCGCCCTCGGCGACGACAGCCTGACTGAGCTCGGTCTGCTCCTCGGTCGTCAGCGATGGCGCGCTCAGCGCGTAACCGGCCGCGACGATCGCCGTAAGCGGAGTGCGGAGGTCGTGTGAGACGGCTCGCAGCAGCGCGGTCTTGACGTCGTCGCTTCGCCGCAGCGCCTCGGTCTCGACGGCGGCGGCCTGGACGGCGTCGCGACGGAGCGCGATCGCGACGATCGCCTCCAGGGCCGGCACGACCTGGGTTCGTAGCCCCTCCGCCGTCTCGCCGGTAAGGCCGGCCGGGACGATGAGCGTCGCGATCTGGTTGCGATCGGCGTCTCTGAGCGCGATCGCCCGGCGCCGCTGGTCGCCATCGGCGGCGCCGAGCACGATCGAGGCGGACGGGATCGCCAGCGCGTCCGCGACGTGGCGGGCCGCCGCCTCCAGCCCGTCCGTCGTCCTGGATTCCGCCAGCAGATCGCGCGCGAGCGCCGCGGCGAGATCGGCCTGAGCCCGACGGCGCTCCGCCTCGAGCGCCCGCGTGCGCGCGAGCTCCGCGACTGTGCTCACGACGACCGCCACGATTATGAAGGCCCCGAGCGCCACCCAATTGCGGCTGTCGGAGATCGTGAAGCGGCCGGTGGGGGGGAGGTGGTAGAAGTTGAACGCCGCCGCGCTCAGGAGCGACGTGGTGAGCCCGAGGACCAGCCCCCAGTAGGCCGACACGAGCAGGACGGCTGGGAGGTACACGACGCTCAGCGACACGGTCGGCGCAAGGTGCTTCAGCGGGTAGATCGCGGCCGTCGCCGCGGCCACGGAGATGACGGACACCGCGGCGCCGACCCAGCCGCTCGGCCGGGTGCCGACTAAGCGGCTCGGGGTCCGTGTCTCGGACATTTCACGATCAGGCTACGACAGCGAGCAGCCGGTGTGGATAGTGTCAGCGCGATGGCGCTTCCCGAGCCGTCGAGCGACTCGACCGCCCTGATCACCGGAGCCTCCTCCGGAATCGGCACCGAACTGGCGCACGCCCTCGCCCGGCGGGGTCACGGCGTGTCCCTCGTAGCGCGGCGAGCGGACCGGCTCGAGCGACTGGCGCCCGAGCTCGTCTCGAGGTACGCGGTACGGGTCGAGACGTTCGGGTGCGATCTGAGCGTCGGGTCCGAACGGGCGCGGCTCGTCACCGAAGTTCGCGAGCGCGGGCTGACCGTCGAGATCCTGTGCAACAACGCCGGGTTCGGCACCGCCGGCCCGTTCGTGAGCCTCGACCGCGCGCGCGAGCTCTCGATGCTCCGGCTCAACTGCGACGCGGTGCTCGACCTTTGCTCCCGGTATGCGCCGGCGATGGTCAGCCGCGGCCGCGGAGCGGTCCTGAACGTCGCTTCGACGGCCGCCTACCAGCCGCTTCCGCGCCAGGCCGCGTACGCGGCCAGCAAGGCGATGGTCCTGTCGTTCACCGAAGCCCTCCACCAAGAGCTCGTGGAGTCGGGCGTGGCGGTCACGGCGCTGTGCCCGGGCCCGGTGCGAACGGAGTTCACCGCCGTCGCCGGCATGGATGGCATCGAGGACGAAACGCCCGGCTTCGTCTGGACCACGCCCGACAGGGTCGCGGAGGCGGCCGTCCGCGGCCTCGAGACGAACGAGCGGGTGGTGATCCCCGGCCCGATCAACTCATTCGGGGCGGTGGCGGGGCGTTTGGCGCCACGAGGGCTGTGGCTGCGGCTCGCCGACCGGTTCTATCCGGTTGGGCGAGAGTAGGTGATCGACGGCGCGATCAAGCGGACGGTAACCGGCGACGGCGCCGACCTCTCGCTCGTCGAGGCGGGTGACCCGGGACGTCCCACGGTCGTGCTCGTCCATGGATATCCGGACACCAAGGAGCTCTGGGACCCGGTCCTCGAACGGCTGGCGGACAGGTTCCACGTCGTCGCGTACGACGTCCGTGGGGCGGGGGAGTCGAGCCGCCCGCACGGCCCGATGGCGTACGGCTATGAGCGACTGGCGGGCGATCTGGAAGCGGTCATCGCCACCGTGGCGCCAGGACAGAAGGTCCATCTGGTGGGGCACGACTGGGGCGCCATCGCGGGCTGGGAGTTCGCGACGACGCCCCGTTTCGACGGCAAGCTCGCGTCTTTCACGACGATCGCCGGTCCATCGCTGGACCAGATCGCGGGCACGCTTCGCCGGACGCTGCGCGCGCGCCGCATCGGACGAGCTCTGGGCCAGCTCCGCCGGTCCTGGTACGTCTCCGTGCTCTGTGCCCCCGGCGGGCCGACGGCGGTGTGGCGGATCGTGCTCGGCGGCGGGCGCTGGGAGTGGTTTCTCAACAACATCGAGCGCGTGCCGACCGGCCCCGACTATCCCTCGCCGACGGTCGCCGAGGACGGCACCGCGGGCTCGAACCTCTATCGCCGTAACATCACCCCGCGACTGCTGGGCCCGCGCCGCGCGCCGGTGGCGCACGTGCCCGTGCAGCTGATCGTGCCGAGCGGCGACCATTTCATCTCCGCCCACTACTACGACGCGGCGGCGGACGGCGCACCGTCGCTGCGCCGGCGGATGGTGGCGGGCTCGCACTGGTCCCCGCGAGTCCAGCCGGCGCTGATCGCCAGGTGGGTCGGAGAGCTCGTCGATCAGGTCGAGGCTGGGACGGCGCACACGCCGGGCCAGCCGTGGGTCCGGGGCGGCGGGGTCGCCCAGCTGCGAGGGCGGTTGGCGCTCGTCACGGGTGCCGGCAGCGGGATCGGTCGGGCCACCGCGTTGGCGTTGGCGGCGCATGGCGCCCGCCTCCTCCTCGTCGACCGCGACGGCGACGCAGCCGCGCTCGTCGCCGGTTCGATCGACGGCGCGCATGCATTCACGTGCGACGTGAGCGACGCCGGCGCGATGGCACAGTTGGCGAACGCGGTGATCGGCGAGCACGGCGTGCCGGACGTCGTCGTCAACAACGCCGGGATCGGGGTCGCCGGGGCGTTTCTCGACACCGAGTTCGACGACTGGCGCCGGGTGCTCGACGTCAACGTGATGGGCGTCGTCCACGGGTGCCGCCTGTTCGCCACCGCCATGATCGAGCGCGGCGAAGGCGGACACATCGTCAACACCGCTTCGGCGGCGGCGTTCCAGCCGCAGAAAGATCTGCCGGCGTACTCGGCCTCAAAGGCGGCGGTCCTGATGCTGAGCGAATGCCTGCGCGCGGAGGTGCTGCCCTACGGGATCGGCGTTACAGCCGTGTGCCCCGGCGTGATCGCGACCAACATCACGCGCGTGACGAGATATGTGGGGGTCGACGAGGAGGAGCAGCAGCGGTTGCGCGATCACGTGACCCGGGTCTATCAGCGGCGAAACTTCACGCCAGAGCAGGTTGCGACGGAGATCGTGGATGCGATCGGTGCCGACAAGCCGGTCGCCGTCGTCACGCCCGAGGCAAAGGTCGCCCATGCGATGTCCCGGTTCGCGCCCGGCCTGGCACGTCGACTCGCCGGCGTGGACGCGCTACCGGTATAAGCGCATTTCGGTGAAGGAGTCCAGGCGGCTGGCTCGAAACCGACCTCCATGCTGCTCAAACGTCGCCCACCGGCCCTGGACTCACAGCCGGTCACCACAGCAAAGGGTTTCGAGCATCTCGACCTAGCCGCAGTCGCGGTACTTCGATGGCTCCAGGCCAACCGCGTCCAATTCGTGCTCGTCGGCCCGGTCGCCGACGCGATCCGGGGCGCGACGGACGCCACCGGCCCCGTCGCGATCGTCCCCGCCCCGTACGGCCGCAACTTCGAGCGCCTCTCGCGCGCACTCTGGTCCGCGCACGCGCGGTTGCGAATCGATACGGAGACCGAGACCGTGCCGTTCAAGATGACCGAGGAGAAGCTGATGCGAGGCCAGCGCTGGACGCTGCAGTGCGGGGAGCGCAGCCTCGATATCGAGGGTCGTCCCGACGACGCGCCCCGTTACCAGGAGCTGCTCTATGAGGCGGGCCGGGTTGAGCTCGCGCCGGACCTGAGCGTCGAGGTCGCCTCGCCCGAGGACGTCGAGCACTATGCCCACCTCGAGCGCACCGGAACGGCGCCCGAGATCGTCATTACGCGCAACAGTCGCGAGCACAACTCAGCCTAGAGTCCTGGGGAGGGCCGCTTCAGGCGTCGGCTAGCCTGAATGCATGCCTGAAGGCGCGAGGAAGGCGCTCATCGGAGCGGGCGCCCTCACCCTGATGTTGTTCGCGACGTGGTACGCCGCGTTCCACATCGCCCTGTTCGAGCACGCCGACGTGTCGATCCTGCGGGGCTTCGCGGACCTAGCGAATCACCCGCACGTGGGGGGACTGGCGAACCGCATCGCCACGCTGTGCGACCCGAAGCCGTACGTCTACTTCTGCGCTATCCCGGTACTGGTGGCGATCGCGCGCCGGCGGCCGTGGGTGGCGCTCGCGATCGTCGCGATTCTGCTCGGGGCGAACGTCACCACGCAGCTGTTCAAGCCACTGCTCGCTCAACCGCGGCCGACCAACGTCGTCGCCGGGGTGACCGCCCTGTCCCCGGACTCATGGCCCAGCGGCCACGCCACGGCGGCGATGTCGCTCGCGTTGGCCTGCGTACTCGCGGCGCCCCGCCGATGGCGGCCGTTCGTGGCGGCGATGGGTGCGGCGTTCGCGGTCGCGGTCAGCTACTCCTTCCTGACCCTGGCCTGGCACTACCCCAGCGACGTCTTCGGCGGCTTCCTCGTGGCCGGGATATGGGCGCTGCTCGCCGTGGCCGCGGTGTTCACCGCCAACGCCCGCCGTCCACAGGTAGCGGCCAGCGAACTCGTCCAGCGGGTGTCGATCCGCGAGGCGCTGGGACCGCCGTCCGCAGCGCTGCTGGGCGCCGTGACGCTGTCCGCGGTCGTCGTGATCGCCCGGCCGGAAGCCGTCGCCAGCTACGCGCGCGCGCACGGGGCGTTCGTCTTGGGGGCGTCGGCGATAGCAGCCCTGGGGCTGGCGCTCGTCACCGGCCTGATGCTGGCGCTCCGCAAATAACTAGTTGTCCTGCCGACTGAGGTTGTGAACGCGGCTGATCGGCGGTCGGCTCCGTAAACGGCGCCGGGAAGAATTGTCGTGCTATGCAGGTTTTTTAGATGGGGCGGTGGCGCCCGCTCACCTCCCCTTCCCCAGCGACGTTTACCGGCCCGACGGCCCTCGACCGCCACCGAACCGGGCGCGAAAGCCACAACCAAAACGGGCGCGCGAATGCGCGCTCCTATGACCCGCTGGCTAGTCGCGGAAGCGGCCCGGCTCCCACAGCTGCTCGTCGCCGCGGTTGGCACCGCGGGCCAGGATGAAGAGCAGGTCCGAAAGCCGGTTCAGGTACCGGACGACCTCGGCGTTGACCTCGTCGCCGCAAGCGACGGCCAGCCGCTCGGCCCTACGACATACCGTGCGGCACACGTGCAGGTGACCTGCGGCAGCCGTGCCCCCGGAGAGCACGAACGACTTGAGAGGCTCGAGCGTCGCATTGACCTCGTCGCAACGCTCTTCGAGCCAGGCGGTCTGCTCCGGGATTACGCGCAGCCGCTCGCGTTCGGGGTCCTCTGGCGCGGAGATGTCGGCGCCGACGTCGAAGAGATCGTTTTGGATGTGGCGCAGCCAATCGTGGTAGGGATTCGGCAGTCCCTCGACCGTGAGCGTGACCCCGATCTGGGCGCCGAGCTCGTCGACGGTGCCGTACGCCTCGATCCTCGGATGGGTCTTGGGGACGCGGCTCATGTCGCCGAGATGGGTCTCGCCGCCGTCGCCAAGGCGGGTGTAGATGCGGGTCAGATTGACTGTCATCGGCTGCCCTTCAGTGTAGGACCGGTCCCGGCCGCGGTACGATCAGCCGGTTCAAGGTCGGTGGTCATGGGAAGCCGGTGCGATTCCGGAGCGGACCCGCCACTGTAATCGGGGACGCCAACCGCGGTGTGCCACTGGCGACGACGAGTCGCCGGGAAGGCGCGGGGGGTAGGCCCGTGAGCCAGGAGACCAGCCTCCGACCGCCAAGCCGATACGCCCTCGTGGAAAGGGGTGGCCCTCATGCATGTCAAGAAACTCGTCGCTCTATGCGGAGCGAGCATCGCCGTCGTTCTCGCGCCGTCAGCAGCCCTCGCCGCTGCCGGCACGAAGGTGACCGTCCGGGTCGAGGGGGTCAGCAAGACGTTGCTGGCGCCCAGCGTCGTCAAGACGCACAGCGGCTGGATCACCAAGGACGGGACTCCGCGCGGATCCTGTCCGGACACGAGTGCCGCCGGGGCACTCGACGTGGCCACGCACCACAAGTGGGGTGGGAGCTACGACAACGGCCTCGGGCTTGAGATCACCTCGATCTTCGGCGAGACGCACACGTTCGCGTCCAAGAAGTACTTCTGGGACGTCTTCGTCAACAACCGTCCCGCCAGCGTCGGGACCTGTGAGCAGAAGCTCCACAACGGCGACAAGCTCCTGTTCGCGGCCGTCTCGCAGACCGGTTCGGCCTATCCGATCGCGATCCGTGCCCCCCGGAGAGCCACCGTGGGTCACCGCTTCAACGTCAAGGTCGTGTGGTTCAACGCGAAGGGCGTGGCGAAGCCCCTCGCCGGCGCCGCGGTCAGCCTTCACGGCAAGAGCGTGAAGACGAAGGCAAGCGGGATCGTGGCGATCACGTGGGCGTCGCCCGGGACGATTGCGATCCGCGCGAGCGATCCCGGCTACGTCCGGGCCGTGCCGGTTCGCGTGAAGGTCAGCGCTCAGGGCTGATGGCCCGAGCCTGCCGCATCCTGGCGACGGCCGCCGCCTCTGCGGTGGCCCTCGCCGGATGCGGCGTCGGCCTCGGCCCTGGCCGGGGCACGTCAGATGTCAACGTGACCGTCACCCGAGCGTTCGGGTCGGCGGAGGTCGCCTCGATTACCAAGTCGAAGGTTCCGGGCTCGGAGACCGCGATGAGGATGCTCGAACGTTCGTTCCGCGTCCAGACGCGCTACGGCGGCGGCTTCGTCGAGTCGATCGACGGACACACCGGAAACTCGGCGCACCTCGACTGGTTCTACTACGTCAACGGCATCGAGGCGTCCGAGGGTGCGGCCGCGACCGCCGTCCACCAGGGCGACCGGATCTGGTGGGACCTCCACGACTGGAGCGCCACCGACTCGGTCCCGGCGGTCGTCGGCTCCTATCCCGAGCCGTTCGTTCGCGGGCTCGACGGGAAGCGGTTCCCGACGACGCTCGAATGCGCGACGGACGTCGGCACGGCCTGCAAGCAGGCGTCGGCCGACCTCAATGCGATCGGCGTTCCCGTGGCCAGCCAACTGCTGGGGACGGGATCGGGACAGGACACGCTCGGACTCCTGGTCGGAACCTGGAGCGAGGTCAAGGGCACGCTCGCGGGCAGCCTGATCGAGCAGGGACCGAAGGCGAGCGGCGTCTACGCCAAGTTCGGGGGGCCGGGTGAGCGCTCGCTCGAGCTGCTGGACCCCGGCGGCGCGGTGGTTCGGACGCTGAGCGGCAACGTGGGGCTGATCGCCGCGACGGCGCAGGGAACCACGACACCAACCTGGCTGATCACCGGGACTGACCCCGCCGGCGTGGCCGCAGCGGCCGCGGCCATGACCCCGGCCCGGCTGCGAGATCACTTCGCGCTCGCGGTGCAGGGATCCTCCGACCTTCCCGTCCCGCTCGAGGCTGGTTCGTGACCTACAGGCGGCGCCCGAGTCCGCTGCACGCCGCTCGAGCGGCAGTGGGCGCGGGGTACTGCCTGGCGCTCGCGCTCGCCGCACTGATCGTCTCGAACCCGCTCGTGCTCGGCGCGGCGGTGGTCGCGACCGCCGGCGCCGGCGTGGCCGCCGGCGTGGGCCGCGAGATGCGCCGCGCCGCGCTGTGGGCGGTGCCCCTCGCACTCGCGGTCATGGTCATCAACGCGCTGGTGTCCCGCGACGGCCTCACGGTGATCATCCGCTTCGGGCAGCTGCCGGTGCTCGGCCATACCGACATCACGCTCGAGGCGACCGTCTACGGCGCTGTGCTCGGGCTCCGGGCCGTGGCGCTGATCCTGTGCGGGGCGCTGTATACGGCGGCGGTCGACCCCGACGAGGTGCTGCGGCTCTTCCGCCGCGTCTCATTTCATTCCGCGCTGACGGCGACGCTCGCGACCCGGCTCGTGCCGCTCCTCGTCCGCGACTCGCGCCGGCTGGCCGATGCGCAGCGGTGTCGCCCGGGCGGCCCGCCGAGCCGCTACAGCCTGTTGAAGGCCACGACTGGCGGGGCCCTCGACCGCGCCCTCGATGTGGCCGCAGCGCTCGAGGTCCGCGGTTACGGCGCCGCCCGCCGGCCCCCGCGGTACCGCCGGCCGTGGTCGCGCCACGACGTGGCGTTCGGTCTAGCGTCGATCGCGATCGTCGCAATTGCCGTGGCCGCCCGTACCACCGGGTGGGAGCCATTCCACGCGTATCCCTCGCTCGAGACTCCCGTGGGGGTTTCCGAGATCGCGGCCTCGCTCGCGCTGATCGCGTGCGCCCTGGCACCGTTCGCCGACCGCCGGGGGATCGAGCGGTGACCCCCGTGCTCGAGCTCGAAGAGGTTTCCTATGCCTACCCGGGCGCCACGGAGCCCGCGCTCGAAAGGGTCACCCTGGAGATCGAGCCCGGTGAACTCGTCGTGGTCGCCGGACGCTCTGGGTCGGGCAAATCGACGCTGCTGCGCGTGGCCAGCGGGCTCGTGCCGCACTTTCACGGCGGCACGTTTGCCGGGCGGGCGATCGTGGCCGGGATGGATACCCGCACGTCGCGGCCGGGGGAGCTGGCGGTGGCGCTCGGGACTCTGTTCCAGGATCCGGAGACGCAAGTGGTGTTGGGAACCGTCCGGGCGGAACTGGCGTTCGGCCTGGAGAACCGCGGCGAGGAACCCGCAGCCGTCGCGAGGGGGGTGGAGGAGGCGGCGCTCTCGCTCGGGATCGCCCACCTCCTGGACCGCGGGACCGCCGAGCTGTCCGGCGGCGAGCTCCAGCGAGTCGCGCTCGGCGCGGCGCTGGCCGGGCGGCCGGCGCTGCTGGTCCTCGACGAGCCGACCTCGCAGCTCGACCCGGTCGCCGGCGACGAGCTGATCGGATCGCTCCGGCGTTTGAACGAGGACCGCGACGTGGCGATTCTGCTCGCCGAGCACCGGCTCGAGCGGTGCCTGGGCCTCGCCGACCGGGTCATCGCTCTCGATCGCGGCAGGGTCGTCTGCGACGCGGCCCCGCGCGAGTTCCTGGCGTGGGCCCTGGACGAGGCTCCTGAGCTTGCGACGCCGGGGGCGCGACTACTCTCGGGCCTCGGTCTGCCACCGGCCCCCGGCGTAAAGGCGGCCAGAGCGACGCTGCGAAGCGCTGGCCTCCCGGAGCAACTTCCGAATAAGCACGAAATACATGTAAAACCGGAAGCCCCTCGTGGTCGGGCGGCGGCTATCGCGTTTACCCGAGTGTGGTGCGAACTGCGAGAAGGGCCGGTGATTCTCCGGAGCGTCTCGCTCGCCGTGGCCCCGGGTGAGCGGGTGGCGTTGATGGGACGCAATGGCGCGGGGAAGTCGACGCTCCTGCGCCACGCCGCCGGGCTCATGCGCCCCACCCGCGGCCGGATCGAGACCGCCGGCCGGGTTGCCCTGCTGCTCCAGAACCCCACGGATTACCTGATCCACGAGACGGTGGCGGAGGAGGCATCGGCCGCGGCGCTCCGCACCGTCGGGCTGGATCCGCTTGCCTTCGCCGACCGCCACCCGCGCGAGCTGTCCGGTGGCGAGAAGCAGCGGCTCGCCCTGGCGATCGTGCTCGACGAGAGCGGCGACCCGCCCGCGGTCGTCTGTCTCGACGAACCGACGCGGGGGATGGATCGCGCTCACAAGGACGAGCTGGCCCGGCTGCTCCAGCGCCTGTCCGCCACGGTGATCGTGGCGACGCACGACACCGAGTTCGCGGCGGCGTTCGCGCAGCGGGTCGTGCTGCTGGCCGACGGGGCCCCGATCGCCGACGGCTCCGCCGCCGAGGTGCTGGCGGGCGGCAGCTACTTCGCCACGGAGACCGCCCGGATTCTCGGCGGCATGGAGGGCGCACTCACCCCCGCGGAGGGCGTGCGTGCCCTCCGGGCGAGACAGGAGGCGATCGCGTGAGCTGGCAGCTCGGCGCGTTCTCGGTTCTCGCGGTGGCGCTGATCGCGGGGTTCGGCTGGTACGAGCGCACCCGCCCCGACGCCAGGATCGTGGCGCTCGTCGCGACGTTGGCGGCGCTCGCGGCGCTCGGCCGGATCGCCTTCGCGGCCGTCCCCAACGTCAAGCCGACGACCGACATCGTCCTGATCTCCGGCTACACGCTCGGCGGCGCGCCGGGCTTCGCAGTCGGGGCGATCGCGGGGCTGACCTCGAACTTCTTCTTCGGGCAGGGACCGTGGACGCCGTGGCAGATGGCCGCCTGGGGCGCGACCGGGGTCATCGGCGCGGGGCTCGCAATCGTCACCGGCCGCCGGCTCGCGCGCTGGCCGCTGGCGCTCGTATGCGGCGTGGTCGGCTTCGGCTTCGCGGCGTTTCAGGACTTCGGTGACTGGGTGACGTTCAGCGACCACAGCCTGGCGCAGCTGGGGATATATGTCGGGAAGGGGATCGGGTTTGACCTGATCCACGCGGTCAGCTGCGTGCTGTTCGCGCTGGCGTTCGGTATGCCGATGATCCGCTCGATCCAGCGGTTCGCGCGGCGGCTGCAGGTGCGGTGGGAGCCGCTCGACGGCGCGGCCGGCGTCAGGCTGCTCACAATCCTCGCCGTCGTCCTCGGTGGCTGGCTGGCCAGCCAGCCAGCCCTGGGGGGAGGAGGGGGAGGAGGGCAAGCGCTCGCCGCCCCCGCGGCGAACACCCCAACCGGCTACCTCCTCTCGGCTCAGAACACCGACGGCGGCTACGGGGCGTCACCCGGCGCGCCCTCGTCCCCGCTGTACAGCGGGTGGGCGGCGCTCGGACTGGCGGCCGAAGGCCACAACCCACTGAACGTGAGCCGCGCCGGACGCAGCCTGCTCTCGTATATCCGCGCCACCGCTGGAAGCGCGACCGACCCGGGATCGATCGAGCGGACGATCCTCGTCGCGCGCGCCGCCGGCGTGTCCGCCCGCTCATTCGGCGGCCATGAGCTGATCGGCGCGCTCGAGACCGACATTCGCGGCAACGGGTCGGTCGAGGACCAGGTCAACCTCACCTCGTTCGCCGTGCTGGCGCTGCGCGCCGACGGCATCACCCCGCCGGCGCGAACTCTCTCCTGGCTCGTCCGCCAGCAGGACCGCGACGGGGGCTTCAACTTCGCCACCGCCGGGGGTTCGAGCGACGTCGACGACACCGGCGCCGCCCTTCAGGCCCTCGCCGGCGCCGGCGGATCGGCCGGGCGCGCCCGTCGCCGGGCTGTCGCCTTCATTCGACGCCAGCAGAATCGCGACGGCGGGTTCCCCTCGGAGCCGGGTGGCGACGCGAACGCCCAGTCCACGGCGTGGGCGATCCAGGGTCTGCTCGCCGCCGGCGCCGCCCCTGACTCGGTCCACAGCGCGGTCCAGTTCCTGGGCTCGCTGATCGCCGGAGACGGGCACGTCCGTTACTCACGTTCGAGTGATCAGACGCCGGTGTGGGTAACAGGACAGGCATTGATGGCGTTGGCGGGGAAATCGCTGCCGCTGGCAGCGGTCCCGCTGGCGCGACCGCATCGACCGAAACCGCGTCCAACCCACAAGACCCAGAAGCCCGCTCTCAGGCACAAGGCCATCGCCAAAGTGGCACAGCACCATCATCGGAAAGCGCAACGACACGCAGATGAGGCTCCGCTGTCGGCGCTCGCCGTGGATGCCGGATTCGTCACCGCGATCGCACTCGGCCCGGTCGGGCTGGCCTAGTAACCGGTAGCCTCTCGCGCCCGATGAGGATCGGTGTTCCGAAGGAGACTGTGGATGGCGAGCGGCGCGTGGCCCTCGTCCCGGAGGTCGTGCGCAAGCTGGCCGCCAAGGACCACGAGGTGATGGTCGAGCGCGGCGCCGGAGCGGCCGCGTTGATCCCCGACGCGCAGTTCGAGGAGGCCGGCGCCAGGCTCGTCGACGACGCGAGCGAGGTGTACGAGGCCGAGGTGGTCGTGAAGGTCGCGCCGCCAACCGGCGAAGAGGTCGGCCGGCTGCGCCCTGACAGCGTGCTCATCGGTTTTCTGCAGCCGCTGACGAACGGCGAGGGAATCCGCTCGATCGCGCAGAGCGGCGCGACGAGCTTCGCGCTCGAAGCGGTTCCGCGGATCAGCCGGGCGCAGTCGATGGACGCTCTCTCGAGCCAGGCGAACATCGGCGGCTACAAGTCCGTCCTGATCGCGGCGGGCGAGATCGGACGCTTCTTCCCGATGCTGATGACGGCGGCGGGGACGATTCGCCCGGCCACGGTGCTCGTGCTCGGCGCCGGGGTGGCGGGACTGCAGGCGATCGCGACGGCGCGGCGGCTCGGCGCAGTGGTGCAGGGGTTCGACGTCCGTGCCGCGGTCAAGGAACAGGTCGAATCGCTCGGCGCGCATTTTCTCGAGTTCGACCTCGGCGGCGATCTCGAGGGCGCCGGCGGCTACGCGAAAGAGCTCACGCCCGAGCAGCAGGCTCGTCAACAGGAGCTGATGGCGGAGGCGATCGGCAAGGTCGATGTCGTGATCACGACCGCGGCCGTGCCGGGCCGCCGGGCGCCGATCCTCGTGACGGAGGAGGCGGTCAAGAAGATGAAGCCGGGCTCCGTGATCGTCGACCTGGCGGCGGAGACCGGCGGCAACTGCGAGCTCTCAGAGCCCGGCGAGACGGTGCTGCGCTACGACGTGAAGATCATCGCGCCGCTGAACGTGGCGAGTACGATGGCCGAGCACGCGTCCCAGCTGTACGCGCGCAACATCGAGTCGCTGCTCGGGCTGATGATCTCCGAGGAGGGCACGCTCGAGCTCGACTTCGAGGACGAGGTGATCGCGGGGGCGTGCATCACCCGGGATGGGGAAATCGTCCATGAGGGCGCCAAGGCTGCCGCCGGCGCCACCGCCGCCAGCTGAGGAGGCCACGACAGATGAGCACCGTCACGGAGATCGCAATCCTCGTGCTCGCCGCGTTCGTCGGCTTCGAGGTGATCTCGAAGGTCCCGAACACGCTGCACACCCCGTTGATGTCGGGCACCAACGCGATTCACGGGATCGTGCTGCTCGGCGGGCTGTTGCTGATGCACGAGGCCTCGGGCGTGCTCGAGCACGTCGTGCTCGTGATCGCGATCATGTTCGGGACGATCAACATCATCGGCGGCTTCTTCGTCACCGACCGGATGCTCGGGATGTTCAAGCGCAAGCCCGACCTGCCCTCCGGCGAGGAGGAGGGCGATCAGGAGTGATCGCCACCGTCTTCTTCCAGACGGCGAACTTCATCGACGCGTGCTACATCGTCGCGTTCTCGTTGTTCATCTACGGCATGAGCGGCCTGACGGGGCCGCGGACGGCGGTCCGCGGCAACAAGATCGCCGCCACCGGGATGGCGATCGCGGTCATCGCCACGCTGTTCACCCCGCACGTGCTCTCGGGTTCCTCGACGCCTTGGCTGATCGCGCTGGGCATCGTGCTCGGCACGGCGATCGGGATCCCCGCGGCGCTGAACGTGCGGATGACCGCGATCCCACAGATGGTCGCGCTGTTCAACGGCGTCGGCGGCGGCGCGGTGGCGATCATCGCGTGGGTCGAGTACCGCCACCACTTCGTCGCGCATCCGCTTCTGGTGGCGGGCTTCCCGCTGAAGGTCGAGATCCCGTCGCTGTTCGGCGCGATCGTCGGCTCGATCTCGTTCTGGGGCTCGAGCATCGCGTTCGGAAAGCTTCAGGAAATCCTTCCGGGTCGTCCGATCAAGCTTCCCGGCCAGTCGCTGATCAACGGCGCGCTGTTCGTGGTGTGCGTGGCCAGCGCGATCGTCCTCTCGGCCGGTACGCACTCGCAGGCGCTGTTCATCCTCGGGATCCTGGTCGCGGCCGGCCTGCTCGGCCTCATGGTCGTGCTGCCGATCGGCGGGGCGGACATGCCGGTTGTCATCTCGCTGCTCAACGCGTTCACGGGACTCTCGGCCGCCGCGACCGGAATCGCCTTGAACAACACCGCGCTGATCGTCGCCGGCATGATCGTCGGCGCGTCCGGCACGATCCTCACGAACCTGATGGCGAAGGCGATGAACCGCTCGGTTCCCGCGATCATCGCCGGAGGGTTCGGAGGGGCGGTCGCCGCCCCAGCGGCCGGCGGGATCGAGGGGGGAACGGTCCGCTCGACGTCCGCCCAGGACGTCGCGATCCAGCTCTCCTACGCGCGCCAGGTGGTGATCGCTCCGGGCTACGGCATGGCGGTGGCGCAGGCCCAGCACGCCGTGCGCGAGCTCGAAAGGGCGCTCGAGGGCAAGGGCGTCGAGGTCAAGTACGCGATCCACCCGGTCGCGGGACGGATGCCCGGCCACATGAACGTCCTGCTCGCCGAGGCCGACGTGCCCTACGACCTGCTCAAGGAGATGGACGAGATCAACCCTGAGTTCCCACGCACGGACGTCACGCTCGTGATCGGCGCCAACGACGTCACGAACCCAGCCGCGAAGAACGAGCCCGGCTCGCCGATCTACGGGATGCCGATCCTCGAGGTCGACCGCTCGGGCGCGGTCGTCGTGCTCAAGCGGTCGATGGCCTCGGGCTTTGCCGGCATCGACAACCCGCTGTTCTACGAAGAGAAGACCTCGCTGTTGTTCGGCGACGCCAAGCAGTCGGTCAGCGAGATCACCAGCGAAGTCCGGGCCCTCTAGATCCCGGCCGCGTTAGAGTCACGCCGCCTACAAAAAAGAGAAATCGGGAGCGTCCATGGACGAGAGTCGGCTGAAGAAAATCCCACTGTTCTCGAACCTTTCTGATGAGGAGGCGCACCGGCTGGCCGCGTTCGCGACCGAGACGAGCATCGCCAATGGACAGATCCTGATGCAGCAGGGGGACTACTCGACAGAGCTGATCGCGATCGAGGAGGGAACAGCCGACGTGCTTCGCGACGGCAAGAAGATCGCCTCGCTTCACGAGGGGGACCTGATCGGCGAGATGGGGCTCCTGTCCCGGGAGCCGCGCAACGCGGACGTGATCGCGACGTCACCGATGCGGGTGATCAAGCTCACCCACTGGGAGATCCGGCGGATGTCGGAGGACACGCTCGACCGGATCAAGGAGATCATCAGGGAACGCCAGCAGAGGGGCGTGGCGGATCCGGCGTATCAGCCGGGCTCCTGACCTGACAGCACCCGCTGCGCTGCCCAGGGCGCTGGATAACCTGACCCCATGCTCAACCGGGCGCGGGCGATCGAGGCCATGGTGGCCGAGCGGTTCGACGTCGTCGTTATCGGCGGCGGGATCACCGGCGCCGGCGTCGCGCTCGACGCCGCCTCGCGCGGCTACAGCGTGGCGCTGGTGGAGAAGGCCGACTTCGCATCGGGAACCAGCAGCCGGTCCTCGAAGCTCGTCCACGGTGGACTCCGCTATCTACAGAGCTTCGATCTCGGCCTCGTCCGCGAGGCGCTGCTCGAGCGCCAGCTGATGGTCAGGCTCGCGCCGCACCTGGTCCGGCCGCTGCCGCTCGTGGTCCCGGCGTTCAACGGTGCCAGGCCCGATCGGCTCGTCGGTATCGGCCTCAACATGTACGACGTGATGGCGACGCCGGGGCTGCGCGGAAGACGCACTCGGCGCGCCGAGCGGGCGCTCGAGAACGGCAACGACGCCGACTGGAGCCCGGCTCGCCACCGGGTCATCTCCGGCGAGGAGGTCGCGGAGCTGCTACCGGCGCTCGACGACCGCAAACCCACCGGCGGCTATCTGTTCTACGACTGTCAGACCGATGACGTCCGGCTCGTGCTCACCGTACTCGGGGAGGCCGAGCGGTTCGGCGCGATCTGTGCCAACCGCCTGGAGGTCACCGGGCTCGACCGCGTGGAGGCCCACGGGGCGACGGTCAAGGTGCGGGATGCCGAGACCGGCGACGAATACCCGATCCGGGCCGACAACGTCGTGAACGCGACGGGCGTCTGGGCCGACCGGATCCAGCCCGAGGAGCTTCACTCCGAGGCCGAGCTGCCGAGGATCGCTCCGAGCCGTGGAACCCACGTAATGCTCGACGACGCCGACCTGCCGCTTCTCGCCGGCGCGATCGTGCCGGCCGGGGAGGGGCGGTCGATCTTCGTCCTGCCATGGCTCGGCCGCAGCCTGATCGGCACCACGGACAACAACTACAACGGCAACATCGATCACGTCCGTCCATCGCCGGAAGACATCGACTATCTGCTGGAGGCGGTCAACACGTTCTTCGGGAAGGCGCTAGGCCCCGAGCGGGTGGCCGGCGCCTACGCTGGCGTCCGGCCGCTGATCTCGACCGGCGACACCCGCAAATCCGTCGACATCTCGCGCAAGGCCGAGCTCTACGAGACCTCGAGCGGGCTGATCACGATCACCGGGGGCAAGCTCACCACGTGGCGGCGGATGGCGAAGATGACCGTGGATCGCATCGTCGAACGCGACGGGCGCGAAGCGCCGTGTCGCACGCACGAGATTCCACTCGGACAGTCGATCGATCCAGCCGGACTGCCGCGCGTCGACGGCGTCTCAGAGGCTTCCTACGCCGCGCTCGCCGGGCGCTACGGCCACGCCGCCGAACAGGTCCTGACGACGGCCACGGCACGCGGGGAGCTCGCCCGGCCGATTCTTCAGGGAATGCCGGACCTGCTCGCAGAGGCGGTGTTCGCCGCTCGCAGCGAACAGGCGCGGAGCGTCGCCGACGTGCTGCTGCGGCGGACCCGTCTAGGTCTGTTGGCGGGCCGCCGGATGTGCTCCCCCGGGGCCGAAGCACCGGTGCGTGTGGCGCGCGCGATCGGCGCCGAGCTCGGCTGGGACGAGGCACGCGTCGCTAAAGAGGCGGACAGCTGGCGCGAGGAGGCCGCGGCGGAGGGAATCGCCGGAAAGCCCGGCGCCCGGTGAGCGCTCCGCCGCGCTCGCTGCTGACGTCGGCCGGCCGGCTTGCGCTGGGCGGACGCCCGTGGCTGATGGGGATCGTCAACGCGACCCCGGACTCGTTCTCCGACGCGGGGCTCGGTCAGACGCTCGGGGACCGGATCGAGCTCGCGCGGTCGATCCTCGCCGCCGGGGCCGACCTGATCGACGTCGGCGGGGAGTCCGGCGTGACGAACCGCCCCCCAATCGAAGTGGCGGCCGAGATCGAACGGGTGGTGCCCGTGATCGAGCGACTGACCGGCGAGCTCGGGGCACGGGTGTCGGTCGACACCTACAAGCCGGCGGTGGCGCGTGCGGCGATCGCAGCGGGCGCTTCGATCGTCAACGACGTGAGCGGGTTGCGCGATCCCGAGCTCGCCGATGTCTGCGCCGAGACCGGCGCCGCGCTGATCATCATGCACACGCGGGCGGCGCCGAAGCAGAAGCTGTTCGATCCGGGTCTGGACGGCCGCGTGATGGCGGACATCGAGGCGTTCCTGCGAGAGCGGATCGATGTTGCGCTGGGGCGCGGCGTCGAGTTCGATCAGCTGATGCTCGACCCAGGCCCAGACTTCGGCAAGACGCCGGCGCAGACGGTTGAGCTGCTCCGTCAGTTCGAGGCGCTCCACGCGCTGGAGCGGCCACTGCTGCTCGCCGTGTCCCGCAAGGACTTCATCGGCGCGATCACCGGCCGCCCGCCGGGCGCGCGGCTCGGCGGAACGCTCGCGGCGGTCGCCCACGGCGTGCAGGCGGGCGCGCACATGGTGCGGATCCACGACGTGGCGGCGGTGGCGGACTTCCTCGCCGTGCGCGACGTGCTCGACGGCGAGCGCGGACTCGACGCAGAGCTGCGGCTCTCCGACGACCTGCGCTGGGAGCGTCGGGGATAGCGGCACAACGGTTCCGGGGAGCACCACGCTAGATTGACGCTCCGAAGATCGCCGACCGCTGCCTCAACGCGGCCGGAGCCCACCGATAAGCATCCGAAGGAGGCACTCAGATGTCCGTGCTCGACCGAGCAGCATTAGAAGCCAGTCCGCTCGCCGACCTACATGCGATTGCCTCGGAGCTCTCGATCGACGGTTACCGTCGACTCCGGCGCCCCGAGCTGATCGACGTGATCCTGGCCAGACAGGCCGGGGAGGAACCGGAGGCCCGGGACGATGGGGACGAGCCCGCCCCCGCGATCGACGCCGAGGAGGAGCAGGCCCCGAGTCGCCGGCGCCGCGGCCGCCGAGGCGGCCGTGGCCGGGGGGCCGCGCGGGAGGAAGCCGAGCCCGAGGAGCGGGAGCAGCCGCAGCCAGAGCCGGCGCCCGAGGAGCCGCCCCCCGCCGAGGAGGAGCCCGTCGAGGGCGTGGTCGAGCTGCTCCCCAATGGGTCCGGGTTCGTCCGGGTCGCGTTCCCCGAGCCCTCCGACGACGACGTGTACATCTCGGCGGCGCAGGTCAAGCGCTGCGAACTCGTCTCGGGCGATCGGATCTCCGGTCCCCGGCGCGCTCCGCGGCGGTCAGAGCGGTTCGCCTCGCTCGTCCGGATCGACACGATCAACGACCGGCCGGCCGATGAGCTCGCGGACAGCACCCGGTTCGACGACCTCCCGGCCGCGTTCCCGAGCGAGCCGTTCCGGTTTGAATCCGAGGATCCGACGCTGGTGGCAATCGAGCGGCTGGCCCCGATCGGACGTGGTTCGCGCGTGACGATCGTCGGGCGGACCAGGACCGGGAAGACCGAGGTCCTCCGGCGCCTGGCCGGGGCTCTCTCCGGCGTCGAAGGTCTGCAGGTGTCCGTGGCGCTCGCGGGCGTGCGCCCGGAGGAGATCGCGGAGTGGAGCGGCGCGTTCGCCCCAACCGCCGCGGTCAGCTTCGCCGCGTCTCCGGACGCCCAGGATCACATCGTCGAGCTCGTCGTCGACCAGGCCCGCCGAATCGCGGCTCGGGGTGCCGACGCGGTGGTCCTGATCGACTCGCTGGACGGCGTCCACCAATACGCGGCGCGGAAGGCCCTCGCGGCGGCACGCAACATCGTCGACGGCGGCTCGCTGACGGTGATCGCCACCGCGCCGGCGCCGATCGGTGGCGAGACGACGGTGATCGCGCTCGACCAGGTTCTGGCGAGCCTGGGCCGGTTCCCGGCGCTCGATTTGGCCGCGAGCGGGACGATCCGTGCCGAGGCGCTCGTTGGCGAGGCCGGCGCCGACGAGATCGTCCGCGTGCGCACCGAGGTTTACGAGGCTCACCTCGGTCAGTAGGCGGTGCACCGGCTTCGGTGCCGTGGCGCCGCCTTGTAGCGCGGGTCTCCGCCTCGGTACCAGAGGAGCTGGTCGATTTCGGCCGCGCAGCTGCCCGGACGGTCGGCGACGAGCAGCTCGACCGCGTGGACGGCGCACGCCCTGATCTCGACCTCCTCGGGCGAGCCGTGCTCGATCAGCTCCTCCGCGTCGATCCGGGTCACGAGCTCCGGCTCGAAGCGCAGGATTCCATCGAGGCGCAGGACGTGGGGGACGAGGTTGTCGGCGAACGTCGTCAGCTGATCGAGGTCGTGCCAGACGGCGACGCGGGCACGCGCGAGGTCGGCGGCGGCGATCTGTGCGCGCTTGCGGAACGGGACCGTGAGCTCGTCGTAGGCCGAGCTGTCGGCGAAGCAATCCCACTCGCCGAGGCGGATCGCCAGGCCGACCGCCGATCCGTCGGCGACGTCGACGACGGTGCTGAAGCGGCCGCCGTGCTGCTGTGAGACATGGGTGCCGAGATCGCGCAGCGAGCGGGCATAGAGCTCCATCAGCTCGTGCTCTGGATCCTGCTCGAGCGCTGCGGCGATCTCCCCGGCGGTGATCTGGGTCAGCTCCTCGGCGCGCCACGGCCCGCTCGTCGCAAACCGTCGGCGTACGCAAATCGCGACCGTGAAGTAGCCGGACCGGCGCGGCTCCTTGCGCAGCGTCGGAAACCAGCCGGAGCCGAAGTTGATCGCGTCGAGCGTCAGCCAGAACGCGGCGAGCTCCTCGCGGGTTCCCGCGAGCAGGTGTGCCTCGGGATCCGGCGCCGGCGGCGCCGTTTCCAGCGGCAGAGACGCGGCATATGTGGCGATCGCCTCTCGCTCGATCGCGACATGCCGCGCGCGCGCCGCGACGGCTTTGCAGGCGAGGCGGAGCTGGTTCATCGGCCGCCCCGAACGCTATCGTCGAAGGTCATCCCATGACCGAGCTGACCACCGATCTCGACGCCCTCCTCGGAGGGCTCAACGACCCCCAGCGGGAGGCGGTCACGCACGGCGAGGGCCCGCTGCTGATCCTCGCGGGCGCCGGGTCGGGGAAGACGCGCGTGCTCACCCACCGCATCGCCTACCTCGTGGCGACCGATGCCGCCAAACCGAACGAGATCCTGGCGATCACTTTCACCAACAAGGCCGCCGGCGAGATGCGCGACCGGGCGCAGCTGCTGGTCGGGCGCCGGGTCCGAGCGATGTGGGTGATGACGTTCCACTCCGCGTGTGCGCGGATGCTGCGCGCCCACGCCGACCGCCTCGGCTACACGCGCCAGTTCACGATCTATGACCAGGCCGACTCCCGTCGCCTGGTCAAGCGCTGTTTGGACGAGCTCGGGATCGATCCCAAGCGGTTCGCGCCCGCGGCGATCCAGTCGCAGATCTCCGACGCCAAGAACAAGCTCCGCGACGCCGACGCCTACGGCCACATGGTGGGGTCGTTCTTCGAGCAGACCGTCGCCGACGTCTACCGCAGCTATGAGCGCGAGCTGCACCGGATGAACGCGATGGACTTCGACGACCTGCTCGTCCGCGCGGTCAACGTGCTCGAGCTGTTTCCCGAGGTGCGCGAGGTCTACGCGAACGGCTTCCGGCACGTGCTCGTCGACGAGTACCAGGACACCAATCACGCGCAGTACCGATGGCTCCAGCTGCTCGCCGGCGAGCACCGCAACCTGATGGTCGTCGGCGACGACTCGCAGGCAATCTACGGCTTCCGCGGCGCCGACATCCGCAACATCCTCGAGTTCGAGGACACGTTCCCGGACGCCCGCGTGATCAAGCTCGAGCAGAACTACCGCTCGACGCAGACGATCCTCGACGCTGCCAACGCCGTGATTCGCAACAACCGCGCCCAGAAGCCGAAGTCGCTGTGGACCGACCTCGGACAGGGAGACCCGATCAAAGTCCGTGAGCTCGAGGACGAGCACGCCGAGGCGCGGTTCATCACCGGGGAGATCCAGCGGCTCGTCGACGAGGGAGTCGCCAAGTCGGAGATCGCCGTCTTCTACCGGACCAACGCGCAGTCGCGGGTGCTCGAGGACACGCTCGTGCGCGCCGAGATCGCCTACCAGGTGATCGGCGGCACCAAGTTCTACGAGCGTGCCGAGATCAAGGACGCGATCGCGTACCTGACCGTGCTCGTCAATCCGCAGGACGTCGGCGCGTTCACGCGGATCGTCAATTCACCCCGCCGCGGGATCGGCGCCACGTCCCTGTCGCGCGTACTGGCGTTTGCCAACACGATGGGCGTCTCGATCTGGGATGCCGCATCCGACCCGGCGCAGGTACCGGGCCTCGGGCCGGCGGCGATCAAGGCGCTGACCCGCTTCATGGGGACGATGCACGTGCTCCGGGAGCGCGCCGAGTCGGGGGCGCCAATCGCGGCGCTGCTGAAGGACGTTCTCGGCGAGACCGGGTATCTGGAGGCGCTCGAGGCCGAGCGGACGATCGAGGCACAGGGTCGAATCGAGAACCTGGAGGAGCTCGTGAACGTCGGCGCCGAATACGACGCCGGCGAGGACGGCGAGCGATCGCTGCCGGAGTTCCTCCAGCAGGTGTCGCTGATCGCAGACGCCGACGGGCGGACCGAGGACGAGGGACTCGTGACGCTGATGACCCTCCACAACGCGAAGGGTCTCGAGTACCCGATCGTGATGATCATCGGGTGCGAGGAGGGCGTCTTCCCGCACTCGCGCGCGCTCGACGAGGGCGGGCTCGAGGAGGAGCGCCGCCTCTGCTACGTCGGGATCACCCGGGCCGAGCGTGACCTGTACATGACCTACGCGCGAACCCGGAACGTGTTCGGCGCGCGCACCTATGGCGCCCCGAGCCGGTTCATCAGCGAGATTCCCGCCGAGCTCACCGACCGCGAGCAGCAGCAGCCGCGGGCGTTCGGTGGCGCCCGGTCGCGGCTGATGTCGTGGGATTCCGGTGGCGCCGGGGGTGCGCCGGCGGCCCCGGCTGTGGCCTACCGCCTGGGAGACGACGTCGTCCACGCGGCGTTCGGCGAGGGAGTCGTGACCGGTGTCGAACCCGGCGGGATTGTCGTCATCCGGTTCGCGAAGGATCACTCGGAGCGCAAATTGGTGGCCGATTTGGCGCCGATCAGCAAGGCCTAGCTGAGGGTGCTCGATAAGCCTTAATAGTTCAGCCTTTTTGAACATCCTCAGCGCCGCGTGATCGTCTAGCGTCTGTGGCAATGACTGCGACGATCATCGATGGACGGGAAGTGGCCGCCCGCGTGCGGGCTCAGGTCGCGCGTGACATCGCCGCCCGGGTGGAGCGGGGCGCCGCCGCGCCGGGGCTCGCGACGATCCTCGTCGGCGACGACCCCGCCTCGGCGATCTACGTGACCAACAAGCGGAAGGCGAGTGCGGAGGTCGGCATCGCGGACTATCACCGCCACCTCTCCGCGGACACCACGCAGGAGGATGTCGCGGCGCTGATCGACGAGTGCAACCGCGACCCGTCGGTCGCCGGGATCCTCCTGCAACTGCCGGTTCCGCCGGGTCTGCGCGGCGCGGAGCTGACCGCGATGATCTCGCCGGAGAAGGACGTCGATGGGCTCACGCCGATCAGCGTGGGGCGGCTGTGGCAGGGGACGCCGGGGTTGCGGCCGAGCACGCCGCTCGGGGTGATCGAGCTGCTCGACTCCTACGAGGTGGCGCTCGAGAGTGCGGACGCCGTCGTCGTCGGCCGCTCGGATCTCGTCGGCAAGCCGGTCTCGGCGCTCCTACAGCAGCGCAACGCCACGGTCACGATGTGCCATTCGCGCACCCGGGACCTCGCCGGCGTGTGCGCGCGCGCCGACATCGTGATCGCCGCCGTGGGCGTCCCGCAGCTGGTGGATGCCGAGTATGTGAAGCAGGGCGCCACCGTGATCGACGTCGGCATCAACCGAACCGACGCGGGCCTGGTAGGCGACGTCGACTTCGAGGCGGTGGCGCCGCGGGCGAGCCTGATCACGCCGGTGCCGGGAGGGGTCGGGCCGATGACGATCGCGATGCTGCTGCGTAACACGGTGAGGGCCGCCGAGCTTCAGGGCGCGGGCGATGAGCGAGCGGCTTGAGCCGTCGGGGGCGCCTCGACGAGCCCAGCGGGGAGAATTGATAAGCGCCGCCGGCGCGCTGGCGCTGCTCGTCCTCATGTTCGCGTTCGAGTGGTACGGCGTGGACGGGCTTCCCGGGCGCTCACAGATCTCGACCGCCGAGAACGCGTGGCACGGCCTGACCGTCACGCGGTGGCTGATGCTGCTCACGATCGTCGTCACGCTCGGATCGCTGATCATTCACGCCACCCAGCGCGATCACGGAACGGTGACCGACACGAGCGGCGTGATCGCGATCCTGGGCACGGTGACCGCTGGGGTGCTCATCTATCGGGTGTTGATCGACACCCCATCTCCGGGCACGATCGTCGACCAGAAGCTCGGTGCATATCTCGGCGTGCTTAGCGCGATCGCGATCGCCCTCGGCGGGTTCGACATGCGCGCCACCGGCGCGCAGGTGACCGTCAGATCGCCGTCAAGCGGCTCGCGCCGCCGTCTGGCGATCCCCCGGCGCGCGCGCAGTGGGTCGACTGGAAACGGTTGAACGTTTCCGGGAGCCCCACTAGGGTTGCCCCGCCGCCAGGCGGCAGGACGCGGTCATTCGTGACCGAAAGGAGTGCGTCATGGACATTTCCAAGCTGAGGCAGAGCCAGCTGATCGTCGGTGCCGCCGGCATCGTGCTGGTGATCTCTCTGTTCCTCGACTGGGTGGGGGTGTCGGCGTTCTCGGCCTTCTCGGCAATGGACATCGTCATGCTGTTGGTCGGGCTGGCGGCGGTCGGCTACGCGGCGGTGCCCGCATCGGGATCGGCACAGTCCCTGCCAAAGGACAGCGCCTGGATCGTGTTGCTGGCCGGGGTGGGCGTCGTGGGTTGGGCGCTCGGCATCTGCCTTGAGGATGCGGACGCAGGCATCGGCGCCTGGCTGGGGCTGATCGGATCGATCGCGATCGCGGTCGGCGCCTACGTCGAAATCAGGGGTGGGAGCCTCGCCCGGCCGAGGACGTCCGCCGCCGGCGCGGGGCCGCAACCAGACTCACCCCCGAAGGACAAACCTCGGGCGCCAGGGCCGACGGGCGAGCCGCAGGCGCCAACGCCGCCGGATGCCGGAGCTCCGGCGCAGTCGCCACCGCCCGCCGATGCGGGACCCACCGTCAGGCTCCCGGCGGCCGAGCCACCCCCCTCGACGCCCGAAGCGGGCGAACCGTCAGGGCCGGCTGAACCCTGATCGGCGACGCCGGTGAACACTGACGGCGTAAAGCGCGAGGACTGGGTCGTGGGCGGCCTCGCCGTCCTGCTCGTGATCGACCTCGTGGAGCTCCCGTGGCACACGGTGGCGGGGGGGATGATCAGCGGAATCTCCTTCCCGTCGATCAGCGATCGCGCGACTGGTCCGCCCGACGGCCTGCTCGGGGTGCTGGCGGTGCTCGCCACGCTGGCGATCGTGTTCGATCTGCTGCTCGAGCATCTGTCCCCTGACACTCAGATCCCGTCGATCAAGGGCAGCCGGACGCTGACGCGGGTCGCGCTGGCGATCACCGCGGCGGGACTGCTGGCGTTGAAGTTCATCCTCCACCTCACCCAGATCGGGGATCTCGGGTCGGGGTTCTGGTTCGGCGCGGTCGTCACCGCGGCGCTCTTGTACGCGACGCTGAAGGCCTGGGAGGCCAACCCGGTGCCCCCGGCGGACGCGGGGAACGCTCGGACCCGGCCGAACGAGGATGCCGCCGCGGCAGATGGACCGGCGGACACGACCGACGCCCGCGAGGAGTCCAACGAGCCCGACGACCGCGGTCAACCGACAGAGGCGCCAGAAGCCTCCGCCCAGTCCGAGTCCTGACGAGCAGGCCGGAGGCCCCGAGACAATGGACATCGAGATCCCGAGGCTTCGCCCTGGCGAGATCATCAGCGGCGCCGGCGGCGTGCTGCTGCTGGTGCTGCTGTTCGCCGTGCCGTGGTACGGAGTGAAATCGACGGTCGGCGCTACGACGACGATCACCGGGTGGGACGCGCTCACCATCCTGCGCTGGCTGCTCCTCGTGACGAGCGTCGCGGCCGTGGCGCTGGCGTACTTCCAGGCGACCCGTTCGGCGCCGGCGATCCCGGTCACCCTCAGCGAGATCGTGACGGCGCTCGGGCTCCTGAGCGCACTGGCGCTGATCTACCGGGTGCTGATCAACGTCCCCGGTCCGGACTCCGCCGTCGATGCCAAGGTGGGGGGCTACCTCGGATTGGCCGTCGCCGTCGCGATCCTGTATGGCGGGTACGAGTCGATGCGACGGGAGGGGATCTCTCCTGAAGACGCCCCCGCCGAGATCGACACGATCAGGTCGGGAGAATCGGGCGGATCCTAGAATCCTCCGGGATGTTGGATCGCGAACAGGTTCTCCACGTAGCGCGCCTCGCCCGGCTGGAGCTCAGCGACGAGGAGGTCGAGCACATGGCCTCGGAGCTCTCGCACGTGCTCGACCACATCGAGAAGATCCGCGAGCTCGACCTCGAGGGGGTGCCGCCGACCTCGCACGTGGTCGACGTCGTCAACGCTCTGCGGCCCGACGAACCGGCGCCGTGCCTGCCGCGCGACGTGGTGCTGGCCGCGGCGCCCGAGCCGGTCGACGGCGGTTTCGGGGTCCCGAGCCCGGGCGCGGACGGATGACCGTGGAGGTGATCGAGCTGACGGCTGCACAGGCAGCCGAACGCGTCCGTGCCGGGGAGATCGACCCTGCCGAGCTCTTTGAGGCCTACCGGGAGCGCGCCGGCGCCGATGAGCTGAACGCGTTCACATGGGTCGCCGATGGCCCGCCGAAGGGCGACTCATATTCGGGATCGCCGCTCGGCGGCGTGCCGCTCGCGGTCAAGGACCTGTTCTGCACCGAGGGCGTCCCGAGCCAGGCGGGGTCGCGCATCCTCGAGGGATACCGGCCGCCGTACACGGCCACCGTCGTCGCCAAGCTCGTGGAGGCGGGCGCGCCGCTGCTCGCCAAGACCAACCAGGACGAGTTCGCGATGGGCTCCTCGAACGAGAACTCGGGGTTCGGCCCGGTGCTCAACCCCTGGGATCGGCGGCGAGTTCCCGGCGGCTCGTCGGGCGGAAGCGCAGCCGCGGTCGCGGCGGGAATGGCCCCGTGGGCGATCGGCACCGACACGGGCGGCTCGATCCGCCAGCCCGCCGCGCTCTGCGGGATCGTGGGCTGCAAGCCTACGTACGGGGCGGTCTCCCGCTACGGGATGATCGCGTTCGCCTCCTCGCTCGATCAGGCGGGTCCGCTGACGCGCGATGTGACCGACGCGGCGCTGCTGCTCCGGCACATGGTCGGCCACGACAAGTGCGACTCCACCTCGGTTCCGTTCCCAGGGGAGATCGTCATGCCGCGCGCGGAGGACCTGAAAGGCATCCGGCTCGGCGTGCCCGAGGAGCTGACCGGTGCCGACGGCGGCGTCGAGCCTGGCGTCAAGGCGAGTTTCGACGCGACGCTCGAGCGCGCGGCCCGTCTCGGCGCCGAGATCGAGTCGTGCCGGCTCCCGCACGCGCCGCACGCGCTCTCGGCCTATTACCTGATCGCGCCCGCCGAGGCCTCGGCGAACCTGGCTCGTTACGACGGCGTTCGCTACGGCCTGCGCGTCGACGGCGAGCTGGATCTGACGACGATGTACAGCCGCACCCGCGACCGGGGATTTGGCGCGGAGGTCAAGCGGCGGATCATGCTCGGGACGTACGCGCTCTCGAGCGGCTATTACGACGCGTATTACGGGACCGCGCAGAAGGTCCGAACGAAGATCACGGAGGACTTCCGCCGGGCATTCGAGCGTTTCGACTTCATCGTCACCCCCACCAGCCCCTGGACCGCCTTCGAGCTCGGAGCGAAGACCGACGATCCGCTGGCGATGTACCTCAACGACTTCTGCACGGTCCCGATGCCGCTCGCGGGAATCCCGGCGATCTCCATCCCCTCGGGGCTGAGTGACGGACTTCCGGTGGGCTTCCAGCTGGCCGGCCCGGCGTTCAGCGAGAGCCGCCTGCTCGACGCGGCGTACGCGCTCGAGCAGGCGATCGGGTTCGACGGGAGCGAGGCACGGAGATGACGGGGAGCATCGAGTACGAGCCGGTCATCGGCCTCGAGATCCACGTCCAGCTCAAGACGCGCACGAAGATGTTCTGCGCGTGCGAGCTGTCGTTCGGGGATCCGCCCAACATCCACACCTGCCCGGTATGTCTCGGCCTTCCCGGGGCGCTACCGGTGCTCAACGAGCGCGCGGTCCACTTCGGCCTGATGATCGGGCTCGCGCTCGAGTCCGCGATCGCCGAGCGGTCGATCTTCCATCGCAAGAACTACTTCTATCCCGACCTGCCGAAGGGCTACCAGATCTCCCAGTACGACATCCCGCTGTGTCGCGGCGGGAGGCTCGGCGAGGTGCGGATCCACCGCGTCCACCTCGAGGAGGACGCCGCGAAGCTCGAGCACCTCGGTGAGAGCGGACGGATACACGGCTCCGACCGGAGCATCGTCGACTTCAACCGCTCGGGTACGCCGCTGGTCGAGATCGTCACCGAGCCCGACTTTCGCTCCGCCGAGGAGACCCGGCAGTGGCTGATCCTGCTCAGGGAGACCCTGAGGCAGATCGGGGTCTCCGACGTGGACATGTCGCAGGGCTCGCTGCGCTGTGACGCGAACGTGTCGGTGCGCCCGGCTGGAACCACAGAGCTCGGCACCAAGACCGAGCTCAAGAACATGAACTCGTTCGCCTTCCTGGAGCGGGGCATCCGGGCGGAGATCGAGCGGCAGATCGAGGTGCTCGGAACTGGGGGGCCGGTCGTGCAGGAGACGCTGCACTTCGACCCGGCTTCGGATCGGCTGACGCCGCTGCGGTCAAAGGAGGAGGCACACGACTACCGCTATTTCCCCGAGCCGGACCTCGTTCCGATCCTGGCCACGGAAGAGATGCTCGCGGCGGCTCGCGCGGCCCTCCCGGAGCTCCCAGCGGCGCGGGCAACGCGGTTCGAGCGCGAGCTGGGGCTGAGCAGCGAGCGTGCTCACGAGCTGGCGTTCCGGCCGGAGCTGGCCGATTACTTCGAGCGCGCGCTGAGCGCGGCGCGCGGTGACGCCGACGGCAACGGCGCCGGTCCCGCCGAGATTGCGAACTGGATCCCGCTCCTCGTCGAGCGGATCGGCCCCGCTGCAGACCCCGCCGAAAGCAAGGTCGCTCCCGAGAGCCTGGCCATGATCGTCAGGATGGTCGCGGCGAGAGAGGTCAGTCGCGATGCGGCCCGCGACGTCCTCACCAAGCTCGTCGAAGAGGGCGGGGACCCGCGGGAGATCGTCGAGCGGGAAGGTCTCGGCGCGATCACCGATGACGCGGGCCTCGCCGAGATCGTGGATCGGGCGATCGCCTCGGATCAGGCAGCCGCCCAGCAGGTCAGGGCCGGCAACATGAGGGCGATCGGGCCGCTCGTCGGATTCGTGATGCGCGAGACCAAGGGCCGCGCAGATGGGGGCGAGGTCACCCGGCTGATCCGGGAGCGACTGCTCGGCTAGGGCGGTGGCGGCCGGGCCTGGTGGCTGGCGCCTCTCGGCCCGCGGGCGCTTTTTTGGCGCCCGCGACTTTGGTTGGCGGGCGGCTCGGTAAACGGCGCTAGGGAAGGGGGCGGGATCGACCGCGATCGCGGGGTTTCGATCGTGCACAACACGACAATCCCGGGCCGGATGGCGAGGCCTGTCGAGCTGCGCACGAGGAGTGTGCTCAATACGACAGGGCTCGGATCTCGCGCCAGTGTTGACGCGCTATGCACCACCCCCGTAACACTCTCGAGACTGATAAGACACACTCCCGGACAAACTCGCCACGAGTCGACCGCCCACCACGCTGCGGGCGCCTGCGGGCGTGCTGGGCCCCCGCGCCGAGCAGCACGCCACCGGCCCCGCTTCGGGGGCCGGGCGGCGAGCTTCTAAGACTTGTGGCTAGTTCAGCCGGCGGGAGAGCCTGCGGACGACCAGGCCGGCGCCGACGAGCATGCCGCCGCCTGCAGCGAGCAGCACCACGTCAAGGCCGGTGAACGGCAGCGTGCCCGATGTCGAAGCATCTGCAGCGCTGACGTTTGAGCAGAGCTGCGGGTTGTATGCCTGGCAGGTGGAGCTGCTCGACGCGAGAGCAGCACTCGGAGCCAACATCAGAGATATCCCTACCAAAAGTGTTGCGATTCGTTTCATGAGCCCCTTTCAGCGACCCGAAGTGTCCCCACCTTCCAAAGCGCAGAAGGCGCGGGTCTACATCACGTTCCCTACTGCAGGCTACCGGAACCTCACTAGTCTTGCAAACAGCTAACTATCGAATAACGGGGCCCGTGGGGCGCGTCTTTGCCCGATTATTCGGCCAGAACGAGCAGTTTAAACGCCTCTGCAGGGGTTAACGGATGGGAGGTGTTGACGCGGGCGAGGGCCTGCTGAATGGCGGGTGGATCCTTGTCGATCCGCTCGGCGACGGCGAAGTCGTGGTGCGCGCGGACGTTGTCCCCGAGCGCCGAGGCGGCGAGGCCGTCCCCGAGCCACGCGTACCAGCCACCGGGCTCCCGGGCGATGGCCTGTCGAAATCGTTGCTCGGCCTCGCCGAACAGCCCGTTGCGAAGGGCGATCGTGCCACCGAGGCGCCCCGGATCGGCGCTCAGCGGGTTGAGATCCGCGGCCCTGGCCAGATCCCGCAGAGCGCTCGCCGGGTTGCGCTGCGCGACACCGCTCGCCGTCGAGACCTCGCGGACGGAGAGGTACGGGAAGCCGAGCGCGACCGCCGCGGCGAGGACGCCGGCGACCCCCAGGACCGCGCCGGCGGTCACCCAGAGGCGGCGGTGGGGCGTGGCGCCGGGTTCGTCCGCCGGGCGAGTGACCGTAGTCCGGGCCAGCGCGATCGCCACCCCCAGGAACCCAAGCGCGGGACCGCTCAGGGCCGGCATCTCCCAGAACCAGTCGACCGATCCATGGATCAGCCACCCGACGAAGGGCAGCAGGGCGACTCCCGCCATGGCTCGCGTGAACTCCCTGTCCGAGCGCCTCCGAGCGCGCAGCGCAGCCGCGATCGCGGCGACGACGAACGTCACGAACAGCGCGGCGCCGACGAAGCCGGTGTGCGCCAGCAGACGGAGCTCGAGGCTATGCGTCCAGGCCGGTTCCTCCGTCGTGCGCCGATGCAGCAGGTAGTAGTCGGCGAAGTTGTCCTGGCCGAGACCGCCGATGGGATGGGCGAGGGCGGCATCCAGCGCCACCCGCCAGAAGTCATAGCGGCCGCTCCCGACGGTCGCGAAATGGGACCCCGAGCCGGCCGCCGTCGGCGGATGGCTGAAGCCGCGCCACTGCTTGGTGAGGAAATGGATGGGGTCGCCGTGCGTCGCCGCGGCCGCGCCGACCGCCCCGACCGCGATCGCGGCGGCGGTGACCACGGCGCCGACCTGCAGGCGACGCCGCCGCGACAGGCGACGCGGGCGGATAAGCGTCTCCGTCCACGCGAGCACCGTCCCGAGCACCATCCCCGCGGCGGACAGCACCAAGGCGATACGGCCGGCGTGGGTCGCCGCCCGCGACTGGGCCGCCGAGCCGGCGGGCGCGTTGTAGACCCCGAGCAGCCGATGGACTGGGATGACCGCGGCGACGATCGGCAGGATCGCGGCCGCGACCACGCGCAGCCGGTCGCTGACCACGACGATCGAGACGACGGCGACCAGCGGCAGCGTGAACAGCCACCCGCGGCTCTGTCCGACGACCGCGAGTTGGAGGCCCGCGCAGGCGATCCCGATCAGCGTGCCCCGTAACAGCCCCGGCAGCTCTCTCCGGGACGCGAGCGCAATCGCGAGAAAGGCGTCCAACGAGAACAGCGAGACGCTCGCGTTGAAGTAACCGGTCGGGGCAGCTAGGCGGCCGTCGAGCAGCAGCTGCGAGACCTGGTGGGCCGAGGCGAACCGCAGCAGGATCACGATCGCGATCGCGCCGATCGCGAGCGTGAAACCCACGAGCGCGACGAGCGCGCCCTCGGGCGTCCACGGAAGCGCCATCATCAAGGTGAACACGATCAGGTAGAGCAGCGCCCGGTTGCTGCCCTGAAGCGCGTCGCCGGGCGACGACGCCCACGTGATCGACAGATAGGACCAGGCGACGTACAGCGCGAAGAAGCCGACCGCGATGAGAGCGGCGCGGGGCAGCCGCGTAGCGCGGCCGACACCCGCCACGACGACGACCGCGAGCGTCGCGAGCGCCAGCAGCGCTCCCCAGTACCAGGTGTCGGCGTCGTAGCCGCCGTTGTGGATCGCCCAGACGATCATCAGGCCGACGACGATCGCTCCCGGCAGGAGCGCCGGTCCATGTTGGGCGAACAGCGCCCGCGCCCGACGTGCCGTCATTGGCTGGAGACCCCGCTCAACACTTCCTCATATACATCGGCGAGCTGCGCGATCATTCCAGCCCGGGTGAAGTCGCGTGCCACCAAGGCTCGAGCGGTGCCCCCGAGACGGGTCCGCAGGGTCTCGTCGCCGAGCAACGCAAGCAGAGCCCGGGAGATTGCGGCTGGGTCGCGCGGAGCGACCAGCAGCCCGCTCTCGCCGTCCACGACGGCCTCGCCGATCCCACCGACGTCGGTGGCAACGATCGACAGCCGGGCCGACATGGCTTCGAGGATCACGTACGGGAACGACTCGGCCCACGACGGCAACACGAACACGTCGCTGGCACGCAGGACGGCGCTGGGCTCGGCGTGCTCGCCGAGAAAGTGCACGGCGGCGCCGACGCCGCGATCGTAAGCCCGAGCCTCCAAAGCGCTTCGCAGCGGACCGTCACCGACGACAACGAGCTGGACGTCCGAATGCCGGGCGATCACGGCAGGGAACGCGTCGATCAACGTCTCGACGCCCTTGCCCGGCCGCAGTTGCGTCACCGCGGAGACGATCGTGCCCTGGCTCGAGAGCGCCCGGACGCGCTGATCGGGGGGTCCGCCGTCGACGACGTCGATCCCGTTGTGAACGACTCGGATGCGGCGCACTGGGAAGACAGACGATGCGAGACGCGCCTCCGCCCGGCAGACGGCGACGACGCGGCGCGTCAGTGGCCCGAGCGCGCGCTCGGCCTCGCGATATGCGGTGCGCTCCCGCTCGTGGTCGAAGAACCCGGCGAACGCATAGCCGTGGGGGGTGTACAGAACCGGGATCCGCGGGTGCACGAGCTTGCCCAGCCGGGCGATCGCGCCCGCCTTCGAGCTGTGGGCATGAACGACGTCAGGCTTGACGGCACGGACGATCCGCGCGTAGCGGGCGAGGACCGCCAGGTCCGCCCGCGGCGAGACCGACCGTTCCATCGCCAGCGGCACGTGGCGAGCCCTCGTCGCGGCCATGGGCGGGGATGGATCGTCGCTGAGAAGCAGCGAGGCGCTCGGCACGGCCGGACCGCAGAGCAGCGCGTCGTACCCGCGCTCGGTCAGGCCCTCGAAGACGTCGAGCACGTGCCGGCCCACGCCACCGTCGATCGGCTGGTGGACGAGCAGAATCCGGCTCACGGCCCGACGGCGTCTGTGCCTCTGCCACGCCGCCGATCGTCGAGCTGATGATTCCTGAATCGTCGGCTCGCCCGGCGCATGGCGCGCAAGGGGACGAACCGCAGCAACGGCTCGTAGCGGTCGGTCATCTTCAGCAGCACCACGGGGAATGGGTCGGCCGCGCCGATCATCGCCCGCGTGAGCTCGTACGGCTCCCAGCTTCCAGAGCCCGTCGTCACGGCCGCGAGCAACCCGGCGTTGCGCGCGGCCGCGACCGCAGCGGGGCCGTAGCTGCCAAACGGATACGCAAACGTCTCCACCGGGGCACCGAGAATCCGCTCGAGCGCCTTACAGCTGCCCTCGATCTCCCGAACGCAGCCCTCGTAGTCGAGCGTCGCCAGGTCTGGATGCGTGACGGTGTGCCCGCCCAGCTCCCATCCGACTGCCGCCAGCTCGCGGAGCTCATCGGGAGTCAGGATCGTCGCATCGGGGCCGCTGATGTATGGGTTCGTGCCGCCTAACCAGTCGGTCGGCGCGTAAAGGCTGGCTCTGATCCCGAACTCCTGCAGAATCGGTAGGGCGGTCGTCAGCGTGTTGCGCATAGCGTCGTCGAAGCTAACCGCGGCGAGTCCGGGCGGAGGCGTTCCGCCGGCAGCCGCACGGACGAGCTCGGCGACCGTCACGAACCGAAACCCGGCGTCCCGCATCATCTCGAGCTGGAGGCGGAACTTCTCGGGCGCAATCGAGAGCAGGAACGGATCGTCCTTGCGGGCGCATCTGGCGACCCCGTGATATCCGAGGATCACGGCGCGCTGGCGAGCCACGACCGTCAGGGCCGTGACCCATGCCTGGCGTGATCGGTTTCGTTGTGAAGCGGGCGCCGTGGGTGTCATCGTGCTCTGGCTACATCGTCCACGGCCGCCCACTCCCCAGGCTCGCCGGGGTACTATGGCACGCGGGGATGGCGTCCGCGCTCCGTCGGGGGCCCGGCTTGGAGGCGCAGCCAGCGATCTAGGGGTATTGAACCCGATGCCGGGACGAATCTTGGTGACCGACGCTCAGGAACGGTCCGTGGTGGCGGCCATACGGTGCCTTGCCGACGCCGGATTCGAGGTAACCGCGCTCGCGAGCAGCTGGACCGCACCCGGGCTGTGGTCGCGGGCGCTCCACCTCCGGGTACTCGGGCCGGACCCGCGCACCGATATCGAGGGCTTCATCCACAGAGTGGAGCGGCTGGTGCAGGAGCGCCGCCACGATGCGGTGCTGGCCGGCACGGATGCGGCGCTGTTCGCGATCTCCCGCCACCGAGAGCGCCTGACCCCCCACGTCCAACTGGGGTTGCCGGAGGACGAAATCGTCGTCGCGTGCCTCGACCGCGCGCAGCTTGGCAGCGCGGCTCGCGCTGTCGGGCTGGATCCGCCCGAGGAACGGCGCTGCACAGAACCGAACGAGGCGATCGAGGTGGCGGCGGGATTCGGCTACCCCGTGCTCGTGAAGCCGGTTCACACCGTGATCCAGCAGCGCGGGGCGGTCGACCGTCGCGCGAGCGTGCTGGCCGACGACGAGGCCGAGCTTTACGCCGCTGCACGGTCGTTTCGCGAGTGCATCATCCAGCGCCGCATCACCGGTGAGATGATCTCGTTTGGAGGGGTCTCGATCGACGCCGGAGTGCTCGGCTTCGCCGTCTCTCGCTATTCCCGCACGTGGCCGCCACGGGCTGGGAATGCGAGCTTTGCGGAGACGATCGCGGCGCCCGAAGCCCTCATCGACAGAGTCGAGGCGCTGCTCGCGCAACTGGGCTGGATCGGGCTGTTCGAGGTCGAGTTGATCGCGCGCGCGGACGGCCGTTTCGCCGCGATCGATTTCAACCCCCGCGCGTACGGATCGATGAGCGTCGCCACGGCAGCGGGCGTACCGCTGGCGGCGTTGTGGTGCGGGTGGCTGCTCGGTCAGCGGCCGCCCCGCCCCGCGCCGGCGGCGGCGGGCATTCGATACCGCTGGGGCGAAGCGGACATCAGCAACGCCCTATGGCGGCTTCGACGAGGTGCCGGGTTCAGCGCGTTGGAGGCGATTCGACCCCAGACGGGGGTCACCCACCCGTACCTCCGGCTCTCCGACCCGGGCCCCGCGGCCGCCCGGGCAATCGAGCTCGCCCTCAAGACATGGAATGCTCAGACCCACGGGCGCGGGCGCGCACCCACGAGCGTCAGCTCCGAAACCGCAGTATCTCAGCGATCGTGAGCGCCATGATCCGGCCGTCGAGCCACAGCGACCAGTTTCGGATGTAGTAGTTGTCGAACTCGACGCGGTCGTAGATCGACGTCTGGCCACGGAGGCCGTTCACCTGAGACCAGCCCGTGATGCCCGACTTCACCCGGTGCCGGTCCTGGTAGCGATCGACCTCGACGGCGAACCGGTCGACGAACTCCGGGCGCTCGGGCCGCGGTCCGATCAAACTCATGTCCCCGCGCAGGACATTGATGAGCTGCGGAAGCTCGTCCAACGAGCTGTCCCGCAAGAGTCGTCCGATCCCTGTGCGGCTGTCGATGCCCTCGACTCCTCCCGGAGCACAACCGTCCGGGGGCTCCCACTCGTCCAGCGCGTCGTAATCGCGCATCGTCCGGTATTTCAGGAGGTCGAACGCGTGCCCATCACGTCCGACCCGGCGCTGACGGAAGAACACGGGCCCGGGGGAAGTCAAGCGGACCGCGACAGCGATCGCGATCATCAGCGGAGCGCAGGCGATCAGCGCCACGAGCGCAAACACGCGATCGAACGCGTGCTTGAGCGCGAACTGCCAGCCACGAGGATCGGTGGAGTTCAGCGAGAGGAGTGGCATCCCACCGATGTGATCGAGCGTCGCTCGATCATCCATGGCCTCGTACAGCCTCGGAATCAGCGACACCGAGACGCCGAGTTGCTGGCACTGCTTGACCGTGTCAACCAGGTCACGGTCGCGGCCGGAAGAGAAGGCGAGAATCACGCGGGTGGCGCCCGTTGTGGCGACCGCCGAAGCCAGGTCGCAGGGTCCGCCGAGCACCGGGACGCTCGCGAACCCCGAGCTGCCCGCGCCGAGCAACGGATCCGCATCGAGAAAGCCGACCGGCCGCAGGCCGTAACGGGGCTCCTCGACCAGGCGCTGGACCAGCTGCGCCCCGACGACCCCGGCGCCGACAACCAGCGTTGGCGTGGCCAATGCCGCGGTGCGCACCGCCTGCTTGCGAATCGATAACAGCACCAGGCGCGCGACCCCGAGGTAGACGAGAGCGAACAGCCACAGACGGAGCGCCAGCGCGATCGCGTGCGTCCCGCCCAGGATCGAGTCCGCGGCGATCGTCAGCATCGACGCCAGCGACACGACCCCAAGCACGTGCGTCCAAGTGTCGAGCACCGAGCCGTTGAGCTGGTCGTCGGGGCAGCGGCGAGCGTGGAGGATCGCCAGCGTCAACAACGGGAAGCAGGCTGCCATCCAGCGGCTTACTGCGTCGTTGCTGATCGGCGCGGCAAACAGCGCGGCGCTCGAGGCCAGGTAGAGCGTCACCAGGTCGACGAGCAGACGCAGGCGCGCCCAGGCGCGCGGCTGCAACGCGCGCGAGAGAGCTCCTGAGACCTCGGGCCCGAGCGACAGGGAGATGTCCCGCGTCGGCGCGGCCTGGGTTGCGGCAGGCGGTGGGTTCATCTATCTCCGGGATCCATCCTTCTCGCCACGAAATTAGGCGTATCTGGGAAAGTCCGACCGCGCGCCATTGCGCTAAGCCCCGACTGCGGTAAGCCCGTCCACGGCTGGTCCTTAACCCCTTTTTGCAAAGGATACCTCCCCAATCCTCGACAAACCTAGATAACAACATTCTGGCCAGATTGACCCGTATCAAAACCCTCATCTGGCCGGATGATCGAGTCCAAAGGACTTGAATCTGGCTCGGCCTCGAAGGATCGCGGCCAGGTGCCTAGAACGAGAACCTGGCCAGCGGCTGCGCGCGGCCGAGCGCGCGACGGGCGACGGCCGGCGCGGCGTAGTGGGTGCCGACCACGAATCGCATCACGGGCCCGAAGCTGATCGCGGCCGCAGCCCCGACGAAGTGCAGCCCGGGCACCGAGCTCTCGAGGCCGGGACCCAGCAGGGGATAGCCGCCGGCGACGGCGATCTCGCGAGCCAGCCCCGGGGCCAGGAACGGGTAGCGGGCAACGTCCAGCGCGTAGCCGGTTCCGAGCAGGACGTGGTCGACGACTCGTTCGCTCGAGTCGTCGAGGGCCACCCGCACCTCCCCGCCGGATAACTCGGCGCCGAGGGCACGGCGACCCAGCGAGATGTTCACGGTCCGTAATCGCGGGCGCAGCCAACCTGACCCGGCCGGCCGGATGCAGCGGTACGCAATTCGCCCTCGCAACGCGGTCGGGAGCCGCCGGAACAGATCCGGGACCGCCGCCACCCATCCGCTGAGAGGATCCCCGATATCGGTTGGCGGCGAAGCCCATCCGGGATCAGGGGCTGGCGACGGTTCGTCGGAATCTCGGCTCCACAGCCACCGGATGCCGTCGGACCGGATCAGCAACTCGACGCGGGCGCCAGCCTCGCTGAGCAGCGCCGCCGACTCGAGCGCGCTCTGGCCCGCGCCGACGACGAGCACCCGCTGACCCGCGAACGGTGCGAGGTCGGTGTGGTCGCACGTATGCGATGCGTGGGTTTGGGGCAGAGCCGCGAACGGCTCCGGCCTCCGAGCGAACTGCGCGAGCCCAGCGGCCACGATGACGCGGGCGGCCGTCAGCTCGGTTCTGTCCTCGAGCACGACGCGGAATGCGCCGTCATCTCGGCTCACCGCCGCGACCCTGCGGCGATCGAGCTCGGGCACGGCGTGGCGCTGGAACCACATGACGTACTCGACGAACTCCTCGAGCAGCAGCCAGGGCTGGTGCAGCGAGCCGTCTCCAGACTCGGCGTAACGATCGATCGTCAGGGCCCGCCGGGGGTCCGAGATGTGCGTGCTTCGCCACCGCGAGCGGAGTACCATGCCGGCTGGCATGTGAGCACGCCAGAACTCGGCCGGCTCGCCAAAGCACACCGTCTCCGCGCCACCGGCGCGCAGGTGCGCGGTCGTTGAGAGGCCATGAGGACCCGCGCCAATCACGACGACTGGCTCTCGTAGTCGGTTCAAGGAAGGCGATCCTGGTTCGTCGGTGACTTGGGCAGCGGGATCCCGTGCAAGGTATAGTGCCCGGCCCTCGGCGTCCGCCCTGTCTGCTCGAATGGCGCCGTCGAGTCTGACCGTCCCTCCGGTCCCGGTGCGCCGGTCAGGTCGCGTGGAGGGACCGTGCGTCGAGTCGCATTCGTTTCGATATTTGCCGTGCTCGCGCTGGTGCCGAGCGTCCGGGCCTCGCCGCACATCGCCGGCTGTCCGGTGTTCCCGGCAAACAACCCGTGGAACCAGCGCGTGGACCAGCTGCCGGTGGCCAAGCACTCGGGGCAGATGGTCGCCAACATCGGCCTGAACGCGCCGGTGATGCCGGACTTCGGTTCGGCGGCGTACAACGGGGAGGTCGCGATCGGCGATCCGATCACGGTCGTCGTAAACAGGACGCGGTGGGTCCACGTCCACTTCAGGTGGCCGAGTCAGTCGAACCGCGGCCTGTATCCGCTGCCCAGTCACGTCGCCATCCAGGGCGGGCCCGACGCGACGGGCGATCGACACGTGATCGTCGTCGATCGCCAGAACTGCCGGGACTACGAACTCTGGCGCGCGTTCCCACACGACCGTGGGGCGTGGTGGTCGGCGGGTGCGGGCGCGGTCTTCGACCTGCGATCCAACCAGCTCCGGCCGCGGGGCTGGACGTCCGCGGACGCGGCCGGCCTATCGATGCTGGCCGGGCTGCCACGCTACAGCGAGGTGAAGGGCGGGGCGATCGATCACGCGCTCAGGTTCTCGGCACCCTGCACCGCGAGGCGATACGTCTACCCGGCGCGCCACTGGGCCAACAGCTGCAGCGGGCGCTGGCTGCCACCGATGGGGGCGCGGCTGCGCCTGAAGGCGAGCGTCAACACCTCCGGGCTCCCCTACCAGGCGCGAGTGATCGCCGTGGCGCTGAAGCGCTACGGCCTGATCCTCGCGGACAACGGCGGACCTTGGGAGATCCAGGGCGCTCCCAACCCCCGCTGGAACGACAAGGCTCTGCTGACGTTGGAGCGGCTCAAGGGTCGTGACTTCGAGGTCGTGAACACGAGCTCGCTGCCCCATCCGGGAGCCTGAGCGGCCCGACGGCGTGGCATATCATCGCGGCGTGCCAGCGCCGCGTTTCTCGGCCGTGATCGCGGCATACAACGCCGAGCAGACGGTCACCGCGGCAGTTCAGTCCGCGCTCTCCCAGTCCGAGCAGGACCTGGAGGTGATCGTTGTCGACGACGGTTCGACGGACCGGACAGCTGAGGTCGTGCACGGGATCGCGGACGGCCGCGTCCGGCTCATCTCCCAGGCCAATCAGGGACAGGCGTCTGCCCGTAATGCTGCGGTCGCCGTCGCCTCGGGCACCTACGTCGGATTCCTCGACAGCGACGACCTCTGGCTACCCGACTACCTTGAGCTGGCCGGCGAAGCCCTGGACCGTGCCTCGAATCCCGGGTTCGCCTACACCGATGCGTTCGTATTCGACAGCCAGACAGGGCGCGTGCGCCGCCAGAGCGCGATGCACGAGCAGCGGCCGCCGCTACCGCCGCCGGCGAGTCGAGAGGACTTTCTTCTCGAGCTGCTGTCCCGAAACTTCGTTTACGTCTCGACGGTGGTGCCGCGATCGGTCCTGCTCGACGTCGGCGGATACACGGCGAGCCTTCGGCGGAGCGAGGACTACGGGCTGTCGCTGCGGATCTTGATCAGCGGCTACGAGCCGGCCTGGATCCCGGGCAAGCACGCGCTCTACCGCGTACACCCTAGCCAGCTGTCAAGGCAGCGGATCGGCATGACGCAGGACGCCCTGAGGATGTTCAAGCTGATCGACCCGGCGTCACTACCGAGCGACGCCCACCGCGAGATGCTCGCGGCACGCATAAGTCGACACGAGCAAGAGATGCGCGTGCTCGAAGGGGAGGATCGCGCCCGCCACACGCTGCGAAAGTTGCGCCACCGGCTCGGCTCGTTCCGCCGGCGCCTCGGGCTTGCTTATACCTGGTACCGGCGGCCTCCCACCGAGGTGGCCGCTGCCTTCCCCGACCTGAAGAGCCCGTGATGCCGTCCGAGGCCCGGACTCGGACCTCCGGACCGTTGAGGCGCGCGGTGCGGGCAGGCGCCGGCGCGATCGACGCCGCCTCGCTGCTCGGTCCCGCCCAGCCGGCACCGTCGGAGCTGACGTGGTGGCTCAGCGAGCAGGACCGCGCCCGTTTGACGGTCTGGTGGCCGCGGCTATACACGTGGTCCGAGGCGGACACGTGGGTGGGGCCGATCCGTCACGGCATGAGCCAGCTCGTTCGCGTCGTTGTCGACCAGATTCCACAGCTCCATCCCGGGATTGTCGAGATCAGGGTCGAGCTGGACAGAGTGCCCCACGAGGTCGTCATCGACTACTCGGACTATCCCGACTGCAACCCCGAGCTGCTCGATCGGGCGGAGCTCTACTTCAAGATGCAGTGCCCTCCTGAGGCGGACCCCCGCGCCCTCCCGGGCGGCTTCGTTCCGGCCTCCGAGAGCAGATCTACCGGTTCCTGCCGAGGCTGCGGTCGCTGCGCGATCAGAGAGCCTTCACCTACGACGTCTACGGGCGATTCAGCCTTGGTTACGCGACCGACACCCGCCGCAAGGCGATCGTCCTGTTGACCGATCAGCATCGGTTCTCCTACGAAGGTGGCGCCAAGATGATCAGCTACCCGGGGTGCCTGAAGGAGATCGCACGCGCGCGGATCTGCATCGATCTGCCGGGCAACGGCCCGATCTGCCATCGTCAGATCGACTACCTGGCGGTCGGCGCGTGCGTGATCGGGCCGAAGCCCCCGGTCGCGCTCCCGGTCGAGCTTCGAGACGGCGAGGAGATCGTGTACGCCAAGCCGGATCTGTCCGACCTGCTCGAGCGCTGCGAGCAGGTCGGACGACGACGACGAGCGCGAACGGATCGCCGCCAACGCCCGCGCGTACTTCGACCGCTGTCTCGATCGCCACCAGCTCGGTGCCTACTACCTGAGCACGATGCTCAGCAGGTTCGCCTGAGCGACCGCGACCAGCCTCAGCGCTGATCGGCGACGGTCGCGATCTACCGCCAGCAACACGACCCCGTAGACGAGCGCGCCGAGCGCCGCCTCGGCTACTGTGAGCGCCCAGGCGAGCACCACTCGATGGTCGAGGGGATTGACGAGCGCGGCAAACCCGAACATCACGAGCACCATAACCACTGAGGCCGCCGCCGGGCCCTTCACGGCTCTCGAGATGTCGTCTCGCTGGAGCCCCGTCACCCGCGCTGCATGCCGCAGCCCGTACCCGGCGGTGACGCACCGGCTGGCGGATACGGCCACCGCGACGCCGACGAGCCCGAACGGGATCGCGGCCGCAACGACAAAGATCGTGATCGTGGTGAGGCTGACGGAATGCATCCGGATAAGGAGGTGCGGTCGCCCGACTGCCTTGAACACCTCGCTCGACGCCGACATCGTCGCCGACGCGACGAGCAGTGCGCACAGCCCCACGATCGCGTGGCCCGCCGGCCTCCACGTGGACCCGAGCAGCAGTACCGCGGCCGGCACGCCGAGCGGAAGGAACATCACGCTCAACGGCAGCGCGACGGCAGCGATCTGGCGATAGATCCGGCGCGTCGCTAAACGCAGCCGCTCCGGCTGACCGTGTAGCCGGACGAGCGCTGGGAGCAACACGTACGCGCCGATGCTGACGAACCCGTCGGATGGCTGCTGGGCGATGCGCAGGCCGTTCCGGTACTGACCGAGCACCGCCGCCCCTTTGAAGCGGCCGAGCATCACAGTGTCCAGCTGCGTGGCCGCTCGGGACAGGATCTCCGATCCGAGCACAGGCCGAGCGAACGTCGCCAACTCGCGCCACATCGCCACCGAGGCCTGCCTCAGTCGTGGCCGGAAGCGTGCGAACGCGAAGGCGACAATCACCGACACGATCAGCGACGCGTAGGCACCGGCGACCAGCGACCAAGCTCCGGCGCCATCCGCCGCTGCAAGGATCGCGACCCCCGCGAAAGCGAGCGACGACAGCGGGTCGACCGCGACGCGACGGGCGAACGAGAACCGACGCTGGAGGATCGCATCGGGCACCACCGTCAGCGACTGCACGAAGAGCGCGGCGGCGAGCGCCGCCGAGAGCGCCGTAACGCTCCCGCTGTGGAAGAACAAACCGACGAGCGGGGCGACCGCGAGCGCGCCGAGGGTAAGCAGGATCCCGCTGATAATCAGCGTGAAAAACGCGGTGCTGGCGGCCTCGTCGATCCGACCGGGGCGGCGGATCAGCGCCGAGAGCATGCCCGACTCCGAGAACACACTGCCGACGCCGGTGATCACCGAAGCCGCGGCGTAGTGGCCGAAATCGGTCGGGGTCACGAGGCGCGCCAGGACGACGTAGGCGGCGAGCATCAGGCCCCGACTGACGACGAATCCGGCGAGCGACAGACGCGCCCCGCGCAGCGTCGAACGCCCCAAAGACGGTACGTGACCCCAGCCTGCTTCGCCTTCGGTGTCCTGACCCATGGCCTCCGTATTCTCCACGAGCATGGATCAGCTGACGCAGCCGAATGCCCCCGTGCAGGACGCGAACGCGGCTGCAAATGTGGCTCGATCGGTGGTCGTGACCCGGCTCGCGCCGACCCGTGGATTCGGCCGAGTGCTGTCCCCACACGAGCTGTGGAGCTACCGAGAGCTCGCCAGCCAGATCGCCGCGCGCGACATCACCGTCCGCTACCGCCAGACGGTGCTGGGCGCTCTGTGGGCCGTCCTGCAACCGCTGGCGACGATGGTCGTGTTCACGCTGATCTTCGGGGACCTCGCCCACATCCCGTCCGAGCACCATTCCTACGCGCTGTTCAGCCTCACCGCGCTCGTACCGTGGACGTTCTTTGCCACCGCGCTGCAGCTCGGGTCCGACAGCCTGGTCAGCAACTCGGCGCTCGTAGCCAAGACCTACTTCCCCCGCATCTTCATCCCCGCCGGGGTGCTCGTGGCCGGTCTCGTCGATGTGACCATCTCGACGGTCGTGTTGCTGGTGATCGTGGTCATCACCGGAGCGTCGCTGTCGCCCGACATCGTCGTGCTGCCTCTGCTGGTCGCGATCGCATTCGTCGCGGCTCTCGGCGTCACCTCCGCGCTCTCAGCGGTCAACGTCCGCTACCGGGACGTCCGCTACGTCGTCCCATTCGGCGTGCAGCTGTGGCTCTTCGCGACGCCGGTCGTGTATCCGATCACGCTTGTGCACGAGCCGTGGCAGACGGTGATCGCCATCAATCCGATGGTCGGCGTCGTCGAGGGGTTCAGATGGGCGGTACTTGGCGGGATCAGCGCACCGTGGGATCTGATTGGCATCTCCGCCGCGTCGGCGCTGGTCATGCTCGTCGTCGGGCTCGCCTACTTCGACCGCGTCGAGCGCTCGTTCGCGGACCTGATGTGAGCGATGGCCGATTTCGCGATCGCGACGCATGAACTGGGAAAGCGCTACCGGCTCGGGCTGCACCAGCGAGGCTATGCGACGCTGCGGGAGAGCATCGTCAGCGCCATGAAGCGATCCTCGCCTCGCGGCAACGGGCGCGACGCCGAAAATCGCGATCTGTGGGCGCTGCGCGATCTGTCGCTTACGGTGGAGGTCGGGGAGGTCGTCGGCTTGATCGGTCACAACGGCGCCGGCAAGACGACGCTGTTGAAGATCCTCTCGCGGATCACGGAACCGAGTGCGGGATATGCCGACGTGGCCGGCCGCGTCGGCTCGCTGCTCGAGGTCGGCACCGGATTTCATCCAGAGCTGACCGGGCGGGAGAACATCTACCTGAACGGCGCGATCCTGGGCATGCGGCGGGCGGAGATCCGCCGGCGATTCGACGAGATCGTCGCGTTCTCGGAGATCGAGCGCTTCCTCGACACGCCGGTGAAGCGTTACTCGAGCGGCATGGAGGTCCGGCTCGCGTTCGCTATTGCCTCCCACCTGGAGCCGGAGATCCTGCTCGTCGACGAGGTCCTGGCTGTCGGCGACGCCGCGTTCCAGCGCAAGTCTCTCAGCAAGATGGACGAAGTCGCGAAGGATGGAAGGACAGTCATCTTCGTCTCCCACAACCTCGCGATCATCCAGGCCCTGTGCCGTCGCGGCGTACTGCTGGAACGCGGTCGCGTGGTCGCCGACGCGCCGGTGCGGGAGGCGATCGATCAGTACCTGCGAACGCTCGAGCGCGCTGCCTCAGGCGATCTGCTCGAGCGCCGCGACCGAGACGGGCGGGGCTGGGACGACAGCCACATCCGGGCGATCGAGGTCAGAAACGCCGATGGTGGCGGCTTCGGCGGGGTGGTCGCGGGGCGTCCGGTGACGATCAGCGTATACGTCACTAACGTGCTGCCGATGATGGAGTGCCGGCTGACGATCGCCAACAGCCTCGGTCAGCCCGTGACCACGTTCGACAGCGAGATCTCGGCTCCTGCTGACTCTCGCGATCTGAGCCTCGGCCCGAGAATCGAGTGCGAGATCGCCGCTCTGGGGCTGCTGCCGGGTCGCTATCGCATCGACGTGCTGCTCAAGGGCCAGCGGCAGATCCAGGACGGTCTCCAGGCTGCTGCCTTCTTCGATGTGGAACCTGGAGTCATCGACGGCCGTCCGATGCCGCAGGCGGGCGCGGATGGAGACGTGGCTCTGGCGCACGTATGGCGACTCCCGGCCTGAACGGAGGACGTTCCCGTGCGGTTCAGCGTCGTCATCCCCACCTATCAGCGCCGCTCCCTGGTCGTCCGAACAGTTCGTGCGCTGGAGGCGCAGGAAGATAGGCACTTCGAGGTGGTGGTGGTCGTGGATGGCTCGACGGACGGAACCGCGCGGGCCCTTGGCGAATTGCGCGAGCCCTTTCCGCTGCGAGTCATCGAGCAGCCGAACCGAGGCCGAGGCGCGGCCTGCAACGCCGGCGCGGCGGCGGCCACGGGAGAGCTGCTCCTGTTCCTCGACGACGATATGGAGGCGGATTCCGCCCTGCTCTCCGAGCACGAGCGCTCGCGGGGCGAGAACGCGGACATCGTGCTGGGGCACGTTCCGCTGCATCCGGATTCACCGCCGAGCGCGATCGCCGAGGTGACCGGGGGGTGGGCCGAACGCCGACGGAAGCGCCTCGCGGCGCCCGGCGCAGTCCCCGCGGTGAGCGACTTCCTCAGCGGCCAACTGTCGCTCCCGCGCGCTGCGTTCGAGCGTCTGGGGGGATTCGAAACGGCGTTCACGAGCAACGGGCGGTTCGGGGGAGAGGATCTCGACTTCGGATACCGGGCTCGCCGGGCCGGCCTGCGGATCGTCTTCAACGAGCGAGCCATCAGCCGCCAGTACTACGAGGTCGATGCGGCCGAGTACACCCGCCGGTCGCGTGACGTCGGGCGCTCTGACCAGGAGCTCAGCGTCCGCTATCCGGAGCTTCACTCGATCACTCGCCGGCGGACGTTCGCCTCGCCCCGAACGGAGCTCGTGTTCGGCACGCTCGCGAGCCTGCCCTCGGCGCTCAGCTGGCCGTTGCGCAGGCTCGCGATCGGGCTGTTCTCCAGGCGCCGAGGCGGAGATCCGGCGAGACGGCTGTTCTTCGCCGTGCAGACGATGGAGTACGCCAGAGGTCGGCGGGATGCATCCCGGGAGCTCGGGGACGGGCAGGTCGCCGTGCTCGCGTACCACGCGATCGCGGATCTTCGCGGTGATCCGCTGCTCTCCCAGTACGGGGTGCCGCCGGGCCAGCTGACCGCCCATCTCGAGTGGTTGACCCACCATGGGTGGCGCTTCGTCGGCCTCGACCAGGCGCTGGATGCGCTTGACGGCCGCGACGGACTGCCCGCACGCGCCGTACTCGTGACGTTCGACGACGCCTACAGCGATGTGCTCAGCGCGGCTCATCCAGTCCTCAGGCGCTTCGGCGTGTCAGCGGTCGTTTTCGCCGTAGGGGACCGGATCGGTGAGACCAACGAATGGGATCGACACCTCGGGGCGAGCGAGCTGCGGCTCCTCGACGCCGACGGCCTGCGCCAGCTGGCAGAGCAGGGGATCACGATCGGCGCACATGGAGCCACGCACAGGCCGCTCGTCGAGGTCGACCGGGCCGAGCTCGAGGGCGAGATCATCGGCTGCGCTGACACGCTCGAGGAGTTGGACCTGCCTCGCCCGACGGCCTTCGCCTATCCGCACGGCGAGTGGGATGACACGGTGGCGTTGGCGGTGCAGCAGGCCGGTTACCGGGCGGCATTCGCCGTCCGCGCCGGGCTCGCGGATCGCGCCTCACACCGCTACGCGCTTCCGCGAATAGAGGTGTTCGCGGGCGACACGCCGCGGACGCTCCGGCTGAAGCTCCTCGGCGCGCGCCTGCCTGAGCCACTGCGAGTTCGCGCGTTTCAGCGGCTCCCGGGGCCACGGCCGAAGGGACGTCGGTGAGGTCTTTTCTCGCGCCGCCCGCGCGTGACGGCGCGCCGTCGCGGAGCTCGGCGCCGACGTTCTCGGTGCTCATCCCGTCCTATCAGGCGGCGGACACGCTCCCGGACGCGGTCGACTCGGCGCTCTCTCAGACGGCCCCGCCGCACGAGGTCATCGTGATCGATGATGGGTCGACGGACGCCACCGAGGAATCGGTCGCGGCGTACCGGGAACGGATCATCTACCTCCGGCAGGAGAACCGTGGGACCGCGGCGGCGTTCAACGCCGGCGCCGGTGCGGCCACGGGCGAGTTCGTCGCGGTCCTCGACGCCGATGACGCCTACGAGCCGGCGCGGATCGACGCTCTCGGCGAGCTCGCCGTCACACGGCCCGATCTCGATCTCCTGATGACCGACGCATACCTCGAGGTCGCCGGCGAGATCGTGGGAACGTTCTGCGAGCGCACGCCGTTCGCCGAGGCCGAGCAGAGCGTCGCGATCTTCGAGCGGTGCTTCGTCGCGTGGCCGGCGGTCAGGCGAGACGCGCTCCTCACCGTGGGCGGGTTGGCGGAGTCGCTACCGATCGCCCACGACTGGGACTGCTGGCTGCGCATGCTTCATGCGGGTTCCGCCGCGGGGCTCGTCCAGGAGCCTTTGCTGCGCTACCGCATTAAAGGCAAGGGCAGCCTCACCGATAACCGGGTAGCCGCACTGCGCGACCGGGTGAGGATGCTCGAGCGCGCCGCGCAGCTCGACCTGACACTGGATGAGCGTCGTGCGCTCGAGCGCTTTCTCCCGCGGCGGCGGCGACGCGCGCTGCTGGCGGAGGCCGAGCAAGCGCTGCGCGAGCGAGCACCCGACGCCCGCCGGCGGAGCCTCGAGGTCACGGTGGAGCCGGGAATGGCGCCGACGGTGCGGATCAAGGCGCTCGCTGCCGCGGTTGCGCCCGGCGCGGCGGCGCGCCGGCTTGACCGGACCGAGAGGTCGACGCGTACCCGACGAGGGCTCCCGGGGACCTGAGAAGCCAGCTATACGCTTCGCAGCGGATGAGCCCAGAGGTGAGCGTAATCGTCGCGACACACAACCGCCGCGAGCGGTTGCGCGTGTGCCTGGACTCCCTCGCCCGGCAGACCGAGCCGCCCGAAGTGTTCGACGTCGTGGTCGTCGTCGACGGCTCGACCGACGGGACGGAGGAGATGCTCGCCGAGCTGGACCCGCCGTTTCGGCTCTCGGTCGTTGTCCAGCCGCAATCCGGTACCTCCGCCGCCCGCAACGCGGGCGCTGCGCGCGCCCAAGGTCGCGTCCTGCTGTTCATCGACGACGACGTGGAAGCCGCGCCCACGCTCGCGGCCGCGCACGCTCGCGCCCATCGCGACGGCGACGGCGTCGTCGCCATCGGACCGATCTTCCCTCGCCTCCAGCCAGCCGCGGACCGCTTCGCGCGGATCCTGGCCGAGCAGTGGCGAACGCACAGCGAGCGGCTCGCATTACGTCAGCCGACGTACCTCGACTGTTATGGAGGGAACTGCTCGGTGGCGCGCGCCACATTCCGGGAGGTCGGCGGCTTTGCCACGGACCTCGTTCGGGAGAACGACTTCGAGTTCGCGTATCGCCTCGATCGCGCCGGCGCTCGGTTCCAGTTCGAGCCCGACGCCGCCGTCACCGAGCACCGCACGCAAGACTGGCGAGGACTCGTGGCCGAGGTCGAGCTGCGCGGACGGATCGCCATCGATCTCTACCGCCGTCATCCGGCGATGATCGAGAAGATGGAGATCGGGGGACACGACGCCCGGACGGGACGTTGGGTCGTGCTGCGTCACGCGGCACTCGCGCTCGGCATTCCACCGAGGCTGCTGGCGCGGGTTGGCATTGCACTGCCGCGCGAGCGGTGGGCCCGGGCCGCGTTTCGGTTCGTGTGGGACTACGCGTACTGGCGGGGGGTGAGGGCCGCGTCCGACCGCCATCTCTGGCGCAGCTTGAAGCGCGGCCTGCCGATCCTCGAGTACCACGCGTTCGGCCCCGACGGTGAGCGGCCGAGTCGCTATGTCGTCCCGGCGCGCCGGTTCGCGCGCCAGATGGCCGTGCTGCGGCGGTGCGGGTACAACGTGATCAGCCTCGATGAGTACGTCGACCACCGTCGCTCGCATCGCTTCCCGCCGCCGCGATCGATCGTGATCACCATCGACGATGGCTACGTCGACAACGACACGGTGGCGCGCCCCATCCTCGAGCGGTTCGGGTTCCCGGCGACCGCATTTCTGATCAGTTCAGCCGACGGCAGCAATGCGGGCGCGGCCGAGCCGCCACTGATCGGGCGGCCGGTGCTCGACATTGAACGGGCTCGTGGCATGCTCGGAGGCAGGATTCGATTCGGCGCCCACACCCGAACCCATCCTGACCTGACGGCGCTCGAGGTTGCCGCGGTGGACGGAGAGGTGCGCGGCTCCAGGGAGGAGCTCCAACACGCTCTCGGGGTCCCGATCCGAAGCCTCGCCTACCCGTTTGGGGCGGTGAACGAGAGCGTGAGGCACGCCGTCGAGCGAGCCGGATTCTGGAGCGCGTGCGGTGTCGAGGCGGGGCGCAACCGGCCGGCGACCGACTCATTCAACCTCCACCGGCTAGAGGTCCGCGGCACCTACACGCTGCTCGGCTTCGCCGCGATCCTTCTGCTCGGCGACCCGAGCCGTCTCGTACATGGGGACGGGCGCCGTCGGCGGTCGAGTTGAGGTACGTCAGCATTGGCGTCTGAGCGGCAGCACGCCACGCTGCACGCCCTCGGCGCGTCGCCGAACAGCGCGCTCGGACGGGCGCTGGGGGTCGGGGACTCGTATGCGTACCGGGGAGGCGCTCCTCTCATCGGCGCGTTTCCTCGTTACGTCGTCGGCGTGAGCGCACCTCCGGACCTGCTCGCCACAGTGAGCGAGGGACTTCCGGATGGACCCGCCCGCGCCGAGGCGATGGCGGTGCGGTTGCGGCGGGCCGGAGCCCCACTGCGGTGGGGTGAGCCCGAGCTCGTCGGCGACGTGGTCGAGTTGCTGCGTCGCTGCAGCGAGCTCGGACGTTCCTCGGTCGAAATCGTCCGCGCCGATCCATCGTTGCTGACCGAGCTTCACGTCGGCACGTGGTTCGACGCCCAGATCTCCGCCCGCGCTCTGCGCCCGCTCGGACGGCGCTTTGCCTCGCGGGCGCCGGGCGTTCGGCTGCTCGCACGGCAGGGACGGGCACTCCGGTGGCTTCTCGACGGGGCGTTCTGGGCAGGGGTGCAGAGCGTCGCCGCGGAGACCGAATGGAGCCGGCTCACGGCCAGCTCGTACGTGGCGCTGGTCTACCACCGCATGGCCGGAGAGCACCGACCGGGCCAGGAGCGGCTCGACATCGCCCCAGAGCGGTTTGCGGCCCATATGCGCCTGCTCGGCGGCCTTCGGATCGAGACGCTCAGCGCGGATCGGCAGCTGCGCTTTCACGGGGGCGCGGAGCCGACTCTCCCGCGGCGCGCGGTGGTCGTGACCGTCGACGACGGGACGCGCGACTGCGTCGGTCCCCTGCGTGAGCAAGCGGCGCGGCGGCCACAGCTGTTCGTCCCGACGCGGGAGGTCGGCGGGAGCGCCCACTGGCTTGCCGGAGAGCCGGTGGTCGGATGGGATGAGCTCGGGGTGCTCAGACGGGCCGGGGTGGCGATCGGGCCGCACGCGCGCGTACATCACGCACTCGTGGGGCTGGATCGCGAACGCCTCACAGAAGAGATCGCCGGGTCCCTGGGCGACCTGCGCGAGTGCTTGCCGGACTCCCTGCCGATTCTCGCCTACCCGAACGGCCGGCACGACGAGCGCGTGCGCGAGGCTGCGATCGACTCGGAGCTCGCCGCGGCATATACGACGGAGAAGGGAGCCAACGGCGCCGGCACCGACCCGTACTGCCTCAAGCGCGTCAGCGTGTACGGCTACGACGGTCGGTTCGCGTTCGCGTGGAAGGCGCTGAGCGGTCAGGCCGTGCCCGCCGTGTGGGAGAAACGCCGGATCGCCCGGCTTCGCCGCGGCACCGCTCGCCCGCGGAACGCCGTGCTCGCGTCGACCGCCCCGGACGACGCCCTCGTCACGCTCGTCATGCCCGCCTTCAGTCCTCGGCGGGAATGGCTGCTGGAGGCCGTGTACAGCGCGCTCGATCAGCGAGGTTGCCGAGCGGAACTGATCGTCGTCGACGACGGCTCACCCGAGCCGGTGGGGAACGCCCTCGCGCACATCGACGACCCCCGCCTGCGGGTCCTGCGGGTCGATCACGGCGGCCAGTCGCGAGCGCGCAACGCGGGCGTGCGCGCGGCCCGCGGGGACTACATCCGCTTCGTGGATTGCGACGACGTGTTCGAGCCTCACGGCACCGCGCACCTGTTGGGCTTGATCGCGGGCGAGCACGACGTGATCGGCTACGGCGCGACGCTGGTGTGCGACGAGGAGCTCAACCCCACCGGGCTGATGAGCAGCCGCCTCGACGGCTCGGTGGAGATCGCGTGTCTGCTCGACAAGTTCGACGTGAGGCTGTTCTCGATGCTGTTCCCGCGCGCGGTCGTTGCCGCCACCGGCGACGCGGATCCGGCGTTGAGGTTCTGCCAGGACTGGGATTACAGCCTGCGGGCATTCGAGCATGCCCGCGTCCGCGGGGATGAGGCCGTCGTCACCCGCTACCGCCGCCACTCGGGCGGCGCGAGCTGGGACATCAACGCGAGCCTGCTTGGCGAACGGATGGTGTTGAGCCGTTACTTCGAGCGCCATCCGGAGCACCGTGGGACGTCATTGGAGCGACGCAGCCGGGCCCGCCTGCGCAGAATCGAGGCCAAGAGCTACCAGCGCCGCGGCGAGCACTGGCGCGAGTACGCGCTGGCGATCGGGGATGCCCTCCGGCTCGCCCCGGCCGACACCGTGGGCGAGCTGGCGCGCACCGCGCGCGCCCTGGCGCCCGGGCTCATCGCCGGGCTACGACGAACAGCGCCCGCGCGCGGCCCCAGGTGAGGCCCCATCGCTCGAGCGGCACCGCGGCGACGATCATCGGGTACGCCAGCGCCTGCGCGCGGAGGCTGCGGCGGCGGATCCGATCGCGAAGCTCCTGAGCGACCCTGACCGTGCCGCGAGTCGTCGCGCGCACGGTGGTCACGGTCAGGCCCGTCGCCTCGATCAGGTCGGTGATCGCCTCGGCGCTGTAGCCGTGACGGACCTCGTGGCGCCAGGTCCGTTCGCTCCCGGGAAGCACCGGCGCCCAGTCGCGCTCGGGGACGTCGGCCAGCAGTAGGCCGCCGCGACGCAGGGCCCCGGCCATCGCCGCCATCGCCGCGCGGTCGTCGGCAATCTCTTCCAGGCACTCCATCGCGACGACCGCGTCGTACGCCTCGAGACCGAGATCGGCCGTAATGTCCGCGTGCTCGAAGGTGACGTTCTTAAGGCCGATCCGACGCGCCTCAGCCCCGGCCGCGCGCAACGTGTCGACGCTCAGATCGACTCCGACCACCGACCAGCGTGGATGGCGTCGGGCCAGCGCGAGCGTCAGCAGGCCCTCTCCGCACCCCGCATCGAGGACCCGCAGCGGACGGGCGCCACCGAACCGCTCCAAAGCCTCGCTGGCAAGCTGGAAGCGGAGCGTCCGCGCCGGCGGCACCTCCCTGATCTGGCGGACCAGCAGGTCCCGGAGCGAACTTCGCGCGCTCATTCGCGTGGCGCCGGGTCGTAATCGCGCTCGGCAGCGGCGACCCAGTTGCGGTAGAGCTCGGCCAGTGGAGAGAGCACGGTCTCCCACGCGAACCTCGTCGCGAGCTCGCGGCCACCACGCCCCAGGCCCGCCCGCTGCTCCGGCGCCGAGAGCAAGCCGATCGTCGAGCGGGCGAGCGCGCCGGGATCGTCCGCGATCACCCCGTGTCGTCCGTCGACGAAGCCGACCCCGCTCACGCCCAGGGAGGTCCCGACGACGGGGCGCGCCGCGGCCATCGCCTCGAGAGCCTTCAGCCGCGTGCCCGCCCCTTCCCAGACGGGAACGACGACGATGGCGGCGCGCGCGAGCTCCGGCGCGATCTCGGGCACGAGGCCGACGAGCTCGGCGCCCGGCGTCGCGTTCACGATCCGGCGCAACTCGTCGTCAGCGCCCTCGCCGACGATCCTCAGCGAGGCGCCCGGCCGCGCCTCGACGACGGCCTGCCACCCCTCGGCCAGGAATCGCAGGATGCCCCGGCGATTGGGCTCGTAGCGAAGCTGGCCGAAGAACAGGACGTCCTCACCCGGAGGTAGCGACTCGGGCAGCTCGAAGAGATCGGCGTCAACGCCGTTGGGGACCAGCATCGTCCTGGCGCCGAGTCCGGCGAGCGCCGAGCGCTCCTGCTCGGTGACGCACACGACCGTGCTCGCCCGGGTCGCCGCCCACCGCTCCGTCGTCCGCATCGCCCGCCAGCGAACCGCGGCCCGCGCGCGGGCGCGCGCCGGCGCCGCCGCCGCGGACGAGCGGAGCATCTCCGAGTCGAGGTTGTGCAGCGACCACAGCGAGCGAACGCCGGGAAGCTCGCGCAGGTAGTACGCGCTCCAGCCGTGCTCGAGCTGGATGAAGGCGGGCCGCTCATGGAGGAGCTCCCGCAGGCGGCTTGCGAGGACGCGCAGGTACGGGCTCGGCAGGCGTGCCATGTGCTGACGGGCCCGCTCACTGCTGGTAGGAGGGCGCTCATCGACGACGTCAATCGCCCAGCCGCGCGCCTCGATGCTGGCCTGCTGTGCGACCGTTGCCCGCGGATCGGCGGTCAGGATATGGGGTCTCGCTCCCGCGGCGGCGATTGCCTCCAGCAGCCGCAGCGTGCGCTTCTGCGCGCCGGTATGGGGCGGGTATGGGACGACCGGGCACACGACCACGGCGATGGGCTGTTCAGGCATGGCAGCAAGCTAACCGTTGGCCGCTACGTAGGCCCGCCACGCGGGCCAGTCGGCCCCGAGCGCGGGATCCCGCAGCCAGCTCGGCGCGATCTGCTCGGCGGGGGGAACGAAGCTCCCCTCGCCGCCTGCCCACTCGACTCTGGACCATCGATCGCGATGCGACAGGCCATGGTGAAGCCAGCAGAGCGTGCTCACCGGGCCGACGGCGTCCGGCGGCATCGCAGTCGCGCGGGCCAACTCCATCAGCCAGCGAAACAGGACAGGGGAGAGAGGAGCGTCGCCCCGAAGCAGCCCCAGCGAGCCCTCGACGCGTTCGGTCGGGGTCCGGGCGCCGGCGAGAAGTGTGAGCGCGTCGACGAGGAAGTAGAGCGCGTCCCACATCGCCAGGGCCGGTGCGCGCGCGGACTCCCAGTCGACCACGCCGAACGTGTCGCGACCGACGATCACGTTCCAGCTCCCCAGATCGTTATGCGCGAGGACGCCGCGCAGTGGCGGGAGGCACCGCACCAGATCGTCCGGAGCCCCGCGCCCCGTCCAGCGCGGCAGCACATCGCGCTCCAGGCGGTCGAGCTCCGGTTGGAGTGCCGCCGGTGAGGCGGCGGTCGCGCGCGCGACGTCCACGGTCCAGCCGGCGATCCGCTCGACCAGCGCCAGACGGTTCGCCAAAGGAGTGCCGGCGACAAGCCTGCGCGACAGCGGCTCGCCCACGATCGCCGTCTCGGCGGACGCCTCGAAGCCTCCGACGGCGAACCGGCCGAGCAGTCTGGGCGCGTGCGCGGCCGCGGGGCCGCCAGCGTGGGCGACGAGCTCGAGGCCGCGAGAGTCCGCCTCGAACGGCGCGTCGTACCCGGGAACGCGCGCGAACTTGATGACCCACTGGGGCTCGGTCGCGCCCGGCGCGAACAGGTGAAAGACGCCACGGGCGAGCTCGTCGCCTCCCCCCATCGTCTGAAACCAGGATGCCCGGGGATCGACGCCGAACGAGGTCGCCCGCGCGAGCAGGAATGGCGGGGCGGGTGTCCTGAGGACGACGGTCTGGACGCGGTCGAGGTCGGGGAATGCGTGCACCGCGATCGCGGCCCGCACCCCGGCATTGCGAGCACGCTTGGCGAGACCCTCCGGCGCGCGCAGCCGCCCGAGCGCGTAACCGGTGGCGCGCGACGCCTCGAGCGACAGGAGCAGATCCGGAGCCTCGGCGGCACCGATCGGGAGAAATCGCCTGACCCTCAGGCCGGCGCCCCTGAGCGCGGCCCGAGAACCCCGGCCCTCGAGGATCAGCATCGGTGCCCTGGTGGCGATTGCCTCACGGGCCATCCGGGCCGGAGCGACCACCAAATCGACGCTGGCGGTGGGATCGCGAAGCTCGAGGCCGACCGTCGGCAACCCGTCCCGCCACTGCGGAAGCTCCCCCAGCACCGTCGCGCGGCGCGGCGGATCCGGCAGCGCCATGCGGACGTCGAGACGGCGGAGGTTCATCGACGCCGCACGACCTCGTCGTACACCGCGGCCGTCGCCGCGGCCATCCGCTCCACCGAATGGTTTGCCCGCGCGCGTTCCCGCGCGGCCCCGCCGAGCGCGCGCCGGCGGGCGCTGTCACGCGAGAGCTCCGCGAGCGCACGCGTGAGCGCGACCGGGTCGTTCGGCTCGACGAGCACGCAGGCGTCCGCGACGGCGCCGGCGATGTCGCCGACGGGCGTGCACACGCAGGGGAGTCCTCGCATCATCGCCTCGAGCAGAGCGAACGGCAGCCCTTCCCACCGCGAGGGGAGACAGAACACGTCGAGGCCGGCCAGGAACGCTCCGCTGTCCGACACCCACCCGGGGAACGCGACCGGTAGATCGGCGGCGAGCCGCTCCAGAGCCGGGCGTTCCGGTCCGTCGCCGGCAATCACCGCCTCGGCCGCCACGCCCTCGTCGCGGAGCGCGCCAACCGCCTCGATCAGGACGTCGAACCCTTTCTGAGGGGTCAGCCGACCCAGGCCGCCGACCCGCAGGGTCGAGGGGTGCGGCCGGATCCGGACGGCGGGCGCCTCGGGGACTCCGTTCGGGATCAGCGCGATCTTCGCGCCGGGGATCCCGAGGTCGTCGTGGAGCTGCGCCGCGATCTCGCGGGAGACGGCGATGGCCCGTGCCAGCCGCGCGAACGCGAGTGGCAGCAGCCGTCGCTGGACCGCGCCCGAGATCTCCGTCCCGATGTGCAGCGTCGCCACGGTGGGGCGGGTCAGCGACGCGATCGCAACCGCGTGCCGGTTGTTTGTGACCGAGTTGAGGTTGACGTGCACGACATCGGGCCGCGCCGCACGGACGGCGCCCGCCAAAGTGGCAAGCCCCCGTACGTCCGTCTTGCTCGCGACCGGCCGGGTGGCGAGCACGCGGCCACCGCGGTCATAGACCGCCGTCAACAGCACGTCGGGCACCGGCGGGTTGGCCACGAGTTCGATCGCGTAGCGGTCGGGCAGCGACCGCGTGAGCTCCGCCACATACGACTCCGCGCCGCCGTGCTCGTGGCTGTCGAGCACGAACGCCACCCGAGTCTTCTCCGGATCGCTCATCCGGTCGGGCGGTACGTGATCCCGCCCGTGGTCTCCACCTCGCGTCGGGCGAGCAGCCGCCGAGCCAGCCGGGGCGAGAGCGCCGACAGCGCCGCCTTGATGCGAGTGACGCCTCCGTGTTGATCGCTGCGCGCGAGCTGGAGGGTCAACCGACGCGCGTCCGGACGGCCTTCGAGGATGGCCGCGCGCGCTTGCGCCAGCGGCAGCCGGCGGCGGTTCTCCTTGACCGACCGTTGCACCACGCGGCGCTCCTCGGGGCTGAGATCGTCACGTCCGGCCGCCTTCGCGAGCGTCTGCAGCCGGCCCTCTATGAGGTGGGCCCGCTGCGCGGACAGGCTCCCGGCGCGTAGGCGGTAGCGGGCGAGCGGCGCATCGACGCACCCGATCCTCGAGCCGGTGAGCACCATCCGCACCCACAGATCCCAGTCGGCCGTGTAGCGGATGGTCTCGTCGAACCCGCCCACGGCGAGCAGCGCGGTCCGTCGGACCGCAGCGAGCCCGAACACGAAGTTGCGGGTCAGGATCGCGACGCGCTGATCGCCGGTCTCGAACCGGAAGTCCTGCTCGTAGCAGCGGCGGACGACCCGGCCATCGAGTTCGAGGTACGCGTCGGTGGTGAGCACGTCGAGGTCAGGACGGTCGGTGGCGAGGGCACTCATCGCCTCGAGTCGCTCGGGCAGGAACACATCATCGGCGTCGAGGATCACGACGAAATCGCCTGCCGACGCGCGGGCGGCGGCGTTCTTCGCGCCCGACTCGCCCCGGTTCTCCTGACTGAGCAGGACGACACGCTCGCGGTAGGGCACCAGCGCCGACTCCACGTCGTCGGTCGAACCGTCGTCGCAGACCACGACCTCCAGCGGCGGCACGGTCTGGTGCAGAGCGGAGTCGAGCGCGTCACCGATGAACGCGGCCGCCTGGTAGGCGGCGACGATCACCGAGAAGCTCGGAGGGCGATCGAGCGAGACGACTCCATGCCGTGGGGGCGGACAGAGGACGCGCCGCATCGGGGCAAGGATGATAGGCGGCGCGCTCGGGCTTGGCCCGTGTGTTCATAGCGGGTAGTGCAGGATCGCCGCGACGGCACCGCGGCGTCGATGTCGACGAGCAATGTCCCGACCGCGCCGAAAGTCGCCGCACGGTGGGACACGACCTGCGCTGCTAGCCTGCGGCCACCGTGGCGGAGCTGGCGCGATCCGACGCCGACATCGAGGCAGAGGCGCGGTCATGGACGGGGGACCCTCGCAGCGGAGCGCGGCTCCGCGCCCACTACGAGATCGAGCGCGACCTGGCTCACCGGCTCAAGGAGGCTCCGGCGGCCGACCGGGCGTCGGTCTATGGCCAGGTCTACGACGAGCTGTTCCGGCGCGTGCCGGACCACCCGCAGCTCGCCTCGCAGTCCTCGGGCCTGCGTCAGCACAACCTCGCCCGAGAGCTCCAGGTGCTCGGGCGCTTCATCGATCACGGCGACACGATCCTCGAGATCGGCGCCGGCGATTGCCTGCTGTCCCAGCAGCTCGCCCGGCGGTCGAGGGCGGTGCACGCGGTCGACGTCTCCGAGGAGATCACCCGCTCGAGCGACAACCCGCCGAACCTCCATGTGCACGTGATCGATGGCGTCCGCATTCCGATTGCGCCGGCGAGCACCACGCTGGCGTACAGCAATCAGCTGATGGAGCACCTGCATCCCGGCGACGCCCGCGCACAGCTCGCCGAGATTGCCACCGCGCTCGCCCCGGGCGGGCGCTACATCGTGATCACGCCGAACGGGCTCACCGGCCCGTGGGACATCTCCAGGCTATTCTCGACGACCCCGACGGGGTTTCACCTCCGCGAGTACACCAACGGTGAGCTGACGCGCCTGCTCAAGGAAGCCGGCTTCAAGCGGATTCGGGCGTTCGTCTCGGTCCGCCGGCGCGTAATCGTGTTCCCGGTCGTGTTCCTCACGCTCGCCGAGAGACTGTTGCTCGCGCTTCCCGTAGCTCTCAGGAAGAAGCTGCTGCAAAGCCCGGTGGTCGCGGCGCCGCTAAAGACTGTTCGCCTGGTAGCCGTCCGTCGCTAGACGATCAGTCGGGTTCCTGCTGCAGGTTTCAGGCGGCCATTACCTACCCGAGCCTGCGCAATCTCGCCGCCCCCCGTAGCGGACCGCTCGGGTAGGTCAGCGTGTACGGCCGTCCAGCGCCGAGGGTGCGACGGCTTGGATCAAGGGCCGAGCTGCCCCTCGAGCACCGAACGATTGTCGAATCGGCAGTGCAGGCGAGAAGTCCCGGACAGGGATCTTCGATACGAGGCGAGGCGAACTAATCAAGCGAAGAGGCCGCCGCCGGCGCCTCGACAAAGGCACACCCACCGCGAGGCGGGGTCGCAAAGCCAGGGGTCTTCTGGAAGACAGCCCAGCTGCCAAAAGGAGCCAATGCATGCGTCGAATCATCGCGCTGCTCGTTGCCGCGGGCGCACTCACGTTCGGAGTCGCTCTCGCCCCCGGAATCGCCCAGGCGGCGGCGGTTGTCGGACACGTTCGAGTCGCGATCGACTCCGACGCGAGCTTCCCCAGCTATTCCTGGACGGCCGATCACGAACAGGTGGTGGTTCTGCCGTCCTGGGACCTGAATCAGCTGTACGCGCTCAAGGCAGCGAACCCGAGCGTCAAGGTGCTGATGTACAAGAACGTGTCCGCCGCGTCCTCGTCGTTCTCGGGCGACGGCGAGTATTCCTCGGGCGTCTCGTACGCGCAGGCGGCCTCCAACGATTGGTTGCTCCGGAACACGAGCGGATCACCATTCACGTTCCACGGATACTCGTGGCTGTGGGCCACTGACGTCGGCTCGAGCGCGTACCAGCAGGCCTGGGCGTCCAACGTGCTGGCGGAGCTTCGGTCCGCGCCCTGGGACGGCGTGCTCCTCGACGATGTAAACCCTACGATTCAGTACCACTACTGCGTTTCGTGCGTGGCCGAGTACCCCTCCGACGCCAGGTACGCCACCGCCATGAGGAGCTTCGTCGAGAATGTGGCCCCACGGCTGCGGGCCGCTGGCAAGCTCGCGATCGCAAACCTAGGATCGTGGTCGTCGTATCCGTCGGTGGTCGATCCGTGGCTCAAATATCTCAGCGGAGCGATGGATGAGGAGTTCGTCAAGTGGGGCGATCAGTCCGGCTCTGGGTACGCGGGGCCGGGGATGTGGACTGTCCAGCTGAAGGAGCTGAGGGACACCGAGCGGGCCGGCAAGCTGTTCATCGGGATCACTCACTCGAGCATCCACGACGCGCGCGCCGCCGTGTACGGATACGCGACCGAGCTGCTCGCTGGCGCCGGCAAAGCGGAATTCGCGATGACGGGGAATTACTCGGGCGAGCCCTGGTTCTCGGAGTACGGCTACCAGCTCGGATCACCCGCGGGCGCGTACACCGAGGAGTCCAGCGGCGTGTACGAGCGGAAATTCCAGAGCGGTCTGGTCGTGGTGAACCCGACCACGAGCCGGGTGACTGTGTCCTTCGGAGCGGCCTACAGCGGGTCGGGACTCGGCAACGCCACGAAGGACACGCTCGCGCCGCACTCGGGGCTCGTGCTCGTCCGCTCGAATTCACCGGCCGCCGCGGGCATCGCCCGCGCCGGCGGGACCGCATCCGGACTGGCGTCAGGCCGCATCCGCCACGGACGCCTGCGTCGTGATCGCAGACACCGGCGCCACCACGGCCACCGACACCATCACCACCGTCGTCACGGCCGCCGTCAGCGGGCTAGGCGCGCGTAGAGCTCCGCGTAGCGGTCCTCCATCACGCCGATCGAGAAGCGGTCGGCGGCGAGCCGACGGCCCGCGTCGGCCATCTGTAGACGCAGGGCGTCATCGTCGAGCAACCGCACCACGGCGGCTGCCAGCTCGCTGGGCTCCCAGCTCGGGACGATCGTCCCGGCCCCCGACCCGAGCAGCTCGCGCATGCCCGCGACGTCGGTCGACACGACCGGGGTGCCTGCGGCAAGGGCCTCCAGCGCGGCGATCGACAGCCCCTCCCAGTTCGAGGAGAACACCAACACGTCCGCCCGCGCGATCAGCTGGCGGGCGTCGGTACGAGGCCCGGTGAACCGGACCGCGTGGCCGATGCCGAGCGAAGCGGCCTGTTCGCGGAGGTTGTTGCGCAGCCGACCATCTCCAACGACCAGGAACGTGGTCGACGGACGGGTTTGGAGAACGATCGCCGCAGCGTTGAGAAATCGGTCGTGGGCCTTCTGCGCGGTCAACCGTCCGACGGCGGCGACGACAGCGCCGTTGAGCCCCAGCTCGCGGTCGTATTCGGCTCGCACGGAGCTGCTCAGCTGAGGCCCGTCCACCACGCCGTTGTAAACGACCTCGACGCGCTCGGGCCGCAGGCCGTTGCTCACCAGTGAGGCTTTCAGCGCGTCCGACACGGCCGCGGTCGTGTCGGCGAGTCGCAGAATCCGGGCCGCAGCCCACATCTGGTGCGCAGGAACCCCGTGGAACGTGGCGAGCACCGGGATGCGTCTGGGAGCGGTGCGCGCACTCAGCACGGCAAACGCGGTGGCCTTGACGTTGTGGGCATGGATCAGGTCGGGGCGGAACGAACTGACTCTGGAGCGGACGGTACGCGCGACACGAAGCAGATCGATCGGGTTGCGGTCAGCGTGGGCGAAGGGGAATCGCTCGATCCCGAGCGTCGCCCAATCGCGGTCCAGTGTTCCCCGCGGCGCCATGATCGCGATCTGGTAGCCCGCACGGGCATGCGAGGTGGCAAGGTCGACGAGCATTCGCTCGGCTCCGCCGATGTCCATCGCGGCGCTGACGTGCGCGACTCTCATCGTCCTCGCCGCCCTCGCAGCGCCTGATCGTAGATCCGGAGCGTGGCATCTACGTTCGCGGCCGTCGTGTATCGCGAGGCCACGTGTGCCCGGGCTGCCGCCACCCGCGACGCGGTCGACGCCGGGTCGTCGAGCACGCGCTCGATTGCGTTCGCGAACCCCTCGGAGTCCCCAGGCGCCACCAGCAGCGCCGTGTCCTCGCCGGTGATCTCCGGGATTCCACCGGTGCGGGAAGCCACGACCGGTAGGCCCGCCGCCATCGCCTCCAGCAACGCCAGCGGGGCGTTCTCGACGATCGACGGCAGCACGAGGATCCCCAGCCTCTTCAGTGCCTCGCGGCGCTCGACATATCCGGGAAAGGCAACGCGGTCGGCGATTGCTAACTCACGGGCCCGGCACTCGAGCGCCCCGCGCTCGCTTCCGTCCCCGAAGACGACGAACCGCAGATCCGGGCGGGCTACAGCCAGGCGTGCCGCTGCAGCCAGAAATGTCGCCACGTCCTTGACCGGCTCCAGGAGCGAGAGCGTGCCGACCTCGCTGCCGCGCTCGATGGGCGTCTCAGGTAACGCGACGCCGTTCGGCACGACCCGAATGCGAGCGGCCGGAAATCCGAGCCCCTCGCAAAACGTCCGCGCCATCGTCTCGGACGGGATGATCACCGCGTCGGCTCGTCGGCACAGCGTCGCGTCGACCCCTTCGTATGCGATCCGATCGCGCAGCGGGATCGGCCTGCGGCCGAGCGGCGCAGGCATGTACGCATCTGGAAGCCCGTGGACGGTATAGATCCGCGCAACCGTACTCATGCCCGGGGCCAGGCGCGTCCACAGCCCGCTGCGGCGATCCTGGCCGTGGACGACATCGACGGTCCTCATCCGCCGCCACAGCTTCACCGCCGCCGGCAGATCGAAGCCGCGCCGCTGGGAGAGCGGGACCGTCCGTGCGCCCGTCGCCCTGAACCGAGCCGCCGAGCTGTGCGCGCATGTCACGCGCACATCCACGCCGCGTTCGACGAGGCCGGCGGCCAGCAGCAGCGCCTGCTCGAGCGGCCCGCCGCGCTCGAGCGAGGAGACGATCAGAACCTTCACCCGTCTGCGAAATGCGCCCGCGGGGCGAGCGGTCCGCTCGTCCGTACCGGGCGGATCGCCGGGCGTTCGGCCTCGCGGAGTGCGAGCGCCAGCGAGCCCGCGAGCCCCGCGATCAGCCAGATCGGAATCGAGAGTTGCTCGGAGACGAAGCACATCGCGACTGCGGTCCATGTGAACGACGCCATCAGCGCGTCCGCAAGGTGCCGACCGCTCAGGTCCTTGCGTTCGACGGCCTTGCGCCTCACGAACCGAAGGGCGCGCCAGGCCGACGCATACAGGCAGAGGAACAGTGCGAGCGCGAACGGGCCATCCTCGGCGAGGATCTCCAGGTAGCTGTTGTGGACCGCCGGATTGTTGAGCACGATCGGGTCGTTGCGCACGTAGTGCTCGCTCACGACGCCGAACCGGTTCGGGCCCACGCCCACGACGGGATTATCGAGCGACATGTGCCACGCGGCCGACCAGAACACCTCGCGCGAGGCGACGTTCTTGTTGGCGATGATCGATTTCTGCACCAGCCGCTCCTGGATCAGGGGCTGGAACAGCAGGAAGGCGAACGCAAGCACGGTCCCGATGGCGATCGCGGCGGCCAGCACTCCGGGAAGCGAGATCCGGCGTGAGACGACCGCAAACAACACCACGGCGCCGAAGCCTGCGGCGGCCCCGCGCGAGAGCGTAGCCAGCGTCGCCGCGGCGATCATCACAACCGCGATCCGCCACAGCCACCGGCGCCGCGGAGCGTTGAAGGCGAAATAGAGGGCGAGCGGGATCGCACCCGCCATGAACATGGCGAACTCGTTCGGATCGGAGATCGGTCCGGAAGCCAGGTGGGCGGCACCGGTGGCGAACCTGACCAGGCCGGCGACGGCCGCGATCGCGGCCGAGCCGGCGTAGATGGCGAGGCAGCGCTCCACCTTGGCGCGGCTCGAGAAGTTCTGGACGACCAGCGCCATGATCGTCACGTAGAGCGCGTAGGAAACGGTCTTGGCCACTCCCGCCCCCGGGTCCGGAGAGAGCATGAGCGACAGCACGATCACCAGCAGGAAGACGAAACCCCAACCGATCTGGGGGGTGAAGCGCAAGGGAGCGCGACCCGTCGAGGCCGCGAGCACCCAGGACAGGACCGCGAGCACGCCGAGGATCTTCGGGATCGTCACCGTGTGCGTGGGAAACGCCAGCGCGCCGGACCACGGCTCGACGGCGACGACGCCGAGCAGCAGGATCTCGGCTCCGACGAACACGAGGATCGCGAGAGCGGCGGCGCCAATGAGCGCGACGGCGATCTTAGGGTTCAGCGCCGCGAGGAGACCCGCAAAGGCGCCGAGCAGCACCGCGAACGGACTCGCTCGAGTTGCCCGCGCTGATCCCATGATCCGGCGGGGGCGCTAGTCGCGCCCGACCAGCTCGACCGGCTCGTGGGCGCGGTTGTAGTAGCTGCCGTAGCCGGCGTACCGGGTGCCGCTGTCGCGCACCTGGTTCAGGACGACGCCGACGACGGTACTCTGCGCCATCGCGAGGTGGTCGAGCGCCGAGCGCAACGTCCCCGACTTGGTGCGCCCGGACGCGGCGATCATCAAGACGCTGTCGACCTCCGGCGCCACGAGCCGTGCGTCGCTGACGGGGAGGACGGGCGGCGTATCGATCACGACCATCGAGCCGAGCTCCCGCAGCCGGCGCATCGTCTGCGCGATGCGGGCGGCCATAACCTCGGTCGGTGCCGGCGGGATCGGCCCGCTCGTGAGGACGGACAGGTTCTTGAACTCGCTGGGCTGGATCACCAGCGCCTTGCCCTCGTTCACGGCCGCCATCGCCGTCGAGAGGCCCTCGTCATTTGGAAGATCAAAGATGATGTGCTGGCGGGGTGCGCGGAAATCGGCGTCGACAAGGAGCGTCGGCAGGCCGACTCCGGCAATCGCCACCGCGAGGTTGGCGGCCACCGTGGACTTGCCTTCGCCGGCCGAAGGGCTCGTGATCTGGACCAGATCGTGGTCGGAGTTCATCGAGAACTGCAGGTTCGTGCGGAGCGCCCGCACGGCCTCCTGGAATCCGAACAGCTCCGGGTTGTCCCAGATCAGCGAGCTGCGGCCGCCGTGGCGCAACGCCCGGTTGCGGGGCAGGTACCCGAGCGTCGCGAGCGAGGTGGCCTCGGTGACGTCCTCAACGGTCTCGACCCGATCGAACCACCGCTCGAGCACGATCGCCAGCGCGAGCCCGAGGCCGAGCCCGAGGGCCAGTCCGGCCGCGATGATCAGCGGCGGGCGGGGCGCGACCGGGGTCGTGGGAACAGTCGCCGGATCGACAACCTGGACGACGAGCAGCTGGTTGTTGCCCTTGATCGTCGACTGGAATGCCTGGCTCAGCGCGGTCGCGGCCGCGGCCGCCTCCTTCGGGTCCGTGCTCGTAGCCGAGATCTGGAGGATTCCGGTCCCGGCCGTGGTCGAGGCGCTGACCGAAGCGTTCAGCGGGTGCCCGAGGATCTGCTGGGCGGTGACCTGGATGGCCGATGAGTCGACGATCTCGGCGTAAGTCGAGAGCAGCGTGGCAAGGTCGTCGGAGGCGACGAACCCTTGGCCCTTCTGCACGTTCGGCGTCATCGCGAGCGTCGCGGTCGCCTGGTACTCCTTCGTGCGCGTGTAAGCGATCACGGTCGCGACGACGACCGCGGCCAGCGCAACGATGATCACCGTCAGCTTTCGCTTCCATGCGATGGCGATGATGTCCTTGAGCTCCATTAGGCCTGGCTATCGGTTGAAAGTGGGATCGGCTTGATCAATCGCCGTAACTTGGGCTCTACAAGACACCGCGTGCGCGCCCTCAAGAATACTTCCCAATCGGTTGCTGAGCGGCCCCTCGGAGAACCTCGCCGGCTGCTCGGCGAGCGTGTCCTACGATCGCCGCAGCCTGCGCCTGATCAGGATAGCGGCGCCGATAAACACAATTCCGGCGATCCAGGTCGCGTCCAGATCGAACCCTGTCACCGGTAGCGTCGCGCCGCTGCTCTGAGCCGAGGGAGTCGTGGTCGGCGTGGTCGAGCCGGGGCTCGGCGTCGTGCTGGTGGGCGTCGTGCTCGTGGTGGTCGTGGTCGTCGTGGTACTCGCCAGCACGACGATCGTCCCGTGCATGAACGGGTGGATGGTGCAGATATAGGCGTACGTGCCCGGCTGGGTGAAGGTGTGTGAGGCGCTCTGACCCTTCTTCAGGAGCCCGGTGTTGAAGCTTCCGTTGCTCGCCGTCGCCGTGTGCTCGCTCGGCCCGTCGTTGGTCCAGGTGATCGTGTCGCCGGTGTGGATCGTGACCGTCGCCGGCGTGAACTTGAAGTCGGAGATGGTGTCGCCCGGATCGGCAGCCAGGTGGGCGGTGCGGCGCCCATGACCGCGCGTTACCTGCAGAGCGAGAGCGGCGCTGAGGTTGGCCTTGACGCGAGCGTGATGCCGGTGCCGTTTCGCCGGCGCCCGGTGGCGCCGCGCCTTGCTAGGGGTCGCGTGAGCCCGAACGCGCTTGGACTTGGCGGCCTTCGCACGGTGCGCGTGGTGCGTGCGCTGCTGATCGGCAACAGCGTTGAGCGGGACCAGAAGCGAGACTGCGGCGACGACGGCCAACGCTGACTTAGTACGGGAGTGGAGCAATTGAAGAGAAGGACGCGGGCGCAGCCGCAAACCTTCCCATACTCGGGCGTAGGATGGGAGTCCGAACCCATCAGGAGGAAGGTGATGTCCCGACTGATCAGGATGGACCAGACCGGCCACACGACGCTCGCGGAATGGACGGCCGAAGATCAGGCCAGCGTGGAGGCGGCGGTTGCCAGGTTTCGCACCGAGCTCGAACTGGGCTACTTCGCCGTCGTCTCCCACGGGGAGGGTCACGCCGAGCAGGTGCGCGAGCTCCCGCTCGAGGCGCCGGTGGTGATCCTTCGCCGGCCGATCGCCGGCGGCTGATGGCCGTCGCGGATCCGCTTCCCGAGCTCGCGAGCGTCTACTGGCGCCCGCGGGTCAGCGACCAGCGGCTCGTCACGAGCGGCCGGCTGTGGACGCTGAGCGCGTTCGCCCACACCGTCCCGCTCGTGGCGGCTGCGGTGGCGCTGGGGTTCCTCAGTCCGGTGACGATCCCGGTCGGCCTGGCGTTGCTCGCGCACGCCTGGGCGATCCCGGAGCTGTATGCGGCCCGCGGCGCGAACGTCGTCCGCCCGCGACCGCCCGCGAGCGGCTCCGCAGAGCGGACCGCGCTCGGGCTCCTCGGTGACCTCGTCGGCCATCGGGCGCGGGAGCTGCACGGGCGGACCGGGTTAGTGCTCGAGCGAGCCGCCCTCGGGATCTGGCTCCTGGGAGAAGCCGGCGCGGTGCTGATCCGGCCGGGGGGCCACCGCGTCAACTGCTACTGCGTCAAGGTGGCGGACGCGGACCTGCCGTCGGGAGACCGGACCGCGCACCTGCTGCTCGCGCTTCGGGCGGACGAGACCGGATTCGCGACGGTGGCCAACCTCGCCTTCTCGGGGGCTCCCTGGCGGCTGAGCCGGCGTCTGCGCCCGCCGGCGCGCGAGGCCTTGAGGGCCGCCGTCGAGGAAGCGCGCAAGCGCTGAGCGCACGCGCTGCGGGCCGTTCGGCGCACCAGCTCCGCAGATCTTTGTACCGAGGGCCAATGTGCGCCTCCTGGCCGGGCGCGATCATGCTCGCCATGACCCGCCCGATCAGATCATCAAGGCTCGTGCTCGTCGCCGATCCCCGGCCGGCGTCCCCGCTACCCGAGACCGCGCCCGTGCGGCGGTACCGGCTGGCGCGGCTCCGGCTCGAGGCCCGCTCGCCAGACGAGTCTGAGCGCTTCGCGCACCTCAAGCGCGTTTTCGACTGAGTTCCCCGGGAACGTGGGGGCGGGACCTGCCCGCGCGCTACGCTGTGGCTATGTCAAACGAGCTTGAAACCCAGCCCAATCGCTCCCCATCGGTCGCGAAGAAGGCGCTCGCCGGTTTGGTGATCGTCGTCGTCGCCGCCCTGGCGGTCAAGGTGGTCATCGGCCTGATCCTGAGCGTCTTCTGGATCATCATCGGCGTGGCTGCCGTGGTAGCGGTTCTCTGGGCGCTGAAGACGATCGTCTGGTGAGCGTCCGCCGATGGTTTCGGCGGCCAACGGCTACGTCGTAATCGCGCTTTTCTTCGGCCTCGCCGGAGGGATAGTCGGGCGCATCAAGGGAAGCTCGTTCGTCCTGTGGTTTCTGATCTCGGCCGCGGTGCCCTTCCTCGGGCTACTGACCGCGATCTTCTACCGGTGGGAGAACCAGGAACTCCGGCGCCAGTGCCCGACCTGCGGGCGGGTCGTGAAGCTCTACGACGCGGTCTGCATGCGGTGCGGCGAGGAGCTCGAGTTCCCCGACGTGGCGATCGCCTCCGAGGTCGATATGCGCGAGCGGGCGGCGTAGGGCAGTCGACTCTCATCAGCGCCGGCCTTACTTCGGCCCGGTAAACGGCGGCAGGGAAGGAAGGGGAGCGGGCGCCATCGCACCCGTCCAAAAACCTGCACAGCACGACAATCCCGGCGTGAATGGCGAGGCCTGTCGAGCTATGCATGAAGAGCATGCGTAATACGACAGGGCTCGGACCTGGCGCCGGTGTTGTCGCGCTATGCAGCTTTCCCGTGACACTCCCGGCACAAAGCCCCGGGTTCTGGCCTAAGAGCGGGTCGACCACGGGCTTTGGCACCCGCCGGCGCCCTCACCCACCCCTTTTTCCCTGCGCCGTTTACCAAGCCGGCCGCTCGCCACAGCCGCGAGGGCTGAAAGCGCGGGCGGGGCCGAGAGTCCACAGCCCCGGCCCGGACCCGGCGATACACAGCCTCCCGCCTGCGGGCCGCTCGGCATCCAGCCTCGCCAAGACCAGCCCGCGCGGGAGTCATCCGGCTCCGCGTCGGCCCTCGAGGCAGAGCCCCAACACCGAGCCTCGCTGAATCGAGGCGGTACACTCGCCGGTCCCTGGCGCGCGCGAAATCCGCGCGCGTAGAGACAATCCGAGCCGCGAAAGGAGGCGAATCGTATGCGTGCAGTCGACGCCCTGATGGAATGCTTGAAGGCTGAAGGTGTCGACGTCGTATTCGGGCTTCCCGGCGGCGCGAACCTCCCCACGTACGACGCGTTCTACGACGCGGGCATCCGCCACATCCTCATCCGTCACGAGGCCGGTGGCGGCCACGCCGCGGAGGGCTACGCGAAGGCGACCGGCAAGGTCGGCGTGTCGCTCGGCACGAGCGGCCCCGGCGCCACCAACCTGGTGACGCCAATCTGCGACGCGATGATGGACTCGGTGCCGGTCGTGTTCCTGACCGGCCAGGTTCGCACCGAGCTGCTCGGCACCGACGGCTTCCAGGAGGCGGACACGATCGGGATCACGATGCCGATCGTCAAGCACAGCTTCCTGATCCAGCATCCGCTGGAGATCCCGCGCTCGATCCACGAGGCGTTCCACATCGCCCGCACCGGTCGCCCGGGTCCCGTCGTCGTCGACATCCCGCAGGACCTGAGCCGCGGCGACATCCCCTATGAGCCGGTGAGCGACCTCCACCTGCCGGGTTACCAGCCCACCACCGAGGGCAACCAGAAGCAGATCCGGCTCGCCGCGAAGGCGCTCGCGAACGCGCGCCGGCCCGTGATCTACGCGGGCGGTGGCGTGGTCAGCGCCAACGCGTCGGCCGAGCTGATCGAGCTCGGCACCTGCGACCGCTTCCCCGTCACCTGCACGGTCATGGGGCTCGGCGGTTTCCCGGCGCCGCACGAGCACTGGCTGGGCATGCTGGGAATGCACGGCACCCGGAGCGCGAATTACGCGATGGACGAGGCGGATCTGATCTGCGCGATCGGCGCGCGCTTCGACGACCGGATCACCGGGAAGCTGTCGGAGTTCGCGCCGCGGGCGAAGTTCATCCACATCGACATCGACCCGGCCGAGATCTCAAAGAACGTGCCCGCGCACATTCCGATCGTCGGCGACGCCAAGAACATCCTGCCGCGGCTGACAGCGGAGTACCGGGCCCTGTCGCCCGACCCCGGGCGGCTCGAGGAGTGGTGGTCGCGGATCCGCTCGTGGCAGGAGCGCTACCCGCTTCGCTACGAGGACTCGAAGGACGCCGAGATCAAGCCGCAGTTCATGATCCAGGCGCTGTACGAGGCGACGGGCGGCGAGGCGATCGTGACCAGCGACGTCGGCCAGCATCAGATGTGGGCCGCCCAGTACTTCAACTTCAGCGCTCCCCGTCGGTGGATCAACTCGGGCGGTCTGGGAACGATGGGCTTCGGCCTGCCGGCGGCGATGGGCGCCAAGGTCGGCAAGCCGGAGGAGACGGTCGTGTGCATCGCCGGCGACGGCTCCGTCCAGATGAACATGCAGGAGCTCGCGACCTGCGCCCAGGAGGGGATCGCGATCAAGGTGTTCATCATGAACAACGGCTATCTCGGCATGGTCCGCCAGTGGCAGGAGCTGTTCTGGGACAAGCGCTACAGCCAGGTCGACACCGGGCAGTGGCCGGACTTCGTCAAGCTCGCCGACGCGTACGGCGCCACCGGCATGCGCTTCGAGGACAAGCAGACCCTCGTCAGTGACATCCGGGAGGCGATCGCCACCGACGGCCCGGTGCTCGCCGATATCCGCGTCACGCGGGAGGAGAACACCTATCCGATGATCCCCGCGGGCCAGGCAGCGCGCGACATGGTGGGCTGAGCGATGGGAGAGCCGGCCACCAAAGAAATCCTGTCGCTCGACGAGCTCGACGCCGCCGTCGGTTTGCGGACCGGCCGCAAGCACATCCTCTCGATCCTGGTCGAGAACAAGCCGGGTGTCCTGACCAGAATCGCCGGCCTGTTCGCCCGACGCGGATTCAACATCGACACGCTCGCCGTCGGGCCGACCGACGACGAGGCGTTCTCGCGGATCACGCTGACGCTCGACGGAGCCGTGCATCCGATCGACCAGGTCACCAAGCAGTTGCACAAGCTCGTCAACGTCCTCAAGATCCGCGATCTCGAGCCCGAGGAGACGCTCGCCAGGGAGCTGGCGATGTTCAAGGTCTCCGCCGACGGGCCCGCCCGCGCCGAGGTCATGCAGCTGTGCGAGATCTTCCGCGCGAAGATCGTCGACGTCGGCAAGCGCTCGGTCGTGGTCGAGGTGACGGGCACCTGCGACAAGATCGAGGCGTTCGAGCGGCTCGTCCGGCCGTTCGGCCTGATCGAGATGGCACGCACCGGCGAGATCGCGATCTCGCGCGGTCGGAGCGAGACCTAGTCCGACGCGTGAGGGCCCGTGGCTGCACTACGTCGTGCGGGTGCGCCGAGGTCAGGCCATGAGCACCGTCACGGCGTTCGGCCGCGCCGGACACTGGCTGGATGCGCCGGCGGCGCAGCGGCTCCGGGAGCGGATCGAGGTGGCGCTCCGCCGTTCCCGGGCCAGCGGATCTCCCGTCATCGTCAGCGTTACCGCGCGCTCGCCGCGAGCGGCCGACCCGAGCGCGATCGTGGCCGCGTCGCGCCGCCCGGGCGAGCCGTGGTTCGCGCTCGAGCAGCCCGACCGGAGCGGATGGGCGCTCGCCGCGCTCGGCGCGGTCAAGGCGCTCGAGGCCACCGGGGCAGAGCGCTTCGCCGGCACCGCTGCGGCGTGGCGCGAGCTCGCCGCGGGTGCTTTGGCGGATCCGATCGACGGCGCTCCCGGTTCGGGACTCGTGGCGGTGGGAGGGTTCGCGTTCGCCCCGGACGGGGGCGATGCACCACCTTGGCGCGGGTTCGCGGCCTCGTCGCTCGTGTTGCCGGAGCTCTCGTTCGCCCGCATGGCCGGGAGCTCCTCGCTGACAGTGAACCTCGACGTGGCGCCCGACGACACGGTCGAGGGACTGGAGCTCCGGGTTCAGCAGCGGCTCGCGGGGCTCGATGAACGAGAGCTACCGCTGCTCGATCCGGCTCCGGCGGGCGCCTACGAGGTGCTCAGCTCGATGCCCCCCGCCCACTTCGAGGCCGCGGTGGCGCGAGCCGTGGAGCGGATCCGCGCCGGCGAGCTCGAGAAGGTCGTCCTGGCGCGCGAGGTCGAGGTCCACGCGCCGATCGATCACGACGCCGGCGCCGTGATCGGGATCCTGCGTGAGGCCTTCCCGTCGTGCTACGTGTTCGCGGTGGGTCGCGGCGATGCCACGTTCGTGGCCGCGAGTCCGGAGCTGCTCGTGCGCCGGGAGGGTCAGCGCGCGAGCACCGTCGCGCTGGCCGGCTCGACGCGGCGCAGTGCCGATCCGGCGGTCGACGACCATCTCGGCGAGCAACTGCTCCAGAGCGAGAAGAACCGCGAGGAGAACCTGATCGTGGCCCGTCGGATCGCGCGGGCCCTGAAGCCGCACGCCGTGTGGGTGACGGTCGCGCCCGAGCTGTCGGTGGTGAAGGTGGCGAACATCCAGCACCTGGCCTCGCCTATCCGCGCCCAGCTCGCGGTGCCCATCGACGCGATCGAGCTCGCCGGCATCCTTCATCCGACCCCGGCGGTCGGCGGCGAGCCGACCGAGTCGGCGATCGCGATGATCCCTGCGCTCGAGGGTTTCGACCGGGGGTGGTACGCCGGGCCGGTGGGATGGACCGACGCGACGGGCGACGGAGAGTTCTGCGTGGCCCTGCGGTGCGCGCTGCTGCGCGGGCGGCTCGCTCACTGCTACGCCGGCGGCGGAATCGTCCGCGACTCCGATCCGGCCACCGAGCTCGCCGAGACCGAGATCAAGCTCGGGGCGATGCTCCCGGTCCTGGCCGGTTGACCGCGTCGGCGATGTGGCGGTGAAGAGCGAGGTTCTCCTCGCGGTCGGTTCTCACCTCGATCAGCGTTGCTTCGCGGTGGGCGATCGAGATCTCGACGGCGGCTCTCAGATCGGCGGGGCTGATCGGGCGCTCGTAGACGAGTCCGTAGAGCGCCGCCACCAGTGCGAAATCGACGCCGTGCGGCGTGGCGACATGCTCCTCGAACGCGTCGGTCTGGGTGGCGACGGGGAGGAAGTGGAAGATCCCGCCACCGTCGTTGTTGAGGACGACGATCGTGACGTTCAGCTCGAGCCGGCGGGCGGCGAGCAGTCCGCCGATGTCGTGGAGGAGCGCCACGTCGCCGGTCAGGAGCACGACCGGCCTGTTCGTGGCCGCCGCGACCCCGAACGCCGATGAGACCGTGCCATCGATCCCGTTGGCGCCGCGGTTTGAGAGCACGGTCGGCCCGGTTTCGCTGGCCGGTGCGAACTCCTCGAGGTCCCGGATCGGCATTGACGACGCGGCGAACAGGATCGCGTCGGCCGGGAGGACTTCGCCCATCGCACGTGCCACCAGCGGCTCCGAGAGCACATCCCCGAGCGCGTGGTCGATCGCCTTTGAGGCCGTGTCATCGGCGGCACGCCAACCGGCCAGCCAGCCTGGCTCGACGTCGAGGTGCTCCGGCTGCGGGAGGCCGCTCCGCAGCCGCATTCCGACAACGCCGGCGGGGTCCTGCCACGTTGCGTACGGGTCGAACGCGATCTGCGGCACGTCGGGAAGCGACGCGAGCCACGTCCGCAGCGGCTTGGATGTCGGCAGATCGCCGAGCCTGAAGATGAAATCGGGGCGGTGGTCGGCGGCGAACGTCGGGTCGCGGAGCAACAGGTCGTAGTGGGCGATCGCGCCCTTTCCCCGTCGGGCGCCGGACAGTGGATCCGCGAGTACGGGAATCCCGTGGCGGGCGGCGTATCCCGCCAGACCGTCGGGGTCCGGGGTGCCCGCGCCCGCGACGATGAGCAGGCGGCCCGACGGGTGCGGCCCGGGACCGCTCGCCGGCGCCGGGGGCGCCGGCGGTTCGACGATCACGTACGGGTGGCCGTCGCCGCGGGCCGTGGGGTCCGCGGGCAGGGGACCGTCGAGGACGAGCGGCTCGCGCAGCGGGAAGTTCAGGTGAACGGGTCCCGGCCGCCCCGCGAGCGCGGTCGAGCACGCGCGGCAAGCCAGGGTCCGCATCCACCGCAGCTGCTCCTCGGTGGCCTCGTGAACGCCGACCTCGACGAACCACTTGACGGCGTCGCCGTACAGCTTGACCTGATCGATCGCCTGTCCGGCGCCCACGTCCCGGAGCTCCGGCGGACGGTCGGCCGTGAGCACGATCATCGGCACGCGGGACTCGCGGGCCTCGATCACCGCCGGCGCCAGGTTGGCCGCCGCGGTGCCCGACGTGCAGGTGACCGCCGTCGGCCTGTTGGTCGCCTTCGCCGCGCCAAGCGCGAAGAACCCCGCGGACCGCTCGTCGATGTGCGACCAGCAGTGGATCCGCGGCTCGCGGACGAGCGACAGCACGATCGGGGTGCATCGGGAACCGGGCGACGTGCACGCGTGCTCGACGCCACAGCGGGCGAGCTCGTCGCAGAACGCGCGCAGCAGCAGATAGGTGTCGGTGGCGGACATGGCTTGCGCAGCGCCACGCTATAAGACGCGGCGTGGATGTCGTCCTTCTCCATGGGTTCACGCACACCGGCGCGAGTTGGGAGCCGGTCGAGGCGGCCCTGGGTTTTGAGGCGATCGCGCCGGATATCCGAGGACACGGCTCGGCGTCGGCGGTCGAGCCCGTGACGCTGGAGGCGGTCGTTGGCGACATCTCTGCTCTGGTGCCGGGTCGTTTCGCCTTGGTTGGCTACTCGATGGGTGGGCGGATTGCTTTACATGTGGGTTTGGCCATGAAGGAGAGGGTTGAGCGGCTGGTGCTGGTGGGGTCGAGCCCGGGGATCGCCGATCCGGTTGAGAGGGAGGCGCGCCGAGCTTCTGACGAGCGCCTGGCGGACGAGATCGAGCGCTTGAGCATCGAGGAGTTCGCCACGAGGTGGGCCCAGACTCCCGTGCTGGCTGGCCAGCCAGCCAGCGTTGCGGCGAGGGTGGGGGAGGACCGGCTGCGGAATACGCCGGCGGGGCTGGCGCGGGCGCTCCGCGGGCTGGGGACCGGAGCCCTGCCGCCACTGTGGGACCGCCTGGGCGAGCTGTCGATGCCCGTGGCGCTGGTCGTGGGCGAGCGCGACGAGAAGTTCTCGGCGATCGCGTTTCAGATGGCGGGCGCGATTCAGCGCTCGGAGGTCGTCGTCGTGGCCGGGGCCGGCCACGCCGTGCATCTCGAATCGCCGGCTGTCGTAGCCGCGGCCATACGATGACCCCGAGAGGAACCCAAGGTTTGGGACAACTATTGCCCTAAACCAAGGGTATTGACGGTGCGCTGGCGTACCAGGCGTCGAGGCCGTCGCCGAGGCCGGGGCCGTGGGGCACCTCGATCCGGCCCGCCCGGGCTGGGAGCGGGTCGGGGCGGTCGAAGAGCGAGAGCGTTGCGAGCCCTGATGGACGGTCGGGTCTGATCAGCGCGGCGGCGTGCAAGGCCGCGGCGATCCCGAGCGGACCGTCGTGGGTGGAGGCGAGGTAGATCTCATAGCCCACTGCCCTCGCCCGCTGGGCGGCCTCGATGACCCCGGAGATCCCGCCGCAGCGCGCGATCTTGAGGCAGACCGCGTCGCAGAGGCGGCGATCGAGTGCCCCCGGCGCTCCGGCGGTCTCGTCGATCGCGATCGGGACGAGCGTCGATGCGGACACCCTGGCGATCGCGCCCAGACCCGCCACGGGCTCCTCGCAGAGCTCGATCCCGACCGGCTCCAGCACCCGCAGCGACGCCAGCGCCTCCTCCACCGACCAGGCGCCGTTGGCGTCGATCCGGATCTCCATGTCGGGTCCAGCGGCGGCCCGGATCGCGGCCAGGCGGCCAGCGTCGTCGCCAATCGCCACCTTGGCCTTCACGCAGCGGAACCCGGCGGCCTGGGCGGCGGCGGCCTCGGTGGCCGCGCCGGCGCGGTCCGAAGAGCTGATCGTGGCGTTGACCTCGACCTCGCCACCGGCCGCACCGAGTAGCCGCCACACGGGTGCGCCGGCGCGGCGACCGGCGAGATGCCAGAGGGCGAGGTCGATGGCGGCGACGGCCTGTGGCAACGCCGCGATCCGCCGGCACTCGGCAAGGAGCTCCTCGCGATCAAAGCCGTCCGACGACGCCAGCGCCTCGCGGCAGTCCGAGAGCGCCCCGACAACCTCCTCGATGCCAACTCCGTCGTACGACTCCAGTGGCGCGGCCTCTCCGAAACCGCAAACGCCGTCGGACGCGGACAGCGTCACGAGTAGGAGCTCGCGAATGCCGACGGATCCCCGGGCAGAAACCACAGGCGCGCGCAAGCGCGCCCTTATCAACTCAACCTCCAGCCTCACCGGCTGAGAAGCACCCCCGCCGACAGCAGCATGCAGAACGCCAGCTGGAGCATTCCCGACTGCGCCAGCGTCTGGTTCAGCGATGGGCCGTCGGTGCGGTTGCGAACGGTGCGGACCACCTGGGCGGCGAGCGGCAGCGTCAGCCACGACAACAGCAGCCACGGCCGCAGCGGCCCGAACAGCCATGTCACCGGCGCCAGGATGTAGGCCCCGTAGACGATCGTGGCGTGCATGTCGCGGGTCCGCGCGCGTCCGAGCCTGACCGCGAGCGTGCGCTTGCCCGACCGGCGGTCGGTGTCGATGTCACGGATGTTGTTCACGACCAGGATCGCCGCCGCGAGGAGCCCGACGGGCACGGCGAGCGCGAACGCCTCCCACTCGAGATGGGTGACCTGCACGAAGTAGGAGCCGGCGACGGCGACGATTCCGAAGAACAGGAACACGAACAGCTCCCCCAGCCCTTCGTAGCCGTACGGCCGAGGGCCGCCGGTGTAGAGGACCCCGGCGGCGATCGAGGCCGCGCCGACCAGCAGCAGCGCCCAGCCGGCGACCGCAACCAGATAGATGCCGGCGAGTACCGCGATCCCGAAGGAGACGTACGTCGCGATCAGGACCTGGCGAGGCGGCACCAACCCCCCGGCGGTGACCCGGACGGGGCCGAGGCGGTCCTCGGTGTCGGCGCCGCGGCGGGCGTCGGAGTAGTCGTTGGACAAGTTAGTGCCGACCTGGATGAAGATCGCGCCGATCAGCGCCGCGAGGAATCGCAGCGGATGAAACACGTGCTGGTAGCCGGCGAGCGAGGTGCCGACGAGGACGGGGGCGATCGCCGCGGGCAGCGTCCGCACCCGGGCGGCCATCAGCCAGATGCGGGCGCCGCTCGGAGCACTGAGCGCGGTGCTCATGGGCTCAGGGGCGCCGGGGGAACTGCGAGAAATCCGGCTTGCGCTTCTCCATGTAGGCGCGGCGTCCTTCCTGCGCCTCCTCGCTCATGTAGAAGAGGAGGTTCGCGTCGTGGGCGAGCTGCTGGATCCCGGCGAGGCCGTCCTCGTCGGCGTTGAAGCTCGCCTTCAGCATCCGGAGCGCGAAGGGGGAGAGGGCGAGCATCTCGCGACACCACTGGACGGTCTCGGCCTCGAGTTCCGCCAGGGGCACGACCGCGTTGATCAGCCCCATCCGGAGCGCCTCCTGCGCGTCGTACTGGCGGCAGAGGAACCAGATCTCCTTCGCCTTCTTGGGTCCGACCAGGCGCGAGAGGACGGTGGCCCCGAAGCCGCCGTCGAATGACCCGACCTTGGGGCCGGTCTGGCCGAACCGCGCGTTGTCGGCGGCGATTGTCAGATCGCAGATGACGTGGAGCACGTGACCGCCTCCGACCGCGTAGCCGGCCACCATCGCCACCACCGGCTTGGGCATGCGCCGGATCTGGACGTGGAGGTCGGTGACGTGAAAGCGGCCGACCGCGGTTTTCGCGGCACCCGTGTCCGGGTCGACGCCGGACACGTACCCGCCCCTCTGGCCGCGCACGCGTTGGTCACCACCGGAGCAGAAGGCATCCGGCCCCTCCCCGGTCAGGATCACCACGCCGACCTCGAGATCCTCGCGGGCTCGCGTGAACGCGTCGATCAGCTCGACGATGGTCTCCGGGCGGAACGCATTGCGGACCTCCGGGCGGTCGATCGTGATCTTGGCGATCCCCGAATCGGCACCCGTCGAGAGCTCGTAACGGATGTCGGAGTAGTCGGCGGCCTTCTCCCAGGTGACTGACACTGCCGGTCGAGACTACCGTTTGGGCGTGGGATTCTGGCTTCACCTGGCCGCCGCCAAGCACCCTGATCGCGTCGCGATCGAGGGCCCGGAGCGCAGCCTGACCTACGCCGAGCTCCAGGCCGAGGCGATCGGGGCGGCCGGCGCATTGCAGCGGCTGGGCGTGAACAGAGGGGCCCGCGTGGCGCTGGCGCTGGCGCCGGGGGAGGAGTTCGTGGTCGCGCTGCACGGCTGCCTGCTCGCATGCGCGGCGGCGGTGCCGGTGGACCTGCGGCTCAGCGAATCGGAGCGAGCGCAGCGGCTGGCGGGCGCGGAGGTCGTCGTCGCGGAGCCGCTGCACGGATCGGCGCCGGCGTGGCCGATCGCGGCGGGCGAAGCGGACGCGACCGCCGCCGTGATGCACACGTCGGGCACGATCTCAGCGCCGAAACCGGTGGGCCTCACGTACGGCAACTTTCAGGCCAGCGCGCTCGGGTCCGCTGTGGCGCTCGGCCTCGACCCCGCTGAGCGATGGCTGTGCCCGATGCCGCTGACCCACGTGGGCGGGCTGTCGATCCCGATCCGGAGCGCGATCTACGCCACGACCGCCGTTCTCCACGGCCGGTTCGAGACCGGCGCGGTGCTGGACGCGCTGATGGACCCCGCGCAGCGGATCACGCTCGTCTCGCTCGTGCCGACGATGCTCGCTCGCCTGCTCGACGCCGGGCTCGAGCATCCGCCGGCGCTTCGGTGGGGCCTTCTCGGCGGTGGCCCGATCCCGCCGGCGCTGCTGGAGCGCGCCGAGCGCGCGGGCGTGCCGGTCGCCCCGACGTACGGGATGACGGAGGCGTGCTCGCAGATCGCCACGTTCGGCTGGCCGCTACCCGGCGTTGATCTCAGGCTCGACGGCGTCGAGCACGAGATCAAAGTCCGCGGGCCGATCGTCGCCCCGGCCGCGGCCGACGATCACGGATGGCTTGACACCGGGGACCTCGGGCGCTTTGACGAGCGCAGCCGGCTCGAGATCGTCGGCCGCAAGGCCGACACGATCGTGAGCGGCGGCGAGAATGTCGCGCCGGCGGAGGTCGAGGCGGTTCTGCTGTCGCACCCGGCGGTCGCCGATGCCGGAGTGTTCGCTCGCGCCGACGCGGAGTGGGGGGAGGCGATCGTGGCGCGGATCGTTCTGCGCGACGGCGTGCGAGCGGACCCACAGGAGCTCCGCGCCCACTGCGCGGCGCATCTCGCGCGGTTCAAGGTCCCGAAAACGGTCGAGTATGCGGAGACGTTGCCGAGGACTCCGTCGGGAAAGCTCCTGCGGAGAGAGCTCGCCTAGACCGTATGATCGCCCGGGTGTCCACCGCCAGATCGCTCGATGACTCGGAGTCGCCCAACCAGCTGACGATCGAGGAGCTCGCGGCGCAGTCGGGGATGTCGGTGCGCAACATCCGCGCGCACCAGGCGCGCGGGCTGCTGTCCCCGCCCGAGGTGCGGATGCGCATCGGCTACTACGGACCCGAGCACCTCTCTCAGCTCCGGCTGATCCGGGATCTCCAGAATGACGGCTTCAACCTGGGCGGGATCAAGCGCCTGCTGGAGGACACCGAGGGCACGGCGGAGCGGTTGCAGCGGTTCAAGTACGCGCTCAGCGCGACGTCGCCGACCGAGCGGGCCGAGACGATCACGCTGCGCGAGCTGGCGCGGCGTTTCCGCGTGAGCGCCGAGGAGGCGCCCGAGGTGCTGTCCGAAGCCCAGCGGCTCGGCGTGATCGTCCCGGCCGGCGAGGACCAGTACGACGTGCCGAGCCCGTCGCTGCTGGCGGTCGCGGAAGAGGTCGTCGCTCGGGGGGTATCGCTGCGGAGTGCGCTGGCGGTGCTCGAGGAGATCGAACGCCACCTGGACTCGGTCTCGCGGTCGTTTGTCGACGTCTTCCTGGCCGAGGTGTGGAAGCCGTTCCAGCAAGCGGACATGCCACCGGAGCGCTGGCCCGAGCTCGAGGCGGCGGTCCAGCGACTTCGCCCGATCGCCACCGAGGCTCTGACCGCGATCTTCCAGCAGCGGATGAGCACTCAGATCGAGGCTGCCTACGGCGAGATCACCCGCCGACTGTCGGAGCGGACCCGGTGAGCACCCAGGATCCGGACGTCGAGCGGGCCGAGATGCTCGCGCGCTGGGAGCGGGCGGCAGAGGGGTGGGGCAGGCGTGCGGATGGGGTGCGCGACATGGGCATGCCGGTCTCCGTGTGGATGATCGACCACCTGGCGCTACAGCCGGGGGAGCGCGTCCTCGAGCTAGCGGCGGGGCCGGGGGACACCGGCTTTCTCGCCGCCGAGCTGATCGAGCCGGGCGGGACCCTGATCTCCAGCGATGCCACGGAGGCGATGCTCGAGCTCGCACGCGAGCGCGCGCGGCAGCTGGGGATCGAGAACGTCGAGTTCAAGCGGCTCGAGCTCGAGTGGATCGACCTCCCGACCGCCTCCGTCGACGCGATCCTGTGCCGCTGGGGGGTGATGCTGATCCTCGATCCGGGTGCGGCCGTCCAGGAGATGCGGCGCGTGCTCCGCTCCGGCGGGCGGATCGCGCTCGCGGTGTGGGACGACGCCAAGGACAATCCATGGGCGACGATCCCCGGGCGCGCACTAGCCGAACTCGGTCACGCCGACCCGCCCGACCCGAACGCTCCGGGGATGTTCGCGCTCGCGGCGCCCGGCGCGCTGGCGGAGCTGCTGGAAGGAGGCGGGTTCATCGACGTCCTCGTCGAGTCCGTCGATCTTCCCCGGGAGTCGGCGACCCTCGATCAATACATCGAAGTGCAGCTCGACCTCTCGGGGATCTTCGCGGGGATCTTCCGCGAGCTCGACGAACCCGAGCAGCTCAAGGTGAGGCGCAGGATCAGCGAGCTGGCCTCGGAGTTCACGGCCGCCGACGGCACGATTCGGCTGCCCGGTCGCTCGCTTGTCGCGACCGCGAGCGCCTGAACGAGATCTTGCGTTATGGGAGCTGGGTTGCAGGGCTTTTCAGCGACATGGTTTTGGTCGGACACTGCGGACTATGCGCACGCGAATCATCCTCCCGCTTCTGGCCGCCGCGACCCTGGCGTTCCCGGCCGCCGCATCCGCCAACTTCCCTCACGTCGTCGCGGCTGGTGAGTCGCTCTCGTCGATTGCCGCCACGGACGGCCTGACGGTCGCGCAGCTCGCGGCTGCCAACGGCCTTTCATCCGGTGCCCAGCTCGTCAGCGGCTCGACGCTGATGATTCCGCCACCGGGCGCCGCCGACGTGGCGGCTGCCTCGCCGGCCGCGGGCGCCGGCGTGCCGGAGTTGGCGAGCGCCGGCGGATACGTGGTCCAGCCTGGCGACACGCTCTCGGAAATCGCCGCTCGGCAGGGCGTCAGCGTCGCGCAGCTCGCGGCCAACAACGGCCTCGATCCCAACGGCGTCCTCCTCGCCGGATCGACGCTTCAGCTGTCGGGTTCTTCTTCCGGTGAATCGGGCACGGCCAGCGGCGCGAGCTCCTCTGCGGGCGGGGCGTACCTCGTTCAGCCGGGCGACACGCTGACCGCGATCGCCGCGCGAGCCGGAACCAGCGTGGCGCAGCTCGCGGCCGCCAACGGCCTCGACCCCGACGGGCTCCTGCTCGCCGGATCGACGGTTCAGCTGTCGGGTTCTTCGTCGGGGACGGCCGAAATGGTGAGCATCCAATCGAGCTCGAGCGCCGCTTCGAGTGCGGGCGGCTACATCGTGCAGCCGGGGGACACGCTGTCGGAGCTCGCTGCGCGCGCCGGCATGACCGTCTCGCAGCTCGCCGCCGAGAACGGGCTCGACCCGAACGGAACGCTGCTCGCGGGCTCGACGATCGCGCTCCCGGGCGCTGGCGCGCCGACCTCGATGGCCTCGGCCGACGGCCAGCCCGTCGGACCGGTCGCCGAGGGGAACCCAACCGCGCCGCCATACCCGACCCCGGAGCGGGTCAATGCCTCCGAGGTCGGCTCGATCGCGAGCGCCAACGGGGTACCGCCGGCCCTGGCCGAGGCGATCGGATGGCAGGAGAGCGGCTTCAACAACGACCTCGTCTCGACCGCCGACGCGCGCGGGGTGATGCAGATCCTGCCCGGCACATGGGACTGGATCCAGCGCACCCTGACGCCCAGCGATCCGCTGGCGCCCGCCTCGGCGGCGTCCAACGTCCGAGGTGGCGTACTGCTCCTGCACTCGCTGCTGAACTCGACGGGCGGCAGTACCGCAGAGGCCGCGGCCGGCTACTACCAGGGGCTGTCCTCGGTCCAGCAGCACGGCCTGTTCTCCGACACGCAACAGTACGTCAACAGCGTGATGGCGCTGGAGCAGCAGTTCGGCGGCGGCTAGAGGGCGTTGGCTCGGGCGGGCATGTAGCCTGCCGAGCCTATGTTCTACGACGACGACGCTGACCTCACACTTCTCGACGGCAAGACCGTCGCGATCATCGGCTACGGCTCCCAGGGCCACGCTCACGCGCTGAACCTCCGCGACTCGGGAGTCGACGTGATTGTCGGGCTGCGCAGCTCCTCATCGAGCGTCGCCAAGGCCCGCGATCACGACCTGACCGTAGTCGAGCCCGCCGACGCCGCAAGCCAGGGGGACGTGGTGATGATGCTCGTCCCCGACGAGCTCCACCAGCAGGTGTGGGAGTCCGGCGTCAAGGACGGGATCGCCTCCGGCAACATGCTCATGTTCGGCCACGGCTTCTCCATCCATTACGAGCAGATCGTCCCCCCGCCGGACGTCGACGTGACGCTCGTCGCGCCGAAGGGGCCCGGCCATCTCGTCCGCCGGCAGTTCCTCGAGGGTTCGGGGGTCCCCTGCCTCGCCGCCGTTGACCAGGACGCGACCGGCAATGCTCTGGCGCTGGCGCTGGCCTACGCGAAGGGAATAGGCGGGACCCGCGGCGGCGTGATCGAGACGACGTTCAAGGACGAGACGGAGACCGACTTGTTCGGCGAGCAGGCCGTGCTGTGCGGCGGCGTCACCGAGCTGGTGCGAGCGGGATACGAGACGCTCGTCGACGCCGGGTACGACGCGCGACTCGCCTACTTCGAGTGCATGCACGAGCTCAAGCTGATCGTCGACCTGATGTACGAGAAGGGGATCGCCGGGATGCGGTACTCGATCTCGAACACGGCCGAGTACGGCGACATGACCCGCGGCTCGCGGGTGATCAGCGACGCCACCCGGGAGGCGATGCAGAAGATCCTCGCCGACATCCAGTCCGGCGACTTCGCCCGTGAGTGGATCGCCGAGAACCGCGCCGGGCAGGAGAACTTCAAGCGGATGCGCGAGGAGCAGTCACGCCACCAGGTCGAGGTCGTGGGGAAGGAGCTCCGCGCCCAGATGGACTGGATTGACACAAGCTTCTCGGAGTAGGTTCGCGTGCGTGACCTCGGAGTGACGGCGCTTCGCGCGAGTCACTCCGACGCCACCGCACGCTCCCTCGCTCACTCGTACGGACAGCCATATCGCTAACTTCGAGGAGCACACGATGACCCAGACCGTTGTCCAGATCCCCGAGAGTCTGAAACCTGCCGACGGGCGGTTCGGCTCGGGTCCGTCGCGTGTCCGCACCGAGCAGATTCAGCACCTCGCCACGGACGGGGCACGACTCATGGGAACCTCGCACCGCCAGGGGCCGGTGAAGGACCTCGTCGCCCGCATCCGCTCCGGCCTGCGGGAGCTGTTCGAGCTCCCCGAGGGCTACGAGGTCGCGCTCGGCAACGGTGGAACCACCGCGTTCTGGGACGCCGCGACCTGCTGCCTCGTGCGCGAGCGGCCGCTGCATCTCAGCTACGGCGAATTCTCTTCCAAGTTCGCCGCGTGCACCCGCCGCGCGCCGTTCCTGCTCGAGCCGATCGTGATCGAGGCGCCGGCCGGCGATGCGCCCGCACCTCGGACGGACCCCGGCGCCGACGTCGTGGCGTGGGCGCAGAACGAGACCTCGACCGGGGTGATGGTCCCGGTCGTCCGACCCCCGGGCACGGACCCCCTGGTGCTCATCGACGCGACCTCGGCCGCGGGCGGACTCCCGCTCGACCCGACGCAGGCCGACGTCTACTACTTCGCGCCGCAGAAGGGTTTCGCCTCCGACGGCGGTCTGTGGCTGGCGCTGCTCAGCCCGTCGGCGCAGGAGCGAATCGAGGAGATCGCCGCCGGCCGGCCGAGCGCGACGCAGGACGCCCGCTGGATCCCGGAATTCCTCTCGCTGCGCACCGCGCTGCAGAACTCGGTGAAGGACCAGACCTACAACACCCCCGCGATCGCGACCCTCTTCCTGCTCTCCGACCAGCTCGAGTGGATGCTCGAGCGCGGCGGCCTCGAGGCGATGGTCGAACGCACAACCGCGTCCTCGGGCCACCTCTACGGGTGGGCGGACGAGCACCCGCACGCCACGCCGTTCGTCAAGGACCTGGGCAAACGCTCGCTCGTCGTCGGCACGATCGACTTCGACGAGGAGGTCGACGCGGCCGCGCTGGCCGCCACGCTGCGCGCGAACGGGATCGTCGACGTCGAGCCGTATCGCAAGCTCGGTCGCAATCAGCTCAGGATCGCGATGTTCCCGGCGACCGACCCCTCGGACGTCGAGGCCCTGACCGCGTGCATCGACTACGTGCTGGAGAACCGATGACCCGCGTCCTGGTAGCGGAGAAGATCGGCGACTCCGGCGTCGGCCTGCTCCGGGAGCACTTCGACGTCGAGCTCGGGACCGACTGGAGCCGAGATCAGCTCGCGGAGCGGATCGGCGTCTACGAAGGGATCCTGATCCGCTCGGCGACGAAGCTCGACGCCGACTTGCTCGCCAGGGCCAACCGCCTGCGCGCCGTCGGCCGGGCGGGTGTCGGCGTCGACAACGTCGACGTGCCGGCCGCGACCAAGCGCGGGATCGTCGTCGCCAACGCGCCCCAATCAAACGTGATCACCGCCGCCGAGCACACGATGGCGTTGCTCCTCGCGCTCGCCCGGAACATCCCGCAGGCGCACGGGTCGCTGACGAGCGGCAAGTGGGAGCGGTCGAAGTTCTCCGGCGTCGAGCTGTTCGAGAAGACGCTCGGGATCCTCGGGTTCGGCCGGATCGGCCAGCTCGTTGCGCAGCGAGCCCGCGGCTTCGGCATGCGGGTGATCGCGTTCGATCCGTACGTGGGCGCGGAGCGCTACCGCGAGCTCGGCGTGGAGAAGGCCGCGTCCTCGGATGCCGTCTACGCTGCCGCGGACTTCCTCACGCTGCATCTCCCGAAGACGCCCGACACGGAGGGCTGGCTCGACGCGGAGGCGCTCGCCAAGTGCAAGGACGGCGTCCGGGTGCTGAACGTCGCTCGCGGGCCGCTGGTCGTCGACGAGGACCTGAAAGCAGCCCTGGACTCCGGGAAGGTCGCCGGCGCCGCGCTCGACGTGTTCCAGTCCGAGCCGATCACCGACCACCCTCTCTTCTCCTACCCGAACGTGATCGTGACGCCGCACCTCGGCGCGTCGACCGCCGAGGCGACCGACCGGGCCGGCTACCAGGCTGCCGAGCAGGTGATCGCGGCGCTCACCGGTGGCGTCGTCACCAGCGCCGTCAACGTCCCGGCGATCCCGGCCGAGGACATGGAGGTGCTGGGACCGTTCGTCCCGTTGTGCCGCTCGCTTGGCCGGATCGCGATCGAGCTCGCGCGAGGTTCCTCGATCGATCGCATCCACACCGAGTTCCTCGGCCGGATCGCCGACCACGACACGCGCCTGCTGTCGATCTACGTCCTCCTCGGCGCCCTGCGCGGACACACCGAGGAGGAGGTCAATGAGGTCAACGCGCCGGCGATCGCGGAGGAGCGCGGGATCGGGCTCGCGGAGACCAAGCACAGCCAGGTGCGCGACTACGCCGACCTGATCAGGGTCAGCGTGTTCTGCGGCGAGAACAGCGTGCGCGTCGCGGGGACGCTGATCGGCCGCCGCAACCGGCCGCACCTGCTCGAGGCGTGGGGTCAGCGGTTCGACCTCCAGCTCGAGGACCACATCACGCTACTGCGCTACCGGGACGTCCCGGGCATGATCGGTCGCGTGGGAACGATCTTCGGCGCCCACGGCGTCAACATCGTCTCGGCCGCGGTCGGCCGGCAATCGAACGACGGCGACGGCGCGCAGGGGCGGCTGGCGGCGATGGCGATCACGACCGACACGGCCGTGCCGCCAGGAGTGGTCGAGGAGATCGTCGCCGGCGAGGGGTTCGTGGCGGGGCGGACCGTGTCGCTCTAGGCGTCGGCGGCCTTGCTCGGCGCCCGGCTCGGTAAACGGCGCTGGGGAAGGGAAGGGAGCGGGCGCCATCGCACCGCCAAAAACCTGCACAGCACGACAATCCCGGCCGGAACGGCGAGGCCTGTTGTGTTATGCATGAAGAGCATGCGTTAGTACGACAGGGCTCGGATCTGGCGCCGGTGTTGTCGTGTTATGCAGGTTTCCCGTGACTGTGACACTCTCGACACAAAGCCGCGGGTTTGGGCAGCAGAGCAGGTCAACGTGGGCTCTGGCGACCCGCAACCGCCCCCACCCACCCTCCTTCCCTGCGCCGTTTACCGAGCCGATCGCCAACCAAGGCTGCGGGCGCGCAGCGCCCGCGGGCCGAGAGTCCACAGCCCCTCCCCGGACAAACGAAGACCGCCCGGCCCGGAACCACAACCGCCACCGGCGCCCAACCCCAGGCTGGTAGCGTTGCGCCGTGCGAGCGGTCGTCATCACGCGCCACGGCCCACCCGAGGCGCTGCAGGTCCAGGAGCGGCCGGAGCCGCAGCCGGCGCCTGGCGAGGTGGTTATCAATGTCCGTGCGGCGGGGATCAACTTTGCCGACCTGATGGCGCGGCTCGGGCTCTACCCCGACGCGCCCAAGCCGCCGTGCGTGATCGGCTACGAGGTGGCCGGCGAGGTCGCAGCGCTTGGCGCCGGCGTCGACACCGGACTCCAGATCGGACAGCGAGTGGTGGGCCCGACCCGTTTCGGCGGCTACGCCGAGCAAGCCTCCGCCGTGGCCGATGGGGTCGTCCCGCTCCCGGAGGGCATGAGCTTCGAGGAGGGCGCGGCGGTGCCGATCGCCTATTCCACCGCCTGGGAGGCGCTGATGCGCGCCGCCAACCTGCAGCGCGGCGAGCGGGTGCTGATCCAGGCCGCCGCCGGCGGCGTCGGGATCGCGGCGACGCAGATCGCCAAGCGCGCCGGCGCGGAGGTCTGGGGCACCGCCTCCCCCGGCAAGCATGAGGCGATCCGTGGCTTCGGCGTCGACCATCCGGTCGACTACACCCGCGCCGGCTGGGAGCGGGGCGTGCCCAAGCTCGACGTGGTGATGGACGCGATCGGCGGGGCCAGCTTCCGGCGCAGCTACAAGCTGCTGCGGGCGGGGGGAAGGCTCGTGTGCTTCGGCGCCTCGGGCATGGTCTCGGGCGAGAATCGGAAGATCGTCGCCGCCGCACGGACCGCGCTCAGCATGCCGTGGTTCAGCCTGATCAAGCAGATGGCGGACTCGAAGTCCGTGATCGGACTCAACATGCTGACGGTGTGGGACGAGTTCCAGTCCGCCGGCCGGTGGCGTGACCCGCTGACCGAGCTGCTGGCCGACGGCACGATCCGCCCCGTCGTCGCGGAGTCGTTTCCGTTCCAGCGAGCGGGAGACGCGCACCGCTTCATCGGTGAGCGGCGAAACGTCGGAAAGGTGGTGCTGGTGCCGTGACTGGGGCAATCGAAACGCAACCGCGGACTCGCCCGCGGGCGCTCGACGCCGCGACGATGTGCGAGGCGTTTCAGCTGACCGCGGCGGAGCGGCCGGACCAGGTGGCGCTGCGCACGATCGGCGACGGAATCTCGATCACGTTCGGCGAGTACGCCGAACGTGTCCGGCGGCTCGCCGGCGGGCTGCATGCCCTCGGCGTGCGTCGCGGGGACACGGTCGCGTGCATGCTCACCAACCGCCCCGAGTTCCACCTGTTCGACGCCGCCGCGATGCACCTCGGGGCCACGCCGTTCTCGATCTACAACACCTCCTCGGCCGAGCAGATCGCCTACCTCCTCTCGGACGCCGGCAACCGGTTGCTGATCGTCGAGGCCGCGTTTCTGGATCGGGCCCGGGAGGCGATCGCGCAGACAGAGATCGTCGAGCATCTGATCGTCCTCGACGCCCGGCCCGAGGATGCGATCACGATCGAGGAGCTCGAGGCCGCGAGCCCCGAGGGCTTCGACTTCGAGGCGAGCTGGCGGGCGGTCGAGCCGGAGGACCTGCTGACGCTGATCTACACCTCGGGCACGACCGGCCCGCCGAAGGGGGTGCAGCTCACCCACGCCAACGAGCTCGCCGAGTGTCGCGGGATCGACGCCGTCGGCCATCCCCGTCCCGGGGGCTCGGTCGTCTCGTTCCTGCCACACGCCCACATCGCAGACCGGGGGCTGAGCCACTACGGGCAGATGGCGTGGGGACACACGATCACGTGCTGCCCCGAGGTGACGCAGGTGTTCGCGCACGTCGCCGACTCACACCCGACCTTCTGGGGCGGGGTCCCACGGGTTTGGGAGAAGCTCAAGGCTGCACTCGAAGCCGGCATCGAGGCCCACCCCGACGAACAAACGCGCGCCTTCACGAGGGGCGCGATCGAGCTCGGGCTGGACAAGGTGAGGGCCGAGCAGGCCGGCGAGCCGGTCGCGCCGGCACTGGCCGAAGCGTGCGAACGGGCCGAACGTGAGGTGTACTCGAAGATCCGGGCCCGGCTCGGCCTCGAACGCTGCGAGTGGTACATGATCGGCGCCGCGCCGTGCCCGCTGGAGGTGCTCGAGTTCTTCGCCGCCATCGGCATCCCGATCTGCGAGGTCTGGGGTATGTCCGAAACGGCCTCGATCGCGGCGCTCGTCCCACCCGAGCGGCTGAAGCTCGGGACCGTGGGACCGCCGATTCCCGGCGTCGAGATCCGGCTCGCCAGCGACGGCGAGATCCTCGTTCGCGGCGACACCGTGATGGCCGGCTACCGCAACCAGCCCGAGAAGACCGCCGAGACGATCGACGCCGACGGCTGGCTGCACACGGGAGACATCGGCCACGTCGACGCGGACGGCTACCTGAAGATCATCGACCGCAAGAAGGAACTGATCATCAACGCGGCCGGCAAGAACATGTCGCCGGCGAACATCGAGCAGCAGCTCAAGATCGGGAGCCCGCTGATCGGACAGGCCATTGCCATCGGCGACCGGCGGCCATACAACGTGGCGCTGATCGTGCTCGACCCGGATGCCTGCGCCGCGGTGGCGTCGCGTCACGGTCTGAGCGACACGTCGCTCGAGGCGATGTCGCGGGAGCGCGTCGTGCTGGCCGAGGTGGCTGCCGGCGTCGACCGCGCCAACTCTCACCTCAGCCGCGTCGAGCAGATCAAGCGGTTCAAAGTGCTGCCGTGCGACTGGCCACCGGCCGGGGACGAGCTGACCCCGACGATGAAGCTCAAGCGCAAACCGATCGCCGCGAAGTACGCGGCGGAGATCGACGTGCTCTACGAGCGCTGATAACGTTTGCCTCAGATGGCACTCCGCCTCGACCTTCGACTTCTTCTCCTCCCCCTTCGGGGGGAATAGCGCGCCGGCGGCCGCACGTAGCCGCAAACCAGCACCGAGAAGAAGCAAGTTCGAGAACTAGAGAGGGGTGGCATGAACCCGACTGAAGACCCAAACCGAGTACTGATCTTCGACACGACGCTGCGCGACGGCGAGCAGTCGCCTGGGATCTCGCTGAACACCCAGGAGAAGCTCGAGATCGCGCAGCAGCTCGCGCGACTGGGGGTCGACGTGATCGAGGCGGGCTTCCCGATCACGAGCCCGGGCGACTTCGAGGCCGTGCAGGCGATCTCACGAACCGTCGAGGGCCCGATCATCGCCGGGCTGGCGAGAACTCACGTGGCCGACATCGACGCCGCCTGGAACGCGGTCAAGGACGCCGAGCGGCCGCGAATCCACACGTTCATCTCCACCTCGGACATCCACATCCGCTACCAGCTCCAGACCACGCGCGAGGACGTCAAGGGCCAGGCGCGGGCGGCGGTCGCGCACTCCAAGGGCTACGTGGAGGACGTGGAGTTCTCGCCGATGGACGCGACGCGGGCGGACGTGGAATTCACCGCCGAGGTGTGCCAGATCGCGATCGATGAGGGCGCGACCACGATCAATATCCCCGACACCGTCGGCTACACCATGCCGCACGAGTACACGGCCTACCTCGAGAAGCTCTACGCGCTCGTCCCCGACCTTCGCGGCGTCGCCCTGTCCGTCCACTGCCACGACGATCTAGGCCTGGCCGTCGCCAACTCGTTCGCGGGGCTGATGGCCGGCGCGCGTCAGGTCGAGTGCGCGATCAACGGGATTGGCGAGCGGGCCGGCAACGCGTCGCTGGAGGAGATCGTCATGCTGCTCCACACGCGCGCGCAGGACGTCGGCCTGCACACCGGCGCGGAGACCAAGGAGATCGCCAGGACCTCGCGGCTCGTCTCGCGCCTCACCGGGTATCCCGTGCAGCCGAACAAGGCCATCGTCGGCCGCAACGCGTTCGCCCACGAATCCGGCATCCACCAGGACGGCGTGCTCAAGGAGCGCACCACCTACGAGATCATGGACGCGACGACCGTCGGGCTCGACGCCAACTCAATCGTGCTCGGCAAGCACTCGGGCCGGCACGCGCTCCAACAGACGCTGTCGGAGCTGGGATTCGAGCTCTCGGGCCAGGGGCTGAACACGGCGTTCAAGCGGTTCAAGGAGATCGCGGACAAGAAAAAGCACGTGACCGCGATGGACCTCGAGGCGCTGGTCACCGACGAGCTGCGCGAGGAGATCGCGGGCTACCAACTCGAGTGGTTCGACGTCGAGGCATCCTCGCGCCGTCCGCCACACGCGACGGTCGGAGTCCGGACGCCTGACGGCGAGGTCGTGACCGGCTCCTTCACCGGCGACGGCCCTGTCGACGCGATCTTCCGCGCTATCAACGCGGCCACCGGCATCGACGGCCGTCTGCGCGAGTTCCGCGTCGACGCGGTCACCGGCGGTCAGGACGCCCTCGGCGAGACCTCGGTCGTGCTCGAGGTCGGTGGCGTCAGCGGCTCGGGTCAGGGCGTCTCGACCGACATCCTCGACGCGGGCGGGCGCGCCTACGTGCGCGCGCTGTCGAACGCGGTCCGCCGCCAGAGCATCGCCGCGGCCGAGGAGGCACTCGCCAGAGCCGCGACGGCCGAGCCCGTCACCGCGCCGTAGCCAGCGCCAGTCCCTGCCGGTACCCCGCGGCCAGCACCCGGCCGCGGGGCTCGCGGTCCATGAAGTTGGTGCCCATCGCCGTGGCGGACTCGACATTCGGGGCGACCGTCTGGACCGCGGCGCCGCGCCGGCGCAGGACCATCGCCTCGACCGAGACCGCGGACCGGGCGACGCTGCGGACCACGCCGAGCACGGTCTGGGTGCCCGTGATGCTGGCCGTCGGGATCAGACACAGCACGTAGGTCTCCCGGCCCGCCGGCGCGACGTCGAGGTTCGTCGGGCTCCAGACGCCGCCGTCGACGTACTCGCGTCCCCCGATCTTGACCGGCGCGAACAGCCAGGGCACGGTGCAGGAGGCTTCGACGGCCTCGCCGACCGACGCCGCCGGGGCGCCGGGACTCCCGAACACGACCCGCCGGCCTGACCGACGATCAACCGCCACGACGCGCAGCCGCCCGTCAAACCGCGCGCCCGATCCGTCCACCTGCACGCGGAGGCCGTCCAGGGTGTCGGTCGGTCGCGGCAGTCGGCGCAGCAGCGCCGCCCGCATCACCGCGCCGCCGGGCGCGGCGATCCCGAGCGCCAGAGGCGCGAATGTCGAGGCCGCCGCCGTCGCCCACGCCCCCGCGCGCCGGGCCGCCCCCACAGCCGCTGCGGCCAGGCCGCCGACCGCCGTCGGGCCCGCGAGCTCGAGCTCGGTGCCGACCGACGACGGACGGCGCGGGGCCTTGCCCGCGATGAGGTGCGCGGCGACGATCGACCCGGCCGAGGTGCCGACGAAGTACTCGCTCGCGCACAGGTCAAAGCCGGTCGCGTCCTCGACGCCCGCCAGCACGCCCATCATCCACGCCTCGCCGAGCACGCCGCCACCGCCGAGGACGAGGACATCGGGTGGGGTCAGCATCGTCCCGATCCTAGTTGGGGGTCGGCGCATGCGCCGACCCCTCCGGCGCCGCATGCGGCGCCGGGCCCGCGGCGCATGCGCCGCGGGCGTACGTGATAACGTACGTTTGTATGACGATTGCGACCGCGAACGGGGCCCTCGGCCCGAGGATCCGGGCCCTCCGAGAGTCCATGTCGTTCTCTTTGCGCGACCTCGCCGATCGCTCCGGAGTGAGCGCGCCGATGCTCTCCCAGGTCGAGCGCGGGGAGACGAGCCCGACGCTGCAGATCGCCGAGCGGATCGCGGCCGGCCTCGAGCTCCGCCTGTCCCAGCTGCTGCGGCTCGACGAGGACGGCGCCGTCACGATCGTGCGCAAGTCCGAGCGCCGGACGGGCCCCGGCCGGGTCAGGGGCCACAGCTACGAGATCCTGTCGCCGCCGCTGCCCGGCCAGCGCGCGGAGCTCTCGCGCCACACGCTGGCGCCCGGCGCGATCACGGGCGGGCCCGGCGACCCCCCGATGCACGAGCCGGGCAGCCGCGAGACGGCGCTCGTCGAGTCGGGCACGGTGGCGCTTGTGATCGACGGCGCGCGCCACGAGCTCGGCGCCGGCGACTGCGTGACCTTCGACGCCGACCTGCCCCACCATTTCGAGAACCCCGGACCCGAGGAGGCGGAGCTGCTGGCCGTGGTCAGCGCGGGCCTTCGCAGGAGCTAAGAAATGCCCAAAACACTGTTCGACAAGATCTGGGCGGCCCACGAGGTCTCCCACAGCCTGCTGTACATCGACGTGCATCTCGTGCACGAGGTGACCAGCCCGCAGGCGTTTGACGGGCTGCGCCTCGCGGGGCGCAAGGTGCGTCGCCCCGACCGGACGCTCGCGACGGTCGATCACAACGTCCCCACCGACGGGACGGCCGTCGCCGCTCGGATCCGCGACGAGCTTTCACGCGTGCAGGTCGAGACTCTGGAGCGCAACTGCGCCGAGTTCGGGATCCCGCTCTACTCGCTCGGCTCCGAGCGCCAGGGGATCGTGCACGTGATCGGCCCCGAGCTCGGGGTCACGCAGCCGGGGATGACGATCGTGTGCGGCGACTCGCACACGGCGACGCACGGAGCGTTCGGCGCGCTCGCGTTCGGGATCGGCACGAGCGAGGTCGAGCACGTGCTCGCCACGCAGTGCCTCGTGCAGTCGAAGCCGCACTCGATGCTGATCTCCTACGACGGCGAGCTCGGCTTCGGCGTGACCGCCAAGGACCTGATCCTCGCCACGATCGGCCAGATGGGAGTGGCGGGCGCCGTCGGCCACGTGGTCGAGTACGCCGGGCAGGCGATCTCATCGCTCTCGATGGAGGGCCGGATGACGGTCTGCAACATGACGATCGAGGGCGGTGGGCGCGCGGGAATGATCGCCCCGGACGAGACCACGTTCGAGTGGGTCCTCGGGCGGCCGGGAGCGCCGTCGGAGGTGCCCGACTCCTGGCGCGACCTGCACACGGAGCCCGGCGCAGAGTTCGACCGCGAGATGAACGTCGACGCCGCCGCGATCAGCCCGATGGTGACTTGGGGCACGACCCCCGGCATGGTCGTCCCCGTGACCGACTCGGTGCCCGAACCGCGCTCCGAGCAGGACGAGCGCGCGCTCGACTACATGGGCCTGAACGCCGGCACGCCGATCCAGGAGATCAGGCTCGACCGCGTGTTCATCGGCTCGTGCACGAACTCGCGGATCGGCGACCTGCGCGCCGCCGCGGCGGTCGTCGACGGCCACAAGGTCTCGAGCGACGTGTACGCGATGGTCGTGCCCGGGTCGACGCAGGTGAAGATGGAGGCCGAGCGGGAGGGACTCGATGAGGTCTTCACACGGGCCGGCTTCGACTGGCGCGGCGCTGGGTGCTCGATGTGCCTGGGCATGAACCCCGACATCGCCGCCGCCGGCGAGCGCGTCGCCTCGACCTCGAACCGCAACTTCGAGGGGCGGCAGGGCCGTGGCGCTCGCTCACACCTCGTCTCCCCGCAGATGGCCGCCGCCGCCGCAATCGAAGGCAGGTTCGTCGACATCAGGGAGTGGAACTCATGAAAGCGATCGAAACGATCACCGGGCGCGTGTCAGTGCTCAACCGAGCCGATGTCGACACCGACCAGATCATCCCCAAGCAGTTCCTCAAGCGCGTGGCGCGGACCGGGTTCGGGGACTTCCTGTTCTACGACTGGGCGAAGGAGCCGGGCTGGGACCTCCCGCCCAACCCGATCCTCGTCGGCGGGCGCAACTTCGGCTGCGGCTCGAGCCGCGAGCACGCGGCGTGGGCGCTGGAGGACTACGGATTCCGGGCGATCGTCGCGCCGAGCTTCGCGGACATCTTCCGCTCCAACTGCACGAAGATCGGGCTGCTCCCCGTGCAGCTGACCGAGGAGGAGTGCGCCGCGATCGCGGACGCCGGCGAGGCGCAGGTCGATCTGCGGGCGCAGAAGGTGCGCTGGCCCGGCGGGAGCGCGACGTTCGAGATCGACTGGCAGATCAAGCACCGGCTCGTGAACGGACTCGACGACATCGCGGCGACTCTCGCGGAGGACAGCGAGGCGATCGACGCCTACGAGCGCGATCGCGAGCGCACCGGACCGGTCACGACCGCGCTATGAGTGCCACGCCCTCGCGCGACTGGGACGCGGCGTCTTATGACCGCGTCAGCGACCCGCAGCTCGGGTGGGCGCTGGAGCAGCTCGAGCGGCTGCCGCTCGCCGGCGACGAGGTCGTGCTCGACGCCGGCTGCGGCTCGGGACGCGTCACCGCGCTGCTCGCTGATCGCGTCCCGAGAGCCAAGGTGTACGCGGTCGACGTGGCACCGTCGATGGTCGAGCACGCGCGCGCGGCGCTCGGCGCGCGAGCGACGGTCCTGTGCCAGGACCTGATCGAGCTGGACCTGCCCGAGTCGGTCGACGCGATCTTCTCGAACGCCACGTTTCACTGGATCCACGACCACGATGCGCTGTTCGCTGCGCTGGCACGGACGCTGAAGCCGGGCGGGCGGCTGGTGGCGCAGTGCGGCGGGCGCGGGAACATCGACTCGTTTCGGACGGCCGCGGACCTCGTCGCCACGGAGGAGCCGTTCGCTCAGTACTTCGTCGGCTGGCAGCGGCCGTGGAATTACGCCACCGATTCGGACACCGCGCAGCGGCTGACGCGGGCCGGATTCGAGGACGTCGCCTGCTGGCTCCAGCCGAAGGACGTCACCCCCGAAGACCCGCGCGCGTTCGTGAGGACGGTCTGCCTCGTCCGCCACCTCGACCCCCTGCCGGCGGAGCTGCAGGACGAGTTCATCGATCGGGTGTTGCGGCGCTGCGGTCAGCCCCTTGTGCTGAAATATGTGAGGCTTAACATGACGGCGCGAAGCCCGTAGCATCTAGTTCATTGTTACCTGGGGGGGCGGAGGTCTAGTGGCGTTGATTTGCAATTGGCGGGGGATCTTGGACGTGGCAACGCGGCATCGGCGCGTGACCGCCGTCGGGTGCATTCTGGCTGCCATGCCAGGGATTTGGGCGTTTGCCTCCGGCGATACGGTCAGGGCCGCAACCGGCCCGGGCCCGCTGCCGGCGGTGTTCAGCCTCACGAGCGGCGGCCGGTTCGTGCCGGGGTCGTTCTTCGGGATCTCCACCGAGTACGACCAGCTGACCACCTACGAGAACGCAGGACGGCTCTTCGACCGGGCCCTCTCGATCATGCGCCCCCAGGACGGGAGCAAGATGCTGCTGAGGATCGGGGGCAAGTCGGCGGACCACACGTTCTGGGAGACCTCTCCACCGGACTATCCGCGCCAGGTCATCAAGCTCGGGCCGAAGTGGATGGACAGCCTGAAGACGCTGGTTCACCAAGAGCACCTGCGCGTGATGCTCGACCTCAATCTCGCCGTGCACTCGCCGGCGCTCGAGGCGAGCTTCGCGCAGGCGGCGCGCAAGGCGCTGGGGCCGGGGGTACTCGCCGGCCTCGAGATAGGGAACGAGCCCGACCTCTACTGGCGCCAGCCGTGGCTGGCGAAGTCGCGGATCGCGAGCACGAGCGCCGCGACGCCCAGGCACTGGACGATCAACTACTCGCCCAACGACTACCGCCGCGACTACAGCTCGTATGCGCGCACGCTCGAGGCGAAGGTGCCGGGGATTCCGATCGGAGGGCCCGAGATCATCTCTAACAAGGTGCCCTGGCTCGACTCCATCGAGGGTCTCGGGAAGCTCGACCCCGGATTCATCACGATCCACCGCTATGCATCGTCCTCGTGCTGGCCCAAGACCTCCCCGTTCTGGCCGACGATCGCGATCATGCTCGGCGAGGGCTCTTCGGCGGGACTCGCGAACTCGGTTCGGAGCGCCGTCGAGTTCGCGCACAGCCGACACGAGGCGCTCCGGCTGACCGAGGTCAACTCGATCAGCTGCGGCGGGAACAAGGGCGTCGCCAACGCGTTCGCGACGGCGCTGTGGGCGCCGGACGCGCTGTTCTCGATGATCCAGGCCGGGGTCGACTCGGTCAGCTGGCACATCCGCCCCGGTCAGCTCAACGCTCCATTCCTGTTCACGAAGAACGGCATCCAGGCCATGCCCGAGCTCTATGGGCTGGCCGTGTTCGCCCAGATGATCACCCCCGGGGCAGAACTGCTGAACTCGACCGTCTCGTCTGCCCTGCACGTCAAGGGGTGGGCGGTGCGGACGCCGCGCGGGACCCGAGTCCTGCTGATCAATAAAGGCGGGCGGCCCGCCAATGTGACGCTCCGTCTCGGCACGGGCGGCCAACCTGGATTCGTCCGGCGCTTGACCGCACCCTCGATCGTCGCCCAGAACGGTGTGACGTGGGGAGGCCAGCACATCAATTCCCAGGGCCGCTGGGAGGGAAAGCTGGCCACGACGGAGATCGCCGGCACCGACGGCGTCTACCACCTGGCGGTGGCGGGCTACAGCGCGGCGCTCGTCAGCGTCTGGCGCTGATCTCGTATCGTCACGCCCGCGATGGCCCGCAAGATCGTCCTCCTACCTGGCGACGGCATCGGTCCCGAGATCATCCTGCCGGCGGTCCGCGTTCTCGACGCGGTCGCGCCCGGTGAGCTCGAGTACGAATCGCATCCGTTCGGTGGCGCGTCGATCGACGAGCACGGCACCGCGCTCACCGAGGAGACGCTGAACGCGTGCCGCGGCGCCGATGCGGTCCTGCTCGCCGCCGTCGGTGGCCCCAAATGGGACACAACCGATCCGTCGAAGCCACGTCCGGAGCAGGGCCTGCTCGGCCTGCGCAAGGCGCTCGGGCTGTTCGCCAACCTGCGGCCGGTCAGGCCGGTGCCGGCGCTGTACGACGCGAGCCCGCTCCGGCGCGACATCATCGAGCGCACGGACCTGCTGGTCGTGCGCGAGCTGACGGGCGGGATCTACTTCGGCGAGAAGACGCGCAGCGATGACGCGGCGTCGGACGTGTGCACCTACACCCGCGAGGAGATCGAGCGAATCGCGCGGGTGGCATTCGGCGCGGCCCGCTCGCGAGTGACCAGCGTCGACAAGGCGAACGTGCTCGAGACGAGCCGGCTGTGGCGCGAAGTGGTCCACGGATTGCACGCGGGCGAATTCCCCAACGTCGAGCTCGAGCACCTGCTAGTCGACAACGCGGCGATGCAGCTGGTCGCCGCTCCGCGCCACTTCGACGTGATCCTCACCGAGAACATGTTCGGCGACATCCTCAGCGACGAAGCGGCGATGCTGACGGGGTCGATCGGCATGCTCCCGAGCGCGTCGCTCGGGGCGGGCGGACCCGGGCTGTTCGAGCCCGTCCACGGTTCCGCGCCCGACATCGCGGGCACCGGCGCCGCCAATCCGCTGGCGATGTTCCTTTCAGCGGCGCTGATGCTGCGCCACGGACTCGCTATGGACGGACAGGCCGCGGCGGTAGAATCGGCCGTCGACCGGGCGCTGGCCGAAGGGTTGCGCACACCCGATTTGGGAGGCGACGCGACGACGGAGCAGGCCACCCAGGCTGTCCTCAAAAACCTGTAAGGAGTACTCGTGGAACAAGTGGACCTCATCTGGCACAACGGAGAGATGGTTGCCTGGGAGGACGCGAAGGTCCACGTATTGACGCACGGCCTGCACTACGGGACCGGGGTGTTCGAGGGCGAGCGCGCCTATGACACCGCCAGGGGACCGGCGATCTTCCGCCACCACGATCACCTCGACCGGCTGTTCAAGTCGGCCGAGCTCTACTACATGCCGATCCCGTACACGCTCGAAGAGCTGCGCACCGCCACCCACGAGCTGATCGCCGCCAACGATATGCGCGAGTGCTACATCCGGCCGATCGTGTTCCGGGGCTACGGGCAGATGGGCCTGTACCCGCTCGACGCGCCGGTCGACGTCTCGATCGCGGTGTGGCCATGGGGCGCCTACCTGGGGGAGGAGGGCAAGCGCCAGGGCGTCCGGGCCAAGGTCGCGAGCTGGCGGCGGATCCCGCACGACGCGCTGATTCCCCACGCCAAGGCGTGCGGTCAGTACCTCAATAGCGTGCTGGCGAAGATCGAGGCGTCGAAGGCCGGCTACCAGGAGGCGATCCTGCTCGACTCGCACGGGTTTGTGTGCGAGGGCTCAGGCGAGAACATCTACGCCGTCCGCGACGGGACCATTCTCACGCCGCCCCAGACGGCGGGGATCCTCGACGGCATCAGCCGCAAGTCGGTCATCCAGATCGCGCGCGACCTCGGCGTCGAGGTCATCGAGCGTGACCTCGCCCGGGCCGAGCTGTATCTCGCCGACGAGGTGTTCCTGTCCGGCACCGCCGCGGAGCTCGTGCCGGTGCGGGAGATCGACGACCACGCCATCGGGAGCGGCGAGCCGGGGGAGGTCACCCGCGAGATCCAGCGCGTGTTCGACGACGCGCTGCACGGGCGCGATCCGCGTTACGCCGACTGGCTCGACGTCGTGCAGGTGCCTTCCAAGGCGGTTTAGACCGCCGCTGCGGGCTCCTCGATGACAAAGATCCAGCTGTACGACACGACGCTGCGCGACGGCATGCAGGGCGAGGGCATGTCGCTCTCGGCGCAGGAGAAGCTGCGCGTCGCGCACCGCCTCGACGAGCTCGGGATCGACATCATCGAGGCCGGCTTCCCGAGCTCGAACCCCAAGGAGCTCGAGCTGTTCGAGCTGCTCGGGCGCGAGCGCTTCGGCGGAGCGGACGTGTCCGCGTTCGGCATGACCCGGCGCCGCGCGGTCGCCGCCGATCAGGACGCCGCGCTGCGCGTGCTGGCAGATTGCTTCGCGCCGGTATGCACGCTCGTAGGGAAGACCTGGCGGCTGCATCTCGAGAAGGTGCTGAGGGTGGACGGCGAGGAGAACCTGCGGATGATCGAGGAGTCCGTCGCGTTCCTGGTCGGCCAAGGCAAGCGGGTCGTGTATGACGCCGAACACTTCTTCGACGGCTTCGCCGAAGACCGGTCGTACGCGCTGCGATGCTTGACGGTCGCCGCGGAAAGTGGCGCGGAGACCATCGTCTGCTGCGACACAAACGGCGGAACGCTCCCCGATGGGGTGTCATCGGCGATGGGTTTCGTGGTCGAGACGCTGCGGCCTTCCGGCGCGCGGGTCGGGATCCACTGCCATGACGACGCGGGCTGCGGCGTCGCCAACTCGCTGGCCGCCGTGCAGCAAGGGGCCACACACGTCCAGGGGACGATGAACGGCTACGGAGAGCGCTGCGGGAACGCGAACCTCGTCTCGATCATCCCCAACCTGCAGCTGAAGCTCGGCCACGATTGCCTGAGCGCGGAGCAGTTGGCGGCGCTCACGCCCGCGGCCCACTTCTTCGATGAGCTCCTGAACTTCACGCCGGATCCGGATCAGCCCTACGTCGGGCGCAACGCGTTCGCCCACAAGGGAGGGATGCACGTCGCCGGAATCGCCGCCGACCCGGCCACGTTCGAGCACGTCGATCCGGCGGTCGTCGGCAACCGCCGGGAGGTTCTGATCTCGGAGCTGTCCGGCAAGGGGACGGTTCACGCACGCGCGCGCGAAGCGGGAATCGCGCTGGACGACCTCGGCGCTGCCCGGGTCGTCGAGCGGGTGAAGGAGCTCGAGCACCGCGGATACCACTACGAGGCGGCGGGCGGCTCGTTCGAGCTGCTGCTGCGCCGCGAGACCGGCGAGTACGACCCGCTGTTCCGGCTGGAGTCGTGGCGAGCGATCGTCGAGAAGCGCGCCGACGGCCGCGTCGAGACCGAGGCGACGATCAAGATCTGGGTCGACGGCGAGCGCTACGTCCGGACGGCCGAGGGCAACGGCCCCGTGAACGCGCTGGACCGCGCGCTGCGCGAGGCGCTCGTGGAGATCCATCCACACCTGGCGGACATCGACCTCGTCAACTTCAAGGTCCGGATCCTGGACGAGACGAAGGGCACGGGCGCGATCACCCGGGTGCTGCTCGACGCGTCCGACGGCGACCAGGTGTGGGGTTCGATCGGGGTCTCGGAGAACGTAATCGAGGCTTCCTGGGAAGCGCTCGTCGATTCCTTGGAGTATGGGATGCAGGTTGCCGGGCTCGCGGCGCGGCACGCGTCGGGCTCGGGGTCGGGCGCCGCCCCGTGAGCCCCGTCTCGCGACAGGCGCTTCCCCTGGCGCATCCGGTGCTCGGGCCGCGTGAAGAGGAGCTCGTGCTCGAGGTGCTGCGATCGGGCCAGCTGTCGCTCGGGCCGCGGCTTCCCGAGTTCGAGCGGGCGTTCGCAGCGCGCGTCGGGGCTCCGTTCGCGAGCGCGGTGTCGAGCGGCACGGCGGGGCTGCACCTGGCGCTGCGAGGGGTCGGGGTCGGCGACGGTGATGAGGTGATAACGAGCCCGTTCTCGTTCGTCGCGAGCGCGAACGTCGCGGTCTACGAGCGGGCACGCCCGGTGTTCGCCGACATCGATCCGGTGACGCTGAACCTGTCGGTCGACGCGGCGTCGGCGGCGGTCTCGGACCGGACAGCCGCGATCCTGCCCGTCCACATCTTCGGATACCCGTGCGACATGGCCGGGTTCGAGGCGCTCGGGCCGCCGATCGTCGAGGACGCCTGCGAGGCGCTCGGCGCCGTGTATTCAGATGGCGTTCCGGTCGGGGGGCGGGTTCATCCCGCGGTGTTCGGCTTCTACCCGAACAAGCAGCTGACGACGGGCGAGGGGGGGATGGTCACGCTGGCGTCCGAGGCGCTGAAGGAGCGGATCGACTCGGAACGCAACCAGGGCCGCGCCCCCGACATGGGCTGGCTCGACCACGACCGGCTCGGCTACAACTACCGCCTGTCTGACATCGCCTGCGCGCTCGGATTGGCGCAGCTCGAGCGGCTCGATTCGATGTTGGCGGGGCGGGCGCGCGTGGCGTCGCTATATCGCTCGGCCTTGGGCTCGATTGAGGACCTATCGCTGCCTTGTCCGGATTCGGGGGGCGCGCGGCGGGGTTGGTTCGTGTACGTCGTCCAACTGCCCCGGGGCGTCGACCGAGATGCCGTCGTGCGCGATCTCGGGTCGCGTGGGGTCCCGAGCAAGCCTTACTTCCCGGCGGTCCATCTGATGAGCTACTACCGCCAGCAGTTCGGACACCGTGAGGGGGAGTTTCCGGTGTGCGAGGACGTCGCGGCGAGGTCGATCGCGCTGCCGTTCTTCCCCGAGATGACCGAAGGGCAGGTGGACATGGTCGCCGCGGCCCTCGCCGCCGTGCTCGAGCGCGGGCGTACCGCGGCGCCGGGGCGCTCGGCGGCGTTAAGCTCCGGCGATCCGAGGCGGTAGCGCAGCAGCACGGCACGGGGGATCTGGGCTCAGACGTGCCGTGCCCGCGTTGCTCGCAGTGCTCGCGGTCGTGCTCGGCCACGACGTTGACTCGGCCGACCGCGCGAGCCACGCGCCGCTGGCGCGATTCGTCACGTGTTCAGCTGGGCAGGCGCAGATCGCGCAGCCAGGACGGATCGGCATCCTGGGCAAGGGCTCGTGGTCGTGGTTCACGGATCCACGCGCGGTCGACCTCGGCCCCCCGTATAGCGAGACGATCGTGGGCTGGATCGACTGGACCGGGAACGTCACGGTCGGCGCGATCGATCCGGCGTGCGGGTTCCAGCAGACTCACGTCGTCGGCCACCTGTTCCACGATGACCACGGCGCGCCGGCGATCCTGGTCGAGCCCGACAAGCAGATCACGGTCTTCTGGTCGGGCCACAACGGCCGTGCGATGAGCTACCGGACGTCGGTCAACCCCGGGGATATCAGCGCCTGGGGCCCCGTTCAGCATGTTGTGTCGCGGTTACCCGGACACCTCGGCTTCACGTACCCCAACCCGGTCCTGCTCTCCGGCGAGGGCGACAAGCTCTACCTGTTCTGGCGTGGGGCCGACTACAGCGCCGACTACGAGACGAGGACGACGGGCGGTCGCTGGAGCTCCGCACGGAAGGTGATTCACAACCCGGGTCAGCGGCCCTACGTCAAGGTGGCCACGAACGGGCGGAACACGATCGCGTTCGCGTACACCAACGGCCACCCCCGCGAGACGACGACGAACATTTACTACGCGGCGTATCGCCGCGGCTGGTTGCGGCACGCCAGCGGCCGGCCGATAGCCCGGCTCGGGAGTGGTCCGATGCTCCCTCGCGCTGGGGACCTGGTCTACGACGGGTCCAAAACGCACGTGTCGAGCTGGGTCTGGGACGTGGCGCTCGACTCCAGGCAGCACCCGGTGATCGTCTACGCGACGTTCCCCTCGGTGAGGAATCACGCCTACTGGTACGCGCGCTGGAACGGTCGGCGGTGGGTCTCCCACTTCATGACGTTCGCCGGGCCGACGATCAGCCCCGGCACGATCGAGACCGAATACTCGGGTGGAATCGCGCTCGACCACGCCGATCCGTCGATCGTCTATCTGTCCCGCAAGGTGAACGGGTGGTTCGAGATCGAGCGCTGGGTGACGAGCAACGGGGGCTACAGCTGGCAGCACTCGACGGTCGTCCGCACGCCGGGCGCGGGCAACGTGCGGCCGGTCGTTCCGCGCGGGGGTGGCGCGGGCCTCGCCGAGGTCACGTGGCTACACGGCCACTACGGGAGCTACTCGAATTACCGCACGTCGGTCGCGTACCTTCGCTGACCGCCCTCTCTACCATGGCGGCGCGATGTCCCGATTCGCGGAGCCCCAAGATGATGCCTTTCGCCGCCTGAACGACTCGGTCGCGTTCGACCGCCGGCTCGGTCCCTACGACGTCGAGCAGTCGCGGGCGCACGCGGCGATGCTGGCGACTCAGGGGATCATCTCTTCGTCGGAGCGCGACGAGCTGGACGGGGCGCTGATCCAGGTCGGGCGCGAGCTCGCGGACGGGTCGTTTCCGTTCGCCGATCGCGACGAGGACATCCACATGGCGATCGAGCGCCGCGTGACCGAGCTCGCCGGACCGGTCGGCGGGAAGCTCCACACCGCGCGGTCGCGCAACGACCAGGTGGCGACTGACGTGGCGCTGTTCGTCCGGGCCTCCGGCGAGCGGGCGGTGGCGTCGATCGGGGCGCTGGCGGGGACGCTGATCGACGTGGCCGAGCGCCACCTGGACTGGCCGATGCCCGGCTACACCCATCTCCAGCGGGCCCAGCCCGTGTACCTGAGCCACCACCTGCTCGCGTACGTGTGGATGCTGGTCCGGGATCGCGAGCGGTTTGTCGGCGTCGTGGATGCGACTGCGGCATTGCCGCTCGGGGCCGGCGCGCTGGCGGGCGTGAACTTCGACACCGACCGCGGCGCTCTGGCTGGCGAGCTCGGATTCGGCCGGCCCGCCGAGAACTCGATCGACGCGGTCTCGAACCGTGACTTCGTCCTCGACTATCTGGCGGCGGCGGCGACGTGCGCGACCCATCTCTCGCGTCTCGGGGGCGAGATCGTGCTGTGGTCCAGCGAGGAGTTCGGCTTCGCCGAGGTGTCCGACGCCTGGGCGTCGGGCTCCTCGATCATGCCGCAGAAGAAGAATCCGGACGCGGCCGAGCTGCTCCGCGCCAAGGCCCCGCGGATCGCCGCCCACCTGGTCGCGCTCCACGGCGTGCTGCACGGGCTGCCCCTCACCTATAACAAGGACATGCAGGAGGACAAGGAGCACCTGTTCGACACGGTCGACACGCTCGAGCTGTGCCTCGCCGCGGCGCAGGGGATGATCGCGACGATCTCGTTCCGGCGCGACCGCCTCGCCGCCGCCGCGAGCGACGAGTTCCTGGCAGCCACGGACATCGCCGACCTGCTCGTCCGGCGGGGCATTCCGTTCCGCGAGTCGCACGGGATCGTCGCCGGGCTCGTGCGCGAGGCGATCGAACACGGCGTGCCGCTGTCGGAGCTGACTCCTGAGCAGCTCGCCTCCCATTCGGCTGTCCTCGATGACGAGTTCTATGCCGTCCTGCGCGACGGCGCGTGGCTCGAGTCGAAGGTCTCCGAAGGCGGGACGAGCCTGGCGCGGGTTCGGGAGCAGCTCGACCGGGCGCGGGCGGCGGTGGGCGTCTAGCAATGGACGCCGGGTTCTACGACCGCCCCGTGCTCGAGGTGTCGCGGGACCTGATCGGCTGTGTCGTCACCCACGGCGATACGTCGGGCGTCATCGTCGAGACCGAGGCCTACCACCACTCCGAGCCTGCGTCTCACGCGTTCGTGGGCCTGACGCCCCGGACTCGGACGCTGTTCGGACCGCCCGGGCGCGCCTACGTCTACCTGGCCTACGGCATCCACCCGTGCCTGAACGCGGTTTGCGAGCCGGTCGGCGTCGGCGCCGCCGTGCTGATCCGGGCGCTCGAGCCCGCCTCCGGTCTCGAGGAGATGCGTGCGCGGCGCGACGTCGAGCGGGTCGAGGATCTCTGCTCGGGGCCGGGCAAGCTGACCCAGGCGCTCGCGATCGAGCTCGTCGACAACGGCGTCGATTTGGCGAGAGGCCCCATATTCATTTCTGAGCGGCCCTCCGACTGGAAACAGCCTGAGGTGTCCGTCGACGTGCGGATCGGGATCACCAAGGCGGCCGAGCTGCCGTGGCGGTTCGTCGCCACCGGGAGCCGATTTCTGTCGCGGCCCGTGAGGGCGCGGGCAGCGTCCTAGCCGGAGCCTCCGCCACCGCCGAGGCCGGCGCCTCCGGAGCCCGAGCCGCCACCGCCACCCTCGTTTCCACCACCGCCGCCGGTGCCGCCACCCCCGCCCGTGGCGCCGCCTCCGCCTCCGGTCCCGCCACCGCCGCCGCCGCCCGTGGCCCCGCCGCCACCCCCGACCGTGCCGCCACCGCCGCCGGTGGCGCCGCCGCCACCGTTCCCGCCGCCGGTGGTCCCGCCACCTGCGCCAGTGCCGCCCGCGCCGCCGGTCGCGCCGCCGGTGGTGCCCGCTCCGCCTCCGTTGGCGCCGGCGGTCCCGCCGCCCCCGCTACCGCTTCCGCTGGTCGGGGGGACGTACGAGCTCGACCCCGAGCCCGTGTCGGCTGACCCCGTCGTGCCCGAGTTACCGATCGACTTGGCGCTCTTGGGGTGTTCGGCGGCGAGGATCTGTAGCGCCTGCGTCATGAAGTTCTGCCAGATGATCGCCGGATAGGTGCCGCCTTCGACGGGGCCGCCGTCAAAGTCGGTCGCCATCGAGATGAGCCCCTTGGGGAATCCAACCCAGACGGCCGTCGTCAGCTGCGGCGTCCAGCCGACGAACCAGGCGTCCCCGTAGTTCGTCGTGGTGCCGGTCTTGCCGGCGACCATCACGCCCGGGATCTGTGCACTCGTGCCGGTCCCGTGCTCGACGACGCCCTGGAGCAGTTCCTGGATCGTCGCCGCGATGCTCTCGGGAATGATCCGCTTGTAGGTCGGCTTGTCGACGATCGACTTCGCCGAGCCCCCGCACACGTGAGCGGGGCAGTTGATCTGCGCGATCCCCGTGGGTCCCTCGTGCGGCGCCCCGAGACGGGGGTTATAGACGCGCAACCCGCCGGTCGCGAGCGTCTCGTACGCGTGGGCCATGTCGAGCGGCGTCACGCCCTCCTTGAGCCCGCCGAGGATCATCGCGTAGTTGTTCGAGACGGGCGAGCGGATGCCCATCCGCTGGGCCATATGCTTGATGTTGTTCGTGCCGACGCTGATCCCGACCTGGGCGAACACCGAGTTGTCGGAGATCGCGGTGGCGTCGGCGAGCGTGATCGGGCCGGAGTACGTGTTGCCGAAGTTGTGGACGATGAAATGCTCCTTGCCCGCACTGTTGGGCACGATGAAGTTCTGCGGCGCCGAGTCGATGATCGAATCCGGGCCGTACTTGCCCGAGAGCAGCGCCACCGCGAGCGTGAACGGCTTGAACGCCGAACCTGGCTGCCGGTGGCCCTCGGTGGCGAGGTTGAACGGAAAGTCCTTGTAGTCCTGCTGGCCGTTCGGCAGCGGTCCGCCCACCATCGCCCGAACCTCACCCGTCTTGTTGTCGATCGCGACCAACGATGCCGACGGCAACCCCGAGCCGTACGGCAGCTCGGAGCTGACCGCCTGCTCTGCCGCACGCTGCATGTCGAGATCCAGCGAGGTCCTGATCTTCAGGCCCCCGTAGTAGGCGCGGTACTCGGCGACGTTGGCGGGAACATGCCTGTGCTCGAGGGCAGCGATGATCTGCGGCCGGAGCCAGCTCGTGAAATACGGCGCGAGCGTCGGCTCCTCCGGCTGCTGGATGTCGCTCGCGGTCGGGAGCGGGGTATTCATCGCCTTCGTGTACTCGGCGCGCGTGAGCGTGTGCTGCTGGAACATGTCCATCAGGACGAGGTCGCGGCGTGCCTTGGCGGCGTCCTTGTTCAGAACCGGATCGAACCCGGTCGGCGACGCAACCATCCCGGCGAGCAGCGCGGATTGCGCCGGCGTGAGGAGCGAGGCGCACTTGGGCAGGTCGCCGTCGCCGCACCGAGATCCGCCCGGAGGCGGGGGTGGCTCATCGGGGATGCTCGTGTCGGCGGTCGCCGCCGGGGTGTAGCCGAGCTGCTTACCGAAGTAGACGCGGGCTGCGGACTCGATGCCGTAGGCGCCGTTCCCGAAGTAGATCGAGTTCAGGTACTCCTGCAGGATCTTCTTCTTGGGCCACTCGCGGGTCAGCTGATAGGCGAGCGCAGCCTCTCTCAGCTTCTCGAAGATCGTGCGGTTGTCCTCCTCCGAGAGGGCGTTCTTGACGAACTGCTGGGCGATCGTCGAGGCGCCCTGCCGCGAGCCTCCGGTCACGTCGGCGAGGAAGGCGCGTGCGATCCCGCGGATGTCGACCCCGGGGTCCGTCCAGAACCGCTTGTCCTCGACCGCGACGATCGCCCTACGCATGAACGGCGACACCTGCGGGAAGGAGTCGATCACGGCGTTGTTCGGCGGCGCGAAGATCCCGATCGGCCGCCACCGATCGTCGTAGAGGTAGGAGTTGGCCGCCTTCTTGTACACGGCCCGGTTCTCGATCTGGGGCAGATCCGAGGCGACCGCCATCATCATCCCGAAGATCGTCGAGATGAACGCGAGGGCCCCTAGGCCGGCCAGGACGAACAGCAGTCGGAGCTTGCGCAGCCGCGGCTTGGGCGGGCGCTCAGGGCCGCGCGGCCCGCGTCGCCAGCGGCGCCGCTTCGGCGGGGCAAAGGGGATTGGCTCGCCGTGCTCTTCGCTCGGCTTGGAGATGTCGACGTCAACGCTCATGCGATCAAAAAGATCGCAGCGGTGGTCGTGCGCCCGCGCGATCGGGGTGGAGACAGCGGCGCCCGGACGGCATCGGGCAGCGGTCTCGACGGAGGCGAGAGTCTAGCATTGCCCCGGATGGACTCTTCGCCGCGGCGGGAGCCTCTGGCGCCGTCGCCCATGCTCAAATCGAGTTATCAGGAGCAGGCCGCGTGGCTGGCGCGAAACGCGGTGGACTGCCTGCCCGAAGGCGCGCTCGAAGAGCGGCTCGCGCTGGGCCGGCCGCTCCGCGTCAAGCTGGGGATCGACCCCACGGCGCCGGATATTCACCTCGGTTTCACAGTCGTGCTTCAGAAGCTCCGTGAGTTTCAGGATCTGGGTCACACCGTCGTCTTGATCATCGGCGACTTCACGGCGCGAGTCGGTGATCCGAGCGGCCGTTCCAGCACGCGTCCCGTGCTTGCGCCCGAGCAGATCGATGCCAATGCTCGCACGTTCCAGGCGCAGGCGGGCAAAGTCCTCAGTTGGGAGCGACTCGAGGTGCGCTTCAACAGCGAATGGCTCGACATGCCGATGACCGAGCTGCTGGCGCTGTTGCGGACGACGACCGTCGCGCAGCTCCTGGAACGTGACGACTTCTCCAAGCGCTTTCACGCGCGTGAACCCATCTCGGTCCTGGAGCTCCTCTACCCGCTTCTCCAGGGTTACGACTCGGTGGCGACCGAGGCCGACGTCGAGCTCGGGGGGACCGACCAGAAATTCAATCTCCTCCTCGGCCGCGACATCCAGCGCGCCTACGGCCTGCCCGGGCAGGTGATCCTCACCACCCCGCTGCTGACCGGGACAGACGGGGAGCGCAAGATGTCGAAGTCGTTCGGCAACTACATCGGCGTCAGCGATCCGCCCGAGGAGATGTACGGCAAGACGCTCAGCATCCCGGACAAATCGCTCGGCGAGTGGTACTCGCTGCTGATCGGGTCGGACCCGCCGTCCGGGGCCAGCGCGCGCGACGCGAAGCGGGCACTCGCGCGGGCGCTCGTGGAGCGCTTCCACGGCGCCGAGGCGGCCGCTGAGGCGGAGGCCGAGTTCGATCGCGTGCACGTCCGCCACGAGCTTCCCGAGGATGCCCCGGTGGTCGAATGGGACGCTGGCGAGACCGTTCATCTGCCGGCGCTTATTGCCCAGGCGTTCGGCGTTTCAACCTCGGGGGCCCGGCGAAGCCTGGCGCAGGGAGGCGTGAGGCTCGACGGTATTCAGGTCACAAACGGCTCCCTCGACATGAGCCCCGAGGAGGTCGACGGCAAGATTCTGCAGCTCGGCAAGCGGCGGTTCGCGCGGGTCTCGGTGCGTGGCGCGGGTCGCTGATGGCGGTTCACGGCGGCCTGCTGCGCCTCGAGACGCCGGGTAACGGCCACATCGTCGACATCACCGAAGGCGTGGCGCGGGTGGTCGCGACCTCCGAAGTCGAGCGGGGCATCGTGACCGTCTTCGCCACCGGGTCGACGGTGGCGGTGACGACGATGGAGCACGAGCCCGGCGGCGTCCTCGACCTCCAACGGCTCCTCGACCGCCTGATCCCTCCGCAGGGCGAGTACGAGCACAACCGCCTGAACCACGACACCAACGCTCATGCCCACCTGCGAGCCGCGGTCATCGGCCCGTCGGAGTCGGTCCCGCTCGTGGACGGGCGCCTGGCGCTCGGGACCTGGCAGCAGCTCGTGCTGATCGACTTCGATGACCGGCCGCGGACGCGGACCGTGACCGTCCAGGTCGTGTCCTAGGCGGGCCGACGCGCCGCCGAGGACGCCGCCCGCGCGCCCGCAGCGTTGCGGCGGGCCGAGTCGGTAAAAGGCGGCAGGGAGGGGGGTGGGTGAGGGTTTGTTTGCGGGTCGCCGGAGTCCGTGGTTTGGGCTGCTGTTGAGCCAAACCCGCGACTTTGTGCCGAGAGTGTCACGGGAAACCTGCACAACACGACAACCTCGGCGCCAGACCCGAGCCCTGTCGTATTACGCATGCTCTTCATGCGTAGCTCGACAGGGCTCGCCATTCGGGGCGGGATTGTCGTGCTATGCAGGTTTTTTTGGACGGGTGCGATGGCGCACGCTCACCCGATCCCTTCCCCAGCGCCGTTTATCGGGCCGACGCGAACCAAGTCAGGGGCCGCCACAAAGGCGCCCCGCCGGCGCTGAAGGCGCCCACGGGCCGAGAGCCGACAGGCGAGCAAGCGAAGCGGCCGACCTGAACGCCAACAAGGGCAAGGGCAGCCTCGGGCCGCCACCTGGAACCGAGAGGCGTCGGCCACACGGCGCCGTGGCGCTGTGGGCGCTATGCTCCGCCACCCGCAGTTCCGAGCCTCGGAATCGTGGAGCGGACCTTCCCGGCGCCCCCTTTTGAGCGCTATACTTGTCGGTCCGCCCCGGGATCCTGCTTCGGGTCCCGGGCGTACCGCTGGAAAGGAAGCCCCTTTCCGAAGAGGTGCGACGGTCTTTGAAAACTCAACAGCATGCGCACTCTCGGCCGACCCTCGGTCGAGGAGTGTGTCCAGGTTCGACCCGTCGCCCGCTCGACTCATCCGTGAGTCGCTCAGGCGGCGGTGCCAGAAATTGAACCCCGTCTTGCGCTCCGAGGCCCCTCATGTGTACGTGGGCCTCCTCGTGTGAGCGCAAGGGTCTGATCCCACCAGGGGCAGACCCAGGTTTTTGCCCGCGTCCCGGTGCGACAACAGTCACATCGTGAGTCGCGGGTAGTAATCCCTGACGACTCTTTGTGAAGGCGGGTGGTCTCGCGATCGCCCGTCAGTAGTTCTTCACGGAGAGTTTGATCCTGGCTCAGGACGAACGCTGGCGGCGTGCCTAACACATGCAAGTGGAGCGACGAACCAGGCTTCGGCCTGGGGCAAAGCCGCGAACGGGTGAGTAACACGTGGGTAACCTGCCCCGATGATTGGGACAACCCGAGGAAACTCGGGCTAATACCGGATGTGCCCTCCGGCCATAAGGCCGCTGGGGAAAGGAAGCTTCGGCCTCCGCATCGGGATGGGCCCGCGGCCCATTAGCTTGTTGGTGAGGTAACGGCTCACCAAGGCGACGATGGGTAGCTGGTCTGAGAGGACGATCAGCCACACTGGGACTGAGACACGGCCCAGACTCCTACGGGAGGCAGCAGTGGGGAATCTTGCGCAATGCGCGAAAGCGTGACGCAGCAACGCCGCGTGGGGGAAGAAGGCCTTCGGGTTGTAAACCCCTTTCAGTTGGGACGAAGCTTCGTCGGTGAATAGCCGGCTGGAGTGACGGTACCTTCAGAAGAAGCCCCGGCTAACTACGTGCCAGCAGCCGCGGTAATACGTAGGGGGCAAGCGTTGTCCGGAATCATTGGGCGTAAAGAGCGTGTAGGCGGCTCGGTAAGTCCGCTGTGAAAGTCCAGGGCTCAACCCTGGAATGCCGGTGGAAACTGTCGAGCTAGAGTCCGGAAGAGGCGAGTGGAATTCCTGGTGTAGCGGTGAAATGCGCAGATATCAGGAGGAACACCAATGGCGAAGGCAGCTCGCTGGGACGGTACTGACGCTGAGACGCGAAAGCGTGGGGAGCAAACAGGATTAGATACCCTGGTAGTCCACGCTGTAAACGATGGGCACTAGGTGTGGGGGGTGTCGACTCCCTCCGTGCCGACGCTAACGCATTAAGTGCCCCGCCTGGGGAGTACGGCCGCAAGGCTAAAACTCAAAGGAATTGACGGGGGCCCGCACAAGCAGCGGAGCATGTGGTTTAATTCGACGCAACGCGAAGAACCTTACCTGGGCTTGACATGTTCCTGACCGCCGTGGAAACACGGTTTCCCTTCGGGGCAGGATCACAGGTGGTGCATGGCTGTCGTCAGCTCGTGTCGTGAGATGTTGGGTTAAGTCCCGCAACGAGCGCAACCCCCGTCGCATGTTGCCAGCATTTAGTTGGGGACTCATGCGAGACTGCCGGTGACAAACCGGAGGAAGGTGGGGATGACGTCAAGTCATCATGCCCCTTATGTCCAGGGCTACACACGTGCTACATTGGCGCGTACAGAGGGCTGCGATACCGCGAGGTGGAGCGAATCCCTTAAAGCGCGTCTCGGTTCGGATTGCAGGCTGAAACTCGCCTGCATGAAGGCGGAGTTGCTAGTAATCGCGGATCAGCACTGCCGCGGTGAATACGTTCCCGGGCCTTGTACACACCGCCCGTCACACCATGGGAGTGAGCAACACCCGAAGCCGGTGGCCTAACCCTTTTGGGAGGGAGCCGTCGAAGGTGGGGCTCGTGACTGGGGTGAAGTCGTAACAAGGTAGCCGTAGCGGAAGCTGCGGCTGGATCACCTCCTTTCTAGGGAGCCCTCCTCGCGAGGGCACCGGTCGCCGGAGGATCGTCGCTTGAGCTCTCGAGCTCCGCGGCGCTCTCCTCGAGCGCGGCCGGCCACTAGGAATGTCGACCGAATCTGGCAGGTCGCACGGAACGGGCAATCGCCCGCACCGAGGCGGCCCGCATGCTGTTGAGTTTTGAGAGACCGGCTCGCCGCCGGCTGCTCGATGGACCCAGGTCCCGGGCCACTGGGTGGCGAGTTCCGCCTCTTCGCGGACCTTGAAAACTGCACAGTAGCCAATGACACGGGTATCACCGGGCAGAGCCGCAAGGCTCTTCCCAAAAGATCACCGTCAAGATAGTAAGGGCACATGGTGGATGCCTTGGCACCAAGAGTCGAAGAAGGGCGTGAACGGCTGCGATAAGCCGCGGTTAGGCGCTGAATAGCCATTGACCCGCGGATACCCGAATGGGGAAACCCAACGTCGGTAATGCGACGTTATCCCGCGCTGAACACATAGGCGCGGCGAGGACAAGCGGGGGAAGTGAAACATCTCAGTACCCCGAGGAAAGGAAATCAACCGAGACTCCCTGAGTAGTGGCGAGCGAAAAGGGAACAGCCCAAACCCGGCGTGTGTAAGCGGCCACGCGTTGCGCGTCGGGGGTTGTAGGACGTCTGGTCCGGATCGTGGCCGATCCGGCGGAAGTTACAAAATCGTGTGATAGTCGAAGCGTGTGGAACCACGCACCACAGAAGGCAATCGTCCTGTAGACGAAATCGCACGATCTTCCGCAGATGTTCCTGAGTAAGTCCGCACCCGTGAAACGCGGACTGAACCTGGGGGGACCACCCTCCAAGGCTAAGTACTCCTTGGTGACCGATAGCGGACTAGTACCGTGAGGGAAAGGTGAAAAGTACCCCGGAAGGGGAGTGAAATAGTACCTGAAACCGCGTGCCTACAAGCGGTGGGAGCGGCACTTGTGCCGTGACCGCGTGCTTTTTGCATAACGAGCCGGCGAGTTACTCGTCTGCGGCAAGGTTAAGCGATGAGCGGAGCCGTAGCGAAAGCGAGTCCGAATAGGGCGACAAAGTCGTAGGCGGTAGACCCGAAGCTGAGCGAGCTACCCATGGGCAGGTTGAAGCGGGGGTAAGACCTCGTGGAGGACCGAACCGACCTAGGTTGAAAACTGGGCGGATGACCTGTGGGTCGGAGTGAAAGGCTAATCAAGCTCAGTGATATCTGGTTCTCTCCGAAATATATTTAGGTATAGCCTCGGATAAATTCCGTGGCGGCCGTAGAGCACTGTTTGGACTAGGGGCCCTACCAGGTTACCGACTTCAGGCAAACTCCGAAGACCGTCACGGTTACTCCGGGAGTCAGTTGCTGGGGGATAAACTTCAGCGTCAAAAGGGAAACAGCCCAGACCGCCAGCTAAGGTCCCTAAGTGTTAGCTAAGTGGGAAACGATGTTCGAATGCCCAGACAACCAGGAGGTTGGCTTAGAGGCAGCCACCCTTGAAAGAGTGCGTAACAGCTCACTGGTCAAGTGTTCGAGCGCGGACAATGTAACGGGGCTCAAGCTAATCACCGAAGCTGCGGGTGCGTGAGGTCTTCGGACCGATCGCGCGGTAGGAGAGCGTTCCGGCGCCTGTGAAGCGGCGGCGTAAGCCAGCCGTGGAGGCGGCGGAAGTGAGAATGCCGGCATGAGTAACGAAAGAGGGGTGAGAATCCCCTCCGCCGATTGCCCAAGGTTTCCTGAGTAAAGTTCGTCTGCTCAGGGTTAGTCAGGACCTAAGGCGAGGCCGAAAGGCGTAGTCGATGGCCAACGGGTTGATATTCCCGTACCACGTTGCTTCCGTTTGACCGATGGGGGGACGAGGAAGGCTATGGGATCCCAGGCGATGGTTGTCCTGGGGTAAGCATGTAGGGGTGGCCCTAGGAAAATCCGGGGCCGCATAACCTGAGGTGCGATGCCAGCTGGCTCTAAGCCGGCGAGTCCCGGATGCCAAGCCTCCAAGAAAAGCCTCTAGGGAGGAAGCGCGTGCCTGTACCAAAACCGACACAGGTGGGCAAGTGGAGAACACTAAGGTGATCGAGATAACCCTCGTTAAGGAACTCGGCAAAATCGCCCCGTAACTTCGGGATAAGGGGCGCCCCAGTAGGGTGAACCTCTTCGCGAGGGAAGCCCGAGAGGGCCGCAGTGAATAGGTTCAAGCGACTGTTTACCAAAAACACAGGTCTCTGCTAAGTCGTAAGACGACGTATAGGGGCTGACGCCTGCCCGGTGCCGGAAGGTTACGTGGAGGTGTTAGGGCTTCGGCTCGAAGCACCGAAACTAAGCCCCGGTAAACGGCGGCCGTAACTATAACGGTCCTAAGGTAGCGAAATTCCTTGTCGGGTAAGTTCCGACCTGCACGAATGGCGTAACGACTTGAACGCTGTCTCAACGAGGGGCTCGGTGAAATTGCAGTCTCGGTGAAGATGCCGAGTACCCGCGGCTAGACGGAAAGACCCCGTGAACCTTTACTACAGCTTGGTATTGGGGTTCGATGCATTTCGCTCAGGATAGGTGGGAGGCTTGGAAGCGCCGGCTGCGGCTGGCGTGGAGCCAACCTTGAGATACCACCCTTGGTGTATTGGATCTCTAACGGTGCGCCGTGAATCCGGGCGCCGGACAGTGACAGGTGGGTAGTTTGACTGGGGCGGTCGCCTCCCAAAATGTAACGGAGGCGCGCAAAGGTTCCCTCAGCACGGTCGGAAATCGTGCGCAGAGTGTAAAGGCAGCAAGGGAGCTTGACTGCGAGACCGACAGGTCGAGCAGGTGCGAAAGCAGGCCTTAGTGATCCGGCGGTAGCAAGTGGAAGCGCCGTCGCTCAACGGACAAAAGGTACTCCGGGGATAACAGGCTTATCGGGCCCAAGAGTCCACATCGACGGCCCGGTTTGGCACCTCGATGTCGGCTCGTCGCATCCTGGGGCTGAAGTAGGTCCCAAGGGTTGGGCTGTTCGCCCATTAAAGCGGTACGCGAGCTGGGTTCAGAACGTCGTGAGACAGTTCGGTCCCTATCTGCCGTGGGCGTTGGAGAGTTGAGAGGATTCGTCCCTAGTACGAGAGGACCGGGATGAACGCACCTCTGGTGTATCTGTTGTCCTGCCAAGGGCACTGCAGGTTAGCTACGTGCGGATCGGATAACCGCTGAAAGCATCTAAGTGGGAAGCCGACCTTGAGATGAACTCTCCCATCCCCTTGAGGGAGTAAGACCCCTGGTAGACCACCAGGTTGATAGGCCGGATCTGGAAGGATGGTGACATCCGTAGGAGACCGGTACTAATGGGTCGAGGGCTTGACGGATATTTTGATATCCGTGCATTGGCACTGTGTAGTTTTGAAGGCCCGCGAGGAGCGGTCTCTACCGGTTTCCGGTGGCTATTGCGAGGGGGAAACACCTCTTCCCATTCCGAACAGAGCCGTTAAGCCCCTCAGCGCCGATGGTACTTGGCTCGCAAGGGCCTGGGAGAGTAGGTCGCCGCCGGTTCTTCTTGGTCTTCGACCCCGTTCGTCACCGCGGACGGGGTCGTTTTATTAGCGGCACTAGAGCAGACGTTGGATCCGCAGCCTGCGAACCCCGCGGGGGGTTTCGACCTCGACGACCTCTCCGGGCGCGTGGCCCAGGAGCGCCTTGGCGACGGGCGACTGATCCGAAATCTTGCCGGCCGCCCGATCGGTCTCTGCGGCTCCGACCACGGTCCACGTGTTGACCTCGCCCGTGTCTTCGTCGACGATCTCCGCGGTCCGACCAAACGACAAGACGACGTCCTCGGTGTTGCGCTCGACGACCACCGCGTTGAGCATGCGCCCGCGCAATCGCTTGATCCTCGTCTCGAGGTGCGCCTGGTCCTCCTTCGCAGCGTGGTATTCGGCGTTCTCACTCAGATCGCCGTGCTCGCGGGCGGTGAGGATCCGCTTCGCGATCTCGCGGCGGCCCACGGTCTCGAGCTCTCCGAGCTCTGCCTTCACGGCCTCGAGGCCCTCAGGGGTGATGGCTTCGCCGTCCGGAGTGGCGTTGGATCGATCGGTCACACCTCCATGCTGCCAGGCTCGCCCAAATGCGGCGTGCTGGGGCCCCGGCCGGCTCTACGTGGCACGATCTAAGGGCTGTGCGCGGCCTCATCGCCTACTTTCGCGAGAACCCACAGGTGTTCGTCCTGCTCGTGGTCTGCGTCGTGCTCGGGCTGGGCACGTTCATCGCGGTCATCATCAGCCTGATCGCGTCCGGCAACACCCAGACCACTGGGGAGCCCAGTGGGGTGATCAGCTTCCTGCTGACGTTCCGTTAGCTGGGCCTCGCGAGAGGCCGCCGGCGCGATCCGGTGGCGCATCATGGGGGCCGCCGGCGCGCGGACGATTCGCTACCGAACGGCAGGGTCGCGGCGCGTGCCGCCCCTGCTCGCCCGCACGGGCGAGATGCAGTGGGCGGGACGGGCGGCGACGGTGCCCGGGCGGCGGTCGCGCTCCCAGCGCAGCGGGCGCCGGTGCGGGTGCGAGATGAAGTTGTGGTGGGGTGCGAGCGCATCGTCCTCCGAGTCGCCGAGGACGTCCTCGGCCCACCTCATGAAGGTGCGCAGGCGGTTAGCTGAAGCCTGGAACATATGTTCGAGAGAGTACGGGAGCGCTCGGACGGAATCGCCGGCTGCGCGTTATGTCTACGAACGGGGAAATGGGGTCACAGGGACGACCAGATATCGAGCTTCGTCCGCACCCGTTCCACGACCGCGTCGGTGAACTCCGTCGTGCTGGAGTGGCCGCCGAGGTCCGGGGTCCGGACGCCCGCGGCGACGGTCTCGAGCGATGCTTCATAGATCGCTCGAGACGCGCGCTCGGCCTCGGCTCCGTTCTGCTCCGCCGCGTAGCGGAGGACCGCGCCGCAAGCCAGGATCATCGCGAGGGGATTGGCGAGGTCCTTGCCCTGGAGGGCCGGCGCCGTGCCGTGGGGCGCCTCGGCCATCGCGACCGTCGTCGCGTACTGATCGTCGAACGACAGCAGCACCGATTCGGCGCCCGCGATCGAGCCGAACATCGGGAGTACGAGATCGGAGAGGCAGTCTCCGTCGCGGTTCAGCGCCGGGATCACAAGTGGCGCGTCGGTGGCGCCGGACACCAGGCCCGCATACGTGGCGTCGATCAGCACCGGCTGATACGCGACCGCAGGATGACGCTGGGCCGCCAGGTCCATCTCCTCCTTGAACATGCCTTCGTACACCGGCGAGACGGTCCACTTGGGGCCGCCGTAGACCCGCGCGTTCATCCTCTCCGCGGTCCGGAACGCGTATTCGGCCACGCCGCGGCAGATGGACCGCGTGATCCGTTCCGTTCGGTAGGCGACCTCCCCGGGCGAGCCCGCCTCGCCCTCGCGGAACTCCTCGGCGCCATACGCGTCCCCGACGGCCATCCGCACCACTGAGATCGGGTAGTGGACGCCGGCGATCGGTGTGACGCCCGGGAGGCGGCGAGCGGTCCTGACGATCACCTTTCCGTCGACCTGTTCGCGCAGGATCCGGTTGGGCGAGCCGACGTCGCCGGCCCCCTCGGGGGTGATCGTCGCCGCCTTCAGACCGAGCCCCGCCTCGCGCATCGCCAGCGCCGCGTCGGTCACGATCTGGTTGGACGTGACCCGACGGTTCTCGAGCGAGAGGTCGAACCGGAGAAGCTCGAGGTCAAGGCCGAGTACGGAGGGGTCGAGCACACGCAGCGACTGCTCGAGCAGCTCCTGCCCCGTTTCGTCTCCCTCGAGGACGACGATCGTGATCTGCCCGGCCATGCTCGGACCTGGATCGCGTCGGCGCCTACGCCGCGCCCGCGGCGGGCATCAGCTCCTCGCGCCGCGCGGCCAGCGCGTCGATCACGATCTGAAGATGCTCGTCGAAGTCGACCCCGAGCTCCTCGGCACCGTGACGGAGCTCCTCGCGGTTGACGGCCGCGGCGAAGCTGGGTTGCTTGAGCTTCTTCTTGACCGACTTCGGCGTCATGCCGACGAGGCCATCGGGCCGGACGTAGGCCACAGCGAGCACGAAGCCGGACAGCTCATCCACGGCGAACAGCGTCTTCTCCATCGGGGTCTCACGTGGCACCCCGAGGAAATCGGCGTGTGACGCAACGGCGCGGACTAGCTCCGGTTGGTAACCGCGCGCCTCGAGCTCCCGCAGCGCGTAGCGGGGATGTCCGTCCTCGAGGTTCGGGTAGCGCTCGTAGTCGAGGTCGTGCATCAGGCCGGTGAGCCCCCACAGGTCGACATCGCCGTCGAATCGGGGCGCATAGGCGCGCATCGCAGCCTCCACGGCCAGCATGTGGCGCCGCAGAGACTCGGACTGGGTCCACTCGCAAAGGAGGGTCCAGGCCTCGTCTCGCGAAATCTCCTCCTGCATGTCTTCTACCCTAGCTGAGCGCTCCGGGCCCGGCCTCGCCACCCCGGCCACAGCGCTAGACGCGCCTTCACCAGCTACGCTGGGGAGCCCCCGCTCGAGAGCGACGAAGGGGAAGCCACCCATGGAAAAGTTTGTCATTGAAGGCGGGGTGCCGCTGTCGGGCACGATTCTTCCTGCCGGCAACAAGAACGGCGCGTTGCCGATCCTGGCCGCGTGCATGCTGACCGAGGACGAGGTGATCCTGCGCAACGTCCCGCGGATCAGCGACGTCGACGCGATGACAAACCTGATCGAGGGCCTCGGGGCGAGGGTGACGTGGCTCGGCCGTGGCGAGGTCCTGATCGACTCCTCGATGGTCGACCGCCACCAAGTGGACCGCGACCTGGCCGAGCGGATCAGGGCGTCGTTTCTGCTCGCCGGCCCGCTGCTGGCGCGCTTCGGGCGTGCTCACATGCCGCCGCCGGGCGGAGACGTCATCGGCCGCCGGAGGCTCGATCCGCACCTGGACGCGTTCCGGGCGCTCGGCGCCTCGGTGGAGCACCAGGACGCCGACGTCGTCCTGACCGCGCCGTCGCTGGGGCTGAGCCCGTGCGACTTCCTGATGGACGAACCATCGGTGATGGCGACCGAGAACGCGTTGATGGCGGCTGCGCTCACCCGCGGCCCGACCGTGATCCGCAACGCGGCCTCCGAACCTCACGTTCAGGATCTGGCCAGGATGCTGGTCGCGATGGGCGCCTCGATCGACGGAATCGGCTCAAACGTGATGACCGTCCACGGGACCGGTCGCCTGCGTGGCTGCACTCACACGATCGCGCCCGACCACATCGAGATCGGCTCGTTCATGGCGCTCGCCGGCGTCACCGGTGGCGAGCTGATCGTCAAGGACACCGTCCCCGAGGACCTGCGGATGATCCGCCTCGTGTTCGACCGTCTCGGCCTGCGCAGCGAGGTGAGAGGGGCGGACGTGATCGTGCCAGGCAACCAGAGGCTCGTGATCCGCAACGACGACGGCGAGTACATGCCGAAGGTGGAGGACGGACCGTGGCCGGCGTTCCCCGCCGATCTGACGAGCATCGCCGTCGCCCTCGCCACGCAGGCCGAGGGGTCGGTGATCATCCACGAAAAGATGTTCGAAAACCGCCTGTTCTTTACGGACAAGCTGGTGATGATGGGCGGCGCAATCACGATCTGCGACCCGCACCGGGCGATCGTCGTCGGACCCCGGCGTCTACGTGGGCAGCGTGTCGAATCCCCCGACATCCGCGCCGGGATGGCGATGTTGATCGCCGCGCTGTGCGCCGACGGTCAGACCCAGATCGGCAACATCGGTCAGATCGATCGCGGCTACGAGCGGATCGATGAGCGCCTGCGCGAGCTTGGCGCGCGGATCGAGCGGCTGGACGACGTTCCCGCGGCGGTGTGAGCAGCGCAAGCAGTCCCGGTAGCCGACGCACCGACAGCACATCGACGCCGATGATCGATCGCATTCCCAGCGGAACGCGAGACGTCCTGCCCGACGAGATGCGGGAGCTGCGGGCGATGACGGACCGGATCCGCGCGGTATTCGAGCGGGCCGGCTACGGAGAGGTGTACACGCCGGCGCTCGAGTACGAACGGACGCTCAACATCGGCACGCAAGCCGCCTACCGGATGTTCGACGAGCACGGCAACGTCCTCGTGCTGCGCTCGGACATGACGATCCCGATCGCGCGGCTGGTCGCCACGCGGTACGCCAACGCCGAGCCGCCGCTGCGCTTCTGCTACCTGGCCCACGCCTACCGCGACGTGCGCCCGCAGCGCGGACAGGCGCGCGAGTTTCTGCAAGCGGGCGTCGAACTGATTGGCTCACCCGGGCCGGAAGGGACCGCTGAGGCACTCACCTTGCTGTGCGAAGTCCTCAACGCGGCGGGCCTCGAGAACTACCGCGTCGGCCTCGGCGATGCGTCGCTGTATCCCACATTGCTGGAGACGGTGGGCGTTCCCGCCGAGCGGCATGAGCGGATCCTGACCGAGCTTGTCCGCCGCGACTTCGTCGGCGTCGAGCGCGAGGTGCGGGAGCTCGGACTGCGAGCCGAGGCGTCGGAGCTCCTGCTGCGGGTGCCGCGAACCCGCGGCGGCCAGGAGTTGCTCGAAACCGTCTCCCAGGAGCTTTACGACGCGGTCAGCGGCATGCGGGAGGTCCACGCTCTCCTCGCGCCTGACGTCGCCGAGCGGGTCATCTTCGACCTCGGGCTGGTGCGCAACCTGGGCTACTACACCGGCGCGGTGTTCCAGGTCTACGACCCCGCCCACGGCGTGCCGATTGGCTCGGGCGGTCGCTACGACGAGCTCCTGGCGGCATTCGGGCGGCCGCTGCCGGCGGTCGGGTTCGGGCTGAACGTCGAGCGTGTGCACATCGCGCTTGCCGGCGAGGAGCGAGGGCGTTGAGCGAGCTTCAGATCGCCGTTCCCCGCGGTGCGCTGTTCACCGAGACGCTCGACCTGCTCGACCGGCTGGGGGTGGACACGACCGAGGTCCGCCAGAACGACCGGAAGCTGCTGTTCGACGACGTCGGGATCGTGACGATGCGACCGTCGGATGTGCCCACGTATGTGGAGGCCGGCGCGGCCGACCTGGGCATCACCGGCAAGGACGTGCTGATGGAGCAGTCCGAGCGCGAGGTCTACGAGCTCGTAGACCTCGGCTACGGCCACTGCCGCATGGTGGTGGCGACGGCCGCGGGGGAGGATCGAGCGGCCGAGGCGCTGCGCCGCCTGGGCGTCGTCCGGATCGCGACCAAGTACCCGAGGATCGCGGCGCGCCATTTCCTCGAGACCGGGCGCCAGGCGGAGATCGTGGAGGTCAAGGGGTCCGTCGAGCTCGCACCGCTGACCGGCCTGGCCGAGGGCATCGTCGACCTCACCGCGACGGGAACCACGCTCAGCGAGAACGGCCTCGTGGTCCGCGAGGAGATCGCCGTCAGCAGCGCGCGGCTGATCGCGAACCCGGTCGCCCACAAACTGAAGGCGCAGGCGATCGACCGGCTGCTGGAGCGGCTGAATGCTGTGTGAGCGGCTGCGCGCGGCCGGCGAGCCGGAGCAGCTCGCAGCGGAGCTCCGCGCCCTCGTTCCGGCCGCGGAGTCGGTCCGCGACGGCGTGACCGAGATCATCGCGGAGGTCCGCTCGCGAGGCGACGAGGCGCTCCGCGAATACACGCGCCGGCTGGACACCGCGGGCACGGAGCCCGGACCGCTCCGGGTCGCCGGGCACGAGCTCGAGGCGGCGGCCACCGATCTGGACCCCGCCGTGCGCGCCGGGCTCGAGCTGGCGATCCACAACGTCGGGCGGGTCGCAGAGGCGGGGCTGCGCCCGGACGCCTCGGTCCGGTTCGACCGCCACGAGGTGGCCCTGCGGAGCCGGCCGATCGTGAGCGCGGGCGTATACGTCCCCGGCGGCCGCGCGCCCTACCCGAGCACAGTAGTGATGGGCGTTGTCACGGCGCGGGTGGCCGGGGTGGAGCGGGTCTCCGTGTGCGCTCCTCCCGGCCGTGATGGCGACCTCGATCCGGTGGTGCTCGGGGCCTGCTGGCTGACCGGTGCCGACGCTGTCTACAGGGTCGGTGGGGCCCAGGCCGTGGCGGCGCTGGCGTACGGCACCGAATCGGTCGGCAGCGTCGACGTGATCGTCGGACCGGGCAACCTGTACGTGCAGGAGGCCAAGCGCCAGGTGTTCGGCGACGTCGGCATCGACGGTTTCGCCGGGCCGAGCGACCTCGTAGTGATCGCCGATGGCGACGCCGATCCGGCGCCGCTGTCACTCGATCTGCTGGCACAGGCGGAGCACGGGCCCGGCACGCTCGTGATCGCGATCTCCGACTCCGACGCCATCCTCGCCGCGCTGGAGGAGCGAATCGATGACGGTCCGGCATCGGCTGCGGTGGCGCGGCTGATCGACGTTCGCGACCTCGATCAGGCGCTCGAGCTGGCCCAGGCGCTCGCGCCGGAGCACCTACAGCTCGCGGGCTCTCGAGCCGAGCGCCTCGCGCCACAGATCACGCGGGCCGGTTGCGTGTTCGTGGGCATGGACTCGGGCACGGCCTTTGGCGACTACATCGCGGGTTCGAACCACATCCTGCCGACCGGAGGCGCCGCCAGGTTCGCGTCGGCGCTGTCCGCATCGCACTTTCGCCGGAGCTTCACCGAGGTCCGGATCGAGGACGGCACGGCGCTCGCCCGCGCGGCGGCGCCGGTGGCGCGCGCCGAGGGCTTCGAGCTGCACGCCCGGTCGATGGAGGCGCGCATTCGCGACAATGGCAGCCAATGAGCCGCACCGCCGAAATCGATCGCAAGACCGCCGAGACCGAGATCCGCGTGACGCTCGGGCTCGACGGGAACGGCTCGGGCGGGCGCGAGACCGGCGTCGGCTTCCTCGACCACATGCTCGACCTGTTCGCCCGCCACGGGCGCTTCGACCTCGAGGTGCACGCCAGCGGCGATCTTCACACCGGGGCGCACCACACGGTCGAGGACGTGGGGATCTGCATCGGCCAGGCGCTCGACCGTGCCCTCGGAAACCGTGCCGGGATCGGGCGCTATGGCGAGGCGACCGTGCCGATGGACGAGGCCCGGGCGTCGTGTGCGATCGATATTTCGGGCCGCGGCCTGTGCGTGTTCGAAGGGTCGCTCCCGCCGGGGGCGATCGGCAACTTCGACCACGAGCTCGCGGAGGAGTTCTGCCGCGCGTTGGCGATGAACGGCAAGCTGACGCTGCACATGACGATCGAGACCGGCACGAACGCGCATCACGTGATCGAAGCGACGTTCAAGGCGCTGGCACGAGCGTTGCGGTTCGCCGTCGCTCAGGATCCGAGCGAGGACGGGGTGCCGAGCACCAAGGGCACGCTTACATGAGGCCTCAGACTGCGCCGCTGATCGCGGTCGTGGATTACGGAATGGGCAACCGCCGCTCGGTCGAGAAGGCGCTCGAGCATGTCGGGGCTCGCGCGAGGGTGTCACGCGATCCCGAGACGCTGCTCGAAGCTGATGGTCTGATCGTTCCCGGCGTCGGCGCGTTCCCGGTGGCGATGCGCAACCTGCACGAGCTCGGATTGGTCGCGCTGCTCCGTGAACGCGTGGCCCAGGCAACGCCTCTGCTCGGGATCTGCCTCGGGATGCAGTTGCTGTTCGAGCGGTCGAACGAGCTCGGCGAGACCGAGGGGCTCGGGGTGATCGCGGGGAGCGTCAGCGGACTGCGGACTGGCGGCCTGCGTGTCCCGCACATCGGCTGGAGCGAGGTCCGATTCGAGCGAGCATCGCCGCTCACCGTCGGACTCCCCGATGGCGGCTGCCCCTTCTACCACGTCCATTCGTTCGCCGCACGTCCCGCCGATTCCGAGGTCGTCGTCGGTACCGCGGACTACGGCGAGCGGTTTGCGACCGTCGTCGCGCACCGGTCCGTGTTCGGCGTCCAGTTCCACCCCGAGAAGTCGTCCGGCCACGGCCTGCGGATGCTCGCCAACTTCAGCGCCCTGTGCGCCGCGCAGGTCAGCAGGGCGCAACCGGAGACGGCCCGCGCATGATCCTGCTGCCGGCGATCGACATCCTCGACGGGAGGACCGTCAGGCTAACCAGGGGCGATTTCGACGCCAAGACCGTGTACGACGCCGATCCGCTCGATGCGGCTCGCCGATGGGTCGACGCCGGCGCCCGAAGCCTTCATGTCGTGGATCTGGAGGGCGCCCGTGCCGGGGCGCCCCTCAGCCTCGAGCACGTCGGGCGAATTGCCGGTGAGGTCGACGTGCCTGTCCAGGTGGGCGGTGGCCTGCGCACGATCGCCGCGCTCAGAGACGTCGTCGAAGCCGGCGCGGCCCGAGTCGTGATCGGAACCGCCGCCTATACCGACGTCGACTTCCTGGACGAGGCCGTCGCGGAGTTCGGCGATCGGGTCGTCGTGTCGGTCGACGCCCGCGAGGGACTGCTCGCCGCGTCCGGCTGGAGCGAGCAGACCCAGATCCCGATGGAGTCCGTGGTCGAGCGGCTGGGCGGGCGCGGCGTGCGCCGCTTCGTCTACTCGAGCATCGACCACGACGGCACGCTGTCCGGGCCCGACATCGACGGAGCGCAGCGCATCGCCGCCGCGGTCCGCGGCAGCTTCATCTATTCCGGGGGGATCGCCTCGCTGGACGACATCCGGTCGCTGGTCGCGCTCCGTCAGGTGAACCTGAGTGGGGTGATCGTCGGCAAGGCGCTGTACGAGGGCCGGTTCACGGTGGGCGAAGCCCAGCAGGCCCTAGATCACTGATGCACTACAAACGGGTCATCCCGTGCCTGGACGTGGATCGTGGCCGGGTCGTGAAGGGCGTCGGGTTCGTCGACCTGCGCGATGCCGGAGATCCGGTCGAGCTGGCCTGCCGATATGACGGCGCCGGCGCCGACGAGCTCGTGTTCCTCGATATCACCGCGACGTCCGACAAGCGCGAGACGGTGGTCGAGCTGGCGAGGCGGACGGCTGACGACGTCTTCATCCCGTTCACGATCGGCGGCGGGATCCGCTCGACCGCGGACGCCCAGGCTGTGCTGGACGCCGGGGCCGACAAGACCTCGATCAACTCGGCAGCGCTCCAGCGGCCCGAGCTGATCGACGAGCTCGCGAGCACGTTCGGTTCGCAGTGCGTGGTGCTGGCGATCGACGCGAAAGCGAGACCGGACGGTGGATGGGAGGCGTATCTCGCGGGGGGGCGGACCCCGACCGGACGGGACGCCGTCGCGTGGGCGCAGGAGGCCGCCGAGCGCGGCGCCGGCGAGATCCTGCTGACGAGCATGGACCGCGACGGCACCAATGCGGGCTACGACCTTAAGCTCACTGCCGCGGTCGCCGAACGGGTGGGGGTACCGGTAATCGCCTCGGGTGGCGCCGGCGAGCTCGACGACCTGACCGACGCGATCGGCGCCGGCGCCGACGCCGTGCTCTGCGCGTCGATCTTCCACTACGGCCATCACACCGTGGAGGAGGTCAAGGGGCACCTCGCGGCCGCCGGAATCCCGGTGCGCCTCGAGTAGCGCTGCGTAAGCCTTCAATCAGGTCAACTGCGCGACTATCACCGGCGCGTGGGTCGGTGCCGTGCTGCCACCGGCCGGCTCGGGCGTCACGAGCACGGCGCTGACGCCGTTCAGGCTGTTGGGAAGCCCGATGTTCCCGGCACCGCCGGAGGTGACGCTGAACAGCGTCTTGGTCGGCGACGGGGCGCTGTGGCCGCGCTGCAACCAGACTTCGTAGATGTGGCCGGCGGGAGGAGGCGGAAAGTGGCGGACGACGAGCTCCGCGCGGCCTCCGGTGACGCGCAACTGGGCACTCGCGTCGGCGGCGGTCACATGCGCGGAGATCACGCGCACGCCACTAGACCCGCTGGAAGCCAGCTCGACCACGCCGACGACCACCAGCGCGAGCACGAGCGCGAGCGCTCCCGCCAGCGCTGGCCTCGGCAGGCGGATCCGTGGCGATCCCGGTCTTTGCGGGCTGGGCCGATCTCGCGCCTGCGCGCGCACATCGTCGAGGACCCGGCGACGGAGGCCGCTCGGCGCCTCGTACTGCGGCGCCGCCATCGGCAGTGCGTCCGCGACGCGCTGGAGCGCCGCGACCTCGTCGCGACAGATGATGCAGGTCGCCATGTGAGCGCGGAACGCCTCGGCCTCGCGGGCGTCAAGCGCGCCGAGCACGTACGCGGCGGCATCCCCGCCGCAGTCGTGACGGTCGGACATCCGATCTCCAGCACTCATTGCACGTCCCGTGCCGTCATAGCACGACCTCCGCGGCCTCGCCAAATGAGACGCGCATCTTGGCAAGGCCCAGACGCATCCGACCCTTCACCGTCCCGGGGGGCAGATGGAGCATCTCGGCAATCTGGCTGTGGGTGAAGCCACCGAAGTAAGCGAGCTCGATGACCTGTCGCTGATCTGACGGGAGCTCGGCGAGCGCCTTGCGGACCTGGCTTGCATCGTCCCTGCGCTCGACCTCCGTGTCGGTGCGCTCCGGCGCCGGGAGCCGCTCGGCGATCCCTTCGTCCGAGACGGCCTGGCGGTCGCGCACAACCTCCCGGCGGAACGCATCGACGGCTCTGTTGTGGACAGCGCTCAGCACCCACGAGCGGACGCTGCCGCGCGCTCGGTCGTAGCGCGCGCCGGTCCGCCACAGCGACAGGAACGCCTCCTGCACGATGTCCTCGGCCATCGCGCGCCGTCCGCACATCCGGTAAGCGAGCGAGAAGGCGACGCCGGCGTGCCGGTCGAAGATCACCTCGAACGCGCCGATCCCGCCATCGTGGACGAGCTGCATCAAGTCTTCGTCCGCGAGCGTTCGCGGGTCGGCGGGACGGGAACGGCGGACTCCTTTGAACATGGGCGTCATCGGGATTCGATCAGGTCGGGCCGTAGGAGATCGCTACCTGTACGGAAACGGAGGGCCATCGGATCAACGTCGAACAGCGGCGCGGTGATCCGCGGGCGAACGCAATCCGTATAGGGGCGCGAGACGACCACCCCCTCAGAACGGAGACCGTTATGCCCTCACCACAATCAGAAGCCGTCAGCGACCGCAGGCAGTTCCTGGGCCGGACGGCGGCCACGGGCGCCGGCGCGCTCGTCGGCGCGTCGGCCCTGGAGGCACTACTCCCGAGCCTCGCCGATGCCAAGCGCAGGCATGGCGTGACCAAGGGCGACCTCGCGATTCTCGGAGCCGCGCAGATCGCCGAGGCGCTTGCGGTGACGACGTACACCAACATCATCGATCAAGCGCCGTTCTTCACGGGCTTGCCGTCGGATGACCAGGGCTACCTCGAGGCGGCGCGCCAGGAGGAGATGTCCCACTACCTCCTTGAGATGAGCGTGACGAAGAAGCCCTCGCCGTTTACGACGTTCTACTACCCGCCGAAGATGTTCTCCGACACGCAGACGACGCTCAACATCCTGGTCACGCTCGAAGACGCGTTCATCGCGGCGTACCTGGTTGGCGTGCGCCGCTTCAGCAACCCGGATCTGCGCGTCACCGCCGCGAGGATCATGGGCATCGAAAGCGACCACCGGACGCTCGCCCGCGTGCTCGGTCCCGACGTGGCGTCGAGCAACGGGGGCCCGATCGAGACGATCACGGGGGTCCAGGGCAAGGCCGAGAGCGTCGCCCCGCCGAACAACAACGGCTACGAGCGGACGCTGCGCTGGACGAAGATCGAGCAGGCGGTCGCCGCTCTGACGCCGTTCGCCGACAAGGCGGCCGCTGCCAAAGCCGGATTCGACACGAGCAGGTCGTTCCAGTTCAAGCCGTTCACGCCCAACCTGGCGAACCCGCTCGGCGCGTTCCACTCCTTCCGGGGCTGAGGGTCACAGGCGTCCGCGCTGCCTGCGCCTCGCGCGCGGGCAGCGCTCAGCGCCGGCGGCCTGGGCTCCGGGGCGAGCAGCCGGAAGAGCGCCGCGGAAATCCCCGGCCGTTTCCGGCAAGAATGCAGTTTGTTCTTTTGACCCGGCTGTGAGTCGGCCGCGCTAAGCGGCCTCTTCCACATATCCGGCCGCCGAGCATGCATCGCAATACGCGGCGGGCGGAACGCGGGGCTCGTAGCAGCCGGGGCGGCAGCACGTGGACGACCGCTTGGGACGGCCCCGCCCGATACGAGCCGCGGCAGCGTCCTTGAGCTCCTCGCGCATGCGATCGAGCTCCGCCGCGTGCTCCGCGCAGAACCGACGGCCCTTCAGGGCCGGCTGCTGACAATGACTTCCACTACGACAACGCATAGGCACAAAACAATAGCAAGAACCCCCGAACGCATGTTCCGTGGGCGATTATTTGCGCCGCTAATTGTGGCTTTTATGCCGGGCGTGATGTGTCGCCCGGGCCTTCGTTCGGCGGGCAGCGCGATGGCCGGCGTTGGCGGCCGCCGCGTGGGCAGCGGGCCGCTTCGGAAGCAGTTGATAGAGCATGGAATAGCCGCTCAGATAGATCGCGCCGTCGTCGCAGACGACCGGGTTGAACGCTCCGTCGGGGAACGAGAACACCTGCTGGCCCGTGCGCGCGTTCAGGCCGCTTGTCGTCCTCGACCCGAGCGCGGAGAAATAGACGACCCCGTCGACGATCGTCGCCGACCCAGAGATCCTGTTTCCGACCTTGTGGCGCCAGCGGACGGCCCCCGACTGGGCGTTGAACGCGTAGAAGTTGCCGTCGTAGGAGCCTATGTAGACGGTCGGTCCGATTCCCGGTAGATCGGCGACGGCGGGCGAGGCGTACACGTAGGCGCCGGTGGCGGTCGCCCACGCGAGCTGGCCGGTATGGGCGGCAAACGAGTAGACCCGACCGTCGGTGTTGCCCATATAGACGCGGCCGAAGGCGACCGCCGGGGTCGCGTAGAAGTTGCCCGACCCGAATCCGAAGTGCGCTCCATCAGTGCTGACGGCCCAGATCTGGTGGCCCGTGTTGGCGTTAAGCGCGTACGCCCGGCCGGCGTAGTCACCGAAATAGAGGATGCCGTTGGCGAGCGCCGGGCCCCCCTTGACGGCACCGCTCGCGTGGTAGGTCCAGAACACGTGGCCATCGCGGCCGCGCAGCGCGTAGACGGTTCCCCTCTGGTCGCCAAAGTAGACGGCGTCGCCCCACGCCATCGGCGAGGACTCGGTGCCGGAGGGCACGGCGTGCGACCACACGACGCGGCCGGTCTTCATCGACACGGCATCCAAGCTCCCGTTGCCGGGGCTGTGGCGGGTCTTCGACAGGATCGGGACGTAGATCAGGTGCTGCCCGACCCCGAGCGCCGGCGAGGCAGCGGCGAGTGTCCCGATCTTGTGCTGCCAGATCAGGTGGCCGTTCAGCTTGTTGATGGCCTTGATCGACCCGTCGTCGTCGAGCTGGTACAGGGTGTTCTGATAGATGACGGGCGGGAACTCGAGGAGCGCGTAGTCCTCGTAGCGCCAGCCGACGCGGAACGGCGGGTGCACATGAGGCGCGCCGGGGAAGAACCTGGTCCTGGCGGCATCGAAGCCGTACCGCGGCCACTCGAAATCTTTGACGAAAACTCGCTTCTTCGGCGGAGGCACCGCGGCCGTTGTCGTGGTGGGAGCGGTGAACGACAGATTCGGATGGGAGACGTTGCCGGGCGCGTGCAGGAGGACGAACGCCACGGCGCCGGCGACAAGGAGCAGCAGGACCGTGACGGCAACGAGACCAACCCGCAGCAGACGCCGCGAACCGGGGCTCGGCATGCTCAGCATGCTAGCCACGAGGGTCCCGGTCACGCCCCAGCAACGGCTCGTCGTCTCCGCGCGCGAAGATCCCACGCGTGGACGTTCCGCCGCCCACTCGCCTGATCGAGTCCCTCAGCACGCTCCGGGCCGCGAGGCCGCTGCTGGCGAGCCTGGATCACGAGCCCGGCGTGTACCTCGTCGGGGGCGCTGTCCGGGACCTTCTGCTCGGGCGGCGGCCGCATGAGCTCGACCTCGTGGTCGATGGGGACGTATCGGCGCTGGCGCGCCGCCTCGGTCCGGCTCGGATCCATGATCGGTTCGGAACCTCCACGGTGAGGCTCGATGGCTTCACCTATGACATCGCTCGGACACGCACGGAGACCTACCCGCATCCGGGAGCGCTGCCGGAGGTCGCGCCCGCCGATCTGATCAAAGACCTCGTTCGCCGGGACTTCACCGTGAACGCGATCGCGATGGCGCTGAGCGGCCCCACGCCCGGCGAGCTCACGCCGGCTCCGAGCGCCCTGGCGGACCTCGACGCCCGTCTCTTGCGGGTCTTCCACGATCTGAGCTTCACCGATGACCCAACTCGCCTGCTGAGGCTGGCGCGGTACGCGGCCCGGCTTGGCTTTGCCGTCGAGCAGCACACGCTCGAGCTCGCGCTCGCCGCGGTCCGCGCTGGCGCGCTGTGGACGGTGAGCGGGCCCCGGATCGGCGCTGAACTGCGACTCGCGGCGCGCGAGGCCGATCCCGTCGCGGCGTTTCGAAAGCTCCGAGAGCTGGAGCTCGATCGCGCGATCGAGGAACACTTCGGGCTCCTGGATCCAGCGCTCGCCGAGCGAGCGCTCGAGCTGCTCCCGAGCGACGGACGCCCCGACCTCGTCGTGCTGAGCCTCGCCGCGCGCGGGGTCCAAGCGGCAGCGCTGATGGAGCTGCTCGGCAGGCTCGCGTTCGACGCTCGCGACCGCGACGTCATCGCCGCGGCAGCGGTGCGCGCCGACGCAGTGGCGGAAGCGCTCGAGGCCGCGACCAGCCCATCTCGGATCGCCGAGGCACTCGAAGGGGCAGGCCCCGAGCTCGTCGCGATCGCAGGCGCGCTCGGCCCGATCGGGAAGGCCCGTGCTTGGCTCGAGCGGCTCCGACACGTCCAACTCGAGATCGACGGCCGGGACCTCGTCGCGGCCGGGATTCCCGAGGGTCAGGCGGTCGGAATCGGTCTTCGCGCGGCGCTCGCGGCCAAGCTGGACGGTGCGCTCAGCGGGCGGGAGGACGAGCTCGACCGGGCTCTGCGGGCCGCCCGTGACAACGGATAGCCTCAGCTCCGATGCTGTCCCGGCCGAACGAGCTGCGATGGCGGGGCGACCCCGGCCACTACGAGGTCTATTACCTGACGCTGACCGATCCCGATTCGGGGGTCGGCGTATGGATCAGGTACACGATGGTCGCGCCGCTCGAGCGCACCGGAGAAGCGGCGAGTTGTGCCCTGTGGCTGGTGGCGATCGATCCGAGGCCCGGGCGGTCGGCGAACCTCGCGCGAAAGGTGACGCTGCCGATCGGCGAGCTCGCCGCGCGGCCCGATCCGTTCGAGCTGACGGTCGACGGGGCGACGCTGAGCGACCGCGGCATGCGGGGCGGCTTCGAGGATGTCGGATGGGATCTCCGCTGGACGCCGGGTCCGGGGTCCTTCGAGCACGTTCACCCCCTGCTGCGGCGGGCCAGGGTCGCCCAGACGGTGCTCGTACTGCCGCACGGGGACCTGTCGATCGACGGGAGCGTCACATTGCCGGGGGAGACGCTCGAGATCTCCGGGGCGCGCGGGGGGCAGGCGCACATCTGGGGTTCCAAGCACGCCCGGAGCTGGGCGTGGGTTCATTGCAACGACTTCCAGCGCTCGGACGGCGAGCCGGCGCCGGGCGCGCTGGTCGACGCAGTGTCGGTGTTCGTGAATCGGCTCGGTCGGGAGGTCGGCCCAAATACCCCAGTGGTGGGTCGGATCGCCGGCGAGCCGTTCCGTTCGACCTCGCCGACGCGCGTGCTGAGGAACGACAGTACGTTCGCGCTCACGGGATGGCGGTTCGAGGCGGTCGACGGTGCCCGGAAGCTGATCGGCGAAGTCGACGCGGACCGGCCTCAGCTGGTCGGAGTCACCTACCACGACCCGGACGGCGAGCTCGCGTACTGCTACAACAGCGAGACGGCGTCGATGCGAGTGCACCTCTACGAGAAGGCTCGGCGGGTGGGGGGCTGGGCGCACCGCGAGACCCTCGTGGCCGACGGACGGGCGCACTTCGAGTATGCGCAACGGACCCCGATCGCCGACCTCGAACTGTTGACGACGTGAAGCTGCCCGAGCCGTTCTACCCCTCGGGCGAGCACATCGCGATCGACCTCCCCGGCGCCCGCGCGATCTTCACGACCCGCCGGGGTGGGTTCTCGCAGGGGCCGTACTCGAGCCTCAACCTCGGGCGGCTCACCGACGACGATCGGGGGGCCGTGGAGAGGAACCGTGCTCTGATCGCCGAGCAGCTGGGGGTCGGGTTCGCCCACGGCCGTCAGGTCCACGGAGCGGTCGTGGCGCGCGCCCTCGCGCCGACCGATGCTCGGGTGGAACCCCAGGAGGCGGACGGCCAGGCGACCGCCACCGCCGGCGTCGCCGGGATCGTGCTCACCGCGGACTGCCTGTCGATCGCGATCGCCGGCACAGGCGCGGTCGCGATGGTTCACGCCGGGTGGCGCGGGCTCGCGGCGGGCGTCGTGCGCGAAGGAGTCGCTGCCGTCCGGGGGCTGGGGGCTCAGGGAGCGCTCGCGGCGGCGATCGGGCCCGGTGCGGGTCCATGCTGCTACGAGGTCGGCGAGGAGGTCCAGGCCGTGTTCGAAGACCGAGGGCCGGCCGTCCGGCGCGGACGTAACCTCGATCTCAAGGAGATCGCGCGGATCGAGCTCGGGCGAGCCGGGGTGACCGAGGCGCATGACGTGGAGCTCTGCACGATCTGCTCCGAGCCCTCGTTGTTCTTCTCACACCGCCGGGACCGCGGCCTCACGGGGCGCCAGGCGGGGATCGCATGGCTGAACTGATCCGCGGGCTACGCCCAGAGCGGGTCCGCGAGAACCTCGACCGTGTCCGCTCCGCCATCACTCGGGTTGGACGGGATCCGAGCCAGGTCGAGATCCTCGCCGCCGTCAAGTACGTCGCGCTCGAAGAGTTGGGGGTGCTCGCCGAAGCCGGGATTTCGCTGGTCGGCGAGAACCGCGCGCAAGATCTCGTCGCCAAGGCCGAGGCGTATCCCGGCAGCTTCACATGGGACTTCATCGGCCAGCTCCAGAGCCGCAAGGTCCGCCAGCTCGTCGCGTACGTTCGCTACATCGAGTCGGTGGCGAGCGACTCGGCACTCTCTCAGCTCGGGCGATACGGAACGCCTGATTTCGAGGTGCTCGTGGAGGTCAACGTCGCCGGGGAGCAGAACAAGAGCGGCGTCGCGCCGAGTGAACTCGAAGCATTCATCGACCGCTGCCCGGTCAGGGTCGTCGGGCTGATGACGATGCCGCCGTTCACCGACGACGCGGAGGCGAGCCGTCCGTATTTCGCGGCGCTCAGGGAGCTCGCGGAGCAGCACGAGCTGACGCAGCTGTCGATGGGCACCAGCCAGGACTACCTCGTCGCGGTCCAGGAGGGCGCGACGATTGTGCGTCTTGGCACAAGCCTCTATACCTAGAGCGGCCGCGGCGCGGCATAATCACGGGAGGGAAATCTGTAGCTGAAGCGAACCTCCCGAAGACCATGGCCTTCCGCGACACCTGGCACCGCACACTCGTCTATTTCGGCTTGGCCGAGGACGACGTCTATGAGGAAGAGGTTGAGCCGTATCAGGAGCCGGAGGTCGAGCTCCAGGACACCTATCGCGAGCGGCCGAATGTCCGCCGCCTGGGCGGCCGTCGCAGGCGCGACGAGATCGACGACATCTTTGCGGACGATCCCGGCACCGAGCGGCGCACGACGACGCTTCGGCCCGTGAGCGGACGCGGGAACGGCCGCAGCGGTGACGTTCGTGTTCATTTCGTGGCGCCGAAGAACTTCAACGACGTGCAGGACGTCGCCGACAAGTTCAAGGAGTCGATCCCGGTGATCCTGAACCTCCAGAGCACTGACACGGATCTCTCGAAACGACTCATCGACTTCTCCAGCGGTTTGACCTATGCGCTGGACGGCGGCATGCAACGGATCGCCGACAAGGTCTTCCTGCTCACGCCTCACAACGTCGAGGTATCGGCTGAGGAGCGCGCGCGGCTGGTCGAGAAGGGCTTCTTCAACCAGTCCTAACGTTCTGCGGCGCGGATAGCGCAGGACTCGCCGGGGCGGGACGCATCGCCCAGGTAGATTTCATTGCATGCGAGTCGGCCTCATAGGAGCTGGGAACATGGCGCGTGCGCTCGCCCTCGGGTGGGGTGAGCCGGTGCTTTGCTCCGATGGCGGATCCGGCCGTGCCCGCGCGCTTGCAGCCGAGCTCGGCGGCGAGGCGCTCGAGTGCAACGCGGCGGTGGCGGAGCGAGCCGACGTCGTCGTGCTGTGTCACAAGCCAGCGCAACTGCGCCAGATCGCACTCGAGATCAAGGACCAGGTCAAGGTCGTGGCGTCGGTGGTCGGCGGCACGTCGGCGATCCAATTGCAATCCGCCTATCACGGCGTTCCGGTCTTCCGGTTGATGCCGAACACGCCGGTCGCCGTCCGTCGCGGGATCATCTGCTATTCACCCCTCGACGGCGTCGATCCGGACCTCGAGGCACGTGTGATCGGACTGTTCGAGCGACTCGGGACGGTCGTCCGCGTCCACGATGACCTGATGGGCGCGGCGGCCGCAGTCATGAGCGTCGGGCCGGCGTACATGGCGCTGCTCGTGGAGGCCCAAGTCGATGCCGCCGTCCGTCACGGTCTGAAGCCGGCGCTCGCCTCCCGTCTCGCCGCGGAGACGATGGGTGGGACTGCAGCCCTGCTCGAAGCGCGCGAGTTCGACACGCTCGCGGTCCGGCGTGAGGTCACCTCGCCGGCCGGCACGACGGCCCGAGGACTGGCGGCGCTCGAGCGCTGCGGCGTGCGCACGGCGTTCCAGGAAGCGATGGATGCGGTGTTGGTCGGGAGCGGTCGCTGATGGTGATCCTGGCGGTGACACGCGACACCATCGCCCACTACGTGTCCGCGCTGTTCCTCGTCTACATCCTGCTGATCTTCGCCTACATCCTGCTCAACCTGCTGTTCTCGTTCGGCGTCCGATTGCCGTACTCGCGCTGGTCCAACGCCCTGCTCGACTTCCTGCGCGACGTCTGCGAGCCGTACCTGCGGATCTTCCGTCGATTCATTCCGCCGATCGGCATGTTCGATTTCAGCCCAATGATCGGGATCATCATCCTGTACTTCGTCGACACGATCGTCGTCAACGCGATCCGCGGCTGACTGCCCCCGCCCCTCAATGGTGACTCAGGCCTCGGCGACTTCATCGCCCAACGTGCGCTTCCGTCCATATCTTCGGGCTGGATTGGTGGTCATCGCCGTCCTGGCGCTCGATCAGCTGACCAAACGGTTGGTGATCTCGGGGATCGGCGTTGGCGCGCAGCACAAGTTCCTGCCCGGCATCCAGCTCGTCCACGTCCGCAACAGCGGCGTGGCGTTCGGGTTCCTCTCCGGCGGCGGGGCTCTGGTGCTCCTCTTCACGTTCGCCGCGCTCGCCGTCCTGCTCACCTATTTCATAAGTCACCCGACGCGACCGTGGCTCTGGGTCCCGACGGGCCTGCTCGTCGGCGGCGCGTTGGGAAACCTGCTCGATCGGATCCTCAACGGCGCCGTTACGGACTTCATCAAGCTGCCCCACTGGCCCGCGTTCAACGTCGCCGACATGTCAATCACGTTCGGGGTCCTGGCGCTGCTGTGGGTGCTGGAGGGCAAGCGGGCGGATGATCGATGAGAGACGGGGCGGCTCGCGCCTGGAGTTGGATGTTCCGGAAGACGCCGCCGGGACCCGGCTGGATCAGTTTCTCGCCGGGCCGCTCGGGTCGCGGACGCGAGCGCAGGGCCTGATCGACGCACGCCGGGTGCTGGTGGACGGCCGCCCGCGGCCGAAGCGCCACCTGGTCAAAGGGGGCGAGCGGGTCGAGGTCGACGCCGATGGCGGACTGGACGGCGCGGAACTGCCGACACGCGGGGCAGCGCCGCCGGACTGGGGCGAGGCGGCGGAAGTGATAGCCGCCTGGGAGGACGATCAGCTGCTGGTGGTCGACAAGCCCGCGGGGGTGGTCGTGCACCCAGCGCCGGGCCACCGGACGGGCACCCTCGCTCAGACCCTGGCTCATCGAGGGGCGAGCGGGGGCGAGGAGCCCTGGCGAGCGGGGATCGTCCACCGGCTCGACCGCGACACATCCGGGTTGCTGGTCGTGGCGAAGAACGACGACGTCCATCGGAAGCTGAAGGCGCTCCTCGCGGCGAGACGGCTGCACCGCGAATATCTCGCCCTCGTGGAGGGCCACCCGCCGGCGCGGACAGGGACGATCGACGCTCCGATCGGCCGTCATCGCCGCGAGCGGGCCCTGATGTCGATCGACACCGACGAACCCCGGGAGGCGCGGACCCACTACGAGATCGAGCGGCCATTGCCGCACGCGACGCTCCTGCGAGTCGTGCTCGACACCGGCCGTACCCACCAGATCAGGGTTCACATGGCGGCGATCGGCCACCCGGTTTGTGGCGACGCCCAGTACGGATCGGCCGGGCTCTACGGGCTTCAGCGACAGTTCCTGCACGCGGCGCGCTTGGCGTTCGAGCATCCGATCACCGGAGAGGAGATCGACGTGCGCTCAGCACTGCCGGCGGATCTGATGGCGGCGCTGGAGCGCGCGGCCGAGGACGAGTAGCGGGCCGGTTTGGGGCTCCCGGAGGCCGCTCGGAATAGCCGACGGGGCGGCCCGTCCAAAGCCGCCCCGCCGAACGTTGCGAACCGAGCCACCGGAGGTAGGGGAAGGGAGGTTCGGCCCGCGTGGCGGGACCCACCACCGAAGGTAGGGGAAGGGTGATAGGCCCGCTACACCCGAAAACGTAGCGCCTCATCAATACTTGCGTAAACTTTTTCGTGAAGTTCGTAGATAAACCGACCCCGTGCGCGCGGATCGCGCCCTGCCTCGGTTGACCATACCGAGGTTCGCGAGCACCGCTGTGCGGGCTTTAGTTCAACAACGAAAAGGGAGTACGAAGTGGCTCAAGTTGGAATCAAGGAGCTGCTGGAGGCCGGTGTGCATTTCGGCCACCAGACGCGGCGTTGGAACCCCAAGATGCGCCGTTTCATCTACGGTGAGCGGGACGGCATCTACATCATCGATCTCCTACAGACCGAAGCGCTGCTCCAGGACGCGCGCCGGTTCGCCGGGGACGTCGCCCGCCGTGGCGGGACGATTCTGTTCGTCGGGACGAAGAAGCAGGCCCGCGATGCGATCCAGGAGACGGCGGACGCGGCCGACATGCCGTATGTCAACCACCGCTGGCTCGGCGGGCTGCTGACGAATTTCCAGACGATCTCCTTGCGGATCAAGCGGCTGCACGACCTCGAGCGCTACGAGACGGAGGGTCAGCTTCAGCTTCTGCCCACCCGCGAGCGGATGGCGGCGCAGGCGGACCTCGAGAAGCTCCGCGCGAACCTCGAGGGCGTCAAGAACATGCAGCGCGTCCCCGACGCCGTGTTCGTGATCGACCTGAAGACCGAGGCGATCGCTGTCCGCGAAGCGCAGCGGCTGCGGATCCCGATCATCGGCCTGGTCGACACGAACTGCGATCCGGACGGGATCGACTACGTCATCCCCGGCAACGACGACGCGATCCGTTCGTGTTCGGCGATCACGAGAGCGATCGGGGACGTCGTCTCGGAGGGCCACGGCATCTTCCGGGCCGAGGAGGAAGCAGCGAGGCTCGAGCGGGAACGGCGCGAGGCCGAGGAGCGCGCGCGTCAGGAAGCCGAGGAGCAGGCGCGTCAGGAGGCGGAGGAACGGGCCCGTCAGGAGGAGGAGCGGGCGCGTCAGGAGGCCGAGGAGGCGGCCGCTGCTGCTGCGGCGCAGGCCGAGGCCCCTCAGGCGGCCGAGGCCCCTCAGGCGGCCCAGGCGGCACCAGCAGAGGCGCCGGCTCCGGCAGCGGAGGCCGCGGCTCCGGCTCCGGAGACGCCGGAGCCCGAGGCGCCCGCGGTCGAAGAGGCGCCCGCAGCCGAAGAGGCACCCGCAGCCGAAGAGGCGCCCGCAGCCGAGGAAGCACCAGCACCCGAGGCCGAAGCCGAGGCCCCGCCAGCTGAGGCTGAGGCCCCGCCAGCTGAGGCCGAAGCCGAGGCCCCGCCAGCCGAGGCTGAAGCCCCGCCAGCCGAGGCTGAAGCCCCGGCCGAGGAGACGCCCGCCGCCGAGGAGGCGCCGGCGGCCGCGGCTTCCGAGAGCACCGAGGGGGACGCATGACCGCCGTCAGCGCCAAGGATGTGAAGGCACTCCGCGATCGGACGGGCGCGGGCGTGCTCGCGTGCCGCGAGGCCCTCGCCGAGGCCGACGGCGACTTCGACAAGGCGGAGGAGATCCTCCGCGTGAAGGGCGCGGCCCAAGCCGCCAAGCGGGCGGATGCCGAGGTGACAGAAGGCGTGGTCCAGAGCTACATCCACGCGGGCAACAAGATCGGCGTGCTCGTCGAGGTCGACTGCCAGACGGACTTCGTGGCCCGCAACGAGAAGTTCATCGAGTTCGCCCGGGATCTCGCGCTGCACATCGCCGCGGCGGCGCCGATCGCCGTCAGCGAGGACGATGTGCCCGCCGAGGACCGCGAGCGGGAGGAGCGGATCGCCACCGAGCAGGCCGCGGACCGTCCCGAGAATGTGCGTGAGCGGATCGTCGCGGGCAAGCTCGACAAGTGGCTCGACGACGTCGTCCTGCTGCGCCAGAAGCACGTCAACGAGGACAAGCACGGCGGCAAGACGATCGAGGACCTGCGGGCCGAGCTGGCGAGTGAGACCCGGGAGAACATCGTCATCCGAAGGTTCGCCCGGTTCGCAGTGGGCGGCTAGCGGTCGTGACCGGAGACTCCACGACGGGGGCCGGAGTCGAAGACTCCGAGAAGCCGCCCGTGTACCGCCGGATCCTGCTCAAGCTGTCCGGCGAGGCTTTGATGGGCGACCTGGACTACGGGACCGATCCCAACCGGGTGCAGTCCATCGCCTCCGAGGTCGCGGCCGTCCACCGGCGCGGGATCGAGGTGGCGATCGTCGTCGGCGGCGGGAACATATATCGCGGACTCGCGGCCGCGGCCCGGGGGATGGACCGGGCGACCGGGGATTACATGGGGATGCTCGCGACCGTGCTCAACGCGCTCGCGCTCCAGGACGCGCTCGAGAAGGATGGGATCGCGACCCGGGTTCAGTCCGCGATCACGATTTCGGAGGTGGCGGAGCCCTACATCCGCCGCCGGGCCATGCGACACCTCGAGAAAGGCCGGATCGTGATCTTTGCCGCGGGCACGGGCAATCCGTTCTTCACGACGGACACTGCCGCGGCGCTCCGGGCAGCGGAGCTGCACTCCGAGGTGGTGCTGATGGCGAAGAACGGGGTCGAGGGTGTCTACTCCGATGACCCGGCGAAGGACCCGAACGCGGAGTTCATACCCGAGATCACGCACAAGGAGGCGCTCACTCGCGGGCTCCAGGTGATGGACTCGACCGCGTTCGCGCTGTGTATGGACAACAATCTGCCGATCGTGGTGTTCAACATGTCCGACGAGCGCAACATCGACAAGATAGTGTCCGGCGAGAGAGTGGGGACGTTGGTGAGAACATGACGGATCCGGACCTGATAGACGAGCTGCTCCAGGACGCACGTGACCGGATGACGAAGTCGGTCGACGCGATTCGGCACGAGTTCAGCTCGGTCCGCACCGGCAGGGCGAGCCCGGCGCTGCTCGACCGCATCGCCGTTGACTATTACGGGACGGCCACGCCGCTCCGGCAGCTGGCGACGATCAGCGCCCCGGAGCCGCGACTGCTGACCATCCAGCCCTACGACAAGAGCTCGATCAAGGCGATCGAACGGGCGATCCTCGAATCGGACGTCGGATTGACGCCGAACAACGACGGCAACCTGATTCGGCTCGGCATCCCGGAACTGACCGAGGAGCGCCGCAAGCAGCTGGTCAAGGTGGTGCGCCACATCGCCGAGGAAGGGCGCGTGGCGATCCGCAACATCCGCCGGGACGTGATGCACGATCTGCGCGAGCTCAAGGAGGCCGGCGAAGCCGGCTCTGACGACGAGCACCGCGCCGAGGGCGAGCTGCAAAAGGTGACCGACGGGCGGATCACGGAGCTCGACGAAGCGCTCAAGCAGAAGGAAGAAGAGATCCTGGAGGTGTAGCGTGGCCGGCGAGCAGGCCCGCTATGTCGCGATCATCACCGACGGCAACGGCCGCTGGGCGAAGCAGCGTGGCCTCCCCGTCCTCGCCGGACACGAGGCCGGGGCGGACACGGTGAAGGCCCGGCTGCGGGACGCGGTCGATCTCGGCATCGAGGAGCTGACAGTGTTTTCGTTCTCGACCGAGAACTGGCGCCGCTCCGAGGAGGAGGTCGCGGCGCTCATGGGGATGTTCGCGCGCCGGATCGAGCGGGAGACCCCGGAGCTGCACGCCGAGGGCGTTCGGATGCGGTTTATCGGCCGCCGGGATGCGCCCGTGCCCGAGCATCTGGTGGAGCGGATGCAGTGGGCCGAGGGGCTCACCCGCGAGAACACGCGGATCACGCTGTTCGTCGCGTTCAACTACGGGGGCAGGGCGGAGATCGTCGATGCGGCGCGAACCTTTACCGGAAACGATGAGCGCGAATTCCGCGCCCACCTGTATGCGCCCGAGATGCACGACCCCGACCTGATCATTAGAACGAGCGGCGAGCAGCGGATCTCGAACTACCTGCTGTGGCAGGGCGCGTACTCCGAGCTCGTGTTCCGCGAGGAGCTGTGGCCCGACTTCTCACGCCAGGCGTTCGAGCAGAGCCTGGAGGAGTTCAACGCTCGCAGGCGCCGATTCGGGGGGCGCTAGAAATGGCACAGAGCCGGAGGCGGTCGAGCCCGGAATACGTGCGCACCCGATCTCAACCCGAGCGGCGACACGCCCGCGAGCGACCGCCGGGTGGGGGGTCGGATCTCCTTGCCCGGATCATCGTCGCGGTGCCGGCGGCGGTCGTGGCGATCCTGTTCATCGACTTCGGCGGCCTCCCGTTTGCCGTGTTCATGATCGTGATCGGGTGGGTCTGCATGCACGAGCTCAACAGGCTGCTCGCGCGCTGGAAGCCGCTGTCGTTAGTCGGCTTCGCGTCGCTTGCGGCGATGGTGCTCGCCGCCCGGTACGGAAACGTGCGCGACGTGATGGAGGTCGCCGTCGCGACGCTGCCGGTGCTCGTCCTGTTCGTGATGGCGCGTCCGGAGGCGAGGGGAGCGACGGTTGCGGTCGCGGGCACGCTGCTCGGCGTGTTCTGGATCGGCTTGGCGTTCGCGCACGCCGTTCTGCTCCGCCAGCTCCCACACGGAAACGGGATCCTGCTCGACGTGCTGATCGGGACGTTCCTCGGGGATACGGCGGCCTACATCGGCGGGCGGATGTTCGGGCGACGGCCGCTGGCGCCGCAGATCTCCCCCAACAAGACCGTCGAAGGGCTGTTCTGCGGGATGCTGATCGCGGTGCTCGCCGTGTTCTTCGCGGCGCTCTATCAGACCTGGCTGCACGCGGGCGACGCGCTCCTGCTCGGAATTACGGTCGCCGTGCTGGGCCCGATCGGAGACCTGTTTGAGTCTCTCGTCAAGCGCAACTCCGGGCAGAAGGACGCGGGCACGCTGTTCGGCGCGCACGGCGGCGCGCTCGACCGCCTCGACGCGGTGATCTTCACGGTCGTCGCCGGTTACTACGTGTGGGTCGGCGTGATGCACTGACGCGGTCGGTGGCGGCCCGGGGGGTGGCCGCCGGCGATCCGGGCAGGGTCTGTCGACTCTAGCCCGCGGGCGCGTCGAGGCCCCGCAGCTCCCGGCCGATCGGCATGTCGTAAACGGCGCTGGGAGGGGGTGAGGGAGCGGGCGTGATCGCGCCCGTCCAGAACCTGCACAGCACGACAATTCCGGCCGGAATGGCGAGGCCTGTCGAGCTATGCATGAAGAGCATGCGTAATACGACAGGGCTCGGGTCTGGCGCCGATGTTGTCGTGTTATGCAGGTTTCCCGTGACACTCTCGGCACAGACTCGCGGGTTTGGGCCTAGGACAAGTCGACCAGGTGTCTGGCGACCCGCCACTGCCCTCACCCACCCCCTCTCCCAGCGCCGTTTGCCGGGCCGCCCGCCAGTCCGGAATCAATGAGTAAGGACCGCGATCGAATCCGGCCGGACTGGACCGAATCTGCACGGACCTACAATCGAGCCCGTGCCTCGCCGACTGGTGATCCTCGGCTCCACGGGCTCGATCGGAGTTCAGGCGCTCGATGTCGTCTCGCGAAGCGGTGGCGAGCTGCAGGTCGTCGGGCTGAGCGCCGGGACCGCCTGGGAGCCCCTGATCGAGCAGGCCCAGCGCTACGGCGTCCGGCGGCTTGCGCTCGCCGACGCGGACGCGGCGGCGCGGGCGGCCGAAGCGTGGACCGAAGGACAGGTCCTCGGTGGCCCGGACGGGCTGGTCAGGTTGATCACCGAGTGCGAGTGCGACATGGTCCTGAACGGGATCGTCGGCTCCGCCGGCCTGGTTCCGACCGTGGCCGCGCTGGGGGAGGGGATCGATCTGGCGCTGGCCAACAAGGAGTCGCTCGTCGTCGGCGGAGAGCTGGTGATGGCGCTGGCCGAGGCGACCGGCGCCGCCATCATCCCGGTCGACTCCGAGCACTCGGCGATACACCAGCTCATCGCCTCAGAGCGGCCGGGGACCCTCGAGCGCCTCGTCATCACGGCGTCGGGTGGGCCCTTCCGTGGCCGAACCGCGGCGGAGCTGGAGGATGTGACCGTCGAGCAGGCGCTGGCGCACCCGACCTGGGACATGGGCGGCAAGATCACGATCGACTCGGCGACGCTGATGAACAAGGGCCTCGAGGTCATCGAAGCCCATCACCTGTTCGGCACCCCGTACGAGCAGATCGACGTCGTCGTCCACCCGCAGTCGCTGATCCACAGCCTGATCCAGCTTTGCGACGGCGCGACGCTCGCGCACCTGGGGTATCCCGACATGCGGGTGCCGATCTCCTACGCGCTGCACTACCCCGACCGGGCAGACGTGCCGGTGAAGCCGCTGGACCTCGTCGAGATCGGGGCGCTCACCTTCGAGCAGGTCGACGATCAAACGTTCGCGTGCCTTCGTCTGGCCCGGGAGGCCGCCGTCGTCGGCGGCACCGCACCGTGCACGCTGAACGCCGCCAACGAGGTCGCGGTCCATGCCTTCCTCGGCGGACGGCTGAGATTTCTAGAGATCGCTGAAGTGATCGAGGAATCGCTCGAAACACTCCCTAGTAAGCAGGTCCACTCATTCGAGTCGCTTGGAGATGCCGACGCCGAAGCCCGAAGACTTGCCGGGGAGCTCGTCGCGGCTCGGGCGACTGCGTAAGAACCTCCTAAGCCGCGGCAGGGCCCTGCCACACTAAGTCCACCAGATGTCTTACCTGCTGGCATTCCTCGGTATCGCGGCGCTCGTCATCCTGCACGAGGCCGGCCACTTCGCGGCGGCGAAGGCCGTCGGCATGCGCGTCGAGAAGTTCTCGCTGTTCTTTGGGCCGATGCTCTGGAGTGTGCGCCGGGGCGAGACCGTGTACGGGGTAGGTCCGATCCCGCTCGGCGGCTACGTGAAGATCACTGGGATGAATCCGCACGAACAGTCTGCTGAGGCCGTTCGTCTCGACGAGACAAGGGACCAGCTGCAGCGGAGGCTGGTGGACCTCGAGGCCTCCGATACCCACGACCCTCGGCGCGCGCAGGATCTGGCAGGTCAGGAAACTGAGCTCCGGGCAGAGATTGGTGAGCTCGAGCGTGAGGTGGACAACATCAACGACCGCGCCTACTACAACCAGCCGGTGTGGAAGCGGATCTTCGTGATCCTGGCCGGGCCGGCGGTCAATTTGGCGATCGCGTTCGGGATCGTGTGGGTCCTGTTCCTCTCCCATGGCGAAGTCGTCGGCGCTTCGAAGCAGGTCGCCGCGGTCGAGAAGGGTACGCCTGCCGTCGGGGTGCTCCACAGCGGCGACAAGCTCGTTTCGGTCGACGGGGTCACGGGCAGCGCCAACACGCTGCGCAATCAACTCGCGACCCACCGGTGCGCCGGCCCGCAGATCAACGGCTGCGTCGCGAAGACGCCGGCGAAGATCGTCGTCGACCGCAACGGGACGCTGCTCACGTTCGAGCTCCGGCCTCGCTACAGCGCCGCCGACCGCCGTCCGCTTGTGGGATTCGAGTTCGGCAACGCCGTGCAGTCCGTCGGCCCCGTCCACGCCGCATCGCTGACGGTGAGCGGCCTGTGGGGGGTGACCACGCAGACGGTGTCGACGATCGCGAAGATCTTCGAGCCGCAGGACCGCAAGAAGCTCAACAGCGTCGTCGGGGGATACAAGATCACCCAGCAATCGTTCGCGACGAGCACCACAGAGGCTTTGTCGGTGCTGGCGTTGATCTCGCTGTCGCTCGGGATCATCAACCTGTTCCCGTTCCTGCCTCTCGACGGAGGACACGTGTTCTGGGCCGTGGCAGAGAAGGTCCGTGGCCGTCGGATTCCGTTCGAGGTGATGGAGCGCGCCGGCGTGGTCGGCTTCGTGTTGATCCTGCTGATCTTTGCCATCGGCCTCAGCAACGACATATCGACGCTCAGCGGCAGCGGCTTCAAGGTCCCCCATTAGCCCGCGGGCGCTGCGCTAGCGTTCCTCCCAGCACGGACCGAACCAGGACCCGGAGGAGAGCATGGAGAGCAGCACGATCGTGGCGTCCATCGGACGTTCCGCCGACGCCCCGACAGTGACCGAGGCGCTGCGACGCACCGCGGCGAACAACCCGGACATCGTCGCCGTGCGGACGCCCGACGACAGCCTTCGGCTGACCTGGTCAGAGCTGCTAGGACGCGTCGACGCCATCGCGGGCGGGCTCGCGAGGCTCGAAGTGGGGAGAGGGGACACGGTCGCGATCATGCTCGGCAACCGCCCCGAGTTCCACATCGTTGACCTCGCGGCGGCGATGCTGGGTGCGACGCCGTTTTCGATCTACGTGACGTATCCGGCGGAGGAGATTCGCTACCTGTGCTCCGATGCGGCCACGAAGCTGGCCATCGTCGAGCAGAGCTACCTCCCGTTGATGCTCGAGGCCCGCACCGAGCTGCCCGAGCTCGACCACATGATCGTCGTGGATGGGGACGCACCGCCCGGGACGATGTCCCTCGCCGAGGTCGAAGGCTCCAATCCGGGCTTCGACGTCATGGCGGCCGCCGCCACGATCGGCCCGGACGACCTCATGACGCTGATCTACACGTCGGGCACGACCGGGCCGCCCAAGGGTGTGCAGCTCTCGCACCGGAACGTCATGGCCGCAGCACAGGCAACCGAGGAGATCATTCCGCTGGAGCCTGGTGGGCGGCTGATCTCCTGGCTCCCCGCCGCGCACATCGCCGAGCGGATGGCTCATCACTACCTCCCGGTGATCTACGCGGGGTCGATCACGACATGCCCGAATCCACGCGAGGTGCTCTCGTATCTCCCTCAGGTACACCCAACGTGGTTCTTCGCCGTTCCGCGGATCTGGGAGAAGCTCAAGGCCGGCCTGGAGGCGATGCAGGCCGCACAGCCCGAGGAGCAGCGCAAGCCGATCCAGGATGCGATGCGGGCTGCGACGGAGCGCGTCCGCCTGAAGCAGCGCGGCGAGCACGTGCCGGAGGAGCTCGAGGCGGCGGTCGCGCAGGCCGACGAGCAGATGTTCTCGAAGCTGCGAGCGATGCTGGGACTCGACGAGGTTGTCGCCGTCAACGTCGGCGCAGCCCCAACCCCGGTCGAGGTGCTCGAGTTCTTCCACGCGCTCGGGATCGAGCTTGCGGAGCTCTGGGGCATGTCGGAGACGTGCGGCTTCGGGACCTGCAACCGGCCCGGTGAGGTCAAGATCGGGACAGTCGGGCCGCCGTCGCCCGGCGCTGAGCTGAAGATCGCCGACGATGGCGAGGTCCTGATCAGAGGGCCGTTCGTGATGCTCGGCTACCGCAATCAGCCGGAGAAGACGGCCGAGACGATCGACTCCGAGGGGTGGTTACACACCGGCGACATCGGCGAGATTGACGGAGACGGCTTCCTGAAGATCGTCGACCGTAAGAAAGAGCTGATCATCAACGCGGCGGGCAAGAACATGTCGCCGGCGAACATTGAGGCGGCGATCAAGACCGGGAGCCCCTTGATCGGCCAGGCCTGCTGCATCGGCGACGCACGGCCGTATAACACCGCGGTGATCGTGCTCGACGCCGACTTCGCGCCGCAGTGGGCCGCTCAGCACGGCCTCGAGGGCAAGACGCTCGAGGCGCTCGCCACCGAGCCGGAGATGGTGAGGGCGATCCAGGCGGGGATCGACGAGGCCAACAACCACCTCGCGCGCGTCGAGCAGATCAAGAAGTTCACGATCGTCCGCGGCGACTGGGTTCCGGGCGGCGACGAGCTGACGCCGACGATGAAGCTCAAGCGCAAGCCGATCTTGGCCAAGTATGAGGCCGAGATCGAGGCGATGTACCGCGGCTAAACACCGTTACGGCGCCGAATAAAGAACCTCTCGCCCGGCTCTAAAGAGTCGCGGCGAAGAACGTTCGATTGCCCGATGTGCGAGGGGCGGGTTTACGTGCACGATGGCCGTCACGGCGATCAACCACGAGAGCCGTCTCACACCATCGGAGGTATCCAATGAGCTGGTATCGCTCAGTCACTCGTCTCACCGCCTGCCTCGCGGTCTCCGCGTCCGCCGCCGGCGCTCTTGCCGCGTCCGCTGTAGCGCTTCCCGCGCCCGCAGACGCCAGCGGCAACTACACGTTCCACACGCTCAATAACGACAAGGACAACACGTTCAATCAGCTGCTGGGCATCAACGACAACGGCAAGATCGCCGGCTATCTCGGCTCGGGCCAGAAGGGGCACCCGAACAAGGGCTACGAGCTGCTTCCCAACTACGGCCAGGGCAACTACATCAACGAGAACTTCCCAGGCTCGGCGCAGACCCAGGTGACGGGGCTCAACAACCACGGCGTGACGGTCGGGTTCTGGGTCAACGGAAAGGGAGCGAACTTCGGCTTCTACGCCGTCCACCAGCACCACTACCGCAAGGTCGACTTCCCGACCGCAAACAACGCCAAGCCACAGGTCGATCAGCTCCTCGGAGTCAACGACAGCGACATCGCGGTCGGCTTCTACACCGACTCCAAGGGCACCAACCACGGCTTCTCGTACAACATCGCGCGCCACCGCTACCGTCCCATCAACGTGGCCGGCGACACCAACGTCACGGCCGCGGGGATCAACAACCTCGGCGACGTCACCGGGTTCGCGACGAACGGCGCCGGCAGCACCGAGGCGTTCCTGCACCTCTCCAACGGGAAGCTCACCCGGCTCAACGTCCCGGGCGCGAGCGCGACCCAGGCGTTCGGCGTCAACGACGGCGACGAAGTCGTCGGTCAGTACATGGTCGGCACCGGTGACAGCGCGACCACGCAGGGGTTCGTGTGGAGCCCCGGGTTCGGCTTCGAGACGATCAACGACCCCAATGGAATCGGCGCGACGACGCTCAACGGTGTCAACGACCGCGGCGAGCTCGTCGGGTTCTACACCGACTCGGCGGGTAACACCGACGGCCTGCTCGCCACGCCGTAAGGCAGAACGACTCTCAGGCAATCACCGGGGCCGGGCGCGATCGGAGCGCCCCGGCCCCGGAACGTTTCCAGACGGCTCACGGGCCGGGGCCATCGTCGCGGAGGACCCCGAGGCGGACGGCCAGGTTCGCCGCTTCCGCCCGGCTCTTGGCGCCGAGCTTGCGGAGGATGTTCGACACGTGCACGTGCACGCCCGCCGTGCTGGGGCTGATGAACAGCTCCTCCCCGATCTCACGATTGGTGCGGCCGGCGCATACCAGTCGCAGGACGAGCTGCTCGCGGTCGCTGAGCACCGCCTTCGCGGGATCGGACGTCGACGGCGGCGCCTGACCAAAGTGCTCATCGATCGCCCCGACCGCGGCGACGAATGCGCGATCGAAGCTGATCGCTCCCCCGCGCTCCCAGGCGAGCTGAAGCGCCGCGGGCTTGAGCCGGCCTTGCAGCGCCTGGATTGCGCGGTCGCGACCAGGCCGCTCAGCGGGCGGCAGCGGCGTTCCCAAAACGTCACGCTGGGCGTCGGCCGCCGCCATCAGCTCGCACGCTCGCTCGGAGTCGCGGCGCGCCAACTGCGCCGCGATCTCCTCGAGCACGCTGCACGCACGCCAGCGGTCGCCGAGCTGGAAGTGCACGATCAGACTCTCGCGCAGCATCGCCGCCGTTCGCCCGGCGTCACGCTGGCCGGCGCTCACGATCGCCAGCTCATTGAGAGCCCAGGCGACGCCCTCGAGGTATCCGAGCTCGCGCGAGGTGGCCAGCGCCTCTTCGAGCTCGGCGATCGCAGCCCGGTCGTCGCCGGCGTAGTGGGCTGCGGCGCCGAGATTGATCAGGCACGAGGCGGTCTCATGCGGGCTGTGGATGGCCCGGAACAGCGCCAGCGCCCGCGTCCCAAGCTCGCGCGCCTGCTCGAACTCGCCGCTCAACCAGGCCGCAAACGCGAGGAAGTCCAACGACGCGGCGACCCCAGCCTCGTCGCCAAGGTCCTGCCACAGCGCCAGCGCCCGCTCGTGGAAGTCGCGGGCGCTTTCGTAGCGCCCCTGCTCGCGCTCGATCGACCCCAACCGCTGGAGCGTTGCCGCGCCACCGGGGCGGTCGCCGAGCTCGAGATATAGGGCGAGCGCGGACTCGAGTCGGGCTTTGGCCGGCGCGTAGTCGCACTGCAGGAACGCGAGCGTCCCCGAGCCCGCCAAGACCGCCGCCCGTGTCGCTGGCGCCATCGCCTCGCCCAGCACGAATGCCGCGTCGAGCCACCGTCGCGCTTCGTCGTAGTAGCCGAATCGGTACCAGAACGGCCACAGCATTCCAGCCAGGCGGCCGCCATCTTCGGGGTGCTCGGGCAGCAGCCGTCCAAGCGCGGCGCGGATGTTGTCGTTCTCGAGCGACAGCCACTCGAACCACGTCGCCTGCTCGGCGCCACTCAACCGAGCGCCCGACCCGGCCAGCCTCAGCATGTAGGCAGCGTGCGCATCCCGGATCATCGCCTCCTCGCCACTGCCGGCCAACCTGCCGGCGGCGTAGCGCGACACCGTCGGCGGCAGCCGGTAGCGCGTGAGGGAGCCTCGCTCGACGGTGTGCACCAGCGACTGGTCGATCAGCGAGGCGAGCAGTCCGAAGATCTCGCCCTCGCCGAGAGGTTCGCCGCCGCAGACGGCTTCGGCCCCGTCGAGTGAGAAGCTCCCCGCGAACGCGCCCAGCCGTCGGAACAACACCTGCTCCGCGGGCGAGAGCAGGTTGTAGCTCCAGTCGAGCGTCGCCTCGAGCGTTCGCTGGCGGGCGGGCGCGATCGACGTGGACCGGCTCAGGAGCGACGGATCGCGCTCGAGCCGGCCCGCGATGTCCGTCGCGCTGAGCACGGCCACCCGGGCCGCCGCGAGCTCGAGCGCCAGCGGGAGCCCGTCGAGCCACCAGCAGATCTGAATCACCGATCGCCGATTGCCGTCGTTGAGCGCAAATGACGGCGCGACGGCGCGGGCTCGCTCCAGGAACAGCCGGACGGCCGGCGCGTCGTCGGACTCGGGCCCCGGATCCAGGCCATAGTCCCTCAGTGGCGGGGGCAGGCCCAGGCCCGGGACCCGCCACAGCTGCTCGCCCGGCACACCCAGCGGGCGGCGTGTGGTTGCGATCACGGTCAGCTCCGGTCGCGCCGCCAACAGATCGGACACCAGCCTCGCGGACGCCTCGACCACGTGCTCGCAGTTGTCGAGCACGAGCAGTGAGGCGCTCACGGCGGGTAGATGGGAGATCACGTCGCCCATCGGGTTGTCGGCGGCGCGCGCGCCGAGGAGCATCAAGTCGATAGCTCCCTCCTCGATCGCGCCGAGATCGAGCCACCACGCTCCGCCGTCGAATCCCTCCTCGCACTGTCTGGCGACGGTCAGCGCGAGCCTGCTCTTGCCGGCTCCGCCCGGGCCCGCGAGAGTCAACAGCCGCGTGCCGACGAGCAGCTCGGCGAGCTCCGCGACCTCGGCCTCGCGCCCGAGCAGCCGAGTCAGCTCGACGGGCAGATTCCCCGGATGCGGCGGGCCGCGGCCGGCGATATCGAGATGCTCTGTCAGCTCAGCCAGGCTCAGCCCGAACTCAGCCGTCCGCAACGGTGTGACCCGCGTCGTCATTGGTTCTCCACACCCACGTAGGAACCCCTGCCGAATAGTATCCAGCGGCCCTCGGCGGCAGCCGCCATGGGCTCATAGGGTTGCCTAGCGCACGGTGATTTGCTGGAGGCGGCTGTAGATCGTGCCCGTGGGAAGGAGTGGGTCGTTCGCGGGGTAGCTCCAGCTGAGCCGGACCGCGCCGCTTGCCGGGAACGAGACGCGCGTCTCGAAGTAGCCGCGGGGGTTCGTGACCTTGACCTGCTTGACCGTCGTGAACGAGTCGCGCCGCCCCCGCCGGAACTGGATCTTCACGTACTGCGCCTGATGGGTGTCGATCGCGGCGTAGTGCGCCGGGCGGACGCACCCCCAGACCAGGAGCGCGCGGCCCCGGCGGGCCGAGGTCCGCGGCAGGTAGACCGGCATCCGATACGCCGGATACGTCGGTTTGCGCTGCCCCCGCCACGTCAGCAGGCCACTCGCGAATCCCCCACCGGGAGCGAGCTTGGTCGGAACGGGGTCGTAGAGCAGGTACTGGGCGGTCGAGGCGACCCGGCCGCTGCGCCACGTCAGATACTCCGCCCAGTTGAGGTAGTAGGCGGCCTGCGCCGGCGAGACGAAGCGGTGGCGGTTGGGGGGATTGGTGATGTACCCGAACTCGTCGTTGTAGACCGGGAAACGACGGCTCGACCCGTAGATCCGTTGGAGCCTGTCGAGCTCGGCCTCGAAATTGCCGAGCTTCGGCAACGTGGCGAAGCTCGGGTCTCTCGCGGTGTCCTTGGTCGGCGGCTCGTCACCGGCGTACGGATGATCGCCCACGCCGGTGGCGCCGAAGAGACCCGGGTTCTGGATGCGGAACTGCTGCGACCCCGCAGCGGTCGTCGGGCAGCCAAGCTGTTTCGCGGCGGTGCCCCGCAGCTCGCGGTAGTTCTGGTCCACGCAGTAGAGCATCCGCATGAACGGCACGGGTTTGGTCTGCGAGAAGTTCCCGGGGAGCCCGCCAGGATGCGCTGCGTCGGGCTTGCCGATCAGGCCTCGAGCGGCGAGCTCGCCGATCAGGATCGTGTCGTGGCGGTGGCCGGTCGCCTGGAGCGCGCTCCAGCCGGCGTTGACGAGGCTCCGGTACATGTTCGGCGCGACAAAGATCGTCGAGCCATCGATCGCCTGCGGCCCGAGATCCTCGCCGAAGTTGGGCTCGTTCCAGATCGACCAGAAACTGACCCGGGGCAGCGTCTGGCTGGGGTCCTCGGGGTCGGGATAGCTGCCGCTGTACCGGGTCGCCACCGCGCGGAAGAACGCTCCGTACTTGGCGGCTGACGGATACCAGGCCCGGTTCGGGTTGGTGGCGGCGACCGACGGGATTCCCGGGCCGTCGGCCCAGCGTGGCGCTCCTCCCGTGACCAGGAAGTCGATCGTGAGCCCCACCTTCTTGGCGTCGCGGACGATGGCGTCGTAGCGGTCCCAGGCGCCAGCCGGGTAGGCCGCCGGATCGGAGGCGTCGAATCCCGCCGGCTCCCTCGTCGACGTCCAGTCGGGGGCGATCGCGGCCCAGCTGACGTACACCCGAACGATGCCGGCGCCCAGGGCGCGAAACGTCCGCAGCGTCGCCATCGGGTCCTTCAGCATGTGGATGTCGTCCTCGATGATCGCCACCTGCTGGGTGGAGGCGGCGGCCGGCGCCGGCGTGCCGAACAGGTGGAGCGCGGCGCAGGCGAGGCCGGCGGCGGCGGTGATCAGCGCCCGTCTGGGAAGTCGCATGCCTTAGGAAACGTCGCTGCTCGCGGAAGTTGCGCTTGACCGGGGTGGGCGCGATGTTCGCTGTGGACTCTCCGCAGCTTTGGTTGGCGGGCGGCTCGGTAAACGGCGCACGGAAGGAGGGTGGGTGAGGGCTTCGGCGGGTCGCTTGAGCCCGTGGTCGACCTGCTCCTGCGCCCAAACCGGCGACTTTGTGGCGAGAGTGTCACGGAAAACCTGCATCGCGCGACAACACCGGCGCCAGACGCGACCCCTGTCGTACTACGCATGCTCTTCGTGCATAGCTCGACAGGGCTCGCCATTCGTGTCGAGATTGTCGTGCTGTGCAGGTTCTGGACGGGTGCGATGGCGCCCGTTCCATATGGTTAATGCACCGCCACCGCCACCGCCCGGCTGAAGATCGCCGGGCCGTGCGGATACGACCAGCGGAGGCGCATCATTCCGCTCCCGGGAAACGTTTCCAACACGTCGAAGTAGCAGCTCCGGCCGTTGATCGGGACGGTCCGGATCGTCGTGAAGGCGCCGCCGACGGCGGGTTTGAACTGGATCTCGGCGCTCTGAGCGGCGCCGGTCGAGACCCGCGCGTAAGGGGCGGGGCGCACGCAGCCCCAGACCTCGAGCTTCTGCCCGTGGCTCGCGGTGCTCCTCGGCAGGTAGAGGGGCATGCGATAGGCGTAATAGGTCGCCTTCGGGATCCCGTTGGCGAAGTCGAGCGCCGTCGAGAACGTGCCGTTCGGCGCGTCGACGAGCAGATACTGGTCGTAGGAGCGGATCCGCGGGTTGCGCCAGCTGAGGTACTCGGCCCAATTCATGTAGTCGGCCGCGGTCGTCGGGGGCAACGCCCTGATGAGCGTCTCCGGCGGGTTGGTCTGCTCGCCGAACTCCGTCGAATAGATCGGGAACCGCGTGCCCGAGCCGTACGCCTGCTGGAGGCGGTCTAGCGTGGCTTCCAGGTTCGGGATATCCGCGAACTCGGCGTAGTCGGGCTCGAGCGGGGGCGCCTGATTGGGCGGGAGCCCCTGGGAGTAGGGGTGGTCAGCGACACCGCTGGCGTCGAAGAGGCCGGGGTTGTCGGCGACGAAGTGGGCCGACCCCGCGGCGGTCGTGGGGCAGCCGCGCTGCGACGCGGCGAGGCCACGGAGCGGGTGGTACGAAGAGTCCACGCAGTAGAGCGCCCGCAGGAAGCGCAGCGGCGCCATCATGTCGAAGTCCCCGGGGACCGGACCGACGGTGGCGCCATCGGGCGCGAGCTCGCCGATCAGGATCGTGTCGTGGCCGTGGCCGGTCGCGTGTAGCGCGGACCAGGCCGCATCGACGATCTGGCGGTAGTAGAGGGGCGAGACCTCGAGCTTGCCACTGTCGATCGCCTGGGGGGCGATGTAGATGCCGAGGTTGGGCTCGTTCCAGATCCCCCAGAAGCTGACTCGGGGCAGATCGCGTCCGGGATGCAGGGGATCGGGGTAGTGACCGCTGTAGCGCGTCCCGACCGCGTGAACGAACGAGCCGAAATCCGTCCCCGACGGCTTCCAGACGCCGATCGGGCTGGGAGCGCTCGGCGTCCCCGGCGGCTCGCCGGGTTGCGTGGCCCACACGGGCGCCGGTCCCGAGACCGTGAAATAGACACCGATCCCGCGCGCGGCGGCGTCGCGGACGATCGCGTCGTACGGGGCCCAGCCCGCGGCGGGGTAGTCGGCGGGATCGGTGGCGTCGAACCCCGCAGGAGGCTGGTGCGCCAGCGGGTCCGGGGCAATCGGCACCCGGGCGCCGAGCACGCCCCACGGGAGGAACACACGAACGCGGTCGACCCCGAGCCGGCGCAGCAGGTCGAGCGTGGCCGCCGGATCGGTGAGAAGCTGGTTATCGGCCTGGAAGATCGACTCGAGCGGCACCGTCCGGGACTTCGCGACGGCGCCGGGTGGAGCGGCGGATCCGCCACCGCACCCGCCGAGGAGTGCTGCCAGCAGCACAAGGAGCGCGCCGAGGACCGGCGCGCGGACTCGCAGGAAATGCGGGCTCAGGCGGGGCACAGAAAGCGGCCCTGAAGCTAGCGAGTCGGCACTCCCCAGGTGGCACCCGGCCTGAGAATCGCCCGCAGTTGCTAGCTTTGGCCGCCTCCCCGGGACCCTTTCAGTCTTGCGCCCGCCCATTCGCCGTCATCGATCGATCGTGCTGATCAGTGCCCTCGTCGCGCTCGCGATAGCCGTCTCTGGCGCGCCTACAGCCGCGGCGTCGAGCGGCTCCGCGGTGATAGCCGACTGCTACAAGCACCTGGCGCTGACGCGCACGTACAGCGTCGCTGCGCTCCAGGACGCGCTGAACACGATGCCGGCCGAGGTCACGGAGTACAGCGACTGTCACGACGTGATCGACCGGGCGTTGCTCGCGGCGGAAGGCAAGCTTCATCGCAATGCACCCGCCGGCGGCGCGTCGTCGAGCAGCTCGTTTCTGCCGACCCCGCTGATCGTCGTGCTGGTGGTGCTGGGGCTGGCGGCCGCCGCGCTCGGGGTCCTGGCGGTCCGTCGCCGCCGGGGCCGGTAGCGACCTATGGACGCTCCCGCCATCGCGATCGTGATCCCGACGCGCAACCGAGCGCGGTATCTGGAGGTCGCCCTGGAGTCGCTCGCCGACCAGGACTTCGATGCCGCCTACGAGGTCCTGGTAGTGGACGACGGCTCGATCGACGACACCGCCACCGTCGTGGAGCGCGCGGGCGACCGGTACGTCGGCCAACCGCAGGGGCGAGGGCTGAACGCCGCGCGCAACGCGGGCGCGCGCGCCTCCGTCGCGCCGGTGATCGCGTTCCTCGACGACGATGTGTTTGCGCCGCGCGAGTGGTTGCGAGCGCTCCGCGACGGGGTGAACCGGCACCCGGACTTCGACGCGTTCGGCGGTCCGATCCGCGCGCGCTTCGAAGGTCGCGCACCGTCCTCGTGTGGACGCGAGAAGCCTCCCATCACGACGCTCGACCTGGGCCCGCGCGACCGCGAGGCGGACGCCGTATGGGGGGCAAACATGGCCCTAAGGCGAGCGGCGTTCGAGCGGGTGGGGCCGTTCGACGAGGCGATCGGAGACCACGGCGACGAGGAGGAGTGGCTGCTGCGGCTGCGCACCGCGGGCGGCCGGATCGCGTACCTGGCCGCCGCGGGCGTCGATCACCGGCGCGTCGGCGATGACGCCCACCTGCTCTCGCTCGCGCGCGCGGCCTACCGGCGGGGTCAGGCGGCCCGCCGCAGCAACGAGCGACGAGGCATCGCGCCCAGCGTCGGCCGCGAGGCCCGGGACCTCGCCGGATGCGCGTGGCACCTCGTCCGCTACGGCTGCCCTCAGGGGGCGATCATGGGAGCGCAGTCCGCCGGCCGGCTCACCGCGGCCGTGCGTCGACCGCGAGCGGCCGGCTCACGCTGAATGCGCGTGCTCGTGGTCCCCAAGTGGTACCCCTGGCCCGACCGGCCGGTGTTCGGGGCCTTCTGCCGTGAGCACGCCCGCGCGCTCGCCCGCGCGCACGACGTCGTCGTGCTCGCCTCCGACGCCGTTCGGAACCCCGGGTTCACGACGTTCGAACTGGGCGACGCGGTCGAGGACGGCCTGAGGACGCTGCGCGTCCGCTACAGGCGCCCGGCGTTTCGACCGGCGGCGATGGCGGCGCAACTGACCGGGATGCTCTCCGCCCTGCGCCGGCTCCGCCGCGAGGGCTGGCGCCCCGACATCGTCCATGCGCACGTCTATTCGGCGGGTATCCCGGCGCTCGTCATCGGCCGCCAGGCCGGCGCGCCGGTGGTGATCAGCGAGCACTACACGGGCTTTCAGCGGGGACTGATCACCGGCTATGACCGCTTCACCGCGCGCCTCGCGTTCGGCCACGCCGACCTCGTCGCGCCGGTCAGCCACGACCTCGCTCGCCACGTGGAGGCGCTCTCGCCGAAAAGCCCACGTGCGCGTCGTCGACAACGTCGTCGACACGCATGTCTTCCACCCGCCGCCGGACCCGGCCCCCGAGACGGGCCGCCTGCTCACCGTCGGGACGCTCACCGAGAAGAAGGGGCATGCGTACCTGTTGGACGCCATGGCCATGATCCGCGACCGCCGCGAGCTGACGCTCGAGATCGTGGGCGACGGCGAGTTGCGCGGCGCCCTCCAGGACCGCGCCCGCCGGCTGGGACTCGCGGAGGTCGTCCGCTTCCACGGTGAGCGGCCGAAAGAGGAGGTGGCCGAGCTGATGCGGGCGGCGGACCTGTTCGTGCTGCCGAGCCTGTTCGAGAACCTCCCGTGCGTCCTGATCGAGGCGATGGCGAGCGGGTTGCCCGCCGTCGCCACGACCGTCGGCGATGTTCGCGAGCTGGTCCCCGACCCGCGAGCGCTCGTGGCGCCCCGGGATGTCGCGGGCCTGGCGAACGCCATCGCCGGAGCGCTCGACGGGCTGGGGGAGGTCGACCCCGACGCACTCGCCGATCGCGCGAGCCGTCGGTTCGGCTACGAGCCGATCGCCCGTATCTGGACTGAGATCTATGACGGCCTTAGGTTTCGCCGGTGATCCTCTTCCTGCACAACCGGTACCGGACGACCGGCGGCGAGGAGCGCGCGGTCGAGGACATGATGTGGCTCGTGCGCGAACAGCTCGGCGAGGATGCGGAGCTGCTCCAGCGCGACTCATCGCTGCTCGGGCGGACCGAGGCGGCCGCGGGGCTGCTCGGCGGCGGGCTGCGACCCGACGAGGTGGCGCGGGCGGTGAGGAGAACGCGGGCCCGAGTCGTTCACGCCCACAACCTGAACCCGAGCTTCGGCTGGCGGTCGCTGGCGGCAGCGCGAGGCGCCGGCGCGAGGGTCGTCTTGCACCTGCACCAGTACCGACTCGTGTGCGCCGTCGGCGTGTGCTTCACCCGCGGACGGGAGTGCACCCGCTGCCACGGACGCAACACCGCGCCGGGCGTGCTTCTGGGCTGCCGCGGGTCGCGGGCGGAGGGGCTCGCCTACGGCGCCGGCCTGGCCCTGTGGCAGCAGCGCGTGGCGGCACAGGCGGACGCGTTCCTGGTTCCGAGCCGGTTCGCGCTCGAGCGGCTGCTAGCGCTCGGAGCGCCGATCGGGGAGGCGCACATCGTCCCGCAGGTGGTGCGCGAGTTCGGTTCGCTGTCGCTAGCGCCAGCGGGGAGCTACGCACTGGTGACCTCGCGCCTCGCGCCCGAGAAGGGGATCGACGTGGCGATCGAGTCGTGCCGGATCGCCGGCGTGCCGCTGGTCGTGGCGGGCGACGGTCCCGAGCGCGCCCGGCTCGAGAGAGGGTTTCCGGACGTCAGCTTCCGCGGCCAGCTCGCCGAGCTCGAGCTGTCTCGGCTGCGCGAACGCGCCGCCGTGGCGCTGATGCCCTCGCGCTCCGCGGAGAGCTTCGGGCTCGCCGCCGCGGAGGCGATGGCGGCCGGCGTGCCCGTCGTGGCCTCTCGAGTCGGGGCACTCCCCGAGCTGGTGCCCGAGGAGTGGCTGGTCGCGCCCGATGACCCGCTCGCGATGGCGGCGGCGATCGAGCGCCTGCGCGCGGACAGGACCGCCGGGGAGCGGGCGATCGCCCGGGCGAGGGAGATCTCCGCTCCCGAAGTCGTCGCGCCCGCCCTCGCCCGGGTTTACTCGTAACGCACCAGAAACAGGCTCCAAGGGGCCACCTCTACACTGATCGCATGGCCTCAGAGCACCAGATCCGCGTGGGCGGGGTGCCGATCGGCGGCGGCGCGCCCGTCGCCGTGCAGACGATGACCAAGACCGAGACCGCCGACCTGAAGGCGACGATGGACCAGATCCGGCGCGTCGCCGACGCCGGTGCCGACATCGTCCGGGTCGCAGTTCCGCGCGATCAGGACGTCGAGGCGCTGAAGACGATCGTCGCCGAGTCCCCGATCCCGGTCATCGCCGACATCCACTTCAACTACACGCTCGCGCTGAAAGCGCTCGACGCCGGTGCCCATTGCGTGCGGCTCAACCCCGGAAACATCGGGGGGCCAGACAAGGTCGCCCAGGTGACCGCCCGGGCCAGCGAGCTGGGGACGCCGCTCCGCGTCGGCGTGAACTCGGGCTCGCTTCCCGCCCACCTTCGTCAACTCGAGTACGACGACCCGGTCGAGGCGCTCGTGACGGCCGCGGTCGAGACCGTCGAGCTCATGGAGCGGCTCGACTTCCGGAACTTCAAGGTGTCGATGAAGTCGACCTCCGTGCCCAACACGATCGCCGCCAACCGGCTGCTGTCCGAGCGGATCCCGTACCCGCTGCATCTCGGCGTCACCGAGGCGGGCACGAAGTGGTCGGGATCGCTGAAATCGGCCGTCGGCCTGGGCACGCTGCTCGCCGACGGGATCGGCGACACGATCCGGATCTCGCTCTCGACGTTCCACGCCGAGGAGGAGGTCAAGGTCGCCTGGGAGATCCTCAAGGCGCTGAAGCTGCGCGAGCGCGGTCCCGTGCTGATCGCGTGCCCGACCTGCGGGCGGCTCCAGTTCGACATGGACAGCGTCGTCGCCGAGGTGGAGCGGAGGCTCGAGGCGTACGAGGACCCGATCGAGGTGTCGGTGCTCGGCTGCGCCGTCAACGGGATTGGCGAGGCCCGCCATGCGGACTTCGGCATCACCGGGGCGAAGGACATGGGCATGATCTACTCGCGGGGCGAGCCGTTGAAGAAGGTGCCGACCGAGCGGCTCGTCGACGAGCTGTTCGCCGAGATCGACCGTTATTACGCGGCGGGCAAGAAGGTCGTGCGCGACGAGGCCAGGGCCGCAGAAGCCCGCGAGTGGCTGTCCGAGAACGAGGACGCGACCGCGATGACGCCCGAGCGGATCGCGGCGATGGAGGCGGCAGCGGCCCGGCTCGACGAGGAGACCTCGCCCGTGGCCGGCCGCCGATTCACCCGGGCCTGAAAACCAGGGCGCGCCCCGAAGGGAGCGCGCCCCATAAAAAGCTCAGCCGGCGGCGCCGAACAGCTCGCTCACCCTCGGCCAGTTGACGACGTTCCACCATGCGTCGAGGTAGTCCGGGCGGCGGTTGTTGTAGGTCAGGTAGTAGGCGTGCTCCCACACGTCGTTGCCGAGCAGCGGGGTCTTGCCGTCGGAGATGGGACTGTCTTGGTTGGCGGTGGAGAGGAGCGCGAGTCCGGAGCCGTCGTGGACGAGCCAGGTCCAGCCGGAGCCGAAGCGTTTTACGCCGTTGTCCTTGAACTGGGCCTTGAAGTCATCGAAGGAGCCGAACGCGGAGTTGATCGCATCGGCCAGGGCGCCATCGGGCGCGCCGCCACCGTCGGGCGACATCCACTGCCAGAACAGCGAGTGGTTGTAGTGGCCACCGCCGTTGTTGCGCACCGCATTGCGCTTGCCCTCGGGGATCGACGACAGGTTCTGGAGGACCTCCTCGATCGGCCTGTCGGCCCATTCAGTGCCCTCGAGTGCGGCGTTCACCTGCGTCACGTAGGCCTGATGGTGTTTGTCGTGATGCAGGTGCATCGTCGCCTCGTCGATCGTCGGCTCGAGGGCGTCGTACGGATACGGGAGATCGGGTACTGAGTAGGCCATCTGCTTGCTCCTCGCGTTGGGACGTTCGGTCGGTAGCTTCTTCTATCAGATGGCCGCCAGTAGGCTTTCGCGCCCACGATGACCCGTCTTTCCAGTTACTTCCTGCCGACCGAGCGCGAGGCGCCCGCGGACGCCGAGGCGATCTCGCACAAGCTGATGGTGAGGGCCGGGCTGATCCGGCAGGTCGGGTCGGGCCTGTGGTCGTGGCTCCCGGCCGGATGGCGCGTGCACGAGAACATCGTGCAGATCGTGCGGGAGGAGATGAACGCGATCGGCGGGGAGGAGATGCTGATGCCGGTGCTCCAGCCGGCGGAGCCGTGGCGGCGGACGGGTCGCTACGCGATCGAGGAGCTGTTCAAGCTCAAGGACCGCCGCGGCGCCGACATGGTGCTGGCGCTGACCCACGAGGAGATCGTCACGGGGCACGTCGCTGCGGCGATCCGGTCGTACCGGGACCTGCCCCTGATCCTCTACCACTTCCAGGTCAAGGAGCGCGACGAGGCGCGCCCGAGGGCAGGCGTGCTGCGGACACGAGAATTCATCATGAAGGACTCCTACACCTTCGATCGCGACGCCGAGGGGCTCGACGTGGCCTATCAGAAGCACATCGGGGCCTACGACCGGATGCTCGACCGGGCCGGGATCGAGTGGTATCGGGTCGAGGCCGACGTGGGGATGATGGGCGGGACCGGCGCTCACGAGTACATGGCGCCGTGCGCCGCGGGCGAGAACGACGTGGCCCTGGCGCCGGGCTACGCCGCGAACATCGAGGTCGCCTCGGCAAACGCCCAACCCGTACAGCTGCCTCCGCCGGTCCCCGAGCCGGTCGAAGTCCATACCCCGCAGATGACCACCATCGACGCCGTCGCGAGCGCACTCGAGTTGCCCGACGGTGCCTTGCTGAAGGCCTTTCCGGTGATCCTCGACGGCGACGAGTGGAGGCTCGTCATGGTCCGGGGCGATCATAGGGTCAACGAGATCAAGCTCCAGAATGCGCTGCGCAGCAGCTTCCGGCCCGCCCGGCCCGAGGAGGTCGCCGAGCGGCTCGGGCCGCCCGGGTTCATCGGACCGGTCGGCGCCGAGATGCCAGTCCTGCTCGATGAGGCCGTGGCGCCCGGCGGCTACGTCACCGGCGCTAACCGTCTCGACGCACATCTGCGCGGCGTCGAGCCCGGCCGCGACTTCCCGTACGACACCGTCGACGTGCGCTCCGTCGTCCCGGGAGACACCGTGAACGGCTCGGCGATCCGGATCGAGCCGGCGATCGAGGTCGGCAACATCTTCAAGCTCGGGACGCGCTACTCGGAGCCGCTGGGGGCCTCCTATCTCGACGAGAACGGACAGGAGCAGCTGATCTGGATGGGTTCCTACGGTTTCGGGCCGGCCCGGACGGCGGCGGCCGCGGTCGAGCAGTACGCGGACGAGCACGGGATCTCGTGGCCGCGGAGCATGGCTCCGTTCGACGTCGAGCTCGTCGTGCTGGGCCGCGAGGGGACCGAGGAGTGGGACCTCGCCGAGCGCCTGTATCGCGAGCTCCAGGACGCCGGCCTCGACGTCCTCTACGACGACCGGGATTCCGGGCCGGGGGAGAAGTTCGCCGACGCCGAGCTGCTCGGATGCCCGGTGAGGGTGACCGTGGGGCGGCGGACGCTCGCCGCCGGGGAGATCGAGGTGCAGGTCCGTCGCGGTCGCGAGTCGCGGACGGTGGCGATCGACGGCGCGGTCGAGGCGATCGCGGAGATCTGGCGGGGCGTGCCATAACCCCGATCGCGAAGCGCAGGCTCTTCGGAATCGACCGCTCAGGGCCGCCACCTGCGGCCACGCTCTCAAACCAGCCGCTGAACCCGTGGACCGTCCCGAACGCGATCGGGTTCATCCGCCTGGCGCTGATCCCGGTGTTCCTGGTGGTGGCGCTGTCGAGCGACGACGGCGTCGACGCGCTGGCCGCGGTGCTGTTCGCCGTGATCGGCTGGGCCGACTACCTCGACGGCTTCACGGCCCGGCTGACGGGCCAGTACAGCCGCCTGGGCGCACTGCTCGATCCGATCGTCGACCGGCTCCTGGTGGTCTCCGGGATGGTCGTCGCGTGGCACTTCCACCTGCTGCCCCGATGGGCGATCGCGCTCGTCGTCTTGCGGGAGCTATTCATGCTCGGCCTCAGCCGCTACGGGATCCGCCACGGCCTCGAGCTGAAGATCAACTGGGCCGGGCGGCTCGGCGTCGCGCCGACGATGGGCGCGCCGTTCTTCGCGATGTGCGGCGTGCACTGGCTGGCGCTGATACTGCTCTACGTCGGGCTCGCGCTGTCGCTGTTCGCGACCGCATTGTACGTCCGCTCGGGGGTTCAGGAGCTTCGTCAGCGCAAAGTCTCAAGCTCAGATTGACCCTCTGAGATTGCGGGGTATACTCGCGCTTCCCCGCCCACGAACCTGCCGTACCCGGGAGGAGCAGTCCCATGGACACGACATTTCCTGACCTCGGCTCGCTGACCGACCAGGAGCTCAAGGACCTCATCAAGCAGCTGACCGAGGAGGAGATGGAGATCTCCTATAGGCGCCGGATCCTCCACGGGAAGATCGACATCCTCCGCGCCGAGCTGGTCAACCGGCTCCGCAAGAAGGACGAGAGCGGCGAGCTCGTCATCTCGGGCGCCGACGTCCAGCAGCTGACCGACATCCTGGCCGGTCGGGTACCGGCCGCCGAGCCGGAATAGGCGGCAAGCAGGCCTTGGCTCAGCACTGCCCAGAGTGCGGTTTCGCCAACGCCGAGGGCGCGAACTACTGCCAACGGTGCGGCGCCTTCCTGGCCCAGTCAGAGCCTTCCACGGGCGCGACGACGGCGTCCTACACCGTCGGCGAGACCGGCGATATCGAGGAGGTCGAGCTCGGCGAGGTGGTGGCGCGCGGCGCGGCGCTGGTGATCCGCTCCGGCGGCGGGCGCGCCGGTGAGAGCTTTCCGCTGGAGAAAGACCGGCTCACGGTCGGCCGGCGGCCGGACAGCGACATCTTTCTCGACGACGTGACCGTCTCCCGCGACCACGCGATCCTCGTCCGCCGCGGCGGCGACTACTACCTCGACGACTGCGGCTCGCTGAACGGCACCTACGTCAACCGCAGCCGGATCGAGTCACACAAGCTGACCGACGGGGATGAGCTCCAGGTCGGCAAGTACAAACTCGCGTACCTCAGCCGCTGATGGCCATCTCCGAGACCCGCACACCCGACGTCCAGCTGCCCGATACGACGGGCGACGTCGCCGCCCCGCCGCGCAAGGCGGTCACGATCGGGGCCGTCTGCAAGGCGCTCGGCCAGGAGTTCCCGGATATCTCGATCTCGAAGATCCGCTACCTCGAGGACCAGAAGCTGCTCTCGCCGCGCCGCACGCAGGGCGGCTACCGCCTCTACACCCAGGCGGACATCCAGCGGCTGCGCACGATCCTGCGCCTCCAGCGCGACGAGTTCCTGCCGCTGCGCGTCATCCGCCAGGAGCTCGCTGGCGGGCGGACGGACCGCGATGTGGCCACGCCCGGCGAGCCGCGGTCGCTGCGGCGCGCAACGGTCACCGTGCGCGATCCGGGCGCGCTCTACTCGCTCGAGGACGTAGTCGAGGAGACCGGCGCCGATCCGCAGCTGATCCGCGAGCTCGTCGACTTCGGAGTGATCAAGGGGGAGATGCGCGGGGGAGTCCGCTACTACGACGAGACCGAGCGCGAAATCGTGCGGGCGGTCTCCGAGCTCGCCCGCTACGGCGTCGGAGGACGCAACCTTCGGGTCTTTCGAAGCTCTGCCGATCGCGAGGCTCAGCTCTTGCAGAGCATCCTCGCGCCCGCCCTCCGTTCACGGAATCCACAGCGGCGCAAGGAGGCGATCGAGGCGCTCGAGAACCTCGCTTCGGTGACGACCCACCTCAAGCACCTTTTGTTGATCCGCGATCTGCGCAAGATCACCAGCTAGTTTCCGCACGACGGTGGACCTGCGCGCGTTCATCCGCGACATCCCCGACTTCCCGAGGCCGGGGATCGTGTTCAAGGACATCACGCCGTTGCTGCTCGATCCGGGCGCACTCGACGCGGCGGTGGCGGGTCTGGCCTCGCTCGCGGAACCGCTCGGGGTCGAGCTCGTGGTCGCCGCCGAAGCGCGCGGATTCATTCTGGGCGGAGCGCTCGCGCGGACGCTCGGCGCCGGGTTTGTGCCGGCGCGCAAGCCCGGGAAGCTGCCGTCCGACACCGTGAGCGCGGCATACGCGCTCGAGTACGGGATCGACGCGCTCGAGGTCCACGCCGACGCGCTCGCCGGCGGCACCCGGGTGCTGATCCACGACGATCTGCTGGCCACCGGCGGGACCGCCCGGGCGCTGTGCGAGCTGGTGTCCGACCTCGGTGGCGAGATCGCGGCGTGCGCGTTCCTGGTCGAGCTCTCGTTCCTCGGGGGGCGGGCTCGCCTATCGCCGCACGACGTGCAGGCATTGATCCAATATGAGAGCTGATGGCGGTCGCTCGTCGTAGCCGAACGATCCAGGCCACGCCGCAGCAGGTGTGGGAAGTGGTCGAGGACCCCCATCACATGCCCCGCTGGTGGCCGGGGGTGCAGCGGATGGAGAGCGTCGAGGAGGATCACTGGACGCAGGTGTTCCAGACCAAGAAGGGGCGGCCCGTGCGGATGGACTTCCGGCTGCTGGCCTCCGAGCCGCCGTATCAGCGGGCGTGGGAGCAGGAGGTCGCCGGCTCGCCGTTCGAACGGGTCCTGATCGAGTCGGTCACGGAGGTCGCGCTCGAGGAGGACGGGAACGGGACGCGCGTCACGATCGCCCAGCGGCAGAAGCTCAAGGGATACTCGCGGACCGGCGGGTTCATGCTGCGCCGGGCCACCACGAAGAAGCTCGACGAGGCGCTTGACGGGCTCGAGCGGATCTTCGGCTGACTCGGGTCAGCTGAGTCCGGTCAGCGTGCCTTTGAGGACGATCTTTCCCGGCTGCTTAGGCTTAGCCTGGGTTTCGAGCGTGACCACCAGGTCCTTGAAGCGACCGGCGGTCGGCGGCAAGGCGCCGGCGGTCGAGAGGCGGCCGTTGCTGCCCACCCCGGGGTTCACGAAGCCGAGCAGCACCGCATCAGCGGGGGAGTTGTAGAGCCACACGGCGTACGCGTCGTGCTTGGTGTTCGCCGGCACGCCCTGGGCGACGATCGCGATCCCCTTCGTCGCGCCCTGCTGGAGTACCTCGGCGATCCCGGCGGCTTTGCTCGCGCTGTCGGGGGGCGTGAGGTTCGTCTGGCTGATCACTTTAGTGGCGGTCGTCGAGGTGGTTGAACCGGTCGTGCTTGTCGTGCCGGCTGCAGTCGTGCTCGTCGGCGGCGTGGTGCTCGCCTGCGTGCTCGGCTTCTTTGACGAACCGCCGCCTGTAGCCACGAGGATCACGACGACCGCGATCACGACGACGGCCGCCGCGAGCCCGAGGACAAGCGCGCCGCCCCGGCGCGAGGTGCGTCGCTCGGGCGGAGGCTCGTCGCCGCCAAGCCCGGCGCGCCTCGCCACCTCCTCTGCATCGTCGTACGCTGCCGCGCGCGCCACCGGCGACGGCTCCGACCGCCCGGGGCGCTCGGCACCCGATCTGCGTCGCCTTCCCTCCGGCGCCGGCTCGGCCCGCGTCGGCTCGACGGGGATCTCCGGGAGCGGATCGGTCGCCAGCGGCGCCAGCTCCGAGGCGATGACGCGCGCCCATGCCCGCTCGGTGGGAGACTCGGCCAGCCGATCGCGCGTTGCCTCGCTGACCTGCGCGGGCAGTTGCCCGAGGAGGTAGTCGGTGATCAGCGCGCGGCGCTCCGCCGGCACCTCCGTGCGCGGCCCGACCGCATCGAACGCGCCGAGCGCCCGCTCCCGAACGGCGGCGCGATCGATCGAGAGCAGCTCGGCGATCTCGTCATAGCTGCGCCCGCGCTGGAGCACGAGCTGAAGAACGGCCCGTTGATCGGCGGGCAGGCTGTCAAGAGATGCCATGGGGCGACGTAGCGTAGAGAAGCCCGCCCGGGAATGGGGCGCTCCGTAGAACTAATACTCTGGCGACCGTGGCGCTTCCCGCCCTCCCATTCCAGGTGGACACAGGATTCAACGCTCTGATCGGCCTCGAGGTGACCGAGCTGACGGACGAGGTCGTGACCGGCAGGGTCGTCGTGCGCGAAGAGCTCAAGCAGCCCTACGGGCTGGTGCACGGTGGCGTCTACGCCTCGATCGCCGAGAGCCTGGCGTCATTCGGGACAGGCGTGGCCGTCTATCCGGAGGGCAAGCTGGCGGTCGGCCTCTCAAACCAGACGAGCTTCCTGCGGCCGATCACCGAAGGCACGATCCACGCCACCGCGACCCGGCGCCACCGGGGACGGACGACCTGGGTGTGGGAGGTCGAGATCTTCGACAACGCGGGGCGCCTGTGTGTCCTGACTCGCATGACGGTGGCGGTTCGGGAGGCTGACGCCGTTTAGGGGCTTGTTCGATGTGGGCTTTTCGGGGGCCCGGGCCGTCCGAGACGGCTCGGAGACTGGCTTCAATCCGAAAACGCCGCCATCGCGGCCAGGCGGGACTTAAAGCAATGAGGCCGCTGCTCGGGTGAATGAGGATGCGCAGTCACCCGTTCCGCACGTTACGTCGCCGGAGGGGCGCCAGCGAAATGGGGGCGCGCGCGGGCGTGCTGTGGGGGAGCGTGAGCGCCGGACCGCGCCCCCTCGCGTTCCAAGCAGACCGCACCGCCTATCGGTTCCGAAAACGCCCGGGGGCGCGGGGCGGCCTCACGCCCCCCAAAACCAACGCGTCAGGGCGCCCCGCGACCGAGCCAGTACTGCGTGAATTCCCGAAGCTCCGGGTCGCTGGCCGAGGCCACGGACACACCGTGCGCCCAGGCCAGGCCGTAAATGCCCCTGGTCCCGGGGCGGCGGGCGAGGATCACCGCTTGGCCGGCCGCCGCCAGCGCTGGCGTGAACGGCCCCGCCACGTCGCGCGCGAGGGACTGAAGTCCGGGTGGCGGAGTGCGGGTTCCGTACATGAGGACGACGTTGCCCTGCTCGAGCGCCTCTAGGAGCTGATCGTTGTTGATCTCGGCGTTGTCGCGCGTGATGGGCTCGGGGACGTGAGGACCGCTCGTCGGCGGATTGGAGTCATAGGCCGGGTGCGGTTGTCCGGGCCGTAGGTGAGCAGCGCCCTGGTCGCGGAATTGCACACCGAGCTGCGAGGCGGTGCCGGACACTCCCGCCTGGTCGCGGCCGGCGAAGAACCCGGACAGCAAGGCGATCAGCCCGACGGACAGCGCCAGTGAGGCGATGACGATCCCCAGTCGCTCTAGGGCTGTTGTGAGCTTCACTCGGAGGTGGGGAGGGCGCCGGTCGGCGCGGTGGTGCGCGCCTTGGCGGGGATTCCATCGGTCCTGCGAACGCCCGCGGCGGCGACGAGCTGTTCGCTCGACGCGCGCAGCTCATCGGCCAGAACCTCGATATCGGGAAGGGCGTCGTAGTCGGACACCAGACCGAAGTTCAGCTGGCCGTTGTAGCTCATGATCGCGATCCCGAGCGCGGTGTTCTCCGCGAGCGGCACCATCGGGTACAGGGCGTCGAGCTCGCGGCCCAACATGTAGAGCGGCACCTGGGGACCGGGCACGTTGGTCACCACGAGATTGAACAGCCGTTGGCGGGCCTGAAGTCGAGCGGCCTGCGCCATGATCGTCGGCGGGGCGAATCCGGACAGCTCGGTGAGCACCTGGGCGCCGACGGCCTGTGCTGATTCCTTGAGGTCCGTCATCGACGAGCTGATCTGCCGCAGGCGTTTCACCGGATCGGTGTTGCCAACGGGCAGCGACGCCCACATCGCGGCGACCCGGTTGCCGAGCGCGCCGCGCTCGACGTCGGCGCGGACCGAGACGGGGATCATCGCCTTCAGGGGGACATCGGTCGAGTAATCGTGGAGGCGCATGTACTGCCCGAGCGCGCCGCTGACGACGGCGAGCACGACGTCGTTGACGGTGCCGCCGAGGGAATTCTTGACCGCCTTGAATTCGGACAACTCGCCACGGACCCATGTGAAGCGCCGGTGCGGTCCGATCCGGACGTTGAACGGGCTGGTGGGAGCGGCGTTCAACCCCGTCCACGCCATCGAGCCGACCCCGACGAGCGCCTCACCGGCCTTCCGCGCGACGTGGCGCGGACCGCGCACCGTTGCGCGCACGCCGCGAACGATCTCACCGGGAACGGTCGTCCGCTCGAGCAGCGCATCCGCCAGCAGCTGCGCGTTGCTCGGCAAAGGCTTTGGCACCCACTCCTGGTCGGGCGGCGCGACCGGCATCGGATCCGGCGAGGTGTCGAACAGGACGGTCGCGATGTCGACGCCGGAGACCCCGTCGACGAGCGCGTGGTGCGTCTTGGAGAGGACCGCGAAGCGGTCATCGGCAAGCCCCTCGACCAGCCACAGCTCCCACAGGGGGCGCGATCGGTCGAGCGCCTGTGAGAACACCCGACCGCAGAGCCGCTTGAGCTCCTGATCGCCGCCCGGACGCGGCAGGGCCGTGTGGCGCACGTGGAAGGTGACGTTGAAGTGAGGGTCATCGACCCATACCGGCCTGCCCTGATTCAGCGGCACGAACGCCAGCCGCTGACGGTAGCGCGGCACGAGATGGAGGCGCGAGACGATCTCGGCGACGAGGTCCTCGTAGGCCGGCGCCGTGCCGTCGAACACCATGCAGCCGGCGACGTGCATGTGCGCCGCGTCTCGCTCGAGATGCAGGAAGGAAGCGTCGAGCCCGGTTAGCCGGTCATGGTTTGCCACTGTTCAGATTCTTGCAGGCTTGGTTTCCGGTACCCCGATGGCCGCCCGCCGGGGCCAGTGGCCGCTAACGCGCTTGCAGGAGCCACTTAGCGCGGGTGCAGTAGAACGATCGTCCAGTTTGTGTGACGTACATCACACAACTGCCGGATAACGGTTGCCATCCTGCTTCGGTCGTACTTCGGCCTGCCGAGTCGTCCTTGCACGGTGCGAGGGCGAACGGGGGACCCACCTGCCGGGTAGCAGTCTTTCCACCCGGCCGGGGCGAATCGACCGCCCGGTGAATAGCCGGCTGCGGTTGTAGCGAACGCCCTCTCAGCGTGCGTCACGCGCGTGCTGAACCCGTCCGCGAGCCCGACAGCTAACCCCGTAGGCGCCCGGTCGATGAGGAACAGGAGGACCAGGACATGAGGTCCATGCGCGTTCTGCGCAGATCCCGGAAGGCTCGTGTGGCCGCCGGGGCTTTGATGTTGACAGTTCCCAGCTCCGCGGTCGCGCTCGCCGTGGGGCAGGCAGATGCCCAGAGCGAAGTTCAGATCGATGTGAACTCCGGACACGTCGGCTACGGACACCACGTCACCGTCAACGGAACGGTGCCCTCGGGCACTCCCGGAGAGGCGGTCTCGCTCGAGTTCGAGCACGCCGGCGCGACGCGCTGGCAGACCGTCGGCTCGACCAGGCTCCGTGGCGATGGTCGCTTCCGATTCGTCCCGGCGCTCCGCCAGAGCGGGCTGCTCCGGGCCGTCGTACCGGGCGGTGGCCAGACGCCGGACGCGACGATCCCGAACGTGGGATCCCCAGCCGCGCCGAGCTCCCCACGGCAGGTTTCGGTGGCTTCGAGCCTCGAGCTCCGGCGCCGGTCGATGGAGGTCCTCGGCGGTCAGGCCGTCAGCGTGCGCGGGACGCTCCTCGCGGGCGTCCGCGGTCGCAGGGTGCTGCTCGAAGGGCGCCGGCACGGCGCTTGGCACGTGGTGGCTTCGGCGCGCACCGGTTCGCGCGGCGGGTTTCGGATCCGCTATCGCCCCGGTAACGCGGCTGGCGGCTCCCACGGGGAGCAGCTCCGAGTTCAGTTCCGGGGCGATCGCCTCAACACAGGGGCCCTCGCCCGAGCGGGACGGGTCACGCAGTTCAACGAAAGCGTCGCCTCGTGGTATGACGACGCGGGAAACACGGCGTGCGGTTTCCAAGCCGGCCTGGGCGTGGCCAACAAGGTGCTGCCGTGCGGCACCAGGGTCGCGTTCCAGTACGGCGGACACACGGTGACCGCGGTGGTAGACGATCGTGGCCCGTTTGTCGGTGGCCGCGAGTGGGACCTGAACCAGAACACCGCTGGCGCGCTGGGTTTCAACGGCGTCGCCACCGTCTGGTCGACCGCGTAGCGCCGCCGGTCGGATCTCTGCGGTCCGACCGAGCCCAATCCGAGGCTGGCACCGGCCCGGCGGCGTACGCCGTCTGGACGGTTGCCTAGCCTTGGCACCATGGCGAATCGCTGCGTCGCCCATCTCGACATGGACGCGTTCTACGTGTCGGTCGAGCTCCGGCGCCGCCCCGACCTCCGTGGGTTGCCGGTGATCGTCGCCGGCACCGGCCCGAGGTCGGTCGTCACGACCGCCTCATACGAGGCCCGCCGATTCGGCGTGGGGTCGGCGCTGCCGGCCGCGCGGGCGCGCCGGCTGTGCCCGGACGGCGTGTTCCTGCCACCCGATTTCGCCTACTACCGCGAAGCCTCCCGGGAGGTGATGGCGATCGTCCGGTCGCACGTCGCGACGGTAGAGGTTGTGGGGCTCGACGAGGCCTATCTCGAGCTGACCGGACTCCCGGCGCCGCACGCGGCGATGCGGCTGATCGCGACCGAGATCGAACGGGAGACCGGGCTCGGCTGCTCGATCGGGATCGGGCCCAGCAAGCTGGTGGCGAAGGTCGCCTCGGACGCCGAAAAGCCGCGCGGCTTTGTCGTCCTGACCCGCGAGGCGGCATGCTCGCGGTTTGGTGGGGCGCCGTGCGGACTGGTTCCGGGAATCGGGCCGAAGACCGTTGAGCGCCTCCGCGGCTGCGGGATCACGACGCTCGCCGAGCTCGCCGCGGCGTCAGCCCAGGAGCTCGGTCAGCGGTTCGGGGGACGCTTCGGCGCCGAGCTCCAGCGCCGCGCCCGATTCGAGGACGAGTCGCCGGTGACCGAAGAGCGCAAGGTCGTCTCCGAGTCCCGCGAGACCACCTTCGATCACGACATCGCCGACTGCCAGCGGCTGGAGCAGATCCTCGACGACCTCGTCGAGCGGCTGTGCGCAGGGCTCGGCAACCAGCGCCGGTGCGGCCGGACGATCGGGATCAAGGTCCGGCTCGACGACTTCTCGACCCACACCCGCGCGCGCACGTTGGCCGATCCGGTGAGCTCGGCTGACCGCGTGGGCCCGGTGGCGCGCGACCTGCTGCGGCGCTTCGCGCCGGTGCGTCCGGTCCGGCTGCTCGGCGTCCGCGTCGCGGGCCTCCAGCCCGTCGCGGACGACGCTAAGGAACAGCTGACGCTCGCGGTCTGAGGGCCGCTCTAGTACAGGGCCGAGGCAAGCCGCCGGCGCGACTCACGGGCGAGCGGATGCTCGACGCCCAGCTCGTCGAGAACCCCGACGACCACGCGCCTGATGTCGTCCTTCGCGCCGTCGGCGCTCGGAAGCGCCGTGAGCAGAAGATCGAGCGCGCGCTCCCGGTCGCCCGCGTCGAGCGCCGCGAACGCGTCGCCCAGATCGGGCGTTCCGTTTCCGGCGACAGCCCGCTCGAGCCCGATCCGCGCGGCTAGCCCGTCGGCCGCGAAACTGCCGGGAATGCGTCCGAGGAGCTCGAGCGCCTCGTCGGTTTCGCCCCGGGCGTACAGCATCCGAGCGAGCGCCACGGCAGCGTCGGGCCGGCGCGGCTCGAGTTCGAGCGCCCGCCGCAACGATTGCTCATCGCCGGTGGCGACCAGGCCGTCCGCCTCGGAGGGCAGCAGCGAATCGAGAAACTCCTCGACAGCCGCCGGCGGCTGCACGCCGACGAACTCCGCGACGACGTTGCCGTCACGGAACGCCTTCACGGCGGGGATGCCCTGGATCCTGAATGTCCGCGAGATGACTTGATTGGCGTCGACGTCGACTTTCGCGAGCTCGATCTTCCCGCCGCGCGCGGCGACAGCCCGTTCGATCACCGGCCCAAGCTGGCGACACGGGCCGCACCACTCGGCCCAGAAGTCGACGACGACGGGCAGCGTGTGCGATCGGTCGATGACCGCGGATTGGAAGGTGCTGTCGGTGACGTCCATTTCCATTGATGGTAGCTAGGGCGTAATCGCGGCCGATCGGCTAGAACTGGGTCGTGGCCGAACAGATCATCGAGCGAGCCGGCGTTCGCCTGGCCGTGGAGGACGACGGGGAGGGGACCCCGGTGGTACTCCTCCACGGCCTGACCGCGACCAGGCGATACGTGGTGATGGGGTCCAAGGCGCTCGAGCGATCCGGCCACCGGGTGATCGCCTACGACGCCCGCGGGCACGGACGCTCATCGGCGGCTCCGGATCCGACCGCGTATGGCTACGGCGAGCTGGGCCGCGACCTCGAGGCGGTGCTCGACGCGCTTGGCGTCCGGCGCGCCGTGCTCGCGGGCGCGTCGATGGGCGCGCATACGGCGCTGTGGCTTGCCTTGCAGGCTCCGGAGCGAGTGGGGGGTTTGGTTGTCATAACGCCCGCGTATGACCCCGACACGAACGACGACCCTGCCCGCCTCGCGCGGTGGGACGCGCTCGCGCGGGGCCTGCGGGAAGGTGGCGTCGACGGCTTCCTCGAGGCGTACGGTGAGCCGAGCGGAGTCCCTGAGATCAGGGACACGGTTCTCAAGGTGATCCGCCAGCGCCTGGCGCTGCACGAGCATCCCGAAGCCCTCGCGGATGCGCTGAGCGCCGTTCCCAGATCGCGGCCGTTCGAGACGCTCGATGACCTTGCGGTCATCGCCGTCCCCGTCGCCGTGGTCGCGAGCGCCGACGACTTTGACCCGGGGCACCCTCAGGCGATCGGGGAGGCGTACGCGGCCGAGATCCTGGGCGCGAGGGTCGTGCTCGATCAGCCCGGAAAATCCCCGGTGGCGTGGCAGGGCAGCCAGCTCTCGAAGATCATCGAGGCGGTCGCCTCGGAGGCGGAGCTGCGATGAGCGCGGCGCAGCCCGCCGGCTATTCGGGCACGCCGCTGGTGCGCAAGCTCGGGATCAAGCCGGGCGCGTCCCTGGGGCTGATCGGGGACCCGCCTGAATTCGACACCACGCTCGGCGATCTGCCGGCTGGGGTCGAGATCCGCCGCCAGGCCCGAGGGCCGCTCGACGTGATCGTCGCCTTCTTCTCGGAGCGCGGCGAGCTCGAGAGCAGGCTCCCGGCGTTGCGCCAGGCGCTGGCGCCGGACGGCGGACTGTGGATCGCATGGCCCAAGCAGGCCTCCGGCGTGCCCACCGACGTGACCGAGAATGACGTCCGCGAGCTCAGCTTGGCGGCCGGACTCGTCGACAACAAGGTGTGCGCGATCGATGCCGTGTGGTCGGGCCTGCGGCTGGTCTACCGGCTCCGGGACCGGCCGCAGGCCCGAACCTGACGTACCCCTAGCCCAGGTTTACGTGCTCGGATCGCGCGCGGTTGCGGGCCAGGTACCCGTTACCGAGGAACTGGACCAGCACTCGGAGCCGAGCCCGGTGGTGCCGCCCCGGACGGTGTCTGAAGACGGTCTGGGCCGAGAACGTGCAGTTGGGCTGCACCGCCGCGAACGTCCGCGCGACCCGGCGGCGTCCGAGGAAGAATCGGATCTGCACGATCCGCGTGCAGGCGAACTGGCTCGGGGTCGAGGACGGACCGATCACCTTTCCCGACGTCGTGAACACGTATGGCCGGTGGCGATCGTGGCGCGGTGTCGTCCTGGCCCGGACGCGCGCGAGCGGCGCGCGGCTGGGGTAGGTCATGAAGATCGAGTCGGCGCCCAACTCGGTGATTCCCCGGTTCACGGCCACGACCCGGTAGTGGAAGATCGTCCCGGACGCCAGGCCCGGCAGCTGCGCGGACACGGTCACCGGCGCGCCTCCGGCCGCCACGGTCTCGGTGAACGTCCTCGAGCTGTAACCGGTCGGCCCGTACTGGAAGTACCAGCTGGTCTTCTCGTGGTTCGGGTTGATCACCGCGGTGACGGTCGCGCTGTCGGAGTTCACCTGGGAAACGGGGCCGGTCGCCGCGTACGGGGGCGGGTTGCCCTTCGTCTTGAACCTGCGGTCGGCGCCGATCGAGCCGCCGAACCGGTTCTCGGCGAGCAGGCGGTAGTGGTAGACCGTCCCGGGGAGCAGATGGTGTAGCTCGACCCCTACCGACACGCGGGCCGTGGCGCTGCTGCCAGCCGACCGGGTGGCCGTGACCGTGCCGTACGTGGTCGTCAGTCCCCATTCGAACTGGTAGCCGGTTTTCACGCCGTTGGGCTTCACGTAGCCGCGAAGAACGGCGGTGGTGGAGCCCACCGAGCCCACCGACCGGGTCGAAACCGCCGGCGAAGATGCTGCGAGCGCGACGGCAACGGTCGCCGAGAACGCCGCAATCAGAGCCACGAGCAGCGTCAGCGTGCGATTCATCCCTACCTCCTCACAAGGTTGTCCGGAGTCTGTATACCCGCCTCAGCGGAGAAGTTGCGGGTATCACCGCCCGCCGCGGCCAAGCGTTACCCAATGCTGATAAGCGGTGTCGCTACCTGGCAATCACTGGGCCGGTAGCGCACTCGACAACGACACGAACCGTCCCGGGAGGACGGTTCTTCGCGATGTCGACCGCGCGCTCGAACTCGTCGAGTGGCAGCCGGTGCGATACCCACGCTTCGGCGTCGAGGCGCCCATCTCGTGCGAGCTCGATCACCGCCTTCAGATCCTCGAGGTTCGAGACGTACACGCCCACGACCTGTAGCTCACGCGCCATGAAGTGGCTCGAGATGCCCAGCTCGAGGGGCGCGTCGACGATCGACCCGAGCACGAGGCGCCCGCCCCGGCGCAGCAGCGCGACGCCCTCCGGCGCGGCACCGGCCTGGTCGCTGAAGTCGATCACGGCGTCCATCGCCCCGAGCTTGCGCCGCAGCGCCCGTCCGGAGCCTTCGAGCCCGATGTGGACCTCTACGCCGAGGGCCTCGAGGCGCGCGGCGCTGGCCTCGGTGCGAACCACGGCGGCCAATCGCGCGTCGGGATCGAGCGCCCGCGCGACGGCGAGCGCGCCCATGCCGAGCCCGCCGGCCCCGAAGACGCATAGGGCGCCGCCGGGTGGGAGGCCTGCCGCTCGGAAGGCGTTATGCGCGGTGGCGGCGGCGTCCGCGAGGAGCGCGGCGGCGGCGGGGGCGATTCCGTTCGCGGGCAGCATCCGGGACGCGGGCCACACGACGTATTCGGCAAAGCCACCCGGATCCTGCACACCGAGCGTCCGCAGCGCCGCGCAGCGCTGGTCGTCTCCACGCATGCACGAGGGGCACTCCCCGCACGACGCGAGCGGATGGAGGACGACCAGGTCCCCCTCGGCGATCCGCGCGTCGTCGGCGTTGACGCACTCGACGATCCCCGCGACCTCGTGTCCGGGCCGGATGGGGTATGAGGCTCCGGGCGGCAGCACCATCCCACGCAGCAGATGCAGGTCGGTGGCGCACACGCCGCAGGCGAGGACCCGCACGCGGGCGTAGCCAGGGGGCGTCTCGGGCTCGGGCCCCTCACGCAGCGTGATGTTGTCGACGTCCAACTCGACATAACGCATCGTCCCGGTGCGCAATTGGCTCGGGACCGTCACCGCCTCGCCTTCGCCGCTGACCACGGGCGCGAAGCTATCAGCTTGCGGCCAAATCAGACGGGAAGGGGGGTGCAATCGCCGTCAGCCCTCCGTCCACGACCAGTACCGTGCCGGTGACGTATTCCGACGCGGGAGACAGCAGGAACAGGGCACAGTCGGCGATCTCCTGCACCGAAGCCAGCCGCTGTTTCGGAATCTTCGGGATCACCGTCTCGAGCGAGGCCACCCGCCCGGTGCCATAGAAGTAGGCCGAGGAGTCGGAGTCGACGATGCCTGGATTGAGCGCGTTGACGTTGATTCCCAACGGGGCCAGTTCGACGGCCATGTACCGAGCCCACGTCTCGAGCGCCGCCTTCGCCGAGCCCAGGTTCGCGTACGTCGGAAACGTGCGCAGGCTGCCGTAGCTCGAGAGCACGACGATCCGGCCGCCGCGGTCCATCAGCCGCGTCGCGCGCTGCGTGCCGACCACGAACGCACGGACGTTGAGGTTGAACGTCCGCTCGAGATGCTCAGGCTTGAGCTCATCGATCGGGCGGAAATTGCTGGCCGAGGCGTTGGAGACGAAAAAGTCCAACCGGCCGAAGCGCTCCGCCACCTGGTCGAACATCGCGTCGATCTCATCGAGATTCTCGATGTCCGCCCGGATCGCGAGCGCGGTGGCGCCGAGCCGCTCGATCTCGGCCACCGTCTGGCGGGCCGCGTCTTCGTTGCGCTTGTAGTTGATGACCGGGGTGGTACCGCGGGCAGCGAGCGATAGCGCCAGCGCCCGGCCGATACCGCGCGAAGCCCCCGTGATCAGCGCGATCTTGCCTTCGAAGCCATCTCGCGGCGACGGCGCTCCGGAGCCGGCCGGCTGCGGTTCGGTCACCGGCGCAACAGCTCTCGCGCGATCGTCATCTTCTGTACGTCGGCCGTGCCCTCCTCGAACCGCTGGGCCCGCGCGTCCCGGTAGACACGCTCGATCTCGGTCGGCGAGAAGTACCCGATCCCGCCGTGTATGTCGAGCGCGGCGTCGGTCACCCGCTGCAGCATCGCGCCGGCGAACAGCTTGGCCATCGACGGCTCGGCGATCACCTCCGGGTTGCTCTCCCAGGCTCGCGCCGCCTTTGTGACGAGAGCTCTCGCGGCCTCGACGTCCGTCGCCATCTCCGCGAGCTTGAACGCGATCGCCTGGCGCTCGGCGAGCTTCCGGCCGAACGTCTCCCGTTGTTTTGCGTACGAGACGGCCAGCTCGAGCGCGCGCTGGGCGAGGCCGACGCACGTCATCGCCAGCGAGATTCGGCCGGGCGCCAGGAACCCACCGAGCGCGACCTCGAGACCGGCGCCCTCGGCTCCCAGCCGGTTCTCGACGGGGACGGGCGCGCGATCGAACACGAGGTGGGCATGGTCGGTCCCGAGGATGCCCATCGACTCAGGCATTACCCGCGCATCGACGCCCGGGCCACGTGGCGGGATCATCACCGCCAGCGTTCCGTCGGCGCCCGTCGTTCCCTCGGTGCGCGCGATCAGCAACAGATAGTCGGCGATCGTCCCGAACGTGATCAGGTGCTTCTCGCCGGTGACGTAGTACGTGTCGCCCTCGCGCACGACGCTGGTGCGCAGATCGGCGCCGGTGCCGGCGGTCGGCTCGGTCAGCGCGAACGCGACCTTGATGTCGCCGCCGACGAGCGGGTTCAAGAACCGCTCGCGTTGTTCGGGTGTGGCGTGAGCGGCGATCGGTCTCCAGATCCCATTGCAGACGTGGACGATCATCCGCATCGACCCGTGCGCCATCGACAAGAGCTCGAGCAGCTCGAGATAGCGGCTCAGCGGGATGCCGCGGCCGCCGTACTGCGCCGGCGCCGTCAGACGCAGGTATCCGCGATCGCTGAGGTCGTCCCACAGCTCCGGCGGGACCCGGCGCTCGCGTTCGATCCGCTGCGCCCAGCGCGCGCCGGCGTCGTCGACATAGGCGCGGATCTCGTCCTTGAGCGCGGCGAACTCCTGCTCGTCGAGGCCGGGTGGCTGTGTCGCGTCGGCGCCCAGGGCGGTCATTCCGCGGAGTATGTCGATCACCGTGTCCAGGCGGTCTTCTCACGCGTGCCCTGCGGCTTCTCACACGACGTGGACGATCGAATACTGCCTAGGGAAGAACAGGATCGTCCACGTGGCCCGGGCAGCCCGGCCGGTTATCGCATGGCCTCCGATCCGGTCGGTTACCCGTTAGCCGCGGCGCGCCTACGGCGGCGGAGAACCGCGTGGTTCACGTACACGGCCAATAACGAGACCGCGATGAGGGCCATGGCGGCGATCCTCCATCCGGTTGCCACGTGTGTAGGGGCCGCGAAGACGATCCCGAGAAGAATGAGGGTGGCGATACGCCACGTCGGGCCGGCAAGCCACCGCAGCGCCGGATTCGCGTATTCGCCTCTCCCGAAGAACCACCTGCCGAGCGTCGGCGCTATCGAGTCAGACTCACTCGTCATCGCGAGGAATCCTGGCAGCGGCGCCAGCCACGATCAAGATCTCTCAGGCAGGGGCAAGCAGCGCTGCAGACGTATCCTCGTTGCCCGTGAGCGCCCTTGCTCGTGCTCGTCGCAAGCTTCGCCTCCGAACCCGTTTTCGTGACCCGGTCGCCTTGAAGCATCAGGCGGAGCTGCGCTGGTGGCTAGAGAAATGGGATCCGGTGCTGCGTGCCGGAGGGTTCTTCCCAGGGGACGCGCTCGAGCTTCTGGGTGGCGAGCCGGCGAGCTCCGATTATTTGGGCAGGCGCTGGCAGCAAGCGCGTGCCGAGGTCCAGCGCGTGCTACGCGAAGCGGCCATCGAGGATCAGCACTTCTTCGAGGGCAAGGTGGTCATGGACATCGGCCCGGGACCGCTGGGCTTTCCCGATGCGTGTCCGGCGCGAGTCAGCATCGGAGTTGAGCCCCTGGCCGAGCAGTACGCAAAGCACGGCCTTCTGCTGGCGGACTCGCCGGCGCTGTACCTGGCGGTTGGCGCCGAGCAGATCCCGCTAGCCCGGCAAAGCGTGGACGTCGTCGTGGCTCGAAACAGCCTGGACCACGTCGATGACCCCGATCAGGTCCTTCACGAAACTCAACGCCTCCTGCGTCCGGGCGGCACCCTGATACTCAACTTCGACGTCGAACACAGCCCGACGGCTACCGAGCCACACACGTTGCAGCTCGAGCGAGTCCGCGGCGCGCTATCGGGGCTCGAGATCGTTCGCGAGCAGCGTCTCGACGACCCTCATGGCGGTGAGGGGCACGCCGTCATCCTCGTAGCGAACGCACGGGGCTGACCCGGCAGGCCCCGCCGGCGGCTCCTGTTAACGCTCGATAATCGATCTTATGTAGACCACTATCGAAGCTCGCCTGGGAGCAGCCCGTAGACGAGCAGATCACGGCGGTCGCCCTCAGCGGTCTTGAAGTACGACCGCAACCGGGCTTCACGGACGAACCCGCACCGTTCGGCGAGACGGCATGAGGACTCGTTATCGGGCTCGATGAGCAGCACGATGTGCGCGACCCTGAGCACGTCGATGGCCCAGCCGGCGAGCAGCCGCACCGCGCCGGCGGCGGTCCCGCGCCCCCGAGCTTCGGGCAGGAGCCAGTACCGGAGCATCGCCTGACCCTGCTCGATGTCGGTCAGGGCGACCGAGCCGACCGCGCCGTTGTAGCCCCAGACGGCGATCGCCAGCTCCAGCCGGCTTCCGGCCTGACGCGCCGGTTCGACGTCGCCAGCCATCGCCGAGCCTCTTCGTCGGTGGCGGGCAACGAGTACCGGAATCGCCGGATCTCGGGATCGGCCGCCGCCGCGCGCAAGGACGGGAGGTCGGCCGGCTGCCACGGGCGCAAGGTCACGGCCCCGTCCGTCAGGTCCGGGTTCGGAAGAGGCAATGGGGATCTGTGAAGCGCCACGACGTTATGTAGACCTGACGGGGACGCCGGCGACGGCTCCGACCCACCCACCGATTACCCTGTCCGCGTTGGCCGCCGGGCCGAGCCTCGCAAGGCACCGCTCATCCGGGAGGGCCGCCGGCGCCGATCGAGAACTTTCGCATGATGCGCGACGCTCGCAGCGATGCCACACGCCGGTCCAGTCGGCCCGAGGGCTTTGGACATTTTTCTTTCTATGCCAGAGAAATATCCAAACCAGCGGCGCGAATCGTCGTCGTCCTGCTCGCCGGCGTCCTCGCGTGCGCCGTCGGCGCCACGGCGGCCACCCGGCGTACGACCCCGCTCCCGAGCGGCGGCGGCGGCCTCGCGCCGGTAAGCAAACCGAAACGAGTGCCGAAGCCGCCGTCGAAGAAGAGCCGCGGCACGTGGCTTCGCGGGGTCACGATCACCGAGTACTGGCCCGCGCCCGAGAGCTGGTTCGTCGGGCGGCTGGTCAGGACGCCCGGGCTCCCCGGCGAGCACCGGGTCGACTGGCTCTACTCCGCGACCGGCGTCTCGATGAACGGGGAGGGCATTGGCCTGGACGGGCGGCTTTACCACATCGACGCGCTCGGAAATGGCGGCTGGGTGACGGCGGCCGGCGCGCCGACGTCGCCGTTCGACGGCTGGGCGGCCGGCTCGCCGTATTGGCGTGCCGGCGGCTACTGGCGCAACCGGTCGGGCGCGGTGACGTTCCCGCTGGCGGCCGGCGGGTGGTCGTCCGGCACCGGACGCAAGTACGTTCCGCTAAGAGGCGTGACGTTCGCGGCGGGGCCGGCGCTGCCGCTGCGCTACTACCAGTCGATCGCCGTCGACCCGTCGGTGATCCCGCTCGGCAGCCGTGTCTACGTCCCGTCCTATCGCGACGACGGGCATGGCGGATGGTTCGTCGCTCAGGACACCGGCGGGGCGATCGGAGGCCGTCACATCGACGTCTTCCGCCCGCCGCCGGCGAGCCCCTCAACCGGCGGGCAGTATCTGACCGGCCAGCGGATACTGGTAATCAAGCCACGCCGCTGACGCGCTACTAGACTCCACCCACATGCCAAAGCAGCAACGAGCGATGAGGGTCGAGCAGCGGAGTCAGCTTGCCGCGATGCAGCAGCTCGAGAGCCGATCGGACGAGGAGCTCGAGGCCGAGACCAAGTTCAAGGCCGCGGCCCAGGCGATCCTCGGGGCCCGCGCCGCTGAGCGTTACGACGCCAAGGCAGCGCGCGCCCATTTCCAGCGCGCGATCGCCGCGGCTCGGCCGCAGGAGCGGCTCCAGCTGCGACGGATGGCCGACGCGTCGCTGGCGCTGGCCGAGCGGCGGGCGGATGACCTGAAGAAGGCGACCGAGCGCCTCGGCGTCGAAGCGCCGACGAACCGTCAGCTGCGCGGACTGCAGTTCATGGGCCTGATCGCCCCGCCGAAGAGCGCCGGGATTCTCGCTCGGATGCGCGGCATCCTGATCATCGTCGTGCTGGTCGTGGCGATCCTCGCGATCGCCTTCGGAATCGTGAACCTGATCGCGCTGCCGTTCGGCGGTGTATCGCTCGACCTCGGGATCTTCTACAGCCTCGTGCTGGTCGCGATCGCGATCGGTGTCCTCGTCTTCCTGGGTCGTCGGCGACAGAAGCGAGCCCAGGCGGACCGGGCGCAGCAGATCGCGGCGCGGTCGCGCTGAAAGCCTCAGACGCGCCGTGTGCGGCCGGTACACGCTTGCCACGCCTGACCCGGCTGCTGTCCGGGCGCGGTTTCCGATCGGCGAGTCGATCGAGGTCAGGCGCCGCTACAACATCGCTCCGGGCGACGAGGTGCTGGCCGTTACCACCGACCGCGAGGACCATCCGCGCGGCGAGCTGCTGCGGTGGGGACTCGTGCCGACGTGGGCCAGGACGCCGGACACCGGTCTGAAGATGATCAACGCCCGCGTCGAGACTGTCGCCGAGCGCCCGGCGTTCAGCCGAGCGCTCCATCGCTTCCGCTGCCTGATCATCGCCGACGGCTTCTACGAATGGCGCCCGGCTCCGTCCGGTCCGAAGCAGGGGTTCCACATCACCCGCGACGACGGCGAGCCGTTCGCCTTCGCGGGCCTGTGGTCGATCTGGCACGGCGACGATGGCAAGAACCTGCGGACCTGCACGATCCTGACGACGGCGGCCAACTCGGCGATCGCGCACCTTCACGACCGGATGCCGATCATCCTCGCGCCCGAGGCCGAGGAGCCGTGGCTCGAGCACTCCACCGAGACCGAACAGCTCGATCGGCTGCTTGGCGGACTCTCCCCCTCCGGCACGGCCGTGCGGCCGGTCGGCCCCGCCGTGAACGACGCCCGCTACGACGGACCCGAATGCCTCGCGGCCCCGGTGGACGCTCAGACGTCCCTGTTCTAACTCCTGCCTCGGTGAAGCCTTGCCCCTCTCCCCCCTCATCGATCGATATGACCACGTGGTGCTCGATCTCGACGGCTGCGTCTGGGTCGGGGACACGGTCACGCGCGGCGCGCCGGAGGCGATCGCCGAGCTGCGCGCCGCCGGCAAGGGGCTGATCTTTCTCACCAACGACGCGCGGCGCTCTCCCGAGGACTACGTGCGCAAGCTGTGGTCGCTCGGGCTCAGAGCCTCCCTCGAGGAGGTCGTCACCGTCGGCGCGTCGATCCAGCACCTGCTCGCCGAGCGCGGCACCGGCGCTTCGACCTACGTGATCGGATCGCAGGCGATCTTCCGCCACGTCGCCGACTCCGGACAGCGGATCGTGAACGGCACCACCGCCGAGGCCGAAGCGGAGCTCGTCGTCGTCGCCGGTCACGACGAGCTCGCCTTCGAAGAGCTGCGCGTGGCGACCCAGGCCGTGATCGGCGGCGCGGAGATGATCGCGGCCGGACGGGATCGCACCTTTCCCGAGGACGGCGGGATGTGGCCCGGCACCGGAGCGATCGTGGCCGCCCTCGAGTACGCGACTGAGCGGACGGCCAGCTCGGTTGGCAAGCCCGAGCCACAGATCTTTTACACCGCCCTCGACCGCCTCGGTCCCGGCAAGACGTTGGTCGTCGGCGACGGTCTCGACTCCGACCTGGCGGGGGCGTCCGCGGCTGGGCTCGACGCGGCGATCGTTCTCACCGGCGTCAGCACGCGCGAGCAGGCCGAACTGGCAACCGATCCCGCTCCCGTCATGATCGCCGAGGATCTGAACGCCCTTACGCTGGCGACGTGAAACTGTCGCTGATCGCCAACCCCTCGGCCGGCGGGGGCCGGACGGGGCGGGCCCTCCACGGAGTCGAGCTGACCCTGACCCGGCTCGGGCTCGAACATCACACCGAGCTGACGCGAAGCCTCGAGCACGCGCGGGAGCTTGCCGCTGACGCAGCCGCGGCCGGCGAAGTCGCCGTCGCGTTCGGTGGCGACGGACTGATCGGCGCGGTCGCCGGGGCACTCAGACACACCGATGCCGTCCTCGGCGTGCTCCCGGGCGGCCGGGGCAACGACTTCGCCCGCGCCCTCGGGATTCCGCTCGATCCGGTCGCGGCGTGCGAGGTCCTCGCCCAAGGCGCCGTCCGCGAGGTCGACCTCGGCATCGTCGGCTCACGGACGTTCATCGGAATTGCGAGCTGCGGATTCGATTCCGACGCCAACCGGATCGCAAACGAGACTCGTGTGGTGCGCGGAAACCTCGTCTACGCCTACGGCGCGATCCGCGCGCTGCTTTCCTGGCGGCCCGCCCAGTTCGAGGTCATCATCGACGGCGACGCGTCCCGCCGCGTGACGGGCTACACGATCGCTGCTGCGAACTCGATGGCCTACGGCGGCGGAATGCTGCTCGCCCCCGAGGCCTCGCTCGAGGACGGAATGCTCGACGTCGTGATCGTCGGCGACGTTCCGAAGCTCAGATTCCTACGGTTGCTCCCGACCGTGTTCAAAGGCACCCACACGCGTCAGCCCAACGTTCAGGTCCTGCGTGCCGCCGAGGTGAAAATCAGCGCCGATCGCCCGTTCACGATGTTCGCGGACGGGGACCCCATCGCCGAGCTGCCGGTCGCCGTAAGCGTGATTCCGAGTGCTGTCCGGGTGATCGCGCCGCGATGACCGTGTTGTCGATGAAGATCGGTGCGGCCAGGGCCGTCGGAGAGCTGGCTCGGAGAGCCGGCCGTGGCGGCGGGACCTCACTGCCGGGGAAAGTGCTGATGCGCCTCGAGCCACACGCGATCGCCGAGCTCGCGGCACGCCTACCGCTCGGCTCGGCGGTGATCTCGGCCACCAACGGCAAGACCACCACGGCGGCGATGACGGCCTCGGTGCTCGAGCGCTCCGGTATCTCCTTGGTTCACAACCGCGCCGGAGCCAACATGGCCGGGGGCGTGGCCTCGACACTGCTCGGAGCCGCCCGCTCGGGAGGGAGGATCGCAGGCGACATGGGCCTGTTTGAGCTCGATGAGTTCTGGCTCGACCGCGTGACACGAGAGCTCGATCCTCGCGCCGTCCTGCTCTGCAACCTGTTCCGCGATCAGCTCGACCGCTACGGCGAGCTGGAGACGATCGCCGACCGCTGGGCCGAGGTGGTCGCGTCGCTCCCCGCCCGGGCCCACCTCGCCCTGAACGCCGACGACCCGCTGATCGCCGACCTCGGCCGCGACCGGCCGGCCGTGACCTACTTCGGCGTCGAGGATCCCTCGATGGCGCTACCCGAGATGCAGCACGCGGCGGACTCCAAGCATTGCCGCCGGTGCGGGACCGCGTACATCTACGATGCGATCTATCTCGGTCATCTCGGCGTCTACCGGTGCCCGAACTGTGGCCAGCGGCGCCCGAGCCCGACGGTAGCCGCCGAGCAGATCGCCCTGGACGGCACCCGCAGCGCCAGCTTCCAGCTCCGCACGCCCGCGGGCACGAGCATGGTCGACCTCCCCCTCCCCGGCCTCTACAACGTCTACAACGCGCTCGGGGCGGCGGCGCTGTGCCTCGATCTGGGGGTCGGACTCGAGCACGTCGTGGAGGGGCTGGCGGCCGTGACGGCGGCGTTCGGGCGAGCGGAGCGAGTGCAGATCGGGGACGTCGAGCTCTCGATCCTGCTGGTCAAGAACCCGGCCGGGGCCAACGAGATCCTGCGCACCTTGACCCTCGAGCCGGCGGGCCTCGACGTGCTTGCGGTACTGAACGACCGGACGGCCGACGGCAAGGACGTCTCGTGGATCTGGGACGCCGACTTCGAGATCCTGGCTTCACACGTTCGCAGCGTCACCTGCGCCGGGACCCGCGCCGCGGAGTTGGCGCTTCGGCTCAAGTACGCGGGAGTCGACGCCGACCGCCTCCGGGTCGTCCCGGCCTTGCCGGAGGCCCTCGACGGCGCACTGGCCGAAGCCGCCGGCCGGCGCCTGTTCGCGCTGCCGACGTACACGGCTCTGCTGGAGCTCCGGGACGTTCTCTCGAGCCGTGGGCTCACGGGCCATTTCTGGGAGCCGGGGACGGCGGTGCCACGATGAGCGTGATCTGGCACGACCTCGAGTGCGGTCACTACGCCGAGGACCTGGAGCTGTGGCGCTCGCTGGCCCGGGATCACGGCGATCCCGTGCTCGATATCGGCGCGGGAACGGGACGGGTAACGCTCGATCTCGCCCGCGAGGGCTACCGCGTGACCGCGCTCGACCGCGACGACGAGCTGCTCGCGGAGCTCGCCCGCCGCACCGGCGATCTCGAGGTCCGGACCGTGCTCGCCGACGCCCGCGAGTTCGAGCTCGGGGAGCAGTTTGCGGTGTGCGTCGTGCCGATGCAGACGATCCAGCTGCTCGGCGGCGTGGAGGGGCGGGGCCGGTTCCTCGAACGCGCGAAACGGCACCTCCTGCCCGGGGGAGTGCTCGCGATCGCGATCAGCGAGGCGCTCGAGCTGTTCGACGTCGCCGGCGGCGCGGCCGCTCCCCTGCCCGACATGTGCGAGCTCGACGGCGTCGTCTACTCGAGCCATCCGACGGCGGTCCGAGCCGAGCTCGACGGGTATGTGCTCGAGCGCCGCCGTGAGACCGTCACGGTCGAGGGCGGGCGGTCGGTCGTTCGCGACCTCATCCACCTCGACCGGCTCACTGGTCCCGAGCTCGAGCAGGAGGCGGCGGCAGTCGGCTTGACGGCACTGGAGCCACGGACGATCCCGCCGACGGAGGACCACGTCGGCAGCGAGGTGGTGATCCTCCGTGCCTGAGCACGAGCTCCGCGTGTGCGCGCTCTATCCCGACCTGATGAACATCTACGCGGATCGGGGCAACCTGCTGCTGCTCGAGCGCCGCTGCCGGTGGCGCGGCCTCGGCTTCTCGGTACGGGCGAGCGGGTTGGGTGACGAGCTCGATCCGGACGGGGCCGATCTCTTCTACATCGGCGGCGGACAGGATCGGGACCAGCGCCTGTGCGCGCTCGATCTGGCCGAGGTCAAACGCGACGCGCTGCACGCGATCGCGGAGCGGGAGGGCGTGATCCTGGCGGTCTGCGGGGGTTACCAGCTGCTCGGGCACAGCTACCAGCTGGGCGACGAGTCGCTCCCCGGCGCGGGCCTCGTCGACCTCCACACCGTTCGCTCGGACGGACCCCGGCTGATCGGCAACGTGGCGATCGAAGTCGAGCTCCAGCCCGGGCACCGGCGGGTCCTGGCGGGCTTCGAGAATCACGGTGGTCGCACCCATCTCGGTCCGGGCGTCCAGGCGCTCGGCACCGTCCTCAAGGGCCACGGCAACAACGGTAGCGACGGTCGTGAGGGGGTAATCGCAGGAAACGTGATCGGCACCTACCTACACGGCCCCCTACTCCCCAAGAACGCCTGGTTCGCGGACTGGCTGATCGCCACCGCACTCGGGCTGCCCGAGCCGCTGCCCGCGCTCGACGACGAGCTCGAGGCGGCCGCCCACGCCGACGCCCGCCGAGCCGCGGCCGTCTCGTAGCTCTAGGATGGGCACGAGCCCCGAATCGAGAGATCCAAGAGGCGTCAATTCGCCCATGACAAAAACCCTCTTGGCCGGCGGACTCGTGCTCGTCGCGCTCGGTATCGGAGCCTGCGGCGCGGGCAAGCACGACGCCACGGCCGATTCACCGCCAACGACGAGGACCAGCGCGCCCGTCCTCCCGGGCACGGGCAAACCAGAGGTCACGATCGGCGACAAGAACTTCAGCGAGCAGTTCCTGCTCGGCGAGCTCTATGCCCAGGCGCTCAGCGCGCAGGGCTACAGCGTGCAGCTGAACCGCAACATCGGCCCGACCGAGGTCACGCTCCAGGCGCTGTACAGCGGGCGACTCGACATGTACCCCGAGTACCTGAGTACGTGGAACACGGACGTCGCCGGGTACAAGCACGGCTTCGCCACCGAGGCGAGCGCGTACCGTGCGGCCCGCCACTACGCGCGCCAGCACGGCTTGAAGCTGCTGCAACCGACTCCGTTCAGCGATACGGGCGGGATCGCCGTGACGGTTGCGTACGCGGTCGAGCACGGCCTGCATTCGCTCGGCGATCTGCGCAAGGTAGCCAGCGGGCTGACGTTCGGGGCGCCACCAGAGTTTCAGCAGGGCCCCGGCGGGCTGGGGACGCTCGAACAGGTCTACGGGTTCGTTCCTGCGGCGTTCAAGCCACTCGCGGTCGGTGGGGGCTATCAGGCGTTGGACCAGGGCGTGGTCCAGGCCGCCTGGGTCAACACCACGGACGGTCAGCTGGAAAACGGGAGCTACCGGCTGCTGGGCGATCCGCAGAACGCGTTCGGCTGGGGGCAGGCCGTGCCGGTCGTGCCGGCGAAGGTCCTGGCTGCCGAAGGGCCCGCGTTCGCAGCCACGATCGACAAGGTCAGCAAGCTGTTGACGACGGCGACGATGCAGGACCTGAACGACGAGGTCGCCGTCTACCAGCAGGACCCAGCGGCCGTCGCCAAGGAGTTTCTCCAGGCTCATGGCCTCGTGCCGCAGAGCTCCTGACCGGGTCCCCGGCCCTGAGACGAGCTCAGCTGCCGCTCGACCCGAATCCGCCCGCGCCCCGCTCGGAGGTCGCGAGCGCGTCGACCTCAATTACCTCCGGTGTCTGCACTCTGACCAGGACCAGCTGGGCGATCCGATCACCGGGTGCGATCTCAACCGGCTGGGCGCGGTCGGTATTCAGAAGCAGGACCCGAATCTCACCGCGGTATCCGGCGTCGATCAGCCCTGGCGCGTTGACGAGCGCGATCCCGTGGCGTGCGGCCAGGCCGGACCGAGGCAGCACCAGCCCCGCCTCACCGTCGGGGATCTCGACCGCGATGCCGGTCCGGACTGCCGCGCGCTCACCCGGCCCGAGCAGGCAGCCGTCGAGGGCGTGAAGGTCAAGGCCCGCATCGCCCGGATACGCGCGCCCAGGGAGCGTCGCACGCTCGTCGAGGCGCAAGACGCGGAGGCCCATCAGCCGTGGGGCTCGAGCGTGAAGCGCTCGTAACGCGCCGCGACGCTCGGCGGCAGGCGCGCCACGACCCGGACGCCGCTGGGGGTCTCCTCGCGCTCGAGATCGCCCGCGACCTCGTGGAGCTCGGCCAGCCGGGCACCCTCGTCGAACGGGATCAGCAACTCGACGTCCTGCAGCCTGCGCGCGAACTCCTCCTCGATCCGCTCGGTCAGCTCGGCCAGGCCCTCGCCCGTGAGCGAGGAGACGAGCACGGCATCAGGGTGCCGGTTCTCGAGCTCGGCGCGCCGCTCGGGACCGACCTTGTCGGCCTTCCCGAGGACGAGCAGCCGTGGCGCATCCTCGGCGTCGATCTCGTGGAGCACATCCTCGACGGCGTGGGTCATCTCGAGCAGTTCTTCCTCGTCGACGGACGCGTCGACCACGTGCAGGATCATGTCCGCCAGGCGCGTCTCCTCGAGGGTCGCGCCGAAGGCCTCGACGAGCTGGTGGGGAAGCTTGCGGATGAAGCCCACGGTGTCGGTCAGCAGGTAATCGCGCCCGCCTACGCGCAGGAGGCGCGTCGTCGGATCGAGGGTCTGGAACAGCCGGTCTCCGACTCCCGCGGTGGCGCCGGTCAGCGCGTTCAGGAGCGTCGACTTGCCGGCGTTCGTGTAGCCGGCGAGCGCCACCCTAGGGAGATGCCCGCGCTCGCGCTCGGCGCGCATGACCGAGCGGCTCCCCTGAACGTGGACAAGCTTTCGCTTCAGCGCCGCGATCCGGTCGCGGGCCAGGCGGCGGTCGGTCTCGATCTGGGTCTCGCCCGGGCCCCGGGTGCCGATCCCCCCGTCGATGCGGCCCGCCCCGAGGCGCTCCAGGTGCGACCACAGGCCTCGCATCCGGGCGAGGTTGTACTCGAGCTGCGCCAGCTCGACCTGGAGCTTGCCCTCGGCCGAGTGCGCGTGCGAGGCGAAGATGTCGAGGATGATCGCGGTGCGATCGATCACCGGAAGCCCGAGCGCGGCCTCGAGGTTGCGCTCCTGACGCGGCGAGAGCTCGTCGTCGCAGGCCACCAGGTTTGCGTCCGCCCGTGCGAGATCGGCCTTCAGCTCGTCGAGCTTGCCCGCCCCCAGATAGGTGTTGGGGTGCGGGTGCTCACGGCGCTGGACCAGCTCGCCGACGCCGGCGACGCCGGCCGTCCGAAGCAGCTCCCGCAGCTCCGCCAGATCCTCGTGGTCGCCGTCCGGAAGGGCCGCGATCAGGTAGGCGCGCTGACGCGCACGGCCAGTCTGGCGCTGGCCGTCGGCGGTGAAAGACGATGTCCTGGCGCGACCGTTGCGGCTTCGCTGCACGAGGGGGATGGTAGCCGCGCCGGCGCCATCATCCGTCGCTAAAGCTGGCGAATACGCTCCACCGCTTCGAGCAGGCGATCATCGGGCGTCGTCAGCGAGATCCGGAAGAAGCCCTCACCGCTGGCGCCGTAGGCCCCCCCCGGCGAGATCACGACCGCCGCCTGCTCGAGAACGTACTCGCAGTAGGCCGCCGAGGACTCGAAGCCGTCGGGGATCGGCGCCCAGATGTAGATCGTCCCCTTCGGCGGGGTCACTTGAACGCCGGCCTGCGCCAGCGCGTCGCACACCAGGTCGCGCCGGCGGGCGTAGACCTCGTTCATCGCCCGCACCTCGGGATCGAGCTCGGGCGAGAGCGCCTCCGCTCCGGCGAGCTGGACGGCCTCGAACAGCCCGGAGTCGATGTTCGACTTCAGCCGCCAATACTGCGCGATGGCGTCGGCGTTCCCCACGATGGCCGCGCACCGCCACCCCGTCATGTTGTAGCCCTTGGAGAGCGAGAAGACCTCGACGCCGATTTCCTTGGCGCCGGGCGTGGACAGGAACGACGGCGCGACGTAGCCGTCGAAGGTGATCTCGCTGTACGCGTTGTCGTGCACGGCGAGGATGTCCGCGCGGCCCGCCAGGTCGACGACCTCCTCGAACAGCCCGTCCGGGAGGATCGCGCCCGTGGGGTTGTTCGGGTAGTTGAAGAACAACAGCCGCGCGCGATCGAGGTGATCGGCGGTGATCGCGCCGAGATCCGGCGCGAATCCACGGTCTCCGATCAGCGGCATCAGCACGGGCTCGCCCCCGGCGAGGAGCGGCCCGCCCGTGTACACGGGGTAGCCCGGGTCCGCCGCCAGCGTGACGTCGCCCGGGTCGAGGAAGGCAAGGTTGAGGTTGAAGATGCACTCCTTGGCCCCGATCGCCGGCATCACCTCGGTCTCCGGGTCCAGGGTGACCCCGAACCGACGCTCGTAGAACCGAGCCACCGCCTCGCGAAACTCCGCGCGGCCGCGGTTGCTGGGGTATGTGTTGGTGCTCGGATCGGCCACGGCGCGTTGCGCGGCCGCGACGATGGGCGCGTACGTGGGGGTGTCGGGATCCCCGATCCCGAGGCTGATGATGTCGACGCCGGCCGCGCGTTTGGCTGACACCTTGCGCTCCAGCTCGGCAAACAGGTACGGCGGAATCTGCTCCAGGCGCCTACTCGGTCGCATTGAGCTCCTTTACGAACTCATCGGCGAGCGCTCCGCGAAACACCGGTACCGCCCAGCCGCTGAGATTGATGTGCATGTCCTCCCCCACCTCGACCTCCAGCTCGCCGCCGTCGAGCACGACAGTTACCGGCGAGTTCCCTCCGTCGAGAACGTACGCCACGGCGGCGCCGGTGGCGCCGGTGCCGCTCGCGGTGGTCTCCCCCGCTCCACGTTCGAAGATCCGCGCGTGCAGACGCCCGGGAGTGATCTCCGCAAACCATGAGACGTTCGTGCGGTTCGGAAACAGGTGATGCTCGACGATCTCGGGGCCGATCTGCCCGAGCTCTAGCTCGGCGAGCTCGACCGCGTCGGCGACACGGATCGCGCACTGGGGGTTGCCGACCTGCACGTGCTGAAAGCTCCACCACCGTCCCCCGGCCGCCAGCTGACCGCGTCCGTCGTCGACCCCGGACGGATAATCGGCGCTGCGCAACCGCGCCTTGCCCATGTCGATCGTGCACGTGGTCTCAGCGGTAATCGTCGGGCGGATCTCGCCGGCCGCGGTCTGGATCGAGAACGTGGTCGCGTCGGTCCAGCCACGCCGGCGGAGGTACAGGACCGCCTCGCGGCTGCCATTGCCCGACAGCTCCGCCTCGGAGCCGTCGGGGTTGAAGATCCGTAGCCGAGCGACGTAGCCGGGCTCGTCCGGCTCAGAGAGCAACAGGATCCCGTCGGCGGACACGCCCGTGTGCGCCGCGCAGATCGCGCGCACGCGGGCCGGCGTCAGCTCGAACGGCAGTGCGGCGGTCTCGACGATCACGTAGTCGTTGCCCAGCGCGTGCCACTTCTCGAACTCCACGCGCGGGCAGTCTAGGTGAGCGCCGCGGGGAGTCTTGGTGAGCGCCGGCGGGGTTCATCAGTACCGTCGCCCTGAAATGGCCGGGCGACTGCGAGAACCCGTCGTTCTGCTGGCCCTGCTGTCGGTGCTCTCGCTGGCGGTGCGGCTCGCCTGGCTGGACGAGCCCTGCCGCAAGCCGTGCCGCTCCGCGTCGGATCGGGTCCTGGTGTTCGACGAGCGCTATTACGTGAACGCGGCCCGTGTGATTGCGGGAATTCATCCACCGCCCGGGTCGCCTTACGCGAACGCGCCGCTCGGGACCGATCCCAACGGCGAGCACCCCCAGCTCGCGAAGCTGATCATCGCCGGATCGATCGAGCTGTTCGGCGACGGCCCGTTCGCGTGGAGGATCGGGAGCATCGTGTTCGGCACGCTGGCGCTGCTCGGCTGCTACGCGCTGGCCCGCGCCGCGGGCGGGGGCCGCCGGTTGGCGCTAGGAGCGAGTGCGCTGATGGCCGCCGACAACCTGCTGATCGTCCACGGACGGATCGGGACACTCGACATCTACGTACTCGCGGCGATGATTTGGGGGGCGACGCTTTACCTGCGCGGGCGCCCCTTCGCCGGCGGCGCTGCGATCGGCATAGGCGCGTGCATGAAGCTGGTAGCTCCGTACGCGTTGATCGCGCTCGCCGTCCTGGAGCTCCTGCGGTCACTGGCCCCCGCGCGCCCGCGCCACGCCCGCTGGCGGGCGCTGGCTGCGTGCACGGTGACTGCAGCAGTCGTTCTCCTGGCCGGACTCACGATCCTGGACCAGATCGCGCCGCCGTACAACATCGCCACCGGAACGAAGATCGCCGGCGGGCCGTTCGCGCACCTCTCCTACATGGTCTCTTACGCGAGCGCGCTGACGAGTCTGCACGGCCCGCACGGGATCGCCTCATACCCGTGGCAGTGGCTCGGCGACTACAAGCCGATCCTGTACCTCAACATCAATCCCGCGCAGCCCGCGCCGGGGCTGACGGGAATTCATCCCGCCGTCCACTTCCTTGGCATGATCAGCCCCCCGATCATGTTGCTGGCGCTGCCGGGTCTCCTGCTCGCGGCGCTCGGAGTCGCCCGCAGGCTTCCCGGACGGATCCGCCGCGTGGCGCCGGCGCCCAGCCCAGTCGCGACCGTGGGACTTGCCTGGTTTCTGGGAACGTTCGTGCCCTTCGAGGTGCTGAGCCTGTTCTGGAACCGAACGAGCTACCTCTATTACATGGTCATCGTGATGCCGGGGATCTATCTCGTCGTCGCCGACCTGGTGGCTCGTAGTGGCGTCTCGCGCAAGGCGATCGCCGCCTGGGGGTTCACCGTCGTGGTGGCGGCCGTGCTGATGTACCCGTTCACACCGCTTCCATGAGCCACAGCTCCTCGATCTCGGCGGCCACCTCATCCGGGGAGCGGCCGGTCACGTCGAGCACCCGAACCGAGGCGAGTTTGCGCATCCAGGTCAGCTGGCGTCGCGCATAGTTGCGGGTGCGGCGCTTCATCGCCTCGACGTCTGCGGCGAGGAGCTCGTTGAAGCCCAGCGCCTTGCGCGCCGTGATCGACGCGCCGGCGGCATTCGCGCGATGAACCTCGCCGGCGGCGCCGGCGGCGACCATCTCCTCGACGCGGCTGTCGATCCTCGCGTAGAGCCGTTCTCGCTCCATCACTAGGCCGATCAGCAGCGTCGGGCGGCGAACGGCGTCGGTCCACAGCTCAGATTCGCCCTCCGGCGGCTCGAGCTCGCCCGCGTCGAGCAGCTCCAGCGCCCGCACGATCCGCTGACGGTCACCGGGATCGATCTCGGCCGCGGCCCACGGAGCTTGTTGTGAGAGGGTCGCGTGTAGCGAGCTCGGACCCCGTTCCTCGAGCTCGCGCAGCCACCGTTCGCGCACCCCTTCCGCCGGGGCCGGTCGGAGGCTGAGCTCGGTCAGCGCGGCGCGGAGGTAGAGCCCGGTGCCCCCGACGACGATCGGGAGACAGCCCGCGGCCAGCAGCCCGTCGATCTCGGCGTGGGCCAGCTCCGCGTACTGACCGGCGCTGAACGTCGCGTCGATGGGGAGGAACGACAGGAGCCGGTGCTCGAGCTGTGCCCGCTCCGCGGGCCCGGCGGCCCCCGTGAGAGTCTCGAGGCCGGCGTACACCTGAAGGGCATCGGCTGATACCGCGACCGGATCCTGGCCGCGACGGGCGAGCCTTCGGGCCAGCGCGATCGCGACCGCGGTCTTCCCCACCCCGGTCGGTCCGAACAGAGCGATCACCTCTGGCCGGGACATGGCGGGGAGTATCGTGCAGCGATGGCTGAGGAAGGACGTTCGTGAGCGCGCGTGCCGGTGCCGCAGTGTCGACCGAGCACGATCCTCTCGCCGCCGGCATCGAGGCTGCGGGTGCCGCCGCGGCGGCGCTCGGGGAGTCGGATCCCGACCTCGCGGTGGTCTTCGCCAGCGGCTCGCACCTCGCGGCGCCCGAGGCGACGCTCGCCGGGATCACGTCGGTGATCGATCCGCAGGCATTGATCGGTTGCGGCGCCGGAGGCGTCCTCGGCGATGACCGCGAGCTCGAGTCGGGGACGGCCCTGACCGTGTGGATGGCCACGTTCGACGGCGGCGGCTCAGTGACTCCGTTTCACGCGAGCCTCGCCGAGAACGGCGTGATCGACGGGCTCCCCGAGCTCGACGGGGCGAGCGCGGCAATCCTGCTGCCCGATCCCTACAGCTTTCCGACCGAGGGGTTGCTGCGCGAGCTTGCGACGCTCGCGCCCACGACCCCCGTGATCGGCGGGCTCTCGAGCGCGCGCACGATGGAGGGCGCCGGCGCACTGTTCCTGGGCGAGGAGGTCTACGAAGAAGGCGCCGTCGGCATCCGGTGCGAAGGGGTCGAGGTCCTGCCCTGCGTATCCCAAGGCGCCGCGCCGCTCGGCCGCGAGGTCACGATCACCGCCGCAGAGGGCAACGTCATCCACGAGCTCGCGAGCCGTCCCGCGCTCGAAACCGTCGAAAAGATCATCTCCGAGCTCGGGCCGCGCGAACGAGCGCTTATCTCGGCGGGACTGCTGATCGGGATCGTGATCGACAGTGGCCAGCCCGAGTACGAGCAGGGCGACTTCCTCGTCCGCGGCCTGCTGGGCGCTGACCCCGAATCCGGGCAGCTGGTGATCGGCGCCGCGGTGCAGGAAGGCCAGGTGATCCGGCTGCACGCGCGCGACGCGCGGTCCGCCGACGAGGACCTGCGGCGCGCGCTGCGCACGCGCGTGGCTGCGATGCCGAGCGAAGGTGCCGCCGGGGCGCTGGTCTTCTCCTGCAACGGTCGCGGCAGCGCGATGTTCGGACCGAGCGATCACGACGCCGTGATGGTCGGCCGCGAGCTGGGCGGGGCTCCCGCCGCCGGCTTCTTCGCCGCCGGTGAGATCGGGCCTGTCGGCGGTCGGAGCTTCCTGCACGGCTTCACGGCGACGCTCGCGCTCTTCCCGAGGTAGCTCCGGGGCCTCGCCCGCCTCAGGGGGCTGACTACACTGCCCCGCCGTGAGCATCGTCCGCGGCAGCGTGCTCGTGACCGGCGCCACGGGCGGCATCGGCAACGCCATCGCCCGGGAATTCTCCGCGCGGGGCGCGAGCCTCGTGGTGACCGGGCGCCGAGTCGACGCCCTCGAATCGCTCGCTGGCGCGCTCGGCGCGCGGGCGATCACGTGCGACCTGTCCGATCGTCAGGAGGTCGATCGCCTCGTGAGTGAGGTGGGTGAGATCGACGTGCTGGTCGCGAACGCCGGCCTCCCGGCATCGGGAATGCTGACGGAGCTGACCGAGGAACAGATCGACCGGATGCTCGAGGTCAACCTGCGGGCGCCGATCGCCCTCGCGCGCGGGCTCGCGCCGGCGATGATTCGCCGCCGGCGCGGCCACATGGTGTTCATCTCATCGCTCGCCGGCAAGGCGGCGTCGCCGTCGTCGTCGATCTACTCCGCGACAAAGTTCGGGCTGCGGGGATTCGCGCTCGGGCTCCGTGCCGATCTGCGCTCCCACGGGGTCGGCGTTTCGGTGGTCCTGCCAGGCTTCATCCGCGATGCCGGGATGTTCGCCGACGCCGGCGTCAAGCTACCCCTCGGCACGGGGACGCGACTGCCTGAGGACGTCGCCGCGGCGGTGATCCGGGCGATCGAGCGCAATCGGGCCGAGGTCGGCGTGGCGCCGCCTGCGCTGCGGCTGGGGGCCGCGGTGGCGTCGATCGCGCCGCAGCTGGCCGAGACCGGCAACCGCTGGTTGGGCGGCGAGAACGTCGCCTCCGCCGTGGCCGAGGCTCAACGCGACAAACGCTGAGCCCTGACGCGCGTCGGCTCGGGCTCGGGTTCGTCGCCGTCGCCGGTCGGCTCGGCGCCGGCGGGCTCTGTCGGATCCGCGGGCTCGGTCGGATCACCGGTCACCGGCTGATGCTCGCCGGTGACGCTGGCGAGTACGGCGATGATCTCATCCGCCAGCTTCGCCCCGTCGCCGGCCCGCTCGGGAGTCGCCTGGATACGGACGACCACGTCCTCGCCATCGAGCTCCTCGAGCAGCACCTTGGCCGGGTTGCGGATCGGCGTCGAGATCTGATCGTCGAGCAGCGCCTGGACCTGGCTGGGCCGCACGCCCGAGCCCAGCCTGACCTTGACGTCCACGGAGTTGGGCTCGCGGAGCGGAACGATCACGGCGGACAGGACCCCGTTGTTCGGAACCATGATCCGATCCTCGCCGCGGGCGATCGTCGTGTACAGCAGGCCGAGCGAGCTGACCACGCCCTCGATCTGGCCCCCGAGCGCCCCCGCCTGGAGGCGGATCCGCTCGCCGACGCGGAACGGCCGGGCGGTCAACAGCACCATGCCGGCGATCAGATTGCCGAGCGTCTGCTGCGCCGCGAGCCCGAGGATGATGGCCGTGAACGCGCTTCCGGCGACCAGTCCCGCGGCGTTCACGCCGGCGACGCTGAGCGCGATCACCAGCGTGATCCCCATTGTGGCCAGGCGAATCAGGAAGCCGACGGTTCCGGCCGTGGCCGGATCCATGCGGCGAAAGAACGTCGGCCCGGCGGCCCGACCGATGTCGCGGGCGAGCGCCCACCCGAGCGTCAGCAGCGCGATCACGACGACCCACTGGATCACCGTGTCCCACCGATGCTCGGTGTGCTTTCCGAGGATGTCGACGCGGTAGTGGTAGAGCACGAGCACGCCGACGATCGCCGGGAGCAGCACGAATATCTGCCGGCGGGCACGGCGCACGACTCGCTGGCTGACCTGGGCGGCGAGCCCGACCCGCTCCCAGGCCTCGCTGCGAGTCTCGAACATCCGCTCGAGGTGAAGGTCCTTGCTGTTCTTGATGCGGTTTCGAATCATTGGGGGCGGCTTTGAATCATTGCGCACTAGCTTGCCGCTGCATGTGTCGCGGCCTCAGCACGCCGTATTACCTACCACCGCGCCGGCGGCTCGGTTTCACTCGAATTCAGAACAGTGTCTCCTGGGTCGCGTGGTGCACCGCCGCCCGACGGGGTTGCGGCGGCTCGATCCGCCCACGCATCCGTCGTCCCGGCGGGAGGTCGGGCCCGTTCACGAGCGCAGCCAGACGTCGGCGCTCCTCCGGTGGCGCGTACGCGCCGCGGTACAGCCGTTTGTAAAGCGGCATCAGCTCGGGACGCTCGGCTTTCAACCAGCTCAGGAAGACATCCTTCACCTCCCCTCTCAGGTGCAGGGGGATCCCGGTCACATATGCCGCCCCGGCCTCCGAGGCGAGCTCCAGGATCCTCGCCACCTGCTCAGGCGAGTCGTTTATCCCGGGCATCAACGGGGCGATCAGGACCCCTGTCCTGATCCCGGCCCGCGTGAGCTCGCCCACCGCTTCCAACCGCGCCCGGGGATTGGGCGTGTGAGGCTCGGTGGCGCGCCACGCACGTTCGTCGATCGTAGGGACCGACAGAGCAGCGGCGAACTCGGTCCGCTCGGCGATCTCCTTCATCAGCGGGAGGTCTCGAAGCAGTAGCGGCGACTTGGTGAGGATCGAGCACGGATTGGCCGCGTCCCGCATCGCCTCCCAGATCCCGGTCATCAGCCCGTACCGCCCCTCGACCCACTGGTACGGATCCGTGTTTGTGCCGAGCGCTACGTGCTCCCCCGACCACGACCGTCGCGCGAGCTCCGTGCGCAGCAGCTCGGGTGCATTGACCTTGACCACGATCTCGCGCTCGAAGTCACGACCGGCGTTGAAGCCGAGGTACGTGTGCGTCGGTCGAGCGAAGCAGTACCGGCACGCGTGGGTGCACCCCCGGTAGGGATTGATCGTCCACCGGAACGGCATCTGCGACGCCTCGGGGACCTTGTTCAGGATCGACTTCGCCCGAACCTCATAGAACCTCGTCTGGAGCGCCTCGGGGACGTCGAAATGACGTATCACGGCCTCTTCTCGATAGCCAGGCAGGCGAGCCGTCTTCTCCTCGATAGTCGTGGTCAGATTGCTCCAACGCATCGAACGTATGTTCGCACATTAGCCGGATGAGCACCTCCCCACGCCGACCGAATCGGCCAGTCGATCGCTCGGCGCGGTGGCTACAGCGTGAGCTTGCCCAGACGCCACTGCGGAGTCGCCCCGATCCGCAGCAGGTGGGCGAAGTGGCCGAGCTGGAACGCCACGGCCTCGAGCGACGCGGTCAGGTCCTCGTTGGGCTCCATGGACTCGGTACTGAGCAGCTCGATGACGGCGAGCGGCTGAATGCCCTCGCGGACGGGCACGAGCACCGCCGAGTGCATCCCGGCGGCGACGGCCTGCTTGATCCGGGCATCTCCGCTTTCCTCGAGCGCTCCGAGCACGGTCGTCGAGGCGTCCGCCAAGGCGCGCCACAGTTCCCCGTCCGTGTTGGGCTCGCCGCGCTGCCACGTCGAAGTCTCGAATGACCTGAAGTCGTCGCTCTCGTTGGTCCACATCGCGACGCAGCGGAGCTCGTCGTGGCCGTCCGGGCACCAGGCGGCGACAGTGTCCCAGCCGCCTTGGGACCCGACGATCTTGATCGCATCCGTCAGACCGGCACGCCAGTCCGATGAGCCGGCCAGCGTCTCGGCGAGCTCCCGCTGAGCTGCGGGGCTCCAGCGCGGGCCTGTTTGCGGCACCGACGCGGCCGCGTGAGCCTCTTGGAGCTCCTCCTGTGCCCGCGAGAGTTCGGCCCGCGCAGCCTCGAGCTCGCGCTCGATCTCCTCGGCCCTCTGTTGTTCCTCGGCGACCGTCGCCGCCGCGGCGGTGGCGTCGGCCCGCTCGCGCTCCAGCTGCTCGCGAACCTCGGCGAGCTCACGCTCAGCGACGTCGCGCTCCTCCTTCACAGCCGTCTCCAGGCGCTCGCGCTCGCGTTCGGCGTCCGCGGCGGCCTGATCGCTCTGCTCCGAGAGCCGCTGAAGCTCCGCCTCGATCTGAGTGCGACGCTCGGTCTCCTCTTCGATCGCGGCCCGCTCGCGCTCGAGCTCGGCAATGGCCTCCTGATGCTCGGAAACCAGCTGCTCCTTCTCCGCCAGGGCGGCCACGGCCGCCTCGCGCTCCTGCTCGAGTGATGCCTGCACGCGCTCGAGCTCCTCGCGCGCTTCCCGCACACGCTCGCTCTCCTCGCGCTCCGCGTCCTCGGCCGCCTCCGCGCGCTCGCGCTCCGCGGCGGCGCGCGTCTGCTCGAGCTCCTCTTGAAGGCGGGTCGTCTCTTCCTGGAGTTGGGCCGTCTCTTCCTGCGCCTCCGCGATCGCCCGGTCGGCCCTCTCGCGCTGGCGCTCGGCCTCTTCCTCGGCCTCCTGGAGCCGCGCACGCTGCTCCTCGACGGTCGCCTCGGTCCGCCCAGCCTCCTCGACCGCCTCGGCCTGGACGCGCTCCAGCTCCTCGCGAGTCTGCTGTAGTGCTGTCTCGGCCTGGTCGGCCCGCACGCGCTGCTCGGCGGCGAGCGCCTCTCCCGACGCGGCCGCGTTCTCACGCTCGACCTCGAGTTCGCTCTGGGCCCGCTCGAGCTCAGCTCGCAGGTCCTCGGTCTCCTGCCGAACGGCCGCGAGCACCTCGCCCGCGCGTTCGCGCTGGCGCTCTACCTCGCCTTCCATCTCGAGCAACCGCATCTGCTGCTTTTCGACCTCGGCGCGAGCCTGCTCGGCGTCCTCGTGCTCGCGCTCGATCTCCGCCTCGGCCACCTCAGCTCGCTCGCGCTGCTCGTGGAGCGCCGCTTGCGCTTGGGAGAGCTCCTCGTCGATATCGCGGATGGCGGCCTCGGCCCGCTCCGCCCGCTGTCGCTCCTCCGACGCGATCGCCTCGCCGCTCGCCGTGGCCTTCTCCAGCTCGCGTTCGAGGTCGGCGAGCGCTTGCTGGAGCTCGCCCCGGAGCTGCTCGGTCTCTTCTTCGGCTGCCGCCCGGGTCTGCTCGGCGGCCTCACGCTGGCGCTCGGCCTCAGCCTCGGCCTGCTCGGCGCGTTCGCCTTGCTCGGCCAAGCTCGTCTCGAGGCCCGCCAGCTCCTGCTCCAGCCGTTCGATCTCTTGCTGCGCGGCTGCCGCTGCCTGCTCCGCCTGCACCCGATCCTGCTTGACCTCGGCTTCGGCGGCGTGCCAGCGTTCGCGCTCCTGGTCCACCTCGGCCTGGATCCGCTCGAGCTCGGCGGTCGCCTCGCCGAGCGCGCTTTCGGCTTCCTCGGCTCGCGCCCGCGCCTCTGACACCAGCGCATCCGACGAAGCGGTCGCGTTCGCCAGCTCGCGCTCGAGCTCAGCCTGCGCCGTCTCCAACTCAGCCCGCGCACTCTCCAGCTCAGCTCGCGCCGAATCGAGCTCGCCGTGTAGCCGCTCCGTCTCCTCCTGAGCCTCGGCATGGACCCGCTCGACCTCCTCGGTTCGCGCCCGCGCCTCGGACACCAGGGCATCGGACGAGGCTGTGGCATTCGCCAGCTCGCGCTCGAGCTCGGCCTGCGCCGTCTCCAGGCCAGCCCGCGCAGTCTCCAGCTCGCCGCGTAGCCGCTCGCTCTCCTCCTGAGACTCGGCATGGACACGCTCGAGCTCATCGCGCTGACGCTGAACCTCTGCCTCGAGCCCACCGATCACCGCCTGCTGTTGCCCCACCTCAGCCTGAACGCGCTGTGCTTGTTCGCGCTCGCGTATGACATCCGCCTCCGCGGCCTCCCAGCGCTCGCGCTCCTGATCCAGTGCCGCCTGAAGGCGCTCGAGCTCGCCCGTGGCCTTCGCAAGGGCGCTCTCAGCCTCTTCAGTTCGCGCTCGCGCTTCCGATACGCGCGCGTCACTCGAGGCCGTCGCGCTCTCGAGCTCCCGCTCGAGCTCAGCCCGCGCCGTCTCCAGCTCGCCCCGCAACCGCTCACTCTCCGCCTGAGCGTCGGCGAGGGCTCGCTCAGCCCCTGCGCGCTCACGCTCAACCTCGGCCTCCGCGAGTGCGGCCCGATTCGTCTGCTCCAGCAGCCCGGCTTGCGCCCGCTCCAGCTCGGCGCGAGCTTCGGCCAGGGCCGCCTCGGTGAGCTCGACCTGCTCCTGCTGCTCCCGGCCGCTGGTGCGAATCCGCTCCAGCTGCTCCTCGAGGCGGACGATCTCCTGCTTCGCCGCTGCCTCCACCCGATTGGCCTGCTCGAGCGCGGCGCCGAAGCGCTCGAGCTCCTCCATCGAGTCTCGCAGCTCGCGCTCGGCCGTCTCGGCGCGCTCGAGCTCGATTCGCAGCTTCTCGCGCTCCTGTTCAGCCGTCGCCTCCGCACCCTCGGCTCGGTGGTTCTGCTCCTGCAGCGCCGTCTGCATGCGCTCGAGCTCTTCGCGAGCGTCCTGCAGTGCCACGTCAGCTTCCTCGGTCTGACGAACCGCCTCGAGCGCCGCATCTCGTTCGACCAGGGCTGCGTCACGCTCGGCCGACAGCTTCTCGCGTTCGGCCATGAGCGCCTCAGAGTCGGCGATCGCCTGTGGGTCGGCGGGGTCGGCCTGGACGAGCTGCCGCTCGGCGACCGGCACCAGACCCCATTCGTCAAGGACCTCGGCCCGGATTAGCACCGGGTCGATTCGGCTCCAGCGCTCGACCTTCATCAGGCGTGCGCACTCGGTCCGTGCTGTCGCTGCGTCGTCGAGTGGAGAGGCGAGACCGCACACGGCGACGGGTTCGCCGGCGCGGTCGCGGATCGCAAAGCGCAGTGCGGCCAGCGGGGGACGGCCCTCGAATGACCCCACGGTGTATTCGAACTGCAGTGGCTCGGAGGCTCGCGACCCGCTCTCCAGGATGCGGGGACCGTCGACAACCTCCCCGGCCGGCAGCTCCTCGTCGGTCTTGCCGACCAGCCGGTCCTCGCTCGTGTTCAGGAGCTCGGCGTAGCGGGCGTTGGCTTGCAGATACCGGCCTTCGAGGTCCTTCAGCCAGATCAGAGCGGGGCTGTCGTCGAACCTGGCGCTGAGCAGGGGATTCGGCTTGGCGTCAGCGGCGGGTTCGGGGGACGCAGCGGGGTGAACCATCGCCAGCGCCTGGCGGTCCCCACGCGGGTCGATCACCGCCTCGACGTTGACGGCCACTCCCTTGAGAACGAAGTTCGATCGCTCGAGCTCTCCGCTGAGCACCTCCTCGACCCGTTTGTCACGGCCCAGCGCGTCGGCCGCAGCACGGTAGTTCTGCTCGTAATCCTCCGTGCTCCGTTCGAGCTCGCCGTCGGCAGCGATCAACGCCAAGGCCGGTATCTCGGCCAAGGAGCCACGGGCCGCTACCACGGCGCTGCCGTTTGCCAAAGCCCTCACCCCCACTCCATCGGCGCGCGCGCGGGACGCGATGGGGCCGCGGCGGCATCTAAACGAATATCCGAGCGTCAATCGACGGATATACGGCCCGCAAGGGCCGAATGGCGGTTAGACCGCCGCGCGCGGCACGAGCGACTGGAGTCCGGACAGCGTCTGGCTGGTCGCGCCCGTGACCTCGACCTCCACGAGCTCGCCGGCGCCGGCGGCACCGCTGAAGTTCACGACCTTGTTGTGCCGCGAGCGGCCCCGCAGCCGGGTCGGATCGGTCCGCGACGGCCCTTCCACCAACACCTCCAGACCGCGACCGACGAAACGCTGGGCGCGCTCGGCCGCTCGGCGCTGGATCACCGCCACCAGCCGCTCCAGCCGCTCCACCTTCAGCTCGTGGGGTATCTGGTCAGCGAGCGTCGCCGCATCGGTTCCGCGCCGCGGCGAGTAGATGAACGTGAACGCCCCGTCGTATCCGACGTCCTCGGCAACCTCGAGCGTCTGCACGAAGTCGTCCTCCGTCTCGCCCGGGAACCCGACGATGATGTCCGTCGTCAGTGAGCAGTCGGGAACGTGCTCGCGGATCAGCGCGACCCGGTCGAGATAGCGCTCGCGCGTGTACGTGCGGCGCATTCGCTTGAGCACCGTGCTCGAGCCGGATTGAAGCGGCAGATGGATGTGCTCGCACAGCGAAGGCAGCTCCGCGTGGGCGCGGATCACGTCCTCGCGCATGTCCTTCGGGTGCGGGCTCGTGTAGCGGATCCGCTCGATCCCGTCGATGGCGTCGATCCCCGCCAGAAGCTCCGCGAACGTCACCCGAGCCTCACGAGGGAGGTCGCGGCCGTACGAGTTGACGTTTTGGCCGAGCAGCGTGACCTCGACGACTCCATCCGTGGCGAGCCTCTGTACCTCGTCGACGAGCTCGTCCGGCGACCGGCTGACCTCGCGACCACGGGTGGACGGAACGATGCAGTACGAGCACACGCAGTTACACCCCACACTGATCTGGACCCATGCCTGGTAGTCCCGCTCGCGCTTGGCCGGCAAGTGGCCGGTGAACCCCTCGAACTCGAAGAACCCCTGGGCGGTGAGGGAGTCGCTCGTGAGAAACTCGGCGAGCTTATGAACCTGGCCAGGACCGAAGGCCACGTCGACGAACGGGAAGCGCGCGAACACCTCGTCCTTGACCGATTGCGCCCAGCAACCGCCGACGCCGACGATGCGCTCGGGTTGCTCGGACTTCAGCCGCTTGGCCTCGCCAAGGTGCGCGATGAAGCGGTTGTCCGCGTTCTCGCGAATCGAACAGGTGTTGAACAGGATCACGTCAGCGTCGGCCCGCGTCGCGGCCTCCGCGTATCCCAGGGACTCGAGCATCCCCTTCATCCGCTCGGAGTCGTGCGCGTTCATCTGACACCCGAATGTGGTGACGTGGTAGCGCTTCATCAGTGGTCCAAGGGTACCGGTGCCGGAGCGAGCGCCGAAGGCGCTCAGCTCGGCGTGAACCCGGGCAAGACGAACTCCACGCGGGCCCCGTGCCCGTTCGGTGCATCGCCCGCGCCGACCTGCCCGCCGTGGGCCTGAGCGATCGCGAGCACGATCGCCAGCCCAAGTCCCGCGCCGCCGTCCGAGCGCGCTCGCGCGGGATCGACTCGGTAAAAACGCTCGAACACGCGGTCGCGTTCAGAGGCCGGGATGCCCGGACCGTCGTCGATCACCGCGAAGCGAATCCGGTCGGTACCGACACGCTGGACCTCGAGTGCGACCAGTCCGGTGCCCGCATCGGTGTGATCGACCGCGTTGCGCGCGAGATTCCGGATGGCCTGCGCCAGACGGTCGGGGTCGGCGTCGAGGGATCCCTCGGGGACGGGACCGAGCTCGAATCGGCGGTCGTCGATCAAGCTCATCCCGTCCCACAGATCCTCGACGAACGGCCCCAGCTGGATCGGTTCGCTGCGCAGGAAGTTGGTCTGCCCGGACTGGGCCAGCACGAGCAGGTCGTCGACGAGCCTGCTGATGCGCGTGATCTCGGCCTGCACGAGCCTCTCGACGCGCCGGACCTCGGCCTCGGGCGGATGCTCCTGGGCGGCCAGCACCTCGAGCTGCCCGCGGATCACGGTGAGGGGCGTCCGCAGCTCATGAGAGGCGTCGGCGACGAACGAACGCTGAGCCGCGAACGCCTCGGCGAGCCGGTCGAGCATGTGGTTGAACGAGTCCGCCAGCACCTGAAGCTCGCGGCCCTGCACCGGCGACTCGTCCATCCGCGGTTCAAGCTCTCCGGCCTCGACGCGGGCGGCGACGCCGGCCATCCTCCGGAGCGGGGCCGTCACCTGCGCACCGGCGAGGTAGGAGGCGACGAGCGCGAGGGCGAGCGTCAGCACCCCTGCGAGCAGGAATGCGTCGGCGATGCCGCGCTGGGCGCGCTGCACGGTCTGGAGCGGCTCCCCCGCCCCCGCGATCACATTGAGGCTCCCCATCTGAAGACTGTCCTCGAGCGTCCGCGCCTGACCGACGTCGGGAACGGCCTGTGTCGCGTATCCGATGTGCGGCACCATCAAGCGGGCGCCGAGCACGTTCTCCTGTGCCTGCTCGGCCACAGTCTCGCCGTTGTCGGGTCGTCCCCCGAATACCTCGGGATGGTTGCTGGCCGTCGAGGCTCCGGGGATGAGGACGAACAGCAGGGTCGACGTGGCGCTATAGGGCTGGTTGGCGAAATATCGGTCGGCGGCGGCGGTGATCACGCGCGGGGGCCGGCCCGCGAACGGACGTAGGAACTCGGACAGCTGTGTCGTGTCCCCTTGCAGGTCGCGGTCGATCTGCGTTTGCAGCTGGTTCCCGGTGCTGGCGTAGACGAATACGAACACGATCACCGCCGAGACGATCATCACCCCCGCCACCCACGCGGTCAGCCGCCAGCGCAAGCTGGTCGGCCACCGCAGCCTAGTCGCTCGCGTCAAAGCGGTAGCCAACCGACCGAATGGTGACGATCGGTGTGTTGCCCTCGGTGTCCCGGAGCTTGCGCCGGAGGTATCCGACGTAGACGTCGACGACGTTGGTTCCTGGGTCGTATTCATAGCCCCACACCGCTCGCAGAATCTGCTCGCGTGAGAGCACTCGGCCGCGATTTTGAAGCAGGTAGACCAGCAGCTCAAACTCGGTTGTCGACAGTCGGACGAGGTCGTCGCCCTGTCGAACCTCTCGGGTGAGGAGGTCGACCTCGAGCCCGTCGCCGCGCAGCGTCGTCGCCTGTGCCTGCGCCGCGACTCGCAGTTGGGCCCTGATCCGGGCCGCGAGCTCACTCAGCGAGAACGGCTTCGTCAGATAGTCGACGGCGCCCGCGTCCAGTCCGGCGACGCGGTCCTCGATCTCTCCACGCGCGGTCAGCGCAATCACCGGCAGCGCCGGCCTGGTTTCTCGCAACTCGGCCAGGAGATCGAGTCCGCTCCGGCCCGGGAGCATCATGTCGAGCACGACCAGGTCAACCCTCTCGCTCAGCGCCTTGGCCGTGCCGCTGATGCCATCGAGAGCCGCCTCGACCTCGAACCCGTGCGCCGCGAGACCTCGCTCGAGGAAGTCGACGATCCCCGGCTCGTCCTCGATGACCAGGATCACGTCAGGCATCGCGCCGGGGACCGCATCGACCGCGATGATAAGTCGTCGCTCGAGCCAGATCGACCGTGAAGAGATTTCTCATCGCCCGCTGAACGGTGGTTGAACCGCCGCGCTCAGACTTTTCGCCGTGGATACGAGCAGGGATGCCACGGTCCGGCCTGAGCGGCCGACCCAGCGGCGCGTTCGGGGCGACGCCGACGAGGGACGGCTCGAGTCGCTGACCGCCGGCGGTGCCGGCGGAAACGAGGAGCTCACGGCGATCACCGGCCTGATCCTGATCTTGTTGTTCGCCGTGATCGGGGTGACGATCCTCCGGATCCGGCAGCTGATCTCGATTCACCTGTTTGTGGGGCTCCTACTGCTCGGTCCGGTCCTACTGAAGATGGCATCGACCGGCTACAGGTTCGTCCGCTACTACGCCCGGGATCCGAGTTACCGCAGCAAGGGCGCGCCCGAGCTGCCGATGCGCCTGATCGCTCCGATCGTCGTGGTCTCGACGGTGGCGGTGTTCATCTCGGGAATCGTGCTCCTGTTCGTCGGCCCCGCCCACCGTGGCTCCCTCGTCTTGATCCACAAGGTCAGCTTCATCGTTTGGGCCGTGTTCGTCGGCATCCACATCCTCGGTCACGTGCGCGACTACTTCGGCGGCGCTCTGCACGCCGTCCCCCGGACCCCGTCGGGCGCGTCAGCGGGTGGAGCTGGGCGCGTGATCTCGATCGCCGGCGCCATCGTGGCGGGGCTCGTGCTGGCGATCGTGCTGATCCCGGAGTTCGGGGTCTGGACGGCGCACTTCCCGCCCCACCATCACCACTAGCGTCCCGGGACGCCTGCCCAGGCGCGCTACCGAGAGTGGCTCTCTTCAGTCAGCGTGCGTACTCCACCGCCCGCGATTCGCGGATCACCGTGACCTTGATCTGGCCCGGGTACTCGAGCTCTTTCTCGATCTCGCGAGCGATCTCATACGACAAAATCGTCGCGGCGTCGTCGTCGATCGCTCCCGGCGCCACCATCACGCGGATCTCACGCCCGGCCTGCATCGCGTAGACCTTGTCGACGCCCTTGTGGCGCGTGGCGATCTGCTCGAGATCACGCAGGCGCTTGACGTACTGCTCAAGCGACTCGCCGCGCGCACCCGGCCGCGCGCCCGAGAGGGCGTCCGCGGCCTGCACGATGACGGCCTCGATCGTCTGCGGCTCGACCTCGTTGTGGTGAGCCTCCATCGCATGGGCGACGGCCTCCGGCTCGCCGTGCTTGCGGGCGATCTCGCCACCGACGAGCGCGTGGGGCCCTTCGATCTCGTGCGTCACCGCCTTTCCAATGTCGTGCAGAAGCGCGGCACGACGGGCGGTCTTGGCGCCCGCGCCGAGCTCTTCCGCCATCATCGCCGCAAGGTGGGAGACCTCGATCGAATGCGCGAGCACGTTCTGGCCGTAGCTGGTGCGGAACTTGAGCCGCCCGAGCAGCTTGATCAGCTCAGGGTCGAGCCCCTGAACGCCGGCCTCGAACACCCCGGCCTCGCCGACCTCGACGATGTGGTTCTCGAGCTCGGACTTGGCCTGGTAGTACATCTCCTCGATCCGCGCCGGATGGATGCGCCCGTCCTGGAGCAGCTTCTCGAGCGTCAGGCGGGCGATCTCGCGGCGCACGCCGTCGAAGCCCGAGAGGACTACCGCCCCGGGCGTGTCATCGATGATGAAGTCGACGCCGGTGAGATTCTCCAGGGCGCGAATGTTGCGGCCCTCCCGGCCGATAATCCGCCCCTTCATGTCATCTGCCTGGAGTTGGACGACCGACACGGTCGTCTCGGCGGCATGGCCCGCGGCGAGGCGTTGCATACACACCGAGAGGATGTTGCGGACGCGCCGCTCGGCGTCCCGCTTGGTCTCGTCCTCGATCTGGCGAATGCGGCGTGCCGCGTCGTGCTTGGCCTGGTCCTCTACCTCCTTCAGCAGCAGCTGCTTGGCGCGCGCCGCCGACAGGCCCGAGATCTGCTCGAGCGTCCGCTCGAGCTCCTGACGGGTCGCGGCGATCGCTTCGCGCTCCTGCTCTATCTCCGCCTCACGGCGGGCAAGATGGTCTTCCCGGCGGGCGAGCGCAGCCGTGCGCTCGGGGAGCTCGACGTCGAGTGGCGCCGTCGAGTTTCCTGAGGGGTCCGGGGTCGCGACAGCCGGACCCGAGTGCCCCACACGACCGGTTACGACCGCATACACAACAGCGGCGAGCACGATTCCCACCGCTATCAGCGCTGCGGCACCGATAATGTCCATGGTCGTTCCTCTCCTGGCGGTCCCGGGATACGGGACCTACAAACTGCTTCGGTTCTTGGAGCGACCGACCGGCCCGTGCGAACTGCACGAACGGATGCCGGATCAGGCGACCGTGTCGCCCTTCAGGCGGCGGCTAGGAGGCACTTTCTCTAGGTTTTCTAGGCGGGCGCACACCCGGCCTGCACGGCCGGGCCAGCCCTTTGATAATCGCCGTCAACGCTGAGTCCGGAATCCAATATCTACAAGATTTGCTGGTATTTTGCGGCCCGCGAGGCCGTTCGTTCGCTACCAGCATCGTAGTACTGGGGGCGGTTCGGCGCAATCTGCATACGCGACGAGCGCGTCCAACGCCACCTCGCTCTCGTAACCCTTGCGTAACAGCACGCCGAGCGCCCGCTCGCGCTCGCGGCGATCCAGCGGCGGCGTTGGGAACCGGCGCTTCAGCAGCGCGACGGCTCGACTGATTTCGCTGCCGGTGGCGCCGGGCGCCAGCGCCTGCTCGACCAGCTCCCGGTCCACGCCCCGTTCGAGCAGAGCGCGCTGGATCCGCTCGGATCCCCACTGCTCGAGCTCGCGTTTGTCCTCGGCGAACAGGCGCGCATAGCGAGCGTCGTCGAGGTACCCCTGCTCCGCCAGCGTCCCGATCGCCGCCTCGATCTCCTCGGGGGCGCAGCCACGGGCCTGCAAGTGGCGTTGCATCTCGGAGACGGTCCGGTCACGGCGATTGAGGTGGCGGTATGCGAGGGCGAGCGCGTGCTCCAAGCGGTCGCTGGCGCTGGGCTCCGGCGCTTGGCGATCGCCCGCGGCGCCGGGCGTGCGGTCGGGTGCTGTCTTAGGCTGCTCGGCCTCCAACTGCTTCCACCGCCTCCATCGCCGGCCACTCACCTTCCGAGCCGTTTTCCGGCTGCGTTTCCGACTGCCGCTCACGCGGCTCGATCGGTTTCACGAGATCGCGGCTGAGACCCAGCGCCTCATAGACCTTGGCCTCGATCTCGCCGGCGATGTCCTGATGCTCGTCGAGGAACGCCTTGGCGTTGCCACGCCCCTGTCCGAGTCGCTCCTCGCCATAGGAGAAGAACGAGCCTGACTTGGTCACGATCTTGTGCTCGATCCCGTAGTCCAGCAGGCAACCGGACGTCGAGATCCCCTTGCCGAACTCGATATCAAACTCCGCCTGCTTGAAGGGGGCTGCGACCTTGTTCTTGACGACCTTGACCTTGACCCGATTTCCGACCGCCTCCGCTCCGTCCTTGAGCGTTTCGATGCGGCGGATATCGAGTCGCTGCGAGGCATAGAACTTCAGCGCCCGCCCTCCCGGCTGGGTCTCCGGCGAGCCGAACATCACGCCCACCTTCTCGCGGATCTGGTTGGTGAACACGCACAGCGTCTGCGTGCGATTGAGGTTGCCGGCCAGCTTGCGCATCGCCTGGGACATCATGCGAGCCTGCGCGCCGACCGACTGGTCGCCCATCTGGCCCTCCAGCTCGGCCCGCGGCGTCAGCGCGGCGACCGAGTCGACGGCGATCACATCGACCGCCCCGGAGCGGATCAGCATGTCGACGATCTCCAGCGCCTGCTCGCCATAGTCCGGCTGGGAAACGAGCAGCTCGTCGATGTCGACGCCGATCTCACGGGCGTACAGGGGGTCCATCGCGTGCTCGGCGTCGATGAACGCACAGACGCCACCGAGCTTCTGCGCCTCGGCGATCACGTGATAGACGAGCGTCGTCTTTCCCGAGGACTCCGGGCCGAAGATCTCGATGATCCGCCCACGCGGTACTCCTCCGATCCCGAGCGCGATGTCCAGCGCCAGCGCGCCGGTGGGGATCGCATCGACCGCGACCCGAGCACCGGGGTCGCCCATCCGCATCACAGTGCCCTTGCCGAACTGGCGCTCGATCTGGCTGAGCGCTCCGTGAAGCGCAGCTTGGCGCTTGGCATCGGACTTCGCGTCCGGCGATGCGCCGGAGCGCGCGCCAGACTTCGTCCCGGCCTTCTCTTGCTCGCTCATCTGCGTTCGGCTCCTTGTCTCATGCGCTTGGAACCCACCACGGTAGGACGGGTGGCGGACGGAACGAGACGCTAGATCCGAAGCCTGTAACCGAACAAGACGCGTTCGTCACGGAAGGCGAAAAAGTTCGTGGCGATTGTGAACGCGGTGGCGGGATGTGGCGGTGGTGGGTGGCGGGCTGTCGTGGCGGTGGCGGGGTGTGGCGGTGGGTGGCGGGCTGTCGTGGCGGTGGCGGGTTGATTGGGTTGAGGGGGCGCGCGTGGCGCGCCCTGTGGTGTGGCTTTCGGGGTGGCGTTCGTCTGTCTCGGCCCGTTTGCTCGGTGGCTGTCGACTCTCGGCCCGCCGGCGCTTTTTGGCGCCGGCGACTTTGGGTTGGCGGGCGGCTCGGTAAACGGCGCTGGGGAAGAGGAGAGGGCGGGCGTTCCGCCAGCCGGAACCCTGCATCGGAGCCGAAACTCGGGTTCGCCGGGGCTGGCCCTTTTACGCAAACAGGCTTTGCGTTTCGCGGCCAGGCCTCGCTTCTGTAAGGCCGCCCGCCCCCGTGTACAAGCTGGGCACGCCGGCCGACCGGGTCGCAACCGCGGCGCCCGCGGGCCGATGGCGCCGGCGAGTCGTGATCGAGAGGCTGGCCGTTTAAGCGAACAGGAGGGACGTTTTCGCGGCCAGCCTCCTCGCAACGGCTCGGGCGACTCGCCGGCGCCCTCACCCACCCTCCTTCTCTGCTGCCTTTACCGAGCCGAACGGTCCCCGATTGGCGGGCGGCTCGGTAAACGGCGCCGGGGAAGGGGAAAGGGAGCGTGAGGCGCCATCGGACCCGTCCAAAAAACCTGCACAGCACGACAATCTTGGCGCGAATGGCGAGGCCTGTCGAGCTATGCATGAAGAGCATGCGTAGTACGACAGGGCTCGGATCTGGCGCCGGCGTTGACGCGCCATGCAGGTTTTCCGTGACACTCCCGGCACAAAGTCGCGGGTTTGGCGCGGGAGCAGGTCAGACCGCGGGCTCCGGCGAGTCGCCGGCGCCCTCACCCACCCCCTCTCCCTGCCGCCGTTTACCGAGCCGATCGCCAGCCAGGGTGGCTGGAGCTGAAAGCGCCACCTGCAGCAGCGCCTCGTACCTCGACCCGCCGGCCATCGGCCGCGACCGGAACAGCGCCACCGACGCCCCGTCAAACCCGATCCTCCGCGGCGCGGGAAGGTCAGCGGCCCGGATGCGCGCGCCGCGCCTCACCCGCCCGACGGTCACGTGCGGGAGGAAGGGCCGCTTCTCTGGCGTGTAAAAGCCTGCCGACTCGAGCCCCTCGGAGAACGCCCGCTGGATGTCGCCGAGTGCGCGGTCGACATCGTCGAGCTTGACCGCGAGCACACCTGGGCGCCGTGGCGGCAGCCAGATCGCGTCCGCGACAAATAGTCGTGCCCCCGGCTGGCTCGGCACGCCGGCGCACGCGGCCACGATCGCTTCGATCTCCGACCCGAGCCGCCAGCCGAGGAAGCAGAGCGTCACATGGAGCGACTCGGGCGCCACCAGGCGCAGTCCCCGGACGTTCCCGACTGCGCGCCGGCGCCACTCGACGATCGCCTCCCGGACGTCCTCGGGCAGCTCGAGCGCGACGAACAGCCGGACGCGCTCGTCGTTCACGAACGTCCGGACCGGGTGCTCTTTCCCGCCGGCGAGGCCGCGCCGTCGGTCTCGCTCGCGGCCCGTCCAGACGCGCCCGGGCCGTCGGACTCGCCCAATAGCAGCCTGCGCAACAGGTGCATCGAGACGGTCGTGGAGCGGTCGCGGATGTCGGCGCGGTTGCCGGGGAGCCGCGCGCTGCGCGTGATCCGCGCCCCGTCGGACGAGCACACCGAGAAGCACACGAGGCCGACGGGTTTCTCCTCGGTGCCGCCGCCCGGACCCGCGATGCCCGTGACGCCCATGCCGATATCAGCCTCGAACCGATCGGCTGCGCCGGACGCGAGCGCCTCCGCCACCTCGGTCGAGACCGCCCCGAATTCCTCGATCGACGCCCGATCGACGCCGACGATCTCTGCCTTGGCCTCGTTGGAATAGGCGACGATCCCGCCGGCGAAGTAGTCCGAGGAACCGGCGCGGTCGGTGAGCCGCGCCGACAGAAGTCCTCCCGTGCACGACTCCGCGACCGCCACCGTCCGGCCTGCCAGCAACCGCGCGACCTGCTCGTCGACGGTGGCGCCGTCGGTCGAGTACAGAGTGTCGGCATGGCGCTCGGCGATGAAGGCGATGAGCGCGTCGTAGGCATCCTCCGCCGCGGGCTCGTAACGAGTGGACACCTCGATCTCGCCGCGCCGCAGACAGGTCGTGACCTCGAGCTGGTCCAGCGCGAGGCCGTCGGCCTCGGCGGCGCGCAGCGTGTTCGCGATTTCCGACTCGGGGATCCCGAACAGGCGCACGATCCCGGTGCGGTAGGTCGTCGCGCCCGTGATCGCGTGCCGGAAGGCCTCCGTCTGCGTGGCCGTCTCCCACATCGGCTGGAGCTCGCGGGGCGGCCCGGGCAGCACGACCACCGTCGGGCCGTCGCGATCGGCCAGCGGCACCACGAGTCCGGGCGCGGTGCCCACCGGGTCCAGCACGGTCGCACCGGCGGGTATCACCGCCTGCTTGCGATTGGATGCCCTGATCGCGTCGGGATCGAGGCCGGGCCACCGGCCCATCATCGGTCGCAGGATCTCGGCGATCCGCTCCTCTAGCCGGGGATCGAGGACCATCTCGCGACCGGCGAAACGGCCCACCACCTCGGCCGTGAGGTCGTCCGCGGTCGGTCCCAGCCCGCCGCTGGTGACGATGAGCGACATCCGCTCACGCTCCATAAACTGCAAAGCTGCGAGCAGATCCTCGACGCGGTCTCCAACGATCTGGATCATCGCCGCGTCGACGCCGAGCTCGCGCAGCCGCTCGGAGAGCCAGGGGCCATTGCGATCGCTGATGATCCCCGTGAGGACCTCTGTCCCGGTGATCAGGATGCCGGCGCGCGCGGTCACGGACAGGTGGGTGGCGTCGACAGCGGTATCGGGTGGGTTCCGCTCGGTTGGACGAGCAGCCGGATCGCTTGCGCCGACGCCGTCACGGGCACAGTCTGCCCGTTGACCTTCATCTGCACCGACGCGTTACCCAGTGTCAGGAGCAGCTTCCCCGCGGTCTCCGTGGGGATCGTCTGGCCGACGCTGAACGTCTGCTCGTTGATCAGCTTCGTGCCGGCGCCGTTGACCAGGCAGACGTACACGGTTCCGGTGGGCACCAGCTGAAGCTTGACGGTTGTCGGCTTCGGAGGGGGTGGCCGTCGCTGGCGGTGGCGGACGTGATGCTTTTTCGGGGCGCTCGCCCCGGTCGTCGGCGTGTTCTTGTGGTTGCTGCCGTTACCGACGAAGTAGAGCGCGACGATCACCGCGACAAGCACCAGTCCGATCAGCGCCCACGGGGGTAGCAACGGGCCGCGGGCGGCGCGCTCGCGGTCGCGTGTCCGTGCGGAGATCGGGCGCGCGTCGTGATCGGTCGGCCCCTCGTACTGGCGCCTGAACTCGTCCACGAGCATCCGGCTGTCGAGCCCGAGGAAGTCGCTGTAGGTCCGCAGGAAGCTCTTGGCATACACCGGCCCCGGGAGCAGATCCCACTCTTCGTTCTCGATTGCCCGCAGGTACTTGGCGCGGATCTTGGTCCGGGTCTCGACCTCGCCGATGTCGATGTGCGCGCGCATGCGCGCCTCTCGCAATGTCGCGCCGATCTCGGCCACGTGGCGAAGGCTACCGACGGTCCGGCCAACGAAACGGCCTCGTGGAGGCTCGAAATCTGCTGCTAACCGCGAGTCTTGGCGGGTTTAGGCCTCGTCGCCGTCTTCGGGGCCGAGCGGCGTGCCTGGGCCGCCCCCGACGGCCGCGCCCGTCCCGCCGCCGGCCTCGGCGAGGTGCGCGAGGATCCGGGGCACGTCGGCTTCGGTGATCAGCACCTGGCGGGGCTTGGAGCCCTCGTATCCGGAGATGATCCCCCGCCGCTCGAGCATGTCGATCACCCGCCCAGCTCGCGTGTACCCCAGCCGCAGACGGCGCTGGAGCATCGAGGTGGACGCGGTTCCCATCTGCGCCACGAGCGCGATCGCCTCCTCGAGCAGGGGGTCCTCGTCGGGATGAAACTCGGCGTCCTCCGCGTCGCCCCCCTCGGACTCGACCTCCTCGAGGAGCTCCTCGTGGAACTCGGGGGCGCCCTGTCGGCGCCAGGCATCGGTCAGCTCGGCGATCTGCTCCTCATCGACGTACGCCCCTTGGATGCGCTGGATCTTGCTCGACCCAACCGGCGAGAACAGCATGTCGCCCTGGCCCAGCAACGACTCGGCGCCGTTCTGGTCGAGGATCACGCGCGAGTCCGTCTGGCTGGACACCGCGAACGCGATTCGGGACGGCACGTTGGCCTTGATCATCCCGGTGATCACGTCGACCCGCGGCGACTGCGTGGCCAGGACGAGATGGACGCCGACTGCGCGCGCCTTCTGGGCCAACCGGATGATCGACTCCTCCACGTCCGCCGGCGCGACCATCATCAGGTCGGCGAGCTCGTCGATCACGCACACGATGTAAGGCAGCGGCGGCTCTCCGCGCTTATCGCGGACGCGGTTGAGCTCGGGCAGATTGCGCGTTCGCGCCAGCGACATCGTCCCGTAGCGCTGCTCCATCTCCTTGACGAGGTTCTGGAGCGCGTTGGCGGCCATCCGCGGGCTCGTGATCACGGGGGTCAGCAGGTGCGGGATCGATTCGTAGTGGTTGAGCTCGACCTGTTTGGGATCGACCAACACGAGGCGCACCTCGTGGGGCGTCGCGCGCAGCAGGATCGACGCGAGCATCGCGTTGACGCAGGCCGACTTGCCCGCGCCGGTGGTGCCGGCGACGAGCAGGTGAGGCATCTTCGCCAGGTCGGCCCCGATCGCCCGCCCGGCGATGTCCTTGCCGAGCCACACGGCGAGCGGCGACCAGTCCGCCGGCGGCTGCTGGAAGACGTCACCTAGGTGGACGATCCGCCGGCGCGAGTTCGGGACCTCGACGCCCACCGCCTGCTTGCCCGGAATCGGCGCGAGGATCCTGATATCGGTAGCGGCGAGGGCGTAGGCGAGATCGTCCTTCAGCTGCGCGACCTTGCCGACCTTCGTCCCCGGCGCCAGCCGGAGCTCGTAGCGGGTGATGTGCGGCCCGGTGACCCGGCCGATGACCTTTGCCTCGATCCCGAAGTGGCCGAGTGTCTCGACCAGCGTTCGCGCGACCTGCTCTTGGCCCTCGGTGTCGGGCTTGGCTGCGTCGGCGGTCGAACGGACCAGAAAACGGGAGCTGGGAAGTCGCCACTCGAAGTCGGGATCATCCGTAATCGCGGCGCGGTAGCGACCCTGCGGGGTAAGTGACTCGGGCCCCAGAGGCGCGGGCCCTGGCGCTCCGCTATGAGGCTCCGGATCCTGCTCTGGCTCCGGCTGATGTTCCGCGGAAGTCGGCTCGGCATCAATCGGCGGGGCCTCGACGTGCGTGGCGCGAACCACGAGCTCCGCGGTGTCGGGCTCGGGTGGCAGCAGGGATTCGGCCTCGTCGGGCAGCTCGAGCTGAGGACTCATCGCCCTGGCCGCTTCGGTCGCGGGACGACGGACGCTCGCCGCGATCTCCTCGGTCGAGCGTCGCAGCGCGCGGCTCGTTCCGGCCATCCCCGCGCCGGTGGCGCGAACGATTCCCGCCAGGGTCGCGCCGGTGACGAGGATCAGGCCGGCCGCGAACAGGAACACCGCCAGGATGCTCGCGCCGAGCGTCGAGAACAGGTGCCCCGAAATCCACAGCTCGCCCTGTCCGACCACACCGCCGCGGGACTCGAACGCCGTGGCGCGCCAGAACTCGCCGCCGTGAAGCGTTCCCGGCCCGAGGCCGAACGTACCCGCGGCGAGGGCCAGGGTGATCGCGGCCGTGAGGCACAGCGCCCCGGTCCGCAGCGGCCGTCCGGGCGGCCGGACCTCCCTGGCGAGGATCAGCGCGCCCCCGGCGACGAGCGCCGCCGGAACCGCATAGCCGAGCGCGCCGAATACGAACCGCGTGCCTTTCACCGCGCCGTCGCCGAGCGCGCCGCCGGACCAGTGCAGGTATGCGACCCCCCCGAGGAAGATGCCCACGGCGATCAGGGCCAGCGCGATGATGTCGACGTGGTGGGGCTCCAGGACCGGCCGCGGCAGCCGGAGCGACCGCCCGCCGAGCAGGGAGCGCTTGGCGCGCCGGGGGGGCGGCTTCTTGCGGGCCTTCTTCGAGCGGGCAGTGGCGGCCATGTCGTACGACCCACTGGCTTCGACGGCAGCGACGCGCCTCCTGCCGCGTATCAACGCGCACTAAAGATCGGAAGGAGCCCGCAATCGCGTGAAATACCATCTGTCAGCAGGTACATGGCTGATTACGAACGTTCACCGCGGGTGCTGGTCGTCGAGGACGACGATGCGATCGCCCAAGTCCTCCAGCGCTCGTTGCGCATGGAGGGCTACGACGTCAAGATCGCCGGGGACGGAATCAGCGCGCTCGATCTCGCTCACGGCTTCCTGCCCGATCTCGTGATCCTCGACCTTGGCTTGCCGCGGCTCGACGGCATCGAGGTCGCCAGGACGCTGCGCAAAACCGACGATGTGCCGATTCTCGTCCTCACCGCGCGCGACGCGGTCGAATCTCGCGTCGAAGGGCTCGACGCCGGCGCTGACGACTACCTCGTCAAGCCGTTCGAGCGCCAAGAGCTCCTCGCCCGGCTGCGGGCGCTGCTGCGGCGGCGTCCTCCGCGGGGCCAGGCGACGCTAACCGTCGGCGATCTGAAGCTGAACCCCGACACGCACGAGGTCTGGCGCGGCGAGCGAGCCATGGACTTGACCCAGCGGGAGTTCGAGCTGCTCGAGTACCTGATGCGCAATGAGCGGATCGTGATCTCGCGGCAGCGCCTACTTGACGAGGTCTGGGGCTATGACCCATTCTCAATGACAAACACGATCGAGGTGTTCGTCTCGAACCTTCGGAGGAAGCTTGAAGCGGATGGAGAGCCTCGGCTCTTACACACGATCCGCGGCGCGGGCTACGTTCTCCGCGTATAGGCGGCTGCCGATCCGCTGGCGCCTCGCCGGCGGCTCCGCAGTGCTGACACTCGTCATCCTCGCGTCGTTCGCCGCGATCCTCGGCGTGCTCACCGAGCGCCAGGTGGTCAAGCAGTTCAACGACGAGGTGGGGTTCTCGGCCGACCAGCTCCAGTCCGAGCTGAACCGCAAGCTCGAGTTCGTCGTCGGCGGCAACGTCAACTGCAAGGCCGCCCCGGTGCGGCTGAACGACTACGCGACCCCCGAGCAGGCGCAGATCCGGATCTTCGACGCGAACACGGGCGAGCTTCTGTGCACGCAGCTGAAGATCAGGGGCACGAAGTCGCCGATCGCCACCGCGACGCTGCGCACCGCACCGATCGAGACTCACAAGCTGCTGACCGAGGACGGCTACCGGGTCGCGGTCCGGGAGCTGAGCGCCCAGCCGATCGGGCAGCTCGAGCTCCTCTACGCGCGGCCGGTCTCCGACCTCGACGAGACGATCGCCCGCGTGCGCATCCTCCTCATCCTCGGCGTCCTCGGCGGCACCATCCTGGCCCTGCTCGCGGGGCTGTGGACGGCTCAGCGGGCGATGCGACCGATCGCCGAGCTCACCGATGCGGCGCGCGAGATCGAGCGCACCCGCGATCCCAGCCTCCATCTCCCCCCGGTCCGCGCCGATGATGAGATCAACGAGCTGACCCGGACGCTGGACGGGATGCTCGGCGCGCTCGACGCGGCCCGCGGCGAGACCGAGACGATGCTCGAGCGCCAGCGAGAGTTCGTCGCCGACGCCTCGCACGAGCTCCGAACGCCGCTGACGAGCGTGCTCGCGAACCTCGAGCTGCTGGCCGAGGAGCTCGAGGGCGAGCAGGCGGAATCCGCGCAGGCGGCGCTGCGCTCGACGCGGAGGATGCGGCGCCTGGTCGGAGACCTGCTCCTGCTCGCTCGTGCCGACGCGCGGCGCGAGCAGCCGCGCCGGCGGGTGGATCTCGCCGAGATCCTCACCGAGGCCGCGTCCGAGGTCGGGCCGATGGCGGCCGACCACGAGCTCTCGGTCCATGCCGAGCCGGCATACGTGGAAGGCGTCAGAGATGACCTGCACCGGCTGGCGCTGAACCTAATTGAGAACGCCCTGCGCCACACCACGCCGGGGACGCATATCCTGGCGCAGACCGGGACCGAGAACGGCGACGCGACGCTCAGCGTCGAGGACGACGGTCCTGGAATCCCACCAGAGATCGAGCGGCGCGTGTTCGAGCGGTTCGTCCGCGGTGGCGGCGACGGTGGCCGCGGCTCGGGACTCGGCCTCTCGATCGTGCGCGCGGTCGCCGAGCTGAACGGCGGCTCGGTGACGCTCGAACGTCCCAACCACGGCACCGGAACGCGGTTCGTCATCCGGATCCCGGCGCATGACGACCGCGGCGACGGCGAGAACGGCCGCCCCGTGCCCGGGGCGCAGCCCGCGTCTCAGACCTCGACGACCACTGGCAGCACCATCGGTCGGCGGCGCAGCCGGTCGTAGACGAACGCGGCGAGATCGTCGTGTAGGGACTGCTGGAGGAGGTCGATCTGGCGGATCCCGTCGCGCGCCGCGTTCGCGAGCGAGCGGTCGACCTCGAGACGGATCTCCTCCACCAGGCCATCGGCCTGCTCGGCGAACGGCACGCCGCGGAAGATCACCTCGGTCGGCGCGACCGGATCGCCGTTCTGCTCGGAGACCGTCGCCACCACGATGAAGATCCCATCGGCCGACAACATCCGCCGGTCGCGCAGCGCGACGTCCGCCGGGTCGCCGATGTCGACGCCGTCCACGAAAATCATCCCCGATTGTTCGGGCTCGCCGAACCGGGCACCGCGCTCATCGATCTCGAGCGGCAAGCCGTTCTCGCCTCTGAACACGTCGTCGGGATCGATCCCGACCGCATCGGCGAGCTCGGCATGCAACTGGATCCGCTTGTAGTCGCCGTGGACGGGCAGGACGTACCGGGGCTTGACGAGATTGAGCATCAACTTGAGCTCCTCGACGTACCCGTGGCCGGAGGCGTGAATCGGCGCCTCGCGAGGGGTGATCACGTGGCAACCGATGTGGTACAGGCGGTCGACCGTCTCTCCAACGGCCCGTTCGTTTCCGGGGATCGGAGTCGCCGAGAACACCACGGTGTCGCCGCTGCGAAGCTTGATCGCGCGGTGATCGTTGTGGGCCATCCGCCTCAGCGCGGACAGCGGCTCACCCTGCGACCCGGTCGAGATCACGATCACCTTGTGGTCGGGCCAGTCCTCGACCTCCTGGGGCTGGATCAAAATTCCCTCCGGCACCACGATGTGGCCGAGCGAGCGCCCGATGTTGACGTTCTTGCGCATCGAGCGGCCCACCAGGGAGACCTTGCGGCCGAGCGCAACGGCGGCGTCGATCACCTGCTGCACGCGATGAATGTTCGACGCGAAGCTCGTGACGATGATGCGTCCCTCAGCGCGGGCGAACACCTCCTCGAGGTGGGGACCCACCGTGCGCTCCGAGGGCGAGAACCCGCTGCGATCCGCGTTGGTCGAGTCGCCGCACAGCAACAGCAGGTCGTCGCGCCCGAGCTCGGCGAGTCGCGAGACATCGGCCGGCGGCCCGTCGACCGGAGTCTGGTCGAACTTGTAGTCGCCCGTGACGAGCACCGTCCCCAGGTCTGTCCGCAGCGCCACGGCGCACGAGTCCGGGATCGAGTGGGTCATGTGGATCAGCTCCACCGTGAACGGCCCCGCCTCGATCTCCTCGCCGGGGTCCACATCCTCGAGCTCGGCATCGCGCAACCTGTGCTCGTCGAGCTTGGAACGCGCCATCGCGATCGTCAGCGGACCCCCATACACGACCGGCGCATCGGCGCCGAGTTCGCGGAGAACCCACGGGAGCGCGCCGAGGTGATCCTCGTGCCCGTGGGTGACGACGATCGCCTCGATGTCCTGTGCGCGATCGCGCAGGTAGCTGAAGTCGGGGAGCACGAGGTCGATCCCGAGCATCTCCGCGGTCGGGAACCGCAACCCCGTGTCGACGACCACGATCCGGTCCTCGTACTCGAAGACCGTCATGTTCTTTCCGATCTCGCCCAGACCGCCGAGCGGCAGAACGCGAAGAGTGCTGCTCACGCGGCGGTCGCGAGCATGCCGTGGCGCTCGAGCAGCTCTCGCACGATCGCGATCTCCCCGTCGTCGAGCTCAACATAGGGAAGACGGGGCGCGCCGACATCGAGGCCCAGGAGCGCGAGCGCGGCCTTGATGCTGCACGCCAGCGGCGCGATCGACAGGTCGCGGTAGACGTCCCTCAGGCTGTCGTCGATCTCGCGCCGCCGGTCGGGCTCATCGACCATCCGATGCATCTCTTCGCCGAAGATATGGCTCGCCACGAGGATCCCGCCCGGTTCGCCCAGGTCGAGAACGTCGGCGAGCAGGTCGTCATTGCCGGCGTAGATCCGGAGTCCGTCGATCTTCGCGAGGTTCGCGGCGTTCGCCTGCTTGACGCCGAAGATGTTGTCGAGCTGTCCGAGCTCGGCCAGCAGATCGTTCGACATGTCGGAGCCGGTCCGCTGGGGAATGTTGTAGAGGAGGATGGGACGATCGGTGGCGCGCACCACCTCCTGATAGTGGCGGACGATCCCGCGACGGCTCGGACGGTTGTAGTACGGATTGACCGATAGCAGCGCGTCGGCGCCAAGCTCGGTGGCGCGCTCCGTCAGCTTCACGGCGTGGCGCGTGTTGTTGGATCCGACACCAGCGACGATCGTGCACCGGCCCTTCATCTCGTCTACGGCCAGCTTGATCAGCCGCAGCTGCTCGTCGTCCTCGAGCGTCGACGCCTCGCCGGTCGTGCCACACAAGACGAGACCGTCGGAGCCGTGCTCCGCGAGGTGGTACATCACACGGACAGCGGCCTCTTCGTCGATCCGCCCAGCGGCGTCGAACGGCGTGACCATCGCGGTCAGGATCGAGCCGAGGTTCACGGACATCGCGTCTGATTATCGCATCGGCAGCGGCTGTACGGCTCGCGCCTACTGCTTCTGCTGACCGCCCCAGCCGAGCACCGAGAATGGCCGCATCACGCCGCCGAGATCTTCGTGCTGGGGCGGTGGCGTGGTCGCCACGGCTGGCTTCGGCGGCTGGGACACGACGTGCGATACGGGCGCCCCGGTGAGCTTTTCGATCCTTTCCGGCAGCCCGGCGTGCATCCATTTGGAGACCTTGCTCGGCAGCGTGGAGACGATGATCTCGTCGTATCGCTTCGGATCCCAGGCATCGGTGACAGCCACGATCGGGTCCGGAGCGCCGACCTGTCCGTCTGCCTCTAGACCCTCCTCGCGAAACCGCGCCAGCGCCGCCGAGAGCATGTCCGCGGCGGCAGTCCGTCCCCCTCCGAACGTCGTGGCGGGAACGACGAGCGTGCAGCTGATGGGCTCGCGAGCGGCGCGCGCAGCGAGCGCATCGACGAGCTCACTCGACGTCGCCGTCACGTTTGCGACAACCAGTACGTTCCGCTTCCACGCCACCGTAATTCCTCTGGGGTCCGAAACACGTTAGCGCTTAGAACATACCGGGCCCGCCGGTGCGCAAACATGGCCGGTTGGACAAATGCACACAAATTAAGCGCGCCCAAAGGTTGCCCTCCACCGGCATTTAGGTAGACGCAGGGGACCCCTACTTTTGACTAATAACCGGCTGGGTACATTCCTAACGTGGTCGTACCCGAGGCACAGCGAGCTCAGGCGACGGCGCTGACCGGCGATACACAGCGCCCCACGCGACGGCTCTCTAGGTAGAGCCCCCTTGTAGTGCTACGACAGCAGCGCCTCGAGCCCGACCGTCAGCGGCTCGGTCAGGTCCCCAACGCGCCGGATCGCGAGCAGCACCCCTGGCATGAACGACTCGCGATCGGTCGAGTCGTGGCGGATCGTCAGCGTCTGTCCGACGTCGCCGAAGATCACCTCCTGGTGGGCGACCAGCCCGGGCAGCCGCACCGAGTGGATCGGGATCTCGAGGTCGTTCCCTGCCGCCGCCGCGAGCAGCGCGGCGGTCCGAGCCGCGGTGCCGCTGGGGGCGTCGACCTTGCTGTCGTGATGGAGCTCGATGATCTCGGCACGGGGCATGTGGCGCGCCGCTTGGGCCGCGAACTGCATCATCAGCACGGCGCCGATCGCGAAGTTGGGGGCGATGAAGATGTTCGCGCCGGTCGCGTCACGGAGCTCTAGCGGATCGAAGCCCGTGGTCCCGATCACCACGTGCACGCCGGCGCCGACCGCCTCCTTCGCGTTCTCCACAGCGGTCGACGGGATCGTGAAGTCGACGAGCACGTCCGGCCCAGCTTCCAACGCGTCCGCCACCGAGGTGCCGAGCGCGGGGTCCGCACGCGCCGCGAGCTCCATGTCCGGCGCCTGCTCGACGGCGCGGCACACCGTCGCGCCCATCCGCCCCGCTGCGCCGGCGACGGCGACGCGGATCACACCACGCCCGCCGCCGTGATCGCGTTCAGCGCGTCGTCGTACTGGCCCTCGTCGGGGCCGATGCCCGCGCTCGACAGGCGCTCCGGCGCCCACAGCTCGTGGACGAGCGCGGCCAGATCGTCGAGCGTGACCGCCTCGATCCCCTCCACGACCTCGTCGAGCGAGAGCAGCGGCGCGCCGGCGAGGATCTCGGAACCGAGCCGGTTCATCCTCGCCCCCGTCGATTCGAGCGACAGGACGACGCGGCCCTTCAGGTTCTCCTTGGCGCGCGCCAGCTCTTCGCTCGTGGCCGGCTCCTCGCGCATGCGGCTGAGCTCCGCGCCGACGACCGCCATCGCCTCGGCGATGTTGTCGGGGCGAGTGCCCACATAGAGGCCGACCTGCCCGGTGTCCTGGTAGCCGCTGGTGAACGAGTACACGGCGTACGCGAGGCCGCGCCGCTCGCGGACCTCCTGGAACAGCCGCGACGAGGATGTGCCGCCGAAGATCGTGTCGAGCACCCGCAACGCGAATCGCCGGTCGTCGTGTCGCGAAAGCCCCGTACCACCGAGACACACGTGATATTGCTCGGTGTCCTTCCGCTCGAACAGCCGCCGCGCGGCCGCCGCCGTCGGCGGCTCTGGGTGGGCCAGAGCGTCGCCCGCGGCGAGGTCCGGCACGCGCTCGGCGGCGAGCTGAACGAGCTGATCGTGGTCGATCGCGCCCGCCGCGGCGATGACCACGTTGGACGGCCGGTAGCGGGCAGTGTGAAAGCCGGCGATCTCAGACACCGGAGTCTCGGCGATCACCGGGGCCCGGCCGATGATCGCGCGACCGAGAGGATCGTCACCGAACACCGCCTGGCCGAGCACGTCGAACACCTTCTCCTGCGGATCGTCCTCGTACATGGCGATCTCCTCGAGAATCACGGCGCGCTCTGAATCGACATCGTTCAGCGCCGGCCGGAAGACCATGTCGGCCATCACGTCGAACGCATCGGCGAGATGCTGATCGATCACACGGGCATAGACCGAGGTCGCCTCCTTGCCCGTGCCGGCGTTCAGCTCGGCGCCCATCCCGTCGAAGATCTGATCGATCTCGAGCGAGGAGTACTTCGAGGAGCCCTTGAACAGCAGGTGCTCGAGCAGGTGCGAGAGCCCCGCCTCGGCGTCGCTCTCGTCGCGGCTTCCCGTGCCGATCCACAACCCGAGCGACACGGACCGGACGGAGGGCATCGCCTCCGTCACGATCCGGACGCCAGACTCGAGCGTCGTCAGCCTGTGCTTTTGCTTCACGGGGCGACTACTACGACCGCGGGCGATCGGGATCCCGATCGCGCACTCGCCCACGATCACTATCGCGGTCACGATCGCGGTCACGGTCACGGTCGCGGTCACGGTCGCGCGGACCGCGGTCACGCGGACCGCGACCATCCCGCCGGTCGCCGCGGTCCCGGCCCCGCGGTGGCCCGTTGTCGCCGGTGCCGACCGCCGCCAGCTCCTCGACCGTCTTGCCCGCGACGTCAGGATCGCTCGCCAGGCGCAGGCCGATCCGGCCCCGCTCGCGGTCGACCTCGACCACGCGGACGTCCACGTCGTCGCCCTTGTTGAGGACCTCCTCCACGGTCGCGATCCGGCGACCGGGGGCGATGTTGGAGATGTGCAGGAGTCCGTCGGTGCCCTTCGAGAGCTCGACGAACGCGCCGAACGCGGTCGTCTTGACGACCTTGCCGCTGAATTCGTCGCCGACCTCGACCTCCTTGGTCATCGCGCGGATCCGGTCCACGAGCGCGTCTCCACGCTCGCCGTTGGCCGCGTACACGAGCACCTGGCCCTCGTCGTTGACGTCGATCTGGGCCTCGTACTCCTCCTGCAGGGCGCGGATGGTCTCGCCACCCTTGCCGATCAGCAGGCCGATCTTCTCGGGATCGATCTGGACGGTCGAGATCCGCGGGGCGTGCTTGGAGAGCTCGGCGCGCGGCGCGTCGATCACCTTGGCCATCTCACCGAGAATGAAGCTACGCGCGACATGGGCCTGCGACAGCGCATCGCGCAGGATGTCGAACGTGACACCGCTGATCTTGATGTCCATCTGCAGCGCGGTGATGCCGCGGTCGGTACCGGCCACCTTGAAGTCCATGTCGCCAAGGTGGTCCTCGACGCCGGCGATGTCGGTGAGGATGATGTAGTCGTCGCCCTCCTTGATCAGGCCCATCGCGATCCCCGCGACCGAGCGCTTGATCGGGACACCGGCGTCCATGAGGCTCAGGGTCGATCCGCACACCGAGGCCATCGATGACGAGCCATTCGACTCGAGGATGTCCGAGACGACCCGGATCGTGTACGGGAACTCCTCCTGGCTCGGGATCATCGGCACCAGCGCCCGCTCGGCGAGCGCCCCGTGGCCGATATCGCGGCGCTTGGGGCCGCGCATGAAGCCCGCCTCCCCGACCGAGAACGGCGGGAAGTTGTAGTGGTGGAAGTAGCGCTTGGCCGTCTCGAGCCCGAGCGTGTCGAGCCGCATCTCCTCACGCGTGGTACCGAGCGCAACGACGCTGAGCGCCTGCGTCTGGCCGCGCGTGAATAGAGCCGAACCGTGGGTGCGCGGCGCGACGCCGACCTCGATGCTGATCGGTCGGATCTCGTCGGCGCTGCGTCCGTCCGGGCGCTTCTTCTGGACTGCGATCCGCTCGCGGATCAGCGTCTTCTCGAGCTTGTCGAAGACGAGCTGCGCGGCGGCGCGCCGCTCGGCGTAGCCCTCGGACTCGGGATCGCCGGCGTACTGGGTGAGGATCTGCTCCTCCACCGCCTTGGTCGCGTCCTGGCGCTCGAGCTTGTCCTCCACCTGGGTGGCGGCCTCGAGCGCGGCGCCATGCGAGTTCTTGATCTCCTCGTACAGCGCCGGATCGGCCTGCGGGACCTCGACCTCGACCTTCGGCTTGCCCGCCTGCTCGGCGAGCTCGCGCTGGACCTGGCAGAGCTTCTTGATCTCATCGTGGGCGATGTCGAGCGCGTCCAGGATCTCCGCCTCGGGGATCTCGTTCGCGCCGGCCTCCACCATCAGGATTGCCTCCTCGGTGCCGGCGACGATCAGGTCGAGGTCGGTGTTCTCGACGAGGTCCTCTTCGCTCGGATTGACCACGAAGTTCCCGTCGATCTTGCCGATCCGGACCGCGCCGACCGGAGTCGGGAACGGGATCTGCGAAACCATCAGCGCCGCGGAGGCGCCGTTCATGGCGAGGATGTCGTACGGGTTGACGTGGTCAACGCTTACGGGGAGGGCGACCAGTTGGGTCTCGTAGCGCCATCCCTTGGGGAACAGCGGGCGGATCGGGCGGTCGATCAAACGGGCCGTGAGCGTCGCCTTCTCGCCGGCGCGACCCTCACGCTTAAAGAACGAACCGGGGATCTTCCCGGCGGCATACATCCGCTCTTCGACGTCAACCGTCAGGGGGAGGAAGTCCACATCCCGGAGGTTGCCGGCGGTGGCGGTACAAAGAACCATGGTGTCGCCACTGCGGACGACTACGGCGCCGGAGGCCTGCTTGGCCAACTTGCCGGTCTCGAACGAGATCTCGTTGCCCTCGATCTCGACAGACAGGCGCGTAACGGCGTCAGACATATTCAATTCCCTTCTTGCTCCGCCCTTCGGTCGGCGGAGTGCTTCGTTTCTCTTTTTTGTTCCGAACACCTTTGATGGTAGCGGGATTGGCCGTCTGAGCCGGGGTTCGAGCCCGGTGTTTGTGGGGTTTGGTGGGGGTTTGTGGCCTGTGTGGCGTGGGTGGTCCGGTGGGTGCCGGGGGAGCGCGGAACAGGCGCCTGCGCCATTTGCTTTAGGGGGCGCGCGTGGCGCGCCCTGTGGTGTGGCCTGGGTTCGCATCGAGTCTTTGCTCGGTGGCCGTCGAGTGTCGGCCCGCGGGCGCAGTGCGCCCTCGCGGCTGTGGCGGGCGGTCGGCTCGGTGAACGGCGCAGGGAGAGGGGGTGGGTGAGGGTTTGTTTGCGGTCGCCTGAGCCCGTGGTTTGGGCTGCTCCTGCGCCCTGAAAAGCCGGCGACTTTGTGGCGAGAGTGTCACGGGAAACCTGCATAGCACGACAACACCGGCGCCAGACCCGAGCCCTGTCGTATTACGCATGCTCTTCATGCATTATGCATAGCTCGACAGGCCTCGCCATTCCGGCCGAGATTGTCGTGCTGTGCAGGTTTTTTGGACGGGCGCGATGGCGCCCGCTCGCCTCCTTCCCCAGCGCCGTTTATCGGCCGACGCGAACCAGGGCCGCGGACCCTGAGAGCGCCGACGGCTTTGGCTGGCGATCGACTCGGTAAACGGCGCAGGGAAGCAGGGTGGGTGAGGGTGCCGGCGGGTCGGCGGCGGGTCGCCGGAGGGTCGCCGGCGGGTCGCCGGCGGGTCGCCGGAGCGCGTGGTCGGCGTGCTCAGCTGCCCAAACGCGCGGGTTTGTGCCGAGACTGTGTCGAGAGTGTCACGGGAGACCTGCATGACACGTCAACACCGGCGCCAGGCCCGAGCCCTGTCGTATTACGCATGCTCTTCATGCATAGCTCGACAGGCCTCGCCATCTAGGCCGGGATTGTCGTGCTGTGCAGGTCTGACGGCGCGATGGCGCCCACTCCCTTCCCCCTCCCCAGCGCCGTTAATCGGGCCGACGCGAACCCGGGCCACGGGCGCTCGAAAGCGCCGGCGGGCCAAGAGTCCACCGCATCGGCCCACACATGGCGACGACCGATTCACCCCTTCCGCTCACGTAAGCGGACCGCACGGTCCGGTTATTTGCTACCTTAACCGGACCACGCAGTCCAGTTTACACACCCCCCGGGGAAAAGGAGCGGCGAATGACCACGGATTCACCCCCCACAAACCGTTGGCTCGTACTGGTGATCGCCTGTCTGGCGCAGTTCATGGTCGTGCTCGACGCCACGATCGTGAACGTGGCGCTCCCGTCGATCCAGCGCGGTCTGGACTTCTCTCCGACGAGTTTGCAGTGGGTCGTCAACAGCTACACCTTGATCTTCGGCGGCTTCCTGCTGCTGGGCGGCCGTGCGGCCGACCTGCTCGGGCGAAAGCGCCTGTTCATGGCCGGGATCGCGCTGTTCTCGCTGGCATCACTGTTCAACGGCCTCGCGGGGACGCCGGCGATGCTGATCGCCGGGCGGGGGCTCCAGGGGCTCGGTGCCGCGCTGGTCTCCCCCGCCGCGCTGTCGATCATCACCACCACCTTCACCGACAACACCGAGCGCACCCGTGCTCTCGGCGTGTGGAGCGCGATCGCGGCCGGCGGTGGCGCCGTCGGCTTCGTGTTCGGCGGCATCCTGACCGACGTCGCCTCGTGGCCATGGATCTTCTTCGTCAACGTGCCGGTGGGCGCGATCGCCCTGGCGCTGGCGCTGCGCTTCGTCCCGGAGTCGCGGCAGGTCGGGCAGCAGCGCGGGTTCGACCTCGCCGGCGCGGTCGCGGTCACCGGCGGGCTCGTCGTGCTCGTCTTCGGGATCGTCAAGGCGCAGTCCTACGGCTGGGGATCGCCGCGCACGATCGCGACGCTCGCCGCCGGGGCGGCATTGTTGGCGCTGTTCGTGGCGATCGAACGTCGAAGCGTCGCGCCATTGGTGCGGCTGAGCATCTTCCGGGTGCGGACGCTGGCGGTGGCGGATACCGTCCTGCTGCTGGTCGCCTCGGGGATGTTCGGGATGTTCTTCTTCGTCTCGCTGTACGTCCAGGAGATCCTCGGCTACAGCCCGCTGCGCGCCGGGCTCGCGTTCCTCCCGGTGACCGGCGGGATCGTGGTCGGCGCGGGGCTCGCGCAGCAGCTGATCCCCCGTTTCGGCGTGCGTAACGTGTCGATCGGCGGGATCACGCTCGCGGCGGCCGGGCTGGCGTGGTTGACCCGCGTCCCGGTTCACGGAACGTATGTCGGCGACCTGCTGTCGGGGCTGCTGCCGATGAGCATCGGGATGGGCCTGACGTTCGTCCCCATCACGCTGCTCGGCACCGGCGGCGTGCGCGAGGAGGACGCGGGGCTGGCCTCGGGCCTGTTCAACACGGCCCAGCAGGTGGGCGGCGCGCTCGGCCTGGCGATCCTGTCGACGCTCGCCGCCAGCCGCACGGCCAGCGCGCTCAACGCCCACGTCGGGCTGTTCGCCGCGAAGGTCGCGGGCTACCAGGTCGCGTTCGTGGCGGCCGCGATCATGCTCGGGTCCGGTGCCGTGATCCTGGCCACGATGCTGCGGCCGCGCCACGTACGAGCCGTCGAGCTCGATCTCACGAGCGCGTCCGGCACACCGGCGGCGCCCCCATCGACCCACCCGGAGCTGGCGATGGAGTCATCCGGGACCTCGGCATAGGACAATATGGACGCGATGGGATCAGAGGACAGGCACCTACGGGCCGATGCCGAACGCAATCGCCGTCGGCTGCTCGACGCGGCCGAGAGCCTGTTCCGCGAGCGCGGGCTCGACGTCGGCGTCGGCGAGATCGCCGAACGCGCCGGCGTCGGGCGCGCCACGCTGTTTCGCAACTTCCCGTCGAAGGAGCATCTGATCGCCGCGATCGTCGTCGAGCGGATGAACGAGGCGATCGTCAGCGGACGGGAGCTGCTCGACGCGGCCGATCCAGGCGAGGCGCTGTTCCAGTTCCTCGACAAGATCGTGGGGCGCCAGCAGATGGACCGGGCCCTATCGGAGGCGGTCGCGGACACGTTCCTGGCCAATCCCGACATCGGCGCGGCGTACACGGAGCTGATCGACGTGCTCAATGAGCTCGTCGAGCGCGCCCAGGAGGCCGGGGCGGTCCGTCCGGACGTCGGCGCGCTCGACATCATCTTGCTGGTCAAGGGGGTCAGTCAGGCGGCGAGCGCATTCCAGGGCCTCGACTCCGAGATCGCGGAACGGCAGTTCGATCTGGTGCGCATGGCGTTGAGCGCGAACCCGAGCGTTCAGCCCCTGCGGGGCCGCTCGGCGACGCTCGGCGACCTGCAGCAGGCATTCCGCTCGGCCGACACCGCCGAGCGCGCCACCCAGCAGGGCTAAGACCACGCCCCACGCACGACCGGGCCCGCCCCACGCACGACCACGACCACGGACTTCCGCCCGCGGCCGCGGCCTACGTTCTGAGGCTGTCGGGTGAGCCGCTTCGCTGCACGGCTACCCGATCGTGCTCGAACGGCGTCGCCTGACCTGCGTCAGGCTGCGTGCCGGAGCTACGCGCCGACGTCGATCGCTCGTCTGCGCCGCCCGCGATAACCGGATTGGTCGGGGGAGCGACGACGGCGGTCGAGAGCCGGACGGTGCTGCGCCCGCGCGACAGCGCGGTTTGTCAGATATGTCGCAACCGGACGGTCGGAGATGATTCCCCAGGCGCACACGCCAACTATCGCCAGCACGATGCCCGTGATGAGAACGACGTTCAGGATGATCATGATGGTCGGCATTCTTGGACCTCTCTTTCTCGGTTCGGGGTTATCGGAGTACTCGGAACTCTTCCCGCGTCGCGCAAGGCGAACCTCGGAGTCGCATAAGAGCGATGTAGGAGGTTGAATCGAGTGGCGGCTGCCGGCACTCGAGACCGAGGGGCGGCTAGGTCGAGCCGCGGTCAGGCGGTCTCGCCCACACCACCGCCGGCGTGATGCTGCGTCCATGCGGGCGACGCGGAGGGATCGAGCCGATAGCCCAGGCCGCGCAGGGTCGTGATGGTGATCGCGGAGCCGAGCTTGCGCCGAAGCGCAGCCACATGAACGTCCACCGTCTTGGGGCTGATGGCATCGGTGCCCCAGACGAGCTCCAGCAGTTGCTCGCGGGTGTGGATGCGTCCGGGGTAGCCCAGCAGCGCGGCAAGCAGGTCAAACTCGCGGCGGGTGAGGTCCACCTCACGTCCGCCGGCGGAGCAGCGCCGCGCGTCGAGCTGGAGCTTGAGCTCCCCGGTGCGCAGGACCGTCTGCTCGGTCTCGAAGCCCCGGGCACGCCGCAGCTGCGCGCGCATGCGGGCGGTCACCTCGGGCATGGAGAGCGGTTTGACCACGTAGTCGTCGGCGCCCGCATCGAGCTCGGCGATGCGCGCCGCCCCGTCCCGGCTGGCGGTCAACATGATGATCGGTACCGTCGACTCGCGCCGCACGCGGCGTACCAGCTCCAGGCCGTCGATCTCGGGAAGCATCGGATCGACCAGCGCGATGTCGACCGTCCCGCGGCGCAGCATGAGCAGGGCCTCGAGGCCGCTGGACGCCTCCAGGACCTGGAATCCGTCCCCTCGCAGGTACGCCGCGACCGCCTGCCGGACGCGGGGGCTGCTCTCGGCCACCAGTACACGCGCACCGCCCATCCGCATGTGCTACCCGACCACTCGCTGTGTCATGGTGTCCCACTGCCGTGCCGGGAAGTGACACACCATGACAATGACGGGGATCCTGAATCTGGCCATGTCGCGTTCGCGGGGCCCGCGCTGATGGCTACCGCGCTCTTGTGATCCGTACAGCACCAGATCCACGCGGGAGGGCCGCGTTGACTGGCCCGGCTCATTTGGCCGTCATCTCGATGGGCGGCGGATTCAGCGCACGGCCGCATCGATCGCGACGGCGACGAAGAGCAGCGCGAGATACAACAGCGAGAAATGGAACAGCAGGGCGGCGCGCGCAGGCGATCTCTCGCGCCAGAGCCGCCAGGCGAGCACGGACAGCACTCCTCCCAGGATCGCGGCTCCGGCGAGGTACACGAGCCCGAACGTGCCGACCGCTGCCGGCAGCAGCGTGACCGCTACGAGCACGATCGAGTACCAGAACACGAGTCGGGCGGTGGCCCGCGGCCCGCGCACCACCGGCATCATCGGCACCTCCGCCGCGGCGTAGTGGCGAACGAGCAGCAGCGCCAGCGCCCAGAAGTGTGGCGGCGTCCACAGCAGCACGATCAGGAACAGGAAGCCGGCCCCGAGTCCGAGACTGCCGTGTGCCGCCGCCCAGCCCGCGAGCGGCGGAATCGCGCCGGCGGCGCCGCCGATGACGATGTTCTGGGCCGTGCTCCGCTTCAGCCAACACGTGTAGACGACGACGTAGAACGCCCCGCCGCCGAGTGACAGAACGGCGGCCAGCGGATTTGCGAACGTGGTAAGCACGGCAAAGGCGAGCGCCGAGAGCACCAGACCGAATGCGGTCGCGCGCGCCGGGCTGATCCGACCGGCAGCCACCGGCCGCGACGCGGTGCGTGGCCCCATCAACCTGTCGATGTCGCGGTCGAGCACGTGGTTCAGCGCGCTCGCCCCGCCGCACGCCAACGCGCCCCCGATGACCAACGCAGCCAGCGGCACGGGCGCGGGCGCGCCACCAGCCGCCGCCACCATCGCGCACACGGCAGTTAGGACCAAGAGCGACATGATCCTGGGCTTCGTCAGCGTCACGTAGTCGCGCCACGTTCCGCTCGCGCGTCCAACGTGCACGGGCACAGGCCCGGGCAGCACCTCGACGAAATCGCTGACCGCCATCCTCAGGATCCCGTGCCCCTGGCGAGCGTATGCAGGTCGCCGGTCACGTAGCGCGAAAGGAACGGATACATGTAGCCCGACCGCATGTAGCCGCGCCGGTCGACCAGATAGACCGCCTCGGTGTGGACGATGTCCCCGTTCACCGGGTGCGGTGAGACGTAGACGTGGTATGCCGCCCACACGGGCGCCAGTTGCTGGCGCGTGCCCATCAGCCAATGCCACGGCGCCACCGAGGCCAGTCCCCAGGCTCTCGCAGCCTTCGACGCACTTCCCGGCGTGTCGAGCGGGTTGACGCTGACGGCCACCAGCACGGGCCGCTCGGCGAGCGGGAGCACCCGCTCGGCCGCCACCAGCGCCCGCCCCTCGAGCGGGCATTCCTGGTGACAGTGCGAGTCGAAGAACGCGATCGCGACCGATCGGCCGCGAAGCGACGCCAGTGAGAACAAGGTCCCGGTTTGGTCGCGCAAGGTGTCGATCGTCGGTGCAGGCTGTGTTCCTGCGGCCCAGGCCGCCTCGCCGTGCATGCCGAAGCGCGTGGAGGCGATTGCGGGTGTCTTGGCTGCACTGGCCCTGAGCCGGTGCACGCCGAATCCCACGCCCACGCCCAGCAGTACGACGACGAGCAGCGACGCGGCGATCCTGGCGGGTCGCAGCGTCGCGGGCCGCGAGGCCCAGAGGGTGCCCGCGCCCGCCTTCATTACTCGCCGGGCTCTGGCGGGAGCGTCTCGTGGACGCTGGGCCCGGGATTCGCCGCAGCCGGCTCGGTGGCGGGTTCGGACCGCTTGGCGTCGTGCACGCGTACCGAGTACCACCAGTACCACAACACCAGCGCGACCAGAAGCGTAACGGGCAGCAGCAGCGTAAGCAGCGCGCCGGCGAGGAAGTCTGCGATGGGAAGCAACGGCAAGTCTGTCTCCTCCTCAGGTCGTGAACGCCGCCGGGGCTGGGCCAGGCGAGCGGTCCGGCTCCAGCCACCGATAGAAGCCGATGATGAACGTGATCGTGTACGCGATCGACCCGGGGACCCACATCACGCCGGCGGCGAGCTGCTGATCGGTCAGCGCGCTGATCCCCCCGGGCCGGACATGAAGCGCCGCGTAGTAGCCGTAGATCGGGTGCGGCACGATGACCAGCGTGATGGCCAGCAGCCAGCCCACGATCATCGCGCCGGCCGCATAGGCGACCCGGGCCGGCCAGACGAGACGCGGGCGCAGCGGCCCGGGATCGATCACGCGGGCCCAGAACAGAAGGCCGAAGAAGAAGAACATCGCGTGCTCGATCGCGTGGATCACCCCCGATGTCAGGGTGGCGTCATACGCAGCGGGGATGTGCCAGCCGAGGAACGTCACGTTGAACAGGATCCAGGCCGGGAGCGGCCGCGCGAGCGCGCGGACGGGCGCCACCCAGCGCGAACGGGCGATCGTCCGCGCAATCTTCGTGCGCGGCTCGAGCGGGAGCGCGCGCCACATTCTCGGCCACGGCTTCCCGAGCAGCATCAGCGGTGGAGCGACGGTGAGCAGCAGGACGTGCTGCACCATGTGCACCCAGAAGAGCTGGTCGGCGTAGTAGTCGATCGGCGAGTTGAGGGCGATGACAATGGTCAGCAGGCTCGCGAAGAACGCGAGCGCCTGCAGGGGCTGCGGCCGACCCCGCCCCCGGCTGCCGACCACGTACAGCCCCGCGGCCAGCGCCACGTATAGCAGCGACGGGTCGAGCGACCAGGCCGTCCAGGACATGCTCAGTCGACGAGGTACAGGAGGATGTAGGCGAGCACGCCGATCGCGACGAAGTAGGCCCAGTAGAACGAGGAGGCCTCGATGCCGGTTAGGAGCAGCGTGGTCTCACTCGTGGGCACTTCCGTTTCGCGCATCTTGCCTTCCCGCCGCACGCGCCACAGGGTCGCGACCTGTATCTCGATCCAGTACAGGCCCATCAGCGCCGCGATCGCGTAGGTCGCCGTCCATCCGAAGAACACCGCGGCATAGCCGCCCTGGGAGGCGCCGAAGTCGAGGACGATGTATTCGATGAACTGGAGCACAACCGCAGTGAGCCCCATGAGGACGGCGATTATCCCCGCCGCCATCGTGTCGCCGACCGGACGCCTCGCCGCCAGCCGGTAGATGATCGCGCTGAACAGGAAGAGGGCCGCGATCGCGATGCCGATGCCCCCGTCGGGGACGACGTGGCCGATCTTCCAGTTGTGGTTCAAGTCGAGCGCCTGTAGGTAGAAGAAGGCGAACACGAACGCGGCGAAGAAGAAGGAGATCGCGCCGCACAACAGGCGCCCGCCGAACCAGATCGCGCGGGGCTGCCACTCCGGGGGCTCGGCTTCGATGTGATCGGCGGTGGGAGCGGAGGCTTCCATGAGTTAGGCACTCCCCCCCGCGGGCGCCATCAGCGGCGCCCTCGCCGGCGCCGGCTCGCCATACGGATACGGGTCGTGGTCAAACACGGGGATCCGATCAAAGTCGTGTAGGGGCAGCGGCGTGGGCAGCTCCCACTCGATGCTCTTGGCGTGCCACGGGTTGACCTTGGCCGGCTCGCGCTTAATCAGCAGCGACCACACGACGTTGAACAGGAACACGAGCATCGAGAGCCCGATGAAGTAGGCCGAGACCGACACCCAGATATTCAGTCCTTGCCATGCCGGGTTGTAGGTGACCACCCGGCGTGGCATTCCCATGAAGCCGAGCGCGAACAGCGGCGCGAAGGTCGAGTTGAAGGCGATGAACAGCGTCCAGAAGTGGATCTTGCCCAGGCGCTCGTTGAGCTTCCAGCCGTACATCTTCGGCACCCAGTAATAGATCGCGGCGAAGAACGCGAAGATCAGGCCACCCATGATGGTGTAGTGGAAGTGCGCCATCACGAAGAAGCTGCCGTGGGTGGTGATGTCGCTGGGGACGTCGGAGTTGAACACGCCCGAGATTCCGCCCCACAGGAAGTTGAAGATCCACCCTAAGCAGAAGAGCATCGGCACGGTCAGCCGTATTCGCCCGCGCCACAGCGTCCCCATCGCGCACAGGAAGATGAACCCCGTCGGCAGCGAGATCACCTCGGTGGAGAGCATGTAGAACGGCCGCAGGTCGGCGTTGATGCCCGACACGAACAGGTGGTGCTGCCACACGAAGAAGCTCAAGAACGCGATGCCGAGCAGCCCCGCCACGGCCAGCCGGTAGCCCCACAGGGGTTTTCGGGAGAACACCGGGATCAACTCGAGCACGATCCCCATGCCGGGCAGCGCCAGGATGTACACCTCCGGGTGGCCGAACACCCAGAACAGATTCTGGAACAGGTAAGCGCTGCCGCCCTGCCCGGGAATGTAGAACGCGGTCTGCACGGTCCGGTCCGACGCCGCCATCAGCAGGGCGGCGATCAGCATCGGCGCCGCCAGCACCATCAGCCACGCCGTCGTGAACGCCCCCCACACGAAGATCGGCAGCCGCGTCCAGGTCATACCCGGCGAGCGCATCGTGGTGATCGTCACGACCAGGTTGAATCCGAACAGGGTCATCGACAGGCCGACCAGCGCGAAGAAGCCGATGTATGCGTCGTAGCCGGCGGTGCCCTGTGCCCCGAGCGGCTGGTAGCCCGTCCAGCCGGTCTGGAAGCCGCCGAAGAAGATCGTCGTGAGCAGGATCACCTCGCCGGCCATCAGCAGCCAGAACGAGAACGCCGAGACTCGCGAGAACGCCAACCGCCGCGAGCCGATCATCAACGGCACCAGGAATGTGGCAAACGGCCCCAGCAGCCCCGACGTCATGGTCCCCATCATCATCGACCCGTGCATGCCGACCAGCGTCAGGTACTGGTTGGCGCCGAACACGTGCACGTTGGGCTGGAGCAGCTCGGTCCTGATCAGCATGGCGTTCAATCCGGCGACGAAGAAGAACAGCCCGATCCCGACCATGTACTGCTTGGCGACGACCTTGTGGTCGGTCGACAGCGTGAAGTACCGGAAGAGCCCGTCCGCCTCGGACTCGTTCTCGGCCAGCGACGGCGGATGCCCGAGCAGCCGCTTGAGCGGATAGTTGGCAAAGCCCAACCCCACTAGGAAGCCGACCACGCCGAGGAAGTAGCCGAGCATGATCGCGATGTCGTTCTCGCCCGACTGCGCCGAGTAGTACGCGAGGCCCTGGCCGGTGAACCGGTCGCCGATCCAGTGGCCGAGGTACCACCCCACGATCCCCAACAGGATCCCGGTCAGCATGTTGAAGCCGATCAGCCTTCGCCAGCCGGTTGGCCTGGCGGTCGCCGGCACTGCAATCGCGCTCATCCTGCCCTCCTCAGTGGCTCTGGGAAGTAGCTCTTCGAGTACGGCGGCAGCTGCTTGGTCGCCGGCGCGAACTTGATCCTCTGCTGGGCGATCCAAGCGGCAAACCGCGCCTTGGAAACGACATAGCCTGTGTCGAACATGTAGCCGTGCCACACGCCGCACAGCTCGGCGCAGCGCACTGAGAAGGTGAGCGGTCCCTTCGTCGTCACGTAGGCGACGTTGTTGACGCCCGGATTCGCGTCTGCCTTTACGCCGAGGTCATACGCCCAGAACGAGTGGATCACGTCGAGCGAGGTCACGTTGAACTGCACCAGCGTGTTCGCGGGCAGCTCGAGCTGGTTGGTCTCGACTCCGCCATAGCCCGGGAAGCGGTAGTTGAACTGCCACTGCTGCGCGACCACCTGGACCACGAGCCGCTTCCCGCCCGCGGGCACCGAGGGAATCGCGATCGGGTTCGGACCCTGACCGCCGCCGGCTCCATCGGCCAAGAGTCTGATCGTGCCATAGCCGGCCAGGAACAGCACGAGCGTCGTCGTGACGATCAGCCACCAGAACTGCACGCTCGAGTTGCCGCGAATCGGCGGCCCATCGAGCACCACCTCTGGGCTGCGCTCGCGAAACGCCCACAGCACGTAGCCCAGGTAGACGAGGACCCCGAGCGCCACCGGTGTAGCCGTGGCCAGCAGCACCGTGTTGTCGGTGACCTGCCCGGACGACTCGACGGTTCCGTTACCGGGCGGAAGGCCCGGGCCGAAGACGAAGATCACGATCGGGGTCATGATCACGGTGGCGAGCAGCCACAGCAACACAACCCTGCGGAAGTGGTTGGTCTCGTCCATCCTCAGCTTCCCGCCGGCTTGCTCATACGACCTTGATGAAGCCGTCCATATAGCCGACGGTCTGCATCGGGCCGCCGAAGCCGGAGATGTATCCGGCGGCGCACGGCACGAAGCACTGCCAGCGGTACAGGCCCTTGCCGGGCGTGCGGAACGTGAATGAGGTGACCGTGTGATCGTTCGAGAGACTGCAGGGCGCGTTGCTGCAGGGGTTCTTGGCGGTGGCGGATACGCCCTGGAGCGGCACCGCCAGCCCGATCTGCGGGATCGAAAAGACGTGCGAGGCGTTAGCGGCGACGATCGCCTGCGTCGTCTTACCGTTGAGCGTCATCACACCGCCGACCGTTCCGGTGGCCTGGCCGAACCAGTTATTGCGCAGCGCCGAGGCGCTGTCGTAGTTGAAGATCGTCACGTGCACGAGCGTGTTCGCCGGCAGCACGTACGTCGTCTTGTGCTGCCAGTTCTGCGCGTTGGCGTCGACCGCGTAATAGGAGACCCAGGTGGGGTGCGAATCGCTCAGCGCCGCGGCCGGCACGGTCGCGAGGTACAGCTGCGCCCCAGTGGGCGTCTGCGTAGCGGCCACCGAGCCGGGGACGTTGACCAGGTACAGGCCGATATAGAGCCCGATCACGACGCAAACGATTGCCGTCGCGATGGTGATTCCGACAATCCTCTTGCCAGCTCCACTCATCCTCGCTCCGTCCTCTCGGCGCGGTGTTATACCTCGCGCAGCGGCGGTAGCGGCGCAGATGACGGCGATGTCATCAACCTGTCATGTGCAGGTCATCTCCAGAGAGATGAAGCCCGACCTCGACGTCTGTCCATTGGCTCGAGCCGAAAGGGATGGCAAGTGCCATCGATGACGAGTCGCGCGTTCGCGTGCTCACCGGAACCGCTCTAGCCGGGTGCTGGCGCTCAGAAGCTGCGCGAGACCGCCTGCACGACGGTCGCCGTGTCTGAGACGTCCTCTCCGAACGCCTGATAGCAGCCGGCGTTGATCGCGTTGATTACGCCCCCCGGTGCAGGCCCCCAGCGTGGTGAGACCTGCCCGTGTTCCCTCACGTACAGCCTCGCGTAGGCGTCCTGTCCGTTCACGTTGGTCGAGCCCCACTGCGCGCACGTGGTGCTATCGGTCACGGCGCCGCCCTTCGGACCGAGCGCGATCAGCACGAAAATTGCGACCGTGCCGGCGCACAGAGCTGCGATGACGAGTGAAGCCGCCTTGTGTGAGGCGATCAGGCCTCGGATGGTCAACGGCGCGCTGTCCGAAGCCGTCTGTGTCGCCCAAGGACTGGTGGTCACGATGAGAATACGTTCATCTATTTGCTGCCGATCCGGGGGCGCCGAGCCCGCGACGCCGACGGCGCGGACCGCCTGCCTTGCAGCGGCCCGGACTTATAGCCCATCGGTCCCCAGACCGTCAAGGCGAGAGCGTCCAGGGCCCGCTCCGGAGGGTGGCGCAAGCCGTGGGGTCGTGTTATAGCTTTCCGGGCGAGAGGACGCGCTAAATGACAGCGATGTCATTTAGCGGTCATTTACAGGTCAACTTTTATAGTGTCGACGCAAACGTGGGGGCTCGAAAGAGCGCATGCGTATATTGGTTGTCGAGGATGAGGCCCGTATCCGGGCATTTCTGGGCCGCGCGTTCGAGGCAGAGGGATTTGGCGTGGACGTTGTCGGCGATGGCGAGCTGGGGCTCGCGCGTGCTCTCACCGGTCAGTACGACCTAGTGATCCTCGACCTGATGCTGCCGGGCCGCAGTGGCCTCGACGCCCTGCGAGAGATCCATCGCGAAAAGCCGGATCTCCCGGTGCTGATCCTGTCGGCGCGCAGCGACCTTCCTATCAAGCTGCAGGGCTTCGAACTCGGTGCCGTCGATTACGTCGCCAAACCGTTTTCGCTCGACGAGCTACTGGCGCGCGCCCGGGTCCAACTGCGCCGCGCGCGCGTGGCCGATGACGGAACGGTGATCCGCGTCGGCAGCCTGGTGCTCGATCTGGCTCGGCGTCAGGCCCAGGTCGGCGACAAGGTCGCCGACCTGTCCGACCGTGAGTTCCGCCTGCTGCACTTTCTGATGCAGCACGTCGGACAGGTGGTCAGCCGGGAGCGTCTGCTCGCAGAGGTTTGGGGTTACGACTTCGATCCTAGATCGAACGTCGTTGACGTGTGCGTCCGGCGGCTGCGGCGGCGGTTGGGGCCGGAGGCGCATATCGAGACGGTGCGCAATGCGGGCTATCGCGCTGCGTGAGCTTCCGGAGATCGCGCGGCCGCCTGCCGACCTTCGGAATCTGATATCGCGGTACCGCGTAGAGCTGCTATGGGTCGCGTTCGCGGCGTGCAACTACGCGGCAATGCTCGCGTGGCCGAGCTGGGAGACGATCCCGTTCTACTTCGTCTGGATCAGCCTCACAGTGCTCTACGGCTTTCGGGTATGGCCGCTCGGTGCGACCTTGATCGTGCTCGCGGTCGTCATGACGCTGTCAGCGGTGTCGATCGGCTTCGACGCCTTCCGTGGCATTCAGCTCTGGGGTGAGCTGTTCGAGGTTCCGCTCATGGCCGCGATGTTTCTGGCCATGGTCTGGCACGCGCGGCGGCGGGTTGACGCACTGCAGATCGCCGAGCAGCGCTCCGAGCAGCGGCGATCGCTGCTCGAACGCCAGGAGCGCTTCATCCACGACGCGTCGCACGAGCTCCGGACCCCGGTCACGATCGCGCGTGGCCATCTCGAGCTCGTGTCCGTGCGCGGCGGCGACGCCGCGGAACTCGACGTTGCGCTCGACGAGCTGGGGCGGATCGACGCGATCGTCAGCCGGCTGCTGGTGCTCGCGACCGCCGATCAGGCGAACTTTCTGCATCTCGAGGAGATCGAGGTCGAGCCCTTCCTTGAGGACGTATTCATGCGCTGGTCGGAGGTGGCTCCGCGAGCCTGGCGCCTGGGCCCACTGGCCGCTGGCCGCCTTCGCGTCGATCCCGAACGGCTTCGCACCGCGCTCGACGCGCTGCTCGAGAATGCGGTGAAGTACACGCCCGAGCACGCGGCGATCGAGCTGCGCGCCCGCTGCGAGGGCACGTGGCAACTCGCGGTCGAGGTCGAGGACGAGGGCGCCGGCGTGCCCGACGAGGCCCTGCACCGGATCTTCGACCGCTTCGCGCGGGCCGACGCGGCGCGGACGCGCACCGCCGGCGGCGTCGGCCTGGGGCTGGCGATCGTCGACGCCATCGCCAAGGGGCACGGCGGCCGCTGCACGGTCGAGAACGCCGGACGCGGGTCGATCTTCGCGCTCCACCTGCCCTGCTTCGCGCCGGCGGAGGCGCTGCCGCCGCGGACGTGGGCGCCCGGGAGGGAGGCGCCGGCGGGTGCCGGACGCCCGAGCGCCTCGGTAACTGATTGGACGGGTTAGGGGCGCGCGTTCGCGCGCCTTACTTGGTTCGGCGTTCGCGCCCGGTTCGATCGTCTGTCGAGGGCCGTCGGCCCGGTTAACGGCACTGGGGAAGGGGGCAGTCAGAGCGGCTTTCGGGGTCCGATCAGGAGCTCCGGATGATGCACAGCACGACAACACCGACGCGAATCCCGAGCCCTGTCGGATTGAGCACACTCTTCATGCATAGCTCGACAGGGCTCGCCATCCCGGGCGAGGTTGTCGCGTTATGCATCATGAAAGACCGCGATCGCGCCCGATCCCTCCTCCCCTTCCCCACCGCCGTTTACCGGGCCGCGCCCGACCCAAGCCGGGGGCGCTGAAAGCGCCGGCGGGCCGAGAGTCCACAGCCCATGCCCGGACCCAAGGTGCCGGCGACCGCCCCTACTCGCCGGTGCGCTCCAGCGCCTCGACGTCGATCTGGCCGGCGTGGCGCTGACCGCCGGCGAACACCGTCGGCGTCGTCACCACCCCGGCGCGCACGCCGGAGGTGAAGTCACGCTTCACCCGGGTCAGGACGTCGTCGCTGCGGCGGTCGGCGTCGAAGCGCTCGAGGTCGAGGCCGAGCGCTCGCGCGCGCTCCCACAGGTGAGGGTCCTCGAGCCGGCCCTGATCGGCGAACAGCGAGTCGTGCATCTCCCAGAAGCGACCCTGAAGCCCGGCCGCCTCGGCGGCGCAGGCCGCGGCCCAGGCCCGCGGATGACTCGAGCGCACGGGGAAGTGGCGGAACAGTCTGCGCAGCTGCCGGCCGTCGATCCGCAAGCTCAGCGCCGCGCAGTACGGACATTCGAAGTCGGCGTACTCGATGACGAGCGGGGCGTCCACGGGACCGCGGACGTGATCGTCGGCGCCCGCCGGAGGCACCGGCGCGGAGCGCAGATCGCCGGCAGGGCGCCGGGGGCCGCCCATCGCCACGTCCGGCCGTAGCGGGGCCGTCAGGCCCCCAGGCCGTCGAAGATCAGGTTCGCGCCGGGCAGATCGCCGGGCGAGGGAGCCTGATAGCTCCACTTGACGACCGCGTCGGGCCCAATGATGACCAGCGCGCGCTGCGGGAATCCGCCGGGGTGGTAGACGCCGAAGGCACGACAGGCCGCGCCCTTGGGCTCGAAGTCCGAGAGCTGTTCGATCGTCACGCCGAGCTTCTCCCGGAACGCGGTCTGAGACCAGGAGGCGTCGCAGGACACGCCGTACAGCGTCGCCCCGCGCGAGGCGAAGTCGTCGAGCATCTCCTGATAGAGGTTCAGCTGGTCGGTGCAGACCGGGCTGAACGCGAACGGATAGAACACGAGGACGGTCGTCGCTCCCTGGACATCCGCCCGGGTGAATTCCGTGCCGTCCTCCCGCCGCAACGTGAACTCAGGGACCGGGGTTCCCGCCTCCAGGACGCTCTGCGCCTGCTCGGCCGTGCTCACCGGCGGAGGCCGAGCTCGCGGATCAGCGCGCGGTAGCGCTCCAGATCGGCTCGCTGCAGGTACTTCAGGAACCTGCGGCGGCGCCCCACGAGCATCAGGAGGCCACGGCGCGAGTGGTGGTCCTTCCGGTGGTTCCGCAGGTGATCGGTCAGCCCGTTGATCCGCTCGGTGAGCAGCGCGATCTGGACCTCGGCCTTGCCGGTGTCAGAAGCGCCGTCGCCGAACTGCTCGACGAGCTCTTGCTTACGTTCCTTGGTCAGCGCCATGCGGCCGATGAGGCTAGCAGAGCTAGCGCCGCGCAAAGGTTCGCAGGAGGCACGCTAGTCACACAGCTCGCGCGTGCGCGCGACATCGCGGTGCATCTGCTCGACGAGTGCCTCGACCGTGTCGAACCGGCGCTCGCCGCGGATCCGGCTCAGGAAGTCGACCCTGAGCACCTGGCCGTAGAGGTCGACGTCGCGGTCCAGCAGGTAAGTCTCGATCAGCACGGCCCGCCCGGTGCCGAACGTCGGGCGCACGCCGACGCTCACGGCGGCACACGAACCGTCGGCGCGGGCCACGTAGACGCCGTGCCCGGGACACACCAGGGCCTCGTCAGGGACCATGTTCGCGGTGGGAAACCCCAGCTCGCGGCCCCGGCGGTCTCCCAGAACGACCTCGCCGCGGACCTGGAACGGGGCGCCCAGGAACCGGGCGGCGAGCTCAACCTCCCCGGCGAGCACGAGACCGCGGATGTGGCTCGAGGAGACGATCTCACCGTCGACCTCGACCAGCGGGACGATTCGCGTCTCGAACCGCGGATCGGCCGCGAGCAAAGCGGGATCGCCCGCGGCCCGGTGCCCGAAGCGGAAGTTCTCTCCCACCGAAACCCGGGTGGCGGCGAGCCGCTCGACGAGCACATGGTCGATGAACTCCAGCGGGCCCTGTGCGGCGAACGTGTCGTCGAACCGGATCACGACGAGCTCCTCGACGCCAAGCCCCGCGATCAGCTCGGCCTTCACCTCGAGGCTGGTCAGTAGCTTGGGGGCCGCCTCGGGCCGCACCACGCGCAGTGGGTGGGGCTCGAATGTGAGCACCGTGTCGTTGCCCGCGATCACCTCGCGGTGGCCGAGGTGTACGCCGTCGAACTCGCCGACCGCGACGCGGCGGGGGCGTGGCTCGACGTCCATGAGCTCCGTGACCCGCATTCGGCGGCGAAGCCTAGTTCAGGCCACTCCGCGGAGCCCGACGACCGGCTTCAGCATCCCGTTCCCGGCCGGCTCCGCGAGCGCGATCAATCCCGCGTCGTCGGTCAACCGGACCACCCCCGCGGCGGCTCCCGCGATCGCCGCGCCGTGGCTCGCGCGGCGCGCGTCGTCGGGACCGAGGCGCACCTCCGCGATGAAGGCAAGCGCCTCGTTCAGGGGCCTCACGTGCTCGGGGTCGGCGTCGGCCACCTCAAAGGATCCGATCGCAAGCCGGCGCAGCCGCTCGCAGTATGCGTCACCGAGCTCGCTGATCAGCGTCCGGACGTATGTTCCGGAGGAGCACTCGATCAGGAACCGGCGGATATCTCCGCGGCGCTCGAGCTCGTCGAAGCGGTAGACCTCGACCTCGCGTTCTGGGAGCTCGACCTCGATCCCGGCGCGCGCGAGCGCGTATGCGCGCCGGCCGCCGAGCTTGATCGCGGAGTACGCCGGAGGTCGCTGGGTGATGACGCCCGTAGGCAGCGTCAGATCGCGCGTCGGCACGACCCCGGTCTCGGTGATCTCCCCCTCGGGATCGCCGGTGGTAGAGACCGCACCGAACCGGGCCGTCACGTCGTACGCCTTGGGCAGCGCCATCAGGAAGCGCTGGACCCGGGTCGCGCGGCCCACCAGCACTAGGAGCAGCCCCGTGGCGAACGGATCGAGCGTCCCGGCGTGGCCGACCTTGACCCCGCGACCGAGCCGGCGGCGGACGCCGGCGACCACATCGTGCGACGTGACACCGGCTGGCTTGTCGTACAGGATGACGCCGGAGGCGTCCACGCCTAGACCGCGGCGAGCTGCTCCGCGACCTCCTCGCGCAGGAACGCGACGAGCTCATCCCAGTTCATCGCCGTACTGAAGCCGGCGGCCTGCCGGTGGCCTCCGCCCCCCTGCTCTCGCGCGATCCGGGAGACGTCGACGCGGTCGTCGCTGGCGCGGAGCGAGACCTTCCGCGGCCGGCCACCGTCGGTGTCTCCCATCCGGTCGCGCACGAGCGCCGCGACCGCCGTGCCCTGGACGGAGCGCAGGTAGTCGATCACGCCCTCGGAGTAGCTCTCCTCCGCCCCGGACTCCGTGAAGTCCTGGCTGCTGAGCGCGGTCACCGTCAGCCGCCCGTCGTCGAAGCGATGGATGTTCGCGAGCCCGCGCGCGAGGAGCACGAGCTTGCCGTAGGGCACGTCCTCGTACACACACCGGTAGATGCCGTGCACGTCGACCCCGGCCTCGATGAGCTCCGCGGCCATCAGGTGCGCCCGGATACCGGTGTTCTCGTACATGAACCGGCCGGTGTCGGTGATGAGGCCCACATACAGCGCCTCGGCGGTCGTCAGCGAGGGCGTCACCTCGAGGCCGTGCATCAGATCCCACACGATCTCGGCCGTGCAGGAAGCCTCCGGGACGACGAGGTTGACCGTGCCGAAGCGCGTGTTGTCGTGGTGGTGGTCGATGTTCAGGATGTGGGCACCGGGTCGCTGGAACGCCTCGGCCGGGTTGCGGTCGAGGCTGCCGCAGTCGAGGAACACGATCGTCCGCTGATCGAGGTCCTCGGGCGTTGCGCTGACCAATCCGTCGAGCGGGAAGAAGCGGTACTCGTGGGGCAGCGGAAACTCGCCGGCGTCGATGAACATCACGCATTCCTTGCCGAGCGCGGTGAGGATTCCCTGCATCGCGATCAGCGACCCGAGCGCGTCGCCGTCCGGGTTCTCGTGCGTGACGACGATCAGCTTCTCGGCGCTCCGCAGTTCGTCGAGCACCTCCGAGCGGGCCGACCGGTCGCCGTTCTCAGCCATCATCGACCTCTCCGAGGTCGATGTCGTGAAGCAGCTCCGTGATCCGCATCCCGCGATCGACGGATTCGTCGTACTCGAAGGTCAGCGTCGGGGTGTGCTTGAGCGTCAGCTCCGAGGCGATCACGCCCTGGAGGAACCCGTGCGCCGATCGCAGGCCCTCGAGGCTGTCCGCGCGGGTGCGGTCGTCGCCGAGCACGCTTACATATACGCGCGCGTGGCGTAGGTCTGGGCTTGTCTTTACTCCAGTGACTGTTACGAATCCCACGCGTGGATCCTGGAGATCCTTGGCGATGGCGTCGCTGAGGACAGCCCTGACCGCCTCGTCGACGCGCCGCATGCGTCCGGGCGCCATCCTATCCCTCCGCACCAGATCGTGAGAACACGTCGTGGAGATCGTCCACGGAGGCAAAAACGCGCTCGACGCGCACGCCATCCGGGCAACGTCGGTCGAGCCAGCGCTCGACCTTGGCGACCGCCGAGGACAGCGTCGCCAGCGAGCCGCCGGTCAGCGCCGCGGTCAGCGTCGCCCGCTGCCACAGGTCCGCGTGGTCGGTCTCCGAGACGGCGACGCCGAGTCGTCCGTGTAGTTGCGCCTTGATGGATGAGAGTTCCTTCCGCTTGCTCTTGAGGCTTCCGGCCTCGGGAAAGTGAAGATGGATCACGAGCACGGCCACATAGCCGCTCTCGGAGGACATCGCCCTTACGTAAGCTCGCGCTCGACCTGGCGGGTAGCGTAGGCCTCGAGCACGTCGCCCTCCTTGATGTCCGCGAAGTCCCTGAGCACGATCCCGCAATCGAATCCGGCGGCGACCTCGCGCACGTCCTCGTTGAAGCGCCGCAGGCTGGCCACCTCGCCGTCGTAGACGACGGTCCCGTCGCGGATCAGCCGCACCCTGGACCCTCGGGTGATCCTTCCCTCGGTGACGTGCGAGCCGGCGATCGTCCCAACGCGGGAGGCGCGGAACAGCTGGCGCACCTCGGCCGAGCCGAGGGTCTCCTCGACCTCCTCCGGCGCGAGCAGGCCTTGCATCGCGCTGCGGAGATCCTCAATCGCGCGGTAGATCACCGAGTAGTGGCGGATCTCGACGCCCTCGCGTTCGGCGGCCGCGCGGGCATCGCCGACCGGGCGCACGTTGAAGGCGAGGATGACCGCGTCGGAGGCGGCCGCGAGCATCACGTCGGACTCGGTGACGGCACCCACCGCGCTGCGGATCACGCCGACCGACACCTCGTCCTGGGGGAGCTTGGCGATCTCGTCCTCGATCGCCTCGAGCGAGCCGGCGACGTCGGCCTTCAACACGAGGTTGAGCTCCTGCAGCCCGGCCTTGAAGATGTCCTCGAGCGAGACGCGCTTGCCGCTGCGACGGGCGAGCGATTCCGTCTTCAGCCGCGTGGCGCGCTCACCGGCGAGCTGCCTAGCCCGGCGCTCGTGCTCGACCACCCGCACGCGCTCGCCGGCCTGAGGTACGCCGTCGAAGCCGAGGACCTCGACCGGCTCACCCGGCAGCGCCTGGGCTACGCGGGTGCCGAAGAAGTCGTTCATCGCCCGCACGCGGCCCCAGTGCGCGCCGGCGACGACCGCGTCGCCGACTTCGAGCGTGCCCCGTCCGATCAGGATCGTCACCACCGGCCCGCGGCCTGGGTCAAGCTTCGACTCGATCACCGTTCCGGACGCGGGCGCGTTCGGGTTCGCGCGGAGCTCCTCGAGCTCGGCCATCGCGATGATCGTGTCGAGCAGGTTGTCGAGTCCGTCTTTGGTCTTTGCGGAGACGTCGACGAAGTCGGTGTCCCCGCTCCACTCCACCGGCTGCAGACCGAGGTCGCTCATCTCGGTGCGCACGCGCGTTGGGTCGGCGCCCTCCTTGTCGATCTTGTTGACGGCGACCAGGATCGGGACCTCGGCCTCCTTGGCGTGGTCGACCGCCTCCTGCGTCTGCGGCTTGACGCCGTCGTCGGCCGCGACCACGATCACGGCGATGTCGGTCACCTTCGCGCCGCGAGCGCGCATCGCGGTGAACGCCTCGTGGCCCGGCGTATCCAGGAACGTGATCACGTCGTCGCCGTGATGGACCTGGTAGGCACCAATGTGCTGGGTGATGCCGCCAGCCTCGCCCGCGGCTACCTCGGTCTCGCGGATGGCGTCGAGCAATGACGTCTTGCCGTGGTCTACGTGGCCCATGATCGTCACGACCGGTGGGCGCGCTGCGAGCTGCTCCTCGCTGTCGTCGTACTCGGGCTCGACGATCGTCTCGTCCTCGGAGTGCACGATCTGGACGTCCTTGCCGAGCTCGGCGGCGAGCACCTGAATCGCCTCGTCCGAGAGCGTTTGGGTGAGCGTCTTGAGCTCCCCGAGCTCCATCAGCTTCTTCATGACCTCGGGGACGGGCACGCCCAGGTATTCGGCGACGTCCTTGACGGTCGAGCCCGAGTTGATCTGGACCGCGTCGGGCTCGGCGAGCGCCGTGCGCGATGGACGCGCCTCGGCCTCCTCGTCGTAGACGCCGCGGCGACGGCGACCACGGCGCTGGCGTCTGGGCGGCTGGTTCGATTGCGCCGGCGCGCCTCCGGGCGCGCGGCGCGAAGCCTGTGAGTCGATCACGACGCGGCGGCGCCCCCCGGCGCTGCCGGGCGCACGCTCGCCCTGGAGGGAGTCGCGCGTCGGGCGCTCGCGCCGACCGGGCGCTCGGCCTCCAGCCTCGCCCGTGGGCCCGGGGCTTGACTCGGACGGGGGCGGTCCCGCCGGCTCAGCTGGACCGGCACCGTCGGTTCGCTCGCGCTTGTCGGATCCGTCTGCCGGCGCCGCGGTATCCGACCCGTCGGCCACGGGCTTGGTCGAGGTGGCGGTGGCCGCCGGAGCCTGCTCGGGCGCGGTCGCCTCTCCATTCCCGAGCGCCCGCAGCGCCAGCGCCTCGTCGACACTCGAGGATGCCGCCTTGACCTCGATGCCGGCGGCCTTCAGCTTCGCGAGGACCTCCTTGGCCGGAAGTCCTCGTTCTTTGGCGATCTCGTGGACGCGCTTGTTCATCGCAGTCCCAGTTTACGTCGACTAGGAGGCCGTGTTCTCGGCGGCGGCATCGGCGTCCGGGGGCTCGGCGTCCGGATCCGCGTCGTGCGCGGTGGGAGGCGCGGACCCGTTGTCGCCCGTCGGAGCGGGACCGGCGTCAACCTGATCGGTGTCCTTGTTCGCCAGCGCCTGGTGGGCCTCGATGCCGCAGTATCGAGAGCCCGGCAGTGCCGCGTTGGGACAGCGCCGTCCGTTCGAGAGGATCGCGGCGCAGCGCCCCTGGGCCTCTTCCTCTTCGTAGCCGTGCTCGGCCTCCTCGGCGGCGAACTCGGTCTCCGAGCGGATGTCGATCCGCCAGCCGGTGAGCCGGGCCGCGAGACGCGCGTTCTGGCCCTCGCGACCGATCGCCAGCGAGAGCTGGTCATCGGGCACGATGACGGTAGCTTGCTTCCCCGCGTCATCCACCAGGACTTCCCTCACGCGAGCAGGCGAAAGAGCCTTCGCCACGAACCTGGCCGGCTCGTCGTTGTAAGGGATGATGTCGATCTTCTCGCCTCTGAGCTCCGAGACGACCATGCGCACGCGGGAGCCGCGCGGCCCGACGCACGCCCCGACCGGATCGACGCCGTCCACGTGCGAGACGACCGCGATCTTCGACCGGTAGCCGGGCTCCCGGGCCACGCCCGTGATCTCGACGAGGCCGTCGGCGATCTCGGGCACCTCGAGCTCGAACAGGGACTTGATCAGCTCGGGGTCGCGGCGGGAGACGATGATGCTCGGACCCTTGGTCGAGTTCGAGACATCCTTGATCACCGCCTTGATGCGCTGCGAGTGGTCGTAGCGCTCGCCGTCGACCTGCTCGGACTTCGGCAACAGCGCCTCGACCCGCTCGCGCAGCTGCACGAGCGTGTAACGAGAGTCCGACTGCTGGACGATGCCCGTGATCAACTCGCCGACGCGGTCGCGGTACTCCTCGAACATCATGTCGCGCTCGGCCTCGCGGATCCGCTGCAGAATCACCTGCTTGGCGGTCTGTGCGGCGATCCGGCCAAAGTCGTGCGGGGTGACGTCCTCGGTGTCGATCTGATCCTCGTACTCCTTGAGCTTCTCGAGGTCGATCTCGGGCTCGGGCGGCTCCCGCATCTCCCCGGTCTCCGGGTCGACCGTCGGCTGCTGGTCGGTGGTGGCCTCGATCAGCAACTTCTCCTCCAGCTCCGGCGGGATCTTCAGCTCCCACACCTTGTAGTCGCCGCTCTCGCGATCCATCTCGACCTTCGCGTACGGCGCCGAGCCCGGCGTCTTCTTGTAAGCCGACAGCAGCGCATCCTCGAGCGCCTCCATCAGCTTCTCGAGGGAGATGTTCTTCTCAGCTGCGAGGCCCCGTAGCGCCTCAACGATCTCACGTGACATGGCTTCAGTCTCCGGGAACTAGGTTGGACCGGGCGATCTGCTCGTAGGGGATCGTCAGGATGCCGTCGCCGGCTGCGATCGTGACGTCCTCGTCGGAGGCGCCCACGAGCTCCCCGGTCACGCTCTTGTGACCATCCTTGGCCTCGCGCAGGCGCACGCGAGCGTGGCGACCGAGGAACCGGGTGTAGTGCTGGGGCTTGGTGAGCGGACGGTCCTGGCCGGGCGAGGAAACCTCGAGCGCATACCGCTCGCGGTAGTCGCCGAGCAGCCCGGTCACGCGCTCACACAGAGCCAGCGACACGCCATCCGGATGGTCGATGAACAGGCGCAGCGTGGAGCCTGAGACGACCTCAACGAGGAGCACCTCGACCTCAGGCTCGGCTTTTGCCAGCCGACCCTCGATCTCCGCATGAAGTGCACTCACTGTCTCCTCCGTCTCGTCATAAAAAAAGCGGGCGAGCGCCCACTTCCGGTACTACACCGGGAATCGCCCCGGCGCGAAAGCTGTAGTTTTCAGGGTAGCACCAGGATGTACGAGTAGGTGCATGCCACCGTTCGACGGGGTGTGCACCCCTCCGACGCTCTATGACCTTGCGGCGGCGGCTCTGGCCCTGTCGCGATAGACCCGATAATCCCGCCGGCCGGGCTGCAGGCACGCCGCCAGCGCCAACGGCTTGCGGGCCTCGGCGTGACGCCCCAGCATCTGCAGCGAGCGGCCGAGGCAGAACAGCGCGTAGTCGTTGGTCGGCGCCCGCTCGATGACGGCCTCGAACTCCGCAGCCGCCTGTTCGTAGCGCTGGGTGTGAAACAGAGCACGCCCAAGCGCCTCGCGGATCGAGGTCTTGTCGGGCGCGAGGTCACGCGCGCGAGAGAGCGGGATCGTCGCCTGATGGTTGTGGCCGGCCTCGAGCAGCTCCATGCCGCGTCGGAAGAGGTCGTACAAGTCGTCCATCAGATGGAGTGTAAGCCCCCCTGCGGGCGGCCCGAACCAGGCCGCCGGAGGCGGAAGCGGGGCGGCAGCGCCCACAGGGCCCGCACTCTTCCGATCAAGCCCAGCCCGGGTCGGAGCTGGGTTCGAACCGCCCGCCGCTGCCCTCCGGACGGGAGCCCGGCTCCGCCCGCGAAGCGCGAGAGCCGGATCGTGCGCACGTACGCCTGCGCGTCCGGCGACCCGCTGAACCGCTGCTCAAGCGCCGCCAGCGTGGTCCCGGTCGGCATCCGGCGCCCCGAGCGGGCAAATGCCTGCTCGAGCTCGGCCAGCAGCTCATCGTTCGTCGGATCGCGGAGCCGGACCGTTACCCGCAGCGCCAGAACCAGCAGCACGAGCACGGCCGCGAGCGCGATCCACGCTGCCACCGGAGTGCCGCCGCCGTGAGGATGCGCCGCGGACGGCACGCGGCCCGCTGCGCCCTTGAGGCCGTGGGCGGTCGGAGTCTTCCCCGAGCCCTTCGTCGAGCCCTGAACCACGGAGAGCGGAATGTGGCCTCCCAGAGCAGGCGCGATGGCGGGCGTCGGGTCGAACCGGACCCAGCCGTAGCTCGGGAACCATGCCTCGACCCAGGCGTGGGCGTCGGTGTCGGCGACCACGTAGCTCTTCGTCGCGCCGTTGTACTGGCCCGTGGTGAACCCCGTGGCGACCCTCGCCGGGATACCGCCCATCCGCAGCAGCAGGGCCATCGAGCCGGCGAACTGCTGGCAGTAGCCGTGCTTGGTCGCGAACAGGAACGTCTCGAGCGGATAGCGGCTGGACCGCACATTCTGGTCGTACGCGTACGCGCCCGAGTCGAGATAGCGCTTGATGGCGATCGCATAGGCGTAGGGCGTCGCGGCGTGACGCTCCAGGCGGCGGGCCAGCACATAGGCGCGGGCGTAAGGCGAGGCGGCGAGCGCGATCGCGGGATTGGGCGTGCTTGGGCTGTAGGCGACCGAGATCCGCGTCCCGAACGGCGCGAAGAACACCTGCTGATAGGACGGCACGACCGGCAGGGCCCCGCTTCCGCCCGACGTCGAGGAGTCCGACGGGACCACCAACGACAGGTAGTCGGGCAGCAGCGCCGCCGGGTAGTTCGTGCCGGCCGCGGCCAGCTGCAACGCGCTCGGGTGCGGGTCGTAGGCGCTGACGTCGTAGCTGTCACCCGGGCCCAACCCCGTCGGGTCGATCCACGTCCCCTCGCTGAGGCCCGAAACCAGGCTGTTGACGTGGGTCGGCTCTTCGGCCACGCCGGCCGCGATCAGATTCGTGGTGTTCATCCCGCGGATCGTCACGTGAAGGGTCTGCGTCCAGCGCTGGAGGTTGGCCGGGGGGATGGTGCCCTCTGCGTCCGGCGCCTGGACGCTCTGTGCGACCCAGCCCCTGCCATCGAATACGTCGAGGTCTTCGGCCTTCCAATAGTCGGGGTGAGAGGCCTGGACGTCGAGCACTTCCTTGCCGTTCTGCGGCCAGTGCAGCGGCCCGTAGCGCTGTGTCCAGTCGAAGGACTCCGGGTGAGCCGGGGCGAGGTTTCCGGCGAGCGCCTGATAGTTCAGCCATGGCGTGTGGCTGTCGAGCCTGGGCGCCGCGATCATCGCGGCCGCTCCCGCGAGCAGCGCGAGTACGGTCGCCGTGACGAGGTCGCCCTGGCGGATCCGGTCGCCCCACATGAACGCCGCCACGAGCAGAAACAACACCAGGCCCTGGAGGTAGGGAAGCTCGGGGCGCACCAGCGTGGAGGGGACGACGGCGAGTGCGATCAGGGCTATCGCGGCAGCGGCGCGGCGGCCATCCCCGAGCCGGCCCGGGGCGAGCGCGACGATCAGCGCGGCATCGAGCAGCAGCACGCCGGCGCCCAGGACCATCACCGTCCGGATCCATTGATTGATCCCGAGGTAGGGCAAGAGGACCCGGGGCAGGCCGGACAGGCCCTCGCTGATTCCGTCCGCGGTCACGGCGATCCGGAAATGCCTGACCCACGCGAACGGCACTCCGGCGAGGGCGAACGCGGCCAGCAACGAAACGACCGCGAGCACGCCGACAGCCAGCCGGCTGCGTCCCCCGATCGCAGTTCCTGCGCCGACCAGCACCAGCGCCAACCCCAGGAGACCGAGCAACCGCCACACCGGGGCAGGGCTCACCAGCGTCGCCCAGCGAAGCGTCCCGTACAGTCCGAGCGCGGCGAAGGCGACGAGCCGAACCACCGGGCGGTCGTCCGCGACCGAGACGGCGCGCCTTCCCTGGCCCCGGGCGGTGCCGGCCGGGACCAGGACGGCGACGTCCGAGCCGGCGCTCACGCCGCGGTCTCCTCCTGCGAGCGGGCGCGCGACCCCATGGTGAAGCCCTGGCAACCGGTCACCTCGAAGCTAGGGCGGCCCGGCGGAAGCGTCTCCAGATCCTTGGGGAGCACGACCACGAGCGTGCCCGTACCGGGGGCCGCGAGAGCGGCCGGGAGCCTGTCCAGCGGTTGCACGGCGACGTAGAAGACGGGCCCGAGGCGCGCCGCGGCCTCGAGCAGCGGTGGCCGTGTCTCGGGGCCGCCCTCGACGAGCGCGAGCCGGGCGTGAGCTGTCGGCCAGCTCCCCAGATCGGGCTCCACGCCGAGCGCGCGGCGCTCGCCGGGGAGCAGTAGCCGGCAGCCTCCGAGCCGGGCCAGCTCGAGCGTCAGGGAGGCGGCCGCTCGCACGGCGGCGTCGAGCTGATCCTCCCGAGGTCGGCCCCGCGCATCGAGCACGACCAGGGGGCGCGTGTCGCGATCGGCGAGGAGCCGCCGTTCGAGCAGCCCGGCGCCGCGGGCGAGCGCCGGCCAGTGAATCCGCGAGGCGGGGGTCCCGGGACGGTAGGGCCGCAGGCCGTCGACGTCGATCGCCGCCATCGGCTCGGCGAGCGAGCGGCCCTCGCTGCGCTGTGGGGGCCGCCCGCGACCCCCCGCCCCCCATCGGACCCGCTCCGTGTGCGGGAGCACGAGCAGCTCCTGCGGAGGCCCGTCGGCGATCTTGGCGAGGTGCGCCAGCTCGAGCGGGTCCTGGACGACGAGCGACGGGGGCTCGAGTCGCCGCAGGCCACGGCGCGTGAAGCGCGTGACGATCCGAACGTCCGCGACCCGGCCTCCATGGATCACCGACATCGGCATCTTGAGCACGACGGGATTGGACGCGAGCGGATCGCGTAGCTCCGCGCCCGGAAGACCGAGCCATCCCCGCCGCACTTCGATCATCGCCTCGAGCGGCTCCATCTCGATGACGCGGTCGACCTGCAATTTGCGTGTCAGAGTCGCCGGCCGAGCGGCCAGCCATACCCAAGCGGGAGCGCCCAAGCCGATCACCACGAAGGCGACGCCCGGGACGAACAGCGGCGCGGCGTCAAATGTCAGCGCGACGAGGGTGAGCACCACGCCGGCGAGCGCCACACCGATCGCCCGTTTCACGGCCCGCCCGGCTCCCTCACAGCGCTCGGACGGACGAGAGCGCGTCGACAATCACGTCGCCCGCGGCGTTCCGCGGGCACTCTGGCGCGAGCAGCAGCCGGTGCGCGAGCACCGGGACGGCCAGCGCCTGGACGTCGTCGGGAAGCGCATGATCGCGTCCGGCCATCATCGCCTGGGCCTTGGCCGCTCGGAGCAGCATCAGCCCCGCTCTCGGGCTCGCCCCGAGCTCGACGCGCGGATCCTCGCGGGTTCGCCACAGAAGCCTGACCACGTAGTCGCGCAGCGCGTCGGACGCCTGCACGCGAGCCGCAGCGTCCTGCGCCGCGAGCACCTCGGCGGCGGTGGCGACAGCCGTCAGCGTCAGCACCCGGTCGCCGCTCTCGTGGTCGGCCAGCATCCCCGCCTCGGCCGCGCGGTCGGGGTAACCGAGGGAGATCCGAGCCATGAAGCGGTCGACCTGCGCCTCGGGCAAGGGGTAGGTGCCCTCGTACTCGATCGGGTTCTGCGTCGCGAGCACGAGGAAGGGTCGCGCCAGCTCATGCGTGTGGACATCGACCGTGACGCAGCGCTCCTGCATGCACTCGAGCAGGCCCGACTGCGTCTTGGGCGAGGCGCGGTTGATCTCGTCTACCAGCACGATGTTGGCGAACACCGGGCCGGGCCGGAATTCGAACCGCTGCTCCCGCTGGTCGTAGACGTTGGTGCCCACGACGTCTGCCGGTAGCAGGTCCGACGTGCACTGCACGCGGGCGTACTGGCAGTCGATCGAGCGGGCGAGCGCGCGGGCGAGCGCGGTCTTGCCAACGCCCGGATAGTCCTCCACCAGTAGGTGGCCCTCGGCGAGCATGACGACGATCAGGTGCTCCAGCGTCTCGGGGCGGACCTGCACCGCGCGCGCGATATTCGCCGCTATGCGCCGCGCGATCGCGGCGAGCGCGTCAGATTCGTGCGGCGCTGTGGGCGCTTGCTCTGGCGGTTCCACCTTCCTCCTCTCTGAATCTTCTCAGACGTTCTACTTCGTCTAAGACGACTTGGGCGACCTGTTTCTTGCTCGTGCGTGAAACGAGCCGCTCGGATCCGTCTCTCGATAGGACCGTCACCTCATTGTCAGGCGTATCGAATCCGACTCCCGACGAAATGTCGTTGACGACGATCATGTCGAGGCCCTTACGTTCGAGCTTTTCGCGACCGTAGGAGATCGCGTCGTGGCCGTGCTCGGCCGCGAAACCGACCAGGACCTGGTCGCTGCGTCGCCGCGCGGCAAGGGCGCTGAGCACGTCGGCCGTCGGCTCGAGCTCGATCGTCGGCACCCCGGCGGCCTTCTTGAGTTTGCTCTCCGCCGGAGCGGCCGGACGGAAGTCCGCCACGGCTGCGGCCATCAGCAGCACATCGCACTCATCGAACCTCTGTTCACATACGTCGCCGAGCTCGCCCGCGGTCCGGACTCCGATCACCTGAACTCCCGGCGGCGGCTCGACGGCGACGTTGGCGGCGATCGCCGTCACCTGGGCACCGCGTCGCGCCGCTTCGCCGGCGAGCGCGTATCCCATCCGGCCCGAGGAGCGATTGCCGATGTATCGCACGCTGTCGATCGGTTCCCGGGTCCCTCCCGCCGTCACCAGCACACGCAGGCCAGCCCATGTGGGTGCGGTCAGCAGCGCCTCGACCGCCGCCAGCAGCTCGAGGGGTTCGGCGAGCCGCCCGATCCCGTGCTCTCCGAACGAGGCGAGCTCGCCCTCGCCCGGAGCGACGATCGTGACGCCACGGGCAGCGAGCCGCTCGAGGTTGGCCTGCGTCGCCGCATGTAGATACATCCGGTTGTTCATCGCCGGTGCCACGGCGACGGGACACGCCGCGGCAAGGGCCGCGGCGGTCAGAAGGTTGTCGGCCTGCCCGGCGGCCAGCTTGGCGATCGTGTTCGCGCTCGCCGGGGCGATCAGATACAGATCCGCGCGCTCGACCAGGGCCAGGTGACTGATCGGCGCCCGCTCGGGGACGGGCTCACCGGGGTAGGAGCCCCGCGCCGCATCGGGCTCGAATTCGCCGATCAACACGGGAGCGCCGGTGATTCCCTCAAACGACGCCCGCCCGACGAAGCGCTCGCTCATCGGAGTCTGGATCACTCGCACGGCGTGACCGGCCTTGATCGCCAGCCGCGCCGTCTCGAGCGCCTTGTAGGCCGCGATCCCGCCGCTCACCCCGAGGAGCAACCGGGCCATGAGGGGCTACCGATAGTGGTACTTCAGCTTGCCCTGCGCGACTTCCTCGAGCGCGATCGTCAGATAGTTCTTCGAGCGAGTCTCGACCATCGGCGGCGGAAACTCGTCGAACGTGCCCTCGCCGAGGTTGTGGTAGTAGGAGTTGATCTGCCGCGCGCGCTTGGCGGCGACGATCACGCTCGCGTAGTCGGAGTCGACGTGCTCGAGCAGCTTGTCAATTCTGGGGGAGATCATGAATGGGAGTCCGTTTCTTCAGGGTTCGCTTAGGTTAGCGGTCCTGGGGCGGCGTGCCGCCACCGAGAGCGCGCTGCACGATCGCCGCCAGCTGGTCGGTGGCGTCCTCGAGTCGATCGTTGACGACTACGTGCGTGAACTCCGGCTGCGCGGCGAGCTCGCCCTCGGCCGTGCGGAGTCGCTCATCGACCTGGTCCGGGCTGTCGGTCCCCCGTCCCACAAGGCGTGCGCGCAGCGCGTCCAGCGACGGCGGGGCGATGAACACCGCGGTCGCGCCGGGCATCGCCTCGCGGACCTGGCGCGCACCCTGGAGCTCGATCTCGAGCACGACGGGAACCCCCGCGGCCAGGAACCGCTCGAGTTCGGAGCAGAGCGTCCCGTAGCGGTTGCCCGAGTAGGTCGCGTGCTCGACGAAACCGCCGTCGCCGACGCGACGGTCGAACTCCGCCGGGGTCAGGAAGTGGTAGTCGAGCCCGTCGCGCTCACCGGGCCGCGGGGGCCGGGTCGTCGCCGACACCGACAGCGCGAGCTCGGGGATCCGTTCCATCAGCCCGCGGATCAGCGTGCCCTTTCCCACCCCGGAGGGTCCAGTGATGACAAAGACGTTTGACCCGCTCGCCACCGGACGGCGCCGACGCTAGGTTCAGCGCCGGCGCATGAGCGCGACCAGCTCGCCACGCTGGCGCTCGGAGAGACCGCCGATCGTCTTGCTCGGCGAGATCCTGCACTGCGACAGGATCTTGTTGACCTTCACTCGACCGTACTTGGGGACGGCGAGCAAGAGGTCGAAGACCTTGGCGGTCTCCAGATAGTCCGGCGGCGCGAGCAGCAACTCGTGGATCGGCTGGCGGCCAGCCTTGAGATCGCGCTTCAGTTGCGCCCGGCGACTGCGGATGTCGTTCGCTCGCTGGAGCGCCTCCATGCGTTGCACGAGAGATCGTTCCGGCGCCGCGACGAACTTCGTGGGCGTTTCGCTGACCGGCGGCATGGGCGGCGACTATACATCTTGCGGCCTCCCGATCAAGGCCAATCCGCGCAATTCGACTCGACCTCAGCTTGAGGTCGAGTCGTGTCGAGCATGGTTCGGGGAATAACGAGCGTTTGCAGGGGGTTTTGCGAGCTGCTAGCGCCCAGCCGCACGAAAGCCCGCCGTTTCGGGCGAGTCGGTGTTCCCAGCATGTGAATTCTCAATATCTGCATGCAGTTCGTGCAACTCGGCGGCGATTCGAGCCCCGGCGGCCGGGTCGCGGAAGCTTTCGGTTCCGACGGCCACAATGTCTGCGCCGACGCGCATCAGATCGCGGGCGTCGCGACCGCTCTGGACTCCTCCCATCCCGACCACCGGGATCGAGACCGCGGTCGCCACCGCGCTCACCTGCGCGAGTGCGACGGCGCGGACAGCCGGACCCGATAGGCCACCGGTGACGCCGCCGAGCCACGGCTCGCCCGTCCGGGGGTGCAGCGCCATGCCGCGGATCGTGTTGATCAGCGACAGCGCGCTCGCGCCGGCCTGCTCCGCGGCGCGAGCCACGGCGGCCACGTCCGAGGCGTTCGGCGTCAGCTTGACGATCAGGGGCTTATCGGTGATCGGCCGAACGCGCTCCAGCAACGAGGTCAGCTCGCGCGGGTCGGCGCCCATCACCATCCCCGTCTCCACGTTCGGGCACGAGACGTTCAGCTCAAGCGCCGCGACCTCGTCGCGCTCGGCGAACGCGCCCACCAGTTCGGCGACCTCCTCGCGACTGAACCCCATCACGTTGACGATCAGCGGAACCGGCAGCCTCGCGAGCTTAGGGAGGTCTTCGGCCAGGTACCCCCGCAGGCCCTTGTTGGGCAGGCCGATCGAGTTCATCATCCCGCCCGAGATCTCCCACAGGCGAGGCGGTGGATTGCCCTCGCGGGGCTCGCGCGTCACGGTCTTCGACACGAACGCGGCGAACGGGAAGCGCTCGATCAGCTGCTCGCCGAACACGCGCTCGGCGGCGATCGCGTCGAATGTCCCCGACCCGTTGATCACGGGGTGCGCCAGCTCGATCCCGCAGAAATTGATCGTCAATGTCCCGCTCCCGCCACCGCGGCGCTCTCGAGGATCTCGGCGTCGAGAACCGGACCATCGACGCACAGGCGCAGGTAGCCCCCGTGGGTGGGAACCACACAGCCGAAACACGCCCCGAACCCGCACGCCATCCCCGACTCCATCGCCAGCTGCGCCGGGACGGCCCGCTCCGCGCACAGCGCCCGGACCGACTCGAGCATCCCCGGGGGACCGCACGCGTAGACCTCGACCTCGGACTCGTCGTCGAGCGCCTCGGCGAGCAACTCGGTCACGAGGCCGTGGTGGCCGACGCTGCCGTCGTCGGTCGCCAACGCGGCCTCGCGGAGGAGCACCGCCCCCGCCGCGCGAGCCGCGTCGCGGAACCCGAGCATCGTCGGCGACGGAGCCCGGAGCTCATCCTGGAGGATCGCCAGCGGCGCGATCCCCACTCCGCCTCCGACCAGCAACGGCCGCCGCCCCTCGCGCGGCCGCGCGAACCCCGATCCCAGCGGGCCGACGATCAGCAGATCGTCCCCTGGGCCGAGCTCGCACAGGCGCTTGGTGCCCGGCCCGACGTCCTCGATCAGGAACTGGAGCTCGCTGGTGCCGGCCGGGGCTCGCAGGACGCTGAACGCTCGCGGGAGAAATGGCCGCTCGGCCTCTCCTCCTCCCCATCGACTGGCGGCGGTCAGCATGTAGAACTGCCCGGCCTGCGGCCTCGGACCGTTGGGGTCGGCGCACCGGAGCACGACGTAGGCGCCGTGCTCCTCGCGCGCGGTGACGGGCGCCGCGCGGCGCCCGAACGGGGCCGTGACGCGCTCGCTCACGAAACCCCGCTGAGCCGCCTGCCGTGGAGCTCCTGGAGCGAGATCACCTCCGGGCCTCCGGGGCCGTCGCCACGACGCTCGGCCGCGATCGCCCGAGCCGCCGCCATCCCGCCGGCCATCGTCGTGATGCAGGGGATCCCCCGCGCGACCGCGGCGGTGCGGATCTCGTAACCGTCGGCGCGCGCGCCGGTGCCGATCGGCGTGTTGACCACGAGATCGACCTCGCCGCGCTCGATCCAGTCGACCACGTGGGGCGAGCCCTCGCCGATCTTGTTGATCGGCTCCGCGGGGATCCCCATCTTGCGGATCGCCTGGGCCGTGCCCCGGGTGGCGATGATCTTGAAGCCAAGATCGTGGAGCACCGTCGCGACACCTGTCGCGGCAGCCTTGTCGCCATCGGCAACGGTGATGAACGCGGTGCCGGAGCTCGGCAGCCCCGCCCCGGCCGCCGCCTGCGCCTTGGCAAAGGCCGTCGGGAAGTCACGAGCGATGCCCATGACCTCCCCGGTCGAGCGCATCTCGGGCCCGAGGAGCGAGTCCGCGCCGGCGAAGCGATCGAATGGCAGCACGACCTCCTTGACGCAGACATGGCCGTTGGTGGTCTCCCCAGGCAGATCCAAATCGGCGATCCGCTCCCCGAGCATGATCCGGCAGGCGAGCTTCGCCACCGGCAATCCGATCGCCTTGGAGACGAACGGCACCGTCCGCGACGCGCGCGGGTTCGCCTCGATCACGTGCAGCCGCTCGTCGCCGTGGATCGCGAACTGGACGTTGATCAGACCGACCACGCCCAGCGCAAGTGCGATCCCCTCGGTCTGGGCCTTGACCTGCGCGAGCATTTGCTCGCCGAGGGTGTGCGGGGGCAGCACGCACGCGGAGTCCCCGGAGTGGATCCCGGCCTCCTCGACGTGCTGCATGATCGCGGCGATCCAGACATCGGTGCCGTCACAAACGGCGTCGACGTCGAGCTCGATCGAGTCCTCGAGGAACCGGTCGAGGTAGATCGTCCGGCCCGGTGGCGCCCCGACGCGATCGAGGTACTCCTTGAGGCCCGCGAGGCTGTAGACGATCTCCATCGCCCGCCCACCGAGCACGTAGCTCGGTCGCACGAGCAGCGGGAAGCCGACGCCCGGCGCGGCCTCGAGCGCCTCCTCGGAAGAGCGCGCGGTGGCGAACGGGGGAGCCAGGTACCCCAAGCGTCCGAGCAGCTCGCCGAACCGCGAGCGGTCCTCGGCGAGATCGATCGATTCGATGCTCGTCCCCAGGATCCTGATCCCGGCCGCATGCAGACCGGCGGCGAGCTTCAGCGGGGTCTGACCGCCGAACTGGACGACGACACCCTCCGCCTGTTCCACCTCGCAGACCGCGAGCACGTCCTCGAGCGTGAGCGGTTCGAAGTACAGACGGTCGGACGTGTCGTAGTCGGTGGAGACCGTCTCCGGGTTGCAGTTGATCATCACGGCGTCGCGGCCGGAGTCGCGCACCGTGTGGGCGGCGTGGACGCAGCAGTAGTCGAACTCGATCCCCTGTCCGATGCGGTTCGGTCCCGATCCGAGGATCACGATGCTCGCTCGGTCGCCCCGCGTTACCTCGTGCTCGGTCCCGCGGGGGCCCGGCCGCTCCCACCCGGAGTAGTAGTACGGCGTCCTGGCCGGGAACTCGGCCGCGCAGGTGTCGACCGATTTGAACGTCCGCTCGCCCGCGAACGGCGCGTCTGGATCGGCGGCCAGGTCGGCCAGCTCGTTCAGGAACCACGGGTCGATGCTCGTACGGCGACCCAGCTCGTCGATCGAGACGCCGCGGCGGAGCGCCTCGAGCAGATGGTCGAACCGCTCCGCGCCCGGCTGCTCGACCATCGCCAGCAGCTCTGACTCCTCGGAGGGGAAGGTCGGACTGACGTCGAGCTCGCGGGAGCGCATCGCCTTGGCGAACGCCTGCCTGAACGTCCGTCCGATCGCCATCACCTCTCCGACCGACTTCATGTGGGTGGTCAGCCCCGGCTCGGCGCCCGGGAACTTCTCGAACGCGAACCGCGGCCATTTGACGACGCAGTAGTCGATCGCGGGCTCGAAGCTCGCCGGTGTGGCCTGGGTGATGTCGTTGGGAATCTCTTGGAGCAGGTAACCGACGGCGAGCCGCGCCGCGATCTTGGCGATCGGGAAACCCGTCGCCTTGCTGGCGAGCGCGCTCGAGCGCGACACCCGCGGGTTCATCTCGATGACCACGATCTCGTCCGTCTTCGGGTTCACCGCGAACTGGACGTTGGAGCCGCCGGTCTCGACCCCGACCGCGCGGATCACCGCGATCGCCTGGTCCCGGAGCTTCTGGTACTGCTTGTCGGTGAGCGTCTGCTGCGGCGCCACGCAGACGCTGTCGCCGGTGTGCACGCCCATCGGATCGAGGTTCTCGATCGAGCAGACGATCACGACGTTGTCGGAGTGATCGCGCATCACCTCGAGCTCGAACTCGCCCCACCCGAGGACCGACTCCTCGAGGAGTACCTGGCCGATCGGCGAGGCGGCCAGCCCGCGGCCGACGATCCTCGCGAGCTGCGACTCGTCGCGGACAATCCCACCGCCGCGGCCGCCGAGCGTGAACGCCGGACGGACGATCAGCGGCAGTCCGATGTCCGCGACCGCGGCCTCGGCGTCGGCGATGCTGTGCGCGATCGCGCTGCGGGGCACCCGCAGGCCGGCGGCGGTCATCGTCTCCCGGAACCGCTCGCGGTCCTCGGCCCGGTCGATCGCCTCGTAGTCGGCGCCGATCAGCTCGACCCCGTGGGCATGAAGCGTCCCGTCCTCGTGCAGCGCCTTGGCCAGGTTCAGGGCGGTCTGGCCGCCGAGCGTCGGCAGCACGGCGTCTGGCTTCTCGCGCGCGATCACCTGGGCGAGCGGCCCGGGCAGGAGCGGCTCGATGTACGTCCGGGTGGCGACGTCGGGGTCGGTCATGATCGTCGCCGGGTTGGAGTTGACGAGCACGACCTCGTAGCCCTCCTCCATCAGCACCTTGCACGCCTGGGTGCCGGAGTAGTCGAACTCGGCGGCCTGACCGATCACGATCGGCCCCGAGCCGATCAGCAGAATCCGGTGGATGTCGTCCCTACGCGGCATCGCGGCTATCCGAAAGCCACACCGCGGGGCGCCCGCAGGGCGCCCTCTAAAAATCGGTCGAACAGGTACAGCGAGTCGTGCGGTCCGGGCCCCGCCTCGGGGTGGTACTGGACGGTGGCGCCCGGCACGTCGCGGAGCGTTAGCCCCTCGACCGTGCGGTCGTAGAGATTGATGTGCGTGAGCTCGGCGGCGCCGAAATCCGTCTCCCAGCGCACCGGCTCATCGTCGTCGATCGTCCTGGCGCCGTTCGGGCCGAGCACCGCGAAGCCGTGGTTCTGGCTGGTGATCTCGGTGCGGCCCGTGGTCAAATCCTTGACCGGGTGGTTGGCGCCGTGGTGGCCGAACGGGAGCTTGTAGGTCTCGAGGCCGACCGCCCGGCAGAGCAGCTGGTGTCCCAGGCAGATCCCGTAGACGGGCCGCTTTCCGACGAGCCGGCGGACCGTCGCGACGACGTAATCGAGCGCCGCCGGATCCCCGGGGCCGTTGGCCAGGAACACCGCGTCGGGGTCGTTGTCGAGGAGCTGATCGGCGGTCGCGGTGCACGGGTGGAGCTCGACCGTCGCGCCGCGCTCGCGCAGGTTGCGGATGATCGAGCGCTTGACGCCGGTGTCGATCATCGCGATCCGCGGGCCGGCGTGGCTTTCGAGGATCACCGGCTCGGGCGGGGTCACCTGTTTCGCCAGGTCGCGCCCGGTCATCGGCGGCTCGGCGGCGACCAGCTCGCGGGCCTGTTGCTCGGAAACGGCGGCTGGGAACAGTCCGCCGCGCATCGCCCCCTGATCGCGGATGTGGCGGACGAGCGCGCGGGTGTCGAGCTCGGTGATCGCCGGGATGCCGCAGTCGGCCAGCCACGAGAGCCAGCCGCGCTCTGCGCTGGGGGCGTCCTCTCGGTCCACGGCGGCGCGCATGATCGCCGCTCCGGCGTGGATCCGGTCGGATTCCATCGCCTCCTCGGATACCCCGTAGTTGCCGATCTGGGGAAAGGTGAAGGTGATCAGCTGGCCCGCGTAGCTCGGATCGGTCATCGCCTCCTGATAGCCGGACATCGAGGTCGTGAAGACGATCTCCCCGGTCGCGTGGCCGTCGGCACCGCACGCGACGCCGTCGAACCGGGTGCCGTCCTCGAGCAGGACGTACGCGCTCATGTGGCGCTTAGCGCTCCCGCCTCAGAGAGCATCCGCTCCCGGAAGACGACGGCCCCGCCCGCGAGGGTGAGCACGACGCGGCTGCGCAGGGAGCGGCCGTGGAAGCAGCAGTTGGACGAGCGGCTGACGTAGCCGCGGGCGCCGACCTCCCAGCTCGCCTCGAGGTCGACGAGGCAGAGGTTCGCGGGCTCGTCGACGGCGATCAGCGGGGTCGGCAGGTCGTAGAGCGACGCGCCGGCGCTCATCCGCTCGACGACGATCTCCAGGTCGAGCTCCCCGCTCATCACGAGCTCCGTGTAGACCGCGGCGAACGAGGTCTCCAGGCCGGTGGTCCCCATCGCCGCCTGCTCGAAGGGAACCTCCTTCTCGTGGATGGCGTGCGGCGCGTGGTCGGTGGCGATGCAATCGATCAGGCCCGACCTGATCGCGTCGACGAGGGCCTTGCGATCGCGCCCGGTGCGCAGCGGCGGGTTCATCTTGAACCGGCTGTCGAGCGTTCGGACGAGGTCGTCGGTGAGCGTCAGGTGGTGCGGAGTCGCCTCGGCGCTGACTCTCGCGCCGGCGTCCTGGGCGGCCTGTAGCGCCACGACCGACTCCACGCAGGACAGATGCTGGAAGTGCACGCGCGCGTCTTCGTAGCGGGCGAGCGCGGCGTCGCGGGCGACCATCGTCGACTCCGATACGGACGGGATGCCGGCGAGCCCGAGCCGGGCCGAGACGGCCCCCTCGTGCATCACGCCCTCGCCGGAGAGCGCGGGATCCTCCTCGTGCAGGGCCACCACGCCACCGCAGAGCCGCTGGTACTGGAGCGCCTTGCGCAGCATGCCGGCCGAGACCACCGGCTTGCCGTCGTCGGTGAACCCGAGCGCGCCGGCGTCGCGGAGCTCCGCCATCTCGGTCAGCTCCCGTCCCTCGAGTCCGCGGGTGATCGAGGCGAGCGCCCCGACGGGAACGCGGGCCTCGCGCTTGGCGGCGTCGATCAGCGAGCCCAGGACCGCGGCCTGGTCGAGCACCGGGTCGGTGTTGGGCATCGCGATCACGCCGCAGAAGCCCCCGGCGGCGGCGGCCGACGTGGCGCTCCCGAGATCCTCCTTGTATTCCTGACCGGGCACGCGGAGATGGACGTGCGGGTCGAAGAAGCCGGGGAAGGCGTGCTTGCCGCTCGCGTCGATCAGCTCGCCATCGGGCGGCTGTGGCAGCGAGCCGGGCGCGCCCAGCTCAGCGATCGAGCCTTCGCGAACGAGGATGTCCGCGGGCTCGTCCATGCCGGCGCGCGGGTCGAGCAAGTGGGCACCCTGGATAAGGACCTCGGCGGGCGGGCGCTCGCGGGCGAAGAGGCGGTTCTGGCTCACGCCACCGCCGCCAGGATCGGGGAGCCGACCAGCAGCTCGTAGAGGACCGCCATCCGCACCGCGACACCCGCCTTCACCTGGTCGCCGATCAGTGCCTGCGGGGAATCGATCGCTTCCGCGGAGAGCTCGACGCCCCGGTTGACGGGACCGGGATGCATCAGCAGCTGTCGCCGGCCAAGCCTGTTCGGGCTGATCTGGTAGCGGGCCGCGTACTCGCGCAGCGAGGGCACGAACGATTCGCGCATCCGCTCGTGCTGCATCCGCAGGACATAGACGACGTCGGCCTCGTCGAGACGGTCGAGCGTGGCGCGCGCGTCGCAGCCGAGCGCTTCGATGTCGCGAGGAATCAGCGTCGGCGGGCCCGCGACCGTGACGGTCGCGCCCATCCGCGTGAACGCGAGGATGTTCGAGCGCGCGACGCGGGAGTGGAGCACGTCACCAACGATCCAGACATTCGCGCCGTCGAGCGAGCCCATCCTGCGCCGGAGTGTGAAGACGTCGAGCAGCGCCTGGGTCGGATGCTCGTGCTTGCCGTCGCCGGCGTTGACCACGCTGGCGGGCGTCCAGCCGGCCACGAGCTGAGCGGCGCCGGCGTACGGCGAACGGATCACGATCGCGGCCGGTTCGTAGGCCGACAGCGTCTGCACGGTATCTTTCAGCGACTCGCCCTTGTCGACGCTGGAACCGACGGAGCGGATGCTGACGACGTCGGCGCTGAGCCGCTTCGCCGCGAGCTCGAAGCTCGAGCTCGTCCGGGTGCTCGCCTCGTAGAAGAGGTTGACGACCGTCCGTCCCCGGAGCGCCGGCACCTTCTTGATCTCGCGCCCGGAGACCTCGACGAACGACTCGGCGCGGTCGAGAATCCGCTCGATTCCGGCGCGATCGAGGTCGTCGATCGAGATCAGGTGGCGACCGATGCGGGCCCCGTTGGCGTTCACGCTGCCTCCGCTCGCCTCGGCGGCTCCGTGGCCGGGGTGATCGTGACCTCGTCGCGGCCGTCGATCTCCTCGACCCGCACGTTCACGCGCTGGTCCTGAGAAGTGGGGATGTTCTTGCCGACGTAGTCGGGTCTGATCGGCAGCTCTCGATGTCCCCGGTCGACGAGCGTCGCGAGCTGGACCCGGGCCGGGCGGCCATAGTCGAAGATCTCGTCGATCGCCGCGCGGACCGTGCGCCCGGTGTAGAGGACGTCGTCGACGATCACGATCGTCCGGTCCTCGACCGGGAAGTCGAGGTGGGTGGCGTGGACGATCGGGGAACTCGGGCGAATCGCGAGATCGTCCCGGTAGAAGGAAATGTCTACGAACCCGAGCGGGACCGTCGGCTCCAGCAGCTCGCCGGTGAGGGCATGAAGCCGCTGAGCGAGATGGGCGCCACGTCGCTGGATCCCGACGAGCGCGACGTTTCCGTCCGGGTTTTTCTCGACGATCTCGTGAGCGATCCGCACGAGCGTGCGGCGCATGTCATCGCGGTCGAGGACGACCGTGGCGTTCAAACGTGCTCCTTCTTGGCCTCACGGGACCTGGTTAAAGGGGCCGACTCAGAGGAGGCTAGCACTGGGGGCGGCGTGATTATGGATCCCTGGCGGTGGCGGTGGGTCGGTGGCGGTGGGTCGGTGGCGGTGGGTCGGTGGCGGTGGCGGCGGGCTCAGTGGCTGTCGACTCTCGGCCCGCGGGCGCTGCGCGCCCGCGGCCTTGATTGGCGAGCGGCTCGGTAAACGGCGCTGGGAATCGGGCGGGTGAGGTGCCTGGCGGGCGATCGCGGCTCGTGCAGGACACGACTGATGCCTTTTCCGCCCGGAAACCGGGAGAAAATGGCTTCAGTTAAGGCGTCGGCGCGAACTTTGGCGTTTTGTTACCACGTGTCGGGACAAGAACGCCAAAGTTCGGCGGCGGCGGGTCCGGTGCATAACACGACACCACCGCCGAAATCGGCGAGCTGTGGCGCGTTAAGCAGACTCTTCATGCGCGGCACGCCTCGAGGTCTGAGCCGACATTGGCGTGTCGAACATGATTTTCGGCCGGGTGAGGGCGTGGACCCCGCCGGCACAGCTGACCCTCCCCCCTCCCCAGCGCCTTTATCGAACCAACCGCCAACCCAGGCTGCGGGCGCTGAAAGCGCCCGCGGGCTGAGAGTCGACCGCCACCGAGCCGGGCCGCCACCGCCTACCGCAGACTGAACGCCACCGCGTCCCAGCGGTTGAGAGTAATTGCCCAGTCACATCCAGCTATGACAATCAACGAGGGACCCTTGCGATCTGACGAGCCGGAGGACACTGACACTGACGAGCTCTACGAGAGCGCTCACCTCCTCGAGCCCGCTGGCGCCTTTGACGAGGCCGAGGTCGCCTACCGCCGAGTGATCGAGCTGAGGCCTGCCGATTCCAGAGCCCATTGCGGGCTCGGCTCGGTTCTCTTGGCTTGGGAGCGGACTCGGTGAGGCACTCCGACGCCTGAGCGACTGCGAGCCGGAGGCGGAGGCATCCCTTCGTCGGGGGATTGAACTCGCGCCCGACGATCCTGAGACGTATCGCCCCCTCGGGGCTCTGCTAAACGAACTGGGGCGCTACGGCGAGGCCGAGGCGATCACCAGACGAGTCGTAGGGCTCGCCCCTGACGATGCTGTCGCGCACCACAATCTTGGCTGAGGAGGCTGAGGCGGCATTCGCGCACGCCGTCGAGCTCTCACCGGATGAGCCCAGCTGTCACCTGGCGCTCGGCAACCTCTTCTTGTACGCAGACCGGGACGCCGATGCCGAGGCCGCCTACCGGCGGACTCTCCAACTGGCACCCGACGATGCCACCGCTCACTACGGACTTGGCGCGGCACTCCAACGCCAGGACCGGCTTGGCGAGGCCGAGACGGCCTATCGTCGCGCGTGCGAGCTCGCGCCGGAAGACGTTCAATCCCAAATCTGGCTCGCAGACCTCCTCCACGCACAAGGGCGCTTCCGCGAAGCGGAAATTGTCGGTCGGCGAGTATTGGAACTCAGTCCCGACGACCCTTGTGCACACCACAACATCGGCTCCGCCCTGGAGGCCCAGGGACGTCTCGACGATGCCGAGTCGGCATACACACGTGCCGTCGAGCTGGTACCCGAAGAGCCGCACTTCCATATCGCACTCGGAAGGCTTCTCGCGGATCGGCGCCGGCTGTCAGATGCAAAGGCCGCCTATCGTCGCGCTCTCGAACTCGAACCCGATAATCGTGACGTTGAGCGCAGACTCCGCGAGCTCGATCGCCTCGGAGCAGGGGACGTCGCCGGCGCCGGGCACGACCGGACCTTTGACAGCACACATCTAACGGCGCCGGCCCGAACCGCCTACAGACGCCCGGCGCCCCAGCAGCACACGCGCACCGCGACCGCGGCGGTCGGTGACATCGTTGTCCCGGCCGCCGCGGTCGTCCCTGCAGAGGACCCGGTGCTAGCCGCCGCTCGGACCTCCGCCCGGCGCGCCGCCGTGCGACCCGCCACCGTTGCAGTTGTGCACGTCGCACGGGTACGGCAGGAACGTCTGCGTCTGCGTGCCCGAGCGCGTGGTCAGCTGTGCACTGGCGACGTGCTGCGCGCCCGGCCACCACGCGACCGCCCAGCCGTTCTTGACGGTTGCCGTGACCTCGACCCCGTTATCGAGCGTCAGGTTGGCGGCGGTCACGCCCGCGCCGGCCTGGGCGATCATCGATCCGTACGGCTGGCCGTTAGCTGCCGTTACGTGGTCGGTCCACAGGAACAGCCTGCCTGCTGGGACTGTCACCGGAGGCGAGGTGCTCCACCCCGACGCATTCTGGAACGACGGACCTGAGGTGCAGAAGTCGTTCGAACTCCCGTCGGAGTAGACCAGGAATGTGAACGGTCCCCGAGCATCTACGAGCTTCAGCGGCAACCCAGAATCCGGCACATTGCTCGCGCAATAGGCCTCGGTCGCTGCGAGCTGAGCTGCAGTCGGCGTGGTCGGCTGGGACGTCCAGCCCGCGAACGCGGTGCTCGCTCCACCGAAGAGCGACAGCACAGCAGCGAGCACGCCGACACCACTCGCCGCGGCGATCCCGCTCACGCCAACCAGCAGACGTCGCCTGCTCTTCCGCTCCGGCACTCGTCCGAGCGCGACGCGATCGGCCGCATGCTCATAAACGAGCCGCTCCCAAAGTCCGTCCTCAAAGGCGGTCATCGCCTAGCTCCTTTCGTAGTCGCTGATGTGCGCGGAACAGCCGCACGCGCAGCACGTTCGCCGAGACGCCAAGCACATGAGCCGCGTCCTTCGGCGCCAGGCCCAACAGATCAACCAGCTCGATCGCCTCGCGCTCAACAATCGACAGACTCGCGGCCCGTTCGAGCAGCTCCCTCCCGTCCCGCTGCGCGTCGATCCGTGCCGCGACATCGTCGAACTCGTCGTCCGCGAGAACGAGCCTGCCACCCAGCTGATCAATCAAAGCCGCGCCAACCGCCTGCTCGGCCAGATGGTTGGCATACACCCGTCGCGCGATCGCGATCAGCCAGGCGGTCGTGCTACCTCGCCCCTGGAACGTCCTTGCAGACCTGATCGCCTCAACAAACGTCTGTGAGGTCAGGTCCGCCACCTGCTGGGGATCGCGACAACGCCGAGCGAAGAACGCCGTGACCGGCCCGACGTTCTCCCGGTATGCGGACTCGAACTCCAACCGAGAAGAGCCGCGCACCCGAACCTCGCGCGTGATGTTTGATGTCGTCACATCTCTTAAGTGGGCCCCACCGCTCCCCGCATTACATCCTCCCCGACCACCGGCATACCGACATCGGCGGCGCCGAACGCGCAAGCCTCGGGCTCGTACCCGCCTATAGCACCCTGAACGCCACCGCGTCCCAGCGGTTCTCAAGCTCGACCCGCCCCGCCGCGTCGCTGGCGACCGCCACCGCGCGCCACCGCCCGGCTGGCAGCGACCGCCGGACGCGCAGGACGAAACTCGAGCGCCGGCCCGCCCTCGCGTGCCGCAGCCTCGCGTCGACAAACACCGGTGACCCGCAGCTGCGCGGCCGCGTAAACCGGCCGTTGGCCTGCAAAAACTGACAGCGTGAGCGCGTGGCCTTCGACACGCTCACGCGCACGCGCTCGACCGGCGCCGCGCCGCACGATCGGTCGGTGGCGTAGCCGGTCAGCGCCGCCTGGCCGCGTGGAACGAGCAGCAATCCCAGGGTCGCGGTCGGGCCGAGAGCCGCGCACGAAGCCGGTGGCCGCGCGTGCTTGCGGACGCCGCGCGTGTCGAGCACGGCGGGCAGGCCGAGGTTGCCCTGCTCATCGACGGCGCGGATCGCCACGTAGCGCCTCGCCGCCGACCCCAGCCGTAAGCGCTGGACCGCGCCGGCCACCGCCGGCGCCGGGGCACCCGTCAGCCGCTTCGCGAACGCGAAGTTCGCCGCCGTGATCGGGTTCCGGGAGGTGACGACCTGGTAGCTGGAGGCCCGTCCGCACTCGCCGTCGCCGCCCGGAGCGATGAAGCTCACGACCCGGTGGGACAGCGTCACGCTCGATGGCACGCCTGGCGGGATCGCGTCGCGCGTGTAATCGCCCGAGTTGGCGATGTCGTGATGCCAGTTCGGCCACGAGGATGGCGAGCACGCCCTGGCCGGCGTCGTGTACACCGACAGCGTCCCCGACCGAGTGATCGTCACGACGTCCTTCCCGGCTCCGGGGCGGTAGTCGAGGTCGCCGAACGAGCCGAGCACGGGGGTCGCGACGAGCCAGTCGCCGCTCAGCTTCGGCCACGCCGAGCTCGCCGGCTGTCCCAGCGAGTTGAACGCCTGGACGTCGAGCGAGGAGGTGCCGCCGACAACGTCCTGCTCCGGCGTGTGGCCGGTGACATCGCCCACCACTTCGCCTGTGAGGAAGCCCAGGTCGTTATCGACGGCGGGCCAGCCGGGATCGAACTGGCCGGTGGCGGTGTTCCAGCCGAGGATGAAGTCCTGGCCGCCCTTGTGCTCGCCGTTGACGGCGATGCTGAGGGATCGAATCAGTCCCGCCCCCGGGTTGAACATCGAGATCGCGCTCCCGTCGAGCGTGCCGAAGGCCGGAGAGCCGACGGCCGGGACCGCCGGCTGGTCGACCTTCTGCCCGTTCCCCGACGCCACGTCGATCGTGAGCGTGTTGTCCTGGCCGCTGACCGATCCGTAGCACGAGCTGCCGTCCGAGTTGAGGATGTACGCCGGTCCGGCGTCGGGCGAGACGCCGATCTTCATGCCGGTCCCGCCGTCGGGGCAGGTCAGGGGGGCCACGACCGGCGAGCCGTTGATTCCCTCTCCGACGTCCGGCAGCAGGCCCTCGTTGACGATCCCGATCTTCACCGGCCAGCCCGGCTCGAACGCCGATGAGCTGCACTGGCCGCCGGCGCAGGTAATGGTCCCACCCGTCGGCTTGATCGCGTAGACCCGCCCGTTGGCGAACTTGGCCCCGACCGCACCCAGGGCGGACGTGCTCACCCCCGACGCGTTGATCGGCCCCTCGTCGCCGGTGCCGGCCGTGTACTCCTCGTTGGTCCCGACGTAGATCACCGGCGGCTTGTCGGGCCCGTTGATGTCGGCGACCGCCGGGGTGTCGATGACCTTGCCCTGGTCCTCGCTGATCCCGGGGTTCGGCTCGGCTCTGGTCGTGCTGAACGTCGGCTGGTTGGTCGTGGGGTCGACCGCGGTCAGCTTGTCGGGGTCCTCGACGAGCACGGGGAAGCCCGGCACAGGCCGTCCGTTCGGCTGCCATGCGTACAGGTGGCGATCCTCGCCGGCGGCGATGACGTCGAGCGGGCCGGGCCCACCCTTGAGATTGGCGAGCACGGGCGAGCCGAGGAAGCCGCCCTCGGTGCGGTCGCGCGGGCCCTGACGGACCGTGTCGAGCGCCCCCGTGGGACTCCGTGGGTAGTCGAGCGGCGCGCCGGAGTACGCGGGGTTGGCGCGGGCATGGAAGACGAGCTGGCCCTGGCCGTTCCACGCATACACGTTGCCACCGAGGTCGTCGGCGACGACGTCGATCTCGCCGTCGCGGAAGAGGTCGCCGGCCGCCAGGCCGCCCAGCACCGCCTGGTAGTGACCCGTCCCGACTCCGCCGCGCCCGTACGCCGCCTCGCGGGTGTGCAGCGGCAGGGGGTCCGTGTGGACGGGCCAGCCGGGCGCCTCGGTCCCGTTCGGCCGGTAGGCATGAATCCGGCCGTCGGAGGTCGCGACGATCAGGTCGTTGCGGTCATCGCCCTCGATGTCGGCGAGGATCGGGCTCGAGTCGCCGTCGCTGCGCAGCTCCTTGGGCCACCCGGCCATCATGTCCTGGTCGCGGTGCAGGAACAGCTGGCGGCGATCCTCGCCGGTCATCGCGACCCCGCGCGCGGTGCTCACCACGACGCGGACGGTGAACGCATATGGCTGCGTGTTGGGCCGCCCGAACGCGGACTGTGGGATGCCGCCGTTCTCGTTGCCGGTGAACGAGCTGGGGTTGCCCGGCGGGAACAGGGACTTCAGATGGGCGATGTTGACCGCCGCCAGCAGCCCCTGGCGACCCCGCGAGTGCACGGTCCTGGCATCGCAGTAAGACGACGGGATCGTGTGGAAGTCGCCCGGTGGATCGGCGCTCGTCAGGGCGTTGTTGGGCTCGGCGCCGGGGGCGACGTCCACACGGCAGATGTAGGGCACGCGCGCACCCACGTAGCCGTCGAGGTCGAAGGTCTTCTGTCCGGGGTCGATCTGCGCGAACCAGTCCGGCGAGGTGATGTCGGCCTCGGGCGGGATCTCGCCGGCGAACGCCGCGGCGACCGACTTGTACGCATTCAGGCGGCCATAGCCGTAGAACTCGTCGAACCCCTTCCGGGCGGGATATTGGCTGGTGTCGGGCAGAGGCCCGAGGACGCCGCCGGCCATGTCGGGCGCGAAGGTCGTGTTGAGGTTCGGGTCGGTGCACGTCGGGATGTCGTGCTGGGTGCACGAGCTCTCGGGCTGGAGCGCGAAGTTGATGTCGTCGGCCTGTCCGCCATCGCCGTCGTCGGCGGGGGCGGTGCCGGCGCTCGGCGTGGCCTCCCCAGCAGTCGTGTCACCGGCGATATTGCCCGACGCGAGCAGCTGCCTGACCTCGTTCGGGGTGATGATGCAGGGCGTCCCGTCGACGCGACGGCAATGGTCGCTCGGCGAGATCCTGTGCGCGGCGAGGGCGTCCTCGGCGGCGCTGTAGATCAGGCCCGTCGCGCCCGAGCTCTTGCCGGTCGACTCCGACGAGCACGAAGAGCCCTCCACCGCGAGATCGATCCGCGTTCCGAAGTTCGTGCACCCGTTGATCTGGAGGTAGGAGGGCGGCACGTTTGTGAGACCCGAGTCGGGCTCGTTGACCGAGTTGACGACAATCGTGTCGGGAAGCGAGCCGGGCTCGTTGTGGTGCTCGGCGGCCTCGTCAGCGGCCGAGGCGATGACGGTCGTGCCGTGGTCATAGGCGTATTCGATCGCCTGGCGGGCGAAGTACGGCGCGTTGTAGGTGCCGAGCGCCTCCTGGATCACGTCGGCGCCCTTGTCTGTGGCGTACAGCGCCGCCTCGGCGAAACGGTTGGCGTCGGCGACGAAGGATTCCCCGACGCGGAGCGGCATGATCATGCAGTTCGGACACGTGCCGACGGTGCCGCCGGTGTCGGCCTCGGCGGTCGAGTCCTGAGCCTCGCCGCTGCCGTGGCCGTACTGGACGTCGTCGTAGGGGTCGTTGTTGTTGTCGACGTAGTTCCAGCCGGCGATGTCGTTCGCGTAGCCGTCGTGGTCGTGGTCGTTGCCGTCGCTGAACGCGAGGATCAGCGCCTCGGGCGTCAACACGAGCTGACCGTCGACGACCGGGCCGTGGTAATCGGGCGCCGGCTTGCACGCGCTCGAGCCTGGGCAGGTCAGGCCCGGGTTCAGCGCGGCCGGATAGAGCGCACTGGCGACGCGCGAGTCGCACGCCCAGTCGAGCACGCTGACGGTACCGTCGCCGATGATGTCGTAGTCGCCGCCGACGTCGCCGCCATGCCCGTTCGGCCAGTAGTTGCCCAGGCGGTTGTAGTCCCCGCCGCGCGGGTTCGAGAGGCTCTGGCACGTCCGGCCTCCAGGCATCGGCGCCAGCGGCGTGATCAGGTCGTGCCTCGGCGCCGGCAGCTCGCCCGTGTTCAGCCAGATCTTGTCCGCCTCATTGGCCATCACGTCCGGCCGGTTCCACTCGATGCCCGAGTCGAGCACCGCGATGTGGACGTCCGGGTTGCCGGTCGTCACCTCGAACGCCGTCTTGACCGGCTGGCCGGCGAGGCACCCGGTCGGCTGGACGGTGTCGGCGTCGAGGAGGCTGATCCCCCGCACCCCGCAGAGCTGGTCGGCCTGCTTGTCGATGCCCGCCTCGCTCGTGGCGCTCGTGTCCGGCGTCGCGGACAGCTCCCAATCGCCCGTCTCCGAGAAGTTCGAGGGGGTCGCGCCCGGCGCGAGCCGGTAACTCGAGGATTCGGGCTGCCCGATTCCGCCGGGGAAGGGGAACTCGGCGAGCGCGGCCGGCGCGCTCACGGCGAGGAGCGCCGCGGCGACGACCAGCGGGACCGCCCGTCTGTTCAAGGGAGGGTCACGTCGGGGAACACGTTCAGCCAGACGCGGCGCCCGCGCGCATTGAAATAGCCGCGGGTGTCCCGGTCGGGGTGCGACTGGGGCAGACCGCTCAGTGACATCCAGGCCAGCGGATGGACGATCCTGCCACCGGCCAGCTCCACCCCGATCGCCGGGCCGTCGGGCGTGAACACCTCGTCCGTGTTGCACTTCAGCGAGCCCGGGCCGCCGAGGGGATCGCGGGACTGCGTGCCGTCGGGCAACACGTAGCGGCCGGTCACCTCCGTCTCGGGCCTGCCGTCGTGGGCGTCGAGCAGGGAGACGAGGGCGTTGCCGATGATCTCGCCGGTGTCGGCCCCCGTCGACTCGGCGTCGTCGGAGTGGTTGCAGCCGAACCGGTCGGTGTCGCCCACGTTGGGGTTCTCGGCCGTGGGGATCCCCACCGCGTTCCCCTCCGGGAAGATGTACCCGAGCATATCTTCGGCGAGCCCGTCGAAGAACCGGAACGGCGCGTGCAGGTGAGGCATCAGCATCGGCGTCATCGGGTCGCCAGGGTCGGGCATGTCCTGCGGACCGAGGAAGCTGCCGAGATAGGTGAACGGGAAGGCCTCCCCCGGCACCGAGATGAACTGCCCGTCGCCGATCTGGAAGCTGGCCACCTGTGAGAGCAGGCTCGTGCCCTGCGTGGTGCCGTTCGGAGCAACCGGGTACTCGACGCTGCAGTCGCCGTTGTAGCCCGGACGGTGGGCGAACACGCCGAGCGCGGCGCCGAACTGGAAGAGCACGTTTCCGAGCGGGATGCAGACGTTGCGCCGCGCGCCCCAGATCACGTTGCTCGTCGACGTGTAGGTCGAACGCGAGCGCAGGGCGGCGATCACCGAGCCGGCGATGTCGTCGCCGAACGCCTTCGTCTCGCCGGTGTATCCGAGCGGGACGTGGCCGGTGCCGGCGACGTCGGGGCCGTTCGGACTGTTGAACAGCGTCCGGCAGCCCGCCGGATGGCTCGCGTCAATGAACTGCTGCGGCGTCCGGGAGATCGGACCGTTGTAGACCTCGGGGCTCTCGTTGCTCCCCACCGACCCCGCCATTTCGATCGCCACGCCGCCGAAACGGCGCTGCACCGACTGCCGGAAGAAGTTGACCCAGTCGGAGGACACCCAGTCCTGCTCGGCGTCGAGTTGCGGAGTCCCGCTGTTGAAGCCGAGCGTCTCGTCGTGCTGGCTGACGCTCGCGAGCGTGACGATCACCTTGCCGCCCAGCCCGACCGCCTGGAGGATCGGGATGTGCTGGTCGTCGACGAACGGATACGAGGACCAGCACTGGCGGACGTTGCGCGGCTCGAGCGTCTCCGTGTACCGGATCCGCGCCGGGCGCATCGCGTGGTAGGCCGCCTCGATCGCCTGCGCGCTGCGGACGATCATGTAGTGCACCCAGTAGTCGTCGACGCCGGACGTGGTCTGGTCGATCCCCCCGAGGCCGAGCGAGTCCGGGGCCGATTCGTCGTGGGTGGCTGAGATGAAGATGTTGTTCAGGTGGACGCCGTCGGCGGCGACGCGCGCGCGGATCTGCTGCTGGTAGACGTCGAAGAGCCCCTCTTGATCGACGACCTCGACGGCGATCGTCTGCTTGCCGTTAGAGACCACGAATGCCCGCGCCGTGACCGGATCCGCCACCTTGGTGAAGTACCGGGGAGTCGATGCGCCGCCGCCGAGCAGGTTCCCGTCCCAGCGGCCGTTCCCGTTGCAGTCGAGGTACGGGTCGCCGGCCGCGAAGTGCCCGACGTGGCCCACATCGATGTACGGCTCGATGTAGGCGAACGGACGTGGCCCGTCGTACATGCCGGTCTTGTCGCAATCGGTGCCGTCGTCGGGCCCGTGACCAGCGGGCGGGGGGCTGAAATCGGCGACCGCCGCGCCGACCTTGAAGCGCGCCGGCCGTCCGGACCACCGCCCTCGGTCGGCCGCGGAGAAATCGCCTCCAGGGGTCTCGATCAGCCGCGCGAGCCGCGCGCCCGGCGCCGGGCACGGCGGGACGGCCAGGGCGAGTTGCCTGCTCGCCCGGCCGTTCAGTGAGACCTCGAGGACGAGCCGGTCACAGCGGCCGAGCCCAGCTCTGATCAGGTCCCTGCCAGCGGCCGTCAGCGTCAGCGTCGTCGCCCCGCGCCCCTCGGCCGAGAGCGCGACTGTTCCTGGCGCGAGGCCCGCCTCGCCCTCACTGTGTCGCGCACCGGCGCGCGCGGTTTCGAGGAGCCGGGAGCTGACCTCGACGCGAGCGCCGGCGGGGCCGCGGACGCGGAGCGACACGTACCCGACACGGAGCGCGGCGGAGGCTCGGGCATCGACCACGGCCACGCCCAGCCTGTGAGTGGCTCGCGGACGGTGCAGCGGACTCGACGCGGCACTGGCGACCACGATCGCCCCGGAGACGAGCATCGCCGAGGCGCACGCCAGGAGCAGGACGACCACGCCGGCCCACGCGCGCTCCGTCACCCTGCTCCACCGGCTGGCACCTCCGTCCTCACCGCGGCTGCGCATCCTCATCTCCAACTGCGCGCCACCCTACTGCAACGGTGCGCGGCCGCGCGCGGGTTCCCGGGTGCTCAGGGAGCCGTCGCCTCGGCCTCCTCGGCATCGCGGGCAGGACGATTCGCTTCGTCGGCATCGCCCCAAGGGACGAGCTGCGGCTGCCCGCGCTCCGCGAACGGAATCTCGATCGTGTCGAAGTCCCGGGGAAGCACGGTTGGTGCGAACACGGCGCGGGCCTCATCGCGCAACAGCCCCGCCGGATAGCGCGTCGAGAAGTGCGTGAGCGCGAGCATCGCGACGCCGGCGTCCCTGGCTATCGTCGCGGCCTGCTCCGCCGTCGAGTGACCGGTCTCGGCGGCTCGCTCGAGTTCATCGTGGGCGAAGGTCGCCTCATGCACGAGCACGTCAGCTCGATCCGCCGCCACCTTGATCGTCTCCGTCGGCATCGTGTCGCCCGAGATCACGATCTTCCGTCCGGGCCGGGGAGGGCCCAGGACCTGCTCGGGCGTGACGTCGTTGACGGTCTCGCCTCGTTGCAGTCGGCCAAACTCCGGTCCCGGGGTGAGTCCCAACCGCCGTGCGGTCTCCGTGTCGAACGCCCCCGGCCGCTGGTCCTCGAAGATCACGTATCCGAACGCCGGTCCGCGATGGGAGACCGGAACCGGCGCGATCCTGTAGCCGTCGCGCTCGAGCACGTCGCCGGTCGCGAGCTCGACGAGTTGCAGATCGAACCGGACCCGGCCGAATGCCCGCAGCGCGAACACGAGCACTTCGCGCAACCCGGGCGGCCCGTTGATCGCGAGCGGCCGCTCGCGGCCCCGGAGGTCAAACGTCTTCAGCATCCCCGGCAGCCCGAGCCAGTGATCGGTGTGGAAATGCGTCAGGAAGATCTCGTTCACGTCGGCTAGGCCGACCGAGCGCACGAGCTGGCGCTGCGTGCCCTCGCCACAGTCGAACAGGATCCGGTCGCCGCCGCGACGGACCAGCACCGCGGGCAGTCCCCGCCGCGCCGTCGGGATCGAGCCGGCCGTGCCGGCGAAGAAGATCGAGAAGTCCATCGCCGAGCCAGTCTGTCAGTCGAGCCCGATGAGCTCGAACGTGACGGCGCCGTGACGGATGCACGCCCTGCCCATCGTGTGGCGCGGGGCGCGCCGGCGCTCCGTGGGACTGCCCGGATTGAAGATCTGAAAGCCGTCCTGCGCCTGTTCGTGCACTGGAATGTGGGAGTGGCCGAAGATCACCGCGTGAGCGTCCGGGAACCACCGGCGCAGCCGCTCGAGGCGGCCACGACCGGGGCCGGAATCGTGGACGACCCCGATCCGGACGTCGCCTTCCTCGATCGTCAGCCTCTCCGGCAGGATCGCTCGCAGCTCGGCGTCGTCGACGTTGCCATGGACGGCCACGAGGCGGCCGTAGGACTCGAGCTCGCGGAGCACTTCGACGGTCGAGAGGTCGCCCGCGTGGACGATCAGATCCGCGCGCCTCAGCCACTCTACACAGGCGTCCGGCAGGCGCCGCTGTCCGCGCGGCAGGTGGGTGTCGGAGACGATCGCGATCTCCATCGGCGTCTGGCGATCTTGACGGAGCGGCCGGATCGCCCCAATGCGACCGGTAAGCTCTGGTGCCCCGCCACAGAGCGCCCGTAGCTCAGGGGATAGAGCGTTCGCCTCCGGAGCGAAAGGTCGCAGGTTCAAATCCTGCCGGGCGCGTAGCCGGGCCGCTTCTGACGGGTGGGGCGACGGAGGCGATGGGAAGGGCCAGGATCTCCAGGCAGCACGGTCGGTTCTGGCCTTTTTCGTGCGCTGAGCGGGGCGTTCCCGGGGACGCCGTCTTCGGGCCCGTGAGTCACGTTTTGAGTCACGGAACGGTCGTGACTCAACGCCTCGGCCGTGCGCTAGCGTCGGCCCGGCGTTGCCCGCTATCCCGGCCGCATGCCCCGCCACCCATCCACCGCGGCGGATGCCTCCAGCTGCTCACTCGGGATGGTGGGTGAGCCTAGGACCGGGGAGTCGTTGGAGACTGCTTGGGGACTAAGCGGTGGCCGTCGACGATGGCGGTGGCGAGGTCGAGAAGCTTGCGGTTGTTGACCCGCGAGTGCTCGCGGAGCAGTTCGTAGGCGTGTTGCTCGTCGATGCTGTGGCGTTCCATCAGGATGCCCTTGGCGCGTTCGATCAGCGCGCGGCGTCCGAATGCTCCTTCGAGCTCGTGGTATTCGGAGAAGCGTCGCAGCACGATGTCGATCGAGCTCTGCCAGTCGTCGACGTCGGCGTCGGTGATGTGGGCGAAGACGCCGCGCTTGGAGGCCTCCCGAATGAACTCCGGGTTTCGTGCGTGGATCAGGACGATTACCGGGCAGGCGGCTTCTCGGACGATCTGGCCGATCAGTTCGAGTGCGTGCTGCGAACTCTGGCCGAGGCCCACGAGCGCGACGTCGGGTCGCTCCCTTGCGGTCACGGCGGCCACGTCTTCGACCTCGACCTCGCGGGCGATCACCTCGTGTCCGAGCGCGACCACCGCCGACGCGACGAGCGCGAGGCGGTCCTTGCGCTCGTTGGCGATCAGGACGCGCAGATGCTCGGTGTCCCGGTAGCTCATGAGCCGTTCTACCCGATCGAGTCTACCTTTGGGACAGCGCCGTCGGCCGCCGCTGGCTTGCTCGCGGGTGTATGGTGGATGTTCGCTTCGCTTCAAGCCTCGGCGGACGGCGATGTTCCGACTCCAGCCCCCGGTCGGCGTGGGCGCGACCTAAACGGTCGGGCTAATCCTCTCCGACCCCGGAGGACCTTTGTCCCCGCTCTGCCGCAGTGTCCGTATCGCCCTCACGGGTTCCATGGCGCTTCGCTCGTGCGCCGGCGCCGGCGTCCCCTCTCGGGGCTCCCTCAGCGCGCTGCCCCAGCTTGACGAGCCCGTCAGCGGCACGGCCCTCACGATCGATCAGATGCAACCTGGTCGCGCTGAGTGGTTTTCTCGGGTCGATGTTGGCGCCGAGGTGGTGGATGAGTGAGCGCGTGGGATCCGTGGAGGGCGTGGCGTCACGGGACGTGCTTGATGTTGCTCGCGGCATGTTCGGCGAGTTGGATGTCGAGCGTGTGCTCGAGCGCGTGCTTGAGTCGGCTCAGGAGCTGACCGGGGCTCGGTATGCCGCGATCGGGGTTCTTGATGAGTCCCGGACGGCGCTGGCACGGTTCATCACGACGGGTGTTGACGAGTCAACGCGCCGCGAGATGGGGCCGCCGCCGACGGGGCGCGGCGTGCTCGGCGAGCTGATCAGCAATCCCGCGCCGCTGCGCGTTACGAACGTCGGGAATCACCCCGCGTCGTATGGGTTCCCCACTGGGCATCCACCGATGGAGAGCTTCCTCGGCGTCCCGGTGCTCGTTGCTGGTGATCCGTACGGCAACCTGTATCTCACCGATAAGCAGGACGGTGCTGAGTTCACCGCTGACGACGAACGGGCGCTGGTGCAGCTCGCGGAGTTCGCCGGAGTCGCGATCGATCATGCGCGGCGCTACAGCGGCTCAGAGGCGCGTTGCGACGAGCTCGAACAGACCGTTGATGCGCTCGGGGCTATGGTCGAGATCTCGCGGGCTATCGGCGGCGAGACCGACCTTGCCCTGATCTTGGAGCTCATGGCTAAACGCGGACGCGCTCTGATCTCCGCCCGCGCGCTGGTCATCGAGCTGCAAATCGACGCAGGCCTGGAGGTGGTCGCCGCCGCTGGCCACCTGCCAGCCAATCTCATCGGTCAGCGGATGGCGCTCGAGGGCTCGGTGGCGGAAGCTGCGCTGCGCACCGGCGTCACGCAACGCCTCGCGGACGAGCTGAACAAAGCTCGATTCAACGAGCACGGACTGGGCCAGCTTGGGTTCGACGCCGAGAACGGTCTGATCGTGCCGCTGGTGTTCCGCGGACAGTCGCTCGGTGTGCTTGTCGCTATCGACCGTCTGGCCGCCGGCCCGCAGTTCACCGTCCAGGACGAACGCCTCTTGGAGGCGTTCGCTACAAGCGCCGCGACGGCAGTCTGGACCGCTCAGTCGGTCGCGACCGAGCAGCACCGCCAGCGGCTCGCGGCCGCCGAGCAGGAACGAGCGCGGTGGGCGCGAGAGCTGCACGACGAGACCCTGCAGGGCCTCGCGGCACTGCGAATCGGCCTGGCGGCCGCTGACCGCGCCGGCGGCCTGGACGCGTTGTCCGGAGCCGTCCGTGTGGCCATCGGCCAGCTCGAGAGCGATATATCGAGCCTTCGCGGATTGATCACGGAACTCCGCCCTCCAGTCCTCGACGAGCTCGGAGCAAAGGCTGCGATCGAGGCCCTCGCAGAACGAGTGACCAGCAACGGATTGATCGTCGACGCGGCCGTCGAGCTCGCGTACGACAGCGGCCGAGCAGCTCAGCGCCACACACCAGAACTCGAGATCACGATGTACCGAATCGTCCAAGAGGCACTCAGCAACGCGGTCAAGAACGGCCATGCCACGCGCGGCGTCGTCGAGGTAATAGAAGGAGCGAGGACGATCGAGGTGCGCATCCGGGACGATGGAGCCGGCTTTGACCCCACGACACCGACCGGCGGGTTTGGGGTGCTTGGGATGCGCGAGCGCGCAGCCCTGCTCCACGGCACGCTTGATATCGAGTCCGCGCCGGGCCAAGGAACGACAGTCCGGTGCACGCTCCCGATCCAACGCCGAGTCGAGCCGGGGCCGCCCGCCGCAGCTCCGGCGAACGGGCTAACGCAAACGCGTCGACGCGACGCGCTCACCGCGTAGCCCGGAGCAGCGCCGAGTTTGGCGACGCCGACCGCTACGCGCGGGCATGTTGTCCTGGCGGTCGAGCTGCCCGCCTCCCGACGGAGCGGTATCGCAGAGTGGGAGAGCCTCGGCGCGTTAGGTCTCCTAGCTCGCGCCGATCAGCTTCAGCTGGTTCACGGGGCTTCCCCGTGGAGTGGATGGGTCGCGACTTGGCGGCCGCTGACCCGCGGCGCGTACCAACCGGGCGCGGGAGCGAGGCGGTCGGCCTCGGCCGGGCCCCACGAGCCCCGGTCGTAAGCGTGGACGGGGGTGGCGTTGCCGAGGATCGGATCGACGATCCGCCACGCCTCCTCGATTGTCTCCTGGCTGGCGAAGAGGTCGTGCTCGCCTCGCAGCGCCGCGCTCAGCAGTCGCTGGTAGGGCGGGATGTTACGAGCGGCTTGCCGCATTGCGGTCAGCTCGATGTCCTCGACTGCGAACTGCTCCACACCCGGCTTGCGCGACTGCACCTCGAGGCCGATCACGACCTCGGGCTCGATCTGGAAGCGCAGCCGGTTGCGGTGCGGGTGCTGCGTGGGAAACAGCTTCTCGGGCGGGCGTTTTAGTTCGACGATGATCTCGGTCGCCTTCACGGGCAGGCATTTGCCCGCCCGCACGATGATCGGCACATCGGACCAGCGCCACGTGTCGACGCGCAGTCGAATCGCGGCGTAGGTCTCGACCGTCGAAGCGGGGTCGACGCCATCAGTGTCGCGGTAGCCGCGATACTGGCCGCGCACGACGTCGCGCCTCGTGAGGGTCCGCACGCCCCGTAGGAAGCGGGCCTTCTCCTCGCGCACCGCCTCGTCGTGATGACCGCTGAACGGGTCCATCGCGAGTAGCGTGAGCACCTGGAAGAGGTGGTTCTCGACAACGTCGCGGATCGCGCCGACACCCTCGTAGAACGCGCCCCGCGTGGAGACGTCGAAGTCCTCGGCCATCGTGATCTGGATCTGGTGCACGTGCTCGCGGTTCCAGATCGGTTCGAGGAACGCGTTCGCGAAGCGGAAGAACAGGATGTCCTCGACTGGTGACTTACCGAGGTAGTGGTCGATGCGGAAGCAGCGCTCTTCCGGGAACACGCGGTGCAGCGCTTGGTTCAGCGTCCGCGACGACTCCAGATCGCGTCCAAACGGTTTTTCGACGACGACCCGCCCGCGCTCTGCAAGGCCCATGTTGCCGAGGTGGTCGATGACCGTCGGGAACAGCTCAGGCGGGATTGCGAGGTAATGAACCGGGCACGTGGCGGCCCCGAGCGCGTCGCGCAGCGCGACGTACGTCCGCGGATCGTCGTAGGTGCCCCAGACATAGCGGACGAGCGCAGAAAGCTTCTCGTGAGCCGCGGGATCGAGTCCCTCCGCGCAGGCCAAGAGGCTGTTCCTCATCCGCTCGTCGAGCTTCTCAGTGGTCCAATGATCACGTGCGACGCCGACGACTGGCACCTTCAGCTCGTTCGCCTGGACCATCCGCTGCAGCGCCGGGATGATGTGCTTGAACGCCAAGTCGCCAGTGATCCCGAAGACGACAATCGCGTCGCCGTGCTCGCGCTTCCGGCTCACGCTAGCCCCCAGCCAGCCGCCCGTCATCGCCGCTGGACCGCGCGCACGACGAACGATGGCGTTTTGGCGCCGTCGGACGCGCCACTTCGCGAGAAGCTCCCGGCGCGCCCCGCGGTGAGCGCGCCGCGCCGTGACGCTCCGCCTTGGTGGATTCCGACGACGCCGATCATCAGTGAGACGCCGAACCCTAATGCATCGATTCCTGCGCGCCGCCGGGTGCCGACGGCTCGCGCTCGTGCCAGCCACGCAAGGCCGCCGGCCGCGGTTCCAAGTCGTTGAGTGCCCTCGGTTCCTGACGGGCACGCGGGTCCGACCGCGTTTGAAGTCACCGACGCGATGGCGGCTCCGGAGCAACCGTGCAGAAGTACGACAGCCTTGTTCTCCGATCGTCTTGCCGGGCAAGCGCGCCAAGTGCGCGGCGGGTCGGCCACAACCCTAGTCGAGGGTGCGCCGCAAGTGCTCAGCAGGCAGCTGGGAGGCGGCTATCGTCCGGGGCATGACTGCAAGCGCGGCGAGGGCGGAGACGAACGGCTCTGATGGGGGGTTGCGCGATGTGCGCGTGGCGATCATCGGCGCGGGGTTCGGCGGTCTCGGGGTAGCGATCAAGCTGCGCGAAGCCGGCTTCGACGACTTCTTGGTGCTCGAGCGTGACGAGGCGCTCGGTGGCACGTGGTGGGCGAACACCTACCCTGGCTGCGCGTGCGACGTGCCGGCTCACCTGTATTCGTACTCGTTCCAGCTGAACCCGAACTGGAGCAGGATGTTCGCGCCGCAGCCGGAGATCCTCGAGTACCTGCGGCGCACCGCGCGCGAGCGGGGCATCGAGGGCCATCTCCGGTTGCGGACCGGGGTCCAAGGCGCGCGGTGGGACGATGATGCGCAGCTGTGGCATGTCGAGACGAGCCGGGGGTCGCTGAGCGCGCAGGTGCTCGTGGCTGCGGCTGGCGGGCTGGTCGAGCCGAACTACCCCGACATTCCAGGGCTTGCCGACTTCCAAGGCGCGTCCTTTCACTCTGCCCGCTGGGATCACGACCATGATCTGCGCGGGGAGCGCGTCGGGGTGATCGGTACCGGCGCATCGTCGGCGCAGTTCATTCCCGAGGTCCAAAAGCAGGCAGCACGGTTGACCGTTTTCCAGCGCACACCCGGCTGGGTGTTGCCGCGCCTGGATCACCCGCATTCCGATTTTCAGAAGCGTGTGTTCGCGCGCTTTCCGGTGCTGCAACGCACGGTCAGATCGTCGCTGTACTACTCGGCCGAGGGGCTTGTGCTCGGGCTCGTTCACGACCAGCGCCTGCTGAAGGCGGTTGAGTACGTCGCGCGCCGGCATCTCGAGAAGCAGGTGCCGGATCCCGAGGTGCGCGCGCGGCTGACCCCCAACTTCCGGATCGGCTGCAAGCGCATCATGTTCAGCAACGATTACCTGCGGTCCTACGTGCAACCGAACGTCGAGCTCGTCAGCGACGGTATCCGCGAGGTTGTGGCGGACGGCGTAATCACGAACACCGGGCGACACGTCGAGCTCGACACGATTCTCCTCGGGACCGGCTTCCACGTCTTTGATCCGCCGCACGCGTCAGGCGTGATCGGCCGAGATGGGCGGACGCTCAAGGAGCGATGGAGCGACGGTGGGATCCGCGCGTACCTCGGGACGGCGGTCGCCGACTTCCCGAACCACTTCATGGTGATGGGGCCGAACACGGGACTCGGTAACAACTCGATGATCAACGTGATCGAGGCGCACGCCGGGTTCGTCGTCGACGCGCTGAAGACGATGGACGCACGCGGTCTGACGAGCGTCGAGGTTCGCGAGGAGGTCGAGGAGCGCTACAACCAGGACATCCAGGCGCGCCTGCAGCACACGGTCTGGAACGACGGCGGCTGTAAGAGCTGGTACGTCGGCGCGGACGGGCGGAATCACACGCTGTGGCCATCGTTCTCCGACGCGTTCAAGCGCCGGCTCGCGCGCTTTAACGAGACCGATTTCGCGACACGCACGCGCACCGGCGAACCGGTCGGCGTCTAAACGACCCTCGGTTCGACAAAACGGGACACGCGAAACCCGGGAGCAGCGAATCTTCAGCCGCGCTATTCGCCGGGCGTGATGGCCCGACACCGTTTGTGCGCCCCGGCTTCGTCGACGCTCCCAGCCCGCTCGATCTGTGTCATCACTGCATCTCAGTCAGTCCGAGCCGGTAAGCGCCGCGGGTCATTCTGTCCCCTTCCAGGTGCTCGATCTCCTGGTGCAGCTCCTCGTCAGTGATCGGCCTGCGGAAGTAGACGTCCCAGGCGTTCATCCCGAGCCCGATCCCCCAGCCGAGCGTGATGAACACCGGCCATTGCCACCAGCTGTGAGAGCTGGCGCCAACCACCGTCTAGATCCCCCGGGACCATAGCGTTCACCAAGATGTAGACGACCGCGTGGGCCTTGAAATCGCGGCGCTTCTTCAACCGACGCAGCGCCTGCTCCCGCCGAACTTCCGGGTCGACGCAACGACTTCGTCGAGATCGCCTGCTGTCGCTGTCGACATGCCATCACCTCTTCATCGGCTCTAGTCGTCGCCATGCACTGATCGTCGCGCGCCAAAGCCACCGCAGCATCTGCAATTCGACCGCGACGATGCTCGAGATAACTACCGAGCACCCGTATCCGTCAGACTTGGCCGATGGAGCAGCACCGCACTTTCTCAGCTGACGAGGCACGCGAGATCGGCAAGCGGATCGGGATCGATTGGGACCGCTCACCGTTCGATGTCGAGCAGTTCCGGATGGGGCTCGCGGTCGAACTCGAGCATGGGCGTCGCGATCCATCGACCAACGTCAGCGACGACGACGAGCTCACCACTGGGAAGATCGCGTGGGCGCACCTGAACGAATTTCCGGACTACTACACGCGGTTGGCTGAGATGGAGGCGGAGGCCGAGCGGTACTGGTCCGAGCGGCGGCGGGGCTCATCCTCGTAGGGCGCGCAGCGCGTTGAGGATCACGGCGAGGTCGATGACCTCTTGGAGCAGCGCTCCGGCGACCGGCGGCAGATAGCCGCCTGCCGCGAAACCCATCGCGGCGATGCTGAGCCCCATGCCGGCGAGCACGCTTTGCCGCGCGATCTGCACCGCGCGGCGCCCGGCGTGCACTGCGTCCGCGACGCGGTCGATCCGGTCGACGGTGATGACCGCGTCGGCGGTCTCAGATGACACGGTCGCGCCAGCTGCTCCCATCGCGATGCCGAGATCCGCCAGTGCTAGCGCTGGTGCATCGTTGACCCCGTCGCCGACCATGATCACGGGGCGCAGGTCAGCATGGCCGCGGATGCTCTTGACGACCGCGAGCTTCTTCTCGGGAGATAGTTCTGAGTACACGCGGTCGACACCGAGGTCGCGCCCGACTCGCTCGGCGACGGAACGACGATCGCCGGAAACCATCGCCACGTGACGGATCCCCTCGGCGCGCAGGCGCTGCACGATCCCATCGGCGTCGGGCCGGAGCACGTCGGCCATCACGATCACGCCGCCGATATGTCCGTCGATGCCGACGAGAATGTGAGCTTCTCCGGAGCCGTATCCGCTCAGCGCAACGGCTGAGGCGACCTCATCGTCGGGAACGCCGACGCTGCGCAGAAACGCGCTGCTGCCGACCGCCACCTTGCGGTCATGAAGGACACCCTCGATCCCCTGACCCGGCTCTTCGCGGACATTGATCGGTGTGGTGAGAGTTACGCGTGCTGCGCGCGCGGCCCGAACGAGAGCGTCACCCAGCACGTGGGCTGAAACCTGGTCGACTGATGCTGCGAGTTCGAGCAATCGACCGGCTTCGATTCCGTCGAGCGGGATGACTTCGCGTACGTCGGGTGTGCCGACCGTGAGGGTCCCGGTCTTGTCGAACAAGACCGTCCGTGCATGACCGAGCATCTCGATCGCACTGGCGCCTTTGACGATCACGCCCGACCGTGCGGCCCGGGAGAGGCCCGAGACGAACGCGATCGGCGCCGCAAGGATCAGCGGGCACGGCGTTGCCACGACCACAACCGCGAGCGCCCTGACCGGATCGCCGCTCAGGACCCACGCCCCCCCGGCGGCAAGCAACGTGACGGGAAGGAAGAACCCGGCGTAGCGGTCGGCCATCCTCACAAACGGCGCGCGGTGCGCCTGAGCCTGCTCGACCAGGCGAACGAGCGCGGCATACGCGCTTTCTCCCGCGCCTCGGGTCGCGCGAACGTCGAACGGCTGCCCCGCGTTCGAGGTGCCGCTGAGCACGTCCATGCCGCTGGTTACGGTCACCGGGAGAGGCTCGCCGGTGAGCGTGCTGGTGTCGATCACCGCCTCGCCGCTGGCGAGCGAGCCGTCGACGGGAATCACCTCCCCGGTTCTGACGAGGACAACGTCGCCGGGCTGGACCTGTTCGACCGGGACTTGCTCGAGTTGGTCGCCGATCCGCAACCGTGCGAGCTTCGGCGCGCGCTGAACGAGCGCGGTCAGCTCGCGACGCGCGCGTGTGGAAGCGAGGTCCTCAAGCGCCGCGCCGCCGGAGAACATCAGCCCGACGAGCACCCCGGCGAGCTCCTCGCCGAGCGCCAGCGCGCCGATCATCGCGATGAGAGCGATCACGTCAACGCCCATGTGGCGGTCGACCACGACCGTGCGCGCCACTTCAAACAGAAGCTCGGCCGCGAGCACAGCGACGGCCGCCCGCCAGACGCTGTCCCCAGCAGCGCCGTAGCCCGCGAGATGCAACGCTCCACCGACCACGATGGCGGCCACGGCAAGCGCGGCAAGGATCCGGGCGCGATGCTCAACCAACTGGCGCAGACGACCCTCGCGCGAACCATCCGCCGCCCTCATTCGAGGCGCGGACGGCGCGGCCGCCGGGGGACGGTCAGTGCAACCAGCGATCGGAGCTAGGGTCACAGCTTGAGCATCGCGGCCGGCCGGACAACACACATCCGTAGCCGCCCGACCCGCGAGCGGGATTAAGCGCGGATAACTTTCCGGCGTCCAGCGGGTTGACTGTCGCGATACTGGGTTAGCTCTGGGTTAGCTCGCCCTAGTCGGCGTGGTCTTGGGTTCGAACCTGTGTGGCTCTCGTCCGTCCGCCGGCAGGCGCGGTGATCGTGTTCTATCGGTTGGGTCGAATCTCTCGGCAGCGGAGGACTGCCGCCGACTCCCTCTACGCCGATCTGCGACTAAAACACGAGCCTCGAGCGCACCGCCCGACGACACACTCGACCCCTCTACCTCCCCGATCCAGCTGCCCGCATCAGAGCTCCACCGACCCCATCCAGCGCAGGCCCTCAATTTCATCTGGAACTACTTGCGCTGAGGCTGCCGCAACGGCTTCGAGCTGCCGCGGAGGGCGGTGACGACGCTCGCCCGGGCCGTGACCATGCTCTCGGTACCGTCGCGGCCGCGACGCCGAACATCACTCGGGCCGGGCGGCTCCGAGCGAGATTCCGACTTGGCCGGGCGACGGCCGTGGGCCGGGCCCATGCCCGCAGCTGAACGGGTGCATTACGAACGGCTCCAGCACCTCGAGCGGCCTGTAGACGAACTCGTCACTGGGAGACAGTAGGAGCAGATCGAAGTCCGACCGCCCCGGAGTGCTTCGAGACACGCCGACGATCACCTCTTACGCCACGCCGGCGCGATCACTGTGCGGTCGGCGTGCTTGATGACCGCGTGCGAGACGCTTCCGAGTACCACCGACTTCAGCCCCGTCCCGCGTACGCGCCGATGAGATCCAGCGTCGAGAGAATCCCGATCGGATGGCCGCTCGCAGGATCGAGCACCACCAGATGCGAGACGCTGTGCTCTGACATCAACTGGCCAGCGTGCGCAAGTGACTCGTTAGCCGAAATCGTCAGCGGCTCGGTCGCGGCCGCCTGGAATGCGCTCGGCTCCTCGCCATTGGCCGCGGCCGCTACCACGTCAAGGTCGGACACCACCCCAACCGGACGAGCGCTCCCGCCGTTGGTGAGCGCAACCGCGTGTACGCGGTGCCTGGCCATCACGCCGGCCACCTCGCCGAGCGGCGCGTCGCCCGTGCAGCTCAGGATTCCTTGGTGCATGCAGTCGCCGACGCGGACGTGTCGGAACTGTGGCAGGTATCCGGCGGGCTTGGTCATGCCAGTAGCGTCGCGGACATCTTGGAGCAATGCATCCGGGCCCAGCCTCCTGGTGGCGACGGAGAACTACGGACCTCGACGCCTGAGAAACTCAAGCGACGGTGCTTCAGCGCCGACGGCGACCGCCGGGCACGCGGCGGGGTGCTGCCGGCGAGACCTCACTAGTCGGTCTCTTCCAGCCGAGTCGGTATCGAGAGTACCGGGCACGGCGCGATCTGGAGCAAGCGTTGCGTGACGCTTCCGAGGAGCAAACCCCGCAGCAACGTGTGGCCCCGGGTACCGACGACGATCAGCTCGGTCCGCTCCTTCTTAGCCACCTCGGCGATCTCGTGAGCGGCGTTCCCCACCTTGCTTTTGGTGATCTTCAGGCGCACCGAGAGGCCGTCCTTGGATAGCTCCTCGACCTGGCGATTGATCTTCTCCTGCACGACTTCCTCGTCAGCGTGGCGAGGAACGCTGCCGCCACCCTTCCCGGGCATCGTGAACTCCTCGTCGTAGACGACCAGCAGCTCGCTGCCCAACTCGCTAGCCAGCGCCTTCACGTGTTCGAGTGTCTTATCGGCGGACTCGGACCCGTCGGTTGCCCACATCACGCGTTTGAACATTCGGTCCCTTGTTCGTTCGGAATGGCCTTGCCCGGTGACTCTAATCAAGGGAGACCGCGCGCGCCAACGACGGCGCGGGTCTGGCGGGCGATCTCGAGGTCCTCCTGCAAGCGGCCATCGCCGCGATCGCCGCGCGCTCGACGATGCGCGCAAGGAGTTGGAGGAGCTCGGGGAGCTGGACCCTCACGCCAGCTACGGTCGGCCGGCCAAGGTGAAGTGGAGGCGCGGCCCCGCACCGTTGCTACGTAGCAAACCGTAGAATGCCGCGGTCGCTCCCGGATGGCCGAGCAGTCGCTTGGCCGTAGCGTTTAGCTTGCGAAAAGGCAGGTTCTTGAGGAGGCGACAGATGTTCGACAACGTCCTGATCGGCGTGGACGGCCGCCAAGGGGGGCGCGATGCGATCGCGCTCGCCAAGCAGCTCGCCGCGCCCGGCGCTGACCTCGCGCTCGCCCACGTCTACGACTGGCCGGTGTGGCGAAACAACGGCCTCGCCTCTTTGATCGAGCTCGATCAGGCATCGGAGATATTGACGGCCGAAAGACGGTCAGGCGAGATCGAGGCGTCGCTCGTTACCGCGTCCTGCTTTCCCCCCGCCCGTGGCCTCCACGAACTCGCGCTACAGCGCGCAGCGGATCTTCTCGTCGTTGGGTCGTCCCGACACGCGCTGCTCGGCCGCGCGCTGATGGGCGACGATGCCAAGGGCTCGCTGAACGGCGCTCCGTGCGCGATCGCGATCGCTCCGCCTGGCTACACCCAGTTCCACCGTGAATTACGCGTGATCGGCGTGGGCTATGACAGCTCTCCGGAGAGCAAGCAAGCGCTCACGGCCGCTCGTGAGCTCGCCGGCCGCCATGGTGCCGCCGTCAAGGCTCTATGGGTCGTCTCGCTCCAAGACGTGCGCGACGCGCGACCGATCCCAGCCGACTGGCCCGAGACTGCCGAGTCAATGGTCAGCCGATGCCGAGATCAGATTCACCGGCTCGACGGGATCGACGGCGATGCCGTCTACGGCGGCCCGAGGGAAGAGCTCACAGAGCTGAGCGGAAGCGTGGACCTGTTGATCGTTGGTTCGCGCGGCTACGGTCCGATGTACCGGCTGTTGCACGGCAGCGTCTCGGCGTACCTGTTGCGCCACGTGGCCTGCCCGCTGCTCGTGCTGCCACGACAAGCGACGGAGGAACCGGTGAGGGCGGCGGGGACGCAGGCATCGACAGCCGCGATAGCGTAAGAGGTCTGGTGAGGAGCGCCCGCAGTCTGGTGAGGAGCGCCCGCAGGTGGTGATCGCCGGTGGCGGCGTCCCCGCGCTCGAGCCGCTGGCCGTCGATGCGCTTGCCAAGGAGCGAATCGTGGACCATCCGGCCGCCGCAATCCTCGACGATCTCGGCGAGCTGATCGGAGTGGGCTTCACCGCGCCGAACGCCTCGGCCTGGTGAATCAACAGTCTGCGTACGCTGCCGCGACGTCCAGGGACGACAGGATGCCAGCCGGATGACCGGTCGTGGGGTCGATCACGATCAGATGCTCGACGCTGCGCTCAGCCATCACCCCGGCGGCGTAATCGAGCCCATCGGCCGACGAGACGGTCACGATCTCCTTGCCTGCCGCCGTCTGGCCGGCCGTGTCGTCACTGGCCCTGGCTGCGGCGGCCGCGACGTCCAGCGTAGTGACGATCGCCCAGGGCCGGCGAGCGTAGTCCGGATCAGCTACGGCCACGGCGTGGACGCGCTGGGCTGCCATCAGCCGCGCAACCACCCGGAGTGGCGTGCTCGGATCGGTGGTGAGAATGCCCGTGTGCATAACGTCGTGGACGCGCACATGGGCGAGTGCTGTTTCTTGGATGCTCATCGGTTGCTCCTGTTCGAGTACGTTCGGCCAATATATTCCGCGCCCGCCCGGTCGCCATCGTCGGCGAACCGCGGGCACTGTGCGTAGTTCCCCGCGATGCTTCCGGTCTGCGTCGTACCGTGCCAAACGTCGCCGACCCCGGCATATCTGGCAGCGCCCGTCCACGGCAGCTCGAACCCGCGCTGTCCGGTGATCGGGATGCCGGCCCGGGGTCGGCGGTCCTCAGATGTCGAGTATCACGCCGCGCTCGAGCTGACCCTGCTGCTGGCCGACTGCGATGCGCGCTCGGGTGATTACCGCTCGGCGCCCGCACGCGCTCGACGCTGCCGGGCTGACGAGCATGCGCTGCCGCCCCGCGTACGCGGCCAAGCGGCGCGGACGACGGGAGCGCGTAGAAACCCGCAATCCCGCTGGGGTGGCGCCCCGATGGGGCACCGGCACCCGGGACCTACGGTACGCCAGAACCCACAGGAGGAATGGAAATGCTCGACAACGTGCTCGTCGGCGTCGATGGGCAACAGGGCGGCCGGGACGCGATCCCGCTGGCCAGGATGCTGGTCGCCGACGGCGGAAAGTTGACCTTTGGGTACGTCTATCACGGCGATCCCCACGTGTGGCGGGGATCGCGTCCGCCGTTCGAAGCAAGCGAAGAGGAACACGCCCGCGAGTTGCTCGTAAAGGCGGCCCGAGATGCCGGCGTCGAAGCTGACCTGCGAGTGCACGGAGCAGCGTCAGTTGGGCGTGGACTGCACGATCTCGCTGAGACGATCGGAGCCGATCTGATCGTGGTCGGTTCATCGCGGCGGGGTTTGCTTGGCCGGGTTCTGCTCGGAAACGACACGCGCGCCGCCCTCAACGGAGCTCCATCGGCGGTCGCGATCGCGCCGGCCGACTACGCCCGGCAGTCCGCGACGATAGAGGCGATCGGCGTCGGCTTCAACGGATCTTCCGAGAGCGCCCACGCGCTGAAGATCGCCCGTTCCATTGCGGCACCACGGCATGCGAGGGTCTCGGTCCTGCAAACTGTCTCCGCTCCGGCGTTCCTGCTCTCCGCCGGACCCGTGGTCCCCGGCGATGCACTCGCCGCGCTGCTCGAGGACGCTGACAGCGAGCTCGCTGGGCTGAAGGACGTCGATCCGCATGCCTGCTACGGCCAGCCGGCGGAGGAGCTCGCAATCTTCAGCGCCTCAGTCGACCTGCTGGTGGTCGGTTCCCGCAGCTACGGACCGGTTGGCCGGCTCGTGCACGGGAGCACGTCGCAGCAACTCGCGCGCACTGCTCGCTGCCCGCTCTTGATTCTGACGCGAGCCGCCCGCGCCGCGGACGCCGTCGCCGATTCAACCGACAGTCAGGGCGCCGCTGTCGCGACGGAAGCGTGAAGATGCCGGTCCTGATCTGCTACGACGGCTCGCCAAGCGCCAAGGCGGCAATCGCAGTCGCGAAGGCGAGACTAGCGGCCAACGACCGGCTGATTCTCTTGCACGTCTGGGAGTCTCCGGTCCCGGTTGATTCGTTCGGCGAAGCTGGGAGCCAAGCCGCGCCGCTCATGCAGGAACTGCAACGCTTGGCCATCGAGCGAGCGCGAACGATCGCGCATGAGGGCGCAGAGTTCGCGCAATCCAAGGGACTCGAGGTCGAGGTGCGCCTGGTGCGTGACAAAGCGAGCGCATGGCAGACGATCCTCGAGGTCGCCGACGAGACCGACGCGAACCTCATCGTGCTCGGTACGCGCGGTCTTACCGCTGTGCAGTCGGGAACCCTCGGCAGCGTGTCTGGCACCGTCGTGCACCACTCGTCGCGACCCGTTCTGGTCGTGCCAGCGTCGGCCCTGTCCTAGGAATTTTCAGTCTTCGGCCCGAATCAGCTTGTGGTCGAGCGCGTAGCGCACGAGCTCAGATCTCGAGCCGAGCCGTAGCTTCTGCTGGATGTGGGCACGGTGTGTCTCCACGGTGCGCACCGACAGGTACAGCTCGTCGGCGATCTCGGAGTTCGTGTGACCCAGCGCGATCATCCGCAGTACCTCGACCTCTCGTTCGGAGAGTCCGTCGGGAGGGCCGGGCGGCGGTTCTGCTGCGACCCGGGCCCCGAGCCGTGGGTTGAGGTACGTATCGCCGGCGGCGGCCCGCTGAACGGCCTCCACGAGCTCGGACTCGGCCGCCTCCTTCAGCACATACCCAAGTGCGCCGGCGCTTAAGGCCTGGCGGGCATACGCGGGCTCGTTCTGCATCGTCAGCACCACGATCTGGGTGCCGGGACTGTCGGCCCGGATATCCGGAATCGCCCCGAGGCTCAGCCCCTCAGGCAGGTTCAAATCGAGGATCAGCACGTCGGGGCGGTGACCGCGGACGTAGCGGCGCGCGGCTTCGAGGTCGGATGCCTCGGCGACGACCTCGAAGCCCTCCTCGGCGTCGAGGACCTGACGGAGGCCGCGGCGCACGACGGAGTGGTCGTCTGCGATGACGACCCGGATCGTGCCGATGGCACCAGGTGAGCCGGTTTCTTCGGCCGGGGTCGGGACGTCATCGTCAGTCACGGCATCAGCGTAGCGCCGCGCGGTCGCGCGACTCAAGGTACGGAGACAGGTACTCGGCCACGATCTTCGTCGGCGGTGACCAAGTGGGCGTGTCGCTGATCTCAGAACTCGACCCATGTCCGCCGGTGATGTGCGCACTCAGGTAGAGCGGTTTGCCGGCACCCAGCAGGATCGCGTGGATGGTCGGATGAAACGGTCTTGGCTCGACCGGCGCCCCCGAGCGCGCTGCAATTTTCTGAGCCGCCGCGTCGGCCTGTTGAGCGGCCATTCCGCCGTGCTTGACGGGGAAGTCGATCGCATCGCCGGCGGCGAACACGCGATCGACGCCGCGCACCTGGCAATGGACGTCTACCGGAAGGAAACCGTCTGGGGCCGACTTCGGGACTCCGGGCGTGGACGGGCCAAACAGCTCGGGCAGGGCCACGATTCGATCCAGTGTCAACCGCCGTCCGCCCGGGTACACGGATAGCTCTCCCGGGGCGGGGGTTTCGCAGCGCGCCGATGGGATCACCAGAATCCCGCGCTCGGTGAGCAACTGCCCCACGGCGTCACTGACCGTCTGACCAAAGATAGCCAAGGGAGCGTCTTCCGGTGTGGCAACGGTGATCGACACCTCGATGCCCATGTCGTGCGCGCGCTCTGCCGTCATCAGGGCGAGCTCGTACATCGGGAGTGGCCACGCCATTCGGCTGGGCGAAATGAACGCCAGCTTGTGCACATAGCCGCCCTCGACATCCTGGATGAGTCCGTGGAGCTGCTCGTCGATGCGGCTGTCGTCGAGGGTCAGCGCGTGCTTGAACCGGGGGCGACGGATCGCCCCGAGCGCGAGCAGCAACGCGTCGTACTCGAGCTGCTCGCCCCCTTCGGTGTGAACGACGCGACGGTCTCGGTCGAGTCGCTTGAACGCGTCCTGCTTGAACTCAACGCCTATGTCGCGCGCGACCGCGGCGAGTGAATAGCGTCGCGCCTCACTGTAGGCAAACGGTTCCCGCACCCGCATCGGGCGGTACACGAACTGGGGCTCGGGGGCGAGCAACGTTGTGGTGATCCGTTCGCCGGCGACGTCCCGGAGGGCGAGCGCCCCTTCGAGCGCGGCCACTCCGCCACCGGCGATCACGACTCTGAACGGCGTTGGCTTATTCGTTGTCACGGCGAGTACGTTAGGCGGCGTCTACGGTGCTGGCAGCCGCGCGAGTCCGAACGGTCGTTGCGGAAAACTACGCGCACCTCAGGTGAGATCGACCAGACGGTTGTCAAGCGACGCCAGCACATCCGCGACGAGTTGCTCTACCGGGCGGTCGCTGCGCACCGTGAGGGGGCGGCGTTCCCCGATACCTCGTTAAGCGGCTCCCAGCTCGACTGCTCCTGCTCACGATCCCGGCGTCCGCATCCGAGACCCGACCGGGGTCGGACTCACGCTTGGCGCCGAGTTCGGCGTACGTTCGTGCGTTCCACTCGGAGCTGTAGATCTCGATGGAGCCACGTTGTGAGGGATCGATCGCTCCGCGTCGCATGCGCGTCACGTCTCGCGGTTCGCCGCGGGACTGAAGGGTGACCGCACGTCCCTCGAGTTGCTGGCCGCGACGCGCGTCGCGCGCGCGTGAAACTTACGGACCAGTTTCTTGACCTAAACGCGATCACCGGCGAGGACACCCAGGAGGTATGCGTCTAGCGTACCTCGACCGTTTCCGGCTGGCGGGGATAGGACTCCGCGCGAGCCAAGCCCGCGCGGACAAGCTTGCTCGCCTCGAGGGCGGACTCGTCGACTGGGACCACGGATCTCGGCTAGGCCGGAGATCCTGGCCGCGGTGGCCCGAGGACGATGCGCCGGCCGGACACGGTCCAGGCGCGGATGTACATCCAGTGCGGCTTTACCCCCGGCGCCCACGGTTCGAGGCCCAGGGCGTCCAGCCGCCGGATCTCGGTGTTACCGACGATCTCGTCCGTCACACCGCGCATGACCACGCTCCAGCCAGTTCGAGACCGCTCGTCAATGCCGTCGATCTCGAACGCGGCGTTGGCGGAGCGAAGCAACGCGTGGAGCTTTGATCCGCGTCCGGTTCGGAATACCACCGCCTGCGAGCGATCGTCAAACACGTAGTTCACCGGGCGGATCAGCGGAGCCCCGTCGCCCATGTCGACGGCCAGCCTCCCGAAGCTGTTCGATGCAAGCAGTCGCAGACATTCATCGCGGGTGAGATCGACCAGCTCACTGGATGATCGAATTCTCGGATCAGTGGTCACGCGGGTAAACATACGACCGGCACGCCGTCTGGTCAGCAGCACAAAACCGGGGTCCCGTCGCGCAAAACTACTGAGGCTCGGGCGCGGCGGCGCGCGTTCCCGTGGGGTTGGCGCTGCGGAGGTGAGGTTCCCGCGGCCAGCTGCGTTCGAGTCTTCGACCCCGCCACCGCCACAGCTCGTCGAATCCCCAGACGATCACCGGGAAGAAGAGGAACTCGGGCGGTCCGAGCGCCGCAGTCTGGAACACCGACTGGAGCTATGGAGCGTAGATGATGGCGGCAGCGAACAGAAGCGCAAAGGCAACGCCACGCAACAGGTGGGGGTGCCGCATCCGGATCGCACGAACACGATCGCGGGATGCCCGGCGTCGGCGACGGACTCGTCTCGAGAGACGACACCAGATGGCTGCCGCTATGCGGCTCAATGTTCGTGCTCGACATCGTGACCTTCGCTCATCAAGCTTCGCCCCGGGCCAGGATCCCGACGATGTCGAGCGTTGAGAGGATCCCGACCCGTCAGGGCGCCGCGCGGTCGGGGGTGGCCACGGTCTCGTCCGAGATGGCCCACGCCGTCATCACGGTGGACAGGGTCGACCGCGTGGCCGACGCGCTTCACGTCGGGCGCCGAGCGCATCGCATCGCGCGACAGAGTGTCGTCGCGGGAATGGGGCCGAGCATCGCAGCCATGGGGGTCGCCGGAGTGGGGCTATCTGCCACCCGTCGCCGGCGCCTTGCTGCAGGAGGTGATCGACCTAGCCGTGATCCTCAGCGTATTCCGGGCCGCTTCGCGGCCAGACCCCGGCTCCGCCACCTTGGTTTTCAACCGTGGTACCGTCGATCCTCCGCGATCCAGCGCCAACCGGGCTTTGAAGGGCCGTGACTGACCAGGAGCAAGCCATCACTCCCGCCGCGCTCGGCGTCCTCGAGGTCACGCGGGGGGTGCTCTCCGAGCTTGACCTCGATGTCGTGTTGCAGCGGGTCGTTGAGTCCGCGCGCGAGGTGTCGGACGCGCGATATGCAGCTCTGGGTGTGCTCGATCGGTCCCGCACGGGGCTTGAACGGTTCATCACCGTGGGCGTGGATGAGGAGACCCGGAGCAGGATCGGCGCCCTGCCTCGGGGGAAGGGGGTCCTGGGAGAGCTGATCGAGCATCCGGTGACGCTGCGTTTGGCCGATGTCGGCGCGCATCCCAGGTCCTACGGCTTCCCCGCCGAGCACCCGTTGATGCGCTCGTTTCTGGGGGTTCCCCTGCTCGTAGGCGGGCGCCCGTATGGGAACCTCTACCTGGCCGAGAAGGCCGGCGGAGGGGAGTTCACGGAGCAGGACGAGCAGGCCGTGGAGCTCCTGGCTGACTTCGTCGGCGTAGCCATCGATCACGCGCGCCGGTACTCGGGTCTCGAGGCTCAGCACGCCGAGCTCCGCAGGACGGTGGATGCCCTGGACGCGACGATGCAGATCGCCCGCGCGCTCGGCGGTGAGACCGAGCTGGAACCGATTCTGGCCTTGGTCGCCAAGCGCGGGCGCGCGCTGGTGTCCGCTCGAGCGGTGGTGATCGAGCACGAGCAGGACGGCGAGATGACCATCGCCGCGTGCGCCGGCGATCTGTCGGATGGCCTGCTCGGTCTGCGCGTCGACTTGGAAGACAGCCTCGCCGGTGCGGCGCTTCGGACGATGACGACCCTGCGGCTGGAGGACGCTCCCAACCGGGCGCGGTTTGAGCGCCATGGCCTCGGCCGGCTCGGTGTCCAGGCGGACGGTGGGCTGGTCGTCCCGCTCGTGTTCCGCGGCCGAGGTCATGGCGTGTTGATCGCCGTAGACCGTCTTGTCGACGGGCCGGCCTTCACCGCTGATGACCAGCGGCTGCTCGAGGCGTTTGCGACGAGCGCGGCAACCGCCATCGCGACCGCCGAGACGGTGCAGAGCGAGCGCCGCCGACAGAGCCTCGCCGCGGCCGAGCAGGAGCGCGCACGCTGGGCCCGCGAGCTGCACGACGAGACCCTGCAAGGCCTCGCAGCTTTGCGGCTGGGACTCGCTGCGCAACTGGGCGCCGCCGAACCCGGTCCGATGACCGACGCCGTGAGGGAGGCCGTGACGCAGCTACAGGAGGAGATCGGTGCCCTTCGGTCGCTGATCACCGACCTGCGTCCCGCCTCGCTCGATGACCTGGGCGTCGAGGCGGCGGTCACCGGCCTCGTCGACCGCGCGCGCGCCCGAGGGCTCGAGGTTGAGCTCACGATCGATCTGGCCTACGAGCAGGGACGCGAGCCGGACAGGCATGTCGCGGAACTCGAGACCGCGATCTACCGGATCATCCAGGAGGCTCTCACCAACGCAACCAAGCATGGCGAGGCCCGGAAGGCGTACGTCGAAATCGTGGAGGATCAAACCACTATCCGAGTAAGTGTTCGCGACGACGGCCGTGGTTTCGACACGACGGCCAGAAGCGCAGGATTCGGGCTGATCGGCATGAACGAGCGTGCCGAGCTCCTTGGGGCAAGGCTCACCATCGAGTCGGCCAAGGGAAAGGGAACAGCCGTGAGTTGCGTGTTCCCGCCGAACCGCCGCGGGAGGGCGCAGGTCGCCTGACGCGCCTGGCGGGCCAGAGAAGGGGCTCGCCGTCGACGTGCGCGACCCTCCGGTGTGCGATCACTGGGTCGCGCCGGCAATCGACCCCGAACAGCTCGCCGCAGCGGCCGCTCGGATGATGCAAGCCCAGCAGCAGCCGGATCGACGGGACTAGCTCCGGACCGCCGCGCGGATCGCCCGCACCAGCTCTGTCGCCGCGGCGTCCTTGAGCACATAACCGCGCGCGCCTGCTCGTATGCGCGCTCCATGAGTGCTCTGTCGGACTCCATCGTCAGTATCACCACCGCCGTGGAGGAGAACCGCGAGAGGCGTGACATCGTCTCGATGCTCGAACCGCCGGGCATGTTCAGGTCGAGGACGAGCACGTCCGGCCGATGGCTCCTTACGTCTTGGGCGCCTGAGGGCGGCACGAGCCGACATTACGTCGGCTACGGCTCGACGCTCAGCCGCCGGAGACGAGACGCTCGTAGCAGTCGGCGTGGTAGCAGTCGCCCTCCCCGCTGCAGGCGTCAGGGTCCGCCGCGAGCGAGGTCTGACGCGCGGCCGCGCTGATCACGTGCATGAGCGGTTCGTAGACGCCGATCACATCGCCGCAGTCCACGCACCGCGGTCGTGCGTCGGAGGGCTCCCTCGCCGAGGCTTCCATTCCAGATTGCAGATTGCTTCGTCCGCAGCCCGGCGCCATCGCGTGAAAGCCGCGCAAGTCCTGGGGAGAACTACGGATTCGCCGTATATTTGGCTGGTCGCTCGGGAGCACCCTGATGGGACCCGGCGCGGAACGCGGGGACGAAGTGAGATGAGCGGTTCGGAACAACACCAGCAGATCCGCCGCCTGCTTCATGTGGGCAGCGCCCTGATGGCTGAGCACAACAACGAGGCCATCCTCGACCAGATCCTCAAGGAAGCTCGCGAGATCACCGGCGCGCGGTACGCAGCGCTCGGCGTCCTTGATGAGGACCGGGAGGAGCTCGAACGCTTCCTTACCCTCGGGATCGATGACGACGGGCGTAGCGGCATCGGCGACATTCCACGCGGCCGAGGCGTGCTCGGAGTACTCATCGAAGACCCGCTGCCGCTGAGGCTGGCCGACGTTGGCCACCACCCGCAAAGCTACGGGTTCCCGATGGGCCATCCCGCCATGAGCAGCTTCCTGGGCGTTCCGATCCTGATCCGTGGCGAGGCTTGGGGCAACCTGTATCTCACCGAAAAGGAAGGTGGCGGTGAGTTCACGGATGAAGATGAGGAGGCGGTCGTGATCCTCGCTCAGTTGGCGGCGACAGCCATCGACAACGCCAGACTGTACGAGGCGAGTGAGCAGCGTCGCAAGCAGCTCGAGCGGGCAGTACGCTCGCTCGAGGCGGCGCGAGACATCGCCGACGCGATCGGTGGCGCGTCGGATCTGCGACGGATCCTCGACCTGGTCGCGAAGCGGGGGCGAGCGCTGGTCAACGCTCGCAGCGTCCTGATCATGTTGCGCGAGGAGGATGACCTCGTGGTGGCCGCAAGCGCCGGACACGCACACGCCCACCCGGGACAGCGCCTACCGGTCGCATCCTCGACGTCGGGCCAGGTGCTCGAGCGCGGCCGCGCCGTGCGGATATCGGATGCCGCCGCACGTCTGACTATCGGTCCGCATGAGCTTGGGGTTCCGGATGCTAATTCCGCGCTCCTCGTACCGATGCTCAGTCATGGCACTGGGATTGGAATAGTGGCGGCGTTCGATCGAGGTCCAGACGGCGATGAGTTCACCGACGAGGACGAACAGCTTCTGCGTACGTTTGCCGCCTCGGCGGCGAACGCGGTCGCTATCAGTCGGAGCGTCGAGGCAGACCGGCTGCGAAGCACGATTGCCTCAGCCGACGCCGAGCGGCGTCGTTGGGCGACGGAGCTATACGACCAGACGCTCCCCTCGCTCGGGGCGCTGCGCGTCGCCCTGTCCTCGATCTTAGGCCGGGGAGATGCGTCGACGAAGGACGACGCGATCCGTCAGGCGGTCGCCGACATCGGACTTGAAATCGAGAACCTGCGACGCATCATCACCGACCTGAGACCATCGAGATCCAACGTGAGTCGCGCTCCCCGCTGCGGGTAAGTTCGACGCTGAGCTCGAGACGACCATCTACAGGATCGTCCAAGAAGCGTTGACGAACGTTGCGGAGCATGCACGCGCCAGCACCGTGCGCGTGCTCATCGATCGGTCAGACCGAGAGGTCATCGTCGAATTGGACGACCATGGGATCGGGTCGACATCGGCAGGCCGACCGCCGGACATGGTCTCGCCGGCATGCGCGAGCGCGTCTGCCTGGCCTATGGCGCATCGAGTTCGAATCGAATGAGGCCGGGACCCGTGTTCGGGTCCGGCTGCCGGCGAAGGAGTCCACCGAGGTGAGCTCCCGGTCAGGTTCCTATCAGGCGGCGTCGTAGCGCGAACCGTACGAGCTCGGCACGGGTACTCAGCCCGAGCTTGTCGAAGATGCGCGCTCGGTGGGTCTCGACAGTGCGCCTCGAGAGGCGAAGCTTGACCGCGATCTCCGCGCTGGTGAGGCCGAGGGCGACGAGGCGGACCACTTCGATTTCGCGCGGCGTTAGAGAGTCGCGATCAACCGCCTTCCTGAGAGCGTCCAGCCCGGTGGCTACGCGTGCACTGACGTACTCCGCGCCGTTCGCGGCGCAACGGATCGCCGTGACCAGCTCGCTGTCTGCTCGGTCCTTCAGGACATAGCCAATCGCGCCGGCGTCCATCGCATGCTGGGCAAACAGCGGACTCTCGTCCATCGTCAGCACGACAACCTCGGTGTTGGGAGCCTGTGCCCGCAACTTGCGAATCACGTCGATGCTCGATCCGGTCGGAAGACGCAGGTCGGCGACCAGCACGTTCGGACGGTGCCGACCTACGTGGCTCACAACCGTCGCGAGATCGAAGGCTTCGGCGACCACCTCGACATCGTCCTCGCCGTCTAGCAGGAGCCTTAGGCTGCGGCGCATCAGCGTGTGGTCGTCCGCTAGCACGACCCGGATCGGCACGGGGACCTGCGTTGGGGGCTCTGCGAGATGAAGGTGCGCCACCATGACTCGGAACTTAGGCCACTGCGGTCGCCGTCGCCTCGGGTGAAAGACACGAGCTGGTCGTGGGAAAGCACTGATCTGGACCCCGGAGCTCTTAACCGTCGATGATCGTGCGGTTCACGCTGCCGTCGATCTCCACTGCCTGCCGTCGATCTCCACTGCCTGCCGTCGATCTCCACTGCCTGCCGTCGATCTCCACTGCCACGTTCTCCCCGGGCTCGATGACGTCGCCCGCGATCTCGCTGACGCGGTGGGGGGCGAAGCGACGTGGCGAGGACTCGACGTTCACCACTGCGCCTGTCGATGACGTAGCTTCCGCTCGCGCCGGCGGTTTTCGGTGAAACGGTGCTCGCCCGTCAACGCGTCATGCAGCGAGCGCAGCACCGCACCAGCCTCTCCGCCGACCATGCCAGCAAAAGACCGTCGAGGCGCCCAGCTCCGCCGCGATCCGGGCGACCCACACGCCATGGCCGGTCGCATCCACGTGCACCTCGTCGCCCTCACCGCCGGCCTCGATCGCGACGCTGAGGAGTGGATCGGATCCGAATACGGCGATCTGAGATGGCTCACCTATGAGGCTCATGGGGGACCGACACCGGTTGAGCACCCCGCTTGACTGCGAGTGTGGACAAAACCACAGACTTACCGTGTTTTTCCGGGAAGATCTGCCGCGTCGCACGGATTCTGAATCGCGGCTCACCGATTAATGTCGCGCCTATGGATGCTGAAGACCGCGATCAACCCGACAAGCCGGCTGATGCCCAGCCACGGAATATGTTCGACGACCTCCGCGGACGCAATGAGCGTCGCGTGAGCCTCGTGCGACTGCTCGAGGCCCAGCGCCGAGCGCGAATCGAGCGCGTCATGCAGGCCGCGCGCCAGCGCCGGTTTCGAAAGGGCGACTGACCGAACGCTCGTTCCCGCGGGGAACCACCGGCGCCGGCGTGTTGCACTGCCGGATCACATCGTGTGAAACGCCTCCCACCAATACGAGCGGCTGCGTCTGGAACCGCCTCCACCTCCCCCCCGCCCTCCCCCCCGCCCAGCCCTTCCCTTCTGCGATCGCCCCGCGTGTTGCCGTACATCGACTCGACTCATTGCAACGATCGCTTTCATCCTTGTTCCCTTCTCCATCAAGACCACTGCTCAGCGTCAGCCTGCGACGCGTCACCGAGCAGAGGTCCGGTAGGGGTTGGAGCGCTAGGTCGTGATGCACACGACCTAGCACTCGGGGTTCCGGCAACGTGGAGCCGGACAGCCTGCACCGCTCAGACGTACGCGGTTTCGGCCGCACGCTCCGTCCGCCCACTCAGGCTTTGCGTGCCGGAGAGAACGACCTTGAGCGCGTTGGTGTTCGCGGCATCGGCGAACGTGTCGTATGCGGCCATCGTGTCGTCGAGTGGGAACCGATGCGTCGCGAACAGCGACGGGTCCAAGCGGCCACTTGCGATCAGCCTCATCAACTGCGGGATGCTGAACGTGTCGACGAGCCCGGTGGTGATGGTGACATCGCGAATCCACAGCTTCTCGAGATGCAGAGACGCGGGCTTGCCATGCACGCCGATGTTCGCGAGGCGCCCGCCGGGGCGGATCAACTCAGCGGCGAGCTCGAACGTCGCCGGCACGCCGACGGCCTCGAACGCCGTGTCTGCGCCAAGACCATCGCTCATCTCCATCACCTTCGCGACCGCATCCTCGCGGCCGTTGTTGATCGTCACGTCCGCTCCGAACCGCTCCGCGCTTTCGAGGCGGCTGTCGGCAAGGTCGATTACCACGATCTTTCCGGGCGTGTACAGCCGCGCCGTGAGGATCGCCGCCAGTCCAATTGGGCCGGCGCCGACGATCGCGACCAGGTCTCCTGGAGAGACCATGCCGTTCAACACGCCGACCTCGTAGGAGGTCGGAAGGATGTCCGCCAGGAACAGGACCTGTTCATCGGTGAGCTCCTCTGGGACCTTGTAGACCGAGGTGTCGGCGAACGGAACGCGGGCATACTCCGCCTGGAGGCCGTTGATCAGGTGTCCGAAGATCCACCCACCGCCGCCGAGGCACTGGCCATACCGGCCCTCCTTGCAAAACCGGCATCGGCCGCACGAGCTCACGCATGACATAAGCACGCGGTCGCCGCGCTCGACGGTGCTGACTCCGGGTCCGACCTCCTCAACGGTGCCCACGGCCTCGTGACCCAGAATTGTTCCGGGGACAGTCTCAGGCACGTCGCCCTTAAGGATGTGTAGGTCGGTCCCGCAGATCGTCGTTGTGTCGACCCGGACGATGATGTCGGTCGGATCGATGAGTCTGGGGTCTTCGACCGCGTCCCAGCCGCGCTGGCCAGGACCGTGATAGACGAGAGCTTTCATTCGTACGTCTCCTCTCTCTGGAGATAGAGGCTGAGAGCACCTCAAATCCCAGTACGGCTTACGGACCGAGCCTAGGGTCCCGCCGACCCTGCGCGCGTCGGTGGCTTGCACCCAAACCGCGTCCGTACTAAACCACGCGCTCGCGCACCTAAGCTGCCCTCAGTCGATTGAATCCGAGCCTTCCAGTCGGGCGGGTGCCACGATGCCCCATTACCCCTCTGTCTGCTCGCGGGCGAGTTGCTGCCGAGCCCCAAGCCGCCCAGTCGCGCGTCAAGAGAGTCGGCTGTCACTGGCCGCCGCCTCACAAGACCGGGCAGACCTTGTAGCCGCCGAAGGCGGCGTGCGCGCACTGGCGGCGTGCGCGCACTGGCGGCGTGCGCGCACTGGCGGTCCCTTTCGAAGAAGGCGACTAAATCCGAGCTGACCCGCCGATCGCGGCGGGAAAGACCGAACCTCGCCGCCGAGAACCCGCAGTCGGGTCGCGAGGGCGGCTAGCGGTCGTGCTCGAGCGACAGGTAGCCCGTGAGGTGGTACCACCGTTGGCCGCGGAACTGCTGAGGCCCCGGTCCCGCCGGTCGGGCGACGAGGAGGTGAGACCGGGGCGGGAACTGGACGAGCTCTGCGCGCCTCCTGGCGTCGAGCTTGTTCTGGATCCTGGCCCGGTGCGTCTCGACTATGCGTCGCGAAAGGTGAAGCCCGCGTGCCATCTCGGCACTGGTCTCGTCCGGCGTCAACCGCGACCGGGTGGGGCTTAGCATTCCCTGCGGCAAGGCGCGAACACAGCAGTGTGCGACCGGCCACCCGGTCGGCCGCACGCAATTTCAGGGAGTCCGGCTGCGGATTAAGGTGCGAATACGATTCTCGCCGCCACGCGTCCGGCTTCGACGTCGGCAATCGACTCGTTGACGCGTACAAGCGGACGCACCTCGCGGATCACTTTCGTCTTGCCGGCGAGGTGCAGCTCGAACACCTCGCGAAGGTCTTTTCGTGTGCCGACGATCGAGCCGGCGATCGTGATCCCGTTGAGCACGGTCTCGAAGATCGGGAGCTTGATCTCGTTATCCGCCGGCAGCGCGACGAACACGAGCTTCCCGCCGCGACGTAGCGACGCGTAAGCCTGTTCAAACGCGCGGGGCGAGACCGCGAGCGCGATCGCCTGATCGACGCCGCCGAGCTCTTGGATCGCCTCGACCGGATCTTCCTTCTTGGCGTTGATCGTGAACTCAGCGCCGAGCTCGCGCGCGAGCTCGAGCTTCTCATCGAGCACGTCGACGGCGACGACCCGGCCCCCGGCGATCGCCGCGTACTGGATCGCGAGGTGCCCCAGACCGCCGACCCCGAACACAGCAACGAAATCAGAGGAGCGGGTGCCCGCGACCTTGACCGCCTTGTAGGTGGTCACGCCGGCGCACGTAAGCGGCGCAGCGTCAAACGGGTCGACGCCCTCAGGGACCTCGACGACGTAGCGGCCGTAGGCGGTCGCGTACTCGCCGAAGCCGCCATCGATCGTGTAGCCCATCATCTCCTGCTCGTGGCACAGTGTCTCCCAGCCCGAGACGCAGTAGTTACAGCAGCCGCACGCGTATCCGAGCCACGGCATCGCGACGCGGTCACCGATCCCGACCTCGGTCACGTCCGGGCCCAACTCGACGACCTTCCCGACCCCCTCGTGACCGGGGATGAACGGCGGCGAAGGCTTGATTGGCCAATCGCCATGAGCGGCGTGGATGTCCGTGTGGCAGAGCCCCGACGCCTCGACCTTGACGCGGATCTGGCCAGGCTCGAGCTCTCGTACGGGAACCTCCTCAAGGGTGAGGGGCGAGTGGAAGTCGTGTACGACCGCGGCGCGGTAGCCGGTTAGCGGCGCCGCGGACTTCTCCGTATAGGTGTCGGTGACGGCCATGCGGCGTCCCCTTTCCTCTGGGAATAGATGAAGATGACCCCACATGTTCGGCCAGCGGGAGCGTTCCGCCATCCGGGATGCCCGCTCTTCGCGGATGTGGAAAACCCGTGGCGACGCTTCGCTCTTGACCGGATCGCGCTCCTGCGCCGAGGGTTCGGGTCCGCCAACGTTCGACGTGGAGTCGAACCCGCACCGGGTGGTGGACTCGGCGGTCCCGCTGGCCATCAGAATGGCGGCAGGCCGGTACGCGTTTCGCCGAGACGAAGTACCTGGCGCACTATGAGCATGCTGATTGCCATCTGTCCGATCCTCAATTGAGCCGCGGCCGAAGATTCCGTAGTTCTCCACAATCTGACGGTGGCGACGCCGGACGCGGACGCTCAAATGCCGAATAAGTGAACGACCGCGATGAGAAGCACCTGCGCGCCCAGCACGCCGAGCGCGCCGATGTACAAGCCTCTGGCGCGGTGGTTCCACGAGCGGTAGGTGCGGTTGGTGGCGCGCACTGCGGCGAGGCGCTCAAGGGCGGCTTTCGACAACAGTTCCTTGTCGACGGCTCGGAAGCGAAGTTCGGTAAACTCGCGAAGCTCCTCGAGCGCCGTGCGACTATTGTTAGATGGCGCGAACACCAGCCCCGACACGACGGCGGACGCAAGGAGGAGCATCGCGGTCACTGCCGCCGCGATGACCGTCACCGTAGCGCCCAGATGTGACAGCTTCTGCGCGGCCTGCGCCGCGGCCGACCCCAGGCCGGCAGTGAGCGCGAGCAGCACACCGCAGGCAGTGAGGAGACCCGCCGCTCGCGAGCGTGAAGCTTCGGCGTGAGCGTGTTCGAAGCCCAGCGCCTCCAGCGCGATATCGAGCACCGCGTCTGGGTCAGGCGCCTGCGACTCCGCCGGCGCCACCGTCGCCGAATGCTCGCGGTCGGTGTGCAGAGCGAAGCGGGACATTCGTCACCGTCCGGGCTGGGGTTCTGTCCGCGTTACGAAGTGCACCCCCTCCAGCCCCTCGAGGGAGAACCCCTCGGCGGCGCCTGACAGGACGTCGATCAGGAACCGGGGCGTGCCCCAGCGCTCGTACTGGTCTGAGTCGATATAGAACGGCGCTCCGCCGATGTCCCCCAAGCGCACGTCGTGGGGGCCGGCCGGCAGCTCGCCGTCCTTGAGGCAGATCGGGGAGGTGCCATCGCAGCATCCCCCCGACTGGAAGAACGCGAGCGGCCCGTGGGCGGTCTCGAGGCGACGAATCACCTCGAGCGCCGCCGGGGTAGCGCCAACAGCCGGCGCACCATCGCGAGCCGGAGCTTCCATCTCTAAAACAACCCCATCGGGTTCTGGTCGTAGCTCACCAGCAGGCATTTCGTCTGCGAGTAGTGCTCGAGCATCATGCGGTGGTTCTCGCGGCCGACGCCGGAGCTCTTATAGCCGCCGAACGCCGCGTGCGCGGGGTACTGGTGATAGCAATTCGTCCATACGCGACCGGCCTTGATCGCGCGGCCCATCCGGAACGCGCGACTGCCGTCACGCGTCCACACACCAGCCCCGAGCCCGTACAGCGTGTCGTTCGCGATCTCCAGCGCCTCGGCCTCGTCGCGGAATGTGGTGACCGCCAGGACCGGGCCGAAGATCTCCTCCTGGAACACCCGCATCTTGTTGTGCCCCTTCAGCACGGTCGGCTCGAAGTAATAGCCGCCGGCCAGGTGCTCGCCGACCTCCGGGCGAGTGCCGCCGATCAGCACCTCGGCGCCCTCATCGCGACCGATCTTGACATAGCTCTCGATCTTCTCCAGCTGCGCGAGCGAGACCTGCGGGCCGATCATCGTCTCGCGATCGAGCGGATCGCCCTGTTTGATCGCGGCGATCCGGGCCAGGCAGCGCTCCATGAACTCGTCATAGATCGACTCGTGGATCAGCGCCCGCGACGGACAAGTGCACACCTCGCCCTTATTGAACGCATACAGCACGAGACCCTCGATCGCCTTATCCAAGAACGCGTCATCGGCCGCCATCACATCCTCGAAGAAAATGTTCGGCGACTTCCCGCCCAGCTCCGTCGTCGACGGAATCAGATTCTGCGCCGCGTAGCTCATGATCAGCCGCCCGGTCACCGTCTCACCGGTGAACGCGACCTTCGCGATCCGCTTATTCGACGCCAGCGCCTTACCAATCCCGGCGCCCGGACCATTGACGATGTTCAACACCCCCGGCGGGACGACGTCGCCGATCACCTCGGCAAGCTTCAACAGCGACCACGGCGTCGGGCTCGCCGGCTTGATCACCGTGCAGTTACCCGCCGCCAGCGCCGGCGCGATCTTCCACGCCGCCATCAAGATCGGAAAATTAAACGGGATGATCTGACCCACCACACCCAGCGGCTCCTGGAAGTGATACGCGTAGGTCTGATCATCGATCTCCGAGATCCGACCCTCCTCACCACGCACCGCAGCAGCGAAATAGCGGAAATGATCGGCCGCCAACGGAATGTCCGCCGCCAGCGTCTCACGCACCGGCTTACCGTTCTCATAACTCTCCGCCACCGCCAGCATCTCGAGGTTCTCCTCGATCGCATCCGCAACACCATTCAACACACCGGCACGCTCAGCGGGCGAACGACCCCCCCACTCCTCCTTAGCCGCATGCGCCGCGTCGAGCGCCAACTCAATGTCCCCCGCACCCGAATACGCGACCTCACAAAACGGCTCACCCGTCGACGGCGTCAAATTCTCCCGATACTCCCCCGTCGTCGGAGCGATCCAATGACCGCCAATGAAATTCTCATAACGCTCCTTGACCTCTACCAAACTACCGGGCTCGCCCGGCGCAACGTAAGTGGTTGACTCGACAGTGGCCATGACCTGGCCTCCTTGACGTGGAAGATGGATACCCGCGCGACTTCAGCATGGCTCGCCGCTCGCGCCATCCGTCATCGGTCCTGGATCGGGATGTGGAAAACCCGCGACGTCCGTTCGCGTTTAGGCGGATCACGGAGCCCCTTTCGCTCTTTAGCGTCGATCAGATTCCCAGAGGCGTGAGTTACCAGAGGAGGTCAGCGATGCCTGATACCACAATCCAGTCCTACCGAGGCAGCTATCTGATGCCCTCGCTCGAGCGCGCGACGGTCGCCGACGCTATGCACCCTGGCATCGTGTCCTGCAACCCGGACGCGACGCTGACCGACGCCGCGCGCATGATGGCTACCCATCACGTTCATTGCCTCGCGGTGATCGGCATCTCGCACCAGGGACCGGAGCTTGGCGTGTGGGGGATCCTCTCGGATCTCGACATGCTGCGGGCGGGGGTCGGCGGCAGCGCTGGCAGGACTGCCAGCGCGTTGGCGCAGGAGCCGGTGTTCAGCGTGACTCCGGCGACGCCGTTGCGAGAGGCCGGAGAGCTGATGCTCACCCACGGCGTCAGCCACCTGGTCGTGATCGAACCCGAGTCGGAGCGGCCCATCGGAATCCTGTCCACGCTCGACATCGCTGGGGTGCTCGCCTGGGGTGAGGGCTGAGCCGGTACGTCGCAAGGGACGGCACCCGGTGCCGGCGGCGCCGCCGCTTCAACCCCGCACGAGCACATCCTCGATCGCGCCGGTGTCGCACCGCGGCGCGCCCCGATAGCCAGATCTCGGCCTCGAGCTCGCGCGGATAGGGCGCTCGGAATGCGTAGTTGTCCGCAAGGCACATGCGGGGCCCGGCGGATGAGGGATGGACGGCGCTAGCCGAGACTCAGGACTGAGATTTTTCGGCTGCGCATCGTGGCCGAGTGCCACCGAGGAGGAGCCATGTCTGAAGCGGTCATTGTCGACGCAATCCGGACGCCCGTCGGGCGAGCGGTCAGAGGGACGTTGCGGGACATTCGCGCCGACGACCTCGCCGCGATTCCGCTGCGCGCTCTGGTGGAGCGCAACCCGGAGATCGATTTCAAAGAGACGGACGACGTGATGATGGGTTGTGGCTTCCCCGACCACGAGCAGGGCTACAACGTCGCCCGCAACGCGGTGTTGCTGTCGGGGATCGACCATCATGTGCCGGCGGTCACGGTCAGCCGCTTCTGCGCGTCCTCGCTGCAGACGATCCGGATGGCGTTTCACGCCATCAAGGCGGACGAAGGCGATCAATACATCGCGGCGGGGGTGGAATGTGTCTCACGGGGCGCGGGCATGACGCTCCCGGTGATGAACCCGCTGCTCGACGGCTCAGATGACGCCGCTTTCTACGTGTACATCCCGATGGGGCTCACGGCGGAGAACGTGGCCGAGCGCTGCAAGGTCAGCCGCGAGGCCCAGGACGAGTGGGCGGCGCTGTCGCAGGCCCGCGCGGTGGCGGCGCGCGAAAGCGGCCACTTCGACCGCGAAGTCGTGGCGGTGCACATACCCGAGACCCACGACGCCGGCGGCGACGTTGTCCCGGAGCACAGCGTCACGAGGGACGACGGGCCTCGCGCCGGCACGACGGTGGAGGGGCTCTCGAAGCTCAAGCCCGCCTTCAAGCCCGACGGAACGGTGACGCCGGGCAACGCGTGCCCTCTGAACGATGGCGCAGCGGCCCTGCTGGTCATGTCGGAGGAGAAGGCCCGCGAGCGCGACGTCAAGCCCCGCGCGCGAATCGTCGCCTCCTCGGTTGCGGCAGTCCGCCCCGAGATCATGGGCCTTGGGCCGATCCCAGCGGTTAAGAAGGTGCTCAAGCAAGCGGGCCTGAAGATCGAGGACATCGACTTGGTGGAGCTCAACGAAGCCTTCGCGGCACAGGTGCTGCCGTGCCGCGACGAGCTGGGCATCGATCCTGAGAAGCTCAACATCAACGGCGGCGCGATTGCGCTGGGCCATCCGTTCGGGATGACCGGCGCGCGGATCATGACCACGCTGCTCAACAACCTCGACTCGGTGGGTGGCCGATACGGCTTGGAGTCGATGTGCGTCGCCGGCGGGTTGGGACAGGCAATGATCGTCGAACGGCTCAACTCGAACTGAAAGGACGGGCACAATGGCAACTACAAGTTCCAAGACTCAGACCGCTCGCCACGAGAACGACCTCACCGGACGGGTGGCGCTGGTGACCGGAGGTACCCGTGGGATCGGGGCCGCTATTTGCCAGCACCTCGCCACGGAAGGTGCGGTGGTCGCCGCCGGCTACAGCTCAAATCAAGAGCGGGCAGAGGAGCTACGTCGGCAGGTCGGGGCCGACGGAGGCACGCTGTCCCTACATAAAGGCAACATCGGCGACGCGGACGACTGCAAGCGCGTCGTCGGAGAGGTGATCAAGGAGCACGGCCAGCTCGACATCCTCGTCAACAACGCCGGCATCACCATCGACAAGCCCGTCTGGAAGCTGTCGCCGGACGATTGGGACAAGGTGCTCCGGGTCGACCTCTCCGGCGCCTTCTACATGTCCAAGCCGGCGATCGAGCACATGATCGCACGCGGCTCGGGGCGGATCATCAACATCTCGTCGGTCACCGGCGAGATGGGCAACATCGGCCAGGCAAACTATGCGGCTTCGAAGGCGGGGCTGTTCGGGCTGACGAAGACGCTCGCCAAAGAGGCGGCGCTCGCGCTGCGGGTGGCCGGGAAGCTCGAGAAGGGAATCGGAATCACGGTCAACTGCGTCACCCCAGGCCTGACCGAGACCGACATGGTCGTCACGATCCCGCCCTACATGTTGGCGGATATCGTGGAGCGGATTCCGGCGCACCGGATGGGACAGCCCGAGGAAATCGCGCGAGTCGTGTGCTTCCTGGCTCAGGACGCCTCGGGTTACATCACCGGGCAGATCTGGGACGTCGACGGCGGACTCAACATGTGATCCGATCCAAGGCCGTCCGCGTGAGCTTCGCGAGGCGGACGGTGTACGACCACTACCACCTGATCAACGAGCCCTAAGAGAGGACTAGCGATGGCAACCAACGTTTCAGAGAAGGAAGCTCGCGATGTCGTCGAGGCGGCTCGTGAGGCGGAGTGGAAGCTACCCAGCTTCGGCAAGCAGCTGTTCTTGGGGGACTTCCGGCTCGATTTGATCCATCCGCAGCCGCGGTTGGACCCTGAGGCCGTCGAGAAGGGAGAGCGGTTCCTGGATCAACTATGCACCTTGCTCGAGGAGGAGGTCGACCCGCTCGAGATCGAGCGCGAGTCGAAGATCCCCGGCCACGTCGTGGACGGATTAAAAAAGATCGGGGCGTTGGGGATGAAGGTCTACCCGGAGTACGGCGGGCTCGGCCTTTCGCAGCTCTACTACGCTCGCGCGCTCGCGATCACAGGCGTCTACCACTCGTCGATATGCACGTTGCTGAGCGCGCACCAGTCGATCGGGGTGGCGGAGCCGCTGCGGATGTTCGGCAGTGAGGAGCAGAAGCGCAAATGGCTGCCGATGGTCTCCAAGGACCACATCAGTGCCTTTCTACTGACGGAGCCTGACGTCGGCTCTGACCCCGCCAGGATGGGTTCGATCGCGACGCCGGTGGACGAAATGCCGATCGCCAAGGGTTATGACGACATAACCGCGACCCCGGTCGAGGGCGGCTATGAGATCTCGGGCCGCAAGCTGTGGGCGACGAACGGCACGATCGCCGACATCGTCGTCGTGATGGCGAAGGTGCCCAAGAGCGACGGCCACCGCGGCGGCATCAGCGCCTTTGTCGTGCCGTACGACACACCGGGGATCACGATCGAGCACCGCAACCAGTTCATGGGTCTGCACGGGATCGAGAACTCCGTCACGCGCCTCGAGAAGGTCTTCGTGCCCGAGGAGAACCGGATCGCTCGCGAGGGCGACGGTCTCAAGATCGCGCTCAGCACGCTGAATACAGGCCGTCTGTCTCTGATGGCGATCGCCGTCGGGGCTTCGAAATGGGCGACGAAGATCGCGCGCGAGTGGTCGTCAGAGCGGGTGCAGTGGGGTCTGCCGATCGGCAAGCACGACGCGGTGGCTCAAAAACTGGCCTTCATCGCCGGCAGCGCGTTCGGTCTCGAGGCGATGCTCGACGTTTCGGCGCGCCTGGCCGACGACAAGCGCAACGATGTCCGGATCGAGGCCGCGCTGTGCAAGGTCTACGGCTCGGAGCTGTCGTGGCGGGTGATCGACGAGCTGGTCCAGGTCCGCGGCGGGCGCGGCTACGAGACCGCGGCGTCGCTCAAGGCGCGCGGAGAGAAGCCCGTGCCGGTCGAGCAGTGCATGCGGGACATGCGGGTAAACCGCATCTTCGAGGGGTCCAGCGAGATCATGCACTTGTTGATCGCCCGCGAGGCGGTGGACACGCACCTCCAGGCCGCGGGGGGCCTGCTGATGGGCGACGGCGACGCGAAGGCCAAGGCGGATGCGGCGATCAAGGCTGGGAAGTTCTACGGCAAGTGGCTGCCGCAGCTGGCCGTCGGTAAGGGCCAGAATCCTCGCTCCTACGAGGAGTTCGGCCCGCTCGCGGGCTACCTGCGTTACGTCGAGCGTTCGTCGCGCAGGCTCGCGCGTTCGACGTTCTACGGCATGGCGCGGTGGCAGGCAAAGCTCGAGAAGAAGCAGACCTTCCTCGGGCGCATCGTCGACATCGGCGCCGAGCTGTTCGCGATCTCCTCGACTGTTGTCTACGCCAACACGATCGGTCGCGAACAACCCGAGCGCAAGGCCGAGGCGAACGAGCTGGCACAGCTGTTCTGCGCAATGGCCAGGCGCCGCGCCGACACTCTGTTCCACGAGCTGTGGGCCAACGACGACGACGACCGTTACGCCGCCGCCCAGAAGGTCTTGGCCGGCCGTTACAGCTGGCTCGAGGAAGGCATCCCCGATCCCTCGGGCGACGGGCCGATGATCCCGCCACTGGACTAGGAGGAACACGATGAGCACTGCAATCGAAGAGCCGACCACCTCGACAGACGCGGAGTGGGCCTCCCGATTGGACGGCTTCGTGGAGCGCGCGACCGAGGCCGCCAGTGCGCTGCGCGAGCTCGATCAGGAAGCAGTCGACCGGATCGTCTGGGCGATGACCGTCGCGGGGCTCGAGCACGCCGTCGAGCTGGCAGAGCTGGCGATGGAGGAGACGCATTTCGGCGTGTTCGAGGACAAGGTGCTCAAGAACTACATCGCCACCGAGTTCCTCTACGACTACCTCAAGGACAAGAAGTCGGTCGGCGTGATCGACACGGACCGCGAGCGTGCGCTGGAGTACGTCGCCGAGCCGATCGGGGTTGTGCTGGCGCTGACGCCGATCACGAACCCCACGTCGACGACGCTGTTCAAGTCGATCGTGTGTGCGAAGACGCGCAACGCCGTCGTCTTCCGCCCGTCCTTCAACGCCCAGCGATGCTCGCTCCGCGCGGCCGAGCTCCTCCAGGAAGCGGGCGAGGCGGCGGGACTGCCGGCGAACGCGCTGCAGGTGGTCCCCGACCCCTCGCTCGAGGTATCGCAGTACCTGTTCCACCACCCGGGCGTCGACTTCATCTGGACGACGGGCGGGCCGAAGGCGGTGGCCGCCGCCAACGCCGCCGGCAAGCCGTGTCTCAGCGTCGGCGCGGGCAACGCCCCCGTCTACGTGCACCGCAGCGCTGACGTCCGGATGGCGGTCGTCGACATCCTCGTCTCCAAGACGTTCGACTCCTCGGTGATCTGCCCCGCGGAGCAGACGTGCGTGATCGACGATGAGATCTACGATCAGATGGTCGAGGAATTCCAGCGGATGGGCTCCCGGCTGCTGACCGACGAGCAGACTGCCGCGCTGGCGGCGCGGTCGTTCACCGACGAGGGCACGATGCAGCTCGACGCTCTCGGGCAGTCGTGCGTCAACCTCGCCGCCCTTGCCGGCTTCGAGGCGGCGGACACCGACAAGGTGCTGCTCGCCCAGCTCCCGACCGACCTCGATGCCCTCGCCGAGCATCCGTTCATCGCCGAGAAGCTGATGCCGGTGCTCGGGGTCGTGCGCTCCCCCTCCGTCGAGCACGGGATCCGGGCGTGCGAGCTGGTCACCGAGCACGGCGGCCTGGGCCACACCTCGGCCGTGTACGCGAATGACGACGATGTGATCAATCGCTTTGCGCTTGCGATCCGCACGGGGCGGATCCTCGTCAACGCTCCTACCGCCGTCGGAGCGCTCGGGGGCATCTACAACTCCATGACCCCGACTTTCTCGCTCGGCTGCGGCACTTGGGGCGGATCGAACACGACGGACAACGTCAACTACCGAAACCTGCTGAACATCAAGACGGTGTCGCGTCGGCAGACACCGCCCCAGTGGTTCCGGGTTCCGTCGGACACGTACTTCAATCCCGGGGCGCTCGACAACCTGAGACAGCTCGACGCCTCCCGCCCGATGATCGTCACCGACGACGCGACCGTGGCGCGCGGGGTGGCCGAAGAGGTGCGCCATTACCTCACCGCCAGCGCGGTCAACGTCTTCTCCGGGGTCGAGCCGGAGCCGACCGAGGAGCAGATTCGCGCCGGAGTGGAGCAGCTCGAGCGGTTCGATGCCGATGCCATCATCGCGCTCGGCGGCGGCTCCGTGATGGACGCTGCGAAGGCGATGCGCCTATTCCACGAGAGCCCGGAGCTGAGTATCCGCGAGCTGTCGCTGCCGTTCCTCGACGCGCGCAAGCGAATCGCGGTCTTCCCGCAGATCAAGCACAAGGTCCGGCTGATCGCGATCCCGACGACATCGGGCACGGGCTCAGAGGTCTCACCGGCCGCTGTGATCACCTCGGGACAGCGGAAGGTGACGCTGGTCGACTACTCGCTCGTCCCTGACATGGCGATCGTCGACCCGAACCTCGCGCTGACGATGCCGCCGGAGATCACCGCCGATACCGGCATCGACGCACTCACCCACGCGCTCGAGGCGGCCGTCTCGATCTTCGCCTCGCCGTTCACCGACGCGTTCTGCGTGCAGGCCGTCAACCTGATCCTCACGTCGCTGCCCCGAGCCTATCGTGACGGCTCGGACCTCGAGGCGCGCACCGCGATGGCCAACGCCGCAACGATCGCGGGGCTGGCGTTCTCAAATGCATTTGTTGGCCTGAACCACGCACTCGCGCACCCAGTCGGCGCACAGTTCGGGATCGCGCACGGTCGTGCGAACGCGATCTTCCTGCCACACGTGCTGCGCTACAACGCGTCGCTGCCGAGCAAGTTCATGCCGGCTCCCGGCTACTCCGCCTACGTAGCGCCAGAGAAGTACGCACAGATCGCCTGGATCCTCGGACTCGGCGGCCGCACAGAGCGCGATCGGCGCGAGCGCCTGTTCACCCGCGTCGATGAGCTGCTGGCCGAGGTCGACGAGCCGCGGACGCTGGCGGACTGCGGCGTGGATCGCCGCGAGTACGAGGAGGCGCTGCCCGAGCTCGCCAGGGCTGCGTTCGCGGATCCGAGCATTCGCACCAACCCGCGCATCCCGATGATTCGCGAAGTCGTCGAGCTGCTCCGGGCGGGCTACCCACAAGGGGATTGACCGCAGGTCGGCGCGATCGCCGACGGCCCATGCTCCAACGCGAATTCTCACGCCTGGCGATCGTCAATCGTGGCGAGGCGGCGATGCGCGTCATCCACGCCGCGCGCGAGCTGAACTGGCGTCGAGCCGATCCGCTGTGCGTGATCGCCCTGCACACCGAGGCCGAGCGCGACGCGATGTTCGTCCGGCACGCCGACGACGCCGTGTGCGTCGGCACGGACCTCGCAGCCTATGCGGATTTCGGAGTGCTCGAGCGGGCGCTGCGGGCGGCCTGCGCCGATGCTGCCTGGGTCGGCTGGGAACTCGTCTCCGAGCGGCCTGAGTTCGCGGAGCTGTGCGAGCGGCTCGGAGTCGTGTTCGTGGGGCCTGACCCGGCGGTTATGCGGCTGCTGAGGGACAGGGCCGCGCCGCCCCGCGGCGGTGAGGGCGCCGAGGCTGTGCGCCGCGTTGAGGTGCCGATCATCGCCGACGGCCATGGCAACGTCTGGGCGCTAGGAGTGAGCGAGTGCTCGTGTCGACGGCGCGAGCATGTGCTCCTCGCGGAGTCCTCGAGCCCAGGCCTCACGGCTGGTCAGGAGCGGGAGATCATGGACGCGGCGCGGCGGCTGGCGCAGCGGGCGGGCTACCGAAACGCCGGGACGGTCGAGTTCCTGTACGACCCGGCAGCACACCGCTTCTCCTTCCTGGAGGTCCATCCCCGCCTCGGGGTCGAGCATGCCGTCACCGAGGCGGTGACTGGGCTTGACCTCGTCAAGCTTCAGCTGCACGTCGCGGCGGGTGGGCGGCTCGACGGCGACCCGGCGGCGCCGGGCGGGCATGCGATCGAGGTCCGCCTGTGCGCGGAGGACCCGGCCCTCGGGTTCGTGCCCGCGCCCGGGCGGCTCGTCCACCTGAGGCTCCCGACCGGACCCGGCCTGCGGGTGGACACTGGCGTGACCGAGGGCGACTGGATTCCCGCGGAGTTCGACCCGTTGATCGGCAAGCTGATCGCATGGGGCAGCGACCGTGACGAAGCGCTCGCGCGCCTGCGCCGGGGTCTCGCGGACACGGTTGCGGTCCTCGACGGCGGGACCACGAACCAGGGCTTCCTGCTCGAGCTGCTCGACGATCCAAAAGTAGGCGCCGGTGATCTCGACACCGGCTTGCTCGACCGGCTCTACGCGAGCGGCGCCACGATGCCGGTCCGCCATGGCGACCTCGCCGTGCTACAGGCGGCGATCGAACTGGCAGACCGGGAGGCGTCAGATGATCGCGCCCGCTTCTACGCGTTCGCTCGCCGGGGACGCCCACAGGCGGCGGGTGCCCTGTCGCGGACCTACGAGCTGCGCCACCTAGAGCAGTCCTACCGGCTCGCCGTCTCTCAGATCGCCCCCGACCGATACCGCGTCACGGTCGACGGGCAGTCTGTCGAGCTGAGCGCTCGGCGGCTCGGGGCGCGCGAGCGCCGACTGGAGCTGCTCGGCCGGGCTCATCGCACACTAACCTCGAGCCGGGGGGAGGACCTCGTGGTGGAGGTCGACGGCGTGCCTCACCGTGTCTCGCGGGACGACGGCGGCGTCGTCCGGGTTCCGGGTCCCGCGCTCGTTGTCGCGATTCCCGTGTCCCCGGGCGACATGGTCGAGGCAGGGGATGTTGTCGCGGTCGTCGAGGCGATGAAGATGGAGTCGTCGCTGACCGCGCCGTTCCGCGGGCGAATCAAGCGGGTGTTCGTCGGCGAGAACGTCCACGTCGGCGCGCAGGCGCCGCTGGTCGCGCTGGAGGCGATCGAGCAACCCGCGGAGGGGACGCCGGGCGAGCGGCTGTCGTTCGCGTCTCTCATGGCCTCGGGGGACGCCGCGCCAGACCCGTGCCGGGAGAACCTGCGCCGCATGGAGTGGCTGGTGCTCGGCTATGACATTGGCGCCACGGAAGTGGAACGTACGATCGCCGACCTCCACGGCCAGTGCGCCGACCTGCTCAGCTGCGACCCGGCGCTGATTCCCGGCGAGCATCGTTTGCTGGGGATGTTCGCCGACCTGCGCGCGCTGTCGCGTCCCGACCGCGGCGACCACGAGCCAGGGTCCGAGCCCTTCCAGAGCCCGCAGGAGCACCTGCACGCGTGGCTGCGCTCGCTCGACGCCGAAGGGCTGCCACCACGATTCATGGCGGCGCTGCGCCGAGCGCTCGCTCACTACGGAATCGACGGCCTAGAGCGGACGCCAGAGTTGGAGGAGGCGTGCTACCGGCTGTTCCTCTCCCAGCAGCGGGCCGAGATCGCGCGCACGGCGATAGTCGCCATTCTCGACCGCCGGCTCGAGGATGCCGACCAACTCGTCGGGCATGTCGGGACAGAGTTCCGTGACGTCCTCGATCGGCTCGCGATTGCGCTCGAGGGCCGAGACCCGGTCGTCGCCGACCAGGCCCGCGAGGTCCGGTTCCGCTACTTCGACGCGCCGGTGATCGACGAGGCCCGGGAGCGGGTTTACGCGGAGATGGAGGGGCACATCTCGGCGCTCACGAGCGAGCCCGAGCGACCAGACGCGGAATGGCTAATCGGGGAGATCGTCGACTGCCCCCGTCCGCTCGCGCCGCGACTGACCGTCGCAATGGGCTCGGCGACACCCATCGCACGCCGGCTGCTTGTCGAGGCGATGGCTCGTCGCTACTACCGGACGCGCGCGCTCGGAAGATTCGAGCACGTGCGGCTGGACGGATACGAAGTGGCGCTCGCCGGCTATCGATTCGGCGGACGGCAACGCCAGCTGGCGACGGCATACGTCGAGCTCGATGAGGTTCCGGCGGTCGCGAGCGCTTTTTCGCATCACGCCGGGCAGCTGCCCGCGGGCGAGCTCGCTGTGCTCGACCTTTACGTGCCGCACCGCGAGCGCACGCCGGCCCGCGAGGAGCTCTCGGCGCGCTTGCGCGCCTCGCTTGCCGAGGTTCGGACACCGCCGGCGCTTCACCGAATCGTCGTCGCGGCCGCCGAGCCGCGACGGGGCCGGGGAATGTCGGCGGTCGACCTGTTCACGTTTCGGCCTGGGCCGGGCGGGTTGGCCGAGGACGAGGTGCTGCGTGGCTTGCACCCGATGATGGGCGATCGCCTCCAGCTGTGGCGCCTGCGCGAGTTCGACCTCGAGCGGATGCCCTCGCCCGAGGACATCTACATGTTCCACGGGGTCGCGCATGCCAACGCCAAGGACGAGCGGTTGTTCGCAGTCGCTGAGGTCCGCGACCTCACCGCTGTCTATGACGAACACGGCCACGCGATCTCGCTGCCGGAGTTCGAACGCGTGCTGGTGTCGGTGCTGGAAGCGATCCGCGGATTCCAGGCTCGACGACCGCTGCACCGGCGCCTCATGTGGAACCGCGTCCTCCTGCACGCGTGGCCGGTGATCGAGCTACACCCCGACGAGGTTCGGGCGGTGGTCGAACGTGTAGCGCCCCGGACGGCCGGACTCGGGATCGAGCTGGTCGCGATACAAGGACGCCTTCGCGATGAAGGCGGGGCCGTGCGTGACCGAGTCCTGCGCTTCTATGTGCCGACCGGGCACGACGTCGCAGTCGAGGTGACGGATCCACCCAGCGAGCCGCTCCAGCCCCTCGACGAGGGAACCCAGCGCATCACCTCGGCCCGTCGCCGCGGCAACCTGCACCCGGCCGAGATCGTCAAGCTGCTGGCCCCCGCCCATCCCACCGCCCGCCAGCCGGCCGGAGAGTTCATCGAGCACGAGCTGACCGACGACGGCCGGCTCGATCCGGTGAAGCGTCTACCGGCGACCAACCCCACCGGAATCGTCGTCGGCACGGTCCGCAACTTCACCGAGCGTTATCCGGAGGGGATGCTGCGGGTGATCCTGCTGGGCGACCCGACGCGCGCACTCGGATCACTGGCCGAGCCCGAGTGCCGGCGGATCATCGCTGCGATCGATCTGGCCGAGCAGCTCGGCGTCCCGCTCGAGTGGTTCGCGCTCTCAGCCGGAGCAAAGATCGCGATGGACTCGGGCACCGAGACGATGGATTGGATCGCGGCCGGGCTACGACGGATCGTGCTGTTCACGCAAGCCGGCGGAGAGCTCAACGTGGTCGTCGCCGGCATCAACGTCGGGGCGCAGCCCTACTGCAATGCGGAGGCGACGATGCTTATGCATACACGCGGCGCGCTGATCATGACGCCGGACGGCGCGATGGTGCTGGCCGGCAAGCACACGCTCGATTACTCAGGCGGCGTGTCGGCCGAGGACAACCTAGGGATTGGCGGCTACGAGCGGATCATGGGGCCCAACGGCCAGGCGCAGTACTGGGCGAGTGATCTCCCCGACGCTTGCCGGGTGCTGCTTCGCTACTACGAACACACCTACATGGCGCCGGGTGAGCGCTTCCCGCGCCGAGCGCGCACGTCGGATCCCTCCGATCGCGACGTCGGCGAGGCCCCGCACCACGCGCCCGGCTCGGCGCTGACGCGGATCGCCGACGTGTTCTCCGACAGGTCGAACCCCGGTCGTAAGCAACCGTTCGCGATCCGCTCGGTGATGCACGCGCTGATCGACTCCGACCACCGGCCGCTCGAGCGTTGGGCGGGGATGCGCGACGCCGAGGTCGCGGTCGTCTGGGATGCGCATCTGGGGGGATGGCCGGTGTCGCTGATCGGGATCGAGGCGCGGCCGCTTCCCAGGCACGGCGCGATCCCCGCCGATGGGCCAGACCATTGGACCTCGGGCACGCTGTTCCCTCGTGCGGCCAAGAAGATCGCGCGTGCGCTCAACGCGGCAGCTGGGCGCAGGCCGATGGTCGTGCTGGCGAACCTGGCCGGCTTCGACGGCTCGCCCGAGTCGCTGCGCGAGTGGCAGCTCGAATTCGGCGCCGAGATCGCACGAGCGGTCGTCAACTTCGACGGTCCGATCGTGTTCTGCGTCCTGTCTCGCTACCACGGCGGCGCGTTCGTGGTGTTCTCACAAAGGTTGAATCCGAATCTCGAGACGGTCGCGCTCGCAGGCGCCCACGCTTCGGTGATCGGGGGCGCCCCGGCGGCGGCGGTCGTATTCACGGGCGAGGTCGAGCGGGCCGCAGCCGGCGACGAGCGAATCCAGGCGCTCGAAAGTGCGATCGCGCACGCCGAGGGCGCCGAGCGTCAGCGCCTGCGAGCCAACAGAGCCGCGCTGTGGGAAGCGGTGCTGGCAGACAACAGGCGAGCGTTCGCCGAGCGCTTCGACCGGGTCCACAGCATCGAGCGAGCGGTCCGGATGGGCTCCGTCACGAGCGTGATCGAAGCGGCGTCGCTGCGTAACTCCCTGATCGAGGCCGTCGAGCGCGGGATCCGGCGTTCCGATCCCTCAGCTGACGGGATCGACCGCGCCGTCATCGTGAACCAGCACCCCGCCGTGGTGGGCTCGCAGCAACCGACGCCCGGCCGCCGGACCTGACAGCAGCGCGGCCTTGGCCAGGGCTTCGGCCTCCAAAGCGGTCGGGGCGAGTGCGGTGGCTGCAACCACTCCCGTCCACGCCGGGGTTCTGGTGGCCGGGTCGATCAGGTGGTGAGCGAAGTCGCCACCATGGCGCTGCCAGAGTCGTGCGTCGATGCCAGAGGTCGCCACGCCGCCCGCACGAATGTGGAGCGTATGGGCGATCGCGCCGGTCAGCGGATGGCGCACGCGCACCTCCCACGGCGCTCCACGGCGCGCCGTCACGCGCAGGTCGCCGCCGCAGTCGACGGCGCAGCGCCCGTGGCGCTCGAGCCGGGACACGAGAACGTCAGCCGCCCATCCTTTGGCCGAGCCTCCCAGGTCGATCTCCAAGCCGGGTGACCGACGGATCACGCCGGCGTCGTCGTCGACCTCAACCCCGCGCCATCGGGCGGCCGGGTCAGGCCGCGCCGGGCGACGGGGTGGCGCGGTCCGCAACGCCTGCTCCAGCGACGCGGGCGCGACGTCCGCCAGCGACCCGCAGTAACCGTTACTACGCAGCGCACCGAGGAGCGTCGGGTCGACGAGGCCGGCGCTCAGGCACGCCGCCCGCAGCGCCGCCGCGATCGCGGCTCGGAGGAGTGGCCCGGCAGGGACGGAGGGCCGGGGATCTGCGTTCAGCCGAGACAGGTCGCTGCCCGCGTGAAAACGCGACAGCCGGCGATCGATCTCGGCGAAGACCGACCGCACGTCGACCTCGCCGTCAGCGTCGCGCACGACCCTCGCAAGTGTGCCCATCGTCTGGAAGTGGTCGTCGAGCACGCGCCTTGTGCCGCCGTTTGTCAGCCTGCCTCTGGGCCGTCGCCTCGTGGCGGCGCGGTTGGTGGGGCCATGTCGGCGCCGTAAGCCTGCTGCATGTCCGCGATCTGGCCGGGACTGGACTGCGTCGTCACGGGCGGGGGCGGTGGCGGTGGCGGGTTCCCCGCCGTCCACCGACGGCGAACGAGCTCCCCCACCCCACAGGCCGCCGCGGCCGCAGCGACCGACCAACGCACCTGTGACAATCGCTGGCGCGACGGCATCACGCAAGCCTACTCAGGTCGCTATGAGTCCATGGTCGAGCGCGTAGCGGACCAGCTCGGAGCGGGTTCTGAGCCGGAGCTTTTGCTGGATGTGCGCGCGGTGCGTCTCGACCGTGCGCACGGATACATACAGCGCCTCGGCGATCTCGGCGTTGGTGTTGCCCAGCGCGATCATTCGCAGGACCTCGAGCTCGCGTTCGGACAGCCCGTCGAGACGGTCAGACTCGACCTCGACCGCGACGCTCGCGCCGAGCCGCGGGTTCAGATACGGGTCGCCGTCTGCGGCGCGGCGAAGCGCCTCCACCAGCTCGGACTCGGCAGCTTCTTTGAGCACGTACCCCAGCGCGCCCGCGGCGAGCGCCTGGCGGGCGTAAGCCGGCTCGCTCTGCATCGTCAATACGACGATCTGTGTGTCTGGGCACTCGGCGCGCAGCTCCGGGATCGCCCCCAAGCTCAGGCCATCGGGCAGGTTCAGGTCGAGCACCAGCACATCGGGATGCTGGCCGCGTACATACCGCCGCGCACTCTCAAGGTCCGCGGCCTCCGCGACGACCTCAAACCCCGCTTCGGCGTCCAGCAGCTGACGTAATCCGCGGCGCACCACGGCGTGGTCGTCGGCGATCACCACCCGAATCGCGCCGGTCGTGCCGGTCATTTTGACCACGCTAGAGGTTGAGGACATGCTCGGCCAGCGTGCGAATCCGAACCGTTCGTGCGGGTAACTACGCAGCGCAGTCGAGCGTGCGGCGCGGGGGAAACTACGTAGTGGGCTTAGGCATCTCCCACCGTTGCGGCCCGCGGATGCCTCGGTAACACTTTGTGTCCGTCAGGTCGAGCGATCTGGGAGAGATGAGATGACCACGCAAGTAGAAGCCGGCACCGTCGATGGGTCTGGCGCGGGTACCCGCAAGTGGGTTTACGACTTCGCCGAGGGGTCGCGCGAGATGCGCGAACTGCTCGGGGGCAAGGGCGCGGGGATCGCCGAGATGACACGCATCCTCGGTCCTGAAATGGTCCCTGCCGGGTTCACGATCACCACCGAAGCGTGCGTTGCCTACATGCGTGGCGGCCAGACCCTGCCGGCCGGTCTGGACGAGCAGGTCGATCGAGCGCTCGAGTCGCTGGAGGAGCGAGCTGGTAAGCGGCTGGGCGACGCCGAGGATCCGCTGCTCGTTTCGGTGCGCTCGGGCGCACGTGTGTCGATGCCGGGGATGATGGACACGGTGCTGAACCTCGGGCTAAACGACGAGTCGGTTGCCGGTCTGGCCGCGCGCACCGAGGATGACCGCTTCGCGTGGGACTGCTATCGCCGCCTGGTGCAGATGTTCGGCAACGTCGTCCGCGGGATTCCCGGTGAGCGCTTCGAGGATGAGATCGCCCGCGTCAAGCGCGACCGCGGCGTGACCCTGGACATCGAGCTCGACGCCGAGGCGCTGCGCGAGCTGACCGAGAGCTTCAAGTCGTTCTTCGACTTCCCGACGGACCCGCGGCAGCAGCTGACGGACTCGATCCGCGCCGTGTTCGACTCGTGGCTGGGCGACCGGGCCGTCCAATACCGGCGGATCAACCGCCTTCCCGACGATTGGGGGACGGCCGTCAACGTGCAGCAGATGGTGTACGGCAACAAGGGCGAGACCTCTTGCTCCGGGGTGGCCTTCAGTCGTGACGAGGTCACGGGCGCCCACCAGCCGTCGGGCGACTTTCTGCCGCGTGCACAGGGAGAGGACGTGGTCTCCGGCGCGCGGACGCCACTCGACCTCTCCGAGCTGCGCGACTGGATGCCGAACATTGCCGCGCAACTGACGGGGATCCTGCGCCAGCTCGAAGAGCACTACAAGGACATGCAGGACACCGAGTTCACGGTCGAGGAGGGACGGCTGTTCATGCTCCAGACCCGAAATGCCAAGCGCCCCGCGCAGGCCGCCGTGTGCTTCGCGGTGGATGCCTTCGAGGAGCGGATGTTGACGAAGGCCGAGGCGATCGCGACGATCGACGCCGCGTCGCTCGACGCGCTTCTGCACCCCACGTTTGATGCGGCAGCCCACTACACGGTGATCGCGCATGGCGTCGCGGCCTCGCCCGGTGCGGCGAAGGGCGCGATCGTATTCACCGCCGAAGAGGCGGTTGAGCAAGCCGCTGACGGGGCCGCCGTCATTCTCGTGCGTCCGTTCACAGAAGCCGACGACGTCGCCGGCTTTCACGCCGCCGTCGGGATCCTGACGGCGGAAGGCGGCAAGGCTTCGCACGCCGCGCTCGTGGCGCGCGGTATGGGCCGTCCCGCGGTTACGGGTGCGGCCGATCTGGACATCGACCTGAAGCTGGGCGAGGTGAGGATCGGCGACCTCGTCCTACACGCGGGCGACTACATTGCGATCGATGGGACGACCGGTGACATCACGACCGACGACGTCCCGCTCGTCGAGGGCCATGTTGACGCCCGATTTGAGACGGTCCTGCGCTGGTGCGACGAGCTACGCCAGATCGGTGTGCGCGCCAACGCCGACACTCCCGAGGACGCTACCCGCGCACACCGCTACGGCGCCGAAGGAATCGGGTTGTGCCGCACCGAGCACATGTTCATGGCAGCCGATCGCCAGCCAAAGATGCGGGCGATGATCATGGCCGAGACCGACGCCGGCCGTCACGCCGCGCTCGACGAGCTGCTGCCGCTCCAGCAGAGCGACTTCGAGGGATTGTTCGAGGCCATGGTGGGCTGGCCCGTCACGATTCGCCTGCTCGATCCGCCCCTGCACGAGTTCCTCCCGGACCGCTTCGAGCTCCACGAGGAGATCGTGCGCGCGAGGATCGACCGCAGCCCGAGTCTGGGCGGGCTGGAGAGTCAGTTCGACCGTGTGCGCTCGCTGGAGGAGACCAACCCGATGCTGGGCACGCGCGGTGTCCGGCTGGGCGTGATGCAGCCGGAGGTCTACGAGATGCAGGTGCGCGCGATCGCGCGCGCCGCGGTCGCGGTACGCGAGCGGACGGGACGAGCGCCGGGGCTCGAGATCATGATCCCGCTGGTCGCCTACGAGCGCGAGCTCGAGCTTGTGCGAGCCCGCGTGGTGTCGGTCGCCGAGGAGGAAGGTCTCACCTACGGTACGGACTTCGGGGTCGGGACGATGATCGAGCTCCCGCGCGCGTGCTTCATCGCCGATCGCATCGCTCGCCATGCTGACTTCTTCTCGTTCGGCACCAACGACCTCACCCAGTGCGGAATCGGCTTCTCCCGCGACGACATCGAGGGGCGGATCATCCCCCGCTACGTCGAGGAAAAGATCGTCGACGGCTCGCCGTTCGCGACGATCGACCGGGAGGGCGTCGGCGAGCTCGTCCGCACCGCCGTCGAGCGCGGCCGCCGCGAGCGCCCCGACCTGGAGCTCGGCATCTGCGGCGAGCACGGTGGCGATCCGGACTCGATCCGCTTCTTCCACGACGCGGGGCTCGACTACGTGAGCTGTTCGCCGTTCCGTCTGCCGATCGCCCGGGTCGCGGCCGCTCAGGCCGCGATCGCGGCTCCGCGACAGTCGTGACCATTCAGCGGGCTGAGCGCCGACCGACGACGGCGCCGCCGCGATCGAGCTGAACATCTACTACCTCCCAGGTAGTCCGGAGGTCTTCGGTCGCGACGTCGAGCGGCGCCACTCCGCATCAAGCACCCGAAGGCGGCTATAACCCCGAGATGAGTGACATGACAGAACCCAGCAAATCCACGTCCCGCCGAGTCGTCATCGTCGGCGGCGGCGTCGCCGGCCTAGAGGCGCTCCTCGCGCTGCGGGCCCTTATTGGCGATCGCGTCGACGTGACGCTCGTTTCGCCGGACGATCGCTTCATCGATCGGCCGATGACAGTGACGGAGCCGTTTTCCTCCAAACCGGCAGCACAGTATTCATTGCCCGAAATCACGGCTGAATTCGGCGCAGACTTCATCCGCGCGAGCGTCACGGCGGTGGACGGCACCAACCACCGGGTTAGCTGCGCGGGGGGCGCAGACCTCGTCTTCGACGCGCTGATCCTCGCTCCCGGGACGCGGCTGCGCCCGTCGTTGTCCAACGCCATCACGTTCGGGCTCGAAGGGTCGAGCCAGGCCATTGGGGAGATGCTCGACGAACTGCGCCGTGGGAAGGCACGGAGCGTCGCTTTCGTTGCCCCCACCAAGACGGGATGGCTGCTGCCGCTGTACGAGCTCGCGCTCATGACGGCGCTGGAGCTCGCGCGGAGCAACATTGACGGTGTGCAATTGCGCTTCCTCAGTCCCGAGGATCGCCCTCTGGCGCTATTCGGCGGTCGCAGCAGCCAGGCGAGCGGCCGCTTGATGGCTGCAGCGGGAATCGAGTTCGTCCACGCCGCTTACGCCGAACGACCAGACGGCAGCTTGATGCATGCCGCTCTCGGGGAATCGACCACCGATTACGTCGTCACCCTCCCCCTTCTGTACGGCCCGGATCTGGCCGGCGTGCCGGTCACGGAGCCCTACGGGTTCATCCCGGTGGACGAGTTTGGGCGGGTGGAAGGGCTGACCGACGTGTACGCCGCGGGCGACGCGGTCGACTTCCCGATCAAGCAGGGTGGCCTCGCCGCGCAGCAGGCCGATGCGGTGGCGGGGCACATCGCCGCGAGCTACGGCGCAAGCTTGGAACCCGAGCCGTTTCGTCCCGCGCTGCGGGGAATGCTGTTCACAGGCACGGAGCCGCGGTACCTGCGCACCGGCGTCCCAGGCGCCGACGCGGACGACCCAGACGCCCCAGGATCCTGGCATCCCCTCTGGTGGCCGCCGACGAAGGTCGCCGGCCGCTACCTCGCACCGTACCTGTTCGGACGTGGCGAGGAGGAATGGTTTGGCCCTCACCCCGAAGGATTCACCGACATCGAGATCCCGCTTACGGCAGGGACTCTGCCAGGCTGAACGTCGAGTCGGTATCGCGGATGAACCGCGCGTCGTCCCGGAGGCTCGACGAGGAGGGCCTCACGACCCTCCTCGGCGGCCGTCACCCGGTTACACCCGCGCTGGCTCTGGGACGAGGACCTTGGCGGCGAGCTCGACCATGCGCGTCGCGTAGCCCCATTCGTTGTCGTACCAGGCCACGACCTTGACCTGGGTGTCGTTCATGACGCTGGTCAGCGGCGCGTCGAAGATCGATGAGTACGGGGACTTGACGATGTCGGTTGAGACGAGCGGGGCCTCGCTGTAGGCCAGGATCCCGGTCATCGCGCCGGTGTCCGCGCGTTGCCTGAACGCCTCGTTGATCTCCTCGGCCGTGGTGGCGTGCTCGGCCTCGATGGTCAGGTCGACGAGTGAGCCGGTCGGGACCGGCACCCGCACGGCGATGCCGTTCAGGCGGCCGGCCAACTCCGGGATGACGAGCCCGAGGGCTTTGGCCGCTCCCGTGCTGGTCGGCACGAGGTTCACCGCCGCCGCCCTGGCCCGCCGCAGGTCCGAATGGGGACCGTCGATCAGGCTCTGGTCGGCGGTGTAGGCGTGGATCGTGGTCATCTGTCCGTGATGGATGCCCACCGTCTCGTGGAGGACCTTGGCCACCGGGGCGAGGCAGTTCGTGGTGCACGAGGCATTGGTGATGATGTGATGGGCCTCGGGGTCGTAGACCTCGTGGAAGTTCACGCCCAACACGACGTTGGCGTCGGCCGGCTCGGACCCCTTGGCGGGCGCCGAGATGATCACCTTGCGCCCTCCGGCCTCGAGGTGCTGTGCTGCCTCCGCGCGAGTGCGGAACCGCCCGGTCGACTCGATGATGACGTCGGCGCCCAGTTCTCGCCACGGAAGCGAGCCCGGCTCGCGCTCTGATAGCGCGCGGATCTCGTGATCACCGACGTGGATGACGCCGTCGGCGTAGGAAACGTTCGCCGGGAAGGGCCCGAAGACCGAATCGTAGGCGAGCAGATGGGCGAGCACGGCCGGATCGGCGACGTCGTTGACGGCGACGATCTCTACGTCGGCGTCATGCTCGAACGCGGAGCGTACGACGCACCGGCCGATCCGGCCGAAACCGTTGATAGCGACGCGAGTAGGCATAAGTCGATCTCCTCAGGCGTGAATAGTGGAGGGCCGAGACTACGTGCTTCCGGCCTGCCCGCCATCGTAGTTATGTGCGCATCCGGCTCCGTAGTTCTGTGCAAGGCTCATCGGTGGCGGCGGGACATCCTTGTAGGCTGCTCACGCCAGGACTACCGCTGTGCGCCCCGCGAACCGCGCGCGCGCGCCCAGCTCCTCCTCGATCCGCAGAAGCTGGTTGTACTTGGCCACCCGTTCGGTCCGCGCCGGCGCCCCGGTCTTGATCTGGCCCACCCCGGTCGCGACGGCCAGGTCGGCGATGAACGTGTCCTCGGTCTCCCCCGAGCGGTGCGAGATTACGGCTCGGTAGCCCGCGCTCCGGGCGATGTCGATCGTGTCGAGCGTCTCGGTCAGCGTCCCGATCTGGTTGAGCTTGATCAGGATCGAGTTCGCCACTCCCCGCTCGATCCCCTCGCGCAGGATCGCCGAGTTGGTGACGAACACATCATCGCCGACCAGTTGAAGACCGCTCCCGAGACGCGTGGTGAGCTCGTGCCAACCATCCCAGTCGCCCTCCGCCATGCCGTCCTCCAGCGACACGACGGGATAGCTGTCCCGGATCCTCTCCCAGTAGTCGACCATCTCCTCGGGGGACAGCGAGCGCCCCTCGCCGGCGAGCTCGTAGCGGCCGCCGGTGAAGAACTCGCTGGCCGCCGGGTCGAGGCAGATCGCAACCTCCTCGCCCGGCGTGTAGCCGGCGCTCTCGATCGCGGTTACGAGCAGCTCGAGCGGCGCCTCGTTGGAGTCGAGCGCCGGCGCGAACCCGCCCTCGTCTCCGACCGCCGTGCCCAGCCCCCGGTGCTTGAGGGTGCGCTGCAGCTCGTGGTAGACCTCGGCCCCGAGCCGGAGCGCCTGGGCGAACGAATCAGCCCCGACGGGAGCGATCATGAACTCCTGAAAGTCCACCGGGTTGTCTGCGTGCACCCCGCCGTTCAGGACGTTCATCGTCGGCACCGGAAGCAGGTTGGCGTCGGCTCCCCCTAGGTATCGCCAAAGGGGCTCGCCCGCATCTGCGGCGGCCGCGCGCGCGCCGGCCATCGAGACGCCGAGAATCGCGTTCGCGCCCAGCCGCGACTTTCCCTCGGTGCCGTCGAGCGCGATCAGCGCCTCGTCCAGCCCTCGCTGGTCGGTGGCGTTCCGGCCGCGCACGGCGTCGGCGATCTCGGCGTTGACGTGCCCGACCGCGTGGAGCACGCCCTTGCCCCCGAACGGCGCCTCGCCGTCTCTGAGCTCGAGCGCTTCGCGCGTTCCGGTCGAGGCACCGGATGGCACGGCTGCGCGCCCGAGCGCGCCTCCGGCGAGCCGCACGTCCACCTCGACCGTCGGGTTGCCTCGACTGTCGAGGATCTGGCGGGCGTGCACGTACTCGATCGCGCTCATGATCGGGTGTGGAGCGCCGGGAGCGCCCCCTCGTAAACGCGGACGAAGCGCAGGTAGTTCTCGGCGATCTGCGCCGCGGCGTCCGCGCGCGGGAGGTCGTGCGCCAGAAACGCGGCCACCGGGTCCCACCAGATCGAGCGGCCGATCGCGAACCCGACGAACCCGTCCACGGGAGCCGCCTCTTCGAGCCACTGAGCGACCTTGGCCCCCGAGGCGCCCCGTCCCAGCACGACGCACGTGACCGCCTCGTGCCCAGGGAGCGACCGGGCCTGCTCCGCGAGCATCGCGGCATCGCCGCGGTCGTCGACGCCTTCGATCTTCCACACGTCGACCTCGATGCCGGCCGCCTGGATCTCCTCGATCGCCTGGCGCATCAGCCCGGGTCGCAGCTCGGCGTCGTAGCGATCGCCGTCGCCGCCGACCCGCTCGAGCTGCGCATCCGTGGCCGGCACCAGCAGCTCGAACAGGAACTTGACATCGCGTTCGCGGAGCCAGTCCGAGAGGCGCTTCAGCCGGTCCAGCTGGCGTGGGTTCATGTCGGGGTTGTCGTCCTCGGGGTTGTAGCGGACGAGGACCTTCGAGAAGTCGGGGTCGAACTTCTCGATGTGCGCGCCGAAGTCCTCGCCGTACTCGAAGTCGAAATCGTTCTGGCCGGATTTCTCGACGGGCATGGCCAGACTCAGTCCGCGCTCGCGGGCCTGCCGCGGGATGTCGGAGCCGAACTGCTCGTCCACCAGCACGCCCGTGGCCTGGGGATCGGCGCCCCGGCTGACCGCCTCGAGCATCCCCTCGAAGATCAACCGCTTGGCGTCCGAGATCGTCCCGGCCTCAACCGGCGTGGGATCCCCCTGGATCCCGAACATCTTCTTCTGAAACGACCCGCGGTGATCAAACGCCAGTATGTACAGGAGGCCGTCGTAACCCAGTGTCGCCATCTCAATCCTCTCGCTTTCAACCGAACAGAACGCCGTAGCGCTCGTATTCCTCCGTTGGGACCTGCCGCAGCTCGGCGACCGCGTCGGCGAGCGGCACCAGTTTGATCTCGTTTCCCCGCAGTGAGGTCATCATTCCCCATGCGCTGTCGTGGACGGCCTGAATCGCCCTCAGACCAAGGCGGGTCGCGAGCACCCGATCGAACGCGGTCGGTGTGCCGCCGCGCTGCACGTGGCCGAGGACCGTGGCCCGCGTCTCATATCCGGTGCGTTTCTCGATCTCGTGCTCGAGCCGGGTGCCGACGCCCCCCAGCCGGGGATGGCCGAACTCGTCGACGGCGCCGGTCAGAACCTCCATCGTGCCTGCCTTCGGGGTCGCCCCCTCGGCGGCGACGACGATCGAGAACGGACGGCCGCGGTCGTGGCGGCGGCGGATCAGGCGGCAGACCTCGTCGATGTCGAACGGGATCTCCGGGATCAGGATCACATCGGCGCCCCCGGCGACGCCCGAGTGCAGCGCGATCCAGCCGGCGTGGCGCCCCATCACCTCGACGACCAGGATCCGGTGGTGGCTTTCGGCCGTGGTGTGGAGACGATCGATCGCCTCGGTCGCTATCTGCAGCGCGGTGTCGAAGCCGAACGTGACGTCGGTGGCGCCGAGGTCGTTGTCGATCGTCTTCGGCACGCCGACGACGTTCACGCCGTCCTGGTGCAGCCGGTTGGCGACGCCGAGCGTGTCCTCGCCACCGATCGCGATCAACGCGTCGAGCTGGAGTTCCGCTAGCGTCTCGCGGACACGCTGGACGCCGTCATCGCGCTTGTAGGGGTTAGTCCGCGAGCTGCCCAGGATCGTGCCGCCGCGCGGCAGGATTCCGCGCGTCGCCTCGATATCGAGCTCCATCCAGGAGTTCTCGAGCACCCCGTGCCATCCGTCGCGGAAACCGATGAGCTCATCGCCGAACCCGTCGATCCCGTTACGCACGACCGCGCGGATGACGGCGTTGAGTCCGGGGCAGTCGCCGCCGCCCGTGAGCATGCCAATCCGCATGGCCCGATGCTAAGCGCGAGGTGGTGACCGGGGCTTGCGTAGTTCTCCGCAAGTTGGCGGTGGCAAACTGCAGATGGACCGAGGTTCCTGCCCCCGTACGGTCGGGTGACCGCGGAGAGCGGTGTTGCTGTGACCACGGGAACCTTTTCGAACCTACCGCATGCGCTTTCAGATGGCGGCGCGCTCGCCGAGCGGATCGCCGGCCGACGCGTCGCGGTGTTCCTCGACTATGACGGAACCCTGACTCCAATCGTGGACCGGCCGGAGGACGCGGTGATCCCCGAGCGGACGCGCGAGGTCGTGCGGGAACTGGCCCGCCGCTGCCCGGTGTGCGTGGTCAGCGGCCGCGACCGCGCCGTCGTGCAGGAGCTGATGGGCGTCGATGACCTGGTGGTCGCGGGCAGCCACGGATTCGACATCTGGAGCCCGGAAGGCGGGGCGATCGAGCGCCGGGAGGGCAGCGAGTTCACGGGGTTGATGGGCGAGGTGACCGACCGGATGCGCACGCTCGTGGCGCCGGTGAAGGGCGCGCTGGTGGAGCCGAAGAAGACCTCGGTCGCCGTCCACTACCGGCTCGTGGAAGAGCGTGAGCGACCGCGGATCCGGGCGATCGTCAAATCCGAGGTCGGCGCCCATTCCGACGCGCTTCGGCTGATGGAGGGCAGGATGGTGTACGAGATCCAGCCCCGCGTCGAGTGGGACAAGGGCAGAGCGGTGCTGTACCTGCTAGGGGTGCTGGAGCTCGACGGAGACGACGTCATCCCGCTCTACGTCGGTGACGACGTCACCGACGAGGATGCGTTCCGGGCGCTGTCCGGCCGAGGCATCGGGGTCCTGGTGGCGGATCCCACCGATGCCGAGGTCGCCGGCCGGGCCACCGCCGCCGACTTCACGCTGCGGGACACGGACGAGGTCGAGCGGTTCCTGAACGAGCTGGGCCGCTGAGCATCGTGGCCGACGCAGAGACATACACGGCGAGCGAGTTCGAGCTCGTCTACGACGGCTTCGACCCGGCCGAGGAGGGCCTCCGGGAGACGATGACGTCGATGGGCAACGGCTACCTGGGCGTCCGCGGCGCCGCGGAGTGGGAGTTCGCGGACGACGTCCATTACCCGGGAACCTATGCCCACGGCGTCTACAACCGCGAGACGACGATCCTGGGCGGCCACCCCGTCCCCAACGAGGACATGGTCAACCTGCCCAACTGCTCCGCCATGTGGCTGCGCATCGAAGGCGAGGATCTGATCCGGCTCGCCAATGTCGAGCTGCTCGGCTACCGGCACTCCTACGACGTTCGCCATCCGCTGCTCACCCGCCAGCTCCGCTTCCGTGACCGCGCCGGGCGCGAGACGAGCCTCACGAGCCGGCGGTTCGTGAGCATGGGCCGGATGCACCTGTCGGCCGTCGCCTGGGAGCTGGTGGCCGAGAACTGGTCGGGGCAGGTGGAGGTGGTCTCGGCGCTCGACGCGCGGGTCCTCAACCGGGGCGTGGCTCGCTACCGGGAGCTCGAGGGCCGGCATCTCGATCCGCTGGGTCCCCGTCTTCCGGCTCCCGATGTGATCGCGCTCAAGGCCCGCACCCGTCATTCCAGGATCGAGATCGCCGAGGCGGCCCGCACGCGTGCCTATCGGGGCGACGAAGAGCTCGACGTCGGGCGCACCACGCACCAGCTGGAGGACTACGTACACCAGATCCTCGACTTCCAGGTCGACCAGGGCGCGCCGGTCCGGGTCGAGAAGATGGTCGCGCTGTACACCTCGCGCGACCGCGGCATCCACGAGCCGCTCGCCAATGCGGCCAAGAGCGCGACCCGCTACCCGACGTTCGCGGCGGCGTTCGAGGGTCACAAGCAGGCCTGGGATGAGCTGTGGGACGTGTGCGACATCCGCCTCCCCCGGGAGCCGCGGGTGCAGTTCCTGCTGCGGCTGCACATCTCCCATCTGCTACAGACGTGCTCGCGCCTGACGGCACACCACGACGCCGGCGCCCCCGCCCGCGGTCTCAACGGCGAGGCCTATCGCGGCCACGTGTTCTGGGACGAGCTCTACGTCTATCCGTTCCTGAACCTCCGGCTGCCCGAGATCACGCGCGGGCTGTTGATGTATCGCTACCGGCGAATCGGCGAAGCCCGGGCGGGGGCCGAGGAGGCCGGGTTCCGCGGGGCCATGTACCCGTGGCAGAGCGGCAGCGACGGAGAGGAGGAGACCCAGGTCATCCACCTCAACCCGCTGTCGGGCCGCTGGGAGCCGGACCTGAGCCGCAACCAGCGCCACGTCAACGCCGCGATCTTCTACAACATCTGGCAGTACTACCAGGCCACTGACGACGTCGACTTCATCCGCGACCACGGCGCCGAGATGATGCTCGAGATCGCGCGGTTCTGGTCCTCGATCGCCCACTACGACGCCGAGCGCGAGCGCTGGGAGATCCACGGCGTGATGGGGCCCGACGAGTTCCACGAGAGGTACCCGGACGCGGCGGAGGGCGGGCTGCGCAACAACGCTTACACCAACGTGATGGTGGCCTGGATCTGCGAGACCGCCCGGAAGGTCCTCGATTTACTCCCAGCCAGCCGGCGCAACGTGCTGCGGGCCCGGATGGGGCTGAGCGACGAGGAGATCCGTCAGTGGGAGCAGATGAGCCGCAAGATGTTCGTACCGTTCCACGACGACGGCATCATCAGCCAGTTCGAGGGCTACGAGCAGCTGGACGAGCTCGACTGGGACGGCTACCGCTCCAGGCACGGGAACATCCAGCGCCTCGATCGCATCCTGCGCGCCGAGGGCGAGGACCCCGACCGGTACCGGCTGGCCAAGCAAGCCGACACGGTGATGCTGTTCTTCCTGTTTTCCCGAGACGAGCTTCGCCGGTTGGTCGAACAGCTGGGATACGAGTACACCGACGACACCGCCCGGCGGACGATCCAGTATTACGACCGGCGCACGTCCCACGGCTCGACGCTCAGCCTCGTCACCCACGCCGGGGCGCTGGCCGCGATCGATCCGGAGAGCTCGTGGGAGCGATTCCTGGTCGCGCTCGAGAGCGATATCGGCGACATCCAGGGCGGCACCACCCGGGAGGGCATCCACCTGGGGGTGATGGCGGGCACGCTGGATCTCGTCCAGCGCGCGTACCTCGGAACCGAGATCCGCGGCGACGTGCTCTATTTCGATCCGAAGATCACCGATCGGCTGGACGGGCTGTGGATGCCGATGCAGTTTCGCCGCGCGCCGATCACGGTGTCACTGGCCGGCGACGAGCTCACCGTGGCCGCGCTCGCCGACGGCTACAGCGGCGCGATTAAAGTGGGCGTCGGCGACACGGTCCGCGAGCTCCGCGGGGGCGAGAGCACCTCGTTCGCGGTCGACGGCTTGGCGCCACGCGCCGCGCGCGGCGGCGATCGCGCCCCGAAGGCTGGCCGGGCATCACGCGCTACATCGAGGAGGGTTTCGCGAACGGGGGAGCGTGAGCTGAACCCGTAGCTCTCCGGCTTCGTGCCGACGTCCACAAGTCGAAGCGGCCGTGTATTCGATCAGCCGTGGAATTACCGCAAGCGGCCGCGCCACTCATCCGCGTCGAACCGGGCCGGCTCTGTCTCCTCCAGAAATTCCTCAAGTGCCACGACGAATCTCGCGGGGGCCTCGAGTTGTGGTAGATGCCCGACGCCATCGAAGATCTCGAGACGGCTGCCGGGGATGGCCGCGTGGGCACGTTCCCCATGGCGAACCGGAACGATCGGATCACGCGATCCCCATATGAGCATCACGGGCACGGCAGCGGCCAGGTACAACCGATCTGTCGCATCGACCCGCTGGCCGCGTGAGTCGACGACCGACCGCAGGGTGGCCAAGAACGCGGTCCGGCGGTCACGATCGGCGAGCGAGCCGTAACCGCGGGCTACCTCGGCCACGTCGACGCTAGGCCGTATCCCAATGACGGCCAAGCCACGCCCGACCACGGGCGCGGACCTCGTCCCGATACCAGCGGTCGCGGCAATGAAGAGGCCGGCTCCAGGTAACGCGGCGGCGCGCAGGATCGGGCTGACCTCGGGACCGAGACCACCACTGGAGACCAGCACCAAGCGCTCGGTGAGCTCGGGGAACTGATAGGCGAGCTGCATTGCGACCCCGCCGCCGAGAGAGTGACCGACGAGCGTCGCCCTCTCATGGCCGAGGGAAATCAGCAGGTCCCGCAGGCTCGCGGCGAGCGCTCCGAGTGAGTAGTCGCCGGCGCCCTTTTCGGAGCGGCCGTGGCCCGGCAGGTCTGGTGCGACGATCGTGTGATGCCGCGCCAGCGGATCGATCACCGCCCTCCAGTTCTCGTAACTGCCGCCCATGCCATGGATCAAGAGGAGCACCGGACCCGTGCCCGCCTCGGCGTACGTGACGGATCGCCCGTGCAGGCTCGCTGTCTTTGGCTCCATGGTGTCCGCTTTGACGCCCGGTCGATGATTCGTGCGGCGCATGCGGTCAGAAGCTCCTCAAGCTCAGAGGTGGCCGTGGCATTGAGTTTGTCCTGGCAACAACGACTAAGAAACGCGAATTCACCCCGAGGGCGGCGCACCGTGCGCGCGCGGTCCAACGGCCTCGTCGAGGATCCGCGACCCACCTCGAACAGGCGCCGGATTCCGTCGTCGTCTGGCGAGCGACGCCAGCTCCTCGATCCCTTCCTCGACCCCTCGCGCAAGCACGTCGAGATCGGGCGTCGACGCGCTTTCGGCCATGATGCCGAACGTGACCTCGCCGTCGTAGGAGAAGATCGCGATTCCCACCGCGTGATCGGCAGCCAACGGCACAACGGGATAGATTTCGCGTAACCGCGCCCCATGCGCGTATAACGGGATCTGCGGGCCCGGCACGTTGGTGATCGTGATGTTGAACAGGCGGGTGGCGTAGAGCGATCGGGCGAGCGCGGCGTGGACGACGGGCGGTGCCAGCGCCGCCAGATCCATCATCGCCGTCGCGCCGGCTGCGGCCCCCGAGGACTTCAGCTGGGCGGTCGAGGCAATGATCTGGCGGTAGCGCACCTCCGCGACCGGCTCTGCCACCGGCAGCTCGACGAACAGCGAGCTGACCCGGTTTCCGAGCGCGAGGCGTTCCGAGGTGTCGCGGAGATTCGTCGGGACCATCGCGCGCAGGCTTTGGCTCGGCATCGGGTCACCGCGCTCGACGAGCAGCCGGCGCAGTCCTGTCGTGCAGGCGGCCAGGACGACGTCGTTCACCGACCCGCCGAAGCCGCCGCGGATCGCCTTCAGCTCGGCGAGCGGGACTCGGACCACAGCGAATCGTCTGGTCGATCCGATCGGCACGTTGAGCGAGCTGTGAGGGGCCCGGATCAGCTCGTCGCGGACGAGCAGTTCGGCCACGGAGCGCGAGCGCGCGAACGCCTCCCGGGGGTGCAGCGCCGCGTGTACCCCCGTGCGAGCCACGTGCGCGCCCGCGTTCGCGGCCTGCACGAGCGGCTGGGGAGTGATCGGCAGGAACGGCGCCAGCAGCGAGCTGCCGTCCTTCGGCGCCGGCGGGCCGAAGGCGCGCTCGGGCGGATTCGGTTCGGTGTCGAGGAGCAGATAGGCCACGTCGACGGATCCGACCCCGTCGACGAGGCAGTGGTGTGTCTTGTTCGCCAACGCCCAGCGCCCGCCCCCGAGTCCCTCGATCAGCGCCACCTCCCACAACGGGCGCGTGCGATCGAGTCGATGGGAGTAGAAGTCGGCCGCCCACCGCCACAGCTCCGGTTCGCCCCCCGGCGCCGGCAGGGCGACATGGCCGACGTGGGCGCGGATGTCGAAGCGGTCGTCGTCAATCCACCGCGGCCAGGAGAAGCCGCCGGTTCGAGGCGAGGACAGCCGCTTCAAATAGCGCGGCAGCTGTGCGAGCCGAGGCTCGAGGCCGGCACACAGCTCTTCAACCGTGGGAACCGTGCCACTCGGCCGCGGGTCGAACACCATCACGCCGCCGATGCTCATCAATGCTCCCTCGTCCTGCTGCTCAAGCTCCAGGAAAGTCGCGTCGAGCGCTGTGAGTGTGTCGCTCATAAATCGGACCCTAGGCGTGGGGCGGGCGCGGGTGATCGGGGCACACGACGGATTTCCGCGCGGGAAACTACCTATGCCGGCGGGTGAGTTGTCCCGATGCTCGTCCGCTGGCCTCGGTGGGACGCTTGGTCGATGATGAGTCAGGTACGGCGCCTCCAGTGAGGACCCTCGACGATCTCGGCGATCTCGCCGGTAAACGGGTGCTGGTAAGGGTTGACTTCAACGTTCCGCTCCAGGACGGGGCGGTAGCGGACGACACCCGGATCAGGGCGGCGCTGCCGACGATCGAGGAGCTGCGCCAGCGGCGGGCGAGAGTCGTCCTCGTCTCGCATCTCGGCCGCCCGAAAAACCACGAGCGAGAGCTGTCGCTTCGCCCGGTGGCCGACCGCCTGGCCGAGCTGACGGACGCCGAGGTGACGCTGGCGCCCGCCGTCGTCGGCCCGGAGGTGAGCGCGCTCGTAGAGCAGCTCGAACCCGGGGGGCTGCTCGTTTTGGAGAACGTACGCTACGAGCCAGGGGAGACCAAGAACGACCCGGAATTCGCCAGGTCGCTGTCGGCGCTGGCAGATGCGTACGTGGATGACGCGTTCGGGGCGGCCCATCGCGCCCACGCGTCGACCGAGGGCGTCGCCCGACTCGTTCGGGAGCGAGCGGCGGGCCGGCTGCTCGAACGCGAGGTCAACGAGCTCGAAAAGGTGATCGATGATCCGGCTCGCCCGCTGGTTGCCGTGCTCGGGGGCGCGAAGGTCTCGGACAAGATCGCGGTCGTCGACCGCTTCCTGCAACTGGCCGACACGCTCCTGATCGGCGGCGCGATGTGCTTCCCGTTCCTGGCCGCCCAGGGTCACTCCGTAGGGGCGTCGCTCTGCGCGGCCGAGGACGTCGAGCTAGCCAAGCGCACGCTCGCGAGCCTCGACGAAGTCCGAGCCGAGCTGCAGCTGCCGGTGGATCTGGTGCTGGGAGAGCGACCGGCCTCGCACACGGAGGTCCGCAGGATCGACGGCGTCGACGTGCCGGACGGGTGGGTGGGACTGGACATCGGCACCCGAACCGCCGCTCGGTACGCCCAGGCGATCGGGCGGGGGGGCACGGTGTTCTGGAATGGCCCGATGGGCGCGTTCGAGCTCGGGCCGTTCGCGGCGGGCACCCACGCCGTCGCCGAAGCGATCGCCAACGCGACGGGAACGACCGTCGTCGGTGGAGGTGACTCGGTGGCGGCGCTGCGGCGGTTCGGCCTGACCGACAGGATCACGCACGTCTCGACCGGCGGTGGCGCGTCGCTCGAATTGATCGAGGGCAAGAGGCTGCCGGGTGTCGAGGCCCTCGACGAAGAACGGTCGTCTAGGCGGCCGCTCGCGCACGAGGGCGCGGGATGATGGCGCGGCACCGCGCCATCATGACTCACCCCGCGCCCAGCGCCGCGTTGATCGTGCTCGACGGGTGGGGGCTTGCGCCGGCGGGACCGGGCAATGCCATCTCGCTGGCAAGCACGCCGGTGCTGGACCGCCTCTGCTCGGCCTATCCCCAGGTCCGGCTCGAGGCCTCCGGCCGGGCGGTGGGACTTCCGGCGCATCAGATGGGCAACTCTGAGGTCGGGCACCTGAGCCTGGGCGCCGGCGCAGTGGTGCTGCAGGATCTCACGCGCATCGACGACGCCGTCCGGGACGGCCGGCTTGCCGAGAACAAAGTATTGCGTCGCGCACTTTCCGCTGCCGAGCGGGTCCATCTGATCGGCCTGGTGTCCGATGGCGGCGTGCATTCCGGGTTCAAGCACCTTGAGGCGCTAATCCGGCTCGGCGCGAAGCTGGACGTCCGCGACCTCGTACTGCACGCGTTCACCGACGGTCGCGACACGCTGCCCACGTCCGGCGCGGGGTATCTCGAGGCGGTCGAGGCGTGGATGGCGGACGCGGGCGCCGGGAGGATCGGCTCGGTCGTGGGGCGCTACTGGGCGATGGACCGCGACCGCCGTTGGGACCGGCTCCAGCGCGCCTACGACCTGCTCGTCGCCGGACGATCGGATCACCGCGCCGACTCGGGCGAGGCGGCCGCGCGCGCGGCGTACGAGCGCGAGGAGACCGACGAGTTCATCGCGCCCGTGCTGGTCGGGGCGGAGGCGCGTATTCGCCCCGGCGACTCCGTGATCGCGTTCAACTTCCGCCCGGATCGGATGCGAGAGATCACCCGCGCGCTCGCCGAGCCGGGGTTCGCCGAGATCGACCGCCGCGGGGTTGCGCCGGTCGAGCACTACGCCACGATGACCCGTTACGAGGCTGATTTCCCCTATCCGGTGGCGTTTGCTCCGGAACATCCGTCGACGACGCTGCCCGTCGTGCTCGCGGAGGAGGGGTTTCGACAGCTCCACGTCGCCGAGACGGAGAAATACGCGCACGTGACGTACTTCTTCAACGGCGGCGAGGAGGAGCCGAGCCCGGGCGAACGGCGCGTGCTTGTGCCGTCGGCTCGCGACGTGGCCACCTACGACCAAAAGCCCGAGATGAGCGCGCCGGAGATCGCCGCCGGGTTCGTCGACGCGTGGCGCAGCGACGCACCCAGGTTCGGAGTCATCAACTTCGCCAATGCGGACATGGTCGGCCATACCGGTGTGATCGACGCCGCCGTGCGCGGCGTCGAGACCGTGGACCGGTGCCTGGCCCCGGTGATCGAAGCAGTGCACAGCTCGGGAGGCGTCTGCCTGATCACCGCCGATCACGGTAACGCCGAGCATATGCTCGAGGACGACGGCAGCCCCAACACCGCCCACTCCACCAATCCGGTGCCGCTGGTCGTCACGATTCCCGGCGTGGTGCTCCGCGACGGCGGGATCCTCGGCGACGTCGCGCCCACCGTGCTTCAGCTGCTCGGGGTCGAGCAGCCGTCGGGGATGACCGGGCAGTCCCTGATCGAGCGCGCCGCGCCCGGCGTCGCGCCTTGGACCGAACCCGGACTGGCACGATCGGTGGCGGGGGAGCACGCGCCATGACGCGACGTCGGTCCCCAGCGCGGCGCTCGAGACGCAGGTGCCGTTCGCGCACTTCTTCGACGGTTTTCGCCTCGCGCCACTTGGCCCTGATGAGCGCGAAGCGCGCATACGACGGTCCCGATTCCCCAGCCATGGAGGACGATCAGCACAGCGGAGGGAATACGCGCGCGCCTCGGGCTAAGCCCGTAGCGATGCCACGGGCGCCTGCGCCGGCGCCGTCTCAACACGCACTCGCGCGTCCACGATCACGGCGCCATCCGCCGTGGCAATCAGCGGGTTGAAGTCGACCTCGACGATCTCGGGGTGAGCCTCGACCATCACGCTGAGCCTGAGCAGCACAGCCTCGATTGCGTCGACATTGCACCGAGGGGCACCGCGATAGCCATCGAGCAGCGGGAATGTGCGCAGCGCGCGGATCATCTCGTGGGCGTCGAGCTTCGTGAGGGGGGTGATCCGCACGGCCACGTCCTTGATCAGCTCCGCGGTCGTCCCGCCGGCGCCGCAGGCGATAACAGGGCCGAAGCTGTGGTCGTTGACGACCCCGACGATCAGCTCGACCCCCGTCGGTGCCATGGGTTGGACCGCGAAGCCGTCGAGTCGGTGACCCGCGGCCCTGACCGCACGCTCGACCTTCGCGCAGGCCGCGCGGACTTCATCGGGCCCGGCAAGGCTGAGGCGCACCCCGCCCGCGTCGGTCTTGTGAACCAACTCGGGAGCGATCGCCTTAAGCACGACAGGAGTGCCGAGCTCATAGAGTGTTTCAACGGCCGTTGCCGCATCCGCGACGACGCGCGTCTCGATCTGGGGCACCACGTAGCAGTTCAGTAGCTCCACGACCCGGTCGAGCTCGAGCCAGCCGGGCCCGCTCGCCAGCCGCCGGCTGATTATTGCCGCCGCCTCATGGGGCCGGGTGTCCGCCGGTGCCCAAGGATCCGGCTTGGGGCGTGTCCGCCAGCGACCGTGCTTGGCCGCCAGCGCCATCGCGCGGGCCGCATCCTCGGGAAACTCGTAGCCGGGCACCCGCATGCCATCGGAGGACAGCTCGGGCGGCAAACCCTCACTGGTCATGAATACGGCCGCGATCGGGACGCCCGGCTCGGTCTCGGCCACCCCTCGGATCGCGGCCGCCACATCGCGGGCCTCGGTGACCAGCGACGGGACGAAGATCGCGAGGATCGCATCGCACACCTGCGCCTCGATCACCGTCCGAAGCGTCCGCCGGTAGTCCTCGGCCGACGCAGTCGCAATCATGTCGATCGGGTTGTGCGGGGAGGCGCCGACGGGAAGGAACTCGGCGAGCCTCGACTGAACCTCGTCGGGCAGCTCAATGACGTCCACGCCGTCGGCCTGGCAGGCGTCGGCACACATGATGCCGGGACCTCCCGCGTTCGTGACGATCGCTATGCGGTCGCCGCCGGGGACGGGTTGAGTGGTCAGCAGCGACGCGACCGCGAACAGGTCGTGCAGGGTGTCCGTGCGAATCACGCCGGCCTGCTCGAACAATGCGTCGACGGTAACGTCGGACGCCGACAGCAATGCGCCCGTGCGTGACGAGGTGGCGCGGGCGCCGGCGGCTGAGCGACCACTCTTGACCGCTACCAGCGGCTTTCGTCGCGCGAACCGAGGAGCAATCCGAGCGAACCTGCGCGGGTTGCCAAATGACTCCAGATAGAGCAGCACCACGTCTGTGCCCGCGTCCTGCTCCCAGTAACGCAGCAGGTCGTTGCCGGACAGGTCGGCCTTGTTCCCAACCGATACAAACGATGAGAGCCCAATCCCGAGTCGGCCGGCCGCCTCGATGATCGCGACGCCGAGGCCGCCGCTCTGCGACATGAAACCCACGCGTCCCGGAGTGACCTGGTGGGGCACGAACGTCGCGTTGAGGCGGACGTCCGATGCCGTGTTGAGGGCACCCAGACAGTTGGGACCGACCATCCTCATGCCGGCATCGCGGCACACTTGGAGCAGCTCGTCCTGTCGCCGTGCCCCCGCCTCTCCGCTCTCCGTGAATCCGGAGGAGATCACCAACAGCGTCCGCACACCGGCGGCGGCGCACTCACGTGCCACCTCCACGACGGCGTCGGCGGGAACGGCGATCACCGCCAAGTCCACGGGTCCGGGAACATCGCCGATCGTCCGGTAAGCCGGCATCGACTGGACGACGTCGCAGTGGTCGTTGACGGCGTGGACGGGACCGTTGAACTCGGCCGCCAGCAGGTTGTGCAGGATCGCCCCTCCGATCGTGCCGCGCCGGCGCGACGCCCCGACGAGCGCCACCGAGCGCGGCTCGAGCAGGGCGCGTACGGCCTCGACCGTGGCCCGATCTTCGCGCTCCTCGAAGCGCGTAAGCGCCTCGTCCGTCAGGGATGTCGGCAATTCGACGTTGATCCCGTCTGGTCTCGAACGCACCTCGACCGGGAACCCGCTGTCGCGGAAGACCTGGATCATGCGGTTGTTGTCCGCCATCACCTGGGCGAAGAAGGTCGAGATGCCGTGCTCCTCCGCCACGGCGGCGAGTTGCGCGAGCAGGATCGTCGAGATCCCCTTCCCCTGCCACCCGTCGGCGACGAGGAACGCCACCTCGGCGCGATCAGCGGTCTCGCGGATGTAGACCGCGTGCGCGACGATCGCGTGCTCCGCTCCGCTCTCGACGACGAGCGCGTAGCGATCGCTGTAGTCGACATTCAGGGTCCACTTGATCACCAAGGCGATGTTGGGAATGCCGAAGAAGCGGAAAGCGATCGACTCGTCGGAGACCCCCTCGAAGAACTTCCGGATCGCGGCTTCATCGTCGGGTCTGATGGGGCGGACGTGGACCGTCGAGCCATCGCGGAGCGCAATCTCGGCTTCGTGCTCGCGTGGGTAGGCAGGTGAGAAGGACGAGCCCACCCGCGCGAGAGTATCGGGAGAAGGATCGGACGATGCCATCCGCATGTTCTACTGAGTCAGTGGGGGTAGTGACCCGGATTCCAGCGGCAGTTCGAGTGTCTAGCCTCGCGAGAATGGCCGCGATCCCCATCCGGGTGTCCTCCCAGATCGTTCCGATTCGAGTGCTCTGCGAGATCTCCGCCGCTGAGGTGGCGTATGCCGGCGGCAAGGGCGCGCACCTAGGACAGCTCACCCGGACGGGTTTTCCGGTGCCGCCCGGGTTCGTCATTGGCGCTCCAGCTTACGCGGCGTTCAGGGCCCAGACTGGACTGGCCGGACGTCTTCAGATCCGCTTGGACGACCTTGACATCGATGACGCCATCGCTCTTCAGCAGGCCGCTGATGAAGCGCGCCTCGCGATAAACGAAACCGACATGCCCGATTGGCTCACTGACGGGATCGGTGCTGCCCATCGGTGGCTCGTTGTCGGCGAGGCCGATGCCATGGTCGCCGTGCGCTCGTCGGGAAGGGCCGAGGACCCTGCATCTGCGTGGTTCGCGGGCGTGAATGAGACATTCCTGAACGTCCGGGGGCTTGGAGCGATCGTCGACAAGATCAAGAGTTGCTGGGGATCGCTGTTCAGTCCCAAGACGATCCGCTACCGCGCCGAGCGTGGCTTGAGCACCAGCGACATGGACGTTGCGGTTGTCGTCCAGCGCCAGATCCCGGCGACACGCACAGGTGTCATGTTCACGAGCGAACCCGCCACGGACGCGCGCGATCAGTTGGTGATCGAGGGGTGGCTCGGATTCGGCTCTCCCTTGGCGACGCCTGTTGGCGAGGCTCAGACCGACCGCTACGGGTTCGACAAGCGGCGGCTGTCGGCCGTGTCCCGATCGGACGGGGGTCGCCCGGTCCTCACCGACGACGAGGTGTTCCGACTCGCCGAACTCGGTGTAGCCATCGAGCGTGAATACGGCTCTCCGCAGGAGATCGAGTGGGTAATCGATCCCGGCGACCGGATCTGGTTGCTTCAGAGCCGACCGCTTCTGGTAGAGGCGACGCGCCCGTGACCGCCGGCAGGCCGACCGCTGAGACCGCGAGCTCCAACTCAGTCGAAGACCTTCAAATCAGGCCGATCGCTCCCGAGGACAAACAGGCGCTGGCCGAGGGATTCGAGCGCCTCAGCGATGAGTCCCGCTACCGTCGGTTCCTGGCGCCGCGCGGAAGTCTGTCCGACGCCGAGCTGCGGTACTTCACCGAGGTTGACCACCACGACCACGAGGCGCTTGTGGCGATCGATCCGGAGACGGGCCAGGGCGTTGGGATCGCTCGCTACGTTCGCTCCAAGACCGATCCCAAGTCCGCTGAGCTGGCGATCGCGGTCGTCGACGACTGGCAGCGGATGGGCGTCGGCACTAGCCTGGCTACCGCCCTCTCAGCGCGCGCGAAGCGTGAGGGCATCACCGTGTTCACCGGGCCCGTCCTTGCGGGTAACCAGCTGATGCTCAACCTAGCCAGGGACCTGGGCGAGGTCCGGATCGACCGCCAGGGCCACGGGAGGGTCGAGGTGACCGTCGAGCTTCCGCGAAAGGGGAGGCGCGACGCGCTGGCGTCTCGGTTGCTTCGGGCCATCGCGACGGGCGAGCTGACGGCATTGCCGGCGCGAAACGATCCGGACTGAGCCCGGGCCGGCAGAGCACATTCAGCGGACTGTTTCGGCGTATACGCCGGCGAGATCGAGCGTGGAGAGAATCCCGATCGGATGCCCGCTCGCAGAGTCGAGCACGACGAGGTGCGACACGCTGTGCTCCGACATCATCTGGGCCGCACGGTCAAGTGACTCTCTGGCCGATATCGCCAGCGCCTCCGTCGCGGCCAGCTCGAGCGCGCTTGGCTCATCGCCGCTGGCGACGGCGGAGGCTACGTCGAGGTCCGACACGATGCCAAACGGGCGAGAGGTCTGAGGGTCGGTGACCACCACAGCGTGAACGCGGTGCTCGGCCATGATCCTCGCGACCTCACCGAGCGGCGCGTCCGCCACGCAGCTCAGGATTCCATGGTGCATGCAGTCGCCAACGCGGACGTGTTCAAGTTGTTGGGGCTTGATGCGATGGGTCATGGTCGTAGCATCGCCAGAAGCTGGAGCCGCAGCATCCGGGGAAGGTCTTCTCCGTCCACGTGGTTTCCCACAACTGAGGACGCGGGAAACAGCCGATGCGTGCCCGCCGGAGGCGTGAGGTAGGTCCTCGGGATATCCTCGAGGCCCGCGATCGTGGTGGCGAGGGCCGCCGTGATCGCCGCAGACGCAAGGCCTAAGGGCCGGGACGGCCTGAGCCTCCAGGTACTCCCGGGCCCTGCCAACGATCTCAACCACCTCAGCTGCACTCGTCGTCCGGTGGATGCCGGTCAGGTCCTCGGGGTCGATCCGATGGTCGGCTAGGACCTCGGCCTCGAGCCACTGCAGCAGACCATCCCGCTCCTGGGCGCCGACCAGAATGACCGGAAAGTGCCGGATCGCCGCCGTCTGGATCACGGTCAGGGCTTCGAACGGCTCGTCGAGGGTGCCGAAGCCGCCCGGTCCGGACGACGACCGAGCGTGATCTGGGTCGGGGGCAGGACCGGCCTCGAGACGCCTTGTGCTTGTCCAACGCGAGGGCGGCCGAGCGTTTGCAGAATCGCGGCGAATCGACCCGCGTAAGAGTCCCGCTCCTAAGCCCATTCAGGCGTCTCGCGCATACCCGGTCGTGACGGCTCGTATTGCGCTCAACGAGTGGCCGCCACTGGGGCCGCCGGTGGGGAGTTCCGATGGCCAGGAGCCGGGCTGCGGGGTTTCCGCACGAGCGACGGTGTCTCATACCGATGTCGCGCCGCCCTCGAGATTGGATCCTTGGGATGTCTTCGAATAATCGCCACGCGCTCGCAGGAGGGTTCTCATGGCAACCGTCTCTTCACAACCGCCCGGACAGGGTGCTCCGCTCGCCGGGGCGCCACCGCGAACAGCTCCTGAACGCAACGGCACGCTCCCGCACGCGACGGCCCCCGACACGGTCAACGGCCGACAGGGCCGCGAGCCGGCCGCGGTAGCTGACACCCCGAGCGCCGAGCGCCGACCCGAGGGTGGAATTGAGGGCTTGATCGGCAAGCGTGTCGCGGCGGCGACCGAGCACGCCCTCGATGGTCCCAACCAGAAACTCATGCGCGCGCAGAAGCCGGTGTGGGATGTCCTGTGCAAGTACTACTTCCGGCTTGAGACGTCCGGTTGGGAGCGACTGCCCAGGGAGACCTCGCTGTTGATCGGAAATCATTCAGGAGGGTCTCTGACGATGGACGCCTGGACGTTCGTCTACGACTGGTGGCGGCGATTCGGCACCGAGCGCGTGCTTCATGCAACCGCTCACGATGTCCTGATGGCGACGCCCGGCCTCGGCGATTACTTTCGCCAGGCTGGCGTGATTCCAGCCTCCCGCGAAGGCGTCACGGCGGCGCTGCACGCCGGGTGCGACGTGATCATCTGGCCGGGGGGCGACGTCGACGCGATGCGCAACTGGCGCCGGCGCGATGAGGCTGTTCTCGGCGGGCGCAAAGGCTTCGTACGCCAGGCGATCCGCTCCGGCGTGCCGATCGTTCCGGTCGCCAGCATCGGCGGGCATGACACGGCATTCGTACTGTCCGAGGGCCGCTGGATCGCGAACGGGCTCGACCGTATCTCGGGGTTGAAGAAGAAGCTTCGCGGCGTGGCGATGCCGATCGTGCTCGGCGTGCCCTTCGGCTTGACGATCGAGACGATCCCGACGCACCTTCCGCTGCCGGCGAAGATTCGGACCGAGCTGCTCGACCCGATACACGTCGACCACGACCCAGAACGGGTCAACGATCGCGAATACGTCGAGTCGATCTATCGCGAAGTGGAATCCGCGATACAGGGCGGGATGGACCGACTCGCCAACCAGAGACGCTTCCCGATCTTCGCCTAGCCGCCAGGGCAAAGAACTCGGCAAGCAGCGGCCGGCCCGGCCCGAGTTTAGGTTAGGGCGAGAGCGCTCCCTTCGCCCGCGACGAGTTGTGGCCGTCGGTCGCGCCCTGTCCCGGCGCGGTTCGCGTGGGACTGGGCTTGTCTGTGCTGCGCGGCGACAGACTGTGAAGGCCTGCGTTCCGTGGTGGCGGGCCAGTGCGGTCCTCGATCAGCCCGGTGTCTGTCCTGCCTGGTGCCATAAAGACTATGGGGCGGCGGCGTGGTGCACTACGGATTGCGATTGCGGTCGATGTCGGGCACGGGATGCGGCAGTGTGCCGATGGCGCAGCGCCAGGGTGCGTGTACCGTGGCATTGACCTGAGGAGGGTAAGAACTGATGTCGAACCCCGTGTCCTACATACACGGAACCTCGTTGACGCCGCTGATCGGTGAGACGGTTGGCGCGAACTTCGATCGGATCGTCGGCCTGTATCCGGATCGGGACGCGGTAGTCGTGTGCCATCAGGATGCGCGTTGGACGTATGCCGAGTTCGGTGCCCGTGTGAACCGGGTCGCGCGTGCCCTGGTGGGGGCTGGGCTGCAGCCTGGAGATCGCATGGGGATCTGGGCGCCCAATTGCGCCGAGTGGCTATTGGTCCAGTATGCCTCGGCAAAGGCGGGGGTGATCCTGGTTAACGTCAATCCGGCCTACCGGACCTCCGAGCTCGAGTTCGTCCTGAACCAGTCTGGCTGTCGTGTCCTGATCTCCGCGCGTGCGTTTAAGAGCTCCGACTACGTGGCGATGGTCAGGGAGGTTGCTCCACGATGTCCCGCGCTCGAGCGCACGGTGTTCCTGGATTCAGGTGATTGGGAGGAGCTGCTGGCAGCGGGCGACGCTGAGCTCTCGCTGCCGGCGGGGCTTCAGTTCGACGATCCGATCAACATCCAGTACACGAGCGGAACGACCGGGTTCCCAAAGGGAGCGACGCTCACTCATCACAACATCCTCAACAACGGCTTCTTCATCGGCGAGACATGCCGCTACACACCGGAGGATAGGGTCTGCATCCCGGTGCCGTTCTACCACTGCTTCGGGATGGTGCTCGGCAATCTCGCCTGCACGACGCACGCGGCGTGCATCGTGATACCGGCGCCGTCATTCGAGCCGCACGCGACGCTCGACGCTGTTCAGAGCGAGCGCTGCACATCGCTCTACGGCGTGCCGACGATGTTCATCGCCGAGCTCGACCTGCCGGAGTTTGACGAGTTCGATCTCACGTCGCTGCGGACCGGGATCATGGCCGGGTCTCCCTGTCCGGTGGAGGTGATGCGCAATGTCATCGACCGGATGCACATGGCGGAGGTGACGATCTGTTACGGCATGACCGAGACCTCGCCGGTGTCGACCCAAACGAGCGCCGACGACGAGATCGATCGCCGCACCTCCACGGTCGGGCGCGTGCACCCGCACGTTGAGATCAAGATCATCGATCCCGCCAGCGGGGGGTGCGTGGAGCGAGACGTGCCGGGCGAACTCTTAACGCGGGGCTACAGCGTGATGCTCGGCTACTGGAACGATCCCGAGCAGACCGCCGAAGCAGTCGACGCCGCCGGGTGGATGCACACCGGGGATCTCGCAACGATGGACCGGGACGGCTACGTCAACATCGTCGGCCGGTCGAAAGACATGATCATTCGCGGTGGCGAGAACATATATCCGCGCGAGATCGAGGAGTTCCTGTACACCCACCCCGCGATCAGAGACGTGCAGGTCGTCGGAGTACCAGACGAGCGCTACGGCGAGGAGATCGCCGCGTTGGTGATCGCACGGGAGCCTGGCACGATCGACGCCGACGCTGTGCGCGAGTTCTGTCGCGGCAAGATCGCACACTATAAGATCCCGCGCTACGTGATCTCGGTGGACGAGTTCCCCATGACGGTCACTGGCAAGATCCAAAAATTCAAGCTACGCGACCAAGCAATCGAGTGGCTTGACCTGCGCAACGCCGTCGTGGACACGGCATAGCTTGTAGAGCGCCATCGGCACCACGCCGAGCGCGGAGAGCCGTCGGGATCGATGCCATGACTGTTGCGGAGCTTGGGCCCGTCGGCAGCTCCGACGCTGAAGTGTTCGCAGACGCGATCTCAACTGACCGCGTGCGGCTTACTGAGAACGGCGCGGAGTTCGCTCGTATCGCCACGGGAGCGCTAACCCAACTGGCTACGCGATCGCCGGATCCTCGAAGCATGGCAACAGCGCGAACGCGGACGGCACCCGTCCTGCCGAGTGGGATTGGGACCTCAGGCCGGCGGATCATGACCGTCGAGACCGCGAGTATGGCCGTCTAGGGTCGCAGGGTCGAGCCCGTCGCTGGCGATGGGCTCGAGGATGAACACCTCGACTGCGAGGTCGGGATCGATGTGGTTGTTACTCATGAAAGCGACCACCGTGCGTCCGGAGAGCTCTTCTACGGCGGTGATCGCGTCGGCTTGCATCGTGTCCTGGAACGCGCGGCGGCTGTGGAGTACGACCTCGGCCTTGCCGTCTTGGACCAGGCTTTGCTCGCCTTTGGTTAGCGTGGCTCCCAAGACGCACACGACGACGTCGTGGTCGATCGTGGTGCGTGCCCTTGTCGGTCCGCGGCCGGTGTAGCGGTGAAGCAGGCCGACCATCGCATTCGAGATCGCCGCTGTGAGGACGCCGCGCCCGTCTACCTGTTGGTTGGTACTGGACATAGCCAGCCCTCTCTCTGCCTCCTCTTCGCAATAGGACGCCGCGCGCAAGGGAGAGTCGGCAGAGCACCGAACGAACGACAGCGCCTGCGAGCATAGCGCGAATCGACGGTAATTCCTAGCGCGCCGGTCGGAATATGACCGGGTTGCTGCCGCGCTCAGCCAGCACGCGCTGTTCTCGGGTTCTCCTGCGGTAGAGAACGCGTTTAGCTGGCCGCATTTGCTGTGCTTGCTACGTTCGCGCCGGCGCCTAGCGGGGCGGGCACGAGCGCGGCGCCGACGATGACGAGGCAAAACGCGAGCACGCGGGCGGTGACCCCGAGCCCGCCGGATCCGATCGACTCACCGAAGACGAGGATGCCTCCGAGGATCGCGGACATGTTGGCAGCTACGGACGTGATCGCGATCACCTCGATGGCCTGCCCGATCTGCAGGCTGCGGGCGGACGCGTAGAAGGAGACCACGAACGACATCAGCGCGACGAGCGTCGATGGGCTGACCAGCCCGAGCGCCGGGCCTTGGGCGTGGCTGAGATATTTGATCGCCACGTCGGAGACCCCGAACAGCACGCCGGCCGCTGTCGCGAGGAGCAGCGCTTCGCTGCGCGCCTCGACGCCGGGACGGGTTGAGATCCGCACGAGCGCGGCACCGAGACAAAAGATCGCGCACTCCACGGTGATCAGTGCGGCAAGCGAGGATCGCTGCGCGTCCTGGCTGACGCCCGTCAGCGCGATGATCGCCAGTCCCGCGGCTGTGATCGTCAGACCCGCCCACTGCCGCGGGCCGAGGCGAATCCCGAAGAGTCGGTCGGCAAACACGGCGAGGAACACGAGCCCGCTGGACAGGACGGCCTGCACCATCGACAGGGGCGCGAGTGAGAGCGCTCCGATGTGAAATCCCCACGCCGCGAGCGACACGATCCATCCCACCGTGAACCATTTCGAGCCAAACAGATCGCCGGCACCTCGCAGCGGATGGCGCGCCCGTATCGGTCGGGCGAGCACCGCCCCGCGCTGCTTGAACAAGAAACCAAAGTTCGTGCCGACCGCCGAGACCAGCGACAGGATCAATCCCACGATCATCACCGGCCGCGGCTCACGCGACTTTATCCGTCTGCGTCACCGACGTGACGAGCGCACGGAGCTCATGAGTGGGGCGCTTCGTTGCCTGTATTTACAAGCATGTCTGGATCTCCTGGAGCGCCTTCGGGCTGCCCGTTGCGGCGTCCCGAATAACTCTCGTCGAGGACGGCTCTTCCGTCGCTAGGGACGAAACTGTCCGTGAGTTCGCCGTTCGGCGCGTGGCCGGCGGTGCTCTTCGCGAAGTAGCTTCGCAGGAGCGGTGAAGTGGCCCTGTAGCTCGATCGTACTCCTGTTTGCCGCCGTGATTCCGATTCGCGCGTCGATCCTTGCGGTTGACACCATGTGCGTGTGAGTGCCTCGCAGACCGGGACAGGCCATGGGCGCGACGGCGGCCGAGAAGGGGTGGTCGGCGGCTCGTCGGTGTTGCCGCAGCTAGATGCTCGGGAGCTGGCCGGGTTGCGGGCGGTGGGTGCCCACTGGCAAGGCTCGGTCCAGGACCTAGCGGCCTGGGAGCGGGCGCTGCCGGTGGATCCAAGGCTGTCGTATGAGGGTGAGTTCGGCGCTCGACGAGGCCGCTTTGTGGAGATCCGGATCGGCCGGTTTGACCATTCCGACAACCTGGAGGCGATGCCGCTGGCGGGCGCAACGCCATCGGGCTCGGGCCGGCTCGCATTCGTCGTACGGCGCGTGCTCATGGGCCCGGTGTTGCGCAGTGCGGCCGTGGCCGAAGAGCGAATGCGCAAGCTGGTGGCGCTGCCGGTGCTGTCGTCGGATGCGCTGTCTTCGGTGGCTTATGGGCCGGAGGCGATGCTCGCCGTCCTCGTGCTCGCGGGAAGCGCCGAGCTGAAGCTCTCACTTCCGATCGCCGGCGCGATCATCGTGCTGATGATGGCTGTCGGTTTGGGCTACCGGCAGGTGATCCGGGCCTACCCGCGCGGCGGGGGCTCGTATGTGGTGGCGAGGGAGAATCTCGGATCGCTCGCGGGTCTGCTGGCGGGCGCGGGGCTGATCTTGGACTACATCCTCACCGTGACGGTGTCGATCGCTGCCGGTGTTGCAGCGGTGACATCGGCTGTGCCTTCGCTTGCGAGCGCGACGGTTCCGATTGGGATCGGAGTGATCGCGATCTTGGTTGCAGGCAACCTCCGCGGCGTCCGGGCCGCGGGTTCGGTGTTTGCGGGCCCGACCTACCTGTTCGTCATTGCGATCGCGCTGATCGTGATCGTGGGTTTGGTCAAGGCCGCCGGTCGCGGGTTTGCGCCCACGCCGCCGCCAGCTGTTCACGCCACGGAAGCGGTTGGGATCCTGCTCGTGTTGCGCGCGTTCTCATCCGGGGCAACCGCGATGACTGGGATCGAGGCGATCTCCAACGCGGTTCCCGCCTTCAAGCCTCCCGAGGCAGTCAACGCTCGGCGGACGCTCTCGGTGATGATCGTCCTGTTGATCTTGCTGTTCGCGGGTACCGTGCTGCTGGCGTATCTCGACGGGGTCGTTCCGGGTGGCGGGCAGACCGTGCTCTCCCATCTAGCGCACGAAAGCCTGGGCAGCGGCGCCCTCTACGTCTTTGTCCAGGCGGCCACCGCGCTCGTGCTGCTGCTGGCCGCCAACACCGCCTTCAACGGGTTCCCACGGCTGCTGTTCTTCATGGCCTGCGACTCCTACGTACCGCGCACGTTCCTGCGGCTGGGCGACAGGCTGGCGTTCAGTCACGGCATCATCGCGCTCGCGGTGGTCGCGGCCGCGGTGTTCGTCGGATTCGACGGTAAGACCGAGGCGCTGATCCCGCTGTACGCGGTCGGGGTGTTCCTCGCCTTCACGCTAGCCCAGAGCGGGATGGTGGTGCACTGGCGTCGGCATCGAGAGCGGCACTGGCGCAAGGCCGCGCTGACCAATGCCGTGGGTGCTGTGCTCTCGGCAATCGTGCTCGCCATCACCGCGATCACAAAGTTCGCTCACGGAGCGTGGCTGGTCGTGTTGTTGATCCCGCTGATCGTGGGGGCCTGTCGAAAGATTCACGCTCACTATCAAGACGCGCACGAGGCGCTGATCCCACCCATCGGCGACCGCCACGGCGAACGCGCCCTCGCGCCGCGGCCCTTGGCGCCGCAGCCTCAAACGGCGACGGATGGTGACGTGCCAAAAGACGCAACCGATCCGCGCCACATGCGCAATCTCGTCGTCGTCGCTGTGGCTGCGATCGATGCCGCCAGCCTTCACGCACTCGCCTACGCCGCCTCACTCGCCCAACCGGTGCTGGCGGTGCACATCAGCGCCGACGAGGACGAAGCCGCCCGCTTTCACCGTTACTGGCAGGCCTGGGGAGGTCATCTTCCCCTCGAAGTCATCGTCTCGCCCTACCGGACCACGGTCGCGCCGTTGGCCAACTACCTCGAAGCGCTTCACCACCAGCGACCCGAGGTCACCCTGACCGTTGTCGTGCCCGAAATCGTCGTCAGGCACCGTTGGCAACGGCCGCTGCACAGACACCTCGGCCCGCATCTGCGACGCGCGCTCCGTGATCAGGCCGGGATCGCGATCACCAGCATTCCGTTTCACCTGCGCTGACTCGGCGTTCGATTCGCCCCCAGCGTGTGCCTTGGCACCCGGGCACGTGCTGCGAGACGAGCTGAGAACGCACGAACTCCGCGGCTCAGCTCCACGGTGTGCTCCGTTCCACCTCCGGCGGCGCCTCACGTTGAAAGAAATCGTGGCGGGCGTGGAGTACCTTGACGGCACCGTCGGGATCGACAGACCCGAGCCCAAAGGAGGAGCGTCTCACGTGATCCAACACATAGTCGTGCTCAAGTGGAGGGCCGGGACCACCGACGCGCAGGTGGACCACGTCTTTGCTCAGGCAGCCGAACTCGTCGATCGGATCGATGGCGTCGAGCGAATCACGCTTGGACGCAACCGAGGCGAAGCCGACCATGGATTCACGCACGCGTTCATCGTCAACCTCGCGGACGACGACGCCCTCACCACATACCTCAATCATCCCGTGCGCAAGCGCTATGTCACCGAGGTCATCAACCCGATCGAAGAGGCACGGATCGAAATCGACGTGCCGGAAGACGCCACACACCCCCACCCGCGGGGCGCTAGCCGCAGCTGGGAGTGGGGCGCGACCCGTCACTCGGCGAGCGCAGAAGCAGCCGCGCTGCGGTGGGAAGAAAAGGGCGGTGAGCTTTAATCCGCCCGTTGTCGTCCCGGTGCTGCCTAAGCGGTCCCGGGTTGACGTGGCTTTTGTGCGCCGGCGCCATTTCGGATGATCGCAGCCTGCCCCTGGCCGCCGCCGACGCACAACGTCGCCACGCCGCGGTGGGTGCCTGAGCGTTGCATCTCGTGCAGCAGGGTGACGAGGATCCGGCCGCCGCTTGCACCGATCGGATGACCGAGTGCGATCGCGCCGCCGTGTGGGTTGATGCGCTGCTCCGCGATGCCGAGCTCCCTGACGACGGCCAGCGACTGCGCTGCGAACGCCTCGTTGAGCTCGAAGACGTCGATGTCGGCCAGCTTCAGCCCTGCCCTTGCGAGCGCCTCGCGGACGGCGGGCACCGGCCCGATGCCCATGATCCTTGGTTCAACGCCCACCGATGCATAGCTCTCGACGACGCCCATCGAGCGAAGTCCGCGCTGCTGCGCGGCCCGCGCCGACATCACCACGATCGCCGCCGCGCCGTCGTTGATGCCCGACGCGTTGCCGGCCGTGACGGTCCCGTTCTCGCGCCGGAACGCAGCCCGCAACCGCCCGAGGGTCTCGGCGGTCGTCCCCGCGCGAGGAGCCTCGTCGACCTCGACGAGGCGAGTGCCGCGTTTGTCGGGGACCTCGATGGGCACGATCTCGTCCTTGAACACGCCCTCCTCGATTGCCCGCTCGGCTCTGTGTTGGCTCTCGGCTGCGAACGCGTCCTGTTCCTCGCGCGTGATCCCGTATTGGTCGGCGAGGTTCTCGGCGGTGATGCCCATGTGGATGTCGTTGAACGCGTCGGTGAGACCGTCGTGCACCATCGAGTCGATCAGCTCTGCCGATCCCATCCTGGCGCCGAATCGGGCCGCCGGCACCAGGTAGGGCGCTCGGGTCATGTTCTCCATGCCGCCCGCGACGACGACGTCGACGTCGCCGGCTCGGATCATTTGCGACGCGATCGCGACTGCCTTGAGCCCCGAGCCGCAAAGCATGTTGATCGTGGTCGCGGGAACCTCTTTCGGGATTCCGGCTGCGATCGCGGCCTGACGGGCGGGATTCTGGCCCAACCCGGCCTGGAGCACGCACCCAAGGATCACCTCGTCCACGTCCTCGCCGGTCAGCCCGGCGCGGTCGAGCGCCGCCCGCACGGCGTATGCGCCGAGGTCGGTCGCCGCCACATCCTTGAAATCGCCCCCGAAGCTCCCAACCGGGGTTCGTACCGCGCTGACTATCACGGCGTCATCCATCACGACCTCCTTCGGTTGCATCTCTGGGACAAGGCGAACATGCCTTCGCATGTCCATCCCGCCGTTGACGCTCAGGATCGCTCCGGTGATGCATCGTATCCGCGCGCGGGGCGATGTGGTCACCGGCTGCGGTCATGACCAGCAGGTGCTGGTCGATCCGCGCTAGATCGACTCGGCGTTCGCGCGGGCGAACGCGGCTACGCACAAGCGCGTCGTCCCGGTACATCATGCGGATCCACTGTGCCCACGCCCGGCTCGGGAACGGGGGGTTGTCCGCGACCCACTTGGCCGCCGCTGGTAGCTCTCCCGCGCAACAGTCCCCCTGCATAAGACGACGGTACGTCGTCCAGAAGTTCGAAACCGGCTTCAGCAGCCTGTTGGCGAAGTCGACCGCCTGGACCAGAATCACGCGCCACGCCTCCGCGATCCGCTCATGGAGGTCGCGTATTTGATCCTCGGGTGCCCGAGCAACGTTACCGCGACTGGCCACGGCCTAATCTTCCTGTGCCTGCTCCGCGGCGATCTTCTGCTCGAGCTCAGCCATCACTGCCTCGTCGCGCAGGGTTGTGACATCACCGAGCGCCCGGCCCTCGGCAATATCCCGCAGCAGCCGCCTCATGATTTTTCCGGAGCGGGTCGTAGGCAGGTTCTCGCTCCACAGGATCCGCTTCGGGCGGGCGAGCTTGCCGATCTGTACGCCGACGTGGTCGCGGATCTGGGCCTCCATCTCCGGCGTCCCCTCGAGCCCGCCCTGGAGCGTCACGAACGCGACGATCGCCTGACCGGTCAGCTCATCGGACTGCGCCACGACGGCGGCCTCGGCGACCTTCTCGTGCGCCACGATCGCCGACTCGACCTCGGCGGTCGAGAGACGATGGCCCGATACGTTGATCACATCGTCGATCCGCCCGACGATCCACAGGTAGCCGTCCGTGTCGCGGATCGCGGCGTCGCCGACGAGGTAAGTTTCGGGGCCGAAGCGCGACCAGTACGTCTCGATGTAGCGCTCGTCATCGCCGTATAAGGTGCGCAGCATCGCCGGCCAGGGCCGTTTGAGCACCAGCAAGCCCTGACCGTGCTCAACGCTCTCGCCGGTCGCCTCGTCGAGGACGTCGGCGAGCACACCCGGCAGCGCATGGGTGGCCGAACCCGGCTTGGTCTCCGTCAGCCCCGGCAGCGGCGAGATCATGATCTGGCCGGTCTCGGTCTGCCACCACGTGTCGACGATCGGGCAGCGCTCACGGCCGATCACAACGTGGTACCACAGCCAGGCCTTCGGATTGATCGGCTCGCCCACGGTCCCCAAGAGTCGTAATGAGCTGAGGTCGTGGGCCCCGGGATGCTCGGCGCCCCACTTCATACACGCACGGATCGCCGTCGGCGCGGTGTAGAAGATCGTGATGCCATAGCGCTCGACGAGCTCCCACCAGATTCCCTTGTGCGGATAGTCGGGGGCGCCCTCATACATCACGCTCGTCGCGCCGTTCGCCAACGGGCCATAGACGATGTAGGAATGTCCGGTGATCCAGCCGACGTCCGCCGAGCAGAAGTAAACGTCGCGCTCTGGGTCGAGGTCGAACACGTAACGATGCGTGCAGCTCACACCCGTCAGATAGCCGCCGGTTGCATGCACGATCCCCTTCGGCTTTGCGGTCGAGCCAGACGAGTACAAGATGAACAGCGGGTGCTCGGCCTCCATCGGCTCGGCCGGACAGACCGGGCTGGCCGCGGCGAGGATCTCGTCGTAGAACACGTCTCGAGCCGAAGCCATCGGCGCTTCGGTCCCAGCGTGGCGCACTACCACAATCTTCTCGAGCGACTCCAGGCCGCCGATGACCGCATCGACCGCTGCCTTCACCGGAGCAACCTTGCCCTTGCGGCGAGATCCGTCGACGGTGATCAGTACCTTCGCGTGCGAGACCTCCATCCGCTCCCTGACCGCCTCCGGCGCGAACCCTCCGAAGACAACGTTGTGCGGCGCTCCGATCCGCGCACACGCGAGCATCGCAACGACAACCTCGGGGATCATCGGCAGGTAGATCCCGACCACGTCGCCCTTGTCCACGCCGAGCTTCTTCAGCGCATTCGCGAGGCGCTGCACGTCGCGATGTAGCTCCGAGTAAGTGATGGCGCGCTCCTCGCCCTCCTCACCGGCCCAATAGAACGCGACCCGGTCGCCGCGACCCGCCTCGACGTGACGATCGGCACAGTTATACGAAACGTTCAGCGTCCCGTCGGTGAACCACTTGTAGAAAGGCGGGTTTGAGTCATCGAGGATCGTCGTAAACGGCTCGTCCCAATGCAGCCCTCGCGCCTGCTCCGCCCAGAACTCGTCCGGAGCAAGCTCCGTCCGCACATCCAGCGAAGCCTCGTTCACACGCTCAGTGGCGACAAACTCCGCTGGTGGAGCGAAGCGATCCTGATGCAAAAGCTCCTCGAGCCGACGCTCAAGCTGCTCGCCGACGGGCGCCGCTTCGGGGGGTGCGATGTCGGGATTCATGTCTTGCCTCGTTCTGTTGACGATGTCGTTCGAGGGTAGTCTGAGGCAAGGGCCGCGCCATGAGTGCGCGACCCCGGCAGCTGCGTGGGTTTGCCGCGAGCTCGCCGCCACGAGATCGCGCGGGGGGCCGATCGCTCGCGCGCCGGAGAGGCCGCCCTCCACGCAACGCGAGCCGGCGCTCATCGGCCGGCCGCGTAGTGGTCGCGCCAGATGAGCTTGTAGATCGGGATCTTGCGTGGGATGTCGTTGATTCCCGGAATCAACGGAACCAAGATGAAGGCCAGGCTGAGAACCCCCATCACCGCCATCACCAGGACGTCAGCGTTGGCCGAGGTCGAGAACGGCTTGATCTGATACCAGAACGTGTAGAGCCAGAGCCAGACCTGCCCGGGATAGCTACCGGTCTCATTCATCATTCCCCACTGCTCGCCGAGGAGATGCTGCTGCTGGGCGCGGTCTGAGAGTACGGCGCCGTCAGCCATGAACAGCAATGGTTTGGTGTAGTCGGTCTGGTAGAACTGCTTGCTGGTCAGCAGCGCGCCGTCGAGCCCGCCGCTCTGCGCGAAGTTCAGCAGCGAGTCCATCATCAACGACACCGGCCCGTAGGCGCCCTCGGGAACCGAGATCGAGCCATCTGGGTTGGGCTTTGCTTTGCCCAGCGCGTTCGTGTACGCAGTCGTCCAAGCCGTCTGCTGTTTTGACGACGCCGACTGGTAGGTCGAGATTGCGGTGTGCAACGTGGGCTGTCCGGGGATCGCGCCGAGCGGTGCAAGCACGAAGTCCTTCGCGGGGTCGATCGGGTGGCTGACCCCCAGCCACTTCTGCAGGTAGATGAACGCGATGTGCTGGCCATCGCCGTTGTGGTTGTAGGGCGGTCCGTAGGTGGCCAGGCCGCTCGTCCCGTCCAACTCGCTCACGGCGGTGGTCACAAAGTCGACCGGATCGGTACGCGACCACGACTGGATCGTGCTCGGAGGATCGTCCGCTGAGGAGAACAGGATCGTGAGCACGAGCGCGAGCGCGAGCACCACCCCGAGCGCGATCGAGAACTCCTTGACCAGGTCATACGAGCGATATCCACCCTTCCACTCGCGAGCGGCGTCGTTCTCACGCCGGCGACGCTCGCGCCGGGTCATCGCGACGACCCCGAGACCGAGGGCGGTGGCTCGGAGACCGAGGCCGGCTCACGGACGGACGCCGGTTCGGCATCCTTAAAGGACAGCTCAAACGGGGGCACCACGCCGTGCTTGCGCACGAGCAGGACGTGCGCGATCACGAGCGCGACAACTGCGACCGGCAGCAGAAACACGTGGTAGCTGTACATCTGGCCGAAGTTGGTGAGGTTGAAGAACGCTCCGATCCCGACCGAGTTGAAGGCGTCCTTGGCCTGGGTTGAGATCCACTGGGCGTCGAAATTCTGCTGGGAGACGTAGCCGGTCAGGGCACACGGGACCGCGACCAGGAACGTCACTGCTCCTGTAATCCAGGTGCGGACACGTCCGCCCCGCCACGCCGCCATCCAATACTTCCCCCATAGGTGGATGACCATGAAGAAGAAGAACAGCTCGACGGACCACAGGTGGATGCTGTTGAAGAAGTGACCGACCCCCGTGTAGTGCCACCATGTCGGCCCTTTGAGGGTGAGGATCGAGCCGGACGCGATGATCACCACCAGCGATGCGATCGACAGCACACCGAACACGTAAATCCACGAGGAGACGTACGACGGCTGCTTGTCGGCCAACAGCTTCTCGGGCGGCCACGCCGCCACCGCACGATCGCGAACCGCGCCCGTCCACGACCTCTGTCCCCCGGGCTGGTCATTCGCAGCCGCCATCACCCACTCCCGTCAGCTCGATTGCGGCCACGGTTCGGAAACGGAAGCGCGATCGCGAGCGCGAACACGACCAGCATCAGTACCAACACGACGACGTTCGCCACCGACATCGTGAAGAAGTGCCAGTGGACCGTGTGCGCCGGATGATTGAGGTTGAAGATCGCAGCCACGAGCCGGGCTACGCCTGCGCAGGCGGGTCGAGGTCGGCGACGGCACGCAGTCTCGGCCTGCCAAAGCCCCCGGCCGCGAATGCTGTTGCCATAAGCCGGGCGTCTCGGCGCTGAGCCTCAGGTTCCCGAAGCGACCAGGGCAGCAGCCACAACGCCTCCTTGTGATCGGGCGAGAGTGCAGCGGCGTCAATCGCGTCCTCCACGCACGCGAACGCCGTACACCGGTCAACCATTTTCTCGACCTGCTCGTCGGCTCGGTCGAAGGAGATCGGCGCGGTGCTCATATGACCGCGCTCCTTTCTGGTCCCGCCGCTGTTCTCAACGCTCAGCTGACAGTCCTGTAGCGAGGAACCGTCCTACCACAGATCGGTCCGCTTTGCAAGACGGATCGCGCTCGCCGCGAATCGAGCCCGTAGAACCCAGACACTCGTGGCGGACGGCGCATTGCTCGCGACGCCGGCAGCACCCGCCCGATGATCGCCGCGTAGAGCGCCGCCCTCACCGAGGCGACCTGATCGCGCACCGTGTCGGTGATGCCCTTCGCGACGGGGCGCTCGCCGAGATCCCTCATCGTTCGTGCTAACCGAGCATAACCGGGGTCAGTGATCTGCCACAACGGCCGTTCCCGGTTCCTCGGCCCGAAGCAGCTAGTTAGTTTCAGACGGCGTGCGACCCCAGAGCTTAGACTTCGGTCACGGTTACTAGCTCAAAGGATCGTTCAATGGCCTTGGGACACGATGAAAAGCTCTATATCCTGGCGTTCGACCATCGGGGGTCGTTTCAGAAGAAGATGTTCGGAATCGAAGGCGACCCAACGCCCGAAGAGACCGAGACGATCGCCGACGCCAAGCGCCTGATCTTCGAGGGCGTCCTCGAGGCCGTCAGTCGAGGCGCCGAGCCGTCGGCGACGGGCGTGCTTGTCGATGAGCAGTTCGGGTCCGACATCCCCCGGCGCGCGCGCGAGCACGGGCTCACGTTGGCCATGCCGGTTGAGAAGTCTGGGCAGAATGAGTTTGACTTCGATTACGGCGAGGACTTCGGCGCCCACATCGAGGAGTTCGATTCGGCCTTCTCGAAGGTTCTCGTACGCTACAACCCCGAGGACGACCCGGTGCTGAACGAGCGACAGCTGGGACGCCTCAAGCGACTGGCGGACTGGCTGCATGAGCACGACCGCAAGTTCCTGTTCGAGCTGCTCGTGCCGGCGACCGCTGAGCAGCTCGCGAAGCTCGGGGGCGACACCGAGCGCTATGACGCCGAGTTGCGACCGGAGCTGATGCGACGCGCGATCGAGGAGATCCAGGACGCTGGGATCGAGGTCGACGTGTGGAAGATCGAGGGCGTCGACGAGGGCGAGGATGCCGCGATGCTCGTCCGCCAAACCCGCTCGGGTGATGGCCGCGAGGGCGTGGCGTGCGTGCTGCTCGGCCGGGGCGCCTCGACCGCCAAGGTCGAGGAGTGGCTCGAGGCGGCGGCGCCGATTGACGGCTTCGTCGGCTTCGCGATCGGCCGCTCGATCTGGTGGGACGCGCTGAAGGGGTTCCTCGCGGAGGAGCTAGAACGCGACGTTGCCGCGTCGGAGATTGCCGAGAACTACCTGCACTTCGTGCGCGTGTACGAGGGGCAGAAGGTTCACTGACGGCCGCTCGGCGCTCGAACTTCCGAGTACAAAGCGCGCATAGGGTTCAGGTGACGCGCGCCGGCGTGCTCACAACGACGTAAGAGTGCCCGGGGCCTGGCCGCGAAACCACCCTCGTATTTTCGCTTTCTCGACCAGGCTCTCGGAATTCACGCCCAACGGTCGAAGCAGCCTGACCCCAGAGGCGCGGGTGAGGGTGGGAGCAACCCCGACAAGGACGAGTCGGATGGGTACTGCCAGAATGTCCGCGCTTGGCTCGTAGGCCGGAAGGGTGTAACGCACAGTGAACCAGTGGTGCAACCCCCTCAAGTCCAGTTCTCGGGTCCGACCTGGCGCATTTGGTCCCAGAAGTCAGCGCAGTTTGCGCAGCGAGCTGGTCACCTGCATCGCCGCGGTGCAGGAGTCGGGGCCAGCGCCATCGCGGGGACGCGTCAAATCCCCTTCGCGCTCGCGGCAAGCGCGGACCACGACCTCGAAATCGCTGCCGCCGTGTGAGCTGCGCCTGACGTGGCACACGACACGTCGGGGCCCGCCATGAACGCCACCCCCATCGGTCACGCCCTCCCGTTCCAGATGTTGGTCGACCGCTATGACCGCGCGGCCTTCGAGCCGGAGGGCAGCGGCGCGCGCGTCCGCTTGCCGCTCGTTGGAGGCGAGGCATGGGACGCGCTGCTCGAGCGCGGCGCGGCGCGTCTCGTGCCGGCCGACGGCGACGCTGACGCGACGATCACGGCCGACTCGCAGACGTGGGCGGCGATGGCCGATGACGTGGGTGACGGCATGCGCGCCTTCCGGTTGGGTCGCTTGGCGGTGCGGCGCAACCTCCACGTCGGCGTCGGGTTCCTGGCAGCGACGAGCGGGGTCACGGGCGCCGATGAAGGATGGACGGCGGCGGGCGTCGACGAGTTCCTGCCCGCCTATCTCACGCCCGCTGGGCGCGCCGCGTTCTACGCGGCTGCGCGCCAGATCTACCTCGAGGCGCCCCAGGGTAAAGACGGTTTCTGGCCCAGGCTGCGCGAGCTCCAGCCAGATGCGCTGTTCATCTGGGGTCGCCGCGACACGCTGGTGCCGATCGCGTTCGCCCGGCACGTCGCCGAGGCTCTCCCCGAGGCCCGTCACGTCGAGTTGGACTGCGGGCACGTGCCGCAGATGGAGAGGCCCCGGCAGACCCACAAGGCAGTCGCCGCGTTTCTTGCAGAATAGGCGGCGATCGATGCGTGGGCGATCTGGCGAGTGTCGTCGTCAACCGGCGCTGACCGCGAAACGCGCAATCACTATGATGCGCCTCCCGGCAAAGAGGTGGAGGTGACGGGATCGTTTCTTCGGACATCGTCAAGAGCCCGTGCTCGTCGGTCTTCAACTCACAACTGACCGCGGTGCTGCAGAGCAGCCGAATCAGGGTCGTCTCGTAGCATGACAACAAGTGGGGTTACTCGAACCGCCGCGTCGAGCTCGCGAAGCAGGTGCTGGTGCATGCGCACGGTTGACGACCTCGATCCCGAGGGCAAGCGCGTGCTCGTCCGCGCGGACTTCAACGTCCCGTTGGACGAGCGCAGGCACATCACCGACGACGTGCGCATCCGCGTTGCGCTCCCGACGCTCCAGGAGCTCCGGTCGCGCGGCGCCCGGCAGCTGCTGACAGAGGGCAAGAAGCTGCCCGGGGTGGTCGCGCTGTCGTGAGTCCGCGGCGCACCCCCCTCATTGCCGGCAACTGGAAGATGTACAAGACGATCGCGGACGCCGAGCGCTACGTGCAGGCGCTGCTGCCGAAGGTCGCCTCTGTGGACGGCGTCGAGATTGGGCTCTGCGTCCCTTTCCTGGCGCTGCAACCAATGGTCGACTCCACGCGCGGCTCGCCCGTCGAGGTGTTTGCCCAGACAATGCACGAGGCGGAGGAGGGCGCGTTCACGGGGGAGGTCTCTCGGACAATGCTGGCCGAGGTCGGCGTTCACGGCGTCGTGCTCGGCCACTCCGAGCGCCGGCAGCTGTTCGGGGAGACCGACGGCGAGCTGCAGCTGAAGGTCCCGGCCGCGCTCGAGTCCGGGCTCGTCCCGATCCTCTGCGTCGGGGAGACTGAGCAGGAGCGCGAGCGCGGCGACACCGAGCGCAAGCTGCGACACCAGGTCCAGGAGGGGCTCGGGAAAGTGCCCGTCGAGCGGCTGTCGGGGGTTGTGATCGCCTACGAGCCGATCTGGGCGATCGGGACCGGCCTCACCGCCGTGCCTGAGCAGGCGCAGGAGGCGGTGGCGTTCGTGCGGGCGCTGGTGGAGGACATCGACAAGCCCGGGGGCCAGGCGGTCCGGATCCTCTACGGCGGCTCACTGAAGCCCGAGAACGCCGAGGAACTGCTCGGCCTCCCCGATGTCGACGGCGCGCTCGTCGGCGGCGCCAGCCTCGACCCCGAGTCGTTCGCGCGCATCGTCGAGGTCGCGTGCGGGCTCGTTGCCGCCGCGCCGTGAAACGGGTCCCAAGCGACTGCACATCAGGCGCCTGATGGCGCCCACGTTGCTCGGGCGCTTTGCACGCGCATCTAGTTGACGAGTCGAGCAAACGAGGAGCGCCGGATGTCACAAGGATTCGACTACATCGTGGTGGGCGCCGGATCAGCCGGATGCGTCTTGGCTGACCGGATCAGCGAGGATCTGGTCACGCGTGTCCTGCTCATCGAGGCCGGCGGCCGCGACCGGAGTCCGAACATCAAGATCCCGGCAACCTTCGCCAAGAGTTCCACGCCAAGCTCGACTGGGACTTCTCCACCGAGCCCGAGCCGCACGTCGACGGCCGGTCGCTCTACGTTCCGCGCGCCAAGAGCTTGGGCGGCTCGAGCTCGATGAACGCGATGCTCTATGTCCGCGGCCGGCCGCTCGATTACGACCTCTGGGAGGCACAGGGCGCCGAGGGCTGGGGCTGGCGGGACGTCAGCCCTACTTCCTGAAGTCAGAGGACGACGTGCGAGGCGCGTCGGAGTTCCACGGCGCGGGCGGGCCGCTACGCGTGTCGAACCAACGTTCCCCGCGCGCTGCAGTCGACCGCCGTCTGATCGCCGCCAGCCAGGCGGCCCGCATCCCGAGAAGTCTTGACTACAACGGTCCCGAGCAGGACGGCGTGGCGATGTTCCAGGTCAACCAACGCGACGGCCGTCGCTGGAGCGCGGCCCGGTCCGCTCACCGTCCCTGGTTCGCGACCGCCTGCGTCGCCTCGGCGGCGGCTTCCGGGTCCAGGTAGCGCCCACCCGGGATCACTGGGCGGAAGTCGTCGTCCAGCTCGTACAGGAGCGGGACACCGGTCGGGATGTTCAGGGACGCGATCGCCGCGTCGCTGATGCCGTCAAGGTGCTTGACTAGGGCGCGCAACGAGTTGCCGTGGGCCACGATGAGCACCGTGTTGCCAGCCGCGAGGTCACCGACGATCACGTCGTACCAGAACGGCAACATCCGCTCGACCACGTCCTTGAGGCACTCCGACCTGGGCAGCAGTTCGGGGGGCAGCTGGGCGTAGCGTGGGTCGGCCGCCTGGGAGAGCGCGTCGACGTCGGCGATCGGCGGCGGCGGTACGTCGTAGGAGCGCCGCCAGAGCATGAACTGCTCCTCGCCGAACTCCTCCCTGGTCTGCGCTTTGTTCTTGCCCTGCAAGGCCCCGTAGTGGCGTTCGTTCAGCCGCCATGACCTGCGCACCGGTAGCCAGAGTAGATCTGCCGCCGCCAGCGTGATGTTGGCGGTCTGGATCGCCCGGGTCAAGAGGGATGTGTGCACCACGTCGGGCTGAAGTCCTGCCTCGACGAGCAGCCGGCCTCCGTTCGCCGCCTCGTCCGCACCCTTGTTCGACAACCCGATGTCCACCCACCCGGTGAACAGTCCCTTGGAGTTCCACTCGCTCTCGCCATGCCGCAGCAGCAGGAGAGTCGCCATACGCGAAGCCTATCGCCGCACACCAGCCCGCTGACTTCGAGTCCTCGGGTCAGCGCGTCAGAGAGACGCGGGCGGAGCTAGCCCTCGCCCCAGCCGACTATGCCGGCGATGTCGAGCGCCGAGATCATGCCAGTGGGCTGGCCGCTCTCGGTGTCGGTCACGATCAGATGCGAGGTGCGCTGCTGTCGCATCACCTCGATTGCACGGATCAGCGTGGCCTCGTTGGGAATGCCCGTCGCCGGCACGGCAAGATCCTCCGCCGTGGCGTCTGGCCGGCCGATCGCGGCCTGCGCGATGTCGACGTCCGAAACGAGTGCCCACCGCGCAGGATCGTCGAGCGACATGACGAGGCTGTGGATGTGGTGGCTGGCCATCAGGCGACCCATCTCCCTCAGTCCCGCGTCGCGCGAGCAGGTCACGATCCCCTTGTTCATCGCATCGCTGACGCGCGCGTGCTCAACTCTTGGGATGCCGTAACTGCCGGTCTCCTCCATCGCCGCTCTCCTGTTCGATTTCTCGGGTGAGACGAAGGCATGCGCGGCGCCCATCGTCACCTTACAGGGAAGTGAGGTTACGCCCACGCCACGCTGCTCGACGGTCTACGCCCGCGTTCGACGCGATCCCGAGGCGGGCCGGGCGGCATCGGCGAGATCGGGGAAGCAGGCCATCCCGTAGCCCGACGCCTCGGCAGCGGGCACGAGCCGCAGCGCGGCTCGGTCATCACCGCAAGCGTGCCCTCACTGCCGCACAGCAGACGCCGCGTCATAGCCGAGAAGTGTCGCGACCTGCAATAGTCTCGCGCGTTAATCGAGGAGAGGACCAGAGAATGGCCGAGAGCGTCTATCGCGTAACCGAGCTCGTTGGTGTCAGTACCGAATCGTGGGAGGACGCTGCCCGCAACGCGGTCGAGACCGCCTCTAAGACTTTGCGGAACCTGCGTGTTGCCGAGGCGCACCGCTTCGACGTCACGATCGAAGACGGCAAGGTGTCGACGTACCGCGTGCGCGTGGACGTTTCTTTCAAGTACGAATCGGGCGACTGAGCTCTCCCGCCGGGGAGGAAGTGCGGGCGCTCGCGGGCTTGTAGTCGGCAGCGGATCGGCGTAGGCTCGCTGAGTGTCGAGGTCTCCCGCCTCGCCTGCGGGCGGGCGGCAAGGCAACGGCACCGACTGCGGAGCGCGCTCACAGCGGCCGATCGGCGGCAAGTGGGGGCCGTTGCAGAAAAGGCAACGCCACACCAGGAGCCTGTTATGGCGAGAGCAGCTTCCGCGCCAGTCCGCCCTCCGAGCTGTCGGACGGCGAGATCGTCGAGATGAGCGTTCTGCGACGGGATATCACGCCGCTGCCGGATTTGCTGCATGGGCGCTCGCGCGCAGGGCCGGTACGCGACCGCCGCCCGGTGTACGTCGATCTGCTGCCGCCGTGCAATGCGGGTTGTCCGGCGGGCGAGAACATCCAGGCGTGGCTTGCCCACATGCAGGCGGACGAGCACGAGCTGGCGTGGCGCGCATTGGTGGCCGACAACCCGTTTGCGGCGATCCACGGGCGCGTCTGCTACCACCCGTGTGAGAGCGTCTGCAACCGCGCCGACCTCGACAGTGCCGTCTCGATCCATTCGGTCGAGCGGTATCTGGGCGACCTGGCGCTCGAGCGGGGATGGCTGTTCGATCCGCCGCCGGCCCCGAGCGGCAAGCGGGTGCTGGTGATCGGCGCGGGCCCGAGTGGGCTCTCGGCTGCCTACCACCTGGCGAGGCGCGGCCACGAGGTCGAGATCCGGGATGCGGGCTCGGAGCCGGGCGGGATGATGCGCTATGGCATCCCGGCCTACCGGATGCCCCGCGACGTGCTCAGCGGAGAGCTCGAGCGGATCGCTGCGCTGGGTGTGCGTTTCACCAGCAACCACGTGGTCGTGGATCTCGACGCCGAACGCCGCGAGGGCGGCTTCGACGCGGTGTTCGTCGCGGTCGGCGCGCATCTGTCAAAGCGAGTAGAGATCCCCGCCATGGATGCCGGGCCGATCGTTGATGCGGTGTCGTTCCTGCGCGGTGTCGCGTCGGGCGAGCGGCCGGTGATCGGGCGTCGCGTCGCCATCTACGGCGGCGGCAACACAGCGATGGACGCCGCGCGGACGGCACGCCGGTTGGGCGCGGAGGAGGCGCTCGTCGTCTACCGCCGCACGCGTGAGCAGATGCCGGCACTTGAGGAGGAGGCGCAGGACGCCGAGCGGGAGGGGGTTCGGATCAACTGGCTGCGGACGATCAAGACGTTCGAGGGCCCGGAGCTCAACGTCGAGGTGATGGAGCTCGACGATTCCGGGTTCCCGCAGCCGACGGGGCGGTTTGAAAAGCTTGCCGCGGACACTGTGATCCTGGCGCTCGGCCAGGAGACCGACACCGCCTTCTTACGGACGGTGCCGGGGGTGGAGTTCGATCGCGACGGCACCGTGCAGGTGTCGAGCGCGATGATGACGGGATCCCCGGGTGTGTTCGCCGGCGGGGACATGGTGCCGAGCGAGCGCACGGTGACGATCGGAGTCGGTCACGGCAAGCGGGCCGCGCGCGAGATCGACGCGTGGCTACAGGGCTCGGAGTCCGAGCACCCGGCGAAACATCCGTCGGCTACGTTCGAGATGCTGAACCTCTGGTACTTCGGTGATGCCGCCCGCCGCGAGCAGCCCGAGCTCGAGCTGTCCGAGCGCATCGCCGATTTCGGCGAGGTGGTCGGCGGCCTCTCGGCGCAGCAGGCGACGTTCGAGGCGCATAGGTGCCTCTCGTGCGGGAACTGCTGCGAGTGCGATGGGTGCCTCGGGGCGTGCCCGGAGGATGCGGTGATCAAACTCGGTAAGGGGTACCGCTACGAGTTCGACTATGACCGCTGCACGGGCTGCGGGGCGTGCTACGAGCAATGCCCGGTGCACTCGATCGAGATGTTCCCGGAGGGCGCGCCGGCGCCCCCTGAGGCGTTCATCGCGCACCCGGACGCGATCGCGGAGCCGCGCTGATGCGCGCGACCGTCGACGGCAACGGAGCAGCGGTGTCGGTCGCGTACCGCTGCAACGAGGTCTGTTGCATCTACCCGATAACGCCGTCCTCGCCGATGGCCGAGCAGGCGGACGAATGGTCCAGCCACGGGCAGGCGAACGTGTGGGGCACGGTGCCGGCGGTGATGGAGATGCAGAGCGAGGCGGGGGCGGCAGGCGCGCTGCACGGCGCGCTGCAGGGCGGTGCCCTGGCTACGACGTTCACCTCCTCCCAGGGCCTGTTGCTGATGATCCCGAACATGTACAAGATCGCCGGTGAGCTCACCTCAATGGTGCTGCACGTGGCCGCTCGCTCGCTGGCGGCGCAGGGGCTGTCGATCTTCGGCGATCACTCCGATGTGATGGCCGTGCGCCAGACCGGTTTTGCGCTGCTGGCGTCGGCCTCGGTGCAGGAGGCCCACGATCTCGCGCTGGTGGCGCAGGCCGCGACGCTGGCGACCCGAGTGCCGTTCGTGCACTTCTTCGACGGCTTTCGCACCTCGCACGAGCTGAACACGATCGAGCTGCTGTCCGACGACGACCTGCGGGCGATGGTTCCGGAGGAGCTGATCCGCGCGCACCGCGGTCGTGGGCTGACCCCCGAGCAGCCTTTCATCCGCGGCACCGCGCAAAACCCGGATGTTTACTTTCAGGCCCGGGAGACCGTCAACCCGTTCTACGCCCGCGTTCCCGATGCCGTACAGGACGCGATGGACAAGCTCGCTCAGCGCACGGGCCGCCGCTATAGGCTGGTCGACTACAGCGGGCATCCCGAGGCCGAGCGCGTGCTGGTGGTGATGGGATCGGGCGGGGAGACCGTCCGCGAGACCGTGGCTTTCCTGCAGGCCAAGGGTGAGCGAGTCGGCGTGGCGCAGCTCCGGCTGTACCGGCCGTTCCCGGCCCGGGCGCTGGCGCAGGCGCTGCCCGCGAGCGTGCGGCGGATCGCCGTGCTCGACCGGACCAAGGAGCCGGGTTCGTTCGGCGAGCCGCTGTTCCTCGACGTGCTCGCGGCCCTCACCGAGTCACATGCAGATGGCGAGCGCGAGCTGATGCCGAGCGTGATCGGCGGCCGCTATGGCCTGTCCTCGAAGGAGTTCACGCCCGGGATGGTCGCCGGCGTGTTCGAGGAACTGGGGCGCGAGCGGCCCAAGCGGCGGTTCACGGTCGGGATCATCGACGATGTCTCCAGCACGAGCCTCTCCTACGACGCGTCGCTCGACATCGAGCCTGCGGATACCGTTCGCGCGCTGTTCTTCGGCCTGGGTGCCGACGGGACGGTCGGCGCGAACAAGAACACGATCAAGATCCTGGGCTCCGAGGAGAGCTTGAACGCGCAGGGCTACTTCGTCTATGACTCCAAGAAGTCTGGCTCGCAGACGGTCTCGCATTTGCGTTTCGGGCCCGAACCGATCCGCGCGCCGTACCTCATCTCGCAGGCGAGCTTCGTCGGCTGTCACCACTTCGGGTTGCTCGAACGCGACGAAGTGCTCGAGCGGGCGGCTCCGGGAGCGACGCTACTGCTCAATTGCCGGCAGCCGCCGGATGGCGTCTGGGACGCGCTCGCACGTCCCGTTCAGGAGCAGATCCTCGCCAAACAGATCGAGCTGTACGTGATCGACGCGGGGAAGATCGCCCGCGATGCGGGCCTCGCGGGGCGGACTAACACGGTGCTTCAGACGTGCTTCTTCGCGATCTCGGGCGTGCTCGAGCGCGACGAGGCGATCGAGCGCATCAAGGCCTCGATCGCCAAGACCTACGGCAAGCGCGGCGCCGAGGTCGTGGAGCGCAACCAGACGGCGGTGGACAGCTCGCTGGAGCACCTTCACCGCGTAGAGCTGCCGGAGGAGGTGACGTCTGAGCGCGAGCCGGCGCCCGTCGTCCCCGCGCACGCGCCCGAGTTCGTGCGCACGGTGACCGCTGCGATGATGGCCGGCCGGGGCGATCAGCTTCCAGTCAGCGCGCTGCCGGTGGACGGCACTTACCCGAGCGGCACGACGCAGTATGAGAAGCGCAACATCTCGGAGTTGGTGGCGGCCTGGGACTCCGAGCTGTGCATTCAGTGCGGCAACTGCAGCTTCGTCTGCCCGCATAGCGTGATCCGGTCCCGCCAGTACGAGCAATCAAACTTGGAGGGCGCCCCAGACGGGTTCCGGTCGGCTCCGCTCAACGCTCCGGGGCTTCCGGACACGCGTTACACGCTGCAGGTCTATGTCGAGGACTGCACTGGGTGCGGGCTGTGCGTCGAGGCCTGCCCGGTCTCGGCGCCGGGAGACGCGGCTCGAAAGGCGATCAACCTCGAGGGGGTCGAGCCGCTGCTACCGGCGGAGCGCGAGAAGATCGCGTTCTTCGAGCAGCTGCCCGCAAACGACCGCGCGCGGGTCGACTTCGGCACGGTTCGCGGCACGCAGTTCCTGGAACCCCTGTTCGAGTTTTCCGGCGCTTGCGCCGGGTGCGGGGAGACCCCGTACCTGAAACTCGTCTCGCAGCTGTTCGGCGACCGGCTAACGATCGCCAATGCGACCGGCTGCTCCTCGATCTACGGCGGGAACCTGCCCACGACGCCATGGACGGTCGATGCCGACGGGCATGGCCCGGCATGGTCGAACTCGCTGTTCGAGGACAACGCCGAGTTCGGACTCGGCCTGCGGCTAGCCGCCGACAGCCACACAGAGCTGGCCCGCCGCCGCCTCACCGATCTCCGCGACCTGGTCGGTGGGGAGCTCGTCGATGAGATCCTCACGGCGCCGCAGTTGCGGGAGTCCGAGCTACGCGCCCAACGCGAGCGGATCAACCAGCTAGAGCGGCGGCTCGACGACCTGGACGAAGCGGTCGTCGCCGAGCTGCGAAGCGTCCTCGATCACCTGATCCGGCGGAGCGTGTGGATTGTCGGCGGCGACGGCTGGGCGTACGACATTGGGTCTGGCGGCCTGGACCACGTGCTGGCCAGCGGGCGCAACGTCAACGTGCTCGTGCTCGACACGGAGATGTACTCCAACACCGGCGGACAGATGTCGAAGGCGACGCCGCTTGGCGCGGTGGCGAAGTTCGCGTCCGCCGGCAAGACGATGCCCACCAAGGACCTCGCGCTACAGGCGATCTCATATGCCAACGTGTACGTCGCCCGGGTCGCGATGGGTGCCGACCCCCAGCAGACTCTGAGCGCTTTCCGCGAGGCCGAGGCCTACGATGGGCCTTCCCTCCTGATCGCATACAGCCACTGCATCGGACAGGGGATCGACATGCGACACGGGCTCGACCAGCAGTACAGGGCCGTCGCGAGCGGCCACTGGCCACTGATCCGCTATGACCCGATGGTGCGCGCAGCCAACGGCAATCCGTTCCTACTGGACTCGCCCAGGCCGCGGATGCCGCTGAGCGACTACCGAAAGGGAGAGCTGCGCTTCCGCGCGCTGGCCAACCGAGACCCGACTGAAGCCGACCGCTTGGGGGACCTCGGGCAGCAGATCGTCCGGCAGCGCTGGCAGATCTATGAGGACATGGCTAGCCGCAACGCCGGCGACTTCCCGGCCGACGCCCGCAAGGATCACTGATGGAGCTGTCGACCACTTACATGGGCCTCGAGTTGGGCAACCCGCTCGTGGCGTCCGCATCGCCACTGTCACACACCGTCGACGGCGTCCGGCGGCTGGCGGACGCGGGCATCGGCGCGGTTGTGCTGCACTCGCTGTTCGAGGAGCAGCTGCGGGAGGAGGCCGAGCTGAACGCCCGGCTCTCCGATGCCGGCACCGAGAGCTTTGCCGAATCGCTGTCCTATTTCCCGGAGGTAGCCGAGGAGGACTATGGCCCCCACCGCCATCTGAGCCTGGTGGAGCGCGCCGTCGCGGCGGTTGACGTCCCCGTGATCGCAAGCCTCAACGGCGTCACCCCGGAAGGCTGGACCGACTACGCGCGCGCAATGCAGGACGCCGGCGCGGCCGCGATCGAGCTGAATATCTACTACCTGCCAGGCGATCCGAGCACTCCCGGCCGGGAAGTCGAGCAGCGTTACGTCGACGTCCTTCAGCGCGTCAAGGACGCGGTCACCGTGCCGGTCGCGGTCAAGCTCGGCCCGTACTTCAGCTCGATTGGGAATTTCGCGCTGCGACTGGACGAGGCCGGCGCCGACGCCCTCGTCCTATTCAACCGCTTCCTGCAGCCCGATATCGACCCCGAAACGCTGGCCGTCGTGCCCTCTGTAGCGCTCTCCGGCTCGGACGGCGCGCTGCTGCCGCAGACGTGGATCGCACTGCTGCGAGGCCGTGTGCGGGCCGCGCTCGCGGCCACTACGGGCGTCGAAGACTCCGCCGACGTCGCCAAATACCTGCTCGCGGGAGCGGATGTGGTGATGACCGCGTCGGCATTGCTGCGCCACGGACCTGAGCACGCGACAGTGCTGCTCGACGGGCTGTCTACGTGGATGGACCGCAAGGGATTCAAAGCGCTCGACGAGCTGCGCGGCATGCTGTCGGTGCCACGCGGCACGGACGAGGATGCATACGAGCGCGCCGGGTATGTCACTGGGCTGCGGGCGGCCAACGTCAGCTCGTACCGTGCGTGGTGAGCGCGATCCCGCGCGCGCCACTCAGATACCCACGCCGCCTTCGGGAGTCGACGACGAACACGTCGAGTGCGCGGGGCCCGTGGACACCCTCAACGCGCACGAGCTCATGTCCACGGTAGCCGACGGGCCCCAGATGAAAGTAATCGGCCGGCCCTCCGCGGCGACCTGCGCCAGCGCGGCCACGCGGGCACGGACGTGACGGTGTCGACAGATCTGACGACGCACAGGTCGCGGTCGGTCACGAGCGTGAGCGCGCGGCGCTCGCAGGCGCCCCCACCGTCGAGCACGATCGGGCCCGTTTCGGCGATCGCGAGCACGCAGCCCGAGAGCACGCCGTCCACTTCGTCGAGCTGACGCGGCGAGAGCGGGGGTCGTCCCGCACCAATTCGACGCCCTCGACCGTCCACGGCGGGGCCTGCGCGCCGCCCAATCGACCCCCAACGGGCGTCCTCGACGTGATAGAGTTGTAGCTGGATCCGTTTAGTTGTAGTCGACGGTTCAAGTGAGATTTTCAGCCCACATCCGGTGGGGTGAGTGGTCGGTGTTTGCCCTAGAAGGCTGACCTCATTCTCGTTCCCGGACCTCGTTTCGTTCAGGTGAGGTTCCGCGGATTCTTCAGCCGCAGCACCGACGATGGAAGGAAGGTCAGCCATGCCCGCTGACTCCGGCTATAAAGAAGCTCGAGCGATCTCGGAGGCGGCCCGGGAGAAGGACTGGAAGCTTCCAAGCTTCGGGAAGGGGCTCTACCTCGGCCACCTCCAGCTCGACCTGATCTCCCCGCAGCCGGATATGCCGGCCGACGCTGTCGAGAAGGGCGAACGGTTCCTGTCAGCCCTCGGCGCGTTCCTGAAGGACGAGGTCGATCCGCAGACGATCGAACGCGACGACAAGATCCCCGGCGAGGTGATCGCCGGATTTAAGGACCTTGGCGCCCTGGGTATGAAAGTGCCCGAGAAGTACGGCGGCCTCGGGCTCTCTCAGGTCTACTACAACCGCGCATTGATGCTGGTCGGGACCTGTCACTCAAGCCTTTCGACGCTGCTCTCGGCGCACCAGTCGATTGGGCTGGCGCAGCCTCTGCTGCTCTTCGGCTCGGAGGAGCAGAAGCGCGAGTGGCTGCCGAAGGTGTGCAGTACGCACCTGTCCGCCTTTGCGCTGACCGAACCCGGCGTGGGCTCCGACCCCGCCCGGGTGTCGACCACCGCGACGCCCACCGACGACGGCGCGGGCTACGTCCTCAACGGTCGCAAGCTGTGGACGACCAACGGGACCATGGCCGACGTACTCGTCGTGCTCGCCAAGGTACCCCGCAGCGAGGATCGCAAGGGCGGCATCACCGCGTTTATCGTCCCGAGCGTGAGCGACGGCGTGGTCGTCGAGCATCGCATCGAGTTCATGGGGCTGCGCGGGATCGAGAACTCCCAGACCCGATACACCGACGTTTACGTGCCAGCCGAGAACGTGATCGGCCGCGAGGGCCTCGGGCTCAAGATCGCCCTCGCTACGCTGAACACGGGCCGCCTGGCAATTCCGGCCGTCTGCGTCGGACTCGGCAAGTGGGCGACGAAGATCGCCCGCGAGTTCGGGAGCCAGCGCGTCCAGTGGGGCAAGCCGATCGGCGAGCACGACGAGGTGGCGCAGCGGATCGCGTTCATCGCCGCGACTGCGTTCGGCCTCGAGGCGATGGTCGACGTGGCCAGCCGGCTGGCGGACGAGAAGCGCAACGATGTTCGCATCGAGGCAGCTCTCGCCAAGCTCTACGGTTCCGAGATGGGCTGGCGCATCATCGACGAGCTCATGCAGGTGTGCGGCGGCCGCGGCTACGAGACCGCGCGGTCCTTGGAGGCCCGCGGCCTGCGCGGCGTGCCGGTCGAGCAGGCCATGCGCGACATGCGCGTCAACCGCATCTTCGAGGGCTCGACGGAGATCATGCACCTGATCATCGCGCGCGAGGCGCTGGACCAGCACCTACAGGTGGCCGGGGACCTCATGGAGGCTGACCTCCCGGTCGATCGCAAGGCGAAGGCGCTCGGCAAGGCAGGTGCCTTCTATGCCACCTGGTACCCCCGGCTGGCTGTCGGCCGCGGCCAGGCGCCCCAGTCATATGCGACCTTCGGCGAGTTGGCCGGGCAAATGCGGTTCGTCGAGCGCGCCAGCCGCAAGCTCGCCCGCTCGACGTTCTACGGTATGGCACGGTGGCAGGCCGGCACCGAGGCCCACGGAGCCTTCCTGGGACGGATCGTAGACATTGGAGCCGAGCTGTTCGCCATGTCCGCGGCCGTGGTCTACGCCCAGACGGCGATACAGGAGCACCCCGCGCGGGCGGACCAGACCCGGGCGCTCGCCGAGGCCTTCTGCAACCAGGCCCGGCATCGCACGGAGCGGCTGTTCCACGAGCTGTGGAACAACGCCGACACGCCCAACCACCGGCTGGCGCTGGACGTCCTGAGCGGCCGGCACACCTGGCTCGAGGCCGGCATCATCGACCCGTCCACCGGCGACGGCCCGATGGTCCCCCCGCCCGAGACCGACCGCGGGATCCCGGCCGCCGCCCCGGCGACGACGGCAGCCTCCAGCTCTTGAGTCCAACGAGGAGGACAGGATGCTCACGATCAACGGCATCGACGAGCTGAGGGCCCACGCGGGGGAGGACTTGGGCGTGAGCGGCTGGCACGACGTCACTCAGGCTGAGATCGACGCGTTCGCCGACGCGACCGGCGACCACCAGTGGATCCACGTCGATCCCGACCGCGCGCGCGAGACGCCGTTCGGCGGGACCATTGCCCACGGCTACTACACCCTCTCGTTGGCTCCCCGGTTCCTCGAGGAGCTGCTGCGCGTGGATGGCATGGCCTTCATGGTCAACTACGGCCTCAACAAGTTGCGCTTCCCCGCGGCGCTGCCGGTCGGGGACCGGGTCCGGATGCGTCTCCGCCTCGCCGCGGTCGACGACGCGGGGGGAGGGGTCATGCTGAACACTGAGCTGACCTTCGAGCGCGAGGGTGGCGAGAAACCAGTATGCGTGGCGGAGTCGCTCATATTGGCCTACGGGGGCTGAGCACAGACCGTCGGGCGTCGATCGTGGACGACAGCGGGCGGTCGCTGGGAGCGGCATAGCTCGCTCAGAACTGTGCCGCGACGAAGGTCTGCGACTCCAGTACTGCAGCTTGACGAGCTCCTGCTAAAGCGCCGTCAGCTGATGAACGTAGTAGCGCGCGGCGAGTTTGCCCTTGTCGCTGGACTTCGGCCGCCGCTTCCCGTTCGTTCGAATCGACATAGGTGTCGGGGGCCGAGTCGCGGGGCGCTTTGGCGGCTGTCTTCTTGGCCGTTGCCCTCTCGCCGTCGCGCTTCCCGTCGACCACGTGTGATCCAGTTTGGCTGGTTTGGCCTTGTGTCGGATGCCCGTGGACGCGATTATGGATCAATGAGCTCCACGGCGACGATCGCCGCCCGCACGTACGTTTCCTTCTGCATCGCCGGTCGGGCGTGGGCGCTCACCGGCAGCGCGGAGACGTGATCGTCGCTTCGGTGTCCGAACCCCAGCCGCTGGTCAGGGACGTGCTGCTGCGCGATGGGACGACGCTGCGGTTGCAGGCCCCGACGCCCGTGGACCGCGAGGACATCAAGGCGTTCTATGAGGGCCTCTCGCAGGAGAGCCGGCACTTCCGCTTCCACGGCTCTGGGCGCACCGACCTCGTCGCGCGCGCAGAGGCGGAGGCGACTGGCGTTGATCGCCTGGCGTTGATCAGCCGGCACGATGGCGACGTGGTGGCTGTCGCCAGCTATGTCGGATTGCGCGAGCCCGGCGTCGCCGAGGTCGCGTTTGCGGTGGCTGATGATGATCAGGGCCGTGGGATCGGGACGCGGATGCTCGAGCAGCTCGCGGAGATCGCGGCGGACCGCGGGATCCACCGTTTCGATGCGCAAGTGATGGCCAGCAATGGGCCGATGTTGAGGGTGTTCGAGCACGCCGGCTTCGCGGTGCAGCGTCGGGGTTCATTTGGCGAGCTGACGGTGTCGTTGGATATCACCCCGACGGAGGCGGTGTTGGAGCGGATCGGCGAGCGCGACCATTTCGCCGCGATCGCATCGTTGCGGCCGGTCCTGGCGCCCTCGTCGGTAGCGGTGGTCGGCGCTGCGGCGACGCCAGGCAATGTCGGCCGGGCGGTGTTGGCGAACATCATCGCGGGCGGTTTTGCGGGTGTCGTGACGCCGGTCAACCGGGCGGGGGGTGTGGTGTGCTCGATGGCGGCGGCTCGCAGCCTCGGTGAGATGGAAGTCGTTCCGGAGCTCGTGATCATCGCCGCCGCGGGCGATGAGGTGCTCGAGTTCGCCGCCGAGGCGGCCGCGACGGGAGCGCGGGCGCTCCTCGTTGTGCCAGTTGGTCCCGAGCAGGAAGGAGGCGAGACGTCCGTGGCGCGAGAGGCGCGACTGCTCGAGATTGTTCGCGATGGGGGCATGCGAATGGTCGGCCCGAGGTCCTTAGGGGTGCTGAACACCGCCGCCGAGGTCAGCCTAAAGGCGACGTTCACCGGCGCCAGCGTGCGCCCTGGAGCTCTGGCGATCTGCTCGCCATCAGGCGCGGTCGGGATCGAGCTGCTCGGTCACGCGGCCGCTCGGCAGCTGGGTGTTTCGATGTTCGTCTCGCTCGGCAACCGCGCCGATGTCTCGACCAACGATCTGCTCGAGTGCTGGGAGCATGACGAGCGGACGGCCGCGGTGATCCTGTACGTGGAGTCGTTTGGCACTCCCGAGCGCTTTACGCGGATCGCGCAGCGGGTGTCGCGCAATAAGCCGATCCTCGCGGTCAAGGGTCGTCGACGGGCCGAGCGGGTGCTTAGCGAAGCGCGCTCGCACACGGCGGCGGCGCTGCGCGCCGACGCGGCCGTCGACGCGCTGTTGTATCGGGCGGGGGTGCTGCGGTTCCGCGGCGGCGAGCAGTTGTTCGACGCCGCTGAGTTCTTCGAGCGCCAGCCGCTGCCGAGCGGACGGCAGGTCGGGATCTTGAGCAGCTCCGCGGGTGTGGCGACGCTCGCCGCCGATGCGTGCGCGGCCCGCGGGTTGGAGGTCAGCGAGGCCAGCGACACGCAGAACCCCCTGGTCTTGGGGATCAGGGCCGGACCGGACGAGTACGCTGCGAGCATCCGCGAGCTGCTCGGCGATCCCGGCATCGATGCGGTGATGGTCTTCTACGTCGACTTTTACGGCGGCGACCCAGAGGCCGTGCTGGATGCGATCTCGGCGGTCTCGGAGGGGCAGCCCAAGCCGGTTGTGGCATCGGTGCTACGGGCCGACGGCCGATTGCCCGCGCGGACCAGCATTGGCGTGCCGAACTTCCTGTTCCCCGAGTCGTGTGCCGCCGTGCTCTCGCGCGCGGCCGAACGTCGCGAATGGCTCTCACGGCCACTCGGCGAGCCGCCTCACTACCCCGATCTGGATGGGCCGGCGGCGCGTGCGGTGATCTCGTCATTTCTTGAGCGCGAGCCCGCGGGCGGCTGGCTTTCGCTCGCTGAGGCGGAAGCTCTGCTGGCCACGCACGGGATTCCGGTTGTCGTCTCGCATCGCTGCGCGGATCTCGAGCGCGCGGTTGCGGTGGCGGCGGAAATCGGTGCTCCGGTCGCGCTGAAGGCGGACTTTGCCGCTCCCTCCCATGCGAGCGACATCGATGCTGTGATGCTGGGGTTGGAGGATGAGTCGGCGGTGCGATCGGGCTGGCGCGAGCTCGAACGACGGGTGCACGCGGCCGGACGGGACTGGATCGGAGCGATCGTCCAGCGCCTTATCGCGCCCGGCGGGTCGGACGTGCTGGTGGGAGCCATCGGCGATCCCGATCTTGGCCCAGTGCTAGCGGTCGGCTTCGGCGGCTCGGCGGCCGGCCTTGGTCGATCGACTGCGTTCCGCCTGCTACCAGTGACGGACGCAGAAGCCGACGAGCTGATCGACTCAGCCGAGGGCGTCGCCACTCAGCTCGATGGGTTCCGCGGCAGCGCTGTGCTCGATCGACAGGCGCTGCGCGAGCTGATGCTGCGCTTTGCCCTGCTGCTCCGGGAGCTCCCAGAGGTGGTCGAGACGGACCTCAACCCCGTCCGATGCATGACGAACGGCTGCGTCGTGCTCGACATGCGACTGCGAATCGAGCCCCGGCGCTCACTCGCGCGCGTCCAGACGTGGTGAGAGATGGCCGCCACCGCGAGGGGGTTGGTGTGGCGCCGTGACGGCCGGGCGGCGCACGAAGGTTATTCCGCCCGAGGCGGCCGCCCAGTTGATTGTCGATGGTGACACGCTAGCGGTCGGTGGATTCGTCGGGATCGCGGTTCCCGAGGACCTCGTCATCGCGCTCGCGAACCGCTTCCGCGCAACCGGCGGGCCGCGCGATCTGACCCTCGTGTTCGCCGCGGGACCGGGCGACGGCGGCGCCCGCGGGCTTAACCGCCTCGCGAGCGAGGGGCTGATCCGGCGCGCGATCGGGGCGCACTGGGGGCTCGCCCCTGCGCTGGGCGCACTCGCACTCGACGGGCGAATCGAGGCCTACTGCCTCCCGCAGGGCGTGATGTCCCATCTCTACCGCGAGACGGCCGCTGGCCGGCCGGGACTGATCACGCAGGTCGGGCTTGGCACATTCGTCGATCCGCGCATCGAGGGCGGTTGCATGAACGCGGCGTCGACGGAGGAGGTGGTGCGGGTCATGGAGCTCGACGGCGAGGAGTTCCTCTTCTATCCCTGCCGCCCCATCGACGTGGCGCTCGTGCGCGGGACGACCGCCGACGAACAGGGGAACGTGACGATGGAGCGCGAGGCCGCCATGCTGGACACGCTTTCGATCGCCCAGGCGACGAAGAACTCGGGTGGGATCGTGATCGTGCAGGTCGAGCGCGTCACCGACCGCCACCTGCTGGCGCCACGCGAGGTCCGTCTGCCCGGCATCCTCGTCGACGCCGTCGTCGTCGCGAGTGGCGCCGCGCACATGCAGACGTTCGCCGAGGACTACAACCCCGCGTACGCGAGTGGGGTCCGCGTGGTATCGGAGGCGACGGGCACGACAGCGCTGGACGCGCGCAAGGTGATCGCCCGCCGCGCCACGATGCTCCTGAAGATCAACTCGGTCGTGAACCTCGGGATCGGGCTACCCGAGGGCATCGCCACGGTGGCTAGCGAGGAGGGGATCCTGGACCTGATCACACTCACCGTCGAGGCGGGGGCCATCGGCGGCGTGCCCGCGGGCGGCCTGAGCTTCGGTGCGGCCGCCAATCCGCAGGCGATCGTCGACCAGCCCTACCAGTTCGACTTCTACGACGGCGCGGGGCTGGACCAAGCCTTTCTCGGCATGGCGGAGGCCGACCGGGACGGCAACGTCAACGTCAGCCGCTTCGGCCGGCGGCTCGTCGGCGCGGGCGGCTTCATCAACATCACCCAGGCCGCCCGCAGCCTGTTCTTCCTCGGGACGTTCACCGCCGGCGCCGAAACCACCGTCGGCGACGGCAGGCTGCGGATTCGACGTGACGGCACGGTGCCGAAGTTCGTCGACGCGGTTGCGCAGATTACCTTCAACGGCGAGCGCGCCCGTGCGACGGGCCGGTCCGTGCTCTACATCACCGAACGCTGCGTGCTGCGGCTCGGCGACAACGGTCTCGAGCTGATCGAGATCGCGCCTGGCGTGGATCTCGAGCGCGACGTACTGGCCCGCATGGGGTTTCGCCCGAAGATTTCGCGCGACCTGCGCGAGATGGACGCGGCGATCTTCACCGACGCGCCGCTCGGACTAGGCGATCTACCGGAGCTTCGAGGAAGCGACGCGCGCGCTCGGTGAGCACCCGGCGCGCCGGCACCCAGCCAGCGAACGCGGGCGACAAGCGTGACTAGAGCATGGAGATTGATCCAGGCCCGTGCCCCAGTGGGATGGTTCGCTGGCCGGGGGTATGATCAGATTGCAGACCCTCCACTGAACCGGAGGGCGCGTGTTCGAGCGTGCATAGGAGAGGAGCCCTCCATGTCTACCGCGTCGCATGCCGAGTTGACGCCGTTGCGTTTCCTTGAGCGCTCCTCCGAGGTGTACCCCGAGAAGGTGGCGATCGTCCACGGTGACCGGCGTACGACCTACCGCGACTTTGCAGGCGAAGCCACCCGTCTCGCTCGTGCCCTGCAGGCGTCGGGGATTGAGCCGGGCGACCGCGTCGCCTACCTCTGTCCGAACATCCCCGAGCTGCTGATCGCGCACTTCGCCGTCCCGCTGGCGGGAGCGGTACTCGTGGCCATCAACTCGCGCTTGGCGAGTGAGGAGGTGCGCTACATCTGCGACCACTCCGGCGCCAAGCTCCTAGTGGTTGACTCCGAGCTGCGCTCGATCGTCGCCCCGGTGCAGGACGAGCTTGAGACGGTGCGGGAGATCGTCACCGTCACCGACCCTATGTCCGAGCTGGACGTTTCGGACGCCCCGGACGGCTCCCGCTACCCGGATCTACTCGAGCGTGGATCTGACGAGCCGCTGGGCTGGACGGTCGACGACGAGCTGGCCACGATCACGATCAACTACACGTCGGGGACGACCGGAAAGCCCAAGGGCGTCATGTACACCCACCGAGGCGCCTACTTGAACAGCCTCGGGGAGCTGCTCCACTCCGAGCACGGGGCCGACTCCGTCTACCTGTGGACTCTCCCGATGTTCCACTGCAACGGGTGGTGCACGGCTTGGGGCGTGACCGCCATCGGCGGGCGCCACGTGTGTCTGCGCGCGGTGCGCGGCGACCGCATCTGGCAGCTACTAGAGCAGGAGAAGGTCACGCATCTCAACGGCGCTCCCCCAGTGCTCACGGCACTGGTGAGCGCGGAGGAGGCCCACCCGCTGGACCGACCATTGGTGATCACCACGGCCGGCGCCCCGCCTAATCCGAAGACGATCGCGCGGTGTGAGGGCATCAACGCACGGGTCGTCCATGTCTACGGGCTGACCGAGACCTATGGTCCGTACTCGGTGTGTCAGTGGCAGGAGGGCTGGGAGGACGCCGACGTGGACGCACGCGCGGCGCTCCTCTCCCGCCAGGGTGTCGGGATGATCCACGCGGAGCGGCTTCGCGTGGTCGACGAGGAGACGAATGACGTGCCGACGGACGGCGCGACGATGGGCGAGATCGTGATGCGCGGCAACAACGTCATGAAGGGCTATTTCGACGACGAGGAGGCGACGGCGGAGGCGTTCAGGGACGGCTGGTTTCACTCCGGCGACCTCGGGGTCGTGCACCCGGACGGCTACGTGCAGCTCTTGGACCGAGCCAAGGACGTTGTGATATCCGGTGGGGAGAACATCTCCACCGTAGAGATCGAGCAGGCGCTGCTCACCCACGATGCCGTGCTGGAGGCCGCGGTCATCGGGGTGCCCGACGAGAAGTGGGGCGAGCGGCCCAAGGCATTCGTCGTGCTCAGGCCGGGCCAGGAGGCCAGCGAGAAGGAGCTCATCGACCACGTCAAGTCCGCCATTGCCCGCTATAAGGCGCCCAAAGCTGTCGCCTTCCTCGACGAGATGCCAACGACCTCGACGGGGAAGGTCCCGAAGTTCGAGCTCCGGGAACGCGAGTGGGCCGGGCAAGGCTCCAGGATCAAGGGGTGAGAGCCACCGCTGTTGAGTCGCGCTTCCGTCGCGGCGTTCAAGACAGCGGCCGTCGTGGACCGCCCGCCGAAAAACGCGGACGGCGAGCGGTACACGACTCCTGCCACGATCGCCGATCCCGCGACCGTCGGCGAGATCGGCGACGCTGCTCCATGGGATCGGCTACGCGCGGACCGGACGTTGTTACCCGCGGTTGGGCCATCCAACCCCGCAGTCACTGATTCGTGACGGCCTATGGCTCGAGCACGATCCGCGCGGCGACTCGGCCGGCCTCGACGTCGGCGATGGCCTCGTTGACTTGGTCGAGCGGTCGCGTCTCGCGGATCACGCGTGTCTTGCCGGCCGCGTGAAGCTCGAACACCTCGCGAAGGTCTTTTCGTGTGCCGACGATCGAGCCGGCGATCGTGATCCCGTTGAGCACGGTCTCGAAGATCGGGAGCTTGATCTCGTTATCCGCCGGCAGCGCGACGAACACGAGCTTCCCGCCGCGACGTAGCGACGCGTAAGCCTGTTCAAACGCGCGGGGCGAGACCGCGAGCGCGATCGCCTGATCGACGCCGCCGAGCTCTTGGATCGCCTCGACCGGATCTTCCTTCTTGGCGTTGATCGTGAACTCAGCGCCGAGCTCGCGCGCGAGCTCGAGCTTCTCATCGAGCACGTCGACGGCGACGACCCGCCCCCCGGCGATCGCCGCGTACTGGATCGCGAGGTGCCCCAGACCGCCGACCCCGAACACAGCAACGAAATCAGAGGAACGGGTGCCCGCGACCTTGACCGCCTTGTAGGTGGTCACGCCGGCGCACGTAAGCGGCGCGGCGTCAAACGGGTCGACGCCCTCAGGGACCTTGACGACGTAGTCGGTGTAGGCGGTGGCGTACTCGCCCATGCCGCCGTCGATCGTGTAGCCCATCATCTCCTGCGCGTGGCAGAGTGTCTCCCAGCCGGATACGCAGTAGTTGCAGCTGCCGCACGCGTAACCGAGCCAGGGCATCGCGACCCGGTCACCGATGTGGACCTCGTGACCGAGGTCAGTGTGGGCAAGCTCGCCGGGCGCGAGCTCGGTGACGATGCCGACGCCCTCGTGGCCGGGTGTGAACGGCGGCGAGGGCTTGATCGGCCAGTCGCCGTTCGCGGCATGGATGTCGGTGTGGCACAGGCCGCACACCTCGACCTTGACGCGCACCTGTCCCGGACCCAGCTTCGGCGTCGGGACCTGCTCAACGGTCAGCGGACTGCCGAAGTCATGAACGACCGCGGCGCGGTAGGTAGTGGGTGGGGCCTGTGAGGTCTGGGACTCGGGGATGACTGTGGTGGCCATGTCTTCTTCTTCTTCTTCCTTCTAGGTTTTGGCGACTTTCAGGCAGTCGTAGGCGGGTTGGATGGCGCGGGCGCCGTACCCGCAGTCCATCGTCACGGTGTGCGAGAGACGAAGTGCACCCCCTCCAGCCCCTCGAGGGAGAACCCCTCGGCGGCGCCTGACAGGACGTCGATCAGGAACCGGGGCGTGCCCCAGCGCTCGTACTGGTCTGAGTCGATATAGAACGGCGCTCCGCCGATGTCCCCCAAGCGCACGTCGTGGGGGCCGGCCGGCAGCTCTCCGTCCTTGAGGCAGATCGGGGAGGTGCCATCGCAGCATCCCCCCGACTGGAAGAACGCGAGCGGCCCGTGGGCGGTCTCGAGGCGACGAATCACCTCGAGCGCCGCCGGGGTAGCGCCAACAGCCGGCGCACCATCGCGAGCCGGAGCTTCCATCTCTAAAACAACCCCATCGGGTTCTGGTCGTAGCTCACCAGCAGGCATTTCGTCTGCGAGTAGTGCTCGAGCATCATGCGGTGGTTCTCGCGGCCGACGCCGGAGCTCTTATAGCCGCCGAACGCCGCGTGCGCGGGGTACTGGTGATAGCAATTCGTCCATACGCGACCGGCCTTGATCGCGCGGCCCATCCGGAACGCCCGACTGCCGTCACGCGTCCACACACCAGCCCCGAGCCCGTACAGCGTGTCGTTCGCGATCTCCAGCGCCTCGGCCTCGTCGCGGAATGTGGTGACCGCCAGCACCGGGCCGAAGATCTCCTCCTGGAACACCCGCATCTTGTTGTGCCCCTTCAGCACGGTCGGCTCGAAGTAATAGCCGCCGGCCAGGTGCTCGCCGACCTCCGGGCGAGTGCCGCCGATCAGCACCTCGGCGCCCTCATCGCGACCGATCTTGACATAGCTCTCGATCTTCTCCAGCTGCGCGAGCGAGACCTGCGGGCCGATCATCGTCTCGCGATCGAGCGGATCGCCCTGTTTGATCGCGGCGATCCGGGCCAGGCAGCGCTCCATGAACTCGTCATAGATCGACTCGTGGATCAGCGCCCGCGACGGACAAGTGCACACCTCGCCCTTATTGAACGCATACAGCACGAGACCCTCGATCGCCTTATCCAGGAACGCGTCATCGGCCGCCATCACATCCTCGAAGAAAATGTTCGGCGACTTCCCGCCCAGCTCCGTCGTCGACGGAATCAGATTCTGCGCCGCGTAGCTCATGATCAGCCGCCCGGTCACCGTCTCACCGGTGAACGCGACCTTCGCGATCCGCTTATTCGACGCCAGCGCCTTACCAATCCCGGCGCCCGGACCATTGACGATGTTCAACACCCCCGGCGGGACGACGTCGCCGATCACCTCGGCAAGCTTCAACAGCGACCACGGCGTCGGGCTCGCCGGCTTGATCACCGTGCAGTTACCCGCCGCCAGCGCCGGCGCGATCTTCCACGCCGCCATCAAGATCGGAAAATTAAACGGGATGATCTGACCCACCACACCCAGCGGCTCCTGGAAGTGATACGCGTAGGTCTGATCATCGATCTCCGAGATCCGACCCTCCTCACCACGCACCGCAGCAGCGAAATAGCGGAAATGATCGGCCGCCAACGGAATGTCCGCCGCCAGCGTCTCACGCACCGGCTTACCGTTCTCATAACTCTCCGCCACCGCCAGCATCTCGAGGTTCTCCTCGATCGCATCCGCAACACCATTCAACACACCGGCACGCTCAGCGGGCGAACGACCCCCCCACTCCTCCTTAGCCGCATGCGCCGCGTCGAGCGCCAACTCAATGTCCCCCGCACCCGAATACGCGACCTCACAAAACGGCTCACCCGTCGACGGCGTCAAATTCTCCCGATACTCCCCCGTCGTCGGAGCGATCCAATGACCGCCAATGAAATTCTCATAACGCTCCTTGACCTCTACCAAACTACCGGGCTCGCCCGGCGCAACGTAAGTGGTTGACTCGACAATCGACATCTTGGACTCCTTGGTGGAAACCGCGGGCTCGGCCGCGCTAGTAAGGGGCTAGAGCCCCGCGCGGTCATCACATAGAGACGCGTCCACCGGGTCGGCGGGATAACGCCTAAGACATATGACACCAGCCCCGCAGTCAAAACCAATAACCCATGCACCGCGCCACGTAGCGCAACTACCGCCGTTGGTGGCATCCGGACTTTGGGGTGAGTGTCCTGGCCGCAGGGCCAGCTCGTATTCGACTGTACTCCGATCGCGGGCGCTTATGTGTCCAGACCGCAAAAGAATTTTTTTCGCTCGGACTCACCGACCGGGCCGGTCTCGGCGAGCCGACGCGGCGTAGCCGCAAATCGACTGCAGGACTACTCCCCAAAGAGGCCGGGCGCGATGGACTCGAGGAGGAACGACCGTGACCATTTTTAGGGGACCGCTGCAATCGCGCCCGCCGTCATCCCCGCCCTCTAGTCGCACTCGGGAAGCGGTCTGATTTGGGACTAGGTGGTGCTTCGGACGACGGGGATCAACGATGAATAAGCCGGTGTTGTTCTGCTACGACGGATCGGACGGCAGCTGAACAACCGCTAGGGGAGCACGAAAACGAAGCTGCCGCGATGAAATGAAAGTCATATCGACCCTGTTCCCGAGACTCACGCCCTCGGCCGGCCGACAGACGGCATGTCGCCGCTTGCTGCTGGATTTCAGCTAGCGCCCAAGCTTTCCATCGGCGAACCCCGAACCGGCTGCCGGGACGAGGAGCCTGTGCAGTGCGTGCGGTTGTTCGCCGTACCCAACTCGTAGGAGCACTTCGTGCGCCAATGCGCGCATCTCGGTCTCGGCGTGGCGAGAATGTGCGGCAAACGCGAGCTCGCCCATGGGTGTGCGCATCGTGTGCGCCCAATAGCGGATCGCGATCGGTGCAAGGAACCGGTTGTGCAGGATGGCGAGGTTCCGCGGGAGCCCTCGGACGTGATCAGCGCGCAGTGCGCTGAATCCTTCGCTGATGGCCTGACACATGAGTTTGAGCTCCGCCTGGTCGCTCGCGAGCCGGAGTGGGTCGGTCTCACAACGGTAAAGCGCTCCCGAGACGCACGCGACGAATACCGCGTGGTACAGCAGCCAACCGTCCATCTCGGCTACTCGCTGTACCGCGAAGCCGTGGCCTCGCAACATTGCGGCGACGTCGGCAAGCCGAGGATCATCGGTTGCCTCGAGCGCCGTCGGCTGCTGGGATATCTTGAAGTAGTTCGCCACGTCGCCGACCATCGTCCCGCCGATGCCTGGGAAGCCTAGGCTGACCGCGGCGGCGGGCCCGGTAGGCAGATGGCTGTGTCCTGCAGGGTTATTGCCGAAGTACACGATGAGCGGATGGCCGTTGACCGCGGAGAGCGGCATGGCGGCACTGTCAAGCTGATCGTGTCGCAGGGCGACGAGTACCAGATCGAAGCTTCCCTCTCCCGCGTCGGGGATCACCTCGGCAGGCGAGCGTGTCTCGGTGCCATCGGACACGTCGCGGGCGAGCAGGCCAGTGGTCGCGATGACCTCCGTTCGGGCGCCGTGTTCGAGCACCGAAATTGCGTTGCCCGCAACGCCGAGCTGCGCTCCGTAGACGGTGCCGACGACGCCGGCGCCAATGATCAGGATGCGCATCGTGTCGTCTGGTCTGTGGCCGCCGTAACCTCGACGATCGTACTCGGCCGGCGTTGCGAGCGGCGAGACCGACTCGGTGGAGTGGTAGCTCCCAGTTCCCGTGAGCCTTCCCGTGGGCAGGACTGCACCATCCTCAACTAAGCTTGGGTTGCACCTCTTGAGCCCGTCGTGATGCTGCGCGAGTGTCCGGAGTCGCGACATTCAAGTGATCGCTTTCGGTCGTAAGGAGCGCGAGGAGGTTCCGTGGATGGCTAAGAACGCTGAAGATCTACGAGTCGCCGACCTGATGAGCAGCGAGATCATCGCGTGCTCGCGCGACGCGGATCTGGGCGCGGTAGCGGCGACCCTCGCTCGGCGCGGCGTCCACGCCGTGTTCGTTCTCGACGACGAGGGCGCTCCGTCGGGCGTCGTGACCGACTTCGATCTGCTCGCCGGGGAATGGCTGGCGGACGATGCAGAGAGCCTTCAGACGATGCGAGCGATCACCGCCGCAGAGCTGATGAACTCGCCGGTCGAGGCGATCGGCACGGACGCGCCCGCGGGCGAGGCGGCAGCGCGCATGCGGCAGCTCCATCTGAGCCGCCTGCTCGTTACCGACGAACGCGGCTCCGCCGTCGGCGTGATCTCCGTCTCAGACCTGGTCGCGCCGCTCGGGAGAACCGTGAGCGGCCGCGGCTTCGTCCGTGACGTGATGAGCCACGCGATTGTCACCTGTCCTCCCGAAACCTCACTCGAGGCGGCCAGCCGGGCAATGACCGAGCGCCGCTCACGATCGATTGTTGTCGTTGACGAAGGCGGCCAAACCGTCGGGGTCATCACGGGCAACGATCTCTTGTCGCTCTACCAGACAAGCGCGCAAGGAGGGACCGTCGCCGAGCTGATGAGCGCGCCCATCACCTGTGGCCCTGACCTTGCTCTCCCCGACGCGGCGGACCTCATGATCAGACACGAGGTGCATCGCCTCGTGGTCACCGATCCGGCTCGACCGGACGGGGCACCGATCGGGATCGTATCGACGTCGGACATCGTCGCCGAGATGGCGCACGAGCACTCGGTGTGGCAAGGGACTGAGGGCTAACGCGCTGGGCACCCTCGGGTTCGTTCGGCGCGTGGCCCGATGGGGTCGGGACGACTTGGTCCAGCTTCGGGCCTGACGCCAGTCCCGCGCTGTACCTAGCGTTCGCGGGCGAGCGGGTCGGTCGCACCGGCATCACAGGGAAAGCGCACCGAGGGGCCCCGACGCGCGACGTCAGCTGGGCGCTCAGCGAACTCGAGCATGTCTTCCCGGACACGGGTGCCGCCTACGCGGGCCGGGCATACGAGGACCACTGGTCACTGGACTCCTGGGTGCGGGGCGAACCGATCTCACACTCGGTGCCATCCTGCCAGACCGATCGTTCTTGGCTGCGACAGACGGCAGCTGCCCGCAGGAGCCGTAATCGGCCTCCGGAGCGAAGGTCGCAGGTCCAAATCCTGCCGGGCCCGCTCCGCGAAAGCCCTGCTACCGACGGTATCGCGCAAACAAATCGATTTTTCGGAAAGAGGGTCGCCCGATCATGACTGCCGACGAGTTCCGCGAACGGCTGCAGGCGAAGGGCGGATCCGCCACATGTCCGGTCTGCGGAGCGGAAGACTGGCGCGGCCTCGACGACACGATCACGTTGATGGTGCGCGGTGGCGGGACCGCCCGCCACGGAGCCCATACTCGTGTCCCACTCGTAGCGGTCGCGCCAAGCTGCGGGCGATGCGGGTACATCTTCCCGTTCGACGTGCACTTCCTGCAGACGTAGTACCGGGCGCGCCACTAGGACCCCGCGCCACGGGCTTTCAACGCCGGTGAGACGCGCGGCCGGCCCGGAGATATGGGTGGTGGCCCCCATTGCTCCGAGGCGCTCCGCAGCCGAAAGTGACACCAATCGCCCTCGCGGCAGCGTCCGCACCGCGTCTGGGGGCCGCGGGGGCGGCTCACCACCCCGCGCGCCTGTTTGGCCGACAACCGCAGGCGTGCGATGGCCCCCCGTTGGAGGAAACGCCAGCGGGGGGCCTTCTCCTTTGTGCAGCTCGCCGTCGGCCGTCGCCGAGGACCCGGTCTACCCCCGGGGACGGTTCACGCACGCCGCCGGCATCGCGGGCAGCGATGCCGCGCTCACGCGTCCGAGGTCTACGAGCGCAGCTCGCAGGAACTTCTCGGCCTTGACGTTGACCGTGCAGTGGACTTGGCGGAAGCCGTCGACGAGGCCTCCGAAGCCGTCTGTGCCCAGCGCGAACACGCGGCCGCCGGCGGGCGTCTCGAGCACGGTCGCATCCGCGGGATACGGGCCCCCGTATCGCAGGAGCACCGTCGGCGCCGGCGAGACGCAGCCAGGCGTTATCGCATCCCATTCGTCGCGGACGGCATTTGGCAGCACGTCGCCGGGCCTCAGGCCGGCGGCCGTCAGCCACGGGTTGCCGCTGGCGACGACGGTGTAGGAGTTGACCAGCGGCGGGTAGATGCCGCCGGAGTGGAACTCGACGCCTTCGAGCTGGCATTCAGGTCGAGGTGGGTCGAGGCTCCGAAACGCGTTCGTCTTCTCGGACGGAGCGGGCTCCGGATCGAGCGTGCTCGATCGGTACTCGACGATCGTGCGGTGTGAGTCCTCGTAGCGAATCTGCCAGTAACCGGTGTCCGCACCGAGGAACGCCAGGTTCTTGCCGGCATCCTGAGCGACATCCCAGGCGGCGCGGATGCCCTGCGACCAGTACTCCCCGTGGCCGAGTGCGATCGTCAGCGGGTGTTCGAGCAGGAGCTCGGGATGCTCGTCGACGTCGATGTCGGTCACGTAGTCGAGCGGGAGGCCGTTGCGCTCCATGAACTGGAGCAGGCTGTACTCGAAGCCGACCGGAAACGTGAGGTTCGGCTCGCCATACGCCCATGGACGGTTGAACGAGACTTTGACAGCCGCGATGCCGTGCGAGCTGTTGAAGTCGTAGAGGCTCTTGCCGCCCCAGTCGCTGTATGCCTCCCACGTGTCGACGGGAACCTCGACCAGGATCGAGTTCGGATCTGGCTTGGACGAGCGGACGACGAACGGAACCCACCGGGCGAGGCCTCGGTTGCGGCCGCGCGCGATCACGAGCTGCGCGAGGTACTCGCCGCTCACCCAGTCTCGGCGGGTGTGGATCCGGTCCGTGACCGGCCAGCTTGCCGAGAGCTCGCCCGTCGCCGGGTCCATCGGCGGCATCGGGCGCGGTCGCCCGTGGCGCGAGGTTCCGCCGCGCTTGCCGGGACAGCTCGGTTCGCAGGCGACGAGCCGCGCCCCGGCGCCGCCGTACCAGCCGAGCCGGTAGACCGCGACGCGGTACGGGGCGGCGGGATCGGTCCGGACGTGGAGATCGACCGTTTGCCCGGCGACCACGCTGAGCTGGGAGCCGTAGCCCTCGATCGCCCCGTTCGGGGCGGCGCCGGCGAGCCATTTCCAGTTGCCCGGCCTCTGGTTCTCGCGCCAGATCGCCGAGCGGGCCGCCGCCCGCGCTGGCGTCCTCCCCGCCGCCGTCTGCGGCCGGCCGACGAGGACGCACAGAACCGCCGCCCCGATCGCGGCCGCCCCGACAGCCGCGGTTGCCCCCCGACCCACGGTCATCTCATCTTGATTCCAACGCGCCAGCCGGCCGTGTGCCTCCGGCCGCCGATCGGGATCTGCCAGAACACCCTGAGCTTGTGAAAACGCGGCCAGTGGAGCGGCCGGCCCACCTTGCCGAGGCGGCAGTCGGCCCTGGCGAGAGCGCTCTTGGCCTGCGGGAAGGTCAGGTTGATGAGCCTCGGCGCTACGCACGGAACCGTTGGGAAGGCGACGAGCCCTCGGTCATCGACCGCGGTCGCGGAGCGGTTGGCGCCGGCGATCACGCGACGTCCGCGCCGGTTGAAGAACCAGTAGTTGCGCGAGGGAATGCCTTCGACCGTCGTCCCGCTCGACGGGGTCCGGCGGAGATGCGCCGCGGGATTCGTGATGTTCTGGATGTCCCACGGATCGATCGTCACGAATGGCTGGATGCCGCCGAACACGCTCCAGTTCGTGATCTGGATCGGCGCACCGCCGGCCACCCGATACGCGGTGCCGGCCGAGGTACCGAGAAAAGTCCCGTTGAGCGGGAAGCGGCGCAGTGAGTTGAACTGCTGCTGGGTGATGACGGTCACCGGTTGCGGCCCGCCGACGGCGCTCCACGAGCTCACGACCAGTGGGGCGCCACCGGCAATCTCGTAGACGCCCCAGGTGCCGGCAACCTGCACGAACGTGCCGTCGGGGAACACGCCGAGGCCGCCGTTCGCACCGGCGGTCGCGCCGTCCAGATAGTTGCTGTCGATGTTGAGCGTGTCCCCGCCGTACGTGGCGTTGTGACCGCCCGCGTACTGGTGGATGCGCTGGTGGTTCGCCCAATCGCCGCTGGGCACGTTTGGATCGTTGGTGTTCTTCGCGTTGTTCCAATCGGCGATCCAGATGTCATCGGGCTCCAAGAATGAGGTCCCCTCGGCACCGACGAGGGCACGGATCCCGGAATCAGCCGAGCTGTACACAGCCGACGTGTAGCCCAGCGCATGAAGCTGCCCCGTCCACCCCGAGAGGAACGCGAGCACGGCGGAGTTGTTGGCGGCCGTCGCGGAGTAGCCCTCCATGTCGTAGTAGATCGGGTTGCCGGGACCGATCCCGAGCGCGCTCGCCTGATTGACGGCATCGGTGGCGGCCGCCGAACCTTGCGATGACGCGTCCGCTTTGTTGATCGTCGCGCAGCCGCAACCCGAACCCGCGGCCTGCAGCCCGACATACGTAGGGATCAGGTGCCATCCGGCCGTGCTCTCCTGGCTCACCCACGCAGCCGACAGGTTCGGTTGAGAGCACGCCACGTTGGCGCCGCCGATGTAGATGCCGACGGCGTGGTAGGGCGACGACGCCCATGCGGACATCGTCGCTGCGCTCGGAGCAGAGCACGCGTCGAACCCCAGGCCCGTATATATCCCGGCCACCGTCGCCTTCGCCCGCGAGGCGTGGGCCGCAACGGTCGAGCCCTTCACGGAGTGGGCGCGCAGCGAGCGAATTCCCATGGCCTGCGCGATCACGCCGGGATTATTCGCCCACGTTCCGAAGACGATCACCCGGTGCTTCGGGACGGCGATCTCGGCGGCAGCATCCTGGGCACCCGGAAGGACTGCCGGAAGCCGGCGGGCAGACGACGGTTCGACGAGGATCGCCTCGGTCCGCCCCGCCGCAGCGGTGGGGCACCGCTGCTGGCCGCCCGGCCGTCCCAAGTAGACCGCGTGGCGATCGAAGCGGACGCAGACGTCTGGCCTGGCCCCGAGCCCGAACACGGGCCAGGACGACGGCACCCGGAACGTGAAGCCGCGGTACCGCACGACCTTGCTCGGGCTGTGCGCCTGAGCCGAAGATACGAACGCAAGCAAGGTCGCCAGCAACGCCAGGAGGCCCACCGCCCTGACGCCTCGTGAGCGCCGCCCCGCACCCACCTTGCTTGGTTCCAGACCCAGCAACGTTGCGCGAAATCGTAGCGAAGCGCCCGGCTTCGTCGAGCCGAGACCGCCAGCCGCCGGCCTGGCGTCAGTCCTCGAACTCGAACGCTTCGGCTGTCTTCGTCAGCTCGAGGACGCGCTGAACCTGGCGCGGTCCGCGCCGCAGTGCGAGCTCGTGTCCGTCGGCCTGGGCGCGTTCGCGCGCGAGCAGAAGCGCCCGCAGCCCAGTGCTGTCCATGAACTCGAGGCCGCTCAGGTCGATGACCAGCCGCCGCGGATTCGTCGCCTCGACGGCCCGCAGCTCGCGTTCGAAGACGGGCGCCGAGGTCAGCTCGAGCTCGCCTTTCATCGTGAGCACGATCGCGTCTCCCCGCGCGGTGCTCTCGATCTGCAGCGATCCCGGGATCGGAGCGCCGGGCTCAGTCAAGACGACCACCGTCGCCGGTCGACGATGCATGCGCCAACGAGTTCACGAAGCGGATCAAACCTGACTCTGGGTTTCGGATCAATACGATCGGTTCGGAAGCACGCAAGAGGTCCCCATCCCGATGTGACTACGCGATCGCGTACCCCTTCGGAGCAGCCGATGCGGACGAGAATCTAGCAGCGGCTCGCCGCCCGTCGCGTCTTCGGGCCCCCACCAGGGTACGCCGTCGCTACGAGAACAACCGCGGATCGCCGGTCACGATGCCGTGGATCCCGAGCGTGCGGAGTCGGTCGATGGCAGGGCGCTCGTTCACCGTCCACGCGCACAGCCGTCCGCGACCGGCCGCGACGTCCTCGAGCAGCACGGCGTCGACCAACCGGTGCTGAGCCATCACCACCTGCCAGCGCCGCGAGGCCAGTCCTGCCAGCACCTGCGCGCGCCAGTCGCGCCACCGGCGGCTGACTCGGGCGAGGCGCCCTCCGATCGAGATGCCGGTGTGGGCTCCGGGCTCGAGTGCCCGGATCCTGTCCAGGACGCCTGACACCTGGCAGGAGATGAGCGTCCGATCGAGGAGTCCGTGGCGGCGCAGTGCGTCGAGCACGGCGGGCTCGCAGCCCATTCGTTTGAGGTCGACGTTCAGATCGACCTCGCGGAATCGCCGGCTCGAGAGGTGCTGGAGCGCCTGATCGAACGTCAGGTTGCGATCTTGCCGGGCATCGAGGATCGTGTGCGCCAGCACCAGTTCACCGCGCCAGGCACGAACGTCGAACTCGACCATGTCCACACCGACCTCCAGCGCAGCATCGAACGACTCGAGCGTATTGGCCGGCGCGAGCACGCTCGCTCCCCCATGTCCGATCCGCTGGCAGAACGCTCCGCGCACAATCGGGACGATCGCACCTTTGACGGCAGAACGGGCCGTCACCGCTCTCGTTTCATCTGACCCCGCCCCGAGAAGCATCACGGTAGTCCACAAGGAGAGAGACGCATGACCGACACGTCATCCACGTCCAGGCCGATCGTTTCGACGGTCGCAGAGCTGCCGGCCTCGGCCGCCGAGCGGTTCCCAGAACGCAACGCCGTTCGTTACAAGGACGGCGGCGAGTGGCAAGAGCTGACGTATGCCCAGGCCGTGGGCGCGATCCACGAGCTCGCATTGGGGCTCGTGGATCTCGGAGTCGACGTGGGAGACCGCGTGTCCGTGCTCGCCGACACACGGTGGGAGTGGACGCTCGCGAGCTACGGGATCTCGGCGGCCGGCGGCATCGTCGTCCCGATCTACCCGACGAACGCCCCCAATGAATGCGGGTGGGTCCTCGGCAACTCGGGGGCGCGGGCGGTGATCTGCGAGAACGAGGGCCAGAGGGCGAAGATCGAGCAGGTCCGTGGCGAGCTCGGCGACCTCGAGGATGTGATCGGCATCGAGGCGGGTGGCGGCGACCCCACTATCGAGGAGCTGCGCGAGCGAGGCCGGGCCCGCGACCCGCAGGAGCTGAGTGCGCGCCAGGAGGCGGTCGCTGCGAGTGACACGTACTCGATCGTCTACACGTCGGGGACTACGGGTCCCCCGAAGGGCGTGGTGCTGACCCACGCCAACGCGATGTCCGTCTGCAGGATGGTGCAGGAACTCGAGTTCGTGCAGCCCGGCGAGAAGACCTACCTGTACCTGCCGCTCGCCCACGTGTTCGCGCTGACCGCGCAGCTGGCGTCATACGACCAGGGCACGTCGATCATCTACTTTGGCGGCAATACGAGGGAGATCCTGCCGGAGCTGATCGAGACCAAGCCGACCTATCTGCCGTCGGTCCCACGCATCTTCGAGAAGCTATATGCAGCGGCGATGGGGATGAGGGAGGCCGCGAGCGACGAGGACAAGCAGCGGCTCGACCGGGCGATCAAGCTCGGGGTCGAAGTGCGCCGGCGGCGCCAGCGCGGCGAGGACGTGCCCGACGAGATGCTGACGCCGTTCGAGCAGGCGGACAAGGATGTATTCGAGCGCGTCCGAGGGCTGTTCGGCGGTGAAGTACGCCAGGCGGTCAGTGGCGCAGCGCCGATCGCCCCGGAGATTCTCGAGTTCTTCTACGCCGCCGGCGTCCCGGTGCTCGAAGGCTGGGGCATGACCGAGACCTCGGCGGTGGGCACTGTCGGCACGCTCGACCACTTCAAGTTCGGGACGGTCGGACGGGCGATGCCGGGAGTGGAGCTGAGAACCGCTGACGACGGCGAGATCATGATGCGGGGGCCGAACGTGTTCCGGGAGTACTGGAAGAACCCGGATGCGACGAAGGAGACCCTGATCGACGGGTGGGTCCAAACCGGCGACCTAGGCGCGATCGACGATGACGGCTATCTGAAGATCACGGGGCGCAAGAAGGACATCATCATCACGGCCGGCGGCAAGAACCTGACCCCGTCGAACATCGAGAACGATCTCAAGCAGTCGCGCTTCATCTCGCAGGCGGTGATGTACGGAGACCGCAGGCCCTACCCGGTCGCGCTGATCACCCTGGACGAAGAGGAGATCGGCCCGTGGGCGAGGGATCAGGGGCTGCCCGAGGACATCGGCGAGCTGGCGAAGAGCGATGCGGTGCGAGGGCTCGTCCAGAAGGAGCTCGACCGCGCCAACTCCAACTACGCGCAGGTCGAGCAGGTCAAGAAGTTCACGATCCTCGACCACGATCTGTCGATCGATTCGGGCGAGCTGACGCCGACCCTCAAGGTCAAGCGAAACGTCATAAACGAGCACTACCAGGACGTGTTCGAGTCGATGTACGCGAAGTAGGCCGCGGGGGCGTGCTGCTCAGCCTGAGCCGAGCCGCGCCCGCAAATACAGGGCGTTGGCGGGCGCAAATCCCTTCCAGTCGTTGTTGAAGTAGGCGTACACGTCCGTCTGGCGGCGCCACTGGGCGATCCGGCGTGCCCACTCCTGAAGCTCCGTGGCCGAGTAGTTGCCGCCACGTCCGCGCCTGCCGTAGTGAAAGCGGACGAATCGCCAGGAAGCGGTCGCCTCGTAGGACTGAAACGGTCGCCTCGGATGATCGCCGATCGTCAACGCGACACCGCGCGAGCGCAGCGCGTCGAACACTTCCGGCACGAACCAGCTCTCATGTCGGAACTCGATCGTGTGCAGACCCGGCGGCAGCGCGTCCAGCCAGCCGTGCAACCGCCGATCGTCGCGGTGGAAGTTCTCCGGCAGCTGCCAGAGGACGGGACCGAGGCGGTCCGCCTCGATGAGCGGCTCAAGGGGCTCGTAGAAGCGGCGAATCCCATCGCCGATCCCGGCCAGCCGCCTGACGTGCGTCAGGTAGCGGCTGGCCTTGACCGCGAACAGGAACCCCGCGGGCGTCTGCGCCACCCAGCCGGCCGCGGCGTCACGACGCGCCAGCCGATAGAACGTCGAGTTCACCTCGACGGTGTCGAAACGGTCGGCGTACAGCTCGAGCCACCGCCGTTTCGGCTCGCGCTCCGGGTACAGGCGGCCGCGCCAGTCGTCGTACATCCATCCCGAACACCCGATGCGTGCGCGTTTCATCGTTTGGGTAGGAATTCAAGTGCCCCATGAGCTCGCCCGCCAACCGGTCGGTGCCGCGGCAGGACCGCCCTCCAGCCCCGGTGCCGGAACGTCCCAGCCCGTCGAACATGCACGAGGCGGTGCAGCGGTGCCGCGCTTGCGACCTGTGGGAGGGGGCGACACAGGCGGTGATGGGCGAGGGAGCTCGCCACGCGCCGTTGATGCTCGTCGGCGAGCAGCCCGGCGACCGCGAGGACATCGAGGGTCACCCGTTCGTCGGCCCGGCGGGCAAGGTACTCGACCGGGGACTCGAGCGAGCCGGGATCGCCACGGATCAGATCTACATCACGAATGTCGTCAAGCACTTCCGCTACAAGGCCCGCGGCAAGCGCCGGATCCATCAGAAGCCCGACCGGTGGCAGGTCTCCGCCTGCTTGCCGTGGCTCGACGCCGAGATCGCGATGATCACGCCCACGGCGCTGGTGTGCCTTGGCGCCACCGCGGCTCAGGCCCTCCTGGGCTCCCACGTGCGGATCGGGCGCGACCGGGGTCAGCCGATGGAGTCGGATCTGGCTCAGCTCGTCACACTGACCGCGCACCCGTCCTCGATCTTGCGCTCGCGGACCGACGAGGAGCGAGACGCGGCGATGGACTCATTCGTCGCGGATCTGGAGGGGGTCGCCCGGTGGCTGAGCGCGAGGTAGCCGTCGTCACCGGCGCGCGTTCTCGTGCTTCGACGACGTCGCCCGATCAGGGACCAGGCTTCGGCTTCACGTGCTCGAAGCCGAACCGCCCCTTGATGCAGAGGTTGCCGCGCGTGATGTCGTGGTCGTCGGGCGAGGTGACCTTGACGATCTCGTTGTCCTGGACGTGCAGCGTGAGGTTGCACCCCACGCCGCAGTACGGGCAGATCGTGTCGGTCTGGGTCTGGCGTGCCTCGTCCCAGGCGGCGGCCTCCCGCAGCTCGTGCTCGGATCGGAACATGAGCGCGCCGGTCGGGCAAACGGCGATGCAGTTGCCGCAGTACACGCACGCGGAGTCGGGCAGTGGGTTTGCGTACTCGGTGGAGATGTGGGCGTCGAAACCGCGGCCTGCGACCGTGATCGCAAACGTGTTCTGGTACTGCTCGCCGCAGGCGTCGACGCACTTGTAACAGAGGATGCATTTGGAGTAGTCGCGGACGTACAGGTCGTTGTCGACCTTCGTCGGCGCGTGGACGGTGGCGGCCGTCTGACCATCGGGTCGCTCATGGTGACCCGTTCGGTTGTGGTCACGGTCGGCATCCGGAGACGCCGGCGGGCCGTAGCGCTCGGGGTGCGCGTTGTAACGGCGCTGGTACTCCTCGGCGGCCGGCGTGATCGAAAGGTCCACCGAGGACGCCAGGAACTCCATCACCATCTTGCGGCTGAGCCGCACACGCGGCGAGTTGGTCTGGATCACCATGTCCGCCTCGACCGGGCGCGAACATGCGGGCACGAGCGTGCGCGCCCCCTCGAGCTCGACGACGCAGACCCGGCACGCATTCGCCGGGGTCAGGGTCTCGCCGTAGCACAGGGTCGGAGTGTCGATCCCGAGTTTGATGCAGGCATCGAGGATCGTCGAGCCCTCCGGCACCTCGACCGGCGCCCGATCGATGGTCAGGGAGACCATGCGCGGCTGCGGGTCCTGGTGGCTCACTTGCGGCTCGATCATGACGCTTGGGCGGTGAACACGCCGAGACGGTCGATCGCCGATTCGATCGCGGACGACGCCGTCTGTCCGAGGCCACAGATAGATGCGTCTCGCATAGCCTGCCCAATCTCGGCGATCAGCGCCAGCTCGTCCTGGACCGTCCCGCGCGTGCGACCAGACTGCAGGCGGGCGAGCGCCTCCTCCTGGCGCACGGTTCCGACGCGGCATGGAACGCACTGGCCGCAGCTCTCGTCCCGGAAGAACCCCGCGATCACCAGCAGCAGCTCGCCGAGGTCGACCGTCTCGTCGATCGCGACGACGACGCCTGACCCGAGGGTCGCTCCGGCGACCCGGGCGTCCTCGAACGTGAGCGGCAGATCGAGCTGCTCGGGGGTGACGAAGCTTCCGGCCGCGCCGCCGAGCAGCACAGCTCGCAGCGTCCGTCCTGGCATCACGCCGCCAGCGAGCTCGAGCACCTCGCGCAGCGTCGTCCCGAACGGCACTTCGTAGGTGCCCGGATCCTGCACCGAGCCCGACACGCAAAACAGCTTCGGTCCGGTCGAGCGCTCCGTCCCGATCGCTGCGAACGCACGGCCGCCGTCGAGCACGATCGACTGGACGTTGATGAGCGTCTCGACGTTGTTGATGACCGTTGGTTGACCGAACAGGCCGCGATCGACGGGGAAGGGTGGCTTGTTGCGCGGCTCGCCACGGTATCCCTCGATCGACCCGAACACGGCCGTCTCCTCGCCGCAGATGTACGCGCCGGCGCCCTTGCGCAGCTCGATATCGAAGCTGAAATCTCGTCCGAGGATGTTCGGCCCGAGAAATCCGCGATCGCGCGCATGCACGATCGCGTTTTCGAGACGCCTGAGTGCGACCGGATACTCGCCCCGCAGATATATATAGCCGTGTTCGCAGCCGGTCGCGTAGGCGGCGATCGTCATCGCCTCGATCAGCGAAAACGGATCTCCCTCAAGGATCACCCGATCCTTGAATGTGCCCGGCTCGGACTCGTCGGCGTTACAGATCAGATAATGGGGGCGCCGAGGCTGCTGGGCAACCGCCTCCCACTTACGGCCCATCGGGAACGCGGCGCCGCCGCGCCCGAGCAAGTTGGAATCGAGAACCTCCCGGATCACACCGTCAGGGCCAAGCGCAAATGCGCGCCGGAGCGCCTCGTAGCCGCCGTGGGCTCGGTAGTCGTCGAGGCTGACCGGATCGGCGAATCCGATCCGACCGAGCAGCCTGAGCCCCGGCTGGCCCGCCTGCGGGGGCACCGCCGACGGGGGTGCGAGCGGCGTCGCACCGCCGATAACATCGAGCAGCTTCTCCGCGCTCACCTCCGTCAGCGCGCGCTCCACCGGCGACGGCCCCGACTCGATCACGAGCGCAGCGGGTGCCCGGTCGCACTGGCCCAGGCACGGGCTCAGCTGCCAGCTGGTCCCGTCGACCGTCGTTCCCTCGGGACCGACGCGCTCGTTCAGCGCCTCGACCAGCGCCTGTGAGCCGGCGCACCGGCAGACCACGTCGTCGCAGACGTGCAGGACTCGCGGGGAACGCGGCTCGGTCGAGAACAATGCGTAGAACGTGGCGACGCCGTAGACGTCGGCGGGTGGAACCGTCAGCCGGCGGGCGATGTAGTTCAGCGCGCCAGGGCTGATCCATCCCGCCTGCTCGTGCAGGGCGTGCAGGGTCGGCAGGAGCTGGTGGCGCTCGGCGCGCGCCGCGTGCCCACCGTGACCGGCGTGCCCGTTGTCGGCTCGATCCGCTCCCGTCCAGCTCGACACGGGCGGCCCAAGGAAAGCGTCGACCGCGTCGCGCTCGGCCGGGGTGGGCTCTGCGTCGAGGAGCCGTATGTCCACGCTAGAGGTGCACCACTAGGGGTTGACCTCGCGGCTGGCGACCCCGGCCGTCTGGCGGTCGCGGCCGTTCAGTTTCTCCACCCGGACGGCCGTCGCCTTGAACTCGGCGGTACCGGACTTGGGATCGGTCGCATCAATCGTCAGCAGGTTGACGTCGATCTGGTCCGGGAAGTGGAAAGTCATGAAGGCCAGACCCGGCCGCAGGCCTGAGTCGAGGCGGACCGGAGCTTCCACCGAGCCACGACGTGAGCTGATGTGCACGATCTCGCCGGGCTCGACGTCGAGCCTCGCCGCGTCCTCGGGAGACAGGTCGAGCGTCTCACCCCGGCGCAGCGGCGAGCTGTAGAGACCTGACTGCACACCCGTGTTGTAAGAGTCGAGCCGGCGGCCGGTCGTCAGCCTGATCGGGAACTCGTCGTCGAGCTCGTCGATCGGCGGCACCCATTCGGTGACCGAGAACGGTGCCAGACGGCCTCCGACGGGCTCGTCCCACAGGCGCCCGTGGAGGAACTGCGAGCCGGGATGACCCTCGCGCGGGCAGGGCCACTGGATCCCGCCGAGCTCCTCGAGGCGGGAGTAGCTCATACCGCGGTGCATCGGGCTGAGCGACCGTAGCTCGTCCCACGCCTGCTCGAGCGTGGGGTGACCCCAGTCATGACCGAGGCGCCTGGCGAGCTCGGAGATGATCCAATGATCGTCCCGGGCTTGGCCGGGCGGATCGAGCGCCTTGCGCATCCGCTGTACCCGCCGCTCGCTGTTGGTGACGGTCCCGCCGTCCGCCTCGCACCACGAGGCCGAGGCGGGCAGCACGACGTCGGCGATGTCGCACGTCTTGGTCATCAGGATGTCTTGCGCGATCAGGAAGTCGAGACCCTCGAGGAGCTCCATCGCCTTCTTTGAGTCGGCTTCCGACTGCGCCGGGTTCTCGCCCATCACGTACAGCGTCCGCAGCTCGCCGCGCTCCATCGCCTCGAACATCTGCGTCAGGTGCCAGCCGCGCTTGGGCGGCAGCTTGACGTTCCACGCCGCCTCGAACCGGGCGCGGGCCTCGTGATCGTCCTGGACGTCCTGGAAGCCCGGCAGCTTGTTTGGGATCGCCCCCATGTCTCCGCCGCCCTGAACGTTGTTCTGGCCGCGGAGCGGGTTCAGTCCCGACCCGTAGCGGCCGACGTGCCCGGTGAGCAGCGCGAGGTTGATCAGGGAGAGCACGTTGTCCACAGCGCTGACGTGCTCGGTGATACCGAGTGTCCAGCACAGGATCGCCCGGTCGGCGCGAGCGTAGGCGTGCGCGAGCTCGCGAATCGTCTGCGCTGGAACTCCCGTCACACGCTCGCCCTCCTCGAGCGTCCACGGCTCGACCGCGGCGCGGTAATCGTCGAAGCCGGTGGTCGAGTGCCCGATGAACTTCTCGTTGGCCAGGCCGGCGTGGATGATCTCCCGCCCGACCGTGTTCGCGAGCGCTATGTCGGTCCCGACGTCCAGTCCCAGCCATGTGTCGGCCCACTGGGCCGAGCCCGTACGCCGTGGATCGACGACGAACAGCCGCGCACCTCGATGCACGGCCTTGAGGACGTGGTGGAAGAAGATCGGATGCGTCTCTCGGGCGTTCGATCCCCACAGGATCAGCAGATCCGTCTCCTCGACCTCTTTATAGGACGACGTCCCGCCGCCCGCACCAAACACCGTCGCCAGACCGACGACGCTAGGAGCGTGTCAAGTGCGGTTGCACGAGTCGATGTTGCTCGACCCCATGACCGAACGGGTGAACTTCTGAGCTAAGAAGTTGACCTCGTTCGACGCCTTGGAGCAGCTGAACATCCCAAACGAGCGCGTCGCGTCCTGGGAACGGGCGCGAGCGAGCCCCTCAGCCGCGTAGTCGAGCGCTTCGTCCCAACTCGCCGGGCGAAGCGTCCCGTTCTCGCGGACGAGTGGCTCCGTCAGCCGACTGCGTCGCGGTGGCATCCATCACCTCCTCTCATCAGCTCAGAGTTGTACAGAGCCAACCAATACTAGTCCTGCGACGGCCAGATCACTCCGACTTCGTGTCTGCACCGTGACCGCCTGGGCGGTCTTCGGAGCCGGGAGGGACGGCTCCAGGCACTGACGGATCGGCACGTCTGCGTTCCCAGTCCTGCCGGACCTCGCGCGCCCTTTCGTCGAGTTCCTCGCTGTGCTTCTCGAGCTTGTCCGCCTCACGCTCGAGCTCGTCGGCCACCTGATCCGGATCTCGTTCGCTCATACAGGTCGGATACCCGGTTGCGCGCCGGAGCTACCGGTTGCGTCGAAATGCGACTGCCGGGTAACACGAATAGACATGGCCATCGCGATCCTCGACATCGACGGCACCCTGGTCGACACCAACTACCACCACGCCGTCGCGTGGTATAGGGCGTTTCGCCAGCACGGCATCGTGCTTCCGCTGTGGAGGATCCACCGGCACATCGGCATGGGCGGCGATCAGCTGGTGGGGGCCCTGACCAGCGAGCGATTCGAGCAGGAGAAGGGTGACGAGGTCCGCTTGGCTGAGAAGACGCTGTACATGGAGCTAATCGACGAGGTCGCGCCGATGGACGGGTCGCGCGAGTTGCTCGAGGAGGTCAAGCGGCGGGGCCACGCCGTCGTGCTGGCCAGCTCTGCAAAGCAGGACGAGGTCGATCACTACCTCGACCTGCTCGCTGCGCGCGGGTTAGCGGACAGCTGGACGAGCTCGGCCGACGTGGAGAGCACCAAGCCCGCGCCGGATCTCGTTCAGGCCGCGTTGCAGCGGGTGGACGGCGAGGCCGGCGACGCGGTGATGATCGGGGACACCCCCTGGGACATCGAGGCGGCCAAGAAGGCCGGCGTGCCGACGATCGCCGTCCGCACCGGCGGCTTCGGCGCCGACGAGCTCCAGGAGGCGGGTGCCGCGGCGCTGTTCGAGTCGGTCAAGGAGCTGTTGGAGAAGCTCGACGAGACGGATCTGCGCTGAGGTGGCGCCGGCTGGCTCTCGCCAGCTCATCCACCCTGACCCGCCGGAGCTGTAATCGCCGGACATCTCGTAATCGCGAGCACCCAGTAATCGCGATTACCTTGCAATAGCGACCCCGTCGACATAGCGTCGTCTGCCGTGGCGCAAGCAACCGGGATCGTCGCTCGCTCGCGGCGCGTCAGGGAGTCGCTGGACGCGGGCCAGTGGCGGACGGTGGCGATCATGGCGGCGGTCGTCCTCGGACTGCACGTGGTCGGGTTCTTCCTCCTGATCGCCGTGGTGGCGCCCCATCACTACCGCCTCGGAGCCTCAGGAGCGTTCGCGGTCGGCACCGGGATCACCGCCTACACCCTGGGCCTCCGCCACGCCTTCGACGCCGACCATATCTCGGCGATCGACAACACGACCCGCAAGCTGATGGCAGAGGGCCGACGGCCGATGAGCGTCGGCTTCTTCTTCTCGCTCGGCCACTCCACCATCGTGTTCGCGCTCGCGTTCCTATTCGCGATCGGGATCAGGGCGCTCGGCGGCCAGGTCACCGATGGTGGGTCGACGCTCCACGGCCTGACCAGCTGGGTCGGTACCGGTGTCTCCGGGACGTTCCTGTACGCGATCGCCGCGCTCAACGTCGTGATCCTGTGGGGAATCGTCCGGGTCTTTCTGGATATGCGGGCGGGGCGCTACGACGAGCGGCAACTGGAGCACCACCTGAACTCCAGGGGTCTGATGAACCGCGTGTTCGGTCGCTTCTCGCGGGCGATCACCAAGCCCTGGCAGATGTACCCGATCGGCGTGCTGTTCGGACTCGGCTTCGACACGGCGTCCGAGGTCGCGCTGCTGTTCCTCGCCGCCGGCGCCGCCGGGGCCGGTTTGCCTTTCTACGCGATCCTGTGCCTGCCAATTCTGTTCGCCGCCGGGATGTCGCTGCTCGACACGATCGACGGATCGTTCATGAACTTCGCCTACGGCTGGGCGTTCTCGAAGCCCGTGCGGAAGGTGTTCTACAACCTGACGATCACGGGGCTGTCGGTGGCGGTGGCGCTCGTGATCGGGACGATCGAGATCGGCGGCCTGCTCGCCGAAAAACTGAACGCCCAGGGGTCGTTCTGGGGATGGCTCGAGAACATCGACATCAACACGCTTGGGTTCATAATCGTCGGCATGTTCATCGCCACGTGGGTGATCGCGCTGGCGATCTGGCGCTTCGGGCGAATCGAGGAACGGTGGGACGCCCACCTGACCGATTGACCCGATGACCGTCGCCCCCGACGCCCGGCCGCTCGCCTTCGCGAACCTCGAGCAGGCGGTGAGCGCACTGCGCGCGCGGGGCCTGCGCCTGTCGAGCGCCCGCCGCCTCGTGCTCGAGGCGCTGTTCGCGGCGGATGCCCCGCTGTCCGCCGAGCGGATCGCCTCCGCGTCCGAGCTCGACCTGGCGTCGACGTACCGCAACCTCGAGACGCTCGAACGCCACGGCCTCGTCCGCCACGTCCACTTCGGCCACGGTCCGGGGCTGTACGTGCTCGTCGGAAGCGGGGAGCGGGAATACCTGTTCTGCGAGCAGTGCCGCGAGGTGCAAGCGCTCGAGCCCGAGCGGCTCGATCCGGTCCGCGACACGATCGGCGAGCTGTTCGGCTACGAGGCGCGGTTCACCCATTTCGCGATCGTCGGCACGTGCCCCCAGTGTGCGCAGGGTCGCGCGGCGGGAATGGCGTGATGCCGGTCAAGGTCGTCTTCACGTGCGAGATCTGCGGCGCCCACCCCGACCCGGAGACGCAGGTCTCGCTCGAGCGCCAGCTGCTCGACCTCCGCCACGGCGAGTACGTGGACGCCGATCCGGGTCGGTGGCTGACCTGGCACGGCCGCGGCGTCTACGGTCCGCACCGCTACGCGTGCGGAGAGCATCGCGGCGAGCTCAAGGCGCTGCTGCGCGAGCACTACGGCAACCTGGGCTGGCACCCGTGGGCGAAGGGCCCGCACCCGTGGGCCGGCCGGCGCGGGACCGACCGCGCGCGGCGGTTCGCCCGGTCGCTGCGGTCGACGTTCGGGGCGCCAGGCGGGTGACGTCGGTCGACTCTCAGCGCCCCTGATTGGCGGGCGGCTCGGTAAACGGCGCTGGGAAGGAGAGGGAGCAGGCGCGATCGCACCCGTCCGGAACCTGCATAGCACGACAATCTCGGCCGGAATGGCGAGGCCTGTCGAGCTATGCATGAAGAGCATGCGTAGTACGACAGGGCTCGGGTCTGGCGCCGAGGTTGTCGTGCTATGCAGGTTTCCCGTGACACTCTCGCCACAAAGTCGCGGGTTTGGGCCTAGGAGCGGGTGGACCAGGGGCTCTGGCCACCGCCGAAGCCATCACCCACCCTCCTTCCCTGCCGCCGTTTACTGAGCCGACCGCCCGCCCGCAGCCCCGATTGGCGGGCAATCCGGGAAACGGCGCTGGGGAGGGGACGGGAGCGGGCGCCATCACACCGTCCAAAAAACCTGCATAGCACGACAATCCCGGCCCAGATGGCGAGGCCTGTCGAGTTATGCATGAGGAGCATGCGTAATACGACAGGGCTCGACGCGGGCGCCAAGGTTGTCGCGTTATGCAGCATTCGGCCCGCACCCCGGCGATACGCAGCGCTACCCGCGATGGCCCTAGAGGCAGAGCCCCCTGCCCTATGCCCCGGGCAGCAGGCTCCCGCCTGGCGGCACCACCCACAGCCTCGGCCCAAATGCCATCACCACGTCCGGATCCAGATCCGCCACCTTGCCCGCGCCACCGCGCTCCATCGTCATCGCGAGCTCGCGCCACGCGGTGGCGACGCCGGCGACGCGCGCGGTAGGTCCCCAGCCGACGGCTGACCCCAGCTCGTCGGCGCGCTCCTTGATCTGACTGAGGGTCATCTCGCCGAACGGCACGTTGGCGGTGCCGCTGTAGACCTGCTGGGCGAGGATCTGCGCGAGCTGCTTCTCCGAGTCGTTCATGGCCGGGACGAGAGCAGCCTAGCGGCGACCGCCGCCTGGCCGTAGGAGATCCCGCCGTCGTTCGCCGGCAGCTTCTCGGGTACCAGCACGCGCAGCCCCGCCGCGGCGAGGCCGTCGGCCACCGCCGCCAGCAATCGGCGGTTCTGGAAGACCCCGCCCGACAGGACCACGAGCTCGGTCGACCGCTCGGACGCCGCCCGAACGGAGGCCTCGATCGCCACGCTGGCGATCGTGGCGTGAAACCGGCTCGCGATCGCCCCCGCCGGCGTTCCGGAGGCGACCTCGGCGGCGATTCCGCGGATCATCTCGCGCGGGTCAAGCACGAGCGCTCCGTCCTCGTCCTCGCCCAACGCCACCTCGTAGCGCCCCCTCTCCCCCGGGTCGCACGCGCGCTCGAGCTCGATCGCCGCCTGGCCCTCGTAGTTGACGACGGCGCGGATGCCGCACAGCGCCGCCACCGCATCGAACAGCCTGCCCATGCTGCTCGTGTGCGGCGAGGCCACGCCAGTCTCGACCAACCCGCAGACCTGCCGCCAGGCGGAAACCGAGACCTGCTCTGCCAGGGTCGGCGGAGGCTCCGGCCGGACTCCGCCACAGGCATACAGCCATGCGCACGCCATCCGCCACGGCTGGCGGATCGCGCGCTCGCCCCCCGGCAGGCGGACGGGCAGCAACCTCCCGACCCGGCGGAAATCCGAGAGTCCGCCGCACAGCAACTCTCCCCCCCACACGGTTCCGTCGGTCCCGTAGCCCGTCCCGTCGAAGATCACGCCGATCGCCGGGCCCTCGAGCCCGTGCTCGGCGAGGCACGCCGCGAGATGGGCGTGGTGGTGCTGGACGGCGATCGGCTCGAGGTCGTCGCGCTCGAGCGCGTACTTCGTGGACAGGTACTCCGGGTGGAGGTCGTGGGCCACCGCCACCGGCCGCACCGCGAACAGCTGCTCGAAGTGCTCGATCCCCACCGTGAACGAGCGCAGCGTCTCGTAGTTCTCCAGATCGCCGATGTGGTGGCTGACCCAGGCGCGCTCCCCCTTCGCCAGGCAGAAGGTGTTCTTGAGCTCGGCGCCGCAGGCGAGGAGCGGCCGCTCGGTCCCGCCACGGAGGGTGAGGCTGGCGGGCACATACCCCCGAGAGCGGCGCAGGAACGTGGCGCGCTGAGAACCAGCGACCACGACGGGGCGCACGACCGAGTCGTCGGTCCGCGTCTCGATCGGACGGTCGTGCAAAAGCAAGAGGTCGGCCAGCCCCGACAGCCGCCGAATTGCATCCTCGTCCTCGTACGCGATCGGCTCGTCGGACACGTTGCCGCTCGTCATCACGAGCGTCGTGCCCGCGTCGGCGAGCAGCAGATGGTGAAGCGGCGAGTACGGCAGCATCAGACCGAGCTCGCCGGCGCCCGGAGCCACCGAATCCCCCACGGGCCCGCCGGGCAGGCGAGGAGCGAGCACGATCGGGCGCTGTGGCGAGCGGAGCAGCGAAACCTCGGCTTCGCCGAGGCTGACCAGGCCGCGAGCGTCCTCGACCGACCGCACCATCAGCGCGAACGGCTTGTCCTCGCGATGCTTGCGCGCCCGCAGCGCGCCCACGGCGTGCTCATCGTCGGCGCGGCAGGCGAGATGGAAGCCGCCGATGCCCTTGACCGCGAGGATCGCGCCATCGCGCAGCGCCCATCCGGCGCGCTCGACGAGATCGCGAGCTCCCTCCGCACCAACCGGTGAGCCGTCGCGGTCGATCAGCGCCACCGTCGGCCCGCACTCGGAGCACGCGTTCGGCTGGGCGTGGAAGCGCCGGTCGCGCGGGTCTTCATACTCGCGGCGGCAACGCGAGCACATCTGGAATCCGGCCATCGTCGTGTAAGGCCGGTCGTATGGGACGCCCCGGACGATCGTGAACCTCGGTCCGCAGTTTGTGCAGTTGATGAACGGATAGCGGTAGCGCCGGTCCGCGGGGTCGAGCAGCTCCCGCAGGCAGTCCGCGCAGGTGGCGGTGTCGGCCGTCACCGGCGCGTCGGCCTCCTCGCCCCGAGGGCTGGCCCGGATCTCAAAGCGATCGCCGCCGGCCGGATCGACGTCCTCGACCGAGACCCGTTCGAGCACGGCCAGCGGTGGAGCCTCGACCCCCAGCCGCGCCAGGAACTCGCCGACGGCGGCCCCCCGGCCCTCGACCTCGACAAGCACCCCCCGGGCATCGTTGAGCACGAAGCCGCTCAAGCCCAGATCGCCCGCGAGCCGGTAGACGTACGGGCGGAAGCCGACTCCCTGGACCGTCCCCGTGACCCTGACCCGAGCCCGCCGGCGGTCAGGGGGCGAGGAGACCGGGACTCCCACGTTCACCCCACGAGCTCTCGGAGCGCGTGGTAGGCGCTCGCCTGCGCCTCCTGGATCCGGGGGATGTGCTCGGACCGGGTGATGATCACGTGGTCCGCCAGCGCCTCGGCCGCGACGCGGCCGCCGTCGTAGCCGACCATCGCGACGGTCGCGAGCTCGCGCCGGCGCGCCTCGCCGAGCGCGTGGATCACGTTCGCCGAGTTGCCGGACGTCGACAGCGCGAGCACCACGTCGCCTGGCGAGCCGTAGGCGATCACCTGGCGAGAGAAGATCGCCTCGGTGCCGATGTCGTTGGCGATCGCCGTCAGGATCGCCGGATCGGCGCTCAGATCGATGGCGGGACGCGGTCGCCGGCGCGGGCCGGGCGCGGAGAAGTCCGCCACGGCGTCCATCGCGTCGGTCGCGGAGCCACCGTTCCCGAGCGCCAGCATCTTGCCGCCACGCTCGAAGCTCGCCCGAAGCGTGCGCGCGGCGTCCAGCAACGCCTCATGGTTGTCGGTCAGGGTCTGCCCTCTCAGAGCACCGATCTCCTCCGCCTTCATCAGCACCGAGCGGCGAACGTCATCGACGACCGGCTCGAGCTCGCTCTCCTGCTCCGCGAGGAACGGGTAGAGGAAGCTCGAGGCGCCGGCGTCGTGAACGCGGCGCGCGTCGCGGCCCGAGAGCAGTCCGCGGTGCTCGAAGAACACGTGGACCAGCTCCCAGAGGACGTGATAGAGCGTCTCGACGAGCTCCTGGCGGATGAACGGATCGCTCGTCGGCGGCTCGAATTCGTGGTCGGCCCCGGCCGTCGAGAACGCGATCGTGAGGCAGCCGCGGGCGCCCGCCACGCCGAGCGCCCGCGCTACCTGACCCCCGTCCTCCTCAGTCCCGAAAGCGATCACGATGTCGTCCTGCCTGGCGAGCAGCTCGAGCTCAGACGCCAGCTCGGCGCCCTCGCCGGTGAGTCCGAGCGCCGGAAGCGCGCGCTTGCCGACGATCACCGGATGCACGAACTCGACGGCGACGTGGCGAGCGTCCGAGCGCGCCGTCGGCGAGCACGCGACGGCGATCAGCCGCCCGCCGCGGGCGAACCGCTCGGCCATGAGGTGGCACAGGCGGGCCAGTCTTTCGGCCTCAGCGTCGAAGAAGCTCCTGTTCGCCTCGGTTCGCGCTGACAGCAGGGCCGCCAGCTTTCGGGCGGCGTCGGCGGCGAGCGCCGATTGGCTCACGCAGGTATCTCCTCGCGTGAGGCGATCCCCACGAGCCAGTCCCGCCACGCTTCGATGCCCTCGCCGGTGCGAGCGCTCACGACCAGCCTCTCCACGTCGGGGTGAACCTGGTCGATGTTGTAGAGCAGGCGATCGAGATCGAAATCGAGGTGCGGTAGCAGGTCGACCTTGTTGATCAGCACGAGCTCGCAGGTGCGGAACATCAGCGGGTACTTGAGCGGCTTGTCCTCCCCCTCCGTAACCGAGCAGACCATCACCCGCGCGTCTTCGCCGACCCGGAACTCAGCGGGACAGACGAGGTTGCCGACGTTCTCGATGATCAGCAGATCGATCTCGTCGAGGGGGAGCGACGGGACGGCCGAGCGAACCATGTTGGCGTCGAGGTGACACTCGCCACCGAAACTCGGGTCGGTGTTGAGCTGGGTCACCGGCACGTGCAGGCTGGCCAGACGGTCGGCGTCGAGCGAACCCTGGACGTCGCCCTCGAGCACGCCGACGCGCACGCCGGGGAGATCGTGGACGACGCGCTCGAGCAGGCTCGTCTTGCCCGCGCCGGGGGCGCTCATGAAGTTGATGACCGCCACCCCCGCCCGGTCGAAGTCGGCACGGTTGGCGGTCGCGATCGTGTTGTTCGCGTCGAGCGCGTCCTCGACGACCCTCACCTTTGTGCGATGCATTCGGCCTCCTCGACCTCGATCGATTCAACTTCGAATTCGTCTCCGCTGGCGACCTCGACCTCGCTCCCACCACACGTGGGACAGCGGAACGCCGGGATCTCGATCGCCCACTCCGTCCCGCACGGACGGCAACGCAGCCGGGCGTCGATCACCTCCAGCTCGAGCCGCGCTCCCTCGCAGACCGTCTCGCGCGAGACGAACCCAAAATAGAACTGGAGCGTCTCGGGAACGACCTGGCGCAGCCGCCCGATCCGGAGGTTGATCACCGACACGCGCCGCCCGTCCGCGTGCTTGACCGTGGTGGCCACGACCGCACTGGAGAGCGAGAGCTCGTGCATCGCGCTATTCGGCCACCGGCTCGGCGCGGAGCCCGGCGACCGTCTCGACGACGAGATCCACCGCGCGATCGACGGCGTCGCGGACCTCGTCGGAGAGCCCCCACCCCATCTCCTCGACGTCCGCAGGTTCGCACGCGATCACGATCACCCTCCCCGGCCACGCTCCGATCGACTTCACGAACCGCAGCACGGTCTGAGGGTCCATGCCGTGAGGATTGATCGTCTCGCCGTCCTCGATCGCCCCCTGCACGGAGTCCTCGTCGGGTTCCATCACGTACAGCGTCCCGGGCTCTCCGCCCTGGCGGCTGACGTCGAGGATCACCAGCGCGTCGTATCCGCGCATCACCTCGTAGGCGAGATCCAACCCTCCGGTCCCGGCATCCATCACCGAGACGCCGGGCGGGAGCTCGCGCTCGGCGAGACGGCGCGCCACTTCGCCGCCGAACCCGTCGTCCCGCAACCACGCATTCCCGACGCCGGCGACGAGGATGCTGCGCAGCGACTCTGAGCTCATGTATCGATCACCTCGACCTCGTGGGCAAAGAAATACAGGTAACGGCCCGTGTCGCGCATCAGCTCCTGTCCCGGGTCGTCGTCGATCGTCAACCCCAGATGGGTCCTGCCGTCGTAGTCGGTGAAGATCCGCTCGATCGTCGCGGCGCGTCCGTCCAGCATTCGAGCGTGGAAGTCCGCGTCCGGACCCGGGGTGATCACGACCTTGCCGCCTCGTCGGAACGTCTTCGAGCCGACGTCGACCTGCTCCTCGCCGGCGCGGGGGTCGGGCAGGCCGGGCGGCTCGGTCGGCGGCTCGTCGGACACGGGATCGCGCAGCGTCACCCGGCCGTGCAAAGCGACGATCTCCTCGGGCGTGGCTGCGGCGGCGCGCGCGATCATCTCCCGCACGGTCGGATCCTGACTCTCGATCTGCGCGCGCTCGGCGTCGCTCAACGCCTGGACGTGCAGCAGCAGCGCCTCCTCGATCTCCGTCCCGTCGAACAGCGAGCCGCGACTCTCCGGCGCGATCCGAGGGTGATCGGGGAGCACGATCGTGGCGCCCACGACGACGTCATCGTCGTCGCTCGCGAGCACCGGGAAGGTGTTGACGCTCTGGCAGTGATGCTCGAGCGGGGAGATGAACCTCCCCCCGGTGACGTGGAGGATCGGGTGGGTCGAGATCAGCGAGCGGGCGAGGGCTCCGGCGCGGTCCAGGCCGCTGCGGACGAGCGTGCGGTTCTCGATCCTGAGCGCCACCTCGTAGCTGCCGTCGTCGAGCCGAGCCGTAGCGAGCACCAAGCCCACGACGAGCGGGGCGCCCACCTCGCCCAGCACCCTGACCTCCTTCCGGGCCGGGACCGCGCCGAGCGTGCCCACCATCGCGCCTGGCAGGTCGATCCGCGCGGCAGTGGCCTCGTGGCGCTCCCCGGCGGGGATCAGGAACCGAACTTCGCCGCGGAGGATCGCGTCGGGCGGCGACTCGAGCACGCAGCGCAGCTCGAGGTGGTCGAACGTGCTCGGGAGCGTCGACGCGTACACGGGCGGATAGACGATCCCGAACGGGGTCGGGGTGGCGTTCTTCACGGCTCCGGGCGTGTACGGGTAGAGCGCGTATCCCTCGAACAGGAGCGAGTCGACGAGCGCCTCGAGATGGTCAGTCACGGTCCGCCTCGTCGAGGAGATCGGACACGCAGGCGTCGAGCGTGGCCAGGCCCCGACAGAGCTTTTCACGCTGCAGGGCCTCGAGCGTCTCGTTGCGAACCGGCAGCCACGTCGTGTTCGGGTAGTAGTGGTCGATCGTCTCCTTCCAGACCGATACCGGCATCCGGAAGTCGATCGACTTCGTCCACGGGACCAGCACCATCTGCAGGGCGCCGTCCTCGCCCGGGTAGTAGATCATCCCGTTGAAGTGGAGCGCCAGCGGCGCCTCGCCCTCCGGGAGCGAGTGCAGGTACTTCGCGGCGGCGAGCTCCATGTCGTAGGTGCACGCGATCGGGACCCCAACGGTGGTCATCCCCGTGAACGCGGGTACGACGACGTCCAGCTGCGACCAGACCAGGCTCCGCGTCGTCACCGCCCAGCGCTCTGGGGCCCCGAACAGCTCGAACAGCCGCTCTCGCGTGGCGTCGTCATACCTGCGTCGCGCGGGTTCGATCATCAGCTGGATCGTCAGCGCGATCATGTAGATCTGGCGTCCGCTCGGCTCTGTGATCTGGAGGTCGAGGGTGAGCATCGGCGAGGCGGCATAGCGGACCGACCGGGCGCCGATGACCGCGAACTCCGGATCTGGAGCGAACGGACCTGGCTGCTGAGGGTCGGCCGCGTGCACGCTCAAGCCGGAACCGCCTCGGCCCGCAGACCTTCGAAGAAGCGGGCGACCGCGGCCTCGACCCCGCTCCCGCCCGAGATGCCCTCCCAGCTCGCCTTCACCGTCCCGGTCAGCGCGTAGCAGCGGTCGATCGGCGCGATCACATACGCGGGAGGCTCGACGAGGCGGTTGACGATCAGGCCCTCGATGTCCGGCTCCATCCGCGCCAGGATGGGGTTCAGCTCGAGCATCCTGCTCCACGACTCGAAGTGCAGCTCAGATTCGGTCGCGCCCGCGGGGCTCGGGTACATCGCGACCACGCACGCGGTGACCGTCGACTGCATGAAGAACGCGAGGCCGATCGGGATCTGGAAGGTCGCCCACAGGTCATCCGGAACGTCCAGCTCCGCCAGCCACAGCGTCCGCTGCCCGGTGGGGCGGTAGTCGCCCTCACCCGAGCGCATCCCCCAGCACGCCTCGCACGTGCACACGATCCGCCGCTCGACCAGGTGCAGGAGGTGACGGTGGTCCTCCGGGATCGCGATCCCGCACAAGTCGCAGGACTCAGCCGGAGCGGCCGCCTCCTCCGGCGACGCGGCACGTGCCGTCGGCGTGCGCGCCATCGTTCGCAGACCGGACACGACCTGTGCCCGCTTGCGCGCCGCGAGCGCGTCCGCCGCCAGCCGGCGCCCAGCCCCGTTGGCGCTCATGCGGCAAGCGCCACCTTCACTCGGTCGCGCTCACGCAGCAACGGGATCGGCTCGAGCTGCAGCCCCTCGTCGTCCATCGAGCGCCCGGCGCGCGGAAGGAAGAACGAGCGCTCGCAGCGCCGACACGAGAGCGCCCCGGATCGGAGGTCCCCGTCGTGGAGCGGCGCGCCACAACCGGCGCACGTGTCGCGGTAGGCGAGCAACGTCCCGTCCACGTTGGCGATCATCAGCGCGTTGCCGGCGACCGCGACCGGAACGATGGAGCCGTCAGCCAGCTCGCCGACGGACTCGAGATCGAACCACGACGGTGGCGCCGGCGGCGCGGCCATCACCACGGGGAGCTCCATCCCGGTGGGCGGCGCCGATCCCGTCACCATCGGCAGCCCGGTCCCATCCATCGCCTGGCGAGCGACGCCTTCGACCTCGAGCCCCTCGAGGTCGGGAGCCGCCTGCTCGAGCGCCTGCTTGATCGCGAGCTCCAGTGTCATAGCCGAGGCCGAACAGTCGGAGCAGCTGCCGCGCAGGTGAATCCGGGCAATCCCGTGGTCGAGCGACAGCAGCTCGACGTTGCCGCCGTGCGACTCCATGTACGGCCTCACCGAATCGAGCGCCTCCTGCACCCGAGCCTCGAGCGGCACTGGGTGCAGGTCGTGGATCAGCAGCAACGTGCCCAGGAACTGATCGTCGGTGAGCCCGACCGCGATCCGCTCGCCGGTCTCGCCCGCGGCGAGCATCCGCTCGAGGATCCGTTCGAGGCCGGCGCCGTACATCTGCACCACGGCGGACACGAGCTCCTCGGCGATCTTCCGGGACGCCGGGTCGCCGACGGAATCGAGCCGGTCCTGGAGCTCCTGCACCCGCTCCAGGAGCTCCTCGGGCCGGTCCTCCGCCGGGACGGTGGGGGCCGTTTCCATGGCTAAGCCAGCGCGGTGGGCGTGTGCATCACCTTCTTGACCTTGCCGCCACCGGTGTACATGTGGACCCCGCATGGCAGGCACGGGTCAAACGAGCGTACCGCTCGCATGATGTCCACGCCCTTGAAGTTCTCGGGTCCGTTCTCCTCGAAGATCGGCGTGTTCTGCACGGCGTCCTCGTAGGGTCCGGGAGTGCCGTAGACGTCTCTCGGGCTCGCGTTCCACGGGGTCGGCGGATAGGGCTGGTAGTTGGCGATCTTGCCCTCTTGAATCACCATGTGATGCGAGAGCACGCCGCGGGCGGCCTCGTGGAATCCGCAGCTCACGGCGCTGTCCGGAACCTTGAAGTTGTTCCAGCTCTTCGTGCGGCCGGCCTGGACCTCCTTCATCGCCCGCTCGAGGCAGTGCAGCGAGATCAACGCGCTGTAGGCCTGGTGGTAGGTGCGGGCCCGGTCGCGCTCGATCGCGTTGGACTTCTCCGGCACCTTCCACTCGAGCTCCATCTCGGGCAGGTTCGGAGAGCGAGGCAGGACCATCTGGATCGAGTCCCCGGTCGCCTTCGCGTAGCCGAAGTCGACGAGGCCGGCCTTCGCCGTGCACCACTGACGCGCGAACGGCCCGCCCCCGGTGTCGCAGCAGACGTGCGTGTCGGTGCGCTTGTCGTAGATCCGCGGCGAGACGACCCACGTGTACTTGTCGGTGAAGTCGCGCTTCTGGGGACGCGGCAGCGTCACCTTGTTCCAGGGATGGTTCTTGTCGACCGGGTTGCCGAGCGGGTCGTGCGTGACGAACGTCGGCTCGCTCTCCCACGAGTCGAAGTACGAGGAGCCGAGGAGGATCCGGATCATCAGGTTGATCTCGACCAGGTCGGTCGAGATCAGCTCGCCGCCGATCGCCACGCCCGGCGTGATGTAGCGCTTGCGCCCCCACTCGGTCATGTGGCGGTAGTCGTAGTCGACGTAGTCGGGATCGTCGAAGGAGCCCCAGTTGACGAGGTTCGTCTCGCGGAAACCGACCATGTCGTAGCCCGGCAATTCCTGCAGGAAGAAGTCGTACAGGTCGTCGTGCATCGGGACGCTGCGCTTGACGTAGTCGAAATAGCGCATCAGACGCACGTAGTAGTCGGTGCACGTCTGGTGGGTGATGTCCGCCGAGCAACCGCCGGGCATGATCGTCGAGGGGTGGGTGTGGCGGCCGCCGAACAGGCAGTACATCTCACGCGTGTACCGCGCGACGTGAAGCGTCTCGAGATAGAACTCCCCCGTGAAGGGGTTGAGCGCGCGCATGATGTCCGCGATCGTCTTGTACCCGTGGATGTCCTGGCCGGGAGCGGGAGTGCTTTCGGCCTTGGCGAGCAGCGAGGGGTTGGTCTCCTTGACCATCTGCTCGCAGAAATCCACGTTCGCCATGCAGTCGTTGAAGATCGCGTGGTCGAAGATGTAGTCGGCGGTCTCGGCCAGGTTGAAGGCCAGGTCGCCGAGCGCCGGCGGCTTGACGCCGTAGGCCATGTTCTGGTTCAGGCACGAGCACGTGCAGTGGTTATCCCCGCAGATGCCGCAGATCCGGCTCGTGATGAAGTGGGCATCCCGCGGATCGATCCCCTTCATGAAGATGTCGAAGCCGCGGAAGATCATCGAGGTGCTGTAGCACTTGAGCACCTGCTGGTTGGAGAAGTCGATCTCGGTGTGGATCCCCAGGCTGCCGACGATCCGTGTGATCGGATCCCACGACATCTCCTTGACCACGACCTTCTGCTGCGAGGGAGTCTCTGTCGCCATCTGCGCGTCTCCTCAATCTGCCTTGTGCGTGAAAACGGTTGGAAGTCCGGCCTGCAACGACGGTCGCGTCACCACCGCTTGACGTAGCCGGACAGCAGTTGCTTGCCGGGCCGCCGCCACTCCGGCTCCTTGTCGTACTTGTTCTTGATGTGGCGCTGGCGCATGTAGCGAACGATCGGTCCGTACGAGAACTGGATGATGTTCTGGGCGGCCGAGCCCCACTTGTCCTCGTCCATGAACGGCATGTACTTGTCGGGGAAGCCGGGCATCGTGCACGCCATGCAGATGCCGCCGACGTTGGGGCAGCCGCCGACACCGTTGACCCAGCCGCGGACCGGCACGTTGCACTTGACGACCGGCCCCCTGCAGCCGAGCTTGACCAGGCAGCGGTGATCGGAGCCGTATTCCGTCGCAAAATCGCCCTGCTCCGCGAACCCGGCGCGGTTGCAGCTCTCGCGCACGGTCCGCCCGAACAGCCATTTCGGTCGCAGCGCCTCGTCGAGCTCCGGGGCGGGTGCGAGTCCGGCGAGATGGAGCGCGAGATACAGGAGCGTCTCGGTCATGTTGTCCGGCTGCGCGGGACAGCCCGGGATGCAGACGATCGGCAGCCCGGCCTTCGACTTCCAGCCCCAGCCGAGGTAGTCGGGAACGCCCATCGCCCCGGTGGGGTTGTTCTTCATCGCCGGGATCCCGCCGTACGTGGCGCACGTCCCGACGGCGACCACCGCCGCGGCCTTGGGCGCGAGCCGGTCGAGCCACTCGTTCATCGTGATCGGCTGGCCCGTGGACGGGTTGACCGCAAACGCGGTCCAGTAACCGTCGCCGTTGATCTCCTCGTTGCCGAGCGAGCCCTCGATCACGAGCACGAACGGATCGAGCTTGCCCTCCTCGGCGTCGAACCACGCCTGGGCGTACTCCTGCCCGACCTCGTATGCCACGACCTGGTTGTGGACGACGACCTTCGGCATCCCGGGAATGGCTTGGAGAATGATGTCCTCGAGGCTCGGGTTGGTGGCGGACGTCATCGCCACCGAGTCGCCCTCGCAGCTGAGGCCCGTCGTCATCCAGAGGACATGCGCGGTGACCGCCTCCGTCTCCTTCTGCTTCGCATAGGGGCTAGCCATCGTCGCCATCGCGTCTCCTCTCAACAAATCCGCGGTAAGGGATCCCCGACCAGCTGGTCCATGACCCGCCGGCCGCCAAAGCTCGTCTGTACCAGCACCATTCCCGGGGGCTCGGTTCGCACCTCGCCGATCTCGGTCGCCTGCTCACAACCCTCGACGCCACGAAGCGCCCCGAGCGCCGCGTCCGCCGCCTCAGCGGCAACGAACACCACCATCTTGCCCTCGTTCGCGACGTACATCGGGTCGATCCCGAGGATCTCGGCGGCGCCCGCCACGGCGGGGTCGACCGGGACGTCCGCCTCGCGGACGATCATCGCGACGGAGGAGGCACGAGCGAGCTCGTTCAGCACGGAGGCGACGCCGCCTCTGGTCGCGTCGCGCATGCACCGGATCGACGGACCGGCGGCATCGAGTACGGCGTCCACCGCCGGCCACAGCGAGCGCGTATCCGACTCGATCGAGGCGTCGAGCTCGAACTCACCCCGCGCGAGCATGATCGCCGTGCCGTGCTCCCCGACCCGGCCCGAGAGCAGGATTCGGTCCCCGGGGCGCAGGTTCCCCGGCGACAGCGACGCGCGCGCGTCACGGCGCCCGATCCCGGTCGTGCAGATGTACATCCCGTCGGCGTGGCCGCGTTCGACGACCTTCGTGTCGCCGGTGACGATCTCGACGCCCGCCGCGCGGGCGGCGGCGGCGATCGCGTCGACCTCGGCGCGGAGCTCATCGGCGGACAACCCCTCCTCGAGGATCAGCGACAGCGATAGCGCGAGCGGCCGGGCGCCGGACACGGCCAGGTCGTTGACGGTGCCGTTCACCGCGAGCTCCCCAATCGAGCCGCCGGGGAAGCGCAGCGGCTTGACGACATACGAGTCTGTGGTCATCACGAGCTCGGTCTTGCCGAGCGCCACCGTCCCCGCGTCCGCCATCTCCTCCAGGACTCCGGAGCCGAACGCCGGTACGAACAGGCCCTCGATCAGGCCCTGGGTCGCCTTTCCGCCGGCGCCGTGGGCCATCGTGATCTGGGCATCGCGGAACTTGGCCCGCTTGCCGCGCGCCGTCTCGATGATCCCGAGGATCTTCTGCTCGCGATCGGAGATGACCGTCGGCTCAGCCGTCACACGACCTCCCGCTCGCGTGCGAAGCGGCCGAAGTTGTAATACGCCGCGCATGCGCCTTCGGAGGAGACCATGCAGGTGCCGATCGGCCGCTCGGGTGTGCAGGCGGTGCCGAAGACCTTGCATTCCCACGGCTTGATCACGCCCTTGAGCACCTCACCGCACTGGCACGCCTTGGGGTCTGCGACCCGCACGCCCGGCACGCTGAACCGCCGCTCGGCGTCCAGGTCGGCATACGCCTCCGAGAGCTTCAGGCCGGAGTGAGAGATGAAGCCCAGGCCCCGCCACTCGAAGTGGGGTCGCAGCTCGAACACCTCGCCCATCACCTCGAGCGCCCGCATGTTCCCCTCGTAAGGGACGACCCGTTTGTACTGATTCTCGACCTCGCACTCGCCGTCGCGGAGCTGGCGCAGGATCATCGCGATCGCCTGAAGGATGTCCAGCGGCTCGAACCCGGCGATCACCACCGGCTTGCCGTAGTCGGCGGGGATGAACTCGAACGGTCGCGCGCCGACGACCGTCGAGACGTGACCCGGTCCGATGAACCCGTCGAGGCGGAGATCGGGAGACTCGAGCAGCGCGCGCAGCGGCGGGACGATCGTGACGTGGCTACACATGCACGAGAAGTTCTTCACCGACTCGGCGCGTGCCCGCTTCATCGTCAACGCCGTCGACGGCGCAGTCGTCTCGAATCCGATCGCGAAGAACACCACCTCGCGCTCGGGGTTCTGCTTGGCGATCCGCAGCGCGTCGAGCGGCGAGTACACCATGCGCACGTCGGCGCCGGCGGCCTTCGCGTCGAGCAGGCTTCCGCCCGATCCGGGCACGCGCATCATGTCCCCGAAGCACGTGAAGATCACGTCCTGTTCGTGGGCGAGGGCGATCCCGTCGTCGACCCGCCCCATCGGGATCACGCACACCGGGCACCCCGGCCCGTGGACGAGCTCGACGTTCGCGGGCAGCAAGTCGTCGACGCCGTACTTGTAGATCGAATGGGTGTGGCCGCCGCACACCTCCATGAACTTGTAGTGGCGACCCGGCTCCACGAGGGACAGGATCTCGCCGGCCACGGCCCGCCCGAGCTCGGCGTCGCGGAACTCGTCGACGAACTTCACGCCGACTCCAGCCGCGCGATCGCGGTTCCCGCGTGTACGAGCAGCCGATCGCCCGGCTCGACGGGCGCTACCAGTGCGATCTCGACTGTCGCCCGCCCGCCATCTTCCCCCCCACACAACGCCAGGCCGCGCGGGTCATCCACCCGCAGCACGGTCATCGGATCCCCGTCATCGCCGCAGGTGATGCAGTGCTGATCGCCACAAGCGGTGGCCGGGTCGGGGGCGAAGGTCATTCGATGACGCTGGCCTTCAGCTCCTCCAATTCCTGCTCGTAGTCCGCTCCCATTCGTACGAGGAGATCGCGCGTGGCGCGCGCCTCCTCCTCGTCGACTTGAGAGATCGCGAAGCCGACGTGGATCAAGACCCAGTCACCCGGCCTGACGCCACCGTCAAGCAATCCGACGTTGACGTTGCGGCGGACCCCAGCGACGTCGACCTTGGCCAGGCTGTTGACCTCGTCGACGATCTCGATCACTTGACCGGGGATCGCCAAGCACACGCCGTCGTTCTACCACTCTGTGCATTGGGCCCGAGCGGTGGTGTAATGATGGTTACTAAGTCGTGCGGTAACTGGGATTACAGGGCGAACTGAGGTGGTAGAAGTCATAGACTCGCCATGTCAGAGCTCCGGAATGCTCGGCCGGAGGACGCAGAGAGAGGTTGATGCCTGCCGGATCTGAGAACTCCCTGAGCGGACCGATACGGTGGCCACCGGCGACAGAGGTTGCTCGCCGACCGCCCGAATCGGCCTCGCTGTACACCTACCTGCTAGACGCGGACGACGACCTCGCGCAGGAGTTCGATATTCGGATGCGCGTCGCGGCTCGTCAGGTCGCGACCGTCAGAGTGCTGAGCGCCGAGGTCGGGCCGTGTGATCTCGACCCACTGTTCGACGCCGTCGGGTACGGGCCGGGGCTGCTGATCCTGGATGGGCTGCTGGTGTTCGAGACCCGGGTGGGCGACCGAACTGCGTGCGAGCTGACCGGCGCCGGCGACCTCCTCCAACCGCCGTTTCCACGGGCCGAGCAGCTGGTCGAGCCGAGCGAATCGTGGCGTGCACTGTGGCCCACCAAATTCGGGCTGCTCGACCACGAATTCGCCGAGCGCGTGCGCCCGTGGCCACAGATCGGGATGGCGCTGCTGCGCAGGGCGGGCCGACGGGTCGCGGATGCCGACGCATTGCGAGCGATCTCCTGCCAGCCCCGGCTCGAGGTCCGGCTGTCGCTGCTGATGTGGCATCTGGCGGCGCGCTGGGGTCGCGTCGAGCCGAGCGGGATCCGCCTCACGCTCCCGCTCACACACCGCCTGCTCGGTCAACTGGTCGCCGCCGAGCGACCCTCGGTTTCGCATGCGCTCGCGCGACTCGCCCACAGCGGACTGGTCACCGGGAGTGCTTGCGATCTGCACCTCCACGGAACCCTCGAGGATCACCTCGAGGCTCTAATCGAGCGTCCGAGCGCCCTGTCGGCGCGCACTCGACAGGCGCGGGCGCGAAAGACGCGCCGGATCGCCTAGCAAGTCCGTGCGAGAGCTCGAGAACATTGCCGACGACGGGCAGCGCTCGCCCCGCGGGCCCGCGGATCGCCCGATCAGCGTGCTCTGGCTGACCAGTGGCCTCGGCTGCGACGGCGACTCGTTCGCGATGACCGCGGCGACTCATCCCAGCCTCGAGGACCTGCTCCGCGGAACCTTCCCCCAGATGCCGCCGATCATCATCTACAACCCGGTGTTCGCGTACGAGACCGGGGATGAGTTCATGCGTGCGTGGTTCGACGCGGCGGAGGGGAAGCTGGACCCCTTCGTGCTCGTGCTCGAGGGCTCAGTCCCCAACGAGGAGATCAACGGCGAGGGCTACTGGGCCGCGTTCGGAACCGACCCCGTGACCCGCGAGCCCATCCCGAGTTGCACGTGGATCGATCGCCTGGCCCCACGGGCCGACGCCGTGGTCGCGATCGGCACGTGCGCGGCCTACGGCGGGATCCCCGGGATGCGCAACAACCCGACGGGCGCGATGGGCCTGCGCGACTACCTGGGCTGGGATTGGACGTCGCGACGGGAGGTCCCCATCGTGAACATCCCGGGCTGTCCGGTCCAGCCCGACAACATCACCGAGACGCTCCTGCGCGTGGTCCTCCATCTCGCGGGCTTCGGACCGCCGATCGAGCTCGACGACCAGGGCCGGCCCGAGCGCATCTTCGGCCGCACCGCGCATGAGAGCTGCAACCGGGCGGGTCTGGCCGAGCACGGCCAGTTTTCGAGTACGCACGGCGACGGGCGCTGCCTCGTCAAGCTCGGCTGCAAGGGCCCGGTCGTCAAGTGCAACGTTCCTATCCGCGGCTGGGTCAACGGCATCGGCGGTTGCCCCAACGTCGGCGGGATCTGTATGGCGTGCACGATGCCCGGCTTCCCGGACAAGTACATGCCGTTCATGGACCCCGACGCTTCCAGCCGGATCTACTCCAGCGCCGCCCGCCTCAGCTACGGACCGGTGCTCAGGTACCTGCGCGAACGCCGGATCCGGCGCACGTTCGATGTCGAGCCGGAGTGGCGCCACCGCGGCTCCGAGCTGACGACCGGCTATCGCCGGTCCGCCGCCTGACGCGCGAACCGTGGGCCGAGCGCGCTCGCTACTTGCGGCGGTCGACGGCGCGCTGGAGCTGGCCCTTGTTCATGCGCGAGCGGCCCTCGATCCCTAGCTTCTGCGCCTCGCTGTAGAGCTGATCGCGGGTGCGGCCCTTCGGGCGGTTGGTCCCCGAGCGCAGCCCGCCCCGGCGCGAGGACGACATGTCCTGCGTCGAGGTCCGCGACTTCTGGCGCGACTCTCCCGAGCGCGCGCGGTCCTTGTTGACTGTGCGCGCCGCGATCTCCTCGCTCCGCGACTCGCTGGTCCCGCGCTCGCGCTGGCTCTCCTTGATGTGCTCGTACTGGCGAGCTCGCTTGGTTCCCTTCTTGACGCCACGGGGCGGCATCGCTACCTCCTGTCTCGTGATTGATGGCGGTGACGCAGCGGCAGTCCGAACCACAGGAGGCTGATCACCAGCGCCGTCACGCCGCCGGCGACTGCCGAGGCGACGCCTCCGAACAGCACGTGCGAGATCAGCACGAAGATTCCGGTGAAGCCGACTGTCAGGAACACGGCGGCGACGATCACGAGCGTGTTCCCGACATCCACGACGTACGCCTTCTCCTGTTCTCGGAACAGAATCCGGTGGTGGATCGAAGGCGCGATCAACAGCGCCGCGGCGACCGCGATCGATACGAGCGTGACGAAGTACTCGTAGCGGTCGAAAGAGGTGACCTGCTTCCACCCGGTCTGGAACGGCACCACCAATAGGAACGCGAGCAGCACCTGGATGCCGACGGAGGCGACGCGCATCTCCTGCACGAGCTCGTTCGTGTTGCGATCGAGTCGCTGGAATTGCGTCTCGTCACGCGGGTCGCCGGCCTGGTGGTTCTGAGTCACGGTCGCTGTCATCTCCAGGTGATGGCTACCCGCGCCCAATCGCGAGAAATCACGGTGGTTTCGCCGCGGCGCGGCTTCGGGTACAGATTCCTGCGATGGCCCACGACGGCGACAGCACCACGTTCGACGTGATCGTGGTCGGCGCCGGCCCCGGCGGGGAGGTGACCGCGTCCAGGCTCGGTGAGCGCGGTCTGCGGGTCGCGCTGGTTGAGCGGGAGCTCGTCGGCGGCGAGTGCGCCTACTGGGCGTGCATCCCGTCGAAGACGCTCCTACGCCCACCCGAGGTCCGCTCCGAGGCGCGGCGCTCGCCCGGCACGTCGACGCCCGACCAGCGCTGGAGCGAGATCGCCGACTACCGCGACTACATGATCCGCTACCTCGACGACAGCAAACAGGTCGAGGAATATGAGGAGCAGGGGACGCGCGTGTTCAGGGGCCGCGGGCGGCTCCGCGGGCTGGGCGAGGTCGAGGTCGGCGATCAGGTCCTCCGCAGCGAGCGGATCGTGATCGCCACCGGCAGCGAAGCGCGGATTCCGGAGATCCGCGGACTCGAGCAGACCGGCTACTGGACCAACCGTGAGGCCACGACACTCAGGGAGGTGCCGGAAAGCGCCATCGTGCTGGGCGGCGGACCGGTCGGCTTGGAAATCGGGCAGCTGCTGCGCCGCTTCGGCGCCGACGTCCACTTGCTCTCGGTCCACGACCGGCTGCTCGCGCGCGAGGACCCGCGCGTGAGCGAGCTGCTCGCCGACGCGCTGCGTGAGGAGGGGATCGACGTCCGCCTCGGCGTGGAGCCCAAGTCTGTGAGCCACGGCGATGGGCGCCGGGTCGCGCACCTCGCCGATGACTCGATCGAGGCGCAGGAGCTGATCGTCGCGACCGGCCGGACGCCCAGGGTGGAAGGTCTGGGGTTGGGGCGCGTCGGGATCGAGCCGGGCCAGAACGGGATCGAGGTCGACGAGCGGTGCCGGGCCGGCGAGGGGATCTGAGCGGTCGGGGACGTGACCGGGGGGGCGCCGTTCACGCACGTGGCCAAGTACCAAGCTCAGATCGCCGTCGCCGACATCACGGCGAGAGCGCCCGCGCCGACTACACGGCGGTGCCGCGCGTCGTGTTCACCGACCCCGAGGTCGCGGCCGTCGGGATGACGGAGGCGCAGGGGCGTGATGCCGGAATCGAAGTGGTCGCGACCCATATCCGCCTCCCCGAGCAGATCGCCCGGCCGTGGACGTACGAGACCCAGCCACGCGGCGAGCTCGCGGTCGTTGCCGACCGCCGGCGCAAGGTGCTGATCGGCGCGTGGGCAGTCGCTCCGTTGGCCGGCGAATGGATCCACTACGCCGAGCTGGCGATCAAGGCGCAGATCCCCCTCGCAGTGCTGCGCGACACGATGCCGCAGTTCCCGACCTACACCGAGGGCTACGTCAAGGCGCTGGCCAACCTCGACGCCTGAACGGCGGGCGCCCCGACCGGGGTGCGAGGCGCCCGCGTGCGTGACGTGGCTACGCGCTCGCGCCGGCGCGTGAGCCGACGTGCTGCTCGTGGCGGCCCTCGGCGAACTCCTCGACGATCTTGGCGCAGAATGCCGCCAGGTCATCCGGCTTGCGGCTGGTGACCAGGCCGTTGTCGACGACGACTTCCTCGTCGACCCACTTCGCCCCGGCGTTGCGCAGGTCCGCCTCGAGGCTCGGCCACGAGGTCACCGTCCGACCGTGCGCCACGTCGGCCTCGACGAGCATCCACGGGCCATGGCAGATGATCCCCGTCGGCTTGTCCTGTTCGAAGAAGCCGCGAACGAAGCGCACGGCGTCGTCGTCCATCCGCAGCGCGTCTGGATTCGCCACCCCTCCCGGGATCACGAGCCCGTCGTAATCGGACACGTCGACGTCCGAGACCGCATGACCCGCCTCGATCGTGTCACCCTTATCCAGATGGTTGAACATCTGGACCTCGCCCGGCTCGAGCGTGACCAGATCCACGTCGGCGCCGGCGTTTTTCACCGCCTTGAGCGGCTCGGTGAGCTCGACCTGTTCGACGCCTTCGGTGAACAGGAACGCCACTCGCTTGCCATCGAGTTCTCTAGCCATCAGCATCATCTCCTTCGCTTTCGTTGTTTAGCCCCTACTGGTGGGCTACCCAGGCGGGCGGCGTGAAAACGAGGCGTCTTCGGGTGCGGTCGGCTTTTGTAAAAGGGGGCGGGTGAGGTTTGTTTGCGGCTCGCCAGAGTCCGTAGTTTGGGCTGTTCCTGAGCCAAACCGGCGACTTTGTGCCGAGAGTGTCACGGGAAACCTGCGCAACACGACAACGTCGGCGCCAGGTCCGAGCCCTGTCGTATTGCGCATGCTCTTCATGCATATCTCGACAGGGCTCGCCATTCGAGCCGAGATTGTTGTGCTGTGCAGGTTTTTTGGCGGGTGCGATGGCGGTCGCCCCCCTCCCCTTCCCCAGCGCCGTTCACCGAGCCGGCCGCCAATTAGGGGCGCCGAGAGTCGACCGCCACCGAGCAAACGAACCGCGAGCTAAGCAGTGATGACCGTCGGCGTGCCCAGCGGTATATGCGCCAGCAGCCAGCGCCCGTCGGCCAGCGTCACTCGGACGCAGCCGTGGCTCACCGGCTCGCCGATGGCCGACGTCTCAGGCGTGGAGTGGATCGCGATCCGGTTCCCGCCGTTCCAGCCCTGGATCGCGTGAGGTGACTCGGCCGACAGGGCGAGGATGCAGCAGCCGTACGGTCCGGTGGGGTCGCCGGTGAGCAGCCGGTCGGTGACGGCGAAGCGGCCGGTCGGGGTCGGCGCGGTCGGGCGCCCGACCGCGACCGTGTAGTGCTGGACCGCTTTGCCGTTGTCGAGGACCGTGAGGCGCCGCGCCGAGAGCGAGACTCGCACCTCCCAGCTCACGCGGCCGAGGGTCGCGTCGGACCGCGGGATCCAGCCGATCCGGCCGTTGCCGGCGAGCGGGCTGACGACCCCGAGCCACGGACCACTCTGGCGGGTGACCCACAGCGCCTGGGGGGATCCGAACGGCGTCCGCGTGGGCAGGTTGGCGAGCTTCGCCCCGCCGGGGGTGCTCCGCATCGTGGTCTCGTGCTTGACCAGCGCCACCAGGTAGCCGCTGCCTGCCGGCACCGTCCGTTTCGGTGGCGGGCTCGGCGCGCTCGCCGGTGGCTGGGTGAAGGCCACCCCGCTGTCGGCATGGGCTCGGACCGTCGAAGAGGTGATGATCACGCCGACGATGATCGGCGCGATGGCGACCAGCGCCACCGCTGCAGCAATAGCCCCCCGCCGACGAGGACCGATCTTCTGTCGTTCTGACCCTGACACGCTCGTAGTTCGCCTTCCTGGCGATGGGAGATACGTTAGCGGCCCGGAAACGTAGGCCAGGCCGCATGCGGCCTGGCCCCGGCGGCGCATGCGCCGCCGGTGGGGGCGCGCATGCGCGCCCCCGAACACCATCATCAGCCGCCGGCGACCGCCGGCAGGATCGTTACCTCGTCGCCGTCGCGGACCGGCGTGTCGAGGCCGTTGAGGAAGCGGATGTCCTCCCCACCGACGTACACGTTCACGAACCGCCGCAGCCCGCCGTCTTCGGCGATCCGGCTACGCAGCTCGCCGTAGCGCTCGTACAGCGAGTCGAGCACTTCCCCGACGGTACCGCCCTCGACCTCGGCCGTCGATTCGCCGTCGGTCGCGGCACGGAGCTGGGTGGGGATCTTGACGCTGACCGGCATCGTGCCCGGAGTCATATCAAGCGGGGATGCCGACACGACCGCTGGCCCCCTCGAACGCCTCCAGCGTGGGCTCGATCTCGAGGCGCTCGAACGTCCCGCGGGCGCAGTCGAGCGTCTTCAGCCCCTCACCGGTGATGTAGGCGACGACCCGCTCGGCCGGATCGATGTCGCCGCGCTGGGCGAGCTTGCGCAGAACCGCGACGGTGACGCCGCCGGCGGTCTCGGTGAAGATCCCGGTGGTCCTCGCCAGGAGCTTGATCCCGTCGCGGATCTCATCGTCGGTAACCGAGTCGATCGCGCCACCGCTGCGGCGGGCCAGATCGAGTGCGTACGGGCCGTCGGCCGGGTTCCCGATCGCCAGCGACTTGGCGATCGTGTCCGGCTTGACCGGCTGGCAGAAGTCGCGACCCGCCTCGAACGCGCTCGCCACCGGCGAGCACCCGAGCGCCTGCGCGCCGTTGAAGGTGGGCAGTTCGCCCTCGACGAGGCCGAGCTCGAGCCACTCCTCGAAGCCGCGCGCGATCTTCGTGAACAGCGACCCCGAGGCGATCGGCGCGACCACCCGGTCGGGAAGCTCCCATCCGAGCTGCTCGACGGTCTCGAACGCGAGCGTCTTCGATCCCTCCGCGTAGTAGGGCCGCATGTTGATGTTCACGAACGCCCACTCGTGCTCTCCCGAGACCTCGGTGCACAGGCGGTTGACGTCGTCGTAGTTGCCCCGCACGGCGACGAGGTTCGTCCCGTAGATCCCCGTCGCGAGCACCTTCTGCTCCTCGAGGTCCCAGGGGATGAACACGTAGGACTCGAGGCCCGCGGCCGCGGCGTGAGCGGCGACCGCGTTCGCGAGATTTCCCGTCGAGGCGCACGCGACCGTTTCGAATCCGAGCTCGCGGGCCCGCGCGAGCGCGATCGACACGACGCGATCCTTGAACGAATGCGTCGGGTTGGCCGCGTCGTTCTTGATCCACACCTCGCGCAGCCCGAGCTGCTCGGCGAGCCGCTCGGCCCTGAGCAACGGCGTCCAGCCCGCGGGCAGCGCGCCGCGAGGCGGCGACTGCACGGGCAGGAAGTCGCCGTAGCGCCACAGCGAGTGGGGGCCGGCCTGGATGCGGCGACGCAGCGCGGCGGGATCGGTGTCCGCGCGCGAGGCGTAGACGACCTCGAGCGGGCCGAAACAGCGCTCACAGACGTACCGCGCGTCCAGCGGGTAGGTGGTCTTGCATTCCTTGCAGCGAAGAGACTCTGGCGGCATATGTAAAAAACCTCCGCCGGGGTCAGTGGTCGGAGGTCCTAGGAAACCGCCCTTTCCACATCTCCCAGGCTTGTTGTTGGAGCCTGATGGAATTGGCACCTTTCCCTTGCGGGAGGTTGCCGGGGTTTCATAGGGCCAGTCCCTCCACCCCTCTTGATGCGTACTGCTATGTGTGCCGAAGTATAACCAGGCCCCGGCCAGACCCAAAGAAACGCGCGCCTGGGACCCGCCGCGTAACGAGCACGGCAACGCGGTGTTCACACTTCGGTCATGGCGGCAACCTCGACCGACCCGCTCGCGCGCCTGGAGGCGACCCTGGCGCTCAGCAGGAGCGCTCCGACGAAGCGGATGCTGATCATCGTCAACCCGTACGCGACGACGGTCTCGGATCGGTTGAAGAACCTCGTGGTGTACGCGCTCCGCGCCAGCTATCTCGTGGACGCGATCGACACCGAGGCACGCGATCACGCGACCGAGCTCACGCGGGAGGCGGCACGGAGCGGCTACGACGTCGTGGTGGCGTTCGGCGGTGACGGCACGGTGAACGAGGCCGCGAACGGGCTCGTGGGCACCGACACGCCCCTGAGCTGCCTTCCCGGCGGCCGCACGAACGTCTACTGCCGGATGCTCGGGATCCCGATCGACGTCGTCGACGCGACCGAGCATCTCCTCCAGATCGCGGACGACTGGCGTCCCCGCCGCGTCGACGTCGGCTTCGTCAACGACCGCTGCTTCCTGTTCTCGGCGGGCGTTGGCCTGGACGCGAGCGTGGTCGAGCGGGTAGACGCCCACCCGCGGATGAAGGCCCGTCTCGGCGAGTGGTACTACACGTGGACGGGGATCAGGACGTTCAACCGGCGCTATCTGCTGAACCCCCTGCGGCTCGAGGCGGACATCGAGGGCGAGCGCGTCAAGGGGGTCACCGCGATCGTCCAGAACGCTGCGCCGTACACGTACTTCGGCGACCGCCCCGTCCACATGGGCGATGGCGCGGCGCTCGACAGCGGTGATCTGTCCGGCGTGGTGCTGACCCGCGCGTCGCCGGTGGATATCCCGACGATCATCTGGCGGGCGCTCTCCAAGCGCGCAAACGTCAGCCGTCACCGCAAGGTCCGCCCGTTCAGCGGCGTGCACGAGCTCCAGGTCCGCACGCTCGATGAGCGCCCGCTGCCGCTCCAGGTCGACGGCGACTACATCGGCGAGGCTCCGGAGGCGGTGTTCAGCGTCAAGCCGGCCGGAATCGCCGTCGTCTCCTAGGCGGCAATTCGTCCGGGAGCCCGTGTGGGGCACGGGCGCGCCCTATGATCGCGCGCTCATGCGACGGGTCGCGTTCATCCTTTCCTGCGCGGCGCTGGCGGTCGTTCCGTCGCTGGGTACGGCGCATCCGCTGCCGGGAGCGCGGAAGTGCCCGATCTTCCCGGCCAACAACCCGTGGAATCAGCGGGTCGACCGGCTGCCGGTCGCCGCGGGTTCCGCGAAGCTGATCGCCAGCATCGGGCTGGACGACCCGGTGCACCCCGACTTCGGCTCTGGTCTCTATGACGGCGAGCCGATCGGGATCCCGTACGCCGCCGTCTCCAACCGCACCCGACGGGTGCACGTGAGCTTCCAGTACGCCAGCGAGTCGAACAAGGGTCCCTATCCGATCCCGCGCAACGTCCCGATCGAGGGCGGTCGGCACGCGGGCGGCGATCGCCACGTGATCGTCGTCGATCGCAGCACGTGCAAGGACTACGAGTTGTTCGCGGCGTACCCGGTCGATGGCGGCCGGCAGTGGCGCGCCGGATCGGGCGCGATCTTCAACCTCCGCTCAAACCGCCTGCGGCCCGCAGGGTGGACGTCGGCCGACGCGGCGGGGCTGCCGATCCTGCCCGGCCTCGCGCGCTACTACGAGGTCGCCCGGGGCTCGATCGACCACGCGCTGCGGTTCACGGCCCCCTGCACGGCGGCGGCGTACGTATACCCGGCCCGGCACGAGGCGTCGACGTGCAGTGGGCCCAACCTCCCGCCGATGGGGCTTCGGGTGCGACTCAAGGCGTCGGTGAACATCTCGGGTCTACCCCGCCAGGCCCGCATCGTCGCGCAGGCGCTGAAGGTGTACGGGATGATCCTCGCCGACAACGGATCGCCCTGGTACATCTCCGGTGCGCCGAACAGGCACTGGAACAATGACGCCCTGCATCTGCTCGACCGCCTGACCGGTCGTGATTTCGAGGTCGTCAACACGAGCTCGCTGCCGCACCCCGGTCTCTGAACGGCGGCGGGCCGGGGGGCGAGAAATTGCCCGCCGCGCCCTCTGATCATCATGGGGACCCGAATCACCGAGCGCGATCTCGAACTGCTCGGGTTCTTGGCCGAGCACCGACTGGTGCTGACCGCCCACACGCAGGCGCTGCTCGGCATCTCGGAGGATGCGGCGAACGCGCGGCTGCGGGCGCTGGCGTCCGCCGGCTTCCTGCGTAGGGAACCCGGCTTCCAGGGCCAGCCGGGCTGCCACCTGATCACGCGCAAGGGACTAGCGGCCGTCGACTGCCGATACCGATCGCCGCGGATCGATCTGCGCTGCTATCGGCACGACGTCGGCGTCGCCTGGCTGTGGCTCGCCGCCCGCGCGGGCCGATTCGGCCCGCTCCGCGAGCTGATCTCCGAGAGACGCCTGCGGTCGCTCGACGCCGACCCCGATCGGTGTGATGAGCCCCTTGGCGTGTGGCTCGGTGGATTCGGACCGGCCGGCAAGCCCCGGCTGCACTACCCGGATCTGCTGCTCGTCACGGAGGGTGGCCATCGCGTCGCGCTGGAGCTGGAGCTCACGTCGAAGGGACGCGCGCGAAGAGAAAGGATTCTGTTGGGATTTGCCGCCGACTCGCGCATCGACCTGGTCCTCTACCTCGTCGACCGTCCGGCCACCGCGCGGGCAATCCAAGCCTCGGCGCGGCAGATCGGGATGTCGCAGCTCGTCCGCGCCCAGTGGGTCCAGTGGGAGGAGGTGCCGCACGCCGGCGACGGCCGGACGATCGCGGCTCGCCAGCGGGCTCGCTCGGCGCCGGCGGTGGCGCGATGACGGCCACGTCGAACCGGCGCTGGCGCTCATACGTGCTGCTGTTCGTGGCGGCGGCCTTCCTCCTCTCCCCCGCGTCGCTGGCGGTGGTGTGGCTGATCGCCGGTGGCGCCCTGGTGAGCGCCGCCATGGCGGTCCGCGTCGTGGGGCGCCGGAGCGCGAGAGGTGGCGCGGCCGCGCACGGACAGGCGGCGACGCTGCTTGGCTCCGATCGCCGCGGCAGCGAGCTGACGCTCGATGACCGCCAGCTCTCGGCCCACGGCCTGATCCTCGGCGCCAGCGGCGCGGGAAAGTCGACCACGCTGCTCACGATCCTCACCGACCACGTCCGGCGCGGGCGGCCCGTCGTGGCGATCGACATGAAGGGCTCGCCGGCGTTCGCGCGGGAAGTGGCGAGCGCCGCCGCGGCGAGCGGCCGGCCGTTCCGTCTGTGGACGCCCGACGGCCCCGATCGGTGGAATCCGCTCGGGCACGGGAACGCGACCGAGCTGAAGGACAAGCTGATCGCGACCGAGCGGTTCACCGAGCCGCACTACCAGCGTGCGGCCGAGCGATACCTGCAGATGGCGCTCGGGGTCCTCCACGCGGCTCGTCCTGAGCGAGCGACGACGCTCGACGAGGTCGTGAGCGCCATGGATCCGCGCCGACTGGCTGTGCTGCTCCGTGGGTTGCCCCGAGACCAGGCAGCGCGCGTTCAGGACTATCTGGGCTCGCTGTCGGCGGATCAGCTCAGCGCGATCCGCGGGCTCGGCACGCGGCTGGCGATCGTCAGCGAGTCGCACACGGGCCAGTTCCTGTCCCCGTCCGCCGTCTCCGGGGGCGGTTCGATCGACATGCGGGCAGCAGTCGCCGGCGAGCAGGTCGTCCTGTTCAGTCTGAACTCGAGCACGTACGGCAAGCTCGCGGCGCAGATCGGGACACTGGCCGTCCAGGATCTGGTCGCGGCCGCCGGCCACAGCCTGTCGACCGGGACCGGTGGCGCGCGAGCCGGGCCGGCGATCATCGGGATCGACGAGTTCTCCGCGTTGGGGGCGGATAACGTGATCGCGTTGCTCGCCCGGGGTCGCGAGGCGGGCATCAGCGTCCTGCTCGCCACGCAGGAGCTCGCGGACCTCGACCGGGCCGCGGCGGGCCTGCGCGATCAGGTGCTCGGCAACACGGCCGTGAAGATCGCCCACCGCCAGGACGTGCCCAGGTCGGCGCGGACGATCGCCGAGATGGCGGGCACGGTGAAGCGATGGGAGGAGACGAGGCCGATCGGCGCCGGCCTGTTCGGAAGTCGTGCCGGCGGTCGCGGGACACGCCGGCTGGCCGAGCAGTTCGTCGTCGATCCGAACGAGATCAAGTCGCTTCAGACCGGCGAAGCGGTCGTGATCGTCAAGCAACCACGGGCCACTGTGGCGACGATTCGGGTCACGCCGCCTCGCAGCCGAGGCGGTTCGACACCCAGGCGCGGCGGACCGGAGCTCGGATGATCACGCGGGCCGAGGCGGGACCACGCACAGGAACCCCAGCGGCTGCTCGTCGAGCGCCTCGAAGCAGTGCAGCTCGTCGCCGGGCACGTAGACGACGTCGCCCTCGGCGAGCTCGTGGACCTCCTCGCCGAGCGTCACCCTCGCCCGGCCCCGCAGGATCATCACGCCGTGGTCGTGGGCGTGTCGCTCCCGCGCGGTGCGGCCGCCGGCGGGGACCTCGAAATAGCGAATCGTGAAACGCTGGGCGCCGTCCGCCGCGCCTATCAGCTCATGCTTGAGAACGCCGGCGAGCCCGGGGTCGGGATACGCCTGGGCGCTGACGCCCTCCCAACCTTCGCCGTTGCGGCGATGAATCACGCCCATGTGGAGCGAGGCTCGGCCACGGCCAGGCGCGTGCGGCTCAGGCCGCCCCCGGCGTCACGCGGAACGCGTCGAACACGGCGTCGATGTTGCGAAGGCGGTTGATCGCCTGGTCGAGCGACCGGGTGTCCCCGACCTCGACCACGAACCGGTTCTTGACCATCGGGTGGTTGACGGTGCAGCGCGCCTCGAGGATGTTGATCCCGGCCTCGGCGAACGTCCGCGACATGTCCTCCAGGAGGCGGTGGCGATCCCAGCCGTCGACCTCGATCTCGACCCGGAACGAGGTCTCGGCGTCGCCATCCCAGGAGACCGGGGTGAACCGCTCCGGATCCTTCTTCAGCACCGCCACGTTCGGGCAGTCGTCGCGGTGGATCGTGATGCCGCGCCCGAGCGAGATGTAGCCGACGATCGGATCTCCGGGCACCGGCCGGCAGCACTTCGCCATCCGCAGCATTACCTCGTCGATGCCGTCGACGACGATGCCGTAGCGCGAGGAGGAGGTCGTCGGGCGCGAGCGGCGCCGGCGGGTCTTGAGCAGGTCGTCGGTCGCGGTCGGCTCGGACTCCGCGGCCTCGCCCTGCTTGAGCCGCTGCATCACCTTGTTGACGACGACCTTCGGCGAGATCTTCGCGCCGCCGAGCGCGATGTAGAAGTCCTCGCCCTTGCGGAAGCCCATCTCGCGGATGACGTCGGCGAGCAGCGGCGAGCCGACGAGCTTCTGGGCGGGCAGACCCTGCTTCTTGAGGTGCTCCTGGAGGAGTTCGCGGCCCGTGTGCTCCGAGTCGCGCCGGGACTCGGCCTTGAACCAGGCCTTGATCTTGTTGCGAGCGCGCGTGGTCTTGACGAGCGCCAGCCAGTCGCGTGACGGGCCCCGCTCACGTTTGGACGTGAGCACCTCGACGATGTCGCCCGAGCGCAGCTGGTAAGAGAGCGGCACGATCTTGCCGTTGACCTTGGCACCGACGCATCGGTGGCCGACATCGGTGTGGATCTCGTAGGCGAAGTCCAGCGGGGTCGCGCCGGCGGCGAGCGACTTGACCTCCCCCTTCGGCGTGAAGACGAAAACCTCGTCCTCGAAGAGGTCGACCTTGAGTGTCTCCATAAACTCGCCGGGGTCCGACAGATCCTGCTGCCAGTCGACCAGCGACCGCAGCCACTTGAGCTTGCCGTCCTGGTCGCGGACGCCGGCCGCGCCGGGCTTGCTCGGATCCTTGTACATCCAGTGGGCCGCGACGCCGAATTCCGCCATGTCGTGCATCTCGCGCGTGCGGATCTGGATCTCCAAGGGCCTGCCCTCGGGACCGATGACCGTCGTGTGCAGCGACTGGTACATGTTGAACTTCGGCATCGCGATGAAGTCCTTGAACCGGCCGGGCAGCGGCTTCCACAGCGAGTGGATGACCCCCACGGCCCCGTAACAGTCCTTCACCGAGCCCACGATCACCCGCATCGCCGTCAGGTCGTAGATCTCGTTGAACTCACGACCCTTCTTGGTCATCTTCGAGTAGATCGAGTAGAAGTGCTTGGCGCGACCCGAGATCTCGGCCTCGATCCCGAGCTCGTCGAGCTCCTTGGCCAGGTAGGACCCGGCCTGGTTGACGTAGCGCTCGCGCTCGGCGCGCTGCTGCGCAACGAGGCCCTTGATCTCGTTGTACTTGCGCGGGTGGAGCGTCTGGAACGCCAGATCCTCGAGCTCCCACTTGATCGCGTGGATGCCGAGCCGGTGAGCGATCGGCGCGTAGATGTCGAGCGTCTCGCGTGCCTTCTCGAGCTGCTTCTGCTTGGGCATCGCCGCGATCGTTCGCATGTTGTGCAGACGGTCGGCGAGCTTGATCAGGATGACCCGGATGTCCGTGGCCATCGCGACCATCATCTTGCGGTAGTTCTCGGCCTGCGCCTCGTCGCGCGACTGGAACGTGAGCCCGGTGAGCTTCGTGACTCCATCGACGAGACCGGCGATCTCCTCGCCGAACGCCTCCTGGACCTCGTCGAGCGAGGCGCTGGTGTCCTCGACGGTGTCGTGCAGCAGGGCCGCGCACAGCGTCTCGGTGTCGAGGCGCATGCCGGCGCAGATCTTGGCGACGCCAACCGGGTGGGTGATGAAGTCCTCGCCGGTCTTGCGGCGCTGGTCGGCGTGATGGAGGCACGCGTAGACGAACGCGTCCTCGACCCGGGCCCGGTCGACGGTGATCGCCGCGTGCTCGGCGTGCTCCTCGACGATCGCGAACAGATCCCCAAGCAGGCGTCGCTCGGTGGCCGTCAGCTCGGCGCGCTCGACCGCGCCGTGCTTGCCGGCGTGCTCGACACGGTCGACCGGCGGCCTGGGGGCGATCAGCGTCGAAGCCGGCGGCTTGGCCGGCGCACCGTTCCCGTCCTCGGGGCGGCCCCCTGCAGCACCGTTGCGGCCTTTGGAACCACGGCTCAGGCGCTTCGTTGGAGATTTCCGCTGCTCAGGTATCGCCGGCCATCCTCGTATCGTGCTGCGTACGCCCTGAAGGCCGGCGAGCGCTCGAGTGCCGTGCGCTCCGTACCCGCCACCGACAGGGCCTGCAGATCCCGGTCGAGGCTGACGAGCTCCAACTCCGCGAGGACCCTGACCAGACGACCCGCAAGACGTGCCGGACGGCCGTGGGGTCCGTCACCACGGAGCAGGTGCTCGAGCTCCTCACCAGCCACCCTCCCCCGGGGCCTCAGGCCCCGGTAGAGGGCCACGAGCGAAGCGCGGAGACCGTACTCCAGCTCGTGCATCTGCTGTGCAAAGCGTAGCTCAGCGTCGCTCCAGCACAAATGGGTAAGTCCGGTACCAGCGCGAAGCAGACCCTCGCCACGGGCGCCCGATGGCGGATCGAGCACGACGACATGGACAAACGGATCGATCAGCGAGGGGTCGCGTTCGACGGCGTGATGGCACGCGAGCGCGAACCCGCCGACCCGCGCGCGCAACCCCTCGAGCCGGCGCGCCACGTCGGCGCACACGGCCAGCACCGGGTCGCCGGCGGCGACCACGTCGGCCAGCACCGCGAGCGGGCTGGCAGTGCGCCGGTCGAGCACCATGCGTCCGCCGGCGGGCGCCGGGGCGGCTCGCGGCGCCGCGGCGGGCGCCGAGGCGACGAGCGGTAGCGGCCCTTCGATCTGATCCATCACCAGGCGCAGATACTCACCGCCCTCCCCCAGGAGCTCGATTGGCCTCGGCGCGCACGGCTGCGCGTGCTTGAGCACGAGCCGTGGCTCAACCGCTCCGTTCCATACGTTGCGCTCGAGCCGGAACGTGGCATCGGCGGGCTCGCCCGGTTCGACGCCGAGACGGCCGTCGCACCCGAACGCGACCGCCGCCGCCCGCGCCCCGCCGGAGCTGACCGAGAAGCGAGCGTGCCTTCCCTCCCCCATTGCCCGCAGGTCCCCGAAGCGCGCGCCGGGTACGAACAGCCTGGGTCCGGGATTGCCCGCGCCGCACGGTTCCAGCAACTCGAGCTCCTCGGCGAGCTCCAATCCGAGCTCGGCTCCGGAGACGACCGCGTCGACCCGCTCCACTGGCTGGAGGAGCTCCGGCGTCAGGACCTCTTCGGCGTGAGCCTCGATCGCGGCGCGGAGGGCATCGAGGCGGCCACCGTCGACGGTGAGGCCGGCGGCCGCGCGATGACCGCCGTAGCGCTCGAGCTGCTCGGCTACGGCATGCAGGGCACCGAGTAGATCGAAACCGGGGATGCTCCGCCCCGAGCCGTGACCGGTCCCGTCGGCGTCGATGGCGATCAGGATCGCCGGGCGATGATGGCGCTCGACCACCCGGGACGCGACGATTCCGATCACGCCAGGGTGCCAATCCTTTGCCCAGAGGACGTAGGCCGGCCGGGGTCCCAGCTCAGCGACCTGGGCCTCCGCCTCCCATGTGATGCGCTGCTCGACGGCACGGCGCTCGGTGTTGACGCCGTCGAGCTCGAGTGCGATCTCGCGCGCGCGTTCCGAATCTTCGGTGAGCAGCAGCTCGAGGCCGGCGTCGGCGCGGCGAAGCCGCCCGGCGGCGTTGATCCGCGGCGCGAGCCTGAACGCGAGAGCGTGCGCGCTGATCGCGCTCGGGTCCACTCGCGCCACGGTCATCAGCGCGCGCAGGCCCGGCCTCGCCGTTCCAGCCAGCGCGGCGAGGCCCTCGCGGACGAGGCGGCGGTTCTCGCCCTGAAGCGGCATCAGGTCAGCGACCGTCGCCAGCGCAACGAGCTCGATCTCCTCGTCGACGGTGGTCGCCCCGAGGGCCTCGGCGAGCTTGAAGGACACGCCGGTTCCGCACAGCTCGGCGCACGGATAGCCGCAGACGCCGGGGTGAACGATCGGACACGCGGGGAGTACGCCGTCGGCGCGGGGCGCGTGATGGTCGCTCACGACGACGTCCATCCGCACCGCGCCGGCGGCGGCCACCTCATCGACCGCGGTGATGCCGCAGTCGACGGTGATCAGCAGACCGACACCGCGGGAGGCGAGCCGCTGCACCGTCGCCACCGCGACGCCGTAGCCGTCGTCGACGCGGTCGGGTAGGAACCACCCGACGTTGGCGCCCAGCGACCGCAGAGCACGGAACATGATCGCCGTGGCGCACACGCCGTCCACGTCGTAGTCGCCGTGGACGGTGATCCGGGTTCCAGCGTCGATGTGGCGCCGGATAAGAGCGGTCGCCGACTCGATCCCGGCGAACTCGCTCCAGTGGTGAGTCTCGCGAGCGTCGAGGAAGTCGAGGGCTAGCCGCGCGTCGGCGAGGCCGCGACGGACGAGCAGCTGGGAGACGACATGGCTGACTCCGAGCTCGCGCTCGAGCGCCACGGCTGCGGCGAAGTCGTAGGAGGGAAGCTCGAGTCGCGGAGCGGGGCGAGCGGTGGCGCCGGAGGGTTCGGTGGCGACGAGATGCAGCGGTTCTGCTGGCGGCGATGCGGCATACGCTGTGAGTGCGGCGGCCTCGGACATGGCGGCAGGGTACGGGCGGGTCCCGACGGATCCCGGGTCCTACTGGCGTGATTGGCACAGAGGCGTGACGGGGCGCCACGAAGTTGGCGCCGGGACAGGCGAACGTTGGCGCTTTACTCACACCCCCCGGTAGAAGAGCACCAAAGTTGATGTTGGCCGTGGCGCTGGGTGGCGCGAGGGCGCCGGATGCTCCGGGTTGGTGGCGGCGCCGGAGGCTCAGGTCAGGCCGATGCCGGGGACCTCTTTGGCGCGCTCGCGGCGGAGACCCTCCGCGTATACGAGCGCGATCCCGATCAGGGCGCCGGGGATCGCCTCGAGCGCGGTCACCAGATCGGTGGCGTGGCGGCCCGGGACATGCAAGCCGTTGACGATGAACCCGAACAGCGCGGCGCCGATCAGCGCGCCGACGAACGCTCCGACGATCCCGCCCCAGAAGTGGTCTGGCAGCCAGATCGTGAAGTGCCAGATGGCGAGGCCCATCATTACCCAGGCGAGAAGACCCATGACTACCTGCGCCTCCCGTGACGGCGGTTACGCGACCGGCTCTTGGAGGGGCGCTTGTCCTTCGGCGTCGGTGCCATCCCCTCATTCTCGGCAATGTCGGGCGCGGGCACTGGGGCCTCGTCGCCATCCGGCTTCCCGGCGCCGCCGCCATCCGGCGCAGTGGCGCTCGTCCGGTCCGGGCGTGGCGCGGGCTTGGGCGCCGGGGCGGGGCGGGGGGCACCGTCAGCGGTACGCCGGGTCGGCTTGCGCGTGGGCGCGGTTTCCGTTTCGGGAGTGTGTGCTAGGCGCTTGGTGAGCGTCGAGGTGCGGCCCGGGCGCTCGCGCTCCTCCTCCGCGATCTCGCGCTTCATCTGCTCGAACTCTGCCGCCGAGACGGTTTCGGCCTCGGGCGTGGTGAGCCGTCCGGCGCGACGCGGCCGCTTCGTCACGGGCTCGACGTCGGCGCCGACGGTGGCGTAGGCCGGAACGGCTCCGAGCTCCTCCTCGATCCGCCGCCGGCGAGCGCGGTACTGGGGCTCGCGCTCCTTCCAGTGGGTGAGGACCGGCGAGGCGATGAAGATCGAGGAGTAGGCGCCGGACGCGACGCCGATCAGCAGCGCGAAGGCAAAGTCCCTGAGCTCGCCGCCGCCGAACAGAAGCAGCGCGATGATCGGCATCAGCGTGCAGGACGTCGTGACGATCGACCGCGTCAGCACCTCGGACATCGAGCGGTTGACTATCTGCGAGAAGGCAGCCCGGGGCATTCGCGGAACGTTCTCGCGAACTCGGTCGAAGACGATGATCGTGTCGTAGAGCGAATAGCCCAAGATCGTCAGCAGCGCGGCCACGGTCGCTGTCGTCACCACCCGGCCGGTCAGCGCGTACACGCCGCTTGTGATCAACAGGTCGTGCATCAAGGCGATCAGGACTGGGATCGCGAATTTCCACTCGAACCGTAAAGCCACGTAGACCGAGATCACGAGCAGCGACGCGATGATCGCGACGATCGCGCTGTTGGCGACGGTCTTGCCGAACGTCGGGCCGACCGACGTCGAGTTGAACGTCCCAGGCCTCAGCCCAAACTTGCTCTGAAGCGAACTCTTGACCTTCTCGACGCCACCGGGCTGGAGCTCCTTCGAAGAGATCTGCCAGACGTAGGGGCCGAGGTCTTTCTGGGTGACCTTCTGGATCGTCGCGTTGGACGCGCCGGCCGCGGTCATGATCGAGTTGACCTGCGCCTGGCTCGCGGGATGCTCGAGACTCGCCGTGATCCGCGTCCCCGACGTGAAGTCGATTCCCAGGTTCAGGCCCCTGCCGCCGATCGCCAGCGCGCCGATCAGCAGGATCACGCCGGACATCGAGAAGAAGTAGCGCGAGGCGCCCATGAAGTCGAACTTCCAGACGTGCTTCTTGCCGCCCGCCCCGAGCGCCGACGGCCGCGCGATCATTCGCGACCCGCTCATCGTCATCAGGATCGCCTGCGTCGCCATCACGGCCGTGAAGAGCGACACGAATACTCCGATCCCGAGCGTGAACGCGAATCCCTGGACCTCCGAGGTCGCGAGCACGAACAGGATGAACGCGGTCATGATCGTGACCACGTTGGCGTCGATGATCGCCGTCAGGCCCTTGCGGTAACCGGTGGCGATCCCCTGGCGGATCGACCGGCCACCGCGTATCTCCTCCTTGACGCGTTCGAAGATGACGACGTTGGCGTCCGCGGCGACGCCGATCGTGAGGATCAAACCGGCGATTCCCGGCAGCGTGAGCGTGACCGGGATCAGCTTGATCAGCGCATAGAAGTAGAGGGAGTAAACGGCGAGTCCCGCTACTGCGATCAGACCGAGAATCCGGTAGTAGATCAGCAGGAAGATCGCCACGACGAACAGACCGATCGCGCCGGCGAGGAGGCCCTCATTGAGTGCCTGCTTGCCGAGCGTCGCCGAGACCTGGGACTCCGAGATCAGCTTCAGGTTGATCGGCAGCGCGCCGAGCCGCAGCTGCGTGGCGAGGTCCTGTGCCGTCTGGCTCGTGAAGCCGCCCGTGATCTCGGCGCCGTTACCCCCGATGATCCCGTCCGGGTACGTGTGGTAGTCGATCTGCGGGACCGTGATCAACTTGTTGTCGAGCGCGACCGCGAAGTGCTGGATGAGGTTCGTCTGGCCGATGCTGTCGAGCTCGCCGCGGTGGGCGATGTCGCCGGTGACCTTCTGGAACGCCGAGTTCCCCTTCGAGGTGAAGCCGAACGTGACGTCCGGCGTGCCCGTCGTGTCGGTGCTCTGCTGAGGGTTGGTGATCTCGTTTCCGGTCAGCCCCACGTTGTCCTTGAGCACGTAAAACTGCGCGTCGGGGCTGAAGAACTGCGTCTGATGCGACGAGCTCACATCGGCGGCCTGGAGGACGACGGTCCCCGGCGGCACGATCAGGGTCTCACCCTCGGAGGCGCTGACCCCCGGCGGGAGACCCGAGGCGAGGTCAGCCGGACTGTCGTCCGGGCCCGAGAGGTAGCAGTGCTGGCCGACCTGCGGCGTGACCCCGTAGAACTTGGCGGCAGTCTCGCACGCGGCGCTCCCGGGCGCCCCGAACATGTAGTACTGGTTGAGGAGGTGTGAGCTGTTGGTCGAATGCACCGGCGGCTGCTTGGACGCCAACTTGACCGCCTGGTAGAGCGACGTGCTCCCGGCGCCCGGGAATCCGGGCCCACTCCCAGCCCCCTGGCTGAGCGTGACCGATGTCGGGTCCTGGGTTTGCAGGCCGTCCGCGGCGGGCTTTCCGCTCGGCGTGAGGACGTTGGCCTCCCAGTCGTAGAAGTCGAGCTGTGCGGTCGACCCCACCAACTTCTCGGCGCGCGATGTGTCCTGCACGTCCGGCAGGCCGACCGTGATCTCGTTGTCGCCCGAGGTCTGGATCTCCGGCTCGGCGACGCCGAGCTGGTCGACCCGGTCGCGCATGATGTTGACCGCCCGGTTCAGCGCGTCCTGCGTCACATGCGGGGTCTGCGGGGTCGGCGTCCCCTGGTAGACGAGCTGGGTGCCGCCCTTGAGGTCGAGGCCGAGCCGCGTCGGGAACTGCGTCAGCACCACGACAGATGCCACCATCAGCCCGAGCACGAGGATTAGAACGAAGCCGTATCGCTGGCGATCGGTCATCGGCGTCTAATGGATGCTACGACGAGTGATGGTTTGTGGGAGTTAGAACCACTAGGACGCCGCCGTCGTCATCGTCATAGGCGGGGAAGATGTCGGCTACGGCCCTGGCCGGTAGATCGTGTTCGGCGTTCACCTCAACTGCCTTGTTCTGGACCCGGACCTCCCATTCGAGGGCGGTGCCAACGTGGTCGGTGCCGTCGTCGAAGCGCAGGCCGAGCACCTCTTTCAGAGGGCGGCCGATCGCCTGCTCGGTCTTGATCCCGGTCAGCTCGAAGGAGCCACGGCCGCAATCGACGATCCGCGCGTCCTTGTCGCAGGCGAAGAACGCCGCGTTAGGGGCCGGGTAGTAGTCGTCGAGAAGCTCGAACAGGTAGGAGAAGCCGCACTTGTCGCAGCCGCGGACGTCGTTTCGGAAGCCTTCGTTCCGGGATTGGGCCATCGATCGATTACCGCAGTGGGGGCAGATGAAGTAGTGCTCGTGTGACATGGGGTTGGTTGAGGATAGCCAGGGGGTTGTTGCGCTTATGTTGACGGGAACCCCGTCCGGGTGGCATGCCCACGCGCTCGGCGTTAGGCATGCCCCCGGAAAGGGTTCCCCCCGGTCTGGGCACAGCAAAGTGAATATGGCTGGATCGCTTAAGAGCTAGAGAAGAGTCATCGGCCCGGACGGCTGCATGCCCAAGTGCTCGTATGCGCGCTTGGTCGCCGCCCGACCCCGGGGGGTTCGCTCGATCAGGCCCTGCTGGAGGAGATACGGCTCGTAGACGTCCTCGATCGTGTCGGCCTCCTCGCCAACGGCGACGGCGAGCGTCGAGAGGCCGACCGGGCCGCCGGCGAACTTCTGACAGATCGCGCGCAGAATCTCGCGATCGAGCCGGTCGAGTCCCGCGTGGTCGACCTCGAGGAGATCCAGCGCCTCGCCGGCGACCCGCTCGGTGACCACACCGCTGTCGCGGACCTCGGCGTAGTCACGTACGCGCTTGAGCAGACGGTTGGCGACGCGCGGCGTGCCGCGGCTGCGACTGGCGATCGAGACGGCGCCGGCGTCGTCGATCGCCACTCCCAGCAGCCGCGCCGAGCGCCGGACGATCTGCGCGAGCTCCTCCGGGGCGTAGTGCTCGAGTCGGTGCTGGATGCCGAAGCGGTCGCGCAGCGGAGTCGTCAGGAGGCCGGTCCGGGTCGTCGCGCCGATCAGCGTGAACGGCGGCAGCTCGAGCGTGACGACGCGAGCGCCGGCTCCCTGGCCGACGGTGATCGGCAGGCAACGGTCCTCCATCGCGGGATAGAAGGTCTCCTCCAGCGCGCGGGGCAGACGATGGATCTCGTCGACGAAGAACACGGAGCGCGGCTCGAGCGCCGTCAGGAACGCCGCCACGTCCCCCTTTCGCTCGAGCGCGGGGCCGGCCGTCTGCACGAACGGGACCTCCAGCTCGGCGGCGAGGATCTGCGCCAGCGACGTCTTGCCGAGCCCCGGGGGTCCGGCGAGCAGCACGTGGTCGAGGGCCTCCCCGCGCGCCGCCGCCGCCGCGATCGAGACCGCCAGCTGGTCCTTGAGCGCCTCCTGGCCGACGAAGTCCTCGAGCCTGCGCGGCCGCAGGGAACGGTCGAGCTCGTCCTCGGGCAACGCCTCGGGCGCCTGGACCCTGGTGCTCACCGGCGGGCCGTCCTGAGCGCGTGCGCGATCAGATCCTCAGGGCGCTCGCCCTCGGCACCGTCGAGCAGCTCATCGGCCTCCTGGGCGCTGTAGCCGAGTCCGAGCAGGCCCTCGCGCGCCAGCGAGAGCGGGTCGTCGCTGCGGGTGATCGAGATCGCCTGCTCGGGCAGCTCTGTGCCGACCTTCTCGCGGAGCTCGACGATGATCCGCTCGGCGGTGCGCTTTCCGATCCCCGGAACCGCCTGGAAGCGGGCGGCGTCGCCGAGCGCGATGGCCTTGAGCAGCTCGCGCGGCGGGCCTCCTGAGAGCACGGCGAGCGCCACCTTGGGCCCGACCGATTGCACTCCGAGGAGCATGAGGAACAGCTCGCGCTCTTCCTCGGTGGCGAACCCGTAGAGAGCAAGAGCGTCGTCGCGGACAACGAGGTGGGTGTGCAGGACGACGTCCTCGCCGATCGCCGGGACCTGGCGGAGCGTCTGCGCTGAGATCGCGAGCCGGTAGCCGACGCCGCTGCAGTCGACGACCACGTGGTCGGCGCGCCGCACGGCGACCCGGCCGGAGATAAGGGCAATCATCGCGCCGCCCCCGACACGGCCCGCGCCAGCGGCGCCCGGTTGAGGTCGCAGATCGCGACCGCGAGCGCATCGGCGGCGTGATCGGGGGCCGGTGGCGCCTGGAGGCCGAGCAGCCGCGCCACCATCCGCGCCACCTGATCCTTCCCGGCCCGGCCGCTGCCGCACACCGCGCTCTTGACCTGCTGGGGCGTGTAGGAGCGGGAGGGCACGGCGCGCTGGCCGGCGGCGAGGAGCACGACCCCACGCGCCTGGCCAACCGCGAACGCCGTGCGGGCGTTGGCGCCGAAGTAGAGCTCCTCGATCGCGATCGCCTCGGGCGCGTGGGCGTCGAGTAGCTCCCCCACCCGGCCATGGATCTCGGCCAGGCGGCGCTCGAGCGCCACGCCTGGGCGCGTGGCGATGACGCCGTCCGACAACAGCCGCAGCCGCGAGCCGGCGCTCTCGACGACGCCAAAGCCCGTGCTGGCGGTACCGGGGTCGATGCCGAGCACGATCATGTGAGCGAGATTCTCCGTGCGGGGCCGGACGCCTCCCCGGCGCAGCCTTGCCCGGTGAGGTGGCGGTCGGGATGGGTTTACTCGCTGGCTGTCGACGCTCAGCCCGCGGGCGCTTTTTAGGCCCCGCGACCTTGGTTGGCGGGCGGCTCGGTAAACGGCGCTGGGGAAAGGGAACCGGGAGCGGGCGCCACCGCCGCCCGTCCAAAAACCTGCACAGCACGACAATCCCGCCCCCAATGGCGAGGCCTGCCGAGCTATGCATGAAGAGCATGCGTAATACGACAGGGCTCGGCCGTGGCGCCGGCGTTGTCGTGCTATGCAGCTTTCCCGTGACACTCTTGCCACAAAGTCGCGGTTTCGCCCCCAGGAGCATGTCGACCCGGACTGAGGCGACCCGCCAAAGCCCTCACCCACCCCCTCTCCCTGCCGCCGTTTACCGAGCCGCCCGACCACCCAAAGCTGCGGACGCCCACCGAAGGCGCACGTGGTCGACCCGCCACGAGCCGGACGCCTCCCGATGCAGGCTTGGCGCGTGAGGTCCGGATTGGGTGCGCGGATCGTTGCAGTGGCGCTGCTCGAGTCGCTCGCGGGCGTCCCTCTCGGAGGCGAATCGTCCGCTCACTCGCGTGGATGCGCGCTCCCGAGCCCGTACTTCGGCTCCGGCTGGCGGGTTCGCTCGGCCACGCTAGCGCTGACCCGCACAGGCACGTGGGAGCGGGGAGATCGCGTTTGCCCCGACGGGCTGCACGGAGAACTCGCCGACCTCTCCGTTGACGCGTCGGAGGTGCTATCCGGGCTGATTGCCCGCGCCACCCGGTAACGGCGTCTCGAGCTACCGGCCCACGCAGGCCGTCGGCAGTCCCGTGGTCCACAGCCGGTACACGCGCCACGAGCCGACCGTGGCGATCAGCTGCCGGCGGTTCAGACGGGGATCGATCGCCGGGGGTCCTCCGTCGATCGAGTCGTGTGGGCCAATGAACATCACGCCCTGATCGTGCATCGAGGTCCCGACCCGCTCGAGGGTCACGTGCAGCTTGAAGGCGAGGGCCGTCTGCACCGAATGGTTGACCGCGGCAAAGCTCGACTTGCAGGGAAAGACCCCGTCGTGGCCGCCGACGGCGGCAACGGCAGCAGTGAGTTGGTTGAGCCGCGTGACCGCCCGGGCGGCGGTCGGCTTCGCCGCGCGGGCCGTGTTGATCCGGCTGATCGTGAACGGAATCGACACCGCGACGAGCACGATCGCCACCGCGATGCCCACCCCACGTATCGACAGGCGCCGATTGAGCGCGCCGCCGGCGAGTCCCGCCACGCGCACGAGCCCGACCCCGCCGAGCACGCAGATGATCGCGGCCGCGGGCAGGAAGAATCGCTCGAGCCCTGGATAGCCGTCGAGCGTCATCGCCACGACCAACACCCACCACGCGAGCGCGGCGGCGCCCAGTCCGAGGATCAGACGGTCGCGCTCACGCCACGCGAAAGCGAGCGCGGCCAGAGCGAACACGAGCGAAGGGACGACCTGGAGGTCCGCCCCCCGACGGTTTACCTCGACGAACGGGTCGGACCCGAGTTGACCGTTGTACTCCTGCGCATGAGTGGCAGCGAGCAGTGGCTGACCGGTGCTGATCCACGGCGGCACAAACCAGAAGAACGGGATCGAGAACCAACCGGCGAGGATCAAGACCGCGAGCCACGGGCTCGGCTGGCGCCGGTAGAGCCAGATGCCGTACAGGAAGATGAACGGCCACCACTCCGGCCGGATCAACGAGGCCGCCACGCCGAGCAGGAACGCGAGCACGTGTCGCCCCGCGAGATGCCGGTCGATCGCCCAGAGCGACAGCCCGACCAGCATCGGCTCTGAGGTGCCACGGAACATGTAGTAGAACCAGTCCTGGGTGAGCAGGATCCCGGCCGCGGCGAGCAGACCCGCCGCGATTGGCTCCCACGAGGCGACGGAGCCACCGGATGCCTCGCGTCCCCTCCGGACCAGCAGCGAGCCGAGCCGGTACGCCGCGATCAGCGCCAGCACACCGCCTGCGCGAGCCGTGATCACCCACAGCGTCGGAGCGGAGTTGCCGAACGGCCCGAAGAAGGCGGTGAAGATCACCGGGAGTGGTTTCCACGACGGGCCGCCCCCGACGAAGAAGCTCAGGTGGGGGTCGAACACCTCCCGGCCCCACACGATCCACGACCATGGGTCGTAGCTGGGAACGGTCGGGAGGACCGCGGCCGACAGCGCGGCCACCGCGAGGGACACGACGATTGAGATCGCGAACGGATATTCGGCCCAGGCGCGCGAAGCCGAGAACCCCGAGCCCCGGGCGACCCTCGGTTTGCTCGCGACCGTGCTCACGGGTGCGAGAACCGGCAGCGCAGCAACGTCGCGACGACGCGGAAGCCGTCGACGGCGGTGAGCTTCTTGCCCTCGTCCGTCGCTCGCGCCCGATAGTGGACGGGGACCTCGAAGATCCGCTCCCCGTGCTGGACCAGCCGCGCCGCGATCTCCGGCTCGATCGAGAACCCCGCGGCGCTGAGCGGAAGATCACGGAAGATCTCGGTCCGGATCATCTTCTGGCAGGTCATGATGTCGTGTAGATACACGTTGAAGAGGACGTTGCACGCCAGCGTGACCCCCTTGTTCCCCAGCACGAACAGGAACGAGTGGCTGGTGTATCCGTCGAACGCGCGTACCCCGAAGCACGCGTTGGCGCGGCCGTCGAGCAGCGGCGGCATGAGCAGCCCGAGGTCGGCGGGGTCGTACTCCAGATCGGCATCGAAGATCGCCGCGTAGTCGCCACGGGCCTGCGCGAGCGCGGTCTGGACCGCGGCCCCCTTGCCGCGGTTCTCCGGATGCTCCAACAGCCGCACCCGGCCGTCCCAGTCGCCGCCGCGGAGGATCTCGCGCGTCCCGTCGGTCGACCCGTCGTCGACGACGATCAGCTCGAAATCGGCGGGCAACTCGGTCGCCAGGACCTCGGCGATCGCGCGCTCGACGCGCTCGCGCTCGTTGTAGACGGGCATCAGGATCGAGAGCATTGGGAGCGTGGTTCGCAGTCGACTGAAGCGGTCCCGGATGTCTGGCAACCGCGAGGAACGGCGATGCTAGCGAACGCCGCTGGCATGAGAGAGGATCCCGGGATGGACTTCGAATCCGCGGGACTCCTCGAGGGGCTCGAGGGCGAGGAGCGAGCGGCGCGCGAGCGGCTGCTCCGGCAGCTCGTTCATGACGGGGTCGGCCTCGAGGAGTTGAGGGAGGCGGTGGCCGAGGAGCGGCTCGCCCTGCTCCCGGTCGAACGGGCGCTGGGCGGGGACAGGACCGCGCGCGAGATCGAGCAGGAGACGGGGGTGCCGGCCGACGTGACGCTCCGGATCAGGCGGCTCAGCGGGCTCCCCGATGTGGGGCCCGATGACCCTGTGTTCACGGCCGACGAGCTCGACGCAGCCAAATCGGTCAAGTTGTTCCTCGACGCCGGCTTCAGCGAGCAGGCGATCGCGCAGATCACCAGAGTGATGGGCGAGGGCATGTCGCGGCTTGCGGCGACGATCACGGCCGTCTTCGGCAACACGTTCCTGCAGAGGGGCGACAGCGAGGAGGACGTGGCGCTCCGATTCGCGACGCTGGCCGAACAGCTGACGCCGGCGCTCACGCCCGTGCTGGTGGCCGTTTTCAACGGACACCTCCGCGAGGCCGTGAGGCGCGGCGTGCTGGGACGGGCGGAGCGCGAGGCCGGGGAGATCCCCGATGCGCAGGAGCTCGGGGTGTGCTTTGCCGATCTCGTCGGGTTCACGCGGCTCGGCGGCGAGGTCGAGGTGGAGGATCTGGGCGCGGTCGCTGGCCGGCTCGCGGAGCTGGCGGCCGAGACGACCGTCGCCCCAGTGCGGTTGGTCAAGACGATCGGCGACGCCGCGATGTTCGTGAGTCCGGAGATCCCGCCACTCGTGAACGCCGCCCTCTCGCTCGTGGAGGCGGTCGAAGCGGCCGAGTTGCCCGCCCTACGCGCCGGGATCGCCAGCGGCCCCGCGACCCTGCGCAGCGGCGACTACTACGGAAACTCGGTCAACCTTTCCAGCCGCGTGACCGGGATCGCGCGTCCGGGCAGCGTCCTGTGCACTGAAGCCGTGCGCGACGCGGCGCGCGAGGACTTCGAGTGGTCGTTCGCCGGCCGGCATAGGCTCAAGGGGTTCGCCGAGGCGATCGCCCTGTACAGGGCGCGCAGGCTGGGCAGCCCCGAGCCCGACGAGGAGGCGTCTAGGAGACCGAGAGGAGGTCGACGACGAAGACGAGCGTCGCGTTAGCCGGGATCGTCGGCGGGCTGCCCGCTTTCCCGTAGCCGAGGCTCGGTGGGATGATCAGCTCGCGCCTCCCCCCGACCTTCATGCCGGGGATGCCCTTCACCCAGCCGGCGATCACGTTGCCGTTGGCGAGCGCCGTGCTGAAGGTCTGGTGGCGGCTCCACGAGGAGTCGAACTCCTTGCCTCCCTTGTACAGAACCCCGACGTAGTTGACGGTGACGGTGCTGCCGGGCGTCGCGGTCTTGCCGGTCCCGGTGATCAGATCCTTAGTGACGAGCGTCTTGGGGGCGGGCGTGGTCGGAACCGTCACCACGGGCTTCTTGGAGAGCGGCGAGGGTGGCGCGGGCGTGGTGACCGTGGTGCTCGTCGTGCTCGGCGTCGTCGATGTCGTGGATGGCGTTGTGATCGCCGCCTCCGTGGATCCGCTGGAAGGCGCCGGCTCGATCCCGGGCGCCTTGCTGGAGCTTCCGCACGCGGCCAGGCCGATCGCTAGCAGCGCCGCGGCAGATATGGCAAGCGAACGTTTGGTCATCGAAGCCGGTGAGAGTAGCGGTCGATCTGCGGTCGTGCGTAAGAGTTTGATCAGCCCGCGATCCGCTCGAGCACCGAGGCGTCGACATCGAAGTTCGCGTGGACCGCGTTTATGTCGTCGGATTCCTCGAGTGCGTCGATCAGCTTGATCAGCTTTCCGGCGTCCGCCTCATCCACCGGTACGCGCACCTTGGGGCGCTGCACGAGGTCGGCGCTCTCGATCTCGACGCCGGCCTCGCTCAAGGCCTCGCGGACGCGGCCGAGATCCGCGGGTTCGGTGATCACCTCGTAAACGTCGTCGTCGAGCGAGATGTCCTCCGCGCCGGCGTCGATCGCGCTCATCAGGTCGTCCTCGTCGTAGCGGCTGGCGTCGACGACGATCACCCCGCGCTTGTCGAACAGATACGAGACGGATCCCGGCTCGCCGAGACTCCCGCCCTGCTTGGAGAGGATGTGGCGCACGTCGGCGCCGGTCCGATTGCGGTTGTCGGTCAAGGCGTCGATCAGCAGTGCCACGCCACCGGGTCCGTACGCCTCGTAGATGACGGTCTCGATCTGGTCGGCATCGACGCCCTCGCCGGTTCCCTTGGCGATCGCGCGCTCGATGTTGTCCTTGGGCATCGAGGCGTCGCGGGCCTTCTGGATCGCCAGGGCGAGTGCCGGGTTCCCGTCAGGATCCCCCCCGCCCTCGCGGGCCGCGACCGTGACGGCACGGGCGAGCTTCGTGAACTGCTGGCCGCGCCGGGCGTCGACGACCGCCTTCTTGTGCTTGATCGAATGCCATTTTGAATGACCGGACATCACATTCAAGTCTAGATCGGGGTTTAAGAGGGCGCGCTGTCGCGCGCCCTGTGGTGTGGCTGTCGCGGTGCCGCTGGCTTTGGAGGGCCGGCGTGGTAGCTATCTGTCCAGAACCTGCACAGCACGACAATCTCGTGCCGGATGGGGAGGCCTGTCGAGCTATGCATGAAGAGCATGCTCAACACGACAAGGCTCGGTGCCGGCGCCGAGGTTGTCGTGTTATGCAGCATTTGAGGCCCCGGATCCTGGGATCGACGCCACTCTCCGTGCTTCCCCAGCGCCGTTTACCGGGACGACCGCCCGCGAGAGCCGCGGACGCGCAGCGCCCGCGCGCCGAGAGTCGCCAGCCTCAGATCCAAACCCCGCTTCGACGGGTACGCTGCGTCCGACCGTGTCCGTCATCGACAACCCGGAGATCTTCAAGGCCTACGACATCCGCGGCCTGTATCCGGATGAGATCGACGTCGACGACGCCGTGATGATCGCCCGGGCGTTCACCCGCGTGCTCGCCGATCTGGAGCAGAAGCCCGCCGCCGAGCTGCGAATCGGGCTCGCCCACGACATGCGCCTGAGCGCCCCCGAGCTCGCGGCCGCCTACTGCGAGGGTATGTGCAGCGAGGGGGCCACCGTGCTGAACGCGGGCCGCGTCGCGACCGAGATGCTCTACTACCTGGTCGGCTCGCACGAGCTCGACGGCGGCCTGATGTGCACCGCCTCGCATAACCCCAAGGGCTACACCGGCGCCAAGCTCGCCAAACGAGGGGCGATCGCGCTGTCGGGCGACGCCGGCATCGGGGATGTCAAGGCCAAGATCGAGGCCGGACTCGGCGAGCCTCCCGGCGGCGGGACGGTCGAGGACGTCGACGTCGCTCGGGACTTCCAGCGGGCGACCCTGAACTTCATCAACCCGAGCGTGGTCAAGCCGCTGCGGGTCGTCGGGGACGGTGGGAACGGCATGGCCGGGCCGATGGTCGGCCCGCTGCTCGAGCGGCTGGGGCTCGACCTGGTCAAGGCCTACTGGGAGCCCGACGGCAACTTTCCCGATCACGAGCCGAATCCGCTGCTGCCCGAGAATCGCGAGTTCATCATCCGCGAGGTCGTGCAACGCGACGCCGACCTCGGGATCGCGTGGGACGGAGACGCAGACCGATGCTTCTTCATCGACGACAAGGGCGCCTTCGTCGACGGCGATTTCCTCACGGCGCTGCTCGCCGAGTCGATGCTCGCCAAGAATCCCGGCGCCACGATCCTGTACGACGTTCGGGCGAGCCGGGCGGTTGCGGACGTGGTCGAGGGCGCCGGCGGTCGAGCGCTGATGAACCGCGTCGGTCACGCGTTCTTCAAGACACGGATGCGCGAGGAGGACGCGGTGTTCGGCGGCGAGGTGTCCGGTCACTACTACTTCCGCGACTTCTACTGCGCGGACTCCGGAACGATCCCCGCCCTCCTGATCCTCGAGCTGCTCTCGGAGCGCGGCATGCCAATGTCGGAACTGCTCGAGCCGTACCGCTCGCGCTACTTCATCTCCGGCGAGATCAACTCGGAGGTTGCCGACCAGGACGCGAAGATCGAGGAACTCTCGGCCCGCTACGCGGATGCCCACCAGTACCGGCTCGACGGCCTCTCGGTCGAGTACGAGGATTGGCATTTCAACGTCCGCCCGTCCAACACCGAGCCCCTCGTACGGCTGTGCCTCGAGTCGCTCCGTTCTCGCGAGGACATGGAGCGGCGCCGCGACGAGGTGCTCGCCGTGATCCGCGCGTGACCGTCCCCGATCCGGCCGCCACGGCGACGTCCGAGCCAGACGCATCGCTCGCCCTCGCCGCCCGCGCCGGAATCCACCGGCTCGCGATCCCCACGCCGTTCGCCGTCGGACGCGTCAACTGCTACCTGATCGAGGACGAGCCGCTCACGCTCGTCGACACCGGCCCTAACTCGGGCAAGTCGCTCGACGAGCTGCAGCAGGCCTTGGCCGGGCACAGCCGGACGATCGAGGAGCTCGGGCTGATCGTGCTCACCCACCAGCACGTGGACCATCTGGGGCTGCTCGAGATCCTCGTCCGGCGGTCCGGAGCCGAGGTCGCCGCCTTCCACGAGCTCACCGGGTATCTCGCGAACTTCAGCGCCAGCGCCGCCGCCGACGACGAGTTCGCGCAGACGATCATGCGGATGCACGGAGTCCCTGAGGACCTCGCCACGGTGCTCGGCTCGGTCGGCTCCGCCTTCAGGGTGTTCGGCTCGAGCGGCCAGGTGACGCGACCCCTGCACGATGGCGACACGCTGGCGCTGGGCGCCCGCCGGTTTCGCGTCCTTCATCGCCCCGGCCACAGCCCCTCCGACACGATCCTCCTCGACGAGGAGCGGGGGATGCTGATCGGTGGCGACCATCTCCTGGGACGCATCTCCTCCAATCCCGTCATGTCCCGCCCGCTGGCCGGTGACTCGACCAGCGTCCGGCCGCCGGCGCTGCTGAATTACATCGAGTCGCTGCGGGCCACGCGCGAGCTCCCCATCGAGCTCGTGTTGCCGGGGCATGGCGATCCGATCGTCGACCATGCATCGCTCATCGACGAGCGGTTGCGAATGCACCAGCGCCGAGCGCAGAAGATCCTGGAAATCCTCGGGCCGGGCCCCCTGACCGCGTACGAGATCGCGCTCGCGATCTGGGGAAACGTCGCGGTTACGCAGGCATATCTGACCCTCTCGGAGGTCCTCGGACACCTCGACCTGCTCATCAGGGACGAACGGGCCAGGGAGATCGAAAGCGACGGCGTGATCCGGTTCGAGGAGCTCGCTCCAGCGTCGCCTTAGAGACCAGTAAGAATCCGGTTCCTGAACTCGCGGCATCGCGCGCGAATGCCGATAAAGACGGCAAATGGCGCGCCACATCGACCGCGCCCACGTCGATCCCACCCCGACTCCGGGACCGGAGCGGCCGGGCCAGGTCACCCCTAATTTTTCGGAGCTGCTGGAGCAGGTGCCCGCGATCGTCTACGTCGCGGACTCAGGTGACGCCGGGCTGTGGCATTACGTCAGCCCCCAGATCCAGGCGATCCTCGGCTACTCGCCCGACGAGTGGCTCGGCGACCCTCGGCTCTGGGCACAGCGACTGCACCCCGACGACCGCGACCGCGTGATCGCGATCGAGATCGAGCACGTAGGAGGGACGCCGAACGAAGGCGCGGTCGAGTACCGGATGTTCCACCGCAACGGCGACCTCGTGTGGATCCGTGACGATGCCGCGCTCGTGCGGGACAGCGACGGCGTCGAGCGCTGGCACGGCGTCCTGTCCGACATCAGCGAGCAGAAGCAGGCCGAGGCGGAGCTCGCCCGCAGCGCCGCCCAGCAGGCTGCCGTGGCGCGTCTGGGCGAGCATGCGCTCGAAGGGGCGAGTCCGCCCGAGTTGATGCAAGAGGTCGTCGGCTGCGTCGCGACCTTGCTCGACGTCGAGGGCGCGGGCGTCCTGGAGCTCATCCGCGAGGACCACTGCTTCATCCTGAGGGCCGGGATCGGATGGCCGGCCGGCGCGGTGGGCAAGTTCCGCTCGCCGATCGGAAGCAAGTCGCAGTCGGGCTACACGATCCTCGGGCGCGCGCCGGTCGTGGTTCCGGACTGGTCGACCGAGACGCGCTTCCAGCAGTCGCGGATGCTCCGAGACCTCGGCATCCAGAGTGGCGCATCCGTGACGATCGACGGCCCGGCGGGGCCGCTCGGGGTGCTGGGCGTCCAGTCGACACAGCCACGTACCTACACCGCAGGGGACGTCGACTTTCTCCAGGCCCTGGCGAACGTCCTCGCCGACGCGCTCGAGCGCCAGGCGATCGAGGACCGGATCCGGCATCGCGCACTACACGACCCGCTGACCGCCCTGCCGAACCGGGTGCTGTTCCTGGATCGTCTGGAGCACGCGCTCTCCCGGCTGGAGCGGCGCGGTGGCCTGGCGGCGATCCTGTTCCTCGATCTCGACCGCTTCAAGCTGATCAACGACAGCCTCGGCCACCAGATCGGCGACGAGCTCCTTGCCGCCGCGGCCCCGCGGTTGAAGCGCGCGGTCCGGGCCAGCGACACGGTGGCGCGGTTCGGAGGCGACGAATTCGGAATCCTGCTCGAGGATGTGAGCAACGAGCGCGACGCGATCGAGATGGCCGAGCGGATCGCATCGGTCTTCACACGGCCGTTCGTGCTGGCCGGCAGCGAGCACTTCATCACGACCAGCATCGGGATCGCGATCGCCCGTGGCGGCGAACTGCCGGCGGAGCTCATCCGTGACGCCGATGCCGCAATGTACCGCGCGAAGGAGCGCGGGAGCGCTCGCTACGAGCTGTTCGACGAGGCGATGCGCGGTCGCGCCATCAACCGGCTGCGCGTCGAGCACGACCTGCGCCGAGCGCTCGAACACGAGGAGCTCCGGCTCGCCTACCAGCCCGTGGTGTCGCTGCGCGACCACACGATGGTCGGCGTCGAGGCGCTCGTCCGCTGGGACCATCCCGAGCGCGGCCTGATCGAACCCACAGAGTTCATCCCCGTGGCGGAGGAGGGTGGGTTGATCGAACCGATCGGACGGTGGGTTCTCGAACACGCGTGCCGGGACGCCGTCAAGTGGCACCGCGCCTGGCCGGACGCCGCACCGCTCGGAATCTCCGTCAACCTGTCAGCGGCTCAGTTCGCCAAGGGAAGTCTCACCGACCTGATCGCCGGGGTGCTGCGTGCGACTGGCCTGGATCCGGCGTCGCTGAGCCTAGAGATCACGGAGGGCCTCCTGCTGAGGGACGGCGACTCGGTGACCGAGACCCTGCACGAGCTCAAGTCGACCGGCGTGCGCCTCGTGCTCGACGACTTCGGCACCGGCTACTGCTCACTTGCCTACCTGACCCGCCTTCCGCTCGACATGCTGAAGATCGATCGGTCGTTCGTCGAGGGCCTGGGGTCCGTGGATCAGAACACCGCGATCAGCGAAGCGATCGTCGTGATGTCCCGTGCCCTCTCGCTGAAGGTCATCGCCGAGGGCGTCGAGACCGCGGTTCAGGCGAACGAGCTCGAGCGGATCGGATGCGAGTTCGCGCAGGGATTCCACTTCTCGCCGGCCGTGCCCGCCACCGAGATCACCCGGATGCTCGAGCACGGTCTTCCCTGGGCGAAGCCCGCGGGCGATCCCCGGCCGGCCTGATCAGGGATACGCCGAACTTGCCGGCCGCAGCGGCGAGACGGTAGCGGTCCGGCACTCGTAGGCTCCGCCCGGGATCGTCGTCACGAGCGTGTGGGTGTCATCGGGTGGGATCACCTGCAGCCCGTAGGCGGTCGTGCAGTCCGCGGTCGAGGTGACGCCGTGGGTGACGCCAAGGCGGAAGGAGACCGTCTCCCCCGGCGCGATCACGAGCGGGACCTCCGGCGCCGTCCCGAAGAAGTCATGCGTCGTCCGCGTCGACTCCGTCGGCAGCGGCCCGCCACCCTTGTCGAGGAAGAGGACGCCCGGGAAACCGTACGTATGGCAGCTCCGAGGGCTGGTGTTGCGCAGCGCGAACCCGAGCTCTCCGTGGCCGGTGGCGCCTTGCTGGCCGAGGTAGGACAGCGCGAGATCCGCGGCTACGCACGGCGGTGGCCCCGCCGCGGTGGTGGTGGTCGACGTGGTGCTGGTGACGACGGTCGTGGTCGTCGCCGGGGCCGTGGTGCTCGTGCTCGGCGTGGTGCCGGCGGAGCTCGTCGTGGGGGCGTCCTGGGTCGTGCTCGTGGCGGCCGAGTTGCTCGAGCCGCCACAGGCGGCGAGCGCGAGCGCGAGCGAGGCGGAGACGACCAGAGCGCACAGTCTCATGGGGTGTTGTTCGGACATCGGTGCCTCAGATCCTGCCGCAATTGCGATGCGGCCGACGGCCGACCGGGGTGCCACTATCCACTCCGTGGCGGAACTCGATCAGCCCTCCACGCAGCAGCTCGGCGCCGTGCCGTCACCTCGGCGGGTGTATCCGCCTCCGCCGGCATCGGAGCCTTTGTGGCCCGCGCTGGCCGCCATTCTGGTCGCGATCGGCCTGCAGCTGTTGCTTCCCAACCGGGTGACGGCGGGCCCGCGATGGCTGCTGCCGGCGCTCGAAACGGCGCTGCTCATCGTGCTGGTCTTCGCTTCCCCCCGCGAGCTCGAGGGACCTCACCGCGTTCGCAAACTCCTGAGCCGGAGTCTCACCGCGCTGGTCAGCGTCGCCAACACGATCTCCCTGATCCTGCTCACGCACGAGCTGCTGCACCACAGCGTGACGAATGGTCGGGGACTGGTGTTTGCCGGAGCGCTGATCTGGCTGACCAACGTGATGATCTTCGGCCTGTGGTATTGGGAGACCGATCGTGGCGGGGCGGGCATGCGCGCCGCCGGTCGTGACGGGCCGCCCGACTTCCTGTTCCCGCAGATGACCGACGACGCGATCGAGCCTCTCAACTGGCGTCCTCAGTTCATCGACTACCTCTACGTGTCGCTGACCAACAACCTGGCTCTCAGCCCCACCGACACGATGCCCCTCTCGCGCACGGCGAAGTCCATCATGGGGGTCCAGTCGCTGATCTCGGTCGTGACGATCGCTCTTGTCATCTCGCGCGCGGTGAACATCCTTCAATAGCCGTCAGCGGCCGGCCCGCTGCCGGTACGGTTGCACCGATGGAGCCACCCGAGGTGCAGCGCCCGCGGCCACCCGGCACGCAGACTCCCCGGCCGAGGCGCAAGCTCGACTGGGAGCTGATCGCCTGCGGATTCCAGGGACACGCGCTGTTCGGTCTGGACGCCGCCGAGGTCCGGCCTGAGGACGCCCTGATCGTCCGTGAGTACGGCGATCTTCGCTGGCACCGTTGCCTTCGCTGCGACAGCTGGGTCGTCCTCCCGTTGCCCGAGGCGCCGACGACGGACCACCCGCCGGACCGTGAGGAGATCGAGGTGCCGTTGCGCGGCAAGGCCCTGCGGGACAAGGTCGTCCTGCGGGTGATCGCCATTGACCGCGCGATCCACTTCACGATCCTGGTCCTGCTCGGCGCCGCCGTGCTGCTGTTCGCCAGCCACGAGAACAGCCTCCGCGACGCCTATTACCGGATCCTCACCGACCTGCAGGGTGGAGTCGCCGGCGGCCCGGTGCAGAACTCGGGGCACGTCGGCATCCTGCGCGAACTCGACAAGCTCTTCTCGCTGCGGTCGAGCACGCTGCGGGTCGTTGGCATCGCTCTGCTCGGATACGGGCTGCTCGAAGGGATCGAGGCCGTCGGCCTGTGGCTCACGAAGCGCTGGGCCGAGTACCTGACGTTTCTGGCGACCACGATTCTGTTGCCGCTGGAGATTTACGAGATCGTCAACCGCAGATCGGCTTTGAAGATCATCGGCTTCATCATCAACCTCGCGGTCGTCGTGTACCTGCTGTACGCCAAGCGGTTGTTCGGACTGCGCGGCGGCGGTGCCATGGACGCGGCGGAGCGGGCGCGCGCCGTCAGCTGGGAGACGATCGAGCGAGCGACGCCGCCCGAGCCCGGGCTGGCTGCTCACGCCGGGAATGCCCGGTGACGACAGAGGCCGACACGCTCGAGGATCAGATCAGGCAGATCGGCGGCGATCTCGCCTCGGCGTTCCCGTCCACCACGCGGCATCCCGTTCGAGCGCTCGATTCGCGGGCGATGGAGCTCGCCTCCAGCGACCAAGAGCTGCGGGCGGCGCTGTTCCGGTTCGTCGACGTGGTTCCGGCGTGCCGCTCGCTCGACGATCTCGCGCGCCATCTGACCTCATTCCTCAAGGAGGTTCCCGAGGCGCCGCTGCCAATCTCGGCGGCGATGAAGATCGCCAATACCAAGGCCGGACGCACCGCTCTCGGCGCGGCCGCGGCCGGGGGCGTCAGGCATATGGCGCACCGCTTCATCGTCGGCGAGGATCCGCACGCTGCGCTGGGCGTGCTCCGCGGCCTGTGGGAGCACGGCGTCGCCAGCTCGATCGACCTGCTCGGCGAAGCGACCGTGACCGCACCCGAGGCCGACCGCTACGCCGAACGGTGCGCCGGGGCGCTCGAAGAGCTCGCGGTCGCCGCCCGTCGCTGGCCGAGCCGTCCCATCCTCGAGCAGGACAGCACCGGCGCCCTCCCACGCGCAAACGTCTCGGTGAAGGTCTCCGCGCTAACGCCGATGCTCCGGCCCGACGCTCCCGAGATCGGGCGCCGCGACGCCTCGGCACGCCTCCGGCCCCTGCTTGCGCGCGCCCGTGACTTGGGTGCCCACATCCACATCGACATGGAGTCGCTCGACTCGCGAGAGGCGGTGCTCGAGCTCGTCCTCGAGGTGCTCTCGGAGGACGACTTCGCGACGGGGCCGTCGGCGGGCGTCGTACTCCAAGCGTACCTGCGCGATTCCCCGGAGCAGCTCGACCGGTTGCTGGATTGGGCCACCGCCTCCGAGCGGATGCCGCCGATCCAGGTCAGGCTCGTGAAGGGCGCTTACTGGGATCATGAGCTCGTCGAGGCGCGCCAGCACGGCTGGCCGGCGCCGGTGTTTGAGGTCAAGGCGGACTGCGACCGCAATTTCGAGCACCTGACCCGGCGGCTCCTGGAGGCGCGTCCGGCCGTGCGCGTGGCGGTCGCCTCGCACAACCTGCGGTCGGTCTCGCACGCGATCGCCGTCAACCGGATGGCCGGCGGCGAGGACCGCGATCTCGAGCTCCAGGTCCTCCGCGGCCTCGGCGATGAGCTCCAGTCAGCGCTGGCCGCCCGAGGACATCGCGTCCGGACCTACTGCCCGGTCGGCGATCTCGTGGCGGGGATGGCCTACCTGGTCCGGAGGCTGCTCGAGAACACCAGCAACGAGTCGTTCCTCTACGAGCAGGCGCGCGGGGTGCCGCTCGAGACGTTGCTGGCGCCGCCCTAGAGTAGGTGTTGTGTCTGTTCTGCCGCCATTCGCCAACGAGCCGATCCTGGAACTGCGCCGCCCCGCCGTGCGCGCCCAGCTGACCGACGCGCTCGCGGCGGTCGACCAGACTCTCCCGCTCGAGGTTCCGGTGATGGTGGGCCCCGACGTCCGCGACGCCGATGGCGCCGCGATCGATTCGACCGATCCCGGCGACCCGGATCGCCTGGTGGCGCGGGCCGCGGTGTCGAGTGAGCGTGACCTGGATGCCGCGATCGCAGAAGCCGGCGCCGGTTTGCGCGCTTGGAGCGAACGATCCGGCGAGGAGCGGGCAACCGCGCTGATCGGCGCCGCCGCCTGGATGCGCGACCGTCGCCTCAAGCTGACCGCGCTCGAGGTCCGCGAATGCGCGAAGCCGTGGCCCGAGGCCGACGCCGACGTCTGCGAGGCGATCGACTTCCTCGAGTACTACGCCCGCGCCGGGATCGAGCTCGAGCGCGGGCGCCCGGTCCTCCAGGTACCCGGTGAGCGCAACGAGCTCCGGTACGTACCCCGCGGCGTGACGGCGGTGATCTCGCCGTGGAACTTTCCGATCGCGATCGCCTGCGGGATGACCGCCGGAGCACTGGCCGCGGGCAACACGGTCGTGTTGAAGCCCGCCGAGCAGTCGCCGGGGTGCGCCCTGCGCATCGTGCAAGCGCTGCGCGCCGGCGGCGTTCCCCCGGCGGCGATCTCGCTGCTGCCCGGCGAAGGCGATGTCGGCGCGGCGCTGGTCCGCCGGCCCGAAGTCTCGACGATCGCGTTCACTGGCTCGCAGCCCGTCGGCCTGGACATCGTCCGCGCCGCCGCCGAGATGGCCCCCGGCCAGAAGCACATCAAGCGCGTCGTCGCCGAGCTCGGCGGCAAGAACTGCGTGATCGTCGACGCCGATGCCGATCTCGATGAAGCCGTGCCGGCGATCGTGTCCTCCGCGTTCATATACGCCGGACAGAAGTGCTCCGCGGCGGCCCGGGTGCTGGTCCACGATGCGATCGCCGACCAGCTGATCGAGCGTGTCGCGGGCGCCACTCGCGTGCTCGTCGTGGGCCAGGCGGGCGATCTCGGCACCGAGGTACCGCCGGTGATCGAACGCGCGGCGCAGGAGCGGATCGCGAGATACGCCGCGCTCGCCGAGAGCCAGGGAACCATCGTCGCGCGGGCCGAGCCGGTGCCCGACCGGGGCTGGTTCTGCGCGCCAACCGTCGCTGCCGATCTCGAGCCAGGCTCCCCCGTCCTCGACGAGGAGATCTTCGGGCCCGTGCTGGCGATCGAGCGGATCCGCGACGTCGAGCACGGCTGCGAGATCGTCGACGGCCTCCCGTTCGCCCTCACCGGCGGGCTGTTCGCACGCGACCCTGCGACGGTCCGCTACGTCCGCGACCGAACCCCGGTGGGGAACCTGTACATCAACCGGGGGATCACCGGCGCGATGGTCGGCCGCCAGCCGTTCGGCGGCAACCGGCTGTCGGGCAACGGGACGAAGGCCGGTGGTCCGGACTACCTGCTGCATTTCGTCGAGCCTAGAGCGTTGACGGAGAACACGATGCGCCACGGGCTCGTGGTCTAGATCGGGCCGGAGGCCTTGATTTCTCGGGCCGATCGGTCGATCATCGAACCAGGCGATGATGGTTCATCCATCCGTAGCGTGGAAGGTGGTGCTGACGATCGCGCTCGCGGCTGCGATCTTCATCAGCCTGTACGCACGCGCCCCACGGCGAGCGATCTCGGGCACCGACCTGCGGCGGCTGGTCATATCGGCACTCGGGCTCTACGCGGCCGGCGGCGCGGCATCGCTCTCGCACCACCCCGTGCTCGCAGCCGCCATCTACGCGGCCGGAATCGTCTTGTGCGCGTTCGCCGCCTGGCTCTCCCGCGGGAGCGATTCGGAGGATCCGCCGGGGGGCGAGGAACCGGTCGACGAGCAGCCGCCGCCTGAGCCCGACGGCCTGCCGACGTTCGACTGGGACGCGTTCGAGCGGGCGTTCCGCGCCTACTCCGACCGCGAGCCCGCCGGCGTCGACTGAAGACCCAGCGCCAGCTCGTGCAGGCGGGTTTCACCTGCCAGTTCGGGGTGAAACGCGACCGCGACGACGTTGCCCTGCCGCACAGCGACCGGGTGTCCATCGACCGCTGCGAGCACCTCGACGCCATCGCCGAGCTCGGCGACCCAAGGCGCTCGGATGAACACCGCGTGGACCGGAGCTCCGGGCAGCTCGTCGAGATCCAGGTCGGCTTCGAACGAGCGCAGCTGGCGCCCGAACGCGTTGCGTTCCGCGGTGATGTCGAGCACACCGAGGTGATCGCGGTCGAGCATGATCATGCCCGCGCACGTCCCCAGCACCGGGATGCCGGTGCGGATGACCTCGAGCAGCGGTCCGGCCAGCCCTTCGCGTTCGATCCCCAATGTCATCACCGTCGACTCCCCGCCCGGGATGATCAGCCCGTCGAGCCCGTCGAGATCAGCGGCGACCCGCACCTCCCTCGGCTCGGCTCCGAGCGCGCGGAGGATCTTGGCGTGAGCCTCGAAATCGCCCTGGAGCGCGAGGATGCCCACCCGCTGGGGCACTTGACGTTTGCCTACCAGCCGCGGGGTGCCAACAGCTGCTCAGCCTCGAGCTTCGAGCTCTCGAGGCTGATCATCGGTTGACCGAGTCCGGTCGAAGCCGACGCGACGCGGGCCGGATCGTTGTAGTGCGTCGTCGCCTCCACGATCGCCCGGGCACGCCGTTCCGGGTCCTCGGACTTGAAGATCCCCGAACCGACGAACACACCCTCGGCGCCAAGCTGCATGACCAGCGAGGCATCGGCAGGCGTCGCGATCCCGCCAGCGCAGAACAGCACGACGGGGAGCCGACCGTCCTCCGCGACTCGCCGAACGAGCTGGAGAGGCGCGGCGAGCTCCTTGGCCGCGGTCGCGATCTCGTTCTGGTCAAGCGTCGTCAGTCGCCTGATCTGCGAGCGAATCAGGCGGAGATGGCGGACCGCCTCGACGATGTCGCCGGTGCCGGCCTCGCCCTTCGAGCGGATCATCGCCGCTCCCTCGCCGAGCCGGCGCAGCGCCTCACCGAGGTTCGTCGCGCCGCACACGAACGGCACCTTGAACGCCCACTTGTCGACGTGGTTGGCCTCGTCGGCGGGAGTCAGGACCTCCGATTCGTCGATGTAGTCGACCTCGAGCGCCTCGAGCACCTGCGCCTCGGCGAAGTGCCCGATTCGGGCCTTGGCCATCACCGGGATCGTGACGGCCTCCTGGATGCCCTTGATCATCGCCGGGTCGCTCATCCGGGCGACGCCGCCGTCGCGCCGGATGTCGGCCGGCACGCGCTCGAGCGCCATCACGGCAGCGGCGCCCGCGTCCTCGGCGATCTTCGCCTGCTCGGCTGTGACCACGTCCATGATTACGCCGCCCTTCAGCATCTCGGCCAGGCCGGCCTTGACGGTGAATGTCGCCTCGTCGCGCAGAGTGCCGTTTTCGTCGCCCATCGGGTCCCGAGTGTAGCTTGGCGGTAGCGTGTCACGGAGTGACTGAACGGTCCGTTTTTGTCCCGCAAGATGGACGCTTTGTCGCAACGGAGTTCGCGCGCGGACCCTGGGACCCCGGGGCGCAGCACGGTGGCGCGCCCGCGGCGCTCCTGATGCGGGCGTTCGAAAGGCTCCCGGCGGCCGACGGCCTGATCATCAGTCGGGTGACGTATGAGTTCCTGCGCCCGGCCCCGATTGGCGAGCTGTCGGTGGCGGCGGAGGTCGTCCGGCCGGGACGAAGGGTTCAGCTACTGGAGGGGTCGATCACCGGCGCCGCCGGCGTCGAGCTGGTCCGGGCCCGCGCGCTCCAGCTCCGGCCGCCGGATCCCGACGTTCCGCGCACCCCCGATCTGGCTCCGCCGCCTGGCCCGTCGAGTGGCCGGGCGAGCGACTTCCGGCCGCCGTACCGCCCGATGTTCGCCTCGGACGCGGTCGACATCCGGCTCCTCGGCGGCGGCTTTCACCAGCCTGGGCCCGCCACCGCGTGGTTTCGGCTCGAGGTCGCCGTGGTCGCCGGCGAGGTGCCATCGCCGCTGCAGCGGCTCGCAGCGGCCGGAGACTTCGGCAACGGGATCAGCTCGGCGCTGCCGTGGGGCGAGTACGCGTTCATCAATCCGGACCTGACGCTGTATATCGAGCGTGAGCCGGTCGGGGAGTGGATCTGCCTCGACGCCAGGACGAACCTGGCGAGCGACGGGATCGGCACCACGGAGAGCGTGCTCTACGACGAGCGGGGCCGCGTCGGGCGGGCGATGCAGGCGCTGGTAGTCGGCGCGCTCTGAGGTCTCGGACGGTGTAAGCACCTGCACCCTGATTGGCGGGCGGCCCGGTAAACGGCGCTGGGGAAGGAGAGCCGGGAGCCGGCGCCATCGCACCCGTCCAAAAAACCTGCATAGCACGACAATCCCGCCCAGAACGGCGAGGCCTGTCGAGCTATGCATGAAGAGCATGCGTAATACGACAGGGCTCGGATCTGGCGCCGGTGTTGTCGTGCTATGCAGGTTTCCGGTGACACTCTCGGCACAAAGTCACGGGTTTGGTCGGAGAAGCGGGTCGACTACGGGCCCACCCGACCTTCCGGCCTCCTCACCCACCCTCCTTCCCTGCTGCCGTTTACCGAGCCGACCGCCGCGCCACAGCCGCGAGAGCTGAAAGCGCCCGCGGGCCGAGAGTCGACAGCCTGCGCCCGTCATAAGGCCCCCTACTTCAGACGGAACGCCTTGATGCGGACGTCGTACTGCTGCGCGTCGCGCGCGTAGACGCCATAGGCGAGCGCCTGGATGAGCGCCAGCAAGGCAGTGTGGGAGCGCACGAACGCCGGCGTGTTCGACGAGTAGTAGAGCCGGATGCGAGCCAGGCGGGCGACCTCCGAGAGCGTGGCGTCGGTGATCGCCATCGTCGGCGCCTTGCGGTGGCGGGCGAGCTTCATCGTGCGGGTGATCAGGGGATGCGGCCGGCCCGCGGAGAGTCCGATCACAAGCGTCTGCTCATCGATCCGGCTCAGGCGCCCCAGCGCCTCCTGTGATGGGCTGGCGACGATTTCCGCGCGCAGGTCGAGCAGCATCAGGAGATGGCGGAGGTAGCTGGCAAAGAACGCCATCTGGTCCGTGCCCGCGATCAGCACCTTCTCGGCCGAGACGATCGCGTCGATCGCGGCTTCGACGTCTGAGCGAGACAGCTTGTGGGCGGTGTCCTCGACGTTCACATGGTCGGCGGCGAGCGCTGCCTCAAACTCCGTGTGGTCCAGCGAGAACAGGGGCGCCGCCGCGCCGACGCCGTTGACGCCCGGCGGGCGCCGGCGGTACTCGTCCCGTGCGGCTTGCTGGAGCTCGGGGAACCCTTCGAAGCCGAGCGCCTGCGAGAACCTGACCACGGTGCTGGATGAGGTGCACGCCCGGCGCGCGAGTTCCTCCGCCGTCTGAAAGGCGGCCTCGTCGAGATGGTCGACGATGTACTGCGCCACGTCCTTCTGTGAGCGCGAGAACTCATCGAAGCGAGCCCGGATGTAAGCCGACAGCGCCTGGTGGCCATGTGGCGTATTCGCGGCGACCGTCGGTGAAGAGGATTCCTTCATCGGCAGCCCCCTCATTCGACGCCGCCGGGCGGGCTTCCTTCAGCAACCCCCCGAGTCCGGTGGGATTTCTATTCCCTGAGGCGCGCGCGGCGTTCCTGATTCTGCTTACGCTCGGCGAAGACCTGAGCCAGGATGTAGACGATCAGGAGGTTGACGAGGATCCCGATCCCCACGAACGTCGCGAGCAGTGCCAGCGTCTGGCCGAGGGAGTCCGCCGTGATCAGCATCTCTGCGGCAGCGTACCTCAGCGCCCCAGCGCACGCGCTTGCCGCCCGCTCGCGGTGCTAGCTTCGCTCACCTCGCGGCCCGGTAGCTCAGTGGTCAGAGCAGCGGACTCATAATCCGTCGCGCGCAGGTTCGAGTCCTGCCCGGGCCACTCGGAACAGGCTTGGCGAGGCGGTCGCGAGGGACGACCCCCTCGTGAAGATCACGAGGACGGCGAACAGAGCGAGCTCTAGAAGCGGGACGATCGAGCCAAGCCGTTTCTCCCGCCGTGTCCAGCTCGGCGAGGTCCAGAGCAGAGTCAGGCCGAAGATCCAGCCGATCCCGAAAAGAAAGCCTCCGAACAGGAGCAGCACGAGGGCGAGGCCATCCCGCCAAGGCCTTGTGATCGAGCTAGCCATCGTCCCCCCTTCTGACGGTCCCTGTGCGGATCCTTCCGGGCGTTGGCGGCGATCCCACTTGAGCGTGCCGGGTTGCGCCCGCCGAAGCCCGGATTACGACCGAAATCGCCCATACCCGGGACTTCTAGCGCACGCCTGCGGTAAGCGCCGGTTCGGCTCGGAGCTCGACCTCATAGCGCAGTGCGGTGCGCTCGAGGATGCCATCGGGCGTGACGGCGTAGGCGCCGGTCCGGCGCAGGGGCGGCGAGTACGCGTGGATCGTCACGGCCGGTTCGTTTCCCGCGTGGAGCACGCGGTGGATGGCGCTCGCGGGCAGCGAGAACCGCTCGCTCGGTCCGAAGATGCGCGTCTGTGGCGGGCCGTCGAGGCGCAGCCGGTCCTCGCGCACGTGGCCGGAGATGACCTGGATCGCCGCGGCGGATTCGTCATGGTCGTGGAAGCCGGTGTCCTGATCCTCGCTCCAGCAGATGAGCCAGGCATTGATGTCCTCGTCGTCCCAGATCTGGCGGTAGACGCGTGCAGTCTCGCTGTGAGCGACGTGTGGGGCCCATCGCTCCGGCGACGTCGCGAGCCGCGCCACGAAGCGCTCGAGCTCTGTCCTCGTCAGGCTCATGCGGCGACCGCCGGCTCGCAGCCGGCGGCGAATAGTGCGGCGGCATTCGCGCCGAGAACCGCCTCGCGCCCGCTGTGGGTGGGTTCGATCACCGGCCGGTCCGACCCGTAGACGAGCTGGGACTCCCCCACCTGGCGCGCGAGCGCGTCGATCATCACCGGGCCGTAGCTAGACGTGTCGTAGAACGCGTGAGGATCGCGAAGGTCAACCGACTCGCAACCGCGCGCTCGGAGCCGCTCGCAGTGGAGCGGGGCGCCACCCGCCAGCATCGCGAACACCACGGTCAGCGTCGGGAATTCGTGACGCACCTGGGTCATGACGGTGAGCCACGCCGCCTGCATCTGCGCGACATAGTCGGTGAGCGCGGGCCACCACAGCGGATCGCCGAGCGTCCGGGCAGGCGGCTGGATGTCCGGAGCCGGACCGGGATGCACGAACAGCGGCACGCCGTACGCCGCGACGCGCCGGAGTACCGGCTCGAGCGCGGTTGCGTGCCATGGCCCGGCGAGGGCCCCTGCCGGCACCGAGATACCGACGCAGCCGCGGGCCAGTAGCTGGTCGACGTCATCGGGCTCGGGTCGGTCGAGGGCGATCGGGCCCCACGCCGCGAATCGTCGCCCGAGCCCCGCGACTCCGTCGAGATGGGCGGAGATGAGCTCGAGCGACTCCTCACGCGCGAGTGCCTCGATCCCGATCGGGCTCGAGAGCGCGATCACCGCGGCCTCGACGCCGTCGACGTCGAGGAGCGAGGTGCGGCGCTCGACGGCCTCTGCAGCGACGTCGATCACCCACGGCTGCTCGCCCGCGCAGTGCAGCACGGTGATCCCTCGCTGGCGGGTGGCGAACGGCCATTGCTCGCGCGCCGCCAGCCGGTCGAGCAACGGCTGGGTCCAGATGTGCTGGTGAGCGTCGATCCTCATCGCGCCGGATTCATACTACAGCATTTCAACTGCCTTAGTTAACTTTACCAGACCAGTCAGGGCGAAAGACGCGTGGGCCGGTGTTTGCGTAAGCCCGTAGCGCTGGGCGAGGGACTCCTCTGTTCCAGGACCTCACCGCGCCACTCCGGCTCGAGCTCGTCGACGCGCACACATACCCCAGTGGGGCGACGCTCCCCATCTACCGCCCCGCGCCCGCGGCGTCCTGAACGAGCATGGGCAAAACAGTGATGGGCGCGGCGGTTTCCCTGGACGGATTCATTGCCAACGACAACGACGCAGGTGTACGAGGTCAGCCGCTGAGGCCGAGGTCGCCACAGTGCTGCTCGGTTACGATCGACGGGTGGAGCGAGCCGTGCATGACCGTGGTGGGTGGCCGGCGGACGCCGCGATCGATCGGAGCGAGCACGCCCTCGCCGATTGGGAGCTGCTGACGGACGCATTGGTCGGCGCCCTCGGCCGGGAGGGTGTAATGAACGTCGACGAGCTCCGGCGCGGTATCGAGAGCATGCCGCCGGAGGATTACGAGCGCGCTTCGTACTACGAGCGGTGGCTCTACTCGCTGGAGACGGTTCTGACCGAGAAGGGAATCCTCGAGCCGGGCGAGCTCGATCGGAGGCCGGGCGAATGAGGTATCGCGTCGGCGAGCGGGTGCGGGTTGCGGCCCGAGGGCACGGAGGCCACCATCGCACGCCCGGCTACTTGAAGGGCAAGACGGGCACGATCGAGCGCGCCCGCCCCTCTTTTCCGAATCCGGAAACGCGGGCGTACGGCGGCGACGGACTCCCGGAACAGCCGTTGTATCTGGTCGGGTTCGTTCAGCGCGAGGTCTGGCCCGCGTACCGAGGTCGCGCAAGCGATCGGATCTACGCCGATGTGTTCGAGCATTGGCTCGAGGAACCGCAGTGAGCGAGCACGACCACGTCCACCCCCCGGTCACGGAAGGGCACGAGCCCGCGGCGGCGGCGCGAGTGCGCGCTCTCGAGGAGCTGTTGGTCGCGAAGAGGGTGGTCCGCCGCGAGGATGTGCGTCAGATGATCGACTGGCTGGTGTCACGAACGCCCGCGGACGGAGCACGGCTCGTCGCGCGAGCGTGGGTGGATCCGGAGTTCAAAGAGCGCCTGCTAGAAGACGCGCGCGCGGCCGCACTCGAGCTCGGGCTCGACCCGGGACCGTCGCCGGTCGTAATGGCCGTGGAGAACACCCCCGCCGTGCATCACATGGTCGTGTGCACGCTGTGCTCCTGCTATCCGAAGGCGCTGCTCGGCCCACCTCCGGACTGGTACAAGAGTCTTTCCTACCGGTCGCGCGCCGTCTCCGATGCGCGCGGCGTGCTGACCGAGTTCGGGGTTGAGCTCGATGACAACGTCGAGCTTCGGGTGCTGGACTCGACCGCGGACATCCGCTACCTCGTCGTCCCCGTCCGCCCGGCCGGAAGCCAGGAGATGAACGAGGAGCAGCTGGGTGCGCTCGTCACACGCGACGCGATGATCGGTCTGGCCCAGCCAGTCGCGACGACTCCGGCGCGCGTGCACTAGTCGGCGTTGTGAGAACGGCCACGCATCCAAAGACACCCTCTCCTCCGCGCGCTGCCTCCGCTCGCATGAGAGCCGCTGCACGCGATCGCGCGCTGCTCGCCGGAGGCGAGTCGGCGGAGCGCGGACGCGCTGCCAGAAAGGTGGTGCCGCGGTCGGCTCACGGCGAGTGGTCGCCCACGCTGGACCGGCCTGATCCCATCGCGCTGCTCGAGGGTCAGGCAGCCACTCGGCTTCAGGAGCTGGTCCCGATCCGGTACGGGCGAATGCTCGTTTCGCCGTTCACGTTCTATCGAGGCGCGGCCGCCGTCATGGCCGCTGATCTTTCGGCGACACCCGATTCCGGGATCGTCGTGCAGGCGTGCGGCGACGCCCATATCTCGAACTTCGGCGGTTTCGCAGCTCAGGACCGTCGGTTGCTGTTCGGGCCTAACGATTTTGACGAGACTCTGCCCGGCCCGTGGGAGTGGGATGTCAAGCGGATGGCGGCCAGCGTCGAAATCGCCGGGCGCGACATCGGTTTGCCCGCCAATCGTCGCCGATCGCTCGTCCGAGACTGCGTCCGCGAGTATCGCGAGGCGATGAGGGGCTTCGCGAACGAGAGCCACCTCCAGGTGTGGTATGACCGCTTGAACGCCAGCGAGCTGGTCGACCGGTTCGGCGGGCGGCTGGGCAAGCGAGGTCGGATCCTATTCGCAAACCCGTTCGCGAAGGCGCGGCGCAAGACGAGCCTGCGGGCGGTCGAGAAGCTGACTAAGCGGACCCAGGGCGAGTTGCGGTTTCGCAGCGTCCCGCCGCTGCTGGTACCGCTTAGCCAGCTCGTCGACGCGAACGACGCTCGTAGCGACATCGACATTGTTCGCGTGGCGGTCGACCGCTATGCCGAGAGCCTGGACGAGGACCGGCGCTACCTCTTCAGGAATTACCGTTTTGTCGATATGGCCCGCAAGGTCGTCGGAGTCGGGAGTGTCGGTACGCGCGCTTGGGTGCTCCTATTCGTTGGCCGCGCCGGTCGGGATCCTCTCGTGCTCCAGATGAAGGAGGCACAGGCATCGGTCCTGGAGCCGTACCTCGGTGCGAGCGAGTTCGAGAACCACGGCGAGCGAGTCGTCCGAGGTCAAGGTCTGTCACAGGCGGCGATCGATCTGTTCCTCGGCTGGCAGCGAAGCGTGGGCCTCGATGGTAAGGAGCACGACTTCTATATCCGTCAGCTGTGGGATTGGAAGGCGTCGATCGACCTGTCGCGAATGACCTACAGCGGTCTGCACGCCTACACACGCGCGTGCGGGTGGTCGCTCGCCCGTTCGCACGCCCGCTCGGGCGACCGGCTCGCTATCGCCGCGTACCTGGGTGCGGGATCGAGGTTCGACCGGGCGATCGCCAGCTTCTCCGCCTCGTATGCGGATCAGAACGAGATCGATCACCGGCGACTCGCCGATGCTGTCGCGGCCGGCGAAATTGCCGCGATCGCCGGCGTCTGAGCGGTAGGCGCGGCGGCGGCGGGCCCGGCGACTGCGTCGTCGAGATAGATTCCCGCGCCGCGGGCTCGCGACCGGCGCGTAGGCGCTGGTCCTGAAAACCAACGGAGGGTGTGGAGCTTATGGCCAGTGTGATGGGACAGAGAGTCCGTCGTCGTGAGGACCCCCGCTTTTTGACGGGCAAGGGCAGCTACGTCGACGACCAGCGGACCGAGGGCGCGCTCCACGTCCAGTTCATCCGGTCCTACGAGGCGCATGCGCGGATCCTCGGGATCGACGCCACGGACGCGCTCGCGCTCCCCGAAACGCAGAGGTTCACGGCCGCAGACGTCGACCTGACGCTGTTTGCACCCCCTCCGTTCATCCCAGTCGACCCGCAGATGTTCCGCCCGTTCATCGCCGCTGAGAAGGTCCGCTTCGTGGGCGACATCGTCGCCGTGGTCGTATCCGAGACCCGCGAAGGGGCCTACGATGCGGCTGAGCTCGTGGCGGTCGACTACGAACCGTTGCCCGTAGTAGTCGATATTCGCGAGGCGGCACGCGACGAGGTGCTTGTGTTCGAGAGCTTTGGAACGAACACCTGCATCCACGTTCCGGCGCAGGACCCCGACCCGCACATCTTCGACGGCTGCGATGTCGTCATCTCGGCCACAGTCGAGAGCCAGCGGCTGTCCGCTTTGCCGGTGGAGCCGCGGGCGACGGTCGCCCAGTTCGACGACCTCGGGCGGCTGACGATCTGGCTGTCGACACAGACGCCGCACACCGACAAGACCGTCCTCGGGCTCTGTCTCGGGCTCGAGCCCGATCAGGTCCGCGTGATCGGTCCGGATGTGGGCGGTGGCTTCGGCGGCAAGGGGCTCGACGTCGAGGACGTGATCCTCGGCTGGCTGGCGCGGGCCACCGCGCGCCCCGTGCGCTGGACGGAGAGTCGCAGCGAGAACCTGGTCGCGATGCACCACGGCCGCGCGCAACAGATCGACTTCGAGCTCGGCGGCAGCCGGGACGGGGTCGTTGCCGCGCTCCGTCTGAACATCCTTCAGGACGCCGGCGCGTATCCAGGGATCGGCTCGTTCCTGCCCAATCTGACCGCGATGATGTCCAGCGGCGTCTATCGGATCCCCAAGATCGAAGCCGATGTTCGGTCGGTCGTCACCAACACGACGCCCACGGGGCCGGTGCGCGGCGCCGGCCGCCCCGAGGCGACCCAGATGATCGAACGGGCGATGGACATGTACGCGGCCGCGATCGCGCTCGATCCGACCGAGGTCCGGCGGCGCAATTTCATCAGCGCCGACTCGTTCCCGGTGACGACCGCCTCGGGCGCGCACTACGACTGCGGCGACTACGAGCGTGCGCTCGAGCTGGCGCTCGAGAGGGCGGGCTACGAGGAGCTTCGCCGCGAGCAGGCGCGGCGCCGCGAGAACGGCTCCCCCCTCCAGCTCGGGATCGGAGTCAGCGCGTACGTCGAGATCACCAACGGCATCAACGAGACCGAGTATGGAGCGGTCGCGATCACCGCCGATGGAGAAGCGATCGTACGGACCGGCTCGTTTTCTCAGGGGCAGGGCCACGAGACCACGTTCGCCCAGATCGTCGCCGCACGGACAGGCCTTCCTATCGAGAAGATCACGGTGCTCGAAGGCGACACCGATGCCATCCCCCGCGGCACGGGTACGTACGGTTCCAAGTCGACCCAGATCGGCGGGGCGGCCGCCAGCAAGGCGTCCGAGATCCTCGTGGAAAAGGCCAAGGAGCTGGCCGCCAATGAGCTCGAGGCCAGCCCGGAGGACATGGTTCTCGACTTCGAGCGGGGGCGCTTCCACGTGACCGGCGCGCCGGAGCCGGGGCTCGCCTGGGCCGAGCTCGCGACTCGGCTCGACCGCGAGGGGCGCATCGACGAGCTCAGCGTCGAAACCGATTTCGAGCCCGTACAGCCGACGTTCCCGTTCGGGGCCCACGTCGCCGTCGTCGAGGTCGATACCGAGACGGGCTCCGTCCACTTGCGCCGAATGATCGCCGTCGACGACGCCGGGACGCTCATCAACCCGCTCGTCGCCGAGGATCAGGTCCACGGCGGAGTCGCGGCCGGGATCGCGCAGGCGCTGTTCGAGGAGCTTCGCTACGACGACCAGGGCGACCCACAGAACGCGAACCTCGTTACGTACTGCATGCCGGCGGCCACCGAGCTGCCGATGTTCGAGGTCGTCGAGATGCAGACGCCGACGCCCGTGAACCCCCTCGGCGTCAAGGGGATCGGTGAATCGGGCACGATCGGCGCCACGCCGGCGGTGCAAAGCGCTGTGATCGACGCCGTGTCGCATCTAGGTGTGCGCCACATCGACATGCCCGCCAATGGCCAGCGGGTTTGGGAGGCGCTACGCGAGGCGGGCGCGGCCTAGCGCGCAGGGGCTCCGCGCGCGATCTCCTATCCCTCGACCAGTCCCGGCGGGCCGCCAAGCGCTGCGATCAGCGAAGAGAAGAACAGGCCCGATGCGCTCGGGATGTCATCGGCCTCGTGAGCCTCGCTCCACTGGCCGCTCGCCGCGGCGTAGGACTCGGTGCCGTTCCCGGCGCCCCACCCGATCTCGATTCCGCTCGAAGAGTTGGGAACGATCGTCGCGATCGCCTGTCCGGCACGAACGGTCTCGCCCGCATATAAGCCGGGGAACGGCGTCACGCCCTCGGCGTAGTAGATCCAGCAGCCCGCCTCAGGCCCGCCGAGAAGCTGATATTCGATGAAGGCTCCGGGCCAGCCGGTCTCGCCCGTGCCGACGTAGCTGATCCTCGCGGCGCCGATCGCGATCAGCGTGCCGGACCCCGCGTAGTCGACCCCCTGGTCGATTCGCCTGGGAGCGACGGCGGCGCGAGCGAGAGGATCGATGTAACCGCTCGAGTCATCCGAGGGCCGACAGCCGGCGGTCACAGACGGGCTCGGTCCTCCCGACTCGACGCCGCGTGTGGTTGCCGAACGGGGACGGCGCACAGCGCGAACGGCGCTCGTTCGCTCGGCCGTCGGCGATACTCGATCCAGTTGGCTGACCGGGGCTCTGGGATGCGTCGTCGCCAGCAGCGCCAGCGCCAGGGCACCGCCGGCGGTCACGATCAGCGTCATCCAGTGCTTGGCGATGGCTCGTCCGCACAGCCGCCAGTACGGAGGCACGTCGCTACTGGGCGGGCGCTTTACGGCCTCGCGGCGGGCGGTTGACCGCCGTGGCTCGGCGGAGCGCTGCGGATGCTCGCGGCGCCGGGCGAGCGAGCGCTCGAGCGACTCTCGCCATGGGTCACCTCGTGCGACATCACGCACGGTGTCCACACACACCTCCGTTGTCAAACGTCCTGCGAGCCTGCGGAGTTAGCTGACGGGCTCGCGCTGTGCGCTACGCCACAAGCTGTGGCGATTCGCCCCGGCGATCACGGCGATCGCATCGGGTCCCCCGCTCACGGGACGCTGAGGTCCAGTGACTCGGCTCTTATGTTGCGCCGGCAACCTATCACGCAGGTCCCACGGAAACGCTCGCCGGATTCCGAGACGGCGGTAGCCTCCCCGTTGAACGCGACTCAGCCTCCGGAGGAACTGATGCCCCATCCATTCCGCCCGCCGCTGCAGCGCATCGCGCCGACGGCAACGTCCACGGCGCCCGCGTGGCCGAGCTACACGGGGACCTCGCAGCTCGTCGGCACGAGCGCCAGCGAGGTCACCGTCTACGTCGATCCGGCGCTCGGCGCTCAGGCCCTGCAGAACGCCCAAGATCTCCTCGCCGCGACGGACCGGGTGGTCGAGCAGAACAACGCGATATTCGGAATCAGCGGCGGTCCGGTGGACGCCATCGTGTTCGCGCTTAACGGGCAGACGGATGGCACCGGGGGGGCCGACCACGACGGCTGCGACTTCACGACCGGCAACGCCATCGAGGTCGACGCCTCGTACGGCAACTCGACGCGTGTCGTGGCGCTATTCGAGGCCGAGCTGAGCGAATGCGCGATGAACGGCCAGTTGTGCGGCTACAGCAACGGCGAGGCGCTGTCGCGCTGGTGTGCCGCGGTCGTCGGCTCGAATGCTTTAGCGGACTTCGCCACGGCACCGCAGTGGGCGCAGGACGGGATGCCCGATTGGGTCGATCAGACCGAGCACACCGACCAGGACCCCGACAGCATCGGGTGCGGAATGGCGTTCCTGTCGTGGCTGATCAGCCAGGGTCACAGTCTCAGCCAGGTGGCTCAGACGATGGTCAGCCTCGGTGACGACGGAACTCTGGCCGAGCTCTATGCCCGGCTGACGGGCAACGCGGCAACCGAGGCCTGGTCGACTTTCAGCTCTGCCGTCAACGGGCTCCCCGGCGGCGTCACGAGCGACGATCCGTTCGACGCCCTGGCCACGCCAGGCGCGTCGGCGTGATCCGCGGACGCGCGCGCGAGGAGCCTGACTCGCTGATCAGTCCGGGTATTCGTCCTTGCGCCAGGCGTGGGGCTCCGAGGGCCCGGGCTTCGGCGTTCGATCGAGCAAGAACGAGTGGTAGGGAGCGACGAACGGGTCGGGCGCCATCACGGTGTAGGTGTGGTAAACGGTGCCGTTCTCGCGTGCGAACGCGATGAAGCTGGGATTCTCGCGCAGGCCATCCTCGAGCTTGGCGCCGATCTGGCGCCCCCACTCCTCGAGCCACTCCGGCGGGTGGTCGATCATCTCCTGCAGCGGCGGTATCGCCTTGGCCTGCTCGGGCTTCAGCGCGAGCCCGAACTCGAACGGAAAGTCCGTCCCGTATGTCGAGACGTACGGGAACTGCCAGCCCATCCGCTTCTTGTAGGCGGTCAGGCGGTCGATTGGCGCGCGCGAAAAGCAGATCAGCGTCACATCGCGATGGCCGAGATGGATGCGCGGCCCGTCGAACTCATCCCCCAGGTTCGTGCATCCGGGGCAGGCGCCGAGCTCGTAGTCGGGACCGAACATGATGTTGTACGCGAGCAGCTGCGAGCGGCCGTCGAACAGCTCGGCGAGCGTCTTCTTTCCATCCTCCGTGTCGAACTCGTACTCCTTCTCCACCCGAACCCACGGAAGCGCTCGTCGCTGCTCGGTCACTTTCTGGCCGAGCTTGGCGTGCTCGGCCTCGAGCTTCGAGAGCTCCTCGCGAGCCGTTTGCCATTCCTCACGCGTTCCAGTCTTGTGCTCGGGCATTGCTACCTCCTTTTTGACGACATACCGTACGACCGGCGCGGCGCGTTTAACTCATCGCCGTTCCGTGGTCGACTGCCGAACAGCCGCTTCTCCTTGCCGAGCTGCGTTGCCCACTGAAGCCGGCCCGCGTTCGCGAAGTCGAGATATGCCCCCAGCGCTCCGCGCATCGCTTCGACGAAGCCATCCGCTCGGCGCGGGTCGAACCCTTCCTCCCACCACAGCCCGAGCACCCGGACGGCACCGCCGGCGCCGTCGATCCTTGGCTCGATCCGGCCGACGAGCCGATCGGCGAAGAGCACGGGCAGCACGTAGTACCCCCACCTCCGCTTGGCCTCTGGAACGTACACCTCCCAGACGTAGTCGAAGTCGAAGAGCTTGCGCAGAAAGTCGCGGTCCCAGACGAAGGGATCGAGCGGGGCCAGAAAAGAGACCGATGGTGGGGCCTCAGGGGCCGCCTCGAGCAGGCCCAGCTCGTCCCGGAGCACGAAGCGCTCGCCGCGGACACCCTCAACCTCGACCGGGACCAGCTCCCCCGCGGCGAGAAGTTCTTCGCGAAGCTCCGTCCGGGTCGGATGGTCAGGAAGCTCCGGGTCAGGCTTGGCGTTACCCGTGCCGAACCAGAGCTCCGCAGACCCGCTCTTGCCGAGCAGTCCATGCGCGCGATAACGCGAGAGGAGCTTGTGCCGAGCCTGCTCGCGCAACGGCTGTTGACACGCCAGCAGCTCGGCCGGGAACAGCCGCTCGGTGAGGTCGTAGTACCGCCGGTTCCCCTCGCGCCGCGCGAGTCCCAAGACGCCGCTCACGGTGTACGCCTCGAGCACGGCCCGCACGGCGTTGGTCGGCGCCCAGAACCAATCGACGGTCGGCCCGCGCTCGAAGTCCAGCGTCGACAGCGGCCCCTCGGCGCGGATCCGCTCGAGCACCTCATCGGCGAGGACAGCGTTCTCGGCGAGCACCCGATTCTCGCGACGCGGTGCGTCCAGCCTCCAGGGCACGCGGAACCACGGCAGCTCGGGTGTCGGCAGGAGGCTCAGTCCCTTGTTGTAGGCCTCGAATAGCTCCCGCCGCCCGTAGAGCAGCTCCTCGCACCACGCCGGGTCGTACCCGGCGACCCGCGCGTGGAGCACGAGATCGTGGTTGCGTCCCGCGACCGAGAGAGGGTCGAACTGGATCGACCCCAGCCGGCGGAAGACCTCGCGCACGGCATCGGGCCCCCCGTTCACCGACCGTGCCGGCGCGAGCAGGTGCCTCGCGACGAGAAACCGTCGCGCGGCGTCAGCTTCGACTCTCACCGCGGGCACGCTATCGGCACGGTCGGCATCGCGCCCTCCGACGCCGGTGAGAATCCTCTACGCCTACAGCGGCCGCAGCTCGATTGGGAGGCCGTCCCCCGGAAAGGGCCCCGTGCCGTAGTCAAAGATCGGCTCGTAACCAGCGGGGATGCGCCAGGAGTTACGCAGCAACAGCTGGTGCATGATGGCTTTGACCTCCATCGACCCGAAGTGCATCCCGATGCACTTGTGCACGCCACCGCCGAACGGGACCCATGCGTACCTGTGCGAGGCGTCCTCCCGGCGAGCGTCGCCGAAGCGGTCCGGGTCGAAGGTGTCCGGGTCCCGCCACCAGGGCTCCATCCGTTGCGTGGGATAGATGCCGAGCATTATCTTGGTCCCCTTGGGCACATAGAACCCATCGACCTCCGTGTCTTTGATCGCCCGCCGCGCGAGGGTGCCGACGGGCGCGTTCAATCGCAGGGTCTCCTTGAACACGAGGTCCATCGCCGGCAGCGCTTCGAGGTCGTCGTAGCCGATCTCGCTCTTCCCGAGCGCCTGAGATTCCTCCCGCAGGCGCTCCTGCCACTCGGTATGCCGGGCCAGGTAGTAGCCCATCATCGTGACCGTGATCGTGCTCGTGTCATGCGCGGCCATCAGCGTGAAGATCATGTGGTTGACGATGTCTTCGTCGCTGAACCGCTCGCCGTCTTCGGTCTCAGCCCGGCACAGCACACTGAAGAGATCGTCGCTCTCGCTCGCGCGCTTTGCTGGGAGCTGGCTTCGGAAGTAACGCTCGAGCATCCGTCGACTCTCGAGCCCACGGTGCCATTTGCCGCCGGGCACGTCGGCGCGGATGATCGCTTGCCCGCCGACCACGACGTTGATGAAGGCCGCGTTCAGGCGGTCGGCTTCGGCGCTCAGCTCGCCCCCGACGAACACCTCGGTCGCGACGTCGAGCGTCAACTGCTTGGCCGCCCGGTAGAGCAAGAACCCGCTGCCCGGGTGCCACCGGGCGATGCCGCGGCGGATCGCGGGGTTCATCTTCTCCAAGTATCCGACGAGGCGCTCGTGCTTGAAGGCCTGCTGCATGATCCGCCGGTGGTGGCGGTGCTCGTCGAAGTCCATCAGCATCACGCCGCGGTCGAAGAACGCTCCGATCAACGGATCCCAGCCGAGCTTGTTGGAGAACGCGCGATCGCGGTTGGTCAGGACGGTTTCGAGCCCGCTGGGGCCGAGCACCTGAACCCACTGTCCACCGACCGTGTTGACCCAGAACACGGTTCCCAAGCGCTCGTAGTAATCCCGAGCGTGGCGAAGCCCGTCGTGGAGGAACTCGAGCGTGTGACCGACGACGGGCATGCCGGGATCGCCCATCACGGGGTCGAGCCCACTGCCCGCCGGAGGCGCCGCGAACGGGCGAGCAGCGCCGGACGGCACACGCCCGGCCAGCGCCGCGGCGACGCCGCGCGCCCTGAGCTTGACGGGTGTGTTCATCGATCCTCGACTCCTCGCTTCGCTAGCGGAGCCGAATCTGTACCGGCCAGGATGGCGCGAGTCAAGAGGATCCTGTCCTCACGAGACCGCGACAATCCTGGGCGATGCTGCCGTCCGGACACCTGGCAGGCGGCGCTCTGCTCGGCGCGTGGTGGAGCCGACGGAGCGCGAGACATCCCGCACATGTGATCGCCGGCGGGATGCTGGCGACGAGTGCGCCTGATCTGGATCTGCTGATTCCCTCGGTACTTGACCGCCTCGGCATCCATCACGACTTGAATACCGGCGTGCACCACCGGTGGGTGACCCATACGCCGCTTTTCTGGGGGCTGACGGCCGTGGGCGCGCGCCGCCTGTCTCGCCGGCGCGGAGCCCCGGGGTGGGCACCTGGGGCCGCGGACATGCTCGCGGTCGGGGTGGGTCTGCACCTTCTCCAGGACTCGCTGGCGAACACGGTGGCACTGCTGTGGCCGCTGCGCCGTCGCGAATATGGGCTCGGGCTCGATCGGCTCGCCGGAGTCGACGATCACCTCGAGTACATCCGGCGCTACCCCTCCTCGCCCGCGGGGAAGCTCGAAGCGGGGCTTCTGGTGGCCGCGGTGGCGTCGTGCGCCTGGCGGCTGGGCCAGCACGGCAACGGAAGCGGGAGATCACCATGGGGATCGTGGCCGAGCTCCCTGTCCTGATCCTCACCGGACCTCCGGGCTCGGGCAAGACGACGGTCGCGCGCGCTCTGGCCAGCCGGTACGAGCGTGCCGTCCACCTCGAGTCGGATCGCTTCTTCGGCTTCATCCGCTCCGGCTACATCGAGCCGTGGAGGCCCGAGTCTCACGGCCAGAACAGCGTCGTCATGGGAATCGTCGCCCAGGCTGCCGGCGGCTACGCGCAGGCTGGATATTTCACGATCGTCGACGGCATCGTCCTTCCTCGCTGGTTTCTGGACCCGCTCCGCGACTCATTCGAATCGCAGGGCCAGGCCGTGTCGTATGCCGTACTCAGGGCGTCAGCCGCGACGTGCATCTCTCGGACAGCGGACCGGCCCGGCCGGCAGCTCGCCGATCCGTCCGTCGTCGAGCGTCTCTGGCGGGAGTTCGCCGATCTCGGATCGCTCGAGGACCACGTCATCGACAATGATCGCTCCGCCCCCGAGCAGACGGCGGGCGTGATCGCGGCCAACCTCGACGGCCAGCTGCTCCTTCACGGGCGCATCTCGGAATAGTTCGCTTCCTCGACGGCGGCCGCATGTGTGACGTTGGTCACACTTTGTCCGGGCGATCACGCTAAGGTCAGGGGCTGTTGAGCCGCCAATTTTGTCGCCAGGGAGGCGACACGCGGCTCCGTTCAAGGACCGGCGAGGGACGGTCAAGCACGCCTCGAGACGAGGGTGCTTCCGATCGTCTGAAGGCGCCGGACGGACGATGAAATCGGAGATAAAGGAGTTCCCGAAATGAAACGTTTCATGCTGCCCGCGGGCGCCGCGCTCGTCTCCATCGCGCCCGGTGTAGCCGCGGCGAAGGCACCGACGCCGGCCCACAGCCGCGCTTATGAGCGGGAGTACCACAAGGTCGCCAAGCGGTTGGGTCGCCGCGTTCCTGGCCGCAATATCGTGAAAGATGGAGTGTCGGCCAAACGAGCTGCCACCGATGCCGAGGTCCTCTCCTCGATCGCCGTGCTCGAGCGGATGCTCGCACCCCTGCGGGCTCCGGCGAGCACGAACAGTTCGGCGAGCGGCTCCGCGACGACGAGCGGCACCAGCACGGGGACCGGCGGTCTGCCGGCGTGCGCCTCGGAGTCCGGCAGCAACTACTCGACCGGCTCGGACAACACCAACGCCTCGTCGGGCGCGACGGGCCGCTACCAGATCATGCCGTCAACGGCGGCGGCATATGGGTGCAGCCTGGCGACGCCCGCGGGCCAGGACGCCTGCGCGCAGGTGATCTACGAGCATCAGGGCGCAGGCGCCTGGGTCGGCTGCGGCGGATAGCGCCGGCCACGCCTCTTGGGTCGCATGACGGCGACCCAAGGGGCGAGGCGCTCAGAGGACGGACGTGACGCGACTGACCTCGACCAGCGAGGTCACGCCCTGTCTGACCTTCTCGATGCCGTCCTCGCGCATCGTCTGCATGCCCAACTCGGTCCCGACGGCCGCGATTTCGCCAGCGCCACGCCGGTCGAGCACCAGCGTCCGGATCTCCTCGCTGATCGGCATGACCTCGTAGACCCCGACACGACCGTGGTAGCCGCTCCAGCCGCAGCGGATGCAGCCCGCCGGCTCGAACACCTCGACGCCCTCCAGCGCGTGCTCGGCGCGCGCAGCGGCGGAGAGCTCACCGGGACGCTTGCACTGCGCGCACAGCGTACGGGCCAGGCGCTGTGCCACTACGCAGTCGATCGCGGAGGCGACCATGAACGGCTCGATGCCCATGTCGATCAGGCGGGTGATCGCGCTGGGAGCATCGCGGGTATGCAGCGTCGACAGCACGAGGTGACCGGTCAGCGCCGCTTGGATCGCGATTTCGGCCGTCTCGCGGTCGCGGATCTCGCCGACCATGATCACATCGGGGTCGGCACGGAGCATCGACCTTAGGCCGTTGGCGAATGTCACCCCCGCCTTGGCCGAGACCTGCATTTGCTTGATCCCGGCGATCCGGGACTCGACCGGGTCCTCGATCGTGAGGATGCTGCGATGCCCGTCATTGACGATGCCGAGCGCGCCGTAGAGCGTCGTCGACTTGCCCGAGCCCGTCGGGCCCGTGACGAGCACCGCGCCGTAGGGCCGCCTGACCGCCCCGACGAACCGCTCGCGCGCGGCGCCATGCATGCCCAGCAGCTCGAGGTCGCGTACCACCGAACCGGTATCGAGGATGCGCATCACGACGCCCTCGCCGTTGACGAGGGGAAGCGTGACCACGCGCACGTCGACGCGACGCTCATCGATCGTCACCGCCAGGCGACCATCCTGCGGAACGCGCCGTTCGGCGATGTCGAGGCTCGCCATGACCTTGACGCGCGAGACCACGCCAGAGGCCATCGATCTCGCCACGGTGGCCGCGGGCCGCAGCATGCCGTCGATCCGGAACAGCACCTGCATGTCACCTGGCTCGGGGTCGCAGTGGATGTCCGAGGCGCCCTGCTCGACCGCCTGGGCGATGATCGAATGAACCAGCTTGACGATCGGAGCCCCTTCGTCGACGCCGTCGAGGAACGCCATGTCGAGCTCGGACTCGACCTCGTCCTCGGCCTCGACCTCGACGACCGCATCGTCGAGGCGGTTGAGCCGGCTGATCAGCGCGGTAACGTCCTCGCGCGCGGCCGCGGCCGCGGCGACCTTCATGCCGACGATCATCGAGATCTCGTCGAGCGTCAGGACGTTCGTGGGGTCGGCCATCGCCAGCAGCACGGTCCCATTCGGAAGGAATCCAACGGGAACGGCCTGGTAGCGCCTCGCCACATCGACGGGCACCAAGGTCACGGCGCCCATGTCGATATCGAACACGGACAGATCGATGTAGTCGATGCCGAGGCGCTCGGCGAGCGCGCGGGCCAGCTGGTCGTGACGCAGCACCCCGCGTTCGACCAATACGTGCCCCGTCGTGCGGCGCCTGTCGCGCGCGAGTGCGACGGCTTCCTCGACGGTCTCCTGCTTGGCCAGGCCGAGATCGACGATGACCTCACCGATCAGGCGCTGCGAGCGTCCGCGCCGGGTCGGCGGGATCAGCCCGCGCGGATAGTCAAAGATGCCCTCGGTCGACGGCGCAAGGGCCGTCGCGGTCCCAAACCTCATTAAAGCTCAGCATCGGCACGAAAGCTACCCACCTTTACGGCGCCGGACTTCTGTCCGATCCGTCCACAGCGCGAGAGGGTCACGTCGGTGTATCCCTTGGACTACTTGGCCCCTCCCACGTCCGGCGGGACAATCCTTCACGTCACTCGTAACGCGGACCGGCGGCAAGGGGAAGACGCCAAGGCTGGGGGCGCTCGAGGGGGCGGCTTTCCACGCAGGGTGGAAAGCGGGCGAGTTCGGGCGGTCGCGTCCTCGTAGGTCGTGGGGACGCGGCCGTTCCGGCAGGTCCGTTCTACGCGGCGGGCTCGCGGTCGCTGATCACCCCGCTGACTCGAGCTCGCCCGACGAGCGCGAGTCGCTTTTCGTTCTGCGGCAGATCGCTGACCCCGAACTTGTCGAACAGCGCGCGGAGGTGCAGTTTGACGGCCGGGATCGAGAGGAACAGCTCGTCGGCTATCTGGCGGTTCGTCGCCGGCGCCGCGAACGCGTTGCCGTCGGTCAAGGGACGGCACAGAGCCGCAAGCACCTCGCGCTGTCGCGCCGATAGATCGACGGCGGCGACGGACTCGATGGCGAGCTCGGTCGCTCGCTGCTCCCTGCCGGTGGGCCTGCGCACGAGGACGACGGTCCGCCCAAACTGCAGCGTGTCCCCATCGCGAAGCCTCCGTCTGCCTCTGACACGCTCGCCGTTGACGTAAGAGCCGTTGCGGGAAAGGCCATCGTCCACCAGGGTCAGCTCGCCGCCGAGTTGCTCGAGCTGGGCGTGGAGCCCTGAAACCTGCTCGTCCCAGTGGATGCAGAGCGCCGCCTCTCGGTTTCGACCGACCGTGAACTCGTCGGAAGGTGCGACCACGCGCAGATCGGCGTTGCCGTCTCGGTAGACGAGAAACGACGTGTCCCGTCGCTCGGCCTCGATGACCGTCTGCAGCTCCGTCGCCGTGATCGGTCGAGGCTGCCTTTCGATGGCTTCCGGTCCCACACCCCCGGGGATACCCGAAACCGCGAGCGTCGTCAAGACCGCGACGTCGGCGTCGCGGTCGTCGACCAGTCCGTCCGTCAGCCGCTCATGCCGCCGTCGATGGTGAACGTATGGGACGTGACCATGGCGCTCTCATCCGCGGCGAGGTAGAGCATCCCCTGCGCGATCTCGTCCGTCGTCGTGTGACGTCCGAGCGGGATCAGCGCATCGAACGCCTTGGCGGCGTCCTCGCGCGGAAGGCCGGTCGCCCGCGTCTCGATGGAGTCTTGAAACGCGGTCGACGTCGGGCCCGGATGCATGGTGTTCACTCGGATGCGTCGCGGCGCGAGCTCTTTGGCCGCGGCCCGCATCAGTCCGACCTGGCCGTGCTTGGCGGCGATGTAGGCCGAGACGTTGGGGGCTCCGATCAGCCCGACGACGCTCGATGTGATGATGACGCTCCCACCGTCGGTGATCCGCGGGATCGTGTGCTTGAGGATATGAAAGGCACCGAGGACGTGGACCGCAAGCGTGCGGGCGAAATCGTCGGATGGGTAGTCGACGAGTCCCGTGACCTGGCCGCTGATGCCGGCGTTGCTGACGACCACGTCGAATCGGCCGTAGCGATCGACCCCCTCGGCGACCGCACGCATCACGGCGCGTTCGTCGGTGACGTCGGCGACGGTCCCGAGCGCGTTGTCCTCACCGAGCTCGTCGACCGCCGCAGTGAGCTTGGGCTCGTCTGTGCCGACGATGTGCACCTTCGCGCCTTCGGAGACGAACAGCCGCGCCGTCGCGAGTCCTATCCCACTCTCGCCCCCGGTTATGAGGGCGACCTTGTGCTGCAGCCGGGGCATGGCGACCTTCCCACTAGCCATGCTTGCCGTTGCCGCCACCGCCGCCGTTGGGGGTCGGGCCGCCAGGACCCGGTGTGGCGCCGCCGGCGGGGGGAGCCGTTCCCCCCGTCCCCGACTTGCCGCCATGGGACTTTCCTGTCCCGCCGGGGGTGCCCGGCGACTGCGGCGGGGTGGCGAACAGGGTCGGATTGTTGTACGGGTTCGTCGACGTCCCCGTGCTCGACCCCTTGCCGTTCGGCGCAACCACCTTGGTGGCGGCGTGCGGCCCGAAGAACTGAGTGCCGTGCCACGGGACTGCGGGCGGCGTCCAGTCGCCGCAATAGCCGTCACTCGCGCTCTCCATGAAGTCGTGCCAAATCGGCGCCGCCAGCGTTCCGCCGAAGCCGTTCGTCATCGTGATGTTGCCCTGCGGGTAGCCGACCCACACGGCAGTTGACAGCTTTGGCGTGAACCCGACGAACCAGGCGTTGTCATAAGCCTCCGCGGTCCCAGTCTTGCCGGCCGCCGGACAGCCGTAGTTGGCAGCGGTGCCGGTGCCCTCCCTGATCACGCCCTTCAGAACCTGGATCGCCGCATACGTCTCGCCGTAGCTGAATACCTTGGTCTTCCGCGGGTGACCCAGGCTGTTGTCGACGCTGCCGTCCGGGAATACGACGTGATCGATGATCGTGGGGGCGATGTGGTAGCCGCCGTTGGCCAGTGTCGCGTAGGCGTCCGCCATCTCGAGCGGGGTAACGCCGATCGTCAGGCCGCCGATCACCTCGGCCGGCAGTCCGTCGAGCTGCGTGGTGATCCCCATCTGGTGGGCGATCGCGTCCATCTTCTCAGGACCGAGGTCGACTACCAGCTGCGCGAACACCGTGTTGTCCGAGAGGATCGTCGCCTTCGTGATGTTGATCGTGCCCTGGTAGGTGTCCTCGGCGGTGTGCACCGACCAGGTGGGATTCGACGGCAGCCATCCCGCCGGGAGCGGCTTGGAGGTGTAGTAGGTCTGGTTCGGGTCGCCGTCGTAGTCGTGGATCAGCGTCATCAGGGCGAACACCTTGAACGCGGACCCGGGCTGGCGATGGGCCTGCACGGGATAGTCGAAGTTCGTCTGGCCGTACGTCGCCGAGGAGCCAAGGGCGACGATGTGCCCGTTTGACGGGTCGACAGTCGCCAGGCCGGCGGCTGGCTGGTCGTCGAGCACCGAGCCGCCGGGCTGATGGGCGACGATCGCGCTGCGCGCCAGCTGCTCCATCTTGGGCTCGATCGTCGTGTAGACCCTGAGCCCCTCGCTCTCGACCGTCTTCAGACCGTAATGCTGGATCAGCTGCGAGAGCGCATAGTCGAATATGTACGGCTCGGACCGCTGGGTGTAGAGCGGACTGTTTTTGGCTCCGAGCCGCGAGTGCTCGGCGGCAAGTGCCTGCTGCACCGTGATGTAGTGACTCTGCACCATCGCCTGCAGCACCTCGTCGCGCCGCACGATGGCGAGGTCGGGCCGATACAGCGGGTTGTAGTCAGTCGGGGACTGGGGCAAGCCGGCGAGCGTCGCCTGCTGGGCGAGGGAGAGCTTCCACACCGGCTTGTCGAAGAACATCTCCGACGCCGCCCCGACGCCCTGAGCGGTCTCGCCGTCGATGGTCCCGTACGGGACGTCATTCAGATATGTGTCGAGGATCCACGACTTGGGATGCTTGCCCTCGAGCTGCTCGGCGAGCTTGGCTTGGACGATCTTGTATTTGAGGTTGTGATTGACGCTGTACCTGCGCGGCATGTACATGTTGTCCACGAGCTGCATGGTCAGCGTCGAAGCGCCCTGGAGCGAGTCTCGCCCGCCGAAGGCGTCCTTGATCCCCGCGCGGACGATGCCCTGATAGTCGAGCGCGCCGTGCTGCCAGAAGCGGCGATCCTCGATCGCGACCGTGGCCTCCTTGAGCGTGTTCGGGATTCGCTTCGGCGAGGCGTAGCTGAACACCGTGTCGGCGTGGACGTAGCCGAGCAGGGAGCCGTCGGCGGCATAGATGCGCGTCAGCGGGTGCGGCTGACGAGGGACGATGCCGCTCAGATTTGGCGCCGAATCGGCGACGTCCACGACCCAGCCGACGACTCCGAGAGCACCGATCGCGATCGCCGCGACGAACACGACGGCCGCGATCATCAGCGCCCGGGCTCCGGATCCGCGGTGCTTCTTTCGGCGGCGTACGCGTTCGCGCCGGCTCATCGATACTGCGAAAACCGGTTCATGTCGACTGGGACGTTAGCGCCGGCGGGTCCCGGGGGTGTCATCCCGGCTTGCAGTGGCCCGCTCCCCGTACGGGCCGTCACACGCCGGGCGGGAAGGTGTATCGCGAGTGCGGCGGGACGTACGGACCAACCTCCAGCACGATCTCGCTGTGAGCCACGAGCGGCACGTCTCCCGGCCGCCCGCGCCACGGGCGACCGTCGACGAACAGTCTCACGGGTCGCGCCGCCGGCGCGGAGAAGTCGGCGAGTGACCGCGAGGAGAGGCGCTGACCCCAGGCCCGGAACAGGTCAGACAGGTGCAGGCGAGTCCCTCGGCGCACGAGCACCACGCCCGTCGGCTCGAGCGTGACGAGGTCCCCATAGCAGAGCGCCTTGGAGATCCGCCCCTCCGAGTACGCGCGGGGCGGCCTGGTGCCGATTCCCGATGCGACGAGCACGACCCGATTGGCGGCGAACAGCTCCACATGGACCCCGACGCGCGGTCCGAGAATGCGCCTGCACGGGCCCACGATCGGGCCCTTGGCCGGTGGCTGGAAGCGCGCGCCGCGCCCAATCGAGCGGGCCTCGCGAACGAGCGCGGCCGGCAGCGCTGGAGCGGGCGGGGGCCGCTCCGTCGAGCCGCAGCCTCCCGCCGCCAGTCCCGCCACCAGGACGAGGCCCACCGCGGCCGCCGTCGGCCATGGGGATCGAGCGTGGGAGCGACGGCTCATGCCAGCAGGCCCTCGTCCTCCCAGTCGAGCTCGTCGTCTGCGGCCTCGTCGCTGCCCGACCCGCTGGGCTGAGGTGCGATCCGGAATACCAGTGGCACCAGGCCCACGCCGGTCGCCAGACAGGTGGCCACGGCGAGCCGGGCGACGAGCGCAGGGAGCGCAATCAGCACGAACCCACGGAGCAGGACCTCGATCAATGTCGCGCCCTCGTAGATCGCGACTCCCGCGATCAGGAACAGCGCAAACCAGCCCTGCCTACCCAGCAGGAGCCAGCGCAGTCCCCAGATCACGAACGCCAGCTCGAACGCGAGCACGACGAGCTGGAACACCGTGACGGTCGGGCGACCGTGGAGCCCCTGACCCACCGCCGCGACGGCGAACGCCACCAGCGCCGCGGACGCCAGCACTCGGGCGATCCGCCAATCCAGCTGCGACCGTCGGAGCCGGAGCCCGGCCAACACGCACGCGAGCACCACGACGATCGGCCAGAACCACACTAGCGGCGGATCCGGCTTGTAGTACAGGCCTCCGGCGATCGTCGCGGCCCTGCCGTCGATCCTCAGGGGCACCTCCCAACGGCCCAGATACCGCGTCCCCGGGGCGATCACGGTGGTTCCGAGCGCGTGTAGCCGTCCGTCGTGCCACTCGTAGGCGTGCCCGCCACTGACCGCGTGCCACTTCGGAGGCGTGTTGGGCCCCAGACCGGTTGGCGGGATCTCGGCCGGAGTCTGGTTGAGGTAGTACATCGCCGAGTTCTGATTGACCTGGACGCCCGTGCGCGAGAAGTGGACGTACGGCGCGCCCCGGTAGTCCAGGACGATCACGTCCAGGTTGGGATCCGCCTGCAACCACAAGCGCAGATCGCCGTCAATCGCCTTGGCCTTAAGGCCGAGCGGGACCTCGGTCGGCCGCGCCAGGAAACTGCTCGCCGAGGGGTTTATCGGTCCGTGGGCGTCGGCGGCATTCGGCGCCCAGAGGAGCGCCACCGCGATCACGATTGCCACGTGCGCGACCCGCCGGCGCCGACTGTTCCTAGACTGCGTGGCGGTCTTCGGGCTCATTCTCGATGTCTGACTGTACGCGCACTTTGAGCCGCTCCACCCCTGTCCGCCGATCCCGCATCCTCGCCCTGATCACAGCGTCGATCGCGATCGCGCTGGGGTCATTTCCCACCGCGGCCATGGCGGACGGGGACCCGGCGAGCGACGTGCTGGCCACGCAGACCGTGTTCCTGCCGCAGGACAGCGGCGCCACGGCGAAGCAACAGGCCGGGCTGGGCGCGATCGAGAGCGCCGCCCAGAAGAGCGGCTACAAGATCAGGGTGGCGATAATCGCGACGCCCTCAGACCTCGGCTCGGTCGGAGCGCTGTGGCGCCAACCGCAGAACTACGCCCAGTTCCTCGGCCAGGAGCTCTCGCTGGTCTACCGGGGCACGCTCCTCGTGGTCATGCCCAATGGCTTCGGCCTATACGAGGGTGGTCACCCGATCGGCAGGGCCCAGTCGGCGCTGGCGGCTTTGCCCGCCGCTGGAAGCGGCAACATCGTCGACTCGACGCTCACCGCAATCCAGCGTCTGGCCGCGGCGTCGGGCCACACGCTCCAGGTGACGGGAGTCTCCGCGCCGGTCGGCTCCGACACCGACCACGCTGGCACCTGGATCGCCCTGGCGATCGGCGCGGCGCTAATCGCCGCCGCGTGGACGGCCAGCCTGCGCGCGATGCCGCCCAAGGCGGCCGGTCGCAGAGGCGCGGCCTCCTGAGCGGCGCCCCGGCGGGGAAGGATCTCACCCGGTTGGCGTCCTTGATGGGCAGACATGCTGACCCGACAGGAGAGGAGCGCTCCGCCATGTCTGCCAAACGCCTGACCGCAACCACTCGGTTGCGGACCTTAAGTGCTGCCGTGGCAGCAACCGCAATCAGCTCGTGCATCATCGCGAGCGCTGCGTCGGCGCAGGGCCACCAGCCGTTTCTGAACCGGTTCAACACCGTGACCAGTCTCACGACGACGGTTCCCGGGAACGGCGATGTGAACCCGTACGGAATCGTCTTTGCCCCGCGGTCGATCGGAAGGCTGACCCGCGGGGACATCCTCGTCAGCAACTTCAACAACTTCAACAACCTGCAGGGAACGGGGACGACGATCGACGAGATCACCCCGGGAGGGACGCTGACGCTGTTCGCGAGTGTGAACGCGGCGAGGCTGCCGGGACCGTGTCCCGGCGGGATCGGCCTGACGACCGCACTCGTGGCCCTACGCGACGGGTACGTGATCGTCGGCAGCCTCCCGACCAAGGATGGGAGCTCCGCGACCGCGAAGGCCGGCTGCCTGCTGGTCATCAACCCCTTCGGGAGGGTCGTCGAGACGATCGCCGGCAGTCCGATCAACGGACCGTGGGACATGACGGCGGTCGATCGCGGCTCCTCCGCGACGCTGTTCGTCACCAACGTCCTCAACGGCACGGTCAAGGCCGGCGGGATGGTTGTTCCCCGCGGGACCGTCGTGCGGATCGAGTTGCGGAGCCGCCGCGGCTCGATGCCGTTCCCCACCGCGATCCAGGTGATCGCGACGGGGTTTGACGAGCGCACCGACCCGGCGGCGCTGGTGGTCGGGCCGACCGGCGTGGCCATCGCGGCGAGTCACGGGTTCGGCGGCGGCTTCGGCCGCAACGGCGGTGACCGCGGAACCCTGTACGTCGCGGATACCGTCAACAGCCGGATCGCGGCGATCCCGAATGCGATGCATCGCATGACCGCGTTCCCCGGCGGCGGTGAGACCGTGGCCAGCGGCAGTGCATTGAATGGCCCGCTGGGGCTGGTATTCGCGCCGGGTGGGGACCTGATCGCCGCCAACGCCAATGACGGAAACCTCGTCGAAGTGACGCCGTCGGGTAACCAGGTGGCGACCAAGCTGGTCGACCCAGCGGGGGCCGGCGTCCTGTTCGGATTGGTCGCCGCCCGCCATACCGGCGTGTACTTCGTCGACGACGGGGACAACACCCTGCGCCTGCTGCACTGACCTGTTGCAAAGCTCACGCCCACCGAGCAGCGCGGTGGGCGTGAGCGTCATGGCCCCGGGCCGATGGCGCCACCGCTTATGAGCTGGCCGGTGGCGCCACCACCCGGCCCCGCCCGCGCCACGCGCTTAGGGCTTGCGCCTACTCGGCGGGGCGGGCAGGATGTAGCCCGCGATAATCGAGCGGGGGTAGCGGATGGGACGGTTGACGCGCAGGCGCTGGGGCATCGCCGCGGCCGCGATGGCGGTCGTGGCCGCGCTTGCCCTCGCCGGTCCGCCGACGGGCGCGGCCCCATCGACGAGAGCGGCCCCGCGGAGCCGAGCCGTGACGCGCTCAGACTGCGTTCGGCGTTCGGCGCTCGGCCACGACGCCGCCTCCGTTCGGCGCGCTCTGACCCGGCTGGCGCGGGATGCCCCGGCTCGCCGGGCGGCGCTACCCGTCCTCAGCGCGGTGCGCGGGCGGTGGCGCGGCCGCCGCCGCTCTGACTCCGCCAGACGCTCGCTCACGGGGGCGGAGGCGCAGGCGATTTGTTTGCTGCGCAGTGGCGAGGCCGCGAGCGCTCTGCGGCTCTCGCGGATCGCCGCGGTCCGTGCCCTCAGCACTCGCGAGTTGGCCTACATGGACGCGCTCTGGGCCCTCCAGGCCCACGTCGCCGGAGGGCAGAGCATCGCGGTGACCGTGGCGCGGCAGGCCCAGCTCTGTTTTCGTACCTCCACGGCGTTACTCCTCCACCGCCCGGCGCCGGATGGAGGTGCGTGTCTCTTCGCCACGCCCGGGTTCTCGCCGGCGCGCGCGGCGACCGACGACCGCGGCTGCGCTCGCGGCCCGGACCTGGCGGTTCCCGTGGCGCGTGGCGTGCCCGGTCCGGCGCGAGGCAAGGTGCTCCCGGGGACGCGCGTCCGCAGCCAGGTCGTGCACTTCCCACCCAAGCCATACGTCCCCGGCCCCAATCCGCTGATCGATCACTACCCCGACGGGCGCCTGCCCGTCGGGCCGCCGGAATGGAGGAACCTCGGCGCCGTCCCGCCATCGAAGGTCGTGCGGGCAACGAGCGCCAGCGCCGTCTTCAACGCCCAGGGTTCCCGGTACCGCATCGCATTCGACTTCTCGCACTACGGCGAGGCGCCGGTGAACATCGGCGACTTCAGCGCCAACGGCGCCGACGATCTCGCGATCTCCGACCACTACTCTTACGTGGACGGAATCCAGCATGCCGGCGAGGTCGACGTCTACTACGGGCACCGCGGGAGGGGAATCGACCCGCGATCGCAGGCGCCGGACATCATCCTCTACGGCGATCAGTACCGGGCGAAGTTCGGGATCTCGATCGCGCCGGCGGGCGACGTCAATGGCGACGGCTGGCCCGATCTGCTGATCGGGGCCGCGTTTCACGCGACCGACCACGACAGGATCGCCAACGGCGGCACCGCATACCTGATCTACGGCGGCTTCCTGCAGCAGTTCCGGTGCACGGTCAAGGTACGCGCGCAGGACATCGGCCGCACGATTCCAGGGATCCGGTTCGAGGGTGGCTACGACCGCCACCTTTACCTCGCCTGGTCCAACGAGCTCGACTCTGGCGACTTCACCGGCGACGGGCTCCCGGACCTCCTGATCGGTGCCTACGACCCCTACAACCCACCGCCCGGCAGGCTCGGGGCGCGCGCATACCTGATCTATGGCAGCCGTCGAATGCCCCTGTTCTACGCCCCCTACAGACTTGGGATCGACCGCGACGCCGGCGGCATCCAGTCGCTCATATTCCAGGATCTCGATCCGGCGGCGACCAACGCGAGCCTCGCGTTCAGCGCCTCGTTCGTCGGCGACATCACGGGATCCGGACGCGACGCGCTTGCGTTCACGGCAGCCGGTGCCGGTCTGACCGGCGGCGGTCAGGCATACATCTTCACCCGCCGGCTCGACCCCTCCACGGCCTCGCCGATCGACATGACGAGCGCCGACGTCACCGTGACCGCCGACCGCCTCGATCAGGGCAACGTCCATCTGCGATTCATGGGGCTGGCCAGCGCCCGTCCCGCCGGTGATGTCAACGGCGACGGGATTCCCGATGTGATCTTCACCGCGCGCAACACGGAGTCATTGCTCGGCGGCAGATGGACGCACGTGGGCGCGGCGGCGGTCCTATACGGGCGCCGGGGTGGCCTGCCGGCGCAGATTCCCCTGTCGAGCCTCGACCACATCTATTACGGCGACGAACCCGGCCAGCTCGGCCAGCCCGCGAGTGACCACGGCGCCGACTTCAACGGCGACGGGCGCTCGGACGTTCTGCTCGCCGACCCTTACTACCTCGAGCCCATCGGCGGCCAACTCCAGCAGCGAGGCCGTATGTGGCTGATCCTGAGCAGTCCGAGCCAGCCCAAGCTCGTCGACGTCGAGGCGGCGTCCACCCGTTACATCGTCGCCGACACGACTCTTCCGGGGCTGTTCGGCTTCACGTGGGACACCGGCGATTTCAACGGCGACGGGCGCCCCGATCTGGTGATCAGCGACCACTACGAGGGCGACCGTTCACTCGACATCCACGCCGGCGTCGTCTATCTCTTCTACAACTCCCGCCTCAGGCTGGCTCCTGGAGGACCGAGAGGATGTTGCCCGCCGGGTCCTTGAACCAGGCGATGTAGGGGCCGCCGCCCCGAGCGATCCCTCGCTCGTCCTGATCAAGCCCGTCGTAGCGCTCGAACGTCACCCCGCGGGCCGTGAGCTGGTCCACAGCCGCGTCGATGTCGTCGACCGGGAAGTTCAGGATTGTGTAGTCGGCCGGCGTATGGACCGGCTTCGGATAGACGATCGTCGGTCGATCGCCCGCCAGGTGGAGGGTCAGGAGGCCGGCCGCCTCGGTGGTATTAAGGCCGAGCGTCCCCTCGTAGAAGTCACGCGCCTTCGCCACATCGTCGACCGCGAAGCCGCTAAACGCTTTCGTATTAGCGAATACCATGTCGCTCCTCTCGGTTGCTCTGGGATACAGAGACCCGCCCGCACTCCGAAACTAATCGCCGGACGGGGTGACGACGCCACCATCACAGGACGTCGCGGAGAGCTCCCTCGACCTCGTCGTAGTGGAACGTGTAGCCGAGCTGTTCGAGCTTCGCTGGTATCGCCCGCTGTCCCGTTGTCACGACCTCGGACATCTCCCCGTAGAGCAGCCGCACGCCAAACGCCGGCACCGGGAGGAACGCGGGCCGGTGCAGGACCCGTCCGAGCGCCCGCGAGAGCTCGGCGTTCGTGACGGGCGTCGGGCCCGTCAGATTCACCGGCCCCTCGACCTCGCTGTGATCGACGCAGTAGAGGAGCCCTCCGACGACGTCATCGAGGTGGATCCACGCGACGTACTGGCGGCCACCGGCGACCGGGCCGCCCAACCCCAGGCGAAAGAACGGGAGCATCTTCGCGAGTGCGCCCCCGGCCGGCGCGAGCACGACGCCCGTGCGGGTGACGGCGACGCGCATCATCTCTTCGGCCGAGCGCGCCTCCCGCTCCCAGCCGACGACGAGCTCGGCCAGGAAGTCAGATCCGGCGGGAGCGTGCTCGTCGAGGAGCTCGTCGCCGGTCGGCCCGTAGAAGCCCACGGCGGACTGTGAGACGAGCGCCACCGGACGCTCCCCATCGGGGAGTGCCCGGAGCCCCTCGACGAGCGAACGCGTGCCCAGCACGCGGGAGTCCGAGATCCGCCGCTTTGCCTCTGCGGACCACCGCTGAGCGATCTGCTCCCCCATCAGGTTCACGACCGCGTCGGCGCCGGAAAGCGCCGCCTCCGGTGGGGGTCCACCGGCCGGATCGGCCCACGCGTGAACCTCGACGTCGCCTCCGAGCGTCTCCTTGGCCCGGCGCTGATCGCGCGAGAGGGACACCACCGTATCGCCGCGTGCCTTCGCGGCGATCACAAACGCGCGTCCGATCAGGCCCGTCGCACCGGTGACGACGACCCTCACGTCAGCGGAGGTAGTCGTAGGCTGGGATCGTGAGGAACTGGATCAGCTCCGGCGACAGCGCCACGCGCTCGAACACCTCACGAGTCTCCCCGGGGCGCCCGGCGTGCCAGGTCTTCTCCCCCACCTCCTTGCGGATCCTCTCGGTCTCCTCGTCGAGCACCTGCCGGACGAGCTTCGGCGTGACGACGCTGCCGTTGTCCAGCTCGATCCCATGATGGATCCACTGCCAGATCTGCGTGCGCGAGATCTCGGCGGTCGCCGCGTCCTCCATCAGCGAGTTGATCGCCGCCGCCCCGCGCCCGCCGAGCCAGAACGAGATGTACTGGAAGCCGACGCTGACGTTCGTCCGCAGGCCCGCCTCGGTCACATGTCCCGGCGTCGAGGCAAGGTCGACCAGGTCGGCGGCGCTGACGTCGACATCGTCCCTCAGCTGTTCGAGCTGGTTCGCGGCGCCGTTCAGCCCCTCCTCGAAGACGTTCCGCGCCACGGGCACGAGGTCAGGGTGAGCGACCCAGGTCCCGTCGTAGCCCTGCTTGACCTCGCGTTCCTTGTCCGCCCGTACGCCGTCGAGGGCCTTGGCGTTCGCCTCCTCGTCCTTGCGCGAGGGGATCAACGCCGCCATCCCACCCATCGCGTGAGCGCCACGGCGGTGGCAGGTGGCGGCGAGCAGTTCCGTGTAGGCGCGCATGAACGGAACCGTCATCGTCACGTCCCCGCGGTCGGGAAGGACCATCTCCGGTCGTTCTGGGAAGCACTTGATCGAAGAGAAGATGTAGTCCCACCGCCCGGCGTTGAGGCCCGCCGAGTGCTCGCGCAGCTCGTACAGGATCTCGTCCATCTCGAACGCCGCCGGCAGCGTTTCGATCAAGACCGTCGCCTTGATCGTCCCGCGGGGAATGTCGAGGGCGTCCTGCGCGAGGCAGAACACGTCGTTCCACAGCCGGGCTTCGAGGTGGGACTCGAGCTTCGGTAGGTAGAAGTACGGCCCCGTGCCGCGGGCCAGGAGCCGCGGCGCGCAGTGGAAGAAGTACATGCCGAAGTCGAACAGCGAGCCCGAGACGGGCTCACCGTCGACGAGCAGGTGGCGCTCGGGTAGGTGCCACCCGCGGGGGCGCACGAGCAGCGTCGCGGGGTTCCGGCCAAGCTCATAGTGGCGGCCGTCGGAGCCCTCGTACGTGATCGTTCCCTCGATCGCGTCCCGAAGGTTGACGTGACCCTCGACCATGTTTCGCCACGTCGGTGCGTTGGCGTCCTCGAAGTCGGCCATGAACCCGTCAGCGCCCGAGTTCAGCGCGTTGATGGTCATCTTCCGATCGGTCGGCCCCGTGATCTCGACCCATCGCTGCTGCATGTCTTCCGGCACCGCGGCCACGCGCCAGTCCCCGTCGCGAATCTCCCGCGTGTCGGTGAGGAAGTCGAGCAGCTCGCCGGCGGCCAGACGTTCGCGCCGGCGGGCGCGGGCCTCGAGCAGCTCGGACCGCCGCGGGCCGAACCGGTTCTGGAGCTCGGCCACGAACTCGAGCGCGTTCGGGGTGAGCACCTCGTCGAATCCGGGGTCGATGGCCCCGTGTAACTCGAGCTTGGCGTGCGTGGTCATGTTCTCAATCCTCTCAGCCGTGGATACCCGGGGTGAGACGGGAGCAACCGCGTGGGCGGTCCGTGACCGGGCTCAGCTACGTTCGAGCGCCGCGTCCTCGGCCTCGCGTCTTGGCGTGGCCTCGGCCTCGCGTCGCTCCACGGCGTATTCGACGACGCACAGTCCGGCGACCAGCACCGCGATAACCCCTGTCGTCGCCCAGGCGGCAAGTCCGCCGCCGACGGCGAACAGCACGAGCAGCGCGAGCGCCACGACGACCTTTTCGTACCCGACTTCGCCGACCATCCGCCACCGGAAGGCGATGTGGCCGATCAGGTACAAGGCGACGCCGCCGCACAGCGCCAGTCGCGGCGCGGCGTGGAGCGGGTCGCCCGCGGCGTGGACCACATACTTGACGCCGGCCGCGAAGATGATGATCCCCGCCACCAGGAGCAGGTGCAGGTAGCTGTAGGAGTCCGCGGCGGCGAGCACGGGGTCGTCGTGCTCGCGCAGCCGTGCCTCCGCGACCTCAGCGAAGCGGTCGAAGTACGTCCACCACAGCCCGATCGTGATCAGCAGTCCGAGCGTGACCGCCGCGACCAGATCGGCATCGAGCGGCTCGCGGGCAGCTCCAACGCCGATCGCGACGATCGACTCGCCAAGGCAGATGATCACGAACAGGCTGTAACGCTCAGCGAAGTGCGCCACCGCGACCCGCTGCAGGCCGCGCAGACGTTCGCGGGTCAGCCAAGCGGGCCCCGCGTAGTCGATCGCGACGGCCACGGCCCACAAGATGGCGCGTGGCGCCCCGTGCAGGAACGACCCGACGATCAGCAACACCATTCCGATCACGACCGTCACCGCAAAGCCGGAAATCGCCGACAACGATGCATTCCCGCGACGTGACTCATAGACGTAAAGAGCCAGATGGAGGAGCCGCACGATGGCGTAGGCGCATACGAACAGCGTCGCTTCGCTGCCCCACGCGCGTGGCACCGCGAGGCCGGCGACGAAGATGAATACGGTCGCGAGCAGCAACGTCAGGCGCAGCGCGGGCGAGTCGGTCGCCTCGGCGTTGGCCGCCCACACGAACGCCGACCACGCCCACCACACGAGCGCGAGCACGAGCATCGATTGGCCGAATCCGGTCCACGTCAGATGGTTTGCCAGCAGCGTCGTCACCTGCGTGATCGCGAACACGAACACGAGGTCCCAGAGGAGCTCGACCGGGCTCGTGCGACGCTCTTCAGCGGCGGCATCAGCGCCCTGCGAGAAACCTTCCACGGCAGAAGTATTGCTGCGTCAGACTTCCGCCAAGGCGGCGTCGAGCGCTCGCCGGGCGGCGGTGAGCGTCTGGGCACCTTTCGCGAAGTCCTGCCACGGATCGCCGTCCCGCTGGACGCGCTTGATCACGGTCCGCGTCGTCCACCGGTCGGGGCGCGTGCTCGCCTCGGAAAGCTCCTCGAGATGGAGCGGGGTCGCGACGGGGCCCCGGGGGCGAGCTCGCACCGAGTAGGGCGCGACCGAAGTCAGGGCGTACCCGTTGCGCATGAAGTCGATCAGGATCTTGCCTTCGCGCTTGGCCTTGCGCTGCTCGATCGTGAATACCCGCGGCTCGCGCGCGGCACCGAGCGTCGCCACATCGCGCGTGAACGTCCGGACCGAGTCGAACTCGGCCCGTGGCTTCACCGGCACGACCACGTGATATCCGCGCGAGCCCGAGGTCATCGCCCACGGTTCCAGGCCGAGCTCGCGGAGCAGATCGATGATCAACCCCGCCGCGCGCCGCATCTCGGCGGGGCGATGGACGCTCGGGTCGAGGTCGAACACGATCTTGTCGGGGCGGTTGAGGTCGTCGATGCGGCTCTGCCAGGAGTGAAACGTGATGCACGCCTGGTTCGCGAGGTAGACGAGGGTCGCCGGCTCCGCCGCGACCACATGCTTGACCGTCCCCCCCGACTTCGGGACCTCCACGACCTGGATCCAGTCCGGGAAATGACCGCTCGCGTGCTGCTGAAAGATCTTGTGGCCTTCGATTCCGTCGGGATACCGCTCGAAGTTGAGCGGGCGCCCGGCCACGTGGGGGAGCATCACCGCGGCGATGTCGGCGTAGTAGCGCGCCAGATCGGCCTTCGTCACATTCGGAGGGATCAGCTGCTTGTCCGGCCGTGAGACCTCGACATCGCGGCCGCCGGAGGTGATCGTCAGCGCCACGCGGGAGCCTCAGCGAGACGGCTGGAGCTCGGCGGGGTGCTCTGACTCGAGCAGCGCCAGGGCACGCTCGTACTCGTCGTAGCCGCGCACGACGCGCAGCCAGGCCCAGCCCGGACTGGCTCGCAGTTCGGGTCCGCGGTCGGCATCGCCGGGTCGGTCGTCGCGCGAGCGATCGCTGAGGAGGCCGCGGTGGGCGGCGATCGCCGCGCCCAGGTCGGGGGCAGGGCCGTCGTCGAGGAGGCTCGCCTCGAGGTGCGCGGTGAGCACGAGCAGCTCCCGGCGCGTTGCCCGCCGGGCGAGCGGGGTCCGGCTCCCGCGAAACGCGAATGCGTCCCACGCTCTGGCGAACGAGATGCAGTTGGTGCGGCCGCCGGCGCGGTGGGCGGCCAGCATCGGACAGATCCCGCCCCGATCGGTGTAGGCGCCGGCGATGATCTCGCTCTGGCGAATGCCGTCGAGCATCGCGACCCTCGTCTCCCGCGGCAAGCGGTCGACCGCGCGCCGCAGATCCTGGACCGTCGCCTGTCGCCGTGTTCGCATAGGGTTTCACCGCCTGCCGGGGACCGGGCGGCCACTCTATCGGCGGTCGTCTACCCCAACAACCGATCTCCTTTGCGCGAAAGGAACCTTGCAGATGAAGCTCGCAGTCAACGTCGCCTACTGGGGCATGGGCATGGGACCCGAGGAGCAGCTGACCGTCGTCCAAGAGGCGGAGCGGCTGGGCTATGACTCGGTTTGGGCGGCCGAGGCTTACGGGTCGGACACGGCTACGGTGCTCGCGTGGCTCGCCGGCCGGACCACGAAGATCCGGCTGGGCTCGGCGATCTTCCAGATGCCCGGTCGGACACCGGCGATGACGGCGATGACCGCGGCGACGATCGACCAGCTCTCGGGCGGACGGATGATGGTGGGGCTCGGCTCCTCCGGCCCACAGGTGGCCGAAGGCTGGCACGGGCAGCGGTTCGCGCACCAGCTGCAGCGCACGCGCGAGTACGTGGCGGTCGTGCGGATGGCGCTCGACCGCGAGCGCGTCGAGTACCGCGGTGAGACGATCGAGCTGCCCCTCCCGGACGGTCCGGGGAAGGCTCTCAAGCTGATGATCTCGCCGGTGCAGGACCGGATCCCCATCTACCTGGCGGCGATCGGCCCGAAGAACACCGCGCTCGCGGGCGAGATCGCCGACGGCTGGATCCCGACGTTCTTCTCGCCCGAGTATGTGTCGGAGTTCCGCAAGCTGCTCGAGGAGGGCGCCACCCGCGCCGGCCGGTCGCTCGATGGCTTCGACATCGCGCCGACCGTCAGCGCGTTCGTGTCCGATGACCGCGAGCTGGCCAGGAACCTGATGCGACCCGTGCTGGCCCTGTACATCGGGGGCATGGGCTCGCGCAAGCAGAACTTCTACAACAACCTCGTCCAGCGGTATGGCTTCGAGGATGCGGCCCACGAGATCCAGGACCTCTACCTCGATGGGAAGAAGGCCGAAGCCGGCGCGGCGATCCCGGACGAGCTGATCGACATGGTCTCGTTGTGCGGCCCGCCGGACGTCGTCCGCGACCGGCTCGGGGCGTTCCGCGCCGCCGGCGTGGGAACGCTGATGATCACCCCCATGGCGTTCACGGTCGACGACCGGATCGCGCAGGTGCGGGCGATCGCCGAGCTGGCCGGCTGACCGAACGGCTATTGCCACGGAGCAGCGGCTGCACATCTTCCTGGGGGCGTTCGGCGATCCGGGCCACGCCTTCCCGATGCTGGCCCTTGGCTCCCGCCTGGTCGCTCGCGGCCACGAGGTCACGTTCGAGACCTGGGAACGGTGGCGCGAGCACGTCGAGGCGGCCGGGATGCTGTTCGTGCCCGCGCCCGAATATCCGGTGTTCCCGACGCGCGAGCGGCCGCTCAAGCCCTATCAGGCCGTCGTGCTCTCGACGGCCCAGACCCGCGCGGCCGTCCACGACTGCGCCCCCGACGTGGTCGTCCACGACATCCTCACGCTCGCGCCCGCGCTCGCCGGAGAGCTCGAGGGCCTGCCGGTTGCGACGCTCGTCCCCCACCTCTACACCGCCGGAGCGCCGGGCTTCCCTCCGTACGCGCTGGGGGCGCGGTTGCCCCGCACGGCGCCGGGCCGGGCGTTATGGCGCCGGCTGCAGCCGCTCGTCGAGGCGGGACTGAGGCAGGGCCGCAGCGAGCTCAACGAAACCCGCCAGCGCCTCGGGCTGGCACCGACCGAGCGGCTCCACGGAGGGCTGAGCACGGAACTGTGCATCGTCGGCACGTTTCCCCAGCTCGAGTACCCTCGCGCCTGGCCCGCGCACGTCCACGTCGTCGGTCCGCTGATGTGGGAGCCGCCGTATCACGACGTCTCACCCCCGCCCGGTGATGCGCCACTGGTGCTCGTCGCTCCCTCCACGGCGCAGGATCCCGACCACCGGTTGCTGCGGGCGGCGCTGGCCGGCCTGGATGGCGAGCCGCTTCGGCTGCTGGCCGCGACTAACCGCAAGCCGCTGCCCGAGCCCGTGCCCGTCCCCGCCAACGCCCGGCTCGTGGAGTGGATCTCCTACTCGCGGACGATGCCCCACTGCGCGCTCGTGATCTCCCACGCCGGACATGGCACGGTGGCTCGCGCCCTCGCGTCGGGGAGCCCCGTGCTGGCGGTCCCGCACAGCGGCGACATGGGCGAGAACGCCGCGCGGATCGATTGGGCCGGGGTCGGCGTCAGGCTGCCGTGGCGGTTCCTGACGCCGGCGGCGCTGCGGCTGGCGGTCCGGCGGGCACTGGCCGACGGATCGCTGATGGCGCGGGCACAGGCGCTGGCGAGATGGGCGGCGGTCGACGACGGCGCTGATCGCGCGGCGGGGCTGGTCGAGCAGCTGGCCGCTACGGCTGCTCGCGATGGGAGCGCACGAACTCGATGAACTCGGGCGAAGCGCTCTGCACCATGTCCACGCGCTCGCCGTAACACGTGCGCAGCTCGACCACCGCGCGCTCGTCGGTGATCTCGAACGCCCGCCACATCGCTCCGTGATCGACCCAGCTCTTGAGCTCCCCGATCGTGCCCTCTCGCCGCTGGGCGTCCATCGCCTTCAGCTGGACGCGGGGGCGGCGCCGGCGGATGTGGCGCTCGCCGGGTTCGCCTTGGCCCACTCGACGATCTCGCCGGAGCCCTGGACCGTGGTGCCGTCGTCGAGCACCAGCAGCGGAACCCAATTGTTGCCGGTCAGCCGCTTGACCTCTTTGCGCCCGCTCGTCTGGTTGAACGCGTCCGGGAGCATCCCCAGCCCGTAGGCGCGAATCACCTCGGGATCGTGGCCGGCGTCCTTGAGGGCGCGGTAGGCGCTGCCGCATGGGTGGCCGCCCGGACGTGGCGCGGGCTTCCAGGTTCCGTAGCAGACGTAAAGCTTCATCGCGGGAATTATCGGAGCTCCCACGGCGGGGAGGGCGAAATCAGCTCCGGGGGTGGGACTCGAACCCACAACCCTTCGGTTAACAGCCGAATGCTCTGCCGATTGAGCTACCCCGGATTGTTGTGTAGGTGCCGGCCGCCGGCCGGTGGCCGCGAGAGAACTCTAGCGGGAAGTCTTGGGAGCTCAGGCGGCCGCGAGGACCGCACGAACGCGCTCATACCGCCTTCTCGAGCCGCGCCACCACCCCCCGGATCGCCGCCAGCACTTGCTCGCGCTCGTGTCCAAGCTCGCTCGTCCCCGCGGCCCCCTGGGACCGGGCCCGCACGATCGCCCGGTTCACCCGGGCGAGCTCGAGCATGAGCCGGGCGTGCTCGAGCCGCTCCTCGCTGACCTGACCGGCTCGTCCCGCGCGCGCCACCAGGTCGGCGACGACCCGCGCCAGCTCCTCGTCATCCGGCGGCAGGTCGGCCAGCGGCGCAGACGTCCTTCCGGCCAGATGCCTGGCGGCTCGCCGCAACAGCTCGCTGGTCAGCAGCTCGTCGGGATCGATCGCCGCCAGGGCAGCGTCCCCGGCGTCCGGCACGGCCAGGCACAGCACGAGGAAGGCTCGTTCCGTTCTCCGTCCTCGATCGAGCGGCGAGACGGTGGCGGGCCTCGGCGCGGCGTGACCATTGCCCTCGGCGGCGGCAGGCGCCGCCGGCGCGCCCGCCATGACCGAGGCGAGCCGCGTCTCGGACAGCTCGAGCGCTCCGGCGACGCGCCGCATCAGCTCGTCGCGCACGCTGCTGGCGGGGAGCTCGGAGAGGACGGGGCGGAGCTCGTCGAGCGCCTCGTCGCGACCCTCGGCGCTGCGAAGGTTCGCTCGTTCGAGGATGCGGTCGACGTGGAAGACGACGAACGGAACCGATTTCTGGACGAGGGCGCGAAGCGCGTCCGCGCCCTCGCGCTCGACGAACTCGGCCGGGTCGGTGCCTTCGGTCAGCGGGACAACCCGGAGCTCGAGCGGGGGCTTGCGCCGCTCGGCCAGCCGCGCCGCCCGCAGCATCGCCTCCTGGCCGGCGCTATCGGCGTCGAGGCACAGGTCCAGCACGCGGACGACGCGCTCGAGCTCGCCGATCTGCTCCTCGGTCAGCGCCGTGCCCATGATCCCCACCGCGTTTTGCATCCCCGCCTGATGGAGGGCGAGGACGTCCGTATAACCCTCGACGAGGATCATCCGGCCGGCGCGGGCCGCCGCCTTGCGGGCCAGGTCGATGCCGAACAGCTGGCCGCGCTTGTGGTAGAGCTCGCCATCCGAGGTGTTCAGGTACTTCGGCGGCTGGTTCTCGCGCATCGCCCGCGCGCCGAATCCGAGGACGCGGCCGCGGCGATCCGCCGACGGAAACATGATCCGCTCCCTGAACCGGTCGTACACCTGGTCGCGCGCGGAGTGCGAGCGCTGCACCAACCCGGCGTCGATCAGCTCGTCCTCGCTGAACCCGGCGGCCCGCGACGCCCGGAGCATCCGGTCCCACGCGCTCGGCGCGTATCCGACCCGGAACTCCCTCAGCGTCTCGGCGCTCAGGCCGCGGCCGAGCAGGTACTCGCGTGCCGGCGCCGCCTCGTCGGACTCCCACAGGTAGCGGGCGTAGTACGTCGCGGCGCGCCCCAACAGCGAGTAAAGCCGCTCTCTGCGCTGGCGCCGCGACCGGCTGGCCGGGTCCTCATCCTCGGTCTCGAGGGTCACTCCGAAACGGTCCGCAAGCGACTCCAGCGCCGCCTTGAAGTCGAGCCCTTCGGTCTCCATGACGAACGTGAACGGGTCGCCCGAGGACTGGCAGCCGAAGCAGTGGTAGTGCTTCTCCTCGGGACGCACGTGGAACGACGGGGTCCGTTCGTCATGGAACGGACACAGGCCGAAGTAGCTGTTGACGCCGGCCCGTCGCAGGTCCGTGCGCGTCGAGATGAGCGCGAGCATGTCGACGGCGTCGAACACCCGGTCTCTGGAATCGGCGGCGTAGCGGGTCACTGCGCGAATGCCACCGGGACGCTCAGCGTCTCGAACTGGCGGATGCAGAACCGATCGGTCATTCCCGCCAGGTAGTCGGTGACGCGCCGTGGCAGGTCGCCGTCGGGGATCGACGCCGGGATGTCCTCGGGGTGAGCGCAGTAATGGGCGAACAGCGAGCGAATCACGCCGTCGATCTTCGCGTGCTCGCGCGTCGCCTCGGGTCCCAGATAGACGCGCTCGAACATGAACGAACGCAGCTGCAGCATCGCCTCGCCGACACCGCGGCCCTGGACGATCTCTCCGGCCTGCTCGGAATGCTCGACGAGGTCGTGAACGAGGGTGTCGATCCGCCGCGAGCCGGTGTCTCCAAGGATCTCGATCGGCCCCGAGGGGAGGTCGTCGGCGGCGATCACTCCGGCGCGGAGGGCGTCATCGATGTCGTGATTGATGTAGGCGATCCGGTCCACCAGCCGCACGATCCTGCCCTCGAGCGTCAACGGCTCCTCAGCGCGGCCGGAATGACCGAGGATCCCGTCGCGCACCGGCAGCGTCAGGTTCAGCCCGTGCCCATCGCGCTCGAGCGTGTCGACGACTCGCAGCGAATGTTCGTGGTGCAGGAATCGCAAATCGAACCGCTCGGACAGGCACCGATCGAGCGCCTCCTCTCCGATGTGGCCGAACGGCGGGTGACCCAGGTCGTGGCCGAGGCCGATCGCCTCGACCAGGTCCTCGTTGAGCCTGAGGGCACGAGCGACGGTGCGGGAGACCTGGCTGACCTCGAGCGTATGGGTCAGCCGCGTCCGGTAGTGGTCCCCGCTCGGAGCCACGAACACCTGCGTCTTGTGCTTGAGGCGACGAAACGCCTTGGTGTGGACGATCCGGTCACGGTCGCGCTGAAACGGCGTCCGCAGCCCGCAGTCGGGCTCGGCCCGCAGCCGCCTGGCGGGATAGGAGCGCGTCGCCAGCGGCGAGAGCTCGCTCTCCTCGCGCGCGCGGATTCGCGCCGCGAACGCGGCGGCCACCGGTCCCGAAGGATGATCGGGCGAGGCGGTTAGGACTTGATCGGTCACTGCGATCGATTCTGACAGTGCCGCCTCGCGGGGGAGCGCGACCGTCGCGAAGTTGTCGCAGACTGCGCGGTTCGCGGTGCGCTCAGGCCGCTCGCAGCAGCGGCCGAAGATGGACGTGCGCGTGATGCTCGGCGGTCTCGGTTATCGCACGCTCAGCCTGGCGAAGCGCTCGGTCGGACGCCTCCGGGGCCTGCGCCAACGGCTCGCCGAGCGCGCCGACGAGGAAGTGGTAGCTCTCCTGCGCCAGCGGGAACGCCGCCGCCTCACACGAGCCGCAGACCACCCCCCCGGCCGCGGCCGAGAAACCCTGAAGGTGCTCGCTCTCGCCGCAGGAAACGCACGAGCCCAGCTGCGGCACGATCCCTGCCGCGAGCAGGAGCTTGAGCCGGAACGCCAGTCCGTTGGACGGTCGGGCGTGTGCCACATCGGAGCTCAACAGCGCCAGCTCGTTGGTGAGCAGGCGAAAGACCTCGGGATGGGGGTCGGTCGTCTCGAACAGTCGCGCCACCGCGTCGCAGACACGGGCGGCGGCGTCTAGCGTCGCGGCATGGTCGCGCAGCGCGCCATGAGTGGCGATCGTGTCGACGCCGGTCACCGTGAACAGCTCCCCGCGACCCTCGTGGAGGACGATCCGGACATGGAAGAAAGGCTCGAGCCGGGCTCCGAACCGGCTCCGCGACCGCCGGACGCCCTTGGCGATCGCGGCCAGGCGGCCGTGATCCGGCGTGTACAGATGGAGAATCCGATCGGCCTCGCCGTACCGGATCGAACGCAGCACGATCGCCTGGGTCTTCAGCGGCCCGGACATCGCGAATTCGAAGCTATACTTTCTGAAGCCATGCGGGCTGTGATTGTCTACACCACTGATCGGTGCTCGCGATGCGTGAGCGCAAAGACGCTGCTCACCCGCCGCGGTATCGCTTACCAAGAGAGCAATCTGGCAAAGGACCCGGACGGTCGAGCGGAGCTGGCCCGGAAGACCGGCATGTTCACCTTCCCTCAGATCGTGATCGACGGAGAGACGCTCGGGGGCTTCGATGAGTTGCTCGCCGCGGACCGTCAGGGACGCCTCGCGACCCTCCTAGCCGCGTAGCGATCCTTTCGCCCCGGATCGAGGTCGCTTCGATCGCCCCACCCGCGATCGAGGTCGCGGCTGGCAGCGCTCGCACACGTAGGTCCCCCGCCCCCCGACCACGATCTTGCACACCGTGCTGCGGCAGTTCGGGCACGGCTCGCCGGCGCGGAGATGGACGAGGAACATGTCCTGGAAGGAGCCCCGCGCACCGTCGAGGTGGCGGAAGTCGTCGATCGACGCGCCCTTCGCGTCGATCCCCGCCTGCAGGGCCTCCTCGATCGCGTCGCGGAGCCGCGCCAGCTGCGCGCCGGTCAGCTGTCCGGCCGGGCGGAGCGGATGGATCCCGGCCCGGAACAGCGCCTCGTCGGCATAGATGTTGCCGACCCCGGCGATCTGGCGCTGATCGAGAACGAAGGCCTTCACCGGCGCGGTTCGACCGTGCGCGGCGCGCCGCAGGTACTGGGGGGTGAAGTCGGGCGTCAGCGGCTCGACCCCGAGCCTCGCCGCGAGGTAGGCATCCCGCGCCGGCGCCCCGTGGACGAGATGGCCGGTGCCGAACCGCCGCGGATCGACGTACACGAGCCGATGGCCGCTGTCCAGTTGGAATCGCACCCGCGTGTGGATGGGCTCCACCTCGGGATCAAACAGCAGCGTGCCGGTCATGCGCAGGTGCATCAGCAGGTGCCGATCGTCTGAGAGCTCCCACACGAGGTACTTGCCCGAGCGCCCCACGCTCACCACGCCCGCGCCGCGTAGCTGCTCCTCGGTGGCTCCCGGGGGATCCGGACGGGTCCAGCGAGGATCCAGGATCTCGGCGTTGACGATCGTCGAGCCCTCCAGCTCGGGGGCCAGCTGTCTGCGGATCGTCTCTACTTCGGGTAGCTCGGGCATCAGTGAGAGGGTGCTAGATGAACGACTCGCCGGGCAGCTCCGGTGCATCGCGGCCCGTGAGCCACATCAGGGCGCTTGCGCCAACGTCGGCGAGCGGCCCGTCGTGGCGACGGGACCCGCTCCCGTCGAAGTGGGCGAGAAGGGGCACGTGCTCGCGGGTGTGATCGGTGTGCGACGCGGTGACGTCGCATCCGTGATCGGCGGTCAGTACGAGCATATCGCCGGCCCCGAGCAGCCCCAGCCACTGCGCCACGTGCCCGTCGATCTCCCTGAGCGCGCGGTGAAAGCCCGCGACGTCGTGGCGGTGTCCATAGACCTGATCGGTCTCGATGAGGTTCGTGAACACGAAGCCGGCGTCGAGCGAACGCAGCAGCGCGCCCGTCTCCGCCAACGCCCGGCGGTTGGTGGCTCCTGGATGCTGCACGTCGATCCCGACACCCGCGAACAGCTGCCCGACCTTGCCCACGGTGTGAACCGGGACGCCGGAGTCGTGGAGCTCGTTCAGATAGCTCCGCGCCGGTGGGCCCAGCGCGTAATCGCGACGGCCGTCGGTCCGCTCGTAGGCGCCCGTCACACCCGCGAACGGACGCGCGATCACGCGCCCTACCTGATGGTCGGCGCTCAACCCGGCGCGAACCTGGCCGCAGATCTCATACAGCTCGTCGGTCGGCACGAGGTCCACGTGGGCCGCGATCTGGAGGACCGAGTCCTGGCTCGTGTAGACGATCAGCCTTCCGCTGCTGATGTGCTCGTCCGCGAAGTGCTCGATCGCCTCGATCCCGTTATACGGCCGGTTGCAGAGGATCCCCCGGCCGCTTACGGTCGCGATCAGCTCGACGACGTCGTCCGGGAACCCCTCCGGGTAGGTGGGCATCGGGCCGTCCATCACCACCCCCATAAGCTCCCAGTGACCGGCCGTAGAGTCCTTGCCCGGCCCGAGCGCGTGCAGCCGGCCGTGGAGCACGGGATGCTGAGCCGGCGGCACGCCCTCGAGCTCGAGGATCGAGCCCAGCCCGAGCCGCCCGAGCGTCGGCAGATCCAGTCCCCCCGCGGCCACGGCGAGGTGCCCGAGCGTGTTGGCGCCGGCGTCGCCGTATAGCCCTGAGTCCTCGAGCTCACCGACGCCGCAGGCGTCGAGCACGACCACGAACGCTCTGCTCACAGATCCTCGACTCGGGGCACTACGCCCTGGTCACGAGCAGCGAACGCCTCAACGGGACGAAGACGGTCTGATCGACGCCGGGGAAGAGCCCCGGCGGCGCGTACTCCTCCAGCACGAGCTCGGCCCGCCGTCCGAACAGGTGGCTCGAGCGCACCTGCCGTGCGTGGCCCGCGATCTGCTCCACGGCGTCGAGCTCGACCGCCGGGACGCCGCCGATCCGAGTGATCTCCGAGCCGATCAGGCGCATGCTGGGATCCCGTGCACGGGCCGCCTCGATCAGCTCCTGCGCGGCCTGGCGCAGCGCGACCCTGCCGGCCGGTGGGGGCGAACTGCTGGGGAAGCGCCACAGCGCGATCACCGCGGCCCCCGAGCTCACGGTCGTGACCAGGCGGCCGTGGCCCGCGGTCACGGCCCAGTTGCTCGGAGCCTGGAGCGAGAGCCCGGCCGCGGGAAAGCTGAGCGCGCGGAACCCCGTTGGCGGCGCCGGCGTTGTGACGCTCGGCACCGGGGTTCGCGAGTTGCCGCAAGCCGCGAGCGCGACCAGTGGGCATATCAGGACCGCCGACAGCGCGGCGCGTCTCGATCGGAGCATTTTGCGAGCTCAGTCCTCCCCGTCCCAGTAGTCGAGCTGCTCGAGCCGGCCGATCACGCCGAGGCCGCGAAACGCGACCTTGTTCGACCGCGGGTAGAAGCAGACATCGCCCGGCTCCCTCGTCCCGTACGCGAGATGTCTGAGCCCGCTCGGGCCGGCTCGAAGCGTGTGCGCGACGCCCGTGCCCGCCGGACACGAGACGACGTGCCCAGCTCGGAGCTCGATCTCGTCGTCGCCGAGCAGCATCGTCCCTTCGCCGTCCAGAAGCACGAACAACTCTTCCTCCATCGAGTGACAGTGCAAGGGATTCGCCTCCTTCCCGGGCGCGACATCGAAGTGCTGCAGCCCGGCGATGACCGATCCGGACGCCCGACCCAGGTCCCGCCGGGTGCGGAAGACCCGCGATCGCTCGACCTTCTGCGGCTCGACGGCGTCGACGTTCACGACCGTCGACGGCCGCTTCCCCGGTTCGTCCGGAAGCTCGGGCGGGCCGAGCTTGGCTTCGCGGAGCCATTGCGTCGGGATCCCGTCCATCGATCCTGGCATCGTCTCGACCGCGCGGTTGCCGACCCGCGAGAGCCCCTGACGCGGGAAGCGTGGGCTCTCGTCTTCGAACCTGGTCCCGAACGCGAGCACGTCGAGTCCGTCGAGACCGTGCAGCGTGTGCGCGCCGCCGTTCGGCGCGCAGACGATGCAGTCGCCGGTGCCGATCTCCGCCGTCTCGCCGTCGAGCCAGACGAGCCCCCGGCCTCCGAGCACGTAGAAGATCTCCTCTTCGTGCCCGTGCTCATGGGCCGGAGTCGCCCACGCGCCATCCTCGACCTGGATCCGATTGACGCCGACGTTGACCGACCCGGCATCGTCTCCCAAATACGTCCACGTGCTCTTCAGGTGGCCGACGTCTGCGTGCTCTCGCTCGGCTTCGTCGAAGTGCGTGACGCCCACGCCGCGGACTCTACGACCCGCGCGGGATCTGAGCGCGCGGGTGAGCGTCGAAGTAGACGTCGCGGAGCCTGTCCGGGGAGAGATGCGTGTAGACCTGAGTGGTGCCGATGTCAGCGTGGCCGAGCATCTCCTGCAGCGACCGCAGATCGCAGCCGCCGGCGAGCAGGTGGGTCGCGAACGTGTGGCGCAGCGTATGCGGGCTCATCCGTCGCTCGAGTCCCGCGGTGCGCGCGTGGCGCTGGACGATCTTGTAAAGGCCCTGCCGGGTCAGGCCGCCACCGCGCAGGTTCAAGAACACGCGTCGCTCGTCCGCGAGGCCGACGAGCCGCGGCCGCCCACGCTCGAGGTACGCCTGGAGCGTCTCGATCGCCTTGCTTCCAATCGGCACGATTCGCTCCTTCGAGCCCTTCCCGGACGCGCGCAGGATCCCCGCCTCGAGATCGAGATCCGAGATGCACAGGCCGATCGCCTCGGAGGCCCGCAGGCCGCATGCGTACATCGTCTCCAACAGCGCGCGGTCGCGGAGCATCGCCGGCGAGGAGCCCCGTGGCTGCTCGAGCAGGCTCTGCACCTCATCGCGGCTGAGCACCTTCGGCAACCGGCCGCGAGAGCGCGGTGGGCGGAGATCGGCGGTCGGATCGCGGTCGAGGATCTGGTCGCGTCGCAGATGTCGGTAGAACGAGCGCAGGCAGGCGATCTTGCGCTGGAGCGTCGCCGCCGCGACCGGCGGCTTACCAGCCCGTCCGTCTGCGAGCTCCGAGATGAAGGCGCTCAGGTCCGCAGGCTGTACCTCGAGCGGGTCGCGACCGCACCGGTCGAGGAACAGCCCGAACTGCTGCAGATCGGAGCGGTATGCCTCGAGGGTGTTGCGCGACAGACCACGCTCGAGCTCGAGATAGGCGAGGAAATCGAGCGTCAGCTCGGTCAGCCGACGCGCCGGAGCGGTCGCCTCGGTGATGGCCATGGCGACCTATTCGGGCTGTGCTACGGCGCTCCTCCCACCGCCAGCTTTCAGCCACAGCAGCGCGATCAGGGACTTCGAATCCTCGCACTCGGCGATCGCGTCGTCGAGGCGGGTGCGCGGCCAGGGAACGATCTCGATCCGCTCGTCTTCATCCCCCGCGGGCGGATCGGGGAGCTGCGAGAGCTCGGTGGCGAGGAACAGCCACACGCGCTCATCGGTGAAACCCGGACTGGTGTAGAACGCCATGATCTCCCGCCAACTTGCCGCCTGCTTGCCGATCTCCTCGGCGAGCTCGCGCTTGGCCGTGTCGAGCGGCGATTCGCCGGCGACGTCGAGCTTGCCTGCGGGAATCTCGAGCGATGCCGCCGTCCCGGCCGCCTCACGGGGCTGGCGGGTCAGCCACACGGTGTCGGCGTCGAGCGGGAGGATGCCGACCGCGCCCGGGTGCCAGACCTTCTCGCGCGTGACCTCGTCGCCGTCGGCATAGCGGAACCGCTCGACGCCGACGCGGACGATCTTGCCCTCCCAGGTCGTCTCCGCGCCGATCCGCTCGAACTCGCTCAAGTCGTCACTCGCTCCGAAGCGGCCGCCTCGTCGAGGAGCGCGATCGCGACCTCGAGCATGCCTTCGAGCGCATCGACGCTTACGCGCTCGCCCGGCTCGTGGTTGCGCTCGGTCCCGTTCGCCAGGTTCGTGCAGGGGAGGCCGGCCGCGCGCAGAGCGTTGGCGTCCGACCCACCGCCCGTGGTGATCTGGCGGGGCTCGTAGCCGCACGCCCGCAGAGCGCGCTCGGCGAGGGCGATCTCCGGCGAGCTTCCCTTCAGGCGGTAACCCTTGAACATCCGCTCGACGGTCACGTCGAGATCGCACTCGGTGGCGTCCGCACCGTCCTGGAGGTGGTCGATGATCTCGGTCACGACCTGTTCGACGCGGGCCTCGTCGATCGCTCTGACCTCGGCTTCGAGCTCGCACCGCTCCGGCACCACGTTGGTAGCCGTTCCGCCGCGGATCGTGCCGACGTTCGCCGTCGTCTCGGCGTCGAGACGGCCGAGCTCCATCGAGGCGATCGCGCGAGCGGCGGCGAGGATCGCGCTACGGCCCTCCTCGGGCCGGATCCCGGCGTGGGCGGCGCGGCCGCGGATGTGAGCCGCGATCCGGTGGTAGGTGGGGGACGCGATCACGATCTCGCCGATCGGCGATGCGTGGTCCATCACGTAGCCCAGCGTGCTCCGCAGCCTCGCCGGATCGAACGCCTTGGCTCCGTGCAATCCGTTCTCCTCGGACACGGTGAAGAGCAGCTCGATGCCCGTCTCCGGCGGCTGCTCCGAGCTCACCATGCGGCGCGCGAGCTCGAGCAGCACCGCCACCGCCGCCTTGTTGTCCGCTCCGAGGATCCCGTCATTCGCGTTCTCCCATCCACCGTCGACGATCACGGGTTCGATCGGCGCGAGCGGCGGGACGGTGTCCATGTGGGCGCAGAGGAGGATCGGCCGATCGCCGGCGCCCGGCACGCGCGCGAGCAGGTTGGGTGCGTCCGACCCGCCGTAACCCCGGTCTTCCTCGACGTCGAGGCCCAAGCCCCGCAACTCAGCGCCGATCCACTCGGCGCACGCGAGCTCGTGTCCCGACGGGCTCTCGATCCGGCACAGCGCCGCGAACGTGTCGTGCAGCCGGGCCCGCTGCGCGTCGGTGGCGCGCCTCACGAACGCGAGGCGGGCGACACCGTCGGCGCGGGCGACACCGTCTGGGCGTCCGGCTCCGGCTTGGCGGCCGGCGCCTCGGCCTCGGCAGCTCCGCCGGAATGGGCGAGCGCCGCACCTACGAACTCCCGAAATAAAGGCGCGGGCCGTTCCGGACGCGACTTGAACTCGGGGTGGTACTGCGAGGCGACGAAGAACGGGTGAACGTCCGGGTGCAGCTCGATCACCTCGACAAGCCGCTCGTCCGGCGACGTGCCGGAGCAGATCAGGCCGACAGCCTCGAGGCGACGGCGCAGATGGTTGTTGACCTCGTAACGGTGACGGTGGCGCTCGTACACGACCGGCTCGTCGTAGAGCCGGCGCACGGAGGTCGAGTCATGGAGCTTGACGGGATCCGCGCCCAGTCGCATCGTCCCGCCCATGTCCGCGATCTCCTTCTGCTCGGGCAGCAGGTCGATCACCGGGTAGGGCGTCTCCGGGTCCATCTCGGTCGAGTTGGCGCCTTCCATCCCCGCCACGTGACGCGCGAACTCGCTCACCGCCACCTGCATGCCGAGGCAGATGCCGAGGTACGGCACCCGGTGCTCGCGGGCGATCTGGGCCGCTCGGATCTTCCCCTCGAAGCCGCGCCCGCCGAAGCCTCCCGGAATCAGGATTCCATCGGCGCTCTGGAGCCGGGCGGCGACCTCGGGGTCGGCGACCGATTCGGAGTCCACCCAATCGACCTCGATCCGGCAGCCGTGATGGACGCCCGAGTGCTTGAGCGCCTCGACCACGGACAGATAGGCGTCCTCGAGCTGGACGTACTTTCCGACGAGCGCGATGCGCACGGACCGGCTCGCCTCGCTCGCCCGGCGGGTGATCGCCTCCCAGCCGGTCAGGTCGGGCTCTGGGGCGGTCAGCCCGAAGTGCTCGGACAGGATGAAGTCATCGACGCCCTCGCTGCGGAACACGAGCGGCACCCGGTAGATGTCCGGCACGTCGTACGCCGAGACCACTGCCTCGACCGGGAGGCTCGCGAACAGCGCGATCTTGCGACGGATGTCGTCGGAGATGACGGCCTCGGACCGGCACACGACCATGTCCGGAGCGATACCGATGCGGCGTAGCTCGTTGACCGAGTGCTGGGTCGGCTTGGTCTTCAGCTCGCCGGCGTGGCCGATGTAGGGGACGAGCGTCAGGTGGATGAACATGCACCGCCGGCGCCCGACGTCGACCGGGAACTGCCGGATCGCCTCGAGGAACGGAAGCGACTCGATGTCTCCCACGGTCCCCCCGATCTCGGTGACCACGAAGTCGACGTCGCTGGACTCCGCCATCAGGCGGATCCTGTGCTTGATCTCATCGGTGATGTGGGGAACCACCTGGACCGTCGCGCCGAGGTAGTCGCCGCGCCGCTCCCGCCGGATGACCGAGTTGTAGATCCCCCCCGCCGTCACATTCGAGGCGCGGTTGGTGTTGGCATCGGTGAACCGCTCGTAGTGGCCGAGGTCGAGATCGGTCTCGGCGCCGTCCTCGGTCACGAATACCTCGCCGTGCTGATACGGCGACATCGTGCCGGGATCGACGTTGATGTACGGATCGAACTTCTGCAGCTGGACGCTCAGCCCCCGAGCCACCAGCAACCGACCGATCGAAGCGGCCGCGATGCCCTTACCCAGTGAAGAGACGACGCCGCCCGTGATGAAGATGAAACGTGTCTCCGCGGAGGAGCTTGTCGCGGGGCGTCGCGGGTCTTGGGCCATCGATCGTTCCTGAGTGTAGTGGACGTCAGGACCGTAGCGCCGGGCGCGGACGGGACTCGGGGGGCGCGGTGGCGGCGCCGTCGATACCGGCCGGGGCTATGGACTCTCGGCCCGCCAGCGCTTTCTTGGCGCCCGCGGCTGTTGCTGGCGATCGGCTCGGTAAATGGCGCAGGGAGAGGGGGTGGGTGAGGGCTTCGGCGACTCGCCGGAGCCGGTGGTTTGACCGACTCCCGCGCCGACCGGCGACTTTGTGCCGAGAGTGTCACGGAAAACCTGCATGGCGCGTCAACCCCCGCGCCAGATCCGAGCCCTGTCGTACTACGCGTGCTCTTCATGCACAACACGACAGGCCTCGCCATTCCGGCCGAGATTGTCGTGCCATGCAGGTTCTCGACGGGTGCGTGGCGCCCGCTCCCTTCACCTTCCCAGCGCCGTTTACCCCGCCACCCGCCAATCACGGCTGCGGGCGCGCAGCGCCCGCGGGCTGAGAGTCGACAGCCAGCGAGCAAACGGCCCTCGACAACAGCCCGCAGCTACGCGGCCTTCAACAGCTGCCGGGCGTGCTGGCTGGCGGCGGCGTCGCCCTCCCCCGCCCCGAGCATGCGGACCAGCTCGTCGACCACGCCATCGCCGTCGAGCGCCGTGACCGTCGTCCTCGCCGGCAGCTCCGACGTGTCCTTGGCGATCGTGAAGTGGCGCGAGGCGAGCGCCGCCACCTGCGGGAGATGGGTTATGCAGAGGATCTGCCGGCCCTGGGCGAGAGCACGGAGGTGCTCGCCCACGGCGCGTGCGGTGTGACCGCCGATGCCCGTGTCGATCTCGTCGAAGACGAGCAGCGGGGTCGCCGGCGCAGGGTCGCCGGCCGCGGCCTCGTGGGCCGCGTGGGCGACGCTCAGCAGCGCGAGCATGACCCGCGAGAGCTCGCCGCCGGAGGCGATCTCACGCAATGGGCCCGCCGGCATGCCGGGGTTCGGGGCGATCGACAGCTCGACGGTGTCGGCCCCACGCGGACCGCAGCCATCCTGGCGGGGTAGCAGCTCCACCTCGAAGTGGGCATCGGGCATCGCGAGCTCGGCCAGGCGCTCCCGCACGGCGGCGGCGAGCGCTGGCGCCGCTTCGGCGCGCCGGCCCGACAACTCGGTGGCCAGCTCGGCGAGCTCCCGCTCGGCAGCCGCGAGTTCGCTCTGCCCTGCCTCGAGCGCGACGTCGGCGTTTTCCAGCTGGTCGCGACGCTCACGGCAGCGCTCGGCGTGCCCGAGGACGTCCGCGATCGAGCCGCCGTGCTTGCGCTCGAGCCGCGCGAACAGCGCGAGCCGCTCCTCGACCTCCTCGAGGCGTCCGGGCGCCCCTTCCAGTCCGAGCGAGTAGCGGCGCAGCTCGCTGCCGAGATCCTCGGCCTCGTAGCGCACCGCCAGCAGGCGCTCGAGCAGCGGCGCGAGCTCCGGATCGATGCCGGCCACGGCCTCGAGCTGTGCGACGGCGTGAGCGAGCGCCGGCGCGACGCCGCCGCGCTCGTCGTCGTCGGAGGCGAGCGCCTCAGCTCCGGCCGCGGCCGCCGTCTGCAGGCCCTCGAGGTGGCGCAGCCGGTCACGCTCGGCGCTCAGCGCCTCCTGCTCGTCCTCGCTCGGCGCGGCGACCTCGATCTCGTCGAGCTCGAAGGCGATCAGGTCGAGCTCTCGATCGCGCGCCCCGGCCAGCTCCTGGAGCTCCGCGACCCGGTGGCGCAGATCACGCGCCTCCTCGTACGCGGCTCCGACCCGCGCGCGGAGCTCGAGCTGCGCGGGGCCCCCGTAGCCGTCGAGGACGTCTAGCTGCGCCGTCGCGACCATCAGCTTTCGATGCTCGTGCTGCCCGTAGAACGCGAGCAGGCGGCTCCCGAGCTCGCGCAGGTCCCCGACGGTCGCGGAGCGGCCGCAGATGTACGCGCGCGTGCGGCCATCGGGCCACACCCTCCGTGCCAGCACGAGCTCGTCGGCATCCTCGGGGATCCGTTCCTCGAGCGGTTGCTCGAGCCCGGGCGGCCGGGCGAAGACGCCTTCGACGTACGCCTCGGTCGCGCCGGTGCGGACGATGCCGCTGCGCGCACGACCGCCCAGGAGGAGATCGAGGGCGTGCGCCAGAAGGGTCTTGCCGGCGCCGGTCTCCCCCGTGAGCACGTTCAGTCCGGGGGCGAGCCGGAGCTCGGCCCGCTCCATCAGCAACAGGTTCTCGACGCGCAGCTCGTACAGCATGCGCGGGGTGTACCAGGCGGGTCCGACGGATCGGCGCGGTGGCCCGCTCGCCGCGTACAGCCGCCCGCGCGCCGGGCTACGGCCCGCTCGCCGCGTACTGCCGCCCGCGCGCCGGGGCTACGGCGCGCTCGCCAGCCGGCCGAACTTGTCGCGCAGGCGCTCGTAGAACGTCGTCCCGGCGACCTGCGCGAGCGTGCCTTGCGAGTCCATGAAACGCGCCTCGATCTGCTCGCCGGCAGGCAGTGCACAGACCGGTCGCCCGTCGACGGTGACGTCGACCGGCTCCTCCCGAGAGCGGTTGGTAATCACGAGCACGTCGCGAGGCGCCACGACGAGAGCACGCGCCGTCAGCGAATGCGGTGCGATGAACGAGACGACGAAGCCCTCCACGCCCCAGGCGAGGACAGGGCCGCCGTTGGCGAGGTTGTACCCCGTGCTGCCGGCCGGCGTGGCGACGACAAGCCCGTCGCAGCGGACGCGACCGATCTCGTCTCCCCCGACCGTGTAGCCGAGATCCGCGACCCGTTTCCCGGGCTGGCGGTGCATGGAGATGTCGTTGATCGCCAGCCACTGCCCCCACCCTCCGGACACCGAGATCCCGGGGAGCGACAGGACGTCGAACTCGCCGGCGAACGCGCGCCTGAACCCTTCCTCGGCCTGCTCCCGGTCGACGGTGGCCAGGAACCCGATCTCCCCGAAGTTGACGCCGAAGACCGGGATGTTCGTGCCGGCGTACATTCGCAGCGCGCCCAGGATCGTGCCATCGCCGCCGAGCGCAAAGCAGATGTCGACGTTGGTCAGGTCCTCGGCGTTGAGCTCGAGCGCCGGCGTGGGCTCGAGCCCGTGCTTGCCGGTCTCCTCGGGGTCGAGCCGGAGCACGGCACCCGACTCGCGGGCGAGTTCCAGCAGCGTCTGGAGCGCCGGCGCCGTCTCCGCCGGCCGGCGGTGGGTGAGGACGGAGGCGCGGCGGACCGGGTTCACGGCTCTGCCGTCCGAGTCGCATGGTCGAGGTCCTGCACTCCCCGGCGGGCCGACTCCGCCAGCCACACGAAGCTCTCGCGGTTGCCCTTCGGCCCGGGCAGGCCGGAGCTGGCGTAACCCAGGACCGCGGCGCCGATCCCCTGGGCCGCGCGGCCCACGTCGATCAGCGCGACTCGCCGCAGCTCTGGATCGCGGACCACACCCCCCTTGCCGACCGCGTCGCGGCCGACCTCGAACTGCGGCTTGACGAGCGCGAGGCAGTCGAACCGACCGGCCGCGCAGCCGAGCACCGCGGGGAGGATCTTCGCGAGCGAGATGAACGACACGTCGATAGCGATCAGGTCGGGGGCGTAGGGAAGATCCTCGGGACGCAGCGAGCGGGCGTTCATTCGCTCGATCACCGTGACCCGCTGATCCGAGCGAAGCCGCCAGTCGAGCTCACCGTAGGCGACGTCCACGCACGTGACCCGGGCCGCCCCGCGCTGGAGCATGCAATCGGTGAAGCCCCCAGTCGAGGCGCCAACGTCCAGAGCGTCGCGGCCACCGACATCGATGCCCCAGGCGTCGAGGGCATTTGCGAGCTTGATTCCGCCACGCGAGACGAACGGGGGTGGGCTGGCCACCTCCACCTCGACGTCCTCGGAGACCATCTGGCCCGGCTTCTCGGCGCGCCGGCGCTCGGGCAGGAACACGACATCGCCGGCCAGCACCGAGGCGGCCGCCCGCGAACGGGACGAGAACAGACCGCGGTCGGAGAGCAGGGTGTCGAGCCGGACGCGCTTCATGGCGCCGGAAACGGTACGTCAACGCGCGCTCCGCCGGCAGATGTGATCGAAGTCACACTTGGCGCGCCGGACCGCCGCCATCATGAAATCCGAGTCTTCCTCGCAGCGATCAAACGCATATATCTCTCCTCCCGGAACGGCCCGCCAGAACGGCGGGTCGTTCTTTTTGGGAGTTGGACCCTCAGCCCGCGACCGACTCCCGCTCAGCGATCGCGGCCTCGATCCGCTCGGCGATGCGCTTCCCGGTGAAGCCGACCTCCTCGTGGAGCAGGTTCGGCGAGCCGTGAGTGACGTAGCGGTCGGGAAGCCCGACGCGGAGGATCCGTGGCGTCATGCCGGCGTCCGACAGCGTCTCCCACACCGCGGAGCCGAACCCGCCGGCGAGGACCCCTTCCTCGATGGTCACGAGCAGTTCGTGCTCGGCGGCCAACTGGGCGACGAGGCCCGCGTCGATCGGCTTGGCGAAGCGGGCGTCGGCGACCGTTACCGAGATGCCGTGTTCCCCGAGCACGTCGGCCGCCTCGAGTGCCTTGCGGACGCCGTTGCCGTACCCGAGCAGCGCCACGCGCTCGCCCTCGCGGAGGATCTCCCCGGTGCCGATCTCGATCGCCGTGGGCTCCGGCGGCAGCGGCACGCCGACCGCCGCGCCCCGCGGATAGCGCAGCGCGATCGGCCCGTCCCCGTAGAGCAGAGCGGTGCGCAGCATGTGCACGAGCATCGCCTCGTCGCGTGGCGCCATCAGCACGATGTTCGGCAGGCACCGCAGGTAGGCGATGTCGAAGGCGCCGTGGTGGGTCGGCCCGTCGTCCCCGACCAGACCGGCGCGGTCCATCGCGAACACCACGTTCAGCCGCTGGAGGCACACGTCGTGGACGATCTGGTCGTACGCCCGCTGGAGGAAGGTGGAGTAGATCGCCGCGACGGGCTTGCACCCCTGGAGCGCCAGTCCGGCTGCGAACAGAACCGCCTGCTGCTCGGCGATGCCGACGTCGTAATAGCGGTCGGGAAGCTCGTGCTGGAGGATGTTCAGCCCCGTGCCTGAGTTCATCGCGGCGGTGATCCCGATCACGCGCTCGTCGCGACGGCACTCGGCCACGAGCGCCTCGCCGAACACCTGCGTGTACTGCGGTGGCGCCGGCTTAGAAGGCTTCGAGGCGGGGGGCTTGGCGGCCGGTGCTCCATTCGTGATCGAGTTGGGCTTGGCGGCGTGCCACTTCTCCATGCCCTCGAGGCCCCCCTCCTCGGCGGGCGCGAATCCCTTGCCCTTCACGGTCGCGCAGTGGACGACGACGGGACGGTCGGCGGTCAGCGCCTCCCGCAGCGCCTGGCGCAGCGCGCGGACGTCGTGGCCGTCGATGACGCCCATGTAGGCGAAGTCGAGCTCCTCCCACCACAGGCCGGGCGCCCAGAAGGCTTTGATCGACTCCTTGACGTGGGGCCCGAGCCGCTCGAATGCCGCGCCGATCCCGGCGGGCAGCTTGGTCAGCCCGCCCTCGAAGTCCTCCCGCGCGTGCCACAGCTTTGGATTGAGCCGCACGCGGTTGAAGTACCGCGACATCGAGCCGACGTTCGGGGCGATCGACATTCCGTTGTCGTTGAGCAGAACGACGATCGGAGTGCCCTCACCGCCGGCCTGGTGGACCGCCTCGAAGGCGACGCCGCCGGTCATCGCGCCGTCGCCGACGACTGCGACGACCTTGCCGTCCTCCCCGTGACCGCGACGCATCGCCTCCTTGATCCCCACGGCGTAGCCGATCGCCGTCGAGGCGTGGCCCGCCCCCATCACGTCGTGCGGGGATTCGAGGATCGAGCAGAACGGCGCCAGGCCCTCGTACTTGCGGATCGTCTGGAGCTGATCACGCCGTCCCGTCAGGACCTTGTGCGGGTAGGCCTGGTGGCCGACGTCCCACAGGATCTTGTCGCGCGGCGAGTCGAGCAGCGAATGCAGCGCCACCGCGATCTCGCAGGCGCCGAGGTTTGCGCCGAAGTGACCGCCGATCTCTCCAACCGTGTCGATGATGTGCTCCCGGACCTCCTGCGCGACCGCCTGGAGCTCGTCCTCGGTGAGGCCGTGCAGGTCCTGGGGCGAGTTGATCCGCTGCAAGATGTCCGACATCAGTAGGTCCGGTTCGCGATGAAGTCTGTGATCTGCTCGAGCTGCTGCGCCCCGCTCGGCGCCGCTTGCGCGAGCGCCGCCCGGGCGCGGCCGTGTGACTCACGGGCGAGGCTGCGGGCTCCGTCCAATCCGAACTCGGTCACGTAGGTGCGCTTTCCAAGCCGTTCGTCGGTGCCTTGCGGCTTACCGAGCGTTTCCTCGGATCCGGTCACGTCGAGGATGTCATCGACGATCTGGAAGAGGACGCCCAGCTCGTTCGCAAAGGTGCGGAAGTAGGTCATTGTGTCAGGTTTGTGCCCGCCAGCCAGGAGGAGTACGCACTCGATGCTCGCCGCTATCAATCGTCCGGTTTTTAGTTCGTGGAGTCGCCTGAGGCCGGCGGCCCCGGGTGGCGCCGTCCCGGCGATGTCCAGGTACTGCCCCCCGACCATCCCGCCCACGCCGGTCGCGGCGGCGAGTTCGGCGGCGGCGGCCAGCACGTCCGCGGGCTCGCCCTGCTGCTCGGACAGGAGCAGCTTGAACGCCTCGGCGTAGAGGCCGTCGCCGGCGAGGATCGCCACGTCCTCGCCGTACGCGCGATGACACGTCGGACGGCCTCGGCGCAGGTCGTCGTCGTCCATCGCCGGCAGATCGTCGTGGATCAGGGAGTACGTGTGGATCAGCTCAATCGCGCCCGCGAGCGGGAGCACCGTGGCCGCGGGAATGTCGATCGCTTCCGCCGTGGCGAGCGCGAGCACGGGCCGGATCCGCTTTCCGCCGGCCAGCAGCGAGTAGCGCATCGCGTCCTCGAGGCCCGCCGAGGCGGGATCCTCCGAGAACCGCAGCCGCTCCAGATATCGCTCGACCTCGGCGCGCAGATGGTCCGGGTACGCTGGCGCCGAGCCGACCGTCTGCACTGGAGTTACGCTGACGGCAGCGGAAGTTGACCGGGAAGGTCGGGCAGGGGCTCCAGCGCCGCGCGCGTCCGCTCGTCGACACGAGCGCTCGCTTCGGACGCCAGCCGCGCACACTCCTCGATCACGTCTACGGCCGCGTCCGGGTTCAGTTCGCCGGTGCGCAGCTGCTCTGCGGTCTCCTCCAAGCGTGCGCTAAGCTCGATCAGTGGATCTGTCACGACGTGCAGCCTAGCGCGGGCGCCGCGTTAGCACGGCAGCGCGGCGGTCGCGCCATGACATGCTTCGCCCATGCGGTTCGGGATCTTCTACGAGCATCAGCTCCCCCGGCCGTGGTCAGAGGGCAGCGAGGCACAGCTGTTGCACGACGCCCTGGAGCAGGTCGAGCTCGCGGATCGGCTGGGCTTCGACTATGTCTGGGAGGTGGAGCACCACTTCCTGGAGGAGTACTCGCACTCCTCCGCCCCCGAGGTGTTCCTCGCCGCCGCGTCGCAGCGAACCAAGCGAATCCGCCTCGGTCACGGGATCGTGAACGTGATGCCGGCCGTCAACCACCCGGCGCGCGTCGCCGAGCGGATCGCGACCCTCGATCTGATCTCCGGGGGCCGGGTCGACTTCGGGACCGGGGAGTCGAGCTCGGCGGCCGAGCTCGGCGGCTTCCTCGTTGAGCGCGAGCGCAAGCGGGAGATGTGGCAGGAGGAGCTCGACGCGGTCACCCGGATGCTCGTCGAGGAGCCGTTCGCCGGAATGGACGGCGAGTTCGTGCAGATGCCACCTCGCAACGTCATCCCCAAGCCGGCGCAGAAGCCCCACCCGCCGGTGTGGGTCGCGTGCAGCCGGCGCGAGACGATACACCTGGCGGCCCGCAACGGCATCGGCGCGCTTTCGTTCTCGTTCGTCGAGCCCGAGGACGCCGGCAAGTGGGTCGACGAGTACTACGCGTTGATCCGCTCGCCCGAGTGCGTGCCCGCCGCCTTTGCGGTCAACCCGAGCGTCGCCGTCGTGCTCCCGATGATGCTGGCCGAGGAGGAGGCCGAGGCGATCGAGCGTGGGATCGACGGCGCGCACTTCTTCGGCTACTCGCTCGGCCACTACTACGGCCTGGCGCCGCACACGCCGGGCGTCACCGATGTGTGGCGGGAGTTCGAGCAGGGGCGCAACGAGGCCGGCTTCGCCCGCCGCATCGTCCGCCCCGATCAGGCGCCGCTCGGAGTACGGCTGCTCCAGGAGGGCCTCGGCTCGCTTCGCGGCGCGATCGGCACGCCGGCGCAGGTCAAGGATCTGGTCTCGCGCTACGAGGGGGCGGGAGTCGACCAGTTGATCTTCATTCTGCAGGCCGGCCGCAACCGGCACGAGCACATCTGCAATTCGCTGCGCCTGTTCGCCGAGAACGTGATGCCGGCCTTCGTGGATGGCCGCGAAGGGCGAGAGACGGCGAAGGCACGGGAGCTCGCCCAGCCGATCGAGCAGGCGCTCGCGCGCCGGAAGCCGCCGAGAGACCCCGACCGGGGCTACGTAATCGACGAGCAGGCGGAGCTGGCGCGGGCCCGGCGCGCCAGGCGGCACCAGCGCGGCGCGCGCGAGCTCTCCGACCTGGCTCGCGAGGAGGCTCGCCAGGCGACGCGGGAAGCCGCGCTCAAGCTGCTCGCCCGGATGGTCGACGGCGCCAGCGACGCGACCGTCGAGCGCCGGTTCAGCTCCGCGTTCGCCCAGCGGGCGATCTTCGCCGGGATGGCACGCTCGTTCGTGCCCGATGCGGCCGGCGGCTTCCAGGGTTTCCTCGTGTACGAGCTCGCGCGTCCCGCCACCGAGGCCAAGCCGACCCGGTGGACGATCGAGGTGACCGATGGCCACGCCACCGCACGCCCCGGCGCCAGCGGGGACGCCGCGCTCACGCTCCACTTCAACCTCGCCGACTTCGTCAGGATCGCCGCCGGGACGCTCGACCCGGCGGTCCCGCTGATGGCCAACCGCGCCTCGTTCGAGGGCGACTTCAACCTGGCGGCGCGGCTGCCGGAGATGTTTGGGGCGCCGAGCGCCTACTGACCAGGGTTCCTGCGGGCCGTGCGCGGCGCCGTGGGTGAGCCGGCGGGGCTTGGGATGGCGGTCGGCTCAGCAAAACGGCAGCAGGGAAGAGCGTGGGTGTGAGCTGGTCGTGGGTGCGGCGGGCTTTTGGGCCCGATCGGGGCGTTTTCACGGTGCACAACACGACAACCTTGGCGCAATGAGCGAGGCCTGTCGCACTACGCACACTCCTCGTGCATAGGTCGACAGGGCTCGGATCTGGCGACGGTGTTGTCGTGTTATGCACCGTCCGAGGGGGCGAAATCGGCGCCAGCGACCTCCGGATGCCGCGAGAGCAACGCGTCCACCCATCTCAGTGAGATTCTTGGTTCGCGCGTTGTGTTGATCAGGCGCGTGGTGGATTGTCCGTGACGGCTTCGGGCTGACCCACTCACCCTTCTGTCGCTTGCTGACTTTCTGGGGAGTTGTCGCCCGTTGCCGTCAGGGATCTCTGGCGTGACCTGATAGGAGCGTGGCACCGCCCCGACTGAGAACTGTCCGCCAGAAGTCCGCTTCTGTTATTCGAGCGAAGGGACGGCTAAATGTTGACGATCGGGGTCGATCCGCACAAGCACACGCACACGGCGGTCGCCGCCAACGGGGTCGGGACTGAGGTCAGTGTCTGTACGAAGCGGGCCGAGCGCGACGGGTTCGGCGAGCTGCTGCAGTGGGCGCGGCGATTGCCTGACAGCGAGCGGGTGTGGGTGATCGAGGACTGCCGGCACGTCTCGGGCCCGCTCGAGCGGTTCCTGTTGGATCACGGCGAGCCGGTCGTCAGGCTGGCGCCACGGCTGATGGCCGGCGCGCGTGAAACCGTTCGGGAGCGCGGGAAGTCCGACCCGATCGACGCGTTGGCGGTCGCTCGCGCCGCGCTCAGAGAGGGCATCGAGACGCTACCGACCGCCCGGCTCGTGGGGCCGGAGCTCGAGATCCGCCAGCTCGCGGTCCACCGCGAGCGGCTGATCAACGCTCGCACCCGGCTGATCAACGAGCTGCGCTGGGAGCTGCACGATCTGTGGCCCGAGTGGGAGATCCCCAAACGAGTACTGATCGGCGCTCGCTGGCAGCAGCAGGTCGACCGCCGCCTGAAACGCGCTCCGATCAGCGCTCGCGTCAGGATCGCCCGCGACGAGATCCGACGGATCCGCGACCTCACCAAAACGATCAACGAGCTCTACCAGGAACTCGCCGTGCTCGTCGACCAGGTCGCGCCACAACTACTCGCCGAGCGCGGCCTCGGCGTGATCACAGCCGCCAAATTGATCGGCGAGATCGCCGGGATCGACCGCTTCACCACCGACGCTCAACTCGCGCGAATCGCCGGCTGCGCCCCGATCCCGGTCTCCTCCGGCCGCACCGACCGCCACCGCCTGGACCGCGGCGGCAACCGCCAACTCAACCACGCGATCCACATGCTCGCGATCAGCCGGATCTGCCACGACCCCCAAACCGCCCTCTACATCGCCAAACAACGCCAACACGGCAAAACCAAACGCGAAGCGATCCGCTCCCTCAAACGCCACCTCATCCGCCGGATCTACACCCTCCTCCACAGCCCCAACACCACCCCCACCACACTCTGCTTGACATAGGAGACTCCCCAGCGCCGTTTTACCGGGCCGCCCGCCACCCCGGGCCCCCTGGCTCACCCAAGCCACCGAGCCCGGCCCTCGAAGCCCCTAGAAGCGCAGGAGCGCCGCGATCCCCTGGTGGGGGCCGAGGTCCGGGTAGCGCTGGACGAAGATGATCTCGGCGTCCTGGAGGATCGCGGCCTCGATCGCCGCCTCGCCGAGGTCCTCGACCTCCTCGACCTCGCCGTCACCGGCCGGGCAGGGCCCGCTCGTCGCCACCGTCAGCAGGCCGTCGCTCGGGCAACGACCCCCCCGGCGCTCCAGGCCGCGCTCGAGCAGCAGCACCTCGACGCGCCGCTCGTTCAGCGCCTCGAGCGTCGCTTCCGGGCCGCCGGCCGCCCGGCCGCCGGTCCCCAGCCCGGCCTCGAGCCGATCGAGCGCCGAGCGCTCGTGCTCGCGTTCCTCCGTCTCGACGACGTCGCGCGCGGCACTTCGTATCGCATCGTCGCTGGCATAGTTGATGTCGGCCTCCACGCGACGATCGACCAGCCGCCGGCGCAGGTCCTGGGCCAGCACCCGCTCGAAGCGCGGCACGACATCGGGCTCGCCGCCGATGGCCAGCAGGTCGAAACGCTCGCTCAGCCAGCGCCGCTCGAGGCGCTCGGCGACGTCGCGCAGGTGAAGATCCTCTTCCTCGAATTGCTCGCGCAGACCGATCCGCTCGCGTTCGGACAGCGTGTCGGGCGTCCCCGTGAAGACGCGGGCGTTCTGCTCGCTCACCAGCGCCACGCACCACCTGCGCGCCTGCGCCGCGTCGATGAGCGGCTCGATGTACGGTGCGGCGGCGATCACGACCCGCCCCTTCACCGGCTGGAGGATGCGGATCACCTCGAAGAGCTCGTCACGCCCCGAGGCGAACACCGCGAGCGCCCGAGCGTCCTGGAATGGCGGCTCATCGGAGGTCAGGTAGGCGCGCAGCCGGGCCAGGTCGTCGCGTAGCCCGACCCGATCCTCGTGATCGAGCGTGTCGTCGGCGTCGAGGTCTCGCGTCGCGCCGTCGATCAGAGAGTGGACCTGCGAGTCGCGAGCCTTCGGGATCGCGAACTCGTCGGGATCGAGGTCGAGGTAGAGGCTGACAACCCGGTGTCTGGGCCGGAGCTCGACGAGGCGCCTGGCCACTGGATCAATGCTCATCCGGTGCTTTATATACCGCCGGGGCTCAGACCGTCCCGTCGAGCGCGGCGTTGACGAGCGCATCTGCCCGAGCGTTCTTGGCTCGGGGCACGCTGCGGATCGACCAGCGGTCAAAGCCACGCAGTGCGCTCGTCGCCTCGTCGTAGAGCGGCTTCATGGCCGGGTGCCTGACCTTGTAGGCACCCTGCAGCTGCTTCGCCACCAGCTCGGAGTCGTTGACGACCTCGACCTCGCGGGCGCCGAGCTCAGCGGCCCGCTGCAAACCCCGTAGCAGCGCCCTGTACTCGGCGACGTTGTTGGTCGCGACGCCGATCGTCTCGGCGAGCTCGTCGAGCACCTCGCCACCGGGTTCGGACACGACGACACCGATCGCAGCCGGGCCGGGGTTACCGCGCGCCCCGCCGTCGACGTGCACGACCAGCTTGAGCGGCCCGGCCGCCCCGTGGCCGCTCAATCGTTCGCCAGCTCGGGGATCTCTCCGAGAACGCGGGGGCGCCGGCGATCACGGACCTCGCGCTTGCCGCCGCCGCTCGAGGAGCGCTCGCGGCGCGAGGACTTCCGCCGGTCGACGATCACCGTGACATTCGGGTCGTCGGCGTAGTAGGCGGTGAGCTTGCCGAGCAGCTCATCGGCGAGTGGCTCGGGAATGACGCAGTAGATCACGCCGAAGATGCTATTGCCCGCCCCGATCCAGCGCATTCAGACTTTTGTCCACTGCGCGTCCAGGGCGATATCAACGGTCGAGCGAGAGCAGCCCGCCGTCGTCCGCGACCGCGTTGGGTTGACGCTCCTCGGCGGTCAGCTCCTCGAGCTCGTAGCCCTGACCCGCGACGCGGACGCTCGGCACCTCGTCGCTGAGGTCGACCTCGTAGCGATACCAGCAAAGCTCCCACGAGACGACGACGTTGACGAGGCTCGCGCGCGCGTCGGAGGGGGTGACGGCGACCGTCGGCAAACCCAGCGAGCGGGCCACGCCGGACACGGTCCGCGTGTGTTCGGAGGAGTTGAACAGCTCGACGGCGGAGGCGGCCTTCTGTTCGGTGCTGGTTGGGATCGCGCGCACGTGACGCGGCTCGCGGACGCGCTCGCGGCGCGTTCTGGCGCCGTCGGAGGGCGGTGGCGGAGTCGGAGCGGCCTCGGACCACCCGCCGGCGGGCGCCTCGGCGGCGTCAAACTCCTCGTCGAGCTCCCGTGAGCTCCTCGTGTCGGAGGAGTTGCCCACCCCCTCGCGCCTGCCCCTCAGCCGGCCCAGCAACGAGCGCCGGCGCTCGGGGCCGGTGCTCGCCCCGTCGTAGGACGGGACGGTGCCCTCGCGGACCCACCCCTCGTGCAGCGCCCGCGACTTGCAGAGCTCGCAAACCCAGCGCCGCGCGCCGCCGTGGATATACGCCTCGGCCCGCTCTCCGCGCAGCATCGTCCGCCCACAGACATCGCAGACGGTGATCGCGGTCGACGGACGGATGTCCCTGGTGGTCACGCCCCGAGCCTACCAGCGCGAGATAATTCTGCCTGTAAAGGTCCGCTCTTTGGCGATAAAGCCTCGCGTTTACGCCTTGACGGCTTCCCTCTCGCTCCGGGCCTCGTCGACGATCTTGCCCGCGAGGTGGCCCGGGACTTCCTCATAGCGCAGGAACTCCATCGTGAACTCGCCCTGGCCACCGGTGATCGAGCGCAGATCGGGCGCGTAGGAGAGCATCTCGGCCATCGGCACCTCGGCCTTGACCTCGGTCATCCCGGCGCCTGCGGGCTCCATCCCGAGCGGGCGTCCCCGCCGCGAGTTGAGGTCGCCGATCACGTCCCCGACGGCGTCCTCGGGCACGCTCACCGTCGCCACCATGATCGGCTCGAGCAGCACGGGCCCGGCCTGCTCCATCGCCTGCTTCATCGCCAGCGAGCCCGCGACCTTGAACGCCATCTCCGAGGAGTCGACGGTGTGGTAGGAGCCGTCGTAGAGCCGGACGCTGACGTCTTTGACCGGGTATCCGGCGACGACCCCCTCCTGCATCGCCTCGAGCACGCCCTTCTCGACCGCGGGGATGAACCCGGTCGGGATCACGCCGCCCTTGATCGCGTTGACGAACTCGAACCCTTCGCCGGGCTCGCGCGGCGCGATCTCGATGTGGCAGTCGCCGAACTGGCCGCGGCCGCCGGTCTGCTTCTTGTGGCGTCCGTGCGCCTTGGCGGACTTGCGGATCGTCTCCTGATAGGGAACTCGCGGGGGCTTCAGGTTCACCTCGGCGCCGAACCGCGACTTCAGCCGCTCGACGATCACCTCGACGTGGACCTGGGAGAGGCCCGCGACGATCTGCTGGCCGGTCTGCGGATCGCGGTGGAGGTCGATCGTCGGGTCCTCCTCCTGGAGGCGACGGAGCGCCGTGAACACCTTGTCCTCATCGCCCTTGCTCTTGGGTTCGACCGCGAACGCCATCACCGGCGCCGGCAGCTTGACGCTGGGCATCTCGATCGGCTCGTCGCGCGAGGCCAGCCAGTCCCCCGCCCTCGTCTCCTTGAGCTTGGCGACGGCGCCGATGTCACCGGGTCCGAAGTCGTTCGCGTGGCCGGTCCCGGAGCCCTCGAAGGTCACGAGCTGGCCAACGCGCTCCTTGTTGTGGGTGCGCGTGTTCAGCACCTGCGAGTCCTGTTTGATCACGCCCTGGTAGACGCGGAACATGTTGATCCGCCCCGCGAACGGGTCCGCGCGGGTCTTGAACACGTACGCGAACATCTCCTTGTCCTCTACGGGCTCGAGCGTGAGCTCGCCGACCTCCAGGCCGCCGTGCTTGACGGGCGACGGAAGGTCCTCGACGATGGCGTCGAGCAGCCGGTTTGTGCCGAGGTTCTGGGTCGCGATCCCGCAGGTCACGGGGAAGATCGCGCCGTGGTTGGTGCCGTCTTTGAGCGCGGTGACGATCTCCTCGTGGGAGATCTCCTCGCCCTCGAGGTAGCGCTCCATCAGCGCGTCGGAGCTCTCGGAGACCTCGTCCATCAGCTTCTCGCGGTACTCCTCGGCTTGCGCCTGGAGCTCTTCGGGGATCGGGATCTCCGCGCAGTTCTCACGGCCCGCGCCTTCGTAGCGGTAGGCCTTCATGTCGACGAGGTCGATCACGCCGGAGACCTCGTGCTCCAAGCCGATCGGGATCTCGGTGGCGACGACGTGCTGGCCGAACGCGTTTTTGAGCGACTCGAGCGTGCGGAAGAAGTCGGCGCGCTCGCGATCGAGCATGTTGACGAACACCAGGCGCGCGAGGTCGAGCTCGGCCGCGCGCGCCCACAGCCGCTGGGTGTGGACCTCGACGCCCATCACGGCGTTGAGAACGAACACCGCCGACTCGCACACGCGCAGGGCGCCGAGCGCGTCGGCGACGAAGCTCGAGTCGCCGGGTGTGTCCAGCAGGTTGACCTTGCGGTCCTGCCATTCGAACGAGGCAAGCGCAGCCGAAATCGACATCTGCCGCGACTTCTCGTCTGGGTCCGCGTCGGACACGGTCGTGCCGTCGACCACGCTCCCGAGGCGGTTGACTACGCCCGCCTGGAACAGCAGCGCCTCGTGCAGCGAGGTCTTGCCACTACCGCGGTGGCCGACGAGCGCCACGTTCCGGATGCGATCCGCGGGCTTGTGCATGCCTTGTCTCCTCTCTGATGTGATGTTCGGAGGCGCGCATGCGCGCCTCCGCCGGCCGGTGCATGCACCGGCCGGGGCCGGGCCGCATGCGGCCCGGCCTCAAAATACCTAATCCAGCTCGCCGGCCAGCTTGGACCGCAGCCGCAGGACCGCCTTGGTGTGCAGCTGCGAGACGCGCGACTCGGTCACGCCGAGGACCTCGCCGATCTCGCGGAGCGTCAGGTTTTCGTAGTAATAGAGGGCGACGACCAGCTTCTCGCGCTCGGGGAGCGCCGCGATCGCGTCGGCAATCCGGTCGCGCAGCTCGCTCTGGTCGACGAGCATCTGGGGGTCGGGGGCGCCGCGGTCGGGAAGGGTGTCGAGCAGCGACACCGTGTCGCCGGTCGAGTCCGACACGTTCCAGAGCTCGTCGAGCGCGACGATCGTCGAGTTCGAGATCTGGAGTAGGGCCTCCTGGAACTCCTCGACGGTGATCGCGAGCTCCGCGGACATCTCTTCGTCGGTCGGGGCGCGCTGGAACCGGGCCTCGAGCTTCATGTTGACGCGCTCGATCTCGCGAGCTCGCGCGCGGACCGAGCGCGGCACCCAGTCGAGAGTCCGGAGCTCGTCGATGATCGCGCCGCGGATCCGGGTGATCGCGTACGTCTCAAATTTGATCTCTCTCGTGAGATCGAAACGTTCTATGGCAGAGATCAGACCTGTGAGCCCATAGGAGATCAGGTCGGCCTCCTCGACGTGGGCTGGCAGCCCGGAGCTCATCCGGCCGGCGACGTACTTCACCAGCGGGGAGTACGCGACCACGAGACGCTCGCGGGCGCGGTCATCGCCCGACGCCTTGTAGCGCCGCCACAGATCCTGAAGCTCGACCGCTTTGACGTTTGTTTCCAGTTCTCGCTCCCAGAATCGGTGCTTACGCGCGCGGATGGGCGCGGGCATACGCTGATCGGAGCCGCGCCGACTCTACCCGAGTGTAAACCTGAGTAGTCGAGATGGTTGCGTGGCCAAGCAGCTCCTGAATCGCGCGCAAGTCGGCGCCACCGTCGAGCAGGTGGGTCGCGAACGAGTGCCGCAGCGCGTGCGGATGGGCATCGGCAAGCGCCGGCGCGTGGGCAGCCGCCTGGCGCGCCCACGTCCGCAGGCGGCGCCGGACGTCGGAGGTGCTCAGCCGCCGCCCGGACTTGGAGAGGAACAGCGCCGTCGCCGGGCCGTTCACGAGCGCCGGCCGTCCACGGGCCAGGTAACGCCCGACCGCGTGCAGCGCGTGCTCTCCGGCGGGTACCAGTCGGGTCTTTCCGCCCTTGCCCTCGACGCGCACCGTCTCGGTGTCGAAGCCGACCGAGTCGAGATCGAGTGACACCAGCTCCTCGGCGCGCAACCCCGAGCCGTAGGCGAGCTCAAACATCGCCCGGTCGCGAAGCTCCAGGGGGGTCGTCGCGGGAATCCGGTCGAGCAGGATCGCGAGCTCGGCCGCCTTGATCACGCGCGGCAGCCGCCGGGGGCGTTTTGGCGCGCTCAGCAGCTCGGCGGGATTGTCCGCGCGCATGCCCAGCTCGACCTGGACCCGGAACAGGCCGCGCAACGCCGCGAGCTTGCGCGCCACGGTCGACGGCGCCTGCCCGCGCTCGGACAGGCTCGCGGCGTAACGCCGCAGGGCCCGAACCTCGACCGTAGCCGGCTCGAGCTGGCGCGCGCTCGCCCAGGTCGCGAACTGGGCCGAGTCGATCGCATACGCGTGGCGGGTCTTCTCCGCCACCGCCCGCCGGCGCAGATCGCCGTCGAACGCCTCGAGCGCCGCCGTCCATTCCGGCGCGTGATCCTCGGTTCCGGCGCTATCTGGGTCCCGCGCGCTCATAAAGTGCTGACGCTATTCGCCACGAACGAGCGCCAACCTTCTACAGAAGCAATCAATCGCGCCGCGCGCGGCCGGTGCCGCGCCTCGTGGCCCTGGGTGACGATCGGCTCGGTAAACGGCGCTGGGGAGGAAGTCGTCGGCCCACTTCGCTGCCCGCGAATAGGTGGCGGTGGCGCGCGACGGCGGAATCGCGCCGGCGCTTGGTGCCTAACGCGTCAATCTCGCCAGAGAACCCGAGGCCTGTCGACTTGTGCCCGAGGAGTGTGCGTAGGTCGACAGGGCTCGCCTGAAGCGCTGGTGCTGTCGTGCTATGCACCAAACAGAAGGCCCCCACCCCGCTCCCCTCCGAGCGCCGTTTACTGAGCGGCCCATTGACGAGGGCCAGCGGGCGACGACAACTATTCGACGTGGACCAGGGTCCCGATCGGCGTGTAGGGATAGACCTGAGACGCCTCGGAGTACGGCATCTCGACGCACCCGAGGCTCTGGGGGAAGCCATACGACCCGCGGATGAAGCCGTGCAGGGCGTCGCCTCCGTTAAAGTAGCTGACCCACGGGACGCCGGGATCGGTGTAGTGGCTGCCGTCGGGGTTGGTGCCCGACATCGTCACCGACAGCGCATGCTCGAACACCGGGAAGGTGCCCTGTGCCGTCGGCGCAGCTGGGATGCCCGTGTTGACGGCACCCGAGACGACCGTTTTCCCGTTGTGCCACGTCTGCTCGTTTTCGGGGCTGCCCTCGCTCACCGTCACGTAGGTGTAGCCGAAAGCTGAGCCCTTCCCCGCCAGGGCGTCCTGGATCAGGTACTTCCACACGAGCGGGTTGGAGAGTCCAACGGTCGCTAGCCCATTATCGTTCTCGAACGCCATCAGCGCGCCCTGCGTCATCACGCCCGACGCACCAGGCTGCCACATGCCGGTGAGCGCGGAGGGCGTGTTCGGATAGCGCCAGGTGAACTTGCCAGCCGGCGCATGGATCGCCGCGCTCAGCTCCGCCGCCGGCGTCGGCTTGACCCCAGGCCCGGTATAGCGGAACTTGAGGGGCAGGTAGCCCAGGATCGCCAACAGCTGCTGAAGCCGCATCGTCGACCCTCCGGGCACGGTCCAGCTGGGGTCGCCGCCGGTGCCGCCGACAACGTTCACCCCGCTCGGCAGGGAAATGTGGACGCTGGTGCCGAGCCCGTAACCGTAGGCCTCGGGCTTGAACACGATCATGTGGCTCGACACGGTCTGCCAGGTCCCGGCGGTGGTCGGCGTCACCGGCGGACGGCTCTTGCCGAGTACCTGCTGGACCGTCTTGTTGAACGTCAGGCTGATCGGGGTGTTCGGGTGAATTTGAGTGCCGGGGGCCGGGTTCGCGACCGCGCTCGCAGCCGCTCCGGCCGGGAACCAGCTGACCAGCGCGGACTTCGAGCTCTCCCACGTACGCGGCGCCGCCGCCACGGCGAGCGTCCCCGCCGCCGCGCCGCGGGGCACCGTAACCACCGCGCTCGGGGTCGCCAGCACGTGCCGTCGGAGGGCTCCGGGCTGGCCGTATGAGATGACCTGGATCGGTTGCTTGAAGTGGAGTCGGAGCGGAGCGCCGGAGCGCAGCGTGAGGTAGTGGGCACGGAGGCTCGCCACCGGCGTCATCAGCTGGAGGTGGACGTGCTGGGTGGACCCGGAGAGCCACGAGATCCAGCCCGGGCGCTTGATCGTGACGTCGACCGAGACCGGCTGGTGGGCCGGGATCAACTCGTTGGGCCAGATCGTGTCGCCTCGGAGCGCGAACGGAACGGACGCGCTGTGGGGCCCGGTGGTGACGGTCACGTTCTCGATCTTCCCGCCGCCGGTCGGCAACCCGATCGCCGCCAGCGCGTTGGCGTCAGGGCTCACGCTCACACGCGAGGAGGAAACGACGACGGCGCCGGCCGCCAGCGCCGCGACGACGAGCAGCACGACGCTGGCGGCGACGTATGGGCCGCGCCGGCGATGCCTTGCGGACGAAGTCTGCGGGGCTCTTGTGCTGCTGCCCCGGTTCATTCGCCCGCCGGGCGGAGATTTAACACGAGCACCACTGTGATCTCCTTGACCAAAATGCTAGCGATCTGGCTCCACGGGAATGTTGTGCCCGCGCAAAGGCGACCGCTTTAGCGGTATTTCAGCTTGATTGCACAACTTCCTGCTCCGAGCCTGGCGGAATTGCTGGCGCCGGCGAGACCTGATCAGCGCGTGATCGCGCCGTCGGACGCGCTCGAGACGAGCCGCGCGTACTTGGAGAGCGCCGTACCCGGGTGCGGCCGCGCCGGCGGTTCGTAGGCCTTGATCCGCTCGGCGATCTCCTCGTCCGAAAGCGCGACGTCGAGCCGGCGCGCGTCGACGTCGAGCGTGATCTGATCGCCGTCGCGGACCGCCGCGATCGGACCGCCGCGCGCCGCCTCGGGCGCGACGTGGCCGGCCATCAATCCATGCGTGGCTCCCGAGAACCGCCCGTCGGTGAGCAGCGCCACGTGCTCCCCGATCCCCTGCCCGACGAGCGCGGCGGTGACCGCGAGCATCTCGCGCATGCCGGGGCCCCCGGCGGGGCCCTCGTTGCGAATCACGACCACGTCGCCGGCCTCGATCGATCCGGCCGTGACCGCGTGCATCGCATCCTCCTCGGATTCGAACACCCGCGCCGGGCCCGACTGCTTGCGACGCTCGTGACCGGCGAGCTTGACCACGCAGCCCTCCGGCGCGAGGTTGCCGCGAAGGATCGCCAGGCCGCCGGTGGTCTTGATCGGATCGCTGAGGGGCCTGACGACCCGCTGCCCCTCTGTCTCCTGGGCCGCGTCGGCGATCTCGCCGATGGTTTGGCCCGTGACCGTGATCGCGTCGTCGTGCAGGAGCCCAGCGTCCTTGAGGCGCTTCATCAGCACGGGCACGCCGCCGGCCCTGTACAGATCGGGCGCCACGTACTGGCCGCCGGGTTTCAGGTCGCACAGCAGCGGCGTCCGCTCGCTGATGCGATCGAAATCGTCGATCGAAAGCTCGACGCCCATCTCGCTGGCCACTGCGAGTAGGTGGAGCACGCCATTGGTCGAGCCGCCGCTGGACGCGACCGCGGCGATCGCGTTCTCGAGGCTGTCCTTGGTGATGATGTCGCTGGGCCGCTGGCCCCGGGCGAGGACGTCCATCACCAGCTCGCCGGCGCTCTTGGCCACCTCTGCCTTGTTGGCGTCTACCGCCGGGACGCCGTTGAAGCCGGCCGGGGAGATCCCGAGCATCTCGAACGCCATCGCCATCGTGTTGGCGGTGAACTGGCCGCCGCACGCGCCGGCGCCGGGCGATGCCGTGTCCTCGATCTCGGTCAGCTCCGCGTCGGTGATCTTGCCCGCGGAATGGGCGCCGACCGCCTCGAAGACCTCCTGGATCGTCAGCTGCTGGCCGTGCAGATGGCCGGGGAGGATCGAGCCACCGTAGAGCATCACGCTCGGGACGTTCAGCCGGCATAGCGCCATCACCGTGCCGGGAATCGTCTTGTCGCAGCCGCTGATCGCGATGACGGCGTCGAACAGGTGGGCGTTGCAGACGAGTTCGATCGAGTCGGCGATCACTTCGCGGCTGACGAGCGAGGCCTTCATCCCCTGCGTACCCATCGTGATCCCGTCGGAGATCGCGATCGTGTTGAGCTCCATCGGCGTGCCGCCGGCGTCCTTGATCCCCTCCTTGACCTTGGCCGCGAGCGCTCGCAGATGGAAGTTGCACGGCATCGTCTCGATCCATGTGTTGGCGACCGCGACGATCGGCTTGCTCATCGCCTCGTCGTCGTAGCCGATCCCCTTCAGGAAGGCGCGGGCGGGGGCGCGTTCGGGTCCGTCGGTCAGCGCCCGACTGCGGTGCTTGAGATCGAAGGAACCGTTCGTGGCGCTCATTGCGGCCGGGACTGTAGCGGGCGGCTACGCGCCCGGGAGCGCGGTCGAGACGAACGACTTCGCGCGCTTGGCGTGAGCGAGCGGCTGGAGGGCGAGCAGGTCCTCGATCGAGCGCAGGATCGAGTACGGGTTATAGGCCTTCGAGATGGTTCTGCCGGCGTGGGCGTAGCGCGAGATGACGAGTGCGCCCGTCCGAACGGGGCCTGAGTCCGTCGCGTCGGTGGACGGGGCGGCGTGGGCGAACGCGATGATCAGCGCCCCGTTCTTCTTGTAGGCCGGCGAGTGCAGGATCTTCGGAACCCACGTCTGCAGGAACGCGTCCTCGCCGGCGAGCCCGGCGGGGCTTCCATCTGGGCAGCTCTGCTGTGCAGAGTCCTCGCACGCGCCCGGCGCGACGAAGGCGAACCTGGGCATCTTGGACTGCGAGCTCAGCGCCGCGGGGAGCTTGGACAGCGTGAGGTCGTCGCTGGCGCAGTCGCCCAGGTCGAGGAGCGAATGGAAGTAGATGAACGGGTTGTGGCGCGTGTCGTAGTCGCTTCCCGCCCCCGGTAGGGGCGCGTCGTCGAGCGCGTTGGAGTTCGGATGCACGCAGGCGGTCGCGCCCATATCGTCGATGTAGGCCTTCCACGCGTGGCCCGACGCCGTGACCTGGTCGCCGATCGTAAGCACGGTGTTGGGGTAGATGCACCCCGTGCCCTGGACCTGTCCGCTCTTGTTCGGCTTGGCGCTCGAGGGGAACTCGTCGTAGCTCGTGCAGTCGGCCCGTGTATCCGCGTTCGGCGCCTGTCCGCCGATCATCGCCAGGTAGTCGGGCAGCTCGGCGCCGCCGAGCGTGTGGTAGGCGCTCAGCAACGTGCCCTTTGGGCGCAGCTCGTCGTTCAGGTAGTGCGCGACGGAGCCGTGTCCGAACGCGGCGTCATAGCTCGGCGTCGTCAGCGCGATCACGAACACGTGCTTCACGGCCGAGACCTTGGGCTTCGATGGGGACGGGGTCGAGCTCGGCGAGGTCGAGGTCGAGGTGGTGGAGGTGGTGGTTGTGGTGGTCGTCGTCGCCGCGGAGGTCGTCGTCGGCGATGATGGCGGAGGGGGGCGGGGCCGCCGGCCGGCGAGGCGCGGCGCCGGGGTGTTTCGCCGCCGGCGTCGCGGCCGGCGTGGGCGCGCGCTGCCGGACTCGACACCGTCGGGCGCGAGCGCGGGCGGCCAGCGCGGCGGTCTGGGCCGGTGTTCGGCCGAGCGCCTCGGCAATGATCAAGGCGGTCGCTAGGGCCGACACCGCCGCGACTGCGGCGAGCTGGAGCCGCGACAGCCGGATCGAACGCAGCCAGGAGCTCACGCGGCCGTCAGAGGTGTGGCGCACTGGGCGCAGAACGCGGCGCCGTGGGCAAATACGGCTCCGCACCCGGGACAGTTGCCGCCGACGGCGCCGTGGCCGCTCTCAAGCATCCGCTCGAGCTGACCGAGCTCCGAATCGACCCGTTGTAGCGCCGCCGCCTTCTCGACGAGCACCTCGAGCCGGATGTGATCCCGGATCGCCATCTCGTAGAACAGGCCGCCGAGCTCGGACTGCATCACCGCGAAGCGCTCGGTGAGCCTGTCGCGTTGCGCTTCGAGGTCGGAGGCTTGCTGGGTTGGCGTTGCCGCGGTCGGCGCGGACCGGCGTTTGAACAGGACCTTGCTCATGGCACCGAGATCTGGTCGGGCAGACCCTTCTGCGAGTTCACGTAGCTCCCACCGATCTTCTTCGCGACCTTGTCGACGACCTGCTGGCCGGCGGCCAGCTGCGACGGGGTCGCCTTGAAGCCGGTGATCTGCTGGGCCGAGCCGTAGGCGGTCTTGCTCAGCACCTTGCCCGAGGCCGTCGCCGTCCCCGAGGTTCCCACGGCGATCACCCTGGCGGCTGGGAAGTGATGCCCGAGCTTGGCCAGCGCCTGCTCGGCCTCACTGCGCGTCCGGAAGACCCCGGAATAGATCACGGCCGAGCCCGCGGGCGGCTTCGGGGTGAGCGTGAAATCGCTCTGGAGGATCACCCCGACGTCCTTGGCCCCCTTGTTTCGCATCGCCAGCTCGGCCTTGCCGACGTCGGCCTGAGTCGTCTGGTGGGTCGACAGGGTCTCGAGCTCGACCGTGTAGCCGGTCTGGAGTGGGAAGTTGCTCGTGACCGCCGCCACGGTGTTCGCGGAGCTGTTCGATGCCTGTGTCTGCGCGGCGGTGTCAGCGCCGGAGCCCGACGTGATGACCTCGGGCTTCTGCGCCCTGAGTGCGGCGATCAGCTTGCCGTCTCCGTTGGAGGACGAACGGCCGAGCAGTACCCCCACCCCGACGGCGAGCGGGATGACCGCGAGAACGAGCGCGAGCCCGAGACTCGAGGTTGGCCGCCTGGCGGCGGCTGTGGCCGTGCGCGGCGCTTGGCGCGATCTCGATCCCGCAGTGGAAAGAAAACGTGCCGCGGGATCGCGGACGTGCCGGCGCCGCGCGCCGCACGACACGCAGTAGCGCTGCGTCGTGTCGACGGGCGCCCCGCAGTGGTCGCAGAGCTCGTACGCAGAGGCGGTCTCCGGAACGGCTGAAGGAGCTACCTGGGTCTGCTCGATATCGCTGACTTCCACCGTCTGCCTCCTATCCGAAGATCGTCGGCGGCACCTCGAGCGCCGGTGTCGCCTTGGTCGCGCTGCCGAGCAGCGTCATCTGCAAGCTCGTGCTCGCCCCGGTCCCGAGATGGGCGATCGTGGCCGCCCCCGCGGCGAGAAAACCCCGCCGACCGCTGACCGTGGCGTATACCGGCAGCTGGTACTGAGGAACCGCGGAGTCGTTGCGAATCGTCAGCCGGAGGATGTTTCGCGCACCGGAACCCGGTCGCAGCTGCGCCGTGATCTCCGGGAGCCTCGTGGCGCTCGAGAACCCCGGAGTGGGAATCCCGACGTCGGCGAACGGCCGGGCCCGTGCGGGCACGGTGGCGTTCGAGGTGAAGACCCAGGTGAGCTGCGCTTGAGGGGCGATCGCGGACAGGTGGGCGTCGAAGTAATCGATTCCGGCCCTGTCGTTGAGATAGCGCCTGAGCCCCTGGGGCGCGGTCACTCCGACGGACACGGGAAGATCGGAGAGGGTTCGCTCGGCGAGGTTGCGGACTCGCACGACGATCGCCGTGCGCCTTCCGCTCCTCAGCAGGGTGACGGCTGAGACGCGGACGTCGGGATTGCGATGGCGGACGTGCACGGCGACCTGACTCGCCCGGATCCGAGCGCTGTTGAGTTGAAGGCGAGTCGCCTCCTGGTGGGTGGTCGCGCAGCCCGCGAGTGCGCCCGTGACCAGGATCGCGGGTGTGGCTCTAGCCAAACGCACCGCTCACGTACTCCCTAGTCCGCTGCTCCCGCGGGGATCCGAACATCGTCTGCGCGCTGCCGTACTCGACGAGATCTCCCAGGTACATGAAGCCGACGTGGTCCGCCACCCGGTAGGCCTGCTGCAGGTTGTGCGTGACGATCACGATCGCGACCTCGTCACGCAGGCGCACGATCAGGTCCTCGATCACCTTCGTGGACTGAGGGTCGAGCGCCGAGCAGGGCTCATCGAGCAGCAGCACCTCGGGGTTCGCGGCGAGCGCGCGGGCGATGCAGAGCCGCTGCTGCTGGCCTCCAGACAGCCTGAGCGCCGGGTGGTCGAGGTTGTCGGCGACCTCGTCGAACAGTCCGGCGCGAGACAGGGCGTCCTGGACGGCGCTGCGGAGGTCCTTGCGCTTCGGCCGCCGGGAGGCCTGCTCGCGCAGGACATAGGCGACGTTGTCAAACACGCTCATCGGGAACGGGTTGGGCTGCTGGAAGACCATCGTCACGCGCCGCCGCAGCGCCGTCGGCTCCATCGTCGCGATGTCCACTCCGTCGAGCACGATGCGGCCGCTGAAGCTCGTCCCCTTGGTCAGCTCGGTCAGCCGGTTAAGCGATCGCAGAAGCGTCGTCTTGCCACAGCCCGATGGGCCGATGAGCGCGAGTACCTCACCCTGACGGATCGGCATCGAGACGGAGTTGACGGCGACCTTCGACCCGTAGGAGACCGAAACGTCCTCGATCTGCATGCGGTCGATCGCGAACGGCGACGGCTCGACCCGGCGGGGCGCGGCGACGAAGCTGGACCCCGGAGGCCCTTGGGCGTCCGGATGGTGGCCGTTGCCGTTGGTGGCCGGCGGGGTTGGCGGCGCTTCAGCGGCCTCGGTCGGGACCAGCTGCTCCCGGCCGGTCAGCCGGCGCACGGGCGGCGGAGTGTTCAGCCCCATCGGACCTTCTTCGCGCGGCGCGCAAAGAAATCCACGCCGACGTTGAGGACGAGGACGAGCATCAGCAGCACGAACGCGGCGGCGTACGCTTTGTCCGGCTGGTTGCCGTCGCCGGTCGGAGCGTTGTAGTAGATGTAGCTGGTCAGCGTGCTGCCCGTCCCGCGCAGGGTGCCGAGCAGCGGCGCCGAGCCCACGCCTTGGAGGTTCAGGGTGGAGCCCAGCAGGACGACGATGATCGCGGTGTCGCCGATCACGCGCCCGAGGCCGAGCATCGACCCCGTGATGACGGATGGGCGGGCGGCAGGCAGCAGGACCCGGCGCGTGGTCGCGATCTTCGTCTTGCCGACCGCGTAGGAAGCCTCGCGGACATGGCCGGGAATCGATTGGAGTCCCTCGCGCACGGTGGCGACCACGAGCGGCAGCGCGACCAGCGAGAGCATCGCCCCGGCGGCGAAGAACGAACGACCGAACACGACCCCGCCGTTCGTCTGGCTGAGGAAGCCGAGCGCCGGGGCCTCGAAGATCAGCGTCCCGAACAGAGCCAGCACGATCGAGGGGGTGCCGGCGAGCATCTCGACGGTCGATTCCGCAACGCGGGCCAATGCCGAGGGGCGACCGTATTCGCTCAGCCACACGGCGGTGGCCACCCCCACCGGCAGCGCGATCGCCATCGCCACGAGCGCCACCAGCACGGTGCCGATCATCGGGTCGAGAAAGCCGCCGGTCTGGTTCTCGGTGTAGCCCACCGTCGGGTGGGTGACGAGCAGGCTCGGGCGGACATAGCGGAGTCCCTGGATCAGCAGCCAGATGACGATCGAGGCCGCGATCGCGCAGAAGATCAGCCCCAGCAGCCACGCGAACGCCAGCCCGGCCCGGTCGATCAGCCGCCACGTCGAGGCGGATTCCCGGCGCCTTGGAGCGGGCGCCATTGCGGCGGTCGCACGTTGATCGCAAACTGGCTGCGGTGCTGCTGGACGTCCTTCACGCCGGCGTTACCGCCGTCAGGGATGTACTTGAAGTGGATCTTGTGGTGCAGCTTGTTGTAACCGCGGAACAGCTCCAGCATGTACGGCTGCGCGGCGCTCGATCCCGACCCGATCAGAGTCGTTGCCGCGGCGCTCGCCGGCGCCGCCACGATCGGCATCGCGACGAGCAGCCCAAGGAGTCCCCTCGTTCTCGATCTCAACTGCGTTCCTTTCCCCACTTGCGTGAAGCCCCGTGACCCCCAACCCTGTAACGCGTGCGCCAGCGCCAGTGCGCTCAGCGGTCAAGGCCACAAAAACTCCACAAAGTCGATTTAGTTTGCACGGTTGAGCGTACCACAGATGAGGGTTTGTCAATCGACTTAGTTGGGAAGGGCGATCGGGCCGCCGGACATGACTTTCGACGGAGATCTGGGTCCATGTACGACCTAGATCTCCATGGTGGCCGGCCCGACCGCCAGCGCCGGGTCGTCCGTCGGCTCTAGTTCGGCGCCGGGGTCACTCGCGCGGTACTTCCTTCGCCGCCACCGTCGCCGGGGTCACTGGCGCGGCACTTCTTTCGCCGCCACCGTCGCCGGGGTCACTGGCGCGGCACTTCCTTCGCCGCCACCGTCGCCGGCGCCCCTCGGAACGCCGCCAGCCGCGGCCGGCTCAGCCCGCGTTGTCCGCGGTGTTCGACGCCGCGTTGGCGACGTGCCGCATCCACGCGCGCTCCCATTGCGAGAGGCGCCAGAGGTCGCGCTTGACCTGTGCCGGGTCGAGCTGGCGCCCGGGCAGGTGCATGTTGGCCGTCGCGACCAGCCGGCGCTCATCGCCGGTGAGCGCCATCCACTTCGCGAGCACATCGTCGGAGTCCGGGAGCCGCGCGCTCCCGTACGGCCGGCTGTCATCGGGAAACGCGATGCAGTACTCGTTGAGCAGGCGATGCGTCTGCGGGACGTAGGCGATGATCGGACGGTGCGGGTAGATCAGATAGGCGTACGGTGCGCCCGTCCCTTTCTCGGAGGTGTCGGGGCCGTCTGCCTGGCTCCCCCACACGCGGATGAACCCGAGGTCGCGGTACATGGCCCACTCTTCCTCGTTGACGCAGGAATGGAGCAGGGCGCGTGCCCGCTGCTCGGCACGGCGCTCGCGGCCCGGGTCGTACATGACCGTCGGAGTCTTGCGCCGGCGCGCACGATGCCGGCTCCAGGTCTCCTCGAGCCACGGAAAGATCAGGTCCGAGAGCAGCGCGAGCGCGACGAGCGCGGTTGCCGCAAGCGCGAGCAGCACCGCGTGGCCGGCCTAGGCGCCGCCCGCGGCCCGCGGGAAGAAGATCACGCGATCCGCGTCTCGTGGAATGTCGTCGAACGTCCGGACCATGCGGGCCTCGCGCCTTCCGGCGTCACCCGTCCTCGGCACCGCCGCCCACAGGCCCGCGTCGAGCTGCCGTCGGAACTCCTCGATCAGCCGCTGCTCGTCCTCGGCGAGTTCCACGTCGCCCTCTGCGATCAACACCTCGCCATGACCTGGCTTCATCCGCAGAAAGCGCACGGTTTGATTATGTCAAAAGAGGAGCGACTGGCCGGCACCCGGGTGGCGGACTCCGAAAGCCCGGCAGGCGCGGACGGGCCGGGTGAAGCGAGGTGCAGAGCCTCGCTTCACCCTTTGAGAGTGCCCCTCTTGCCCGCCCGCGGAGACGGCGGCCGGCTAGCGTCGCTTCGCCGCGGCCGTCCTGCTCTTGTGCTTGTGGCGCTTCACCGACTTCTTGGTCGCGTGTTGCGCCTTACATGCCGGACCGAGATTCAGCCTGAATGGACCATCCTCGGCGCCAGTCACATCACTCACGATCACGTCGACCACAGCCTGTGGCTCGGCCTTCGTTGCCTTCTTCGTCTTCGTTGCCTTCGTTGCGACGGTCCCGCAATAGGGATCCGTCGTGTCGAACGTTCCCTCGACGAACTCCGCTGTCGGGAGGGCGCTCCCGCCGGTGTTGCAGTTGATGCCATCGCCGGGAATCGAACCCTCGCAGGTGAAGCTCACCTTCGAGTCCACGCCGGAGGTGCTGTATGCGAGCGAGTTCGGCGAGAAGTCGTCAATCGTGCTGAGGTCGCTCGGACCACGGCTGGCGATGATCGTGTACGCCGTGATCCCGCCGTCGCAATTGAACTTGTACGACAGCGTGTTCGGCTCGTCGGAGGTCGGTGCTCTCCGCAGCGACCCGCCGCAGTTGGTCGCCGACTCCGGAGTCACGGTAGCCGCCCCTCCGGGAACTGCCCACGCGAGCGCCATGAACGCCGCGAGCACCACCGAGGTCCGGATCCGCCTCGCAAGACAGCTTCGATCAGGCAAAGCAATACCTCCAGTTTGCGTTTGACCGGCGAGTCCGATCCCTGGCCACTGGCGCCCCAATAGCGACCACGCGGCAATCTAAAGTATTCTTACAGAATTGATGAAGTTTTGGGCGACTACCTCCGGCGTCGTTCCAGCGCCCCGCTAGATCCCGGCTTTATCCCGACCCAAGGCCGAGAACGTCGACCGGCCCCGCGCCGGCGCCGATCTCGGTGAGCCCGTTGGCCACGGCGCGGGATGCGAGCTCGTGAGCGACTCGGGCCGCCTCTAGGGGTTCGTCGCCCCACGCGAGCCGCGCCGCCAGGACCGAGGAGTGAGTGCACCCGGAGCCGTGGGCGGCGCCGTCGGGGTGCCGCTCGCCGGGGATCTCGACGAGCCTCTCTCCGTCGAAGAACAGGTCGATCGTCTGGTCGCGGTGGCCGCCCGTGACGACCACGGCCTTGGGGCCGAGCGCGTGCACGGCGCGGGCGAGCGCCTCGGGATCGGCGCCGGTTGCCGCGGCCGGATCGTCCTGCGCCATCAGCGCCCGGGCCTCCGCGAGGTTGGGTGTCACGACCGTCGCTCGGGGGATCAGACGCGCGGCGAGCACCGCCCTGGCGCCCGGCTCGAGCAGCTCGGCGCCGGACTCGGCGACCATGACTGGGTCGAGCACGACCGGCGTCTCGCTGGCGAGCGCGTCGAGTGCGCTCGCCACGGCCTCGATCGTCGCCGCGTCGCCGAGCATCCCGATCTTCACGGCGTCGACTCCGATGTCGGCGCCCACGGCCCGGACCTGCTCGATGATGATCTCCGGCGGGATCTGGTGGACCGCGGCGACGCCGACCGTGTTCTGAGCGGTGATCGCCGTGATCGCGGTCATCCCGTGGACGCCACAGGCGGCGAATGCCTTCAGGTCCGCCTGGATCCCCGCGCCACCGCCCGAGTCCGAGCCGGCGATCGACAGGACCCGCGGGATGCCGTGGCGGGCGGTCGGATTTGGGGGGATTTTCATGGCGGTGGCGAGGTTAGTGGGCGGCGGTGGCGGTGGGCGGTGACGGTGGCGGATCGTGTGCTCGGTGGCGGATCGTGTGCTCGGTGGCTATTGACTCTCGTCCCGCGGGCGCTGCGCGCCCGCAGCATCGCTGGGTGCTCGGCTCGGTAAACGGCGCAGGGAAAGAGGGTGGGTGAGATTGGTTGCGGGTCGCTGAGCCCGTGGTCGACCCGGTCCTGAGCCCAAACGCGCTCCTTTGTGGCGAGAGTGTCACGGGAAACCTGCATAACGCGACAAGACCGGCGCAAGGTCCGAGCCCTGTCGTATTACGCATGCTCTTCATGCATAGCTCGACAGGCCTCGCCATCTGAACCGGAATTGTCGTGCTATGCAATGCAGGTTCTGACAGGTGCGATGGCGCCCGCTCCCTTCCCTTCTCCCCAGCGCCGTTTAGCGCGGGCCGAGATTCGACCGCCACCGAGCAACCAAACCGCCCACAGAGCAAAGACCTCACGGCAACGCCGTGAACCTCCCGCCCTGCTCGCGCCGCACATACCCGCCGAGCTCCAGTGAGGCGAGCGCCGCCAACCCCTCCGCCACGTCGAGGCCCGCCCGGCTCAGTGCGGACTCCGTGTCGGCCCCCGCCGCGATCGCGCTGAGCAGGTCGTCCAGGCGCGGCTCGAGCGGCGCGCGGTCATCCGGGCGAATCGTCCGAACACCGGCGCCGAAGAGCTGGTCGAGGACGTCCTGAGGGCCGCGAACGACGTGCGCCCCGCCGGCGAGCAGGGCATTCGGGCCGGCGGCGAGCGGCGAGGTGATCCGTCCGGGTACGGCGCCGACCGGACGGCCGAGCGCGCCGGCGACCCTCGCGGTCACGAGCGAGCCTGAGCGCTCGCCGGCTTCGACGACGACCGTCATCGCTGCGACCGCGGCGATCAACCGGTTGCGCGCCGGGAACATCCAGCGCCACACGTCGCTCCCGGGCGGCAGTTCCGAGATCGCCGCCCCGGTCTCGCGGATCCGGCGGTGAAGCGCGCGCTTGGTCGCCGGATAGGGGCGTTCCGCGCCAGCGGGAAGGACGGCCACGGTCCCCCCGCCACCCGCGAGCGCGCCCGTGTGGGCGGCGCTGTCCACGCCCAGCGCCATGCCGCTCACGACCGTCACGCCGGCGGCGCCGAGTCCGCGCCCGAGCGCGCGGGCGACCTCGGTGCCGTAGGGCGACGCGCGCCGCGCTCCCACGATCGCCACCGGATCCTCGCGGACGAGCCCGAGGAACCGCTCCAGGCCCCCGGCGACGTGGACCACCGCCGGCGGCTGGGCGAGCGACCGCAGCCGATCCGGATAGCGCCGATCGCAGCGGCAGATGGTCTCGACCCCGACCGAAGCCGCGCGGTGGCGGGCGCCGGCGGGGTCAAAGCGATCGAGCTCCTCCGCCAGCGACCCGCGGTGCTCGCCTCCGACCGCGGCGATCAGCTCCTCCGAGCCGAGCGCGAGCAACTCCTCGATCCGGCCGCGGACGGGATCGAGGTGCGCGGCCAGGCGCGCGAGCAGCCAGACCCGCGCGAGACAGTCGTCGCATGCATGCTCTCCTGGGCTCATGCGGCCAGCGCCGCTTCGGCCTGGCCGCGCTGGCGAAGGCTCAGGGCGGTGAGGACGTCGTCCCGGGCGACGCGTTCGCGGCCGGCGAGATCGGCGATAGTCCTGGCGACTCGGAGGACCCGATGCCGCCCCCGGGCACTGAGCGCCCCCACCGTGTAGGCGCGACTGAGAGCTTCCTCGGCGCGATCGTCGAGCCTGACGTGGCGGCGTACCTCCCGGGCATCCATCTCTCCGTTGCAGCGGGCGCCCGTCCCCGCCAGCCGGGCCTGTTGGAGCCCGCGCGCGTCGGCAACGCGCTGCTGGGCATGGGCGGAATCGATCACGGGACCGGAGCGCAGCTCGCGCTCCGCCGGCGCCTGCACATTCACGAGCAGGTCCATCCGGTCCAGCAGCGGTCCACTGAGACGGCGGCGGTGGCGGCGCAGATCCGCCTCGCCACAGCTGCACCTCTCCCCCACGCCGGCGAAGCCGCACGGGCACGGATTTGTTGCCGCGACGAGCATGAACCTCGTCGGGAACACGAGCGCGGCCTGCCCGCGGACGATCGTCACGCAGCCGTCCTCGAGTGGCTGACGGAGGGCCTCGAGCGTCGGGCGCTGGAACTCGGAGAGCTCGTCCAGAAACAGGACCCCGTGGTTGGCGAGCGTCGCCTCGCCGGCGCGCGGCGGTGCCCCGCCGCCGACGAGTCCGGCCGGCGAGATCGTGTGGTGCGGCGCGCGGAAGGGACGTTCCGAGATCAACCCGGCCGCGTGCGTGCCGGCGACGCTGTGGATCCGCGTCACCTCGATCGCCTCGGTGCTAGTCATCGCCGGCAGGATCGAGGGAAGCCGCCGGGCCAGCATCGTCTTGCCGGTCCCGGGCGGCCCCTCGAGCAGCAGGTTGTGTCCTCCTGCGGCCGCGATCTGGAGCGCGAGCAGCGGCGTGGCGTGACCGCGGACGTCAGCCAGGTCGGGGCCCCTCGACGGCGCCCGTGAGATCCCGGTCGCGGCCGGAAGCGCCGGCGCCGGCGCGCCGGCGAGCACATCGGCGGCCTCGCGCAAGGTGCAGACACCTGCCACCTCGAGCCCTTCCACGAGCGCCGCCTCGCGGGCTCGCTCCCGGGGCACGAGCAGCTTCGAGAGCCCGGCGGAATGGGCTCCCTCCGCTACGGCGAGCGCCCCGGGCGAGTCGCGCAGCTCGCCGCTCAGGGACAGCTCCCCGAACACGGCGTACGCGTGGAGCGCGTGCGCCGAGACCTGGCCGCTCGCCGCGAGCACGCCCAGCGCGAGCGCCGCGTCGAACCCGGGACCCACCTTGCGCAGGAACGCCGGCGCGAGGTTGGCCGTGATCCTGCTCTGCGGGAACTCGAACCCCGAGTTGAGGATCGCCGAGCGGATCCGGTCCCGCGACTCGCGCACGGCCGCGTCGCCGAGCCCGACGATCGTGAACGCGGGCAAGCCGGCGCGGATGTCGACCTCGACCGACACCTGGCGGGGATCGACCCCGTCGATCGCGAACGTGGCGACGCGGGCGAGCATGGCGCGACGCTACGCGGGATCGCGTCACAGGTGGGTGACACGCCGTGCCGAATCTCAGTAAGTCCCCAGCGTGGCCTTGCTGCAAATTGACGCACCGCGCCACCCACGCGTCACACGACGATCCGTAGCGTGCCCGGCGTGGACAACGACCCCCGCCATCGACTTGGACACCTAGGGGAACAGCTCGCCGCCGACCACCTGACGCGGCGCGGATTCGAGATCGTCGAGCGCAACTACCGGACCCGGTGGGGCGAGCTCGACATCGTCGGATTCGACGGGACGATCCTCGTGTTCTGCGAGGTTAAGACCCGCCGCCTGGACGCCCGCGGCCAGAGTCCGTTCGACGCGATCCGCCACCGCAAGCGCTCGCAGGTGCGCAAGATGGCCGGCAGCTGGTTGTGCGAACGGACCGACCGGCCCTACGCGGACGTGCTGCGGTTCGATGCGATCGGGGTGACGTTCGATCCGTCAGGCAGGCTGCTCGGGATCGAGCATCTCGAGGGCGCCTTCTGACCACGCCTCGAGTCCGAGCTGCTGGTAGGCGGCGGACTGGAACGACAGGCGATGCAGTGGCGAGACGCCGAGGCGCTCGATCGCCTCGCGGTGCTCGGGAGTCGCGTAGCCGACGTGCTGGGCGAACTCCCAGCCCGGATGTGTCGCGTCGGCGCGTCGCATGTAACGGTCGCGCGTCTCCTTGGCGATGACCGAGGCCGCGGCAATCGCCGCGCTCTTGGCGTCGCCGCCGATCACCGCTCGCTGCTCGTGGCCAAGGCCCGCCACCCGGAAGCCGTCGCTGAGGCACACGCAGCCCTCGCAGCAGACGCGCGAGAGCGCGTCGCGCAGTGCGGCGAGGTTGGTCACGTGCAGTCCGCGGGCATCGATGCCCGGCGCACAGCGGGAGATGACGGCCACCCTGGCGGCGACTCGGAGGATCACGGGATAGAGCTCGGCGCGCCCCGCCGGCGTCTGCTGTTTGGAGTCGTTCAGCGCGCGGAGCGCACGTACCTCGGCCGGGCCAATCCGGTCGAAGTCGAACAGCACGCCCGCGGCCACGAGCGGGCCCGCCAGGCAACCCCTCCCGGCCTCATCGGCGCCGGCGACGAAGCGGAACCCGAGGGAGCGGTCGAACGCAAACAGACGCCGCCCCGCCCTTACCGCGCGCTTGGCTCTCTTAGAGGAGGCCGATCCGGTCCGGCGGCCAGTATGTGGCGAATGCGACCCCGATGACCCATTTGTCAGGGACCGGTCCCCAGAAGCGGCTGTCGTCTGAGGCGCCACGGTTGTCGCCCATCATGAAGTAATCCCCGGGCGGAACGACGATTGGTTTCGGGAAATTGCAAGAAGGATCGCTCCCACAGGGCTCGATATACGAGTCTTTCTCCCGCACCCCGTTGCGGATCACGTGGCCATTGACGATCGAGATCCGATCTCCCGGCCCCCCCACGACGCGCTTGATGAACGTCTGGCTCGACTCCTGCGGGGTTGGCGTATCGCAGGCCTGGGCGTGCCCACCGCCCTGGTTTGGGTTGCCGCACACCGGCGTCGCCGGATCGGCGCCCTTGGGCGGGTGGAAGACGACGATGTCGCCGACGCTCGGGTGGTTGATCAGGCGATTGGTCAACACCCGTTGGCCGATCTCGAGCGTGGGGACCATCGACGGGCTCGGGATCCGGTAGGGCTTGACGACGAACGCCTGGATCAGCAGCGCCAGCCCGACCGCGATCGCGACCGTGATGACGAGCTCGATAATCGACTTGAGCGCCGACTTGGAGGTCTTCGTGTCGGGCTGCGCCACATCGTCTCCTACAGGAATCCGATCCGATCCGGTGGCCAGTAGGTCATGAATGCCTCGCCGATGATCCACTTCTTGGGCACGGGCCCCCAGAAGCGGCTGTCCTCCGAGTCTGGTCGGTTGTCACCCAGCATGTAGTAGTCCCCGCGCGGGATGGTGATTGTCCCAGGGAAGGTGCAAGCCGCTGCTCCATTGCACGGGACTATGTAGGAATCCTTCTCACGGACGCCGTTTCGGATCACGTGGCCATTGACGAGCGAGATCCGGTCGCCCGGCAGACCGACGACGCGCTTGACGAACGTCTCGGAGGAGGGCTGCGATTGCGCGACCCCGCATGGCCGGGAGGCGTCCTGACCGGCTTGATTCTGGCCCTCATTTGAATTGGCGCAGCCGTCCGCGTAGTTCTTCGGAGGATGGAAGACGACGATGTCGCCGACCTTGGGCGACATGAAATGGCTCCCGATCCGGTCCACCAGGATGCGCTGGTTGATGTGCAACGTCGGCAGCATCGAGCCACTGGGAATCCGGTACGGCTTCACGACGAACGCCTGGATCCCGAGAGCCAGACCGAGCGCGATCACGACAATCACGACGAGCTCGATCAGGGAGCTCGTCAGCGACTTCTTCGCCTGGGTCACACCTTCTCTTCGCCGGCGGGATCCTCCTCATCCGCCGGACCGGGGTCCTGTGCCACCGTCGGGGGAACGGAATCGGCCGAATCCTCGGCCTCGGGCTGCTCCTCCTCCGGCTGGACGCCTTCCTCTGATGCGTCTGCGCCATCAGCGTCCGTGGCTACCTCCGCGGCCACATCGGCCGCGTCCCCAGTTGCCTCGGTCTGATCGATGTCTGCCGAGGCTGCCTCGGCGAGTTCCTGGTCGGCGTCGAGCTCGGGCTCCTCGACCTCCGGCTCGTACAACAGCCCGCCGGCGACGACTTCCTCGGGTCGGTTGGAACGGCGCTCCCGAACGCGGGCACGCTTGCCGACGCGACCGCGCAGGTAGTAGAGCTTGGCTCGCCGAACATCGCCTCGAGCGGCCACCTCGATCCGCTCGATCTTCGGCGAGTGCAGCGGGAACGTACGCTCGACACCGACCCCGAAGGACTGCTTGCGGACGGTGAACGTCTCACGCGCCCCATGTCCCTGGCGCTTGATCACGACGCCTTCGAACACCTGCGTGCGGCGGCGGGTTCCCTCGATCACCTGGAAGTGCACGCGCACGCGATCACCGGCGTCAAACGCCGGAACGCGACGGAGCTGAGTGCGCTCCAAGCTGTCGATCACGGTGCTCATGGCGAGTGCAAGCGCCGGCCTCAACGGTGAGAGCCGTTGGCTTCAGGGCTTTGCGCGCACTGCGCGAGGCCCCGCCCGCGCGGGCGGTCTATGGTAGCGGACCGGGCTCGCGGCGCGATCTACTCTGGGCCAGGCGCCATTCGCGGATCCGGGCATGGTGGCCCGAGAGCAGGATTTCCGGGACGCGCCAGCCGCGATATTCGGCCGGACGCGTGTAGTGCGGATACTCGGGCCCGCCCTCGAGCGCGGCGCTGAAGGACTCCTCCATCGCCGAATCCTCGTGACCCAGCGCGCCCGGTTGTTTGCGGATGACTGCGTCGCACACGACCATCGCGGCCAGCTCGCCGCCGGCGAGCACGTACCGGCCGATCGAGACCCGGTCTGAGGCGAAGTGCTCGAGGACGCGCTCGTCGAATCCCTCGTATCTGCCGGACAGGAGCGTCAGCGCCGGCTCGCCCGCCAGCTCGTCGACCAGCGCCTCGTCGAGCAGGCGGCCGCTCGGTGCGAGCGCGATCACCCGTCGCTCGGCCGGGAGCTCGACGGGATCGCGGTCGTATCGCGCCCTCAAGGCCGCTTCGACCACGTCGACCCGCAGCACCATGCCGGCGCCGCCGCCGAACGGCGTGTCGTCGACCTGCCCGGCGCTCAGCGGAGTGTGGTCGCGGTAGTTGACGTATCCAAGCCGGAGCCCTCCGGCCACCAAGTTTGTCACGTGGCGCTGTGACTCGAACCAGGCAAACGCCTCCGGGAACAGGGTGAAGATGTCGATCTCCATCACCGCTCCCCCAGGAACTTCAGATCGATTTCGACCTCGCGTCGCTCGACGTCGACGCCGCGCACCGCATCGGCGACGAGCGGAACGAGCAGGTCGGCCTGCTCGCCCGGGCGTTCCACCTCGAGCACCTCGCACGAGGGCAGCGCGAGCAGCCGGCGCACGATGCCGACCGGGGTGCCCGCGTCGTGGACTGTGCACCCCTCGAGGTCCTCAGCCCACCACTCATCGGGCTCGAGCTCCGGGGCTTCGGTGCGCGCGGCGAGCAGCTCCTCTCCGCGCAGCGCCTCCGCCGCCGGACGATCGTCGTGTCCCTCGAGACGTAGGATCACGCGCTGATCGGATCCGGCGCGGCGCGTGATGCTCAGCGGAGCACCCCGCACCGCGACGGTCGCGCCGAGGCTCAGCAGCTGGGGCCGCGGGTCGACGACGTGGAAGCTCCCGTCGAGCCCGTGCGGGCTTCCAACCCGGCCGGCGCGGAGCCATCCGCGGTCCATGGAAGGCGATTATCCGTCGACGATGTCGACGAAGACCCGGCGCCTGTCCTTGGTCGCCGCGGTCTTGATCACCGTGCGCAGCGCGGCGGCGGTGCGGCCGCCCCGGCCGATGACGTTGCCGTAGTCATCGTCGCCGACCGAGAGCTCGAGCACCACGGATCCGTCGTCCTCGTGGACCTCATTGACTTCCACCTCGTCCGGGCTCTCCACCAAGCCGCGCGCCAGGTACTCGAGCAGCTCCTTCATCGTGCACCCGGTGGTTAGCGGATGCCCTGCGTATGGAGCAGTTTGCGGACGGTGTCGGTCGGCTGGGCGCCGCGGGCGAGCCAGTCGCGAACTCGCTCCTCGTCGAGGACGATCGTGGAGGGATTGGTCTGGGCGTTGTAGTGCCCGACCGTCTCGATCACTCGGCCGTCGCGCTTTGAGCGCTGGTCGGCAACCACCACCCGCCAGATCGGGTTCTTGCGGCCGCCGATACGTGTCAGTCGAAGTCTTACCGCCATTTCTGTGCGACGAGGTTAGCGGGTAGGACGCTCAGCGCGCTTGCCGCATCAGCGCCCCCAGGTCCGGCATCCGGCCCTGAGAGACCTGGCGCATCACCTTGCGCATCTGCTCGAACTGCTTGATCAGCGCTTTGACCGCCTGCACGTTGGTCCCCGAGCCGCGGGCGATCCGGAGCCGCCGCGACCCTTTGATCAGCTCCGGATGGCGCCTCTCCTGGGGCGTCATCGACAGGATGATCGCCTGGATCCGGTCGAACTCGCGCTCGTCCACCTTGACCCCGCGCAACTCCTTGCCGAGGCCGGGGATCATCCCCAGCAACGACTGAAGTGGCCCCAGTCGCCGGATCTGGCGCAGCTGGTCGAGGAAGTCGTCGAGGCCGAACTCCTGCTTGCGGAGCTTGCGCTCTAGCTCGGCGGTCTGCTCATCGTCGTAGGCGCCCTGGGCCTTTTCGATCAGCGTCATCACGTCGCCCATCCCGAGGATCCGCTGGGCCATCCGATCGGGGTGGAAGCGCTCGAACTGATCGAGCTTCTCGCCCGTGGAGGCGAACAGAATCGGCTTGCCCGTGACCGCCTTGACCGACAGGGCCGCACCGCCACGGGCGTCGCCGTCGAGCTTGGTCATGACGACGCCGTCGAACTGGACGACCTCGGCAAACTGCTCGGCGACGTTGACCGCGTCCTGGCCGGTCATCGCGTCGACGACGAGCAGGATGTCGTGCGGGGATGTCGCCTTCTTGATGTTCGCGAGCTCGGTCATGAGCTCGGTGTCGACGTGCAGACGACCGCTGGTATCGATGATCAGGACGTCCTTGCCCTCGCTCTGGGCGCGGTCGCGCGCCCACGCGGCGATCTTCACGGGGTCGCGGTCGGTCCCCTGCTCGTAGACGTCCGCGCCGGCCTGCGCGCCGACCTTGATCAGCTGTTCGACGGCGGCCGGGCGGTAGACATCGCAGGCGGCGACGGCGACCGAAGATCCGTGCTCCTCACGCAGGTAGCGCGCGAGCTTCGCCGTGGCCGTCGTCTTGCCCGAGCCCTGCAGCCCCGCCATCAGAACCACCGTGGGCGGGCGGGGCGAGAAGGAAAGTTCGCGGGCGGCGCCGCCCATCAGCTCGGTCAGCTCGTCCGAGACGATCTTCACGACCTGCTGGCCCGGATTCAGCTGCCCGATGACGTCGGCTCCGAGCGCGCGCTCCTTGACCGCATTCGTGAAGCTCTTGACGACCTTGAAGTTCACGTCCGCCTCGAGCAGTGCGAGCCGGATCTCCCGCATCGCCGCGTTGACGTCGTCTTCGGTCAGGGTGCCGCGCCCCCGCACATCGGCGAGGGTCGCCTGGAGCTTCTCGGCGAGAGAATCAAACATCGTCTGACTTCAGGCTAGTGGGTGAAACGCCGCCGCCGGCGCGCTCGGTTAGGACTTGCTCCAGTCGGGGCTGTCGGGAGGCGGAATCTCGGCCACGGGCTGGTGTTCGTTCTCGGTCTGGTGCTCGGCTTCGCTCGCTCCCGGGAGCGCCTTGGCGATCCCACGGAAGGCCTCGGCGAACTCGGACGGGATCACGAACACCTTATTCGCATCTCCCTGTGCGAGCTGGGGGAGCATCTGCAAGTACTGATAGCTCAGCAGCTCCTGGTCTGGCCTGCCGTTGTGGATCGCCTCGAACACGGTCGCGATCGCCTGCGACTCGCCTTCCGCGCGAAGGATCGCGGCCTGCTTTTGCCCTTCGGCGGTCAGCACCGCTGCCTGCTTCTGCCCCTCGGCCGTGAGGATCTGCGACTGCTTCACGCCCTCTGCGTTCAGGATCGCGGCGCGTCGGTCGCGCTCGGCGCGCATCTGCTTCTCCATCGCCTCCTGGATCGTGCCCGGCGGATCGATCGACTTGAGCTCGACTCGGTTGACGCGGATTCCCCATTTCCCCGTCGCCTCGTCGAGCACTCCGCGCAGCTGCGCGTTGATGTGATCGCGGCTGGTCAGCGCATCCTCCAGCGACAACGACCCGATCACGTTGCGCAGCGTCGTCACCGTGATCTGCTCGATCGCCTGGAGGGGATTGGCGACCTCATAGGTGGCGGACTTGGCGTCGTTGACCGTGAAATACAGCACGGTGTCGATCTGCACCACCAGGTTGTCCTGGGTAATGACAGGCTGCGGCGGGAACGAGACGACCTGCTCGCGCAGGTCGATCAGCGGCTTCAGCCGGTCGATGAACGGCACCAGCACCGTCAGCCCCGGAGTGAGCGTCCGGTTGTAGCGCCCGAATCGTTCGACGATCCCGGCCCGCGCCTGCGGAACGATCCGAATGGTCCGCGCGAACAGGATCAGCAGGAAGATCACCACCACGGCCGCGACGATTGCTTCAGCCATTGCCGTTCTCCTTTACTCGGCCACGAGCGCCGTAGCGCCCCTGATGTCGATCACTTGCACGCGTGTTCCCTTCTCGATCACCTCGTCGTCATCCAACGAGCGAGCGGTCCACACCTCACCGCCGATCTTCACGCACCCGACGCCCTCGTCGTTGACGATCCGCTCCAGGACGATTGCCTGCTTGCCGATCAACGCGGCGGAGCCGGTCCTGATCTGCGGCGGCATCTTGATGTGCGATTTTGCGATCGGGCGGATGACCGCCAGGCTAAGGATCGAGACCAGGACGAACACGACCCACGATGCGATCCCGCCCGCGCCGACCGCGTCGGTCACGGCGGCTAGCGCGGCACCGAGGGCAAAGGGCGCCAGGAAGAACCCCGTCGTGAGCATCTCGCCGATCCCGAAGACACCGGCGGCGACCAGCCACAAGATCCATCCTTCCATCTCCCCCGAGATTACCTGCTAAACGGGCCCTAGCTGACGAGCGCCCGGGCAAATTCGCTCGGCTCAAACGGGCGGAGATCCTCGAGCTTCTCCCCGACGCCGATCAACTTCACCGGGATCCCGAGCTCGTGCGCGATCGCCAGCGCGATCCCACCCTTCGCGGTGCCGTCGAGCTTGGTCAGAACCAGGCCGCTGACATCGACGGCGTCCGAGAACATGCGCGCCTGACGCAGGCCGTTCTGCCCGGTCGTCGCGTCGACCGTCAGCAGCGTCTCATGGGGCGCATCCGGGATCTGTTTGGAGATCACCCGGCGAACCTTCCCCAGCTCGGCCATCAGGTCGTCCTGCGTGTGGAGACGACCGGCCGTGTCGATGATCACCACGTCCGCCCCTTCGCGGCGAGCCATCGCGATCGCGTCATAGGCGACCGCACCCGGGTCGGCTTCGGGCGGGCCCTTGACGAAGGCGACTCCGGCGCGCTCCGCCCACAGCTCGAGCTGCTCGACGCCGGCGGCGCGGAACGTATCGGCGGCGCCGAGCACGACCGACCGGCCGAACTCGTTGCGCAGATGCCACGCGAGCTTGCCGACGGTCGTGGTCTTCCCCGTCCCGTTCACGCCGGCGACCAGGATCACTGTCGGCTCGGCGGTCAGGTCGATCCGGTCGTCGCCTGTGCGGGCGATGTCGGCGAGCAGCTCGGTCAGGCGGGCGGTCAGCGCCTCACCCCCGGAGATCTGGCCGCTGGTCGCCTCACGCTCGAGTTGCTCGACGACCTGCGCAGTCGTCTGCGCTCCCACGTCGGCGTAGATCAGCGCCTCTTCCAGCCGCTCCCACGTCTCGTCGCTGAGGTCCTCGAACAGCGTCGCCTGGATCTCGCTGGTCAGCGCCTGACGGGTGCGGCGCAGGTTCTCGCGCAGCCGGCGGAACCGTCCCATCCGACGCTCCTCAGCGGCCGGCGTGGGTTCCTCCGTACGCGCCGGAGCGCCATCCACGATGAACAGGTCCTGCCAGTCGCGAGCCATTGGGCGGGCGACGTTAGCGATCTCGGGGGCGCGGCGGCTCGCCGCTGGCGACCCGGTGCACTCGCTACGCGGCTACGTTCTCCGGTGGGAGCCGGCGCGAGATCACCTTCGAGATCCCGTCCGTCCCCATCGAGACCCCATAGAGCGAATCCGCGGCCTCCATCGTGCGCTTCTGATGGGTTACGACGATGAATTGCGCCCGCTGTGCGTACTGGCGCAGGAGCGCCAGGAACCGATCGATGTTGAGGTCGTCGAGCGCCGCCTCCACCTCGTCGAGGATGTAGAACGGGCATGGCCGAGCGAGGAACACGGCGAACAGGAACGCAAGGGCGGTCATCGACTTCTCTCCGCCGGACAGGAGCGTGAGACGCTTCATCTCCTTGCCCGCAGGCGTGATCTCGATCTCGACGCCGAGCAGGTCCTCCTCGGTGTCCTCCTCGACCGAAGCATCCCCATCCTCCGTCGAGTCGGACTCGTCGCCGTCGGGCGGCTGTCCGCCGAGCACCCGCGGCGCGCCCTCCCGCTCGGTCACGAGCGTCAACCGGCCGCGACCACCCGGGAACAGCTGCTCCGCCAGTTCCTCGAAGTTGCGCGCGGCGGCCTCGAAGGTCTGCTCGAACGTTTCCCGGATCTGGCGGTCGGTGTCGGAGATCAGCTTCTCGAGCTCGCGCAGTGCGGTCTCCAGATCCTCGCGCTGACGCTCGAGCTCCTCGACGTGCTCGAGAGCCTCCGCGTACTCCTCCTGGGCCAGCGGGTTGACCGGCCCCAGTTGCTCGCGTCGTCGCGCCAGACGGTCCAGGCGGGACCCGAGCGCCTCGCGCTCCTCGGGACTGAGCGGCTCGCTGGCCGGGACGGCCTCGAGCGCCAGCCGCGTCGCCAGCTGGCTCAGCTCGGCCCGCGCGTCGGCGACCTGGTCCCGGACTCGCTGAAGCCGGACCTCGGCCTCGGTCAGCACCTCGCTCTCGCGGTGGAGTTGCCCGTGCAGCTCGGCCTCCTGCTGGGCGCACTCGCGAAGCTCGGCGGCCACGTGCTCGCCGGCCTCGCGATCGGCGGCGAGGTCGGCGTCGAACCGGGCCCGCCGGTGCGCGATCGCCTCGCCGGCGTGATCGAGAGCCGCGATCAACGCCGCCAGAGGGCCGGTCAGAGCCTTGTCGCGCTCCCGTAGCCCGCGCAGGCGCTCCACGCGCACGTCGCGCTCGCGGCGATCGCGCTCCGCCCGCTCGACCATCGCGCGTTCGGCCGCGAGCTCGGCCGTCAGCTGAGCGCGGCGCCCCGCATTCGGTCCGTCGTCTGGAGCACTCCGGCGCCGCTCGATCATCGCCGCGATCCGGCGCTCCTCCTCGGCAGCCTCGTCCTTGGCGCGGACCGCCGAGCGGTCGTCGGCGATTGCCTGGTCGCGCCCCGCCTCTGACTCGGCGAGCGCACCGCTGGCTCGCTCGAGCGCGGCGGCCGCGGCGAACTCGGCGTTGGCCGCGGCCTCGCTCGCACGCAGCAGTTGCTCACGGCGGTTGCGCTCAGCGAGCGCCCGCTCCTCCCCCGCGGCTGGAGCCTGCCGGACCTCCCGGGCTCGGGAAGACCAGACGCGCCCGCTCCTGGTCACGGCCACCCCCTCGAAGCTCTCTGGCACGCCATCGAGCGCGTCGAGGACCCACACGTCGCGAAGGAGGACGCGCGCGAGCGCCACCGCGCCGTCAGGGCCACGGACGTGATCGCAGAGCAGGCCCGCTCCGGGGAGGGGCGGCGGACCGGCGACGCGTGAGGCTTCCGCCGAATCGGACCCGGCGATCAGAGCGCGGCCGCCGTCGGCGCCAGCGCGGTCGAGCAGCGTGGCCGCCGCCGCGCGGTCGGGCACGACCGCGGCGCGCAGCCGGCCGTCGAGCGCAGCGGCGAGCGCGAGCTCGAAGCCGGGATCGACCTCGAGCTGATCGGACAGCGTGCTCACACCCCCGGGCACCGCCGCCTGGCTGCGCAGGAATTGATTGACGGCGGCGAGCTCACCGCCGACGCGCGCCGCCTCGCGCCGTGCCTGCTCGACGCCGCGTTCGGTCTCGCGAAGCTGCCCACGGGCGAGTTCCAACGCGTCCTCGGCCTGTGCTCTGCTGCCGCGCGTTTCCCCTACCCGATCGGCCCGGGCCGCGGTCTCGGCTCTCGCCGCGTCCAGCTGGCCATTCAGTTCGGCGAGCTGCCGGGCGAGCTCCGCCTCGCGATCGCGATCGAGCGCGGCCAGCGCCGCCTCGAGGGTCGAGATCCGGGCGCCCGCATCGGGGTCGGGCGTGTCGGCCGCGGCCTCCGCGCGCAGTTGATCGAGCATTTCGCCGGCCCGCGCCAGTCGCACCTCGAGACCGGCCGCCGCAGCCGTCACGGCGTCTGCCCGGTAGGCGACGCGTTCGCCCGCCGACTGCGCGATGAAGCAGCGCCGGGACAACTCCTCGCGCTCGGCGCTGCGCCGAGCCAGGGCCTCCTCGGCCGCCTCTCGCCGCTTTGCCACGCCCCCGAGACGGCGCTCCGTCTGCTCGCGGCCGGCGCGCGCCTCGGACGCGCCCCGCTGGGCGCTCTCGAACTCCAACTCACGACAGCGGACGTCGTCTCGCACGAGCTCCCACCGCGTCTCGGTCGCCTGACGCTCGAGCCGCGCGTGGAGCTCGGCCGCCTCCGCCTGGCGCTTGAGCGGCCGCAGGCGCGACCGCGCCTCGCGCTCGACATCGAGCGCGCGATCGAGGTTCTCCTGAGTCCGCTCGAGCTTCAGTTGCGCGCGCCGGCGACGCTTGCGGTGCTTGCCGAGGCCGGCTGCCTCCTCGATCAGCATCCTCCGCTCGCGCGGCTTGGAGGTCACGATCGACTCGACCCGGCCCTGGGAGATCACCGAGTGCATCTCCTTGCCGAGGCCCGTGTCGGACAGCAGCTCGATCACGTCCACCAGCCTGCACCGAGCTCCGGCGAGCCGGTACTCGCCCTCGCCGCTGCGGTCGAGCCGGCGGACGATCGAGACCTCGGGCGCCCCGAGGCCGAGGAGGCCGGCGCTGTCGTCGAGCACGAGCTCGACCTCCGCGCCCTTGCCCGCCTGCCGCCCCGGCGCGCCGCCGAAGATCACGTCCTGCATCGACTGTCCGCGCACGGCGAGCGGCGACTGCTCGCCGAGCGCCCACAGCACGGCGTCGGTGACGTTCGACTTGCCCGACCCGTTGGGGCCGACGATCACGCTCACGCCCGGACCGAACTCGAGCCGGGTGCGGTCCGGGAACGACTTGAAGCCCTTCAGCGTGATCGACTTCAGGTACACGATCGGTCCTTCACGATTCCTCGAGCGCGTCCAGCGCCGACTGCGCAGCGTCCTGTTCGGCGTCCTTCTTGCTGCGACCGGTTCCGCGCCCGACCTCGACGCCGTCGATCATGGCGCTGATCGAGAACGTCCGGTTGTGCGGCGGTCCCTGCTCCTCGACCACCGAGTAGCTGACGAGCTCGCCCCGGCGCGCCAGGAGCTCCTGAAGCGCCGACTTGTAGTCGACCGGATGCTCGAGCGCGTCCTCGATCTCCGGCAGGAACGCCTCGACAACGGCGCTCGACGTCGTCTCGTAGCCGAACGCGAGGTAACACGCACCGATCACGGCTTCGATGACCGACGCGAGCACGCGCTCCGTCGAGACGAGCGCCTCGATGCTCGAGGCCGCGCCGGCCGGAGCCGCGGCGCGCAGGCGCTCGGGAATGCCCAGCCGCTCCGCGACCGCCCGGCACGAGCGTCCCGAGACCGCCTGGGCGCGGATCTTCGTCAACCGTCCCGCTCCGAACCGTTCGGCCTCGAGCCGCGGGTACAGGTGGGTCGTCACCGCCAGGGAGAGGACGCTGTCGCCGAGAAAGGCGAGCCGCTCGTAGGAGTCGGAACGTCTCGCGGTCCAGGAAGAGTGCGTGAACACGTTCCTGGCGAGCTCGTCGGGCAAGCGGTCGAGCAACTCGGCGAGCGTCGCGCCGGAACGCCCGCGCCGGTGCTCGCTCCCATGCCGCTGACGCTCACTCAGCGTCAGAACCTTGGCTCGCAGCAGCTGACGGGGCCACGCCGCTCGCGAGCACGAAGTCGACCGCCTGACCGACGGTCAGGATCTTCGCGGCCTCCTCGTCTGAGATCTTCACGCCGTAGCTGTCCTCGAGCTCCTGAACGAGCGTGTACAAATCGAGCGAATCGGCTTCCAGGTCCTGCTTGAAGCGCGTCGACTCGTGGATCGTCTCCGGATCCAGTTCGAGCTCGTCCGCCAGGTGCGCGCGGATCAGTTCGAAGACCTGCTCGCGACTCATCCGCTGGACAAGGTAGCCGTCGGCTCGGACGAGGAGGACCCGTCGTCCGTTTCGGCGCGGACCGTTCGGACCGCTCCGGCCTGGACCAGCGCGGCCCGGGTGCGACCGATCACGTCCTCCTGCACACCGCGAGCCGCCACCTCGATCGCCCGCGCAAAGCCGCGCCGGGTGAACCGGCCGTGGGCGACGACGCCGAGCTGGCGAAGGCCGAGCATGTACGCGCCGCCGGGAGTCTCCGGATCGATCTCCTCGCGCAGGGCGCGGATCGCCGGCGATAGCAGCCAGCCGCCGAGCTTGCCGCGGGCGGACGTGAGCGCGGCGTCGCGGATGGCGCGCATCGTCCGGCCGGAAACGCCCTCGATCAGCTTCAGCGTGATGTTGCCCGTGAAGCCATCCATCACGACGACGTCGGCAACCCCGCCGGTGACCTGAGTGCCCTCGATATTGCCGACGAAGTTCAGGCCAGTCCCGCCGTCACCTGCGAGCTGTTCGTGCACGGTCACGAGTTCCGGCGTCCCCTTGGCCGGCTCCTCCCCGTTCGAGAGGAGAGCCACCCGCGGCGAGGCAATCCCCATCACCGCCTGGGCGAACGCCGAGCCCATGTATGCGAACTGCACGAGGTGTTCGGGCCGGCACGTCACGTTGGCGCCCACGTCGAGCAGAAGCACCGGTGGAGCTCCCGGCATCGGCACGGGCAGCGCCAGCGCGGGCCGATAGATGCCGCGGTCTCGGCGGAGGTTGAACAGACCGGCGGCCAGCGCCGAGCCGGTGGAGCCGCCCGAGACGAGCGCCTGCGCCCTCCCCTCGGCTACCGCGCGGGCCGCCTGGACGATCGAGGCTTCGGGCGTCGAGCGGACTGCGAACGCGGGATCCGCGGCCTTCGCGATCGAGACCGGCGCGTCGACGACTTCGACACCCGGACCAACCGATCGGATCTCGGCGGCCGGCCCGAAGAGGACCACGCCGATCCCTTGGGCGGCGGCGCGCGTCGCGCCCTCGGCGACCTCCTGGGGGCCGAGATCGGCCCCGCCCGCATCCACGGCGACCGTGACCATCCGCGCGGGCGTCAGAGCGAAGGCTCGTCGGCGCCCGGAGCGATCACTTCGCGGCCCTTGTAGTAACCGCACACCGGACAGACGCGGTGTGGCATCCGGGGGCTGTGACATTGGGGGCACGCGTTGTACGTCGGGGCGTCGACCTTGTGCTGAGCACGACGCTGTGAGGTACGGGCGTGAGATTGCTTCTGCTTCGGAACGGCCATTGTTGCGATGAGGTTACTCGAACCGCAATTCCGACAGCTTTGCCCAGCGTGGATCGGGCTCGCGCTCGTGCCGGTGATCGGGGCCTGCGGAGTTGAGATCGACGCCGCAAACGGGGCATAGACCGGCGCAGTCGGCCCGGCACAGCAGCGTCGTCGGGAGCACTAGCGCCAGCGCGTCGCGCGCCCAGGCATGAAGATCGAGAACTCCGCGCTCGACGTACGGCGACTCGAGCTCCTCTCCCTCTCCGAGCTGGGAAACCTCGCGCGCGTCGACGCTGAACACCGGCGCCGCCGGCTCCAGGCACCGCATGCACGGGCCCGCCAGGGTGGCGTCGAACCGCAATCGCAGCGCGTAGCCATTCCCGGTCGTGCGCGAGACGTCGAGTCGAACCGGGGAGAGCGGCGGCTCGACGGCATAGCGCTCGCCGCCGAGCACAAACGGGTCGATCGCCACCGCGAACTCGAGCCGGCGGGCCTCCCCCGTGCTGAGGTGCAACCCCCCGAGGTCGAACGTGTCAGTTCGGAGGGACATCGTTGTGAGCTTAGCGACGGGATCGTCGCCCTCTCCCGAGGTCACGACACGCGCGAGCGTCGAGCCGCGATGATCTCGCACGTGTCCGCGTGGTTTCGCACCTACGGCTTCGCCGACGTGCTCGACAACCTCCTGATCGGCTCCTATCCACTCGACGCGGAGGACGTGGCGCTGCTCCAGCGCGCTGGCATCGAACGGGTGCTGAACCTCGTCGAGGACGCCGAGTACGAGCCCGGCGAGCGTGACGCGGTCATCGCGGCCTACGCGGCAGCGGGGATCGCCGAGCGCCGCGTGCTGTTCACGGACTACGCCGGTCTTCCGGCCGATGAGCTCGAGGCCGCGGTCAAGGTCGTGTCGGGCTGGCTGGATCAGGACGGCCGGACCTATCTGCACTGCCGAGCCGGCTGGCAGCGATCTCCCGCGATCGCCGCCGGCGTCATCGCGATTCGCGAAGGAATCGACGTCGACGAGGCGCTCGCCTACGTCCACGAGCGCAAGCCGTCGGCGGATCCTCTGCCCCAGCAGCGAGAGGACCTCCGGCGCTGGTGGGACGAGCGCGAGCCGGGGGCTTGATGGCGGCGGGGGCTTGACAGGCGCGCGCCGCGCTCTCGCCAGCCGCGCCGGCGGTCGCTACTCGGCGGCGCGTAGACGCCTGGCGGTCAGCTCGAGCGGCAGCTGCTCATCGACGACCTCGTCGGCGACGTCGGTGACGTGGACGGCGCGCGCGCTCAGCGACACCTGCTCGAGCTGCGGAATCTCGCGACCTTCGGAAACCGCGCCGTGCTCGGCGAACCTGCGTGCTCCCGGCACGACCCGCGCCTCGTAGGAGCCGACCGTCTCGTTGTAGGCCGCGACCGCGCTGTTGAGGCGCTTGCCCAGGGTCGAGAGCAACCCGGATAGCTTGACCAGGCGACCGTGCAGCTCGCGTCCGAGCTCGGAGATTGCCTGGGCCGACTCGGCGACCCGCTCCTGCTGCCAGCCGTAACCGACGGCGCGGAGCATCGCCAGCAGCGTCGTGGGCGTCGCGATCAACACCCGCTTCGCCATCGCGTCCTCGATCAGGCTGGGATCCGCGTCGAGCGCGGCGCCGTAGAGATGCTCTCCCGGGAGGAACAGAACGACGAAGTCCGGCGCCGACTCAAGACCCGCCCAGTACGACTTATCGGCCAACGACTTGACGTGCTTACGCAGCAGCCGGGCGTGGTCGCGCAGGTGACGCTGACGCTCCTCCTCGTCGCGGGCCTGGTAGGCATCGAGGACGCCCTGCAGCGGGGCCTTCGCGTCGACGACGACGTGCTTGCCCCCGGGCATCCGGACGATCAGGTCGGGCCGCAGCGTCCCGTCGTCGCCGGCGAGTGACGACTGCTCGGCGAAATCGCAGTGGCGGACCATCCCCGCCAGCTCGACCACGTTGCGCAGCTGCATCTGCCCCCACTGTCCGCGTGCGTTGGGCTTGCGCAGCGCCGTTACGAGCGCACCCGTCTCGGTGCGCAGCTTCTCGCCGGTCTCGGTCAGCGTCCGGAGCTGCGCCTCGAGCCGGCCGCGTGACTCGCGTCGATCCTGGTCGAGCCGGAGTAGCTGCGCGTCGACGCGGCCGAGCTGCTCCTTGAGCGGCGCGACGATCTGCTCCACCGCCTGCTGACGCTTGTCGAGATCGCCCTTGGCTTCGACCTGCGCGGCCTGAAACTGGGCGCGGGCCATCTCGGCGAGCTGCGTCATGCTCGACTGGAGCGCCTCGGCGCTGAGCGCCTTGAACGAGTCGGACAGCCGCGCCTGTGCCTCGCCAAGGGTCTGGAGCCGCTCCTGCGCCAGCGAGCGCTCGTGATCGAGGTCCGCGCGGGCCTTGATCAGCTCGCGGTCGAGCTCGGCGGCGCGGCCGGCCTCGTTCGTCAGCGAGCGCAGGCGCGCGCGGACCGCGACAGCGACGATCGCCGCGCCGATGATGAGTCCGATGAGCAACCAGAGTGCAGCCATCGCGACCGAGGATGGCGAGGGCGGCGGACGGAACCGGCCGCTTGCAAGAATCGATGCAATGAGCCCCGACTCCGTCCGCTGCCGGATCGTCGTTTATGGGCGTGTCCAGGGGGTTTTCTTCCGCGACTCGGTCCGCCGGAGGGCACAGGAGGCCGGCGTCGCCGGGTGGGTGTGCAACCGGCGCGACGGGGCGGTCGAGGCGGTGCTGGAGGGCCCGCCGGACGCCGTGGCGCGGGTGGTCAGATTCTGTGAGACGGGGCCGCGGCACGCCGAGGTGGCGCGGGTCGAGGTGGCGGAAGAGGCGCCGGAGGGGTTGCGCGGGTTCGCGATTCGGTGAGCGGTGGCGCGGTGGCGCGGTGGCGCGGTGGCGCCGGCGGGTGGCACGGGCGGGTCGTGCTCGGTGGCTGTCGACTATTAGCCCGCCCCGATTGGCGGCGGCTCGGTAAACGGCGCTGGGGAGGGGTTGGGGAGCGGGCGCCATCGCAAAAACCTGCATAGCGCGGCAATCCCGGCTCAGATGGCGAGGCCTGTCGAGCTATGCATGAAGAGCATGCGTAGTACGCCAGGGCTCGCCCCTGGCGCCGGTGTTGTCGTGCTGTGCAGGTTTCCCGTGACGCTCTCGGCGCAAAGTCGCGGGTTTGGGCAGCTGAGTAGGTCAACATGGGCTCTGGCGACCCGCCGAAGCCCTCACCCACCCTCCTTCCCTGCCGCCTTTACCCGAGCCGATCGCCCGCCCGCAGCCCCGATTGGCGAGCGGCTCGGTAAACGGCGCTGGGGAAGAGGAAGAGGGCGGGCGCCACCGCACCCGCCCAAAACTGCATAGCGCGGCAATCCCGGCTCAGATGGCGAGGCCTGTCGAGCTATGCATGAAGAGCATGCGTAATACGACAGGGCTCGGATGTGGCGACGAGGTTGTCGTGTTGTGCAGGTTCCCCGTGACACTCCCGGCAAAACTCGCGAAGAAGACCTACACGAGCCGCCAAATTGCGCCGGCGCCACCAGCCAACCGGAGCACCAACCTCAGGTCAGAGGCAGCGGGTGCCTCAGGTACCGCCCGGCAAGCCGGTAGAAGAGCCCACCATCGGTGCTCGCGCTCGTCGTCCCCGCCGCCCCGCCACCGAACAGCAGCCCGATCACGCCGGCGTTACGCGTCGCCCGCAGATGAGCTCGGCCGCCGGCGCCGAGCCACCACTGGACGCGATCGTCGCGGAAGTGGTCCCAGGTGTTGTTGAGGAAGGTGTTGCCGAGCGGGAGCTGCCAGAGCACAACTGGCTCGTGGGTGCGGCGGGTGAAGCCGCCGATGTACGTGTTCTCGCGGCGGAAGTTGGCGGGTCCCCACCAGGTGTTGGGGTTGCCCTCGATCACCTGGTAGAAGCCGGCGTCGCGGTCGGTGAGGTCGCTGAAGACGAGGTTGAAGTGCGCGTGCAGGGACCGGTAGAAGGCGGCGGACCGGGCGGCGAGTACGCCCATGTGGGCCAACGACGGCTTTGAGTAGGTCGGGTCCTCGCCGGTTCCCCAGACGCTCAGATGCCACGCCAGCGCGACGTGCGGAGCGAGCCGGTTGCGGAGCGCGATGAGTTCGTGGGCGAAGCTGCGGGCGAGGCCAACCGCGCGTGCCTGCTCGAGGTAGCCCCACAGGTCGGGCTCGATGTGGATGATCACCAGGTGCTCGCCGGCGGCCGCCCGCACCCGGCGTAACAGGAGGGAAAAGTCCGCCCAGTAGGCCCGCATCGTCGCGGGGTTGCGGAGATTCGAGAGGTCCTTCTCGAGCTCATCCGAGCCCACGGCGGGCTTGGACTGGAGCAGTTGGTAGTAGGTGAAGACCGGAATCATGTGGACGGCGAGCGACTCGCGTACGTACATCGACGCGAACGTCCCATTCGGATTCCAGGTCGCCCACCCGGCGCCGGTATTGACGCCGCCGGAGAGGTACTGGTAGCGGAGGTCGAGGTGGACGCGGTGCGACAGCTGCTGGGCGTCCCCAGGCGAATCGCTGAGGCCGAGGGCGGCGTGATGGGGCCAGCCCAACGGGATCGCCGCCAGCGAGAGGACGAGTGAGCACCAGCGGCGCATCGACCTCAGAATCGGCCCACGACCGGATCCGACTTAGCGCGAACCTCAGCCGTCCAGTGCACGCTCGAACACCTCGCGGGCCTCGTCTCCCCGGACCGCGAACACGATCCGCTCGAGGCCGCTGCCGCCGTCGAGGTGAGACTGGACCGACTCGACCTCGATCCGCGCCGCCTCCGCGAGCGGAAAGCCACCCACGCCGGTCCCGAACGCCACGAGCGCGAGCGACCTCGCGCCGAGCTTGTCGGCGAGCGCGAGCGTGCTCTCGGTGGCCCGGCGGATGATCTCGGCCGAGGTCGGACCGCCCAGCTCCATCGTGGCCGCGTGGATCACCCAGCGACACGGCATCGAACCGCCGGACGTCTCGACCGCAACGCCGAGACCGATCGGCGCCACCAACTCGCTCTCGCGGTCGATCGTCGGGCCGCCGGCGCGGGAGATCGCTCCCGCGACCCCTCCGCCGTGGCGCAGGCGCGTGTTCGCCGCGTTGGCGATTGCGTCGACCTCGAGCTTGGTGATGTCGGTGTCGAGTACTTCGATCAAGACACTTCGGCCGGCTCATCCTTGCCGGCCAAGCGGTCTCGCCCGCGCTGTACGGCGGCGATGAACTTGGTCAGGTTGACCTCGAGCGTGTTGAGGATCTCGTCGGCGTAGTCCTCGGCGCCGAGACGGATCTCCCGCTCGCGCCCGCGCGCGTCCTCGATGATGTCTTCGGCGGCGCGTTCGGCCTGCTTGGTGATCTCCTCGTCGGAGATCAGCCGCTCCTGGCGCTCACGTGCCTCCTTGACGATCCGCTCGGCCTCGCGTTTTGCCTCGGCCAGCATCTCCTGGCGCTCCTTGACGATCCAGCGCGCCTGCTTGATCTCCTCCGGGATCGTGGCGCGCATCTGGTCGAGGATGTCGTAGATCTCTTCCTTGTCCACGCGCACCTGGTCGGTCAGCGGAACCGGCTTGGCGTTGTGGACGAGATCGTCCAACTTGTCGATTAATACAAGGACGTCCATCGCAGAACCTCTGTTTCGTCAGCGGTGAAGGCGTTCCTTCAACGCCGCGGCGACCTCATCGGGCACCATATCGTCGATGGTTCCGCCGAACGTTGCCAGCTCCTTCACTCCGCTGGATCTGATGAAACTGTACTTGGGTGACGCCATCAGGTACACGGACTCTATTTCCGGTGCCTGCCGGCGGTTGAGCTGATTCATCTCCAGCTCGTATTCGAAGTCGGAGATCGCTCGCAGCCCCTTGACGATCGCCTTGGCTCCCCGCTCGCGGGCGAAGTCAACGACAAGGACGCTGAACGGCTCGACCGTCACATTGTCGAGGTCGCGCGTCGCGTTCTCCACGAACCTGACTCGTTCGTCCGCGCTAAACAGCGTCTCGCCCTTGCGCACGGGCAGGTTCACGACCGCGACGATCACCTTGTCGAACATCGCGGCCGCGCGTGAAATCACGTCGATGTGGCCGTAGGTGACGGGGTCGTATGAACCGGGGCAGATCGCTATGCGGTTGTCAGGAGCCATAGATTCGGATCAGTGTGTCGCCGTAACGGCGGTCGGCCAGCAGCGGGAGTTCAAGCTCGAGCGGGACTCGTCGGTCGCTCTCGGCGACGACTCGGGCTCCCTGCCCGAGCACCGCCACCAGTGCTTCCGACAGCTCACGTCCGAGAACGCTCGCCTGGTGGTATGGGGGATCGAGGAAGACGAGATCGTATTGACGCCCGTCCGCCCGTGCGCGCTCGAGGTACACCGACGCTCGCTGGCGGACCACCTCGGCCTCGACTCCCAGGGCCGCCAGGTTACGCCTGATCGCCGTCATAGCGGCTGGCGCTGAGTCGACCAGCGTGGCCTCGGAGGCGCCTCGGGATAGCGCTTCGATCGCCAGCGCACCCGACCCGGCGAACAGATCGAGGACCCGTTCACCCTCGACGTCACCGAGGATCGAGAAAAGCGCTTCGCGTACCCGGTCGGCGGTCGGCCTCGTGTCCCGGCCGCGGGGCGCGACGAGCGTGCGGCCGCGCCACTGGCCCCCGATCACCCTCACGCCCGGATCGGCGCCCGCGCCTCGGCGCCGTAGGCGAGCACCAGCGCGTCCGCGAGCAGCGCATTCTCCGGCTGCGCCAGCTCGGGATCCTCGTCGCTGACGCGCTCGGCATGGGCCCGCGCCCGCTCGAGCAGCTCGGCGTCGCGGGGCAGCTCCGCGACGCGAAACTGGGCCAGTCCGTGCTGTCGGGTCCCTACGAGCTCGCCCTCCCCCCGCAGCTCCAGGTCGATCTCCGCCAACCGGAAGCCGTCGCTGTGGTCCACCAGCGCCCGCAGCCGCGGCGAGTCCTTGGATCCGAACAGAAGACACAGGGACGGATGCGTCCCACGGCCGATCCGCCCACGGAGCTGGTGCAGCTGCGAGATCCCATAGCGCTCCGCGTCTTCCACGAGCATCACGGTCGCGTTCGGGACGTCGATCCCAACCTCGATCACCGACGTGGCGACGAGCACGTTCGCGGCGCCCGATGCGAACGACTCCATCGCCGCCTGCTTCTCGCTCGCTCTGAGCTGACCGTGGAGCAGCACGACGTCGAATCCGCGCAGCTCGCCGGTCCGCAGTCGCTGGAACTCGGCGGTTGCCGCGCGCGCCTGGAGCACGTCCGACTCCTCCACTAGAGGGCAGACGACGAACGCCTGCCGCCCCGACCTCAGTTCCTCGCGGACCCGATCGTAGGCGCGCGCCCGCTCGCGTTCGGTCGAGCACACGTGCGTCCGGATCGGCTGACGACCGCGCGGAAGCTCCCGCAGCACGGTGAGGTCGAGGTCCCCGTAGCCGGCGAGCGCCAGCGTTCGCGGGATCGGCGTCGCGGTCATGTGCAGGGCGTGCGGCGCGCCCTCCGAGCTCGCCTTGGCATCTAGGGCGGCACGCTGCCTGACGCCGAAGCGGTGCTGCTCGTCCACGACGGCGACCGCCAGACGCGCGAACCTGACGGACTCCTCGATCAGCGCGTGGGTGCCGACGATCAGCGACAGCTCTCCGGTCGCGAGCTTCGAGAGCAGGTCCGTCCGCCGGCGCGCGGGTGTCGAACCCGTGAGCAGCCCAACGGGCACGAGCTCCCCGGGCAGAAGCGTCTGAATCGTCGCGAAGTGCTGTTCGGCGAGGGTCTCCGTCGGGGCCATCAGCGCGCCCTGGAAGCCCTGCTCGATAGCCCTCAGCAGCGTGTACAGGGCCACCACGGTCTTGCCCGATCCGACCTCTCCCATCAGCAGCCGCTGCATCGGGCGCTCCTGCGCGAGGTCGGCATCGACGGCCTTCAGCGCGTGCTGCTGGTCGCCCGTGAGCGGAAACGGCAGCAAATCGGCTAGCCATCGCGCGGTTAGTTCCAGCTCGCCGTCGAGCGCAGGCGCGACCGCCTCGCCATGACGCAGCCGGCGCCGACGCAGGAGCGCGAGCTGGGCGAGGAGCAGCTCTTCAAAGGCGAGCCGGCGGCGGCCGAGCTCCTGATCGCCCTGGTCGCGTGGAAAATGGGCGGCGCTGAGCGCGCCACCGCGGTCTGCAAGGCGCTCGCGCACCCGGAGGGGCGCCGGGAGCGGCTCGACCGAATCCCTGACCGCCCCGGCGTGCTTGCGGACGAGGGCGAGGATCTGGGTCGACGAGAGGCCGTCGGTGGCGGGGTAGTGCGCGACGGCGTCGGTTCCGGTGGCGGCTTCGGAGGTTCGCGCGTGGCCCTGGACCCGGAAGCGGTTACGCGCCTCGAACTTGCCGTGGAGGACGAGCCGCGTCCCCGCCGGGTACTTCTGCACGAGCCAGGGCTGGTTGAAGAACGTCGCCTTCATCGTCCCGGTGTCGTCCGCGACGGTGGCCTCAACCAGCGGACGCATGCCGCGGCGCCGCACCGGCCGCGACGAGATCGCCCTGACCTGCACGACCACGGTCGCGCTCTCACCGGCGACGAGCTGCGCCACCGCGCGCGCCTCGCGTTGATCCCGCGGCAGATGCTCGAGCAGGTCGCCGACCGTGTGCAGGCCAAGGACATCGGCCGCGTGCTCGGCTTTCGGGCCGTCGAGGCTCAGCGACTTGCCGAGGCGGGACGGGCGCGGGTAGGAGATCGGCGCGCTCTGGAGCTCCTCGTCGTCGAGCGGGCGGGAACTAGCGAAGGCAGTCGCAGTCATGGATCGCGACGGATGATGACTCGGGAACCGGTCGCGTGAGGGGCCTAGCCTCGCCCTCGGGCTGCGTCAGGACTTCTTGCCCTTGCGCTTCTTCTTGCGCCTGTGCTTCTTCTTTTTCTTTTTCTGGTGCTTCTTCTTTGCGGCCGGCTTCTTGGTCTTCAGTGTCGTGGTCGCGGATATCGAAGGCTTGACCGAGTCGTCGGTCGCCGCGATCTCGACCTTCCCCCCCGTGTGCGTAGCCGTGATCGTCGCCGTGTAGGTGCCGCCGCCGTCCGTGACAACGCCCGCGCGCCCCGGACCGGTGGTCGTGACGGTGACGTGCTCCCCGGGCACGAGCGCGCCGCTCAGAGTCGGACGTATCGGTCGCGGCGATCCGCGGCCTGCCAACCGTGTGCGGCGCGGTGATCGTCGACGGCCCAAGGGACATCGACACGGTTTTCTGCGCCGCCTCCTGGGCGTCGTAGAGCATGCCCGTGTCCGCCGGAAGTGGGGCCGGAGTCGCGGGCGAGTTGAGGGCCGGCGAGGGGGCGAAGATCACGCTGGTCGCCTCGTACGGGTCGGCGACCGTCCCCGACCAGAACCCGATCTGCGGGCAGTCGGTGTCAGGCGCGCACGCGGACGTCTCGAGGTCCAGCCCGATCGGCCTTGACGATGTCGAGCTGCGCGCTGCCATCGAAGTTCTGAACCGACCAGCTGGTGATCGTCCCGCTCGAGCTCGCCTGGGCGAGCGAGCCGCCTGGCCACGCGGTGTTCAGATATGTGCATGCGGGCGGGCTGCAGCCCCAGCTGTCACCGCTTGGCTGCGGCAGCGTCGGTCCGATCGTGACCGTGCTCGCGTCTGCGCTCGCGAACGCCGGCGCGAGCACCGCGGCCAGGCCAACGACCGCCACACACAGCGCATCGACAGACCACCGTCTCATCTTCATGCCCGCACTGCCCCTCGCACCACGCCGTCCCCTTCAGCACCGCGAAGCTACGCCACGGGCCGAGGCAGTCAACAATCGAGCGGGCTCACTCCGCCGAGAGCAGCCACCAATAGCTCTGCTGGCCACCTTCGCTGAGCTCGAACTCGACCTCGCCGGCGGCAAGCGCCTGGACCGTGCGATCGTCGAGCGGCGCCTCGGCGCCACGCAGGCACGTAATCAGCTCGGCGTTTTCGGCGAGCCGCTCGAGCACATCGCGCAGCGTGTCGCGCGGCTGCCCCCACGAGACGATCCGCTCGTCGACGAATCCGACGGCATCGCCTTCGCGGAATCGCCCCTGCGCATCGTCGCGGGCCGCGGGCGCGACGGCTCCGGTGCGCACGCGCTCGAGCGTCCGCAGCATCGCGGTCGCGTTCTCGTGGGCGTTGCGGGAGGGATCGAGGCTTACGGCGGCCGCCAGCCCGGCCTGCTGGGAGCGCGATGGAATCACCTGGACCGTCTTCTCGGACAGATCGGCGGCGCGCTCAGCCGCCATCACGACGTTTGGGCTGTTCGGCAACACCACGACCTCCTCGGCCGGGACCGCGTGGATCGCCGCGAGGATGTCGTAGGTCGAGGGATTCAGCGTGGGCCCGCCGTCCAGCACGCGGACACCGAGGCTCTGGAACAACGAGAGCATTCCGTTCCCGCTCGTCACCGCGAGGGCGCCGCATACGTCCGGCTTCGGGGGCGCGGCAAGGCGCTCGTCGCGGTGCCTGACCTGCGCGCGCATGTCGGCGACGTCGAGATGGGACACGATGCCGGTCTCGGCGAAGACGGCTGTGGCGGCGTTCGGGTCGTCGGTGTGGACGTGGACCTTGAGCGTGGTCTGGTCGCCGACGACCAGGACCGAGTCCCCGAGCTGCTCGAGCGCGACCACGTAGCTGCGCGGCTCGAGGCCGGTGCCGCTGACCGCGAAGTTCGTGCAATACCGGTAGGTGCTTGAGGAATGCTGAGGATGGGTTACGCGCGCCGCGACGTGGTGCTCGAGCGGCGGCGGGGAGGTTCCCCGCAGGGCCCCGATCATCCCGGCGAGCAGCACCGTCAGCGCGTACCCGCCGGCGTCGACGACGCCCGCGTCGCGCAGCACGGGCAGCATTTCCGGTCCGCGCTTCACCGACTCCTGACCCGCATCGAGGGCCCGCTCGATCACCTCGGCGATCACCGCGTTCTGCTCGTCGTCGCCGGCCTCGGGCGCGAGCCGCCCGTCCTGCATGTGCGCGAGGTCGGATGCGACGCGATGTGCCATCTCGCGGACGACGGTGAGAATCGTGCCCTCGGCAGGATCGCGGACCGAGCCGTATGCCTGATCGGCGGCCCGCGCAAGCGCGGCGCCGATCAGCACCGGGTCGACGAGCTCGCCCGGGCGGCTCGCAAGCTCCTCGGCGGCCCCGCGGATCAGCTGGGAGAGGATCACGCCCGAGTTGCCGCGCGCGCCCAGCAGCGCGGCGCGGGCCACGGAGGCGACGATTTCGTCCCTGCCGATGTCGTCGATCGTGCGCGCCTCCGAGGCGCTGGACAGGCGATCGAGCTCCTGCATCACGGCGCGCAGCGTGAGCACCATGTTGTCGCCCGTGTCGCCGTCGGCGACCGGAAACACATTGAGGTCGTTGACCTCCTCGCGGCGCGACTCGAGCGCCACAAGGCCGGCCTCTACGACCGCACGAAAACGAACGATGCTCGCGTCGGACACAGGTCGGAAGCTGCGATCCTAACCGCGAGGGGCGCCGTGACCAACCCGGCTACCGGGCCTTGACGACCTTGCCGGCCTTCAGGCACCGAGTGCAGACGTATACCCGGCGTGGCGTCCCTCCATCGTCGATGCGTACGCGCTGGAGGTTCGGATCGAACCGCCGCTTGGTGGCGACCATCGACCGGCTACGGCTGTGGCCGAACGATGGGCCCTTCGCGCATACGTGACAGACCTTTGGCATGGCGGGCGAGTATAGCTTCACCGCACAACCGCCCCTCAAACGCGCCGTCCGCACGTTTTGGTTCATTCCGGCCGACCCCTTGGTTTAGATTCAAGGGCATGGGTAAGAGGGCTCCGATGCCGGAGACTTCCGACCGTCTTATGCTGCTCAAAGGCCTGCAACTCCCCGATCGCTACGCGATACGGCGGCCGATCGCCACGGGGGGCATGGCCTCGGTGTGGTGCGCACGCGACCGGATGCTCGGGCGCAGCGTGGCGATCAAGCTGATCGCCGAACGGTTCGCGCGCGACGAGGCCGCGCTGGAACGGTTCAAGCGTGAGGCCCGCGCCGCCGCACGGCTCTCGAGTCATCGCCACGTCGTGACGATCTACGACATCGGTCAGGCGAGCGACCCCGCCGCACCGCTTGGCCGGCCGTTCATCGTGATGGAGTTTCTGCCCGGCGGCACGGTCGCCGACGCGCTCCGTGTTGGGGCGGTGACCCGTGAGGAGGCGGTCGAATGGGTGCGACAAGCGGCCGCCGCGCTCGACTACGCACACGGCCGCGGCGTGATCCACCGCGACATCAAGCCCGGGAACCTGTTGCTGGACGGCGAGCGCGTTCTCCACGTCGCCGATTTCGGGATCGCCCAGCTGGCCAGCGAGGACACGTTCAGCGGGACGGGGCAGATGCTCGGAACGGCGGCGTACATCGCGCCGGAGCAGGTGCTCGGACGACCGGCGACCGAGGCGAGCGACCGCTACGCGCTGGCCGTCGCCGCGTTCGAGCTCCTGGTCGGCCGGCGCCCGTTCGCCGCCGAGCATTTCGCGGCGCAGGCGCGCCAGCACATCGAGCAGGAGCCTCCGGCCGCGAGCCGCCTGAACCCCGCCCTGCCCCCGGCCATCGACGGCGTCCTCGTCCGCGGAATGGCGAAGCGCCCCGAGGATCGGTGGGCGAGCGCCGGCGAGTTCGCGCAGGCGGTCGACGCCGCGCTCAGAACGACCGAGGCCGCGCCCGGCGCAGCCCTTTCACAGGCCTCGAGGCCCACCGGCCGCGCGGCCGTCGCCTCACGTCAGCGCTCCGGCTCTCATCCGCCGCCACGAATCCACGAGCGGCCCGCCGCCGCACGCCATCGCCGCCGCCGTGGGGCGGCGATCGCCGCGCTCGCCGCCGCCGTTCTGGGCGTCGGCGTCGCCGCGGCGGACAGCGGCTTGTTCGGCTCCTCGCACCCCGCCGCTTCGAACCATCCGGCGCGGAATCTGAACGCGGCGAGACCGCGGACGGCGGCCACCGTCCGGCACGCCCGCGTCAGGAAGCACCACGCTGCGCCGCAGACCCGGCCGAAGACGACAACGACGAGCACGGTTCAGGCCAGTCCGGCGGCCGCGACGACTCCACCGCCCACGGCCGACACGCTCCAGGCGCAGGGCCACGAGCTCCTCCAGGACGGCCAATACGCCGCGGCGATCCCGGTCATCCGCCGAGCCTTGAGCACCGTCTCGCCGGCGAGCGTGACCTACGCCTACGCGCTGTTCGACCTCGGCCGGGCGCTGCTGTTGTCCGGCGATCCGAAAGCGGCGGCCGAGGTCCTGTGGCAGCGGATGCAGATCCCGAACCAGACCGGCGTCGTCAGGGCCGAGCTCCAAGACGCGCTGCGGGCGCTGGGACGACAGGCGAACGCCGGCGGCCCGCCCGGCTCGCCCGGTCCGCCCGGCTCGCCCGGTCCGCCCGCTGGACCCGGCCCCGGACCTGGACACGGTCACGGCCGTGGGCATGGCGACGGTGGCGGCCGCGGCTCAGGCGGCCAGGGCCCGTTCAGTTAGAAAATGGGCGCGCAGGGCGCGCTCTGTGGTGTGGCTTTCGGCTCGGTAAACGGCGCTGGGAAAGGGGGCGGGTGAGAGGGGCTCGGTGCCTGATCAGCGGCTCAGATGCTGCATAACACGACAACACCGGCTCGTATCTCGAGCCCTGTCGTATTGAGCATGCTCCTCATGCATGATGCATAACTCGACAGGGCTCGCGGTTTGGCGCGGGATTGTCGCGCTGTGCAGGTTCTCGACGGGCGCGATGGCGCCTCGCTCCCTCCCCTTCTCAGCGCCGTTTACAGTGCCATCCGCCAACCCACGGCTGCGGGCGCGAAGCGCCCGCGGGCCGAGTTACGGCAGCCGCGGCCCGGACCGGCGATACGCAGCCTCGCGCCAGCGGCCCGCTCGGCATCCAGCCTCGCCCATTGGGCCGCGCGCGAGTCATCCGGCTCCGCCCCCGCCCCTCGAGGCAGAGCCCCAACTAGAGAGCGGCAAAGCCGGTCGGCCCGCGCCGTCCCGACAGCTCCTGCTTGACCTCCAGCGCAGCGAGCGCCGCCTCCACCGCGTGACGCCCGGTATCGCGCTTGGCGCCACCGGTCACCCGATCCAGCGCCTGCTCCATCGAGTCGACGGTGAGCACGCCGAAGCCGCAGGGGACGCCGGTGTCGAGCTGGACCTGCTGGATTCCGCGCGCGGCCTCGCCGCAGACGTACGCGTAATGGTCGGTCTCGCCGCGGATCACCGCGCCGAGGCAGACCACCGCCTGGTACCGACCCGACTCAGCCGCGTACTTCGCCACCAGCGGCAGCTCGAACGCTCCCGGCACGTCGAACCGATCGGCATCCGCGATCCCGGCCTCCGCCAGCGCCGCCCGGGCTCCCGTTTCCAGCTTGTCGGCGAGCTCCTCGTAGAACCGCGCCACGCACAGCGCAACGCGGTAGTCAGGACTCATCGCGCCGGCGGTCGTGTTCCTGTTCGTTGTGGATCATCTCCTCGTCGAGCGCGAGCCCCTGGTGGTGGAGCGTGTGGCCGAGCTTCTCCCGCTTGGCGCGCAGGTAGGCCTCGTTGTGCTGATTGGGCATGTGCTCGATCGGCAGCTGGTCGGTCACGGAGAGCCCGTAACCCGCCAGCCCGGAGATCTTCTTGGGGTTGTTCGTCAGGATCCGGATCGAGGTCAGGCCGAGATCGACCAGGATCTGCGCCCCGATCCCGTAGTCGCGCAGATCGGCGGGAAGCCCGAGGCGGAGATTGGCATCGACCGTGTCGAGTCCCTCCTCCTGGAGCCGGTAGGCGCGGAGCTTGTTGAGCAGCCCGATTCCGCGGCCCTCCTGGCTCAGGTACAGCAGCACGCCTCGTCCCTCGAGTTCGATCATCGACAGCGCCGACTCGAGCTGCTCGCCGCAGTCGCACCGCAACGAGTGGAATACGTCGCCGGTGAGGCACTCCGAGTGGACGCGGACCAGCACGTCGTCGGTACCGTCGACGTCGCCCTTGACCAGCGCCACGTGGTGCTTGTTGTCGACGAGCGAGCGGTAGCCGATCGCCACGAAGTCACCGAAGGCGGTCGGCAGCTTCGTCGAGACGACCCGCTCGACGAGCTTCTCGTGCCGGCGACGGTAGGCGACCAGGTCGGCGACCGTCACCATCCGGAGCCCGTGGCGCTCGCAGTACACCGCCAGGTCGGACACGCGGGCCATGCTGCCGTCGTCGTTCATGATCTCGCAGATCACCCCGGCCGGGTTCAGGCCGGCGATCCGTGCGAGGTCGACGGCGGCCTCCGTCTGACCGACGCGTTCGAGGACGCCCCCGGCCCTCGCCTTCAGCGGGAAGACGTGGCCCGGCTGAACGAGCTCGCGCGGGGCCGTCTGCGGGTCGATCGCCACCTGGATCGTCCGCGCGCGGTCGTGGGCGGAGATCCCGGTCGTGACTCCCTCCCGTGCCTCGATCGAGACCGTGAACGCCGTCTCGAACGCGGACTCGTTCTTCGCCGCCATCAGGTCCAGGCCGAGCTCGTCGCACCGCTCCGCTGTAAGTGCCAGGCAGATCAGCCCGCGTCCTTCCTTGGTCATGAAGTTGATCGTCTCGGGCGTGACGAACTGCGCGGCGATCGTCAGATCGCCCTCGTTCTCGCGGTTCTCATCGTCGACGACGACGACCATCTTGCCCTGGCGGATGTCCTCGACCGCTTCTTCGATCGTGGCGAATGGAGCTCCGACGCGACTGCTGCTCATGCCTTTGCCTCCATCAGCGCTTCGACGTACTTCGCCAACACATCGACCTCCAAGTTCACATTGCGACCGAGCTCGGCGGTCCCGAGATTCGTTCGCTCCAGGGTCTCGGGTATAAGCGAAACGGTAAACGATCGCTCACCGAGCTCCGCGACGGTGAGCGAGATCCCGTCGACGGCGATCGACCCTTTTTCCACGACGTAGCGACGCAGCGCTCCGGGGATGGCGACCTCGACCCGGCGGGCGAACCCGTCATCTCGGATGTCGCGAACGGTCCCAAGCCCGTCGACGTGGCCCTGCACCATGTGGCCGCCCAGACGGTCGCCCACGCGCAGAGGCAGCTCGAGGTTGACGACCGCACCGGGGCGGGCACCGCTCAACGAGGTTCGCGTCACGGTCTCGTTCATCACGTCAGCCGCGAACGACCGCTCGTGCACGGCGACGGCGGTCAGGCAGACGCCGTTGACCGCGACCGAGTCACCAGGCTTCAGCTCGCCGGCCAGGCGCGTCTCGATCGTGATTCGCAGCCCGTCGCCCGAGCTCTCGGACGCCGTCACCCGCCCCAGATCTTCCACGAGCCCCGTAAACACGAGTGACCCCTACCACTCCTTCATCCGCGCCGAGATCAGCAGGTCCTCCCCCACCTGCTCGCAGTCGAGCGTCATCGCCCTGACCGCGTCGGCGATCATCTCGACGCCCTCGCCTTCTAGTGGATCCCGAGCGCGCCGCCCGCCGAGGATCATCGGGGCCAGGAACAGGCGGATCTCATCGACCTCACCGGCGTCGAGGAACGCGCCGGCGAGGTGCGGCCCGCCCTCGAGGAGGATCGAGCCGATCTCGTTCGCGCCGAGCTGGTCGAGGGCCGAGCGAACGCGCGCGGGCTCGTTCTCTCCTGTTGCGACGATCACCTCCGCCCCGTGTGCCTCGAGCGCGTCGGTGGCCGCCCGCTGGGCCGCCCGCGAGACGACCACGGTCAGCGGGATGCGGCGCGCGTCGCGAACGAGCTTGGAGCTCAGGGGAAGGCGTGCGAGCGAGTCGAACACGATCCGTCGCGGTTGGCGCTGCACCCCATCGACACGAGCGGTCAGCTGCGGATCATCGGCCAGCGCAGTGCCGATCCCGACCGCAACCGCGTCGCATTCCGCGCGCCAGTGGTGCGCGCGCAACCGGCTCTGCTCGCCGCTGATCCACTTCGAGTCTCCGCCGCGCGTGGCGACCTTGCCGTCGAGCGTCATCGCTGACTTGAACAGGACCCATGGCCTCCCCGTCCGAGCCCACTTGCGAAATGGTTGGTTCAGCAGTCGGGCACGTGACGCGAGATCGCCGCTGGCCAGCAAGACGTCGACGCCCTCGTCCCTGAGGATCCCCAGGCCGCGTCCGGCGGCGTGGAGGCTGGGGTCGTCGGAGGCGACCACCACCCGGCCGATGCCGGCGGCGCGGATCGCTTCGGTGCACGGCGGAGTCCGGCCGTGGTGACAGCACGGCTCGAGCGAGACGTAGAGCGTCGCGCCCGTCAGGTCCTGATCCCCGGCCGCTTCGATCGCCTCGACCTCGGCATGGGGAGATCCGACGGCGCGGTGGAAGCCCTCGGCGAGTACCTCGCCCTCGCGTCCGATGACCGCGCCGACCATGGGATTCGGGCTGACCCTTCCCCGGCCCTGCTCGGCAAGCTCGATCGCTCGTGCCAGATGGCGACGATCCGTGTCTGTCTTGATCTGCATGGAAACCAGTTAGAGCATAGGACGGCTCTGAGGGCGGCCTGTTTCAGCCGCACTTACCCCCAGTCAGCCGATATACGCTCATCTCGGGACCCGGGAGGTGGTACTGGCGTGGGTAGTAGTCGATCGACCAATCGAAGCTGAAGGGGATCGGGTGCGATCCTTTTGAAAACGGGCTGACGTGATACACGAGACGAGCCCTGTCGGCGAGCGCCGCGTAGTAGCGGACAGCGTTCGGAGCAGACGCGGGATCGGCGAAGGCACGGCCCGCCTGGAGGGAACCCTCGACCACCCAGCAGTACCCTTTCGCGACGTACTCGTCCAACAGCTCGGGGCGCAGTGTCCGCTCGTACTGGTCGACGACGACGTAGCGGCGTTCGCCGTCGGGCAGCAGCTGGCCGCTCGGGCCGAGATCCGTCATCCATGTGGCAAACCGGTACCACCGGTCGCCCGTCGGCGTCGATGCGAGCGAGGTGCCGACGTCGGACGCCCAGTTGTCGGGCACGACGGGCTCGATCACCACCTTCGACCCCGCTGGAATGTTGCGGACCATCCACGCTCGGGTGAGGTTGCGAGTGTCGGGACGCGAGAGCACTGCATCGTTGTGCACGTCCGCGACGACGCTCTGGCCCAGCAGCAGAACCACGGCGACTGCGCCACCGATCACGACCGGGAGCCGGATGGTGCGCGCCAGCCAGCGAACCAGCTCCACCGTGCCGTATGCGGCGAGCACAGCCACGATCGGGAAGATCGGCATCAGCCACCGCCCGAAGAACCGCTGCTGATCTCCCATGAAGATGATGAACGCGATTGGCGCCGGCAGCAGCACGAGGGCCATCGCGAGTCGCCGCCGGGCGAGCAGCAGGGCCGCGCCCCCGATCGCAGCCAGCGTCGGACCCCACCCGAGCCCCCATGAGAATGTCCACAGGTAGTAGGCGATCCCGCTGCCGCTGGAGCCGAGCTTCGCGGGATCCACCCCGGCGGCGAGCGACGCCTGTTGCGAGACGCCGGCCTGGAACGCCGAGAAGTCGAGCACCGCGTAGGGGTTGGCCAGCAGGAACGCGCCGAGGGCCAGCACCAGCGCGAGCACGAGCCTTCGCGTCGAGGACCAGAACGACTGACCGGCAGCGTCGGACACGAACGCTCCGAGCAGGCACACCAGCGTGATCCCGCCGGTGTACTTCGTCGCCGAGGCGAGACCGATGCCGATCCCCGCGATCGCGTAGTCGCGGCGGCGCCCCCGCCGGAACACGCCCGCGATCCCGTACAGCGACAGCGCCACCGGCGCCAGCGTCGGGACGTCGTTGAGCGCGAGATGGCTGTAGAAGATCGGCAGGAACGCGAGACCGAAGATCGCCGCGGCGAGGAGGCCGACCGTCCTGTTGAAGAACCTCCCCGCGGCCAGATAGGTGAGCCACACCGCGATCGTCCCGAGCACCGCGGCGACCACGCGGGCGATCACGAACACGCTCGTCGGATCGCTCGCGTATGCGCGCATCACCGCGTCGGCGCTCCCGAACCACAGCTCGAACACGATGTGGAGCAGGTAGGAGTACGCCGGCGGGTTCAGAAAGTAGTGTGGGTTCAGGTCGTGTGAGAAGAACGCCACCGCACGCGGGACGAAATGCGTCGCCTCATCGCTGTTGTAGCTGTACGGGAGGCCCTGCTTGATGCCCCACAGGCGCAGCAGGAACGTGACGACCAGCAGCAGCCCGAGCGCGGAGCGATGGAGGGAGCCGATCCGTCGGCGCGTCCGCTTTTGGGGGCGGTCGTCGAACGGGCCCGGCGGCCCTTCGGTCGGCGCCCCAGCCTCGCTGGGGCGGGTGAGCGTGAGCGCATCCATGTTCAGCTGGATGAGTATCGCGGCCGGGACGACGGACTGCTGCGCACAGCCTTTCCCACCAGTGTCGGGACCGGGCAGACCTCGGTACCGTTCGCGTCAAGGCCAATGAAGCTCATCATCCAGATCCCGTGCTTCAACGAGGAGAGCCAGTTGCCGTTGACGGTCAGCGGGCTCCCCCGCCAGGTACCCGGCTTTGACGTCGTTGAACTTCTGGTCATCGATGATGGCTCGACCGATCGTACGATCGACGTCGCGCGCGAGCTCGGCGTCGATCACATCGTCAAGTTGACGAACAATAAGGGCCTCGCCGCAGCGTTCCAGGCGGGCCTCGACGCCGGCCTGAAGCTCGGCGCGGACGTGATCGTCAACACGGACGCCGACAACCAGTACGAGGGCGCGGACGTCCCCAAGCTCGTCGGCCCGATCCTGCGCGGCGAGGCCGACATGGTCGTCGGGGACCGCCAGGTCGAGCAGGTCGAGCACTTCTCGGCGCCCAAGAAGATGCTCCAGCGGCTCGGGTCGTGGGTCGTGCGGCACGCGTCCGAGACCGAGATCCCCGATACCACCTCCGGATTCCGCGCCTACAACCGCGAGGCGGCGCTGCAGGTGCAGGCCGTGTCGAAGTTCACGTACACGCTCGAGACGATCATCCAGGCCGGCAAGCTGCTGGTCGCCGTCGACCACGTGCCCGTGCGCACGAATCCGAAGACGCGGGAGTCGCGGCTGTTTCCGTCGACGGCCGCATACGTGCGCCGCAACGCCCTGTCGATCTTCAGGATCTACTCCCAATACGAGCCGCTGAAGGTGTTCTGGGGCGGTGCCCTCGTGATGGGCGTCCTCGCCCTCGCCGTGTTCATCCGCTTCATCGTCTACTTCGTCGAGAGCCCCCACAACGCGACAGGGCACGTGCAGTCGCTGATCGCAGGCGCGGTGCTGTTCATCGCGGCGATGCTGCTCGCGGCGCTCGGGGTGATCGGCGATCTGCTAGCGGCGCAGCGAACGCTCTCACAGCGGACCTTCGAACGCGTGCGGCGAATCGAGCTCCAGCTCGGCGTTGAGCCATCGCACTACGAGCCAGGCGCTCCACGAGTACGGCGCGCATCCACCGCAGGCACAACGCCCGGCGCCGGCGAAGATCGCGAGGCTCTCGAGGTATGAGCGCGACGGACGCCGCCGTCCCCACCGGCAACACCTACGACAAGTACGGGTCGACGAACCCGGTTGTCCGCCGGCTCATGGCGGGCTTCGAGACCACGCTCGAGGAGCTGTTCGCGCGAGCCGCCCCCAGCTCCGTGCTCGACGTCGGCTGCGGCGAGGGCGTGTTGACCGCGAGGTGGGCCGAACAACTCGGCACGGGCCGGGTCGTCGGAATCGACCTCGAGGACGCAAAGCTCCGGCGCGAATGGGCTCTGCGGCCCCGTCCCAACCTCGAGTTCCGGGCGATGACGGCCGAGAGCCTCCCGTTCGACGACGGCGAGTTCGACCTGGCGGCAGCGACCGAAGTGCTCGAACACGTGCCGGATCCCGAGCGCACGCTGTCCGAGATGGCGCGGGTCGCCGGCCGCCACCTGCTCGTCTCGGTGCCACGGGAGCCGTTGTGGCGGGCGCTGAATGTCGGGCGGGGCGCGTACGTTCGCGAGCTCGGCAATACCCCGGGCCACGTCAACCACTGGTCCAGACGGGGGTTCCTGCGCCTGCTCGAACGCCACGGTGACGTGCTCGAGGCCCGCTCCCCGTTCCCCTGGACCATGGTGCTGGTAGCCGTCCGGTAATGGCCGGTCCCGCCGAGACGGTGCGGGACCCTCGTGGTGGCGGGGAGGGTCCGGATCGCCCGTCGCCCGGGGTCGCCCAGCTCGCTACCCCCTCGTACGCGTCCGGCGCGCGGATCCTGTCGATCGGGATCGCCTCCACCGGGATCTTCACGTTCGCCTACCTGGCGACGGCCAGCCACGTACTCGACCCCAAGGAGTACGGACAGGTGTCGCTGTGCTGGGCGGTTATGTTCGTGATCCTCTCGGTGATCTATCGGCCGATCGAGCAGTTGCTCTCGCGCACGATCGCCGATCGCCGGGCGCGCGGCCTCCACGGCCACTCGCTGCGGATCCCCGCGCTGATCCAGCTGAGCTTCGCGCTGCTGTTCCTGGCCGCGGCCCTAGCACTTCGCGATCAGATCGTGCAGCGCCTGTTCGGCGGATCCAGTGCGCTCTACTGGATCCTCGTGGTCGGGGTGCTCGCCTACGCCGCGAGCTATTTCGCGCGCGGCTGGCTCGCCGGCCACCAGCGGTTCGCCCTCTACGGCGGGCTCGTCTTCCTGGAATCGACTTCGCGGTTCGCGTTCGCGTTCGCGGTCGCGATCGGAATCGCCTCCGGCGAGACGGCCGTAGCGCTCGGCATGGCGGTCGCGCCGTTTGTATCGCTCTCGGTCATCCCGTTCGCGTTCTCGCGAGTCAAGCACGTGGCGCCCGCAGGCCTCCCCGCCGCGGACGCGGCCCGTGAGGGCCCCGCGCACGCGGCCGTCGAGGAGCTCTCGCAGGACCTCTCGCTGAAGCACGGCGCCGGATTCGCGATCGCGGTCGTCGGAATCATGCTCGCCGAGCAGACGCTGATGAACGCGTCGGTGCTGATCGTCAACCACCAGTCGGGTGCGGCGCTCGCCGGATTCGTGTTCAACGTGCTGCTGATCGTGCGGGCGCCGCTGCAGCTGTTCCAGGCGATCCAGACGTCGATCCTGCCGCACCTGGCCGGGTTGGAGGCGCGCGAGAGCCCGGAGGAGTTTCACCGGGCGATCCGGCTGACGATCCGGGTGATCGCGGCCTTCGCCGGCGCGGTCGCACTCGGACTGCTGCTGATCGGCCCGCCGGTGATGACCGCGCTCCTCGGCGACAAGGGCTTTCACTACGGCCGCTTCGGCCTCGCGGTGGTCGGGCTGGGAATGGGCCTGCACCTCATCTCGGGCACGCTCAATCAGGCCGCGCTGGCGCGCAACCGGGCCCGGATCGCGGCGATCTGCTGGCTCACCGCGGCGGCGCTGTTCGTCGCGTTCGTGGCCGCCCCGACGATCTCGAACGAGGTCACCCGGGTCGAGGTCGGCTACTTCCTCGCGACGCTGATCCTGTGCGGCCTGCTGACGCTCGTGTACCGGCGAGGGCCGGCGGCTGCGGCGGGCGGGGCGGAGGTGGCGGTGGCGGAGGGGTCGGTTGCCCTGGTGAGAAGAACTTCCGAATGACCTTGTATTTCAGGGTTATTCGGAAGTTCTTGAGGCGTGTGCTGACGCGCCACGCCCGCCACCCGGCGATACACAGCGCTACTCGCTCACGACCCTCGAGGCAGAGCCCCTAATAGGCGTCAGCTCGACGCCAGGCTCTTACAGGCGGGCTCCTTGGCCGCGGCCGCCTCGAGCGAGGGACTCTTCAGAGAGCCGAGGCTCGTGCCGATGCGGCTCATCGACGTCTGGACGCCGCTCCCCAGCGCCGCGGCCGCCGTCTTGAACGCCTGCGGGCTCGCGGTCGGCAGCGATCCGGCCCGGCTAGCGGCGGCCGAGAGCTCGGACTTCACCTGGGCGAATGCGCTCACGATCCCGGTCGAGATCGTCTTGCCATTGCTCACATCGGGGACGCCCGCGGCCTTCAGCTGTGTGACCGCCTTGCTCGTGTCCCCGGCGACCGCGTTCAGGAAGTTCTGGAGCGCGGTCTTGCCCTGGGCGGCGCTCGTGATCGACGCGAGATTGAGCTGGTTGCTGCGGTTCTGCACGCTCTTCTCGAACGGGCCGATCACCGAGCACACCGACTTCACGTAGTTGTCGGCGCTCACCTTCGACGATGACGACGACGACGAGCTCGATCCGCCACAACCGGCCACCGCGATGGCGACGACGAGCACACCGATTGCCAGACACCTCTTCCCACAGAGCACGATCTTCACCCTACCCCATAACGAAAGCGGTAAGCGATCCGATCAGCTCACGCCGGCGGCCGCGGCAATCGCCGCGTAGGCGGCCGCCGGGTCGGCCGAACCAAACACCCCGGAACCGGTGACCAGCAGGTTCGCTCCAGCCTCCCTGGCCGGCGCCGCCGTGGCTTGGTGGATGCCGCCGTCGACCTCCAGCGCGACGTGGGCGGGCAGCGCCCGACGCATCCGGGCCAGCTTGTCGAGCGACGCCGGGATGAACTCCTGGCCGCCCCAGCCGGGATTGACGCTCATGCACAGAGCCAGGTCGAGATCGTCGGATGCCACCTCGACGAGCGAGTCCGCCGGGGTCGCCGGACAGATCGCGGCGCCGGCGGTGGCGCCCGCGTCGCGGATCGCCGCCAGCGTGTAGTTCACGTGCGGCGTCGCCTCGAAGTGGAAGGTGACGTTGTCGGCGCCGGCGCGAACGAACTCGTCCACGTAGCGCTCGGGCCGCTCGATCATCAGATGAACGTCGATGATCCCGCCGGCGTCGTGGATGAGATCGGCGAGCGCGCCGACGACCAGCGACCCGAACGTGATCGGCGGGACGAAGTGCCCGTCCATGACATCGCAATGGATCACCCTGGCGCCCGCCGCCATCACCTCTTCGACCTGCGAGCCGAGGCGCGAGAAGTCCGCGGAGAGAATCGAGGGCGCGATCCGCAGCTCGCGCAGGCGAGCCGCGTCCCGGCCGGTCAACTACACCGCCCTCAGCATGCTGCCCTGACAGTGGTTGCAGGCAACGATCGCCGTGCTCGACATCCGCACAATCGTCGAGTGCTCACCACAGTTCGGGCATACCGACACCAGTTCGTAGCGCTGCAGGCAATAGACGCACCGGTACCGGCCGGGCACCGCCGTCGGCCGCAGCCACGGCTCGCCGCATCCAGGGCACTCAGGCCCCAGCTTGACGGTGGGATCGCTCACGAGCTTCGTAGGTTAACGGGGAGCCCGACGCTTCCTAGTCACCTGACCGACGCAGTCGCGCGATGAAGAAGCCGTCCGTCCCATCGCGGTCCGGGAAGAGCTGGAGATAGGAGGGGCAGTCCGGGTGCCCCCACTCGGGGTATTCGCGCTGCAGGTCGTCGGCGACGAACTCCGGATGTTCATCGAGAAAACGCCTGAGCACCTCGCCACTCTCCTGGAGCGAGATCGTGCAAACCGAGTAGACGAGGGTCCCGCCGACGGCGGTGGCGGCGCCCGCGGCGGCCAGCATCCTGCCTTGAAGCGACGCCAACTCGGCGATCGACTCGGGGCTGGCCCGCCAGCGCAGATCCGGGCGTGACTGGAGCGTGCCCAAACCGCTGCACGGCGGATCGACCAGGACGCGGTCATACTGGCCGTCGTTGCGGGCGGCGGCCGCGTCCCCGACCTCCACGCGGACCGAGCGAGCGTGTGTGCGCGCGCACGTACGCTCCAGCGCCGCGGCCCGGCCCGGGTGACGCTCGACCGCGACGATCTCGCCCTGATCGCCCATCAGCGCCGCGAGATGCGTGGTCTTGCCGCCGGGCGCGGCACAAAGGTCCAGCACGCGCGCTCCGGGCTCGGGCGCCACCACGCGAGCCACGAGCATCGAACCGCGAGATTGCGGCGTGATCAGCCCCTGCTCGAACAGCTCTGAGGAGCGCACGTCGAACGGACCGTCGAGCACGAGGCCCTCGGGGAGGCCCGGCGCCGGTCGTGCAGCGACCCCCAGCCGCGCCCGGGCCTCATCGCGCGTCGTCAGAAGTGTGTTGGCGCGCAGCGCGGATTCGGCCGGCTCGTTGGCCCGGCGCATCAGCGACCTCGCGCGATCCATGCCGAGCTCCCGCCACCAGCGCTCGGCCAACCAAGGCGGGATCGAGTGGAGGATCGCGGCGTGCGCGGCGGTGCGGTCATCAAGCTCGTCGAGCCGAGCCTGCCCTTCGCGCGCGGCCCGGCGAAGGACGGCATTGACGAGCGTCGCGCCGCCTCGTTGCTGCGCCTTGGCGAGCTCGACGCTCTCGTTGACGGCCGCGTGCTCGGCGACGCCGTCGAGGAACAGCAGCTGGAAGAGCCCGAGCCTTAGGGCGGCGAGGACCGGCGGGTCGAGCCGCTCGAGCGGACCCGAGGTGAGCTTCGAGGCGACGTAGTCGAGCGTCCCCTGGCGCTGGACCGTCCCGTAGGCGAGAGCGGTCGCCAACGCTCGGTCGCGCGGCCCCAGCCCACTGGCCTCGGACTGAAGCGCCCGGTCGGCGAACGCGCCCTGTTCGAAGACCCTGCGAATCACGGCGAACGCGCAGTTGCGAGCCGGGGATACGCGCGCGCCCCGGATGGCCGCTGTCCTTCGCTCAGCGCCGGCGGCCACGGAGGTAGTCCTCGCCGCTCATCGGCCGTCGCCCCGGCGGCTTAACCGTCACCAGCTCGAGCAAACCCTCCACACACCCGAGCACGGGGCGGAGCCCGTCGAACGAGACGACTCCCACGGGCGGGCCCTCGCCGCGGAGCGCGCGAGCCTCGCTGACTCCGAGCGACGTTCCGTCCCCCAGCCTGACGTGGGCGCCGACGTGAGGGGTGAGGGCGCGCACGACGCGCTCGAGCTCCATGGCCGATCGGGCGGGGTCGAGCTCCCGGTCCTCGGCCGTGATCTTCTCGGCGTACGTCGCCAGGGCGTCGTCCTGCTCCAGGCAAGGCGGGCGCACGTCGAGCGTCCCGACCAGCAGGTCCCCGCCGATCAGCTGCAGCCGCTCGGCCAGCGTCCCGTAGGTATCCGGCGGCTCGATCGGTTCGCTCCGCTGCGCGCACACCGGCCCGCTGTCGAGACCGGCGGTCACCTCCATGATCGAGACCCCGGTTCGCTCATCGCCGGCCATGATCGCCCGCTCGACCGGAGCCGCACCTCGCCACCGCGGCAGCAGCGACGGGTGCACGTTGATCATCCAGTGCTCGGAGAGCAGGGGTTCCTTGATCAAGGCTCCGAACGCGCACACGCAGACCGCCTCCGGGCTCGCCGCCGTGATCAGCGCCCGCGACCGCTCGTCGTTGACCGACTCCGGCTGTTGGAGATCGATCTCCAGCTCCCGGGCGGCCTCGGCCACAGGCGGTGGCGTCACCCTACGGCCGCGGCCCCGAGGCCGGTCCGGACGGGTGAGAACGAGCGCCGGCCGGTGGGGCGAGTCGGCCAGTCGCCTCAGGACAGCAGCGGCGAACTCCGAGGTGCCGAGGAAGACCGTCCGCACGCGACGGCCGTCAGGCTGCCCGCTGAGCCTCGCGCAGCACCCGCAGCGCCTCCTTGCGCTGCTCGCGCGTGGTGCGATCGAGGATCAGCACGCCGTCGAGGTGATCGACCTCGTGCTGGATCACCCGCGCTTCCAGGCCGGACGCCTCGATCACGATCGGCTCGCCATGCTCGTCCAGGGCACGCACCCGGACGTGGACCGGTCGCTCGACCTCGACGAGCACCGCCGGAAGACTCAGACATCCTTCCTCCGCGATCTCCTCCTCGCTGCCGCGCCACTCGATCTCCGGGTTGATGAGCGCGTTGACGGGCGCGTCCGGCTGGACCCGGTACACGAGCAACCGGTGCAGGACGCCTAGCTGCGTCGCGGCGAGGCCCACCCCCACGGCGTCGTTCATCAGCTCACCCATCCGCTCGATTTCGTCCCGGAGCGCGTCATCGAACCGCTCGATCGTGCGTGCCTTCGTTTTGAGGACGGGATCGCCGAACTTGCGCACGTGAGCGAGCGCCGCGTCGCGCCGCGCAGCGAGGACGGGATCGAGCTGGGGCTCCTCGTCCTCCTCGTGCTCGATCTCGGGATCGACGTCTTCTGTCAGCTGTTCGGCCACACTCTCAGTCTAGGAGGGCGTTCGGTGGCGTGTATCGGCGCGGGGTGTCGGGCGTTTGAGTGGCGGTGGCGGTTGTTTGCTCTGGGGTCTGTCGACTCGCGGCAGCGTTGATTGGCGGGCGGCCCGGTAAACGGCGCTGGGGCTGAGAAGGGGAAGCGGAAGGGGAAGGGGAAGGGGGCGGGCGCCGTCATGTGCGGTCCGGAACCTGCATAGCACGCCAAGCTTGCGCCGGATGGCGAGGCCTGTCGAGCTATGCATGAAGAGCATGCGGAATACGACAGGGCTCGGATGTGGCGGCGAGGTTGTCGTGCTATCCAGGTTTCCCGTGACACTCTCGGCACAAAGTCGGGGGTCTGGTCGCCCGAGCGGGTCGGCCACGGGCTCAGGCGACCCGCCGAAGCCCTCACCCTCCCTCCCCCTGCCGCCTTTACCGAGCCGACCGCCCGCAGGGGCGGCCAAGAGTCGACAGCCACCGAGCCGGCACACAACACATTCACTGGGGATCGACGTCGACGCTGACGCTCACGCCACGCCTCGACGCCACCCGCGCCACCGAGTCCACCGCCTCCCCGGCCGCCCGGATCGCGGCCGCGCGCTCCGTCGCCTTGATCACGATCTGGCTACGGGCCCGCCCGCGCAGGCGAAACAGTGGCGCGGGGCCGAGCACCGTCGCGCCGGGGGGGTCGATCAGATCACGCAGCGACCCGGCGACGGCACTGGCGTCGGCGGCATCCTCGGCGGCGCAGACGATCCTGATCAGCGACGCGAACGGCGGGTAGGAGAGCGCACGGCGCCGGACCAGCTCGTCCGCGAGGAACCCATCGGCGTCGTGGCGCGAGGCGAACGCGATCGAGTGGGCCTCGGGAGCCAGTGTCTGCACGAGCACCCGGCCCGGCAGGGCCGACCGCCCCGCCCTCCCGGCGAGTTGCGTGACGAGCGCGAACGTCCGCTCCTCGGCGCGGAAATCCGGGAAGCGAAGGGTCTGGTCGGCATCCAGGACGATCCCGAGGGCGACGTCAGGGAAGTCGTGGCCCTTGGCCACCATCTGGGTGCCGACCAGCAGCCCCGCCGGCGCCGAGCCGAACCGCGCGAGCGTCCGGGCACGGGCAGCGAGGCCGGAGGAGTCCGCATCGAGCCGTAGGACCGGAAAGTCGGCGTCGCCGAGCGCGGCCGCCAGATCGTGCTCGATGCGCTCGGTCCCGGCGCCGTGGCGGGCGACCGCCACCGAAGCACAGGCGCCGCAGCGGGTCGGGACGGCCTCCCGGTGGCCGCAGTGATGGCAGGCCACGAAGTGTCCGCTCCGGTGCAGGACGAGCGCGACCTCGCAGTTCGGACACATCCACACCGAGCCGCACGACCGGCAGGAAAGGAAGTTCGACCACCCACGGCGGTTGAGCAGCACGATCGCCTTGCCGCCGGCGCGCCTGAGGTCGGCGAGGGCCATCCGGGTCTGCGGATGGAGCGGATGGTGCAGCCCTCGCATGTCGAGGATCTCCACGTGGGGAAGCGGGCGCCGATCGACGCGGTTGTGCAGCCGCAGCCTCGGAACCGACAGCGCGGATTCGGGCCGCGGCGTGGCGCTGCCGAGGAGCAGGACCGCGCCGTGGTCCTCGGCTCGACGCTCAGCCACTGCGCGCGCGTCGTAGCGGGGGTCGCCCTCGTGCTTGTAGGAGCTTTCGTGCTCCTCGTCGACGACGATCAGTCCGATGTTCGACAGCGGCGCGAACACCGCCGATCGGGGGCCGACGCACACTCTGGCCTCCCCGCGCCGGAGCCGCTGCCACTCGTCGTAGCGCTCGCCCTGACCCAGGGCCGAGTGCATCACGGCGACCACGTCGCCGAAGCGGGCCTGGAAGCGCTCGACGGTCTGCGGCGTGAGCGCGATCTCGGGAACGAGCACGATCGCGCTGCGGCCGGCCCCGAGGGTCGCGTGCACGGCCTGCAGATAGACCTCCGTCTTGCCCGATCCGGTCACGCCGTGGAGCAGGAATCGCCCCCCGTTGGCCGGCCCACGGCGGGCGGTCAGCGCCTCGAGCACGCGCGCGAGCGCGCCATCCTGCTCGTTGGTGAGCGGCGGCGCGACTGCGCTCACGCTGGCGACGCTGTGGCGGGCGGGCACTCGCCGGCGCGAGCTCTTGCGCAACGCGACCAAGCCCCGAGCCTCCAGCCGGCGAAGGCCCGCAGTTCCGAGTTCGGCCGCAACCGCCTCCCCGCCCTGCTCGAGCGCGAGCAACATCTCGTGCTGGCGAGCCGTCAGCGTGGCCTCCCCCGCGAGTGCGGCACGGCCCGGACCCGTGATCGCGGCCACGAGCACCTCCCGCGGCGTGACCCCATCGGCCGCCCCCGGCGCCAGCACGAGCGCGAGCGCGCGGCCCGTGGTCGAGCAGTACTCATCCGCCATCCACTGGGACAGCCGGACCAGGTCAGCCGGGACCGGCGACGGGAGGATCGCGTCGGGCTCGGCGAGCCGGTTCGGTTCGAGCTCCGAGCGGTCGGCGAGCTCGAGCACTACGCCGAGCGTGCGGCGACGGCCGAAGGGCACGCGCAGCAGCGAACCGACCTCCACACCGCCCTGATCCGATCGCAGCCGATAGTCGAATGGGCCCCGTACGGCGCGCGTCCGGGTCAGCGGTTCTACGCGCGCGATCCTCGCTGGTTGGCTCACGGAGTGTTGACGTCCATCGGGCTTCGTGAGGGTAAAGTGCGGTCAGGATGACCGCCGACAGCCGTGCCTGACCCAGCCGGCAACGGATCACCGCCCGGTCTCTCGGTGCCCGCAGTCCTGGCTGTTTGCGACGGCCTGCTCGGGGAGATCGGGCGCCGTGATCACCGGTTCTCGTGGCTACAGGCGCCGGACGCGGGGCCCGGGGAGTGGCTCCCCGTCAGCGCGTACTACCCGGGGAAGCGGCTGGTGGTCGTCTGCGAGCTGGAGTCTTCTCCGCACCGGCTGCTCTACGAGGAGTTGATCCCGGCTCACGGTCTACGGCTGCTCCCGGTCACGGTCCGGGAACTGCCGGCCGATCGGACGCAGGCCCGAGACCTGCTCGAAGTGCGGATCGCGGCGCTCGGCCCGGATCCGGCACCGGCGCGGGCCTCGGTGGAAACGGAGAACGACGAGCGCGTGCGCCCGGTGGCGAGCGCCGTCGCGTCGCTCGTGCGGCCTGTGTCGGCGCCCGCCGCGACGCCCGCGCCGCAGCCCGGCTCTCAGGCGGCCGCCGTGGAGCGCGCCGCGCGGTTGCTCGCCGCGCGCCGGGCGGAGGCGGGCGACACGTGGTCATCGACTTCCGCGCCTTCGCGAGCCTCGGCGCCCAGACGGTCGCGTACGGCGCCTACGGGCCGTGACGGCTCCGTCACGGAGGCCGCGGTCCTGAAGCCACCTAGCCTGCTGCTCGGGCTCGCCGTCGCCGCCGCGGTCGCCTTCGAGGTCTATGTAGCGGTCGCGGATGCGGCGCTGAGCTCCGGCCAACTCGTATTGGCCCTCGGGCTCCTCCTGGACGGCTGCGCCCGGGCCCTGGGCGCGGTCGCCGCGGTCAAAGTCGACCGGCAGGATTGGGCATGGGGTTGCGTGATCGTCGGCAGCCCGGTGGTCGCGGCGTTTGCGCTGTTCCAGCGCGAAGGCCCGGTGATGATCGAACCGGGGCCACTCGCCGGCCTGGTGTCGCTGGCCGCGATGGGTCTCGTCGCGATCGCTCTGGCCGGTTGGATTCTCGGCATCTGAGTGCTCCACAGGCGCCTGGCGAGGTCAGCCAGGGCGGCGCTCGTTAGGCTCAATGGGTGGATTCTGAACCGGGCGAGGAAGTCTTCTTTCACGGTCACCCGTCGTGGCGAGCGCTGTTCGGGTTCTACGTGAAGGGCGTGTTCATCGCTGTGATCGCCGGCGCGATCGCGGGCCTCGTCACGCGACTCTCCTCGCGATCGGTGAGTGTCGGCTGGGTGACGACGGTCGTGCTCGTCGTGTTCGTCGCATGCCTCGTCGTGGGCACGCTCAGGCGCATCCAGACCACCTACACGATCACCAACCGGCGGCTGACGATCCACACCGGCTTGTTGTCACGGGAGATGCACGAGACCCGGCTCGAGCGGGTCCAGAACGTCAACTCCCGGCAGTCGTTGTTCCAACGCATCCTCGGGGTCGGCTCGGTGGACTTCGACACGGCCGGCAGCGCCGAGTTCGACTTCACCTTCCGCGGCGTCGCCGATCCGCACGCGATCGTGCGCACGGTGGACCGGGCGTTGCACGAGTTTCACCACATGCAGCCGGGAGTCTGAGCCGACAGGGTCGCGGGACCCCGCGCGATCCGTGCGCGGGGCCCGCAGTGGGGGCGTCCGGTCGGATCGGTCCGCTCAGCGCAAAGGCCGATCGGCCGATCGTGAAACTCGAAGAGGCTGTCCGGCTCGAAAACCGACTGACAGCCCAGCCCCAGCGTCAGGATTGACGAGACAACTGTGGCGATTCTAAGCAAACGCCACGGCTCCGCGCAAGCGGTTCCAACAGACGTTTGCGGAGGGGCCTGCCTAAGTCGGACTAAGCCTCAACCGCGCTGCCGAGTCCCGCCCCGGTGCGCAACGCTTCGGCCTTGTCGGTCCGCTCCCAGGTGAAGTCGTGGTCGTCGCGGCCGAAGTGACCGTAGGCCGCGGTCTTCTGGAAGATCGGCCGGTGTAGCCGCAGGTACTGGCGGAACGCCCCGGGGCGCAGGTCGAAGTTCTCCTCGATCAGTTCGAGGATCCGGGTGCGTTCGATCTTTTCGGTACCGAACGTCTCGGCCATCAACGAAACCGGATGGGCGACGCCGATTGCGTACGCGACCTGGATCTCGCAACGGTCCGCGAGCCCTGCGGCGACGACGTTCTTGGCCACGTACCGAGCGGCGTAGGCAGCGGAACGGTCGACCTTGGAGGGATCCTTGCCGGAGAACGCGCCGCCGCCGTGACGGGCCATGCCGCCGTATGTGTCGACGATGATCTTGCGGCCGGTGAGGCCGCAGTCGCCCATCGGGCCACCGATCACGAATCGGCCCGTCGGATTGACCAGGAAGTTCTTGTGCAGCTTGCGCGCGTCGTAGAGGTCATCGGGGATGACGCGCTCGATCACGTGCTCCCAGAGGTCGTCCTTGATCAGCGACTCGGCGCCGTCGCGATGCTGAGTGGAGATCAGCAGCTTCTCGATCTCCACCGGCCGGCCGTCGATATAACGGACGGTCACCTGGGTCTTACCGTCTGGCCGGAGGTAGGGGATGATCTCGGCCTTACGGACGTCGGCGAGACGCTTCGCGAGCTTGTGCGCCATCGAGATCGGCAGCGGCATCAGCTCCTCGGTCTCGTTGCTCGCGTAGCCGAACATCATTCCCTGGTCGCCGGCGCCGGCGAGGTCGAGCTCGTCGTCATCGCCCGGGTCGGTTCGCGCCTCCCACGCCTGGTCGACCCCCTGAGCGATGTCGGGGGACTGCTTGTCGATCGCGTTGATGACCGCGCATGTGTGGTAATCGAATCCGTACTCGGCGTCCGTGTAGCCGATCCGCTTGATCGTCTCGCGTGCGATCTCCTGGATATCGACGTAGGTCACGGTTGTGATTTCGCCCGAGACGACCACGAGCCCGGTGTTGACCAGCGTCTCGCAAGCCACCCGCCCCGCGGGGTCATCGCGCATGACGGCGTCGAGGACGCCGTCCGAGATCTGGTCGGCGATTTTGTCCGGGTGGCCCTCGGTGACCGACTCGGATGTGAACAGGTGTTCGTTTCTGTCTGAACGCGTGGTCATGGGATTTGGAGGAAAAGCTCCGCGGTCGTGTCTGCCTCCCCACTCGTCGAGTCCATGCCCACCCCCCGGATCTTCCCTAGATCCGGTGTCAGCGCGCGAACACGCGCGCTGGGCGTTAGGCCCGTCTGCTCGCCGAGGCTGAGGAGCTGGCTGAAGTCGAGAAAGATTAGCGAGGAGACCCGCCGCGGGCGCGTCGCCAGTGTCGCGCGGAACCGCCGGTCCCCGGCGATCGCGCGCTGATGAGCGATCACCGCGGCGATCCCGTCGCGGGTCGTCGAAACGACGACGAGCCCATTGAACACGGCATAGTCCAGCTGGAGCCCCGGCGTCAACGACAGCTCGTGTGCGGTGACTCCGTCGATCTGGACGTCGTTGAATTCGGGGGCCTGCCCGGGACCCGAGCTCGGGGTCGGGAAGAGCTGGGCGAGCGGCACCTCCATGGTGGCGAGCGTAGCCTTTGTCTGGGCCTCGTCCTTGGTCCGGGAGACGATGATCAGTCCGGGCGGCCTCGCGTTCCCGGCCGGCCCGGCACGGCCGGGCACCACAGCGACCGCCGTCTCTCCGGAGAAGAGCGACACGAGCGTCCGGGGGCTGACCCCCTCGGCGGCCAGCGCGTCGCCCAGCCGATGCAGAAGCGGGCCGATCTGGCCGGCGATCCCGGCCGCGGCGGCCGCCTTGAACACCACCGGCGCGGCGTTGTCGAGACCGTCGGTGTCGAGGAAGAGCGTCGAGCCGGATGGGGCCACGTTCTGGAGAGTCGGCAGGAACGGTGGGGTCGGCGGGCCGCTCAGCCGCTTCAGCGACGGATTGAGCGCACTGTGCACCAGGACCTCCGCGCCCCCGACGGCGGGCGTGACCGAGATCGCGGTGCCATCGAGCGCAGGCTGGTAGAGCAGCACGCCGAGGCCCCCGAGGGCGCCCCCGCGCGAGACGAGAATCCGCTGCACGCCGGCGGCCGAGGCGTAAGCGTCGAGGACCCGGTCGGAGGGTTCTCCCGCGGACGCCCGCAGGTACGCCGGGTTCGTGGCGAGCGACGCAGAGGCGCCCGTCGAGACGTCGATCGCTGCGCGCACGCTCGCGGCCTGACCGAGGGTCAGGTAGTTGCGGACGAAGGCCAGCTCGGTTCCGGTCCGGTAGTGGTAGAGCTGAACCCCTCGATAGGTCCCGTTCGAGGTAGCCCCCGAACGGAGCAGCAGCGCGCGTGCGCGTGACTGGTCGGTGACGGCGAGCGCGATCAGCGAGCCGGCGGCCGACGAGGTCGTGTTGAGGAACGCTACCGCGACCTCGTTGCCGAGCCACGGCTTGATGTCCGTGGCGAAGTTCACGGACTTCCCGCCGCCGACGATCGAGGCCAGGCGTGTCAGCAAAGCAGCGCTCGCCAGCGGATAGCTCGGGAAACGCTCGAGCAGCGCCAGCTCCTGCCTGACGGCGGGCCGCGAGGAGTCGGTCGAGAGATTGATGTAAGCCAGCGTGTCCGCGGGAACGATCGATGCGGCGCCCGTCGGGAACGCGTCCTCGCTCCCGCCACTCAGCGCGACAGCGGCCACCACCGCGGCGAGTAGGAGCACACCGGCGAGGCCGGCGAGCACCACTGCCGGCTGCCGGGCGATCCGGGCTGACAGCGGCTCGGAAGCCTGCGGCCGCGGTTCCTCGATGACCGCCGGCGCCGGCTCGGTCCCGAGCTCGGGCGGGGCCTCGGGGGCGATATCCGGCGGCGCATGGGTCGCGGCCTCCGGCGGCGCCGCAGCCGTAGCCTCCGGCGGCGCCGCAGCCGTAGCCTCCGGCGGCGCCGCAGCCGTAGCCTCCGGCGGCGCCGCAGCCGTAGCCTCCGGCGGCGCCGCAGTCGTGGCCTCTGCGACCGCCTGTGGCTTGGCCCGCGGCGCGCGCCGAGACGTGGTCTTGGGCGCCGTCTGGCCCTTCGTCTGTGGCGCTCGCTGCCTCGTCGCCTTGGCGGTCCCCGGCTGCTTGACCGTGGTCCGCCGCTGCCCCGACGTTTTCGCGGCGGGCGGCTTCTTGCCCTCCGCCGCGCGGCGCTTCACCGTCTGGCCCGCCGTCTGCTCCTTCGCTCTCGGCGCCCGCTCCTTCGTGGCGTTGCCCGTCTGCGCCTTTGCCTTCGACGCTCGCTGCTTCTCGGGGCTGGCCGCCGGCGGCTGGCTCCCCGGGGCCTGCTGCCCTGTCGCGTCGGCGATCTTCGTCTTGGCCCGTGACGCCCCCCGCTTCGTGATCCTCGGTGCGACTGGGGGCCCGATTTCGCCGCGCTGCCCCTCCGGGGTCTCGGTGTCCGGCTTCTCGGCGAGATCACCGGTCGACTCGGTGGGAGGATCGCCAACCCCCTTCGTCGAGCTCGACATCAGAGGCAATATTTCATGCCGCAGCAGGTCGCGCGCCGGATGATCGGCGCTGACTGCGCTCGACGAAGTCGATGATCAGCGGGATTCCCTCGAGTCGGTAGCGCTCCCGCAGCCTGTTCTCGAGGTAGTACGCGTAGTCCCTCGTGACGCGCGGGCGCGAGTTGACCTGCACCGAGAACCGTGGCGGCCGCTCTCCGGTCTGGGTCATGAACAGCAGCTTCAGCCGATGGCCCCGTGGCCCGCTCCCGGACGGCGGCTGCCGCGCGGCGACCAGCTCGGACAGGAACCTGTTCAGCTGTGGCGTGGGGATACGGCCACGGCTGCGGTCGGCGAGGCCGACGGCCTCCACCAGCAGCCGGTCCACGTGCCGGCCCGTCTTCGCACTGGCGGTCAGTACCCGAGGACGCAGCCGCAGCTTCTGGTGAGCGCGAGCCCGCTCGTGGTCGAGATCGAGGTCCGTGGCCAGATCCCACTTGTTGAGCACCAGCGCGGTCGCGCAACCGGTCCGCATCGCGAGGTCGGCGATCCTGAGGTCCTGCGAGGTGATGCCATCGGTTGCGTCGCATACGACGAGTGCTACGTCCGCTCGCTCGGCGGCGCGCCGAGATCGCAGCGCGGTGTAGTACTCAACGGACTCGCCCACCTTCGCTTGCCGGCGCAGTCCGGCCGTATCGATCAAGATCAGATCCCGGCCCTCGAAGCTGAGCGGCAGGTCGATCGCGTCGCGGGTCGTGCCTGCGAGCTCCGAGACGATGACCCGGTCGGCGCCCAGGAACCGGTTGACCAGCGAGGACTTGCCCACGTTCGGCCGTCCGATGACGGCTAGGCGGATTGGATCGCCGGCCTCCTCCTCCTCCTCCTCGCCGGGCGCGAGCTCCACGATGCGGTCGAGGAGATCACCGGTGCCGAGCCCCTGTGCGGCCGAGACGGCGATCGGGTCGCCGAGCCCCAGGGCGAAGAACTCCGCGGCCAACGGCTCGTCGGCAACGGTGTCCACCTTGTTGGCGGCGACCACGACCGGAAGCGATCCGCCCCGCAGCAGCTCGGCCATCTCGACGTCTCCGGGCCGCAGCCCCGCCTTTGCGTCGACTACGAGTACTGCGACATCGGCGTCCGCGAGCGCAGCTCGCGCCTGTGCCTGGATTTGGCGCGCGAGCGCGTCCCGGTCGTCGAGATCGACCCCGCCGGTGTCGATCAGCGCGAGCGACCGGCCATTCCAGTCCGTCGAGATCTCCTTGCGATCGCGGGTGACGCCGGGCCGCTCGTGGACGACCGCCTCACGAGACTCGGTGAGACGGTTGACGAGCGACGATTTCCCGACGTTTGGATAGCCGACGACAGCGACCTTCATGGTGGGTCCGAGGCTATCGTCCCCGGACCCACCAGATGGACCCTGCCTACTGGAAGGCAGGTCGGTACCTGGATCGGTGCCTTGTTCCGGTCGTGCTCGAGCACGACCGCGTGATCTGGAACGACCGCGACCGAAGGAACTTGCGCGAACTTACGTCCGCCGGGCCGCGCCGGCGGCCTCGCGAACCAGCCCGACCACGCGCGCGGTGACCTCCTCGAGCGTCAGGCCGGTCGTGTCGAGCAACACGGCGCCCGGGGCGGGCGCGAGGGGCGAATGCTCACGGCTGCGGTCTCGCTCGTCGCGGAGCGTCTGTTCGGCGAGCACGGTCGCCGGATCGACGCCCAGCTCGGCCGCCCGGCGCCTCGCCCGCTCGGCGGGGTCGGCGGTGAGGAACACCTTCACGGCGGCGTCGGGGGCGACCACGGTTCCGATGTCGCGCCCCTCCGCCACCCAGTCGCCCGCGCCGAGCAGCCGCCGCTGCTGAGCGACCATCGCTTGGCGTACCGCGGGATCCGCCGCGGCGCGAGACGCGGCCTCCGACACCTCGGGGGCGCCGATCTCGGAGGTCACGTCATGCCCGTTGAGGAGCACGCGCTCCCCGACCTCGATGTCGACGTCGCCCGCGATGGCCGATGGCTCCACGTGCGCCCGCATCGCCGCCAGCGCGACCGACCGGTACATCGCCCCCGAGTTGAGGTAGGTGTAGCCGAGCGCCGCCGCGACGGCACGGGCAACGCTCGACTTGCCGGCGCCGGCCGGGCCGTCGATCGCGACGACCATCACGCGCCCGCCAGTCTCGCCACGTCCTCGCCGAAGCCCGGGTAGGAGACGGCCGCGGACTCCATCCCGACGACCTCGACGCCCCCGTCCGAGGCCAGCCCGGCGACGGCCCCGAGCAGAGCCAGCCGGTGATCCCCGTGAGCGTCGATCCGGCCGCCGCGAAGGCCGCCGGTGCCCTGGACCGCGAACCCGTCGGGGGCCGCCTCGATCTCGGCGCCGAGTCCGCGCAGTCCCTCGACCACGCTGGCGATCCGATCGGACTCCTTGATTCGCAGCTCGGCGGCCCCGTTGACGACCGTCTCACCTTCGGCAAAGCATCCGAGGAGCGCGACGAGCGGGAGCTCGTCGATCGTCAGCGGCACCTCGGCGGCCTCGACGGTGGTTCCCTCGATCGGCGCGCCGGTGACGTCGAGGTCGGCGACCGGCTCGTGTTCGCCGAACGCGCCGACCGCCTCGAGGTCACCCAGCACGACCGCTCCCATCCGCTGAAGGATCCGCAGGAAGCCGGTCCGCGTCCAGTTCACGCCGACGCTCTCGAGCAGCAATCGAGACCCGGGGACGAGCACGCCGGCGGCGATCAGGAATGCCGCGGACGACATGTCGCCCGGGACATCCACGCGATCGAGCTCCAGCTCGTCCGCGTCGCGCACGGTCGTCCGATAACCGTGCCTCGCGTCCCCGTCGCGGGTGAGGGAGGCGCCGGCGCGCAACAGCAGCCGTTCGGTGTGATCGCGCGATGGGATGGGCTCGATCACCGTCGTCGCGTCAGTGACCAGCCCCGCCAGCAGCACGCACGACTTCACCTGCGCGCTTGCTACCGGGAGCGCGTACTCGATTCCCTCAAGCGGAGCCCCGGAGACCGTGAACGGCGGAAACCGCCCATCCCGCGCGTCGATCCGCGCACCCATCAGCCGCAGCGGCTCGGCGATCCGGTCGATCGGCCGGCGGCGGATGGACTGATCGCCGTCGAGCGTGAAGCGGCCATCGAGCTGGAACGCCAGCCAACCGGGGAGCAGTCGCATCAGCGTGCCGGCGTTGCCGACGTCGATCGGCTCTCCGGGGACGCGCGCGTTGCGCAGTCCGGTGCCCCGGATCATGAGCTCGCCGGGGCGCTCCTCGACGATCGCGCCGAGCGCTCGCACGGCGTCTAGGGTCGAGTTGGTGTCGGCGGCGGTGAGATAGTTGCCGACCCGAACCGGCTCCGAGGCCATGGCGGCGAGCAGGGCGGCGCGATGTGAGATCGACTTGTCGGGTGGCGGCGCGAGGCGCCCGCGCAGTGGACCCGACGGGTCGAATCGCGCGTTCACGCGCGGGCCACCGGAAACCCGAGCTTCCCGACGAGGTCCTCGGCGCGGCGGGCCGGGTCCTCGCCGGCGATCCACAGGGCGACGACTCCCTCGCTCATGTCGGGGGCCGGGTACAGCGCCATGTCGGTGATATTCACGCCGGCCCGACTCAGCTCGAGTGCCAGCTCGGCGACCACGCCGGGACGGTTCGGCACCGACGCTCGGAGCTCGAACAGCGGACCGCCGGCGAGTTGAGCCTCCAGCAACCGCCGGCGGTGGTCGGCAGCGGCGTCATTCCAGGCCGTGATGCGGGCGGGGTCGGCGCTGCCCAGCGCATCGCGGAATTCGCTCAGGCGCTCGATCGTGGCGTCGATCTCGCCTCCCAGCGCGTCGCGGTTCGAGATGTAGATGTCGGTCCAGATCGCGCTCGGGGCGCCGGCCACCCGGGTGGCATCGCGGAAGCTGGGACCCGTCGCCGGGAGGCGTTCGCCGCCGGCGTCGAGCGCGTCCGCGGCCTGGGATACGAGCACGTTCGCGAGCACGTGCGGCAGATGGGAAACGGTCGCGAGGATCGCATCGTGCGTCTGGGGCTCGATCGCCACCGGTCGGGCACCGAGCCCGTGAAGCAACCGGTGGAGCCGTTCGTAGAGCACCCCCGAGGTTGTGGGCCCGGGCGTCAGGTACCAGGTAGCCCCGTCGAAGAGATCCGCGCGAGCGTGTTCGGCGCCGGCGTTCTCCGCCCCCGCCAGCGGATGGCCGCCCACGAACCGCGGGTCGTCATGCGCGGCGACGACCGCCCTCTTCGTCGAGCCCACGTCGGTCACGACGCAGTCGCTCGGCGCGGCCGCGAGCGCGGCCCCGACGGCCGCCGGAAGCGCGCCGACCGGCACCGCCACGAACGCTGCCTCGGCGTCATGGACGGCGTCGTCCACACTGCCGGCGATCCGGTCGACCAAGCCACGGGCGCGGGCGGTGTCGAGCGCGGACGCCGAGACGTCAAAGCCGGCAACGGCGGCATCGAGGCGCTCGCGTGTCGCCAGGGCGATCGAGGCGCCGATCAGGCCGACGCCGAGGACGGCGACCCTCAAACGGCCGCGCTCGAGAGCGCCTTGCCCGCCACCGCTGCCGCCGCCAGGACCTGTTCGAGGTACTCGCCGAACTCGTCGGCGACGAGCTGCTGCGGGCCGTCGCAGATCGCTTCCTCAGGCCGGGGATGGACCTCGACGATGATCCCGTCGGCACCGGCCGCGGCGGCGGCCAGTGACAGCGGCATCACGAGGTCACGCCTGCCCGCGGCGTGGCTCGGGTCGACGATCACGGGCAGATGGCTGAGCTCTTTCAGAACCGGCACCGCCATCAGATCGAGCGTGAAGCGGTATGCGGTCTCGAATGTGCGGATTCCGCGCTCGCACAGCATCACCGACTCGTTGCCCTCCTTGAGGACGTACTCAGCGGCCATCAGCAGCTCCTCGAGCGTGCTCGAGAGCCCACGCTTGAGCAGCGCGGGAGCTCCCGATCGCCCGATCTCGGCGAGGAGCGTGAAGTTCTGCATGTTCCGCGCGCCGATCTGGATCACGTCGGCGACCTCGAGGACGGGCTCCAGATCACGGACGTCCATCACTTCGGTGACGATCGGGAGGCCGGTCTCCTCCTTGGCCTCCTTGAGCAGGCGCAGCCCCTCCTGGCCGAGGCCCTGGAACGCGTACGGCGACGTGCGGGGCTTGTAGGCACCGCCGCGGAACAACGTGGCGCCGGCGTCGCGCACGATTCGGGCGGTCTCGAGCGTCTGCTCGCGAGACTCCACCGTGCACGGCCCAGCGATCATCGCGAAGTGCTGGCCGCCGACCTTGCGGCCGGCGATATCGAGCACGGTGCGCCGGCCGTGCTTGAACTGCGCGGAGGCGAGCTTGTAGGGCTTGAGGATCGGGACCACGCGGTCGACGCCGGGGGCGCCCTCGAGCTCGAGCCGGGTCACGTGCTCGCGGTCGCCGATCGCGCCGATCACCGTGACCTCCTCGCCACGACTCAGGTGGGTGCGCGCGCCGACGCTCTCCACCCGGTCGATGACGGCCTGCACCTCCTGGTCGGTGGCCGTCGATTTCATCACGATCATCATTTTTCGGTCCTTTCTACGCCTGGGACTGTACGAGGTCTGAAGCCCCTGGATGGGGCGGAGTAATTTGCGGCGCCCGGCCTCTTGGTGAGGCCGCCCGCCTGTGGCGGCGGGGGCGGAGCGTGGCCGAGCGCCTAGCTAAATCGCCAGGCGTAGAAGCGCGCGTAATAGGACCAGCCGAGAGCGGAGATGTGGCGTGGGTCCGACATACGCGTCGCGCGGGTTTGTATCAGATCGCGGTCGGAGTGCCAAGAGACCGCGGTCGGAGTGCCAAGCGGCCCGGGATGGCGGTTTGTGGCGAGAGCATGACGAGACCGTCACGAGTCAGTGACAAAACCGTGGAATCCGGCCCTTGGGAACCTGCTTAACGCGTCAATCTCGCCTCGGGAGCCGAGCCGCGTCGTGCTGTACATGAAGAGCATGGTTAATACGACAGGGCTCGGAGGAGACTCCGGTGTTGTCGTGTTATGCAGGAAATCTCCGGATGCAGACCCGAAATCCGCCGGCCAACCCGCGAACTGAAGCCTTTTTTGCCCGGAATCCGCGAGAAAATGGCGACAGTTCGCGGTCGTGGTGCGGGCTCGCCCGCGGCCAAACCCCACCCCGCATCCCTCCCAGCGCCGTTCTCCGAGCCGATCGCCAGCCCGGGCCAAGGACGCGCCTAGCGCCCGGGGCCTAGGAGATCAGCTCCCCCAGCGCCACCACGAACCGCTCGTTCTCCGCCTCCGTGCCGACCGTCACGCGTAGCGCCCCGGGGCGCCCGAGGGAGTTGCCGGCGCGGACGAGGACCCCGCGCTCGCGCAAACCCGAGACCACCTCGCCTTCGTCCGCCTCGTCCGGCAGGTGCAGCCAGATGAAGTTCGCATCTGACTCGGCCACCCACAGCCCCAGCGCGCGCACGCCCTCCTCCAGCTCCCCGCGAAGGGCGATCGTCTGGGCGACGCGTCGCTCGACCTCGTCCTGGTGACGGAGCGCCTCGGCGGCGGCCGCCTGTGCCGACGCGTTGACGAAGAACGGCTGGCGGACCTGATCGACGGCGACGCGGAACTCCGGCGAGCCGCACAGCCCGTACCCGACGCGCAGGCCGGCCAGCCCGTACACCTTTGAGAACGTCCGCAGCAGCACGAGATTGGTGAATCGGCGCAGCAGCTGCAGCGACGCGTACGTGTCCCCCAGCGCGAGCGCATACTCGCAGTAAGCCTCATCGAGGATTACGCATACGTGATCCGGCACCCGACGAAGGAACTCTTCGATCGCCTCGAGACCGTGCGCCGTCGACGTGGGGTTGTTCGGATTGCAGATGAGCACCAACCGGGTCGCGACCGTGATCTCCGCGGCCATGGCGTCGAGCTGATGGCGATCTTCCGCGTCGAGCGGCACCTCGATCGCCCGCGCGCCCGCGGCGGCGGCGAGATGGGGATAGACGCTGAATGCCGGCCACGCGTAGACGACCTCCGCCCCCGGCTCGAGCAGCGCCTCGCCCGCCGCCAGCAGGATGTCGCACGAGCCGTTTCCGAGTGCGATCCGCTCGGTGCCGATGCCGTAGCGGTCCGACAGCGCCTGGCGTAGCGGCGAGTACGACGGATCGGGATACCGGTTCGCGCCCGCGAGCACGCGACCGGCCGCCTCGACCACCGCGGGCAGCGGCGGAAAGTGGGACTCGTTGGAGGCGAGCATCGCCACGTCGTCTCCGAGGTCGTAGCCGGAGGCGACCGGGTACACGGGGATCCTCCGGATGCGCTCTGAGAACTCGATGGCCATCCAGGCCTATTGTGCCGACTGGAGGTCGGCCCGCAGCGACCGCGCGTCGCCGAGGTAGACGTGCTGCGGCTCGTGCCCGTCGGGCGCGTAGTAGTGGACGAGCACGCGGATCACCTTGGGCATCGAGCCGGGGACCGCCACCTCCTGAGCGCACAGGAGAGGCACGCGATGCAGCCCCAGACGGCGAGCGGCGACCGCCGGGAACTCGGCGTCGAGGTCGCGCGTGAGCGTGAAGATGCAGCTGACCATCGTCTCGGGGGTCAGCCCGTTGCGCGCGATCAGCTCGCGCATCAGCTCGTCGGTGGCGCTTAGGATCTGTTCGGCCTCGTTGGCCGCGACGCTACTTGCGCCCCGTAGCGCGAACAGCCGCATGGCCGCGGAATTCTGCCAGAGGCCCAACCGGGGGGCTGGGCGAGTCCAGCTGGTAGACGGTGGCGCAGCCGAAGCGGTGGACCGAGACGAGCATCGGCCGCAACGTCTTGCGCAAGTCCGCCGTGGCGGTGCAGTCCGCGAGCACGAACGTCGCGCCAGTGTCGCGGACGAATTCGCGCGCCGCCGCCCCGCGCAGGGTCCCGTCGAACAGCGCCTGCGATTGGTTCACCCGGCCCCCGCAGTTGGGCTGTGACCACAGGCAGTCGCCGACCAACGTGCGCCGCCCGGTCTTCTCGGGAACGGCCGCTCCCAGGTAGCTGCGCGTCAGAACGCCTCCGGGCGTCCGGTCATCCGCCAGGTAATCGAGCGCGCTGCGCTCGTCACGCGCGATGAAGTTGGCGTTGCCTGCGGTGGGCGCCGCGAGCTTGCGCGCGTTGTTCAGCTCGTACGCCGTCGCTGGAACGGTGATCAGGAAGACCGCGATCGCGGTCACCCACCCGGCGTACGGCAGCCGGCGCCACCCGAGACGCTGCACGCCCTCCACCGCGAGCACGGCGAGCGGCAGCGTGATGCCCTGGAAGGCGTGGAGCGGCGTCGCGCTGAACCCGCTTGCCGACACGAGGAATATGAGCACCGCCGCGAGCGGCCACGTCCGGGTGGCGACGGCGAGGAAGTTCGGGTTCCTGCGACGCATCGCGAATGCCGCCGCGATCAGGAGCGGCACCAGCGCGAGCAGGATCGCCCACAGCGAGAACGCGTGCTTGCTCGCTTCGCGGGCGAGGCGCCAGGAGATGTCGGCGCGGCCCAACGCCGCGTAGTAGAGCAGCGGCACGGCCGACAGCCCCACCGTCAGCGCCGGCAGTTTCATCTGCTGAACCGTGCGCGGGAGCCCACGCCACAGGACCAGCTCGGTGGCGACGACGACCAGGATCAGCTCCTCTCCGTTCCAGGGGTGCAGCAGGCTCGCCAGCGCACCGAGCAACCCCGGCCACCAGGCGATCCGGCCGCTCGAGCGGGCGCGGTCGTAGGTGAGCAGCCCCGCGACCATGCACGCCAGGGCGATCAGGCCGAACGTGTACCCCCACGAGAGGAAGCCCGGGAACAGATCGCCGATCACCCCCCACGTCCCGTACAGGTACGTGAACGAGCCGAAGAAGAGCGCGAGCAGGAGCGCCAGTCTCCGGGGCCACAGCCCGGGGATGGTGCGGTGGACGAACTCGCGGAACGAGAAGAAGACGGCCGCCACGGCGACCGGCTTCCACAGCAGCAGCGAGATCGCCGGGGAGAGCCCGAGCGCCGTGAGTCCTCCCGAGATCACGACGGCCGGCTGGAAGTAGTCGGCGGGCGTGGGGCGCAGGACGAACAGGTTCGACACGAGCACGTGGTGAGACGCGCTGCGGATCCAGGCGAGGTACTGCAATTGATCGACGATGTAGACGCCGTCCGTCCCCGTCCAGACGCGGCCGTTCACGATCACCTGGAGGAGGTCGAGCGCGAGCACCCAGAGCGAGACCGCTCCGAACGCCAGCAGCACGCCGAGCTCGAAGCGATCGAGCCTGCGACGGCGCACGGCGACAGGGGCCTCCGTGCGGCCGACCTTCGGTGGGGGTGTCCCGACTTCGACACGCATCTAACACGACGCTAACAGTTGACCGGCTGTCTGGGCGCGCCGGGGCCGCTGGTCCTTACGCAAATCTGACAGGGGGTTATTGGGCGAGCTTGCGTTGAAGGGTGGTCGACGCCTGCCCGGCGGGACTGTTCATGAGGTTGATCCCGAGCTTCGACAGCCACATTCCGGTCGATGGAGCGAACCCGACCACGAGATATGCCGTGAAGATGAGCGCGACCCGACGCAGGTTGAGGCTCTTGCCGAGCGCGGCCAGCGGCAGCACCCAGATTACGTACCAGGGCACGAGCCACGCGAGCGTCATGACCAGCGCGAGCGTCGACCAGCCAGCATCGGAGATCCAGTCTCGGTTGCGCCGCAACAGCAGCGCGATCACCACGATCAGCGCGACGTTGGCGGCGCGGAGCAGTCCGGGTGTCCCACCCCCGACACCGAGAACCAGGCCGATGATGTTGGGCACGCTCCAGGGCGTCAGGAGCGTGCTCTGGTCGACGAGGTTCGGGAGCGAGAGGCCGAACAGCGCGAGGTACATAGCCGCGAGCGGGATCGTGGCGAGTGCCGCACCGACCAGGATGTTCACGCGCCGGCGGTTCGTGATCACCCCGATCAGCAGGAACGGGAGCAGCAGGATCGCGGTGAACTTGACCGCGACGGCGATCATCACCGCGGCGCCGGCGGAGCGGTCGTGGCGCGACAGGACGAGTGCGATCGCCGCGGTCGACGGAATCAGCATGAAGAAGTCGTTGTGGAACCCGGCGACCGCGTACATCAGATAGATCGGGTTCAGGGCGACGAACACGACCGCGAACCGGGGGTCACGCCCAAGCAGCCGCGCGCATTTCCACACGAGTCCGATGAACGTGAGGCTTGCGAGCACGGTGGCCACCTTGACGATCCAGTAGGCGTACGCCAGCGGGAGCCCCGCGATCACATAGCTGCCGGCGGTGAACAGGGGCCCGTACGGGCTGCGCAGGTTGTGCCAGGTACTGAACCGATAGATCGGGTCGTGGAGCTCGGCCTGAATCACGTGTGTGTAGGGATTGAGGTGGTGCAGCCCGCCGAGCCGCGCGTAACCGAGATAGTTGAAGACATCGGTCAGCGTCAGCGGGGGGCCCATGAGCAGGACCGCGTGCAGCGCGAGCACGCACACGACGATCACGCGCATCGAGAGCGTGCGCACGGCGCCGACGGCGACGAAGTACGCGAGGCACATCCCGAAGAAGACGAAGCTCAGGCCAAGATCCGCGGTCCTGCCGCTACTGAAGTTGAGGTCCTGGAAGAGGCCGTGAAGCGGACCGGCCTCCCAGCCCGGGAACGTCTGGACGCTGCGGGCCACCAGCGCGGTCGGTCCGGAGGTCGTGAACGCGACCACGATGAACGCGCCGAAGACGATCGCACCGAGGGCCGTGCGACCCGCGAGCGGGTGCGTGGCCACCCGGGGCCAGCGCAGGTGCAACCGCGCGCCTAGCGTGAGGCGCGGTATCGCAACCGTCGGGTCTCCACGCCCGGCGCCGGCACCGGCGACGGGTCCAGAGGCAAGCACGACGGCCGGGTCGGGGGCACTCGACTCCGGTCGCATGTACTGAAAATACTGCCCGGTAAGCGTTTTCTGGGGGTACGTCTCTATGTTGAGATCATGTTAAGGCTATTCCAGGTCGCTCGGACGCCCCCTCGCCGCAATTCTGGAGGCGCGCGTTCGCTCGTCCGCCGGGCCTAACATCCGCGCCCGTGAGCGTTGGCGCTCTTTCCCATCAGCGGGGAGCCTCGCTGGGTACCGGCGAGCGCAGTCTGATCGGCGCCCTGAGCTCGCCGGCGGCGCTCGCGGTCGCGGCGCTGACGGTCCTCGCGGCCGCTCTGCGGTTCGTCGGGATCGGCCATCAGGGCTTCTGGTTCGACGAGGGCAACACCGCCCTGCTCGTCCACTACTCGCCCGGGAAGATGCTCGGCCTGATCCCGCAGTCCGAGTCCACGCCGCCGCTCTACTACTGCGTGGCCTGGGTGTGGGCGAGGCTGTTCGGCTACGGCGAGGCCGGTCTGCGGTCGCTGTCGGCCGTGTGCGGCGTCGCCACCGTGCCGGTCGCCTACCTGGCCGCGCGGAAGCTGGTCTCCGAGCGCGCCGGCGTGATCACAGCCGCCCTGACGGCATGCAACCCGTTCCTGATCTGGTACTCGCAGGAGGCGCGCTCGTACTCGATGCTCGTGCTGCTGACCGCCGTCGCGCTGCTCGCGTTTGCGTACGCGCGCGCGACCCCGACGGCGCGAACGCTGGCCGCGTGGGTGGTGGCCTCCGGTCTCGCGCTGGCGACGCACTACTACGCGCTGCTCGCGATCGTCCCGCAGGCGATCTGGCTGCTCGCGTCGCACCGGCGCAGGCGGTCGGTGCAGATCGGCGTCGGCGTCGTCGCGCTGTGCGGGCTGGCGTTGATCCCGCTCGCGATCAGCCAGAACGGGACCGGCAACGCGAGCTGGATCGCGAAGATCGCGCTGGGCCCGCGACTCGGCCAGATCATCCCCCAGTTCGTGATCGGCACCGGGGCTCCGGCATACGACGTGCTCGAGCCCCTCGGCGCGGCGATGGTCGTCGTCGGCCTGGTTCTGCTCGCGTTCCGCGCGGACCGCGTCGAGCGGCGTTCGGCGCTGGCGGTCGGAGCGCTCGCCGTCGGCGGGCTGATGCTCAACCTGGTGCTCGTCGCCGTCGGCGTCGATGACCTGATCACCCGCAACGTGATCGCGCTGTGGTTGCCGGCCGCAATCGCCGTGGCCGGCGGTCTCGGCGCGCGGCGTGCGGGCCTCATCGGGATCTGCGCCGCCACCGTTCTGTGCGCGACGGGGGTCGCCGCCGCGATCGGCGTTGCCTCAGATCGGAACCTCCAGCGCCCCGACTGGCGCGGAGTCGCCCGCGTGCTCGGTCCCGGCCCTGCGGCGGGCGCGCCCCAGCGGGCGATCCTGATCCAGCACTACCGGGATCTGCTCCCGCTGTCACTGTATCTCCCCGAGCTGAGGTTCTGGCGAAATCACCGCGCGGAGACCGTGCGCGAACTCGATGTCGTCTCGATCAGCGCCCCACGGGAGCGCCTGTGCTGGTGGGGAGCCGCGTGCAACCTGACCCCGTCGCAGATGCAGAGCTCCTACCCGATTCCGGGCTTCCACGAGGTATCGCTGCGCCGCGCCTACCAGTTCACGATCATGCGCCTGGTCGCCGACAGGCCGACCGCGCTGACACCCGCCGAGGTCTCGCGCGCGCTCACGGCGACGACGCTGCGCCGCGACGAGCTGTTGATCCAGCGCTAGCGGCGGCGAGCCGTTCAACCTCCGCTGGCCCCAGCTCGCGGTAGGAGCCGGGGCGCAGGCCTCCGAGCTCGAGCGGGCCGAACCGGATCCGCTCGAGCCGCTTCACCGGGTGGCCCACGTGCTCGCACATCCGCTTGACCTGGCGTTTGCGTCCCTCGTGGATCGTCAGCTCGAGCGTGTCCGCCGCGAGCCGGCGCACTCGCGCCGGCGCGGTCCTTCCGTCATCGAGCTCCACCCCCCCTCGCAGCGCTCGTAGGGCCTTGTCGCGGACCGGGGCGTTGCCGACGACGGCGCAGTAGCTCTTCTCGACCTCGAAGCGGGGGTGGGTCAGGCGGTGGGCGAGCTCGCCGTCGTTGGTGAGCAGGATCAGTCCCGTGGTGTCGATGTCGAGCCGGCCAACCGGGTACAGCCGCAGGGGCGTCGGCACCAGCGAGACGACCGTCGGACGGCCCTGGGGATCGCGGGCCGTCGAGACGACGCCGAGCGGCTTGTTGACGGCGAACACGACACGCCCGGGCGCCGGCGCGACCGGCACGCCGTCGAGCGCCACGTCGTCGGAGGGACCGACCTCGCGAGCCGGATCGTTGACCGCCGCGCCGCCAATCGTCACCCGTCCCGACCGGATCAGCTCTTCGGCGGCCCGCCGCGAGGCGACGCCGGCCGACGCCAGGTACTTGGCGAGGCGCATCGCCCTGCCACCATAGAGAGCATGGATCTCAGCGTGGTCGAGGACAAGCTCAAGGAGCTCGACGAGCCGGCGTATCGCGCTGGGCAGATCTGGCGCTGGACCGCCCAGGGAGCGACGGGCTACGACTCGATGACGGACCTCCCGCTGCGGCTCCGCGAGCGGCTGGGCGCGGCCGTCCCGTTTACGACGCTGGCGCTCGAGCACCAGGCCGAGGCCAGTGACGGGACCGTGAAGGCGCTGTTCCTGACCCATGATCGGCGGCCGGTCGAGGCCGTGCTGATGCGATACCGGGACGGACGACGATCGCTTTGTCTCTCCTCCCAGTCCGGCTGCCCGCTGACGTGCACGTTCTGCGCGACCGGTCAGATGCGCTTCGGCCGCAACCTCACCACGTGGGAGATCCTCGATCAGGCGCTCCACTTCAGGCGGATCGATCGCGTCGACCACGCGGTGTTCATGGGGATGGGCGAGCCGATGATGAACCTCGAGAGCGTCCTGGCAGCGTGCCGGCGGCTCCCGGACATCGGGATCACCAACCGCCGGACCGCGATCTCGACCATCGGCTGGATACCCGGGATCGAGCGGCTCGCGTCGGATCCGATGCCGGTGCGGCTGGCGCTCTCGCTGCACGCGGCTGATCTGGCGCTTCGCTCCGAGCTGATGCCGGTCAACGACCGCTATCCGCTCCCCGACGTGATCGCGGCCTGCGAGGCCTACTACGAGCGCAAGCGCCGGAAGGTGTTCATCGAGTACGTGATGCTCGCCGGCGTCAACGACTCGCATGTCCAGGCCGTCCAGCTCGCCGAGGCGCTCGACCGGCGCGTCTTCAAGGTCAACCTGATCCCGTACAACCCGACGGCCTCCCCATATCGAGGGTCGAGCCCGAAGGCGATCGAGGCGTTTAGGGCCGAGCTCGAGCGCCGCGGTCTCGACGCGACCGTCCGCCTGACCCGCGGGCGAGAGATCGACGCGGCCTGTGGGCAGCTCGCGGCCCGGGTCGATCCCGAGAGCAGTGTCGAGACGCCGTCAGGCGGTCGCGCGCGCCTCGCCGGCGCGGAGTAGCCGCTCCCGGAGCTCCTCCTCGAGCTCGGGCGAGGGATCGAAGGCGGCGGGATCCGGCAGCTCATCGAGCGAATCCAGGCCGAACAGGCGCAGGAACAGCTCGGTCGTCCGGTACAGCACGGCGCCGAACTGCGAACGGCCGGCCTCCTCGATCACGCCCCGCTCGAGCAGCGTCGATGCCGCCGATTCGGCGTTCACGCCACGGATTCGCGCGATCTCCGGGCGGGAGACCGGCTGGAGATAGGCCACGATCGCGAGCGTCTCGGCCTGCGCCGGCGTGAGTGGCGGCGTCCGCGGGCGAGCCAGCAGGCGCCGCGCCGCCGCCTCGGCGTCGGGATGGCTGCTCAGCGCCCAGCCCCCGGCGAGCTCGCGTAGGACCAGACCGCGGCGTTCGAACTCGTAGTGCTCGCGCAGCCGCTCGAGCGCGGTGACCACCTCGTGCAACTCGGCGCCGGTCGCGTCAGCGAGCGCGGTCGCCTCGACCGGCTCGGAGGAGAGAAACAGGAGCGACTCGAGCGTCTGTTCGAGGCCGATCGTCATGCGGTCAGGCGAGTCGTCGCTCCGGCCGCGGCGGCCTCGATCGTGATCTCACCGAACGGCTCGTCCTGGGCCCACGTGAGCTCGCCCTGCTTGTACAGCTCCAACACTGCAAACAGCGTCACGGCGACCGTCACCCGATCTGAGCGCGCGACCGCCTCCTCGAACGTGAAGCTCCCCCGCCGCAGGAGCGCGCGCAGGTGGGCGAGCCGCTCGGCGACGGTCACTTTGGGCATGGAGATGTGGCGCAGGTCGACGGGCTCAGGGAGCGTCAGCAGGTCGCCGATCGCCAGCGCCAGTCGACCGGGGTCATACACGGGCCCCGCGTCCTTCAGCGACGCCCGGCGCAGCGACGGCGGCAGCGGCGCGGAGCGGAACCGGAACCCTTCCTGGGCGGCGAGGCGCTCCCGCAGGTATGTGGCGGCGGCGCGGTAGCGGTGAGCGTCGAGCAGCCGGGCGAGCAGCTCCTCGGCCGCCTCGCCCGGGTCCAGATCGATCTCCTCGGCCTCCTCGCCGGGCAGCATCAGCCGCGACTTGAGCTCCAGCAGCGCGGCGATCAGCACCAGGAACTCGGTGGCCGCCTCGAGGTCGAGCTCGCCCCGCAGCTCGAGGTGGTCTATGTAGGAGATCACTACCTCGGCGAGGTCGACCTCGAGCAGGTCGATTTCCTCGCGGAGGATCAGCGTCAGCAGCAGGTCGAACGGACCGGCGAACACATCGAGGTCGAGCTCGAGGTCGATCAGGCGCATCGGCAGCGCAGACAGTACCGGCGCTATCGGACCGGCCCGACGCCCATCGCCTGACGGACGTCGTTCAGCGTGTCAGACGCGATCGCACGGGCCTTTTCGGCCCCGTCCGCGAAGATCCGCTCGAGTCGCTGCTCGTCGGCGCGCACGCCGTTGTAGCGCTCGCGCACCGGCGCCAGATAGTCCACGACGGCGTCGGCCACGGCCTGTTTGAAGGCCCCGTAGCCGGAGCCGTCGAACTCGCGCTCCACCTGGTCCGGACTCGTGCCGCGGACCGCGGCGAGGATGTCGATCAGGTTGGAGATCCCCGCCTTGTCGGGCCCCCGGACGACCTCGCTGCCGGAGTCCGTGACGGCCGAGCGGATTTTCTTGACGATCGTGGCCGGCTCATCGAGCACGAGCACGGTTCCCTGCGGGCTGCCACCGGTCGTCGACATCTTGCGGTCGGGGAACTGGAGATCCATGATCCGCGCCCCCACCGCCGGCAGCCGCACCTCCGGCGCCACGAGCGTCTCGCCGAAGCGAGCGTTGAACCGCTCGGCCACGTCGCGCATCAGCTCGACGTGCTGGCGCTGGTCCTCGCCGACCGGCACGTCGTGCGCCCGGTAGGCGAGCACGTCCGCGGCCTGGAGGACCGGATAGAAGAACAGCCCCCCGGACACCAGGTCCCGCTGGCTCCCGGACTTCTCCTTGAACTGGGTCATCCGGTTCAGCTCCCCGAACGAGGTGACGCTCGAGAGCAGCCAGCACAGCTCGGTGTGCTCACGCACGTCGCTTTGACGAAAGAAGATGCACCGATCGGGGTCGAGCCCAGCCGCCAGCAGGATCGCCGCCGTGTCGTACACAGCCTCGCGCAGCACCTCGGGCTCGTAGGCGACCGTGATGGCGTGCAAGTCGACGATGCAGTAGATCGCCTCGCCACGGTCCTGCCCGGCGACGTACTGAGTGATCGCGCCGATGTAGTTGCCGAGGTGCTTGCGGCCGGTGGGCTGGATCCCGGAGAAGATGCGCATGGATTTGGCAGCGTAGCTAGACGTGGCGGGGCTCTGCCTCGAGGGGCGGCGCGGAGCCGGATGACTCCCGCGCGGGCCGGTCCTGGCGAGGCTGGATGCCGAGCGGCCCGCAGGCGGGAGGCTGTGTATCGCCGGTGTGGGCGGGGGCTGTCGACTCTCGGCGGCTGTTGCTTGCGATCGGTTCGGCAAACAGCAGCAGGGAGAGGGGGTGGGTGAGGGTGGTCGCGGGCCGCCTGAGCCCGTGGTTCAGCTGCTCGTGCGCCTAAACCCGCGACTTTGTGCGAGAGTGTCACGGGAAACCTGCACAGCGCGTCAACACCGGCGTCAGGGCCGAGCCGTGTCGTATTACGCATGCTCCTCGTGCATAACACGACAGGCCTCGACATTCCGGCCGGAATTGTCGTGCTATGCAGGTTTTTTTGGTGGGTGCGATGGCGCCGCTAAGGCGCGACACATCTCACTCAGTCAGGGCGCCGGCGCTCTGACTCGCGGAGGGCAGCGCCGGCGCCGGGCTGCGGTCCTTCGCGAGCAGCCAGGCGGCGACGATTCCGCCGACCGCGCCACAGGCGTGGGCCTGCCACGAGATGCCGTAGTGGGGCACTAGGCTCGCCAGGAGCGCGCCACCCCAGACCACGGCGACGACCACGCCGATCAAGACCTCGACCATGCTGCGGTCGAACAGCCCGCGCGTGAGCAGGTACGCCGCGTAGCCGAACACGACGCCGCTGGCGCCGACCGTGACGGCGCCCGCCGGCGCGATCAGCCACGTTCCGAGGCCGCCGATGACGATCACTATCCCGGTCACGATCGCCAGCCGCGCGGCTCCCTGAAAGGCGATGATCGCCCCCAGGAACAGGAACGGGATCGTGTTCGAGATCAGGTGCGCGAAGCTCACGTGCAGGAACGGCGAGGCGACGACGCCCCAAAGCCGATCGAAGTTGCGGGGGTAGATGCCGTCGTAGTCGAGGCGGTTGGAATCGAGCGTGTTGATCACCTCGATCACCCACATCAGCCCGACGATCCCGATCAGCAAGGCGAGGCCGTCGCGCTGCGTCTGGCTCGTGCGGGCAGGGAGCTTGTCGCTCATGAGCACAGGATGGCACGTGGCCACATCGCCGACACGAAGATGCGGCTAAGAGTTGAGCGCCTCGACCGCCACCGCCAGCGCCACCTCCGCACGCTCATGCAACGACGGACCGAAGACGAACTCCTCCGGGGTGTGCGCACCGCCGCCACGCGGCCCGAGGCCGTCGATCGTGAGCGGGATCGTCGCCGCGAAGTGACTCGCGTCGCTCGCGCCGCCGCGGCTGACGCCGGTGATCGGGCGGCCGAGGCGCTCGCCGGCGCGCTCGAGGACGACCGCGGTCGCGCTCCCGGAGTCCATCCCGGGCCACCGACGCTGCATCGTCGGCTCGAGGGCAACGCCACCGATCTCCGGCGGGATCGCATCGAGCACGGAGTCGAACGCCTCGAGCCGGTCGGCGCGCATGTCGAACACGACCTCGCCGGACGCCGGGACCACGTTGAGCGCGTCGCCGGCTCGCATCCGGGTCGGCACGACGCTCAGCCTGTCGCCACCGCGCGGATCGTGGTGCTCGGCGAGCAGCAGCGCCGCCCTCGCCAGCCCGAGCAGGGCGTTGCGCCCCTGATCCGGAGCGCTGCCCGAATGGGCCGCTCGGCCCGCGGCGCCGAGCCGCAGCGTGCCGGCGGCCTTGCGGCGCACCACGACACCCTCGTGACCGTCGCTCGTCCGCTCGCCCGCCTCGAAGCAGAGGCACGCGTCGTAGCCGGCGAAACGCCCGACGTGGGCGAACTCGACGGTTCGCCACTCCTCGTCGCTGACGAGCAGCACCGCGAGCTCGAGGAATGCCTCCGGGCGGGCGGACAGCGCGCGGGCCGCGCCGAGCGCGAGCACCACTCCCCCCTTCATGTCGCAGGCGCCCGGACCGTAGAGGTGATCGCCGTCCCGGCGCAGCGGAACGTGGGATCCGTGGCTGATGACGGTGTCGAGGTGCCCCAGCAGCAGCAACCTGCGCGAGCCCGTTCCGGCGATCCGCGCGATCACGTCCGGGGCGCTGTTCGGGGTCGAGCACGGCACCCGCTCGATCTCGGCGGACGAGGGCAGCAGCGCCACGCACACCGCGATGGCTTCCTCCGCGCCGGCGATGTCGCCGGAGGGTGAGGAGATGGCGACGAGCGCGTCGAGCTCCCGCTCGGCCCGAGCCGCGATCTCCGCTGCGCCCTCGGCGATGATGCTCACAGACCGGCTACAGCGGTTGTCTGACGACCGGGTGGCGAGCGGCAGCGGCCTCGTCGAGCCGCCGGACAGGCGTGGTGTACGGCGCGTTCAGGGCCACATCGGGATCCTCGCGCGCCTCGCGCAGGATCTCCGCGACGATCTCGGCGAACCGGTCGAGCGTCTCCTTTGTCTCGGTCTCGGTCGGCTCGATCAGCAGCGCCTCCTCGACGATCAGTGGGAAGTAGACCGTCGGCGGGTGGACCCCGAAGTCGAGCAGTCGCTTGGCGAGATCGAGCGTCTTGACGTGCAGCTCGTGCTTCATCGGCGCGCCGGAGAGCACGAACTCGTGCATGCAGAGACGGTCATAGGCGACGGGCAGGAGCTCGAGCACCCCCTCGCGCCGGAGCCTGGCGAGCAGGTAGTTGGCGTTCAGGACGGCGACCTCCGAGACCTCGCGCAGACCCGAGGCCCCGAGCGAGCGGATGTAGGCATAGGCGCGGACGAACACCCCGTAGTTGCCCTGGAAGCCGCGCAGGCGCCCGATCGACTTCGGGCGGTCGTAGTCGAGATCGAAATAGGGGGCCGAGGTCCCGTTCCCGCCGCCGTCACGCCGGACCACCTGCGGCCGGGGCAGATACGGCTCGATTCGGTCGGCGACCGCGATCGGGCCGGCGCCGGGGCCGCCGCCTCCGTGGGGCTGGGTGAAGGACTTGTGCAGGTTGAAGTGCACGATGTCGAAGCCCATGTCGCCGGGCCGCGAGATCCCCATGATCGCGTTGAGGTTGGCGCCGTCGTAATAGAGGGTCGCGCCCACCGAGTGGACGATGTGGGCGATCTCCTCGATGCCCGGCTCGAACAGGCCGAGCGTCGAGGGGTTGGTCAGCATCAGGCACGCGACGTCCTCGTCTGCCTTGGCGCGGAGATCGTCGAGATCGACGTTCCCGTGCTCGTCGGTGCCGACCTTGACCACCTCGTAGCCCGCCATCGTCACGGTGGCGGGGTTCGTCCCGTGGGCCGTGTCGGGCGTGAGGACCTTCGTCCGGTCCTCGCCGTGATCCTCGTGGAAGGCGCGGGTCAGGAGGACGCCGGCGAGCTCGCCGTGCGACCCCGCCGACGGCTGGAGCGACACGTGCGGGAGCCCGGCGATCTCCGCCAGCGACTCCTGCAAGCTCCACATCAGCTCGAGCGCGCCCTGCGCGCGGCTCGGATCCTGGAACGGGTGCAGCTTGGCGTGACCCGGCAGCGCGGCGACGCGTTCATGCAGCTTTGGGTTGTGCTTCATCGTGCACGAGCCCAGCGGGTAGAAGCCGGTGTCGAGATCGAAGTTGCGCTTCGAGAGGCGGTTGTAGTGGCGGACGATCTCTGGCTCCGCCACCTCCGGGAGGCGCGGCGGTTCGGCGCGCCGCAGCTCGGATGGCAGCAGATCGTCCAGCGGCCGTTCGGGCACGTCGAGCGGCGGCGCCACAAATGCCCGCCGCCCCGGCTTTGAACGCTCGTAGATTGTGAGCTGGTCGTCGGCGGCGCTGATCATGCCCCCACCTCGCTCCCCGCCCGCTCGGCCGCCACGGCCGACCCGAGCGCGTTCACCAACCGATCGATGTCGGACCTGGTCCGTCGCTCGGTGATCGCCACGAGCAGACCCTCGCCGAGCTCCGGGTAGTCCCGACCCAGTGGATACCCAGGGTTGATGCCCTGCTCCCGGCAACGGGCGATCACCGGCTCCGCGGGCGCCTGGAGTGCGACCGCGAACTCACGCACCACGGGCCGGTCGTGCACGGGCGACACGCCGTCCACCGCCAGCAGCTGCTCGCGGGCGTAGGCGGTCCGTTGGAGCATCAGCTCGGCGAGCTCGACGATCCCGCGGCGCCCGAGCCAGCTGAGGTAGATCACGCCGGCGAGCGCGTTCAGCGCTTGTGCGGTGCAGATGTTCGACGTGGCGCGCTCGCGGCGGATGTGCTGCTCGCGCGTCTGAAGCGTTAACACGAAGCCGCGCTTGCCGTCGACGTCGTGGGTCTCGCCGGCGATTCGGCCGGGCATCCGGCGGATCAGCTCATCCGTGACGGCGAAGAACCCGAACGAGGGCCCGCCGAAGTCGAGCCGGTTGCCGAGCGTCTGGCCCTCGCCGACCGCGATGTCGACGCCGCACTCGCCCGGGGTTCGCAGCAGCGCCAGCGGGAGCGGGTCGCACGCGCAGATCGTGAGCGCTCCCGCGGCGCGGGCGCCGGCGGCGATCGAGCTCAGGTCCTCGACCGCGCCGAGGAAGTTCGGCTGCTGCACGATCACCGCGCTGACACCCTCATCGAGCGCGGGCAGGTCGGTGAGGCCACCCTTCACCGGGGCCTCGACCACGTCCATCTCCCAAGCCCGCGCCAGCGTCCGCAGCGTCTCGCGCGAGTGCGGGTGCACGCCCCGGGAGATCACGAACCGATCGCGCCCCCGAGCGAGCTTCGCGACGTAGCCCGCGGCGGCGACGGCGCTGGGGCCTTCGTAGACGGAGGCGTTCGAGACCGGCAGACCGGTCAGCTCCGAGATCGCCGTCTGGTACTCGAACATCGCCTGAAGCCCGCCCTGTGAGATCTCGGGCTGGTACGGGGTGTACGGGGTGAGGAACTCCGAGCGCAGGATGATCGAGTCGACCAGCGCCGGGATGTAGTTGTCGTACATGCCGGCGCCCACGAACGACACCTCGTCGTCAGTCGAGACGTTGCGCGCCGCGAGCGCCCGCAACTCCTCGAAGACCTCCTGCTCCGAGAGCCCCTCGTCCAGCGCGAGCGCCCTGCCCATCCGGAGGCTCGCTGGAACGTCGGCGAACAGCTCGTCGATCGACTCCACGCCGATCTCCGCCAGCATCTCGCTCCGATCGGCATCCGTCGCGGACGTGTACCTGGTCACGAAAGCGAGCCCTCGTACGCTTCGGCGTCCAGCAGGGAACTCGTCTCCGAGGCGTCGGACAGCCTCACCTTGACCAGCCATCCCTCGCCGTAGGGATCCTCGTTGATCGTCTCCGGGGTGTCGACGAGCGTCCCGTTCACCTCCACGATCTCCCCCGAGAGCGGCGCGAACACGTCCGAGACCGCCTTCACCGACTCGACCTCGGTGTAAGGCTGGTCCTTGCTGACCTGCGTGCCGACCGCGGGCGGGTCGAAGAACACCACCTCGCCGAGCGCGTCCTGCGCGTACCAGGTGATCCCGAACGTCGCCGAGTCGCCATCCACCCGAGCCCAGTCGTGCTCCGGGTGGTAAAGCAGCTCGGCGGGATAGCTGGGGTCGGCCATCTGTCAGGCTCCTTTTCGCGGTTCGTTGGGCCGGTATAACGGCTTGCGCTCGACAATCGCGGGCCTTTTCGTGCCACGAACATCGACTTCGACCCGCGTCGTGGGCTCGGCTCGGTCGGCGGGAACGTATGCCATCCCGATGCCGCGTTCGAGGCACGGCGAGAACGATCCGCTCGTCACCACGCCGCCTCCGACCACCGGATTGCCCTGACGCGCGATCCCGGGGCCGTCGATCACGAACGGGACGAGCTTCTCGGGGGTTCCCTGCGCGCGCGCCCGAGCGATGGCCTCGGCCCCGATGAACCCGGTCCGCTCCTTGCAGCACCAACCGAGGCCCGCCTCGATCGGCCCGCGATCCTCGCTGAGGTCGTTGCCGTAGAGGTGGAAGCAGGCCTCGAGCCGCAGCGTATCCCGCGCCCCTAATCCGACCGGCGTGGCTCCGCCGTCGAGGAGGGCGTCCCAGACCGACGGGGCCGCGTCGGGGGCGAGCAGCAGCTCGACGCCGTCCTCGCCGGTGTAGCCGGTGCCGGCGACGAGCGCCGACGCGACGGCGACGGAGCGCTCGCAGCAGTGAAATCGCGACGGCAGATTCCCGTCCGCGAGACCGCCCACGAGTTCGCGCGCCCGCGGTCCCTGGACCGCGAGCATCGCGAAGCTGTCGTGGCAGTCGAGCACGTCGACGTCGAACTCCGCCGCGTGCGACCGCAGCCACGCGAGATCCTTCTCGTGGTTGGCCGCGTTGGTGACGGTGAGGAAGGCGCACTCGGCGAGCCGGTAGGTGAAGAGGTCGTCCAGTACGCCGCCGTCCTCGCGGCATATGACGCTGTACTGGGCGCCACCCTCGGGAATCCGGCGCACGTCATTGGAAAGCATCCGCTGGAGGAACTCGGCCGCCTGCGGGCCCCTGATCTCGACCTCGCCCATGTGCGAGACGTCGAATACCCCGACGTCTCGGCGGACCGCCAGATGCTCCTCGCGTATGCCCGCGTACTGGATCGGCATCTCCCAACCGGCGAACGGCACCAGCCTCGCCCCAGCCGCCACGTGTCGCTCATAAAGCGGCGTGCGACGGAGGTCAGTCGAAGCAGCTGATACCACTTCGCTGAGGCTAGTACACGGCGCGGAGCGCGGGAGGCTGAGAGGGCGTCACGGCGCGCGCGGCGGGTCACGTCGCGGTCGTTCCGACCCGCGACAAACCCTCACCGACGACGCGTGGTGAACCGGCGCGCGTGCCGCTGACGTACCTGGGGCGCCACCTGCACGGTCCCTTTGTAGATCGATTGCACGACGCTGAAGACCGGCTTGAGCGCGCCCGACAGGCTGACGAAGCCCTTCTGCACGTACGGCGGGGTGCCTAGCGGATCGCCACCGGTCCAGCCGGGCCGCGCGGCGAAGTCCTGGAGCGCGAACCAGATTGCGCCGGAGAGCCACGTCTTGCTCGCGAACACCGTGAGGTGGAACGCCGCCTGGTTGACCTGGTTCTGATAGGTCCCGCGCTCCTCAACAGGACCGTTCCGGCTCCCCTCGAACCCGAACTCGCTGACGAAGATCGCCTTCGTCGGATAGCAGGCGCGCAGGTAGTCGAGGAACGGGGACAGCGAGTCGCGATCGTCGGTCGAGCCGCCACCGGCGTCGAACCATCCGAAGTATTCGTTGAAGCCCATGATCTGGAGCGGCTTGTACGCCGATGAGCACGCCACTCCCGGCCAGTCGGCGATCGCCATGCCGACCGGACGAGTCGGGTCGAGCTTGTGGGCGAGCGCGACGGCCCCGGCGATGTACGTCGCCTCGGCGTGGGTGGCGGGTGTCGGGAGCTCGTTGGCGACGCTCCAGAGGAGGATCGACGGGTGGTTCTGGTTGGTGAGGATGTTCTTCGTGAGCACCGAGTGGGCGTACGTGAGCCAGGCGGGTTGGTTGAGGAATCGGCTCGCGACCCCCCACGCGGGGATCTCGTTCCACAGCAGGATGCCGTCCTGGTCGGCCATCTCCTCCATCTCGGGACTGAGCGGGTAGTGGGCCCGGATCAGCGTCGCCCCGACCTCCTGGACCCATCCCATCAGCTGTTGCATCTGGGCGAGGTCGAGCGCGGCGCCATACCCCTGTGCCTGTTCGTGGAGGTTCACCCCGCGCAGGTCGAGAAGGTGGCCGTTGAGCGTGAGGCGACCGTCGGAGGTGACCGCGATCGTCCGAATGCCGCTGTAGGTGAAGTAGCTGGCGAGCTTGCGGCCCTTGGCGTCGGAGGCGGTGAAAGTCGCGTTGTAGAGATACGGATGGCCCGGGGCCCACAGCCGCGGGTGTCTGACCGTGGCCGTCGCCTGCGCCGTCCAGGTGGCGTGAGGCGCGATCGTGGCCGAGCCGAACCTCAGCCGAGCCCGGCCGTAGGTGCCGGTCAGCGAAACCTTCTGGGGCACTCCGGTCACGTTGCGCACGAGCGCCTGGTCCTCGATCGTCGCCGAGCACGTCGGACAGCCCTGCACGGGCCTGACCTGGACCTGGGATATGTCGACGCGCTGCGCCGTGCGGAGGTAGACGTCGCCGAGGATGCCGCCGAAGTTCCACCAACCGCCACCCGGCCCGGGCGGAAGATCGGCGGGCGTGCGACGGTTGTCGACGCGCACGATCAGCCGGTTCACGCCCGGTTTCAGCCCCTTGAGATCGAACTCGAACGGCAGGTACGCGCCCTTATGCGTCCCGAGCCGCCGGCCGTTCAGCCACACGGTCGCGCTGTAGTTAACCGAGTCGAAGTGAAGGATCCAGTGGCGATACCTGCTGGGGACATACCGCGAGAAGGCACCCGTGGTCGGGAGCGTGAAGTCGCGGCGGTACCAGTAGACGTAGCCGGACATGCTCAGCGACGAGAGGTCGTTGGCGTTGTAGGAGTTCGGCATCGTCACCGGCGACCAACCCTCCGTCGAGGCGACGTTGCGCCACCAGCCCGCCGACTGGCCGAGGTCGGCGAAGTCGGGACGGGACAGCCACTCGCCGCCGAGGAGGTAGCGACCGCTCTGCCCGTCGCGGTAGAGCGCCCCGGAGGTCGGCGGCTGGGCGACGTAAACCGGGCCCTGCGCGTGCGCCAGCGCGGGCACCGCGAGCGTGAGCGCCGCGCACACCGCGCCGGCGCGGACCAGCCTGCGGCACCGCTCAGCTATGGCCATGCTTGCCCTTCCGTCGCTTGGGCTTCGGCGGGTGCTTGATCCTGATCTTCACGACGACCGTGCTCCTGTTGCCGGCGCGGTCGGTGACGATCACCGAGATCCGGTACCGGCCGACTCTCTTGTAGACGTGGAACTTGCTGCCGCGCTTGACGAGCGTGCTGACCCCATCGCCCCAGCGGACGCGCACCGACTTGATTCCGGAGGCGTCGGCCGCGGGAACGCCGACCGTGTCCGTCGCGCGGATCCGGATGCGGACCGGGGAGCCCGGCGTGCGCTTGCCGGTCAGCCTGACCTTCAACACCTTGGGGGCGATCGTGTCGACGAAGACCGTCGCGGTTTTGTCGGTGCGACCGACCCCAGCAGGGTTCACCGCCGTCACCTGCCACGTGTGAACGCCCTGGGAGAGCGGCGCCGGAAGCAGGGCCGTGGGCAGCTGGATCGAGGTTCCGGTCGTCTGCCCGACCTGGACGCCGTCGAGCGTCACCACGTAATGGAGTGGTCCCCACAGCTCGCGCGATGACGACCAAGACAGCTTGGGCTCGACGCTGCGGGCGTAACGGGACCGCTTCAGCGCGCCGAACGACCCGGGCGGCTGGTAGAGCTGCGCGACCACGATCGCTCGCGACCCCGCATGCCCCTGGACCCAGGCGGCGACCGCGTCGGCGGCGCCGTCACCTTCGGTCAAGAGCCCATCCGCCGCGTCGGTGGGGCCGAGGTTGGGCGACGAGAGGACCTGCTCCGGACCAAAGCTCGTGCCGTCGAAGAAGCGCGCGTGGATCTCCGGGTTGGCTCCCGCGAGCTGCTCCTGCCACGCGATCAGCGCCGAGTGCAGTCCGGCCGGAGTCGGCGCGGCGAACGGCTGCGAGGCGTTTGGCAGGCTGTCGAGCTCCGAGACCGCGCCCGGATTCTCGTTGTTTCCCAAACGCATCTCGATCAGCTGGTTCGACGTCTGCCGGGCAGAGGTCACGAACCCCTCTCCGTACTCGCCCGCCGAGACCTGCGGGTCATCGGCGCCGTCGGCCCCGGGAGTGCTCAGCCCGTCCGGCTGGGCGAGGATGTCGTAAATCCCCCCGCGCAGCCGTCGCGTGAGCACGCGCGACTGCTGCTGTGAGCCGTTCGCGAACACCTCGTTGAACGCGACGGCGACGTACGACGAGTCGCCGCCGCTCCCGATAACGGGATCGGAGGCCGAGACCTCATTCCACCCGTTGAGCGATGGGATATCGGCCTGCTCGTAGGCGATGCTGGGGCCGGTCCCGCTCGGGGGAATTCCCCATACCCGCCGGGTGTAGATGTGCCCTTGCTCGCCCCACACGAGGATTCCGACGCCGTCGCCCGCGGCGGCGACCGCCGGCCGCCCCGTCCCGGTTCCGGCGTCGTCTGCCGGGGTCGCGTTCAACGACCCCGGCTCCACTCCCCAGTTGCCCTGGTAGTAGTAGGCGCAGCGGACGTCGTGGCCCGAGCCGGCATCGGCGGTGAACGCCAGGTACGCCTTGCTCAGGTTTGTGATCGCGATCGCCGGGTTGCTGGCGCCAGCGGCGAGCACGGTGGGCGTCGTGTACGAGGAGCTCGTGCTCGCCCGGTCGACCACGTACAGCGCTCCGCCGTTGATGAACGCCACGAGTAGCAGCCCGCCGTTGCCGGCGGCGATCACCGGCTGGGAGGAGGCGCCGGGAAGCCCGGCGTCGATTCGCTGGGGCGCTTGGAAGCTCCCGGCGAGCCGGGATACGAAGACGTGCTGCACGCCGCCGACGTCCTTCAGATAGACGACGCCGCCGGTGCCGTCGCGCGCCACCGAGATGCCGGACAGCCCCACGATGTTCGCGCTGGGACCGTCCAGAACGGTCGGCGGGGCGGGGCTCGGAGGCTGCGCCCGGGCAGCCGCCGGCAGCGCCGCCGCCACTACGCAGGCAGCGATCGTCGCGGCCGCGAGCGCCGTGCGCGCGGCGTGGCGGATGCGCAGCGCGCTACACATCCCCGAAGAGTCCACCTGCATCCTGCAAGTTGCTGTCGGCCGCGGGTTTGACAGACGTAGAACAGATCAGCGCGCTGGAGGTTGCGGCGCGCGTCTTAACGTCGCGTTGCGCCAAGATTGTGCCGCGACGATTCCGGACCCTGAAACTGATCGGAACCGCGGCTAGCGGTCTTTGAGGAACGACGGGATGTCGATCTCGTCGTCGCGGATCTCGAGCGAGGACCGCTGCCGATCGTCCATCGTCACGTCCCGGTCCCGGCGGGCGCGCCGGGTGGTTTCGCGCGCGGTGCTCGGCATCGGACCGCCGTGGTCGAAGCCGGTGGCGATCACCGTGACCCGGACCTCGTCGCTGAGCGAATCGTCGATCACGGCTCCGAAGATGATGTTCGAGTTCTGGTCGGCGGCGCTCTGCACGATCTCGGCCGCCTCGTTGACCTCGAACAGCCCGAGATCGTGGCCACCCGTGATGTTGAGCAGGATTCCCATCGCGCCCTCGACCGACTCCTCGAGCAGCGGGGACGAGATCGCGACCTTCGCCGCTTCCGCCGCGCGGTTCTCCCCGCTGGCGCTCCCGATTCCCATCAGCGCAGTTCCGGCGTCGTGCATGATCGTGCGAACGTCGGCGAAGTCGAGGTTGATCAGACCGGGGATCGTGATCAGGTCGGTGATCCCCTGCACGCCCTGACGGAGCACGTTGTCGGCCTCGCGGAACGCGTCGAGGATCGTCGTACGCCGCTCGACGATCGCGAGCAGCTTCTCGTTCGGGATCACGATCAGCGTGTCCACGTTCTCGCGCAGCTTCTGGATCCCATCCTGCGCCTGGCGCGCGCGCTGGGAGCCTTCGAACGCGAACGGCCTCGTGACGACGCCGACGGTCAACGCACCGATCTCGTTCTTGGCGATCTCGGCGATCACGGGTGCCGCTCCGGTACCGGTCCCGCCGCCCTCGCCGGCCGTGACGAACACCATGTCCGCGCCTTTCAGCGCCTCCTTGATGTCATCGCGCGACTCGGCCGCCGCTCCCTGGCCGATCTCGGGATTGGCGCCGGCACCGAGGCCCTTCGTCAGCTCGTGGCCGATGTTGAGCTTGATGTCCGCGTCGCACATGGCGAGCGCCTGGGCGTCGGTGTTGCAGGCGATGAACTCGACCCCGCGCAGGCCGGCGTCGACCATCCGATTTACGGCATTCGTTCCGCCGCCGCCGACTCCGACGACTTTGATGACTGCGAGGTAGCTACCGCTTTCCATGATTACCGTCCGACCCTCAAGATAGGCTTGAGTGTTTCTCCTAGGTTCGCTGATAGCGGGAGTTTTGCACGTTATGGCCTAGCGATGCGGGGAGTCAATGGATCGTCCGCCGGCGCAACGTTTGTTGCAGATCGCCGAAGTCTCGATCAGCGTCGGAGAGTTCGCGTTTTTCCACCATCACCCTCAACCAGAGCTTTACCCTCCAGAGGGGGTCGTGGTGGTCGTCGCCACGCCCCCCGATCCGGCGCCCTGGGAGACCGACGACGCCGAGCCACCGACCGCTCCTGCCGCGGGTCGTTGCGGATACGTGACGTCGATGTACTCAGCACCGTCTGAGCCACTGTCGGCCAGGACGGCCGCCGCCGCGGCCCACTTCACCCTGAGGTCGCTCGCGTCGCCGAAGTAGATGCTCGGCCCGTTGCGCAGCTGAGCTTCCAGCCCGTGGGCGGCGGTCGAGCTCGCCTGGGCGACGTGCGGGAGCAGTTGATACGGCGCCGCGGCGAGCAGCGCCACGACGTCCAGCCCGTCGCCCTTCGTGACGCGCGTCCCGCCGGGCGGCGCCGGGAGCGAGATCGTCGGCAGCTTGGACGTGGTGGCCGCGTCGTGCAAGAGCACGCCATCGCTGGCGACCGCGATCGTGCGCCCTCCCACCGCGATCTCCCCTACCGGGATCTCCTCGGTGACCCGGATGCGCATGCCGTGCGGAAACTGGGTGCTGACGCTCAGCGATTTGACCACGGGATACGGGGCGACCGCGGTATTGAGCTGGCCGTTGTCTACGTCGAGCGTGGTCATGTTGTGAGCTGCGAGGGTCAGCGCCGACCGGATCCGGCCCGCGTCGGGACCGCTCACGCCGGTGATCGCCACGCGGCGGACGGCGACCAGCGAGGAATCGCGCAGCCACAGCCAGCCGCCCGCGAGCAATGCGACCGTGAGCGCCAGGGCGGCGATCAGCCGCGGGCCGGGCAGGCGTATCGCGCGCCTGCGCGCCGACCTGCGACGTTGGCCGGCGAGCCGGCCCTCGGCGATCATGCCCGCTTCCAATCGGCAGGGAACTCGACGGGACCGAGTGCCTGGACCTCGGCCTCGAGCTCCACGCCGAACCGTTCGATGACCCGCCGGCGGCCCTCGGCCATCACCGCGACTACATCCGCGGTCGTGGCGTCGCCATGGTTCTCGATGAAGTTCGCGTGCTTGGCGGAGAAGCTCGCGCCCCCGATCCGCAGACCGCGGCAGCCGGCAGCGTCGAGGAGCTGGCCGGCGGTGCGGGCGTCCGCACGCGGGTCGTCCGGGTTCTTGAAGGTCGAGCCGAACGTCTTGATCCCCGATGGCTGGGCGGCCTTGCGCCGCGCGCGCATGTCCGCGAGCGTCGCCTTGACCTCGTCGGGGACCGCCGCCCCGAGCGAGAACGAGGCACGGGCGACGACCTCTCCGGCGCTCAGGTTGGAACGGCGATAGGCGAAGTCGAGCGAGTCGGGGCCCCGCCGGCGGGTGCCCGCCGCGCTCACCACGTCGACCCACTCGAGTACGCGGGCCAACTCGCCGCCGTACGCGTTGGCGTTCATGCGCACGGCGCCACCGACCGTCCCGGGGATGTTGACGCCGAACTCGATCCCCGTCAGTCCCGCCTGGGCCGCGCGCGCCGAGACGGCGGGCAGGCGGGCGCCGGCCCCGCACCGCATGCGGGTGCCGCTGAGTTCGATCTCGGCCAGTTCCTTGTCCAATTTCACGACGAGTCCGCGGACTCCAGCGTCCGCCACCAGGAGGTTCGACCCGGAGCCGACGACCCCTACCTCGAGTTCGTCACTCGCGGCCCAGGCCAACAGCCGCTCCAGCTGCTCGATCGCACCGGCGCGCGCGAAGAACTCGGCGGATCCGCCGGTACGGATCGTGGTCAGACGCGAGAGCGGGTAGTCGCGCTCGAGCCCCGAGGGCGGATCAGCCATCGATCCAGGGTAAATGGACGGTCGGCGGTGCCAGCGCCCGGTGTGCCGGCACGGGGCTGTCGACTTGAGGCTTGCGGGCGCTCCTGCCTGGCCGCCGCGCGACCGTGGCCTTCGCGAGCGGTCGGCCCGATAAACGGCGCTGGGGAAGGGAGCGGGTGAGGGCGGCTTCCGGGTGCGATTTCGGGCTCCGGATCCTGCATGACACGTCAGCACCGCCGAAATCGGCGAGCTCTGTCGTATTGAGCATGCTCCTCATGCATAGCTCGACAGGCCTCGGCCTTCTGGGGCGAGTTGTCGTGCTATGCAGGATTTGGCGGGCCGAGCGAGGCGGTGGCGGACACGATCGCGCCCGACCGCACACTTCTGCGCCGGCGCTAGACGACGAGGCTGCGTCCCAGCGCGTCGATGTTGCCCGCTCCCATGACCAGGCAGAGATCGCCCGCGCGCAGCGTCGACTCGAGGAACCGCCGCGCGTCGTCGAAGCTCGGCAACCACGCCACCGACCGTCCGTCCGCCGCATCGGCGGCCGCGACCGCAACCATGCGGCCGTCGACGCCGGGAAAGTCCTCGGCTCGCTCACGCGCGGGATAGACGGGCAGGACAACCGAAACGTCCGCAGCGGCCAGCGCGGCGCCCAACTCCTGGGCGAGCGCCCGCGTCCGCGAGTAGAGGTGGGGCTGGAACACGGCCACCAGACGCGCCGGCGCCAGCGTCCGAGCGGCGCCGATGTCCGCGGCCACCTCGGTCGGGTGGTGGGCGTATTCGTCGTAGACGGGCACGCCGGCGCGGGTCTGGCCGAGCAACTCGAACCGCCTGCGGGCCCCGCGGAAGTCGGCGAGCGCGGCCGCAGCTGCCGCTGGGTCCGCGCCGGCGAGCGCCGCCGCGGTCAGCGCCCCGGCCGCGTTGACGGCGTTGTGGGCGCCGGGAACGGCGAGCCACACCTCGATCCCGCGCCACTCAAAGCGCGCGCCGGCGGGGTCCAGGACCGGGTCTGGGGCGTCGTAGGGGACCGCATTCGGCGGGCACAGCGAGCGCAGTGCGGGCCGATCCCAGACGACGGCCCGGTCGCCGGCGCGGGCCATGAACGTACGGAAGGTCTGCTCGAGCTCGAGGCGCGAGGCGTACGTGGAGTGGTGGTCGAGCTCGGCATTCGTGAGGACCGCGATCTCCGGTTGGAGCTTCAGCAGCGAGCGGTCCGATTCATCGGCCTCGACGACTATCCACTCCCCGCTCCCCCATGCGGCGTTGGCTCCGGTGGAGCGGAGCTCCCCGCCAACCACGTAGGAGGGATCGAGGCCACACCGGAGCAGCGCGTGCACGATCATCGCGCTGGTGGTGGTCTTGCCGTGCGTCCCGGTGACGGCCAGGCAGCGCCGCAGCGAGGCGAGCTGGGCGAGCAGGTCGGCGCGGTGCAGCTCGCGTCCCGAGGCCACCTGTCGCTCGGGATTCGACGGAGGGATCGCCGTCGAGTACACGACCTCGGCACCATCGGGAACGTTCGCGGCGGCATGGCCGAGCACTGGCTCAATTCCGTGCTCACGGAGACGCTCGATATAGGAGGACTCAGCGCGGTCAGAGCCGGTGACCTCGGCTCCGAGCGCGCGCGCCACGAGCGCGAGCCCGCTCATGCCGGCGCCGCCGATACCGACGAAGTGCAGGCGGCGCGATGCCCAGTTGTCGTTACTCAAACCCACGGAAAGTCAGACAATCGTTGACATCCGAGGCTATCGGCGGGATCGGCTGCGACCTCCCGCCGACATCTCTGGTAACAATCTTCGCGATGCACGGGGGACGAGGCATCTTGCTGATGAGGGGATTTCTGATTCTCGTGGGCGTAGCGGCGGTCGGCCTGGCCGCCACGACCGTCCATCCGGCGCGCGCTCGGGGCAAGTCGTCCTACGTGTGCGGCGACCCGTATTCGTCGACGCGCAACCCGTCCAACCCGCTCGCGCTTCCCAACCCCCCCGGCCCGAATCCGCTGACCGGCGCGAACTTCTTTGTCGATGGGCCCGCGCACGGGGCAGCGGCCGGGGCGATCGCGCGCCTGCTGGGCCGTGACCCCGCGAGTTTCGCGGATAGCTACTCCTGGGCCGAGTTCCAGCAGCAGATTCTGGGCTCCGCCTCGGTGCAGCAGCGGCTGAACAACGATCCGGGGCTCGCATACAAGGTCCGTAGCCTCGAGAAGATCGCGGTCGAGCCGGAGCCGCAACGCTTCAGCGCGTACGCCCAGGGCGGGACGCCGAAGGGCGAATACAGCCAGGCGATCAAGATCTTCTGCCATAACCTGACCGCCGATCCGGGGACGATCCCGATCATCAACACGTACTTCCTGCACCCGGCCGCCGGCGCGTGCCCGACTCCGGCGAAGCTGCGTGCCGCCGGGCGGCTGTTCCGGGCTCGGATCGACGCGATCGCCCGCGCCACCGGGAACCGGCCGGCCGTCTACCTGCTCGAGCTCGATGGGATCGGCTCCTCGGGCTGCGTGCGGAAGATGGGCTCGCTGGGCATCTGGGAGGCCGACCTTCGCTACGAGGTCGCGAAGATCTCTTCGCTGCCGCACACCGTGGTCTACCTCGAGGCCGGCTACTCCGACGCCAACGGTCCGCGCTACAGCGCTCGGGTCCTCAACGCGGCCGGCGTGCGCACGGTTCGCGGCTTCTGGACGAACGACACCCACCTCAACTGGACGATCAACGAGATCAAGTGGGGCGAGAAGGTCTCGCGCCTGACCCACGGTGCGAACTTCGTCATCAACACCGCGCAGAACGGCAACGGCCCGAAGAAGAACCCGCACCCTGTGACCCAGGGCAACGAGGATCTGTGCAACCCGCCGGGGCGCGCGCTCGGACCGCGCCCCACGACGGACACCGGCTTCGCGCATGTCGACGCGTTCCTGTGGAGCTCGCCGCCCGGCAACAGCAGCGGCCCGTGCAACGGCGGGACGGCCTCGGGAACGTTCTGGACGACACGCGCGATCCAGCTCGCCGCCCACGCGAACGGCAGGCTCGGCCCCGGTTATCCGAGCCAGCCCTACTAGCTAGCGCTCGGCCTCTCGGCCCTCGCGCGCCACGGCGAGCAGCTCGTCGGCTATCTCGCGCGCGGCATCGGGCCTGGAGAGCGCCTGAGATGCGTGCGCCATCGTCGCCAGCCTGACCCGGTCCGCGAGCAGGCGGCCGACCTCCTGGCCCAGACGGGCGCCGGTGAGCTCGGCGTCGGGGATCACGACCGCCGCCCCGGCTCGTTCCATGAAACGGGCGTTGGCCGCCTGGTGGTCGGCGGTGGCGTAGGGGTACGGAATGAGGACCGCCGGCCGGCCCGCGCCCGCGATCTCGAAGATCGAGCCCCCCGCGCGCGCGACCACGAGATCGCCGGCGAGGAGAGCTTCCCCGAGGTTGGGAATGTAGCCACGCAGGTCGTAATGTGGCCCCGGCGAGCGGAGTTCGCCGAGGTCTCGCTCGCCGGCGGCGTGCAGGACCCGGAAGCGAGCGCCCGCGAACGCCTCGAGCGCCGCGTGGTTGATCGACCGGGCTCCCTGGGAGCCGCCGAACACGACGACGCACGTCTCGTGCGCGCCGATCCCGAACCGGGCCCGCGCCGCGCGACGGTCGACCGCAGCGGGCGGCACCGGTCGGCCGCTCACGCGGTAGCGCGGCCCTTCGCGGCCGTCGATCGGGAACGCGAGGAACATCCGCTTAGCCATCGGCGCCAGCATGCGGTTCGTCAGTCCGAGGTGGCTGTCGGCCTCCATCAGGACGAGCGGAATCCGGCTCGCGACGGCCGCCAGCCCGACGGGTCCCGCGACGTAACCGCCGGCGCCGAGCGCCGCCGCCGGGTGGGCGTTACGGATGATTCGCAGCGCCGCTCGCACGGCCGCGGCGTCGATCACCGCGGCGCGGGCCGCCTTCGCCGGACGCTTGCGGTACAGAGGCTCGACGCGGATCGTGTCCAGCTCATAACCGGCTGCGGGGACGAGCTCGAGCTCCGCCCGCTCGCCGCCGATGAACGAGACCTCGGCGCCCTCAGCCCGCAGCGCGTCCGCTACCGCCAGCGCGGGAACGACGTGACCGGCGGTCCCGCCGGCGCCGATCACGATCCGCGGACCGCTCACGTCCGCGACTGGACCCGCCCACGACCTGGAGCCGCCGCGCGCCTGGCCGCGAGATATTCAGCAGCAGTCCGACCGACGCGAGCATCACGCACAGGTTCGTCGGGGCGTAGGAGATGAACGGCAACGGAACGCCGGTCAGCGGCGCGAGCCCCAGGACGACGAAGATGTTGAGGATGCCTTGACAAAGGATCAGTGACGTTAGCCCGGTCGCGAGCAGCTTGGCATACCGTCCCGCTGCTCGGCGCGCTGTCCGCAGCCCGGCATACGCGATCATCCCGTACAGGAAGACGACGCCGAAGATCCCCAGGATGCCGAGCTCCTCGCCAATCACCGCGAGGATGAAGTCGGTCTGGGCCTCGGGCAGGTAGAAGATCTTCTGGACCGAGCGCCCGAGGCCGACGCCGAGGAGGCCACCCGAGCCCAATGCGATCTGGCCCTGAACCGCCTGGAAGCCCGCGGTCGATTTCGACGACCAGGGATGCAGGAACGCGGTCAGCCGGGCCTGCTGGTAGGGCTGGACCATCACCACGAGCATCACGAGCGCGAGCGCGATCAGAGCGAGCAGGGCCAGATGGCGCATGGACATTCCGGCGGCGATCAGCAACGCGGTGATCGAGAACACGATCACCAGCGTGGTGCCGAGATCCGGTTCGACCACGATCAGCAGACACGCCGGCGCGGCCACGACGGCGATCGGGGCGATCGCCTGTCGGAGCCCTCGCATCCGTTTCGGGTGGTCGGCGAGGTATCTGGCGACATATAGGACGATCGCCAGCTTCATCAGCTCGGAAGGCTGGAACTGGATCGGGCCGGCGCTGAACCAACGCCGGGCACCGTTGACCTCGACCCCGAAGCCTGGAACGAGCACCAGCACCAGGAGCGCGAAGGATCCGAGCAGCAGGAGGTTCACGAGCCGCTGGTCGAGCAGCGCGAGTCCGTGACGTCCGAGGACGTGCATCGCGGCGAGCCCGATGCCCCCGAAGATCAAGTAGCGGATGAATTCCCCGGTCCCGTTCCCCTTGCCGTTCACCACGCCCAGCGGCGACGAGGCGCTGTAGACCATCACCGCGCCGAACGCCAGCAGGCACAAGGTCGCGGTCACGAGGATCCGGTGTTCGAGCGGTGGCGGGAGGTGTCGCGCCGGGGCGCGTGTTCGCCTGCCGGCCTGACGGGTCTCTGCGGCCCCGCGCTGACGCGGTGCCGCCGCGGAGGCCGCCATCAGGAGCTTCCTGGCCTCATGCCGCCCCCACGAGACTGCGGAAGTGCTCGCCGCGCGCCTCGAAGTTCGGATATTGGTCAAAGCTCGCGCACGCCGGCGAGAGCAGGATCACCTCGCCAGCGCCGGCGGCCGCGCGGGATCGCGCGACCGCGCGCTCCAGGTCGCGCACGTCACATGTGGGCACGCCGGTGTCGGCGAGCGCCACCGCGATGTCCGCCGCGGCTTCGCCGATCAGGTAGACGGCCCGGCAGCGCTCCGCGACGATTGGCGCTAGCGGTGAGAAGTCCTGCCCCTTGCCCCGGCCCCCCGCGATCAGATGAACCCCCCCGGCGTACGTCCGCAACGCCACGATCGTGCTCGCGACGTTCGTCGCCTTCGAGTCGTTGACGTACGCGACGCCATCTTGGATCGCCACGAGCTCCAGCCGGTGGGGGACGCCGGCGAAGCTGCGCAGCCCCGCCGTGACCGCGCCGGGGTCGAGCCCCCGGGCCAGGCACGCGGCGGCTGCCGCCATCGCGTTCTGGCGGTTGTGGTCGCCGGGAAGCGCGAGCTCGGACACGTGCAGGAGAGGGCGCTCGTCCCACCAGAGATAGCCCGCGCGGTCGGCGAGCTCGGCCTCGGGGCCGGCGCCGAACAGGACCTGACGGGCGCACCCGCCGACGTCTTCGATCCCCAGGTCGTCCGGCAGGACGGCCACGTCGTAGTTGCCCTGATTGACGAACACCCGCAGCTTGGCGGCGACGTAGTCCTCGTAGTTCGGGTGGCGGTCGAGGTGGTCGGGAGCGAGGTTGAGCAGGACGGCGGCCTCGGGCGAGAACACGTCGGTGTCCTCGAGCTGGAACGACGAGGCTTCGCAGACGATCGTCACCTTGGCGGCGAGCTCGCCGACCAACGAGGACAGTGGCGTCCCGATGTTGCCGGCGACCGCCACGGGTACGCCGGCTTCGCGGTGGATGTGGCCGATCCACTCCGTGGTCGTCGTCTTCCCGTTCGTTCCCGTCACCGCCAGGAACTCGTTCTCGAGCAGGCGCCAGGCGAGCTCCAGCTCGCCGAGTACGGGCACTCGCCGTTCGCGCGCCGCGAGCACGGCCGGCGCTTGTTGGGGTACGCCGGGGCTTTTGACGAGCGTCCCGGCGCGGGCGGCAAAGACGTCGCCTGACGCATCCAGGCGGACTTCGACGCCCGCCGCCGAAAGCCTTCCCGCGGCGGCTCGGAGCCGGTCGTCCTCTGCCGATCCCGAGTCGACCCCGATCACCTCTTGACCGCGCGCACGGAGCGCGAGCGCCGCCGCCACGCCCGAGCGAGCCAGACCGACGACGAGATACGGCCCCGGCGGCAGCGGAGGCCGAGGCTTAAAGTCGCCGGCCACTAGTGTGCCGGCCGGTAGTTGGGGTGCATGGAGCGCGAGGCTCGGGGGCCGCCAGGCCAGGACGCAGAAACCGACGCGCAGCAGCGCTGCGCGAGGTTTCGAGGACGCAGCATGGCGGTCATCCGAGGCCGCGAGACATGTGCGCTAATTGCCGGACGGTGCACTAGGCACGGATGCTGAGCTGGTACACCGTGAAGCCGATCGCGGCGAACGCGGCGGCGACGATCCAGAAGCGCAGGATGATCTTCGTCTCCGACCACGCCTGGAGCTCGAAGTGGTGGTGGATCGGCGCCATCAGGAACACACGCTTGCGAAACGTCTGGAACGTGAACACCTGGATCACCACGGACAGCGCCTCGATGACGAAGATCCCGCCGATCAGGATCAGCAGCACCTCCGTGTTGGTCATGATCGCCAGCCCCCCGATCGCCCCACCCAGCCCGAGCGAGCCCGTGTCACCCATGAAGATGCTGGCGGGGAAGCTGTTGAACCACAGGAACCCGATGCAGGCACCGACCAGGCATGACGCCAGCATCGTCAGGTCGTGGTAACCGGGCGTGATGAACGTGATCCCGATGTAGGCGAGCAACGCGATCGCGGCGCACCCGGCGGCGAGGCCGTCGAGCCCGTCGGTGAGGTTGACGCCGCTGGTCGTTCCCGCGACCACGAGGTAGATGAAAACTGGATACAGCGGGCCGAGGTCGACGTTCACGTCGATGGGCAGCAGACGGACGGACGGGCCGAGGTGGGCCTCCTGCGTCGTGATCCACCACAAGCCGAGCGAGATTGCGATCGTCACGATCAACTTGGTCCGCGCGCGCAGCCCGAGCGACCGGCGCTTGACGATCTTCGTGTAGTCGTCGGCGAAGCCGAGCGCCGCGCAGGCGATGGTGGCGAAGAGGACGCCGAGCGAGCGCCAGTCGCGCGTCGAGAGGATCAGGAACGGGATCGCGAAGGCGACGAGGATGATCACGCCGCCCATCGTTGGCGTGCCGGCCTTCGTCTGGTGCCCCTCCGGCCCCTCCTCGCGGATGCTCTGGCCGAACTCCCGCCCGCGCAAGAACTGAATGAACTTCGGGCTCAGGAACAGGCAGAGCAGGAGCGCCGAGGTCCCAGCGATCAGGATGCGGCCGGAGACCGAGCCCATCAGCCCGTCGCCTCCTCGCCGAGCGTCCGGCAGACCAACTCGAGCCCGACCCCTCTGGATGCCTTGATCAGGACCACGTCACCTGCGCGCAGCAGCTCCGGCGCGATCGACGCGGCCGTGGCCGCGTCGGCGACAGCATGGATCTCGCCGCTGAAGCCGTCGCCCATCGCGGCGGCCAACGGGCCGACGGTGACGAGCACCTCGACGCCCGTGGTGTCCGCGTAGTGCCCGATCTCGACGTGGTACCGGCGCTCGTCGGGCCCGAGCTCGAGCATGTCGCCGAGGATCGCGACCCGCCGTCCCCCGGTCGTCCCGTTCGCGGTTGCGGCCAGGTCGTCGAGGGCGGCGCGCATCGACATTGGGTTGGCGTTGTAGCAATCGTCGATGAGTGTCACGCCGGTGGCCAACGTCGTCCGCTGCCCGCGGCCCGGGGACAGGGCAAGCTCGATGCGCCCGCTGGGAGTCACGCCGATCGCCTCGGCCGCGGCGACGGCCGCGAGCAGGTTGGTTCGCAGGTGAGTCTGTGTGAACGGCACCTCGAGCGTAATCGGGGCGCCCCGGTGCTCGATCGTGATCCGCCGCCCGTCGTCGCTCGTCAGGCGCACGTCGCCGCCCTCGCCGAACGTCACCACGTCGATGTCGTCGCGCAGGTGGGGATCGAGCAGCGGCTCGCGCGCGGGGATCACCGCCGTACCCCCGACCGGGAGCGCGGCGATCAGCTCGGCCTTCGCGGCCGCGATCGCCTCGATCGTGCCTAGCAACTCGAGATGGACCGGCCCGACGCTGACGATCACCCCGACCTCGGGCTCGGCGATCGCGGCCAGCTCGGCGATCTGGCCGGCGCCGCGCATCGCCATCTCCAGCACCAGCAGTTCGGTGCCTTCCGGGGCGTTCAGGATCTCGATCGGCAGGCCGATCTCGGTGTTGAAGTTCTGGCGCGAGGCCACGGCGCGCCGGTGCGGCGCGACCGTCGCCAGCAACAGATCCTTGGTCGTCGTCTTGCCAGTGGAGCCGGTGACGCCGATCACCTTCGCCTGGAGCTCGCGCCGCCATCCCGTCGCGAGCCGTTGCAGCGCCGCCAGTGGATCCTCGGCGGCCAACAGCACAGCCGGCGCGAGGGCTCCGTCGGCGGCCTCCACGTGCTCGGGGCGAGTGAGCACCCCCCACGCCCCAGCGGTGAGGGCCTCGGGAGCGAACGAGCCGCCGTCCGCGGTCGCGCCGGCGAGCCCGGCGAACAGCGCACCGGGTCCGGCCTCGCGCGAGTCGATCACCACGCGGTCAGGTCCGGCATCGGTCGGCCCCCGTGCGATCAGCCGAGCGCCGGCCGCGTCGGCCACCTGGTGGGGTGTCCACGTTCTCACTGCAGGCGGGCGCCGGCGTTCACAGGCACGCCTCGCAGGATCTCACGCGCGACGGTCACGTCGTCGAACGCCAGCTTCAGTCCGGCCTTGAATTCCTGCCCCTGCTCGTGCCCCTTGCCGGCGATGACGACGACGTCGCCGGGCTCGGCGGTGGCGATCGCGGTGGCGATCGCGGCACGTCGGTCGGCGTCGTGCTCGACCTGATCGGCGTCGGGGATCCCGGCGAGCACCTCCTCGATGATCGCCTCGGGGTCTTCCGAGCGGGGGTTGTCGGACGTGACGATGATCCGGTCGGCCAGTCGCCTGGCGATCTCCCCCATCAGCGGCCGCTTGCCCCGATCGCGATCGCCGCCGGCGCCGAACACCACGTGGAGTCGCCCAGTCGTGAGTGGGCGCGCCGCCCTGAGCACGTTCTCGAGCGAGTCCGGCGTGTGGGCGTAGTCGACGACTACGGCAAACGGCTGTCCCTCGTCGACGGTCTGGAAGCGTCCGGGGACCTGTCCCGCCGTCGCGATCGCGCCGGCCGCGGCCTCGGCGAGCACGCCGAGCGCCCTCGCCGCCGCGAACGCGCCGAGCACGTTGTAGACGTTGAAGCGGCCGCGCAGCGGCGAGCTCAGCTCGATGTCGCCATCCGGGGTGCGCGCGATGAACCGGGAACCGGCGATGCTCGTCTCGACGTCGATGGCGCGGTAGACGGCGGCCGGGTTCTCGATTCCAAACGTGACCGTGTCGCCGACCTCGGCGGACAATCTCGCGCCGTAGGGATCGTCGAGATTGACGATCGCGGTCCGCGTGTCTGCGCCGGTGAACAGGCGACGCTTGGCGTTGAAGTACTCGTCCATCGTGCCGTGGAAGTCGAGGTGATCCTGGGTGAGGTTCGTGAAGATCGCCGCGGCGAAGTGGATCGAGTCGGCGCGATGAAGCTCGAGCGCGTGCGAGGAGACCTCCATCGCGCACGCCACATCTCCCTCGCCGACCATCTCCCGGAAAGTCCGCTGCAGGTCGATCGCCTCCGGGGTCGTCCGGATGACCTCGCGCTCTGCGCCGCCGATGACCGATTTCACGGTGCCGAGGAGTCCCGTCTGCCGCCCGCCGGCCTCGAGCAGGTCGCGAACGATGAAGGCGGTCGTCGTCTTCCCGTTCGTCCCGGTGACGCCGACGGTCCGCAGCTCGGCAGTTGGATCACCGTAGAAGCGGGCCGCGGCAGGAGCCATCGCGGCCCGGACGCTTGGTACGCGGACCTCGGGAACGCCGAGACCCAGCGGGCGCTCCACGACGAGCGCGACCGCTCCTCGGGCGACCGCTTCCGAGGCGAACTCGTGGCCGTCGCGCGTGAACCCCACGACGCAGAAGAACAGCGTCCCGGGCCCGACCGCCCCGGTGTCGTAGGCGAGGGATGCAATCTCAATCTCGGCGGACGGCGCGCCGTCGATCACGTGCTTCAGCAGCATCGGCTGGGAGGGTACTCAGGGGTACGGCGGCGGGGCCAGCCGAGTCCGCCGCCGCTCTGTGCCCGCTGCTCAGCCCTGGCCGAACCCCCGCCGCCCGTTCCCAACCTCACGCCGCTCGAGCACGCGGTCCACGAGGCCGTAGGCGACCGCCTCTTCGCCGGTGAAATAGCGGTCGCGCTCCATGTCGGCGTGGACCCGCTCGACGGATTGGCTGGTGTGCTTGGCGTAGATCTCGTCCACCCGCGCCCGGAGCGCAAGGATCTCGCGCGCGTGGATCTCGACGTCGGTCGACTGGCCGTCGAATCCGCCCGATGGCTGGTGGATCAGGATCCGGCTGTTGGTCAGCGCCATCCGCTTCCCGGGAGCGCCGCCGGTCAGGAGCAACGATCCCATCGACATCGCGATCCCGTAGCAGATCGTCTGCACGTCGGGACGGATGAACTGCATCGTGTCGTAGATGGCGAGGCCGGCGTAGATCGAGCCGCCCGGCGAGTTGATGTAGAGGTGAATGTCCTTGTCGGGATCGTCGGACTCGAGGTGGACGAGCTGGGCGACGACGAGGTTGGCCGTCTCCTCGTCGACCTGGCCGCCGAGGAAGACGACGCGATCGTTCAGCAGGCGGGAATAGATGTCGAACGAGCGCTCTCCGCGTGCGGTCTGCTCGACGACCATTGGCACAAGTGGCATGGGAGACCTCCTCTGGGTGCTAAGGTGCAACCGATTAGTTGCGCCACCATAGCAGACGTGCAACCTCAGGGTTGCGCCTGAGTCACGAGAGGAAGACGTCGATGTCCGAGAAGATCGAGCGGGAGCTGTTGGTCGAAGCCCCTGTCGAGCGCGTGTGGGACGCCGTCACAGGCGATGGCTGGCTCGCCGAGGAGGTCGAGCTCGACCTCCACCCCGGCGGGGACGCGTGCTTTCGCTCCAGCGACGAGGTCAAGACCGGCTGGGTCGAGGACGTCCGCGCCCCGGAGCGGCTCACATTCTGGTGGGCCACCGACGGGGATCCCGCCACACGCGTCGAGCTGACGCTCACCGATGACGGCGCGCATACGCTGCTGCGCGTAGTCGAGACGCGCCCGCTGGAACTGCTCGACCTCGTCAGCACACCGCTTCCCGGCATCGGCGGCAAGACGTTCGGCCCCGCGCTCGTGGCGGCCTGAGCATGACGGCCCAACTCGATCAGGCCGGAGCCGTGTTCGGCGCGCTCGCCGATCCGACGCGGCGGGCACTGCTCTCGGCGATCGCCGATCAGCGCAGCGCCACCGCGACCGAACTGGCCTCGGAGCTTCCGATCTCCCGCCAGGCGGTGCTCAAGCACCTCGGCGCGCTCACGGAGGCGGGCCTGCTCGACCGCGAGCGCTACGGCCGCGAGGTGCGCTACCGGGTCACGCCGGCGCCGCTGTCCGAGGCGGTGTCGTGGATGGCCGAGGTTGGCGGGCAGTGGGACGAGCGGCTGGCGGCGCTGAAGCAACAGCTGGCGTGAGCCCGGCGATACACAGCGCCACCTGTCCCCGGCCCTCGAGGTAGAGCCCCTCCCCCAGTCAGCGCGGGTTGATCCCGAAGTACGGAACCGCCCAGCCGACGATCTTCTGGAACGCCGGCGCCGCGACCGAGCCGCCGTAGATCGCGCCCTGAGGCCGGTCCACGACGACAAGCGCTAGGAGCTGCGGGTGCCCCGCCGGGACCATGCCGACGAACGACGCGACGTACTGGCTGTCGGAGTAGTGGCCGTCGACCGCGATGTTGGCCGTGCCCGTCTTGCCCGCCATCACGTAACCCGGAATCGCGGCGCCCGAGGCCGTCCCGCCTTCTCCAAACACGCCGATCAGCATGTTGCGCAGCTCGGACGCGGTCTCCCGCGAGATGATCCGGTGCCCGGCGGGCGTCGGATCGGGCTTGCCGCCGACCGACTGGACGATGTGGGGTGGGCGCAGGACGCCGCCGTTGGCGATCGCCGCGTAGGCGGTGGCAATCTGCATCGGCGTCACGGACTCGCCCTGACCGAACGGGAGGTTGAACATCGAGGCGCCGGAGTACTGCCACCAGCGCGGCACGATGCCCCCGTCCTCCCCGGGCAGATCGACGTCGGTCGGCGAGCCGAAGCCGAACCGGTGCACCCAATAGTCGAAGCGCTGGGCGCCGAGCCGCTGCCCGATCAGGTCGGCGCCGATGTTGCTCGAGTACTTGAGGATGCCCGCGACGTTCAGCGTCTCGTAGCCGTGGTCCTCGGCGTCGTGGATCGGGGGCTCGTTGCTGGCAAATGAGATCGAGGGCGGGATGTCGAAGTCGGTGTTCGGGGTGACGAGCCCGCCCTGCAGCGCCCCCGCGACCGTGATCGCCTTGAACGTCGAGCCGGGCTCGTAGTTGAAGGTCACCGCTCGGTCTTCGGTCGCGTACGTCGGCGTTCCCGCCAGGTCGTTGGCGTTGACCCTCGGCCAGTTGGCGAGCGCGAGGATCGCTCCGGTGTTCGGGTTCATCACGATCGCGGTGGCGCCACGGGGCGAGTACTGGGCGCCGACGCCGGCAAGCACCGACTCGACCTCGTTCTGGAGCGCCGAGTCGATCGTCAGCTTGATCGTCTTGCCCGGCTCGGTTGGCCGTATGTCGTCGATCGCGATCGGTTGCCCGATCGCGTCGCTGACGGTCCGCCGGATTCCATCGCTGCCGCGGAGCACGTTGTTGTAGCGGTACTCGATCCCGCTGAGGCCGCGGTCATTCCAACCGACGGTCCCCAGCACCTGCGACGCCGCCCAGGACAGGGGGTAGAACCTCGTGATCTGCGGGATCAGCGTGATTCCGTCGAGATGGAGGTCTTGGATCTGCTGTGCGCGGTCCCCCGGCAGCTGATGGACCAGATAGACGAACCCAGTGTGGGGTTTGCTCACGTCGGTCAGGACCGTGTCCAGCGGCAGGCCGAGCAGCGGCGCGAGCTTCTGCGCCGTGCTCGCTGGGTTCTTGATCAGGTATGGGTCCGCCGCGATGTCGTCGGCTGACTCGCTGATCGCCAGCTGGACGCCGTGGCGATCGGTGATCGTGCCGCGCGGCGCCGGGATCGTCGTGGTGGTGACCTGCTGGGTCAGCGCGGCTCGCCGAAGCGCCGGGGCTCGGACCGCGCCGAGGTAGGTGGCGCGCAGCAGCGCGATCGCGAGCAGGCCGAGAAAAGCCAGGAATATGAAACCGATGCGGCGGTCGGTCCCGCGCAACGCCGGCTATCCCCCGCTCGCCGGCGTCGCACCCCCGCTGGTGGATGAGGGCTGTGTCGGGGCGACCGGTTGAGTCGGGGCGACGCCCTGCGTCGGCGTTGCCGTCCCGGTCGGCGTGGCGGTCCCGGTCGGCGTGGCGGTCCCGGTCGGCGTGGCGGTCCCGGTCGGCGTGGCCGTCTGGGTCGGCGTGGCCGGCGCCTCGGTCGTTGGGCTGCTCGTCGTCGTCGCGGTCGTGGTCGCGCCGGTGTCGGTCACGCCTGTAGGCGCGACCGTGGTGGTGGTCGTTGTCGCCGTCGAGCTCGTGCCGACCGCAGTCGAGCCCGGAGGCGTGGCCTCCGCGTTGAGCGCCTGGAGAGTGGACAGGAACGTCGAGCCGTCGGGCTGGTGGATGTTGGAGGCGGCGCGGCGCGGGTTCGACGACCGCATCGCCAGGAAGCCGACCGCCGTGGGCTCGGGCATCACCATTCCCATGCCCGCCGCCAGTCGCTCGATCCGCTGGTCGTCGGCGAGCGTCGCGACGCTCGCGCGCAACAGCTCATTGCGGCTCTGAAGCGCGGTGCCGCTCTCGATGGCGCGGCCCATGCTCGCGCCCAGCTTCAGAACCTCGACCTGCATCGCCACGATCCCCGCCAGCATCACGCCGAGCAGCGGGATCCACGCCCGCCCGCGGACGATCCGGTCGAGCAGCGAGTGGTCGGGCAGGCCCCGAACCACGGCGAGTGCGCGCGCGGGGATCGAGACGCTCCAGGCGGGAGCACGTCGCGGCGCCGCGGTGGCGGGCGCGGTTGCGGCGCGTCCGGCGCTCGGGCCCGAGACTCGCCGGGGCGCGGCCGGAGCGGTCTGCCGGCGGAGCGCGCGGCGATGGCTCTCTTTGGTGGCGGCGGCTCGGCGGCCGGCGGACGTGGCGGCAGGGGGTGTCATGTCGTCGTGACCTCCAGCTTGCGGGCTGCGCGAAGATGCGCCGCTTTCGACCTGGGATTCGCCGCCACCTCGCCGGGAGTCGGCGCGATGGCGCGACGGGTTAAGAGCTCCGCCTCGGGCTGGCGCCCGCAGACGCAAATCGGGAGCTCGGGCGGGCAGATGCACCCCCGAGCGCGGGCGGCCAGGAACCGCTTGACGCGACGATCCTCGAGCGAGTGGAACGAGATCGCGGCGAGCCGACCGCCGGGGCGCAACAGCTCCCAGCCGGCGGGCAGGGCGGCGTCGAGCTGCGAGAGCTCGTCGTTGACGGCGATTCGGAGCGCCTGGAAAGTCCGGCGCGCCGGATGACCGCCGGCGAACTGGGCCGGAACCGGGATGGCCGCCTTGATCGCGTCGACGAGCTGCTGCGTGGAGGTCAGCTCATCGCGCCGGCGATCCCGCGCGATCGCGCGAGCGATCTGCGACGCGTACCGCTCCTCGCCGTAATCGCGCAGCAGCCGGGCGAGGCGCCGCTCGTCCCAGGTGTTCACGATCTCGCGGGCGGTGAGGTCCTGGTCGGGGTCCATCCGCATGTCGAGGGGCGCCTCGTACGCGTACGAGAAGCCACGCGCCCAGGTGTCCACCTGCATCGATGACATGCCGAGGTCGAGGTAGATCAGATCCGCCTTGAGTCCCTCTTCCCGGAGCCGGCCGAGGCCGGTGACGAAGTCGGCGCGGATGAACCGCGTGTCGCACGCCACCTCGGCCGAGAGCTCCGCGAATCGTTCCTCCGCCACCGGATCCCGATCGATCCCGATGAGCGTTCCGGCCGGGCCGATTCGATCGGCGATCAGCCGCGCGTGGCCGCCACCGCCGAACGTGCAGTCGACGGCGATCTCGCCGGGCCTCGGGTCGAGGAGGTCGATCAGCTCGCCCGCGAGCACCGGCGTGTGGGTGTGCGTCATGTCAATTAGTGTCGCCAAGGCTCGCCGCGATGTCGGGGGCACGGATCAGGACGTCTTCGCTATAGCCGTGATACCGGCCTCGATCGAACACCTCGAGGCACTCGCCGGAGCCGACCACCACGACCTCCTTGTCCAGCCCGGCGTACTCCATGAGCTGTGTCGGGACCATCACGCGGTTGGCTGAGTCGAGCTCGGTGTCATGGGAGAAGTTGAAGAAGAACCGCTTCAGGTCGCGGGCGTCGGGCGAGAGCGGGTTGACTCCCGACAGCGCGGCCCGCGTGTACGCGTCGTAGTCGTCGGGCGTCCAGAGCGATAGCGACCGTGGCGCCGTCTTGTTCGTCTCCGGCGATGCGGCCAGCACCACCCCACTCGCGAGCGCCGCCCGGAACTTCGACGGGATCGTCAGCCGATGCTTCGCATCGAGCGCGTGTTCGAAGGTTCCGCGAAAAATCAAGGTTTCTCATCCGGTTAACCGAACTCCGAACCCGGGTGGCTGGGTGGGAGGAGCCCCGCCACCCGGGTTCCGCATGCATCGCCCACTTTACCCCACGCTCCCCCACAATGCAACCCATTTCCCACCCATTACCCCACTTTGTGGGTCGACGGTGGCGATGGGTGGCGAAAATGCAGTGGGCGCCGGGGGTTTCGGGCGCCGGGTAGCTCGAGGTCGCCGGGGCGCGGCGTGCAAGATCGGGTGCAGATCGGTGGATTGAGAGGCGGGTTGCACCGGGGCGCTGGTTCCGTCCGGGGGGTGTGCGTGGGTGGCGCGCGTGGTTAAGGGTGGCGCGCGTGGCGGTCGACTCTCGCCGCGCCCGATTGGCGGGCGGCCCGATAAACGGCGCTGCGGAAGGGGAACAGGGGCGTGCGGCGCCATCGCACCCGTTTAGAACCTGCATGGCACGACAATCCCGGCTCGGAAAGCGAGGCCTGTCGTGTTATGCATGAAGAGCATGCTCAGTACGACAGGGCTCGCCCCCGGCGCCGGTGTTGACGCGCTATGCAGGTTTCCCGTGACACTCTCGCCACAAAGGAGCGGGTTTGGGCGGCTCAGGAGGCCGACCGCGGGCTCAGGCGACCCGCCCGATGCTTTCACCCACCCCCTGCCTGCTGCCGTTTACCGAGCCGATCGCCAACCGGGGCTGCGGGCGCGCAGCGCCCGCGGGCTGGAAGTCGACAGCCTTCTCGCCGGCGGGCCGAGCGTCCACAGCCCCCGCCCCGATGCCGCCTCAGACTGAGGTGGCGGGCCCTCGCGCCGCCGGCAACTCGAGCACCAGCCGGGCGCCACGCTCGCACGGCGCCGCCGCGAGGCGACCTCCGTGCGCCTCGGCGACCGCCACCGCGATCGCGAGCCCACGCCCCCGCCCCGAGCGCCGGCGGGCACGCTGGCGCGCCAGCTCGGCAACGGGCGCCGGCAGACCGGGACCATCGTCGATGACCTCGAGCCGGACGCGATCGCGGTCCCGTCCTCCGCGTACCTCAATCACCCCTCCCCCGTGCTCGATCGCGTTCGCGATCAGGTTCCCGGTTGCCTGCGCGATCCGGAGCCGGTCGCCCAGGACCGCGCCGGCGCCGCCGTTCCAGCAGAGCCGAAGTATCACCCCCTGGGCATCCGCGGTGGCGCGCCAGGCCTCGACGGAACTCGCGACGAGCTCTCGGAGCTCGAACTCGCCGACGGTCGCGAGTCCACACCCCCGGCGGGTGCGGTGAATGGCGCCGGCGCCACCGAAGTCATCAAGTGCGAGCGCGGCGCGGTCGAGCTCGAGGTCGATCGCTCGCAGACGATCGGGCGCCACCTGTCCGGAGCGGACGCCGAGTTCGAGGCCGAGGCGCGCGGCAGTGATCGGGCCCCGGAGCTCGTGAGAAGCACGCGCCACCGCCTCCGTTCGAATCGCGAGCAGCCGCCACGCCACCAACGCCACCGCCGCCGCGAGGCTGGCGACGAGCCAGCCGCTCAGCGCTGCGATCACTCGAGACCCCCGTCGACGAGTCTGTATCCAACGCCCCAGACGTTGACGATGAACGTGTCCCCTCTTTCGTTGAGCTTCTTGCGCAGCCGGGAGGCGTGCGAGTCCAATGTCCGCGTTGTCCCGAGTGATCTGAAGCCCCAGACGCCGCGCAGGAGCTCCTCACGGGTAAAAACGCGCGTCGGTTCCGCCGCGAGCGCCCGCAACAGCGCGAACTCCTTCTTCGAGAGCTGGACGGGTTGGCCGTGGAGGCGGACGTGGCGGGACAGTGGATCGAGCTCGAGTGGGCCGATCCGGATGCGTCCGGCGCCGGGCCGCCGGCGGCTGCGGCGTAGCAGCGCGAGCACCCGCGCGCGGAGCTCCTGGTAGGAGAACGGCTTCGACAGATAGTCATCCGCGCCGGAGTCGAACCCTCGGAGCCGGTCGAGGTCCCCGGCGCGCCCCGTGAGCACGAGCAGCGGAAGGTCGGGGTCGAGCCGGCCGGCGATCCGGTCGGTTTCCCGCACGTCGCGCAGCAGCTCGAGTCCGTCCTGGTCGGGAAGGCCGAGGTCGACGATCGCCAGGTCGGGGAACTTGGTCTCCATCAGGTGGCGCGCCTCGGCCGCCGTCTCGGCTTCGAGCAGCTCGTAGCCGTCGGCCGCGAGGTTGTCCGCCAGGAAGGTCCTGGTGGCGCGGTGATCTTCGATGACGAGGATGGTCGCTGGTCCGGTTTCCATGTCGACCAGAGGCCCGAGCGGCCGGGTTTTCACCCCTCTCCTGCAACATCGCATTCAGCGCCTGCGGCGGGGCAGGAATCCCACATATGATCCCGACGCTTCTATGTACCGGCGCGGGAATTACAGCTCGGGTGAGGATTTCGTGCTCGAATACGGCGAGCTACGTTTCACCTTCAACGAGCGCGACTTTCGCGAACGCTGCGAGCAGTCCGCGCGGAAGCTGGGATTCCTTGGGGGCACGGTCGAGGAGGACGAGGCCGAGGACCTGATCAACCTCGTCGTCAACGGCGAGGTGACCGAACCTGCCTCCCGCCTCGGCGAGCACGTGAACGACTGCTGGCCCGAACTGGTGGGCCCGTCGGACCGCTCGCTCGTCCACTGGCTGCGCAGACTGATCTTCCGCAGCGCCTGGCTCGATCAACGGGTCAAGGAGGGCGAGCTCGACGTTTCGTTCGACGAGGACGCGAACGCGTTCGTCTACATCCAGCCCGACCGGGGAGGCGAGCCGATCGAGCTCGCGCCCGAACCGAGCTGGAACCGCGTCGCCTACGTGCGGCGCTAGCCCGCCCCGTCGCCCCGATCGCTGAGGGTGGTCAAAAACCCTTAATGGTTAAGGATTTTCTACCACCCTCCCGCCCGCCCCGAGCTCGGGCGCCTTTCAGCTCCCGCCGAGCTCGGCCGCCAGAACCGTCGAGAAGTGCTGGTTCGCCGGCGCCGGGTTGTCGAGCAGCATTCGCGGCACGGTCACGAGCTTGTAGCCGCGGTGGCGCAGCGCCTTGATGATCTTGGGCAGCGCCGCGACCGTCTCCGAGCGGTTCCCCCCGCCGTCGTGCATGAGGATGATCGCGCCGGGGCGGGCGCCGGAGACGGCGGCGTGGACGATCGCCGGGACGCCGGGGAGCTGGTAATCGTCGGTGTCGACTGTCCACAGGACCATCAGCATCCGGTACTTGTGCAGGAGCCGGAGGGTGGCCCCGTCCCAGGATCCGTACGGAGGTCGGAACAGGCGGGGGAACGGCGCTCCGTAGTCGCCGATCGCCGACACGTCCTGGAGCAGCTGCTGGCGCTGGGTCTTGGCGTTCAGCTTGCCCATCGGCGCGTGCGACTCGGTGTGGTCGCCGATGGGGAAACCGTGCGCGACGATCGCCGCCGTCGAGGCGTGGAAGTAGGTCTCCAGGACGCCCACCTCGAAGAACGTGGCGGGAACGTTCTCGCGCTCGAGGACGGAAAGGACCGCCGGCGTGTACGGACCGGGGCCATCGTCGAAGGTCAGCGCCACCTCTCGGTGCTGGGCGCCTGCGATCCGGACGAACGGGGTGTAGCTCAGCGTGCGGTTTATCGCCGCGTTCTCGGCTGTCTGCTCGCCCGCGGAGAAGGAGCCCGGGCCTGAGCCGGCGAACGTCTTGATCCGCCCGAAGTAGCCGTTCGGGGCGCTCACGCCGTGGTGAACAGTGCTCCCCCCGTCGGCGCCTACCGCGACACCCGCGATCAGCGCGATGGTGGCGACGAGGGCGAGCACGAGTGTCGCCCGCCGGCGTCGATGGTGAGGCTGCACACGCGGCCGCGGCCCGAGGACCAGTGGGCGTCGTGGGACCGTCTCAGTAGCAGCGCCGTCATCCATGTCCAAATCCCCCGCGCCATGATGCCGAGTACCGCACTCGATTGCGATCCACGCGGCGTGCTGACGCTATCACTACGCTCCCGGAGGCCATGAAGGCGCGGCTCTGGGTCGTGATCCCAACGTATAACGAGGCGGACAATGTGGAGCCGATCATTCGCGCCACGACCGCTGAGTTGCAGCAGCTCGGTGTGCGCGACTATCGGATCCTCGTCGTTGACGACAACTCCCCCGACGGGACCGGTCAGATCGCTGACAGGCTGGCTCAGGAGCTCGACACGGTCGAGGTCCTGCATCGGGACACAAAGACGGGTCTTGGCCACGCGTACCTCGCCGGCTTCGCGGTTGCGCTCGCGTCGGGCGCCGAGCTGGTCGTCGAGATGGACGCCGATTTCTCGCACAATCCGCGGTACCTCGGGGAGCTGTTGGAGGCGGCAACGGAGGCCGACCTGGTGCTCGGGTCTCGCTACGTGGCGGGGGGCGGGGTCCGCGACTGGGGGCTGCTGCGGCGGGCGATAAGTCGCGGCGGCGGCTGGTATGCGCGGACGATTCTGCGGGTAGATATACGAGATCTCACCGGCGGCTTCAAATGCATCCACCGAAACGTACTCGAGGCAATCGACCTTCCGAGCGTGCGGGCCGAGGGCTACGTGTTCCAGATCGAAGTCACCTACCGGGCCGTGCTGGCAGGTTTCACCGTGCGGGAGGTGCCGATCGTGTTCACCGACCGGACGGTGGGCGCCAGCAAGATGTCGACGACAATTGCCCTCGAGGCGATGTGGCTGGTGCCCCGGTTGCGACGGACCGCTCGTGCGGCGATCGGAACGCGGACAAAGGGGCGCACGACCGTGGGCGCTCCCTAGACAGCGAGGCCGACGGCGGCACAAGTCCGCCATTGGCTCTAACCTAATCGCCATGATGGCCAAACCGCCGGCGACAGGCTGGCGGGCATCCTTGCGTCGATGAGTTTGCAAAGGCCACTTGGCGCCACTCCCGAGAGTGGCGCTTTCGAATTCGCACCTCGCGCGATCGATTCGCGAGGAGAGTCGGTGCGCGCACGCGCCGGATGGCTGGGGCTTCTCGGTCTGCTCCTGACCGGCTTCGTGATCACGCTCGGAGCGGCGAACACCGACTCGCTGCTGCCCGAGTCCGTGAGGCCGATCCCCGCTTGGCTCGCCGGGCCGTTCGCACGCACGGGCCTCGGCCTCGGCGTGGCGCCGCTGATCGCCCTTCTCGGCCTGATGTTCGTGTGCTACGCGATCGTTGCCGTATCGGCTGACCGGCTGTCGGCCCGGGCGGTGTTGATGACGATCGCCGCGCTTCACGCGCTCGTGCTGCTCGCTCCGCCGCTGCTCTCGACCGACAGCTTCAGCTACCAGGCGTACGCGCGGATGGGAGCCATGTACGGAGCCAACCCGTACCTGCACGGTCCGGCCGCGATCGCGCTCGATCCTGTCTATCCGTTCATCGACGCCAAGTGGGTATCGATGCCCACGGCATACGGCCCGGCGTTCACGGTCCTCAGCTATCTGCTCGCGCCGTTGTCGATCGCCGCCAGCGCCCTGACCTACAAGGCGATCGCGGCCGTTTCTAGCCTGGCGCTCGTGGCGTTCGTGTGGAACGCTGCACGACTGCGCGGCCTCGACCCGGTCAAGTCGGCGGCGCTCGTCGGCCTGAACCCGCTGATCGTGCTCTACGGCGTCGGCGGCGGTCACAACGACCTGCTCATGCTCGCCGCCGTCGGGGCGGGGATCTATCTGCTGCTCGCGCACCGGGACCGGGCGGGAGGGGCCTCGATGGCGCTCGCGGCCGGAATCAAGTTGACCGCCGTGCTCCCGATGGCGTTCGCGCTGGCGGGCGCCGGCGGCCAGAGGAACTTCGGCCGCCGACGCGACATCGCGATCGGCGCGGCGATCGCGACCGCGTTCGTCGCCGCGCTCGGCTTCGCCGTGTTCGGCACCGGTCCACTCCACATCCTCGCGACCCTCCAGAAGGGCCAGAGCCAGGGTGACTGGCACAGCATCCCCGGATTCATCACAACCCGACTCGGGCTGAGCGAGCTCGGCCATATCGTCGGCCTCTTCCTCGCCGGGGTGTTCGCGGTGGTACTGGCCTGGCTGCTGCGCCGCGTGTGGCGCGGGGAGCTCGACTGGATCGACGGCGCCGGCTGGGCCGCGGTGGCGCTGCTATTGACGGCCAGCGCTCTGCTGCCGTGGTACATGGCGTGGCTGATCCCGCTCGCCGCGCTGGCCAGCGATCGGCGACTGTGGCTGACCGCGATCGCAATGACCGGAGTGGTCCAATTGATTCAGGTACTCGGATACATCCCCCACGGCGGCTCGGTGCTCGGGCTTTGAGCCCACGCGGAACGAGCCATGGAGGCATACCATGGGCCTTGTGAACGGCTCCGGTGAAATCGCTGGTTCTCGCGAGCTCGATTTGCTGAGCGTCGTCGCGCCCGTGTACAACGAAGAAGCGCTGATCGACGAGTTCTATACGAGGGTTCGCGGGGCACTTGAAGGCGTGCAGTTCGAGCTCGTGCTCGTCGACGACGGCTCGACCGATGGCTCCTCGGCCGTGCTCGAACGGTTGGCGACCGGAGACCCGCGTGTCCACGTCGTCTCGCTGTCTCGCAACTTCGGGCACCAGACGGCGCTGACGGCGGGGCTCGATCATGCCCGCGGCGACGCCGTGGTGATGCTCGACGCGGACCTCCAGGATCCGCCCGAGCTGATCCCGCGCATGCTCGATCACTGGCGCGCCGGCTGCGACGTGGTCTATGCGGTACGAGAGCAACGCGAGGGAGAATCGCGATTCAAGCTGACCACCGCGCGGTGGTTCTATTCGATCTTCGACAAGCTGGCCCAGGTCGAGCTCCAGCACAACTCGGGCGACTTCCGGCTACTCGACCGCGCACCCCTCGATGCGCTGCTCTCGATGCGGGAGCGAAACCGCTTCCTACGAGGGATGACCGTGTGGGTCGGGTACACGCAGGCGGCCGTTCCGTACCACCGGGATCCGCGGTTTGCCGGCGAGACGAAGTACACGATCCCGAGGATGTTGAAGTTCTCTCTGGACGCAATCTCGTCGTTCTCGCATCGGCCGCTTCAGCTGGCGACGCTGCTCGGGTTCCTGATCTCGACCCTCGCGTTCGTCGCGATCCCGGTCGTGATCGTGCTCCGGATCCTGGGCTCCTACCTGCCCGGGTTCGGGTCGATCACGATCGCCATCCTGCTGCTCGGAGGCATCCAGCTGATCGCGCTCGGCATCATCGGCGAGTACGTGGGCCGGATCTACGACGAGGTCAAGGGCCGGCCGCTCTATCTCGTCAAGACGCGGCGAAACTTCGCGGCCGACGAGCTCCCCGGCCGGCACCTCCCGGTCGCATCCGAGAGGGCCGTCGCCGAGCATCTAGAGCCCTAGACCAGGCTCAGCCGCCGGCGGGATTGGGCCCAACCGGCGGATTGGGCGTCAGCGCCGGGTCCGTCCGGCCGTCATCGGCACGCCCGTCAGCGGCTCGTGCCGGCCGGACATCGGGGCCGCCGCCGTTGGCCTGGTCGTCGCGTCGTTCGAGCGCGGAGATCCGGCTGGAGAGGGCCTTGATGGCGTCGGCGATCGGATCGGGTAGGTGGACCCAGTCGGCATCGGGCCCCTCGGGCCGTCGTCCCTCCACTCGGACGGGATGACCGGGATTGCCCACCACCGTCGAATTGGGCGGGACATCGTGGATGACAACGCTGTTGGCCCCGATCTTCGATCCGTGGCCGACGGTGATCGGCCCGAGCAGCTTCGCCCCGGAGCCGATCGTGACGTTGTCCTGGACCGTCGGGTGCCGCTTGCCGGTGGCGAACCCGGTGCCGCCGAGGGTGACGCCTTGATACAGCGTCACGTCGTTACCGATCTGCGCCGTCTCGCCGATCACGACTCCCATTCCGTGGTCGATGAAGAACCCGTCGCCGATCTCGGCCGCGGGATGAATCTCGATCCCGGTCACCGCGCGGGCGACGGCGGCGATGACGCGCGGCATCACGGGCACGCCGGCGCCGTAAAGCGCGTGGGCGACCCGGTGAGCGAGCAGCGCGTGGACGCCCGGCCAAGTCGCCAGGATCTCCGCCGCGCCGACATCGCTCGCCGCCGGATCGCGACTCTGGGCGGCGTTCACATCGCGTCGGATCTCCGCCGCGGTGCTTGTGATCAGCCCAAGGGTTGGCATCGTCTAAGCGTACCGACGGCCATTCTTCCGTCCCCCGCGACGCCCAGCCGCCCTACGGCGCGAAGAACGGGGTCGAGACGTAGCGCTCTCCGGAGTCGGGCAGGATCGTCACGATCCTGGCGCCGCGCAACTCTTCGCGACGCGCCAGCTGGAGCGCCGCCCACACGGCCGCACCTCCGGAGATGCCGGCCAGCACGCCCTCGCGCCGGGCGAGCAGGCGAGCCGTGTCGATCGCGGCCTCGTCGTCGACGGCGATCACCTCGTCGAGGATTTCACGGTTGAGCACCGAAGGCACGAAGCCCGCGCCGATTCCCTGGATCTTGTGCGGCCCGGGCCGCCCGCCGGACAGCACGGCGGAGGCGCTCGGCTCCACGGCGACCAGGCGGCAGCGAGGATTGCGAGCCTTCAGCACCTCTCCGACGCCGGTGATCGTCCCACCGGTGCCGACCCCCGCGACGAACGCGTCGACGCGGCCGTCGAGCGCATCCCAGATCTCGGGCCCCGTGGTTAGCCTGTGGATTTCGGGATTGGCGGGATTTGAGAACTGGTCGGGCAGGAAGACGTCCTCGCGGTCGGCGAGCGCGCGGGCGGCGTCGACCGCCTCGTTCATCCCGCCGAGCGACTCGGTCACCTCGACCGTGGCTCCGTAGAGCCGCAGCAGCCCCTCGCGCTCGCGGCTCATCCCCTGAGGCATCGTCAGCACCAGCCGGTATCCCTTGGCGGCACACACGAACGCCAGCGCGATGCCGGTGTTGCCGCTCGTCGCCTCGACGATCGTGGTGACGCCGGGGTCGATTCGCCCCTCGCGCTCGGCCGCCTCGATCATCGAGACGCCGATCCGGTCCTTGACGCTCCCGCCGGGGTTGAACGCCTCGAGTTTCGCGAACAGTTCGACGGCGAGGTCGGGCGCGATGCGCGTCAGCTGGACGACGGGCGTGCCGCCCACATGGTCGGCAATGTTGCTGGGGATCCGCGACATCGGTGCGCCGAACCCTACGAGAACGCGCCTGAGCTCGGCGCTCCCGCTACCCGGGCTTCAGGCAGACCGTGGCGACGGTGCCTTTCTTCCGGCAGTTCTCCAGGGCCAGCGAGGCGTTTCGAAACGCGTAATACGCCGGTTTGGCGACGAACCTGCCGGACTGGAACCGGAACAGGCCCGAGAAGTTGAACGACACGGCGTTTCGGACCTCGATACCGGCCCACGTGTAGTAGTAGAAGCCGAGAAGGCCGAGTTTCCTGCGATCGCGGCCGAGCATCGGGATCAGCTTCGCCAGGTTCTTGGCCTGGCCGGAGGGCGTCGTGGCGAAGTCGAACCCTTCGGTGTGGTGGGTCTGGCCCACTGACGACGGCCAGCTGATCTCGTCCGCGATGATCGGCTTACGCCTGTCTCCCGCCGCGTTCATCACGGCTCGGACCTTTGTGAGGATCTTGATGACCCCGCTCGGCTGGCGCGTGTACGGGTGAACGGCGACCACGTCGAACAGCCGCCGGGCGCCCTTGCGCTTGTAGATCTTCGAGAGCGCGATCCACGAGTAATTCGGCATCCCGGCGAGCACGACCTTGGCGCCCGGATCGGCGGCCTTGATCGCGTTGTGCGCGACCTGAAGAAGCGACAGATAGGTCTTCTCGAACGGTTGCGTCGGCCAGAACACGGTGACGTTGGGCTCGTTCCACACCTGCCACATCCGGATCGGGACCTTCGGCGAGTGGGTCTGCCAGAACGTGCCGTTCGGCCCATAGCGCTGGACCAGCGCCGTCACGAACTGCCCGTAGGGCCCCGGGGACGCGGGCCGCGCGAACGAGCTCGCCGGATGTGGCGCCGAGTCCCAGCTGGGGGCGTAGAGGACGACCGGCAGGACCGACACGTGCCGCTGCGCCGCCGCGGCCACGAGTTGGTCCATCTGGTCAAACCGTGTCGGCACGCCGCCCACGTCGGTGAACTCGGAGGTATCCGCCGCCGGGACTTCGCTCCAGGTCTTGTAGGGCTGGGCGTATGACCAGTTGAATACCGCCCGCACGCTCTCGACCCCGCTGCCGACCATCGTCCCGAGCTGCTGTGAGAGGTCGACGCTCGAGTTCGCAGCCGGATAAACGGGGTTCGCCACGACCATCCCGACGAAGCCCGTCGGCACGCGCGCCGAGGCTGCGGCCGGCACCGCGAGCGTGAAAGCAAGCAGAAGCGCGACGAGCCAGAGACGGCTCGGCACGCGTGGACGGACGAGCGGCACCGGTGCGAGTGTGCCACGGCCCGAGGATGTTCGCGTCAGTGGGCGGCGCAAATCAGATGTGGTACATCGCCGGTCCGACGGCCCTCGCCTCCGCCTCGGCCACGTCGGCGACCGTCGACTCGGCGAGAACGCCGCGCACCGCGGACGCCGCCTCGGCGAACACGCCGTCTGCCCCGTGGCCCACCGGCCCGTCCAGCAGCTCGACGATCTCGAGCACGGTGACCTCCGTCGCCGGCCTGGCGAAGCTATAGCCGCCCTTGACGCCGCGCTGCGAGCGGAGTAGCCCTGCGCGCCGGAGCGACGCGAACAGCTGCTCGAGGAACTGCACCGGTATCCCCCCGCGCCGGGCGAGCTCGCCGATCGGGACGGGAGTGGCGTCCCCGCAGCGGTAGAGCTCGACCAGGGCCCGCAGCGCGTACGGCGACTTGGTGGTGATCGAGATCATCGGGCTGCGATCGTAGCCGCATCGCGCCCGAGAGCGGCGGCTCAGATCCAGCCGCGCTCCGTGGCGATCAAGACGGCCTGGGCCCTGTCCATCGCGCCGAGTTTCCCGTACACGTTGTGCAGGTGCGTGCGGACGGTGCTGGTGGACAGGCCAAGCTCGCTCGCGATCTGCTTGTAGACCATCCCCCGGGCGAGACGGCGCAAGACGTCGATCTCCCGGGCCGACATCGGGCACGGGTCGATCTGGCGCGGACGCCCGCCGGTGCTGGGCAGCGGCAGGTCGTACATCACGGTCCGCAGCGCCGCCGGGGAGACGCCGACGGTGCGGGCCACGGCGAGCAGCTCCGAGGGCGAAATCGATCCGCCGAACACGTAGTGGGCCAGCATGTCCGCAAGTCGCACGAGTGCGGCCTCGCCGTCGCTGTTGTCGGCGTGATGGCGCTCGATCACGCTGGCGATCGACTTCGGCAGCCCCCAGCGTCTGGCGAGCACGCCCCCGACGAGCGCGTGATCGACGCCCAACTCGCGGCGTTCGCGCTGCATCCGATCCTCGGGTGTACGGGCGTCGCCGTGGATCTGGCGCGGATAGCCGGGATACGCGTGGACGAGGACCAGCTTGCCGATGTCATGCAGCAGCGAGCTGACGATCAGCCTGTCGCGCGCCTCGTAGCCCACCTCGCGCGCGAGACGGTCCGCGGCGCGTTGAGTCGCGACTGCGTGGAGCCGGAACCGCTCAGGGATCCCTTGCCAGACGGCGGTCCGCTCGAAGAAGTCGAAGGTACGGGCGCGGCTGGCGATCGAATGAACGGTGCGCGGCGAGAGCACCTCGACGGCGCCGACGGCGCTGTCAACGCGGCCGCGGGTCCTGCCCTCGATCTGGTTGGCGAGCCGCAGCACCGCAACCGCCAGCGCGACGTCGGCCTCGACCGCGGCCACGACGTCGGCCGTCGGAGGATCCCCCGCCTCGAACAGCCGCATCACGCGATTGCGTGACTCGACGAGAATCGGGAACGCCTCGAGCGCCTCGAACGCGGCGGTCAGACGCCGGCCATGCCCTTCGTTGTGGTGCCGCTCGCGGGCGGCGTACGGGTCAGTTGGGTCGGCTTTTGCAGCAGCCAGTGATGCCACCGGTGATTCACTCATCCTTGTCGTTGGATCCGACACGCCAGGGGATTTAGGCTTCTCGCGATCTTGCGTAAGAACGGTATCGGCAAATGTTCGATGCCGGTTTAGCGTCTCAGGTGGACGCACGCCTCAGTGCACGATCGATCCGCGCGAGCGTCTCATCGCGGCCGAGCAGCGCAACGCTCTCGAAGATGCCCGGGGAGACCGTCGTCCCGGCGATCGCGACCCGGACGGGCTGGAACACCTGGCCGGGCTTGCTCGCCCGTGCCTCGACGACGGACCGCAGCGCCACTTCGACCGCGTCGGCGTCGAACCGCTCGCTGCGCGCGAGCGCCTCGCGCGCCGCCTTCAGCGCCTCGACGCCGCCGTCACTGGCGATCGTCTTCTCGAACGCCTTCGGATCGTCGACGGGACCGTCGAACACGAAGCCGACGAGCGGCCAGAACTCGGACAGGGTCTGGATCTTCTCGGCCGCGATCTCGACGGCGTCGTGCAGGCCGCTGCGCCCCGTCAGCTCCTCCAGGCGCTCGGTCAGCTCGTCGACGCCCAGCTCGCGGATCCACAGCCCGTTGATGTGGCGGAGCTTGCGCTCGTCGAACACGGCCGGGTTCTTCGAGACCCGCTCGAGCCGGAAGCGCTCGGCCAGCTCCGGAAGGGTGAAGTGCTCCTCGTCGGCGGCGAAGCCGGCACCGAGGAGCGCGATGTAGTTGTCGACGGCCTCGGGCAGGTACCCGGCGGTGCGCAGCTCCTGGACCGACGCCGCGCCGTGGCGCTTGGAGAGCTTTCGGCCATCGGGACCCAGGAGGAGCGGAAGGTGTGCGTAATGTGGCGGCGGTACGCCTAGGGCCTCGAACACGAGCAGCTGCTTGGGGGTGTTCGAGAGGTGATCTTCGCCGCGAACCACGTGCGTGATCTGGGCGTCGAGGTCGTCGACGGCGACCGCGAAGTTGTACAGCGGCGAGCCATCGGCCCGGGCGATCACGGGGTCGTCCATGTTGGCGTTCGGGAACCGCGTGTGCCCGCGTATCACGTCGTCGACGACGGTCTCACCCGTGTCCGGGACGCGCAGCCGGACCGCGCCCGAGTTCGACGGCGCGCCCCTGAATCCCCGGTCGGCACCGTGAAGCTCCTTGTACGCCCGTACGTCGTCCGCGGTGGCCGTCGAGTGGTAGGCGTGGCCCGACTCGAGCAGCTGCTGCAGCACGTCGGCGTGGCGCGAGGCGTTCTGCGTCTGGAAGATCGGCCCCTCGTCCCAGTCGAGCTTCAACCACCGGAGCGCGTCGAGGATCTGCTCGACGTTCTCGGGTGTCGATCGCTCACGGTCGGTATCTTCGATCCGCAGCACCATCGTCCCCCCCTGGCCGCGGGCCAGCAGCCAGTTGTAGAGGGCGGTCCGGGCGCCGCCGATGTGGAGCGCTCCCGTAGGCGATGGGGCAAAGCGAACTCGCATGAAAAACAGTTCCCCATGCTAATCGGCGCCCACGTGTCCCAGGCGGGTGGCCTCGCGAACGCGATCGAACGTGGCGTCGAGCGGGGCTGCGAGGCGATCCAGATCTTCAATCAGTCGCCGCGGATGTGGCGGCCGACCGCCTACGGCGAGGACGACTACGCGGAGTTTCTCGAGGCGATGGCCCCCACGCGGATCAAGGCGGTGCTGATCCATGCCGTGTACCTGGTGAACTCCGCCTCCGAGGACAAGGAGATCCGCACCAAGTCGCTGGCCTCACTCGAGCAGTCGCTGAACGTGGGGGCGGGGATCGGATCAGTCGGAGTCGTCCTGCATCCAGGGTCGGCCAAGCAGGGCGATGTGCACACGGCGATCCGCCGCGCGGGCAAGGTGATCGGGGAAGCGCTCGGGCGCACCGAGGGGTGCGATCTCCTGTTCGAGAACACGGCTGGCGCCGGCGGCACGCTCGGGCGCTCGTTCGAGGAACTGGAGGCGCTCCTGGACGCCAGCGGCGGCGATCGACGGCTCGGCCTGTGCCTTGACTCCTGCCACCTGTTCGCCTCGGGCTATGACATCCGCACGCCGAAGGGGCTGACTGAGACGCTCGAGGAGTGCGAGCGAATCGTCGGCCTCGATCGGCTGCGGGCGACGCACGTAAACGACTCGATGACCGCGCTGGGCTCCAATCGCGATCGCCACGCGATCCTCGGCGAGGGCGAGCTCGGTCCGAGTGGCTGCGCGACGTTCTTGTCGGAGCCCCGGTTCGACCGGCTGCCATGCGTGCTCGAGACCGGCCGCGACAAAGGAGCTGTGACCGCCGAGGACGTGGCGCTCGCGTTCAAGCTCCGAAAGCGCGGCAAGGCCTCCCGTAGTCGCTCGCGCCGCCGTACTCGAAGCTAGCTAGGTCATAGGGGGCGCATTCGCCCGCCCTTTGGGTGTGGCCGTTCGCGCTCGGTCTGTGGCGGGTCGAGAGTCGTTTGCGAGCGCGTTGCCCAGATTGGCGCGCAGCTCGGTAAACGGCGCCAGGGAAGGGAGGGGAGCGAGCGCCATCGCACCCGCCCAAAAAACCGTGACACTCTCGGCACAACCCGGTTTGGGCGCAGGAGCAGCTGAACCACGGGCTCCGGCGGCCCGCGACCAGCCTCACCCACGCTCCTTCCCTGCCGCCTTTACCGAGCCGATCGCCCAGCGACAGCCCCCGAGAGTCAACAACCCCCTCCCGGACGACGCCGGCGCCCGCCGCCGGCGCCCCCCGAGGGCTAGCCGTCGTCAGCTAGGGCGGACCGGGGTCGCCCCGATCGGGTCGCGATCGTGCCGGCGCATGGCGAGCGTCCGCGGAGCCAGGTCCACGCCGAGCACCAACAGCACGAATATGACCACGAGCAGGCCGACGGCCTTCACCGGCTTTGAACCGGCGACCACGGCGACGATCCCCGCGACGAGCAGGGCCAGAACGAAGACACCAATGGGCGTCAGGCGACCGATGCGCTTCATCGGTCACCAACTCTAGGCGGCGCCCAGCGCCTCGGCTCTCACTTCCTGGGCCTCGTGCATGATCGCGTCACCGAGCAGCGCGTCCAGCTCGGCATGGAGGCTGGCGCTCCGGCTGACCCGGAACTCGCGCCCGAGCCGCAGCCGACGGTCGCCGACCGTCGTGCTCAGCTCGATCACGACGTCGGACTCTCCCGGGAACCCGACCAGGACCTCCTTGAGCTCGGCGAGCGCGGTCGCGCGCAACGAGGTCGCGTCCAGTCGGAGGCGCAGCACGGCCGGGGGCCGCGCCGCCTTCAACTCCTGCTCGCGCGCGGCCAGAACGTCCTCGATAGTCGGCTCGAACCGCTCGATCGCCTGCGCCACGATCGACGTCTTCTCTCGATCGCGGTGGTCGACGCGGCCCCGGACGAGCACGATCGAGTCCGGGGTCAGCGCGTCCTCGTGCTCGGATAAGGCCTTTCCGAATACGAGCAGCTCCACCGAGGATTCGAGGTCGTCGAGCGTCGCGAACATCATCGGATCACCCTTCTTGGTCCTGATTCGCTTCGCCTGAGTGATCATCCCGCCGACGGTGACCCAGTCCCCGTCGCGCCGAGTCGCGAGCTCGGCCACCCCGCAGTCGACGCGCGCACGCAGCGCGGGGGCGACCTCCTTGAGCGGATGGGCGGAGATGAACAGGCCGATCGCCTCCTTCTCGGCCGCGAGCAGCTCGGCCCGGTCGAACTCGATCGTCGGGATCGGCGCGTGGCTTGGGGTGGCAAACGCGGCGGCCGCGCTCCCGGCGCCACCCGTGGCTCCCCCGCCATCGGCCGCCCCTAGCTCGGGACCGAGGTCGAAGATCGACCCCTGCCCGATCAAAGCGTCCTGTTGCGCCTTCTGTCCCGCTCCCTGTGCCTGCTCCAGGACCTCGAGCATCCCCTTGCGCGTCGCTCCCGTCGAGCCGAAGGCACCGCACTTGATCAGGGCTTCAATCGCCTTCTTGTTCACAGCCCGGCCATCGACGCGAGCACAGAAGTCCCATAGGTCAGGGAACGGGTCGCTAGGGGCGCGGCGGCTGGGATCCCAATCTCCGCGAGCTCGCTTGATCGCCTCCACGGCGGTGTAGCCGACGCCCTTCACGGCATCGAGCCCGAACCTGATGTTGCCGTCGACGACGACGAACTCGTGGTCGGACAGGTTGACGTCTGGCGGCAGGATCGAGATCCCCATCTGCTCGGCCTGGCCGACGAAGAACGGGACCTTGTCCTTGGTGTCCATCACCGAGGAAATCAGCGCGGCCATGTACTCGGCGGGATAGTTGGCCTTCAGCCACGCGGTCCGGTAGGAGATCAGGGCGTAGCACGCGGCATGGCTGCGGTTGAAGCTGTAGTCCGCGGAGCGTTCGTTGGTCGACCACAGCCACTCGATCACCTGCTCGCTCGTTCCGGAGGCACGGCAGCCGGCCACGAACTCGGGCTTGAGCTGCGCCATCGCCTCCCGGTTCTTCTTGCCGATCGCCTTGCGCAGGTCGTCGGCCTTGGCACCGCTGAAGCCGGCCAGCTCCTTGGCGATCCTCATCGCCTGCTCCTGGTAGAGGATCACGCCCTTCGTCGCTTCCAGGATCGGCCGCAGCCGGTCGTCCGGGTAAGAGATCGACTCGGGATCGCGCTTGCCGCGGGCGTAGGTCGGGATCTGATCCATCGCCCCCGGCCGGTACAGCGCGTTGAGCGCGACGAGGTCGTCGAATTCGGTGGGACGGACCTTCTTCAGCGCCTCTCGCATCCCCTCGGACTCGAACTGGAACACGCCGACCGAGTCGCCGCGGGCGAGCATCTCATACGTGGGCAGGTGGTCGAGCGGCAGCGCCGACATGTCGGGCCGTTCGCCCGTCGATCGCTCCACGATGTCGAGCGCGTCTTCGATCACGTCGAGGTTGCGCAGGCCGAGGAAGTCCATCTTGAGCAGGCCGATCTGCTCGATGGGCTTCATCGTGAACTGGGTGACCATGCGGAAGACCTTCTCGCCGCTCTCGTCGGTCCCGGCATCGGCGATCTGGAGCGGCACGATGTCGGTGAGCGGCCGGTCGGCGATCACCACGGCGGCGGCGTGGATCGATGAGTTGCGGACGATCCCCTCGAGGCCGCGGGCGACATCGACGATCTGCTTCGCGGTGGCGTCGCGATCGATCTCCGCGCGCAGCGGCTGCCCGGGCTTCAGGCAGTCCTCGAAGCTGGGCGCCCGTCCCATGATCGGATCCGGAATCAGCTTCGCGAGCTTGTCTCCGGCTCCATAGTCGTGGCCCAGCACCCGAGCGGCGTCGCGGGTCGCCGCCCGCGGGAACATCTTGCCGAAGGTCACGATCTGGGCGACGGACTCCTTGCCGTACTTGCCGGTGACGTAGCGGATTACCTGCTCGCGACCGCGGACCGAGAAGTCGATGTCGATATCGGGCATCGAAACGCGCTCGGGATTGAGGAACCGCTCGAACAGGAGGTCGTAACGCAGGGGGTCGACGTCGGTGATCGCGAGCGAATAGGCGACCAGCGAGCCGGCGGCAGAGCCGCGGCCCGGCCCGACGGCGATTCCCGAATCCTTAGCGTATTTGACGAAGTCCCACACGATCAGGAAGTAGCCGCTGAACCCCATCCGCGCGATCACTCCGAGCTCGTACTCGGCGCGCTCGATCGCCGCTGCCGGCGCCGGGTTGCCGTAGCGCTCGCGAAGGCCATTGTGGACCTGCGTGCGCAGGTACTCCTCCTCCGAGACGCCGTCCGGCGTCGGGTAGCGTGGGATCAGCTGCCGGCCCAATTCCAGCTCGACATCGCAGCGGTCGGCGATCTCGAGCGTCGTCGCGAGCGCCTCGGGCCACTCCGCGAAGGCCGCCGCCATCTCGTCCCCCGAGCGAAGGTAGAACTCGTTTGTCTCGAAGCTGATCTTCGGCTGGCTGAGCGTGGACTTGGTCTGCACGCACAGCAGGGCCGCGTGGTGGTGGTAGTCCTCACGACGCAGGTAGTGGACGTCGCCCGTGCCGACGAGCGGCCTCCCGAGCTCCCGCGCGATCCGCACGATCCCCTCGTTCGCTTGCTCCTGGGCGGAGAGGCCGTTCTTCTGGACCTCGAAGTACACGTTGTCGGCGCCGAACGCCCCGATCAGCTCGTCGGCGTGGGCGCGCGCCTCCTTCGCGCGGCCATCCAGGAGGAACTGGCAGAACCGCGACTGCAGACAGCCCGTGAGAGCGATCACGCCCTCGCCGTGAGCCGCGATCTGAGCCATGTCGACGGACGGCTTTCCACGCTGATAGCCCTCCAGGAATCCCGCGGAGGACAGCTTGACCAGGTTCCTGTAGCCCGTCGGCGTGGCGGCGAGAAGCGTCAGATGGAACCGATCGAGACGGCCCGGGGCACGGCGGGCGTGATCATCGACGACGTATGCCTCGCACCCCAGGATCGGCTTGATCCCGTGGTTGTGGCAGGCCGTGAACAGCTCCACGGCGCCGTTCATAACGCCGTGATCTGTCAGCCCGAGCGCCGGCTGATCGAACGCGGCCGCACGCGCCGCGAGCTCCTCGATCTTGCACGCCCCGTCCAGTAGCGAGTACTCGGAGTGGACGTGGAGGTGCGCGCAGGGGTTGCTCATCGAACGACTTCGAGCATAGGCATCGACGCGGACATTTGAACCGCTGCCGAGCCCACCTCGAGCGGTTTCAGTCGCTCTGTCCGCGTTCGACCCAGGTCTGGAGCAGCTCAAGCGGCCGCTCATCACCCACGATCGTGGTTCCGGCGGGTCGCGCGCCAGCCAGCACCGCCGTGAGAAGGTCGGGGGCGCAGACGATCGTCGTGCTCACGGCGTCGGGATCGGCGTCGCCGGTGACCGTCACCGGCAGGCCGTCGCGAATCACGATGTACGGGCCCCGACTCCCGTCGCTGGGCAGCTCATAGGCGAGCGTGAAGCGCTCCCCTATCGTCCAGCGCGGTTCGATCATCACCGCGGCCAAGGCGAATGCCAGCCCCGGAGCGAGCCGCAGCTCGGCCATCGAGCCGGGCTCCGCGAGTCTCTGGCGCAACGCGTGCATGCTCTGGCCCTCGCCGAGGGCCCGTGCGCGCCCGCGCCGGAGCCTGCCGGCGGCCATCATCTCGACGAGCCGCTCCTGCTCCATCTCGGCCCCGGGCACCAGCACGACGAGCAGGCGACCGGCCAGCGGCGCGCTACGGCGAGCCAGCCGGCGCAGCGCCCGCTCGAGCCACGGCACGTGTGACGTCGCCGCCGCCGGCGTCGACGGGGCGCTGTCGGAAGCCGACGTCCGCTTCGCCGCCGAGTGGCGGGCGGCGCTCGGCTCCGCGCCGCGCAGCGTCTCGAGCTGCCCGCGGAGCTCCTCGATCGCCTCGTAGGCTCGGGCGGACCGGGACTTGTGGTCGAGAAGCTCCCGCTCGACCAGCGCCGCGCGCGTCTCGGCCTCGACCCGCGCGGCGTTCTCCTGCTCGGCGGCGGAGCGCAAGCTGTCGAGCTCCTGGCGGAGCTCCGCCAAGGTCGGTTCAGCGTGTCCCTCAACTCCCAATGCGGATGACACGCCAGTCGGCTCGTCCATCACCGTGACATCCGTTCGATCGCGACGCTACCCGCCTTCCTGGTTCCTGACTCGCCACGCCATTCGCGACTGAAGCGACCACAACTCGATGAACCCGGGCGAGGCCGCTTGCGAGAAAAGTCCTCCAGATTCCGCAAAAGTAGCTAATTGTGCGTCATAGATGGCATTTTGTGAGACACGGGTTATCACGCGAACCGATCCCTTGTAAAGCTTTAGCCCGATCGTGCCGGTGACCTGCTGGTTGGCAGCGTCCATGAACGCGTCGAGATCGGCTCGCAACGGCTCCCACCAAAGCCCGGCGTATACGAGGTAGGCCCACTTCTGGTCGAGCGTGGGCTTGAGCTGGTTTTGATGAATGGTGCCGACGAGACGCTCGAGCTCCTGGTGAGCCGTGAGCAGGATCGCGGCGGCCGGCACCTCGTAGATGTCGCGGACCTTCAGCCCGACGATCCGGTCCTCCAACTGATCGACGATCCCGATCCCGTGGCGGGCACCGATCTCGCCCGCGCGTTCGAGGAGCGCGACGAGGCCAAGGCGCTCACCGTTGATCGCGACCGGGATCCCGCGGTCGAACTCGACGGTCAGCTGCTCGGCCTCGTCCGGGGCCTCCTCGGGACGCGTGACGAGCTGGAAGACATCGTCCTCAGGCGCGTGATCGAGCTCCTCGATCCAGCGACCCTCGCTCGAGCGACCCCACAGGTTGTCGTCGATCGAGTATGGCGCGAGCTCGCTGCCGCCCTTGACCGGAATCCCGTGCTCACGCGCGTATCTGGCTTCCTCCTCGCGCCCCATCCGCCAGGAGCGCACGGGAGCGATCACCTTGAGCTCGGGGGCCAGCGTCGCGATTGTCGATTCGATCCGCACCTGGTCGTTCCCCTTGCCTGTACAACCGTGGGCGACCGTGTCGCAGCGGTTCGCGCGGGCGTGCTCGACCGCGAGCTTGGCGATCAGAGGCCGGCCGAGCGCGGTGAACAGCGGATAGCCGAGGCCGTAGATCGCGTTGGCCTTTATCGCCCGGGTGACGTACTCGGCCGCGAACTCCTCGCGGGCGTCAACGACGTGGCAGTCGATCGCGCCGAGGTGGAGCGCCTTGCTCCTGATCACCTCGTAGTCCTCACCGGGCTGGCCCAGATTCACGGTCAGTGCGACGACCTCGGCCTCGTAGTGGTCCTGGATCCACTTGAGCATCACGCTCGTGTCCAGGCCGCCGCTGTAGAGCAGCAGGACGCGGTGAACGTCCTCGGGGATCGCCTCGTAGCTGGCGGTCGGTGGCGTTGCCTGGAACGGCTCGGTCATTGGGGCTCGCGAAGCGTATTCGTGTCCGTCGCGGGTCCATCCAGCCGGCGGCGCAGGTCCAGCCACAGCGTCTCGTAGGCCAGCGCCGCCGGAGACCCGGGCGCGATCTCGGCCACCGACGTCCGCTCCTCGCCCATCAGCTCGACCTCCTCGGATGTGGGGATCGCCGCTCCGAGCATGGCCGTCGGGTGCGCGAGACGGAACCGGGCGACGAGATCCCGGTGCAGCCGCTTGCGGATGTCGACCATCGAGAAGAAACCGAACACGCGCGGGCCGTCGACCCGCGAGAGCAGCTGCTCGAACGTGCGCGCGGACAGCGTCGCCGGAATGATCGGGACGAGCAGCGCGTCGGCAGCTTCGAACACGCTCTCGGACACCAGCGAGATGCTCGGAGGGCAGTCGAGGAACACGTAGTCGTAGTCCTCGCGGATCGGCGCCAGCACGCGGGCGAGCCGCGAGGTCGGCCGCTTGAACGAGTCCAGGGCGAGGTCCATGTGGCGGTAGGAGAAGTCGGCCGGCAGCAGGTCCAGACGGTCGTGATCGGTCCCCTTGATCAGCTCGCCGACGTCGGTCTTGCGCCGTACGAGCCTGCGACCGCCACCGGGGATCTCCGGCCTGACTCGGAACAGGTACGTGCTCGCGCCCTGAGGGTCCAAGTCCCAGAGCAGCGTGCGATAACCGTCGCGGGCCGCGAGGTAGGCGAGGTTGACTGCGGCGGAGGTCTTTCCCACGCCCCCCTTGATGTTGTAGGTGGCGAGGACCTGGCTCACGCGAACGTGTCCTTCACCAGCTTGCGCTGGGCCTTCGAGGCGAACACCCCGAACCGCTCCGCGAACGCCTGCCGCGCCGCCCGTTCGTCCTCGGCCAGGCGCTCCACCAGCACGCCCATGGCCATCACCGCCGCGGCGCCGTCCGGAAGTCGGGCGACCTCATCGCGCAGGGACCGCACCGTAGCAACCTGAACCTCTCGGTCCTGGTGTCGTCCGAGCACGTCCTGGAGGCCCTTCAGCGCGCGAATCATCGGCTTGACCACGTCGTCGGGGTACAGCGGCGCGCCGAACAGCTCGAGCAGGTAGCGAAGCTCTTTGCCCTTCTTGCGGAGCTCGTGGTACGCCTCCGGCGCGCTGGACTCATCGATCGTTTCGCCCATCTTGATCATCCGCCGGTAGACCTTGGTGATTCGCTGGCCGGCGACCGCACCGATCGGGCGCGTGGCGCCGGGCCGGTCGTCGGTCGCCAGCGAGGTGAGCCGGTCGAGGAAGGCGCGCCAATCGGCGAGCAGCCGGGTCGTCCGGTAAGAGCGAAGCACACGGCCCACCTCGCGATGCGCCGCCGTCCGCTGGTCCCGCAACACGGTCAGCAAGGGTTCGAGGTCCGGCCCCATCGGCTCCGGCACGAGCCCTCGGAACTGCTCGAATTCAAGGACGTAGACGTCGAGGTCGCGGGCATCGCCGGTGGCGCGCTGCAGCCACCGGAACTCGTCGCGGAAGTGCTGGAGCGTAGCCGGCGGAAAGACGTCCTTCAGCTCGCGCTGCACGGCCCGGGAACGGCGGACTGACACCCGGAAGTCGTGGAGGAACTCGCTGTCGATATCGGCGACGGTCCCGTCGATGTTCGCCTCGATGACATCCAGCAGCCGCCTGAGAACGTGCACGGCGGCGTCGTCGGCCCGCTGGTTGTACGCGAGCGACACCTTGACCTTCGACGGCGTGCCGCCGGGCAGCTCGCCGGCGGCGCGGAGCGCTTCGTCCACCATCGGCTGGTCGGCCGGCTTGAACCCGAGCTCGTCCTCGAGACGGCCCCGGACGCGCTCGAATTCCTCCTCATATCCGCGGACGGCGACGATCCGGACGCGCGGGCGCAGTGCCTTCTCCGAGGAGCTGTCCGTGACGACTCTGGGCTCTTCCAGGCTCACGCGCACGACCGTTTTCTGCTCGTCGTCGAGCACCCGCAGTGTCCGCACGCGACTATGGACGTGGACGAGTGGCAGCAGCGCTCGAACGCCGCACACCGCGACCACCGCATCCCTGAGCGGGCCGTCCGGAAGCTCGCCTGCCAGGACCGGGCTCGTCGGCGGCGAGCTCACTAGCCCGGCTCGCTCTCGGCCCGACTGGGTCTCGAGCAGAGCGAGGCGCCCCCCCTCGTGCACCAGCTCCAGCCCCTCCGCGTGGAGCAACCCGTCGAACGTGTCGTAGAACGTGCGGTCGGCTTCCTCCGTCTCTCCTTCAATGGTGGCCACCCCGCTGCTCAGCGCGTCGCCCGCCCCGTCGAGCGTCATCTCGTCGGGTGGGAGGTACTCGGTCACCTCGCCAGCGCCCTCAGCCGCTGGAGCGCCTCGTCGATCTCGTCCTCGCTGACGATCAGCGGCGGCTCGAAGCGAATCGTGGCCGGCCCGGTCGCGTTCACGACCAGATGCTGGTCGAGCAGGGCGCGGCGCGCAAGGTCGGGCGCCGATATTCCCGGCGCGACGTCGATCGCGACCATCAGGCCGCGGCCGCGGACCCGATCGACGAACGAAAGTTCGGCGAGGCCGGCCGCGAGTCGCTCGCCCAGCGTCCCTACCCTCGCCAGGAGCTCCGGATCCGAGCAGATGTCGAGCGCGACCAGGGCAGCGGAGGCGATCACGGGACCGCCGGCGAACGTCGATCCGTGATCACCCGTCTGGAACGCGTCGGCCAGCCGCTCGCCGGTGACGAGCGCTCCGATCGGCAACCCGCCTCCTAGCGCCTTGGCGGTCGTGAGCGCATCGGGGACGACGGGCGTCTGCTCGTACGCCCACAGCGAGCCGGTTCGCCCCATGCCCGTCTGGATCTCGTCGAACACGAGCGCCGCGCCGGTCCGATCGCAGGCGTTGCGGGCCGCCTCGAGCAGATCGTCGGACAGGACGTTGATTCCGCTCTCGCCCTGGATCGGCTCGAGCAGGACCGCCGCGGTCTGCTCGTCGACCGCGCGCTCGAGCGCGTCGGGATCCTTGGGCACGACGACGAACCCCGGAACCAGGGGCGCGAACGGAGCCTGCTTTGACTCCTGCGGCGTCGCGGAAAGCGCGCCGTAGGTGCGCCCGTGGAAGGCGTCCTGGACGACGACGACGGTTCCGCCGGGACGGGCTCGCCGCACGAGCTTGATTGCCGCCTCGATCGCCTCGGTGCCCGAGTTGGTGAGGAACACCTTCCCGCCGAGCGAGCTCTCGGCCAGCCGTTCGCACAGCCGCATGCCCGGCGCCGTGTAGTAGAGGTTCGTGGCGTGGGTCAGCCGGCCGACCTGGTCGCGGACGGCCTCCACGACGCGGGGATGGCAGTGGCCGACGTTCAGGACCGAGATCCCGGCGAGGAAATCCAGGTACTCGTTGCCGTCGTCGTCCCACAGCCGGCACCCCGACCCACGCACGAACTCAACGGGGTTGCGAGCGTACGTGGCGATGGCGTGGTCGCGCTCGATCTCTTGAAGTTCGGCGAGACTCACGAGTTCATCCCGATCTTCGTGCCCTGGCCGGCATCGGTGAACAGCTCCAGCAGGAGCGAATGGGGCACCCGTCCGTCGACGATGTGGGCGTGGGAGACCCCGCCCTGGATCGCTTGCAGGCATGCCGCGAGCTTCGGGCGCATCCCGCCCGATACCGTCGGCAGCAGCTCAGCCACCTGGTTGGCGTCGGCCTCGGAGACCAGCGTGGAGGGATCGTGCGGATCGCGCATCCATCCGGGGACGTCGGTGAGGAACACGAGCTTATAGGCGCGCAGTGCCCCGGCCACCGCCCCGGCTGCCTCGTCCGCGTTGATGTTGTAGGACTGGCCCTCTCGGTCGGCGCCGACGCTGGCCACGACCGGGATGTAGTCCTGGGCCACGTGGGTGAGCACGTCCACGTCGACCCGCTCGATCCGTCCCACGAAGCCGATGTCCTGGCCGCTCGGGGCCGCCTGACGCGCGGCGCGGAACAGGAGCCCATCGTCGCCGCACAGCCCGACGGCAGGCTGTCCGTGGCGCCCCAGTCGCAGGACGATGTCCTTGTTGACCTTGCCGACGAGCACCATCTTCGCGACCTCGACCGTCGCCGGATCGGACACCCGCAGGCCGTCGACGAACTGCACGGGAAGGTCGAGCCGCTCCATGTAGCTCGTGATCTCGGGGCCTCCACCGTGCACGATCACCGGATTCATGCCGACGTACTTGAGCAGCACCACGTCCCGCGCAAAGTCCTCCTTCAGCCGCGCGTCGAGCATCGCCGCGCCGCCGTACTTGATCACGACAGTCCTGCCGTGGAAGTCGCGAATGTACGGAAGCGCCTCGAGCAGGGTTCCTATGTCGCGCATCACTCGAACTCGGTCACGTCGTGTAGTCGGCGTTGATCGTCACGTACTCGTGGCCAAGGTCGGAGAAGAACAGCTCGGTCTCCGCCCCCTCGCCGGGAAGTCCGATCTCGTACTCCACCTCGGCGCCCTGTACGGCCGCTTTCAGCGCGTCCGAATCATGCGGGACATACGCGCCACGCGCGCATACCTGGACCCCCTCGATCGCGATGTCCAGATCCAGGGGGGCCATCCCGGCCGTCGCCACCCCGACGGCCTGGGCGATCCGGCCCCAGTTCGCATCGCCACCGTACAACGCCGTCTTGACGAGCGGAGAGTTGGCGACGGCGCGCGCGACGCGCTGCACGCTCTGACCGTCGCCGCCGCGCACCAGGACTCGCCCGACGCGCCGCGCGCCCTCGCCGTCGCGGACGACCTCGAGCGCCAGCTGCCGCATGACCGCGTCAAGTGCCTCGCCGAAGCGCAGCTCGTCTTCGGTTTCCGGCTCGACCTTGACCCCGGAAACCCCACTGCATTGAAGGATGACCGTGTCGCTTGTCGAGAGCTGGCCATCCACGGTGATCCGCTCGAACGAGCGCTTGACGGTGACGCCCAGCAGCAGGTCACAGGTCTCGGGCGACAGTTCGGCATCGCTCTGCACGAACACGAGCAGCGTCGCGAAGCCCGGCGAGATCATGCCCGCGCCCTTCGCCTGGGCGGTCAGCCGCACCGTCCCGCCGCTCAGCTGGACGTCGAAACCGCACTGCTTGGGGAACGCGTCTGTTGTGCGAATCGCCTCGGCGAACGCGGCCTCGCCGTGCGTTCGGAGTTGCCCTCCGGCGGCGGCGATCCCGCGCGTGACCGCGTCCATCGGCAGAGGCACGCCGATCACTCCGGTCGAGGCGACCGCCACGAGATCGTTTGACTCCAGCCCGCAGGCGATCGCCGCCGCCTGGCGCATGCTCGCCGCGTTCTCGAGCCCGGGCGCGCCGGTCGCCGCGTTAGCGTTTCCCGAGTTCACGACGACGGCGCGGATGCCGTCCAGGCGCGTGCGCTCGGCCGTGAGCAGCACCGGCGCCGCGCGCGTGCCCGACCGCGTGAACCGAGCGGCGCTCGTCGTCCGCTCCGAGTCGGACACGATCAGCCCGAGGTCGAGGGCTCCTGATTCCTTGATCCCGCAGGCGACGCCCACCGCACGGAATCCCTGGGGCAGCCCTCCGGGCAGCTCGGTCATGTGCCCGGGAGCCTCGATCCAGCGCGACCTGAAGAAGGTGCCGACCGCGCTCATGTGATCCCCTCTGCCTCGGGCAATCCGAACATCAGGTTGAGGTTCTGCACCGCCTGCGAGGCCGCGCCCTTCCACAGGTTGTCGATCACCCCGAACACGATCACGCGCCCGGTCCGGTCGTCGCGGTGGACCGAGAGCCGGCAGATGTTCGTTTCGCGGACGTCGCGGACGCCGGGCGGAGCCGAGGCGAGCTCGACGAACGGCTCATCGGCGTAGGCGTCGCGGTAGAGCTGTTCGATGTCGAGCCCGTCGCCGGCGAGCGTCACATAGCACGAGACGAGCTCGCCCTGGTCCAAGGGGAGCAAGTGCGGGGTGAACGTGACTCGCACGTCGGCTCCGAGTTTTTCGAGCTCCTGCTCGATCTCCGGGGTGTGGCGGTGGTGCGGCACCCCGTACGCGTTCACGTTCTCGTCGACAGTGACGAAGTGTGTCTTGTCCGTGGCCGCGCGACCGGCCCCCGAGACGCCGGACTTCGCGTCGATCACGACGTCTTCGACCAGGCCCGTGCGCGCGAGTGGCGCGAGCGCGAGCAACGTGGCCGTCGGGTAGCAGCCTGGGTTTGCGACCAGGTCGGCGTCGCGGATCTGGTCGCGGTAGCGCTCCGGCAAGCCGTAGACGGCCTCCTCGAGCAGCTCCGGAGCCTGGTGCTCGCGGTACCAGCGCTCGTAGACGGCCGCATCCCGGAGCCTGAAGTCCGCGCTCAGATCGACGATCCTGACGCCACGGCCGCGAAGCTCCGCCACCAGCGGCGCCGCCGCCCCGTGGGGATACGCGACGATCGCGGACTCGACGTCACCGTGACGATCTAGGTCGAGCTCCTCGAGCGTCAGCGGCACGCGATGGTGCGGATAGAGATCGTCAAGACGGGCGCCGACGTCGGAGCGTGCGGTGACCGCCTGCAGCTCGAACGAAGGATGGCCGTAGAGCAGTCTCGCCGTGAGCGCACCGGTGAACCCGGCGGCACCGAACACGGACACGCTATGCGCCACGGACCCACCCGCCGAGGTCGTCGGCCAGGGCCGCGACGATCCGTTCCCGCCGCTCGGCAACCTCCTGGTCGGTCAGCGTGCGGTCCGGGGCCCGATACGCGAGCCGCAGCGCAAGCGAGTAGTTGGCGCTGCCGAGCCTGTCCGGATCGCGGTAGACATCGAACACCTCGACGTCGGCGAGGAGGGGCGCCCCGCTGCGGCGCACGACATCGAGCACCTCGGCCGCGGTGACCCGGTCCGGGACGACGACCGCGAGATCCTCGCGGACCTCGGGGAAGCTCGTCACGTCCTCGTAGATCGGCGTCAGCACGGCGTCCGCGATCGCGGCGTCGAGATCGAGCTCGAAGGCCCCCACGGTCTCCCCGATGTCCCACTCCGCCGCCACCTGAGGGTGGATCTCACCGAGCCATCCCACCGGTCGCCCGCCGGCGAGGATCGCCGCCGCCCGGCCCGGATGAAGGAATGGCCGGTGTTCGGCGCGGACGGTCCAGGGAACGCGAAGCGTGTCGAGCAGGCCCGCGAGCGCGCCCTTCGCGGCGAAGAAGTCGGCCGTCGGCGGCTCCGGGTCGCGCCACGTCGGAGGCCTGACGGCGCCAAGGAGCAGCGCCCCCACGTGGAAGGGCTCGCTCGGGAGCTGGCCGTCCGGGTCGGGGAAGTAGACGGCACCTGTCTCGAACAGCCTGAGCGTCGAGGCGCCGTGGGCGAGGTTGCGCGAGGCGACGTCGAGCAACGATCCGAGCAACGTCGTCCGCAGCTCGGATTGCTCGGCCGACATCGGATTCTCCAGTTCGACGGCTTGGTGCGGTGTCTCGAGGCGTAGCCGCTCAGCGAGCTCGGGCCGGGCGAAGCTCCAGCCGAGGACCTCGTCGAGTCCCTGGGCGGTGAGCGCATCGGCGGCGCGCCGGCGAAGCCGCTGGGTCGTCGTGAGCCGACCCGAGGCGCCGTGCCGGGAAGGCAGCGTCGCCGGCAGCTTCTCGAGACCGTCGATCCGCGCCACCTCCTCGATCAGGTCCGCCTCACGGGTCACGTCGTCGCGGCGGAACGGCGGGGGCTTGACATCGAGACCGTCGGCGGCGTCGCTGGTCGTGAACTCGAGTGCTTCCAGGATGCGCCGACTGCGCTCACGCGGAACCGCGGTTCCGAGCAGGCTCTCGATTCGCGCATCGCGCAACCGGATCGTTCGCGGCTCCGGCCCGGGACCGCCGACGTCGATCGTCCCGGGGACGGCGCGGGCGCCGCACAGCTCCACCATCAGCTTCGTCGCCACCGCCTGCGCCTCCATCGCCTGCTCCGGCTGGAGTTGCTTTTCGAACCGCGTCGATGCCTCGCTGCGCAGCCCGAGCCTGAGCGAGGTGCGATGGATATTCGCGCCGATCCAGTTCGCGACCTCCATCACCACCCTCGTCGTATCCGGCGCGACCTCCGAGCGGATTCCTCCCATTACGCCGGCGATCGAGGTCGGTCCCTCGGCGTCGGCGATCAACACCATCTCGTGGTCGAGCGTGCGCGTCTGTCCGTCGAGCGTCTCAACCCTCTCTCCGTCGCGGGCCCGGCGGACGGTCAGCTCTGCCCCGGCGACCCGGTCGAGATCGAACGCGTGCAGCGGCTGCGCCGTTAACAGCATCACGTAGTTCGTGATGTCGACGACGTTTGAGATCGGGCGCTGACCGGCGGCCATCAGACGCGCCTTGAGCCACGGCGGCGACGGCCCGATTTTCACGTCCTCGAACACCCGCGCGGTGAAGCGAGGGCACAGCTCCGGGCAATCGACGTTGATCGTGATCTGACCGATGTCGCCCTCGGGATGCGGGTCCTCAGCCCACGGCGGTGGGCTCAGCGGCGCCTCAGTCGCGGCGTGCACCTCCCTGGCGACGCCATAGATCCCGAGACAGTCCGGTCGGTTCGGAGTCACCTCGAGGACGAGCACGTCGGTCGCGATCGGCAGGACCTGTTCGAGCGGGGTCCCTGGCGTCAACCCGTTGTCGCTGAGCACCATGATCCCGGCGTGCTCGGTACCGATCGCGAGCTCGTCCTCGGCGAGGATCATCCCGTCGGATTCCTGCCCGCGAAGCTTGGCCTTCCGCAACATCGTCCCGTCGGGCATCACGGCGCCGGGTTTGGCGACGGCGACGGTCTGGCCGGCCGCCAGGTTCGGCGCGCCGCACACGATCTGTCGCGGCGTGCCGTCGCCTGCGTCGACGACGCACACGCTGAGACGGTCGGCGTCGGGGTGCGGCCCTGCCTCCAGCACCTTGCCGACGACGAAGTTCTCCAGCGCTCCGACGCCGTGGCGCTCGACCCGCTCGACCTCGGTGCCGGTCATCGCCAGCCGGTCGGCGAGCGCATTCACGTCGAGCGCCGGAGCGCAGTATTGGTGGAGCCACTCGATAGGGACCCTCATCCGAACTGCTCCAGGAAGTGGACGTCGTTGTCGTACAGGAGCCGCAGGTCCGGTACTCCGTGCTTGAGCATCGCGATCCGCTCGATCCCCATCCCCCATGCGAAGCCCTGGATCTCCTCAGGGTCGTAGCCGTACTCGCGGACGTGCTCGAACACGTTCGGATCGACCATCCCCGCTCCGAGGATCTCGATCCACCCCGTGCCCTTGCACAGCCCGCATCGGTCACCGTCGGCGGTCACACCGTCGACGCAGTTGAAGCACGAGACATCGACCTCGACGCTCGGCTCGGTGAACGGGAAGAAGTGTGGGCGCAGTCGCACCTGGCGCTCCTCGCCGAAGATCGCGCGCGCGAACGCCAGCAGCGTGCCCTTGAGGTCGCCGAGCGTGATGTCGGTGTCGACGGCGAGTCCCTCGACCTGGTGGAACTGGGGCGTGTGCGTGGCGTCGTTGTCCGGCCGGTACACGCGGCCCGGCATGACGATGTAGATCGGCGGTGGCTGCGCCTCCATGGCGCGGATCTGTACCGGCGAGGTGTGGACTCTCAGCAGTTGCGCCTGAGGATCGAGGATGTCGGTGAGAGGCTTGACGTAGAACGTGTCCGATGTCAGCCGCGAGGGGTGCGTCGGCGCGAAGTTGAGCGCGTCGAAGTTGTAGTAGACCGTCTCCACCTCGGGCCCGTCGACGATGTTGAAGCCGAGCCCGATGAACACATCCTCGATCTCGCGCTGAGTCTTGGTCATCAAATGCAGGCGGCCGATCGCCGGGAGGGGGTCGGCCGGCAGCGTGACGTCGACCCGGTCCTGTTGCAACCGTTGCTCGAGCTCGGTCTCCGCGAGGATGAGGGCCCGTTGTTCGATCAACCGCTCGAGCTCCTGTCGGACCTCGTTTGCGGCCTTTCCCGTGGCGGCCCTCTCCTCGGGAGGCAGCTGGGCGACGTTTCGCAGCAGGTTCGGGAGCTCCGCCTTGCGCCCGAGGTAGCGGATCCGGACCTCCTCGAGCGCCTGCGTGTCGTCGGCAGCGGCGATCGCAGCCTCGGCCTCATGCCTGATCTGGGCGATCCGTTCCGTCATTTTGCGGCGGGGATCCTATTCGCCTCGTAGAGGGCGATCGTGGCCGCCATCGCGGCGTTCAGAGAATGCGTGAGGATGGGGATGTGCGCCGTGAGGTCGGCGGCCTCGACCAGCGCCGGCGGGAGGCCCTCCCGCTCGGCCCCGATCAAAAGCGTGACGTCCTGGCCTCCCTCAACTTTGGCGTTGTTGTCCCACCCCTCGTTAGCAGAACGCCAAAGTTCGGGGAGAGGGGCGCCGGCGCCGGCCACGAGAGCGATTTTGATTCCCGGGAGTTGGTCGAGGGCGGCACCCGCTCCGGCGCGCCACAGCGGCACGCCGAATACGGAGCCCATGCTCGCCCGCACCGCCTTGGGCCCGAACGGATCGGCGCTACCGGGGCCGATCGCCACGCACGAAGCCCCGAACGCCTCGGCCGAGCGGAGGACCGCGCCGACATTCCCGGGATCGTGGACCCCGTGCAAGTAGACGCACAGCGGTCCGAGCGGCGCCGGCGCCCACCGCTCCTCGTAGACGGCGAGCGTCCGCGTTCCGGAGCTCAGCCCGGACGCACTCGAGAGCAACCTCGGGTCAACCTCGGCACCCGGCAGGCCGCTGCCGGCGGCGCAGAAACGCTCGACCGCCCGCCAGCCCGCGGCATCGGCGGCCGCGAGCAGATCCTCGCCCTCGGCGACGAACCGCCCCGCCCGCTCGCGCTCTCGCCGGCGCATCCGGAGCTTCCGGATCTCCTTGAGCCTCTGGTTGTGTGAGCTTGTGATGGTCATAAACGAAAAAAGGCGCCGTCCTCGAGGATCGGCGCCCGGTTTGCGGTGCTGGTGGTTGTCGGCTAGTGCTCAGCCGGCCGCCAGCGCCTCGCGGGCGCGGTCGGCAAAGCGTCGGAAGGTCTCGGCGTCGCGAACTGCGATGTCCGCGAGGATCTTGCGGTCGAGCTCAACGCCGGCGAGCTGCAGACCGTGAATCAGCTGCGAGTAGGACATGTCGTTCTGACGCGCGGCCGCGTTGATGCGGGTGATCCACAGGCGCCGGAAGTCCCGCTTGCGGTTGCGCCGATCGCGATAGCGATACTGGTCAGCCTTCAGCACGGCTTCCTTGGCCGTGCGGTAGTGCCGGCTGGCGTCGCCGCGATAGCCCTTGGCGAGCGCCAGCGTCGCCCGGCGCTTCTTGCGCGCGTGTACGGAGCGCTTCACGCGTGTCATGACCGCTTCGCTCCCAGCAGCTTCTTCACGCGCGGCTCGTCATGCTTCGAGATGACCGCGGGTTGGGCGAAGCGACGCTTGCGCTTGGGAGACTTCTTCTCGAGGATGTGGGTCGAGAAGGCGCGCCGTCCGCGCACCTTGCCGGTGGCGGTCAGCCTGAACCGCTTCTTCGCGCCCGAATGCGTCTTCATCTTCGGCATGACGGCCGCCAAGTAAAGCAGACGCGGTCGGGGCCAGACCGCCGCGCAGCCGCCGTCAGGCGGCCGCGTCGCTGGACGCCCGCTCGGCGGGTGCCCCGCCGTCCGCCGCGCCCTCACCGTTATTGGCGCCCGTCTCGTGGGCGCCGTCGGCGGTCTTCTCCTGGCCGCCGGCGAGGATCGCCTTCGACGGCGCGAGCATCATCGTCATGTTGCGGCCGTCCTGAACCGGTGTCTGCTCGACGACCGCGATGTCGGACAGCTCCTCGGCGAGCCGATCGAGCAGGGCCATGCCGCGCTCGGGGTGCGTGACCTCGCGTCCCCGGAACATGATCGTGATCTTCACGCGGTCCTTGCCGGTCAGGAACCGGCGGACATGCCCCTTCTTCGTGTCGTAGTCGTTCTGGGCGATCTTGGGACGGAACTTGATCTCGCGGACGGTGATCTGCTGCTGGTGCTTGCGGGCAGCCTTCTGCTTCTGCGCCTGCTCGTACTTGTATTTGGAGTAGTCGAGGACGCGGCAGACCGGGGGACGCGCGTCGGGGGCGACCTCGACGAGATCGAGGTCTCGCTCCTGCGCGTAGGCCAGGGCCTCTGAGGTCTTCACAACTCCGATCTGCTTCCCGTCTTCGCCCACGAGCCGAACCTCGGGCACGCGAATACGGTCGTTGATCCGAGTCTGATCCCGCTCTGGCGGGCGCCGGTCGAACCTACGAGGAACCGGCACTAGTTGCGGTGGCGGCGTGACGTCAAGCGGCGCCGAGCCGTGTGTGGTGATGCAGTTGGATCAACGGCCGCGAGTATAGCGGCGTATCTAGCGGTTCGCGCGACTTTTCGCCTCTTCGTCCAGACGCTCGATGAACGCGTCGACCGGGACCGACCCCGCGTCTCCGCGCCCGTGCTCGCGCAGCGCGATCTCGTCGCTCTCCTGCTCACGATCCCCCACAACCAGCATGTAAGGAATCTTGCGCAGCTCGGCATCACGGATCTTGCGGGCGACGGACTCCGTGCGCTCGTCTACCTCGGCGCGCAGGCCGGCGGCCCGGATCCGCCCGGCGACGTTCGCCGCGTGCTCGGCGTGACGGTCGGCTATCGGCAGCACGATGGCCTGGACGGGGGCCAGCCAGACCGGCAGCTCGCCACCCAGGTGCTCGAGCAGGATCCCGATGAACCGCTCGTAGGAGCCCATCAGCGCCCGATGGATCATCACCGGCTGGTGCTCCGCGTTGTCCGCGCCGGTGTATGTCAGCTTGAAGCGCTCGGGGAAGTTGTAGTCGAGCTGCACCGTCCCGAGCTGCCAGGAGCGGCCGAGCGAGTCGGTCATGTGCGTGTCGATCTTCGGCCCATAGAACGCACCGTCACCGGGATTCAGGTCGTATGGCAGGCCCTTGCTCTCGAGTGCTTGAAGCAGCGCTGCCTCGCTGTGATCCCACAGCGCGTCCGAGCCGATCCGCTTGTCCGGCCGCGTGGAGAGTTCGAGCCGCACATCGAGCCCGAACACGTCGTAGGTCGCGAACGCGAACTCGAGCGCGGCGGCGACCTCGTCCTGGATCTGCTCCTCGGTGCAGAAGATGTGGGCGTCGTCCTGGGTGAAGTGGCGCACGCGCAGCAGGCCGTGCAACGCGCCGCTTGGCTCGTTTCGGTGCAGCAGCCCGGGCTCGAAGTAGCGCACGGGTAGGTCGCGGTAGGAGTGCTTCTGCAGCAGGTAGAGCTGGCAGTGTCCGGGGCAGTTCATCGGCTTGAGCGCCATCGGCCGGTCCTCGGCCTCGGTCACGAACATGTTGTCGCGGTACTTCTCCCAGTGGCCCGAGGTCTTCCACAGCGAGCTGTCGAACAGTTGCGGCGTCTTCACCTCGGTGTATCCCCTTGGCGGCCCCATCTCCCTGCTCAGCGCGACGAGCGAGTTGAACACCTCGGCGCCGGCCGGGAACCAGAACGCCGACCCGGGCGCCACGTCCGAGAATGTGAACAGGCCGAGCTGAGGGCCGAGGCGGCGGTGGTCGTTGGCGCGCGCCCGCTCGACCTGCTCCAGGTACTCCTCGAGGTCCTTGGCCGAGAAGAAGGCCGTCCCATACACGCGCGTGAGCATTCGGTTGTTCGCGTCCCCGCGCCAATAGGCGCCTGCCACCGACTGGAGCCTGAACGCCTTGATCCGCTTCGTGCTCGGCGCGTGGGGCCCGCGACAGAGATCGGTGAACGGTCCGTTCGTGTAGAGCGAGACGGTGTGCACGCCCTCGTTCTTGATGAGATCCTCGATCAGCTCGACCTTGTAGTCCTGGCCCTCCGACAGGAAGCGCTCGAGCGCCTCGCCGGCGGCCACCTCCTCGCGGACGAACGGCTCGTCGGCCTCGATGTGCTCGCGCATCTTCGCCTCGATCCGCTCGAAGTCGGCGTCGCTGATCGTGGTCCCTTCGGGAAAGTCGAAGTCGTAGTAGAAGCCGTTCTCGATCGGAGGCCCGATCGAGATCTTCACGCCCGGATAGAGCTCCATCACCGCCTCCGCGAGCACGTGTGCGCAGTCGTGGCGGATCAGGGCGAGCGCCTCGGGTCCGCTGCGATCGGTGAGGATCTCGAGGCTTGGCACACCGTTGCCTTGCGGAAGCTCCCGAGCCAGGTCGCGCACCTCGCCATCGACCTTGATCGCCAGCGCCGCCCGCGCCAGTCCCGGTCCGATCGCCGCGGCCGCGTCGGCCCCGGTCGCGCCCTGCGCCAGCGTCAGCTTGTTGCCATCGGGGAGCTCAAACTCCATGGGCGCCGGATGCTATCCGTGCGCCTCCCCGATGCGACTCGCGGCCCGGCGGGGTCAGCGTCCGCGCTTACGGACGCGGAAGCTGAACTTCCCGATCTCGATCGTCTGTGGTCCGACCTGGAGATCCGGGCCCGACGCGCGAGCTCCCTCGAGCGGGCAGAGCCGGGACGCAGACGCGCTGCCGACCGGACAGGGGACGATGTCCGCGTGCAGGGGGGGAGGGCACCCACAGGTCGGCGGAGTTATGACCTCCTCGACCTGGCCCCGGAACACACCACCGGCGCACCAACGGCCGTGGCCGTTGTGCGGGGCCAGCTGGACGTGAGCCATCGAGCCCGCCACGGCTTGGCTCATGGACGCCGAAACCGCGGAGTTGCACCCTCGCGGACGGGACCGCATGTGCGCCGAGACGACGTAGCTGATCTGAGACGTTAAGCGGCTGCCCGCCGTCGTGCTCGCGGGCGGGACGAAGCTGACCACGAACCGCGTATGCGTCGTCCCCGTCTTGGGCGTCACCGACGTGTTCGACGAAGACGTCTGCGCGACAGCGACAGCGCTCGTGAGGGCTACGCACGCAAGGACGAGAAGCGGCAGCCGAAGCTTTCTCGACATCGACGGCGAGTCTACCCCGTCACCGGCCGTCCTATGCACGCTACATTTACGAACCCTCCCGGGCGATTAGCTCAGCTGGGAGAGCGCCGTCTCGACAAGGCGGAGGTCGCTGGTTCGAGCCCAGCATCGCCCATTCTCGCTGGTTGCGGGGATTCGACTACGAGGAGAAGTTGCCGAGCGTGGCCGCGAGCACCACGCCGCCGAGGAGCACCACGATCGTGAGCGTCGCCACGGCGTTGATTTGGGCGCGCGTCACGGTGCGGTCGCCCATGTGCATCCCGGCGTCGCCACCGGATCGCCGACGCGATTCGTGGCACCGATGCCGAGCGCGCGGCTGTCGTGTTCTACGGCCTGTCACTGTTCGTGACCGCAACTCTGCTCGCGGCGCTGTGGCGGCTGATCGCGAATCACCGCGAGCTGATCAAGCCGGAGATCAGCGACTCCGAGATCGAGGTGTACCTCCAGACGATCACGCCGAGTCTCGCTTTCTACATCGCCCTCATCCTGCCGGCGATCTTCCTTCCGCACGTCGCCGCTTACGGCTATCTCGTCATCGCAATCGCGATGATCCTGCTGCGGGCCCGCGGTGACCTGGAGTTGAAGGCGACCGAAGGCGCGGCCGAGTAGCTAACCGACGAACGCTCTCAACGCGCCTTTGCCGTCGTCGAGGACCGGGGTGCCGTGGGCCAACAGGAGAAGCTCGAAGTCGAGCTCGAGCAAGTGGCGGTACGCCTCGCGCAGTCCCTCCTTTGTCTCCTCGGGATCGTCCATCAGATAATCGGAGACGAACGCCAGCTGGCCCGAGTCGCGCGAGCGGACCACTCCGTCCGCACACGCCAGTGCCCGGTGCGACGGTACGTAGAGGGCCGTCTCGTCCGGGGAAATCGCGTCCACTTCGTGGACGACGACGCCGCCGGGGAGCTCATCGCCGAAGTCGAACGGCTCGGCCGGCCCGCGGCCCTCCAGCTCGTACATCCCGTTCCTGATGCAGTGCACGGTGCATCCGAACGCCTCGCGCAGTCGCCAGGACTCGCGGTCGTGGTGGCGGTTCGTCAGCAGGATGTGCTCCGGCGCGCCTCGCTGCTCGAACCACGCCAGCCCCTCCGCGGGGATCATCGGATCGATCAGAACGGCGGACTCGGCGAGGTAGTACGAGCTTACGTCGGTACGGATGTGATCGTGGCGTCCCGTCCAGTGCCACAGGCCAGGGGTGATCTCGTTCACGGGTCGCGAACCTGGCTTGGAAACTGCGAGCTCACGTGCGTCCCTTTATCACGAATGACGTTGACCCGTCAACTAGAATCTGAGGTATGGAAACGATCATTGAGGTATCTCGTCTCGACGGAGCGGCGCTCGACGCATGGCGCAGCTACATACAGAGCCATGCCTCGATCCTGCGGCTGCTCGACGCCGAGCTGATCGCCGAGCACGGCCTGACGACGCGTGATTACGAGGTCCTCCTGTACCTGGCGCAGTCCGACGGCCAGCGGCTGCCGATGTCGGCCCTCGCCGAGAGCACGATGCTCACCCGCTCGGGGATCACGCGCTTGATCGACGGGTTGGTCGCGGACGGGTTGATCGAACGCGTCTCCTGTCCGAACGACGCCCGGGTCTCCTACGCCCAGCTCACCGACCCCGGCTACGAGAAGCTGCGCAGCGCCGGCTGCACCCACGTGGCCAGCATCCGCCGGCTCTTCTTCGAGCAGTTCACCGAGGACGAGATCCTCCAGCTCGCTTCGTTGCTGAGCCGCCTGCCCGGCGCTCACGCCGGCGGGTCCTGCACCGTCGACTAACCGGTCCGTCATCCGGCGGCGCGTCTGGCCTCGCCGGATTGCCCTGCTTGCGCGCCCGCTTCCCGGGCCCCTCGAGGCCGGCGTTGGATCCGTTCCGCGCCCGGGAGCTTCTCGATCGGGACGGCGCTTGATCAGTCGATATTTGACCGCGCAAACAAATATTGCTAAGATGGTTGCAGGCTCAATCAATCTTGACAAGGAGAGACACATATGTCAGCCACAGCCATTTCGACCGAGCAGATCCCCGCCGGCACCTACGCCATCGATCCGAGCCACTCGAGCGTCGGATTCGAGGTGCGGCACATGGGAATCGCGACCGTGAGGGGCGCGTTCCGTCGCTTCCACGGCACGATCGACGCGACCGGCGCAGACCCGGTACTCAAGGGTTCCGTAGAGGTCGCAAGCATCGACACCGGTGAGGAGCAGCGCGACGCTCACCTGGCGGCGCCGGACTTCTTCGACGCCGAGCAGTACCCCGAGATCACCTTCGAGACGACCGCGATCGAGAGCACTGAGGACGGCAGGATCCAGCTCACCGGTGGGATCACAATCAAGGGGATCACGAAGCCAATCGAGCTGACCGGCACCGCCGGGAACGGTGGCACCGATCCATGGGGCAACGAGCGCATCGGGTTCGAGGTCGAGGGCGTCATCGATCGCCGCGACTTCGACCTGAAGTGGAACCAGACCCTCCCGAACGGGAACCTGCTCGTCTCCAACGAGGTGAAGCTCGTCGTCAGCGTCTCGGCCGTGAAGGGCTCGTAGACGATGCGCGTCCTCGGCATTTCAGGCAGCCTGCGGTCAGCGTCGTATAACACGGCGCTCCTGCGGGCTGCCGCCGAGCTCGCCCCCACCGGGGTCGAGCTCGAGCTGTATCAGGACCTCGAGGAGTTGCCGCCTTACAACGAAGACCGCGACACCGACGATCCGCCGCGGGGAGTGCGGGAGCTGCGCGACCGGATCGCCTCGGCAGACGCGGTCGTCTTCTCGACCCCCGAGTTCAACGGGTCGATGCCGGGACAGCTCAAGCACGCAGTCGACTGGGCTTCGCGGCCGTACGGCCAGGGCTCGGCGCTGTGGGGTAAGCCGGTCGCAGTCGTCGGCGCCAGCATCACCGACTACGGAGCGATCTGGGCGCAGGATCACCTTCGCAAGGCGCTCGGCATCGCGTCCGCGCGCGTACTCGACGCCGAGCTGCCGGTCGGCAAGGCGTCCGAGAAGTTCGACCAGGACGGCGTGCTCGTCGATCTGGAGATCCGCGACCGTCTGGCTGAGATCATGGCCGGCCTCGCGGCGGGGCACGAGCAGCTCGCCCAACGCCGGGGCCAGGTCGCGCAGGCGGCGTAAGCTCCGATGACGATGGCCATTCCAGTTGAGTCGAGGATCTCCATCGACCCAAGGACGTCCGTGGGTCCGGTCCGCCTGATCGTGTCCGACGTCGACAGATCGCGGTCGTTCTACGAGCGGGCGATCGGGCTGCGGTCGTTCGAGCGTGCCGACGGGACGGTGGCGTTCGGCCCCGACGACGCCCACCCCTTGGTCGAGCTACGCGGGGACAGTTCGGCGCCGGCGCTAAACCATCGCGCCACCGGTCTGTTCCACCTGGCGATCCTGGTGCCGACGCGTCAGGACCTCGCGCTCGCGCTGGCCCGCTTGGCGCAGACGCGCTGGCCGCTGGACGGTGCCTCGGACCATCTGGTGAGCGAGGCTCTGTATCTGTCCGATCCGGACGGCAACGGGATCGAGATCTATCGCGATCGCCCGCGGGAGGAGTGGTCGCGAACCGCGGAGGGGCTCGAGATGGCAACCCTGCCGCTCGACCTGGACGACGTGCTCGGCGAGCTCGCGCAGGCTGATGGCCTCCAGGAGTACGCACCGGTGGGAACAACCATCGGGCACGTGCACCTCCAGGTATCTGACCTCGCCGACGCCGAGCGGTTCTACAACGGCGTGCTCGGCTTCGACGTGATGGTCCGCGGCTACCCCGGGGCGCTGTTCGTGTCCGCCGGCGGCTACCACCACCATCTCGGCCTGAACACGTGGCGCAGCGCAGGCGCCCCTCCCCCGCCCCCCGGTTCGATCGGGCTGCGGTCTTTCGAGGTGCTGCTCCCGACGGAGGAGGAGGTCGAGCGGGTGCTCGGCCGCGTTCGCTCGGCTGGCCTTGAGATTGAATCTTGCGGGGACGATCCCGCGGTTCGGGATCCGGCCGGAAACACGGTCACCCTCCGGACCGCCTCACCCTCCTGACCGCCAGCGGGGTCGATACCCTTGGCGGCCTCGGCGACGTGGCGGAGTGGCTACGCAGCGGCCTGCAAAGCCGTCTACACCGGTTCGATTCCGGTCGTCGCCTCTACTCCTGACCAGCGCTGTGCGTTCACCGGCGAGCGACGCGCTCGCCCGCGCGCACCGCTACCGAGAGTCGGTTGGGCGGCGGGGCGAGTGGGCAGGTCCAACGCGGGTCATACGCGCAGGAAGGCTGATAGGCGAAGTTGAAGTCCATCACGAGGAAGCCGTCCTGCTGCCCGAGATCCGCCCCCTTGACCGTGTCGAACAGATAACGCCCAGCCCCGTAGGTCTCCCGTCCGCTGGTCGCGTCGGCAAACGGTATGAAGAGGCCGCCGCCGTAACCCGTTAGCCAGTAGAGCTCGAGGCTCAAAGCGACCCCGGCTTGCTCGAAATGGGCCAGACCGAAGCGATCGAAGGCCATGATCTCAACGTTGCTCGTCGCGATCTCCAGGCGCTTGGCCTCGATCGGTTCTACCGACGCCGTCAGGGCCCAGGCGGGATCGTAGTCATACAGGTACGGGCCCGAGTAGTCCTGTCGCTCGGCCGCCGGAATCGGAGACTGTGGATGCTCCCGAAACAGACCGGCCCGCGTCTCCTGCCAGCGCCTCCAGGCCGCGAGCGTGTCCTGCGCGGCGCGGATCTCGGCATAGAGGTCGCCGACGCGCCGTCTCCAATCCAGCAGCCACAGTGGGTCGGCGGGATCAGCGCTCATCGCGTTGGCCCTGGGCGGCATCGTTCGAAGCGGCTCAGACCACTACCCTACGACAGGCTCGCGGGCCGACCCGAGCGCCTTTCCTTGCGATGCAGCCAGATATGACAAGCCCATTTCGCCGACGATGCCGCCGGAACGCGGTACGAGTCGCGGCGACGATCGCCTGCCTGGGCCTCGGCGGCTGCGGCGTCGCGGGCACGGGCTCAACCAACACGGGTAATTACTGGCTCGTCAAGGTCCGTGACGGCTACGGCAACATCTATGGCTATCCCCGGGGCGACCGACCCTCGAAGACCGTGCGAGCCGCATACGTCGGCGCGACGACCGCAGACGCGAACCACAACGCTCCTGCGGCGGCAAAGCGGTTGGGGATCGCGCACGTCGACTCCGGCATCTACTGAGCGCACCTTGCGGGTCCCGACCGCTGTCGGCTAGCTCGGCGGATTGTCCAGGGTCGCTGTGATCTCGTCGATCGCGGCCTGCTCAGCCGGGCTGACCGCAGCGCCTTCTTCCCGATGCGCTGCCGCGACCCTGTCTGCGAGCGTGACCACGAACCGCCTGTATTCGTCGACCTCGTCCGGCGTTGCCTTGCGTTCGAGTAGCGCGACTGCGTCGTGCAGAAGCTGCAGGCCGTGTTGCTTGAGCTCCTCCGGCGAGCTGAACCGGCTCCGATCCACCTCTGGCTTGGCTGCCGCGATCTCGTCGAGCAACTCGCTCTCCCCGTGCTGCTTTCGTGCCTCGACGTATACCTTGCCGATCGCGATCGCCTCGCGGAATGTCCCGCCCCGCTGAGCGGTGGCGACGATCATGCCGGCCGTCGGCGGCCCCTCGAGAACCAGCTTCCACTCCTCTTCGGTGAAGTCAGCTTTGCCTGTCACAGTTGCTCCTTCTCGGTCGACGATTGGCCGGTCCCGAGGTCAACCTAGGTAACCGGCCGCGGGTGATCATCATCCGATCGTAATGACGACGGTCTTCTCGCGCGCCCGGCAGTTGCCGGCCGCCCGCTGCCGGCGCCGTCAACTCCGGGCCGCCGCCAGGGCGACCCGGAGCTGGGCGGGAGCACCCGCTGGCGGCCCGGAACTACCCCACCCGTGTGATCGCCGGGTAGCTGTAGCTGCCGTTCAGCACGCTGGCCTTGGGCCAGTACATACGGAGGATGACCTCGAACTGTCCGGAGGACGGACTGGGGAGCCAGTTCGACTCGTGCCCAATCGGTGTGGACGCCTGCACGTAGATGTCCAGCGAGCCGTCCTTGTTGTACTTCACGCCGGGGGTGAACTGGTTGATTGCATAGCGGTTGATCGGATTGGGCACCAGGTACAGGTCCTGGTTGTAGGCGGTGAACGACCAGTACGCGTGGACGGGCGGAAGGTCGCCGGCGGGAATGTGGATCACATATTTGTCCGCGCCGTTGAGCAGGTGGCCGGTGTCGTCGAAGCTGCCGACCGGGTAGAGCGCCTCGGCGGGGGTGTTCGCCGCGATGCCGTACACGGCGACGACTGCGCGCAGGTCGTAATCGGTGCCGAAGTTGCCGATGTCGGCCGGGGCGACGTACCAGCCGTCGTGCTTCGGTGCCGAGGCGAGCACGAGGCCCGCGCGGATCGCGAAGATCTTCGCCGGGCCGTTGGCGGCCGCTGCCTCTAGACCGGCGAGGAGCGGAGCGGGCAGGTGCTCGGTCGAGGGGTGCAGGCCGGGCCCGATCCCGACGGTCTTCAGCTCGCGCAGGATCGCCGCGTCGCGCGCGGGCGGTGGGTTCCGTGCCATCGCGGTGCCGAGCGCGTCGAAGAACGCGAGCCCGGTCGGGACGGTGGCCTCGGTGTGTGTAGTGATGATTCGCTTGGGCCGCCGTGGCGTGTAGCGCAGACCAACATGCTCGAACGCCTTCAGCGGGACCAGCTTGTACCCGTCCTGGACCTTGTGCACCGCGGCGAGGTCGGAGGGACCGTAGACGAGCGTGCGCCCGCAAATCCAGATGTGCTCGTAGGAGGAATGGATGACGCGCAGTCCGGCGGGAAGCTTGCCGTGGTAGTGCGGGCCGACGATGACGAAGTCGTGAGCGCCATCGCCGGTGGTGCGCGTTCCGACGTAGTGGAAGACATTTGTGTAGGGGTCGAGGAACTCCATCACGTAGTAGCGGTGATGGGCGACCTTGGGCACGTGCAGCACGAGCGGACCCTTGCTCAGGTCGAGCTGGCCCATCGTGTAGAGCGTGTCGTTGTTGGGCGCCACGAACACCTGATGGGCGGCGCTGGCGAGGTTGCGCTGGTTGCCGAACTGGTTGATCGGCGCGTCCGACAGGTTGTTGGGGACGGTCACGGTGGTCTGGGTCTCCCGCTGGCGCATGAACTCCATCAGCGAGATGCCATAGACGTAGGCGTCAGTTCCGATCTGCTGCGCCTGTGCCTCGGTGAGCGAGGTAGGACTCGCTGCCGAGGCCGAGCCCAGGGAGATAACGGCGGCGGAGGCGACAGCCGCGCCGATCAAGCAGGCGATGAGTCGACGGGAGAAGCGAATCACGAATGTCCTTTCCGAACTGGGTCTGAAGCGGAGGTGCATTGTAGGAGCTATTTACGATCTGTCAACTTGACGCTTGGGAAATACTGTAAGCTCCGGCACGATGACGAGCGTCCGCCCTCCCCGCCGCCTGTCCAAGGAAGCTCGCCGCGAACAGCTCGTCGCTGCGGCGATGCCAATCGTCGCGGAGGAGGGATTCGGCGATTTCTCTCTCGAGGAGATCGCCGAACGTGCTGATGTGACTCGGAACCTGCTCTACCACTACTTCCCCCGGGGCCGGGCCGACGTCGTCCTGGCCGTAGTTGAGCGCGCCGGCGCGGAGCTGAGCAGCGACTGGGTCCTCGACGAGGATCTCCCGCTGTCAGAGCGCCTTGCCGCGAACTTCGCCCGGATGCTGAACCACGCCCTGGGGCCGAGTGACGCGTGGCGCATCCACCGCCGCGCAAGGGCCGCCGATCAGCCCGAGGTCGATGCGATCGTGAACAGCTACGCGGAACGCGTGATCGCGAGTGTCTCCCTCAACCACCTGGGGACGCCGACGCCGCCACCGCTCGTTCACCTTGCGCTGATCGGATTTGTCGCGTTCGCCGAGGCCGCGCTCGATGAGGCGCGCACCACCAAGGCTCCGCGCGAGAAGGTCATGCGACTCCTCTCGGACACGCTCGTCGAAACGATTAGCGCAGCCCGCGCGGCCGACGCGAGCGCCTAGCCTGGCGGGGTCTTAACCAACCGATCACACGCCACCAACCGGCTGATTACGCGCCGGGTCGGCCTCGCTCATAGGTTGGCGCGTACAAGCGACCAAAGGAGCTGCGGTGAGCGCTGCGGGTGGTGGATTTGTTCGTCGATTTACAGGTTGCGCGCTTGCGCTCGGGACCGCGGGGATTGTCGCCCTGCTGCCAGCCGCTCCTGCGTCGGCCGCGGCCGGCTGCCGCATTGGTCCAGGTGGCTCGATCAAGCACGTGATCATCATCCAGTTTGACAACGTGCATCTGGAGCGCGACAACCCGAACGTCCCCTCGGACATCCAGCAGATTCCCGCACTCGAGGACTTCGTAACTCACAACGGGACACTGCTCTCGAACGACCACACGGTCCTGATTTCTCACACATCCAACGGGATCATCAGCACGGAGACGGGCCTGTACCCGGATCAGGCCGGCACCGGCGTCGGGAATACCTTCCCGTATCTCGACCCGAAGCAGACTGGGACCCACAACACGAGTGCCAGCTCCACGAGCGTGCCGGGTACGAACGCCGCCTCGCTATTCACCTATTGGACCGACCCGACCAGCGCCGACGATCTGCTGTACACGATGATCCACGGCGCCGCGACTCCCGCCAACCCGCAGGGAATCAACACCCCGGCTCCGTGGGTCGGCTTTACGCGCGCCGGTTGCGACTTCGCGGGGGTCGGCTCGGCGAACATGGAGTTCGAGAACGACACCTCGGACGTGAGCAATGTGTTCGGTCCGGACTCGTCGCAGTTCGCTCTCGGTAACTGGTCCTTCAACACGCATTCGATCAGTTCTTCGACGCGGGCTCGAATCTCGGCGAGACGGATTTCGAAGGGCTTGCGATTCACTGCTCGCAGGCGCAGAGCACCGGGAACGGGCTGTGCTCGCCGGCGAACGGAGGTGCTCCCGACTCGTTGCCCGATGAGCCCGGCGGCTACAAGGGTTTCAACGCTCTGTTCGGAGCCCTGAATGTCGACCCGATGCTCACACACGAGGCCGACCAGCCGTTGCCGGCTGGTTATACCCCTGCCGGCGACACGCCACCCCGGCCGGAAACTGGCAGGCGCCACCCGTATACGACGTGTTCGCTCCCAATGCCACCAACAGCGGCCGGCACGCGGCGGCTTCGACGGGATGGAGGCGAACAACGCGCTCGGGTACACCGCGGCGATGCAGGAGGCGGGCGTGCCGGTCACTTACACATACATCTCAGACGTGCACGACGACCAGTACTTCCTGAATCACGGAAACGCGTTCGGTCCCGGCGAGGCCGGTTACGAGGCCCAGCTGCGCGCGTACAACGCCGCCTTCGCGGCCTTCTTCCACCGCCTCAAGCGGGACGGCATCACCAAGCGCAACACGATGTTCCTGTTCACTGTCGATGAGGGTGACCATTACGACGGCGGAGTGCCCCTGAACCCGGGCTGCAATGGCTACCAGACGCCGTGCCAGTACGACACGGCTGAGACTGGCGGTGCGGCATTCGGAACCTCAGGGTTCATGCGTAACGAAGGCGAAGTCGACACGAACCTGCCTGGCCTGATCCAGGGCACAACCGGCGATTCGACCAAGTTCGGATTCGACGATGACGATGCGCCCGCGATCATCGTCCCGAACCAGAGCAGCCCTTCGGGGCCACGGCCCGGGCCCGACGACTCGGTCGTGCGGAACCTCGAGGGGGAGATCAGCGGTGCTACCGAGTTCAACCCGATCGACGGCAAGGACGACCCGATCACGGTAAACATGGCCGACGAGACCGAGGAGTCGATCCTTCACATGGTCAACGCCGATCCGAGCCGCGAGCCGACATTCACGCTGTTCGCCGACCCGTCGTTCTACTTCGAGGGTCACTGCACCAAGATCGGCTCGGCACAAGGCCAGACGTCCGAGCCCGTGACAGATGAAGGGCCAGGTTGCCCGGCGCAGGACGGCGGTTTCGCGTGGAACCATGGGGACGTCCCAGCTCCAGGCGTGCGAGAGCGCCCGGACGCCGCTCGTCGCGCAGATGCAAGCGTGCTCCAAGCCACCGAGACGGGTCAGAGACCGGTCGATCCGCGGATCGCAATCCGCCTGGTCAACCGCGCCGATCAGCTGATCCAGGACGCGAGCGGGCTCGCCAGCGACTCCACTCCGCCTACGAGCAACGTCTGCTCGTAGGCGGAGCCGGGGGCCCTCGCAGGGTTATACTCGGCCCTCTCGCGGCTGTAGCTCAGTTGGCTAGAGCGTCTGCTTGCCATGCAGAAGGTCGAGGGTTCGAGCCCCTTCAGCCGCTCTCAGAAAAGCCCTCCAAATAGGAGGGCTTTTTGTTTGCCCCGGACGGAACGAATCGGAGACGAAGCTTGCAGATCATGGCAGTGAACTGGGCCGAGGTCACCGCGATCGCCACGGCGTTCCTGGCGATCAGCCTGGTCGGCGCGTTCGCCGCCGCGATCTTCGCGGCGCAGCAGGTGCGGGAGGCTCGCAGGACCCGCGAGGCACAGATGGCGGCCGATTTCTTTCGCCGGTGGAACGACGACGCTCTGGTTGAGACGCGACGATTGGTCGCCCGTTTCAAGTCACCCGACGAATTGCGCAAGGCGTTCGTCGCCTACGTATCCGCCGACGCCCCAGAGGCGTACGTGCTGTACCGCGAGCTCGACTACTTCGAGCAGTTGGCCGCGCTGGAGAGTGTGGGCGCGTTCGACCTCGAGCTGATCAAGCTGCTGCTCGGGCGGACGCTCGTCGACCGGTGGAAGATGTGGAAGCCCGCGATCGAGGAGGCGCACGGGCCGGGCGTATACCCGCTCTTCGAGGGCCTGGCGGGGAAGCTCCAGCGCGCGCTGGACGATCAGTGACCGGCGGTAGGACTCCGGCGCTAACGGCTCAGGTCAGCTCCTGGATCCGGAGCAGGTTGCCCGAGGGATCGCGGAACGCGCAGTCGCGAATCCCGTACGGCTGATCGATCGGCTCCTGGACGACCTCGGCGTCGCCGGCCTGTAGCCGCTCGAAGGTGGCGTCGAGGTCCCTGGTGGCCAGGTTGATGCTGGCGTACGTGCCCTTGGCCATCATCTCCGCGACGGTGCGGCGCTCGTCGTCGGTGAGGCCGGGGGCGGCCTGCGGCGGATAGAGGACGATCGACGTGTCGGGCTGGTCGGCGGGGCCGAGCGTGATCCAATGCATACCGCCATATTCGACGTCGTTGCGGACCTCGAAGCCGAGCGTGTCGCGATAGAAGGCCAGGGAGGCGTCCGGATCATCGTGCGGAAGCATGCTCGAGTGAATGGTGATGTCCATGCCGCTCACTCTAATTGCGGCTCGTGACCGGCGCTTCGCGATTCCTGATCGGTCTCGTCACCTGTTTCGCCACGCACGGCGGCATCCCCGCCGTCGCGCGGGCTTCCTGGAGCCGGTAGGTGCTGGGGGGCAGACCGACGAGCTCGGTGAAGCGGGTGCTGAACGTGCCCAGGGACGAGCAGCCGACCTCGAAACAGACCTCGGTGACGCTGAGGTCGCCGCGACGCAGAAGCGCCATCGCGCGCTCGATGCGCCGCGTCATCAGGTAGCTGTACGGCGACTCGCCGTAGGCGAGCCGGAACTGGCGGCTCAGGTGCCCGGCCGACATGTGTGCGCCACGGGCGAGCGCCTCGACGTCCAGCGGCTGCGCGTACTCTCTATCGATCCGGTCGCGGACGCGGCGCAGCAGCGCGAGGTCGCGCAGGTGCTGCGCCGCGGCGGGTCCGCTCGTCACCTGCCAGATCCTGTCACGTCGCGCCGGAGTTGCTCGCGTCCCGCACACACCGCGTCCGTTCTGGCCCGAGCCTGTCCGTCGTCGTGGCCATGCTCATTTCGCCTCGTCGGCGCTTATCGGTCCTGCAGCAGCCCGAGGACGTTGCCATCGGGGTCGGTGACGGTCGCCACCAGGCGGCCGCCGCCGACATCGCGCGGCGCGTCCTTCACGGTGGCACCCGCGGCGGTCACCTCGGCCAGCTTCGCCTCGATGTCCGGCACGTGCCAGTAGGCCACCGGCGAGGTCATGCCCTGCGGTCCGCCGTCCGGCACCAGCCCGATGTGCTGGCCCTCGGCCTCGAAGCCGACGTAGTAAGGGGCGTCGTGCTCCGGCGGCATACCGAGCAGGGCGGCGTACACCGGCTTGGCCCGCTCCAGGTCGGAAACGGGATGCAGCACGGTCTTGATTCCTTGGGTGGAAGAATCAGTCATGGTCACTCCTGACTCGCGTGAACAGTGATATCCATCGCGGTCAGGCTAGTTGCGGCTCGGCGACCGCGCTTCTCGATTCCTGATCAGTTTCCTCACCGGTTGCGACAGCCGCCGACCCGGTCGATCAAGCCGTCTCTCGACGCCTCGCCGTGACGAGGAGGGCCGCAGTGCTCGACCGGATCGGCCGCCCGAGTCGCTCATACATCGCCACGAGTTCATTTTGCATCGCCCGGCGCTGGCCCGGCGTCAGCCGGGAGTAGAAGGACATCGTGCGAAGCAGGCCGTTGAGTTCATCGGCGGTGTGCTCGACGACGATCGGAACGCTCGCGACCTGCACGTCAACGAACAGGCGTCCGACGCGAGCACGCGCCAGGTCGTAGCTACCGATCCACGCCCACACCTCCGAGACGTTGTCGCGTCGCTGCTTCACGCCGGCGCCGATGGCCGCGAGATTCCTGTAGGCCGGCCACTCCGCGGCGATCTCCGGCGCGACCCTCGCCAGGGCCGAGCGAAGCGGCCGTTGGTCGTCGATGCCGTCCCGCTCGGCGAGCCCGCAGTACTGGATGAGGCCGAGCGTCCCGCCCGGAACGAGCACCCGCGCGACGTTCTCCCAGCTGGCCTCGGGGTCGATCCAGTGAAACGCGGCCGCCGCGAACACGGCTCGATACGCGCCGCTCGAGAGCCGCGCGTTCTCAAATCGCGCGTTCACGAACTCCACCTCACCACGGTGTTCCAGGTTCCGCCGGGCGAGCGAGATGAGGTGCTTTCCGGGCTCGACCGCGGTCACGCGAAGTCCCCGCGCGAGGAGACTGCGGGTCAGCTGACCGGTACCGCATCCGACCTCGAGTACCCGGTCACCGATTTCGAGTCTCGCCTCCTCGCAAGCACGCTCGAGGAGCACGTCCGGGTACGTGGGTCGGCTACGGTCATACTCGGGAGCCACCTCGTCAAAGACACTCCCGTCGTGTCGTGCGGCAGCCGCTTGCGCCATGCCCCCAACCTAGAGGATGGCCCCGACGGGAAGCGGGCATGCGGTAGTCAGTTGCCTGCACTGACACCCCAGATCTAGACTCCTGCGATGGGAGGCTTGCGCAGCAGCGTCGCCGTCCTCGCTGGATCCATCCTCTTGCTCGCCGTCCCGGCCGGAGCGAACGCGACTACGATCGTCCCGGCCGGGTTTGTCGGGATGAACGCCAACGGCCCCCTGTTCAGTGCCGCCGGACATCCGCAACGTGAACTCGATCGGATGGTCGCCAACGGAGTCGAGAGCATCCGGGTGGTGTTCAACTGGAGCGCCGCCCAGCCGTACCCGAACTGGAACGCCGTCCCGTTCGGCCAGGTGGGCAACTACCAGCCCTACCCGGTGCCGACCAGCTTCACCGAGACCGATCGGGTCGTCGAGCTTGCGGCGCGCCGACATCTGACGGTGCTACCCGTGGTCCTGTACGCGCCGTACTGGGACCAGCGCCCCCACCCCGCGGGCACGATCGGGATTCCCAGCTCGGCGGCGCCCTATGCGAACTACCTTCGTCTGCTAGTCCTGCGATACGGGCCGCACGGGAACTTTTGGAGATTGCATCGTGGTCTCACGAAGGTGCCGATCCGGATGTGGCAGATCTGGAACGAACCCAACCTTCTCGACGACTGGCCGGCGCCCCTCGTGCCCAACTACGTCAGCCTGCTACGGGCGGCGCACGCCGCGATCAAGAAGGCGGACCCCGGTGCAAAGGTGGTGCTGGCCGGGATGCCGGACTACGTCTGGGAGGACCTCGGCGAGCTGTACCGAGGTGGCGCGCGGGGCCTGTTCGACGTCGTCGCAATCCACCCCTACACCAAGCTACCGCGTGGGGTGATCACGATCCTCAAGCTCGTGCGGCGGGTAATGAATCACGCCGGGGACCGGCGCAAGCCGATCCTGCTGACCGAGCTGAACTGGCCGTCCGCCCTACATCGCACGCCATTCAACGCCGACTTCGAGACGACGGCGGCCGGGCAGGCGCACAAGCTGGCGGCCGTCATCCCGATGCTCGCGCGCGCCCGCCGACGCGTCGGACTGATGGGCTTCTACTACTACACGTGGATCACCGACGGGATCCCCGGCGGTGACCCTTTCCAGTTCGCGGGCCTGCTCGACTTCAATCACGGACGGATCATCGAGAAGCCTGCCTACTTCGCGTTCCGTCGCGCGGCTCTTGCGATCGAGGGATGTTCGCGAAAGGCGGGCGTCGCTACCAGCTGCGTTCGCGCTCCGTAACTGCCGTTCGTGTCCTCGGCACCCCAGATCACAGTCGTCGGATCGGCGAACATCGACCTCGTCGCCCGTTGCCAGCGTCTGCCGCAGCCTGGCGAGACCGTGACCGATGCGTCGTTCGAGCGGTTCCCGGGAGGCAAGGGCGCGAATCAGGCGGTCGCGGCGGCCCGGCTCGGCGCCCGAGTGCGATTCGTCGGACAGATCGGCCGGGACGATCTCGTGCTGCGATCACTGGAGCGCGAGGGAGTCGACACGAGCGGCGTCGTCCGTGATGACGGAGAGACGGGCGTGGCTGTCATCCTCGTCGACGACGCCGGGGAAAATGTGATCGTCGTCGCCCCTGGCGCCAACCGGCGGCTCGCGCCTAGCGATGTCGACGTCGGCGAGGCGGACGCCGTGATGTGTCAGCTCGAGATCCCGGACGCAGCGGTCGCGGTCGCGGCCGCCGCCGCTCGCTTCTTCTGCCTGAACGCAGCTCCGGCGCGAGGGCCGCTGGAGTTTGAACCGGATCTCCTGGTCGTGAATCGCTACGAATACGAGCGCGTCGGCCCTTACCCGGGGCTGGTGGCGCTCACATTGGGGGCGGACGGGGCCGTGCTGCTCGAGGGCGGGACGGAGGTCGCCCGAGCACAGCCGCCGCCAATCAGAGCGGTCGACGGCACCGCCGCCGGGGACGCGTTCTGTGCGGCACTGGTCGTTGCGCTGCTGCGAGGCGAGCGACGAGCGGACGCGCTCACGAGAGCCTGCGCCGCCGGGGCGCTCGCCGCTTCCCGCCCGGGCGCCCAACCGTCGCTGCCGACGGCCGCCGAGGTCGACGCGGCGATCGCCCCGTGAATGAGATGATCCCGCGCCGATGACTTCCGACACTTCCCAAACGCTGCTCCCGGAGATGCGGGCGTTCAATGCAGAGCTCGAGCGCCAGCTGGCAACGATCCCGCCTGTCAATACCGTTCCGCCCGAAGTGAGCCGCCGCCTTCGCCGCGAAGGCGGGAGCATCTTTCCGGCGCCGGTGTTCCTGGAGGACACGCGCACGGTCACGATCGACGGACCGGGTCACCCAGTTCCGCTGCGGATCATCTCTCCGGATGAAAATCCCCGCGGAGCCTTTCTCCATATCCACGGTGGTGGATGGGCCCTCGGCGGGGCCGACATGCAGGACCCGCGCCTGAAGAGGCTGGCGGACGAGACTGGCCTGACCGTGGTGAGCGTCGAGTACCGGCTCTCGCCCGAGCATCCGTATCCGGCCGCCCCCGACGACTGCGAGGCCGCGGCATTGTGGCTGCTCGGGGACGAGGGCCAGCTCGCCGTGGGCGGCCCCGGTCCGATGGCGATCGGTGGCGATTCCGCCGGCGGCCATCTGGCTGCGGTCACGCTGCTCCGTCTCCGCGAACGTCACGGGATCAGGGGCGCGTTCGGCGCGGTCGTGCTCCAGTACGGAGCCTTCGACCTGTCAATGACACCCAGCCAGAGGTTGTGGGGCGAGCGCAATCTCGTCCTCTCGGGCCCGATCATCAACTGGTTCGGCGACCAGTTCCTGCCTTCACTCGACCGAGAGCAACGCCGTGACCCGGACATCTCGCCGCTCTATGCGGAGCTCGCCGCAATGCCTCCAGCCATCTTCACGGTCGGAACGCAGGACCCGCTGCTGGACGACACCTTGTTCATGGAGGCGCGCTGGCGCGCCAGCGACCAGGTCACGGAGCTCCGCATCTGGGCGGAGGCGCCCCACGGGTTCGTCTCCCTCCCGACGCCGGCCACCGACCTCGCGCTGTCGGCTGAGCACGAGTTCCTGCGGCGCGTACTGCGGCTCGAACCCCGCTAGCCGCTGCGGGCTGAATTAGGCCGGCCGCTCCTGGTTCTGGAGGCCGGCGATGCCGAGCGCCGCCGCGCTGAGCGCTGTGACGGTCACGAGCACGGTCGCCCGTTTCGGCAGCTCGCCCCGGAGCCCCGCGAGCACGCCCGCGGCGGCATCGGCGAGATCGCAGGCGATCCCGAGCCGCAGCCACTGCGCACGCTCGCTCCCGGTGCTGGCGCTCAGACCGACGGCGAGCGCCACGTCGCGCGCGCCGAATAGCCGTCCGAGGTAAGGAGCCTGCGGATTGGCCTCAGGATCGAGTCCGAACAACCGGCCGGAGAACCTCGGCGCGAGCCAAGCGCCGGCGCCGACCGCACCGCGGACGCGCACGAGTCCCTGAACGATCGCTTCGTTGGTCACCCCCGCGGACCCTACAACTTCGGCGTCCTTAAGGAACGGAAAGGAGGTCCAACTACCCTGGCCGCGGTGATAGGGCAGGGGCAAAGAAGTCGAGCGGTGCTCGGACGGATAACGGTGCGCGGTGCTCTCAGAGTTCCGGAGATCACCGCGTACTTCTGGGCGATCAAGGCGCTGTCCACGGCGATGGGCGAATCGACATCGGACTACCTCGTCCACGCGATGAATCCCGAGCTTGCCGTGTCCCTTGGCTTCCTCGGCTTCCTCGGCGCCCTGACGCTGCAGTTCTCGATGCGGCGCTACGTGGCGTGGACGTACTGGCTCGCGGTCGTCGCCGTCGGCGTGTTCGGCACGATGGCAGCAGACGTCCTACACGTCGGTTTCGGCATCCCCTACCCGGTGTCCAGCGTGTTCTACGCGATCGTCCTCGCAGCCGTATTCATCAGCTGGCAGAGGACCGAGGGGACGCTCTCGATCCACAGCATCGACACGGACCGTCGCGAGGCGTTCTACTGGGCCGCCGTCGTCGCGACGTTCGCGATGGGGACGGCCGTCGGCGACCTCACGGCGACGACGTTCGGCCTGGGCTACTTCGCCTCGGGTTTGCTCTTCGCGGGAGTGATCGCGGTGCCGGCCATCGGCTACCTGCGCTTTGGCTGGAACGAGGTCCTCGCGTTCTGGTTCGCATATGTCGCGACTCGGCCGCTCGGAGCGTCGTTCGCCGACTGGATGGGCAAGCCGAAGAGCGTCGGAGGACTTGGGCTGGGCGACGGAACCGTCGCCCTCGCATTGACGTTCATCATCTTCTGCCTCGTGGCCTTCCTGGCGATCACGCGACGGGACGTGCAGACCGTCCAGCCCGAGCCGACGTTCGCCACGAACTCGTAGCTCCGCACGCCCTCCCCGAGGGCACTTCGGTAACTAAGGCCTACCCGGCTCCGGCTAAGGGGTCGGGCCTCCCAGATCGCTCCTTTTGCCCGATGTGGATCGGCCGTCTTAGCTCCATGATCTTCGTACCGAGCGACTGGAGCCTTCCAATGACGAGTTCGATAAACGCACTGATGGCCGCCGAACACACCGCCGACCTGCGACGGGAGTCGGGGCGCTGGGGTTCGACCCTCGAGCCCGAGCAGACGCAGGTGCCCCAGACGTCGATCGTGGCTCTGCGGCTTGCCGGGCCGGACGAGGCGCACGTGGTACGCCGGCTGGCGTCCCTTGACGATGCACCTCCGGTCACCGGTCAGGTACTGCTCGCGCTGGTTGACGGCGAGGCCGTGGCCGCGCTTTCCCTTAGCGACGGGCGAGTCGTTGCCAACCCATTCCTCCCCACAGAAGCGGCTGTCGGGCTCCTGCGCCTGAGGGCGCAGCACCTGTCGGTCAAACGCCCGCGTCGCCGCCGGTTCAGGACGATCCTGCGGCCCCGCTTCGCCTAGATGTGACCTGCTCTCTCTCCCAGGTCACCACCCCCCGCGGAGCCGGGAGCGATCACGCTCCCGGCTCCGTCAATATTTAGACGCCGTGCGCCAGGGCGAGCACGAGCAGCACGAGCGCGATGACGCCGGCGAGGACGACCACAACCAGATTCGTCGCGAGCGCGAGCCGGAACGTGCGCGCCGAAGCGGGTTTGGCGTCGGCCGAACGATCGACCGCGTCGCGATCGGACTTGGCGCCGTTTGTCCTCGCCAGATCTCCTTGTTCCACGGCGGACGCGAGGACGTCCGTCACCAGACGGTTGAGACTGATCTGCTCCTTCTCCGCCGCCTGTGCCAGCTCCTCGTGAAGGGACTTCGGCATGCGTACGAGGAACCGTCCGCTATAGCTGTGTGAGGCCCTCGACTTGGCGGCGTCCTGACGCGGCTGAGGGATCTCGCGGTTTTCCGCGATCGCCGCGGTCAGCCAGGACTCCATCGCCCCCCGCAGTCCCGCGAGCGCTTCGTCGGCCGTGTCGCCCCGCGACGTGCAGCCGGGAAGCTCCTCCACTGAGGCCGTCCACTGAGTGCGCTCGCCGTCGCGCTCAGATCTCACGTCGAGCTGATAAGGAAGCTCGAGATATTGCGCAAGCGTCGCTGTGCTCGCGTCGGGAGTCGTGGTTTGCGCGCTGCTGGTTCGTTTCACGGTACCGGCCGAGATATCACGGTCCGTGGAATTAACGCCTGCACTGGCTAGGTCCTCGCGCAGCTTCGCGAGGGCTCGCGTCAGGATTCGCGACACCGTCGCCTGCGAGGTGTCGAGCTCATCGGCGATCTGACGCTCCGTCATGTCAGCGTGGAACCGGAGGAACACGATCCGTCGCTCGCGCTCGTCGAGCGTGCGCATGCTCGCCGCGACCAGCATTCGATCATCGCTTGAAGCAAGCGCCTCAACATCGTCGGGCAACTCGATCGTCTCGACTTCAGTCGAGATCGACATCGAGCTCTGGTCATCCTCGGTTGCCAGCGCGCGCTCGATATCACGCTCGTCTGCGCTGAGCGACTCGGCCAGCTCCTGGACCGTCGGCCGGCGTCCGAGCGTCGAGGCGAGCTCCTCTCGGTGCACGCGCAGTGCACGTCGAATCTCCTCCATCTCGCGCGGGAGGCGGATCGGACCCGTCCTGTCGCGGAGGTGCCGGCGGATCTCGCCCTCGATCGTCGGTGCGGCGAAAGCGCCAAAGGCCACGCCGCGGCTGGCGTCAAATCTGTCACTCGCCTTGACCAGTCCAACCGCGCCGACCTGCACGAGGTCGTCCAGATCCTCACCCCGCCCCACGTGACGCCGAGCGATTGAGCGCACCAACGGGAGGTGGGAAGCAATCAGGCGCTCCCGAGAGACCTTGGCAGGGACCGGCCGAGATGATCCCACTAGAGCAGTTTTCCCCCTTTTGCAGGAGTATTCAACCCCATAATGAGTAGCAATAGCACAACCATTGCCCGAATGGATCCCATCACGCAGGTTTGGGGAGTTATTGAGCGATAGGAAACACCCCATGACCTTTTAGAGAGGTCCTGAGCGACTTGGGAGCCGCAGCGGCGTTCAGGCGAACAACCGGCGATCAAAGCGTATGTCGGCGCGCGGTCGATCACAGCGAAGCTCCTCGCGCTGGCCATCACTATGTTCCGAACGGCCACGGCCGCGATACGGGTCAGCCTCGCTTCAAGCTTGAAATGCGAGCCTGCCCGTCTAACCTCCACGGCGCCATGGAATCGCGGCTGAGGGTTCTGGCGGCTGGGGCGCCCGCACGATGAACTTCGCCGCCGCGCGGCGTCCACACCGCCGGAGGCTGATCGGGTTCGCGGCCGCGGCTATCGCGCTCGTTCTCGCCGCACTGATTATCGACCTGTTCTTTGGCGGCGCCGGAAGCTCCGCTCGCGCGAAGGCGTGCCTGCCCTACCGCGTCAGGCAGGCCGCGTTCGCCGCTTCGACGAGTGAGACGGGGGCAGCGCGCGTACCGGACTTCTCGCACATCGTCGTGATCATGATGGAGAACAAGGAGTGCTCGCAGGTCATAGGCAGTCCGGCCGCGCCCTACCTCAACCGGCTCGGACGGCAGTATGCCGTCCTGCGCGACCTCTACGCGACACGGCATCCGTCCTTTCCAAACTACCTCGCCCTGACCTCGGGATCGACGCTTGGGGCGACGAGTGACTGCCCCAGTTGCGCCTATCATGCGCGGAACCTCGTCGACGAGCTCGAGGCTGCACACATCAGCTGGAAGGCATACGCCGAGGACATGCCCTCGCCGTGTTACCCGCGCTCGCGCGCCGGGAACTACGCGAAGCGTCACCTCCCGTTCCTGTCCTACACGGACATCGTCGACAACCCACAGCGTTGTGACAAGGTCGTTCCCCTTACCCAGCTCCAGCGCGACGTGAGAGACGGCGCGCTGCCCCGCTTCGTCTGGATCACCCCGAACCTCTGCGACGACATGCACAACTGCGGGGTGCCCTCCGGTGACGCATTCTTGCAACGCACCGTGCCATCGCTCCTGAAGGCGGTCGGCCCTCGCGGCGTAATCATCGTCACGTGGGACGAGGGAACCACCAACCGCAGCTGCTGTAGCGGTCGCGCGAAGGGCGGGAATATTCCCACCTTCATCCTTGGCGGACCGGTGCGGCCTCACGCCGCACCGATCGCCGTCTACGACAGCTACTCGATCCTGCGCACCATCGAAGACGCCTGGCGGCTACCGTACCTCGGGCAGGCGGGCTGTCCATGCACGCCGACGATCGATGAGATCTGGCGTTAGAACGATTCAAGAATCGAAACCAACGCGCCGGTGGGCCCGCGGGCTCAGCTCCCCAATAGCCTTCAGTGCCGCGCGCGCAGCGTCGGCCGTCCGGGTGCGCGGCCCTTCGGCGAGCGCGACCAAACGCTCCTTGGCGTCCGCGCCCATGCAGAAGAGGGCCTCGACCGCCGCGCGGCGCACCATCGTGTAATGGTCATCCATCGCCCCGAGAAGGGCCCCGATGGCACGCTCGTCGCCAAGCCGCCCGAGGGCGAGCGCCGCCTCCTCGCGCACGTGGCTAGTGGGGTCGTACCGGAGGGCTGCCATGAGGTCGTTCACGGAGCCCACGTCACCAAGCCGGCCGAGGGCCACCGCAGCTTCTTCGCGGACATGGTCGTCGCCGTCGGCGCGGACCGCCCGGCGCAGCAGTGGGACCGACTCGAGGTCTCCCAACTGGGCGAGGGCATCGGCAGCCCGGGCGCGGATCGCCGCATCGCGATCCTGGAGAGCACGCTGAAGGCCGGCTCGGTCGTGAGCCTTGGCGAGCGCGGCCACGTCCGGCCGCTTGCTGTTGCGCGACGGCGACATCGAGCAAAGAGGATCGCATGAACCGCACGTCGGAGAGAGGGGATCAGGCGGGTGCATGATGCGTTCGAAATCGGTGGGCGCCTGACGGTCCGCCTCCAGGGGCTTACCGGATCCGAGCGACGCGCTATCGGCGATGGCCTCGATCCTTGCAAGGCCTCAGCCTCGCTCGCCGAACCGGACATCGTGGTCGAAGCCGACACCTCGGTTCGTGGCGCGCTGCTCGACATCCAGCGCGACGCTGGAGACGGGCGTCTGACTGGCACCGATGGCCAGCGCTTCTATGTGCTGGAGCGCGGCTTTGCGTGCGCCGTCCCGGCACTCGGGGCCCCGCCTCCGGCAACATTCGCCGCCGAGCCAGGGTTTCCAATCGCACGCGCGTTTGGGCGGCTCGTGCGGCCGACCCTGCAGCTGGCCCTGCTCGGGCGGGGAGCCGCGGCAGTGCACTCCGCCGCGGTCGAACTTGACGGCAAGGCCGTGCTCCTTGCCGGCTGGTCCGAGAGCGGCAAGACCGAGACCGCGCTGGCACTGCTCGAGGAGGGCGCGCGCTTTCTTTCTGACAAGTGGACCGTCGTCGGGGACGACGGGACTGCGAGCGTGTTCCCGATCACCGTCGGTGTGCGGGGATGGGCGTTGCGCTTCCTGCCGCGGCTTGACGCCGCGCTCGGCTCACGCCCCAGGGGGAGGCTGCGGGCGGCGGGCGTCATGCGGGCTGTGACCCGACCGGTCGCGCGCGGCCCCGCTATGGGCGTTCACGAGCGTCTGCTTACGCTTGTCGATCGGATCGCTGTACGGCCGTCGACTCTCCGTCGGCTGTACGGGGACGATCCAGACGCGCCTTGGCATGCCCCGTTGGCGGCGGTGGCGATTCTAAGAACGGTGCCCGCTGGCGAGGCTGTGAGCGCTGATCGGGTGGACCCCTCGTGGGCCGCGTCCCGGCTCACGCTTACGGCAAGTTTCGAGCGCCGAGGGATCTTCGAGCTCCATGACCGAGCCCAGTGGTCGGTGTCTGAGCCGGACTGCACCCTCCGCTGCAGGCTCATGGAGCGCGAGCGAGCGCTCCTTCAGGGTGTGCTGGACTCGATTCCGGTCATCGAGGTGAGAGCGCCGTTTCCGACCGATCCCCGGCCGGTCGCACAGGCGATCGTTCGTCTGCTGTGAGCGTTCGGGGAGGCCGAGGCGCCTGGCCACCCTCCCAGCTCAAGAGGTCTGCGACCGGTGGCACCGAGTCCAGGTTGATCTCGAGATACGGGCACGGACGAGCCTCCGGCCCGCGCCGCAACTGGGACCACGTCCCGGGGTTCAGGTAAAGCGGCGTACCGGGTCCGGACAACACAGGACGGCGCTCGGCAATGTGAGTGTGCCCAAACGCGTAGAACGCCACGTCTCGGCCCTGGAGGGCAAGGAGGCGATGAATGCGGGCCGCCGCTCGGTGGGTCGTTGACGCTGGATTGCTCTTCGTGGCGAGGGACCGTCGCCCGAGGCGGACCGCCAGCGCAGCGGGCGTGCGCGGGGTGACGGCGTCCAGTGCGGCGAGGGTCGGAGGATCGAGCCCCACCCGCGCTGCCTCCCCGTCCAGGCCGCCCGCCCGATAACGGCGCAAGCGCACGTGTTCGCTGATCGACACCGCCCGGCGGCAGAGTCCGCCCGCAAGCCTCACCCGGTGCACGAGAGCGCCGGCCGGGGCGTGTGCCTGAAGATGCGTTAGATGCGTGCCGAGCGGGAGGTCGAGCTCGTTGCCGTTCCGGTAAGGCTCGAGCAGGGTCGCGAACGCGTTCAAGTCGTGATGCTGGTGTCCGTGCTCCGCGTACAGCACGCCCGGAACATGGACGATCCAGGGGTGGAACTGAAGCCGGTCGGAGGGCGGGTCGCCCAGCAGCGCCCACAAACGCCGCCGGACCGCCGGGCGCACGAGCTCGATGTCGTGGTTGCCGGGCACGAAATCGATTGTCCCGCCACCGTCGGCAAACGCAGCCAGCGCCTCGATGACGTCCGGATGGGCCGCCGCGATGCTCTCCAGCCGCTCGAGTGCCCCTGCCTCCGTCGGGTCTGGCCGGTCGGTCAGCTCACGGCCGGCCGCGGGCGTGAGGACAAAGTCGAACAGATCACCGAGAATGATGAGGCGGGGCGGCGGGCCTCCGCGAAGCTGGCTGGCCAGGAAACCCGCGAACCGCTGGTCGCCGTCGAACGGGTCGCGGGGACCCGCTGCCATGTGCAGATCCCCCACGATCAGAACGCGGCTCGCGTTCATCCGAGAACGTGTGGCCAAACGATGATCAGCCCGATGAACAGCAGAGCCCGGGCCGCGGTTGTTCCGGCGATCGATCCGGTCCGCAGCGTCGCCAGGCCAAAGCCGCCCGCTACCAGCAACGCAAACAAGCCGTAGGCCCCCGAGCCCGTTCCCAACGCAACCGACGCCGACAGGAGCCCCGTCACGGCAATTCCGGGAGCGCCATACAGACGGCACATGAACGGCTGTAGCAGGCCGCGAAACAGGAGCTCCTCGCCAAGGGCCAACACCGCTAAGGCGAATATCGCGAGCGCAGTGGCACCGCCATCCAAGGGGTCGGGCCTCAGGCCAAGGTACGCCAACCAGCCAAGCGGTATGCCGAGCAGGGCGATCGCGAGCTGCTGAACGGGCGACTTCAGCGTCAGGCCCAGGGCAGCGCGCCCGAGGAGGAGTTGGCGCGCGGACAGCGCCAACGCCAGCAGCAGCGGCGCGACGGCCAGCAGTGGCCAGGCGGCCGGGACAACCTGGGCAACTGGCATAACCACCGACAGCACCGCCGCGAGCGGGACCAGCGCCAGCGCGAGAAAGATGCCGTCGGCCTCCGACTCCGTGCCGACTGATGCGATGTAATGGTTCGTCAGCAGGACGACGAGCACGGCGCATAGTGCGGCCCCGGCGCTCGTGTTGAGGGCACCCTCGATCGTGATTGCGCCCGCGATCGCCGTCGCGTAACAAGCGACCAGGAAGCGCACACGATCGACTCGCGACACGGTGGAAACTATCGTGAGCTCACGCGAGTTGGCCAAGGCGCACCCCCACTATGAACACGAACGTCACCAATAGCGGGTAGAGGATCGGAGTGACCGCGCGAACGCGGGCCTTTGACGCGGCGCCGCCGGACCCCCGAAGCAGTTCGCATTCGACGGCGAGAAAGATCACCAGAAGCACGGCCACCAGACCAATACCCGCGCCGAGTTCGCCCAGATGGTGCTGAACAACCCGTCTGGCGCCGTCGAACACGAGCGAGGTCACAGGTGGTGCCTCCTGGACACCGCAACCTGGCCACCGGCACCCGCGAGGGCCACTGCCACGAGGATCGCCAAGCCCGCCTCGGGGGCCCAGGCATGTGCATACAACATGGCGCTGGCCACGACGACATCGGCTGCCAGGCTGACTCCGAGCGCCAGGGTGAACTCACCCAGCGGGTCGTGGAGCTCGAGGATGGGAACGATGGCGGCTCCGGGGCCGATGAGCGCGAACGCCAGCACGAGCGGGACGCTGATCTGGGTCGGGGCGTCCGCGAAGCTCGCCGCAATTGCCGCGAGCCCGCCCACGACGACGGCGAGCGCGAGCCAGTAACGGCGGACAAAAGTCACTTGGTCTTCCTCCTCGACACGGCTGTGACGACGATTCCGTCAGGATTTGCGTACACGACGTGGAACGCCGGAGAAACCTCGAGCGCCCGCCACAGGCGCTGGACCGTCCCCGGCAGGCCCAGCCCGAGAAGGTCCACCTGCGCCGCCTGACTACGGGTGAGGATCAGGTAAGCACCGTGGGGCTGACCACGCATCAGGCGCGATAGCGCGGCGAGCTGCGCGGAGCTACCCGCGGGCAGACCCGCCGGCCGGGTCCAGCCCGGATTGTCGGTGATCACGCGATAGTGATGCTCAGCGTAGTCACGGTACTTCCACGGCAAGCTCGTGCTCCAGGCCACGAGCGTCGACTGAGGCGGAGCCGCGGTGTACAGGTTGTGGACGGCCGCGACCTCGCCGGGGGAGAACCAATCCATCTGCTCGTTGCCGTAGCGGACCAGCAGCTGGCCTCCCGCCAGTCCGAGGGTCAGGATCGCGAGCGCAACCGTCACCGCGGGTGAGCGGCCGGCCGTCGGAGGTGTAATGAAAAGCGCCGCGACAAAGAAAGACGTGAACGGCAGCGAGAACAGGAACAACCGCAACACGATCTCGCCGCCGTAAGGCTGAAGCAGCGGCAGCACGAACGAGCCCAGGCCCAGCGCGATTGCCGACAGATCGTCGTAGCCGCGCCGTGCCCGTCGCAACGCCCCGAGCACCGCCAAGCTCCAAAGGCTGCCGGCCAAGACGAGCTCCGAAGTTGTGACCAACAAGTGTCCATTTGCCCCGTGCACGCGGCCGGCGACGCTTTGGTTCACGATCGACCCGAGCTCGCCGACATTGCTGAGCAGCTTGCCGGCGTGGCCTGCCAGATACGCCACCGCCATATAGGAGATCCAGGTCGCGATGATCATTGCAATCACCAGTGGCAGGGCGCGTGCCGAGCAGCGGCGGAGGATCACGAGCAGCGTCACACCTGGCAGGAGCGCGAACGGGGTCAGCTGGTGACTGGCGACCACCGCCGCGATCATCAAGATCACCAGTCCGACAATCGCGGTGCGCGCTGCCGGCGAGGGACCACGATCGACCCGCCCAGCATCCGGGACCGCTCGCAGCGTGCGCGCGCGGACCGGGGCACGTCTGGCCCACTTCCGAAGCGGCCACACGCGAGCGGCGGCTTGCCTGATCCCCTCGTGGCCCCGAGTTCCGACAACGAAGCGCATGCCCGCTCTCGATGCCCACGGCGGTCGCCACGGATTTGTCCCACCGAGCCAGGTGAGAATCGCCCCGATCAGGATCAGGTAGAGCACGTATGCGAAGGCCTGGGGGGAGAAGTAGTCCTGACCCACCCAGTTGGCGAGATAGAAGATCCAGACGGCCATCCACCGCAGCCGCCGGCCGGAGGTCAGCGTGCGCATGATCAGAAGCAGCGGCGCTAGCGCCAGCAGCTCAAATACGAGCGGCGCCCACTTGAGACCATTGATCACGCTCCCCAGTCCGGCCACCCGTTCGACGAGGGCAGCCGCTGCGAAGAACCCCGGCCAGTTGAAGTAGGCGTCGATTCTCGGATCGATAGTCCCGGTGTGCAGGATCTTGTCGATGATCCCGACGTGGCGCCAGGTGACGGCAAAGCGCAGTTCCGGCTCGACCACGGCCGGCAGCCCGTAGACCATGACGAGCAGCGCGACTACGTGCATCAGGAGGATCGGCGTACGGGGACTCGACCTGCGCAGCTCGAGGATGAAGCTCACGCACAGCAGTCCGAGCGCTGCAAGCGACAGGCCGGGGAGTACGGAGAGCAAGCCGATGCTCGACATGTCGCGGAGCCGGATGCCCCCGAGCGGCACGAACCACCCGATGAGCGCAGCCACGATCGCAACAATCGGCGCAGCGCCGGCGAGCCACGCGGAATGGCGAGCCGGCGCGGCGTCCGGCTCGGGCTCCCACGGTCTCGGCAGGACAGCGGGCGGAGCGCTCTGCACGGTCATACTCGCTCCCGCACGGCAGCCGGAAACCGCGGCGCCGGACCCGCTCGGCGGTGCACCGGGTTGCCCCGGAGCGCCTGCAGACGCCAGACCGCCCAAACCGCGGCGAGGCTCTGCACAGCGATCCAGGCCAGCGCCATCGCGGTGAGGCCCCACTCCGAACCTGCCATGGCCGCGGCGACGACCGTCGCCGTGCCGCTCACGGTGGCCATCGCGATCGCCTCCCAGAGCCTACCGGCGGCTCGGCTACGCGCGTAGTAGGTCTGTATCACGGCTGCCGGAATGACACCCCAGACCAACACGCGCAGCGCGTCCGTCCCGCCGCTGGCGTACCGCGGGCCCATCAGCGACAGGGCAATCGATGCCAGGCCGGCCATGCCGACCGCCGCAGCCACCCCTATCCCGAGGCCCACACGAAGGCCATGTCGGACGAGTTGGTCGATGTCGTCGGGACGATGTGACGCTTCTGAGAAGAGTGTCATCCCGACCTGGACCGGGATCACGAACACCACCCAGGCCATCATCCACACCGCGTACCAAAACGCATTCATCGTCGGCGACAGCAGCTCGGTGACGATCACCGGCAAGAGCAGTCCGGGCGCCCGGTCGGCCAGGGTCAACAGATGGTTCGGGAGTCCGACCACGATCAGCCGCCGCGCCAGACCAAAATCGAGCTGGGGACGCCAGCGGTACCGCGCCGCGCCGCGCCAGAGCTGGAGCGCGCCAAGGAGACATGCCGCCGCGCCGCCCACGACCCAACAGGCGAAGATCGCCATCGAATCTGTGCTCGCCGCCAGGACCCCGAGCAGCGCAAGACAGACCAGCGATAGAACGCCATTCAGCACTCCGCGGCCGAACGCCTCATCGCCGCGGCGCAGTGTCGTCGAAATCTGATCGAGCAGGATCGCGACCGTTCCGAAGATGCTCATCGACGTGAACAGGATTGTGTAGGCGGCCGACGACCCGACCACGCCGAGTTTCGGGAATGCACCTACCGCCAGCGCGACAAACGCCAGACCGAACAGCGCCGAGGAGATCACGACGAGATTGATGCCGGTGTGCAGTAACCGCTGCGGCGAGCCCGCGTGCTCTGGGTACATCGAAATCACGGCGGCGCCCGCACCAAGGAGTGCGAACTGCGTGCAGAGCATTACCGCCGCCACGACGCCGGCTGCCAATCCCACATCCCGCGGTGAGAACAGCCGCGCCGCGAGCACCCAGAACAAGAAGCCGAGCCCGAGGGTCGCCACCTTGGCGGCGATCAGCGCCAGCGAGTTGGGCAACATCGACAGGGCACGCGGTCCCGACGATCGCGTGGTGCGCCGCGCCACGCTCACCATGTTCGCCCGAACATCCCCGCGTAGTTGAACACCAGATAGCAGCCGTAATACGGCAGCCACTTGAGTTGCAGCCGTCCGACACTGAGCAGCACCCCGCGGGCTGCCGCCGCCAGCGGCAGCGCCAGCACGAGTAGTCCGCGCCAGCCCTCCTTACCCCACACTCGCTTTAAACCCCGGCCGTCCGCGAGCCACTGGTCGCGCGCGAATCCGAAGCCGTCCTCGAACCGGTGCAGGACGATCGTCTCGCGCGATACGCCCAGCTTGGCTCCCGCCCTCCGCAACCGGCGCCGCATCTCGATGTCCTCGCCGGACAGAAAGCTCGCGTCGAATCCGTGCCGGAGTAGCGCCTCGCGCTCGAAAATCGTGGCCACGACCCCGAACCAACGCTTGCTGCGCCCCGTGCGGTGATGATTAGCCAGCGCTCTGCCCCAGTAGCCTGGCCCGCCGACGCTGTGCAACCCAGCCTGGAGCCCGGTGTACGCGCCCGCCTCGAATTCGGCGAGCAGGGACGCGAGTGCGCCGTGCGGGACGACGACATCCGCATCTAGTAACGCGACCCGACGTGACGTCGCGGTGCGTGCGCCGAGCTCGCGCGCGGCCGGCAACCCACGGCCCTCGTCGCTGACGACGATCGCGCCGTGCTTGCGGGCGATCTCGACCGTTCGGTCGGTTGAGCAGCCGTCCACGACGATCAGCTCGCGAGGCTGCTCGCGTTGCGCAGAGGCAAGGCATTCCGGGAGCATTGCCTCGGCGTTGCGCGCGGGCACAACGACGCTCACGTCAAGCAACGGCCACCTCCGCATTGGGAGCGGTTTCTAGTGCCCAGTCGACTCGCTCGGCGATTGCCGCTGCCGCCTCTTCGGCGCGCATCCGCTCTGGGACACGCAGAAGAAAACACGGTTTGCCGTCCAGCGCGCGGCCAAGGATCCGACTTTTCTCCGCGATCAGGGCATCGAACGCAAGCAGGCCCGTGTCGGCGAGCAGAGTCTGCAAGTCGCGCGCGGGGCGCGGCAGCTCGGCGAGGAAGTTGCCAACGAGCCGCGAGGCCATCCACCGCGGCTCGCGGCGGACGAGAGCGATCTCCGCAATCGCGGCCCGTTCGATGAACACCGCCACGGCGAGCCGGGCGGTTCTCGCCACTTTGACCCCCGGGAGCGCGACCTCCGGAGCAACGATCATGTGCTCAGGCCACCAGGCGCGCGCGATTCGTGCCAGCGTGGGATGCCTGCTGATGGTCGGATGCGCCGCCGTCGCGATCCGCCCGAGCGGACGAACCAGTCGAGCCGGCGCCAGCGGCTTGCGCCGCTCGGCGAACAGCTGCGGGAAAAGAGCCCGGTGGTGGGGGCGTACAAACAGCGGCTTGGCATAACCGAGGAGACAGCCATCGTCCCCAATGAATGTCCAGTCATCGCCCATGAACGCGAACTCATGTCCTCGGACGAGGCCGATTACCGCGCTCGTCTTGCCGGCCCCACCGGCGGCAGCCAGGCACACCCCGCGGCCGTCGCGGGCGACCGCGGCCGCATGCACCATCGCTGCCTGGCGACTGACGATCAAGGCATCGAGAAGAGCGACGACGGGAGCCAGCAGCTCGCCCGATCCAGCGAGCCGGAAGCCGTCATCATCAGCGATGACCTGAAGCCGCCCGGGTAGCTCGACCGCGTTGTGGCAGTAGCGATGATCACCGTCCGCGCCGACCATCCCGGGCAGCGACTCGAACCTTCTCTCGACCGTCAGCTCGCAGTGCTCGAGATGATCGGCCCGAAAGGGCGAAAACATGTCGGCGAGCTGGCGCGCGCCCGGCGCCTCCTCGCGGATCCGTACGCCAACGCGGCCATGTATGTCGAGGAGCAACGAATCATCCAGCCCCTCGACTCGCGCAACCCGCCGCCGTCGTCCGGACGCGGTAACGGCCCGCTTCGCACTGCCGGTGAGGAAACCGAGGGTCGTGATCGACAGTCCGGCCAGCAGCGCCGCCACCCGGATGATTCCTGCGGCATCGCCATACAACGTTGACCTCATGCCACGGGCCATCGCGAAAGGCAGGGTGCGGGTGGCGTAGGAGCGCTCCGACGACAGGCCGCGATTCGTCCCAGCAGCTTGCGCGACGAGCGCCTTCGACAACCCTTCGCTGAAGCAGCGGGCGCAGAAGTAACGCCACGAGGCCCGGGCCCTGGGGACCCGGTGGGACACGCGCGCCGCCGGGTCATAGAGGATCACCGCATCGGGGAAAGCGGCGCCGACGCGGATACACAACTCCGTCTCCTCGCAACCAACCGGCCTGTGGCCCACGCGACCGATCCCGTCGGAAAAGCCGCCAACCCGGTCGAGGACCTCTCGGCGGAAGGACATGTTGGCGCCAATCAGGTTCCGTACGGGGCGCTTGGTCTCCGGGAGCCCGCGGTAGCTGCAGCCGACGACCCAATCGAACTCCTCCGGAAACCCCCGCGGTCGGCCACGATCCCAGCGCGGAGCGACCGCTCCGCCAACCGCGACCACATCCGGGTCGTAGTAGGAGGCCAGGAGCGTCGCCAGCCAATCCTCCTCGGCGACGGCGTCGTCATCGATGAACACGAGCACGTCCTCGGTCGCGGACTCCACGCCCGTGTTGCGAGCTCCCGACAGTCCCCGCCGGTGACGGTTGGCGACGACGCGCGCCGACGCCAGCTCCTCCCGCGCCAGCCTGAACAGCTCGCGATTGTGGTCGATCACAACGATCAGCTCGTCGGCCGCCCGCGACTGACGCGAGAGTGAGTCGATCGCACGACGCAGGTCCCGCCAGCGGCGCTCGTCGAACGCGCAGACGATTACCGACGCAGTGAGCGGGATCGGTTCGCCGATCATCAGTCCTGTGCCAGCGAGGTCACGGTCAGGGCCGCATCGACGACGCTGGCTGGAGGAGGCGTGCCGAGCGACGCCGATGAGGATGCAGCCCCGGGGGCGGGTGCCGGAAGCTCGACCGCGCGATGGCGCCGAAAGCGCTCGACCAACAGCGTTCTCAGGACCCTCCACCCGTCGCGCATCGTACGTAGATGCGACACGCCATATCGGCGCGGAGCCTCGAAGCTCGGTACCTCGCCGACGCGCAGCCCGGCCCGCAGCGCCCGCGCGGTCATCTCGGCCTCGATCTCGAACCCGTCCGCGCGCAGAGCGAGCGCAGGCAGCGCGCCGCGTCTAACCGCGCAAAATCCGTAGCAAAGGTCAGTCAGCCGAACGCCGTACAGGGTGTTCACCAGCCCCAGGAGCAGACGATTCCCGAACCGGCGCAGCGGACTGATGTCATCCGATCCGCCGCTTCCCATGAACCGCGAGCCCTTCACCAAATCCCACTCAAGCGCCGCCTCGACGTATCGGTAGAGCTCCCGCGGGTCCATGCTCCCGTCGGCGTCGATTAGAACGATGACCTCCCCGGTTGCCAGCTCCATGCCGGTGCGCATCGCCGCGCCCTTGCCGGGGCCCTGCTCCTCGGCGATGATGATCCCCTGACACACGGCGCGCGCGACCTCAACCGTGTCATCGATCGAGTGGCCGTCGACGAGGATCACCTCGTCGACGCCGGCGGGCAGCCGGCGTAGCACCCAGGCCACGTTTCGGGCCTCATCCTTGGCCGGAATCACGACGCTGACGGTTGTGGTATCCGGCGCCACTCTCTGACCCGCCCCCGAGGTGATCATGCTTCCTCCTTCGTTGACGGTTGCCAGTACTCCGTGTGACCCGGCCCATTCAGCCTCCGAATGGGCAGTCGCGACCCGGGCGGGAGGAGTCGCCGCATGTTGTCGTCGGTGGCGCAGATCAAGGCCGTTGCTTCTCTTCGCGAGTTCACTCCGAGCCGTCGGAAGGCCGCGGACAGATGCGTCTTCACAGTGCTCTCGGCAAGGAACAGGCTGGCCGCGATCTGGCAGTTGGTCAGTCCACGAGCAGCGAGCTCGAGCACCTGCTTCTCCCTGTGACTAAGCGCAGGAGGCGCCAACAGAGGGCGCATGCTTTGCGGGACCGAGATCTGTCCCGCGGCTGCCCCCCTGACTGCCGCGGCCAGCGTCACGTTCAAATCGTCGGCGAACACGAGCCCGTCGGCCCCCAGCTCGAGGTAGCGCGCAAGCTCCCGCCTGGCGCTCCGCGGGCAGACGACCACGATCGCCGCGTAGCGAAGGGCACGGCGTGCCTCGGCCACGCCTCGCTCGATTTCGGTCTCGTCTGGCCCAGCGACGAGGACGACCGCATCGAGATGCGCTGCCAGCCGTTCGAGCCCGATCTCGGTGAACCCGGTGAACGTTGCCGTCACCAGCACCCCATCCCGCTCGAGAATGTCCGCGATACGCCGCGCCTGAGCCGGGATCGGCGCGCTCACGGCCGCCGTCAGCGCCGGAGACTCCCCCATCTGCTCCCACAGCCCGACCGAGAGATCAGTTGCTGCGCTCATCGCACCCACCCCCAGAAGAAGTCGTGTGCGACCCGTCGCGCAGGATTCGCAACGTTGTGCGCACCGATGATGAAAGCTCGCTGCCGCCCCATTTGTGTCGCTCCCAATCTTGAGTCCGCACCGGTCCGATCGACGTTCGTACCCGACCGGCTGGCCACTGCGATCCCCCAGGGGATGGGCGTCTGATACGTGAGTTACGTGGGCGGAGCCTTAGTTGTTACGAAATTGGTGCGAGGATGAAATTCGGACTAGTGCTGCGATCGCGCCCCCGGATGCTCGATCAGCTAAACGCGGTCCTGCGTGTGCGGGGATGGCGTTATCGGCGACTTAGAATGGTGCGACGTCGCTGCGTCCCGAAGGCCGCAGCTCAACCTGTGTGACTCCGAGTTGCGGCAGGATCTCTCGTGATTTCTCCCCGTGGCCGATCGCGGCTGCGAGCGACGGCCGTGTTCGCAGTGATCGCTGCCGCCGTGACCGCCCCTGCCGTTTGGTTTTTCTGGCCGGCAGTCGGTTCCGGCTCGCGCCCCGCGCTCTGTGCGCTCCGCGCGGCACCGTGTCCAGCCGCTGCCCGGCGCGACCCGGGCGACCCCACGCTGCCGGTCGTCGCAGCGGCTCGGCCGGGCACGAAACTGGTGGCGCTGCACAGCACTCCTGCTCACGCGTTCGTCACGCCGTCCGGGCTGCCGCTGCTGCTTCGTGGGGTCAACATGATTCCGGTGTGGCGGAATCAGCCGGGCAGGACGTGGAGCCAGTTGCATTACCTCCAGATCGCGCGAAGGGGCTTCAACGTCGTTAGGTTCGTCCTCTACTGGGACCTCTTCGAACCGCACCCTGGTAGCTACGACCAGACGAGCCTGAGGACCCTCGACACCGCGGTCGCGCGCGCGAGCTCCGCGGGCCTGTACGTGATCCTCGATGAGATCCACCTCTGGGGGCCGGGTGGCATGACGTACGTCCCCGGTTGGGGGCGGAGCGGCGACAGCGTGACCAGTGTGCGGACCAACGGTGGGGGCTATCTGAAGCTGCTCGCACGTCGTTATCGCAACGACGCCGCCGTCGCCGCCTTCGACCTCGTCAGTGAGTTCTACCGCCAGCCGATCGACCAGAACGCTGTATTGCGCACCTACGATTTCCTGATCACGAAGGTCCGGAGCGTCGATCCGAGAAAGATCGTGGTGATCGAGCCCACCTACGGCGACAGCTCTATCGCCGGATCGCTGGCCGACTTCGGCAACTTGACCAACCGGGCCGACGTCGTCTGGAGCATTCACGACTTCTTTGCCGGCGGAGACGACGACGGTTACAACGCCGATGGCGGCCAGAGGGGGGAATACACGTGGAACGGGACCACGGGCTACCCCCACCCGAATCGAAATGAGCTGGCGAGGCATCTTCTCGTGCAACTCCGGGCCGTCCAGCGTGCCGGGTTGCCTATGTGGATCGGCGAATTTGGCATCGGCAGCGGCACGGCCAATCACGACAGATGGATCGCCGACCAAGTCGCCCTGTTCAAACGGTACGGCCTCGGCTGGGCCTGGTGGGGATACGGCACGAGCGATCACTTCGACATAAGCGGCAACGGCTACAGGTGGAAGCCGTGGACTAGCCTGTTGATCGCTAGACCCGGTTAGTCGAAACGAACGGACCGCGTTCGTACCGGATTAGTTGATGCGGCCATTCGACGGCGTAAAGATTCTCTTAGAAGGCAGTTTAGTCCATCGGAGGGTTGTTAGTCCTGTCCACTTCGCCGAGCGGTGTTGGAGGGTCCGCCCGGCCCGATCTACGTCGGGCGCTGTCGGTGCTGCCGCGAGCATTGATCGTCGGGACGGTCTCGCTGGCCCTTGCCCTGACGGTGGCCGTGGGGGCGGCTCGTGCGGACACCGTCTTCAGCGACGGGTTTGAGTCGGGTGACTTCTCGGCTTGGAGTCAGGTCCAACTCGGAGGGGATGGCAAGGCGGTCGTGCAAAGCGCGATCGTCAGCACCGGGGCGCTCGCCGCTGAGCTCTCGGAGAGCTCGACCTCGGGCTCGAAGGCCGACGCCCGCAAGACTTTCTCATCCGAGCAACTGGATCTGACCGCCAGCGGCGACTTCCAGGTCCTTCAGCAGGGAGCGAGCGGCGGAAACGTTCCCCTCTTCCGCCTTCTCGACCCGAGCTCGAATCGGATTGTGAGCCTGTATCGCCAGAACGGAACGAGCGGATCGATCGGAGTCGGATACGGAGGGGGACATTTCTCTACCAGTGGGAAGCTCGCGCTGAATCAGTGGGCGACGGTCGCCCTCCACGTGATCGTCAACGGAACGACCAGCACAGTCGCGGTGAGCCTGAACGGGGCCCAGATCTACCAGACGACTAGCGCGAGCCTCGGGACAGCAGGCGTCTCGACCGTGCAGATCGGCAATGACACGGCGGCACAGCCGTTCACGATCGCGGTCGACACGATCAACGTCCAGAACGCCGCTTCGACGGCACCCTCGCCTCCCGTCAACACGGCTCCTCCTGTGATCTCTGGGATGCCGCAAGCCGGCCAGACGCTGACCGCGAGCGCGGGCACCTGGAGCGGGACGCAGCCGATCTCCTACACATATCAGTGGTCGCGCTGCGACGCCACGGGCGCGAACTGCGCAACGGCCCCCGGCGTAACCGGCGCGAGCTACCCGGTGACGAGCGCGGATGTCGGGATCACGCTGCGCGTCGTGGTCACAGCCGCCAATTCGGTCGGTACGTCCAGCTCTACATCGAGCGCGACAACCGTCGTGCAGCCCGCTTCCTCCCCTCCGCTCAATACGGCGCCTCCCACGATCTCTGGGACACCGCAGCAGGGTCAGGTGCTGAATGCCAATCCGGGCAGTTGGAACGGGACGCAGCCGATCAGCTACGGCTATCAGTGGATGCGCTGCGACGCCGGCGGCGGGAACTGCGGCGCGATCACGGGCGGCACCAGCGCCAGTTACGTGATCACGAGCGCGGACGTCGGCAACACCGTGCTCGTCGTCGTGACCGCGGGCAACTCAGTCGGCTCGGCGAGCGCGACGTCGCAAGCGACCCCGGTCGTACAGGCCAGCCCGACGGGGGCGACAGTGGTCGCGCTGTGGCACATGGACGAGACGTCAGGCTCAACCATGTACGACTCGATCGGAACCGACAACGGAACCCTGTTCCACGTCTTGACGGGACAGCCGGGGTTCCTGAACCTGGCGTACGGCTTCAACGGCTCCTCGAGCTATGTGTCGGTGCCGTCCGCTCCGGCGCTGAACCCTGGTGGCGCGAACTTGACGATGACGATTCATCTGCAGACGTCCGGCACGCCCCCAGCACCGCCGGCGGATTGGGACGTCTTCCGCAAGGGGCTTTACGTCACCCCCGGCGGCGAGTTCAAGATGGAGTTCCAGCAGTCCGGACAGGCATCTTGCGGCTTCGAGGGCTCGGGCGGCTACTCTGAGCTGATCGCGGGTCCGAAGATCAACGACGGCCAGTGGCACACCGTTCAGTGCGTGAAGACCGCCTCGGCAATCAAGGTCGTCGTCGATGGAGCCACGTACTCGCAATCCGCCAACGTGGGCACGATCACAAACACGTCCCCCGTCGTAATCGGCGCCCGGCCCGGATCCGACTGGTACCACGGCGCACTCGACGAGGCCAGTCTCCAGGTCGGTTAGTCGACGTGGCCGCTCGCCAGGCTCCGCAGACCGCGCGCGAAGAATGACCTTCGGCGGCCGGCGGTGCACGCTTGTGGCGGTTCTTGCGATTGCATCCTTCTCGGTGACCGCGGCCCGCCTGATCGCCGCGTCCGTGTCGACAGCGAGACCGCACAGCGCTCCGCGCCACACGATTTTCCGCGATGGCTTCGAGTCCGAGAGCTTCTCGGCCTGGAGCCAGGTGCAGCTCGGGGGCGACGCGAAGGCGATCGTGCAGAGCGCGTTCGTCAAATCCGGCTCAGTCGCCGCCGAGCTCGCCGAAACCGCGGACCGAGGATCGAGGGTCGATGTCCGCAAGGCTTTTCGCGGTGCATATACGAATCTGACCGCCACCGGCGACTTTCGAATCCTCCAGCAGGGTAAAAGCGGCGTGCCGCTCTTGAGCTTGTTGGATGCGAGGTCGAATCCTGTCGCTACCGTCTCCCGCCGCGGCGGGTCGATCGATGTTGCGTACGGAAGGAGTCACTTCTCGACCGCGAAGCTCGCGCTCAATCGATGGGCGTCGATCGCTGTTCACGTGATCATCCTAGGGGCGCGCAGCACGGTCGAAGTGCGTCTGAACGGCCGGCGGATCTTCCTGACCCGTCGCGCGAGACTTCATTCGGCCGGCGTCTCGATCCTCCAGATCGGTGACGCCGCCGCTGCGCAGTCGTTCAAGATCGTGGCCGACGCGATCAACGTCCAGGCGGCCGGCTGGGAGAGGCGGTCGCTGCCGATCAGTACGGGCCTGCCCTCGATCTCGGGGACGCTACAAGCAGGCCGCACGGCGACCGCGGGCAGGGGAACCTGGGGCGGGACGCCGGCGACCACGTATGGCTATTTGTGGCTGCGCTGCGACTCGCGCGGCTTGGGGTGCCATACGATCCCGGGGGCATCAGGTGCTACGTACAGGATGACCGGCGCGGATGTGGGCCGCCGGCTGCGGGTCGTGGTCGCAGCCAGCAATTCAGTCGGTGTGGCCAGATCCACATCGCACGCGACAGCGCTGGTCCAGTCCGCATCTGCTCCTCCCCTCAGCCGAGGGCTGCCGACGATCTCGGGGACACCGAAGGCCGGACTGTTGCTGAATGCTGACTCCGGAGCTTGGAGCGGGACACAGCCGATCCGCTACCGCTACGAGTGGCTGCGCTGCAGCTCCGCCGGCGCCGGCTGCGGCACGATCTCCGGCGCAACCAGCGCGAGTTATCTGGTCAGGGGCGAGGATGTCGGCGACACCTTGCGCGTGCTGGTGACCGCCGCCAACGCGGTCGGCTCGGCAGGGGCCACCTCGGGTGCGACGGCCGTCGTCCAGCCGGGCTCGACGCACCCCACGTTCATCGCGCTCTGGCATATGAACGAGACCTCGGGGAAAACCATGGTCGACTCGATTGGCGACCACGACGGAACGCTGTTCCACGTCGAGCTGGGACTTCCAGGTCTCTCAGGATTTGCCTACGGCTTTAACGGCGCTTCCAGCTACGTGTCCGTGCCGTCCGCCGCGGATCTGAACCCCGGCGCCGCGAACGTGACGATGACGATCCATTTGCAGACGACCGGCACGCCCCCGCCACCGCCGGCGGATTGGGACCTGTTCCGCAAGGGGCTGTACACCAGTTCTGGCGCCGAGATGAAGATGGAGTTCCAGCAATCCGGGCAGGCGTCTTGCGGCTTCGAGGGCTCGCACGGCTATTCCGAGTTGATCGCAGGGCCCGCGATCAACGATGGTCAGTGGCATACGGTTCAGTGCTCGAAGACGGCGTCGACGATCGAGGTAATCGTCGACGGAGTGGCCTACTCGCAACCCGCCAACGTCGGCTCGATCACAAACACGGCCCCGGTCGTAATCGGCGCCCGGCCCGGATCCGACTGGTACCACGGCGCACTCGACGAGGCGAGCATCCAGATCGGCTAGATCGATCTGCGCTCAGATCCCGCGTTGCAGCGCCAGGATCAGCAAAACGACCGCAACCACCCCGGCGAGGACGACCACCACCAGATTGGTGACAAGCGCGAGCCGTAGCGAGCGTGACGGTATCGGTTCGTGGTCGGCCGGACGATCGGACTCGTCGTGCGGCGGTCGGCTGGTAACCGGCGTCTCGCCCGGGTTCCTCTGGGCCACAGCAGCGGCGAGGAGCTCGGTGACGAGGCGGTTGAGGCTTATCTGTTCCTCCGCGGCGGCGCGCGCAAGCTGCTCGTGGAGCGGTTGCGGCATGCGCACCAGAAATCTTCCGCTGTAGCGGTGACCGACCTTTGCGCCGACAGGTTGCTTGCCGGACGCGGGGAGCTCGCGATTCTCTGCTTCGCCGACGCCGGGGATCTCATTGTCGCCGCCGTGGTTGCCGGACGTCACGGTATTGGAGGTGATATCGCCATCCCGAGCATTAACGCCGGTCCCTCCCAGCTCCTTGCGCAACTTGGAAAGCCTCCGCTCAGCAGCCGCGAGACGTGCGCCTCTGAAATGCCAAGTTCGCCCGCGATCTGCCGCTCAGTCACATCCGCATGGAAGCGAAGGAACACGATTCGACGCTCGCGCTCGTCGAGGGAGCGCAGGCTGGACGCGAGCACGAGACGATCGCCGCTGAGGGCAGCGCTTCAGAATCAGCGGGCAGCTGCGTCGCGTGATCGCTCGCCTTCACCATTCGAACGGCCCTACCTGAACGAGGTCGTCCCAGTCCTCGCCCCGGCCCACATGGCGGCGCTCGATCGAGCGGACGAGCGGGAGATGCGAGGCGATCAAGCGCCCCCGTAACAGGTCCTCAGCGACGGACGATGACTCCACTGGCGCGAATTCCCCTTTTTACAGCGGAGCAGTGCCCGATAGCTACCAGTAGCAATGTCGCACCAATATGCGAATGGATCACATCAGCACAGTTTGGGGAGTTATCGGGTGAAAGGATCGAGTCGGAGGGCTGCGGATCGCATCAGCTCTCGGGGATTAATTCGATGGAGCGAAGGCCGAAATTGCGGATCAGGCACAGAAAAGGGAGCCGGCGGCATCTCGGCGGGCTGTCCATCATGGCGGCTGTCGTCGGGCTGGCGGCTTCTGGCTTCGTCGCGAGTCCCGTGTCAGCGCACACGACGTCGTCCCCGCCCAGTCAGTCCGATCCGCTGTCGGCGCTGGCCGCCCGCGGCGTCGTACTGCATCCGGGGGCCGGCTATGGGCCGGCCGGGTCCCCAGTCGTGCGCGACGTGCAACGGCTGCTGGCGCATGCCGGCTACTCGCCTGGCCGGATTGATGGCCGTTATGGCCCGATGACTGAAGCGGAGGTCATGCGCTACCAGGCCAACTTCGGCTTGACCGTTGACGGCATCGCGGGACCGCAGACACTGCTGGCGCTCACGGCCCACCCCTTCGAACTTCGACAAGGCGCGGGGTATCAGGGAGGCGGCTCGCCGGCGGTGCGCGACATGCAACGGCTCCTGGCGAGGGCCGGCTACTCGCCGGGCCCGCTCGATGGACGCTTCGGCCCCCTCACCGAGGGTGCGGTCAGGCGGTATCAGGCGCACAGCGGCTTGGCGGTCACCGGCATCGTCGGATCGCAGATGATGAATGACCTCCGCTCGCGCGGCGGCGAGAAGCACGCCACGGGCGGCCGGACCAGGAGCGCCACCGCCCCAACCGCTGCCACGCCGACGGCGCCGTCGCCCAGGGCGTCTGGGCCCACAGCTACGACACCCACGGCGCCGCCGGCGACCACGACGGCACCCGGCGCAACGACGCCTGTCGCCCCCGCACCGGCCGCCGGAGCGCGACCGAACGCTCGACGCAGCGCCCACCCGTCAGGCGGAATATCGCTGCTGTGGATTGTGCCCCTGGCGTTGCTGAGCGTCGGCCTCGCGGTAGGTGGTGCACTCCTGTACGCGCGGCGCCGCCGTGGAGGCGAGTTCGTTTCTGAGCCTGAAGCGCGGGTCGAAACGCAGACGAGCGGCGCCGCTAATGGGGCAATCGCTGAGCCTGAGATTGCTCAGCAGCGAGCCGGCGTGCCCAGCAACGGCGACCTGGAAGTCGGTGATATCACCAGCGCGCCTACCGATACCAGCGCCGTTTTCGACCACGGAGTGAATCTGGAGGCGAACGCCGACCTGGCCGGGGCCGAGGCCGCCTACCGCCGCGCCGACGAGCTCGGCCATGGCGCGGCCGCGTCAAACCTCGGCGTCCTGCTCGAAGCAAAGGGCGACCGGACTGGCGCCGAGGCGGCCTACCGCCGAGCCGACGAACGCGGAGAGCCGAACGGCGCCTTCAACCTCGCCGTGCTGCTGGAGGCGAATGACGAGCTGACCGGGGCCGAGGCCGCCTACCGCCGCGCCGATGAGCTCGGCCATGGCGCGGCCGCGTCAAACCTCGGCGTCCTGCTCGAAGCAAAGGGCGACCGGACTGGCGCCGAGGCGGCCTACCGCCGAGCCGACGAACGCGGAGAGCCGAACGGCGCCTTCAACCTCGCCGTGCTGCTGGAAGAGAATCACGATGTGGCCGGCGCCGAGGCCGCCTACCGTCGCGCCGAGCGATCTGGCGACGAGAAGGTGGCTCAGCTGGCTCGCGCCGCAGTCCTCGACCTGGTCCCGGTCGTCGGGGATCAGACGCGGTGAGCAACGGTGGGGTAGACCGTGGCGCGTAGGCGGCGCATGGTTCACAAGCCTCGATCCGTCGAGCGCCCGGATGGACGGCTGGACGAACCACTGCACGAACGAATCGACCGCAGCTGGCCTCAAACGGTTGCTACGCGCCCCGAGCTGTCAGCCGAGGCTCCGCTCACCACGTCCGTCCGCTCGCCGATCGCGGGACAGCGCGTCGTGCGTCTGACTGGTATGCGTGAGCTGCAGTTGGAGAATGTCCATCCCCTCAGGCTGAGATTGCTGCTCGAGATCGAGCGGACCGGATCCATCTCCGCTGCCGCCGAGGCGTGCGCAATCGCGCAGCCGTCCGCATCAATGCATATCCGCACTCTCGAGACGGCGACCGGCGAAAGGCTGGTCGCCCGGCATGGACGGGGCAGTCGCCTGACGCCCGCTGGCAAGATCGTTGCCTCGCACGCGGACCAAATGCTGGGGACCTTGGACAGCATGCGTCGCGCGCTCGACGAGCTCGACGGACGCAACGCCGGTGAGCTCTCGCTCGCGGCCAGCCTCACGCCCAGCATCGTGCTGTTGCCATCGATACTTCGAGCGTATTCAGAGCGTCATCCAGGCGTCAGCATCAAGCTGCGCACGAGTCCCAGCCAGGCTGTCCTCCAGGAGGTCATGCGTGGTGGCGCCGACATCGGCATCGCCGCAGAGGTGCCCGCTGGTGAGCCGGTTGTCAGCCGGCAGATTCTGGTCGACGAGATCGTAGGAATCGCACCCCCCGGCATGGTCAGGTTGGACGGAGGTTGCGTGAGCGTGGCCGAGCTCGGCCGCCATACGCTGCTAGTCGGTTCCGAGTCATCCAGCACCAGGATCCTGACCGAACGGTTCCTCGGAGCAGCCGGCTATCGCCCCACCCGGGTCTGGATGTTCGATTCCTACAACGCCATCGCGCGAGCAGTCGCGGATGGTCTGGGAGTCAGCTTCACCTCCCAGCTGCTCGTCCGCGAAGCAGTCGGACGAGGCGAGCTGGAGACGTTCCGGCTGTGCGGGGTCGAACCCATGCTGCGCCCCATCTACGCGTTGCAGTCGGGTGTCAGGGAACTCACACCTGAGGCTGCCGCCTTCATGGCGCTGCTGGGCGAGCCCGGTCCCCACGCGAGTGACAGCCTCGGTAGGGCGCGAGGTGCCTGACGATGCAGTCGCGATCCCAGAATGCGCACCGTCTTGATCTCAGGAGGCCTGAGGCGTATCGTCACACAAGGGGGCCTGATCAGGGGGAGGGCGGAAGAGCAGTTGTTCCCTAGGGTATGGCGATTGGATCGGCGCCAACGGTGCCGACGTTCAGCGATTCGCGTGGTACGTGCTCACGCATCTTCCGTCCGCGCGCGACTGGGCGAGACCATCGTTGTGATGCTCGTGCTCGCTCTGCTCGCGCCGGCGCCGGGCAGCGCAGCGGGGCCCGATCCCGCGCCACAGAAGGCTTCCACCAGTTCGAGCAGCGCCTCCTCTCCCACTCCCGCCCCTCAGCCGTCGCCCACGCAGTCCCCAGCGCCCAAACCGGCACCGGCCACCGGCTCCAGCCAATCCACCTCCGGGTCCACGACCGGGGCTTCCGACGGGCAGGGTGGGTCTCCGACGGTCGCGCCGGCCCAACCCGTGACCAGTGCCTCCAGCGGCGTGCGTAGCACCGGGATCGCCAGCTCCGGCGTCCGAGCCCCCATCCTAAGCGCGCCGGCATCGGTGGCGGCAGGGCCGTCCCACACGGATCACAAGCGGGCGCCGGCAACGATCCGGCGAGCTCACCCGCGGCTCGCCACACTCCATCGACAAGCCACCAGTCCCATTGCCCTGCCGGCCATCCTGGCCCAAGGGCTCAATCTCCTCCCACCGCTGTTCACGGCACCCTTCAACAAGTTGTCGCACGGCGACCCGGTCCTGATGCTGCTCGGCGCGCTCGCGCTGGCGGTGCTCGTCCTCGCCAGCCTAAGCATGCTCAAGCTCCTGGCGCTCGCCGGCGCCGAGGGGCGGGAGGAGCCGGGGGCGTGAGGGGCCGGCGGATCATCCTCGGGACGCTCGGGATCGCACTCGGGGTGTGGTTGTGGGCGGCGCCGGGGGCGTGGGGCGGTGGCTACGTGGTTACCGCCGAGTGCACGTCAAGCGGCCACACCTCGGCTTGCAGCACAGGGTGGTACACGAGCAACGTGTCCGTCGGCTGGAAGTGGAGCCCCCAGGACGGGGGGAACCCGACGGCGTGGGTGCGTTCCCCATTCGTACGTCCAGGACACCTCGACGACCGTGGCGTGCACGATCACGGGGCCCTCGGGCAAACGAACACGCAGCCAGCCGATCCACGTCGAAAAATCAACCCCGACAGTCGGTCGTGGCCTAGTCTCGTCCTGGCGACTCCGATGGCTGGTACAACCACGCCGGTCAGACGCAGCGTCGGCGGGAGTTCTTTCTCCGGCATCGCGTCGTGTACACCGAACACTATGCCGGTCCCGATTCGCCGAGCGCGAGCGTCAGCGGCAGCTGCACCGATAACGCCGGCAAGACGGCGGCAGCGAGCGAGCAGGCCATTCGCGCTATGACGCCACTGCGACTGCCGCTCCGCGTGATTGCCAACTCTGGGGACCAGCTCGCGGTTCTCGGATTGGAGCATGACGGGCATCGATCCGCCACTGGATTTGAGATCGTGCGGCAACCCGGGCTCGCATCGCAAGTAGTCGAGCATGGTGTATCGGGGTCCCGGCCTGTCTTCGAGGACGGCCGAGTCCGCGACGGCGTTCATTACCGATACACGGTCACAGCGCACGATGTGGCCGGAAATACGTCAGCACAAACGTCATCATGGTCACGCCCGGGCGGCGGCTTCTATCGCCGGGGAACGGCATACGGCGACCGAGCCGCCGTTGCTCCTCTGGACTGCCGTGCGGCGAGCTACTACTACAACGTCCAGCTCTACCATGGGAACCGGAGGGTGCTGAGCGCTGGCCGAACAGGGACGAGGTTGCAGCTCGCTTGGCTTGGTCGTCAAGGGCCGGCGCCATTACCGGCTAAGGTCCGGGAAGTACCGCTGGTATGTGTGGCCGGGCTTCGGACGTCGTGCCGCGGCACGCTACGGGCGGCCGAAGTCGGCAACCGAATATTCATCGTGACTCCAGGCTCTTAGCCTGACGATGCGGGCATTCGCCGCGCATCATCGCTTTGTCACGGCGTTGCGTCCTACGGCTAAGTGATGGGGAGGCCGAATGCCATGAGGGGGCGCTTGGGGCTCGTGCTGGCGGCGGCCGTCGGAACATCGCCGTGATGGCTGTGGGGCGCCTCGCCGGCTTGGGCCGGTGGTTATACGGTCGACGCGATTGTGCACGTCAGTGTCGGGACAGACGTCGCCGTGCGGCACGGGCTGGTACACGAGCGACGTTTCGCTCAGCTGGACGTGGAGCCCAAACGACGGGGCGAATCCCACGTCCGGGTGCCTCTCGCATTCCTACGCACAGGACACGTCGACCACCGTGTCGTGCGCCATTACCGGGCCATCAGGCACAGCAAGCACATCTCAGGCGATCCATGTCGAAATCTCTAGCCCGACCGCTTCCGCGTCGCTGGGCCGGGCGCCTGATGCCAATGGCTGGTACAACCATCCGGTCGCGGCCGCGATGAGCGGGAGCTCGTTCTCCGGGATCGCGTCGTGCACCGGCGCCACCTACTCGGGCCCGGACGCCACGAGCGTGACGGTCAGCGGAACGTGCACGGACAACGCCGGCAAGACCGCCAGCGCGACCAGCCCGGCGTTCAAGTACGAGGCCTCGACACCGACTATCACGGTGGGCCTGTTCCGCTCTGCCGATTCCGGCGGCTGGTACAACCACACGCTCGCAGCGACCGTCAGCGGCAGCTCGTTCTCCGGGGTCGCGTCGTGCACGGGCAGCAGCTACTCGGGCCCGGACGCAACGAACGCGACCGTCAGCGGCAGCTGCACCGACAACGCCGGCAAGACCGTCAACGGGACCAGCCCGGCGTTCAAGTACGAGGCCTCCACGCCAGCGGTATCGGTCGGCCTTTCTCGTTCCCCGGATTCCAACGGCTGGTACAACCGCGCCGTCACCGCCACCGCGAGCGGCAGCTCGTTCTCCGGGATCGCCTCGTGCACGCCCGCGAGCACTTACTCGGGGCCTGACGCCACGAACGCGACGGTCAGCGGCAGCTGCACCGACAATGCCGGCAAGACCGCCAGCGCGACCAGCCCGGCGTTCAAGTACGAGGCCTCGACGCCGACCGCTTCCGCGTCGCTGGCCCGGGCGCCTGATGCCAATGGCTGGTACAACCATCCGGTCGCGGCCGCGATGAGCGGGAGCTCGTTCTCCGGGATCGCGTCGTGCACCGGCGCCACCTACTCGGGCCCGGACACCACGAGCGTGACGGTCAGCGGAACGTGCACGGACAATGCCGGCAAGACCGCCAGCGCGACCAGCCCGGCGTTCAAGTACGAGGCCTCGACGCCGACGATCACCGTGGGCCTGTCCCGCTCTGCCGATTCCGGCGGCTGGTACAACCACACGCTCGCAGCGACCGTCAGCGGCAGCTCGTTCTCCGGGGTCGCGTCGTGCACGGGCAGCAGCTACTCGGGCCCGGACGCAACGAACGCGACCGTCAGCGGCAGCTGCACCGACAACGCCGGCAAGACCGTCAACGGGACCAGCCCGGCGTTCAAGTACGAGGCCTCCACGCCAGCGGTATCGGTCGGCCTTTCTCGTTCCCCGGATTCCAACGGCTGGTACACACATCCGGTAGCCGCAACCGTCAACGGCACCTCCTTCTCCGGGATCGCCTCGTGCACGGGCAGCACCTACTCGGGGCCGGACTCGTTGGAGGCGACGGTTACCGGCAGCTGCACCGACAACGCCGGCAAGACCGCCAGCGCAGCGAGCGCTCCATTTCGGTACGACGCGTCCGGGCCGATCGTCTCCGTAGCTCCGTCTCGGGGAGCTGATTCGAACGGCTGGTACACCCGTCCGGTCACCGCCACCGTCACGGGGAACTCCGTGTCGGGGATCGCGTCGTGCACTGGCGGCACGTACTCGGGCCCGGACGCCACGAGCGCGACGGTCAGCGGGACCTGCACCGACAATGCGGGCAAGACCGCCAGCGCGACCAGCCCGGCGTTCAAGTACGAGGCCTCGACGCCGACGATCACCGTCGGCCTGTCCCGCTCTGCCGATTCCGGCGGCTGGTACAACCACCCGGTCACCGCCAAGGTCAGCGGCAGCTCGTTCTCCGGCATCGCTTCGTGTTCGCCGAGCACTTACTCCGGCCCGGACGCAACGAACACGACCGTCAGCGGCAGCTGCACCGACAACGCCGGCAAGACCGCCAGCGCGACCAGTCATCCCTTCCGATACGAGGCGTCAACTCCGAGCGTCTCCGTCGGCCTCTCTCGCCCGCCTGATTCCAACGGCTGGTACAACCACCCCGTCACCGCCGAGGCCATCGGAAGCTCTTTCTCTGGGATCGCTTCGTGCACACCGGGCACTTACTCGGGGCCTGACGCGATAAATGCGACCGTCAGCGCCAGCTGCACCGACAACGCCGGCAAAACGGCCAGCGCGGCAACCGATGCTTTTCGCTATGACGGCTCACCGCCTGTGCGCAACCTCACGGCCGACGCCGGCGACGGGGTCGTGGTCCTGCATTGGGCGATCGCCGCCATCGACCCGCTCACATCGCTCGAGGTCACGCGCACGCCCGGAGCGCACGGGGCGCCAACGAGCGTGGTCTATCGGGCCCGCGGAACCGCTTACGACGATAGACACGTCCGCAACAGAGTCAGGTACCGGTACACGCTTCTGGCGACCGATCTGGCTGGCAACACCGCCAGAAGAAGCCTCGTCGTCACACCTGGACCTCGGCTGCTCGTGCCTAGCCAAAATACGCTCGTCAGCAGACCTCCGGTGCTCCGCTGGACGCCCGTGCGGAGAGCCAGCTATTACAACGTGCAGCTCTACTGGGGAAACCGGAAGGTACTGAGCACGTGGCCGGACGGGGCCAGGCTGCAGCTCGCATCGACATGGTCCTTCGGCGGGCGACGTTACCGACTCAGGCCTGGGAAGTACCGCTGGTACGTCTGGCCCGGCTTCGGACGACGCGCCGCGGCGCGCTACGGACGCCTGATCGGCTCGCGGACGTTCCGAGTCGCTCGTTACGCCCTCACGCCGGCAGTATCGCGGCTCCCTGTTTGACTACCAGCGGCCAGGCAGCATTCCCACGTCTCAGCGAACCGAGACTCGACCGTGGTCGGCCCCGAGCCATTCGCTTAGGCAAGCGCAGCTATCACCTTATGTGATGCCAGTCTGGAAGTGATCTGCGAGCTAGGGCACGCGATGAGCGTCCATAGCCAAGTTCGCTCTAGTCCGCGGAGGAAAGCCGAGGTTCACTGCGTCAGTGAAGGTTCAGCCTGACGTTGAGGTCCGAGGTCCCCGAGCAGCCAGGGATCTTCGTGGGCGCGCCGATGCGAGGCGACCTTCCCGGTCGACAGGGCAAGTGCGACAAAGGGGGACGGAGTCGTGATTCAGGAAGCATTGGGGAGAGCGCCGGGTCAAATCGGGTTCAGGCGCCGGACCGTGCTGGACGACTCGCCAGAGACGCTCAGAAAGACGCGGATCGCGGTCGCTCGCGCCAAGCAGGGCGACCCGGAAGCCGTGCGCTTCCTGTATGTCAGCTACTCGCACAACGTGTACGGCTACGTGCGAGCGATTGTCCGGGACGACCACGAAGCCGAGGATGTCACCCAGCATGTGTTCGCCAACGTGATCGCGAGGCTGGCAAAGTACGACGATCGAGTTGGGCCGTTCTGCCCATGGCTCCTTCGCCTGGCCCACAACGTCGCGATCGATCACTTACGCGCGAATCGCGTCACGCCGATGGAGAAGGTCCTCGATCCACAAACGAGCTCAGGCGCAGACCTCAACAGAGCAGAGACGGTCCGGACCGCGCTTGCGACGCTCCCCAACAAGCAGCGCCAAGTGGTGCTCCTGCGCGACGTGGCTGGCTTCTCGCACGCAGAAATAGCAGAACGCATGGGTCAAACGGAGGGCTCCGTCCGCGCTCTACATCACCGGGGCCGCCGAGCAATGCAACGCGAACTGAAGCGGCTCGAGACGACACCTTTCACACGTGAGACGCGCCACCTGCTTGCCGCCTAAGCCAGCCGGGCAAGCTGGGTCCTCCCCCCTGCGACCACGCATTGAAAGGATCCGGCGCGATCGTACCCTGCCGTTGGTGCGTAGCACGACAATCCTGCACCGAATGGCGAGGCCTGTCGAGCTGTGCACGCAGAGTGTGCGCACTACGACAGGGCTCGGGATTCGCGCCGGTGTTGCCGTGTTGTGCACCATCCGAATCCCCCAATCGGGGGCCCGAGCCGCTCCGAGCCGCTCCGAGCCGCTCCGAGCCGCCCCGAGCCGCTCCGAGCCGCCCCGAGCCGCCCCGCCCACGAACGGCCGCGCGAAACGTCCGCGCGGCCGCTTCGCGGGCAGACGGCGTGTGACTAGTTGACGACGATGCCGAACGGCGCCGCGCTCGCCGGGAGCGCCGTCGGCGGCCCCGGAAGCTCGGCCAGCTGACCGCCGCGGACCTCGAACGCGCTAACCGCGCGCCCGCCGCTGTCCACGACCCACAGGGTGCGCCCGTCGGGGCTCAACCGCGCGTCCTCCGGCGCCTGGCCGGACGGCCCGGTAAACGGGGTGCTGCCGAGCAACCGGAGCGATCCGTCCCGCCCGATCGCGTAGCTCGAGATGCTCGGCGTCGCGGTGTTGACGGCGAACAGGAACCTGCCGTCGTGGCTGATCTCAACCCAGCACGGCGCGGTCTGCTGATCGGCGAATGGCGAAGCCCCGATCGAGGTCAGCGCCCCCGTCCGGGAGACGCTGAACGCGGACACGGTTCCGGCGCCGGCGCCACCGTGGGCGTTGGAGACGAACAGTTGCCGAGGATCGGTCGGACGGAACTCGCTGCCGAACGGGCCCGGGCCCTGAGCGGTGAACGGCGATCCCGGCGCGGCCGTCAGCAGGCCATCGCGGCCGACGCTGAAGCTGTCGATCAGCGAGGTTCCCACCCGCGTGCCGGCGAGATTGGTCCCGTCGGAGTTGAACAGGACGTCGCCGGGCTGTGAGTCGGCGGGCAGCGGAACCGTGGATCCAGGGATCGGGTACAGACGGCCGCCGAACCTCAACCGGAAGCCGGAGTAGTTGGTCGCCGTCGAGCCGGCGTTCGCGACGTATACGAGGCTCCCACGCCGAGCGATGCTCACCGGCTCCGCGCCGCCCGAGCCGACGACCCCGCCGCGCACGAGCCTCAGCGCGCCGTCGAACCCGATCCGAAGGACGGAGATCTGGTTGCTGCCGGCGTCCACCGCGAGCAGGTACCGACCGTGTCCCGCAATCTGCAGCGAGCCTTGTGATCCGATCACCGCGCCGGTGCCGGCGCCACCCGCCGAGAACGGCGATCCCGGAACGGGCGTCAGGCTGCCATCGGCATGACGGTCAAATGCGGCGATCGTGTTGACAGGAGCTGTGTTGTCGTTGACATACACGTGACCAGTCACTCCGTGGCCGTGCGCGCTGGCGCTCGCCGCGCCCGCGCCCGCTATCACCAACGCGAGCAGCGCAGCGCGACGCAGCACTCCCAATGAGGAAGGCATTGCTTCTCCTTTGTGGCAGTTACCGGCCGGGTGGACGCATCGACTCGATGTAACCCAACCGGAGAGTGACTGCATTGGAGCAGACCAATGCCACACGATCAACGGTTACGGGTGACGTTGACATCGAACCGTAAGAACTTCCGCCGGTCGTCATGCAGCCGCCGGGAGGCTGAACCGAACGCGCGTGCCGGCCGCCGACTCCGCCAGCCAGATCCGTCCGCCGTGCGCCTCCACAATCGCGCGTGACACGGCGAGCCCGAGCCCAGCGCCATCGCTCGTGCGGGACGCGTCCACCCCGCCGCGGTAGAAGGGCCCGAACACCAGCTCACGCTCGGCCGCGGCAATTCCGTCGCCGGTGTCGGCGACTTCGATCTCGATCCGGTCCGCCACCGGCTCGGCCCGGATGACGACGCTGCCGTCGGCGGGCGTGTGGCGAATTGCGTTCTGGATCAGGTTGAAGAGGACGCGCTGCACCTTCTCGGGGTTGGCGCGCGCCGGGTGCAGCGATGCCGGCACGTCGGTGTGCACGGCCACCCCCTTGAGCTCGGCGTGCACGCGCATCGCCGCCACCGTCTCACTGACGAGCTCATCGAGCGACACGCGCTCGAGCGACCAGCGAATGTCGCCGGCCTCCAGACGCGAAAGCTCAAACAGATCGTCGATCAGCCCGCTGAGCGCGACGATGTGGGTGCGCATCCGCTGCAGGTACTCGCGGCGCGCCTCGCCGTCGACGATTTCGTCCTCGACGGCCTCGGCGAGCAGACGCAGCGACGTGATCGGCGTGCGGAGATCGTGTGAGACGGCTGCCACCAGGTGCCGCCGGGCGCTCTCCGACTGATCGCGTGCCGCCTCCTCCGCCGCCAGCCGCTCGATCATCGCCGTGGCGGCGACGGCGACGTCCGAGAGTTCGTCTCGCGCGCTGGTCGTGATTTTCAGCTCGCGCTCGCCCTCCCCGACCGCGACCAACCCGTCGCGGATCCGCTGCGCGTCGTCGATGATCGCTGCCGCGAGTCCCTTCGCGGCCACGACCCCGACGACTCCAGTGAAGGCGACGATCACGGCGACGATCGCGGCGTCGTGGCCGGAGACGAACATCAGCAGACTGAGCAATACCAGCGCGAGCAGCAGGGGGCCGATCACGATCGCCACCCCGATCCCGAACTGCCTCCCCAGGGGTCCGGCGCGGCCGTGCGCACGAGCGGCGACCGCCACCCGTGCCACGCCGAGGGCCGCGCAACCGATCCCCGCGAGGATGAGGAGCACCACGAGCGTGCCGTGCCCCAGCCACGAGACCCCGATGGTCGCGGCCGCGAGCGCGCCGAGCAGGATCGCCAGCGCCGAGGCGCGGCTCATGGCTGGAACCGGTACCCGACCCCCCACACCGTCTGGAGGCGGCGTGGTTGTGCGGGATCCGCCTCGATCTTGGCTCGCAGCCTGCGAATGTGCACCGTCACCGTCGAGCTGTCCGTGTAGAACGAGTACTGCCAGACCGCCTCCATCAGCTGATCGCGCGAGAACACCTGTCCGGGGTGCCGGGCCAGGAATAGCAACAGGTCGAACTCGCGCTGGGTGAGCTGTATCTCCTCGCCCCGGACGCACACCCGCCGTCCGGCCGGATCGATCGTCAGGCCGCTGAGCTCGATCGATTCCTCGTGCTCGGGCGAGGTGTCGATACGGCGCAGGACGGCGCCCACCCGAGCGGTCAGCTCGGCCGGGGAGAACGGCTTGACGACGTAGTCGTCAGCGCCGAGCCGCAACCCGATCACGCGATCGGACTCGTCTCCTTTCGCGGTGAGAAGGATCACCGCGATCCGATCCCGATCGCGCTCGCGCAGGCGACGCATCACCTCGAGCCCGTCCATGCGCGGCAACATCAGATCGAGCACCACGAGATCCGGCCGCTCCGTTTCGGCGAGCTCGATCGCCTCCCGGCCATCGTGGGCAACGCGGGTCCGGTAGCCGGCGCGGTCGAGATACCGGGCCACGATCTCGGCGATCGTCGGCTCATCGTCGACCACCAGGACCGAAGCTCGGCGGTTGTCCTCCATCGCCACGATTCTGGCAGGGCCAAAGATCGGCCGGACCACCTCCGCGACCGTGTTCACCAACTATTCAGAACTCGGCCGAGTACGCCGTCAGGCGTTACGCTAGGCGGACGATGGCGAGCGTGACGAGCGATTTCGAGCACCGGACGCTGACGGTCGCGGACGCCGGCGCGGCGGCGCGGATCACGCTGGCCCGCCCCGAGAAGCGCAACGCGCTGTCGATGGAGCTGATGTCGGAGCTGATCGGCGTGCTCAAGGCGCTCGGTGAGAGCCCCGAGGTGCGGGCGATCGTGATCGAGGGGTCCGGAGTCGCGTTCTCGGCCGGCCACGACCTGAGCGAGATGGTGGGCCGCGAGCTCCCCTTCTACCAATCGCTCTTCGATCGGTGCACGGAGCTGATGGAGACGATCCATCGCGTGCCGCAGCCGGTGATCGCGAAGGTGCAGGGGATCGCGACCGCGGCCGGCTGTCAGCTGGTGGCGGCGTGCGATCTCGCGGTTGCCGCGCAGGACGCCATGTTCGCGACTCCGGGAGTGAAGATCGGCCTGTTCTGCTCGACGCCGATGGTGCCGCTGTCACGCGCGATCGGGCGCAAACGCGCGCTCGAGATGCTGCTGACGGGCGAGCCGATCTCCGCCACCGCCGCCCTCGAGTGGGGTCTGGTGAACCGCGTCGTCCCCGCGTCAGAGCTCGACACCGCGGTGGACGAGCTGATCGCGTCGATCTCGCGCTCGAGCCCGCTGACGGTCGCGATCGGCAAGGAGGCGTTCTACGGGCAGGTGGAACTCGATGAGCACCGCGCCTACGACCTCACCAAGTCGGTCATGACGATGAACTCGATGGCCGCGGACGCGCAGGAGGGAATCTGCGCGTTCCTCGAGAAGCGCCCGCCGAACTGGACAGGCACCTAAGTGCTCCCCGCTAAGTCACGGCGCTGAGCGAATCGTCGTAGGTCCAGCGCCGGCCGGTCTTCGAGTGGAAGGCCCAGAAGGTCTCCTGCGCGTCCGGGCGATCGATCGTCGAGCTCGCGACGATCGCGGTCAGCTCGCCCTCGTAGGCGCCCACGAACACCGGACCGCCCGGCAGCAGCGTCCGCCACCACCGCTTGCCCGCGTCCGTCGTCACGTCGACGACGGTGATTCCGCCGACGCCCTCCGACACGAAGTACGTCCTCGGGCCGGCGATCCCGGGCTGCGAGATCACCGCCGGGCCCCCGGACGGCAAGGCGGGCAGGACCGGCCCATCGATCCGCCACGTTCTCCCGCCGTCGACGGTGGCGGCGGGATACGTTTCCGAGCCGCTCATGCTCGCCACGGTGAACCCGTGGCGAGCGTCGGCGAATACCGCGACGCCGACGTTGGCCAGCGGCACCACGGTACCCGGTCGCAGCGGCCTGAACGCTCGGATCGCCCGCCGCGGCCCGGCGGCGACGAACGCGGGGCGCGGGCGGGAGGAGGTCCGCGAGCTCACTGGCTCGAAGGTCAGCGCGGCGCACACGCCGAGCGCCAGTGCGCCGGCCAGCGCCACGGCGACCCCCCGGCCCCCGACGGGGCTAGCCATCGCCCATGCCCGCAGCCGTGAAGCTGCTCCACACCGTCGACGCGGGCGCGCCGTAGTCCGGGTCCACCCGCACATCGATCCTGTCGACCCACTTGACCCATTGAAACCCCCGTGAGGACGGCGCCACCAATCGGATGGGCGCGCCGTGCTCGTGGCTGAGCGGCTCGCCGCCCACGTGGGTCGCCAGCAGCAGACGGTCGGCATCGTCGAGGGCGAAGCTCCAGCGGTAGCCGGTGCGCGAGACCACCGAAACGTGCCCCGCCGAACGCAGGACACCGGCCTTCTCCAGGAGCTGCCCGAGGCCGATTCCGCCCCAGCGCTGGGTCGAGTAAAAGCCGCCGGTGCAGTCGAGCGTCGCGGTCAACTCGTCGGTCGGCGTCAGCTCGTCGAGCGCCAGCGCGAGCTCGTGCGCGACCAGCCCGCCGACCTCCAGGCGGTAGCTGTCGAGCACGATCGGTCGAGGATTGTCCGCCACCCAGGACGTCGTCGGGAAAGCGTTGCCGGCGAACGAGTCCGCCTCATACGACCCCGTGAACCGGCGCTTGGCCGCGCGAAGACCGAACAGCGCCTGGACCGGCCTCTGTAGCCGCGCGGCCGCGAGCCCGCCGGCCCCGATGCACAGTCCGGTCAGGAACTGGCGGCGATGCGCCACGTCTCGCCCCCGCAGCGGCTTGGCGCGAAACACCATGTGGGCTCCGACGGCCACCGCCAGGATCACGCCCAGGACGTCGTGCCACGCGAGCAGACTGTAGCCGCCTGGGTCCACCGTGACCCCATCGGCCCACAGCAAGCCGGAGCCGAGCGCGCCCACTACCAGTGCGGTCCCGAGTACGCCCGCGCCGGTCCTCCGATCCCAGCGCTCCGGCGCGCGGAGACGTGGCCAGACCCGGCGCAGCTTGAACACAAGCAGCAGGACGATCGCGATCCCGAGGGCGTCGTGTGCGACGAACACCCACGCGTCACCGGATCCGCCCGCGAACAGCGTCAGCGCGCCGGTCACGATCAACGACGTCACCAGCGCGGCGAGACCCCAATCGGTGCCGCGCGCGGTCACCGACCCAGTGTAAGACCCCACCTGGGCCTCCGGGGCCGGGCGCTCAGAGACGGATGGCGACGAGTCCGACGGCGAGCAGCACCAGCGCGATCCACAGCATCGACAGGGCACCTTCGAGCGGCTCCGACAGCCGCTCGCGGGTCAGTTCGACGACCCGCCCGTCGATCAGCCGTTGCTCGCCGGCGACCGACGCCGTGCGTCGTCGCAGCTCCCGGGCCGGTGTGCTCAGTCGCCGCTGCGCGACGCTCAGCATGCAGCACGCCGCGGCGACGAGCACGCCGGCCGGCCGGATCGTCAGCGCGTTGACGAAGTAACCCGTGAAGGCGGGAAATCCACCCCACGCGATCGCGAACCACGTGTCGTTGTGGAAACGCCCGCCGGCCAGCTCCAGGTTGTATGCGGGAACCAGCAGGCCACCCACGATCACGAGGGGCGCGAGCAGCGGCGAGACGACGAACACGCCGACGACCCCGATGGCGACGGCGCCGGCGAGCGAGACGACGGCGAGCGCGATCAGCGTGCGCCGCGTCAGCGCCGTCTTGAGCGGTCGCCCGTTGAGCTCGTCGAACGCGTGCGCGCTGATCCCCACGGCGAGCAGGAACGCGAGAAGTGCGGCCGCGAGGCGGACGGGATACACCATCGGCGCAGCGGCCGCGCCGAGCGCCACGTAGCTCAGATGCCACGCCGTGTACGGAGGATGAAGCAGCGTGATCAGGTCACGCCAGCCGCCCGGACGAAGCGCGTAGAACGCCGGCCGGTCGAGCTCACGGGGTGCGGTCGCCATCCCTGATCCCCGACATCACGATGCCCGCGCCGAAGCTCATCCTGCGGATCCCGACGTCGCGAATCCCAGCTCGGCGCCACAGGCCGGCGAGGTCGGGCTCGCGGGCGTGGAACTCCTCGATGTTCGGGCCGAGAAAGCGGCCGACCTCGACCCACGCCGGCGACACGAGCCGCCCGAGCAGCGGCAGTCCGACGCGGGTGTGCGCCCGCCACAGCTCGCGCGTGACCGTCCTCTGCGGTGCGCCGAACTCGATCATCCCGATCCGCCCGCCCGGCTTCAGCACCCGCGCGAGCTCGCGCATCGTCGCCGCGCGGTCATCCACATAACGCAGCAGATAGGTGAACGTCAGCGCGTCGAACTCAGCGGCGGCGAACGGCAGGCGCTCCGCCTCGCCGCTGACGAACCGCACGCGACCCTCGAGCGCCGGGTCCGCGGCAAGGCGCGACCTCGCACCGGAGAGCATGTCCTCGCTCTGGTCGAGACCGATGACCTCACATCGACCGCGGCGCGCGAGCGCAAAGGCAACGAGCCCGGTCCCGGTGGCGACGTCGAGCACGCGTTGACCCGGCTGCGGGTCGATCGCGTCGACCAGCGCCCTGCGCCAGCGCGGATCCTGGCCAAAGCTCAGTACCGCCCCCATCCGGTCGTAATGCCCGGGCAACCCGGCGAACAGCCCGATGGCGTGGCGCTTGCGCGGGGACGCCGAGTTGTTCACAGAAACCGACACCGGTGCTCAAGCCTACGACCCAGCGGCCTCCGATTCCATCTCCCGCCACCGCGCCACCGTGCCGCGCAGGCGGAGATAGGCGATCGCGCCGGGCAGCGTCGGGAGCCAGAACGAGATCACGCGGTAGGCGAGCACGCCCAGGATCGCCAGGCTTGCCGGCGCCCCGAACGCGATCAGCGCGCCGATTGTCCCGCCCTCGACGCCCCCCACCCCACCGGGCAACGGGATCACATTGGCCAGCTGCCCGATGTAGTACGCCATCACGATCGTGGCCGCAGGCGGCGGGTTCCCGAAGGCGTGCAGGGAGGCCCACAGCGCGGCGATGTCGAACGCCCAGTACGCGAGCGCTCCGAGGACCCCGAACTCGCGTCGGTGGATCAGATCGAGCACGATCGAGGTGGCATCCCGGACCGCCTGCGGGGCGGTGGCGAGCCGCGAGACGAGCCGCGTGGCCGGGTGAGTCGACTCGCGCCACGCGACGATCCGCCGCTCGAGGCCTGAGGGAAAGGCGCGCAGCGAGAGCGTGATCGCGATCGCAGCGCCCGCGATCACCGCCGGCACGACGGTGAGCGTCCACGGCGCAACGCCGGCGAACACACCCGTTCGCAGGCCGATCCCGACGAACAGGAGAGCTCCGGCGAATACCGAGTAGAGCAGGAGCTCGAACGCGATCATCCGCCGGGCGATCGTGCGAGGCCTCAGCCCCGCCGCGTTCAGCGCCCACACGGTCAGCGCCACGCCGCCCGCGCCCGCGGCGGCGAACAGCTTGCTCGCGACCGTTCCGGCAAGCGTGATCTGAGCGCTCTCGCGCCAACCGACGCGAGTCCCGTGGCAGGAGAAGACGGTCCGGAACAGCAGCACGTAGCCGGCGAGCGACAGGATCTCGACGACCGCGGCCAGCCCGATCCACGCCGGGTCGGCGTCTCCCAGACGGTGCAACGTCCCTCGCAGACCGCTGATCTGTGGGAGCACGAAGTAGACGAAACCGACGATCGTTCCGACGAGGACGCCGATCGCGATCGACCGCTTGTGGCGCGTGAAGAACCCCGGCCCGCGGCGAGCACGGCCACCGCCGCCGTGGCGCGCTGAGATGGCCGACGCCGCGGGCACCATTACCCCGGACCGATTCCTACGATGGCGTGATCCACCATTACCGAGCGGCTCACCGTGTTCGCAAATTCCGAAACACGAACCGCGCCGGGAACCCGCCCCGTCAGGCGGCGGACACGGCCGGCTCGCTGCTGAAGTTGCGCACCGCCGGCACCGCGAGCACGGCGAGCAGCAGCACCAGGAACAGCGCTCCAGCCAGGTACAGAGTCGTCGATATCCCGATCGCCTCACCCACCGGCCCGCTGATCGCCTGCCCGGCAGGGAGCATCGCGACCGAGCCGAGATAGTCCCACGAGCTGACGCGCGAGAGCTCGCTGGCAGGGACCTCGCGCTGGAGCGCCGTGTACCACAGCGTGTTGAACAACGGACCCGACGCGCCGTCGACCAGCGCGACCGCGACGATCAGCGGGAGCGGAGCATCGGCGGCCAGCAGTCCGAACAGCGCCGGCCCGGCGATCAGAAACGTCAGGAATGCGACCCGAAGCGGGTACCGAGGGCGCCAGCGGAACCCGATCAGGCCCCCAACCAGCGAGCCCAGCCCGAGCGCGGTGGCGATCGCGGCCCACGCGCCGGCGCCACCGAGCGAGGTCCGCGCGACCTCCGGGCCGAGGACCAGCAGCGGCGCGTACACGAAGCCGATGAACAGCGTGAAGTAGGCGACCGTGACCCACAGCCATGTCCGCGAGCGGAAGGCGCGCCAGCCCGCCCGCAACTCGGCCACCGTGTTCGCCCGCGCGGCGAGGACCACCGGTTCGACGCGCATCATTGCCAGAAATACGGCGCTCACGACGAACGTCGCAGCGTCTATCGCCAGGCCCCACCCCGTGCCGATCGTAGCGACGATCACGCCGGCGAACGCGGGCCCGAGCACCGCCGCGACGTTGCCGCTGAGCGAATCAGCGCGTTGGCCTGCTGGAGATCGGCGCCTTCGACCGTCTGCGGGACGACGGCGACGGAGGCCGGACCGAAGAACGCCTCGGCGGCCCCGTAGACCGCCTGCAGGACGGCCAGCTGCCACCGTGGGCCTGCCCTTCGAGCAGGAGCAGCGCGGTCGCTCCCTGCGAGACCGCCCGGACGGCATCCGAGCCGAGCATCACGCGCTGCCGGGGCAGCCGGTCCGCCCACACCCCACCGAGCAGGACGAACACGACCAACGGCGCGGTTTGCGCGGCCGCGACTATGCCGAGGTCGGTGACCGAGCCCGTCAGATCGAGGACGACGAACGCCAGCGCGACAGGCACCAACCGGTCGCCGAGCGACGAGACCGCCTGACCGAGGAACAACAGCCGAAAGGCCGGATGACGGAGCGCTCCGCGACGCACGGCCCGAAGCGTATGAGACGGCCCGCCACGGCCGGGTGAGTACTAGCGGGCCGCCAGCATGTGCATCCGGATCGCGGTCCCGTCGGCCACGGGCCGCAACTCGACGAGATCGCAGACCTGGTTGATCAGCCACAGCCCGCGTCCGCGCGGCCACTCGGGCGCCGGAAAGCGCCGGCCCGCGAGCGGGTCCTCGAGCTCGCCGTGGTCGGTGACCTCGCAGACGATGCCGGCCCGCTGCCGCCAGATCCGGAGCTGGGCCGGCGGCGCGCCGTGGAGCACCGCGTTCGTCGCGGCCTCGTCGACCGCGAGGACGAGATCGAGCACGGCCGGGCCCGAGAGGCCCGCCTCGCGACCACACGCCTCCGTGATCTGTCGCGCCGGCGCGAGATCCTCTCTCAGCGTGAGCGTCGCCATCGTCTGCCCCGGCTCGGGCAGAGACCACTCGGACGCGAGCCAGACCTCCAGCGGGTCCGTGTAGCGAGTGCTCGGCCGACGTTCCGCTCCGCGGATCACGTGGGGATGGGTCCTTTCGGCGTCCGCCAGGATGTTCGGGGCGAGTCCGTTGACGTCGTACGGGCACAGGATCAACGCGTCGAGATCGGCGAAAGCCACGTTGATGAGCGCCTCGTGCCGGGTTGCCTCGATCACCTCCGCCGGGTCCTGTTGCGGCCAGATCGGCTCACCCACGAACCGGCACGGGACGCCTCGCTGGAGCTCGGCCCAGTGCCGGACCTTCGGGATGATCCGCCCGGGATTGCGACCGAGCTCGTGCATGTCGAGAAAGCGAACCCGCTCGGCCGTCTCGCCCAGAGCCCCTCGCAACGGATCGATCCTCTGGCCCGGGATCGCGACCATCAGGGGCTCGCCGGCGGCGTCGCCGGCGCGCAGGAACTCGCCGGTGGCGGCCAGGTACTCGTCGACGTCGTCGTAGAAGAGCGCCCGGTGCTCGCAGCCGCCGGCACCGAGGTGTGAGTGTGTCCCGTGGCCCGGCACCAACGTCAGCCCCGACCGCGCGACGCCGACGGCATCACCGCTCTCGCGCATCGAAGCCGCTGGTACCCATATCGGAGCGCGCTCAAGCATCGGCTCGGCTCGCGGCCCGAGCGGAAAAAAATGGGGTGTGCCGGCGGGCGGGCGCGCCAGGCGAGGCTGCCCACTCGGGGAACGCGCCAGCACGCCCCACTGAAAGGCTCGGTTCGCGCGTCAAACCGCTCAAATCATCTGTAGGAAACCTAAACATCTGACCGGGGTGCGCGCGCCCTACAGCCCCGCTTGGCGGGCGGCCGGTAAACGGCGCTGGGGAAGGGGAAAGGGTCGGGCGCGATCGGGGGCCGTTTCGATAGTGCACAAGACGACAATCGCGGCCCCGGTGGCGAGGCCTGTCGAGCTATGCATGAGGAGTGTGCGTAGGTCGACAGGGCTCGGATCTGGCGCCGGCGCCCCCACCCGCCTGCCCCGCCGCCAACCAGGGGCTGCAGGCTCGCGTCAGAATCGAAATCCGTACGCTTACGCGCCGCGATGAGAGTGTTTATGCGCTCGCTTGCGCTCGCGTGTGTTTCGGCCCTGGCGATGCTCGCCGCGTGCGGTGGCGCCCAGGCGTCGCCGGCGGCGATCGCGGCGCCGAAGCTTCCGCTGGGCCACGCCGGCCGCTGGATCACGGACGCGCGCGGGCGCGTGGTGATCGTCCACGGGATGAACATGGTCTACAAGATCGCGCCGTACTACCCCGCTGCGGCCGGGTTTGGCGACGACGACGCGGCGTTCCTCGCGAGGATGGGTTTCAACGCCGTCCGCGTCGGGGTGATCTGGAAGGCGGTCGAGCCCGAGCCCGGCGTCTTCGACGACGCCTACCTCAACCACATCGCCACGACGGTCAGGACGCTCGCCCGCCACGGGATCGTCTCGTTGCTGGACTTCCATCAGGACATGTACAACGAGCTGTTCCAGGGCGAAGGGGCACCGGACTGGGCGGTCGAGGATGACGGGCTACCGCCGGTTCCGAAGACCGGCTTCCCAGGCAACTACCTGGACATGCCCGCGCTCGAGCACGCCTACGACCACTTCTGGGACAACAGCCCGGGTCCTGGGGGTATCGGTCTCCAGGACCGCTATGCCGCCGCCTGGCGCCACGTTGCCCGGCGCTTCCGAGGCGATCGCTCCGTGCTCGGATACGAGCTGTTCAACGAGCCGTGGCCGGGGACGGGCTACGCGGCGTGCCTGACCCCGTCCGGCTGTCCAGCATTCGACGCCACGTTGACCGCGTTCAACCGCAAGGTCGACGCGGCGATCCGGTCCGTGGATCACCGCACTCTCGTCTGGTATGAGCCGAACGTGCTGTTCGATTTCGGAGCCCCCACGAACGTCGGCGGTCTCGACGATCCGCACGCCGGCTTCTCGTGGCACGACTACTGCCTCGGGAGCAGCTGCACGACATACGGGCAGGTAATGGCCAATGCCGCGCACCACGTCGCCCAGACCCACGAGGCGACAATGATGACCGAGTTCGGGGCCACGAACGACGCGAGCGTGCTCCAAGCCGTGGTCAGGCTCGCCGACCAGAACATGGTTCCGTGGATCGAGTGGGCCTACTGCGGTTGCAGCGATCCCACGACCTCCGGTCCCGGCGACGAGCAGGCGATCGTCCGCAATCCCGAGAAACCCCCGCGTGGATCGAACGTGGTGATGCCGACGCTCCGGGCGCTGGTCGAGCCCTACCCCCAGCTGATCTCGGGGACGCCGCAGTCCTGGGGGTTCGATCCGAGTTCGCGCATGTTCACCTTCCGCTTCACCACCGCCCGCGCCACCGGCCACGGCAAATTCAAGGCGGGCACCGTGACCGTGGTGTCGACGCCCGCCCTGGTTTACTCCGGCCGCTACGGGGTCCGCGTGACGGGCGGAGCGATCGTCTCGAAGCGAGGAGCGCCGGTGCTGCTGGTCGCCTCCTGCCCGCGCGCCCGGACGATCACGGTGACCGTGAGAGCTTCGGGCCGCAACCACGAGAGTTGTCGGGCGCCACGGCCCAGGCGGGTCAGGGCGCGCTGATCGGCTCGAGCGGCGGCTGTTCGAGCTCGAGCGGCTCCCCGAAGCTGATGCTCAGCAGCGCGCCGCCACCGAGGGCGTTGCGCGCCTCGACCGAGCCACCGTGCGCCTCCGCCGCCTGGCGCACGATCGCCAGCCCGAGCCCGGACCCCGGCTTCGAGCGGGCGTCCTTGGCGCGGTGGAAACGATCGAACACGTAGGGCAGATCGTCCTCGTGAAACCCCGGTCCGTGATCGCGGACGGTCAACGTCCCATCGTGAAGCTCGACCTCGACCACGCCACCGGTGGGGCTCCACTTGACGGCGTTGTCGAGGAGGTTCGCGATCGCGCGGGCGATCCGATCGCCCTCGCCCCTGACGAGGGTCGGCTCGAGCTTGACCTGGATCGTGATCCCGGGAGCACGGCGCCGAGCGCGCTCGACCGCGTCGACGGCGATCTCGTCGACCCGGACGTCGCCCCGGTCGCCATCGGGCTTCGTTCCTCGAGCCAGCTCGACGACATCGCTCACCAGTGCCGTGAGGTCATCGAGCTCCTCGATCATGTCGGTGCGCAGCGCTTCGCGGTCCGCCGGAGAGAGCAGGGCCTCGTCGCGCATCAGCTGGAGATTCGCGCGGATCGACGCGATCGGGGTGCGCAGCTCGTGCGAGGCATCGGCGACCAGGTTTCGCTGGGCCTTGACCGAGCCCTCGAGCGCATCCAGCGTGGTGTTGAACGTGCGCGCCAGGCGGGCGAGTTCGTCATCGCCGACGACGTCGAGTCGCTGGCGCTCGAGCCAGTCGGTGTTGGCGGCGATCGATTCCGTCTGCCGGGTGAACCGGGCGATCGGAGACAGCGCCGTGCGCGCCACCAGCGTGCCGAGCAGCGCCGCCAGCGCGATCCCTCCGGCGGCGATCACGGCGAGCAGCAGCAGCTGGCTCGAGAGTGCGTTGTCGACATCGGTCAGCGGCAGTGCGACCGCCAGCGCACCGTTCGCGCCGAGGCCCGTGACCAGCACCCTGAGATGGGTCTCTCCGGCGTGCACCTCGGTGTAGTACTGGCCTTTCCCGGATGCCGCGGTGGCCTTCATCTGCGCGTCGACCGGGACCGCACCCCGCTGGCCGCGGGGGTTGTAGGTCCCGCCGTCCCGGTAGATGAGCGTGACGATCCCGCGCGGGCCCCCGAACGCGGGGCCGGTCGGCTGATCGATGCCGAGGCCCTCGTCTCGCACCCCCGGGGGCTCGCCAAACCGGTTCGACCCGGGCGGGCCGCCCCCTGGACCCGGTCCGCCCGGGCCCGGCAGCACCTGTCTGCGCAACGACTGCAGCGACTGATCCACCTGCCCGCGCAGCTCGGAGCGCATCCCGGCGTAGGACGAGACCGCCACCGCCAGCACCGCGATCGCCACGGCGATCCCGGACGCAAGACCCATCCGCCCGCGCAGGCTCATTTCGTGGCTGGTTGCGGTTCGCGCAGCGCGTAGCCGACGCCGCGCACGGTGTGGATCACCGACTGTGCACCGGCATCCTCGAGCTTGCGTCGCAGGTAGCCGATGTACACGCGGAGCGCGTTCGACGTTGGCCCGAAGTCATAGCCCCACACGCGGTCGTAGATCAGGCTGTGGGGAAGCACCCGTCGGGGGTTCAGCATCAGCAGCTCGAGCAGCTGGTACTCGGTGCGGGTGAGCTCGACGAAGCTTTCGCCGACGCTGACGCCGTGGCGCGCGGGGTCCAGACGCAGCTCGCCGAACGAGAGTCCACCGTCGGGGGAGGCGTCGCCGCCGGCGCGCCTCATGAGGGCCCGCAGCCGGGCCTTGAGCTCGTCGATGTCGAACGGCTTGACGAGGTAGTCGTCGGCGCCGGCGTCGAGACCGTCGATGCGATCCGAGACCGCATCGCGAGCGGTCAGCATCAGCACCGGGACCCTATTCCCCTCCCGCCGCAGCAACCGGCAGACCTCGAGCCCGTCGATGTCCGGCAGTCCGATATCCAGTACGACCGCGTCCGGCACCGTGGCGGCGACCTCAGCCAGAGCCCCGGCGCCGGTGTCGGCCAGGCGGACGTCGTAGCCGGCGAGCATCAGCGCCCGGCGCAACACGTCGCGCAGCGCCCGATCATCGTCGACGACAAGCAGTCTCACACCATTGATTGTGGCTGCTGCGCCGACAGTTCGCGAGCGCTTCCTACATTCCCCTTAGGTGGCGAATCGGAGCGGCCGGACGGGCCTTCTGAGCCTGGCGGCGATGACCGCGAAGGCGGTCACGGTCGCGGCGATGTAGAGATCGTTTGCCACCGCCATCCCGAGATAGGCCGGGAAGCGGTCGAGCACGACGAACGAGACCGCCACACCGAGCAGTCCCGCGATCGGGACCCGGCGTCCGGCGACGGCGTCGTAGGCCAGGAGGATCAGGAGCAACGGGAAGTGGTAGTAGGCCATCGATCCGGGGTCGAGCGCGCAGCGGCACACGAGCACCAACGCACTCGCCAGCAGCATCTGCTCGACGCTCGCGCGACGAGAACCCCGCCACCACACCAGCAGCGGGATCGCCACGCCGAGGAGCGTGATCAATGGTCGGGCCAGCGTCGCCTCGACTCCCAGCAGCTGGTGCGCGTCGAACGTCCGCGAGTCGCCGAAGATGTTGGTGACGGTGACGCTTCCCCGAGGCGAGAACGGATAGAGCCAGGTGTACAGCGTCACGACGGGCTGTGGGTGCGAGACGTAACGCAGCGCGTGGCGGAACGCGACCAGGTTGGCAGCGATCATCGGCAGCCAGGCGAGCATCGCCACCGCGCCGCTCAGAACGACCACGCGAATCCGGTCCTTCCCGAGCAACAGGATCGCGGGTACGAGGATCAGGACGGCCCACTGCTTGCTCGCGACCGCCACGCCGGCGAGCACGGCCGTGAGCGATGCACGCCCCCCGCCGGCGGCCAGGATCGCGCCGATCGCGAGGCTCGCGGTCAGCAACTCCTCCGGATGACCCCAGTAGAGCGCGTCGCTGACGAGCGGGTTGACCAGCGAGACCACGACGATCAGTGCCATCGCGAGGCGCCCGGCGCCGTTGCGTCGGGCGGTCTGCGCCAGCCACAGCGCCACGCCGGCGACGGCGAGCAGGCAGGGCAGGCAACCCCAGCGGTAGGCACCGACGGGTCCATCGTGGAGCGCGGCGGCGATCGCCACGAACGGCGCGCGCAGATAGAGCGACAGCGGACCCATCGCGGGCTGGTGGGAGAAGAATCCGGTCACGCTCCCGTGCGCGATCGCCGCCAGCGCCGGTCCGGCATCGGTCGGGTAATCCCAGAACGTTCCCGGTCGGGACGCGAGCCGGGCGGCCAGGACGAACGCGGCGGCGCTCAGCAGGCGGCCGTACGTCTTCTCGCTCATGCCGATTCATCGGCGAGCGCCAACCGGCGCTTGAAGAGCTGCGCTACTCCTCCACACCGCCCGAGCGGGCCGCGCTCGAGCGCTCGCGCAGGACGGCGCCGAGGATGCCGTTGACGAAAGCCGGAGCCTCGGCTCCGCAGAATCGCTTGGCGAGCTCGACGGCCTCGTTGATCGCCCCCTCCGGCGGTATCGCCTGGTCACCCGGCAGCTCATCGCCATGGAGGATCTCGACGAGGCCGACCCTCAGGATCGAGCGCTCCAGCGGCGCGATCCGTTCCAGCGACCAGCCCTTCGCGTGCTCGCCGATCAGCCCGTCGAGTTCGGGTTGATGCTCGCGGACGAGCTCCGCCAGTGCGCGCGTGAACGCGTGCGCGTCGCGGGGGAACGTGCCCTGGAGCGGCGTCCCGAGGAGGTCGCTCTGATACAGGGCCCAAACCGCGGCGCGGCGCTGGTCTGTCCTACGCAACGAGGCTCACGCTCTCGCCGGCGTCATGCCCGCGACACGTATTCGCCGGAACGCGTGTCGACGCGGACGACGTCGCCGACGTTGATGAACAGCGGTACCTGGATCCTGGCGCCCGTCTCGAGCACGGCGGGCTTGTTCCCACCGCCCGACGCTGTATCGCCGCGGACCCCGGGCTCGGTCTCCGAGACCGTCAGGTCGAGCGCGCTCGGAAGCTGCACATCGGCCGGCTCCTCGTCGATGTAGAGGAGGTCCACCTCGTCGGACTCGCGCAGCCAGCGCAGAGCTTCCGCGAGCGTGCTCTCGGGAATCGTGAACTGCTCATAGCTCTCGCTGTCCATGAAGTGGGCGTCCGACCCGTCGCGGTAGAGGAACTGCATCTTGCGCACCTCCGTGCGCACGGGCCGGAACTTCTCACCGGCCCGGAACGTCCGGTCGATCACGGCGCCGTCGCTCGCGCGGCGGAGCCTCGTCCGCACGAACGCGCCGCCCTTGCCGGGCTTCACGTGCTGGAACTCGAGGATCTTGAAGACGGTCCCGTCGACGTCGATGTGGGACCCGTTGCGAAATTGGTTGGTAGAGATCATGCGACGGGCCAGTGTAGAGAGCGTCGAGACTCAGTCGACGACGATCAGCTCCTTGGTCACCGACGTGAGGATCTCGGGCCCGTCGGCCGTGACCACCGTAAGGTCCTCGATCCTGATTCCGAACTCCCCGGCCAGGTAGACCCCCGGCTCGACGGTGACGACGTTTCCCGCGACCAGCTCGCCTTCGGCACGCTGTGACAGGCGCGGCTCCTCGTGGATGTCGAGACCGACGCCGTGTCCCAGACCGTGACCAAACTGCCCGCCGTAGCCCCCGGCGTCGATCACGTCCCGGGCGGTGCTGTCCACGTCGCGGACGTCAGCTCCCGCCTTGACCGCCCCGAGGCCAGCCAGTTGGGCTTCGAGCACCAGGTCGTACACGGCCCGGGCGTCGCCGTTCGGAGCGCCCGCGGAGACCGTCCGCGTGCAGTCCGAGTGGTATCCGCCGATCACGGCGCCCCAATCGATCACCACCATCTCCCCGGCGCCGATGATCACGTCGCGAGGCTGGGCGTGCGGCAGCGCTCCATGGGCGCCGGCGGCCACGATCGAGTCGAAGCTGGGGCCGCTCGCCCCACGCTTTCGCATCTCCCACTCCAGCGCGAGCGCCACCTCCTGTTCCGTCCGACCCACGAGGCCCTCGGCGATCACGTGGTTGAACGCTTCATCGGCCACGACCGCGGCCGCCCGCATCGCCTCGATCTCGGTCGGGTCCTTGACCGCGCGCAGCCGCTCGACGAGCGAGCCGGCGGGGAGGAGCTCGACCGCATCCGGAAGCCGCGCACGGAGCTCGGCGTGCTGGCGCACCGACAGGGCGGCGTCCTCGAACCCGAGCCGCAGAGCGCCGTCCGGAAGTTCCTCGACGGCGGCGTCGAGCAGCTCCTGGGCTGCGCGCCGGCGCTCGTAGGCCGCGTCTACCTCCTCGGCTGCCTGATCCACGTACCGGAAGTCGGTCACGAACGTCCGCGTCTGCGGACCCACCAGCGCGAGCCCATTGGAGCCCGTGAACCCGGTCAGGTAGCGGACGTTGACGAGATCCGTGACGAGCATCAGATCGAGCCCCTCGTCGTCGAGCAGCTGGCTCAGGCGATCGGCCCGATCGCTCATGGCGAGAGCTCCTGCTTCAGCCGGACGAGCGCGTCGCGGTACCCCTCGGGCCCCTTGCCGGCGACGCGATCGATGCACAGCTCGCGGATCACCGAATGGCGGCGCCACTGCTCGCGGTTGTCGACATCGGAGAGGTGGACCTCGACGGTCGGCAGGCCGGTCAGCTCGAGCGCATCCCGGATGGCATACGAGTAGTGGGTCCAGGCGCCGGGGTTCAGCAAGATGCCGTCGGCGAGCCCCTCGAGCCGGTGCAGGTGCTCCACGAACTCGCCCTCGTGGTTGGTCTGGAAGAACCGCGTCGCGAGCCCGAGCTCGGCCGCGGTGTCGGAGATCTGGAGCTCGAGCTCGCCAAACGTCAGCTCCCCGTAGTGGAGCTGGTCACGCCGGCCGAGCTGGTCGAGGTTCACGCCGTGCATCACTTCGATCCGCTTGCGAATGCTAGGCGCCGGGGCCTCGTCGGTCATGGTGCGCTCAACTCTCGCACGGCCGCGATCAGGTCGCGTGGCGCGACCGTGCACCCAGTGCGCGCCTCGCCGGGGGCGTCGAGCAGGACGAACGGGACGGGCCCTTCGCCGAGGCGCTTCTTGTCCCGTGCGGTGGCCATCACGACGGCGTCGGGGTCGGCTCCGTCGAGCCGCGTCGGCAGGCCCCGCTCGACGAGAAGCCCGCGGACCTCGTCGCGCAGCTGATCCTGTCCCGAGAGCCGCAGGGCAGCGAGCAGCCCCAATCCGACGGCCTCGCCGTGGCGGAAGCGCGCGTACCCGGTGGCGGTCTCGATCGCGTGGCCGACCGTGTGGCCGAGGTTCAGCACCTGGCGCGCGCCGCTGTCCCGCTCGTCCCGGGCGACGATCCGCAGCTTGGCGCGGACGCACGCCGAAATCATCTCGGGGGTCGCCGGGTCGGCGCCGGCGCGGATCCTCTCCCACAAGTCTGCACCGGCGATCAGCGCAATCTTCACGACCTCGGCGTAACCGGCGGCGAGCTCGGCGTTCGGCAGCGAGTGCAGGACGGCCGTGTCGGCGATCACCGCGGAGGGCAGGTGGTAGACGCCGACGTAGTTCTTGGCTTCGGCGAGATCGACGCCCGTCTTGCCGCCGTAGGCGGAATCGACCTGCCCCACCAGCGTCGTCGGGATCTGTACATAGCGGACGCCCCGCTGGTAGGTCGCCGCGCAGAAGCCGGCGAGATCGCCGACGACGCCGCCACCGAGAGCGAGGACGACGTCCTGCCGCGTCATGCCGACGCGCACGAGCTCCGTCCACACGATCTCCGCGTGCGCCACTGTCTTCGACTGCTCACCGGGCATGATCATCACGCGGCCGCAGAGTGGCTCGAGCCGGTCCGCGTACAGCCGCGCGACGTTGCCGTCGCTGACGAGGAACCGGCGCCCGGCGATCGCCCTCGGCCAGAACCGCCCCTCGCCCAGCAGCCCGGCTCCGACGTAGGCCGGATAGTCGCCGGAGTCGCTGGTCGCCCACAGCATCTGCGCGCCCGCCGGCAGCCCCTCGAGCGCCTCGAGCACCCGCGGCATTTCCTGGGAGCGGCCCGCCGGGACGGTGACATCGGCGAGCGCGGCGTAGATCGGCTCGCGCGACGCGTACAGCCGCGCGAACTCGTCCCGGTCGCGGGCGAGCGGACGCCCGCTGCCCCTGGACCGGGCCCACGCCGCCTCGAGGTCGATGTCAATCCATACGACGAGGTGCTCGCGAAGCGCGGCGCGCACGGCATCGGAGCCGATCGCCCCGCCCCCGAGGGCCAGCACCGGCGCGTCGCGGCGGCGCAAGAGCTCGAGCGTCACCTGCTCCTCGATCGCGCGGAACGCGGGCTCGCCGTCCTCGGCGAACACCCGCTCGATCGACCTTCCGAGACGCTGCTCGATCGCGCCGTCGACATCCACCGCCATGGTCCCGAGCGCCTCCGCCACGCTCGCGGCCGCGGTCGTCTTTCCAGCGCCCATGAACCCGATGCAAACGATCGAGCGATCGGCCGGGCCGGAGCGCGGGAGAGTCAGGCTCCCTTCCACCCGATCCGCTCCTCGTAGGCCGCCACCGCGGCCCTGACATCGTCGATGTGATCGCCGCCGAACTTCCGCCGGTACGCGTCGGCGAGCACGAACGCCACCATCGCCTCTCCGACGACGCCCGCCGCCGGCACCGTGCAGGAGTCGGTCCGTTCGCGGAGCGCTTCGGCCGGCTCGTGCGTGGAGATATCCACCGACCGTAGCGGCTTGGTCAGGGTCGGGAGCGGCTTCATCGAGCCGCGGACGACCAGCGGCGCGCCGGTCGTCATCCCTCCCTCGACCCCGCCGGCGCGATTGGTCTCCCTGAAGTAGCCGCGCTCCTCGTCGTGGAAGATCTCGTCGTGGGCCTGGGAGCCCGGCAGCCCCGCGACCTCGTGCCCATCCCCCACCGCCACCGCCTTGATCGCCTGGATCGAGAGCAGCGCCTGGCCGAGGCGCCCGTCGAGCCGCTCCTCCCAGGAGACGTGCGACCCGAGCCCCGGGACGAGGCCGAAGGCTCGCACCTCGAACACGCCGCCGAGCGACTCGTTCGCTTTGCGCAGACGATCGACCTCGGCGACCATCGCGGCGCCGGACTCGGGGTCCAGGCAGCGGACGGGCGACTCGTCGACACGCTCAAAGTCCTCCGGAGTGAGATCGTCGCGTCGGGGCGCGCTCACGCCCGTGATCTGGATCACGTGCGAGTGGACCGAGACGCCAAACGCACGCAGGAACGCCTTCGCCACGGCGCCCCCGGCCACCCGCGCCGCGGTTTCGCGCGCGCTCGCGCGCTCGAGGATGTCGCGCACGTCGCTCACCCCGTACTTCTGCGTCCCGACCAGGTCGGCGTGGCCAGGCCGCGGCAGGTGGACCTCCGCCACCGGCGCCTCGACGGGCCACGGGTTCATCCGCTCCTCCCAGTTCGCGTAGTCGCGATTGTCGACCTGGAGCGCGATCGGGCCGCCGAGCGTCCGGCCATGCCTGATGCCGCCTGTGACCCGCGCCTGGTCGCGCTCGATCTTCATCCGCCCGCCGCGGCCGTGGCCTAGCTGCCTGCGCGCCAGGTCGCGATCGATCGCCTCGCGATCGATCACAAGGCCCGCCGGGAGGCCTTCGACGATGCAGGTGAGCCCCGGGCCGTGGGACTCACCGGCGGTGGTCATGCGCAGCACTGACATGGCGCCCAAGATTACGGGCGGCGGCGCAGGATCGCGGTGGCGGTGGCGCGGTGGCGGTGGGGCAGTGGCGGTTGCGCATGCGGTGCGGTCGCGCCTGCGGTGCGGTCGCGCCCAGGCGGCGGGGCGCTGGCGGCGCGGGGTACGTGCCTCGGCGGGGCGCGGGCGAGCCCAACCTGTAGCCGCGCATGCCCCGGCGTCACACAGCCGTCGCGAAGACGCGACCGACCTTTGACATCTGTCACGCAGATGGCGAGTTCGGCGCCGGCGCGCGGCCAGCGGGGCGTCCTGGCCCTCAGAGCGGGCCTCAGATGCTGCATAACACGACAGAACCGGCGAAAAAGGTGAGCCGTGTCGTGTTAACCATGCTCTTCATGCATAGCTCGACAGGCCTCGGGTTTTGGCGCGGAATTGTCGTGCTATGCATGTTCTGGCCGGGCGCGATGGCGCCGGCTCCCCCTCCTCTTCCCCAGCGCCGTTACCGGGCCGCTCGCCAATCGGGGCTGCGGGCGCTGAAAGGCGCCGGCGCCCCGCAACCCGCCGCCGCGACGGCGCGATGGCGCCACCGGCTCAGCGCCGGCGGGCGTCCCGAGAGGCGCCCACCGGGCTGAACTGTCCGACGGGGAGGCTTAGTAGCGGCCGGCGGCGTCGATCGCCAGCTTGTCGCCGCTCTTGTCAACGAGCGCGAGGCGAACCGTCAGCGTGACGCGGTGCAGGTGACCGAGCCTCTTGGTCATCGCGCGCGACAGGCGCAGGTGGAGCTCCACCGTGCCGGCCTGGAGGTTTGAGAGGGTGCCGCGACCGATCACGATCGCGGGTCCACGTCCCTTGATATGCGCCCGCTTGGCGGTGGCGCGGGAGATCGAGACCGACGCGATCCCGGCGGCCGCCTCATTGGAGCCGACGCGAACGGCCACGCCGTGGTGCAGCATCGCCTTCAGGCCCTGGGGCATGATCTGCAGCTTCACGTGCAGTCCGGGGTTCGAACCGCCGCCACCGCCGCTGCCACCTCCAACCTGCTGCCCGCTCTTGCCCAGCACGACGATCGTCTGGGAGAGCCTGCGGACGTCACCGCCACGGTCAGTCACCGTCAGGGTCACCGTGTAGGTGCCACCCTTGGTGTAGGTGTGCTGGACGCTCGGGCCGACGACCGTGGGCGTTCCGTCCCCGAAGTTCCAGGCATAGCCGGCATTCGGAACGAGAAGCGTTGACGCGGTGGTCGAGCCATCGAACTGGACCTCGTCGCCTTGATTGACCGCACTCGGCACCACGAAGGCGGGGGTAAAGATCACGTTGTGTGCACACCCGAAATAGGTGTTCGGGTCGCTCTCAATGACGCCGGAGTTGGTGAACTCAGGCGCGAGGAAGTATGGGTTCTGCGAGCTGTTGCCGACCGTCGCCGCGTCGTCGCCGGGTCCCTCGGGCACGCAGCCGGCGTTGTCGTTGATCTCGGAGCCGTTGTTCGCGATCCAACCATTCAGGTACGGATCCACGATGGCGGCAATCTGTCCCTGGCTGAGCGGGTTCACGATGCGGACGCCCGCATCGACGGACAGCTGCTGCGGAGTCGGGTTCTGCGGCAGATTCGGCAGGCTGGGCTCGTCGCAGGAGGTGTCCTTGCTCCATGGCTGCACGACATAGGCAAGCTTCGTGCCTCCGGGCAGAACGACATAGGAGTGGTACGAGCAGAACGACACTTTGGCCGTACTGTCGTTGACCGAACAAAGCGTTCCCGAGCCGTCAAGACAGACATCGACGCCCGCCGGCACCAGCACGACGACAAGCGGCGTGTAGCCAGGCTCGGCGTGGCTGGTCAGCTGCGTGCCCTGAGCAATCGTGCTCACCTCGGTCTTGATGTCTTGATCCGTCACGCAGAGCGATCCTGAGACCGAGCAGCTGCCGTCGTTGCCGTTGGGATAGCCGTGGCCCGCACCGCTGGCGCCGCCGAAGTTGCAGCTGAAGCCGCCGACGGTTCCGAAGTCGACGCAACCACCGCCGTAAACGGAGGCGTTACGCGCCTGGCCGGTGGGATTCGGACCCGTCGGGTTCGCGCCCGCGCCTGAGCTCGAGGGATCTTTGACGCCGTCCGCGTACTGACTCGTGACCGCGTATGGCGATGTGAGCGTCCCCGTCCCGTCAGCGACGTCGCGGAGGAACTGCTCGATGTAGTCCCGAGTCGTCTGCCAATAGAGTCGGTGGGGATCCCAGGTGAGCGCGAACGTCTCGTTACGGGGCATCACGGCGCCGCCTCGGTAGCAGAGCCCGTTAGACGGCAGCGGACCGAAGTCGGCCGAGAGCCACGGATCCGAACACACGGCGTTTGACGTCGCGCGCTGGACCCCGGCAGTCGTCAAACTCGCGCACGTGTTCGTGGTGAGCAGATCGCCGCACGTACCCGGTACGAGCGCGACACCAGCAGTCGTGCCCTGGTCGTTAACCACGATCGCCTGTGCGCCGGCGGCCACGACAAGCGAGATGGCAAACGTCACCGCGATCGCGAGGGTGGTCAGGGAACAACGGCGCATCAGTTACCTCCAACGGTGAGATTGCGCAGGTCGACGAGAGCGCCGATGCTCGGCTTGTACTGGAAGAGTGAGAGTGCGCTGAGCGTGGTGTTGTTCAGCAGACGGCGACCGGCTGCCGACTCCGCGCGGCGCGCCTTGTCGGCGGCGGCCGCAGAGGAGTGATCGGCGGCGCTGATGTCTGTGACCGCGAACAGCGCGAGCGAGGACACGCCCGTTGTCGTGCGCACCGAGAGCTTCTCGGTCTGGCCCGCCGCCAGCGACAGGATCTGGCAGTCGATCGGGCCGGGCGTGCAGCTCCCCGGGCCCGCGAGCACGGTTCCGGGCTCCACCGCGAAGAGCACGTGGTGTCCGCCCTTCAGGACACCGAGCTCGATGAGCTGCGGCTGCTTCGCGCTCGGGAGCACGCTGAGGCGCTCGAGCGAGTTGGTCGTATCGATCCCGCCGGCGGAATTGGTCATCGCCAGCGTGACGTTGTAAGACTGCTTGGAGGTCAGCCCGCTGGGCGCCGGCTTGGGCTTGGCGGTCGGGATCGTTCCGTTCGATCCCGTGCTTCCGCCCGTCGAACCGCCGGTCGAGCCGCCGGTCGAGCCGCCGGTCGAACCGCCAGTCGAGCCGCCCGTCGAACCGCCGGTCGAGCCGCCGGTCGAGCCGCCAGTCGAACCGCCAGTCGAGCCGCCGGTGGAGCCGCCGGTCGAGCCGCCACCGCTCGTAGAACCCGAGCCGCTGCCGGACGAGCCGGTGCCGCCGGTGGTGGTCGTCGTGCTGCTCTTCACGAGCTGCGTGAACGGATCACGAGACTTCCCGATCAGTTTGCTGGTGCCGACCGAGGTCGAAACGCTCACCGCCGGCAGGGCCGGAGCGGGCGGCGTGGCCGCCCCCGTCGCCGGGACCTGGGCCTCGGGCGTGGACGAAGAGCTCTTTGACAGCAGCACCGGCACCGCGACGAGCGCGGCGACGAGCACGAGGGCGATCGGCCAGAGCTTCTTCTCGCGAAAATCTTTGACTATGCCGTTGAGGATCTTCATCGCACCATTGAGGTAATGACGGCGGGCGCCGAGCCGGATGAGCCAGATGAGCCAGATGAGGGGGTCGACACGGACACCGAAGACGAGTTGCCGGGGCCGGCGGCCGTGGCGCCGTCAAGGAGTCCCTGTGACTGCGGGATCAAATAGGTGGTCGCGGAGATCGTTGCTGTGATCTGCGGGAAACCTGCCTGGGCTGCCTGGAAGCTGATCGCGTTGAGCGTCATCAGTCGGCCGCTAACTGACACTGTGTTGTTGTTGGCGACGACGAACTGCTGCAGGCGACGGAAGAAGTTCGAGAGGTGGAAGAAGTTGCCCTGGAACGTGAACGTGAAGGGCTCGATCGGGAAGCCTGCCTCGCCGACCGCCGCGCCGGGGGGCAGCGCCGCCGTCGCGGCCTGGCTGGCCGAGGGCGACGTGGTCGGCGCCGTGGAGGACGACGTAGCGGGGTTGAGCGTCAGTCCGCGGAAATCGACCTTGGAGCCGCTCGCCGCGTTCTGTAGCTGATAGACCAGCGACGGGACATTGTCGTTGGCCGGCACGGCCTCGCCGAGGCGGGCGAGCGTCGTGTAGTTCTTGCCGAACGCGCTCTTCGCGGCCTCGTCTCCGGCCACCTGAGCCTGCACCGAGCTCAGCTCTGCCTGGGCCGAAGCGAGCTGGGTGCCGAGCTTTGACGCCTGCTGACGCTTGGGCTGGATCACGAGGAACCAACCGCCGGCGAGGATGATGAGCACGGCGACTACGCCGATGATGGTGCGGTCTCGCTGACTCACTGGGTCCCCCCTGTGGCGGTCGTGCTGGTGCCGTTAGGCGCGGGGGCTCCGGTAGTCGGATCCGTGCCCGGCAGCGCCTTGAAAAAGACCACCAGGTCAAAGCTCGGAGCGTTTCCACCGCAACCGCCACCGGTGGGGCTGCCCGTGCTCGAGGCGCTCTTGACCGAGTCATTGAGCGTCACACGAGTGACTCCGTTGATGACCCGCAGACGCGACATCAACTGGGCGACGTCATCCTGAGTCTTCGAGCAGCCGGTCAGCTCGATCGCCGGGACGGCGATGTCGGCGCGCAGCGCCGAGCCAGCGCCGCCGCCACCGCTGACGGTCGCCTGCGGGGCGACGCTCCCCTGCAGGGTCTGCAGCGAAGTGTTGTTCGGAACGACCTTGGAGAGGTCGGCCAGCGCGGCGTGCCAGTCGAAGCGGGTCGTCGCGATCTCACGGACCGTCTTCGCCCGAGCGGCTGCGAGCTCGGAGAAGCGGACGTAGTTGGCAAGCTGCGCGGCCTGCGCATGCTCGGTGACGATCTGCGCCTGGACGCTGGCGATCTGGGACTTGCGCTTCGAGATCGTGTTGTTCGTCAGCACGTAAAGCGTCGTCAGACCGACCGCGACCGCCAGCACGCCGAGCACGGCGTACGCGGGGCCAAGGCTCAGGCCGGTCCTGAAGCCCGCGCGGCGATTGTCGCCGGGGATGAGGTTTACGGCCCTCATGCGGGAATCTCCTCGACTGCGAGACCGGCAGCGACCGTGAGCTGGCCGGCATCGACGCCGCCGAACCCGCCCGGTCGAGCTTCACTCACGGTCCCGACCTCGAGAGGCAGGCCAATCTCCTGTCCGAGCTGATCGGCGAATCCTGGGATCGCCACGGCGGGTCCGGCGAGCACGGCCCGCTGGGTGACCGTGGCGTCGGTCTGCGTGGCGTGAAAGTCGAGTGAGTTGCGGACCTCGTCGGCGATCCGCCGCACGCCGTCGCTGAGGACCTCGCGCGCCTCGACCACGATCTCCGTCTCGCCGTCGATCTCATCGACGGGAGCGAGCAGTCCGACGTGACGCAGCCAGCCGTGAGCGTGCTCGATCGTCAGCTCGCGGCGCGCGGCGAGCTCGCCGGCGATCGCCTCGGTGCCGTGGGCGACGACGCGGGTGAAGACGCAGGTGCTACCGGCGGCGACCGCCAGGTTCGTGATGCCGCCGACGCTGATGTAGAGCGTGGTGTCGGTATCGCCGGGTCGGTGCAGCGCGCGGATCATCGCGAACGCGGAGAGGTCGATTCCGTGCGGCCGGAGCCCGGCCTTGCGCGTCGCGTGGAGCAGCTGCTGGATCATGTCGCGGCGGGCGGCGACGACGATCACCCGGGTCTTGGTCCCCTCGGGAGTGTCAACCGTTCCGACCGCGTGGTGCTCGAGCACGGCCTGATCGAGGGGCATCGGGATGTGGTCCTGGGCCTGGAACCGCACCGCCGACTCAATCTCCTTGTTGTCCTTCAGCGGAGGAAGGTCGAGCGTCCGCATGACGATCCGCTGGTTGGCCACTCCGAGGCGAACCCGCTTTGAAAGCTTGTGCTCGGCGAACAGCTTGCGGAGGACATCGGCGAGCGTGTCGACGTCGACGACCTCACCGTCGCGGACGACGCCTGGAGGCAGCGGAGCGCATGCAGCGCGCTCGACGCTGACCGCGCCCGGACGTGACTCAACCGCAGCCACGTACCCAGGCTCGATGTCCAGTCCAACAACCCTCTTCCCCGAAACGAGTGCCATTCGGGGGAACTGATCGGCGTGTGGGCGAGAGAAGTTGAGTCGTGTCCATCCGCGACTGGACACATTGCTTTCGACGGCCGCAGAAGCACGCGCGGTATCGCAGCTCTTGCGAGCGGGCGGCTCGGCGGTAACGGCGCTGGGGAAGGAGGAGGATGCGAGTCGATCGCGAGAACCGGGGCCTCAAATCCTGCATAACACGACAACCTCGGCGCCGGCGTCGAGCTCTGTCGTACTAACCATGCTCGTCATGTACAGCGCGACAGGGCTCGGGCTTTGGCGCGGGATTGTCGTGCCGTACAGGTTCTGGACGCGTGCGATCGCGCCCGCTCCGCCCCTCTTTCCCAGCGTCGTTTACCTAGTCAGGCCACGAACCGCCAGGTGGCGAACTGGACCGAGAAGAACACCAGCCCGAGCGAGGAGGCGAGCACGAGCCTTCGCGTCTGACCACGCTCTGCCGCCCACGCGCCGCCGGCCATGAACAGCGGGAACAGGACCGCCGCGTACCGGTCCAGTGCGCGCAGCGGATCGCCGGATGTCGGACTCGAAATCGTCACGAGCAAGGCCGCCACGGCGTAGATGGCGTAGGCCGGGGACAGTCGTTTGACGGCACCGGCAAGCGCGATCGCGCACACGACGAGAACGCCTAGCTGAAGCATGGGCGAATGGTCCGGTGGCGTGGGACGACCGGCAAACGAGGCGTGAAGCTGACCCCACGCGGCCACGACTCCGTCGCGAACCCCGCCGAACGGCCCCGCCAGGTAATGGCCCCAGAACACGTCCTGCGCCTGCATCGATGCCATCCAGCCGTATCCCCTGGTGGCCAGGAACGCGCTGTAGGCGACGATGCCGGCGGGTATCAAGAGCCCCCACAGGACTTTGGGCGCATGCCCGCGCGCCGCAAGCGCGAGTCCCGGCGGGGTCGCTCGCTGAGCTCGCTTGCGCTGCTCCCAGAACAACAGAAAGAACGGGATGACGAGCAGGACGCCGGTGACTCGCGTCGCCGCGGCTAGACCGCCGAGCACTCCGGCGAGCAACCATCGCTCGCGCCTGGCCGCGAGGAACATACCCGCCGACAGCGCGAGAAACAGCGATTCGGTATAGACCGCCGAGAAGAACACCGCCATCGGTGTGAACGCGAGCAGAAGAACGGTTGCTCCCGCGGCCTCAGCGCCCAGCTCGAGCTCGGTGAGCCGGCGGACGATCTCGAGTGCGATGAGGAGAGACACCATCGACACCACCAGGCCCGCGATCGGCAACGACCCCACGGCCCACCCGACGATCCGGATCAGCAACGGGTACAGCGGAAAGAAGGCCGGGTCGTGTGAGTTGGAATAGCCACTGTGGGCGATCTGCACGTACCAGATCGAATCCCACCGGATCGCCGGCGCCATCAGGACATTGCCGACGCGGCCAAAAGAGGCGCTGAGACTGTTCGGGTCCACCGACCACTCGTCTCCCGATGTCCCCATGACGACCAAGGCCATGCATCCCGAGACCCAGACGAGCAGGCGCGAACGCCAGAACGCGCCCCACGGGGAAAGCGAGATCGCCTCGTCACGATCCCGGACGAATGAGAGCGCTGACATCTACAACACCGCGGATCCGACCCACTGCCAGGTGGCGAACTGAATGGTGAAGAACGCCAGCAACAACACCGAGATCACGAGCAGCTTTCGCTCGGCGCCGCGCTCGACGGCCCACGCCGCGGCGCACATGAACAACGGAAAGCGCATGCTCGAGTACCGATCGAGACCACGAAGCGGATCGCCGATCGTCGGGGCGGCGAGAGCCTGGAGCAGACCTAAGGCCACGTACGTCCCGTATGCGAACGGTAGGCGCCGGAACACACCGATCAGGACGACGACCGCCAACAGGAGCGCGCTGAACTGGAGGATCGAGTCGCTCTGACTGAATGGCACGCTGACGCCGGTGATCTCTTGGCCCAGCTCGCGCCAGGCCGCCTCCGCGCCCTGCCACACCGCGGTCACCGGGAGACCGATCCGGTGGGCCCAGTAGGTCTGCTGAGCGTGCAGCGTGGCGTCGGCGCCCAACCCGCGGAGCGCCAGGTAGCCCGAGAACAGCGCGCTCGCCGCGGGAATCAAGGCGGCCCACAGAACCTCTGGGCTGAATCGATACCTAGGCTTGAACCACGCGCCGGTCAACTGCGGCTCCAGATCCGCGCGCGGTCCGTAAAAGAACAGCATCACCATGGGGACCAGCAACAGCGAGCCACCGATCCGCGACAGTGCCGCCAGCCCTCCGAGCACGCCCGCCAGCCACCACCGGCCGCGGCGGGCCGCATAGAACGTGCCCGCCGACAGCATCACGAACAGCGACTCGGTGTAGACCGCGGACATGAACAGCGCCAACGGGCCAAACGCGATCAACTTGACGGTCGTGCCGGCGACGCGCGTTCCGAGCTCGAGGGCCGTCAGACGGCGAATGATCTCCAGGCCGACGAACAGCGCCGCGAGTGAAATCAGGCCCCCGGCGATCGCGGGCGAGCCCGTGAAGATCGAGCCGACGCGGATCAAGAGTGGGTAGAGCGGCAGGAACCCGGCGTCCTGTGACGTGCGGTACCCATGCTCCGCGATCTGCAGATACCAGATCGCGTCCCAGCGCACCGCCGGCGCTGCCAGCACGTTGCCGACCAGGCCGAACGACGTCGAGATCCCCGCTGGGTCGTACTGGTGCAGATTGAGCGTGGCCGTGCCGAGCGCGGCCACGGCGGTGCAGCCCACGAACCAGATGAGCAGGCGCGAGAGCGCGAACCAGCGCCACGTGTCGCGCAACGTCGATTCCTCGGGGCGCGACGACGAGATACCGCCGAACCGCGGGGACGCCGCACTCGCTCCGGCGACCGCAATCGGCCTCATGTCCAGCTCGACGTGTCCGTGGTTGGGGGACCGGCCAGCAGCGACAGCGCGATGAACGGGAACACCCACGTGAGGTACATGAACGTCCAGTAGTTGCCACCAAGCTGGACACCGAGGAGCACCGCCGCGCACAGTGCAGCGAACCGCACTCGATCGTCCGCGAGTGATCGGTCGCGCCAGATGCGCACCGTCGCGCCGGCGATCAACGAGAGCGTGAGGGCCTCCGTCGCCTGCTGGAGCGGAACGCTTCCCGCGAACGTCCACAGCGTGTTCGGCGCGGTTCGCGTGAGCTGGAAGCTCATCGCGGTGACCATCCTGACCAGCGCGTCCGCGCCGCCGAGTGCTGCCAGGGCCGCGAGCATCGCTGCGCTGACCGCGATCGCGCTCAGCAGCGCGCGACCGATTCCGAGACGCCGGAGCGATGCGATCCACAGCGGAAACAGCGCCGCCGGGACGAGCTTGAACCACGCCGCGAATGACAGAACCGCCGTTCCCGCTCCGGGCTTTCGCCACAGCAGAAGGGCGCCCACCAACAGCGCCGCCAGCACGATGTCGGTGGTGCCCGTGGACACCGTCACCAACAGCGGCGGGAAGGTCAACCATGCGATCGCGGTCCGCAGGCCGACGAGCTCGGCAGCGCGTTTCTCGCCCGCCACCGGCCGGCGGGGACGATTGGCCGCGAGCCGAGCGATCCCCCACGCCGCGAGGAGCGCTGCGCACAGGGCCACCCACAGCGCTGGATCGGCATCGTCGAACACCGTGTGCACGGGCGAGAGCCACGCGAACGGCGTGTAAAGCAGGTAGGAGGCGATCGGGTATGTGTCCCCGTGCAGGATGTCGCCGACGTGGCCGTACGGCAGGAGGCCGTGCACGATCGCCGTGGCGCCTTCCATCACGGCGTAGCCGACGTCGATGACGCTGAGCGAGCTCAGTCCAACCATCGCGACGATCAACCCACAGCTGACGGCGAGCAGCCGCAGCAGCCGAACCTGCTGGATCGCCGACCAGCCGCGCGTCAGATGTTCATAGATCGGCGTCGCCGCCCGCTGCCGACGCTGCGGCCCCAGCGCTCGCCAGGCGCATCTGATGGCGAGGTACGCCATCGCGGCGTAGCTGAGGTAGACCATCCGGTCGAGCATCCAGTGGTTGAAGAGCGCGATCGACACGGCGAAACTGGCCGCGACCGCGACGTCCAAGTTGCGGATCCGCCGCAGTGGCCACACGGCGCTCATCAGCACGAACACCACACACAGCCCGAGCAGCACCCGGACCTCGTTGGCGATATCGCTGCCGTAGACGTATCTGGTGTGTGTCAGATTGGTGTGATCGAGCACGATCACACGGCCGTCGAGGCGCTCGTCGACCGTGGCCACGAGACGCGGACCTCGATAGAAACCGAGCATCTCGTAGTGGCTGTCGACCGCGGTCACGTCGAGCCGGCTCCAATGCACCCTGGCCAGCATCGACCGCGTGCCGGGATCCGCCTGGGCGTGCCTGAGGGCTATGGCCTTCGGCACGGCGATGTGAGGTTGCTGATAGGTGACGAGCAGCGACGCCCACGCGAGCGCGAACGCCGCAGCGGCTACCACGAGCGCCGGGTGCTTCCGGGCACCACCCCAGATCCGCGCGGAGAGCCGCGGACGTAAGGAGGACAGAAGCGCAGCCGAGGTTGACGACATGATCAGATTGCCCGCGATCTGCGGGCCGTGCTCAGCATCGGCAGGCCCAGACGGCCGCTTGAGCGTCAGCCCATGGAGTGCAGATACCAGTGGACGAGCTGCACGCCGACGAATAGCGCGACGATCCCGCCGAGCGCCAGGAACGGTCCGAACGGCACGGCCGTCTTCCGTCCCTTCGCCACCCCCAGCCTGGCCATGATCACGACACCGACGGTCGTCGCCGCGACTACGCCGACGAGCAGGGCGACAGCGGCCGCGGCTCCCAGGAACAGGCCGAGCACGGCGGCCAGCTTCACGTCACCCATCCCCATGCCGCGCGGGTACGCGAGCACGAACACCAGCAGGAAGCCGCCGGCCGCCGCCCCGGCGATCAACTGCTCGGGGACGCCCGACGGTCTGGTCACCAAACCGATCACGATTGCCGCGACCGCGGCTGGGAAGGTGATCTTGTTGGGGATGATCCGGTGCTCGAAGTCGATCACGGCGACGGGCACCAGGACCACGACGAGCACGAGCCCGAGAGCGATGTCGTGGGCGGAGTGCCTGCTCAGCACCACGGCGACCGCCAGCAATGTGGTCACGGCTTCGACGATCGGGTACCGGGCGGAGATCGGCTCGGCGCAGGATCGGCACCGCCCTCGCAGCAAGAGCCAGCCGAAGACCGGAATGTTGTCGTAGGGCTTTACGCCCGATCCGCAGTTGGGGCAGTGGGAGCCGGGCGAGACCAGCGATTCGCCGCGCGGCAGCCGGTAGGTGAGGACGTTCAGGAACGAGCCGATCACGGCCCCATAGACCACGCTGAGCGCTACGAACATGGCCGGCACCTCAGCCGCCCACCAGGGCCGGGACGCGGTGGTCGGTGGGCGCGATCTCGATCGCTTCGCCTTGGGGTCGCTCGTCAGCGATCGATGCCGCGTCAGTCGCGCGTCCCAGCACTGCGACCAGCACGAACGGAACGAACCAGATGATGTAGTAGTAGAACCAGTGGGTGGCGGGGAGCTGGATGGCGATCGTCACCGCGGCGGCGAGGGCGCACACCTGGACGAGCGTTCGCGGCCGACGTTCGATGGCCACGGCGAGGGCAAGCGCGACTGCGGCGACCTCGAGGACCTTCTGCAGCGGAGCCAGCCAGGGGTGCATGCCCCACGGAGAGAAGACATCGATGCGGTTTATCTGAAAGCCGATCGTGTGGTTGTAGAACTCGGTCAGCCCTCCACTCGGCAGGTAGAGACCGATCGACACCACGATCACGGCCGCAAACGAAGCGACGCACACGACCGCGCCCTTCCAACCTCGATCGCGCCGGCCGGCGAACAGCGGCAGCAGTGCGCCCGGGGAGAACTTGGCGGCGGTGGCCAGACCCAGCAGCGCCCCCCGCGCCGCCGGCGAGCAGAACGCCAAAAGCGCGAATACCGAGAGCATCGCGACGAGTCCGTCGTTGCTGTGCTCCATCAGTCCCATCAGCGTGAACGGGCACGCCGCCCACGCCCATCCCAGCGCCAGGCCCAGCCTCAGCCCCTCGCGCCCTGGCCGCAGGCGACGGCCCAGCAGCACCAACCCGACCACGGTGGCAAGGTCGAACGTCAGCGACGCGGCATGGGCAGCCGGGAGGTAGTCCCAGGTGCCGTGCCATGGGAAGAGCAGCACGAACGGGACGTAGGCGAGGTAGGCGATCGGGCCGTACGTGTCCGGATGGCCGACTGCCGTGTAATACAGCGACTGGCCGTGGATGGCGTGACTGGCACCGATCACCGACGCGTACCCGACGTCGATGACGAGGCCGTCGATCAGGCTGAGCACGACACGAGCGGCGACGAGGATCAGCAGGCCAATCCCGAGCACGCGCGGCGAGAGCCACGGAGCGAGTCCACCATCCGACTTCGAGGGGCGCAGTCCGATCCCGAGCATCCGCGCTAGCAGGTACAAGAGCGGCGGATAGGCGAGCCACACCCCGGCCTCGAAGTGAGCGTTGTTGAACAGCCAGTAGGACACCAGGAACGACAGCACCACTAGTGCATCGAGGTGGCGGAGGCGAACCAGGCGCCTCAGGTCGAGGAACGGGACAAGGAAGAGCAGGGCAAAGGGAACGACCACCCAGGGTGAATCGAAGATCGGCGCGTAGTGGCCGCGCGCCCACACTGCAGCGGCCTGCGGACCGGTCCACACCCGGGTGACGTGGGCGTCGCGGGTCTCGTCGACCTCGGCCACGATCCTCGATCCGTACGCGAAGTCGACCGCCCAGATCTGACCGTTCCAAACCAGCGGCTTCACGAACAGCGGATGCATGTGCCGGTGTAGCGCCAGCATCGTCGCGTTGGACTCGGCTGCCGCTACCGCCCGCGTCCCGGTGCTCGTGAATCCGGGCGGCGTGTACCCCTGGTACGGAATCCCCGTGACCGGCTCCTGGAGGCCGTTGCTGGAAGCGACCGCCTGGGACTGCGATGAAGCGAGCGCCACCGACGGACTGGCCAGAGCGACCAGCAGAGCAACTGTCGCTATCGCTATTCGCACCTAAGCGTTATCGGCGGCGCCGCTTGGTGCTTGAGCCAGGGCCGGTGTCGCGAGGCCGACCACGCTGCAGGATCGAACGACCTGAGTGGCCAGGTAGCCACCGAGGATCAAGCCCCAGCCGAGCGACAGCGCGTTCAGTTCGGCCGCGCCGAGGTGACCCGCGGCAAGAAAGGTGAACGACACCGCGGCGAGCGCGCATACCGCGACGATCGGCAACCGTCCCAGCACCGCCACCTCCCAGATCGTCAGCACGATCACCAAAGGCGCGTAGTAGTACTCGACCGGGCCGGGATCGATCAGGCACCGCAACAGCGCGAGCAGCGCGAGCAGCGCCAGCGGGTCGGTGCGCGCGCCCCGCGCCGCAGCTGCCTTCCAAATTCCGACCGCGACCCCGAGCGAGGCGACGAACCCGATCGCCAGCGCCGAGGACTTGTCGAGCGAGACCGGCAGCATGCCGACGAGCGGCGCTCCCGCCGGAATGTCAGCCGGCCTCGAACTGAGCGGCCACCATCCGCTGATCGCGTTGACGAGGTGCGTGTCGCCAAGAGAGCGGCTCGCGGCGGAGAAGGCATGTGGATTGGCCAGCACCGGTGGCGCCAGCAGCAACAGCGCGGTCCCGCCGGCGATCGCGCACACCAGCCGGCGCCGTTCCGGCACCGCGACGAGAACGGGCAGGACGCCGATTACCGCCCACTCCTTGGTCCCGATCGCCACGCCCAGCAGGACACCTGCCCACGTTGGACGCCCTCGTATCGCCGCCAGCGTCGCGGCGGCGACCGCGGTCGCGGCGAGCAGCTCCTCCGGATGACCCGAGCTCAGCGCGTTACTGCTGACGGGAGACAGCAGAATCAGAGCCGCGGCCAGCATTGCGCCGGCGATGGCGCCCGGCGAGGAGCGCAGGAGTATCAGCCAGGCGGCGAACAATGCGCACGGCAGCAGACACGCGAGGACGCCGAGCCGGTAGCCGGTCAGGCCGCCGGCGCCGATCGCCGAGCCGACCGCGACGAACGGCAGGCGGATGATCAGCGACGACAGGCCCATCAGCGGTTGATGGCTGGCGAAGGTAGCCAGCTGCCCGTGTGCCAGGGCGAGCAGCGCCGGCCCGGCGTTGTCGCCGGAGACCGCGCCATGGGCCTGGTAGTCGCCGCTCCCCTGGACCGAGAGCGAGGCGAGGATGGCAGCGCCACTGCTCAGCAGTCCCCCGGCGACCCCGAAGAGACGCGCGAAGCTCACGGGAGGGTTGCGTCGGTGGCTGAGCGCGCTCATGCGGGCATCGCGTGCGGGATCTCGACCGCCTCGTCGAGGTCGCGACGGTGGGAACGGCCGCGCAGCAGGACGACCGCGAGGTAAGTGGTCAAGCCGATGGTCATCGTGACGTAGCCGAGCACGAGCGGCGTGGTCGTGAACACGTGGTACTCGAGCCCCCAGATCCCTGCGATGGTGAGCAGCGAGATGAGCGGTAGGCCGCGTCGTGTGATCGTCTCCCACGCCAGCAGCGCGATCACGAACGGCACGTGGTAGTAGGAGACGTTCGAGGGGTCGAGCGCGCAGCGCAGCAAGACCAGCAGAGCGAGCAGGCCCAGTGCATCGGCCGGATCGCGGTCGGCCGGGCTGCGCTGAAAGCACCAGCCGACGAGCACAGCTACGGCCGGAATCAGCCAGACAACCTTTGTCCGAGTGAGTCCGAACGGCAACAGGTGCGAAGTGGCCGTCGCGGGACCACCGATGACCTGCACCGTGACTGTGTGCGAGACGCTGAACGGGAACCACCACGACAGCATGCTGACTTCATTGAGGTTGCCGATCAGCTTGGCGGCGCTGGAGAACGCGGCGGGATCGGCGAGCGGCAGCGCCAACGCGAGCGGCGCACCGACTGCCGCCGCCACCGCGAGCGTCCGAAAGCGCTCGGCTCGGCAGGCGACGAACACGGGCACGACCGCGACGGGCGTCCACTGCTTGGTTCCCAGCGCGAGGCCGAGGAGCGCGCCGGCGAGCACAGGCCGATCGTCGAGCGCCGCGAGCACAGCGCCGACGCAGAGCCCGCCCGCGAGCAGCTCTGCCGGATGCCCCCCGAGACGGGCGCCGATCGTCAACGGGCTCAGCACCATCAGCGTGACGGCGCCGAGCGCCACTGGCCACGACTGACCGCGGGCGTGTGCCTTGCTGGCCACCACGGCTCCCACGCAGCCCACGACGAGCGCGCAGGCGAACACGCCGAGCTGATAGCCGAGCATCATCCGACCGCTGAAGATCGAGGCCAGGGCGACGAATGGCGTCCGCCACAGGATCGAGGTCAACCCGATCACCGGCTGCTGGTGCGCCATCCCGGCGAGGTCGCCATGCAGCAGCGCCGTGATCGCAGGCAGTGGACTGTCACCCGTCTTCATCCCGGCGCCGTAGTCGACCGATCCGGTGCTCGCCACCGCGAGTGCCGCGGCCGGAACCGACGCGGCGACCAAACCAAGGCGATGCGAGTGGTTGGCTTCACAGAAGTGGTTCTGGAAAAAGTTGGGGCGGGCACTCAGGCCCGCCCCAAACAAGGTCCACTCGTGACCTTTATTACCAGGTGCTGCCGGAGCAACCGCCCGGGCTGCCGCCACCGCTGCCGGTGGAGCAAGTGCGGGTCACGCTACCGCTGGTGTCGGTCAGCGTGAACGCATCGCCCGTGGAAGAAGCGGTCGAGACGAGCGTGTAGCCCGTCGTGCCGTTGCCGGTCACCGTCGAGAGCGAGGAGCCCGTGCCGGTGTCGCCGAGCGTAGGCTCGATCGCGACCAGATCGGACTTGTTGGAGGTGTACGTGCCGTTGTGATCGGTCGCGTACGTCTCCATCGCCGTTTGAGCGGTCTTGACCTGCGACTTCGCCGCAGCGTCATATGCCTTGCCGCGCTGGTTGAGGAACGCCGGGATCGCGATCGCGGCAAGAATGCCGATGATCAGGATCACGACGAGGAGCTCGATCAGGGTGAAACCCTTCTCTTCCTCGGCGCGACGACGTAGCTTTTGAAGCATTGATCCTCCTGGGATCGGTGGATTGGGTCTCGCCAGATCCCTTGGTTCCTTGCCAACGCGGCTCGGACAGCTTCGAGCTTTTGGTGGCAACCCGGCTTCCTCCCCGACGGAGACCCGTGGCTTTGCGTCCCACCCTCACGAGCGGTTTGCCTTTGGCACCGAATGGCTCTGGCAGCGAACGTATCGGGTGCCAAGCACGGCGGCTTGACGACTTTGGACGTTTTTCCGACTTTGGTCAGTCAGTCGCCTGGACGCTCCGCAGGCGATGCCTGCGCGTCCTTACCGGGTTCAAATCTCCCGGTTCCGTCGCACCATGGACAAGTCACCGTGTGACTCTCACCACCCAGGTTCGAGATCACCTGTCCTGTCCCGCGGCACGGGCTGCACACAGCCGGCGCCGGCGCCGCCCCATCCTCGCCTGTGGTCATCCGCGTACCCCCACGAGCACCCCGTCACCGACTGGTGTGACCATCGCCGCCAATTGAGGATCTCGGACCAGGCGCTCGTTGAACGCCCGGGCGCCGGCGATCTGCGCATCGGTCCAGCTGCCATCGCTGTGCCCCTCGGCGACGGTACCGGACATCAGGACGTTGTCGACGGCGAGCACCCCGCCGGTTCGCAGCAAAGGCAGCAACAGGTCGAGGTAGTCGCCGTACTGAGCCTTCACGCCGTCGATGAATGCCATGTCGAAGCCACCGTCGAGCGTGGCCAGTCCCTCGCGAGCATCCTGCAGCCGCAGGTCGGCCCGGTCGAGAACGCCGGCGCGCTCGAGATAATCCCGGGCCGCGCCGTGGCGCTCCGGGGCCACCTCAAAGGAGACGATGTGACCGTCGGCCGGGAGCGCACGCGCCATGTACAGCGTCGAGACTCCGATTGCCGTACCGACCTCGACGATCCGCCTGGCGCCGCACGCGAGCGCCAGGACGTGGAGCAACTGCCCGGTGGCGGGCTCCACGACCGGAACCCGGTCGCGGGCTGCGTGCGCCTCCATATCGGCGAGGACTGGGTCGGGCTCAGGCTCGAGCGACTGCAGGTATGCCGCGACGGCGTCGGTGACGATCACGAGACGGCACGATACCGGCGGGCCGGGCCAGGACGCCGATGAAGGGGACCATGGCGGCCACGTATGCCAGCCACTGTACGTCCTCGGTCGCGTGCGCCGAGATCGGTCCGAACACAAGCCACAGCAATCCGGTGGCAAGCATTGAGAGCAGTGGCGCGGACGCCGTCGAGGCCTCCCACGCGACGAGCGCCAGCACGAAGGGCAGCTCGTAGTAGACGTGATTCGAGGGATCCAGCACGCAGCGCAGCAGCAACAACAGAGCCAGCAGGGCGAGGCAATCGGACTTGGTCCGGTCGCGGCGACGAGCCAATGGGATCGACAGCGGGATCATCAGCGCGACCGCAAGCTCGCGCGCGTGGTCGGTGATCAGCGCCGGCAGGTAGTACCCGGGGGTCATGCTCGGATCGCGTGCCAGGTGCGCCAGCGGCCACCACAGCTCCTGCGGGTGAGCGACGACCGACAGGCCACCGAGGGAGTGGACGAACGGTCCGGGGGCCGCGAGGTACGCGGTGCCGAACCACGCCGCGCAGATCGCCGCGGCCAGCGCGCCGAGGCGGCCCCGCCGGCGCGGGGCGGCGAGGAGGGTCGGCGCGATCGCGAGCAGCGCCCAAGGCTTGTTGATGATCGCCAGCGCCAGCGCGACCGCCGACAGCGTCGGACGGTCATCGGCCGCGAGCAGCACGGCCGCGACCGAGAGCGCCGCGCCCAGGACCTCCTCGGGGTGGCCGACGAGGATCGCGTCGAGAATCGCCGGCACGCCTACGTACAGCGCGACGACGGCCGCTCGCGCCGCCGTCGAGCATCCCCGCTCGCGCATCCCGCGGGCGAGCCACAGGCCGAGCGCGCCCGAGGCCAGCGTGCACTCGAGCGCGCCGAACCGGAAGATCGCGATCTGGCTGCCGTCCAACAGCTTCCCGAGGAGCGCCCCCGGTGCCCTCAGGAGCACGGACCCGCCGGCTCCGTCGTTCGGCAGGAGGTTGAAGAACGCGCCCAGGTGGCCGTCCAGCAGGGCGTTCATCGGGGGGGCGAACGTCAGCGGGTAGTCGCCGCCGGTCCGGACGTGAAAGCCGAGCCACGCCACCCAGACCGCGCCGAACGCGGCCAGCGTCAGAGAAACGGCACGTCTCGCGGCGACTCGCAAAGTGGCGGCGGGAGAGGCTAGTTCCCGATCTGGTTGTAAACGTCGAACAGAGGCAGGTACATCGAGATCACGATGACCCCGACGATCCCGCCGACGAGGATGATCATCGCGGGCTCGAGGATCGAGGTCAGGGCCTTGATCGCGGCCGCCACCTCGTCCTCGTAGAAGTCGGCGACCTTGGCCAGCATCGTGTCCAGGGCACCGGTCTCCTCGCCGACACCGACCATGTGAGCAACCATCGGCGGGAAAACCTTGGCGTGGCTCAGCGGCTCAGAGATCGTGCCGCCGTTCTTCACGTTCGCGATCACGTCCGCCATCGACTTCTCGATCACGGCGTTACCGGCGGTCTTGCCGGTGATCTCGATCGCCTGCATGATCGGGACCCCGGCCGATACCAGCGACGCGAACGTCCGCGACCAGCGCGCGATCGCAACCTTCTGGACGACATCTCCGATCTTCATCGGGACCCTGAGCCTGAATGCATCCCAGCGCGGACGGCCCCATTTCGACTTCTTGAAGTAGACGAACGACGTGGAGGTGATTCCGACGAACAGGATCAGGATGTACCACTGGTCGTTGACGAGGTGAGAGAACTTGACCATCACCTCGGTTAGCGCCGGGAGCTTGCCGCCGAACTGCTTGAACACTCCCTCGAACACCGGGATCAGGAAGGCGACCAGTGCGAGCAGCACGATCGTCGCGAAGGTGATGACCATCGCCGGGTAGATCATCGCCCCGCGCACCTGGCGGCGCAGCGATGCGTCCTTCTCGAGCTGATCCGCGGTTCGCATCAGCGACTCCTCGAGCACACCGCCGGTCTCCCCTGCTCGGACCATGGACACGAACAGCGGGTTGAACACCTTCGGGTGGCGCTCGATCGCGTCGGAGAGCATCATGCCGGCCTCGACGTCCCCGCGAACGTTCGCGAGCGTCTCCTTGAGCAGGCTGTTGTCGCTCTGCTCCTCGAGGACGGTAAGCGCCCGCAGGATCGTCATGCCCGAGGAGATCATCGTCGAGAGCTGCCTCGTCGCGACCGCCAGCTCGTTGGCCTTGACGCGCCTGAAGAGCTCGACGTTGAGCTCCTTGGAGCGGTACTTGTGGGCGATCTCGAGGACGATCAGGCCGCGTTCTTTGAGCTGATCGGCGACCGCCTGCTTGGAGACCGCCTCGACCTCACCGCGCGCCGGCACGCCGGCGACGTCCATCGCTTTGAAGGTGTAAGTAGCCATCGTTTAGACCGCCATCTTGTGGCCGTTGGATGTGGGAGCGCCTCCGAGCAGGCGACGGAGCTCTTCGACCGAATGCGCTCTGGACTCGGCGAGCTGGCGGGTGATCTTGCCCGCCCTGGCGAGCTGGGCGAGCGAGGCGTCCATCGTCTGCATTCCGTGGGAACCGCCGGTCTGCAGAACCGAGTAGATCTGGTGGGTCTTGGCCTCCCGAATCAGGTTCCGCACCGCCGGCGTCGGCACCAGCACCTCGGTCGCCACGCAACGCCCGGCGCCGTCCGCGGTCGGCAGCAGCGTCTGGGTCATGATCCCCTGGAGCGCCACCGCCAGCATCGCTCGGATCTGCCCCTGCTGCGCCGACGGGAACACGTCGATGATCCGGTCGATCGTCTGGGGAGTGTCCTGCGTGTGGAGGGTCGCGAACACCAGATGCCCCGTCTCCGCCGCGGTGATCGCGGTGGAGATCGTCTCGAGGTCGCGCATTTCGCCGACCAGGATCACATCGGGGTCCTGGCGGAGCGCTGCCTTCAGAGCGTCGGCGAAGCTGGTCGCGTCCGCTCCGAGCTCGCGCTGGTTGACCATGCACTTCTTGTGCCTGTGCAGAAACTCGATCGGGTCCTCGATTGTCATGATGTGCTCTTCGCGGTTCTCGTTGATCACGTCGATCAGCGAGGCGAGCGACGTCGACTTGCCAGATCCGGTCGGCCCGGTCACGAGCACGAGGCCGCGCGGCTTGTTGGCGAACTCGCTCACGACCGGCGGCAGCCCGAGCTTCTCGATCGGCACGATCTCGAACGGGATCAGGCGGAAGGCCGCGCCGAGGCTGGAGCGCTGAAAGTACGCGTTGACCCGGAAACGCGCGGTTCCCGGGACCTGGTAGGCGAGGTCGAGCTGCCAGTTCGTCTCCAGCTTCTGGCGCTGCGCGTTGGACAGAATCGAGTAGACGATCTCGCGCGTGTCCGTGGGCGTGAGCTGGGGGTAGCCCTCCATCGGCGTGAGGCGGCCGCGGACTCGAACCATCGGCGGCGCGCCCGCGGTGATGTGTAGGTCTGAAGCTCGTCGGTCAACGACCTCGAGCAGGACGTCAGCGAAGTCAAGCTCCATGCCTTGCGTCTCCATTTCGCGGTGGCGAACCGGTTGCCATCGCTGCTCTATCGGCAGCTCAGCCTGAACCCGTTACGCGAGCAACCTCGGCCATGGACGTCAGTCCAGACTTGACCTTGTCCAGACCGTCCTCGCGCAGCCGCCGCATTCCCTCGCGCATCGCGGCAGCGGTGATCGCGGCGGCGGAGGAGCGCTCGAGAGTCAGCGAGCGGATCTCGTCGTTCATCAGCATCACCTCGAACAGGCCGATCCGTCCGCGATAGCCCATCCCCGCGCACCGTACGCATCCCACGGGCTCGTAGGCCTCGATGTCGAACTGCGCGGCAAAGCCGTGGTCGCGCAGGATGTCGACGGGGATGATCGTGCGCTGCTTGCAGTGAGAGCAGAGCGTACGCGCGAGCCGCTGCGCGACTACGCAGTCGATCGCCGAAGCCACGAGGAACGGTTCGATGCCCATCTCGATCAGTCGCGTGATCGACGAGGGGGCGTCGTTGGTGTGGAGCGTCGAGAGGACCATGTGGCCGGTGAGGGCGCCCTCGATCGCGATCTGCGCGGTCTGGCTGTCGCGGATCTCGCCCACCATCAGGATGTCCGGGTCGGCTCGCATCATCGACCGCAGGCCGTTCGCGAACGTCAGGCCCGCCTTGTTGTTGACCTGGACCTGGGTGATCCCCTTGATCTGGTACTCGACCGGGTCCTCGATCGTGATGATGTTCTTCTCGGGCGTATTGAGCTCGACCAGCGCCCCGTAGAGGCTGGTCGACTTGCCCGAGCCGGTCGGGCCAGTGACGAGCACGGCGCCGTGAGCCTTGTTGAACGACTTGCGGAAACGGTCGAGCTCGTGCGGCTGGTAACCGAGCTTTTCGAGCTCAAGGCGGATGCTCTCCTTGTCGAGGATGCGCAGGACGACGGACTCGCCGTGGACGCTCGGGATCGTCACCGCTCGGATGTCGACATGGCGGCCTTCGATCGTCAGCCCGACGCGGCCGTCCTGAGGTACGCGTCGCTCGGCGATGTCGAGGTCGGCCATGATCTTCAGCCGCGAGACCACCCCGGAGACCATCCGCTTCGGAACGATGGTCTCCTCGTTGAGCACGCCGTCAATCCGCATCCTGACCCGGAGCTCGCGGCCAGTCCGGCCGCCGTCGTCGGTCTGGGGTTCGAAGTGGATGTCGGACGCCCCCTGCTCGGCTGCCTGCGCGATGATCGAGTGCACAAGCTTGATGACCGGCGCGTCCTCCGCCGACTCGCGGAGATCGACGATCTCCAGCGGGGAGGCGCCATCCTCCCCCTCCTCGACGGCCTCCTGGACGGCGTCCTCGAAGCGGTTCATCCGCGCGATGAGCGAGGTAATGTCGTCGACCGAGGCGACGGCGGGCTTGACGTCAAGTCGAGTCAGCAGCGCGATGTCGTCGACCGCCAGCACGTTGGCGGGATCGGACATCGCCACCAGCAGTGTCCTGTCGTCCAGGTACGTCACCGGGACAGCGCCATAACGTTTGGCAGCGGTCGCGCTCAGCAGGTTGGCGGCGCTCATGTCGACCTTGAAGATGCCGAGGTCGAGATGGTCCAGGCCATATCGCTCGGCCATCGCGCGCGAGAGCTGCTCCTGGCTGATCATCGACTCCTCGACCATCAGCCGCTCCGGCGGCATCCCGCGCGCCTTCGCCTCCTCAATCGCCCGCTTTATGCGCGTCTTGTCGGCGAACCCGAGATCGATGAGGACGTCGGTGACGAATCGGCCGGATCCGCCCCTCCGCTTCGGCGGCGTGAGGCCGGCGATCATCGGAGCGTCCGGTTCGTCGAATGACTCTTCAACTGCGTGCAGGCGTGGAGCTTGTTCGGTCACTCGGGCCTCCTGGCGGCAGCCCGCATCGTCGCGGCGGGCGCCGCGATTCCCGTGAAGCGCTCGAAGCTCAGGGCGCCTTGGCCGACGAGCAACTCGAGCCCATCGACGGTGGCGACCAACCGCGCGCGCGCCGCTTGCACGAGGTCCGTCTCGGTAGCTGTGTAGACGAGATCAACCACGCATCGGTACCGACTTATGTCATCGGCCCGGAGCGGAATGTCCTTGAAAACACTGCTCTTTCCGTCGAGTCCCGCCGGCGTACAGTGGACGAGCAGATCGGCCGGCCCGGGGTGGTCCACCGCGACAGCTCCGAGCTCCTGCGCCAGCCTTCGGGCGCGCTCCCGGGTGCGATTCCATACCCGTACTTCGCTGGCGCCGGCATCGAGCAGCGCCCACGCGGCCGCCCGTGCGCTCCCGCCGGCGCCGAGCACGAGCGCGGTGACTCCGTCCGCGCTGAACGGCAGCGATGCAATCAGCGCCGGCGCGTCGGTGTTGTCGGCGTGAATCGCTCCGCGCTCGTCGAACACCAGCGTGTTGGCGGCGCCGATCGACCGGGCTCTGTCCGTCGCCTGATCCGCGAGCAGTAGCGCCCGCTCCTTGTGGGGGATCGTCACGTTCGCGCCCCGGAAGCCCGCCGCTGGCAACGCCTTCACGGTTTCCTCGAACAGTTCAGGCACGACCGGCAGCAGCTGGTAGTGCCACCCGGTCAGGCCGGCTGCCTCGAGTGCGGCGTTGTGCATAGCCGGCGAGCGGCTGTGGGTAACCGGCCAGCCGAGAACGCCGAGACGGGTGCGCTCGGCCTCGCGCAACTTCTCAGCAGTGCGTCGGGGACTTGCCGCCGCGCGCCGCTCGCGCCGACTGGTAAGCCTGTTCCAATTTCTGGAACTGTCCGAAGTTCGAGGCGAACGCCGACGCGCCGTTGCCGCAGACCTTGGCCACGAAATACAGGTATCTGGTGTGCGCCGGGTGCGCCGCCGCCTGGATCGCCGCCATTCCCGGATTGTTGATCGGCCCGAGCGGGAGCCCCGGATGGACTCTCGTGTTGTACGGAGACCGCGAGTGCAGCTGTGACTCCGTCAGCGGGGTCGTGAAGTTGCCGGTGGCGTAGCGGGTCGTGGCGTCGATCCCGAGCAGCATCCCGTCGCGCAGGCGGTTGTAGATGACCGACGCGATCAGCGGCATGTCGTGGAATGTCTGGGCCTCGCCCTGGACCATCGACGCGATCGTCAGCACGTCGAACGGTGTCAGATGCTTGCTCCGGGCGTACCCAAGGTTCACGGTGGCGAACCGCTGCTTGAAGGTGTGCAGCTGGTCGGCAATTAGAGCGTCGATATCAATGGGATCGCGCAGCTGATAGGTCGAGGGGAACAGGAATCCCTCCAGTGAGGGCAGCGATCGCGGGGCGCCGAATGCCCGCAGGTTGATCTGCGGGGAACGGCGGGTGGCGGCCAGGTAGTTGCCGCGGATGTGCTGGGAGCGCAGGAGCGCTGCGATCTTCGCGCGGGTGTCGCCTTCGATGATCGTCAGGTTGCTGACCTTCGCCGCCTTCGGCGGGGTCGTCAACTCGGTGAGCACGCCGCTGTAGGGCATGTCGAGCTTCAGCTGGTAGGTGCCGGCACGAAGGTCGCTGCGATCTCCGGCGAGCGTGGCCCGGGCGTCGAAAAAGAAGCTCGAGGAGATCACCCCTTCCCGCTCGAGCAGATCGCCGACCTGGCTCGAAGTCGAGTGCGCGGGGATCGTGACCGTCACGCTGCCGTGGCCCGCGCCGTGGAACGGCTGCAGCAGCTCGACGAGGAACCAGATCACCCCTCCCGCCAGCAGCAACGCCAGCACGGAGAGCACTCGCAGCCCCCATGAGTGCCGGCGCTTGGGGGTGCTCCGTGCCTTGGCGGGCTTGGCGGAGCGAACTGGGCGCCCGGAGGTGTCGGCGATGCGCTGGCGCTGTAGCCGGGAGATCCGCTTGGTCCCGGCCGGTAGCTCGTCGTCGTCGTCCTCGTAGTCGAGCTCCGCGTCCTGCACTTCCTCTTCAATCTCTTCGTCTTCCCCGGGCTGCTCCTGGGAGGCCACCGGCCCGGCCCCCTCCCGCTCGGCGCGCCGGCGCTCTCGTTCGAGGCGCGCGGCCTCGCGCTCCTCCTCGGTGCGCTCGGCCGAGTCGCTCACGTCGCTGCTTCCGAGGACCGATCGCGCGCCGCCAGCCATCCCTCGAGCAGATGAGCCGCGGCGCGCGAATCCTCGCTCGCCTGGCCGCCGGTCCGCTCCGCCAGCCGGGTCGTGAACCGCTCGTCATAAAGCTCGACGGGGACCGGTAGCCGGCGCTCGAGCGCGGTCGCAAACTCGCGCGTCTCGGCCGTCTGAGCGGTGTCTGCTCCCGAGAGCGACAGCGGTAGTCCGACCACCACGCGGCCCACGTCGAGCTCAGCCACGAGCGCTCGCAGACGTCCGAGGCCGCGACGGGATCGAGGCAGCAGCACTGGCTCGATCGGGGTCGCGAGCACGCCGGTCGGATCGCTCACCGCGCAGCCACACCGCGCGCTGCCGTAGTCGAGCGCGAGCACCCGCATGACCTTATCGAGTGAGGGCCGCCTCGATCGCTCTTTGCGCCACCTCGATCGCGTCCGGAAGCTTGGCCGCGTCGCGCCCTCCCGCGCGCGCCAGCGTGTCGCGGCCACCGCCGCCTCCGCCGACCTCCTCGGCCGCGAGCTTCACGATCTCGTCGGCGCGAACGCCACGAGCGACCAGCGACGGCGCCACGCTGGCGATCAGGTCGACGCGGCCCTCCGCGGCGCTGCCGAGGACGATCGCGGCGTCGCCGAGCTTCGCCCTCAGCCGGTCGGCGATCTCGAGCAGGGCCTTGCCGTCCACGCCTTCGAGCGTGGTGGCCAGGACACGGGCGCCGTCGAGCTCGGCCGCGCCCGATGCGAGGCGCTCGATGTCGATGGCGCCGTTGCCGGCAGAGCCCGCGCGCGCGGCGCGCTCGAGCTCGCGGACGCGTCCGCGGAGCTCGTCGACGGCTTCTGGGACGGTTTCCGGGGGGACCCGCAACGACGATGCCGCGCTCGTCAGCAACGCGTCGTGGCCGCGCATCAACTCGACCGCCACGGGGCCGGTCAGCGCTTCGATCCGCCTGACGTTCGCGGCGCTCGAGCTCTCGCCGGTGAGCTTGAAGAGCCCGACCTCGGCGGTCGAGCGGACGTGGGTTCCGCCGCACAGCTCGCGCGAGAACGATCCGTCCCCGACTTCGACCATCCGCACGACGTCGCCGTACTTCTCGCCGAACAGCGCCATCGCACCGAGACGCTTGGCTTCGTCGAGCGTCGTCGTCAGCGCGCGCACGGGCTGGCTCTCCAGGATCCACGCGTTCACCTGGTCCTCGATCGCACGCAACTCCTCGCGAGACAGCGCGCTGCCGTGGGTGAAGTCGAACCGGAGCTTGTCCGGGCCTACGTAGGAGCCGGCCTGGTGGACGTGGGTGCCGAGCAGCTGCCTGAGCGCGGCGTGCAGGAGGTGGGTCGCGGTGTGGTTGCACTCCGTGGCGTGGCGGGTGGCGCGGTCGACGTGGGCGTGCACCCGCTCGCCCGGTTCGAGCGTCCCGCGCTCGGACACGAGCGCCACAACCTGGTCGTCGCCAAGGCGCAACACGTCGTCGACCCGCGCCAGACAGTCACCGTCCTCGCACTCCACATACCCGGAGTCCGCCACCTGTCCACCGCCGGTCGCGTAGAACGGCGATTCGACCAGCTTCACGAGCACACGGCCATCGTCGCTCTCGAGCGCCCCGACGGTCGTCTCGCGATCGGTCGTCTCGTAGCCGACGAAGTCGGTGGCGAACCCGGCTGCGCCGGCGAACGCCACGGCCCGCTCCCGCAGAGCCTCGTGGCCGCGATCTCGGCCGGCGCTCACCCGGCCACGCTCGCGCTGCTCGTTCATGAACGCCTCGAAGCCCGCCTCGTCAACCCCGAGTCCGTGCTCGGCGACGATCTCGAGCGTAAGGTCGATCGGGAAGCCATACGTGTCGTGCAGGCGGAACGCATCCTCACCGCTGATGCCCTCCTCGCCGGACTCATTGGCGCGGGCGATCAGCTCGTCGAGCAGCCTGCTCCCCTGCTCGAGTGTCCGGCCGAAGCTCTCCTCCTCGGACTCGAGCCACTTGCGCACGCTGTCGGCGTGCTCTTGAAGCGCCCGATACTCGGACCCCATCAGCTCGGTGACGATCCCGGCGTAGCCGATCAGAAAGCCGGGGTCGAGCCCGAGCGCCCGGCCCTCCCGGATCGCGCGGCGCATGATCCGCCGCAGCACGTAACCGCGCTCCTCGTTCGAGGGGACGACGCCGTCGGCGATGAGGAACGTCATCGCGCGAGCGTGGTCGGCGAGGATCCTGAGCGCGCGATCCGTGTCGAACTCCTCGCCGTAGCGGCGGCCCGAGAGCTCTTCCCCGAGCGAGATCAGCGGGGCGAACTGGTCGGTCTCGAACACCGAGGGCTTGTTCTGGAGGATCGACGCCATCCGGTTCAGGCCGAGGCCGGTATCGATGTTCTTCGCCGGGAGCGGGGTGACCACGTTCACCGGGTTCTGGTCGAGCTGCATGAACACGAGGTTCCAGTACTCGAGGAACCGCTCGTTCTCTCCGCCGGGCAGATCGTCGGGCTTGCCGTGCTCGACGCCGCGGTCGAGGTACAGCTCCGAGCAGGGCCCGCACGGCCCGGTCGGTCCGACCTGCCAGAAGTTCTCCGAACGCGAGCACTCGACGATCCGCTCCCGCGGGACGCCCACCGCGAGCCAGGCCTCGATCGCGTCCTCGTCGGGGCCGAGACCGAGTTCGTCATCGCCCCCGAAGACCGTGATCCAGATGTCCTGCTCGCGAAGGCCGAAGCCCTCGCGGGACAAGTCCCACGCGTAGCGGACGGCCTCGCGCTTGAAGTAGTCGCCAAACGAGAAGTTGCCGAGCATCTCGAAGAACGTCAGGTGGCGGCTCGTGGTGCCGATGATCTCGATGTCGGCGGTGCGGAACGTCGTCTGGCACGTCGTGACCCGAGGGTGCGGAGGTCGCTCGGTGCCGGCGAAGTACGGCTTCAGGGGGTGCATCCCCGCGATCGTGAACAGCGCCGAGGGGTCGTGCTCGGCGGGAATCAGCGAAGCGGACGGGAGGCGCTTGTGATCGCGCTCCTCGAAGAACTCGAGATAGGTCTTGCGGATCTCATCGGACGTCATCGTCCAAGCAGTGTAGGCAGCCGATTCGCTTCAGAAACGCGATCGACGTCCGGTAGTCGCGGTAGCCGTTGTACTGACCGTGGAGCCACAGCACGTCGATCGGCCCGCCCGGCGACCCGCGCGGTACCACGGGCCGCACGTTGTCGGATCCGCGGGTTCGCACGACGGTCGAGTAGCGCCAGTGGTAGCCGCCGTCGTTCGTGGTCCAGCGCTCGATCTCGAACCACCGACCGACCTTCCTCGACAGGTAGACGATCGAAGGATCGGCGTGGTCCAGCGTGAGCCCGCCCGAGTACTGCTTCTCGATCGTGCGCGGGCTGATCGTGGGACCGCCGACGGTCATCCGGTGCGAGATCCACCGCCGCCCGTCCCACGTCGCGTACCAGTAGACATGACGCGACGGGGACGGGAAGGTCGCGTACACGATCACCGGCCGTCCGGCCGAATCGAGCGCCACGTCCCAGACCCATGACCGCACGCCGGTCTTGTCGGCGTCGTACACGAGATCGGCTTGCTGAGGGGAAATTGGACCGTCGTCGACGCTCGCGATCCGCAGTCCGCCGGCGGTCCACAGCGAGCCGTCGCGGTACGCGGCGTAGTAGATGTTGGTCACGGCGCCGCGGGGGTGGCCGTTCGTGAACGCCAGCGCGATCGTGTTGGTTCCGTTGGAAGCGACCTTCACGTACGGGCGCTCGTGCGGGACGGCGATCAGCCGACGGGCCGGGCTCCACTGGCCGCCGATCGTGCGCGTCGCGAAGTCCTGGCTCCAGTCGGCGCCCCGCCAGAACAGGTACAGCTTGTCGTGCTCGCCGCTGAGGATCACTGGGTTGGGGTACGTGAAGCCCTTCGGGCCATCCAGCTGCGAGCGAACGTGGTGGATCGGGCCCCACCGGCTGATGTCGTAGGGCCGCAACGTCGTCCGGTAATTCATCTTCGGCCCGCTGTGGCCGGACCAGAACACCGTCAGCTGCCCATCGGGCTCCACCAGGATCGACGGATCTCCGTGGTCGTCAGCCGCCTGACTCCCGATCACACGCGAGGACAACTTCCCGGTCCGGCCGACGTATTCGCCGACCGTGATCTGGCCGTGCCAGCCGATCCAGCCGACGAACGTCTCGTCTCGCTTCCCGCCGACGAAGACGGCTCGGGGGTCACCGAACCAGCACCACGATCCGTGTGCCCAGACGACCATCCTGGCGCGGCGGCCGGTGAGCGCGACGCGCGCAACGCTGCTCGGCGCCAGTTCCGGGGACAGCGCCGGCAGGTGCGTCGATGGCGCCGGCCGCGCCTGCCGCCGGGCCGTTCCAACCGCGACCGAGATCGCGGTTAGTACCAGCAGCAGCAGAACCGCGACCGCGACGGTGCGGCCCCTGGATTTCATTCCCTGAATCTAAAGATTCGCGCCCTGAAGAGGATCGGTCGGCTGCTGGGTCCGGGCGATCGTCCCCCAGCCGACCACGAGCTCCCCATCCATCAGGCACGCCAGCTGGCCCGGCGCGACCCCGTCGACACCGTCGGCGAGCTCGATCGTCAGCGACGCGTGGCGCCCCGGCTCGGGATCGCTGAGGAGCGCAGCGCGGAGAGGCTTCGAGCGATACCGAAGCTTGACGCGATTGACGCGCGACCCCGCGCGGTGGAGCCGAGCCGAGCGGATGGTGACCGTCGTCGTGTGCAGTGCACTGCGCGGGCCGACGATCACGCGATTGCTCACCGGGTCCTTATCGAGCACGTACATCGGCTTGTTTGCGTTCACTCCGAGGCCGCGTCGCTGGCCGACCGTGAACCGTTCGTGTCCGTTGTGGTGGCCGAGCACCCTGCCGGTGGAATCGGCGATCGTCCCCGGCCGGCCGCGCAGCCCGCCGTGACGGGCGAGGAACCGGGCCCGGGTCGTCCCGGCGAGGAAGCACAGATCCTGGGAGTCCGCCTTGTCGGCCACGGACAGCCCCGCCTCGGCGGCGATCTGCCTGACCTGCGGCTTGGTCAGCTCTCCGAGCGGGAAGCGGAGCCGACGGAGCGAGCCGGGGGCAAGCGCGGAGAGCATGTACGTCTGATCCTTTGCGCGATCGACGGCGACGCGCAGGAGCGGTCCGGCTGGGTCCTGCTCCTCGGCGATCCGCGCGTAGTGCCCGGTGGCGAGGGCGTCAGCGCCGAGGTGCTCGGCGAACTCGAGCATCGCATCGAGGCGGACGTGGCCGTTGCAGCCGATGCACGGGTTGGGCGTCTCGCCTTCGGCGAAGCCGGCGATGAACGGCTCGACGACGCCGTCGTGAAACTCGCGGCGCAGGTCGAGCGTGAAGTGCGCGAGCCCCATCGAGTGCGCGAGCGCGCGCGCCTGGGCGACCGCGGACGACGAGCAGCAGCTGCGCTCACCGTCATTCTCCGCATCGGCCCACAGCTCGAGCGTGACCGCCACGGTCTCTCCACGATGCGCGCAGCGGAACGCGGCCACGGCGCTGTCGACGCCCCCGCTCATCGCCACCAGGGTCCGCGAGCCCGAGGGCGGACGGGCGAGTACGGCGCCCTCCCGGGCGACGGCGCCGAGCGCTCGCGCGAGGGCGTCCGCAGCGAGGTCGGCCGCGTGCAGCTTGCCGGGGCTGAGTCCGCCGAGCTCCTCCGCGATGTCGCGCGCCCCGATTCGCGCCGCGTCGAGCACCGTTGCCCCGCGCACGAGCGTCACCGCCGCGCTGCCCGCGGCGGTCGCGGCACCACATCCATGGGCGTCGAACCCCGCGTCCAGCAGTCCACCGTCCCGAAAGCCCAGCGAGAACCGGATCGAGTCACAGCAAGCACCGCCGTCGACGGTCAGCGTGAAATCTTTCGCTGGGACGTGGCCGAGGCCCTGCGGCGAGGTCAGATGGTGCTCGAATGCAACGGGGTCCACCCGCGCGAGGATAGTGACGCCGACGGTGCTGCTACTTGGCCGCGAGGGCGTCGTCGACGCGCTGGGCGATCTCGTAGCCGGACGCGTATCCAACGATCGTCGTCGCCTGTTGGCCGCGGTCGATCACGACCAGCGTCGGCGACTGGCTGACCGGCACCTGCGTGGTGACGACCTGATAGCGCGCGAGCTCGCTGATCGGGACAGCGAGCTTGACGACCGAGTGCTTGCGCGTCGGGACCGACGCGAGCTCCTGCTTGACGGCCCTGTCATCCGCGGCCGCCGGGTTGTAGAAGAGCAGCGCGAGCACCTTCTTGCTCGCGAGCGCCGCGGTGACGACGTTCACGCGGTGCTGGGCCGCCGACGAGGCGTGGGCGACGGTCACGGTTACCTTCGCCCCGGCCTTGCCGTTCGTGGCGCTCGCGCTCGTCGCGGTGGAGTGGGCCGAGGCGCTGCCCGAGCTCTTCGCGGCCGTCGTGGCCCCAGAGCTGTGGGCGACGAGGCCCGTGTGCGGCGGCTGCGTCTTAGCGCCGTCGCTCCCGCCGCCGCTCGCGGCGTCATTGGCACCCGAGACCGCGACGGCGTGCTGCGCGCCCGAGATGTCTGACTGGTAGCCCTTGAGGCTCTGCGAGCTCGTGCCGGCGGAGGTCGCGCTCTTCGGCGAGCCTCGTAGCGCGACGAAGTACAGCGCGAATAGTGCGACGGTTGCCGCGAGAACGGCGATCAGCGGGCGCGAGACGTTGTCCATCAGTCGCATCTTCGGCAGCGCCACGCCCGAACATGAGCACTTTCGACCGATGTCTGGACGGTGTCTGGCCACCTGGCTTCGACTCTGGTGCGGGTCGGGTCTCTCGACTCTCGGCCCGGTGGCGCTGTGCGCCCTCGCGGCTGGTGGCGGGCGGTCGGCTCGGTGAACGGCGGCAGGCAGAGGGGGTGGGTGAGGGTTTGTTTGCGGGTCGCCTGATCCCGTGGTTTGGGCTCCGCCTGCGCCCAAACCCGCGACGTTGTGGCGAGAGTGTCACGTCACGGGAAACCTGCATAACACGACGTCACGGGAAACCTGCATAACACGTCAACACCGGCGCCAGAGCCGAGCCCTGTCGTATTACGCATGCTCTTCATGCATAGCTCGACAGGCCTCGCCATCTGAGCCGAGATTGTCGTGCTGTGCAGGTTCTGAACGGATGCGATCGCGCCCGCTCCCTGCCCTTCCCCGGCGCCGTTTACCGAGGCGGCCCTCAGACGCCGAGCCGCAGCCCCAGCTCTCGGAGCTGCGCCGGGTCGACCGGAGCGGGGGCGCCGGTGAGCGGATCGGCCCCGCTGGCGGCCTTCGGGAACGCGATCACGTCGCGGATCGATTCCGTCCCGGCGATCTGGGCCACGATCCGATCGATCCCCATCGCGATCCCCCCGAGCGGTGGAGCGCCGTAGCGAAGGGCGTCGAGCAGGAAGCCGAACCGCGCGTGGGCCTCGTCTGGGCCGATCCCAAGCAGCGCCAACACACGCTGCTGGACCTCGAGCTCGTGGATACGGATCGACCCGCCGCCGATCTCCGAGCCGTCGAGGACGAGGTCGTACGCGCGGGAGGTGAGCCCGCCGGGGTCATCGAGATCGCCGGTTGGCGCCGTGAACGGATGGTGGGCGGCATCCCAGCGCTTCGCTTCCTTGTCCCAGAAGAAGGCGGGAAACTCGACGACCCAGAGGATGTCGTGCCGCCCTGCCGGGATCAGACCGAACCGGTGGGCGAGCTCCATTCGCAACGCGCTGAGCGCCTGGCCCGCGGTGGTGGTCTCATCGGCGACGATCAGCAGCAGGTCCCCGGGCGTCGCCTCGAGCCGGGCGTTGACCGCCGCGATCTCGACCGGGGTCAGGAACTTGGCGATCGGGGAGCGCCAGCCGGGCTCATCGGTCTGGACGAACGCCCAAACGAGGCCCTTGGCTCCGTGTCGCTTGGCCAGATCGGTGAGCGCATCGAGCTCGGAGCGCGGCAGCTCCCGGTTGCCGGCGTTTATCCCTCTGACCACGCCCCCGGACGCGATCGCCCCCGTGAAGACCTTGAACCCCGAGCCCGCGACCGCCTCCCCCAGGTCGCGCAGCTCCAGTCCAAAACGCGTGTCCGGACGATCGATTCCGTAACGGGAGACGGCCTCGGCGAACGTCATTCGCGGCCACGGCGGCGATGCGACCTCGAACCCCTCGCGCTCGAACACGGCGCCCATCACGGCCTCCATGCACTCGATCACGTCGTCCTCGTCGACGAACGCCATCTCCAGATCGAGCTGGGTGAACTCGGGCTGGCGGTCCGCGCGCGTGTCCTCGTCGCGGAAGCACCGAGCGATCTGGTAGTAGCGCTCCAGTCCGCCGACCATCAGCAGCTGCTTGAACAGCTGCGGGGACTGCGGCAGCGCATAGAAGGAGCCCGGCTGCACGCGCGCGGGAACGAGGTAGTCGCGGGCCCCCTCCGGAGTGGAGCGGGTCATGTATGGGGTCTCGACCTCGAGAAAGTCGCGTTCGTTCAGGACCTCGCGCATCGTCGAGATCACGCGATGGCGCAACGCGAGGTGACTCTGCATCGACGGCCGCCGCAAATCGAGCGCGCGGTACTTGAGGCGCAGGCTCTCGTCGACCGCCACATCGTCCTCGAGCGGGAACGGCGGGGTGTCGGCGTCGGCGAGCAGCGTCGCCGAGTCCACCGCGAGCTCGACCTCGCCGGTCGTGAGGTTCGGGTTGATGTTCTCGGTGTCGCGGCGAGAGACGGTGCCGAACGCCGTGATCACGTCCTCGGAGCGCAGCCGGTGAGCGGTCTCGTGCGCCGCGGGCGCGGTCTCGGGATGGAACACGAGCTGGACGATCCCCGACCGATCCCGCAGATCGATGAAGATCAGGCCACCGTGATCGCGGCGCCGGTGGACCCAGCCCGCGACGCGCGCCTGCGTGCTCGCCCGCTCGGCCGTCAGCTGACCGCACCACGTGTCGCGATACTCGTTAGGCCGCGGCGCGTGCTTCACAGACCGCTACTCCGGAGGATCGTGGGGATCACGTTCTGCAACTCGGTCTCGAGTTGCTCGCCTGACTGCATGTTCTTGAGGCTTGCCTGACCGTTCTCGCCGACGATCGCGACGTAGCGCGCCCCGAGTCGGTCGGCGTGCCTGAGCTGACCCTTGAGCGAGCGTCCCGTGAGTTCGAGCTGGGCCTGCAGGCCGGCACGGCGCGCCTGGTTGGTCAGCTCGAACGCGCTCTTCACACCCTCGCGTCCGGGCAGGGCCACGAACAGGTCGACGAGCTCGGGCGCCGGCGCGTGCTGTTCGCTGGCCAGCATGATCCGCTCGATCCCGGCCGCCCACCCAGACGCCGGCGTCGGCGGACCGTCCAGCTGCTCGATCAGTCGGTCGTAGCGGCCGCCGCCGCCAACGGCGGACTGCGCCCCCAGCGCTTCGCTGGTGAACTCGAACAGCGTCCGCGTGTAATAGTCGAGGCCGCGGACGAGCGTCGGGTCGAGCTCGTAGCGGATACCGGCGCCGTCGAGCAGCGAGCGCACCTCCGCGAAGTGCTCCGCGTCCTCCGGCGCGAGCCGGTCGAGGAGCTTGGGTGCCCCCTTCATCGTCTCGCGCGTCGTGCGGTCGGTGGCGTCGAACGCTCGCATCGGGTTCAGATCGATGCGGGCGACGACCTCGGGCGAGAGGCCTGACTTGTGCGCGCGCAGGAACGCCTTCAGCTCCTCGCGGTATTCGGCGCGGGTCTCGGGGTTGCCGAGGCTCGAGAGCTTGAGCGTCAGTCCCCGGACCCCGAGTGCGTCGAGCAGGTCGGCGAGGAGAACGATCAGCTCGGCGTCGGTCTCCGGTGTCGGCGAACCGATCGCCTCGGCCCCGACCTGCCAGAACTCTCGGTAGCGCCCCCGCTGCGGCGTCTCCGCGCGGAAGAAGCTCGACAGGTACCAGAGCTTGACCGGCTGCGGCAGCTTGTGCATCCCGTGCTCGATGTAGGCGCGGCAGACCGGGGCGGTTCCCTCGGGGCGGAGCGTCAGCGAGCGCCCGCCGCCGTCGTCGAACGTGTACATCTCCTTCTGGACGATGTCGGTCGCCTCGCCGACGCCGCGGGTGAACAGCTCGGTCGCCTCGAACGCCGGCGTCTCGATCCGGCCGTACCCGGCGGCCCCGAGGATCCTTCGGATCTGGGCCTCGATTTGCTCCCGGCGAGCAGCTTCCTCGGGCAGCACATCGAATGTGCCCTTGGGGGCCTGGATCACCGGTTCGCTGCGCTATCGAGCGCGCTCACTTCGCGGCGAGCTCGCGCAGGAACGGATTCGTGGCGCGCTCGCGGCCGAGCGTCGTCAGCCCCATGTGTCCCGGATAGACCTGGGTCTCGGGCGGGAAGGCATCGACCAGCGTCTCGATCGACGCGAGCAGCGTCGGCCAGTCGCCGCCCGGAAGGTCGACGCGCCCCACCGAGCCCTGGAACAGAACATCGCCCGAGAACAGGGCGTTCTCGTCCTTGATCGCGTATGTGACGTGGCCGGGACTATGCCCAGGGGTAAAGATCACGTCGAGGGTTAGAGTTGCGAGCTCGAGCTGCTCACCGCCGCTCACCGTGTGGTCGGCGTCATAGCTCTCGAACGGCCCGAACCCCGGCCATGGCACGTAGTCCATGATGTTGGCGAGCACGTTGGTTTCCAGCTCGGGGCAGTACACCGGTGCCCCGGTCGCTGCCGCCAAGGGCGCGACCGCGCCGACGTGGTCGAAGTGGGTGTGCGTGACGAGTATCGCCTCGACCGTCTTGATGCCGATCGCGTCCAGGGCCCCGATGAGACGGTCGGCCTCCTCGCCGGGATCCACGATCACGGCCCGGTCGCTGTCCTTCGCGCGGACGATGAAGCAGTTCTCCTGGACCGGCCCGACCGTGAACATCCGCACGTCGATCATCGGCCCGAGAGCCTCCTGCGCTGTCGGCGGCGGTAGAGGTAGAGCTCGAGGTAATAGCCAGCGGGGATGTAGATGACGAGGGCTACGAGCGCGAGCAGTAATACCGCAACGACGCTCTGGTTTCGGGTGGTAAGCAGCAAGAAGGCGAATATGACGACGGCCGCGAGCGCCCCCCGGATCGATGCGGAGCGCCAGGTCGGCGGCCTGTTCAGTCGCTTCTCGCGTGCCTCGGCACGTGACTGCTTCTTCTTCTCTTCCGCCGACGGCGGGCGCCCAGTGCGACCCCGCGCCTCGACCGTGCCGGCGGCATTGCCGCGGTGCTTCGATCGCCGTTTGCGCTTGGTCTGGGCCATTGTCAATGAGACTTTAGTCTGCGGAGAACCCGTTGGCATCGAGTGCGTCCTCGATCAGCCGTTTGTTGCGCACAGGGAGGTCCGCCGGGAAGCCGTCGAAGGCGTGTCGCGGCGCCAGCCCGACGAGCTCCGCTTCGGCCACCGGCGCGTGCGACTCGATCGCGGCGACGACGTCCGCCAACCTGACCGATCGGTGGTCCTCGATGTTCATCGAGACCTGCGCGACGGCGCGTCCACCGAGCCACAGCCCGATCGCGCGCACGCCGATCAGCCCCTCCGTGCCGCCTTCGCGGATGCGCGCGGCGATCGCTTTGGCGTCATCGACGGTAGCCGGGGCGGCCAGCTCGACGTTGAACGCGATCAGCGGCGGCCGAGCCGAGACGAGCACCGCGCCGGCCGTGCCGTGAAGCACGGTCGGCCCGAAGTCGGGCTTGAGCTCGCCGCTTGCCAGCCGCGCCGCGAGCGCCGACGGGCCTCCGCGTCGCAGCTCGGCGCGAGTCCGACCGGCCGCCAGGATCCCGTACAGGAACACGGGCACTCCCGCGGCGCCGAGCATGTCGGCGAGCACCAGCGCCTCCGCGCACGCCGCTCCGCGGTCGGCCTCGTCCAGGTAGACGATCGGCGCCACATCCACCGCCCCGACACGCGGGTGCAGGCCCACGTGGCCGGCGAGGTCGATCCGGTCGATCGCGGCCAGCGCGCCGTCGCGCACCGCCGGCGCCAGCACGCCCGGGCGGCCGGCCACGGTGAAGACGGTGCGGTGGTGATCGGGATCGGAATGGACGTCCAGCAGCCGAGCATCGAACGCCGCCCCGATCGCCTCGATCGCAGCGGCATCGCGGCCCTCGGAGACGTTCGGAACCGCGAGCAGCATTCTCACGGGGCTGATCCTACGGACGTTTGCGTAGGGTGAAGCCGATGATCGCCCCGTCCTGGGAGCGCCATCTGCCCGCGGGAGTGCGGGCGGACGACGTGGACTTGACCGCGAAAAGAAGCCTTCCCGCCGCGTGGAGGCGGATCTGGGCGAGCGCGCCATCGTGGCCGGCGTTGTTCGACCTCGACCGCGGCTGGGTCTCGGCGGAGCAGCTCGAGCAGGAGACGCGACGGCTGGCGGGTCGGTTGGAAGGCGCTGGGCTCGAGCCCGGGGACCGGATGCTGTTCAGCGCCGAGTCCTCGCTGGGGCTCGTGCTCGCCCACGTGGCCGCGCTGCGCTCGGGGATCGTCGTCGTCCCCGCCAACACGGCCTACCGCGAGCGCGAGCTCGCCCACGTCGTGAGGGATGCCCGTCCCCGGGCGGCGCTCCTCGATGATCCCGACCGCGCGCGCTGGGTCTCGAAGGCCGCCGAACCGGGGATCGTGATGCTCACACCCGACGTCGATCTGCCCGACCGCGAGCCTGGGCAACTCGACGCGGCGCTGCCCGAGGCGCCGGCGCTGATCGGATACACGTCGGGGACGACAGGTGCTCCCAAGGGCGCCGTGCTCTCACACGCCAATCTTCTCGCGGGCACTGAATCTGTCGCCATCGCGTGGCGGTGGAGCCCGTCCGACCGTCTCGTGCTCGCGCTGCCGCTGTTCCACGTCCATGGGTTGTGCGTCGGGCTGCACGGCACGCTCCTCGCCGGCGCCTCAGCGGTGCTCCTCCCCCGCTTCGACGTCGACGCCGTGCTCGACGCGGCCGGCGCCCACGACGCGACCCTGTTCTTCGGCGTCCCGACCATGTATCACCGCTTCGCCCGCTCACCGCGCGTCGGCGAGCTCGCGAAGCTTCGCCTGTGCGTTTCCGGGTCGGCCCCACTGCCGGCCGCGCTTCACCGCGTGCTCGGCGAGCGCGGCCGCCAGCAGGTGCTCGAGCGCTACGGCATGACCGAGACGCTGATGAACGTCTCCAACCCCTACGACGGAGAGCGCCGGCCCGGGCGCGTCGGCTTTCCACTGCCCGGCGTCGAGTTGAGACTCTCGGCCGGCGACGAGGGCGAGATCCTGCTGCGGGGACCGAACGTCTTCGCCGGCTATTGGGAGCGGCCCGACGCGACCGCCGAGAGCTTCACTGACGGATGGTTTCGCACCGGAGACCTGGGCTCGTTTGACCCCGACGGGTACCTTCGGATCCTCGGGCGCTCGAAGGAGCTCATCATCACCGGCGGGCTCAACGTCTATCCGCGCGAGGTCGAGGACGTGCTTCTCTCCCACGACGGCGTCGCCGAGGTCGCCGTCGTCGGGTCGCCGTCGGAAGAATGGGGTGAGCTCGTCACGGCGTTCATCGTCCCGGCCGCCAATCGGCCCACGGAGGGTGCACTGCTCCAGTTCGCCGCCGAACGGCTCGCGCGGTTCAAGCGGCCACGGGCGATTCACTTCGTCGACAGCCTGCCTCGCAACGCGCTCGGCAAGGTCCTCAAACGAGAGCTCGTCCGATGACCTCGCGTTCGACGTGCTCGCCGTTGCAGAACCGGGTCACCCCGCTGGGCGACCTGGTGGCCACCCCGGAGCGCGGTCTCGTCTACGGCAACCGCGGCTGCATGCATGACGCCGACGGCCGGATCCGCCGGCGATGGGGGTGCACGCGCTGGATCGCGTGCCAGCTTCAGTTCCGGGGCTGGCGCCGGAGCCCCCTGTTGCAGCCCGGCCGGTTCACCGAGCTCTTCTTCCTCGACGAGGCGACCGCGTTCGCCGCCGGCCACCGTCCGTGCGCCCTCTGCCGGCGCGCGGACTACAACCGCTTCACGGCGACCTGGGCCGACCTTCACCCGGGACAGCACGGAGCCGACGCGATCGACGCCCAGTTGCACGGCGAGCGGGTCCTGCCGGGCTCCGGCGAGCGCCGGCTCCACGAGGCGCCGTTCTCCGAGCTTCCCGACGGCGCGTTCGTGCTCCACGGCGGCGAGCCGCACCTCGTGTTCGGAGTCGGGCTCCTCAGCTGGAGCGCCGGCGGCTACGTTGCCTGCAGCCGACGGCCCGCGCGCGGGTCGGCGGCCGTCATCACGCCTCCCTCACTGGTTGAGGTCCTGCGCACGGGATGGACCTCGCTCGTCCCTCTGCTGCACCCCTCGGCCCGATAAAGTCGCTCACTCCCGCCGGAGTAGCTCAGTCGGTTAGAGCAGCGGAATCATAATCCGCGTGTCGGGGGTTCGAGTCCCTCCTCCGGCATTCAGTGCTGCCAGGCAAATCCCTGGAATTCGCGGGATTTGCTGCCGTCGCGGCCGAATGCATCGGTGTCCTACGAACCCGTACGAACGACAACGGCGCTGACATTCCTGTCCACATTCCTGTCCACATTTTATGGGTCGACGTCGCCCAGCTCTGCGGCCAGATAGGCCTCGAGCTTCTCCCGCGCCGTCGTCCCGCGCGGAACCGGGAGGTTCTTGATGTACCGGCCTGTGGTGACGAGGTCGGCGTGCCCGAGGTACTCCTGGATCTGCTTGAGGTTGTAGCCGGCCGCCATCAGGAAGCTCGCGTACGTGTGACGCGCTTCGTGCAGCGTCACCCGCGCCAGCCCCGCCGCCTCCCACGCCTTGTCGGCCCGAGCCTGCCACTTCCCCGAGGCGACCGAACGCGTGACGATCGGCCCCGTCGCCGGGCGGCCGACGCGCATCCACTCCTCGCGGAGAATCCTCTTCAGCGGTCCGACCATCGGCACGCGTCGCCCCTCCCCCGCGTCGCTCTTAGACCCCGCGACCATGATCTCGTCTGCCTCCCAGAACACGTGCTGCCATTGCGCCCGTGCGACCTCCCCGCGCCGCATCCCCGTGTAGAACGCGAGGGCCCAGCCGGCGCGGTCCCCCGTCTCGCGCGAACGCCGCCCCTCCTGCGTCTTGTAGAGCTCGCCGCGGCGGACCTTGCCGACGAGCGCGTGGCTGACGCCGAAGCGGCGCGCCAGGGCGACCGCGCTCTCGCCCGAGGCACGGATCTCGACGACAGCCTCCCAGCTGAGCGAGCCGGCACTGTCGACGGCCGGCAGCGCCTCGATCAGCCTGGCCGCCTCCTCAGCGGTCGCCACCCGCTCGCGCACCTGACCGTCGTTCGCCGGCATCTGCAGCTCACGCGTCGGGTCGCTCGCGACGATTCTCAGGTTCGCTCGCATCGCGTAGGCATAGATGTGCCTGATCACCGCCAGGTATGTCGCGATCCTCGAGTACGACCTGCCATCGCGAACGAGCTCGTCCACGATCGCCTGCCAGTAGGCGTCGTCCAGCGCCGCGAGCTGGCGGCGGCCACAACGATCGAGCAATACCAGCGACCGTCCGTCGTCGGCCTTGCGTGTCCCGCCAGCGCCGAACAGGACTCCTCGATAGTCGGCGATCGTCGTGTCCGACAGCTTCTTGCTGCGTCCGCGACGCCGCGCATAGGTGCCCGCCTCGACCAGCGCCCACCATGCCCGCGCTACCTCTTCGAACGTGGGCCCCGCCCGCCGGCTTGCGCGTGCAGCGCGCTCGGCCTTGGCCTCGTGCCCGTCCCAGCTGACCGCCGAGCCCCGATCCTTGAACACCGGGCTCCAACGGGGTTTGCCGTCGATCCATCGACGTGTGCGGTAGGACGGCTCGCACCGACATCGACGTCCCTCATCGGCGAAGGCGGGGCACGTCCGGCTGTGCCGGACGTACAGGCCACTGGTGCGGGTCTTGCGGTACTCGCTGGGCATCACGCATTCCCGGGTGGCAGCGACTTCGCTCCGCTCGGCGTCTGGATGATCGCTGACCGCAGTCAGCTCGGCAACCGGCTCGCGCGCCCGACCAGAGTCATGCGACGGCGCTCGCCAAGCGGGCATGCTCCTGCACCCAACGATCGAGCGAACCCGGCTCGATCAGCAGCAACTGCCCACACGGGACAACCTTCACGTACGGTTGAACGAAGCGTTCGAAGTGCGCGACGCTCATCCCGAGCGAGGCTGCAGCCTCGGCACGGGTCAGAAGCCGGCGCGGCACCGCTTCGATCGGACGATCCCGCGATCGCCTAGGCATAGCTGACGCCTCGAGCACCGCGCCGTTCCCGGGCCAGCCTGTCCGACACCGCGGCCGGGGCGCACACCCGGTGGCGGGGCCGGTCGGACTTCTCGCCGATCTGGGTAGTCATGCCTGGGCGCTCCGTTTCAACTGGCCGCTTGCTCTGATATCTAGATATTGGGCTTTCGCTCCCGAGTCCCGCTGTATATGCCGTGTTTTCCGGAATCCTCGCGATCGGCACAGAAGATCGCGGGCGAGGGTCGGCTGGGCACGTCATGAAGGACGATCTGGGGATGGGCACTGCCGATCCCCAGCCTCCGCAATCTGCTCTGCTGCTGCCGCCCGTGCCGCCGTCCAGCTTCCGCAGGTGCGCGTCACGACGCTAGCCGACGGCCACGTTCCTTTGCTCAGCCGCTCGAGCGCGCCGCCCCCGCGACGGCGAGCGTGCGTGAGTGACCAGTCGTAAGAGGACGGCAGCCGGCCGTATCGGACCCGCCACGCATGCATCGCCCCAAGCACGCGCTCGCGAGTCCAATGCCGCTCGATCGCACCGGGATGGCACGCCTTGCAGTACGCGTAGGCGTCGCCCTTGCCGTTCCGAGGCTGTGTGTACGCGCCGCAGCTGCGGCACAGGCCGACGTAGCGGGCTTTGACCGCCCGCGCCTTCTCCCCCGTCGGGTCTTAGCGTGGTAAAGGACGTTAGTGTCGCCGATGAGAGGACCGCTCATGCCGAAGACTCCGAGCCCGAGAGATGTTGTCGTCGTTCGGGTGAGTGAGCAGGGGGACCGCGACGAGGAGAGCTTCCATTCGCCCAGGGCCCAGCTCGCAAAGGCCAGGCTGTGGAGCGAGGACCAGGGCAACCGTGTTGTCGATGCGTTTGAGGAGATCGACGTGAGCGGCAAGCTTCCGCTCGCCAGGCGGCCGGGGCTGCTGCAGGCGATTGAGATGGTGGAGGCCGGCGAGGCCGATCACATCGTCGTCGCGTACTTCGACCGTCTGGTGCGCTCACTGAAGGTGCAGCTCGAGGTGATCGAGCGTGTCGAGCAGGCGGGCGGTGAGATTTACGCCATCGATCACGGCAGGCTGACGAACGGTACGGCGGCGACGCGGATGAGCAACAACATGATGGGTGCGGCGTTCCAGTATTACGCCGAGGTGACCGGCGAGAAGGTCGCGGCTGCCCGGGAGCGGGTGGTGGCGCGTGGTGTGTTGCCCAACTCGCGGATTTCGCCGGGCTACGTGCGCGGTGAGGACGGCGTGCTGGTCGTGGAGCGCTCCAAGGCTCGGATCGTCGTGCAGGCGTTCAGGCGCCGTGACCGTGGCGCGTCGCTGGTGGAGATCCAGGCGTGGCTGGCCAAGAATGGGATCGAGCGCTCGATCTCCGGGGTGGAGTCGATGCTGCGCTCGCGAATGTATCTCGGCGAGATCCACTTCGGCGACCTGCACAACACGCGCGCCCACGAGCCGATCATCAAGGATCGCGCTCTGTTCGAGCGCGTGCAGCGGCGGACGGTCTCGCGCGGGCGCCAGGCCGAGTCCGAGCGGCTGCTGGCGCGCCTCGGTGTGCTGCGCTGCGGGACGTGCGCCTCGCGGATGGTGATCAACAGCTACACCGGCAGCTACCGGTGCGGCGACACGAGCGCGAACCGGTGCCAGCGACGAGCGGCGGTCAAGGCCGACCACGTCGAGGAGATGGTGCTGGACGCGGTCCGGGCGTACTCGGCCACCGCCGACCTGCATGGACGCGCGTCGCGCAAGCAGCAGATCCGCGAGGCGGACGAGGCAATCAAACGCGCCAACGCGGATCTCGATAACACGATCCGGCAGCTCGGCGAGCTTGGACTGTTAGGCCGGCCCGCGAGCCAGGAGACCTTGGAGAAACTGGCCAAGGCCCTCGACGACGCGCACGCCGTGCGGACCCGACTCGGCGATGGGGGCGACAGCAATGTCATCGGTCCTGACGACATCGACAAGCTGCGCGAACCCGCAAAGCGGTTAGCGGCCTGGCGACGGCTGATCACCGACACCGTCGAGTCCGTTACCGTCGCGCCGGCGACGACGGCGGATGGGCGCCCCAGTCGCCTCTGGGACCCTCGCCGGATCGACATCAGGTTCCGGGGCCCGCATCCGTAAGGACGCCGCCCGCAGCGCCTTCTCGCCCTTCGGTCGACACCCTCCGGTCGCACGACTCGCACAACTCTGCCGACCGTCGCGGAGTCCGACGTCGTCGTCGGGCACGACTTACGCGACCGCGAGAACCAGCAGCTCGAGATCGGCGTCCACCGATGTTGCCAGCTTCGGTCGTCCACAGCAGCAGCGGCGTTGGGCCGATCCGCTGGCCGGCGTGCTCGCCGCCGATTTGTACGAACGTGACTATCGACGCCGATCACCGACCCCGTTCACGATGCCGGCTGTGGCTACCGGTGCGGGGTGAAACCAGCCGCCTCGGCCCCCGCCGCCCCCCTGGGCTGCCTCTGTCCGGTTGGGGAAGCGCCCGTCGCCGGGATCGGCGGCAATATCGTGACCGCTTCGGACCAGTTGCAGCAGCGTCGTCCCGTTCGCGGCGTGGCCGCCTTTGGCGGTGAGGGGGAGTGACGGGACTGGCGGGCGTTGGGCTCTTGGTCTTGGTGCGTGGCGAGACTGAGTGCGACTATGCGTCTGCTGCAATAGCTTGAGCGGGTTCGAGGAGCACGCCTCGTGCTTGTCAGCTCGCGGCCACTCGTGCAGAGCCGCCTGTCACTCAGAGAGCCCTCCGGATGGGTCCATCTGATCGGGCGCATTGGCCCGGCGCCTGGAATCCTCCCGGTTTCGCCGCGGTGGGCTGTCGGGGCGCTGTGGAGTGGTGCCTAGTTCATGAAGAATTGTTGGTAGAGCAGGAAGACGTTGAGGGCGCTGATGATGATCACGATCGTCCAGGCGATGATGGTGGTGGCGCGTTGGTTGACGTGGGTTCCCATGACGTCGCGGCGGCTGGTGAGCATGACGAGTGGTATGAGCGCGAACGGGATGCCGAAGGAGAGCACGACTTGGCTGAGGACGAGTACGTTGGTGGGGTTCATGCCGGCGGCGAGGATCGCGATCGCGGGGGTCATGGTGATCGCGCGGCGGAGTAGGAGGGGGATGCGGATGTTGATGAAGCCGGCCATCACGACCTGTCCGGCGTAGGTGCCGACGCTGGAGGAGGAGGCGCCGGAGGCGAGCAGCGCGACGGCGAACGCGATCGCGGCCCCCCCGCCGACGAGGTGACCGAACTCGGCGTGTGCCTGTGGGATAGTGCTCAGGCCCGAGAGCGCTGGCGTGTGGAAGAGTTTCGCGGCGACGGCGAGCATCGCCATGTTGACGAGGCCGGCGAGGCCGAGTGCGATGATCACGTCGAGTCGTTCGAAGCGCAGCACACGGCTGCGCTCGCGGTCGTTTCGAACCTGCATCCGCCCGTTGGTCAGGGCGGAGTGCAGGTAGATCACGTGTGGCATCACGGTCGCGCCGATGATCCCGACCGCGAGATACAGAGACCCAGAGCCGCGCAGGCCGGGCAGCAGTCCCCGCAGCGACCCGTGTACCGAGGGCCCGATCCGCAGTGTCTCGTATAGGAAGCCGGCGAAGATGATCCCGAGCAGCGCGCTGATCGCGAGTTCGAAGCGGCGAAAGCCGTGTCTCTGTAGTTCGAGAATCGCGAACGCGATCCCGCCGGTGATCAGACCGGCTGGGAGTAGCGGCACGCCGAAGAGCAGGTTCAGCCCGATCGCAGCGCCGAGGAACTCGGCGATATCGGTCGACATCGCCATGATCTCGGCCTGGACCCACATGCCCCAGGTGAACGCGCGTGGGAAACGCTCGCGCACGACCTCGGGGTAGTTGTGGTCGGTGACGATCCCGAGCTTGGCTGAGAGGTATTGGATCAGCATCGCCATCAGGTTCGCGAGCAGCACGACCCATAGCAGCAGGTAGCCGAACTGCGCGCCGCCCTGGATGTTGGTGGCGAAGTTCCCGGGGTCGACGTACGCGATCGAGGCGACGAACGCGGGACCGAGCATCATCAGCGTTGCGCGTACTGGCCCGCGGGCGAGTAGACGCTCGAGCGCGCTTTCCTCGAGTACCTCGGATACCGGCAGGGTTTGGCCGGCGGCGGCGCCCTCGAGTGCCGGAACCGGCGGGCCCGGCGGCGGGGTCACCGCTCGTCTCGGTCGGTTTCGATCCGCATCGCGCGGGCGAGCTGGCCGCCGAGTGCATGCTCGCGATCGCCGGAGCGTACGAACACCGGTCCACCGAACGGCTGGCGATCTACCACTTCGAGCCGAGCGTCGAGCCCGATGCCGTGATCGGCGAGGTAGCGCAGCATCTCCGGGTGGGAGTCAGACACGCGTACGAAGCGGCCCGTGGCACCGACCGGCAGCTCGTCCAGGCTGCGTGTCGGGCGCTCGTCGATCTCGAACCGGGACGTGGGGATTGGATCGCCGTGCGGATCGACCGCCGGGTCACCAAGGCGCGCGGCGATCAGCTCCTCGAGCTCCTCGGAGAGCACGTGCTCGAGCACCTCGGCCTCCGCGTGCACGCGGTCCCAGGGCATCCCCAGCTCCTGCGCGAGAAATAACTCGAGCAGGCGGTGATGGCGCAGGACCTCCAGAGCGACACGCCGGCCGTGGTTGGTCAGCCGCACACCGTGATAGGGCTCGTGCTCGACGATCCCGACCTCGGTCAGCTTGCGCACCATCCCCGACACCGACGCGGGCGTCACGCCAAGCCGCGCCGCGAGACCGTTCGTCGACACCGCCGAACCGCCACGAGTCTCGAGCTCATACACCGCCTTTGCATAGTCCTGCACCGACGCCGAAAGTAATTGTTGGCCTTCCACCTTCCCAAGATTATGGCATGCCTAATGAATCTTGTCCATCCGGCAAAACTCGCGCTCCTTTGACCGACCCCAGGTCTCGTTCGCCGGCTGCGCCCCTGCCACAGGCAGATGTCTCAGCACAACGCGCGTTAGGATGACGGAGTGTCCGGTGACCGCTGCGATCTGCTGTGCCTCGACCTCCCACGCGCAGAGCACATCCGCCAGCGCCTCAACGAGGCGGCGATCGCCGACGCGGCCACGCGAGCCAAGGCGCTTGGTGACGCCACGCGGTTGACGATCGCTGTGGCGCTGCGCGAAGGCGAGGAGCTCTGCGTCTGTGACCTGGCCTGGATCACCGGCCGGGCGGAGAACCTCGTCGGTCACCACCTGCGCACGCTCCGCGCCCACGGCCTCGCGACCTCGCGGCGCGAGCACAAGATCGTCTTCTACGCACTCACCGACCTCGGCACGCGCCTGCTTGACGCGCAGCTCACCCCGAACGCGGCCGTCCGATGAGCGCCACCGGGATCGGGCTGCCGGTCGCCCGCAGCACTGCGGCGGCCCAACCGGAACTGGCCGAGCGCGACCGGCTGATCAGCCGCGTCAAGGCGCTGTCCTGGCTATCACTGGCCTACATGACCGTCGAGGGCGCGATCGCGATCATCGCGGCGATCCTCGCCGGCTCGGTTGCCCTCCTCGGCTTCGGCCTGGACTCCGCGATCGAAGCGCTGGCATCGGTGATCGTCATCTGGCGCTTCACGGGGTCGCGCCGTCTCTCGCACGACGCCGAACGACGCGCCGAGCGCCTCGTCGCGATCAGCTTCTTCCTACTCGCGCCGTACATCGCGCAAGACGCGATCCGCACCCTGATCGCCGGCGAGCACCCCCACACCAGTTGGCTCGGAATCGGCCTCTCGATCTCCAGCATCATCGTCATGCCCCTCCTCGGCAACGCCAAGCACCGCCTCGGCTATCACCTCGACTCCGGCGCCACCACCGGCGAAGGCACCCAAAACCTCCTCTGCGCCTACCTCGCCGCGGGCGTGCTCGCAAGCCTCGCGCTCAACGCCACCCTCGGCCTCTGGTGGGCCGATCCCGCCGTCGCGCTCGCCATCGCCGCCCTCGCCGTCAAAGAAGGCCACCAAACCTGGCAAGGCGAAGGCTGCTGCGCCACCCCGCCCACAAACGGCGAAAACAACACCGGCTGCGACGACGACTGCTGCTGACTGCCGAGACCGCGCACAGCCTGGGGCGCGACCTGCCGACGCTCATCGCTCCCTATCCGCGACGACCGGGTGCGTCCCCCGACCGGGGATCACTTCCGCAATCACGAATCCTGAGCTGTGTCGCCGGGCACCAACGCCGGGCCGGAAGAGTTCTCCTCCTGGCCGGGAAGCTCCCCGAGCAGCAGTCGAGTCATCACAGCCCCGTGGGCGACGATGGGGACGTGAGGGTTGGCCCCGAGACAGACGCTGAGATCGTTCATCGCGGGCCTGACCTCAAGGCAGGGCGGCGTTCTTGAAATCCAAGCAATGGAGAAGGGTTAGGCTGTTGCCTGACTGAGGTCAGCGATCTCTCTCTGGGGACCGACGATTTGGGAGGACGCATGTATGCGGTGATTGGGCGCGTGAAGATCAAGCCCGGGCCATGAGGAGGAGACGCGTTCGATGATCGCGGAGCATGGCGTTGCGATGATCCATGAGATGGCCGGATCGGCCGGGGCCTACTGGGCCAGGGCGCTCGATGGCGAGCTCATCCAGCACTCGTTCTGGCTATTCGACACCGAGGAGAACGCGCGCCACGCGGAGGCGACGTTCAACGGTCTGCGCGAGATGCGCGAGGCTCCGGCGATCTTCTCGGGGAGCGATGGTGGGGGGAGGGGGTGAGCTGCGACGTGTGCGAGGTTGTGGGACAGGCCTAGCGGAGCTCGATGCTGGCGAGCGTCGCGGCCGTACGAGCGGGGAGACGTGGAGTTCTGGCAGGAATGGCGCCGTAAGACGAGTACTCGCGAGTGTAGCGAGCAGCACAGAGCGAGTAAAGTAGGGTGTTGGCGAGGGCGACGAGCAGTAACGAATCAAGGATGTCGTCGCGGCCGTCACCAAGAGACGTCGACTTCTGGTCGAATGGCTGCCGGAGCGGCACTCGCGCTGTCGCAGCCGCTCGGGCGACGAAGCAGGTGCCGGCGCCCGAGATAAGTACGACCACTGCATTGGGGCGCGCAAACGGGGACACCAGCGGGGATGGTCGAGATGCCTACGGCGCTATCGAAGCACGACGACGGCTGTGGCCGAGCGCGCAGCCCGGCGGAGGCAAGACTGACGAATTAGCCCGGCGCGAATGCGCGAGGTAGTTGGTAGCTACCGGTGCGGTGGAGCCGCCGTGCGCGTCGGCGACGTCCGGGATCGATGCGATCGAGATCATCACGACGAGCGGCGCCAGCGCGACGCGAAGCGGACCGGCGTACATTGGGTGCGTCCCCGCCGCGCCGGCGGCGCGCCGTTTAGACCGTGTCGTCATCGGCTGATCGAATTTGTCAGAGACCGCGCACATTCTCGCTCGTGGTTCGAGGACGAGCCTTCGCCTCAGTGTCGTCGTGGGCCTGGTCTTCACCGCTCTCATGATCGTGGCGGTTCCCGGGGCGGCGCGCGCGGACGGCGATCCGGCCAGCGACGTGCTCGCCTTCCAGAACGCGTTCACGTGGAATGTTGGGGCGACCGCTGGCGAGCAGGCCCGGTTGGAGGGTGTATTGGCGGCGGCAGCACGGCTGGGGTACCAGATCCGAGTGGCGCTGATCGCGTCGTCGTCGGACCTCGGCTCGGTGACCGCGCTGTGGCGACAGCCTCAGAACTACGCGGAGTTCCTCGGACAGGAGCTCTCGCTCGCCGTGCACTCGCGGGTGCTCGTCGTTATGCCAAATGGCTTCGGTCTGTCCTCAGCTGGCGGCCAACTGCGATCGGAGCTCGCCGCGCTTGCCGGTACCGGGCCGGCCGGTTCGTCGGCGCGACTCGCGACGTTCGCGGTCACGGCGGTACGGAATCTGGCTGCGGCGAGCGGTCACGCGCTTTCGGCCGCGGCGTTGGTGTCGGCGGCAAACGTCGGAAGGAGTCCCGCGTCGGCTGACACCGTGGCGTGGATCGTGTTCGCGGCTGGCGCTGCCCTGATCGTTCTGGCGTGGGCTGCCAGCCTTCGCGCGGGGCCCCTGCGCGTCGGCAACCGGAGGGTCTCCGTTTGAAGGCCGCCGCACTGCTGGTGGCGGTCATCCTCGCCGTCGGTGCGATCCCGCCTGCAGCTCGCGCGGACGGTGATCCGGGCAGCGACGTGCTGGTGTTCCAGGATCTCTTCGCCGGCGCCGACGCCGGCCTGTCGGTGCAGCAACAGGTCCAGTTCGACGCGATGTTGAAGTCGACACGGCGGGCCGGCATTCCCGTTCGAGTGGCGATTATCGCTAGCCCGTCGGACCTTGGCGCCGTCACCGCCTTGTGGCGTAACCCTCGCGCGTATGCCCGCTTCCTCGGGCTCGAGCTGTCGCTCGCCTACAAGCAGAGGCTGCTCGTTGTGATGCCGAATGGGTTCGGGTTCAACTGGCCGGGCCACTCGACTGCGTCGGCTTACCGGCTGCTGGCGAAGATCCCGATCGAGCCCGGCACCAGCGGATTGGTGACTGCGGCCGAGACCGCTGTGGGGAAGATGGCCGCCGCAGCCGGTATCAAGATCGCTTTGCCGACGCATGGTTCAGGGACGCCGGCTCCGGCTAGTGGGGTTCAGGCCAACGGCGGATCGCCGGCCGCTGGACAGGCGACTGACGATCGTGTGGCGATCATCGCCTTGGCGCTGGCAGCGATCGTGGCGGTCGTTTTGACGATTCGCCGAACGCTCCGTCGGCGGAGCGGATCGCGCCGGAGATCCGAGGTGAACGAGCGGCGCCTTCGACTGTCGCCGATCGACAGGCGACGGGCGCTCCCGGGTGTTCTGCTGGTGCTCGGCGTGGCGGTGGCGGCTCCGATTGCGGTGCTCGTGGCCCTGCGGAGGCCGGGCGCGTCGCAACGAGCGGCGCTCGCGTTCAACCCCTACTTGGATCCTGGGACGCCGTTGTCCGGAGTGGCTCCAGACTTCACGCTCAGCGACCAGTTCGGTCAGCAGGTCTCTCTGCACTCGTTCCGCGGCAAGGTGGTGATCCTCGCGTTCAACGATTCTGAGTGCACGACGATCTGCCCGCTGACGACGAGTGCGATGCTCGATGCCAAGGCGATGCTGGGAAAGGCCGGCTCGCGGGTGCAGCTGCTCGGGATCGACGCGAATCCCGCGTCGATTTCGCTCGAGGATGTTTGGTCCTACTCAGAGCTGCACGGGATGCTGCACGCGTGGCACTTCCTCACCGGATCGTTGCCAGAGCTCAAGCGGATCTGGAAGCAGTACGCGGTCGAGGCGGCGATCGCGCGCGGGCAGATCTCGCACACGCCGGCTTTGTTCGTGATCGATCCGCGGGGCCGGAAGGCGAGGGTGTACATCACGCAGATGTCGTATACCGCGATCGGCCAGCTCGGACAGCTGCTAGCCCAGGAGGCCTCGAGCCTGCTTCCCGGCCATCCTCGAGTGCGCTCGGATCTGTCCTACTCGCGTGCGCCGGTCATCTCGCCGAGCCAGCGAGCGACGCTGCCGCGCGCGGGAGGGGGAACCGTCCAGCTCGGCCCCGGGAAATCTGCCCGTCTGTTCTTGTTCTTCGCCACCTGGGATCAAGAGACGAGCGGTCTCGCCGGACAGTTGGATGCGCTCAACGGCTACGCGTCCGCGGCCGCCCGTTCGGGCTTGCCGCCGCTGACGGCGGTCGACGAGGGGAGCGTCGAGCCGTCCTCGCGAGCGCTGACGGACTTCCTCGGTCGCCTTCCGCGACCGCTGTCCTATCCCGTCGCGATCGACCGCACCGGCAAGGTCGCCGACGGGTACGAAGTTCTCGGCGAGCCATGGTTGATGGTGACCTCGGCGACAGGTCAGATCCTCTACTACCGTGAGGTCTCCGCGGCGGGGTGGCCGAGCCGCGACGTTCTCATCCGCTACGTGCGGGCGGCGCTCGCTCACGCACCCAAAACGGCCGCCAGCGCTACGGCTGCCGAACTCGCCGGCTCGCCGCCGGCACTCGCGGCACTGCACCAGCAAGCGAGCCGGCTGCTCGGAGCGGAGCCCGCGCTGGCGGCCAGGATCCGTGCACTCAGGGGTTACCCGATCGTGGTCAACGCGTGGGCGTCGTGGTGCACGCCGTGCCGCTCAGAGTTCGGGCTGTTTGCCTCTGCGTCGGCGCGCTACGGGCGGCGGATCGCCTTCCTCGGCGCCGACACCGGCGATTCGTCGAGCGATGCGCAGTCGTTCCTGGCCCAGCATCCCGTCAGCTACCCGAGCTACGCCACAACGACGACCGACTTGAGTTCGCTGGCAGTGATCGAGGGGTTGCCGACGACGATCTTCATCAATCGGGCTGGGAAGGTCGTCTTTGTGCACACGGGTCAATACGATTCGCAGGGAACGCTTGATCAGGACGTCGGCACCTACGCGATGGGAGGCTGAGTGAGAAGCCGCGCTCGGATGACAGGACTCGCGCCTGTCGCGTTGCTTCCGCCCGCGGCGTTCGTGGTTCATCAGCTGCGGTTCATGCTCGCGTTCGGCGCCGGCGCCGGCGCCGAGCTTCAGCGAACCGGCCATTCGTACCTCCATTCAGTGGTGCCATGGATCGTGCTGCTGATCGCCCTGAGCGTGGGGGCGTTCCTCCGCGCCGCCGGATGCGCTCTGGCCGGTCACAGGTCGCTGCCGCGGTACACCCTTTCGCTGGCGGGCCTCTGGGCTCTTTGCTCTACGGCACTGGTCGCGATCTACGTCTCGCAGGAATTCCTCGAGGGGCTGTTCGCGACCGGCCATCCGAGCGGGCTCGCTGGAATCTTCGCCTACGGCGGCTGGTGGTCGATCCCGGCCGCAATCGGGGTCGGCCTGGTGCTCGCCACCCTGTTCCACGGCGCCCGCTGGGTACTTGACGAGGTCGCGCACCGCCGTGCCCGGCAGATCCAGGTTGCGCCGGATCCTGCGACAGCGATGCCGCGGCCGCGGGACGTCCTGCTGCTTCCGCTCGCGCCGCTGCTCAGCGGCTGGTCCGGTCGCGGGCCGCCTACCTGATCTGAGACGCGGCATCGCCCGGCTTGTGTGTGCGGTGCCGCTCGATCCAGGTTCCTAGAAAAGGATCGGTCCGAGCATAACGGGCTCGAGCCGCCCCGCACAGCGAGCATCAATCGCGCTCGCGTGCGCTGCCGGTGATGGCCCGCTGGTCTGTGACCCGATCCATCTTCGAAAGGAGATCAAGACCCATGACCATCAGTTCTGTCGCCCGGAATCGGGTGGCGCTGCCGATCGCTATCGGGTGCGCGATCGGGCTGATCCTGCCGGCGGTCGCGTCCGCGCACGCGCGGGTGAGCCCGCCGGTGTCGGTGGCGGGAAAGCTGCAGCTGTACAGCCTTGCCGTCCCGACGGAGAAGAGCAACCTGACGACAAGCAAGATCGTGATGACGGTCCCCGACGGGTTCGGGATCGACTCGTTCGTACCGCCCCCGACCGGCTGGCATCAGAGCATTCAGCAGACCGGCTCGGGAGACAGCGCGGTGATCACGAAGGTGACGTGGACGGGCGGGAAGACACCGACGGGGGAGGACTCGCTGTTCCAGTTCCTCGCCCAGCCGGCGTCCGCGAAGACGTACACGTTCCAGGTCGAGCAGACGTATTCGGACGGTTCGATCGTCGATTGGGCAGGCCCGGAGTCTTCGGCCGCACCGGCACCGACGATCGACGCGAAGACCTCCCTCGGTGGTGGCGGCGTGTCCGCGTTGACCATCATCGCGCTGATCGTGGGGCTGCTTGGGCTCGGTGCCGGCGGGTTCGCGCTGGTGTCCGGCAGCGGCGGGAAGCAGAGGTCGCTCGCATGAGCTTTCGGGGGCGGATCGGTCTGACGCTTGCAGCGATCGCTATCGGGATCGCGTTGCCGAGCGCGGCTTCGGCGCACGCGTATCTGATCAAGACCGTGCCGGCTGCGAGCGGCGTTCTGGACGTTCCGCCCCCGAACGTGCAGCTGACCTATGACGAGGCGGTCGAACCGCGGTTCGCGATCATCTCGGTCACCAACGCACGGGGGAAACAGGAGACAACCGGTCCGGTCAACCGCTCGCCGGCGAACCCGGACACGCTGGTGGTGCCGCTGCGACCGCACCTGCCCGAGGGCTGGTACCTGATCTACTGGCGGGCGATCTCTGTCGACGGTCACCCGGTGCAGGGAGCGTTCACCTACGCGGTCGGGCCGAACCCCGGTCCGGCGCCGCAGTTCCCTGTTCCGAGCATCGCCGGATCGGCGACCTCGTTGAACCTGCTGATCGCGCGGTGGGTGATGTTCCTGTCAGTGATGAGCGCAATCGGGCTGTTCGTATTCCGTGCGCTGATCGCACGACCCGTGGAGAGACGCGCGCCGGGCGCGAGCCTGCGGACGGTCACGCGCGCGTTCGTCGTCGCGTCCGTGATCGGTTTGCTTGCGATTCCCGTCTATCTGGATTTCGCGACCGCGATCGATTCGCTGCGGTCCGTGTTCGACGTCACCGCGCTGGTGCCGCTGTTCCGCGTGACCGCGTTCGGACGCGGCTACGTCGACATGATGCTGTGCTTCGCGCTGTTCTGTCTCGCCGCGTGGATCTCACTGTGGCTGGACCAGCCTCAGCGCGAGCACCGCTCGATCGCGGAGATCGTCTCGGTCACCGGCGCGCTGCTCGCCGCCGGCGCGGTGCTGCTGATGCCGGGCGCATCGGGTCACGCGGCGCAGACCTCGCCGCGCGGGATCTCGGTGATCCTCGACTGGCTGCATCTGATCACCGGGTCTGTCTGGCTCGGCGGGCTGATCGGACTTCTCGTCTTGTGGTTCAGTCTGCGGGCGGCGGGCCGGGTCGCGGGCCTGTCGGTCGTCGTCCCGCGGTTCTCGAACGTCGCGTTCGTCTCCGTGTTTCTGCTGCTCGGCACGGGCACGTGGGCGACGGTCAACCACATGCCAACTCTGAACGCGCTGTGGCTGACCGGTTACGGCGTCGCGATCTTGATCAAGATCGGGCTGCTGCTCGCCGCGATGGCGCTCGGTGCCGGGAACCTGCTGCGCACCAAACCGCGGCTTGTCGCCGCGCGCGACCGGCCTGACCTCGGCCAGCCCGCCGCGCGGCTACTGCGACGGATGATCAGTGGCGAGGCGCTGCTTCTCGCCTCCGCCGTGTTCGCGGCTGCGGTGCTCTCGAGCCTCGCGCCGCCGCCGCCCGCGTTCGCCCTCCAGAACTCGGCGCTGGCGAGCGTCGGCCCCGGACGAGTCGCTGAAACCGTCCATCAGGACGGATACGTGCTCCAAGTCCTCGTCGCCCCGAACAAGGCCGTCCAACCCGATTCGTTCGCGCTGCGGATCAGCAAGAACGGACAGCCGCTGCGCGGAGCGAGCGTGACCCTGACCTTCAACCACACCGAGATGCAGATGCCCCAACAGGAATACCAGCTCAAGGAAACCCAACCCGGTCTCTACTCCCGCGCCGCGCCGGCGCTCGTGATGGTCGGCAAATGGGCGCTCGCGTTCCAGATCACCCCCAAGAGCGGCCCGCCGTTCACCGCCCTGATCCTCGACCAGGCCAACGGATGAGCAACCACGAACCACAACCCACACACGTCCGGCTACGGCTGCTCGCCGCGATCGTTGCGATCGCGCTCGGCATCCTCGCGATCGTGGTGGCCGTTCTGTTCCTCAGAGGCGCGCTCGCGTGAGCTCGCGCCACCCACGGACAACACGAGCGCGCCGGCCAGGGACAACCTGGCGCACGACTTCGGCGTCGGGATCACCAAGACAAGAACCCGGCACCCAACCCCGGTATGACAACAAGTGCGCTTGATTGCGTGAGGAGGCCGATATGCGAGTTGACCGCGGTAACACAACCGGCGCTATGACGGCACGGGGCGCGGCCGTGGCTCTGCGCCTGGGAGCCGTGGCGCTCGCGTCGATCTCCGCGACCGCGCTGGCGGCGTGTGGGTCAAGCTCGGGCGGCGCCGTGAGCGAGCCGACGATCGGCCCGGCGAGGACATACTCGCTCGCCGGGTTCGAGCCCGGCGCGCCGGTGCAGCCGGGCCGCAGAACGATGCTGTCGTTCACGATCCAGCAGCCATCGGGGAAGCCGCTCACCGACTACCGGAAATGCTGCGAGCCGCACGCCGGAGTCGATCTGATCATCGTCCGCAGCGACGACAGCCACGTCCAGTACGACGACAGCGACATCGCCGCCGACGGCAAGATCACCCAACCCGTCGTGTTCCCCGCTCCCGGGCGCTACCGGATCGTGGTCAGCGCCTTCCTACCGGTCACGAACCCACAAACCCAGAACAACTTCCAGCTGTTCACCACGGTCACCGTCCGCGGCACCTACCGGCCACAACCGATCCCACCGTTCAAAGCCACCGACACCGTCGGCGGATATCGCTTCCAGGTTCAAGGCACGCCCGATCTCCACGCCATCCAAGCGAGCTTCCTCACACTCAAAGTGCTCGATCCCCAAGGACGCAAGGCGACGTTCACCACATGGCGGGGTGCGCTCGCCCACGCGATCTTCTTCCGCGAAGGCACGCTCGACTACTTCCACACCCACGTCTGCAGCCCTGGCGCGATCTACTGCAGCTCCGTCCTCGGCGCCACCAAAGTCACCGGCAGCTCAACCGCACCAGGGCAACTCAAAGTCGGGGTCCTGTTACCCGAGCCCGGAACCTGGCGGATGTTCCTAATCACCTACATGCACGGACGAGTGCTCACCGCCCCGTACACGCTGCACGTCCGCTGAACCCAGCGGAGAGGGCCGTAGCCGGTCTTGATGTTGGGGCCAGCGGGTTATCGCCGCCCTCCACGAATCCGGCGGCGGCAACGGGCTGCTCGGGGCTCGCACCCTGTTCGGATCGATCTTCGGGCTCAGCGCCACCGACGCCCTGCTCGCCGCGCTGATCGCCGCCGGCATCTTCGCCGTGCTGCTCGCGATCGCCCGGCCGCTGTGTTCGCGAGCGTCGACCCGGCCGTCGCGACCGCGCTCGGGCTGCTGCTGCTCGCGCTGCGTGATTGCGGTCTCGAGGTCGGGGTCGGTGAAGAGAACCTCGAACGCCGCGTCCCGATGCCAGTCGCCGAGCACGAAATCGTGCTCCACGGCGCCTGCGACGACTGCAGCGACTAGCCCTGCCAGGCTCGCCCGGAGCGGCGCTAAGCTCTCGGGCGATGTGCGCCGGATGCGTGATGGCAGCAGCAGCTGGAGCGAGTGGTGCCCGCTCGTGGCTACAAGCTCAACACCTGACCTGGCTCACTCCCCGCCGCCTCCGCCACGCAACGATCACGCTGTTCGTCGTTGCATTCGGCTTCTCGTCGCTGACCCTCAGCGGCTCCACCCCCAGAAACCCCCACAGCACGCCGACGGGGAGAATCCAGAGCCGCTAGAGCTCGGCGGGCCGGCGCGTGAGATCTGCGGGTGCCGCTTCGCCGCCGTTGGCGCGCTGAGATCTGCGGGTGCCGCTTCGCCGCTGTTGGCGGTGCTCGGCATGGACGACTGCTCCGGTCCGCCAACCGCGAAAACGCTCCTCAAGCTCGGATGCCCGCGCCGACGCCAAAGCAGGGCGCCGAGTCTCGGGCGCTGACTGGTTCTGCTCGTCGCCACAAGCGCGCATCTCGGCGCTTGGTCCATGGTCCGGGTCGGCGGCGGGATCGAGCCAGCCCGGGGCCCCCGCTGGTAACCGCCTTCGCACGAGCTCCAAGCGGCTGAGCGGAGACTCGGTGCCGGCGCCCGGACTACCAAACTTGCGGCGAAGCGGCCACGAGGCCACCGTGACCCGAATAGGCGTCGAGCGGTAGCGGACGACGCTGGACGACGCCGTGGACGCCACGCTCCGCCCAAGGCGTGACCCAAAGTGTCCCGTGAGCGGCCACGCGGACCGGACTCAACGTCCGCTCTTGACGGCTGCTCCGCTCCAAGAGCAGCACCGTCGTCGCCGGCGTACGGCGGAGGCAAGACTGCTCTTGCTTCGTGAGGGTGTCGCGCAAACGCCAGGAGAGTCGACGGGGTCGGCCGCCGTTGCGTGGGTCGTTCCTGGTGGGCTCGCTCTGTGGCGTGGTGTGGTCTCGGCGGGGCCGTTTCAGGGCCCCGTGGCGGCGATCTGGTGGCTGTGAAGCTTGGCGAGGTTGTGGGTCATCATCACTAATCGCCACTCGGTGCGGACTGCTTTGCGGCCTCGTCTGTGAAAGCGGGTGAACCCTCGGTTGTGTTTGGTGTGACCGATCACCGGCTCGACTGTCTGTTTTCGTAATCGGTAAAGCGTGTCACCGAGTTCGCTCTCGAGCACGCGGCGCATGAACGCGTATCGGCCGCCGGTCCAGCCGGGACGCTCACCCTTGCGCTTGCTTGAGTCAGGTGGGACCAGCACCGGGATCCCGTACTCGCCCGTGACGTCGTCCATGTGCTGCTCGTTCCAGTAGCCGGCGTCGGCCAGAGCCGCCTTCGGCTTGTGGCTGATCCCGGCCTGCTCGAGCTCCCGCACCGTGGCGTCGACCATCGGCTTCAGATGCGAGAAGTCGCCCGACTCGGCGGTGATCTCGGCCGCGAGCACGATGTGCTGCTCGTTGACCGCGGCCTGCACGTTGTAGCCCTGCACGTAGCCGCGGAACGCCTTCATCACCCGCGCGTCGGGGTCGGTCAGGTTGACCTCCCCCTGCGGGCTCGCCGGCGGCTGATACGGCTTCGGCGGGCTCGGGAGCCGTCGGCCGTCCTTCGTGCGGCCCTGCACCCGGTACTCCTCGTAGGCCTCGTTGCCGCGGCGCTCGGCGGCCAGATCCTTCTCCAATCGCCGGCCCGCCTCGCGCAACCGCTCAGACCGTGAACGAGGAATCGGCCCCGCCTCAAGCCAGCGGTCCTGGTCGAGCTGGCGCTTGGCCTCCCGCAACCACCCCTCGCGGCCTTGCACCCGCGCCACGATCCGCTCGGCATCGAACTCATACGCGGGCTCCTCATCCTCTGCCTCAGCGTCCTCCTCGCGCGTGGCAGAGCGCTCCTGGTCCAGATGACGAGCCAGCCACTCCCGCCGCCCCTCCTCGGTTGAAAGCTCCGCCGGCAGCTCGCCCCCGCGCGCCTCCCCATAACGCTCATCCTCGGCCTCGTCGGTGGCGATCGCCTCAGCGATGATCTCTTTCGCGACCCGGTCATAGTCGACATTCGAATCACGGCTCGCGTTCGCGTGCACCTTCGTGCCATCGATCGCGACCACCCCGGACTTCACCAGTCCGGCCTGATCGCAGAGCTCCAACACCTGCGTGAACAGCTCAGCCAGCGCCTGCTCGTGGCGGCAGATGAACCTCGCGATCGTCGCGTGATCCGGAATCAAATTGCCCGTGATCACCCGGTAGGCCACGTCCTGGCGACAGTGACGCTCGATCGCCCGCGACGACTCCACGTTGGTCGCAAACGCGTACAAGATCACCGCAACCATCACCGACGGCTCATACGCCGCCCGGCCATGACCGTCCGCCCGATAAGCGGCATAGAACACCCACAGGTCCATCCGGCCCACCACGTCGATCACAAACCACGCCAGATGATCCTCAGGCAACCACCCCTCACGTCCGGCGGCAACAGAAATCCCTGCTCACGGAGACTATCAATGAAGTTCTGGGGCATAACGACATGGTCTTAACCCGGATCGTGCAGTAGCCCCGGGTTGGTGACCGCGGAGTCACCGTTCGTTGGCTGGTGAGGTCTTCCGAGTACTCGTTGCCGCCGGGCGGCGCCGGTCGGACAGCGCCGTCGTTAAGAAGGTGGAGGGCTCCGTGTTTTCGCGACAGCAGACCGTCGGCGTCGAACGCCGGGACGTGCACGTCGTTGTGTTCGCTAGCGCGATCGAGGTTGATCAGCCGACTGGTGCTGGCAGCTCGCGTAGCCGGCCGAACGCGGCAGCGAGCTCGCCGGCCCATGGCCAGTTCGCTGGGAGGCGAAGGACCGCGCGGCGGGCGTGGAACGAGAGCCTGCCGGCGGTGTGCAGCAGCCGGTAACGAATGGCTTTCGGTTCGCAGATCGCGAGCTCGCCCTCGAGGCACAGCCGCTGGGTCCAAGCGATCAGGTCCTGCGCGATCAGGGACAGCTCGAGCCAGACGGCATTGAGTGCGAACTCGCGGAACGGAAGGTTCTCAAGCCCGGTCTGTTTCGCGCCTCGGACCAGGTTCTCGGCATCCCCGCGTCCGCGATGCAACCGCTCGATCTCGACCATGTCGCCGGTGAGGTCGGTGAGCGTCGCCTGGAAGCGATGACCGTCGGCGTCGGTGAACTTCAACTGCGCACCGGGGTGCGGACGCTCGCGACGGATGATCACCCGCGAGCGCTCAGGCCACGGCGTGAGATCCAACCGTTCGACGTGGGTGATCTCGGCGATCTGCGCGCCCTCACGTTCTTGTCCGTCCTGGCGGAGCGCCGGACGCCAAGCGTCCTCGGGCAGTTGCAGGATCGATTCGCGCACACCGGTGAACAGATCGAAACCGACCAGGAACGCGATATTCGCGTCCTGCGCGGCCTGGCAGAGCGCGCCGGCGGCGCCGGCAGAGTCGATCCGCATCACGATCTCGGTGTCGAGATCTGAGACCACCTCAACCGGGAGCTGCGCGAGCGCCATGTCGAGCACGTCGATCTGCGCCTGCGCTGAATGCGCCGGCGCGCCTCCTCCTCGCAGGACGCCGGCGAGCGCCTCGTGCGTCTCGTCCAGGTACGCCAGGATCGGATGGAACCCGAACCCCGAGCGGTAGTTCACCGCCGCGCCTTCCTTCTCGGTGTGCGCGTTGATCAGCGTCGCATCGATATCGATCACGATCCGGTCCGGTCTCACCCCGAGATCCCACGCCCGCTCTCGCGCGGCCGCGCGCGCCGCACGCATAGCGTCAAGCAACACCGGCTCGCTGGCGATCGTGTCAATCAGCCGGAACGCCGTCGAGTCAGACGCGACCGGCCCGAACAACGGCTCCTGATCACGGACCGCGCGAAGATCAGACAGACAGTCGCCACCATCGGCGAGCATCACCGCCAGATCCCGGATCACCCGGCCGGGATCGTGCCGTCCGCGGCGCTCACGCACGCCCACCAGCGCGTTCGAGAACTCGCGGGTGAGCCCGACCCGGTCAGCGACCTCGCCAAGCAACGCGGCACCCGCGTGCGAGACCAGTCCCTCTCCGTCCGCCGCGACATCTACCGTGAAATTGCGCCCATCGCGCTGCACCTTCAAGGTGAACCTCCCGAGCAGATCCTGCGGACGTCGAACACCCACAGAATCGCCGCTCAGGCGGACAGTTCCGCGGCCCCGACCACCGGGGCCGCAACTGCTTCATGAAAGATCCGGGCTTAACCCCGCCGGACAGAACCCCCTTTACGCGACACCCGAGGGCGTCCGCCTTTCTATGTAGGCGGTGGTTGATGGTTAGTCAGGCAGTCGGTCTCCGAATTGGATCTTGAACGCGAGGAGCGCTTTCGTCCACCCGCGGGTCCTGGTCCACTGCGGCACGGCGTTCTGGATCGCGAGGTAGATCAGCTTCCGGGCTCGTCCTCGCTCGGGAAGCTGCCCTTCGTCTTGAGCGCCTTTCGCAGCTGCCGGTTGAGTGCCTCGATCGCGTTCGTGGTGTAGATCACCCGCCGGACGTCGGGCTCGAACGCCATGAACGGGATCACGTACTCCCACCGGTCCCGCCATGCTTGACCGATCACGGGCAGCTGTTGCCCCCACTTCTCCTCGAACGCCTCGAGCGCCACGAGCGCCTGATCGGCGTCGATCGCGGTGTAGATCGGTTTGAGGTCCTTGACCACGGCGTCGTATTGCCGGCGCGGGACGTACTTCAACGAGTGCCGGATCAGGTGCACGATGCACGTCTGTACCGTCGTTCTGGGGAACACGGCCTCAATCGCCTCGGGGAACCCCTTGAGCCCGTCAACGCAGCAGATCAGGATGTCGTGCACGCCACGCTGTTTGAGGTCGGTCAGCACCTGCATCCAGAACTTCGCGCCCTCGTTCGCCTGGAACCACATCCCCAGCACGTCGCGCTCGCCGTCCATGTTGATCGCGAGCGCGAGATAGCAAGCGCGTCTCTGGACCGACCCGCCGTCGCGGATCTTCAACACCAACGCGTCCAAGAACAGACCGGGTAGACATCATCCAACGGTCGGGTCTGCCACGCCCGCGCGTCGTCCATCACCGCGTCGGTGACCTTGGAGATCAGATCGCGGCCGACCTTGACCCCGTAGATCTCCTCGAGGTGCGCCTCGATATCCCGCGTTGACATCCCGCGGGAGTACAGCGCGAGGATCTTGTCGTCGAACCCCTCGAACCGCCGCTGGCGCTTTCTGACGATCTGCGGCTCGAACGTCCCCGCCCGATCCCGCGGCGTATCGATCCGAACCTCGCCCTGCTCGGTGATCAACGTCTTCGGCGTCGACCCGTTCCTAGTGTTGCCCGCGCCACCGGGAGGCTCCTGATGCGGCTCATAGCCAAGGTGGTCGGTCAGCTCGACCTCCATCGCCCGCTCGACCAGCCGCCGGGTCAACTGGCTCAGCAGCCCGCCGGGGCCGGCGATCTCCTCCTCGGTGCGAGCGCCCGCGAGCAGCTCATCGATCACCCCGTCGGGCAGCAGCGCCTTGACCTGCTCGGCGAGCTCGGGGGGTCCCGAACGGCGCGCAGCGCCAGCGCGTCGCTCCGCTCGCCCTACGGGCTCGCTGCGCGCCACGCCGGCGCTATCCGGCTGCTCCGGGGTCTCATCCAACCTGCTTGGGATTGTGGTGGACATGAGTCTCCTTTCGACTCATGCCTACACAGAAGGTCGGACACTCCCAGCCACCCTCTCGTGGATGCAACAGCGAGGGCCGGGGCACGTTTCTACGGAAGTACAAGCCTCGCTCGGCCGATGCTCGGACTCGGAGGTGCGCACCTGTTGCCTATGCAGGCACGGAAGGGCCCGCCGTCGGCCACGGTTGCGCTTCTGGCGAATTGCGGGACGCGACCTGTGCGTGAGGCGAGATCCGCATTCGTGCTCGCGCAGGTAGGTGTCTTGCCGAGTTCCGGCCGCATATCTGGTGCGCGCCAAGCACGGATCTTGTGGCCGCTATCACCGGGAGGAGCTGTCTCACGCGACCGTGCGAGATGGCAGCTGAGCGGCGGAGGAGATAAGCGGGTTGCGGCGACGTCGAGCCATGGGCGCGTGGCTGGTTCGCGCCAGATGCGGAAGCCCGGCAGCGCGCGGTCCTGGCGAGGTTGTCGTGGAGAGTCTTGGTACCCACGCTGGGCGGCTCTCGGTGTGGTTTGTCCACACCAGCCCGCAGCCGTTGACGTGCTTTGTTGATGTCGACCCGCGCGAAGCCGGAGCCGGGTGATCGCACCTATGTGGGGGCCGAACGGGTCCTGGTAGCCGTAGTTGTTCTGGACGCTCAGTGAGCGGCCGGAGCCGATCAGTGAGTTCTCGCTGGCGCTTTCGGTCTTGGTGAGCACCGGCACCTGGTACACGACGCGGTGCTGATGGTGGCGCAGCCGCGTCGCGGTGCGGTACACGACCGCGTCCATCGGGTCGGCGTTGTCGGTGATCGCGACCAGGCCGCCGGGCGGATCGTTGGCGTCGCCCCGGAGCCGGCGTCGACCTGGCTGGGCTTGGGGATTCTGGAGTTGCGGTAGCTCCTCTCCCGCTCGATGTGCGGGCGGCGGGTGCGATCGGCGCTGAGGCGGTACATGCGCTTGTCGGAGACGATGTGCACCGCATTGCGGCCGACGGCGAACGGGGTGCTCGATCTCCTCGCGGGTCCGCAGAACCGGAATGACGAGGGTCCTGTTCTTGAGGGTTCAAGCCCGCAGGTCCTCACCGCCGCCCAACGCGGGACTGGGACTGGCGCGTGTTGCGACGATCGGTCGCGGCTTCGTGTCGCGGCAGGGTGGCGGAGGCCGCAACCTCGACACCGGCCCGGGTCCGCCTCGCGACGTGATCCGCGAGGCGTCATGGCTACGGGCGACGGCGATCATGCGATGCCTGCGATGGCGGGGGCTCGTTCGACGGTTGCGCCGCGAGCGGCCGCGGGGCGCCGCCGGGCGGAGCTCGGCAGCATCCGGTAGGTGAACGCGAACACGATCGGCGCGGTCAGCCCGGTCAGCAGCGCCATCATCCAGGGACTTCGGACGTCGGTGCCCGACCCGATCACGTGGACCAGCGCCAGCAGGTACACGACGATCGTGAACCGGTGCATGAACCGCCATGTCTTGACACCGATCCTCTTGCGCGCATAGAAGCTGAGCCCGAGGATCGCCGCCAGCCAGCCCGCGATGATTCCGGCGCCGGTGAACAGCGGGCGGTAGGAGAGCGCGAACGGGAGCGTGATCCCGGCGAGGCCGGGACGGAGATAGGAGTCGAACAGCAACAGTCCGCCATGAGCCACGATCAGGCCGAGTGTCACCAATGTGGCCGACTCGTGAAAGTGCTTGAGCTTTGCCGGCAGCCCGGGGCGGTGCGCGAGCCGGCCTGACATCGCCAGGCCGACCGCGACCGAGACGCCGAGCAGGATCATCGCGACGATCCCGAACGCGCGGCTTGCGAACCAGAACACCTGATGGGTGGGGTCGACCATGGGGTGTTCAGGAGGTCCGGGTGCTTACGGGAATCGGGGTAGCGGCTCGAGTGCCGGTTGACGCGGCGCCAGTGGACGCGCTTGCGGAGACCACCTGCGTGGCCCCGGATGCGGTCGTTACCACGCGGGTCGTGCCGGTGGTGGAGTGCGGCGCGCTGATCGCGCTTACGGGCGTAGCTCGCTTGTTGACGGCGGTGATGTAGAACATTGAGAACGGAAGCCATGCGGCGACAACTGCCGCGATCCCGAGGCTCAGCACGGTGCGGTACAGCGATGGCCGCCGGCGGCCCGTCCTCGCGACGGGCGTCGATCGGGTTTGGGGATTGGATGCGGGTTGCTCAGTCATTGTTTATCTGATCGGTCGTCTGCAGCGGGACCGCATGCGGCGCCGAGATTGCGGCCGACGGCGCTTTGCTCGTGGCCACGACGGGCGTGCCCGTGTGTGTCAGCGCTCCGGCTACGGACATCGCGCCGAGGAGCAGCATGGTTATCAAGGCTGCGATCGTGATCCGGGTTTTGTCAGTCATCTCTGCTCTGTCTGTCGGCTCTGATGGAAGGCATGTCGGTCATCTCTGATTGAGGCCCTGAGGGTGGGGCTCGGTCTTCAGGCCGGGCGTTCTCGGCGCGCCGGCGGGCATGTGCGAGATCGCCCGCCGGCGCACCTGCACCGGCATCGTTCAGCCGTCGCGCTCCCTGTTGTCGTGGACGGCTCGCGTGGACGGCACTCGGACTATGTGTCGTGGCCCGGCAACGTGCCGCCAGCGGTCGATGATTGCGATGGTTCGTGTTCTCACCGGTTCTCCTTTGAGTTCGTGCGCCCGAGTGTGGGCGCGGGTGGATTGACGCTCACCATCGTGAGGGGACCCGTCAAGAGCACGGTAAGGACCGGTTCAGAAGGCATTTATCGTCCGATCCGCCCTGCGGCGCATGAGGTGGTGCTTGAAATGCGCACCCTGGTCGTCGAGGACGAGCGGACACCGGCGAGCTTCATCGAGCGCGGCCTGCGGGCCGAAGGGCACGCCGTCACCGTCTGCCACGACGGTGAGAGCGGCGAGGCCGCCGCGTTGACCGGCGACTACGCGCTCTCGCTCGAGGAGCTCTGGGCGAGCGTCCGCGCGTACCTTCGCTCGCCGGCCAGCGTGCATCCTCAGTGATCGAGGCGGGCACATCAGCGTGGATCTGCGCACTCGCCGCGTTGAACGCGACGGTCACGAGGTGCAGCTGACCGGGTGTGAGTTCGAGGTGTCGGCAAACCTGATGCGTGATCCCGACCAGGCTCTCTCGCGCGAGCTGGCGGCACGCGGATTCGAGTCGACCCGGGGACCAAGGTGCTTGAGTTGGGTGAAATCGAGGCGCCCGTCCGCTGCTGGCTGCAGGGCCGGTCACTCAGCACCGCCGCGGCGTCTTAGATCCGGCGAGTTGGAAAGCTGCCCGGGTGACGGTGTCGCCCGGGTTGATCGAGCGTTGCGGGCGTTTCTTGCGCGTCGTCCGCGGGCTTTGCCGTGCGTGCTGGGTAAGCGGCTTCTGACGGGCGTCTTACCGGTGTCTCACCGTTGCGTCGGATGCTGTGGCCATGAGCCTTTCGACGTCCATTCGCCGGCGCCGCGCCGGAGTCGTGATCGCCGGTGGCGGTCTCGCTGCCCAACGCGCGAGCGAGACGTTGCGCCGCCACGGCTACGACGGGGCGGTCCGCGTGATCGCACGGGAGCCCCATGCACCTTACGACCGTCCACCGTTGTCCAAGGAGTTTCTCGCCGGCGAGGTCGACGAGCGTGCGCTCGAGTTCCGGCCGCAGCCGTGGTATGCCGAGCATGACGTGGAGCTGCTGCTCGGCGAGCGCGCAGCCGGACTCGATGCCCCGCGGCGCGAGGTCCGGTTGGCGGGCGGAGGCAAGCTCCCGTTCGAGCGACTGCTGATCGCCACCGGCAGCGCGCCACGTCGCCTGCCGGGCACCGAGCGCTACGAAAACGTGTACGAACTGCGCACGCGCGACGACGCCCGCGCACTGCGCGAGGCGCTCTGCACAAGACCAAGGTTGGTCGTGATCGGAGCCGGCTTCATCGGTCAAGAGGTCGCGGCGACGGCAAAGCGGCTCGGGGCGACCGTGACGATCATCGAGGCGGCGGCGACCCCCGTGGCGGCGATCCTCGGACCGCAACTCGGCGAGTGGTTCGCTGACTTTCACCGCCGGGAGGGGATCGAGCTCGTGCTCTCCGCGCGGATCGCACGCTTCCACGGCGCTCGGGCCGTGCACGCCGTCGAGCTCGAGCACGGGCGCCGGATCGGGTGCGACCTGGTCGTGGCCGGGATCGGAACCGAACCGACGACCTCGTGGTTGCGCGACAGCGGGCTCGATCAAGGGGGCGTGCGCGTCGACGCCGCGGGACGCACGGCGATTCCCGGCATCTTCGCGGCGGGTGATGCTAGCGCCCAGTTCGAACCCCGCCGCCGCGCCTATGTCCGCACCGAACACTGGGAGGCGGCCGCGCGCCAAGGCGCCAGCGCCGCACGGGCGATGCTCGGCCTGCAGACGCCCGCTGCCGCCCCGCCCAGCTTCTGGAGCGACCAGCACGGTGTGCGCATCCAGTTTCTCGGCGACACTCACGGCGCCGATCGGCTCGAGATCGACGGCCGGCCCGCTGCCAGAGACTTCACCGCACTCTTCACTAACAACGATCGGCCCGTTGCGGCGCTGCTCGTCGGACGCCCACGCGCGCTCCCAGAGCTTCGCCAACGGATTCACGACGCGGCCAGGACCAACAACCACGAGAGGAACGCAGCATGACCTTGATTCCCCACATCGACGAGCTCGCGTGCGCCGCCCACGGCGACTGTGCGCTCGCAGCACCCGATGTCTTCACGATCGAAGACATCGCAGTCGTCACCGGCAAAGGAAGCGACGAGGCAATCCTCGAAGCCGCCCAGGCGTGTCCAGCCGGAGCGATCATCGTTACCGACGGGCAAACAGGCGAGCAGATCTACCCGTGATCTGATGGCTGGTGAGCTCGACTACACGTTTCCCGCGATGGGCAGCGACGTCCGCCTGCTCATCGGCCGTCCGCTTCATCCGGGCGCGCCGGCAGCCCCGCAGGCGGCCGATCGTGAGCGCGAGTTCGTGCTCGCGTTCGCTCGCCGGCTGTCGCGGTTTTCGCCCGACAGCGAGCTCTCCGCGCTCAACCGAGATCCTCGCTCCCGGGTGGCTGCCTCTGCTCTGCTCCGAGCAGCGGTGAGCGCTGGCGTGTGGGCTGCGAACCGAAGCGGCGGGCTGGTTGACCCGACACTCGTGCAAGCGCTCGAGCGTAGCGGCTACTCCAGCTCACTGGACGGTGCGATCCCGGCCCCGCTACAGGAGGCACTGGCCCACGCCCCGACGCGCCGTGCCGCCCGGGCGCATCCGCAGGCTCTGTGGCGAGCGATCGCGGTCGATGAGCAGGCGGGCGTGATCGTCCGTCCGCCCGGCCTGATGATCGACACGGGAGGCACCGGCAAGGGCCTTTGCGCGGACGCCGTGGCATACCGCCTCGGGCGTTACACCCGGTTCGTCATCGACTGCGGCGGGGACATCGCGGTAGGAGGAGTCGGGGCGCAGCTCGAGCCGTACGAGATCGCTGTCCAGCACCCCATGAGCGGTGAATCGATCGGCGTGGTGCGCCTCGCGAAGGGGGGTGTGGCTACCTCCGGCTTGAACGTCCGCATCTGGCGAAACCGCGATGACAGCTTCGGCCACCACCTGCTGGATCCGAGCACCGGCGGTCCGGCATGGACCGGGCTGGTCGGCGCCACCGCGATCGGCGACAGCGCCCTCGAGGCCGAGACGCTTTCGAAAATGGCGTTGCTGTTGGGACCTGACGGTGCGCGCGCCGTGCTCGCGGAGCATGGGGGCGTGATCATTCACGACACCGGCGAAGTCGAGGCGATCGGTTGCGTCGCCGGCCAGATCGCCATCCCCCCCGTGCTCGCGCTGCGCGCCTCATGAGTCGTGCTCAGCCGCTGCACTATGTGTGGTGGCTCGTAAGCGATGCCTCGGGCATCGTCGCGCTGGTGCTGATCTCGGCCTCGGTCATGCTCGGGCTGGCGATGACGGCCAGGGTGCTCACGCGGCCGAATCTCAAGCGTGCCGGCGCGCGCATGCACGAGCAGATCGCGCTGACTGCACTTGCCGCAATCGCGGTGCACGGACTCGCGATGCTCGGCGACCAGTGGCTAAAGCCCGGCTGGCGAGGGATCACGATCCCGTTCGCACTCGGCTACAGACCGGGGTTTACCGGGATCGGCATCATCGCCGGCTGCCTCGCGGTGCTGCTCGGTCCCAGCTTCTACCTGCGCCGCCGAATCGGCGCCCGCAGATGGCGAACGCTCCATCGCGCAACAGTGATCGTCTGGATGCTGTCGGTCGTTCACGCGCTCGGGGCGGGCTCGGACGGAGCAAAGCTATGGCTGCGCGCAGTCGCACTCGCCCAATGGTGCCGATCGTCTACCTGCTCGTCGTGCGAACACTCGGTACAGAACTGGGGCAGGCGTTGAGCGGCGAACGCCGGCGGCGGACGGAGGCGCCACGCCGAGATCACGGACTCGACAAGCTCGAGGTGGCGTCTGAGTCGATGCGGCCCTAGCGAGCGGGCGGCCGGTAGCCGGGCAGCTCGATACGAAACGTGGCGCCTTGGCCGGGTGAGGATTCCGCGCGGATCTGCCCGCCGTGGGCCTCGACGATCGCCCGCGCGATCGCGAGCCCGAGGCCGCTGCCGCCACTGTCGCGCGAGCGGCTCTGATCGAGCCTGTGGAATCGCTCGAAGATCTGCGCCAGCTCCTCGGGCGGGATCCCGGAGCCCGTGTCGCTGACCGCGATCTCGAGCCAGCCATCGCGCCCTCGGGCCGACACCTCGACCCGGTCGCCAGGGCTGGTATGGGCGACCGCTTTGCGTACGAGGTTTCGCAGCACCTGTGTCAGGCGGTCAGGATTCGCGTCCAGGGTCCCCCCAACCTCCCCCACCCGAAAGTCGCGCTCCCCGAACAGCGGCAGATCGCGACGGACATCGTCGAAGAAGTCAGTCATGTCGATCATCCTTGGCTCGACCAGCTTGCCGGCTTCGGCGCTCGCCAGCGTGAGCATGTCGTCCACGAGCCGGTCTAGCTCGTCGAGGTGGCGAAGCAACGTCGTGGTGCCTTCGTGCCGGCTGTGCTCGTCGGTCTCGCGGTCAAGCAGCTCAACCTGTGCGCGCACGACCGAGAGCGGAGTCCGGAGCTCGTGCGAGGCGTCAGAGACGAAATCGCGCTGGCGCTTGAACGCCCGCTCGAGCCGCTCGAGCATGTCGTCGAACGCCGCGGCCAGAACGCCCACCTCACCGCTCGCCGAGACCGGTCCGGCACGTCTGGACAGATCGCCCGCGGTCGCGGCCGCCGCCACCGCCGTGATCCGCCGCAGCGGCGCCGCGATCAACGCCGCCAATCCCACTCCCACCACCGCCGCGAGCACCACCGCCACAATGCCGACGATCACGAACGTGCGCCGCAGGCTCGACTGCGCCTGCGCCACCGGAGCGAGCGAGCTGGCCACGCGAAACGTTCCCACTCGTCGCGTGTCGTATTGATCGGCAGCGCGAGCACCCGCACACTCCCGGCCTCGGCGGCCGAGGCAGTCGAGAGGCCTGGGTGTGAATTGAGCAGACCGGCCCGTCCGCCACGGCTCTGTGCTCGCGCCTCTTCGCGGTCAAGCACGTCGGACGCGTTACTGACGGTCGGTCCGCCGTTGACCTGGACAATGTTGATCAGCGACTCGGCGTGATAGCGCTGGCTGGCGATGAACCGCTGCGCCGCTGTCTCGAGCGCGGCCGGGGTCGACCGGTCGGCGGGCGGCGCGAACAGGTGCCACTCGGCCGATTGCGTCCTGAGCTGGGCGTCGATCAGGCTTCGCAGTCGCGATCCCGTACCGCTGTACAGGGCCAGGAAGCTCGCGCGGACGGCCACGGCAGTGACGAGCGCATCGCAAGCGCGAGCTGCGCGCGCAACCCGGTCACAGGAAGACGCCTATTCACGCGGCACGCGCAACCGATAGCCGACGCCGCGGACGGTCTCGATCGGATCGGTGCTTGGGGGATCACCGAGCTTGCGCCGCAGATAGCCGATGTAGACCTCGAGAACCTTGGTTCCGGGGTCGAAGTCAAAGCCCCACACCGCGTTGAGCATCTGCTCGCGCGAGAGAACCTGGTCGGGATGGCGCATCAAGTACGCCAGCAGATCGAACTCGCGCGCGGTGAGCTGGACCTCGCGCCCGGCACGTTGGACACGGCGCGTGCGGAGATCCATGCGGATGTCAGCCGCCTCGAGCACGGACGCTTCCCGCTGCCCGGGCGCACGCAGTTGTGCGCGCACCCGCGCCAGCAGCTCCTCGAACGAGAATGGCTTGCTCACGTAGTCGTTCGCGCCGCGGTCGAGGCCCTCCACCTTCTGCTCGACGGCCGCGCGCGCGGTCAACAGGATCACCGGCAGCTCCGGGAGTCGGGAGCGAATCGCCTCGAGCACGGCGAGGCCAGGCTTGCCGGGGAGCATCAGATCGAGCAGCACGAGCGCGAAGTCGCCCGTCAACGCGGCGGCCTCACCGCTCTCGCCGTCATGGCAGACGGTGACGGCGTGGCCCTCGGCCCGCAGGCCCTGCTCGATGAAGCCGGCCAGGGTTCGTTCGTCCTCGACGACCAGGATGCGCATGTCAAGCACCACCTTATGCGTCGCCATGGCGAGATTGGCGCGTGTAAGTGCGTTCTGACCCGCCCCTTACCAGGCTCTTGACCGACCCACTCACGATGGTGAGCGTCAAATCCACCCGCGCCTCGTTTGAGGCGCAGCAACTCAAAGGAGACCCGATGAGAATACGTACGATCGCAATCATCGACCGCTGGCGGCCCGTGACTGGGCCACGACACATCGTCCGGGTGCCCGCCACGCGAACTGTCTACGTCAGCAAGGTGCGCGACGGCTGACGACGCCAGGCGCAGGCGCGCCGGCGGCGGACCACCCTCGCCGGCGCGCTGAGCGCGCAGCCGTGAACTCCGACCTCCTACCGCCACCAACACGATCAGCCATGACCGACAAATCCCGGACCAAGATCGCAGTCCTGATGACGACGCTGTTTCTAGGCGCGGCTTCCGCGGCCGCAGCACTAACTCACAGCGTGCGGCCGTCGTGGCGGCCACGAGCCGCGGCTTGACGGCTGCGCGCCCACGCGGTACGGAGTCCTCGCGGACCATCTTGAGTCCTCCCGGCGACTTGCCCTGCTCGATCGCGTGCGGTTGCTCGGGTAGTTGCCCAACGCACCTCAGTGAAGACGCTGACGTGCTTCGCTTACGACCGAGGAGGCTGTGGCCGACGTCATAGCGTCAACGAGATGCTCAGGAAGGCGTGATACGGCCACGACCATTCGATCTCGAGCGCGGCAACCGATGCTCCAAGCGTGGACGGTGTGCGACCACCCACGAAGTGATTCAGCTGTCAAACGACGTTAGACCCATCCGGGACCCTCCGCCAGCGCCAGCACGTCTCCGCGCACAATCGCGCGGACGAGAAGCACGGCAAACCAGACCAACGCCACGGCGAGCAGCGTCGCCGGCGGTGTGATCCTTTCCGGCGAACCCCGGCACCAGTCGAGAACGTATCCCAACGGCGACCCGCCGCCCGGGGCGGCTCGTCGCGGAGCGGCTCGTGCGTCGGCGTCCCGTGGCCAATGGCTACCGCGCGCGTCGCCGCGCACGTGCTTTTGGATCGCGGCTGTCGGTGCGCTCTCGAGCCGATGTCGCGGGGCGTCGCGTTGAGGTAAAGCGGGTCAAGCTCGCCAACCATCGTTGGGATACGAGCGCGGTACGTCGGGCGTGCGCATCCCTTTGGGGACGCGGCTCAGATGGCCCAGCGAATCCGGGCCCTGCGAAATGTGGGGTGGGAGTCTTCGTCATGACGCGATTACATCGGGCTGGTCGCAGGCCGCCCTCAGCAATCTCGAAGGAGTGGCGAAGACTCTCCTGAGATTCTTCTCAACCGAGGCCAGTTGCTTTCCCTCGTCCTCATTGGTGCTCCGGCGGGCGGTGCGTGGACTGGGCTGATCCCCGAGCGGGTTCCTACGGTTGCGGGCCACCCGCGGGAGCCTCGGCTCACCATGTCGACCCGTGCCACCGTCGATCCAGGAGGACGACGGTCCTGGGATGGATCTGATGGTCGCTTCCGACGCAGCGTGCTGGCCTGCAGCATCCTGTCCGCGACAGGCGGAAGTCACGATCCCGGCGCACCCGAATCTGAGGAGCGTGCCGCGCTCGTTCTTGGGGATCTCGACTGAGTACCGGACGCTGCCGGTCTGGGCCAGCCACATTTCACTATTGGACCGGGTCCTGTCCGTAGTGCGTGTAACGGGCCGCTGGTCCTGCGGATCCGCGGCAACTCGGCAGATCACGCTTTCTGGGCGCCGGTGCGGGAGCTGCCGGAGCGGATCTTCGAGCTCACCCCGTCATGGCTGTCGCAGGTGAGCGCGATCGCGCGTCGCTCTGGGGTTCGACTGGTCCTGGACCTCAGCCTGCTGACGGCCACGCCGTCGAACGCAGCCCGATGGGCGCGCACGGCCGAGAGCAAACTGCCGCAAGGGAGCATCATCGCGTTTGAGATCGGCAACGAACCCGACATCTACGGTCGCGCGTCGCGGCAGAACCCCACTTCAGGCGGGCGCGGCTCCAGAACCCTCCCGCGCAACATCTCGGCCACCAGCTACGCGAAGGCCTTCGGCTCCTACGCACGGGCGCTAGGGCGAGCCGTCCGGGAGTGCCGCTCTACGCGGCGGCCCTGGCGGAACCAGCGGATAAACCTCAGTTGGGTGTCCAAGCTGCTCGCCAGCTCTCATCCAGGGCTCAGCGCGGTGACCGCGCACCGGTACCGTATTTCGCTTGCTCGCGACCGGCCGCTCGAACTTTCCCGACGATCGCTCGGGTGCTTAGCGAGGGCGCCACTGCCGGCCTGGCGCGCAGCGTACGGGGTGCGGTGGTGATCTCCTCTCGATCGGGACTCCCGCAGGGGCTTGTCGCCCATCCCTTGCCGGACGGAATGGCGCTGTTCGCCAGAACGCTAGTAACCGACCCGCAGTTCGTTCCACTCCGGCTCACGACCCGCCGCTCGCTGCACATCAAGGCATGGGGCGTACGCGTCCGAGGCGACATCCTGCATGTGCTGCTGATCGACAAGGGCAGCCATCCGCTACTTGTCGGCTTGCACCTTTCGACCGTCGGCCGAGCGTCCGTCGAACGGCTCATCGCCCCGTCGGTGCGCTCGACCTCGGGCGTCACCCTGGGCGGTCAGCGCCTAAATGCTCAGGCCGGCTGGCAGGGAAAGCCGGCCGCCGAGATCCTCGCGCCGAGCACGGCCGGGCACCGACTTACGCTTCCGCGATACAGCGCCGCACTTCTCAGCTCAGCGTGCGGGTGCCGGCCGGAGCGCTCGGAACCAACCACCCTTTGGCGTGTCGGCTAAGCACCGGAGCTGCGACGCGATCTTGGCCCAGATCTGGGATGGTTTGAAGCAGACCTGAGGTCGGCCTTGATGGTGCTGGTGCTGTGGAGAAAAGACGGCTACCCCGGGGTGGCCGGCTGCAAGTTCGTGGCGGGTTGGGATGGCTGCGCTGGCGTGTCGATCAGCTCGAAGCATCGAGCGACCGCGCCTCGGACGCTTTGCGTGTCCAGGCGGAGGTCGATCAGTCCGTCGAACCCCCAAAAGACGCGCTGTGCCAGCAGGTAGATCGCCATCAGCGTGCCTGCTTGATGGCGGCCAAGGAACGCGGCTGCGATCACCGCCGTGATCGGCCCGAGCTTTGCGAGACCGCCGGAGCCCTGAAGGTTCAGGGCGCGCAGCCAGCCTAGCCGGACCTCGGCTGCCATCACCCGTTCGGCCGTCGCGCGAAACCGACCGGTGGCCTCGTCATCGGTCGGTGAGGAGAGCTGCTGCGAGAGTGTGGACGTCATCGCCTCAAGCTCTTCCTGACGGCGCTGCCCGGCCGCCGCCGCGGGCTTCTGGACGCGTCTGGCCACCAGCCACGTGCCCGCCAGCGACGGCAACACGACGACGACCGTCCACGGCTCCAGGATCCCGAGCGCCACGAGCGCGCTGACGAACTCGACGACCTGCATCGCACCGCGATCAAGGATCGACAGCGTGATCCGCTCGAGCGTCTCGGCATCGGAGATGAAGCGTGACGGCAGCCCCGCGGTCCGCTCGGTGCCGCCTCGACCACGGCGGGCGCCGGCGAACATCTGCATGCGCAGGTTGCGGTACAGGCGGCCGGCGTTTCTTGCATACATGCCATCCGATGCGACATACGCACTCGCCTCAAGCACGATCGCCGACCCGACAAGCCCGGCCAGCAGCACCGCCTCCAGCGCGTTGTTGTGCTCCACAAGCGCGTTGATCAAAACGCCCAGCGCCAATGGTGGGACCAGCCCGACCAGAACTCCGCCGACAGTCAGCCCGACCATCGCCGCGACACCTCGGCGCAGCGGACGCAGCAGCCCGGCGACCCGCCGCCAGGGGATCGGCGCGGGATCAGAATCCTCCGGGTTGAGAAGCACTGCGATCTCGCTCATGTGGATTGATTCGCCAGCGGGTGTACACGCGGGCTGCGGCTCACCGGCCCCTTAGCCCGCTCGCCATGCGCCGCGCCGCGATCCCGCGAGGAGTGCAGCCCGCGCCGGCATCGTCGGCTAGCCGGCGCGGCTGCAGATTCCAGAGAACGAGAGCGACTAACGGTCGCGCGCGTCCTTCTTGGTGTCCTTCCTGCTGTCCTTGTCTTTCTTGGCCATCGAGTCTCACCTCCTTCCGAGGCGATCTGTTCGGTGTGCAACGCGTCAATTAGGAGCGTTGAGTACATGTCGTGCAGCGTGAACCCGTCAATCAAGACACAGGTAAGCGCCGCTTCAGAACCGCCTTACTACGAGGAATGGACGCTCAACTCCCGCATGCCGATCGCGTCAGCCTCCCGCACCGCAACGAGGCAAACCCCTTCTGGCCGTACCCGCGGACATCTCAACCAACGCCCATCCTTCGCGCGCTCACCCTGTCGTAGTCGTGCCAAGGAGAGAAAGCTCTCGGGATGCTCGGACGGAATGAACCCGCGTCCTGCGCGCACCCGGATTCGAGCTGAGGTAAGCGTGGGTGATGGCAAGGATCACGTGGCTCCTGCGCACCGTGTGCCGGGGCAGGCACTGGTCATCGCACCGGCGCTAGCCGACACGTACACGGTCCGGACCACGTCCGACTCCAGCACGACCGCGTGCCCGAACCCGACGACCGCGCCGGGGTTGCTGGTCGACGCCTATACCGGTCACGGCGGCCGGGTGTCCGCTTCGCTGCAAGTTCGGTCGCGCAGGCGCAGGCGCCGAGTCGCCGCTCAGCCGCTTGACTCGGCACCCAGGAGGCCGCCGGTTCGCGTCCGGCTAGCTAGCTCCACTCCTCATGGAGCACGAGCGAGAACAGTGATGCGACTGCAGGCGTGGACCGGGTGAGCGTTCGTCGGGCCGCGCGCCATCCGTGTGACCGGAGGCAGGAAGCCTCGACAAGGTGCCGCGTCAGCCTCGCAGCGCTCGTAGTGCGTTGAGGATCACGGCGAGGTCGATGACCTCCTGGAAGAGCGCGCCGGCAAGCGGTGGGAGGTAGCCAGCGGCGGCGACGGCCATCGCCGCGAGGCTGAGGCCCATGCCGGCGAGGACGCTTTGGCGGGCGATGTGCAGCGCCCGCCGGCCGATGTGGACCGCGTCGGCGACGCGGTCGACGCGGTCAACGGTGATCACAGCGTCGGCTGTTTCCGAGGAGACGGTGGCGCCGGCGGCTCCCATCGCGATCCCGAGGTCGGCGATCGCGAGGGCCGGAGCGTCGTTGACACCGTCACCGACCATGATCACGGGTCGTAGCGTCGGTTCGGCGCCGATCGTGCGGACGACTTCGAGCTTGTCCTCCGCGGATTGCTCGGCGTAGACGCGGTCAACGCCGACTTCGCGCCCGACGCGTTCGGCGACGGAGCGGCGATCGCCGGAGAGCATCGCCACGTGCCGAATGCCTTCGGCTCGCAGCCGCTCGACGATCCGCTCGGCGTCCGGGCGCAGCTCGTCGGCCATCACGATCACGCCGGCGATGTGGCCGTCGACGCCGACCAGGACATGGGCCTCGCCCGAGCCTCTCGTGCTCGCAAGACTCGAGGAAGCAGCCTCTCCGACCGGAACCCCGGACGATCCCATGAACGCGCGGCTTCCGACGAGCACGCGGTGGCCGTCGATAGTGCCCGCGATCCCCTGGCCTGGGTCCTCTTGGACATCGGCGGGCATAGTCAGCTCCAGCCCCTCCTGCTTGGCGGCGGCGACGAGTGCCTCGCCGAGGACGTGCGCCGAGAGACGATCCACAGATGCCGCCAGCCGCAACAGCTCGGCCGCGCCAATCCCGTCTCGCGTATGAATTTCTCGCACCTCAGGGGTGCCGACGGTCAGCGTTCCGGTCTTGTCGAACAGGACCGTCCGGGCTTGGCCGAGCGTCTCGATCGATCCGGCTCCCTTGACGATCACCCCGGCGCGGGCCGCACGCGAGAGTCCGGAGACGAGCGCAATCGGCGCGGCCAGGATCAGCGGACATGGGGTGGCGACCACCACGACGGCGAGTGCGCGTTCCGGATCCCCGCTGATCGCCCAGGCAAGCCCCGCCACCAGGATGGTGGCCGGCAGGAAGAACCCGGCGTAGCGGTCGGCCATGCGCACGAATGGCGCGCGCTGGGTCTGCGCCTGCTCGACCAGCCGCACGAGCGCCGAGTAGGCGCTGTCGCTCGCTGGACGGTCGGCCCGGACGTCGAACGGGGCGCCCGCGTTGGCCGATCCGCTCAGCACGGACATGCCCTGCCTCAGGGTCTCGGGAAGCGGCTCGCCGCTGAGCGTGCTCGTGTCCACGACGGCCTCGTGACTGATCACGGTGCCGTCGACCGGAACGACCTCGCCGGCCCGGACCAGGACCACGTCACCCGCCTGAACCCGGTCCACCGCGACCTCCTCGAGTCGGTCGTCGACTCGCAGCTGCGCGACCTTTGGAGCGCGTTGAACGAGCGCGGTCAGCTCATGGCGCGCCCGTCGGGAGGCAACCGCCTCGAGTGACGCGCCCCCGGAGAACATCAGACCGATCACGAGGCCGACAAGTTCCTCGCCCAGCGCCAGCGCTCCGAGCATCGCCACCAGCGCGATCGTGTCGACACCGAGGCTGCGCTCGACGACGACCGTCCGGCCCACCTCGACCGCCAGCTCCGCGGCCAGCAGCGCGACCGCGGCCCCCCACACCATCTGGCCGGCGGCGCCCTCGCCGACGGCATACAGGAGCCCACCCACCGCCATCGCCGTGACCGCGAGCGACGCCAGAATCTGCGCGCGATGCTCGACCAACCAGGACAGCTCTCCACCGTCCCGGCGATGGGGCAGCTTGCCGGAACGCGCGATCGTTGATGCCTCCGCGCCGGGCATAGCGTCAGCGTCGCAGCCGACCGCGGCGTTCGGATCCGTAGGAGTCCGCCGGTTCGGCCCGGGAAGGTGCGGACGGTGCTACCCGCACGATCGGCGATCATTATTCGGTGTCCGACGCCCGTCACGATTCCACGCCTCCGACCGCACTGCTGTGCTTCGACGGGTCAGACGACGCGGCCGCGGCGATCGCGAAGGCGGGTGAGCTGCTCGGGCGGCGCCCGGCGGTCGTGTTGAGCGTGTGGGAACCGGTCCGCACTTGGGAGCCATGGGACCCCGCCACGATCGTCTCCGCGCCGCTGGATCGGCTCCTGAGCAACGAGCTCGACCTCGACCAGATCGTCGCTGAGCTCGCTCGCGACAAGGCCGAGCAGGGCGCCGCGCTCGCGCAAGCGGCCGGCTTCGAGGCCACCGCACGGGTGGCGGGCGGGAAGCCGTGGGAGGCGATCTGTCGGGCTGACGACGAGCTCGACGCCGAGGCCATCGTGATCGGTTCGCGCGGGCTGAGGCGAGCCCGGTCGGCCTTGCTCGGCAGCGCGTCCTCCGCCGTGATCGCGCACGCCAAGCGTGCGGTTCTCGTCGGTCCGACACACCTCGTCGACGGCGCAGGATCGACTCGCAGCCAGTAGCCGCACAGGGCACGGACCCCGATCGAGGTCGCGCTGCCCCGAGCGTTCTCCCGGGATCCGTCCGCTTTGCTTCCTTTCACCTGGTCTGCGTGGGGGTAAGGTCGGCGGACCGTGACAGCAATCGAGATCGCCCCGACGGGGCTGAGCGAGGTCGAGGCCGCGCGGCGCCTGGCGGCGCGCGGGGCGATGCCGCCGCGGAGATCGAGCCGCTCGTACGCGAGCATTCTGCGCGCGAACACGGTCACGGTCCCGAACGGGATCCTGCTGGGGTTTGGCGTGCTCACGATCACGTTCGGGTCGTGGCGGGACGCCCTGTTCCTGGGGATCCTGATCTCGAACATCGCGATCGGGTCCTTTCAGGAGATCCGCTCCAAGCGGGCGCTTGACCGCCTCGCTGCCTTGGTCGCTCCCGAGGCGGTGGTGGTGCGGGACGGAGTGGACCGGCGCGTCCCCGTCTCGCAGGTGGTGGTCGGGGACCTCGTGCGCCTTGCGGCGGGCGACCAGGTGGTCGCGGACGGCACTGTGGTCTCGGCGGACGGGCTCGCTCTGGACGAAGCCAACCTGACCGGCGAGTCGGAGTCGGCGCTGCGTGGTCCTGGCCAGCCGGTGTGGTCGGGTTCGTTCGCGGTCGAGGGGGCGGCGCTGTTCGAGGCGACGGCGGTCGGTCCTGAGAGCCGCGCGGAGCGGCTGACCGCCACTGCGCGCGCCTTTCGTCACCCGCGCTCCCCGCTTGAGCGGGCCAACGATCGGCTGTTGCTGTGGTTGATCGTGCTCGCGGTCCCGCTCACGGTCGGGCTCACGATCTCTGTGTTCGCCCACGCGGAGACCGCCAACGCTCGGGTGCAGGCGGTCACCGCGGGTGTCGTCAACCTCGTTCCCGAGGGGTTGATCCTGCTGATCAGCGTCACCGCGGCGGTGTCGGCGTTCAAGATGGCCCAGCGCGGCGTGCTCGCGCAACAGCTCAACGCCGTCGAGTCGCTCGCCTCGGTTGACATCGTCTGCACCGACAAGACCGGCACGCTGACCGAGCCGACGCTGCGGGTGGTCGCGGTCGTGCCGGCCGAAGGCCAGGACGAGGCGTGCCTCGCGCGGGCGCTGGCCAGCTACGCCGCCAGCGCTCCGTCCCGCAACCTCACGCTCGACGCGATCGTCGACGCCCGGCTGGTGGAGGTCAAGCCGCGCCGGGTGGTGGCTCAGGTGCCGTTCTCATCGCGCCGGCGGTGGAGCGCGCTCGATCTCGGCGATGAGCGGCTCGTGCTGGGGGCACCGGAATGGTTCCAGACAGCCGACCCGACCCTGGCCGCCCGGGCACGGGCGGAGGCGAGCGCCGGGCGGCGTGTGTTGGCGCTGGGAGACATCCGATCGCCTCTTCCAACCGATGACTCAGAACCGGCGTTTCCAGACGACGTGATGCCGCTCGGCCTAGTCGTGCTCGCGGAGCGGCTTCGACCCAGCGCGGCTGAGACCGTCGCGTTCCTGACTGCCCAGGACGTCGGATTGAAGGTGCTCTCGGGCGACGCTCCCGCGACCGTCGGCGCGATCGCGCGCGACGCGGGCGTCCCAGGCGCGGCGCCCGCGCTGAACGGCGAGGCGCTTCCGGCCGAGCCAGAGGCGCTGCGCGACGCCGTGCTGTCAGCGCCCGCGTTCGGGCGCATCTCGCCCGAAGGCAAACGAGCGGTCGTGGATGCACTCACAAGCGCCGGCCGCTACGTGGCGATGGTTGGCGACGGAGTCAACGACGTCCCAGCACTCAAGGACGCGCGGCTGGCGATCGCTCAAGGCTCAGGGGCACAGATGTCGCGCTCGGTCGCCGACCTAGTTCTGGTGCGCGACGATTTCGCCGTCGTCCCCGGCATGGTCGCCGAGGGGCGCCAGATCCTCCGCAACATCCAGCGCGTCGCCAAGCTGTTCATCACCAAGACCGTATTCACTGCCGCAGTGGGACTGGCGGTCGCGATCCCAACAGGCACGTTCCCGCTCCTACCGCGCCAGTTCACGATCGCCTCCACCGTCACGATCGGTATCCCAGCCTTCCTACTCGCGCTCGCCCCGAGTTCCGGCCCGTGGCGGCCCGAGCGATTCCTACAGTCCGTCGCCCGCTTCTCGATCCCGGCCGGGCTGGCGATCGGGATCGGGATCATCGCCGGCTACCTACTCGCCCGTTACGGATTCGACCTCGGCCTTAGGCGCTCCCGCACGGTCGCCACAGGAATCGTGGTCGTCTGCGGGCTCACCACCGTGATTCGACTCGAAACCGAGCCAGGACGGCGACGCCTCGCAATCGCCGGCCTCTGTGCACTGATGGCAATGCTCTTCGCCCTCGCGCTCATCGTCCCCTTCCTGCGCAACTTCTACGAGCTCGCATCCCCAAACAAGCAAGCCGTCGCCGCTTGGGCGATCGGGAGCGCCATCGGAGTCGGGACGATGCTGGGGGTCCTTCGTCTGCTCCGTGTCTAAACGCATCCTCCGCCGTCCGAACGCAACGCACGCCACGTGAGGCAAACGCAGCGGTCACCGGTCCGCGGGGCGCCACTCGGCTGAAGGACGGTCATCATCGATGTGTTCCGTCTATCTGACGCGCTCCGCACGGCCCAGGCCTCGCGTTCGGTGGACAGGCACGTGCTCCGCTGCAACCACTTGTCCATGCCCCCTCCGGGCACCGTGGAGGGGAACGGTCCAGGCACGGACACAAGTATCCGCGAATGGATTCCGCTGCCCGCTGACGCAGATCGCTGAGCGCGCCGGAGCCTAGCGCGGCTCGGTAACCGACATCTACCTGCCGCGTTGGTTCGCCCACAACCTGCCGGCGATCCACGTCCCGCTGATCGTGCTCGCCGGATACCTCCACACGAGGAATCTCCGAGGCGCCACCTGAGAGGACCCGCTTTTCCGCGCTGGACACCCTCCGGTCATCTCCCAGACGACCTCCCATGCGCGCGGCAACCAGGTCCGCTGGGAAGCTAGCCACGGGGGCCATGCTTGCAAGCACCTGCCGGAAGAGCCGCAACGTCGACGGCCGTCACGGATTCGTGCGCTCAAAGCCTCCGCGCGTCTCGCCACCGGGCGACCTGGATGCCGACGGCGTCCCCGACGCATTTGACGTCGACATCAACGGCAACCTGATTCTCAACCACGTCGATCGCTCGACCTCGAGCCGGGCGCGTGCGGCGCAGGCAGCAAGCCCGCTCTTTATCGGCGCCAACCTGGTCGTTCCACTCTGGGACACCGTGAACGTCAACGCGGCCGCGGGGACTGACGCGCAGATCGACCGGGTTCTATCGACGTACGAATGGCTCGCCATCGGGATCCTGCCGGGCAGCCCGGAACTCGACTGCGGCCGGGCGCCGGACCCAAACAACCCGCAGGGCTGGATCGGCGGCCTCAGCTACTGCGCACGAGGTGGCACCGGCGAGGCCATCGTGGCGGGGGGGTTGCTCTCGTTCATCACATTCAATAGGAATCGTCACGAGCGCCGCGACCGGACGAGCGCTTTGCCACACGCGAGCGATCGTCCGCGTCCCCGCTTTGATGTCCGGACGCGCAGGTCGCTGACGAGATGTCCGCCGCCGAGTGAAAGCAGGTCTCACGGCGCCTCTGGTGGTTCGGCCATGGGAGCTGTCACCGGTTCGATGTCGGTTCGCTTCATCATCGCGGCGTGTTGCCAGGCCGGGTCGCGTGACCGCCTCGTCGAAAAGCGTATTCTCATCGGCCGCCGCCAGACCGGTTTATCTCCGCGCATATGGTCGGAGCCCAGTCACCATGGCGATCCGAGACCGACACGGGAGGGCGGACAGGCCCCCACAGGACCTCGAGCTATCCGCATGGCCGCTGCTTGACCGTCGCGAGCTCAGCGCGCGGCGAGCTGATAAGCGGCAGCGGCTTCGCCGAAGGCGGATCCTTTTCGCGGCGCTGACTCCGCTGGTGCTGGTGATCCTCTACTTCGGGATCTCGTACGCGAACTACATGCTCAAGCCGACGAGCGAGACCTTCTCCGAGCGCTCCGCGGAGTGGGTGCGCGACGACGTGCCCTTCGGCAACTGGATCATCGACACCGCCGAGCACTACACAGCGAGCGCGCCCCCCAAGGGCGGCCCTGGGCTGAAGCGCCTGCCGAGCATCGGCCTCAGCCCCGTGCGGCCTCTAGTCAAGCACGCCAAGCACGTCACCTACGCGCCGCCGCCGATCAAACCCGTGTTCGCCACGCCTCTGCCCGGCGAAGGTGTCTGGCACCGTACGGGTCCATCCGTCGATGGTGGCCCGCCGGTGCTCGTGACGACCTACCGGCCGAGCACGGAGTACCCCACCATCGTCGCTTATGTCCTGTGGATCGACCACACCCGCACCGACCTCGCCTACTACCCCGGCCGCTATGAGCCACCGAGCGCGGTCGACCGGGGTCCGATGATGGTTCCCGTCGATCAGCGCTACCGGCTGCTCGCCACCTTCAACGGCGCCTTCACGCACGTCGACACCAATAACGGTTCGGCGGTCAACGGCCACACCAACGAGCCGCTGACCGATGGCAACGCCACGCTCGTCGGCTACCGCGACGGAACCGTGAACATCGTCAAGTGGACCGGCGACCCTAACGCGCCGGCCAACGTCGCCTGGGCGCGCCAAAGCCTCACCCCGATCCTCTGGGACGGCAAGCTCAACCCCGAGTTGAGCACCGACCCGAACAGCATCCAGTGGGGTTACACCCTAGGCGGCGTGACCTTCACTCCGCGCACCGCCGTCGGCGTCGACGCCCACGGCGACGCGATGTTCCTCGTCGCATCGGAGGCTACGGTGATCTCGCTCGCCCAGATCCTTAAGCACGTTGGGGCGGTTCGCGGGATGGAGTTCGACATCAACCCCGAATGGCACACAATGATTACCTACTCCCACAGGAACGGCCTCGGGCCGACGATGGTCGAGCCCCAGTCCCAGCAGTCCCCCGACCGCTACCTCACCCCCGACGACCGCGACTTCCTGGCGGTGTTCTCCAAGGTGCCCGGGCCGGTCACGGTCCCCTTCAAGTAATCAGCGCGCCGGGCCGTCGGCCCTTGGGGCGACCCTGCCTGACCATCCAGCGACGCTGTATCTGCCCGCGCTCGCGTGACCAATCCGGCCGACTCGCGAACACACGAGATCCGTGGACGGCGGACAGTCGCCCAAGAGCAATCGCCAGGCTGGAGGCCATCGCCGTGATGGAACCGATCGTCCGTCCACGGACGACCGCCATCACACGAACGCCGTCGCCCCACCCCCGCGCGGCGACTCGTTGCGTCGCGGGGCTGGTTGCTCGTGGGACCGGCCTCTGCCGCAGCCCGCCGGGCCCTGCGGCAGCGAGCCTGAGCCCGACTCGTATCCTGGTGGGTACGTGCTGATCGAAGCCGGACCCTGATCGAAGACGCATGCGCAAGCTGGTCGCGACCGTCATGGTTCTGGGCGGGGTTGCAGCTTGTGCTACCGCTCTAGCGTGGCCGAGCGAGCCGGAGTCCCAGCTAGCCAGCGGCGGGACCGGAGTTGCCCGCTACGAGTACATCGCCGGGGTCGGCTGGCTGTCGGTATACGACATCGCCAAGAGATCTCTCGTGGGGCGGTTCGCGCTTCCGGGGATCGCCGAGATCCGCGGGATCGGCGCGAGTGCTGCGACCGGAATGCTGTACGTCAGCTACGGAGGGTTCCCGAACGGCATCGGGCACTTGTTGGAGTTCAGCCTTTACCGGCGGAAGATCATGTATAACCGCGGCTATCGATTCGGGATCGACTCGTTCGACATCAGCCACGACGGCCGGCTGATCTTCATGCCCACCGGCGAGAACACCTCAGGCAAGACGTGGCATGTGCTTGCGGCGACCACGGGCCGCGTCGTTGGGGCCATCGCTGCCGGCAGATCTCCGCATGACACAGCCGTTGATGCGAGCGGACGGCGCGTGTTTCTCGGCGGCGCGTCTGACCGGTACCTGTACGAGGCGGAGACTCAGCGCCCCTGGAAGATCGTCGGCAGGATGGGACCCCTCGTGCCGGGTCGGATCGCCGGGATCAAACCCTTCACCGTCGATTCTCCGGACAGATTCGCGTTCACAACTGCCGATCGTTACCTCGGGTTTCAGGTCAGTGACATCAAGACGGGCAGGGTGCTCTACACGGTGCCCGTGCCTGGCTTCAGCGTCCCTCCAACGTTCGGAGGACTCCCATCTCATGGGATCGGGCTCTCCCCTGACCAGCGGTACCTCTGGCTCGTTGACAGACCCAATCGGGCCGTCCATGAGTTCGACATCGCGGGCTTGCCGCGCCGGGCGCCAGTATTGATCGCGACGGCGCACGTGTCTGGGCCGAATCTTGGGTGGCTCAACCTCAGCCGGGACGGGCGCTACCTGTTCGCGGGCGACGCTGGCAACGTCATCGACACGCGGACGCGTAAATCAGTGGGCACGATAGGTGCGCTGGTCGACTCGCGTTACAACATCGAGGTCGACTGGGTCGGCCGCCGAGTGTGCGCGGCATACCCACGGGAATCGCTGGGCTACCTGAACATCGCGCCGCAGTGTTGACTCTCCAGTCGGCGGGACGGCACACACCCGTGATGGTCGCGTCGTTAACGAGCCGGTCCCCGTCGTACCCTGCGCGGACCGGATGCAAGAGCTCCCGGGTGCGTGCGCGTGGTCCCCGTGAGGTCGCGCGCGAAGCCGCGTCGCTCGCGGGAGAGGGTGAGCGGGCTGCGTCTCGAGTCGACATGCTCATGGGCAGCGCTTGGCTGGACGGTCAGCACGACTCGTTCGCCGGGGTGCTACGGCGTCGATGACCTGACTGGTCCGTCGGGCACTGGCTCCGGCCGCGAGGTCACGGCGGCCGCTTCAGGCGTTTAGGACTAACGCACGAGGCGGGTTCCCTGTGTCGTGTGCTCAGTGCCGTCCCAGTCGACGACATGCGCTTCGTAGCCCTCGAGACCCACCACGCACGAGAGCAGCTCTCCGCCCGCGACGGAGAGCGCGGTGGCGAGGGCATCGGCCAGTGCCAGATCAGTCCCGATGACCGTTGCGGACGCGACAGCGGCGCCGCGCGCGCCCGGGCGCGGGTCGATCAGGTGCTCGCCGCGCTCGTAGGTGCCCGAGGTCGCCACCGCGCCCCCGTCGCACTCGACGATCGCCGCCAGCGCGTCGGCCCTCCACGGATGGCGAATGCCGATGCGCCACGGTCCTTCGCCCGGCGGCGGGCCGAAGCAGGCAATGTCACCGCCGCCGTTGATCAGCGCCGAGCGCACCCCCCGCGCGCGGAGGATCGCGCCGACGCGCTCGACCGCCCACCCCTTGACGAGGCCGCTGGGGTCGAAGCCGCCGGGCATCGCCCACGGATCGAACCAGCCGTCGGTGATCTCGGCGGCCAACCGGCAGCGGGCGAGCACCTCCGTGAGGTCCGCCGGCAGCTCGTGCGGACCGAGCTCGCCGCGTCGCAGCCGGCTAACTGCGCTGGCTCGCTTGAAGGTGCTGAACATCTCGTCGATGCGGTGCAGCTCTGCGCAGGCGGCGTCGAGCGTCTCGCGCGATGACACCGGCCCGTCGGTCAGCAGGAACGACACGACGGTGCCCATCACCGCCTCGTTGTGTTCGAGCGGTCGACCGGCGGTTGGCGTCGTGGCGTGATCGCCAGATGCGAGGGGCACCAGGCCGGTCACGCGTACAGTTTCTGCAGCGCACGCCGCAGCGATATGGCGAATGCCTCGCTGGTGTAGGTAGCACCGGAGACGCCATTGATGTTGGCGCCCTGCACCTGCAGCACCTCCGACCGGAGCAACGGGACCACCTGCTCTGCGAGAGCCTGCGAGTACTGGCTATCCGTCTGCAGCCCGACGACCTTGACCGAGCTGATCTTCGCGCCCGAGATCGCGACCTGGACGGCGAGCTCGCCGTAGCCGTATTGAATAAGCGGGCCCGTGCCCTGGCGGGCGAGCAGCGGAGTCGGGACTAATGGGACCCCGGTCGTCACGGTGCCCTGCCCGGACGACGAAGCAGTGCTCGCCTGCGGCGGGGCCTGGTGCGGTTGGGCTCGCTTCGGCGGCGCGAGCGCCTGTGCAGCTGAAAGGTTCAAGCCTCCGTACGACTTCGAATGCGTGTGGTAGCTGAGGACGCCGGCGAGCCCGGCGGCGGTCGCGGTCAGGACAAATGGGGTACGGCGCAATCGCATCTGTCTCCTTGCTACCAGAGAGCGTATGCCTCGTGGTGGATCGCCTTCCGCGGGACCGCCGCATCGAGCAGGGCGGCGGTGACGTCGGCGACGAACTCGCTCGGGCCGCAGACGTACGCGTCTCGGCTCTGCACGTCCGGTACGAGACCCCACAGCGTCGCCGCGTCGAGCGTGTGCTCGTGCCGCGAGCCGATCAGCGTCACGACGTGGCCTTTGCGCCTCTTGGCCAGCTCCTCGATCTCGTCCAGCAGTGCCAGCTCACGCCGCTGCGAGGCGCGCAGGATCACCACCGGCTTGGTGGAGCGAGGCAGGTCCTCGAGCAGTGAGCGCACCGAGGTGACGCCGATGCCGGCGGCAAGCAGCACCACGGAGCGGCCCTCGGACTGCTCGGCGCGAAATGCGCCGTACGGTCCCTCAAACACGACCTTTGTGCCTGGGCGCAGCTGCGCGACCGCGCTGGAGTAGTCGCCCACCGCCTTGACGGTCAATCGCAGCTGGGAGTCGTGGGGCAACGCGGAAATCGAAAACGGGTGAGCCTGCCACCACATGTCGCGCGCCAGGAACCGCCAGAAGCAGAACTGCCCGCCTGCGACGGGAAGCTGAGCGAGGTCCCGTCCGGAGCAGATCACGGAGACCACGCCGGGAGCCTCGGGCCGAACCTCGACGACCTCGAGCCGGTGCCGGAAGCTGCGCACCAGCGGCAGCAGCACCCGGTAGGCGATCGCGGTTCCCGCCGTCGCGAGCCAGATCACCACCCACACGACCTTCGTCACCGGATGGTTGACGAATGAGGGGCCAAGCGCGATCACGTGCACAATCGCCAGCGCCAGAGCGATGTACATGTACAGGTGTAGCACCCACCAGGTCTCGCGGCGCAGGCGGGAGCGAATCGCCCGGATCGAGAAGATCCCGGCGAGCAGCATCAGGCCCAGCGCGACGGTCGCCGCCAGCACGCCGGTGTAGTCGGACACAAGCGGGCCGATCTCGCCGACGAAGCCCGTTTTCGTCGCCTGCGCGTAGCCGAGGGTGATCGCGACGGCATGGACCGTCAGGAGGGTGAGCGGCCAGATCGCCAGACGCTGGTGCCAGCGCAGGATCCTGTCCTGCCCGACGGAGCGCTCGAACGGCGGGACGCGGCTCACCAGCACCAGCATCACAAGCGCCAGATAGGCGCCGATCATCCCTGTCACGCTGCCGACGAAAGTCGCTGGGCCTCCCGGCGTGTGGAGCTGGGACCACGGCTGGTCGATGAGCGTCAACGAGACGACCACCGTCAGGCCCGCCGAGACGACCGCCAGCACGGCGCCCGGGATCCACGGAACCGGCGCAGGCGGTCGTCGCTGCAGCCGCGGCGGTGCGGTGGCAATAGATCCGGGCAGCGCGCTCACGTATGGCGAGGAAGTCGAGAACTGGTCCGTTGTCCTTAGAGACGAATTGGGACCATCGCCGATACTGGGCTCTCGACTGAAAAGCAGCGTAAGGATCGCATAGGAGCTTCCTCAGGAGCGCGCGCCGGCGGCTGTGTCTGAGGCTCGCGCCGACTTGGCCTCTGCAGATCGGGGCCCTCCCATTTCGTGGATGCGGAACTGGCTCACAGCGGACCGCTGGCTCCTGCTCATGACGACATGCGCGGCGCGGGATGAGCGAACCGGTCGGTCCTCGTGCTCCCGCGATGCCGTGATCAACGCGGTCTCAGCATGTGCAGCCGTGGCTGCACCGTAACGACCGATTGCAGCGGAGATGGTCAAGCTGATCTATGCCGCGATCGCCTCGTTCGACCCCCGAGCCATCAGAAGACTACCGCCCTAGGGCCTGCTCCAGGTTCGACTGGTGGGGGCCCGAGAGCCAGTCCGCACCCGGCCCCAGACGTGCGTCGACCGGATCCTCTCCTCGTCGCAGCGCGTCGATGTAGGCGCGATCGGCGGCGAGGCGCGTCGCCACTTCGGGACCTTCAGCGACGGCGCCGTGGCCGGGGATCAGGACATCGACGTGCCCGACGGCCCGTCCCAGCCGGTCGAGTGCCGTCTCGTAGGCGCCCACCTGATCTGGGCGGCGAGCGTCGAGGAGCGGGATCAGGACATCGGAGAGCATGTCGCCGGCGAGCAGGACGCCACGGTCCGCGAGGAGGACCGCGGCGTGGCCGACTGCATGCGCCTGATGCTCGATGATCTCGCCCGGCACGGGTCCGCCGTCCGCGGGCAACGCGGTGACGAGCGCGATCAGCTCGAGAGGTATGCCCGACGCGCTCTCCGCCGCCATCGCCTGCCCCCGCTCTCGGGCTTCACCTGCAGCGTTGGCGCCGGCGGCGGTGGCGTAGCGCGGCACGTCGCCGAACCGGGAATGCCAGAGCAGGTGGTCCCAGTGGGGATGGGTGCAGAACCCGGCGACCACCGGAATGCCGAGCCGGTCCAGGTCATCGGCGAGCTGGTTCAGATCGGAACCATCGATGCCGGGATCGACCAGGATCAACCCGCCCTCCCCGAGCACCACGATGGCATTGCTCCAGACCCACGCACTCTGCCGGACCCAGACGCCGTCGGCCACCTGAGTCAGCATCGGTTCACTGTGTCACGTCTCTCTTTCTCTCTCTCTCCCCCCCCCCGCGTGCCCATCGCGGTGAGCATGTTCTCACCGGCGCTTTAGCGTCGCTTCCCAGTGGCGTCAAATGATTGGGGGGTGCGAGGCCGCGGGTGGAGGTTGGCAGCGGCGCTGGTCGCGATCGCTTTGGTGCTGGCCGCCGTGCTCGGCGCCTGCGGCGGATCCAGCGGCGCGAGTCACGGCGCCGCAGCCACGACCGCCCGGCTGGCCAGCACGGCGCGCGCCGCCAGCACGGGCCCACCGGTTGCTCCCGGTCCGTCCCGGCCGGCCGCGGTGAGCGGCGGCGTGCCCGCCCACGTCGCGGTGATCGTGATGGAGAACAAGGAGTACGGCGACGTGATCGGCTCGGCCTCGGCTCCGTTCATCAACGGCCTGGCGAGGCGCTCAGCGCTGGCCCGAGGTATGTACGCCGTAACGCACCCATCGCTGCCCAACTACCTGGCGCTCACCGGCGGCTCGACATTCGGGATCAACTCAGACTGCACCGCCTGCAGCGTCGGCGCGACCAGCATCGTCGATCAGCTCGAGGGATCGCACATCTCCTGGAGGGCGTACATGGAAGGCCTGCCCCAGCCCTGCTTTACCGGCGCCAGCGCGGGCGAGTACGCCAAGAAGCACGATCCGTTCGTCTACTACACCCGGATCGTGGACAACCCGGCGTGGTGCGCGCACGTCGTGCCGCTGACCCGGCTTAGCGCCGACGAGCGCGCTGGCGCGCTACCGCGGTTCATCTGGATAACCCCCAACCTCTGTCACGACATGCACGACTGCTCGGTCGCAGTCGGAGACCGGTTCCTGTCCTCGCTGGTGCCGCCGCTGCTGCGCTCGCTCGGCCACGGCGGTCTTCTGTTCATCACCTGGGACGAGGGCGCGAGCGATGCCGGCTGCTGCCGGCTCGCGTCGGGAGGCCACGTCGCGACGATCGTGGCCGGGCCGGGAGCAAAGCGCGGCGCGCGGCTGATTACGCCGACCGACCACTACTCGTTGCTTGCCACGATCGAGGACCTGCTCGGGCTCGGTCGCCTCAGCGGCGCCGCCTGCGCGTGCACGAGATCGCTGAAGCCGCTGCTGGCGGGAGGTTAGGAGCGTGCGGCATCGCAGCCTCGCGGTAGCTTTGGCGGGTTCGCTGCTGACCGCTGGATGCGGTGTAGCGGCCGACGCCCGTCCCGCACCGCCGCGGCTCGTGAGCCACGTTCGCGCCGTGGCGGGCACCGTCAGCCGCGACCCGGTGCTCGCCCGTCTCGGGCTGCCGCCGGTCGCGCCGGGGTCAGCGCTCTCCGGCTATCTGATGATCGCCGACCGCGACAACAACCGGGCGATCATCGTCAGCCCGAGCAGACGGATCGTGTGGCGCTTCCCCGCCGCCGGCGCCGGAGGCTCGGGGGCGCAGCTGTCTCAGCCCGATGACGCGTTCGTCTCGGCGGACGGCCGATTCATCTCGAGCAACCAGGAGTTCGCCGAGGCAATTGCGCTGATCACGCTCACTCGCCACCCAGGGTTGGTGTGGCGGTATGGCCATCGGGGCGTTCAGGGCAGCGCCCCGGGCTACTTGGCGCATCCCGACGACGCGTACCTCCTCGCGAACGGGCAGATCCAGCTCGCCGACATCATCAACTGCCGCGTGCTGTGGCTGGACCGCGCCAAGCGGATGGTGCGCGAGCTCGGCAGCGCCGGGAACTGCGTGCACGATCCGCCGACCGCGCTGAGCGATCCCAACGGGGACACGCCGCTGCCCGACGGCGGCGTGCTCGTGACCGAGATCGGCGGGTGGGTGGACCGCCTGGACGCGCACGGGCGGCTGGTGTGGTCGATCACCACCCCGACCGACTACCCCTCCGACGCGCAGCTGATGCCGGATGGGAACGTGCTGGTTGCAAGCTATACCTCGCCGGGGAGGATCGACATCATCAGCCCCCGCGGACGGGTGCTGTGGACCTACGGCCATGCCTCGGGGCCGGGCTCGCTCGACCACCCGTCGCTCGCCCAGGCGCTACCCAACGGCATGATCGCGGTGACCGACGACCTGCACGATCGCGTCGTCTTGATCGACCGCGCCACCAAACGAATCGTCTGGCAGTACGGGCACGACGGCACTCCGGGATCGGCGCCCGGCTACCTCAACAACCCCGACGGGCTACAACTGGTGCCATGAGCGCGCCTCACCTGGCCGGAGCGCTCCACTCCTGGCGACGCCGTGCGTTGGCCGGTGGGGTGCTAATCGCCGTAGTCGCTGCCGGCTCGGCGGCGGGCATCGCGCTCGCTGGTGGCGGCTCCCACCGTCCTGCCTTCAGTAGCCGGGCCGCGAGCCAAGCCAGCCGGGCCGATCGCCAGCCCGGGTCGGCGGCGGCTCCCGTCTCCCGAGCACCGCAGCCGATGCCTGCCCACACCGGGCCTTACGCCGTGGGGCTGCGCTACCTGCGGATCCTGGAGCCCGCCTCCTCGGGCATCGCTAACGCCACGACCCCCAGCGGCCAGCCGGCGCGGCTGCTGTCGAGCACGATCCGCTACCCGGCGGTCGGCGCGTCCTTGACGAGCGAACAGCCAGGCGCGCGGGCCGCCGTCACCGCCGGCCCCTTTCCGCTGATCGTCTTCTCGCAGGGGTACGACACCCCGGTCGCTGCGTACGCTGGACTGCTCGACGCGTGGACCAGGGCCGGATACGTCGTGGCCGCTCCCACCTACCCGGACACCGATCCCACGGCGCCTGGCGGCGTAGACGAGAGCGACATCGTTAATCATCCCCGCGACCTCCGATTCGTGATCTCGGCCCTTATGTCGCAGGCGCGGCGACCGGGAGGCCCGCTCACGCACCTGGTGAACGGGCAGCAGATCGCCGTCGCCGGTCAGTCCGACGGAGGCGACGTGAGCCTCGCGGTCGCCGCCAATGGCTGCTGCCGTGACTCGGCGGTGAAGGCGGCGGTGATCCTCTCGGGCGCCGAACTACCCAGCTTCGGCGGCAACTACTACAGCAGCGGCAGCCCGCCGCTGCTCGTGGTCCAGGGAGACAGCGACACGATAAACCTGCCGGGGTGTAGCGCGGCGCTGTACGACCAAGCACCTGCGCCGAAGTACTACGTCGACCTGCTGGGGGCGCCGCACCTGCCCCCGTACGTGGACCCCGGACGGGTCCGTAACTATGTCGCGACGACGGTGATCGACTTTCTGGACTACTACCTGAAGAGCCACAGCGCCGGGCTTCGAACGCTTCGTCGGACCGGGGGCCTACCAGGAGTCGCGACGCTCACCTCGGCGCCACGGCTCGCCGGCCGCAGCACGTACTGCCCCCCGTAAGCTGTCCGACTCATGTCGTCGCCAGCGTCAGCAGCGCGGCGCTCGCACGAGGCAGCTCGATCACGTACCGGTGCCTGATCGGCTGGACGGTCGAGGCGTTGAATGCCCCGGACAGCACCCCGGTCGCGGTCGGAGCACCGAAGCTCTGCCCAGCGATCGTGACGCCGGAGCGGGCTTGCAGCCCCGAGGCGAGCAGACGCTCCAAGCTCGCCGAGCGAACGGCGCCGGGGGGTCGCACCACGACCGTCAACGCGCGCGCGGGGGAGTCGTTGACGAGCACGACCCGGATCCAGCCCCCCGGACCCCGAGTCGCCCAGCTGCGCAGACCCGCGGTCGGCGAATCGAGCGTCGGCAGCAGTCGCGATCCCGGCGGTGCAGCGCGCGCGAAGAACAGCATGCCGTAATACATCGGCTTGATGGATGCCCGCCACCTCGCGCCCACGTGCGCGAACACGAACGGCTGATACGCCGCATCGGGAAGAGTATGGATGTTGACGCCCTGGACGCCGAGCTGCGCAAAGCGAAACAGCGCCTCCAATATCCACAGCGCCGAGGCAAAGGTGTCACTGACCCCGCGTGCACCCTTGCAGGAAACGCTGTTCAGTTCGTCGACTCTGACCGGGATGCCCCGAGCGCGGGCGAGCGCCAGCGCGCCCCGGAGGTTCCCGACCAGGCCGGAGGCGGCCTCCGCAGAGAGCAGATGGGCGATCGTCGGAAACCCCAGCGAGCCGGGCGGGGTGTAGCAGCGACGCAGCGGATACACGTGAAGCGTAAGCAGTCGCACCCGGGGGTTCGCGACCAGAAACTTCCCCGTGCCAGCCGACCACCGGGACGAAGGGGACGCGAACGCGGGGCCGGCGAGCGGCACGCGGCGCGGCAGCACCGACCCGATCGCCGTGTAATCAGCAACGTACGCTTCCAGGCCGTAGCTCCGCGGACGCCCCGGAACGCCGACGCCCAGAGAATTGTTATACCAGCCGATCGAGGCGTACACATCGGGCTCGTTGCCAAGCTCGAATCCCGCGATCACACGACCGCCGAGGCCCTTCAATAAGGCGCGGGCCTCGGTGCCGGCGACGCGGCGGCTGTCGGCCTCCAGGTTGATGCCGAGGATCAGGTGGGCCCGTAGCGCGAGTGCCACGGCCCGCGCGACAGCGACCCACCGGCGGGTCAGTGTGTATTTGACGCCGGGCGGCCGCGCCATCCGCTTCACCGGCCACCAGGTCCAGTCGGTCGTATCGCCGCCGATCCGGATTACCGGAGAGCCACCCGCTAACGTGCGCACGAGACGGATGAAGATCGGGTTGGGAGCGGCCGGGTCGGACCCGGCGTACGCCAGCAATGCTGGATATTCGAGCGAGAGCCCAAGGAAACCGGCCGGGATAGGATGAGCCGCGGGCGCCGCGCCGACCTCGAGCCGGAGCGCATGCTTGGGAAGCGCGGCGGTCGGATCATCGACAAGCGTAAGCGCGAGCGCTGTACCAAGCGCAACGAAAACGGCGACCAGGCCACGGCGACGGCGGCTCGATCGGGGGGTGAACCTTGATCGCAGCGCTCTCAAATCGTGGCCCGTGAACGACGCGGCTTCGTCGCGGAGATCACGGACGCCTCGGCTACCACCCTGGACGGCCTAACGTTCGCGAAGCCTGCCGCGCGCAAGATCGCCTCCCAGCTCGCGAGCCTCAACGGCTTCTCCTGGAACCGGAACAGGAATCGCCAGGCGTTCTTGACGATGCGCCACCAGCCCCCGGGACCTCGACGGACCAACACCCGCACCTTCTGCCGGATGATCTCGCGATCGGTTCGATCGGCGCCGCGTCCAAACATCATGTCGCCAATGACGAGCCGCCCGCCCGGGCGTAACCAGACGAGAATTCGTTCGATCAGCCTCCGCTTGTCGGCGTCGCGCAGGTGGTGCAGCGCGTAGTTGGAGACGACGAGGTCCACGCTCTCGGGTTCCAGCTCGAGTGTCTCCATCGGCTGCGCTACCGCCTGGATGTTGTCGACGCCTTCGCGCTCGGCTCGCGCCGCGAGCATCTCGATCGCGTTTGCGTCGATGTCTACCGCCAGCACGTGCGAGCACCTGCGGGCCAGCGGGAAGGTCACCTGTCCTGAGCCACAACCGAGATCGACGGCGACCGCCCCCACTGGTTCGCCCAACTGCACTACGACCGCCTCGACCACCCTTCCCAATTGCGTCGATCCCTCGCGCTGCCAGGTCTCGGCCCGCCGCCGCCACAGCAACCTCGACATGCTGATCGCAAGTGACCTGGCCGGCGATGGCTTCTCGGACACGGCCGAAACGCTGAGGGCCCGGTCAACGGGCGCCGATCTACCGGCTGTGCGGTCATTGCGGTCGCTGGGTTGCACGTCGCACGGGATCGTTGGGTGCGGGCGTAAGCTCACGCTTCGGGACTCGTGAGAGTTCGCTTCGACCGCCTTGGCGGGCGCCCTCGGGTGGCTTCAGGATTTGAGCTGCTCCCGCCCGCGGCAGCGGACGTGCGAACCCTCAATCCGGCGATCCCGGCGTGAGCGGGATCTCATTCGACGCTAAGGGCCGGTTGAGCCGCCCCCGCGAGACTCGTCCCACCACGGGGTCCTTTGAATGCGTCCAAAGCTACTCACGCCAGCCGGCGCAACGCTTGCAGTCGGCGTTCTTGCGGCGTGCGGGGGCGGTGGCTCAGCGCCATCTGGCACCGGTGCTGCGCGAGCGGCCGTGCCCGCCTCGCACTCGCGCGCGACCCGCACGTACCGCGTGAAGCTCGGCGGAGCCGCTGAAACCCCGGCCGGCGCTCCGCAGGGCCGCGGCTGGGCGATCATCGCGTTTCACGGAGACTCGCTCGTGTGCTGGCGGTTCGCACACCTGCATGGATTCACCGATGCGACCTCCGCGCACATCAACGTCGGCGCACAGGGACATTCCGGCAGCGTCGTCGTCGCACTGTCGACCGGGCCGCGCCTGCATCACCAAGGATGCGCCCACGTAAGCCCGGCCGTCGCCAGCGCGATCTGGAAGACGCCCAGCCGGTACTCCGTGAACATCCACAGCAGGCAGTACCCCGCCGGAGCGGTTCGCGCCCAGCTTTGAGAAAGCCCTGCTGACGGAATCGCGCCCTGCTCCTCATCGAGCCCGGTCGGCCGCCAGCAGAATGTGAGGACGGTGGTCCTCCGTCAACACGCTCTGCCCGGCGCGCGGCCGCGGCAGCGTCGGGGCGTTCGGGCACTGCGGCTCATGCTCAGATGCGCGCTCGTGCTAGTGCTGGCGTGCCTGGCGATGCTGTCGGCGACGTTTGGCTACGTCTTCAGCCTTCGGAGCGTGGCAGACGCGGAGGCTCGCGTGCACCACATCCTCACGGCTCATCACGCCGTCTTGGCGGGCTGCCCGTGCCGGCCATGCTCAGCGACGCGGTCGTTGCCGTCGAGGACGGGCACTTCTACTCCAACGTTATGATCAACGTGCTCGATGGCGTCGGGCGGGCCGACTCGCCACACTCCAGACACGCCAGGACCCTGGCGGCAGCACGATCGAGCGGTAGCTCGCCAAGCAGCTCTATGGACGTGGGAGCAGGATCGCTGCAACGCTTCGCGAGATCGGCCTCCGCGTCAAGCGCGCGCTCACCTACTCCAAGGCGCAGATCCTCGACATGTATCTCAACGTCGTCTACTACGGCCACGGCTACTGGGGCGACGTCGCCGTGCGCGCGGTTACTTCGCCACCATCCCCGCCGCGCTCGACTAGGCCCAGGCGCGACTGCGAGCAGCGTGGCGGTGAGTAATCCTGCTCCAGTCGCGGCCGCAAGTCCCCGGTGGCGCCGTGGTCCCGCTGGTTCCTGCATCGCCATCGCATTCCCCAGCGCGACAGACTGTCGCCTTCGGGTTGCGCCCAGGAAGACGGAAGATGTCCGGCGGACGTAGGCTAGGACCCGGGGTAACTCGGCGGCTGCTCGTGGTCACGGCCAGCGTCGTGATGGTGCTGATCGCGGGCTGCTCGGCTAGCGCTCCCGCCCGGCACGCCGCAGCCGCGGCGGCCGACCGGTCCAGCCCGGCCGTCAGGCACCGCCACCCGGTGGCGGCCTCCGGTGACATCACGCTGGCGTTCGCCGGAGACGTGCACTTCGCCGGGCGCGTGTCGCGCCTGTTGAAAGATCCGGCCACCACATTCGGCCCCGTCGCCTCCATGCTCAAGTCGGCCGACTTCACGGCGGTGAACCTGGAGACCGCGGTCACCAACCGAGGCCAGCCGCAGCCGAAGACCTACCACTTCGCGACCACGGCGGGCGCTTTCACCGCGCTCCGCGACGCCGGCGTGGACCTGGTCACCATCGCCAACAACCACATCCTGGACTACGGGCAGACTGGGCTGGCGGACACGCTCGCGGCGGCGAAGGCGGCGCATTTCCCTTATGTGGGCGCGGGGGTCAATGCGGCGGCGGCGTGGGCGCCGTACGTGACAACGATCAACGGTACGAGGATCGCGATCGTCGGCGTATCCCAGGTAGCCGAGCTGGCCTCGTCCTGGGTGGCCACGGCACACCGACCGGGTGAGGCCAACGCGATCAACCTGGGCCAGACGCTCGCGGCGGTCCGGGCCGCGAAACGGCTCGCCCGCATCGTCGTTGTATTCATGCACTGGGGCACGGAAGGCATGGCCTGCCCGGACCAGAACCAGCTGTCGCTGGCGCCGAAGCTGGCCGCTGCGGGGGCGAGCATCATCATCGGCGCGCACGCGCACATGCTCCAGGCCTCGGGCTGGCTCGGCCACACCTTCGTCGCCTACGGCATGGGCAACTTCCTGTGGTGGGAGAACTCCTTCAGCACGGCCACCGGAGTTCTGAAGCTCACGTTGCACCCGCACGCGCCGCTGACCGCGCGGTTCATCCCCGCGGTCGTCTCGAGCACTGGCCAGCCGATCGTGGACCAGGGCGCTGCCGCCCGCCGCGCGCTGGTGCATTACGCCAGCTTGCGCACCTGCGCCGAGCTGTCCGCGAGCCCGCCCGCCGGGGCGATCACGCCGACGTCGGCCGGTTGATCGCGGTAGCGCAACAGCCTCGAGTTCGGCAGAAACGGCGCGCCACCCTCGCGCTCTGCGGCGGAAAGCAGAAGCGCAACCCGTGGGTTTCGCACTTGAGGAGGAGCGGCAGCCCTGGGTCGCCGGACTGGCAGAGCGCCGCTTTGCCCGAGCGCGTAAGAATCTGCGACCGCAGCTCTTATGGTCACGACGAAACTGGGAAGCGTTGGCCGCCCCAGCAATGCCTTACCTGGGTGCGGTCGGCGGCAACGCGCTCAGACCGCGGCTGTCGCTCTCGCCCAGACTCAGTCGTGTGCCGCCAAGCCCGTCGGCGTCTGCTACGCCCCGATGGCGAATGGCGCTCGCCCGCTCGCTGTCGATAGGCCACCGCTCGTCGACCGAGGCGGCCACGATCTCGACGCCGATGCGCTGTGCTTCGTGACCCCTCCCGGACGCTTGGGTCAACTGATCGGCACGCTCTGGCGTGGCCGGTTCGTCGCCGAGGCGGTCGCGGTAAGACAAGGCGGCAGTCGATGAAAGAGATCGCGCGGGCGGTTCCGGCGGGTAAAGGCGGTTCGAGGCCCGCCGGCTCTCTGCCAACGTCGGCCGAGCAAAGAACACCGTGCAGGTAAGGCCGCTTTAGACGCACGCTTACCCGCGTCTTGATCGGGGGGTTCAAGCTGCCCGTCATGTACTCAACTTCGTTCGGCGAACTTCACACCGAACCAGTCACCTCGAAAGGAGGTGAGAACACATGGCCAAGAAGGATGACCGTCGCAAGGACACGAAGAAGGACCGGCGTGACCGTTAGTTCTCACCCACGGGAATCTGCAGCCGCGCCGGCTGGCGACCGACGCCGGCGCAGGCTGCAGTCCGGCTCACCCGCTCGCGCATGATCGATACAGCACATCCACCGATGAACACCGATTGCGATCCCGCCCCCATCCCCTGGAGGCGGGTTTTCGCGCTTCTCTGGCCCGAGAACGACAGATCGCCCAACCTGAAAGACCAGGTCGAGAACTACCTCCACGCGCGCGTGTGCGACGGCGGCATGTCGCTTGCGAGTGCGCAGCGGATCATCGCGCTCGACTGGGTTTCGTTCTACGACCAGAACCTCAGGCCGAAGCCTAAGCCTGGAACTCCGCCACCCACCCCGGCAGCGTCACCGCGGGCGCCACCGTCGCCGACGGATGAAAGCGTCGTGCATCCCCGCGCTTTCTGCTCACCGCAAGGCGCAACCGGCCACACCAGTGCCGGGACGCCCACGGTGTGTAAGCCAGCTTCAGCCCAGCGATCGCTGGCAGCACAGCTGAACCGGGGACCCACGGAGGCTCCACCGACAGCGGCTAGCGACAAGCGATGACGGCGGCGGCGGCTCGCGGCTGGCTCGGGCCATGCTGAAGATCCTGGCCCTTGTTGTGACCGTCGCCCTGGGGGATTCGCTGAACCCCCTCGACGATCGGCCCCGCGCTCTTCATCGCCTCCGGAAAACACGCGCGTGTCGCAGTCCTTGAGTTCACCCTCGCGGTCTTCGTTGTGCACTTCCTTGGCGGCGCGATCCTCCTGCTCGGACCCGGGCACCTGCTGCTCTCACTCGTCAACAAGCTCGCTCCCACGACCCGCGACGCGCTCGAGCTGGCGGCCGGTCTAGCCTTGCTGCTAGCTGGAACGGTCATTTGGCACCAGCGGCATCGGCTCGCGCAGAAGAAGCTGCCAAGCCCAAACCCGGGGCGCAAGTCGAGCATCCTGGTCGGGGCGACAATCATCGCTATCGAGCTGCCGACCGCCTTTCCGTATTTCGCAGCGATCACCGCCATTCTCGGTGCCGCCGATGACACGCCTGCACAGCTCTCGCTGCTAGCTGTGTACAACCTCTGCTTCATCCTCCCGCTGATTGGGGTCCTCATCACACTCCTGCTCGCGGGCGACCGGGCGGACGGACGATTGACCCGCGCTCGCGAAATCACCGAGCGGCGTTGGCCCGAGGCCTTCGCCGCGGTCCTGTTTGCCCTCGGCCTCGCGGTGGCCGGATTCGCCGGCGTTGCGTTGAGCGGCAACTAGTTCGGCGGCTGCCACTGCCAAGACCAAACCCGCGCGGCACGCCCGGCGCGGTGAACCGGCCGTCACCCAGGCGACGATCCATAACCGAAGCCTGCGCCACCGTCGCACGATGCTCGAAGCACGTTACAGTGCCGGCGCCCAGGGACGGCCGCAAGCGTCTTCGCTTGCGCGCGAACGCGCGTATCCCGCTGACGATCGTCAACCTAGACCGTATGAGCCATGGCGTCCGCCGTGGTTTGTAGATGTGATCGGCACCCCACGCATCCGTGTGCGAGGGCTGGGCCGGAGGAATAGGCCTTCGGCGACACCCGTCATGGGAGGTGCCGACGTCAATAACCATAGGACGCTTGTCGGTCTCGATGTGCACTCGAGGATGACAGTCCCTGCGGTGTTTGATCTCCAGACCGGTGAGCTGCCTTTTCGGCGTCTGAGTGGTCCGCCGCGGTCGATGGTCGATTTCTTGGAGGGATTGCCGGGGCCGGTGTTGGCTGTCTATGAGGCCGGCCCGACCGAGGCGACCAAGCGATCTCCCGGGTTCCTCGATCCGATTCCTCACGGACTAGCGGCGGTCCGGGCGAGCACAACAATCGGTCGACGGGCTGAGCGTGCAAGGCGCTGCGACGTGCCGCCAGGCATGAGGAGCCCGATTGGCGCTTACCCGCGCGATCCCACGATCAGCAAGTCCACGGAGGTGCCGTAAAGCGTGAGTTCCTCCGCAGGGTCGCCGTAAAGCGGGGTGCGGTTCGACTTCGCCGAGTTCGGCGATCCGCTCGCGTGCGTCCTCGACAAGCTGGTCAAGCGCCCCGGCGCTGGCGCGGTCCAGCGGCACGCTGACCGCCTCAACGCCGACACCTTTGCCCCGAGCTCGGTCGCGAGCTCGCGCGCCACCGCGCGCGCGTGGCTGCCCTCTGGCGGACCGCGGTAACCGACTCCGATCTTTCGCATCATCGAGGGCTGTTGCGCGTATCCAGCCGGCGCGATGGCGACCGCGCACGGCGCGCCGCTCAGCGCGTCCCGCGTGCGATCGCCGATCCCAGCCCGGCCGAGCCCAGCCCGGCCACACGACCCCAGAACAACCAAGTCGACGCGGTGGCGCTCCGCCAGCTCGTGCAGGCCACGACCAACCGAAGATGATCCCGTCCACAGAAGCGTCGCCTGGATATCCGCCTCAGCGCGCGCGGCCTCGAGCAGCTTCCGCTCAGCCGCCTCAAACGTGGGACCTGAGCGGCGCGTCGGCAGGGGATCACCGCGGTGGACATAGGCGAGCATCAGCTCGCCCCCCTCGCCGACCAGATGCTTCGCGAGGCCAATCGCGTCGCGGCCACCATGCCGTCCATCAACGCCTATAACTACTTTGCGGAAGATCTCACGCTCTCAAGCCAGACGCACGACTCTACGTGCGGCTCGCCAAGCCTTCATCCGGGGCTCGGTACGCCATACCCGAGGTTTTCTACGGAACTCGAACCACAGGGAATCGCAAGCTAGGGCAGACAAGTCGGGTGCGGCTCGGGGATTTCTGCGCGCCGAGGGCTCGGATGCGCTGGCTCGGATGAGCTCCGGCGAGCCTGCATGCCGAAGCAATGTTCGGTGTGGCGGCGAGTGGTCGTTCTGTGTGCGGAGGTTCGGCACGGTCTTCCGTGGCTTCTACGGGTCGGTGTGGGGGGTAGGCGGATGGCCGAGCGTGCTGGGCCAGCTACCTTTGGTCTGCCCGATGCGGATCCGGAAGCCCATACCCGTCGCGCTTACGTTCGTGGCGGTCGCGCTGCCGGCCACCGCGCTTGCGTTCGCGCTGCGCGATCGTGCCGAGGCACGATCGGCGAACGTCGGCCGATTGCCGGCGGCGGCCCGGTCGAGCGGAGTGCCGGAGATTGGCGCCTTGTACGCCAGTTCTCGCGCCACCCAGCACGGGTGCACGGCGAGTGTCGTGCACAGCCCACACGGCAACACGCTGATGACGGCTGCGCATTGTGTTTCGGGCCGCGGTGTCGGGATGGTGTTCGCACCCGGCCAGCACGGCGCCCAGACGCCCTACGGACGCTGGATCGTCACGGCCGCGTATGTCGAGCCGAGATGGGTGACGCGCCAGGACCCTCGCGCTGACGTCGCCTTCCTCACCGTCGCGCCGCGGAGGGTCCACGGCGTGAGCAGGGAGATCGAGCAGCTCACCGGCGCCTATGGCCTCGGCGCGACCGCCGTACGCGGCGAGCGGGTGACGATCACGGGCTATCCGGCGGGCAGTACGAACGCCCCGATCACCTGCGCGACCAAGGTGTATCGCACCGGGTCGTACGCGTCGTTCGATTGCCGGGGGTTCGTGGACGGCACCAGCGGGTCGCCCTGGCTGCAGGCGACGAAGGACGGCGCACAGATCGTCGGCGTGATCGGCGGGCTCGACCAGGGCGGCTGTCAGGACTACACGTCCTACAGCTCGCCGCTCGGGCACGACGCGCACGTCGCCTATAGCCGCGCTTCGCGCAGTTCCGGCGCAGGGGATGTCGCCCCGCGCCCTCGCGGCGACAGGTGCTGAACCGCCGCTGACTGGTGCCGGTCACTCAGGCTCGGCGTGCCGGATTGACCGGCCAGGTGGATTCGCAGGGTGCCGGGCTCGGGTTCCGGCGCTCGTAGGCCCGAACGATCGCCGCCCAGAGGGAGTCGAGCACCGGCCCGGTGCCCACTGGTTGGACGTTCGTCGCGGCGGCGAACGTCAGCTGGCGCGCGGGATCGCTCCAGTCCTCGGCCTCGTAGCCGCCGAAGTAGCCCCGGTGCCCGAGCCAGACATGACCGTCGAGCGGGTGGCCCCTGAGCCCGAAGCCATAGTCGCCGCGTCCGATGCGGGTCATCTCGCGCACGGTCGTCGCGCTCACCAACTGGCCCCCGAGCAGCGCATTGGCGAACCTGGCGAGGTCGACGGAGCTCGTCGCCAGCCCGCCGTCGGTGAACACCGGACCCCAGACGCCGCTCGACACCCCGTACCCCGGGATCCACTTGCTACTCAGCTGGCCGTTGCGGCCGAGGAGGTATGGGTGGGCTGCCCGCGCCAGGGCCGCCGGGGTCGGGACGAACGTGGCTGCGGTGAGCCCGAGCGGCCGCGCGATGAGCTGCTGGAGATCGCGCTCGATCGAGCTGCCGGTGATCTGTTCCAGAATTCCTCCGAGGACGATGTAGTTGGTGTCGGAGTATGCGAACCCGTGGCCCGGCAGGAACCGCGGTCTCCCCAATCCGGTACCGAGCCCCGTGAGCACCTGCCGCACCGTCCAGTGGTGCCGCGGCCGGTGGGTGATCGTCCACGCGATCCGCGGGTTGTTGAGGTAGTCCGGCAGGCCGCTGGTCATGTTGAGCAGCATCTGCACCGAGATTCCGGCCGCGTTTGGGAGGTAGGGATAGAAGCGCGACAGCCGGGTGCTCAGCGAGAGGCGGCCGGCCTGGATCTCCTCCATGATCATCGTGGCCACAAACGTCTTCGCGGCGCTGGCGAGGACGAACAGGGTCCCGTTGTTCGCCCGGCGCGGCGAGCCGACGGCGAGCCTGCCGGTGGCGTCCGTCCACACCACGCGCCCGCACCGCACGAGCGCGGCCGTGAGAGCGGGCGCATGGATCCGCGCCGCCGCCGCGCGTAGCGTCGCGTCGAGAGCTCTTTGGAGCGAGGGTTCGGCGGGTGCGGGGCTCGGCAGGGTCTCCGTCTGTGGCCGCGTCGCCTGGGCGAACAACGGCGTGCGCGGCGGCGGAGTGGGCCGCGACGTCTGCGACGACAGCTGAGCGCCCGCGGGCCCGCCGGGCGTGAGCAGCACGATGACGCAGACGGCCCCAAGTGTGGCGACGGCGATAGGTGCCAACGCGCGCGGCTGGGGGAGACGCCGCGCGAGCGCGCGCAGCGGCAGGCGCGACATCGGCCCCGGGATCGCGCACGCGGCGGTGAGCAGGACGGCCTCGAGCCATGCCCCGAGCCCTGGGGCGCGGTGCAGGAGGACCCCGCCGAAGCGCAAGTTGCGCGCCAGCGCATACGAGGCGTCCGATCCAGTGAGCAGGAGCAGGAGCACGAACACACCCACGAGGGCGACGCGTCGCTGCCGGTCGAGGCGGATGAGAGCGCCACCAAGGACGAGCCCCACGAGCAGGGTCGCGACCAGCACGCGCGCGAAGGGCTGGCCGTCGAAGCCGGCCAGTTGCAGCAGCGGCAGCGCGTCGCCGACGCGGGGGCCGACGGTGAGCAGCCGCAGCTGCCGCAGGGCGTAGAGCACTCCTAGCATGGTCAGCACCGCGAGGATGAGCGCAGCGCCGGCCAGGATCGTCCCGGCGACGTGTTGTGCGACGCGTCGCGGCGTTACCGTGCCGCTCCAGGGGAGCGGGCCGCGCCCCCCGGGCGCCGACGGCGCCTCAGGGGCGGCGGCGACCAGCTGCCGCTGTGCCCTGGTGAGCGGGCGGACGCAGGCGAGCACGGCGATGATCGCGGCGATGTGGAGCGCGGTAGCCGCCGGAGTCGACCCTATCCGCTCGCCGAAGGCGACGATTCCGAGCGCGATCGCCGCCAGCGCCGTGAACGCGTTCATGAGCGAGAGCGGACCGACAGCGTCGCCGCCCCGGAGCGCCGCCTGGAAAGCTAGGAATCCGCCGAGGGTGCATAGCGCAGCCAATAGGGTCCAGCCGGTGAGGACGCCGGTGCCGTGGAAGCGGATCCCGATTGACGCGGCCTTGATCGCTCCGTCGGCCACCCCGTAGAGAGCGCCCGCCGCCACGGCCAGTGTCGCCGCACGGCCGCGCGGGGCGAGCAGGCTGCCGGCGAGGATCACCAGCAGCGCCGCCGCGATCAGCAGACCCGGGCGCAGATGCCCGTGTGCTGAGTCAAACCCAAGCGGCAGCGTGGCCAGACTCACCGCGATCAGCGCAATCGCAACGAGCTGGCGCCGCGTGACGCGGTGACCGAAGAGACCTGCGGCGAGCGGAACCGACAGCGCCAGACTGCCGGCGCTGAACGCCTGCACGAGGGTCAGCGGGGCGAGCGCCACCGCCACGATCTGACCGGCGAAGCCGATCCATCCGGTCGCTTGCCCGAGCAGCCACGCGCGCTCGCGGAACCCGCTGGTCAGGCCGGTGCGCCGCTGAGCGCGAGCGCGGTCGTGCCCGCGGTGCTGCAGGACGAACCCGAGGTTGATCAGCGCGGCGGAGAGCAGCGCTAAGACCAGCGCGCTGATCAGACCGAGCTCGGAGCGGTGACCCCGATGATGAGCGACGACGGGGCTGGCCGTCGGCACCGCGATACGCTGCAGACCCGAATTGGCCGGGGCGCTCGGTGGGTGGGCGATGTCGCGGGAGGCCAGATCAAGGAGCTGGTTCAGCCGCGGGTACCAGACCGACCAGTCGTGGCCGCCCGGATAGAACCGATCCCGCACTCGTGCCCCGGCGGCCAGCAGTGCGCGCGCCATCGGCAGCTGCTGAGCGCTCGAGCCGTCTCCGCGCCCGACGAACATGTAGACGCGAAGCGGATACCGCCTCAGCGCGTGCCGCTGGCGTGTGACGTAAACGAGCGGGCTGTTGTAGGCCAGGCTGGCGTGCCCGGCGTCCGCGAACACGCCGGTCGGGGTTTGGGTGAAATACCCCGACCAGCTCTGCACGTTGGCGAAATCCGACAGGTGGTGCAGAGCGATGTTCATCGCGCCGTAGGCACCCGCGGAGAACCCACCGATCACGCGGTCCTGCCGGCGCGGGATCGTGGCGAAACGCGCATCGACGTTGTGCATGACGTCGATCACGTAGCTCTCGAACCGTCCGCTCCGGGTGTTCGCCCACTCGGAGTCAGAGAAGTTGCCGCCGATCCGCCCGTCCGGGTAGACAAGGATCATCGGCCCGGTACGCCCCATGCTCAGCTGGTTGTCAAGCCGCACGTCCATGTTGGCGATGTCAACGAACACGCGCGGCTGACCGGGCGCCCCGTGAAGCAGGTAGAACACCGGGAGGCGCCGCTGCGGGCTGTAGTTCGGCGGCAGGTAGGCGAGGTAGTCGGCTCGGCGACGCAGCGCTTGGGAGTAAAAGTGGACGACCACGAGGCGGCCGCGTCCAGCCCGGCGGAGGTGCACGAGCGTCGTGAAACCGCGGTGGAGACTGTAGTCCTGGGCGTAGCTGTAGGCCCCAGCGAGGCCGGCGGCGAGCACCGCTGCCGCCACCACAACCGCTCCCAGCCGTGCCGCCGGCCGCCTCACCCGCCGACGCTGCGCCTGAATGTGCCCGACGCCGGCAGCGCACGACGGGCGCTCGACCTCCCGCGCGAAGATGCAATGCGGCGGATGTAGCCCTCGGCCTGCAGAACGCGGACGATCGTGCGCGGCAGGCCCGTGCGCGAGTCGAACACGAGGTAGCGCGACCGCCAGCATGGCGAGAACTTCTCGTTGAACTGCACGAGCCGATCCATCTGGAACCTACTTCGCAGCGGCCGGAGCAACCGCTGCGCCAGCGCCTTGCCGCACCGTCCGCCGGGCGCGTCCGGGCGCAAAAGATGAGCCAGGCCGGCGTAGTTGAGGCTGACCTCCTTGACCTGCTGAGCGCGCGCGAACTGAAGGGCGTGGCAGACAAGCGCCTCGATCAGACCATTGGGGAGCTGCCCGACTCGACGCATGACGTCCAGTGACAGCTTCCGCTGATGGGCGAGGAACCGCAGCAGGCCCTGAAGCTCCCCCTCCGGCGATAACGCGAGCACGTAGAGGTCATCGGCCCGGATCGCCAATTCGAACTCACCCATGCTCATGGCGAAGCCGAGAACGTGCTCGCGCTGCGCGCGCCACCGTGACTCCACAGCGTCGATCTCCGCCTGCAGCTCGACGTCGATCTCCCGGCCCTCGCGCATCACGACCCTCCAGCCGTGCCGTTCGAGGCGATGGACCGACTGCCGCAGCTTGCGCACGGCACGCCCCTCCAACGTGAAGGCGCGCGGGTCGACGACGGCCTCCTCGCCAGCGCGAACAGCGTGCAGACCCAAGGCGCGGAAGGCCTCCAGATGGCGCTCAGAGACGCCGTACGCCGCCACGCGGAGCCCCGCCTGCCGCGCCCGGCCCACCAGAGCCCGCAGCGCCTCAGCCGCCTCGTCCGGCGGCCCCACGGGATCTCCGGAGATCACGACGGTGTCGCCGATGACGGCGAAGGCGACGACGCTGTCCTCAGCGAACTGAAACTCCTTGTCCGGGCGCAGAATATAGGGCGAGAGCGAATCATCGCCATGCTCGGCCACGATCGCCCGCGCTCGATCGAGCGCCGCCTGCGAGCTCTCGCCCCGGACAGCGTCCGGACATCGCAGACCCCGCGCAAGAAACAGCGAGCTCACGAGAGCGCCGCCCACGAGCAGATCGATCACGGTTGCCCACGACGCCGCACCGTGCGGATGCCCGAGCGCGACACCCGCGGAGACGCGCCTCAACTCGTGCAACACCCGCTCAGCGCGCAAACCGTCCGGCGCTGCCACGGAAGCGGCTCCCGCCAGACCCCAGCAAAGACCCGCCACCGGAGCGATGAACCGCCCGCCCTCGCGCGCGTGCACGCCGTCACGGCGCGTGATCGCGCGAACTCCGTGGCGTGCGAGCGCGCAGGCGACGGCAACGCCAAGCGCGGCCGCCATCATTGCCGGGCCGATGACCAGGCACGCCGCAACCACGGCGACCGGGCTCAACCATAGCCCGATGGTGCGACGCACCAGCGCCCTCGACACCTCGGCGCCGATCACGTGGCCGATGCCCGGACCCCTCATCGTGAGCGAATCGTCAACTGCCCACGTAAACGCCGCGTCAACTATGGCTTTAGCCGGGATGAGCAAACGAGGTGAATTCGATTAGCCCGCGGACCCTGTGTCGTGCGCTGTGAGCCGGTTCACACGCTGACCCCAAGCTTCGCCACATGCGATCGGGCAGAGGATGCGAGACCCTCGGGCTCGCGATCGCTCGTTCGTGGAAGCAGCGACCCCGTCGGGCGTAATCCTCTCCCGCGCAACTTCTGCCCCCGGACAGATCGGGTCACGCGAACGCGTCATCGGGGCGTGGCTGCTTCCGCTCGCGAAGGCGGACGTCCGCCAGCCGGCCGAACTGACGATCGCGCTCGTGGCATTTACGCTCGTCCAGGACCGCTGGTACTCGTGATCGCCTGGTCGCCTAAGAGGACGCGGCCGGGGCCTCGTAGGTGGTACCTCTTACTATGAGCGGATTCGTCCGCGACGGCCCGGCCGGCCCGGGGGGGCAGCATGCATACTTACGCGGCACGTTGGGGTACGAGCGGCGGCCAATCGCGCCGGCCGATTGTGCTCGAACTGGTCGGGCTCGATACTGCCGGAAATCGTCAGAGCAGCAGCGTCTCGGGATGCCTTCAGAGGAGTGCGAATCGCAGGACGCTTGCGCCCCCGGCGATCAGACAGTAGGCGGCGAACGGGCCGGGGGTGGGGCTTTGAGCGTCGGTTGCTCGCGGTAAGGCGGTTCTGAACGGGCACTTACCTGTGTCTTGATTGGCCGGTTCAGGCTGCGCGATATGTACTCAACGCACCTGTTTGACGGGTTGCACACCGAACAGATCGCCTCGGAAGGAGGTGAGACTCGATGGCCAAAAAGGACAAGGACAGCAGGAAGGACGCCAAGAAGGATCGGCGGGACCGTTAGTTCTCCTTCTCTGGAATCCGCAGCCGCGCCGGCTACCCGACGCCGCCGGCGCGGGCTGCAGTCCTCACGGGATCGCGGCGCGTCGCTTGCGGGGCGAGCGAAGCGGCGAATGAGTCATGGCCCACGAATACCCCGCTGGCGCGTCAAGTGAGATGAGCGAGACCGCAGTGCCTCCAAACCCGACGCGGTCTGATCCCGCTCCGATCCCGTGGCGGCGGGTCGCCGGGCTGCTGGGTCCGCTGCGCCGGGGCGTTGCCGCGATGGTCGGGCTGACTGTCAGCGGAGTTCTGATCGGGCTCGTCCCACCACTTGCGCTTGGTGTTCTCATCAACGCCCTGGTGGAACACAACAATACGCTGGAGGCGGCGCTGCTCGCCGGTCTTGTCGGGTTGGCGATCCTGCTTGAGGCGAGCGCCTACGTCGCCTCCGACGGCATGTATGCGCGAAACGCCGGTCTTCTATACCGCCACCTGCGCATGCAGATGTTCGCCGGCGCTCGGCGCGCTCGAGGCGACGCTGAGCGGACCGCGGGGCTGCCGTCACGCTTCATCTCCGACGCGGAGACGCTCGAGTGGATCACGCTCTCGATCCTTGATCGCGGCGCGATGCAGATCGTCGAGTTCATCAGCGCGCTCGTCGCGCTGATGATCCTGGAGCCGTGGACGGTCGTCGTCGTTTTGCCTACGCTCGCGGGGACCTGGCTGGTCGCCAAACGCGTCCAGAGCCCCGCCGCAGCGGCCGGGCAACGCCGTCAGGAAGAACTGGAGTCGATGACCTCGACGCTCGCGCAGCACCGCTCGCTCCGGAACGACCACGAGGCCACCGGCCGGTTTCGTGCCGCCGCCGAACGGGTTAGGACAGCCGAGGTGCGGCTAGGCTGGTTGCGCGCCCTGAACCTCCAGGGCTCAGGCGGCCTGGCAAAACTCGGGCCGATCACCGCCGTGGTCGCCGCCGCCTTCATGGGACGCCATCAACCAGGCACGCTGATGGCCATCTACCTGCTGGCCCAGCGCGTCTTCTGGGGGTTCGACGGACTCGTTGATCTCCGCCTCGACACACAAAGCGTCCGAGGCGCGGTCACCCGATGCTTCGAACTGATCGACACACCCGCCCAGCCAGCCAAACCCGCCACGCACCTACGATCGACCACCCCCAAGCAGCCGTCCCTCCTCCAAACCACAATCACCATCAAGACCGACCCGAAGCATCCGTCCAACCAACAACACCGAGACCCGGGCCAAGATCGCATCGCGGCCCCGGTGCTCAGCGGACACCCAGGGCTCGATCGGTAGATGCCAGCCGCTGCCCCAACCACACCAACAGCAACGACACACGCACCGGACAGACACGGCCCTGGTCCTCTCTCACAAAAGCGCGTCCTGGTCCACGGGCTCGAAGTCGGGGGCGTTGCCAGACGCAGCGCCGGCATCGAAATACTCGCTAACGCGGCTTGACTCTCTCGCTCGATCGAGGCGGGAGCGCGCCGTCTTTGTTCATGTGGGTGGATGCTCGACTGGAGCGCGCCACGAATCGGCAGGCCACGCATGCCGTGCCTGGCGAAGGGCGTAGAAGAGGATGACGAGCGCCGAGAGCGGGGGTCTGCCCACCACCAGCCAAGGGCGGCGTTCAGGACGACGCCGGCGAGGACGGCGGCGGCAAGTGCCCCGTCGATGAGGGTCACCCCCGCCTCGGTCTGAAGGACGGGATTGCCGAGCCGCTGTCCGGTATCGCGCTTTGCAGCCGCCAACGCGAACATTGCAACAACGGTCGCAGCTAACCACGCCATCCCGAGTGCCGAGTGACCGGGATGCGAGTGCGAGCTGAGTGTGACGATGATCTGAACGGCGATATAGATCGCGAGCAGCAAGAACGCAATGGCGATGATGCGCAAGGCGCGGCGCTCGCGCCTGGACTCGTCCTGGCCTTTGAGCTGCCAGACCACCACAGCGGAGGCGACGATCTCGATCAGCGAGTCGATTCCGAAGCCGGCGAGCGCGATAGATCCCACCGCCGCGGCGGAGACCAACAGAATCATCGAACCAACAACGTTCCAGCCAAGGGTCACATATTCGAGCGCTAAGCCCCGCCGCAACAGCATCTGCCTCATCGCCATCGCGGGCCATCGTACGGCGACGAACTGGGCAACAGCAGCGCGCGCCTTCCCGAATTATGGGCGCAATCCTGGGTTGTTGTGAGAAATACCTGGAAATCGAATGGTTTGGTAGTGACGACACCTCCTCTCGAATTCGCGGATTTAGCGGTGGATTCCCGGGGTTTCGGCAGCGAGAGCGGGCTGCTGCCCAATGACGGTGCCGCTGACCGCGCACCCCTTACCGCCCGCTCCGTGTCTTGCCGCAATGCGGCCGCGCGGGCGGCACCCCAGGTTCCGAAGAGGCTGGTGACCACGCTAGCCGCCGGCCATTCGCCTCCGGCAAGCCGCTCGAGCGCCTCTCCCGCGCGCCGGCTCGCGTGCGTGCGCGACCAGTCATACGACGTCGGCATCCAGCCGTATCGGACCTCCCACGAGCGCATCGCCTCTGTTACACGCGCGCGAGTCCATCGCCGTTCGATCGCACCCGGGTGGCACGCCTTGCAGTACGCGTAGGCGTCCCCCTTCCCATTGCGCGGCTGCGTATACGCGCCGCAGCCGCGGCACACCCCCTGATAGCGGGCCTTCACCGCCCGCGCCTTCTCCCCGGTGGGGTCGTAGGCGCCTAAAGAGGGCGTCCGCCTTTCTGGTGGTCGCCGACGGTCACGACCACGCAGTCGACGCGACTATCGGAACCGTGGCGGAGCAATCGTCCGCCGGTCGCTGCGCTGGGCGACTCCCTCGTCGCCGGAGCGCTCGTCCGCCGCGCAGGGATGGGAAGGCGAAGGCGATCGTCCGCGAGAGCCGCCGTTCCCACGCGCGATGAGCCTTCGTGCAGAGACGAGCGCTCGCGACGTCGGTGCGGCTAACAGTCCGCGGGGACCTATGTGTTTTCAGTCCGTGGATGGTCGTTTGGTTCCTGGCGGTAGCGGCGGGGTAGGCGAACGGTGATGTCGAGTCCGCCGGTGGAGACGGCAGCGGCGTGCACGCTTCCGCTGTGGACGGTGGCGATAGACGACACCAGGGCGAGACCGAGACCAAAACCATCGTGGCCGGTACGGTGGTCGAGGCGCGCGAACGGCAGGAACAGCCGGTCGACCTGGTCGGGTGGTACGACCTGGCCGCTGTTGACGACTCGCACCAGGGATGCGCCGTTGTCGGTCATGGTCGAGATCGCGACGGTACCGCCCGCGATGTTGTAGCGCTCGGCGTTGTCGAGCAGGTTGGCGACGAGCCGTTCGAGCAGCATCCCGTCGCCGGTCACCGGGGCGTCGTCGAGCGTGGTGATCCTCGTAAGGCCGTTGGCCGTACGTCCCTCGAGTGCGTCTTCGGCGACGGCGGCTAGATCCAGCGGGTCGGTGAGGACCCGTGCCTGATCGTTGCGCGCGAGTATCAGCAGCACCTCGATGAGCCGCTCGGCGTGATCGACGGCCTGGCGGACTTCGGCTGTCATCGACGCCAGCTCGGCGCGCGTCGGCTCCGGCTTGGCGAGGACGACGTCCATCGCGGTGCGCATGACCGTCAGCGGCGTGCGAAGCTCATGGCTCGCGTTCGCGATGAACTGCCGCTGGCTGGTGAACACGCGGTCGAGCCGTTCGAGCATCGTGTCGAAGGTGTCGGCGAGTTCACGCAGCTCGTCGCGAGGGCCCTGCAGAGCGATGCGCTGGGAGAGGTTCTGCTCACTTGCCGCGCGGGCAGCTGCGGTGAGCCGGTGCACCGGCCGCAGGATGCGTCCTGCGACGATCCACCCCGCGACCGCGGCGAGCAACGTCACGCCGGCGAGGCCGAGCAGCGAGTAGGCCAGCAGGTGAGCGAGCGTCGTGCTGCGCTGTGCAGAGGCACCGGCCTGGACACCGTTGGCATACACCCCGGCGCACTTGTCCATGACGCGGGCGGCCAAACCGCCCGCGGTCTGCGCCGCCTTGACGCACTGCGCGATCGCTTGCCGGCTCACCACTGGGATTCCGGTGGTCGTCGGGCTACGCAAGCTATGCACGACCAGCAGGTAAGTGATCAATACCAGCGCGGCACCGCCCAGCGCGAACAGCGACGTGTAGAGCAGCGTCAGCCGCGACCGGGCGCTGAGATACCTTCTCACAGCCGGTAGCCGACGCCGACGATGGTCTCGATCAGCGGCGGGTCGCCGAGTTTGCGCCGCAACCGCCCGACGGTCACCGCGACCGTGTTGCTGAACGGGTCGGCGCGCGCGTCCCACACGTGTTCGAGCAGCTCTTCGGCGCTGACCGCAGCGCCGTCCGCACCGGCCAGGCACTCCAGCACGCCAAACTCCTTGCGCGTCAGCGTCAGCGGCACACCGGCCCGGCTGGCCTGATGCCGCGCGCGATCGACCACCAGGTCGCCCCGCTGCACGACCGCTGGCGAGCCCGGTCCGCGCCGCCCTAGCGCGCGGATGCGCGCGATCAGCTCGTGGAAGGCGAACGGCTTGCCGAGGTAGTCATCCGCTCCCAGCTCCAGCCCGCAGACCCGATCCTCGACGTCCGTGGCCGCGGTGAGCATCAGGATGCGGCTGGGCGAGCCGTCGCGCGCGAGCCGGTGGCAGACCCGGTCGCCGTGCACGGCCGGCAGGTCGCGATCGAGCACGACCACGTCGTAGTCGGTACTCGCCGTGCTCTGCACGGCCGCCGCGCCGTCGTAGACCACGTCGACGGCGAACCCGGCGTCACGAAGACCCTCGCCGATCCGGTTGGCCAGCACAACGTGATCCTCCACGACCAAGATTCGCACCCGCACATTTTGCGCCCCCGCAGATGACATCCGCCTAACAACGTTCGGCCTGTGTCATGGGCTACGCGCTAGACCGGACAGGCAGCGGCACACGTACACGACGCAGACGATCGGAAAGCAGCTAGTCCCGATGCACTTCGACGACCAGGCGGCGCCCCGACCCAACCCCTGAGGAGGGCATGATGAACGACAGCGCCCGCGTGATACGCCGGCCACGACGGGGATGGCCGCCCGCAGCGCGAACAGCAGCCGCCATCGCCGCCTCCGCGGTGATCGCCGCATGCGGCTCCAACTCGCCAAGCTCCTCGAGTCCCGGCGGCCGGACCAACCCGAACCTGGCCCAAGCTCAACAGGACACCCTGAACTTCGCACGCTGCATGCGCTCGCATGGGGTGTCGAACTTCCCCGACGACCTCAATTTCCAGAGCGTCCCCGGGATTAACCCATCCTCGCCCGCGTTCAAGACCGCCCAGACGGCCTGCCAGCACCTGCTGCCAGTAAAGAGCCCTCCCCCGGCCGCGCCGTCCGCGCAGACACACGCAAAGCTTCTTCGGCTCTCGAATTGCCTGCGCGCACATGGGTACCCGAGCATGCCCGACCCGAAGCCCAACCCGCCTCCACAGGGCGGGTCGCCCGAGGCCAACCGCTACAGCGCGCTCTATGGGGAGGGCGACTACTGGATCGGGATCCCGAACTCCATCGACGCACACGGGGCCGCGTTCGTGCGGGCGGCGAGAGCGTGCGGCGCCACTGGTGTTGGGCCTTGACCACTCGCGAGGCCACCCACGATCTTCACCTTCTGTTGGTCGGGAATTCCTCCCGAGGTCTTTTGCTTGGGATTCCCGAGACCTACCCGCACCAGACAGTGGGCGCAAGCCGTTGTCAGATGCCGGTCTCGACTGAAAGGAATCGAACATCATGCGTTGCCGCCGTCGACCCATCCTCACCCCTGTCCTCGCGGTTGCCGCGTTCTCGCTGCTTGTGGCCGCCTGTGGCTCGAACTCGCCCAGCTTGTCCAGCGCGTCCAGTCCCGGCGGCCACCCGACCTATGCCCAGGCCCAGCAGAACGCGGTCAACTTCGCCGGCTGCATGCGCTCGCACGGGGTGCCCAACTTCTTCCACCCGACCTCTCCCTACGAGTTGAAAAATTGGCTGATCTCGAGCGCCGCGCAGTCGCCCGCGGACCAGTCGGCGGAGACGGACTGCCAGAACCTGCTGCCGGGCGGCCTCCCGAACCAGAACGCGGCGCACAGTCAAGCGCAGATCGCCGCGTTCCTGGCGTTCGCCCGCTGCATACGCAGCCACAGGTTCCCGAACTTCCCCGACCCGACAAGCAGCGGCGAGCTGACCCACGAGATGCTCGCCGACGCAGGAATCAACCTGCATCAGCCGGCGGTGCTGCAAGCCGGCGACGCGTGCGTCAGCGTCACCCACGGGGTCATCACCAAGGCCGCCGTGGCCCGCTTCGTCGCGGGGCAATAGACGGTGGATCCGGGACGCATCCACCGGGCGGCGCGCGCGGGCTACAGCTCCGCTGAAGGCGTGCGGGGGCGTCGGGTGGCGCGCAGACCCGATCTCGCCCGAGTGCTTGCCGGCCGCGGCCGGAGGCGACTGCCGGCCGCATTGGCGCTCGTCGTGGCGGTCGCGGTGGTGGTCGGGATCGTCGCCGGAGTGGGCTCGTCCCCGCCGAAGTCCACCGCCGCCGATTCGAGCGGCGTGTCCGGCGCGACCGCCGTCCAGCGGCGCGACCTGGTGGAGACCGACACCGAGTCGGGGACGCTGAGCTTCGCCAACCCGCAGACGGTGTATGACCGATCGAGCGGGACGATCACCTGGCTGCCGAGCATCGGGCAGGTGATCAAACCCGGTCAGTCGCTGTACGAGGTCGATGGCAAGCCGGTGACATTGATGGACGGGAAGGTGCCGGCCTACCGGGACCTGGCGCCGTCCGACAGCGCGGGCCAGGACATCCTGCAGCTAAACCGCAATCTGGTCAAGCTCGGCTTCAACCCCGACGGGATCGTGATCGACGACGAGTGGCAGGCGGCCACCACGGCCGGAGTCGACGTGCTGCAGGCGTCGTTGGGCGAGACCGAGACCGGTAGCCTGTCGCTCGGACAGATCGTGTTCCTACCCGGCACTCAGCTCGTGTCGGCGCTCGATGCTTCGCTTGGCTCGACCGGTGGGAGCTCCGGCCAGAGCAGTCTGTCCTCGTCGAGCGATACCAGCGATCCGGTGACTGCGGGCGTGCCCGAGTTCGTCAGCCTCGAGACCATCACGGCACCGTCCGCTCGCCCAACGACTAACACACAAACGACCACAACAGGCACGACCACGGCCACGACGGGGGCCACCCCGCACAAGTCCTCAAAGACGCGCCACGCACACGAGCCGCGCACCACCACGAGCCCGAGGACCCTTCAGGCGCTGATCGCGCTCCTGAGGGCCGAGATCGCCGAGCTGAGGTCCGGGAACAACCGCCCGAACATCAGCCCTCACTCGAACTCTTCGCACCCCAACAACTCCTCGCACCCCAACAACTCGCGCGGCGCCAGCTCCTCATCGAGCTCGAGCGGCGGCAATCCCTCTTCCTCGGGAAGTGGCGGCGGCGGGAGCGCCGCGGCGATCCTCCAGACGACCTCGACGCGGCTGATCGTGACGGTCGATCTCGACGCGAGCAAGCAGTCAGAGGCGAAGGTCGGTGAGCCCGTAACCGTCGAGATGCCGGCGGGCAACACGGTCGACGGCACGATCAGCGCCGTCAGCCCGGTGGCCCAGAGCTCGAACAGCAACAGCAACGGCAACGGCTCGGGCAACGGCAACGGGTCGAACAGCGCATCGGGATCGACGGTCCCGGTGACGATCAAGCTCAAAGGGCGTGTGCGCGGCGCCGGGTTGGATCAGGCAGCGGTCAGCGTGAACTTCGCCCAGGCGCGCGCGAAGGACGTGCTGTCGGTGCCGGTCACCGCGCTGGTGGCGATGTCAGGTGGTGGCTACGCCGTCCAGGAAGCGGCCGCCCCGCATGACCTGATCCGAGTGACCACGGGGCTGTTCGCCGCCGGGTACGTGCAGATCTCCGGATCGGGGATCTGGGCCGGCCTTCCGGTGACCAACTCGCAGGGATGACGATCAGGATCGTGGGGACGAGTGGCGGTGAGCACCCGATCGTTGCCGGGACCGAATCGACCCAGGACGGAATCGCGCTGCGGCTCCAGAACGTCGATAAGGAATATCCGGGCGGGGTGTTCGCGCTGCGCGGCGTCAGCGTTGAGATCCCCGATCGCGATCAGGTGGCGGTGGTCGGCCCGTCCGGGTCCGGCAAGACGACGCTCCTGACGGTCATGGGAACGCTCGAGCGCCCCACCCGTGGCCAAGTGCACGTCGCCGGCCACGACGTGGCGAGCGCCACGGACACGCAGCTGGCGGGGCTGCGGGCGCACGACATCGGGTTCGTCTTCCAGGACTTTCACCTCCAGGATGCGCTCAGCGCGCTCGACAATGTCGCGCTCGGAATGCTGTACACCGGACTAGGACTCGGCCAGCGCCGGGAGGCGGCCCGGGTCGCGCTCGAGCGGGTGAGTCTCGACCACCGGCTGAAGCACCGCCCGACGATGCTCTCCGGTGGCGAGCGCCAGCGGGTCGCGATCGCGCGCGCGATCGCGAAGCGGCCGGTGATCATCCTGGCCGACGAGCCGACCGGCAACCTGGACTCCAAGTCCGGCGGGGAAGTCATCAGCCTGCTGCACGGCCTGGCGTCAGATGGGGCCACGCTCGCGCTGATCACCCATGACGAGCACATCGCCGGGAGCTTCGGCCGGCGGATCCAGATGTACGACGGCCAGATCGTCGCCGACGAGCGCCGATGAGCAGCACCAGCGCCACCCTAACGCGACACGAGCGCATCAGGCGCCCGCGGCTGCCCGTGCGGGAACTCCTCGGTACGGCGGTGCAGGCCCTCCGCACCGGCCGGCTACGAGCCGCTCTCTCAGCTCTCGGGATCGCGATCGGGATCGGCGCGATGGTCGCCGTCATCGGCGTCTCCGCCTCGGCCCAAGCGAACCTGCTAGCCGAGATCGACGCGCTCGGGACCAACCTGCTCACCGTCACACCGGGACAGAACTTCCTCGGCAACAACGAGGTCCTCCCGGCGACCGCCGTGGCGATGATCAAGCACATGCAGAACGTCATCAGCGCCGTCGCCGACTACCAGGTCTCGGCCGCCAACGTGTACCGCACCCCGCTCATGCCCGCCCAGGAGACCGGCGGGATCGGCGTCGACGCCACCGCCGAGAACCTGCCCGAGGTGATGGGCGCCAAAATTCTCTCAGGTCACTTCCTCGACGCCGTCTCAGACCGCTACCCCGAAGCCGTGCTCGGCGCCGACGCCGCCAGCGTGCTCGACATCAGTCAGGCCGGCCGAGGCGTCCTGGTGTACGTCGGCAACACCTGGTTCACCGTGGTCGGGATCATGAGCTCGGCGACGCTCGACACCAACCTCGACTCAGACGTGTTCATCTCCCTCCCCGTCGCCGAACGTATGTTCCAAACCCAGCCCAACCCGTCGAAGATCTACGTCCGCGCCAACCAGAACGACGTCAACCACGTAGCCAACCTCCTCGCCCCGACCGCCGACCCCGAAGACGACTCGGGCGTCCAGATCAGCAACCCCTCGGACGCGCTCAAAGCTCGCGCCGCCGCCAAAGGCCAATTCACCACCCTGCTCGTCGGGCTCGGCGCGGTCGCACTGCTCGTCGGCGCGATCGGGATCGCCAACACCATGATCATCTCCGTCCTCGAGCGCCGCGGAGAAATCGGCCTGCGCCGCGCGCTCGGCGCCACCAAACGCCACATCTCGACGCAATTCCTGACCGAATCCGCGCTACTCGCCGTGCTCGGCGGAGTCGCCGGACTGCTCCTCGGGGCCGGTGCGACCGAGATCTACGCCCAGACCAAGCACGAACCGTTCGTCGTGCCGCTATACGCGCTCATCGCCGCTCCCGCCACCGGCTGCGCGATCGGCGCGCTCGCCGGACTGTACCCCGCGATGAAAGCCGCCCGGCTCAGCCCCACCGAAGCCCTCCGCTCAAGATGAACCCGGGGCAACGCACCACACCCGGGCATGCTCGAGCCTGAACTCAAACAAACAGCCGCGTCACCCCAAGCTCAGCGGAGCCTCAACGCGCCGGCGCCATCTGACGCGGTCGATCAGGCAGCCCGGGGCTTAGCGCAGCGGCTCGCTGATGTGGTCAAGTCAGGCCGTAGAGGCCGCGGTAACGACCGCTTTCGCCCCAACATCGAGCCTCCGGCTGCCACCGGTCCCACGATCGCTTCGATCCTCCCGTCGCTCCGCGTCGCCCGATCGCCTTCGCGTGGCAGAGGCACCAGCGCGCTGACCGGCGGACCAGCGCTTCGCCACGGTTCCGATAGTCGCGTCGACTGCGTGGTCGTGACCGTCGGCGACCACCGAACTGTGTGCTCCCCACAACCGGCGGCTGCTGACAGACGACCGCCGGCTCGCGGCGCCTGACTTCGCTGACCGGACGCAGCGCAGCCTGGCAGCGTGGCTTCGGAGAATCCACAGAAGCGTAGACCGGAAGCCGCCCCATCACTTCAGAGAACGCGGAGACGTGCGTCGCGGCGGGATCCGGTCGCCGGCTGCGCCGCGAGGGTCGGGGCAGGAGACGGGCGACTCGGGCGAGGCGTTTCGGCGCACTCAGGTGCCTGGACGTCCGCCTGTGACTTCCACGAGCCTGCGCCAGCGCAGGACGCGGGGCTCGCGCTCGCCAACCTGCGCCGCTCTCGGCGCGGATGATGGGCCACGGCGTGGGCCTGGCAGCGCAACACTAGGCAGAGCGAGATGGACTCAAAGGAGCAGCGCTCCGCCCTGCCGGCGGCGGTATATCGTGGTGACGGACGGGCTGTCGTCGACGTGCTCGGCGGCGTCGGCGCTGACGATGATTCGCTGCAGCTGGCTGGCGACGGCCTCATCGCGGCCGTCATGCAGCGCGTGGACGGGGCCGCCGAGGTGGCTCGCAAACTCGTGGTCGGCCTGCGGCAGCGAGGTTGGGAGGGGGATGATGAGCTGGCCGACCAGCTTGAGGCTCAGCTCGGCAGCGGACCGGCAGCGATGCTGCGCGCCTTGCCCGTCGATCTCGAGGAGCTGGCCGGCATCCTCGAGGGCGATCCACTCAGCATCGGGGGCCGCATCGATATCTGGACCGGTGAGGTCCGGTCGCAGGCGGCGATCGAATACGTCCTGGAGACCGGAGAGGAAGACGAGGACACCAGTGATGATCCCGAGCGGTGGCTGGCGGTCCACGGCCAGGGCTCACGCGAGGGCTACCGGGACATGGAGCTGTTCATCGCGTTCGTCGAGGATCCCGGCCGGGCCGAGCGGCTAGCTGTCGCGATCAAAGGCCGCGGCGCGTTTCGCCGCTTCAAGGACGAGCTTGCCTGCTGGCCCGGCGAGCTTGAGCGGTGGCACGCACTCTCCGAGGAGCGCCAGCGCGGCCGCGCGCGATCATGGCTCGCGGCGTCCGGCTACCGCGTGCTGCCGGTCGACCACCGCGATTCCTGAGCACGGGCCATCGGCGCGCTACCAGCCTGAGCGAGGCACATCTTCAGGCCGCGCACAGGGACGCCGGACACACGCTCGGGCGTGAGGCCGAGGGTGTTCCTTCGATCGCTTTTGTTCCATCGGGCATCGTGGGGCCTGCGAGCGCAAAGGGCGACATTCCGCGTCCTGGCTGACGGCGACCCCGACGTCGACGCGGCGCTCGCTTCCGCGGTGAGCTGCTCGCCGCCGCCGAGGTCGCTGACGCCGCCCCGGCCACTGCTCTCAGACCAGAGGGCCCGTGCTGCGCGAAGGTGCGGCGCTGCCCAGATTGTCCGGGAGCGGTAGCGCTCGACTGCGACGGTTGCGTCGACATCGTGGCTCCATCGCTCGGCAAGGGGGGTTCGGTCGCCGTCGACGCTGCGGCTCTTCCGCTACGTGCTGATAGCCGATCACCCGCAGCCGCCCGGCCAGCAACTCCACCAGTGGATCGGGGATTTGGATCCGGAACCGTCATCGTCATGCGCCGAACAGAAGACGGGTCAGACGATGACTCTGTTTCTCGTGACGCCGATAGTCAGCGCGTCCGGCGCTTGCGGCGATCCCTGACGATGTAGATCGGGGTGCCGATCAGGGCTGCTAGGAGTAGCAGTGGGACGATGATCCATGGTCCGAGGTGAAACGTCTGGGTGGCGGCGGCGGTCAGGCCGGGGGTTGCGATCAGCGGGTGGCTCATGGGTCGCTCCTTCGAGGTTCGAGGTTGCCGGGTGTCAAGGGATTCGGCTGCTTAGGCGATGTCTCGCTCGACGGTGGTGCGGGCCGCGACCACGGAGAGGGCGGCGGCGAGGGCTGCGAGCAGGGCGACGGCGGCGATGAACGGCAGCGGACCGGCTGTTCCTGCCTCTCCGTGTGCGGGGCCGAATGCTGCGTTGCCGAGCTTTACCCCGGCGAGGGTGGTGGCGGCCGTGTAAGGCAGATATGGGCGGATGGAGGTGAAGAGTCCGCCGATGAGCGACTCGATCACGATGCCCCAGACGAAGATGCCGATGATGGTTGCGAGTTGGGAGCGTATGAGCGAGCCGAGTGCGGCGCCAAGTGCGGCGAGCAGCGCGGCGCCGCAGATCGCGCCAGCGATGTGACGCAGGAGCGTCCCGGACCTCAGCGCGATGTGCGCGTGGTCCCCTGAGGCGAACGCGAGGCCGACGCCTGTGGCGATCACGCCGCCGAGGAGGCCGAAGAGCGCCCCGGTGGCGGCTGAGACGATGACCTTCGCGACGAGCACGCGTTCGCGGCGGGGCGTGGCCTGGTAGGTGAGCGTGGCGCTCGCGTGGCGGAACTCGCCGCTGGTGATGATCGCGCCGAGCGCGGCGGCGAGAAGCATCGCGAACCCGGTCACGGTGGTCACGGTCGATAGGCCGGAGGCGGTTGAGATCGGCGCCACGCCGGTGCCGGCGCTGCCGGTGCGGGAGGCCTCGAGCGTGGCGAAGAGCGCGGTCAGCGCAGCGGCGATCGCCAGCAGCCCGCGGGGGAGTCCGATTGTGCGCAGCTTGAGCAGTTCGGTGCGGATCGGGCGGATCATCGGTTCCCGTTTCGTTGCTCGGCGGCGGCGGTCAGCTGTAGGAAGATCTCCTCGAGATCGGGGGTCTCGGTGTTCGTCTCGAAGATCGGGATCGCGTGCTCGGCCGCCAGCGTCCCGATCTGCTCGCCGGTGGCGCCTGTGATCCTCAACTGATCGGCCCCGAGGACCTGGGCGGTTGCGTTGTGCTCGGCCAGCGTCGCGGCGAGCTCTTGGGCGCGGGGGGTGCGGACGCGCACGGCCTGCTGGTTTCCGGCGGTCAGCTCGGTGAGCGTGGAGTGCGAGACGAGGCGTCCGTGGTCGACGATCACGACGCTGTCGACCGTCTGCGCGACCTCCGCGAGGATGTGACTGGAGACCAGCACCGTCTTCCCCTCCGAGGCGAGGTCACGCAGCAGCCGACGGAGCCAGTGGACTCCCTCGGGGTCAAGGCCGTTGGCGGGCTCGTCGAGGATCAGGATTTCCGGCTTGCACAGCAGCGCGGTCCCGAGGCCGAGCCGCTGGCGCATGCCCAGCGAGAACTGGCCGACTCTGCGATCGGCCGCGTCGGTGAGGTTGACGAGCTCGAGGATCTCGTCGACGCGGGAGCGGGGCACGTCGCCGACCATCGCCTGGACGCGTAGATGGTTACGTGCGGTTCTCCCCGGATAGGCGCCCGAAGCCTCGAGCGCCGCACCGACCACGTGCAGCGGTGCACGCAGCTCGCGGTAGGGCTGCCCGTTGATCGTGGCGCTGCCGCCGGTGGGCTTGATCAGTCCGAGCAGCATCCGCAGGGAGGTGGTCTTCCCGGCGCCGTTGGGTCCGAGGAATCCGACCACGCTGCCCGACTCGACCGTGAAACTCAAATGATCGACGGCGATCACCTCGCCGAAGCGCTTGCTCAGTTCGCGTACTTCGATAATCGACATGGCCATCACGCTATGGCGACCGGCGCGCGGGCGAAACACCCCGGGGGGGGAAATCAGGGGTCCCCCCGGGGAGGGATGAAGCGTCCTCCCGGCGGGGGATTCGCCGGGACACGGCCAGCGCTACGCTCGCCATGCTCGTGTCTGAAGCGACTACCGCCCAGCGGCTCTTCGTGACCCCGCGAAGGCCCGGGGTGCTGATCGACGCGACGATCGCCGGGATCGCGTTCGCTGGCACGCTGTTGCTGCTCGCCCACGGCAGCTCGAGCGCGACTCGTCATCTGGATCTGCTCGGCGGTCTGCTGGCTGCTTGTGCGACGCTGCCCCTGCTCGGTTGGCGTCGTGCGCCGCTGGGGGTGTTCGTGCTGTGCACGTGCGCGAGCGCCGCCCTGATGGCTGCCGGCTACGCCGCCGGCCCGCCACTGGGCCCGACCGCCGCGCTGTACCTGCTCGCGGCCAGCCGCGATGCGACGAGCCCGTGGACGCTGCGGATGACCTTCGCCGTGGGGGGGTTGCTCGCGATCCACGTCGGTGCGCTCGGGCTCGCGAGCGACAAATTCCCGGCGACGGTGCTGCTGGAGGCGGTCTTGTTGTGGAGCATCGCGTGGTTTGCCGGCGAACGCACGCGGCTGCGGAGCGCGCAGCTCGCCGAGCTCAAGCAGCGCGCTTTGCGCAACGAGCGCGATGCCGAGCGCGACCGGCGCCTCGCCGCCGCCGAGGAGCGCGCCCGGATCGCCCGCGACCTGCACGACTCCGCCGGTCACGCGATCAACGTGATCGCAGTTCAGGCCGGCGCCGCGCGCCTGCTGCATGAGCGGGACCCCGCCCGCTCCAGAGCGGCGCTGCAGACGATCGAGGACGTCGCCCGCGAAACGGTCGGGGACATCGACCGGATCGTGGACAGCCTGCGCAGCGGAGAGGTCGCCGACGGGCAGGTCGAGACGCCACCGGGCCTGGCGGCGCTCGACACGCTCGTCGCGCACCACGCCGCGGCCGGGCTCGCCGTGACGGTCACGACCGACGGCGAGCCGCGAGCGCTCGGCGCCGCTGTCGACCAGGCCGCCTACCGCATCCTCCAGGAGTCGCTGACGAACGCCGCCCGCCACGGCGCCGGCGACACGCACGTGGATCTCCACTTCGCCCGATCGGCGCTGCAGCTTGCAGTCGCCAACCCAACGCTCGCCGTCGCCAACAGCTCTGCCAATGGCGGGCACGGCCTGGTCGGGATGCGCGAACGTGCGACCCTGCTCGGAGGCACCCTGACCGCCAAGCAAGAAGACGGTGTGTTCTGCGTCCGCGCTGCGCTCCCCTACGGCGAGGAGCGACGATGACACGGGTGCTGATCGTCGACGACGACGACTTGATGCGCGCTGGCCTCGCGGCCGTCCTCTCGAGCGATCCAACCATCGACATCGTCGGCGAGGCCGCCACCGGCCGCGAAGCCGTCGAGCGGGTGCAACGCCTCGAGCCGGACGTCGTGCTGATGGACGTGCGCATGCCAGATCTCGACGGGATCGCCGCGACCCGCGAGCTCACAACCAAAGCTCCGGGCGCGAGAGTCCTGATCCTGACGACCTTCGAACAGGACGACTACATCTTCGGCGGCCTACGCGCCGGAGCCTCCGGATTCCTGCTCAAGCGCACGCGGCCAGAGGAGCTGATCGCCGCCGTGCACACGATCGCCGCCGGCGACTCACTGCTCTCTCCCTCAGTCACCCGCCGCGTGATCGAGGGAATGGCCAGAGGACCCGCCACGAGGCTCGCCGCCAGCAACGCCCTCGATGAGCTCACGCCGCGTGAGCGCGAGGTGCTCGAACTGATTGCAACGGGACTCTCCAACATCGAGATCGCCACCGCGCTTGTCGTCGAGGAATCGACCATCAAGACCCACGTCAAGCGAATCCTGATGAAGCTCCATCTCCGCGACCGCGTACAAGCAGTGATCTACGCCTACGAGACCGGGCTCAAAGACCGCACCCACGCGGCGGCCGCCCACAGTCAACTACTAGACGACTAGCGGCTGCGAACACCGAGGATCCAGCCGATCGACGCAGGATACGAGGTGATCGGCGCCCACAACTCGCTCACAAGTGCCGAGCGCCGTCGATCGCGATTGCCGATTGTGGGCCAAAGCGGTCACGGCGTCGGCGTGACCGGTAAAGGCGTAACGGGGCCGTGCGTGCTCGCTCTCTCGCGTGGCTGCTTCATCGCCGCATCGATAGCCACATCTGGCGCGGTGACCGGCGTCGGTGATCGGATCAATACTCACGTTCCTTCAGGTCGGCGGCAACCACGCTGGCCGGCGATCGGCTGGACACCGCTGGTGCTGTGGAATACGCAGAAGCGCTTGAGCGGTCCTGTTCACAGACGACGATGGATGCCCATGCGTTCAGGCGCCGCCGAAGGCGTCGGCGACGCCCGCCGCCCAGCTCCCGTACAGATCGATCACGGTGGACGGAGCGGGCCATTCTCCGGCTTGTAGTCGTTTGAGCGCTTCGCCGCCGCGCCTGCGTGCGTGGGTGCGCGACCAGTCGTAGGAGGACGGCGCAGCCCCGTAGCGCGCTCGCCAGGCGCGCATCGCCTCACGGCTCCGCTCGCGGGTCCATTGCCGCGCGATCGCCCCGGGACGGCAGCGCTTGCAATAGGCGTACGCGTCGCCCTTGCCGTTGCGCGCGCTGGTCGGCGCGCCGCAGCCCCGGCAGACGCCCCGGTAGCGCGCCTTGACCTCGCGCGCCTTTTCGCCGATCGGATCGGCTGAGGTAGGGCCTCGGCGAGGTGCCTTGCGGTCCTTTTCCGAGACCCCCCTCCCGAACCCGGCGTGACCATTTCTGATCACCGGGCTCTCCAGCGACTATTCCGTGTTTGACGCGGTAGGCCTCCCGTAGATGCTGGCGTGGCAGGCTTCGCAGACCACGAGGGTCTTGCGTCGCCGCCGCGTCATGATTTGCACCCATTCGGGCTGGTCTGGCTGTCCGGGCTGGTCGAGATCTGAGAGTTTGCGGATTTGGTGCACGCGCACCTGGTCCGTTTTCCCGCAGAGCTCGCACCGTCCCGCCAGGAGCCGGTGGACCAGCTCTGTGCGGCGGGGGGTTGCCGGGACTGATTCGCGGTCCCGCAGGATCGCGTTCCTCTGTCGTCGTAGCGGGATACCACCGAAGGTGGCGACCAGTGGCTTCCTGCCCTCACCACGGTCGACGCTGACCTGGATGCATCTGCGCGGCCCGTGCGGCGTCTCGATCGTGGCCCCATACTTGCGGGCCATCTTCGTCACCGACGAGTCGTACTTGGCAGCCAGCGTTTTCAGTAGCGAGGTCACCATGACCCAGTGCAGCCGGTCGAGTCGATGGACGTCGCCGGCGAGCAGGTAGTACTGGACGATGCCCCGGTACTCGGCCCCGTAACGGCTGATGATCGAGTAGTCCTCGTCGTTCAGCAGCTCAGACCGGCGCTCGGGTTTTCCCCGAGACATGTATCGGGTGCATTTGCCCTTGATCACGTCGCCAGGGACACGCAGCCGGATACTGCCGTTGGCCTTGCGTCGGCCGTCGGTGATGATCTGATTGGCGTGCTGGGTGGTGATCTCGTAGCCAAGGAACCGCGCCGCGCTGGTGCGGGCGTGGGTGATCAGCGTCTTGGTCTCGGACAGCTCGAGCTTGAGATCTTCTTGCAGGAACTGAGCGAGGCGACGTTTGATCTCCTCGGCTTCGTCCTTCGGTCCAGCGAACCCGAGCAGGATGTCATCTGCGTACCTGACGTAACGCAACCGCCGGTAGCCAGGATCACATGGATCCCCTGTCGGAAGGCTGCGCTGTTGCTTGCGCAACGCTCGTACCGCGGCATGATTACCGCGTTTGCGGGCACGATGGATCGCGCTTCTGACCCTGCTGTACTCAGGATTGGAACTCCTGAGCACTCCTCGGGTGTATCCCGGGATCAGAACCGTCTCGACGAAGCGGTCCAACCTGTGCAGGTAGATGTTGGACAGGCACGGGGAGAGGACCCCGCCCTGCGGCGCGCCGCTGAGCGTGGCGTTCCACACCCAGTCCTCCAGGTACCCGGCCTGCAGCATCTGGCCGATCAGCCGAAGCAGCCGGTTATCGTGGATGTTCTCCTCGAGCGTCGCCAACATGACCGAGTGGTCGAGCTGGTCGAAGCAGCGGGAGATGTCGCCTTCGATAAACCAGGTCGTCCCGGTCCAGGCGACAGCCACGTCGCGCAAGGCGGTGTGGCAGCCACGACCGGGCCGGTAGCCGTGGGAATGATCGGAGAACTGCGGCTCGTAGTACGCCTCCAAGAGAAGACGCACGACTTCGCCGAGCAGCTTGTCCGACCATGAAGGCAGACCAAGCGGCCTCTGCTTCCCGTCCTTCTTCGGGATGTAGAGACGCCTGACGGGCTTGAACCGGTAGCGCTCGTGACGCAACGCGTCGATGATGCGCTCGATCTTGCCCAGCGTCATGCCGTCCGCGGTTTCTGCGTCGGGTCCCGGGGTCATCGCTCCCTTGTTGGAGTAGATGCGCCCATAGGCCAGCAAATACAGCTGCGGGTTGAACAACTGTCGATACAGCTCATCCAACGGCAGGCCGCGCCCGCCGCGTTCACGGAGGACACTCAATACCGTTTCGGCGTTCTGCATTACGCATACCTCCCGGTTCTCGGATGTCCCGTCACCTGTGCCCCTTCGCCCTGCGGACGGCTCTCCCGTCCTCCCTGGTGCGGCGTGAATCGCACGACTACTATGGGCACTCCGTCACCATGGGGCTCGCGCCCCGCAGGTGATCCCGCGTTCGTCCCTGTCATACGTCCGAGCACGACGTAGGCGTCCCACTCATCCCCTTGATTGCCCTCACTGGGCAACGCTCCACGCTCCGGAGGTTGCGGCCACCCTTCTACGATGCCGCCGCAGAGCATGGCGCCGGTCTCGGGTGTCTTTCCGGCGGACTGGCCTTTACGTCTTCTGGGGATTGGGATATCAGGCAATCCAGCTTTCGCCATATCGCGCGGGTCTCGCGACGCGCCGCCCCCGACACCTGGGCTCGACCGCCGCTTTTCTGGCATGCGCTTGTCCCGTTCACCTTTCGGATCGCGGTAAGCCATCAGACCCAAGGACCCTCCTCCGAGTCCCTCCCGGCTGCGCCGGGGATACAACAGGGCGCCTCGCGGCGCATTAGAAGTACGCCTTGACCGTCGCCGGAGAGCGACCGAGACGATCGGCGATCTGCCTGACCGAGAGGCCCTCGAACTCGCGGTAATGACGCGCCAGGGCGACCGCCCGGCGACGCTCGAGAACCCGACCCGTTCCCGCGATCGACGCCTTGCCCGTCACGCCGGGTCACGCTACCTCGCTCAATTGGCGTTTCCGTCGAGGTCGGCACGCAAGTGCGGACGCACCGGCTGGACCTCCTACCCGCGCGCAATCCGGGACTCCGGACGTTTCGCCGCCAACGCTCCTCGTCGAACGAAAGCCGGGCGCGGGTGACGCCACGGGTTGTCTCGCTGCCGGAGCCCAGCGGGAGCAGAAGCGTGACGACCAGGCTCCGGAGCCATCGAGAGTGCTGAGTTTTCGTGGGAGCAGGTCTCTCAGACGGTTGAGGGTGGGTTCTGCGTCTAGCTCGGGAGCACTCTAGGCATGCGGCGACCGTGGGTCCCGGTGGCGTCGACGCAACGCGTCAAGCCCGCCGAGTTGGGGGCCTCGCGGAGTCGTTTGGGTTTGAAACGGAGGTTTGGTCTGGTAGCTCGTTGGGTAGTCGCGACTGCGGGACCGGCGTAAACGGAGTTTCGTATGGCGATCTTCGGACGGAGGCCTGTGACCTTGGTCCTGCGGCCATCGCGGTGGCGGTGGTAGGGGTGTTGGCGGCATTGGATTTTGCTGCGCAGCCGCGGGCGCAGACGAGAACGTCGCCGGTGATCGCCGACGGGCAGACCGATTATCTGGACATTCCCGATGCAGCGCCGCCTGTGGGCAAGCTGCGCTGGAAGTCGCCGCGGCTGCAGCTCATGCGGGCGGCGCATCCAACCGGAAATCGCGTCGAGGACGTGCCGGCTTTCTCGCGCCGGCTTAAGCAGCTCGCGCGAGAGCTCGATTGGCCCGTGATCGCTGTAAGCCAGCTCGATCGGGGCATCGAGCAGCGTCCCGGGGGTGGTGACCACCCGGATGGACAGCCGCCTCCGCTGCCTACCGATCGCGGCGATCGTCTTGGTCGACGCGCGTCTGTCGACCTGGCCTTGACACGTGTCGTGCCGCGACGCCGTCCGACGTGTCGACGACTCGGCGAGTGCGGGGGTTGATCGGTGATCGTCGACGTATCTCGAATATCTATGTGCGGGGCCACCGGCGAGGAGTCGTCGTCTTCTGCCGGGGCCTCGAGAAATGTGAGGTGAGCGTTTCTATGAGTCTTGGATCTCAGATCAGGCGTCGGAGCGTGGCTGTTCCTCTCGCGGCCGCCGTGTTGGCGCTGGCCGTGGCCGGCGCCGTGGATGGGGCGTCATCGCACGCGGCTTCTACGACTAGTCCCGCCTGCAGTGCCAACACCACCGTTCAAACCGATAAGGGGTCGGTCTGTGGTGTCACGTCCGACGGCATTACGACCTACTTCAGCGTCCCGTACGCCGCGGCTCCCGTGGGCAACCTGCGCTGGCGCCCTCCGCAGCCGCACGCGCCCTGGAGCGGCGTGCTGGCCAGCACGCAGGAGGCCGTGGAATGCACGAACGTGTTCACCCAGTTCACCAATGCCACCTCAAGTGAGGACTGCCTCAACCTCAAGATCATGGTCCCGGCGGGCACGAACCCCGGCGCGAAGCTCCCGGTGATGTTCGAGTTCCATGGCGGCGGGTTCCTCGGCGAGGCCCGGACCGACGACGGGTCGAATCTGGTCCGCACCGGCAATGTCGTCTACGTGTACGTCAACTACCGGCTGGGAATTCTCGGCTTCCTGGCGGACAAGGCGCTGGGTCGGCACTCCGGCGACTACGGGTTGGAGGACCAGCAGGCAGGCCTGCGCTGGGTCCAGCAGAACATCTCCCGGTTCGGTGGGGACCCGAGCAACGTCACGGTGTTCGGGGAGTCCGCCGGTGGCGCGAGCACCTGTGCTCAGGTCGCCTCGCCGACCGCCAGCGGACTGTTCCAGAAGGCGATCAGCGTCAGCGGGTTCTACAACTACCAGAACAACATCGTGTGGTCGAAGGCCGACTGCAAGTCGCACTACTTCACCGAGGCGCAGGCGCAGAAGGCCGGCGCGCAGTTCGCTGCGAAGGTCGGTTGCGGGAATGTCGCAGACGTCGCCGCGTGCCTGCGCGCGGTTCCGGCGGCGACGCTGTTGGCAGACGGCGGACAGGTCGGCGATCCCACGGCTGGTGGCACGATCGGGCCGATCATCAACGGCACCACGCTGACGATGTCGCCGGTGGAGGCGCTCACCACCGGACATGACAACCACGTCACACTCATCACCGATGTGGGGCGTGACGAGTTCAACGGCGGCGTGTACACGAACTCCTTCGGGTCGAATATCGTGGTCGCCGAGACGCCGGCGCAGTACCGCACCCTGGTACGCGAGCAGTTCGGGAGGCTGGCGCCGATCGTGGAGCGTCTCTATCCGTTGAGCAGGTTCGAGTCGCCGTACACGGCGTACCGGACGATCATGGCCGACTCGGCATCGGTCTGCCCGATGCTGCAGCTGGACCGCAGAGCATCGAGGTTCATGCCCGTGTACTCCGACATCAACGCCGACTCGGACAACCCCGCCGGTGAAGATGTGACGGTCGTCAACGGCGCCCAGCACAGCGGCACGAACGGGCTGGTGCATTTCGACACGTCGCAGCTCGATGCAGACCAAGGCGCGCTGCAGTTGCAGCTGTTGCGGGAATGGACGTATCTCGCGCAGACCGGAAGTCCGGTCGCTCCGCACACTCCCTCATGGGAGCAATACACCGCCGCCGGGCACCCGGTGATGACTCTCCAGCCGGGTGACACAAGCGCGACCGTGCCGTCGAGCTTCTATGCGTCACAGCACAACTGCGCGTTCTGGGACAAGGTCACTAAGTACTGACACCCGCCGCAAGCTCAGCCGCAGCAACATCGAGCACGAGGGCCCCAGCACGCTGCTGGGGCCCTCGTTATATCCGCCAGCACTTGTGTGGGGCGGCTTCATACGATCCGGTTGAGCCAAGTGGCTGTGCCAACCCGAGCGTGAGGCTGCCATAGCACGCGAGCGCGACGGGCTGCCGCAAGCGCCAACCTCGCCCGCTGAGGATCGATCGGCCACCTCCATATGAATCGCGTGGGTGGTCCTGCTTTCGTTGTCGCGCAGGCACGCGCCGCCACCTGCAAGCGTTGCCCTTTGCGCGGAACTCGCGCATCCCGGGTACCGGGCTCGCGCCAACATCAGCGCGCTGGGCCAACGACAGAACTTGGCGTCGCTCACCAGGACCTCCCTCGGCTGCTCGCGCCGGAGCTGACCCACGCCGGCGTCGCAGGCGCACGGACGCGGCCACCACATCAACGGCCAAAAGGGCCGCGCCCGGCTGCCGGAAACGGACGAGGCTGTCGGCTTTACGGGTGTCGTCCGAGCTGTTTAAGAGTTGCGGCGCTTCTGCGGTCCCCTGTCTTCTGGGCGCAGAGCGGCGACTTGATCGGGTACGCCGAGACGCGTGTGCTGGGAGTAATGCAGGAGTGACGCCGGCTCCCCGCTGGTCGCTTGTCGCCGAGTCTGGCGTGTCGTCAGCGTCTCCCGCTTCACGCTGACCCTTAAGTCAAGTGACCTGACTGTTTAGGGGAGCTTTTCGGCTAGGACGTCGACCTTCTCGATGCTGGGGTCTCCGGCCAGCAGCTCTGGCGCGGCCTTCATGAGGGCTGCGGCGACCTGGCCTGAGAGGTGGGCGGCACGCCCGGCGTCGCTGGGGAAGGCGTCGAAGATGCCGAACCGCGTTGGGCCGAGCTGGATGGCGAACCATGCGGTCGTTTCCGGTTCTTCCTGGACGAGCGGGAGGGCGCCGGTGAGGAGGGTGGCGAGTTCGTCCTCCCTGCCGGGTTTCGCTTCGAGCGTGACGAGTAGGCCTACGGTGTCCATGCGGGGAGCTCCTTGTTGGGTGGGGTGGGGAGGGTTGGATTGTGTCGATGCTTGGTCCCGAGATCGGCGTGGCCCGCTGGTTGAGGGGCCACGCCGCACGAGCTGGGGGCTCATCGCCCCCAGCTGGTGCACTCCTGCTACTGATTCGGTGTCCCGCGATGGGCTAGTTGGTGGCGATACCGGCGGTCCCGGTGGTGGGGAGCGAGACCGGGGAGCCGGCCAGTTCGGTCAGGTTGCCGCCGTTGACGCCGAACTCGCCGACCTTGCCGATCCTGCTCTCGTCCACGTACAGCGTGCGGCCGTCCGGGCTGAGGCGTGCGTCGACCGCGCCGACGCCGCCGGTGGCGCTCACCGGCGTGCTGCCGAGCAGCTTTAGCGCGCCACCGGGGGCGATCGAGTACCGCGAGATCTCGCCAGATCCGGTGTTCACTGTGAACAGGAACCGCCCGTTGTGAGTGATCTCGACCCAGCACGGCGCGGTCTGGAGATCGCCGAACGGGGAGGATCCGATCGACGACAGGACACCGTTTGGCGAATCGTCGAACGCTGAGATCGTGCCAGTCGTCGAGACGCCATCAATGGTGCCGTTGTGGGCGTTCGACACGAGCAGCTGGTTCTGATTGGTGGGGCTGAACTCGCTCCCGAACGGACCAGCGCCCTGAGCGGCAAATGGTGAGCCGGGCGCGGCGGTCAGCAGCCCGTCATGACCGACGGTGAAGCTGTCGATCTGAGACAGCCCGACTTCGGTCCCGACCAGCTTCCGGCCGTTGCCGTTGAACAGGACGTCTCCGGGCTGGGCGCCATTCGCCAGCACGACGGTCGACCCGGCCAGGGGGGTGAGCTGGCCGTGATGCAGGGTGAAGCCGGTGTAGTTGGGGCTTGTCGGGCTGGCGTTGGCCACGTACACCAGGTGGTGGTGGACCGCGACGCTAACTGGCAGCTGGCCACCGGAGGGGACGACGCTCTGCAGGGACAGCGAGCCGTCGTGGTTGATCTTGAGCACCGAGACCTGATTGCTTCCGGCATCGACGGCGAGCACGTACCGCCCGTTAGCGGTGGTCTGGATCGCACCTTGCGACGCTAGTCCACTTCCGTTCCCGGCGCCACCCGCCGTGAACGGGGATCCGGCCTCGGGCGTCAGCGAACCGTCTGCGTGGCGGTTGAACGCGCCAATCGTATTCGTGCCGACGGTGTTGTCATTGACATACACATGTCCGACGATCGGCGAGGCGGGGGGTGCGGCCGAGGCGGTGGCGGGAACGACCGCAGCCGCCGCTGCGATGGAGCCCAGCAGCACCGTGCTCAGGCACGTGCGTTTGAGCAAGCGTGCGAAAACGCGCATTGCGTATCTCCTAATGGTTTGGGTTTGCCCTTGGCAAATCGGCCCCGGAGAGTGCGCAGGTCAGAGGATCGCACTCAAGGTTGGACCGTAGGGTCCAACCAGTTGACCAGGCACGAGCGTGCCCGTCAAGGCCAAGGGCGTGAGTGACTCAGACCGTTAAGAACTGCGGGGCTAAGAATTGCGCAGGTGCGTGATCGCACCGTCGAGCGCCGCCTTGAGCTGCGTGCTGTCACGACTCGTCTTGGCGAGCAGCAGGCCGCCCTGGATCGCCGCCAGGGTCGTCGTCGTGAGGGCCTCGAGGTCGGCGTCGGACGCCAGCAAGCGGCGTTCTTGCAGCCGGGTGAGCGCCCCGGCGATGGCTTGGCGCCAGCGATCGAACGCCTCGCTCAGCGGGACCCGAAACCGCTCGTCGGTATCCGAGAGCGCCGCCGCGAGCGTGCCGATCGGACAGCCACCGCGAGCGCCGCGGGCGTCGACCATGGCGACCATGCCGTCAGCCCAGCGCTCGAGGCCGTCCCAGTCCCGCACGGCACCGAGTGCATCGACCTGTGCGCCGAGCACCAAGGCCGACTGGTAGTCGATCACGGCCTGCACGAGACCGTGCTTATCGCCGAAATAGTGGTAGAGCTGACTCTTGCTGGACCTGGTCGCCGCGCGGATGTCATCCAGACTGGTGCCCACGACGCCTCGCTCGCCGATCAGCACGGCGGCGGCGGCGACGATCCGCGCCCTGGTCTCGCGTCCCTGATCCGTGACCGCAACTTGGCTCATATCGGAGATCTTACGCTGCGCTGGACTCGACGGTCCAGTTGACTCTCGCGATTTGGAGATGAACCGCTTCGATCTGCGATTCGAGGGTTAGCGCCAAGGCAATTGGACTGTATAGTCCAATGGCCCGAACCAGGGAGATTCCCATGAGCCCAACGATCCAAGAGCAAGCCGACCAGGTGCGGGCCGCCTCAACCGGGCGGCTCCCCGCTGAGGTGATCGAGGCCTTCGCTCGCGACCGAGAAAGGATGCTTGGCCGAGGGATCCCCTCGGAAGCGGTCGCCGCCGGTGACGTACTCCAGGACTTCACGCTCCCTGACGCCACCGGCAAGGACGTGTCGCTGTCCGAACTGGTGGCCGTCGGTCCAGCGGTGCTCGTGTTCTACCGCGGCGGCTGGTGTCCGTACTGCAACCTCGCACTTCACCAGTACCAGTCGGAGCTCGTCCCTCAGCTCGGCCGATACGGCGCCACCATGGTCGCGATCAGCCCGCAGAAACCGGACGAGTCGCTGAGCACCGCCGAGAGGCACGCGCTCGAGTACCCCGTCCTCTCGGACGCCGGCGCCCGGGTCGCGCGCCGACTGGGCGTCGCCTTCCAGCCCGCCGAGGACGTACTGGAAGCCCAGCGCGCGCTCGGCCTGGACATCCGCGACGGCAACGTCGACGGCGCGAGTGAGCTGCCGATGCCGACCGTCCTGGTGGTCGACCGGGATCGCATCGTCCGGTTCGCCGACATCCAACCGGACTACACCAGCCGGACCGAGGTCCCAGCGATCATCTCGGCCCTCGACGAGCTATAACGGGCAGGCGCGCAGGTTTGCCGAGGCGGCTGGTCCGCTGACGGCCCCTGGACTACGAATCACCTAAATCCTGGCGATTGACTTCTCATCTACCTGCAGCAGTCTCGACCGCGCTGCTGAATCTGAGCAGTTCCGGCCGCGCCCGAGCCAACGGCGTCACTGCTGGTCTCACGAGTGCGACACGAGGTCGCACGCATCAAGTAAATCCGCGAGGTTGGAGGTTCGGCTCAATGCCGTAGAGCAGATTTCGGATCCGTGCTCAATCAGATCCGTCCCCGCCTCGACGTGCGCCGCCCGCAAGGGCGGGGTGCGAAGCTCGAGGAAAAGCCGAAGTGGCTGGCGATCCATCCGCCGGCCGCGGGCGAGGGGAAGACCGGACGGGCGAATCGCTTGAACCCTCGTTGATGGCTCGTCAAGCGGAGCCGCGCAGTGATGGAAGTTGTGGCGCGGTGCAGGGACACGGCGCTGAGACGCGCCAGGCGCAGGCCGATGATCGTGGTCGGTCTGGGTGAGCACCACCTGTCCCCGGGCTATAGAGGGCGCCCTCCCCGGTCGTATCTTGAGCGTGCGGAACGTGGAAACCCCGTCTGGGTCCAGTCTTCGGGCTGGTAGGCCGACCGTGAGGGACGCTTAATTCCTGGGCGGGCACAGGATGACCAAGAAGCGAACGCTGGCAGCGGAAACGCAACGGGAAACCTCGGTCGTGTCGATCAGCGCCCTCCTGCTGATGATCGCGGAGTAACCGGCCGGATACAGACTCGATCGTCTGGCCCGAAAGGGCGCTGACGTGGTCAGGTGAGCCCCGAAGACGAAGATGACGACGACGCCCCAACCAACGGACAAACTAGACGCCACGGCCACCACGGCCGGGGTGAGTGGACCCGCGGACGGTCCGGCTCTCTCACCAGAGAACGGATCGTAGGCCAAGCCGACAACGGACCTTCAGGCCTTGCTTGAGCCGGATGCATTGAAAGGTGCACGTCCGGTTCTGAGGGGGGCCCGGCGCTGAGAGGCGCCGGGCCTACCCGACACAAGCGGCCAGCTCACGTGGGCTCGCGGCCCAGCGTCAGGCTTCCACTCAAGGCTGGAAGCAGCCAGATCGCGGCCTCGGACGGCTCGGTCCTGACGAGCGCTCTCGCCTTCTGGCTCCTCTCGCGGCTCACGAGCGCACCGGCGACCAAACACAAGTTGGCGCACGTTCGGCGCTAGCCGATGACGAGCGAGCAGACGCTTCCAGTGCGTTGGCGTGGGTTGTGCGTTCCCCGCAGAGCGGGGCGAGGCCGGCTCGCCAGCAACATGACCGCAATGGACCTCCCACGAACTACCTGTGGCGTCAACGATGCGCCGTCCACGCGACCGCCCGCTGCCGAGCATCCCAGCGCGCTCGAGTTCTCTGTGGAGATCCTCGACGTCGAGGTGCGCGGAGATCGATGTCGACGTCTGCGAGCGGTGAGTCAGCATCCGCTGCAGCACATCCAGCGGCATCCCGCCACGGCGCGCCAACGTCGCGTGCGTGTGACGGAGCGTGTGCGGTGTGAACGCGAACCCGACCGTCGCGCTCGTCGGTATGGCGAGCTCGTAGACGCTGTCGTAACGCATCGGCGCGCCGCGCCGCCGCCCCACAGGTTCACGAACACGTAGTCAGAGTCCAGATCCCCGTACTCCCGGTGCATGTACTCCAGGTGCAAGCGCATCAGCTCCGCCGAGACCGGCACGCTCCCACGACCGCCCTTCCGGCGCGCACCGTTCGCGTTGTCGTCGCGCGGACGGATCTCGATCCGCCGCTCCCAGCCGACGACATCCTCGTGACGAAGCCCCAACGCCTGCCCAACACTCATCCCAGTCTCGAACAGCAGCGCGAACAGGAACCGATCCCACAGCCGCTGCTGCGCGTCCAGGATCGCCTGCACCTGCTCGAAGCTCACACCCGCGGAAGCCGCTCAACCTTTCGCAACCGCCCGACCGGCCGCGCCGCTCGGTCTTGCGATGCCGTGCAGAAACGGCTTGTAGCCACCGTACCCAGAGCGGCCGCGGGCAACCAGCTCGCGGGCGGGCGGCACGCCGCCGCAGGCATGGAACTCGTAGAAGCCGAACACCGCGCTCAACGTCCGGTTCACCGAACTCGCCGCCCGCGCCGGCGTCCTGTGCTCAAGCACGATCACGTTCTCCGCAGGCTGGCGAAGCCACGCCGTGAACTCGCCCAGGATCTCCAAGCTCACCCGATCCCACGCGACCTCTCGAACCGCCAGGAACGTGACGAACAGCTTCAGGTCGCACGCCTACGCGCGGACCGTGTCGGGCGACTTCTCGATGTTCGTCAGCCACGCCAGACAGCGATCAACCGGCTCCATCGGCGCCGGTCGACGCCGATGACAGTCCACGACTCACGGCCGCGCTCCAGGACCCGCTGAACCCGACAGCTGCCCTGCGCAACCAACATCACAACCGACGGTAGATCGCGCGCCGGACGCACCGCGCCTGCGCTCATCCGGCTGCCTCAGGGAGCGATCACCGAATCCGCGGTCCCACGAGTCTCGCCTCCGCTGCCGCCGCGTCCGGACCGGGGGTCTCACAGTCGCGGCTGAGTGGCCCCCGCATGCCAAATCTAGCCGCGAAGCGGCAGCGGGCAAGGCCGTCGCTCTGACGCCTTCGCGCTCGGGACCGCGAGGATGACTTGCGCGGAGGCGAGGACACGCGATGCTGGCTGGTGTAGGGTTTGCCGCGGTGCGCCGGGAAGACTGGTCGGCATTGGTTTCCCGACCGTTGGAGTGTGCTCGTAATATTCCCCCTGAGCGTTCCGCTCACCGTGCGTTTCTCAGTCCTCGCGCGGCGCAGCGATCTTGATCAGCGGCTCGCTGCCGGTGGCGATCCGCGTTCCGATCCCGCTCTGGAGTTGCGGGCAACCCAGCTCTGTAAGGTCCGTGCGCGCCGCGCCATCGCGACACGGCTGCGTCGGATCATCGACGCTGCACGCAACGGATCTGATGGTCCGCTGGGTATCGGTCCGGTGGCCCAAAGCGAGGTTCTCGCGGAGGCTGATGCGTTGACAGACCTGGCGATCAGGTTGGTGGCCACGCGCCCGGTCAACCCGATGGGGGTCGCGCTGGCAAAAGTCCTCGTCAGCGACCCGGACAGCCCGCTCAGAGTTGGCGCGGAGCCAGCGACGCTGTACACGGTTGTGCGTCTAGCGACCGCCGCGTTGGACGTGTCGCCATCCCAGGGCGGCGCGGTCACCGGCGAAGCGTGAACGACGCGGCGCACGGGTTGGGCCGAGGTGCGGTGCCGTGTCGGTAGCCGTCGCGGTCTCGCTGTTCGTCGCCGCGCTGGCGGTCACGCTGGCGGCCGCAGCAACATTCGCCAGGCGACCGGACAGGCTCGGCGCGAAGTACGGGTTGCCGGAGGTGTGGATCGGGCTGCTGACGGCGCTCGCGGCGGACGGGCCAGAGGTGTCCCCGCCCGGGTGGCGCTGATCAAGGGACCCCACGACGCAAGCGTCGGTGTGATCGTCGGTTCCAACACGTTCAACCTCGCCGCGATGATCGGCATCGGCGCGCTAATCGCAGGCTGCGTCCAAGTCGCTCGACCCACGCTGGTGCTCGAAGGCACCGTCGCGCTCGCTGTCACGGCGATCGTGGTCGCGCCACTGGTCGGCTGGCTTCCAGCCGTCGCAGCCGTCCTAATGATCGCCTGCTTCGTGGGCCCTTACCTACTCCTCGTGCTCAGGCGGTGATCAATCGCGAACCGCCTCGGACTCCGCCGACTAGGCGCACTGCGCCAAAGACCGCAACAGCGTCCAGGACGAGTCCGAAGCGCGCGCCCATCTAACCCACGAGTTCGTGACCCACCACCAGATCGCGCTGATGGCCATCGACGTAGCTCTGATCGTCGCCGGGAGCTTTGGGATGGTCCAAGCGGCACTGACTCACGGCGATCAATGGGGGATCACGCCCGGGGTTGTCGGCGCGCTCATCCTCGGACCGCTGACCAGCCTGCCAACGCCCTCACCGGGATTCGGCTCGGCCGCGCCCGACGCGGTGCAGCGCTCGTCACCGAGGCCCTCAACAGCAACACGATCAACCTCGTCGCCGGCGTCGCGCTCCCATCCCTGTTCGTCACGCTCGCCGCGAAGTCCGCGAAGGATCAACTCGACCTCGCGCTCCTCGCCGTGGCAATGATCGCGACCGTCGCACTGCTCGCACCTCGCAAGGGCATGGGCCGAGCCGGTGCCGGACTAATCGTGATCCTCTATGCAGCCTTCGTCGCCGTGACATTGAGCTAGCGGCTGCAACCCAACCAGGCCCTTCACGCCTAGCAGCGACGTTAGCTTCGGTGCTGGTGTGATCGAGATCCGACAGCCCCCGCGCTCCGAGGACGCGGACGACACGGATGACGAACGGCAGATAGCGCCTCGAATGACACCGACCAGCGAAGGTTCAACAATGTCGATGACGCTGCTCAGCAACGCCAGATAATTTTCGACAATGCAGAAGTGCGTGGCTTCAAAGCGCGAAGGGTTGAGTCGCTCACCCGCCTGGCGGCAGTGTGGTCGTGGGCGTCTCCTGGCCCGGCGGTCTGTCTCCTGTCTCCTAGGGGCGCTCTCCGGTCGGACCCGCTCGGCTTCGCTCGCCGGAGTTGCGCAAGAGCCAGGCCGCGAGCGGCACCCCGAACGCTGCGGTTACGGCGATGCTGACTATCAGGCCGATCTGTGAGGCGTAAGCGACGGACAGCACTGTCCCGGCGAAGGCGAGATAGCCGCAGATGATGAGCACGCCGTGCCCGCGAAGCAGACCCCGGCCCAGATAGGCGCAGGCGAGCGAGAAGGCGGTCAGCGCGAGATACCACACCGCGATCAGCGTGCCTTGTCCCGATGGCGGGCCCAACCCGACGATCGTGGCTGGCAGCAGCAGACCGACGCCGACGTTGATCGCGTTGCTGTTCATTGCCGTGCTGAGTGTGGCTGCGCCTCTGCCGCGGCCGGCGAGATACACCGCCGCGACCGCGTTCGGAAGGCTCGTCACCGCGGCGAGAATCAGGGCGCCGGTGACGATCTGCGGGATTGCATGCCTGGCGCCCAGGGTGGACGCGGTTTGTTCCATCGCGATGCTGGCGCCGACCACGATCAGGACGGCGGCTGCGGCGACGATCGAATCGCGGGGCCGCCCTCGGCGCGGATGGATGGCGGGTTCGAGTTCGAGCTCCTCCTCGGTGATTGCCTCGCGCAGCCAGCTGGCCCACGCGGCCGGAAGGCCCAGGCGCCTCAGGCGGTCGTGGCGCACGCCCAGCACGACCAGGTACGGGACAAACAGCGTTATCACCAGGACGAGCCCCACCGCGGGCGTGACCACGCCGACCACGACCAGGACGCAGATGACGGCGACTGACAGCGCCACGATCGCCTCGAGCACGATTACGCGCCGATGGAGCGCGATCCCGCCGGCGAGGACCGCGGCGAAGCCCAGGAGGGCGGCCAGGTTGAATACGTTTGAGCCGATCACCACCCCGGCCCCGATCCGCGCCTGATGGCCAACGAGCGCGGTCACCGCCGCTGTGATCTCCGGGGCGTCGGCCGCCAGCGCGGCGAGCACGCCCAGTAGCGCCTCCGTGAAACCGAGTCGCGCGCCCACTCGCTCGAGGCGGGAGACCAAGACCCAGCTCGTTGACAGGCTCACGGTCGCCGCTGCCGCGAACACGAAACCTAACAGCGCGTCAGACACGACGATCCACGCCTGGTGCGCACCGCCCTATCTTTCGCCGCGGGCGTTTAGCTGACGGTGGCGTGTCGGGCTGGCTACAAGACAGACTGGCCTCCCCACGGATACGGGCACGCCGACCAGACTTCCCGGCTCGCCAAGCCGCAGTCTAACCCGTTACGGCTCAGCCGCTCAGCAGGTCGCGAACGCGACGGAGCTCCTCGCGCAGAGCCCTCACATCATGGCCGTATAGCGGCGAGACCCCGTGCTCGACCAAGCGCTCGGCTCGGGCGACACCGCACGTCGAGATCTCCTCACTGCGCAGCAAGCCGATCACACCGCGCAGCTCATTCGTAACCGCCCTCACGACCCTCGGCTCGAACAATGGCGAAAGTGGCCGGAACTGGACCCTCCGACGGGTTGACGCCTCCTGGAGGATGTCCTCGAAACTCCTGGCGAGGCCCAGGCGCGTTCGCTTCGACGAAAGCCGCCGGCGCTGCCGCTGAACGGCCGCGACCGGCACGCCCTCCCGTCCTTCGAGAATCAGCTCGATCGCGCGGTCACGCTCGCGCTGGAGATGCGCGGCCAAGAGGACGCCCAGAACCAAGAGCACGCCTGCGGCGCTGAGCGCCAACGGCGACGCCCACGACCGGCCCTCGATCAACGCGATCACGCTGCCGGCCAGAACGGCCGCGACATTAACCCCCTGGCGCACCGTGTACCGCACCGCCTCAGCCGCGCGCAGCAACGGATGACCGGCGCGCAAGCCAGCGCTGACGCGGTCTGCAACACGATCCGCTCGTGACGCGTGTAGCGCCGGTCGCCTCATCGTCCCGAACCCGTCACGGGACCGATTACTAATCGGATGCAGGTCGATCGTTCCATGGCACACCCACAAAAAGACCGACCAGACTTCCCGGCTCGCCGACCACAATTCTTACGCGCAACCAGCCGGCTCGCAACCGGAAGTCCGTTGGCTCGGCGAATATTCCGTCAGCGGGCGCTGGTGCCACGTCATCTCATTCGCGTGTAGCCGGCGACGCACCGGCGAATAGGCCCGACGCGCGAATCCTGCCGTATGGCCAAGCCACACCAACGCCGCCACCAGCTACAGGCTCCAGACGATCTCACAGCGGAACGTGGGCTCGAAGGTGGAGTACTGCAGATAGCCGTGCGGACGGTGGCCGGACGAGATCTCGAGGGCCCACGGGAGCCTGGACGGTGCCTCCGAACAGCTCCTGGTTGAAGTAGTTGCCGAGCCAGCAGCGATGGGCGACCACGAGCGTGAGCGCGACGGCGTCAGCGAACGTGGCAGTCCTTCGGGATGGATTGATAGAGCCGATCCAGAAGGCAAGCCGAGCGGCGCGGACCGCCTCTTCGGCTCGACTGCTAGCCAGGCCTCCCGCAAGCAGGTCGTTGGCCACACGCCTGTGGGCCCGGTGCCGGCGGTTCTGCCCAGGTTTGTTGCTTAATACAACAATGGTAGTATGCACGCTATGGCCGCGGCCAGCGCATCGAGCCGAGAGCCTGCCGGCCAGGGTAAGGATGAGCTCGTCGACGCGGTTCTCGGCGCGAGCCGCGCGCTTGTGGGGGTCGCCGCCCGCTCGCTCGCGACGGTGGCTGAGGACGTGACGCTTGCGCAGTACCGGGTGCTGATCGTGCTGGCAGCACGGGGTCCGCAGCGCCTGGCCGACCTAGCGGCCGCACTTGGGGTGGACCGGTCAACGGCGACGAGGATGTGTGACCGGCTCGTGCGCAAGGGGCTCGTGCACCGGCGGCGGACGAGTCAGGATCGCCGTGGGGTGCGCGTCTCGCTCGCGACGGCGGGTGGTGAGCTGGTCGCGGAGGTGAGTCGTCGCCGCCGCGCGGAGATCGCGACGATCGTGGGGCGGATGCCCAAGGCGCACCGGCGGCCGGTGCTAAACGCTCTGCGGGCGTTCGCTGAGGCAGCCGGCGAGGTTCCCGAGCAGGACTGGTCGCTCGGATGGAATCTGTGATCGATGACTGCTAACGGGAAGCTCGAGGGATCCAGCGACGCCGCAGCCAAGTCCGTCGCTCCCGCGGTGCAGGGTCTTTCGGGGCCCTCGCTGATCCGGTTGGTCTCGGCGTGGTTGGGCGGGAACCGGCTCGGGCTGGCGGTGATGGCGCTGATTGTCGGCGCTGGGGCGGGGTTGGGCGCCGCCGTGTTCAGGGAGCTGATCTACGCGGTCACGTGGTTGGCGACTGGCTATACGCAGTTCGGTCAGCAGGGCCACGCGCCGAGTTTGCACCTCCCGGCGTTGGGGATCTTCTTCGTGCTCGTGATCCCCGTCGTGGGCGGACTGTTGTACGGGCCTTTGATCCAGCGCTTCGCGCGTGAGGCTCGCGGCCACGGTGTGCCGGAGGTGATGCTCGCAGTCGCCGAGAACGGCGGGCGGATCCGCCCGCAGGTGTCGGTCGTCAAAGCGCTGGCGTCGGCGATCTGCATCGGGACGGGTGGGTCGGTGGGACGCGAAGGCCCGATCGTCCAGATCGGATCGGCGCTGGCGTCGACGCTCGGCCAGCTCGTGCGGATGTCCGAGGGCCGGTTGCGGATCATCGTCGCGTGCGGGGCCGCGGGCGGGATCGCGGCGACGTTCAACGCGCCGATCACCGGGCTGTTCTTCGGGTTTGAGATCGTCCTGCGCGAGTTCTCCCTCGACGCGCTGTTCGCGACCAGCCTCGCGGCCGTCACCGGCGATGTCATCAGCCGCGCATTCTTCGGCTCGGCGCCGTTCTTCACCCAGGTACCCCACGACCTCGTCCTGGTCAACGACAGCGCTTACCTGCTCGTGGCCGTCCTCGCGCTCGGTGCCGGGCTGATCGGCGTCGGCTTCAAGACGTTCCTTTACTGGCTCGAGGACGTCGCCGACGAGGTATGGAAAGGCCGCCCGGAATGGGCGCGTCCCGCGGTCGGCGGCGTCGCGCTCGGTCTGGTGCTGCTCGCGCTCCCGCAGATGTACGGCGTCGGATACCCGGTGATGGGCAAGGCGCTCGCCGGCCAGTACGCGCTGTGGTTCATCGCTATGCTGATGCTGGGCAAAATCCTCGCCTCGAGCCTGACCCTCTCGATCGGCGGCTCGGGCGGAGTATTCGCCCCCTCGCTATTCATCGGCGCGATGGCCGGAATGGCGTTCGGCACCGTCGCCCACCACCTGTTCGGGCCCACGATCGGCCCGCCAGCGCTTTACGCGGTGGTAGCGATGGGCGGAGTGTTCGCTGCCGCCGCACAAGCGCCATTGACCGCGATCGCCAGCGTCGCCGAGATGACCGGCAACTTCACGCTCACCCTGCCGATCATGCTCGCCTGTGGGATCGCGGCGGCGGTATCCAAGCAACTCACCTACGGAAGCATCTACACCACCAAGCTGCTGCGCCGCGGGATCGACATCGAACGGCCCAAAGCCACCAGTGCGTTGGAGACGCTCACCGTCGCCGATGCTATGCAACCCCTTCCACAGCCGGACGGTGATCGCTGGCTGCTCCCATCCAACGAGCTTGGAGCCGAACGCAGCCCGATCCCCAACGAGCTGTGGGAGAGCCTCGCCGGCCCCGTGACCGACACCCGCCGACCCCAGGAGCTGTTCGGCGATGAGACGCTCGAGCAGGCGCTACGACAGCTCACTCTCTTCGGCGACCACGGGTTGCCGGTGATCTCCAACGACCGGGAGCACCTCCAGGGCTGGATCACCCGCCACGACGTGCTCCAGACGCTCTCCCAGAACGTGAACTTCTCCATCCGCGAGATCGAGCACGGCGCGATCGCAGCCGACTTCGCCGCCCGCGACCCCGAAGCACTCGCGCATACGCCCAGCACACCCCTCAGCGGCTATGAGATCGTCGAGATCACCATCAACCCCGAGTCGCCCGCGCTCGGCCGCCCCGCCGGCAACATCGCGTGGCCACCCGGAAGCCTCATCGTCGGCGTCACCGACGGAGACGAGAGCGTTCCGCTTCGCAACGACACCGAACTCCACGCCGGGGAACGAATCATCCTCCTCGTACCAGCCGCCTCCCACCTCAACCAAGGCTGAGCAGCTACCCGCCAGTCGCGTTCGATCATTGCCAGGGCTACATCCGGGGATGCACACTCGCGGTCGAATGCGCGTCGTCGGCCGTCGAGGTCGCCGCTCAGCGGTAGTCGGGGTTGGCGAAGTCAAAGCGGCAGCCCGCGTCCCACAGGCTCTTCTGGTTGCCGTGTGCGGGAATGCCACCAACGTCCTTGAGCATCCGCGCCACGTGCATCAGGTTCCAGGCCAGGAAAGTCGTGTTGCGGTTGGTGAAGTCGTTCTCCGGTCCACCAGAGCCGGGATCGAGATAGCTCGGGCCAGGCCCGGCTTCACCGAGCCAGCCTGAGTCGGCCTGGGGCGGGATCACATATCCGAGGTGCTGCAGCGAGTAGAGGATGTTCATCGCGCAATGCTTGGCGCCGTCCTCGTTGCCGGTGATCATGCACCCACCGACGCGACCGTAGTACGCCCACTGGCCGGCATCGTTGAGGAGGTGGCTGTTGCCATACAGCCGTTCGATCACCTGCGTGCAGACCGATGACTTCTCGCCCAGCCAGATCGGCGAGAGCACCACGAGGATGTTCGCGGCGATCACCTTCTCGAAGATCGCCGGCCAGTCGTCTCGCTCCCAGCCGTGCTCGGTCATGTCCGGGTACACCCCGGTCGCGATCTGATGGTCGACCGCGCGGATGACCTCGACCGAGACGCCGTTGCGCTCCATGATCGCGACCGCGAGATCCGCGAGACCGCGCGTGTTCGACGGTTCGGGAGACCGCTTCAGCGTGCAGTTGATGAACAGCGCGCTCAGGTCCGAGAAGTCCCACTTCGACTCTGCTGCCAACTCCTCGTGTCGCTCGGTCAGATTCGCCATCGGTTACCTCCTCACGGTGTCAGCTAGGTCTGTGATGTTGGGCAGTCTCTCGCAAGCCCACGAAGGCCTGTAGCGCGGACTAGCCGGGCCCAGATCTCCGCTTCGGGCAGTGCGCCCGGCAGCGGCTCGATGAACGGGTGGCGCAGCTGGAAGGTGTTATCGGCGAACTCGAAGTTGAAGTACGCGGTCTCGGGCTTCTCGTCTGGCTCGCACCGGGAGTAATGGGCGGGCCGCGGTCTCGGTCAGCGCTACGTCTATCACCACCACGAGGTCGAGCGCTCGCGCGCGTCAGCAAAGCGCTGGGAGTCGGCATGGGAGCGCGTCGGGCTGGCCGACACGCGAATCATCGCCCGCGAGCGGTCGGGATGGTCGGTGAGGGATCTCGTCTGGGGTCGGGTTGCACGGCACCAGCCGGCTATCACATTCGCTCCAGGTGACCGGCGTGCCTGCACGCAGGGCTCGCGGAAGAGGTGTGCACGCATCCGACCGGGGTTCTCAGCGGCCTTTCGTCGGCTGCAGGTCCTTGCCTCGAACGGGACGCGTCGACGACCGTGGGCGCGTCCAACCGAGAGCCTCCGTCACTCCCGCAGCTTTGGAAGCTGGTTCGCTGTGGTCAACCTCATCGACTTGCGGCAGTCCGGCATGGAGCCGGGGAGTCGCGTCGCTCGGATCTATCCGAGGGCCTCGATCGCGACGAGGCCGAGATACAGGATGATCACCACGCTGGCCTCGCGGCGGCGCATCCCCCGAGGGCGGGCCAGCAGAGCGATGCAGACGACCGTCATACCCAAGAGCCACGCCAGCTCGAGCTTCGCGGTCATGGTCAGGACTCCGAGCGACGTGAACAGCGCGGGCGCCAACACGCCGACGCCGAGGTTGATCGAGTTGCTGTTGAGCGTTTCGCCGACGAGCGCGGCGCCGCGACCCGCGAGCCCGAGACGCACTGCGGTGATCGCGTTTGGCACGCTGGTCAGCGGCGCGAGGATCAGCACCCCCCAAAACCGCGCTAGAGATGTGCAAGTCCCCACCCAACGCGAGCGCGGCTTGCACCATGCCGGCGCTGCCCGCGAGTATCAGCGCAACGTCGAGCGCGATCAGACCCAGCAAATGATGTGCTGGGTCAGAGGGTCGTGCGCTGGATGGCCGCGGCCTGGGTCGTTGGTCGAGGAAGCGCGCCAGGCGGCCTACGAGATGGTGGGCGGCTTCGTCGCCAGCGAGAATCAACTCGAGCGCGCAATCGCGTTTTTGCTGCTCGAACCAGGCGAGCAGGATGGTGAGGATGAGCAGCACGCTCGCAGCGCTGACCGCAAGCGGCGCGGCCCACGCCCCGCCCTGGAGCCGCGCGATGACGCTGCCCGTCAAGACGGCCGCAACATTCACCCACTGCCGGACCGTAGACTCGACGGCCTCGGTCGCGCGGAGCAGCGGATGATCCGAGCGCAGGACCGTACGCCGCCAACGCCGCCAACGCCGTGCGCGCGCGAGGTGTTAAGCGACCGTCGCCTCATGCTCGCGAGTCGGTCGCATACCGAGCTTCGATCCGGGACAGCAGTCTGGTCATGGCACACCCACCAAGGGCCGACCAGACTTCCCGGCTCGCCGTCACGATTGGTATGTCCGAGCAACCAAGTTGTCGAGCGACAGACGGCCGCCGTTCTCCGCGCGGAAGCCCTGACGCCAACCGAACCCTCGTCGCGGCAGCTAAGACGCGGCGGCCACCAGCGTTCCGGGCTCACCGCGAGCAGTCGCACGCCCGTCGCCAGCGCCAGCCTCGGCTAAGTCAGAATGCCCGGTTGGACCCGCAGCGGAGATACGCGCGAAGTCATCGGGCGCCGGGCGCAGAATCAGGATCTCGGCGGGGACACGCTCCAGCAACCACTCCAAGTCCTCGCGGCTGAGACCCGTGCGCCGGCTGCCGTTCGCTGACACGATGACCCTGTCGAACCGCTCCTGCTCAAGCAGCCTGCGAAGCGCATCGCGATACGTGCGCCCCCGGGCGACTCGGGAATCGACCGGTATTCCCTCTGCTGCCGCCCGCTGCTCGATCGCCTCGATCAGCGGCATCCCGTATCTGCACTGGGCCAACAGCGGGGAGTCGAGAGGCAGGAGTCGCGGGACCCGAGCAAGAAACGCCGGAACGATCGTCGCGCCCTCCGCCATGGCCAACCGCACCGTCGCCGCCAAAGCGGCGCGAGAGATCTCCGGGCCCGTGAACGGCAGCAGGATCCGAGGCGCGCCCGGCGGCCGCTCGCGCGTAGGACTCCGCCTTCGCAGCGCCAGCCGATACCCGGCTGCAGTTCCGCACGCGAGCGCCGCGATCACCGCCACAATCACCGCGGCGACGCTCACGGCCGACCCTCCGCTTCGTTGCGATCGGACCCGAAAACCTCACGCCGACACCGACCTTCGGCGCGTCGGTGAACACGTGAGGCCCGCACACCGTTGCGACGGCCTCTACTGCGGACAACAAGGTCGGTGTGCGACTGAGCCAAAACGGCCTCCGAGCGGTCGACTACAAGCCAGCCGACCAGTCTTCCCGGCACACCTACAACAACTGTACACCCGCGTGTGCCCGCCGCAATGCATCTTCACAAAACCTGTATACGGCCGCGCTCGCAGGTCGCTCAAGTCGGTTCCGTGGACGCCGTATAGTCGCTGCGCTGGGGAATCAGACGAGGAGGATGGCGATGAGAGCGAAGCGGCGATCGACCGCAGTGGTCGCGTACGGCACGATTGTATGGGCGCTGGCGACAGGAGCTGCGCTCGGCGCGAGCCCACCCGGTTCGGCCGGCTACTTCAGCGCGCTGCCCAACGGCCCGGCGTTCGCTGCGAGCTTCCGAGTCGCCGCGCCGCTGCCGAACGGTCAGGTCGTGATCGCCGGCGGCGTCGCCGACGGCGGCAATGTGATCCCGAACGCCGAGATCTACGACCCTCGGTCCGAGACGTTCACTCAGCTCCCTACCAACCCCGGCACCGAGCTGACAACGCCGCGCTTCGGCGCGGTCGCCGCGCCGCTCCCCGACGGCGAGGTGCTAATCGCCGGCGGGAGCGACGGCTCCAGTTTCCTCCAGAGCGCCGAGCTGTTCAACCCCGTGACCGAGACGTTCACTGCGCTGCCGGCGAACGGCAACACCCAGCTTGCGGTCGGGCGTGAGAACGCTGTCGCCGCGCCGCTGCCGAACGGCGATGTGCTGATCGCGGGCGGCATGGGCAATGCTGGCTGCGTGCCCTCCACCGAGATCTTCGACCCAGGAAGCGGCACGTTCGGCCAACTTCCCGCTAGCGGAAACCTGCAGACGTGCGTCGTGGGCGCGACCGCGGCGCCGGTGCCCAGCGGAGACGTGCTGATCGCGGGCGACGGCGCGAATGCGCAGCTCTTCAATCCCTCGGCTGACACCTTCTCGCAGCTGTCGACAGGCTCGGCCATCTCAGCCGGTGCGACCTCCACGTCGCTCCCGGATGGGCAGGTGTTGATCGCTGGTGGTGGGGGCAGCGAGTCGACCCCGTCGCGGGCTGCCTACGTGTTCAACCCCTCCACGGACACGTTCACAGCCCTGCCCACGAGCGGCAACACGCAAATGACGATCGCGCGGGACGCCCCGTTTTCGGCGCCGCTCCCAAACGGCGAGATCCTGATCGCCGCAGGCTTCAGCGCCACGTCGTTCACCACTGATACGGCTGAGGTCTATGTCACGGCCGCGGAGGCGGCGGTCTCTGGCGGGAGCTTCGGCGACCAGACCGTCGCCGAGCCGTCGGCCGAGCAGAGCCTGGTAGTCACGAACGTCGGGGCTCAGATCCTGCGGATCGCGGCCGCAACGATCAGCGGCGGCACGAACCCCAGCGACTTCACGATCACCGGCAACGCCTGCGCGGACAAGTCGCTCGACTTCGGTCACAGCTGCGCGATCACGGTGCAGTTCACGCCCGGCGCCGCCGGATCGCGCTCGGCGACGCTCACCTTGGAGGACAACGAGTCGGCGCCCGCGAGCGTCACGCTGACGGGCCTCGGAGTGCCCGCCAACGCGGGACCGACCGGGTCGCAGGGATCGCCCGGGCCGCCGGGACCGACCGGCGCACAAGGGCCCGCGGGCAAGAACGGTCAGATCCGCCTCGTGACCTGCACGGTCGCGACGCGTCACCACAAGAAGCACAAGACCTGCAAGACACGGACGATCACCGGAACGGCGACGTTCACCACGTCGATCGCCCGCGCGACCCTCACGCGCAACGGGATCGTCTACGCGACAGGAACCGCGACCCGCACGCGGCTGACCCTCCACGCGACACGCCACGTTCCGGCCGCCCGCTACACACTGATCCTCACTCACGACGTCGGCCACCGGAGGATGATCACGAAGCGCCTCACGGTCCGGATCCCCTGAACTGTCGATCGCGAATCGAGCGCGGCGACGATTGCCCCCCGCCCAGATGCCGCTCGATAGCTCCTCCTGCTCACTGAGCGCGACCTTAGCCGCGATCCGGAGCGCCTTGATTCCGATCCCGAGCGAGTCACCGGCCGCTCGTCAGCGCTCCACAAGCGGCATTGCAGCGATGTCGACGGCCAAGTCGAGACGGCCGCTTTCGCGGCTGGCGCCGGCCGCCGTGTGGTCTGGATCGCTGCCGCGTCGGTCCCGTTCGATTGCGCGGGCCTGCAGATAAACCATCCTGGGGTCCGCGCCGGCAGCGTGCGTCAATTGGCTGGTCAACCCGTCCATTCCTGCACCGCGACGAGCAGGTCAAAATAGGGGATGTCGATCGGCCGTGGGGTGCTCGTCGAGCGCGTCCGGATGTGAGAGCGCGAGACGATCGTCTACCAGGTGCACGCCGTTGCCGGCATCACCTTCACCAGCTGGTGGGTGTGAGGAGCTGGCTGCGGTGGGCCTGGGCCCAGTCGGTGAAGCTGCGTGCCGGGCGGCTCGTGACTGTGGTGATGTCGCCTGTCGGCTCGGAGTTGAACGGTTCCAGGGTGGAGCGGAATTGTTCGACGACGGCGTGCGCTAGCTCCTCAGGCATGCCGTAGGACACCATCTGCGCGAGCATGTCGGCCGGATCGGATTCGGCGTAGCGCAGGTCGCGGTCGAGCACCTGGCTGAGGATTGCGATCTGGTCAGGGGGGCTGAGCGGTTCGGGGCCGGTGAGCTTGTAGACCCGGCCGTCGTGGCCGTCGTGGGTGAGGCAGGCCGCGGCGACCGCTGCGATGTCGGCCGGGTCGACGACGGCGGCCCGGCCAACGGCGAACGGGGCGTGCACGATCTGATCCGCCGCGATCATCGGCGCCCAGTTGAGCGCGTTGGACATGAACGCGGTAGGCCGCAGGAACGTCCATCCGAGGCCGCTGTCGCGGATCGCCTCCTCGCCGGCGCGGTGCAAGGTGGTGATCGGGTCGGTGGCGCCGTGTCCGACGCTGAGCACGGACAGTTTGACGATCCGCTCAACGCTTCCTAGCCGCGCCGCGGCTGCGAGCCGGTGATCGTGGGCGGCGATGTCGAGCCCGTCGGTGAGCAGGAACACCGCGTGCACACCGTCGAGTACGGGTGCCAGGTCGCTGTCACCGAGGTTGGCCACGACCTTCTGGGTGCCGTCGGGGAAATCCGCGTCGGGGTTGCGGGTGAGGACCCGTATCTGGCCTGCCTGGGCGGGGAGGAGCGCTGCGATGACTTGCGAACCGACGTTGCCGGTGGCTCCGGTGATCAAAATCATGAGTTCTGGTCCTTGCTTGAGGTTGGTTTCTTGGGGTGGGTTTGGGGTGGGCGCAGCTCCGACGGGCCGGAGCTGCGCCCCGCGACGGCACGGTGGTCCGGCTGGCCTCGTTGGCGTCTAGGAGCGCCGGATCGGCTGAAGGCGTTCAGCCGGCGGCGACGGGAACGGCTGCGGCATCGGGGGCGACCTCGTGGGTGCGGGCCGCGTTTGAGTGTTCGTGGCTGTCGCGGGAGGAGATCAGCACGGCGGCGAGGATCGCTCCGGCGACGGCGAGGCCGGCGCCGACGAGGAACGCCCGGTCAAAGCCTTTGGTCAGCGCCACGGCCGTGCTGTGGACGCCGGCGTGGAACAGGCTTTGGGTGCGGCTGTTGGCGATGGTCGCGAGGATCGCAAGCCCGAGCGCGCCGCCGACTTGCTGGGAGGTGTTGATCAGTCCGGAGGCCAGGCCCGCCTCGTGTGGCTTGGTCCCGGTGACGGCGGCGATCGTGACGGGCACGAACGCCAGTCCGAATCCGACGGCTGCCAACAGGGAGGGGCCGAGGACGTCCGCGGCGAACGAGCCGCCTGTCGCTGGTACCTGTGAGAACCACAGCAGCCCGCCGGCGACCAGCAGCATGCCGGCGATCAGGGGTGTCTTGAAGCCGACGCGCGTGACCAGCTGGCCGGCGGCCCCCGCCGCGATGAAGATCCCCACCGCCAGCGGGAGGTAGGCGATCCCGGTCTTGATCGGGGAGTAGCCCAGCACCTCCTGGAGATAGAGGGAGATGAAGAAGAACATCGAGAACAGCGACATGCCGATCAGCAGCCCGACGATGTTGGCGCCGCGCACGGTCCGCAGCCGGAAGATCGAGAACGGCATCAGCGGATCACGCTGGCGTCGCTCGATCGCCACGAACGCGATCAGCAGCACCACGGCCGCGGCCAGGCAGACGATCGTTCGGGTCGCGCCCCAGCCGACGTTGACCGCGTCGACGACGGCGTATACGAGCAGCGCCAACCCGGCGGTGACGGCCACCGCTCCGGGGATGTCGAACGAGTTGCCGGCCTCTTCGCGGCGGCTCTCGCGCAGGATGCGCGGGGCCAGCGCGGCGGCGATCAGCCCGATCGGGACGTTGACGAACAGCACCCAGCGCCAGTTCAGCCCGCTGGTCAGGATCCCGCCCAGCAGGACCCCGGCGGCGCCGCCGGCCCCGGCGACCGCGCCCCAGATGCCGAGCGCGCGGTTGCGCTCGGCCCCGTCGGCGAACGTGGTGGTGATGATCGACAGTGCGGCGGGGGAGACGATCGCGGCGCCCAGGCCCTGGACCGCGCGAGCGACGATCAGCCATGTCTCGGACTGCGCCAAGCCGCCGGCCAGCGAGGCCAACGAGAAGACGACCAGTCCGAGCATGAACATGCGGCGTCGCCCCAGCAGGTCGGCCATCCGCCCGCCCAGCAGCAAAAAGCCGCCAAACGTCAGCGTGTAGGCATTCACGACCCAGGTCAGGTTGTCGCGGGAGAAGTGCAGGTGAGCGCCGATCGACGGCAGCGCGACGTTCACGATCGACGCGTCGATCACGATCACGAACTGCACCATCGCCAGCAGCGCGAGCGCGAGATTCTTGGTGCGGGGTGTAAGCGCGGTCACAGGCTCATCCCCAGCATCCGGCCCACGCCCGACAGCGACGCGAACGCAAATCGCTGCACGCGCGAGGTGCGGATCGCGGTCGGGTGGGCTTTGAACAGCATCGCTACGTAGATCGCTTGGCGCGGACTGTGAGGTATTCCGGCGCCCATCCTCCCGGTCGATGTCAGCGACGCCATGTCGCGAAAGAACCCCTCGTTATCGGCGGCGGGGCGATGGCGATTGATGAACCGAACCGGCTCATCGTGACTGTTTCGCAGGGTGTGCCGGTGACCGGGAGCCGCTGCGGCGCGCTCTCCCGGACCATAGGTACGCCAAGTCCCGTCGAGCTTCACGTCAAGTCGGCCCTCGACGATCTCAAAACTGTCTTCAACATTGTCGTGCACGTGCACAGGGGGGCTGGGGCTGTGGGGACCGAGCCAGGCATTTGCCTCGAGGACTTCACCATCGGTGTCCTCGCCGTTGCGCACGATCTCCCAATACATGTCCTGGCCCGGGCGAAAGTCGATGCGCCGACTAACGGCGGGGCGAGTTGCAGGGTCAAGGCGGGTTGCAGGGTCAAGGGAAGAAGTAATCACAGGGGCTCCATTGGGTCATTGGTTCTGTATTGGTTGTCCGGTCTAACGCCGGTCTCGGGTCTGAAGTTCGTTGATGGGTGGCGCGTGGCAGATCTCCTAGTAGTTCACCTTGGTTGACAAGTTGGGAGAAGCTTCTCACGGCGTGTCGCGTTTGTCAAGCAAGGTGAACTACAATCGTGGACATGGCGAAGAGCCTCCAGATCCTTTTCCGCGACGCCCGCGCCGCGATCGAGGCCGCCGTCCGCGCCGATCTCGCACGCAACGGCTTTGGCGATGTCACGCCCGCGCACTCCGCGCTCATGCGCAACATCGGCGAGGACGGTGCTCGCCCCAGCGACCTCGCCGCGCACGCCGACGTCACCCGCCAAGCCATCACCAAGCTCGTAGACGAGCTCGAGCGGCTCGATCTCGTGCGCCGCGACCCAGACCCGAACGACGGGCGCGGCGTGATCGTCAGATACACCGACCGCGGACGCGCCGGCGTAGCTATCGCTCGCAAGCGGCAGCTCGCGCTCGAGCGCGACTACGCCGCACAGGTCGGCGCCGACCGCTGGGCCCAGGTGCGCTCAACCCTCGAGACCCTATTCGGCGACGACCCTCACGACGCTGAGCCTGCCCGCCGCCCCACACCTATCCAACCGGGAACGCCTGACCTGCCCTCTCGAGGGAAGGGCTGATCGTTCAACTCCTCCGACGCGTCATTGCTGCCGGTTCCACGAAGCAGGGCAAGTCTCGGAGACCGGTACCGCGGCGCTCGAGACTGCCCCTCTCGGACAGATGGGGGCCACGCGAGCGATCACATCCACGCGCACCTGCGGAAACACAAATGCAGGTCTCGACCAGCCAAGGCCCACAGTCGCGCTTCTCGCCACGAGCGCAACGCTGCGCGAAGGGTCCGCCCGCCGGTCTGCCTAGGTAGGAGCGTCGCAAGTGGAGGGCAGAGACTGGCCGAGCCGGCCTGTGCCTCGCGCCAGAAGTGATTGTCCGGCATTCAGGAGCTCAGTGCCCGTTTCACGAACCACCAGGTGCGTCGAGCTCCGATCCGCGACGACCAGTGACTCCTGCTCCGGCCGAGCCGGCGGACGGAGCAGCAGTCGGGAGCCCGTGGTCGGTCGGGCGACGGTGCAGCAGTCTCGCGCGAGGAGCGGTCGAGGGGTTGCGCGAGCGTTCTGCAAACCGAGGCTCGGAACCGAGGCAGGCGCCGCGTCCCGGTCGGAGTCATGTTGAGCTTCTCGTGCGGTCGAGACCTCGGTTTCGTTCGGAGGGTTAGACGGCGACGCGGCCGCCGTCGGCAGGCAGGATCGCGCCGTAGATGAAGCTTGCCTCGTCCGAGGCGAGGAAGCTGACGGCGTTGGCGATCTCGTCGGGCGTTGCGCCGTGCCCGGCGGGTGTGCTCGAGGCCAGGACATCGAACATTTCGCCCATCGCGGCGCTCGCGGGTGTGCGTGTCGGGCCGGGCGCGACCGTGTTGACGCGGACGCCCTGAGCGGCGTACTCGGCGGTCCAGGCTTTGGTGAGTGATTCGAGTGCGGCCTTGGACGCGCCGTAAGCTGCCAATCCGTTCATGCCGATGGTCGCGGCCATGGTCGAGATGTTGATGATCGAGCCGCCGCCGTTGGCGGCCATGCGGGGTGCGATCGCGGCTGTGAGGAAGAACGGTGCTTTGACGTTGACGTCAAACGTGACGTCGAATGCCTCCTCCGTGGTCTGGTCGGTCGGACCGCCGGGAAAGACGCCAGCGTTGTTGACCAGCACGTCGACATCGCCTGTGGCGTCGGCGAGGCGTTTGAGATCCCCGAAGCTCGCGAGGTCAGCAGCGATGAACTGTGCCTTGCCCCCAGCGGCCTCGATGGCGTCCACGACCTCGCGGCCACGGGCGTGATCGCGGCCGGTGATGATCACCTCGGCGCCCTCGCTTGCCAGGCGCTGTGCGACTGCGCGGCCGATGCCTGATGTGCCGCCGGTGATGAGAGCGGTCTTGCCATGGAGTGCCATGTGTTCGTGTTCTCCTGTCGGGTGGTGGTCGTGAACCCAGAAAGACTGGATCGCACGTTCCACTCTAGCATAGATTGGATCGCGCAGTCCAGTCTGTTGCTAAAGTGTCTCGAACATGAGCACGGCTAGTAACTCGCCTCGTCGACTCACACGCAAGGGCCACGAGACCCGCCAGCGCATCGTTGACGCGGCCGCCGATCTGATCTTCGAGCAAGGCGTCGCCCACACCACAATCGAGGACGTACGCGCGGCCGCGGACGTCTCAAGCTCTCAGCTCTACCACTACTTCGACGACAAACCCGCGCTGGTCAGGGCCGTTGTCGACCACCAGGCCGACACGATCGTCAGCGGGCAGCAGACGTTTGATCTCAGTAGCTTGGATGGACTACGCACCTGGCGTGACTGGGTGATCGAGCACCAGCGGGAACTCGGCTGCAGCGGCGGCTGTCCGATCGGCGCGCTCGGAAGTGAGCTGGCCGAGACCGATCCCGAAGCAAGAGCCCAGGTCTCCTATGGGTTCAAGCGTTGGGAAGCCGCTATCCAGAGCGGCCTGCGAGAGATGCACGCACGCGGCCGGCTCGCGCCCGACGCTGACCCCGACACCCTCGCGCTCGCGCTGCTCGCCGCACTAGAAGGCGGCCTGCTGCTCACGCAGATCGAACGCGACACCAGACCGCTAGAAGCCGCGCTTGACGCAATGCTCGACCTAGTCGCCAGACTCGGCGGTGGCAGCTAGCGCGAAGACACATCGAACCGCCGAGCGACCTCCCCGACCGAGCTACGTGATCGCATCGTCCCGTAGGCGACGTCTGCGCTGCGGGCTTCACAAATCAGCGACCACCTAGGCCGGCAGTCCCGGTGCCGGGCGCGCCGCTCCTCTCGCTGGGAAGGTGAGCGAAGCCGCAGCGACAGCGTCGTGGCTGCCTCGGCGACGGAGCGGAAACCAGAGCCGTTGTACGAAAGTGACAACGGCACGTTTGACCGACCACACGGGAGCTCGTCTGGGCGGCCGATCCGGTCACGTGCTCGCGCGCTGACGATCGGCAAACACATCTCCGACACCGGCCGTGACGAGACCGCTCAGGAAGGCTCAGCGGAACGCGATCGCGTGAGCCAGCGTCGGTCGTGAACCATGTCGTCGAAGACCAAGCGCGTTGTGTCACGCTTCCGAACAGCGCGATCAAGGAGCCAAGATGCCGCACATCAGCTATGTGGACCCTGCCACCGTCGACGACCCAGAGCTTCAGGCGATCATGGAGCGCGCCCGCCTGTACGGCACGCCCCGTCCCGAAAGCCAGGCGATCCGCTTGCACCACCCAGAGGTGATGAAGGCTTTCAACAACGCCTGGGAGGCGTTCTTTCGCCAAGGCGTGGCGGATCACGCGATCAAGGAGCTGTGCCGGCTCTACATCGCAAAATCGGTCGAGTGCGAGTACTGCGGCGGACAGAGGTCGGTGCTCGCTCAGCAGCAAGGTGTGAGCGAGGCCCAGGTTGACGAGATCCTCGACTTTGAGAACTCGACACGATTCGACGAGCGAGAGCGCACCGCCTTGGAATGGGCGATGGCGATCGCGTGGGATCCGACACTCGCCGCCGATGATCTCTGGGACCGCCTGCACCGCCATTTCACCGAGCCTCAGCTGGTCGAAATTGGGCACTTCATCGCGCTGACGCTGGGACAGCAGCGGTTCCTCAAGACCGTGGCGGTCCGTCACGGAGAGGTGCTCGCGGATAACGATGCTGGACTGGCTCCGCGGGACGCCGAGCGGCTGCGTGCCGCGAGCGGGGCCGCTCATTCGTAGTCGCACGACTCGCGGTCGCGGCATCTTCCCGTTACAACAGCGACGCAGACTGGGCGGACAAGGCCTAATTCCGACAGCGAGCGCCCGAGGGGGATCGACGAGCGCACGCTCCTGGCCGGCCGATCAGGGCGTCCGGGGCCGACGGCGTCATCGCACACGCCTTTGGCCATCTCTGAGATCCTCGAAGCGCGCGAAGCATGGCTAGCGCTCGAGGTCGATTCGCTGGATCGCCCGGTTCGGGGCCAAGAGCGGTGGGAGCCGCAGCCGCTGTTGGAGACGATTGGGTCGGTCGACGACGACTATGAGCCCGCCGACCAGCGGTTCACACTCGAGGCGGCGTGCCGCAAGCTTCCGGTGCGTGAACGCCTGGTTCTGCACATGCGCTTCATTGAGGACCGGGCGCAATCCGAGATTGCGGCGACGATTGGGCTGTCGCAGATGCAGGTCTCTCGCATCTTGAGAGGCGCGATCGAGCGCCTTGAGCTCGCGGCCCGTCCGGAGCTCGATTACTGATCGCTTTGGAGATGCGAAATGCGGATCGTGTCGGCGCTCGACCGCCGGGTCGCCGCCCAATGGCCGCTGTGACGCGCGTGCTGTTTCACAGGCCGAGGTGGGGTGGTTACATAGGCCGGTAGCATGGCCGGTTCTCAGGAGGGAATGGCAGCTTCTAGCGCCCGACTTGTTGGCCGAGCGGCGGAGGTTGCGGTGCTTGAGGCTGTGCTCGGTGAGCGGGCAGCTGCCTCTGCGCCGGTGGTGGTGGTTCACGGCGAGGCGGGGATCGGGAAGACGTCACTGGTGGCGCGGTTCGCCGACCTAGCAGCTGGTCGGGGGTCGACGGTGCTGTGGGGTTCGTGCTTTGAGGACAGCGGTCCTCCGTATGGGCCGTGGGTGGACGCGATCGACGGTCACCTCGGGAGTTCGTCGCGGGAGCGTGTGGTCGAGTTGCTTGGCGACGACGCGGCCGTGCTGGGGTCGGTGGCGCCAGGGATCCACGCGGTGTTAGGTGATCTGCCTGCGGTGCCGGCGTTGGCGCCGGCGGAGGGGCAGTTGCGTTTCTTTGACGCGGTCGCGCGGTTGCTGGGACGGCTCGGGGAGACAGTGCTGGTGCTGGACGACATGCAATGGGCCGATGGTTCGGCGTTGGATTTGCTGGTTCACGCTGCGCGTCTGGTTCCGGGTTTGTTGATCGTCGTGATCTTTCGTGGCGGGAGGCTTGATCTGGACGATCCGTTGGCGATCCGGCTAGCGCGTGTCGGCCGTGTACGTTCGTGCATATATCTCTTGTTGGAGGGTCTCTCGCGGGAAGAGGCGGCGGAGCTGCTCGAGCGGGCGGCGAGTCGCGAGCTGGAGCCGGATTTGATCGAGGCGATCTACGGGGAGACGGCCGGCAATCCGTTCTTTTTGGGGGAGCTTGGCCGCCACCTGCAGCGGGAGGGCGTCGGCGCGGGGCCTCGGGCGCGTGGCTGGCGGTTGCCGGAGACGATCCGCGCCGCAGTCGGGTTGCGGCTCGCGGAGCTGTCAGACCAGGCCCGAGGGATGCTCGAGCTGTCGGCGGTGTTCACCGGCGGCTTTGGGTTCGATCAGCTCCAGGCGCTGAGCGGTGTCGACGAGGTCGCGCTGCTCGATTGCGTCGAGGAGGCGCTGCATACCGAGTTGTTGCGCTCGCTGGGTGGCGAGCGGTATGACTTTGCGCACGCGCTGGTGCGCCAGGCGCTTTATGAGGGGCTGAGTCCGAGCCGTCGCACGCGGTTGCACCGGCGACTGGCGGAAGCCCTGGAGCGGATGTACGAGGATCCGCCGGCCACGGTCGCGGCGGAGATCGCGCGCCAGTATCACGCCTCGGTGACGCTCCCCGGCGCCGAGCGCGGCGTCTCGTACGCGATGACGGCAGCCGACCAGGCGCAGTTCGTGCACGCGCCCGCGGAGGCGGTCGAGCTGTTGCGGCTGGCGCTGGAGCTGGTGCGCGATGGCGATGATGCTCTCAAGGCGCGGGTCACGGGCTCGCTGGCGGTGACCGAGGCGCAGGCAGGAATGGCGGCTCACGCCGTTACGACGCTGGAGTCGGCGATCGGGCTGCTCGAGCGCGGCGGCGCCGGCGGGCGCGAGATCGCCGAGCTGACTTGCGAGGTCGCGACCGCGATGTGGGGCGTCAGCGGCAATCCGGCCGGGGGCGCGGCCCTGATCGAGCGGGCACTCGAGGCGCTGGGTGACGAGCGCGGCCTGCTGTGGGCGCGACTGAAGGTTCTGCTCTGCCAGTTCGTCGAACCGATCCGCAGCGGCCCCATACTGATCATGCCGTTCGTCGCGCCCGACCCCGAGGCGCGGCGCATCGTCCGCGCGAACGGCACCGAGGCCGACATCGCGATCACGATCGACCCGTGGGCCCCGTGGGAACCGGGTGAGGTGGACTGGGCCGTGTCGGAGATCGCGCACTGGCGCGACCCGGCGGCCCGCACCAGCGGCCTCATGTGGGTCCTGACTCGCCTCACGCTCTTTGATCCGCAGCGATCCGAGCTGGCGGAGAAGCTTTGCAGCGAGCAGGAAATGCTCGCCGATCAGCTCGGGCGCCTCCTGGCCCGAGCGCTTGTACCCCTC
>CAWEMC010000014.1:0-61629 GCA_963810015.1 uncultured Solirubrobacterales bacterium
TCGACCCGGAATCGCCCCATAAACACTGAGGTTTAGGGCTTGTGGGAAACGAGCGAACTCGCCTCCAGCCCCCGGATGGCACATAAGGGCACAAATTAGATAGGCTCCTCGCCATGGCGAGACCCCTCACCGGGCGCCTCGAGGCCCAACCGCTCAGGGACGGGGAGACGGTCGCGTGGGCGGCTTCGCTTCCGCGCCTACGGGCAGGCGCGCAAGCTGACGATCGGCCACAACCCGCCGTGGCCGGAGACCCGGGCTCGGGGAGGAGCTCGACAACATCGTCTACCAGGTCAAGCGCGGTGTCTGGGTGCCGCCGGAGAGCAGGCCGACGCCGCCCGCGCCCGGCGTCTCTGCGCCGAGGCTGAACATCGCTCAGCTCTCGCACGCCTACCTCGAGCACCGCGAGACGCTCGGCAAGGGTAATAGGGCAGGCCAGCAGCAGGAGCTGCTCGAGCAGCACGTGATCCCCGACTGGGGCGACCGCTCGCCCGAGCACGCCACGCCGGAGAACGTGCGCCGCTGGGTCGCGGCGAAGGTTCGCCACTCACAGGATCTGCAGGAGCTGTGGGACCGGGGCAAGCGGGTCGACGGTCGGGGGCGACGCCTGCCCCGCCCCTACGGCCCGCGCCGGCTGAACCGCGCCATCAACGCCCTGTATGCGGTGCTCGACTACGGCCACGTCTTCCACGACGCTCCGAAGATGACCGACAAGCTGCGCCAGTCTGGGCTGCTGCTGGAGGTGCCCGGTCCCGTCAAGGCGCATTTCACGATCGACCAGGTGGCCGTGATCATCGAGGCCGCAGGGGTACTCGACGCCCGCGCCTACCCCGGACACAAGCACGTTGGACGCCAAGCGCTCGTGGCCACGCTGCTTCTTTCGGGACTCCGGATCGACGAGGCGTGCTCGCTGCTCGTTGGCGGCGTGCGCCGCAGCGAGCACATCCTCAACATCTCTGACGCGAAGACCCCGACCGGCGTGCGCGAGGTCAATGTCGTATACGGCCTTCGACCGGTCCTGTATGCCCACCTCGACAACTTCCGCTCCGAGGCGCCCGGGGACGCACCGGTGTTCGCCACCCGCAACAACACCCCACAGAGCCCGAACAACATGCGGGAGGACGTCTGGTACGGGACGATCGAGCTCGCCCGGGAGCTCGCAACCAAGGCCAAACTGACCGACAACTGGCCGGCCAAGCTGAACCCCCACGTAACGCGCAGGACGTTCATCACGCATCTGTTCGAGATCGGCGAAGGCCCGCCGTACGTGCAAAAGCAGGTCGGGCACGCCGACTCGGCGCTCACGCTCGAGGTCTACGCCGATGTCAGCTCGCGCCGAGGTCCGGTACCCAAGCTCAGCCACGAGCTCTACGGGACCGACCGCACACGCAGGGTCGAGCCGTAGCCTGCTACCAGTCGATGACGGCCTGGCCCCTGGCAGGCAGGGATGGTGCGCTCCCGCGGCGGCGACGCGAACCTTTCGGCCTGCCCATCGGCTTCTCGTCGGAGGATGCGCCTGCGCCCGCCTTGCGCGCGGCGAGGTAGGCGTCGATAGCCTCACGCGGGAAGCGCAGGTGCGCTTTCGGGCCGTCGCCGAGCTTGACCGCACCTAGCGCGACCCGATTGGCCCGCACCCACTCCGCGTCGACTCCCAGAAGACGCGCCGCCTCCTCTGTCTTCAGCAGACCGCGGGTCAATGGCCGCTCCTCGTCGCGGAGGGCATCAACCACCCGGCGGGCGATCAGGTCGGCATCAACGTTGTCGGGCGCGGGCTCCACGACAGGACATCAGGGGGTCTTCGCCCCGCGTGCGGCTGAATGTCACGTACATCAAGTACAGCGCGGACCGCGACGAATCCCCCGCCGCCGAGGCGACGCGCCTCCCCGCGCAGAAGAGGACGGAGCGCACCCGCGAGACGACCGAGGTGTTGGCGTCCCTGGGTCTGCGCCGACAAGCCGAACACCATCCGCGATGGCGTCGACTTCACGGTCCCCTCGGCGGCCAGCGAGCGTTATTGGTCGGCCACGGCGCGCGCCGCGGGCCAGCTTCCGAACGTCTCGGTAACCACGCTCGCAGACGGCCAGTCACCGTCGGTTAGTCGCTCAAGCGCCTCACCGCCGCGCCGCTCGGCGTGCGTACGCGACCAGTCATACGAGGAGGGCAAGCGGCCATAGCAGGCCCGCCAAGCGCGCATCGCGTCGAGCACACGCTCGCGCGTCCAGCGCCGCGCGATGGCGCCTGGGTGACAGGCCCTGCAGTACGCGTAGGCATCGCCCTTGCCGTTCCGAGGCTGTGTGTACGCGCCGCAGCCGCGGCAGACTCCCTGGTAGCGCGCCTTGACCGCCCGCGCCTTCTTCCCAGTCGGGTCGGCTGAGGTAGGGCCTCGGCGAGGTGCCTTGCGGTCCTTTTCCGAGACCCCCCTCCCGAACCCGGCGTGAACCTTTCAGCTCACCGGGCTCTCCAGCGACTATTCCGTGATTGACGCGGTTGGCCTCCCGATGGATGCTGGCGTGGCAGGCTTCGCAGACCACGAGGGTCTTGCGTCGCCGCCGCGTCATGACTTGCACCCACTCGGGTGGATCGGGCTGTCCGGGCTTGTCGAGATCAGCGAGCTTGCGGATCTGGTGCACGCGCACCTCGTCCGCTTGCCCGCAGAGCTCGCACCGTCCCGCCAGGAGCCGGTGGACCAGCTCTTTGCGGCGGGGGGTTGCCGGGACTGGTTCGCGGTCCCGCAGGACCGCGTTCTTCTGCCGTCGGAGCGGGATACCACCGAACGTCGCGACCAGCGGCTTCCTGCCCTCGCCACGGTCGACGCTGACCTGTAGGCATTTGCGCGGCCCGTGCGGCGTCTCGATCGTGGCCCCATACTTGCGGGCCATCTTCGACACCGACGAGTCGTACTTGCCGGCCAGCGTTTTCAGTAGCGAGGTCACCATGACCCAGTGCAGCCGGTCGAGTCGATAGACGTCGCCGGCGAGCAGGTAGTACTGGACGATGCCCCGGTACTCGGCCCCGTAGCGGCTGATGATCGAGTAGTCCTCGTCATTCAGCAGCTCAGGCCGGCGCTCGGGTTTTCCCCGAGACATGTATCGGGTGCATTTGGCCTTGATCACGTCGCCAGGTACGCGCAGCCGGATACTGCCGTTGGCCTTGCGTCGGCCGTCGGTGATGATCTGGTTGGCGTGCTGGGTGGTGATCTCGTAGCCAAGGAACCGCGCCGCGCTGGTGCGGGCGTGGGTGATCAGCGTCTTGGTCTCGGACAGCTCCAGCTTGAGATCTTCTTGCAGGAACTGAGCGAGGCGACGTTTGATCTCCTCGGCTTCGGCCTTCGGTCCGGCGAACCCGAGCAGGATGTCATCTGCGTACCTGACGTAACGCAAGCCGCCGATAGCCAGGATCACATGGATCCCCTGTCGGAAGGCTGCGCTGTTGCTTGCGCAACGCCCGCACCGCGGCATGATCACCGCGTTTGCGGGCACGATGGAGCGCGCTTCTGACCCTGTTGTACTCAGGATTGGGACTCCTGAGCACTCCTCGGGTGTATCCCGGCATCAGAACCGTCTCGACGAACCTGTCCAACCTGTCGCAGGTAGATGTTGGACAGGCACGGGGAGAGGACCCCGCCCTGCGGCGCGCCGCTGAGCGTGGCGTTCCACACCCAGTCCTCCAGGTACCCGGCCTGCAGCATCTGGCCGATCAGCCGAAGCAGCCGGTTATCGTGGATCTTCTCCCCAGCGTCGTCGAGCATGACCTGAGTGGTCAAGCTGGTCGAAGCAGTGGGAGATGTCACCTTCGATAAACCAGGTCGTCCCGGTCCAGGCGACAGCCACCTCGCGCAAGGCGGTGTGGCAGCCACGACCGGGCCGGTAGCCGTGGGAATGGTCGGAGAACTGCGGCTCGTAGTACGCCTCCAAGCAGCAGGCGCACGACTTCGCCGAGCAGCTTGTCCGACCACGATGGCAGACCAAGCGGCCTCTGCTTCCCGTCCTTCTTCGGGATGTAGAGACGCCTGACGGGCTTGAACCGGTAGCGCTCGTGACGCAACGCGTCGATGATGCGCTCGATCTTGCCCAGCGTCATGCCGTCCGCGGTTTCCGCGTCGGGTCCCGGGGTCATCGCTCCCTTGTTGGAGTAGATGCGCCCATAGGCCAGCAAATACAGCTGCGGGTTGAACAACTGCCGATACAGCTCATCCAACGGCAGGCCGCGCCTGCCGCGTTCACGGAGGACATCCAGTACCGTTTCGGCGTTCTGCATTACGCATACCTCCCGGTTCTCGGATGTCCCGTCACCTGTGCCCCTTCGCCCTGCGGACGGCTCTCCCGTCCTCCCTGGTGCGGCGCTGAATCGCACGACTACTATGGGCACTCCGTCACCCTGGGGCTCGCGCCCCGCAGGGTGATCCCGCGTTCGTCCCTGTCATACGTCCGAGCACGACGTAGGCGTCCCACTCATCTCCTTGATTGCCCTCACTGGGCAACGCTCCACGCTCCGGAGGTTGCGGCGACCCTTCTACGATGCCGCCGCAGAGCATGGCGCCGGTCTCGGGTGTCTTTCCGGCGGACTGGCCAGTTTACGTCTTCTGGGGATTGGGATATCAGGCAATCCAGCTTTCGCCATATCGCGCGGGTCTCGCGACGCGCCGCCCCCGACACCTGGGCTCGACCGCCGCTTTTCTGGCATGCGCTTGTCCCGTTCACCTTTCGGATCGCGGTAAGCCATCAGACCCAAGGACCCTCCTCCGAGTCCCTCCCGGCTGCGCCGGGGATACAACAGGGCGCCTCGCGGCGCATTAGAAGTACGCCTTCACCGTCGCCGGCGAGCGACCCAGACGAGCGGCGATCTGGCTGATCGAGAGGCCCTCAAACTCGCGGTAATGGCGCGCCAGAGCGACCGCCCGGCGACGCTCGAGGACCCGACCCGCTCCCGCGGTTGACGCCTCGGTCCTCACGCCGGGTCACGGTATCTCCCTCAATTGGCGTTTCCGTCGAGGTCGGCGCAAGTGCGGACGCACCGGCTGGACCTCCTGTCCGCGCCCAGCAGGCTCTACCGGCGCAGGGGCAGATGCTCGCCGCCGAAGGAAAGCAGGGACCCGCGCCGTGCTGCTGGATCCGGGGCTGCAAGGAGAACCCTGCTACGCGGGATTCGGAGCGGCCGAGAGTCTGCGTTTTCGTGAATGGGGCAGTGCGGGGTATAAGCCGTCTCCAGGCTCTCGAACGAGCGCCGCAGGGCGATTGCAGAAGCGAGCGCCAGAGCAAGGTGATCCAGGACCGGGCTCGGGTCTGCCTATGTGTAAGTCCCATCAAGGTTGGTTCCGCTCGTTGAGGCGAGCGATGGGCGGTTGGTGGCCGAGGGCTGAGTGTTTGCGGTGATGGTTGTAGTGCCAGAGCCATCCGTCAAGCGCGGCGGTCCGCTCGGTGCTTGAGCGGTAGATCGCGCCGTAGGCCCAGCCGGCCAGGAGGGTGCGGATGAACCGTTCGGCTTTGCCGTTGGTTTGGGGTCGGTAGGCGCGGGTGCGCAGATGACGGATCCCGAGGGTGCGGCAGGCGGCGGCGTGGATCGTTGAGCGGTAGGCGCCGCCGTTATCGGTGAGGACTCGCTGCACGGTGATCGCGTGGCGGGCGTAGAACGCGACAGCGCGTCTGAGGAAGCCGATCACGGTGCGGCGGCTCTGATCGGCCAGGACCTCGGCGTAGGCCAGGCGAGTGCAGTCATCGATCGCGATGTGCACGCACTCCCAGCCTGCGGTCTGGCGCTTGACGCCGAGGGGGTCCTTGCGAGTTGGCCGCTTGCTGCGGGCGGCCGGTCCAGTGAACCGCGAGCCGGCGCCGCGCTGGATCCGGCCGAGCCGTTTGATGTCGATGTGGATCAGCTCACCCGGCCGCTCGTGCTCGTAGCGCACCGCCGGCTCCAGGCCGAGACGTCCGAGCTGGCCCATCCCGATCCGGGTCAGGATCCCCGACACGGTCGAGAGCGGCATGTCGAGGACCTCGGCGATCTCGGGGCCGGTGAACCGCACCCGCCTGAGCGCCGCGATCGCCTCGACCCGCCGCTCACTGGTCCGGTGCGGGATCCGATGCGGCGCCGAGGAACGATCCCGCAACCCGGACTCCCCCTCAGCGCGGTAGCGGCCGACCCATTTGCGGGCGCAGCGGACGCTGACGCCGGCGGCCTCGGCCGCCGCCGCCAACGTCCGCTCCCGCTCAACCACAGCCAGACAGAGCTCCCGACGGCCTTTCAGACTGAGCGCCGCGTTAGCGTGCAGATTCATCCGGTGTCCTCCTTGGTGAGACTGAGGTGCTTGGCAGCTCTCAGCCTCCAAGGAGGCCCGGATGGACCAACCTACTCAGGAACTACACCTATGCAACCCGCCCGCGCCAGGCGATCGAGTCAGCGCTCGTGCTCCTCGTCCTTTGCGATCACGCCACCACCGCCATCCGAGGCGCCCGCTTCGTGGCGGAGCACTAGCGCTGATGTTTGCTGTTCGGTATTGATGGAGCAAACGGCGACGACGCTGTGCCTATTAGGTTCGCAACGATCACCGCGCCGGACTCCATGTGGGCGACTGTCGGTTCGACAGGCTGAGGGGAACTCGGGGCGCAGGCGAGCCGGTCCGCTGCCCCGAAACACCTGACACTACGGCCCGTCGCATTTTCCAAGGCGTCATCGACGGCGGCAACGACGCCTATGCCAACGCCAAGGGACAGCTTCGCGGCCGAGACGCCCCCTGGGGCAGGCTCCGGCTCACCGCCACACCCAACTGAGCCAGCGCCGCTTTCATTCCTGAGACGAGCCGGGGGTCAGACCAGCGGTCTCGCCACCGTCGGCGACGAACTCGGCGCCGGTGGAGAAGCTCGACTCGTCGCTGGCGAGGAAGACGATCAGATTCGACAACTCCTCAGGGCGACCGACTCGGCGCAGCGCGACATGCTTCTGGGAAGCGTCGATGCCCGCGGTCATAGGGGTGGCGACGGCGCCGGGATGGACCGAGTTGCAGCGGACGTTGTGGATGCCCAGTTCCAGCGCCACCGACTTGGTCAAGCCCCGGACGCCGAACTTCGAGGCGCAATAGCCGAGCAGCTGGCTGTACCCCTGAAGGCCCGCGGTCGAGGAGATGTTGATGATCGAGCTGGGCGCCGCCGCCTTCAGCGCGTCCAGTGCGCAGTGGATGCCATTGAAAACGCCGGTCAGGTTGACGGCGATGAGCGCGTCCCATTGCTCTGGCGTGCAGTTGCCGATCGCTCCGGCCGGGGCGATGCCGGCGTTGTTGACGAGGACGTTGAGCCGGCCGTAGCGGCCGACCGCCGTGGCCACAGCTCGCGCCCAGTCGTCCCGGTTGGTCGCGTCGAGGTGGATATAGGCGACAGCGTCACCGAGCTCCGCTGCCACCGCCTCTCCTTCGGCGTCCCGGAGATCGCCGATCACGACGTTCGCGCCCTCGGCAACCATCGCTTGGGCGTGGCTGGCGCCCATGCCGCGGGCGCCGCCTGAGATCAGGGCGACCTTACCTGCGAGACGGTTCCCCGTCGAATTAGTCGTCGGCATGGCATTGCCTCCCGCGTGTTGAGCTGACAGGTGGTGAAGAAATGAGGGTTGACAAGAGTCAGGGCGCGTAGCTAAACTGAATTCAGCTCAAATACTAGCAAGCAGCAGGAGGCGAGGGACCGTGGGCGAGCACTTCTTTACTTATCCAACCGTCATCGAGTTTCGCGCAGAGCCGGATCCTCGGCCGGGATTGCCAGGGGGCGCCGTGGATCCGCCTTCTCGGCCGCCGATGCCTGATCGGGCCGGTCTGGCCGGACTGACCCCGCAGGGCCGTGACGACAAGCGAGCCGATTGGTAGGCGAGGTCGCCTCCAGATGTCCATCGCGGCACGCGATCGTCAGGCTCGGAGCGACCGACTCGCGGAGCTCGTCCAGGAGCTGCTCGACGCCCACTGCGACACCGTCTGCATGGCCGACGATCCCCGAGCCGCCTGCGGCTGGACCGCCCACGTGGAGTACCTGAAGGACCTACAGCGGGTTGGACAGCGGACGCTGGCCGAGCTCAGCGCGTGACCGGCTTCCGGTCCGCCAGCGTTGGCGGCATCGAGAGCACGGCCAGCTGCCGGCGGATATAGAAGTCGGCGATCTCGTCGAGCCCCAGCGTGCCTCGCGGCCGGTACCAGTGCCAGACGCTGTTGTACAGGCCGAGCAGGGCGCGTGTGAGCAGTCGCGCATCAGCCTGCGGCAGGTGGCCCTGCTCCATCCCGCGCACGAGGAACGTTGCCCACGCAAATTCCAGATCGCGAGTTCGCCCGCGGGCAAGCTGCCGAGCTTCCTCTTCGCGGCGAGACTGGCGGGGGGTCCCGATCAGCCCCTGCTCCGCGACGAGGACGCGGTTGCGCAGAACCTCCTGCTCGCTTAGGTCGTACGAAGCCCGGAGAACCGAGAGCAAGGCATCGAGGAAGTCGTCGTGCTCGCCCGTGATGCGCTCGAAATCCTCATGGAAGGAGTCGAGCGCGTCGGCCATTATCACGTAGAGGCAGTGGAGCTTCGACTCGAAGTAGTGGTAGAGCGCCGTTGAGCCGATGCCTACCGCGGCTGCCACATCCGCCCACTTCGTGTCCTCGTACCCGTGCTCGCCGAAGTACGCCGTCGCGGTGGCGAGGATCCCCTCCCGTTTGCTGCGCGACGACGTTCGACGGCCGTCCTCTGTGCTTCCTGCTCGAGTTCGCTGGCGTGGCGCGGGCACGCTCGCCTCCTGCTGGATCGGGTACTGCTCGATCATACGTGGAACTGAGGTCGACTCGAATTCGAGCGCCGTCACTCGACGATCAGCGAGATCGCTCCCTCTGGGCACGTCCCCACGGCCTCTTCGGCCAGCTCCTGCTGGTCAGGCGGAATCTCGATCGTCTGATCGCGGATCGTGACGTAGCCCTCGTCGTCGCAGTCGAGGAGGTCGGGCATCAGCCGGTAGCAGCGGCCATGGCCCATGCACTGCTCCCCGTCGACGGTCATCTTCATGACTTCACATCCCATTCGAGGGGGAGGTCCACGAGCGTCATCATCGAGCCTCCTCCGCGTTCGACGAGCTGCTCCTCACCGCTGGCGATGCGGAACTCGGGAATCGCGCGCAGCCATTCCTCGACTGCGATCTGCATCTCCCGGCGCGCGAGATGCTGGCCAAGGCACCGATGCGGTCCGCTGGCAAAGCCCATGTGGTTGTTGCGCTTGCGGTCCGGGACGAACTGGTCGGCCTGGTCATACGCGCGCGGGTCGCGGTTTGCGCCGGACACGAGGCCGTAGACCATGTCCCCGCGCTTCAGCTGCACGTCGTAGAACTCCACGTCGCGGGTCACCTTGCGCCCGTCACCGAAGACGATCGTGTAGTAGCGAAGGACCTCCTCGACGGCAGAGGGGACCAGCTCCGGATTGTCGATCAGCGCCAGCCGGTGCTCGCGATGCGTCGCCAGGTGACGGAACATGTATCCGAGTTCCGCGCGGGTCGTGTCGAGGCCGGCGAGGACTAGCACCGTGAGCATGTCGAGGATCTCGGCGTCCGTCAGCGGCCGGTCGTCGAACGTGGCGTGCAGAAGATACGAAGCGAGGTCACCCTCGCGCGGCGCTGCGTCGCTGCGGCGTTCAGCCAGCGCCTTGACCCAGTACTCGCGGATTCCTTCGAGCGCCTTGGCCATCGGCTCGAGCGTCTCGCTGGCGCCGCCGAGCCCGGCGAAGAAATCCTCGACCCAGCGTACGAACATGTCCGCGTCTGCGGTGTCGACTCCGATCACCGCCAGGAACGCCTCGGTCGGGTATCGAAGCGCGAACTCGTTCACGAAGTTGCAACTGCCCTCGCCGGCGGTCTTCTCGACCAACTTCCGGCAGAGTTCGCGCATCATCGGCTCGGCGTCGTCCATCGCGCGAGGCGAGAACCAGGGATTCAGGATCCGGCGGTACTTGATGTGATCCGGGGCATCGATCTGCGTCGGCACGAACCGGTAGATCGGCTCGGGCTCCCAGGGAGTGAAGGATTCGCTGGAGAAGATCTCCGGCGTCTTGTAGATGTCGCGGACGGCGTCGTGGCGCGTGAAGATCCAGTAGCCCTGGGCGAAGGTGTTGAAGTAGACCGGACTGCCTTCGCGGAGCTCGTCGGCCCACTGCCAGTGCGAGCCGACGGCTCTCGTGCGCGAGAAGTCCTCGTGCATCACTGGACAGCCACCCAGCTGCCGGTCCTCGGCGGAGGCGCGGTTCGGCCCCGTCACGACCGTGTCATCTATCGCCACTGTCTCTCCCTCGCGAATGGTTGACCTGAAGTCGGTTTAGTTTAGACGCTGAGCGCGCGCTTGTCTAGTCTCCGAAAGCAATTGCCGGCGTGCGCGCGACGAGGTACCGGCGCATCCGGCCGTCGGCGTCGAGCTCGGCGACCGCGAGAAACGTTCCGATCCTTTCACCGCCGCCGTCACAGCGGGTCTCGCCAAGTGCGAACTCGACGCCGCGATCTTGGCCGGAGTGGAGCACGTGGTGAGCCCAGTCGGCCATGTCGCCGGCGTCGATGAACGCCCGCAGCTCCGCGACGCCGCCCACGATCTGGGCGCTCTTGCGGTCCGCGCTTGATGCCCACTGAATGACGAACTCGACGTCCTCGGAGACGAGTTCGAGCGACGAGTGCGGGTTCGGTCCGTCCAGGGCCGCGAAATATCGCTTGAAGAAGGTCATCGCGTCCGGCGCTCAGACCGGTGTCTGCGCGCGATCCAGGATCGCCTTGACGACATCGCGCTTGACGACCTTCAGCGACGGGGTGCGAGGAAAGTCAGCGAACACCTCGATCGATTCGGGCCACGAATATTTCGAGAGGCCCTGAGACGCGAGGAAGTCCAGGAGCTCGGGCAGGCTCGGCGACTCGGCACCGGGCTCGACGACGATCGCGGCACAGGCGCGCTCACCCAGCCGGTCGTCCGGAACCGGGACCACCGCGACCTCGTGGATGGCCGGATGCCTGAGGATCGCCGCCTCGATCTCGGCGGGCACGAGCGTAACGCCCCCGCGGCGAATGATGTCCTTGCTGCGCCCGCCGTAGATCAGGTGGCCGTCCTCGTCGACATAACCCACGTCCCCGGTCTTGTATCCACCCCATTCGGTCAGCGATTCTCGTGTCAGGGACTCGTTGGCGAGAAACCCGAGGAATCGGCTCGGACCGTTGACGATGACCGCCCCGACCTCGCCGGGGCGTACGGGGTTCCCGAGCTGGTCGAGGATGTGAACCTCGGTTCCGCGGAAGGGGATGCCCTCGGTCTTGACCATCTTGTCCCGTGGCTCCGCAAGGGCGTGGGTGACGTGGCCCGGTACCTCCGAGAGGCCGTAGTCGGCGATTGGGCGGAGCCCGTACACCTCGTACATCGAGATCCGGCGCTCCTCGGACAGACCGGGCGCGACGAGAACGCGCAGGCTCGACCAGTCACGATCGGACTCCCGCCCGGCGCGGATGATGTCGGCCCCGTGCGTCGGCATGTACAGGACGTAGGTGCAGCGATGCCGCTCGGTCAGGCGCAGCGCCTCCTCGGCGTCCCACCGCGGCAGCAGGACGCCGGTGGCGCCGGACAGCAACGTCGCCAGGTAGCCGAAGAGGAGGCTGCCGACAAAGCCGAACTCGCACACCACGAGGTTCGTGTCGGCGGCGGTGAGCTCCCAGCGCTCGAGGATCTGCTCGGTGGCGTACCGAAGCGTGTTGCACGAGTGCATGATCCCCTTCGGCACCGAGGTCGTCCCGGAGGAGTGAAGGAGCAACGCGAGGTCGTCGGCGCCGACTGGCTGCCGATCTTCCGGTGCCTGAGCGGAGACGAGCTCCGCCCCATCGGCCGGGCGCAGAGGGATGACGAGCCCGATCTCGTCCCGAAGTCCTTCGCACTTCTCGATCTCCGCCTCGCCGCCAAACGCGATCAGCGCCTTGGCGCCCGCCTGAGCGGCGAGCGCCGAGAGCTGCGCGGCGCCGAACATCGGCGGCAGCGGCGCTGCGACGGCGCCGAGGTGGAAGCAGCCAAGCATGGCGATCGCGGCCTCGATCGAGTTCCGGCCGAGCAGGAGCACGACGTCGCCTCTTCGCACCCCATCCGCCACCAGCCGCGCCGAGAGGGCGATCGCCGCACGTCGAAGATCGTCGTAGCTGATGCTGCGCTCATCGACGTGGACGGCGTGTTTCGCCGGCTGGGCGCTCGCACTCCGGACGAACTCACCCCACAGATCGCCGGCGCGCCAATAGCCCTCTGAGTAGTAACGCTCGGCATCGGGCTGGAAGGCCAGGGTCGACATCCATCTCTCCTCGTGTCAATTGTCAAGCAGGAACACCGGGGCGGCAAGTGCGCCTCCGTTTGCCCGGCCGTCCTCGCCCAGAGGCAGGGCGCGTGTCCGAGCAGCGCGGCAAAGAATAGCAAATGAGCTGAAGTCAGTTCAAGCGAACACACCCGGCGCCGACAACAGAAAGGCCGTGACGCCACGAAGGCGTCACGGCCTCTCGAACCGGGTCCCACCGCGGCCGGCGCTAGTCCACGAGCGTGCGGGCGGCGCTGGTGTACGACTTCGCGGCCTCGCGGGTGAAATCCGCCTGCGCGTCGGCGACGGTCGAGATCCATTCGACGTTCGTCGACCGCGCCGCCTTGACGTACGAGCCGGCGAGCGCCAGCACCGTCTTCTCGTAGGAGTCGAGCAGCACCGAGCTCGTCTTCTTGCCGTTCTCGACGGCCTTCTCGCTGAGCTCGGTGACCTTCTCGGTCGCGCTCTCGATGCTGTCAGTGATTGGGTTTGACTTCGTCTGCGCCGGCATGTCCGGATACCTCCAGGTTGGGCGTGAATTAGCAGCGTTAGCGGATAGCTAGCTAACGTGCAAGCAGCATAGTACACACATGAAGTCAGTTCAAGTCCCACCGACTCGGCTGCTCGCGTACCGCTCTCGCAGTTGGCGCTTGAGCACCTTGCCGGTGGGCGTCCGGGGGAGCTCGTCCACGAACTCGATCGAGCGCGGGAGCTTGTAGCCGGCGAGCCGCTCCCGCGCGAACGCGACCAGGTCTTCGGCTTCGGCGGTGGCGCCGTCTCGGCGGACGATCAGCGCCGTGACCGCTTCGCCCCACCGCTCGTCCGGGACGCCGATCACGGTCACCTCGAGAACATCCGGGTGTCGCGAGAGCGCCTCCTCGACCTCGATCGGGTAGACGTTCTCGCCGCCGGACACGATCATGTCCTTGATTCTGTCGGTGAGGAACAGGTACCCGTCCTCGTCGACGAAGCCGCCGTCGCCGGTTCGCAGCCAGCCGTCGTCGGTGATGGCGGCGGCCGTTTCCTCTGGGCGGTTGAAGTATCCAGCTGGCGACGTTGGGCGCTCGCAGCCAGACTTCGCCCACTTGCCGCGGAGGCATCGGCGCGCGAGTGGTCGGGTCTGCGATGCGCAGGTCGACCCAGGGGTACGGTTTGCCGGCGGACCTCAGGAGGTGCTCGCGCGGCCCGTCCGGGTCGTGGTCGCTCGGGTCGAGCTGCGTGATCGCGCCTGTTGTCTCGGTCAGGCCGTAGATTCCGAACAGCGAGCAGCGGAACGTCCGCAGCGCCGCCCTCAAGACTGTCGTCGTGATCGGCGAGGCGCCGTAGGCGATCGACCTCAGCGCGGAGAAGTCGCGCCGTGCCGCGTCCGGAACGTCGCACAGCATCTGGAGCATCGTCGGCACGAACACCGCGTTCGTCACCAAACGGCGCTGGAGCAGGTCCAGCACCGCGACCGCGTCGAAATCCCGGACCAGAATCGTCGTTGCCCCATTCCACAGGCCGACGAACGCCCAGCCAATGCCACCGATGTGGAACATCGGCAGGGGCGTGAGGCTTACTGAGTCGCCGTCGAACTCCCAGCGCGGCGAGGTCTCCGCGGCGGCCGCGAGGTTGCGATGAGTCGTGAGCACGCCCTTCGGCACGCCCGTCGTTCCCGAGGTGTACATCTGGACGACGACGTCACGGCTCTCGCCTCGATGCCCCGGATCGAGCGCCTCGTGCGCGGCGAGCCAGCTCTCGTAGCCGCCGGCCGCGGGTTGGTCAACGACGATCAGCTCCGTGATGAGGCGTCGCCGATCGATCAGATCCGCCGCGGCCGCCGCGAACCCGTCGCCCGCGATCAGCACGCGCGCATGGCTGTCCGCGAGAACGGCGGAGAGCTCCGGTGCCGCGAGCCGCCAGTTCATCGGCACGATCACCGCGCCAAGTTTGCTCACGGCAAACAGCAGCTCGACTACCTCGGCAGCGGTCCGGTCGAGGTAGGCCACCCGGTCGCCGGGCCCGACGCCGAGCGCACGCAGTGCCTGAGCGAGGCGGTTCGAGCGTTCGTCGAGCCCGCCAAAACTGAGCTCGCGATCCCCCTGCACGATCGCGAGCGCGTCGCCGCGCGTGGCCCCCGCCCGGCGGATCACGTCCGCAACCCGAAGGTCGTCACCGCTGCGCATCGAGGGCCAGGCTCGCGGCGATGAACGCCGAGATCCTCTCGTCGACGTCAGGCTGCTCGGTCGGGTACAGGTGGCCAGAGCGCTCGAGGATCTCGAGCCGCGCGTGTGGCATCTGATCGGCCATCAGCTCGGCATTGGCCACCGGGATCAACCTGTCGTGCCGACCGTGCACGATCATCGTCGGCACCTGTATGCGAGACAGGCGGCCAAGGCAGTTGTGGAGCCCAGCGGCACAGAGCTGCGCTCGATAGGCGTCGGCTGGGAATGGATGCGCGAGCCGCTGGGCCACATCCTCGGCGATTCGCGCCGCGTGCTGGCGACGGCAGACGGGCCCGTAGTTGTATGGCACTGAAGCCCACGCTGCTTCCTCGGGTGGCAGATCCGGTCGACGGCGGAAGAAGTCGAGCACCTCGGCTTCGGGGGAAACGGCCCGCGGTCCGCCCGGATGCGTGGCGCCGAGCACCAAGGACTCGACGCGCCGGGGATGCCGCAAGGCGAGTTGCTGGGCGACCATCCCGCCGAGCGAAATCCCGTACAAGCTCGCGCTTGCGATGCCGGCCGAATCGAGCACCGACGCCGCGTCGTCTGCCATCGCCTCGGTCGTGTACGAGTACGTGAGCGACTTCGAGCGACCGACCCCGCGGTTGTCGAACGTGATCACACGGAAGTGGCGGGACAAGACTGGCACGGTCCGCCACCACGCCCCACCACTCAAGCCCAAGCCCATGATCAGGAGGACCGGACGGCCAATGCCGTGGCTCTCCCAATGGAGCCCTCCGGGATCGTCCGCGAAGTCGCTCACAGATCGAGGAGCCATCTTGCCCTCGATAGTTGAACTGCCGCTGCATCTCGGGTTAGGTCGGCCCAAGCCCGGGTTAGCGAGCTCACCGGCTCGTAGATCGCGCTACGTGCCAGCAGCCACTCGAGCTCGGTCACGGCGCGGATACCGGCTTCGCAGGCGTCGACAGTGGCGGCCGCGAACGCCCGCGCCGTCCGCTCGGCGGCATCGGTGTCCCAGAGGTCGAGGCTGGATGAGTACATAAACTGACTTCAGTTTAGTCGAAAGTCGTCGCCGATGCCCCGGACGCCTACGCGTCCGCCAGTCCCGCGGCCACGATCGCTGCGGCGGCGTCGCCCGCTGTGTGAGCGAGGATCATCAGATCCAGGAGCTCACCTCCGCGGTCTCGGACCTGTCCTTTGAGCAGCGCCTCTGGGTCGAATCCGAGCGCGCTGAACATCTCGATCGTGAACTCCTGGTTGGCGAGCACCTCGACGACTAGCTTCGACAGTCCGCTTCGGAACGCTTCCAGGATCGCGTGTCGCGCCAGCGCGGTCCCCACTCCCTCGCCGCGATGCGCGGGGTCGACGATCAGTCTGATCTCGCCGACGTGGCTCGACCATGCCTGAAGCGGCAGGATCGCGACGTAGCCGAGCATCTCCCCGTCGGCGAGCGCTAGCCATCGGGCGCCGTCGCCGGCGAACCACGACGCGAGGACGGCGTCGTCATCGACAGGCTCCTTGAAGAACGTCCGGTCGCCCTCCGGTATGCGCCGGAGGAACTCCCTCAGCGCCACTTGGTCGCGTCGCTCGAGCGGTCGAATCTCCATGTCAGCGTCTCCTCGTTTCTGTAGTCGGCTCGCTGTGGCCCGCGATCCAGGCGGCCAGACTCGGCAACGTGTGCTTGAACGCCTCCCGCCCGGTTCCGAATGTGACGTGGCCGCCTCGCAGCCGCAGTTCGTCCCGACGCTCCGGGAGTCCGACCAGCTTCGTGAACGGTTCGGCGGCCGCAGGCGGGATCACGTTGTCACGCTGTGCCATCGCGACCAGGACGTTCGCATTGGTCTTGGAGAAGTCGATCGTGCGACCGCCCACGCGCATGGCCCCCTTCGTCAGCACGTTTGCGCGGACGAGCTTCTCGACCACCTCACGAAAGGCCGCGCCGGGAAACGGCACGTGATCGCGCGACCACCGGGCCATCGCCTGATAGCCCGCGACGAACTCATCGTTCCAGAGGTTTTCGAGCAGCGTCGCGTATTGGGCGATCGGTGTCGTCGGCGCGATCATGAAGAAGCCGCTGTAAAGGACGTCAGCCGGGACGTTCCCGGTCTCGTCGATCAGTTCGTCGGGGTTCAGCCGCCCCTCTCTCAGCGCCGCCACCATTGGTCCCATCTCCTGAAAGTCGGCGGGGGTCGCCATCAGGATCAGGTTGCGGACGGGCGCGCTGCCGCGACCGCTCGCGTACAGCATCGCGATCACGCCGCCGAGGCAGTAGCCGGCCATCGTCACCTCGGCGCAGCCTGTTTCGCGGCGCACGGCTGCGACCGCACGGGGCAGGTACTCGTCGACGTATGTGGAGAAGTCGTTGTTCGCGTCCAGCTCGTCCGGGACCCCCCAGTCGAGCATGAAGACATCGAAGCCCTCTTTCACCAGGTACTCGACCGCGCTGTTGCCCGGGCGCAGGTCGAGGATGTAGCTGCGACTGACGAGGCTGTGAACGATCAACACCGGCGGGCGGTAGCGGACCGTCCCGCCCCCGTAGCGCCACAGCTGAGCCTTGTCTCGCTGCCAGACCGTCTCCTTCGGCGTCGCCCCGACGTTCGGCTTGGAGCTTCCCCGGACGTAGCGGACGCCGTTCCGAGCCCGGAGCATCGAGCGTTCGAGATCGCGGTTGACCCGCGTCACGAGCTCGGACGGGCTGAGGCTGGGCGCCATCGCCGCGCTACCCCAGGCGCAACTCGGCGCCGTCCGCGGAGGCGTCCGCCTGATCGAGTTCCTTGCTCAGCTCGGCGAGGCGGCGCTCGACGCGGGCGAGTTGCTCGCGAACGCGGCGGATGTCGCTGCCCGCCGGCAGGTTCAGCAGATGCAGCATCCGCCTCGACACACCTTCCAGGGTGTGGCTGGTGCTCGACCTGAGGCGGAGCATCTCGGTGACCAGATCGAAGTACGTGTCGCTGTGCAGCGCTGCCTCGAGCGGCTCGCCGATCGTTCGCTCGAGCCGGTGCGCCGCTCGCAGCCACAGCGGGCCGCGAGATCGGGTCGTGGGCTCGCTCACGATTGCTCCTCCGCGCCGCGCGATTGGCTCTCCGCGCCGGTCGAGCGCGCTCCGCTTCCCGGCATGCTCCACTGCGCTCCGCCGTCCACCGTCAAGATCGCCCCTGTCGTGAACGACGATGCCTCGCTGGCGAGGTAGAGCGCGGCGCCGACGATCTCATGAGCCTCCCCGGCGCGCCGCAGCGGGAAGGTCGCCGTGCGCTCGCCGAGCGCTTCCATGTCCCAGTTCCTGGCGATGCTCGTCAGGAACGGCCCCGGCATGATCGCGTTGACTCGGACCTTCGGTCCGAACGCCTCGGCGAGCCCGACCGTCATCGCGTTGACGCCGGCTTTGGCCGCCGCGTAGGGGACGATATCTCCCGTCGGGCGAGCCGCTCCGGTGCTGCTGATGTTGATGATCGAGCCTCCCTGGCTGCCCGCCATCCGCTCGCCGACGAGCGCGCACAGGCGGAACGGACCTTTGAGGTTGACGCCGATCACCTTGTCCCAGTGCTCTTCGGTCACCGCGCTGAGCCGCTCGTACAGCGGCGACATTCCGGCGTTGTTGACGAGCACGTCGATGCGACCGAACTCGCGGTAAACGGCATCGAGAAGACGTTCGAGCTCGTGCCAGTGACCGACGTGGCACGCGAAGCCCTTGGCGCGGGCTCCTCGTGCTCGCAACGCCGCCGCAACCGCCTCGCAGGCCTCGAGCTTGCGACTGACCACGATCACGTCCGCGCCCGCGGCGGCGTAGCCCGAAGCGATGGCCAGGCCGAGTCCCCGGGTCCCTCCGGTCACCAGGGTCACTCGTCCGGACAGGTCGAACATCTCGCGCGGATCCGTGAGCGGGAACTGGGCGATGTCAGCCGGCGTGGACAAGGCGCCGCTCCCCGCGGCCGTCGGTCGCGAGACGCGCCAGCGCGTATCGCCAGCGCCCGTCTTCGTCGAGCCGTTCGACGGCAATTCCCGCCGTGAGCATCAGATCGAGGTGCCCGAGCACCTCCCACACGACGAGCAGCGGCTGTTCGCGCACGATCGCCTCACGCCATAGCCGCTGCGCGATCGCGAACGCGGTCGCCGGCCCAGGCTCGAGGATGCCGATGATTCGCTTGCACCGCCGCCGGTGCTGCGCAAACGCGCGACGAACGAGGGCGCCGGCCGAGTAAACGGCCGGGCCATGTCCCGGAAGGAGCCGCTCGAGGGGCATCCGAGCGGTGCGCCTGAGACCGTTCAGGTAATCGACGCGCGAGCGTGACCTCCCACCGTCGGCGGTTCCGTAGATCTCGGTGTTGGGCGAGATCTTGGCCAGCAGGTGGTCGCCTACGAATGCCACCCGCGCGGTCGGATCGACGAACAGCGTGTCGGTGGCGCTGTGGCCCGGTCGAGCCACCACGCGGAGGTCGAAACGGCCGGCACGGATGTGGTCGCCGTGCGTCAGGCGAATGTCGGCGTCGAAGCTTTCAGCGGTCGCACCGATGTAGTCCCAGAGCGCTTCGCTGACGCCGAACAGCTCCTCCGGCACGCCGTGCCCGGCCATCAACTCGCGCGCGAAGCTGCGATCCCGCTCCACGTTCTCCACGTAGTGCTCGGCGTAGTCCGCGGTCTCCACGAGGACGGCGATCCGCGCGCCCGAGCGTCGCTTGATCGTCGCGGCCAGGCCGACATGGTCGTGGTGGTGGTGCGTGCCGATGACGAGCTCGATGTCCTCGAGCCGCAGGCCACGCAGTCCGAGTCCGCGCTCGAGGGCATCCAACGCCTGTTCGCTGCGCGGCCCGGTGTCCACAACCGTCACCGGATCCCCGCGCAGGAGCCACGCGTTTACCGAGCCCACGAACGGCAGCGGGACCGGGATTGCCTCGATGGGAGCCATCGCCAACGTCATAAACCGAATCCAGTTCAGTATTGCATAGCTGTCCAGCGGCCCGGCACAACAACCCGTGCCGAGTGCAGCGGCGATAACTCCTAACAAACGCGGCAATTACGCCCAACCAACCGTCTCGGCGGGACGACTTGCATCCTTGCCCCAGACTGCTATGATTTGAATTCAGTTCGGTATATCCAAACAGGAAGGGATGAGGAAATGAGCGTCCAGCTTCAGGCGGATCCGGTGGGGGTGGAGCCGGAGTTTGTGCAGTACGAGGTGGTCGACCGGGTCGCGACGATCTGGTTCAACCGCCCCGAGGTGAAGAACTGCGTGAACTGGGGTCTTTTGACCCAGTTCGGCGCCGCGCTCGAGCGCGCCGAGCGCGATCCCGACGTGCGGGTCGTCCTCGTCCGCGGGCGCGGCCACACGTTCTGCGCCGGCGCGGACCTGAACATGCTGGACGCGGATTTTCTTGGCACGACGAACAACTCGGTCGAGATCGCCCAGGTCTCGGCTCGGACCTTCGACAAAGCCTTCAACCTGCAGAAGCCGACGGTCGCCGTCGTCGAGGGTTACGCGGTCGCCGGTGGGTTTGAGCTGATGATCTCGTGCGACTTCGCGGTGGTCGCCGACGACGCGAAGATCGGCGACTTCCACATCCGGCGGGCGCTGTTCGGCGGCGCCGGGCCGATCTACCGGCTGCCCCGCTACATCGGGCTCCGTAAGACCAAAGAGCTGCTGCTCACCGGCAAGCTGCTTTCCGGAAAGCAGTGCGAGCAGTGGGGGCTGGCGAACGTCTCCGCCCCGGCCGACGAGCTCGATCAGGCGGTCGCGGAGTTCATCGCGCCGATGAAAGACAAGAGCGCCTTCACGATGCGGATCACGAAGCTGGCCGCCAACCGCGGACTCGACGGGGACACCGAGACGCTGATCGCGCTCGAGAGCATGACCTGCAACGTCGCTCACCAGTCCAACGACGCACGCGAAGGCGTGCAGGCATTCCTCCAGAAGCGAGACCCGGTCTGGACGCACAGCTGAACGGGTCCCGCACGCGATCATGGACTTCTCTTTTGATCAGGCGACGGTCGAGATGCGAGAGCGCCTGCTGGCGTTCATGGACGAGTTCGTCTATCCGGCCGAGCCGCGGTTTCGCGACCAGGTCGAGACGGCCCATAACCGTTGGGACACGCCGCCGATCATCGAGGAGCTGAAGGCGGCGGCCCGCTCGCGCGGGCTGTGGAACCTGTTCCTGCCGGCCACGCACGAGCACGGCGCGGGTCTCACGAATGCCCAGTACGCGCCGCTGGCGGAGATCACCGGACGCAGCCCATGGATCGCCCCGGAGGCGCTCAACTGCTCCGCGCCCGATACCGGCAACATGGAGCTGCTTTCGTTGTTCGGCACCGAGGCGCAACGCCAGGAGTGGCTCGAGCCGCTTCTCGAAGGCGAAATCCGCTCGGCGTTCTCGATGACCGAGCCCGACGTCGCCTCGTCGGACGCGACGAACATCGCGACCCGCATAGAGCGCGACGGGAACCATTACGTGATCAACGGCCGCAAGTGGTGGACATCGGGTGCGATGTCGCCGCGTTGCGAGCTGCTGATCGTGATGGGGGTCACCGACCCCGACGCGGAGCGGCACCGCCGGCAGAGCATGATCCTCGTGCCGAAGAAGACGCCGGGCGTCACGGTGCTGCGGTCAACGAGCCTGTTCGGCTACGACGACGGACCTCATGGCGGCCATGCCGAAGTCATCTACGACAACGTCCGCGTGCCCGCCGCCCACCTGCTCGGCGACGAGGGCGATGGCTTCAGGCTCGCCCAGGAGCGGCTGGGCCCCGGCCGGATCCACCACGCGATGCGTGCGGTCGGGATGGCGGAGCGCGCGCTCGAGTTGATGTGCCGCCGAGTCGCCACTCGCTCCGCCTTCGGACGCCCGATCATCGAGCATGGGGTGGTCCAGCGGTGGATCTCGGAGGCGAGAGTGCGGATCGAGCAGGTCCGACTGCTCGTGCTGAAGACCGCGTGGCTGATGGACACCGTGGGCAACCGCGGCGCCCGGATCGAGGTCTCGGCGATCAAGGTCGCCGCTCCCGAGGTTGCCACGTGGGTGATCGATCGCGCGATCCAGGCCCATGGCGGCGCGGGCGTCTCACAGGATTTCCTGCTCGCCGAGCTGTACGCGGTGGCGCGAATCCTGCAGATCGCCGACGGTCCCGACGAGGTCCACCACATGGCGATCGCTCGTCGCGAGAGTCAACGCTACCGGCAGCCCGTGCCGGTCTGAGATGGAGGTACTAGAGATGCAGATAGACAGGCCAGCCCCGACAGGTGAGGCCAGGATCAGATGCGTGGTTTGCCAGACGCATTCCCGCCCGCTCTACGTGCCGTGGCAGCAACATGCTGTCGGATGCCCGGTGCGAGCGGCTGATCTCGGGCGGCGCGAGCTCGAGCTCCGCCCGCCGTTGCCCGTCGTCTCGAGCATCGCCGCGTTTTAGCCCCCTCGAGCATGGACGCAATGGACGGTCTCGAGGGACTCGTCGTCCTGGTGACCGGCGCAAGCTCGGGGCTCGGCGAGCAGCTCGCACGCTCGCTGGTCTCCTACGGCGCCCGGCCGGTGCTGGCGGCTCGGCGGGCGGAGCGCCTCGAAGCTCTGCGCAGCCGAGCTCGACAGCGAGGTCGACACCGTCGCCTGCGACGTGACCGACGAATGCCGACCGGCAGCGGCTGATCGAGACCGTCGTGAGCAGGCACGGACGGATCGACGGCCTCGTCAACAACGCCGGCCTCGGCGCGGCGGGTCCGGCGCTGCGAACCAGCGTGGACACCTTCACTCGCGTGCTCGAGGTCAACCTCGTGGCACCGTACGCGCTGTCGTGCCTCGCGGCGCCGCACATGCGACACGGGGGCGGGCGCTCGATCGTGAACATCGCCTCGGTGATGGGGCTACGCTCGATCGCGCAGATCGCCGACGCCGCCTACGTCGCCTCGAAGGCGGGCCTGATCGGGCTCACCAGAGAGCTCGCCTCGCAATGGGGGCGCTACGGGATCCGCGTCAACGCGGTTGCTCCGGGGTTCTTCGCCTCCGAGATGACGGCCGAGCTTGGAGACGACGCCGACAGCTTTCCGGATTGGCTGACGGCGCAGATCCCGCTCGGCCGCGGCGGCCACGCCGGCGAGCTCGATCAGTCGATCCTCTACCTGCTCGGTCCGGCTAGCAGCTTCGTCACCGGTCAGGTGCTGACCGTCGACGGAGGGATGGCGACCCGTTGAGCGCCAACGCTGGCGGGGCGGACGCGCGCCGCCCCGCGGATCAGATCGGACAACCGCTCGGCAGCCGTGATCGTCGGCAGGTTGGTGTTCGCGCGCGGCACCTCGGGGAACACGGACGCATCCGCGACGTACAGGCCCTCGACGCCGAGGACACGGCCGTGCGGGTCGACCACCGCACGCGGGTCATCGGCAGCACCCATCCGGCAGGTCCCGCACACGTGCCCCGTGTCGCCCACGGTCTCCATCAGCCAGGCATCGATCGCTGAGTCATCCGACAAGGCGTCAGTGCCTCGCCCCGTCACGTCGATGGCGATGTGCTCGAAGCTCACGCCGAAGGCGCCCGTCCGGATGAACTCGAGCGCGCGCCTGACCCCGTCGCGCATCCGCAGCAGGTCGCTCTGGTCGTGCAGCAGGTCCTGTTGCACGAGCGGGTGGACATCCGGATCGGACGAGGCGAGCCGTAGCCAGCCGTGACCCCGTTGCTGGTTGACCCACACGCACAGGAGCCCGGGACCGCCCGGCGCGTCCCCGCCGCCGACTCCGCCCCACGTACCCGCCGCGGCGCCGTCAGCAGCCAGCGCCGGGCCTCCGCCCTCCGGAAGCGCGAGCGTCTGGTTCACCGAGACGATCATCATGTCGTTCTCGCCGGCGTCCGCCAGTCCAGACGAGTAGCGCAGGCAGCAGTTCGTCTGGCGAGCGTCCAGTTCCGGAACGGCCTCGGCCCGGTGAAACAGCCAGAACAGCGCGAGCGGATGCTCCTGCATGCCGAGGCCGACCGGGAGTCGAACGACCGATCCGTCCGGCCCCACGCCTGAGCGCAACAGGATCGCCGGAGAGTGAATCGCCCCCGCGCACAGCACGACGTGCTGTGCGCGGACCTCGACCCACTCGGAGGCGATGCGAGCACGCACTCCCACGGCTCGCCCGTCCTCGATAAGAACCTTGTCGACTGTCGCATCGCCGATCACGCGGAGCTTCTGGCGCTCCCGCGCCGGCTCGAGGTAACCGTCGTTGGTGGTGACTCGAGCGCCGTCGCGGGCACTGATGCCGTACGGCGAGAGACCGGTGCCGGTCGGCCCGTTGTGGTCCTCGCACCACGGGTACCCGAGCGCGTGGGCGGCATCGGCGAGCGCGCGGTCGGCCGGTCCCCAGTCCCCGCGGCCGAGCCGCAGCACCGGGATCGGACCATCGGCGCCGTGATAGGGAGCGTCTGGGAAGTTGAGGTCGCTCTCCATCCGCCGGCGGAAGGGAAGGACTTCGTCGAATGACCACCCCGGGCAGCCAAACGACGCCCAGCGGTCGTAGTCGTCCGGCATCGCGTGGATCGCGATCATCCCGTTGACCGCCGAGGAGCCGCCGAGTCCCCTGCCGCGCACGTGCGGACGTGGCGCCTGAGATCGAGTCCGGCGAGACTCGAGGCCGCTCCACTGGTACTCCGGGATCGTCTCGTCGAGCGCGCGCCACCCGTTCAAGCTGCGCACCTGGACCGGGGCCTGGGCCGAGCGCCAGTCCGGTCCGGCCTCGAGCAGCACCACCTGCGACGCGCGGTCCTCGGTGAGCCGCGCCGCGACGACGCACCCGGCACTCCCGCCTCCGACGACGACGAAATCCGCCTCGACCGATGCCTTCATCTCTCCCTCTCTTTGCTGTGACTAGGCCGCCGTCAGCACGTGGCGGCCGGCGTGGACGAGCGGTTCGACAAGGCCCTGGGCCTCGTCGAACCCCGAGCCGAGCATCGCGCCGCCGGCCGCGCGCGCGGCGATCCCCTGGCACACGACGGCGAGCTTGAAATAGGCGAACGCCCGGTACCAGCGGAGGTCCGATACGTCGAAGCCGGTGATCCGCGCGTAGGACTCGACGATCTGCTCGCGGGTCGGAAAGCCGCTCGCCGCAGTCACCGGTGCCACGATCCGCGCTGCGCTCAGAATCTCGTCGTCGTCTGCTTCGCTCCAGTACGCGAGCAGCGCCCCAAGATCCGCGAACGGATCGCCGAGCGTGCTCATCTCCCAATCGAGCACCGCCACGATCTCCCCCGGCTTGGTCGGATGCAGAATCGTGTTGTCGAGGCGGTAGTCCCCGTGCACGATCGTCGAAGCGCGCTGCGGCGGCAGCGTCCGGACGAGCTCGTCTCGCAGGGTGTCGAGCGCCGGCAGCTCAGCGCTCTTCGAGCGCTGCCATTGCTCCGACCAGCGGCGCAGCTGACGTTCCATGAAGCCGGCCGGGCGCCCGAAGTCGGCGAGCCCGACTTCCTCTGGAACAACTGCGTGGAGCCTCGCGAGCGTCTCGATCAGCGCGCGACCGATCGCCTCGCGCTGCTCCGCGGTGCCGCCGTAGCCGGGCGGAAGCTGGTTGCGGCAGATGTGGCCGAGGACCCGCTCCATCACGTAGAAGCTCGCTCCGAGCACGCCGCCGGCTTCGCCGAGGTACAGGATCCGGGGCACCGGAACCGCGGTCGGCTCGAGCGCCGACTGGACGCGATACTCCCGCACCATGTCGTGGGCGGTGGGAAGCACGTGACCCAGCGGCGGCCGGCGAAGCACCACCTCGCCGGCATCCGACGCGACGCGGTAGGTGAGATTGGACTTCCCGCCGGAGATCAGCGCGACCTGACACGCCCGCCAGCGCTCGTCGTGGAGGACCTCCGCGAGGTGCGGCCCGACGACGTCCGGCTCGGCGCCGGTCACGATCGGCTCGAGGCGCTGCGCGGTCGGGTCGGTGAATGAGGTGGTCATGCGGCCGGCGCCTCCGCCAATGCGCTCAGACCGCGACTGGCCTCCCGGGCGAGCGCCCGACCAAGCGCCCCCTCGTGATACGCCGCATCTCCGAACTGCTGCTCGCGGACGACGATCCGCCGCAGGAACCGATGGGCGGGGTGCTCGGCCGTGAACGCGATCCCGCCGAACACCTGCATCGCGCCGTGCGCGACCTCGCGGGCGCCCCGTGAGACGTACGCCTTGGCGATCGAAGCGGTCTGGGCGGCTTCATCCGCGCCTTCGTCGAACGCCGCGGCCGCGTACAGCACGGCCGACCATCCGCTGGCTGAGCGGACGTAGCAGTCGGCGAGGATGTGGCGCAGCGATTGGAAGCTTCCGATGCTGCGGCCGAACTGCCGCCGCTCGCCGGCGTAGCCGCGGGCTTCGCCCAGGATCCGGTCGGCGGCGCCGGTCGCCTCGGCCGCGGCGAGCAGCGAACCGGCGGCACTCAGCCGTTCGAGCGCCGGCTGCGCGGCGGCGCCGCTGAGAACCGCCGCTTGGTCGACGACCGCGTCCTCGAATCGCACCGCCGCGAACGGCAGCGTCGGGTCGAAGGATGGCCGCGCCGTCGGCACCACGTGTGCGGCGTCGCTCGGAACCAAAGCCAAGGCGGGCTCGGCACCGAGCATCGCGACGATCGCGAGCTGGTCGGCGAGGTCCAGCTGCTCGACGGCAACCTTCTCGCCCGCGAGCACGAAGTCTCCGCCCTCACGGCGAAGCGTCGTCGCCGGCTCGTCGATCGACCAGCTCGATCCAGGCTCGAGCAGCGCCACCGCGATTGCGACGTCTCGGTGCAGCGAGAGCCGATCCGCGAGCGCGAGCCTGACCGCGGCGCTCCCGATGAACGGAGCCGCACCGAGATGCCGGCCGAGCGAGCGCGCGATCAAACACGCCTCGACCGCGCCGATCCCATCTACGCCGCCGATCGACAGCGCGCCGAACGACACGAGCTCCTCCCAGACGCGACGGCGACGGTCGATGCTCGCCTCGGCCACCGCCTCCACCGGCAGCCATTCGCGACCCAGCAGCGTGTCAACCGACTCACTCAGCCAGCGCTGCTCGTCGGTGAGCTCGAGGTCCATGGCTACTCCTGCGCGAGCGCGAGCACGCGGTCGGCGATGATGTTGCGCTGGATCTGGCGCGTGCCACCGTAGACCGAGGCCGCGCGCGAGTAGAGATACGTCTCCTGCCAGAACCGATCCTCGTCCGCGCTGGCCGGATCCGACTGCGCCAGGCTCGGGCCGAGCAACTCGAGCGCCGTGGCGGCGAGCCGCTGCTCGGCCTCGGCCATCAACAGCTTCACGCTCGAGCTGTCGGGGCCGACGGCGCCGCCGCTCAAGAACTCACCGACGGTGCGGTACGCGTGATGGCGAAGGACCTCGATCCCGATCAGAGCCCTGGCCAGCGCCACCTGCGCGTGGGGATCGTCCAGCAGCGACTCGCCGTCGAGCTCGCGCTCCCCGACCGTGCGAACAAGCCGGTCAAGCCAGGTGCGCAGCTTCACCTGACGCGGAAGCGCCGCCGTACCGCGCTCGTGACCGAGCGTGTACATCGCGATCTTCCAGCCGTCACCGCGGTCGCTCAGCAGGTTCCCCTTGGGAACGACGACCTCGTCGAGGAACAGCTCGCAGAACTCGGCATGACCCGTGATCTGCGTCATCGGCCGGACCTCAACACCCGGTGAATCCATGTCCACGATCAACATCGAGATGCCCTTGTGGCGCGGCCGGTCCGCCACCGCGTCCTCGGTACGAGCGAGCACCCCGCACCAGCGGGCGAACTGCCCCCACGAGACCCACGTCTTCTGACCGCTGACGACGAAGTGCTCGTCCTGCTCGACCGCCCGGGTTCGCAGCGACGCGAGGTCCGATCCGGCGTCGGGCTCGGAGAAGCCCTGGCACCAGATCTCCTGCGCTGACAGGATCGAGGGGATGTAGCGACTCCGCTGCTCGTCGTTACCGAAGCGCAGCAGGGACGGCCCGAGCACATCGAGGCCGACGACGTTGACGAACTCGGGCGCGCCGGCAGCCGCCAGCTCCTCGTCGACGATGATCTGCTCGACCGCAGCCCTTCCACCGCCGCCGAACTCGCGCGGCCACGCCCGCCCGACGTAGCCGGCCTCGTAGCAGCGAGCCTGCCATGCCCGGAGCAGGGCGATCCGCCCGTCGAGCGAATGGGGCAGGCGATCCGGGACGTGCCCGACGAGGAAGCCCCTGATCTCTTCCTGGAGCAGGCGCTCCTCTTCTGTGAGTGCGAGTCGCATCTCCGGCCGAGTCTACAGCTAAACTGATCTCACTTCAATACGGTTGCGAGCTGGTCGCTCCGAGGAGGTCACGATGTCTACCCGGGTGCCCGAACTGGTACTGGACGTGTCGGCTGAGCTGCCGTTCGACGAGCCGGCGTGTCTGGCGGCGTCCGTCCATCTCCCCGATCTCGCCGCTGCGGCACCGCGAGCCGTCCTGATCTGTTGGCCAGGAGGCTCCTACGCCCGTGCCTACTGGGACATGCAAATCGACGGGTACCCGGGCTACAGCTTCGCGGAGCACATGACAGCCCAGGGATTTGTGGTCGTGGCCGCCGACCACCTCGGCGTTGGCGCGAGCAGCAAGCCCGTTGACCCGGACAGGGTCGACTTCGAGACCATGAGTGCGGCAGCGGCTTCGTTTGCCGAGAAGGTGCGCGCGTTGTTGGCCGAGGCCCCGCCGGAGTTCGGCGGGACGCCCCTTTCGGGGATCCCGATAGTCGGCGTAGGCCACTCTCTCGGCGCCTGCCTTACCGTTGTCACCCAGGCCCGATATGGCTGTTACGACGCGGTGGCACTGCTGGGCTTCACACACGGGCAAAAGGACGTCTCGGTCACGGCCGTCGGCGCTACGGAGCGCGAGCCCCACAATGACCCCGACATGTTGAGGGACACTGCGGTCGAGCAGGCGCAGGCATTCTTCGGAGAAACCTGGGCGGACGGGTACGCCTTCGCGTCACGCGAGCCGAACCACAGCTGGCTGCATCGCCCCGACGTGCCCGCGGCCGTCATCGTCGCCGACGATGCGCAGGCGGTTCGATGGCCTCGCCAGTCGTACGTAGACGCGCTCCTGGCCGGCTACAGCGCCAGCTTCGCAGAGCAATTGGACTGCAACGTGTTCATCGGATTCGGCGACCACGATGTCCCACCGATCCCGCACGCCGACGTCGCCTTCTACTCCCGCAGTCGCGACGTGACCCTGTTCATCCTGCCCAACTCCGCTCACTGCCACAACTTCGCGACCACTCGAACCAAGCTCTGGGATCGCATCGGCCTTTGGTGCGGCGAACTGAACAAACCAACGGACGCATTAGCGTCATCGCCGCCGGAGGTGGACGCGGCCGAGGTGGACGCGGCCAAGCCCGAACCACAAGCTCAACTACTTCACGGAGGGCTTGGCACGGCCCGCCAGCACACATAGCAAGGCGCTGGCGCAGAGCAATGCGCTGGCCAAACAGGCGCGGATCAGGCCGCGGTCAACAGACCGCCGTTCGGGCTCAGGGTGGCGCCGACGAAGTACGCGGCCTCGTCTGAGGCGAGGAACGCGACCGCGGCCGCGATCTCATCCGGGGTGCCTAGGCGCCCGGCGGGCGTACGAGCGAGCTCGGCCTGTCGCCCGGAACCGAGCGAGCCCTTCAGCCGGCGCGTGTCGACGAAGCCGGGCGCGACGGCGTTGACCCTGATCCCCTGCACGATCAGCTCCTTCGCGACCGACTTGGTGAACCCGAGGATCCCGGCCTTGGCGGCCGAGTAGTGGGGGTGTCCCGTGCATCCCTCGATTCCGCAGATCGAGGCCATGTTGACGATCGCGCCCGAGCGGCGCGCCGCCATCGCCCGAGCTGCCGCTCGCGTGCAGTAGAACGTTCCGTCGAGGTGGACCGAGAGCAGCGACCGCCACTCCTCGTTGCTCAGTGCAATGAGCGCCTCCAGTGGAGTCTCTGCGTGCCCCGTCGCGGCGATCTCCTCGCGCTGGCGCTCGAGCAGCGGAGTCACTCGCTTGACGTGCTCCAGGCCGACCGCTCCGGCATTGTTGACAAAGATCGCGAGCGGACCGAGCTCGCGCTCGATCCGGGCGATCGCGGCATCGACCCTCGCGCTGTCAGAGACGTCGACCTCGATCGCGACCCCGGCCCCGATCGCATCGACCGTCCGCTGTGCGGTCGCGAGCGAGATGTCGAGAACGGCGACGAGTGCGCCGTCCCGCCGACAGACGATGGCAGATCGCCTCACCAATGCCTGCGCCGCCGCCAGTGACGGCGGCGACCGTTCCTTCGAAGTTCACCAGATCTGTCCTTTAGCAGCTCGTCCGTATTCTAGTTGACCTGATATCATTTCAATTCAGGCACCTTCGTGCAACCCGATCTGCGATGCCCCTCACCAGCCGCCAGGTTCAGCTCGATCGCTACCCGCACGCCGAGATAACACCGAGCCACTTCCGCGTCGCCGAGGTGCGTGAGCGAGAGCCGAGCGCGGGCGAGGTACTCGTCCGCAACACCTGGACCTCGGTCGATCCCGGCCTCAGGTTGCGGCTGCGTGAGCGCGAGCCGGCCGGATACTTCCCGGCGTTCGAGCTCGGCCGGGCACTGGACGGGATCGTGACCGTGGGTCAGGTGATCGAGTCCAGAGCCCCCGGCTTCGAAGCGGGTGACACTGTGTGGCACCCGCTCGGGTGGCGCGACTATGCAGTGGTGAAGGCGGATGAGCGTGCCCTGAGAGGGCTCGCGACGCTGACACGGCTCGACACCCGGCTCGCGCCGCCGCGCTGCTACCTGGGCCCCCTCGGCGGCATGGGCCTGACCGCATACGCGGGGTTGCTTGAAGTCGCGTCCCTACGCGCGGGCGACATCGTCTGGGTGTCAGCTGCGGCAGGGGCGGTGGGCAGCCTCGCGGCGCAATTCGCGAAGCTCCGCAAACACACGGTGATCGGGAGCGCGGGCTCCGACGAGAAGGTCAGCTACCTGCGAGACGAGCTCGGTCTGGACGCGGCGTTCAACCACAGGGCCGGTCCGCTGGCTGAGCTGCTCGCGCAGGCCGCGCCGGAGGGGATCGACGTGTACTTCGACAACGTCGGTGGCGGGCACCTGGAGGCTGCGCTGGGGGCGCTGCGCCGGCATGGGCGCGTCGCGCTGTGCGGCGCGGTCGCGCAATACGACCGCGCCGAGGCCCCCTCCGCGCCTCGCAACCTGTTTCAGGCCACGGCCAACGAGCTGACGCTACGGGGCTTTCGCGGCAGCAGCTACGTCCACCTGATGAGCGAGATGCAGACGGAGGTCGCGGGGTGGCTCGCGAAGGGGAAGCTCAGTTACCGCGAGTCCATCGTTGATGGCCTTGAGCACGCGCCAGTGGCCTTGATGAGAGTGCTCGCAGGAGAGACGATCGGCAAGACGCTCGTCAGGATCGCGCCAGAATGACGAGCCGCTCAACGCTCCCAGCCGAACCGGCGGAAATGTGACGATGTGGCCCGTAGTCCCTTGCAAGGCGCCGCAAAGCATGACGCCACATCGCTCCGCCCGGATGAATTGCGACTAACTTGACACAGACGCCACGGCGGGCCGCGGCTCCTCGAGCGCGCCGGCGGCGAGCAGCCGATCGACCGTGTCGCGGTCGATGCCGAGCAACCCTGTGCAGATCTCCCGCGTGTGCTCTCCCGGCTCCGGGGCCGGCCGGTTCGCCGGCGCCGGGATCCGCTCGGAGCGGAACGGCGCATGCTCGATGCGCCGTGGCGCCAGCCCCGGCTGCTCGAACGTTCGCAGGAAGTCACGCGCCTGCAACTGGGGATCGTTCTCGTACTCCTCGGGTCGCTGCATGAAGCCGGCCGGCACGCCGGCGCTCTGGAGCACCGCCGCGACCTTGCGCGGAGCCCGCGTGCGCGTCCACGCGGACAGGTGAGTGTCGATCTCGTGTCGGTGTGCCAGGCGCCCGCTCGTGGCGGCGAGCTTGTCGTCCGCCGCCCATGCCGGATCGCCGAGCGCGCCGCGCAGGCGCCGCCAGTCCTCGTCGTCGCGCACCGTCACCACACACCACTCGTCGTCGCCGGCGCACGGGAACACACCCCAGGGCGCGGCGGTGTGGCCGGCCTCGGCGGACCCCCGCACCCGACCGTCCGCCACCGACCCGTCCGCCACCGACTCGGCGGCTAGCAGAGTCGCGAGCTGGACGAGGATCGCCTCCGCCTGCGAGACGCCAATCACAGCCCCGCGCCCCGACCGCCGCCGGGCGATGAGGGAGGCCAAGCAAGCGACCGCGGACAGGCGGGCGGCGTAATGATCCGGATGGATGACAGTCGAGTCGCTGAAGCTGTCCTCATCGCCGGGGTAGCGCCACAGGCTCGTCAGGCCCGACACGCATCGGACGAGCGGCCCGTATCCCATCCAGCTGCTCCACGGGCCGCTCGCTCCGAGGGCGCTGCCATGGACGATCACGAGTCCTGGGTTGAGGTCGTGCAGCACCTCCTCGCCGAGACCCAGCTTCGCGAGCGTCCCGGGCTTGAAGTTGGCCAGCAGCACGTCGGCGCCACCGGCCAGGCGCTTGATCAGCTCGACACCTTCGTCGCTGCGGAGGTTCACGCCAACGCTCCGGCTCCCGCGGTGCCCGATCGCGAAATGCACCGGAGAGACGCGGGCGCCGTCGGGAAACTCGCGGCTCTCGACCTTGATCACGTCAGCGCCCAGCTCGCAGAACAACCTGGCGACCTCGGCGCCATACACGATCACGCCGAAGTCCAGGATCCGGAGCCCCTCCAGCGGCCGGCCTCCGTCCGATGCGGCGCGAAGAGCGGGCTGCAGCCGGCGCGCGCTCGACACCGCGAGCACGTCGGCGTCGTGCTCGCCCACCGCCGGCGCGCGCCAGCCGGAGACGATCCGCCGCCCATCGATCTCGGCGAACCCGGTCGGAACGTCGGCGGTGATCCCCGGCGCCAACTCCTGCCAGGCGATCGCGCCGCGGACGCGAAAGTGCTCGGCGTTCAGAACCTCGCCGAGTGTCAGAACGGGCGCGATCGGCACGCCGCGCGCCTGACCCTCGAGCGTCAGCTCGCGCTTGCTCCGCCCAGCGAAATGCCGCTCGAAGATCGCGTGGAGGCGATCCGCCGCGAGCGCGCGCCCGCGGATCGTCTCGAGCTCCGGATCCCGCAGCTCATCGGGATCGCCAAGCCATGCCCGCATCGCCTGCCACTGGCGTGGCGCCAGTAGGACGACCCGGACGTGCCCGTCGCGGCAGCGAAAGATCGGGTATGGGCCAGGCGCGGGCCGGCCGCGCGTCGGCTCGTAGCCGGCGGCCTGCGCGGTGCCGACGGTGCCCATCGCCGGTTCGATCGCCTGGGCGGTGGCCTCGTAGAGCGAGAAGTCGAGGCAGTCGCCGCGGCCCGTCTCGAGCCGGTTCCAGTAGGCGACCAGGGCCGCCCACGCCGCCTGGGCGGCCGTCAGCGCCAGCGCCATGTCCGCCGGCGGCACCAGCGGCTGGCGCCCAGGCAGCCCCGAGCGGCTGAGCACGCCGCCCATCGCCAGCAGCACCGGGTCGGTCGCCACCCAGTCACGGTACGGACCGGTGCGGCCGAAGTCGCTGATCGCCAGCACCACGAGCGCGGGGTTGCGCGCGCGCGCGGCGCGATCCGGCAGGGTGCCCTGTTGGTTCGAGGCGATCCAGATGTCGGCGGAGTCGAGCAGCGCGAGCAGCTGCTCACGCCCGTCCGCGCGAGCCGTGTCGACGACGACGCTCCGCTTCCCGGCGTTCCGGACCGCGAACGCAAGGCTGATCCCGTCGTGCGACGGAGCCTCGGCACGCGAGGGCGCGCCGCCGGGCGGCTCGACCTTGATCACGTCGGCGCCGAGGTCGGCGAGGATGCGCCCGCAAATCTCGCCCCGGGCGTCGGCCGTCTCGATCACGCGGACGCCGTCGAGGGGTGTCGGGCGGCTAGCCAAGGACCAGCTCCGACGCCTGGCGCAGCAACTGCGGCCCGCCCACGATCAGCAGCGATGTGACACCGGAGTCCCGCCAGGCCTCGAGGTCGTGGCGGATCTTCTCGGGGGGCCCGATCAGCGACAGCTGCTCGACCAGCTTCGTCGGCACCGCCGCCGCCGCCTCGTCCTTCTTGCCCTGCAGGAACAGCTCCTGGATCTTCCTTGCCTCTGCGCCGTAGCCCATGCGAACTGCGACCTCGTGATGGAAGTTCATGCTGCGCGCGCCCATCCCGCCGAAGTAGAGCGCCAGCCGGGGGCGAATCATGTCCGCCGCCTGCTCGACGTCGTCGTGGACGATGAAGTCGAGCGACACCGCGATCTCGAACTCGTCGCTCGGCATCGAGCGCCGCGCGAAGCCCGCTTCCAGGTGCGGCCGGTAGAGCTCGTCGTGATGGTGGGGCGAGTAGAACAGCGCTAGCCAGCCATCCGCGATCTCGGCGGTCTGGGCGATGTTCTTGGGCCCCTCGGCGCCGAGGAAGATCGGGATCCGCTCACGCAACGGGTGCACCGTTGTCTTCAGCGGCTTGCCGAGGCCCGTGACCCCCTCGCGCCCGGTCACGGGCAGGGGGTAGTGGGGGCCATCGGAGGCGACCCCGGCAGACCGGGCGATGGCGTCGCGGACGATCGAGACGTACTCGCGCGTGCGCGCGAGCGGCTTCGCGAACGGCTCTCCGTACCAGCCCTCGACCACCTGCGGACCCGACACGCCGAGTCCGAGGATGAAACGGCCGCCGCTCAGATGGTCCATCGTGATCGCGGCCATCGCTGCGGCCGTCGGGCGCCGCGCGCTCATCTGCATGATCGAGGTGCCGAGCCTGACCGTCCTCGTCTGCGAGCCCCACCACGCCAGCGGGGTCAGCACGTCGCAGCCGTAAGCCTCGGAGGTCCAGATCGAGTCGAATCCCAGGCGCTCCGCCTCGAGGATCGCTTCGAGCGTCTTCGGCGATGGCGCCGACGAGGCCCAGAAGCCGGTGTTGAGACCGAGCTTGAGGCTCACCTGTTCACCTGCCGGTCCAGGCGGGCCGGCGCTTCTCGGCAAACGCCCTCGGTCCCTCCAGGTAGTCGTGGGAGGCGAGCATCCGTGGGATCCGCTGCTCCCAATCGCGCGCGATCGCATCGTCCACGTCGAGGCCATACCCATCGCGCGCCGCCTCTTTCGTGAGCTGGATCAGCAGCGGCGAGCACTCGAGGATCTCCTGCGCCCACCGTTCCGCTGCCGCCATCAGGTCCGCCTCCGGGACGACTTCGTTGACGAACCCGAGCCGGTAACCCTCGGCCGCCGAGACGAGGCGGCCGGTCAGCAGCATTCCCATCGCTTGCCCCCACGGGATCTGCCGGGTAAGCCGGTGGATGCCCCCGGCGCCGGCGATCAGGCCTACGCGCGGCTCCGGAAGGCCGAAGCGCGCCGTGTCCGCCGCGAGCACGATGTCGCATGCCAGCGCGATCTCGAAGCCACCGCCCGCCGCGACGCCGTTGACCGCTGCGATTAGAGGCTTCGGGCAGCTATAGCCGCGCGTGATCGCGGCGAAGCGAGAGCTCGAGTCGACCCGCTTCTCCCCGTTCGCTGACGCCCGGGCCGTGGCCTTGAGGTCGTTGCCGGCGCAGAACGCTCGCTCTCCCGCTCCGGTGAGGATCGCGACCCACGTCTCCGCGTCCGAGGCGAAGTCGTCGAAGATCTCGATCAGCTCACGATGCGAGTAGCTGTCGAGCGCGTTCATCCGCTCGGGCCGGTTGAGCGTCACGTACGCGATGTGGTCGCGTTTCTCGTAGAGGACGTGGTCGTAATTCATGCCGGCGCCCTGAACTTGGGGATCGCAACCTCGTCGCTACGTTGCTCGAACGTGACCTGGAGGGCCATTCCGATCTCCAGCTCATCGTTTGGGCAGCCGACGACCTGGCTCGTCAAACGGACGCCCTCCTCGGTCTCCACGACCGCGATGTTGTACGGAAGCTCGGCAGCGAACGCCTCGTCATAGAGCTGGTGCATGACGGCGAAGCTGTAGAGCGTGGCCCTCCCGCTCGAGGGGGCCCAGTCAAGGTCGGGCGAGAAGCAATGCAGGCAGCGCGGGCGCAGCGGAACCCCTAGATAAGCCGTGGGCGACATGAACGTCTCACACGACCGGCAGCGCAGCAGCATCAGCTTCCCTTCGAGCGCGCCGGCGAAGAACGGGGCGCTCGCCTCGTCTGGGACGGGAACCGGTTTCGCCGTGGCCGTGGTGCTCGTGGCGGCGTTCCTAGTGCTCATGCTTGCTGAGGATCGTGGTGGAGTGAAAGTTGAGGACGCCGCCGTTGCCGGACACGAGGACGTGATCGTGCTTGTTCGCCTGGCGCTCACCGGCCTGGCCGCGCGCCTGGATCACGCCCTCCGACAGGGGCGTGAAGCCCCACATGTAGTAGGACGACAGCTGGCCGCCGCCGGTGTTGCACGGCAGCGAGCCCCCGGGCCCGAGCTTCCCGTCGGCGACGAACGGACCGCCTTCACCCTTCTCGCAGAACCCGTAGTCCTCGAGCGTGACAAGAACCGTGTACGTGTAACAGTCATAGAGCTCGAGCACGTCGATGTCCGACAGCTCGATCCCCGCCTTCTGCAGCGCGAGCGCCCCGGATTTCGCCGCGCCGGTGTGGATCGCCGGATCCCGCCCGGTCCGGGCCTGGTCCCCGGGCGCGCACTGTCCGAAACCGCGGAGGTACACCGGGGGCTGGCGCAGCTCGCGCGCGCGCTCGGCCGAGGTGACGATCACTGCGACGCCTCCGTTCGACACGAGGCAGCAGTCGAACAGATGAAGCGGCTCCACGACCCAGCGCGAGGCGTGGTAGTCGTCGATCGTCATCGGCCGGCGCATCTGGGCGCAGGCGTTCATCTGCGCCCACGCGCGCTCACCGACGGCGATCTGACCGAGCTGGTCGTGGTTGGTCCCGAACAGATGCATGTGCCGTCGAAGGGCGAGCGCGTACATCGTGTTCGCGGGGCCGTAGTCGCCGTAGGCAGACCGCAGGCCCGCGAAGCCGGGGGCGCTGAAGCGCTTGCCGTTGTACGCCGACTGCGAGATCGACGCACCGTCCCGAAGCGGCGCGTCGGCGTACACGCAGGCGACGACGTTCGCCTGTCCGGACGCGATCGCGTACGCGGCGTACTGGAGCATCGTCGCGGCGGTCGATCCAAACGCGCTCATCGCGCTGATCAGCGTCAGGTCGGTGAGACCGAGCGAGAACTGCAGCGTCGGGGACATCTCGCTCGAGTGGTTTGCGTTGATCAGCAGACCATCGATGTCCTGCGCCCGCAGTCCGGCGTCATCGAGCGCGAGCGCGATCGCCTCGGCCGCGAAGTCGGTCGCGGTGCGGCCGTAGACCTTGCCCATCTCGGTGATGCCGAGTCCGGCGATGGCTGCAGAAGCGCTCACCGCGGACTCGCCTCAACTGACTTCAGTTTTGGCCTGCAGCGCGGGAACGTCCAGGTTGAACAGCCGCGCCGCGTTGAGACCGAGGATGTTCCGCTTCGCCTGCTCGCCCAGGAACGGGAGGTGGAGGAAGACGCTCGGGAGATCGAAGTCCCAGTGTGGCCAGTCCGAGGCGTAGACGAGCTGTGTCTCGGCGCTGATCGCCTGGAGGGTGGACTCGAGCAGGCCGAGGTTGTCCATCTCCATCGGCTGCGAGGTGTAGTACATCTCGCGCATGTACTCGCTCGGGGGCCGCTTGAGCAGCGGCGCCTCCGACGTGCGCTTCAGGTACTCGTGGTCCAGGCGCTGCATCAGGAACGGCACCCACGCCAGTCCGCTCTCGACCCAGATCACCTTTAGGCGCGGGAATCGCTCCGGGAGGCCGTTGATCAGCCAGTTGGTCATGTGCACGATGTTGCAGTGCACGAACGAGATCGCGTGCATCGAGATGAAGCGGTTCATCGTCTTCATCCAATCGTCTTCCCACGTGGGGCCGGCGTGGAAGGCGAGCGGCAACCCGGTCTCCTCGATCTCCGCGTAGACCCGCATGTACTTGTTGTCGTGGACCGGGTCGTAGCGGACGCTCGTGACGAGGAAGCCGCACACGCTCGGGTTCCCAGCGAACTCGCGGATCATCCGGACGCACATGTCGGGATCCTGGAAGGGCAGGAACGGGAGGAACTTGAGACGTTCCTCCTGGCTGCAGAACTCCTCCACCATCCACCGGTTGTAGGCGTAGGCGACCTCCGACTCACCGATCGGCATCGGCGACATCCCGAGCGACAGCAGCGACGTCGGGAACACGACCTGGACGTCGATGCTCATGGCGTCAATCGCCCGCCGGCACAACTCGACATCGCGCGGCACGTCGATCGGCCCGAGGTCCTCGCGGGTCAGCTCCTGGTGGGGGATCCGCCCGTGCATCGACTGGAACTGAAAGCCCTTGCCGCCGGGCGTGGGCACGTATTGGGTGACGCCCATGACCTCGAGATCGTGTTGCGAGTTGAACCGCATCACCGGATTCTCCATGTAGCGCAGGACCGCGGGCCACACCGAGCTCGGGTCGCGATGGGAGTCGACGTCAACGACGAAGTAGTCGTCGAGCCCGAGCCGATCGGCCTCCTTGCGAGCGTGCGCGAGCATCTCGCGCTCGGAGGTGAAGCGGTCGTGCATCGGCACGAGTGGCTTGACACGCGGATCGACGGGCATGTGCGGCTTACCTCCTGCTGCTTGAGAACCAGACCGAGAATTCGAACGGAGACAACGACTGCGAGTGAAGAAGCGCCGTGGCGACCGTGCAAGCCTCGGTGGGCGTCACCGTCAGGCCGGCGAGCGCCTCGTCGCCGTAGGGGTCGCCGGAGCGCGATACGTAGAGCTTGATCGCATCGCTCAGCAGCGCAGAGAGGTCGGCTTGTGAGAGCGGAGGGTCCTCCGCGAGCAGCGCCCGAGCGGCTTCGACGCGTTCAGAAACGGACAATGATCTCGCCCCCGCGCTCCTCGACGTCGATACTGCGCAGCCGCAACCGCGAATCCGCCGGGTGCTCCCCGGTGCGGACGTCGTACTCGTAGCCGTGCCAGGGGCAGACGATGTGAAGCTCGTCGGCGAAGTCGTCGCCGAGGCTGCGCCGCTCGGCGTCCAGGCGCTCGGTGACGCGGTTCATCAGCGTCCCCTGGCAAACCGGTCCGCCGGCGTGAACGCAGCGGTTCTCCCAGGCGTAGAGCTGCCCGTCCAACCGGAAGATGCCGATCTCGACGCCGTCCACGTCGACGACCACACGGCCGCCCTCGAGCACGTCCTCTGTCAATGCGGCGACGATCGCTTCGTTCATGGCGATACTGTACCCTTTCTCGCTCTCGAAATCAACCTGAATTCAGGTCAAATAAATGTGAGGACCGGCTTGACCGCCTCGCCGCTCGCCGCCTCGGCGAACGCGCGATCGATCTGCTCGAATGCGTAGGTGCGGATCAGCTTCTGAAGCGGCAGCCTCCCGTCGCGGTGCAGGCCGATCAGCCGCGGGATCAACTCCTGCGGAACGGCGTCCCCCTCGATCACGCCGCGCAACGTCTTCCCGCCGCTGATCACGCTGCGAACGTCCATCTGGAACTCGGGAATGCCGATACCGAGCAGCGCCAGCGTCCCGCGCGGGGCCAGCGCCTCGATCGCCTGGTTGATGACCGCGCCCTTCGCGCTCGTGTCGATCGCGTGCGTGGCGCCGGCGCCGGTCAGCCCGCGGATCACATCCACGACGTCCTCGCTCGTGGGGTCGATCGTCGCGCTCGCCCCGAGCTCGATGGCGAGCTCGCGGCGACTGGCCACGGGGTCCACCGCGATCGTCGTCCGCACGCCGGTGGCGCCGGCGGCCATCACCGCCGAGAGCCCGACGGCGCCGGCGCCGAACACGACCAGCGACGCGTCTTCGCCTGGCCTCAGCACGCCCAGGACGGTGCCCGCGCCGGTCTGTACGCCGCAGCCCAGCGGCGCCGCGACGGTCAGGTCCAGGTCATCGTCGATGACGACCACGTTCGATTCGTAGGCGAGGGCGTGCGAGGCGAAGCTCGACTGCCCGAAGTACGAGCCGTACACAGCGGACCCGTTGCGCCGCATCGTCATCGAGCCGTCGGCCCGCGTCCCGATCCCGTTGAGCGAGCGGAAGTTGCGGCAATACGGCGGGTGGCCGACCGCGCACTCAGAGCAGGAGCCACAGCTGCGGTAGCTGAGCACGACATGGTCCCCGGTCCGGACGGTCTTGACGTCGTCGCCGACGGCGACCACCACGCCTGCGCCCTCGTGACCGAGGACGATCGGCGAGATCTCTTGCGGCCAGACAGACTTCATCGTCAGATCGCTGTGGCAGACTCCGACGGCGCTGATCGCGACGAGCACCTCGTCGCGGCGGGGATCGTCCAGCTCGACCTCGGCGATTTCGAACGGTGAGTCGGCGCTTGCAGAGAGGGCTGCGGTGATCTTCATGTCTCCTCAGCTGACGTATGGAATGCACTGAAGCTCGACGTAGGCATCGATCCCCTCGATGCCGTTCTCGCGCCCGAGTCCCGATTGCTTGAAACCGCCGAACGGCCCGGCCGGATCCAGCGTGTGCTGGTTGATCGCGACGTTGCCGCTGCGGATCCGCCTCGCGATGTCCTTGGCATGTTCGGCGTCCGGCCCCCACACGCTCCCGGACAGTCCGTAGCTCGAGTCGTTGGCGATCGCGATCGCATGCGCCTCGTCGTCGTAGGGGATCACCGAGACGACCGGTCCGAAGATCTCCTCGCGCGCGATCGTCATCGTGTTCTCGACGTCGGCGAAGATCGTCGGCTCGACGAAATACCCGCGTTCGCGATCGGGACGGCCGCCGCCGAGCACAAGGCGCGCGCCCCCGCTCACGCCGGTCGCAATGTAGCCCTCGACCCGTTCGCGCTGGGTAGCGCTCACCAGCGGGCCGATGAACACGTCCGGATCGTCCGGATCGCCCACCTGAAAGGCGCCGACCGCCTCCCGCAGCGCCTCGACGACGTCCGCGTAGCGCTCGCGGTGGGCCAGCACCCGCGTCTGATTGGTGCAGGTCTGGCCGTTGTTGCGCATCGTGTTCGGAGCCAGCTCGGGAATCACCGCATCGAGCTCGGCGTCGGGGAGGACGATCGCAGCCGACTTTCCGCCGAGCTCGAGGCTGCAGCGCTTGATCTGCTCCCCGCACAGCGCGGCGATCCGCCGACCGGCGCGCGTCGAGCCCGTGAAGCTGATCTTGTCCACCAGCGGGTGCTTGACCAGCTCCTCGCTCACCGTGCGATCGGCGGGCACGACGTTGAGCACCCCCGGCGGCAGCCCTGCCTCCTCGAACACGTCCGCCAGCAGGCAGCCGAACAGCGGCGTCTCCTCGGGAGGCTTGAGCACGATCGAGCAGCCGGTCAGTAGCGCCGGGGCCAACTTCGGGAACGACAGCGCGAGCGGGAAGTTCCACGGCACGATCGCGCCGACAACCCCCACCGGCTGGCGGCGCACCAGCAGCCGGCTGCGGATGCCATCGCGCTCCTCCTCCCATGCAAACGTGGCAGCGCGGGCGGCGTACCACTCAAGGTAGAGCTTGGCCGCGAGCGGCTGCCAGTTGGCGATCGCGAACGGCGAGCCGACTTCGAGCGTGATCGTCCGCGCGAACAGCTCGGCGCGCTCGGACATCAGCTCCGCGGCCTTCGTCATGATCTCGGCGCGCTCGGCCGGCGTCGAGCTCGCCCACGGCCCGGTATCGAATGCCGCTCGGGCGGCGCGCACGGCGTGGTCGATGTCCGCTGGACCTGCCAGCGCGGCTTCACCGATCGACTCCTCGGTCGTCGGGTTGATGACCTCGGCGAGCCGGCCGTCCGACGAGTGCACCCACCGCCCGCCGATGTACAGGCAGCTCTCGTTTCCGGTCAGGATCCGGGTTCCGGTGCTCATGACCTCGCTCCCGCGAGCTGCCGGTCGACCGAGAATCCCTCGTATCCGTTCCGGGCGACCTCATCGCAGTGCCTGCGGTAGTTGCCGACGCCCCCGAGGTAGGGCATGAACACGCGCGCCTTGCCCGGAATGTTCGCGCCGACGTACCACGAGTTGGCGAGGGGGAACAGCGTCGCCTCCGCCACTTCCTCGACGTGGGCGACCCAGCCGTCCTCGGCGTCGGGCATCGCCTCGATCGTCTCGAGCTCGTGCTCGCGCAGGTGGCCGATGCAGTCCGCGATCCAGTCGATGTGCTGCTCGATCGAGCAGACCATGTTGCTCAGAACCGACGGGCTCCCCGGTCCGGTGACGAGGAACATATTCGGGAACCCGGCCGTCGCGAGGCCGAGGTAAGTTCGAGGTCCGTTCGACCACTTCTGCTTCAGCGGCCGGCCACCGCGACCGCGGATGTCGATGCCCAAGAGCGCTCCGGTGATCGCATCGAAGCCGGTCGCGAACACGATCACGTCGAGCGCATAGTCATCGGATGTGGTCTTGATCCCGCGCCGGGTGATCCCGACGATCGGGTCGTCGCGGACGTCGACGAGTGTGACGTTGTCGCGGTTGTAGGTCGCGTAATAGTCGATGTCGACGCAGATGCGCTTGGTGCCGATCGGATGCGTGGTCGGGCACAGCGCCTCGGCGGTGGCCGGGTCCTGGACGGTCTGACGGATCTTGGAGCGCACGAACTCGGCGGCCGTGCGGTTCGCCTCTGCGTTAGTGTTGATGTCGTTGAACGCGAGCAGCACCCCGCCGATCCCGCCCTCCGCCCATCCGCGCTCGTAGATGGCTTCGCGCGCCTGGGGCGCGACTTCGAGCGCCGAGCGCTGGGGCACGGCATCGGGGTGCGAGCGCGGAACGCCGCTGAGCGACTCCCGGGCGAGCCGGCGCCGCTCCCGATAGGAGGCCTTGACCGCCCGCTGGAGCTCCGGATCGAGCGGCGCGTTGTGCGCGGGCATGCTGAAGTTTGCGGTGCGCTGAAAGACGTACAGGTGCTCCGCCCCCTTGGCGAGCTGCGGGATCAGCTGGATCCCGGTCGAGCCGGTCCCGATCACGCCGACGCGCTTGCCGGCGAGCGCGACCCCGTACTGCGGCCAGCGTGCCGTGTGGTACCAGTCGCCCTCGAACTCGTCGAGGCCGTCGTAGGCGGGGCGGTTCACCGCCGACAGGCATCCGGACGCCATCACGCAATACCTCGCCGAGAATCGCGCCCCGTCCTCGCTCGCCACCAGCCAGCGCCCGCTCGATTCGTCGTAGTGCGCCTCGGCTACGCGAGTGCTCAGCTGGATATCCCGTCGCAGGTCGAAGCGGTCGGCGACGTGGTTCAGGTAGCGCAGGATCTCGGGCCCCGTCGGATAACGCTCGCTCCATTCCCATTCCTGCTCGAGCTCCTCCGAGAAGGAGTACGAGTAGTCGACCGACTCGATGTCACAGCGCACGCCGGGGTAGCGATTCCAATACCAGGTGCCGCCGATACCTTCTCCCTGCTCGAGCACGCGCACGCTCAGGCCCATCTCGCGCAGGCGGTGCAGGGCGTACAGACCGGCGAAGCCGGCGCCGACGACGATCGCGTCGAAATCGCGAGCGGGTTGGGCGACGGGACCGCAGCCGCCGTGCTCGGCGAGCTCGCGGTCGATGGCGCGGCCGACGAAGTCCAGCCCCGCGGCACATCCGGGGAGGAGCCCGACCATCATGAAGAAACCGTGCATCTGGCCGTCGAAGCGCTCGTGCTCGACCCGCACCCCGTGCTCGGTCAGGCGCCGGGCGTAGGCCTCGCCTTCGTCGCGCAGCACGTCGTGCTCCGCGGTCAGGACCACCGCCGGCGGCAACCCGGCCAAGCTGGCGGCGCGTAGCGGCGAGGCGTCGGGCCTCGTTCGGATCGAGCGATCAGGAGCGTAGTGGTCCCAGAACCACGCCATCGTCTCGCGGCTGACGATCAACTGGTTGGCGGGATCGAGGTAGGAGGGCGTGTCGAGGTCGGAGTCGGTGACCGGGTAGACCAGGACTTGCAGCGCGAGCAGCGGGCCTGCGTCCCGCGCCCGCTGCGCGACCACCGCCGCCAGGTTCCCGCCGGCGCTGTCGCCCGCGACGATCAGCGGAACCTCGCTACCGGCGATCCGCTCGAGATTCGCCGCGACCCATCCGAGCGCCGCCCACCCATCCTCGACCGCGGTGGGATAGGGGTGCTCCGGCGCGAGCCGGTAGTCGACGAGCACCACAGCGCATCCGGTCCGGTGCGCGAGCAGGCGTGCGAGCGTGTCGAAGTGATCCAGCGCGCCGATCACCCAACCGCCCCCGTGGTAATAGACGATCGCCCCCCGCACGCGTTCGTGCGGGACGAGGATTCGCAGCTTGATCTGGTCGCCGTCGGCGGTCGGGATCTCCAGCTCCTGCACCTGCGCCATCGCGGGTCCCTTGCCGTAGAGCTCGACCATCCGGTCGCCGGCTTGCCTCGCGTCGCGCGGGGTCAGCTCGTGAATCGGCGGTAGTCCGGTCGCTGCGAGCTCGGCTATGAAATTCGTACTCCCCTGATCCAGCATCTATCGCTCCTTGCCGGCGGCTGTGGTCGCGGCCGGCCGGCTCCCGCCCCGGAGGGAGCAGGAGCCGGCCGTGCGCCGCCGTGTCTGTCCTAGGCCGCCCGGCCCCAGAGCTTCAGGAACTGGCTCTGGTAGTCGGTGACGTCCGGGAACAGGTTGGTGTGGGTGCTGGGCAGGTTCGTCTTAGTCACCATCCACAGCGGTGGTGGCGTCAGCTGGACCGAGGCGCCGGCGAAGTGGCGGGCCAGCGCGTCGACCATCTGGTAATCGACGTTGTAGTAGTCAAACGGCACCAGCGCCAGCTCCTGGCCATCGGCCAGATACTGGAAGTCGGTCGGACCTCCGCCCTGACCGACGATCTTGACGTTCGACAGCCCGGCTGCCGAGAGCGCCGCCGGAAGACCCGTGTCGAGCTCGTTCGCGACCGACAGCGCCACGTAGTTGACCGACGGGTGGCTGCGGAGGTAGGAGACGATCAGGTTCGGCGCGTTCGCGAGCTGCGTCAGCGACACGCCGATCGAGCCATACCCGCACGTCGGGCAGTACTGCTTGTAGGCTGCCTTGAACGACGTATCGAGCGATCCGAGGATCGTGAACGCCGGGATGTTGACGTACAGCGTGTTCGCCTTGCCCTTGCTGTTGGTGGCGACCTCGGCGGCCAGAGCCTTGCCAATCGGCTCGCCCTGCGACGGGGTGTCCGTGTTGTAGATGAACGGCGAGGCGACGGGATCGGTCGAGCAGCAGTCCGACACGACCACGCCCTTCGACTCCAACTGCGGAATCTTCGAGGCGATCTCAGCGCGGAGCGCGGCCGTCGTGACGATTGCGTTCGCGCCCTGGCGCAGAGCCGTGTCGTACGCAGCCTGAACGCTGGTCGGCGTGCCGTCCGTCGTGACGGTGGACGTCGACCAACCCAGCGCCTTCGCGGCCTGGGCGACGATCTGGCCCTGCAGCTGGCACACCGACACGCCGCAACTGATGTACACGATCTTCTTACCGCTGGGAACTGCCTTGCCGACCGGCTTCGTGACCGTGATCGTTGCGGGCCGCTGCATCGCCTGCGACACGACCTGCTGAGCGGCGGTGAGATTCGCGCTGCTTGCGCTGCCGCTTGCGCTGCCGCTCGAGCTGCTCGACGAGCCGCAGCCGGCGGCCACGATCGCGACCATGGCAGTGCTCGCCGCAACGCCGGCGGCGCGACGGATCCGGCTCCGCGCCGGCGTCAATTGGGACATGACTGTTGTCTCCTCCTGGTGGGGATGTGGGTTAGGGATAGTTGGCGCATATCGCCGTGTGAAGCTCATGTCAGCCGCCGCTCGCTTGCAGGCGGCGGAACAGGGTCCTGAACCTCCCGCCGTCTCCGACGCTCGCGCGACGTTGGATGCCGGTCACGGCGAGCGAGGCGATCAGCACGAGTCCGACGAACATGTCGGCGGACCACTGAGGCGCGTTCGCGAGCGCGAGGCCGGTCGTGCCGGTGCCGAGCAGCAGCACCGCGATCAGCGTTCCAAATGCGTTGAAGCGCCCGTGCTTGAGCTGCGTCGCGCCCAGGAACGCGGCGGCGAACGCCGGCAGCAGGTACGACGTGCCGGCGCTCGGGTCCCCGGAGCCGACCGTCGAGGCGAGCACGAGCCCCGTCGCTCCGGCGAGCGACCCTGAGACCACGAGCGAGGCGAAGCGCAGACGGTCAACACGGACACCGGCAAGCTTCGAGGCATCGGGATTGAATCCGGTGGCGTACAGTCGCCGGCCGGTCGCGGTGTGCTCGAGCAGGAACCACATCGCGACCGCGACCAGGAACACGTACACGACGGGGAGCGTGAAGCCGCTGACGTTGGTCTGGCCGATCTTGGCAAACCCGCCCTGGAGCCTCGTACTGATGATCGCCGTGCCTCCCGTCAACATCGTGATCAGCGCCGCGATCAGCGACCCGGTCGCGAGCGTGGCGATGAACGAGTCGATCCTCATGACGACGACTACGACCCCGTTGACCACGCCGATCACGACCCCGGCGCCGAGGCCGAGAAGCACCGCCGGCACCAGGGGAACGCCGGCCGTCAAGAAGTGGGCGGTGATCACCCCGGTCAACGTCATCGTGTAGGCGAACGACAGATCGAACACGCGCGCGGCGAGGGGGATCGTGATCGACAGCGCGGCCAGCGCCGTGATCGCGTTTGCGTTCAGGACCTGCTTCACCGTGGCCATCGTCGGGAACGTGTCAGGGACCCAGATCGAGAACACGAGCACGAGGCCGAGCCAGACGTAGACGGCTCCGATCCTGTTGAACGCCAGGCCGCGCCGGAGGCGCGCTCCGAGCGACGCCGCCGAGGTCAGCTTTCGCGGCTGGGGCCGCCGGACCGGCGAGTCCGCGGGCGCGGATTTAAGAACGTCATTCGTTTCCATTGTTTGCACCGTCGGCACTGCGTTCTCCCTCGATCGCGTTCACAAGTACGTGTTCAGTCAGACCGTCACCGCCGAGCTCGGCGCCCACGCGCCCATCCCTCAGCACGACGACGCGCGTGCACATCGCCAGCAGGTCGCCAAGGTCCGATGAGGACACGATCACCGTCAGGCCCTCGCGCGCTAGTCCCGCGAGTAGCTCGTAGATGGCGACGCGCGTGCCGATGTCGACGCCCGCGGTCGGCTCCGAAAGGATGAGGAGCTCCGGATTGCGAGCGAGGCACCGCGCCACGACGACCTTTTGCTGGTTGCCGCCGCTGAGCGTCGAGATCAGCGCGTCGGAGCTCGCCGTCACGACCCCGAGCCGCTCGGTCCAGCGCTCGACAAGCTTCTGCTCAGCCGCTTTGTCGAGCCTCCCGCGCGACCCGAGCCGGTCGAGTACCGAGAGCGTCATGTTCTCGCTGACCGCAAAGTCCGGGACGATCGCCTCGTGCGCGCGGTCGGCGGGGACGAGTGGGATTCCCAGCTTGCGAGCATCGGCGACATCCGTCGATTCGCTCGAGCGTTGCGGCAACCGGATGGTCCCGGTGACGTGATGTCGTGGATGTCCCGCGATCAGGTACGGCAGCTCGTTCACCCCGTCCCCGGCGAGACCGGCGACACCGAGGATCTCGCCGCGATGCACGTCCAGGTCGAGCCCGTGCAGGCGCCGGCCGTGAACGTTGCGCAGCTCCAGCACGACCGGCGAGTCCGGGCGTGCGGCCACCGGGGCCCGGTAATCCGGATCGACCTCAGCGCCCACCATCAGCTGCGCCAGGCCCCGGTGGTCGACCTCCGCCACCGGCAGTGTCTTGACCACGCGCCCGGCGCGCAGGACCGTGACGCGGTCGGCGATCTCGAAGATCTCGTCCAAGCGGTGCGAGACGTAGAGGACGCTGGTGCCGCTGCGCTGCACCTCGCGCACCATCGCCAGCAGCCGCTCGGCCTCGTCGTGGGGGAGGACCGCGGTCGGCTCGTCGAGCACGAGCACTCCACCGCATCCGTGCCAGCCCTGAAGTGCGCCCGCGATCGCGACGAGCGTCCGCTGGACCGGGGTGGCCTCGGCAAGCGGGCTATGGATGTCGATCTCGACGTCGAAGCGCTCGAGGATTCGGTAGGTCTCCTGGGCCTGCTCAGCCCAGCGAACGCGTCCGCCGAAGCCCCGGATGAAGTCGCCCCTGAGCGCGAGGTTGTCCATCGCGTTCAGTTCCAGCACCAGCCCGAGGTCCTGATGCACGAACCGGAGCCCGTCGGGCACCGCGTGACCGAGCGCGAAAGGCTCGCCGGCCAGCTCAGCGACGGCACCGGGGTCCGGGGCGTGGTAGCCGGCGAGGGTCTTGATCAGGGTCGACTTCCCGGATCCGTTCTGACCGACAAGCGCGTGGACTTCACCCTCGCGGATCTCGATCGACGCGTCGATCAGAGCCCGTGTTCCGGGAAAGGTCTTCGAGAGGCGCTCCACGAGCAACGCCGGTGCGGCGGCACGGCCGGCATCGCTGGTGGCGGTTTCGGTGATCAAGGCTTCCTCTCCGGTCTCGACGGGCTCTCCGCTGTCGTCTCGAGCTCTCCTCGAGATCCTCGACGCGGAATGGCCGGAGGGGAATCATAAAAGACAAACTGAACTGATGTCAAGTAAATTTGTGATTATCTTCTCGAACTCTTGAGGGCAGCCGCATCCGGACGCGACTCACGGATGATTGGCACTGATCCTGGGAGCTACGAGGTAATGTGGAGGGTCGGCCGGTCAGGAACCGGGACCCCCCGTCTCGTCGCAACCCCACGACGAACCAAGCTGATCTCAGTTGGGCTGTGAAGGCTCTCCGCCAGTTATTCGCGCACGCCGTGCCAGGCGAGCGCGCCGCCGTCGATCGTGAACGTGGCGCCCGTGATGAAGGCGGCGTCGTCCGAGGCGAGATAGCAGGCGAGCTTCGCGACCTCTTCGGGCCGTCCCATCCGCTCGACAAGCTGGGTGGAGATCATCGCCCGCTCCTGGGAGACCGGATCCTCGGCTTTGTCGATGAACGCCCGGGCCATCGGCGTCGCGATCACGCCCGGGCAGAAGCAGTTGCATCGGACCTCGGGAGCGAGATCGATCGCGGCAACCCTGGTCAGCTGGATCACGCCGGCCTTGCTCGCGCAGTAGATCGGCGCGCGCGCGAACCCGATCAGCCCCGACACCGAGGACGTGTTGACGATGCTCGGACCACGGCGCGATCGGCGCAAGTAGGGAGAGGCGAACTTGGTCGTCAGCCACACAGCCTTGAGGTTGATCTCATAGACGGTGTCCCAGACCTCCTCGGGCAGGGCATCGATCGCGGTCGCGGATGTGATCGCCGTCTCGATCACGCCGGCGTTGTTGACGAGTACGTCAAGACCGCCGAACCTGGCCGCCATCTCGTCGAACATCGCCGCAATCTGATCTCGGTCGCGCAGGTCGCAGGCCAGCGCAACCGCTTCACCCCCGGCGTCGGCGATGAAGCGCGCCGTTTCCGCGACCGTTTCGCTGTCCCGGTCGGCGACCGCGACCGCTGCCGCGCCCCGGGAAGCCATCTCGATCGCGATCGCGCGTCCCATTCCCTGTCCGGCTCCCGTGACCAGTGCGACCTTGCCGTCGAGCACGCTTCGTCTACCTGACTGCGGCCGCGAGTAGCTCCGGCACCCGCACGATCTTCACCCGCGGCCGCCCGGCTCGCTCGCCTGCGTTTCGCTCGTGCTCGTCGATCGCACGCCACCCGTTCCAGCTGACGGCGGACGGCGCGCGCTCGAAGATCCAATCGGGGTCGTGGCGCACCGGCTGGCCCAGCGCGCCCGACTCGGCATCCTCGACGATCCTCGCCACCGTGTCGGCCGCGTCCTTCTTGTTCGTCCCGATCACGCCGCTCGGACCGCGCTTGATCCAGCCGACCACGTATTCGCCGCGATGCGAGCGCGACTCCTCGTCGCACACTCTGCCGCGGACATTCCGGATCAGTCCGCGGCGCTCGTCGAACGGAACGTCGTCGACGGGCCGGCCGCGATAGCCGATGGAGCGCAGGACCAGCCCGCACTCGATCTCCTCGCGCTCGCCCGTTGGAACCGCCCGAAGTCCACCGCGCCCGTCGGGCTCGATCCGGTTGCGCGCGACCGAAAGCGCCGCGACCGGTCCGTGGTCGCCGTCGCCCAGCAGGGCGACGGGGGAGCGCAGAAACCGCAGGCTGATGCGGTGGGTTTGACCCCTCGGCTCGCGCGCTGCAAACTCGCGCAGCAGCTCTACGTTGCGCCGGGCCGTCGCGTCGGCCTCGTGTCCGAGCCAACTCGCGCTGTGCTCGTCGAGCTCCAGCTCGGCGGGGTCGATGTGAACGTCGGCCCGCGAGAGCTCTCCCAGCTCGCGGAGCTCTGGATTCGTGAACGCCGCCTGCGCCGGTCCTCGACGGCCGAGCAAAACGACCTCCTCGATTTGTGCCCTCTCGAGCTCCGCCAGGGCGTGATCGGCGGTATCCGTCCGGGCCAGTTCAGTCGGGCTCGAGTACGAGCATGCGGGCGACGTCGACCGCGACGTTGCCGTTGCCGATCACCACGGCCCTCCCGGCGGTCAAATCGAATCGCTCGTCGGCGGCTTCGGGGTGGCCGTTGTACCAGGCGACGAACCGGGTCGCCGGATATGAGCCGGGGCGATCCTCTCCCGGAATGCCGAGCCGATTGTCGTCCGCGGTCCCCACCGCGTACACGACCGCGTGGTAGCGCTCGAGCAGCTCGGTTCGGGTGATGTCGGAGCCCAACTCGACCCCGCCGAAGAACCCAAAGCCCGGCTTGGACGCCGTCTTGTCGTAGACCCGGGTAACGGACTTGATCTTCGGGTGGTCCGGAGCGACACCGGCCCGGACCAGCCCGAACGGCGTCGGCAGCGCGTCGATCAGGTCGACCTCGAACCCGGCATCGAGGAGCTGATCGGTGGCGTAGAAGCCCGACGGACCGGCCCCGATCACAGCGGCGCGCAGGTTCGAGACGGCCGCGCTCATGCCGGGGCCTTGATCGCGTTGTCAGACCGCGCGCGAGTGATCGCCTCGGCGGCGGCTCGTCCCTCGGAGACGGCATGAGCGACGCGCCTTGGCACCAGCGCGTCCCCGATCACGCGTACCGTCGCGCCGGGCGGCACCAACGTGCTCCAGTCGCGCGGGCGGCGCTCGCCGACGACGATCACGATATCGGCGTCGACCATCTCGGTCCGGTGTGACATGAGGTTCCTCAGCTCGGCGCCGCCGGCGGTGATCGTCTCGAGCCCCGTGGCCGCGCGAAGCTCGAGCGGCGCGCCGCGCAGCCGCGCCAGCAGCTGCACCCGGCCCTCCGCCGGGAGCCCGGAAAAGAATGCGGCGCCCGGCGTGACGAACGTGATCAGCTTCGCAGCGGCTTGAATGGCTAGTTCCACGGCGCTCGCGCCCCACCACGGGCCGAAGCCGTCATCGACGATCAGCACGTTCGATCCCGGAGCGATGGCGCCGGTGCCGCGACGAATCGCGTCCGATGCCGACACGGCGCGCTCGATCCCAGGAAGCGATGGAAGCACTTCATCACCGCCGCACGCGATCACGACCTCCCCGAATCCATCCAGGTCCGAGGCCGTCGCCCGCACGCCGAGCCGGACCTCGAGATCGGCCGCGGCGTCGAGGGCGGACCCGTAGAAGTCCAGGAGCGACTGCCAGCCGTGACGATGCGGCGCCGCGGCGGCGCTCGCCAGCTGGCCCCCGATCGCGACGCGCTCTTCGAACAGCACAATTTCGCAGCGACCGGCGAGTGAGGTGGCGCACTCGAGCCCCGCCGGACCGGCTCCGACGATGGCGACGGGTCCGTCGCCGTCGGGCGCGCCCCGCTGGACGAGGAGCGGGGCCGCCGGCCGGCGCGCCATCCCGGGGGGCGCGAGCTCGGGATTGACCGAGCACAGCAGGACGGGATCGAAGGCGCGACAGTCCTCGTTGCAGGACACGCAAGGCCGGACTTGGTCCTCGCGTCCCGACAGCAGCTTCGCGGGGAAGTCGGGGTCGGCGATCAGCGGACGCGCGATTCCGACGAGGTCGGCGCCGGCGGCGAGCGCTCGCTCGATCTGGTGTCCGCGGCGGAACGCCTGTGAGATCAGCAGTGGCTGCTCGACGACCGTCCGGAGTCGCTCGATCGCCTCGAGCAGCGGCGGCTCCTCCGTGCCCATGTCCTTGACGTACGTCGTCCGCACGCCGGCCGTCAGGTTCACGTAGTCCACAAGCGGGGCGACGTGCGGGAGCAGTTCGCAAAGACCATCGAGCGTGTGTCCAGCTTCTCGTTCGCCCTCGGTCGAGAGGCGGATGCCGATCAGCAGCTCCGGCGCCGAGGCGCGAATCGCGCCGACGATCCTCGCGATGATCCGCGAGCGCTCAGCCGGCGAGCCGCCGTCCGCCCGGTGGTTGCTCGACGGCGAGAGGAACTGAGCCAGCAGATATCCGTGCGCGGCATGCAGCTCGATCACCTGAAATCCCGCCCGCCCGGCATTCACCGCCGAGGTGCGGAATCCCTCGATCACGGCATCGATGTCGTCGTCGTTCAGGACGCGCGCGCGGGTCGGTTCCCGTGGCGAGCGAACGGCGGAGGGAGCGACCGGGGCGAACCACATCTCCGCGCCGGTCGTCTCGCGACCAAGGTGGACCAGCTGGCAGCCGGCGATCGCGCCCTCGGAGCGGATCGCCTCCGCGCGCAGCGCCATCCCGGGCACAGCCTCCTCGCGCCACGCCTCGCTGACCATCCTCCGCCGCCACGTGGACTCGGGGGCTGTCACCGTGCCGCCGACGATCAGCATCGCCGCGCCACCTGCCGCGCGACGCCGCCAATACTCGGCATCGGCGGGCTGCGCCAGACCGTCCGCGACAAGTCCGGCTCCGTGGGCGGTTCCCACAAGTCGGCTGCGCAGAACTGAGCCGGTTGCCGAGCTGGAACGGCCTCGACGCGCGCTGGAGCATCGCCGCTCATCGAGTCAGTCGGTCGGTCCGCGGCCTCCGACGAGCGCGAAGTAGCCGGCCGCGTCGATCTTCGCCTCGCCCCAAAGGAGTTCCAGCACGAGCTTCGAGATCTTCCAGCCATCGGCTTCGCGCCGGAGCTCGTTGTGGTAGCGGCCGACCAGCACCTTCGCGCTCTCGGGCTCGTCCTCGAACACCTGGTGAGAGCTGTGGTAGACGAGCGCCTGCGCGTCTTCGCCGTCGACCTCGACGTGGTAGACGCTGAGCAGGTGGTGCTGCCAGATCACCGGGGCGATCGCCTCGGCGATCCAAGCCGCCACCGCGTCGCCGCCGATCACCGGCTCGGCGTTGCCGTATCGGGCGACCAGGTCGTCGGCGAGGGTGCCGCGCAGTCCTTCCAGATCGAACTTGTCGATCGTCGACGCGTACCGGTAGAGGACGTCGGTGATCTCGATCCGGTCCTGCATGTCACGGAGTGTCAGCTCGGCGCTCACAGATGTTGCGGCTTGGCTCATGGTCGAATCCTGTGTCTCGTTGCGGTTATGCCGGCGTCAGCCGACCTTCGTCCAAACGCTCTTGAGCTGGGTGAAGTCATCGAGCGATGCGTCGCCGAGGTTGCGGCCGTGCCCGGACTGCTTGACCCCTCCGTAGGAGACCGACGGGTAGACCATCTGGTAGGTGTTCACCCACACGGTTCCGACTCGCAGCGCACGACTCGCTCGGTGCGCGACGTTGAGGTCGTTGGTCCAGACGCCCGCGGCCAATCCGTACTCGACGTCGTTGGCGATCCGGTAGGCCTCCTCCTCGGATGAGAACTTCAGGATCGACATGACCGGGCCGAAGATCTCCTCCTGAGCGATTCTCATGTCGTTGCGCACCGAGGTGAAGATCGTCGGCTGGTGGAAGTAGCCTCGGTCGCCGTGTCGCTCGCCGCCGAGCGCGAGCTCCGCTCCCTCCTCGCGTCCGATGCGAACGTAGCGCTGAATGCGCTCGAGCTGAGCCGCCGACACCACCGGGCCCATTTCCACGTCCGGCTCGAAGCCGCCGCCGATGCGCAGGCCGCGCGAGCCGTCGACGACGCGCTCGAGCAGCTCGTCGTGGACGCTCTCATGGGCCAGGACGCGCGTGTTGCACGTACACACCTGGCCCGATGCGCCCCATACGCCCATCATCACGGCGGGCGCTGCCGCATCGAGGTCGGCGTCTTCGAAGATGATCGAGGGGCTCTTGCCGCCGAGCTCGAGGCAGACCCGCTTGACGCGGGACGCCGCCGACGCCTGGATCGCCCGGCCCGTGTCAACCGAACCGGTGAAGGAGATCACGTCCACCTCGGGATGAGCGACGAGCGCCGCCCCGACGGTCTCGCCCGTGCCTTGGACGACGTTGAACACGCCCGGCGGGATCCCCGCCTCGAGTGCGAGCTCGGCGACGACCACGGCCGTCATCGGCGTCTGCTCAGCCGGCTTGAGCACGACGCTGTTGCCGGCGCACAGCGGGAATACGCCGAAGGCGGCCGCCGCCGTCGGGCCATTCCACGGGACCACGGATCCGACGACGCCGACCGGCTCCCGAACCTGGCGCACGACGAACTCGTGCGGGACGGCCGGGACCGTCCCGTGCAGCTTGCTCGGCCAGCCCGAGTAGTAATCGATCCCATCGACCGCGAACTGGGCGATGAACCCGGCGTACATACGCAGCAGGCCGGAATCGATCACGTCGAGGTCTGCGAGCTCGTCCGCGTGATCGGCGAGCAGCCCCGCGAGCCTGCGCAAGCGGCGCTCCTGCTCGAGCGGCGCCAGGTACCGCCATCGACCATCGTCGAATGCTTCGCGAGCCGACCGGACGGCCCGCTCGACGTCGGCGGCAGAGCCGGACGCCGCTGCCGCAACCTGCTCGCCGGTGGCGGGGTCGACCACGGGCATGGTGGCGCCGTCCCCAGAGGGAACGACCTCTCCGTCGATCACGTGGCCGAACAGCGGACGCTCCAGCTGCCGGGTCGCGCTGGACGAGATCGGATAGGTGGTGGGATCAGTCAGCACACTCATGGCCGCGCGGGTCTCTCCTTCTTCGACGTCGTCCGGGTACCGATCACCTCTCCTCGCCCAACGAGTCGCGGATCCCCGGGGTAAGTGATCTTAGTTGAGCTTACTTCGGTTCAGAATAGGGTCGTCGCCGATGATTGTCAAGTAGACCCGGGCGTCATAGGCCACGCCGACACGCCTAAACTGAGATCACCTTGGGTTCCGGCAGGTGGCCCGCTCATCACGGGCACCGCGACGGCGCGCCCCCGGACCTCCCCGCGCCGCAGCCGCCGGTAAGTGGCGATCGCCTGCTCCAGGGTCACCGTTTCGACCTCGACGTGGATCGCGCCCGACCGTGCCAGCGCGACCACCTCGATCAGCTCGGGAAGGGTGCCCCAGCTGGGCAGCATCACGGAGCACTCGAACGGCAGCCGACCTGGATTCACTCCGAGTGAGCCGCCGCCCCGCCCGACGTAGCAGATGTCCCCGCCAATCGACACGGCGCCCGCGGCCAGGTCGAGAGTCGCGTCGGAAGCGACGCAATCGAGCACGACCGTGGCGCCGCGGGCGCCGATCTCGCTCCGCAGCTGCGCGGGTATCAGCCCAGTCGCCGAGACGGTTACATCGGCTCCAGCGCTGCGAGCCAGCTCGAGCGCATCGTCCCGCGTGTCCACGGCGACGACTCGGGCCGTGCTCAGAGCGCGCAGCAGCTGGATCGCAATGTGTCCGAGACCCCCGACGCCGATCACCGCCACCGTGACCCCCGGCCGCAGCTGGTGCGAGCAACGCTTGAGCGCGTGGTAGGGCGTCAGCGCCGCATCGCTGAGCGGCGCCGCCGTGACCGGGTCCAAGTCGTCGATCGCGACCAGGTAACGGACCGCCGGCACCAGCATGTACTCCGCCAGACCGCCGTCGCATCCCACGCCGCCGCCGAACTCGCGGGCTGGGCGCTCGCAGCGGTTCTCGATGCCCTGCCGGCAGGACCAGCACAAGCCACATCCCCACCGCGAGTAAACCAGCACGCGGTCTCCCTCCGATACTCCTCTCACGCCGGCTCCAAGCGCCGCGACAGTGCCGGCGGTCTCGTGCCCGAGGGTGAAGGGGAGCCGGTACGGGACGACCTCCTCTGGCCACTCCATCATGTGGAGGTCGCTGTGGCAGAGGCCCGCGGCGTCAACCCTCAGCAGCACCTCGCCCGGTCCCGGAGTCGGCGTCGGGATCTCGACGAGGTCCGGCTCGCTGTTCCACTGCTGCAGACGGATTGCTCTCATCCCGGTGGCCTTGGCCAGGCGCCATCATGTTGACGGACATACCGTCGGGCTAACATGAACTTGCTTCAGTATCGCACACGTACAAAATTGGCGAGTGTCCGACCGCTAAGGGGACCAGATCGTGCGCACGTCTGGTATCCTACCTGAGATGAGTTCGGCTCAACAAGGTCGGAAGGCAGAAAGGCCTCACGAAGGCACCAAGCGTGCCGAGATCCTTCACGCCGCTACCGAAAGGTTCGGGCGGGACGGGTACGAGGACACGAAGTGGGCGGATATCGCCGCGGACGTGGGCGTCGGGCCGACGGCCCTCTACCACTACTTCGAGTCCAAGCAGCACTGCCTGTTCGTGATCATGGAGGAGGCGATCGAGAGCTTTCACTCGAGCTTCGAGCGGATCGCAAAGGAGCAGCCCATGCACGTGGCGGCGCTGGTCGCGATCCTCGCTGACTGCTTCCGGCTGAGCGAGCGAGATATCCAGCGCAACCGCGTCCTGGTGGCTGAGCAGGGCCTGCTCGCCAGCCAACGCGAGTCTCCCCGGGAGGAGCAGGCCCGTCACGCGGTCCGAGAGCGAATCCGTGATCTCGAGTTTGCCTGGGCGACATTCCTAGCGCGGGCGATGGAGAACGGGGCGATTCCCGAGGGGGATCCGCGGCTGCTGACCCGGGCGATTCTGGGCCTCTACAACAGCATCTGGCACTGGTACCGGCCGAACGGCGCCGTGGCGCTTCACCGGGCCGCCGAGTTCTATATCGCCCGCATCGTCGCGATGGTGGGGGTCGCGCCGGAGGCGGCGCAGCTCGCGGCATGAGCCTGATCGGCGCTAAGCAACTGCCTACGCCGGTGGCCGAGGGACTGTTCGTGGACGCCGGCGGCGAGGTCCGGCTGATCGGATCGAGCTGCGAGCAGTGCGGCGTCGTCACGTTCCCGGCGCAATCGTCCTGTCCTCGCTGCACGTCGCTTCACGTGCGCGAGCGGCTGCTGGCGCGGCGCGGAACGCTCTGGTCGTGGACCGTCCAGTGCTTTGCACCCAAGTCCCCGCCTTATGCGGTCGACGATCCCGACGCGTTCGAGCCATTCGGGGTCGGCTACATAGAGCTTCCGGGGGAGGTGCGAGTCGAGGCTCGCCTGACCGTGGCCGATCCCGAGAAGCTCCGAATCGGGATGCCGATGGAGCTGACGCTGATTCCCGCACCCGGTGGGGCACAGGACGGCGTCGCCACGTATGCGTTCGAGCCGATCGAGGAGACCTCGCAATGACGGCCTCGGACGACGTCGGAATCGTGGGCATCGGGATCCATCCGTTCGGCCGTCACCCTGGAGTGTCGGGCCTGCAGATGGCGGCGATCGCGGCGCGCGCCGCGCTGGCCGACGCGGGCGTTCGCTGGGAGGAGATCGACTTCGCTGCCGGAGGATCTGACGCGGCCGGTAACGCCGACACCACGGTCGCGACGCTCGGTCTGACGGGAATCCCGTTCATCAACGTCAAGAACGGCTGCGCCACCGGGGGATCGGCGCTGACGACAGCGCACGCGATGCTGTCCTCGGGCTCAGCCGATCTGGCGCTGGTGCTCGGCTTCGACAAGCACCCGCCGGGAGCGTTCAACCCGCTGCCGGAGGACTGGGGGCTCGGCTCCTGGTATGGAGAGACGGGGCTGATGCTGACAACCCAGTTCTTCGCGATGAAGATCCAGCGCTACATGAGCGAGCACGGGATCAGCGTTTCGACGCTGGCGAAGGTGGCCTCGAAGGCATTTCGCAACGGCTCGGCGAACCCGAACGCCTGGCGACGCACGCCGCTGTCCGAGGAGGAGATCCTCTCCTCCCGCATGGTCAATCACCCGCTCACGCAGTACATGTTCTGCTCGCCGGGTGAGGGCGCGGTCGCGCTCGTGCTGGCGCGTGGTGAGCGGCTGCGTGCCTCGTCCGCGCCCGTCTACCTTCGCTCGGTGGCATTCCGCACCCGCCGCTTCGGTTCCTTCGAGGTCTTCAGTCCCTCGATCCCGATCGAATCAGCGCCATCCCCAACCGCCGAGGCGGCGGCGGCCGCGTTCGAGCAGGCCGGGATCGGCCCCGAGGACGTCGACATCGCCCAGCTCCAGGACACCGAATCGGGCGCGGAGGTCATGCATCTGGCGGAGACGGGCCTGTGCCAGCACGGTGAGCAGGAGACGCTGATCCAGAACGGTGCGACCGAGATCGAGGGCCGCCTTCCGATCAACACCGACGGGGGCTGCCTTGCGAACGGAGAGCCGATCGGCGCCTCCGGGCTGCGCCAGGTGCACGAGGTCGCCCTGCAGCTGCGCGGCGAGGCGGCTCAGCGACAGGCGCCGGGGCCGCGCCGCGTCGGCTTCACGCAGGTGTACGGTGCGCCTGGCGTGAGCGCATGCGCGGTTCTGAGTCGCTAGAAAACAGGCTGCTCACGGTAGTCGCCCCAGACTTCCTGGAGCGACTGCACGAGCTCGCCCTCTGAGGCGTGGACCCGGGCCGCGTCGATCAGGAGCGGCATCAGGTTGCGCTTTTGCTCGGCGGCGGCACTCAGCTCAGCGAGGCTCGCCTGGACCGCCGCGGCATCGCGGTTCGCCTTCGCTGCTCGCAGGCGCTCGACCTGCTTGCGCTCGAGCGCTGGGTCGATCCGGAGGATCGGCGTATGGGCCTCGTCGCCCTCGAGATAGTCGTTTACCCCGACGACGATCCGCTGCCCGGAGTCGATCGCTCGCTGAAGGGTGAATGCGGCATCGGCGATCTCGCGTTGCGGGTAGCCGCGCTTGACCGCCTCGACCATGCCACCGAGCTGGTCGATCTTCGCGAAGTACGCGTAGCAGAGCTCTTCCATCCGATCCGTCAGCGCCTCGACGAAGTACGAGCCGCCGAGCGGGTCGATCGTGTTCGTCACGCCGGTCTCGTGTGCCATGATCTGCTGAGTGCGCAGCGCGATCCGAACGGCCTGCTCGGTCGGCAGCGCGAGCGCCTCGTCGTAGCTGTTCGTGTGCAGAGACTGGGTTCCGCCGAGCACCCCGGCGAGCGCCTCGATCGCCGTCCGCACGATGTTGTTGAGCGGCTGCTGGGCGGTCAGCGAGACGCCGGCCGTCTGCGTGTGAAAGCGCATCAGCCATGACCTCGGGTCCTTGGCGCCCCACGTGTGGCGGAGCTCGCGCGCCCAGATCCGGCGCGCCGCCCGGTACTTGGCGATCTCCTCAAAGAAGTCGATCTGAGCGTTGAAGAAGAACGACAGACGCGGAGCAAAATCGTCCACATCGAGACCGCGTTCGATCGCGCGCTCGACGTAGGTGAGGCCATCCTTGAGCGTGAAGGCCAGCTCCTGCGCCGCGGTCGAGCCGGCCTCACGGATGTGGTAGCCGCTGATGCTGATCGGGTGCCAGCGCGGCATCTGCGCGGCGCACCACTCGATCATGTCGGTCACCAGGCGCATCGCCGGATCGACCGGGAAGCACCACTCCTTCTGGGCTATGTACTCCTTCAGGATGTCCGTCTGGATCGTCCCGCCGAGCTTGTCGGCCGTGATCCCGCGCCGCTCGGCGGCGACGACATAGAACGCGAGCATGATCGCCGCCGGAGCGTTGATCGTCATCGAGACTGTCACCCGGTCAAGCGGGATCCCCTCAAACAGCTTCTCCATGTCGGCGACCGTGTCGATCGCTACGCCCTCGCGCCCAACCTCCCCGAGCGAGCGTGGATGGTCTGAGTCGTGACCCATCAGCGACGGCATGTCAAACGCCGTCGACAGCCCAGTCTGGCCATGATCGAGCAGATACCGAAAGCGCTCGTTCGTGTCCTCGGCGGTACCGAAGCCTGCGAACTGGCGCATCGTCCACAACCGTCCCCGATACATCGACGGATACACGCCACGCGTATACGGATACTGCCCGGGCAGCCCGATCGAACTGGCCGTGGTGCGAGAAAGATCGTGCTCGGTGTACAGCGCCTTGACCTCCTCGCCCGACAACGTCGTAAACGAAGCGTCCCGCTCCCCAGTCAACCCGTACGCAGCACGCCACTGCTGCTCGGAGACCGGAACGCTGTTGTCGAGGACGGCCATGTCCTGACAGATATTAGGACATCCAATATTAGGAAGTCAAACTATCTTCCCCTCGACCACTTCCCGTCAGCTGAAATCCCCCGCACCCGAACGTACCCGTTTGAGCATCTCGGTGAGGGACGCCAGCTCTTCTTTGCGAAGCGACTCGGTGCCGAAATGAATCTTGTTCAATGCCTCGGTGGCATCGGCCGCAACCTCACGGCCGGAATTCGTGATCACCGCGAGTGTCGTACGACGATCGTCGGGATGTGAGACGCGCTCGACGTATCCCGACTTCTCCAGCCCGTCGATCAGGTTGGTGACGCTCGTTGGATGAACCTGTACGCGGGCGCCTATCTTGCCCAGTGGCAGCGATCCGTTGCGGCTCAGGTACAGGAGCATCAGTGCCTCATAACGAGCGAACGTCAGCTCGAACCGCGCCAGCGTCTGGTTCAGGCGGGCCAACCAGATCTGCTGAACACGCATCACCGAAGTGACCGCCATCATCGGGACGGCCAAGGCAGAACCCCAATGCTCGCGCCATTGGCGGCCAGCCTCCTCAATCGGGTCAAATCGCAGTCGAGCGGACACGTGGACAGCTTGTCACGAGTGTCGGCTGGGATTGGGGACGGTCCTGTGCGTTGCAGGCGAGGTGAAGACGGGCCTGACGGGACCATGCGCAGATGAGCGCCGTCAGAAGGGTCCCGACCGCCTGACGCGATCGTGGGATTTGCGCTGAGCAACCTTCAGCGCCGGCTAGCCTCCTCTCCGCGAAGTCGATCCCGCGCTCACATAAGCGTCGCCGCGAGCGGCTTGAGCGTGGATTGCGCGAGCACAACCTGTGCCAATTGCTGCCCGAGGCCGCGCTGGCTGAATGTCGGCCGACGTGGACTGCCGAGCTTCATTATCGCCTGATGGCTCATGTAGCGAGCCGACACCGGGCCGTGGTGGTCTCCACCGCTCCCCCGAGCGCGACCGCGCCGCCGAAATCGCGACCAAGGTGGGGGCTATACGAACACCTCAATCGAGCGGACGCGCCGCAGGAGGAGCGTCATCGCCAGGACCGGTTCAGATCCTCCTGACCATCGGCTTCGCGCGGGCCGCCGGCCAGCTTCCGCAGACCCTTGTTACGACGCTCGCTGGCGGCCATTCGGCATCGCGCAGGCGCTCAAGCGCCTCGCCCCCACGCCGGCGCGCGTGCGTCACCGACCAGTCATAGGACGATGGCCCACCGACCGTACCTGGCGCGCCACTCGCATCGCGTGGAGAACGCGCTCGCGCGTCCAGCGGCGCTTGATCGCCCCGGGGTTTCCCGCATTGCTCGAGAGGTGCCTCAGCATCATCGGGAGGGACCAGAAGCTCGGCGTCGATGCGCCCGCTCCGTCGGAGTTAGGCCGATCCAGCAGTGCTACCGAGCGCCTTGGCCTTAATCGCGTCGAACTCGGCCGGGGCGGCTCCGAGGCCAGGATGCGCGGCTTCGAGTTGGAGATCGCTTCCACGCTCACTAGTCATCGGACGAGCCGGCCGCGGAAGATCAGCTCGCTCGGCGTCGGGATCATGCCCAGCATCCCGTGACTCATACCGAGCTTGCGGTGATCGGCGTACGTTCTCGCGTCTATTTGGAGCTCGTCGCCGACGCGCCGCAGGCGGGCGTCGAGCTCGAGCGGGATGCTCTTTCCCGCCGCATGAAGCCGACCGCGAACATGAAGCCGCTCGCCTTCCAGCGTGGCGCTGTCAGACACAAAGCTCACCTGCCGGTGGTTCACGACGTCGAAGAAGTCGGCCGAGCGCAGGTGCCTGTCGCGGAAGCCGAGGTTCGTGGTGATGCTGGCGGCATCGATCGTCAACTCGATTACCGGGTTCTGCTGTAGGTCGAGCGTGCCGTCGTAGCGCTCGAAGCGGCCTTCGACGGTGGCCATTCCCCAGAGAGTTTGCGCGTGGAATTCGACGCTCGAGCGGGTGGGATCGATCCGCCATTGTTCTAGCGGGACGCTCGGGGTATCGAGGGGATGGGTGAGGGTGTCGGTGCTCATTTGGTGTCTCCTTGATCAAGTGCTCAGTTGGTCAGCTTCCACGTCCACGCGTATTGGGAGAGCGCCTCACGGACC
>CAWEMC010000015.1:0-423764 GCA_963810015.1 uncultured Solirubrobacterales bacterium
GTATCGACGATAGGCCCGAGTTTTCACAAGGTGTTCACAAGACTTACACATCTCGCCTGCAGCACTTGCGCGCGTTGGCACCGGTGGGACGATCGGCTTGGCGCGGGGTTGATCGCGACGGATTAGAGACCACGATCGGGCAGCGTCTCAGAACAGATAGGGCAACAGCTCCAGGTCGCCCCAGTCGTGCGCCCGATGGCGATCTCGGCATGCGGGACAACCGTGACGTGGGTCGCGGAGCGCGTCGATCGGCGCCGCTCAGGCCACCTCGGTCTGAACCTCGACCGGCACCAGACGCGGCACCTCGGCGCGGCCGCGTCCCTCGTCCGAGATGTCCTCGAGGCTGCGCCGTGAGGGCTCGGGCAGAACGAGCGTGAGCAGCGTGCCGACGAGCGCCATGCCGGCGGCGAACTTGAGCGCGCCGGCGAGGCCGAACGCGTTGCTGATCTGAGGGAACAGGTAGACCCCCAAGAACGCGCCTAGCTTGGCGATCCCGGCCGAAAGGCCGTGGCCTGTCGTGCGCACCGACGTTGGGTAGCACTCGGCGGCCATCACGAACGTGGTCGTGTTGGGGCCGAACTCGGCGAAGAAGTAGCTCGCCCCAAACAGCAGCAGGAACGGCGCGGTGGCGCTGGTCACGCCCGGGATGAGCGCGATCATCAGGAACATCGCCCCCATCGCGGGGAAGCCGATCAGCTGCAGCCGGCGATGGCCGATCCGGTCCATGAAAAGGCACGCAAGGATGTACCCCGGTACCGCCGCGGCCGAGAACACCAGCAGGTTGAACAAAAGCGACTGCTGCAGAGTCGCTCCCTTGCCGAGCACCTGGAGCACGATCTTCGGGGCCGAGACAGCGTTGCCGTAGTACGCGTAGTCGAACACGAACCAGGTCCCGGCGGTCCCGAGCAACGTGAGCATGAGGCGACGGTCAGACAAAAACTGCCTGAGGCTGATCCGCTCGGCGGCTCGGGCCGTACCCGTAGCGACGACCTCACCGCCCGAGAAGCGACGCACGCCGTCGGCGGCGCTGCGACCGTCGCCCTTCACCTGAGCCAAATACCGCGGCGACTCCGGCATCCGCAGCCGGGCGTAAAGCACCAGCGCCGAGGGCACCGCACCGAGGCCGAGCAGGATGCGCCAGAGCAGGTCGTGGTCGACCCCCGCCGCTATAAGCACCAGCCCCGCGATGTATCCGGCGATCGTCCCAAGCGCCTGCATGGCGAACACCAGACCGACCAGCCGGCCCCGGTCCCGGCGATTTGCGTACTCGCTCATCAACACCGCCGAGACGGGGTAGTCACCGCCCACCCCAAAACCAAGGAGGAAGCGGAAACCGACCAGGAAGATGAAGCTCGGCGCGAGCGCCGAGGCCAGCGCGAACACCAGCATCACCGAAGCGTCGAACACCGCGATCCGTTTGCGCCCTATCAGGTCAGCAAGCCGCCCCAGCACACAGGCGCCGAGGAAGGCGCCCAACAGCGTCATCGAGTTGATCAGCCCCGTCTGGGTCGCACTGAGATGCCACTGCTTGGCCAGCAGCGTCGACGCGACCCCGATGATGAAGAGGTCATAGGCGTCGGTGAAGAAGCCCATCCCCGAGACAAAGATCGCCTTCGCATGAAAGCGCGACAGGCGCGCCTCGTTGATGGCCTCGATTACCTCCAACGAGGACCCCCGGGCAGGTTTGGTGTTCGCCCCCGGCGCAAGATCAAGCGCTCATGACCACTCGCGTGGAAGTCTGAGCGACCGATCGGCCGAACTTGTAACCATCTTGTGAACGGGTTGTGAAATGGCCTAGAGCGACTGCGGCTCCACAGCTCCGTGGTTGACGTGCTACTCCCGCCTGAGCGTGGCGGAAGCGTGGGAGCATTCGACCGGCCGCTGCCGGACGGCGGGGCGCTGGTCTCCGAGATCAACGGCATGTGGATCGACAACATCGGCAGCGGACGCCGCGACGCTCCCCTTTTCCCACGAAGGGGGAGCCGGCGCTTACCCGATTCCGGATAGCACGTCATAGCGTTTTGCACGAAACGGAGCTGCCCGCCGATGCCGGCGGCTGGCTGCCGCTCCGCGGCAGAGCGGTCATGCGCGCGCCGTCGACCTGGTCGCTGCTATTGGTGCAACTGGGCAGCCTGACCAACACCGACGATTGGCCGCGTTGCACCGTCCCGCCGAACCCTCGGCCCGCTGCTGCTTTCGATCCGGTCAGAGCCTCAGGCTCGCTGCTGGTATCGCGTGAGGTTGTCGCGCAAAGGGTTTCCGTCCGCAACGGTTAACAGAATTCTTGTATGGCGCAGAACTTCATTGAAGGTTGTCGTGAGCAGGGATTCTTGTTGCCGCCGGACGTCCGCGATTGGCTTCCGGCGGATCATCTGGCGTGGTTCGTGATCGACGCGGTGGCGCAGATGGACCTGTCAGCGTTCTATGCCGCGTATCGGGCTGATGGTCACGGTCGGGCTGCGTATGAGCCGTCGTTGATGTTGACGTTGGTGTTGTACGCGTTTGCGACCGACGTGCGCTCGTCACGGGCGATCGAGCGTCACTGTCGCCAGGATGTGGCCTATCGGGTGATTACCGGCAACGTGGTGCCTGATCACGCCACGATCGCCAGGTTCATCGTTCGTCACCAGGGCGCGTTGGCTGGCTTGTTCAGCGAGGTGCTGCGGCTGTGTGATCAGGCCGGGTTGGTGAAGCCTGGGGTGGTCGCGATCGATGGGACCCGGCTGGCGGGTAACGCCAGCCGGGAGCGCAACCATGAGTTCGGGAAGATCGCCGAGGAGATCGTTGAGCGGGTCAGGGCGACGGATGAGGCCGAGGATGAGATGCTTGGTGGGGCGCGTGGTGATGAGCTGCCCGAGCAGCTGCGCACCCCGGAGGGCAGGCGCGAGTTCTTTCGCAGGGCCAGGCTCAAGCTTGCTGGGGAGAACGAGAGCGAGGAGCTGGCCAAGGAGGCCGAGGTTCAGGCGTCGGCCGACCCGGAGTTCGAGTTCGACCCCGAGCGGATCGTGGCTCGGGTTCAGGGTCGCAAGGGGTGGTTGCGTGACGCGGAGCGTCAGCTCGAGCAGCATCGCTGGGAGCATCCCGATCCAGTTGCGCGCTCGCGCTCGGAGCGGCTGTTGTTGGCGGCCGATCGCCTCGAGGGTGATCTGGCTGCCGAGCGCGCGGGAAACGAGGCGTTTGCGCACCATCGCGTTCATGGCCGGGACGCGCAGGGCCGGCGGCTGGCGGGCACCCCGACCCCGTACGAGCCGCCCGAGGTGCCGGCGGGAAGGGTGAACGTGACCGACCCGGACTCCAAGTTGATCAAGGCCTACGAGGGGTACGTGCAGGGCTACAACGCGCAGGCGGTCGTGGATGAGAGCCAGATCGTGCTCGCGGCGGAGATCACCAACGCCTCCGTCGACTGGTCACAGCTCGCGCCGATGGTCGCCGCGACGCTGGCCGAGCTCGCCCGGGCGGGCTCGGGCAGCCGGATCGAGACCGCGCTCGCGGACGCCCAGTACTGGAACGAGCAGCACATGGACGAGGTCACAGCTAACCAGCACGTGCAGGTGCTGGTCCCGCCCGACGGCGGGGCCAGCGGCAAGCAACGCAAAGGCTGGACGGGCGGGCGCTACAGCTGGATGCGCTACGTACTCAATGGCGAGGTCGGCGAGCAGCTGTATCGAAAACGCAAACAGATGGTCGAGCCGGTATTCGGCCACTCCCGCCACAACAGAGGTCTCACACGATTCCTCCGAAGAGGCCGCAAAGCAGTACGCACCGAGTGGCGATTAATCATGATGACCCACAATCTCACCAAGCTCCATCGTCACCAGATCGCCGCTGTGGGGACCTGAAACGGCCCCCACCACAGTCACACCGCCGCTCAGGACGCACCCGTCACCAACGGCGCTGCTGCCAGCAACCGCAAGCACCCGGCTGCCCCGACCTTTGCGCGACGGCCTCGCGTGGAAGCACGCGTCGGCGACTCACGCGCCGGAGGTCGAGAACTCCGTCGCGCACGCCGCTCCTGCTCTCCCAGAAAGCAAGCGTCCGGACCGGTCCGCCCCTCAGTCGTTGCTCGCTCGCGCCTTCGCCCAAACGCAGCGACGACCTTTCCACCGCTGGGACCGTCGCTCGTCAACCAAAGCAGCGACGACGTGGATGCCGGACCGGCCACCGTCGCGCTGCTGAAATCGGACAACACCGGCCACGGCGCGGCGCATCGGCGCGTCGCCGACCGCGTCGACGCACGGTGGCTACCGCTCGACGCCTGAAGGAGTCACGCCCGCGCCGTCACCGCTTCTCTGGCCGAGCGGCCGCCTCGTCGATCGCGAACGCGCGATCACAATCGTGGCGTTGCGATCGCTCGGCGTCGTGTTGTCGGACCGGTCCTTCGTCGCCATAGGCATCGTCAGCTCGACGGCGGGCGATCCGCACGATCGCTCTCGCGGTGGCCGTCGGGCAAATGGTTGAAGCGGGGCTCTGGGCGAGGACGGCGGGGGAGCAGGATTGGCTGTGTCAAGTCGGATCGGCTGCCTTCGGGGCCTTTTCAGGCCCCGGTGGCGGCGATCTGGTGCCTGTGGAGCTTCAACAGGTTGTGGGTCGCTGCTTCTAATCGCCACTCGGAGAGCACGGCAGAGCGTCCGCGCCGGAGGAAGCGCTGGAACCCGCGGTTGTGCTTGACCTGCCCGAACACCGGCTCAACGGTGGCCATCCGTCTTCGGTAGACCGTCTGGCCGTGATCGGTTGAAAGCACCAAGCGCATGAACGCGTAGAGGCTCTTGTCCCACCCCGGCCGCGGTTCGGTGCGTAACCCTGAGTCGGGGCGGGATGAGTACCTGGATCCCGCGGCTGACGACGTTCTCCATCTGCTGCTTGTGCCAGTACCCCGGATCAGCGACCACGGTCTCGGGTGAGCTGACACCGATCGCCTCCAGCTCGCGTTGGGTGGCATCGACCATCGGCTCCAGGTGCCCGAAATCAGGCGAGTCGCTCGTAACCTCCGCAGCGATGATGATCTGCTGCTCGTTGACCGCGGCTTGGACGTTGTAGCCCTGACGGGCCGGCTGGCCCTGGGTGCGCACGATCCGGGAGTCGTGATCGGTCGTGTTGATCGTCCCGGTCGGTGCCGCCGGCGGCACGAACGGCTTTGGTGGCTTGCCGAACCGGCGGCCGTCTCTCATCACCCCGCGCGCCTTGTATGCCTCATAGGCGGCGTTGGCCTCAAGCTCGACCCGGTGCTCTTCCTCGAGCCGACGCTTTGACTCCCGCAGCCGGTCGGTCCTGGAGGCTTCGATCGGCCATGCCTGCTGGCGACGCAGGTCATCCAGCTGGTGGCGACCCTCGCGCATCCAGCCCCGCCGGCCCTGCTCGCTGTTGAGGATCCGCTCACGATCCAAATCGAACGCAACGAGCCGCGACTGCTCACCGTCCGAGTCGCCCTCATCGCCCACGCCGCCTTCCTCGTCGCCAGCCGCCCCGCGCTCGGCATCAAGCTCGCGCTTGGCCTCCCGCAACGCCACCCCCGCCGACCCTCACGCGTGCACAACTACTCGGGCAGCTCATCACCACGCGCCTGCCTATACATCTCATCCTCTCGCCGGTCAGTCTCATCAACCTCGTCCAACAGTTCGCGCGCGATCCGCTCATAGCTGCGGTTCGCGTCCATCGACGCGTTCGCCGAGATCTTCGTACCGTCGATCGCGATCACCCCAACCTTCACCAACCCCGCCCTCGCACGCATGCCCAGCACATCGCCGAACAAGGCCGCCAACGCCCTCTCGTGCCGCCTGCGGAACTCAGCGATCGTCGAGTGATCCGGCACCCGCATCGCCGTGATCACCATGAACGCCACATCCTCCCGACACTTACGCTCAATCGCACGCGACGACCGGACCCTCTGCGCGCAGGCGTAGAACAACAACGCCACCATCACCTTCGGGTCATACGCCGGCCGACCGTGACCATCCGGCCGGTACTCCTCATAGAACGGGGCAAGGTCCATCTCCTCGACCGACGCCAGAACCGTCCACACGAGGTGATCCGGCGGCACCCAATCCAACAGCGACGGCGGCAACAACAACACCTGCTCGCGGTCGCACGCGATGAAGTTCTGCGGCATCCCGCGAATTTCATTAAACGCGCCGGACGGTACTTTTCCCGACACCCACGCGAAATGCGATAGCGCGCCCCGGCCGAATCGGAAGCGCGCTCGTCGCCGATTGCAGGGCCCCGGGGAACGGGCTCCGCGTTCGTCCTCGTGCCTAGGCAAAATGTCGGCCCGTCCGTCGCGGAATTGGCGACCGGCGCGATTCCAGCGGCCCGTAGCGAGGGGCCCGGCGCACGCTGCGTTTGGTGGCTACAAGAGCTCCGGCGTGGGCCCCGAGAACCAAGTGCCTGCTGGTGAGCTAAGACCAGAACCCGATGGGGTTGTTTTAGAGATGGCGGCCACGGCCCATGATGGCGCGCCGGCGGTTGGCGCCACTCCGGCGGCGCTCGAGGTGATTCGTCGCCTCGAGGCCGCCCATGGGCCGCTGGCGTTCTTTCAGTCTGGGGGCTGCTGCGACGGCAGTTCCGCGATGTGTCTGAAGGAGGGTGAGCTGCCGGTTGCGCTCCACGACGTGCAACTCGGCGAGATCGGCGGCGCGCCGTTCTACATCGACGCCGAACAGTACGAGCGGTGGAGCAAACCGCGCTTTCTGATCGATGTCGCGCCCGGCGCCGCCGATGGCTTCTCGCTCGAGGGACTCGAGGGTGTGCATTTCATTTCTCGCTCACCTTGATGGCCCCCGCGCAGAACCCGCGCGAGCCACCCCAACCTAGGCCGACCCGATAGAGGCCGGCTACCTAGAAAGAAGGACACACCATGGCCACTACATACGATGCGGAACCCCGCATGTCAGAGGCTGCACCCATCACCTACCGTGCCGCGGTCGTCCACGATTTCGGTAGCGCGCTTACGGTCGAGCAGGTCCCAATGCCTAAGCTCGGTCCGGGACAAGTACGCGTTAAGGTCGAGGTGTGCGGCCTGTGCCACACCGACATCCACGCTGCGAACGGCGACTGGCCGACCAAGCCCTCAGCGCCGTTCACACCCGGCCACGAGGGCGTCGGCATCGTCACCGAGCTCGCGCCCGGCGAGGTCGCCCACGGTGACCTCGGCCACGACGTCCACATCGGTGACCGCGTCGTGATGCCCTGGCTCGGCTACGCGTGCGGCAGGTGCAACTACTGCGTATCGGGCTGGGAGACACTCTGCCACGCGCAGGAGATGATGGGCTACACGATCGACGGCGGCGTGGGCGAGTACGCCACCGCCTACACCGACTACGTCGTCAAGGTCCCCGAAGGCGTCGCCCCGTTCGACGCCGCGCCGCTCGCTTGCGCCGGCGTGGCAGCCCGGACCGTGACTACTACGCCGAGGCCGCCGAGCGGCTCGGTCACAACCGCGCGTGCCTGTCGGTCGCCCGCAAGCTCCTGAAGCGCAGCTACCAGTGCGTCACGAACGCCGAAGGAGGGATCGTGTAGGAAGACCCTGACATAGGCGGTGCTGTGCGAGAGATGGAGGCTTGTTGGCCCTCCGGCGTCGGCCCTGCGGGGGTAGGCGTCAAACCGCTCTGGAGCTGCGTTAGCTGAAGACTGTCGTGGTGAGCGTCCAGGGAAAAGGCCCGGCGTGACCGGGTCAGGTGGGGACCAGGAAGACGTTCCAGAAGCGCTCGGTCCGGGGAGATCCGGGGCGGGCGTGCGCTGTTGAGGCGTCGAAAAGCGTGAGATGGCATCGAAACCGGGGGTCCTTGGTAGCCCCTCGGGATGAGCCTGGCGGGTGCCCGCGTTGCTGGCCAGGTGGTGTCCGGCGTAGAGGCGGCGTGAGCCTGGTCTGCGGCTCTTGCACGGAACGTGAGAAGGCGAGCGTCGAAACCGCGACCGAGGTTGTGGTGGTCGCGAGAGGGAGCCTGCCAACGGCGGAAACCGAAGGCACTGAGTACCGGTCGCGGCGCTCGCTGGCGGACCGGCCCGTAGTAGCCGCGAAGCCGCTGCTTGCTGGGGTGGTGGTGGAGCGAAGGGGCCGGCTTACCAGGAATGTCCATTTCGAACAACCGGGGCGCCAGCTCCGGGAGGAAACGAAGATGAACATGCCAAAGCCCAAGGACAAGCCGTTCGTCATTCCCAAGCAGTTGGCCTGGGAGGCGTACCGGCGGGTCGCGGCGAACAAGGGTGCCCCCGGGGTGGACGGTCAGGATTTCGAGGACTTCGAGGCCGATCTTGAGAACAACCTCTACAAGATCTGGAATCGGATGAGCTCGAGGTCCTACTTTCCGCCGCCGGTCAGGGCAGTCGAGATCCCCAAGCCGCACAGCCCGGGGGTCAGGGTGCTCGGTGTGTCCACGATCGCAGATAGGATCGCCCAAACGGTGGTGGCCAGCTATCTGGAGCCGCTGGTGGAGCCGAGGTTCCACTGCGACTCCTATGGCTACCGGCCGGGAAGGTCGGCTCATGACGCGCTCGGGGTATGCCGGCAGCGGTGGCTGGAAGTACGACTGGATTATCGATTTGGATGTCCAGAAGTTCTTCGACACCGTTCCCTGGGAGCTCACGGTACGTGCGGTGCAGGCGGTGACCGACTGCCCGTGGGTGCTGCTGTATGTCAAGCGGTGGCTGGCTGCGCCGCTGCAGCACCCGGACGGCGCGCTTGTCGAGCGAGACAAGGGCACGCCGCAAGGATCGGCAGTTTCGCCGGTCCTCGCGAACCTGTTCATGCACTACGCGTTCGATCGGTGGATGGCCCGGGAGTTCCCGGGCTGCCCGTTTGAGCGCTACGCCGATGATGCCGTCGTGCACTGCAAGAGCCGGTGGCAAGCGGAGTATGTGCGGGCCAGGATCGCCGCGCGGATACGACAGGTCGGGCTACGGCTCCATCCCGACAAGACGAGGATCGTCTACTGCAAGGACAGCAATCGTCGGGGGGAGCACGAGCACACCTCGTTCACCTTCCTCGGGTATGCCTTCCGGCCACGGGAGGCGCGTCGCAAGGACGGCAAGCAGTTCACGTCGTTCTCACCCGCGATCAGCCCCGAGGCGCTCAAGGCCAAAAGCGACCGGCTCCGCGCACTGCGGATCCACAGGCACACCGACCTGTCGCTGGACGACCTGGCGCGATGGCTGAACCCCATCATCGCCGGGTGGATGAACTACTACGGCCGGTACTACCGGTCGGCGTTGGAACCCCTCCTGCGGCGCGTCAGCACCTACCTGAGGCGCTGGGCTAGGAAGAAGTACAAGCGGCTGCGGACCGTCAAGCGGTTCAAACGGTGGTGGACCGGGCTGCTCGAACGAGAGCCCGGACTATTCGCCCACTGGCGATGGGTCCGCGCGTACTGACAGCTGGTGAGAAGAGCCCGGTGACGGGAGACCGTCACGCCGGGATCCGAGGGAGCCGGGGGCTGCGACGCCCCCGGCGACCCGACCACGCTGCCCGGTGGGACACTTTTCAACCGGCGCAGGTGGTCCACTTTTCGACCGGCCTTGACAGACCCTGCGCTTGACGCCGGGCCCCTGCACAAGTAGGGAGGCGCCGAGCGGGACGGGCGGGGCTTCTGCTCCCGCCGAGATCCGGCGCTCGTCGCGGGGGAGACCTCCTAGTCGAAGGCGAACGGGACGACTACCTCGGCTTCCCCACCTGGTCCATTTCCGCGGATCGTGTTCGGGCCGATCCCACTTGGAGGCGTTGGGGCCTGAGCGCGGGACGAAAGTGCGGGGATGGCCCGCCAGCCATCCTTTGCCCCCAGATGCCCCAGCGAGCGTTAGAATCGACGCTCTGCGCAGCCCAAACTCAACGGAGCTTCAGCCATGTCACACGTCACGATCACGATTGATGAGCAGGACCTACCAGCGGTCCTCGAAATACTGCGTGAAAAGGGAATAGCGGTTGCAGAGCGCGAGCACGGACGGTGGGTTGGTGGTGCGGTGGGCGAGACGGATGCGCCGCCCGAAGGTCATCAGATTGGCGGCAGAGTCGGTCAGGCCGACGACTAGAACCGCGAACCCCCCCGCTGCCTAGCAAGGCGACCGGAGGGTTGAGCGCCTGTTAGGCGCTGCCTCGATGCTATGTCGTCGGACTCGCGTTCATGCGAGGGTGCGACGGTCCGCTGTGTAGGGGGTAGTCGGCACATCCTCGGTCTGCCCGTCATGCGCGACGCTCAGATCCCCACGGGCCGCTTTCGTGTCGACGGAGGGTAGGGCGCGACCCGGCAGCAAGGCCGCGCTCCTCACGTACAAGGTCTTCTAGACGTCCGGACGACTGCGGGCCCAGCTGCCACGGGTCTAGGCTCGACCGTCGACCTCGGCGGCGGCCCTTTCTCGCGGCCCACACGAAGGAGTCCAAGCCGTCATCGATGGTGATCGCCTGTTGATCCTGACCAAGTACGGACCCTTGCTCTCGTTACTTCCGCCGCTCGGACACTCGGACGAGTGGAATCAACGGCAGCAGAAGCACGCGCCGACGTGCGGCGAGCGCCTCCGTTCGCCCAGGAGCAGGCGCCAGCCGCCGCCGGGGGTGGCGCCGATGCTTCGCCAGGGATTGCGAGCGCGTAGCTCATCGCGGTCGGCGCTGTCGCGTAGACGACGTGGGTCACCGCGACCTCGCCGACCGAAGGCCGCGCTCAGCCAATGGGGAAGCAGAAGCGGTGACGGGGCTGTAGTCACCGGCGGCGACACCCTGGCGGTCGACTTTCGTGACACGCTTTCTCGCCGGGCTGGACGAACCCCGACCACTTCCGCACCGACGCTCGTCGTGCCGTTGACAGTTGTTTCATGTGGCAGATTGTCTGGACCCGGCCGCACGGCCGCGGAGCGTCGCCCAACGCTTTCCGCGCTCGCGACGTCCGCCGTGCCGTTGCTGCTCTGACCCCGCGGGAGAAGCCCCGCCCGAACGGGTTTCTTTTCGGGCCTGAGCCGCCGTCCGGCACGTCCGATAGAACTCGCCGTCGTGGCGACGATGAGAACCGGTTTCGAGGTCGGCCCGTGAGTCGGGCGCCAACAACGCACGTGCTGGCGTCGAATCGGCCGGCGCCGCCGGGCAGGAGCGAGCCGTCGGTCGTCACCCCCTCTTTCCCTTTGCACAGGTGCTCATGACAGGCCGCGCTAGCGAGCGACGCCGCGCCGCGCAACTCGCGCGCCACTACCGCGATCAGGAGGGTCTAACGATCGCCGAGATCGGTCGCCGGCTGGGGCGCGCACAGGGCACCGTGAAGGCCTATCTCTACGACCCGTCTGATGCTAACAAAGGGCCCAGCCGGGAACGGGAGGCCGAGCCAGGAGGTCGCGAGCTCCGGAGTCACCCGCCCGCCGCGGCATCAAGAGGAGACGTCCTTCCCCGACGGACGTTGTTCTGCGCTCGGCTGGCTGTCCAGCACCGCCGGTAGGCTTGGGGTTCTGATGCTCGACCGGGTCACGGAACGGCGTCGCGCGGCGCAACTCGCCCGCCACTACCGAGACCAGGAGGGTCTGTCGATCGCCGAGCTCGCTCGTCGGCTGGGACGCGCAGAAGCAACCATCAAGGCGTATCTCTACGATCCAACCGGCGATAAGGCACGCGAGGTCAAGGCGCGCTACAGGGGAGTGTGTCGTGGCTGCGGGGCGCCTACCGCGCCACGGAACGGCAAGGGCGACGCTTACGCGTATTGCAAACGCTGCCATCCCGGCGCGATTGCGCCGCAATGGACCCGGGAACGGGTTCGCGAAGCGATGCGCGCATGGCGAGCGCGCTACGGCGCTGCGCCGTCGTCCTACGACTGGTCGCGCACCCACGCACGCCGCCGCGGCGCCGACGCGCTCAAACGACTACAAGCCGGAGAATGGCCCGCGCCGTCCACTGTCATCGATCTGTACGCGAGCTGGGCGGCGGCCGTCGCGGACGCCTTCGGCGCCGCCTGAGCGTTCGGGCGTCAATGCCGTTGACATACGAACGCGGGCTGGCGCTTGACCGCCTGTGAACGGGAGCGGCTAAGGTCGCCGCGACGCCTCTGCCATTGCGTCCGTCGGGGAGGCGCGACCCGCGAGCCTGCGGTCGTCTGTCAGCAGCCGTCGGTACCGGCCGCGATCACAGCAGTGGTCACCGGCACCAATGGCCGACGGCTGCATCACGCCTGAGCAACATCAGTTGATCGACTCGCAGGTGGCTGCTCTTGTGGCCGAACAGGAGCGCGGCGGCCACCGATCATCGCTGCTCAGATTCGTCCGCTGCAGCAGCCAGCTCGGGGTCGGTGCTGGCTGCTGGTGCGCGTCCGCGAGCGAGCGTGTCGTCGGCGTCAAGCGCGTCGCGGCCGGTCGTGTTCGCTTGTGGGGAGCGTTGGCGAGGTGCCGCTTTGGCGGGTCAACCCGGGAGCAAGCCCCGGGGTGCGTGCTTTCGAGACCCCATTAGCTTCGGTAGCGGGGCGGTTGTGCTTGGCAGTGCAGCGGGGTAGGCTCGACCCGATGCACCGAGTGCGCGGCAGCAGGCTTTTCGCGGTGGCGTTGGTCGCGCTGGTGGTGCTGTGGGGGGCAGGGATCGCGTCGGGGGAGGCAACCGGGCAGCTGTACGCGTTCGGCGACAACTCCAACGGGCAGCTCGGCAACGCCACCAACAACGGCACCGACAACGCGAACCCGACGCCGACGCTGGTGGGGCTCCCCGGGCAGAGCGGGCCGGTCACGCAGATCGCCGCCGGCGCCGATCACAGTCTCGCGCTGACCTCTTCAGGGCAGCTGTACGCGTTCGGCGACAACCGCTACGGGGAGCTCGGCAACGCCACCAACAACGCCACCGGCAACGCGAATCCGACGCCGGCGCTGGTGGGGCTCCCCGGGCAGATCGGGCAGGTCACGCGGCTCGCCGCCGGCGTCGATCACAGTCTCGCGCTGACCTCTGCCGGGCAGCTGTACGCGTTCGGCGACAACCGCTACGGGGAGCTCGGCAACGCGACCAACAGCGCCACCGGCAACGCGAATCCGACGCCGACGCTGGTGGGGCTCCCCGGGCAGATCGGGCAGGTCACGCGGCTCGCCGCCGGCGTCGATCACAGTCTCGCGCTGACCTCTGCCGGGCAGCTGTACGCGTTCGGCTACAACGCCGACGGGGAGCTCGGCAACGCCACCAACAACGCCACCGACAACGCGAACCCGACGCCGACGCCGGTGGCGATCACCGTGCCGGCGGGAATGTTCATCGACGCGCTCGGCCGCGGGCCAGCCGCCACCCACTCGCTCGTGGCGCTGGCGCCGATCCCGCCGATCCCGCCGATCCCGCCGATCCCACCGATCCCGCCGATCCCGCCGCCTACGCTCAGCGGCCTGAGCGTCTCGCCGCACAAGGCTTCGAGCACCGGCCGCAAGGTCAAAGGCCGCTGCGTCAAGCAAACACGCAAGAACAAGCACCACAAGCGCTGCAAACTGAAGCTGACGCTCATCGTCAGCTACACGCTCAACGGCCCCGCGACCGTGACGACCACGCTCACCCGCTCCGCCACCGGCCGCAAGGTCAAGGGCCGCTGCGTCAAGCAAACACGCAAGATCAAACGCCACAAGCGCTGCCAGCTGACCGTCGGCGCCGGCAGGAGCACCGCCGCCGGCAAGGCCGGCGCGAACACGCTCACGCTCGCCCCCCGTCAGCTCGCACCCGGCCGCTACACGCTCACGCTCACCGCCACCGCAAACGGCCACACAACCAGCCCGCAGAGCACCACCATCACGATCACCTCATAGCGACCGCGCCGACCCAACACCGGCGGCGGAGGGTACGAGCACGAGCAGCCCTCGCCGAGGAACACGGCCGCCGCGTTGCTCACAGAGCGAGTCAGGATCTGGTTTGCGTCCGAGTCAATGACACAGATCCCGGTTTTGATTAGCCCACCTCTGCGAGGGTTCCGGCGCGATCAGGAAGGCGTCCTCGATGACCGAGCCGGGACGTTCAGGAGGGCAATAGTGGAGGACCCGCCCGACGTGACCGCACGTCCGCGCCACCGACCGAGACCGAGCATCTGAGCACGACCGGCGTCGCTGCGCATGACGCCCACGACACGCTCGCTCGCTCAGGCGCACCAGCAGCGAGCCGACCCCGAGCTGGCTGCTGCAGCGGACGAATCTGAGCAGCGATGGCAGGTGTCCTCGACGCCCGCTCGGCCAACCAAAGGAGCCACCACCGAGCCATCCGGCTGACTCTCCCCCTTCGGACAATCTGGGCAGCGGCGCTGCCGAGCAGCCCGGCCCCTCTGGTCTGAGAGCGGTGGCCGGGGCGGCGTCAGCGACCTCGGCGGCGGCGAGCAGCTCACCGCGGAAGCGAGCGCGGCGTCGACGTCGGGGTCGCCCTCGGCCAGGACGCGGAATGTCGCCCTTTGCGCTCGCAGGCCCCGCGATGCCCGATGGAACAAAAGCGATTGAAGGACACCCTCGGCCTCACGCCCGAGCGTGTGTCCGGCGTCGCTCTGCGCGGCCTGAAGATGTGCCTCGCTCAGGCTGATAACACGCCGATGGCCCGTTGTCAGGAATCGCGGTGGTCGACCGGCAGTGCGCGGTAGCCGGACGCCGCGAGCCATGATCGCGCGCGGCCGCGCTGGCGCTCCTCGGAGAGTGCGTGCCACCGCTCAAGCTCGCCGGGCCAGCAGGCAAGCTCGTCCTTGAAGCGGCGAAACGCGCCGCGGCCTTTGATCGCGACAGCCAGGCGCTCGGCCCGGCCGGGATCCTCGACGGACGCGATGAACAGCTCCATCTCCCGGTAGCCCTCGCGTGAGCCCTCGCCGTGGACCGCCAGCCACCGCTCGGGATCATCACTGGTGTCCTCGTCTTCCTCTCCGGTCTCCAGGACGTATTCGATCGCCGCCTGCGACCGGACCTCACTGGTCGTGATATCGATGCGGCCCCCGATGCTGAGTGGATCGCCCTCGAGGATGCCGGCCAGCTCCTCGAGATCGACGGGCAAGGCGCGCAGCATCGCTGCCGGTCCGCTGCCGAGATGAGCCTCAAGCTGCTCGGCCAGCTCATCATCCCCCTCCCAGCCTCGCTGCCGGAGGCCGACCACGAGTTTGCGAGCCACCTCGGCGGCTCCGTCCACCCGCTGCATGACGGCCGCGATGAGGCCGTCGCCAGCCAGCTGCAGCGAACCCTCGTCGGCGCCGACGCCGCGGAGCAGGTCGAGCCCGTCCGTCACCACGATATACCGCCGCCGGCAGGGCGGAGCGCTGCTCCTTTGAGTCCATCTCGCTCCGCGTAGTGTTGCGCTGCCAGCCCCAAGCCGTGGCCCATCATCCGCGCCGTGAGAAGCGCAGGTTGGCGAGCGCGAGCCCCGTGTCCTGCGCTGGCGCAGTTCTGTGGATGTCGCAGGCGGGACGTCCAGGCACCTCAGTACGCCGAAACGCCTCGCCCGAGTCGCCCGTCTCCTGCCCCGACCCTCGCGGCGCAGCTGGCGACCGGATCCCGCAGCGACGCACGTCTCCGCGTTCTCTGAAGTGATGGGGCCGCTTCCGGTCCACGCTTCTGTGGATTCTCCGAAGCCACGCTGCCAGGCTGCGCTGCGTCCGGTCAGCGAAGTCAGGCGCCGCGAGCCGGCGGTCGTCTGTCAGCAGCCGCCGGTTGTGGGGAGCACACAGTTCGGTGGTCGCCGGGGGTCACGGCCACGGGGGTCGACGCGACTATCGGAACCGTGGCAAACCAGTCGCCCGGCGCCGACAAGCGGCGCGATCGAGGAGTCGCCAAACGAATCGCGGGGGTCAGAGCAGGAGAGACGAAAAGCGATCGCGCGGACCGCGGCCGATCCGCCACCAGCGATGCGCTCCCGTCGATTGGGCGTAGCGGACCCGAATCGCAGGGGCCACCGCGACTTGCCTTCGGTCCCAGTCGGTCGGATGGGGCGGTGAGCGGCGGCAGGGAAGGCGGCTGATCCGTCGGGCGGTCGCTCTGAAGCTCTACGGTGAGCGTCGCCAAGTCGCTAGCATCGCTCGCTCATCGTCACGCGTCTTAGGGGGTTAAAGGATGGCTGGAGAGGCATTGTTCCTTGGCTGGGGTCAGGTTGTTCGGGGGCGCGAGCAGCTCGCGCTGGAGGTCTTCCAGGAGACTGTCGCCTACTACGGCAAGCTTCAGCAGGACGGCAAGATCGAGCGGTTCGACGCCTACCTGTTGGAGCCGCACGGCGGCGATCTCGCTGGGTTCTTCATGATGCACGGTGAGCGATCCGCCCTCGACGCGATCAGGTCCAGCCCGGAGTTTCAGCGCGTGACTGTGCGCGCGGGATCGGTTGTCGAAAACCTCGGCGTGGTGAGCGCCTCTGGCGGCGATGCCCTCGCACAGCAGATGGCGCTGTTCGGCGAGGTCTCCCAGGGTCTGCCGCAGGCGAAATAGGCGACGCGCGGCGGCATCCAGCTTCGAGCCGCATCGAACGGGCCGGTCGCGTCAGTCCGCAGGCGCCTGCCGATCACACAGGGCGGCTCCGGCGCCGTTCTCTGTTGGGCCGATTTCGCACGCGAGCCCGGGGCGTGGTCGCGGCCGGATTGACATGTCGCCGAACGACTCGTCAGTTTTCGTTCCCGTCGGTGATGAAAGCGATCACGCGGTCGGGCTCGCGCCTCTGGGCCAGAGGGGCGATCGTGCTCACGAGTGGATTCACGGCAGAGCCCTCGTGCGCTGGTCAATGGGCTGGCGACTGCCTGGTCGCCTTAGGCGATCGTGCCGCGCGGACCCGGGGCGGGTAGGCGATCGTGCGTTCGCTGGCGTCGCGACACTCGAGATCAGGCCGCGGCAGCCGTCGACTCCGCGGCCGGTGGCCAGCCGCTGTTTTGGTCGTTGGGCGCAAGTCGTTGGGGAGCCAATGGCTGGTGCTGGGTGTGCTGCTGGCGGTCGAGGACGCCGGCCGCGGAACTGGGCACGATCGCGATCGGCTTGGCGCCCGCGGCTCATCGGCGCGCCAGGCGGGTCTGGTGGTCAGAACCAGGAGGGTCGACCATCCCTGGTGTGCGGTTTGCGGATTCTAGGTCTGAGGTATAGGGCGTGAAGTAGTGTCCGCGGGGGGTTGTGATCATGGCACCCGCGACACGGTACGCGCGTAGTGGCGACGCGAGCATTGCCTATCAGGTGGTTGGGGAGGGCGAGGTCGACCTCGTGTGCGTGCTGTCCTGGGTCTCAAATGTCGAGCATCTGTGGCAGTTGCCGGCGCTCCGGCGGTATCTCGAACGACTCGGCGCGTTTGCTCGCGTGATCCTGTTTGACCGCCGTGGCTCGGGTCTGTCTGATAGCGATGGGCAGTACACGGTCGAACAGGACGTTGCGGATGTGCTCGCGGTGCTCGATGCCGCCGGGAGTGACCGAGCGGCGGTGATGACCTTCGGCTTGGGCGGTCCGGTCGGGGTGCTGCTCGCGGTCGAGCACCCGGAGCGAGTCCAGGCGCTGGTCATGTACGCGTCGGTCGCGCGCTCATCGTGGGCTTCGGACTATCACTGGGCGATGACCCGCGAGCAGCGTGCCGCGCTCGCAGAGCGCAACATCGCCGGTCGTGGCGAGGCCCGGAGCTCGGCGATCGCGCGACACGCGCCGTCGATGGCCGACGATCCGTCGTTGGCGGAATGGTTCGCGCGTCTGGAGCGGCTGGCCGCGAGCCCCGGCCAGGCACGGGCGAGGTGGAGGGTCGCGGCCGATCTCGACGTACGCGAGGTGCTGCCCCGCGTCGGGGTGCCGACGTTGATCATGCACCGTCCTGGGGAGCTGGTGTGGGATGTGCGCCATTCGCGGTATTTGGCCGACCATATTCCTGGCGCGCGGTATGTCGAATTGGACGGGATCGACTCGCTTCCGTTTGTCGGAGACAGCGATGCGATCATCGACGAGATCGAAAACTTCCTCACCGGCCGGCACTCGAGTCGCGAGGTCACGCGAGCGCTGCTGACGCTGATGTTCACCGACATCGTCGCTTCAACGGCGCGCGCGTCAGAGCTCGGCGATCGGCGCTGGCGCGATCTGCTCGCTCAGCACGACGAGGCGCTGCGCAGGGAGATCTCGTTCTTCGGTGGCCGCGAGGTCAAGACGCTCGGCGACGGTTTCCTGGCGGTGTTCGATGGGCCACCGTCGCGCGCTTTGCGGTGCGCGCGCGCGGTCACCGGTGTCGCGCGCGAGCTTGGCGTCGAGATCCGCGTCGGTCTGCACACCGGCGAATGTGAGCTGATCGACGATGATGTCGGTGGCATCGCGGTCCACGTCGCGTCGCGAGTAAGCGCACTCGCCGGGCCGGGCGAGGTGCTCGTCTCGGCGATCGTGGCCGGCACCGTCGTGGGCGGCCCGTTTACGTTCAACGAGCGAGGCTCGCACGAACTCAAGGGCGTCCCCGGGCGCTGGGCGCTATTCGCGCTCGACACTTGACGCCTTTCTGTCGCCTTTGCGCTCGTGCGGATTTTCTGACGTCAGAGGTTCGAAGCGATCGTGCCATCCCGGCTCCCGTATGAAGCAATTACGACAACGGAGGCGACGTTACCGATTCCGACGCTACTCACGCACGGCCTATGCATGCTGGACCGTGTCCGGTCCGAGCCAGCTTCCCTCCTACTGGCGAGTAGCAGGTCTCGGCCGATCTTGGCCGAGAGACCTCTCGCCGCGCGAAAGCGGGGCCCATGGCTCCATCGCGCCGCACGCGGTTGCTCATGCACGCCGCCGAACGAAAGCGGGTGTTTCGGACCGACCATCACGACCACCGGCGGGTCGACGACGCCGCCGGTCTCGGAGCTGGCGAGGAGGAGGGCAAACGCCGTCAGGCGGTTTGCCCCTGCTTTTGTCTCACTGCAGCCATTCCGGGCGGCAACCTTGGCGGCTTCTGGATACGGCGGCGAGCGGCAGTCACGGCAAGAGTGCCGCCTCGGCGACAATCCTCGCTTCTATGTCAAGCCTGAGTCGCTATTTGCGTGTTTGTGATTGGTTCGCTGGGGAGCGGATGGATGGCTTGCGAGAGGTTGGGATCGGTCCGGATCGGGGGTGCTGACGGTCGCGGGTCGCTCGTTGAGGACCGCAGAAGGGCTTAGGACGCGTTGGTCGAGGTCGGTTCGGGCGGTATCAGCGAGGATCACGCCGATTGCGGCAGGGGAAGTCGGCGGTGAGCGGGCACCGCGGCCGGGAGCGGGCGGGAGAACGGCCCGCTCTAGCTGATGCAGGCCATCGGGTTGGGCGCTGTGCTGATCTGCACGACCTCTCGCTGCGGGCGGGGACGTTCGGGGATCGCCGGTGGCTCGGGCTCCGCGGTCGGTTTGCCGCTATCGGTTTGTGGCTGGTTGGCGGGCGGTTCTGCGAGGAGCTGGTAGAAGCGGCGGGCGAGGTGGCGCTTGAGGGACCGGATCGCGCCTTTGGTGGTCTTGCCTTCGGCTTCTTTGCGCGCCAGGTAGGCCTTGGTCGCCGGGTCGCGTTGGGCTCGGGTGATCGCGACGATGTGCAGCGCGTGATTGAGCTGGCGGTCCCCGCCGCGGTTGAGCCGGTGCTGGGTGCGCTGGCCTGAGGAGCAGGGGATCGGCGCGGTCCCGGTCTGCAACCCGAAGCTTGAGCGCTTGCGGAACTGCTTGACGCCGGCGGTGTGGCCGATCAGCATCGCCGCGACCAGCGCGCCGCAGCCTTGCTCGGCCAACAGCTGCGGGCGGTGAGCCTTGACGAGCTCTGCCAGCTCTGCCTGGAGCTGGCAGACCTGCCGGTTCAGCCCGCGGATCTGGGAGATCTGCTCGCGGGCGATCCTGCCTCGCGCGCCGGCCGGCAGCTTGCGCAACGCGCGGTCGACCCGATCAAGCACGCGCGACTGGTTGAGCGCCCCGCGTTTGATCGAGCGCTCGAGCTCGGGGCACAGGTCAAGCAGATGCCAGCGCAACCGGCTCACGGTGCGGGTCCGCTCGGCGATCAGATCCTGGCGATGATCCGCCAGCAGGCGGATCTCCATCGCCTGCTCGTTCAGATACGCGACCGGGAACCGCTCGACCCCATCCTTGACGACCGCTCTGGCGACCGCGAGCGCATCGATCTGATCGGACTTGCCCGGCTCGCGCTCGCCCTTGCGGGAGGCGCCCATCCGATGCGGCGCGACCCTCACGACCCGCTCGCCGGCGGCCAACAACGCCTGCTCCAAACGCCGCGAGACGTGCCGGCAGTCCTCGATCGCCCACACCCGCTCCTCATCCAAGCCCCGCGCCCACCGGACCGCGGCCAGATGCCCCGCATCGTCGGCCTTGATCTCCCGGCTACCGCGAACCCGGCCGGTGCCCTCATCGACGGCCGCCAGCGCGTGCGAGCCCTTGTGCGTGTCCGCCCCGATCACGATCATCTGACCGTCCCTTCGTTTGGTTGACGCCGAATGAAGCGGATCTCCGGCGGACAACTGTCACGCAAGGCGAAAGCCGCGCTTCTATCAAGTCACGCCGGCGATCCTCGGGCGGCGACGGGCGACAGGAGGTTTGCTAGTCAGTCCACGGAGACGACGCAGCAGTCGAGAGTCAGCCCGCCGCCAGCCCGAGGACTTACCGGTCGGGTCGGACGTCACCGCCCAGATCCAGAGACGATGACAGTGACAGCAGTCTCAGCCGCATGGCCGTGCCTCGGTGCCGATGAGCTAAGTCCGAGGTTCACCACGATGCCGTTCGCATCTCGCTCGGCGACCGTCACCACGGTGCCGAAACCGCTCGCGAGGCCTCATGCACTCTGGATAGGACTGGGATCTAATCGCCGAGGCGGGTGCGCCGGGCGTGAGACTGTCGCGCCTCTCTCGGTGCTATCAGCTGGTTTAGTCGGAATCGAGCATCTCGCGCATGATGTTGTCGAGCCACAGACTCTGTCCTGCTCGTGCAGCCGCTGGCTGGCCTTCACCTCACTCTCCTGTCGGTTGGCGCGGGCTGAGCTGACCGTCCCGATCGTGTCCGTGCGCGCCGCTGTGATCGACATCGTGGTCGATTGTGGTGGCTACGCGTGTTGGCTGTCAGGGCTCCGCGGTCACGCCTGCTGCCGCCGGCTCGGGGTTGCTCGCGGCTGCCGTGTCTCGCCGCTCGAAGAACTCGGCGCCTTCGATGCTGAGGTGCGGAAGGATTCTGTCGATCCAGTGGGGGAGGTACCAGTTGACCTTTCCCATCAGGGTCATCAGCGCCGGCACGAGCAGGCAGCGCACGACAGTCGCATCGATCAGCACGGCGACTGCGAGGCCGACCCCGAACTGCTGCACGGTCGGATTCCCGTTAAGAATGAAGCTACCGAACACGAACACCATGATCGTCGCGGCCGCGGTGATCACCCGCGCGCTCGTCACGAGTCCGTGCACAACCGAGCTCTTGTTGTCCTCGCCCTCGTGGACGTGCTCCTCGATCTGGCTGACCAGGAACACCTCGTAGTCCATCGAAAGACCGAACAAGATCGCGAACATGAACAGGGGCACGTAGGAGACGATCGGGACAGGGTCACTGTGACCGAGGATGCCGATCGCCCAGCCGTACTGGAAAATCGCGACCAGCACCCCGTAGGAGGCGGCGATCGAGAACAGGTTCATCAGCGCCGCCTGGGCTGGGACCACGACCGTCCGGAAGGCGAGCATCAACAGCAGGAACGCGAGCACGATCACGACCGCGATCTGGAGCGGCAGCTTGCTCGAGATCTTCGATGCGAGGTCCACGTACGCGGCGGTCTGCCCGCCGACGTAGGCCTTCATATTGGTCCCCTTCTCGGCCTGGGGAATCGTCGTGTCCCTGAGCTTGGAGACGAGAGCCGCGGTCTTGTTGTCAGACGGCGCCGTGGTCGCAATCGCGTTGAAGAACGCGGTCGTCCCGGCCTTGTCAAGCACGACCGGCGTCACCGCCGCGACCCCCGCCACGGCTTTGACGTCCTTTTGGAGCGTCGCGAGGCGCGAATCCGATGTCGACTGCGCGGGCGAGCCCAGCTTGACCGCGATCAGCAGCGGGCCGTTGACGCCCTGCCCGAAGTTCTGGCTGATCTGGTCGTAGGCCTGGCGTGCGGTGGTCGAAGTCGAGAGCGCGCCGGTGTCCTGCTGGCCGAGAGTCAGCGACAGCAGTGGGATCATCAGTGGGATCAGGATCGCGAGCGCGGCGATGCCGGCAACCCACGGGTGGGAGGCGATCTCGTGCGCCCACTTGGCCCAGAGGCCGCCCTCTGAGGGGTGTGACTCTGGGTGGCGGTCCCGCACGCGCAGCGAGTTGATATGCGGTCCGATGATCGCCAGTACAGCCGGCAGCAGTGTCAGCGCGCCGAGCACCGCGACCACGACCGCGATCGCGGCCATCAACCCCATCGTCGTCACGAGCGGGATCCCCGCGACGGCAAGTGAGACGAGCGCGATCGTGACCGTCGAGCCGGCGAAGAAGACCGCGCCGCCGGAGGTCGCGGCCGCGCGAGCGATCGACTCGTCGATGTCCAGGCCGTCCTTCATGCCGCGGAAATGGCGCGTGACGATGAACAGGGCGTAGTCGATCCCGACCCCGAGCCCGATCATCGTCGCCAGCGTCGGCGCCACCGTCGGCACCGACACGACGTGACCGAGCATCCGAATGATCGCGAGCGTCGAAGCGAGCGCGAAGATCGCCGTGATAATCGGCAGCGCCATCGCCACCAGCGTTCCGAACGTGAACGCGAGGATCACCATCGCCGCGATGATCCCGATCAGCTCGCTGGACTCCGTCGACGGCGTTGACACCTTCTGTCCGAGCTGGCCGCCGGTCTGCACCTCGAGCCCGGCTGCTTTGAGCGGGCCAGAAGCCGCGTCGATGATGTCCTGCGCCTGCTGTGTGGACAAAGAGCCCGGATTGACCTTCGTCGTCACCGAGATGTAGCCCGTCATCTGGTTCTTACTGAGCTGGGACGCCCCCTGCGAAGTGAGCGGGTTGACCGCCGATTCCACATTGGCGGCCTTTGCCACGTCCGACGACGCCGTGTTGATCGCGCTGGCGTACTTGGAGTCGGTCAGCTTGCCGCTCTTGGTGTGGATGACGATCGGACTTGAGCCGTTGGACTGAGCCGCGAACGGCCCGGCGAGCGCGTCGGTCGCCAGCTGGCTGCCAGTCCCAGGCAGCGACAGGTTGTTATTGGTGTTGTCGCCCATCTGGTGCGACACAGCGACCAGCCCGATCGCGACCACCAGCCAGATTCCGAACACGACAAATCGCCGCCGGACGCACAACTTCCCCAACCGATACAGAACACCGGTCATCTAGTGGTGAAAGCCCCTCCGGACTCGCAAAGCGCCCACTGGGCGCGAAAGCATCCTCCCGCCAGGATCGGCCCCTGTCAAGCGCGGATGCGGCCCGCGGGCTGACAGGTGACGTGAGCGTCCTCGAGGCTTGACGCGCGGGCCCCCCCCGAGCGATCGACCGCGCAGATCGCGAACACTCCTGGGCTAAACGCGACAGCCAGGACGCCTAGCGAGTCAGACTGCCGCTGCCACGAAGACGGGGAAGTTTCACGCTACCTTCCGACGGGCGATCGGGCTGCTCCATCCCGCCGGATCCAGCAGCGCAGGCAGGGCGCCGCTTTCGTTCAATGACGAGCATTTCTGCCGCCGGCAGCAGCGCCCTGCTAAGCGCGGATACCGGGGCGACCGGTCTGAGCTCGCGAGGATCATCGGGATGCGATCGATGAATTCCGGGCCCTCGGCCGGTCTATTTGCCAGCCGACCCGACCGCCGACAAAGGGCGTCGGGGCGAGAGGAGGACTGTGCAACTCAAGTTTCCAGGCGAGTCATCGGAGTACCGGGCTGCGCGCGATCGCCTGCTCGCGCAGGAGGTCGACTTGCGGCGCAAGATGGAGGCGGTTGCGGCTGCGAGGCGGGAATTGCCGCCGGGCGGGCGGGTGCCGCGCGACTACGTCTTTCAGGGGGCTGGGGCTGACGGAACGCCGATTGACGTGCGGCTGTCTGAGCTGTTCGCTCCAGGCAAGGACGCGCTCGTGGTCTACAACTTCATGTTCCCGCGCGACCCAGACGACGATTCGCCGGGCCCCGCGTCCGGCCAGACCGCTCTGTTGCCGCTCGCGGAAGGCCCGTGCCCGTCGTGCACTGCTCTGCTCGACCAGCTCGACGGAGCGGCCGAGCACGCAGGCCAGCATCTCAACCTCGCGGTCGTCGCCAACGCCCCGGTTTCACGTGTTGTCACCTTCGTGAATGAGCGCGGCTGGCGGCACCTGCGGGTCCTTTCGTCGGCCAACAACTCGTACAACCGGGACTACCACGGCGAGACGGCGGACGGGATTCAGCGGCCGATGCTGAACGTGTTCCGCCGCGACCGAGACGGGATCCGCCACTTCTGGGGCTCGGAGCTGCTCTACGCGGCGAGCGACGACGGGCAGGATCCACGGCACGTCGGCACGCTCGAGCCCCTGTGGAACCTCTTCGACCTCACCCCCGAAGGGCGACCGGACTGGTACGAGCAGTTCAGCTACGCATGAAACGCCAAGCTGTTCGCAGCGCCGCGCTCGTCACGGCATCCAGCCGGTGAGACCTGCTCTCCTCACCGCACGGGCCGACCACCGGATCTGGTTGCCCACCCGCCTCGCGCGGCCAGCGGGGGACAGGAGGCGCCCGAGGCGGACGGCCCGCAAGCTGCGGGCGCAGCGCCCTCCGTGCCGCGCAAAGGGCGTCCGGCGGCGCGGATCGCGAGATGCTCGACGCTCAACGGAAGCAGGACCCGGCCGACGACGCTCCGTGCTGCTGCAGTTGGTCAAGAGCAGCGGCTTCGCGCTGACTGCCCCCACTCGATCAACTCAGCACCCCGCCGGCGACGAGCGAGGCTGTCGAGTTCGTTCCAGGGCAGTGCTCCGGAACAGCCTCGCCCGCCCGTCCGCGATGCGGCGCAGCAGGCGTCTGAATCGGTGGCCGCTTTCCGGTTCTGATTGCGTTGGCGCGGCCGGGTTGCTGGCGTAGGATCGGCGCGTGCTTGCTCTGGTTGATCGCGTCGAGGTGACGGTCGTGATCGACAACTTCCTTGACGTGCTGATGGCCGGCGAGGAGGGCGTGGTTCGCTACCAGGCGCGGGACTTCGGCGCGGCTGAGCAGTTGGTCGCTGAGCATGGTTTCTCCGCGTTGGTCAGCGTCGAGCGGGGCGGCGAAAAGAGCACTGTGCTCTACGACGCCGGCCTCACGCCGGACGCGGTGGCCCGCAACCTCGACGTGCTTCAGGTGCCGGTGGGTGACTTGCGTGCGATTGTCATCTCGCATGGGCACGCCGATCATCACGGCGGTCTCGAGGGGCTGATCCGCCGTCGGGGGCGTTGGCGGTTGCCGCTGGTGATTCACCCCGATGCTTGGCGCGAACGAAGAATCGCCTTTCCCTCGGGCGGCGAGCTGCGACTGCCGCCGCCGAGCCGTCACGATCTTGAGGCGGAGGGGCTGGACGTGGTCGAGGAGCGCGCGCACAGCCTCCTGCTCGATGGCGCCATTCTGGTTTCCGGACAGGTCAAGCGGGTCACCGAGTTCGAAAGTGGCTTTCCGATCCACGAGGCGCGGGACGGGGATGGCTGGCAGCCCGATCCGATGATCTGGGATGACCAAGCACTCGTCGTCAACGTGCGCGACCGCGGCTTGGTGATCCTCTCGGGCTGTTCGCACGCGGGCGCGATCAACGTGTTGTTTCACGCTCAACGTCTGACCGGCGAGGCCCGCATCGCTGGTCTTCTTGGCGGCCTTCATCTCACCGGTGGATTGTTCGAAGCGCGCATCGAGCCAACGGTCGACGCGTTGCGTGCCGCCCGCGTCGGTCGCGTACTGCCCGCGCACTGCTCGGGCTGGAGGGCGGTCCACGCGATCGCCCGGGCGATGCCAGAGGCCTTCGTGCAGTGCGCGGTGGGAACGACCGTGACGTTCGAAGCGTCACCCGGGTAGCTCATACGCTGAACGCCTCAGGGCATCGGTGGGGACGAGGCCTTTGACTCCGCGCCGGGCTCCCTGCGATGAAGTCAGACAAGCCCGCCTCGCCGCCAGACGCAGGTGACCAGCGCCCGCTCGAACTCTTTGCTTCGCCAGGGCCTTGCAGCAGACAGCGCCGACGCGGGCGGCGGTGCTGCTCGCAAGCCACGGGCCGGTCTGGCCAGTTCGCGCCAGACGACTGAGACGGGCTGTTTGCAACACTCTTGGTCGACCGGATCCGACGGTCCACCGCTGCTGGTCTGGAACGGCTGGAGCGGCTCGGCCGGGACCGGCCGTGATTTGCTCGTCGTCAGGAAAGCGGGTGCCGCGGCCGCGGTGACGATCGACCTGCTTGTCGCCAGAAGCGCGGCCGTAGCCGACGGCGGGCCCTTCCGTGACTGCATAGGCAAGAGGTGCTCACCTCCGAGTCCACAGGTTGGGCAGTTCGTCATTGGTTGCTGGGAGCTTTGCGGGGGAGTTTGATCGTGTGCGTTGAATCGTTGTGCGATGGCCAACAACGACGCGCCAGGCGTGAGTCGGTCGCCGCGACCGCAGGGCGTGCGCGAGCGATTGGTCTCCGGTCTGGGGCAGTCGCTGGGCGGAAACGCCACCGCGTTTGGGTATTCGGTGACGATCACGGCGAGCTTCGGCGCCGTTGAACTCGGTCGCGGAACCCCGCGATTTGGCGACTTGGTCGTCTTCGGCCTCGGCGCCGTCGTCGCATTTGGCGGCTTGGAGGGGCTGGCCACCGGTGGATTTCGATCCCCCCTGCAGAAGGGCTCTAACGACGTGGTCCTGCTCGGCACCGCACTTGCGTTCATTTCGATCGTGCTCGCGATCGCCACCGCCCGCGGGATTGCCGAACTGCTCAGTGGCGCATGGGCGTGGTTTGGCGCGGCGTTCGGCGCGTCGCTAGTGTTCGCACTCGTCGAGAGCGTGGAGTTCATGTTTGCCGAATGGCTGCAGGAACGCCGCGGCGAGCCCGTTGAGCCTGACCAGTAGTCCGGGCCCTCCGGCGAGCGCGACATCTCGCGACCAGCCAGACCATCGCCCTGACGACCGAGGCCAGTCCCACTGTGTTTCGCGCACCCCGCTTCGGCGAATTACCGGCCGCAACCTGGGGCGACCTGAATCCGCTCCGCGCTGCCGCTTCGCGCCGGCCAGCTTTCGAAGCGGCACTCGTTCTGTCACGGCCGCGTGAGCGACAATGCGGCAGCCTGAGCCGAGGGCAGCGACGTGGCCACGTCGCTGGCTCCGACTTCTCTCCCGTCCCTGGCCGGGACCGAGCCGGCGCTCGTCGCAAAGCCCGCCAGCAACTGGGACCGGATCGCCGCACGCCAAATCGAGCTCCTGCTCCACGGCCTCGGTACCAGGCCCCCACGATAGGCCAAGTGCTCGAACCGATGAATCGCCGACCGGCCACATCAGCTCCCACTCGGTCGCAGAACCAGCGCCAGCGGAATCCATCACGACCACAGAAGGAAGCTGAGCGGTTTCCGCGCGAAGCGGGGCCGGCCCAGCTGGTTACCGGATGCGCGTCCTGACGCCAAAGCGGAGTCTGCCTGAAAGTCGCGCGAACCGGAGATCTCGCTTCCCGAGATCTCCGCGGAGACGCGCTTCACGGCGTCAGACATATGTGGTTATCCCTTCTGGCCCCGCCCTTCGGTCGGCGGGGTCACTTCGCTTTGTCTTCGGATCCGAACCGCTACAGAGCAGCCATTCGCGCCTCGAGATAGCGTCGCTCCGGAATGCTCGTGGTGAGGCGAGCGGCGCGCTCGTAGGCCGCGCGGGCGCCGACCTCGTCGCCGGCCATTTCGAGGAGATGGGCGCGCACGGCCGCCAGACGGTGGTGGTCGCGCAGCGGCTCGTCGAGCGTCTCCAGCAACTCCAGTCCCGCGCGCGGACTGTGGACCATCGCGACCGCGACGGCTCGGTTGAGCGTGACCATCGGCCCCGGCGAGACGCGCTCGAGGACCTCGTAGACGGCAAGGATCTGCCGCCAGTCGGTCTCCCGGGCGCTTTGCGCCTCGTCGTGGATCGCGGCGATCGCGGCCTGAAGCTGGTAGGGGCCTCCCGGCTTGCTTGCCAGCGACTCCTCGACCAGCGCGACGCCCTCGGCGATTTTGGCGCGGTCCCACAGCGAGCGGTCCTGTTCGGCCAGCGGGACGAGGCTTCCGTCCGCGCGGGCGCGCGCCGGGCGGCGGGCGTCGGTCAGGAGCATCAGCGCAAGCAGCCCCGCCACCTCGCCGTCGTCCGGGAGCCGGCGGTGGACCTCGCGCGTCAGGCGGATTGCCTCGGCGCTCAGCTCGACGCGGGCCACGTGCGCGCCGGAGCTCGCCATGTAGCCCTCGTTGAAGATGAGGTAGAGGACGTGGAGGACGACGGGCAGCGCCTCGGGTGCGGGAGGCGCGAACCGAGCGCCCGCGGCGCGGATCGTCGCCTTCGCCCGGCTGATGCGCTGCGCCATCGTGCTCTCCGGAACCAGGAACGCACTCGCGATCTCTGCGGTGGTCAGGCCGCCGACGGCGCGCAGCGTCAGCGCGACCTGTGAGGCGGGCGTCAGCGATTCGTGGGAGCACATGAAGAGGAGCTCCAGCGTGTCGTCCTCGTCGGCCGCCTCGCCCGGCGGCGGCTCGCGCGCCAGGCCCTCCTCGCGGCGGCGTCGTGCTCTCTCGCTGCGCAGCTCGTCGATCAGACGCCGCTGCGCGGCGGTGAGGAGCCAGCCGCGCGGATTGGCCGGCACGCTGTCGCGCGGCCATTGCAGCGCCGCGTCGAGGATCGCCTCCTGCACGGCGTCCTCGCACGCGTCGAACCTTCCGTAGCGGCGGACGAGCGTCCCGAGGACGCGCGGCGCCAGCCCGCGCAGCTGCTCCTCGATGCTCACATCTCCTCTCCGCCGGGGGTCATCACCGGCCGCACCTCGATTCCCATCCAGCGCGCGTCAGGCCACATCGCCGCGACCTCGAGCGCGCGGTCCAGCGAGTCGCAGTCGATCATGCAGTAGCCGGCCAGATGCTCCTTGGCCTCGAGGTAGGGCCCGTCGGTCACGGCCGGGACGCCGCCGCGCACGCGCACGACCTTCGACTGCGAGACGTCGGCTAGGCCTTCGCCTCCGACCCATTCGCCCGAGGCCGTCAGCTCGTCGATCAGGCGCCCGACCTCGGCCCCGATCTGGTCCATCGGCTCCGGTGGGTCGTCCATGAAGTTGGGGTTGTGGTGGATCAGCAGCATGTACTTCACGACGTCGCTCCTTTCGGGGGTTCGAGGTGAGATCGGAGCCGATTTCTCTTTCTCGACATGTCGAGCGCTGAGGTCTGGCTCCGACTCCGGTCTGAAAGTTCAAATGCCGAAGGAAAGGACCGACATGACCGCCGACCGTTCCCGCTGGATCGCTCTCTACGTCCTCTGCATGGGGATGCTGATGATCGTGCTCGACGTCACCGTCGTGAACGTCGCTCTTCCGTCCATCCAGAACGACCTCGGGTTCTCAACGTCCAGCCTCGCTTGGGTCGTCAACGGGTACCTGATCTCGTTCGGCGGGCTGCTGCTCCTCGCCGGGCGCCTGGGTGACCTGCTTGGTCGCCGGACCATCTTCCTGGCCGGGCTCGCGCTGTTCACCGGCGCCTCGGCGCTGTGCGGCCTCGCGCAGAGCGAGGTGTGGCTGGTCGCGGCGCGATTCGTGCAGGGCATCGGCGGCGCGATGACCTCGGCCGTCATCCTCGGCATGATCGTGACGATATTCCCGGAGCCCCCGGAGCAGGCGAAAGCGATCGGCGTCTACGCGTTCGTCGCCTCGGCGGGCGGCTCTGTCGGCCTGCTTGCCGGCGGACTGGTCACCCAGGCCATCGACTGGCACTGGATCTTCTTCATCAACATCCCGATCGGCATCGCGACGACGATAAGCGGCCGCCGGCTGCTGACCGCCGACAAGGGCATCGGCCTGAGCAAGGGCGCCGACCTGCCAGGCGCCGCGCTCATCACGGGCGCGCTGATGGTCGGCGTCTACACGATCGTCAAGCCCGCGGCCGAGGACGGCTGGGGCGCGTCGACGACGCTCACCCTCGGCGCCGTCTCGATCGCCCTGCTGGCCGCATTCGTTGCTCGCGAGGTGAAGGCCGCCACGCCGCTGATGCCGCTACGGATCTTCCGCTCGCGCGACGTGACCGGCGCGAACCTCATCCAGGTGCTGACCGTGGCCGGGATGTTCGGGATGTTCTTCCTCGGCTCGCTCTACCTGCAGCGGGTGCTCGGCTACGACGCGCTGCAAATCGGCCTGGCGTTCCTGCCGGTGACGATCGTGATGGGCACCCTGTCGCTGCGCTACTCGGAGAAGCTGATCCAGCGGTTCGGCGCCCGCACGATGCAGTTCCCGGGGCTGGGCCTGATGGTCGCCGGCATGGTGCTGTTCGCCCAGACGCCGGTCGACGGCTCCTACGTGCGCGACGTTCTGCCGGCGCTGCTGCTGACCGGCACCGGCGTGGGCCTCTGCTTCCCCGCCCTGATGGGGCTGGCGATGTCGGGCGCGACGCCGAGCGACGCCGGCCTGGCCTCGGGCCTGGTCAACACCGCCGCGCAGGTCGGCGGGGCGCTGGGCCTGGCGGTCCTGGCGACGGTGTCCACCTCGCGCAGCAACCACCTGGCGCACGCCGGCACAGCGCACGCGCAGGCGCTGACCAGCGGGTACCACCTGGCGTTCCTGATCGCCGCCGGCCTCGTCGCCGCCGCGATCGTGGTCGCCGCGGTGGTCGTGCAATCCGAGAAGCGCGCGGCCGCGGCGACGGCGGGGGCCGGCGAGCTGGCCTACGAGGGCTGCTGAATCAGGCGCTCGAGAGCGGAGAGGTCGAGCGGGCTTGTGTGCCGCTCGCCCGCCGCGAAGAGCGTCGGCGTCGTCGCCACCCCTGCCTCACCCCCGGAAGTTGTCTCGGACGCGGTCACGCACCGCGTCCGAGCGTCTGTCGGCCTCGAAGCGCTCGACGTCCAGACCCAGGCGCTCGGCGCGTGTCCACAGGTGCGGGCCCTCAAGCCGGCCCTGGTCGGCGAACAGCGCGTCGTGCATCTCCCAGAACGCGTCCTGACGCGCCGCCGCCTCGGCCGGCGACCGCCCGGCCGAGCGAAGCCGGGCGCCGCCGTTGCCGCGACATCGACCAGGTCGGCTGTCGCCCGAGGTACCGCGATCTCAGGGAAGCAGGTGTGAGCGAGGTACTCCGTCAGCTCCCGCAATTCGCCAAAACCGCGGCCCCGCTGCGCGCGAAGGGTCCGCCCGCCGGTCTGCCTAGGAGGCTGGTGTGAATCGGCCGTTTCGGGCGGATCGAGCCGTTCTGGGACGGCGGGTCGTGGGGTGGCTGCGACGCAACGGCTGATGGTCGGCGCCGTGCCGCGCCCGGTGGCGGCTTGCGTTCGTCGCGGTGTGGCACGGTGAGTGTCGTTTTGGACCCGGCTTTTCGGGCCGGTGAGCGTCTCAGGCGGTCGCGGCGATCTGCCCGTTGTGGCTGGTGACACCGAGGGTTGCGAGGCGTGCGAGGTTGACTGCGGCTGCGAGGAGATTGAAGTCGGCGTTCACCTTTGTGCGACCGCGGACACGGGCACGGCGTCCGCCGTGTCGGCGTCGCATCAGATGACCGATCTTCCGCTCGATCTTCGGGCGGGTCGCTGTGTAGTCGGCCTGCCACACCGGATCGGTTTGGCGTTCGCGTCCGCGAGCGATGTGCTGCTCGTGCGGGCCCAGGCCGATCGTCCGGCCGGTCGATCCGGTGGTGCACTGCGCAAACAGCGGGCATGACTGGCAGGCGCTGCCGAAGCGGGCGACCTGCCCGCCCTTGACCTCGCGCAGCCAGGCGGTCCGCCCCGCGGGGCACACGACCGTGCCGAGCTCCATGTCGATCCGGAAGTCGTCTTTGGTGAACCTTCCGGCAGGCGCGACCGGCGCCTTGACCTTGCACAGGATGTTCGCGCCGACGTTCTCAAGCGTGTCCAGGACGCTCCCGGTGCCGTACGCAGAATCGCCGTAGACCGACAGCGGCTCGGTTGCCGTTCCCGACGCGGCCGGCTCGTCCTCGCCGGCTGGGTCGTCGGCTTCTGCGAGGTCCTCGGCGAGCAGCCCGGTGACCTCCTGGCCCTCTCCTGCGTTCCCGGCGGTGACCGTCGCGGCGGTGATGAACTCGCTGCCCGGGTCCAGCGCAACATGCCCCTTATAGCCGTCAAACCCGCGAGAACTGGTCTTGCGGCCATGCCGGGCATCCGGGTCGACCGTCGAGATCATCCGATCCTTCGCGACCTTTCTCGCGATCCGGAACACGCCATCCGCGTCCGCGTCGAGGTCCTGCCCGACAACCACCGCGAGCACTGCGGCGGCCTGCTCAACAGCGCTCGGGACCTCTCGGCCGTCCAACGCGCCGAGGATCGCGTGGGCGTCCTTGGCGAGCGCGTCGATCAACACCTCCCGCGCTCGGGGGTCCTCGTAATCACAGACCGGCTTTCCCGCGCTCGCGTAATCGTCATCGCGCGCCAGCACGCCCCGCAACTCGGCCTCCAGCTCAGAGTCGCACGCGGCGAGCACCCCGCGGATCGCCGAGCGGATCAACGTGACCGTGTCCATCGTCGCGACCGCGTCATAGAGCGCGGTGGAGTCCAGCACCCGCCGGCGGCCGACCAGCCCAGCCCGCCGGCCCATCTCCAGCACGACCTCGAAAATCCGGTCCGGACGCTCGGAGGCGGCAAGCCTGGCGCGCATGTCGACCAGCACCGTGTGCGCGAACCCTGGATAGTCAAACCCCAAACCGCCGGCCGCGTACTTCCACCTCGCGTCATACGTAAACCGATCGACAGCTTCACGATCAGAGCACCCCTCGATCCGCTGCAACACCATCACCACCGCGACGATCATCGGCGGCACACACCGCCGCCCGACATCGCAAAACAGATCCGCGAATAGCTCGTCAGGGAACAGCTGAAAACACTCACGGTGCAACAGTCCGTAGATCGAGTCGGCCGCGACCCTTCCCTCGCAGAAACTCGTCGTCGTGAACACATCCGCGCGTCGGAGTCAATCCAAGGCTCATACCCTCAAGCATGACTTGAGACTCGGACAGAGCCCGACCGGCTCAACCCGAAAAACACCAGTCTCCTAGGTAGACGCCTCGGAAGTTGAGGCCAGAGACAGGCCGAGCCGGCCCTGCGCCTCGCGCCAGAAGTGCTCGTCCAGCATCCAGGAGCTCAGTGCCGGTTTCACGAAGGACCAGGTCGCGTCGAGCTTCACGCCGCCGGCGATGTGAGTTCCGCTTCGGCCTGGCGGATACCAAGAGCGGCAGCGCGTCGACCAGACCCGTGTCGGCGACAGAGCGGCAGTTCGCGCGGGTCACGAGTTGCACGCTCCGACCGCGGAGATTCTCGCGCGGCGCCCAAGATCAGTGGGTGATCCCCCACATGAACGTGGGGCGCGTGCAGCTCGGTCCGTGTCCGCGGACGATGGCGTCGGCCATCATCCAGCCGTTGCTCTGTTGCCGTACCGCGAAGACCAGCGTGTGGCCGGGCGGGATGCGGCTGGGGATGATTCCGACGGTCCACTCGCCGACCGGGCTGTGTTCGACAGGGTATTCCGACCATGGCTGGGTCGCCGGCTGCGTGTAGCGCGATGGCATGTTCAGCGCGGCTGGGCAGTCTTGCCGGATGGGGACGACTCGGGCGCGGACGCTAAGCTGCGCGAGTTCTCGATCGACCCCCGCGCGGGTGCCGGGGTCGGCGAAGCGGCGGATCGTCAGGGGTGACGGTCCCGTTGTCGTTGTCGGTGACGGCGTACGCCGGCGGGGTGCTGGTGCTCGCGCCTAGCAACAGCACCGCGACGACGACCGCGGCCAGCGCCGCCATGCCCGTTGTGAGCAGCAACGGCCGTGGTCTGCGGCGTGGCGTGGGCATGCGGACGGTGGCCTGATCGGCCTCGTGCTCGTCGACCAACCGGCGCCAGACGGTGTCCTCAAAGCTGGTCATCGTGGTCGGCCCTCCTTTCGTAGACGGGCGCGCGCTCGGAACAGTCGGACGCGCATCGCGCCCGGTGAGATCCCCAGCGTGCGGGCGGCATCGCGTGGTGAGAGCCCGGCCAGATCGACCAGTTCGATCGCGGCCCGCTCGAGCTCGGGCATTGACGCCGCGCGCTGAAGCAGCTCGCGGCCGGCCTGCTGCGCGTCGATCCGTCTCCAGCAGATCGTCGATGTCGTCCTCGTGCAAGACGACTAGGCCGCCAAGCTGTTGCGTCCCCGCGCGCTCGGCAGCGAGGGTCGCGTGATGTTGGGCGTAGACCGCTCGCGCGATCGCGATCAGCCACGCGCGGATGCTGCCACGCCCCTGATAGGTGTGAATCGACGCGATCGCTCGCGCAACGTCTCCGAGGTCAGGTCCGCGACCGTCTGAGGATCGCTCGACCGCCGCGCAAAGAACGCGCTGACCGCCCCGACGTGCGCGCGGTAGATCATTTCGAAGGGCTCGTCTTCCCGTGGGCCCAGACGCGACTGCCGCTCGATCTTCGGGGTGCCCACACTCGTTAAGTGCGAGACCACGACCCCATCGTTACACAACCCCGAAAGGACTTCCCCAATCTCGAAGACCGAGCCGTCTGGCCGGACCGGTTCTGACCCGTGCGAACTGCTGCTTGCGGTCTACGGCCGCCCCGAAGCAGCAGCCGGTGATCCGACTGCCCCCACGGCGACAAACCAGCAGCGAAGCCGCGCAGGCGAGACGCGTGAGATCGTGCCGGGCTGGAGCCCGATTGATGTGGCAGCGGACTGGTGCTTCACCCGATCGTTGGCGAACGTCAGCAATCGCGACGCGAGGTCACTCAGCGCGTCGCCTTCCCTGGTCCGGCGATGGCCCGCGGCCCGGCCCGTGGCCGGTTGGCTTGGTCGTGGCACGCGACGCGCCTAGCGCTCTAGTGCGATAACTGTTGACCAGCGCAGGATGCGTTCGGGATCGAGCGAGGCGCACCGGCCGAGCGAGGCGATGCGGTCCGCTAAGCCGTCTGGGGTTCCCTCGACGGCCCAGTAGGCGGCGTCGTAAGCCGCGTCACCGACGCACGGGATCGGGTCGATTGCAGCGATGCCTCGGTGCGCACATCGCAAGATGTTGCGAGGCTCCAGGTCACCGTGAAGCAGAACCGGGTCGCCGTTGACGCTGGTGAGCAACTCGTGTGCCTCGGCGCGCGCGCGACGTAGCGTGGGCGCGAGGCTCTCCGCCTCCGCCGGTGATCGCGCGAACGCCTCCTTGTCGGCCGTTGCGACCCGCTCCTCGACGAGCTCGGCCAGCGAGGGCAGCAAGGCTCTCTGTCGCGCCGATGGTCGGACAGCGTGCAGGGCACGCAGGAGCTGTGCGATTTCGTCCGCGGGGTGCCGAGCGGCAATGGTGCCCGGCGATATGCGCTGGAGCAGCAGCGCACCGAGTTGACGATCGAACTCCAGAAGCGACGGCGCAGGTCCGCCGGCCCAGTGCGCCAGCGCGCATGCCTCGCGGTCGATCGGCGTCCACGGCCCGCCGATCTTCAGCACAACCGCGTCACCACCGGCGGTACGGGCCGCCATTACGCAAGACAAGAGCCCCCCTTCGAGGCCATCCTCGATCAGCAAGTCCCACTCCGCCGCGCACGTCTCGATCAGTCCGGGAAGTCGCGACAGCCACGCGCGACCAAGAGCGCCGAAATGGCGCGCCACGAACGGCGACATCTGCTCGCAAACCGCAAACGGCGTCACGACCGCGGATTGTCCTCGGATTCGCCCGCGGAAACAGGGTCTGGACCCTCGCGGCTCGCCGGGGGCACCGAGGCCCCGCGAGGGCACCGCTCCGAGGAGATCGCCGGCCGCGATCCTAAGGCCCAACGGACAGTGGGTCGGACGCTTGCGCAGCGCTCCTCGTGGCGAGTTGCGCACGTGGGTGCCGACGCGTGCGAGCCCTGCTTTGACTGGGCCGCGCGCATCAGCCGCTAGCGATCGCGATTCTGAATGAGACGCGTAATCTCGGTGTGAATGCTGGACCGGCTGACTCTCCCGCCGCTGCCGACGTTGCGAGGGGAGCGCGCCGTTGTGCGCGGGTTTCGTGAATCGGATATTGATGATCGGCTGCGCCATCGGATCGATCCCGAGGAGGAGGACGGCTATGGCTCGGGTTGGCGGCGCGAGTGGGATGGGCGCCGCTATCACACACGCGAGGACCTGACCGGCGACCGCGGTCCGCCGGATGAGAGCACGTACACCTGGGCGATCGAGTACGACGGCCAGTGCGTTGGCAGCGCCCGGCTTGTTGTCGATCCTGATCAGCACTGCGCGACACTCGCGGTCGGCGTGTTCGTCGCCGACCTCCCGGGCCGAGGGCTGGGTCGCGAGGTGACCCGGTTGGTCGTGGCTTGGGCGTTTGATGTGTTGGGTGCGCACCGCATCCAATTGGAGGTGCTCGCCAATAATCGCCGCGCCATCAACTGCTACCTGGCGTGTGGGTTCCGCCGCGAGGGGTCCTAAGCGTCTAAAAGGCGTTAGTGTCCCGTCGAGAGGGGTCGTATGTCGAAGCCCAGAGATGTGGTGGTCGTCCGTGTGAGCGAGAAGGGCGATCGGGAGGATGAGCACTTTCACTCGCCCGAGGTGCAGATCGAGGCCGCGAGGCGGTGGGCGAGGGACCGTGGTGAGCGGCTTGTTGCCTCGCCGATTCCCGAGATCGACGTCAGCGGCAGGCTGCCGTTGTCCAGGCGCCCTGGCTTGTTGGCGGCGATCGAGATGATCGAGGCCGGGCGGGCCGACCAGCTCGTGGTGGCGTATTTCGATCGGCTGGTGCGCTCGCTCAAGGTGCAGTTGGAGGTGATCGAGCGCGTGGAGCGGGCGGGCGGGGAGATCTTCGCGCTGGATCACGGCAAGCTCACGAACGGCACGGCGGCGCAGCGCTTGTCGACGAACATGCTCGGCTCGGTGTTCCAATACTTTGCTGAGATCACGGGCGAGAAGGTCACGGCGGCTCAGGCGCGGGCGGTGGCGCGGGGTGTCTATCCGCACCCGAGGATCCCGGTCGGGTATGTGCGCGGGGAGGACGGCGTGCTGGTGGTGGAGCCCGCGGCGGCGAGGGTCGTGGTGCAGGCGTTCAAGCGCCGCGACCTGGGCGCGTCGCTGGTGGAGATCCAGGCGTTCCTCGCCGAGAATGGGATCGAGCGCGCGCTCTCCGGGGTGGCCTGGTTGTTGCGCTCGCGGATGTATCTGGGTGAGGTCCACTTCGGCGAGCTGCACAACACGCGGGCTCACGAGGCGATCGTCAAGGATCGCGGGCTGTTTGAGCGGGTGCAGCGGCGGACGGTCTCGCGCGGGCGCCAAGCCAAGTCAGACCGGCTGCTGGCCCGCCTGGGGGTGCTGCGGTGCGGGACGTGCGCCTCGCGGATGGTGATCAACTCCGACAGCGGCAGCTACCGCTGCGGCGACACGAGCGCGAACCCGTGCCGGCGGCGAGCGGCGGTCAAGGCCGACCGGGTCGAGGTGATGGTGCTGGACGCGGTCCGGGCGTACTCGGCCACGGCCGACGCGCCCCGGCGCGCGTCGCGCCGGCGGCAGATCCGCGCGGCGGACGAGGCGATCGAGCGCGCCAGCGCGGGTCTTGATGACACGATCCGGCAGCTCGGCGCGCTTGGCTTGTTGGGCCGGCCCGCGAGCCAGGAGACCTTGGAGAAGCTGACCACGGCGCTCGATGACGCGCACACCGTCCGGGCCCGACTAGGCGACGGCGGGGAGAGCGATGTCATCGGTCCTGACGACATCGACAAGCTGCGGGAACCCGCGAAGCGGCTAGCGGCTTGGCGACGGCTGATCACCGACACCGTCGAGTCGGTTACGGTCGCGCCGGCGATGACCGCCGATGGGCGCCCGAGTCGGCTCTGGGACCCTCGCCGGATCGACATCAGGTTCCTGGGCCAGCATCCATAAGGAAGCCGCTCACGGCGACATCTCGCGCTTCCGTTGACACCCTCCGGTGCTACGACTCGCACAACTCTCTCGACCGTCGCGGAGTCCGACATCATCGTCGGGCACGATTTCCGCAACCGCGAGAAGCAGCAGACGGAGGTCGGCGTCACCGGCGATGCGAGATTCGTCCTCGGGGAGGCGCGACGCCGCGAGCCCGCGGTCGCCTGTCAGCAGCAGCCGGTTGTACGGAGCCCACAACCCGGCGATCGGGGACGGTCACGGCCACGCGGTCGGCGCGACTATCGGGTGAGTCGCCGGGGGGAATCGCACCCCCCGGCGCTCGCAGAACCGGACGTGAACCTCTCAGCTCATCCGGCTCCCATCGTCCAGCCTTCGGGGCGCGCACCGAACCGCCAGTGGGCGAACAGGCCGGGCTCGCGTCTGTAGACGGCAGCCAGGAACCTTTTCGCTTTGGCGGGCGAGCGGCGCAGCCGCTTGTACTTCCAGCAGACCCAACGAATCAGATATTCGTTGATCCGTCTGAGGAGCCTGACCAACTCCGAGCGGTAGAAGCACCCGTAGTAGTTGGCCCATCCCCTGACTTCGGCGTTGATCGCTTTGGCCAGGTCGGTGAGGGTACTGCCCGACCGACGGTGCAACCGCCAGCGGCGGATGACCCGCCCGATGCGTTTGCGCTCGTCGTCGCCGATCGCCGGGAGGAAGTTGACGAACTCGCCGCCGTACTTGCTCCTGGCCATTCGCGGACGGAATGTGTAGCCCAGGAACGTGAAGCGCTCGTACTCGTGAGAGCCGCGGCGCGTCGCGTCCTTGCAATACACGATGCGGGACTTGTCCTCGTTGAGCTCAAGCCCGCACTCCGTCAGCCGCCGAGCGATCGCGGCCCGCAGCTGCAGGGCCTGGCGTTCGCTCGAGGCATGGACAATCACGTCATCGCAGTAGCGCTCGAACCGGACGCCCGGATACTCCCGAGCCATCCATACATCAAACGCGTAGTGCAAGAACATGTTGGCAAGCAGCGGCGAAATCGCAGACCCCTGAGGAGTTCCGCGATCCCGCCAGACCAGGCTGCCGTCCTCGCGTTGCAATGGCGCTGTGAGCCACCGCTCGACGTACATCAGGACCCAGCGCTGGTCGGTGTGGTGAGCGACCGCTTTCAGGACGAGGTCCCACGGGACGCGATCGAAGAAGGCCCGGATGTCAAGATCCAACACCCAGTCCTGCCTCCAACAACGCTCCCGGCAGACCCCGACCGCGTCCAGCGCCGACCGACCCGGCCGATACCCATAGGAGTCCTCATGGAACACTGGCTCCACGTCGGGCTCCAGGTACCCGCGCACGACGGTCTGAGCGATCCTGTCCGCGACGGTCGGCACCCCTAACGTTCTCGTCGAGCTGCCGTCCTTCTTCGGTATCTCCACCGCGCGCACCGGCGGCGGGAAATAACTCCCTGAGGAGAGCCTGTTCCAGAGCTTGTAGAGATTCCCGTGAAGGTTCTCCTCGAACTCCGCGATCGACTCGCCGTCAACACCGGCCGCGCCCTTGTTCGCCTTGACCCTCCGGTAGGCCTCCCAAACGGCCCACTTGGAGATCTCAAACGACTTCGGCTTCGGCTCGCCCACCGGCTCCTCCCGCGTCATCGCGGTTGACCGCCGACCGAGCCCGGACGACCCGTCCCCTTCGCTCCACCCGCATTACCAGGCTTCACCGCTACTACGAGACGGTCCGCCCCTGCACCCCGCATCGCTACGCTCCCCCTCACGGATTCAGCCGCTTGAGGTTCTCGCTCCAGGCAACCAGCCGCAGGCACAACCGCTCCACTGGCCGGCCGCCCCACCGGGGCGCAGGTTCACACGTTCCGCACGAGAGCCCAGACCACGCTCGCGCCACCTCCACGCCGGACACCGCCTGGCCAATCAACAGGCACCCGCCAGACTCATCCCAGGACACGAAAGAGGCCCTGGTTTCGATGCCACCTATTTCCTTTCGACGCTTCATCAGCGGTTCGCTTACGCTCGCCTTCGTGATCCACACCTGCCGCACTAAAGGCGCGACTTTTCCCACGACGCTCACCACCAACGGCTCTTGACCGCAGCAGCTCGGGGTGGTTTGCGGCCTCCGCCTGCACGACGGCCGCGGAGGGCCACCAGACCACCAAGGCCCAGCTCCTCCATCTCTCGCACAGCACCGCATCCAGCGGCTTGGTCTTCTACATCCAGCCTCCTTCAACGTTCGTGTTCGCACCAACCGTGGCAAAGGCATAGCGACGCCGGAGCAGCCGCGAGAGCCGAAGCAGTCGTGGCGCGCTCAGGACCCGCGTCCCTGGATGTGGGCGACAGCATGAGCGCAGCCGCGCCGCCCTTGGTGAGGGCCGTGGCCGCGAGGCGAGCGTACGGCCGGCGAAGCATCCCGCCGTGGAAGCAGGCGTCCGGGGGTTGGTCCGGGACGCGCTCCTCGCCGCAAGCAGGGCCGCGCGGTCGGACTCCAGATCCGGCCCCCTGCTTAAGCGGCCTCCGGAGCCCGAGGCCCGAGGGGGCCAAGCACAACGCGACACGCGCCATCTGAGATTCCTCATCGCCGGGGCTGATCTCCTCACGGCGCTACTTCTGGATCCGGGCCGAGAGCAGCTGCCGGGTCAGAGAGTGCCCAAATGGCGACCGAGCGGAAGCGGCCGAAGCGGACTCCGGCGAGCTCATGGCGCTTGAATTCACGCGATAGCGAGCACCAGCTGACCTTGCGCTAGAGTCGAATCAGCTTGGCACTCTCGTATTGAGAGTGCCAAGATTCCTCACCCGAGCCCCAACTGGAGGCTATTCATGAATCTTAAGCCCCTCGGCGATCGCCTGATTGTGCGGGCCATCGAGGAGGAAGAGACGACCGCGGGTGGCATCCTCCTGCCCGACACTGCGAAGGAGAAGCCCCAGAAGGGCAAGGTGCTGGCCGTCGGCGACGGCAAGATCAGCGAGGACACCGGCAAGCGCATCCCGCTCGACGTCGCCGAGGGCGACGAGATCCTCTACAGCAAATACGGCGGCACCGAGATCAAGGTCGACGGCGAGGACTTGCTGGTCCTGCGCGAGTCCGACGTGCTCGCCAAGGTTCAGTCTTAAGGAGATCACGGACACATGGCTCACAAGGAACTGAAATACGCCGAGGACGCCCGCAAGGCGCTCGAGGGCGGCGTCGACACGGTCGCCAACGCCGTCAAAGTGACGCTCGGGCCCAAGGGCCGCTACGTCGTCCTGGACAAGAAGTTCGGCGCTCCGACAATCACGAACGACGGTGTGACGATCGCGCGTGAGATCGAGGTCGAGGACGTCTTCCAGAACCAGGGCGCGCAGCTCGTGCGCGAGGTCGCGACCGCGACCAACGACGTGGCCGGCGACGGCACGACGACTGCGACCGTTCTCGCCCAGGCGATCGTGCACGCGGGTATGAGGAACGTGGCGGCCGGGGCGAACCCGCTCGCACTGAAGCGGGGAATCGAGGTCGCCGTGGAGCAGGTCGTCGACGACATCAAGGCTCAGGCGAAAGACATCTCCGGCAAGGACCAGATCGCCCGCGTGGCCTCGATCTCGGCTGCTGATGACGAGATCGGCGATGTGATCGCCGATGCGATCGACAGGGTAGGCAAGGACGGCGTGGTCAACGTCGAGGAGGGCCAGACGTTCGGCATGGACCTCGAGTTCACCGAGGGCATGCAGTTCGACAAGGGCTACATCTCGCCCTACATGGTCACCGACCAAGAGCGGATGGAGGCGACCCTCGAGGACCCCTACATCCTGATCGCCAACCAGAAGATCGGCTCGGTGCGCGACATCCTGCCGATCCTCGAGCAGACGATCCAGTCGGGCAAGCCGCTGCTGATCATCGCCGAGGACATCGAGGGCGAGTCGCTCGCGACGCTCGTCGTCAACAAGCTCCGCGGCACGTTCACCGGTCTCGCAGTCAAGGCCCCGGGCTTCGGCGATCGCCGCAAGCGGATGCTCGAAGACATTGCGATCCTCACCGGTGCCGAGGTGATCACCGAGGAGATGGGCCTCAAGCTCGAGAACACCCAGCTCACCCAGCTCGGCCACGCCCGTCGCGTCGTTGTGGCCAAGGACACCACGACGATCATCGACGGCGCGGGTAATGCCGAGGCGATCAAGGGCCGGATCAACCAGATCAAGACCGAGATCGAGAACACCGACTCCGACTTCGACCGCGAGAAGCTCCAAGAGCGTCTCGCGAAGCTCGCCGGCGGAGTCGCGGTCGTCAAGGTCGGCGCGGCGACCGAGACCGAGATGAAGGAGAAGAAGCACCGCGTCGAGGACGCGCTGCAGGCGACCCGAGCCGCGCTCGAGGAGGGCATCGTCCCCGGTGGCGGCATCGCGCTGCTGCAGGCGACCAAGGCCATCCGTCTCGACGGCTTCGAGAACGAGGACGAGAAGACCGGCGCGAAGATCGTGCTCCGCGCGCTCGAAGAGCCGCTTCGCCAGATCGCACACAACGGCGGGCTCGAGGGCTCGGTCGTCGTCAACGACGTCCGCAAGGCCAAGAAGGGCCAGGGACTGAACGCCTTGACTGGCGAGATCGTCGACCTCGTCGCCGCCGGCGTCATCGACCCCGCGATGGTCACGCGCTCGGCGCTGCAGAACGCCGCGTCGATCGCCAAGAACATCCTCACCACCGAGGCGATCGTCGCCGAGATCCCCGACAAGGAGTCCGGCGGTGCCGGCGGTGGCATGCCCGACATGAGCGGGATGATGTAAACCCGAGGCGCTATTCACAGACGGACCGCTCGCGACGGAGCGCACCCCGAATCCTCATCGGAATGCGAGCCCGTGAGGGTTAGCGACCGCGAGGCAAGCGGTCCGCGCTGACGAGCGCTCCGGACGAGGACGAGCGGCCCCAAGCGCTGCGAGGCGGACTTCTCTTTCGTCGGTCAAATGCCGAAGAGTCGGTGCCGACTCCTTAGTTATAAGCAGACGGCGCGCAGCCGCAAGTGTTATCCCACCGTCCAAGTAACGCACCATCTTCCAGACTCGTTTGTCCGACGGCCACCGAAAGCGATCACGCGACGCGTCACGACCCGGGCGGCTCCTCCCGGTTGATAGCTCTAGTCGGCCGGTCGGGATGACCTACGCGTAAGCAGGCGTCGGGGTTCCGCCTGCGGCGATGAAGATGATGGGGCTCTGAGGGAGGCGCCGGCCCGGCGGGGGTCGAGCCGGAACTCAGCCGATGCCGGCGTCCGCCGACGAGCCCGAGAAACTGTTGAGGTGTGGTTCACATAAGCATCCGCAATAGGAGTACTGTCGGTAAGCGGCTGGCCCTGTGGCCAGAATTCTCAATCCAAGCCCGGATGTCACCGACGGCGCTTCTTGTGCCACGAGGCGTGAGGCGAGGATTATTGGTTTTGCCTGCGGAGCCGGTGCCGGACTCCTATCGGCGTTATCCCACCGGCCTGGTGGACGCGTCCCAATCTGAGTGACCGCACGGGGGTTCTAGCCCTCTCCCTACCGCGCGGACCGAACAGAGGGACGGGAGGCTGGAAGACGATGACGCGGACGGAACACAATTCGGTAGCGCGGAGGCGCGGCGAGCTGACTCGCGATCGCGGATCGCGGCGGATCTCGCCGGCGATCGATGCGCAACGACGCCAAAACGCCCGGCGAGTGGATAGCACCCCGACGAACGCAGACCCGTTCGGCCCGAACGATCGCCGCCGCGCCTACCTGACGCGATCGTACGACGAGAAGGGTCTGGCGGGGCGGTTAGCGAAACGCAGCGACGGAAGCGTGGAAGACGCTATGAACGAGCGCGAGCTTTACCGGCAGATCATCCGCCGCGCGAAAACGTTTCGGGAGCGCGCTGCCGAGTCGCTAGGACGGTCTCCGCGGATTGCGCGACAGGCAACGAGACCACGGGTGACAGGCTGACGCCGCTCGAAGGCAGCGAAGGTTCCGGAGGAGCACTTGTCCCGCATTCAGCGGGTCATAAAACGACCTCGTGGCTGAATGCGCCGAAGTCCAAGGATCCAAGTCGCCGAGGGTCGGCCGCGAGCCAGCGAAGCGATCACCCGCAACACCAGTGAGCGGCGCAGGAACTCCCGCAGCAGCAGTGAGCAGCAGAGCAGATAGGCGAGGCACGGGAGGGCCGCCAGTGAGCGAACCCGGGTCGATCGATCTCGCACGCGCTGATCCTGGGCTCTACCCGCTCGCGGGCGGCAAGCTGCTCGCTGAGATCACCAACCGGTTCGTCTCGTTGATGCGCGAGCACTACGGACGCGGACCGATCAAGGCCAAGACCTACGTGCTCGACAACCTGGTCGTCTGCGTGCTCACGGACGGCGGCTTCACCGCGATCGAGCGCACGATGATGGGCTGCGGCAAACCCGAACGCGTGCTGGAGATGCGCCGCGACTTCCAGCGAATGATGAAGGTCCGCTACAGCGAGATGATCGAGGGGGTCACCGGCCGCAAGGTGCTCGCGTTCCTCAGCCAGGCCCACGTCGAGCCCGACCTCATGATCGAGATGTTCCTCATGGACGGGCCGCTGGCCGGCTTCGGCGCGCTCGAACTTATCGACCCCCGCGACGGCTAACAGCGCCGACGCCCCGGACGGGGACCGGTTCCGTACGGCGGCCATTCTTGGCACGTGTAAGGCTATGAGCACGAGAGACTCACAGCCTGGGCTATCCGCGGTGATTGCGAGGCGTACTTCAGCTGGATATCGGTGCGGCTGGCGCCGCGGTCCCCGGCGGGTGGTGGGGTGGTCTGGACATTTTGGATCGAGCAGGCGCTCAGCCGATGCCCGCGCCCGCGGACCAGCCCGACCAGACTTTGAGGTCCGCGGACACACACGCTCCCAACGGGAGGACAGTCGGTAGGCAGCTGGCCCTGCGGCCAGAATTCTCGGCCCCCGCCCCGATGCCATCGACGACGCTACCCTGCGCCACGGTGCGAGAGGCGGGGTTACTGGTCTTCGCTGCGGGGCCGGTGGCGTTACCTCTACGGGCGTTACCCCCACCGGCCGGGTGGGTTCGTCCCCACTGATCAACGCCCGGGGTCGACGCCGTTTTCCTTCCGCCGCGACCCAAATAGCGGGACGGGAAGGCTCGATGATGATGACGCAGACGGAACACAGTTGGGCAGCGCCTAGGTGAGGCGAGTTGACGTGTGACCGCGGATCGCGGCGGCTCTCGCCGGCAATTGATGCCTGACGATGCCTGAGCACCCGGGCGAGCCGATGGCACCCCGACCAAGGCAGACCCGGCGGTCCGAACGACCCACGCCACGCGTTCTGATGCAACCGCACGGCTAGCAGGGCCTGTGCGGTCGCCCGACTGAGAGGGATTTGGCGAAACAATTGGCGCAACTCGGCGACACGATCATGGGTGGGGTTGCCGCATTCGTTCCCGAGCGCTGCGGAAAGCGACCGCCGGCGCGCATCCAATTTGACGCCGATTTCGGTAGTGGCGCACGAAGCGCGGAGCGTAGGCCAGCCGCCGCTCGACGGCTCGCCGTAACTTTGCCATGGGGGTCCGTGAGCGTACTGCCTACGGTGAGAGCCGCACGGCGCGCCCCCGTGCGAACTCGCAGGCGAGCTTGGCGAGGGTCGTCAGGTCGGCGTGGAGTCGAAACGACACAGTCCATCGGCGCGGAGCGGCAGGACCGACCATTCGCTCGACTGCACCGCGCGAACGATGACTGTGAACCCGCGCGCGTTCGCCGCGTCGAGCAGGCTGAGCACGCACCAGACTTCACAGCCTGGGTCATCTGCGGTGATCGCGAGATGTACTGCCCGTTGGCTATCGGTGTGGCCGGCGCCGCCGGGGGCCGGCGCGTGTGTCCGGAGGTTCTGGCTGGAGCAGGCGCACCCCGACCAGCCGTCCGTGGTCATAGACGCGCTCGATCACGTATCCGTTTAGCTCGAGCTCTGAGACGACGGCGGCCGGGAACGCGATCCCGTCGGCGTGCAGCTCGGCGAACGTGACCGGCTGGTCGCCGGCCTGGCGCAGTCGCTCCAGCAGCCGCTGTTGCTGGGGGTCAGGGGGCGTCATCGACCGGATTGTCGCCCTCCAGCGGGATTGGGTAGGCCGCGGAGGTTTCCGAGCGGCGCTGCTGCCACTTGACGTTCAGCGACTGGGGGTTTGGTTGCGGCCCACCCGTCCGCCGCAGTCGACTCACGCGCTGTGCGATCTTGGCGAGTGGCGTGGCGACGTTGGCGCGCGCTGGAGGCCGAAGGCCGGGGTTGGGCGTATCGCGTGACGCTCTCGCGACGTCGGGTAGTCCGGCTGTCGAGCGCTGCTGGCGCCGACCTGTGATGCTGGTGTGAACGACGTGTGAACGAGACTGGAGTTGATGCGTTGGCAGTCCATGCAATCCCGGTTGAGCCGATCCCTGAGACGTCCGTTGCCGAACGGGTTGTCGCCGATGTCTATCCGATCGCAGCGCCGATTACTGAGGCTGAGCGGGTTCTTGATTCGGTTCCGCTGTGGTTTCACACGTTCGCGCTTGCGCCTGGGATCTACACGCCGGGTATCGCCCGCGACCACGGCTACCGCCTGGCGGTGCTCGGCGCGGATCGCTTTGCGGGCCGGAGCGTGCTCGACGTCGGCGCGTTCGACGGCTTCTACAGCTTCCTCGCGGAGGCCCGCGGTGCGACGCGCGTTGTCGCGGTCGACAACGAGCAGTACGTCGACTGGGTCCGAGCTCGCTTCGGCGTGACGCTTCAGGGCGGTGCCGGCTTCCGCGCGATCGCTGGGCTAATCGGATCCCGGGTCGAGTACCGACGCATGGACGCGCTCGACGTGCACCAGCTCGGCGAGCGCTTCGACGTTGCGTTGTGCTTCGGCATCCTGCACCGGGTGACCGACCCGATCGGGTTGCTGGGGGCGCTCGCGGGTGTGCTGGCGCCGGGCGGCGAGATCGCGCTCGAAACCCACGGCTCGCAGCTGCGCTCCGACGCACCCGCGATCGAGGTTCACGAGCCGGGCGAGGTCTACGCGCGCGACGAGTTTGTCTATTGGGGCTTCTCGGCGGAGGGTCTGCGGCGACTGGCGCGGGCTGTTGGCTTCGACGAGGTAGACATCGTCGACGAGCTGGAGGTCGATGGTCACCCGCGGATTCTCGCGCTGCTACGAGCGGCTGGCTGATCGTGCCCTGCGATCACGCCTCCCGGGACGCCGCCCATGGCCGCTTGGGGGTCGGCGACGAGCGGGTAAGCGCGCTCGTGGACCTGATGTTCTTGTAGCTCCTCGCGGCTGTGCATTCGGGATGGCGATTGCTCGGGTCTCGTCCTCCGAGCCCAGCCCTGGGTGGATGAGGCTCAATAGCCCGGTCAGCGGATAGCCCAGTTTTTAGATGTGGTCTCCACGGTCCCGGTTTCGGTTAATGATTCCGGCGCGGGCAAGCTCCGTGGGAGCCGGGCCAGGCCGCTGGGCGAGGAATCTGCCGATGTTCACGTGGGCAGACGAGACCGTGCAAACTTTTGAGGTCTGGTTCACATAAACGCGCGCGATAGGAGTACTGTCGGTGTCGGTGCTGGCCCTGCGGCCAGAATTCTCAGCCCCCAGCTCGAATGCCACCAACGGCGCAATTTTGCTCCACTAGGCGGGAAGCGGGGGTTACTGGTTTCGACTGCGGGGTCGGAGTGCCACTTCTACCGGCGTTACCCCGCCGGCCCGGTGGTGTCGTCTCAATCTGATTGAACGCGCGGGGGTTCTCGCCCTCTTCCTTTTGCGCGGACGCAACAGAGGGACGGGAAGACGTGAGCACGATGACCCTGAGGCGACAGCGCTCGGCGGCACGCAGGCGAGGCGAGTTCAATCGCGGATCGCGGTTGCTCTCGCAGGCAGTCGATGCCCAACGCCGTCTGAACGCCCGGCGAGCGGACGATGCTCGGACCGTGGCGCACCCGGTCGGTCCGAGCGATCCCCCCGACACGTACCTAACGCAGTCGCACGACCAGCAGGGCCTGCCGATGCCGCAGTTCGAATCTCTGGAATGCAAGACGCGCCTACACGCCACGGCAAGCCAGGCTGAGGCGGTCAGCGATTCGTGCCGTCTGCGGCTCCCGTCTCGGAGCCAATCGGCGACTTGGGTGAGGCCGGGTATCGCGCATTCGAGACACGCGGCGCCACATCGCACAGCGGCGCCCCCGGTGGCCGGCCGGCTGGTCGCCGGGCGCGTCGGCGAGATCATCGCTCGACGCGAGTTCAAGCACGCACGAATCCGGCTCGACATCGACCGCTTTGACGCTCACTCGTCAGCCCACAAGTCCAACCGCTCAGCGCTCGTGCCCCTGGCATCAGCGACGAGGCCGTGAGACGCCGTCGCGCTCCTCCCAGCCGCGCCGCCGCGACCGTCTCCCGTCGTCCAAGCTTTCGACGCGGGGCGTCATCGGCGCGACCGGGGCCGCCAGACAAAAGTTCGCACTTCGCCCTCGGTGGCAGGCCACGCACCGACGTGACCCCGTTTGAACGACGCAGCTGAACGCGAAACGCAAACATGTCAGCAACCGAGCTTCATGAGCTTGAAGAGGTCAAGGGTCTGATCGCACGCGGCCAGCAGGTCGGCGTGCTCACATACGCCGAGATCGAGACCGCGACGGCCGAGCTCGACCTCGACGAAACCGACCTCGAGGAGCTGCACGGCCTTCTCGAGCGGGCGGAGATCGAGCTCGTCGAAGAGATCGATCCCGCGCCCGCGGCGGCGGAGGTGGACCGCGCCCCGGACCAGCGTGGCCGGCGCAAACCCAAGACGCCGCTCGACCTCAAGCCCGACGGGACCACCGATTCCCTGCGGCTGTTCCTCAAGGACATCGCCAAGGCGCGGTTGCTGACCGCCCAAGAGGAGGTTGACCTCGCCAAGCGAATCGAGCGCGGCGAGCTGGACGCTAAGCAGAAGATGGTCGAGTCCAACCTGCGCCTCGTCGTCTCGATCGCGAAGAACTACCGCAACCAGGGGCTGCCGTTTCTCGACCTGATCCAGGAGGGCACGATCGGTCTCGTCCGAGCGACGGAGAAGTTCGACTACCGGCGGGGCTTCAAGTTCTCGACCTACGCCACCTGGTGGATCCGTCAGGCGGTCGCCCGCGCTCTCGCCGACAAGGCGCGCACGATCCGGATCCCCGTCCACATCGTCGAGAAGCTCAACGAGATCAGCCGGGCCGAGCGCAGCCTGACCCCGGCGCTCGGCCGCGAGCCGACGGCCGAGGACATCGCCGACGCGACCGGCATCGAGCCCGACGAGGTCGAGGCGATCAAGCTCTCCGCGCGAGCGCCGATCTCGCTCGAGAAACCGGTCGGCGACGAGGAGCAGTCCGAGTTCGGCCAGTTCATCGCTGACGACCAAGCCGAGTCTCCCTACGAGCGCGCCGTGAAGATCCTGACCAATGAAGCCCTGCGAGACGCGCTTGAGAACCTCTCTTACCGCGAGCGGCGCGTGCTCGAGCTTCGCTACGGCCTCGGCGGCGAGCCTTCGTGCACGCTCGACGAGGTCGGGCGCACATTCACCGTCACCCGCGAACGGATCCGCCAAATCGAAAACCAGTCGCTCAAGAAGCTCCAAAACCTCCGCGAAGCCCAGCAGCTGCGAGACGGCGAGACCGCTTCCGGCATTGCGCCGCGCACGCTCGGGCACCGAACCTAAACGCACGTCGAGCTGATCCTGGAACTCGCCGCGGGGGTCGACGCCGACGAGGCGCGACCCTCGCTCGGCCGACCAGCCAGATCGCGCCGTCGACACCTTGACCGGGAATGTCTTCAGCGATCGAGCGCCGGTCGTTACACCGCCCGCCAGCGGCCTGAACGCGCCCTGAGGACCTCGCACCATCGCGCCGGTACCGACGTCGTACAGCGCCGCGGGCCATGGGCACCGCGAACAAGCGTAAGCATCCCATCGTCAGTCATCCAAGCGCGTGGTTGATAACGCCCTCCCGCTTGGGGGCGCTCGCTCAGGCCACCTCGCTCGCCGCGTTCACGTAGCACCCGATGCGCACGACGCGCACGACATATCGCTCCCGGCTGTCGGTTGGAAGTTATGTTTGGAGAGGACCAAACTGGTCCTCGGTGGGCTCTGCTCAGCAGAACCATGGCTCGGTGAGCCGAGGCCTCCCCTCGGTCGATCCGATGGCAATCGCCTCGTCCTCGAGCACACCGCCGCGGGGCTCGCCGGCCGCCTCGCGCACCGCCGCCCGGATGCGGGAGAAGACCGCGCCAATCGGGTCCTGGGCGGCGACGCTCTGCTCGACGAGGGCGCTCAGTCGACCCTGCAGGCGGTCGGCGGAGGGGTCGGCTGACCGCCACGGGTAGCTCAGGCGTTCGGCGTCGTAGCGGCCGAGGTGCTCGCGCAGGTCCGCTCGCTCCAGCAGCAGTGAACCCTCCGGGACCAGCAGCCGAATCGTGTACTGAACCGGGTCGACGTTGGCGACCAGGTCATGCGCAGCAACGAAGTCGACGATGTCGAGCACGTCACGAGGGGTCGTCCACGGAGTAAAGGGAATGAACGAGGGCCGGATCTCGATCCCGTGCTCGCGCAGGAGCGCGACCGCCAGCACGGCCTCAGCAGTGCTGTGGCCCTTGTCCAGGCGGGCCAGGATCTCGTCGTTCACGCTCTCCAGCGCGCACACGACGAACAGGCAGCCCGAGGCCGCCATCTCCGGCCACACCTGAGCGTGCTCGAGCACGTGCTCGACCTTGGCCGTGGCGTCAAAGGTGAGCGTCGGGAAGCGCTCGTGCAGCTCCCGCACGATCGCCAGCGAGTGGCGTCGACCGTTGAGGAAGTCCGGGTCGCCGAACGTGATGTGAGCAGCGCCCATGCCCACGAGGCGCTCGATGTCGCTCAGCACCGTGTCGACCTGCACGATTCGTATGCGTCCGTCGTAGATCGCCGGGACCGGGCAGTGCCGGCAGCGGTGCACGCAGCCGTGGCTGGCCTCCACGTAGCCGACCAAGCGCTCCTCACCGCCGACCGCCAAGCGCGCGTAATGTTGCAGTCCGGGCAAGAGCTCTCGCGCCGGCGGCTCAAAGGTCCCCCGGGCGAGTTGGATGATCGGCGGCTCCGCAGCCTCGGGCAGGGCTTCGGCGTGGGTCAGGCCGTCGATCCAGGACACCAACGCCGGCTCATATTCGCCGGCGATCACGCGGTCCGCGAGTTCGCCGATCACCAGTTCGCGACTCACCGCTGCGTACAGGCCATAGAAACAGATCGGTAACCGCGGATGCTCACGGCGAACCCGGCGGGCGGCGCTCAGCGCCAGGCGCATCGCGGTGTGCATCGGCACCGAGAAGCCGACTGCCTGCGCCCACGCCAGCGCGTCCCGATCCCAGGGCTGCACGCTGAGGTCCAGGCAACGGACCTCGTGCCCGGCGCGCTCCAGGGCGGCCGCCGGCGCGGCGACGTGCAGCGGCTGGTGACCGAGCTCGTAGGTGGATATCAGCAGGACCCGCACGCGCGACTCACGCTAGCGGACCGCCGCCGCCTGAGCGACCGACGCGGGCGACGGCTCGACCCGGATATCCAGGCAGCGGTGAGCATCGCGCAGCGAGCGCTCGACCGCCGCGGGGGTGAGCCCGTGCGCGAACAGGAAGCCCAGGTAGCGATCGCCCTCCGGCAGGGGTACGACCGGGCGCCCGCGCGCGATCGTGATCTCGACACCCCCGACGCCCGGCACCGCGCGGGCCCGCTCCTGACCGCCGACCTGCGCCAGGGTGCCGCCGCGCGGAATCGGGATCATCATCACGCCGGCCGCGCCGGGCTCGCGAGGCAGCTCCTCCGGCGTGAGCCCCAGGGCGTGGCGCAGGATGAGTTGCTCGAGGCTCACGCCGGCCCCGAAGCGCAGGGCGCGTGAGCACAGTCCTCCGATCGAGCGAGCAGCCAGCTCGAGCACGCTCGCGTTGCCCTCGTGCACGCGCAGTTCGGCGTGTAGCGGGCCCTCGCGCAGCCCGAGCGCGAGCGCCGACGCGGGCCGTCACTCGCTCGACCTCGGCCAGCACGGTGGCACCCAACCGCGACGGAGTCACGTACAGGGTCTCCTCGAAGTAGGGTCCCTCGAGCGGGTCGGGCTTGTCAAAGATCGCCAGAATCTCGAGCTGCCCACGGCGCAGCAGACCCTCGACCGCCACCTCCACGCCGGGCAGGTAGCTCTCCAGCAGAAGCGGCGCGCCATCGTCATGACCGGCGCGCGGCCAGGATCTCCCGCACGCGGTTGACCGCCGCCCGCGCCTGGTCGCAATCGTTCGCTCGTATCACCCCCCGGCTTCCCGACAGCGACAGCGGCTTGACCACGCAGGGAAGACCCACCTCGCGTACCGCGGCGGGGAGGTCATCGCTCGCGGCGAGGAGCGCAAACCGGGGCTGGGGTACGTTCGCAACCTCGAGAACCCGACGCATCGCCGCCTTGTCGCGCGTGTGCGCGACGGCGGCGGGCGGGTTGTGAGCCAGCCCTAGGCGCTCGGAGGCGAGCGCCGCGGCCATCACCCCCTGGTCATCGACGCCGACGATCGCGGCGAAGGGTGTGTCGCGAGCGCGCGCGACGATCGCATCGGCGGCGTCGGACGGGTCGGACAGCCGCAGCGTGAACGCGCGCTCGCCCATCGCCGCGGACATCGCCGCCCGGCGCTCGGAGGCAACGGTGACCGCCACCCCCAACTCGCGTGCCGCAGCCATGAAATCCGGCGCTCGATACGTTGCCGAAGGCAGGATCAGGAGCAGACGATCCACGTCGCTATGGTAGGCCGGTGGGCGAAGAAGCCATCGTCGCGATCACGCAGACCGCGCTGGGTCGCGTTCGATCGTTTCGCGCCGGCCTGCCCGAACCCGAGGGCCAGGCGCTGTGGGTCCGTGTCAGCGGTTCGGCCGACGGCGAATACACCTACGCGTTGACGCTCAACCCCCGCAGCGCCGCGCGCGAGAATGACGCGGTTCAGCACGGGGACGACCTGGTCATCGTGGTCGCCGGCGACAGCATTGAGAAATTGCGCGGAGCCACCATCGACTGGGGCGAGACCCCGCTGCGCAGCGGCTTCAAGGTCATCAATCCCAACAAGCCGCCTGCTCTGGGGGCCCTGCCCACTCTGCCCATGAGCATGTCGCCCCCTTCGGGCGCCGGCTTCCCCGGCCCCCCGCCGGCCGCCTCGAGACCCCCCCTGCAGGGGAACCTGGACAGCGACCTCGCCCGCCGGGTAATGGCCGTGTTGGACCGCGACGTGAACCCCGCAATCGCTGCCCACGGAGGACACGCCGAGCTCGCCGGCATCGAGGGCCGGACCGCCTACCTGCGCCTCGGCGGCGGCTGTCAGGGATGCGGCATGGCTTCGGTCACCCTCGGCCAGGGCATCGAGATCGCGATCACCGAGGCCGTGCCAGAAATCGTTGACGTAGTTGACGTCACCGACCACGCCTCGGGAACCAACCCCTACTTCGAGGCCGCCAAGAAGTAGCCGGCGACCAGACCCACCGATCGCCCATCGAGACGAGCAGCGGCTTCTCTGACCGGAAAACGCCCGGCTGCGTGGGGCAGGAGCGCGGGCGGCCGCCGGACCGTCCGGAACCCGGAACACACCAGGCGTCAACCGAATCGCCGACCGCGCCGTGACCGCTCGCGATAAGACCGCGGACGGCGCGGAGCAGAATCCCTCAGCCGCGGCGATGACCTTCGTCACGACCGAGCACTTCACAGTCCAGAACGCGCGGTGGGAGTCGGCGACGCGGACCATGAAGTAGCGCGTACGAGCAGGAGCCGCGGCTGCTCGGTCGTTCCGAGGGCAGTGCGACGCGCTTTGGAGCCGACGGGCTGTGACCCCGCGCCGCGACGAGCTCGTCCGCGAGCGCGTCTTGAAGCTGCGGTGCGAACACGTTCGCGTGCCGACCCGTTTTGGCAACGCGCTCCTGTTCGTGAGCGATCTCGACCGAGCGATCGGCTTCTACCGCGATGTCATTGGCTTGCCGTTGCGATTTCGCGCTGACGCCTACGCGGAGTTCGCGACCGAGGGTACAAAGTTCGCCCTCCTTCCCGCGCAGCGAGCTGCCGGCGTTGATTGGCCGCCACGCGCCCCCGGATCCGGCGCCGTGACCGCAGGGCGAGGTCGCGTTCTTCGTCGAGGACGTCGACGCGGAGCACGCGCGGCTGCAAGCGGCGGGCGTCTGTGTGCTCGCCCCGCCGACCGACCGGCCGTGGGGCGAGCGGACGTTGCACGTCGCCGACCCGGACGGGAATGTGGTGGAACTCACGCGAGCAAAACGATCTGCGTGAGCTAGCGACCGCCGCGAAGAGCCAAAGGGTGTGGGCGTCGCGGCGTCGATCAGGCCGCGTCTGTCAGCAGCAGCTGCTGACCTCCGCCGCGCCAGCGCACGACGCACAGCCGGTGTCCCCGCTGAATGCCGGTCCCGGGATCGAGCTCGAACGCGCCGAAGAAAGTCGACGTGCGCAGCATCGAGGCGGCGGCGCCAGGATCGTTGGAAGCGAGCTCGTGGCAGTGCGCGGCGATCAGCCCAGCGGCGTAGGCCTGAGCCCCCACATAGTCGAGCTCCACGCCGCGCGCTCGCGCGTCGCCGACGACCTCGGACGACGGCGGGCCGAGCCGCGAATCGGCACCGAGCCCGGGGTGCCATTGGCAGACCGCGATCAGGCCTTCGGGATCCTGGCCGAGATAGGCCGGGAACGCGCTGAGCCCTGGCGAGACCCCTCCCAGCAGCGTCTCGGGCGCCCGCGATCGCAGAGCGCGAAAGAGCTCCAGCTCGCGCGCGATCGGCCCGCAGGCAAGCACCGCGTCAGCCCCAACGGCGGCGATCCGCTCCGGCCGATCGGCGAACGAGAAGCTCGCCGCAATCGAGACACCGAGTAACCGAGCCTCGCGTTCGAGCCCCTCACGCGCCAGCCGCCCAAACGGCGCTCGCGCAGTCACGACCGCGACCCGCGCACCCGCCCGAAGCGCGGCGACGGCACGCGCGAGCGCGACGAGATAACGGCTCGCTGGCGAGCACACCGACACGACACCAGGCAGGCGCTGCACATCGTCCGCGGCACCACCGTGATTCCAAACCACGGCCCCACCGGCCGCACGTGCGACCGCTCGCGTGCAATCGCCGCCATAGGGCCCAAGCACGAACACGCACCCGCGCGCAACCAGCCGGGCATGCACCTCGACAGCACATTGGGGCGAGCTTCGATCGTCCTCGATCAACAAGCGCGCGCCCGCCCGCGCCGCCCACAACTCCACGCCGGCGCGCAACTGCACACCCTGGAGCGCGTAACGGCCGCTCACCGGAACCGGCGCGCCTACAAGCGCCGCCCCACCTCCCTAAACGACCTGCGGTCCGCCCGGGCGACCCACTCCACCGCCGAGCGACGCTGCGGATCGCGAACACCCGCAGCATAGCCGAACGTGACCACGATCACAGAACGCTCGTCCTCCCCGAGCCCAAGCACCCGAGCGACCCCCTCCGGATCGGGCATCCCGTTCGGACACGAGCCGATCCGCTTGGCGAGAGCGACCTCCTCCTGAGCCGTCAGCAGCCGCACCTTGCCGATGCCCTTGAGGAACAGCTGCAGACCGTCGGTCGTCCCCTCCGGGCCTGAGATCCAGCGGAGGCTTGCGTCGGGTGCGCTGCTCCGGCGCGCGCTCGATGGTCAGACTCGCTGCCGTGGCCGGGTCGATTTCCTCGACCAACTCGATTTCGGAGTGGTCGAAGAGGACATCTAACTCCTCGACGTCGGTATCGTCGAGGCCGAGCTAGGAGACCACCGATCGGACGGTGGTTGCTTTTCGCGCTGATCAGCGGGCGCTGGCGTCGCCCGCCCGAAGCCGACGCACAACCCGCCCGGCGGCGACCGCACCAGCCACCGCGCCCACCGGCAGCTCCTGCCCCCTTCGAGGCTCGCCGGCCCGAGCCCTCGGTTCTTACGATGCCCCGGTCGGAGCAGCACAGCCGTATAGGTGCTGGCGCAGTTGATCACAGCTCTCCACTGACCACCGCCTACTGGTCTGCAAGTCCTCGATCAGAACCTCGGCCCATCGGACCGTCTGCTCGCTTTCAGGCTCGCCGAACAGCAAGACATCCGCGGCCTCCAGCAGCTGCTCCCGCTCCCTGGCGTGCAGTTTGGTGGCTCCCTGGTGATCGATCGTGTCGAGCAGCGCCGTGTAGTGGGCGCCACGAGCAATCATTGGCTCCGCGGTCATCACCGTGGCACTCACGTTAGCGACCCCTTCGCACGCGCCTGCGGTCGATCTCTCGTCGATCAAGAACAGGCTCGCGTCAACGGTGCCGCGACACGGCTCAGAACCCAGCTGCGAAACCCCTAGCCCGAATCTTGCAGCAAGGTGAGCGCCCCGACTGGGGCAGCACGCTCAGCCGGCGATCATCGTTCTCCTCCTTCTCACGAATGCGGGAGTCTTCCCCGGGGCCGCCGCGGCTGCCCAGTTGGACGAGTCTCGAAAGCTGACGCTCTGGCTCGGCCTGGCTCCCGCTCCGTCGGGCAAATGCAAGAGTGCCGGCCGGCGTCGGTGGCGTTCTCGCTGATGAGGAGAGGCAGCAGCGCCGACGAAAGGCCAAGGCGGCTGGTTGTCGCGAGCGCGGCCGGGATTCCGATGCACTGCGCGTGAGGCTACGTGCTGCGCGCCGGCATGGCCAGCGGTCCGTTCGCTGAACCATCCCGCGAAGGAGGTTGCGAGAGGCCTGCCTAAGCAAACTCGTGATTCGGCACGTCGCGACGGCGGCCCTGCATTCGGCGCCGAGCGCGTCTCGGACGAACGCCGGGACGCTCACTTCCACGATCGGAGGCTCCACCGGCCGCACGCCTGCTTCGCGACGCTGGTCCCCACCGAGGCCGGTGCGGCTGCGCTTGTGCTGTCGCCCAGAAGCATCTGTCCACTCCGATCGGAGCGTACGAGCGAGATCGACGGTGAGCACACCTCTCTGGGTCTCTGGAGGTCGAGCCGGCACGGGTGGTTCGCGTGATAGCGCGGGAGGCATCGGAGCGTTACGGGCGAGTTCCTGCGCAGTGTGTCGGAGCGTGCGGCTCACGCTGGATGGTTGGCGGGCGTCGTACGGCTTGTGCCTAGGTCAGCGTCCCGAGTGCGAGTGGTATGACGCGGTGGGCGCCGGCTCGGCGTAGCTGGCCGCCGACCATCGCCATTGTCCAACCCGAGTGGCGACGATCGTCGAGCAGGACCCCGGTGCCCGGCGGTGGTGTGGCGATGACCGCGAACGCGCCGCGGACGTTGGCGGCCTGCTGCATGGCATTGGCCATCTCGCGCTGGGGCGGGCGATCGTCGGTGCGCGAGACGAGCGCCAGGTGCGGGACTCCAAGCTCGGCGGCGAGGCGCTCGCCGAGCCGTACGATCACGTCGCCCAGCGATGCCGACGGCACGGTCGTGACCCACGCGACAGCCACGCCCGCCGCTCGCAAGATGTCTGCGAGGCCGACGACGACCTCGTCCTCGAACGACCCCTGGTGCAGGCCGCGCTCGACCGCCGGCCACCAGCCGCCGTCGCCGAAGCGCGCGAGCGCCCAGCCGCGCTCAGTCCGGGCATCCTCTGGGATCTTGCGCATCGCGCCCGTCACGTCGGGTGCCATCTTCTTGACCTCGAGCTCCAGCGGGGTGGAGCGCAGGTGGCGGGCGGCCAGCTCGACCAGCGCCGGGGCCGGTGGCTGGTTGAAGCGTGGCGCGGTGCAGACCGAGCAGCGACCGCAGTCACGCGGATCCGGGTCATCAAGCTGCTCCTGCAGGACGCGCATCAGGCAGCGCCCGTCGGTGCCGAACGCAGCCATCGCGTCCTGTTCGGCACGGCGCAGCGCTGTGACCTGGGCGTAGCGCTCGGCGTCGTAGGTCCATTGCGCGCCTGCAACCGGGTGCCAGCGTGTGCCGTCCCGGCGCACCGCACCCTCGACATCGAGAATCTTCAGCATCGCCTCGATGCGCCCCATCCCCAGATTCACAACGGCCATCAGCTCGCGTGTGGTGCGCCCCTGCTCGCCGGCCGCCCCGAGCTCGTCGAGGACCGCCGCCACGCGCTCGCGGGCGGGAAACGCCTGCTCGATGAAGAAGTCCTGGATGCGGCGGTCCTCGCCGCCGCGCAGCAAGACGACGTCGGCATGATCGACGCCCCGGCCCGCGCGCCCCACCTGCTGGTAGTAGGAGACGACCGAGCCCGGGGCCTGGTAGTGCACGACGAAAGTCAGGTCCGCCTTGTCATAGCCCATCCCGAGCGCGCTGGTCGCGACGACCGCCTTGACCTCATTGCGCAACAGGCGCTCCTCGATCGCGATCCGATCCTCACTCTCCTGCTCGCCGCTATATGCGAGCGCTTCAATCCCGTTGGCGGTCAAAAACGCCGCGACCTGCTCGGCGTCGCGTTTGGTCAGCGTATACACGATCCCAGAGCCCGGGAGCGCAGGCAGATGCTCGACGAGCCACGCGAGCCGCTGCGCGGGACGCGGCAGCTCGAGGACCTCCAGGCGCAGGCTCGTCCGGGCCAGCGGTCCGCGGTACGAGCGCAGCGGCTCACCGTCAGAAGCAGCGAGCTGCTCGAGCACATCGCCGACGACGCGATCGTTGGCGGTCGCCGTCGTGCCTAGCACCGCGACCCCGGGCGCCAACGCATCGAGCATGTCCCTGACGCGCCGGTAGTCCGGGCGAAAATCGTGCCCCCAGTCAGAGATGCAATGCGCCTCGTCGATCACCAGCAGCCCGACCGAGGCGGCGAACAGCGGCAGCATCCGCTCCCGGAACTGCGGGTTGTTGAGCCGCTCGGGGCTGATCAGCAACAGGTCGACCGTGCCCTTGGCGAGTCGATCGCGAACCTCGTCCCACTCCTCGCGGTTGGTGCTATTGACCGTGTGCGCGCGCAGCCCCAGCCGCTGCGCGGCGGCGATCTGGTTGCGCATCAACGCCAGCAGCGGACTGATGATCAACGTCGGTCCCGCGCCGGCCTCGCGCAGCAGCGCGGTCGCGACGAAGTACACGGCCGACTTTCCCCACCCGGTGCGCTGCACGCACAACACGCGGGCGCGATCCAACACGACATCCTCAATCGCCTCAAGCTGCCCGGGCCGAAACCGCGAACGATCGTCCGCCGTCAGCGTGCGCAGACGCTCGAGCGCGGTCGCGGCGAACGACCCCGGAGCAATAGTCGTGGTCACACGTCGATCGTCGCACGCCGACCGGGAGACTTCTCCCGCCCGCCGAAGGCGGATCCGACAAACCCGCACCTCACGCCGCCCGCGGGGCGCACGGCGAAGTCCGCTCGCGACACAAGTGCCTACGCGATCACCATGCCTGCGGCGCAAACCGCCGATTGCACAAGCAGCTCGACAGCACTTCACTGGACCATCGCATATCGCGCATTGCGATCGTCCGGGCGGCCGAGCCCCGAGGACTGGGTGAGTCGCCGGGGGGAATCGCACCCCCCGGCGCTCGCAGATCCGGACGTGAACCTCTCAGCTCATCCGGCTCCCATCGTCCAGCCTTCGGGGCGCGCACCGAACCGCCAGTGGGCGAACAGGCCGGGCTCGCGTCTGTAGACGGCAGCCAGGAACCTTTTCGCTTTGGCGGGCGAGCGGCGCAGCCGCTTGTACTTCCAGCAGACCCAACGAATCAGATATTCGTTGATCCGTCTGAGGAGCCTGACCAACTCCGAGCGGTAGAAGCACCCGTAGTAGTTGGCCCATCCCCTGACTTCGGCGTTGATCGCTTTGGCCAGGTCGGTGAGGGTACTGCCCGACCGACGGTGCAACCGCCAGCGGCGGATGACCCGCCCGATGCGTTTGCGCTCGTCGTCGCCGATCGCCGGGAGGAAGTTGACGAACTCGCCGCCGTACTTGCTCCTGGCCATTCGCGGACGGAATGTGTAGCCCAGGAACGTGAAGCGCTCGTACTCGTGAGAGCCGCGGCGCGTCGCGTCCTTGCAATACACGATGCGGGACTTGTCCTCGTTGAGCTCAAGCCCGCACTCCGTCAGCCGCCGAGCGATCGCGGCCCGCAGCTGCAGGGCCTGGCGCTCGCTCGAGGCATGGACAATCACGTCATCGCAGTAGCGCTCGAACCGGACGCCCGGATACTCCCGAGCCATCCATACATCAAACGCGTAGTGCAAGAACATGTTGGCAAGCAGCGGCGAAATCGCAGACCCCTGAGGAGTTCCGCGATCCCGCCAGACCACGCTGCCGTCCTCGCGTTGCAATGGCGCTGTGAGCCACCGCTCGACGTACATCAGGACCCAGCGCTGGTCGGTGTGGTGAGCGACCGCTTTCAGGACGAGGTCCCACGGGACGCGATCAAAGAAGGCCCGGATGTCAAGATCCAACACCCAGTCCTGCCTCCAACAACGCTCCCGGCAGACCCCGACCGCGTCCAGCGCCGACCGACCCGGCCGATACCCATAGGAGTCCTCATGGAACACTGGCTCCACGTCGGGCTCCAGGTACCCGCGCACGACGGTCTGAGCGATCCTGTCCGCGACGGTCGGCACCCCTAACGTTCTCGTCGAGCTGCCGTCCTTCTTCGGTATCTCCACCGCGCGCACCGGCGGCGGGAAATAACTCCCTGAGGAGAGCCTGTTCCAGAGCTTGTAGAGATTCCCGTGAAGGTTCTCCTCGAACTCCGCGATCGACTCGCCGTCAACACCGGCCGCGCCCTTGTTCGCCTTGACCCTCCGCCAGGCCTCCCAAACGGCCCACTTGGAGATCTCAAACGACTTCGGCTTCGGCTCGCCCACCGGCTCCTCCCGCGTCATCGCGGTTGACCGCCGACCGAGCCAGGACGACCCGTCCCCTTCGCTCCACCCGCATTACCAGGCTTCACCGCTACTACGAGACGGTCCGCCCCTGCACCCCGCATCGCTACGCTCCCCCTCACGGATTCAGCCGCTTGAGGTTCTCGCTCCAGGCAACCAGCCGCAGGCACAACCGCTCCACTGGCCGGCCGCCCCACCGGGGCGCAGGTTCACACGTTCCGCACGAGAGCCCAGACCACGCTCGCGCCACCTCCACGCCGGACACCGCCTGGCCAATCAACAGGCACCCGCCAGACTCATCCCAGGACACGAAAGAGGCCCTGGTTTCGATGCCACCTATTTGCTTTCGACGCTTCATCAGCGGTTCGCTTACGCTCGCCTTCGTGATCCACACCTGCCGCACTAAAGGCGCGACTTTTCCCACGACGCTCACCACCAACGGCTCTTGACCGCAGCAGCTCGGGGTGGTTTGCGGCCTCCGCCTGCACGACGGCCGCGGAGGGCCACCAGACCACCAAGGCCCAGCTCCTCCATCTCTCGCACAGCACCGCATCCAGCGGCTTGGTCTTCTACATCCAGCCTCCTTCAACGTTCGTGTTCGCACCCTTCGTGGCTAAGCAGCCGTGACGGCTCTGGGGGCATAGCATCACGAAAGCGCTTGTCGCCTCGGCGGCGGTCGGGCAACGAAAGGGATCGTCGCCGTTCGACGAGCGGCCGCGTATACATGCTCAATGCAGCCAGAGGCTTCCCTCCGTTAGCTCGCCAATGCGTGCCGAACCAGCTCTCGGTAGACCTCTGGTTTCCCTTTATGGATTCGGCCGTTGGAGCCGCTGTAATGCGGGATGCTCGTCACCCCCGATACCAGGCCAGAATCGGCCAGCCTCTTCTCGTGGACGAGTAGTGACCGATAAGCCTTGCTGCCGAACGGAATCAAATGAACGGGCCTTCCCTCATTTACGACCTCGATTTGTACGAGCAGGGTCTCGATGTCAGCCCTGTTGTTCGTCACAAGACTCGATTTGCTCTCTACCTGTCGGAACAAATCAGTCATATAAGCTCCCCAGTACGGGGTCCCACGCAAGGCCTCTGCGATGAAATGGTCGTTGTGCTTCGGACCAGTGTGAAACATTGCCCAGGGAGCTACTCCGCCCATTGCCGCGTTGCCGGGATTGAGTCCGAGAAATATAAGATCGGAACGCAAGATCGATGGGAGCGCGGGGTCGGCCACTGGCAGAGTCAGCCTACTATGTCGGTTAAAGCGTGCGGTTGGTGCGACTACGTCCCACACAGCCCATGACGCGGCGTGCTGATACGGCGCTGCTCGCTGCAATAGGTTCATGGTCGGGAGCAATCTTAGACGCGCCCGCGCACTCAGAGAGAGACCAGGCTGCGAGGACTTGTGGAGATACGCAGCCGTGGGAACGGCTGTGGCGGGCGCAGTGGTGCTGGACGAGCAGCCTCACCTCTCTTCTCGAGGATCGCTGGGCAGATCGAGCTCCTGACGGGGACCCTCGAACGCCTTGGATTCGCGCGCTTCGGCGACAACCTGCGGCGTGACATCGATTCTACCGCCGGGGAGCGTTCGTGCCCCCGCTTGCTTGACGGTGACAGTCTCGAAGGCAGGCGGTCCGATATATGCTCGCAGAATGTGGCCTACTTCGTCAGCCAACCCAACGTGCGTATTCACGAAGTCGTCAGTGTCCATCTCGGGATCCTTACGCTTTGAGAAGATCGTCAGCACGGCGATCACCTGCCCGCTCGCGTCCTTTACCGGGGTGGCCGCCACTCCAGTAAGGTCGCGGTAGCGTTCCTGGTGCTCAGAAGTAAGCCGCAGTTCCGACTTTGATAGCTCGGAGTTCTGCAGAAAGTAATACTCGTTGGCTACCCACGCCGAGCCCGTGACCGCTTGCGGTGCGCGTGGACTAATGCTCCATCCCCTCCAACGGTCCCATTTCGCTCGATCGTACGCCGGAACAACCCGCGTTCTCGCCGCGTTGGGCTGGAACAACTGCACCTCGTAGCCACGAGGATCCAGATTTCGATCGCGTGCCTTGTCGAACAGTTCCTTCACCTCCTCGCGCATCCGCTCCCGGGTGCTAGCGGTGAGGGCGTCGACACTATTGTCGGTAACCATTGCATACGCCAGGGCCGGAAGCCCGAGTACAAGACCGATAACGGCGACGTGACCGCCGGCATCGCGCAAGAAAGCATCAAGATCTCCCCCTTTTCCCACGATCCAGCGGATGGTCGCCGTGATGGTGAGCACCCCGGCGAGTGCGATTGAACCTGCGAGGAGCTCTAACTTGTGGCGAGCGGTCCACCAGCCGCGAAGGCAGCCGCCGCCGCCCGCCGCGAGCTGGGAGAGATGGGCGTCACGATCAGACTCTGGCCCCCCGACACGATTTATCCAGCAGCTTCGCCGTGGGCGATGTGGCGTCCGGGGCGCCCGCCCTCGCGGATCGTTACCGTCTCGTGTGTGGTGCGGGTCGCGGTGGGGAGCTTATGCACGATGAGGGTCGCGATAGCGCGGATCACATGAACGCGTGCTAGAAGCTTCCGCGCCTTCGTGGTCAAGTGCATCGTGACCGTTGCTGCGTGGCCGCCAAGGATTTTGAACGAACCAACCGCAAGCGTCAGTGTGACTGTCTTGCGCTTCTTGGCCTGAGAAGCGGATGCGATAACACCGACTGCGGTGGTCGACTTCAGTGTCAGGCTCCCGGCGCAGCTACGCGCCGAGCGCGGGCACGACACCGCGCCGGTGATCGCTCCCTTACTGCTCGCGACCATGGATGTCGTCGCTAACGCGACGGTGGTCTCATTCAACGTCAGGGCGATCCGGTCGGCGTTCCACCCCCCGGGGAAGCGGTTTGGGCCACAGCCGGGGTAGCTGACCAGTTCCTTGGTAACGACGTAGCCGGCGGGGATCCCCGGCTTACTGATGCCGCCGATGCAAGCTACGACCCCGTTCGCCGCCAGCTGGATCGGGTCGGCGTTCCAGCCCCAGCCGACGTTTGGGCCACACCCAGGGTCGCTGACCAGTTCCTTGGTGACGACGTAGCCGGCGGGGATCCCCGGCTTACTGATGCCGCCGATGCAAGCTACGACCCCGTTCGCCGCCAGCTGGATCCGGTCGGCGTTCCAGCCCCAGCCGACGTTTGGGCCACACCCAGGGTCGCTGACCAGTTCCTTGGTGACGACGTAGCCGGCGGGGATCCCCGGCTTACTGATGCCGCCGATGCAAGCTACGACCCCGTTCGCCGCCAGCTGGATCCGGTCCGCGTTCCAGCCCCCGGCGTTGTTGTTGCCACAGCCGTGGTAGCTGACGAGTTCCTCGGTGACGACGTAGCCAGCGGGGATAGCCGGAACGTGACCCGCTCCCGCGCACACGACGGTATTCGGGTTGAACGAGCCGCTCACGGCTTGGTCGGAGCTCATCGTGACAGAGCAGCTGGTCGCCGTCCCCGAGCAGCCGCCGCCCGACCAGCCGCCGAACACCGACCCGGACGCCGGGGTGGCCGTAAGGGTCACGACGGTGCCCTGGGTGTAGCTGTGCGAGCACGTTCCCGGGCAGGAGATGCCGGTGCCGCTGACCGAACCCGAACCTGTCCCCGTGAGCGTCACGGTCAGGGTGCGCTGCCCCGGGGCCGGGGTGGTGTTGAACGTCGCGGTCACCGACTGATCAGAGCTTATCGTGACCACGCACGTGCCGGTTCCCGAGCAGACGCCACCCGACCAGCCCGCGAACGTCGACCCCGACGCGGGAGCGGCCGTCAGCGTCACCCGCGTCCCGGACGTGTACGCGTGCGAGCACGTGCCGGGGCAGGAGATCCCCGCCGGGGCGCTCGTCACCGAGCCCGAGCCGCTGACGGTGACCGTCAGGGTGTGGGTTGCTCCGGAAGTCGTTACCTCCCCGATCGCGGGGGTCGAGCCGGGGTCGGTGAACCACAGGTTGCCGTCCGCCCCCGCCGCGATCGCGTCCGGGGCGCTGCCCGAATTCAGACCCGTCGAGAACTCGCTGATCGCGTCCGTCGTCGGGTTGATCTCCCCGATCGCCCCGGCCGCGTCGGCGAACCACATGTTGCCGTCCGGCCCCGCCGCGATGCCGAGCAGGTTGCTGCCCGAATTCAGGCCCGTCGAGAACTCGCTGATCGCGTCCGTCCTCGGGTTGATCTCCCCGACCGCCGAGGGAACGCCCCTGTCGGTGAACCACATGTTGCCGTCCGGACCCGCCGCAATCTCGTAAGGGTGGCTGAGGGAGTTCAGCCCGGTCGAGAACTCGGTGATCGCGTCTGTCGTCGGGCTGATCTCCCCGACCGCGTCGTTCGGGCTGGGATCGGTGAACCACAGGTTGCCGTCCGGACCCGCCGCAATCCCGTTCGGGTTGCTCTCGAAGTTCAGGCCGGTCGAGAACTCACTGATCGCGTGCGTAGTCGGGTTGATCTCCCCGATAGCGCAGGTACCGGTAGGTGACAAGCTGCAACTAGTGTCGGGCTGGTAGTCGAGGGTGAACCATAGGTTCCCGTCCGGCCCCGCCGCGATCTCGACCGGGACGCTGAAGGGGTTAAGGCCGGTCGAGAACTCACTGATCGCGTGCGTCGTCGGGTTGATCTCCCCGATCGCGCAGGTACCGCCACTATGGACGCACCCGTCGTCGGTGAACCACAGGTTGCCGTCCGGCCCCGCCGCGATCCCGTCCGGGATGCTGCCGGAGTTCAGCCCCGTCGAGAACTCACTGATCGCGTGCGTCGTCGGGTTGATCTCCCCGATCGCCCCGGCCGCGTCGGCGAACCACAGGTTGCCGTCCGGACCCGCCACGATCCTCGACGGCAAGCTGCCAGAAATCAGGCCGGTCGAGAACTCGGTGATCGTCGGCGTGGACGCACCCGCAGACGCGGCGCTCAGCGCGAACGCAACCAAAACGAGACCAAAAGCCAGCCCAAGCCGCCGCATGAGCGAGCACGGCGCCAAGGCCGCCACCAGCAGCGGCCGTCTGCGGCGTCCCCCCCAAACTATGTTCGCCTGCTGACTGAAGGCTGCTGACAGGCTGCCACCTGACGACCCGTGCCGGTCGTCGCAAAACACTGCCGACCGACGTTGAGTATTGGACACGTTGCCCCTCCTGACAGACCCCCGGGCGCGCAGGAGTCCTCGTTTGCACGCGACGTTTGTCGCTTCAAAACGAAACGGGCGGGAAAGTCATCCATGAAATGGCCCGCCACAACCGGTCCCGTCAGACGCGATTGAGAAAGTATTCTCGTGAGCGAGCGTATAGCTTTGTTGCGTTTTGCGCAACGATGACGGTCCAACCGTTCAATCGATTGAACGCGAGCTTGATTGGAAGAGTTACCGCAGCGCGGCCGGAGTCATACAGCTGGACCTCGGCACGAGACGCGCCTGCACGAGCAATAAAACAACTCCGGCGGTCGCGCCCGCACGTGCGGCCACTTCCTCGAAGCCAGTCATCAAGGCGACGCAGGCAACGCAGCGAAACCCGACCGCTCCCGGACACATGCACGCGCCCACCAGCACCGCGGCTGACGACTGCTTTGCTCAGTGCGACCTCGCCGAGCTCACGATTGAGTTGGCGCGACCACGGAGTCGTGTGCTCCGCCGTCGCGCCCATCATGCCATGCGTGGCATTGCGCAAGCGCGCTCGGCGGCGCCTCCGAAGAGCGGCCGGCGCGAATGCAATCGTGAGGCCAGCGCCCGGCCACGGCGATCGGCGTGATTCAGATGTCGCCAAAGGACGCATCAGCCCTGGCCCGGGTCGACGACGAAAGCAATCACGCGGGCGAAGTAGCGGCGGCGCCGGCGGTCGTCTGGGCCGGTGGGCGACGTAGCCGGTAGTGGATTCACGCGATAGAAACCGCGACGAGGCTGCCTACAAATGCCTGTAACGGCGACTCCTCAGTGCCTCTGTTTTCGTCCGGCGCGAGTCAGCTCGACGTTGCCGCGGCCGCTTCGGCCCAGCCGCTCGCGACCAACCAGCAGCATCCGGTGCAGAGTTTGGTGAATTGCGGAACGATTCTCCCGTCCGGCGAGACCTGCACTTGTGCTCGGCGCAGGCTCGAGCGTCTCTACACGTCGTCATGGGGTGCTCGTGGCTGACGATCACGCTCTCTACTCATCGTCGGCCCGGCCGTCGCAGCGTTGTCCGCGTCCTGCTACCCGTCGGCGAGACGGCTAAATGCCGCTGACGCGGGCGCGATGGCGGATCTCTTCTTGGGGTGCCAGAACTCGAGTTGTCGGCGATCAACGATCTGACGTTTGGCCGAGCCGTGGAAAGGTGAAGTCGGACTTCTCCAAGGTCTCGCGTGCTGCGCAGCGAGGGCCTTCTTTGCCGCCTACCGCGGATGGAAGTCATAACCGAAAGCACCTAGGGGTCGTGGCGCTTCATGGGTCCCGGACTGTAGGCGGTTATTCGGTTTCGGTTGACGATGGAGTGTGCGTTCAATGGCGTGAACACTGGTTGCACCGAACTTGTGTTTAGCTAAACAAAGCTGTAGATTCGTCGGGACAGCCATATCGAGCGCATGTGCAGGAAGCGCCCGCGCGGGGCCAGCGATGCAAAGCCATCGCCCTGGGGGACCTCTACGGGCAGTTCGTCCCAAGCGCCGGAAATGCCGTTTACAACATGGGCTGGCTACGCAGCGGGGTCCGTCAAGAGCTCAGTTCCCGCCTAGTCCCGAGCGTGGTCTACCTGAGCTTAAAGACAAAGAAGATTCTTTCGATGACACGGATGAGCATGCAAGGGCGTCGACCAGCATCGCGCGTCTTTTTCACGGCGACCGGGTTGTGCTCGCTCGTCGTCGCGGTGCTCGTGATCGCGCCGAGCGCCGCTTCGAGCGCGTCTGCTGCGGCCGCGCCTAAAGTGACCGCGATCACCGCCAGCCAGGCTGACACTTGTGCGCTGACGAGCGTCGGCGCGGCCTATTGCTGGGGCTCCAACGGATCCCTTCAGCTCGGCGACGGCGACGGAACGGCGGTGGACAGCGACGCACCGGTTGCGGTGAGCGGGCTGTCGAGCGGGGTCACCGCGATCACCGCCGGCGGCGCGACGGCATGCGCGTTGACAAGCGCCGGGTCGGTCGAGTGCTGGGGCTGGAACGATGATGGTGAGCTCGGCGATGGGACAACCACGGACAGCGACACGCCGGTTGCGGTGAGTAGTCTGACGAGCGGTGTGACCGCGATCAGCGCCGGCTATGGACACACCTGCGCGGTGACGAGCGGCGCCGCCGTTTGCTGGGGCGACAACAAAGACGGTGAGCTCGGCGACGGGACGGACACGCAGAGCGACACGCCGGTGGCGGTGAGCGGACTGTCGAGTGGGGTGACCGCGATCAGCGCCAGCAACGGTCACAATTGCGCGTTGACGAGCGCCGGCGGGGTCAAGTGCTGGGGCTACAACTCCGACGGAGAGCTCGGCGACGGGACGACGACGGACAGTGACACGCCGGTTGCGGTAACCGGGCTGTCGAGCGGGGTGACGGCGATCACCGCCGGCGAGGACCACACGTGCGCGGTGACGACTGCCGGCGCGGCCGAATGCTGGGGCGCCAACGAATACGGTCAGCTCGGCGACGGAACGACGACGGCGAGCGACACGCCGGTTGCGGTGAGTGGGCTGTCGAGCGGGGTCGTCGCGGTCACTGCCGGCGACAGTTACACGTGCGCGCTGACGAGCGCTGACGGGGTCGAGTGCTGGGGCTACAACTTCGACGGTGAGCTCGGCGACGGGACGTCCACCGGGCCCGACAGTTGTGGTTTCGGCATCTCCATTGCATGCAGCTTGACGCCCGTTGGGGTTACCGGGCTGTCGGGCGGGGTCACCGCGATCGCCGCCGGCGACGACCACACGTGCGCGGTGACGAGTGCCGGCGTGGCGGAATGCTGGGGCGGCAACAACGGGCTGAACCGTGACCTCGGCGACTGCAGCGACACGGACAGTTCGACCCCGGTGGACGTGGGCGACTGTTCTCAGGCGATCAGCTGGGGGCAGCAGGGTCCGTATACGTTCGGGCAGGCGCCCGTTGTGTTGGACGCTACCGCGTCGTCGGGGTTGGCCGTGGGGTACACGGTGATCAGTGGGCCGTGCACGGTCAGCGGATCGACGCTGACGCTGACCCGCGCCGGGTCGTGCGTGGTCGACGCCGACCAGTCCGGGAATCTGGGCTATAGCGCCGCCGCGACCGTGTCGCAGACGATCACGATTACATCGGCTCGGTCGATCACGATTAGCTCTGGCACCGGCGCGCCGAAGGACACGGCCCCGCCGGTAATCACCGGCCCCGCGAGTGCTGGGCATACGCTGCGTTGCTCGACGGGTACCTGGGCGAACGCCCCGACCGGCTACGCGTATCAGTGGTATCGCGACGGGACGCCGCTCGCCGGTGCGAGCGCGAGCACGTACACGCTGAAGACGCTCGATGAAGGCACAACGCTGACATGTGTCGTGACCGCGTTCAACGCGGCCGGGCAGGCGTCGGCTACCAGTAACGCCGTGACGATCCCGATCCCGCACGTGCCACGCTGCCCTGGGGCGACCGGTGTGATGACGGGCACGTCGATCGGGCAGATCGAGCTCGGGATGACGCGGGCGCGGGCGGAGTACCTCTACCGCCGGCACTCAGATCGCGGCAAGCAGTACGAGGACTTCTTCTGCCTGACTCCGATTGGCGTGCGGGTCGGGTACGCGACCCCGAAGCTGTTCAGGATCCTCACAGAGGATGAGCAACGGCAGTTGAAGCGTAGGGTCGTGTGGGCGTCGACCTCAAACCCTAACTACGAGCTCCATGGCGTCCGCCCCGGCGAATCGCTCGCGGACGCCTCCAGCCAACTGAAGAACATCGCGCCGCCATTCCACATCGGCCCGAACTACTGGTACCTGGCGCGCGGCGCGAGATACACAGCCGTGCTGAAGGTCCGCGGCGGAATTGTGCAGGAGCTGGGGATTGCCGAGAATGCCCTGACCAGAACCCGCTCAGCACAAAAGGTGCTGATGCACTCGTTCTACTGAGATCAGCCGATTGACATGCTCCTCGAACACGAGATCGCCCACAACCGCAACGTCAAGCGCTTCCTCGTCTCTGCGATTGGCGTGCAAAAAGTCTCCGTAAAGAAAAGTCAATGAACCGCCTAGCGCTATGCTGCGCATTTCTCGGGGCGGTGGCTTGGGCCAGTCTTGCGGCTCCGGCTGTGGCTAATGCACGAGCAGAGAGCGTGGCCGGTACTGTTTTGAGCGTGTCACCGCCGGAGCCCTTCAGCCAGACAAATCCCGGGGGGACGGTTACGAACTGCGAGGTTTATGGCGTTACGCTGGCCACGAGTTCAGGGCAAATCGTTACTTTTGCCGTCGGCGGGGTTTTATCTCCGGATTCCACCCTTGACCCACGGACCCAGCAGTTAGTGCAAACGCTCCAGACAGCGGCGGCAGAGGGAACGAGCGCCATAGCGACTGTAAACTACGATGCTTCGGACACTCTGTGTGGCATTCCTTTGAGGGATTTTGTAACGAGCGATTCTTTAGCGCCTGCGCCTCCGCCTGCGCCCCCGCCGTCACCTACGCCCCCTTCGAGTGGGACTCCACCGCCTTCAGTGCCGCCTCAGGTAAGAACTGCATCGGGGACAGTCACACAAATGTCAGTACCGGAAATCATTTTTAGCACTACCCAGGATTGTGAGGCGTGGGAGGGCGCGCTCACCACCCCGTCAGGCCAAACCATTCAGTTTTACCTTGAAACACGTCTAGCCGGCTCGGTTGAAACGGGACTCAAGCCCACCGATCAAAATGCAATACGAACGCATAATATGCTTGTGCAGGCCCAAGCCGACGGGAAGCGTGCCGTTGCGACGATAACTTACGTTGAGTCAGAAGTTGCCTGCGGCCTGCCTCTGACGAACGTCGTGACCCGCGCTTCAGTGGTCGTCCAACGAGCGTCGCGTGGGAAAACCAAGAGCGGAAGGGTTGCGAAAGTATCGCGGCCCACCGTGCTCAAAGCCAATGGCGCGTCTTGCGAAATCTGGAAGGGTACGGCGAAAACCAGGCCGGGTGCCACTTTTAGTTTCGCGATTGAAAGCGGATTGAGGAACGGGCACCCCAATCAACGTGCTGTAAACATTGTCAAGACACTCAAGCGAGCGCGGGCAGAGAAAAGACGAGCGACCATAACCTATGCTGGCCCCATAGAAGCGTGCGGCAAGATTTTGCCGCACGTGGTAACAGGTGCTGCAATATAGGACCCGGCCTGTTTCGCGTGCATGTAGGTGCTGGATGCCCGTGGTCACCGGGTTCGGCCATCGAGAAGCAGGTCGGCCGGCCGCTTCGTACCTGCGTCCGAACATGAAGTGGTAGACGAGCGCCTGAGCGCCGCCGTCCAACAGCTCAGCAGATGACGACGGACGCAACATCAACGCCAGATCGAGTACCTACTGACCAACCAGGCACACCGCGTAGGCCCCCTGCCGCACCGGCGAAATAGACCCGAACTGCCCGAGGCGACCGACCCCGACGAAACAAGGTGAAGGACGCCGAGGAGGTCCAGCGACCGGCGGCATCGACGCTTGACGCCCGCCAATGGAACCCGTCCGAGTCGGCGTCTCGACGCCTGCACGCGAAGACCGGCGGGAGCGTCTGGCCGACGCAGATCAGACCGTGCTGAGCGTCGACCGGTACGTGCGCTGCGCTGCGGTCGAAGGGTGCATCAAGAGAAAAACAGCCCGCTCGCGACGGCGTGGCTTCGCCGAACTGCGGAAGTCGCGCGAAGATCGCCTTCGGAGAAAGCGGCGATGTGTCGACAGTGCCTGCTCGTCTATGGTTCTGTCCGGTCCGGCCGCAGCCGACTGGCCCAGCCGCGCGCAGAGCGGGACGACAGAGAAGAGGGCGAGGAGATCCGCGATGGCGATCGTGCAACGCACTATCCAGGTCAAGGCCTCGCAACAGGAGACCATGGCGCTCTTGGCCGGCGCCAGCCGCTGGCCGGAGTGGTATCCGGGGATGACGGAGATCGACATCGCCGCTCCTTTCCCCAAAGAAGGGGGCAAGGTCGCCTTCAAGGTGAACTCGGCCGGCATGTCCATGCCGATCACCGAAACGGTCCTCGACTACCAGCCGGACAAGCTGCAGCTTTTCCAGATGGAGGGCATGTTGTCGGGCCGCGCCCGCTGGGAGCTCACGCCGGAAGGCGACGGAACCCGCCTGACCACGACGTTCGACTACGCGCTCCCGGGCGGCGTGTTAGGCAAGCTCGCCGATGCGCTCATCGTTAAGCGCATGAATAGCAAGAGTCTCGAAGAGGGTCTCAACAACTTCAAAGCGCTCGCAGAACGCCAGTAGGGTGTTCCGTGGTGGGCGCGGCGGGTTTCAAATCTGCGTCGTCTCGCGTCGTCCTGCGTTCCGCGCGGAAACAGCGCAACTCGCCGGCGATCGCTTTCGCTTCTTGAGCGGCCCCTGAGCTCACGAGTGCATCGGCGACGTCAGGATCGTCCGGCCGTCGGCATTGACGCTATCGCAATGCCACGGTTGCGATAGTCGCGCCGACCGCGTGGCCGTGACCGTCCCCGATCGCCGGGTTGTGGGCTCCGTACAACCGGCTGCTGCTGACAGGCGACCGCGGGCTCGCGGCGTCGCGCCTCCCCGAGGACGAATCTCGCATCGCCGGTGACGCCGACCTCCGTCTGCTGCTTCTCGCGGTTGCGGAAATCGTGCCCGACGATGATGTCGGACTCCGCGACGGTCGAGAGAGTTGTGCGAGTCGTAGCACCGGAGGGTGTCAACGGAAGCGCGAGATGTCGCCGTGAGCGGCTTCCTTATGGATGCTGGCCCAGGAACCTGATGTCGATCCGGCGAGGGTCCCAGAGCCGACTCGGGCGCCCATCGGCGGTCATCGCCGGCGCGACCGTAACCGACTCGACGGTGTCGGTGATCAGCCGTCGCCAAGCCGCTAGCCGCTTCGCGGGTTCCCGCAGCTTGTCGATGTCGTCAGGACCGATGACATCGCTCTCCCCGCCGTCGCCTAGTCGGGCCCGGACGGTGTGCGCGTCATCGAGCGCCGTGGTCAGCTTCTCCAAGGTCTCCTGGCTCGCGGGCCGGCCCAACAAGCCAAGCGCGCCGAGCTGCCGGATCGTGTCATCAAGACCCGCGCTGGCGCGCTCGATCGCCTCGTCCGCCGCGCGGATCTGCCGCCGGCGCGACGCGCGCCGGGGCGCGTCGGCCGTGGCCGAGTACGCCCGGACCGCGTCCAGCACCATCACCTCGACCCGGTCGGCCTTGACCGCCGCTCGCCGCCGGCACGGGTTCGCGCTCGTGTCGCCGCAGCGGTAGCTGCCGCTGTCGGAGTTGATCACCATCCGCGAGGCGCACGTCCCGCACCGCAGCACCCCCAGGCGGGCCAGCAGCCGGTCTGACTTGGCTTGGCGCCCGCGCGAGACCGTCCGCCGCTGCACCCGCTCAAACAGCCCGCGATCCTTGACGATCGCCTCGTGAGCCCGCGTGTTGTGCAGCTCGCCGAAGTGGACCTCACCCAGATACATCCGCGAGCGCAACAACCAGGCCACCCCGGAGAGCGCGCGCTCGATCCCATTCTCGGCGAGGAACGCCTGGATCTCCACCAGCGACGCGCCCAGGTCGCGGCGCTTGAACGCCTGCACCACGACCCTCGCCGCCGCGGGCTCCACCACCAGCACGCCGTCCTCCCCGCGCACATACCCGACCGGGATCCTCGGGTGCGGATAGACACCCCGCGCCACCGCCCGCGCCTGAGCCGCCGTGACCTTCTCGCCCGTGATCTCAGCAAAGTATTGGAACACCGAGCCGAGCATGTTCGTCGACAAGCGCTGCGCCGCCGTGCCGTTCGTGAGCTTGCCGTGATCCAGCGCGAAGATCTCCCCGCCCGCCCGCTCCACGCGCTCGATCACCTCCAACTGCACCTTGAGCGAGCGCACCAGCCGATCGAAATACGCCACCACGAGCTGGTCGGCCCGCCCGGCCTCGATCATCTCGATCGCCGCCAACAAGCCAGGGCGCCTGGACAACGGCAGCCTGCCGCTGACGTCGATCTCGGGAATCGGCGAGGCAACAAGCCGCTCACCACGGTCCCTCGCCCACCGCCTCGCGGCCTCGATCTGCACCTCGGGCGAGTGAAAGTGCTCATCCTCCCGATCGCCCTTCTCGCTCACACGGACGACCACGACATCTCTGGGCTTCGACATACGACCCCTCTCGACGGGACACTAACGCCCTTTAGGCGCCTACGACCCGATCGGCGAAAAGGCGCGCGAGGTCAAGGCGCGCTATCGGGGCGCGTGCCGTGGCTGCGGCGCGCCGACGAGCCCGCGGGGCGGCAAGGGCGACGCGTACGAATACTGCAAGCGCTGCCGTCCCGGGGCGATCGTGCGGCAATGGACGCGCGAGCAGGTCCGTGAGGCGATGCACGCCTGGCGAGCGCGCTACGGCGCTGCCCCGTCCACCTACGACTGTTCGCGCACCCACGCACGCCGACGCGGCGGCGAAGCGCTCGAACGATTACAAGCCGGAGAATGGCCCGCGCCGTCCACCGTGATCGATCTGTACGGGAGCTGGGCAGCGGCCGTCGCCGACGCCTTCAGCGGCGCCTGAACGCTTCGGCGTCAATGCGGCTGCTTGCGCTTGCCCGTCTGTGAACGGGAGCGCCGAAGGTCGCCGCGAACGCTTCTGCCGTTCGTCCAACGCGACAACGCGAACAGCGGCGAGCTGCGCGCTCCCAAGCCCTGGCAAAAGCATCAGCGTTTGGCTGGTCGGCGGCTGGCGCCTTCGCGGAACACCGAGACGTCCTCGCTCAGCCCGTCGGCGCCAGCGCCGACGAGCCGCACCTGCGTCGTGACGCGCTCGAACTCGTAAGCGAGGACAGCATGCAACCGGTCGTACTCGCACACCTCAACGACCAGCGGGAGCCCCGAGAGCCGCGGCCACAGCGACTCGCCGCCCATCGATGGGCTCCCCGGGTTCACCGGCGTCATTGTCTTGTCAGGCTCGCCATTGGCCAGGCGGTCGCCCCCGCTCGGCCGCGGCGCCGAGCGAGCGCCGGGAGCTCTCGCTTTCCCCCTCGCGCCCGGATAGCCGCCGCGCCATGAAGTGCTTTCGCGGGGCGCGCCTCAACTGAACTAACTGTCGATCACGACTTTCAGCGCCTTGGTCTCGGCGGCGCGCCCGAACGTGTCATACGCGTCCATCATCTCGTCGAGCTTGAAGTGATGCGTGGCGAAGTTGTCGACCTTCAACCTTCCGCTGGCGACCAGCTTGAGGAGCATCGGCGTTGTGTTGGCGTTGACGAGCCCCATCGAGATCGTGATGTTGTGGATCCACAGATCCTGCAGCTGCAGCTCGACCGGCTTGCCGTGCACGCCGACATTCGCCACGCGCCCACCGGGCCGCACGATCTGGGTGCACATCTGGAACGTCTCCGGGACTCCGACGGCCTCGACCGCGACGTCCACGCCCCAGCCGTCGGTCAGCGCCAGCACCTCGTCCTTCCAGTTGGCGGCGGCCGGGTCCACACCATCGGTCGCCCCGAACTTCTTCGCCTCCTCCACCCGGTTGGCATCGAGGTCGATCGCGATGATCCGCGACGCGCCATACAGACCGGCGGTCGACATCACCGACAGCCCGACCGGACCGGCGCCGACGACCGCGACCACGTCGCCGGGCTTGACGCCACCGTACTGGACCCCGATCTCAAACCCGGTCGGGAGGATGTCCGACAGCATGACGCCCTGCGCGTTCGTGACCGTCTCAGGCACCTTGTATAGCGACGTCTCCGCGTACGGCACGCGCACGTACTCGGCCTGCGTGCCGTCGATCAGGTGACCGAACACCCAGCCGATCCCCGACGCGCCCTCATTGCCGAGGCAATGCGCGAAGATCCCCTGCTGGCAGAAGCTGCAACGACCGCACGACTTGATGCACGAGATGATCACCTTGTCGCCAACGGCGAACTGGGCCACGTCGCTGCCGACGTCGGCGATCGTGCCGACTCCCTCGTGACCGAGGATCCGGCCCGGCGTAACGGCCGGCACGTCGCCCTTCAAGATGTGCAGATCGGTCCCGCAGATCGTGGTCGTGTCGATCCTCACGATCGCATCCGTCGGCCGCTTAATCTGCGGCTCGGGCATATCGCTCCACGACTTCTCGCCGGGACCGTGATACACAAGCGCTTTCATAGCGTCCTCTCTCTCCAGCCGGATCGGTGAGTGGTATGCGCGACTCTACAACCGAGACGACGGTCAAAACACAGACCCGGATCTTTCTGAGGCGGTGAGCACATCGCCAGACCTCGCCCACCTGCATCGCTCCGGCAGTCCCCAAGTCGATGCACCTTAACGGCGCCCGCCGCGTGGGCCGCAGCGCTGCTCTGCGAGGCGGAACAGCAGCGGCCCCCCAGAGACCGTAAGTGCTTGCTCAGATGCACACCGCTCTCCCACACGGCGGCAAAACGCTAGTCCGGTCGCGGCGCTCGTGACGACTGCTGGGTGGTGCGGAAGTACAGCCGGGTCGAGCGGGATCGCGACCGTCGACGATCCCGGCCGTGCGTAGGCACCGGGTCGGACACTGCTGGTCGAAGCGTGCCGTTTTAGCTTTAGCTCGCGGTGGAGCGGCACTCAGGCATTGTCCGCCGGCTTGGCTTGGCGCGTCCGAGTGTGGGAATCGCACATATCTGGCGCGCTCTGCGACCAGCAACCGATTACGACTTCTGCATCCCTGAGGAGGAGAAGCTCGCGTTCGGTCTCGCCCCAATTGCGCGTCTCGTCCAGACCGGCACTGAGCTCGATGCCGACGCGCTTCGCGAGCTTACAGTTGCGAGGACGGTGCCCAGCGCCACGACGACGACGGCGCTCGTAAACGACGCGAGCCACAACACGAGGACCAGCGGGGTGAAGCCGTAGAGGAGCAGCCCCAGTGCTTGCCCTTGGTGGTGCGCCAGCACGGTTTTCAAGAACCACTCGACGATCGCACCCACCGAGATCCAGAAGGCGCCGAAGCCGGAGAACAACACACCCTGGAAGGTGTTGCCGTTCCGCAGTTGGATGAGTCATCCGATCAGCTGTGTGGTGCCGTCGAAGATGAGCCGACAGCGAGCACCACAGGTGCCACGTCTGCAGAGATGGCTTTCACGTTGACCAAACTGATCATGAGCGTCACGACCGCGAACGCCAACAACGAGAGCGGGCCGGCGTTGCCCCAGCCGGAAGCCGTTACGCGCTGATCGACGCCAAATTCGAGGTCAACCTCGTTGAGCGTGCTGTTGCGCCCAGCCTTGGGCGGGGGGTGGTCGCGTGGTAGGTGGCGGTATCCATGACTTGATCCTCCTCTGAGTGCGTCGAGAGCCTCGGCACACCGTTTCGTGGCGAGCATCGCCCAAGTAGACACGCTCATGACGCCTGCCGTGTGGCAACGCACGAGCGGGACCTGTGACGACGTCCGCACTCATTTGGTAATTCCCGGTTCTTCCGGAGCGCTCCGAGCCAAGGTCTTTCCGGCGGCCGCGTTCATCCATTCCTCGTGGATCAGCAGACCGCGGCAAGCCGGCCGCCTTGGGCTGTGAGGCGTGGAGATGGGCATGCTCGGCTCCTGAGACGACTGCATTTGCGCCGACCTCCGTGGGGTCGACACACCGTGGCGGCCGAGAGTTGGAGCCGAGATCGTCGCTCGCCGAGGGTTGAAAGCGGAGCGAACTAACTCGAGCATGCACCCGAAGGCAAAGGCTGGCGGTGGCACTCGCAGAAGGCGGCGTGCCGAGCTACAATCGACGGTTGGGGCAGCTCATGAGCTACCGCGAGACTGAGCATCTGCGGGTTTTGATCGCGAACGAGCGCAAAGACCGGCTCGCGCTTGTGGCTCCGATCGTGGTAGCTCTTGGCCACGAGGTGATCGCGCGCGAAATCGAGGTCGAAGACGTCGGCCCCGTGACCGCCCAGGAGCGACCCGACGTCGCGCTTGTCGGACTCGGGGAGAGCTCCGAGCACGCGCTCGGACTGATCGACAAGATCGTCCGCGAAGCCGCGTGCCCCGTGATCGTGCTGCTGCACGCGCCAGATCCCGCGTTCGTTAAAGAGGCATCCAAGCGTGGCGTGTTCGCTCACATCTCGGACGCCGACGTCGAGGACTGGCAGAGCTCGATCGACATCGTCTTGCGCCGCTTCGCCGAATACCACGACCTCGAAGGCGCATTCGGGCGCCGCGCGCTGACCGAGCGAGCTAAAGGCATTCTGATGGAGCGCCACTCGATCGACGAGGACAGCGCGTTCGAGATGCTGCGCGAACGCTCGCGGGTCGACAACCGCAAGCTGATCGACCTCGCCGCCGCCGTCGTCGACGGCTACCGCCTACTCCCGAAAGAACCGCAAGCACAGTCCCGGGCCTAGCGCACCTTGCGCTCGTCGGCGATCGGCCGGGCGATAGGCGACGGGCGGCCGGCTCATGACCGTGGTGCTGCGAGCATATGCAGGTATGCAGCCACGCGACCACCCCACCGACACCGGGATCAACAATCACCGGCTGCGGCAGCGACAGCCAGACCCCGCGCGGCCGATGGCAGGCGACGACCTGCGACGCGAGGAACCGCTGCTCGATCACCACATCGAGGAACTACTCGACGCGATCAGCCCCCTCGTCGACCCGCCCACTACGCCCACCTAAGCCAGCACGCCCGCCGCTGACCGCCGGGCCTCAGCCGGCCGTCCAGGCATGCCCCGCTCTCGCACGCGCTGGCGATGGACCTGCTGGACCCAGGAAGCTGCATCGGGCGACACGCAGAAACGATTCTCAACCGTCCGAGTCACCTGCTTCCACGAACCAGCAGCACTCCCACGAGGGCCTTCGCGAGCTCCCGACGCTGCCGCTTCCGCGCAAACCAGCCATCACGGCGAGCGTCGACGAGACGACCCGCGTGGCCGCTTGCGGACATCATGGGTAGCGCCTACGACGACGGGGTGTAAGGCTTGAGCGTGGCGACAGAGGGGGCGCGGGACGCGCCGATCACGTGCCCTTTATCGGAGGTGTTATGGCCGAAGGCCCGCGCTGGCCGGGATCACCGGAGGCCGGCGGTGGTGGATCGTGTCGATGATCTTACGCGTGTCGATGCCTTGGAGATAAATCGACGTAATCCCGAGGTGCGCGTGCCCGAGCTGTCTCTGGATGATCGGCAGCGGGATCCCTTCATGAGCCATCTCGATGGCGTGCGCGTGCCGTAGCTGGTGTGGCGCGAACCGACGTCTGACCCCGGACCTTGCCGCCAGCCGGCGCAGCTCACCGCGGGCAGCTGTCGCCGACCAGGCGCGGCCGCGGGTCGGGCCGGCGAGGATGCAGAACGGCGGCCCGATCGGCAGCTTGACGCGGTGCTCGGTCCAGCGAGCGACGTGCTCCCAGCCCCAGTCGTCCATCCCGACCATCCTTCGCTTCCCGCCCTTCCCCGCGCGGGCTAGCACCGACCCGGTCTTCGGGTCCAGATCGGACTCGGTCAGCGCGAGTGCCTCGCTGATCCGCAACCCTGCGCGCCACAGGATCGCGATCAGCCCCCGCGTCCTGTCCGGATACGGGCCCGGACCGGCCGCACGCATCACCAGGATGATCTCCTCGACGGTCGGCGGATCGGCTGGGAAGCAGGAGGACCGCCGACATGCGCAACCCGTCGACCGCCAACGCGGTGACGACGCAATTGCGGCTCCTTGTCGATCAAAGCAGAAGGCCGCGTGAGGGATCGGAACCCCGGCAATGGGGTCCACATCCCATTGTTCCGAGAGATCCCCGATCTTACGGTTTGACAGCCCACTGCAGCTATAAGAGGGGGGCTGGATGGACGCTCCCCGTTGCTAGACCGGGGGTCTCTGCGCGGATGCTGGGAGTGGTGAGGACCGCGACACACTCAGCCCGCTCGACATCACAACTCAGTGAAGCCGACGGTGGCGCCTTCGCTTTGGGGCATCGCGCGATGCCGGTGACCACCATCATCATTCTTGTTGTGCTGTTCATCGTTGGATGGCTCACGGTGGGAGGAGCCCAGATGTCGACACATCAGATCAAAACGCCGGCCGTGACTCAGAACCCTCCAGCGGCCGCCGCTGCGAGCTTCCATGGCGTGCTTCGCTACCACGACTCCTCACGGTGGGGTCGGGCGATCACGCTCGCGCTCGCTCAATGGAACGCTGCGCACATCGGCGTCACGTTCAAGCCGTCAACCGACGCAGAAGGTGCCGACGTCTTGATCGTGTCAGACCAATCGACGCTCAACAGCGTTCGGACAGCGATGGCTTCGCGCATCGGCATCCAGCCCGGAGAGCCTGTGACGATCACGCTCGGAAACCCGCCCGCGTTCCCCCCATCCGGCGCGGACGTGCGGCTGGTCGTCCACGAACTCGGGCATGTGCTCGGGCTCAGCCACAGCCGGACACCGTGCGCCGTGATGAACAGCGACGCGCAATGGCTACCAGACTGCCATCGTCTCGGCTGGTTCGTCTCAAACGGGAAGGCAATGTGCGGTCCCACGCTCGGCGACGTACGCCGGGCCCAGGGCATCTGGGGGGGAAACCCGCCGCGCCTGACCCGTACTGCACCGCCGCCACGACGCTTGATGAGGGCCGCGAGCGGGCTGAGCACGTGCGGCAGGAACATCCCCCAAATCACCGCGCGCGCGCTCTTGAGCGTGGACCACGAGCGTGCAAGCCCCACGGTGCCGCAAACGCGGCGCCACGCATGGACTAGACCGGGATGATGTGAGTACACCTTCACGGACCGTCGATCACCGCGGCAAGCGCGCGCCGGGAACGACGTCCTAGCATCTGTCGACAGTTCTGACCCGGACGGCAACCGGCAGTGTCGCGGTCGCATTCGTCGCGGTTAGCGAGGCTACCCAGCATTGGGTTCCGCAGCGGCCGTCGCCAGCCTGCGCGTACGCACCGCGATGCACTGCTCGGTCGAAAATCGGACCTGAGCAAACTCGGCCGCTCCCGCTCAGCGCGACAAGGAGTGGCCGTTGGCAGCTCGGCCCGACTGCTGGTTTGGGCTAACAGAAGCCGGGAGGCCGCGGCACGAATCCGGCTTTGAGACTGCTGCTCGCCGAAACGATGGGTCGCGTCGGGTAGGCCAGCGGCGTCGACCGCCACGTCGACGGCCAGCGCTACCGATCGACGCCTGGAGTGGTCACGCTCGTTCCCTGGCTGCTTTCGGGACAGTTGGGTCAGGCGGCCGTGACGGCCCGGCGTGGCTCCTCCGTCGCCTATGAGCACTAGCGCCGCCGCCCGGCCCGCGCGGACACTCGTCCGCCGTAGCCTTGTGCCGCTGCTCTCACGCGGGAGGGCAAGCCGCCTGATAAGCGCATCTCGACTGGGGCCCTTCGCTGCGCAGCTGACAACCACCTCGCCTAAACGAGTTAGCTGCTGGCCGACATCGGGCGCCCGGACTGCTCGGCAGTCACGACTGTTACCGGCAGCCCGAATTGCTCCACGCGGTGTGGCAGGTCCCGGCGCAGCCAATGTGAGACCCGGGCTGGCAGGGTCGAGATGAGTATCTCGTCGATCCCGATATTCGTGACCGCCTCACGCACGGCGACGAACGGGTCACTGTCGCCGATGACGCCGTCGACGTGGCCGCCCGCGGCCTGCTCCAGCAGCGGGATCGCCAGCTCCAACGTCACCACCGCCTCGTCGGTGTCGGGATCCCAGTAGGTTCGCGGGACGAGCAGCGTGAAGGAGCAGGGAGAGCGATTCGCTCGAGCGCGGACGGCGTTGAGCAACAGTGGCGTCGCCGCCGTTCGATGCGCCACGATGAGCACTCGTGCTGAAGCGGAGGAAGCCATCCCGAACCGGCACCGATTATCGCAACGTCACGCGGCAGCGCCCAGCCCGGCGCTCCCCGCTGTTGTCGAGCTCGGCATCCCTGCTTGGGGCCATGGCCAGGCTCAGTTTGCCGCCATCGACCGACGGGTCGGAGGCCCGACGAGGCGAGGGGGCCGTTCCACGTAGGACTTGGACACGAGTGCGCTTCGTGACGAAACCGAGCCTGCCGGCGGACGCTCCAGCCATCGCTGACCGTGTCGCGTGGGCGCGCGTGCTTTCACGCGAACTCAGCAGCGCCGCGTCGCGCTTAGTGAGGGGTCGCTCGGGGCACAGCGAGCGCCGGGTGCGGCCGCTAGCTTGCAGGGCCGACCATGGGGTCTGAGCAAGCACGCGGGACGTCGGCCGGCGCTCCTGCTTGGCCTTGCGGAGCGACGCTCTCGCTTGACGCCGAGGCGCGCTCACTCCTGCATCGCCGGATGGATCCAGCTGTGTCACGCTCGCGATGAGATCGCTGCTGCTAGCCCATAGCGGAAGCGAAGCTCGACGTGCAAGATACGGTTAGCTGATGTCTCCGCAGCTGTCTACTACCCGTGAGCATCTGGCCAACATCCTGCCCGAGCACGGGGAAGAGGATCTCGCCAAGCGCGTGCTGACCATAACGGACGCCGAGTTGGCGCGCATCGGGGAACTCGGCGGGTACTACGCCTGGTCCGAAGAAGCGTTCGAGTTGGGTCTCGGCATGGGAGGAACGCGAGCGCTCTGCTTGGCGACGATCGACGTGCTCGAAGGGAATATGCGCGAGCTGCGCCAGACCCGCACGTCCGGGGAGCTTCGGTGGGGGTTGACCCCGGAGCTTTCAGATGTCGAGCTCGCCCAAGAGCACTCACTCCGACTCGGCGCCATCACAGCCGGGGGGCGGCCTCCTTCAGACGCCTGACCTGAACGTGCCAGGCGTGTCGGTTTGATCGAATCTCCGACAGAGCTGGATCTAGCCCGATCCAACACGCTGCTGAATCGCGCCGAGACCTGCCGTTGTCGCGTGGCGCAGCAGCGCTCATGCTTCTCGTCAACTACGCCACCCTGACCCGAAGTTGCGCGACTCTAGAGAGTCGTCGGAACGCTCACTGCGCGAGCTAGCTGGGCGGTCCGTGCGATGTGTGCGGCTTGAGGAACATGATGCTGATCCCGACGCTCGCGCCCGGCTCGGTGTCCTTCCGGACGACGGCCGTCCACGCTCCGCCCGCATTGCCGCCCGCGGCGAAATGCCAAAGACACGCTGTCCGCCCAGACGATGCGCGGCACGCCGCGTTGTCGCCTGTTCCGAGCGTCCAGCCGGTCCCGGGAGCGATGCGCATCGCCAGCCCAACCGCCGATCGTGCAGGTGCCGTGATCCTGACGTCGTACGCCAGTCCGGCGGGTGCCGCGATCGTGAATGTCTTAGTAGTGGGGCCCGTGGGGAGACGGAGCGTCGCACCGCGCAATAACGTCGTGCTCGGCGTAGCCGGGGCCGGACCGCGCGTAGGTTGCCGAGGCCCTCCCGTAGTGCTGTAGACGACCACCGCCGTAACGACCGCGAGTGCGACGACCAAGCCCACTGACCGCCTACGTCGGCGTCTCGCATGGGCTTCGTTGAGCATCCCGAACGCGATGCTGGAGGCAGCGTTCATGACCCAAGGATGACTCGCATGAGTACGCGGGTCAAGCCGAGATCGCACGGTCGCGAGAAGTGCCGCTCCCGCATGACTCAATACCACTCCGATCGAAAAAGAGAAGTCTTGGCTCGACCACAGCCTCCCCCTTAGATCGATACTCGGCAGCGCTGGTCGTAGCCCAAAGCATCAGCACTCCGGTGCGCTTGGGGTCTGTGAGGCCTCCTCACGCGTGATCGTGCCCGGGCCCTCACAGCACAACGGCTAAGTGAGCTGTTGGCGCGACCGTAATTGCTGGCGGAGCCGGGGCTCCGTCAAACACCAGTTCGCACGTCATCTCGTTGCGGGCTGGCCGACCTCGACTGCTGCTCGACGTGACGACCTCGACGAGCCGTAGGCCATCGGTTTGAGGGTGGGCGGGATGCGTTCGCGTCCCGCCCATCGCTAACGAAAATCCCATCGGCAAAACGATCCTCGATATCCTGCTGGTGACCGGGGGCGACATGCCGGGTTGGGCTTGGCGTGGGCGCACCGAGAAAGGAAAGCCGACACGCCTCCCGTCGGGTTTCTCTGTGCTCTGAGGACTTTGATTCGCCTGGGGGTGCTCTTCGGCCTGATGGTGGCATTGGGACTTAGGTCCTCGGCGAGCGCGCTCGCGGCGAGCACGCTCACGGTGTTCGGCGTGGTGCCGAATGCCGGCTCGACCGCCGGTGGCAACACGGTCACGATCTCCGGCACCAACTTCGCAGCTGGTGCTACGGTCGCGTTCGGGTCCACGGCTTCACCGACCGTCACTTACTTGTCGCCGGCGCGATTGCAGGTGGTGGCCCCGCCTGAAGCAGCAGGGGTTGTGGACGCGACGGTGACGAGCGCCGGGCTGACGAGCGCACCCTCCGCCAGCGACTTGTACGCGTACGGCCCGTCGGCTGTCAGCGGTTTCACGCCAGCATCCGGAATCACCGGGACTGCTGTGACGATCACGGGAAGCAACTTCGTCCCCGGGGCGAAGGTCAAGTTCGGCTCGCTGACTTCGCCCTCGGTGACGTTCGTCTCGCCGACGACGCTGACCGCCACCATTCCGAATGGAGCGACGTCCGCGCCGATCTCGGTCACCAGCCCAGCGGGCACGGGCACGAGTTCGTCAAGCTTTGTGGTGACGCTGTCGATCACTGGCTTCAGCCCAGTTTGCGGTCCGCAAGCGACGGTGGTCCGGGTCAATGGGATCGGTTTCAACACGAGCTCAGCCGTGGCCTTCGACGGGACCCCAGCGTCGAGCGTCACCTATGTCTCCGCCAGCCAACTGCAGGCGGCCTTGCCATCTGCCGCGACGACAGGTCCGATCACGGTGACCAACACCGCCGCGCCTACCGGCACGGTGCGAAGCAGACCGAGCTACGCGGTCACGCCGTTCGCCGCCGCAACGGTGAGTTCCTTCAGTCCGCCATCCGGCGTCACGGATGCTGTGATCTCAATCAAAGGCACAAACCTTTGCGGCGCGAGCAGCGTGAAGTTCGGCTCTCACGCAGCCAGGTTCTCGATCGTCTCGCCAACGCAGATCAATACGACCGTCCCGAACGGAGCGGTGTCAGCGCCGATCTCGGTCGCCACGCCGGCCGGGACCGCGGCTAGCCCCTCGAGCTTCATCGTGACGCTGTCGATCACGAGCTTCAGCCCAGGCACCGGACCTCCCGGCACAGTGGTCACGATCAATGGGCTCGGTTTCAACACGGGCTCGACGGTGGCTTTCAACGGTGTCGCCTCAGCTAGCGTCACCTACATATCTGCGGACACGCTGAAAGCGACAGTCCCAGCGGATGCCCCGCCTGGAGCGATCAGCGTCACCAACACCACCGGGCCGACCGGCACGGTGCAAAGCGCCGCCAGCTATGCCGCGCAGACTGCCGACCTTGCCACCACGGCCACGTTGCAAGGCATCGCCACCCTTGGTGGGTACATGGGTCTGACGACCACTGTGACCAACAACGGTCCCAAGACGGCCCTCAACGTCGTCATCACGAACCCAATACCTCGGTCGCTTTCGACGACCTACCCCACGACGTTCTACTGCGTCGGAAGCCCCATCACGACGGGATGGTGTGGACCGTTGCCAGCCGCCGTGTCGTGCACGGCGCCGTCTGTTGGCTCGGGGGGGACGGTCACGTGCACGACGGCGTCGCTCGCCCCGGGCAACACGATGACCGTAATCGTCGCGATCCGAGCTGGGCTCTACCTCCACAACATGTCGTTTTGCGATTCGAGTTCCGGGACGTCGAGCATCTTCGATCCCAATACGGCGAACAACAGCGCCACAGCCTGCTCTCGCGTGAACTGAAGGCGCCCGAGATCCGGGCCGCCCACCCTGATCGGGCCGTGCTCGCCTTCGATCTTGTCGGCACCAGTCCAGCTCAAGGTAGAAGCGGCCAGTCGATCCGGATCAGGGTTCGAAAGGCGAGATGGTTCACGCCGAGCACGCCCATCTACCAACCATATTCCGGGTTGACGGAGATTCAGCGCGTCAGCCGTCCGAATCAATGCTGTTCTGCAACGCGAGCCGCCTCCTGCTTAGATCGAAACGGGGCAGCGGGCGAGGAGGGCCATTACAGGCTGAAGTCGCGGACCTGAACCATCAGCGCTGTCAGGCCGCTGTCACTCCCTTTGGAATGAACTTCTCCTCGCTCGATGAAGGCGGCTTCGCCTCGAACGATTGCTCGCCGCTGGCCATCGGCCCCTGCAACCCAGCCGCTCCCGTCGAGAGCGACAAAAAGCTGCCCGAAGCCAGCTTCGTGTGGACCGATTAGTCCGCCGGGCCGGAAATGCATCACATAGGCATGGGCGTCGCCACCGCCTTCTCCGAGGTGCACTCCCGAGACGCCTTGCACGACGAAAGGCCGTGGCCCAAGGTCCTCTGCGTCGCTCTCGTCGAAACGGAGGATCCTCATCCGCGCATCCTACGTGGACGTCACCGTCCAGACGTTGGAGCTCACCTACTCCTAAGCCCATGGAGGCCCGCGCCAGGCAGGGCTGTCGGGTTGATCGATACTCGATAGCGCTGCTCGCCCAAAGCGGCACTCCGCCGTTCGGGTTTCTCGTTCATGGACGCTCGCTAAGGTCCGCCGAACGTGCCGTCGAGCAGAGACGCCCACGGCGGTGGGAGAGCGGTGGTCGCGGCATCTGTGGTGTGCAGAGTCGGTCGGGTTAAGTCGTCATCGGGCGCTGCCGGAAAGGATCGGGGCGTCGCGCCGAAAACCCCAAATCGTGCAGTAGACGCCGAGGAAGAGTTCCCACGCGAACTCCGGAATGGTCACGATCGCTTGCAGCGAGTGCAGCGCGTGGCTCGGTTCGTTGCCGGTGAACATGATGGCCGTCCCGGACACGATGATCAGCGGTCCGCCGACCAGCCCGAGCCACGTCGCCCGTCGCGGCACCAGGCCCGAGCGGTACATCAGGTAGCCGAGGATCAGCCCGTTGCCCCAGCCCACGACCCAGCCCGGGCCGAGAAGGAACGTCCAGTCCTTGATCGCGGCGAGGGTGTAGGCGACCGTGCCTTCGGCCGGATCCGCAACCTGTTGACGCAGCGTGATGATCCCGAGCATGCAGAGGACGCCGACGAGGATGAACGTGCACTCGACCAGGCGCGCGGTCACGTAGCCGAGCGACAGCTCCTCGTTCTGTCGTCTAAGGATCGGGAAGATCACGACCGCGGTGCCGATGTTCGCGACGATCAGCAGCAGCTCAAGCAGAGCCGCGAGCAAGACCTGATTGTCGTGCCCAGCACCCGCGATGTAGCGCTCCGGATGTCGGAGCACGGTCTCGTAAAGCGCCAGCGCTGGGATCGAGGTTACGAACGTGATGAGGAAGAGCACGCCGAACCAACGCGCCCTCTTCTGATCTCGAGACACGTCGACCCCCCTTTCCCCCGGTGATGGCGATCAGGCGGATTCCCACACCGCCACCCCGACCGGGTAAAGCGCGAACCTAACGCCAAGGGACCATCGTTTCAACCCATATTCGGGGGGAGCGGAGATTCGAACGTCAGGGCGCTGGACCGCGCCACGAGCGTCGCTGTCGCAATGATCGCGGACCGACAGGCGCGACGTCCTGCCCGCCATCGCGGAACCGCGGTCAGGGGACGCGTGCGGTCGGGCGGGTTAGGTCTTCTCGGCCGGGCAACGGGTCATACGCGGTTGGCCAGTACTCGACCTGGCGAACGATGTGGTCCCGATCGATGTCGGAGAAGGCCACCACACGAGCCGACTGCTCGCCATCGGTCACCGTCACCTCGCTCACCACCGTGTCGCCGTCAGCCACGATGCGGTGCACTTCGAAGCTCCACCGGCCGGTGTTGGTCGGGTACCGAGCCTGGATGGCAACGAAATCGCTCGGGCCGGCAATCCGCTCCCCCGAGCAGGGCCAGTCGATGACGCACTCGGGCGCGAGACAGCTCGCTGCGCTCTCCCAGTCGTTGGCCTGCATCGCGGCCCAGAACGCGCCAATGAGCTCTCGGCTCGACATCGCTCGGGAGCCTATCGACCCGACCGCCTCAACAACCTATTACGCCCTCCTTCGTCGTCTTGCCGTGGCAGTAGCCTGCTGCCCCTCCCATCCTGCAGCCCCATCATGGCTTCCGGATCGATCGACGAGGGGTAGGCGGGCGTGGCCCAATAGGAGAAGCGCCGACGCCAGGCGCACGTACCCTTTCTCTCCGGATGGACGAGTTCGAGGACAAGAGTTATGAGACCCTGGAAGAGGCTGCCCGCGGAGACATCCCGCCACAGTTCGCGACTGTGGTGGGAAGCGGGGTGACAGGCGACACGGCGACGGTCTGGCTCCTAACGAACGACCAGCCGCCCTTCGAACCGTACGAGGTCTACTGCGAGCGAAGGAACGGTCGCTGGTACTGGGATGGCGGCGCCGGCGGCTTCGGTATCGGAGCGCCGGACGAAGTGCTTGCGGAAGCGCGACGGCTCGGCTGGTTGTAACCCGCCAGGCCGCCAATGTAGCCACGAGGGTGCGAACGATGGCGTTCTCGGACAGGCACCGGCCCCGCTGTCGCCTTGATCGAAAGGGAGCAGCCCGCCCGCCGCTGCTCCTAGCCCGATGCGACATCCGCGAGCGGGACAGTTGCTGCCAGTCGGTTGGATGATTTAGCGTGTGTGTCGAAGGCGAGGCTGCTTGTGCTGACCTGTGTGTTTGTCCGGCCTGTTGGGCGCGTCGCGGCGGTGATCGCGATGTTGTCTATGGCGGGTTGCGCCGCGTCGGCCTCTAAGCAGTCGCTGGCGTCGCCCCGTAGTGCGGACGTTCCGTCGCAGCCGCGTACGGTCCTCGCCGGCCGCATGACGTCCGGTGCGTTTCGGACGATCAAGCCGGGCACGCCGGTCGATTCCAAGCAGCTCGCGACTCGCGTGTTTGCTGACGCGAGCCATGGATTTGCGTTGTTCGACAATCTCGCCGGTGAGACGTTTCCGGCAAGGACGACCGACGGGGGCCGCGTCTGGCGGATTGCTGGACCCGTTCTTCATGCCCCGGCGGCGCAGGGCGCGGGGGCTGTCACCCAAGTGGGGACCGCTGGTCCCGGCGGGTACATGGCCTTCGGGGATGGAAGCGTCGTTGACGTGACCAACGACGGCGGCAGGCACTGGTGGCGGGCCGCTCTGGGAGATGAGGTGCCGGCGGTGATTGCCTCCGGCGGGCAACTGATCGCGTTCGCGCAGGAGCAGGAGCCGACCGCGCGCGAGACACTGCATGCCCTGGTCTGGGTGTACGGCTCGAGCGATGGCGGACGGGTGTGGCACGCGACCAATCAATTAGCGCCGCCATAGTCCCGCGGCTCGCCCCTGCCGCCTCCGCTCCTCGTTTGATCGAGACCTCGTTCACCACATCCCCCTTCAGCACGGTCGAGTTGTTCCAGTCGGGATCTTCGACGGTCGAGGACACGACGTACTTGGGCAGGCCGTTCATCCTGTCGGCCAGATCGCTACTCCGGGGTGGCCAGAGCTCGGCGAAGATCTCGTAGGTCCGCCTACCAAGCAGCAGGGCCTCGGCGCCCAGGGCCTCGTCCGAGTGTGACCTTGCCGGCCTCTGGGCGGTGCGCGATCCGGCCGAACCAGCCGCCGCGTCCGAAGCCCTCCTCACCTGTCGGGTCCTGGACCACTCCGTCAAGGGAGGCGAAATCGCTTATGACGATGCTTCCCATCTCGGTTCTCCTTCCAAGGGCTGTTTTCAACTCAGATCCGAGTCGGCGCGGAAATCCAACGCTCGCGTCACGGTCGAGTAGGACCGCTCATCGGACGGCACGCGCCCGATCGCGACCTCCCGATGCAGCGCCCGGACGGTCAGCCCAGCCACAACGCTGCCGCACGCGCGCTGCCGAGCATGTAGCGATTCGCCAAGCACCGCCAACGCCGGTTGTGACCGCTGCTCGAGCGGCAGTCGATCGCTGGCGTCGACGGCGCCGCTGCTGATGTTGTCCGGGGCTCGTAGAAGTTTGAGGTGACGGCGGTCCCTCCCGCCGTCGCTTCGCGCGAACGAGGGATGTGCCGGCTCAGCGCCGAGTACTGCAGCAAGACGAGGGCAGGTATACACCGCGACAGCCGCGAGATTCGCACCGGTGTCGGCGGAAGAGTGGCTCCGAAGCCGACCGGTACTGCCGTCGCTGGCTACCTCGCGTCGAACCCCTGGAGCGCGTCAGTAGCCAGCTCAGAGCAGCCGTGCCATGGCGATCTCATCAACCAGCTCATCATCCACAATCAAGGATCCCCGCCGAACGCCCTCGGTCGCGTATCCCGCCCGCTCGTAGAGCCGCTGGGCGCGGTCATTGTCAGCTCGGACCGTTAGCTCTAAGCGCCGGATCCCGTGGGTGTGCGCCCACGCCTCGAGCGCACCGAGCAGCTCGCCCCCCACGCCGCGACGATGCCACGCTCGTCGCACGCCGATGACCACATAGGCGCTATGGCGCGTTCGTCGGTATCGGCCTCCCTCGGCCTCGACGTAGCCTGCCAGCTGATCACCCGCATCGGCGACGACGATCGTTGAGTTCGGGCTCGCCACCAAGCTGCGCAGATGCGTGCGTACGTCATCGACCGTGGTGCCCCGCTCCCCCTCCTCGAGCATCATCATCGGTGTCAAGGCCGGTTCAGAATTGACCCCGTAGTGCCGGTCGAGAATTGACCCCTCCCCGGGTTCATGTCAAAGCGCCCGTCGTCGCGAAGGTCGAGCCCCGAGGGGCGAGGCCTGAGCGGCGATGGGCGCTTTAACGTTTCTCTCGAGGGGCGTCCTGGCTTCCGCCGTGCCGCTGGTTATGGTCGCTGTGTGCATGAGGATGAATTCCTCCGCGTGAGTAATCGTCATGCCGCGGCGGCGCCGGCGATCGAAGAACGGCCCGGGCGCTATCTGGGGTATTTCGAGAACAAGTTCGGCGAGCAGCTCGTGTTCGTGCACGAGGACGGCGAGCTCGACGCCACGGTGTTCGGTGGCGATGTTGGTTGGGAGCCACGGCGCGTGAGGGACGCCGGCGGTCGGCCGGATGTCGGAGACCTGGTCCTGGGCGAGGAAGAGCATGCGTTTCTGACGGCGTGCTGGATCGCGACGGCGTGGCGACGCGAAGATGCTCGGCATGCTCGCCGAGCGGCGTAGTCGCCCAGATCCGCGCGGTCTGACGCCTTCGGTGGGGTCTCGGTCGCGGATCGGCGCGTTGTGAGGCGTTCTGCGGCCATCGGCGAGGGCGCCGAGGGTGATTGGTCAGGCGATTTCGGTGCTTTGGCGGCCGGGGCGGGGCCCGAGGTCGCGGTCTTTGAGGCGGTAGCTGTCGCCTTTGAGGCTGAGGATCTCGGAGTGGTGGATGAGCCGGTCGACCATCGCGGTGGCGGCCATGTCGTCGCCGAAGATCTCGCCCCAGAGGCTGAAGGGCTTGTTGCTGGTGACGATCAGGCTTCGGCGTTCGTAGCGGCGGGAGACGAGCATGAACATCAAGCTCGCGGCCTGCGGGTCGAACGGGATATAGCCGACCTCGTCACAGACCAGCAACGGGACGCGATCGAGGCGATCGAGCTCGGCGTCGAGCTTGTCCTGGCGTTGCGCGTCGGCGAGGAACGCGACCCATTCGGTCGCGGTCTTGAAGATCACTCGCTGGCCAGCGAGGCAGGCGCGGATCCCCAGCGCGATCGAGATGTGCGTCTTGCCGGTGCCCGGCGGGTAGGCGTCGCACTACTCATTGTGTTGATTCTTTGCCGGAGCGGGTGCGGTTGGTGGCCGCGCCTGGCGGGCTGCGCGACGGGGAACTGGAGGTGTTGGGCTGGACGTCGGACGACGACTCGGGCGAGATCGCGCTGTTGTGTCGGCTGGTGGATGGCAGCGCTGGTGAGATCCCGGCGCGGTGGACGGATCTGCCGGTGCGGGTCGAGTCGCGGCGCTCGGTCGGTGGCGTTGGCTCGCCGGCGGCGTGGCGGTTGTTGTTGGCGCGCGGCGAGCGGCTGGCGGGCCGGCGCGGTGGCTCAGCGCTCGGGGCGCGGTCATGACTGGCAGCTCGTGGCCGGTGTTGAGCGCGTTGGATGTGCGGGTGCTGCGCGCGAGCGACGCGCGGTACGAGCGCTCGCCTGAGAGGATCGGCGAGCTGGCGGGCTGTGCGGCGGATGTGGCGTTATCTGCGCTGCGCCGGCTTCGCGTCGCCTGCCTGGTCGAGGACGACGGCGAGCGTCCGCAGCGCTGGCTTCGCACGCACGGCGGGGACGTCGCACTGGAGCACGCAACGTGACTGGCGGTCACTTCTGCGCTGCGCGGTGGACGCCGCTGCGGGTGGCGTCCGTGCCGGCGGTCAGGGTGCCGCGAAAACGGGAGGTGTGCGGTGTCCGGACAGCTGGCGCTGGTGACGAGCGAGGAGGTGCTGGTGCCGGCGGCGGTGTGGGAGACGCTGCCGCCGGAGCGCCGGCTTCAGGTGGCGTTGAGGCTGGCGCGGCTGTTGGCGCGGCTGGTGGAGGCGGCGCGCGATGAGTGACGGCGACAAGATCACCGAGGCGCATCGTCGTCTGCGCGCGATCGTTTATGTCCGGCAGTCATCGCCCGGTCAGGTGCAGAACAACCATGAGTCACGCGCGCTGCAGTACGCGCTCAGGGACCGAGCGATCGAGCTCGGCTGGCCGGCGGAGTCGATCGCGGTCGTCGACGAGGACCTGGCTCGTTCGGGTTCCTCGACCGAGGGGCGGCTGGCGTTCAAGGACCTGGTCGCGGAGGTCGGGCTGGGTCGAGTCGGGCTGATCCTGGGGACCGAGGTCTCGCGGCTGGCACGCAACAACGCTGACTGGTATCAGCTGCTGGATTTGTGCGTGTTGACCGGAACGCTGGTCGCGGATTCGGACGGGATCTATTGCCCCGGGCACATCAACGACCGGATGGTTCTGGGTCTGAAGGGCGCCATGGCCGAGTATGAGTTGCACCTGATCCGCGCCCGGTTGGGCGGCGGGCTGCGCAACAAGGCCAAGCGCGGCGAGCTTGAGCAGAACCTGCCGGTCGGGCTTGACCGCGACGAGAACGGGGCGATCACGCTGTCTGCTGATGAGCAGGTTCGTCACGCGATCGAGCGGGTGTTGTGCCTGTGGCGGCGGCTGGGGTCCGCACGGCAGGTCGTGATGGAGCTGGTTGCCGAGGGTCAGCGGCTGCCGCGGCGGACGGTCGGTCAGCGGCGGGTGCGGTGGGTCCGGGCGAGCTATGGGGCGGTGCACGACTTCTTGACCAATCCGGCGTATGCCGGCGCGTTCGTGTATGGCCGAACCCGCACCGAGAAGTACCTTGCTGATGATGGACGGGTGCGTCGGCGCACGGTGCAGGTGCCGGTGGAGCAGTGGTCTGTCTGCATCCCCGATCACCATCCCGGCTATGTGTCCTGGGATGAGTATCTGGCCAGCCGCGAGCGGCTGCGAGCGAACGTGATCCGTCGCGGCGAGGGCGGCGGCGCCGCGCGCGAGGGCACCGCGCTGCTGCAGGGGCTGGTGCGATGCGGGCGGTGCGGGCGACGGATGCAGGTCGCCTATTCGGGCACGAACGGCCGCGTGCCTCGGTATGCATGCGTGCGCGCGCATCACCTGCACGGCGTTGCTCATGCCTGCCAGTCGCTCGGCGGCGTGCGGCTGGAGAAGGCGGTCGCGGCGGCGTTCTTGGAGGCGGTCACGCCGGCCGGGATCCGCGTTTCCGCGGAAGCGATCGAGGAGCTCGAACAGGCGCACGAGGAACGGCTAGCGGGCCAGCGGCTCGCGGTTGAGCGCGCCCAGTTCGAGGCCGATCGCGCGCAACGCCAGTACGACGCGTGCGAGCCCGAAAACCGGCTCGTCGCCCGCACGCTCGAGGGACGCCTCGAGCAAACGCTCGGCGAGCTGGAGTCAGAGCGGCGCAAGCTCGCCGAGCTCGAGAGCCGTCGGCCAGAGCCGCTCACGAGCGCTGAGCGCCAGGCGCTGGCACAGATCGCCAAGGATCTCCCGCGCTTGTGGGCGGCGGACACGACCACCGACCGCGACCGCAAGGAGATGCTGCGCACGCTGATCTCAGAGATCGTGGTCACGGTCACCGACACTCCGCGCCTTGCCGAGGTCGAGATCTGCTGGGAGGGCGGCGCTCGCACGCCGCTCACCGTCCCGCTCATTCACCGCGGCGTGGAAAGCACACGCACGCCGGAGGACACCGTCGAGCTGATCCGCCGGCTCGCCGCGCACAGCAACGACCGGCAGATCGCCGCGATCCTCAACAAGCAAGCCCGTCGCACCGGCACCGGGCTGCCGTTCACCGATCCGCGCGTGAAGTTCCTGCGCCAGAAGCACGGGATCCGAGCCGCGCCGCCGCCCGATCCCGACAGCGGCCTGCTCACGATCGAGCAGGCCGCCGCCGAACTCGGCGTCAACCACACGACGATCTACCGGTGGCTGCGCGCCGGCCTGCTCCCCGGTGAACAGACCACCGTGCACGCGCCATGGCGGATCCGGCTCACCGACGAAATCCGCGCACGGTTCGTGCCCGACGTGCCAGACGACTACCTGGCGCTGAACGAGGCCGCAAACCGGCTCGGCTGCGCGAAGCAGACCGTTTTGCACAAGGTCCAACGCGGAGAACTGCACGCCGTCCAGGTCGTCAACGGACGGCGGAAAGGCCTAAGAATCAAGGTATCCAGCAACGGTGCTGGACTGTTTGATCAATGACGACAGCGAGGAGGGCAGTGTGAAAGATGATCGGGCGGCCCGAGCAGGATCACGTTCTGTTTGGCGTGCAGGAAGTCGAGCTGCCCGAGATGCTCGATCACCTGCTTCTTCACCGACCGCTGGAAGGTGAAGTCGAACTCCTCCAGCGTCTTGTGCGCGGGGAACCGAGCGGCACGGATCCGCAACCGACCGCCGGAGGACTCACGGGAGGACAGCTCGGTCGAGAGCAACGCCTCGGCGAACCGCTCATAGCTCCACTCCTCCTGCCGGGCGCGCTCGGCGAGGTTCGGCAGCGCCCTGGCCGCCGCGGGCGCTTTCATCGCCCGGAACAGGTGCGTCAGCTCCGAGGTGCTGCGGCTCATGCGATCAGCTGGTCGTAGACCTCAAGCGACCGCTCCTCGACCAGCTCCTCGACATCTGGCTGGCCGCGGCGCTCGCGCAACGCCCGGGCGTGCTCGAGCGCGGTGACAGTCCGGTTCTTCGCGAACACCCTTTCGTGGCAGCAGGCAAGCTCGCCCGTGTCCAGCGCGACCGCCATGAGCTCCCGCTGGCTGACACGGACCTCGACACGACGGCCAACAAGGTTCGGATCCAGCGAGTAGTCGTTGGTGTCGAACCGGACGTGCGGATCGGGCGGGACCCGCAGCACCCACCGGCGGTCAAGGTCCGGCTCTGACTCGGGCAGCGCTCGCATCACCTCGCGCTCCTCGAGCAGCCGATCGACAGGCCGGGCCCGTAGCGTCTTGTGCGTGCGGGCGTTCGCCTTCTCAAACCAGGCGTCAAGCTGCAACTGGTAGTCGAGATGGTTCGCGAACCGTCGGCCGGGCTCGAAGTTGGTCTCCATGTATCCCTGCAGCCGCTCCACGCATCCCTTCGCCTGAGGATCTCCGGGCTCGCAAAACAGCCAGCCGACCGGCAGCCGCCCGCAGAACGCCGCATAGCTCTCAGTCGGCCGACCGCCGCCAGCGTGCAGACACCCCTCACGATCCCAGACCATCAGCTCCGGCAGCGCGCCGATCGCCCACAGGCAGCGGCTCATGCCCCACAGCACGTCAGGCGCCTCCTTGCTGAACACCAGGGCGCCAGCGCCAGCGCGCGAGTACCCCAAGCAGCAGACCACGACCCACGCACGGCGGACCTGGCCGTGACCGACCGGCACCGGCGCCGAGGGCTCCCACAGATCCCACTGGCAGATCTCGCCCGGCCGATACACCGTGCGCTGATGCGTCCTGAGCTTCAAGAAGATCGGGCGGACCTCGCGCAGATAGTCATCGACGATCGTCTTTGAGCCATCGAACCCCAGCGGCTCGATCTCCTCCCGCACCCGCACCCCGGAGAGCTTCGGGTCGTCCTTCAGCAGCCGGTGGATCTCATCCTTGAACGGGTCCAGCTTCGATGGCCGCTCCGGACACCTAAACGCCGGCGGCTGATCCGACCGCAACGCCGCCCGGATCGTGTTGCGCGACAAGCCAGTCCGACGCACCAACTCCTTGATCGCAACCCCACGAACGAAACGCTCCCGCCGCAGCTCCGCCCACCGCTCCACGTCCAGCACGCCTCCTCCTGGCCCTCGATCAACACGAACGAGACCAGGCTCACGATCACCCCGGACGCCTCCGCCACCATCCAGGGGGGTCAAATCTCAACCGGCGAAGGGGGGTCAGTTTCTCACCGGCGCCGACAATCGGTGTCTCCGAATCAAGCGCACGCTGAAGTCGCAGCAGCGACTCCGCGTCCTCCCCGCGAGCCTCACGAATCACCGTTCCCGCGATCGCGCAGCCATCAGACACGGTCAAGATTCTGGCGCAGTCCGCCGGCAAACGAGTTCTTCATGGGCTTTCGGTGCGCGATCGCTGAGATCGGGATCTACGGCCACACGCACTGGCATACAGAGGCCGGCCCGGATGGGAAGACGCTCGCGGCTGGCTTCACCGGGTCGAACGGCAGCCCCGGGGCATGTCGAAGGCGTCCAGCCAACGCTTCGCCTCAAGGCACGTCGGAGCGCTCAGCGACGCCACTCACACCTGCTCCGAAAGCCCTCCTCGCGGGCGCCTACGCGGCGAGTCCCGAACTGACGACGGCTTGTCGGTCGCGGCGCGAAGCAGCAGCCACACCGGCGTGACCGGAAAAGGCGTGAAGCGACAGCGCTCCCGAGTCGCCGCCGAGCCCTGCCCTGCTCCCGCGACGAGCATCTTCGGCGTATCGCCGACTTTTCCGGTTCGCGCGGACAGGAGGGCGCCGGCGAGGAAGAGCTGCACTCATGCGCCGAGGTGAAGCGTCATGAAGAAGACCGTCAACACGATGATCAGCAGCAAGATCGATCCGACGATCAGTACCTGCTTGTTCAGTGCCTCGTATTCGGCGCTCCATGTGACCTCGGCGTCTGGGGCGGTCTCGGCGACGTCACGTGCGGCGAGCTTCGCCAGCTTGCCTTCCCGCGGCCCGAGGAAGCCACCGCCAATCCCGCCGATGACGACGACCGCGCCCAACCCCCAGAGCACGTAGAACTTGCTCCACTGGTGCTCGTGGGAGGCCAGATAGATGCCGGCGATGAGAATCACCACCAGCCCGGGAGCAACCAGGTAGCGGCCAAACAGCTCCTGCATCCGGTGATACCAGGGCATCGCGCGGCGGTCCATCTTGGTCGCGACCAGGGAGACGATGGGGTACGCGAAAAGCACCCCGAAGCCGATCACCGCGGCGAGGATGTGAATCGCGAGGATCGCGTCGGAGAAACTGGCGGCTAGGGGGATCATCAGAACGTTGGTTGCACCGGTTCGCGGGTGCGGCGTTCTTCGAGCATCGACAGGAGCGCGCGGCGAACCATGCGGTCGAGCTCCGGCTCGCCCGTCGGGTCCTCTGCCGCGGCGGTGAGCATCTCATCGAACGTGGGCGGGCCGCCGTACGGCGCGGCCGCTTGAACGATCCGGACCAGAGAGTCGATAGCCTCGCCGAGCCGGGCGGACGGCTCTGAGAGACCGAGCGCGCCTCGCCAATTGGCGCCTGGGCGCGCTTCGGCGAGCAAGTCCGGGGTCCGCTCCGGCGCGTACCCGAGCGCTTCGGCCACGGCCTCTGCCCAGACGGTGAGGATCGTCAACTCGTCCATCTCTAGAACGCGGTGGGTCGTCGTCCGTGCGCGCGACGGCGAGGGCCCCGAGCCCGCGGGCGCGGCGGTGATCTGATGTACAGCCGCGTCGAACACGTGCGTCCCGTCGTCCACGGGCCGCCGGCCGTCGGCGCTTCGGCGCGTCGCGCGACCCATGCAAACCGTCAGGAGAACGGCGTGCGCACCCGTCTCGAGCGGAATCTCGCGAGTTCCGTTCACAGGGTCCTTCCACAGCGCGATAATCCGTGAAGCGTCTAGCCCGTGCGGTCGGGACCGCTGCACCATCCCATACGAAGTGAGGGTCAGCACGGCCGAGCCAGGATCATCCGCCAGGACGCTCGCATAGCGCGCCGACCAGCGAGAATTGAGTTGCGGTCCGTCGAGGAGGACCGTCGCGACGATCGTCGGGCCAACCGAGCCGATGAGCCGGGCCAGATCGTCGTACTGCGCGAGGTCCTCGCAAATCAGCGAAACGAGCGTGAGCTCCGCGACTTCAATGAACTGGATCTCGCGGCGCGGGACCTCCATCGCCTCGAACCAGCGGATGTGAGGGTGGAGGGCGCCTCCTAGGTGGTACTGGTAGATCTGGTCCTCGTCGAGCGACCATCGATGGTGTTTGTTCTGGCGGAGGTGAAACCACGGTTCGTCCTGCGCGGTAGACGTCGGCCCACCTTTCTCCAGCCTCGCGGTCGTCCCGATGTGCATCCAGTTGCCGGGAAACCGCCCCTGTCCAGGTGAGCGCTCGCGAACCCCCGCCTGGAGGAAGTTCACGGCATGGCGGTCCAAGAGCGCTTCGAGGCCCTCGATGTCGTCCTCGTCGACGGCGCTCTCCGGGAGAATCACGACGTCGACACTGCCCGCCTCCTCGCGGGCGGCGACGAGCACGCGATCCAAGAGGTCCAGGTCGACGCCTTCATCGGGCGCGAACTCGAAAAAGCTGTAGGGCTCCTTCCACAATCGTTGCACGGGGCCTTCGACCGGATGGAAGTCAGACGCTCGCACGCGCAGCGGCCACGGGAGCAGCAGCAGGTTCGCGTACTCGGACCGGGGGTCGGCACCGCGATGACGGCCGGGCGCCTTGTGCCAGCGGGCGTTTATGCCCGGGCCGTGCACACAGGCGTAGCGTGAGAACGACGCTCGTCCCGAGGACGGGGTGCGAACCTTCGGAAGCACCCGGACGGAACGTGGGTTGATGCGAGCCATCGATCCAGTTCTGACCAGGAGCTCACGGCCACGCGCGCGGTAGACGACCGCCTGGCCGTCTGAGTCGTCGAGGGCGATGCCGAGCCCGGCGCAAGCTTCGTCGGCGATCGCATGCAGGGTCAGCAGCGCCTCGCACATGCGCCAGTCGTTTCCGTCTGCAAGCTCCTCGAGCGGCATGCCGGCCCGCTCACAAAAAGCGCTCCACTCCTCGATCAGGAGATCGGGAATGGACCCCCGCCGGTCCTCCACCCAGGCGCTCCAGCGCCGGGCCGCCTCCTCGACCGCGTCGGCCCAGTTTGGAACGCGATGCGGCGGCCACGCGCCGAGCGGGGAGAGCGCGAAGCGGAACGCCTCCGAACCCTCGAGAATCACATTCACGAGCGCGAACAGATCCGGAGGCCACTCAAGCAGCTCGTCCGTTATCGGGCCTCCGAACATCGCCTGACACGCGGACTCCGACGTAGGCTCGTGCCTTCGCCGCTCGGTAGCGCGCCCATCGTCTCGAATCGCGCTCATGAACCCTCGACACCTCGACGGAAGCAACGCAGCGCCAAGTCATGCGCGCCACCCGCCCGAGCTGGCGAGCGTCCCAGAACCAACAAAATCGGGGGCACCATCGCAGAATCTCCCGCGGGTCGATTGGAGGCTACCCCGCGACGAGGCGTCGTAACCCGGTTCTCAATGTCAAGGCGGCCTGCCGCAAAGTCAAGCTCCCGCGAGCGTCGCCTCGATTCGACAGACCTGCTCTCGTCGATAGACGAGCATCATGTTGGTGGCCGAATCTCCTCACTCCTCCTTTGCCGCCACGACGAGCATCCGGGCCTCAGCGGGTCGGGGACCCGGGTGAGTCGCCGGGGGGAATCGCACCCCCCGGCGCTCGCAGAACCGGACGTGAACCTCTCAGCTCATCCGGCTCCCATCGTCCAACCGTCGGGGCGCGCGCCGAACCGCCAGTGGGCGAACAGACCAGGTTCCCGTCTGAAGACGGCAGCCAAGAGCCTGCGTGCCTTGGTGGGATAGCGGCGCAGCCGCTTGTACTTCCATCGGGCCCAACGAATGAGGTATTCGTTGATCCGTCTGAGTAGCCGGACCAACTCTGAGCGGTAGAAGCGCCCATAGAAATTGATCCACCCTGGACTTCGGCATTGATTGCCTGCGCCAGGTCAGTGAGGGTGCTGCCCGACCGACGGTGCAACCGCCAGCGGCGGATGACCCGCCCGATGCGCTTGCGCTCGTCGTCACCAATCGCCGGGAGGAAGTTGACGAACTCGCCGCCATGCTTACTCCTGGCCATTCGCGGACGGAATGTGTAGCCCAGGAACGTGAAGCGCTCGTACTCGTGAGAGCCGCGGCGCGTCGCGTCCTTGCAATACACGATGCGGGACTTGTCCTCGTTGAGCTCAAGCCCGCACTCCGTCAGCCGCCGAGCGATCGCGGCCCGCAGCTGCAGGGCCTGGCGCTCGCTCGAGGCATGGACAATCACGTCATCGCAGTAGCGCTCGAACCGGACGCCCGGATACTCCCGAGCCATCCATACATCAAACGCGTAGTGCAAGAACATGTTGGCAAGCAGCGGCGAAATCGCAGACCCCTGAGGAGTTCCGCGATCCCGCCAGACCAGGCTGCCGTCCTCGCGTTGCAATGGCGCTGTGAGCCACCGCTCGACGTACATCAGGACCCAGCGCTGGTCGGTGTGGTGAGCGACCGCTTTCAGGACGAGGTCCCACGGGACGCGATCAAAGAAGGCCCGGATGTCAAGATCCAACACCCAGTCCTGCCTCCAACAACGCTCCCGGCAGACCCCGACCGCGTCCAGCGCCGACCGACCCGGCCGATACCCATAGGAGTCCTCATGGAACACTGGCTCCACGTCGGGCTCCAGGTACCCGCGCACGACGGTCTGAGCGATCCTGTCCGCGACGGTCGGCACCCCTAACGTTCTCGTCGAGCTGCCGTCCTTCTTCGGTATCTCCACCGCGCGCACCGGCGGCGGGAAATAACTCCCTGAGGAGAGCCTGTTCCAGAGCTTGTAGAGATTCCCGTGAAGGTTCTCCTCGAACTCCGCGATCGACTCGCCGTCAACACCGGCCGCGCCCTTGTTCGCCTTGACCCTCCGGTAGGCCTCCCAAACGGCCCACTTGGAGATCTCAAACGACTTCGGCTTCGGCTCGCCCACCGGCTCCTCCCGCGTCATCGCGGTTGACCGCCGACCGAGCCCGGACGACCCGTCCCCTTCGCTCCACCCGCATTACCAGGCTTCACCGCTACTACGAGACGGTCCGCCCCTGCACCCCGCATCGCTACGCTCCCCCTCACGGATTCAGCCGCTTGAGGTTCTCGCTCCAGGCAACCAGCCGCAGGCACAACCGCTCCACTGGCCGGCCGCCCCACCGGGGCGCAGGTTCACACGTTCCGCACGAGAGCCCAGACCACGCTCGCGCCACCTCCACGCCGGACACCGCCTGGCCAATCAACAGGCACCCGCCAGACTCATCCCAGGACACGAAAGAGGCCCTGGTTTCGATGCCATCCATTTCCTTTCGACGCTTCATCAGCGGTTCGCTTACGCTCGCCTTCGTGATCCACACCTGCCGCACTAAAGGCGCGACTTCTCCCACGACGCTCACCACCACGGCTCTTGACCGCAGCAGCTCGGGGTGGTTTGCGGCCTCCGCCTGCACAGCGACCGCGGAGGGCCACCAGACCACCAAGGCCCAGCTCCTCCATCTCTCGCACAGCACCGCATCCAGCGGCTTGGTCTTCTACATCCAGCCTCCTTCAACGTTCGTGTTCGCACCAACGCGCGGAAAGCACGACCGTGGACGCGAGCCTCTTTCGCACGGACGTGCCTAGGTGTAGTTCCTGAGTAGGTTGGTCCATCCGGGCCGGTGCGCTACGAGCACGAGCGGCCGGGTGAGCTGATCCACATCGACATCAAACGGCTCGGCCGGATCCAGCGCGGCGCCGGCTCGCGGTTCACTGGACCGGCCGCCCGCAGCAAGCGGCCAACTCGCAAGGACCCCCTCGGCGTCAAGCGCCAGACCGCAGGCTGGGAGTGCGTGCACATCGCGATCGATGACTGCACTCGCCTGGCCTACGCCGAGGTCCTGGCCGATCAGAGCCGCCGCACCGTGATCGGCTTCCTCAGACGCGCTGTCGCGTTCTACGCCCGCCACGGGATCACCGTGCAGCGAGTCCTCACCGATAACGGCGGCGCCTACCGCTCAACGATCCACGCCGCCGCCTGCCGCACCCTCGGGATCCGTCATCTGCGCACCCGCGCCTACCGACCCCAAACCAACGGCAAAGCCGAACGGTTCATCCGCACCCTCCTGGCCGGCTGGGCCTACGGCGCGATCTACCGCTCAAGCACCGAGCGGACCGCCGCGCTTGACGGATGGCTCTGGCACTACAACCATCACCGCAAACACTCAGCCCTCGGCCACCAACCGCCCATCGCTCGCCTCAACGAGCGGAAACCAACCTTGATGGGACTTACACCTAGGTAAAGCCCCGACCTAGGCTCGCCCAATCGCCTTCTTCGATCCCGCCGACCCGGGTACCGAGAGCTTGCCGTGGCCGGGTTACGTCGGCTTCTGCATCGTCGCCGCTGCGGCCACGAGGCCGGCGCTCCCGCTTCGAACTCAGGCGGACTTGAAGGAGAAGTGCGGGCGACCGCCTGACGGGCCCGCGAGACGGCTGAGCCTTCGTGAGGCCGTCGCGCAAAGGTCGGGGCAGCCGGGTGCTTGCGGTTGCTGGCAGCAGCGCCGTTGGTGACGGGTGCGTCCTGAGCGGCGGTGTGACTGTGGTGGGGGCCGTTTCAGGTCCCCACAGCGGCGATCTGGTGACGATGGAGCTTGGTGAGATTGTGGGTCATCATGATTAATCGCCACTCGGTGCGTACTGCTTTGCGGCCTCTTCGGAGGAATCGTGTGAGACCTCTGTTGTGGCGGGAGTGGCCGAATACCGGCTCGACCATCTGTTTGCGTTTTCGATACAGCTGCTCGCCGACCTCGCCATTGAGTACGTAGCGCATCCAGCTGTAGCGCCCGCCCGTCCAGCCTTTGCGTTGCTTGCCGCTGGCCCCGCCGTCGGGCGGGACCAGCACCTGCACGTGCTGGTTAGCTGTGACCTCGTCCATGTGCTGCTCGTTCCAGTACTGGGCGTCCGCGAGCGCGGTCTCGATCCGGCTGCCCGAGCCCGCCCGGGCGAGCTCGGCCAGCGTCGCGGCGACCATCGGCGCGAGCTGTGACCAGTCGACGGAGGCGTTGGTGATCTCCGCCGCGAGCACGATCTGGCTCTCATCCACGACCGCCTGCGCGTTGTAGCCCTGCACGTACCCCTCGTAGGCCTTGATCAACTTGGAGTCCGGGTCGGTCACGTTCACCCTTCCCGCCGGCACCTCGGGCGGCTCGTACGGGGTCGGGGTGCCCGCCAGCCGCCGGCCCTGCGCGTCCCGGCCATGAACGCGATGGTGCGCAAACGCCTCGTTTCCCGCGCGCTCGGCAGCCAGATCACCCTCGAGGCGATCGGCCGCCAACAACAGCCGCTCCGAGCGCGAGCGCGCAACTGGATCGGGATGCTCCCAGCGATGCTGCTCGAGCTGACGCTCCGCGTCACGCAACCACCCCTTGCGACCCTGAACCCGAGCCACGATCCGCTCGGGGTCGAACTCGAACTCCGGGTCGGCCGACGCCTGAACCTCGGCCTCCTTGGCCAGCTCCTCGCTCTCGTTCTCCCCAGCAAGCTTGAGCCTGGCCCTGCGAAAGAACTCGCGCCTGCCCTCCGGGGTGCGCAGCTGCTCGGGCAGCTCATCACCACGCGCCCCACCAAGCATCTCATCCTCGGCCTCATCCGTCGCCCTGACCCGCTCAACGATCTCCTCGGCGATCTTCCCGAACTCATGGTTGCGCTCCCGGCTGGCGTTACCCGCCAGCCGGGTCCCATCGATCGCGACCACCCCAGGCTTCACCAACCCGGCCTGATCACACAGCCGCAGCACCTCGCTGAACAAGCCAGCCAACGCGCCCTGGTGACGAACGATGAACCTGGCGATCGTGGCGTGATCAGGCACCACGTTGCCGGTAATCACCCGATAGGCCACATCCTGGCGACAGTGACGCTCGATCGCCCGTGACGAGCGCACGTCGGTCGCAAACGCGTACAACACCAACGTCAACATCAACGACGGCTCATACGCAGCCCGACCGTGACCATCAGCCCGATACGCGGCATAGAACGCTGACAGGTCCATCTGCGCCACCGCGTCGATCACGAACCACGCCAGATGATCCGCCGGAAGCCAATCGCGGACGTCCGGCGGCAACAAGAATCCCTGCTCACGACAACCTTCAATGAAGTTCTGCGCCATACAAGAATTCTGTTAACCGTTGCGGACGGAAACCCTTTGCGCGACAACCTCTCGTGGAAGCAGGTGTGCGGCTCATCGACCGGTCGGCTCGTTTGTCGCGCAACATGATGGCTTGTCTTGTTGGCTTCGCGGTTGCCGGCGGACACGCTCGTGCATATGCAGAGCCTGGTGTCAGGCGAACCGGCGGCACTTTCGGGTCTAAGCCCAAACGAGAAGTGTGGGCTCGTCCAGACAGCCTTCGTGTGCTAATTCGTGGCCAGCGATCGTACGTGCGGTTCGTGTCGAGAGCGGCGGCTGCGGCTCTAGGGCGGTCGTGTGGTTCGGCGTTTCTTACTCGCGCGCAACGGCGTGCGCGGGCGCGCGCGACCGGGCGAGCTGGCACGCTCGAGCGACGCGCTCGGCAGGGCCAGCGGCCCGGCCACTCTCCTTGAGCTCAGCCGACTTGGTCGGTCCGAGCCGGCGCTCAAGCGCCCTGAGGTGCTCATCGTGGAGCGTGTCGCTCGCCGCGCCGAGCTCGGCGCCTTGGCTCTCGCCCATGCCCGCTACCTCCAGCGATTCGGCGTCGTGCCCGAGAGCTGCAAGTGCCTCGGCGACGCCGGCTAGATCTAACACGATCTGCGTCAGGTTGCCGTCCGCCAAAGCGTGCTCCAGCGACCGCGCGTACGGCTCGAGCGCGTCGGCCGGACGTCCATCCACGACCGCCAGGTCCCCAACGAAGGTGTCGAGGTAGTACAGGATATTCGCGTCTACGGGTGTGCCGACTGCGCGCGCTTCATCGAGCCGCGCGGCCGCCTCGTCGACCAACCCCGCGGCCATCAACGCCTGCGCCTCCCACAGCAGCGCACGAGCCAGGAAGGCAGGATCGTCTGCCTCGCGCGCCAGCGCGACGGCCTGTGCATAGTCCTTCACGGCCTCGGCCGTGTTGCCTTTCCACAGGTTGCTGTCACCTCGCAGCATCAACGCGTCCGCATGTGTTCTGGCGTCGGGCGCGACGCGGTAGGCCTCGTCCGCGAACCGGCGCGACTCATCGAACCGGCCGGCGTCCGACAGGTAGAGCGAGTGCGCGAACAACGCGAGCCAGCGCACCTCGGGGTCGGCAGGCGGTGAGGCGATCAGCCGCTCCGTGATCACGCCGCTCTCGCGCACCCGTCCGCCCTCGAGCAGCAGCAACGCGTAGGCCGCGGCGAGCGGCTGCTCGAGCGGGTCGTGGGCGGTAGTCGCCCACCGCAGCGCGGCGCCCGCCTCTCGCTCGGCGGAGCGCGCGGCGAGATAGGTCTTTCTTCGATCCAGCTTCCCTGCCCGAAGGGCCCACACGAGCTCGTACTGTCCCTGCGCGTGCGCGTGTCGCCAGCGCTCGCCGTCGGGCTCGCGGTCAAGCAGTTCAGAGGCGATCTGTCGGAGCGCCTCCGGGAGCCCGAACCTAACACCGCCGTCACCGGTCTCAACCCGCTGGACTAGCGCCGCATCAAGCAGTTCACCAAGTGCTTCCACGACGCTCACACCGTCGCCCGACAGCACGCGCTCTAGCTTCTGAAGTTCGACCGGCCCCGCGAACGCTCCCATCCGGACAAACAGCGCCCGCGCCGCCGGGTCAAGCAACGAAAGCGTCGAGTCCAGCGCCGCACGCAACGACTGCTGCCGCGTCGGCCGCCCACCGCGAGCCTCACCCAGCACGTCGATCGACTCGCGCAACCGATCACGCAACTGCACCGCAGTCAGCACCGACAGGCGAGCCGCGGCCAGTTCGAGCGCCAACGGCAACCCACCGAGCAGCCCGACGATCTCCCGCAACGCGTCCATGTCGGCATCTGTGAGCTTCGGACGCTTGCCGCGTCGCTGGACCCCACGGCCGACCAACTCGAGCGCCGACCGCTCATCCAGACCGTCCAGCGCGATCACCCGCTCAGCATCGACCCGCAGCGGCAGCCGCGAGCTGACCAACAAACGCACGTCCGGCAACAGATCCAACAGCCCACACAGCGCTCCGGCGGCCGTCAACACGTGCTCCATGTTGTCTAACACCAGCAACGTCGCGCCGCTGTTACGTAACCGGGTCGTAATCGCAGCCGGCACGTCGAGCTCGCGCTCGGCCCCCACCACGGCGGCGATCGCCAAGGGCACCTCATCCGGCCCGCCGACCGCGGTCAGGTCCACCCACCACACACCTCCAGGATGCTGCTCCAAAAGCTCGGTACCCGCGACCAGCGCCAGGCTCGTCTTACCCGCACCGCCACGCCCGGTGATCGTCACCAACCGCTCACCCTCAGCGGCGAGCGCGCCCGCCACCTCCGCCAGCTCACGGTCGCGGCCGACCAGCGCCGGCCGGCCGGCGGGCAGGTTCGTTGGCCGCACGGACTCGGTCTGCGGCGGCGGAAACGCAGCCGCACCCCGACCATCAACCACGGCGCAGAACAACATCACCGGCGCCGGGAAATCCTTCAGGCGATGCACACCAACCGACTCACACACCAGCCCGTCGCCGACCAGCTCCCGCGCCGCCGCTGTCAACAACAACTGCCCACCATGCGCTACCGCCGCAACCCGCGCCGCCCGATGAACCTCCAACCCCACATAGCCGGTCTCAGTCCGCTGCACCCGACCGACATGCAACCCCATCCGAACCCTCAACTCCCCGGCCTCACCCGGCCAGCCGCGCGCCCGCAGCGCACGCTGCGCCGCGACCGCAGCCCGACCCGCCGAAACCGCGTCCTCGAACGTCGCAAAAAACGCGTCCCCCTCGGTCCCCTGGACAAACCCCGCCTCGGCCGCGATCGCGCCACCAACCAGCTCGTGATGCTCAGCCAACACCCCGGCCCAACGGGGCCCAAGCTCGGTCGCCAACCGAGTCGAACCCTCGATATCGGTAAACAGCAGGGCAACCGTGCCCTCCGGCGGACGCCGTGCGCTCTCCACCGCACCAGGCTAACCGCTTTGAGCGTGTCGGAACGAACGGTTCAGCGGCGAAGCCTGTTGACACGCCTATTAAGGCCGAAGCCCGCGCCGACGGGAAAGCGGGTGTCGCCGTGCGTCGGCGCGCGACCGCGAAGAGGAGCGACCTCGACCTAGACCGAGTGCGCAGAGCGCTACCGCGCCGCCCGAGTCCTTTTCACGGGACAACCCCAGTGTGCCGCATCGCAGCCCAGTCGCACCCGGGCCGCCCGCTGCCGCGGTCGCAAGCAGGGCGGGCAGGCCGGCGAGCGCGAAGTGCGGCGAACGCGATTGGTGTGCGCTTCACTTACGGATCGAGCAAGTACGGCTCGACTACCCCACAGAAGCCGGTATCGCTCAACAGGATTGGATGGGGACCGTGCAGGCCGACCACGTCGTTGGAGATCTGGTCCCCGACCGGGTTTTCCGGATCGCCGGTGTATTCGAAAACATCCACGAAGGTCCCGGTGCCGGCGTCACGGATGAGGGTTGGCCCTCCTGTGATCGAGACCTTCTCCTGCATTCCAACGAAGGTCGTGGTAATGGTGACGGTGCCCGCCTGTTGGTCGATAACGGGGAACGATTCCTTGTTGGGTCCGGCGGCGAAGACGGTGATCGACTTGCCGTTATCGGCGACGAAGTCCATCCAGAAGGTTCCGCCGAAGAAGAAGCCGTCCTTGCGTTCCTGGACAACCGAGGTGCCGTGAACGCTGCTCATTCCCGAAACGCCGCAAACTTCATCCGGAAACGGACCGTCGGAGAAATGACTTGCCACAGTCGAGTGAGCAAGGCTGGTAGATGCGGCGACGCAGCCGAAGACCGCCGTGACAGCGAGTGCTAGAAGCTGTTTCGCCCCAGAAGGAAACATTCAAATCACCCCGATCCCACTCGGTGGCGCTCCCAGCCTCCGTGCGAACGCGCAGCATAACCGCCCAAGCGACGTTAGGCAAGCCACATAGCGCCCCAGATCATCGCTGACGCAAAGATCGAGCACCAAGCTCAGCGAGAGCGTGCGCAGGCTCGCTGCGGCGGCGACGGTCGGTGGTCAGATCGTGCTCATGACGTTGAGCACAAGGCCGTTCGGATCGATGACGAGGAAGTGCCGTTGACCGTAGTCCTCGTCTCGGATCTCTAGCGGGATCTCGGCTCCGCGACGCCGTGCGCGCCTGTAGGCCTCATCGACGTCATCAATCTGGATCGTGAGCACCACCGAGTGCTCGCCCACAGCCACCAAGCGGCCACCGAAGAACTCGCTGCCGGGTGGTAGGAAGCCCACGTTCAACGACCGATCGTTGGGTGCCATGAGCTGCAGGTACCAGTCGAAGTCGACGCTTACGTCGAGGTCGAAGAGATCGACGTAGAACTCGCGAGTCGCCCCGAAGCGGTCAGAGGCGATGTTCGGGACGATCCGGAGAACATTCAGCTTTGTCCGCTCCACCGGGGTCACGCTATCCGCTCGCACCGCCGGCTGTGAGGAAGCTTGATCCGGGCGAACCCGCTCACGAGTCCCGCGCGCATTCTTGACTTCCCGCTCACGGTTCGGCGGGTCGCTTGAGGTCAGCGCAACAGTCGCTCGGCGGCTTCTGCATCGTCGCCGACCGAGCAGCGGCCGCGACGGCGACATGTGGACTTACACCACGGAGAGCGGTAGTCGCGCCGTGTGATTCGGCGTGGCCGCCCGCCGACGCGGGCGGCCTTCGTCGTCGGCGGTTAGAGAGTCAGGCCAGCGGTGGCAGAGATGGTCGGTTGGCGGCGTGAGCGGACGGCGTCGATGATCTCGCTGGGATCAATCCCCTGCAGATAGGCGGACGTGGTCCCCAGGTCGGTATGGCCGAGCTGGCGCTGGATGATGTTGATCGCCACCCCTTCGCGCGCGAGCTCCACGGCGTGCGCGTGCCTCAGCTGATGCGGCACGAAGCCGCGCCTGACGCCGGCGTCAGCGGCGAGCTGGCGCAATTCGGCTCGGGCGGCGGTGGCCGCCCACCGCCGGCCCCGCGTTGGTCCGTCGATCACGCAGAACAAACGGTCCGGGCGGCAATGAAACACGGTGGGTCAGCCAGGCGGCGAGCTGTTCGAACCCGAATTGGTCCACTCCGGCCTCGCGGCGCTTGTCGCCGTTCCCGTGCCGGATCAGCAGCGACCCGCGGTGCTCGTCGATGTCGGTCTCGTTGAGCGCCAACGCCTCGGAGATTCTCAGCCCGCCGCGCCACAACACGCCGACCAGCGCCCGGATACGCAGACCGTAGCGGTCGTGGCCGGCCTGACGCATCACCAGCACGAATCTCCTCCGGGCGTGGCGGATCGGGCGGGTACTGCATGCCCTTGTTACGCGGAGCGCGCCCTGCGAGGTATCCCGGCATCGTCGCTGGCGAACGGCGACGGCCCGCCGCATCGACGAGTAGCGCTGAACCTGAAGACATGATGAGCTCCTCTCTGAGGATCAGCATCCCGGCCGGTCCGGGACGCACCGCTACTAAGTCTCAGGTGATCGCCCGGCCGCTACCAAACGCCCCGTCCTAGCTTCCCTTCGGTCCTCTGCTGGTTCGGAGGAGAAGCCCACCAGCGCCCTCAACCGCGACGAGACGTAGCTGGTCGTTCGTGAAGGCAGCAATGAGCCCACGATTGGGTCGCTCGCTCGCTTCTCGCGCAAAGGACAAGCCGACCTCCCGGCGGAGCGAGCAACCGCGTGTGTCTACCTGATATGCAGCCCTCCGTGACGAACAACCGTGTGGGGCTCCGTGTTTGCTTCCCTGGTCGTGGCGTGCAGCGGGTGGGCCGGCGTCACCAAGGCCGAGACCTGCATCGTAGTGACCGCGGTATTCAGCCCGCGGGGGCGAGTCCTGTTCGTGTGGTTAGGAGCGGAGCGTGTGCACGATCCAGACGTTCGGTTCCCAGTAGCTTCCGCGGTCTCGCGCGTGGTCGATGTTGACAGGCGCGAGCCCCGCGGGGAACGTATACTGGCCGTCGCCCGGGAACCGCATACTGGTCCACTGCTCCCATTCGGCGACCTTGCCGGTGATCCGCATCGAGTGCGGTATCGGCTTGACGATCTGGCCGCCGCGGCGGGTGTGAATCCGGATCCAAGGATCGAATAGTTCGCCGTTCTCCCGCGTCCAGGTCACGTAGTGCTCGATCGGGGTGATCGGGTAGCGATCCTTGAAGCTAGGGCGGACCGGCGCGATCAGGTGGGTCAAGTCGACGTCACGGGCGAGATCGGCCATCGCGTCAAGCATCCGGTTGGCCAGCCCGCCGCCTTGGAAGCGTGGTCGGACCTCCGCCGCGAGCGCGCACAGCGCGGTCGGCGCCCGACGTCCCTCTCGAGCATCGAAGGCGGCCGCGATCATCGCGTCGATCCCATCCCCGAGGCCTTCGGGCGTGCCGTCCCAATCGCACGGGATGGTGTGGCCCTCGGCGATCACCTCGTGCGCCTCGTCGTCGTAGAGGACGAATTGGAACTCGGCGAACTCGTCGTAGAGTCGGTCCCAGTAGCCGCCGAGGACATCGCCGTGCAAGTTGTACTCAGGCCACACCTCGCCGGATAGCGTGGTGATCGCATCCCACAGCTCCGGACGCTCGGAGTAGCGGATGACCTGATTGCCCATAGCTGATCTTTCTTATCCCCACGGCGTGGCCGGAGCGGCGCGCTCCGCTGTCCTTGAACCCGACGGAGTATCGCGCGCTCGTAAACAATCGGAAGGCACGGCAGCCCGCCTTCATCGTCCGTTGAGGGCCGGCCTGAATCTTCCGCAAGCAGCTGTCGGTCGCGCGAATTGCCCTCACGTGGCTCATGAACTCGTCGGCCCGCGGCCACGGCCAGCACCGGGCCGTTTGTGGCGCTCAGCGTCGGGGGTGCCTGAGGCAAAGCGCTGCGAGGTCCATGCCGTAGACCCCGTCGGTCTGGCAGCCGATCCGAGCGGAGAAGAAGTCGTTGTCCGTTAGGTTGTCGAAGGCGGCCAGCGGCGCGGCGTTGCGGGCGAGATCTAGGTCGAGCTTGCCGTATGTGAGGTAGCGCTTTGGGCCGGAGAGCCGCTCCGCTTTGGCGAGCTTGCGCTGGTAGGTCGGATCGTTGAAGGTCGGGCCGACGGAGCTGTCCTCGAGGATCGAGGTCAGCATCGACTGGGGGTCGAGGTAGTCGGGTATCCAGCCGTCCCAGGCGAGATCGAACGGCTGGCCTGGTGTTTCCTCGCGTGCGGACAGCGTCGCGGACAGGCTCGTGATCTGGACGCCGAGGTCGATCTTGGCGAGGTCGGTCTCGACGATCTGCGCCTGCTCCCGGCACGGAAATGCGTCACAGGTGTATGCACCAACGTAGAGCGGAACCGATCTTCAGGCTAGCTCTTGGCGCTTGCTGATGCTAAGGCTGCGTGGACAGCCTTCCGAGCGATGCGATCAATCCACTCGCCGGTGATCTGCCTGGTGGCCACGTTGAGGCGGTTGTACGCGTTGATCGTCGCGATCGCGACGACGATCGCGGCCAGCTGCGGCTCTGTGTAGTGGCGCGCGGCCTCGTTCCAGACCGCGTCCGGTACCGGGTCGGGGCGGTCGGCGAGACGGGTGGCGGCCTCGGTGAGCGCCAGCGCGGCGCGCTCGGCGTCGCTGAAGTACGGCGTTTCCCGCCACGCCGCGAGCAAGTGAATGCGCTCGCCGCCCTCGCCCGCGTGCTCGAGCTCGCGGGAGTGGATGTCCACGCATCCGCTGCAGCCGTTGATCTGGCTCGCGCGCAGCTCCACCATGTACAGCGTGGTCGCCGGGATCCCGGAGTTGGTAGCCGAGGCCCCGAGCTGCTGAAAGGCCTCAAGCGCGCCCGGCACCATCATCGCCGGGTTCTCGATTCTTGCCTTCATGATCGTCCTCCCGGGTAGTGGTCTGGCGTGTCGCGGCGCTACCGAAGATCGCGTCTCCAGTCGCCCGCGGGCGGTCGATTCTGACGACGTCATGTTGCGAACGCGCGGGCGGCGGCGGCGGCGAGTTCGTCTGGTGGGACGTCGCGGTTGTGCTGGGCGATGTTCCACCGGTGTCCGAAGGGGTCGTTCAGTTGGCCGTGTCGTTCTCCCCAGAACTGGTCGGCGAGCTCGTGGTCGACGGTGGCGCCGGCGGCGATGGCTTGCTCCCAGAGCGCGTCGGCGTCGTCGGTGTTGATCTGCAGCATGGTGGCGGTGCCACCGATCGATAGCGGCGAGAGGATCCCCGCTTCTGGAAACTCGCTGGCGACGTGGATGGTGGAATCGCCGATCTGGAGTACGACGGTCATCACCTTGCCGCCCGGCAGCGGCACGCGCGACTGCTCCTGAGCGGCGAACGCGCGCTGGTACCACACGGCGGCCTCGTTGGCATCGGGAACGACAAAGTGCGGGGTTACGTTCACGTGACTCCTCCGTTGCTGCGGTTGTCGTCGATCAGCTGTTCGGTGTTGCCGAAAAAGAGGTTTGAGCGTCGAAATCGTGCGGGAACCCGAGCTCCACACGGCTGGGCACGTCGAGCGGCTCGAGCTCGGGCTCGTGTGAGTGGTGGAGTTCATCGGGTCTTCCTGGTGTGTTGGCTGGGTTTATTTGCATGACACGTGATTGCCGCTGAATATGTGTGAAAGGTGCCGGTTCAGTTGGTCCGGACGCGTTCGACGGTGGTCCAACGGCGCGGTGCAGGCCTGCGGAAGGGCAACGGGAAGCGCCGTCGCTCGCTTCGACGCTGGCGGGCTTGCGCGATGAGCCGGCTTTGATCGGCGGCCTCGAGGAGGTCGCGACGATGTGCTTCGGCCAGCTGCTCGTGGGTGTAGCTGCTCAGGGTCATTGTTGGCTCACGGTGTTGTGCTCATCGTCGTGTCTCCTGACCTTCTTCGTTAGATCGGCTCGGTATCTCGATATCATGTATCTCGATAACGAGAATAACGACCATGAGATAGCATGTCAAGTCGAATGCGCGATCACGTCGCAGCGATCCTCGACGCGTGGCGGGCGGAGCGTCCCGACCTCGACGTCACGCCCGTGAGCGTGTTCGGCCGCATCACGCGGATCCAACGACACACGACCGAAGCCCTACGGGGCGTGTATCGCGCCTACGGGATCGACAGCGGTGAGTACGACGTGCTCGCCGCGCTGCGTCGAAGTGGTGCGCCGTACCGGCTGACGCCGACCGAGCTCTACCGCACCATGCTCGTGACGTCCGCAACGATGACGGCGCGACTCGATCGACTCGAGCAGCGCAACCTCATTCGCCGCCAGCCGGCACCGAAAGATCGGCGTTCGGTGCTTGTCGAGCTAACCCCGGACGGTCGCGCCGTGATCGACAAGGCAGCCACAGACCTCGTCGCCGCCGAAGGCGCTCTCCTCGGCGAACTCAAACCACGCGAACAGTCCGCGCTGAGCGAGCTGCTCGCGCGGTTAGCTGCCAGCCTGGAAGAACGTACAAACACCATCCACCCCAAGTAACCCAGCTGCCGGCCATCGAAGGAAGCAAGACGGCGTTCGCGCAGGAGTTGATCAGCGAGGCGCTCTCCCAGAAGCGCGGCGCCGACGATCCGTGGCGGCCTTCTCTTGTCCGGCCAAGCCGCGGCGGCTCCCCGATCTACTAGGCAACGAAGGCACGGCGCGTGCGTCTGCGCGAAGCGACGGCAGAGCTCGGGCAGCGCCAGCTCCCCGCGAGTTGTGTGCAGCCTACGGCAGTTTGTATGCGACCACCTGCGGGTCTCCGCCTCCGCCTCGGACGCTTGTGACGGGGCCGCCGGCCGGGACGATCACGGTGTCGCCGGCGATGGCGATCGGGGAGTTAGTCGATGTAGGCAGTCGTCGGCGATAGACGATCGCGCCGGTGCTGCGTCTCAGAGCGATCAGCACGCCGTCGTACAGCGTCGTGAACACGAGATCGTTGGAAACCGTGATGGCGCCGAGAGGCAGCTCGGGCACCTTCGTATCCCATTCGACCTTCCCGGTCGCGAGGCTGAGCGCCTCCACCTCGCCGGTCGCGGCGCCTGCCCCCTTTCTCGCACTTCGGAGGTTCAAGTTCGTGTAGGTCAGCGGTGCGTCCAAGGTGGCGACGTACACGCTGTTGCTCGCGACGGCCAAGTCGGCCAAGACGCCGCCGAGCGGCCCCGGAAGGATCGTGAACGGTGCCCTGAGCGTGCTGCGGTGCTCGAGCGCCTGGAGTGAGTCGTTGTCATGGCCGTTGTGCGCGCCTACCGGCGTCTTCCAGATCAGCTTGCCGGAATTGGCGTTCATCTCATAGACGTAGCCCATCTTGCCGCTGCCGATCACGACCGGGACGCCACCGATGCGCGCCGAGATCGGCGAGGCCTGCATGTCGTAGTCCTTGAAATCGTCGGGGACGCCCTGGTAATACCAGCGGAGCTTCCCGGTCGCCGCGTCGAGGTTCACGTCGCTGTCGGTGTAGAGATCCACCGTCGGATCCGCGATCGCCGCCGCGGCGGTCTGATACGGGTTGCCGATCCCGTAGGTCACCGACCCGTCGCCACCGACCAACGGCGTCTCCCAGGCGCCGCCCGAGCCGACGCCAAGCGACCGCACGCCCGGCTCTGGGCCGACGACTGTGTCGAACCTCCAGAGCACCGCTCCGCTCGACCCGTTCAGCGCCAGCAGCACACCGCCGCCACGCCCCGAGCCCAACTGGCTTGCCAGATAGATCCGCCCGTTAGCCACCTGGGGCTGGATCCCGAACGTACCCTGACCTTGGCGCAAGAGATCACTGTTGACCCAGATCACCCGACCGGTGCTGGCACTCAGCGCAAAAGCCGCCGTCGGAGTGAGTCCGTACACCTTTCCGTCAGCGACGGCGACGCCACTCGGTCCCGGCCCACTGCGCTCCGGCTGATCGCGACGATACTCCCAGCGGAGCTTCCCGGTCGCGAGCGCGAGCGCGTACACGTTCGAGTCGAGATCCTGGAGATACACGACGCCGTTCTGCACGATCGGGTTCGCGATCAACGAACCGAACGGGCGCACGCCGGCCGCGGCCTCCCCCGCGAGCCTGAACGTCCAGGCCCGCGCGAGGCGGGACACGTTTCTCGAAGAGATCTTCGACCCAGTGGCGACCCGGGTATTGGCAAGGTCGCCATTTGAGCACGGCCACGACCCAGAGCCCCCCGCCGCCGAAACAGCAACGTGCGGGGTGACGGCCGCGCAGCCCAAGCTCGCGCCCGCCGTCCCATACCCGCCACAAGCCGCGACCAGCAAACCAGCCGCGACAAGTAGAACCGCGCTGACCGTGATGCGACCAATCAAGCTCGTTTTCACGTCATTCAACTCGTCGTGGTGTCTAGTGATTGGTCAGCTTGAAGTTGAGCAGTCCGCGCTGGTAGTCGGCGATCCAGAGATCGTGGCCTGATACGGCGATGGCGACCGGCTGGGGTGTCTCTATATGGCTTGGCGCGCCAACGATGCGGTTCGATCGCGGGTCGATCTGGGTCAGCGTCGCAGTGCTGCTGTTTGGCTGAGACGGGTTTGCCGCCCGCGAGACCGCCCACACACGGCCGTCGCCGAAAGCGAGCGCGATCACGCCCGGAACCTGGAGCCGAGCGATCGTGCGACCTGTCGACGGGTCGTATCGCGTGATCGTGTCGTCGTCTCGGACCCACAGCGACCCGAAACCGGGTGACGGTGCCCCTGAGAACGGCTCGGTCGTCACCTGGCGGGTCCGCGGATCGACCCGCGCTACTGACGCAGGCAGCGCTGGTGCGTGCGTGATGCCGACGGTCAGTCCTGTGTTGTCGACCCATAGGGATCCGAACGCGGCGAGGATCGTGTCAGGTCCGGTGCCGACGGTGACGGGCCTGCCGTCGACGCGGTTCGTCGCGGGATCGACCGAAACGACGTCTCCGTGGGAACCCGTCGAGTCACGGCTCAGCCAGACCCGACCCGCGGCGAACGAAATGCCGCCGCTCAGAACGCGCATGTGTCCCGGCCCGCTTCCGGTGACGTCGATCGTGGCGAGGATCCGGCTGGTCGCGGGATCGATCCGCGCAAGCGACGGAGCGCTACCCGTGTTCCCTCCGCCGGAGGCCACCCAACCGCTGCCCGCCCCGAACGCGATGCCCGCTGCCAAGCCCTCGACCGGAAGCCGGATCGTCGCCTCGACGGCACCGTTCACCGGGTTGACCCGTTCAAGCGAATGAGCTCCGGCAACCCAAAGCGATCCCCCGTGGGCGACCACTGTCTCCGTCCCGGGTGCGACGCGCACCGATCCGAAGAAGACAACTCCGACCGGGAGCGTGGGGTGCGCGGCCGAGCCGGAAAGGCGCGACCCATGTCCCAGCAACCCAACCGCCCCGGCTGCGACCGCGACCGCCACGAGGGCGGCTGTGGCCGGCGCCGCGACCCGCCCGAGCCGGCGGCGCGCACGGATGCGAGCCCGCGGTCGGTCGGCGCCGCCAATCTCGTGCAGCAGTCGAGCCAGCAGCTCGTTGGCTGTGTCCGATATGGAACCGACCGCCGGATCCTCACGCGCAATCCGCTCGATCACAGGATCGTTCATGTCAGCGTCTCCTTAGTCGCGTGCGTGCTGCCCGCCTCTTCTAAACCCAGCCGGTCCGCGACCCGCTGGCGCGCCCGGTGCAGCCGGACGCGGAACGCCGCGGCGCTGCAGCCGGCAACCCGCGCGGCGTCGGTGGCGGACAGTTCGTCCCAGGCGACAAGCAGCAGCGCTTCACGCTCGCCTTCGGTCAGCGCGGCGAGCGCGGAAGCGAGCTCCGACGTCAGGCCAGCGGGCGGCTCCCACTCACGGGCCCCGCCACCCGTCAGGGCATCGAGGTGCAGCCGCTCGCTCAGCGATCGCCGGCGACGACCGGCCCGGCGCTGGTCAGCGAGGACCCGTCGAGCGACCCCGAGCAGCCATGGCAGCGTCCGCTCGGGGATCTCGTCCAAGCGCCGCCAGGCGACGAGGAACGTGTCGGCGATCGCGTCATCGACCAAGGCACCCGACTCGCGGCGCACGACGTAGCGGCGGACCGCATCGTGATGCGCGGCAAACATTGCCTCAAACTGCGCCCGCCGGTCTGAGTCACTGCGCATCCGCAACCGTTGTGGCCACCACCCGCGAAAACGTTACGGCCATTCCGCAACAAAAGCGGACGCGCGGGTGGACCAACGCGATGCTCGCATCCAAGACCCACTCAGACACACCCGATCGCCGGCACCGTGGCCGCGATGCCGATCCGCACCGCGGCGACACCGCCGATGAGTCAGCTCGTCACCGCCTAACAGCCCAACACGGCCACCCAACGGGCCTGAGGATCGCAAACCGAGCGTGTCGCCCTGATCGAGAACCAGCCGGGGGCCGGCACGTAAGCAGACTGCTGCATCGTCGCCCACGGAGACGTCTCGCGCAGACGGCACCTCTCCGCGCGGAGCAGCAGCCCGGTTCCCGTGGCCGAGGCGTAACCTGGCGCGCGCTCGCGGCGACCCCACGCTGCTGTAATCGGCGCCGGCGTCATCCGAGCTGACGATCGCTTCCATCGCGACACCGCCTTCTGGCCGGCGATCGCATCGGGGACCGTCCGCTACTTCGGCGCCGCTGGCGTTGGCGAACGCATTGCCACAAAACGGCTCGCGGGCTCCGTAAGCCGCGGCGCGAGCGGATCGGCGACAGGGCAGACGCAACGAGACCTGCTCGTCGCGAAACTCGGGTTGCGTCCGTAGTGGCCCGACCGGTCCTGCCTTCGCGTCCGGACTTGGATGTGTCGTCGCGACATCGCTCGCTTGGCGGCGCGGATTCTGGCGAGCCTCTGGCGCCGCCGGTCGGCGCATCCAGCCGGTCGCGCCGGCACCGTGCGCTAGCTCGCGCCGACGTGCTCTCGGAGCGAGAGGCCGTGGTCCGCGGCGATCATCTCGGCGGCTTTCTCGCCGATCATGATCACTGGGGCGTTGGTGTTCCCGCTGATGACATCGGGCATCACCGAGGCGTCGGCCACCCGCAGGCCGGCCACGCCATTGACCCGGAGTCGGGCGTCGACGACGTCGCCGATCCGGCAGGTGCTGGTCAGGTGGTAGACGGTTGTCGAGTAGTGGCGGGCCATGTCTCTGATCAGCTCGTCGCTCGGCCTGTCGCCAGGCTCGTGGTCGTGGGCCTTGGCCAGCGCCGTAGGCACATACATCGGGCCGAGCGCGTCGGTGCCCGGCCAGTTGTCGACCACCTCCAGCGCCTTTCGCACGACCGCCACCATGACGTCGAGGTCGTGCGGGTCGCTGTAGTAGTTCATGCGGATGTCGGGCGCCTCGGCCGGATCGGCGCTGGCGAGCACGATCTCGCCGCGGCTGTGGGGCTTCACGGGGTTGGCCAGCACGATCACGTTCTCGGCGTCGGGACCGAGCGCGACGTCCGCGTCGTCGAAGAACTCGGTCGGGTCCATTCGCAGGCAGTCGCGCCAGAGGTCGGGGTTGTACCCGCAGATGAAGAACCCGATCTGGGCGTCATGGGTGTGCGCGTCCCCAAGGCCGGTCGAGTACCACGCGCACGCCTCATACAGCGACGAAGACACGAGGCCGTGGCCGGTCCTCGCCCACTCTGCGACACGGCGCTCGGCTTCGGCCCGGATCGCCTCCAGCTCGGGAGGCAGCGAGGCGTCGTCGGCAGGATCGGCTGGCAGCGGTCCCGCGGGTGCGCGCAGGGCGTCGGGTCCCATCGAGATCCCGACCTCCGTCATCGACACGCCGATGCCCGGAGCCGGGAACACGAGCCCGAGCTCGAGGTGGTCCTGCAGGTGTTTGCCGACGTCGGGTGCGTCGTGCCGGCAGGTGATGCCGAGAGGCTCGAGTTCGTCCCTCGGGCCGATCCCCGAGAGCAGCAGGAGTTGCGGCGACCCAACCGCCCCCGCGCTCACCACGATCTCCTTTGCGGCATTGACGACCGCCGTCTCGCCCGCCGCGGTCCGATACTCAACGCCCGTCGCCCGGAGTCCGTCGGGACCGTCCTCGAGCACGAGCCCGGTCGCCTGCGCATGGCAGATGACGTCGAGGTTCTCGCGTCCCTCCGCTTCGCCCTCCAGGAACGCGTGGTACGTGCTCGCGCGCTTGCCGTCCCTGGTCGTGGTCTGCAGCAGGGAGACGACGCCACGCTCGCCCTCGCGATCGCGGCCGTTGTAGTCGCCCATCGGGATGCCGGCGGCCACGGCGGCATCGACGAACTGGCGTGCGCCCGGCAGCACCGGGCCGCGGACCGAGACACCGAGCGGCCCTTCGGTGTTGTGCGCCTCGAAGTCGACGACGATGTCGCCACTCGGTGCCAGGCCCTCGCTCTTACGAAAATACGGCAGCAGCTCGTCATAGCCCCAGCCGGTCGCCCCACCGTCAGACCACGCATCGAAGTCACCCGGATGGCCGCGCACGTAGGCCATGTAGTTGATGCCCGACGATCCGCCCAGCATCTTGCCGCGCGGGACCATCATCCGGCCGTCCCGCAAGCCCAGCCCCGCCCGGCCTGCGTCAGCCGTGTACATCCAGTCGGTTTCTGGATTCACCTGGAGCGACGCGCACGCCGCCGGCATCGCCTCGGCCGCGGGCGGCCGATCGCCTGCCTCGAGCAACGCCACTCGGCAACCCGAATCCTCCGACAACCGCGCCGCGATCACCGCACCCGCCGAACCCCCGCCGATCACCACGAAGTCGTATGTATCGCCCATATGCGGAACCTATCCGACTCGTCGCGTCCTCGGTGTGACAACTGTGTGCGCGCACCTCGAGTCCGTCGCCCGGGTCCATGACCAGCCCGAACATCGCGACACAGTCACCAAGCACTGCGCGGCACGGCGACTTGATCGACTGAGCCCTCAACAACGACTATCGGGCGGTCGACCGATCCCGGGTCCAGCAGCCGGCCCCGCAGCCGGCAGCCAGGTCGCTCAGCCCTGCATCCATTGCCGCCCGAGCACCTTGAACCATCGCGTGACGCGCCCACCAACGCGCGGAAAAGCGAGCGAGTGGTCCACGATCGCTCTTTCGCCTGTCGAGCCGACTTGGAGCTCGTGATCGGATTGGCGACTAAGGGCTTGCGACCCGAGCGACCGATTGACGAGCGCTTGACGATGGATGCGATCGCCGGCGATCGCGCCTCATCGCCGCGCGAGACGGGCGAAGGTCAGCACCTCGTCCGCCCAATCCTCCCCGAGCGGAAGAGTGGCTACCGACTCCTCTTTGACCGGCGTGCCCTCATCCGGCCGGAAATGAAGGCACGGCACCCACGGCACGCGGGCAGCGCCGCGTTTCAAAATGCCGCCTCCGGCTGGATTACGCCCGATCCGGCGCCGCCCATCCACGGCCGTCACCGGATCGGGCATGAACGCTCTCCAGCTCAAAGAGATCGCACGAACACAAAAAACCTGCACGAGAAACGGCAGCACCAACGCCCCACTCGATGATCAACACGCGATCAGCCGGCAGCACGACGCCGACGACCTCGAGCAGTGACCCGTACGGCCCATCGCTCAATCTGCGGACGCAGCCAGAGCTTGACTCGCCCCTCACCCAGGTCGACCACGGGCTGGGGCATGTCGTCGTACCTGCGCTGATATTGAAACACCGTGTTGCGATGCGACAGGCCGAGGATTTCGGCGACACCCTGCGCGTCGAGGAGGTCTTCTGTGGCAACTCTCGGGGACACGAACAGCATCCTACATCCGTAGGATGCTGTTCCGTCCGAGCCTGTGGCTAGCCTACGTCCATAGGCACAAATGAAGCGGCCCCGGCGGTGCAGCAACACCCCGGGGCCCGGCCGGACCTACCTAGGAGGTACCGACGATGGCAGCGTACGGCACACCGACCACAGAACCCCTCGAGTCGACGTCGACGGCACGCAGCTCCGGGCTTCTCACCCGCGACGAGGTAATGACCGCCGCGGAAGTCGCGGACCTGCTGCGCGTACCGACGTCCACGATCTATGAGCTGGCGCGTAAGGGCGCGGTGCCCGCGAGCCGGCTCGGTCGGACTTGGCGCTTTCTGCGACCGCGGCCGGAGGAGTTGCTGGCTGGGTGAGACGCGACCGCTATGCCTACGCGGCCTGCCGGGGCTTCTCCGACTCCAGTGAGAGATCGAACCCGGCGAGCTCAACCGCGACGGGCGGTGCTTCACCCTTCGGCGGGGCGAGGTAGAGCGCGACGGCCTCCTCGACGGATTCGATCAGCTCGGCGACGGTGTCGCCCGACGCGAAGCAGCCGGGCAGCTCCCGAACTTCGGCCCAATACGAGCCGTCCTCGCGGTGGACGTCGACGTGTAGCTCTCGCTGCTCCATGGCGGTTCCTCGGCGGTCGATATAGACCCGCCTGTCTACGTATCGCCGCATCGAGGCCTTTGCTGTAGGTCCGGCCCTTGTGCTGCGGCAGCGTGATCGGGCGCTTCCCGGGCTTCACCATCTTCACCTGGTGCTTGCCGCCTCGCTCTCGGATCCACCCTTTGTCCTCAAGCCGTGATCCACTCGCGCTGGTTACGCGGCACGGCCGAGCTCGGACGCCGCAGGAAAGCCACCAAGTGCACGCGTGAAGCGATCCGCCAGCTCGCCAACCGGCCGTGCGTGGAGGTAGCGCTCGGTGGTAGTGATGTGCGAGTGGCCCATTGCCGCCTTCACGCTCGGCAGATCGACGCCACCGGCCACGAGCAGAGATCCGTAAGTGTGCCGGAGGTCGTGGAAGCGCAGCGGCTCCAGGCCGGTGGCGTCGCGCCCCGCTCAAAGCGGCGGCGGAGCGCCGAGGGGTCCAATCGGCGGCCGAGACGGCTGGCGAACACGTACTCATCCAGCCCCGTGAACTCGCCTCGCTGGCTGAGACGATCAAGGTCCGCCGCCGCCGCCTGGTCGGGCAGCGGAACCTGACGAGCCCGTCGGCTCTTGGTCGACTGCACTTCAGCCTTGCCGGACAGCGCCCGCCTAACGATGATCTTGCGCCCGGCGAAGTCAACGTCTCGCCATCGGAGCGCCACGGGTTCACCGCGCCGGAGGCCGGCATACGCCGCGACGCGGACCAGCTCAGCGTCCTGGGCGTCTTCACGAGCACGGGCTTCGATCTCGCCGCCGGACGACGCCGGCCGGGACCGCTCCCGATGCTTGCCGGCCGCAAGTGCCCGAGCAAGAGCTTCGATCTGCTCAGGTGAGTAGAAGGCAAGTGGTGCTGCGTCGGGCTCTCGGCGGCGGTCAGAGTGCTGCGCTGGGTTGGCGGCGAGGTCATAAGTGCTGGATCTCATGCCGTAGCTGAAGATCGCGCACACGAGCTGGCGTGCCTTGTTGATCGTGCGCGGCGCCACGCCGGTAGCGGCGATCGCACGCAGCAATTCCTCGACCTCCCGCGTCGTGACTTCCCGCGCGGGCCGATCTCCGAGAGCGGCCGTGATCAGGCCACGAGAGGCACCACTGCCGCGTCGGTAGCTCTGGCCGGGCTCGGCGAGCAGGCACCGGTGGTCCCGGAGTGTTGAGGCTTCGCACTCTTCACGTTCTCGAGCCAGCGCAGGTACTCCCGCGCGAGCTCGCGGAACGTCACACCCCGCCGACGGCGCTCTTCAGCATCGCGCTCGAGCAGCGTCTGCGCCTCATCGTGCTCGCGCATCAGCGCCAGCATTCGAGCGGCGGCCTCAGCATCGGTCAGCACACCCTCAGGCGCGCGGCCGCGCTTGCGCCGCCAGCCGCCGCTGCCGTCGGGCTCGACCCAGGCACGCCCCAGGGCCCGGACCACCGGCTGTCCGTGGCGCGACCACCTGCCGTACCAGAAGCAGCCGGACGCGCGCTGGCGGATAAACGACGGGATCCCTGTCCTCGGCTTCCCAAGCCGAAGGTCGCGGGTTTGAGACCCGTCGTCCGCTTACACGAAAGGCCTCGCTCATGCGGATGGGGGAGAATGCGGAGATGGGTGACGAACGCCTACGTTCTGAGATCCGCGAGGAACAAGAGCGGATCATCTCGGCCGTTAGATCCGCGAGGGATCACTGGGAGATGGCGAAGGCGGAAGACTCGTTCGCCGATCTGCTCGAACGGATGGCTGACGAGCTACGGATGGGTTCGGCGCACGATCGTGGCCGCTTCCTAGCCGCAGCGCAGGCACTCCGGCAGTCAGCGGCGGTCAACGAGCACCGGTACGTCAACGCGCTGAGCCGCTCAACCGACGACGCCTAGTGCCCCGCTCACCCGATCTGGACGATGACTTGTCGTCGGGGAGACGTTTGGCTTCCCGACAAATTGGTCGGTGATCAGGCCTCTGTTGTGAGGCCCGGGTTCGTCCTGAGCACCGCCGGGATCGTCGAGTGGAGGTGGCGGATTCGTGCCAGACCAGGTCGCTAGAGGGGATGCCGGGGTCGCGGGGTGGATCTCCGCGGAGCTGCAACAGAACGTCATCGAGCCGATTGCGGACTTCCAGGATCCGAATCAGGAGTGGCGCCGGCTCTTCTCGGAGCTGCTGGGGACGTTCTTTCTGGTGATGGTTGCGGCCGGCGGGGGGATGATGGGGGCCGCGTTTCCGAATACGATCAGTCGCACCGCGGCGGTGGTCGCACCGGGGCTGATGGTGTTGGGCATCATCATGTTCATGGGAAAGGTCTCGGGCGCTCACCTGAACCCGGCGGTGAGCATCGCGTTCGCACTACGCCGGGACTTTCCGTGGCGGCGGGTGCCCGGGTACGTCATCGTCCAGCTGATCGGCGCGACGCTGGCTGCGCTGGTATTGCACGCGGTGATCAACGTGTCGGCCGTTCACGGTTCGAACTACGTCGCGTCGGGATACGGAGCGGGTGCGGGTTTCTGGATGGAGCTGCTTTTGACCTTCGGGCTGGTGAGTGTGATCCTGGGGACGGCTTCGGGCGCGCAGAACATCGGGATCATCGCCGCGCTGGGGGTAGGCGCGTATATCGCTTTGGCTGGCTTGTGGGGCAGCCCGATTTCGGGAGCGTCGATGAACCCGGCACGGACGTTCGGCCCAGATCTCGTCGGGGGGAAGTTCACCGACTACTGGGTCTATATCGCCGGGCCGATCGCGGGTGCTGCCGTCGCGGTTGCCGTCGCGTTTGTGCTCCGTGGTCCCGGCGGCGGCATGTCCGGCTCGGCCGCCGCGCAAGGCGCTCTCTACACCGAGGCCGAGAAACGGGAACGGACTGAATGATCCAGGGTTGCCGTCGAGCGATCCGTTAGTGAAAGGACGTGGTTGATGCCCGCACCCGATAGGTCCCACGCGATCGACAAGATCGTGGTGGTGCTGTTCGAGAACCGCTCGCTAGACAACTTGCTCGGACGCCTGTACGGCCCCGAGGACGGTAAGAACTTCAACGGGGTCATCGGCAAGGACCTGAGCAACCCCATCCCTGAGTGGGCGCAGCACGGCGCCGACCGCAAGGTCGTGCCCTATACGGTCGCGACCGACATGGACGCGCCGAACCCGGATTCGGGTGAGGAGTGGTTTCACACGAACACGCAGCTGTTCAACGTCCTCGACGCGCAGAACCGCTTCAAGGGCGCAGAGGAGGTGACCGAACCGTGGAACGCGCCCCCGGCGGACGTGACGCCAACGATGGACGGGTTCGTGACCGACTACATCAGCACGTTCACGGCCGAGATGGGCCGCCAGCCGACCTACGAGGAGTACGCCCACATCATGACCGGGTACACCCCGGAGCAGCTGCCGGTGCTCAACGGGATCGCGCGCGACTTCGGCGTCTTTGACCACTGGTTCTCCGAGGTGCCGTCGCAAACGTTCATGAACCGCTCCTTCTGGACGGCCGCGACATCGTCCGGGATCGTCGTCAACAGCCCGGTGAAGAAGTGGTTCACGAAGAACGACGCGGAGACGATCTTCGAACGGCTCGAGCAACACGGCAAGACCTGGAAGATCTACGTGATGGAGCCGATGTCCCTGTCGTTTCACGGAATCATCCACTACTCGCGCCTGAAGGATCGGTTGGCGACGAACGTGGTGCCGTTCGCCGAGTTCGAGCGGGACGCGGCCGCAGGAACGCTGCCTGACTTCTCGCTCATCGAGCCGAACTTCATCTCCGGGCACGGCGACTACCACCCGGCATTCGGCCGCTCGCTCGGCCGCGCCGTCGACGTGACGACGCTCGATCCTCCGTCCTCGATGCTGGCCGGCGAAGCCTTCCTAGAGCGCATCTTCAACGCCTACCGCGCCGGCACGTCGGAGTCGGGCTCAAACGTCTGGAACACCGCGCTGCTGATCGGCTGGGACGAGCCGGGCGGAACCTACGACCACGTGCCTCCCGGACCGGTCCCTCCGCCCGACCCCGACGCACCGGCCGGCGAGCTGGGCTTCAGGTTCGACCGATCCGGCTACCGCGTCCCCGCGATCCTCGTCTCCCCCTGGGTCCCGAAAAGCTCGGTGTTCAACGACGAGTACCGCCACACCTCGCTGATTGCGACCTTGCGGAAGACCTGGAACCTCGGTGAGGCTTTGACTCAGCGCGACGCCTCCGCGCGCACCTTCGACGACCTCTTCACTCTGGAGACGCCGCGTGACCCCGAGACCTGGGTGACCGTCGCCGCGCTTCCCGTCCCGGCATGGCACCTCGACGAAGAAGCTCTCAGCAACGGACTCAGCGGCCTGGGCAAGTCCATGGGACAAGGCATCATCGAGCACGCCGAGAGCTCGGACTCGAGCTCCCATCACAACTCGACGACCCCGCCGCCGCACCCACACCTCAGGACATCATCGAAGTCTTCAGACAGGTCGCGGGGCAGTACTTCCCCCTCCTCGCCCCGGACAGGACATCCGCGGGCCACCCAGCCAGCAGCTAGGACAGCGAAGACCGAAGGGCAGCGGCCGGCTCGCCCGGCGGGTTTGTGCAGGCGGGCGCGGTCTCAAACCACGCCCGCCTGGGTCGCGACTGGGCTTAGCCCTGGGAGCCGTTGGAGTAGGCGCCGGCCCCGATGTCCTCGATGAGGGTGGGACCCGTCGGCTCCCACCCGAGCAGCTCGCGCGTGATCGCGCTCGACGCGGCCATGTCGAGAGCGACGAATTGCGCGAGGAAGCCGAAGCGCTCGCCGGCCTGCTCGAGCGAGATCGTGGTCGCCGGGAGCTGGAAGCGGTGGCTGATCGCGTCCGCGATATCGCGCATCGCGACGCCCTCCTCGCCGACGGCGTGCAGCACCGAGCCGGCGGGCGCGTGCTCGATCCCGAGGCGCATGAGCCGGGCGGCGTCCTTCTGGTGGACGGCGGCCCAGCGGTTCTCGCCGTCCGCAACGTAGCCCGCGGCGCCGTGGCTGCAGTCGGCGTCGACGATCCGGGCGATGAACCCGTGGTCGCCGGTGCCGTGGACGGTCGGCGCGAACCGCACGCTCATCGACCGCACGCCGCGCTCGGCGAGCGCGAGTACGGCCCGCTCGGAGGCGACGCGCGGGCTCACCCCGTCGCTGGGCAGGTCTCGCTCGGTGGCGATCCCGCCCGGCCTCACGCCGGCGACGCCCGAGGCGACGGCGAGCGGCCCGTCGCTGCCGGAAAGCACCTCGCCGAACACCTCGATCGCGCGGCGATCCGACGCGGCGGCCTCCTCGAAGTGGCCGGTCCACGCGATGTCGTGGCGGAAGGCCAGGTGGACGACCCCATCCGCCTGCTCGGCGCCCGCCCGCAGAACATCGAGGTCCCGGACGTCGCCGATCAGGATCTCGGCGCCGGACGCGGCCACCTTCTCGGCCGCCGCGTCGGAGCGAGCCAAACCGACGACTCGATGGCCGGCGCCGATCAGTTCGGGAACGACAGCCGAGCCGATCCAGCCGCTCGCGCCGGTAACGAATACACGCATGAGAGATCCTCCGTGTTCAGGAATTTGTGTTTCGGCGAGCCGAGTCGGTCCGCCCGGATGGACTCGGATGTCAGTCGCTGTCATCACCATAGCGCCGATGTCAGTGACTGTCAACGCCACTATTATTCGCGCATGGCTCGATGGAAACCCGATGCGCGCGGCCGGCTCGTCCAGGCAGCGCTCGCACTGTATGGGGAGCACGGGTATGAGAACACCACGGTGGCCGAGATCGCCCAGCGGGCGGGGCTCACGGAGCGGACCTTCTTCCGTCACTTCGCCGATAAACGCGAGGTTCTGTTCGACGGCGGGAACGCGCTGCAGGAGCTGATCGTCAGCGTCGTGGCCGACGCGCCCGACTCGCTGGCGCCGATCGACGCGGCAGCGGCCGGGCTCGAGGCCGCCGGGGAGCAGTTCTTCGTCCAAGACCGCCGCGATTTCTCGAAACAGCGCCAGGCCGTGATTGCCTCCAACCCAGAGCTCCAGGAACGAGAGCTGACCAAGCTCGCAGCACTATCTACCGCGATCGCCGACGCGCTACGGCGACGCGGCGTCGACGACCCAGCGGCGACCCTCACCGCCGAGGTCGCGATCGCGGTCTTCAGAACCGCGTTCGAGCGCTGGATCGACGAAACCAACCGACGCGACTTCCCCCAACTCGTCCGCGAATCGCTCGACCAGCTGAAAGCGCTGACCGCAGCGTAGACCGGCTCCGGAAGGCACTCCCGCCCGCGCAACCTCGATCGTCTGGACGCCGGCCCGATCGGTGCCGCCGCGACTACGAGCCAGTCTCCGTGATCATGCTGCCGCGGCGGCGACAGGTAGCAATCCGCGGGCGATGGCGGTGGCCACAGCAGCCGACCGATTTGGCGACTCGAGCTTTTCGTAGATGCGCAGCAGGTGCGTTTTGGCCGTGCTGTGGCTGATATGAAGCCTCGCTCCGATCTGAGACGTGGTAAGCCCGGTTGCGGCGAGTTCGAGCACCTACTCCTCGCGTGTTGTCAGCGGCGGGTTCGGCGGCGGTGAGGGCCGGCGCAGCGTGTCCGCGAGGGCCCGCTGGACCTCGGACGGTAGGAGCGTCTGCCCGCTGAGGAGCGCTCGCAGTGCGGACACGATGGGCTGCACGTCGCTGTAGGCCGAGACGCACGAAACACGCTCGTGTGCCAGTCCCTCGAGCAGCGGTTGGTCGACGTGCGTCGTGAGCAAGAGGATGGCTACCCCGGGATCGAGGAGGCGGATGGCTTCGACGGCTGGTGACGCGTCACCGTCGAACATCTCAGCGTCGATGACCACGGCCTCGATCATGCTGCACGAGGCGAACATGGTCGCAAGCTCCCGGGCATCGTGGCAGCAGACTTGAACGGTGAGGTCGACGGAGGGCTCGAGAGCGGCCGCGAGACCGTCGGCGGCAATCGGCCGGCGGTCGGCGATGAGCAATTGGGCTTGGTGCGGCGGCAAGCGTTGTGAAGCAGTTGAAGCGCGCGGCCCGGCTGAGCCGTACATCGTCTGCTCGGGACGCTACACAGAGACGGCTGCGCGATAAATCCGCGAATCCCGCAGACTTGTGGGCGGTCGAATAGTGTCTGAGGCACATTCGTACCCAGACGTAGGCTGGATGTAGGCAGGGACTGCTGCTGAGCGCACCTTTGCTCATTGGACGCGACGACGAGCGCGCGTACTTGGAACGAATGCTGGACGCGGTCGCGTCCGGCCCGGTCGGCTGCATCCTCGAGGGTACGCCCGGGATCGGGAAGACCGCGGTATGGCGCGAATCCATCGCCGGCGGTCGGCGGCGCGGATACCAGGTTCTTGAGACGGCGCCCTCGGAGCCCGACACGGCGCTCGCGTTCTCGGGGCTGAGCGATCTCTTCGAGCGGCTCCCGGGCGCGGTGTGGGAGTCGCTCCCGGAAGCGCAGGCGCACGCGCTGAAGGCGGCTCTGTCTATGGGTGAGCTGCCCGAGGGCTCGCGCGATGTGCAGGCGCTCCCGCGCGCCATTCTCGGCGTCCTGCGCCAGCTTTCCGCTGCCGGACCGGTTTTGATCGCGATCGACGACGAGCAGTGGCTCGATGTTGCGTCGGCGCGCGTACTCGCATTCGCGCTGTGTCGGCTGCGAGACGAGCCAATCATCGCGATCGTCGCGCGCCGATCGGATCCGGAAGGGGCACTTTCACTGCAGCTCGCACGTCGGTTCGGTGGAGGCGGCCTAGAGACCGTCTCGCTCGACCCCCTGCCGATGAGCACGCTCAAGCTGCTTCTCGAGGCACGACTGAAACGGAGCATCTCGCGCCCGGTCCTTGGACGCATCCACCAGATCGCCGGCGGCAACCCGCTGTATGCATTGGCGATCGCGGTCGAGCTGGAGGCTCGTCACGCCGGCGGCGCTCGATCCGGCGATCTGCCCATCCCCCGCACGCTCTCCGACGCGATCAAACTGCGACTTGGGCGTGTCGACGCGCGAGCTAACGCAGCGATGCTGGCGATTGCGGCGCTCTCGCAGCCCACGCTCGCGAGGCTCCAGGCGGCAATCCCAGAGTTCGCCCTCAGCGATCTGGACAGCGCCGAGCGAGCCGGCGTGATCGAAATCCGTGGTGACCGGATCGGGTTCACCCATCCGCTCCTCGCCTCAACTCACTACGCGAGTACCCGCGCCGCGACGCGGCGAGAGTTGCATCGCCGCCTCGCGACGGTGATCGGTGACGAAGTGCAACGCGCGCAGCACATCGCGCTTGGTGCGGAAGCACCCGATCGCGAGATCGCCGACGCCCTGGAGAAGGCTGCAGACGTGGCCGCCCGCCGAGGAGCCGGTGAGTCGGCCGCACAGCTCCTCGAGGATTCCGCACGCCTGACGCCGATCGACGATGAAAACGCGCGTAGCGCGCGAATCGTCGCTGCTGCCGAGCATCGGTTCAGGAGTGGAGAGGTTTCTCGATCGCGGGACATGCTCGAGGAGGTGATCCCCGATCTGAGCCCCGGTCCCCTCAGGGCCAGGGCGCGTCTTCAGCTCTCAGCGACCCGTGGTGACCAGCCGAAGGTGTCTGCGGAGCATCTCGAGGCTGCCGACGTGTCCGGAACTCCTCCAATGCGGGCTCTCGCCGCGCGCTGCGAGGGACTCCTGCTCGCCGCCCGTCACGACATGGTTGGTGCGATCGAGGCGATGGACGCCGCGCTCGCCGCGCACGCGCGATGCCAGCTGCCGTTCGAGCATGGTCGCACGCTGCTCGAGAAGGGTTCGATCGAGCGCCGCGCCAAGCACAAAGCCGCGGCCAAGCAAGCGCTCGAGCAAGCGCTCGACGTGCTCGAGCCGCTCGGCGCTCGTATCTTGGTCTCGCGGGCGCGCGACGAGTTGTCCCGGATTGGCCTTCGTCGACCCACTGCCACCGCCGGACTGACCGCCGCACAGGCACGTGTCGCAGAGCTGGTGGCGGCAGGTTTCACCAATCCGCAGATCGCGCGGCAGCTCCACATGAGCCCCCGGACCGTCGAGTCACATCTGAGTCGCGTATACCGGGAGTATGGGGTGAGCTCGCGCTCACAGCTGACAGCGGCATTGGTCGCGTCGAGCGTCGCGCCGGCTGTGGCATCCGACGGAACCGCCTCGATGAAGTTTGAGGTGCCGTACCCCGCGGAGCGCAGATCATCCGTTCGGATGACACGCCGGTCAGCCAACCGGCCCCAGCAAGTCTGACCGTCCGGCCAATTGTTAGACGGCGCCGCTCACGGTGCAATGACACGCGCGGGTAAGTGCCACTAACAGGAGGTTCTGATGTCCAAGATCAGGTTGAGTAGGTTGCTCGCCGTGCAAGCGGTGGTCTTAGGTGTCTTCGTGATGACTTTCGCACAAGCCGCCTCGGCGTTTCTCGGTGAGATGAAGAACGAGGGCACAGGTCTGTGCATGACCAGTCTTGGCACCCACACCAAGGGTGCCCCTGCCGAACAGTGGACCTGCAACGGCTCCGTAAACCAGCAGTGGATCTCGTCGACCGAGCCGTTTGGCGGAAACCTCCTCATCAACGAGGGAGACGGGTGGTGCCTCAACAACCGCGCGGGCGGCGCATCCAACAACAACAATCAGATCATGTGGCGCTGCCCTGGCACACCGGTCTTTAACATGGAATACCTGACTTCAGGAGGGGGTCCGAACGGCAGCTTCAAGATGGCCGCGGACGGGAGCAACTTCAAGCCCAACGGGTACTGCGTCACCAGCGATGGCAACAAAACCGTGGGAAGCAGTGTCAACGAGTTCAGCTGCAATAGTTCGCCGAATCAGTATTGGTCAGGGCCAGTCATCATCGAGCAATAGTCAGTCCGCCTTGGATCAGGGCGTGCCGAAGGCCACGAAGGTCGGTGACGGTGCAGGCCCACTCGTCACCGGCCCCGTGCTCTTCTGAAGTCGGCCGGTGGGGCCGGGGTAGCTAGGCGGCTTGGAGTGGAGGGAGCGACGCGCGTGGCCGTCGCCGGTTGAGCTGTGGTCGGTCGCCGGCTGTCGACGCTTGCGGCCGGAGGAGTGTTCGCGGCCTGGTTGTCAGGCGTGTGCCGTGGGCGAGTTGTTCGATGGCTCGCGGGATAGCGGGCTCGGGGAGTAGCCCGTAGCCGAGGAGCAGCGCTGGAGCGCGCGGTGCGCTCACCACGGAGTGGTGGTGGAGGGTGTGCACCGCGATTCCGCGGTCGGCGGCGTGTTTGGTGATCTGCGCTTCGTCGGCTCGGTCGGGGAGCCACGCGATCAGGTGAAGCCCGAGCGCGGCGCCGCCGACCGTGGCCTGCGGCATGTGCTGTTCGAGCGCCTGGATGATCGCGTCTCGGCGGGTCTGGTAGCGGCGGCGGGCGCCTCGTAGGTGCCGGTCGATCGTGCCGCGCTCCAGCAGCCTCGCGTACGTGGCCTGGGTGAGGACGCTCGGCGTGGCGTGCGCTAGCTCGTGTTCGGCCGTTATCTCGCCGACCAGGTGATCTGGGACTACCAGCCAGGCAAGCTGGACGGCGGGCGCGAGCGTGGTGTTGGCGGTCCCGATGTAGATGACTCGGTCGGGGGCCGGGCCCTGGAGCGACGCTGTCGGCTCGCGGTCGTAGCGGTACTCGGCGTCTGACTCATACTCGATCACTAGCGTCCCGCGCCGCCGGGCCCATTCGGTCACCAGGGCGCGACGGTCCGCGGCGAGCACCGCGCCAGTCGGGTCCTGGTGGGCGGGCGACAGCACGACCGCGTCCACCCCGGCGCTGTGCAGTCGTGCGACCTCGAGGCCGTGTTCGTCGACCCAGACTGGCACGACCTCCAGCCCCGCACGCTCGATCGCCCGGTATATGGCCGGCGTGCCCGGGTCCTCGACGGCGACGCTCCGGGCGCCACGGGCGCGCAGCGAATGGCACAGGACGCTCAGCGCCTGCGGCGCCCCCGAGGCGATGAACACCTGCTTGGGATCGCACACCACCGCGCGGACCCGCCCCAGATAATCACTCAACGCCAGGCGCAGCTGGCGCAACCCACCCCGCGGCCCGTACCCAAGCGCGGCGTCGGGCAGCTCACGCACCGCGGCTGACATCGCCGCCTGCCACTCCCGGCGGGGAAACAGCGACAGATCCGGCAGGCCGGGACGCAGGTCATAGCGAACCCGCGGCGCGCCCACCGCCGGCGCACTGGTCACCGCCGGCCGCCGCGCGAACCGCTCGGCGATCCTGGTCCCGCCGCCCGCCCGCGCCACCAGATATCCCTCCGCAGCCAGCTGCGAATACGCCTCCACGACGACACCGCGCGAGACCCCGAGCGCCTCCGCCAACAGCCGGCTCGGCGGCAGCTTCGACCCCGCCCGCATCCGGCCACCACAAATCGCCGCACGCAACTCTCGCTCCAACTGCGCCCGCAACGGCTCCGAACGATCTACCGCGAGATGGATGTCCATTGGCTTTTAATGTGGGTGTCGCTGGAAATGACTGCCGCGAGGCATGAGGCCAGCAGGTTCTGACGCGAGTCCTCGGTGGTCGCCGATATAGCCCCGTCGACGCGGGGGTCAGTTGACTGCAGCGAGGCTCGCGCGCGGTACAGGGCGCTGTTGACAGCCGCATCGCTGATCCCGAGCAGTTCCGCGACCTCGCTTGCGTGCCAACAGAGGGCTTCTCGCAGTATCACCACGGCCCGTTGGCGTGCCGGTAGCCGCTCGACCGCGACGAGCAGCGCGAGCCGGAATGTTTCTTGGGCTAAAGCCCGCTCGGCGGGGTCAGTCTCGGCGCTCGCCTCGAGTGGGGCGGCTTGCAGGAACGCGGGATCAGCCGGAAGCGCGCGCCGGGAGCGAGCGTTCAGCATGTCAATGCACACGTTGGTGGCGATCCGGTGCAGCCACGAGCCCAGCCGGCCGCGTCCGTCGAATTGTGCGTGGTTTCGCCAAGCGCGCAGTAGCGTCTCCTGGACCGCGTCTTCGGCCTCCGACCGCGAGCCGAGCACCCGTGTGCAGTGTCGGGTCAAAGCCACACGGTGATGCTCGAGGTCCTCGTGGAGTTGACGGGCCCGGACCGTCGGGGGCGCGATGCTCATCGCAGCGCTCGCACGAGTTCGCCCAGCGGCACGCCCCGCCGAGCACCGGTGACCAGCTCCCGCACTTCGACGCCCGCGTCGCGGAGCGTGGCGGCGTACCGGCTGCCGTCGTCTCGGCGCGAGCCGGCGGTGACGATCGTGGCGGGTGCGGTGCCGGCGAGCTCGGACGGCACCGGACAGGCATCGGAGAATTCCGGGCGCACGAGCATCTGCCTGGACACGACTGGCCAGCCGGAGTCGCGTGCGTCGACCGCGAGCCGCGCCGCCAGCGCCGCGCCGGCGAGTTGACCGCCGACGACGAGCTTTTCGGGATCTGCTCCGAGCTCCCGGGCGTGCTCGGCGGCCCAGCCGAGCGTCGGCACTTCATATCCGGCCGCGCTCCCGCCTTCGCTCCGTCCGAGCTCCAGCACGGCTGCCGCGGCGGTCGCACTGAGCTGGCGACAGAGCGCGTCGCCTGCATTGCGGGCGGTCAACCAGATGACCAACGAGGTCCCGCCGGCAGTCCCTGCCGAGGGTGATGGCAGGTATACGCGCGCTCGGTGCCGCGTCTCGCCGAACCGCAATCTCAGCTCTGCAACCAACGTCATCTGTGTCGCAGGCTCGCAACGCCACGCGAGAAAGTGAAAGGCCGATCGCGCAACGCAGTTGTGCACGATCGGCATCACCGACGTAGCGCCGGGGGGCCATACTTGCCGGGTGCCCGAACACGGACACCTGCTGCCCTTCCCACAGGCCCCCGACGGCATCGAGCTGCGCCATCTGCGAGCGTTCGTTGCGGTTGCGGAGGAGCTCAACTTCGGCCGCGCCGCGGAACGACTGTATGTGTCTCAGCCGGCGCTGAGCCGGCAGATCCGCGGGCTCGAGCAGCTCGTGGGTTGCGAGCTGCTGCGGAGATCGACCCATCGCGTGGAGCTCACCCTCGCCGGGGAAGCGCTGCTCGATCGAGCCCGCAAGCTGCTGAGCGATGTTGACGAAGCGGTGTCGGCCGCCCTGGCAGTCGGCGGAGAGCTGCTCGGGCGCGTCGCCAGGCTGCTCAAGCCCCTCTCCTCACTCGTCGCCGAGGATGCCGACTTGCACGAGATGCGTGCAGCGTTCGAGCGTCTCCAGGCCGAGTTCGCGCCGCCGTCTGGCACGAGCGTCCGGCCGGTCACAGCCGGTGGCGTGCCCTCGCTCGTCGCGTCGCCAGCCGGTGGCGCCGAGCCCACGGTCCTGTATCTTCATGGCGGGGGATACGTTGTTGGGTCGGCGTTTGGGTATCTGCCACATGCCGGCGCCCTAGCGGCCGCCGCGCAGACCGGTGTGCTCGTTCCCGATTACCGTCTCGCTCCCGAGCATCCGTTCCCGGCGGCCGTTGATGATGCGCTGAGCGCATACCGGTGGCTGGTCGAGCAGGGAGTCCCGCCAGAGCGCGTGACCGTGGCCGGCGACTCCGCTGGAGGGGGACTCGTGATGTCGCTACTACTGATGCTGAAACGAGAGCGCGAGCCGTTTCCTGGCGCGGCCGTCCTGTTCTGCCCCTGGGTCGACCTCGCCTTCCGCCATACAAACATTCCGGCGGACGCCGAGCAGGTCAGCGGCCCGATGGCGACGACAGCCGACACAATCCGTTGCGCGGAGGCGTACCTGAACGGTCACCCCGCCGACGACCCGATCGTCGACCCCCTGGCCGCCGACCTCGTCGGCCTGCCGCCGATGCTGGTTCAGGCCGCGACAGGCGACGCTTGCGTCGCCGACGCAGAGCTGCTCGCGGCCCGTGCCGAAGCGCAGGAGGTCGGTGTCCGGTTAGAGCTCTACCCGGTACAAGCCCACGCGTTCCAGCTGTTCTGGTCGTTCCTTCCCGAAGCCGCTGATGCGTTCGAAGCCGCCGGCGAGTTCATCCGGGAGATCGACGCGACATCGGTGACACCGTCAGACCTGGCACGCCGCCGATCAAGGCTCGCAGCGGACTAGCGCTACGGATGCATGTGCCGGCGTGATCACTCTGGCCGTGGTCGATCTCGAGTCGCTTTCCGCTGCCGGGTGCGCCGCTACGCTGCGCGGCATTGCTTACCGTCATCTGCTTGTCGCCTACGATGGAACCTCGGAGGGAGATGAGGCGATCGTCGCCGCCGATCTCCTGGCGCAACGAGACCGGTCGCAGTTGACGATCGCCGTCGTCGTGGAGTTGGAGCGACCATTGCGATGGGTCACGCGCTGGCCGCGAGGAACGAGTGTCTGGAACGACGTCCTACTCGACCGAGCACGCGCGGATCTCGAACGGGCAGCGGCACTTGTGGAAACGCACGCGGAACTCACGGTGCTCTTCGGTCCGACTCGCCAGGCGATCCCGGAAGGCGCCAATGAGTTTGACTGCGACGCGATCATGCTCCCGCCCCGCCCCCGGCGTCGTCTCGCGAGGCTGCTCCTACGCGACCAAGCGGCCGCAATACGCCGGCGCACGTCCTGCGAGGTTCTCCGACCTCGCTAGCGCCCACCCGGGTCCCGCAAACCGGCTTTCCCTCCCCGGAAGTCCAGTTGATCGAAACCCAGCGGTGCTGGCCACGCTATGTGCTGCCTACCGGCGCCAAAACGCCAGTCGCTGCACAGATGCCGAAAGGATGTGACCCCACGTGATCTGCGCGTCCTGGCGCTGAGAAATCGCCTCGAACGGGCTGAAGCGCATCTCGTCGCCGGTCCCGAGTTTGATCGTGCCATCGTCCTGCCGGGTGCCGTTGACGATGATCCAACCGCGCTCGATACGGGGGTTCTCACTCACGGCCTAAGCGTAGCCACGCTCGCGTTCACTAATCGCTGTCGCGTGTAGCCCGAAGCCAGCAGTCTAAGCGCGCTAGGACGCCTGCGGCGACATCAGACCGATCACGTGACCCTCGGGGTCCCCGAAGAGCCCGATCACGATCCCGACTCCGGGCACCTCGTCAGGGCCCATCATCTTGGTGCCGCCGAGGCTTTCCGCCTTCTCGAGCGCCGCTCCCACGTCAGCGACCTGGACGTAGAACGTGACGTGGCCCGGATAGCCCTCTGGTCCGGCGCCGACGCCGCCACCGACGCCCTCCTGCTCCTCGAGAACGCTGTAGTCCGTCGGGCCCATGGGCTCGCTGAACTTCCACCCGAACATCTCGCCGAAGAACCCGCGGAGCGCGTCCGCGTCCTTCCCCACGACCTCGACGTGCGTGATCTGCTGTCCCATGATCTGCTCCCTTCAGCGCCCGCGGGGCGCACCGTTTGACTTGCACTTTAGGACGCCGGCGGGGCTGGAGCCGTGTTCGTGGTGAGTGATCAGCCCCGCGGTCGCCTTGGTCGAGATCCGACGTCGGCCTGGGGCCTGGGTGGCGGCTGTTGTGTTAGGGAAACGGTGAGCGGGGCATGGCGCGACGACCGGTTGGCGCCGCGCCACTAAGTCGTTACTTGCCCGACCCGTTGTTGGAACCGGCCACGATGCGGGCGGTCGGGTGTTGCGCCGTCACGCTCAGCAACGTACCGCTCGCTGCGGTCATCCGCAGGTACTCGTAGGCGACGACTCGCACCCGAACGACAGAGCCGTTTCGCTGAGGGTCATCCATGTAGCGCGGCCGATAGTCGTTCGTGTCGAAGTAACCGACCAGTCCATGTGGCAGGTCGATCTTGTACAGCGAGCTACCGTCCATCACGGCCGTGCCAGCTACGTGGGCCTGCCCGCTGGCAAGCTCCTGCCGGACCTGGGAGACGGGATCGATGGGCGTAAGAGGAGACGAGTCCCGCTGCTCGGTGATCGTGTTGCTCCCGGGGTCGTATGCGAACGAGATGGTGCCGTTATCGCTGACTTCGCCTTCGTGTCCCACGGGTCCCTTGATAACGCGGCTCGCGTACGGCGGGCCGGTCTCCTGCCACCACTCGGCCGCGACCCGCACGCCGTTCTGCACACCAACGACCTTCTCATGGAGGATCGCGTTCGCCGGCCCCGTGACTGCCGTCAGCGCGTGATGAATAACGGCTGCGTCCGCAACGGCCGGTCCGGCGGATCCGGAAGTGCCGATATCGGTGACGACGGCAATCGCGCCGGCCGCGGCCGCGGCGGCGACCGTTCCCATCGCGATCCGCATCGATCGCCGGCGCCGCGGCCGGGGAGCGACCCTCGCGACGAGCTGCTCGCGGACCGCGCTGCGAACGCGCTCATCCTCGTCGCGCGGCGCGGCGAGCCGTTGCAAATCGCGTTCGAGCAGTTCCAGCTGTGAGTCGTCATGCATTGTCATGGGGATACCTCCGTCGTAACTCTTCGAGGATCCGGTGCATCCGGACACGCACCGTCGCGGGAGCGGCGCCGACGATCGCGCCAATCTCCTCGTATCCAAGATCGGCGCCGTAACGGAGCGCCAGCAGGTGCTGGTGCTCGGGCCGCAGCAGCCGGATCTGGGCGCGGAGCTCCTGTGCCCGCTCGCGTTCGAGCACGTGCTCCTCGGGCGTAAGGCCCGCGGCCGGTCGCTCCTCGGCGAGCGGCACCGTCGGTCGCCCGGTGTACGTCGCGAACCGTGTTCCGTGCGATCTGGAACACCCAGCCGGCGAAAGTGCCCTCCCCGCGAAACCGACCGAGCTGCTCCAGCACCGTCGTGAACACCCGACTAGTCACATCCTCGCAGGTGGCCGGGTCTGCGACCCGCAACCTCGCGTATCCGAGCACTCGATCGAAGTAGCGGTCGTACAACCCGAGAAACTCGCGCGGATTCGCCCGGGCCGTCGCGACAAGTGCAGCGTCCGGATCGAGCGCCCGGACACGCGCCGCAGGGGCTTCGGCGAGCGCGCTCAACTCCATGACAATCCCATCCTCTCACCGTCCTCTCGGTTGGTCTCGCCCAGGGACGGGGAAAGCCACAATTCGTTACACGACAAGGGACGCATCGGGAAACACCTCCCGTCGCGGATCCCCTCCACTACGCGGTCAGGACGGTGCGGAGCTCAGCCGGGACCTCGGCAATCGACGGTGGCAGTTCTGTGGCATCGGGCGCAGGGACCTGCGTGCCTGGTCGCCCTCGCCGGCTCGAAGGTCGACACGGGTGCCCGTTAGCCAGGATCACGCCGTCGCTGCAATGGGCTTCGACCACCCCGTTGCCGAACTGCTCCTCGTACAGCCGCGCGTAAAGGCCGCCCTCAGCGAGGAGCTCGTCGTGGGTGCCCCGCTCGACGATCGTGCCATGGTCGATGGCGAAGATGACGTCGGCGTTGCGGATCGTCGACAGTCGGTGCGCGATGGCGATCGTGGTTCGGCGCTGGATGAGCGACTCGAGCGCCCGTTGAACGACGCGCTCGCTTTCGGTGTCCAGCGCCGAGGTGGCCTCGTCGAGGACCAGAATCGGCGGGTCCTCGAGGATCACGCGCGCGATCGCCATCCGCTGACGCTCCCCGCCGGAGAAGCGGTAGCCGCGCTCGCCCACGACCGTGTCGTAGCCATGTTCGAGCGCGAGGATGCGATCGTGAATGAACGCGGCTTTAGCGGCGGCGACTATCTCCTCGTCGGTCGCGGTCGGCCGCCCGTAACGGATGTTGTCGCGGACCGTGCCTCCGAAGAGATAGCTCTCTTGGGTCACCACGCCCACCGCTCGTGCGATCGTCGCGGCGGTGAGCTCACGGACGTCGTGACCGTCGATCGTCACCGCACCACGTTCGACGTCGTACAGCCGAGGTATCAGATACGAGATCGTCGTCTTGCCCGCCCCGGAGGGGCCAACTAGCGCCGCGAGCTGCCCGGGCAAGACCCGCATGGAGACATCGCGCAGCGCCTCCTCGGGCGCGGGCGGACCTCCGTCTTCGCCGCCGCCATAGCGAAACGACACCTGCTCGAGCGCGACTTCGCCTCGAATCTCGCCGGCGTCCAGGTTGAGCGCGTTGGGTCGATCAGTAATCCGGGGCCGAAGGTCGATCAGCTCGAAGATCCGCCCAAACAGCGCCAGCGACGACTGCACATCGACCGAGACCTGCAGCAACTGGTTGATCGGGATCAGCAGCCGGCTCTGCAGAGTCGTGAATGCCACCAGCGTCCCCGCCGAGAGATCGCCGTGAGTGCCCTGAAGCCCGGCAACCAGATAGACCAGCGCCGGACTTATCCCAAAGAACGCTTGGGTGACCGCGAAGAACGATCGCCCGACTATCGCCTGTCGGATCTGCAGGTCGGCCTGATTGGCGTTCTCGACGCGATAGCGGTCAACCTCGTGCTCCTGTCGACCAAACACCTTGGCCAGCAGGATCCCGGACACCGACAGGGTCTCCTGCGTGATCGAGCCCATCGCCGCCAGCGAGGCCTGCGCATCGCGACGAGCGATTCGCCGCGCCCGTCCGACCCGCCGGCTGAACAATACGAACGCCGGCGTCGCGGCCAGCGAGACGGCCGTCAGCAGCGGCGAGAGCAGCAGCATCGCCACCACCGAGGACACCAGCGTGACCACGTTACTGAGCACCGACGATGCGGTCGAAGTGATCGTCGTCTGCACACCACCGACATCATTGGCCAGCCTCGACTGCACCTCTCCGCTGCGAGTCGCCGTGTAGAACGCCAGCGAGAGCCGCTCCAGATGCTCGAACAGCCGGTCGCGGAGCTCCTGCAGCACCCGGTTGCCCACGATCTCGGTCACCCACGTCTGACCAACATTCAGGACCCCGTTGACGATCGGGATCGCGATCAACGCGGCCACCAGCGGATACAGCGCTCCGAGATCGGGACCGCCGCGAACGAACAGGGCGTCGTCAAACACGCGACGGACCAGCAGCGCGCCGATCACGCTCAATACAGACGTCAACAAAATCATCGCGGCGATCGACGCGAGCGCGCCCCGATGCGGCCGAAACAAACGCACGATCCGCCGGCCCAGCCTCGGCGAATCGGCCTGAGAAATCGATGCGATCATCGCGCGAGGCTAACCGCCGCAGACGACGGTGCGCGAGATGCAGGCGCGCAGCCGATCGGCCAACGCACCTTCGTCCGCTGGGTCGCTCGCCTCGGCGTCGCCCGGCGTGATATGACGGCCCGAGCGGAGAACCACCGAGAGGACTGCGATGCCACCCACAGCCGTTCATTTCAATGGTTCGGTCAATCTGCCCGACGCCGAGACCGTCATGCGCGAGATCTGCTCGCGCGTTCCCACTGGCGTCCGTCGGATGACCGACGGGGAGACGGGAGACCGCAACTACTGGATCAGCTTCCAGATCCAGAAGTTCGAGCAGATGCCCGAGTTCGAGACCGTTTCGGTTGAGAAGGCCTACGAGACCTCACCCGACGCGCCGCTGATGCCTCAGCTGCGCCTCACCGACGGCGCGTCGGCCGAGATGATCAACTGGCCCAACCTCGGCTATGCCGATGAATACACCGACTCGTTTGCGACCTTTGAGCGGATGCAGAACGACGGCATGATCCCGGCCGACGTGCGCTTTCAGATGCAGTACCCAACGCCTCTTGCCTCGATGGCGGGAACCATCGCGCCGGAAGACTTGCCGAAGGTCGCGCCCTCCTACGAGCAGGCCCTGTTCGCCGACCTCGACACCGCGCTCGAGCGGCTTCCGCACGATCGGCTCGCGGTCCAATGGGACGTTGCGGTCGAGTTCGGGGCCTTGGAGGGAGCGATGGGCCCGAAGGTGCCGATGGACCAGATCGCGCCCGGGCTAGTGCGCTGCTTGGAGCGCATCCCCGTCGATGTGCCGGTTGGTATGCACCTCTGTTACGGCGACTACGGCCACCAGCACTTCAAACAGCCGGAGTCGCTGCAGCTGCAGGTCGACCTCGTCAATGCCGTAACCCAGGCCGCGAAGCGCCCGCTCAACTTCGTCTCCTTCACTGTCCCCCAGGGCCGCAACGACAGCGACTACTTCGAGCCCCTCGGCGCGCTGAGGACCGGCTCCGAGACCGAGCTTTACTTCGCGCTCGTCCCCTACCACCCCGATGATCAGCTACCGGGCACGACCGCCGAGCAAATCGAGCAGATCGACGCCGCCCTGATCAACTCCCCCGCGGGCGCACGGCACTGGGGTGTTTGCACCGAATGCGGAATGGGCCGGGTCGACGCCTCCGATGTGCCCCGGCTGCTGGACCTCCACAGCCAGATCCTCGCGTCGTCAGGAGGCTGAATCGGGATTGTCGTTGCGAGCTGAGAGGGGCGCTACTAAGTGCGCCCCTCTCGCTGCGCTCGTTCTCAGCCGACCGTTATGGCCAATTCGGCGACGGTCGTCTGTGCGACCTCCAGCTCGTGGCGGACGCGCTCGCTCGATAGCTCGTGCACGATCGACGCGACCAGCGAGACGCCGGCAAGGCCGGCCCCCAGCCCGAAGGTCCACCAGCGCAGGTTGCCGACGCCGTGGACCGCGGTCAGGACCATCAGCGCGGCCGCCACCGCCACCGTGGCGGCGGTGAGCAGAATCTCGATCGTTCGCGGGACCGTCATGTTCGTACGCTGGACGTCCAGGAGGCCGTCCACCAGCAGGCCGAGCCCGATCGTCGCAGCGCCGGCGGCCACCCCGAAGGCGAGCCACCGCGGCGAGAGCTCTGCGGTGGCGTGGGAGCAAAGGCAAACCGCTCAATGGCCAAAAAGGCGCCGCCGATTGCGACGGCGAAGGTCATCGCCCAGTAGCGCATGTCAGTCACGGTTACATCCCATTGAAAGATAGTACCGGACAGGTATCTCCGGATACTACTCATCCGGACTGGACTGTCCAGTAGCTCGCAGCCAAGGACCCCCAGCTGGCCGAGCGCTGCCGCGCCGGCGGTCGTCAGGCCACTCGGGAGGGCGTCACGCCGTCGAGCAGAAGCGCGAGGGCGCGGCTGGCCGCAGCGGCGCGTCCAGCCGGAGCGTCGGCCGCGTCGAGCGCGCCTCGGACCATCAGCACGACCAGGAAGACATCGTCGATGGTCACGTCGCAGCGCACCGTTCCTGCCGCTTTGGCGGCGCGGAGCGGCTCCTTCAGCAGCTCGCGCAGCCGCCGCCTGCGCGATTGGAGCGCCGACCCCAGGCACGCGTCCTCCCGCGCCAGCTCGCCCAGCGCGTGGAAACGCGCGATGGTCTCAACGACGTTTCGAAGCAACACGAAGAATGCGTCGGGATCGCCGTCGTGGTCAGCTGCCAGCTGCTCGGTGTGCTCCATCTCCTCGAGAAGGAGCGCAGCAGCCAGGTCCCGGCGGTCTGGGAAATTCCGATAGAGCGTCGCCTGCCCGACCCCCGCGCGCCGCGCGACCTCGTACATCGGAACATCGGCGCAGTCGGCGAACAGCCCCCGCGCCGCAACCAGGATGGCCTCCCGGTTGCGCCGGGCGTCCTTCCGCCGCGGTGCCTTACTCGTAGCCGTCACGCAGAGGAGTCTAGTGCGGAAAGCTCTGTCCGCAAGTGCGCATGGCAATCGCAGAGACTCCTGTAGTCATCCATAACTGGACAGAATTCTCCGAATCCGATATAAACTGGAGCAGGAAGAGTCGGTGGTCGACGGATCCGCGCGATGCGCCGGCCGCGGATATCACCTCCAAAAGTTTCGCCTCCGAGGAGGCCCCATGTACGCACTCAGATTGATGCTCAAACGTATCCCTCAAGGCTGGGCGGTGGCGCTCAGCGACGGTCGGGAGCTCGTCCGCTTTCGCGGGCTCTTCGCTAAGCGCCGGGCACTGCACTACCTAGCCACCGCCACCGGGTCCGGACACTGAGTCATGTCCACCGCAGCGAAGGCACAGTTGGCCGAGGAACGGCCAGAACTCCGCTCAGAGCATCTCAATGACGACAGCCGGCGCGCCCGGCGCATACGTCGATCGGCAAATCGGCACTACCTGGCCGTCGTCGCCGCCGAGGCTCGCCGACTCGGGCGCCAGCTACGACCACCCGCCGCGATCCTGCCGCACCCACGCCAGGATTGATGGAAGCACGCACGGCGAGGTTGGACACCGACGCCGCTTTCGGGTGCCGGTTACCAGCTACTGCCGACGCAGCCACCCGGGCTTTCAGTGCCCGTGCCGGTCGAGCACGTGCGGGACACGGCGCCGCCTGCCTCGGTCAGAGTGAACCTGTCACCCGTCGCGGAAGAGGTCGAAACGAGCGTGTAGCCCGTCGTGCCGTTGCCCGTCACCGTAGTCAGCGAGGCGCTGGCGCCGGTGTCGCCGAGCGTAGGCTCGATCGCCGCCAGGTCTGAGACGTTGGAGGTGTACGTGCCATTGTGGTCGGTCGCGTACGTCTCCATCGCCGTCTGAGCGGTCTTGACCTGCGACTTCGCCGCAGCGTCATATGCCTTGCCGCGCTGGTTGAGGAACGCCGGGATCGCGATCGCGGCAAGAATGCCGATGATCAAGATCACGACAAGGAGCTCGATCAGGGTGAAACCGTTGTCATCCCCTGCGCGATGGTGGAGCTTTTCGAGCATTGATGGATCGATAGTTGCGAAGGCTGTTCTCGCCTTGGTTTACAGAAATACAGACATATCATCGGCAGTCAGCTGTCAAGCGTGATTTGAAGGCCCGCAGACCGGACACAAGCCCAGTCCGGGTTTCGGTCTCGCGGACCTAGAAGCATGCTGCCGGCGCGTCGCCCTTCGGTTATACGACGATGTTTGAGCAGTACATTGACGCCTTCGACTCCGAGCGGCCGAGACCAGATCGGGTGGGTACTCGCGCGGTCATGCTCGCCCGGCTCGGCATAGGTTTCCGGACGATTCGAGTCGTGGCCGCCGCGGCTATGATCGCTTCCCGGATGCGACGCGGCGACCTCATGCGGCACGTTGGACTCGCGGTTTCCGTGCTCGCTCCCGTGCTGGCGCTTGCCGCCATGGCCGGGTCGGCCAGCGCGTACCCGGTCCAGTACTGCGCCCAGGTCCCGATCGTCCGCGGCAGGATTCCGCCATGGGGCTTTCATACTGGCGCACCCATCACGGGAAGGACCGGGAGCTATGCCCGCGGGCACGGCAACATCAACCTGACTGCCAACACCGTGTCGGGGATCCTCTGCCAAGTCGACCGAGTACCCCACCAGCCCGACCGCCTCATCATCATGACTGTCGAGCACCATCTGGTCTACCACTCCCACCACGCGACGATGTGGGGCTTCCCCGGGAACATCATGAAGATCATCGTCCGTGTGAAGAGCAGCACGGACGCCCGGTGCAGAGTCGGCACCGTCGGCCGCGTGACCCTATTCGCCAGCTACAACGGCGTGCGCAGCGACAGCGTCCGGTTCACCTTCCCGGCCGCGTGCCAGGACCACGACCACCTGTATCACGGGCCGCAGGTCAACAACCAGGTTCCGCCGCTTTAGAGTTTGGTCAGTTGCGGCCACGGCGCCGGCGTGACTCCGGCAGTGGCAGACGCGATCCGGGCGTCGCTCGGTGATCGTGGGGGCGTAGGAGGCGCGGTATTCTGCGTTCGCGAAGCATGGACGCGATCGTGACCACCGTCCGATACGAGTAGGAGGAGCCGTGCCGACAGTTGAGGCGATCGAGAGCTGGCGGGGGCAGGATGTTCTGGACAGCGGCGGCGAGAAGGCCGGCCGTCTCGAGGAGGTCTACTACGACACCGCCGGGCAGCAGCCGGTGCTGATCTCGATCAAACACGGACGGCTCGGCCGTCAGGTCAAGCTGGCGCCGGTCTCCGACGCGGCAGTGAGCCGTGACTACGTTCGCCTGCCGTACAGCGGTGAACAGCTCGGCGGGGCGCCCGACGTCACGGTCGGTGACGAGCTCACCGCCGAGCAGTGCGCCGCCGTGTGCGCCTTGTTCGCGGCGCCCTGCCCCTCGAGTGGTCCGTTGGTTAGCGCCAGCCGGCTAGCGCGTCTGAACGACGAGGCCGAGCAGGCTCGGCGGACCGCCGAAGAGACAGAGCTCACGGCCATAGACCGCAAACAGGAGGCCGAGGACGCGCGCCGCCGAGCCGGCGCCGCAGCCGAGGAGGCTCACGCAGCCCAGCGCGCGCGAGAGCAAGCCGAGGCAGCGGCGTCAGACCCTGGCGACCGGACGTCAGAGTCCCCCTAGCGCCGCACGGCCGCCTCGTCATTAGCGAGGTTGCAAATCGAGGTAGGGCGGCCGCCGACGGCGTGGACGATCGAATACTGCGCAGGGAAGAACAGGGTCGTCCACGTCGCAACGCAGGATCCTCGCCCTGCCGCCACCTCACAGCGGCCCGGAACGTTGTCAATGTGATTGCCGGCTGGGTGCTCGAGCTCGGCGACTCCGCACCCAGCGCCGCACGATGTAAGCGACCACGAGCACGCCGATGACAATCAAGAGGTACGTGTCGTATCGGGTGGCGTACTTGTAGATCGTGTCAATGTGGCTGCCCGAGAAGTAACCGATGCTCGTCCACACGATGACCCAGAGCGCAGCTCCGATTGCATTGAAAATCAGGAACCGGGTCCACTGCATGCCGCTCGTGCCGGCGATGATGCCGTTTGCCTGGCGCAGGCCTTCGATGAACCGCGCGACGATAATGATCTTGCCGCCGTGACGGTTGAAGAAACGGGTGGTTTTGTCCAACCGCTCGGGCGTGAGAAAGATGTAGCGGCCATACCGCTCGATGAGCGGACGCCCGCCGAAATGGCCGATGGCGAAACCGATGTTGTCGCCCAGAACCGCGCCGCAGAAGCCGAGTAGCGCCACGAGCACGATGTTGAGGCGGCCGGTGGCGGCGTACACAGCGGAGAGGATCAGGACGGTCTCGCCGGGAACGGGAACGCCGAAGTCCTCAATCAATACGAGGCCCACAACCGCCAGGTAGCCGAACCGGTTGAGCGTCGGCTCAAGATCGTGCAGGACGCCGGGGAGATGCTGGGCAGCGGCGACGATGAGCACGGCGAGCACTCAGGTCGATGGCAGCGGCGTCATGTTCTGTCCCGGGGGACGATCATGCAACGAACTGCTGGCCGCCATCGATGTCATACGTCGCCCCCGTGAGGGCGGTATTACTCATGATGTGAACGGCGAGCGCGGCGACGTCCGCGGGGACGACGACGCGGCCGATCGGGAGCGTCGCCCGCAGCTCCTTCCGGCGCGCCTCGAGTTGGCCCCCGAGGAGCGATGCCGACAAGGGCGTGTCGACGAAGCCCGCGGCGATCAGGTTGACCCGGACCGGCGCGAGCTCGAGCGCCAGAGCCGCGCAGAACGGAGGCAGCGCGGCGATGGCCGCGGAGGCGATCCCGAGGTCGCGGCTGATCTGCCGGCCGCCGATGCCGCCCATGAGGATCAATGTCCCGCCGGGCCGCATCTTGCCGGCGGCGTTGCGTGCGACCTCGAGTCCGAGCACCAGGTGATCGCTGAGCGCCTCGCGCACCTCGTCGGAGGACATCTCGAGCAGAGGTCCATAGTGCGGACCGCCCGCGGTGATCATGACATGGTCGATCGGATCGCGAAGGCCATTGAAGAATCGCGCCAGCGCGGAGTGATCATTCGCGTCGAAGGCGGCGGTGCTCCGCGCGCCGACCTCGAGCGCCGCCCGCTCGAGGCGCTCGTGATTTCGACCAACTAGGACGACGCCGGCGCCCTCCTGACGGGCGCGGCGCGCGGTCTCGAGGCCGATTCCGGCGCTGCCGCCGATGACGACGACGATCTGTCCGAGGAGTGCCGGCTCCCGGTCGGCAGTAACGGGCGTGGTTCCGGCGGTCATGATTCGCTCCCTAACCGGACAGGCTGGCCATCTGCGCGTCCATCGGCTTCATCGGATGAGGCATGCCAGCGATCTCCATGCGGAGCGCCATCAATGCTGCGTCGTAGATGCCCGAGAAGCTGGGGAAGGGCTGGATCGTGTCGCTCAGCACCTCGACCGGGACGTGTGCGCGGATGGCCACCGTTGCCTGCTGCAGCCACTCGCCGGACTCGGGGCCGAGCGCGTAGGCCCCGGTGAGTCGGTCGCCGTCGGAGAGCAGCGTCAGGAAGCCGTTGGACTGCGCGTAGGCGTGGGTGTACGTGGCGGTCTTGGGGACCTCGGACACGGGTGCGGTGCCGCTGTACGCAGCTTCGACGGCACCCACGGCAGCGGCCTGCGGGTCGGTGTAAGTGACGCGTGGAACGGCTTCAAAGTTCGCCGGCCGCGGATTCCCGGCGATGTTGTCCGCGACGACGTCGGCCGCGTATTCGCCGACGTGGGTGAGCGGCCAGATGCCGGTGACGTCGCCGATCGCCCACACGCGCTCGGCGGCACGCATGTGTTCGTCGACATGGATGCCGTGAGGGTTCGCCTCGACGCCGACCGTCTCGAGGCCGATGCCCTCCACCCGCGGACGCCGGCCGGTGGCCACGAGCAGGTGGTCCCCCCGCAGCTCCCCGCCACCGTCGAGCTCGAGGACGTATTCGTCGCCCTCGCGCCGGGCGGCAGTGGCGTGGATCCCAAGCGTCAGCTCGATTCCGTCCCCGCGCAGAGCCTCGCCGAGCGCCTCGCCCAGCGGCGCCGCCTCGCGGGGGATCAACCGCTCGGCGCCCTCGACGATCACCGCCTCGCCGCCGAACCCCCGCACGACCTGCGCCAGCTCGACGCCGGCTGCTCCGCCACCGAGCACCAGCAGGCGCCGCGGGACCGCCTTCATGCTCGTCGCCTCGCGGGTACCCCATACGCCCTCGAGCTGGCTCAGCCCCGAAATTGGGGGAACGACCGGGTCCGACCCGGTCGCCACCACGACGTGCTCCGCGGTGTGGCGCACCCCGGCCACTTCGACCACGCCCGTACCAGCCAACCGCCCATTGCCGCGGAGCAAATCGATGCCGCGGCTCGCCAGCCAGCGCTCCTGGCCGGCGTCTGAGTAGTCCGACACCATGAAGTCCCGCCATTTCAGCGCCGCCTCCACGTCGACCTCGGCCGTCGCGGCGGCCTCGCGCGCGCCGCGCACGGCCTCCCCCGGGCGCAGCAACGACTTCGACGGAATACAAGCCCAATAGGAGCACTCGCCGCCAACCAGCTCCCGCTCGACGATCCCGACGCGCAACCCACACGCAGCGAGCGCGCCGGCGCAATGCTCGCCCGGGGCCCCGCCGCCGAGCACGATCACGTCGTAGTCATAGGTCGAGCTCATCGTTACCTCCGTCGGTCTCGTGTGTTTGAACGTCGCGCTGTCGGACGCTACACCGGAACGTCGCCCCGCCCGAGCTTGGCGAGGCGATCACCGCCGCGCCGAGTTCACAGCGTCCCGACGTGATGAACCTCCTCCATGTAGCGACCCGCGGCCTCCGATGCCTCGTCTTGCGTCTTCCCATGCTGGCGCGCGTCGATGTAGGCGGCGTACCAGTCCCACCAGTTGTGTGGGGTGTGACTCTTCTCGTAGGGGTCGTGCTGGTCGGCCGTCTCGAGGAGCAGGTCTGCCAGGGAGGCGATGTCCATCGTCAGTCCTCCCACTCGCGGCCCGGAACCCGCGTCTCGATCGCCTGTAGCCGCCACTCGTTGCTCATGCTGACCTCCGTGGGTCGATTGGTCGTGAGCGCAGCTTGTCGGTCCGACTGATCCGTCGCGCCCGTGAGTCCCTGGTCAGTTCCCCGGTCTGGCCGGTGCCGGCAATGGGTACGCTCGCTGGGTGAGCTCTCTGGACGGCACTCGGGCGCTCGTGACGGGCGCGACCAGTGGGCTCGGTCTGGCGATGGCCGAAGCGCTCGTCGCCGCTGGCGCTCAGGTTGGTGCAACGAGTCGAAGCCGCTCTCGTGCTGAGGCCGAGGCGGAGCGGATCGGACCCGGGGCGATTGGTCTGGAGTTGGACGTCCGCGACGAATCGTCAGTGCGGACATGCGTGGATGAGGTGTACGACCGGCTCGGCGGGCTGGATCTGCTCGTGAGCAACGCAGGGATCGGGATGCGAACGGTCAATCCAGGGTTTCTGACCGCCCCGCAATCGTTCTGGGAAGTCTCGCCAGGAGGCTTTCGCGACGTGCTGGAGACGAAGGTCACCGGAGTGTTCCTGGTCGCGCGCGCGGTCGTTCCACGGATGCTCGCGGCGGGCGCGGGACGGGTCGTCAACATCTCGATGAATACGGAGACGATGACCCGCCAGGGTTTCGTGCCGTATGGGCCGGCAGGTGCAGGCGTTGAGGCGCTCTCGCGCATCATGGCCGCCGACTTGGCCGGAAGTCCGGTGACCGTCAACCTCGTGCTGCCGGGAGGCGCCACCGCCACGGGGATGGTCCCCGACGAGGTATCGACTCAGATGCGAGCGAGACTCCTGGACCCTGGGATCATGGGACCACCGATCGTTTGGCTGGCGTCAGCCGAGGCCCGGGGCGTCCACGGCGAACGGATCATTGCCACCGAGTTTGAGGAGTGGCTCACCACGCGCTGAGCCGGGAGCCGGTTCGATCCACCGCGAGACCGACTAGGTCATTTACGCTTGAGACGGACGCGGTCGTGCACCCTCAGCGGCAGACCGTTGGTCGGGGTGAAGGTGATCGTCAGCCTCAGGGTCACGCGGCCGCGGTGGCGAGCGATCAGCCGGCGCAACCGTCTGCTGAGCCGGAGTTTGATCTTGACCGCTTGCGCGCCACTGGCGGTGGCGTGACCGCGCGCGTAGCGACGGTTGTGGGATCCGGTCTCCAGCGCGCCGATCAGTCCGGGTCCCGGGACCTCGACCCTGAACGTGACGGTCCCGTTCCTGAGAGAACGGATGCGCGAGACCCGGAAATCGTCGTCGGGGTACCGCACCGTGTAGCAAACGGTCCTGATCGTGCGCTGGCCGTCTCTGGAGGTCGCGGTCACCGGGAAGCTGTGCTCGCCGACCTGTGTGGTGTCAATCGGGGCGCCGTTGGCGACCGGCGCCGAGCAGGAGCTGATGCCAGAGCCGCCGGCGCCGTCCGCGCAGCTGAAACGGGCGAGCAGCGTCTGACCGCGCGTGTAGATCGCGCCGCTCGCCGGCGAGCCGATCGCCGCCGACGGCGCCGCCGCGACCGTGTACGTGATGGTCTCCGTCGCCGTCTGCCCGTCATCCGAGGTCGCGGTCACCGCGTAGGAATGCGTGCCGGGGGTGGAGGTGTCGAGGTGGCCGGCCGTTCCGTTGGCGCCGTTCGAGTCGGTGCACGAGGCGATCCCCGGGCCGGCGTCGCTGTCGGCGCAGCTGAACCTCGTCGCAACCGACTCGAGACTTTGCCCGTGTCCTCGTCTGCGGTTGCCAACAGGCCGCCGGAGGGGCTGAACGCCAGCGACACCGAAGTCCCGCTGATCTTCAATGGCGTGCCCGCCAGTTGGGTCGCGGAACCGTTGGCGGCAATCGCGAACAGGTAGACGTCAGAGAAGGGCTGCGCGGCCGCCAACACGGAACTGGAGGGGTTCCAGGCGAGGGCGCTGGACTCACCGGGGCCAAACGACGAGCCCGATTGGAACACGCGGTTGTCAGCGAGCGTTATCGAGGGCTCCAGCAGGTTGGCTAGCGCGAGCCATGCGCCGGACGGGCTGAACGCCACCGCTGTCGGAAAGCTCTCGGGTATCACGGCCGCCCAGGAGGTGATGTCGTCGTTGGACGCGATCGAGTAGACGAACGCAGAACCCTGGCCAGCGGCCACCGCCAGAAACTGACTGGAAGGGATGAACGGGTTGGACCGTCCGAATGACACGGAGGTCGGGTCCCCGCCGGTCGCGCTCGGCGAGTCCGCGAGAGCGGTCAGCGCGCCGTCTGCGCCGACCGAGAACACGGAGACGTTCCCCGGGCCCCCGTCGGATGAGTTGGCCGTCGCGAGCAATCCCCCCGACGAGCTGAACGCCACCGATACAGGTTCATCGCCCGTCGCGAACGGCGATCCGGTCACCTCGCTCAGCGCCCCGTCCGCGGCAACCGAAAACATCGACACTGTGTTCGCGGAGGCGTTCGCCACGGCCAGGAACGGCCCCGACGGGTCGAACGCCATCGACGAGGGACCTCCGTCGGCCTTGAATGGCGAGCCCGAGACCTCGGTCAGTGCCCCGCTCTGAGCGACCGAGAACACCGACACCGTGTCGTCGCTACCGTTGGCCGTCGCCAGCAGACGACCGGACGGACTGAACGCGACTGAGTCAGGACCGCTTCCCGCCGTGAACGGCGAACCGGCTACCTTGCGTGAAGGGCGCCTGCGCCAGAGCAGCCGACCCCCCCACGAGCAGCCAGCCCCAGGCCAGCCCGGCGATCAACCACAACCTGGCAGCCGACCGCGCGCCTCGCAGTCGGGTCCAGGGCGTGAAGCGAGCAAACTCCACCATGATTCCGCGACGATGCCAGCCGCCGCGCCGATTTTCATCGCCTGATCGGGTTAATTCTTAGCTCCATCATCGAGGCGCATCGTGGGCGGGTTGGGGCACGAGTGGGCCAAGATGGGTGCTAGCCACCATTGCCCGCTCGGAGCGTCTGCACGACTCTTTGAGGAGTCTCGCGGTCTCATGTGCGCCGTATACCGGCCGCGAGCGCTCCTCACGCGCGCCACCTTTGCCCGAACAAAGTGGCGCATCGAGACGGCCTCCTGTGATGGGGAGGCCGTCTTGTGCCCCACCAAGGCCGATTGCGATACTGGAGTCGTGCAAGCGGCGCACGCCCGGGCCCGATGACCGTAGTCATGTACACCAAGCCTCGCTGCCCTTACTGTCAGGCCGCGCGCGAGCATCTCGCTGCCGAAGGCGAGACGGTTGAGGAACGGGACGCCACGCAGAGCGACGCCTGGAGGGCCGAGCTCATGGGTTACACGAACAACCGCGGAATCGTGCCCACGATCATCTGGGACGACGGGCGGCGTCAGGTCGGCTTTCCGCCGGGGCGCGGCTGAAGCGTGCACTGAGCGGTCGGTCGACCGTCGCACGCGGGTCGATCCCCCGGCCTGGCCCCCCATACACTCGGCTCGATGAGCTTCACCGTCGGAGCCGAGGAGTACGACCGCTTCATGGGTCGCTACTCGGCGCCGCTGGCGCCGGCGTTCGTCGACTTCGCCGGCGCGCGACCCGGTCAGCAGGTGATCGACGTCGGATGCGGTTCTGGGGCGCTCACCGCGGAGTTGGTCGGGCGAATGGGGTCGGACCGTGTGTGGGCCGTCGACCCATCGGAGCGGTTCGTCGCGGCGGTGCAGGATCGCCATCCAGGTGTTCGCGTGCAGCGGGCCGCTGCGGAGGCGCTGCCGTTCGACGATCAGATCTTCGACGCTGCTCTGGCGCAGCTCGTCGTCCATTTCATGGCCGACCCGGTGCTCGGACTTCGCGAGATGGGGCGAGTGACGAGGGCTGGTGGAATCGTGGCCGCGTGTGTCTGGGATCACGCCGGCGGGCGCGGGCCGCTGAGTGTCTTCTGGGACGCGGCGCGTGAGCTCGACCCAAACGTCGAGGACGAGTCGCGGCGGGCGGGAGCCAGGCGCGGCCACCTCGTCGAGCTGCTCCGGGCGGCGGGAATTCGTGAAATCGAGGAGACGGCCCTCGCCGTGGACGTCGAACATCCGACGTTCGCGGAGTGGTGGGAGCCGTTCCTCCTCGGAGTGGGGCCGGCCGGGAGCTTCGTGGGTCAGCTCGACCCTGCCCGGCGGGCTCGCCTGCGCGATCTCTGCCGCGGGCGGCTCCCGCCGGAGCCCTTCAAGCTCTCGGCCGAGGCTTGGGCGGCACGAGGTCTCGCCTAGCCCGCTACGTTGGCCGGGATGGACCGTCACGTTCGCGTCCGTGAGCTGCTCGTTGGCGTGGAGGGACTGGCGTTGCTTCGCCACCTCTACGACGGCACCGATGGAGCCGCCGATCGCCGGCTCGCGGAAGTCCGTCGCATCCTCGATGACGACCGCTTTCTCGTGGGGACAAGGGTCCGCGAAGCGGACGCCCGCGACGGGTATCGCGAATGGTCGCTCAGCTACGACGAACCGGGCAACCCGATCATCGCCCTAGAGCAACCGGCGCTCTGGTCGCTGTTGGATTCCGTTGCACCGGGGCGCGCGCTCGATGCCGCGTGCGGCACCGGGCGTCACGCCGGGCACTTGGTCGCGCTCGGTCACACGGTCGTGGGCGTGGATATCACCCCCGAGATGCTCGAGCGCGCACGGATCAACGTCCCCGCGGCCAGCTTCATGCACGGCGACCTCCTCGCGATCCCGGCGACCGACGATGAGTTCGACGTCATCGTCTGCGGCCTCGCGCTATCTCATCTGGTGGATCTGGACGGCGCCGTCCGCGAGCTCGCCCGTGTACTGCACCCGGGCGGCCACATGTTCATCTCGGTGCTTCACCCATTTCACGCTCACCTTGGCTGGCATGCGCCGTTCACGGACGCGGGCGGCGAGCGGGGCTTCGTGCGCGAGCATGCCCACAGCCACGCCGATTACCTGAGCGCGTTCCGGGCGGCCGGGCTCGAGGTACGCGACTGTCGCGAACCCGCGCTGTCGATCGAACACGTCCGCGCAAAACGGCGCGCCTTCGAGCACGTTCCCGAGGCCACAGCCGAGGCGTACGTCGGCCTACCCGGCGTCCTCGTGTGGAGCACGAGCAAGCTCTGAGCGGGTCGTCAGCCCGCAGTCCGCGCGCTGCGGACGCCTCCCAGCAGCTCCCGACGGTCGAGCGGAAGGCCGTGTGGCGCGCCCGGACGGGCGGCCAGCACCTGGTGCACGCTGATCTCGCCCGCCTCGAAACCCAGTGCCGAGCCCAACATGTAAAGCCTCCAGACGCGCTCGCGCTCTGGGCCCGCCTCGGCGATCGCCTCGTCACGATTGGCCACGAGATTGTCGACCCACCGGCGCAGCGTGAGCGGATAATGCTCGCGCAGCGACTCCGCGTCCCGGACCTCCAGGCCCGCGGCCTGCATCGCGCTCATGATGTCGGTGAGCGGATGCAGCTCCCCGTCGGGGAAGACGTATCGCCGGATGAACGGATCGGGTTCGGGTTCGTGCGGCATCAGCCGCGTGATCCCGTGGTTGAGAAACAATCCGCCCGGTCGCAACAGGTTCGTCACCGCGTGCACGTAGCGACCGAGCTCGTCGCGTCCGACGTGCTCGTACATCCCGACGCTCGCGATCTTGTCGAAAGGCGCGTCCGCGACCTCGCGGTAGTCCTGCACTCGGATCTCGACGCGGTCCTGGAGGCCGGCCTCCGCAACCCGTGCCCGCGCGAGCTGCGCCTGCGGCTCCGAGAGCGTCACCCCCAGCCCCTTCACGCCGTGATTCGCCGCGGCGTGGATCAGCAACGAGCCCCAGCCACAGCCGATGTCGAGCACGCGCTCTCCTTCGGTGAGCCGGAGCTTGCGGCAGATCAACTCGAGCTTGCGCTCCTGCGCGTCCTCCAGCGTGTCATCGGGGCCAGCGAAGTACGCGCATGAGTAGACCATGGTCGGGCCGAGCACGAGCCTGTAGAAGCGGTTCGAGACGTCGTAGTGGTGGCGGACAGCGTCTCGATCGCGGCTGAGCGACCGGCGACCGCCCTTCAGCCGCGCCTCGATCGCCGGAATCGGTGGAATCCGCAGAAGCCGGGCGCCGGCGATCCGAGCCGCGGCAACGCCGAGACGGGCACGATCGGCCGCGGAAAGGCGGATGCCATTGAATGCGCCCCGCGTGCGGAGCACGGCCTCCAGATCGCCATCGACGTCGAGCGAGCCGTCCACCCAAGCGCGCGCGAGTCCGAGCTGTCCGGGCGATCGCAGGAGGTGGACGACCGCCGCGGGATCACGGATGACGATCGCGGCAGGGCCGTCTGACGGGATCTCGCTTCCATCCCAGAAGCGAACCGTCACCTGCGGCCGAGATAGCCGGCCACCGGCGATGTCGGTGAGAGCCCGGTCAGCCGCGGCGGCCACGCCGCGCAGCGCGTCCGCGCCATAGGCATTTGATCTCTCTCGCTCAGCCTCCATCTACCTGAACTCGGGCGAAACGACAGGTGTGGGCCCACGATATTACCCCCGGCCTATCCCGGCTAAGCACGACCGGAAGGCCGTATTCGCGTGCTATCGACCCTGCGGCACCAACGCCTCGGTCTCCGCAGCGTGATCGCCGTCGGAAGCGCACTGCGGGCCCGCGGCGATGAGCGCCGGCGGCACCGGAGCGAACGTCACCTCGACATCGAGACCGCCGTCCGGTTGAGCACGGAGGTTCAGCTCGGCGTCGTGCGCGGCGACGATCGCGGCGACGATCGAGAGGCCGAGCCCCTGTCCGCGCCGGCCGACGCGGCCGGCCCCGCGCCGGAACGGCTCGAGCAAACCGTCCACCTCCCCAGGCCCGAGCACGGGCCCGCTGTTGGAGATGCGAAGGACCGCACGTCCGGCCTCGGTCGCGGTCGCGACGCGGACCCAGCCTCCGGGAACGTTGTGGACGAGCGCGTTCTCGACCAGGTTCCCGGCGAGCCTCTCGGCCAGCCGCGGATCACCGCTCAGGCATGCCGGCTCGAGCGCGCTTGTCACGGTGACGCCGTCAGCGAGCGGCGCCGCGTCGAGGGCCCGCGCAACCGTGTCGCTGAGGCTCACGAGCTCACTGTGGTCGAGGCCGCGCTCGCTCCGAGCCAGGTCGAGCAGCGCGGTGATCAGGCGCTCCTGCTCGGCGCTGGCGGCGAGTACGCGCTCACACGCTGCGCGCAGCGACGCCTCGGACGAATGCGGATCGGCGAGGGCAACCTCGAGCATCGCGCGCTCGAGCGTGAGCGGTGTGCGCAGCTCGTGCGAGGCGTTGGCAACGAACCTTCGCTGGGCGTCGAATGCGCGCTCGAGCCGCGCGAGCAGCCCGTCGATCGTGTCGCCCAGCTCCTTGAGCTCGTCGTCGGGGCCCCTCAGCGCGAGCCGCGCGTCGAGGCTGTCCGCGGATATGCGGCGCGCCCTCGCCGTCATCATCCGCAATGGAGCCAGCACCCGCCCGGCGACGAGCCAGCCGAGCACGATCGAAGCGATGGCCATCAGCGCGAGCGCGAGAGCAGACCACATTAGGAGCTGGCTACGGTCCTGCGACTGCTGCACCCCGATCGCCGCCTTGATGGTCTTCGCCGCATCGGCCACAACGGTTCCAGGCGGCCCGAAGCTGCCCAGAACCTGACCGCCGGAGCGCGCCACGAAAAACTCGTTGCCGGTTGCCGGAGCATGAAGTTGCGAACCCCCTGCCTGAGTGCCCGTGGCCACCGCCCGCGCTGCAGGCGGCAGCGGTCTGTTGGCCTTGACCGTGACGGACGTGGGCTGGAAGTGGCCGGCGACGAGGATGTAGATGATCGCCAGGAGCACGGCCGCGGTGAGCAGGAAGAGCCCGCCGTAGAGCGCGGTGAGCCGCAGGCGCACGGTGCGGCGAGGTAGCCAGCGCCGAGCGGGCCGGTGAATCAGCTCGGCGAGCGAACCCGACATCTCCTCAGATACGGTACCCGGCGGTGGGCACGGTCTCGATCAGCGGCGGCTCGCCGAGCTTGGCGCGCAAGCGGCTGATCGTGACCTTTACGACGTTGCTGAATGGGTCGGCCTGTTCGTCCCAGACGCGCGCGAGCAGCTCCTCGGCCGAGACGACAGCGCCATCGGACGCGAGTAGCAACTCGAGCACGGACAGCTCCTTCGGGCTCAGCGGCAACAGCCGGCCCGCGCGCCGGGCGACACGCTGAGCGGGATCGAGCCGTAGGTCCCCCTTGACCAGGACCGGTGGCAACGCCGGCTGGGAGCGACGCGCCAGCGAGCGGATCCTGGCAACGAGCTCGGCGAAAGCGAACGGCTTGGGGAGGTAGTCATCCGCGCCGAGCGTGAGACCGTCCACGCGGTCTTCGATCGTCCCGGCAGCCGTCAGCATCAGCACTCGCGCGCGGCAGCCCCGTTCGGACATTCGCCGCAGGACCTCGTCGCCGTGCACGCCGGGGAGATCGCGATCGAGCACCACGACGTCGTACGAGTTCAGCAGCCCGCGCTCGAGCGCGCCCTTCCCGTCGAGCGCGATGTCCACGGCTATGCCCTCGCGGCGCAGCCCGGTTGCGATCGTGCTCGCCAGCTCCTCATGATCCTCGACGACTAGCACTCGCATCGATGCTCCTCCAACTGTAGGCCTAGCGCCCAAAAAGCGTGCTCCAACGCGGGTTACCGCGAGGTAACAGCGGCGGTGACGGCGGTGTAACCGCCGCTCGCGTACCACTCCGGCGATGGCATCCCCAGACAGGAGCACGAACATGAGATTGCATACGGTTCGGCCGCGCACCGTGATCATTCCGCTGCTGGCGGCGGGCGCGCTCGTCCTCGCCGGCTGCGGCAGCGGCAGTCCGTCGGGCTCGGGCGTGGCCCACATAGGCTCGACGACGACCGCCACGACGACCGCCGACACCGGCGGCCTGCTCGGAGGCAGCCGCGCTGCCGATTACCAACGGCTGGTCCGTTTCGCCGAATGCATGCGAAGCCACGGCGAGCCAAACGTCAACGTTCAGAACAACGGCCACGGCATCGGCCTTACGCTAAGCCACGGCGCCGACCCCAACTCGCAGCAGTTCCAATCCGCCCAGAGGGCGTGCGCTGCGTACGCGCCCCCGGGGATCGCCGCCGGCGGGAACCCGACGAAGCTACGGGAGGAACTGGACGCGTTCGCCGCTTGCATGCGGTCACACGGTGTGCCCAACTTCCCCGACCCGAAGTTCTCGACTTCGAGTTCCGGAGGCCACAATAAGGTGTCGGTCCAAATCGGCGGCCCGGGCCTCAACCACAACTCGCCACAGTTCCAGAGGGCCCAGCAGGCGTGCCGCTCGACCCTGTCGGGGAGCTCGTGATGGCCGTCGCGACGCTTGACCGCCGGCGCCGGCGCGTACGCGTCGGAGCGCTCGTGGTCGTCATCGGCATCGTCGCCGCGATCGTCGCGGTCGTGGTCGCCAACCCGTTCGCCAGCACGAGCAACGGCCCTGCCGGCTTCGTCGACAACGCCGCGCCGACGTCGCTCGCGAGGGTCACACAGAACACGATCCGCTCGCAGGACCCGGTGCAGGGCACCCTCGGCTACGCCGGCAGCTACTCGATCCTCAACGAGGCCTCCGGCGCCTACACGCGGCTACCGTCCGCGGGCGCCGTGATCAGGCCGGGCCAGCCGCTGTACTGGGTGGATGGCAAGCCAGTCGTGCTGCTGGCCGGCCACACGCCGGCGTATCGCGCGCTGTCGGAGGGGCTGACCGGATCGGACGTCCAGCAGCTGAACGCGGACCTGGTCGCGCTCGGCTACGCGACGATGTCGGAGATCGATCCCAGCTCGGACTATTTCAGCGCCGAGACGGCGTACGCCGTCGAGCGCCTCCAAGATCACTTCGACCTGACGGAGACCGGCTCGCTCGCGCTCGGGTCAGTGGTGTTCGAGCCCGGCGCGATGCGGCTGACGACGGTGACCCCGACGCTCGGCTCACGGGCCGGCGCCGGCTCGCCGTTCGCGCAGGCGACATCGACCATGCGCGAGGTGACCGTGTCCCTCGACGCGGCCCAGCAGTCGGAGGTCAAGGCCGGCGACCGGGCGGCGATCACGCTACCCGACAACAGCGTCATTCCGGGCGTCATCACCAGCGTCGGCAAGGTCGCGAGCGGCGGCAGCAGCCCGACTGTCACCGTTGACGTGCGACCGCTCGATCCGCGCGCCACGGGCCACCTCGACCAGGCCCCGGTCACCGTCTCGATCACGACCGAGACCGCGCGCAACGTGCTCATCGTCCCCGTCGACTCGCTCCTGGCGCTGGCGTCGGGCGGCTATGCCGTCGAGGTTGTCGGCGCCCACGGCGTCCACAGCCTGGTAGGCGTCTCGCTAGGGCTGTTCGACGATGCGGACGGGCTCGTTCAGGTCACCGGGTCCGGCCTCTCGGCCGGCCAGCGCGTCGTCGTCCCGACGGGATCATGACCGACGCCGCGCCGGTCCTCGAGCTCGACAACGTTGACAAGGTCTACCCCGGCGAGCCGGTCGTCCGGGCCCTGAGCGGCGTGACGTTCGTCGTGCGGCCTGGTGAGCTCGTGGCGGTTGTCGGCCCATCGGGGTCCGGAAAGTCGACGCTCCTGCACGTGATGGGGACCCTTGATCGCCCGAGCGCCGGGAGCGTGCGGATCACCGGCGTGGACGCCGCCGAGCTACCCGACGCGGAGCTGGCAGCGCTCCGCGCCCGCGGCATCGGGTTCGTCTTCCAGCAGTTCTACCTCGCCGAACACGAGACGGTGCTGGAAAACGTCGCCGACGGGCTCCTGTACGCCGGCGTGCCCGCCGCCGAGCGACGCGTCCGTGCTCAGGAAGCCCTAGATCGCGTCGGGCTCGCGCAGCGCGCCGGGTTCCGGCCGCCCAAGCTGTCGGGAGGCGAGCGCCAGCGCGTCGCGATCGCGCGCGCACTCGTGGGCCGGCCCGCGATCGTGCTCGCCGACGAGCCTACCGGGAACCTCGACAGCACCGCCAGCGCCGCGATCCTCGAGTTGCTGGAGGAGCTCAACGCCGACGGCGCCACGATCATCGTGGTCACCCACAACCATGAGATAGCCGGGCGGCTGCCGCGTCAGGTGGCGATGCGCGACGGCCGGATCGAAGCCGACACGGGGACGGTGGCCGCATGAGCGTCGACACCTCCCCACCCCGGCTGCAACCACGCGACCTCGCGCGGGTGGCGAGCGCCGGCGTCCGCACCCGTCCACTGCGCGCGATGCTCTCGGCGCTCGGAATCGCGATCGGCGTCGGGGCGGTGGTCGCTGTCCTCGGCCTCTCCGCGTCCAACCAAGCCACGCTCCTGGCCCAGATCGACAAGCTCGGAACAAACCTGCTGACGGTCGCGAACGGGCAGACTCTAGGCGGAGGGAACGCCGAGCTACCGAAGGCCGCGCCGGCGATGATCAGCCGGATCGGCCCCGTGCGGCGCGTCGCGGATACGGGCACCATCAACAACGCCGAGGTCTATCGCAGCCCGCTGATCCCGAGCGATCAGGGAGGCAGCCTCCAGGTCCAGGCCGCCACCGCGAACCTGCTCCCTGCGGTCGGCACGACGCTCGCCCAGGGGACGTTTCTCAACGCCGCCACCGAGCGGGAACCCGTCGTCGTCCTCGGCGCGCAGGCGGCATCGCAGCTCGGCATCGACCGGGTCTACCCGGGAGAGCGTGTCTGGCTCGGCGGCCGGTGGTTCTACGTCGTGGGCATCCTCAAGCCCGCGGCGCTCGCGCCCGAGATCGACGAGTCGGTGCTCGTCGGCTTTCCCGCCGCCGAGAAGTACCTCGGCTTCGACGGCCATCCGACGATGATCTACGTCCGCGCTCAGACGAGCCAGGTCGCGGCCGTGCAGTCGGTGCTCGCCGCGACCGCCAACCCCGAGAGCCCGAATGAGGTCGACCCCTCGCAGCCGTCCGCGACGCTCGTCGTGCGCGCCCAGGCCAAGAGCGCGCTGTCGGGGCTGTTCCTCGGGCTGAGCGCCGTCGCGCTGCTGATCGGCGCCGTCGGTGTCGCCAACATCATGGTGATCTCGGTACTTGAGCGGCGCAGCGAGATCGGACTGCGCCGCGCCCTGGGCGCCCGCCGCGGTCAGATCCGCTCGCAGTTCCTCAGCGAGGCGGTGATCCTCGCAGCGCTCGGCGGCATCGCCGGCGTCGGGCTCGGCGTGCTCGCGACCGCGATCTATTCGAGCATCAAGGGCTGGACGATCGTGATCCCGGTGCTCGGCTGGGCGGGCGGGTTCGGTGCCGCCCTGGCGATCGGCGCGGTCGCGGGCCTGGTCCCCGCGATCCGCGCCGCGCGGCTATCGCCGACCGAGGCGCTGCGGACGGCCTGATAATTAAAGACCCCCCGCCGGAATTGCTTCCAACGGGGGGCCAATCACGTGCCGGTTGTTATTCGGGCCAAGCCGGCACGCGACTGTGCCGCCGCCGGAGCGGCGCCACATTCCAAACCGCCGGACGGGCAGGAAGGAGCGGCCCCGGGTGGGATCTAATGCGATTGCGTGAGCCTGACCCTACGATGTGCGACAGGTACCCACCGCATGAGCGCCGCATCACCGCCAAGTCCGGACCAGGAGCGCTGGACGACCGACTACGTCTCGAGCAACGGCTCCGCGTCCAAGGCCAAGAGCGAAAGCATCCGGCGCCTGGTCGTTCTCGGCTACATCACGGCGGTCGCGCTGCCCGTGATCGGGATCATCCTGGGGATCGTGGTGGCGACGCGCCCGATCAAGGCGTACTCGAAGCACGGGGTCTGGATCATCGTCGTCAGCGTCCTCGCGTCGGTCGTGTGGATCGTCGTGCTCGCCTCGGGCGTGTTCGCGGTGACGAACAACGATCTGAGCTACTGAGCGGCGGGCAGAGCCGAAGTGGGCCAGGTTCGGTCACCCGAAGCTCTTCTCGAACCAATGGTCCGCGAAGGGCTCGTCGTTGAAGGCCGCGACCTCTTCGTAACCGGAGGACCGGTAGAGCGCGATCGCCTCGACCAGCGCCTTGTTGGTCTCGATCCGTGCCGCCGGCGCGCCATGATCGCGGGCCAGCCGCTCGAGCTCGCCCAGCAGGCGACGGCCGGTGCCCAGCCCCCGAGCCGATTCCGCCACCCACATCCGCTTGATCTCGGACGCGCGGCCGGGGTGGTACTTCACGGCGCCACAGCCGATCGCGTCCGCGCCCAGATAGGCGATTAGGAACGCGCCGGCGGGAGCTCGCAGCTCGTGCGGCTCGGCCGAGGGGCCCTTGGTCGGATCGAAGGGAACCTCCGACCGACGGTTGAGCTCCGCGAAGTACGCTCGCAGGCACCGGCGGGCGTCGCCGCCGGCCGGTTCGACGACACGGATGTCGACCATCGAGGTCGTGATCAGCCGCTCGACGGTCCGCATCGCCGCTACCAGCTCGTCGCGCTGGCGCCCCTCCAGGGGACCGAGGATCGACAGCGCGAGCTCGTCGCTGCGCTCGTCGAGCAAGGCCCGCTCGGCGATTCCGGCGAGAGTGAGACGCGCGAAGCGGATCCTCGCGTCCGCCGGGCTCGGAGCCAGTTTGACCAGCCCATCGGCCTCCAGGACTCGGAGCAGCCGGCTGGTCTGGCCAGAATCGAGGGCCAGGCGCGAGCGCAGCGAGCGAACCTCGCACCCCTCCGTGCCGATCTCCCACAGCAGGCGCGACGCCCCGAGCGTGTGCTCCCGCGCGAGATAACGATCGCTCAGCGCACCGACCCGTTGCGTCACGGTTCGGTTGAAGCGTCGGACCTGGACGATCGTCTCAGCTGTCGGCATCCTCTGACCTAAGTCAGAGAATACTGCTCCACGGCGTCGCTTGCCCACGCGCGTCGGGTCGAGTAAAACGCCATCCGAGTTGCGGCTCTCGATGGTGATGATCGCGAGGAACGAGCGGGCCAACGTGCGCCCGTGCTTCGAGTCCTTCTGGGATCACGTCGACGAGGTCGTGCTGTGCGACACCGGTTCGCGCGATGGCACGATCGGCGAGGCCCGGGCGTTCGCCAGCGAGCGGGGCCAGCCCGACAAGCTCGTCGTCGGCCGGATCCCGTGGCGCGATGATTTCGCCGCCGCGCGCACTCGGGCTCACTCGCTCGCGACCGCCGGCGTCCACGTCACGATCGATCTGGACGACCGGCTGATCGGCGGCGCGCAGCTGCGCGACGTCGCGACTCGGTTCGAGTCCGAGCCCGAGCTGACCGCGATCTCGGCGCTCTGGGAGGGGCAGTTGTACGGGGAGGTGTGGCGCCAGCGGCTGATGCGATCGCCCGTCGAGTGGTTTGGCGCGACGTGGGAATGGCCTCTGGTTGCCGGATCGTGGGAGTCTCAGATTCGCTTCCTCGAGCCGCCCCCGGCTCAAACCACGGACCTCGTCAAGGTGCGCCACGTCCGGAGGGTCGCCCGGGGCAGGCGCGATCTCGAGATCGCGCTCGGCTGGGGACGGCGCGAGCCCGACGACTGGCGGCCGTGGTACGCGGCGGCGGTCGAGGCGCTCGACAACGGCGACTGGGAGACGTTCGAGGAGGCCTGTCAGCGGGGTCTCGCTCTCGATCTTCCCGACCGCATTCGGGTGCTGTTCCTCACCCAGCAGGCCCTGGATGCACACATGCACGGGGACCGGGGACGGGCGGAAGCCCTCGCACTCGATGCGCTGGCGTTCGGCTCAGACAACGCCCTCGCGCGGCTGATCTGCGCCTCCGCGGCGCTGGACCGTAATGATGTGGAGAGCGCGTCGAGCCACTTGCAGAAGGCGGAGGAGAGTCGGTTGCCCCCGGAGCTAGCCGGAGTACACAATGCGGTCAAAGCGCGCGTCACGATGGCCCGGATGCTCGCGGCCGAGCCCGCCGTCCGCCAAAGCGACGGACGTCCATGACCGCGGACGGCGTGCCTGACGGCGCCGCTCCGCGTGGTCAGCCACGCCACCGTCCCCCGACCCTCAGGAGCATCATGGCTCGCCACAAGGGTGCCTCGGCGGTGGCGATCGTCGTCGTGGTCCTGCTGGTCGCCTTCACGGTCGCCGCAGCCATCACCGGCTCGAGCAACGCGGCGCTCAGCGACTCAACCTCCTGCTCACAGTGGGTCTCCTCGCGTCAGGCGCAGCAGAACGCCTATGCCCAGCCCTACCTCAAGGAACACGGCGCCCCGTCCAGTGGCGTCCGGAGCGCTGACGGCGTCAGGTCCACGATCACGAGCACCTGCACCCAGGCGGCCTACCTCGGCGAAAGCGACGACGTCAGCGTCGTCGCGGCGATCAAGCACGACTATTGAGCACGGCGTAGGGGCCCCGCCCTCCGCGCGGGAGGACGGGACCCCCGGCGCGCCCCCGGTTTCAGCGACTCCGGTGGCCGTGGCGCCGAGCGCTGAACTTGACGGTCTGGGTCGACACGGTCGTGTCGTGCCCATTGCCGAGCGCCTGGGTCACCCGCAGCTCAACCCTCAGCACGTGCCGGGCGGCGAGCAGCTTCCGACCTTTGCGGTTCAGCGAGATCCTCACGGTCTGCGAGGCGCCGGCGTCGAGCCTGGCGCTGGCCGTCCCGAGGATCACGACCTTCTTGCTGCGGCCATGCCGCGCGGTGACCGCGATCAGCCTGTGGCCTCTGAACGTCTCGGTGACGCTCAGGCTCAGGCCAACCGAGCACCTGGAGCCGGACGGGCCGGTGCATGAGACCCGCACCCTGGCCGTCTGGCCGGTGACCTTCGCGTGGCCGACCCTCACGGTGCCCGGCGCGGGCGGCAGCGGGTTCGTCGTCAGCGTCTGATCGGCGCCGACAAACGTCCCGAAGTCGCTCGTGGCCACGGCCCGGTAGTGGATCGTGGTCCCCGCCGGAAGGCCGCCGAGCTGGGCTGCAAACGACGTCGCCACGTCGCTCGGCGCGATCACCTGCGCCGGCGTGGTCTGGCCGTATGCGGTCGTTGTGCCGTACTGGAACGACACCTTGACCGGCCCGCCCTCGGGGTTGACTGTTCCCTGCACCGTCGCCGCCGACGTGGAGATCCCGCTCGCGGCGCCTGTCGCCGGCGCGTCCGGCTGAAAAGCGTCGGCGAACAGACCACGCGGGCTCGTCCCGTTGGTGAACAGGAAGAACGGCGTCCCCACGGCCCCGCCCTGGCACGCCGCTCCATCGGCGTTGAACGGATTGGCGGTGCACGACGAGGAGATCGGCTCGCGGACGTCGGCCTGCGCGGTCGGCGTCAGCGGCACGTCGCTCTCGTCGAGGACGAACGTCGGGTTCGCCGGGTTCACGAAGTGACCGACGAAAGCCTTCTCGACGCCGCCGCCGATGTCCTCGCGCCACGTCACGTACGGCGTGTTGCCCGAGAACGTGATGTCGGGACGGGTCGAGTCGTTGGCGCCGATCGAGATCGGCGCACCGTTGTTGACGAGCTCGAAGTGAGCGGCTGCGCCGGTGCCGACGAGCCTCGAGACGAAGACCTGCTTGGTCCCGTTCAGCTCCTCGTCCCACGTCACCCACGGCACGGTCGGATTCGCCGGGTTCATCGTGCCGGCGGCCACCCGCGGATCCTCGGCGCCCTTGCCCGGGTCCTTGTTGAGCGAGCACGCGGCCTCGTTGTCAGGCGAAGCGATGCACTTCCCGAACCCGTTGCTGGGGGTGTCGAGGGTGCCGCTCAGCTGGCTGCCGACCGCCACCCAGTGAAAGCCGCCATTGGCGGCGACACCGTCGCTGACGCCCTTGGCCGCGAACACCATCTCGTTCTTGTGGAATCCGGCGGTGCCGGGGTCACCCGTCTCGTACCACACGACCCACGGAACCGAGTCGTGCGCGCCCGCGAAGGCGATGTCCGGCTCGATGCCGTTCCGAGACGGATCGACGTTGAGGCTCGGGTCCGCCGCGCCTGGACCGACGCGCGGGATGCCGGTCTGCTGGAAGCAGAACCCGCCGATCGCCGGGATGTTCCCGGTTCCGGTCTTCGGCGTGACGTTGTCGCAGTTCGCGGCACCCGGGCCGATGGGGCGAACCACGAAGATCTGGTCCTTGCCGTTGACCGGAGACGTGGTCGTCTCCTGCCACGTGATCCACGGCCCGGGCTTGGTCGGATCGACCGCCGAGCCGCCGGCGATCGCTGGGTTCTCGGCATCCTGATCGGTGTGGATGTTGAGCGACGGAACCGGAACGGTGCCGCCGCCCGTACCGCGGCTTTGTCCGGCGAAGATCCACTTGCCCTGGTTCGCGTCGCCGGTGTTGTCAAACCGGCTGGCGAAGATGTTGTTGGCGCCGAAACCGGTGCCGGTCGTCTTCTCGTACCACGTCGCCCACGGGACCGTCCGTCCGGTGCCCGCGAAGTCGATTGCCGGCGCCTCACCGTCCTGGTTCTGGTCAAAGTTCAGCGATCCGCTGAATGTCGGGTTGGCGCTCGAGCGGCCGCCCACCGTGCCGATGCCACGGGTCGTCCATGCGCCTTTCGCGAACGAGCGCGAGAAGATCTGGTCGTGCGGCGGCGGCGATCCATTCGTCTCCTGCTGCTGAAAGATCGCCCACGGGACCGCCGGCTTGCCGGCCGTGAGCGCGCCGCCGACGACGTCGGCGTTCGTCGGGTCATCCCCGCTGACGCTGATCGCCTTGTTGATTCCCGCCGCCAGGTCATCGTTCACCTGGCCGCCGGGCGGAAGCGCCTGAAACGCCGCCGCCGGGGCGGCGGCCGCGAGCGCGACTACGGTGCCGGCGAGCGCGATCCGCGCCCGCCGAGAATTGCGCCTGTGCATCCCCATCAGCTCTCCTTCGGTCCGAGTTTGGGTTTCTCGAACGCATTACGGCCCCCCGCCGCAGACGGTTCGCGGCGGGGTGATGAGAGACGCGGATGGGGTCCGCCGACCTACGGCGTCAGGCGGGAACCTTGGTCAACTTGTTGTAAGAGGACTTCGTCGTCATCGGGCGTGGACCGTCAGGCACGATCTCGGTCCGGTGATCGTCTGGGATCGCGCGCTCCGCCTCGGAGATCTTGAAGTAGTGGCTGGCGGGCCGACTGCCCCCGCCCTGTTTCGGCATGCGCTGTTTCGTCGGAACGCTCGGCCCCGCGCCACCGCTCTCGGTCTCCTGGCTGACCGCCGCGCATGGCCCGTCCGGCGGGAGGAGCACGGAGGTCCGGGGCAGCCTCGGGAACTCGGTGCGCTTCTTGCCGTGGAACATCGTCGAGGTCAGGTCGCCCACCTTGCGCCGGCGCCAGTGGGAGACGTTGGGGAGCTCGACCCCGAACCGCTTGCTCACGAGCTTCAGGTGGGAAGTGTGGTCGAACAGCTCGGTCGCGATGTGCCCGCCCCGGCTGAACGGTGAGATGACCAGCATCGGGACCCTGACGCCGAGCCCGAGCGGCCCCGCGAAGTTCAACGTGTCGGGCTTTGGCTCGCCGAGCGGGAAGGCGTTCGTCGTCAGGTATTCGCCCTTGGTGCCCGGGGGCGCGGTCGGAGGCTTGACGTGGTCGAACCAGCCATCGTTCTCGTCGTACATCAAAAAGAAGGCGGTCTTGGACCACACCTTCCGGTTCGACGTGAGCGCGTCCAGGACGAGCGACGTGAAGTACATGCCGTTCGCCGACGAGGCGGACGGGTGCTCGTCGAAGCCGAGCGGCGGGATGATCCACGAGACGCTCGGCAGCTTCCCGGACTTCACGTCGGAGACGAACTGGTTGGGGAACGTCTGCTCAAAAGACTTGCTATAGAGCGGGGAGGCCGGGTTCCGGAACGCGGAGAAGTAGGGCAGGACGTGGTCCGATAAGCCCATGACCTCGGGGCTCTTGATCGGGTTGTAGAGAACGGGGTTCCAGGTCCCGTAGTTGCGCAGCGACGCGTACTTGCCGCTCACCCCCACGTTGCTGGGGCTGTACACCTTCCATGAGACGCCGTGGTCCTCGAGGATCTCCTGCATCGTCGTCCAGGTGCAGTTCCACAGCGTGTCGGGGGTCGAGTTGGTGTGGACGACCGGCCCGCCGTGCTGGCCGCTTGGGTCGATCGTGCCCGTGTTCGCCATCAGCCGGTTGGGGTGAGTCGGCCCGAGGATCGACGAGTGGTAGGCGTCGCACAGCGTGAAGTGGTCGGCGAGCGCGTAGTGGAACGGCAGATCCGCGCGCTCGAAGTAGCCCATCGTCAGCGCACCATGGGGGCCCTCGTACTCGGGCGAGGTGTGGACCTTGACCCACGAGTCCATCTTGCCGTTGTTCCAGCACAGGTGCATCGGGCCCCAGTCGTGGGTGAGGTCGTCCGTGCACTCGAAGCCGGACATGCTGTTGAGGTGGAACGGCAGAAGCTTGTTCTTCGGGAACAGACTCGAGCCGCCGGGGAAGTCCTGAGCGAAAACGCCGAGCGAGTGCTTGGGGTGATCGTCGAACCCACGCCCCCGGGGATATGCGCCGAAGTAGTGGTCGTACGAGCGGTTCTCCAGCATCAGAAACACGATGTGCTCGATCGCGCCCAGATCGGAGCCGTGCGGCTTCGTATGCGCGGCGCGCTCGATCAGCCGCGCCCAACTGGGACCTGCGACCCACGCCGCCGCGGATTCGCTGACGAACGCGCCCGCGCCGACAACGCCGAGGTAGCTCATCAGCTGCCGCCTGGTCAGGGCACGTCCTTGCAGATCCTCAGGAAGCTCCATATCTCTCTCTCCTGTTATCCCGTCTGATTTCCGGCGCGCTACGCGGCGGCGGTCCTGTACGAATGGCCCAGGCTTGCATGTGCGCCGGTCCCCCTGGAGCCAGGATAGCCTGGCTCCCCGCGGGAGTCAGCCAATTGCCGGGTCGAGCAGCTGAGCGTGTTCGCTCTCGGGAGGGCTGCCGTAGGCGTAGACGACGAGGTCCTCGCTACCGTGATTCACGGTCTGAAGCGGCGTGCCGGCCTCGACGTGGATGAGGCCGCCGGTCGGTACGTCGTAGCGCTCCGGAGGGTCGCCGAGATACATCGAGAGAGTTCCCGAGAGCACGACAAACGTTTCCTCCTGAATCGGGTGCCGGTGGCGGCGTCCCCTGGCGCCGGGCTCGTACCGCCACACATTTCCGCGCGTGTGGGCGAAGCCGGCGGTCTCGCTCAGCTCGGCCACGTGCCGCGCCGGCTCACCCGTCTCGTGGGGACGGGTAATCCACTCGAACTCGTCAGGGGTGATGACGCGAAATCCCATGGCGCCAGCGTACCCAGATCCGCCCGTTCTCCCGTGACTATCCTCAGCGAGACAGCCGCCACGGGCTCGACGCATCGTGGCGGCCCGTTTCGTATGGCCCGCAGTCACACCGCCAGAACGAGCCTCGCGCTGATCCTCGCCGCCGCCTTCGCGGTGGTGGTCGTCGTCGCACGCGCATCTGCCGGCACCGCCACTCCGGCCGGACACTCCCCGGGGGGACCGCTTTCGACACTGAACACGACGCCGTTCCCGTCGAGCCAGGACATCGTCGGTGCGGAATGGACCAGCCCACGTTTCGACCCGCCACCCAACCAGTCGGGCGACATCCTGCCGACGGTCTGGAGCGGCAACGGCGGGACTTACGTGATGATGGACGACGGCGGCGTCGACGTTCCGTTGCCCGGAGGCCTATGGCGCCAATCGGTCGCGCGCGTCAGCGGCACGCCGCCCCACCTGCGGTTTCAGCATGTCGGCGACCCGTCGAAACCGGCCCCGCGGACGTGGGGGCAGATCGGGGGCAATCGAGACAACGACGACGGTCCGCTCGGCCCGTACTACAGCATCGGGTTCACCGAGGCTGGCGCCATCTTCTACGCGACCCAGCAGCGCAACTGGAACTGGCCCGCGAACGGCCCGTTCACCGGGCTGGCCGGCATCGCCTACTCGACGAATCACGGCGAGACCTGGCATTTCGCCCGCAAACCGTTCGGCGCCCCGCTCGGGAACCTGACCTTCATCGACAGCGGCGCCCGCGGCGGCGAGTACCCGGACGGCTACGTGTACGCGATCGGGTCCGAGCGCGAGTTCAACGCCTCGAAGCTGCTCCTCGGCCGCGTCCGGCCCGGCCCCCAGAACATGACCGATGCGTCCCGGTGGCAGTGGTTCGCCGGTGCCCGGGCCGGAGCCGGCGGCGAGCGAACGCCGGCGTGGACGAGCTCACTCGCGGATGCCGTCCCCGTGCTGACGTGGAGCTCGCACATCACTTATCCGGAGATGACCTACGACAGGCCGCTGCACCGCTATCTGCTGACGTTCACCCACTCCTACTCGTCACAGCCGCCGGCCGTCTGGCGGGGTGGCTCCGAGCTGGTGATTCTCGAGGCGCCCACTCCATCGGGGCCGTTCTCGTTCGTCGCCCGCTCCAGCGAGTTCGGTCCCTCGAACGGCTACAGCGCCGGCTTCCCTTCCCAATGGATCAGCCCCGACGGACGAGACCTCTGGCTGAAGTGGGCGGCGAACTTCGCCGGATGCGCGCGCGGCCTCGACTGCTCGGGTAAGTACGGCTTCAACGTCGCGAGCGTGCACCTCCTCGCGCGGAAGACCGCCGTCCCGTCGACCGCGCCGACCCTAACCCCGTCGGCGGCGCACAAGGCGTCCGATCGCCACGTCGTGACCGTCGTCTCGGCCGCGTCGCTGCTGTTGCTCCTCGGCTTCCTGGGGACGCGCCTGCGTCGCCTGCGGACTCGACCATCGCGATCCTGACCCCCGCCAGGTGAGAGACTCCGCCGATGAGCGATCTCCCCCACCCCCAGCCCACGCCGTGAAGGCCGTCGTCTGTACCAACGCCGAGCTCGAGGTGATGGACCAGCCCGAGCCTGTGCCCGGACGTGGCCAGGTTCGGATCGAGGTCCTGCGATGCGGGATCTGCGGGTCCGACCTTCACGCCCGTACCGGCTGTGACCAGTGGGCCGAGCTCGCCCTGCGAGCGGGGTATGACCGCTTCGCTCGTTCTGACCAGCAGATCGTGTACGGCCACGAGTTCTGCGGCGAGGTCGCCGAGCACGGCCCCGCCTGTCGGAAGACCACCGCGACGGGAACCCGGGTCGTCGCGCTTCCGGTCCTGCGCGGAAGCCGGGGAATCGACATGGTCGGCCTGTCGGAACAGGCTCCCGGCGCCTATGCCGAGCAGATGCTCGTCGAGGAGTCGCTGATGATGCCGGTGCCGAACGGTCTCGGCACCGACGTCGCCGCGCTGACCGAGCCGATGGCCGTCGGGTGGCACGCGGTCCGCCGCGGCGAGGTGGGCAAGCGCACGGTTGCGATCGTGATCGGCTGCGGGCCGGTGGGCCTGTCAGTGATCTTGCTGCTGAAGGCCAAGGGCGTGCGCACGGTCGTCGCCAGCGACTACTCGCCGGGGCGGCGCGCGCTGGCCAGCGCATGTGGCGCCGACGTCGTCATCGACCCCAGGCACGACTCCCCATTCACCGCTCGGGAGCGCCGCGGCCAGCTCGCCGACATCCCGTCCGCACTCGAGCTCGCCGTCGGCACGCGCGAGAAGCTCGAGCGACTCCCGATCGGCTGGTGGCATCTGTGGCGACTCGGCGAGGCGCTCGGCGCGGCGCCGAAGCACCCGGTGATCTTCGAGTGCGTCGGCGTGCCGGGCGTGATCGACAGCGTTCTCGCGGGGGCGCCGATGTTCTCACGCGTGGTCGTGGTCGGCGTCGTCGTCGGCACCGATCAGATCACGCCCGCGATGGCGATCAACAAGGAAATCGACCTCCGCTTCGCGTTCGCTTACACCCCGCTCGAGTTCCGCGACACGCTCCAGATGCTCGCCGAAGGCAAGGTCGACCCGGCGCCACTGATCACGGGCACGGTTGGGCTCGAGGGCGTCGACGCCGCCTTCACCGCGCTCGGCAATCCAGAGGCCCACGCCAAGATCCTCATCGACCCCCGCAGCGGCGCCGTCGCGCCGGGATAATAAGGAGCGCGATGGGACTCGGGGACAAATTCAAGGATCTCGCCAAGCAGGCGCAGGACGCGGTCGCCGAGCACAAGGACGAGATCCACGACGCAGTCGACAGGGCCAGCGTCGCGGCCGATCAAAAGACCCACGGCAAGTACACGGACAAGATCGCGAAGATGGGTCAGAAGGCGGGCGAGGCGGTCGACAAGGTGAGCGGTGGCGAGGGGCGCTCTGGCGCCGGCGAACCCGACCCGCCAGGCCCCGCCAGCTCGTAACTGACGTTTTTAGGGGGGCGCGCATGGCGCGCCCTTTGGTGTGGCTTTCGCGCCCGGTTCGGTGGCTGTTTCAGGCCGCGCGTCGTGGCTGTCGTAACTCAGCCCGCGGGCGCTGCGCGCCCGCAGCCTCGATTGGCGGCGGCTCGGTAAACGGCGCTGGGGAAGGGGAAGGGAGCGAGCGCCACCGCACCCGCCAAAAACCTGCGCAGCACGACAATCCCGCCCCAGATGGCGAGGCCTGTCGAGCTATGCATGAAGAGCATGCGTAATACGACAGGGCTCGCCCCCGGCGCCGGTGTTGTCGTGTTATGCAGGTTTCCCCTGACGCTCTCGGCACAAATCGCCGGGTTTGAACGCAGCAGCAGCGCAACCGGGGCTCCGGCGGCCCGCGACCACCCTCACCCACCCCCTCTCCCTGCTGCCGTTTACCGCGCCGACCGCTCGCCACGCTGCGGCCGAGAGTCCACAACCCCGCCGGGACCCGGCGATACACAGCCTCCCGCCTGCGGGCCGCTCGGCATCCGGCCTCGCCAAGACCGGCCCGCGCGGGAGCCATCCGGCTCCGCGTCGGCCCGCGAGGCAGAGCCCCACCCCCGCCCGTAGGATCGCGCCACTGACCGATTGGAGGAGCCGATGGAGCGCTGGTTCTCAGACGACGAACTCGAGCAGATGTCGCGCCCGACTATGGATCGGGCCATCGAGGCGCTCGACCGCGGCGACGTGGCGCGGGCACGCGCGCTGTGCGAGGAGATGAAGTACGAGTGGCGTTACCTGCATGACCTGATGGTCGAGGGCATCGGCGGACTGATCTCGTTCATCCAGGATCGGCTCGGGGACGACGGCGTCGCCGACGCGTGGACGTCGGGCCAGGGCCGCGGGTGGCGGCGCGACGTCGAGGCGATCGCCGCCCGTGATCGCAAGCAGATCGTCTACGCGCTCGCGGCGACGTGGCGCGCGCACTCGTGTAGTGGGACGGGGCCACACCCCGGCGCGTTCACGATCACCGAGGACGAGGAGAAGTTCACGTTCGAGATGAACCCGTGCGGCTCCGGTCAGCGCCTCGTGCGCATGGGCCGCTACGAGGGGTCGAACGCCCTCGGCGTGACGCGGTCCGCCCACGACTGGAGCTACGGACGCGAGGGGTTCCCGCTCTACTGCACCCACTGCTCGTTCATGAACGAGTCGCTTCCGATCCGCTGGATCGGCTACCCCCTGTACCCGAGCGACCCGCCGGACGACTTCGGCAGCGACCCGTGCACCTGGTACTGGTACAAGGATCCGTCCGACATCCCGGCGCGCCACTGGGAGCGGTACGGGTTGTCGCGTCCGGACGGCGATGCGGATGCCGGCTAGCCCCGTACCGCACGGCCGCCGTGTGATCGTGACCGGAGCGACCGGCGGCATCGGCCGCGCGATCGTCGATGCGCTCGGTCAGGGCGATTGCCTCGTCGCTGCCTGCGACGCGCCCGGCACTCCGGTGACGGAGCTCGCCGGCGTCGCCGCCACCGCGACTTTCGACGTCCGCGACCGAGCCGCTACACAGGCCGGGGTCGCCGAGGTGATCGGGTCGCTCGGAGGATGCGACGCCGTCGTCGCCAACGCCGGCGTCGTCGACACGATCCACCGCGCCGAACGGTTCTCGGAAGAGGAGTGGCGCAAGGACCTGGAGACGAACCTCTACGGCGCGTTCTATCTGGCTCAGTCCGCCTTCGAGGCCATGGCCGCGTCGGACGACGGCCGGGTCGTGCTGATCTCCTCGGCGGCGGCGGAGACGGGGATCCCAGGGCAGGTCGCATACGGCGCCTCCAAGGCGGGGCTCGTCGGGATGGCGCGGACGCTCGCGGCCGAGTGGGCCTCGCATGGGATTCGCTGCAACGTCGTGATGCCTGGGTTCATCGCCACCCCGAAGGTGCGCGCCATGCCGGCGGAAGTCAGGAGGGCTGTCGTCGAGGCGGTCCCGCTTCAGCGGTTTGGCGAGCCCGACGAGCTCGCCGGCGCCGTCGCCTTCCTGCTCTCCCCGGCGGCGGCGTACATCACGGGTGCGGTCCTGCGCGTTGATGGGGGCTTCGGCCTGTCGCTTCGGTAGCGGCCTGTCCATCTGCCGCAAGCTCGTTCGTCGTAGGGGTGATGAGCAAAGAACCGGTGAGGAGGTAGACATGCACCCCACGATCAGGCGGGCGATCGCCGATCACCAGATCGCGGACGCGCGGCTGGCCGCGCAGACCCCGGCGCGAATCCATCGGGAGGCGCTCTCGAGCACCCCCCGGCCTTTGCGCCGGCGCCGCGTGCTCCGCGGGCTCGCCGTGACAATCTCCAGGACGCGCCGCGGACCAAGTCGACTGGAGAGCGAGGCGAGGTGAAATACCTGTTGCTGATCTGCGGGGACGGATCGAGGATCCCCAGGCCGAAGCGACGATCGCCCGCGACATGCCGGGCTGGTTGGAGGAGATGAATCGGCGGGGCGTACGCCTGCAGGGCCACAAGTTGCAACCGCCCAGTGACGCGAAAACCGTGCGAGTGCGCGACGGAGAGATGATCCTCAGCGACGGCCCGTACGCCGAGACCAAGGAGTACATCGGGGGCTTCGACATCCTCGAGTGCGCCGACCTCGACGAGGCGATCGCCGTCGCGGCCAAGCATCCCATCGCTCGGTTCTGCTCGATCGAGGTGCGACCGTTCTCCGAGTCCGAGTCGTGATAAACACATCCCCATGGGCACGATTCACGTCTCCGAGGAGCGACAAATCGACGCGCCGCCGGCGACGGTCTATGGGTACATAGCTGATCACCGCGAGCACCACCCCCACTTTCTGCCGCCGGCCTTCTCGGATTTCGAGATCGAGTCCGGCGGTGTCGGCGCTGGCACGATCACGCGCTTCAAGGTCACTGCCGGTGGGCGCAGTCGCGAGTACCGGATGGAGGTCGCCGAACCCGAGCCTGGTCGAGTCATGACCGAGTCGGACACGAACTCGAGCCTGGTCACTACGTGGACCGTCGCGCCCGAGAACGGAGTGTCGCGTGTGGGGATCTCGACGACCTGGGATGGCGCCGGTGGCGTCGGTGGGTTCTTCGAGCGCCTGTTCGCGCCGCGGGTCATGCGCAGCATCTACGCCGACGAGCTGGAGCGGCTGAACAACTACGCGCGCGAGCGCGGCGCCGCCGGATAGGGTCGAGCGATGCCGCGGCCGCCCGTACCTCGGGAACTCGACGAGTTCCTGACCCGTCCCAATCCGGCCGTGATCGCCACACTTCGACCCGACGGCAGCCCACACACCGCGGCGACCTGGTACATCTGGGACGACGATCGCGTGCTCGTCAATATGGACGAGGGGCGCAAGCGACTCGAGCACCTGCGCAACGATCCGAGGGTCTCGATCACGGTTCTCGGCAGCGATGCGTGGTACCGGCACGTCACCGTGACGGGCCGGGTGACCCGCCTCGAGCCCGACGCTGACCTGCGCGACATCGACCGCCTGTGCCGCCACTACTCCGGCGAGCCGTTCGGGTCGCGAGACCGCGGCCGCGTCAGCGCGTGGATCGAGGTCGAGGCGTGGCACGCCTGGCACGGCGGCGGGCCATGGACGGGCGCCGACTGAGGTCACGGTGAGGATCACCGAAACGTTCACCGTGGACGCGCCCCCGGAGAAGGTGTTCGACTACATCACGCACGCGTCGAACCTCGCTGCCTGGCAGACGACGAAGACCTATGTGGAGCAGCTCACCGACGGACCCCCAGGTCTCGGGACGAGGGTCAAGGAGCGTACGAAACCCCCGGGCGTCAAAGAGTTCGACCAGATCGTCGAGTTCACCGAGTTCGATCGGCCCCGGCGCCTGCACGTCCACGTCGTTGAGGGGCCGTATCCGGTCGACGGCACCTGGACGTTCACGCCCGACGGCGAGCGGACCGTCGTCGGCTTCACGGCAGAGGGCGAGCTGCGCGGTGCGATGCGCTTCGTCCAGCCCATTTTCCAGCTCGTCCTCGCGCGCCAGTTCCGCGGCTACCACCGCAACCTGCGTCGAAACGTGGCGTCCGCCTAGCCGCGATCCTACGGCGCGCAACTCGTGCGCGAACCCGCCCGCTCGCCGCGCTCCATCGCCTCCACCGCGCGCACATGGCGATGCAATGCGGCCGGTCCGACCGGCCCAGCGGGTAGCTCGACGACGAAGGCGGTCGTGCCGGGCAGCTTGTGGTTCGACCATCCAGTCGCGGTGCCGGGAAGGAAGGGCAGACAGGTTGCGCGCAGGCCGGAAAGCTGGGCGTAACGTCGGGCCACACCGCGATCGCCGCCGGCCATGTCGACGAGGTCCTCGTGCTGGTGATACCAGATGGTCACCGCCGGCTTGATGCGAAGGATCAACCGCATGGCGGCGCGCGTCTCGGGCTCGGAGGCCGGGTGCGGGCCCGAGTAGTAGGTCGGGTCGGAGATCCGGCGCCACTGATACGGGAAGTTCCGGTTCAGGTCGACACCGTGCGCGTTCTGACGCGTGTCAGCGGCCGTGCCATCGGCGTTCATCTCCGGGACGAGCCACAGTTGCACACCTCTGCGGACGCGCAACCGGGCCACGGCGGAGAGAATCGCGCGGCCCGCGCACTCGTTCCCGTGGATACAGCCGACGAGCAAGATCTTGCGCGGCGCGCTATTCGGGCCGATCGCCTCGGCCTTGATCGAGCGGCCCTCGACCGAACGCCCGATCGTGACGATTCGAGCCTCCGCCGCCGCGACGAGGACAAACACGATCAGAGCGACGCTCGACGCCACGACGGACCTGGGCAACGGCTTCATCGGGTCCCGAGGAGTCAGTCCGCACGCTCACGCCGAGGAGCTCGCCCCGGGACGCAACTTGTCCGGAGCGAGCCTTTCGGCGCAGTCACCCAATCAGTCGGGGTCGTACTTAAACGAGATGCCGAGGCGGACGCGAAAGTTCAAGACCGTGCCGTCCTGGATCGTCAGGTCCTGGCGGACGACCTCGGCGATGCGAAGCTCACGCACACTCTGCGCGGCGGTCTCTACCGCCGCGCTCGCGGCGTCCTCCCACGATTCGCTGCTGACACCGACGACCTCGGTGACACGGTAGACGCTGTTGGCCATGCGAACCTCCTGGTAGTGGAAACGGGAGCCAGAACCGCGAGTCTTGCAGCCCGAACGCCAAATGTGGAGCGGAGGTGACGTGCACAACCCGGGCCGCTGGGCTGGACTGAGCCTCATAGCCATCCTGTTAGTGGCCGGCGGCTCGACCGCGAGCGCGTCCGGTTCTCGACCGCGGGTCGGCCGGCATGACCGACGCCCCGTCACGCTCGAGTGGGTCGGGGACATCGCCCTGAGCACCCAACGGGGGCTTCCTCCCGGCGGTCTCGAGCGCTCGCTCGCTCCCGTCCGCGGTCTGTTGCGGCAAGCCGACGTGACACTCGGCAACCTCGAGGGGACCCTGTCGGTCGGCGGGGTGTCCAAATGCGCGCGGATCGGAGGCGGGGAGTGCTTCGCGTTCCAGGCGCCGCCGAGCACCGCATTTGCGCTGCGCGGGCTCGGGTTCGACCTCGTCAATCAGGCCAACAACCACTCGCTCGACTACGGCTCGTCCGGGCGCCGCCAGACCATCGCCGCGCTCGATCGAGCCGGCATCGCTCATACCGGCTTCCCAGGCGAGATCACGTACCTGCGCGTCCGGGGCGTGCGGATGGCGTTCCTCGGGTTCGCCCCCTACCCCTACGACGCCAACCTGCTCGACATTCCCGCCGCTCGGGCCCTGGTCAGACGGGCGCGACGGCACGCGTCGCTCGTCGTCGTGATCATCCACGCCGGCGCGGAGGGAGCCAACCAGCTCCACACGCCGTACGGCACCCAGTACTACCTGGGGGAGGACCGCGGCAACGCCCGTGCGTTCGCGCACGCGGTCATCGACGCCGGCGCCTCGATCGTGCTCGGGTCCGGGCCGCACGTGATCCGCGGCATCGAGCGCTACCACCGGCGGATGGTGGCCTACTCACTCGGCAACTTCGTCGGGTACCACACGCTCGGCGGCGGCGGCGTCCTCAACGACAGCGCGATTCTCCGGGTCAGCCTTGGCGCCGGCGGACGCGTGCGCGCGGCGGACTGGATCCCGATTACGCTCGTGGACGGGCTGCCGCGGCCCGACCCCACCGACGCGAGCGCGAAGCTAGTCGCTGCCCTGTCCCGCGAGGACTTCCCGCTCGACCATTTCGACATCGGCGCAAGCGGGGTTTTCCGTCACCGGATGCGGTGAGTAATCGACGTTCCCGAGTTCGCTCCGCTCGGCGCCGCAGCCGTCACAGACCAGCACAAGCCGCAACTGGTGTGTGTGGCGGCTGTAGCGGCACGCGCCGCTGTAGGTCCCTGAGTGATCGCAGTCCATGCTCTCTCACCGAACTAACGGGACGAAGACGTCAAAACGAACGCGCTCCATCCGCAGCCGTTTCGGGGATCCCGTTCGCGGGTATCGGCCGGTCGGTTTTGTTGAGCGTTTCGGCGCCGAGCGGCGCCTTCAGAGAGGGATGATGCAGATGCGCAACTGGCTCGTCGGCCTCGCGGCCGCGGTTCTTCTCGGCGCTGCCGCGCCGGCGGCTGCAGCGGCTGGCTCGCTGCCGGTGATCTACAACGGGCTCGCTGGCTACTCGCACGTCAGCGCGACCGCGAGTCCCCCTGGCTCGAACAACTGGTCGTGCAAGCCGAGCGCCGCGCATCCGCGGCCGGTGATCCTCATCCACGGGACGTTCGCGGACATGTCCGACAGCTGGCAGGCGCTTTCCCCACTCCTGTATGACAACGGCTATTGCGTGTTCGCGCTCAACTACGGCTCATACGACGGCAGCGGCTCCCTCGGCGTGTACGCCACCGGGCCGATCGCGACTTCAGCCGCTCAGCTCGCGACCTTCGTCAACCGCGTACTGAAGGCGACGGGAGCCAGCCAGGTCGACATCGTCGGCCACTCACAGGGGGGCATGATGCCGCGCTACTACATCAAGTTCCTCGGGGGCGCCGCGAACGTGCACACGCTGATCGGGCTCGCTCCGTCGAACCACGGGACCACGCTCGACGGGCTGTTCACCCTCGCGAGCTACTTCCCGGGCGCCAGCGCGGCACTGGCCGGGTGTCCGGCGTGCGCGGACCAGGAGGCCGGGTCGTCGTTCCTGAACGACCTGAACTCCGGCGGCGACACGGTCCCCGGCGTCGACTACACGGTGATCGAGTCCAGGAACGACGAGGTCGTGACCCCGTATCAGTCGGCGTTCCTGTCGGGACCGAACGTCACCAATATCACGCTTCAGGATCAGTGCGCCCTCGACCAGGGCGAGCACCTGTCGATGCCGTATGACCACATCGCCGATGCGGACGTCCTGACGGCGCTCGACCCGCAGCCACCCGTGAAGCCCGCGTGCACGCCGGTGGCGCCGGTGGTCGGCGGCTGACCCCTCGTTCTGGGCTGGGACCGCTTCAGCGGCTGAGCAGCTCGCGGAGCGCCGCGAGCTCCTCGGCCGTGGGCGGTTCCGTCGTCTGAAGGTCGTCGGCGACCTCGAGCGCCCATCCGGTCGCCTCGAGGACGCTGACCACCTCGACACCCTCGTGTACGCAGGTGAGGATGAGCTGCTTGGACTTGAGATCTGGCTCGAGCACTCCCAGATCGGTGATCACCGCGGTCGGGCCGGCGCCGCGAAAGCCGAGTCGCTCGCGGGCGGTGGGCCCATCGCCGTAGCCGACGGTGGTACAGAAATCGAGACGCTCGACGAGCGTGCGCTTGCTGTGGGGGGCGACGACGATCACCTCGCCGCAGTTGGCCGCGATCTCGGGCGCGCCACCGGCGCCGGGCAGACGGGTCTTGGGATGGTCGTACTCGCCGATCACGGTGGAGTTGAGATTGGCGAAGCGGTCGACCTGCGCGGCGCCGAGGAACGCCACGTCGATCCTGCCCGGGCCGATCCAGTAGTTGAACATCTCGGGCACGGAGACGATCACGTCGGCGGTCTCCGCAAGCTCCCCGTCGCCGATCGAGAGCGGGATGTGGAAAGGCTTCGCCCCGATCGTCCCCGATTCGTAGACGAGGACGAGGCTGGGGTTGTGAACCATCCGGGCGAGGATCGCAGCGGTGCTCGGCCGGCCGACGCCGATGAAGACGGTCTTCGCGCTCTTCAGCCGTCGCGCCGCGGCCACGGTCTGGACCTCGCCGGCCGTCGCTTCACCGGTCCTCGCCGGGCGCGCGGTCACCTCGCTCATCGCACTCCAGCCTCTTCGCTCGCGATCACGTGTTCCTGCATCCATGCCGTGAACGCGTCGCGATCGCGGCTCAGCTGATCCCAGAAGCGGTAGAAGTCATTGTCTCGATCCGTGATGCCGAGGCTGTAGGACGGACGGGACCCGCCGGGCGCGGCGGCCACGGCGTCGATCACCCAGCCGGGGATCACGACGCCGTTCGGGCGCGGCTCGAGCCGATCGACGATCCGCTCCACGGTCACGAGTGAGCGAGCGGCGGCGAGCACCGCCTCTTTCTGGACGCCCGGGATGCCCCACAGCTGGACATTGCCGGCGCGGTCTGCCTCCTGAGCATGGACGATCGCGACGTCAGGGCGCAACGCCGGCACGGCGATCAGACGCTCGCCCGTGAACGGGCAGACGATCGGCGCCACCTGCGTGATCGCCGCCAGATCGGTGCCGCGATATCCGCGCATCACCGCAAACGGGAGATCCGCGGCGCCCGCCGCATAGCGATTTGCCATACCGGCATGGCTGTGCTCCTCGAGTTCGATCGGACGCGGCCACCCGTGCTCGATCGCGTCGCGGAAGCGATGCAGCGAGCCCACGCCCGGATTGCCGCCGTAGGAGAACACCAACTTGCGGGCGACGCCCATGCCGATCAACTGGTCGTACAGGATGTCGGGCGTCATCCTGATCAGCTCGAGATCGCGGCGAGCCTGGCGCAGGACCTCGTGGCCGGCCGCGAACGGGATCAGGTGCGTGAAACCCTCGAGCGCGACGCTGTCGCCGTCGCGGACGAGGTTGGCGACGGCATCGCGGAGGGAAACTACCTCAGCCACGATGTGCGCATAGCAAACACCTGCACACCTTGCGAACAGGCTATAGGATCGCCCGTGATGGCGCAACCACGGGGAGTACGGTGAGCGCTGTGAGCCTCGACCTCGACAAGATCGTCGCGATCGATGTCCACACGCACGCCGAACGGAGCGAAAGCCACCCCCAGGATCCGGTCACGGCCGAGGTGCTCGCGGCCGCCGGAAAGTACTTCGGCGCCAGCCCCATGCAGCCCACGGCCCAGGAAGTCGCCGACTACTACCGAGAGCGGCACATGGCGGCCGTGGTGTTCACGGTCGACGACGAAGCCGGCATGGGCCGGGTGCGACTCGGCAACGACGAGGTCCTCGAGGCCGCCCGTACCAACCCGGACGTCCTGATCCCGTTCGGCAGCGTCGACCCTCACAAGGGCAAGCTCGCCGAGCGCGAGGCCCGAGAGCTCGTGCAGGCCGGCGTCCGCGGCTTCAAGTTCCACCCCAACACGCAGGCGTTCTGGCCCAACGACCGCGCCCACTATCCGCTCTACGAAGTGATCGCCGAGGCCGGTTTGATCGCGCTGTTTCATTCCGGCACGACCGGGATCGGGGCCGGCATGCCCGGCGGCGGGGGCGTGCGGCTGAAGTACTCCAACCCGATGCTCGTCGACGATGTCGCGGCCGATTTCCCGGCGCTCGACATCATCCTCGCCCACCCCTCCTTCCCCTGGCAGGACGAGGCGCTCGCGATCGCCGTGCACAAGCCGAACGTCTACATCGATCTCAGCGGGTGGTCGCCGAAGTACTTCCCGGAGAACGTGATCCGCTACACGAACACGCTGCTCAAGCACAAGATGCTGTTCGGATCGGACTTCCCCCTGATCACGCCGGACCGCTGGCTGTCGGATTTCGAGAACCTGCCGATCAAGGACGAGGTCAGGCCGCTCGTGCTCAAGGGCAACGCGGTCCGCCTGCTCGGCCTGAGTTAGCCGTCGATGAGCGAACACGCCCCCGCGCATTCGGCCCCGACCGTGCGCGATGCGTCCTTCGACGTCATGCGTCAGTTCGGGCTGACGACGATCTTCGGCAACCCGGGATCGACCGAGATCCCGTTCCTGACCGATCTTCCGCCGGACATCCGCTTCGTGCTCGGTCTCCACGAGGGGTCGGTAGTGGGGATGGCGACCGGCTACGCGATCGCGCGCGAGCGGCCGGCGTTTGTGAACCTGCATACCGCGCCGGGACTGGGAAACGCGATCAACGCGATCGCCAACGCGCGCGACTGCCGCGCGCCGCTCGTCGTCGTCGTCGGACAGCAGCATCGACGGCAGCTAGCGTTCGAGCCGTTTCTGACCGGACGCCACCTCGACCGCCTCGCCGGCGAGTACCCCGTGTGGACGAGCCTGCCGATCCGCGCCCAGGACGTCCCGGGGACGATCGCCCGCGCATACCACGAGGCGATCGCGGGCAGAGGGCCGACGCTCGTGGTCGTGCCGATGAGTGACTGGACCGAGCCGGCCGACCCTCAGGCGGCTGGCGCACCGTCGCGGGTCGCCTACGCCACGTCCGTGACACCGGCCGACGTGGCCGAGATCGCCGAGCTGATCGGGAGCGCCGAGTCGCCCGCGTTCGTGGTCGGGCCGGGTTGCGACAGCCGCGAGGGGTGGGCGGCCGTCGTCGCGCTCGCCGAGCGGCTGCGGTGTCCCGTCTGGCAGGAACCGTTCAGCCGTCGCGCCGGGTTCCCGCAGGACCACCAGCTGTTCGCCGGGCCGCTGCCGTGGCAGCGGCGTCTGATGCACGACGCGCTCGCCCCCCACGACCTCGTGCTGGCGCTCGGCACCAATGCGTTCCGCATGTACCTATTCGACCAACCGGTCCCACCGGTGGGACCGGGAACCCGCGTCGCCGTGATCACCGATGACCCCGCCGAGGCACACCGCAGCCCGTCCGACTTCGCGCTCGTCGCGCCGGTGGCGGGCGCCTGCGTGGCGCTCGCTGGGCTCGTCGCCGAACGCGCGAGCGCGCCCCCCCGGCGGCTCACCCGACCGGACGCGCCACCGCCGCCGGCAACCGGTGAACCGCTCCGCCCCGGTCACGTGTTCGCGGCGCTGGCGGAGCGCCTCGCCCCCGATGCCGTGGTCGTCGAGGAGACGCCCTCGAGTCAGCCGGAGCTCTACCAGCGCGTTCCGGTTCGGGCGCCGGGCGGATTCGTGGCGGGCGCGAACGGCGGCCTCGGCTTCGGACTTTCGGGCTCGATCGGCCTGCGCATGGGTCTCCCGGACAGGCCCGTGGTCGGCGTCGTCGGCGACGGCGCCGCGATGTACACGATCCAGTCGCTGTGGAGCGCGGTCCAGTACGAGGTCGGCGTGCTGCTGATCGTGATGGCGAACGGGCGCTACGCCGTGATGGACGGTCTCGCGCGCGCGCACGGTGGCGAGGGCGCGTGGCCGGCGTTCGACGCGATCGACATTGCCGGCATCGCCCGCGGCCTCGGCTGCCCATCGCTCCGGATCGAGACCCACGACGAGTTGCTCGCGACGCTCGACGACGTCCTCCCGGGCCTCGCCGGCCGCAGGGAGCCGCTGCTGCTCGAGGTGGCGCTCGCGTAGAGGGCTCTAGAGTTGGCGCGAGGATGACTGTGTCCAGGACGAGGACGACTCCGGCGGACATCACCGCGACGGTCCTGGCCAGCTTTGACCGCTGTCCGGATCCGCGGCTCCGCGAGCTCCTGCAGGCGCTCGTGCGGCACCTGCACGGCTTCGCCGTCGAGGTCGGCCTGAGCGAGGACGAGTGGCGCGAGCTGATCGCCGAGCTGACCGCCACGGGCGACATCACCGACGACAGGCGCCAGGAGTTCATCCTGTTCTCGGACGCCCTGGGCCTGTCAATGCTCGTCGACGCACTCGCCCACCAGCTCCCGGCAGGCGCCACCGAGTCGACCGTCCTCGGCCCGTTCTACGTACCCGGCTCGCCGCTACGTCAGTACGGGGAGAGCATGCTCACCGAGTCGACCGACGGCATCCCCGCGTGGGTGTATGGGCGCGTGCTCGACGTCGGCGGCGCTCCGATCGCAGGCGCCGAGCTCGACGTCTGGCAGAACGGCGCCGACAGGCTGTACACGGTGCAGCGTCCCGAAGCGCCCGAGGACCACCTCCGCGGGCGCTACCTGACCCGAGACGACGGCAGCTACGCGTTCGTCGGAGTCCGGCCCGTCCCCTACACGATCCCCGACGACGGGCCGGTGGGGACGATGCTCTCGGCCACGGGCCGTCATCCGTGGCGCCCGGCGCACATCCACATGATCGTCCGCGCGCCCGGATACAGGACGCTGACCACCCACATCTTCGACGCCGCCAGCGAGTATCTGGACTCGGACGCGGTGTTCGCGGTTAAGCCGTCGCTGCTGCGCGAGTTCGAGGTCCGATCGGCCGATGACCCCGAGCGACCCCAGAGCGTCGACGGTCAGTGGGTCTCGGTCGAGAACGAGATCGTGCTCGTGCCCGACGGCTAGGCCGTCGCGCCGGCGGCGACGCTGCTGAAGTAGCCGTGCTCGCCGGCGTCGAGGTAGTTGGCGAGCCTGCTCGCCAGCGCCATGATCGTCAACGACGGGTTGACCGAGAGGGTCCTCGGGATGACGGAGCTGTCGCCGACGAACAGCCGCCGCACGTCGTGGCACTCGCCGTGCGCGCCCACCACCGAGCGCTGGGGATCGTTTCCCATCCGGCAGCTTCCCTGCACGTGGGTGCTGAGCACGCCCGTCTGGTACACGCGCTTCGCGCCCGAGGCCTCGAGCACCTCGCGGGCGAATTGCAGCGACCGTTCGATCCGCCCGCGCTCGCGCTCGTTGAAGTCGAACGAGTAGCGGTCGGTCCCAGATCCGTCGACCCACGCTGCGCCGTTGTTCTCATCGTTGACGAGCGTCAGCAGCCCCGTGTAATAGCGGTACCTCCGCACCGCGTCGACGAGCTCCTCTCCCCACAGAGGCACGTCGTTCTCATCACACAGGCCCGTGGCGAACCCGATCGGATCCTGGATCGTCGCCGCTTCGACGACGAAGCCACCGTCCTCGTCACGCTGGAACTTCATGCAGTGCGACGTGATCGGATAGACCATGTGGGCGTCCTGGGGTTCGTCGAACAGACCCTCGACCAGCCGCGCCGGGTGAAACCCGAGGTTGCGGCCGATCAGCCGGCCGCTGGCCGAGCCGGCCACGGCCTCGTGGGCGCCGGAGCGGATCAGCAGCCCCGGCGTCGCCAGCGCGCCCGCGGCCACGACGATCACGTCGGCCGCCACAGCGTGGAGCGAGCCGTCGGGCCCTGCGTACTCGACACCGGTCGCCTCCGCCCCGCTCCCCCGATCCTCGATCACGACGCGGCGGACCTCGCAGTCGGCCATCAGCTCGAGCCTGCCGTCGGCCCACGGCGGATGGATGTAGGTGTTCAGCGTCGACTTGCCGGCATTGGTCGGGCAGCCCTGAAGGCACGAGCCGCACCGCATGCAGTTCGAATCCGTATAGGAGATCACCGGCTCGAGCTCGGCGTCCATCGCCTCGAAGCCCGGGATCACGGTCCGAACGCACTGCTGCCAATCGGTGCGCTCGCGGACGCCGAGCCGGCGCTCCACGCGCTCGAGATGGGGCAGCAGGTCGCTTTCATCGAACGGCTCGCCGCTGTCGCCCAGCAGCCCCGCGGCGGCGTGCCACTTCTCGTAGTCCTGCGGGCTCGGCCGCAGCGCGACCTTCGTGTTAATCGCCGTCGTGCCCCCGACGCACCGCCCGCGGAACATGATCATGGGCGGCTCCTCGGGCCGGGGCGGCTCCGCGAACGCCGGCGGCCACCACATCTCGTGGGTCGCCTTGGCCTCCCAGCGCATGTAGTCGACGGCGGTCTTGTGCGGTCCGCACTCGAACAGCAGCACGCTCCGCCCGCGGTCGGCCAGCTCGCCCGCCACGACGCCTCCGCCGGCGCCGGAGCCGACGACGACCGCGTCGTAGCGCTCGCTCACCCGGTCACCCCCAGGTACGACCAGTCCTTATCGAGACGGGCCGCCAGCGGAGGCTTGAAGTCGATCTCGTCCCAGGCGCCCGGGCCGGGCGCCGCCGGCGCCACGAAGTCGCTGTAGTACGCCTCGCACGCCAGCGCCCTGATCATCATGAACTCAGGCGTGAACGCGTGCTCGGCGAGGGCCTCCGCCCCGCCCGCGGCCGGCTGCTCGAGCGCGTCGACCGCCGCGATCGCGGCGTCCCGCGCCGGCGCCGGCATCCGGCCCAGGAGGGCGTCGATGTACACCTCCGGACCCACCCGGCCCGACCCGGGGACGATCAGCTCGCACAGCGCTCGGACGACGGTGCGGCGATGATCGTCGAGGGCCGGCATCGGGCCAAAGCTTACGTCGAGGATCAGGATCGGCGGCGGGACTTGCACTGATTGCGACCTCGTCCTGCGCTCCGTGGCGAGGGGCGATTCTGGGGGTATGATCGGCTCGATTGGTGTGGTTGACAGGATTGTTGACAATCCGGGCGGGAGTCCCGTGGAACAGCTCCGCGAGGCGATCGTCAGCGGGCGCCTGCAACCGAACGAGCGCCTCGTCGAGATGGAGTTGACCCGGGCACTCGGAGTGGGGCGCTCGGCTGTCCGCACCGCGCTGGCGCGGCTCGAACACGAGGGCCTCGTCGAGCACGAGCGCCACCGCGGCGCCCGGGTGCGGCTCGTGGCCGAAGGCGAGGCCGTCGAGATCCTCGAGGCCCGCGCCGTGCTCGAGGGGCTGGCCGCGCGCCGTGCCGCGATGAGGGCGCATGACGGCGACGTCGAGGACCTCCGGGCGATCCTCGCCACCATGCGTCGCCTCCTCGACAGCGGCGACCTGCTGAGCGCATCGGACGAGAACGCCACACTTCACCGCCGCGTACTCGAGATCGCGGGGCACACCACCGCCGCGCGCTTGATCTCGACGCTGCAGCCGCAGCTCGTGCGCTTCCAGTACCGGACGATCCTGCTGCCGGGGCGCAGCGAGCGATCATTCGACGAGCATCGCGCCATCGTCGAGGCGGTCGCCGCCCGTGATCCGGACGCCGCGGAGGCGGCGATGCGCCGGCACCTCTCCCAGGTCGCTGAGACGCTGCGCGGAGCCGCGACCCGGTGAGCACCGAGCCATCCGATCGAGCCCGCGAGCTCCTGCAGGGCGCGTTCGACACGCACATGCACATCGCGCCCGACGTCGTCGAGCGGATCACCGACGACCTGTCGCTGGCGCGCCGCTTCAAGGAGTTGGGGATGGCGGGCTTCGTGCTCAAGTCCCACTACGGCAGTACCGCCGAGCGAGCGAGCGTGGTGCGCGCCGCGGTCCCCGGCGTGGAGGTGCTCGGCGCCGTGTCGCTGAACCGCGCCGTCGGCGGCATGAACCCGCTGGCCGTCGAGATCGCGGCGCGCGAGGGGGCACGGACCGTGTGGCTGCCCACGGTCGATTCGGTCAACGAGTCGCACGAGCGCGACGCACCGCCCGGCGCCAAGGTTCCGGTCTGGGTCAAGCTCCAACTCGAATTGCGCGAGGCGGGGCTCGAGATCGAGCCCGTTCCCGTGGTCGACGCCGACGGCGCCGTGCTGCCCGAGACCCGCGCCGTCCTGGCGATGATCGCGCGCCACCGGATGGTGCTCGCCACGGGCCATCTCAGCCGCGACGAGATCTTCGCCGTCGTCGACGCCGCGCGCGAGGAGGGCGTCGATGAGATCGTGATCACCCATCCCGAGTTCCCCTCCCAGGACGTGCCGGTAGAGGACCAGCGCGCGCTTGCCGACCGCGGCGCGCTGCTCGAGCGCTGCTTCACGACCCCACACACCGGGAAGGTGGCGTGGGAGCGCTGGATCGAGAGCATCCGCGCCACCGGCGCCGAGAACTCGGTTCTGTCCACGGATCTCGGCCAGGTGTTCAACCCGCCCGTCGAGGATGGTATGGCGCTGATGGTCGATCGGCTGCTCGCGGCGGGCTTCGACGAACAGGAGGTGTATGTCATGGCGGTTGCCAACACGCGCCGGGTGGCCGGGGCGGAGCCACTATGAGCGCGTCCCGGATGATGGTGATCGGCGCCCACTCGGCGGACTTCGTCTGGCGCGCCGGAGGTGCGGTCGCCGTCACGACGTCCGGGGGTGGGAGCGCGAGCGTGATCGCGCTCTCCTACGGCGAGCGCGGCGAGTCCGGCGAGCTCTGGAAGGAGGAGGGCCAGACGATCGAACGGGTGAAGGAGATCCGCCACGGCGAGGCCGAGCGCGCGGCCGCGGCCGTCGGCGCCGAGTTCGACTGCCTGGACCTCGGCGACTACCCACTCGAGATCGACGGTGACGCGCTGCGCGCGATCTCCGACCGGATCCGGGAGTTCGCGCCCGACGTGCTGATTACGCACACGGACACTGACCCGTTCAACCCGGACCATCCGGTCGCATTCACCGCCGTTAACCGGGCCCGCGGGCTCGCTGCCGGGGCCGGGGTCGCGAGCGCGTTCGCCACCGTGAAGCCCCCGGCGTTGTTCCTCTTCGAACCCCACCAGCCGGAGCTCTGCAACTTCACGCCGAACACGTTCGTGGACATCACGCCGGTGATCGAGAAGAAGCTCGCGGCGATGGCGGAGATGAAGGCGCAGCGGTACCTGCAGACGTACTACACGCAGCGGGCCGACCAGCGCGGCAACCACGCGCGCCGATCGTCGGGCGACGCCGAGATCAAGCAGGCGGAGGCTTTCCAGCGCGTCACGCCGCGGGTGGTGAGCGCGCTGTGAGCTCGTACCACGAACTTGCGAAGCTGGGATCGGCGACCGTGTACGAGGCGGGCGGCCGGCGCGGGTACGTGGACGCCGACCTGATCCAAGTGCTGCCGGGTTCGAGGGTCGCCGGGCCGGCGCGGACCGTACGCTGCGGCCAGGACGACAACTTAATGGTTCATGCCGCCATGGCCGAGGTGCAACCTGGCGAGGTGCTCGTGCTGGCGATGCCCGAGCCGCGCGCGGTCGCGCTCGTCGGGGAGCTCCTCGCAACCCAGGCGAAGGCGCATGGAGCCGCCGGCGTCCTCGTCGACGCCTCCGTGCGCGACCTCGAGGAGCTCGTCGAGGTCGGCTTGCCGATCTGGGCTCGCTGGGTGCGCGTGCGCGGCGCCGGCAAGGATCTCGTCGGCGCGATCGGCGAGCCGGTCACCGTCGGCGGCGCGACGATCCGCCAGGGTGACATCGTCGTGCTCGACGCCGACGGGGCCGCGGTGGTCGAGCAGGAGCGCGTCGCCGAGGTCCTCGAGGCCTCGCGCGAGCGCGCCGAGCGCGAGCGCGTCAAGCGCGCGAAGCTCGAGGGCGGCGTACTCTCCTACGACCTCGACGGCCTGCGCGAGCGGGTCGATGCGGCGTCGTGAGCGGGCCGATCCAAGACCTCGCCCATATCGGGCACGCCGAGCTGCTCACGCCGTTTCCGCAGGACAGCCTGCGCTTCTTCGTCGAGTTGTTCGGAATGGAAATCGAAGCGCGCGAGGAACGGTCCGTGTATCTGCGCGGCTGGGGCGACTATCAGCGATACAGCCTCAAGCTCACCGAGGCAGAGCTGCCCGGTCTCGGTCACATCGCGATCCGCGCCTGGAGCCCCGAGGCGCTCGAGCGGCGCGTGGCCGCGATCGAGCGCAGCGGCCTCGGGATCGGCTGGATCGACGGCGACCACGGCCACGGCCCCGCCTACCGGTTCACCGACCCCGACGGCCACATGATGGAGCTCTACTACGAGACAGACCGCTACGTTCCGCCGCCGGAGCTCCGCCCGGCGCTGAAGAACGTCCCGCAGCGCTACGTCGGCCGCGGCGCCGCAGTCAAGCGGTTGGATCACGTCAACGTCCTCGCCAGGGACGTCGCCGTCAACCGGCGGTTCGCGCAGGACCAGCTGGGCTTCCGGCTCTACGAGCAGATCATCAATGACGACGGCACCGAGATCGGCGCGTGGATGAGCCTGACGATCGCGGCGCACGAGCTGATCTACGTCGCCGACCACGCCGGCAGCCGGATGACTCGGGAGCGGCCCGGCCGTGAGCGAGGCCGGACGCCGAGCGGGCCGCTCCCGAGCGGGCGCCTGCACCACTTCGCGTTCTTCGTCGACACCCGAGAGGAGCTGCTGCGGGCGGCCGACCTGTTCCTCGACGCCGACGTCCCGATCGAAGCCGCCCCCTCGAAGCACGCCGTCGCGCAGGGGATGTTCCTGTACGTCTATGAGCCAGGCGGAAACCGCGTCGAGGTGACGACCGGCACCCACTTCATCTACGACCCCGCGTACGAGCCGGTGGTCTGGACACAGGCCGAGCGCGCGCGCGGACAGGCGTGGGGCGTCAAGACGATCGAGACGTTCCACACCTACGGCACGCCCGACGTGAGCGGGCGGGCGACGGGACCCCCGATCCCGCCAACCAGCCAGGTTCCCGAACTCGGGGACGTGTTCGCTTGAGCGACGACCGCGTTCTGATCGCCGAGCTCGTCCAGAACTGGGCCGTGTGGCGCGACGCCGGCGACTGGGAGCGGTTCGCGTCTCTCTGGCACGACGACGGGGTGATGATTGCCACCTGGTTCCAGGGCCCCGCGGCGGACTTCATCCGCGTCAGCCGCGAGGGGTTCGAGCGAGGCGTGCGCATCCTCCACTTCCTCGGCGGAACCTCGATCGACCTCGCCGGGTCTCGCGCGATCGCCCAGACGAAGATGACGATCTCGCAGCGCGCCGCAGTGCACGGCGTGGAGTGCGATGTCGTCTGTACCGGGCGCTTCTACGACTTCCTCGAGAAGCGCGACGGTCGCTGGGGCATCGTCCTACGCCAGCCGATCTACGAGAAGGACCGTTTAGACCCAATGCACCCGGTCGATACATTGCGGCTCGACGCCGAGCTGCTCAGCCGCTTCCCCGAGGGCTACCGCCACCTCGCATACGTTCAGACCACGATCGGCTACGAGGTCAAGCCCGACATGCCGGGGTTGACCGGCCCCGAGGTCGATCGCCTGTACGAACGAGGCGCGGCCTGGCTCGCCGGTGCCGTGCTGTAGCGCGAGTCTTGTGAGCGGCCAATCATCGGCGTAGCATCGGCGCGGTACTAGGGCGTGAGGAAGTCGCGATGGCACTGCTGGCAACGGTTTTGGTCGCGCTGCCCGCAACCGCTGCCGCGTCCCAGGCTCCGACGATCGACTGCGCTGGCGTCGTCGCAACGACGCTCCCGGCCACCGATGTCACCTCGAGTGGGGCCGTGTTGAACGGCACGGTCTATGGCCCGTGCATGTCGGATGGCCAGGGCTACTTCCAGTTCGGAACGGCGAGCCCATCCAATGACGTCTTCCCCACCAGCCAGAGTCCAGACGGGCGCTCCGGGTGGACCTATTCCGCATCCGTCACGGGACTCGCCCCCGGTACGACGTATCAGTTCCGCATGGTGGGGACCAACTTGCTGAGCTGCCGTCCGACTGCAGGAGGAAGCGGTTGTAACACGAGCTACGGCGCGGACGTGACGTTTACAACCGCTCCTGTCCCTCCGGTCCTTTCGCTCGCCGTCTCGCGCGCGCACGTGACGCGGAGATTCCGCGCGGAGATCCGCGTGAAATGCCCAACCGGCGCCGCGTCGCCGTGCCAAGGGACGATCGCGCTCACCAAGCACCGCCACGTCCTCGCCCGAGCCCGCTTCGTCGTTCAGCCCGGCACGAAACAGACGCTCACGGTGAAGCTCGATCGCCCGGGTCGCAAGCTGATGCGTCGGCATCGGCGGCTGCGAATCCAGCTCTTGGTTCAAGGAGCAAGCCGGTCGCTTCTCCTCGTCCGCGGTTGACCTACGCCACCCCGGCCGCCGCCTCCGACCCGCTCGCCGCCCTGATCAGGTCCGCCCCGCGCTCGGCGATCATGATCACGGTGGCGTTGGTGTTCGCGCGGGTGATCTCCGGCATCACCGATGCGTCGACCACGCGCAGACCCTCGAAGCCGTAGACCCGCAGCTGCGGATCGACGACCGAGCCCATCGCGCAGGTCGAGGTCGGGTGGTAGACGCTCTGCCCGACCCGGCGCACGAACGCCATCAGATCCTCGTCGGAGTCCGAGTCGGGGACGCTGAACGGCGCCCGCTCGACCGCGCGGAGCGCCGGCTGGCGCGCGATCTCGAGCGCCATCCGCATCCCGGTCAGCATGCTGTCCCGATCCTCTTCGGTCGTCAGGAAGTTGCAGAGCACGCGGGGCTTGGAATCGGGCAGCGGGCTGCGCAGCATGACCCTCCCGCGGCTTGTCGGACGGATCACGACCGGTCCGAAGCAGTAGCCGTGGTCTGACGGCGCCGTCAGCCCCTCGTCGAAGAACATCGACGGGGCGAAGTGGAACTCGACGTCGGGCGCCTCGAGCCCGGGTCGCGTGCGGAAGAAGCCCGCGGCCTCGGGGATGTTCGAGGTCAGTGGCCCCCGTCCTTCGGCCTCGAGCAGCTCGAGGTTCTCGGGCGTAATCGCCATGAACAAAGACTGCTCGTCGGTCAGGTAGTTGACCTGGGCCATGCAGTGATCCTGGAGTCCATGGCCGACGGGCAGCGGGACGCGCACCTCGATCCCGAGCGGCGTCAGCTGATCCTCGGGTCCGATGCCCGACAGCATCAGCAGCACGGGCGAGTGGTAGGCGCCGGCCGCGACGATCACCTCGCGCTCAGCCCGGACCTCCTCCACCGAGTCGCCGCGCGCGATCTCGACCCCGACCGCCCGCTCGCCCTCGAACACGATCCGCAACGCCATGGCGTTCGTGATCACGTCGAGGTTCTTGCGGTCGGCAGCCGGGCGCAGGAACGCGTCGGCTGTGCTGCACCGCAGGCCGTCGCGTTGGGTCAGCTGGAAGCGGCCGACGCCCTCCTGGCGGGCGCCGTTGAAGTCGGGGTTGTGCTCGTGCCCGGCCTCGTGCGCGGCCTCGAGCATCGTGTCCACGAGCGGGTGCATCGACCGGCTCTCGGACACTCGCATTGGACCGCCCCCGCCGTGGTACTCGTCCTCGCCGCGCTCGTTGTCCTCCGATCGCTTGAAGTACGGCAGCACGCCGTCGTATCCCCACCCCACGCAGCCCGCCGCCGCCCAGCCGTCGTAGTCGACCCTGTTGCCGCGGACATAGATCATCGCGTTGATCGAGCTGCAGCCCCCGAGCATGCGGCCCCGCGGCAGGTACAGACGCCGGTTTCCAAGTCCCGGCTCGGGCTCGCCGAGCAGGTCCCAGTCGAGGCTCGACTTGAACAGCGCCGGGAATGCGAGCGGCATGTGGATCTCCGGCTGCCGGTCGACTCCCCCGGCCTCGAGCAGGGCGACGCGCACGTCGGCGTCCTCGCTCAGGCGGCCGGCCAGGACACAGCCGGCGGACCCGGCCCCGACGATCACGTAGTCGTAGCTGCGGCGCTCACTCACCCCGGATCACCATCTTCATCACCTCGGTTGGATTGCTCATTGCGAAACGAAGCGCGTCCGGCGCCCGCCCCAGCGGGAACTCGTGGCTGATCAGGCCGGCCAGCAGCCCGGCGTTGCGCTCCACCACGCCGACCGCATCGGCGAACTCCTCGCTCCCACAGCAGCTGACGCCGAGCAGATCTACCTCCTTCTCGGTAAGGCTGCCGATGCGCAGGGTGACCTCCTCGTTCGACATCCCCACCTGCACCGCGCGCCCCGCCGAGGCGACCATGTCGACCATCGCCCGAACGGCCGCCGCGGCGCCGGTCGCGTCGATCACCACCGGCGGGCCGGGCGGACCCGCCCAGCTGCGCGCGAAGGCCACGACGTCGGTGGCGCTCGTCCACACGAGCGTCTCGGACCCCGCCTGGCGACTGAGCTCCAGGCGGCTCTCCTGCAGATCGATCGCCAGCGTCTCGGCGCCGCGCTCGCGCGCGACCAGGCCCACGCACTGACCGATTGGCCCGGCGCCGAGCACCACCACCCGCTCGCCCGCTTCGATCGCGGCGCGGTTCGCCGCGCGGACCGCGATCGAAACGGGCTCGGCCAGCGCGGCCACCGACGGGTTCCCCGTAGCGATGGGGAACACCTGGTCCTGCCCGGTGGCCAGCCGCTCCTGCAGTCCTCCGTCGACATGGATCCCGATCAGTTCGAAGTTGTCGCACGCGTTCGGGCGGCCGACAGTGCACGGATAGCACTCCCCGCACGCCTGTAGCGGCCACAGCGCCACGAGCTGGCCCACCTCGAGTTCCTCGCGACAGCCCGGCCCGAGCGCGGCAATCCGGCCCGAGACCTCGTGGCCCTGCACACGGGGGAACTGCGACCCGCCCGCCGCATCGGACAGCTCGCCGGCGAAGAAGTGGTAGTCAGAGCCGCAGATCCCGACCGCTTCCGGACTCACGACGACCTCGCCGGCACCGGGTGCCGCGGGGTCATCGCGCTCGACCACGGCCATCGACCCGACGGCCTCGGTGACGGCGGCGCGCATCACTCCCCCACCCCCTGGCGACGTCGAGGCAGCGTCAGCCCCAGACCTCGGCCGCGGTCTCGACGATCAGCTCTAGCTTGGCCACTTCCTGGTCGTAGGTGAGCGCGTTGCCCTCGAACGTCGAGGAGAACCCGCACTGGGGCGACAAGCACAGCTGCTCGATCGCGACGTACTGCGATGCCTGTTCGATCCGGCGCTTGAGCTCATCCTTGCTCTCGAGTTCGCCGCGCTTGCTCGTCACCAGGCCGAGCACGACGAGCTTGTCCTTGGGCACGAACCGCAGCGGCTCGAACCCGCCCGAGCGCGCGTCGTCGTACTCGAGGAAGAAGCCATCGATGTTGAGGTCCCCGAACAGCGCCTCCGCGACGAAGTCATATCCGCCCTCGGCCGCCCACGACGAGCGGAAGTTGCCGCGGCACAGGTGGGTCGTCACGGCCAGTCCCGCGGGCCTGTTCACGAGCGCCTCGTTGATGTGCCGGATGTAGGACTCGTGGAGGTGCTCAGCGTCCTCTCCTTTGCTCGCCATCTGTTCGCGCTGCTCCGGATCGTTCAGGTACGCCAGGCTCGTGTCGTCGAATTGCAGGTACCTGCAGCCGAGATCGAAGACCGCGCGCACCTGGTCGGCGTAGGCCGACGTCAGATCGCTCCAGAACTCCTCCATGTCCGAGTACACGTTCGGATCGACGGCGGCGCGACCGCCGCGGTAGTGGACCATGCTCGGCGAGGGGATCGTCAACTTGGGCGTCACCCCGTCCTCGACGCACGACTGCAGGAACTTGAAGTCCTCGCCGAAGATCGGCTCGTCGAGGTGGACCTTCTCACCGACGTGGATCGCCGCCGGTGTCCACTCGATGTCGCCCCGCTCGTTGTGGAATTTGACCCGGATGTCACCCGGAGCCTTTTCGATCCCCCCGAGCGCGTAAATGAAGTCCATGTGCCAGGCGGCGCGGCGAAACTCCCCATCGGTGGCCGACTGGAGTCCGACGTCGTGCTGCATCTTCACCACGTCGCGGATCGCGTCGTCCTCCAACGCCCGCAGCTCTTCGCGCGAGATCTTGCCCGCCGCACAGTCCTCGCGCGCCTGGAGCAGCTCCTTGGGCCGCAGCAGACTGCCGACGTGGTCGGCCCTAAACGGTGGCCTGGAGCGCCGGCCGGAAGTGATTTCGTTCACGGTCTGGGATTCAGTCATCGGAACCTCCCCTGGCTCATGGATGTCTCACGTTGATCTCGACTCGGACCCCGTTGGGGTCCTCGATGAACAGCTGTCGCGGGCCGCCGGGCACGTCGTTGCGGATCGCCGCCACCGAGTTGCGCTCGAGCCGGTCGGTCAACTCGTCGTAGTCGATGCCGTTGAAGGCGATGTGATCCACGGGGGCGTTGGCGTTCATCCCTAGCCGCGCCGCGTGGGCGCAGTACGACTGGCGCTCGGCGATGTGCAGGCAGGGGGTGCTATCCGCGTACAGCCAGTAGCCGGGGAACTCCAGCGGCGGCCGCTCGCCGACGCGCAGGCCGACGACCCGGCAGTAGAAATCGCGCGTCGCCTCGATATCGTCGCTGAGGACCAGGACGTGCTGCATCTCGGTGACGCTCATCGTTCACTGCCGGCCAGCAGGTAAGCCGAGTGCAACAGGTCTGGTCGTCCGCGGAGCTCGCTCGCCATGCCGGAGAATCGGAGCCGCCCGTTCTCCATCACGTACGCCCGGTTGGCCAGCCCGAGCGCGACCGTCGCGAACTGCTCGATCAGAAGCACGCCGATGCCCGATTCCGCCAGCGACCGGATCGTCGGTATCAGTCGCTGGACGATCACCGGCGCCAGCCCCAGCGAGAGCTCGTCGATGATGATGAAGCGAGGCTGCGAGACGAGCGCCTGGGCGAGTACGAGCATCTGCTGCTCGCCGCCCGACAGCGATCGGGCGCGGCTCGGCAGCCGCTTCTCGAGCTCGGGGAACAGCTCGAGCGCGCGGGCCCGTCCGGCCCGCGCGTCCTGACGGGAGAGGACGTACGTGGCGACGGTCAGGTTCTCCTCGACGGTCAAGTCCGGCAGCAGCCGCCGCCCCTCAGGCACGATCGCGACCCCGGCCTGGCGGATCCGCTCGGGTCGGCGCCCCAGCAGCTCGCGGCCGTCGAGCACGACCGACCCGGTATGCGCCCGTAGAACGCCCCCGACGGCAAGCACGAGGCTCGACTTGCCCGCACCGTTCGGCCCGAGCAGCGCGGTCACCTCGCCCGCGCAAACCTCGAGCGTGACGTCACGGACGACAGGCCGCCCACCGCGCTCGACGACCATGTCGGAGAGCTTCAGCGCGCCGTTGGTGGCACCGTCGCTCACCGCTCCTCCCCAACTCCGAGATACGCCTGCACGACGCGCTCGTCGCGAAGGACCTCCGCGGTCGGACCTGACGCGAGCAGCTTGCCGAAGTCAAGTACCGCGGTCGTCTCGCAGCAGGCGGACACGAGGCTCATGTCGTGGTCGACGAGGATCGTGAGTGCGCCCGTCTGCTCGGGGATCTTGCGGATGACCTCGCTCAGGTGCTCGGTCTCCTTGTCGGGGAGCCCGGCCGCGGGCTCGTCGAGCAGCACGAGCCGCGGCTTGCCGACGACCGCCCGCGCCACCTCGACCAACCGGCGCTCGCCGGCGCCCAGCGTCCCCACCTTGGCGTTCGGGTCCGCCCGGATTCCGACGAATGAGATCGCGTCAAGAGTCTCCTGCCGGCGGGAGCCTCTGCTCTCCCGGGAGTGCTCGTGGATCATCGCGACGTTGTCGTACACCGACAGCTCCTCGATCGCCTGCTCGGTCTGGAACGTCCGCCGCACCCCCCACCGCGCCCTGCGGAAGTGCGTCATCTTCAACAGGTTCTCCCCGAACGCCTCGATGCCCCCGGCGGCCGGCTTGACGAAGCCGCTGAGCACGTTGAAGAAGGTGGTCTTGCCGGCTCCGTTGGGACCGATCAGGCCGCACGTGCCGGCCTCGAACTTGACATCCATGCCGTCGAGCGGGGTCACGCCGCCGAACCGGACGGTGAGTGCGGAAACGTCGATCATTCGGCCGGCCCCTCGACCGAAGCGGTGCGTCCGAACAGGCCCCGCACCAACCGGCCGAGGCGCGCCAGGTCTTTCGGGACCTGCTCGATGAGCCCGCGCGGAGCGGTCGTCAGGACCTGGAGCACGCCGATCCCGAACAGGATCGTGAGCCAGTCAGGGGACACGTTCCAGTTGTTGAGCAAGGCCGGGAGGAACTTCAGCAGGAACGCGGCGATGATCGCGCCCCAGAGGCTGTACGCGCCCCCCATCAGGACGACGGCGAGGAGCGTGATCGAATCCTGGGTCGCGAACGTCAGCGAGTTCAGGTAGCGGAAGCTGCCGGCGACCAGCGCCCCTGCGACGCCGGTGACGAACGACGCCAGGGCGAATGCCCAGAGCTTGTAGAACGTCGTGTTGATCCCCGCCGCGAGCGCCGCTGACTCGCTCTGCCGGATAGCCGCCCACGCGCGTCCCGGCTTCCCGCGGATGTGGGCGAGCACCAACAGGAACATCAGGATCGCGAAGATCACCGAGTAGCGGAAGAACGCCGGATCGGAGGTGGCAACGCTCGGCCGTCGGATCGCGGGGATGTGGACGGTGCTGCCGTTGTATCCGGTGAAGCCGTTCCCGCCGTTGGGGAAGTTGATCGCCGTGAGCGCGACCGTGATCGCGCCGGCGAGCATGAGCGTGATCAGCGCCAGGTAAAGGCCGCTCATTCGCAGGGCCGGGAGCCCCACCAGCGTTCCCAGCACCATCGTGATCAGCCCGGCGGCGAGAATGACGATAGGGAACGGCATCGCCGTCGCGAACAGGATCCGCGCGGCGACCCACGCGCCCATCGCGAGCACCGCGCCCTGACCAAGCGAGACCATGCCCACGCGTCCGACGAGCAGGCCGAGACCCAGCGCGACGATCGAGTAGATCGCGACCTGTGTCCACGCGTCGACGTAGTAGAGGCTGAAGATCGACGGGAACGCGAGCAGCACGAACACCAGCAGCCCGGCGATCACCACAGGGCGGACGAAGGCCCGGGGCTCGAGGCTCCGTCGCCCGCCGGGCTCCCGGCCATCTACATCGGTCGCGGCTGCGCCGTCCTTCGTGGTCGTGTCATCCGCGGTCTCCACGCCGGCGGATTCCAAGCCTAATGCCCTTTCCTGAGTCGTTTGCCGCGAGGAGGCGAGATAGGGCCTCAAACCCCCTGACGCCCGACCGAGATCACGCGATGCCGGTTGAACACCAGCAACGCAATCGCGGCGAGCACGAACGGCGTCATGTCCTTGTAATTGCTCAGCGAGCTGACCGGCGTGAGCTCGGCGTCGAGGACCCCGATGACCAGCGCGGCCACGAACGTGATCCAGATCGATCGCAGCTGAGCGATCAGGGCGGCCGCCAGTGTGGAGATCACCAGGAACGTCAATGTGGTCGCGTCGAGGGCGACCAGATCCGCGAGCAGCACGCCGGCGACGCCGGACAGCAGGCCGCAGCCGAACCACGCCGCCGCCGTCACGCGCCGGACCGGTACCCCCAGCGTCGCGGTGATCTCGCGGTCGTTGGCCATCGCCCGCATCGCGGTCCCGAGCTTCGTGAAGCGCAGGAACGCGGCCGTGACCACGGTAATGATGAGTCCCAACGCCAGCGCGATCACGTTCGTATACGTGACCGAGATCTGACCGACCTGGAAGCTGTTGTTGTCGGTCGGGACCGTTAGCGCCCTCGACGCCCCTCCGCTCGACGGCCAGAGCAGATCCATCACGCCGAGCAGGATGAGTGTCAGGCCCAACGTCGCCGTGGCTTTGACCAGCGGATCGCGCTGGGCGAGCGCCGGGCCGAACACCATGCCGTAGGCGAGCGTCAAGACCCCGCCGAACAGAACGCAGGCTGCGAATGCGAGCCAGTCGTTCCATCCCGACTGGACCGATAGCTGCCAAGCGATCAGGGCACCCATTGCACCCACGGCACCGAAGGCGAAGTACAGCACCCCGGTGGCCCGATAGAGGACGACGACGCCGACCCCCGACAGGGCATAGATCCCGCCGAGGGACAGACCCGTGACTAGGAACTGCTCGAGGTCGATGAGGCTTGGCATCTGTCCTCAGGCGCCCTGATCGCTTTCGTTTGGCCTAGCTCTCAGCCCGTGGGCGGATTGGTCGACGGGGCCGTTCCCGCCACCTTGCGGTACTGCGCGATCTGTGGATCGGCCGAGGAGACGTTGAAGCAATTCTGCACCGTCACCATCTTCCCGTTATCGGGCGTCACCGTAAAGTCGGCGTTGTTGGGGATGTGTAGCGGATAGTCCCCGTAGACCCACGGCTGACAGAGCATCTCGGACTTGTAGTCCTTGATTCCCTTGATCGCCGCGTTGACGTTCGCGATCGTGTACGGAGCCTTGACCTTGTCGACCGCCTGCACGAAGAACTTCGCCAGCAGGAAGCCGAACTGGCTGAAGGATCCGACGCCGCCGGCCACGGACGAGCCGTACTTGGCGAGGATCGCCTTGTACTCCTGCATCTCGGGGCCGTTGTGGTCATCGGCGTTGGTCGCCTCGGCGTTGATGAACAGCTTGTGGTCCCACTTCGGTCCGAGCGCCTTGGCCACGAAGTCGGTGTCGCACGGCGTCGAGCAGCCCCATCCCTTGACGCGGTCCTCGATTCCGAGCTTCTGCGCGGCCTGCAGGATCGGCAGCGCCTCGGGCGGCGTGAAGTTCAGCACCACCCATCCGTTGGAGCCGGCCTTGTCGACCAGGTTCAGCGCCACCGAACTCGCGTCATTGATCGGCACGTTCTCGGTCAACTCGGTGATCGGGACGTTCGCGGCCTTTGCCAGCGCCGCCGGCCCGGCGGCGATGTAGCCGGTACCAGGGACGTTCGACTGGACGAAGACGATCTTCGACGGCTTCTGGCTAAGCCCGTATTGCACGGCTCCGTCGGAGCTGTACCGGGGGCCCATGTTGACGGCGGCGCTGTTCGGGGTCGACCAGCACTCGGGGGCGATCCCCGCGTCCATCTCGTAGATTCCGAGCTGCTTCCAATAGCTCTGATCGATCGTGCACTCGAGCAAGTCGAACACACCGTCGATCGCGACCACGTGATCGGTCTGGATGAGCTGCTTGGCCGCCGCCGCGATCTGCGCCGGCTGGGTCTGGTCGTACTCGACGAACAGCTTCAGCGGGTGGCCGTTGACTCCGCCGTTCGCGTTCACGCAGGCGAAGTACGCGTTGATCATGTTTGGACCGTCGCTGAAGTCCGTCCCTGGCTGCTTGGTGTCGATCGTCCCAATGTTGATCGGGGAACCGGTCGCCGCCACACCCGGCTTGGGCCCGCACGACGACGTGCTCGTGCTGGCCGTCGTGTTGCTCGTCGAGCTGGTGCTCGTGTTCGCAGCAGTCGTGCTGCTGGTCGAACTACTGCTGCTCCCGCATCCCGCGAGCACAGTCAGACCCAACACCGCGGCAAGCGCCAACAACCAGCGCATACGCGGGACATCGTGGATGATGCTCACCGATCTCTCCTCCTCGAGTGACCATGATTCGAACATGCCCCGGTCTCCGAGGCGACGGTCGATACTAGTTACGAGCGCGGATGCATGCAAGAAATGTCTAACACGACCCCAAAGAACCCTTTTCGCGGCTTCACGTGCCGCCATTGCATGCAGCAATTGGCGCCGTAATACACTCCGGTCGTGGCGCACGCGGCCAACCGGACACAGATCACCCGCGCGCTCCTGGGCCTGCGCGAGCTGATCCTCAGCGGCGGGTTCGTGCCCGGCGAGCGCTTGGCCGAGCTGCCTCTGGTCGAGCGGCTGGGCGTCTCGCGGACGCCACTTCGACTTGCCCTCGCCGAGCTCGAGCACGAGGGGTTGCTGCGCGGGCTCGCCGGCGGCGGCTACGTCGTCCGCGAGTTCACCCAGTCGGACATCCGCGACGCGATCGAGCTTCGCGGGGTGCTCGAGGGCACGGCCGCGCGCTTCGCCGCCGAGCGGGGCGCCACGCGCCGCGACATCCACGCTTTGCGCCGGATCAACGCGGCGATCGCCGTGCTCGTCCACCGGGCGGATTACGACTCGTTCGAGCGCTACGTCGAGCTGAACGAGCGCTTCCACGCCCGCATGCTGAAGTGCGCCCACAGCCCGCTGCTCGAGCGCGCCGTCGAGGGCATCGTCTCGCTCCCGTTCGCGGGACCGAGCGCGTTCGTGCTCACCGAGGCCCTGCTTCCCGAGTCCCGCGAGATCCTCGTGCTCGCCCACCGCCACCACCTCGGGCTGATCGAGGCCATCGAGCGCCGCGAGGGCACCCGCGCCGAGAGCCTGGCGCGCGAGCACGCCCGGATCGCCATCTCGAACCTCGAGATCGTGCTCCGACACGGCGAGGCGCTGGACCGTATCCCCGGCGCATCGCTGCTCGCATTGTCCGACGATGCGGAGCCGGCGCGGGCTTGAGGCAGGGGTGGCGCCCTTTTTCGGTTCGGCTCTCGCAGTGTCCGCGGCCTTGATTGGCGGGCGGCTCGGTAAACGGCGCTGGGGAGGGGAAGGGAGCGGGCGCCATCGCACCCGTCCAGAACCTGCACAGCACGACAAGTCCGCGCCGAATGGCGAGGCCTGTCGTGTTATGCATGAAGAGCATGCTTGATACGACAGGGCTCGGCTCTGGCGCCGGTGTTGTCGTGCTGTGCAGGTTTCCCGTGACACTCTCGGCACAAAGTCGCGGGTTTGGGCACCAGACGAGGTCAACATGGGCTCTGGCGACCTGCCGAAGCCCTCACCCACCCCCTTCCCCAGCGCCTTTTGCCGAGCCGATCGCCAGCCAAGGCTGCGGAGGCGCAGCGCCCTACGCCACCCCCGCGCCAGCGACCACCCGCGCCGCGCGGTACACGTCCTCCGCCCCCGGACGGTACGCGTCCTCGAGCGGTGGGCTGAGCGGGACAGGCGAAAAGGGGGCACCGACGCGCTGCAACGGTTCGTCGAGGTAGTCGAACGCGGCGAGCTGCAGCTGCGCCACGATCTCCGCCCCGAACCCCCCGTGGCTGACCGCCTCGTGCGCCACGACCGCGCGGCGCGTCCGGCGAACCGAGTCGACGATCGTCTCGAGGTCGAGCGGCACGAGCGTCCGCGGGTCGATCACCTCCGCCTCGATCCCGTCACCTGCGAGCCGTTCGGCCGCCGCCGTCGATTCGCCCACCATCCGCGAGAGCGCGATGATCGTGACGTCCCGTCCGGGACGAACCACCGACGCTCGCCCGATCGCCACCGGCTCGGGCCGCACCGGCGCGACCTCGCGCCGGAAGTACAAAGACTTGTTCTCGACGAACACGACCGGGTTCGGATCCGCGATCGCGCTCAACAGCAGACCGCCGGCGTCCGCGGCGCAGCTCGGCATGACCACGATGAGCCCCGGCACGTGGGTGAGCCAGGCCTCGAGGCTCTGGGAGTGTTGCGCGGCGCCGCGGCTGCCGGCCCCACCCTGGGTGCGCAGTACGAGGGGCACGGATAGCTGGCCGCCGGACATGAAGTGCGCCTTCGCCGCCTGGTTGACCAGCTGGTCGAGCGCGAGCGTGATGAAGTCGATGTACATGATCTCGACGACGGGTCGCAGCCCGGCCTGGGCGGCGCCGATCGCGACGCCACAGACGGCGCCCTCGCTGATCGGCGTGTTCCGCACCCGCTCGGTTCCGAACTCCTCGGCGAGCCCCGCGGTCCCGCCGTAGGGGCCACCCTCGGCGACGTCCTCGCCGAGGACGATGACGCGCTCGTCCGCGCGCATCGCGTCGGCCAGCGCGGTGTTGACCGCCTGCACGAACGTGGTCTCGACCTCGGCCATCACAGCACCACCTCACCCCCGGCGTACACGAGCTGATCCATCAGCTCGAGTCCCGGGAACGGGCTCTCTCGGGCAAACGCCACCGCCTCCTCGACCGCGTCCGCGGCCTCGCCGGCGAGCTCCGCGACCCCGGCCTCGTCGAGCCAGCCCGCGGCGATCGCGTGCGCACCCAGCCGCGCCACGGGATCGCGGCGCGCCCACTCCTCTTCGGCCAGCTGATCGCGGTAGGCCTCGGCGTCGCCCTCGTAATGGCCGCGGCGCCGGTGGGTCAGGCACTCGAGCAGCATCGGTCCACGCCCCTGGCGAGCGTCCGCCAAGAACTCGGCAAACGCCGCCCAGACCGCGCCAACGTCGCCGCCATCGACGGTCTGGCGCGCAAATCCGTACGGCCCAACGACGTCGCTCACGCGCTCGACCGGCGTGTGCGCGGACCGTGGCGTGAACTCGGCGAAGCCGTTGTTCTCGCACACCAGGATCACCGGGAGCTCCCACAGCGCCGCCAGGTTGACCGACTCGCTGAAGTGCCCGGCCTGCACCGCGCCGTCGCCGAAGAACACGACCGTCACCTGGTCGGAGCCGCGCAGGCGCACCGCCAGTGCGTTCCCCAGCGCGAGCGGAATGTTGCCGCCGACGACGCCGGTGGCGCCCAGGAGTCCGTGCTCGCGATCGACGATGTGCATCGAGCCGCCTAGCCCGTGGCACAGCCCGCCGAGGCGGCCCATCAGCTCCGCCATCAACGGCCCGAGCGGCGCGCCCTTGGCGATCGCGTGGCCGTGCGCCCGGTGGCCGCTGTAGACGACATCGTCGTCGCGGAGCTGCCTGCAGACCGCGGCCGCCACCCCCTCTCCCCCAATGCTGAGGTGGACGAGCCCGTGGACCCGCATCGTGCGCTTGAGCTGCGCGACGCGCTCCTCGAAGCGGCGAATCCGCCACATCGTCCGCAGCAGCGCCAGCACGACGTCCGAGTCGAGCTGCGCCGTGCCCACGGGCAACTACGCGGTCACGGGCGCCGAGCCCAGGACCTGGTGAACGGCGCCGGCGATCTTGGCTTCGTCGGGAAGCACGTACGCTTCCATCGGCTCGCTGTAGGGGACCGTCGCGTCGAGAGCCGTGACGTGGGTGATCGGGGCCTTCAGCGCCGAGAAGCCCTGCTCGGCGACCTCGGCGGCGATCACCGCGGACGCGGAGGCGTGACGCGTGGCCTGGTCGACGAGCACGAGGCGACCCGTCTTCTCGACCGACGTCACGATCGTCGCGATGTCGAGGGGCTCGAGCGTGCGTGGATCGATCACCTCGGCCTCGATCCCCTCGGAGGCCAGCGACTCGGCCGCCGCCAGCGCCTTGCCGACCATCCAGCCTGTAGCGACGATCGTCACGTCGCCGCCCGCGCGCCGGATATCGGCCTGGCCGAACGGGACCAGGTACTCGCCCTCGGGCACCTCGCCGGGCTCCAGAGTCAGCAGGTAGTGGTGGAAGAAGCACACCGGGTTGTCGTCGCGGATCGCCGTCGCCATCAGCCCCTTGGCGTCGGCGGCGGTCGCCGGCAGCGCCACCTTGAGCCCGGGCACGCCCATGAACATGCCGTAGATCGAGCCCGTGTGCTGGCCCGCCCAGCCGGCCGTGAAGCCGTACCCGGCCTTCAGGACGAGCGGGACCTTGACCTTGCCGCCGCTCATGTAGCGAAACCGGGGCGCCTCGTTGACCACCTGGTCCATCGCGACGAGCATGAACTCGGCCATGTACAGCTCGACGACCGGGCGCAATCCCGCCAGCGCGGCGCCGACGGCCATCCCTATCTCGGCCGTCTCGGAGATCGGCGTCACGCGAACGCGATCGTGGCCGAAGGCCTTGACGAACTCGTCATTCTCAGTGGTCGCGAGGTTCTGACCGAAGTAGAGCACCGTGTCGTCGCGCGCCATCTCCAGATGGATCGCCTCGTTGATGGCCGCGATGTAGGGGATCTCCCGTGCCATGGCCGTCGCCTCCTATGCGTAGACGTGGTTGAGGGCCGCTTCGGCCTGGGGATACGGGCTGTCGAGCGCGAACTCCACCGCCGCCTGCATCTCGGCGCGGACGTCCTCGGCGATTCGGTCGGCCTCGTCCGCGCTAAGGATCCCGTCGGTGACGAGGCGGGCGCGGAAGCGCGGCACCGGGTCGCCGCGCTTCGCCGCCTCGTACTCCTCGGGGGCGCCGAACACCTCGATCGCTTCGTGCTCGGGGAAGTGCAGCGGCACACCCGGCGGGGCGATGATGTTGCCGTGGGCGCTCAGCCGGTAGACCTTCGACTCGATCAGCGTCGGGCCGTCGCCCGACCGCGCGCGAGCCACCGCGGTGGCGACCTGCTCGTGGACGGCGACCGGGTCGCCGCCGTCGACCGTCACCCCGGGCATCGAGAACGCTTTCGCCTTGACCGCGAGCGGCTCGCCCGCGGCTGCGTTCGCGTCCTCCTGCTCGACGCGGGTGACGACGTTGTAGGAGTTGTTCTCCATTACGTAGACGATCGGGAGCTTCCACAGAGAGGCGACGTTAAGCGACTCCGAGAACGCGCCCTGCTTGGACGCGCCGTCGCCGAAGAAGGACAGGACCACCTGGCCTTGCTTGCGGATCTGGGCGGCGTACGCCGCGCCCGTCGCCTGCGGAATCCCCTGCCCGACGATCCCGGACGTCCCGAGGAAGCCCCGCTCGGAATCGACGAGGTGCATCGAGCCGCCGTAGCCGCCGCACAGCCCGTCGATGCGACCGTAGATCTCGGCCATCATCGCCTTCGGATCGGTGCCGAGCGCGATCGGATAGCCGTGGCAGCGGTAGGTGGTCAGCAGCTGGTCGCCGGGTCGTAGCGCCGCGAGCGAGCCGACGATCGACGCCTCGGCGCCGTCGGCGAGGTGGGTGTGACCACGGATCACGCCCGGGCTCTCCTCGAAGGTCCGCTTGACCCGCTCCTCGAACTCCCGGATCCGGAGCATCTGCGTGAAGATCCAGACCAGCTGCTCGCCGTTCAGCGCTGGCGTCTGTTCGCTGTCAGTCACCGCCGGCTCCTCTCTCACGCGACGCCGGCGCGAAACTGCGCGGCGGTCGTCTCGTAGGCTCGTTGAAATGCTTGCTCCATCGGCTGGCTACGCAGCTCCTCGGAAAGAACCTCGACGCCCCAGGGACCGGCGTAGCCGATCTCGCTCGCCACGGCTACGTATCCCGGGATGTCGAACTCCCCCTCGCCCGGCAGGCGGCGGTGGTTGACGGTCTCGTCGACGGGGTCCTCCATGTTCTCGAACTGGCCGTCGCTGAGCTCGACCCAGGCGAGGTGCTCGGGGCTGATGCGGCGCAGGTCGTCGGGCGCGATCCCGAGCTTCGACATGTGCCACGTGTCGATCGCGAGGCCGCCGTTCGCGGCACCGGCGTTCTGCACGAGCTCCAGCGCCGCGTCGAGCGTGTTCACGTTCACGTCGAACGGCATGAACTCGTAGACGACGGTGGCTGCCGTGTGGTCGGCCGCGTCGGCGCAGAGCTCCGCGAACGCCTCCGTGAGCTTGCCGAGCTCGCAGGGCGTGCCGGGGATGTTCCCGACCTTGATGTGATGGGCATCGAACGTCGCGGCCGTGTCGAACAGCAACCGGCGCCGCGCGTCGGACTCGGCGCGCGCCGGCTCACCCGGGTCGACGAAGAAATCGGCGAGAAACTCGACCTGCAGGTACTTGAGCCCGGCATCGTCGAAGACCTTCTTCATCTCTTCGAGCGTGCTCGTCTCGAGCTGGTGCTCGATGTCGGCGTGCCACAGACCTAGGCCCTCGAAGCCGGTCCTGGCCGCCTCGGTACACCGTTCGCGCCAGTCGAACAGGCTCCATTCGCGGCCCACATGAACCTCCGCCGGACCCGCCACGGTCCAGTACAGCGCCAGCAATTCGGCTTCGGCCATCGTCGCTCCTCTCTGCAGTGAGGGACCCAGAGCAAGCTAGCGCCGCCCCTCAGTGCGGGCAAGCCATCGCGAGCAGCCGTTCTTGCCGATGAGCGCCGGGCGCCCGCTGCACGCCTACCGCCCCGCCGCCAGCCGATCGAGCGCCGCCACCAACTCGTCGGTGCGCGAGATCCAGGGGGCGTGATCGGTGTCGATCTCGATCACCGGGTCGCAGCCGCCCGCTTCGAACATCCGGCGCTGCATCTGCGGCGGGATGGCGCGATCCTGGGTGCACGTGATGTACGCCCGGGTCAGCTCTGCGAACTTCTCCGCGCCGGCGCCACCGAGCGAGACGCGGCCCGCGAACGGGGCCACGGGCTGCGCGCCGAGGTGGCTCACCCCCCACGCCAGCTGGTCCTCGTCACAGCAGCCGTAGAGTGCGATCCGTGCTCCGTCGGGAGGCAGCGTCCCCACGGGCGGATCTCCGCTGACGACGAGGTTGGCCTGGACCTGGTCATCGGCCGCCTCGGGCAGCGAGACGAGGTCGACCAGGCTCTGGCCATCGCCGGGCAGGAACGCCGCGACGTAGACCAGCGCGGCGACGTGCTCGGGGCAGCGCGCCGCCGCCTGCGTGACGACCATCCCCCCCATGCTGTGTCCGACCAGCACCGCCGGCGGCCCCTGGGCCAGCACGCTGCAGACGTGGTCGGCGTAGGCGTCGAGTGACACCTCGGAGACGGGCGTCGGGTCCTCGCCGGAGCCCGGCAGGTCGACCGCCTCTACCTCGTGGCCGGCGGCGCGCAGCGCGGGGAGCACCGGCTCCCAGCACCACGCTCCGGCGAACGCTCCGTGGACAAGCACGATCCGGGCCATCTCTCCTCCTTCAAACGCCTATCCGGTCCTCAGCACAATCTTCCCTCGCAACCCGCCCTGCTCGAGGAGCCGGTGGGCCTCGGCAGCGTCGGCGAGCGCCAGCGTCCGCGCGACCCGCGTGTGGAGCTGACCGCTCGCCACCAGGCGGGTGAGCTCGGCCAGCGCGACCGGGTCGGACTCGACCAGCGGAGTCTCCACTCGCACGCCGTCCGCAGCCGAGAACTCCCCCACCCGCCGGGTGAACAGCGCCACCCCGCCGGCGCGCACGGCCTTCGCCGCTGCCGCGCCGATCGGCACGGCGTCGAGCAGCGCGTCGACCGGACCGAGCGTGGCCAGGTCGGTGCAGCGGGGCACGACCTCGGCCGGCCCGAGTCCGGCGACCCACTCTTCGTCGCCGTCGGAGGCGACGGCGAGCACGCGCAAGCCGTCCCGAACCGCGAGTTGGGTCGCGAAACCGCCGACCGCGCCGCTGGCTCCGGTCACGAGGACGGTCGACCCCGCCGGAGCCGCGATCCTGTCGAGCGCCTGGCGCGCCGTCAGCGCGTTCAGCGGGATCGTGGCCGCCGTGACCTCGTCGAGCCCCAACGGCCATGGTGCCAGCCAGCCCGGGTCGACGGCCGCGGCTTGCGCGTAGGCCCCGACCCGGCCTCCGATCCGTACCCACGGGATCATGCCGACGACCCGATCCCCGACCGCGTACCCGGACGCCTCGGCCCCGATCTCGGTGACCGTCCCGGCGAAGTCCCAGCCCGGGACGAACGGCGGTCGCAGATCCGGCATACGCCCCGCGTGGGCTCCCGCCCGCGCCGCCACGTCGGTGGGGTTGACCGCCGCGGTGGTGATGCCGACGACGACCTGGGATGCCGCGGCGGGTACCGGCCACGGACGCTCGCTGATCCGAAGCACCTCGGGGTCGCCGAAACCGGTGACCTCGCAAACACGAATCGTGCGGCTGTGGGCTGCGGGCGACAAGGGCGCCGCATCGTATTCACCGTTCGACTCGCCCCAGTGGCTTGCGGTCGATCGAGCACCGGTTCGCAAGCTGACCTGCGCGGAGCGGCAAGGGGTATTGACTTAGGTACGGAGCGCCCCTATAAGCGACACTGGGCCGTGGGGAGGCGGCCCCAACCGCGAGGGAGGTTCCATTGTGAGCACGACGCCTGCACTCGGCGCTTTTCCCAGTCCGTTCTCGATCGAGACGCCCGCGGGCTGCGAGGGCTGGGAGGAGATGTATCCGTACTACGCGCTGTTCGACGAGCGGCGGCGCGACAGCGACGAGCACCGGTTCTGGTTCTGGAACTCGATGCACTTCCCGGTTCCGATGCCCGCGTTCGACGTGATCTGCATCGACGCCCCCTACCAGGCGGTCGGGTCATGGCAGAACAGGGTCTTCGCGGTGCCGCCGGCGATGGGCATCGACTACCGGATCGTCAACGGCTACGTATACATCTCGGGAAACCCGGTCACCGACCCGGCCAAGATCGCGGAGCGCGCCGAGTTCTTTCAGAAGCGGGCGGGCTACTACTACGCGAACTGGAGCGAGCTGTACGGCAAGTGGCGGGAGAAGATGGAGGCGCTGATCCGCGAGCTCGACGAGCTTCGCGTTCCGGATTTGCCGGAGTACGAGCCCGACGAGGTGGCGTTCGACGAGGATCGCAACACCGCCTTCTACGAGGTGCTCACCGCGTACGGCCGGGTTCTTCGGCTCGGCGACCTCATGTGGCAGCACCACTTCGAGTTCCTGCTCCTCGGGTACGGCGCGTACGGGACGTTCGCGGAGTTCTGCAAGGGGAACCTCCCGGACATTCCCGACCAGCACATCGCGCAGATGGTCGCCGGGATCGACGTCCTGCTGTTCAGGCCCGATGCGGAGCTCCGTCGACTGGCCCAGCTGGCGATCGACACCGGCGTCGACGGTGCCTTCGTGCAGGATCGCCCGCCGGAAGATGTGGATGCCGAGCTGGCAACGAGCGCGGCCGGGCGCAGCTGGCTCGCGGAGCTCGAGGACGTCAAGGATCCATGGTTCAACATGGCGACTGGCGACGGTCTCTACCACTACTACGGCAGCTGGCTCGACGACCCGAGCATCCCGTACGCGTCGCTGATCGGGTACGTGAACGCGATCAAGTCGGGCGCCCAGATCGAGCGTCCCACCGAGGAGATCCAGGCCGAGCGCGAGCGGCTCGCGGAGGAGTACGGCGAGCTGCTCGATGAGCAAGCGCGCCAGCCGTTCAACGAGCTGTTGGCGCTGTCGCGCACCGTGTTCCCGTACGTCGAGGAGCACAAGTTCTTCTGCGACTACTGGTTCCTGACGAGGTGGTGGAACAAGATCCGCGGGTTCGGAGCGCTCCTGGCCGAGGGCGGCTTCCTGGACGACGCCGAGGACCTGTTCCACCTCACTCGCCACGAGGTCGCCTCGGCACTCGACGAGTTGGTGCTCACGTGGGCCACCGGGGGCGTGGCGCTGGGGCCAAAGCACTGGCCACCGATCGTCGCCCGGCGCAAGGAGGTCCTCGAGAAGTTCGACGAGTGGACGCCCCCGCCCGCGCTCGGCGTCACCCCCGAGGCCGTCACCGACCCGATGACGATCATGCTCTGGGGCGTCACGACCGAGCGCGTCCAGGAGTGGGCGCGCCAGCAGGACGGCGGCGACGAGTTGCGCGGCGCAGCCGCGGCGCCCGGGATCGTCGAGGGGATCGCGCGCGTGGTCAGATCCGTCAACGAGATCTCCGACGTGCGCGACGACGAGATTCTGGTCTGCGGGAGCACCTCGCCGGCGTGGGCGCCGATCTTCTCGAAGATCAAGGCGACCGTCACCGATGTCGGAGGCGTGATGTCGCACGCCGCGATCGTGTCTCGCGAGTACGGTCTGCCCGCCGTCGTCGGCACCGGCCGGGCAACCTCCGAGATCCGCACCGGGCAGCGGATCCGGGTCGACGGGACCGAGGGCGTCGTGACGCTGCTCGACTCCAGGGAGTAGTCCGCGGCGATGCCGTACACGCGGCGACTCGACGAGCTTGACCGCGCCGATGAGTCGTCGTTCGGCGGCAAGAGCGCGAGCCTCGGCGAGCTGCTCACGGCCAAGATCCCGGTGCCGCCTGGATTCGCGATCTCGGCCGAGGCATACCGAGCGGCGCTGCGGCAGGCGGGAATCGAGGACCCCACGTCCGAGGCGATCGAGGGCGCACAGGTTCCGGCGGCGGTCGGCGACGAGATCGCCGAGCGGTACGACGAGCTGGCGAAAGCGCACGGTAAAGCCGAGCCCCCGGTCGCGGTGCGGTCGAGCGCGATCGGCGAGGACACCGCCGAGGCGACGTTCGCCGGCCTGCAGGAGACGAAGCTGTGGGTCCGTGGCGCGGACGGCGTGTGCGACGCCGTCCGGAGCTGCTGGGCGAGCCTCTACGGCCCGCCGGCGGTCAGCTACCGGGAGCGGCTCGGCGCCAAGGATCCGGCGATGGGCGTCGCCGTACAGGTGATGGTCGACGCCGCGGTCTCCGGCGTGATGTTCACCTGCAATCCGGTCAGCGGCGACCCCAGCATGGTCGCGATCAACGCCAGCTGGGGCCTCGGGCAGGCCGTCGTGGCCGGCGAGGTGACGCCCGACGATCTGCTCGTCAGCAAGGTCACAGGCGAGCTCGTGCGCGAGCGCCTGGGCGACAAGGCCGTCGAGTACGGGCCCCATCCGGCGGGTCGCGGCACGCTCCGCACCGAGATCACCGGCGAGCGACGGGCCGCGCGGTGCCTCGACGACGACCACCTGAGTGCGCTCGTCGACGTCGCGCGCGAGGTGCAGCGCCACTTCGGCTCTCACCAGGACATCGAGTGGGCGATCGCTCACGACGGCACACTGTTCATCGTGCAGTCCCGACCCGTCACGGGCCTGGCCGAGAAGCGCCGGGAGTCCCAGCCGACCTCCGCGATCGCGCTCGTGATGAGCGCCTTCGGAGCCGATCGCACGCGAGGCGACACCTGAGATCCCAATGGCTCTGAGCGACGAAGACGTCCGCGAGATCCTGCGGATCATCGATGAGTCCTCGCCGCAGGAGGTACGGATCGAAACCGAGGGGTTCTCGCTGCACGTCCGCAAGGACGGCGCTGGGCGCCAGCCGAGCCAGCCGAGCCAGCCGAGCCGGCCGAGCCGGCCGAGCCGGCCGCCCCCCTGCACCCCGAGCAACCACAGGTGCAGGACGAGCGGCTGGTGACGATCGAGGCCCCGATGCTCGGCACCTTCTTCCTCGCGGAGGGACCCGGTCAGCCGCCGTTCGTCGAGGTCGGAAGCCGCGTCGGGCCCGACACCACGGTGTGCATCATCGAGGTGATGAAGATGATGAACTCGGTCGCCGCGGGCGTGACGGGAATCGTGGCTGAGGTGTGCGAGGAAAACGGCCAGTTCGTCGAGGAGGGCCAGCCGCTGTTTCGGGTGGCGCCGGCGTGAACCGCCTCAGTTCCGCAACGCCGCCCCGGTTCGTCGATTTCGTCGACACGAGCACCCGTGACGGCAACCAGAGCCTGTGGAGTGCGACGGGCCTGACGACGCCGGACGTCCTGGCGATCGCCCCGACGATGGACCGGGTCGGCTACCACGCGCTCGATTTCACGTCGAGCACGCACATGGCCGTATCGGTGCGCTTCCACCAGGAGGACCCGTGGGAGCGGATCAGGCTGATGAGCGCGGCGATGCCGGGCACGCTCCTCAGCATGATCACGACTGGGATGCGCTTCATCTCCTGGGTGCCGGCCGCGCCCGACGTGATCGACCTGTCGTTTCGCCTCGTCGCCCGCAACGGGATCCGCCGTCTCCAGATCGCCGACCCGTCGAACGACCCGGCGCGCCTCACCCGGCTCGCTGCGATGGCCCGCGCGGCGGGGATCGAGGAGGTGGTGATCGGCCTCACGTACTCGATCAGCGCCGTGCACACGCACGACTACTACGCACAGCGCGCCGCGGCGCTGTCCCCCTGCGTGGAAATGGATCGCCTCTACCTCAAGGACCCCGGGGGCCTGCTCACCCCCGACGCCGTCCGGGAGCTGGCGCCACATTTCATCGCCGCCGCCGGCGAGCGCACGGTGGAGCTGCACAGCCACTGCACGATCGGCCTCGCGCCGCTGGTCTACGTCGAGGGCGTCAGAGCCGGGTTCCAGGTGCTCCACACCGCATCGGGCGCCCTCTCGCGCGGTACCTCACAACCCGAGGCGATCAGCACGGCGCGTAATCTCGAGGCGGCGGGCTACGACCATCCGCTCGACCTCGATGCACAGGCCGTCGTCTCCGAACACTTCGACGGGCTGGCCCGGGCGAAGGGGCTGCCGGCGGGGACCCCGCAGGAGTTCGACGTCGCCTACTACCGGCATCAACTACCCGGCGGGATGGTCAGCACGACGCGCCGGATGCTCGAGGAGCTCCACCGCCCCGAGCTGTTCGCCGCGGTGCTGGACGAGGTGACCCGCGTCCGGGCCGAGATGGGCTACCCGATCCTGGTCACGCCGGTCTCGCAGTTCGTGGCAAGCCAGGCGGCACGCAACGTGATCGACGGCGACCGGTGGGTCAATGTCTCCGACGAGACTGTCCGCTACTTCCTCGGCCACTACGGCGAGCCGCCGGCCCCGGTGGACCCCGAGATCGCCTCGCGCGTCTTGTCGCGACCCCAGGCGGCGAAGCTCGACGCCCTGGAGCCGATCACGCTCGAGGGCGCACGCGAGCGCTTCGGTCACCGCATCTCCGAGGAGGACCTCCTGCTCCGCCTGACCATGCCAGCCGAGCAGGTCGACGCGATGGTCCGGGCGCGCGGCACGGCGACCGCCGCCGCCGCGACCCCCCGTGGGTCGCGGGCCCCCGTCGTCACCCTCCTCAAGGAGCTCGCGGCACGCCCATCGGTCTTGCACTTCGAGCTCGTCAAGGACACCGATCGGGTGGTGTGGACCCGTGGCGGCTGACGGCCTGCGACTCGACGACGTGGGCGGCTTCGTATTCGACGTCGACGGGACGCTCGTCCAGCGCGGTCCCGACGGACGCGGTCACCCTCAGCCGGGCGCACTCGAGGTGCTCGAGCGCATCCGCGCCTCGGAGCGCCCGCTGGTGCTCTTCACGAACGGCAGCCACATGGGCTCTGAGGCGATCGCCCGCGGGCTGCGCGAGGACGGCCTGCCGGTGGCCGACCACGAGCTTCTGACGCCCGTCGAGAGCGCGATCTCCTACCTGCGCCGTCGCCGTCCCGGGCGACCCGTGCTCCTGTTCTGCACGGAGGTCATCCGCGAGCGGTTCGCGAGCGCCGGGATCCCGCTGGCGCGGGGCGAGGAGGCCGAGGTCGTGTTCGTGGCGCACATCGATGAGGTCGAGATGGCCGCGCTCGAGCGGGCAGCGCGCGCCGTCATCCGTGGCGCGCCGCTGCTCACCGGCTCCTACGCCCGCGCGTACGCGGGAGCGAACGGGCCGATCATCAGCCGTGGCGCGATGGTGACCGCCGCGATCGCGAAGGCCGGCGCCACGCGACCGAGGATCGTGGGCAAGCCATCGCGCGCGGCGGTGGCCGAGATCAGCTCGCGGCTCGGGCTCCCGACCCGCGAACTGGCGGTGATCGGGGACGACCTCGGGATGGACATCGCGCTCGGCCGACTCGGAGGCTCGCGGACGGTGCTGGTCCGGACCGGCATCACCGGTCCAATCGACATCGGGCGCATCCCCGCGCGCCAGCGCCCCGACGCCGTGCTAGATGGTGTGGGCGATCTGCTCGAACGGCTCTGAGCAGTGCCCCGGGTCAGACGCGGCTCGGATCAGCGCCGCACGCCGTATCTCGCTGGGGGTGGCGCCGAACTCACGCTTGAACACACGCGAGAAATGCGCGGCGTCGCAGAACCCCCACCTGAAAGCGATCTCGGTGACCGAGCCCGCGTTGGGTCGCTGAAGGTCCTCGGCGCAGCGCGCGAGCCGCTCGCGTCGTACGAGGCCTGCCACGGAGGCGTCGGCGTCCTGGAACAGGGCGTGCAGCGCGCGCACCGAGATCGAATACGCGCGGGCGATCGACGCGGGATCGAGCGTGGGGTCCTGCATGTGGGTGCGTATGTATCGGCGGATCTCGGCGCGCATCGCCTCACGCGTGGCCGAGCGACTCGTGGGCAGGTTCGGCTCGACCGCGGCGCGGAGCAGCTCCAGCGCGGCATCCGCGGCCGACGTGCGCGCGGCCGCCTCGAGCCCCGGAAACTCGGCCACGAGGGCATTGACGTAGCGGACGAGCAGTCGCGCCGGCCCACTGCGGTCGAGCGCGGGCATCGCGCGGACGTCGGCGAGCCGGGGGCACACCGCGAGCGCGCGCTCGCGTGGGAACAGCAGCGTCCGCTTGTAGAAAGACTCGACGATCTCGACGTCCGTCGGCTGCAGGCCGTCCCACAGGACGACGTCCCCGGCCCTCAACACCACCGACCGACTGCCCTCGCGCACGAGCTCGACGCCCTTGCACACGAACTGGAACCCGAGGATGTCCTCCGGCTGCGCGTCCGTACGGCACCCGCCCATCAACGCGCGGCTGCGGTGACCGAGAAACGGAGAGGCCGCGCAGTCCACGAGGACGAGGTCGCCGATCGAGCGTCGCGTCACCGCGCCCCGGAAATCGTCCGGAGTCCGAGAGGTTGGGTGGACGTCGAATGCCAGATGGGTGGTCTCGAGAATCTCCGACCACGACTCCAGACGGCTGGAGACGTTTGCGCCCCGAACCTGCCAGCGCTCCGGCTCGCGAATCACCCCGTTGGACGACGCACCCGATGCAGGCGATGAAGCCACGGCGCGCCTATGGTAATCAGTCAGCTCCGATGTGCCGAGACCCATGCGACCGACCCCGCGTCGACGGGCAGCGCCACCCCGGTCACGAACGACGCCTCCGCCGAGCACAGCCAGACGACCGCCGCGGCCACCTCATCGGGTTCGCCGAACCGAGTCATCGCCTGCGGGGCGAGAATCTCGCTCTGGCGCTCGGGTGGCTGCCCCGACATGAGCGGCGTCATGATCGCCCCCGGGCAGACCGCGTTCACGCGGATCCCGTCGTTCGCGTATTCGACCGCCGCGTTCTTCGTCAGTCCAAGGATGCCGTGCTTGCTGGCGGTGTAGGCACTGAGGAGCGTGACCGCCCGCAGGCCGGCGTTGGACGAAGTGTTGACGATCGCGCCGCGGGCAGGCAGCTCGTTCTGAAGCATCTGCACGATCTGGTACTTCATGCCCAGGAATGTGCCCCGCAGGTTGACGGCGATCACCCGATCGAAGTCCTCCTCCGAGGTTTCGTGCAGCAGCTCGTGGACGCCGATCCCGGCATTGTTGTGGGCGAAGTCGAGGCGCCCGTAGCGCTCGACGACGTGCGCCACCAACGCGCGGTTGTCGGCCGAGCCCGAGACGTCCGCCGGGAAGAACCCGGCCTCGCCGCCGGCCTCGACAATCTCCCGGACAGTCTCCTCCCCGCCCGCCCGGGCCGACTCCAGGTCTGCGACGATCACCGCCGCGCCCTCGCGCGCGAACCGGACGGCACAGGCGCGCCCGATCCCGCTCGCCGCGCCCGTCACGAGCCCGGCCTTCCCGGCCATCAAACCAGCCATCGAGCGAACCCTACATACCGATAGTGCCCCCGACCATCGCCGCCCAGGAGATCGAACTCGACGTCCTCCAACGGGCCGGACTGTCCGCCGCTGACGCCCGCGTATGGATCGGCTCGGCGCCCGTGACCGAGGGCCCGGTCGGCCCTGCCAGCCGGAAGGTCAGCACGTTTCTGACCCGTGGCCTCGCGCTCAGCGCGCTCCTGCCACCGCGGCCGCAGCGAACCGATGCCGAGCAGCTGGCGTGGACGACGATCCTCGAGGCCCTCACCGTCGCCCGTGAACGCTACCTCCGCAGACACGTGGTCGAGCTCTACGACGCGCTCACCTCCGGCTGCACGAAGTCGGTACGGATCGAGGAGCTCGTTTACGAGGCGGCGGAGCGCGTACCCGGCCTGACGCCGACCCGCAGCGAGATGGAGGCGGAGCGAGGAAGGACGCTCGCCGACAAGGAGCACCTCGAGCTCGCTCAGGGCGTCCTCCTCGCGCACATCCTCGGCTCCCCGCGCACGGGCCCTCACCTGCTCGGCTCGATGCTCGAACCCACCGCCGACGCGCTCGAGCGCCTCGACGAGCTCCTCGCGACCGGCGAGGCCGACCTCGGCCCAGTGCGCGTGACCCGCCGCGGCCGGGCCGGCATCCTCGAGTTGAGCAACCCCAGGCATCTCAACGCCGAGGACGGTGTGACGCTTGGCCCGACGGAGTCTGGAGTCGACCTGATCCTCCTCGACCCGGCGATCGAGGTCGGAGTGCTCCGCGGGGCCGTCGTCGACCGGCGGCCGTATAGCGGAGAGCGCGTGTTCGGCTCGGGCATCAACCTCACCCACCTGTACTACGGCCGGATCGATTTCCTCTTCTATCTGATCCGCGACCTTGGGTATGTCCACAAGATCTATCGCGGGATCCGCGCCGGTGACGACGAGACGGCACGCGCCGGCGACGCCACGAACGAAAAGCTGTGGATCGCGGCCGTCGAGCGGTTCGCGATCGGCGGCCACTGCCAGCTGTTGCACGTCGTCGACCACGTGATCGCGACGCGCGGATCGCGCCTGTACCTGCCCGCCCGCAAGGAAGGGATCATCCCCGGCGCGTCCAACCTCCGTCTGCCCCGCTTCGTCGGCGACCGGGCTGCGCGCCAGGCGATCCTCTCGGGCCGCGAATGGACCGCCGGGAACGCCGACGCGGATTTGTTGTGCGACGAGGTTGTCGAACCGGCGGAGATCGATCGCGCCCTTGAGGATCGGATCGACGCGCTCACGAGCTCCGGTCTGATCAACGCGACCGCGAACCGAAGCGCGATGCGAGTCGGCGAGGAACCGCTCGATCTGTTCCGCGAGTACATGGCAACGTACGCCCGGGAGCAGGCCTACTGCCATCTGAGCCCGGCGCTCGTGCGCAACCTCGAGCAGCACTGGAATGCCCACGAGCGCACGCTCTGAGCCGCGGATCTGGGACAGCGCCGAGACACTCCCTCGGGAGCAGCTCGAGGCGCTCCAGCTCGAGCGACTGCGGGCGACGATCGGACGGGTGCTGCGAAGCCAGCCGGTGGGTGCCGAGCGACTCGCGCGCGCGGGAATCGCGGCGCCCGATGACATTGAGGGGCTCGGCGAACTCGGTCGGATCCCGTTCGCGACCAAGGACGACCTCATCGACCACTACCCATTCGGCCTGCTCGCCGTGCCCAGGAAGGAGCTCGTCCGCGTCCAGGCCTCGAGCGGAACGCACGGCAAGCCGACCGTCGTCGGCTACACGCGCTCCGACCTCGAGGTCTGGACCGAGCTGATGGCGCGGTGCATGACGATGGCGGGCGTGCGGCCGGGGATGGTGATCCACAACTCCAACGGCTATGGATTGTTCACCGGAGGTCTCGGCTTCCACCAGGGCGGAGAGCGGATCGGGGCGACGGTCGTGCCCGCCTCCGGCGGGCTCACGGCTCGCCAGGCGATGCTCCTACGGGATTTCGGTGCCCAGGTCCTGGTCGCGACGCCGTCATACGCGCTGGTGATCGCGCAGGCGCTCGCCGACGCCGGTGGGGGCGAGACGCGGCTGGAGCTGGGCCTGTTCGGAGGCGAGCCGTGGACGGAGGAGCTGCGGACCGAGATCGAGCGCGCGCTGGGACTCTCGGCGATCAACTTCTACGGGCTATCGGAGATGTGCGGACCGGGCGTCGCCGCGGAGTGCCTGGTGGCTCGACGGGGGATGCACGTCAACGAGGATCACTTCATCGTCGAGGTGATCGATCCCGACGACGGACGCCCGCTCGCGCCGGGGACCGAGGGAGAGCTCGTGTTCACGACGCTGACGAAGGAGGCGTTGCCGCTGCTGCGCTACCGGACCCGCGACATCGGCACCGTGCTCGTGGAACCGTGCGAGTGCGGGAGGACGACGGTCCGGCTGATCGGGTTGCGCGGCCGCTACGACGACATGCTGATCGTCCGCGGGGTCAACGTCTATCCCACGCAGGTGGAGGAGCTGCTGCTGAGCGCCGCGGGCACCGCCCCCCACTACCGCCTGATCGTCGAGCGCGACGGTCCGCTCGACGAGCTCACCGTCGAGTGCGAACCGGAGGATGGCGTGAGCGACCGTGAGGCGCTGGCCGCGCGGCTCGCGGAGCTGCTGCGGGAGCACACGGGTCTGCGGATCACGGTCTCGCTCGTCGAACCGGGAACCATTCCTCGCAGCGAGGGCAAGGCGGTCCGCGTCGTTGACCACCGCGCCAGCGTCTAGGCCGCGGTCTGCTCGCGCGTTGCCGCGTAGGCCACGAACGCATCGAGAGCGTCGGGCTGGGCGAGCGCATCGCGGCTGGCGACCTCCTCCGGCGGCGTCCCCACCAGGATCTGCTTGACCGGGAGCTCGAGCTTCTTGGCGGTCAGCGTTCGCGGGATCGCGGGCACCGCGACGATCGCGTCGGGCACGTGGCGCGGCGAGAGCTCCGTGCGGAGCGCGCCGCAGATCCGCGCCCGCAGCACATCGTCGAGCGAGGTCCCGGCCGCGGGCACGACGAACAGCAGCAGCTCGCCGCTGCCGCCGCCATCGTCCTCCAGGTGCACGACGAGCGAGTCGAGCACCTCCGGCAGCTCCTCGACGACCGCATAGAACTCACCGGTTCCCAGCCGGACGCCGCCCCGGTTAAGGGTCGCGTCGGAGCGACCGGTGATCACGCAGCTGCCCCGCTCGGTGAACTTGATCCAGTCGCCCTGGCGCCAGACCCCGGGATAGCGGCTGAAGTAAGCGTCGCGGTAGCGCGAGCCGTCGCGGTCGTTCCACAGCCCGACCGGCATCGAGGGCATCGGCTTGGTGATCACTAGCTCGCCGAGCTCGCCGATCACCTCGTTGCCGTGGGCGTCGAAGGCCCGGACGTCGACTCCCAGGCACGGTCCCGAGATCTCGCCCTCGTACACCGGCTGAGCGAACGAGCCGGACACGATCCCCGTGCACACGTCCGTGCCGCCCGAGCCGTTGATCAGCACGACCTCGGAGCCGAGCTGCTCATAGGCATACGTGTAGCCGTCGGCGGGGAGCGGAGAACCGGCCGTGCACAGGGCGCGGATGGCGTGCAGTTCGCACTCGCGGCCGAACTCCACCCCCGCCTTCCGGCACCCCATCAAGTACGCCGGGCTGACACCCATCACCGACGGCTGCGTCTCCTCCGCGACCCGCCACTGCTGGAGTAGATCCGGCCACGCGGGGTCCCCGTCGAGCATCACGATCGAGGCGCGCAGCAGCAGTGCGGAGACGAGCGCGTTCCACATCATCCACGCCGTCGTCGAGAACCACTGCAGCCGGCCTCCCGGCTTCAGGTCCCACCCCAGCCCCTGGTTCTTGTGGTGCTCGATCAGCTGGCCGCCGTGGCCGTGCACGATCGCCTTCGGCAGTCCGGTCGTCCCCGAGGAGAACAGCACGTAGAGCGGGTGGTCGAACGGGACTGGATCGAACGCGAGCGGGCCGTCCTGCGCCACCAGCGTGTCCCAGGTGGTCGCGTCCGGGACCTCGGCGCGGCCGTAGGGAACCCACACGACCTGCTCGAGCGTCGGCAGTCCATCCCGGATCGCCGCCACCTCCGGACGCCGGTCGACGTAGCGGTCGCGGTAGCCGTAACCGCCCACGGTGAGCAGGACCCGCGGCTCGATCTGGGCGAACCGCGCAACCACGCTCCGGGCGCCGAACTCCGGGGCACAGGTCGCCCACACGGCGCCGAGGCTCGCGGTGGCGATGAACGCGACCAGCGTCTCGGGAATGTTCGGCAGGTACGCGACGACGCGATCGCCGGGACCGACGCCGAGCCGCTGCAGCCCCACCCTTGCCCGCGCGACCTGATCGCGGAGCTCTCCGAATGTGAGCTCGCGCGGGGGCCTCGTCTGCGACTGCGCGACCACGGCGACGCGGTCCTCATCGCCATCGTGGCCGACCATGTGCTCTGCGTAATTGAGCCGGGACCCAGGGAACCATTTCGCGCCGGGCATCGAGCGCGGCCCGAGCACGCGCTCGTACGGGGCGTGCGCCCGCAGCCCGTAGAACTCCCACACCGACGACCAGAACCCCTCGAGATCGCCTACCGACCAGCGCCACAGCTCGTCGTAGGAGTCGAAGTCGCGACCGCGCTCGGCTCCCAGCCAGTTCATGAAACGGCCGACTTCCGTGCTCTCGCGCAGGTCGGCGGGCGGCGTCCAAAGGATGTCACCGATCATCGGTGGCTCGGCAGCATAAGGGCCTACGGCGCGGACATGCCGAGGAGCGCTAGGTAACGGGCCACTGCCTCGGCACGGTTGGCGGCATGCAGCTTGCGCAGGATGCTGTTGACGTGGAACTTGACGGTTGCCTCGGAAAGGACGAGCTCGTCGGCGATGGCCCGGTTCGTGCTCCCTTCGGCCAGCAGCCGCAGGACGTCGAGCTCCCGCCGCGTGAGCAGCCCCGCGAACACGACGCGATCGTCCCGGCCGGCGGCCGCACCAGCGCCGGCGAGGGGCTCCCCGACGCCGTCGGCGTCGTTCGGCGCGCCCCCGGGCAGCGGCGCCGGCTCGCTCGGGGCCAGCGTGATCGGAGCGTCGGTCAGCGCACCTGAGCGAGCGCCGCACCACTCGAGGAACTCGCGCATCTGTTCGCGCTCCCGCCGGAGCGTGCGCCGCAGGCTCGCGCTTTCGTACGACTGAGCCAACCCGGTGGCGAATTCCCAGAGCACATCGCGGTCGAGCACGTCGAGCTGCAGCTCCGGTCCCCGATCCGCATGGACCACACCGATCACGTTGGCCCCGACCACGAGCGGCGCAGCAGCATACGAGCGCCACCGCATCAGCTCCGCGGTCCGGCGGTCGACGCGCGGATGGACGGCCGCGTCGAGCACGATCGTTGCCCGCCGTCGTCTCAGCAACTCGTTCTCGATCAGCGGGTGCTCGAGCACCACCGGATTCGCCTGGAGCTCCGCGAGCACCGCCACGGCCGCCTGCGCGTCGCCCACGAAGTGAGCGGCCTCGGGGACCATCCTCGCGTCGCGGACCACGCTCAGGATCGCGCGGGTGAACCTCGACCCGGCGCACAATGTCATCGGCGCGCGCGCGAGCATCGCCCCGGGCGAGGTCACCTCCCGCAGCCCCGTGAGGACCCCCTGCACGCGCGCGAGCGCCTCGGACCGTCGTTCAAAGCGCTGGCGCAGCCGCTCGAGCCCCGCTTCGTGGGCGCGCAGGGCGGCCTGCGCTGCGGCGATCGATGGGTGCTCGCCGAGCGCCGCGATGAGGGCGCGCAGGCGGCTCAGCTCATCGGGCGGCGCCGGCCCCGGGTCGATCCCCAGCAGCTCCTGCGCCTCCGCCATCGCCCGCTGAAGACGACGGTGCAGCTGCACGCCGAGCGGCCCGGAGAACAGCTCGGGGCTGCCGTCGGCCGCGGTCACCGCGCGGCCTCGCTGGCCCGGACGTAGCGGGCAACGGCGTCGGCGCGGCTCGTGGCGCCCAGCTTTCGCAGGATGTTCTTGACGTGGTACTTCACGGTTCCCTCGCGGACGACTAGCGCAGTCGCGATGGCTCCGTTGGTCTTGCCCCTCGCCATCAGCCGCAGGACGTCGAGCTCGCGCGGCGTGAGCGCATCGACCGCCGCGAAGCTGGGAACGCCGGCCGCCATGCTCCCGCCCTCGACAGCGGCGTCCGATGTCAGCCGGCCCAGGCGGGCGCTCATCCACTGGATCGCGGACCGCAGCTCATCGCGATGACGTTGGAGCGTCTCGCGCAATACGGCGCGCTCGAACAGGCCCGCCAGGCCCTCGCTGTAGAGGGCCGCCACCTCTCGATCGAGCTCGTCGAGCACGCGTCGATCGCTCTGGGCATCGGCGTGGAGCAGCCCGATCGTCTTGCCGTCGGCCGTAAGCGCCGCCACGACGTAGGTCTCCCAGCCGAGCACTTCGAGCATGCGCTTCGGCGTGCGCCTACCCGCCGAAGCGATGGCGACGATCTCCGCGTCCTGACGACGAACGACTTCCTCCTCGATCAGCGGATACTCGAGCCTGATTGGCGCGCGCTGCAGCTGCGTGAGCACCAACTCGGCCGCGGGGCGGTTCTCGCGCGCCCAGATCGCGCGGGGTCGGAGGAGACCGTCGGCGACCTCCCCGATGAGGACGCGGTCGAACTGCGATCCGACGCCGAGCTCGTCGGCGGCACGGTCGAGAATCCCGGCAGGCGATCCGACCTCGCTTAGCCGCCGGACGGCGTCGCGGACGCGCTCCAGAGCATCTGCCCGGCGCACGTACTGCAACTCGACGATCTCGCGTTCGAGCTGGAGCAACTCGTCGCGGACGCGCCCCAGCGACCGGACATCCGGCTGCTCATCGGGTCCCTCGCGGGCGGTCACCGGCGAGCGGAATTATATGTTCGAGCGGCCGGGCCCGAGCGGCTTCAAGCCGCCGCGGAGCGCTCCAGCAACGCATACCGCCGGGCCGCCTCGTACCCGACGCAGCTGATCCCGAACGGGCGTCCGGCGTCCTCGAGCGCGCGCCAGAGACGGGCGGCGTCCGCCCGCGCCACGACGGCCAGGGCCCTGCGATCGGACTCCAGCAGCCACATCACGTCGACGCCCTCGACGGTTCCCGCGCTGAACGGCGCGATCAAGCGCGGATCGCCGGCCTCGCCGTAGGCGCCGAGCGCCCTGAGCAGGTCTGGCGTCGCACGACCGATCAACTCGATGGCGGCCCACTCGTGGGATAGGTCGAGCGCGGTGACCGATACGTGATGCAGCACCTGCGCCTGATTGCGGAGACGGTCGCCCAGGCGCGCACCCGCGACGGGCTCGTACAGCACAATCACGCGGTCCTCGGCGGTCCGGCACCACCACCCGTCTTCGGTCTGCAGCGCGCCGCCGACCGCCACCACCCGACCCGTGAGCCGGACGAGGAGGTGACCCAACTGTGCCGATGGGGCCTCGAGCTCGAGCTTCGTCAGCTCGGATCGATCGACCAGGCCGACGGCGCGCACGCACACGGCAAGCTCGCCCGCCGCGGACCCGTAGTTCACGGGCACCGTCCGACCGTCGTGGCCGGCGAACACCGCGCCCGCGCGCCGCAGTACCTCGCCCAGCTCGCCGGGAGAGGGAGCGTCTGAGGCGGACACCGACACGCCGCGAAGATACCGCCGCACGCTGGCGACATCCCTGCCCTTTAGATCTAACTTGCCAGATAGATCGGGAGGGGCGGCACGGTAACGAGCCCCGCTGACCCTTGACAGTCGACTGCACCCACCCGAAAGATTGGGGACTGACCATGCTTCTGGATGCCGACCGGCTGGAGAGTCGCTACGCGCACGTGCAACGGCTGATCGCGACCGACCAGTGCGTCGTCCTCGACGGCGCGATCGGGACGGAGCTGATCGAGACCGACGGCGAGCGGCCTGAGGTCGAAGAGCATCTGTGGGGGCTGACCGCGATCCTCGACGCGCCGTCCGACGTCAAGGCCGTGCATCGACGGTACGTCGACGTCGGCTGCGACGTTATCTCGACCAACACCTGGGGGTTGCCGACCGCCCTGCGCGACGGTAACCCACATCAGTGGGAATCGCTCGGGCCCGTGCACTGGATGGACGTCGCCCGCCGCGGTGTTCACCTCGCGCGCACCGCGGCCGCCGACGGAGGGCGGGCCGACGACGTCGCCGTCGCCTTCAGCATCAATGGCGACGTCGACACCCCCGATGGCCGGGAAACGATCCGACTTCTGGCGCGGGCGTTCGAGGAGGAACCTCCCGACCTGATCCTGATGGAGACGTTGTCGCTGGTCCGGACCTCGACGTACGCCACCGTCGAGGCCCTGCTCGACACGGGCCTACCGGTGTGGCTGAGCTTTCGCCGCTGCCGCCACGGGGTGTGCGGCGTCTACGGCGAGCACTGGGGCGGCCCCGAGGGCGACGCCTTTGGTCGCGCCGCCCGGCGGTTCGAGGAGATGGGCGTCGGCGCACTGGCGATCAACTGCGTTCCCCCGGATCACGTCCCCGGGATGTTGTCGTGGCTGCGCGACTTCACCGATCTGCCGCTCGGCGTCTACCCGAACCTCGGCTACCTCTCGTCGGCGGGGTGGCGCGTCGAGACCGGGGTCGGCGGCGCCGAATACGCGGCCCTGGCGCGGCAGTGGCGAGACGAGGGCGCCCAGATCATCGGCGGCTGCTGCGGCGTCGGACCGGGTCACCTCGCCGCCACGCGCGCGGCGCTCGATGGCACCAAGCCCGGCCACGTCCGGCCCGCGTCGCTCCCCGACGAAAGCCGGCCGAACCCATTGGAGTCGCGGGAGGCGCCGACGTGGAGCGACGCCCGCGGCCGGGGCATGTTTCCGCTGGACTTCCCCGACATCACGTGTGATCCGGGAGTGTTCATCCCCACGGCGGGAAGCTTCCTGGTTTGGAAGTACCTGTACCGCGAGGGGATCGGCGCCCATCAGCGCTGCGTCGACATCGGCTGTGGCACCGGCCTGTTGACGGTGCAGCTCGCGCGCAATGGCGCGGCCCACGTGCACGCGATCGACATCGACGAGACCGCGGTCAAGAACACACTCACCAACGCCTTTCGGAACGGGGTTGCCGATCGGGTCAGCGCGCTCGCCCAGGACCTCTACCCGTGGGTACCGGAAGAGCGATATGACGTGATCGTCGCGTCCCTGTATCAGATGCCGGTCGATCCGTTCGAGCAGATCGTGACCCACCGGCCCCTCGATTACTGGGGGCGCAACCTGATCGACCATCTGGTCGGCCTGCTGCCGCAGGCTCTCGCCGACGACGGAACCGCCTATCTCCTGCACCTGTCGATCATCGGCGAGAAACGCACCGCGCAGCTGCTCGACCAGGCGGGCTACCAGTCGCGCGTGGTCGACTACGAGTTCTTCGAGTTCAGCGAACTGTTCGACGACAAGCGCGAGCAGATCGCTCGGGTCGAGGCCCATTCGGACGCCTACCACCTCCAGCTCGGCGACCACGACGTGGTGGTCGCGTACCTGCTCGAGATCACCCCCAAGCGCCGCTAACGCGGGCCTTGCTGCTGGCTTCTGTGCCCCTGTTTGGCCTCGCCTGATGGGCTGCTCGTTTAACGGCGCTGGGGAATGGAAGGGAATCGGGCGCCATCGCACCCGTCCAAAAAGCTGCACAGCACGACAATCCCGGCCCGAATAGCGAGGCCTGTCGAGCTATGCATGAAGAGCGTGCGTAATACGACAGGGCTCGCCCCTGGCGCCGGTGTTGTCGTGTCAGGCAGCTTCCCGTGAGACTCTCGGCACAAAGTGGCCGGTTTGGACCCCGGAGCAGCTCAAACCACGGCTCTGGCGACCCACAACCGCCCTCACCCACCCTCCTTCCCAGCGCCGTTTACCCAGCCGACCGCCGCCCGGCGCCACGAGGCCCGGAAAGCCGTCGGGCTTAGCGCCCACCAACAGCTACGCCGCGTCCGTCCACGCCGCGCGATACGCCGTCGGCGTCGACCGCACAGCCCGCCGGAAATGCTGGCGCAGCGACGGGGCGCTCCCGAACCCGCACTGCCGCGCGACCGCCTCGACCGACAACCCGCCACCCTCGAGCAGTCCGCGCGCCTTCAGCGTTCGCTGCGCGATGAGCCATTGAAGCGGTGTCGTGCCCGTCTCGGCCCGAAAGCGACGAGCGAAGGTCCGTTCGCTGTAGCCCGCGTGACGCGCCAGTTCCGCGACGGTCAGCGGTTCGGCGAGGTGCTCGAGCGCCCATAGGCGCGTGCTTTCGAGGCTCCCACCTGGCTCGGTGGGCACCGGCCGCTCGAGGAACTGGGCTTGGCCACCCTCGCGCTGCGGGGCGACGACGATCCGGCGCGCGATCGCGTTCGCCGCTCGCTGACCGAAGTCAGTACGGACGATGTGCAGGCACAGATCGATGCCGGCGGCGACGCCCGCCGAAGTCAGCACCCGCCCCTCGTCCACGTAGAGGACATCCGGCTCCACCCGGATCGCGGGGAAGCGCCTCGCGAGGAGTGCCGTGGCGCGCCAGTGGGTCGTCGCCCGCCGGCCGTCGAGCACGCCGGCGGCGGCCAGCGCGAACGCGCCGGTGCAGATCGACACCATCCGGGCGCCGCGCTCGTCGGCCGCACGGAGCGCGTCGAGCACCCTGTCGGGCAACTGCGCCCTCGGATCTTCGAACCCGGGCACGAGGACCGTGCCCGCCCCCTCGAGGGCGTCGATCCCGTGCTCGGCGAGCAACGCGAACCCGGTCGTCGTCGGGACGGCTCCCGGTGCCGGCGCACACACGAGGAACTCGTACATCTCTTCCTCGCGGTGACCGAACACCTGCGCCGCGATCGAGAGGTCGAACGCGACCACGTCCGGCAGCGCCAGTGCGACGACGCGATGCATTGGCAGGAATCTATCGAATATCGGCGTTCCTGCCACTTGTGGGCGGGGGACCATCGCGTCAGGATCGGCGCCATGAATATCGAGGTGGTCCTCTACGACGGATGCGACGAGCTCGACGTGTTCGGGCCGTTCGAGCTGTTGGCCGGCGCCGGCCAGGCGACCGGCCGCTTTGACGTGCGTCTGGTGACGCTCACCGAGCGCCCCACCATCACGGCCTCTCACGGGACCCGGATCGTGCCCCACGGCGTCCTTTCGGACTCCCCGGACGTGCTGATCGTGCCCGGCGGCGGGTGGAACGATCGCGCCCCGCACGGTGCACGCGCCGAGGCCTCGCGTGGCGAGTTGCCACGGGCGATCGCGGCGCGGCACGCCAGCGGCACGATCATCGCGTCCGTCTGCACGGGCGCGATGCTCCTGGCGGCGGGCGGTTTGCTGGACGGACGGCCGGCGATCACCCACCACAGCGCGATCGACGACCTCCGGGCAGCGGGCGCGACCGTGATCGACGACGCGCGCGTAGTCGACGACGGCGATGTCCTGAGCGCTGGCGGCGTCACGTCCGGGCTCGATCTCGCCCTCTGGATCATCGAGCGGGAGCTCGGGCCCGGCGCGGCGGCGGCCGCCGCGCGCGAGCTCGAGTACCAGCCCACCGGAAGCGTGTGGCGATCGCAGGCCGAGCTGCGACCGGCCTGAGCTCGAGCCCTACCGCGGCTTATTCGACGTGATCGCGATCGGCGGCGGCATCGGCGGCCGCGGGAAGGTGTAGAAGGCCCCGGCCACGGAGCCCTGCTGGCCAAAGCCGAAGCCTGCACCCTCGAGCTGCGACTCGATGTCGCCCACACGATCAAAGCGGAACAGCTCGAAGCCAACGTTGTTCGGCGGGTTGGCGTTGATCAACGTCTGCGCGAGCACGCGGTGCTCGGACTCCACACCGGCGAGCTCGGCCGAGAACCGCGCGAACCGGGCGTGTCACCGCGATGACAGCGGGCGCCACTCAGTCCTGCAGCTCCAACAACTCCTCGTAGAACATCAGCGACGCCTCGCCGATCCGCTGCACGATCGCCTCGAGGCCCGGGCCGGCCGGCACGACCGGCAGCGACAGCACGCCACGCCCGTTGAAGTTCACGTCCGCCTCGCGGCCGACGAGCTCGGCCACGGCGTGCCATCCCGGGGCATGCCCGGCTTTGGCGATCGCGACGCCATCGTCGGTGACGAACAGGCGACGCTCGCGCCGGATCACGTGCACCAGCACCGGCTCCCCGGGCCAGTATTCGAATCCGGTGTCGGTGACCCTCTCGGTGTGCATCGGGGCTCGCTTCGAGACGCACCGCTGATCTTACGTTCTCACTGAGCCCAGATGGCGACCTCCCTCGCGGCGGGCGCGACGTGGATCACGCGCAGGAGCCGCAGGTTCGTGTTGTAGATCGCGAGCGTCCCGCGGACCAGCGACGACGTGGCCGCATAGCCGTCGGCGACATCGAGCTCGAAGGAGCCGTACGGGGACCGGGCCCGTGCCCGCACCCGGCCGCTGCTCGCCCCCACCTTTTCGAGCACTCCGCCATACCCGCTCGTCAGGTACGCGTAGGGTCCCGCGAACGCGATGTGCTGCGGCGACAGGCCCACCGGCACCCGGAAGAGCAGGCGATGGGCGCCGGAGCTGAACACCGAGACGTCCGGACCGTCAGCGGAGCTGATCCACACGGTTCGTCCGTTGGGCGAGAACGACAGATCGTGTGCCGGAAAGCCCGGGTGAAACACCCCCACCACACGGGGGTGTGCGACGTCCGTGGTGTCGAGGATGACGATCGTTCGAGCCGACTCCCCGAGAGCCACCCACAGCTGACGCTGATCGGGCCGGAAGCTCATGTGATGCGCTCCGGCGCCGACCTCGACCCTGTCGACGATCGTGGCGTCGCTCAGCTGGACGACGGTCACCGTGCCACTGGCATCGCTCACGTACGCGTATTGCCCGTCGGGCGAGATCGCCGCGATCTGCGGCGAGACGAACCCGTGGAGCTCCTTTGCCACGCGCAGCGATCCCGCGCTGACGAGGCTGACGGTGCGGGCGGCCGGGCTGACGACGACCGCCACGCTCCCGGCGGCGACGTTCTGAGGGTCGGACGGCATGGCGATCCGCCGGAGCACGCGTCCGCTACGCAAGTCGACCGCCACCAGCCGGTTCTCGGTCTCGGCGGTGACGAGTGCCTCGGGCGCTGGGGCTGGAGGCGATGCCGTGGGCGCGTTGCGGCGGCTCGGGATCGGTCCGGCGACGATCGTCGGCGTCGTCGTGCCGGCGGTAGACGTCGCTCTACGGCCGCCACCGCGTCGGGGGGCCGATCCACCGCAGCCGCCGGCCGCCAACACGGCTCCCGTGGCTAACAGAGCAACCATCAAGGTGTGGGGCGATCCAACCGATCTTCCTGCCATCTCAGCCTCCGCAACGCGCAAGTCCGAGGTTGTTACGTCGAGAGGTCGGACACAGGTCCAATCAGGCACGCCGACCCCATCGCACATCCGGCCAATTTTGCGAGTTCCCCAAACCTCCCTATAAAGGTGTATTTGTGGCGCGCCGATAGCTCATCCGTCGACAAGGGCAAACTCGTCGCGAGGCGGGGACGCAAAGCCAGGGGTCTCGCCGAGACGGCCCAGCTGCCGAACTCCTTCTGCCAAGTTCGGACGGACAGGGAGGTCCTATATGCCTTATGTGATGGATTGGCCGCCAAAGCGAGTCCTTGCTGTCGCTCTTGTCGGCCTTGCGATGCTGATCGCCGCCCCAGTGGCGTCGGCGGACAGCAGCAGTTGTCCGGTACCGCCGTCGTCGCCGGTCTTCTCGCAGTTCGGCGATGGCAACGGCTACTCACTCGTCCCGGGCGGGGATTTCCAGAGCGGTGACATGTCGGGGTGGACGCTCAACAACGCTTCGGCCGCGTCCGGAGGTGAGCCGTGGAACGTCAGCGGCGCGAGCGCCAGCCAATCGCTGAGCATCGGTCCGGGCGGATCGGCGATCTCGCCCTCGATCTGCGTCAGCGATCTGTTCCCGTCGTTGCGGTTCTTCGCACTGAACACACAGGGCGCCGGGTGGAACAGCGGACTCAGGGTGTCGGCGCTGTGGACCGACTCCAATGGAAACACCCACGCGTTCCCGCTGGGTCACCTCAGCGACACTCAATTCCAGTCATGGGAGCCCACCCCATCGATTGCTCTGGGTTCGTACCTGCCCGACGGCATGTCGGTCAACGTGCAGCTCGAGTTCTCATCGGGTGCCAACTCCACGTGGCAGATCGATGACGTCTACGTCGACCCCTACGCGAAGCGATAACGAGATCGAGGAACGGCACCCAGATGTTGCCGTTCCTAATGACTCGCCGCCACCGGACGCCGAAACGAGCGTCTCGATGCAGCACGGCGAGCTCGATGACGCCCGGGCGACCGACCCGGTCGAACGCCTGCTGGAGGATTCCTGGGAGACGCGCAAGCAGCGCGCGAGCCGACGCGAGGTCCTGGTCGAGGCCGTCGCGGCGGCTCTGTTTCTGAGCGTCGCCACGCCCCTCGCCGCTCCCGATCTCGCCGGCCACGGGCTGAACTTCGTCCTGGCGGGGATGCTGGTCGCGCTGTATGCGCTGGTCGCCGGCTCGGTCAGGTTCCCGATCGGCGCCGGCTATGTCGTGCCGACGTACGTGATGCTCGTCCCGATGCTGCTGCTGCTCCCGCCGGCGACCGTGCCGCTGTTCGTCGCCGCCGGGCTGGTGCTCGCGAGCCTCTTCCGCCTGGCGGCGCGACGGGTGTCGGTCGATCACGTCCTGTTCTCGATCCCGAACGCGTGGCACGCACTCGGACCGGCGGCCGTTCTGATCCTGCTCGGCGTGCATCACGATGCGCCTCAGCTGGCGGCGATCTATCTGCTCGCATTCCTGGCCGGGTGCGTCGTCGACCTCGTGACCTCGACGATCCGGGAGGCGGCCGCGCTGGCAGTTGCGCCGCGCCTACAGCTCCGCGTCGTCGCGCTAGTGTGGCTGATCGACGTCTGCACGGCGCCGATCGGTCTGCTGCTCGCCTACAGCGCCCGCCGCGACCACTTCAGCCTGCTGATGGTGCTCCCCCTGAGCGCGCTGCTGCTGCTGCTCGATCGCGACCGGAGTACCCGCATCGCCCAGGCACAGCACCGTCTGGAGCTGGTCGGGCGCGAGCGCACGCGCCTGCAAGCGGCTGTGCGCCGCCTCGGCGACGCCTTCGCGGCGAAGCTCGACCTGCCCGCGCTGACAAGCATCGTTCTGCACGGATCGATCGACGCGCTCGACGCCGACGCCGGCCAGCTGACGCTCGATGTCCCCAGTCGGCCGCCGCTGACCGATACCGCCGGCCCTCCGGGTTTCACGCCCCTGCTGGAAGAGGCCAATCGCCGCGCGCTGCGCTCGCAGAAGCCCGAGCAGCTCGAGCGCGACGGCGTGTGGGCGCTCGCGCTCCCCTTCGGCCCCGAGAGCAACGCCCAGAGCCGTGGGGGCGCGCTGTGCGTCGCCCGCCACGCGCGTGAGTTCCGCGCCGACGAGCAGGCGCTGATGCTGGGCCTGGTGGACCGCGCCCACACGGCGGTCATCGAGATCCTCGCCCACGAGACGCTCCGCGAACAGGCGCTGACCGATCCGCTCACGAGCCTGGGGAATCGCCGCAAGCTCGCCACGGACCTCACCGAGAGGCTCGGACGGGCCTCGAACGGCACCGATGAGGCCATCGTCCTCATGCTGCTCGACCTAGACGGCTTCAAGACCTACAACGACACGTTCGGACACTTCGCCGGGGATGCGCTGCTCTCGCGGCTCGGCGGCAAGCTCGCCGCGTCCGTCTTCCCGCATGGGACCGCCTACCGCCTCGGGGGCGACGAGTTCTGCGTGCTGCTGCCGGCGCGCCCCGGGGAGCTGCACCACGCCATGGCGCGGGCGGCCGGCGCGCTCCGCGATCGGGGCGAGACGTTCTCGATTCAGGCGTCGTGCGGCGCCGTCCTGCTGCCACACGAGGCGACGACGCCGGATTACGCTCTTCAGCTCGCAGACCAGCGGATGTACACCCGCAAGCAGGGGCGACCGTCCGCGGCGCGCGAGCAGACCCGAGACGTGCTCGTCCGGATCATGCACGCCAAGCAGCCCAGCCTCCCCGACCACTCGACGGGCGTGGCCCGGCTCGCCGTGCTGGTCGGCCGACGGCTCGGGATGGACGCCGAGCACATCGACGAGCTCGCCCGGGCGGCCGAGCTGCACGACATCGGCAAGGTCGGGATCCCCGACCAGATCCTCGACAAGCCCGGGGAGCTCGAGGCCGATGAGTGGGAATTCATCCGTCAGCACACGATCCTCGGCGAGCGCATCCTCAGCGCAGCCCCCGCGCTACGACCCGTTGCCACGATCGTGCGCGCCACCCACGAGCGGTGGGACGGCCGCGGTTATCCCGACGGCCTGCGCGGCGAGGAGATCCCGCTCGCGGCCCGGATCGTCGCCGTCTGCGACGCGTTCGAGGCGATCACGGGCGACCGGTGCTACCGGAAGGCCCGCAGCGCGGACGTGGCACGGTGCGAACTGCTTCGCGAAGCCGGCTACCAGTTCGACCCGGCCGTGGTGACAGCGTTCCTGGACGAGCTCGACCGGCCGCAGGACTCGCTTGCGGCGACGGGCGCGGACGAGGAGAGCCCCGGGCAATTCGCCGAGGAAGTAGCGGCGCGCTTCCGGCAGCTTCTCGAGCACGAGCCTTCGCCCTGATCGGGTTCGGCGGCTGACGGACCTATTGCGCCGCCCCATCCGTACAAGGGACGATGCGCATCGATCGTGTCGATTGAAGCTGAGTCAGTGCCCGCAGCTGCGGAGAGCGTCGCCGTGGAGCCCTCGCTGCCCGCCCCGCGACGGTGGCGTCAGCGGAGCGAGGCCGCTCTGATTCGAGGGGCCCAGGCCGGCTCTGAAACCGACCTCGAGGAGCTCTTCCGACGGCACTGGCGACGCGCCTACCGCGCCGCCTTCCTGATCGTCCACGATCACGCCGCAGCCGAGGACATCGCCCAGGAATCCTTCCTGGCCGCGGTCCGCACGCTGCATCGCTTTGACCGCCGCCGGCAGTTCTCGCCGTGGCTGGCCCGGATCGTCGCCAATCGCGCGATCGACTGGACCCGCGCTCGCGCCGCCAGGCGTGAGGTGGACCGAGAGCTGCCCGAGCAGTCGGCCCCGCCTGAGGTCGCCGGCTACTCCGACGACCTGCTCCGGGCACTCGCCACGCTCACGCCCGAGCACCGGGCGGTGGTGGTACTCCGCTACGTGCTCGAGTACACCCCGGGCGAGATCGCGCGGGTGCTCGAGCTCCCTCGCGGCACCGTCAACTCCCGTCTGCGCCGCGGGCTCGACGCGTTGGATGCTCGCCTGCGCGAGGTGGAGCTCTCATGAGCGTCCGGGACCGCGCCACCGCCGAGCGGCTCCGAACCGCCCGCGCCCCGGGCGAGGCCGAGGCCGAGCAGCGTGCGTGGGAGATAGTGCACTCGGCCTACGTGGAGCAGCCGAGGGCGTCACGGTCGCGCCCGCCGGTCCGGTTCGCGCTCGTCCCGATCGTGGCCGTACTCGTCGGGGTGCTCGCGTTGACGCCCGCGGGCGCCGCCGTCCACCGCTGGATCGAGCAGACCCTCGGCGTCCGTCACGCCCGGGCCGCGCTGTTCTCGCTGCCGGCGCCGGGACGGATCCTCGTCTCAGGCCCCGGCGGTGCGTGGACCGTCGCGCCCGACGGCGCCAAACGCCGGCTCGGCCCGTGGCGCGAGGCGACCTGGTCGCCGCACGCCGAGTACGTGGCCGTCGCCGGCGCGAACCAGCTGACCGCGGTCGATCTCCGCGGCATCACGCGCTGGGCCATCGCTCGTCCCAAAGTGCGGTTCCCGGACTGGTACGCACCGAACGGCTATCGGGTCGCGTATCTCAGCGGCGCGACACTGCGCGTGATCGCCGGGGACGGCGTCGGCGACCACCTGCTCGCCCCGCGCGTGGCTCCGGTCGCGCCGGCCTGGCGGCCGGGTCACGAGTACCAGCTCGCGTACGTCACCGCCGGCGGCGCGGTCGCGGTCCGTGACGCCGGTACCGGCAAGCTCGAGTTTGCGCTGGCGGAGCAGTCGATGCCGCGGCTGCTCTCCTGGTCGGCTGACGGTCAGCGACTGCTCGTGCTCACTCGGGACGCGGCGATCGTCTACACCGGCGCTGGGCGGACTCTGGTCCGCCGCACCTTCGGCCCCCGCCTCGCCGCGCTCGACGCGGCCCTATCGCCCGACGGACGCACAATCGCGCTGCTCGGAGCGCGGGATCTGACGCTGATCGACCTGCGCCTTCACGGCGGCGCCGTTCGCCGGATATTCAGCGGAACGGGTCTGCGCCAGGTCGCCTTTTCGCCCGACGGCCAGTGGCTGCTCGTGAGCTGGCCGGCCGCCGACCAGTGGATCTTCATCCACGCCACCGGCCCGCCTCGGCTCATCGCCGTCTCGAGGATCGCCCAGCAGTTCACGCCCGCGGGGAGCCGCCCGGCGTTTCCCGAGGTCGACGGGTGGTGCTGCACGACGGGCGGCGGCTCGGGCTGAGGGTTGCGGCTCGGCATGATCGAGCGGATACTGAGTGGGTCATGCGCCGGACGGTCAGAGTTGGGATCTGCGTGATCGCGGTCGGGACAATCGTCGGAATCTTGGTCGCCGGCGCGGGCTCGAAGACGCTCAAGACCACGCCGCCCGCCGCGCGAACCGCGTCCGTCTTCCGCATCCCCGTCCCCCGCGCCCTTGTCCCCCGTGCCTTGGCCCCGAGTGTCCAGGTACCGCAGGGCGCCGGCGTCGCCTGCCCGGCCGCCACGACCTCCTCGTCGGTCTGCTCCGCCCAGCCGTGCGTCGTGTTCGTCCAGTCGGCCCCGTCGGCCTCAGCCGTCTCGAGGGCGCCCGCCGGCGCCACCCTGAAACAGCAGCTCCACATCCTCAGGCGGCAGTTCCCGAACGGCAAGATCGCGAAGGGCCCACCGCTGCCGAAAGGGATCGTCACGGCACCACCGGCCGGACGGGCACGAGCGCCGGGGAATACCAGCTGCGTCGGCAAGGCGCGGGCCGTCCCTCGCGCCATCCCGATCAGCGTGCCTTAGTCAGAGGCCACGGCTGAACTTTGGCGCTTCACTAACACCCCCCGGGACAAGAACGCCAAAGTTCGCGCTCGGCGATCGCGCCCTCACGAGAACGGCGGGTCGGTAGGGAGGATCATCGGTGGCCGCGGCCTCTGATGGAAGTTGAAGTCCCGTTGCAGGTCTCCGAGGACCGAGGCGTTCTCACGTACGTCCGGACGGGGGTCCGGGCGTCCGTCGGTGCGCGGGTTCAGACGCTGCCCGCCGAGGAAGTCATCCTCGATGAACTTCAGGTAGGCGTCGCTGCTCAGGACCTGATGGTCGATGTAGCCCTTTCGTGCGTACGGGCTGATCACGAGACCGGGGACGCGGATGCCGTAGCCGTTCTGATCGACGCGGGGCGGAGACACGTTGTCGTAGAAGCCGCCCCAGTCGTCCCAGGAGAGAAAGATCGCGGTGCTGTACCAGTCGGGGCTGCGCATGATCGCGTTGATCAGCCCCGTGACGTAGGTCTGACCGTTCGAGATGAGCGCTGGGGGGTGTTCGGAGACCCTGTCGTTGGGCACGATCCAGCTGACCGCCGGGAGCTTGTCGCGCGCGACCGCCCTGTAGAACGAGTGCAAGGGCTTGATGTCCTTGAGCTGATGGTCCTCTTGGACCGTGGCGAAGTGTGGAAGCGGATTCCAGATCCCCGGGGTCCCGGCGGACTGCGAGACGTACCCGCACGTGATCGCCCTCGCGTTTTCGCAGTCGGGCTCGCCGCCCTGGAACACGTAGTAGCGCCAGTTCACATGGTGGCGGTGCATCAGGTAGGTGAGGTCCGTCCAGTTGTAGAACGGGCCCGGTCGTTGGGCCCTGGCTCGGCGGGCCCGGCCCCGGCCGAAATCCTTCGGCAGCCCCGGCCTCACGGGATCGTTCACGCACGCCATCGGGTTCCGAGGCACGGGGCAGTAGGCGGACCACGCCGAGACCTCATAGAGGTGTGCGGGCAGGCTCCAGGAGCTGACCGCTTCGAACATGTGGTCCTGGAGGACGAAGTCCCGCGCGTAGGTCCAGTAGTTCGGGATCTCGTCCGCGTTGTGGTAGCCCATGACGTCGGTGCACGACACCTCCCCCGACCGGCATCGCTGCGCGCAAGTCGGGTCGTTCGCCGCGCAGATTCCGCCTCGCTCCGCCTGGGCGATGAACCCGTCCATCCGCCCACCGTCGATGTCGGTCGCCGAGTTGACGAAGGCGTGAGGACCGCCCGTGTCGCGATCGGAGCGGTCGTGATAGGGACGCACGCACCTGCCGGCGGCCGGGTCGGGCACGCACACCGTCGGCACCCCGTGCCGCATCGGGATCCCGTCGGCACCCGCGAACGTGCCGAAGTAGTTATCGAAGGAGCGGTTCTCCTGCATGATGATCACGACGTGCTTGATCTTGTGGATCCCGCCGCGAGCGCAGGCTCCCGTGCAGATCGGCGGTTGCTGCGAGATCGTCTGGGTGACCGGGGGCACGCCGTGCGGAGCGGTCGACGTGTGGTGGGTGTGTCCTCCGCGGTTCAGCACAGCGATCGCTCCGATCGCGACGACCCCGAGCGCCGCCACGACGATCCCGAGCGAGCGCCAGCGCTGGCGGAAGCCTCCGCCCGGAGCCGGGCTACTCAACGGCGGCTGTGGCGGTAGGGATCGTCATTCGGGCGTGGTCGGGCGCAGATCGGCGGGATCCTGTGCCAAGGCGCGTATAGCATGACGGCGGCAACCCGCGGCGCGCGAGGCCGGGCCGGTATTACTCTTGGACGCGATGCGTCGAGTCGTGCTCCCGGCAATCGCGGTGACCGTCGCGGCGGCGTTGATCGCGCTGCTCGCGTTCGGGGTCTCGGGCCAGGGGCCGAACGGCTCGATCGACTCAGACCTTGCGCGCGGGGTGCGCCCGACCGTGCCCGACGCGCGGATGGCGCTGCCCAGGCTCGGCGCGTCAGGGAGCGAGAGCATCGCCGATTTCCGCGGCAAGGTGGTGGTCGTCAACGTGTTCGCGTCGTGGTGCGATCCCTGCAAGGCCGAGGCGCCGATCCTGGAGCGAGCTCAGCACCAACTCGCCCGCGCCAACGGCACCGTGCTCGGCGTCACCTACCTGGACACCTCCAACGCATCCGAACAGTTCGTCCGCCAGGAGCACATCACCTATCCGGTCGTACGCGACATCAGCGCCAACTGGCCGCTGGCACTGGGAATCGATGGGGTTCCGGAGACGTTCGTGATCGATCGGCAGGGCCGGATCGCCGCCGTCCGGCGATACCAGCTCAGCGGCAACTGGCTCCAGCAGACGCTGTCGCGACTGGTGGGGGGTGAGCCGGCGTGAAACGCGCCGTTCTGACGCTCACGGCCGCGCTCGCGCTGACGCTGCCCCTGGCGCCCGCTGCCGCGGGAGCCGTACAGCCACGCGCGTCGTTGACCGACATTGAGAACGATGTGATGTGCGTCGCGTGCCACGAGCCGCTCGCCGTCGCCGAGTCGCCGCAGGCGTACGCCGAGCGCGACTACATCCGATCGCTGATCGCGCAGGGCGAGACAAAAGCTCAGATCGAGCGCGCGCTCGTCGGCCAGTACGGACCGGCCGTGCTCGGTCGTCCGCCCGCCCACGGCTTCAACCTGACCGTCTACATCCTGCCGCCGGCGCTGGTGCTGATAGGAGTCGCCGTGCTGGCGTTCACACTGCCGAAATGGCGCCGGCGCTCACGCGCGGCGGCAGCAGACGCAGAGGCTCGGGCCCGGGCTGCGCCCAAGCTGTCTGCGGAGGACGCCCGGCGCCTCGAGGACGACCTCGTCCGCCACCAGTAGCCCGCGCCGCGCGGCCGCGCCTACATCGACTCGGGCGCGCTGACCCCGAGCATCCGAAGCGCCAGCGCGATCGTCCGCTGCGCGCAGACCGACAGGGCAATCCTGAACGACTCGACGGACTCGGGCGTGGCGCCGACCACCCGGCAGTCCCTGTAGAAGGCTGTGAACTCTTGCGCGAGCTCGAGCGCGTAGGCCGCGATCCGGTGCGGCCCTCGGCGGTCGGCCGCCTCAGCGATCTCATCCGGCAGCGCGGCGAGCTTCATGATCAGGTTTCGCTCGGAGACGTGCAGCTCGCCAGAACCCCAGTCGGCGTCAGGGCCGAGCGCTTCGGCCATCCGGGTGTTCGGGAACCGGCCGAGCATCGACGCAATCCGGGCGTGGGCGTACTGGACGTAGTACACGGGGTTCTCGGCCGACTGACGGCGTGCGAGCTCGACGTCGAGCTCGAGCGTGCGGTCGTGCGAGCGCTGGAGCATGAAGAACCGAGTGGCGTCGACCCCGATGGCATCCAACAGGTCATCCAACGTGACGAAATCGCCGCGGCGCTTGGACATCGCGAACACCTCATCGCCGGCGACGAGGTGCACGAACTGGAGGATCGGCGATTCCACGGTTTCCGGATCGCCGCCGAGCGCCGCCATCGTCGCCTTGAGCTCCCCGGCGTACGCGTAGTGATCGGCGCCGAGCGGCAACAGTTGCCGCTCGAAGCCGCGTTCGCGCTTGTTCTGTATGTAGGCGATGTCCGCCGCGAGATATGTCGGCTCTCCGTTGGAGCGGATCACGACACGGTCCTTGTCATCGCCGAAGCTCGTCGTCCGCAGCCACGTCGCGCCTTCGGAGCGGTACAGGTGCCCGGCCCCTTCCACCAGCGCCAGCGCCCGCTCGAGCCCACTCGGCGATCCCTCGTGCAGGGTCCGCTCGCTGAAGAAGTTGTCGAAGTGCACTCCGTAGCGGTCGAGCGTCGCCTTGATCTGGGCGAGCAGTATCTCCACGGCCCGCCGGGCAAGGTCCTCCGGGTCAGCGTCGGCCGCGCCGGGAATCTCGGTCGCGAGCGCAGCCACGTACTCGCCCTGGTAGCCGCCCTCGGGAACGTCCTCGCCCCGCGCGCGGGCCTGCACCGACTCGCCGAGCAGCCGGATCTGGTTCCCGGCATCGTTGAAGTAGTACTCGCGGAACACGGAGTTGCCGTGGTATTCGAGGATCCGGGCCAGCGCGTCCCCGTACGCGGCGTGTCTGCCGCTCGCCGCGACCAGCGGTCCCGTCGGGTTGGCCGAGACGAACTCGAGCACCACCCGCTCGGGGTGGGCGGCCCCGCCCGACCCGAACCGATCGCCGGCGTCGAGCACCGCGCGCACCGCCCCCCGCTGCCATCGATCCGACAGCCACAGGTTCAGGAATCCGGGACCGGCGACCTCCGCCCGCTCGAGATCGTCCCCGAGCACGTCGGTCAGCTGGGCCTCGATCCGTTCGGCGATCACCCTTGGCGGCGCATCCAGCACTGGGGCCAGCAGCATCGCCGCGTTCGTCGAGTAGTCCCCCTGCCCCTCGCGCTTCGGGCGCTCGAGCCTCGGCTCGACCGGCAGCTCGCCGGTGCCGCCGCGTACGTTCGCGGCCGCGGCGCGCACCGAGGCGCGCAGGCTCCCGAGCGGATCCTGCGTGGCAACATCCCCGGTCTGTAGATCATTGGTGCGCACAAGCCGAGCGTACCTGTGCGCGGCGCTGAGGCGCCGACTCAATAGTGGTAGGGCTCGCCGGCGAGAATCTTGTGCGCTCGGTAGAGCTGCTCGAGCAGGACCACCCGGGCCAGCTGGTGCGGCAGCGTCATCTCGCCGAGCGAGAAGCGGCTGTTGACGTCGTCCACGTCGAGGCCGTACGGCCCGCCGATCAGGAAGACGAGGTCCATGCCGCTCTGTCGTCGTTGTTCCAGGAACCGGCTGAAGGTGACCGAGTCCATCGTCTCTCCGTCGCGGTGAAGGAGCGACACGAACGCCCGCTCAGGAATCCGCCGTTCGATGTGGTCCTCCTCTCGGACCTCGATGACCTCGAGGCGAGCGTGGCGGGCGAGCAACTTCCGATAATGCTGGACATCGTCGACGAACGGCGGCCGCAGCCTCCCCACAGCTACGACGACGATTCGCACGATGCTGGGATACTACGGTCATGGACGATCCCAACACGCCCGAGCGCCACATCAACATTCACTTCTCGCCGGACATCATGGCGGGGGTTTACGCGAACTTCGCGAATGTCAGCCACTCGGATTACGAGTTCACGATCACGTTTGCGCGCGTCGACCACGAGGTGGAGGACGAGGAAGTGCCGGGCGTGGTCGTCTCTCGGGTCAATCTCTCGGCGAAGTTCATGCGCGAGCTGATTGACGCCATGCAGGACAACTACTCCAAGTGGCAGACGCGCGAGGGAATCAAGAACCTCCCCGAATTCAACGGCCCGAGCGACGAGCCGGAGTAGCGACGGGCGGCGTCGCGGCCGCCCGGTCCAGGAAACTGACCGCGAACCCGATCCGCTCCGCGGTCGACGGGTGTGTCGCGATGACGCCCTGCACCCATCGCGGCGGATCGAGATCGGCGACGTTCTGGAGCGCGATCGAGCGCTCGAACGAGATGAACGCCTCGGGCGCCTGGGCCAGCTCGAGGGAGAACGCGTCCGCGCGGCGCTCGATGGCGCGCGACAGACCGTTGCCGATCAGGCCGAGCGGAGCCGCGACCACGACCGCCGCGAGCGCCAGCGCGGGAAGTTGGGCGGCGTTACCGCGCTCCGGCGAGAGCTCGCCACTCAAGTGCTGCACCGCCAGCGCTGCGGCCGGCGCCACCAGCGCCGCGTAGAGAACGCCGCGCGGCACATCACGGTGGCGGACGTGGCCTAGCTCGTGGGCGACGACGACCCGGACCTCGTCTCGGCTGTACCGATCGAGCAGCGTGTCGAACAGAACCACCCGCTTCGTCGGGCCGAGGCCGTTGACATAGGCGTTGGCCGCGGTGGTCCGCCGGCTGGCGTCGACCGAGTACACCTCCCTGACCTTCACTCCGGCGGCCTGGGCCAGCGCGAGCACGTCGGATCGGGTCTCGTCCTCGGGAAGCGGGGTGAAGTCGTTGAACACCGGATCGAGCACGACCGGGGCGAGCGCGGCGAGCAGCGCTCCGAACGCGACCGAGCCCGCCGCCGCCGGAAGCCACCACACGCGCGGATAGCGTCGCGTCACCAACACGACGGCCCCGCTGGCCGACCCCGTGAGGATCGTCTCGATCGCCGCCGACTTCAGCAGATCCCCCGCCCACCCGCGCCACGACTGCGTGACCAGGCCGACGCGTATCGCGCGCTGGCGGGAGATCGCCGCGATCGGCAACGGCGGGAGCGAGAGGGCAAGGCTGAGGCCTGCACCCACCGCAGCGCCCGCCAGCAGCGGCCGCTCGGATCCCCGGCGCAGGACATCGGGAGGACGGCGCACGATCGCCGCCAGCGCCGCTAGATCGACGACCGCGCGGCCGATCGCCAGTGCCAACTGAGGCCGCGCGAACCGCGCCCCACGATCGATTTCCTGAGAGCTGAAGTAGTCTCCCAGGTCGACCCGGGACGGTTCGATCGTGCCGCTCCGCGGCGAAAGTACACGCCTTCCACCCTCCGCCACCGCCAGCGCGAGAGCCATCGACCCGATCACCCTGGCTCCTCGACGCAGAGTCACCGATGAGACTGTAGTAGGTGGCAGACCCGCTGATGAGGATCGCAATCATCTCCGACATCCACGGCAACCGGCAGGCCTTCGAGGCCGTGCTGGACGCGATCGAGGCGTCGACGTGCGAGCAGATCTGGTGCCTCGGAGACCTCGTCGGCTACGGAGCCGACCCGGATGTCTGCGTCGAGCTGGCCCAGCAGCACGCCGCGATCTGTCTGGCCGGCAACCACGACCTCGGGGTGTGCGGAGTGCTGCCGCTCGAGCAGTTCTCGCGCGGGGCCGCGCTCGCCGCCGAGTGGACCCGGAGGACGATCAGCGCCGGGACCCGCGAATTCCTCGAAGGGCTCGAGCCGGCCAAGCTCGACGAGGAGGTCGGCCTCTACCACGCGAGCCCCCGGGACCCAGTCTGGGAGTACGTCCTCTCACCGCTCCAAGCCGAGCTCTGCCTGGATGTCCAGCCCCACAGGGTCTGCCTGATCGGCCACTCCCACGTGGCGCTCTCGTTCTCGCGCCGGGACGGGGTTGCGGCGACCGGCGAGACGCGCGACGCGGACGAGGAGCTCGACCTGGACGGGGGCGAGTGGCTGATCAATCCCGGCAGCGTCGGCCAGCCACGCGACGGAGATCCCAGATCCGCGTGGCTCGAGCTCGATTTCGAACAGGACAGCGCGATCTATCGCCGCGTCGAGTACGACATCGCCGGGGCGGCGGCCGCGATCCGTGCGGCTCACCTGCCTGATTCTCTCGCCGATCGACTCGCGTACGGCCAATGAGAGTCCGCTCACGGAGCGGCCTAATCCGACTGCAACCGGGACAGCCTCTAAAGTGGGGCCGCGGATGCGCTACGCGCCCCGCGCTCTGCTGGCCGCCGGACTCGGCTTCGCGGTCTCGTTCCTAGTCGCCTGCGGCGGCGGCGCTGGGCTGCTCTCGGGGAGTCAGTCCTCGAGCCTGAACAGCCAGCTCGACTCCGTTTCCTCGGCCGTCGAGTCGGGCCAGTGCGCGTCCGCCACGCGGGCCGTCGTGTCCTTCGCCGACGAGGTGACGAACCTGCCCTCCGGCGTCAGCCGGACGCTCCGCGCGAACCTCCTCCAGGGGGCGAGCACCGTCGGCATTCTCGCCCAACGCGACTGCGAAACGACCTCGACTTCTCCGAGCACCACGTCGTCGACGACGACCACCACCACGACGACGACGCCGTCCACCAGCACGAGCACGTCGACCTCGACGACCACGACCACGTCGTCGTCGACGAGCACGACCACCACCACGCCTGCAACCACCACGACGACTCCGGGTACTTCATCCACCACCCCTTCCACCGGAGGTGGAGGGATCGGCGGTGGCGATGGCGGTGGGAACGGCAGTGGCGGAGGTGGCGCTGGCGGCAACAGCGGGAACGGTGGTAACGGCACATGAACGCAACGACGATCGCAGGGCGATACCGGGTTGAGGGCCGACTTGGCGTCGGCGGGATGGCGACCGTCCACCTCGCGTTCGACCAGCGACTCGAGCGCTATGTCGCCATCAAGCTCCTAGCCGAGCACCTCGCCGACGACGAGGCTTTCGTCTCGCGCTTCCGCCGCGAGGCGCTCTCCGCGGCCCGGCTCGTCCATCCCAACATCGTGCAGGTCTTCGACTTCGGGTTCGATGACAGCCACCACCAGCACTTCATCGTGATGGAGCACGTCCAAGGCCAATCGTGCGCCGAGCTGCTCCGCGATCACGGCCATCTCGAGGTCGCCGAGACCGTCGACATCATCAGCCAGGCGTGCCGCGGCCTCGACTACGCGCACCGCAACGGCGTCGTGCACCGAGACGTGAAGCCCGGGAACCTCCTCGTCGCCGACTCGGGAAGCGTGAAGCTCGCGGACTTCGGCATCGCCCGCGCCACCGACCAGTCGAGCATCACTCAGGTCGGCTCCGTGCTCGGGACCGCCGCATACCTCGCCCCCGAGCAGGCCCGCGGCGAAGAGGCCGGCCCCCGCGCGGATCTCTACTCGCTCGGAGTCGTCACCTACCAGCTGCTGTCGGGCAGGCTTCCCTACGAGGCGGCCTCCCTCTCCGAGCTGGCGCTCAAGCAGCAACGCGAGTCTCCCGCGCCTCTCGATGACCTAAATCCTCAGGTGCCGCGGGAGCTCGCCCGAGCCGTGGCGATGGCCCTGGCGATGGATCCGGACTCGCGCCCGGCCGACGCGATGGTGTTCGCCGACGGCCTGCGGAAAGGATTCCGGGGCCTCGCGCCCGTGAGCGCCACGGCCCCGACTGCGCACCTGGGCAGCCGCGCCGCGACCCGTGTCCTCGGGGACGACGAGACCGCGGCGACGCGGGTGACCCCGCGGACGTCGCCACCGCGCGCCAGACAGCTCGAGCCGATCCCCGCACCGCCCCGGCGTCAGGCGCCGGCGCCATACCGCGGCCCGGTCCAGGGCCCCGACGAGTGGCGTCGGCGCCGGGGGACCCGGCCGTTCGTCGCGTTTCTGGTGTTCCTGCTCGTGTTCGCCGCAGCGGTCGTGGCGGCAGTGGTCATCGCGACCAGCACCTCCAACAACGTCGTCCACTTCCGGACCGTGGTCGGCCACGACACCCAGAGCGCGATCAACAGTCTGCGGAGCCTGGTCAACAAGTACACCAAGTAGGCGGCTAGCGCCAGCTCGGCGCCGAGCCCGACCGGACCGCCCCGGCCACCTCCTCCAGCCGCCCCTCCTCGATACCGGCTCGCAGCTCCCCCATCAGCTTGGCGATGAAAGTCAGGTTGTGAAGGGTTACGAGGCGCAGCGCGGTCAGCTCTCTGGCGCGGAGGAGGTAGTGGAGGTAGGCGCGGGTGTACCCGCGCGAGCAGGCGGGACATGGGCAGCCGTCGAGGATCGGCTCGACCGATTCGTGCCAGCGCGACTTGACGAGGTCGGTTCGCCAGCGGGCGTCGGGGTCCGGGACGAGCGCGACGCCGTGGCGACCAAGCCGAGTCGGCAGCGCGCAGTCAAACGTGTCGATGCCCTGGCGCACGCCCGCGACGAGGTCATCGACGTCGCCGATCCCGAGCAGATGCCGCGGCCGCTCCGGAGATCGCCGCTCGAGCTCCTCGGTAGTCCACCCCACCACCTCGCGCATCTGCGCCTTGTCCTGGCCGAGCGAGCCTCCGATCGCGATCCCGTCGCAGGCGCTCGCCGCGACCGTGGCGGCCGACTCGAGCCGCAAATCCTGCTCGACGCCACCCTGCACGATCCCGTAGACAACCTGCGACCCTGGCCCGTGCTCTTCGTGCCAGCGCAGGCATCGATCGAGCCAGCGGTGGGTTCGCGCGGTCGAGCGCGCCGTGTACTCGCGGGTGACGTGGAACGGCGTGCACTCGTCGAATACGAGCGCGATGTCCGACGCCAGCGCCGCCTGGATGGCCATCGAGCCCTCCGGCCCCAGGAACATCGACGCGCCATCGAGGTAGGAGCGAAAGCGCACTCCCGCCTCGTCGATCGAGAGGATTGCGCCGTCGCTGCGCTCGCCGCCCCGACCGCGACCCTTGATCTCATCGGCCACCCCGCCATGCCCCATCGAGAACACCTGAAATCCGCCGGAGTCGGTGATGATCGGGCGCTCCCAGCGCATGAACTCGTGCAGGCCCCCCAGCTTTTCGATCAGCTCCGGCCCCGGGGTCAGGAACAGATGGAACGTATTACCGAGGACGAGCTCGTAGCCGAGCGCCGCCACCTCGTGCGGCTCGACCGTCTTGACGGCCGCCCTCGTGGCCAGCGGCACGAACGCCGGCGTGCGCACGTCGCCGTGGGCGAGGTGAAGCGTGCCCGTGCGTGCCAGCGACTCAGAACAACGGGTCCGGACCGAAAACATCGGCCCGGACCCTACTCACAGCTGAAGCTACAGCCCGTTACGCCGCGCGGCGTGGCGCCGGCGGTGTTCAGGAACGGGCGTTCTACGCGGCGATGTCGTCGGGGCTGTCGCTCGCGCCCTCGATCGCCTTCGGCTCCTCGCCACCGACCGAGATCTCGACCTTGTGGGGCTTGCGCGCCTCGGGCTTCGGGATCCGTACCTCGAGCACGCCGCGCTCAAAGTTCGCCTGTACCGACTCGGGATCGACGCCCTCCGGTAGGGTCAGCGACCGCCGGAACGAGCCAGATGCGCGCTCGACGCGGTAGTAGCCGTCCTTGCCCTCCTCACGCTCGGACTTGCGCTCGCCAGAGATCGTGAGGACGTTGTCCTCCACTTCGATCTTGACGTCGCCATCGCCCAGGCCCGGCAGATCGGCCTTCAGGACGAAGTCGTCCTCCGTCTCGACCAGGTCCATCGCCGGGATCCAGCGGCGGAACGACCCGCCGTTGCCGGCGGTCGGCGAAGCGAAGAATGTGTTGAAGAGCCGGTTCATGTCGCTCTGAATCGTGTTCAGCTCTCGGACCGGCTCCCAGCGGATAAGTGCCATCAAAAACCTCCAACAGGAAAAGTCAATGTTGCTGTTTACATTATACAAAAATCTGCGTCGTTGTCTATCAAGTCTTATTCAGCGGGCCGCTAAGATCGCGGTTCGATGGCGCTGGGCGGCGATCGGCCTGCTGGGGAGCCAAAGGCGGCAGGGAAGGAGGGTGGGTGGGGATGGTTGCGGGTCGCCGGAGCCCGCGGTCCGGCCCGCTCCTACGCCCAAACCGGCGACTTTGTGGCGAGAGTGTCACGAGGAACCTGCATAACACGACAACACCGGCGCCAGACCCGAGCCCTGTCGTATTACGCATGCTCTTCATGCATAGCTCGACAGGCCTCGCCATCTCAGCCGAGATTGTCGTGCTATGCAGGTTTTTTGAACGGATGTGATGGCGCCCCGCTCCCTTCCTCTCCCCCTGCGCCGTTAACAGGGCCCACGCAAACCAGGGCCGGGGGCGCTGAAAGCGCCAGCCGGGCCGCGCCACCGCCCGCTCCCGCCCTACCTCTCGACCAGGCTCCGCCCCGTCATACCCGCCGGCTGCGCCATCCCCAAAACCTCCAGGACCGTCGGCGCCACGTCCGCCAGCACCCCGCCGTCCCGCAGCGCCACACCCGGAACGGTGAGGATCAGTGGGACGGGGTTCAGCGAATGGGCGGTGTTGGGGCTGCCGTCGGGCTCGAGCATGTGGTCGGCGTTGCCGTGGTCGGCGGTGATCACACAGGCGCCACCGGATGAGTGGACCGCGCGGACCACATCGCCGAGACAGGCGTCGACCGCTTCAACGGCCGCTACCGCCGCGGGGATCACCCCCGTATGCCCGACCATGTCGGCGTTGGCGAAGTTGATGATCCCGAACGTCGGCGAGTCGCTCTCCCACGCGTCCACGAACGCCGCCGCGGCCGAAGCCGCGCTCATCTCCGGCTTGTGGTCGTACGTGGGCACATCGCGTGGCGACGGAACCAGCCCGCGTCGCTCCCCGTCAACCGGGGGCCTCGTCCCCACCGCCGAAGAAGCACGTCACGTGCGGGTACTTCTCGGTCTCGGCGACGTGGAGCTGGCGATCTCCCCGGGCCGCGATGACCGAAGGCAACGTCACGGTCGGGCGCTCCGGCGGGAACGCCACCGGGTAGGGCCAACCCTCCTCATACTCGGTCATCGTCGTGCAGCGCTCGACGACGCCGGCCCCTCCCCGGTCCACCTCGGAAAACCCGGGATCGGCCAGCGCCCGGGTGATCTCGCGCATACGATCGGGCCGGAAGTTGAACGCCAGGACCGAGTCGCCCGGCCGGATCCGCGCCTCGGCATCCCCCACAAGCACCGGCTTGATGAACTCGTCGGTCTCGTCGCGCTCATACGCGGCCAAAGCCGCCGCCTCGCCTGAATCCGCCCGATGGGCGGCCGTGCCGTGCACGAGCAGGTCGTACGCGAGCTGGATCCGAGGTCCCAGCGCCTGTCGCGGTCCATCGCGTAGTAGCGCCCGACGACCGTCCCGATCCGGCCCGCGCCGGCGACCGCCATCCACGAAGCGACCTCGGCCAGGTAGCCGGCGCCGGACTCGGGGAGCGTGGCGCGGCCATCGGTGAAGGCGTGCAGAACCAGATCGGGGACATCAAGCGAGGCGCCGAGCCGGATCAACGCCTCCAGATGGGTCCAACCCGAGTGAAGGCCCCCATCGGAGACCAGCCCAATCAGGTGAACGCGATCAGCACCCGAAAACGCACTCCGCAGCACCTCATTCGACGCCAACTCCCCGGAAGCGGCCGCCTCGTCGATAGGCGTCAGATCCTGCATTACGACGGCGCCGGCGCCGAGGTTCAGATGTCCGACCTCCGAGTTGCCCATCTGCCCCTCGGGCAGACCCACCGCGCGGCCGATCCCGTCGGCAACGAGCGAGCTCCTGCCGGAAGCGCCATCACCCCGCGGCGGCGACGATCGCGGCGAACGACTCGGCCTCGAGGCTCGCGCCGCCCACGAGCGCGCCGTCGACGTCCGGCAGCGCCAGCAGCTCTCTCGCGTTCTCGGGCTTCACGCTCCCGCCATACAGGACCCGCGTCTGGTCCGCCTGCTCGCGTGAGCGGTCCGCCACCAGCGCCCGCACGAATGCGATCGCCTCGTGGGCCTGCTCCACCGTCGCCACCAGCCCGGTCCCGATCGCCCAGATCGGCTCGTACGCGATCACGATCTCGCCGAGCTGCTCGTCGCCCACCTTCGCCAGGTCCTCCTGGACCTGGTGGCGGAGCTTGCGTTCGGTGTCCCCCCGTTCGCGCTCCTCCTCGGTCTCTCCGACGCACAGGATCGGGATCAGCCCCGCCTGAAGCGCCGCCGGGACCTTCAACTGGAGCGCTCGGTCGGTCTCGCCGAACAGCTCGCGCCGCTCGGAGTGACCGAGGATCACCCCGTGCACTCCGATCTCGCTCAGCATCGGCGGCGAGACCTCGCCCGTGTACGCCCCCGAAACGGCGTAGTGCATGTTCTGGGCAAACACTTGGACCCGCGACCCTCGCGCTGAGTCGACCATCGCCGCCAGCGCGGTAAACGCCGGGCAGATCACGACCTCGACGCCGTCGGCCGTAGAAACGCGCGGCAGCAGCGCCTGGATCATCTGCTCGGCCTCGGCGACGGTCTTGTGCATCTTCCAGTTGCCGGCGATCAGCGGCGTGCGCGCCGCGTCCGGGCTCATGCGAGTGCCTCCACGCCCGGCAGCGGCTTGCCCTCGATCAGCTCGAGCGAGGCGCCGCCTCCGGTCGAGAGGTGCGTGACGCGATCGGCCAGCCCGAACCGCTGGAGCGCCGCGACCGAGTCCCCGCCCCCCACCACCGTCGTCCCGGGGGCGGCGGCGACCGCCTCGGCCACCGCGCGGGTTCCGGCGGCGAACGGCTCGAGCTCGAACGCCCCCATCGGGCCGTTCCAGAACACCGTCCCGGCCTTGGCAATCACCGCCGAGTACGCCGAAGCCGTGTGCGGCCCGATGTCGAGTCCCATCATCCCGTCGGGAACGTCGACACGGTCGATCGCCCGGGCGTCGGCCTCTGCCGCGAACCGGTCGGCGATCACCAGATCGCGGGGCAACTCCAAGGACGCCCGCGCCGAGCCGGCCTCCCCCAGAAGCCGCGGTGCCAGCTCGACGTCCTCCGGAGCACAGAGCGACGACCCGACCCGGTGCCCTTGGGCGGAAAAGAACGGGAAGCACATCGCGCCGCCGATCAGGATCGTGTCGGCAACCTCCAGGAATCGCTCGATCACGGCGATCTTGTCGCTTACCTTGGCCCCGCCGAGCACGGCTACGAGCGGACGTTCTGGGTCCTCGAGCAGGCTCCCGAGCGACTCGACCTCCTGCGCCAGCAGCATGCCCGCGGCGTGGTCGGGCACCAGCCGTGCCACCCCGTCGGTGGACGCATGGGCACGGTGGGCGGCCCCGAAGGCATCGTTCACGTACACGTCGGCGAGCGACGCGAGCTCGGCGGCGAGATCCGGATCGTTTTTGGTCTCCCCCGGCTCGTAGCGGACGTTCTCGAGCATCAGCACGTCACCCGGCACGAGGTTCTCGGCGAACGCTCGCACGTCGTCGCCGATGACGGCCGGCGCGAGCGTCACATCCGCGCCGGTGAGCTCGGCGAGCCGGTCGGCGGCCGGCCGCAGGGAAAGCTCCGGCTCGCGGCCCTTCGGACGCCCGAGGTGCGAGACCAGGATCACGCGCGCGCTCCGATCTCGCAGATACGAGATCGTCGGCAGCGCGGCGCGGATCCGGGTGTCGTCGGCCACCTGGCCGTTCTCCAGCGGAACGTTGAAATCGACCCGCACCAGCACCCGTTTGCCGTCGAGTTCGCCCAGATCGGCGAGCGTCCTCAAGGTCTCACAGCAGCCTTTGAACGAGATCCACGACGCGATTGGAGTAACCCCACTCGTTGTCGTACCACGAGACGACCTTGACCATGGTCCCGTCCATCACGACCGTGAGCAGCGAGTCGAGGATCGAGGACGCGGGATTCTTGACGATGTCGGTAGAGACGATCGGGTCCTCGGTGTATTCGAGCAGGCCGACCATCGGCCCACTCGAAGCGGCCGCTTTCATCGCCGCGTTGATCTCCTCAACGGTCGTCTCGCGACTCGCCTCGACCGTGAGATCGACCACGCTGCCGGTGGGCACCGGCGCCCGCACGGCGAACCCATTGAGCTTGCCGTTTAGCTCCGGGATCACGAGGCCGATCGCCTTCGCGGCACCGGTCGACGCCGGGATGAGGTTGATCGCCGCGGCTCGCGCCCGCCGGAGGTCGCGGTGGGGCATGTCCTGGAGGCGCTGGTCGGAGGTGTAGGCGTGAATCGTCGTCATCAGCCCGTGCTTGATCCCGACCGTGTCGTGTAACACCTTCGCGATCGGCGCCAGGCAGTTGGTCGTGCACGACGCGTTGGAGATGATCTGATCCTTGTCCCGGTCGTATACCTCGTCGAAGTTGACGCCGAGCGCGACGGTCACGTCCGGGTCGGTCGCCGGCGCTGAGATCACGACCTTCTTGGCCCCGGCCGCTAGGTGCTTTGAGGCGTTCTCGCGGTCGGTGAACAGCCCGGTCGACTCGATCACGACCTCGGCGCCGAGCTCTCCCCACGGCAGCGCCGCCGGATCGCGTTCGGCGAGCACACGGACCTCCTTGCCGTCCACGACCAGCCCGGTGTCAGTCGCGTGCACCTCGCCTGGATACGGGCCGTAGTTGGAGTCGTACTTGAGCAGATGCGCGAAGGTCTTCGGGTCGCCGATGTCGTTGACCGCCAGCCACTCGATATCGGCGCCGCGCTCACAGGCGGCGCGAAAGACGTTCCGGCCAATGCGTCCGAAGCCGTTGATCCCCACCCGTACCGACATTCGCGTCTGACTCCCCTTTCAGGTTAGGCGGCAAACGCCGGCGCGCGCCGGCACGGCGAAATCTACCTAAGTGGCCCCCTAAACCCCCCTTACCGGCGGGAGACGACCTCGACCCGGAGCCTGTCGGGGTCGCGCAGGTAGGCCGCGTAGTACCGCCGGCCGTAGTTGGGACGCAGCCCCGGAGGCCCATCGTCCTCGCCACCGTTGGCAATTCCGCCGCGATAGGCGGCATCGACCGCAACCTTGCCGCTGGCGGCCAAAGCCAGGTGCCCGTAACCGGGCGCCGGGTCGCGACCCCGGATGACGATCCACACATCCGGGCCGTTGACCCCGTAGGCAATCGCGCCCGGCGACTCAAACACCCGCCGGGCCCCCAGCGCATAGAAGACCGCGTCGTAGAACTGCCCCGAGCGTTCGAGGTCGGAGACCTCGAACCCGACGTGGTCGATCACGGCGGCCGCGACGCGTCGCGGTGAACCACCTCGACGACGTACTCCTCGGCGGGGCGGTAACGGTCGGCCAGATGCTCGGCGATCGCGACCGACCGGTGGCGCCCGCCGGTGCAGCCGATCGCCAGCACCAGGTGGGCCTTGCCCTCCGCCAGGTACTGCGGCAGCAGGTAGTCGAGGAACGGGTGGAGGCGCTCGTAGAAGGCATCGAGCTCGCCATCGCGGTTGATGAACGCGACGATCCGGGGGTCGGTGCCGGTCAGCGGGCGCAGGTCGCGCTCGTAGTGCGGATTGGGCAGGAACCTGACATCGAGCATCACGTCCGGGTCACGCACCGGCCCATGCTTGAAGCCGAAGCTCTCGAAAGTCACGGCGAGCCGGCCGGGCGTGCGCGACGGCAACACCTCGTCGGACAGCCGCCGTCTGAGCATCGCCGCGGTGAGGCCAGTCGTGTCGATCACGATGTCGGCCCGCTCGCGCACCGGCACGAGGAGCTCCTGCTCACGCGCGATCCCGTCGGTGACGCTGCCGGACGGCGTCAGCGGGTGGCGGCGCCTGGTCTCCTTGTAGCGCGTCAGCAGCGACTGTTCGTCGGCCTCGAGGAACAGCACGCGATGGCGGACGCCGCTCGCACGCAGATCATCGAGCATCGCCGCGAGCCCCTCGAAGTAGCTGCCGCCGCGCACGTCCGAGACGACGGCCGCCCTCGCGACCTTGGAACCCTTGTGCTGGAACAGGTCGACGAGCGAGCGGATCATCTCGGAGGGCAGGTTGTCGACGCAGAAGTAGCCCTCGTCCTCGAACGCGGCCATCGCCGTCGACTTCCCCGCTCCTGAGAACCCGGTGATGATCACCAGGTCGACCAGCGCGGAGCCGTTCTCGTCGTCAGAGTCCGGTTCGACGGCGGTCTCGAGATCCGCTGGTGTGGATTCCATGCTCAAAGCTTGACGGCATACGCGGACACGCGTGTGCGACCATGATCGCGTGCTTCGCCGCCGAGCATGGATACAAGGCGTGGCGGCGATCGGGGCGCTGCTGATCATGGCGCCCGGCGCCGGGCGAGCCACAGCCGAGGTCCCGACCCTGTCCGCGACGGTCAGCGACACCCCGACGGGCCAGGCGATGCCCGCCGGCTTCCTCGGGCTGTCGCTCGAGTACAAGGCCCTCCACCAGTACACGGGTCGCAACCCGCTGGCGATCAACCCGGTCATGGTGCAGCTGATCAAGGATCTGAATCCCGGTCAGTCGCCGGTCCTGCGGATCGGCGGCGACAGCACCGACTGGACGTGGTGGCCGATGCGGGGCGTGATCCCGCGCGGCGGCATCAGCTACGCGCTGACCAAGGGCTGGCTGCGGACCACCCACGCCCTGGCCGCCGACCTCGGGGCGAAGCTGATCCTCGGGATCAACCTCGCGAGCGACCGCCCGGCGCTCGCGGCGACCGAGGCCCAGGCGCTGATCCAGGGGATCGGCCGCCGCTACATGTCAGCGCTCGAGATCGGCAACGAGCCCGACCTCTACGGCGTTTTCGCGTGGTACCGCGACAGGCTCGGACGCGTCGTCCACGCCCGCAGCCGCCGCTACAACATGAACTCGTTCATCGCGGAGTACTCGAAGTGGCGAACCGTGCTCCCGAGGCTCCCGCTCGTCGGCCCGTCGTTCTCGGCGCTGACTTGGATGTCGGGCCTGAGCCACTTCCTCTCGACCGAGAAGAGCGTTCGCACGGTCACCGTCCACCGCTACCCCCTGCATAACTCGACCACCGACTCGACGAACCCGACGTACCCATCGATCTCCAACCTGTTGGCGGACACCGCATCGAGCGGCATCGCCCAGGAGGTGGCGCCGTATGTCGCCGCGGCGCACGGTCGCGGGCTTCCGTTCAGGGTCGACGAGATGAACTCGGTCTCGGGCGGTGGGCGAACGGGGGTCAGCGACACGTTCGCGTCCTCGCTCTGGGTCCTCGACACGCTGTTCAACATGGCCGCCGTGGGCGTCAACGGCGTGAACATCCACACCCTGCCGAACGCCGGCTATCAGCTGTTCAACTTCTCTCAGACCCAGAGCGGCTGGCAGGGGCTGGTGCATCCCGAGTTTTACGGGATGCTGCTGTTCGCGCAGGCGTTCCCGCCCGGCGCCCACCTGCTGCCGGTGTCCGTCGCGTCCGGCCCCGTCAAGGTGTGGGCGACCGCCGCTCCCGACGGCAAGACCCGCGTCGTGCTGATCAACAAGGACACGACGACGCCCGTCACCGTGCAGGTGAACCTGGCGAACAGCAACGGGCCGGCGACCCTCGAGCGGCTGACCGCGCCGAGCATCACCGCGACGAGCGGCGTGACCCTCGGCGGCCAGAGCTTCGGCAACTCGACCCAGACCGGGACGCTCGCCGGACCGCAGCAGACCGCGACCGTCCAGCCGCTGCTCGGCTCCTATGCGGTCACGCTCCCCGCCGCCTCAGCGGCGATGCTGACGCAGTAGATGATGTTCGGGGGCGCGCATGCGCCCCCGGCGGCCGGTGCATGCACCGGCCGGGGCTGGGCCGCATGCGGCCCAGCCTCACACGCCCGTCTTGTGGAGCTCGCGGTGCAGCTCGCGCGCCAGCTTCCCCGAGATCCCCGGGACGGCCTCGAGCTCCTCTCGACTAGCCGTGACGATCGCGTCCGGCGAGCCGAAGTGGTTGAGCAGGGCCCGCTTGCGGGCGGGTCCGACGCCCGGGAGCTCGTCGAGGATCGAGGAGGTCATCGCCCGGTCGCGGCGGATCCGGTGGTGGGTGATCGCGAACCGGTGGGCCTCGTCGCGGACGCGCTGGAGCAGCTGGAGCTCGGGGGTGTCGTGCGCGAGGCGCAGCGGCGCGGCTCTGCCGGGGATGAATACCTCTTCGATCCGCTTCGCCAAGGCGATGACCAGCACGCCCCGCTCGCGAAACTCCTGAAGCGCGCGCAGGCCGGCCGACAGCTGGCCCTTCCCGCCGTCGATCACGATCACGTTGGGGAGCGCGGCGAAGCTGGGGTCGTACTCTTTATCGTGCGGCGAGACGTCGCGCTGGCGCTGCCAGCGCGCGAGCCGCCGGCTGAGGACCTCTTCCATCGCCGCGAAGTCGTCGTGGCGTGGCGGTCCGCCGTCGCCGTTTCGGTCTCCCCAGATCCGGAACCGGCGGTAGTCCGACTTCTTCGGAGCACCACCCTCGAACACGACCATCGAGGCGACGGTGTTGGTCCCCATCAGCGTGCTGATGTCAAAGCACTCGATCCGAAGCGGGATCGTGTCCAGCCCGAGCGCGGCCTGGAGGCCGTCGAGCGCCTCGACGCGCTGCTGGCGCCGGCGCTCAGAGCGGAGCTTCTCCTGGTCGAGCGCGAGGCGGGCGTTGCGCTCCGCGAGCTCGAGGATCCGCCGCTTGTCGCCGCGCTCGGCGGCGCGGATCTCGACATGACCGCCCCGGCGATCTGACAGCGCCTCCGCCAGCGCAGTCACGTCCCCCACCTCGCGCTGGACGATGATCTGGGGCGGGATCATCATCGCGCTGGCGTAGTACTGGAGGATGAACGCCTCCGCCACCTCGGCGACCCCGCCGCCGGCCTCGTTGTCGAGATAGAAGCTCTGACGGTCCGAGAGCACCCCGTCCCGGACCTGGAACACCTGGGCGTTGGCCTCGGTGTCCGCCACCGCCACAGCGATCGCATCGACCGTTCCCACCGACTCGTTGGCGACCCGCTGGCGCTCGAGCAGTGAGCGCACCGCGCGCAGCCGATTGCGTTCACGGGCGGCGTCCTCGAAGCGCTGCTCGGCCGACGCCTCGTGCATCGACCGCTCGAGCGCCTTCTCGATCTCGCGGTAGCGGCCCGAGAGGAACGCGATCACGCCATCGATGCCGCGGCGATACTCCTCCTTGCCGACGTAGCCGACGCACGGCGCCTCGCAGCGCTTGATGTAGTAGTCCAGGCACGGCGAGCCGCTCCGCCGGCCCGGCTCCGGGCCCTCACACGAGCGGAACAGGAACACCTTGCCGAGCACCTCGAGCGTCGAGCGGACCCGCTTGGCGTTGCTGAACGGGCCGAAGTAGGCGCGGTCGCGGCGGTGGCGCTCGCGGGTGAAGTACACCCGGGGGAAGTCCTCGTCGAGGCTGATCGCGATGTACGGATACGACTTGTCGTCGCGCAGCCGGATGTTGAACCGCGGCTTGTACTGCTTGATGAAGTTCTGCTCGGCGAGCAGCGCCTCCGCCTCGGTGTGGACGACCAGCGCTTCGATGTGGTCGATGTCTTCGGTGAGCACCCTGCCGCCGCGGGTGCTCGGATTGCTGAAGTGCGACGCCACCCGCTTGCGGATCGACTTCGCCTTGCCGACGTACAGCACCTTGCCGCGCTTGTCGCGGAACAAGTAGACGCCGGGCTCGTCCGGGAGCTCTCGGCGACGGTCAGCAGCGGTGATTGACATCTAGGTCCGAGGATAGGCACCGATTCGCTACCGAAAGACATTGAAATACAAGGTCTTTCGGAAGAACATCGCTCAGTCCGCCGTGAACGACAGCGCCAGCCCGAGCATCGCCAGCGCCAGCCCCGCCACCGCTACCACCTCCCCCGCCCCCGACCCCGGTGAGTTCGGCGCGTAAGCGCCCGTCGAAGGATCGAAGATCGTCGCGCCGTTCGTCGGGGGCACGCTCAGCGCGTGGATCGTGAACGCGAGTCCGACCCCGGCGGCGGCGAGCGCGACGAGCCGCACGCGGGGGCCGCCCCGCAACGCGACGGCAACCAGCGCCACCGCCAGTACCGCCAGGACCACGTCGACCGTCGAGTACACCTGCCACGCCGTCGGGTCGTGCGGAATCCCCTGGAGTTGCGCCGACGTGCCGAACTCGACCAGGAACGCGGGCGAGAATTGGTGGCTCCAGGCCAGGAACAGCGACGCGAACAGACCCACGGCGCCGACGACGACCAGTAGGTCCGCGGTTACCTCTCGTCTTGCCCTGCTCACCGACGAGGTACTGGCGCGTTAGTACTTCCGGGCTGACCAGAACACCGCGAACACGGCGTACACGGCGCCGCCGATCAGCACGAGCCAGGCGATCTCGCCGGCGGCGGTGGCCCACAGGCGCGATGTGCCGGTGAGCGTCAGCGCCGCGACCGCCGCGGCCACATACAGCGTGCCGCGCTTGAAGTCGCCGAGCGCGTAGAGCTCGATCCGGTGCTGGCGGTACATCAGCGCCGCGACCCATCCGATCGAGGCCACGAACGCCAGCGACACCGCCTGGATCGCGAAGTTGGCGCCCGTGGTGCCGCCCTTGATCAGTCCGACGAGCGCGGCCAGCACCAGGATGATCAGGATGTTGCGGACGTTCTTGTTCACGGCTCTGAGGATGTAAGCGTACCGACCAGATTGGGGTTTCCGGGCGCCTTGGCTTTGACCTCCGACGCGACCGCCGTGCCATCCACCGGCTCAGCCGCGAACCGATACCCCACGCCGAAGTGCGTGTGGACGTAGCGCCACCGTGGCGAGATGCGCTCGAGCTTCTGGCGCAGCTTGCGCACGAACACGTCGACGGAGCGGTCGCCGCGGACCATCAGATAGCCCCACACCCGCTGATAGACGTCCTCGCGCTGGAGCACCCGCCCTCCGGCCGCCGCCAACTGGTAGAGAAGCTCGTACTCCTTGCGGGAGAGGCCGGCCGCCTCGTCGCCGACGTACGCGTCGAACCGGTCGGGCCGGATCGCCAGCTCGCGGCCGATGATCGGCTCCTCGTGGACGGGCATCTCGCCGGCCCGCCGGCGCCGCAGCACCGCCTGGATCCGGGCGACGAGCTCCTCCGGGTGGCAGGGCTTCGTGATCCAGTCGTCGGCTCCGCCACGCAGCGCCCGCACCCGGTGGGCGAGCGGAGCGGGATCGCTGCACACGAGCATCGCCAGACCGGGCAGCGAACGTCCGATCCGCTCGATGTACTCGAGCCCGGTCAGGGCCGGATTGACGACGAGCGCGTGGAGCCGGAGCGCGGTCAGCTGATCGGGCCCGGCGGCGTACGCGAGCGCCTCACGATCCCAGCCGAGCGCCGCGAACCGCCTGTCGAGCACGGTCAACAGACCGCTGTCTTCGTCGATGAGCGCGACCCGGACACGCCGCGCATCGAGTGGCGGTGCCATCTGAAGCAGAGTGTACGAGGGCACTAGGACGCGGCGCGGGTCAGCCGGCGGTGGCCTCCCACCTGCTGTAGAGCTCGTCGATCGCCCGCTTGGCCCGTTCGTGGCGGGCCGTCGAGTCGGCGCTCTTCCGGGGCGTGGCCCAGGCGGCCGGGTCGGCGAGCTCGTCCTCGAGCGCTCGCAGCGCAGCCTCGGCGACTTCGATCTGCTTCTCGAGCTTCTCGGGATCGCCGGCCGGCCTCGAGCGTCCGGCTGGGCGTGGCCGGGCCGCGCGCTTCGGTCGCGCCACCGGCTTCGCAGCCGCCGCCGCGGCCCGCTCCTCTCGGACTCGCACGTACTCGGGCCAGCCACCGACGTAGCTGTGAAGCCGCCGGTCCTCGAGCGCGACCGTGCGGCTCCCGACTGCGTCTAGCAGCGCCCGGTCGTGAGACACGAGCAGCAGCGATCCGCTGAACGCCTGGAGCGCTTCCTCCAGCGCCTCGCGGCTCTCCAGGTCCAGGTGGTTGGTCGGCTCGTCGAGGATCAGGACGTTCGCGCCCGAGTGGACGAGAATCGCCAGCGACAACCGCCGCCGTTCCCCGCCGGATATCGCCTCGAGCGCTTTCTCGGCGTCCTCGCCGGAGAACAGGAACCGCCCGAGCAGCGCTCGCGCCTTCGCCGGCGTCAGCCCGGTGGCGTGCTGCGCGGCCTCGAGTACGGTGCGCGCGGTCCCCGAGCCGAGCTCGTCCGCGTGTTGCGAGAGGTAGCCGACCTTGACGTTGTGGCCGATGCGGAGCTTGCCCTGGGCCAGATCCCGGCGGCCCGCCAGCGTCTCGATCAGCGTCGTCTTGCCGGCGCCGTTGGGCCCGACCAGCGACACGTGCTCGCCGCGCTCGAGCCACAGCTCGGCGTCGTCGAGCAGCAGCTTGTCACCGGCCGAGATCCGGGCGGCGTCCAGCTCGTAGACGACGCGCCCGCTGCGCTCCGGCGGTTTGAACACGAACTCAAGCGACGCCGAGTCGGTCGGCGCGCGGTTGATCCGCTCCATCTTCGAGAGCTGCTTGGCCCGCGACTGAGCCTGGCGGGCCCGCGTACCCGCGCGGAACCGAGTGACGAACCGCTCGAGTCGTTCGATCTCGGCCTGCTGGCGCTCGATCGCCCGCCCCAGTGCCAGCTCGCGCGCGGCCTGCTCGCGGCGCCACGCGTGCCACGGCCCCGGGAAGAACCGCCCCCGGCCGGCCTCGAGCTCGAGCACCGAGGTGCCGACGGCCTCGAGGAACCAGCGGTCGTGGGCCACCAGCACGATCGCCGCGTCGAGGCTCGTGAGATGCTGCTCCAGCCATTCCAGCGACTCGATATCGAGATGGTTCGTGGGCTCGTCGAGCAGGAGCAGATCGGGATTGCCCGCCAGCGCCCGGGCCAGCGATGCCCGGGTCAGCTCGCCGCCGGAGAAGGTGCCCAGCGACCGATCGAGCTGCGAGTCGTCGCGAAAGCCGAGCCCGTGCAGGGTGGCGAGCGCCTCGTCGCGCCAGCGATAGCCGCCCGCGTGCTCGAGCCGCGCCTGCGCCTCGGAATAGCGACCGAGCGTGCGCTCGTCGTGGGCGCCACTTGCCATCGCCTGCTCGAGCGACGCGAGCTCCTCCTCGATCGCGACCAGCTCGCGAGCGCCGGAGAGCACGTAGTCGCGCAGCGAGACCTCGCGCTCGCGCGGCGGGCGCTGGTCGTGCAGCGCCAACTTGACACCCTTGGCGAGGACCAGCTCGCCGAAATCGATCGACGCCTCGCCGGCGAGCATCCGCAGCAGCGTGGTCTTCCCCGCCCCGTTGCGCCCGGACAGCGTCATCCGCTCGCGGCGCTCGAGCTTGAACGAGATGCCGCGCAGGAGCGGTTCGCCGGCGATGTCCTTGCCCAGGTCCGATGCGATCACGACAGCCATCAAGCGAGATGGTAGGAACCGCGGATAGCATCGACCGAATGCGCGTCCCTGGGTGGCCACCCGTCCCGCCGATCGAGATGCCGCCCGCTCGCACGGTGAGAGTCGCCGACCGTGGCGAATTCTTCATTCGCGACACTGGCGGCAACGGCGCCGTCGTCATGCTCCTGCACGGCTGGATCGCGAACGCGGACCTGAACTGGTGGGCCACGTACGGCGATCTCGCGGAGGCCGGCTACCGGGTGCTCGCGATCGATCACCGTGGCCACGGGCGCGGGCTCCGGTCGCTCGTTCCGTTCCGGCTGGCCGACTGCGCCGCGGACGCGGCGGCCGTGCTGCGAGCACTGGACGGTGCTCCAGCCGTCGTCGTCGGCTACTCGATGGGGGGCGCGGTCGCCCAACTGGTGGCGCGCGATCATCCCGACGTCGTCGGCGGTCTCGTGCTGAGCGGGACGGCCCAGCACTGGCAGGATCCGGCGAGCCGGCGCGCCTTCCGGACGATGGGCGCGTTAGGGCTCATGCTCGGTCTGGCCCCGCGGGCCACCCTACGCGCCGGGATGCGACGCGCCCGGATTCCGGAGAACGAGCGGACCGTCTGGCTTCACTCAGAGCTGACGCGGAACGCGGCCCGCGACGTCGCGGAGGCCGGGCGCGAGCTCGGGCGTTTCGACTCGCGGCCGTGGCTCGGAGCGGTGCCCGCGCCCGTGGCGGTCGTGGTGACCACGCGCGACGAACTGGTGCCCGTACGCAAGCAGCGCGAGCTCGCCGCGGCCGCCGGGGCAACGGTGTTCGAGGCGCCGGTCAGCCACATGGAGGTCGGTTGGCGAGGCGAGGCGTACAACCCGGCGTTGCTCCACGCGATCTCCGCCGTCAGCGCCGGCGAGCGCGCGGCAGAGCATCCGGTAGGCTTGCAGCGATGAGCCGCCGCACCCGGATCATGACCGCGCTGACGGTGTTCACGGTGACGTTGCTCACGTTCGCTCCGGCGGCGCTCGCGGCCGCCGACGATGGCCAGGGCTGGTACGGCGAGACCAACGACAAGGTGATCACGAACGCGATGTTCCTGACGATCCTGTTCTTCCCGGTCTTGATCGTGGTCCTCAGCCTGATCCACTGGCGGCTGGAGAAGCGGAAGCACGGCAGGATGGACGCCGCCAAGCGGCGGGCCGCCAACGTCGACTGGCGCGGCGGCTGGTAGCTGAGTGCTCCCGGCGAAGACTCGATGACGTACTTCGTCACGGGCGCGACGGGATTCATTGGACGGTTTCTCGTCGAACGCCTCCTCGCCCGGGAGGGGGACTGCTACGTGCTCGTCCGCGAGGAGTCCACCGAGAAGCTCCAGACCCTGATCACCGAGAGATGGATCCCCGCGATCCCGACCGCCGCGGAGCGGATTAAGCCGGTCATCGGCGATTTGACCAAGCCCCGGCTCGGCCTCTCCAAAGAGACGGTCGCCGAGCTGAAAGACGAGGTCGACCACTTCTTCCATCTGGCCGCGGTCTACGACATGACCGCGGGCGAGGACCGCGACCGGATCACCAACGTCGAGGGCACGCGGCACGCCGTCGAGCTGGCTAACGCGTTCGAGGTCGGGTGCTTTCACCACGCCTCCTCGATCGCGGTCGCCGGGACGTACAAGGGGTTTTTCCGCGAGGACATGTTCGACGAGGGCCAGAGGCTCGATCACCCCTATCACCTGACGAAATTCGAGGCCGAGAAGATCGCTCGGACGCAGACCTCCGTGCCGTGGCGCATCTACCGGCCCTCGATCGTCGTCGGCAACTCGCAGACCGGTGAGATGGACAAGATCGACGGGCCGTACTACTTCTTCACCGCCATCAAGATGGCCCGGCACTATCTGCCCGGCTGGTTCCCGCTGGTCGGTCCGGAGTTCGGCTACACCAACATCGTCCCGGTCGACTATGTCGCCGCGGCCATGGACCACATCGCGCACCAGCCCGACCTCGACGGCCTGTGCTTCCAGCTGTGCAACCCGAGGGCCCAGCGGTCGGGCGATGTGATCAACGCGTTCGCGGAGGCGGCCCACGCGCCGAAGCTCTCGATGCGGATCGACTCCAAGCTGATCCAGGCGCTCCCGAAGGGCACTTTCTCGATGCTGATGCAGCTGCCCGCGGCGAAGGGCGTGCGGCGATCGATCCTGGCCGACTTCGGCATCCCCGAAGAGGTCCTCTCCTACGTCGGGCTGACCGCCGAGTTCGACACGCGCGACGCCGAGCGGGCGCTGGAGGGCAGCGGGATCATCGTCCCCGCGCTCGAGAGCTACGCGGCGAAGCTGTGGGACTACTGGGAGCGCAACCTCGATCCGGACCTGTTCAAGGACCGCAGTTTCGAGGGTGCGGTGAACGGCAAGACCGTGCTGATCACCGGCGCCTCGAGCGGGATCGGCAAGGCCGCAGCGATGAAGATCGCGCGCGCCGGCGGGATCGCCCTCCTCGTGGCCCGGAGTACGGACAAGCTCGAGGAGGCCAAGCAGGAGATCGAGGACCTCGGCGGTACCGCCTACACGTACTCCGCCGACATCTCCGACCCCGATTCGGTCGACGAGCTGTGCGAGAACGTGCTCGCCGACCACGCCGCGGTCGACATCCTCGTGAACAACGCGGGGCGCTCGATCCGGCGCTCGGTCGCGCAGTCCTACGACCGCTTCCACGACTACGAGCGGACGATCAAGCTCAACTACCTCGGGACGATCAAGCTGATCATGGACCTGCTCCCGCAAATGCGCGAGCGCAAGTCCGGGCTGATCGTCAACGTCTCGTCGATCGGCGTGCAGACCAACCCGCCGCGCTTCTCCGCCTACGTGGCCTCGAAGGCCGCGCTGGACGCGTGGACGCGCGTCGTCGCGTCCGAGACGATCGGCGACGACGTCCACTTCACGACGATCCACATGCCGCTCGTGCGCACCCCGATGATCGCCCCCACGAAGATCTATGAAAGCTTTCCGACGATCTCCTCCGACGAGGCCGCCGATCTGATCTGCGAGGCGATCCGCGCACAGCCGAAGCAGATCAACACCCGGCTGGGCACGTTCGGCGAGGTCGCGTACGCGCTGTTCCCGAAGGCCGTCGACCAGATCCTCTCGGCGGCCTACAAGGTCTTCCCGGATTCCGCCGCCGCCAAGGGCGAGCAGGCCGTCGAGGAGCACGCCTCGACCGAGCAGGTCGCGCTCGCCCACCTGATGCGCGGCGTGCACTGGTAGCCGGCGCGAGTCGGCCTCAGCCACCGTCGTCGCGCGGCACCTCGTGTACGAACACGGTGCCGCGAGCGTGGCCGGTCAGCCCCAGAGCCTCGATCGCCTCTCGGATCCCCGGGTAGTCGGGGTGGTCGTAGTCGTCAAAGACGATCCGCGCGCCGGGGCGCAGCGCGGACCGCCATACGGTCATCTCCTCGATCGTCTCGTCTCGCGCGTGCGAGCTGTCGACGTAGAGCACATCGACGACCAGGTCGTCCCGCACCGGTCCCGCGGAACCGGGCGCCGGAACGAACGTGATCCGCCTGCGCGTGGGCTCGTCCACCAGCGCGAGGTAGCGCTCCCGCTCGGGCCACTCGTTCGGGTCGTACGTGACCACCTCTCGCAGCGGGTCCGCGAGCGCCAGCGAAACGGTCGTCCACGCGGTCGCCGTTCCGAGCTCCACGACGCGCCTGCGTCCCTCCGCCAAGCGCAGGAGAAACGCGAGGTTCCCCGGTCTCGTCACCGACTGCAGACTGAACCGATCGCCGGTTCGCTTGGCGGTCTGCCGTGCCCTCCACTGGAACCGCGCGACGCGCGCGGGAAGCACCCGGAGCTGTGCGGCGTACCGGAGCTCGGACACTGCGCGCCGCGCGAAGCCTCGCTGATCGCGTCCGCCGGGCCCCACGCTCAGATCCGGAATACGGGAATCAGCCGCTGCTCGTGCTCGGCCTCGATCCGAGCGATCACCTCGATGTGCTGCTCGAGCCCCGACCCTCGCAGCTTCGTCGCGAGCAGCTCGTCGACCTGGAAGATCCCGGCGCTGTTCGACATCGCGATCTCCACCCGGACGGCCCTGTCGCGCCCGGGCGAGATCTTGACCTCGTCGATCGCGTAAGCCGACAGCGAGTGGATGTTCTGGTGGCCGGCCTCGAACGGGATCCGCGAACGCCCGCGGGCCATATCGAGCGCGTCGGCGACCCGCACGATCCCCGCCTCGACCGTGAACGGCGCGCCCTGCCGGCGGTGGCCGATGATCGAATGGAGCGCCTCGGAGACGACGATCGTCCGCTCGGGCTCGGGATAGATGTCGGCGAGCAGCGAGGGCAGCTTGCCCGCCGCCAGGAACAGGCTGTATCGCTCGTGGTCGTCGCGGTGGATAGACATCCCCACGCAATGAAGGAGGCAGCCGGCCGCGATCACGACCTCGGCGTCCCGCTCGCTCATCGCGTAGTCGGCGACCACGCTTGGCTCGACGCCGCGGCGAAACAGGAGCCGCGCCAGCCGAAGCCCGATGTTCAGCACGATCTGGATGTGCACCCAACTGTGATCACTCATGCCGAGCCGACGCGTCGCATTCACCGCGGACACATGCCACCACGCCTTGACCTGATCATCGTCGTTGACGGCGTCGAGCAGCTGCTCCAGTCGCCGGTTGCCGCGGGTGGGGGCACGGACGCGAACGTCGGTGAGCGCGTCGCGCGGAGGCAGTGGCGGCTCGCGTTCGGGGCTCATCGGCCTGCCTCGAGCAACACGCCCTCGCGGACGCCGCCGCGCCCGATCTGAAGCGGCGAGCCGAACAGCTCAGAGGCGGCCTCCAGGATCAGGAGGCCGGCGGGGAGCAGGCGGACCCGTTCGATGTCGAGCGCAAAGCGCCGTGAGACGTCGCTTGCCGGCTCGGACCCCAGCAGGGCGAGGGCGCGGGCGAACGAATCGGGGTCGAGCAGCGGGCCGGCGAGCCTGCGCAGCGACGCGGCGCTGCCCCCGACGGCGACGGCCTCGGCCGGCCGGGGGGCGTCGATTCCCTCGATCGCGTCCGCGACGTGGGCACGGGCCGCCGCCAGCTCCTGCGCCAGCGGCGGATCGGAGCGCAGATAGCGGTCGGCGAGGTCGCCGGAGCCCACGGCGAACGATGTGCTCCAGCCGATGGTGTCGGGCGCGGTGCCGACGACGAGCTCCGAGGAACCGCCGCCAACGTCGACGACGCCGAGGCTTCCGATGGGATCGTGACCGAGCGTCCCCGCCACCCCGAGGAACGCCAGGCGGGCCTCCTCCTCGCCGGAGAGCACCTCGATCGCCAGACCGCAGGCGGCCCGGATCTCATCGAGCAGCGCCGCGCCGTTGGTGGCGCGACGAATCGCCGCAGTTGCGACGCCGTAGACCTCTGTGGACCCGATCTTGCCCGCGGTCTCGAGTTGCGCAGCGACCACCTCCACCACCTCCGAGATCTTTTCGGGCGCGATCGCGCCGTCATCCACCACGCCTCGGCCCAGGCGCGTGAACGCCCGCTCCTGGTAGACCTCCAGCAACCGCTCGCCATCGCACTCGGCGACGAGCAACCTCGTCGTGTTCGAGCCGATGTCGATGCACGCGCGGCGCACGCCTGCGGACGCTACCTTCTGGCAGCCGGGCTGGGCTGGGCCCCGGGGCGCACAACCTCTCGCTCGTCGGCCAGCGCGGCCACGCGCGGGGGCCCCGCTTGCGTCCGCAGTACGGTCCATGCCACGGTGGCCACGACCAGCGCCCCACCGCCGGCGACCGCCAGCGCCACGCGCGGCCCTGCAATCGCCGCGATCGCCCCACCGATCAGGATCCCGCCGCCCGGGACGGCCTGAAAGATCGACTCGCTGAGGCTCATGATCAGGGCCATCCAACGCTGCTCGACCTGCTCCTGGAGTGCGGTCCGGACCGCCACCGACTCGAGCCCGTTGGCGACGCCGGCCAGAGCCGCGCCGGGTATCGCCACCGCCAGCGAGGGCGCGGTCGCCATCAGCAACATCCCGACGCCGAGTGACGCCGCCCCGCCCGCGATCAAGGTCCGGTTGGGCACACGCCGCCACCGCGCATAGACGAGGCTCCCGACCACCGCTCCGCCGCCCCAGGCCGTGAGGAGCGCTCCGTATCCGCCGGCGCCCGAGTGCAGCGACCGTTGGGCGAACACGACCTCGACGGGGATCGCGATCGTGAAGATCAAGACGGCCATGGCCTGAAAGCCGAGGAGCGTCCGGATTTCTCGGTGTTCCCGCGCGAGGCTGATCGCAGCACGGAGGCGACCCGCGGACGGGACCGGCCGCCGGGTGCCGTCGGGCAGTCCCGAGGCGGTCACGACCGTCATCGCGATCAACACGAACAGCGCGCTGTTCACAAACAGTGCCGCCATCGTCCCGCCGGCGACCACGACGACGGCGCCGATCGCCGGGCCGACCATGTAGCAAAGAGAGAATGAGGCGTTGGTCAGCGCGTTGGCCTCCCGGAGCAGGCCGACAGGAGCGGTGACCCCGACGGTGGCGGCGCGGGCGACCGGTCGCGCGGTGAGCGCGAGCACACCGTCGACGATCGTGAGCGCCAGCACGGGCGCGAGGATGAACTGCGACGCCATCCACCCCAGGAGCACGAACGCGATCGCCTCGAGTCCGTAGAGAATGGGGAGGACCCTGCGAACCGGGCGCTGGTCGAGCCTCGCCACGACCGACGGGGCAATCAGCGCGGGTATGAACTGCGCCGACAGGAAGTACCCCATGGCGCCGATGGCGCTCCCGGTGCGGCGGTATACGAGGAGGGCCAGGGTCAACGAGCCGATCGACCACGCGAGCTCGTTGAGCGTGTACGCGGCGAGGAGCCGACGGTAGGTGGGAAGTCTCAGTACGGCTCGCACGCGCGCGAAGTATCAACCACGGGGACACTGGCATCATCCTCGACATGGACGATGCGGCCATCCGTGTGAGAGGTTTGCGTAAGTCTTACGCGGAATTTGAGGCAGTTCGAGGAATCGACTTCGATGTCGGCCGCGGTGAGGTGTTCGGGCTCCTCGGTCCGAACGGGGCCGGCAAGACCACCACGGTCGAGATCCTGGAGGGCTATCGGAAGCGGAGCGGCGGCGAGGTCACCGTCCTCGGGATGGACCCTGGCGACCATTCGCGCGAGCTGCGCGAACGCGTCGGAATCGTGCTCCAGACCACCGGGCTCTACCGCCACATCAAGGTGCGCGAGGCGCTCGGCCATTTCGGCTCGATGTACCCGCACCCCCGGTCCGTGGAAGAGGTCATCTCGCTGACTGGCCTCGAGGGCAAGGAGAACGCACCGGCGCGGACCCTTTCCGGGGGACAGCTGCGCAGGCTGGATTTGGCGCTGGCGCTGATCGGCGACCCGGAGTTGATCTTTCTCGACGAGCCCACCACGGGATTTGACCCGGCGGCGCGGCGCAACGCGTGGGACACGATCCGGTCGCTGAAGGACCTCGGGAAGACCGTCCTACTCACCACCCACTACCTCGAGGAGGCGCAGGCCCTCGCCGATCGCGTGGCGATCATCAAGGACGGACGGATAGCCGTCGTGGGCGCGCCGCACGAGCTTCGCGCGAGCACCGGGACCGCTCCCTACCGGATCGTCTACCGGAACGGAACCGGCGAAATGGTCGAGCAGGAAACCGACGACCCGACGACGGTCCTTCACGAGCTCACCGGTCGCGCCCTCGCTCGCGGCCAGCGGCTCGAGGGGCTGACGGTCACGCGGCCCACGCTCGAGGATGTGTATCTCGAGCTGACCGCGGGAGATGACGAGGATGCCTGACGCCGCGTCGCTCGCCTGGCGCCAGTACCGGCTTGAGCGCAGGCTGTTCTGGCGCAACCCGAGCGCGGCCTTCTTCAACTTCCTACTGCCGCTGCTGTTCCTGGCGGCCGGGGGCGTGATCCTCGCCGGCAACCAGAATGACCTCAACAAGCTGGTCCCGTCGATCGCCGGGATGAGCGTGATGTCGACCACGTTCACGGCTCTCTCTTACAACATCGTGTTCCTGAGGGAACGAGGCGTCCTGAAGCGGATCCGCGGCACGCCGCTGCCGACCATCTCCTACCTCGGCGGGGTCGCCGCCAACGCGGTCACGAATACAGCCCTGCAGATCGGGATCATCGTCGTCGCCGGCCGGGTGCTGTTCGGCATCGGCTGGCCGAAGGACTGGTTCGAGCTGATCGTGTTCGTGGTCGCCGGCGTCGTCTGCTTCGCCTCCCTGGGCGTCGCATTCGCGCATGCGATCCCGAACTTCGAGTCGACCGCCGCATACGTCAACGCCGTGTTCCTACCCGTGGTGTTCGTGTCCTTCTACGTGTTCGACTCCAGCAGCGCGCCGACGTTCCTGCGCACGATCGCCGAGGCGCTCCCGCTCTACCCGCTGATCCACGGCCTCTCGGGTGCACTCGTCAAGGGCACGTCGCTGGCGACGAACATAAGCGACCTGGGCGTGATCGCGGTGTGGGCGGCGTTCGGGATCTGGCTGGCGATCCGCGGCTTCAGCTGGGAGCAGCGACGGTGACGCCGCTGCACACGAACGTCGAGGGCGGCTCTCCCCTCACCTCGACGGGGACCTCCGCGAGCGGCGAGCGCTGCCACTCCTCCTTCAGCCACGAGTAGACGATCACGTCGTGGACCTGGTCGCCGTGGCGGTGCCAGCGCCGCAGCACACCCTCCTGCTCGAAGCCGAGCCTGTTCAGCGCCGCCTGGGAGCGGGGATTGTCCAGGTCCGCGTACGCGCCCAGCCGCTCGATCCCCAGGACGTTGAACGCCAGGTGCGCGATCAGCGCCTTGGACTGTGCGTTGGCGCCGCTGCCCCAATGGGCGCGGCCCAGCCAGGTGCCGACCACGGCGCGCCGGTCGCGGCGGCCCAGCTCGGAGATGCCCGTCACGCCAACCGGCCCCCGGTTCCGGTCGACGATCAAGAAGTCGAGCCTTTCCCCGCGCTCGCGCTCGCCGGCGAGCCCCTCGATGTAGGCCAGCGGCTCGTCGATCGCCGTGTACGGGCCCCACGAAAAGAACCTCGTCACCTCGGCGTCCGCGCCCAGCTCGAGCAGCGCACCAGCGTCGGCGCCGGCGGCGTAGCGGAGCGTCAGCGTCGGTCCTAGCACCTTCACGGCTTCGATGGTATTACTGAAGCTGTGCCAACGCTGGCGCTGCTCTACGACGTCCACGGGAACACGATCGCGCTTAAAGCGGTGCTCGAGGACGCCCGCGGAGCCGGGGCCGACCGGTTCCTGCTGGGCGGCGATTACGCCCTGTTCGGACCCTGGCCGTCGGAGACCGCCGAGGTTCTCCGCGGTCTTGCCGACGCGACATGGATCCGCGGCAACGTCGACCGGTGGTGTGCGTTCCCGGACCAGGCGGGCCCGGACGACCTCCTCCAGCGCGCGATCGCCGACTGCCGCGCGGCGCTCGGCGCGGACACCGTCGCCGAGCTCGGCGCCCTGGAGGAGCAGGTGGTCCTCGATGGGACCCGCTACTGCCACGCCTCTCCGGTGTCCGATGTCGAGTCCTTCATGCCCGATCCCGGGGAGAGCGACGACGAGCTGCTCGGGGGCGCCCGCGAGCGGCGGGTGGTGTTCGGCCATACCCACATCCAGTTCCGTCGCCGGCGCGAGGACGGGATCGAGCTCATCAACCCGGGGAGCGTCGGGCTCCCGCTCGACGGAGACCAGCGCGCCGCCTACGCGCTCGTCCGCGAGGACGGGACCGTGGAGTTGCGCCGGGTGAGCTATGACCACGAGCGCAGCGCGGCCGCGCTGAGCGGACGGTTCGGCGACGTCGCCTGGGCCGCCCGCAGTGAGCGGCGACTCCTGACCGCTCGGCTCTGATCGCGGCGGGGGCCGCCGCGGCGACGCCTGGCATCCTCTGTAGTCGATGTCCGTCCGCGCACGGTCCTGGTACCGCAGCCACACGTTCAGCCACGCCCAGTTCCCACTGGCGCGCCTGGCACCCGAGCGGGCGCAGACGATCTCGGTCTGCCTGCCGGCGCGCGACGAAGCGTCGACGATCGGCGCGATCCTCGAGCAGCTCGTGCCGCTTCGCGAGGGCCGACTCATCGAGCAGATCCTGGTCGTGGACAACTCCAGCGACGGAACCGGTGAGATCGCCCGCGCGCTTGGCGTCGACGTCCGCGCCCAGGAGCAGCTGATGCCCGAGCACGGGCCGGTGCTCGGCAAAGGCGATGCCATGTGGCGAGCACTGCCGATCCTGACCGGCGACGTCGTCTGCTTCCTCGACGCCGACTCGGAGGACTTCGGCACCCACTTCGTCACGGGATTGGTTGGCCCCCTGCTCCGTGACCCTCGAATCGCCTTCGTGAAGGGGTTCTACCGCCGCCCCTTCCGGGTCGGCGAGCTCACCCTCCCGCAGGGCGGCGGGCGCGTCACCGAGCTCACGGCACGGCCGCTGTTGAACCTCTTCTATCCCGAACTGGCGGCGATCGAGCAACCGCTCGCCGGCGAGATCGCGGTCCGGCGCGAGCTGCTGGAGCGTCTCCCGTTCATGACCGGTTACGGAGTGGACATCGCCCTGCTGATCGACGCCTATCACGCGGTCGGCCTCGACGGGCTCGCCCAGGTCGACCTCGACGTGCGCCAGAACGCGCATCAGCCACTGCGCGACCTCGGACCGATGGCGTACGCCGTCCTCCAGGCGGTGGCATCCCGCCTGGAGCGGGAGGGCCGCATCCAGGGGCCGCTCCCGGCCGCGTTCCTGGCCCTCGGCGACGACGGGCCCCACGCGATCGGGAGCGAGCCGGTGCAACGCCCGCCGCTCACCAGCTTGCGCGCCGCTGCGTAAGATGCGGCCATGAGCTACGAGACGGTGATCTGGGAGCAGTCGGGCGCGGTCGGGCGGTTGACGCTCAATCGGCCCGAGACCCTCAACGCCTGGACCGCCGAGTTCGGCCGGGAGCTGAGGCAGGTGATCGAGCAGGAGGCGGCGGACGACTCCGTCCGGGCGGTGGTCGTGACCGGCGCCGGTCGCGGGTTCTCCTCGGGCGCCGACCTCAAGGCGGGATTCGATCCCGCCGAGGACGGAATGCCCGACATCCGCAAGGAGCTGCACGACGTCTACCACCCGGCGATCGCCGGCGTTCGCAACCTGCCCAAGCCGGTGGTCGCGGCCGTCAACGGGCCGGCGGTCGGGATCGGGTGCTCGCTCGCGCTGGCCTGCGATCTGGTCTTGGCGGCCGAGTCGGCGTTCTTCGGTCTCGCCTTCGTCAACATCGGGCTGATGCCGGACGGGGGCTCGACGGCGTTCGTGCCGCCGGCGATCGGCAAGGCGCGGGCCTTCCAGATGGCCCTGCTCGGCGAGCGTGTACCGGCGGCGCAGGCGCTCGACTGGGGCCTCGTCAACTGGGTCTATCCCGACGATCGGCTGATGGCCGAGGCCGAGGTGCTCGTCAGCCGGTTGGCGGCTGGGCCGACCCTCTCCTACGCCAGCTCCAAGCGGGCGCTGAACCGGTTCATCTACGGTGACCTCGACGCCCAGCTGCAGCTCGAGGCCGAGCTCCAGCACGCGCTCGGCCGCACGACGGATTTCATCGAGGGCGCGGCGGCCTTCGTCGAGAGGCGAGACCCGGCGTTCACCGGGAACTAGAGGCGGCTGTTTATGTGGCGCGCATTCGCGCGCCACCGCACCCGTCCAGATACCTGCGCCATTTACCGAGCCGATCGCGGCCTGCAGCCGTGATTGGCGGGCGGCCCGGTAAACGGCGCTGGGAAGGAGGGGGAGCGGGCGCCATCGCACCCGTCCAAAAACCTGCATAGCACGACAAGCCCGGCTCAGATGGCGAGGCCCGTCGTGTCATGCATGAAGAGCATGGTTAGTACGACAGGGCTCGCGATGTGGCGCCGGTGTTGTCGTGTTGTGCAGGTTTCCCGTGACACTCTCGGCACAAAGTCGCCGGTTTGGGCCAGGACCCGGTCGACGACGGGCCCTCCCGACCCGCCCGCGCCCTCACCCACCCCCTCTCCCTGCCGCCTTTACCAAGCCGACCGCTCGCCAGGGTGGCGGGCTCTGAAAGCGCCGGCGAGCCGAGAGTCGACCGCAGACCAGCTACGGCTTGAACGCCGAACGCGCCGCCCGGACCCCGGTCGCGGCCCGCTCCGCGAACCCGTAGGTGCCTTGCTCCGAGAGTTCCTGCGCCGCCTCGACGAGCGCGCCAATCGCGTTGAACGCGAACGCGCCACCGACCGAGATCCGCTTGACCCCGATCCTCCCCAGCTCGGTCACCGGTGGCGCCCCCGGTCGCGCGAGCACGTTCACGGGACGGCCGACCGACTCGACCACGCTTCGGATGTCCTCGGCCCTCGTCAGGCCGGGCGCGTAGAGGACGTCGGCGCCGGCGCTCTCGTACGCCTGCAGGCGGGCGATCGTGTCCGCCAGGTCTTGGCGGCCGTGGATGTGGTTCTCTGCGCGCGCGGTGAGGACGAGGTGGACGGGGCCGCGATGGGCGACTTCAACCGCCGCGGCGACGCGCTGCGCCGCGAAGTCCAGCTCGTAGATCGGGTCGTCGTCGTGACCGGTGAAGTCCTCGACCGAGCATCCCGCCAGCCCGGCCTCGATGGCGAGGGCGATCGTCTCCGCCACTCCGCCGGGATCGTCCGCGAATGCGTTTTCGAGGTCCGCCGACACGGGCAGCTCGGTCGCCTGGACGATCGCCGCCGCGTGTGCGAGGGCCTCGTCGCGGGTCACGGACCCATCCAGTCGTCCCAGCGTGGCTGCGAAGCCGCTACTGGTCGTGGCCAGCGCCTGGAAGCCCAGCGAGGCGAGCAACCTCGCCGACCCCGCGTCCCACGGGTTTGGAATCAGCAGCGGCTGGTCCTGGTAGTGCAGCGCCAGGAACCGCTCCGCCGTCTCGACCTGACCGCTCATCGGCTCGGCACGCCCTAGGAACGGCGCCGGCGCCGGAACAGGAACAGGGCAAGCAGCAGGCCGGCGACGAACGCCAGCGGCACGACGGCGTTGCGTCGGATCCGCTCCCACATGACGGCACCGACAAGCGCGCCGGCGTCGAGTGGCTCGGCCGGCGGCGGGGGCGCCGACAGGGAGCTTGGCGGAGGTGGGGCCTTCGGAGGCGGCGGGGCCGTCGGTGGCGGTGGCGCCGCGGGTGGCGGTGGCTCGGCCTCAGGCGGTGGCGCCTCGCCCGCCTCTGTCGGTGGCGCCTCGGCGACCTCAGGCGCCGGCGCCTCAGCAACCGCCCCCGACTCCTCGGAAGCCGCCGGCGTCTCCTCCCCCTCCGTCGCCGCATCCGGCCGCAACGCCGCCACATTCACCGTCTCCCAGCGATCTTGCTCCGGCGCCACCTCACCCCCCGCCTCCTGGTCCCTCGCCGGCGCGGCCCCGGCGCCCTCGCCTGTCTCCCCCGCCCCCGGATCGCGCCCCAGCGACTCCTGGAGCCGCGCCGCGAACTCTCGCAGCAGCCGCTCGGAGATGTCCTCGATCATGCCTCCGCGACCGAACCGGGCGAGCCGGCCGGTGATCTGGTAGTCGGTGTCGACCTCCACGCGGGTTCCGCCGCCCGCCAACTCGGACAGCGATGAAACGATCGTCGCCTTGGCGCCGCCTTGCCCGCGCTTGTCGGTCCCGTTGGCCTGCATCGTCGCGCGGTGCGCGGACTCGTCGATGTTCTCCATCTCGAGCTTGCCGGCGTAGGACGCGGTCGTGGGGCCGATCTTGATCGTGAATGTGCCGTTGTAGGTGCCGTCGTCGTTGCGACCGGTGACCGCCGCGCCGGGCAGGCATGGCGCCACCTGCTCGACGTCGATCAGCGCATTCCACACCCGCTCGAGCGGGGCGGCGACGTCAAATGACTGCTCTAGCTTCATCGCGGATCGCCTCCAGGTCTTCGGGGGTGTCTACGTCTGCGCCCGAGCACAGCTCGGAGCACTCGATCTCGGGACCGTTCAGCAGCGAGCGGGCGCCCTGGTCACCGCTGAGCTCCGCCAGCGCGCGCAGCTGCTCGGGCCCGAGCACCGCCGGATGCCCCGGTCTGCCGTGGTACACCGCGCGTGCGCCACCCGGCTGGCCCACGAACATCGCTACGACCGCCGGCGTGATTAGGGGCTCGTCTCCGAGCGTCACGATCACCTTCTCCGCGCCCGTCAGCGCCGCGGCGCCGAACCGCAGCGACGCGGCCTGGCCCGACTCCCATTCTGGACAGATCACGGGCTCGGCGCGCCCGAAGTCGACGCGCTCGATCACCTTCGCCGCCCCCGCGCCGAGGACGACGATGATGCGCTCGATCTCGGCGACGTCGCACTGGGCGTGAACGGCGTGCTCGAGCAGCGGCCGCCCCTCGAGGTCGGCGAGCAGCTTCGGCTCCGATCCGAACCGGCTGCCGGAGCCGGCGGCGAGGATCAGCCCGCTAATCAGGCCGCCACCTCGTGGATCCGGCCGCGCGCGGACGCCAGCCGGCCGCCGCCGCGACCGTGGCGCGCCGCGACGACTTCCGCCAGGATCGACAGCGCCGTCTCCTCCGCGGTGATCGCCCCGAGGTCGAGACCCAGCGGAGCCGCCACCCGCTCAAGCTCCTCGTCGGTGAAGCCCAACTCGAGCAGGCGCTCACGCCGGACCGCCTGGGCGCGCCGGGACCCCATCGCCCCGATGAACCGCGCGGGAGACCGAAGGGCGAGCGCCAAGGCGGCGTCGTCGAGCTTCGGATCGTGGGTCAGCACCGCGATCGAGGTGGCCGGGTCGATCCCGCCGATCTGTGCGAACGCCTCCTCCGGCCAGGCGGCGATCACCTCCTCCGCATCGGGGAACCGCTCCGGCGTGGCGAAGCGGACGCGGGGGTCGATCACGTACGGCCTCCACCCGGCGTTCCGCGCCAGCGTGCACAGCGACGCCGCGATGTCGACCGCGCCGAACAGGATCAGCCGGGGCGCCGGCGCGACCACGTCGATGAACAGAGGACCTCGCCGCTCGGACCGCTCGGCCCACAGCAGCTCACTAGCGGCCCGGACGGCCTCGTCGTCGAGCTCGGGAGCGCCAAGCGTGCCAGACCGGGCGCCGTCGGCCTCGACAAGCAGCTTCGCTCCGGGCGCTGCACCCTCGAGCACCGTCACCTCGGCGGCGCGTCCACCCTCGCGCGCGATCTCGGCGAATCGCCCGGGCTGATACTCCTGGATCCACACGTCGATCTCGCCACCGCAGGGCAGGCCGACGTCCCACGCCTCGGAGTCCGCGATGCCGTAGTGCACGAGTTTCGGCGGAGCGCCGTCCAGCACCTGCTCCGCGAGCTCCACGACCGCGCCCTCGACGCAGCCGCCGGACACGCCGCCCGCGATCTCGCCGTCCAGGGTGACCGCCATCTTCGCGCCCCGCGGGCGTGGCGCCGACCGTTGTACGTCGATCACCGTCGCCAGCGCGATCCGGTCGCCGCGCTGCGACCAGGCGCTGAGCTCATCAATGACGTCCTTCACATCTCCTCCAGCGTTTCAGCAAGGTGTTCCAATGACTCCAGGGTATTGCCTGCGAGTAGTTCGTCCGCGAACGGGACCGACGCGCGCATGCCCCGGGTCAGCGGCTCATAGCCGGGATGTGCCGCCAACGGGTTCAGCCACACTAGCCGATGGGCGCTGCGTCGAAGACGCGCCATCTCGGCACCCAGCTGCTCCGGATCCCCTCGGTCCCAGCCGTCGGACAGGATCACGACCACGGCTCCGCGCCCCAGTCGGCGGCCGTGCACCCGGTTCAGCTCGGCCAGCGACTCGCCGATGCGGGTGCCGCCGGAGAAGTCGAGCACGGCTTCGGCGGCGCGCTCCAGCGCTCGGTCGTGGTCGCGGCCGGCGAGCTCGTTCGTGATCCGCGTCAGTCTCGTGCCGAACGCGAACGCCTCGACCCGCCGGCGAGCGGCGACGCACGCGTGGACGTACTGCAGGAGCATCCGCGCGTACGGGGCCATCGACCCCGAGACGTCGCAGATCAGTACGAGCTGTCGGGGGCGCGTGGTCGGGGTGCGCCAGTGACGCTCGATCGGCTCGCCCGCCGTGCGCATCGAGGCTCGCAGCATCCGCCGCAGGTCCGGGACATGGCCGCGTTTACGTGACGGGCGGGTCCGGCGCGAGCGGCGCTCAGGTCCGCGGCGGGCCAGGCGCGCGATGAGCTCTCGCGCCATCGCCATCTCGAGCTCGGTGTACTCCGCGAAGTCCTTGGTGTGGAGCAGCTCGATGTCGCTCCAGGCAGCCGGCACGATCTCGCTGTCCGGAGGCGGCTCGGAGATCGTTTTGGTGTCCGGCACCGCCGTCCGCGGGAGAACGGGGCGTTCGATCTCGCCGAGGGCTTCGAAGGGGTCCTCAACCCCACCGGGACGGACGTCCCCGAAGACGACCACAAACGCCCGCTCGAACCGCTCGAGGTCAGCGTGGCTCGAGCACAGAACCGTCCGCAGGGCGAGCCGAGCGTCTTCCCGCGACGCCGGGTCGACCGCCCCTAGTGCCCGGTGCGCGTCGACCAGCTCCCCGACGCCGAGGCGCACACCCTGCCCCCGTAGCTCGGCGGTCAGCGCGCTGAGCGGCCCCGTGACTGGGCTAGAGCCCGCCTCCGGGCCCTCAGACACCCTCGAGCACCTTGCGCTGCCGTACCCGAAGGAGGTCCTCGTGGACCTTCAGCGCTGCCCCAAGCGTCTCGTCGAGGTCGGCCTCATCTCCCAGCGCCAGCAGCGCCTGGGCCCAGACGAGCGTCTCCCCCACCCCGGGCAGCTTGTAGAGGTCGCCCTGTTCCCGCAGCCGGCGAACCGCGGCGACCACGCGCAGGGCGATCGTCTCGGGTATGCCCGGGATGCGCGCGGCGACGATCGCCCGCTCCCGCGCGGGGTCGGGGTAGTCGATCCAGTGGTAGAGGCACCGCCGCTTGAGGGCGTCGTGGAGCTCGCGGGTCCGGTTGGACGTCAGCACGACGATCGGCCGGCGGGTCGCGCTGATCGTCCCGAGCTCCGGGATCGTCACGGCGAAGTCCGACAGGAACTCGAGCAGGAAGGCCTCGAACTCGTCATCGGCGCGGTCGACCTCGTCGATCAGCAGTACCACGGGCTGCTCGCCCTCGACCTCGAGCGCGTCGAGCAACGGACGGCGCAGGAGGAACCGTTCGGAGAACAGCTCGCCCTCGTCGATACCGCCCTCTGCGGCGCGCAGCGCCAGCAGCTGCCGGGGATAGTCCCAGTCATACACGGCATGGTGGATGTCGATCCCCTCGTGGCACTGCAGGCGGATCAGCCGTGCCCCGGTGGCGCCGGCCAGCGACCGCGCCACCTCGGTCTTGCCGACCCCGGCCTCGCCCTCGAGCAGCAGCGGCTGCTCGAGCACGACCGCGAGGTGGACCGCCAGCGCGAGCGCCCGGTCGGCGAGATAGTCCTGGGCGGCGAGCGCATCGCTCGCCGCCTCAACGGACTCGAACGGCAACCTCAGCGCCGCCTCACGACAGTCCGGCCGCTTCGATCAGCGCCCGCTTGGTCAGCACACGCGCCAGGTGTCGCTTGTAATCGCTGCTGGCGTTGAGGTCGGCGGGCGGGCTCGTGCCCTCGTCGGCGTGCTCGGCGGCGTTGGCGATGTTCTCGGCCGTCAGGGGCTGGCCCCGCAACGCCTGCTCGACCGCGGTCGCCCGCAGCGGGACCGACCCCATGTTCGTCAGCCCGACGCGGACTTCCTCGGCGGTGTCGCCGGACTTCTTGACCAGCGCACTCACCGCGACCATCGCCCAGTCCTCGCTGCGGCGGTTGAACTTCTCGTAGCCGAAGCCCCACCCATCGAGCGCCGGCACCCGGACCTCGGTCAGCACCTCGCCGGGCTCGACGGCGGTCTCGAGGTAGTCCCGGAACAGGTCTCCGGCCTCGACCGTCCGCTGGCCGTCTGCCCCGGTCAGCGTCACGGTGCCCTCGGTGATCAGCAGCACCGCTGGGAGGTCGGACGCCGGATCTCCGTGGACGAGCGAGCCTCCGATCGTCCCGCGATTGCGGACCTGAGGGTCGGCAATCGTTCCGGCCGCCACCGAGAGCACGCCCAACTGCGGGCTGTGCTCGAGTTCCGTGTGGGGCGTGAGCGCACCGATTCGCCAGGTGCCGTTCTCGCGCTGGATGCCGTGCAGTCCGGGCACCTTGCGCAGGTCGACCAGCAACGACGGCGCCGCGAGTCGGAGCTTCATCAGCGGGATCAGCGAGTGACCGCCGGCGAGCAGCTTGGCGTCCTCGCCACCATCGGCGAGCGCCTGGATCGCGCCGTCCAGGGTGTCCGGCGCGGTGTAGTCGAACTCGGCGGGGATCATGCGCCTGCACCTCCTTCCGGGCTCGCGCCCTTCGCTTCGGCGATCGCCTCCCAGATCCGCATCGGGCTGAGCGGCATGTTCATGTACGTAACCCCGAGCGGGCGGAGCGCGTCGATCACGGCATTGGTCACGGCCGCGCTGGCCGCGATCGTACCGGCTTCGCCCACGCCCTTGACGCCCAACGAGTTGACCGGCGATGGGGTCACCGTGCGGTCGGTCTCGATCGGCGGCAGTTCGGCGGCGGTGGGCAGCGCGTAGTCGACGAACGTGCCGGTGACGAGCTGGCCTTGCTCGTCGTAGTGCACGCGCTCGTAGAGCGCCTGCCCGATGGCGTGCACCACGCCGCCGTGCACCTGACCGTCGATCAGCATCGGGTTGATCGCGTTGCCGCAGTCGTCGACGGCGACGTAGCGGAGCAGCTTGACCTTCCCGGTATCTGGATCGAGGTCGACGATCGCGGCGTGCGCACCGAACGGGAACACGAAGTTCTCGGGCTCCCAGAACGTGGTCGCCTCGAGCCCCGGCTCCATCCCGTCGGGGACCTGGTTGAGGTACGCGGCACCCGCCACCTCGGCCATCGTCATCCCCTTGTCGGGCGAGCCACGGACCGCGAACTTGTCGCCGGTGAGCTCGATGTCCTCGGGCGAGGCCTCGAGGTGGTGGGCGACGATCGCCTTCGCCTTGTCGGCGATCTTCGTCGCGCACCGCGCGAGCGATTCGCCGCCGACGGCGAGCGAGCGCGAGCCGTAGGTGTTGCGACCCTCGGGGCCGACCCCGGTATCGCCATGGACGATCTCGACGACCGCCGGATCGACCCCGATCCGGTCGGCGACGATCTGAGCGAACGAAGTCTCGTGCCCCTGGCCGTGCGGAGACGAGCCCGTGTACGCGGTTACCGCACCGGTGTTGTGGACGCGGACCAGCGCCGACTCCCAGAACCCGGCCTGGTTGCCGAACCCCTCGGGACCGACCACTCGCGTCGGAGCGAGGCCGCAGATCTCGGTGTAGGTCGAGAATCCGATCCCTCGGTAGACGCCCTTCGAGCGCAGTTCCTCCTGCTCGCTTCGGAAGGCCGCGATGTCGACGTGCTCCAGGAGCTTGTCGAGCGTCTTCTCGTAGTCGCCCGAGTCGTAGACCACGCCGATCGGGAGCTCGGCCGGGAAGTCCTCCTTGGGGATGAAGTTCTTTCGACGGATGTCGAGCACGTCCATACCCAGCTCGGCGGCGGCCTGGTCGAGGGTGACCTCGATCATGTGGGTCGCCTCGGGTCGGCCAGCACCCCGGATGGCGTCCGTCGGGCACTTGTTCGTGAACACGCCCGTGATGTCGGTCTGTAGCGCCGGCATCTTGTAGACGCCGCTCATCACGAACGCCCCGAGCGCCGGGATCGTCGGCGTCAGCAACATGTTGTAGGCGCCGAAGTCGGCGATGATCCTGACGTGGAACGCGGTGATCGTTCCGTCGCGTTTGAGCCCCATCTTCGTGTACGCGATCTGGTCACGGCCCTGGTGGGTGGTGGCCATGTCCTCGGTGCGCGTCTCGATCCACTTCACCGGCCAGCCGAGCTTGCGCGAGGCCCAGGCGGCGAGGACTTCCTCGCCGGTCATCTGGAGCTTCGCGCCAAAACCGCCCCCGACCTCGGGCGCGATCACGCGCACGCGCTCCTCGCTCATCCCGAGCAGGAGCGCGAGGAACAGCCGGACGAAGTGCGGCACCTGCGTCGCGCTCCACACCGTGAGCTGGCCGGCGCGATAGTCGGCGAGCACCCCGCGCGGCTCGATCGGCGCCCCGGCGACCCGGTGGTTGACGACGCGACGCTCGACGACGACGTCGGCCTCCGCGAAGCCGGCCTCGAGATCACCGCCGCCGAGTGACCACGCGTGAGTCTGGTTGCTTCCGAGCTCCGGGTGGAGGAGGTGCGTCTCGCGCTCAAGGGAGGCTTCGGGATCCGTGACCACGGGCAGCGGGTCGTACTCGACCACCACGTCTTCGGCGGCATCGACGACCGCGTAGCGGTCCTCCCCGACCACGACGGCGACCGGGTCGCCCACGAACCTGACCGTGCCCTTGGCGAGCGGCCAGTGCTCGGGGTTGTTGACGGTGATGCCGGGCGGAACCCAGGCCATCGGCAACGGGCCGGTGAGATCGGTCAAATCGTCGATGGTGAACACGCCCCTGACCCCGGGGCGCGCCTTGGCGGCGGACGAGTCGACCGAGACAATCCTCGCGTGCGCTTCGGGCGAGCGGACGAATGCCATCCACAGCGTGCCGGGAAGCGAGATATCGTCGACGTAGCGGCCCTGGCCGGTGATCAGCCGGGGGTCCTCCTTGCGACGGAGCGCCTTGCCGACGTGGTGTTCTGCGGTCGCGGTCATGCCGTCACCTCCGGGCGCTCACCGACCGTCGCGCCCTTGCCCTTGGCCGCGTCGAGCACCGCCTTGACGATGTTGTGGTAGCCGGTGCAGCGGCACAGGTTGCCCTCGAGCCCGTGGCGAACCTCGTCCTCGGTGGGGTTCGGGTTGTCGGCGAGCAGGCCGGCCGCGGCCATGATCATCCCCGGCGTGCAATACCCGCACTGCAGCGCGTGGTCGTTCCAGAACGCCTCTTGCAGCGGGTGCAGGTCGTCCTCGGTGCCGATCCCCTCGATCGTCGTGACGCTGGCGCCATCGGCCTGGACCGCGAGCACCGTGCACGATTTCACCGCGCGACCGTCCACGTGGACGGTGCAGGCGCCGCAGTTGGATGTGTCGCAACCGACATGGGTCCCGGTCAGCCCGAGGTTGTCGCGAAGCGCGTGAACGAGCAACAGGCGGGGCTCCACCTCGAGGTCGTGCTCTACGCCGTTGACGCTGAGCCGCACAGAAACGGGTCTGCTCATGCCTCTCTCCCTAGTTAGTTGTGGAGTTAATCGCGACCTTACACCTCTGCGGCCTCCGCTGTGAAGGAGGTCGTGTTTCAGTTGACTCTCGGTGCAGCGCGACCCCGACGATCACGCACGCGATGCCGACCGCATCGGTCACGTCCGGGACCTGTGCGAGGACCACGAGGCCGATCACGGTCGCGATCGCCGGCAGCAGCGACACCATCAGCGAATAAGTCGCCCGCGGCAGACGGGCCATCGCCAGCTGGTCGGTCACGTACGGGATCACCGACGACGAGACGCCGACGCCGATCCCGGCGAGCACGGCGACCGGTTGGCTCAGGGCCGGCGCCGCCTGCCAGCCCGCCAGCGGTGTGACCACCACGGCGGCGATCAGCATCGCCAGGGCGAGCCCGTCGATCCCGGCGATCGCCGGGTGCCGAGCGACACGATGCGCGAGCACGATGTAGCCGGCGAACAGCGCCGCATTGGCGAAAGCAAACGCGAAGCCCACGGGCCGGAGCACGATCTCCGGCCGGGTGAGCAGGTAGACGCCGGCCACGGCCACGACGAGGGCCGCGCCGTTGCGCCTGGATCGCGCGCCGAGCGCGGCGAGTCCGATGACGGGCAGGAACTCGATCGCCGCGACCGTCGAGAGCGGGAGGCGGTCGATCGCCTCGTAGAAGCAGCAGTTCATGACCGCGAGTAGTGCGCCCCATCCGAGGAGCAGCCTCCTGAGCTCCGGCGGCATCCGATCCCACTGCCGCCACGGCTTGCGCCACGCGGCGAATATCAGGGCCGCTGACGCGATCCGCAGCCAGGCCACCCCGAGCACCTGCACCCGCGCGAACAGAAGGACCGCGAACGACGGGCCGAGGTAGTGGAAGACGGCACTTACCAGGAAGTAGACGTGAGGTGGAGGCGTCCGCCTTCGCATACCACATGATCACCTGCAACAGAAACCAAGACCATGGCCATTACTAGGCGTGATAGCCTTTCTGCCTATGAATCAACGGTCAAATGGCCATTACGCCGAAGCGACTGCGCTCGACGACACGAACCGGCGGCTCCTCGTGGAGCTGCAGTCCGACGCCCGTCTGAGCCTCGCCGAGCTCGGACGCCGCGTCGGGCTCTCCTCGCCGGCGGTCGCCGAGCGGCTCCAGCGCCTCGAGCGCCAGGGCGTCATTCGGGGCTATCACGCCACCGTCGACCCCGCGGCGCTCGGCTACCCGCTGAGCGCGATCATCCGTGTCCGCCCCGCACCTCGCCAGATTCACAAGGTGGCGGAGCTCGTCCGCTCGATCCCCGAGGTCGTCGAGTGCCACCGCATCACGGGCGAGGACTGCTTCCTGGTCAAGGCGCACGTGCGCTCGGTGACGCACCTGGAGGAGATCATCGACGAGCTCGTCACGTTCGGGCAGACGACGACGTCGATCATCCAGTCCTCTCCGGTCCCGCCCCGCGGCATCGCGCCCGCCGGGTCAGACTCAGGGCCGGTCCGCGAGGACCTGGTAGATCGAGGCCCAGCCGGTGACGAAGCCGAGCCGCGCCGCGCGCAGATATAGCCGCCAGATGCGGGCGCGCTCGATCCCGGCGATCCGGATCGCATCCGCGTAGCGAGACTCGAAGCGGTCGATCCAGTGCCGGAGCGTCTCCGCATAGTCGTCGGCGAGTCCCTCGACGTGCCTGGTCACGAGCCCGTTTCGCTCGAGCGCGAGCTCAATTCGCGATAGCGGGAGCGGGACGCCGTCGGGGAACACGAACCGCTCCGAGAACGGACCCTCGTCGGGATCGTCGAAGTCCTTGAGCTTCGCGATCCCGTGGTTAAGCAGCCTTCCCCCGGGCCGCAAGAGCGCCGCCAGCCTTCCGGCGTACAGGTCGATCCGTTCTGCCCCGACGTGCTCGACCATTCCGATGCTGACGATCGCGTCGAACGGATCTTCGGCGACCTGGCGGTAGTCGGCGACGCGTATCTCCACGAGGTCTTCCACGCCGGCGGCGCGTGCCCGCTCGCGCCCGAGCTGAGCCTGAGGCTCTGACAACGTCACACCGAGGACCCGGACGCCGTGGCGTTTGGCCGCGTGGATGGCGAAGCTTCCCCAGCCGCAGCCGACATCCAGAACCCGCTCGCCGGCCTCCAGCGCGAGCTTCGTGCAGACGAGCTCGAGCTTGGCCTCCTGGGCCTCGTCGAGCGTCTTGGCGCCGCGCGAGAACAGGGCACAGCTGTAGGTCATCGAGCTGTCTAGGAACAGCGCGAAGAACTCGTTGCCGGCGTCGTAGTGGTGACGGACGGCCCGGCGGTCGCGGGCGATCGTGTGCCGCTCGCCGCGTAGCCGCAACTCCGTGGCCGGCCGCCGCGGCGGCGCCACCACCCCGCAGGCCCGCACGACCGCGAGGGCCAGCCGCGCCCGGTGGCGAAGTGAGATCGGCGGCGGCTCGAAGTTGTCGACGATCTGGAGCGCCGCGTCGAGGTCGTCCACCTCGATCAATCCGGCGACGTAGGCGCGTCCCAGCCCCAGCTCACCCGGGGCTCGCAAGGCGTGCGCGAGCGCTCGTGGCGAGCGCAGCGTGAAGGTCGGCGACTCGGGCTCGGTTGCGCGGACGCTGGTCCCGTCCCAGAAGCGCACAGTGAACGGCCGGGACGGAAGCGCGCCGGCAAGCTCTCGTCGGAGCGGCTCGGTACGAGCGAGCACCGGGAGCTAGGCCTGCTGCACGACTGACTTGCGCTCTCGCCGAACCTGATCCACCCGCACGACGTCCCACGCCAAACCCGTTATCTCCATCGCCCGGATCATCGCAGCAGACGGGTCGATCTGCCATCGACGCAGCCCATGGCGGTATGAGGTCGGGAAAGCGTGGTGGTTGTTGTGCCAGGCCTCTCCCCACGTGGGGATCGCCAGCCACGCGACGTTCCGGGACTCATCGGGCGTGTCGTAGTCTCGCCTGCCGAAGAAGTGGCAGACGGAGTTGATGCTGAACGTCGCGTGGTGCAGGAAGAAAATCCGCGCCGCGCCACCCCACAGCAGCGCCGTCAGACCGCCGATCACCGAACCGGTCAGCAAAACGCCCAGGCCGAACGCGGCGGCGAGCCCGGCGATCACCCAGAGGACGAACGTTCGGTCGACGAACTTGATCAGCGGGTCGCTGATCAGGTCCTTCGCGTAGCGCCGCTCGTCCGCCACCTCCATGTCGCTGAACACCCAGCCGATGTGCGCGTGCACCAGCCCGCGGAACGCACCCGACCATCCCGATCCGTGGCCCACGTGCGGGCTGTGTGGGTCGCCGTCGACGTCCGAGAACTGGTGATGCTTGCGATGCGTTGCCACCCAGTCGATCACCGGGCCCTCCGCCGCGGCGGAGCCCAGCGCCGCAAACCCCGCGCGGACCAGCCGGTGGCACTTGAAGCTGCGGTGGGTCAACAGCCGGTGAAAGCCGACGGTCACGCCGGCGCCGATGCCTACGTAACAGACGACCAGGATCAGGATGTCCTGCCAGCTCAGCAGGTTTCCCATCCAGCCGAAATACATGCCGATCAGAACCATGATCGGCGGGACGGCGGTCACGACGCCGCTGGCGATCCGGTCGACGAGGGGCATTGACACCGGCCGCACATTGGTCGCGGGCAGGGTAGGGAGATTTGTTGATCCCAAGTTCTTCTCCAAGTGGTGGTTCCTGTAAGGACGGCGGCCCCACACACTGCTGTTCGCATCAACCGGCAGGCCCTGCGCCGCCGTTGCGCTGTACGAGCCAGTCGCGCGAGAGACTGATCCTACTCGGATTTGCCGACGCCATGTGTAATTTGACCGGTAAGCGGTCCGTCAGCTGCAGGGCGCTGAGGCCTCGCTGACCGCGGAACTCCGTGCTCGCCACCGTGATGCGACAGCGCGCCCGTACCACTGACGCAGCCGGGGAGGGAGCCGCCCGCCGGTCGAAAGCCACGAGCCGGCAAGGATCAACAACAGGCCGGCTACAGCGCCGGCGCCGGGCTGCTCGCCCAGCAGGGTCACCCCGAGCGCCACCGCCACCACCGGGTTGACGTACGTGATGACCGTCGCGCGGCTCGTCCCGGCCTCGCGGATCAGCACCGTGAAGATCACGAACGCGACGGCCGTGCACAGGATCCCGAGGACCACCACGGACGCGATCGCGCCGGCGGTCGGGACCCTCCGCGGCGGGTCGGCCAGTACGAAGGGAGCGAGTACCAACGACGCGATCGCCAGGCCCGCCCCGATCATCGCGCAGGGATCGAGACCCGCCATCCGGTGCTTGATCACCATCGGCCCGATCGCGTAACCGACGGCCGCGACCAGGATCGCGGCCGTCCCAAGCAGCTCGCCCGCGTTACCGGCAACGTCGATGCCGACCAGCGCGACCACGCCGCCGAAGCCGATCACGAGGCCCGCCGCGCGGAGCGGAGTCGGACGCTCGGAGTCATCGAAACGCATCGCCAGCACCGCGCCGATCAGCGGTACCGACGCGATGATGATCGCCGCCACGGAGGACGCGACGTGTTCCTCACCGGCGGCGATCAGCGGAAACGGGATCGAGACCTCCGCGATTGCGTATGCGAGCAGCCAGCGCCATCGGCCGCGGACCGCGCCCAGCGTCCCCGCCCGCCACGCCAGGCCGAGGAGCACGACGGCGGCCAGCGTGACCCGCGCCCACGCGAGCTCCGGAGGCGTAACTCCTCCGTCGACCGCGATCTTGATGAACAGGTACGGAACCCCCCAGATCAGAGACATGGCTGCGAACGCAAGCCAGGCGCGGCGGCTCATGCGCCCCAGTCTTGCACGTGGCGGGCGCCGCCCTACGCCGCGTCCTGTGCCGGCGCCGGCGTTCCGTGCGGCGCCGGCGCGCGGCCGCCGTCGTACGCCACGAGATCGGGGAACGCCGCCACCACCGCCCCGACCCCGATGATGCAGGCGAGTCCGCCCGTCGCCACCGACGTCGCCGCCGACGTCAGTCCCGCCACGACCCCCGACTCGATGTCCCCCAGGCGCGGCCCGCTGGTGACGACGAGGCTGTAGACGGCGCTCATCCGCCCGCGCAACTCGTCGGGCGTGACGGTCTGGTTGATCGTCGAGCGACAGAAGGCGCTGATGGCATCGGCACAACCCGCGACGGCCAGCACGACGATTGCCACCCCGATCGAGCGGACGAGCCCCATTGCCGCAATCGCCGCCCCCCAGATGAGGACGCAGACGATCACGATCCTTCCGAGCCGCCGCGCGTGGCTGATCCACCCGGACGTCAGCACCGCGATCGTCCCGCCGGCCGAAAGCCCGGCATACATCAGCCCCGTCCCGGTCGCGCCGGCGTGGTAGACGGTCAGCGAGAGCACGGCGAACAGCGACCGCGGCCAGCCGAACGTCATCGCCACCAGGTCGATCGCGAAGCTTCCCGACAGCACATTGTTCGAGCGGACGAATCGCAGGCCCTCGCCGATCGCGCTCTTTACGGACTGGCGCTTCACGGTCGCGTGGGGCGGCTGCGGGCCGATCGCGAGCGCCGCGAACAGCATCGCGAGGCAACTTCCGGCGTCGATCAGGTAGGCCACGCTGACGCCGCTCGCCGCGATGATCAAGCCGCCGACGGCGGGGCCGATGATCCCGGTCACCTGGTAGATGCCGTAGTTGAACGCGAGTCCCGCGCGGAGATGCTCGGGCCCGATGACGCCGGGAATGATCGCCGAGCGGGTGACGGCGTCGAGCGCGGAGCTCCCGGCCAGGATGCCCCCGAGGACGAGGATCAGGAGGACCGGCGGATTGCCCTCGAGCGTGGCCACGGCGAGCGCGGAGGCGGCCGCGATCACGCCTACCTGGGCCGCGGCCAGCACCCGCCGGCGGTCCATCCGGTCGGCCAGGGCGCCGCCCAACAGCGACACCACGATCATCGGCCCGAGCTCGAACGCCCCCAAGAGGCCGACCAGGGTCGCAGAGCCCGAGATGACGAAGATCTGGAACGGGAGCGCCACGAGCGCGGCCTGCGTGCCCAGATTGGACACGACCTCGCCGCCGACGAGCAGCCGGAAGTCGCGCGACGCGCGCAGGGGTGAGAGGTCGACGGCGATCCGCCTGAGCAGCTTCAGCATCGGCCGCCCCCGATCTTCCCAGCCGGGGGCTTGGGCTCCTCGATGCTACGTATCCGCGTTACCCGAGCCCGCGGCCTCGGGCTCGCCGGCTTCGCCGTCGCCGGACGCCTGATGCCCGCGCAGCGGCTCGAGCGCGAGCGCCATGTCTTCGGCGAACCGCGGGAAGCGCTTGGACTCCGTCTCACCAATCGCCACGAGCTGTTCGCCGGCCCCCCGCACGTCCTCGATCAAGCGGCGGCGCTCGCGCCAGATCGTCTCGGCGCTGTTGCCGAGCTCGCGCGCGCGGGTCTCGGCCTGCTCGATCGTCTCCTCTGCTTCGCGCCGGGTTGCCGCACGCAACTCGTCCGCCTCGCGCTGCGCGGTCGTACGCAATCGCTGAGACTCGTGGTCGGCGTTCTGGCGAACCTGCTCGGCCTCCCGGGTTGCCGTGTCGCGGAGCTCATGCGCCTCCGCCGCCGTCGTCTCGCGAAGCTCGCGGGCCTCGGTGGCGGCCCGTTCGCGGGTCTCGGCCGCCTCGCTGGCCGCTTGCGCGCGCATTTCCTCGGCCTCGCGCTGCGTCGTTTCGCGCAGCTCATGGGCCTCACGCTGCGCGGTGTCGTGAATCTCCTGGGCCTCCCCCTCGGCCTGCTCCAGGCGCTCGTCGGCCCGCGCCCTCGAGCGCGCCGTCAGCTCCTCGGCGGATTGATGGGCACGCTGGAGAATCTCGCGGGTCTCCTCGCTGACCTCATCGAGGGCATGCCGGACGGCCATTTCCGGCGAGGACGAAATCTCGAGCTCGGCAATCACGCGGTTGACCTCCCGCACGTAGCGATCGACGGCCGCTCGGTCGTAGCCACGGAGGCCCACCGGAAACCGAACCTCTCGCGCGTCGCTGATCGTCTTGTCTCGCTCGGCGGCGCTCATGCGATTGCTCTGGAAGCGCGGAGTCGGACGGTCCGGCTCCTCTGCTGGGGCCCGGCTTCGATCGCGCTCCCGCGGCACATGCGACTCGGGATGGCCCGTGACGGTTCTGGTCTCGCGCTCGGGCTTGGCGGCGCCGCTCTCGGCGCCCTCAGGTGTGTCGTCGCCGTTGCCGATGCTGGAATGGTCCCCGCGGATCTCCGACTGCGCCATCTCTCATCAGCTCCCTTCTGTCGCTCGGCCGGCAAGAGCCCTCAATGGACAGCACGGTCCTCCCTCAACAAGCACGCTACCCCTTTGGTCAAGGGAGCGCCTCGTCACCACGGCGATCCCCCTCCCCGTGCCTGCGGAGCCTTCTTAAGACCCGTTAATGCTGCACATCGCGAAGCTGGGTACAACTACATCTTGCCTATGCTCACCGGGATCTGCTGGCGCCCCGTCGCCGGCGGTCGATCGAAGCTACCGCGATGAGCACCCGTAAACCCAGCCGGGACGACGACGTCGTCGCACACGCACCCGTCGCCCGTCGCCGGGGAGGCGCTCCTCGCCTTGCGCTCGCCATCGGGGTCACGAGCCTGGCGCTGCTCGTCCTGGTCGCGGCGCTCCTCGCCGTCCCTGACCACAACCGTGCGGCCGCCCGGCCACCGCACGGCTCGGCCCCGGTGGGACCCACGACGGCGCCCCTGAGTGCGTCGACTCCGCCGGCCCTCGCGCCAGCTCAGGCCGACGTGCGGATCGGCTCGCTCCGGCACACGATGAGAGTGCCGCGCTCGTTCTTCGGGATCTCGACCGAGTACTCGTCGCTGCCGGTCTACGAGCAGCAGCTCCCGCTCTTCGAGCGCGTCCTGTCGCTCCTGCACGTTAGCGGTGACGGGCCACTGGTCCTGCGGGTCGGCGGCAACTCGGCCGACGACACGCTCTGGGAGCCACGGGCAGGGAGGACGCCGCCCTGGGCGATCGGGCTGACCCCCCAGGTCCTCCGCCGCACACGCCGCCTGGTGCGCCGCGACGGCGTCAAGCTGATCCTTGATCTGAACCTGATCACCGCGTCCCCACGGAAGGCCGCGCTGCTGGCCCGAGCCGCGGAGCGCGCGCTGCCCCGGGGAAGCATCATCGGCTTCGAGATCGGCAACGAACCCGACGACTACAGCCCGAAGAACTGGCTCGCGACCGTCGCCGTCACTCCGTTTCGGCCCGGCTTCCTGCCCGACGATGTATCGACCGGCACTTACACGCACGACTTTCGCTCCTACGGCCGGGCCCTCGCCAGCGTCGCGCCCGGGATACCGCTCGCCGGCCCGGCGCTCGCCAACCCGGTGCGCAATGCCGGCTGGATCTCGAGTCTGCTCTCGAGCCCCCACCGAGGGCTAGGGACGGTCACGGCGCACCGCTACCTCTATTCGGCGTGCGCGAAGCATCGCTCTGCGAGCTATCCGACGATCGCGCGTCTGCTCAGCGAACACGCCACGGCCGATATGGCGCACAAGATCATTCCCGCCGTCCGGATGGCTCACCGGGCGGGACTCAAGTTCCGGCTGACGGAGCTCAACTCGGTGTCGTGCCAGGGCGTCCACGGCGTCAGCAACGCGTTCGCGACCGCCCTGTGGGCCCCCGACGCGCTGTTCGAGCTGCTGCGTGCCGGACTCGACGGCGTGAATATCCACGTCCGCACCGACGCCATCAACGCGGCCTTCACCCTCAGCCGCCACGGCTTGGACGCGCGACCCCTGCTCTACGGGATGATCCTGTTCGCGCGGACGCTCAGCCCCGACCCCCAGCTCGTTCGCGTGAAGCTACGGGCGAACGCCTCGCTGCACCTGAAGGCCTGGGCCGTGCGGGTCGGCCGCGGCAGGATCCACCTGCTGCTGATCAACAAGGGCAGTCAGACCGTGAACGCCAGAGTCGACCTGCCCGCAACGGCGCCAGCCGAGGTGGAGCGACTCCTCGCTCCGTCCGCGGCATCCACATCCGGGGTGACCCTCGACGGCCAGCAGCTCGGGCGCGACGGCAGATGGCAGGGGCGGCACACCACCGAGACGGTCCCGCCCGGCGTCGACGGCTACCAGGTGGCGGTGCCGCCGACCAGCGCAGCGCTGGTCACGGTGCGCCTCCGGCGAAGCGCCCGCGGGTAAAGAGCGGCCGCGGGCCCCGTACCTAACATTGGCGCCATGGACTTGCCGCCCGGCCCACGCGCCCCGGCCGTGTGGCAGACGCTCGCGTGGATGGCCCGCCCCGCGGCGTTCCTCCGTCGCGTACACGAACGCTTTGGCGACCCGGCGACGATCCGCACGTACTGGACGGAGGAGCCGATGGTGCTGTTCTCGCATCCCGACTCGGTGCGCGAGGTATTTCGCCTGGACCCCGCGATCGCGCCGGCCGGGCAGAGCTGGGAGTTCCTGCGGCCGTTTGCAGGGCCTCACTCGATCCTGCTCCTCGACGGCGAGGAGCATCTCCGCGAGCGGCGTCTCCTTCAGACGCCGTTCCACGGGGCGCGGATGCGCGCCTTCGCCCCGATGATCGGCGAGCTCGCGCGGCGCGAGCTGAGCGGCTGGGACGGCCCGGTCACAGCGCTCGAGCGAATGCGCTCGCTGACTCTCGAGGTCATCCTCCGCGTCGTCTTCGGTGTCCGAGACGATCGCGAGGACGCCGAGCTCCGCGACGTGATCGACGGGACGCTCGGCGGCGTTCGGTCGCTGCCGCGGATGCTCTCGATGGCGGTCATCCAGCGCGACCTCGGCCCGCGCAGCCCCTGGGGGCGCTTTCGTGTTGCCGTCGAGCGGTTCGACGCGCTGCTGTTCGAGCTCCTGGCCCGCCGGCGCGCCGAGCCCGGCGGCGACTCGATGCTCGCGCTGCTGCTCGAGCAGCGCGACGAACACGGCAACCCCCCGAGCGACCGGCACCTGCGCGACCAGCTCGTCGCGCTGCTGGTCGGCGGCCACGACAGTTCGGCGGCATCGCTGGCCTGGGCGTTCGAGCGACTCGCGCGCCACCCCGAGGTGCAGGCGCGGCTGCGCGAAGGCGACCCCGCCTACCTCGACGCCGTCGTCAAAGAGGTCTTGCGGGCGCGACCGCCACTCACGATCGCCCCGCGGCTGCTGCTCGAGCCCGTGCGGATCGCCGGGCGAACGGTGCCCGCTGGAGTCCAAGTCGCGGCCTGCCTGTGGCTGGCGATGCGCCGGGAGGACCTGTGGCCGCAGGCCGCGGCGTTCCGACCCGAACGATGGCTCGACTCACCACAGCCGAATCCAATGTCGTGGATCCCGTTCGGCGGCGGCGTCCGCCGGTGCGCCGGCGCGCCGTTCGCCGAGATGGAGATGCGTGAGGTGATAAACGCCGCGCGCGAGCTGACCTTGCGGCCGGCCCGCCCCGAGCCGGAGCGGGCGCGGCGCAGCATGCTCGTCGTCACGCCGGAGCGCGGCGGCGAGATGCTCGTCGAGCAAACCTGACCCTCATCCTCGCGGTCAGATCCAGCTAGAGCCGGTAGTCGAGATCAGCCGAGATCTCCGCCACGTCCATCTGTGCCTTCTGGAGCTTTCCGGCGAGATCCCAGTTCATCGACTGCCACCGCGTGAACTGGTCGAGCACCCAAACGCCGGATTGGCGGGCGCCGTTCCCGGACTTCCCGTTGCCGCCGAACGGCAGATGCGCTTCCGCCCCCGACGTCGAGTTGTTGACGCTGACCATGCCGGCGCTTATCTGCTCCCGGAACCGGAACGCGCTCTGCGGATCGTTGGTGTAGATCGCGCTCGAGAGCCCGTAGCCGTGCCCGTTCGCGAGCGCCATCCCCTCCTCCCAGTCGGAGAAGCGGGCGACGCCCACGAGTGGTCCGAACGTCTCCGTGTTGGCGAGATCGTCGTCGACCCTGACGCCGCTGACGATCGTCGGGTGGCAGTACAGACCGCGCTCGGGATCCCCGCCGACGAAACCCGCGCGAGGTTGCGCCGCGGTGATCCTGCCGGTGGCGGTCGAGCCGTGCACCGCGTGGTGTGAACGGATCAGTCCGAGCCAGTCGCGCTCGAAGCGCGCCAGGAAGCGCTCCTCGAGCATCGGGCCGTACAGCACGTCGGCCGTCGGATCGCCGATCGCGGCCGCCTCGACCGCCCGCGCGAAGCGCGCGAGGAACTCGTCGTGCACGCGTTCGTGGACGATCACCGTGCCGAGGGACGTGCACCGCTGTCCCGCGGTCCCGAACCCGCTGAAGACGGCGCCCTCGACGGCAAGATCGATGTTGGCGTCGGGCATCACGAGGAGTGGGTTCTTGCCACCGAGCTCGAGACACGGCGATTGAAGGTGACGCCCGCACAGCTCGCCGATGCGCCGGCCGACATCGGTCGAGCCGGTGAAGCCGACCTTCTGCACCAGCCCCTGTCCGAGCGACTGCTCGAGCCCGTCGAAAGTGCTCGCCCCGTCGGCGAGCACGAGGTTGAGGACGTCGGCGGGCACGCCCGCCCGCCAGAACAGCTCAGCGAGCGCCCGCGCACACGCCGACGCATACTCGGCCGGCTTCCACACGACCGCGTTGCCACACAACAGCGCCGGCGCGATGTACCACGAGGGCACCGCGACGGGGAAGTTGCCGGCTGTGACGATCACCGCGACGCCGACCGGAGTGCGGAACGTGAATAGCTGCTTATCGGCCATTTCCGACGGCACGGTCATCCCGTACAGGCGGCGTCCCTCGCTGAGGAAGAACTCGCAGGTATCGATCACCTCCTGCACCTCGCCGAGCGCCTCGCCGGTCGGCTTGCCGACTTCGCGGGTGACGAGCGCGGCGAGGGCCGCCTTGTTCTGGCGGACCAGCTCGGCGGCATTCGCAATCACATTTCCCCGGACCGGCGCAGGGACCGCAGCCCACCGGGCGTGGCCTTCACTGGCGCTGCGGCAGGCCTGCACGAGCGTGGACGCATCGCCAAGACTGACCGTGGCGACGACGTCCTCCACATTCGATGGATTGGTCGAGTCGTAGTGGCCCGCGCCGCCCTCGGTCGGCTGTCCGCCGATCATCGAGGCGAGCTCCTGTGTCGTTTCTGTCTGCGTGGTTGCCATGAGCTGCCTCCTAGGTTTCAGTCATACGACATTGAACTCCGGACGGAGCGCGTCCGGCTTGACGAACCGCTCGGCGGACAGCGGCGCGACGTCGATGAACGGCTCGCGCTCGAGTACGAGGTCCCGCACGACCTCCCCCACCGCGGGTGCCTGGAGAAAACCATGGCCGGAGAATCCGGTCGCATACAGGAACCGGGCGACATCGGGCGCCTCGCCGATCAAGGCGTTGTGGTCCGGAGTCATCTCGTAGAACCCGGCCCAGCTGCCCTTGATTCCGACGCGCGCCAGCGCCGGCGCACGGCGCTCGGCGACCTCGAGCAGAGCAGGGATCCAGTCGTCCCTCGCGTCGGCCTCGAAGCCGGTCTGCTCTCCAGGCGCGGCCATGCCCATCAGGACGCCGGGCCCCTCCCGGTGGAAGTAGAAGCTGGTGGCGAAGTCGATCGTCATCGGGAACCGTGCCGGCAACGCCGGCATGGGCTCGGTGAACAGGACCTGACGGCGCAAGGGGGTCACCGGAAGGTCCACGCCCGCCAGCTCCGCGCAGGCGCGCGACCACGCGCCCGCCGCACACACGACGACTCGGGTCTCGATCGTCCCCTTGCTCGTGACGATCGCGCGGATTTCGCCGCCCTCGACGAGCACCTCCAGAACCTCGCAGTCGGTCTCCAGGTGCGCCCCCAGCGCCCGGGCCCCGGCGGCGTAGCCCTGGACGACCGAGTCCGGGGTGGCGTGGCCGTCGGAGGGTGAGAACGCGCCGCAGAGCACGTCGTCGACCCGGAGTGGTGGGCACAGCTCCTGGACGGCTCCGCGGTCGACCATCCGGCTCGGCACGCCGAGGCGGTTTTGAAGGGCAACGCTGCGCGCAAACGCCTCGACGTCCTCCTCGCGGGTGAGGACGAACAGGTACCCCACCCGATGCATGCCGATCTCCCATCCAGGCCGCCGGGCGAAGTCGGCGAATGCCGCGAGGCTCCTCTGTCCGAGCTCGATGTTGATTTCGTCGGAGAACTGGGCGCGGACCCCGCCCGCGGCCCGGCTGCTGGACCCCGAACCGAGCTGCGACCGTTCGGCGAGTACGACGTCGCGGATCCCTGCCTCGGCGAGGTGAAATGCGCAGCTGGTCCCGATCACGCCGCCGCCCACGATCACCACGGATGCCTCTTCTGGCGGCGGTTCGCGTATTCGGCCCATCACCTCAAGCTTCGCACCTCCGCCTTCAGAGTGAGCGCAGGAACTCGATCAGTGGCCCGTTGACGGCCTCGGGGTGGGTGAGGTTGGAGGCGTGGGACCCGCCCTCGACGCGGACGAGACCTCGCGCCCCGGTCAGTCCCTGGGAGAGCTCCTCGGCCCTCTCCATCTCGATCGACGCATCCGCGGTCCCATGGAACACGATTGCCGGGCATGAGATGTCTCCTAGCCGATCGGTGATGTCGTCTCGATCGAACAGGCAGTCCCCCGGGGCCTCCATGTTCTCGCGCGGCATCTCCTTCCACTTGGCGATCCAGACTTCGTTCAGGTCGGAATCGCCGATGATCAGATTGGCGACCGCGTGCGTGAGCTCGTCGATCGGTCCGACCGTCAGCCAGGTTTCCTGCATCTGGCGGTATAGGGGTAACCGCTCGGGGTCCTCGACGCCCGACTGGGTGTCGATCAGGACGAGCGCGCGCACGCGCTCGGGGGCCAGCAGCGCCGCGCGAAGCGACAGAAAACCGCCCTGCGACATGCCGCCGAGCACGGCCTGGTCGATCTCGAGGTGATCCAGCAGACCCAGGCAGTCCCGGGCCGAGTCCCAGTATGTGAACGGCTGGCCATCGAACTCGGTCCCTCCGAACCCGCGCTCGTCCCAGGCGATCACTCGGAACTCGGGAGCGAGCGCGTCGACCTGCGGCGCGAACATCTCCCGGTCCATGAGAAACCCGTGAGAGAGCACGACCGGCGGCCCCTCTCCTCCGCTGTCTTCATAGCGAATGCGCTGACCGTTGACTTCGGCGAATGGCAAGGGCGCTCCTCCCGGTCGAGGTGGGGCGCGAATCTATCCCAAACCCACCGCCCCGTCACCTGAGGCCGAGTGGCTGGGCATATGCGGCGTTCGCCTGCGCGCTCGTGAGGTAGCCGTTGGCGACGAGCCGGTCCAGCACGTGGTGCTGGCGCTCCTTGGCCAGCTGCAGGTGCTCGAGTGGGTCGTAGGCCGACGGCGCCTGGGGCAATCCCGCAACCAGCGCTGCCTGCGCCCAGTCGAGGGCGTACGGGCTCTTTCCGAAGTAGCCCTCCGCGGCCGCGACGTCACCCCAATAGCCGTGGCCGTAGTACACGACATTGAGGTACATGTCGAGGATCTGCGGCTTGGCGTACTGCAACGAGAGCTTCACCCCGAGCCCGATCTCGCGCAGGGTTTCGGCGAGGCCGCTCCCGTGACCGTAGAGTTGCTTGGCCAGCTGCTGCGCGATCGTGCTTCCGCCGGGGTCATCGCCGGCCTGAAGGGTTGCCAACGCCGCCCGCCCCGCGCCGTCGACGAAATTGATCGCCACGTTCGAGTAGAAGTGCTCGTCCTCGGTCGCGACGAGCGCGTCCCCTTGCTTCTTCGGTAGCTGGGAGGGGCTTCTGGTGCCGCGATGCAGCGCGAGGATCCTGTCCACGCGGTGCTCCGCGTCGCCGACCCCCGGCAGCGTCAACAGGTAGATGCCACCGACTATCACCAGCACCGCTGCCAGCGAGATCGCGACCAGCCCTGCCCTGAGCAGCGCCCGACGGATACGGCGCCAACGCGCGGCCGAGCGGTCCGAGTCGCCTGCCGGATCCAAGCCGACACCGGCGTTCGCTGTGGCGCTGCTGGTGGATGCTGCCTGGCTACCGGACACGTCTTCGACCATGTGAGACCCAACCGAGTGTGGCGCGCCGCGACCGACTGATCCACCCGAGCCCGTCGGCCTTAGCAGATTCTTCGCACAGCTTTCAGGAACGCATCAGGTGCGCGTGGTGCAGTGCTCCGTGTGCTCTCAGAGGTCATCTCCGTGATACGACGGTCGGGTGGCTCCTCGCCGACCGGGACTGTCCCGGCGATCGCGGTGCACGACGACCAGCAGCAGCGCACGCTCGAGTGGCTCCGGCAGGCTGACGGGCAACCCGTCTCGTTCGCTGAGCTTCGAGCTCGGGGCGTCGAGTTCCCCGCGATGGTGCTGAGCGAGCTCGAGCTCAGCGGCTACACGTTCGAGCGCGTGCGCGACCAGGGCCGGGTGGCCGGCGTGTGCCTCCTCGATCCCTAAGCCTCAGGCGGTTATCAGGGCCAGCACGCGTCGGCGCGTTTCGCGTCCGAGGAGGGTCGCGGTGCGGCGTTCCTCGTTCAGCAGAACCGGATCGCTTAGAACCTCGGGGAACTCCAGCCCGTAGGCCGGCGCCTTCGCGCTCCTGAGGACGCGCCTGATTCGCTTTGCGAACCGCGACACGCCGAACTGGCGAAGCAAACCGGGAAGCCCGCTCGGGAGCTGGGCGGCCAAGTTCCTATCGTTGCGCTCGATCCCCGAGTTTCCGACGACAAATGTGAGCCCAAGGGCATTGAAGTCGTTCGTGAGACGGACCTGCAGAGCCGCCAGCCTGTCGAACACCGGTCTGCTCGCGTGGGCGTATCTGACGGCGGCGCCGAGCTGACGGCCCTCCCACAGATGATCGTCTTCCCTCCCGTGATCCGGCGGCAACGTAGCGATCCCGCCGGCACGTGGCAAGGCGATTGCACATTTAGCGCAGGCTGTACGAGCGCGACGCCTCTACGCTGAGCCGCCGACGCGGTATCGAACGTGCGTGGCGTAGGGGGAGTGGATCACCTCGATCGGCTCGAGGCCAGGGTCCGCCACGCCGTCGAACAGCCGCTCTCCGGCCCCCAGCAGGACGGGGGCGACGTCGAGCGTCAGCTGATCGATCGCTCCCGCCGCCAGCGCCTGCCGGATCGTCGCTGCCCCACCGGCGACGGCGATCTCGCGGTCTCCCGCGGCGGCCTTGGCCCGTTCCAGGGCCGCACCGAAGCCGTCGGTGACGAAGTGAAAAGTCGTCCCGCCCTCCATCTCGATCGGGCCGTGGGGATAGTGGGTGAGGACGAACACCGGCGCGTGGTAGGGCGGCTCATCGCCCCACCACCCCCGCCAGTCCTCGTCCCACTCGTCCCGAATCGGCCCGAACATGTTCCGGCCCATGATGTAGGCGCCGCGGCGCCTCAGCAGATCGTCGCGCGCCGCGACGTCTGCTTCGTGGCCGGGCTCGTCGGCAGCCCAGTGCCAATCGTGGAGCCTGAGGCCATCGATGCCGAGCGGGTTCTCGCGGCTCTGATCCGGACCGGCCATAAACCCGTCCAGCGAAATGGATACGTGGCATGTTGTTTCTGTCATGGGGGGCAAGACTCCGCGTGACGTCAGAACTCACCGCCCCGCGCGGCGGTCATGTCAGGCAGCCGCGCTGTGCGGTACCGCAATCCCGGATTCCCATGGAAGTACCTTGCCAAACTGGACGAGCTCGCCGTAGAACGCGGGATCGAAGGTCGGACCGAGAGCGAGCTGGACCGGCCAGGCCGCGGCCTCGGCCGGGGTCTGGGCGGCACTCATGTCCTCAAACCAGGGACGAGAGGCGTCGGTGTCGATCAACCCCGGGCAGAGCGCCATGAGCAGCTTGTTCTTGGCGAGGTCGGCGGCTCGCCGCTCGCCGGCGAGCGCGCGGACAGCGGCGACCTGCGCCACTTTCGACTGGATGTTCAGCCACGTTCGGTAGCCCTCGTCCTCGGCCCGCCCGTCGTGAACGGCTTGGCGCCAGTTCTCGACGAGGGCGTCGACGGCATCGAGGTTCTCGTTGGCGGCTCGCGCGAATCGACCCGCGACCCGGCCGTCGAGCTTGTCGAGCGTGCCCAGTGCGCTGGCAACGACGATCAAACGGCCCCCGGGACGCAGGCGAGGAGCGAACGCGCGGAGCATTCTCGTCGTCGCGAGGTTGCTCGTGTCCGCGACGGCATCGACCTCATCGGCGGGATCGGCCTGTGGACTCATGCGCGACGTCGCGTTGGAGAACACGATGTCGACCTCGCCAAGTTCGGCTGCCAGCGCTGTGATCGCCTCGCCATCGCGCACGTCGAGGACCCGACCCTCGACGCGGGCGATCGCGGGTCCAGCGGAGACGGCGGCCGCGGCAGTCGCCACGCGGCTGAGATCGCGGCCGGAGAGCAGAACACGGTCGTGCGGCGCCATACCCGCGGCCAGCCCTTCGGCCAATGCGCGGCCGAGCCCTTGGTTGGCGCCTGTGATGAGAGCAGTTCGTGAAGTGGTCATGTCACCAAACTAGCGCTCACGACCCATGCTGTAAACGAGAACATCGCACATGTACTATGCGAAACACGCATGGCTATTGCTGACTTCTCGCCCGTTGGGCTTCGAGTCCTGCGCGAGGTCGCGCAAACCGGCTCCTTCTCCGCCGCGGCGCTCTCTCTCGGATACACCCAGTCCGCCGTTTCGCGCCAGGTCGCGGCGGTCGAAGCCGTCGCCGGACGCCGGCTGTTCGATCGCGGTCGACACGGCGTCACTCTGACTCCCGCGGGGGCCCGCCTCCTGTCGAGCGCGATTCGCGTCCTCGACGAGCTCGACTCCGCGCGCCGTGAGCTGGCCGGAGAACAGACCGCCACCCGCCCGGTGCGGCTCGGCGCATTCGCCATCGCCGCGGCGGGGCTCGTACCGAAGGCGCTCTCTTCGCTGCCGGCGCAGCAGAAGGTCATTCTGCGCGAGGCGACTACACCGGCGCTGACGCGCGGCCTGCGGGCAGGCACGCTCGACCTCGCGGTCCTCGCCAGCACGCCCCCTTTCCGCCCGCCGGACGCCGAGTCGCCCGCGCTCGAGCTGACAACGCTCTCGGAGCGCGAGCTGGCTATCGCTGTGCCGGGGAACCACCCACTCTCCACCGCTCAATCCGTCGAGCTAAACCAGCTCGAGGGGCAGGTCTGGGTCGCAAGCCGATCCGACGCCGGTGACACGTTGCTCGGGGTATGGCCGGGCCTGGCTGAGCGGCCCGACGTCCGATATGTCGTGCGCGACTGGCTCGCCAAGCTCCAGATCGTCGCCGCCGGCCTCGCCATCACGACCATCTCACCGATCATGATCGACTTACTACCCCAGGGAATCACGGTTATCGCCGTGCGCGGTGAGCCTCAGGAAACCCGGCGTACCGTGGTGGCGCGTCGGCCCGGATCGCTCGACGGCCCCGCGGTCCGAGTCCTCGACGCGTTGATTACGGCTGCCCGAGAGCCGTCGATCGCCGCGGCCGGCTGACGCGGCGTCAAGCAAGTCACATCGCCCTTGGCGGGAGTGGTATCGATTGCTACGTGGACGTTCGGCCTCGGCTCGTCCCCAGCCGGCAGATGCCCGTCTCGTTGATTCTCGGGGTGTCGATGACGGCCGCGGGCGTCGTCTACCCCGTCACCGATTCGGCGCTGCACCACACGTCGCCGATCATGATCGCGACGCTTCGAGCGCTCGTCGGCGGAGCGCTTCTAACCGTCCTGTTGCCGCTGATGCGAAGCCGATTGCCGCGGACACGACGACTGTGGGGCTGGGCGTTCGCGATCGGGTTCGGCAACACGACGCTCACGCAGGTGGGCATCAGCGTCGGCACACAGCGCGCTGGCGCGGCCATCGCGGCGGTGCTCCTGAACTCGGCACCGTTCTTTGTCGCTCTGATGGCTCGCGTCGTGCTGGCGGAGCGGATCACCCGTCTGCGAGCTACCGGGCTCGTGATCGGCTTCGGAGGCGTGCTCTTGGTCGTGCTTTCCGATCCGGGCACTGTCGGCCACGGCTCACAGCTGGCGATCGGGTTCGGACTCGCGCTGCTCGGCGCGATCGGATGGGCCGGGGGCGGAATCGGCATGCGCGTCTTGGTCGAACGCGACCCCGACCTCGACATCGCCGGCATTACCGCAGCGCAATTCCTCGCTGGTGGAGTGCCATTGATACCGCTCGTCCTGCTCGCCGGCGGATCGACGGATTGGGGCCAGCCGCAGCTCATCGCTCAACTCGCGTATCTGATCGCCGGCGGACAGGTGCTCGTCTATCTCGGCTTCAACGAAGCGCTGAGCCGCTGGCCATCCACGCGCGTGTATGCGTGGACGTTCCTAGTGCCGGCGGTCGCGGTCGGGATCGAGGCATTCCGCGGCCAGCTCCCAGGAGTAACCGCGACGATCGGTATCGCGGTCGTGATCGTCGGAGTCGCGATCGTCAACCATCCTCGCGCCGAGGCCCCGGAACCCGACCGGGACGATCCAGTTCCTCGACGAGCTGCTCGACGCGCAGCTTGATGTCGTTTCGGATGGCTCGGACCGTCTCGATCGGCTGCCCCTTGGGGTCGGGCAACTCCCAGTCGATGTATCGCTTTCCCGGGATGAATGGGCATTCGTCGCCGCACCCCATCGTGACCACGATGTCCGCCTGCTCCGCGAGGTCAAGGGTCAGCAGCCGAGGCTCGCGGTTGCTCAAGTCGATCCCAAGCTCTTTCATCACCTCGACGACCTCGGGATGGACGTGCTCACCGGGCGCCGTCCCCGCCGACAGGGCAGCGTGCCGTCCGCCGGCGAGGCGTGCGAAGAGGGCCTCGCTCATCTGCGACCGCCCGGCGTTGTGCAGGCACACGAACAGAACCGTGGTCATCGGCTCGGAGTCTAAAGATTGACAAACGTCACTTCAATCGATAGTTGTATATCGATGGTCGTCGATCTCGACCTGATGCCGAAACAGAAACGGCTGGCGGGCGAACCGTGTTGCCAGCCCGTCGTCTACCCCGACGTCGAACGAGACCAGGCGGTGGGCATGGCCGCGATCGCGAAGGCACTCGGCGACCCCGTCCGACTCCAGCTGGTCGATGTTCTGCGAAAGCATGCGGGCAAGGTCTGCGTATGCGAGCTCGTCCCGCTGTTTGACCTCTCTCAGCCGACCGTCTCCCACCACCTCAAGGTGCTGCGAGCTGCCGGCATCGTCGGCTCAGAACGCCAGGGTCTCTGGGCGTACTACTACGTGATCCCCGACGCTCTCGAGGAGTTGTCCGCATGGCTGAGCTGAACGACCTTCGCGAGACCGTCCGCGAGAAGTACGCCGCCGCCGCCAACGCCGCCTCCGCGTCCGACGAGGCCGGCTGTTGCGGGCCCGAATCGGTGACGTGCAGCCCGGCGGACGGCGAGGGGCTGTTCGGCGGAGCGCTCTACGGCGAGGCCTCGAACGAGCGGATTCCCGAGGCCGCGATCAATGCATCACTCGGCTGCGGCGTCCCAACGGCGGTTGCGGATCTCGCGCAGGGCGAGATCGTGCTCGACCTCGGCTCGGGCGCTGGCGCCGACGTCCTGATCTCCGCGCGGCGCGTTGGGCCGGCGGGCAGGGCGATCGGGCTGGACATGACCGACGAGATGCTTGAGCTCGCGCGAGCAAACGCTGCCGAAGCGGGCGTCGCCAACGTCGAGTTTCTCAAGGGTTATCTCGAGAACATGCCCCTCCCGAACGGATCCGTCGACGTGGTGATCTCCAACTGCGTGATCAACCTCTCGGGCGACAAGCCACAGGTAATGCGCGAAGCGGCGCGCGTTCTTCGCCCGGGCGGGCGGTTCGCGGTCTCGGACGTGATCGCCGACCCGGACATGGATGATGCGACGAGGGCCGACATGGCCGCATGGACTGGATGCATCGCCGGCGCGCTGACGGAGACAGAGTTCCGGGAGGCGCTTCGGAGCGCCGGCTTCGAGGAGATCGAGATCCGCGAGACCCACCGCGTGCACGCACACGCGGCCGCGGCGATCATCCGCGCGCGCAAGCCCGGGGCCGACGGCTGAAGCTCACCCGCGTCCCACTCGGGCGGCACGGCCCGAGGTGTGGTACGCGTGGAGGAGTCTGCACGACAGGGGCAGCAGGAACGGGGCGATCATCAGCGCAAGCCAGTCGTGGAAGCTGTTCCCGGTGAAGCCCGTCCAGGTCCAGCCCCAGTCGTAGCCGCCGATCAGCAGCACGACAAAGCCGATCAGGACGACCGCGGCGATCCCGCGCTCGCGCGGGCCGAACGGCTCGCCTTTGCGGACCCACTCGGGCAGCAGCACGACCACCACCGGGAACAGCATCAGGTGAAGCCAGTCCCAGAGTTGCTTGCCGCCGAACCCGGTCCAGCTCCAGTGCCAGCTGTAGCTCGCGACGATGGTCAGCGCGAGCAGAACCCCGGTGACGGCACCCCCGATCCGCCATACCCGCCAGCTCCCGGCACCGGAGATCAACCGTAGGGTCAGGTAAACGAAGGCGAACGGCTGCGCGAACGTTTGAAGCCAACTCCAGAGCGAGGTGTTGCCGTCAAAACCCGTCCAGCGCCATTGCCGCCCGTGGACCGCGAACACCACGATCACGCCTATCAGCCCCAACACCGCGGCGCTCGCCAGCAGCCCTCCGGAACTGGGTCGCGGCCACACGCGCTGTGGCCGGGTGCGCCAGAGGCGCGAGCCGGCCGATCCGCCGGGTTGTCCAATTGCGCCGTTGACGCTCGGCCGGCGAGCCGCGGTGATTTGCATCGGAGCCTCCTGATTGGTGTCGGTGGTCATGCGGTGTCGGATCGTGACATCGCACCCGCCGGCGCACATCGGGCAATCGCACAGTTCTTTGCCCAGCTCTTTAGGGCTGGCGACGCGAGTGTTTAGCCCCGGGGCCGGAGCATTTACGCCGACGTGCGGTAGCGGAGACCGTCGAGGGCGATGCGAAGAATGTGCTCGACCTGGCTCGGGTCGCTGGTCGGGATCTTGGCGATTCCGACGACCATTTGCATTACCTCAGGGAACTCGACGTCGTCGCGGACGGCCCCGGCTTCCTGGGCGCGCTTCAGCAACGGACCGCCGGCCTCGTACAGCGACGCCCGACACACCCGGAACAACGGCGCGTCGGTATCGAGATAGTTGAGCAGCTCGTGGACCAGCGCTTGCTTGGTCGCGAGATAGCCCATCAGGCGCTCGAACCACGCATCGAGCGCCTCCCATGGATCGCCGCCGTCGAGTTCCGCAGCGGAGCGGCAAACCTCCTCGACCTCGTTGACGTAGAGAGCCTCTAGCAGCGCCTGCCGATTGGGGAAGTGGCGGTAGAGGGTGCCGATGCCGACGCCTGCGCGGCGGGCGATGTCCTCGAGCGTGGTCGACTCGCCGCCCTGGGCAAACGCCTCCCGGGCAGCCGCGAGAACCTTCTCGTAGTTGCGCCGGGCGTCCGCTCGCTTTGGGCGCGTGATCAGGGTCTCGGGGCTGATTTCGGTCGTGATCGTCATGATCGCTTGACAACCGGAGGGAGCCTCCGTATAGTTCCGGAGGGTTCCTCCAGTTATTTCGGAGGCGGCCTCCAGTTTAGCGCCTCACCGCATCACCGACAAGTTGGGATCTGTATGAATCAAGTCTTTTCGCAAACTGCTCCGCCCGATAGCCGTCGTTGGACGGCGCTCATGGTCGTCTGCTTGGCGCAGCTGATGATCGTGCTCGACGTCACGATCGTGAACGTCGCGCTGCCCTCGATTCAACGCGACCTCCACTTCAGCCAGTCAAACCTCACGTGGGTCGTCAACGCGTTCCTCGTCACGTTCGGGAGCCTGCTCCTGCTCGCCGGACGAATCGGCGACCTCGCCGGTCGCAAGCGCGTGTTCCTCGCGGGCCTCGTCACGTTTACCGCTGCCTCGCTCCTGTGCGGCATCGCCCCCAGCCAGGGCGCGCTGATTGCCGCGCGCTTCGTCCAGGGCATCGGCGCAGCCGCCCAGGCCTCGGTGATCCTCGCGATCATCATCACCGAGTTCCCCACGCCGAGCGAGCGCACCCGGGCGATGAGCGCGTACGTGTTCGTCTCTGTCGCTGGAGGCTCCCTCGGGCTTCTCGCCGGCGGAATCCTCACTCAGGCGCTCAGCTGGCACTGGGTCTTCTTCGTCAACCTCCCGATCGGCCTGGCCACGTTCGTCCTCGGTCAGAGGTTCATCCAGGCTGATAGCGGGCTCGGGCTCGAGCACGGAGTCGACTGGATCGGCTCGATCCTCGTAACCGCGTCACTGATGGGCGTCATCTACGCGATCGTGCAGGCCACAACCCACGGTTGGGTCTCGGCTCAGGTGCTCGGGATCGGCGGCATTGCCGCGTTGCTCATGGCGGCGTTCGTGGCGCTCGAGGCCCACATCGAGAACCCGATCCTGCCGATGCGCGTCCTGCGCCTTCAGGGGCTGATCAAGGCCAGCCTCGTAAGAGGCTTCCTCGTGACCGGGATGTACTCGACGTTCTTCCTCGGAAGCCTCTATCTCGAGCACGTCCGCCACTACAGCGCCGTCCAGACCGGCGCGGCCTTCCTGCCCTGGACGATCACGGTAGCCGTCCTGTCGCGGGGGATCACCGCGCGGCTCGTAAATCGGTTTGGGCCTCTTCGCGTGCTCACCGCGGGCATGGCGAGCGCCGTGATTGGCCTGCTCCTGTTCAGCACCGTCGGACCGAGCACGTCCTTCTTCCCCACGATCTTCTTCGCCTCCTTCGCCCTCGGCCTGGGCATCGGCAGCGCGTTCATGCCCCTCCTCACCCTGGCCATGGCCGACGTTCCCGCCGCTGACTCGGGCCTCGGCTCCGGGATCACGAACGTCTCCCAGCAACTCAGCGGCGCGCTCGGCCTGGCCGTCCTCAGCACCCTCGCCGCGAACCGGACAGAGGGACTGCGGTCCGCCCACGAGGGGGTCACGAGCTCCCTGATCGGCGGGTACCACCTGGCCTTCATCGTCGGCGCGGCGACGATAACCGCGGGCATCGTGCTCGCCTTCGCGCTCCTACGGCCCCGCCGCGCGCCGGGGCTGGAAGTGGCCGACGCTCCCGCGGCGGACGACGCCGCCCGCATCAACTTCGACATCGAGAGAGAAGCCGCATGAAGCACACAGATCGCTTCCCCGCCCACACGACCGCGTCGAGCCGCGCACGCCGCCGCTCGCCACACGCCCCGTTGACGTCCGGCCGTCGACCGAGCGTCCGGCTGATTTCTGACGGTGTCGTGGCCGGCTACATCCACGACATCTCGCAACGACATCGCGACGGCGTCCAAGCCTCCGAACCTCGTCCGCGACGACCGGGGCAGCACGCCTGACCTCGTTCCCGCTCGACCCATATGCAACCGCCCCCCGCTGACCCGGGGGCGGTTCGGGTTCTGAGCCGGTTTTATGATCGGGCGGTGGAGATCCGCCACCTTCGCTACTTCGTCGCGGTGGCCGAGGAGCTGAACTTCGGGCGCGCCGCCGCACGTCTGCACGTAGCTCAGCCCGGGCTGAGTCAGCAGATCAAGGCACTCGAGGCCGAGCTCGGTGTGAGCTTGCTCGACCGCGATCGTCGGGGCGTGAGGCTGACCTCGGAGGGGTCGCTGCTTCTCGCCGAGTCCTATGCGGTGTTGAGTCGGTTCGATCAGTGCGTCGAGACGATGCGCCACGCGCGTGCTGGAACGCGCCGGGAGCCGATCAGGGTCGGCATGTTCAGCGAGTTCTCGCGCGCGCACATGCCGGCACTATTGGCGGAGGTCCGCCGTCGGCATCCCGACTTGCTGCTGGCAATCGAGGCGATGCCGAGTTCCGCCGCGGTGCGCGCAGTGGAGGTGGGGGCGGTCGAGTTGGGGATCGTGCGGTCGGCGCCGGACCGGAGCTCGGTCGTGCGCAGGTTGCTGGCCAGCGAGACGCTGGGCGCGTGCGTGCCCACTGGTCATCCCGCGGCCGCAGGCGCTGCAGTCGCGCCCGATGCACTCGCCGGTGAGCAGTTGCTATGGATGCCGCGCACCGCGAATCCTGAGTACTACGACCACATTCTGGCGCTGCTCGGTGAAGCCGGACTCGAGATCGCGAGCGTCGAGTCACCCGGGACGATCTCCGCGAGCATGGCGCTCGTCGCCTCCGGTTACGGCTGGTGCCTCAGCTGCCCATCGGAGGTCGCCGCCGCGGCTACCGAGCATCCGCTCACGTGGTTGCCGTTCGATGCGGTGGAGCTCGTCGCCGAGACGTGGGCGGTGTGGTCTCAGGACGGCGCGAGTTCCGCTGTGGCCCGTGTGGTCGCGGTGCTGGCCGATCAGCTCGCGTTCGCTGACCAGGCGAGCGCGGCTGAGAAGGCGAGCTTCTGAGCCGAGAACCAACCAGTCTTGGACGTGTCCGGAGCCATGCGGTGAAATGGCCGCGACGTGCGAATCCTGTTCACCAGCCGCCCCGCCTTTGGGCACGTTCATCCGCTCATTCCGCTGGCACGCGCCGCGGCGACCGCCGGCCACGACGTCGCCTTCGCGACCGGTGAGCCGATCCGCGGGACCGTCGAGCGGCTGGGCTTCGCCGCCTTCGAGGCGGGCCTAAGCGTTCCGCAGTGGCGGCAGGAGCTAGCGAAGCTGGGCGGCGATCGCGTCGATCGGAGCCAGTATCGGCCGTTCTTCTTCGGACGGGTGTTCCCCGACCTGGAGGTACCGCCGCGACTCGCCGATCTACGGCTCATCGTCGACCGATGGCAGCCGGAGATCCTCATCCATGGCGTCGCTGAGTTCGCCGGTCCGCTCGCGGCGTCTCTCGCCGGTATCTCGCACGCGACGTGCGGATATGGTCCGCTGCTGCAGCCCGAGATCGCGGAAATCGCAGCCGTTGCGGTCGCCCGGTACTGGGAGGCAGAGGGGTTCGAACCCGCTGCCGCAGAGATGTATCGCTCGGTCTATCTGGATCCCTGCCCGCCCGGGCTTCAGATAGCCGCCGCGGCCGCCATCCCGGCTCGGCACCTGATCCGGCCCGAACCGGCTGAGTACGTCGATGACCGGACGGCCCCGGGATGGCTCGCTGAGTTGCCGTCCCAGCCCACCGTCTACTTCACGCTCGGAACGATCTTCAATCGCGATCTCGACATCATCCACAAAGTGCTCGACGGCCTCGCCCACGGTCCGGTCAACGTGATTGCCACAGTCGGTCCCGATCTCGAGCCGCACCTCGTCGGCTCCTACCCCGCAAACATCCGCTTGCATCGCTACATCCCGCAGGCGCAGGTGCTCGGTCTCTGCGACCTCGTGATCTGCCACGCCGGCGCCGGCTCGATCTTCGGGGCGCTCGGATTCGCCCTCCCCGTCCTCATGCTGCCGCGCGGCGCCGACAACTTCTACAACGCCGATCGGGTGGTTGCGGCGGGCGCAGGGCGCGTCCTGCTCGACGGCGAGATCACTCCCCTGGCCGTCGAGCGCGAGGTCACCTCCCTCTTGGGCGACGAGCGCGCCCGCGGCGCCGCGAACCGGCTCGCGGCTGAGATCGCCGCGATGCCGGCGCCGACCGAAGTGATCGAAACCCTCGAGGCCCTCGTCACCGACTCTCGGAGATCGGCACCTATTGCTCATCGTATACCGGCGTCCGGTAGACCGCTTGACGATATACCGGCAGCCGATATATGATCTAGACGATGCCTCGCACCGAAAGGGCGCCGAACGGTCACACGCAATCAGCAGCGCTCGCCGCGTTCGGCCGCTACGCCGGGCCGGCGACTCTGATTTTGTCGAGCCTCGCCGACGGGCCTAAGCACGGCTACGCGCTCACGAAGGACATCGAGGACTTCGCCGAGGTTCGCATCGCTCCCGGGACGATGTACGAGGCCCTTGCTCGCCTCGAACGGCAGGGTCTCATCGAACCCCTGGAAAGCAGCGACCGTCGCCGGCCATACCGGCTGACGGCCGAGGGCGCAGTCGCGCTCCGCGCACACTTGGATTCGCAGCGCCGCGTTGCGGACGTTGGGCTGCGGCGACTCGCTTCCAGCACAGGGATCGGATGACCGAGAGCTCGGAGGCTGCCGTCCGGCAGGCCAAGCGGCTCGTCCGCTGCTATCCGCACGCATGGCGTGCGAGATACGGCGAGGAGTTCACGCAGCTCCTGCTCGACGATATCTCCGAGCGCCCCCGTTCCTTCGCCCGCACCGCGGACGTGCTCCGGAGCGGCGTTCTCGCCCGCCTGGCCTTCGCAGGCCTCGCCGGTGACGCCCTGAAGCCGGCGCAGCAGGTTCGCGTCGGGCTCGCGACGCTCGGCTTCTCGGCGACGGCCTTCCTGGCGGCGGGCATCGCGATCTGGTCGCAGCTCACGATCGGATGGCAGTGGTCAGCACCGACCCAATCGGCCACGAAGGCCGGGATGCTGGTTATGACCGCAGCCCTGGTCGCGTTCGTCGTTGTGGCCTCGCTGGCCGCGATACCGCTGCTGTGGGCGCTGTGCCGCGAGTTTGTCCGGGGGCGTGGCCGCAACCTCGTGCCCCCGCTGGTCGCATTCGGCGCCGGCGCGTTCGTGCTCGTCATCGGGAGCATCCACTTCGGCCACGGATGGCCGGGGACCGGCGGTCATCCGTGGTCGGGGCGCGACATCGTGCCGGGCTGGGTTGCCCGCTTTTGCTGGGCAGCGACGCTCTGGATCACGTCGTACTGGGGCCATCCGGGCAAGCTCGCCGCGTTCCCTGCGTCAGAGGTCGCGTGGATGGTCGCCAGCCCGATCGCGATGCTCGCAGTCGTGATCGGCGTTGCGAGGACGATCCGCCGCCTAGGACTCTCCTCGCGGGTGTTGTGCTACGAGGCGTGGCTGGGGCTGACGGCCGCGGTCGTCTTGGCCGGGTTCCTCGCCGGCGCGAGCAGCTGGGTGATCTCGGGGGGGCCGTCGCCGCGTGGCCTGTTCCGCGTCGGGACGATCGACACCGCTGGCCTCGCCGTGATGGCCGCTGCGTTGATCCTCGCCTTCCGCGCCGCGCAGCGTACGTTGGCCGCCAGCCCGATCCGCACTGCGACGCGGTAAGCGGCCGTGCGCCCTGGCGACGGAGCGCCCCCTACGACGCCCGGCGCGCGGAGATGGACCCGACGCCGCGTCCTGGCGTGCGGGGTCGGAGGGTTGATCGGCGCCGCCTTCGCCGGATTCGAGCTCGTCGAGCACGGCCTCCTTCCGGGGAAGCAGACGCTTGACGAGCTCGACGGGGCGTGCTCGGCTTCGAGCCCGCCGTTGACGTTCGCACCCGCGGGACCGTCGAGGTCAGGCCGATTCTTCTCTGCCGCACGCAATCGGACGGTTGGGTACACGATCGCCTACCCGCCGCGGCACGGGCCTGGCAGCGTCCTTCCGCTCGCGATCTCGTTGCACGGCTTTGGCGGCAACCACACAACCGGTTTCGGAGGCGTGACCCTGTCGCACGCGCTTGCGGCTCGCGAGAACGGGCGCTCTCTCGGTCCGATGGCTCTCGTGTCCGTCGACGGTGGCGGCCTGTACTGGAACCCGCACCCGGGCGACGATCCGATGGCGATGATCGTCCACGAGCTGATCCCGATGTGTCGGCGACTTGGCCTCGGCACCTCCGCGCGCGCCATCGGCACGATCGGCATCTCCATGGGCGGCTACGGTGCGCTGCTGCTCGCCGAGAAGAACCCGGAGCTGATCGCCGCGGTCGCCGCGATCAGTCCGGCGGTCTGGACCACCTACGCCGAGGCCCGGACCGCGAACGCCGGTGCATTCGCGTCGGGCACCGACTTCGCGAGCGACGACGTCATCACGCACGCTTCCGCGCTGGCCGGCCTCCCGGTAAGGATCGCGTCCGGCACCGACGACCCGTTTCACCCGGGCGTCGTCGCGCTCGAGCGTGCGCTCCCAAAGTCGGCGATCGTCAACATCGCCCCGGGCTGCCACGACGACGCATTCTTTGCCAGCCAGCAGCACGGGTCGCTCGCGTTCCTCGGCGACCATTTGACGATCCGCTGAGAAACCGATCGCGCTCGCAGTCGCCAGGGCGACTACGAGGCGCGATCGGTCCACGTGCCCAGCCTCGCGCAGCGGCGACGTCAGACTCGAGCGATGTGAGCCCTCAGCGCGCCTTCGCGACGCTGAAGCTCAGCCCGCTGTTGCGCTGGGTGAACGTCGCACGGCCGGCGAGCCCGGCCTCTACGAGGCGATCTCCGCCTTGCTCAGACCCTGCGCGGCCCAGCTCCCGTCAGCTGTGGGCGGTCGCCCGGCGCGCGGACCTGTCCTGGCCCCCGTGTTGGGGCGCCAACGCTTCCTCAGGAGGCTTTGTGGGCGCTCCAGGAGCCCCCGCCCTTCGGGGTGTTGTAGGTGCCCGACATCGAGCTGCCCGACACAGAGCCCTTGTATGTGGCACCTGCGCCCACGGCGCCAAACGTGATACGGCCGCCATGCACGCTCCCCGTGCAGCTGTACGTGCCCTTCGGCTTCGAGAGCTTGATCGACCCCGTCAGCTTCGAGCCCGACTGCTTCCACTTGAGAGTGAACGTGCCCGAGAACGCGCCGCTGTACGACCCTGACCACTTCCCGGCAAGCGAGCTCTTGTGCTTGCTCTTGTGCTTACGCTTGTGGTGATGGTGCGGATGGTGGGGCTTCGACTTCGCCGCGGCGATGGCGCCGCCGCCGGCGCAGATCGCGATCGCGGCAGCGATCGACAGAACGAGCATCGCCAGTGGGAGCCTGCGACGTGGTGAATGCGGGTGCACGGGTGTTCCTCTCGATCATGCTCCGCGTTCCGCCAGCCATGGCGAAGCGCACGGGTACTCGAGGAGATCGTACGGATGCGACCGGCAGCGCGCCAGCGCGCGGTCGCCCGCGCGAGACCGCTGGTACACAGGCTGCCGCGGCGCCGCGGGCGGGAGAGGCCCCCCCCCGCACGCGGCGTGACTGTCTCGGTCTCGCCCTCGAGGCGAGCCGCTGCGCGTCGTGTTACGTGAGTGTGAGGTTGTCGACCAAGGTGGTGAGGCTGCTGGCCTGGGTTGAGGTCAGCCAGCCACCCTTGGCCAGGGCCGTGATTGCGACCTTGTAGGCGGCGATCGCGAGCGCGAGCTGCTCCAGGTCTGTCTGGACTCGCCCCCGGGCGGAGCGCTGCACCGGAAATTAGACTGGATCCGAGACCAAGTCAACGCTACCTCCGCGTAGGTTCGGGCCGAAAACACCTCGGCTTCCTACCCGGAAGCCGAGGCGTTCACCCGAGCCCGAGCAGGTCGACGAGCGGCTCGCCGAACGCCCCAACGCGCTGTGGTCGACACAGCAGCCACGGGCGGTGTCGGAGGGTTTGGAAGCACGGGCGTTGTCGTCGGCCGCGAAGGATGCTGACCGCGATGGGCGCCCGTCGCGCCCAGCGTTCTTACGATTCTCTAGCGGTCGGCTTACTACGCTGGCCGTTGACCTCGAACTGAAATCGCAGCATCACGCTGCCGGGATTGGAGTTCTTTGATGAATAGACGGACCGCTCTGTTTGCGGCCGCCGCCGTCGCGTGCGGGGCCGTTGCCGCCGTATTGCCAGGCCCGGCGGCGGCCAAGGCCGCCTCGCCGCATTACTACCTGGCGCTGGGCGACTCGTTGTCGCAGGGTATGCAGCCCGACCTGCACGGAGTCACCCGCAACACCAGCGAAGGCTACGCCAACGACCTCCTCGCGATCGAGCGCAACCGCGTTCGCGGCCTCAAGCTGGTCCAGCTGGGTTGTGGCGGCGAGACCACCACCAGCATGATTACCGGGCAGGGCAACAACGCTAACGCCCGGCTACTGCACTGCGACCGGGCGGGCGGATCCCAGGAGGCCGCGGCCGAGCGCTTCCTCAGGGCGCATCATCACCGGGGCGAGGTGCCGCTGGTGACGGTGGACATCGGCGCCAACGACGTAGACGGTTGCGGGACAGTCCCGGCCAGCCAGCTCGTCAGCTGCGTGACGAACGGCCTGGCGACGATCAACAAGAACCTGCCGACGATCTTCGCCGGCCTCAAGAAGGCCGCCCCGAAGGGCACGACGTTCGCGGCCATGACCCTGTACGACCCGTTTCTGGCCGACTACTTCGCGCCGGCCGGCTCGACCGACAGGGCCCTGGAGTCTGAGTCGATCGCGCTGGCGAAGGTTCTGAACGGCGACTTGGCCGCGGCCGACTCGAAGGCCGGGTTCTTGACGGCCGATGTCGCCGACGCTTTCGACACCTATGACAGCACCGACACGGTCACCTGGGAGAGCCAGCAGATCCCGCTCAACGTGTCCCGGCTGTGCAGCTGGACGTGGGGCTCCCAGACGCCTCCCAGCGGCCCCAACATCCACGCCAACAAGAACGGTTATCAGGTGATCGCCAACGCGTTCGCCACTGCGATTGGCAAGCACCTGCGCTAGCGCGACACTCTGGGCGGGTTTCGGTTGCTGGACGACCGAACCCGCCCAGACTGCGCTACGAACGCGATCGCCGCGAGCGGCCGAGCCGGTTGGTTACCCAGCCCGGCCGCGGTTGCCTTAGCGGCGACGGAACGCGGCACCCAGCGACGTCGTACCGACGTTCCACATGTTGTCGGCGACGTTGATCGTGACTCCGGGGGGAACGATCTGATCGATGCGGTCGAGCACATCGGTGGACAAGTCAACCCCGTCGGCCGCGAGGTATGCGTCCAGATGCGGAGTGATGCGTCGGCATGCAGGTCTTCGAAACTCGCTCTCGCCGTGCCCGCCGGTAACTGGGTGGTGATCGGCGAAGTCGGCCCAGATGTTGTCGTCGTCGCTCCATGTGATGATCGCTGATCCGGTGGCGTTTACCGTCACCTTATTCGACAACCTCGATCTCAATATCGCCGCAGGACGCGCGACGCTCGTGTGGAACACCTCCCCCGGCGCCTTCGAGTCGACCGAGGCGGTGCGCTGACCGCACCCCACGCCCGTCATCCATCGAGGCCTGCGGCGTCGTCCCGGTCGTCGTCCCGCGCCAACGCGACGTCAACTCCCGCCGCGACGCCGAGGGCGCAGACCGGTTAGTTTGTGGTCGTGGCGATAGGTGAGAAGCCGGATGTCGTCGTGCCGTCGGATCAGGCCCCGTCCTATCAGCTCGAGATCCAGGACATCGTCGTCGGAGAAGGTGATGAGGCCGTCTCGGGGCGTGTCGTCGAGGTGCATTACGTCGGGGTCTCATGGAAGACCGGGCAGCAGTTCGACGCGTCTTGGGACCGTGGCAGCACCTTCAAGTTCGGTCTGGGTAAGGGCCAGGTCATCGCTGGCTGGGATCAAGGTGTGGCCGGAATGAGGGTCGGCGGTCGTCGGCGAATCACGATCCCGCCGATGCTCGCCTACGGCAAGCGCGGGGCTGGCCGGGCGATCGGACCGGACGAGACCCTCGTTTTCGTCGTGGACCTAATCAGCGTTCGCTGACGCGGCGCTCCCAGTCGAAGATCGCCGGTAGGCGGCGGCGGTCCACGCGCTGGTCGCTGGTGACGTCGCGACGGTGTGTCTGTTGACAAACGACCAGCCACCGCTCGAGCCATACGAGGTCAACGGTGAGCGCGAGAATGGCCGCTGGCATTTCGAGTCCGGCTTTGCGGGATTCAGCACGACGACGCCCGATCGTGTGTGGGACCGAGCTCGGGGCTTGGGGTGGTGATTCTCGGGGCCCGCTGTGCTCTTGGATCTCGATCGAGCCGCAGGCCGGGTAGATATAAGCGGCCTGCGGAAGCAGTTCCCCGCCGCAGCCTCTGTGGCTCCACCGGCGCTGGCTGTCATGGTCTATCGATGCAGATAAGGCAGCTCAGCACGGCGAAGCACCACGCGGCGTGATCCGCTCGAAGGCTGCGGCGTGTCACCTTCGTAAGAGGCGCCCACGCCACGACCAAACTGATCAAGGCGGGAGCGCCGATGACGCCAAGGATCCAGAGTCCAGCGGTTTCCACAAGGGTGTAATGGTGGTATACGCACGCCGGGTCAGCATTGCTGCAGCGGTCGTGGACCGTGGAAGCCATCACCACCGGTACCAGGCCCCACAGGAAGGCGAAACCGATGAGCCATTTCCAGGCGGGAATCCGGGTGCGGAGCCTGTGTACGAAGCTCATAAGGAGGGCGGGGAGGGGTGCAGCGGGGTCGGGTTGCGGGCGTCGCGGTTCTAGTCGTTCTTGCGGGCTGGGTCCGGCCGGGCCGGGGTCGCCTGCCGCACGGGCGTTGGTCTGGGCAAGGCGCGTTTATCTTGGTTGCGGGAGGTGAAACGGTCGCCATCCAGCGCCCGCACCCACTCTCTCTCCCTGCCGCCTTTTACGAGCCGACCGCTCGATAAACGGCGCTGAGGAAGAGGAAGGGAGCGACCGCCATCGCACCCGCCCAGAACCTGCACAGCACGACAATCCCGCCCCAAATGGCGAGGCCTGTCGAGCTATGCATGAAGAGCATGGGTAATACGACAGGGCTCGACCCCGGCGCCGGTGTTGTCGTGTTATGCAGGTTGCCCGTGACACTCTCGACACACTCCTCGCACAAACCGCCACATCTACCTGCACGAGCGCCCAGACTCCGCAAGCGTATTGGGCTACCCGGTGTGCTATCCGACATCCGCTTCCAGCAGGTCCGGGTCAACTGGAGCGCCCCCCTTTCCACCGAGGTGAAGCCCGTCACAATGACCGACTCGCGGCGTCGAATTCAGACCGAGCCCCGTCGAATTCAGACCGAGCCCCGTCGAATTCACGCGCGGCCCCGATCATTGCGGAAGCGGGCCTACTCGGATCGCGCCGCGGGTCCCGCGGTGGAGCGCCACCGGCAGTGGAGCGGCTGCGTCACGGAGCGTTTGCATCAGGGCGGCCCCCGTCTCCGCCACGCCAAACTCGGCCACTGGCCCGCGCCTGGTTCGGCCAACACTGACAGTTACGACTCCTGTCACCCCACGTCGCTTCAGTCTCCGGGCAAGGATCGGCGCAAGGCTGGCGACGTCCTCCTGAGGCCAGGTCAGTTCTTCGTAGTCGCCAAGCGCGCACTGCCAGGAACCCCCCGGACAAACCCACGTGAGCCGTCCATGTGCGGCGCTGCCGACAAGCCGGTGGTCGTGCCGCGGACACAGCGGCACTGGAGCGCCGAGGACGTCGGCCAAATACGCCTGGGCTTCAGCCACCACGGCCTCAATCGAGGCATCCGAGGCTCGATCTGGCAACCCAAGCCGGAGGCGTCCGTCCTCGCCTGTTTGGAGCACAAAGCTCTCATCATCGCCATCTTCCCGACGTCGACCGATGTACATCTCGCTTCGAACGGCGACATCCCGAAGCACCGCATCAATGAGACGCAGGACAGGATCGCGTTCAGACCGTTCCTTCATGCGGGAGATTCTCGCGTGGCGGCGACCGGGCGTCCACGCCCGATTCGGCTGTTCCTTTCGAGCTACGTGCAGCGGATCTCTTCAAGCGTGAACCCCACCCGCTGCGCCGCGTCGATGATCGCCAGCCGGGGGAACACGTCCTCGGCGTACCGACGCTTTCCCGCTGCGCGCTCCGGTTCGGGAAGCAGACCGCGGGCCTCGTAGTAGCGGATCCGCGACGCGCTCATCCCCGCCCGTTCTGCCACCTCGCCAATCGCCAGCTGCCGCACGACCTCACTCAATCTTGGGGCTCCGCTTGACTTCAACCCAGCTTCAACAGCCAGGCTACCGACATGACGACTCGACAGGTCCCGATCGCCGCCCGGCTCCCAGTCCCAGCGGCTGCCCAGGACGTCGAGAGATGAGCGACGCATGACCCCTCAGGCCCTCGGGTGCTGCTGGCGGCAAGCGGCAGCGAAGCGTCCCGGCACGCAACGTCGGTCGCAGCGGATCTCGCCAGCACGTTCGATGCTCGGCTCGTGATCCTGCACGTCGTGCCACCGGTCGAGTACCGCGTCGGCCGGCTCGTGCCCACGCTGCCGATCATCCGACAACTCGAGGACCCGTTGACCAGCCCCGTATTACTGGAGGCGCGGCGCGTCGCGTGGGGGCGCGGCGCGAGCGCAGGGTCGATCCTCGTCGCCGGCGACCCCGCCCGCGTGATCGTCGTAGCCGGCGACCTCGGCGCCGATCTTCTGGTGATCGGCAGCACCCCGCGAGGGACTAGCAGCAAGCACAATCTGGAAAGCGACACTGTGAAGCCGTCAGTGAGAATGCTGCTGCGGGCTACAACCAGCGCTGTCGCCCGGTCGATCAACCCGGAAGCGACTCGATCAAGGGGAGTCTGGTGAATCTATGAAATTGCGACAGCGGAGCTGACGCGCGCGGGCGAACGAGGACGACGGTCGGGTGAGCTGCCTCACGTTGCGCGGATTTCGCGCACCGCCTCTGCTAGTTCAATGTCGCGTCCGGTCTGGTAGCCGGCTTGGAAGGCTTGATCGTCTTGCAGGAGGGTGATGATCCGCTCGTATGTGGCTCGCTCGACCGCGATCATTCGCATCCCGAGGCGGTTTTCCGCTGCCTCGGCTACGGCCCAAAGGTGCCCGGCCGAGTGGGCGTCTCCTTGGAGAGCGGCCACGCAGGCTAGTTGGGCGACGGAGTAGAGCTCGTTGCGCTCGTCATGGAAGCCGGTGACCATCTCCAGCGCCTCTCGGGAGTGGCGCTCGGCTTGTTGGTGATTGCCATGTAAGAGCGCGATGTCAGCCAGTGTGCCGAGGTCTGCTGCGGCGGAGCTGTGGGCGCCGAGCTCGGTGTGGATCGCAAGGGCTTCTTCGATCGCTTCCTTGCTGCGCTCCAGGTCTCCTGCGTCGAGGAAGCAACCGGCGACTAGGTTCAAGGCACGCGCGAGGCCGGGTTTGTCGCCCTTCTCGCGGGAGATCGCGAGCGCTGCCTGGATGAGATCGATCGCCTGTGCGTGCGAGCCTTGATTGGTGAACCCCATGCCGAGGATCATGAGCACGGATGCTTCACCCGGCCGGTCCCCGAGTTTGCGGAACAGGGCCAAGCTCTCCTGAAGAACTTGACGAGCGGTGTCGTATTGCTCAGTGAAGTTCAGCCCATCGCCCAACGTCCTAAGGCCCACGGCGCGCGTGTGAGCGTCGAGGGTCGCGGGCGCGGCGAGCGCTCTCTTCAGCGGAGAGATCAGCTCCCGAAGCCGGCCGTGCATGTGCCAGGGGTAAAACAGGGGGCTGGCGAGCGCAATCGCTCCCTCCGGTTCATGCTCCGAGCACCAGGCGAGGGCGGCGCGGAGATTGTCGGTATCGGCGTCCAGGCGCACGACCCAGCGACCCTGTTCGGCAGTGCCGTAGTGCTCATCTGCGCGCTTCGCGAGCTCCACCGACCAGTGGGCTTGACGGCGACGCAGTGCCTCTTCCTCTCTTGAGGCGTGGAGCTGTTCGAGGGCGTATTCGCGCGTGAGCTCCAGCAGGAAAAACCGATTGCCTCCGTCGCGCCGCAGTAGGCCCTTCTCGATCAGGGACTGCAGACCGTCGAGATCCGCGCCACAAACCGCTTCTGCAGCCTCCAGCTCGAAGCTCCCGGCGAACACAGCCAGCCGGCGAAACAGTGCCTGCTCGGGTTCGGAAAGCAGGTCATAGCTCCAGCCGATTGTGGCTCGCATCGTCGCCTGCCGGTCCGGGGCGTCGCGCCTCCCCTTGCTCAGCAGATCGAGCCGCCGCCCGATCCGGCTCAGCATCTGAGCCGTGGTCATCAGCTTCACCCGCGTCGAGGCAAGCTCAAGCGCGAGCGGCAAGCGATCCAGCCGCCGGCAAATCTCGCCGACCGCCTCGTCAGGCTCAAAGCCCGGCTCAAGCTGCCGGGCCCGAGACACGAACAGCTCCTCTGCCGTCGCCTCATCCAGCGGGGGCACCGGGTACTCCTGCTCGAAGGCAATTGCGAGGCGCTCGCGACTCGTCGCGATCACGCTCAGATCCGGCAGACCCCCGAGCAGTTCAGCGATCAACGGTGCACAATCCAGCACCTGCTCGAGATTGTCGAGCAGCAGCAACACCCGTTTGCCGACCAGATGCTCTCGTAGTTCACCACGCGCGCCCACGCTCTGTGCGATCGTCGACAGCACTAAGGACGGATCGCTGACCGCCGCCAGCGGCACCCACCATGCACCGTCCTGATACTCATCCGACAACCGTGCTTCAACCTCCAGCGCCAGCCGCGTCTTGCCGGAGCCCCCTGGGCCGGTGAGCGTGACGAGCCGGCTCGCGCGCGCGAGCGTCAGCAATTCAGACAGTTCCTCTAGCCGGCCCAACAGCGGACCCGGCTGCACCGGAAGGTTCGTCGGACGCAACGTCCGCAACGGCGGAAACTCATCGCTACCAACCTGGAACAGACGCTCCGGCGCGGTCAGATCCTTTAGCCGAAACTCACCCAGATCTCGTAACCCGTCCCGCGCGAGATCACGCGTGGCCTGCGATACCAGCACCTGACCGCCATGCGCGGCGGCGCAGATCCGCGCCGCCTTATGGATATCCAGACCCACGTAGTTCCCAGCCACAAGCAGCGGCTCTCCGGTATGGATGCCGATGCGTACCCGAATCGGCCCATCCACGAGTGCAGCCTGAACCTCACTCGCCCCAGCCAGCGCCTCCGACGCACGAGCAAACACAACGAAAAATGCATCTCCCTCGGTCCCGACCTCAACACCACGATAAGCCGCAACCGCGCGCCGGACCCGCGCGCGATGCAACTCCAGCTCCGCGCCATAGCGCTCGCTGCCGAGCTGCCGTAACAGCCGCGTTGAGCCCTCGATATCCGTGAACAGAAAGGTGACCGTCCCCGTCGGCAGTCCAGCGGGCCGAACGCGAGCAACCCCCGCCAGCTCACCAACCTCTCCGGTCTCTTGCCTTCGATAACTCGTCAAACCACGACCCCCGACAGCACCAACGCTAACAGGCAGCGCCGAACCAGCCACCCGACCATGCCCGGGCAATTACCCGACAACACCCGGCTTCCGCTCTACCGGCCACGGGGAACTCTCGCAATCGACCCGCAAAGTGATGGATCGGCGTACGGCCGGCAGCGAACCGCTCGGAGTGTTCGGCCACGGGCGGCGCTAGCTGCTGGCCTCGGGCGGGCCGCTTGGCAAACGGTCCCGAGTTCCGGAAGCAGAAGCGCCGGCGGAGGATGGCGATGCCCTCTCAGAGCTGTGCGATCGCGTGTCCAGGCGCACCAGCGGTTCGCGGGGCCCGAGGTCGCGGGGATGCGGACATGTTTCTGTCGATACGCTCGATGAACCGATCCGATTCACGCAGGGAAAGACCATCGGGGTCAAACGTGGTGGCCTGGAGCGGTGCCTTGGAAGAGATGGAAGCCCCGATCATCACAACATCGGCTGCAGACCCGTCGCAGGCGGGCCAGCAGACCCAACCAGTGGAGGTACTAGATGGCCGAGCTCCCACCGCCCCCCGAGGGGATTGTGCTGACCCACTTCATCGTCTCACAAGATGTCGCGCGCTCTCGGCGCTTCTACACCGAAGTACTCGGCGGCAGGGTCGTCTTCTCCGGACAGCCCTCCGGAGAGCCGACCAATATCGCACTATCCAACAGCTTTATCGTCATCAGCGTGGGCGGTGGACCGACGGACGACAAGCCGGCGGTCACCCTGGAGACGCCACCCGATCCCAACCGGGTCAGCAGCTTCCTCAACATTCGGGTCAAAGACATCGAGGCCGTGTACGCCGAATGGAGCGCCAGAGGCGCGAATTTCCTGACGCCGCCCAAACAGCACGCGTACGAGATCCGTTGTTACATCCGCGATCCCGACGGTCATCTGATCGAGGTGGGGCAAACCACGGACCCAGAGGGAGACTGGACACCCGCACAGTGGCCATCAAGTGCGCCTGCCGAGAAGTCCGAGTGAATGCCGAGACCACCGGCGAAAGCTCTCACATCGACAGCGGCGACCTTGACGATCTCGTAGTCGGCCCCGCAAAGGCGCGCTCATTGACCGGTGGGGCTCGGTTGCGTCACCGCCCTGGCCGATGGCACCGCTTCGGTGGGGCCTCATGCATCCTCGGCGACCGCAAGGCGCACCTGCACAGGCGCTGGCGACCCTGAGCCCGGCCGGCGAGGCGACCGTACGGTCCGGCGACTAGCCCGTCACCGCAGGCGGCCTCGCCGGCCGCTTGGGCGCGGGGCACCACGGGTTGAAAGGCACGCCCTTGCACGGATCAGGCATCGTCGCCAGGTGTGCTGGGAGCGGGTGCATGACCACGCGGGTCCGGGTCGGGTAGGGGACGCCGCCCGGACACGTGATGGACGCCCCAACGAGCGATCCCTCATTTCCGCACAGGATCTCGAGGACGAGCGGCACATTCGTGTTGGCCGGCGCGCTCGCGCCGGTACACGCTGGGTGCGTCTGCTCGAGACCGGCGGGAGAGGTCGTGAGTCCGGCGGGATCTGTGTTGCCGCTGAAGCAGTTGGTCGGATTACCGCTCAAGAAGTTGAAGGCGCCGATGTCACCGTTCGTCGCGTGACCGTAGGAGCCGTTGTCCGCGAACTTGTTCTTGAGGATCGCGTTTCCCCAATTGTCAAACAGGCATGCAAGGGAGATGCCGAGGAGGGAGAAATTCAGCTTGCCGCCGATGCACGGCGGTCCGCCTTCCCCCTGCTGGACCTGGATGAGCACCGCCCATGCGTTGTTCCGTACGAATCGGTTATGCATGACCGTGTCGTTGCGGGCTCCGCTCAGCGACAGACCCACCCCGAGCGGGGTGGAACCGGCCTGGCCCACCTGAGGCACGTCGGCGTTGTTGTTGTCGTGGACGTAGTTGTCGATGAACACCCAGCACGAGTGGGTATGGGTTATCGGGCTGGTGCCGTTGTTCGGACACGCGCCGTTCTGGGGCGATGGGGAATCGCCGTTCTCGCTGTCGGTATCGAAGCCGTCCTGGTTTAGGTCGAATTCGGAGTTCTTGACGACGAGCCGGCCGCCTGAGTTGGTCCCCGAATAGCCAAGTGAGTTGAACTCGGCGTGGGCGTGGTCGATCGTCTGGTCGCATCGCTGCTGACAGGCGCCGATGTAGTACCCGGAGTCGCTGAAGTTGCTGGCGTACGTCTGAGACCAGGTGCCACCGGTCCAGTTGCTCGAGAAGATCCCATACTGCGCGGGGGTGCCGTTGTTCTCGTAGAACGTGTTCGTGGCGCTCAGATACGAGCCGTAATAGCCGTGGCCTCCGATCTTCCCGCTGTCGTCGCCGCCGTTCCACCAGATCTCATTGCCAGCATCGCCTTTGCCGCTGAGGAAATTGCACACGGTCAGGTTCTGGACCCATACGTCAGTGGCCTTCCAAACCATGATGCCGTTGAGTCCGAGACGCCCGCCCGATCCTCGCGGACCCAGGTTTTGGTCGCTCTTCGTCCGGCTGCAAGCGGGGCCGGACTTGGTCCCGTCGACGATGACCTTGTTGCGATTCATCCCGCGAACGTAGACCCGGGACTTCGTGATCAAGATTCCGGCCGGAGTGTTCTTACGACCCGCCGGCTCCGAGCTCGAGGTGGTCTTGTAGTCGCCGGGACCGACCAGGATCCAATCGCCTGGGTGGGCTGCGTTAACTGCCGCCCGTATCGATTTGTATTGCCCGCGAACGCCCTTGTACGTCCCCACCCGGAGTACGCGCGCGCTGGCAGTCGCGGCTGGCAGAACCAGCCCCAGCGCCGCGAGAGCCACGGCACGATTAACGTTCACGTCGCGCTCCCTTCAGAATCAGGCCCGAGGCTACGGTCCGCCGCGAGCGGTCGCGATATCCATATTCGAGTCGAATCTTGATCGACCCTCCGCCGGCAGCATCACCCATTCCGAATGAACCGCGCACAAGCCTGGGCCTCCTCGCCCCCCTTCAGAGACACCTGCATCCACACGATCTCGCCGCGAACCGGCTTCGTACCTAGGAGGCGCGACATGTCTCGTGTCGGCTTGCAGAATCCTTCGGTCTCGCCCCACGGCGCGCTAACGGTCAGGTCGATGCAGTCATCCTGAGGGAAGCTCGCCGACGAGGACTTCCCAGCGCTCGATAGTCCTTGTCTCGAGCAGGCCGAACACGGTCCACGGATCGTGTTCAAGGCGCGTGGCCACGTCAGCTTCGCTGGGGGCGTTGACGATCAGCATGGCCCGGTAGAGCCTTGCGTCGCCGACGGGCGCTGTCGGATGGTCGTCCAAGCCGCCGCCGCCGATGGGGCCCCCTAGGACCAAGAAGCCTTCATCGGCCACGGCGTTGATGAAGTCGACGTGCTCGGACCAGCGTTCCTGGTCTCGCATCGCCCGCGACGTGTCCCACCTCGGGCCCTGTTCGCTGGTCACGACGAAATGCACGGGCGTGCAGGTTGGCGGGCGTAGGGTCCGAGAGCAACGCAGGATACGATCGCGGCGATGGAGGATTCGAATGGCTGGGAGTCGCTCGAGGTGCGCCACCTCCGCGCGTTCGCAGCGGTGGCCCGCTGCGCATCGTTCGGAGCGGCGGCCCTCGAGCTTGGCTACAGCCAGTCCGCGGTGAGCCATCAGCTCCGCGCGTTGGAGCAGATCGTCGGCGCCTCGCTGTTGGTTCGGCAGCCGGGCGGTCGTCGGCCCGCGGAGCTGACGGACGCGGGGCGGCTGTTGCTCGTGTACGCGAACGAGATGCTCGCCCGAACCCAATCCGCGCACAGCGATCTCGATCGCCTGACGTGCGGCCAGCGAGGTCGCGTCGCCGTCGCGACAGTCCAGAGCATCGGCGAGCGCATTTTGCCTGCGGCAATCGCTCGCAACCACACGCCACGGCCCGACGTGCGCGTCGAGGTCCGCGAGATGCCGACCACGGAGGAGATCGTCCGCGCCGTGGAGGAAGGCGCGGCCGACGTGGGCTTCGCCCCGCTACCAGTGCCGGTGGACCGAGTCGACGTGCGCCCCCTTCTCATCGACCCGTATGTGCTCGTGACCGTCGCCGGTGCACCCGAGCGCCGGCTGCGCGACGTACACCAAAAGCGGCTCTTCGACATGCGAGGCTGCCAGCAAGACCGCTCGATCGAGCATCGACTCCGGTTCGAGAACGTGATCCCTGCAGCGATCGAGCGCTTTGACGATCACCACGTCATCCAAGAGCTCGTAGCCGAGGGCACCGGTGTCGCGATCGTCCCGGAGCTGACGATCGATCCGAGCGACCCGCGCATCGCCATTCACGATCTGACAGAGCTGCGGCCGCGTGAGCTAGTGACGGTGCTCCGCCGTAACCGGGAGATCAGTCCCTATGTCAGCGACTTCATCGACGCCGTCGCGCAAGAGTCCGCCTACCGCCGGCGGGGGTCGCAGAAAGAACATTTCGATCCTCCAACGCTGGGTGCGAGCACGACATCCTGAGCGGCCCTCGCGTCGCTGGATTGCGCCTTCGCGTTCTCGCACCCTGGCGCGCGGTGGACCATTTGGGGGCGATATTGCACGCGCGGGGCTAGGCGGTCTCCCACACGAACCCGTCAGGGTCGCTGAACCGGCCCGCGCCGCTATTCACCGCGATACCGTGGGATCCGTCGCCGTCCGGGGAGACACCGGCGTCCTTGGCGAGCCCGGCCCGCCCAGGGTAGAGCGCGAGCTTGATACCCCCTGCAGGAGCGTCGAACTCGACGTAGCGGCCCGGGAAACTCCGCTTGACCGTCAGGCCGTGCTCGACGTAGAACCGCTTGCTCGCGCTCATCTGCCCGGCGCCGATGAGCAGTACCAGGTCGTTGATCTCGCGTGTCGCGGGGCCCTTGTCCTTCTTTGCGCTGCTGGCGAGCTTCCAGATCACGCCGTCGGCGTCCTGGACCACGGCGCCGTACCCCCACAGGCCCTTCTGGGCGGGCTTGATCGATTTGGCCCCGGCCCCGAGCGCCGTTTCGTTCAGCGAATTAACGGTCGACGGTTGACCGACGACAAGCGAGATGGTGAAGCCGCGGAAACCGGTGGATGGCGCGTCGGTTGGGCGCGCATGAACCAGCGCGGCCACCCCAAGGGCGGTCTCGTAGAAGGCTTGTGATGCGCCGGGTCGACCACATCAAGAGTGAGCGATTCGATGGCGATATCCATAGCGGCGAGGCTAATGGACACATGGCGCCTCGGCTTCTTGATTCCTGCTCAGTTTGCGCCGGGATCATGCGAGCTCTACGCGCGGCGCCGGCCAATCGCTCGAACCTTCACGACGCGGTCACGTCTCACGACGCTCTTTAACCGAATCGCCCTCCGGATGTGCGGAGGGCGGTTCGAATCCGTTGCAAAGGTGGAGACGGCGGGAATTGAACCCGCGTCCGCAGTCGCGTGATGGGCGGCGTCTACGAGCGTAGCCGGCGCTCTGATCTCGCTCTCGACTCGCCTCGCCGGCGGGGTTGCAGAGAGCCAGCTCCGAAAGATGTCCCCGGATCGGCTGGAGCGGGCCTCACCGGGTTAGCCTGCTATCTGATCCCGCATCTCCGCCACAGGCGAACGGTGAGCAGGTACTCCACGGTTAGCTGTTAGACAGTCGCCGGGAGCAGGAACTCATGGTTAGAGTCCGCACTTATTGTTTTCCCGGGTGTTTTACGAGGCCTCCCGGGACCTCGACTCGCAACCACCCCCACGAGCCGACCACGTCGAAGCCTGTCGTCCCCGGGGGTTATGTTCACCTTCAAGTATAGGCGCCTGTCCGCCGCGGCCGAGCCGCGTCCGTCCGCCGGGGCCCGACACGCGTCCGCCCTGTAGGGGCCGGGATCCAGCCGACTAGCCGAAAAACCGAAAAACATCATAAGACCGGAGGAGAAACCGCTTCCGCCTGCTTGAATCAGAGTTGTATGGAACCGTCGACGCCCTGGCCACGAGCCTCCACAGCGCCGCCCCAGGCGACGCCGTCGCCGTTCGGGCCCGCGGAGCCGCCGACCCCATTCGGCCGGCCCCTGGAAACGGGTCCCACCGAGGACGATGGCGATGGCTTCGACGAGCGCAGGCCCTCGTGGCTGAAGCGAAAGCTCGGTCCGGTGTTTGCCGCGATCGTCGCCTTCATCGCGAAGTTCAAGACAATCCTGCTGCTGGCACCCAAGCTGAAGTTGCTGACCACGGCGGGCACGATGCTGGTTTCGGTGGCGGCCTACAGCTTCGTCTTCGGCTGGACGTTCGCGGCCGGCTTCGTGGTCTTGATCCTCGTGCATGAGATGGGCCACGTGATCGAGCTCCGGCGCCTTGGCATCAAGGCCAGCCCGCCAATGTTCATCCCCTTCCTCGGCGCCGTGATCAGCGCCAAGTCGCTGGGCGAGAACGCGCTCGCCGAGGCGCGCGTCGGCCTGGCCGGCCCGATTCTCGGAACGATCGGCTCCGCGGCCTGTCTCGTGATCTGGCAGGCCAGCGGCAGCAACCTCTTCCGCGCGCTGGCGTTCACCGGCTTCTTCCTGAACCTGTTCAATCTGCTTCCCGTCGTCCCGCTCGACGGCGGGCGGGCGATGGCCGCGATGGCCCCGTGGATGTGGTTCGCGGGATTCGCCGGCCTGGTCGCCCTCGCGATCATCTGGCCGAACCCGATCATCCTGATCATCGTCCTGTTCGGCGCGCTTGAGACCCACCGCCGCTGGAAGGCCCGCAGGCAGGGAGGCGCCGAGCAGGAGGCCTACTACGCCGTCAAGCCGCTCAACCGAGCGCTCGTCGCCGGCGTGTACCTGGGCCTGATCGCCTTGCTGGTCGTCGGGATGCACGCGACGACCCTGACCCGCACGTTCACCTAGTACGCAGGTCTTCCCGAAGTGCGGGTCCCCATGGCCCAGAACCAAGGCTGGCCGTGAAAACGAACCATAGGGACGGTTTCGCGGCCACCCTCCGGCGATCGCCCGTGAGAAGGCCCGCGCCACCGAACCCGCCCCGAGCGCGACGACCCGCCCGGAAGCTCCACGGCACCAGGCCTACCGCCGGACCTCCCGCAGCTCCCGCTGGACCTCTCGCGCCATCTCCCGCTTGCGAATCGACTCACGCTTGTCGTAGACGTCCTTCCCGCGAGCCAGCGCGATCTCGACCTTGGCCCTCGACCCCCTGAAGTAGACCCTCGTCGGCACGAGCGTCAGCCCGCGCTCACGCGTCTTGCCGACCAGCCGGTCGATCTCGTCACGGTGGAGGAGCAGCTTGCGCGGCCGCTCGGGGTCGTGGTTGTCTCGCGCCGCGGGGCCGTAGGGGGCGATGTACATGTCGTACAGCCAGACCTCTCCGTCCCTCACAGCCGCGTAGGAGTCCTTCAGCTGGACCTGGCCCTCGCGCACCGACTTGACCTCGGTCCCGGTCAGCACGATCCCGCACTCGAACCGCTCGAGCAGGTTGTAGCGATACGACGCCGGACGGTTCGTCGCCACGTCACCTGCATTCGCCCTTCGTTTCGAAACCTTTGCCACGCCCTCAATCTTGCACAACAACGCCCTCGCCCGACTCCACGGCCGGCAGGAGGTCCACCCGCCCCCGTGGCGCATCGATCAAATCGACGCGGACCCGCAGCGGGTCGCCGAGTCGGATCGAGCCGCCGTCGCGGGTCCCCACGAGGATCGTCGCCTCCTCGTTGAGCTCCCACCAGTCCCCCCGCATTCGCCGAACCGGAACCAGTCCCTCGAACGCCAGATCGCGGCCGAACGCGACGAACGCGCCGGCACCGATCACGCCGACGACCTCGCCGTCGAACACCGGCTCCTCGCCGGACGCGAGCAAGCCCTCGAGGAAGAAGCACCGCGCGATGTCATCGGCGCCGCGCTCGATCGTCATCGCCTGCCGTTCGCGCGCCGAGCACCACGGCCCCGCGGCCGCGACCCACGAGGCCTCCGGCGCGGGCTCGTCGCCGGCCACGGCCGACAGCAGCGCGCGATGGCAGATCAGATCGGGATACCGGCGGATCGGCGAGGTGAAATGGCAGTAGCGCGGGGACTGCAGGCCGGCGTGACCGAGGTTGCGGTTGTCGTAGTAGGCCTGCTTCAGCGTCCTCAGCACGAGGCTCGTCAACCCTCGCTGGCCGTGGCCGGTCCGCGCGACCCAGTCGGACACCAGCTGCGAAGCCTCGCCGACGATGTCGGCCGCCTGCCGTGGCGTCAGGGGGCCCCGCGGAACCGGTGGGGTCGGCACGCCGAGCGAGGCGAGCTGCTCGATCAACCTCTCGACGGCGGCCGCCTCGGGCCGCTCGTGCACCCGATACAGCGTCGGCACGCGGCGGGATTCGAGCAGCCCCGCCACCTGCTCGTTGGCGGCGATCATCAGGTGCTCGATCAGCCGATGTGACTCGGTCTGTTCGACGGGATCGATCGCCGCAACGTTCCCGTCGTCGTCGAACACGAATTCGGGCTCCTCGGAATCGAGTACCAGCGCCGCCCTCCGAGCCCGCCTCGCCTCGAGGGCCGCGGCCGCGCCACGCGCCGCCGCGAGCGGCTCGCCCCACGGCTCCGCCGTCCGCTCGATGCCGGCAAACACGCGGTCGACCTGTCCGTACTCGAGCCGCTCGTCGGAGCGGATCACGGAGCGGTAGAACGAAGCCCGCCGCACCTCCTCCCCCACGATGGTCATCTCGACGGTTACCGTCAGCCGGTCCTGGCCCGGGACCAGCGAGCACGCGTCGTTCGAGAGCGCCGCGGGCAGCATCGGCTCGACCGCACCCGGGACGTAAACACTGGTTCCCCGGCGGTACGCCTCACGATCGATCAGGGACCGCGGCGCAACGTATGCCGAGACGTCGGCGATGTGGATCCAGACGCGCCAGCCGTCGTCCTGCACCGCGGCGGAGATCGCGTCGTCGTAGTCGCGCGCGGTGATCGGGTCGATCGTGAACGTCGCCAGCGACCGGAGGTCGCGCCGCCCCGCCTCGAAGTCCCCGGACGCGCCAATCCTTCCCGACGCATCGTCGCGCGCCTCGCGCTCGACCGCCGGGTCGAACCCCCGGCGCAGACCGCGATCGAGCATGAGCGCCTCGATCACGTCGCGCGCCACGTCCGGTCGGCCGAGCCGCCGCGTGATCACGGCCCTCCCCCGGGCCCGCCCATTGCGCGCGGCCGCCTGGCGCACCACGACCAGGTCGCCGACGTTCGCGCGCTTGTCGCGGCTGATCGCCAGCCGCGGCCCCGACCCGAAGAACGGCTCCGCGACCAGGAACTTCCCGCGGCGCTCGATCACGGCTACCCGAGCGCCCCCGGCTTCGCCGGCGACGCGGCCCGCTGCGGGGCTCACCGCACCTCGGCGGCGACGGTGCGCTCGGCCACCCCAAGCGCCTCATCCTGCGCCGTGCGGGGGTTGTCGAGCGCGTATACGTTCGGGGCGATTCCCTTGCCTTCGCGCACGCCACCGCCACCGAGGTTCATTCCGTTGGGCGTGAAGTACTCGCCGACGGTGATGTCGAGCGCCCCGCCGTTTGACAGCGGCTGGATCTCCTGGAAGACCCCCTTGCCGTACGTGTGGGTGCCGACGACCTTTGCCCGGCCGCGGTCCTTGAGTGCGCCCGTGACGATCTCCGCGGCCGATGCGGTGCCGCGATCGACGAGCACCACCATCGGAATGCTGGTCGAGATCGCGCCGCCCTTGGCCGTGTACACCTGGGTCGGCTGGCTCCGACCCCTCGTCGACACGATCGTGCCGTCGGGAATAAAGATGCTCGCGACGTTGACCGCCTCGTCCAGCAGCCCGCCGCCGTTGTCGCGAAGATCGAGGATGATCGCCTTGGCTCCCTGGTGGAGGACCTTCTCGACCTGAGTCTTGACCGCCGCGCCCGACCCGTCGGTGAAGCTGGTCAGCCGCACGTCGCCGATCTTGACGCCGTGGTAGGTCACGATGCCGCCGCTGGTCACGAGCACATTCGCGCGCCTGATCACCAGCGCCTGCCGCTGCTTGCCCCGGAGGACGGTCAGATGGACGTCCGTCCCCGGCTCCCCGGTGATCAGGTTGGTCGCGGTGGCGGAGCTGCGGCCGATCAGCGATGTCGAGCCGACGGCGACGATCACGTCCCCCGGCCTGAGTCCCGCTCGCGCGGCCGGGGTACCCGGGAAGACGTCGATCACCTGGAGTCCTCGTGCGGTCCCCATCACATCGATGCCCACGCCTGCGACGTGGGGGTTGGACGTCACCTCGAACTGGTGGTAGTCGCCCGGATCGAGGTAGTGGGAGTAGGGATCGTCGAGGCTCGCGACGGCGGCGGTCAGGCCCTTGTTGATCAGCTGGCTGGTGTTGACCTTCCGGTAGTAGTCGTGCGAGATGATGCCCATCGCCTCGTTCACGAGCTGGCCGTTGCTGTTGTCCGTGAGCGAGCTGCGCAGCGACGACGGCAGCCAGCTGGGATGACCGCCCAGCCAGACCCCGACGATGAGGACCAGCAGCCCCACCACCACGTAGGTAGCGATCCGGGGTGATCGAGAAGGCCTACGACGCATCCCGATGAGAGTAGCCGGGTCGCGGCGCCGAACCCACTACGCTTCGGAGATCCTTAGAGAGCGCCGAATCCGCCCTCTGAGCCGCCCCCGACGGTCAGACCCGCAAGAACCGGCGCAGCGACAAGCCGGAGCCGAGCGCGGAGACGCCGACGGCCGCGCCGAGCAGCACCGCCACGAGCGCCGCAAAGCCAATCGTCCTCGGCGCCGCGATCAGCGTCCAGTTGTTGGCGAGCGGGTCGAGCAGCGCGATCTTGGTCACGCCGAGCACGGCGATCGCGAGCAGCGCGCCGGCAGCGCCGACGACCACCCCCTCGATCACGAACGGCCAGCGGATGAACCAGTCGGTCGCTCCGACGAGCTTCATCACCTCCACCTCGCGGCGGCGCGCGTAGAGCGATAGCCGGATCGTGTTCGCGATCAACAGGATCGACGCCAGCGTCAGCAACACGGTCAGCGCCGCCGCCGTGATCGTCACGAGGTTCGTGACCTCGAGGAGCTTTTTCGTGTCGCTCTTCTTGTTCGAGACGTTCTGGATCGTCGGATCGATCATCCGGGTGCCGCCCCCAACCGCCGGTGGCGTGAGCTCGTTGCGGACGACCAGGACGTTACCGGGGTTGTCCGGGATCACGTGGAAGGTGTCCGGAAGAGGGTTGGACGCGAGCAGCGCATATGCGCCAGGGTTCGCCTTCGCCTGCTGCGCGTACGCGACGGACTTGGGGACGAACTGCACGGACTTCACGTGCGGCATCCCGAGTAGCTCCCGCTGCACCCGGGTATCGTCCGCCGCCGTCGCGTTGGTCTTCATGTACACGTCGACCTCGACGCGCCCGCGAACGCTGTTGGCGGCGCCGTTGGTGGCCTGGACGATCGGGATGAAGACGCCGAGTACGAGCATCGTCACGAGCACGGTGGCCAGCGCCGCGAAGGTCGGGGCCGCGTTGTGCCGCATCGCGCGCCCCGCCTCGCGCACAAAAAATCCGAGCTTCATCGGCTAGACGCCCGGAGGCCGCTCGCCCGGGGCACGCAGCCGTCGCGCGAACTCGCGCGTCGACTCGTCGCGGGCGTACAGGCCCGTGGCCTCGTCGCGAATGATCCGCCCCTCGGAGAGCTCGAGCACGCGCCGGCGCATCTTGTCGACCATCGCCTGGTCGTGGGTCGCGACCAGTACGGTCGTGCCGGTGCGGTTGATCCGGTAGAGCAGGCGCATGATGTCGATGCTCGTCTCCGGGTCGAGGTTCCCCGTGGGCTCGTCCGCGAGCAGCAGCGGTGGGTGGTTCACGAACGCCCGCGCGATCGATACGCGCTGCTGCTCGCCGCCCGACAGCTGATCGGGGTAGTTGTGGAGCTTGGTCGAAAGACCGGTCAGACGGAGGATGTCCGGCACCTTGGCCCGGATCTCCTTGCGGCCGCCGCCCGTGACCTGGAGCGCATAGGCGACGTTCTCGTAGACCGTCCGGCTGGGGAGCAGCTTGAAGTCCTGGAAGACGACCCCGAGGTTGCGGCGGTAGTACGGGACGCGCTTGTGCTTGATCGCGTCGAGCTCATGGCCGGCGACGCGGATCGTTCCCTCCGTCGGCTCGAGCTCCTTGATCAGCAGTCGCATCACCGTCGACTTCCCGGAGCCGGTCGAGCCGACGAGGAACACGAAGTCGCCGCGGTCGACCGAGAAGGTCGCCGCCTCGAGCCCAACATCGCCTCCGCTGTACCGCTTGGAGACGCCGCGAAACTCGATCATCGGGGGGCCAGCAGGGGTCGGCGACGGCCGCGTTCCCGCCGCCTGTGCCGCCCGTCTACGCGTGCGCTGCTCTGATGATGAGGTGGTAGCCATAGAGTCGGGGCAGCGTAGCGGGCTGTCCGGAACCGTGTCCCGCGCCGTTACCCGCTGCAACGCCCTTTGCAAACATTCGCCCAAAGCTCCAATTTATGGGGGCGGCTTGCGCCGCCCTTTTTGCGGCGGCGCAGGTGATACAGGCGCCGTCGTGGGGGTCGGATCGCTACCGTGTGACTGGATGTCCGAGGTCAGGCTCACCGAGCTCGAAAACGGGCTGCCGCTCTACCGGATTCCGATCCAGGGCACGCGCGCGGTCACGCTGCTCGTCGCGTTTGACGCGGGCGCGCGTACGGAGCGGCCCGAGGAGAACGGAATGGCCCATTTCCTCGAGCACCTCGTGTTCAAGGGGGGCGAGAGCTACCCGACCTACCGCGACGTCAACGAGGCGGCCGAGCGCATCGGCGCCGTCCTCAACGCGTACACGAGCCATGATCTCGTCGCGTTCCACATCACCGCTCGCGCGCAGCGGGGACTCGAGGCCGCCGACCTGCTCACGGACTTCGTCGGCCGGCCGCGGATCGACTCGGACGAGCTCGACCGCGAGCGTGGCGTCGTGGTCCAGGAGATCGCCAGGGCGAACGACCAGCCCGCGATCCTCGCCGAGCACCTGATCGACGAGGCCGCGTTCGGCGATCATCCCCTCGGCCGCCCCGTGCTGGGGACCACCGAGCACATCCGCGACACCTTCACGCGGGACGCGATCGTCTCCTTCCGCCGTCGTCGCTGGTACCCGCCGCGTGGCGGCGCGTTCGCGGTCGGCAACCTCGACTCCCTCGACGGTGAGCTCGATGACCTGTTCAGCCGCTTCGCGACGCTCCCCGAACCCGAGCCGTACGAAGCCGCACCCCGGTTCTCGCCGAAGGTTCTCGTCCAGGAGCGCGACTCCAACCAGAGCCACCTGCGGATGTCATACAGGCCCGTGCTCGAGGTGACCGATCCGCGCCAGCGCGCCGCGCTGGTGATCTACTCGACGCTCCTCGGCGGCTCGATGGGATCGCGCCTGTTCGACGAGATCCGCGAGCAGCGAGGCCTGGCCTACTCCGTCCATGCCACCCCGCACGCGTACGCGGACGTGCCGGTGCTGCAACTGTCCGCGGGCCTTCAGTCGAACAAGTTGATCGAGGCGTACACCCGGATGCGAGAGATCGTCAACGAGCTGCGCGAGGAGGGGCCGACCGAGTCCGAGATCGAGCGCGCTCGCGCGTACGCGGCCGGCGCCCGTGCGATCGCATTCGAGAACACCGGCGCGGTCGCGCGCCACGCCGCCCAGCAGAAGATCGTCTACGAGGAGGACGTCGACCCCGACGCCGCGATCGCGCTGCTCGACGAGGTCACCGTCGCCGATGTCCGGGGGGTCGCCGCCGAGATTGCCGACGAGCTGTCGGTCGCGGTCGTCGGCCCCCACACCGTGGAGGAGCTGGAGCAGGTCTGAGGAAAGGGCCGCTCGTCGGGGCGCTCGCGGCGCTGGCGATCACCGGATGCGGAGGCGGCGGCGCCCCCAAACCGGTCGTTCCGACCAACGCATCGGTGGCGCCCACCCCCGAGACCACCACGACGACCGCCCCGCGCAAGCCGCCCCCGTCGCCGGCGCTGATCCGTCTGCGGGCCGCGCTCAGACGAGCGTTTTCGCATGCCGGACCGAGCGCGGGCGGAATGGTCTACGAGCTCGGCGACCACGCCACCCTGTTCACGCTGCGCGATGGGGTCAAGCGCCCGCCGGCGTCGGTCGAGAAGCTGTACACGTCTGTCGCCGTGCTCAGCAGGCTCGGGCCCGACGCCCGTCTGCACACGACCGTGTTCGGGGTCGGCCATCTCGGCCCCGGAGGGGTGTGGCACGGGAGCCTGTACCTCAAGGGCGGGGGCGACCCGACGTTCGGCGACGGCAGTTTCAACCGCATCTGGGAGCAGGGTTACGGGCCCACCGCCGCGCAGCTCGCCGGCCAGCTCCGGGCGCAGGGGATCCGGCGCGTGACCGGGCCGTTGATCGGGGACCCGTCCACGTTCGCCCGCAGCCCCGGCGGTCCGGCCACCGAGTTCGGCCCAGACATCCCCGATTACGGCGGCGAGCTCAGTGCGCTCACATTCGATCACGGTTCCACGTCCGGTCACCTGACCCCCGCGGCGTTCGCCGCCCGCCAGCTCGCCCGGACGCTGCGCTCCCAGCAGGTGGGCGTCCGTGCCGCTCCGTCGATTGGACGCACGCCCCGCCACGCCCACAAGCTGGCGTCGGTCAGCTCACCGCCGATGTCCGTGCTCCTCAAGCTGATGGATGTCCCCTCCGACGACCTGTTCGCCGAGATGCTCACGATGCAGCTCGGCAAGCGCTTCGGCCGGGGCGGCACGATCGCCGACGGCGCGCACGTGATCAGGCAGGTCGTCAATTCCTACGACGTCCACCCGAAGATCGTCGACGGCTCCGGTCTCTCCCGCGAGGACGGGTCTTCGCCCGCCGAGGTCGTCGCGTTCCTGCGCGCCGTATGGCACACCCCGATAGGGCGCATGCTGACTTCGTCCCTTCCGGTCGTCGGAGTCAGCGGCACCGTCCAGACGATCGCCGACAGGACGCCGGCCCAGGGACGCTGCTTCGCCAAGACCGGCACGCTCAACGGCGTGACGAACCTCGCCGGCTACTGCGCGGCGCTCGGCGACCGCAGCCTCGCCTTCGCGCTGTTCATCGACGGACCGCCCAACTGGTCGGCGCTGACGCTGCTGGGCAAGATGGTCGCATCGATTGCGTCGTATTAGAGATCGGCTAAGACCGTTGCGGACGCCCCGTCCACGCGCGAGAATCGCCGCAGTGGAGCTGGGGACGGCTGTCAACCGCTACGAGCTGCGCAGATACCTCGACAGGGTCGATGATCGCTGGCGGATCGAGGTCGCATTCCTCGGAGGCGCCAGGGTGGCCGACGAGCGGGGCGCGCCGCCGCAGCGTGAACGCGGGCCCGAGTTCGTCGTAGTCCTCGTCTCTTCGGCGTACGAGGGGATGCCGTGGCTCGAGCGCGTCTACCAGGCCGGCTCGCTATGGGACGCGCTCGAGATGGGCGCGCCCGCCGACCTGCACTGCTACACGCCGGCCGAGTTCGAACGCAAGCGGACGACGCTGCCCGCGGTTCGCAACGCCGTCACCGAAGGCCTCGACCTGCTCGCCGAGGCCACGGCTTAGGAAATCGCCACCATCCGCTCGATCGGCAGCCGCGCCCGATCGGCGATCTCGGAGGGCACCTTGACCTCGTGCACGCCGTCGCGCAGCGAATCGCGGAGCTTCGGCAGCGTGATCATCTTCATGAACCGGCAGTGGGCCGCCTCGTTGGCGGCGATGAACTCGACGTCGGGTGCGGCCTTGCGCAGCGGGTGGAGCATCCCGGTCTCGGTCGCGACGATCGCGGTCCGGGCGGGCGGGCCGTTAGTCCCACGCGCGTAGCCGAGCATCCCGCCGGTGGAGAGCATGTGCACGCCCTCGGCGTCTACGTCGCCGGCGGCCACGTACTCCATCACGCTCGTCGAGCAGCCGCATTCGGGGTGGATCAGGAAGTCCGCTCCGGGGTGCGCGGCGCGGACGGCGGTGATGTCGGCGGGCTTGATCCCCGCATGCACGTGGCATTCGCCGTCCCACACGTGCATCGAGCGCCCCAGCGTCTTCTCGACGTACGTGCCGAGGAACATATCGGGGCCGAACAGGATCTCGGTCTCCTCGCCGTGCTCGCGGTAGATGTGGGCGACGACATTGACGGCGTTCGCCGATGTGCAGCAGTAGTCGGTCTCGGCCTTGACCTCGGCCGTCGTGTTCACGTACATCACGACCATCGCCCCCGGGTGCCCCGCCTTCCACTCGCGCAGCTGCTCGGCGGTGATCGAATCGGCGAGCGAGCATCCGGCATCGAGGTCCGGGATCAGCACGAGCTTCTCGGGGCACAGGACCGAGGCCGTCTCGGCCATGAAGTGCACCCCGCAGAACACGATCGTGTCCGCGTCGGCGGCTGCCGCCCGCTGAGAGAGCCCCAGCGAATCGCCGACGTAGTCCGCGACGTCCTGGATCTCGGGCAGCTGGTAGTTGTGGGCGAGGATCACCGCGCCGCGCTCATCCGCCAGCGCGCGCACCTCGTCCTGGAGCGCGGGAATGTTCTCGAGCAGTAGCGGTGCGTCAGCCGCACCGAGCATCGGCAGATTCATAGGAGTGGTTGGAGGATGAGACTGAGGTCTAGGGCGGGGGCGCTGTGGGTGACCGCTCCGACTGAGACAAATTGTACGCCGGTGCTCGCGATCTCCCGAAGCGTCTCGAGCGTCACGCCGCCGCTCGCCTCGAGCTCGGCGCGCCCGGCGACATGTGCCGCCGCCGCGCGCAGCTGCGCGGCGGACATGTTGTCGAGCAGGATCCAGGTGGCTCCAGCGCTGAGGGCCTCGTCCACCTCGTCCAGCGTCCGGCACTCGACCTCGAGCGGCAGCCCGGGAGCGTACGCACGAGCTCGGCGCACTGCCTCCCCCACGCCACCGGCGATCGCCGCGTGGTTCTCCTTGATCAGGATCGCGTCGTAGAGGCCGGCACGATGGTTGGTGCCGCCGCCGGCCGCCACCGCTGCCTTCTCGAGCACGCGCAGCCCAGGCGTCGTCTTCCGGGTGTCGAGGATCCGCGCCCCGGTGCCGGCGACCGCTTCGACGCAGCGCGCCGTCATCGTCGCCACGCCCGACAGCCGCTGGAGGAAGTTCAACGCCGTCCGTTCCGCGGTCAGGATCGCCCGCGCGGAGCCCTCGATCCGGAGCACCGGTCCCCGTTCCCGCCAGACGCCCTCCTCGACGAGCCGCTGTAGCTCGATCTCGTCGTCCAGCACGCGGAACGCTTCCTCGGCGGGTTCGAGCCCGAACACCACCCCCGGCGCCTTCTGGGTGATCGTCGCCTGCGCCCGCGTCCCTTCCGGGACTGTCGCCAGCGTGGTCACGTCCCCGTCGCCGACATCCTCCGCCAGCGCGCGGGCGACTACATCCGCGATCAGCGTGCCCGTCATCGGCTCGCGAGGATAGCCCGCCCCCGCGGCGTCAGGGTTCCACGATTGCAAGCGACAGGTAGTTCTGTATAGGGTTTGCGGCGTACAACTGGATTGAGCCCGGGGCCGGGCGCGTCCATGACATAAGGGGGGAAGGCACATGCGAAGTGGGCGCACGCTTCAAGGTGTGCTTGCAGTCGGCGCAGTTTCGGTCTGCGCGGTGGTGGTTGCCACCGCGGGGGCCGCCGACACGGCGACTGGTGGAAGTCGACGGGCAACGACGGCGAAGGCCGTCGTCGTCAGGACTCGCGGACGCGAGGTGTTCAAGCCGAACCCGAACGATCCGCCGAACAAGGAGGACGTGGTCACTCTGGGCTGGTCTCCGGGCACGATCACCGTGCACTCGGGGCAGAGGCTCACGCTCGTCGACGGTGACAACTTCGGCGACCCGCACGTGTTCGTGATCTCGCCCAAGAAGGATCTGCCCAAGAGCGACTCGGCGCCGTTCAAGAACCCCGTTTTGGGCGTGGTGGCGCCCGAGATCCTCAACGACCCGAGCACCCCGAACAAGGGCTTCAAGGCGCTCACCGCGAATCGCGGCAAGCCGGGGCTCAACACGATCGGAGACGCGCTCGTCCTCACTCACAAGGGGGCGAGAGAGTCGGCGATCGTGTCGGCCAAGCCCGGTACGACGCTGTACTTCTTCTGCGCCGTTCACTTCTGGATGCAGGGCGAGATCAAGGTCGTGAAGTAGCGACCGAACCGTTGATGCGCGCCCGGCCACGCGACCGGGCGCGCATCACGCGTCCTCGATCAGCACGCGCACGGTCGCGAACGTGGGGTCGGCGGCGCCGTGGAGCCTCACCCCAGCGGCCGTCAGCTCGCGCAGATACTCGACCACCTCGGCGGTGATTCGCTCCCCAGGCAGCATCGCCGGCACGCCCGGCGGATATCCGGCGATCGCCTCGCATGAGATCCGTCCCACCGCCTCGTCCACGGGCACGGGTTCGGCCGCCCCCAGGAACGCATCCCGAGGCGCGATCGCCGTCTCCTGCGCGAGCGACGTGGGCGGGCGGATCAGCGCGAGCGTCTCGCCGGGACGGGCGATCCGCTTGACGGTCTCCGCGAAGTCGTGGGCGAGCCGCTCGAGCGGCTTGACGGGCTGGCCGAGGCCGAGTACGAGTACCAGCGTCGAGTGCGTGGCCAGCTCGGCGTAGATGTCGTAGGACTCGCGCAGCGCCGCCGCCACCTCATAGCCGGTGCGTCCGGTTCCGCGAACGTCGATCACTATCCGCAGCGGGTCCCAGCCGGCGACTCCGGGCCGCCCCACCAACCCATCACCCACCACGGCGCAGCCCGGTGCCGAGTCGATGGCCACGCGCACGCGCGCCGCGGCGTCGATCGTCTCCTCCAGCAGCTCCTCGCCATGGACCGCCAGCTGTCGTCGGGCCGCGTCCAGCGACGCCATCAAGAGCGCGCTCGGGCTCGTCGAGCGCACCAGCCGCACGGCCCGGGCGACGGCACCGGCATCGACCAGGTCGCTCGCGGCGACGAGCAGCATCGCCGATTGCGTCAGGCTGCCGACGATCTTGTGCGTCGAGGCGATCATCGCGTCCGCCCCGAGCCGCAGCGGCGACTCGGGCAGCGCGGGGTGAAAGCCGAAGTGCGCGCCCCAGGCGTTGTCGACGACGAGCGCGACGCCGGCGCGGTGGGCGACCTCCGCGCATCCCCCCACGTCGGCCGCCATTCCGTAGTACGTCGGGGAGACGATGAAGGCCGTGCGGGCGCCGGGCGCGGTCGCGAGCGCCCGCTCGAGCGCCTCGGGAGTGACGCCGTGCGCCATCCCCAGCTCCGCGTCGTACTGGGGCGCGACGAAGCTGGCGAGCCCCCCGCTCAGGACCAGACCGTCGATCAGGCTCGCGTGCGAGTTGCGCTGCAGCACCACCCGCTTCCCCGGCGGCGCGAGCGCCAGGCACAGCGCGTGGTTGCCCTGCGACGCGCCGTTGGTCAAAAACCATGTCCGCTCCGCTCCGTAGGCCTCGGCCGCGAGCCGCTCGGCGCGCTCATACGGCGTCGGCGACGGCCCCACGTCGATCCCCTCGATGTCCTGGGGGACGTCGAGCAGCAGCGCGCGCTCACCGAGCGCCGCCCGCAGGCCGGGATCGGCCCCCTCCCCACCTTTATGGCCCGGCACGTGAAAGCGCGTCGACCCGCGGAACCCGTAGGCGGTGACCGCCTCGAGATACGGCGCCGTCGGCTGCGCCGAGGGCTCGACCGCCCCGGCGCTCGGGTCCCGTGACGCGGTCACGACCCGGCCGCCACGCCGCCCCAGGCCGTAACCCCACCCCGCGCCGCGCTCAACGCGCGGCCGTCCGGTGCAGGTATGCCCGCACGAAGCCGTCGAGGTCGCCGTCGAGCACCCGGTTCGCGTCGCCCATCTCAAAGTCCGTGCGGTGGTCCTTGACCATCGTGTAGGGGTGAAGCACGTAGGAGCGGATCTGCGATCCGAAGTTGACGTCCTGCGCCTCGCCCTTCTCCCGCGCGATCTCCTCGCGGCGCCGGCGCTCTTCGAGCTCGAGCAGCTTTGAGCGCAGCATCGTCATCGCCTCGGCCTTGTTCGAGGACTGCGAGCGCTCGTTCTGGCATTGGACGACGATGCCCGTCGGCCTGTGGGTGATCCGTACCGCGGAATCGGTCTTGTTGACGTGCTGGCCGCCGGCCCCGCTGGCGCGGTAGGTGTCGATCTGGAGGTCCTCGTCGTCGATCTCCACGTCCTCGATGTCGTCGACCACCGGCGAGACCTCGACCCCGGCAAAGCTCGTCTGCCGGCGGTGCGCCGCGTCGAACGGCGAAAGCCGTACGAGCCGGTGGACGCCTTTCTCGCTCGCGTACAGGCCATACGCGTTCTCGCCCTTGACCATGAACGTCGCCGATTTGATCCCGGCTTCCTCCCCCGGCGAGACCTCGAGCAACTCGACGGCGAAGCCGCGCTTCTCGGCCCAGCGCATCTCCATCCGCAACACCATCTCGGCCCAATCCTGGGCATCGGTCCCGCCGGCGCCCGCGTTGACGGTCACGAACGCATCGCCCGAGTCATAGCGGCCGGCGAACAAACGCTCCTCCTCGAGCGCGTCGAGTCGCGCCTGCACGGCGGCCATCTGCTCGTCGAATTCAGGCGCCAGATCGGGATCCTCCTCGGCCAACTCCGCGAGCGGCTCGAGGTCGTCGGCGTCGCGTTCGAGCTCGCGGAACATCGCGAGCTTCCGGGACGCGCGCGCGTGCTCGGCGCTGACCCGCGCGGCCTGCTCCTGGTCTTCCCAGAATGCCGGCTCACCCATCTCCCGTTCGAGCGCGCTGACGCGCTCGCCTAGCCCAGCGGGGTCAAAGATAGTCCGCGAGCAGCTTGAGCTGGTCGCGGATTGCGGCGAGGCGCTGCGAGAGCGGCTCTGAGGAAGCGGTAGCCATTGCCTTCTACGTTATCAGCGGTCGCGGTGGCGATCGGCCCGCCGGCGGTGGCGCTCGACGCGCGCCTCGTGTCGCTCGGCGCGGGCGTCCTCCAGCTCCGCCCGTGGGCCCCGGCCGCGCCTACCTCGCTGGCCGCGCGAGTCGAGGTCGCGCTCGACGCGGTCGAGCTCCGGCGCGGGCCCGTACAGAGCCCAACCGTTGCGGACGAGGGGGATGAGCGCGATCAGGACCACCCAGATCGGCCAGAACGCGCCGCTGGCGCCGGCGGCGATCCAAATTCCGGTGCAGATCAGGAACGGCACGAGCGCCTCTCCGGTGTTCTGGATCAGCCGGCGCTGGAGGTGGGCACGGCGCTCGGCGAGCTCGGCTCGCTCGTCCGCCGGCAACACCGGGAGATCCTTGCGCAGCGCGCGCAGCTCCTCCTCCGTGCGGGCGTGATAGATCGCATCCAGCCGCTCGCTGAGCTCATCGTCGTCCAGGCGGCCGGCGGCATAGTGCTCGCGGACCTCAGCCGCCGCCCGATCCCGCTGCTCATCAGAGGCACGAAGCTCCGAGCCCTCGCTCACAGTAGGGAATGTAGACGACGCCGAAGCGTCCGAGAGCACGCTGATGGGGCCTGAACGCGCCACCCCGCCCCCTCGCGTTCCAAGCAGATCTCCTACGAAAGCGGGGCGAAAAGCGCCGGGGGCGAGGGGCGCGTCAGGCCCCTAGGCCCCATGACATTTCTTGAACTTTTTTCCCGACCCGCACCAGCACGGATCGTTACGGCCGAGCTGCTGGCTCTCGTCGACCCGACGCTGCTCGATGACCGGGGGCGCCTCCTCCTCGTAGCCCTCGGCCGCGGCCGCGCCGGCGGCCGCCGCCATCGCCATGGCGCCCTGTGGCGCGCCGCCACCTGAGTAGGTGACGCTCCCGCCACCGGTCGACGAGCTCGAGCGTGGGCTGGGGCGACGCGGGGGCGGCGGGGCCGCTCCGTTTTCGCCCTCGATCGTCACCTCGACGTGGAAGATCAGTCGGGCGAAGTCCCCCCAGATGCTGTTCATCAGGTCGCGGAACAGCTCGAACGCCTCGTTCTTGTACGCCACCAGCGGCTCGATCTGCGCGAACCCGCGCAGGTGGATGCCCTCGCGCAGGTAGTCCATGTCGTAGAGGTGCTCGCGCCAGCGTTGGTCGATGATCTGAAGCAGCAGGAACCGCTCCAGTCCGCGCATCAGCTCCTCGCCGAGCTCCTGCTCGCGGAGGTCGTACTGCGCGAGCGCCTCCTCCTGGAGATGCTGGGTCAGGACATCGCGGTCCATTCGACGCGCGTCGATACTCAGCGTCTCGGCGCTGGGACGGAAGATCTCCTCCATCCGGCGCATCAGCCCCTCCGCGTCCCAGTCCTCGACGAAGTCGCCCGCCGTGTACTCCTCGACGAGGCGCTCGATCATGCCCGCGACCTCCTCGCGAGACGCGTCGCTCATGTCACGACCCTCGAGGATCTCGTCGCGATAGGTGTAGATCACGTCGCGCTGCTGGTTGAGGACGTCGTCGTATTCGAGCGTGTGCTTGCGCATGAGGAAGTGCTGCTCCTCGACCTTGCGCTGCGCCTTTTCGATCTGCTTGGAGAGCATCCCCGCCTCGATCGGCTCCTCGTTGCCCTCGTCGTCGGTCGAGCCGAGCCTGTCGAGGATCTTGTAGATCCGCTCGCCGGCGAACAGGCGCACGAGGTCATCCTGGGCCGAGAGGAAGAACCGCGATTCGCCGGGGTCACCCTGACGGCCCGAGCGGCCGCGAAGCTGGTTGTCGATCCGACGCGACTCATGGCGCTCCGTGCCGAGGATGAACAGCCCGCCGGCCTCGAGCACGGTCTCCCGTGCGGACTCGATCCGCCGCTCGACCTCCGGCAGCGCGCGGGCGTAGTGCTCGTCGTAATCGGGTTCGCCGGGCTTCAGCCCGAGCTTCGCCATCTCCAGCGCGGTGAGGTGCTCCGGGTTGCCGCCGAGCTTGATGTCGACGCCGCGGCCCGCCATGTTGGTGGCGATCGTGACCGAGCCGGGCGCCCCCGCCTCGGCGATCGTCTCGCCCTCGCGCTCGGCGTGCTCGGGCTTTGCGTTGAGCACGGTGTGGCCGATGCCCTTGCGCTTCAGCCGTTCCGAGAGAAGCTCCGAGACCTCGACCGAGATCGTTCCCACGAGGACCGGCTGCTGGTTCTTGTTGCGCGCCTCGATCTCCCTGATCACTGCCGACCACTTCCCGTCCTTGGTCTTGTAGACCTGATCGTTGCGATCGTTGCGGACCATCGGCCGGTTGGTCGGGACCTGGACGACCGGCAGCTCGTAGATCTTCATGAACTCGGTGGCCTCGGTCAGGGCCGTACCGGTCATGCCGGCGAGCTTGTCGTACATCCGGAAGTAGTTCTGGAGCGTGATCGTCGCGAGCGTCTGGTTCTCTTCCTGCACGCGGACGCCCTCCTTCGCCTCGACCGCCTGGTGCAGGCCCTCGGACCACCGACGTCCCTCGAGGATCCGGCCTGTGAACTCGTCGATGATCTTGACCTCGCCGTCGATCACGGCGTAGTCGACGTCGCGCTTGTACAACGACTCGGCCTTCAGCGACTGGATCAGATGGTTGACGAGGTGGCCGTTCTCGGCGCGGTACAGATGGTCGATCTTCAGGAATCGCTCGGCCTTGGCGACGCCCTTCTCGGTGACCGACACGGTCTTGTGCTTCTCCTCGAATTCGTAGTCGAAGTCGGCGACGAAATCCTTCTTCATCCGAGGATCCATCCCCTCGGGCGTCTTGCCGGGCTGGAGCTGCGGGGCCAGCCGCGCGAACTGGGCGTACAGGTCGGCGGCCTGCTCAGGCGCGCCGGAGATGATCAGTGGGGTCCGCGCCTCGTCGATCAGGATGTTGTCGACCTCGTCGACGATCGCGTACGTGTGGTACGGGGACTTGCCCTCCTCGGGCTTCGGCCGGCCGCCGTGCTGGAACTTCCCCTCGATCGTCTCCGCCATGTTGTCGCGGAGGTAGTCGAACCCGAACTCGGAGTTGGTGCCGTAGGTCACGTCGGCGGCGTAGGCGGCCAGCTTCTCCTCGGCCGGCTGCATGTTCTGGAGGACGCCGACGCTCACGCCGAGCATGTCGTAGATCGGCTTCATCCACATCGCGTCGCGCCGGGCGAGGTAATCGTTGACGGTCACGAGGTGGACGCCGCGGCCGGCGAGCGAGTTCAGCACGACCGGGAGGGTCGCCGTCAGCGTCTTGCCCTCGCCGGTCTTCATCTCGGCGATCGAACCGTCGTGGAGCACCATCCCGCCGATCATCTGCACGTCGAAGTGGCGCATGCCCATCGTGCGCCTCCCGGCCTCGCGCACGAGCGCAAAGCACTCGTAGAGCAGATCGTCGAGGCTCTCGCCATTGCGGGCGCGCTCGCGCAGCTCCTCGGCCGCCTCGCGCAGCTCGCCGTCGGTGTGGTGCTCGAGCTCGGGCTCGAACGCGTTTATCCGTTCGACGCGCTGTTCATAGGTCTTGAACTTCTTGGCCTCGCCCATGCGAAGCGCGCGGTCCAGAAAGGACATTGAGTTAGCGTAGCAATGGTTCGAAGGGGGTCTCTACCCGTAATCGGACGCCGCGCCCGAGTCCTGAAGCGCCTTTTCAGGCGGCCGGCGAGACGTCGCCCGGGACCGTCGGACCGCTTGCCGTCGACGGCGCTTCGGCGGCTACGGCGGCGGCACTGGCCGCCCGGGACTCCCGTCGCTTGCGTCGTTTGTCGCGGTGGCGCTTGACCTGGACGCTCAGTTCGTCCGCGCACAGGTTGATCGAGTGCAGCAGGTCCGGCGAGGCGTCCCGCGCCCTCAGCGTCACACCTTTGAGGTGCAGCGTGGCTTCGGCGACTTGGGAGTCCGCGATTGCCGGGTTGCGCTCCTCGAAGACCTCTATTTCGAGCTCAGCCAGCTCCGACACCTGCCTCGAAACCTTGCGAAAGCGCTTGGTCACGTGCTCCCTGAGGTCGTCGGAAACGGGCACATTTCGGCCCTTGACTTCGATCCGCATCGGCCGACCTCCTAGCTCGGATGGATGCAATGCCTGACGCGCAGCCTAGTCCTCAGCAAGGCGTTTGTCGATTGGGGAGAATCCCCATATCGTGGCTCCAAAAGTAGCCTGGTCATTCGAGCCCGCAGTCGTCCTTGGCGTTCTCGTCGCGGCGGCCGTCTACTACAGGTGGTGGCGGGCAGCACGGACGCCCGATGAGCCCCATCCCCCGGGATTCGGTCGGATGGCGCTGTTCGCCTGCGGCCTGCTCGCGATCATCGCGGCGCTCGTTTCGCCGATCGACATCCTCGGCGAGCAGCTGATGGTGATGCACATGGTCCAGCACATCCTGCTGCTCGACATCGCTCCGATCCTGCTGATTCTCGGCCTGACAAAGGTGCTGCTGCGCCCCGCCACCAGACGGCTGCAGGGGGTCGAGCGACGGGCCGGAATCCTCGCCCACCCTGCGTTCGCGGTGATCGCCTACGCCGGGTTCATGTGGTTGTGGCACATCCCCGCGATGTACGACCTCGCGCTGCGCCACTCGAACATCCACACGCTCGAGCACATCTGCTTCTTCGCCGCCGGCACGCTGTACTGGTGGCACCTGGTGTCCCCGATCCGCAGCAGGATGCGCCTCGGCGGAATGGGACCCGTCGGCTACATGGTCAGCACCAAGCTGCTGGTCGGGATCCTCGGGATCGTGCTCGCGTTCGCGCCGACCGCCATCTACCCCTTCTACGCGCACCACCCCCACTACTGGGGGCTCAGCCCGCGCGAGGATCAGAACATGGCGGGGTTGGTGATGGCGCTCGAGCAGTCGATCGTGATGGGGATCGCGCTGGTCTTCCTGTTCGTGCAGATGCTGACCGAGTCAGAGCGCGAGGCGCAGCGCGCGGAGCGGTTCGAAGTGGCGTGAGTCGCGTCTGCCGGGAACGCCAAACCTCGATCTCGTCGAGGTCAAAACAGCCGCCCCGGGATACCTCCCTTAAACCAAGACGGCGCCCCTGGCGGACAGGAGCGCCGTCCAAACCCGGCGCCACGCCGAAGCGCAGCGCCGGGGATAGGCAGGATTCAGCTCAGCACTTGGTGCTGCCCGTAACAGTCGCGCTCTGCGGGCCGCTGGGAGTGGTGGCCGTGTACCGCACCGTCCATGGCCGCTTGCCCTTCATGCAGCCGATCGACGAGTTGATGCCGACCGTCTTGTGATGGACCTTGGTCTTGAGGTTCTTGAACGTCAGGACCTCCCTGATGAGGGAGCCGTACAGACCGATGTTCGCAACGTTCGTCGAGACATCCGGTGGCAGCGGCACGTCGGTGACCATGAATTTGCCGTGCTGCGAGATGTGGCCGGGATACGCGGCGGTCGCGCCGGTCTTCAGCCCGAAGCACACGTGCGTGTCGCTGGTCGTGAAGAAGAACCACAGCGTGCCGTGGCCGCCGTTCCACACGTGCAGCAGTGGGTTGCAGGGGGAGCCCTGGCCGTTGAGCGTAGTGTCTCCGACCTTGGCGTTGACCGGGCCCGTAGCTACCAGGGCACCCTTTGGGCAGCCCTGCTCCGGATGCGCCGGGTTCTGAATCTTGGCCACGCTGCAGGTGGGGAAATCCTTAGCGTTCGAGACTAGGCCGTAGATCGAGGTCTTGATGTCCGTCAGCGGCGCCGCGCGAAGGGCGGGATTGTTATTTGCCGCCGTGAGCGTCTCGGTGAAACCGACCGGCACGGGCTTGTGCTTGCTGCCGGCCTTGCTCGGCTTGAAGCCGAAGCCCGCCGTGTAGCTGTTGGCGCCCGTCGCCGCGACGGCGACTGAGGCGACAACCAGCACCGCCGTCACAGCGGTGCCGAGAATGATGAACCGTCGCAAACTGATCTCTCCTTGTGTGGACTGGGTTGTTGGCAACGTTTGCGCTGCATTGAAAACTCATGGCAGCGGCTTGAGTTGCGGGAATGACTGTTTTTGCCCCGTTGTGACCGAGCCGAGCGGCGCCTGCGCCTTACATGGTGGACCACCCGGGCTCGACGTGAAGTACACGTTCCGGAGCAGTGAGGTGAGGGTAGCGTCAATCGACGAGCCGATCGTGGGCTGGGGATTGTTCGTGCACAGATAGCCACCGAAAACGGAGAGGCCCTGGAGCAGCTGCAGGTAGGTGCCGGGCGCCATGTACGGGTTCGCCCGGTTGCTCTCAAGACGCTTCTGGTAGCTGGTCAGGACCTCGGGGTTGACGGGGTTGGAGATCCGCAGGTAGTGCAGCGTCTTGTTACCGCTGATCGCACCGAGGCTCGCCTGTGTGGCGGCTGTGCTGTTGGCGAAAAACGCGGCGACCTCGCCGCGATAGGTGTTGATGTAGTTGACGATCGGCACTACGTTCCCGAGGTAGGGCGTCAGGCGGGCGAGCCACGGAACGGTCTCGTCGAGGAACTTCTCGAACGCGGGCACGCCCGTCTTCGATGCCTTCGTCAGCGGACCGATGTTGACCATCAGATCGCGCAGCTCCGGCGCGAAGATCACCGACGCCTCGAGCGCCGAGCTGAGTGGCGCAGCGGCCGGTCGCAACTCGTCGATCAGCGGCTTGGTGGTCGTGGCGAACCGGTTGACTCGCTCGATCGTCTCGCGCGTCGCGACCGTGAACGCCGGGAACGCACGGATCGTGTTGGCCAGCGCCGTGTCTTGGGCCGCGGTGGCGGCGAACACGGCGTTTGAGTTGCGGATAAAGCCCTGGAGCGCTGCCGGAGAATGGCTCAGCGCCGAGAACACCTGCCCGCCGTCGTGCAGCAGGGTCGTGGTCGCGGCGCTGTCGCGGTGCAGCACGGCCAGGACGGAGTCGACGTTGGTGGCGAACGGATACAGCTCGGCGAAGGCGGCGTTGAAGTCCTGGCCCCGGTTGGTGAGGGCGATCCCGTCCTGCTGCTGCCAGATCATGAACGCACGTCGGGTGGCCGGATCGAACGTGGAGAGGATCTGGTCGAGTTGGACGGTGGGCGCCACCTGACCGCGAGGCAGGGTCCCGCCGTCGGGCAGCATCGGACCGGACTGCGTGCCCGGCGAGAGCTCGACGTAGGTCTCCCCCAGCAGCGACTTCGCGCGCAGGATCGCGCGGGTGTCCGCTGGGCGTGGAGCGTATTGAGGGTCGATCTGCATGACCGCCTTGGTAAGGCCGGTCTTGGTGTCGAGCGACACCGACACGACCTTCCCGACGCTGACGCCGGAGATCCGCACGTCCGACTGCGGGCCGAGCTCAACCGCGTCGTTGAACTCCGCAACCATGCGGTAGCCCTGAGGGGCCAGCGGGATCGAGCCGCCGAACGAGATCCACAGGAACAGGATCAGGCCGACGCACGACGCCGCAAACGCGACCATCGTCAGGATCCTGCCCGTGCTCGGCGCCTGCGTGATCACGAGCCTGGCACCACGGGTGGACAGAACGGATTGTTCGTGATCTTGGTCCAGTCCGGAGCGTTCAGCAGGGCGAACAGGGCCCCGATGGGGGCATTGGTTCTCGCCAGGGTGTCCTCGAAAAACTGCAGCTCGCCACAGGAGGCCATGAACAGGCCCTGGATGATTGGTCCTTGCGCATCCTGCTGGCTCGTCAGGCTATTGGCGATGTGGGCCAGCCAGGACCCGTAGAACAGGTAGCTCTGCTGCCCCCGCGACTGGTAGGCGAGCGTGTTGAACAGCGCGTTCAGCACGTTGAACGTGTTGACGAGATGCGGCGTCGCCTTCTTCAGCTCCGCGCTCGCGGGCCGGAGGACCCGCGCCAGCGGCTGCACGGCCACGGCGAACGGGCGGAGCTGATTCTTGATCACCGGCGTCGTGTCGCGGAACAGCGGCTGCGCGGCCTGCAGCGCCGGTCCGAAGGCGCGGGCAAACGGCACCAGCGCGTGGAGCGTCGTGGCGCTCTGGTTGGAGAAGGCCTGGACCTTCCCGAGCGTCTGCGTCGTCTGGGAGAGCGTCCCGGGCAGGAGCGTCAGCGCGGCCTGGAGGTTGGCGTCCTGCGAAGAGATCGCCGAGAAGTTCGTGTTCGATGAGTTGATCAGGGACGTCAGCTGTCCGGTGACGCTTCCGACCGAGCGGCTCACCAGCTGGAGGTTGTGAATCGCCCGGCTGATGTTCTGCTGGCGCTCGGCGAGGAGCTTCGTGAACGTCTGCGTGTCGCGGTTGAGCGGCGCGAACCGCTGGAACGTGCCGCGCAGGTTGGCCACGGCGTCGGGACTCGGAGCCGCTCCCTGCGCGCCGGGGTCATGGAAGGCCTGAGCGCCTCCCGCCAGCAGCAGGAGCAGGTAGTCGCGCGTGTCGGCGTCCAACTGGTTGAGGATCTGGTCGACGTCGACGTCCGGCGACGTGTTCGCGACCGGCAGCGTCCCGCCGCTGGGGACCGCCCCCGCCACCTGGGTCCCCGGGTCCAGCGACAGGTACATGTCCTTCAGTGGCGTGCGCGGCCGCAGTAGCACCGTCGCGTCCCGGTAGATCGGCGCGTACTTCTTGTAGATGTTCATCGTCACGACCGCGCGGCCGCCCTGGAGCTGAATACCTCCGACCTGTCCGACCTGGACGCCGGCGACGTCGACCGACTGGCCCTGCCCGGAGACGACGGCGGAGGCCGATGCGAACTCCGCCTTGACCGTGTAGTAGCTCTTGCCGAACGTGAACGAGGGCTGGTGCTCGAGGATGTAGCCGACGACCGCGATCGCCGCCACGAACAGGGCGATGATCGCGATGAAGTCCTGGCGGTGAACGATGATCGCGCGCTTCACGGTCCGATCCCCGTTGTCGCCGAATTGAGGTTCGGCACCGGGTTGCGGTAGCAGGCGACGTTGCGGCGCACCGGTGGTGGCGACCCCGTGAACGCGGGACGGGTGCCCAGCACGGGGAGGACGGCGTTCCCGTAGAACGGTCCGTTGCCCGGGATCGACGGCGTCTGGACTTGGGTCGCGCCGCCCCCGGCGGAAGACCGAACGTAGCGTCCGTTGCCGTCGAAGTTCCCCGACGCGCCGGCGATCCCGACCGCGCTCTGGAAGAGCTCCTGGTAGACCTGAAGCCCCGTCGTGACGGGCGGATCCTGGATGAACTCGTTGCCCGTCGGGATCAGGTTGTGGGTGAAGCAGCGGGCGAGCTTGTCGGCCGAGGACAGCAGCGACTTCGTCGCCCCGATCGTGCTCGCCGTGTTCTGGACGGCCGGGGTGAGGTCCTTGAGCAGACCGCCCAGCTCGCTCGGCGAGACGAGTGCGGTCGCCTGGGCGATCCACGGGAGCGCGAGCTGGATCGTCGGACCCAGCTGCTTGACGCCGGGCGTCAGTTCGCGGGCGAACTGCTGCGTCGGCCCGAACGAGGCGTCGAGCGCGGTGTCCGAGGACTGGACACGTCGCAACAGCGGCGGGAGCAGCGCGATCGTCTGGCTCAGATCCTGCTGCCGGGATGCGAGCGTGGCCATCGTGGCGTTGAACGTGTGCACAAAGCTCGCCAGCTGCTCGCCGCTCGAGGCGAATCCGCGGAACACCTGCTCGTTACCCTCGACGACCTTGCTCAGGTCGTGTGGCTCGGTCCCGAGGAGTCCCTCGTTGACGATCGCCGAGCCCCGGAACGCCCCCGTCGAGTACTGCAGCGACTTGTTGAGCGACTGCCCGCCGGTCAGGTTGCGCGTTATCACGTCCTGGGACGCGTTCTCGGCGGGCGTTCCGCGCGTATCGAGCGTGGCGCCGATGCCCTGCAGCAGCGTCTGCAGGTTCGTGCGTGCGTTGGAGGTAAGCGCCGCGAGCACACGATCGAGCTGCACCGGCCCGGAGGTGTTGGGGGCCGGCAACGTCGCGCCCGAGGACAGGATCGGCGCGCTCGGCGTTCCCGGCGCCAGGTCGACGTAGAAGTTGCCCTCGAGGAAGATCCGCGACCGGATGGCCGCGGTGGCGTCCGCGTGAATCGGCAGTCCGTTCTTGTTGATGTCCATCGTGACCAGACCGGCGTCGGAGCCCTGAATGTGACTCACCGAAGTGACCTCGCCCACGTCGACGCCGGCGATCCGCACCGGGGAAGGGATGTGCAGCTGCGTCTGGCTCGTGAACACCGCCTTGAGCACGAACGGCGACCCCTGGAACGGCAGCCCCCCGCCGAAGATCAGGTAGCAGGCCGCCGCGACGACCACCAGACCGATGATCCCGGCGGCGAAGCTCGACACGCGTGGCTTGTGGCGCCTCATGTCTTCGGCCTCGTGGTCGTCTCGGTCTTCAGCCCGACGTTCCCCGGCGGATTGCCGATCCGCGCCGCCTTGCCCGAGTAGCGCTCGTTGCCGGCGGCGCACTCGGGCGTCTGTCCGGGCGAGTCCGTATTGGGGTACGGATTAACGTGGACGGGGCCGATGTGGGCGCTTGGGTCAGTCTCGGGCGTCGTATATGGACGTTGCGAGGGAACGGCCTCGCTGCCGAGCGCGTCAGGGATCGCGATGAGGTTGAAGCGCAGTGCCGTCCCGGTGATCACGTCGTCCGACAGCGTGCTGGCGATGTTGCGCAGGAACAGCGTCACGTAGTTGCACGACGACTGGACGGGAGTCAGGAACGCCAGTGGCGAGCGCAGGCTCGAGGCGGTCAGCGTCAGTCGATCGAGCCCGGCGTTGACGGCCGGGGTCTGGCCGTAGCTCTCCAGGTGCTGGGCGAGGCTCAGCAACTGCTGATCCAGGCCCTTCGGCCCGGTCGTCTCAGGCAGGTTGCGTGCCCCCACGGCGAATGCCTGAGCCAGGACCGGAGCGCTCTGGGGCAGCGTGGCGAAGCCGGGACGGAGCGCCTTGAACAACCCGGCGGTGTCGTTGAGGAAAGCCTGGATGTGGGGGCTGGTGGCGATCACCGCGCTGAACGTCGGGGGCGTGTCCGAGATCCATTGCTGGAGGAACGGCACGGCGACGCTCGCGAGCGCCGTGAACGTGGTGTCGAGGTTCCCGTACAGGTCGGCCTGCGTGCGGGCGACGGGCACGAGCGCCGCGGAGAACGACTCGAGCCCGCGGAAGAACCCTCCGAAATCGGTCTTCTTCGATGCGAGGTTGCGCGCCACCGGGCCGAGATCCTTGACCAGCGGCAGGAACGCTCCGATCGCATCGTTGATCCCGGCGCCGCGGCCCGCGAGCGCATCGCTGAAGCCGATCGTCGAGGCGGCGACGCCGAGGCGGGTCGGGGCGTCGAACATCGACAGGAACTGGTCCAGGTCTACCTCCGATCCCGACTGGCTCAGCGGCACGGTCGCGCCGTTCGCGTAGGTCTGGCTCGATGTCCCCTTCGTGACCTGGACGTACTTGAGGCCGATCGAGCTCTTGAGCCTCACGTCGAAGGTCGAGTCCACCGGCAGCGGCTCGACGTTCTTGTTAAGCGACAGGTTCATCACGGCGATCGGCGATCCGGCTGAGTCGCGCGCCGGGTCGACGCTCGTGACCGCGCCGATCAGGGCGCCGCCCATGTGGACCTCGGCGTTCTTGGTCACCTCGCTCGCGTCCGCGATCTGGAGGTGGAGCGTGTACCTGGGCACGAACGGCAGGCCGTTGTTCGCGTTGTACGCGAGCGTCACCGCGACGATCGTCACGAGCACCGTGAGGGCGCCGATCAGGATTGGGTTGCCGAACGGGCTGGTCTGGCGGCGGCGGAAGCTCATCGCCCGTTCCCGATCAGGTAGTGCAGGAGTCCGTTCAGCGTGGTGCCCGTGTTGCTCCTGGCCACGCGGCGAGTAGCCCGCTTGGCGATCGCTACGGCCTGGCTCTGAGCGGACGCTGCCGCCGCGTCCGCGCTCGCAGTGGTTCCGGGTCCTGTGAAGTTAGCCGAGCAAGTCGGGTCTGGGTGGATTGCGTAGTTGACGCAACCGCCATTGATGAGAGGCTCGGCGCGGACGTAGTGCCCGGCGGAGTTGAAGCCGTTGCTCGCCGCGACGCCGGCGAACAGCAGCGCCATCAGCTGCTCGATCCCGCCGGTGTTGTTGAGGCTCGCCGTCAGCTTGTCCAGCAACGAAGCCGACGGTGAGAGCTGGTGGCCGAGCTTGTTCAGGCGCTTGGCGAGCGGAATCGTTGCCACGAGGGCCGGCTGCGACTTCTGCGAGGAGTTGCCGAGGGCGATCAGCGCTGGGCGCGCGGCCTTCGCGAACGGCGTCAGGTTGGTGAACTGGCGGTCGAGCGCCGCCGCACTCTGACCGAGGCTCGCCATGAGCGGTGTCCCCTGATCGGCGAGGTTGCCGAGCGAGACCAACAGCGGCCGCAACTGGCGCAGGAACTCCGGGAACAGCTGGAACGAGCGGGAGATGTCGCTTGCGCGGGCGGCGCTCGCGACCGATGTCGTGTTCGCCTGGACGATGAATCCCGAAATCTGGCGCCGGACCTTCGCTAGCGGCGCCAGCACCGTATCGGAGTCCGTGGCGAGCTGAGCGAGCTGCTTGTTCTGGCGGGCCAGGATCTTGAGGACCTGATCGGTGTAGCCGAGCGCGGGGTTCGCACGGTGGATGACCGCGTTCAGGTCCGAGCCACGAGCGGCGAGTCCCGTCCCTAGCTCGTTGAGGATCAGCCCGAACCGCTCGCGGATCGGCTCCTGGTAGATGTCCTGGACGATGTCGGAGTCGACCGGGGAGCTGGTCTGGGTCACGGGCAGCAGATACGACCCGGCACCCGGTCCGCTGGTGATCTTGGTCAGCGGCGGCGCGCTCGAGCTGCCGGGCTCGCAGTCGACGTAGCGTTCGCCGATCAGCGACTGGGGGCGGATGGCGCAGGTCGCGTTGGCGTGGAATGGCGTGAACTCGCCGTTGTTGATCGCGATCGTGACGGCGGCTTGGTTCACCGGCGAGGCCGCAGAACACTGCTGGGAGCTCGTGCAAACGCTCAGCGACTGGATGCTCCCGACGTTCGCGCCGGCGATCCGCACGTCCTCGCCACCGACCGCGAACGCGGCGTTGTCGAAGATGGCACGGACGAGGTAGGGGCCGCCGTCGCCCCGCGACGCGCCCGTTCGCGTCGCCACCGTCACGCCCACGACCGCGAGCAGGACGACGATCAATGCGACTCGTCTCATGGGCCGGGCGGGGTGTTGTTGGGGTTGCAGCCCGGCACCTTGACCGGCGCCGAGCCATCGGGCGTCGGCTGGACCGCGCCGCCCGGGCAGCGGCTACGCACCACGTGGAGGCCGTCATAGCGCATCGACTGCGAGGGCAAGGCCTGCAGCTGATTAGCCCCATCCAGCCCAAACGCACTGAACATGGGTTGGGTGCGCGTGTAGTGACCGTTGGCGTCGTAGTAAGCAGCGGACTGCCCAAGGTTGGTTAGGGCCGCCACGACGTCCGGCGTGAACTCGCGCAGGTAGTCGAGCTGCGCCTGGGAGGCATTCATCTGCTTGATCAGCTCCGGGAAGACCGAGCTTCCCAGGCGAGCGAGCGACGGGGTCTCCAGCAGCAGGCTGGTCAGGTCTCCGGTGCCGCTGGGATTGCTGATCAGGTTGTTGAGCGCGCCAATCGTCGGGATCGAGGCCCTGGTCAGCGTGTCGAGCGCAGTGGCGAACTGGGTCAGGTGGCGTGACGCCGGAATCGAGGCGGCGACCAGTGGATCGAGCGCATCGAGCGTCTGGCGCAGTCCGGCGAACGTTCTGGTCGAGTGGTTGAGTGCCGGCGGCAGCAGCTGAAGAGCCTGCTGGAGCGCTTGGCTCTGGCTCGCGATCGCGCCCGTGGTCGTGCTCGTGTTGGCGATCAGCTGCGTCAGCTCCTGGCTTCGCGACGCGAGCGTCTTCAGCGCCTGCGCCCCCTGAACGAGCAGCCCCTCGAACGCGGGTTCGTCGCGGGTCAGCTCGGCGGTCACCTGACTCGTGCTCGACAGCCCAGGAGCGAAGTAGCGAAGCGTCTGGTTCGCCTGCAGAGCCTTGCCGTCGATGCTCGCGGCCTCACCGCGGATGAAGCCGCGTAGACCCGCCCTAGTGGCTGGGTCCAGCGTGTCGAACAGCTGATCGAGGCTGACGAACGAATACGTTTGAGCCAACGCGATCGTGCCGCCGCTGGGGATCTGAGGGGCGCTGCTCGGCCCGGGCTCGAGGACGATGTAGCGGTTGGCGATGCCCGACAGCGAGTTCTCGTAGATCCGTGCGATCGTCCCCTGGTGCATGGGGGCGACGCCCGAGTTGACGCTGAACTTGACCTGCGCGAGCCCGTTGGGCGCCAGCCCGATCGACTGGATCGACCCCACGATCGCGGGGCCGATCATCACCTGGTCGCCGGTGACGAGTCCCCCCGAGTCCCGGAAATCAGCGGAAAGCTGGTATCCGCGGCCGCCTCCGAGCACGATCAGCGCCACGAGCACGACTGCCCCGATGACTGCGGCGACCGCAGCGACGCGCGCGATCATCCGCTGACCGGGACTCCGCGCAATTTGAAACCCTCTTCCCTCAACGTCTCATTTTCCGAGCGCACGGGGCATCCTGCCAGAGCGGTGTGTGCCGCGCCAGATGGCCGTGTTTAGCCGATGTTAACTCTCAGCAAACCTCACGTCGCCGGTACGCGGCCGTTCCCGCTCAGGCGCGCCCGTCACGCGCCAGCAGGGCCGCGCCGATCGCGCCGCCGAGGTCCCCGAGTGCGGCGACCTGCACGGCCGGCGGCCGGGTGTCGTTGAACAGGTGCGGCTGCATCGCGTCGGCGATCCGGACGGCGAACGGCTGGCCGAAGCGCACCCCCAACCCGCCGCCGATCACGACGGCTTCGACGTCGAGCAGGTTGATCGCGGACGCGATTCCGGCGCCCAGCGCTTCGACGGCTTCGTCGATCAACTCGGTCGCCAGCTTGTCGTCGTGCTCGAGGGCTCGCGCCCAGATCCCGCTCGTCAGCCGCGTGCGCTCGTGCCTTTCCATCAGCTTGAACAGGTCGGTCTTCGCTCCCTTCTTGACCTTCTCGCGTGCCCTGGCCTCCATCGCTGCCCGGCCGGCGTAGGCCTCCACACAGCCCAGGCGACCGCAGCCGCAGCGCCGCCCGCCGATCCTGACCACGGTGTGGCCGATCTCGCCGGCGCCGCCCCTCCCCAGCCACGGCTTTCCGTCGAGAATCAGCCCGCCTCCGACGCCGGTCCCCCAGAACACCCCGATCAGCGACCTGTACGGCTCACCGGCCCCAAGCTCAAACTCCGCATCGGTCGCGACCTGCACATCGTTGCCCACGAACACCGGCGGTCCCAGCTCGCCCGCGAGCGCCGGCCCGAGCTCGAAGCTCCCCTCCCAACCCGGCAGGTTGCGCGCGCTCGAGATCGTGCCGGCCTTGGCGTCGGCGAGGCCGGGCGAGCCCACGCCGATCGCCTTCAACGCGGAGGGCGAGACGCTCGCCGCCGTGCACGCGTCCCGGACCGCCACCGCGATCGCCGCCGCGACGTCGGGGGGTCCGCCGGTCGTGGGCGTCGGGCGGCGCGCCGAGCCCAGCACCGTGTTCCCCTCGTCGACGATCACGATTTCGATCTTGGTGCCGCCGAGATCGACCCCGGCCAACCTGGTCGCAGACGTCGTCCGGGCGGGCGGGCGTGCCATCGCCGCTGATCCTGTCAGAACGGCGTTTGCACGGCTAGGTCCACGATTCGCGGTAGTGCGCCTGCTCCGGCGTGGGCTGATCGATCTCCACGCCCAGAGCGGCGAGCTTCAGGCTGCCCACCTCGCGGTCGATCTCGGCGGGGACCTGGTGAACCCCAGCCGGCAGTGCGCTGCGATTGCGGACGAGCTCCTCCACGCACAGAGCCTGGAGCGCGAACGACACGTCCATCACCGCCGCCGGGTGCCCCTCGGCGGCGGCCAGATTGACGACGCGGCCACGGGCCAGCAGGTTGAGCCGGCGCCCGTCCTCGAGCTGGTACTGCTCGACCAGCGGCCGCACCTGCCGGACGCCACCGCTCGCCAGCTCCCGAAGGTCGTCGAGGTCCAGCTCGACGTCGAAATGGCCGGCGTTCGCGAGCAGCGCCCCGCCCTTCATCCGCTCGAAGTGCTCGCGTCGCAGAACCCGGCGTGAGCCTGTCACGGTGATGAATATGTCCCCGCGCTCGGCGGCCTCGAGCGCGGTCGTCACGTTGTAGCCCGCCATCCGCGCTTCAAGCGCGCGCAGCGGATCGACCTCGCAGACGATCACGGCCGCGCCGGCGCCACGGGCCCGCTCGGCGATTCCCTGTCCGGCCCAGCCGTAGCCGACGACGACGACGGTCTGGCCCGCGAGCAGCACGTGGCTCGCGCGGACGATGCCGTCGAGCGCGGACTGACCCGTGCCGTGCCGATCGTTGAGCGCGCGCTCCGTCCGCGCCTCGTTGACGGCGATCACGGGACATCTGAGCTCGCCGCCCTCCTCGAGCCGGCGCAGGCGCACCAGTCCGGTGGTCGTCTCCTCCGTGCCGCCGATCAACTCGTCGAGCCGCTCGCCGCCGGCGGCATGGGCGGTCATCACCAGATCGGCGCCGTCGTCGATCGTCACCTGCGGCGAGCCGTCGAGCAGCGCCCGCACGTGCTGCGCGTAGGCGTCGAGGTCCTCCCCGCGCAGAGCCCTGACCTCGACCCCGTGCTCGACCACCAGTGCGGCGGCGACGTCATCTTGGGTCGACAGCGGATTCGCCGAGCAGAGCGCCGCTTCCGCTCCGCCCGCGATCAGCGTCAGCACGAGATTCGCGGTCTCGGCGGTTACGTGCAGGCACGCCGCGATCCTCGTCCCGGCCAGCGGCCGCTGAGCCTCGAACCGTTCGCGCACCCTCGCGAGCACCGCCATCTGCTGAGCCGCCCACTCGATCCGGTCCGCGCCCTCGGGCGCGAGCGACAGGTCGGCGACGTCGTGCGGCGGGATCGAGGCACGCGCCATTCCTCACTCCATGATGGCCGTTGCCGGCCGCCTAGTAGCGGTAGTGGTCTGGCTTGTACGGCCCGTCGGCGGGCACGCCGAGGTAGGCGGCCTGCTGGGGGGTCAGCTGGGTCAGCTTCGCGCCGAGCGCCCCCAGGTGCAGCCGCGCCACCTTCTCGTCGAGGTGCTTGGGCAGCGTGTAGACGCGCTTCTCGTAGGCCTCCGGGTGCCCGAACAGCTCGATCTGAGCAATCACCTGGTTGGTGAACGAGTTCGACATCACGAAACTCGGGTGGCCGGTCGCGTTGCCGAGGTTCAGCAGGCGGCCCTCGGACAGGACGATGATCGCATGGCCGTCGGGGAATACCCACTCGTCGACCTGGGGCTTGATGTTGATCCGCTCGACGCCCTGGATCCTGCCCAGGCCGGCCATGTCGATCTCGTTGTCGAAGTGGCCGATGTTCCCGACGATCGCCTGGTGCTTCATCTGCGCCATCTGATCCGCGGTGATCACGTCGCGGTTTCCGGTCGCGGTGACGAAGATGTCAGCGGTCCCGAGCACGTCGTCGAGCGTGACCACCTGGTAGCCGTCCATCGCGGCCTGGAGGGCGCAGATCGGGTCGATCTCGGTGATAACCACCCGAGCGCCCTGCCCGCGAAGCGACTCGGCGCAGCCCTTGCCGACGTCGCCGTACCCGCACACCACCGCGACCTTCCCGCCGATCAGCACGTCGGTCGCACGGTTGATCCCGTCGATCAGCGAATGCCGGCAGCCGTACTTGTTGTCGAACTTCGACTTCGTGACCGAATCGTTCACGTTGATCGCGGCGAACAGCAGCTCCCCGCTCACCGCGAACTGATAGAGGCGGTGGACACCTGTCGTCGTCTCCTCGGTCACGCCCTTGATATCCGCCGCGATCTTCGTCCAGCGCTGCGGGTCGTCCTCGAGCGAGCGTTGGAGCAGGGCGAGCACGATCGCGAACTCCTCTGAGTCGGCGGTGGAGGGATCGGGGACGGACCCGGCGCGCTCGTACTCGACGGCCTTGTGCACCAGCAGCGTGGCGTCTCCGCCGTCATCCAGGATCGTGTTCGGCCCGGCACCGTCCGGCCAGCTCAGCGCCCGCTCGGTGCACGCCCAGTACTCCTCGAGCGTCTCGCCCTTCCACGCGAATACCGGGACCCCGCGGGGGTCATCGGGGGTGCCCTCGGGCCCCACGACGACTGCCGCGGCGGCGTGATCCTGGGTCGAGAAGATGTTGCACGACGCCCACCGGACCTCCGCTCCGAGCGCGACCAGCGTCTCGATCAGCACCGCCGTCTGGATCGTCATGTGCAGCGAGCCGGTGATCCTGGCGCCGGCCAACGGCTGGCGCTCGGCGTATTCGCGCCGGGTCGACATCAACCCGGGCATCTCGTGCTCGGCCAGACGAATCTCCTTGCGGCCGAACTCCGCTAGCTGGAGGTCGGCGACCTTGAAGTCAGTCGTGGCGGCGGTCGTGCTCATCTCGTCTCCATCGTCCTAGTCGTTTGGTGTCGCAGGCCGGACCGGCCTACGCGGCAGCCAGCAGCTTTTGGTGCTTGTCCTGCTCGAATCGGAGCCAGTCTTCGGGATCCACGTTGTCCGGACGCCGGGGCTGTGCTTCGAGCCAACCCTGTACCGCTTCGCGCAGCTGCGGGTCAGTCGCCATCCGCGACGCGAAGGCGACGTCGGACAGCCCGACGTCGAAGCGCGCGAGCAGCTCTTTCAGAGTTCGCAGCCGCTGAAGCTCGGCGGCTCGGTACAGCCGGTAGCCCGAAGGCGAGCGCTCCGACGTCACCAGCCCGGTGCGCTCGACGTAGCGAAGCATCCGGGCCGACCAACCGGTCGTCTCGGCAGCCTCATGGATCGTGAGTGCATCCATTCGTGCTAAACATTACCACGAGAGTGTCAAGGTTTGGTGGGCGGATCCAGCCGCGGCGGGCGTTCGGCCCCTTCGCCTCGGCCTTTTACACCAAATTGCTGTACGTGATGCGCCGATTTCTAGGCGCGAATCTTGTCTCGCACGTCCCGTTGTTGCTCTACGAAACCCATGCAAAATTCACGTTTAGACCCGCGACAGCCGATACGACACTTGTCGAGTAAATACCGATTATCTGGAGCGGCAGGAATACGATGGTTGCAACGTCCATCTTCGGGAGTCGAGAAAGAGTCTCGCGACCGTTACGAATATTTTTGCTCTAGTGATCAAACGCGTTAAGGGGATCTGCGCAGTTCTGCTGCTCATCGGCGCCAGTGGCGCCGGTGTCGGCGTTGCCTTGGCGGTCGGAACCGCCGCCGCGTCGGGCGACGCCGGTGGCTGGCGTGCCGCCGTCCAGCACAGCGCTTGGCCCGGCCACGCCGGCCAGACCAACAGCGCCTCCGCGCACACATCGCAGCCGACGACATCCTCGCAGCCCACGGACACCGGCCTCCCGTCCGGCCAGACTGGGCCCGGCCAGAGCGGCGGACGGCACGGACGCGCGTCCGGAGGTTGGGACGGGAACGGCAACCATGGGTGGAACGGCGATGCGCAAGGTGCCCCCGGGCCTGCGGCGACCACGACAACCTCGACGACGACTGCAGGGCAAGGCGGCGGAGCCGCCGGCCAGGGCCACCAGAGCCACCAGGGCATCGGCTCCCCCAGCGGCCCGCAGCCGGCTGTTCCGACCACCTCCCACCAGGGAGTCGGAACTCCGCCTGGTTCTGGCGGCGACCGATCTGGCCACGCCACCGAGGGCGCGCAACCGTCTCACACATCGCACCAGGCCACGGGGCTCACAACCGCCACCACCACTCCCGCTCCCCCAATTCAGCCGACCAGCCCATCCTCGACTGTCACGACGCCGCCGGTCGCGCCGAGCACCATCAGTCCAACAGCCCCGAAGACGCCTGTCGCGCCGAACCACGGCGGCTCGTCGTCGAACACGGGCTCCAACCTGACCTCGGACATCGGCAGCCTTGTCACCGCGACCCACGTCGCCACCCCCGCCCCGGTCACGAACGGACTTGGAGCGGCGCTCGGGTTGACGCCGGCGCGGGCACTCAGCGCGGCCGCGGCGACGCCGCTGCTGACAGCCGCGGCCGGGACCGCCACCGCCGGAAACCATGATTCCGCCGCGCGTGCTGGCCATTCGACCGGCCACGGCACCAACAGCTCGGGCTCGAGCCTGACGGCGCCGGTGGGCCAGGTGATCACCGACATCGAGCGCGTCGTGCCCGGATGGGTGTGGCTGGCGCTGGCACTATCGCTGGCCCTGGCGACCGTCGGAGCAAGCGCCGCGTTTGTCGCCACGCGCCGCGTCAAGCGTCAGGCGGGGCAGTTCGCCGCAGTGACGGCCGCGGCCCTGACCGACCCGCTGACCGGCGTCCTCAACCGCCGCGGTTTCATCGAGGCCCTCGAGCGCGAGCTGGCGCGGGCCCGGCGTTACAACCTGCGGTTCGTGCTCGCCTACATCGACGTCCGCAACCTCAAGGGCGTCAACGACACCGAGGGCCACCTCGCCGGCGATGAGCTGCTCAAGGACGCCGCGCACCTCCTCAAGGATTCGGCCCGGGCGGACGACGTCGTCGGGCGGCTCGGCGGCGACGAGATGGGCCTGCTCCTCGTCGAGCAGGGCGCCGAGGGCGCCGACGTGGTCATCAATCGCATCACCAGCCAGATCCCGGAGCGCCAAGAGGCCCTTGGCCTTCGCGCCCCCTGGGATCTCACGGTCGGCACCTCGTCCTTCCCGGACGACGGCAGCACGGCAACCGAGCTGCTCGCCACCGCCGACCGGCGCCTCTACGAGCAGCGCGGAATCGCCCTCCACTAGGCGCCGGGCGGCGCTCGTCCGACAGGGCTATCGACTCTCGGCCCGCGGGCGCGTTTGAGCGCGCGCAGCCTTGATTCGCGTCGGCCCTTTTAAACGGCGCAGGGAAGGAGGGTGGGAGCCGGCGCCGTCGCACTCGTCGAAAACCTGCACAACACGACAATCCCGGCCGAAATGGCGAGGCCTGTCGAGCTATGCATGAAGAGCATGGTTAACACGACAGGGCTCGGACCCGGCGCCGGTGTTGTCGTGTTATGCAGGTTTCCGGTGGCACTCTCGGCACAAAGTCGCGGGTTTTGGCGGCTGAGCGGCTGAGCCGGTCGACCACGGGCCCGCCCGACCCGCCGGCGCCCTCACCCACCCTCCTTCCCTGCGCCGTTTACCAAGCCTCCCGCCAATCGGGGCTGGGGGCGCGTCGCGACCGCGGGCTGAGAGTCGACCGCCACGATGCCCAGCCTGAAAACAGCCACCGAACCGAGCGCGAGAGCCACACCACATGGCGCGCGAAAGCGCGCCCCCTAACTAACCCTTGGCCAGGGCGTGCTTCAGATGCTCGATCGACGGGACCGGCGTCGGATCGACGTTCCGGAGGACCGCCAAGTACAGCGACACCAGATCGCCGAGCAGGACCAGCGAGACCAAGCGGCCCGTGCGGGTCTCGCCGACTCCCTCCACCCGGTAGGTCCCGACCGCGTTGGTGGCGATCAGGCCGCGCGTGAGCTCGATCCGCTGGCGGATGCGCGGGTGCAGGTCGGAGTCGTCGAGGAACACGGCGCTGAAGCGGCCGAGCTCGCCGGCTCCCTCCCACCCGACGATCTCGTTGTGGTCGAGCTCAGGGAGGTCGTCGGAGAAGCATGGGGTCTTCGCGTTCTCGTTGATCTGGGTCTTCCAGCGATAGGCGATCGGGGATGTCAGGCCCGCGCCGGCGATCTGCGGGATCGTCCCGTGCAGCGAGCGCGCCAGGTCCTTCGCCAGGCAGGAATCGTGACCCTCGGGTCCCCATTCGGCGACGAGTTGCTCGGCGTGTGCCGCGGCGACGTCGATCTCGGCGTGCAGCCGCTCTCCCGCGCCGCACAGGCCCGCGACCTCGAGCGCCACCACGAGCGAGTAGGCGACCGCGGCCCGCGGCTGGAACCCGCCGGGCAAAGGGATCACCGGCACCCCGTCCTCGCGCGCGCTCTCCGCCAGCTGTCCGCCAGTCGTGGCGACGATCCGGCGAGCGCCCAGCGCGCCCGCGGCGTCGTAGATCGCGAGCGTCTCCTCCGTGTCGCCCGAGTAGCTGGCGCACAGGATCGCGGTGTCCGGTGTCGTCCACGCCGGTAGGGCATAGCCGCGTGCGAGCACGATCGGACGGGAAGCACGATCGCCCAGCGCGGCGCGTGCCAGCGCGCCTCCGATCGCCGATCCGCCCATGCCGGCGACCACGAGCCCGCCCGGAGCGTCCTCGGCCTGGAGGTTGGCCGTTTCGACGCGCCACAACGCGTCGCGGAGCTGGTCGGGCAGCCCGAGAATGTCGTCGAGCTGTCCCTGACGGTCGACCGACGCGATGGCTTCCCGTCCCAGATCGGCGGTCGTGGTCAAGAGCTGATCGCCGCCTCTGGGTGCTCCACGCCCGGGAAGATACGCGCGCCGGAACCGAGAATGCTGTTCGGTCCGATCCTGGCGTCCTCGCCGATCACGACGTCACCGTCGATCTGGCAGCCCTCTCCGATCTTCACGCCGGGCCCGACGATCGCGCAGCTCACGGTGCTCCCCGCTCCCACGGTCACCCCGTCGAGCAGCACCGAGCCCTCGACTCGCGCCCCCTCCCGCACCCTCACCTCACGGCCGAGCACGGTGCATGGCCCGACCACCGCATGGCGTTCGACGACCGACCCCGCCCCGGCGAGCGCGGGCGCGATGATCCCACCCTCGACCGTGGCTCGATCGGTGAGCGTCAGGCCGCTGTCCTTCAGCCGCCGGCCGATCTGGGTCGTGACGTTGCCCTTGAGGATGTCGCAGGTTCCTTGGAGGTAGCGCTCGGGCGTGCCGATGTCGAGCCAATAGCCGCTCGCGGCATATCCGAACAGGCCGCGGTCGATGAGCGTCGGGAAGACCTCGCGCTCGATCGAGATGTTCGTGCCCACCGGCGCCATGCCATCGAGCACGTCGTGCTCGAGGATGTAGGCCCCGGCGCTGATCAGGTTCGAGTCGATCTGCTCCGGGCGCGGCTTCTCGACGAACTCGCGGACCGAGCCGTCGGCGTTCTGGCGGACGAGCCCGTAGGCCGACGGATCGTCGACGGCGATCAGCGCCAGCGTCGCCTTCGCCCCGGTCCGTTCGTGCTGGGCCAGCTGGCCCGTCAGGTCAAAATCGGCAAGGACATCGCCGTTGAGCATGAAGAACCGCTCGTCGAGGAGGTCCTCGGCGTACTTCAGCGCGCCGCCCGTCCCCAACGGCTTCGGCTCGTCCACATACCGCAGTCGGATCCCGAGGGCGGAGCCATCTCCGAGCACGTCGCGCACCCCGTCCGCCATGAATCCGCACGAGAGGATCACGTCATCGATTCCGTGGCTCGACAGCCACTCGAGCATGTAGGAGATGAACGGGCGACCGACGAGGGGCACGACCGGCTTCGGGATCGTCAGGGTCAACGGCCGCAGCCGGGTGCCCTCCCCCCCGGCCAGGATCAAAGCCTGCAATTCATCGCCCCCTGTCGCTTCGGTGCACTAACGCCCGATCCCCTCGTAGTCGAGTCCCGCCGCCTGCACGGCGGCCGGGTCGATGTAGTTGCGCCCATCGATGACCAACCGCCCGGCCATACGGTCGGCAGCCTCGCTCCAGTCGACGTCCGCGAACTCGCCCCACTCGGTAACGATCACGCACGCGTTCGCCCCCTCGAGCGCGTCCAGCGCGGAATTCGCGAATTCAACTCCGATCATCAGTTTTCGGGCCTCACCCTCAGCAACGGGGTCGTAGGCCCGTACGTGCGCGCCGTCCGCCTGAAGCCGGGCGGCGAGCACCAGCGACGAAGCCTCGCGCATGTCGTCGGTGTTGGCCTTGAACGCCAGCCCCAGCAGCGCCACGGTCGTTCCGACGAGAGAGCCGAGATGCTTTTGCAGCTTCGAGATCACCCGGCGCTTCTGCAGCTCGTTGACCTCGATAACCGCGGTCAGGAGCTGGAAGTGATAGCCCGAGTTGCCGGCGAGCTGCTTGAGGGCGGACACATCCTTGGGGAAACACGAGCCGCCGAAGCCGATACCGGGCTTGAGGAAATGCGGGCCGATCCGATGGTCTAGGCCCATCCCCCGCGCCACCTCGAGCACGTCCGCCCCGGTCTCCTCGCAGACGTTGGCGATCTCGTTGATGAACGAGATCTTGGTGGCCAGGAAAGCGTTCGCCGCGAGCTTGATCATCTCGGCGCTGTGGATATCGGTCCGGATCAGCGGCGCGTCAAGGGGGGCATAGAGATCGACGACGGCGTCTCCCGCCCAGTCGCCCTCGTCCCCGACCACGACCCGATCGGGATCGAGGAAGTCTTCGATCGCCGACCCCTCCTTGAGGAACTCCGGACACGACACGTACGCGAACCCCGCCTTCCCCTGTTCGACGAAGATCCGCTGGATCGCGGCGCCGGTGCCGACCGGCACCGTGGACTTCATCACCAGCGCGTGCCGGTTGGACCGGGGCATCGCGCCGACCACGGCGTGGACGGCGGAGAGATCGGCGTCACCGGAGTACGTGGGCGGCGTCCCCACCGCCACGAACAGCAGGCGAGAGTGCTCGAGGGCCGGAGCGAGCTCGGTCGAGAAGTGCAGGCGCTCGCGGTTGCGCGACACCACCTCGGCCAGGCCCGGCTCATAGATCGGGATGTCGCCCCGCTCGAGGCGAGCGATCTTGTTCGCGTCGACATCGACGCACCAGACCTCGTTGCCGAGATCGGCGAAGCCGGCTGCGGACACCAATCCGACGTACCCGGTGCCGATGACGGCAATCGGTTCGCGGGTTGTGCTCATCGAGCGGCCAAGGGTACACGCGGTCGCCGCGGCATCGCGGTACGGCGGGACGCGGCCGGCGTCCTAACCCGCCGGCGTCAGCGACGCGGCGATCCCCAGCATCTGCTGGTTGCTGAGCGTGTCGGTCAGGGTGTTGGAGATCCAGTAGACACCCTCCGGCGTGCGCCACGCCGCCAGCGACAGCTCATGACCGTTGAAAAACAGCATCAGCTGCTTGCCCCCGATCGTCTCCGTCTCCGTCGGCTTGTTGAGGATCGGCGGGTTCTGCCAGGTGGTCCCCTGGACGCCGTAGTACTGACCGAGGACCGGGTTGACCACGAGCGTGATCCGGTAGGCGGAGTGGGGATTGCCCTGCTGGTCGTGCAGCGTATACGCGCGGGGATATGAGTTTGCGATCGGCCCGATCGGGCAGGTCGCGTTCGTGCAGTACTGGGAGTTCGTCGCGATCAGCCGCGGCACGTAGACCGGCAGGTTGGTGTGCGGCATCGCCGACGCCTGCGTCGTGCCGTCCGCCAGGTCAGGAGTCAGGTTTGCCGTCGGGGCCCGGTTGCCATGGTGCTTAGGCGGCCCATGAGACGCGCCGGCGCTCGATCCCTGTGTCGGCGTCATGAATGACCGGTAGGCCCTCGCCTCGGCGGGCGGGTTGGCGGTCACGTAGCAGGGCGTCTGTGTCGCGGGCGCACCGAGCTGAGTCGGCGCTCCGGAGTTGCACGGCAGGAAGATCGCCGGGAACGTCACCTGCTTGACCGCGTGGCCGGCCGAGAACGCGACCAGGTCGAACAGGTTGATCAGCCCGTCCACCGTGTGGAGGTTGTGGTCGGTCTCCGTGTGCTCTCCGAAGATCTTGATCAGCTGGTTGCGCTGGTTGAACAACTGAGTCGAGCTGAACTGGTCCTTGGCCCAGCGCAGAAAGTCCTGCTGGCGGGCGTTGCGGACGAGGTCGCTGTCGGTGTGCCGGAACCGCACGAACTCGAGCGCATCGGTGCCACACAGCTTCTGGTATCCGGGTTGGATGTCGATGCTCGAGTAGTCGGTATACGCGGTGTTGTTGTAGTAGCGATGGTCGATATCGGTGTAGACGCAGCCGATCGCGTTGACCAGATCCTCGAAGCCGCCGAAGTTCACGTCGATGATGTGGTTGACGTGCAGGCCCGGGAACACCTGCTGCTTGAGCACCTTGAGCAGCAGGTTCGGCCCCCCGATCGAATACGCCGAATTCAGCTTGTCGGTGGTCATCACGCCACCTTCCTCGATCTGGACCCTCAGGTCGCGGGGCACCGACAGGACGTTGATCGTGGACGAGTTCGGATCGAGACGCACGAGCATCATCGTGTCGGTGTTGGCCGCGCTGAACGGCTCGCCGGCGCGGTGGTCAGAGCCGATCAGCAGCAACGTCTGGGGGTTGCCCGGATCGGCCACCGCGACTGCGGCGTTCTTGATCACCGGCGACAGCGACAGGTAATCCGTGAACTGCTTGAACTGGAGCAGGCCGGCGACCGCAGTCGTGGTCGCCGTGAACGCGATCACGATCACCCCTGCGAGCGCGAACCGCCACAGCATCCCCCGCCGCGTATCGGGGATCAGCCTCAAGCCAATCCTCCCTCGATCGACTCCGGCATTCCGAGCGTACCCCTGAGCTCCCCGTTGCGGCTGGCGCTCTCTTCCAGCCACAGCGGGAGCGCTCGGACGAAGTCGCCGAGCGCGCGGCGATACCGCGCCAGCGAGGCCAGCGAGACCCACTCCTCCGGGCCGTGGTGGCCCGCGCCCTCCGGACCGAATTCGACCGCGGGAATCCCGGCCCCGAGGAATGCGGCGGCATCCGATGCCCCGTCTCTGCCCACGCTCATCACCTCGCCGCTGATCGAGCGCGACACGGCCCCGCGAAGCGCCCGGACGTAAGGGTCGGTACGGGACACGGTGACGGGCGGCCAGATGAACGTCCGGGTCACCTCGATTCCCGGGATCGTGCGGACCTGTTCGAGGATCTCGCCTGGATCCTGGCCGGGGAGGTAGCGGACGTCGACCGCCATCGTGCACAGGTCGGGCACCTTGTTGAGCGCATCGCCGCCCTTGATCCGACCGAGGTTTAGCGACGGAGAGTCGAACATCTCCGAAGACAGGCGCGTGAACGGGAGCGACTCGATCGCGCGGAACACGTCGATCGCCTTCAGGACCGCGTTCTCGCCCAGCCATGGCGTCGAGCTGTGCGCGGCACGGCCATGAACCTCGATCCGCATCACGAGTACCCCTTTGGCCTCGATGCCGATGTGCAGATCGGTCGGCTCGCCGGTGATGGCAAAGTCGCCACCGAGTCCTCGTCTGACGACGTCCTCCGTGGAGCGCTCGTCGATTTCCTCCGACTCCTCGTCGGGCACGCACGTGAGTCGAACCACGACCCGGTCCTGTTGCTCCAGGTCCTTGAGGGCGCACATCATCGCCGCGAGCGCCGCCTTCATGTCGTAGGCGCCGCGCCCATACAGCCGGTCGCCCTCAACCCGCGGCTCGAACTGCTCCTCGCGGCCGGGGACCACGTCCAGATGGCCGTGGAAGACCACGCAGGGGTGCTTACCCTCGCGTGGGCCGACCTCGGCCACCAGCACCGGCAGCCCGTTGTGCTCGTGATCGCGGACTTCGATATCGCGGGATTCGAGCCAACCCTTCACGAATCCTGCGGCCGCCACCAGCACATCGCGGCGTGACGTGTCGTAGGAAATCAGCCGCTCAGCCAGGATCCGTTCGTCAAGCATCGGTCTCAGAGAGGATAAGAGTCCAACTGATCAGCAGCTAAGGCACCGCGTGAGAGGGTCCCTATGAACCCTCGGCCACCCGCAGAAACGCTTCCCAGCGCCGCTTGTCGCGCTCCGCGACGCGCCGGCGCTCCGAATCCTCGCCCGCGGACTCGAGCTGCTGCTCGGCCTGCCGCAGGCGCTCGCGGAGCTCACCGGCATCGAGCTGGTTCGGCTGGTGTGCCTCCTCCACGAGGATCAGCGCCCGGTTGTTGGCGATCTGCATGTAGCCCTCGGCCTGGGCGAAGCTGACGACCTCGGACTGGCTCTTGTAGAGGCGAAGCTCGGTCGGGTCGAGCATCGCCAGCAGCGGCTGGTGGTGGGCGAGGACGCCGATCGAGCCGACGGTGGTCCGCGTCGAGATCTGCTCGACCTCGTCTTTGAACACCTCGCCCTCGGGCGTCAGCACCTCGACCGGGAACTTCTCGTACGCCATCGCTACCCGCTACTCGTCGCTGTCGTGTTCGCTGTCGCCGGCGCTCTCGTCCTCGCGGACCTCGCTGTCCTCGGCCTTATTGTCGGCCTTGTCCGGCTCGCCCTCCGCCGCGCCGCCGGCGGCTTTCACGACGTCGTCGATTGTCCCCTTCAGGAAGAACGCCCGCTCGGGCAGATCGTCGTACTTGCCCTCGAGGATCTCCTTGAAGCCACGGATCGACTCCGCGATCGGTACGAACGCGCCCGGCACGCCCGTGAACTGCTCGGCGACGAAGAACGGCTGGGAGAGGAAGCGCTCGATGCGGCGGGCCCGGTTCACCGTCACCCGGTCCTCATCGGAGAGCTCCTCGATCCCGAGGATCGCGATGATGTCCTGGAGATCGCGATAGCGCTGGAGCACCTCCTTGACCTGGTTCGCGACGTCGAAGTGCTCGTCGCCGAGGATCTCGCGCTTGAGAATCGTCGACGTCGAGTCGAGCGGATCGACGGCCGGGTAGATGCCCTTCTCAGCGATCGAGCGCGACAGCGTCGTAGTAGCGTTGAGGTGCGCGAAGACCGACGCCGGGGCCGGGTCGGTGAGGTCGTCGGCGGGCACGTAGATCGCCTGGATCGAGGTGACGGAGCCCTTGCGAGTGGAAGTGATTCGCTCCTGGAGCTGGCCCATCTCCGATTCCAGCGTGGGCTGGTAGCCCACCTGCGAGGGCATCCGGCCGAGCAGTGCCGAGACCTCGGATCCCGCCTGGACGAAGCGGAAAATGTTGTCGATGAACAGCAGCACGTCCTGGCCTTCCTGATCGCGGAAGTACTCCGCCATCGTCAGGCCGGATAGCGCGACGCGCATGCGCGCCCCGGGAGGCTCGTTCATCTGGCCAAAGACGAGCATCGTCTTCTCGAGCACCCCGGACTCCTTCATCTCGAGCCACAGGTCGTTGCCCTCGCGCGAACGCTCGCCGACGCCACAGAACGCCGACAGGCCGCCGTGCTCCTGGGCGAGGTTGTGGATCAGCTCCTGGATGATCACGGTCTTGCCGACGCCGGCGCCGCCGAACAGACCGACCTTGCCGCCCTTTGCGTACGGCGCCAGCAGGTCGATGACCTTGATCCCGGTCTCGAACATCTCGGTCGTCGGCGTCAACGCCTCGACCGTCGGCGCGGGACGGTGGATCGGCCAACGTTCGACGTCGGCGGAGAGCGGCTCACCGAGATCGATCGGCTCGCCGAGCAGGTCGAAGATCCGACCGAGCGTCTCGCGCCCAACGGGAACCGTGATCGGCGCGCCGGTGTCGATCACCTCGGTGCCGCGCGAGAGCCCGTCCGTGGAATCCATCGCGACCGCGCGGACCCTGTCATCGCCCAGGTGCTGCTCGACTTCGCACACCAGGTAGGGCTCCTCCTGCGCGGCAATGTCGATGTCCTCCTCGGCCTGTGCGGCTTCCGGGCGGCGGATCTTGATCGCGTGATTGATCTCGGGCAGCTTGTCGGGGAACACGGCCTCGATGACGACGCCCTGGATCTCCTCGACGCGCCCGACGTTCTGGGTGGTCTTCTCGGTTTTCTCTGAGGTCTCTTCGGTGGTGGCTGACATGTGGTTCTCCAGTCTAGATGGGGTGGTCGTCATCGGGCGGCCACTTAGCCAGCCAGCCCCTCAGCACCGCCGACAACCTCCAAGATCTCCTGTGTGATCTCAGCCTGGCGGGCCCGGTTCATCTCGAGGGTCAGGTCCTGAATCAGATCTCGAGCGTTATCGGAGGCGTTGCGCATCGCGGTCATCCGCGCCCCGTGCTCGGATGCCGTCGACTCCAGGAGGGCGCGGTAGATCGAAATCTCGACGTAGTCGGGCACCAGCCGCTCGAGGATCTCCTCGGGGTCGGGTTCGTACTCGACGAGCGCGCGGTACCGCGGTTGGTCCCCGTCATCGACCTCGTCGTCCTCCTCCTCGAGCACGGTCGCCTGCTGGAGCGGGAGCAGCGTCTCACGCCTTACGACCTGGGAGAGCGGCGAGATGTAGCCGTTGTAGAAGACCTCGACCCGGTCCACCTCGTCGTCGACGTAGGCCGACATCAGCCGTTCAGCGATCCGCCGGGCGTCGGCGTACGACGGGCGATCGGTGAAGCCGGTGAACGCCTCGGCGACGTCGAGCCCTCGGAATTCCAACGACGACGCCGGTCGCCTACCGGAGGCGAAATACACGCCGGTGTAACCCTCGGCGTCGTACCTGCGGCCCGCGGCGACGCCGGCGCGCACGATGTTTGAGTTGAACGAGCCCGCGAGCCCACGGTCCCCCGCGATCAGGAGTATCCCGACGCGCCGTATGTGTTCGTGCTCGTCCATGATCGGGAGCGCCGGCACGGTCCCGGCGGCCTCCGCCGCCTGCTTGGTCATCCGGCGGATCGCGCCGGCGTACGGCCGCAGCGCCTCAATACGCTGCTCGGCGCGGCGCAGGCGCGCGGCGGCGACCAACTGGAGCGCGTTGGTGATCTTCTGGATGTTCCTGACCGCGCCGATACGGTCGCGGACGTCGCGCTGAGACTGTGGCATGCCTGAACGAGCCGAACGGCGTTGTTACGCCGCCTCGGCGCCGTCCCCGTTCTCGTCGGGCGCCGGCTCCTCACGTGAGCGCTCGGCGCCGGTCTGAACGTCCACATCCTCATCGAGCGGATGGCCTTCCTCGTCGAGGTCGAAGCCGAAGTCCTCGGCGAACTGCTGGACGGCCCGCTCGACGCTGTTCTGAGTCTCGTCGCTCCAGTCGCCCTCGGCGATCTTCTTCAGGAGCTCGGGCTCGTTGCCGCGCACGTTGTCGGTGAGGTCGGCGAGGAACCGCTCGACCTTGTCGACCAGGATCCGGTCGAGATAACCGTTGGTGGCCGCGTAGATCTGGATGACCTGATCCTCAACTGCAATCGGGTGGCGCTCGGACTGGTTGAGGGTCTTCACGAGCCGCTCGCCCCGCGCCAGCGTGCGCTGGGTCTCCTGGTCGAGATCAGAGCCGAACTGTGCGAACGCCTCGAGTTCGCGGTACTGGGACAGCTCGAGCTTCAGCCGGCCCGCGACCTTGCGCATCGGCGTGATCTGAGCGTTCCCGCCGACGCGAGAGACCGAGATCCCGACGTTGATGGCGGGACGGACTCCCGAGTAGAACAGCTTCGGCTCGAGGAAGATCTGGCCGTCGGTGATCGAGATCACGTTCGTCGGGATGTACGCCGAAACGTCCCCGGCCTGCGTCTCGATCACCGGAAGCGCTGTCAGCGACCCGGCGCCGAGGTCGTCATTCAGCTTCACGGCACGCTCGAGCAGCCGCGAGTGCAGGTAGAAGACATCGCCCGGATAGGCCTCACGTCCAGGCGGCCGGCGCAACAGCAGCGACATCTGGCGGTAGGCGTACGCGTGCTTGGTGAGGTCGTCGTAGATCGCGAGCGCGGCCTTGCCGTTGTAGAGGAAATACTCGGCCATCGCGCACCCGGCGTACGGCGCCAGGAACTTGATCGGCGCCGCCTCGTCCGCCGCCGCCATCACGATGATCGTGTTATCGAGCGCGCCGGCGTCCTCCAACGTGTTGGCGAGCGAGACCACCGTCGATTTGCGCTGCCCGATCGCCACGTAGACGCAGATCAGATCACGGTCTTGGTTGTTGATGATCGTGTCGATCGCGATCGCGGTCTTGCCCGTCTGACGATCGCCGATGATGAGCTCACGCTGGCCGCGGCCAATGGGGATCATCGAGTCGATCGCCTTGAGGCCAGTCAGCATCGGCTCTACCACCGGCTGGCGCTGGACCACGCCCGGCGCCTTGTGCTCAGCGGGCCGCCTCTCCGTCGTTCGGATATCGCCCTTGCCGTCGAGCGGATTGCCGAGCGGGTCGACGATTCGACCGAGGAGCGCCTCGCCCACCGGGACGTCGATGAGTCGCTTGGTCCGCCGGACCGTGTCACCCTCGACGATCTGCTCCCAGTCGCCGAACAGCACCACGCCGACGTTGTCGGACTCGAGGTTCAGGGCCAACCCGGTGACGTCGTGGGGCAACTCGAGCGTCTCGAACGACATGCAGTTGTCGAGTCCGTGGACCCGGCAGATGCCGTCGGCGACCGAGAGCACCGTGCCGACCTCGGTTAGATCGGCGCCGTCGGTGTCGAGTCCTTCGATCCGGCTCTTAAGGATTGAGGTGATCTCGTCGGGCTTGATCTGCATGCAATTGCTCCCGTGACAGGCGCTACGCCTGCGCTACTTGCTTTCGAAGTTGTTCCAGTCGGTTCCTGATCGAGGCGTCGAGGATGAAATTGCCCACCCTGAGCACGATTCCGCCGAGGATGTCGGGATCGACCTCGCTCGAGAGCTCGACCTCGCGTCCGGTCTGCTCGCCGATCCGATCGCCGATGCTGCGCACCGTGGCCTCATCGAGCTGGACTGCGCTCGTGACCTGCACGGGCAGCAGCTTATGCTCGTCGTCCCACAGTTCCTCGTAGCGGGCGCGAATCCGGAAGATCGCCGGCATCCGGTGGCGCTCGACGAGCGCCTCGAGGAAGTTCATGAAGATCGGCTCGGCGCCCGTGACGGCCCGTTTCAAGGCGTCCTTCTTCTCCTCGGTCGAGAAGTACGGCGAGAAGAAGAACACGGCCAGATCCCTGTTGTCGTTGAGGGCCTGGGCGAACTGCCCGAGCTGATCGTGCACCTCATCGACGACGCCGTGCTCCTTGGCGGCCTCGAACAGCGCCCGCGCGTAGACCTCGCCGATCTCCTCCACTAGTTATTCGCTCCCGGACTGAGTGGGGTGAAGTCGAGCTCGCTCAGCGCCTCCTGGACCAGCCGCTGCTGATCCTGTTCGGTCAGAACCTTGCGGGTCACCTTCTCGGTGGCCGCGACCGTCAGGTCAGCGACCTCACGGCGAATGTCCTCGATCGCGCGTCGTGTCTCGAGCTCGATCTCACGACGGGTCTGCTCCATCAACTGCTCGCGCCGGGCCTTGGCCTCGGCCTCCGACTCGCGCTCGTGGACCTCGCCCGCCTTGCGCGCGCGATCGATGATCTGCTCCGCCTGCCCGCGAGCCTCCTTCAGCCGCTCGCGGTATTCGGCAAGGATCTCGTCGGCCTGCTTGCGAGTCCGGTCGGCCGCGTCGATCGACTCCTCGATCGCGTGCTGCCGGCGGTCAAGCGCCGCGGTGATCCTCGGGAAGGCAACCTTGTAGAGGATGTACATCGAGATCACGAACAGCAGCAGCGTCCAGATCATCAGCCCGACGTTGGGCGTGATCAGGAACGACCCGCTCGATGACGCAGTGGTGAGCATCTACTTGAGGACGTACGAGAGCAGGCCGGCGACGAGGCCGTAGAAGAAGACCGCCTCGGTCAACGCGAATCCGAGCCACTGGATGCTGGTGATCTCATCTCGCATCTCAGGCTGGCGCGTGACCGCCTCGATCACCTTGCCGAAGATGATCCCGATGCCGATGCCCGCGCCGAGCGCGCCAAGACCGCCGCCGATGCCGATACCGAGCCCCGCCCCGACCCCGGACGACGCCGCGAACGTGAGGATGTGTGTAAGGACTAGCACTTTCGAAGCTCCTTCGTTTCAGTTAGTGGTGGGTGACAGCGCCAGCCAAGTAGATGGCGGAAAGAGTGGCGAAGATGAAGGCCTGGAGCGTGGCCACCAGGCCGAGTTCGAACAGGTAGACAAGGACTCCGAATGGGAGCGTGAACCACCCCAACACCTGGAGGCCAAGGATCACCGCGAGCCCCCCGGCCATGAACAGGATGATCAGGTGCCCGGCGAGGATGTTCGCGAACAGTCGGATCGTCAGCGAGAGCAGCCGCATCAGCGTCGAGACGATTTCGAGCGGGAGGATCAGGACCAGCATCGCGCCGTGGACGCCGGCTGGGACCAGGCTCTTGATGTACCCGATCGGGCCCTGCGTGCGAATCCCGACGGTGTTGAAGGCGATGAACACGACCAGCGCCAGCACGAGCGGCACCGAGATGTTCGCAGTCGCCGCGTACAGCGCGAACGAGGGAATGTGGGCGCCGAATACGTTGAACGTCTGCTCGGAGTTCGTCGGCAGCGGGATGTAGCCGATCAGGTTGCAGTACCAGATGAACAGGAACAGGGTCCCGAGAAACGGGAACCACTTCGCCGCCATGTCGTCTGACATGTTTCCTCTGGTGATGTTGTCTCGCATTAGCGAGAAGATCACTTCGACCGCGGTTTGCACGCGGTTGGGCCGCGTGTGCATTCGCCTGGAGATCCATAGCATCGTCCCGATCGTCGCGATGGTCGCCAGGATCAGGTACACGACCGCTCGATTGATGCTGAATACGCCCAGGTTGACCCAGTTGGTCAGCTTGAACTCGTTCTGGATCTGGAACTCGTTGTTCCTCTTCGACGTGAAGCCATAGATCACCAGCAGGAGCACGATCCCGAACAGGTAGAACCCGAAAATGGACAGGAGGACCTTGCGGGTTGTGCTCATCGCGATCTCGGGCGGTTGAAGGCGGACGTGCCCAGCTGAACGGTGAATGCAAACGCGATCACGACGAGCGCCGTGAGCCCGTCGTCCTTGGTGCCGGACTTGCGTACGAGAACGATCGTCAGGGCGAGCGCGAACAGGCGCCCCAGCATGTATCCCATTCGTAGGCCGATCTGGCTGCGGGCATCGCCACTGGCGCTCGCGACCCGGTCGACCGCGACTCCGATCGCCCGCAACGCGATCCAGACGCCGGCAGCGATGCAGTATCCGGCCGCCGGGACCCCGATCAGCAGCATGATCGGCGCCGCGAGGACGAGCAGGACGACATCCAGGTAGCTCAGAATCGCCACCGGCGCCTCGATTGTCGCAGCAACGCCGAAAGGGGACGGCTGTTTGTCATGTTCTGGATGGAAAGTGTTCAAGCTGATAACGGAGGTCGGAGGGCCGGGAAGGGTACCGGCGCCCCCAAGGCAGGCATCGCGCGAAACAACCTGCCGGCGAGCGCCGCCGACCGCCGCCAATCGGAGGTCGCCGAGGGCCTGAACGTTAGCGCGACCTTAAGGCGATCGCGGTGTCATCGGCTCCAGAAAGATCACCGCGCGCCCGCGTTCGGCCTTCCGACCGGCGGTTTCCACAGCTGGCCCTCCGCCCAGAGCGCGGCGATCCCCGCTCTCGGCAGCCCCAGAGCACCCTCATAGACGAGGTAACGCGGCTCCCAGCGCGGGAAGAACTTCGCGTTGAACCGGTACAGGCTCTCGATCTGGAAGAAGGGGTTGCCGAGCGCGATCAGCCTCCCGAGCACTCGCTCGGAGCGCTTCTCGGGGCTGTGCATCCACTTGGCGAACGCGGCGAAGTTGAGCGACATCTCGGCCACGCCCCGCTCGCGCAGGAGCTCCGCCGCCTTGACGACCATGAACTCTGTCAGGCCGTTTGGCGTAGTCGGGTCCCGCCGCATGAAGGACAGCGAGACGGCCTCCCGGCCGTAGACGGGCACGAAATGGAGCACCCCTCGGATCGCACCGTCGCTATCGCGCGAGAGCACGACGGCGGTGTCCTCGCACGGTTGCGAGCGGATCGAATCCATCGCCATCGAGAAGCCGCGCTCCGGAGCGCCATCGAGCCCGCGCTCGAGGATCAGCTCGATCTCCCCGACCGTCGCGGTATCGAGGTCGCCGAGCGGATGCAGCTCGGCGGTGTATCCCGCCTTGACCAGCCGGTGGACCGACTGGCGAACCTTGCGGATCGCGCGTCCCTCCAGCGAGAAGTGGTCGAGCTCGACGATCGCCTCGTCCCCGAGGTAGATCGAGCGCAACCCGAGCTGCTCGTAGAGCGGACACAGAGATTCGCTGGCGCCCACAGCGCCGAGCTTGAGGCCTCTGATCTCCGCGAAGGCGCGCAGAGCCCGGAGAAGGCCGCGGAAGGACTCCTCGGGTCCAACCGGATCGCCGGACAGCAACAACACACCGTTCTCGATCCGGTAGCCGACGAAGGCCCGCTGATCGGCGCTGAAGAAGTAGTGCTTGTCGCCGCGGAGCTTGAAGAACGAGAGCGTGTCGCTGCCATGGGCGCGGACGAGCTCGGCAGCGGCCGCCCGCGCTCCCGGGCCCGGCAGCGATCTCGGGGTCGCCAGCGGGCGGAAGATCACATAGGCGATCGCGAGCAGCGTCACGATCTCAATCAGGTGGACGCCGAGGGGGATCCAGGCAAACGGGTGGTGGAAGGCCACATGACGCTCGAAATGGAGCGGACCGGTTTGCCACATCAACAGGTCTCCTGTTTCGCGGGCCACGGTCGGCCACGAGGGATGGCCCGCCAGGACCCACGCCGCGACGGCCGCGACTGTCAGCCCCACCAGCCCAAGCAACGGCACCCGCCAGATCGCCGAGCGCAGCGTGACCGGGTCGTGGCGGACCCGGAAGCCGTCCCGGCCTACGTACAGGAGCGCGGCGGTGGCCCACGTGACCGTCGTCTCCTCGAAGTCGAGTCCCTTCAGCAGGTCGAGCGCACCGAGCACGACCATCAGCACGATCGCCACCTGCCACGCCCGCCGCCTCCGCCGGGCCAGATACGGCGCGACCATCAGCAGCGCCGTGCCGGCGGGCAGCGCAAACGCGTGGAACAGCCTCATCGCCTGCACGGGCTCGAGTTGTAGGAGCAGATGGCCTCTCCAGCGGATGTTCGGGGTCAGCGCCGAGGCGATGTTGATGAGCCCGATCAACGCGGCTGCGACCGCGGCAAAGCGCGGCAACGAGCGTGAGAAGCTGCGTGTGTAAAGGCTCAAGGCGTTATCGACCCGGGCGTCCCTGCGTCCCCGCCCTACCTACGGCGGGGGACTCGGTTTGTTACGCCGCTGCGGGTCGCCCTCCTGCACGTCTGAACGTTTGGATGGGCCGGCTCGGCCTCAGACTTGCCCGCCGACGGGCCTTCAGGCCCCGGCGCGGCTCGCGCTGAGCGCCTGGCGCTCCTGCTCGCGCCGGCTGGAGCGCGCGCTCATCGATCGGGGCAACCCGAGCGAGAGCAGCAGCGCCAGCACCGGCAGCACCGCGATCGTCTCAAACACGGCGCGCAACCCATGGGCGTCGGCGAGGATGCCCAGCAGTGGCGCTCCGACGCCGCCGAGGCCGATCGAGAGGCCGATCGTGACGCCAGCCGCCACGCCGAGCCGTCCCGGCAGGTACTCCTGACCCATCACGATCGTCACCGCGAACGTGGCAATCGTCGCCGCGCCGGCGAGCGAGGCGAACACGACCGCCAGCCCCGGCGGGGAAACCAGGAAAGCGACGACGAGCGGCGGCAGGACGGCCATCGACCCGATGAGCACCGTACGCCGGCCGAAGCGGTCGGCGAGCGGCCCTCCGATCAGCGTGCCGACCGCGCCGCCGAGCAGCATCGCCGCGAGCGCGACGTTGCCGAACGCCTTGCTCGTGTGCAGGTCATGGACGAAGTACAGCGGGATGAACGTGACCATCCCGAAGTACACGAACGACCGGAGTGCGATGACCGACGCCAGCAAAACGAACGGGCCCCAGGCCTCGTGGTGGTCGCCCTTCTGGACACGTCCGGCGACGACGTCGGTCCGGAAGGTCTTGAGTCGCGGCAGCTCGTGGACCAGGACGGCCGCCATCAGCCATGTCGGGATCAGCACGAACACCGTGCCGTGCATGCCGAACACGACCAGCAAGGGCGTCATCAGCACCGGTCCGAGCGCGAATCCGATGTTGCCTCCGACGGAGAACAGGCTCATCCCGCTGGAACGCCGGGCGCCCGAGACGTAGTTGGCGAACCGCGATCCCTCGGGATGGAAGGCAGCGACGCCGATCCCGCTCAGCACGATCGCCGCGAACGTCCATCCGTAGCTGGGAGCGATTCCCGCCAGCGCCACGCCGAGGCCGCCCAGGAACGGCCCCAGCGGCATCAGCCAGGCCAGCGAAAGCCGATCGGAGACGTGGCCGAACAGCGGCTGGATCACCGAGCTCGAGATCGTCGCCGCGAGCACCAGCGCCGACACCGTGGCGTAGCTCAGGTGATCCTCGGCCATCAGGAAAGGCAGCATCGCCGGGATCGAGCCCTGCGCGATATCCGTGAACAGATGGCCCGCCGACAGCGTGGCCATCGCGCGGCGGTCCACGCCGGACCTCAGGACGAAACCTCCCGCAGCCGGCGCTGGACGAGGCGGCGGCGCTCGGCGAGCTCCTTCTCGAGTTTCTCGAGCTCCCGGCGGCGCTCCCGGACGAGCTCCAGCTGGACCGCGATGTGGCCCAGCGACTGCTCGAGAATCTCCTGCTGGGCGGCCGGATCCTCCGTCTGTTGGAACTCGCGGCGGAGCTCGGCGCGCGCGGCCTCGGCCTCGAGCAGCCGCGACAGCTGCTCGAGCGAAAGGCCCAGGAGGTCGCGCAGGCGGACGATCTCCTTGACGCGCTCGACGTCGGCCGCGGTGTAGCAGCGGTGCTGCCCCTGGGGGCGGTCGGCCGCGCCGGGCAGCAACCCGATCTCCTCGTAGTACCGGATCGTTCGAGGCGTGGTGCCGGTCAGCTCCGCAACCTCACCGATCCGGAGCGGGCGCTCCGTGGTGGTGCTCACGCGAGCGCCGCCTCCGCCTCGACCGGTGCCTCGCGCTCAGAGGGCCGCGCCGCGGCCACGACCGCGCCGACGAGCGAGATGCCGCACAGGCACCACAGGGCCGTGTGCATGTTCGAGATGAATGGGATCAGCTGGGCGTTGGTGATGTGGTTGGCAACGCCCGAGAACACCGCGAACAGGACCGTCTTCGGCACCGAAGAGGTCACGACCGCGATCACGAATGCGATTGAGAGAACCGCACCCGTGTTCTGAACCAGCACCCGCGCGCCGGCGGCGATGCCGCGGCGATGCGCGGGCACGGCGCCCATCATCGCGGCGGTGTTGGGCGAGTTGAACATGCCCGAGCCGATGCCGACCAGGAGCATGAAGGATCCTGGAGCCCAGTAGCTCGTGTCGCGATCGAGCATCGTCATCAGCCCTAGCCCGAGTGCCGTCACGAGCATCCCCATCACCGCCATTCCGCGCGACCCGCGGCGGTCGGCCCAGATCCCCGCCAACGGCGAGGAGATCAGCATCCCGAGCGCGAGCGGCGCGAGCTTCAGGCCGGCGAGCACCGGAGAGTTGCCCTGCACGCCCTGGAAGTAGAAGACGAACAGGAACATCAGCGCGAACCGCGACAGGCCGTTGATGAACGCTGCCGCGGCCGCGGCGGAGAACAACCGGCTCTTGAAGATGGTGAGGTCGAGCATCGGCGAGGCGCTATGGCGCTCGATCACCACGAACAGCGGCAGGAACACCGCGGCGGCGATCAGGCTCCCGATCACGACCGGCGAGCTCCAGCCGGAGATGCCGCCCTTTGACACGCCCAGCACCAGCCCTGTCAGACCGATCAGGAAGGTCAAGGTGCCGGGAAAGTCGAACCGCGTGTCCTCGGAGCGCCCGGTCAGCTCGCGCAGCACCAGCCACGCCCACAGGCTTCCGAGGAGGGCGAACGGGACGTTGAACCAGAACACCCAGTGCCACGAGATCGCGACGAGCGCGCCGCCCAGCACGGGCCCGATCACCAGGCCCACGGCGGCGACCATCGTGTTGGTCCCCATCGCCAGCCCCAGCTGCTCGCGCGGGAACGCGTCAGTCACGATCGCCGCGGCGTTCGCGAACAGGAACGCGCCACCGATTCCCTGGAGGATCCGCCAGAGGATCAGCTCGGTCCCCGATCCGGCGAAACCGGCGCCCAGCGACGCGAAGGCAAACACCACGAATCCGCCGATGTACGCTTTCTTTCGCCCGAACTGATCGGACAGCCGGCCCGCGCTGAGCACGAGCACCGTCGAGGCGATCATGTACACGAGGATCACCCACACGAGCTCGAGCAAGCTCGTGTGAAGGCTCCGCTCGAGGTCGGGCAACGCGATGATCAGCGTCCCCGAGTTGATCGTCGCCAGCAGCATTCCGAGGCTGGTGCACGACAGGGCCCACCACTTGTAGGAATCGTGATCGGCATGAACGCCGATCCGTCGGGTGCGCCTCTGCTGTGGTCGTGTCGCCTCGAGCGTCTGGGTCACCGCGGTCCTCTCTGTGGGGAAGTCCTGAATCTTACGTTAACGTAAGATAGCACGCCACCTATTCGAATGCGGCGACGGTCGCCAGGATCACAAACGTCGCGATCAGAGCGACGCCCTCGAACAGCGTCGCCTCGCCGTCGCCGGTGATCTGCCACACGATCACGGCGGTGCCGAACAGCGCTCCGATGTAGATCGGCGCGAGCGCGAACGTCAGGGTCGTCGCCGTTAGGAGCGACACGAGCACGAGCACGGGGTACAGGAACGCGGCGATTTGCGCGACCGAGTTCTTGATCACCGAGATCGCCAGGTCGGACTTACCTTTGGCTGCGAGCACCACACCGGCCACGTGTTCGACGGCGTTGCCGGCGATTGCGACGATGACGAGGCCGGCGAAGGCTTGCGAGATGTGGAGCGTGTGGATCGTCGGTTGCAGAGCGTGGACGAACCATTCCGAGACGAACGCTGACGCCAACCCCGCGAGCACGAGCAACCCGACGCTGACCGACACCGGAAACCGCGTCTGCTCGGTTGTCTCGCTGGGCGTGTCGTCCGAACGGAGGTACTGCCAAAGCCAGGAGCCGTACACGACGAGGATCGCGACCGCGCCCACGATCGAGATGGTCTTGGTGTGATGGCTCGCCGGGTCGTGCGAGGCGATCGCCAGCCCGATCAGGACGATGATGAACGTCGAGATCAGCAGCAGCGTCGCCGTGTCGTTAGGGAGACGCGGGTTGAAGCGCATCACGCCGTCCTTCGCCCGGTGCGCCCCGGCGGCGAGCACCAGGCCGAGCACGAGGAGCGCGTTGACCAGGATCGAACCCAAGATCGCGGTCTCGGCGACGACCAGCTCGCCGGCCTGAAGCGCGAACAGCACCACGAAGAACTCCGGCAGGTTGCCGAGCGTCGACTGCATGAATCCCGTGATGGCGGTGCCGAGCCGCATCCCAACCTGCTCCGTGGCCAGAGACAGGACCCACGCCCATCCCGCCAGCGCCAGCCCCGCGACGACGAACGCCAGCACGTCCGAGATGCCGTGCGCGTAGCGGGCGACCCCCGCGAGGACGGTCACGAGCACGACCGCGCCGAGCACCAGGCGCTCGGTTCGGCTAAACGCGCTCAGCTCAGCGCCCCGTCATCACAGTGTCATCGTCGGAGTAGGCGGGCGCGCAGCAACACAGCAGCACCAGTGGCTTCGTGCCGGGGTTCCACAGCTTGTGCGGCACGCCGGGTTCAATCACCACGCAGTCGCCCGTTGCCACCTCAGACTCGTCCTCCCCCAAGCGCATCCGCCCCGCGCCTGCGACGAAGTAGTAGAGCTCCTCCGTGCGCGGGTGGTAGTGCTCCGCGGTCTCACCTCCGGGCGCCACCGTCGCCTCGGCCAGGCTTTGGTTGCGCGCCTTGGTCCACGCCGGTCCCGCCAGCTCGCGGATCTGCGAGCCATCGAGCGTCGTGAACGCCTTCAGGTCATCCAGATTGGCCTTCTCCACCGGCGCCACTATCTCACGCGGTCGAACTCTCCGGTCTCGATGTCGTGCCCGACCTGTTGATCGATCTCGTGCTCGCTCGTCGTGGGATCGAGCCGCCTCAGTTCGCGCTCGCGCAGCCGCCTGAATTTGAAGATCTCGAGCACGTAGACGAGGTAGACGCTCGCGGCGAGCGCGATCAGCCCGAGCGCTATCACCAGGAGCAGCCAGCCCAGGTGGTAGTGATGCGGCGGCCCGTGATCGTGGTAGGGGACCACCCGCAGCGCCACCGCGAGCGTCGCCAGCATCAGCGTCCAGCCGTAGAGGTACGCGACCGTCTTGCGCTGGCTGAAGCCGATCCGCGCCATCCGGTGATGGAAGTGGTTGGCGTCCGCGGACCACGGCTTGCGCTTGTATTTCAGCCGCTTGGCGATCACGAAGCCCGTGTCGAGGAACGGCACCGCGAGGATGAACAACGGCACGACCAACGCGACGACCACGTTCGTCTTCAGCGAGCCGATCACGGCCACCACCCCCAGCAGGTAGCCGAGCAGGTTTGCACCCGAGTCGCCCATGAAGACGTTCGCCGGGTGGAAGTTGTGGAACAGGAAGCCCAGCGACGCCCCCGCCGTCAGCGCCGCGAGGATGCCGGCCGCGCCGACGTTCAGATCGAACGCGATGATCGCGAACGCCACCCCGTCGATCGTGCACAGTCCTGCCGCCAAGCCGTCGACCCCGTCGGAGAAGTTGACGACGTTCATCAGCAGCACCAGCCACAGCACCGTCAACGCCCCGCCGTCATGGGGGAACTGGAGGGCGCCGACGAACGGCAGCGTCACGTCGGTCACCCTCGCCCCGGCGTCCACGGCGATAACCGCGGCCGCGATCTGACCGATCAGCTTTCCGAGTGGCGGCAGATCCCGCGCGTCGTCGATCGCGCCGACGACCGCGATCAGCACCGCTCCCGCCATCAATCCCCAGGTGTCGACCGTTCCGCCCGATCCTCGCGTCCCCACCGTTCGCGGCAGCTTGATCGTCGCCGGCATCCAGATGGCGGCCGCGACCAGCACGCCGGCCAGGATCGCGAGTCCGCCCAGAAGTGGCGTGCTCCGCGTGGCGAGACCCCGCTCGCTCGGCATCGCGATCGCGCCGATGTTTCGCGCAAACCAAGCGGCGACGGGAGTCAGTGCCGCCGCGACGGCCATCGCGACGACGAAGGCGAGCACGGCGTCGAGATACATGGGGTCGCCGTAGCATGCCAGTCGGGCAGGATCCGTTCAGCCGTACCTCGCGGTGGCCGCCGGTGGCGGCGGCCGTGCGGGCGCCTATTTGAGCCGGGCGAGCGCCCATGCGAGCCGTGCGAGCGCCTATGTCAGCCGCGCCAGCGCCTGTGCGAGCCGCGCGATCACCGCCACCGGCTCGTCGCGCAACTGCCGCCACGTGACCCGGATCACGCGGTACCCGGCCGCCGTGAGGATCTGGTCGCGCCGGCGGTCGCGCTCAAACGCGGCGCGGTCGTTGTGGAACTCGTAGCCGTCGACCTCGACGACCAGGCGCTCGCTCGGCCAGAGGAAGTCGACGAGAAAGCCGTGCAGCTGCACGTTGACGAGCGGTTGCGGCAGTTCCGCCGATCGGACCAAGGCGCGCATCGTCCGCTCGGCCTTCGAGCGCGTGTAGCCGGCGCCGTTCTCGCTGTCGAGCAACATTCGAATGAGCGCGGACCCAGCTCGCGTAGGCGCACGCTCGATCACTTGGCGCAGCTGGCGATCGGTGACCAGGCGCTCGACGCGTGCCTGCTCGAGCGCGTGCTCAGCCTCGTGGGATAGACCGGCGCCGGCGACGTCGCAGATCGTCCTCGCAGGGCTTGTGAGCGGGATGCCCCGGACGTCCTTCAGCTCGCCGGGATCGAGCTCGGCCATGCGGTGGACATGGATGCCGGGATGGCGTCCCGGATTACGGCCGATCACCGTGACGTCGACCTCGCCGTCGTGCTCGGACAGCAACCCCCACAGCTCCGCCGCAGATCGGTGGCTTAGCACCGAGTTCCCGCCACATGCGAGGACGGCCGCGCGCGCTCTCCCCGCCAGGGTCGGTGGCGCATGCCCGACCAGGTAGACACATCGATGAAGTCGATGGATCACGCCGGCGCGCGCCCGGTAGCTGATCGCACCGCGGCCTACGCCGGCGCCGATCAGCTGTTCTCTGGTGACGATGTTGTCCTGAGCGCCCGCAATCGCCCCGATCGTACGCTCCACATGGTGCATAGCGCGTCAGAACCGGCTCGGATTCGGAGCCCTGTCGACCTGTGCACGAAGAGTGTGCATAACCCGACAGGCCTCGGGTTTTGGACCGCGTTTGTCGTGCTGTGCATCACTTTTCGCGTCCACCGCCCGCAGTATCAGCCGAACCCGCCCCACCCCAGCCCGGACCCGCCCAATTTGTCGCACAGCCGCCACGCGGCGACACAGATCCGTCACATCTGGAGGACAGGCGCCACAAACCCCGCCCAATACCCCCCTCCCCGCAACCCGCCTCCCCAGAAAACACCCCTCCCCAGAAAACACCCCTCCCCAAAAAACCGCCCCGCCCCCACGACCAACGACCAACGAACCGCCTATACCGCCACGGACGCCCCAAGCCCCACATAAAGCGGGTACCGCTCGACGACGACCTGCACCCGCTCCGCCAGCTCGACCCGCCGCGCCTCAAAATCCCCGGGCTGCAGCGCCAGCGCGATGATCTTCCCGACCTCGGCGAAGTCATCCACGCCCAGACCCCGCGTCGCCAGCGCCGGCGTCCCGATCCGCAGCCCCGAGGACACCGCCGGCGGCCGGGGGTCGAACGGGACCGCGTTCCGATTCACCGTGATCCCGACCGAGGCGAGGCGGTCCTCCGCCTGCTTGCCGTCGAGCGTCGATTCACGGAGGTCGGTCAGGACGAGGTGTACGTCGGTCCCGCCGGTCAACACGTTGACGCCACCGCCGGCGCTCAACAACTCCCGCGCCACCGCTCGCGCGCCGGCGAGCGTCCGCTCCTGACGCTCGCGGAACGGCTCGGACATGGCGATCCGGAGCGCCACCGCCTTGCCCGCGATCACGTGCTCGAGCGGGCCGCCCTGCTGGCCCGGGAACACCGCCGAGTCGATCTTCTTGGCGAACTCCTCCTTGCAAAGGATCATCCCGCCACGTCCGCCACCGATCGTCTTGTGGGTCGTGGTCGTGACGACGTCGGCGAGCGGCACCGGGTTCGGGTGCAGACCGGCCGCGACCAGCCCGGCGAAGTGCGCCATGTCGACGACCAGGTAGGCGCCGACCGAGTCCGCGATCTCACGGAAGCGAACGAAGTCGAGCACGCGCGGGTACGCCGACCAGCCGGCGAGGATCACCTTCGGACGGCGCTGCTCGGCGATCTGCTGCACCTCATCCATGTCGATCAGGCTCGTGTCCCGGTCGACGTGATAGGCCGCGATGTCGTACAGGCGGCCCGAGAGGTTGATCGGCATCCCGTGCGTGAGATGGCCGCCGTGGGCCAGCTCGAGCCCCATCATCGTGTCGCCGGGCTGAAGCAGCGCGTGGTAGACGGCGGCGTTCGCCTGGGCGCCCGAATGCGGTTGGACGTTCGCGTGGTCGGCGCCGAACAGCGCCACGGCGCGGTCGATCGCGAGCTGTTCGGCGATGTCGACGAACTCGCAGCCGCCGTAGTACCGCTTGCCGGGGTAGCCCTCGGCGTACTTGTTGGTCAGCACCGATCCCTGGCACTCGAGCACCGAGATCGGCACGAAGTTCTCCGAGGCGATCATCTCGAGCGTGCCCTGCTGGCGCTCGAGCTCCTTGGCCACGGCGTAGGCGATCTCAGGGTCTACGTCGGCCAGCGGCCGGTTGAAGAAGTCGGGCGGCAACTCGACGTTCACGACGAGCGACGATACCAGCGGCGGTGGCGGTCAACCCCGCACTGTGGCGAGCACCACGGCGAGGTCGCCGTCGGCCCGGATCGGGCGCGCCTCGAACCCCGCCTCGGCGAGCCACTCGAGCTGCGATCGAAGCGGGCTCGGCTTGTCGTACCCCGGCGTCAGCGGCGTCCGCGCATCGCCCGGGTCGACCGGTTCGACCACATCAGCGATCACGAATCGGCCGCCCGCCACCAGCACCTCACGTACGCGGTGAAACAGGTCCCGCTTCTCCTCTGCGTCCAGATGGTGGATGCAGAGGGCGCTGGCGACGAGATCGAAGGGGCCCGCGGGCAGCGCGTCCTGGAGCGCTGCGGCCCGGAGATCGACGCGCTCGCGTGGCAGCACCTCGCCCGCGGCGGCCAGCATCTCGGGATTCACGTCGACTCCCACCAGCGAGGCTTCAGGGTGGCGGGCGAGGAGCCGCCGCGCCGTCTCGCCCGTGCCAGTCCCCAGCTCCAGGATCTGCCGCGCGCCGGTCCCGCTCGCGCTGACCAGCTCATCCTGGAACCGGTCGTACTCCGGGACGTCCGCGCGGATCTCCTCTGTGTAGGTCGCCGGATCGAAGTGGAACTGCCAGCCGAGCGCGTCACCGAGCGCCGCCTCTGGCACCGCGCCCTCGCGGATCACCTCCCAGCGTCCGGTGTCCTCAAAGGCCGTCAGGTCCACGACCGTGGACGGGGTGCCCGGCAGCTCTCCCCCGTCGATCACCAGATCCGCGGCGCTCAGGATCAGCTCCGGTACCTCCGAGACCCGGCGCGGATCGGCCCCTCCGGCGCGATTGGCGCTCGATTGGAGCACCGGCCGCCGAACCCCGGCCAACCGCGCCACCGACGGGACCCGCAGCCCGAGCGTCGACGGATCGGCGCCGCACGCCAGCGGGAACCGCCGGGCGGGGTTCGGCACCAGCACCGTGACGCTGCCCGGCAGCAGCCGCCGCAGCGCCTCGCGTAACCGCTCGCCGAGCTCGGGAAGAGCCGACAGCGCGAGCTCCAGGTCGAAGAACATCACGGCCGAGGGCTTATCCGTGCTCCGGCGCTTGAGGAGGTAGAGCCGCTCGACGGCGAACCGGTTCTCGGGGTCGCAGGCCAGCCCGTACACCGTGTCCGTCGGGAACACGGCGAGCCCGCCGGCGGCGATGCAGCGCTCGAACGCCTTCGCGTCGCTCACCGGCGCCCGACGACCACCCGTTCGTGGCCGGCGAGGTCCGCGAGCGTCTCAACCGAGCCAAAGCCGGCTCCGGCGAGCAGCGACGCCACCGGCCCCGCCTGGTCCATCCCGATCTCCAGCGCGATCAGCGGGACTCCGTCGACACAACTGAGTAACCGCCGGATCACGTCGAGGCCATCCGGCCCCGCGAACAGCGCCGACGCCGGCTCGTACCGCGCGATCTCCGGCGGGAGCATGGCGCCGTCGGCGACGTACGGCAGATTCGCCAGCACGGCATCGACCGGACCCTCGACGCCCCCCAACAAATCACCGCACACGAACCCCACATCGAGCGCCAAGCGTGAGCCATTGAGCCGCGCCACCTCGATCGCATCAGCGCTCACATCGACCCCGGTCAAGACCAGATCGGGCCGCTCGTCCTTCAACGCCAGCGCCACCGCGCCGCTCCCCGTCCCGACGTCGACCGTGCGAGCACCCGACGGCAACGAGAGCCCGACCTCGACGAGCAGCTCGGTCTCCGGACGAGGGATCAGGACCCGCCTGTCGACCATCAACGAGATCTGCCGGAACTCCCTGACACCGGTGATGTACGCCACCGGCTCCCGGGCCGCGCGCCTGGCGATGAGCTCCGCATAACGCGCCGCGTCCTCCCGCCCCAACCGCGCGTCTCCGTCGAGCACGAGCCGTTCGCGACCCACCCCGAGCAGCCAGGCCAGCAGCACCTCGGCGTCGAGGCGCGGCGTCTCGCACCCCGCCTCCGCCAGCCGCGCCGCCCCGGTCCGCACCGCCCCGGAGAGCGTCGACTCCAGAGCGGCGGCGGCCTCAGGCAACCGCCTTCTCCGCCAGCCTCCGTCGCTTCTCGTCGTCCTGCAGCGCCGCCGTCAGCTCGTCGAGATCGCCCATCAGGATCGAGTCGAGGTTGTGCAGGCGCAGTCCGATGCGGTGGTCGGTAACCCGCCGCTCGGGGAAGTTGTAAGTACGGATCTTCTCCGCGCGGTCGCCGGTCCCCACCTGTGCCTGGCGTGACGCGGACATCGAGGCCTGCTGCTCAGCCAGCGCCCGCTCGTAGAGCCGTGCCCGGAGGACCCGCATCGCCCGCTCCCGGTTCTGCAACTGCGACTTCTCGTCCTGCATCGAGACGACGATCCCGCTCGGCTTGTGCGTGATCCGGACCGCCGAATCGGTCGTGTTCACCGACTGGCCGCCGGGACCGGAGCTTCGGTAGACGTCGATCTGGAGATCGCCGGGATCGATCTCGATCTCTACGTCGTCGGCCTCCGGGAGCACGGCCACAGTCGCCGTCGAGGTGTGGATCCGTCCCTGCGACTCGGTCTCGGGGACCCGCTGTACGCGATGGGTCCCGCCCTCGAACTTGAATACCGAGTAGGCGCCGTCGCCCTTGACGGCGAATGTGTACGTGCCGTCGCCGACGGCGAGCGTCTCGACCGTGAAGCCTCGCCGCTCCGCATAGCGCGTGAGCATTCGGTACAGGTCGCCCGCCCACAGGGCGGCTTCGTCACCGCCGGCCCCGGGGCGGATCTCGACGATCACGTTCTTGTCGTCGTTTGGGTCGCGCTCGACCATCGCCAGGCGGATCTCCTCCTCGAGCGCCTCGATCCGCTCGCGCGAGGACTCGAGCAGGGCGCGGAGCTCCGAGTCGCCCGAGTCTTCGACCAGGAGCTCCCGCGCGCCTTCGAAGTCGTCGACGGCGCGTCGGTACTCGCTCGCCAGCCGCGCCGGCGGCTCGAGCTCTCTATACGCCCTGCTGACCGAGGTGAAGCGCTCACGGTCCCCGATAACGATCGGATCGGAGAGCTCGCGCTCGAGTTCGGCGAAGCGTGTCTCGATCTGGGAGACCAACTCGTCGATCATGGTGAGTCGAGTGTAGGCAGGCGGCGGCTACGCCACCACCTCGACGCCGACCATGTCGGCGGCGGAGGCCGCGCCGGGCGTCTCGACCTTCAGCACGGCCTCAAGCGCGGCGATCGCGACCGCGAGCTGATGCAGATCGGGCTCGCGCGTCGTCAGCTTCTGCAGCTGCATGCCGGGATACATGATCGCCCGGACCCACCCCCGGCGCCGGTTGCGTCCCGCCCACTTGATCACCTCGAACGACAGACCGGCGATCAGCGGTACGCCGAGGATCCGCGTGATCACGAGGATCCACCAGGCCGGCAGACCAATCGGGGCGAACACGAAGATCGCCATGATCATCACGATCAGCAAGAAGCTGGTCCCGCATCGCGGATGCAACCGCGAATACAGCTTGGCCCGCGCCGGAACGAGCTCGTCTTCCGCCTCGTAGCACGAGATCACCTTGTGCTCGGCGCCGTGGTACTCGAGCACCCGACGCAGGTCGCGCAGCCTCGACAGCAGCACGAGATAGCCGAGGAAGATCGCAGTGCGCAGCACGCCCTCCACGAGCCAGAACAGGACGGAGGAGCCGAGCTGGTTCTTGATCAGGCTGGTCAGCCCCACCGGCACCACGAAGAACAGGCCGATCGCGAACAGGATCGCGATCACGACGGTGCCGGCCCACACCCCGCTCGAGATCTCCTGCTGCTCCTCCGGCAGCTGCGCGTTCGCCGAGATGCTGAGCGCGCGCAGGCCGATGCCGAGCGATTCCGCCAGCGCGACAACGCCGCGGATCACCGGCCAGCGGTAGACCCGCCGGCGCTTGGTCCAGGCCACGAGCGGGAACGTGTGGACGTCGATGTCCCCCACCTCGGCAGAGGCAGGATCGACTTCGGCAGAAGCAGGATCGACTTCGGCACTGGCGGGAGCGGGCCCCTCGGGCATGAGCTTGCGGACGGCGACCGCCCACGAGGAGACGCCGCGCATCATCACGCCCTCGAGAACGGCCTGGCCGCCCACGGGGGCATCGCGCGACGCGGTGAGTGGCGCCTCGCCGCCCCCCTCGCTCACGGCCAAGCTCCGGCGCTAAGCGCCCGCGCCGGCGTTCGCCGAGCGTCGGCCCTTGGCGACACGCCGCTGGAAGCGCTCCACGCGCCCACCGGTGTCGACCAGCTTCTGCCGCCCCGTGTAGAACGGATGGCAGGCCGAGCAGATCTCCACGTGGATCTCGGGCTTAGTGGAACGAGTCGTGAACTCGTTGCCGCAGGTGCAGCGGACGTGTGCGTCGACGTACTCAGGATGAATTGCGGTTTTCATAGCAACATTGAGTCTAGCGGGGCCCGATCAGGGCCTGAGCGAAGGCGCAGCGCTCGCGCAGGTCGTCATCATCGAGCTGTTGGTCCGGCTGCTGACGTCCACGAGGCGGTCGGGATCGGCCGTGATCGTCGCCGGCGCCGAGGCGCTGCACGCGGGTGCCTTGAAATAGGCGACGCGCTGGTGGTGCGGCGGCAGCTGCGGGACCGTCTTGGTCATCGTGTCCGCCGGCACGCCGTCCGAGAACTGAACTTGGAACGGCCCGGACGCGGTCTTGCCGGTGTTCCGGATCACCGCGTGGTAGGAGTCAAACCCGGGGTCGCCCGCCAGCGCCGCAACCTGGATCGCCAGCACCTCGAGGTCGGCACGCCGCTCCGGCTCGAAGCACAGCCGGGTCGTCCGGACCGCGGTCCCGATCACCTTTCCGGAGGCGTCGCTCCATCGGAAGGCGACCTTGAACCGGTAGAAGTCCGGGCCGGCAAGGTCGACCACGGGGTGCTTGACGACCCACCGGTCGCCCGGGCGGCTCCCCAGCGTCGGATTCTTCGGCGTGAGCCAGCTGTTCAGATCGCTTCCGGTGAGCGCCACAGGGCGGCTGAAGCGCTTGGTCCGCTTCAGCAGTTGGAAGCGCATCGCCATCTTGCCGGTCCCCGGCAGCGGGCGCATCACCGCTGTGACCGAAATGGCCCGCTCCGCCGGGTCGAGTGCGGTCTGGCACACGAACGACGTGAGCCGGGCGCGCGGCGGGTCCGCCGTCGCCAGCGCCACGGCGCCAGAGCCCGCGACGAGCGCGACCATGCCTGCGACCACGAATCGCCTCATGCCCTACCGAACAACTCAGACTCCAAGAAGTTCCTCACCACGCACCGCGTCCGGGGGCCTCGGAGCGCCGAAACCGGCGAATACCTACGTAACCGTGTACAACGGACCGTCGCCTCCCTCGGGAGGCGTGAGCCGGCCTCCCTTGGCGGTGATCGCTCCGCACTGGACGCAGTTGGTGTAGTTGACGATCACGTCGACCGGTCCGGACTCCGGAGCGTCGTCGGGGATCTCGTACACGCCCGCCGGGCACATCCACCGCCAGGTCTCGGCGATCTCACGCGGTACCTCGCGGCGTACGCGAATGTGGTTCGGAGCGTCGTCGCGGGTGGCGTTACCGGAGATGTAGACCGACGAGAGCTTGTCGAACGTGTACTTGCCGTCGGGCTTCGGATACCGCTCCTTGGTGTCGCCGACGAACACCGGCTCGGCGTCGTCGCGGTGCCATTCCTGGCGCCCCGGCGGCACCTTGCCCTTCGAGATGATCGACGGGCCGGCGAGCAGACTGCCGACCACGAAGCCCCTCTGGAACGCTTGCCGGGTGTTGCGCACCTGGTAGAGCTCCTTGCCGATCGAGGACTGGTCGACCGCGTCCTCGTAGGACTCGAGCGGTTTGCCGTCCTTCAGGTTGGCGTAGATCGCCTCCGCGGCCAGGATCCCGGACTTGATGCAGTGGTGGACGCCCTTGAGCGCCGCCGTGTCGACCATGCCGCCGGAGTCGCCCACCAGGAGCGCACCGGGCATCGTCAGCTTCGGCATCGACCAGTATCCGCCACCGGGGAGCGCCTTCGCGCCCCAGGCGACCCGCTCGCCGCCGTCGAGGATGCCCTTGACCAGCGGATGCGTCTTGAACGACTGGAGCAGGTCGTGGGCCGAGGTGGTCGCGTCGCGGTAGTTGAGATCGACGACGAACCCGATCGAAACCAGGTCGTCGCCGGTCTTCTCGTCCTTCATCGGATACACCCAGGTCCCGCCGAGCTGTCCGTACTTAGCCGACACCTTCAGCGGCCACGGCTGCACGAACGTGTGGATCACGCGGTCCAGCGGCTTCGGGACCTTCCACACCTCCTTGACCCCGAGCTCCCACACCTGGGGCTCGCGACCACGGCCGAGGTCGAACTCCCTGATCGCGACGCCCGTCAGATGGCCCCAGGATCCCTCGGCAAGCACCGTCACGTTGGCCTTGATGTCGGTCCCGGGCTCGAAGTTGCCCAGCGGCTCCCCATCCTTGCCGCGGCCCTTGTCGCCGGAGCGCACGCCGACGACGTGGCCGTCCTCGACGATCAGCTGCGTCGCCGACGTCTCGGTGAGGACGTACGCGCCACCTTCCTCGGCCTGCCGCTGCTGGTACCGAGCCAGCGCCGACACCGAGACCACTTCGTTGCCGTGGTTCTTGAAGTTCGGCACAGCGGGGATCGGGACGCGGAGCTTCGTCTTGGGGCTCGTGAGCATGTAGACCGACTCCTTGGTCACCTCGCCGAACGCGAAGCGCTCCTTCCGCCAGTCCTCGCGGGTCAGTTCCGGGAACAGGTCGAGCAGCGGCTGCGGGCGCATCACCGCGCCGGACAGGTTGTGACCGCCGCACGTCTTGGCCTTCTCGATGACGGCGACGGGCACCTCGCCAAGGCTCTCCATCGTCTCCGGATCGTCGCCGAGCAGCTGAAGCAGCCGGTTGGCACAGGCGAGGCCGGCGGTGCCGCCGCCGACGATCGCGACGCCGACCTCGATCCGCTCGTCTTCGGAGTCGAGCTCCCGCTTGATGAACTCCTTGACGGAGTTGACCGGTGGCGGGAACTCGCTCGGCGAGACCTTGCCGTTCGACGAGGACATCGGGGGGCCTAGCTTCCCTTCTTCGCCTTTATCGCGTCGGTCAGCTTGGGCAGGATCTTGTTCAGATCGCCGACCACGCCGAGGTCAGAGAACTCGAAGATCGGCGCGTTCGAGTCCTTGTTGATCGCGACGATGTTCTCCGAGGACTGCATCCCGACCTTGTGCTGGATCGCGCCCGAGATCCCAGCGGCGAGGTATAGCTTCGGCGAGACCGTCTTGCCCGTCTGGCCAATCTGGGCGGCGTACGGGTACCAGCCGGCATCGACGACCGCCCGCGTCGCGGCGACCGCCGTGTTGCCACCGAATGCGGCGGCGAGATCCTCGGCGAGCTTGAAGTTCTCGGCCTTGCCGAGCCCGCGACCGCCGGCGACCAGGATGTCGGCGCCCTCGATGTCGACATCGGCACCGCGCTGCTCGCCGCGCTGGACCATCTTCGCCTGGTTCGACCACGGCGAGTACTCGACGTCGACGTCGACCACGTCGGCCGCGCCGCCGTCGCGCTGGACGATCTCGAACGCGTTGATCCGCCCGATGATGATCCCGAGGTCGCCCTGATAACGGGAGACCGAGATCATCGAGTCCTGGAGGATTGGCCGCTCGGCGACGAGCTTGCCGTCCTCGGCGCGCACGGCGGTGACCTCCATCGTCACGCCGGCGTGCCTGCGCGCGGCCAGACCAGCGCCGATCTCGAACCCGAGCAGACCGCCCCCGAACAGGGCGTAGGCCTGGCCGTGGTCGTCGATCACCTTGGCCATCACATCGACCACGGGCTGCGCGAGGCCCTCGGGCCCCCTCGCGCGGAACACCTTTGTCGCGCCGTAGGCGCCCAGCGACTGGCAGAGCTCGTCGGTCAGATCATCGCCGCCGACGACGACGGCGTGGCACTCGCCGCCGATCTCCGAGGCGCGCGCGGCGCCCTCAGACACGGCCCCGAGGGAGTTCTTGTTGAACTCGCCCTCGTAATGGAGGACGTAGGTCAGAACGTCGGCCATCAGTGGTCTCCTTCGTGCGTGCGGTCGGACCGAGAGCGGTCACTGACGGATGCCTGACAAGGACGCAGTGAGCGATGCGTGCCTCCGGCACGTGAGCGAACGAGGACGCCGTCAGGCGCCGTCAGGGGGCGCTCGAATCCGAGCGCATGTGCGGAGGGGAGCACTAGATCAACTTCCTTTCCTCGAGCCAGGCGACGATCTTCTCGACCGTCTCGTTCGTGTCCTCGTCCTCGATGATCTGGCCGGAGGCCTTCGCCGGCGGATCGTGGAAGTCGCCGCACTGCACGCGCGAGCCCAGCTCGCCGACCAAGCCGGCGTCGATCCCGACCTCGCCCGCAGCGAGCGTCTCGAGCGGCTTCTTCTTGGCGCCCATGATCGCCTTCAGCGACGGGTAGCGCGGCTCGTTGATCGCGTCGCCGACGGAGATCACCGCCGGGAGCCCGAGCTGAACCGTGTCGTAGCCGTACTCGGCCTGACGCTCGCACCGCAGCCCGCCGTCCTCGACGTCGATCTTGATCACCTGGGTCAGCGACGGCATGTGGAGGTGGTCGGCGACGACCGCGCCGATCGTGTAGCACTCACCGTCATCCGACTGCTGGCCGAGGAGCACGAGATCGGGCTGCTCCTTCTCGAGCGCCTTCCCGAGCGCGTAGCCGGTCGCGGCGACGTCCGACCCGGCGAGCACCTCGTCGGTCAGGTGCATCGAGCGATCGGCGCCCAGGGAGACGGCCTTGTGAAGCGCGCGGACCGCGGACTCCGGGCCCATCGTGACGGCCACGATCTCGTCCACCTGGACCGCTCCGCCCTCGCGGATCTGCATCGCGGCCTCGATGGCGTGCGTGTCGTAGGGGTTCAGGTTCTTCTCCCCTGATCGGTCCATCCGCCCCGTCGAGAGATCGATGCGCTTCTCGACGGCGGCGTCCGGTACCTCTTTGACCAGGACGCAAATCTTCAACACGGCCTCCTATTGCTTGAAACGGTGCAAATATTACCCGGTTGACTGACGAGTCAATCGGTCACCTACGCGCAAGTAGGAAAACGCGCCGGGGACCACTATGCCCGCACCGCGCCGCGGATGAAATCGATCGCCTGCTGAGTCGGGGCTCCGGGCGTGAAAACCTCGGCGACGCCGAGCGCTTTCAGCTCCTGGACGTCGTCGTCGGGGATCGTGCCCCCGACCGTCACGACGACGTCATCGATGCCCTGCTCGCGTAGCAATTCCATGATCCGCGGGACGAGCGTCATGTGCGCGCCGGACAGGATCGAGAGACCGACCGCGTCGGCGTCCTCCTGGATGACGGTCTCGACGATCTGCTCGGGCGTCTGGTGCAGGCCGGTGTAGATGACCTCCATGCCGGCGTCGCGCAGCGCCCTGGCGATGATCTTCGCGCCACGGTCATGGCCGTCGAGGCCGGGCTTCGCGACGACGACGCGAATCTTCTTCTCAGAGGACGTGGACATCCGAGTCGGCGTCAGTCTAGATGGGACGGCCGCATGCGGCCGTCCCCCGGCGGCGCATGCGCCGCCGGCGGGGTGGCGCATGCGCCACCCCGAACACCACCTAGAAGACCGGCATCTCCGTGTAGGTCCCGAACACGCGCTGGAGCGTCTGGACCATCTCGCCCTCGGTGGCCTCCGCACGCGCGGCCTCGACGAGCAGCGGCATCAAGTTCTCGCGCGGGTCACGCGCGGCCTGCTCGAGCGCGCGCAGGGCCGCCTCCGCGCGGCCACTGTCGCGCCGATCTCGGAACTCCTTGACCCGCCTCACCTGGTCGACCTCGAACTCGGGGTCGATCCTGAGGGTCGGCGTCTGGGCATCGTCGCCCTCGGTGTAGGCGTTGACGCCGACGACCTTGCGGGTTCCGTCCTCGACCTCCTGCTGGTAGCGGAACGCGGCATCGGCGATCTCGCGCTGGGGGAAGCCGCGCTTGACGGCCTCGACCATCCCCCCCAGCTCGTCGATCTTGGCGAAGTACTCGTACGCCTGCTCCTCCAGACGATCGGTCAGCGCCTCCACGAAGTACGAGCCACCGAGCGGGTCGATCGTGTTCGCCACGCCCGTCTCCTCGGCGATGATCTGCTGCGTCCGCAGGGCCAGGCGGACGGCCTCCTCCGTGGGCAGCGCGAGCGCCTCATCGAAGCTGTTGGTGTGAAGCGACTGCGTGCCCCCGAGCACGCCGGCGAGCGCCTCGATCGCCGTCCGCACGACATTGTTCAGCGGCTGCTGGGCCGTCAGCGACACGCCGGCGGTCTGGGTGTGAAAGCGCATCAGCAGCGAGCGCTCGTCGCGCGCGCCGAACGTGTCGCGGAGCTCGCGCGCCCAGATCCGTCGGGCCGCCCGGTACTTCGCGATCTCCTCGAAGAAGTCGATGTGGGCGTTGAAGAAGAAGCTCAGCCGGGGCGCGAACGCGTCCACGTCGAGTCCCCGCGCGACCGCCTGCTCGACGTAGGTGAGACCGTCCTTGAGCGTGAACGCGAGCTCCTGTGCCGCCGTCGAGCCGGCCTCGCGGATGTGGTAGCCCGAGATCGAGATCGGATGCCAGCGCGGCATGTGCACCGAGCACCACTCGATCATGTCGCCCACAAGCCGCATCGCGGGGTCGACCGGGAAGCACCACTCCTTCTGCGCGATGTACTCCTTGAGGATGTCCGTCTGGATCGTTCCGGCGAGCTGGTCCGCGGCGACGCCCTGGCGTTCGGCGGCCACCACATAGAAAGCAAGCATGATCGGCGCCGGCGCGTTGATCGTCATCGAAACGCTCACCTCGCCGAGCGGGATGTCCGCGAACAGCAGCTGCATGTCCTGGAGCGTGTCGATCGCGACGCCCTCACGCCCGACCTCGCCCAGCGATCGCGGGTGATCGGAGTCGTGCCCCATCAGCGAGGGCATGTCGAACGCGGTCGAGAGACCGGTCTGTCCGTGGTCGAGGAGGTATCGGAAGCGCTTGTTGGTCTCCTCCGCGGTTCCGAACCCGGCGAACTGCCGCATCGTCCACAGCCGGCCGCGATACATCGACGGGTACACGCCACGCGTGTACGGGAATTCGCCCGGCAGGCCGATTGCCTCGTCGGGGTCCGCGGGAAGGTCGACCTCGGTGTAGAGCGGCCTGATCGGTTCACCCGATATCGTCGAGAAGGGCGCGTCGCGCTCTGGAGCTCGCTGGAAACGATCACGCGTCCAGCGTTCGATATCACTCGGTATCGGACGAATGGCCATGTGCGAATTTTAGGCCCCGAACGGCCTAGACTCTTGCGGGCGCGGAGGAATGCGGTTGCCGTGCCCGAACGGGGGAAGGCACGTCGAGGCCTACCGGTCGTCGGAGTCAGAACATCAAACAGGAGGAAGGGTCAATGAGGACTTTCCGGTTGGGCCGGCCGAGTCCAGCGCTTGTCATTTCGATCATCGCGCTCATCATCGCGCTCGGCGGCACCAGCTATGCGGCCTTCAGCGTGCCCAAGAACAGCGTCGGCTCCAAGCAGCTCCGCAAGAACGCGGTGACCACGAAGAAGATCGCGGGCCGGGCAGTCACCGGTGCGAAGCTCGCGAACGGCGCGGTCACAGGCGCGAAGATCGCGAACCAAACGATCACGGGCAAGCAGATCAATCTGGCCAAACTCGGGACGGTGCCCACGGCCACGAATGCCGGTCACGCCTCCGACGCCGATGCGCTCGGAGGGAGTCCCGCGTCCGCATATCAGGCGAAGATTTTGTGGGCGAGAGTCGGGCCCAGCGGAACCTTGACCGCAGCGAGTGGCGCAACGTCGAGCGGGCAGCTCGTCGACACAAAGGGAAAGCTGATTCCGGGTCAGTACGAGGTGGACTTTGATCGACCGGTCACGGACTGCGCCTACGAGGCGACGATCGGCTCGAGTCTGGAGAACAACACCAACATCGTTGATGACAATGGACCAGGTCTGATCTATACAGAGCCTCGAGCGGACCATCCGAACGCGGTATTCGTCGCGACATTCCCGCCAAAGCCGTCATTCAGCTCGACAACAAACGCCTACGTCGGGGCCGACAACGCCTTCCACCTGGCGGTGATCTGCTAGGGCAGCGGCAGGCGGCGCCCGCGCCGCCCCCGCGCCGCGAGCGCCGCGCTCCCGACGCCGCCGGCGACGGCCGCTCCGGTCAGCGCGATCGCCGCCTTCAGCCGGCGCCCCAGGCGATCGAAACGGAGCACCTCCCACTCCCGCTCGCGCGCGACCCGATACAGCTCCCGGTCCGGGTTGACCGCGACGGGATGGCCCACGGCCCCGAGCATCGGCAGATCGGACGCCGAGTCCGAGTAGGCGTACGAGGCCTCGAGGTCGATGCCCTCGCGCTCGGCCAGCTGCCGGATCGCCCGCGCCTTGTCCTTTCCGTAGACGAACAGGCCGTTTGGCTCGCCCGTGTACACACCGTCCCTGACCTCTGAGAAATTCGACCCAATGGCGCCGTCCAGCACGAGCACGTGCGCGAGCAGCGACGCGAGCTCCTGCGACGCGGCGGTGACGATGTACACGCGCCTGCCGTCGTCCTGGTGCGCGTACGCCACGGCGAGCATCTGCGGATAGATGCGGGGAAGGACGCCGGCGAGCACGTCCGCGCCGAGCCGCTCGAGGTCGCGCACGCGCGTGCCCGCCAACGAGGCGGACACCCTGTCGCGGAGGGCGTGGGTGTCCTCGTCGGTGGCGCCGCGTAGGCGAAAGCGGATGTTCGCCCACGCGTCGGAGGCCAGCTGACGGCGGCTCATCAGTCCCGCCTTGTGCGCGGCACGACCGAACTGGAAGGCCGAGGAGCCCTCCATCAGCGTCCGGTCGAGATCGAAGAAGGCGGCAGCGCTCGCAGGTCCCTCCCGAGCGGCGGTCAGCTGCCGTTCACCTCCACGATCACGGCGTCGCCCTGGCCACCTCCCGAGCAGATCGCGGCGCAGCCGAGCCCGCCGCCGCGGCGACGCAGTTCGTAGACGAGGGTGCCCAGAATCCGCGCGCCGGAGGCGCCGATCGGGTGGCCGAGCGCCACCGCCCCGCCGTTGACATTGACCCGATTCTGGTCGATGCCGAGCACACGCATCGAGTTCAGCGTGACCGACGCGAACGCCTCGTTGATCTCCCACAGGTCGATGTCGTCGACCGTCAGCCCAGCCCGCTCGAGCGCCTTCTGCGCGGCCTTGGCGGGCGTGCGCGCGAGGTAGGCGAAGTCGTCGGCGACCTGCGCCTGAGCGATGATCGTCGCCAGCGCCGCCTTGCGGTTGCGCTTCGCCCACTCGTCGCTGGAGAGCACGAGCGCGCCGCCGCCGTCGTTGACGCCGGGCGAGTTGCCGGCCGTGTGCGAGCCATCCTTGATGAAGATCGGCGGAAGCTTGGCCAGCGTCTCGAGGCTCGTATCGCGCCGGGGGGCCTCGTCGACGTCGACGACGGTGTCCCCTTTCTTGCCCTTGATCGTGACCGCCACGATCTCCTCCGGGAGCCGCCCGTCGTCGGTCGCCTTGATCGCCAGCTCGTGCGAGCGCAGCGCCCACCGGTCCATGTCGGGACGGGTCATCTCGAGCTCGCTCGCGACCTCGCTCGCCTCCTGCGCCATGTGCTTGCCGGAGAACGGGTTCGTGAGGCCGTCATTGATCATCGAGTCGATCGCCTTGCCGTCACCCATGCGGAAGCCAAACCGGGCCTGCTTGAGTAGGTAGGGCGCCTGCGACATCGACTCCATCCCGCCGCCGACGCCGACCTCGAGGTCGCCGGCGCGGATCGCCGCGTCGAGTAGACCCGCCGCGCGGATCCCCGAGGCGCAGACCTTGTTGATCGTCTCCGACGGGATCTCCTTCGGGATCCCGGCCTTGATCTGTGCCTGGCGCGATGGGATCTGACCCTGGCCGGCCTGGAGCACCTGGCCCATCACGACGTGCTCGACCTCCTCGGGCGCCACCTCGGCTCTCTCGAGCGCGGCCTTGATCGCGGTCCCCCCGAGCTCTGTGGCATCGAGGCTCGAAAGGCTCCCGCCCATCTTTCCGATAGGGGTGCGGGCGGCTGACAGGATCACGGTCTTGGGCATCGGTCTGATCTCCGGGTTCGCTGGGGGTACATCAATCGTAATCGGCGCCTGTTCTCCCGGCATTGGTAGGTTCCGGCGATGCAGGTGCAGAGCACCACCTCGAGTCCACTCGACACCGGCGCGGACACGATCGTGATTGGCGTATTGGAGAACGAGGGCGTCGCACACGATCTTCCCGGCGAGCCACTCGCCAAACTGATCGAGTCTGGCGAGGCGCGCCGCGAGCTGGGTCGACTCGCCGTGCTGCACGCCGAGGATCGCCGTGTCATCGTGGTCGGCCTCGGCCCGCGGGCGCGCTTCGATGGCGAGCGAGCCCGGGTCGCCGCGGCGGTGGCGGAGGGCCGCGCCCGAGACCTCGGGGCGCGGACGGTCTGCTGGGAGGTTCCCCACCACGTCGACGACGCTGTCGTCGCCGGTCTGATCGAAGGAACCCTGCTCCACGCCTATCGCTTCGAGCGCTACAAACCAGACGAGCCTCCAGGCCGGCTCAAGTCTCTGATCCTCAGCGCCCACCACGAGATCGCTGACGTCGTCTCTCGCGCCGCGACGGTGACCACGGCACAGAACCGCGCCCGCGACCTCGGCAACACGCCGCCCAACGACATGACTCCCGCCGACCTGGCCGCCTACGCCGACGCCATCGGCGAGCGCCACACGACCGTCTCGGTGGCGGCGCTCGACGGGGCCGCCATACGCGACGCCGGGATGGGCGCGTTCGCCGCCGTCGCGCAGGGATCAGCGGCCGACGCCCGCCTGATCCAGCTCGATTACGAGCACCCGGGGGCCGCCGGCGCCCCGCGGCTCGCGTTCATCGGCAAGGGGATCACGTTCGACTCCGGCGGCCTATGGATCAAGCCCGGGCCCTCGCAGATCGACATGAAGTTCGACATGGCGGGCGGCGCGGCGGTGATCGAGGCCGTCGCGGCGCTCGCCGAGCTGGAGGTGCCGGTGCGCGTGCGCGGGATCGTCGGCGCCACCGAGAACATGCCGAGCGGAACGGCGGTCAAGTCCGGGGACATCGTCCGCGCGCTCGACGGCACGACGATCGAGGTCAACAACACCGACGCCGAGGGGCGCCTGGTCCTCGCCGACTGCATCAGCTACGCCCGGCGCGAGGGATGCGATCAGATCATCGACCTGGCCACGCTGACGGTCATCGACACCGTGCTCGGCTCGACCTACGCCGGCTTGATGTGCAACGACGACGAGCTCGCGGCGCGCATCGTCGAATGCGCCGAGCACACCGGCGAGCTGGCCTGGCGTCTGCCGCTCCACGAGGACTTCGCGGAGATGGTCAAGGGCCGCTACGCCCAGCTCACCAACCGCACCGAGCGCCGCGAGGCGATGCCGATCACGGCCGCCGAGCTCCTGCACCACTTCGCCGGCGACACCCCGTGGGCCCATCTCGATATCGCCGGCACCGCGAACGACGTCCCCCGCCCCTACTTCGTCGGGAAGGGCGCCACCGGGTGGGGCGTGCGGCTGCTGGTGGCGGTGGCGGAGGGCGTGGCGGACTGAGCGGCTCGGTGGCGGTGGCGGTTCTTTCCTCGGTGGCGGTCGACTCTCGGCCTGCCTCGATTGCCGGTGGCTCGGTAAACGGCGCTGGGGAGGGAAAGGGAGCGAGCGCCATCGCCCGGTGCAAAAAAACCTGCATAGCACGACAATCCCGCCCTGAATGGCGAGCCCTGTCGAGCTATGCATGAAGAGCATGCGCAATACGACAGGGCTCGGATTTGGCGCCGGTGTTGCCGCGTGATGCAGGTTTCCCGTGACACTCTCGGCACGGAGTCGCGGGTTGGGGCGCAAACTCGGTCGACGAAGCGCTCCCGACCCGCCACCGCCCTCACCCACTCCTCCCTGCGCCGTTTACCGGGCCGATCGCCCGCCAAGGGCTGCGGGCGCAACCCCAACTCGACGCCACCAGCGTGTGACAATCACGCCATGGAGTTCGACCTCGCCGACCACCACCGCCTGCTCCGCGACACCGTCCGAGACTTCGCCGAGAACGAGATCGCGCCGGTCGCCGAGGAGCTCGATCGCACGAAGGCGTTTCCCTACGACATCGTCAGACGCCTGGGCGAGCTCGACCTGATGGGCATCCCCTTCCCGACCGAGTACGGCGGCGGCGGGGGCGACTCGGTGGCGTATGCGATCGCCGTCGAGGAGCTGGCGCGCGTCGACTCATCGGTGGCGATCACCCTCTGCGCGCACACGTCGCTGGGCACGCAGCCCATCTACCTGTTCGGCTCGGAGGAGCAGAAGCGGGAATGGCTGCCGCGACTGTGCGCCGGCGAGCGCCTCGGGGCGTTCGGACTGACCGAGCCCGAAGCCGGCTCGGACGCCGGCAACGTCGAAGACGCGCGCCGTGCTCGAGGACGGCGAGTGGGTGATCAACGGCGCCAAGCAGTTCATCACCAACGCCGGCACCGACATCTCGGGGCTGGTCGTGATCACGGCGGTGACCGGCGCCGACGGTGGCGAGCGGGAGATCTCGAACATCCTCATCGAGAACGGGACGCCCGGCTACGAGCAGGGCGAGCCCTACCGCAAGATGGGCTGGAACGCATCCGACACGCGGCCGCTGTCGTTCACCGACTGCCGCGTCCCGGCCGAGAACCTGGTCGGCATACCGCGGCGCCGGGCTGCGCCAGTTCTTCCACACCCTCGACATCGGCCGGATCGGCGTCGCCGCGATGGCCGTCGGCCTCGCCCAAGGCGCGTTCGACCAGGCGCTCGCATACGCCAAAGAGCGCCGAGCGTTCGGCAAGCCGATCTCCAAGTTCCAATCGATCCAGGCCAAGCTCGCGGACCTCTCGACCGAGATCGAGGCGACCCGGTTGCTCGTGCACAAAGCTGCCTGGCTCAAGGACATGGGCCGCAACTTCACCCTCACCGCGGCCCAGGCGAAGCTCAAGAGCGGGCGGGTCGCGGTCCACGCCGCCGACGAGGCGGTGCAGATTCACGGCGGCTACGGCTACATCGAGGAGTACCCGGTCTGCCGCTTCTACCGCGACGCCAAGATCCTCACGATCGGCGAGGGCACCGACGAGGTCCAGGAGCTGGTGATCGCGCGGGCGCTGGGGGCGTGAGCCGCCGGGTCCTCGCAGGTCTGCTGACGCTCGCCGCGCCACTGGCGACCGCGATCCCCGCCGGCGCCCGACCGCCGCTCGCGAACACCGCGCGGCTCCAGGGCCAGTTCGAAATGACCGGGCGAATCACCGTCGCCAAGCGCATCAGCGGCGAGCACGTCGGTCAGACTGTGGCTCGCGCCTGGACCTTCACCCCGCTGTGCGCGTCCGGTCCGTGCCAGACAGTGTCCCTGACACGCCAGCGCCAGGCGGGAACCGACACCGTCGTCCTGCAGTTGGTCTCCGCCGACAGCTACTCCGGGAAGGGCAGGTTCTACGTCCCGTTGCGCTGCGGCAGGCGAACGATCCAGCGGGGCGAGTCGGTCCCGTTCAAGATCAGGGTCCGGATCACCGGCACGGCGCGCGCGGGTGGCGTCCCGGTTGCCACCCAGCTGACCGCCTCGTACGTCAACCGGAAGCGGAAGAACCTGACCCGGTGCGTGACCAGGCCGGGCCACGACGCGGCCGTCTACAGCGGAACCCCCGCCGAGTGAGTCTCGGAACCCCCGCCGCGTGAGCCTCGGAACCCCTCGCCCGGTGATCCCGGGCGCCGGAGCCCTCAGCGCCCAATCGCCTGGGGGAAGTTGAAGAAGTGGTGGGGGTCGTACGACCGCCGGACCGACTGCAGCCGCCCGTAGTTCGAGCCGTAGTACGCCTGGCGCCACGTCCGCAGCTGGGCGTCGATGTAGTTCTGGTAGGCCTGGCCGGAAACGTACGGGCGCATGCGGCCGTAGATCTGGCTCAGCCACGGGCCGCCGCCGTTGTAGGTCAGGTACTGCATGCAGAACAGCTGGCGGCGGTGCACGAACGCCGTCGCGCTCGGCGCGACGCGGTTGATCGCGCCACCGTAGGAGTCGAACAGGATCGCTCCCGAGCCGGGTTGGTGGGCGCGGTTCTCGACCGCCTGGGCCAACGCATTCCGCGCCGCCGCGGGCAACGGTTTGCTCACGTAGTCGGACTTGGCCTGGAAGCTCTCGCGCGGCAGTGTCCCGCCGGCGGCCGCGCCGACCGTGTGGCAGGCGGCCACGGACTTGTGCTCGCAGCCCGCGAACAGCAGCTGGAGGGAGAGGTAGTTCATCGATCCGCTCTGGACGCTCGCGCCGCCCACCGCCCGCAGCGGCGCGAGGAGGCGGCTCAGATCCGAGCTCGGCCCGAAGTACTGGCCGCTCACGTTGACCGTCGCGGCCCCGCCGCCGCCGCTGAGATGGAAGATCGACGTAAGCTGGTCCCGGGCGTGCGGAGCCCAGTTCTGCCATGCCTCGAGCGCATTGGCGGCCTCGGACCACGGCCAGAAGACGAAGAAGTACGCGGCGCTGCGAGGCAGTTTGTGGACCTTGAACGTCAGCTGGGTGACGACCCCGAAGTTGCCCCCTCCGCCCCCGCGCAGCGCCCACAGGAGATTGGGGTTGCTGTTGCGGCTGACCGTGCGTAGCCGACCGTCGGCGGTCACGATCTTGGCCCCCACGAGGTTGTCGGCGGTCATCCCGAACGACCGGGCGGCGAGCCCCATCCCGCCGCCGAGCGTGACGCCGGTGATGCCGACGGACGGGCACGACCCGGCAGGGATCGTCGCGCCCCGACGACTGAGCCCGGTGTAGACGTCGATCAACTGCGCTCCGGCGCCGATCGTCGCGGTTCCCGCGCGCTGATTGACCGATATGCCGTTCATCTTGCGGAGATCGAGCACGACGCCGTTCGACAGCGTCGAGTACCCGGCGTAGCTGTGCCCGCCCGAGCGCGCCCGCAGCGGCACGCCGTGACTGACCGCCCACCGGACGGCCGCCTGGACGTCCGCGGCGTTGATCGGCCGCGCGACGGCGAGCGGCGACACGGAGTCGAAGCGCTCGTTGTACACGTGCGAGGCCCCGCCGAAACCAGGCGCGCCGCGCACGAACACGTGACCGCGCATGACGTGCTGGAGGCCGCTGATCGGGGCCGCCCGGGCCCGCAGGATCGGGGCCGCCCGCTGCCCGACCGTGCGCCTCGCCGCGTCCGCTACGTCCGCGCCGCCCGGCAGCGCCAGCGACAGCCCGGCGACGCCGGCCGCAGCCAGGAACTCGCGCCTTGCGAGCGGCTGGTCCCCCTTCTTTGCTTCCCCCATCTCGTGGTCACCTTCTCACAGAACCCGCGCGCCGTCTACCCGCGTGATGAGATCTGCACAGTTCCGAGCACGTGGTCGATCACGGCCAGTTGGTGGCGGCGCGACGCCCTCCCTCCGGCGATCACCACGTATAGGCAGAACGGCCTGCGCGCCGACGTGAAGAAGTGCTGGATCCCCAGCTGACCCGGCCTCGGATGGGCGAGGCCGGTGCTCGCGAACTGCGACGGGTCGAGACGGCGCGGGATCCGCCTGGGCGCGAACAGACCGTGGCCCGGCTCGAGCCCGGCGCCGGGCCGGTACTCGGTCAGCGCGACGAACGATGCCTCGCCCGGCATCAGACCCGTGCTGCGATCGCCGAATTCGCCGTCGTCGAGCGCTATCGGAAAGCTCCCTGCGTGGAGCGTGGCGATGCCGCCCGCCCGGGCGAACACGCGCCCGCTCCAGCCCCGCGGCAGCTCGACCCGCACGCCGTGCGCCTCGAGGATCACGCTACCGACGCCGCGACCGCGAGCACCACGATCGCCACGGTCAGGCCGCACCCTACGCCGTGGACGCGTCCTCGCGCCTGCCGTAGCCGCACGTGGAATCCGACCAGCGCGTCTGGACCGCGGACGTCCCAGGTCGCGAGCGGCTGGAGCCCTCGGACCAGGCCGAATACCCCGACGATCAACGCGCCGCGGGCCGCGCCTCCGGCCAGCAAGGCCGCGCACAGCGCCAGGTACGTGGCCGCGCTCTGCACCACCGTACTGACCCCGACGCCGAGCTGGGCCCCGTAGCCGCCACCCCAAACCCAGCCGCGGTACCGGGTGCGCCACCGCTCGTCGACCTGCCGCCGGGGGCCCGGCACCGCGCGCGTCGAGACGTCCAGCGCGAACGCGAGCAGCGCGGCCCCGGCCAGGATCGCCAACCTCGTCCGGAGGGCGATCCCCGATACCAACAGCGACCCGGCCAATCCGAGCAGCGCTCCGACCAGCAGCCCGGCGCCGACCGCCGCGAGCATGAACGATCCGACGGTGACGCCCCATGTGGACTGCCTGCCCCGCTCACCGAGCGGAGTGATGCTCGCGAGCATCGACTCGCCTCAGGGCGACCAGGCGGACGCGACGGCACCGACCACCGCGGCCAGGCACCCGAGCGCGACCAGTTCGATCACCGGCGCTCCCCGCCCGCCGGATACAGGCTCGGATGCTCGGGGCCGATCCCGGCGGCCGCCAGCGTGTCATCGACGCTTCGGTCGGGCTGCCGTCCGCTCACCGAGTCGGCTGCGAGCCGTTGATCCTCGATGGCGCCGGCGACGAGCGAGCTCAGAGCCTGCCAGCTGGTGGCGACCCCCTCGCCCCGAATCGTCCCGTCGACGAGCACGAAGTACGGGGCACCGGGGACCTCGTAGTCCTCCCACGCGACCGAGGACATCACCACCGGGATGCCGGTCGGGGCCAGCTTGCGCAGCCGCGCCGGCTGCTCGCGGTCGGAGCCGTGGGCGACGATCACGACCTGGACCCCGGCGGGCAGCCGATGCTCAGCGAGCGACTCCCAGAACCCGGCGCACGTGTTGCAGCCGCTGGTCAGGAACGCGAGCAGGGTCGGGGTCGACGCCCCGACGTCAAACGTCAGGCTGACGGCGTCGCCCGACGGCGTAGTCCCGGCCAGGGAGGCGGCGCTCGCGCCCGGATCGCGCCGTGGGGACGCGGGGACGGCCGGGGTGGAACGGCCGTCCTGCCCGCGCTCGGCGGGGCCGAGCCGGCGCAACAGCTCCGCGTGGCTCCGGAGCAGCCCGGCGACGAGCACGATCAAAAGCACGAGCAGCACGGTCTCGACGGACACCAGCACGGTCATGCGCCACCACCACCCGGAAGCTGGACCGCAAGTCCCTTGAGGCAGTGGGCCTCGTGGGTGCAGGTCCGGTTGTCGATCATCAGCGTGTCGTTGCAGCCGAGCTGGGCGCCCGCCGGGTGCTGGCAGATCACCAACCGGCAGACGACCTCGGTGATCCCATCGACCTGGGTGTTGCACTGCCCGTAGCGGAAGTGGTTGCAGTCCACGCGCCGGTTCTCGCAGTCGCCCTTCGCGCACTGGCATCCGCCGGGGAAAACTTGGCCGGGGATCCGGTTGCAGTCGAGGTAGTAACGGACCCCCTCCTTCTCGCACACGCCGTGACCTCGATAGTCGGTGCACTTCCACCACCCGGCGACGTAGGTCCCGGCCGGGCAGCGGTTGTGGCCGTGCTCGAGCTCGCAGCAGAAAGCGGTGTAACCGTCCGTGCACAGCCCCGAGCCGCACTCCCCCGGCCTGATCACCGCCCACGCCGTGCCGGGCCTGAGCAGATAGCGCAGCGGCGCCACCGCGAACGCCGACCCCGCGACCGCGGCCCGGGCCACGGCGTTCCGCCGCGAGATCCGGCGCTCCAGCGCTGCGCCCACCGCGGTGGCGATCCGTTCGCTAACCCTCACGGTCCGCTCCAGGCAGACCAGGCCTGCGGCAACACCGTGTAGGCGATGACCGTCGCGTACGCGGCCCCGCCGATCCCGACAATCAGAGCACCGGCCTGTCCGGCGCCGGCGTCGAGCACCCACCCGATCCCGTGCGCGGGCGCTAAAGCCGCCGCCACGGCGACCAGGCACAGCGCCCCGCTCAGCAGCGATTGCAGCACGGACGCGGGCGCGTCGCCCTCGCCGAAGCACCCGCATCCCGCTCGCCGGCGGGCGAGCGCGAGCGAAAGCGCGCAGAAACTCGCGTACAGCCCCGCGACGGCGCCGGCCAGCCACGGCGACGGGCGCACGAGCGCGAAGCCGCCGATCGCCACCTCCCCGACCGCGAGCGCTCGCACCAAGGCCGCGTTGGCGGAGAGGCCGGTGACCATGAGGGCTCGCACCGCCCCGTTCGGCGCTCGTAGCTTCGCCAGCCCGGCGGCGCACAAGACGACGGCCGCGACGGCGAACGGTGCGGTCAGCGCGGCGGACATGGGATCACTGGCTGACCCGCTCCTCGAGGATCCGGGTCGCGGCGCTCGCCGGATCGAGCTCGCGGGCGACGACGCGGTCGAGCAGCTCCTGGACGTCCGGGTCCCCGCGGATCGAATCCTCGAGCTCGCGGCGCATCCGGAACGTGGCGATCGCGAGCACCTCGTTCATGAGGTTGCGCTTGCGTCGCTCGGAGAGCGTCCCCTCGGCCTCGATGTAAGCCCGGTGCTCGGCGAGCCGGTCGACGAGCTCCTCGGTTCCCTCACCGCGGACCGCCTCGGTCCTGACGATCGGCACCTGCCACCCGCCGCGCGGCCCGAGCGCCAGCACGCCCTTGATCTCGCGGATCATCGTGTCCGTCAGCGGGTGGTCGGCCTTGTTGACGACGATCACGTCGGGGATCTCCATCACTCCGGCCTTGAGGGCCTGGATCGAATCACCCGAGCCCGGCATCAGCACCAGCACCACGGTGTCGGCGTGGTCGATGATGTCGACCTCCGCCTGGCCGACGCCGACCGTCTCGAGCAGGACCACGTCGCGGCCCGAGGCGTCCATCAGCAACGCCGCCTGGAGCGTCGCCTCGCTCAGTCCTCCGAGCGCGCCGCGATTCGCCATCGAACGTATGAACACGCCCGGGTCCAGGAAGTGGTCGCTGAGCCGGATTCGGTCGCCGAGCAGCGCTCCCTTCGTGAACGGCGAGGACGGGTCGATCGAGAGCACCGCGACCGTCTGGCCGCGCTCTCGCTCGACCTTGGTCAGCGCCGCGAGCAGTGTCGACTTGCCGACGCCCGGAGGCCCGGTGAATCCGACGACCGCGGCCTTGCCGGTATGGGGATAGACCTCGCGCACCAGCTCCCAGCCCTCCGGATCGTCGTTCTCGACGAGCGTGATGGCGCGGGCGAGCGCCCGCTTGTCGCCGTCCAGGAGCCGTTGCGCGAGGGTCTGATCAGTGTCCGCCACGAGGACGAGCAATCATGCCAGGGGCGACCGGCGCCGTCGCTGCTCGGACCGCTGCACGGTCCGATCGGCGTCGGCTAGTTACGATCCCGGCGTGGCCACGGCCGGCACGCAGCAGATCGAAAAGACGCTGGTACCTCCGCCCGTTCCGCGGTTCGTCCGCGCGGGGCCGCCACCACTGCGCGGCGGCCCGCTGACCTTCCTGCGGTTCGCGCGCCGCAACCACATGCTCACGGCCGGTTACCTTCACCTGGCGGTGCGGTGGGTGTGGCTGAAGCTGCGCTGGCGCGGTCGCCTCAAGACCGACGGCCTGTGCTTCGTGTGCCCGAACGTGAAGTTCGAGATCGGCCGAGACGCGACGGTCACGCTCGGACGGTGGTCGTGGATCGGCCACGGCACCAAGATCCGAGCGCACGAGGGGCACGTCTCGATCGGCGCCAAGTCGGTGCTCGGGCAAGAGTGCACGATCTCGGCCTTCCAGCACGTCTCGATCGGCCGCGAGTGCATCGTCGCCGACCGCGTGATGATGATCGACTTCGACCACGGGATGGTCGAAGTCGAGCGGCCGATCCGCGAGCAGGGCATCTACAAGCGCAACGTCGATGTCGGCCACAACGTGTGGATTGGCTACGGGGCGTGCGTGCTCCGCGGCGTCGCCGTCGGCAACAACTCGGTGATCGGCACAAGCGCCGTGGTCACCGGCGATGTCCCGGACAACGCCGTCGTTGGCGGCATCCCGGCCCGGATCATCCGCATGCGCAGCGCGCCGCGGACGTTCCGCTGGGAGTGACTCGCCGATCAGCCTCCCCAACCGGCGAGCTCGGGCGCCAGATTCCGCAATTTCGTCTCCGGTTGCAAGCCCCCGGCGAGCGCGGCGTCGACCGCGGCGTCGAGCGTGGCGGCGTGGTCGCGCGCCCGCTCCCGCGGATACTCGCCCGCCAGCTCTCGCGTGACCATGAACGCCCAGTCGCTCGCCTGTAGGGCCAGCATCTCCCGGAGTGCACGGTCGCCGGGCCGGTGACCGAGGGCGAGCAGCTTCAGCTCCTCCGACCGCGCCGCCCACGCGAGGTCGGCGACGGCGGGGCTGCTCCACGTTCGCAGATCCCCTCCCTCCCCCCAGCTGCTCACGCCGAGATCGGGCGGGGTCGGTGCGGTGGCGTGACGTTCGAGTGCATCGTCGAGCCGGGCCAGAGCAAGCCCCTGCCGGGCCGCCTCATCGACCACGGCCGCCAGCCACGCGACGCCCTCGTACCACCAGTGCCCGAGCAGCTCGGTGTCGAGCGCGCACACGCACACACCGCCGCTGCGGACTCGCTCGCTCGCGCGGGCCACGAAGTCGCGGGCGTGCTCGGCGGCGAGGACGAGGGCCGCCTCGCGGTTGTAAGGGCTCCCGTCGTTGCCCCACACACGGTGGTGGTGAGTGCTCAGCGCGTAGTAGTTGCGGTACGCGGCGCTCGCCGGGTAGCCGCGATCGCTCCACACGAGCGCCATCGTCGCCCGGTCGATCGGCCACAGCACCGGACCGGCCGCCGTCGCCAGGGGACTCAGGTGGCGCTCGTCGCCGATCGCGAAGCGGCTCGTCAACTCGACGCACATGCTCCGCACCCCTGCCTCCTCGAGCAGCGGCTCGAGCCACGGCGCGTAGGCGCATTCCGGTAACCAGAAACCTCCCGCCCAGTCGCCGAACCTCCGCCGGTGCGAGGCGATCCCGGTCTGGACCTGGAGCGAGATCCCGGTGTCAGAGGCCAGCAGCGGCAGCACCGCATGGGTGGCCGCCGACGTCCAGCTGACGTGCTCTCCGAGCGCGGCGAGCAGCCCGCCCGGCAGCCCCCGCAGCCGCTCCGCGGCGGCCGCGTAGTCGGCGGCGGAGCGCTCGAGCTCGGCGACGAACTGGGTTTCGCCCTCGCGGCGGAATCCCTCGATGTCGCGGCGGTGGGACTCGGGTCTGATCTCGGTGAGGAACGCCAGGCAGCGGTCGATCGCACCTGGCGCCTCGAGCTGGTCGCACAGCACGGGCGTCACCGAGAGCGTGATCGGCGCCCGGTCGAGCACGTCGAGCAGCGGCAGGTACGAGGTAGCGACCGCCTCCCACAGCCACTCCTCGCCGAACGGCCACGTCCCGAACCCCTCCACGTAGGGCATATGGGTGTGCAGAACGATCGCTAGCTCGCCGCGGGGTTGGCGCAAGGTCCGGCTCAGCCCGCGGCCATCGGCTCCGGGCCTGGCGGCGGCGGAGTCGGCGTCGGGGTCGTGGTGGGCGGCGCGGGCGTGCTCAGCGTGGTGAGGGCGTGAGGCACGAGCAGACCGGACGGGTCCTTGGCGTAGGTGACCGAGATCGTGTCGCCGACGAGGAGCCCGTCGATCAGGTCGGGCACGAGGGTGGTGGCCAGGGTCACGGCCGGGCCGGCCGGAGTCTGGATCGTCACCGAGGAACCGTCCTCGGCGATCGCCGTGACCGTGCCGCTCGTCGTCACGGCGCCCCGGTAGAGCACCGACCGAGCGGAGGTGACGCCGTTCCGGGCCTGGGTGTAGCCAACGGTGATCACGTCGCCGAGCTCGGCCCCGTAGGTCAGAGCCGGGTCGGCAGCGATCTCGAACGTGTAGTCCTGCCCGTAGCTCGTTCGGTTGCGGAGAACCGAGGGGAGAAAGTGGTAGGCCTTGAAGTGGCGGCTGTACACGTCGCGGGCGCCGTCGTCCAGCCAGCCCGGCCCGCCCCGCCGGTTGCCCCCCGCCCCCCCGTCGGAGGTACCGAAGAAGCGGCCGTTGATGTTCATGAAGATATGCACCCCGGGCCGGTCGTAGAGGGTGACCTGGTTGGGGGCGCGGCCGGCGCCCTTGACGATCAGGCGCTCGGCAAGCAGCTGGCGGATCACGCCGGCGTCGTTGGGGACCGGGCTGCCGGGGGCCCACAGCCCGGCCCCGGCTAGCACGGCGGCGACCGACCCCGAGCAGTCGAAGCCGCGGCGGCGCCCGTTGTACCCTGGCCCGCCGCGCTCGCCGATGCTGGGCACTGCCGCCTCGCCGTGTCCACCGCCCCACACGTAGGGAAGGTCACGGGCGGCCAAGGCGCCGGCGGAGCGTTGCAGGGCGTTGATCACGCCCACCATCCGGCCGTTCTTCTGGATAGTCACCGACCACTGGCCGAGGTAGACGACCTTGCCCCGTGCGCTGCCCTGGGCCAGCGGCTGGGTCGCCGCCAGCGCCACGGCGGAGACGGTGAGGACGCAGACCAGCGCCCCGATAGCGATGAGTGGACGTCTCACGGGGATAGCGACGTGTATCGGCCGGCGAGGACGCGCCCCTTGAGCCTCACGTCAGATAAACGACCGCCCGATCGTCCCACACCCGCGCCGCCCTGGCAACCCGCTCTTCTGCTGGGACACGCATCATCACGCCGTGAACCCAGCAGTCGGATCGGCGAAGATCAGTGCCGTGTGTGGCGCTCGTGCCGTGACCGTGCTGTGTTTGGTGGGCACCCTCGCGCTCTCCGCCTGTGGCGGGGAGCGATCGCCCACCAAAGCTGACCACCAGGTCCAGCGTGTCGATACGACTGTCTCGATGGGTCCGGTGCCACGCTCGGCTTGGGCCGCGTGTGTGCAGGGCTGGCTGCTGCGGTCCGCTTGCCCTCGATCGCTGCCAATCTCCGGCTCGGACGGGGCGCGCGCGAACGTCGTCGCTGGCTGCAGCGGCGGCCCTACCATGAACAACGTTCCGCTGGCGAGCAAGCAGTGCCGCTTTGCCCAGTGGAGCTACTTGACCTACGGGCGTCCGATTCCCGGCGGCCAAAACGGAATCGTGGTTGCGGCCTCGGAGTTGACACCACCGCCGCCGTATTTCGTTCATGTACTCGTCTACGGCACGACCGATCCCTCAGCGCTCGGGTTCGCGCTCCCACGCGGACGACCCAGACCACTGACCGACGCGCTCCTGCAACGCACCAACAGGCGACGCGCGGTCCTGATCAGTCGCGTGCAGTGGGCCGGGCATCCGGGTGAGCTGATCCTGGCCCCCTCATATCCGGGTGGAGGAGAGATGGGCGGCCACCTGATCTTCAGCTACAGGACGGGACGAATCTACCGCGGCATATCGCTGCACCCCTGGCCATCGGTGTACCGCTACCGCATCGATTACAACACCGTCGATCGCGCCGTCAAACTCGCCCCCAGCCCGGCCTACCCGGAGATCGAAACAACGCTTCGCCGGATCGTCGAATCGAGCGGGTGAGCACCGGCGCCCGCCCGCGGTGCGCTCTCGTGCTCCCCAGGAGGCCGCAGCACCCTTTCCTTGCGCAAAGAGGGAACGTGCGCTGGGTGCCGCGGCCGCCTTGGGCTCTCCCCTCGAGCCCGACCTGATCGTGGACCCAACCGCGCCATCGGTCAATCGCGCCGTTGCGTGATCTTGAAACCGGCGACCGTTGGGCTCACGCCCGGCACACGGCGACGAAATCGAGCGCCCGGTCGAGCCGATCGGGGCTGAGCGCGAAGTCGGTGGTCGCGATCGCCGGCGTGAACCAGTCGTAGAAGCGCCGGGTCATCCGCAGTTTGGCGTGGACCGTGTCCCAGCCTAACCGGAGCGCCAGCTCGTGGATCCGGAGCTTGCGGGCGTGGAACAGCCCGAGCAGCTCGACCTGCCCGAATGCGGCCTCGCACAGCTCCCGGAACTCGCCGGCGCGGTACTCCTTCAGATGCCAGGGATTGCCCGACCGCTCGGCACCCGGCGGAGCGAGCGTCAGCACGTTCGGGGTCGAGACGTAGGCGACCCCATCGGGCGCCAGCAGTGACCCCAGATGCTCGAGCACGGCGACCGGATCCTCGACGTGCTCGATCGTCTGCAGGAACACGACGGCGTCGACGAAGCCCGGCTCGCCGAACGTGTCGACCAGTCCCCGCTCGAAACGAAGGTTCGGCCGGACGTAGCGCAGCCGTGCATGCTCGTGGGCCTCCGGGTTGGCATCGACACCGACGACCTCCCCCGCTCGGCGCGCGAGCACCTCGGAGCCGTAGCCCTCGCCACACGCCAAGTCGATCACGCGCTTGCCGGCGAGCTGCCGCGCGATCCACTCGTAGACGGCGAGGTGCCTGCGGAACCAGTAGTTCTCGGCGGGGACGTCGGGGAGGGTCCGCTCTCCGGTCAGCTCGAGCGGCGGAACGCCGGGAGGCTGGTTCTGCTGAACATAGACGTTCACTGGCAGGTGGACAGGGTAATGTGGCGGCCGCCATGGAGGCACCCGCAGCGACGGCCACCCCCTCCGCGGATCAGATCCGCGACGTCAACACGCGCTACCACGACGTCGCTGCGGCGAGCTACGACTCCAAGTGGGGGATCGACTTCGGCGAGGTCGGACAGGCGCAGGTGACCGGCAAGTTGCGCAAGCTGCTCGGCCCCACCCTCGACGGCGGCTACGGCCGTTCGCTCGAGATCGGCGCCGGCACCGGCTACTTCAGCCTGAACATGCTCCAGACGGGCGTCGTCCAGGAGGCGACGTGCACCGACATCTCGCCGGGGATGCTGACCACGCTCGCGGTCAACGCCGATCGGCTCGGCCTCCGCGTCCGGACGGCCCGCGCCGACGCGGAGTCGCTCCCGTTCGCAGAAGCGAGCTTTGACCTGGTGCTCGGCCACGCGGTGCTGCACCACCTCCCCGATCTGGAGCGCGCGTTCGCCGAGTTCCACCGCGTGCTGGCTCCGGGCGGGCGGATCGTCTTCGCCGGCGAGCCGTCGCGCTTCGGCGACCGTCTCGCCGCAATCCCGAAGGCGGGGGCGCAGCGGCTCGCTCCAGCCTGGCGGGCGCTGCTGCGCGCCGGCGCCGCTCCACCCCCGGCCGCTCCCGGGACCGCCGACGGCGTCGACCATGAGCTCGAGCGGTGCGTGGACATCCACGCGTTCTCGCCGGGCGACCTCGCCGGTCACGCGCGGCGCGCCGGCTTCGCCGATGTGCGCGTCCGCGGCGAGGAGCTCGTCGCCAATTGGTTCGGGTGGTTCAACCGTGCGCTCGAGGCGAGCGCCGACCCCGAGGGCGTCCCGATGCTGTGGCGGCAGTACGCGTTCCACGGCTACCTGGTCCTCCAGCAACTCGACGAGCGCGTGTTCGAGCCGTTGCTTCCACCCGCGATCTTCTACAACCTGCTGATCACCGCTCGGCGGCCCTAGCTCAGACTCGGGCGGGCAACGCTCGTAGACTCCGACGTGATGCCGGACAGGCTCACGCGCGACTTTCCGCTCTTCCCGCTCGCGCTGGTCGCGGTGCCGGGCGAGTTGATCCCGCTGCACATCTTCGAGGAGCGCTACAAGACGATGATGAACGAGTGCCTGCGCGACGAGAAGGAGTTCGGGATCGTCTGGCTCTCGGAGGACGGGCTGCGGGAGATCGGCTGTGCCTGCGAGATCGATCGGGTGCTCGAGCGCCTCGAAGACGGACAGATGAACCTCCTGGCGCGCGGAACGCGGCCCTTCCGCGTCGTCGAGCGCCAGAGTCAGCTCCCGTATCCGGCCGGCGTGGTCGAGTTCATCGAGGACCGTGCGGAGGACATCGATGGTGAGCTCCTGGGAGCCGCACACGAGGCTTACGCAGACCTCGTCCAGCGCGCCACCGACCGCGATCCCGACAAGAAGGAGCTCGGTGCGATGGGCGCCTACGCGATGGCCGCGACGGTCGACTTCGGCCTGGACGCCAAGCAGGGACTGCTCGACCTGCGCTCTGAGAACGCCCGCCTGAGGCTCGTCACGCGTCTGTTCCGCGCCGCGATCAAACGACTCGACTTCGTCGACCGCGCGCAGGCGCGGGCGCGGTCCAACGGCAAGGTCCGGTTCGGCTGAGCGCCCGGGGCTCAGGCGTTGTAGATCACCATCGCGCCACCGAAGACGAGGCAGTAGATCCCGAACGGGATCAGGTTGCCTCGCTTGAAGTAGCGCAGCAGGAAATGGACGCAGATGATCGCGGCGATCGCCGCGGCGACCGCCGCGACGACGGCTTCGCCACGGATCCCATTGCCGTTGGGGCCGAGCAGGTCACCGACCTTGAAGATGCCAGCGGCGAGGATGATCGGGGTCGCGAGCAGGAAGCCGAAGCGGCCGGCGTCGTAGTTATCGAGCCCGCGCGCGAGCCCGGCCGCCATGCACATGCCGTCGCGGCTGATCCCCGCGATCAGGCCCGCCGACTGCGCCACGCCGATCATCCCGGCCTCCTTGTACTCGAGCGTGTCGAGCTTGCGGCCGCCGTACTCGTTCATCCCCTCTCGGGCCGCAAGGGCCTTCACCTCCTGCTGGCGGCGAAGCCACTCCGCGCCGAGCAGGATCAGCCCGTTGATCATGAGGAAGATTGCCGCCACCTCGGGTTTGGCCGTGGCCGTGCGAGCGGTGTGCTCGAGCAGGATGCCGAGGATTCCCGTCGGGATGCAGGCAACGATGATCAACCACGCCAAGCGCTCCATCGGCGTATCGGCGCGGCGCTTGCGCAGCGTCGCGAAGAAAGCCTTGATGATCAGCACCCAGTCCTTCCAGAAGTAGATCAGCAGGCCGATCGCGCTGCCGACATGGAGCATCACGATGAACGCCAGCCACGGCGACTCGGTCTGCGATTGCCAGGCGACGATGTTGCTCCACCCGAACAGCTTCGGGAACAGCACGGTGTGGCCGAGGCTCGAGACCGGGAACAGCTCGGAGACGCCTTGGAGCGTCCCAAGGACGATGGCCTGCCAGGTTGTAATCAGGCTGGATGCAAGGGTAAGCACGGTCGCTCAGGGTACCTCCGCCCCTAAGAACGCACTAAGGGGGTCCGCCCTTGCATGAGTGCTTTCTCACCGGAAACGCCGCTATCCGGACAGGCCGCACGCCTGCTGCGCGGTCTGGACGGTGAAAAGCTCGGCCTGGGCGAGTTCCTGATGGCGCGCGCCGGCGGTGTCGGGAAACCGGATCGTCCCGCCGGCGAGCTTGATCGTGTAGAAGTCGACGCTGTTCGCCGTCCGGGCGATGTTCAACTTGGCCGTGGCGTCGCCGTTCAGATTCTGCGCCAGATCGCGCGCCTGGATCAGCAGCGGGTCGGCCAGCATCTTGGTCTTGGCACCGTTGCAGCTGATCGTGCCCGAGTCGTTGACGAGCAGCGTCAGCGTCTTGCCCTCGCCGGTGCGGGTGAGCAGGAACAGATCTGGCTCTTGGATCTCCAATCCGCAGCCCGCGAGCAGGAGCGCGAGCGCCGCCGTTATTACGAGCTGGGTCGATCTCCTCACACGGTTGATTGCACCACGATCGCGTCGCCGCCACGCCGGGGGTCACCGCCGCCCCAGAACTCGCCGTCCCGATCGCGCTCCGCGGCCTGCACACCGCCGAAGAAGAGGTTGAGCTCGCGGAAGCGGCCGATCGTCCTCCCGGCCTCCTCCAGCCCCTCGGTATCAATCCCGGGCTCGGCGTAGACGACCCCGGCCTCGAAATGGACTCGCGGCGCCTTCACCGCTTCGCCCGCCCGCAGGCCCTCATCGACGACGCGGATGATCGTCTGAAGGATCGCCGAGCGGATCCGGTTCGAGCCGGCGCTGCCGAGCACGAGCTCGGGGGCGCCATCCCGGAGCACGATCGTCGGCGCCATCATGCTCGGCAGGCGTCGGCCCGGCGGGAAGCGGTGAAAGCCGAGCGGATTGAGGTCCTGTTCACCGAGCATGTTGTTGAGGTGGACGCCCGTGCCGGGCACGATCACGCCCGAGCACGATCCATCGGAGCACGTGACCGAGCAGGCCCAGCCGTCGGCGTCGATGACGGCGATGTGCGTCGTCGACCCGAGCGGCCCGCGGAGAAACGCGTCCACGAACAGCGGATTGTCGAGGCCGTCGAGGAACTCCGGGGTTCGGGCGGCCTGCGTCTCCTCCATCACCTCCACGATCCGCTGGAGGTCGGGCGGGCCGGACTGCTCGTCGAGCCTGTCGAGCGCGCGTGCGATCAGGATCCCGCCCGCGGAGGGCGGGGGGTTTGTGAGGACCTCGCGGCCCCGGTAGGAGACGCGCACCGGCGAGCGATCGACGACCTCGTAGGCCGCCAGGTCCTGCGCAGTGAGCAACCCGCCCCGGTCCGACAGCCAGCTTACGATCGCCGCGGCGACATCCCCGGTGTAGAACGGCTCTGCGCCCTCGGCCCCCAGCCGCTCGAGCGCGTCGGCGAGCTCTGGCTGGCGGAGCACGTCGCCGGCGCCAACGAGCTGGCCGGCGGGCGCGAACAGGGCCCCCGCCTCGGGGGTCGAGGTCACGATCCCGGCGAGGATCTCGATCACGTAGGCCTGCTGCGCGTTCAGCTCGACCCCGTCGCGGGCGAGCCTCGTCGCCGGCTTGACGAGCTCGACCAGCGGGATCCGCCCGAACCGTCGCGAAGCCTCGGTCAGCCCGAGCGGCAGCCCATAGGTACCGACCGACGCCGCGCCGATGTTGAAGATCTGGACCGCGTCGCCGAACGAAACGTTGATCGGTACGAGGTCGGCCCGGCTCGATGGATCGCCGCCGCGGCCCGGGGCTTCCACGAAGAAGTCCAACAGCACGGGATCGCTTCCCGGCTCGGCGACCAGCATGTACCCACCCGCGCCGAGCGCGTTGAGCAGCGGCTCGCACGCGAACGACGCCAGCATGGCGGCGATCGCCGCGTCGACCGCGTTGCCGCCCTGGCGCAGCACATCGGCCCCGGTCCGAGCGGTGATCGGATGACCGGCGGCGACGACGCCGAGCTGGGGCTTCGAAGCGCCGGGCCTTGACGGGCTAGAACCAAGCATGGCAAGGACGCAGGGAGCGTGGCGTGCTCCGCACGCGAGCGACCGAGGACGCCGCCAGGCGCAGGTTATAGACCGTCAGCGCCGGGGAATGAACTCTGGAACGTCGAGCTCGACCGCGGGGCGCCGCACGCGGCTCACGCGCGGCTCGCCGTTCGGCTCCCGGAGCGCCGGCCTCGCCTCCGCCACTTCGCGCTCACGCAGTCCGGGACGCTCGGCCCCGCGCCGGGGCGGGCGGCCGTTGCCGAAGCCCGTCGCGACCACCGTCACCCACACCTGGTCGTCGAGCTTCTCGTCGAGCATCGCGCCGAAGATGATGTTGGCGTCCGGGTGTGCGGCCTCCGCGACCGCCTTGGCGGACTCGTTGACCTCCCACAGCGAGAGGTCGTTTCCGCCGGTGATCGAGAGCAGGATCGAGCGGGCTCCCTCCATGCTCGTCTCGAGCAGCGGCGAGGCCACGGCCTGCTCAGCGGCGTCGATGGCGCGCCGATCGCCGGTTCCCATCCCGATGCCAAGCAGCGCGTTGCCCGCGTCGGCCATGATCGTCCGCACGTCCGCGAAGTCGAGGTTGATCAGCCCCGGGAGCGTCACCAGGTCGGACACGCCCTGGACTCCCTGGCGGAGCACGTCGTCGGCCACGCGGAACGCGTCGACCATCGAGACGTTGCGATCCAGCACCGACAGCAGCCGGTTGTTCGGAACGACGATCAGCGTGTCGACCTCTTCGGCGAGCGCCGCGATCCCGGCTTCCGCCTGCTCGCGCCGGCGGGTCCCTTCGAACTGGAACGGGCGGGTGACGATGCCGACCGTCAGGGCCCCGATCTCGCGCGCGATCTGAGCGACGACCGGCGCTGCCCCCGTCCCGGTGCCGCCACCGGCGCCGGCGGCGATGAAGACCATGTCCGAGCCGCGCAGCAGCGCCTTGATCCGGTCGTACTCCTCGCGGGCCGCCTGGCGGCCGAGGTCGGGGTTGGACCCCGAGCCGAGCCCGCGCGTGAGCGAGTCGCCGATGTGCAGCGTCTCGTGGGCGGCGCACTGCTGAAGCGACTGCAGGTCGGTGTTGATCGCCAGGAACTCGACGCCCTCGATCTCCGCCTCGACCATCCGGTTGACGGCGTTCACGCCGGCGCCACCGACGCCGACCACTCGCAGCACGGGTCCTCCGACCGGCACGGGAGGAGCAAAGGCATCGCTGGCTCGCTCCGGACGGGCGTAGACGTCGTCGGTGCCGCGCTGCGAGGGCGAAGGCGTGCGCCTCGCCGGCGGGTCCATCAGGCTCTGCGGAATGTCGGCGGAGAACGCGTGGCGCAGCCGCTCCTGGGGGCTCGGCACGTGCCGCTCCTCGACCTCGGGCTCCGGCGGGCCCTGGCCCGCTCGATAGTCCTCGGGCGCCAGCGGTCGCGTGTCGGGTTGCCCCGGTGGCGGCTGCTGAGCCGCCGGTGGCGGAGTCTCCGGCTGGCGCGTCTGCTCCTCAGGCGTCTTGGTGTCCTCTGCGGTCTTGCGGAAAAGAGCAGCCAGCGGGCCCTCACGCATGCTTGCGCGCTTACCGTTTGGCATTTGAGAGGACCTCCTTCGCGAGCTGCCTGTAGGAGTGCGCGGCGATACCGTCCGGATCGTACTTCAGGACTGACATGCCTTTCACAGGTGCCTCCGCAAAACGTACGGTCTTGCGGATTCTTGACGCGAATACGCGGTCGCCAAAGTTCTCCTCTAACAACTCGATCGCCTCCTTGGCGTGGAGCGTCCGCGAGTCGACCAGCGTCGGCAGGATCCCCTCGATGTCCACGTCCGGGTTCAGGTTCTCGCGGATCATCGCCAGCGTGTTCTGGAGCTGGATCAAACCGCGCATCGACAGATACTCGCATTGGACGGGGACGATCACTTTGTCGGCGGCTGTCAGCGCGTTGATGGTGAGCAACCCGAGGCTCGGCGGCGTGTCGACGAAGACGAAGTCGTAGTCCTCGTCGACCTCCTTCAGCGCCTTCTGGAGCGAGCGCTCCCTCCCGATCATCGTCGACATCGCGATCTCGGCTCCGGCGAGGTCGATCGATGCGGCGGCGACATCGATCTCGCGCTTGCGGATCACCTCGCGGATCGAGATGTGGTGGACGAGCACGTCGTACATCGACTTCTCGAGCGTGTCTGGATCGATCCCCTGCGACATCGTCAGGTTTCCCTGCGGGTCCATGTCGCAGCACAGAACGCGATGGCCCTCCTCGGCGAAGGCCACGGCGAGATTTAGCGTGGTCGTGGTCTTGGCGACGCCACCCTTCTGGTTGGCGAACGCGATCACCTTGGGGGTCACGGGCGTCTCCGATGCTCCGGGGAACTCATACGCGCCTGTATTCGCAGGCGCGGAGCAGAATCCTCCGCGGTGGCGGGGCGCGCACGCCGGCGCAGACGGCGAGGCTGCTCAAAAAGCGTCGTATAGCGACCCTTATCGGACAACCTCCCCCAAGGACCCGTGGCGCCACTGGATCCCCTCGCCACTATCTTCCGCCACCGTGCCCGCCCTCTTCGACCATCGCCTGATCTTCGTCACCGGCAAAGGCGGCGTCGGCAAGTCGACCGTCGCCACGGCGATCGGCCTGCTGGCGGCGCGCCGTGGCCTGCGCACGATCGTCGCCGAGCTCGGGAACCAGGAGCGCGTGCAGCGCGCCTTCGATCAACAGGGCAACCAGTTTCAGGAGCTCCAGATCGCCCCTCGCCTGTTCACGATCTCGATCGATCCCCAGCACGCCATGGAGGAGTACCTGCGCGTCAAGACAGGAAAGCTCGGGCAGGCGCTCGGTTCAAGTCGCCTGTTCCACGCGTTCGCGATGGCGACCCCCGGGATGCGCGAGCTCCTCAGCATGGGCAAGGTCTGGGAGCTCGCGCAGCTGGAACGCCGGACCCACGGCGCCGCTCCCTACGACCTCGTGATCGTGGACGCGCCCGCCACCGGGCACGGCGTGGGCATCCTGCGCACGCCGAGGACGTTCGCCGAGATCGCGCGGGTGGGGCCGATCGCCCATCAGGGACGGACGATCGCGGCGACGATCGCGGACCCGGAGTTCACCGCCGTGGTCGCGGTGGCGACCGCGGAGGAGATGCCGGTCAACGAGACCCTCGCGCTCCACGAGGCCATCAACGAAGACGGACTCGTCCTCAGCGCCGTGATCGTCAACGCCGTCTACCCGGCGCGGTTCGACGAGGACGAGGTCGAGGAGCTCGTCAGGGCGCTGAAGCGCACGCGCTCAAAACTGGGTCGCGGCGCGGTCAACGCCGCGCTCTCCGAGCACGCGCGCGGCCTCGCGCAGCGCGAACAGCGCGACCGGCTCAGCGACGGTCTCGGACTCGAGCTGGTCGAGCTTCCCTACCTGTTCGCGGAACAGATCGGCCGGCCCGAGCTGACGCTACTCGCGGACGCGCTCGAAGCGGGTCTGTTCACGAACTCAGCGAAGACGCGCGGATCCCGGCGCGCAGCCCCGACTCGATCGCGCCGTCGATGAACCCGGCCCAACCGTCGGCGAGGTCCGAGCCGGCGAACAGCACGTGGCCCTCGGGCCGGCGCATCGCCGCGTGGTAGTGCTCGTACCAGCCGGGCCGGTGGATCGCCCACGTGCCGCGCGAGAACTCGTCGGCAAGCCAGTCGTGGGCCGTCGCCTCGAGCGCCTCGTAGCCCGGAAGGATCGTGTCCACGTCACGCTGCACAGCCTCCAGCTCCGAGACATCGCAGTTCTCCGCGTCGGGTCCGAAGCCGATCAGCAGCTGCGTGCCGTCGTCGAACAGCTCCTCGGTGTCGAGATAGCCGAACGGGTGACCGGGCCTGATCGCGTTCTGCATCGACGGCTCGCCGCGGGCACGAATCATCACCTTGATCCCGCGCGAAGCCTGACCGAGCGCGATCGCGCGGCGCTTGTCCTCGGCGAGCTCGGGCGTGAACTCGATCGCCCCGAGCGCGTTCAGCGGCACCGTGACGACCGCCGCGCGCGCCGCATATCCCCGGCCGTCGCGGGTGCTGACCTCCACGCGCCCGTCGCGTGCGGCGATCCCAGCGACGGGCGAGCCGAGCCGGACGTCAAATGGCGCCGCACTCGCGATCGCGTCGAGTAGGGCGCCGGTGCCGCCCACGATCGTCGCCCGGCCGCCGGTCTCCTGCGTCAGCGCGAGGCTGTAGCCCGACAGCGCGTGCCAGCGCAGGACCGATACTGCGCCGGCCTGGTCAAGCGGTGCGTGCGCGAGAGATTCGAGCTCGGCGCTGAGCACGTCGCGTTCCTCGTCGTCGAGCTCGAGCTGATCGAGCCGCTCCGCGATCGTCAGCCGGTCAAAGCGCGCGAGCTCGGGCAGCGCATGGAGCGGGGCGTGCGGGAGGGGAAGCGCCTCGGTGACGCCATCGACGAACGCGTCCCAGCCGCGGCGGGCGATCTCGTCGCGCTCGGCGATCGTGCCCGAGCGCCGCTGCGCACCGACGTACCAGCTCGCGCGTTCGGCGTCGCGTCCGAGACGCACGGGCAGTCCGGCGCGGGTCAGCTCGGAGAAGGAGTGCGGCTGATGCCAGTGCACCCAGGCGCCGCCGAGCTCGATCTGGGTGCCGGCCCAGTCCGTGCTCCAGGTCCGTCCGCCGAGCCGTTCGCGGCCCTCGAGCAGCACGGTCTTTCGTCCGCGCAGCGCGCACTCGCGTGCCGCCGTGACGCCAGCGAACCCGCCGCCCACGATCACCACGTCGTGCATCAGCTGCTCACTCGCACAACCGCGTCAACCGCGACCGCGCCCTGGCCGGGCGGCCCCACGAGCACGGGGTTGCACTCGACCTCTGCCAAACCATGCTCGATCACCAGCGTCGCCAGGTCCGCGGCCAGCCTCGCGGCGGCCCCAATGTCGACGGACTCGCCACCGCGCCCACCGAGCAACAGGGGCGCGCCCCGCAGCGAACGCAGCGCAAACTCAATCCGTGCCGCGTCGGCCGGCAGCGGCACGATCGCGACGTCGTCGAGCAGCTCGGTCCAGATCCCGCCGAGCGCCAGCACCAACGCGGGCACGATCGCATCGGTGCGGACCGCGATCATCAGCTCGGCCCCGGATGGAGCCATCCGCTCGGCGAGCACACGGCCGTCGTGCGCCGCCGCGAGTTCGGCAAGCGGGCGGTAGGCGGCCCGTACCTCCTCAGCCGAGTGCAGCCCGAGCGCGACGCCACCGAGCTCGGACTTGTGCTGCACCGCGGCCGAGCTCAGTTTCAGTGCCACGTCCCCGCCCAGCTCCCGGAGCGCCACCACGGCGTCGTCCTCGCCGGAGACGACTCGCCCGCCGGGCACCGCGATTCCATGGGCCCGCAGAAGCTCCTTGGCCTCGTGCTCGGCCAGCCACCGGCCGTCGCCGCGCTCGCACACGGTCCGGGCCAGCGCGGCAATCTCTCTCAAGCGATCGGGATCGGCCGTCGTCGCGCAGCGCTCGGCGGCGCAGCGGATACCGGTCCGCAGCCCGGCCGCGGCGGCGACGCCGGCGCGCGCGAACTCCCACGCGGACTCGTCGTCGAGCAGCTCGGGCAGCGTCGATGAGACGAGCGTCGGGACCGGACTGCGCGCGGCCCCGGCGATGATGCCCTCGCGGACCGCCCGCCACGACTCCTCGGAGGCGCCGGTCAGGCCATACGGTTGGTCGTAGAAGACGAGCACGCCGCCGATCGCCGGATCCTCGCCAAGCGCTCTGACCAGCTCCGCGAGCGCCTCGCGATCGCCCCAGATCACCGCCGTGTAGTCGAGCGGATTGGCCACCGTCGCGGTCGACGGGAGCAGCTCCCGCAGCCGCTGCTCGGTCGCCGGGGCGAGCGGCGGCAGCTCGAGTCCGATCCGCTCGGCCTCGTCGGCGCCCTGGGCTGAGTCGCCGCCCGAGCAGGTCATGATCGCGACGCCGTCTCCCGCGCGCCGCCGCGGGCCGTCGCCGGGACACGGCGATCGTCTTGGCGAGCTCGAGCAGGTCGTGGACGTCGTCCGCCCAAACCGCGCCCGCCTCCCTGACCAGGCTCTGGAATACCCGCTGGTCGCCGGCCAGCGCCGCGCTGTGTGCGGCCGCAGCCCGGGCGCCGGCGCGCGACCGTCCGACCTTCAACACGACGACCGGGACGTCGGCCTCGGCGCACGCCACCAGCCCCTCGCAGAACCTCGGCCCGCCGTCGTCCTCGAGGTACAGCGCGACCGCGCCGATCCCCTCCTCGGTGGCGAGGAACTCGAGATAGTCGGCGGCACCGAGCACGGCCTGGTTGCCGCTCGAGATCACGGTGTGGAACCGAAGCCCGCGACGCGTGGCCAGCGCGTTGACAGCGACGTTCCCACTCTGGGACACGAGCGCCACCGGCCCGGCGTCCGCCGGCGCGAGCGCGTCGCCCCAGAGCGCAATCCGGGTCGCCGGTGCGGCGATCCCGTTGCAGTTGGGCCCGCACACCGGCAGGCCGTGCCGCGCCGCCGCCGCGACGAGCCGATCGCCCAGCTCCACGCCCCCGGCGACCTCGCCGAAGCCGGCGCCGATCACGACCGCGCCGCCGCATCCGCGAGCCCCGGCCTGGTCGATCACCTCGGGGATGCCGGCCGCCGGGATTGCCACCACGAGCGCATCGACCGCGACCGGCAGCTCGGCGATGCTCGGCACACACGGGTGGCCGAGGACCTCGTCACGGCTCGGATTGACACCCCACGCCTCCCCCTCGAAACCGATCGTCTTCAGGTTGAGCAGCGACTGCGCGGCGTAGCTCCCGGGCCGGTCGGTCGCGCCGACGACCGCGATCGAGCGCGGATGCATGAGGCGCCCCAGGTCCACGGCCGCCCCCGTCTCGATGGCGCTCAATGGATCGTCGCCTCGACGCCGCGGCGCTCGAGCGCGCGAGAGATGATCAGCCGCTGAACCTCACTCGTGCCCTCCCAGATCCGATCGACCCGGAGCTCGCGGTTGAAGCGCTCGGCGACGTAGCCGCGCATGTAGCCGCGGCCGCCGAACGCCTGCACCGCGCGGTCGGCGCAGCGCCCGGCCGCCTCGG
>CAWEMC010000016.1:0-542217 GCA_963810015.1 uncultured Solirubrobacterales bacterium
GATTAGTAGGCATTTTCTGCGGCGGATGGCGCGCAGGATCGCGTGGTAAGAGACGGCTCCGGGCCATAGCAACGTCGCCTGAGCGGTCGTCGGTGGCCGATCGGATCGGCGGACGAAAACGAACGTCCATGGGACGGGAGCGCTTCCGCGAATGGGGCGGGAGACCCCTTGCGCCCGCTCCACTGCAGCTTTCGATCGTGTTAGGCGTCCGGACGCCGTACAGCCGCGCTTTAGTCAGCCGCTGGTACGGTCGTTAATCGGGAGCAGAGGCCTGACGCGTGATGCGCTCAGTCGCCACATCATCTTGAGAACCACGACCGCGTAGGCCGCCCGAGTGACCCTTGAGCTGCACCCGCCGGACCCCGCTTGTGATGACGCCGTCGAGCGTGACTTTCGCGTCTCCTCGATGCGCCGCCGGATCGCGGTCAGCGTCGGCGGAGCCGTCGCCGTCGCCGCCCTGCTGGTCTACGTGCTCGCCGGGCATGGTTCGCAGTTCAGCGCGGCCCTGCGGACGGCCCCACTCACGCTCGTGGGGCTCTCGGTGCTGCTCCAGATCGGCGCGCTGCTGACCCGCACCGAGGCGTGGGCGATCTGCGTGCGGGCCGCCGGCGGCACGGTCGGCCGCCGGGTGCTGTTTCGCTCGGCCGCGTTCGGCTGCGTCGCAAGTATCGTCAACGGCTCGGTTGGGATGGCGGTACGGATCGCGTCGGTGCGCCGGGCCGCGCCGCTGACGACGCCGCGGGCGCCGGCGCTGGTGGCCGCCGAGGTGCCGATCATCACGGTCGAGTTGGCGCTCGTGGCGCTGTTCTCGTTCACGCTGGTCGCGCCGCTCGGCGTCCCGCTGTGGGTGCCGGCGATCATCATCATGCTGATGGTCGGTCTCGTCGCTTTGCTGAGACGCGTCTCAGACCGGTACCGCACCGGGCTTGGGGCCGGGCTCGCCGTCCTGCGCATGCAGAGCCGTGGCCGCCTGATCACGTTCGCCCTGCTGGCGGTGTGCGCCCAGGTGCTGCGCAACTGGCTGATGCTCCACGCGGTCGGCGTGCACGTCTCGATCTTCGACTCGATGGCGCTGCTGATCGTCATGTTCACCGTCGGCCAGCTGCCGATCGGCCCGAGCACCGGGCCGGCGGCCACCGTCCTCATCCTCGGCGCGCACGGTGTCGCCGCCGCCGCCGCCGCCGGCGTGCTGGTGACACTCACCGGCATCATCGGCTCGCTCATCTTCGCCGCTTGGGCGGCCACCGACAGCATCGCCAACCGCCGTCGCGCCGTCGCGGCACCGCCGGTGATGCCGTCGGTCCTGGCACCGCCCGTCGTTGTGCCGCAGACCTAGCGTTCCACGCTGATACTCGCCGTCGGCGCACTGGAGGATGACTCGCCGGATGCACCGCACGAGGCCCGCGAGTGGCGCACGCACGTCGTGCCGTTCAACTCGAGCGGGATCAGGCCTGGCACCCGGCGATCGAGTTGTCGCCATAGGCATCGTGAGCTCTGCGACTACGGGCCGAGCCAGCGCTCGTCGCGGGCCCGGCCCTGGACGCGTGCTTTGCAGCCGCGTCGACGACCCGTCGCAGACGCCAGACTGCTCGTCGTGCGGTGTAACGTGGCGCGCGGCGCGACGAAATGTGTGGCTCTCTGACGCGACGGTGTGTCTCGTGGGCAGACGTAGCGGGAGGCGCCGGGTTCACCCCGGCTGGCGTAGAACCGTGGTTTGGTGCCACCATCGCCGTGGCGGACCAGGGGTTGGTGCCGACGCGGTAGATGTCTGACGGGTCCGAGTGACCGGTGTGGGCCGGCCTCAGCAGGGTGAGGAAGAGCGCGGCGACGCCGACGGCGAGGAGTACGCTGAGCGTGACACCGGCGGTCCCAGGTGCCCTCCGGAGTTTGCTCGGGGCGTCCGGAGGGCCTCGGAGGGCGGGCATGAGGTGACCTGGTGTGGGCCTGTCTGTGTTGGTCAGCCGCTGAGGGCTGCGGTGTGGCGAGTGCGGTATTGGGAGACGCCGTGTGCTCCGCCTAGCCCGAGCATCGAGAGCACGATCCCGGCGGCGGCGCCGATCGCGGCGTCGGCCCAATCAAAGCCGCTGTTGCCGTCAACGACGCGGACGATGGTGGGAGCGGCGGTGCCGGAGCCGTATCCGCCGCCGGACACGACCTCTGAGCGTGGGCCGGAGGTCGTTGGCGTGCTCGGGGATCCGTCGTTCGTGGCGGGGCCAGCCGCCGTCGGGGACGCGGTGGCGGGAATCGTCGACTTGTCTTGACGACTGTAGATGGCCGCTGATGCCGGTTTGGCTGTGACCGCTGGCTCCCCGCGGGCGGGCATGGCGGATGCTGCGGGCGTGCCGGCGGCCGCGAGCGACAGGATGAGCAAAGCCGTCGTGGCAAGGCGGTGGGTGGTGGTCATGGGCTCCTCCTCGTTGGTCGATCGCGGTGTGCGATCCGATTGGGGAGACCATGAGGGGCGCTGGTCGAGAAGCGGTCGATGGCGGTCTACGGTTGGTAAGTGCTGCTTTGAGGGAGGCTGGGTCGTGAGGGATTAGGGGGCGGTGGTAGCGTTGACCACGGGGCCTAGACGGTGATCGAGTTCCGCGTCCTCGGGTCGTTTGAGGTGGTCGAAGGCGACCGCTCGCTGGCGTTGGGGAGCCCTAGGCAGCGTGCGCTGTTGGCGGTGCTGCTGGTGCATCGCGGCGAGCCGGTCTCGTCGGAGCGCCTGATCGATGAGCTCTGGGGGGAGCAGGCGCCCGCGAGCGCGATAAAGATCGTCCAGGGCTATGTCTCGAATCTGCGCAAGGTGCTCGGTGACGGGCTGTTGGTCACGCACGGGCACGGCTACTTGCTGACAACCAAGCCCGACCAGACTGACCTGGACCATTTCGAGTCGCTCGTCGTGGACGCGCGTCGCGCCTTGCAGGAGGGTGATGCCCGAAGTGGCGCCGCGCGACTGCGTGAGGCGCTCGGGCTGTGGCGGGGTCCACCGCTGGCTGATTTCGCGTACGAGTCGTTCGCGCAACCGGAGATCGCGCGGCTGGAGGAATCACGCTTGACTGCCCTCGAGGAGTGCGTCGACGCGGAGCTCGAGCTCGGTGAGCACGCCGCGACTGGTCGCCGAGCTCGAGGCGCTCGTTTACGAGCATCCGCTGCGCGAGCGCTTCCTCGGCGAGCTGATGCTCGCGCTGTACCGATCCGGTCGCCAGGCCGACGCGCTGGACAGCTACCGGCGCGCGCGTGTCCACCTTGCAGATGAGCTCGGGTTAGAACCAGGCCCCGTGCTTGAGGAGCTTCAGATGCAGATCCTCGAGCACGCTCCGGAGCTGCAGGCGAGCCGGCGTCCCGGTCACGACACAGAGCGGCTGTTTACCGGACGCGCTGCGGCCGATGGAAGGAGCGTGCTGCCTCGGCCGCCGACGCCGTTGATCGGGCGCGAGGAAGAGCTCCCCGCGGTGTGTCGGCTACTTGCCGGTCTCGATGCGCGGCTGGTGACGCTCACCGGCCCCGGCGGTGTCGGCAAGACCCGTCTCGCGCTCGAGGTGATGCGCGCGCTCGAATCGTCGTTTGCCGACGGGGTGGGCTGGGTCGAGCTGGCCGCCGTGGTCCGCCCGGACGACGTTGGATCGACGGTCGCGCGCGCGCTTGCGGTCACGCCGCTGCCGGGCGAGAGCCCGCGCCAGGCGCTATGCCGCTATCTGACCGGCAAGCGGCTGCTGCTCGCGATCGACAACTTCGAGCACGTCCTCGAAGCGGCCGAGCTCGTCGCCGAGTTGCTCGGCACATGCCCGGGGCTGGCGCTGCTGGTCACCAGCCGCGAGACTCTCAACCTCGCCGCCGAGCACCGGGTGATCATCGCTCCCCTCGCCGTCCCAGCTACTGACACGGCCACCGTCGAGGAGATTGAGTCGACCGCGGGCAGCGCGCTGTTCCTCGCCGCCGCCCGCCGCCGCGACAACCGCTTCGTGGTCAGCACAACAGCTGCCCCAGCGATAGCGCAGATCTGCTCGCGACTCGACGGCCTGCCGCTCGCGCTCGAGCTGGCCGCTGCGCGAACCGGAATCCTCACCGTCGAGGAGTTGGCGATACAGCTTGGCGAGGCCGTGACTGACCTCGGCGTCGGCCCGCGCGACGCCCCCGACCGGCAACGCACGCTGCACGCGACGATCGAGTGGAGCTACAACGTGCTCGACGAACCGCTTCAACGCGCGTTCGTCCACTTCGCGGTCTTCGCCGGCGGCGCGACGCTGGAGGCCGCGAACGCCGTCATCGGCGCCGACCTCGCGACTGTTGAGGCGCTGGTCGGCAAGAGCCTGATCGACCGACGCCGGCAACCCGACGGCTCTACGCGGCTGGTGATGCTTGAGACGATCCGGCAGTATGCGCTGGGGCGGCTGGCCGCAGATCCCGAGCAGCAGGCCGTGCACCGGCGCCATTGCCAGTATTACCTTGCGCTCGTCGAGCAAGCCGTCCCACGCCTGTCGACCCTGGACGAGCCGCCGGCGCTGGCGGTGCTCGACGCCGAGATCGACAACGTGCGCAGCGCGCTGCAATGGGCGCTTCAGGCCGCACCAGAGATCAGCTTGCGCCTCGCCGGCCAGCTCGGCGACTACTGGCGGCTGCGCCCTGATCTCGAAGGACTGCGATGGCTGGACGCGTCGCTCCAAGCGGCCGGCGAAGGCGCGCCCCTGACCGACCGCGCGCGAGCACGACTTCACCACGCCGACCAGCTCAGCTTTTCACAACCAAGGCGCCGCGGCGATCGATGGGCTCGGGGCGGCGCTTGCGCTCTACCGCCAGGCCAACGACCACGCCGGGAATCAGCGAGACGCTGTCCACACTCGCGGTCGCCGTGGGAGTCTTCAACGACGACCTGGCGGGCGAGCGCCGATACGCGCAGCAAGCCTGCGACCACGCGCGGATCGCGGGCGACGATGCGTTGCTCGGGCGGGCGCTCGGCAGGCTCGCCGCCGTGTCGGGCGACCGGCGCCGCGCGATCCTCGAGCAAGCGGCCGAGCTCCTGATCCCGTTGGGCAACTATCGCCAGGTAGCGAGCACCTACTCCAGCGCCGCTTATGTCGCCCTGAGCGAAGACCGCATCGCCGAAGCAACCAGCCTCCTGGAAACCGCACTGCACGCAGCGGGACGAATCGAAGACCCGTGGGAGACGATGACCATCCTCTCCAACATGGGTCTCGCCCGTCTCTTCTGCCGGCGACCTCGACCATGCCCGCGACGCATTTGAGGGTGCGCTGCGGCTGTGCACCCAGCACGTATTCGTAAGGGCGCCGGCGAGGGCCTCGCCGGGCTCGCCGCCATCGCTGCCGCACAAGGCCATGACGAGAGAGCGGCGAGACTACGCGGCGCTGCCCACACGTCGGGGTATCCGCCGGCGACCTTCGACAAGAAGATCGATGATCGCCTCGAACGCGATTACCTCGCCGCCGCCCGGACGCGATACGGCGCGGCGCCTGGTCCGCCGCCGAGCGCGCCGGCGAGGGAATGTCACCTGAACACGCGATCGCTTATGCGCTCGGCGAGCGAAGCCCGGACGATCCGGACCGGAAGCAGATGGAGCACGGCCGAGACCAGCGCCGGCCAGCGACTCGACGATCCCTCGACCACCAACCGTCTGGCGAGGCGCCCCGGGTACCGAGCGCCAGCTTACGACGGTGATGTTCACCGATATCGTCGAATCGACTGCACGGGCGGCTAGCCTCGGGGACCAACGATGGCGAGCGTTGCTCGACAGCCACGACTCCGATCGCCCGTGCGGAGCTGAGCCGCAGTGGCGGCGTCGAGATCAAGTTCACCGGCGACGGCCTACTGGCGACTTTCGACGGGCCTGCTCGGGCCATCGACTGCGCATGTGCGATCCGAGACGCCGTCAGGACCTCGACATCGAAATCCGATCGGAATTCACACCGGTGAGATCGAAATGCGCGACAACGACATCGGCGGCATCGCAGTACACATCGCTGCACGCCTCGCCGCGCTTGCTCGACCCGGCAGAGATTCTCGTCTCACAGACGGTTATCGACCTCGTCAGCGGGGTCCGGCATCAGATTCGACGAGCGCGGTACCCATAGCTCAAAGGTGTGCCTGGCATCTGGCGAGCTTCACTCCGTGCTCCAACACAGCGACCGCCACGTCGGAGGAAACCCTGCACACAGCTGAACGCTCGGCCCGAACCTGCGCCTCTGCCACACCGGTCGCCAGGCGGCTGCCGCTGACCCCTGGAGCCTAGTGCAGCGTTGTCGCCGACGCGGCACTGTCGTCCGGATGGCCGCTCCAGCGGCGAGCGGCAGCCGCATCGGCATGACCGCATTAGGCGTGACGCAGACGCGCAACCGCTGTCGCTGACGACTGCTTTGCTCACGCCACCCGCGCCAGGACAGCAAGCGCAACGGCGACCTTCCGCTCGTCCAGATGGTCGAGGCTCTGCGGATACGGCGCGCGACTGGATCGTCGCCGACGCGATCGTCCGCTTGAGATGGCCCAAGACGCGAATGCGATCGCCGACATGCTGGTCGGCGCCCATGCACGACAGCAGTTGCCGGCGGTCGACACACTGTCTCGTAGCGCTTCCGGGATCCCGCGGCGGGATCATCTCTGTGGGATTCGATAGGGCCGTGCCGCCGGGGCCAAGCAGCATTCGGCGACCGATCTATCCATAGGGCAATTGCCCTATGGCCCTCGAGCCTGCTCGAGCACATACTCGCGCCTAGCCTCGGCGTCGTTCGGAGACGCCGGAAACGTAAAGGAGGACCGGGATGCTCCTGGCAACGACCACGGTCGAGGACTTCGACCGTTTCACGCGTGTCTTTTCCACCGCGGGCGCTGACAAGCGCAAGCAGCATGGCTCAAAGGGCGCGCTCGTGTTCCGCGACCCCAACGAGTCAGACCGGGTGTGGGTGATCTTCGACTGGGACCTCGACGGATGGCAGAGCTTCGCTTCAGATCCTGATGTCCCGGCGATCTTGCAGGAGGCCGGGCACAAGACCCGGCCGCAGGTGCCGGAGCTCAGCGGCCACTACGAGGCGTAGGAGCGACGTCATGCGAGAAGCAATCAAGGTCGGCGTCATCGCCGACCAGACGGGTGCCCTCTCGATCCTGGGCGTCCCTCAGGCGAACACCGCGATGCTCGTGGTGGACGAGCTCAATGCGTCCGGCGGCCTCTTGGGCCGTCCGGTCCAACTGCTCGTCGAGGACAGCGCCACCGACGATGCGCAGGCGGCCGCGGCCGCGGCGAAGCTGGTCCAGGATGATCACGTCGCCGTGCTCCTGGGCGGCATCTTCAGCTCGACTCGGGAGGCCATCAAGGAGCCGGCGGTGGTGGAGGGCGAGACGCTCTACATCTACCCCGAGCAATACGAGGGGCAGGAGTATCACCCGCTCCTGTTTTGCACCGGCGCCGTTCCCGCGCAGCAGGTCGAGCCGCTCATCCCGTGGGTCATGCAGCACACCGGGGCTCGGACGTTCTACCTGCCCTCGGCGGACTACATCTGGCCGCGCGTGATGAACCGCAAGGTTCACGAAGTCGCGTCGGCCAACGGCGGCAAGATCGTCGGAGAGGAGTACTTCCCCGTCGATCACGCCGACTGGGGCCCGACGGTCGACAGAATCAACGAGAGCGCCGCGGACGTCGTGTTCAACACGACCGTCCCCCCCGGTTGCGTCCCGTTCCTCGAGGCGCTGTGCGAGTCCGGCTTCACCAAGCGTGGCGGACGTGTCATCACCACCTACATCGAGGAGAACCTCGTCGCGGCGCTGCCGTCCGAGCACGTCGAGGGGCTGTACGGGTGCATCGACTACTACCAGTCGGTGAGCGACCCGTTCAGCAAGGAGTTGCTCGGCCGGTACAACCGGCGTTTTCCGCACGGCCCGCAGTTCAGCGCCGGGAGCGGGTGCACGGGCATGTACCGCGGGCTGAAGCTCTGGGAGGCCGCCGTCACGGAAGCCGGCTCGCTCGACCAGGCTGCAGTCGTCGCGGCGCTCGACCACGCGAAGATCGACGCGGGTCCCGGAGGGCCGGCCGAGATGGTGCCCGGCCAGCACCACGTGCGACTGAACGTGTACATCGCTCAGGTGCACAACAGCAGGCTCGAGGTGGTCGAGAGCCTGGGAGCGATCGACCCCAACGAGCAGGTGCGAGCAGTGGCGTAGACACGGGCGCCAACCGATGGAAGGGAAGCCGCTGCCATGGCGGCTTCCCTTTCCGGGCGACACAGACTTGCGCCGGCGCCCGGCGCGGGCATAAGATCGACGCATGGCGCACGACGGCCACGGTCCGTCGGCAGCACGATCCTCCGGGGGCGAAACGCCGGTCCGCGCTGCGGAGGTGATCGGGGCGATGTCGATGGCGACCGATCTTGGGACCGGTCAGCCCCTCGAACACGCGCTCAGGACGGCGATCCTGGCCGTCCGACTCGGAGACCTCGCCGGGCTCTCGCCGTCGGACCTCGTGGACGCGTACTACATCTCGCTGCTGCACTCGTTCGGCTGCACGTCTGACGCGACCGAGCAGACGGAGCTCTTCGGGGATGACATCCAGCCGCGCGCAAAGTTCGCACTCGTCGACGGGGGCAACCCCGAAGAGGTCGGAGCGTTCCTCAAGGATGTTGTGGGACAGGGACGACCACCTGAGGTTCGTGAGGCGATGGTCGCCCACGCGCTCGAGAACGCGCTCGAGATCGCCCGCTCGACGTTCGCCCTGCACTGCGAGGTCGCGCAGCGCTTCGCCGGTTGGCTCGGCTTCGGCCCCGGCGTCGTGTCGAACCTGGCGTACGTCTACGAGCGCTGGGACGGGAACGGCTTCCCGGGTGCGGCCGCGGGGGAGACGATAGGACTACCGGCGCGGGTGCTCCACGTCGCCCGTGACATCTCGGTCTTTCTGTCGGCCGGGGGACCCGATCGGGCGGGCGACGTGATCGAGCAGCGCGCCGGCGGTGCCTACGACCCGCACCTGGCAAAGCTCGCATGCGATCACCTCACCGAGTTGCTCGACGGACTCGACGACGCGCTGATTTGGGAGCAGGCGATCGCCGCCGAGCCGCCGCCCCAGCGCTGGATGACCGGCGAGGAGATCGACAACGCCTTCCGCGTGGTGGGGACGTTCACCGACCTCAAGTCCTACTGGCTGCGCGGACACGCCGATGGCACGTCCCAGCTCGCCGAGGCGGCCGCGTGGCGTCTTGGTCTTCCGGAGGACGAGGTGACAATGGTGCGGCGCGCCGCGCTCGCGCTTGACCTTGGCCGAGTCGCGGTCACGAACGCAATCTGGGAGAAGCCCGGACCCTTCGGTCTCACCGACTGGGAGCGCGTGCAACTGCACCCATACTTCACCGAGCGCTCGTTCGCCCACGCGCCCGCACTGGCCTCCATCGGCGAGCTGGCGGGTGCCCATCACGAGCGGCTCGACGGCGCCGGCTACCACCGTAAGACCCTCGCCCCGGCGCTCAGCCGAGCGGCGCGCATCCTCGCCGCCGCCGACTGCTACCAGGCGATGCGAGAGCGGCGCCCGCACCGACCCGCGCTCGACGCTGTAGCCGCCGAGGCCGAGCTACTGCGCGACTCGCGCGCCGGCCGTCTGTGCCCGGAGGCGGTCGACGCCGTGCTGGCCGCCGCCGGTCACCGTGTGGCGAGACGGCCACGCGACCTACCCGCAGGCCTCACGGACCGCGAGCACGAGGTTCTGCTCGCGCTCGCCGCCGGAAAGAGCAACAAGGAAATCGCGGAGAGCCTCGGCATCTCCGCCAAAACGGCGGGCCACCACGTCCAGCACATCTTCGATAAGACGGGCGCGCGAACCCGGAGTGCCGCGACCGTCTGGGCGTTCGAACGGCACCTCGTGCCATCCGCCTAAGAAGTCGTCCTGCCGACGCTCATGGGTGAGGTGTGTGCTGGCCGACGGTCGCTGCGCCTCCTTCATAACGATCTCGCGGCGATCGCTTTCGCGTCTTGGACGGTCTCACGCGGACGATCGCGTCGGCGACATTCCGATGGCCAGCGGTCAGGCTCCGGGAGCCCTCAGCTCAGCCGCGGCGCCGGGGCGTCTGGACCGACTCTGCATATGCAATTGGCCGGTTCCGCATGCATCAGTCTGGGCCCTGCTTCCGTGTGCCGGCCGGAGTTGTCAAGGGTGGTTGATGTTGATTGTTGGGCGCGCGCCTGTTTTGGGGGGTGAGTGGGCGTGTTGAGGCGCTGAGGTGTGTCCGCGGACGCCCAGGCTTACTTCGGTCCTCGACGCGGGTTGGCTACCGGTCGGGTACATGATGTGGTGGGGGGTTCCGGCAGATGGTGTGCGGCCGCTCAGTCTTATTGGGCCGTCTCCCGCGGGTGGGGTCGGCAGCAGGGTGGCGGGAACTGGCCGCGGTTCATCTCGTGGTCGTGGGCTTGCCGCGTGACAGGTGCCGCGGTTAGCTGGCGACGGGATCGAGCGCCGTGTCGCCGAGGCCGCGCAGGTGGTAGCTGCGTTTCAGGAGTTTGCGTGCGATCGCGATGCACGCGCGGTTCCCGCCGATCCGCTGGGCGGTGTTGAGGTAGTACTGGCGGTCGGGGCTGCTCGGGCGCCGCGCGGCTTGGGCGGCCTCATAGAGCGCCCAGCGCAGCGTGGATGGCCCTTGCCGGGAGAGATGTCCCGGGGAACGGCGGGTATCGGATTGGTGGACGGTGATGTCGAGGCCTGAGTAGCGGACGGCGTCGCGTGAGTTCTGAAAGCGGCGGGCGTCTCCGAGCTCGGCGAGGATCGTGACGGAGGTCAGCTCCCCGATGCCATAGATCTGATCGATCAGGGTCCGGCAGCCGGGCTGCTTGCGGGCATAGGCCCGCAGCGACACGTCGAGCGGGCCGACCTGGACGTCGATCGCGTCGATCATCTCTAACGCGATGGTGAGCTGCTCGCGCGCAGCGCTGGGGAGCTTTAGTCCGGCGATCCACTCGCGGTGGGCGCGGGTCAGCAGCTTGCGTGTTTTCGGGCAGCCGTGGTGATAGAGGACGGAGTGCATGCGCCGCTGCCATTCTGTGCGTTGCTCCACCAGCGTGTGGCGGCACCGCACGCGGGCACGGAGGTCCAGGAGATGTGCGGGCGTGATCCATGATTCTGGGAGGCGGCCGATCAGCAGCGGCTCCCGCAGATGCCGGGCGTCAGCCCAGTCGGTTTTCGCGCGCTGCTTGCGGCCCTTCAGGGCGCTGGCCTCCGCGGACTCCGCCAAGTGCACGTCGGCACCGGCCCGCTGCAGTTCCTCGACCACGAACCGCCAGCCGGTCGTCGCCTCCAAAGCCACCTCGAGACTCTCGCCTTTGAACCGGGTCAGGAACTTCCGGACTTCGGCTCGGTCGGCCGGAGCAATCCGCGCGCGGGAGATCTCGCCGGTGATCGTGTCGATCCACTCCGCAGAGATCTGCGCGCGATGCTGATCTAGCCCCATCACCAACGACACGCGACCACCTCCCCATCGACAGCAAGGCAGTTGCCGACGCGCCGCGCAGCGGCCAGGCGCGCAGGGCATCGCATACCGTGAACCACGGTCGGTACCTCCGTTCGATTGGCCGGCCGCGCGGCCGCTATCCGCGCGCGCCTACATCGCCGTTCGACGCGGAGGACCGGCCACCTTCACCGCCACGTCACGCCAACCGGCACATGACATCTTCCGGCGGCGGGCGGGATTCCGATGATTGCGGAGGGACGGGCCGGGGCGACCGGGTTTGTCCGGCGCCAGCACCGCACGGCGGTTCCGACGAGGTCGAAATCGTGACTGCTTCGGTGAGCAAGCGAAACTCTGCGCGTGCACGCCGGGCTCGTGCTGGTCCTCAATTCGGAGAGCGTCCAGCGACACATCTCGGGCTGCTGCTTCAACCCGATCGTCTGATGGCGCCAAGCTAACGGACGCCCGTGGCGGCTGCTGCTGGGCCCTGCGGAGGGAGCGTCTCGCGAGTCGACCGTGGCGCGCTGTCATAGGTGTGCAAAGAGCGAAACGCAGAGCGGACGCTCCGCACGTCTGGGGTGCTCAAGGATTGGCGTACGGTGTGAGCGCTGGTTCGTCGGTGTCGGTGGCGCCGATGCGTCCTGCGGCCGATTGACCGGTGGAGCCGATCGGCGCGTGGACGCCGGCCGCCCCGAGGCCGACGGGTGGCATGTTGATGTAGATGCATTCGTATTCTCCGGCGCGCACCTTGTAGGTCTCGTGCCAGATGCCTACGTCGCCGGATGCGCGGACAGCGTGGTTGAACCACTTCCATGTCGGCAGGTGGGGTTCCCCGGTTGCCCGGGCGAAGCGGTCGAGTTGCTCAAAGCTCTGCCAGTACTGCACGACCGCCGGCCCATTGATCCAGGCGTTGTGCCACTTCAGCAGGCCGGCCTGCGGGTGCTGGTCTAGCCAGCGCAGCATCCGCGGCATCGCCGAGAAGACGGGCAACCACTTGTGCACCTTCCACGGACGATTCAGGCGCATTCCGATCAGGAACACGACGAAGTCGTCGGGCATCTCGGCCGTGTAGCGACCCCGGTAAATAGCGGCTCCAATCGACGTGGGTTTCATCCGTCCCTCCTTGGTGGTTGGCGTGACGTTGCTCATCGCGACCTCGCACGTTCGCGCGTGCGGGTATGCGCGTCGCGCCGACACCACGAGACTCGTGTGGTCGACAGCGACTCGATCGGTGGCGTAAACCAATGACCGGCGAAGCACACCAGCCTGACGTGCTCGACCGGACCCGGTGACCCGCCCAGCGTGAAGCGGTCGGTAATCGTTGCCGGCAGGCCGCAGCTCGGACATTGCAGCGATTCTGCGGCGGTGGCCTCGATGGCGTGGTGGTGGAGCATCTCGCGGCGTCTCCTTCGTCTGTGCGATGTGCGCTTACTAAGCGTCGACACCGTTCTGCGGCGAGCATCGCGCGGCCACGTCGGTTTCGCGACGTGGGAGACCACCTGCTTTTGCGGGGGTGGACCGAGGACTTTTGGCGGCGGTACGATCGGCGCTGGTGGCCGCGGTCGATGCCGGGCAAGTGCTTCTGGAGCGAGACGCCGCTCTCGCCCGGATCGATCAGCGCCTGCGCGCCGCGATCGCCGGGGGTGGTTCGCTGCTTTTGCTGGAGGGACCGGCGGGCATCGGCAAGACTCGCCTGGTTCTGGCCGCAGGGCGGCATGGTCGCGAGCTCGGCCTGGCGACGCTGAGCGCGCGCGGCTCGGAACTGGAGCGAGACTTCGCATACGGCCTCGTCCGCCAGCTGTTCGAGGCGCCGCTCGTCGCGGCGTCGCCGCCGGAACGTGCGGAGCTTCTCGCGGGCGCGGCCGGTCGTGCGGCCGCGCTGTTCGGCGTCCGGGCGCCGGACGATGACGCCGCCGACGCGCTGCTCGACCCGTCGTTCGCGATCCTGCACGGGCTCTACTGGCTGTGCGCGAACCTCGCCCGGCGCTCCCCGGTCCTGCTCTGCGTCGACGATGCCCACTGGGCTGACCAGGCCTCGCTGCGCTTCCTGAACTACCTCGGGCGACGACTCGAGGAACTGCCGATCGCGGTCATCGCGGCGGCACGGCCGGCGCAGTCGGCCGAGGGTTCGCCGCTGCTCGCGGCGCTCGCCGCCGACGCGTCGGCCGAGGTCCTCGTGCTCGCAGCGTTGAGCGAGCATGCGGTGGCCGAGCTCGTGCGGCTGGGACTCGGCGCCGAAGTGGAGCCGGCTTTCGCGAGGGCGTGCCATGAGGTGACCGGGGGCGTGCCGTTCCTCGTGAAGGAGCTCGTTCGCGCGATCGCTGAGGAGGGCATCGCGCCGACGGCGGCAGCCGCGTCCGGCGTCGCGGGGCTCGCCCCGCGCGCGGTCTCTGACTCGGTCGTGCAACGGCTGAATCGCCTCTCCATAACCGCCCGCGACCTGGCACGAGCGACGGCCGTGCTGGGCGAGGCCGACCTTCGGCTCGCCGCCGGTCTCGCCGGCGTTGACCCCGGGGCCGCCACAACCGCGGCGGACGAGCTCGCCGCCGCCGCGATCCTCGACGCGGGTCGGCCGTTGCGCTTCGTGCACCCGATCGTCCGCGCGGCGGTCGACGCAGATCTCTCACCCGGTGAGCGGGCCGGCCTGCACGCGGCCGCGGCGCGCCGTCTCGCGGACGAGGGCGCGTCTGCGCACCGGATCGCAGCACATCTGCTGGCGACCGACCCCGCGGGGGACGACTGGGTCGTTGCGTCACTCTTGGCGGCCGCCAGGACCGCGATCGCGAACGGCGCTCCGGACTCGGCCGTCGCCTATCTGCGGCGCGCGCTGGCGGAGCCGCCCTCCGAGCGGCTGGGCCCCGACGTCCTGCTCGAGCTCGGGTTCGCCGAGTCATACGCGGGAGACCCGCAGGCCGCGGCTCATCTCGAGGCGGCGCTCGACGCCGCAGCCGACGCATCGGCTCAGGTCTCGATCACGCTCGCGCTGGGACGCATGCTCCAGATCGAGGGCCGCAATCGCGAGGCGCTGGAGGTGTTCGACCGGACGCGCGCGCGCGTGGGCGGCACCGACCGACGCGCGGCGCTAACGCTCGAGGGCGCTGCGCTAGGCGCGGCTCAGTTCGACGCGGAGACCGCGGACGATGCCGCAGAGCGGATCGCGAACCTGCGCCGGCTGGCCGAGGATGAGCCCGATGTTCCCTCGAGCGTGTTTGGCGTGCTGGCGGTCGCAGCTACGAATGCGAACGAGCCCGCGGAGGCGGTGGCGCGACTCGCGCTCCGCGCGCTTGACGGAGCGCCGAAGCTGTTGCCGGAGGCGGTCGACCGACCCCCGTTCTTCTATCACGCCTGCAATACGCTCGCGTTCGCCGAGCGCTACGAGGAGGCGCGCTCGCAGTTCGACGAGGCGCTGGCGGATGCCCGCCGGCTCGGCTCGCTCCCGCACGTGCTCGGGCTCTCGTGCTACCGCGGTCTGATCCATCTGCGTATTGGCAACCTCGCCGACGCCGAGGCGGACGCACGCGTCGCGCTCGAGACCGGCCCCCGCCCGCCCGGCATCCACGCCGCCGTCGCCCTCGCCGTGCTACTCGAGACGCTGGCCGAGCGCGCCGAGCTCGACGCGGCCGAGGCGGCAGATCGCCGCTACCGGCTCGCCGAGCAGTTCCCGACGACGATGCAGACAGGATGGCTGCTCGCCGCCCGGGGCCGGCTTCGCCTGGCAGAGCTTCGCCCGGCCGCGGCGCTCAAGGACCTCCTCGCCGCCGGTGACCTGTTCACTCGCCTCCGCATCACCACCCCATCGTCCGCACCGTGGCGCTCCGACGCCGCGCTCGCGCAACTCGCCCTCGGCGCCCCAGCCGAAGCGAGAGCGCTCGCGGCCGAGGAGGTCGCGCTCGCCCAGGCCTACAACGCCCCACGCACGCTCGGGATAGCCCTGCGCGCCGCCGGCCTGACCGAGGGCGGAACGCGCGGCATCGAACTGCTGAACCAGGCGGTACGCGTGCTCGAGGGCTCCGCCGCGCGACTGGAGCACGCCCGCGCCATGACCGACCTCGGCGCCGCCCTCCGCCGCGCGGGACAACGGACGGACAGCCGCGAGATCCTCCGGCCCGCGCTTGAGCTCGCCCACCGCTGCGGGGCGCTCGCGCTGACAGAGCGAACCCGCACCGAACTCACCGCCGCGGGCGGGCGACCCCGACGGCCCGTCCTCAGCGGGCTCGACTCGCTAACCCCGAGCGAGCGTCGCGTCGCCCAGCTCGCCGCCGCCGGTCTCCCCAACCGCGCCATCGCCCAACACCTATTCATCACCACGCGAACCGTCGAAGGCCACCTCACCCACGCCTACCAGAAGCTCGCCATCACCAACCGCGAGCAACTCCCCGCCGCCATCGCCACCCGCGACGTCGAGCCTATCTGAGCCCCTAATTCGACATTCCGCTGAGCGCCATCGGCACCATAGGCGTCCTGCCACGCCGAGCGGGGCACGCTCTGCTGGTCGCACCTATCGGGGAAATACAGGACTGCCGGCCGCTGACGACCACCCACCGCCTCCTGAGCATGAGGGGACTTAGATCGCGGCGGCGGTTGAGGCCGCCGCTCAGCCAGGCATTGCGGAAGCGCCGAGGAAACTCGACGCCGCTGCTGCCACGGACGAGATCCAGCATCGCTGCCGCGCTCCGCGATGCCCAACATGTGCATACGCACGAGCGATGCCCTCGGCCGCGACGGCCTTCGCCACCGCCGCTTCCGCTCAGTCGCCCAGGCGGCGACGATCGAGCAGCTCCTGCATTGGGGCTTCGCCAGCGCGAAGGAGAAGTCGTGCAGCGCCGTCGACGCGCCGGCCAGATGGCTAAGCCTTCGTGAGGTAGCCATGGCCGTCTGGCGACCCACGGCTAGCGGGACGGACCAGAAGTGGGTGTCCGTGGGCGGTATTTCGCCACAGGAGCGGCCTCGGCGGGCGGCGGTTGGCTCTTGCCTGTAGGCCGAAGCGGAGCTGTGCTGCAGGTCTACTTCGACTACGGGCAGCACAGATGGGTCGGGGTGACCCGCTGGGAGCCGCTCGGATGAGCTGTTCTGACCGGAGTTGTCCGCGATCGCATGTGCAATTGAGTGAGACTGTGCATACAGTCCTCTGATGGCTACTTGGAGGTGTTCATGATCGATGCCGTGGCGGCTGATTCGAGCGAGGCGCTGCGGCTCGTGGGGCTTGCGCCGGTGATGGCATTGACTCGCGGCATCGCCGAGATCGCAGTCGCGCTCGTTGATGGGCCGGTGGCGGTTGACCACCCTGCTCTGTCGGGCGCCGCAATCCGCGCGGCGGGGCTCGATCCGAGCGCATGCTCGCGGTTGGGGACCCCGGCGTGTTTACACGGCACGTTTGTGGCGGGCATCTTGGTCGCTGAACGGGGATCGTCCGCACCGTCGATCTGTCCGGCGTGCACGTTGCTCGTTCGACCGATCTTCCGGGAGACGGACTCTGATGGGATGGTGCCGAGCGCGAGCCTTGAGGACGTGAGCCGCGCGATCGTCCAGTGCGTGAACTCGGGAGCGAGGATCGTGAACCTGAGCGCGGCGACGGGGAGACCGACGATGCGTTCCGCGGGGAAGCTGCGCGAGGCGCTCGATCATGCTGCTCGCCGTGGGGTTGTTGTCGTCGCGGCGGCAGGCAATCAGGGGACACTCGGAGGATCCGAGGTCACGCGCCATCCTGCGGTGATCCCGGTGGTTGCGTGCGATTTGCAAGGCCGGCCGCTGGCGCACACGAATCTTGGTCGCTCGCCGGGGGCACGGGGCCTGGCAGCGCCTGGCGACGGCATCACGAGTCTGGTTACCGTCGGAGCTCCGGGTCCGCGCTCAGGAACGAGCTTCGCTGCGGCGTTCGTCAGCGGCGCCGTCGCACTGCTTTGGTCGCTCTTTCCAGAAGCTGCTGTGGGCACGATTCGTCATGCGCTGTTGGGAGGTGTCCGGCGGACCTCTGTGACGCCGCCGGTGATGGATGCGTGGGCTGCCTATGAATTGCTTGCGCGTAATTCCCGGTGAGAGCTCGACAGATTTGCTTGACGTAGGACCCCGGGTCGGCGTAGGGTTGTCGTGAGTCGATGAGTACTGGGGAGTCATCGCCAGCAGCAGCCGATCCGTCGGCGCTGCGCTCGGGAGAGGCATCGTTGAAGCCGTCCACGGGAGGCGATGAGTCCGCGTCCGCATCGGCGGCGCCGATTTCGCCAGCACCAGTCGATGTTTCGACTGCGCCTGCGGCCCCGGAGCCCGTGTTCGTTTACGCGCTTGGACAGCTTGATCCTCGGTTCCCGAGCGTTGCCATCGAGAAGGAGTTTGCGCAAGCGGTGGGGAGCCCGGAAAGCGCGGGGCTGACGGACCGTCAGTCGCTTAAGCGTGCGATCTCCGAGCGGCAGAACCGATATCTGGCGCGGGGTCTGTGCTGGGTGTTCGTGATCGAGGGCCTAGATACGTACATTGTCGTTCCGCGCGATCCAGGTGACATCGATCTCTTGATCGACGCCTACCGCGAGGAGTCGCATTGGGACGACCTTGACCTCGTGATCGGGGTGCGTACGCACATAGCTCCGCCCGAGATGTGCAACGGGCTCGCACTTCCGGTGGTTGTGTTCGATCACTTGTACTCCTTCGACCGAGAAGCGCTGATCGAGTCCATTCCGGCGCCTGACTCGGTGTCAGCCAAGTCGCGTGACAAGTTCCGTGCGGCAGCCGGTGGGCTCTTCGACGATCTGATGCAGATGGCCGACAACGCCGGCGCTATCGACGAACATCGAGCGGTGAACTACCTCGCGGTTCGATATCCCCGGATCTACGGCGCGATGTACGAGCGATTCGAGGGCAACTACTCGTTCGCGGGCGTCGATGTCGCCGACTCTCGGCTCAGCGGCGTGCGCTCGATCGTCGACGTGATCTTCTCGTACAGACACCGCGAGACCGACGTCGTCGAGAAGCTGTTCGCGCGGGTCGACGTCACCGAAGAGTTCCCGTTCCTGGTGACCAAGCTGAGCCCGTACTACGACCGCTAACCACGACCAAGGACCGCAAGTAACATGGCAAGTCACCGATCGGGCGCGGACGATGAGCCAGGACCGAGGCCTCGGACCGTTCGATTGCCGGCGTTCGTCTCCGACGAGCCCGTCGGCTTGGGAGACGTCGTCAAGCGCGCGACGTCGGCCGCCGGGCTTAGGCCATGTGGAGGGTGCTCGGACCGGGCGGCTTGGCTCAACAGTCGGGTCGTCTTCGCAAGGAGGCGGAAGTGACCCCCGCGCGCCAAACGCCACGCAACAGAAGGCAACGCGACCGAGGAGACTGACATGGCAATCCCGTGCTTCACGGCAGACAGGGCGATCAGCCGACCAAGTAGCCAACATCCGATCGAGGCACGGGCGGAGCGGGTTCGTCCGGACCGTCTTGTCCCTCAGCTGACCGACTGTCAGCTCGCATGCCTCACCTATCCAATCTTCCCTCCGGCAGGCATCTACTGTGCCGCCTGTGTACTGGCAGTCGCCATTCAGACGGCAAATCCACCGCGCGTCATGATGGCGTGATCGGGCGTGAGTGAACGATCTACGAACAGGAGGTGGCGGCGTTGACTCCGGGATTCTCAGCTGAGCACGCACTCGATGCACGCGAGCGAAGGTATCGCGGCGCTTGGTCGCCTGCTCGGGACGATGCGCACATCTTGCCGGCATCGATCACGATCGGTAGCCGCGGTGACGGAGACTGTTTGCCATGCATCTGCGTGGCCGAGGAGGGCTGTCCGTGCTGCCACTATCTGGTCCCGCCGGTATTTCAGCCGACGTTCCCGATTCTGTCCCCATCGACAGGGCTCTTTCGATGACTGCGCCGGGATTTACTGCGGAACTCGCTGTATGTCCCACTGCCTCACGAGCTCTTCGGACACGCACGATGGTGCCGGCGCGAACGCCGGCACGGCCGATGCGAGGGCTGACCATCGTGCCTGCCGACTGCTCTTACTACTTCGGTGGCTGCGCTGGACCTGGGGAGATGGTCTGTGAGTTCACGGATGACGCGGGGATCTGTGTTGGCGAAGGCTTCCAGCCGGTCGTCGGGACCTGCGACGGCGTGTCCACGCTGTCCGAGATATCGTGTAGCGCGGTCGCTTGACCACTGGCGCCGCGGGTCGGAAACGACCCAGCGCGACCGGGCTCCGCGCGACGCCACAACCACGGACCGGCGAAGCAGCGGGACAGCAGCGCCGCTTCTTCTTCGCCGTTCACGCATCTGCCGACCGCAACGGCTCGACGCTCGCTGCGGACGACACGCGGAGCATCCGGGCCTCGACGCGGCCTTCTGAACCCGGATGACGACCCGGCAGCCGCGTACGAGACGCCATTCCGTCGTGCCAAGGTATCTCGGCCTCCGAGCCGTGTGAGGTGCCGTGGGCGATGATGGGCTGAGAGGCAGTCATCTGAGACTGCCGCATCGTCGTGCGGCCTCAACGGTTCAATGCACCACTGCGGACGGGTGAAGATTGTCATAGCCGAGTGGACCTCCCACGCCGGTGAGAAGTTGGCCACGGCGTGTCGGGTAGCGCTGGTTGAGATTTGACCCCGCCTGGAGCGAGACCGACGAGCGCCCGTCGTCGCGAAGGCCGAGCCCCGAGGGGCGAGGTCTGAGCGGCGATGGGCGCTTTAACCGCTTTCGACGGGGGCCGGACGGTGGATCGGCACGTTGTAAGCCGTTCTGCGGCCCGCGGCGAGGGCAGCGAGGGTGACGGCTCCTGGAGATTTCGGCGCGTGCTGGCCTGGACGGGGGTTGATCACGTGACCGGCTGCCGGCGTGCGCTCCGGTCAGGGTCGTGCCGGTGCGATGACCTCGGCGAGCCGCTCGGCGGGTGTCATCCAGCCGAGCGTTTGTCGCGGTCTGCCGTTGAGTTCCGCCGCAACAGCGTCGAGCTCTTCTTGGGAGAAGCGGTTGAGGTCGGTGCGCTTGGGCAAGTACTGGCGCAGCAGCCCGTTGGTGTTCTCGTTCGATCCGCGCTGCCAAGGACTGCGGGGATCGCAGAAGTAGATCTGGATGCCGCTGTCGATCGTGAACTGCGCGTGCTCGCGCATCTCCTTGCCCTGGTCCCAGGTAAGCGAGCGACGCAGCTGCTCGGGCAGCGACCCGATGCTGCGTATCAGCGCGTCGCGGACCGCTTCGGCGCCGTGACCGTCGGGGAGCGCGACGAGCTGGCAGTAGCGGGTCTGGCGCTCAACCAGCGTCGCGATCCCGGTCGGGAGCTTGCCGAGCAGCAGATCGCCTTCCCAGTGACCCGGGACCGCACGGTCTGAAACCTCGGCCGGGCGCTCGGAGATCATCACCTTGTTCGGGATCTGGCCTTGCCCCTGATGCTTGGAGCGCTGCTGCGGCGGGCGGCGTAGATGCCTACCGCTGCGCAACTGCTCGCACAGCTCGCGCCGCAGCGCCCCACGCGACTGGACGAACAGCGACAGATAGATCGTCTCGTGCGAGACCCGCATGGCCAGATCATCCTCGTAGGTCCCACGCAGCCACTGCGAGATCTGCTGCGGCGACCACTTACGCTCAAGTTTCTCCTCGACGACCCCGCGCAAACGCGAGTCGAGCGCGAGCTTCGACAGCTTCGGGCGACGCGCACGCTTCCACGTCGCCCTCTCAGCACGCTGCGCGCGGTAGCGCCTCCGACCGCCGTTGCGGTTGACCTCCCTCGCGACCGTCGTGTGCGGACGACCAATCGCCCGCCCGATCGCCCTGAAGCTCTCACCACACGCCAAGCCGCGCGAAACCTCCTCGCGCTCCCCCAACGACAGACACCGCTCAGCGCGCTTGCGCGGCGCCGGTCGCACACCCCCAGACCCAGCAACACACGCAGTCACGTTGTCCCTTGCCATCCCTACCTCGCGCGCGATCGCGTGCAACGAGTACCCCTCGACCCACAACTCCCACACCCGCTCTCGCCGCCACTCCGGCCACCGTCCCATCACCACCACCTTTCGCTCGGCCGGCAGCCAACCAGGCCCACCGGACGATCAGGCGGTGCACCAACCCCTTGAGACCACCCGCCGCTGCGGCAGTCTCGACCAGACTGCCGCTTTTCTCGCGCGGACCGGTAGCCGCGCCGGCGTGACTGCTTGAGGCGTCGAGCGGTAGCGAACGACGGTGGACGACGCCGTCGACGCCGCGGACCGGCCCGAGGGTGACCCAAACTGTCCGACAGCGGTCGCGCTCCGACTGGCAGAGGGTTCATCCCCGGGCGCCTGCTTTCGGGGCATGCACTAGTACCGCCCTGATTCGGCGGACGCTCCGAGCGTCGCCGAAGAGCGCTCGCGCGGCACGACAGCGCGGGATGCGGAAGCGATTGTGAGGATGCCTGTTCGTGGCGGCCTCGCCGAAACCCGAAGACGTTTGGCCGTCCGACCGGGTCGGGTTGCGCTGTGGGTCGCGCTATTCCTGGCGTTCGAGCGAGTCGCCGATCAGCCAGATCGTGGGCGGCCATAGGCCGACGAACAGGGCGCGGCGCTCGGCGTTTCCTCGCTCGTCTTGATCGACGGTCTTGGCGCGGATCCACAGCCCGATGCAGAGTCCTACGGAGCCGAGCGAGAGGCACTGCATGTGCCAGGCTCGCAGCCCGGCGTTATGGAGGCGTTTTGTCAACATGGGTGGATGGGAGGGGTCGCTGTTTGGCTGACCTTACCCTTGTTGCGGAGACCTGAACACGTTGTTGAACCTTCTGAGCGGGTAGGTGGTGATCATGCCCAAGCGCCCAAGTCCGACGAGTCGTTGGTTGACCGCGGCGAGCTGGCCCCTGGGGGTGGCGCTCACCTCGTGGGATTACATGTGGCGAACGACTCCGATGCGGCGACGGGAGGCACCGGGGTCGCTGGAGTCTCCGCTACCGCCACTATTGAGCTATCCGCCGGGCGTCAGCTCTCACGACGTGCAAGGCCACGAGGACGGCTACGGGCCGCTGTTTCACCGCCGCTACAGGACGCGGATCCGCGAAAGCACCCTCGGTGCCGCGGAGCTGATGGACAAGCTCCAGGCGGACCTCAACCGCGCTTCGCCGACGAAGTTCGCGCGCTTCCAGCTCTCGCATGGCGAGCGGGGCCGTCTACGGATCGGAGACGAGTATGTCGTCCGGATGCCCGGCCCCTGGGATGGGCCGGTCCGGGTGGTTGACGTGGGGTCGTGTTCGTTCCGGCTCGCGACGCTGGCCGGGCATCTAGAGGCCGGTCAGATCGAGTTCAGGTCCAGCGCGGACGAGGATTCGGGGGTCGTGTTCGAGATCGAGTCCTGGGCCCGCAGCAGCAGCGCACTGGTGAACTTGCTCTACCACCGTCTGCGAATGGCCAAGGAGGTACAGGCGCACATGTGGATTTCGTTCCTGGAGCGCGTGGTGGCGCTTGCCGGCGGCCGCATGACGGGCGGGATCGAGCTTGACACCGACCGAATCGATCTGCCGACGGCTCGATCGTGAGCGGCTCGTCTCTGCCACGCTCCCCCCGGCTTCAACGCCGGTTGGCCGAGCTCGCGCGAAAGCCGCTCAACTTCGACCTCGCTTCGCTTGAGGCTGCCTCGCCTCGCAGTGGCTGGACGATCACCGAGTTGTGCCAGCCTCTGCCCGCCGAACCGCCCGGGATGCCGGTCGAGAAGGGCAGCTGGCAGATCGCCCGGCGACTGATGAGCGGCTATGAGTTCGCCGATCCCTCGATCGTGCGGGCCTACTACGATCCCGCCGTCCCGCTCGAGCAGCGCGACATGCTGCTCAAGCTCCAGGCTTTTGGCTTCGCGCATGTGTTCGTCGGGGTCCGGGTCGGCGAGGTCTTCGAGCGGACGCGAGAGATCGGCGGCAGGCGCGCCCGAATCTGGGGTTGGAACTACCGGACGCTCGATGGGCACTTGGAGATGGGCCAGATGGACTGGGAGGTGTGGAAGTGGCTGGACGACGGCCGGGTGCAGTTCCGCGTCCACGCTGTCTCCCGCGCCGCCCGGATTCCCAACCCGTTCATCCGGCTGGGCTTCCATCTGCTGCGCGGCCGCGAGCGCGAAGCGTTCTTGCAGAGCACCGAGCAGCGCATGCGCACGTTTACCGAGCTGGCCCTGGCTGACGGCGACAGTGATCGCATGATCCGCGGCGCCGCCGCTGCCTTGACCGCGCGACCCACGCGCGACGCCCGTGCGACGTACGACGCGCTGGCGTCGAACATCCGGCGAAGGTCGAGGTGACACGGTGCCGCGGAAATTTCCGATCTTCCAGTTCCCGAATCCGCCGCTGATCGCCGCGGTGCTCACCGGAGCGATCGGGAGAACGACTCGTGGCCCCGTATCGCGCAACGCGACGCTGCTCTCACGGCTCGCGCTGCTCCTGTGGTCAGCCGAGGAGATGGCGACCGGCGTGAACTGGTTCCGGCGCTTGCTCGGCACCGTGGGCGGCGTCTACGCCCTCGCCAAGCTCAAGCGCCCGGCACGCCAATAGTCATGCGTGGCGGTGCCCTTGCACTTCGTCGTAGGTCCTCGCGCGCTTTCGCAGATTGGTCGCGTTTCCCGGCGAGAGGCCAGCCGGGTCTATGGCCCGCGGAGAAGCCAGCGGGTCCATGATCTCCGCACCCCGGACGAAGGCTTTTCGGCTCCGGTTCGCGTCCGCCGCACGAGCGCTGCGGCGACGGAGCGATGCCAGGCTGGCCGCACCGCCGGACGAGCGCAATGCCACGGAAGGGAGCGCCAGCGCCGACCGACGCTGACGATCGCTTCGACGATACGCCACCTCCGCCGGACGCTCGCCTGAACGGATCGCGCTCGTCGGGAGCCCGCGTCTCGTCGGAGCGGCACAGGCGCCGTGTCGGGCGCTCGCTTCTCGCGCGAAGCGATCGTCGCTAAACCCCCCGGCTAGCTGGGAGCGATGCCTATGCACCCCCGAAGTTTGGCTCGGAGTGCCCCTCCGGCGACGATGCAGCACAGACCAGCCGGCCCTGTCGACAGCCGTGTTTCGAGTTCGCGCGTACCCAACCGAAGTCGCGTGGCCGGCGCCGTATCTGCATGGTCATCAGGCCGGACTTGCGTCCTGTGGATCGGAGTGATCGGGATCGAGCGTGTCGACTTCGTTTCGGTGGCGACGCGAGACCTTGCCCGCCCGCGCCGGTTCTATGGGGAGCTGCTCGGCCTGCCCAGGAGCCCCACCAATCCCGACGAGTTCGAAGCGGCGAACGTCACACTTACCCTGTGGGAGCCCGCGACCCAGAACGTCCCGTTCGCGCCGAACCGATCGGGAGTGGCGCTCCGAGTGCCCGACGTCAATGCCGCTCGTGAGCAGCTCGCCGCCAAAGGAGTCGAGTTTCTGGGGGATACCGTCGACACAGGCGTCTGCCTGATGGGGTTCTTTAGGGACCCGGACGGAAACGTGCTCATCCTGCATCGCCGGTACGCGCCGCCGGGAGGCTAGGGCACGCGGAGCTGCGCAGCACCGCAGCGCCCTGAGCCGAAGGATGCGACGTTTTCAGCGCTGCGCCCCTCCGACTCCTGGGGATGCCTGCAACCACTCACGACTGTCTGAGACACCCGCTTGCACGAACGACAAGCCGCCGCGCCCGCTCCTCGTCCGACCACCAACCACGCCCTCAACACTACAAACCGTCGCCGCACCGAGAACCGTCCGAGCCATCACAGAACCTTGGTCCTCCGCGGATCGCGCTCGTTGCGGGTTTTGTGACGCTAGCCCACCTTCTGGAGGGGCGGGAACACGTACGTGGCGGTGAGTGGCCCTTGCGGCGGGGGGAGGATTGACGCTTGTGTGTTGCTTCCTGGTGCTGGGTAGTAGATGCGGATTATTGCCACGAACGTTGTCGACACTGACGAGTTGTTGCCGTAGACGCTGTCGTAGTAGGCCGTTGATGGTGTGGGTATCCAGTTGGTGGCGGGGGCGTCTGGGGGCCTGGTCGGTGCGATCCAGATCGTCACCGACCCATCGGGGTTCCTTGCGAGGCTGCCCGAGGTCAGCTGCTGCGATCCGAGCTGCGAGACCGGCTGGATCGGGCCCCACTGCAGGTTGACCGGACCCCCCGGGTTAGACAGTTGGACGGGCTGACCCGCCATCCCGCTGTACTGGATCGGCACGTTGCCCATCGACAGCTGCTGCTTCCACTTGGTCGAGACCTCGAACGAGTACGTCGTGGCCTTGGTCTTCGGGTCGATGTTGCGCGTCGGGGGGGTCGCTATGTAATACGGCACGCCCGGCGCGAGGCCATACTGCGCGGCGGTCGGGCCGAAGAGGATCGGCGTGCTCGCGACCAATGGCCCCCAGGCGGACGGCTCGACGGTGATGGTGTCGGTCGACGGGTCTACGGCGGTCACCGGAATGTTCGCCGTCGAGTACACCGTGTTCAGAACGCTCGCCTGGGAGATGAACGGCGCGCCCGACTGCGTTGGATCGGGCTGGTAGAGCGTGATCGACCAGAACCCGAGCGGATTGCCTTGGGCGTTGTTCACGGTTGGCGGGAAGGATCCGATCACGGGCAACATCGCCGGGTTGGTGACCGGCGGGGTGAAGGTCAGCTTGTAGGTGTTGTTGCCGTCGAGCTGGGTGGCCGACGTGCCATTGAGGTTGCTGATCTGTGCGTAGACCGCGTCTCGCGGCAAGTTGGCCCCGCCAAAGACTGTGAGCACGGCTCGGTGAAGGTACCCCTGGGGGGTGTTGGGATAATTCCCGATCCCGCTGTTGAGATAGCTCCAGTAATTGGTGGCTGCGGTGACCCCAGTCGAGCTGACGACATCGGTGACGCGCGCTCGCCCGGCCTCCAAGCCTGCCTGGAGCGCATCGATTTGCGCACGGCGCCAATTGCGCGGGATCTTGAACCCGTTCGCGGTGAGGCCGATGGGCCTGAACAGGGCCAGCGTGCGCCGTTGGGGGTATGAGGGGTTGCGGTAGCGCCGGTTCGCACGGGCCTGCGGAGCGATCCAGGTGGGCAGCGTCCTCAGCGGGATGCCGTTGAGGCCGGTGCGCGCCGTGGGGAGCGGGTTGTGCCTCAGCGCCTGGCCCACCTGCTTGAAGAAGGGGACCGCCTTCGTCGGGGCGGTGTGCCACTTTGCCGCGCGCTTGATCTGCTCCGGCGTTGGGGTGTACTGGCCAGGCTGGAAGTACTTCGGCCGATGCCCACGACGCTCGAACTCGGCAAGAGTGCTCAGACCGAAGCGCTCGACGACGCTCTTCTGGATCGACGCGATTGAGGTGGGGTCGCTCGCCGGCACGAGCGAGTCGGCACGGATCCGGATCAGCATCCAGCCGCGGTTCGTGTCAAACGGCATCACCCGGTAGGTGAACCCGTGGATACGCGCGATTCGGTCGTGAGCGTATCGTGAGGTCGGCCCTACGAACAGGTACGTTTGGGCACGTGTCGACGGCGTCGTCCGCGTGCCGATGCTGCCCACCGCATTGATGTAGCCATCAAGCAGGGCCACTATGTAATAGTTGGTCTCAGACGGCGGGACCGTCAGCACGAGCTCCTTAGCACCACCATGGCCCTTCGCCCCGCTGAGATCCAGCATCGCGTTGAGGTACAGCGCCGACGCGTTGCCCGCGTTCGTGGCCTGGTTGTTCCACGCCGACACCCCTCCCGCTCCACCAAAAGTATTGACCGGTGCCGTCACCAGCTCGTTGTATTTCGCGAAGCGGTACACGAACTCGGGCGCGACGCCCCAGATATAGGCACCTGCGGCCAGCTTCGTGATCTTGGCGGGATCAGTAAGCGGCGAGACCGACCCGGCGGCTACAGAGGGACTGACGGCGCCCGTCGAGATCAAACCGACAACCGCTGCCAAAGCGAGCCTCACAGCGAGACCACGACAAAGCAGTCGAACCTTCGACATCGTCACCCCTCCTGATGCGCCCACCCAGCACGGGCGACCACGAACCAGCATACCCGGACGGTGGGGTGATCGCAACAGTCGTTAGTCATCGCTCGCGCGAGCACACGAGCCGGGGGAGGTATCTCCCCACGCGGTCATATGGCGCCACGTGCCACGGTGCCCTCTCACGAATCAGCGGCACCCTCAAGGAGCCTTGCAGGGCGGATCGGTAAATAGGCAGGGGCAAACCGGCACCGAGGGCCCGTCGTGATCGCGTTCGCCCAGAAGGAGCGACCGCATGCGGCACTGGTCGCGCCGGCGCTATCGCGTGTGAGGAGCGGTCCGAGGCCGCACGGGCGGACGACTGCTTTCACGATCTGGGCGGCCCACGCCCGAGGATCGCTATGGCGACGTTGCGTCGGCTCACGGGCGACTCGGTTCCGGGGAACCAGCTGGCGTGCGGACGATCGCTTCGGTGGATCAGGGATCGGCTGCGACGGTCACTGCTTTGCCACGCACCGAGCGGTTGCAGCTGGCTGCTCCTTGGTGAGGATGCGGTAGTGCGCGATCGGGATCGCGGTCCTGGCGATTGTGCTCGACAGGGTCGCAGGTTCGATGGATGCGCTGCCCGGGCGGTAGAGGTGGGTGGTCAACTTCCAGCTCTCCAAGGGAGGGAGCCATGTCTTCTGCTCAGCAGATGCTCGATGCTGCCGGCCGCCGCCGCTCGCCAGCGACGATGCCGGACTTTCACGCCGGTAGGGCGCCCGGGAACAAGGGGCAACGCTACGCGGCTGACCCGCGACGGTCGATGAGATCATCGCGGTCATGCGCCACGCCCGGCACGCCCGGTACGGCAATCGCCTCAACGGGTTGATCGTCGTGCTGTGGCGTGCCGGGCTTAGGATCAACGAGGCGCTATCGCTCAACGAGACCGATCTGGAAGAACGGCGCGGGTCGATCTTGGTCAGGCATGGCAAGAACGATCGCCGCCGCCAGGTCGGGATGGACGCGTGGGGGTGGTCAGCGCTCGGACCGTGGCTGTCCGAGCGCGCGACGCTGCCGGTCGGCCCGTTGTTCTGCGTGATCGCCGGACCCACGCGCGGACACGCCTGGTCGGCCGGCGCCGCCAGGCTGCAGCTGCACCAGATCGCGCTTGAGGCGGGCGTCCGCCGGCGCTTCGCGCCCCACCAGCTCCGCCATGCGCACGCTGTCGAGCTGTTGCATGAGGGCATCCCGCTGCCGCTGATCCAACGCCAGCTGGGGCACTCGCACCTCTCCACGACCGGGTAGGGTCGGGTCGGGGCGCGGTGTCGGCGTTGCCGCCGGCCCGTTTCCCCGACCCGCCCTCCGAACCGGACGTGCCCATTCCTGAGCATCCGGCTCTCCACAGGACACGATGTCCGATCGTGGCGCTGATTAGGCAACGGTGGCTTCCGGCCGAGTGGTGGCTCGGTCTGTTCCGGTCGCCGCCCACGGCGATGGGATGTTGTGGCCGCGATAGCGATATCGGGTCACTGGTACCTCGTCGGGCCAGGCGAGCCTCGTGCCTTCTCGGCTGGTCCAGTGGTGCCCCCAGCACCTTCGCCTGATCTGTTTCCAGGTCAGCCGCTCGTGCTTCTTGCGCAGCCACCGGATCACCCGCCACCACAGGTAGTGGCTGAGGTAAGCGAAACAGCGGCTGCTCGCGGCATGGCGGTGGTAGTTGGTCCAGCCCCTGAGGATTGGATTGAGCACGTGGATCAGCTGATCCAGCGAGAGGTTCGTCGTGCTGCGTGTGGTCAGCGTCTTGATACGGCGCATGACCTCGCGTAGCGCTCGTTGGCTAGGGAACGTGATGGCGACGCGCTTGGTTCCTCGCCAGGGTCGCCGCACGATGCGGAACCCGAGCAGGTCAAAGCCGTCGTCGACGTGGGTGATAGCTGTCTTCTCCGGCGAGAGCGTCAATCGCATTTGCTCTGCCATGAACTTGGCCGTCTGCTGCTTGATCGCGTGGGCTTGGGCTTCGGTGCCACGCACCAGCACCACGAAATCGTCCGCGAAGCGGATCATCCGATAGCTGGCTAGGCCGTTGGCCCTGTCACGCGCGCGCTGGCTGTGCCAGCGCCGCCTGGTCCACGCTTTCTCGAAGTGGCGGTCGAGTACCGAGAGGGCAATGTTCGACAAAAGGGGCGAGAGACCCGACCCTTGTGGCGTGCCCGATGGCGTCGCGGCCAGGGAACCCTGCTCGCGCATGATCCCCGCGGCGAGGAACAATCGGATCAATGCCAGGACGCGCTTGTCGGTCACCCGACGGCGCACCTGTTCCATCAAGAGACCCTGATGGATCGACCCGAAACAGTCCTCGACGTCTCCCTCTATCACCCACTCATACGATCGAGGGGCGTTGATGAAGAACCGCACCTGCTCGACGGCGTCCTGCGCTCTGCGTTCGGGCCTGAATCCGTACGAGGTCGGGCAAAAGTCCGCCTCGAAGATCGGCTCGAGCACGAGCTTGGCCGCCGTCTGCACGATCCTGTCGCGCACCGTGGCGATGCCCAGACTTCTGAGCTTCCCCGAGCGCTTCGGGATCAGCCGCTCGCGTGCCGGCAGCGGACGATAGGTGCCACCCTTGAGCTCCTGGCGGAGCTTGGCGAGGACACCTTCCACGCCCAGCTGCTCGACTTGCCTGCGGGTCTGGCCATCTACACCGGCGGTGCGTGACCCCCGGTTGCGTTTCACCCGTTCCCACGCGACGAGCAACGTCGCGGGGTCGCAGACCAGGTTGAACAGATCGCCGAAGCGCTGCTGCTCATCCTGGCCTGCCCATCGGTGCAGCTTGGTCTGCCATCCCAGTACCCGCTCCTGCGCCAACTTGGCGTCGAGCGGCGCGGACGTATTCACGCCCGACCTCCCGAACGGCTTCTCAGACTGCGGTCCTGCTGTCCGCCTTCGCCATGTGGACGGCTTTCCCGCCCTCGGACTACTACGCGGACTCCGACACGCCCAGCGCCCATCAGCCAGCATCGAGCCTTACCAGACTGCCACCAGCAGCCCGGTGCGCGCGGGGCGTCTCCCACGTTCACCATGATCCGTTTGACCGGGTCGGAAGCCGGCTCTACCCCTACAGCCCATCCGGCAGGCACTCGCAGCCTCCCGCCGGTCACCACGCTCGGGTAAGTAAACCGAGCGTGGAGCGTGCCGCCATAGATAAGGGCGGCATCATCACTGTGGACGACCCCATGTCCGCCAGGTTTCGGGTCGTTTTTGCAATCGAGGGGCTTCAACCACCGATTCGCTTTCGCTCTTCCTTTCGGTCTCGCTAGCACGCACGCGGGCGTCTGGCAGTACCACCCGGCCGTCACATCGTCGGGGACGCTTCACCTCAGCACGCGATCCCGCGCCTCGGTGGTCCCCCAGCTTCTCCGGGCCGCTGCATCAGCCCAGGTCCGGCATTCCAGCCGACACGGATGAGATGTTTGTCGTCCGTCATCTCCTTTCGCATGGCGCCGCGTGGCGCACCACCTACCTGCAAGGAATCTCCGCGGACGAGATCATCTCCACTGTCCACGCCCGGCGCGCGCCGATGATGCATGCCAGCGCCGGCCTTGCCCTGTAGAGCACCGTCCGGGAGCGCATGACGCGCTCCCGCGCCCGCCAAAGTCTGCCCCGGGGTCAGGCGATCGCTCCCCTCGTAAGCAGCAGGCAGCCACCACGGGCCCTGGCGTGGCGTTGCAATCGTCCCCAATCGCCGGCGCGCGTGATCCCCTGTCGCCTTTGCGCAAGTCGCGAACGGGCCGTCGCAGTAACGAAAGCAGAAGTCAGTGACCGGCTCGGGCGGGCGATTGCGTGTAGCCCGAAGGGGAAGCCGCGCGGGGCGACGTTCGGCTGCGAACTCGACCGGTGAGGGTGCGGGGCCGCGCCGGTCCCCGCACCCTCGCAACAGTTCAGGAACTGAGCTGACTGGCGATGAAGTTGAGCAGGGGAGGTGGGGACGATCCGAAGGTGTAGCTCGCAGTCCAATTCGGGCTGGAGAACTGTTCCACGATCGAGGTCGGGTTGCCGCCGGAACCGTTGACGGGCGTCAACATTAGAATCGGGTCCTTCGTGAAATCACTCCCGGCGAATGTGATCGTGCAGCCGTCCGGCCCGTTCGTCGTCACGCTTACGCCTGATATTGGGTTTTCCAGCGTGCAGTTGGCCAAAACCGCCCCAACCACCTGATTGACTGGGCCCGGCGGCCCCTGCGCGCCGGTCGCCCCAGGGTTGCCTTGTGGTCCGGTCGCGCCGCTGTCGCCCTTCGGGCCCTGCGGTCCGGTCGCGCCGGTGTCGCCCTTCGGGCCTTGGGAGCCCGTCGCGCCTGCCCGCCGCTGTTGCCCTTCGGGCCGCTCTTGCCGTTTGGCCCTCGGGCTCCCCGCCGCCCGCGCTCGCCCTTGACGTTCCACGAGATTCTTTGTTGGCCGTCGGGGCACGTCGCGCTGGCCGACGACAGGTTGAGGGTCCTAAATCGCGCGGTCACACACGCGTACAGCCTGCCGCCGCTCGCCGAATGAGCACTCCCGGCGAATCCGCTCGTGGCGGCATACGACACGCCACCCGCGACCGCGATCGCGACGCACGCCCCGATAACCGTAGTCGCGCTACGGCGAGGATCAATGAACCGATGCATGTCACTCCTTAGAGAATGTGGTTGCCTGGACTCGCCCTAAACCCGGCTCGGCTCTGACAACACACCAAACCTACGTGCCCCACCCGGAGAACGCCGAGACAGACCCCTCTATCTGCCAGGTCGCCCCCGGCCGTCTCAATAACAGCGTAATCCTAACCTCGCCCACACGGGTTAGGCAATCAACCTACCGCGTAGTCAACTTCACCCTGCCGCAATGAAGACGAGCAGTCTCGATCGCGGCCAGTCTGAGCCCGATCACGGCGAGCACGACGCGCTGCCGCTCGTAGCCCTTAGCGGAAGCTGGCTGACCGGGGGTGTTGGCAGACGACTGAGACACATCGGACAGTGTCCGTGAGGGCACGGAAAAAGCTGTCGCCATCCGTCAAGGCCTGGCACAGCGTGGGTGCTCCGGACCTGGCGTAGCCGAATCCGTCGCACCCATGCTTGCGATCATGCCGGTTAGTACTTGAACGTGCCGGTGACGTTGAACGTCGCGGCGTCCGGGTCGGAGGTCAGGGTCGTGCCACTCGTGCTGGCTGTCCCGTGGGCGTGCTTGTAGATCCCGGTCCCACCCGTGGCGGTGACCGTGCCGCTGTAGCTGAACGTGCCGCCGCTGCCTGGCACGAACTTGGCCGAAAGCTTGACGCGAATGCTTCCGTTGGGATCGAAGACGACCCCCTTCGCCGTCAGCATCAGGCCCGACCCCCAGGTGGAGTTCTGATAGAAGGCGCCCTTCGTCGACTTCCCCGAGATGGTTCCGGCGAAGAGGCCTGCATCGGTCTCTGTTGAGCCGGGCACCCCAGTCGCGCCATTCGACGTGACGGTGTCGATGTAGCCGCTGACGTTCACCTTGTGACGCTTGGTCGCGGTGCGGGCACTGGCGAACCCAGGCATCGCCAGCAACAGCAACGCCGGAACCACAAACACCGAGATACTTCGTCTGAACATATGGTTCTCCTTACTTGGTGACACCCAAGGATCGATTTGAGGATTCCCCTGGCTAAACGACCGCCCTCGCCGTCTGCGCACCCAGAATCAACCCGCGCAGCCAATCGAAGTTGCGGAGCTACGCCAAGGCAATACTGCCAGTTGCGATATCGATATGGAACGGCAAGATAAGGCTTCCGCTCCGATCGAGCAGCAGTCGCGCGGATCGTCGTGATCTGAAGCGTTGGGACGCCTGCTTTTGACGACGCGGTTGCGATGGGGCGGTGCGCGGTCTCGTCGCACGAGGTACGCCTAGCGCGTGCCGGGATGCCGGACGGAGGTCAGGCTGCGAGGCTTAGACCGGTGGTGGCCGGGATCATGGGTGCTGGTCGTTCGTGGACGGCGTGGATGATTTCGGTGTTGTCGATCCCGCGCGGGTAGGAGGAGGTGATTCCGAGGTCGGCATGACCGAGTTGCCGCTGGATGACTACCAGCGGGACCCCTTCGCGGGACATCTCAACTGCGTGAGCGTGGCGGAGTTGGTGTGGCGCGAACCGTCGCCTGACGCCGGCCGCCACAGCGGCGTTTCGCAGCAGCGTGCGGATCCCGGCCGGGGAGCAGGGGCGGCCGCGGGTGGGCCCGCGGAGCACGCAGAAGAGCGCGCCTACGGGCAGCGCTGCGCGCGTCTCGAGCCACGGATCGAGCTGCTCCCAGGATCGCGGTAGGGACCGCCGTTGCCGGCGGCCCCCCGCACAGATCCCAGCGTGCGCGTCAACGCACTGGGCTCCTCCCTCGGGTCTTGGCGTCGAAGCGCTTGTCGGGCCAGGGGTGCAGGATGCGGGGTTGGGGTAGCCATCGGGCCGCGAGACGGTCAATCCGCTCCCAGGTGGTCCAGCCTTTCTGGCTGCGGCGTTTGAGCGCAGTTCGCCAGTGGTGGATGACCCGTCGTCGGAAGGCACGCATCGCCTCGCTGTTGTCGGGCACCGCGTAGTAGTTGTAGTGCCCTTGCAGGACCCTGGCGAGCCAGCGTCCTTGTTCGGGGATTGGGAGGTGCATCCGTCGTCTCATCTCGGTCTTGACCGCTTTGAGCTTGGAGCGCATCTTCTTCTTGCTCGTGACCCGCTTGAGCTTGAACCGTCCGTGCCTGTCCTTCGCGCAGATATGCGTGAAGCCCAGGAACTCGAACGTCTCAGGCTTCCGGTCGCCACGCGCCTTGCGTCGTTCGGCGGCGTACCGTCCGAACTCGATCAGCCGCGTTTTGTGCGGATGCAACTCCAGGCCGAATCCCGCGAACCGCTCGCGGAGATCGGCGAGGAATCGCTCGGCGTCCTCACGATGCTGGAAGCCCGCCAGGAAGTCGTCAGCGAACCGCATGAGAACAACGTCCCCGCGCGCCCGGCGGCGTCTCCACTGGTCGGCCCATAGGTCGAACACGTAGTGCAGAAAGACGTTTGAGAGCAACGGCGATACCGATGCTCCCTGCGCCGTCCCGGCCTCCGTCTCCGACCACTCCCCGTCCTCGATGACCCCTGCGCTGAGCCATTTCTGGATCAGCCGCAGGATCCTCTTGTCCGCGATCCGATGCTCGAGAAACCGCTCCAACCAGCTCTGGTTGAGCTGGGAGAAGAAGTCGCTGATATCAGCATCGAGCACGAAGTTCACCCTCTTGCGTTCGAGCGCGACCGAGAGCGCGTCCAACGCGTCATGCTGACGCCTCCCCGGCCGGAACCCATACGAGAAACCGAGAAAGTCCTCCTCGTAGATCGCGTTCAGCACCTCGACCACCGCCCGCTGGACGATCTTGTCCTCCAACGCCGCGACCCCGAGCGGCCGCAGCCGCCCGTCCGCCTTCGGTATGAACACCCTGCGAGTCGGGCTCGCCCGGTACGCCCCTCCATGGACCCGGGCGTGTAGATCGCGAAGATTCGCTTCGAGATCAACGCCGTAGTCCCGCCACGTGACCCCGTCGATGCCCGGTGCGGCGTTCGGGCTGACCGCCCGATACACCTCCCGCAACCGATCAACCGTCACGTGATGAAGGAGCGCGGTGAACCGCACATCCCCGTCGGTTCGCGCCACTCGGCGCACACGCTCCAGATCACTTGACACGCCTGGCCCGGCACTGAGTCCGGGGCGTGTCTCGCCGGCCGTGTTCCCCTCGGGCAGGCCCCTTCCCTCCACCACCTCCGCCCCCGGTTCCCCGAGCTTGTTCGGCGGCCTCGCAGGTACTACGAGCCTGTCTGACTTCTCGCGATCGTGCATCGAGGGATTACCGCCTAAGCGTTCCCCCCGCGGCCCGCCCCGGCGCTGGCCTGCCACCCCGCGAACCATCCAGGACGGGGCATCACCAACACCTCGCGGGCGACCACGAGATCTCCCGGTTCTCGCGCATGGAGCTCGTCGTGCGTGCCTGGGATCTCCGACCGCGCAGGGCCCGCCAACGACTCGCGAATAACGCCGCCAGCGGTATTGCCTTCCGCACACATGGGAAAGCGTCGGCACCCTGAACTTCGATGGAGTTTCGCGGCTCAATAACCCCGCCCGCACACCCCCTGTCAACGCTTCGCTGCGCCCTCACGGAACGCCAACGCATGACTCGGGGCCACCGTGACTCGCTACGTCCTCGATGTAGAGCGTTCTCATCTCCTTCTCCATGCCGGTTTATCCCGGCGCTTTCCCCAGCGGTCCATGCCGACCTCGCGGCGTTTGTCACCCTATGTTGCGCCGGGAACTATGTTGCGCTGCGAAGTTGTGTGGCGGGGGGATTCGCGTTGACGGGGGCTGCCGGGTAGCTGGTCGTCTGGTGCGCTGAGTGTGAGCGCAGCATATTTCGGCTGGGCTGATCGAGGCTTGGGCTTTCTATCGATCCTCGTGAGGAGGCGATTCATGACCGAGCCGAGACCCGATCGCGTGCGTGTCACGGGTCCGTTGAGGGCGTTCGCGGACGGCTTTCGCGCGTACCTTCTCGAGCGGGGCTATTCGCTCATTTCGGTGCGGTTCCATTTGCAGCTGCTTGCGCATCTGAGCCGGTGGATGCAGGCCGGTGGGCTCGGTGTGGACGCGTTGTCGGTGGGGGTGGGCGAGCGGTTCGTGGCTGAGCGTCGAAGTCAGGGTTACGTGAGCCGGATCTCGGCGAGGGGGCTGCGTCCGTTGCTGGATTATCTGGGCGCGCTCGGCGTGTTTTCCGCTGGCGCCGCCGTCGAGGCGACCGAGGTCGACCGGCTGGTGGCAGAGTTTTGCGGCTACCTGCTTGGGGAGCGTGGCTTGGTGGCGGGTTCGGTCCAGCTTTATGCGCGGATCGCCCGCCGGTTCCTGGCGGAGCGCTCAGAGCCGCTCGGTGACGATCTGGCGCGCCTGTCTGGTGCGGAGATCAATGCGTTCGTGTTGCGCGAGGCGCATCGGGTCACGCCGCGGACGGCGGAGACCGTGGTGTGCGCGCTACGAGCGCTGTTGCGGTTCTTGCATGTGCAGGGCTGGATCGCGACACCGCTGGCGAGCGGGGTGCCGGCGGTGCCGCAACGCCGAGAGAACCTGCCGCGCGGACTTCCGGCCGGGCAGGTCACGCTGTTGGTTGAGAGCTGCGATCGCTCAACGAAGGTCGGGTGCCGGGATTACGCGATCCTGATGCTGCTGGCACGGCTCGGGCTGAGAGCCGGTGAGGTCGCCGGACTGCAGCTCGATGATGTCGACTGGCGGGCGGGCGAGATCGTGGTCTGTGGGAAGCGCTCGCGGATCGACAGGCTGCCGCTGTCAGGTGATGTCGGTGACGCGCTCGCCGACTACCTCTGCCGCGCTCGTCCGCGGGGTTTCGGGCGGACGGTGTTCCTGCGAGCGCAGGCTCCGATGAGGGGCCTGTCTGGCGATGGGGTGAGCGAGGTGGTGGTCCGCGCGTGCAGGCGGGTGGGGATCGCGCCGGCCAGGGCCCACCGGCTCCGTCACACGATCGCCACCGAGATGTTGCGGTCAGGGGCGGGGCTTGGGGAGATCGGCCAGGTGCTGCGCCATCAGAGCCTCGATGTGACCGCGATCTATGCCAAGGTCGACCGCCAAGCGCTGTCGCGGCTGGCGCTGCCGTGGCCGGGAGCCGAGTCATGAGCGCGCTCGGTGAAGCCGTGGACGAGTACTTGGCGCTGCGTCGCTCGCTGGGTTACAAGCTCGAAGCGCACGGCCGACTGTTGCCGCAGTTCGCCGAGTTCTGCGAGCAGCGCCAGGCGACAGTGATCACGACCGCGATGGCGCTCGAGTGGGCGACCCAGCCGGCCGAGCGGAGCGTCGTGTGGTGCCATCAACGGCTAGCGATCGCGGCCGGGTTCGCTCGCTACCTGAACGCCTCAGACCCGCGTCACGAGGTCCCGGCGGTCGACCTGCTGCCAGCGAAGTTCCGCCGCGCGATCCCCTATCTGTATTCCGAGAGGGAGATCGAGGCGCTGATGCACGAGGCCCGCATGATCCGCTCAGCGCTGAAGGCCGCGACCTACGAGACGCTGATTGGGCTGCTGTCCGTGACTGGCATGCGGATCGGCGAGGCGGTCGCGCTTGACCGCGCGGACGTCGAGCTGGTCGAGCACCGACTCACCGTCCGCCACGCCAAGAACGGCAGATCCCGTGAGGTCGCGCTGCACCCGAGCACGGTCGCCGCGCTCGATGCCTACGCCCGCGTCCGTGACGCGCTCTGCCCGCGCCCGAAGACCCCGAGCTTCCTGCTCACCAACACCGGCGCGCGACTGAACAAGGGCACCATTTGGCACGAGTTCGATCGGCTCCGCCGCGGCACCGGCCTTGACCAGGAGACGCTCGGGTGCCATGCCCGCATTCACGACATCCGCCATAGCTTTGTGCTGCGCACGCTGCTTGGCTGGTATCGCGACGATGCCGACATCGACACGCAGCTACCGCTGCTTTCCACGTTCCTCGGGCACCTTCACCCCTCGGATACCTATTGGTACTTCGAGGGCGCGCCCGAGCTGCTGGCGCTCGCCGCCGAAAGGCTCGAACAGACCTGGGAGCGACACTCATGACCCCGCTGCCGCCGCTCTTGCAAGCGTTCTTCACCGAGCGTCTCGCCCGCCAGCGCGACGCCAGCCCGCACACGATCGCGGCCTACCGAGACAGCTTCCGGCTGCTGCTGGCGTTCCTGCATGAGCTGACCGGGAAGTCGCCATCGAAGCTCAAGCTGGAGGATCTCGATGCCGCGAGGATCTCGGCGTTCCTCGGCCATCTCGAGCAAGACCGCGGCAACAGCGTGCGGACCCGGAACGCGCGTCTGACCGCGATCCACTCCTTCTTCCACTACGCGGCACTGAGAGCCCCTGAGCAGGCAGAGCTGATCGCGCGCGTGCTCGCGATCCCCGAGAAACGGTTCGACACGACCCTGATCAGCTACCTCACCGAGCTCGAGATCGACGCGTTGCTCGCCGCGCCGGACCGCTCCACCTGGACCGGCCGGCGCGATCACGCGCTGCTGCTGCTCGCAGTCCAGACCGGGCTACGCGCGTCAGAGCTCGCGAGCCTGCGCCGCCAGGACCTCCAGCTCGACAGCCCCGCGTGGGTCAGATGCCGAGGCAAAGGCCGGAAGGAGAGGTGCACCCCGCTCAGCCGCTCGACCAGGCAAGTACTGCACCTATGGCTACGCGAACGAGGCGGCCACACGGCCAGCCCGCTGTTCCCCAACCGCAGCGGTCAGCACCTCACCCGAGGCGCGATCTGGCGACTCGTCGTCAAACACGCCGCCACCGCCACCGACCAGTGCCCCTCGCTCGCCTCCAAGAACATCACCCCGCACACCCTCCATCACACCACCGCGATGCGGCTACTGCACGCGCCTACCCCGATCGACATCGCGACGATCGCGCTATGGCTCGGCCACGAAACCCTCGACACCACCAACAAGTACATCCACGCCGACATGGAACTCAAACAACGCGCGCTGGACCGCACCGCACCCCCGAACACGAAGCCCGGCCGCTACCGGCCACCCGACCCGCTACTCGCATTCCTCGAGAGCCTCTGACCCGCCCGAAATATGTTCAGCCGACAAGCCCGATCCCAGCCCAACACAGCACATCCACAACAGCGCGCAACATAGTTCCCGGCGCAACATACGGTGGCCTATGTCGCATGCGACATAGATCGCCCTTCCCGCGACGCACCAGCACGGCGCCACGTGTTTTGTCGAGATCGCTCTCCGCCAAGGCGAGCGCCTCGCTGACTCTCAACCCTGCACGCCACAGCACGACGATCACGCCGCGCAGCCTCAGCCCGTCGGGGCGATCGCCGGCCGTGCGCATCACGGCGACGATCTCCTCCACGGTCGGCGGGTCGGGTGGATAACGCAATCCTTTGTTGCGTGGCGGCCGGCCCTGATGAAATCCAGACAGAGTCGCGGGCGAGCGGGTCCGGCCGGCGCAGTCCAACGGTGGTGCGGAATGCATGACGTCCTCCTCGGGACGGTGGCTTGAACCGCCATCGTCCCGCTCAAAAGCAGGCGTCACGAACGCTCAGATCACGACGATCCGCGCGACTGCTGCTCGATCACAGCAGCAGCGAGCAAGCCCAAAGTACGATGCGCTGGTGCCGCCGAATCCTCGGTCAGGATTTCGATTGTCGCCATCGTCAGGGCGCGCCCACCGAGGAGGCGAGCTGACGTTTTCCGTAACGAATGTTGGTTCCCAGGAGACGCTGATCGGCGTTGACTACAGACTCGACCGCCTGGAAGGCGAGCGATGGGTCCAGCGCAACGCTCGTCAGGCATTCATAGCCATCGGTCTCAGGCTGCGACCCGGCGAGGAGCGAGAGCTCGTGGCGTCGATCCCGGCAGACTCACCGTTGGGCCGCTATAGGTTGACTAAGAGCTTCGGGACGGGCCCCGAAGTGGAGGACTTGAGCTTTGAGTTTGCCGTCGTGGCGCGGTGAGAGTAGCTAGGGCCGGTCTGACCGACGCTTTCGCTTGGGGCTACACGCAATCGCCCGCCCGAGCCGGTCACTGACTTCTGCTTTCGTTACTGCGACGGCCCGTTCGCGACTTGCGGAAAGGCGACTGAGAAGCGACGCGGCGCCGATACGGCGTGCGACCGCAATTGTCCGAGAGGGTAGCGCGAAGGCTGCAACCCGGCGGCAGGGAGGCTGTTGCTTGTGCGTGAATTGGGAAGTGCGCCACCTGCAGACGGCTCGACCTCCGGGAATCCTCAAGAGGGGCAGCGTCGTCAGGACTACTGGTGCTCGGTCAAGGGGGAGGCGAACGAGCGCAGGCCTGAGCTGTGGTGACTGAAAGATGGGGTCGAGGCCCCACTGGCGGGCGCTCGTGCGCACCCTAGTGTTGAGCGTCAGCCAACAGAACCGGGGTGAGAGAGCGATGTTGTCTGCTCGCGTGCGTGGGACTGGAATGCGGCCGATGCGAACGTGCGTCGCCGCCGATTGTGTTTCGTTAGCGGGCGCTGCGAGATTTCGGTTACGCGCGCTTGTGGGCGCGAGCCTGCCCGCTGTCGCGAGGCTGGCGCATGATGTGCGCGGGTGCCGTGTTCGCGCGTGGCGTGTCGCGTTGATTGCCGCGATCTCCGGCGTTGCGATGTCCAGCGCGGCGGGTGCCGCGACGGATCATGGGCGGCCCCTCACCGTGGCTCGTGGTCTCGACAATCCGCGGGGTCTCGTGTTCTTGCCGACGGGGAGCCTTGCGGTGGCGGAGGCGGGTCACGCCGGCGACGTGTGCCTTGGGCCGGGCTTTTGTGTTGGTCTTACCGGCCAGGTGGTTGCGGTCAAGCTGCATCACGACCGCCAGACCGTGCTGGCTGCCGGGCTACCTTCCGCCGGTGGACCGTTCGCGACCTTCGGGCTGGGCGGGCTCGCCGTGCAGCGCGAGAAGCTCTTCGCCATCGTCGGTCTGAATCCCCAAACGTTCGGCAATCCGGCTGACTACTGCCCCGACAGCGCGTGTCTTGCCACCGTGACCGCCGTTCAGAACGGATCGGGCTTCTTGAACAAGTTGCGCTCGCTCCGTTCGAGCCGGGGATTGGACGGGTTCGCCAGCGTCGGGAGTTTTGACTTCGACTATGCCGCCGCTAACCCAGACCCCGGAAACCCCGAATACGCCCCTGGCGATGCAAACCCGTTCGGGCTCGCCGCGGGCCCCCGCGGAGGGTTCTACGTAGTCGACGCGGCCTCCAACACATTGGACTACGTGACGAGGCACGGCGCGATCTCGGTGCTCGCGTTCATTCCCGATCCTCCGAACCACCTGCCCATCTACGACGCGGCCCCGACTTGTGCCGCGCGGACTCCGAACGGCGACGTTTATGTCGGCACCGAGTCGAACTCGCTGTGGCGCTGGGACGGCACCATGCTGACCCAGGTCCTCTCGGGCGGCAAGGTCGGGCAGGTCGTCGGCTGCACCGCGGACGACGAAGGCAATGTCTATCTTGCCAACCTCGCCTCCACGATTGGCGGGAGTTTCCCCAACTTCAACGAGAAACCGTTCGACGGCTCGATCGTCAAGGTGAGCCCTGACCTGAGGACGTCATACCTTGCCCAGGGGCTCAATTACCCCACGGGAATAGCGCTCGGGCCTGATGATCACCTCTACGTCACCGTAAACGGTCTCTGTCCGAGTGACCTGTCGATGTTGACACCCGACAACTCAACCCCCGGAGGATGCCCCGCTTCCGGCGAGGTCGTCAGGCTCGACGACCATAGCGGTAAACGCTCGTAAATTGGCGGAGATCGCAGGCGAGTTCCGGCACCGCGACCGCGAGGATCACGCCCGCTCCGGAACCGAAGCGCACCAGTGACGAAGCTCTCGTCGTGCTGAGCCGCCCGATGCTCGCTTGCCCCTCCGCCGAGAGCGGTAGCGTGCGTCGCACCAAAAGCTGCGGCTCGCGAGCCGGCGCGCCGTAGCCACGTCGCCCCCGACGTTACCTATGCAGATCGGTGATTGTGCTCGCCACTGCGCGAGCCCCGCATTCGGCGATGTGCAGGATTGCGGCGGACAGCCCCTACTGGCCGTGAGGAGCAGTCAGATGATCCGCGGGCGGAAGCTGCGGAGTGCCGCCTGTTCGTGATTGCAGAATTGAGCGCCGGGCTGCATGAGCTGCCGGATCTCCTCGATCTGAGCAGTCTGATCCGCGCTCCTGCTCCCGGCGATATGCAGGCTTTGGGACACGGCCGGCCTCGCGTGGCCGCTGCTTGTCGCGCGCCGGCCGGGCCAAGTGCGGTGTCGCACTCATGACTGGGCTGCGAACTACTGGAGTGCGTTCACTAATTCACGAATCGCTGCTGGAATGCGTTCATCGACTCCGTCGTGGTTGCCGTCGAAGAGCTCTAGGGAGTGTTCGATCCCCAGTCGAGTGAGCTGGTCGGAGAAGGCCTCGGCTCCGAGATCGAGGAAGAACTCGTCGTCGCGGCCCGCGTCGAGGTAGATCCTGCGCATGCCGGCCAGCGCATCGACATGGCTGCACGCCATCCGAACGGGATCCAGCGCCAGCCATTGCGACCAGATCTCCTCGACCGGGCGCCCCACCGAGTCAAACGGGAGCAGCGGTTTGCCGGGCCGGTTCGGGTCGGGGGTGTAGGCGCACGCCGTGCCGTACGCGGCGAACAGAACGGCGACTTGCCGCCAATCGAACTCCGGGCGCTTCGCCCGATCCTCAAATGCCTCCCACGAACCCTCGAACTGGCTCCGTAGCGACCGGGCGGCGACCGGAAACAAAGGCTGGTAGCAGCACTCAAACAGCGCGTCGCCGGCGTGTGAGGCAAACGCACCGAAGACGTCAGGCCTGAGCATCGGGATCACCATCGCGCCATATCCACCCGAAGACTTGCCCGACACGCCGCGATGCTCACGCGCGCCAAGGGTCGGGTAGTGCGTGTCGATGAACGGAATCACCTCGTCGCACAGATAGTCGAGATAACGCCCGCATCCCGCCGAGTTCAAGAACTGCGACCCGCCCCACGAGGTGGAAGCGTCAACAAATACGACAACCGCCGGCGGACATTCGCCCACGGAGAACATGGCGTCCAGTCGCTCGATCATCGTCGGCCCTGATGGGGTCGGATCCAGCCAGTCGTCAAGCTGGCCACCGAAGCCCTGCAACAAGTACACCGACGGCAGTCGCTCTCCTGACCCACCGTCCGCGGCGCGCGGCCGATAGACAAACAACGGCCGCACCGCAGGATCGCCAAGCGGGTTTTCCTCCAACAGCTCAGAACGCACGCGCAACCGGTCCAGCGAACCCGCCAAGGGACGCTCCCACAGACGATCCGGCACGCCCTGCACCTCATACAAGCTCACGCCGCCACGCTACACCGCGAACCACAGTTCCGACAGGAAGCCAAGGACACCGGCACCACTCATACCAGAATGCTCACGGCCGGCGAGCGACCTCCGCCGCCTGCGTTCCCACGCCACGGCGCCCGACGCCAGGTCGGCCCGAGCCTCCCAACGCTGCCGAACGCAGCGGTTCCAAGCCCTTCTGATGTGCCACAGCAGCGTCCTCCTCTCAAGACAATCACGTTTTTGTCCGCAAAGGTGACGCCACACGGACGGCGCCGCCGGTTCTTATAGCTCGTCGGCGGTGTGGAGTTCCGTCCTGTCAGAGTCTCGGCAATGAACATCTGGGATGACAAATCGGGCGAGCAGGACGAGGACTGATCGGGAGGGGGTGCGTTGGGGAACTCCTTGGTTCCGAAGGGCTCCCAGATCGGCGCGGCGCTCTATGAGCTCGACCCGGGAGACTACGTCGTCTACCACGCACATCACGGCTCCGAACAGCTGCTGATCGTGCTGCGCGGTCGCCCGACGCTGCGTACCCCGGGACGACGAGCTGCGTACCCCGGGACGGCGAGCGACGGCTCGACAACGGCGAGGCTGTCCATTACCCCGCCGGACCGAAGGGTGCGCACGGTCTGCGCAACGACACCGATCAGACCGTTCGCTACATCATGAGGCCAACGCGATCGGCCACGAAGGTCATCGAGCATCCAGACCTTGGAAAGATCACCGGGCAGTCAGACCACGTCTTCTTCATTCACGATCTCGAAGCCGACTAGTGCGTCATGGCAGACAGCAACGCGGCCTGTCTGGCGTGCGAGCTAACGGCGCAGCCACTACCAGCGACTGCGCTGCCTTCCGCGGCTTGCGCCCAGGTGCATTTACGTGGCGATATAGCCGAGTCGAGCGGGCGCCTGAGCGCGAACGTGACTCAACGGCCGGCGAGCGCGGTCGGACAGAGAGCGAGACTGCCGCTCGATCGCGTGCCCGCGTCTGGCCGCGGCTCTGGTGCTCTCGCTATCCGCCAGGCCGAAGCCATGATCGCCGCCGCCATCAAGCCCGCCGGGACTGGTCGTTCGTGAAACGAGAACCGACCTTCCTGGCCGACCGGCGCTGGTTTCCGCACAAAGGACAGCGGGACTGAGGTCCCGGCGGAGCGAGCAGCCGGATGCGTCTACGCGGTGACGCCATCGACTAGCAGCGCAACAGCGGAGCGCGCGTAACATGTCGTGGCGGGCACCTGCACTATGACCGTCGCACCGAATGGCAGTCCCAAGCTTCGAAGATCTCCTCGCGGAAGGCTCAGCGGTTCCGGTCGATGGCTGGGACTTCTCCTGGTTCGAGGGCCGGGCAACTGAGGAACGACCGCCGTGGGGATACGCCCGAATGCTGCGGGACAGGATGGCGGCCCTCGCGAAGGTTCCCGGCGCGGCGGCGCTTGATCTTCAGACCGGTGGCGGCGAGGTCCTGGCAACCATTCCGGCTGCGCCGCAGACCCTGATCGCAACCGAGTCATGGCGACCCAACCTAGAGCTCGCGCGGCGGAGTCTGGCAGCGCTAGGCGCTCGGGTCGTCTACATGGCCGATGAGCTCGACGAGCTGCCGTTCGGCGATGCGTCCTTTGACCTGGTCGTCAGCAGGCACCCGGTGGGTGTGCGCTGGGACGAGATTGCGCGCGTGATGAAGCCAGCCGGAACCTATCTCTCACAGGATGTCGGGCACGGATCGGTCGGTGAGCTGACGGCGTTCATCATGGGCCCGCAGCCCGCGCCCGAAGGCCGGTCACGCGATCCGAAGTGGTCAGTCATCGGTGCTGAGGCAGCGAACCTCACGGTCGTCGACCTACAGACCTTCCGCGGGCGCATGACGTTTCACGACATCGGCGCGATCGTCGCGTTCTTGCGAAAGGTGATCTGGATAGTGCCCGACTTCACCGTGGCGGCATACCGAGACCGGCTGCGCGACCTGCACGAGCGGATCGAGGCGCAAGGGCCGTTCATCGCGACCAGCGTTCGCTTCCTGATCGAGGCGCGCAAGCCGGCGCGAACCTGATCGCAACGCCCCTGCCCGTCGCGCGTCGCCGGGGCCTGCCGCGGACACGCCACCGAGTCCGCAGACATCAGGTGCTCACGTCGCGCGCACAGGATGATGGTCGTCCCAGCCTGTCAGCCCGCGCTGCTGCCTTCGCCAATGACTGCTGTGACAACGACACCGCGCTGACCCGTGCTCTGGTCATCCCGCGGGCATCCAACACCAGACCTCAGTCGACACCGGATTGCGCGGAAGCCGGTGAACGCAGACTCCGCCGGTTCGATCGACTAACACCTCGGCGCACGCCCGAACCAGACCAAACCATGGCCGCCTCGGTCTGGGTGAAATCCAACGCCGCCAACGACTGCGGCCGGTTCTTCTCCACTCCTGCAATGTCGCCGACGGGGCACGCGCGAGGAGGCTGCCGCTCCGGCCTGCGGGCGACGCGAAGCAGAAGACCACGAGCGCTGGGATCCGGACCTGTGAGCCGCCCGAGCTTTGTGGGCGCAGGTGTCTCAGACGGCTGTGAGTCGTTTCTGCGTGTAGCCCTTCGCGACACTGTTGAAGATGGCTTAAGGAGGACTTCGCGCGCTGCTGCTTTTGCACGAGCGAGGCATATCGCGGAGCCTCCGCGCTATGAGCTTGCGTTGCGATCGGGGCCGGGGTGCCGCGAACGGCACCACTCCTCGACCGTTATCGTCGGTGCGCCGAGGAGCTCGTTGGTTGCGGTGGGGTCGCCGCGCTCGCCTAGCCGGGCAAGCAGGCGCATGATCTGGAGGTTCGGGGCGAGCCTGCCTGCGAGGAAGAGGCGATCGATCATCGACATCAGTGGGAGCGGGATCGTGACCAGCCGCTTGTCGGGCGCGACGATCCGTCGGTAGATGGCGAGCGCCTGGTGCAGTGTTAGCTCCTCGGGCCCGTGAACGTAGAAGTCGCGGTTGGCCGCTGCGGGCGTCGCGAACGCGCGGGCGACCTGGATCGCGAAGTCCTCCGCGCACACCGGATGAAGTGGACGGCGCTGGCGGCCGAGCGCGACGAGCACGGGGCCCTGGACGTGGCGCGGGATTGTGTTGGTGAAGTACGTGGGGCGAAAGAACGTGTAGGGAACCCCAGACGCCTCGATCGCGTGCTCCGCCGCGAGCTTGGCGCGGTGCTCGGGAATCTTGGCCCCGTACTGCTCCCTGACGAGACTGCCGGTGAGATAGCTGATCTGACCAACGCCATGGCGCTTGGCCGCGGCGGCAACGGTCGCAGTTCCCTGGTGCTCGACTGCGTCGAGGAGCGCCGGGTCCTCGACGCCGAGACTGACATGCACACCGTCAATGCCCTGCACCGCGCGGTCCACCGCCGCAGCGTCGGTGACCGAACCTTCCACGTACTCGAACTCGCCGCCGAGCCGATCGCCGGCACGCGCGGCGTCGCGCACGAGCAGCCGTACGTGATGCCCGGCCGCGAGTAATCCTTGCGCCACGTGTCGGCCGATCAGCCCGGTCCCCCCAACGACCAGGATCCGATCGGTCGTCATTACGGTCGCGTCTGAGGACCGAACCGACGCTGCATGTGGCTGCCAATCACCTCAGAGACGAGTACCAGCGCCGCGAGCGGCCGAAAGAAAACAGTCAGCTCCCCGACTAGACCGTCGGGTCGACGCACCACCATGTTCAGCCCGTGCGCCCGCTCCCCCCGCAGCGAACTCTCAAACAGAACGACGCTCTTGTTGCCCTCGACGATCTCCTCGACCAGCTCAAACGGCGCCAGCTCCTGCGTCAGCACCCCAAATAGAAACGCCGCGGTCTCCTTGCCCTGCAACGGCTCGTCGTGAACCGCGACCCGAATCGCGACATCGTCGCTCAGCGCCGCCACGATCGCCTCCGCGTCAAACTCGGCCAGCGCTCGGCTGTACGCAGTCCGCCCGGTCATGCGCCCACCAACGCTGCCTCGCGCGGGTTGGCCGCCGGCGAGCGCCCCGGCGACGACGCCGCGGCCGAGACCCCGGTGGCGCCGAACACGAGGACCCACACCCGCCGCCCGCAGCACCCAGGCACAGACCATTCACTAGCGACGCTCACCCCGCCTCGCCACCTTGCCCCGAAGCAGACGCGGCGGCGAGCAGCAACGGCCGCACCTCAGCGACCCAGTCGAGCTTCGCCTCCTCGCGCCGCACCCCGAACATCGCCGTCGCACGCCGAAACGCGGCCTGCGGACGATCCGCCAGCCGCCGCACCACGTCCGCCAGAACGTCCCGCCGCGCCCGCGCCTCCTGCTCATACTCGCCGAGGATCGCCTCCAACCGCGCCGGCGACATCCGATCAGCGAAAAACACGCGCACCAAGAACAAGTTGCGCTGGCGATCGGGACCGACCGGCGATTCCTCAAGCCACCGTCGCAGCACACCCTCACCCTCGACAGTGAGTCCGTACACCCGTTTGGTCGGATATCGATCCTGCGGGACCTCGTTCGCGTCCAGCAGACCGAGCCGGCACAGTCGGTCAAGCTCTGAATAGATGTGGCTCCTGGTCAGCGGAAAGAAACCCCCGACCGACCGCTCCGCGTACGCGGCCAACTCGTGACCAGCCCTCGGTCGCACCGACACTAAGCCAAGCACCACGTACGCCGTCGGCGAAAGCTGAGCCATGCTCACGACCCGACCGACACTAGTCCTATTAGGACAAGCTGTCAACCTTCAGACGCCGCCAACTACCCAGATGGCAAGCGCGCCCCGATCTTCAGACCGAGCCTCGCTAAAACGAAGCGTCGTGTCGCGCGGGGCGGAAGCCACAACGTCGCTCATCGCTCGGCCAAGACCGCGCGGGTTTGTCGCCGTGGCGGCCACGAGCCCGGAGCTTCCGCTTCAGGCGGGCGCCGACCCAGAGCAGAAGCGGGACAGCCGGCCGACACCGCCGCCGACGTGACCCACCCCGTCTTCGTGAAAGCGGCACTTCCGGCCGGGCGTCGCGCCGTGGCCCAGGTTGTCCGGTTCCAGCAGCGCTCGGCGCCGGGCTACTCCTTCTGAGGTGGCTCCTCTACCTCAGAACCAGTCGGGTCTCACGCGGGTCGCTGGCTGCCGCTGCTAGTTCGAGCTGATAGCTGGCGGGCGCGGCTGATCCTCGTGCGGCTCGGTGTTCTCGGCCGCGGCAGGCCCGCCTTGGCGAGGCCCTCGGGGGGTGTGATTCAGCGTGCGATCCGGAAGGTGGCGCGTCGCTGTTTGCCCGTGCGCCCGCCCGCGGCCGGGGTCGCGAGCAGGAGGTAGCTGCCAGGGGTGAGCCTCAGGCGCCCGATCCGGCGGGAGGCGGTGCGCCGCTTCTTGACGCGGTTCTCGGGCCAGGGGCTCGAGGTGGCGTTGGAGGCCACCACGGGGGTTTGGGTCGGCGCGGCGCCGCAACTTTCGGTAGGGATTGTTGTTTTCCGTGTGGAGACGCGTCCGAGCCACAGGAAGTTGGGCGGTGGGGCGCGCTGGCGCATTAGGCGGCGTTCGTGGACTGGCCGAGCTGCTTTGCGGCGAGGGTTTTCTGGTGTGCCGCGGGACAATCGAGAGGAGTTTGTTGTGAAGCGATTTGGATCGCTAGTTGTCGTATCGAGCGTTGTGGCTGCCTGCGTGGTCGGGCTGGCGGGAGTCACCGGAGCGAGCGCGGCGTCGACGCTGCCCACGCTCAACGTGGCGGTTACTGGCAAGACGGGCATCGCGGTGTCCGGCAGCACCGTGTCGGGGGCGGTGAGCGTCACGTCGACGTTCAGCGGTAAGGGCCAGGGCGGCTACGGCCTCGTCCGTCTGAACCAGGGCGTGTCGTTCCAGGAGGCGTTCAATGCCGTCCAGAGCCATCACGGTGATCCCAACGCGCTGACGCCGTTCGGGTCGCTGTTCGTTGCCGCCGACGCACCGGGCACGATCCAGACGGTCCTGACACCAGGCAACTACGTGGCCCTCAACCTCACCGGCAACGGGCCGTCGGCGAATGTGGCGCAGTTCACGGTCACGCCGTCGTCCTCGCCGGCAGCGCTGCCGGCGGCGGCGGCGACCGAGACGTCGATCGAGTTCGGCTTCAAGGGGCCCAAGGTCCTGCATGACGGGACGATGGTGCGGGTTGAGAACGGCGGCTACCTGGTGCACATGGATGTCCTGATCGGCGCGCGCAACAAGGCGGGCGCTAAGAAGATCGCGGCGCTGCTGAAGGCGGGCAAGGACCACAAGGCCATGAAGCTCGCGACGGGCTTCGCCGACCTGATGGACTCTGGCTCGCCTGGCGCGATGCAGCAGGAGGTCCTCAACGCCAAGCCCGGATACTACGTCCAGGCTTGCTTTATGGATACCCAGGACGGTCGGGAGCACACGCAGCTCGGCATGGAGCGCGTGATCCGGATCGCCAAATGAGAACCGGTGGGAAGGCTGCGCGGCTTCGGTCGCGCGGCCGCCGCGCCGGGCTGCTGGCGCTGGCGGTCATGTTCAGCGCCGGGATCCACGCGGCGCTGGTTCCCGAGCACCTTCAGGAGATGCCCCCGCTGGGCTGGTCGTTCATCGGCGCCGCGGCGCTCGGGGTGGCGCTGGCGTGGGCGCTCGTGACCTACCCCGAGGACCAGTTGTTCGCGAGGCTCGCGGCGCTGTTCTTGGCCGTTGAGGTCCTGGCCTGGGTGCTGTTCGTCAGCGCTGCGGTGCCCGGCTTCAGCGGGACCCCGGAACCGGTCGAGACGAACGCGCTCGTCTGCAAGGCAGGCGAGCTGATCGGACTGTGGCTGGCGGTGACGATCGCTTGGCCTGACCAGATCGCCGCCCGGACCGCGTCGGTAATGGCGCTGGTGCCGGGCGCTAGGCCAGCTTCGCGCGCCACGAGCACGCGACGGTCGGATCTGCCAACACGTTGACCGGCCCCCCCACGCCGGCGCCAACGCGCGCTCGAGCGGGCCACAACTCAGACGGCTCGCGCACGAGCTCGCCGAGGCACCCCAGCGCCCCGGCGAGCTTGTCGTAACGGGCCTCGGATCGAAGGCCACAGGCGACCGAACAGCCAACGGCGACTCCAACGGTTCTTCTCGAGCGCCCAAATCCCGTTGCTGCCGATCACGCCCCACGACCGCTCCGTCGCGGGCTTACAAGAGACGCGCCGGGCCCGCCCCGAGGACGTATCCGAGGCGTGAAGTCATAGCCCTAGGGAGACACCCCCTTTGTCGCCCTTCGGGCAAAGCCGCGCGGGCTCCTGCTCTCGTGCTCGGCCTGGTCAAAGCGGAACCCGCGGCGCGAGCCGCCCGCCAGGACGACGGGCGGCGATTACCAACGTCGGCGGTTAGAGGGTCAGTCCGGCGGTGGCGGAGATGGTCGGCTGGCGGCGGGAGCGGACGGCGTCGATGATCTCGCTGGGTCGATTCCTTGCAGATACGTGGTGCGCCACGCGGCGCCATGCGAAAGGAGATGACGGACGACAAACATCTCATCCGTGTCGGCTGGAATGCCGGACCTGGGCTGATGCAGCGGCCCGGAGAAGCTGGGGGACCACCGAGGCGCGGGATCGCGTGCTGAGGTGAAGCGTCCCCGACGATGTGACGGCCGGGTGGTACTGCCAGACGCCCGCGTGCGTGCTAGCGAGACCGAAAGGAAGAGCGAAAGCGAATCGGTGGTTGAAGCCCCTCGATTGCAAAAACGACCCGAAACCTGGCGGACATGGGGTCGTCCACAGTGATGATGCCGCCCTTATCTATGGCGGCACGCTCCACGCTCGGTTTACTTACCCGAGCGTGGTGACCGGCGGGAGGCTGCGAGTGCCTGCCGGATGGGCTGTAGGGGTAGAGCCGGCTTCCGACCCGGTCAAACGGATCATGGTGAACGTGGGAGACGCCCCGCGCGCACCGGGCTGCTGGTGGCAGTCTGGTAAGGCTCGATGCTGGCTGATGGGCGCTGGGCGTGTCGGAGTCCGCGTAGTAGTCCGAGGGCGGGAAAGCCGTCCACATGGCGAAGGCGGACAGCAGGACCGCAGTCTGAGAAGCCGTTCGGGAGGTCGGGCGTGAATACGTCCGCGCCGCTCGACGCCAAGTTGGCGCAGGAGCGGGTACTGGGATGGCAGACCAAGCTGCACCGATGGGCAGGCCAGGATGAGCAGCAGCGCTTCGGCGATCTGTTCAACCTGGTCTGCGACCCCGCGACGTTGCTCGTCGCGTGGGAACGGGTGAAACGCAACCGGGGGTCACGCACCGCCGGTGTAGATGGCCAGACCCGCAGGCAAGTCGAGCAGCTGGGCGTGGAAGGTGTCCTCGCCAAGCTCCGCCAGGAGCTCAAGGGTGGCACCTATCGTCCGCTGCCGGCACGCGAGCGGCTGATCCCGAAGCGCTCGGGGAAGCTCAGAAGTCTGGGCATCGCCACGGTGCGCGACAGGATCGTGCAGACGGCGGCCAAGCTCGTGCTCGAGCCGATCTTCGAGGCGGACTTTTGCCCGACCTCGTACGGATTCAGGCCCGAACGCAGAGCGCAGGACGCCGTCGAGCAGGTGCGGTTCTTCATCAACGCCCCTCGATCGTATGAGTGGGTGATAGAGGGAGACGTCGAGGACTGTTTCGGGTCGATCCATCAGGGTCTCTTGATGGAACAGGTGCGCCGTCGGGTGACCGACAAGCGCGTCCTGGCATTGATCCGATTGTTCCTCGCCGCGGGGATCATGCGCGAGCAGGGTTCCCTGGCCGCGACGCCATCGGGCACGCCACAAGGGTCGGGTCTCTCGCCCCTTTTGTCGAACATTGCCCTCTCGGTACTCGACCGCCACTTCGAGAAAGCGTGGACCAGGCGGCGCTGGCACAGCCAGCGCGCGCGTGACAGGGCCAACGGCCTAGCCAGCTATCGGATGATCCGCTTCGCGGACGATTTCGTGGTGCTGGTGCGTGGCACCGAAGCCCAAGCCCACGCGATCAAGCAGCAGACGGCCAAGTTCATGGCAGAGCAAATGCGATTGACGCTCTCGCCGGAGAAGACAGCTATCACCCACGTCGACGACGGCTTTGACCTGCTCGGGTTCCGCATCGTGCGGCGACCCTGGCGAGGAACCAAGCGCGTCGCCATCACGTTCCCTAGCCAACGAGCGCTACGCGAGGTCATGCGCCGTATCAAGACGCTGACCACACGCAGCACGACGAACCTCTCGCTGGATCAGCTGATCCACGTGCTCAATCCAATCCTCAGGGGCTGGACCAACTACCACCGCCATGCCGCGAGCAGCCGCTGTTTCGCTTACCTCAGCCACTACCTGTGGTGGCGGGTGATCCGGTGGCTGCGCAAGAAGCACGAGCGGCTGACCTGGAAACAGATCAGGCGAAGGTGCTGGGGGCACCACTGGACCAGCCGAGAAGGCACGAGGCTCGCCTGGCCCGACGAGGTACCAGTGACCCGATATCGCTATCGCGGCCACAACATCCCATCGCCGTGGGCGGCGACCGGAACAGACCGAGCCACCACTCGGCCGGAAGCCACCGTTGCCTAATCAGCGCCACGATCGGACATCGTGTCCTGTGGAGAGCCGGATGCTCAGGAATGGGCACGTCCGGTTCGGAGGGCGGGTCGGGGAAACGGGCCGGCGGCAACGCCGACACCGCGCCCCGACCCGACCCTACCTGGTCGTCCCGAGGTCGTTATGACCCAGCTGGCGCTGGATGATGTTGACCGCTACGCCTTCGCGGGCAAGCTCGACGGCATGCGCATGGCGCAGTTGATGGGGAGCGAACCGCCGGCGGACGCCAGCGTCGACGGCGAGCTGACGCAGTTCGGCTCGGGCGGCGGTCGCAGACCAGCGGCGCCCTCGGGTGGATCCGTCGATGACGCACAACAGCGGCCCTGGCGGCAATATCACGCGGTGCGCCATCCACGCGGAGAGCTGTTCAAACCCGAACTGGTCCATTCCGACTTCGCGGCGTTTGTCACCCTATGTTGCGCCGGGAACTATGTTGCGCTGCGAAGTTGTGTGGCGGGGGGATTCGCGTTGACGGGGGCTGCCGGGTAGCTGGTCGTCTGGTGCGCTGAGTGTGAGCGCAACATATTTCGGCTGGGCTGATCGAGGCTTGGGCTTTCTATCGATCCTCGTGAAGAGGCGATTCATGACCGAGCCGAGACCCGATCGCGTGCGTATCACGGGTCCGTTGAGGGCGTTCGCGGACGGCTTTCACGCGTACCTTCTCGAGCGGGGCTATTCGCTCATTTCGGTGCGGTTCCATTTGCAGCTGCTTGCGCATCTGAGCCGGTGGATGCAGGCCGGTGGGCTCGGTGTGGACGCGTTGTCGGTGGGGGTGGGCGAGCGGTTCGTGGCTGAGCGTCGAAGTCAGGGTTACGTGAGCCGGATCTCGGCGAGGGGGCTGCGTCCGTTGCTGGATTATCTGGGCGCGCTCGGCGTGTTTTCCGCTGGCGCCGCCGTCGAGGCGACCGAGGTCGACCGGCTGGTGGCAGAGTTTTGCGGCTACCTGCTTGGGGAGCGTGGCTTGGTGGCGGGTTCGGTCCAGCTTTATGCGCGGATCGCCCGCCGGTTCCTGGCGGAGCGCTCAGAGCCGCTCGGTGACGATCTGGCGCGCCTGTCTGGTGCGGAGATCAATGCGTTCGTGTTGCGCGAGGCGCATCGGGTCACGCCGCGGACGGCGGAGACCGTGGTGTGCGCGCTACGAGCGCTGTTGCGGTTCTTGCATGTGCAGGGCTGGATCGCGACACCGCTGGCGAGCGGGGTGCCGGCGGTGCCGCAACGCCGAGAGAACCTGCCGCGCGGACTTCCGGCCGGGCAGGTCACGCTGTTGGTTGAGAGCTGCGATCGCTCAACGAAGGTCGGGTGCCGGGATTACGCGATCCTGATGCTGCTGGCACGGCTCGGGCTGAGAGCCGGTGAGGTCGCCGGACTGCAGCTCGATGATGTCGACTGGCGGGCGGGCGAGATCGTGGTCTGTGGGAAGCGCTCGCGGATCGACAGGCTGCCGCTGTCAGGTGATGTCGGTGACGCGCTCGCCGACTACCTCTGCCGCGCTCGTCCGCGGGGTTTCGGGCGGACGGTGTTCCTGCGAGCGCAGGCTCCGATGAGGGGCCTGTCTGGCGATGGGGTGAGCGAGGTGGTGGTCCGCGCGTGCAGGCGGGTGGGGATCGCGCCGGCCAGGGCCCACCGGCTCCGTCACACGATCGCCACCGAGATGTTGCGGTCAGGGGCGGGGCTTGGGGAGATCGGCCAGGTGCTGCGCCATCAGAGCCTCGATGTGACCGCGATCTATGCCAAGGTCGACCGCCAAGCGCTGTCGCGGCTGGCGCTGCCGTGGCCGGGAGCCGAGTCATGAGCGCGCTCGGTGAAGCCGTGGACGAGTACTTGGCGCTGCGTCGCTCGCTGGGTTACAAGCTCGAAGCGCACGGCCGACTGTTGCCGCAGTTCGCCGAGTTCTGCGAGCAGCGCCAGGCGACAGTGATCACGACCGCGATGGCGCTCGAGTGGGCGACCCAGCCGGCCGAGCGGAGCGTCGTGTGGTGCCATCAACGGCTAGCGATCGCGGCCGGGTTCGCTCGCTACCTGAACGCCTCAGACCCGCGTCACGAGGTCCCGGCGGTCGACCTGCTGCCAGCGAAGTTCCGCCGCGCGATCCCCTATCTGTATTCCGAGAGGGAGATCGAGGCGCTGATGCACGAGGCCCGCATGATCCGCTCAGCGCTGAAGGCCGCGACCTACGAGACGCTGATTGGGCTGCTGTCCGTGACTGGCATGCGGATCGGCGAGGCGGTCGCGCTTGACCGCGCGGACGTCGAGCTGGTCGAGCACCGACTCACCGTCCGCCACGCCAAGAACGGCAGATCCCGTGAGGTCGCGCTGCACCCGAGCACGGTCGCCGCGCTCGATGCCTACGCCCGCGTCCGTGACGCGCTCTGCCCGCGCCCGAAGACCCCGAGCTTCCTGCTCACCAACACCGGCGCGCGACTGAACAAGGGCACCATTTGGCACGAGTTCGATCGGCTCCGCCGCGGCACCGGCCTTGACCAGGAGACGCTCGGGTGCCATGCCCGCATTCACGACATCCGCCATAGCTTTGTGCTGCGCACGCTGCTTGGCTGGTATCGCGACGATGCCGACATCGACACGCAGCTACCGCTGCTTTCCACGTTCCTCGGGCACCTTCACCCCTCGGATACCTATTGGTACTTCGAGGGCGCGCCCGAGCTGCTGGCGCTCGCCGCCGAAAGGCTCGAACAGACCTGGGAGCGACACTCATGACCCCGCTGCCGCCGCTCTTGCAAGCGTTCTTCACCGAGCGTCTCGCCCGCCAGCGCGACGCCAGCCCGCACACGATCGCGGCCTACCGAGACAGCTTCCGGCTGCTGCTGGCGTTCCTGCATGAGCTGACCGGGAAGTCGCCATCGAAGCTCAAGCTGGAGGATCTCGATGCCGCGAGGATCTCGGCGTTCCTCGGCCATCTCGAGCAAGACCGCGGCAACAGCGTGCGGACCCGGAACGCGCGTCTGACCGCGATCCACTCCTTCTTCCACTACGCGGCACTGAGAGCCCCTGAGCAGGCAGAGCTGATCGCGCGCGTGCTCGCGATCCCCGAGAAACGGTTCGACACGACCCTGATCAGCTACCTCACCGAGCTCGAGATCGACGCGTTGCTCGCCGCGCCGGACCGCTCCACCTGGACCGGCCGGCGCGATCACGCGCTGCTGCTGCTCGCAGTCCAGACCGGGCTACGCGCGTCAGAGCTCGCGAGCCTGCGCCGCCAGGACCTCCAGCTCGACAGCCCCGCGTGGGTCAGATGCCGAGGCAAAGGCCGGAAGGAGAGGTGCACCCCGCTCAGCCGCTCGACCAGGCAAGTACTGCACCTATGGCTACGCGAACGAGGCGGCCACACGGCCAGCCCGCTGTTCCCCAACCGCAGCGGTCAGCACCTCACCCGAGGCGCGATCTGGCGACTCGTCGTCAAACACGCCGCCACCGCCACCGACCAGTGCCCCTCGCTCGCCTCCAAGAACATCACCCCGCACACCCTCCATCACACCACCGCGATGCGGCTACTGCACGCGCCTACCCCGATCGACATCGCGACGATCGCGCTATGGCTCGGCCACGAAACCCTCGACACCACCAACAAGTACATCCACGCCGACATGGAACTCAAACAACGCGCGCTGGACCGCACCGCACCCCCGAACACGAAGCCCGGCCGCTACCGGCCACCCGACCCGCTACTCGCATTCCTCGAGAGCCTCTGACCCGCCCGAAATATGTTCAGCCGACAAGCCCGATCCCAGCCCAACACAGCACATCCACAACAGCGCGCAACATAGTTCCCGGCGCAACATACGGTGGCCTATGTCGCATGCGACATAGATCGCCCTTGCCGTGGCGGATCAAAAGCGACCCGCGCCGCTCGTCGATGTCGGTCTCGCTAAGCGCCAACGCCTCAGAGATACGAAGCCCGCCGCGCCACAGAACAGCGACCAGCGCGCGGACACGCAGCCCATGGCGGTCGTGACCGGCCTGGCGCATCACCAGCACGATCTCCTCCGCTCGTGGCGGGTCGGGCGGATACCGCATGCCCTTGTTGCGCGGAGCGCGCCCTGCGAGGTATCCCGGCATCGTCGCTGGCGAACGGCGACGACCCGCCGCATCGACAAGTAGCGCTGAACCTGAAGACATGACCAGCTCCTCTCTGAGGATCAGCATCCCGGCCAGTCCGGGACGCATCGCCACTAATCCTCAGGTGATCCCCCGGCCACTACCAATCGCCCCGTACTAGCTTCCGCTTCGGTCCTCTGCCGGTTCGGAGGGGAAGCTCACCAGCGGCCTCGACCGCGACGAGACGTGGCTGGTCGTTCGTCGTGAGACCAGCAGTGACGCCGTTGGCTCGAGCGTGGCCGGAATTGCTCAAGACCAGTACCGCGGGCCATTGTTGCCGGAATGCCAGGGTGATGCAGAAGCGCGCGCCGGCGCGCTAGGCCGGCGAGGAGGACGTCGGGCTGTTATGTCAGGCGGTGTTGGTATGCGTAGCGGACGGCTTGGGCGCGGTCGCGGGCGCCGGTTTTGTAGAAGATCCGGTTGATGTGGGTCTTGACGGTGGCGTGGCTGAGGACCAGCTGGTCTGCGATCTCGTTGTTGGAGAGGCCGGCGGCGATGAGCTTGAGGACTTCGATCTCGCGTGGGGTGAGTTCGTCAGGGAGGTCCGGTCGCGACGTTGTCGTCGGGTCGCCGGGTGGCGCTGGCGGGGTGTGGTCGCGGACGGCGGTCACGAGTCGCTGCTGGACGGCGGGGTCGAGGTGGGTGTGGCCGGCGATGAGGGCTCTGATCGCCAGTTCGATTTCTTCCGCGGTTGCGTCCTTGGTCAGGTAGCCGCGGGCGCCGGCTTGGAGGGCTGGGAACAGGAACTCGTCGTCGGCGTAGGTGGTCAGCACTAGCACGCGCGTGTCGGGGAGCGAAGCGAGGATTTGGCGGGTCGCTTCGGCTCCCTCGAGGCGCGGCATTCGCAGGTCCATGAGCACGATGTCGGGGAGCTCGGAGCGGGCGCGTTCGACTGCCTCGATTCCGTCGGCCGCGGTAGCGACGATCTCGACGTCGTCGATCAGGCCGAGCAGCATCGCCAGTCCGTCGCGCACGACCGGTTGGTCGTCTGCGATCAGGACGCGGATGGTCATCCGGGCACCTCTATCTCGACCTGCCAGCCCTCGGGTGTCGCGCCGGCCGACATTGTGCCGCCGGCCCGCTCGATCCGCTCACGCAGCCCTTGTAGTCCGCGGCCGCCCCCCATTCCTTGTCGCGGTTCGGTGGCCGAGGCGCCGTTCTCGACCGACAGCCCGGTGCCGGCGGGTTCGTAGCGCACGGTGACCGTGGTGCACGCGCTGGGTGCGTAGCGCGCGACGTTCGTCAGCGCTTCCTGTGCGGCGCGATAGAGCGCGAGGCTCGAATCGGCCGAGAGCGTCCGCTGCTGGCCCTCGATCCGGAGCGTCACGTCGAGGTTCATGTCCGCCTTGTAGCTGTCAATCAAGGCGGGGAGCTGAGCGAGCGTTGGTAGCGCGTCGCCGCGGAGGGTCCCGACGGCCTGGCGGGCGTTGGCCAGCCCAGCTTTGACGAGCTCGCTGGCACGGTCGATCGCATCGCTAAGAGGCGGCTGAGCGTGCTCGCGCTCAGCGAGCTTCCGGGCGCCCTGGAGCTGGATCGCGGCACCCGAGAGCGAGTGCGCGAGCACATCGTGCAGCTCTGACGCGATCCGGCCGCGCTCGGCGATCGCCGCCGCGCGGGCCTGCTCATCGCGCGCGTCCTCGAGCTGCGCCAGCAAGATCTCGGTCCGGTCCTGGCTCTCCCGAGACTGCTTGAGGAACTGGGCGACGACACCGACCAGGACCGTCACCAGCATCCCAGCCGCGACACCCGAGGAGGAGCTACCGGCCGCTGCCGTGACTGCACCGAGCGCGACCGTCACCGCGCCACCGATCGCGACACCCGCACCGAACGGCAGCCGGGTGATCGCCATAAACACCGCAACCCCCGCCGCGACCTCGGTCGCTCCCTTGAGCTGAAGCCCAGCGATCGCCACCCCAGCGGCACCCATCACCGCGATCACCGCCGCCTGCAGCCCCACGTTGCGCTCAGGAAAGCCGTCTGCGACCGCGACCAGCAGCGCCACCGCGAACACGCACAGCGCCACCGTCACCGCCAGCGCCTGGCCGTGCAGTCCAGGGACCGGGTGGCTGTTGGCGCTGCCGAGCACCACCACGAGCAGCACCCCCCAGCCGAGCGGTCGCAGCGTCCCTCGCTGCCGATGCAGACGCTCCTGAGCACGCGCCCGAGCCTCCGCTACCCGCTCACTGTCCGGGACAGCCGCTCGCGAGGAATCAGTCACCGCACTGCGGACGATAGAACGACCACCGGCCCGCTGCTGCGGGCCGGAAGGGCTTGATCCTGAAGGCTCGATACTCATGCCACGGCAGCGATCGCCGTGTCGCTTGACTGCATTGCCCGATGGCCCCGAAGCTGGACGATCGCGATCCGGGTGCCGACCTCGAGCAGCGCCATCAACACCAGCGCCACCGGCCACGCCGCGGCGCCGATCTGGTGGGCCATGCTGAAGCTCGCGACTGCGTGGCGTGCGCCGTGGTGGATCGCGAAGACGAACACCATCCGGGAGCTGATCCCGGCGATCAGCAGCGCGCCGGCGAGCCAGCCGACGCGTGCGACGGCGAGACCGTTCGCGCCCGCGCGGACGTGCGTGGCGAGGCCGCTCGCGATACCGAGCGTAAGTCCGACGGTTCCGAGCGCGGCGATCAGCACCAGGTCGTTGCCGGCCGCCGGGATCGAGTGCACGTAGATATGCGCGACATACACGACGACCGCCAGCGGGATGATGAAGCTGCGACGGTCGAGCTCTCGCTCGCGGGCCTGACTCAGGACGATCAGGACGAACACTGCGTTGATGAGGTAATCGGTGAATGTCATGGCCGTCATGATCTGCCCGCAGCGCCGGCCTGTCGTCAGCCCAAGGGTTGGACCGCGGGTTGATCTCACACCTCAACCCGTGGGTTGACCCCGGTCCAGGACCGCGGCCGCCTCAGGCCATCCACCACGATTCGGACCGCGTGCCTGACACCCGCACCGCCAGAGCCGCGTCACATCACCTTCGCGACGGGAGCCTTATCGAGTGCGCACCCGAGCCGACAGCGCGGCTCATCCCGCCGCACCCCGGCGGCGAACCGACTGCTCCTTCACGACGTAACGGAAGTCACCAACGGCCTCCAACCGCGCCGCGACACGACCGCCACGGAACGCAACCAGCCGCCGCCTGGTCGCGGACGAGACTGCTGGTTCGTCGCCGGAGCGCCTACGAGATCGTTGCTACTGCTTCGGTCGGCCAGAGCGTCGGAGCAGCAGTCGATGAGTGTTTCGGGCCTGCCACCGACGCGACCGGCCGTTCCTGAATGGAAACATTTCACGACTCTCGACGTCGCAAAGGGCTCTCGCCTGAGCCTAGGGATCGACTTGGATGCCATCTTTCGGGTGGTCGGGCTGTCCCAGGCGCTAGGTCAGTGAGAGGTCCGTTAGGCGCTCAATCTCTATGACCACGACTCACGCCCGGTGACGGCAGGCTCCGCAGGCTGGTAGCAGACGGCCAGGTCCAGAAGCAAGGCCGGACTCGTCACGCGGTCTACTCGCTCGCGTGAACGACCTGACCAGCTAGCTCGACCGGCTCGGCGTCTCGCCCGACGGCGAGGCCGGGGGCCTCGATCCGCGCGACCCCGCGTTGTCCGGGAGTGGTCGGTCTTGACTGTGGTGCTCGCGTGGCCTGCAGGTATCTCAGGCGTTCCGCAACCGAGACGTGTTTCGGTCGCGTACCCGGGTCGGCAGGGTCGTGAATCGGTAGCGTCTGCGGGCACCGTGGGCGCGACGCGGGGCATCCTCCGGGGAACGATTCGCTTCGAGCGCGAAGGGCTTAAGCTGCAATGGGGTGTGCGGTTCGCGCTCGGTGTTGGCATTCCGCTGTTCATCGGCGCTGCGACCGGCGATCTGATCGAGGCGGTGGCGATCGCAGGCGGAGCGCTGCTGGTCGGCCTCACCGATCCGGGCGGGCCGTATCGCGGCAGGGTCCGCGTGATGCTGATCGCGGGCGTGAATGTCGCGCTCTGCACGTTCGTCGGCGAGCTCGCCGGCCACAGCGCCATCGTCCTGGTCGCGCTGTTGGCGGTTGCGAGCTTCGGCGCGGGGATGTTCATCGCCCTCGGCGTGCCAGCATATTTCGTCGCGCTGACGGCGCCGCTCACGATCACCGTCGCTTCGAGCGCGCCGGCGGACGCCGGCCATGCGCTCGAGCGCGCCGCGCTCGCGTTCGCGGGTGGCCTGTTCGCGATCGCGCTCGTCCTCGTGCTCTGGCGCGCGCACGCCCACCTGCCCGAGCGCCGGGCGATCGCCAGGGTGTACCGGGCCCTGGCCGCGTGGGTTCGCGACCCGAACGCCGACGACCGCAGGCCGATTCTGGAGGCCCTGACCGCAGCGCGCCAGGCGCTCGATGCGTCCGTCGGGTTGACGGCCGTGCCGAGCCCGCCTGTCGAGGCGTTCCGCGTCCTCGTCGACGAGGCCGACCGGACGTACCTCGACCTCGTCTCGCTCCGCATCGCGCGGCAGCGCCTCGAGCCCGTGGACTCTGTCGTGTCGGGACGCGCCGTCGACGTCGGCCGCGGCGCCGCGGCCGAGGCGCTCGTCGCCGTCGCGCAAGCGCTCGAATCCGGGCGTTGGGACGCTGACGCCGGCTCGATCCGCGACCGTCTCGACGATTCCGTCGCCGCGCTCCGCGACGAGCTCGCGGCCGACCGCGGCGCCGGTGAGGTCCTCCAGGCCCAGGAACTCGAAGAGATGCTCCGGCGAGGAGTGTCGGTGCGCGGGGAGCTGCGCGGCGCGGTCGATCTCGCGACCTCCTGGCAGGGCGAGGGGCCGCCCCCAGATCCCGTGCGCCATACACGGCGGAGGCGCGCGGAGCTCGGGCTGCGCCGTCCCGGACCGATCCTGCGCGCCAACCTGACATTGCGCTCGAGCGCGTTCCGGCACGCGATCCGCCTCAGTCTGACGGTCGCCGTCGCGGCTTCGGTCGCCGAGATCTCCGGACTGGCGCGCGGCTACTGGCTGCCGCTGACGGTCCTGTTCGTGCTCCGGCCGGACTTCGGCTCGACCTTCACGCGCGGCCTCCAGCGGTACATCGGCACCGCCCTCGGCGTCGTCCTCGCGACGCTCATCACCGCCGCGCTGCATCCCGGGCCATATGCGCTCGCAACGCTGATCACCGCGCTCGCGTTCGCGGTGACCGCGTTTCTGTTCGCCAACTACGGCCTATTCACGCTGTCGATCACCGCCTTCATCATCTTCTTCGTGGCGTACGCGGGAGCGCACGACGAGTTCGCGACCGCGCTCGACCGGCTGCTCGACACGACGATCGGCGCAACCATCACACTCGGCATCTACGCACTGTGGCCCACCTGGGAGCGGACGCTGCTCCCCGACACGACCGCGGACCTGATCGAGGCCGACCGTGTGTACGTGCGCGCGCTGCTGGGCTCATGGTTCGACGGCGGCAAGCGCCGCGACGCGGTCGCCGCCGCCCGCGTCCGCGCGCGGCTCGCGCGGACGAACACCGAGGCCTCCGTTCAGCGCGCGTTGCTCGAACCCGAGTTCCGCCACGCACAGTTCGGCACCGATCGGGCGACCGGGATCCTGACGAGCATGCGCCGCTTCGCCGACGGCGCGCTCGCCCTCGAGGCGTATTTCGAGGGCGAGCTGCCGCCCTCGCCGCCCGTGGCGAGGACGCTGGCGGAACAACTCGACGCGACGCTCGCCGAGCTCGCAGCAGCAGCCCGCGAGCACCGCGCGCCGTCGGACCTGCCGCCCCTGCGCGAAACCCAGCAAGAGTTCGCGACGCTGGTCGGACCGGCGACGCCGCTCGCAGAGGAGACCGACCGAATGGTCAACAGCCTCGCGATCGCGGCGCACGTCCTCGAAGCGCCCGCCACCGACGTTGACCGCGCGAGGACCAGTCCCGTAGTCGTTGCAGTGGCAGCGAAACAACGTGCATAGCAAGGCCGATCGCTGCCACTCGATCGCCCGCGATCGGCGCGATCGAGGCGTTGCCTATGAGCATTCGCGAAGTTAGGCACGGGCCGTATGACCGCCCCTCCCGGCAGGCACTGGTCGCTAAAACTGCCGCTTCGTCGCCCAGCGACGCAGCCGGCCTGCCGCCTGCGCTGTCTCGCGGCCAAGTGGCGGAAGCCCACGCCGACCCCGAGCCGGCTGCCCGAGCGGACGGATCTCGCAACCATCGGCGCGTTCGGTCGGTTCCCCATCGTCGCCGAGGGAGCCACCGTCGGCCGCCGACCACGAGCAGCAGTCCGTTCGGTCCTGCCGGAGCCGGTCGAGATGGCCCCAGGTTCGCGAACGGGGCCAGCGGCGGTCTTGACTTGTCGAGCGATCTAGCGTGTGGCTGCGTCAGGCTGAGGGCCGATCCGGTACATGATCAGCTCGCTCGGAGTGAGCCCGCATCACCATCGACCGGATCCAAGCACTCGAAGGACTGTGAAACGACGTAACACCCAAGCGAGCGCAAGCACTGTTAGCGCTCAGCACCAACCACGAAGCCTGGCGGGAGCTCACCCGCGCCTATGACGTCGACTGGGATCCAGCCGAAGACTGGCTCGTCGACGCGCTCTCCCGGGCGCTCCTCGCCCGCCGGCACAAGAAAACCACCAACACGAACCTAGCCGGTCGACCGCCAACCTCACCAGCAGCAGCTCCATGACCCCGAGCAGACTGCTGCAATGTCGCCGTTGGGGCACTCTCGATCTGACTGCCGCTCGCCGCCGGGACCAGAAGCGGACACGAGCGCCGGACCAACGGATAAGCAACGCGGCGCGACTCTACGACGCCTGCCGAGCTGTCGCGAACTCGGTTTGCATATGCACGGACGCGAGTCTGGCGCCGTTCGCGTGCGCCCTGCATTCGGCGAGAAGCGCGTTCCAGGGGTGGATCTCGCACAACTGCTTTCGTCCTCCCGCCGGCGTCCGGCCGGGCGATCGGATTGGCGACCAAGCGCTGCTTCGGCGTGCCCGAGACTCACGAGCGCTTCGCCACGAACCCAGTGGGCCCGGCGGCGGCCGGCCGGGGTCGTGACTGGCGTTTTCTCGAGGCGGAATGGATGCGGCCGGTTCGAAGCGCCGGTGGATACGGCGAGAAGCCCGACTTCTTGAGACTGTTCCGCTTTGGAGGGGGCACCGCCGCTTCCTGTGACCAACGGGCCGTTTCATTGCGTTTTCTCCACGCGAGAGGATCTGAACTCACGCTGCAAAGGCAGCGATATCGGCCTGGCGGGAAATGGTCCGCCGGCAGAGCCACGCCAGACCGGAAAATCGCGATTAGGAGAAGCCTATGCCCTACATCCAGTTCGACTTGCCGCGGGATCCCAGTGAAGGCGACTTCAGTGCGGTCGCGCGAAGCGCTGCCAGCCTTTACGCAGAGGTGATGCAGACCACGCCCAGCGGAGTCACCGTTGCTGTGCGCGAACTAGGAGCACGCCGCGTGCTCTGCGACGGGCGTCCTGTGGTAGCCATCCGTTGCGATATCCGGAGCGGCCGTCCGAACGCACAACGCGAGGCCTTCGCCGTCGCGTTGACCGATCTGGTCACAAGCCGCGCCGAGGAGCTAGGCGCGGCGCAATCGGTCATCTACTTCACCGAAGGCCCCGGCCGGTGGATCTTCGAGGACGGCAAGGCCAACCCCGACTGGTCACCGACTGAGGCAACCGGCTGACCCAGACCAAATCGCCGGCACCCGATCGGAGCGATTGCTTTCCCAACCCTGGGGCACGCATCCCGCAAGTTCTATGAGACCCATGAGGCGCCAACGCGCTCGCCGGCAGACGAGCGCTCGGCCACGAACGGGATCACGCCGGCGGAGCGATCGGGGCGATCATCTTTGACCCGCATGCGCGCTCGCGACCTGCCGCTGCAATGGAGACAGAGGAGCCACGCCCCGACCGCCGGTTCGCGTGGCCCCGTTTGTCCGACAGCGGTCGCGTTGACCGGCGGCCTGAGCATCCACGTCGTGGCTCCTTTGGTCAGAGAAGAGCAGCACGTTCGGCGACCTCCATCCACGCGTGATGAGGATCTCGAGCTTCGGGCCGGCTCCCGCTCCGCTGGCTCGAACCGGCAGCGGCGGGCGCGCCCCATGGCCCGCTCGTAGCTGTCCCTCGTCGTCCGCTGCGACACTCTGGTTCGAGCTCGTTCTGGCTGGTGCTCAGCCTGCGAAGGCAGCGGTGACGCCACCGCTCGCCGTCCTCCGGCGAGATGGTGCTCGTCGATCAACCGGGCACGCTGATCCCAGCGATCGCGCCTTCTGGTTTTCCGATCTGATTGCAGAAGCCAGGCCGGTAGTTGGGTCTGTTCTCTCAGGTCGTCGGATGCGGGTACGTCGTTGAGGTGCCGGCTGGTTCTCGCTCGGCCGATGTGAGCGGTTTTGTCGAGGTGACGGACGACGCCGCTGGTCCTGCTCGCGAGCGCGGGCGCCGTGCGCCTGAGCGCGCAGTTGCGCGAAGCCGTGGTGTGAGTGATGGCACCTTGCTGGCGCTGGATCAGGCGGTCTGTTGTGCCCGGCCGGGCGAAGCGCCCAGGAGGTACGTGCCTGACTTTTGCTCCGTGTCGCGAGGAGCTTCTCGCAGGGCTGCTGCCAGCGCCGCGGGCCGGAGCGCTGGTCTCCGTTGCAGCGTTGGTGGTCAGAGGGCGCCGCGAGCTGTGGTGCCGTGGCTGGCGATGTGAGCATTTCGCCGGCGGATCGAGTGCCTTGTGTATCGCGGTCGTCGGCGGTAGATTTGGGTGTGCGCGGTGCAGTGTGGGGGCCGCGTCGAGCGGGCGGACGTGGAGAGGAGACGGGGTTATGGTGGCTAGGCGGCGGGCGCGGCGTGTCGGTGCGGTGGTCGTTGGTGCGCTGGTGGGTGTGTGGATGGCGAGCGGGGTGGCGGGGGCGGCGCAGCCGCTTGGGGTGTTGACGCAGTTGTCCGGGACCGCGGGTTGTTTTACGTCCAGCGGGAGCAGCGAGGACGGGGCTGGTACGTGCTCGCAGGCGCGGGGGTTGGCTGACGGCGAGAGCGCCGAGGTGAGTCCCGATGGCGCGAACGTGTACGTGGGGAGCTACCGGGGTTTTGGCACCTCGTTGGGTGCGGGGTTTGCGGTGTTCTCGCGTGATAAGTCGACGGGGGTGCTGACGCAGCTGGCCGGGACGGCGGGGTGTCTGACGTCGGATGGCTCGAGCAGCGGCGGCCCGGGGACGTGCACCAAGGCGCGGGGATTGATCTCCGCTGCCGGGGACGGGCACGACATCGCGTTTACCTCGGACGGGCGCTGGGCGTACATCGTCGCCCAGAACAATGGGAACAAAACGGGCGCCGTGATGATCTTCCAGCGCGACCCGTCGAGCGGGGCGCTGACCCAGCTCGCGGGGACGGCCGGGTGCATCACCCCGGACGGGTCAGATCAGGACGGGGCGGGGCAGTGCCAGACCGATGCCACGCTCGATGGGCCCGATGGGATCTCGATCAGCTCGGATGACCGCTTTCTGTACGTGGTCGATTACGACAACGACACGATCCACGTCTTCTCCAGAAACGCAAGCACCGGTGCGCTGTCCGAGATCCAGTGCCTCGGCGAGGCGGCAAAGCTGCCCGCGGGCTGCACGACCGGTCGGGTGCTTGGGGACTCGGAGTTCGTGGCGCTGTCGCCCGACGGGATGCACGCCTACAGCGGCGACTACCAGCACGGCATCTCGGTGTTCGACCGCGATCCTTCGACCGGGCTGTTGACGCAGAAGGCGGGCACCGCGGGCTGCATCACCGATGACGGCACGGACGACACCGGTGCGACTACGTGCGCGGTCGCTCGCCAGGCCCGGGGTAACTACCCGATCCTGATCGCTCCCAACGGCGCCACGCTGTACAACGTCGACGGCGACGATGGTGGATTCTCGGTGTTTCACATCAACGGTGACGGGACGCTGAGCCAGCTGTCGGGAACGGCCGGATGCGTGACGATCGATGGCAAGGACGACACGGGCGCGAGCACGTGCGCGGTCGGCCGCGCGATCGACGACCCGTATGGCGGCGCGATCTCGCCCGACGGGAGCAGCCTGTACGTGAGCGACTACAACTCGCCATCGGGAGGGGTGGCGGTCTTCTCGCTTGACCAGACGACCGGCGCCGCCACGCAGCTGGCTGGGCTTGCCGGCTGCATCACCGCCGACGGCGCCTCTGATGGCACCGCCGGCCAGTGCACCAACGGCAGGGCGCTCAACGACGGCTACGGGATGTCGGTCAGCCCGGACGGGAGCTCGGTGTACCAGGCCACCGACGCATCCCCCTCCACCGCCGGCCTGGCGGTATATCGTCGCGAGACGGAGCCGGTGTGCAAGACCGCCGGCGCGTCGACGAAAGCGGGCGCGGCGGTCACCGTGGCGCTGCCGTGCACGGACGCCGACGGCGATGCGGTCACGCGCTCGATCGTCTCGGGGCCGGCGCACGGGACGCTGTCAGCGATCGACAACAGCGCCGGGACCGTGACCTACACTCCCACTTCGGGGTTCAGCGGCACCGACAGCTTCAGATTCTCGGCGTCGGACGGCGTCAACTCGAGCCCGCCGGCGACCGCCACGATCACGGTCGCGCCGGGCCCCCCGGCGACGCCGGTGCTGTCGGTGCTGTCGGCGCTGAAAGTCGCGCCCAAGACGTTCTCGCTCGCCGGGCGCAAGGTCAAGGGACGCTGCGTCAAGCCCACGAAAAAGAACAAGCAAGACAAACACTGTCGGCGGCCGATCAACCTACGGGTGAGCTATACGCTCAACGTCGCCGCCCCGGTCACTCTGACGCTTAAGCGCGAAGTCGCCGGACGCAAGGTCAAGGGCCGCTGCGTCAAGCCGACGAAGAAAAACAGCAAACACGCGAAGTGCACGCAACTCATCGCTGCACGCGGCAAGATCACACGGACCAGCACGGCGGGCGCCAACCGCTTTACCTGGAACGGGAAGCTCGGTGGGCACAAGCTCGGCGCTGGCACCTACCAGCTGATCGCCACCCCCAACGGCGGCAAGCCAACGAGCGTGACGTTCAGGCTGTTGCCCTGAGTGGATCGGACGAGTGTTAGACGCTCATCGATTAGACGCCGACTTATTCCAACCCCGGGGCGGGCGGTCACACGGCCGCCTCGGGAGTCGGATGAGCCGCCTACAGCCCCGGCGGCGCTGCCATCTTCCGAGGTTGCAGGTAGCGCACGGCTGACGCCGGCACTGGCCGGCGCTTGTGAGCAGGACCAACCGCGTCGTGCGTCACGTCTACGAGACGCCCGCTCCGGTACGCGGAGCGAGAACCGACGGGCCCCCCACGGCGTACCCGACTCGGACGACCTGACCCAACTACCGGCCTGGCTTCTCGATCGGATCGGAAACCAAGAGCGATGCCTGATCGGCGGCTGCCTTCCCCGCCGGGCTAGCAGCGCGCGTCTCGGCCGACGGTGTCGCTCAGCCTGATTCCAGCAGCGCCGCCGCGCCGCGCCAGCCTCACCGCTGCTTTCGCAGGCTGAGCACCAGCCAGAACGAGCTCGAACCAGAGTGTCGCAGCGGACGACGAGGGACAGCGCAGGTTCAGACTGTCGGATCCTCGCCAGGCGGAAGTACGCGGCTAGCCGGAGCCAGCGCTGCCGACCGACCGTAAGCACAGCCGCGCTACCGGTCGCCGAGCAGAGCGGCCACGCGGGCGCCGCGACCGGTATAGGCGTACTCCAACAGCAGCTCCAGGGCGACCTCGCGTGGCTGCATTCGTGCGCTTGCGGTCGTCCCGGCTGACGATCGCATCTGCCGCGGAGCCGAATTCGAGCCTGCTTTCGCTTAGGCGGACGAAGGACTCATCCGCGAACATCGCCGCCGGACGATCGCAACGCCACGAAAGGAGCACTCTGCTCAGACGCCTCCTCCGGGCTACAAGCGTCAGCGCCGCCCGGTCCGCGCGACGTCGGGTTCTGCATAGGCAACTGTCGAGCCGCCGGCGATGATGCAGTCGCCAGGCGACTTGTGCAATGCGCGAATCTCGGCCATTGCCGATCGGCGCCGATCTCCGAGGCCCCCCCGCTTCTGCAATCACGAATCCTGAGCTGTGTCGCCGGGCACGAACGCCTGCCTCGAACGTTCTGCTTCGGTCCGACCAGCTCCCAAAGCAGGAGTCGAGGCTTCAGAGCCGCGGGGGCGACAAACCAGCACCGGGATCAATCTGCGACCTCCGGCGCCTGGCGCTCGGATTCACGCGGACGCGCCAGCGCCGCGGGCCGGGCCTGTTTGGGGCCGCCTGCTTATGCAGCGGTTGTCAGATCTGCCGACCCGGTCGCCCCTCTTGTACGCGCGTAGCGGGGAGGCGTCTGTGCGTTCGGGAGGCTCTGCCGTTGCCAAAGCGGATCTCCAGAGCGCCGGGTTGGCTGGCGCGAGCGGTCGCTGTGGTTTATGCGAGGCCGTGTTGGTAGGCGGAGCGGACGGCTTGGGCGCGGTCGCGGGCGCCGGTCTTGTAGAAGATCCGGTTGATGTGGGTCTTGACGGTTGCGTTGCTGAGGACGAGCTCGTCGGCGATCTCGTTGTTCGATAGCCCGGCGGCGATCAGCTTGAGCACCTCGATCTCGCGTGGGGTGAGCTCGTCAGGGAGGTCCGGCGGCGATGCTGGCGCCGGTTCGGCGGCGGGTGTCGGCGGAGTGTGATCGAGGACGGCGGTGACGAGTCGTTGCTGCACGGCCGGGTCGAGGTGGGTGTGGCCGGCGATCAGCGCCCTGATCGCTTGTTCGATTTCCTCGGCGGTCGCGTCCTTGGTCAGGTAGCCGCGCGCTCCGGCTTGCAGAGCGGGGAACAGGAACTCGTCGTCGGCGTAGGTCGTTAGCACGAGCACGCGCGTTTCGGGGAGCGAATCGAGGATCTGGCGCGTGGCCTCCGCACCCTCGAGCCGTGGCATCCGCAGGTCCATGAGCACGATGTCGGGCCGCTCGGTGCGGGCGCGCTCGACCGCCTCGACTCCGTCGGCAGCGGTCGCGACGACTTCGACGTCGTCGATGAGGCCGAGCAGCATCGCCAGTCCATCGCGGACGACCGGCTGGTCGTCTGCGATCAGGACGCGGATCGTCATCCGGGCACCTCGATCTCGACCCGCCAGCCCTCCGCCGTCGGGCCGGCCGACATCGTGCCACCGGCTCGCTCGATCCGTTCCCGCAGTCCCTCGAGCCCGCGGCCGCCGCCCATCCCGGGGCGCGGAGGCGTGGCCGAGACCCCGTTGTCGACCGAAAGCCTGGTGCTGTCAGGCTCGTAGCGCAAGGTGACCGTCGTACACGCGCTCGGCGCGTAGCGCGCGACGTTGGTCAGCGCTTCCTGCGCGCCACGGTACAGCGCGAGGCTCGGATCGACCGGAAGCGGCCGGGCCGAGCCCTCGATCCGCAGCGTGACGTCGAGGTTCATGTCAGCCTTGTAGCTGTCGATCAGCGATGGAAGCTGGTCAACGGTAGGTAGTGGGTCTCCGCGCAGCGTGCCGACGGCCTGACGGGCGTTGGCGAGGCCGGCTTTGACGAGCGCGCTGGCGCGGTCGATCGCCTCGCTCAGACGCGGCGTGGCGTGTTCGCGGTCGGCGAGCTTGCGCGCCCCCTCCAGCTGGATCGCGGCGCCCGACAGCGAGTGCGCGAGCACGTCGTGCAGCTCGCCCGCGATCCGGCCGCGCTCGGCGATCGCCGCCGCGCGGGCCTGTTCATCGCGCGCATCCTCAAGCTCGGCCAACAGCAACTCGGTCTGGTCTTGGCTCTCCCGAGACCGCTTGAGGAACTCGGCAACGACCCCCAGCAGGACCGTCACCAACACCTCCGCCGCGACCGCTGACGACGAACTCCCGGCGATCGCCGTGACCACAGCGAGCGCGACAGTCACCCCACCAGCCAGCACGACACCGGCCCTAAACGGCAGCCGGGTGATCGCCACGAACACCGCCACGCCGGCCGCGACGCCGGTAGCTCCGTTGAGCTGAAGCCCGGCGATCGCGACACCGGCGGCGCCCATGACCGCGATCACGCACACCTGGAGCTCGAGGCTGCGCTCGGGAAAGCTGTCGCGGATCGTGATCAACAGCGCCACGGCGAACACGCACAGCGCGAGCGTCACCGCCAGTCCCTTGCCGTGCAGCCCAGGCACCGGATGGCTGTTGGCGCTCCCGAGCACCACCACGAGGATGACCGCCCACCCGAGCGGACGCAGCGACCGCCGCTGGCGATGCAGGCGCTCCCGAGCCCGCGCGCGAGCCTCAGCAACCCGCTCGCTATCCGACCCTGAGCCGAACTCTGATTCGCTCACCGCAGCGCGGACGATAGAACGCGATCCGGCCCGCCTGTAGGCGGGCCGGGGGGCGTGAGGTGGGAAGGTCGCGAGTCACGCCGCAACGGCCATCATCGCGGCGCTGGACTGCATCGCCTGGCGGCCACGGAGCTGGACGATCGCGATCCGGGTGCTGACCTCGAGCAGCGCCATCAACACCAGCGCCACCGGCCACGCGGCAGCGCCGATCTGGTGAGCGATGCTGAAGCTGGCGACCGCGTGGTGCGCGCCGTGGGAGAGCGCGAACGCGAACACCATCCGCGAGCCGATCCCCGCGATCAGGAGCGCCCCGGCGATCCAGCCCACCCGCGCGACCGCGAGACCATTCTCACCAGCACGGACGTGGGTAGCAAAGCCGCTGGCGACACCCAGCGTCAGGCCGACGGCCCCGAGCGCGCCGATCAGCGCCAGATCGTTGCCGGCGGTCGGGATCGAACGCACATACAGATGCGCGACGTAAGCGATGATCACCAGCGGAATGATCACGCTACGACGATCAAGCTCGCGCTCCCGAGCCTGACGAAACACGATCAGCACAAACACTGCATTGATGAGGTAATCAGTAATGGTCATAGGCGCCATGATCTGCCCCAGGGGCCTCCTTGTCGTCGGCCCGCGGGTTGAACCACAGGTTGATCTCAGACCTCAACCCACGGGTTGACCAGACGGCCACAAGTCCCGCCACCCACACCACAGCAACCCTCGTCTCAGGGATCGGGTCATAACCGGCATCGACGCGGTTAGCCATGAGCTCACCGCTGTAGTCACGCACCGCCGGACGTAAGGCAGGCCGACGACGCGCCTGGCCGCGCTGCTCCTAATGCGCGGCCAGCACCCGAAGCGGAAGCCGCGTCGCAAGGCCCGCCTGGGCGACGAAGCAGAATCGGTGTCCGGTGCACGTATCGCCAGCGTTCCCGATCAGATTTGGGCGATCGCGCCAACCGTCGACGCCACGTCGAGGTGGCTAGCGCAGGATCCGTACCTACGCACCGGCGGGATAACCGACCGGCGGGCCGAGGTGCTCAAATTCGTCCGTTCGACAGTCTTGAGTCACACAGCCAGAAACTAGTCGCTATTGCGTTCGCACGGATGCGGCAACGCGCCGCCGCTGAGTGCGGATAGCCGTACCCCCTCAACACAGGTCTGCCGTATGGCTTTCGGCATCCCGCGGGGGGAGACTCCCGCTCATGCTGCTCAGGGACAACATGGCCATCGCTGGCGCACCGGATGTCTGGACGGCCAGCGCCTGGCTGGACAATGATCCCGACAGGGTGCTACGCGCCTTGACCGATCCCGCGGCCATCGCCCGCTGGGCCCCGGTCAACTTCGAGGTCGATGGCCTCGCCGCCGGACGGCTGGCCGCAGGTCGCGGAGAGCGCGTCAACGGCTCGATCGCCGGCATCGCGGCCACATTCGATGTCGAGGTCATGAGAGCAGACACAAAGGGCCTAGAGCTGGTCGCTGACGGCCCGATCTCACTTGACGTCAACTACAGCTTCATCGAGCACGACGACGGCGTGAGCGTCCACGCATGCGTGGGCATTCGCCGCCGCCGCGGTCTGACTGCCCAGCTCCTTCAGGCCGCGGTGGCCGCGCTGCTGAACGCAGGCGCGCTCGCCCGTGCTCTTCGGAAGCTCGAGGACTCGTTGGGCGCTCCGGCGCCTCGCGGCGGGTTGGTCCAGAGTCAGCCCGAGCTTGTAGCGGCCTAGCAGCTTGGGCTGCTAGGCGACTCAGTTGGTGGCTAGCAGTTGCCTGGCGACAGACGTGAAGCGCTACCGGTTTAGATCCGCGGCAGGCGTTCATGACGCGCAGAGCCTGGATCGTCAACTTCGAGGTGACCGAGTTCATCAGGACGAAGGTCGAGCCCTCCCTAGCGGACTGAGCGACTGCACGGGAAGATGAGTCTGTCCGACGTCCTGAGCTCGGCGGGGACAGCCGCCAGCCGCGGTCAACGTCGGCTGTCGCAGTCCGAACAACCGCTAATGTTGAGAAGTAGCGCAACAAAGGGGCGGTCGATTTGCGGGCTTGGACGACGATCACGAGCGCGGGAACGCTCGCCGAACGAGGGGAATCCCTTCGACAGCTTCGCCCTGACCTGCGGATCGTCCGCTACCTGCTTGGTGTAGCGGCGTTTGCGGCCGCGTATTACGTGGCTGCTCAGGGTGGCTACGCGCTTCAGTTCACCGGCTCGATCTCGGCGATCTGGCCGCCAGTCGGCTTTGCGGCTGCTGTGCTTTATCTGGGCGGCTTGCGCTGGTGGCCCGGGGCGGTCATCGGAGATCTTCTGTCAAATGACGGTGGGTCCCCTGTCGGTACCACGATCGCCGTGACCGTCGCAAACCTTGCCGAGATCACCGTGATGACGCTGCTGCTCTGGAGGCTGATCGGCCGTCGCGCGCAGCTCGACACGTTGGCCCAGGTGGGCCGCACCCTCGCCGCGATCGCGCCCGCGGTCGCGATCACGGCCACGGTCGCGACGGTCGCCCTGCTGGCCGACGGAACGATTCAAGGTCACGACGTCCCGAGCATCTGGCGTACCATTTGGATCGGTGACGCATCCGGCGCGCTGGTCGTTCTGCCGCTTATTCTCACCTGGGCGCATTTTCCATCGCCGACTTGGCGTGCCCGATCCCCGATCGAGGCGGCGGCGATGATCGCCACCGTCGTTGGCCTGAGCATCCTTGCGCTCTCGAGCAAGAGTCCGTTTGCCTACCTGGTCTTTCCGGCGCTCATCTGGGCAGCTCTGAGATTCGGCCAGCAGGGTGCGACGCTCGCGGTCGCCGTCGCCGCTGGGATGGCGGTGGGCGAGACAGCGCACAATGTGGGCCCCTTCATCGAACATTCGATCACCCAGACCGCACTCACTACCCAGCTCTATATCGCGGTCGCTGCGGTGACGACCTTGTGCCTCGCAGCGACGGTCAGCGAACGCCAGCGATCCGCGTCCGAGCTCGTCGAAGCCAAGCGTAGAAGTCTCGAAGACCTCCGCGCGTCACGACGGCGAATTGTCGAGGCCAGCAGCGAGGCACGCCGGCAAGTGGAGCGCGATCTCCACGACGGTGCCCAACAACGGCTGGTCTCACTCTCGCTCGACCTTCACCTGCTCCGCAAGAAGGTCCCCGACGATGCCACAGCGCAGATGGTCGATGCGACCGTGGCAAAACTGGACGAAGCACTAACAGAACTGCGCGAGCTCGCTCGTGGAATCCATCCGGCAATGCTCACCGATCGTGGACTGGGACCAGCCCTCGAGTCTCTCGCTGACCGCTCCGCTGTGTCGGTCGACGCCGACCTGAAGGTGCCCACCAGGCTTCCGATCGCGGTGGAGACGGCCGCCTACTTCGTGGCTGCCGAAGCCCTGACAAACGTCGCGAAGTACTCGCGAGCTACCCACGCACGCCTGGCAGCCGAGGACCGCGATGGATTGCTCACGCTCGAGATCGCAGACAACGGAATCGGCGGAGCCGACCTCGCGAACGGAACTGGTCTGCGAGGCCTTGCGGATCGTGTGGCCGCGATCGATGGCAAGCTCACAGTCGACAGTCCGCTCGGCCGAGGGACCCGGGTTTCCCTAGCCATCCCCCATGACGAGGTCGGCCGATAGGTCGCGGCGTAGCGCCTGGCCCTTGCTAGCGCTCGCTACGGAGTTGATGTTCTGGTTCGGGGGTTCCGTCAACCCCAGGTCAGAACGCCGGCGCTGCCGGGGGCGCCGGGCCGACGAAGCGCTCAAGGTAGGCGGCAAGCCGTGCAGTGCATGCCTTCCAGACCGCCCCGTCCGGGTTCGGACCGGACAGCCGTCGGGTTTGCGTCTGGTGGGACTGACGTAGCTCCTCGATATGCGGTTCGCCCAACAGGTTGTGAAGGGTGGGGTGGTACATGACGTCTCCTTGGTTCTGGTCCTCAACCACCTCGGTGGGATCGGACGGCGATTGATTCTTGGTTCGCAGCGGCAACGGCAATCCCCCGAGGCCGCCAGTGCGCTACGCCGCGGCGTAGGAGTAGGGGTGGTAGAGGAGCCAGGCCTGTTTGCTTACGGCCCGCCCATCGATGGGGGTGTGGCTAGCCGAACCGCAGCGTTAGCTGAGCGGCAGCCGTGTCGGCGACGCACTCGAGACCAGGGGTGTGGGTGGCCCTGTTCTTGGCGGCACCGGCCGCTACTCCCGAGCTACCTCAGTTCGTGAGAGGTGATGTCAGGAGTTGAGATAGGCCAGGACGGCAAGGACGCGCCGATGATCCTCGGCAGTTGCCGGCAGGCCGAGCTTGCTGAAGATGTTCGTGACGTGCTTCTCGACCGCTCGCTCGGTGACCACAAGCTCTGCCGCGATCGAGTGATTAGAGCGTCCTTCTGCCATCAGCGCGAGCACCTCTCGCTCCCTCCCGGTGAGTTGATCGAGCGGCCCCGTCGAGCGGTGGGCAAGCATCTGGGAGACGACCTCGGGGTCAAGTACCGAGCCGCCGTCGGCCACTCGACGGACCGCGTCGATGAACCGATCGATATCGGCGACTCGGTCCTTGAGCAGATACCCAACACCCTCGGCGCTCTCAGCTAAGAGCTCAATCGCGTACTGCCTTTCGACGTACTGAGAGAGCACCAGCACCGCGGTCCCCGGCAGCTCAGACCGGATGATAAGCGCCGCCTGCAGGCCTTCGTCGGTGTGGGTCGGTGGCATTTTGATGTCGACGATTGCGACATCCGGCTTGTGTGCGCGGACCTTTCGCAGCAGGTCATCGAGATCCCCGGCCTGTCCCACAACTTCGATCCCAGCGTCGTCTAGGAGGCTCGCGAGTCCGGCCCGCATAAGCAGCGAATCCTCTCCGAGCACTACTCGCATGGCGCCACGGCTGCCGGTCCGAGTCCTGAAGGACCGGCCACGATCTCTCGTCTAGACGGCAGTGGCGGTCTGTCGCGGGATACGGAACGCGGCATCACAGATGTGCGGCACCCCCGGCCGCACATAGTACGGGTAACCACACGTCGCGTGTGAGGAATCCGAACGCCGAAACGCCAGGCCACCCCACTGAGCAGGCGGCCTTGCACTGGGATCTTGTCTCCGTGCTTCAGCAACACCGCAACGGAGGAGATGCCATGCACCGCCCAACCCGCAATCCCGCCCGCAATTTCGCCGCCCGGATGGGTCGGTGGAGCGCGAGTCATCGCAAGACCGCCATCTTCGGCTGGCTGGCGTTTGTGCTCGCGTCGATCGTTGTCGGCACGGCTGTCGGCCAGAAGACGATCGATCAGCAGAACGCAAATGTCGGTCAGGCCCATCGCGCCGACCAGATCCTCAAGCAAGCCGGATTCACACAGTCCGGTCGCCTGACCGAGATCGTCGTCGTTCAGAGCAAGACGCAGACGGTCAAGGATCCTTCATTCCAGGCGGCGGTCGGCGATGTGGTCCACACGGTCGCGCCGTTTTCGACCGTGCACAACCTCCGCTGGCCGCATGCGCGGTCGTCTCAGGATCAGCTCTCCCGCGACGGCCACACGGCCCTGGTCGAGTGGGACATGACGGGGACGCTGAAGGCGGCCGAGAAGCGGATCGACCCGCTGACCAGCGCCGTTGCAAGCGTGGCGAAACGTCATTCCGGGCTCTATATCGGCGAGGCCGGTGCCGTCAGCTCGGACAAGGCCCTGAACAAGCTGTTCACTGACCAGCTCGGACAGGCCGGGGAGCGGTCGATCCCACTGACGCTTCTGATCCTGGTGCTCGCGTTCGGCTCGCTGATAGCGGCGTTCATACCGCTGATGCTGGGCTTCCAAGCCGTGATCGCAACAATTGGGCTCACGAGCATCATCAGCCACATCACGCCGATGGACCAGAACGTCCAGGCCGTCGTGATGCTCGTCGGGTTGGCCGTGGGCGTGGACTACACGCTGTTCTACCTTCGTCGCGAGCGCGAGGAGCGCGCGGCGGGACGTGACGAGCGCGCCGCGCTCGAAGCGGCGGCCGCGACGTCGGGCCGCTCGGTCCTGATCTCGGGCGTGACCGTGATGATCGCTATGGCCGGGATGTTGTTCTCGGGGGACAAGACCTTCATCTCGATGGGCATCGCGACGATGATCGTCGTTGCCGTTGCGATGATCGGCTCCCTTACAGTGCTGCCAGCGGTCCTCTCGAAGCTGGGCGACCGGGTCGAGAAGGGTCGGATCCCGCTGATCGGCCGCCGCCGGCGCCTCGTCGGTGAGGGTCGGATCTGGTCCAAGGTCCTGGACCCAGTCCTTCGGCGCCCGGCGATCTCCGCGACCATCGCCGCGGCGCTCCTGCTGACGCTGGCGATCCCGATGCTCAGCATGCATACGGCTTCGTCGTCACTGAATCAGATGCCGCGCGGCGCGGCAACGATTGAAACGCTCGATCGTGTCCAAGCGGCGTTCCCCGGGCAGGCAAGCCCGGCCGTGATCGCAGTCAAGACGGACACTTCGGCGCCTGCGTTCCGCACCGCCGTCGGCGGGCTGCGAGCGGCCGCGGCTTCAAGCGGGCAGGGCTACGGGGCTCTGAGCCTGGACAGCAACAGTGCGAACACGGTCGCGCGGATCACGATCCCGCTACCTGGCAACGGCACCGACACGACGTCCACGAAGGCGTTGCTCACGCTGCGCAACCAGTTGCTTCCGACGACGATCGGAGAGGTGCCGGGAGCGGTGTACGTGGTGACTGGCAGCACCGCAGCGTCACATGATTGGAATCAGATGATCAAGAGCTCACTGCCGCTTGTGTTCGGCTTTGTGCTCACGTTCGCATTCCTGCTGCTGCTGACGTCGTTCCGGTCGCTGGTGATCGCGGCGAAAGCGGTCGCGCTCAACCTGCTGTCGGTCGCGGCCGCCTACGGTGTGGTCGTGGCGGTCTTCCAGTACGGCTGGGGACAGTCACTGCTCGGATTCCAGTCAAGCGGAGCGATCGCGCCCTGGCTGCCGCTCTTCATGTTCGTGCTCCTGTTCGGTCTCTCGATGGACTACCACGTGTTCATCCTCAGCCGCGTCCGCGAGGCATACGACCGCGGCATGAGCACCGGGGACGCCGTCGAGCACGGGATCAAGACAACCGCCGGCACGGTCACGAGCGCGGCCGTTGTGATGGTCGGAGTGTTCTCGATCTTCGCAACGCTCCCGATCATCGACATGAAGGAGATGGGTATCGGCCTGGCCGCCGCAGTTCTGATCGATGCCACGATCGTCCGCGGCGTCCTCCTCCCGGCGAGCATGAAGCTCCTGGGCGACTGGAACTGGTACCTGCCGAGGTGGCTGCACTGGCTCCCAAGGCTCGAACCCTCGGTGCCTAAGCCCGAGCTTGTCCCCGCAGCCGCCTAACTAAGTCAAATCCACTCTCATCGGATCCGGGCCGCACACCGCGGCCCGGATCCATGACGTTCCGGGCCGATGCCCCGAAGCGGTGGGCCTCGTCGGCTCGGGCCGGGTTTCGGCTTGAGCGCGACGTATTGCGCTGCTACGGCTAACCGCACCATTGCCGGCGTGGCAACACCATGGATGCCCCACGCCGGGGGTGCCAGGGTTCGATTCATGATGCGATCGGCGACCCACAGAGTGCCCGCCACGGGAGTCCGCTCGATCCTTAGCGAGATTGCCCCCACTTTGAGCCTTGCCCCGCGAGGTCGCATTTGGCTGGTGCGTCTCCTCGGACTACTGAGCGCCGCTGTGTTTGTCCTCCTGATCATGGCGCACGGTGGTCAGTTCGTGCGTGCTATCGAGCGTCCGCTAAAAGCCGGTTGGCATCTTGTCGCGCTCGCTGCTGCGCTCGAGGCCGGCTCCGTCGCCGGCTACGTGTTTCTGCTTCACCGAGTAGTCGCTCGTGCCAGTCCGCGGCTGAGCCTGAAGGACTCCTACGACATGACACTTGGCGGGGCTGCGGCGACGCGACTGCTTCCGACGGCCGGTCTTGGCGGTGCGGCAGTGACCGTGTGGGCCTTGCGCGCTCGCGGTGTGCGCGCGAGCGAGATCACCGAGCGCCTGCTCGCCTTCCTGCTTCTGCTCTACGGCGTCTTCATCTCCGCGCTCCTCGCATCCGGCGCGGCTTTAGCCTTCGGCCTGGTAAGCGCGAGGCATGGACGTGTGCTCGGGCTGCTGGGTGCCACGATCGCCTGCGCGGTCGTAGCCACTGTGGCGATCCTGTTCGGCGCGCCCTCGGTGGCCGCCGGGGCGCTCGGCCGTGTCGGGGTACGCCGCCGTCGGCTGGCCTCCGCGGGCCGTTGGGGGGTCGAGCAGCTGCCGATCCTGCGCGCCTCGCTCGGGCGCAGCTGGCGTGAGCTTCGCAGGCCCCACCCAGAGCTCCTGGGAGGGACGGCGTATTGGGGTCTCGACATCGGCGTGCTCATCATCATGCTGCACGCGTTCGGAGTCGAGCAGCCGCTGGCCCCAGTCGTGCTGGCCTACTTCCTGGGGGCGACGTTCAACCTGGTGCCGCTCCCCGGGAGTCTCAGCAGCGGCCTGACGGGCTGCCTGATCGCCATGGGCTCCCCTGCGGCGGCGACGATCGCCGCCGTCCTGGCCTACCGGGCGCTCGCGGTATGGATGCCTGCGGTTCCCGGCATCGTGTCTTTGGCAAGGCTTCGGACATCGGTCGGGGCCTGGCGGATCGATGCGGTCGACAACCCGGCTGCTCTGTCGCCGAGCCTACCGGTGTCCGACACAATGGTCGCCAGATGACGACCACGCTGCTGATAGTCGACGACCACGCCACGTTTCGGGCAAGCGCAAGGCTGTTACTCGAATCGGAGGGATTCGAGGTGGTGGGCGAGGCGGCAGATGGCGGATCGGCGATTGAACTGACCAGATCACTCGCACCTGACCTGATCCTGCTTGATGTTCAGCTGCCGGACATCGACGGCTTCGAGGTCGCAAGCCGCCTGACCGACGGGGATGGCGCTCCCGCAGTGATCCTGACATCCAGCCGCGACGGCGGCGACTTCGGGCCGCTAGTCAGGACCAGCGGTGCTCGCGGCTTCGTCGGCAAGGCGGAATTGTCTGGCGAGAGCCTCCGCGCACTGCTCGACGGCTGAGGCTGCCAGCGAGCCGGGGGCAGGGTTGATCTCGTGCTCGATTCGCATCTCTAGACGCCGACCGGCCGTCTTTCAGCGTTCGGTCTGTGAATTTGCCGGCGGTGCTCGTCGTCATGAGCCGAGTGGGCCGCGAGCAGCATAGATTTGCACCAGACCACGATGTACTGTGCTGGCGGTGGATGGCAGTAGGGGCATAGTGCAGCGATCAAGCGGTGCGCGGCAGGGTGTCGCTGCCTCGAACAGCTGCAGCCCCCTCCACACGCCTGAGCTGGTTACAAAGCAGAGGTCCAACCGCCGCCGAGACTGCTGCTAGCACGAAGACGGGGTCACGTCGTTCGCCGAGACGAGCCGCACCGTGGCTTCCCTTCTGGTCCGTCGGCCCACTGAAGCAGCAGTCGAGCCGCTGCAGCCGACTAGGCGACTTTGCAGAAGCGAGGAGATGTCATCCAGGTCGTTGTTGGCACTCGGATTTCACGCGGTAGCGAGCGCGCCGCCTCCGCTCTGCTCCAGTTCGATTGAGGCGTCGGTGCATACGCAGAGGGGAGCACGCGGAGTTGCATTTTGCGGCTGCCCGCCGCTCTCCCATCCGCGCGAAGGCACGAACGCCCGAGGCCATCGGGATGCTCGTCGCGTCAGGGAAGCCGGACTTAGGGAATCGGGACTGAGGGTGCGTCCTGCTGGGATCGTGCCGGTCGGTCGGAAGCGAGGCTTCGGTATCGCGGCCATCGGGGTGGCCTGCTTGGTGAGGTGCTGGCGTTGGATCCGAGACGGCCCAGTTCGCGGGGTGTCGCGGGTTTCGGTCGGTAGTCCGCCTCCTCGAAGTGTGGATAAGCCCAGTGGTACGTCCTTGGCCCTCGTCGTAGCGTGAGGGTCCGGTTGGCGTCCGGCCAGGACGGAGCGAGGGTGGATCAGGTCTCACAGTTTCTGCGGTGCGTCGTGTGCGGCGATCGCATCGGCGTGTATGAGCCGATCTGGCTGGAGCTCGCTGACGGGGGTCTGCACCGCTCCTCCTATCTCAATCTCGGCGACTATCCCGGGCTTGATCGATCGCGTCTCTGGCACCTCGAGTGCCTGATCCCGACAGCGATCCCAGACCCGATGCGACATAGCGACGGCGTCGCCGCGAACCCGGGGGACGGCGGCACACTTGGGAGCTCGCTCGCGGCGACGAGCTCGCACCAGGACCGCGGCGGTGGAGAAACCCTCCAGCGATCCGTAGTCCTCCTGGTGAGCACGACGGAAAGGCGCGGTTGTATGCCGTGCTCGTGGTCTACATGGTCACGGGGTTATGGCCGCTTCTAGTTCGTCGCCGGGCCCGGCGCACGTCGTGGTCGCGGGCGGCGGTTTCGCTGCCCTGGAGGTAGTGCTCGGGCTGCGAGCGCTCGCCGGGGGCGTCGCGCGAATCTCGCTCGTGGCGCCCGACCCGGTGTTTGTTTACCGTCCGCTGGCGACGCTCGAAGCATTCTCGGACACGGCTCCCCGCGCGTTTGACCTGGAAGCGATCGCCGCTGAGCTCGGGGTGAGATACCACCGCACCCGGGTTGAGAGCGTCGGCGGCGCGCGCAGGCGGGTCCGGCTGGCCTCGGGCAGCCGGCTCACCTACGACGCGCTGGTGCTGGCCACGGGCGCGCGGGCGACAGTGGGCGTCCCCGGGGCGCTGACCTTCCGCGACCAACGCGACCTGCCTCGCTTCCGCGATCTTCTCAAGGAGCTTGACGAGCGCAAGCTCGACTCGCTGGTCTTCGCCGTGCCATCGGGTACCTCGTGGCCGCTGCCGTTGTACGAGCTGGCACTGCTGTCGGCGGCGCGCGCCGGTGCGCGCCGCGCGGGGGTCGAGATCACGCTCGTGAGCCCGGAGCGCCGGCCGCTGGCCGCTTTCGGAGCCGCAGCCTCCGAGCTGGTCGCGGCCGAGCTGGCCGACCGCGGCGTGCGGTTCCTCGGCTCATCCGCCCCTGAAAACGTCTGCGGCGGCGGGGCGCTCACCGTCCAATCCGGCCCGCCGATCAGAGCCGACCGCGTCGTCGCGGTGCCACAGCTCCGCGCAGCGAGAATCGCGGGCATACGGGGCAACCGGTCGGGGTTTGTCCCCACCGACGCGGCCGGACGCGTCGAGGGGATGGTCGATGTGTACGCCGCCGGAGACACGACCGCGTTTCCGATTAAGCACGGCGGGCTCGCGAGCCAGCAGGCCGACCGGATCGCGCATACGATCGCCGCCAGTCTCGGGTCCACGCCGCACGAACTGAAACCCAAGGCAGTTCTCGAGGTCAAGCTAATCGGCGGTGAGCGCCCGCTGCACCTGCAGATCGAGCTTGACCAGTTCGGCCAACCAATCACGGCGACCCTCGCCCACACCCACAGCGACCTTCAGCCAAGTTGGAACAAGGTTTTCGGACGCTACCTCACCCCCTACCTCGAAACCCGAGAGCCGTCCGCCCCGAGTCTGCCCACACGCTAAGGCACCACTCTCCAACAGGCAGTCGATGACGGAGTGGGTGACGTCAGTGGTTGGCCCGCGGGAGTCAGTGGTAAATACCGTTGCCCGCCCATAGACCCCGCTCTATCATGGTGTTACCGAAGCGTGAGCGGTTCCGAACGGGAACGACCGCCAAACCGGCCAGCGGCGTAACAGCCGCGACGAGTACGGCGCTCACGCTTCGGTGCTTCTGGTGCGCGACGACCGCTATGACCGGTCAGAGCGGCTGGGACATGTTCTTTTTCGACGGCGACCCTAAGCGTATGCCCGTCGACGAGGTCGAGACGAGCGAACCGCACGCACGTCAGGCCGCCGGGAGGTCGGCGGCGCTTGTCCGTCGTGCGAGAAAGGTCCGCGAGGAAGCTCACTTCTCGTTTTTCGCGAACCAGGGGCTACCTCGCTGGCCGAATCGCGCCGGAGGAGCCTTCTGCTCCGGCCCGTCAGCTCGCTGTGGAGCGGCGGGCCAGTTGCCGCAGAGGCGACGATATGGGAACGTGAGTTTGGCGCCAAGACAGACGCTGAGATCGCTCTGTGGCGGGCGTCATCGCAAGGCGCGGCGGCGTTCTTGAAATCCAAGGAATGGAGAAGGGTTACGCTGTCGACTCGACCGAGGTCACCGATCATTCTCCAGACCGACGACTTGGGAGGACGCATGTATGCGGTCATTGGGCGCGTGAAGATCAAGCCCGGCCATGAGGAGGAGACGCGTTCGATGATCGCGGAGCATGGCCTGGCGATGATCCAGGGGATGGCCGGATCTGCCGGGGCCTATTGGGCGAGGGCGGTCGATGGCGAGCTCATCCAGCACTCGTTCTGGCTCTTCGACACCGAGGAGAACGCGCGTCACGCGGAGGCGACGTTCAACAGTCTGCGCGAGATGCCCGAGGCTCCGGCGATCTTTATGGGCTGCGACGTGTGCGAGGTTTTGGGGCAGGCCTAGCGGAGCTCGATCCTGGCGTCGTCGCGCCCGTCACTGCCGAACGTCGACTTCTGCTTCGTGCTCGAATGGCTGCCTGAGCGGCAGTCGCGCCGTCGCAGCCGCGTGGGCCGACGAAGGGGAAGCGCCCGCGTGGGCGAGGGTCCAGGCTCGGATCTGGCCAATCCCGACCGTACGCCTCGGCCCCGATCCGGTCGAAGCGGGACTATCCCTACGTTGTCGCCAACGGGAGTGGCGCGACCCGCTCGGCCGGAGCGGGATAGGAGTCGTCCACCGCGCTCAGGCTCAGACTCAGGAGCGCGACAAGTACTGGGTGCTCCAGCAGCCGCACCTGCGCCCGGGGACGGCGTGAAGATCAGCTGAACGTCGACCGGGTGCTCCTACATTCCGATGACTTCGCCACAATACGCGCAACGCAGCCGATCCATTCAACCACCTGTCGCCGTGCCTAGCCCCACGTCACTACATGAACCTTGCACGCCGATCAGGAGTCTGCCCCCGGGCCCGGATAAGGAGCCCACGGCCGGTCGCCGCGGGATCGTTCGTGTCGCCGCACGGTGATCATGCCTGATGTTCACCTCTTCCCGCGCCCCGGATGGGCCAGGTCCAGCACGGCGACACACCCGCAGCTGCTGCTCTTAGCGCGACGTGTTGCGGTGCTCGGCGCGATCGTTGCAGGATTTCTGGGTCTCGGTACGGTCGGTTTGGTGCTGGCGGAGGGGGTGGGGGGCTGGTACGCGTTCCGCTGGGCGCTCGACACTGCGGCGACGGTCGGTGGCTTCCCCCAGCCGCACACTCTCGCGGGGCAGATCATCCACGTCCTGCTGATCGTTTTAGGCGTTGGTACGCTGTTTTACGGGCTCGCGACGCTGACCGAGTTAATCGTCGGCGGGGAGCTCGCTGAGGTGCTCGCCGCCCGACGCACGCGCAGGATGATCGACTCGTTTACCGATCACCACATCATCTGCAGCTTCGGCCGCGTGGGGCGCCAAGTGGCTCGCGACCTTCGCGCCGCTCGCGCTGAGTACCTGGTGGTGGACCCGGTACCCGAGAACCGCGAACTGGCCCAGGGCCTCGGCGTGCCCTTCGTCGAGGGCGACCCTGCCAACGACGCCGTGCTTATTCAGGCTGGGATCGCGCGCGCGCGCTCGATCATCGCGTGCGCAGACTCCGACCCGCAGAACATCTTCATCACGCTCACCGCACGCGAGCTGCGCGCGGACATCCCGATTGTGGCTCGAGCCGCGCTTGAGGACTCCGAGAAGAAGCTCAAACGCGCCGGTGCTGATCGTGTGATTTCGCCCTACAAGACGAGCGGCACCGAGATGGCGCGGCTGGCTCTGCACCCGCAGCTGCGCGGCGTGATCGACGTCGACGCCGAATACCGGCTTGAGAAGCTCGTCGTCGGCGAGGACTGCGAGGGAGCAGGACAGACGATCGGGGACATCCGCGGCGGCGCGATGATCGTCGGCCTGCGCCGCGACTCCGCCTTTCACCCTCAGCCGCCGGGCGACACTCTGCTGCTACCTGGCGACATCGTCAACGCGATGGGCACGCCGAGCACGCTCGGGCGGCTGGAGACCCTGTTCGACACGCCTCGCCAGCCAGCCACGCGCGGTCGGCGGGACGGTGGCGAGCCAGACACCGGCGCGAGCAACCACTAGCACGGCAGTCGGGCGTCGACTTCCACACAGCCGTGGCGAGGGAAGGCCCGCTGCTCGGAGTCACTGCAAGAGCTGCCTTCTGCGCGAGGTGCGGTTGGCTCAGCGCCGGCTCAGTCTTTGCCCAATCGGCCCGCGCAAGCGGGGCTCCGGCCACCCCTCGTCGGCCTTCAGCGGCGTACGCCTGCGCCCCTCGCGGCCATCGATCAGCTCGTGGTGGACCACGCGGTGATACGCGTCGCAGACGATCAGCTCGCTCGGTCGTCGGTCCGCCGCGCACCGATATGCCACACGGCTTGCCTCCTCCAGGGTCTCGCACGTCACCCGCTCGCCTAGGTCAGACAGCGCGACCTCCCACGCCCCACGTACGCTGAGGTCCACGCGGACCGTCGTCAGATTCGTCGACTCACCTACCGGTGCGTTGCGCGGTGCCGCCTTGCCAGCCTGCCGGTTGAAGCCCAGCTGACGGAAGGCTCGGCGCGCCCCAACCGTCTGCTCCCCAGGGCGCTCAGTGGACAAGCAGATCTTGTTTTGACCGAGCACTTCACAATCCTTCCTCAGCGCCCGGCTGGTCAATTCCGGAGCGCCCGTCAGCTACAGATCCGCGCCGCCGAACCGAGCAGCTCAGATTTTGCAACCGTAGCGCCGCCGGCCAGAAGCGCATCCGTAATTTCCTCGGTGCTTTTTGCGGCTAAGTGGCCTCTTGACCGCACCGTGGCACTCCGGGTTCAAAGTCCGGCGCGTGGCCGGAGGAATCGGCTACGCCCGCCATACGGCGAGCACGAGGGGACGATCCCACCGCAGACTGAACCGAGCTGTGCCCGCCGCGAATCGAGGTTCGATGCCGCGGCATCCCCTACGAGGGCTATGGCGAGGAGGACCGTGGTTACGGCTGGGTCATCTTGGCGGCGGTGCTCCCACTGCTGCTCGGAACGATGAACGTCATCGAGGGGCTCGGCGCGATCAACAACGCGAATTTCTTCGTGCACCACGCGATCTACGTCTTCGTGAGTCTGAAGACCTGGGGCTGGATCGTGCTGATCATCGGGGCGCTCCAGATGCTTGTCGCCATTGGGGTGTTCATCAAGAATCGGTTATCACGTTGGACCGGCGTCGTGATCCTGTGCGCGAACGCGCTCGCACAGCTGCTGATGATGCCCGCCCACCCGTTTTGGTCGCTGACACTCTTCGCCATCGACATCCTCGCGCTCTATGGTCTGATCGCCTACGGCAAGCGGATCGGAGAAGACTGATCCGCAAACGGACGCCGGCCGCGGTGATCAGAGAGCAGGCCTGCGGCCGACGGCCTTCCTGCGGGAGACCTGGCCAGCGGCCGGGCCGACGGCAGTCTCGCCAGCCGCAGCTTGGCTTCTGGATCGGTCTTACACGACAGCGACCACTGATCTGCGCCCGGCCGTATCTGCATAGGCACCACCCCTCCTTGGCCCGCGCGCGAACTTTGCGCACTGCGCACAACCCGACGTCAGGCGGTCACTGCCGCTCCCACGAACGACGAGCACCCTCCCGTCGACCGTGGCCGCGCTAGCGGCTCCTCCTTCGGTCCGGCTGATCGCGGGAGCAGCAGTCCGGACGCCGTGGTCGCCTGGGCGACCGAGCGAACGCGGCCGTCTCCCGGGGGCTGTTGAGGCAACCGCAGATTGCCATTTGAGCAGGGGTTCGCTTGGGGTGCCGCGAGGCCTTGTACCTATGCTGGCTCGGTCTCGACGATCCAGAGCGCGGCGTCCGCGCAGTCCACGCAGGTTCCGCCCTCGGCATCGTCGAGGCGAACTCGCAGCACGCGCACGCGCTCGCCGCGCAGCGTGGTCAGTGCACCGTGTGCGCCCGGGCGCGCCGCGGCAACGCGCCACGCCAACACCTGACGACGCACCTCGGCGGCGGTCTGCGACCAATCAATCTCGACGTACTCCGGTTCGAAGAACTCAGCAAAGGTTGCTTGCCCGTCTGGCTGTGGTTCGCCGGGGTCTCCCTTCTCAACGCGCGCGAGTGCGTTTGGAAGCAGCGAACCGAGCAGAGCGAACATCCGCTCGAACAGCTCTGGCGCGTCCTCGACGTCGTCGATCGGCGTACTGCCCTGGCAGAGCACCGGGCCGGTGTCGAAGTGCGCGTCCATTCGGTGGATGCTGTAGCCGAGCTCGCGGTCACCGTTGCGAACCGTCCACGCAATCGGGTTGGGACCCCGGTAGCGCGGAAGCAACGAGGGATGCGTGTTGATGATGCCCATCGGCAGAACGTCAAGCGCCTCGACGGGTATCAGTATCGGGAACGCAGCGCTGACCGCGACGTCCGCGTCGAGTGCGGCGAGCAGCGGCGCGATCCGCGAGGGAGAGCCAGCGACTACTACGTCGAATCCGTCCCCAGCCTGGCGAGCGATCCCACCGAGGCTGTCGGCTCCGTAACGGCTGGCGCCGAGCGCCGTCGTGAGCGCGCCAACGGGCTCGTGACCGCTCATGCGAAGCGTCGCCGCGAGGCCGGAGACGGCCCGGTCGACACGCGAGATCAGCGCGACCCGCACTCAAGTCAACATACCGGGGCGACGCGGTCCCTGCGCGATCGCCTTGACCTTCGGCGAACGCCCGAGGCCGCGATTGTTTCGGTAAGCAAGGAGTCAAGGCGGTTTGCAGCATAACCGTGCAGATGTCGCAAATCGCGAGGAAACTCCCCGCCTGGGGACGTATGAGCGCCCGTGGCGACGTTTGTGGACGGCGTCGAAGACTTCCTCACTGGGCTTGGTGCGGCGAAACGATCACAGCACACGCTCGCCGGCGATCACAAGGATCGGCCGTTGCCAGACCTATCCCGTCTGTGACGCGACGGCGACCTGTCCAGCGTTTACGACTTCAGCAACGCCGCCGCTGCTCCTTCGGGATCAGCCGACCCCGGAGCGGCAGCGGCGGCCTCGTGGCCGGTCCGGCGACAAAGCCGGAGCGGGCGCGAGCGCGGGAGGCCGATGGCAGGTGCTCGGGTTCACGCTTAGGCGAAGCCGCTGCCCTCATGGTGATCGAGGGTTTGCACAGGCACCCCGCTCGCACCGGTTTCTCAAGGGCCGAGTCGCGCCTACCGCGCCAAGCGGAACGATCGACGGAGAGACGGGCAGAGGCTCGTCCGGGCGCCAGAGCCTGATCGGAGCGGGACGGACTATCGGCGATGACCGTTTCGATACTCAGCCGGCCACGCAGCGATTACCGCGCTCCCATGGTCGGGTGGCCTGCCGGGATCCACATCGAAAGCTTCCGGTTCGCCAGCGAGGTGTCAGCTCGCTCGGCTCTGGGCAACCGTACGTGCGCGGTTAGCTCATTCAGCTGCGGCGCCCGTGAACCACGGGCGGCGCCGCCTCGCTTGGCGCGTCCGGCCTCAGCGCACCCACAGCTGGTCCACGAGCACGCCCCATTGCGGGTTGTGCTGGTAGTTGCCTACCCGGCCGGCGACGAAATCCCATCCCAGCGGGTTGCGGATCGGTACGTCGACGGCCCGGTCGACGAGGGTCCGGTCGATCGCCGTCCATTCCTGCGACGCGACCCCGGGGTCGAGTGCCTGGCTTGCAACCGCCTTGTTGATACGGGCGTCGAGACGGTGGTCACAGAATCCTCCCGGGTTGGAGCCCGTGGCGACGTCCGAGCATTCGACCAGGGGCTGGAAGAAGTTCGAGGGCGCAACGTAGTCCTGCACCCAGTCGAAGAATCCGGCTTGAAAGCGTTCGTGGAAGCCGGCTGAGAGCGACGGGAAGTACTGAGCTAGAGGCATCTCCACGAGCCGAGCCCGGTATCCGATCGCGCGAAGCGCGCTCACCAGCATCTGCCCGTAGCGGCCGGCCGGGGAGGGTACGCCGAGGGTGACGCGTGCGCCCACCGTTCCCGACTCGCGGACGAGCGCCTGGGCCTTTGAGATGTCCGCTGCCAGCCACCGCCCTGACGGCGCGGGGTCCGCCGTGTAGGGGCAATACGGGACGTAGCCGGGGTAGTCGGGCGGGAGGAGTTGACAGGTCGGTCGTCCGACGCCGAGCGGCAATACGACATGGGCCAACGCGCTCCTGTCGACGGCGGAGTTGAATGCTCGGCGCGCGAGTAGGTTGTCGAAGGGGGGCGTCCGCACGTTGAGCCACACATAGGTTGTCTCCGGTTGCGTGTTCTGGTGCAGCTGCGTCGGGTAGCTCTGTCCCAACGCGGGAACCGCGCTCGGGGCTGGCGGATCCCACGCCAGGTCCGCCTGACCGTTCTTGACGGCGGAGACCTGTGCGCCTCGTGAGTAGTTTGAGCGGACCACGATCTGATCCGGGAACCCACCGGGTTGGGCCGCGGCCGACCACTCACGGAAGTAACGATTGCGCCTCAGTATGAGCCGGCCATGCGAGCGCGGATCGTTTGAGTTAGCCGGTGAGTAGGACGAGATCTCGTACGGCCCGGTTCCCGGAACCGAGCGCGCTCGCGGATGAAGCGGCGTTCCCGGCGGCACCGGATACGCTACCGGCAGCGTGAGCTGGTTGAGCAGCTCCGGGTCAGGACGAGCCAGATGCAACGTGACCGTGTTCGCGCCATCATCGGCAACCACTCCTCGCGAGAGATCGCATGTTGCCGGCTGCTGCAGGCAGTGCTTGCCTCCGACTAGCGCGGTGAAGTACAAGGCTGCACCATTCCCGAGCCTGAACGAGCGCTCGAGACCACGCCGGAAGTCCGAAGCGCGGAGAAGAACGCCGTTTGAATAGCGGATGCCGGATCGGATCTGGAACGTGTAGGTGAGCCCGTTGTTGGTCGGTGCGGGTAGCGCGACGGCGAGGTCGGGGATCAGCGCGTTGCCCGCGACGCCCCCTTCGCGCCGATATCCGACCAGACCATCGCTGGTCATGACCAGCACCCGCAGCAAGTCACTTGCGTCCGCCGAACCGGGATCGACTGCAGCCGGGTCGCCACTGTCAATATCGTTGAAGCCGCTGGCGAGCGCATACACAACGCCTCCGCGGTGTGCGATCGCGCCGATCCCGTCCGTCGCCATCCACAGCCGGTCGCCCGCAAGCGCCAGGCCGAGCGGCGCGCTGTTGGTCTCGGTCGTGCGCGTGACGGCGAGCTTCACGGGATCCACTTCTGTCACGACGTTGGCGTACTCATCGCTGACCCACACGTGCCCAGATCCGACAGCGACGTCATAGGGGCCCTTGCCGACATGGATCGCCTGAACGCTGTCGCTCTGGGCGTCGATCCGCGACAACGGCCCGTCGATGCTGTTAACCACCCACGCCGCGCCGTCCCCGAACGCCACGCCGCGCGGCCCGCTACCAACGTTGATCGGCCCCGCGACCTGCGCCCCGGTCTTCGGATCGAGGCGGTACACGGTTCCGTCGCCTTGGTTGGCAACCCAGATCGCGCCGCCGCCCGCCGCGATCCCGGACGGCTCCGACCCCACCGGGATCGGGGCTCCCACCTTCCCGCTCGAGAGATCGATCCTTGACACTCACGCGTTCAGCGTGTTCGCGACCCACATGGCGTCCGAGGTGGCAACGAGCGCCGACGGGCCGGCTCCAACATTGACCGTCGCGACGACCCGATTGTTCTCCGGGCTCACCCGTGAGACGGTCCCGTCACCACTGTTCGCGACCCACACCGACCCATCAGGAGCCACCGTCACCGCCACCGGGTCATTCCCGACCGGGATCGGTATCGCGGAATGATTCTGCGGATCGATCCGGAAAAGCGTCCCCGCCGCCGCGCTCGCGACCCAGATCGAGCCGTCACCAACGGCGACGCTCGTTGGCTGGGCGTTGACCGGCAATGCTTGGATCACCTGGCCGCTGCCCGTCGCGATCGCGCCGATCTCGCCCGCCGACAACCGGACGCTCGACGATCCGCCCACCGCCAGCACCACGCCGATCGCCGCCAGCACAACGAGTACAGCGACCGCTGCGACCGGAATCAGGCCGCGCCGCGCACGCCGGTGCACGGGCGGCGCCACCGCATGAGTAAAGCCAAGCTCCGCGAACCCGCGCACGGTATCTGCGGCGTCAGCCGCGACGCGCACGTGGCTCACGGGCTCAGCGATCCCCTTTACCCGCGTCGCAGCGCGCGGCAGATAGCGGACACCGTCAATCGCCTGTGCCAGGTGAGTCACCTCGCGGGTGGCGAGAATCTCGCCGCCCTTCGCGAGCGAACACAACCGCGCAGCAACATTGATCGCGTTCGACCGCCAACCGTCCGGCACGCGGATCGCCTCGCCCACGTCAATCCCCACCCCAGCCGGCATCGGCAAGCTCGAGTCCTGGCGCGTGGCGTCGAGCAGCGCCTGCTCAAACGCCACCGCCGCCCGGATCGCCTGACGCGGCGACTCAAACGCGAACAACACCTCATCGCCCCGATTGCCAACGTGCTCACCACCGAACCCGCCGATCACCTCCTCGGCCAACCCGATGAAACGCCCGGTCAACGCCGCAGAGGCCTCATCGCCACGGACCGCCGCGAAACTGCTGTACCCCCGGATATCCGACATCAGAAACGCACGGAAACCACCCGACGCCACTCCGGCTGTCAATCCCGCCGCGCTCGCCGTATGAGCGCCCACATCCCCGCGCCCATCAGTCATCTTTCCAGTCCATCTCCCCAACGGTGATCGCCTTGCCCTAGCGCGGCATCTCGGTTCCCCAACGACCGCTGCACCCAGTCTCTCACACCCCCATCCACGCTCAACGCTAACTGGCAGATCGCCGCGCGACAGGACGTTGAGAACCACCGATGACCCTGGGAGAGGCAACCACGACACGGACCGCGCCGATCACCTCCTACCCGTGCCACGAATTGCGCGACCGCTCGCGACGGGCCCGCACACGGGCAACCTGCCGGAGCCCGAACCCCTCTTACCCCAAATGGCGGTCGAGGCCCGTCGAAGACCCGCTCTCGCATCGGACAACATCCAAGCCGCGTGATGCGACTCACCTCGTATTCGTCAGAACCACGATCGACCGACGAGCTCAGGACCGCAGGATCGCGGCTCCTGCTTTACGAAGGACCGGTCGCGTCGAGCGTGTTGATGCCGGCGATCTGAGTTCCGCTTCGGCCTGGCGGATCGCGAGAGGGGCAGCGGTGCGACCAGACCTGAGTCGGCGACGGAGAGGAACTGGACAACGGTCCGCTAGCCCGAAGATGTTGGTGTCGTCCCGAGCCTGATGCCGATGTGGGCATGATCACTCGGGAGGTCGGCGCCGGGGTGCTGGTCGCGGGTGCCTTGATCGTGCTCGGGATGAGGTTCGGTACGAGAACGTTTCGAGCGCGACTCGGCTGACGCGTCAGGCGGCCAGCGCGGCCGCCGTGTTCGCGTCGAGCAACGCGCGCACGCGGGACGCGGCTGTCGTGGCCACGTCGAGTCCGCGCTGGTCGTCGACCGTCTCGATCACGGTCAGGAAGGCTTCGACGACAGCCGGATCGAACTGCTCACCCGCGCAACGACGGAGCTCTCGGCAGGCGACCTCGTGCGGAGTCGCGCGTCGATAGGCGCGCTCGAAGGTCATCGCCGAGTAGGCGTCGCATACGCTGATGATTCGCGCCCCGAGTGGTATTTCCTCGCCCCGGAGGCCGTCTGGGTATCCGGACCCGTCCCAGCACTCGTGGCTCGCGCGTACCAGACGCGCCACCGACCGTAGCGCCGGAGCGCCCTCGAGGATCCGCTCGCCATCAATCGTGTGGGTGCGGACGAGCGCCCACTCGCTGCGGCTGAGACCACCCGGTTTGCCGAGAACCGCGTCAGGCATGCCCACCTTGCCGACGTCGTGCAGTTGGGCGGCCCGCGCGACTTCGTCGCGCTCCTCGCCGCTCATCCCCAGTTGCCGCGCCACCCTTACGGTGAGCTTGGCTACGTGGTTTGAATGCTCGTCGAGCTCGGGCTGCCTAGCGCGAATCGTACGAATGAGCACCTCCGTGGCTTGGGAGCAAGCAGCATTGGACCGCCCGCGCTTGTCGGCGTACATCCGCTCGTCGGCGAGCCGCAGCGCACGCGATCCGTCCTCGGCCTCCTGGGGCAGCACAACCACGCCGAACGACGGCCGGATACTGGAATCGGGGCCGGTCTCGTTCAGGGCAGCCGCCGCCCGGGCAATCAAACCCTCGGGGTCGGCGCCGTCCAGGATCACGTGGGCGCAGAACTCGTCGCCGCCCAGCCGATACGCGCTGCCCGCGCCGGCGACCGCCTGCTGCAGCCTGCCCCCCAGCCGCGCCAGCAGCTCGTCCCCGGCCGGGTGGCCGAACGTGTCGTTGTAGTCCTTAAAGCCATCGAGGTCGAACAGCAAAAGCAGGGACGCGCCGACGTTCGCGTCCGCTGAGAAGACCCGGCTGAGATCGGCGGTGAGCCGGCGACGGTTGCCCAAGCCGGTGAGCGGATCGGTCATCGCCTGCTCGCGGATGGCGTGGTGGGCGACGATCTCGGCCGCGGCGAGCTCGGCCTTGCCCACCAGCTCGCACACGAGAATGATCTCGTCCTCCTCGAACGCGCGCCCGGCGCGCGCCAGCCTCAGCGAACCGGTGATCTCCCGCAGCGAGGCAGAGATACGCAGGGGCACGTTCAGCCACCACATTTCGCTCGAACCGACCTTGATCGGAGCCATGTCCCACCCGCTGGTGAGACCTCCGGTCCCGAGCGCCTCGAGCGCCGGCGCGGTGCCGATCGAGAGCGAAATCGGCTCGGACGCGCGGATCAGCTCTAACCTGCCCGCCGCTGCGTCGAGCGCTTCGATCGAACCGCTCAGGAGGATCTCGAGCAGACTCTCGAGCTCGAGCTTCGCCGCGAGGGCGTCCCCGAGTCGGCGGACCGCCGACTGCAGGCGAACCCTCTGCCACTCGACCAGCTTGAGCCGGTGGTAGGCCTTGTCGATGCGGTGCCTGCGATCGCGGGCCACCAGCCAGAGCAGAAAGACCAGCGGCAGCACGAACAGGATGGTCGACTCGTGCGCGCGCGTAGCCACGCCGGCCAGGAAGCCGAGCGGCGCCAGGGTGGCATCGACGGCCCACACCAGCGCGATCACGCGGACCTGCAGCTGCAGCTCGGGGACGACGCCGGCCAGGCGCGTCCGCACCAGTGAGCTCGCCAGGTCGAGGAGGCAGCCAGCGGCGAACGCGCCCGCGAGCAGCGGCAGCTCCGCGAAGCCGATCTTCGGCGACCCCGCCAGCACGAGCACAACCGCCGGCCCGATCGCATGCCACGCATCCGGCACCGCCGATAGCACCCGGCGGGGCACCTGGCGACCCAACGCCCAGTCGACCGTGTTCCCAAGCAACATACCGGCACCCACCGCGAGCGGCACCACCGCCGGGGGCAGGATCAGCAGCATGGGCACGAGGATGAGCTGCGTCGGCACCACATATCCGGCGCCCACGGGAAACTCGATCCGCCCGACCAGCGCGTAGATCGCGATCAACAAGATCGCCGTCGACGAGCGCACTCCGGTCAGCCCGCCCCCGAGTACCAGCACGGCCGAGGCGACCGCCACGAACAGGGCGCCCGCCGTCGCGTCAACGATCAGCTCGCGCTGGGAGGCCCCGCGTTCGCGTGCCTCCCAGCTGCGCTCGAGCAGCCGCTCGGTCGCGGAACGCTCTTCGTGGAGGTCAATCGGGCTCATGCCACGTCGGATGTTTTGTCAACCGGAGCGGTATGGGTCCGCCGTGGCGAGACCGCCGGGCCGGAAGATCGTGGCGTCGGTGGCCGAACGGCTGGTCGACGTCGCGTCCTTCGGCGTCGTGCTCGTCGATGCGTCAGTGGACGTGGTGCCAAGATAGCTGCCCGTACCGGCCGACTGGACTACGGGGGTGCTCGAAGATTGGACCGCGAGCGCCACGCCTGTGCTGGCGAGAACTGCGCAACAGGTCAGCGCCACGAGCCGAACGACAGCCGCGGGTAGGTGTGAGCGGATAACCGAAGACAAAACGAAGACCTCCATTTAGTGGCGCCACGACCATGGCGCAGATCGCTAGTGGCGCCACGACCGTGGCGCAGATCGCACGTCACGGACAGCTGGGCCAGCTCGAAGCGAGACCCTAGCTTTACCCCGGCGAACGCGGCCTCTTCTGGTCGCGCCGCTAGCACACGCGCTGACCACTACGCTAGCAGCAGCGCTAGCAGTTCCGGCCCGTCTTAGGAATTTCTTCGGGGCTGCTCTGTTGCCGTCCACCACATCGCTGGCGCTAGCATCGGCGCTAGCAGACGACCTTTTTTGGCAACGTCTTCGCGGACTCTTACCCATGCCGATGACACGGACCACGATCAGCTTCACCCGCGAGGGCATGGACCTGATCCGAGAAGCCGCCAAACGCGAAGGCTCCAGCGTCCGGCAGTTTGTCCCCGAAGACGCACTGATACGCCCACAATGGCCGACGACGACGACCCGTACCCCATGCGCGCTCGCCGCGCAACCCCGGGCAATCGGCGACCAGGGGCACGCGCTGGCCGAAAAGGCGCTGAAGGTCGCCGAAGGAGAGGCTGAGCGGAACCGGTCCGCTGCTACCACGAATCAGCAGTCACGACGGCGGCGGCTGGGGCGTACCGCCGCAGTGCTCCTTAGGCCGAGTCAGGACCGAGAGCAGCAGCGGGATCGAGACGGCTCTGTTGGCGACATCGGAGCAGGCGAGCTCTCAGCGCTGCGGACTTCTGCTCTGGCCCGATCGTCAGCAGCGAGGCTGCTAGCACTTGGAACGACGCGTGCTCGGATTCCGCGCATACGAGGTGCGCCGACCCGTGGGGGGTTGCGTCTCTTAACCGCTGTAAATTCGCTGCGGCTTTGAGGTTCCCGGGGTGAGTCTAGGCGGCGGTGACCTCCTCGTCGAGGGTGTCTGGGTCGGCTTGTCGGTATTTGATTCGGTAGAGGTGTTGGCGGTCGAGCTCGGTGAACGTCGCGCCGTTTGAGGCGTGCGCGATGAACAGGTCAAGGACGGCGAAGACGAGTGAGAGGCAGCTGCTCTCGCCGGGGAAGCGGCCCATCACTTTGGTGCGCCGGCGGACCTCACCGAGCGAGCGTTCCAGCAGGTTGGTTGACCGCCACCGCTCGCGGTGCCTGAGCGGGTAGCGGAGGTGCACGACCAGCGCGTCGAGGTCCTCGGCCAGGCACCGGGCGGCGGCCTCGTAGCCGCGGTGCTCGAGCTCGGACATCAGGACTTGCAGACGCAGCTTGCCGTCCTTGACTGATGTGGCGTCGGTGAGCGCTGCCCAGTAGTTAAAGCGGACCCGGTCATGCTCGGCCTTGGGGAGCTTCGCGACCAGGTTGCGCAGGCGATGAACGCAGCAGTGTTGACGGTCAGCACGTGGCCAGAGCTCACCGACGGCACTGATCAGCCCCGGGGCGCCATCGGCGATGACCAGGCGTGGTGCGCCAAGCCCGCGGGCCGTGAGATCACGCCCGAGCTCGAGCCAGTCTTCCTTTGACTCGCGTGATCCCAACTGCACGGAAACCAGTTGCCTGCGGCCGTTCTCATCGATTCCCCAGGCGCAGATCACGCCCTCCTTCGGGCCGCTGGGGCGGACCGGGAGATAGATCGCGTCGAGGAACAGCACGACGAGATCGGTGTCATAGAGCGAGCGGCGTTTGAACGCTTCGAAGCGCTCGTGCAGCTCCGCGCAGATCCTCGCGACTGTTGAGCGCGACAGCTTCCCAACCCCGGCCTCCTCGCACAACGACTCGATGTCACGCATCGACAGGCCCCTGACGAACCCGCCGATCACCAACGTCTTCAAAGGATCGGTCCGGAACAGCCGTTTGCAATGCCACTTCGGGAACAGCTTGGACACGAACGGCACAGTGGTGTGGCGCGCCTGCGGGATCTGGATCTCAAGCTCGCCCTCGCCGGTCTGCAGATGCCGGGGACGGAACCCGTTGCGCAGCCCCGCCTCGTAGTTCTTCAGGCCGCGCTCGCGCTCGGGGCGACGCTCGTAGCGAGCGCGACCGAGCCAGCCATCGAACTCCTCCTCGACCGCCCGCTGAATGATCAACCGGGCCCCGAGCCTCGCGAGGTCCCCGAGCATCTTCTGCGGGTCATCGACCATGCCCTTCCCAAGCAGCTTGTCGATCTCGGCTTGTATCTCCGCTGACGGCGGTACGGTACGTCTCACGGCGTAGGCCTCCTTCTTCGTCTTGCAGGACTTGAGGGAACCTACGCCGTCGCTCTGACAGCACCCGACGCGTATTTACAGCAGTTCTGGGAGTGCGCCCAGAGTCGGAGGTGGTCGTTGGGTTTGACCTGATCTGACTTAAGCTCGTCGTCGCCTGCGGGTGTGAGTCCCGTCCGGGTAGCTGCCAGGAGGCCCGGTAGCAGGCTGGCGGCTCGGTCTGGAAACGGGTCGGGTCGAAGCCCAGCGTCAAGAGCCCTTCAGGGGGAGCGACTGAGCGGTCCGTAGCGTCACGCGAAGCCTGCCGCGTCGTTATTGCTGCCCGCCTCGTTTGGGGTGGGGGGAAGGGAGAGCCGAGCCGCGTCTTTCACGGCGAAGGCCACGGAAGGGGGTGAAGAGCCTGGAATTGCAACCCCGAGGGACTCCCCGGCGTAGAGGGCGCGGAACGTTCAGATGGTGGCGGCGGGAACTGGGGAGGCCCTCCCCGGCCCGGCCGCCTGCGGTGTTGGTGCGGTCGGAGTGTCGCGTCTTATAACCGGTGTTGAGCCGGGAAGTGGATCGTGTGCCGGGTGGGCGTCGGAGGCGGCCGTAGTGCGCGCCGGGCTGGCCGTGTTGCTAGCTGGTGGAAGTCCAGTCGGACCGACCCCAAGCGGGGTCCGTAGCCAAAGGCGGGGGTAATGCCTCGCCGGGCGCAGGAAGATCGGAGAACGAGGACGGGATGCAAGTGAGGCTCTATGGGAGCGGGAGATGGGCGCCGGTGAGGGAAACCGCCGGGATGAGCGCCTGCTGCCTGTTGAGGACGAGCTGCTGGTGCAGGTCGTGCTCGCTGCGATCGGAATGCGCAGGACAGGGCGCCCACCGTGAGGTGGGGTCTGAAGGGTTTGAGGCGAACTGCCGGGCCGTAGCCGAGCTCACGGCGAACCGGTCGGCCAGATCCAGGCGATACCGAGCCTGCATTACGGAGGCGAAGGAAGTACTTGGGGAGCCTGGACACAACAAGGTGTGTGCGGGCGGCACGGCAGGAAAGCAACACGCGTTACCCCGGGAGATCTCGTACGGTCTTGGCCCGACGGGGCTGGGTAGCTGGGCGTATAAGCCTTCGGGCGAAGTCGCCGGCGATGTCGTGCGAGAAGTCGGAGTGACCCACGGTACTCAGGAACCGGGGAAGAGCAAAAGCCCCGGGATCGTCCCCGTGTGGGACGGCGCGATGGCGACCCAAAAGGCGTCGTTGAGGGGGAAGGGGTCACGCTGGAGAGGGCGATCCTCACGGAGGATCGGGTGAGTAGCGAGCGGCGGACTGATGGTTGCTGCGGCAATGACCGAGGCGACGCTTGTGAGGAGACCCGAGATCCCGCGGCGGGGAGCCCGGTAGTGAAGCGAACCATGAAGGCGCAGAAGGCGCACTCGCTGATCGGCCGGGTCTATGACCGGCGGAATCTGCGGCTTGCGTGGGAGCGGGTGAAGAAGAACAAGGGCGCTGGCGGCGTCGATGGCGTGACCATCGCCAGGTTCGATGAGAACCTGGAGCACTACCTCGACGTTCTGCACCGGCAGCTGAAGGACGGTCGCTATCGACCTCGGCCTGTCAAGCGGGTCGAGATCGAGAAGCCCGGGACCACCAAGAAGCGTCCGTTAGGCATCCCGACCGTGATGGACAGGGTGTGCCAGCAGGCGCTGGTTCAGGTGCTTGCGCCGATCTTTGAGCCGACGTTCCAGGAGGCAAGCTTCGGCTACCGCCCGGGACGCTCGACGCATAAGGCGATGCGACGGATCTGGCGGCAGCTGGGGCAGGCGGAGTGGATCGTGGACGGCGACATCTCGGACTTCTTCGGGTCGCTCTCGCAAGAGCGGCTGATCGACCTGGTCGCTGACCGGGTGGCCGACGGCAAGGTGTTGAGCTTGATCAGATCGATGCTCACGGCCGGAGTGCTGGTGGACGGCGTGTTCGAGAGCCAGGTCGCCGGAGTGCCACAGGGCGGGGTGGCTTCACCCCTGCTCAGCAACATCTACCTGACCGTCTTCGATCAGAGGATGGAGCAGGCGGGTTTTGCGCTGACGCGGTATGCCGACGACTGGCTAATCGTATGCGCCTCCTGTTCGGAAGCGGAGCGGGCGCTGGCGAGCGCTCGCGCGGTGCTGGAGGGCGAGCTGGGACTCCAGCTTCACCCGGATAAGACGCGGATCGTTCACATCACCAGGGGCTTCGAGTTCCTGGGCTACAAGATCGGGCGCGGGAAAGGATTGCGGCACAAGGCTGGAGGACCCAGCCTCTACGCACTCCCGACCGACCGCTCGATCGAGCGGTTCAAGGACAAGGTGCGCACGGCCACCAACCGGCGCAACCCGAAAGACCTTGAAGGGGTGTTGGACGAGCTCAATCCGATCATCCGCGGCTGGGGCAATTATTACCGGCGGGCGAAGGTCCGACGGCTATATCACCGCCTCAACCGCTGGATCGTGCTGCGCGTCTGGAACCACCAACACAAGCACTGGCGGAACGCCGGATGGCGTGATCTGCCAGACAGGCGGCTCTATGGGGAGCTGGGCTTGGTGAACCTCCTGCAACTGATTCCGAGCATGGAGAACTACTACCGCCAGAAAGGGCTGATCCGGTGAGAGCCGCTTGCGGGAAAACTGCACGAGCGGTTCGGAAGGGCGGGCGGAGGCAGCGGCACGCAACCGCCACCTCCCCCGACCCGACACCGCTTGAGCCGGCGGGACAACAGAACCCGCGGTGAGGGAAGGGCCGCTGCTTCGTTCATGCGTCACGTGCACGGAAGGGCCGGTGAGTGCCACATCGTGGCTAGGACCACCAGGCAGGACAAGGTCCGAGAACTGCAACGAACGCTCTACCGGGCGGCCAAGGCCGATCCCGGACGACGGTTCCACGCGCTCTACGACAAGGTCTACCGCAGAGACGTTCTGGAGCGCGCGTGGGAGTTGGTGCGCGCCAATCGTGGCGCGGCCGGCATCGACCGACAGACCATCGCCGACGTCGAGGAGTACGGCGTGAGCCGGCTGCTTGACGAGCTGGCCGCGGACCTCAAGGACGGGCGCTGGCGTCCGCTTCCTGCCCGCCGGGTGTTCATCCCGAAGCCCGGCAGACCGCAGGAGCGTCGTCCGCTCTCGATCCCTGCCGTCCGCGATCGCGTCGTTCAGGCGGCCACGAAGACGGTGATCGAGCCGATCTTCGAGGCCGACATGCTCGAGTGCTCGTTCGGGTTCCGACCGAGGCGCTCGACCCACGATGCGCTCCAAGTCTTGGTGGATGAGGCGTGGAGGGGCAGGCGATGGGTTGCCGAGTCGGACATCGCCAACTGCTTTGAGGCGATCCCGCACTCGGGGTTGATGGCGGCGATCGAGGAGCGGATCTCAGACCGCCACGTGCTCAAGCTCTTGCGCGCGATGCTGCGCGCCGGAGTGATGCAGGACGGGGCGATCACGCGCAGCGACACCGGCGCGCCGCAGGGCGGGGTGCTCTCACCCTGCCTGGCCAACGTCTACCTGCACCGGCTCGACCGGCAATGGTCAGACCGCGGCACGGGCGTGCTGGTCCGCTACGCAGACGATCTGCTGGCCATGTGCCACACCCGGCAGGAAGCCGAACGCGCACTCGCTGCGTTGACGGTGATCCTGGCCGAGCTTGGTCTTGAGCTCAAGCCTGCCAAGACGCGAGTCGTGCACCTGACAGAAGATGGTGAGGGGCTGGACTTCCTCGGCTTTCACCACCGATGGGTGCGCGGCAATACACAGCGCTCACGGCATCTGTGCTTCCTCGCCCGCTGGCCCTCACGGCAGGCCAGCCAGCGTGCCCGCGACCGGATCCGGGAGATCACCGACCGGCGCAGGCTGCTGGTACCCGTCGAGGAGATCGTGCGGGACGTCAACCGGTTCCTGCGCGGATGGTCGGGCTATTTCCGATACGGAAACTCCGATCGCTCCTTCGACAAGATCAACCACTACGCGGTCGACCGCCTCGCGCGGTTCGTCGGCAAGCGCCACAAGCGCGGCTGGGGGTACGGCATCAAGGTCGTTGCCTACCAGTCGCCGGACCGCCTCGGGTTAATCAGCCTCGATGGAACCATCGTCGCGCCACGACCTAACCGGCCGTGGCGACCGGGACGCTGAATGTCGCCGGTGAAGAACGTCGGGGAGCCGTGTGCGGGAGAACCGCATGCACGGTTCGATGAGGCGGCGGGAGGAAACCAGGCCAGTCGGCTAGACCGTGCGGCCCCGGCGCCTCCCGCCGACCCTACCGCAACCCCGTGGGGCGTCGAGTATCGCGCCACGACAAGAGCAGGTCTCGGTGCATCGAGTCGCGCCGGTCTGGTTGCTCAGGCGGGGAGCTCCACGAGCACGCGTTGGTGGCGCCGGCGTCGACTCGGTCGTGTGCGGTTGCGATCTGCTCGAGCGGTACTGGATCGCCGATCGGTATTGACAGGGCTCCCTCGCGTGCAGCGGTAGTGGGGTCGGCTGCGGCTTGGTGTTTGGCTGCCGCTGGAAAGTCGTCGCTTCCGAGCAGGCGAATTGTGAGGTTGGCAAACAGCATTGGCCAGAACGGGATCTCGGGGCGGTCGTGGCGGGTTGCGTAAGCGGCGATGACGGCGTCGTTGGCGGCAACGGCGGCGTCGAGGTCGGCGTTGTCGGAGAACGCGACCTCGAGGATGCGGTCCACGCCCTCAGGAGCGTTGGCACGGATGGCGTCGACCGGGTCGGGCTGATCGAGCGCGAGAGCGTGCGCGACGGCTGGGTTGACGAGGTCGAGATCGCGCTCGCGCGTGACGGTTCCGATCACCGTCGCGCCGCCCAGCGGGCGAGCTGTGCGGCGAGCGACCCGACCGCGCCGAGAACACCGTGTACGAGGACGGTCTTGGCGGTGACCGGACCGTCAGCGAAGACGGCGCGGTGGGCGGTGATGCCGGTGATGCCGAGGCATGCGCCGAGCTCGTCGGTCACCTCGTCAGGTAGCTCGACGGCCTGTTCGGCGGGCACGACGGTGAGCTGCGCCGCGGTGCGAACGGGCGGTATGACTGCGCCTCGTACACCCAGACCCGTCGGCCGACCCGGGCGGAGTCCACGCCGTCGCCGAGGGCATCGACGACACCGGATCCGTCGCTGTGCGGAACGATTCGGGGGTAGGGCATTCCGGATCCGACCCTGTCGGCGCGCTTCTTCGTATCTCCGGGGTTCACGCCGGACAGGTTCACCCGTACTAGCACCTCGCCGGGACCCGGCTCGGGCGCGGCCATCTCACCGATGCGGAGCACCTCCGAGGCCGGTCCCTGCAGCTCATACCAAGCTGCGAGCACGGGTTCAGCCCTCAACTCTGGTCGGTCGCGCGCGCTGGCTCGGCGCGGTCGACGGTGGCTGCCCAGCTGCCGAGGAGCCGCAGTGCTTCTTCAGAGCGTGAGCCGGGGTCGGCGGTGTAGGTGAAGATCGTCAGCCCGGGGTCTGCGGCGAGATCCAACCGGTTGAAGCTGAGGGTGAGTTCGCCGACGACGGGGTGGTGGAAGTGCTTGACGCCGGTGTTGTGGAAGCGGACGTTGTGGGTGGCCCAGAGTGTGCGGAACGCCTCGCTTTGGGTGGCGAGTTCGCCGACGAGGTCTGAGAGCTCACGGTTGTGCGGGTCGCGGCCGGCAGCTGAGCGCAGGATCGCAACGGTCTCGGTGGCGACGCGGTCCCACTCGACGAACGTCGTCTCGGCTCGCGGGTCGAGGAACACGAACCTGGCGGTGTTGACCGGCCGTGCCGGAGAGTGGTAGAGCTCGGAGTAGAGCGCGCGTCCGAGTTGGTTGGCGGCGAGGATGTCGAGGCGGTCGTTGCTCACGAACGCAGCTGCCCCGGTGATCGCGTCGAGGGTCCACTGGACTTCGGCCCGGACGCTCTGTTTGGCGTGGCGGCGGCGCGGCCGCACCGGCGTCGGGTGTGCTGCCCGGGCAAGATCGAGCAGGTGGGCGCGCTCGGCGTCGTCGAGGTGAAGCGCCCGAGCCAATGCCTCCAGCACGCTCTCGGAGACGCCATTCATGTCGCCACGCTCGAGCCGGGTGTAGTACGGAACGCTGACGCCGGCCAGAACGGCGACCTCCTCGCGCCGCAGTCCGGGAACCCGGCGACTGCCATAGCTGACTAACCCGACCTGGTCTGGAGTGATTCGGGCGCGGCGAGAGGTGAGGAACTCGCGGATCTCCTGTTTCGTGTCCACGCGCCAAGCGTAGACCGGCCCGGCGGCGCCTGGGAGACCCTGCCAGTACCCCTATCAACAGGGACTCTCACTTCCCGCGATCCCGTGCTTTCTTAGACGTAGCGAGAGGCCGCGGCCACACCACCGGCGATCGCGAACCCCCACTCGTTCGGATCGCCGACGTACTTCCCCATCAGACCGGAGAGGTCGGACACATGACTGGCAAGAGGATTTGGTTCATTACAGGCGCGGGCCGCGGCATGGGCGTCGACTTCGCCAAGGCCGCGCTGGCCGCGGGCAACGCAGTCGTCGCAACCGGCCGGAACCCCGATGCTGTCGCCAAGGCCGTCGGCGACTCGGACGATCTGCTGGTCGTCGAGCTCGAGGTGACCAGGCCGCAGGACGCCGAGGCGGCGGTCAAGGCGGCCGTGGATCGCTTCGGCGGCATCGACGTGTTGGTCAACAACGCCGCCAGCTTCTACGCCGGCTACTTCGAGGAGCTGACAACCGAGCAGATCGAGCGGCAGCTGACCACGACGCTGATCGGCTCGATGAACGTAACCCGTGCGGTCCTGCCGATCATGCGCACGCAACGCTCCGGGCACGTGGTGACGATCTCCTCCTCGGCGGGATTCGCTGGCTTTGAATACGGCACGGCCTACGCTGCGTCGAAGTTCGCCGTGGACGGCTTCATGGAATCGCTCGCGCCCGAGGTCGAGCCGTTCGGCATCCACACGACGATCGTCAACCCCGGGTTCTTCCGCACCTCGCTGCTCACGAAGGAGTCCACGAACTACGCCACAGCGTCGATCGAGGACTACACGCAGCGCAACGCCGCCCAGCGCGAGTTCTGGGAGAGCCAGAACGGCCGGCAGTCGGGCGAACCGGCCAAGCTCGCCCAGGCACTGCTCACCCTCGCCAACCAAGACCAGCCACCGAGGCGCTTCATCGCCGGTGCCGATGCCATCGCCCAAGCCGAGCAGCAGGTCGCCCGGTTCCAAGAAGAGATCAACGCCTACCGAGACCTGTCGTCATCGCTGGCGTTCGACGACACCCAGACCACCGCGATCGAGAGCTCGTCATGAAGCACATCTCGCTCGGCGAACTCGACGTCTCGCGCATCGGACTCGGCACGATGGCGATGTCCGGCTACTACCTCGACCCGAACAGCAGCGACACCGAATCGATCCGCACTATCCAGCGCGCGCTGGAGCTCGGTGTCACCCACATTGACACCGCCGAGATCTACGGCCCCTACGCCAACGAGGAACTCGTCGGCCGCGCGCTGAACGGCCTCCGCGACGACGTCGTCGTGGCAACGAAGTTCGGCCTCGTCGCTCACTCCGGCGAAGGCGCTGGTGTGATCGACTCGAGCCCGGCGAACATCCGGACCGCGGTCGAGGGCTCACTGAAGCGGCTCGGGACTGACCGCATCGACCTCTACTACCAGCACCGCGTCGACCCGAACACCCCGATCGAGGACACCGTCGGGGCACTGGCCGAACTGGTAGCCGAGGGGAAGGTTGTGCATATCGGGCTGTCCGAGGCCGCGCCCGACACGATCCGACGCGCGCACGCGGTGCACCCGATCGCCGCGCTCCAGACCGAGTACTCCCTGTGGACCCGGGATCCGGAGGCCGAGCTGCTACCCCTCCTGCGCGAGCTGGGGATCGGCTTCGTGCCGTACTCACCGCTCGGGCACGGCTTCCTCACCGGCACGATCCGCTCCCCTCACGAGCTCGCCGACGACGACTGGCGCAAGACCAACCCGCGCTTCACCGAGCGTAACTTCGACAAGAACCTCCGCATCGTCGACGAGGTGAAGGCCGTCGCCTCCGAACTCGACGCCACACCAGCGCAAGTCGCGTTGGCGTGGCTGCTTGCACAGGGCGACGACATCGCCCCGATCCCCGGCACGAAGCACGTCGCCCGAGTCGAGGAGAACACGGCGGCCGACGCCCTCGAGCTGAGCGCGGAGCAGATCCAACGCCTCGACGACCTCACTCCGGCGATCGGCGAGCGTCACGACGAGGCGAACATGTCCGCCGTCGACCGCTGACCACCTCATCGAGTGACACCGCCGTGCTGGCGCCAATACGCCGGGGCGTGCCGTCATCGGAACGCCCCGTATCCGCGCGCTTAGCGGCCGGTTGTGATCCGCGGCGAGGTGCTCGCCGATCTCCGCGAGCAGGACGCTCACGGGCGTGGATCAGCCGCCGCGGTTCGCGGTCACGCGGCGGCCTGTGGTGCCGGGTTACGCGCGCCGCGCGTCGTCGGCGGCCGGATGCTCGTCGGGCGGCTGGTCGGGCGTGGCGGCCCAGCTGGCGAGGAGGTTGAGTGCCTGCTCGGAGCGGCTACCGGGTTCGGCGGTGAAGATCGCCAGCCGTAGTCCGGTGTCGGCTGAGAGTTCCATGACTTCGTAGCTGAGCTCGAGGTCGCCGACCACGGGGTGCTGCAGTCGCTTGGTGCCGGTCTGGTGATACCGCACGTTGTGCGCCGCCCACCAGGCGCGGAACGCGTCGCTGCGGGTCGACAGTTCGCCGACGAGATCTGAGAGCGCGCGGTCGTAAGGGTTGCGGCCGGCTATCGAGCGCAGGGCCGCGACGAGGTCCCTGGCCGCCTTCTCCCAATCGACGAAGAACGTCTGAGCGGCCGGATCGAGAAAGGTGAAGCGAGCGCTGTTTGGCGGCTGCTCGCGGCTCTCGAACAGCGGCAAGTACAGCGCGCGCCCGAGCTGGTTGGCGGCCAGATAGTCGCAGCGCATGTTGCTCACGGTGGCCGGCGCGTTAATGCTGTCGAGGATCTGCTGCACGACCGGCCGGACGCGCTGCTGAACCGGTCGGCGCCGCTGCCGTGGGGCGATCGGGCTGGCGGCGCGGGAGAGGTCGAAGAGGTGGGCCCGCTCGGCGTCGTCGAGGCGCAGCGCGTCGGCGAGGGCTTCGAGGACCTGGTCCGAAGCGCCGGTGGCGTTGCCGCGCTCCAGGCGCTTGTAGTACTCGACGCTGACGCCGGCCAAGGAGGCGACCTCTTCGCGCCGCAGGCCGGGTACGCGCCGCTGGCCGTAGGTTGGTAGGCCAGCCTGCTCGGGCGTGACCTTTGCGCGCCTTGAGGTCAAGAATTGCGAGAGCTCGGTTACGGCGTCCACCGTTGGCACTGTACGCCGCGTGGGCCCGCTCAGGGGTGCCCTGTCAGTACCCCTCTGACAGGGCCTCTCAGATCTCGCCGATGGGTGCAACAGTGGAAGCCGGACCCCGCTACTTCAAGGCGAAAGGGAACACTAACGTGAGCACCGAGAACACCGAGGGCCGCATCGCGGTCATCACCGGCGCCTCGTCGGGCATCGGCGAAGCGACCGCCAGAGCGCTGGCCTCCGACGGCCATCGCGTCGCGCTGCTGGCGCGGCGCCTGGATCGCGTCCAGGCCTTGGCGGACGAGCTCGGCGCCGGCGCGATCGCGATCCAGGCCGATGTCACCGACCGCGACTCCATCCTCGCCGCCGCGGAACGCGTCCAGGACGACCTCGGCGGCGTGGACATCCTGATCAACAACGCCGGCGTGATGCTGCTCGGCCCGTTCACCGCCGAGCTCTCCGACGACTACCGCCGAATGGTCGAGACCAACCTGCTGGGCGCGATCACGACCACCGAGGTGTTCCTCGATCAGCTACTCGACGACGGCGGAGGTGACCTGATCAACCTCTCCTCGGTGGCTGGCCGTACCGCGCGGGCGGGGAACGCGGTCTACGCCGCGACCAAGTGGGGGATCAACGGCTGGTCAGAGTCGTTGCGCCAGCAGCTTGCGCCCGACGTGCGCGTAATCGTCATCGAGCCCGGCGCTGTCGCCACCGAGCTCACCGACCACATCACCCACGCCGAGACCAAGGCGGCTGCCGAGCAGATGTATGAGGCAACCGCGATCACGCCGCAGGACATCGCGCAGATCATCGCGTTCGCCGTCTCGCGGCCGCGCAGCGTGTCGCTCAACGAGATCCTCGTGCGCCCCACCGCCCAGGCCGTCTGAGGCTGAGATCTCAAACAAACCCGTACGAGAGGAAACGAACCGACCATGACCGCCACCACGACCCCGAGCCTGGAACTGAACAACGGCGCCACGATCCCCGCGCTGGGCCTCGGCGTCTTCCAGACGCCGCCCGACGAGACCCGAGACGCGGTCAGCGCCGCACTCGGCGCCGGATACCGGCACATCGACACCGCGGCGGCCTACGGCAACGAGCGCCAGGTCGGCGAAGCCGTCCACAGCTCAGGCCTGGACCGGTCGGAGGTGTTCCTGGAGACCAAGATCTGGATCAGCGACTACGGCTACGACGAGACGCTCCACGCCTTCGAGAAGAGCGCCCGTAAGCTCGGCGTCGAGCAGATCGACCTGCTGATCCTGCACCAGGCGCTGCCGTCGGCGTTCGACCGCACCCGGGAGGCCTACCGTGCCCTGGAGACACTGCTCGCCGACGGCAGGGTTCGCGGAATCGGTGTCAGCAACTTCATGGTCGAGCATCTCACCGCGCTTCTCGACCACGCCACCGTGGTGCCGGCGGTCAACCAGATCGAATGCCACCCCTACTTTCAGCAGCCAGACGTGCAGCACTTCGATGCCGAGCACGACATCCTCACGCAGGCCTGGTCACCGATCGGCGGCATCACCTTCTACCGCGACGGCAGCCACGGCAGCACACTCGATGACCCGGCTATCGGCGACATCGCCAGGGCTCACGACAAGACCCGGGCCCAGGTGATGCTCCGCTGGGGTCTGCAGCACGGCCGCTCAGTCATCCCGAAATCCACCAAGCCCAGCCGCATCGCAGAGAACTTCAACGTATTCGACTTCGAGCTCTCCACCGAGCAGATGGCCGCAATCGACGGCCTCGACACCGGCCGCCGCGGCGGCCCCGAGCCCGACGCAATCACACTCCAGGCGTTCGGCCGAGATATCCCAGAGGCCTGAGAGCCGCCTTCTCGCTCGGCACCGTTCGCGAGCACTCCCACCGCGAACACCCAAACCTCGTCGACAACCCGCAGGAGACCACCATGGAATACCGCCCACTCGGACGCACCGGCGTCCACGTCTCGAAGCTGTGCCTCGGCACGATGATGTTCGGCGCCTGGGGCAACACCGACCACGACGACTCGATCCGCATCATCCACCGCGCGTTGGATGCCGGCATTAACTTCGTCGACACCGCCGACGTCTACTCCGCCGGCGAGTCAGAAGCGATCGTCGGCAAGGCCCTCAAGGACCGCCGCGACGATGTCGTGCTCGCCACCAAGCTCGGGGTGCCGATGGATGGAGACCCCAACCACCGCGGCGGATCGCGCCGCTGGATCATCACGGAGGTCGAGAGCTCCCTGCGACGCCTCGGCACCGACTGGATCGACCTCTACCAGCTCCACCGCCCCGACCCGAACACCGACATCGACGAGACGCTCGGCGCCCTCACCGACCTCATCCAGCAGGGCAAGGTCCGCTACATCGGGTCCTCCTCGTTCTCCGCCGGTGAGATCGTCGAAGCGCAGGTGGCGGCACGCGAGCGGCGCCTCGAGCGCTTTCGCACCGAGCAGCCACCGTACTCGCTCCTGGTCCGCGGCATCGAGCTGGACGTGCTCCCAACCGCCGGACGCCACGGCGTGGGCATCCTCACCTACAGCCCGCTCGCCGGCGGCTGGCTCTCGGGAAGCTGGAGCGCCGACAGTTCACCGACCTCCCCGGCGCGACAGCGGCTGGCCGCACGCTTCGACATGTCGCTGCCCGAGAACCAGCGCAAGCTCGAAGCCGTCCAGCAGCTCGCCGAGGTCGCCGACGAGGCCGGCGTGTCGCTCCTCGAGCTAGCCATCGCCTTCGTCGTCAACCACCCCGCCGTGACCTCAGCGATCATCGGTCCACGCACACTGGAGCAGCTCGACAGCCAGCTGCCCGCCGCCGACGCCGTGCTCGATCCGGCGATCCTCGACCGCATCGATGAGATCGTCCAGCCCGGCGTCAACCTCAACCCCGCCGACACCAGCTACGGCGAGCAGGTCCTCCAGCCAACCCTCCGGAGGCGGTAGACGGCAAGCCCCGGCTCTTTGCGTCAGACAGCCGCCACCCGACGGGCCGCTAAGTGACTCGCCGCTGACGCACAGCAAGACTCCCACTCGAGCATCTCGCTTCCCTGCTCCTCTCCAAAACCGCGCCTCGCTGCTTGCACACTCGCTGCCAACGGTCGGGTCGATGCAGAACTCTCAGGCGAAGTCTGCCGCGCTGCCGGATCCACGAATCTCCGGCCGTCTCGACCGCGGCATTCAGCGCCGAGCGCACTGCTGCTCTAGGTCGGCGAGCCGACGAAGCGGAAGCCGCGGCCTCACCCCGACCGATGGTCGCGGCGGCTAGTTTGTCCATTTGGTTGGGTCTCGTCGTTGTCGTCTGTCGGTGGGGTCACCTGACCACGTCAGCGCGCTTTCGCACCCGGGCACCGGGCCCGGTATCCGGCCGGTTATCCACGATCATGAGCAGGAGAGCGCTGACCTGCTGATCGTGGGTCCCGCTGCGTTTCCGCCGCCGGCGTTCGCTTCTTGGTCATCCTGTGCCCGCCGGGGAGTTGAGCGTTCCTCACGGTCGGCTTACCGGCCAGGGGCCGGACCCAGACCCGGGGTTTCCGTGTTTCGCACGCACGAGCTGCGATCGGGGTGGGTGCCCTCTCTACTCCGGGGACGACGGTGCTCATCCTGACCGCGGTCGCTCTACGGCCAGCGTCTGTCGCATCCCAGCGACAAGTCCCTAAACCCCGCCACGAACATCCATCCATGCGGGGCTCTGCTTCTTCGCACCCCGCGATTACTCGCAGCGCACGTCGGGGCGGGGACAGGGATGAACTCCAGGAGACTTCCGTCGGGATCACGGAAGTAGACGCTGATCCCCGCGACCTCGAGCGCGGTTGCCCTCCGCTGGCCTGAGCTCAATCTCAACGAACTCGGCGGCGTGGGCGACGAACGCCGGATTGGTGGCGGTGGTGGTGATCACGAGACCCGTCCTCGAGCCTTGTCGATCTCCCTGGCAGCGGTAATCAGCCCAATGTGGCTGAACGCCTGCGGGAAGTTGCCCAGCAGCTCGCCGTTCGCGGTGTCGATCTCCTCGGCGAGCAGCCCGAGGTCGTTGGCGTAAGCGACCAGCTTGTCGAACAGCCGTTCCGCCCGGTCAATCTCGCCCGCCTTGGCCAGCGCGGCCACGAGCCAGAACGAGCAGATCACGAACGTCCCCTCCTCGCCGGTGAGACCGTCGGCATTGAGACCCTCCTTGTTTCGGTAGCGCAGAACGAGCCCGTCGTCGGTCAGGCCGTCGGCGATCGCGTCGATCGTCGAGCGCATCCGCGCGTCGGTGGCGGGCAGGAAGCCGAGGATCGGCATCAGCAGCTGCGCAGCGTCGAGATCGTCTGAGTCGAATGACTGCGCGTACGCCTGCCGTGCCTCGCTCCAGCCCCGCGTGAGCACGGCCTCGCGGATCTCGCCGCGCGCGGCCGTCCAGCGGTCGATCTCGGCGTGCATCCCGAGCCGCGGCGCGAGCGCGATCGCACGGTCGAGCGCCACCCAACACTGCACCTTGCTCGAAAGGTGATGGCGCGGTTCGCCGCGCATCTCCCACATGCCCGCGTCCGTCTCGCACCAGCGGCGCGCAGCCGTGTTCGCGAGATCAGCGACGAACCGCTGGATCTCTGGGTGCAGATCCCCTAACTGCTCGCGGTACAGATGCAGCAAGTTGAGCAGCTCCCCGTAGACGTCGAGCTGGGTCTGGCCCCAGGCGCCGTTGCCGACGCGGACCGGGGCGGAGTCCCGCCAGCCGCGTAGATGGGGCAGCTCGCGCTCGGTGAGGTCGTGCTCGCCGGCGATCCCGTACATGATCTGTAGCGAGCGCTCGCTCGCGCGTCCCCCGGCCGAGCTGGTCATGAACGAGACGAAGTCCCCGGCCTCGTCCGAGCAGGCGCCGATGTACAGCGCCTCGAGCGTCAGGCTGGCGTCGCGGATCCAGGCGTAGCGGTAGTCCCAGTTGCGCTCCCCACCTACGCTCTCCGGAAGCGAGGTCGTGGGGGCGGCGACGATCGCGCCCGTGGGCCGATAGGTGAGGCCCTTGAGCACGCGCGAGCTCACACGCACCAGCTCGCGGTGCGGGCCCCTGTAGATGTCGTGCTCGGCCTCCCAGGAGCGCCACGCCTCGACGGTGTCCGCGATCCTCGTCGGTACCCCGTCTGGTGAGAACGGCTCGGGCGCGGGTCCCTCGGGCGGAGACCACTGGAGCGCGAAGCCGACCCGCTCGCCGGCCGAGACCTCGAAGGTCGCGACCATCGTCGCATCCTCGATCGCCGTTGGGACGCCGGAGCTGACGACGACCTGATTAGGGCCGCCGAAGGTCCTGCCGCCGCTCTCGATCGCCCGGAACAGCGGCTTTACCAGTCCGTATTCGGGCCGTGGCGCCAGCTCGAAACTCAGCTCCACATCGCCGAGAATCCCCTCGACCAGGCGCAGGATCAGGTGCGGGGCGCCGAAGCCGAGCTCATGATGACGCTGGCCCTCGGCGAACGCCATTGCATCGGTCAGCTTCACCGTGCCGGACTCAGTCGCAAACGTCGTCTCGATCACGAGGGTTCCCGATAGGTAGCACCGCTCGCTGCGATACGCCCCGTTCGGCTTGATCTGCCAGTGCCCGCCCTCGGGGTCGAGGATCTGGGTGAACACGGCCGGACTGTCATAGCGGGGCAGGCACAGCCAGCCAATCGACCCATCGCGGTCAACCAGCGCAGCCGCGTTGCAGTCGGCCAGCAGGCCGTAGTCGGCGATTGGCCGAAAGCCCTCGCTTCCGTCGATCATGTGCGCCTCCGGGCCTGAATCGGTCATTGTCATCTGCGGGAGCCGAGCTCGCTCGCTGAGCTATGCCACACGACCGTAACCAGTATCCAAGACACGACGGCGTGCTGGCCTGGACCAACCGGCCTGCCTTAGGTCCGGTAACGCGCAAACGCGACGGCGGACGAGCTCGCGATCGATCACTTCTTCCGCAGGCCGTCGACGTCTTGCGCCCTCGGGATGCACATCTGCCAAGCGCTAGCCGACCCCGTGATCGGTGTGAATGAGGCGCTCGCCGTCGGCCGGTTCGATCTTGCGCCGCAGGTTCGTGATGTGCGCTTGCGCTTCGACTAGGCCGAGCGCGAGAGCAGGAGCCAGCGCGAAGCTGCCGTAGGGGCGACGTTGGAGAAGTCTGGCTGTTAGAACTGGGTTCGTGGTCATCCGACGCGAGACACCCGGCGATCGCCCGGCGATCGATGCGGTGATCTCAGCTGCGTTCGGCCGGCCCGGCAGCGATGAGTCGCCGCCCGAGACGGCCTTGGTCCAAGCGCTGCGACGCGACGTCGGATGGATCGAATCACTCTCTCTGGTGGCAACCCGCGATCAGCGGATCGTCGGCCACGTGGTCTGCACCCGCGGGTGGGTCGGCGAGCTCGCTGCGCTTGGGCTCGGCCCGATCAGCGTGCTGCCGGACTATCAGCGCCACGGCATCGGTCAGGCGCTGATGCACGCCGTCATCGGCGCCGCCGATGCGGCGGGCGAACCGTTGATCGCGCTGCTTGGCGATCCGCACTTCTACGGTCGCTTCGGCTTCGTGGAGGCGTCCCGGATGGGAGTACTTGCTCCTGACCCCGAGTGGGGCGCGCACTTTCAGGTGCGAACGCTCACGGACTGCCCGTCGTCGATCGCCGGCACGTTTCGCTACGCCGCGCCGTTCGAAGACCTAAAGCGAACGGCAGCAGCGCCAGACGGCGGGAACCAGACAGCCGCCTTCACGAACGGCGGGGTCCGATCATCCAGGCCGAGGCCGGTCGCCTGACTGCTGCTCAGCTCGCCCGTCTCGTCGAAGCGGAAGCTCGATCAGCGCTGCTCCGCCGGCGACGAACCAGAAGCGGAGCGGCCGTCCAAAGGTCGCCGGTGGCGTCCGATTTCGCCTGCAGCGGGCCTGCCGTCGTTTGGTCTGGTCGCGTGTCTGCCGGTAAGCGTTTGACTGAGCCCAACGCGTCCGGAGCCGAGAAGGCAACTTTGTCTCTATGGCAACCGCGCGGGCGATCGTGGAGTCTTGTGTGGTTGTGGGCGACGATCCCGAATCTGCGCGGGTGTCGGTCCGAAGCGATGAGTTTGAGCGCTTCGTGTTGCGGGCCTCTGCGTCGTTGCTGCGCAGCGCGTACCTGCTGACCGGCGATCGTGGTCACGCCGAGGACTTGCTGCAGGAGACGTTGTGGCGGACTGCGCGTCGCTGGCATGCGGTTTATGGCTCGCCCGAGGCGTACGCGCATGAGTCCTCGTGAACCTTTCACGCGACCGCAGGCGCGCACTGAGGCGACGCCCGATCGAGGTCATGCCGACGGGTCCTGTAACGGGTCGACGGCTGATGCTTTTGATCGTCTCGGTGAGCGCGACGTGATGACCCACGCTGTGCGGCGGCGTCCGCGTCGCCAGCGGAGAGGTGGTCGTTCTGCGCTTCTTTCTTGATCTGTCCGTCGAGCAGACCGCTGCGACGCTCGGGATGTCGGAGGGCACCGTCAAGTCCTACACGGCCCGCGCGCTCGCACGTATGCGCGAACTGCTCGCCGATCGTGCCCAGGCAACCGCACCCGTCCAATCCGAGGTCCCGCATGCTGACTGACGAGCAGCTCATCCAGCAGATCCGAACCGAGCTTCACGACGAGCTCGCGGCATTGGAGCCGCCGGCCGACCTGCTCAGACGACTCGCCGCCCGGGCCGCCGAGCCCAGGCCGCCGGCACGGGTGCCGCGCATGCACCTCGGCGGAATGGTCGTCGCGATCGGCGCCGCCTGCGCGATCGCGGTGGCCGTCGTTGCGGTGGTATCGCTCGGGCATCGACCGCCATCGCGTGTCGTGACCGGCCCTCAGTCGAGCGGGTCGCGGTCAACCCTCGGGGCGCTTGAGGCGAAGCTGGCGGTACTGCGACGCCCGCCAACGCCAGCGGACCGAGGTTTTCCCGCCTACGACCGTCCACGCCAGACGGTGATACGTACTCTGTTTGCCGTAACCATCAACACACCCACCGTGGGCCCGATGCGCGCGTTCGTGATCGTCGCGCGATCGCGGGTTCCCAGGATTCCCCAGTCCTCATCTCGGCTGCGGCCAGGCCGCGATCTCGTCAGCGCGATCGCGATCCCCGAATCCGGCCGGGGCATCAGCAACACCGGATTCCTGGGCGTGTCTAGCCTCAGTAACCCAGCCGGGGTCGCTTCCGGCCTGTCCACCTCAGGCAGCGAGGTTAACCCAGGTCGGGGGGTCACGATCGGGATCGTCCCCGACGGCGTCAGCCGCGTGCAGTGGGTCTTCTCAGGAGCTGGCTTCGGGATCGCCCACCCCCGTCCCGTGACCGTCACGCCACAGGTGCACAACAACGTTGCCGTAGCTCCCGTCGAGCCCGGCGAGGGACCGCTCGCTCACGCCACCTGGTACGCCTACGACGGACAGGTGATCCGACAGGCGGTGGAGACCGCCGCCGCACGCCAACAACTACAAACGATCGCGGCCGTCAACGCCAGTCGCGGCCGACCAATCGCCCCCCAACTGCGCGACCACTACAGCCTCTTCCGATCCACACCACCCGACACCCCTGCAGAGGACTGGCTACTGCCCACCCCCGGCACCACCGGCGGCTACATCGGCCAGATGCACCTCAACTACTGGCAGACCCGCTACATCCCCAACGCGACCGGTCTCGACGGCGCAGGCCTCTGGATCACCCCCGGCACCGACGGGCTGTGCATCAGCGACCCACAAACCAACTTCTGTGGCAAGCTCTCCGACCGCATCCTCGACGGCTTCGCCGGCGGCGCCACGTCCGGCCCCCGCGAAGAGACGATCGCCGGACTCGTGCCGGACGGCAACCCAACAGTCACCCTCATCCTCGCCGACGGCACCAAGCGGACGGTACCCGTCACAGACCACCACGTCTACGAGGCAACCGTCCCAGGACACGTCGTCGCGATCATCAACCGCAACGCCTCAGGAACCACCATCCGACAATCCCTCAGGTAGGCCACTCCGAGCCAGCCAGACCCGGCACAAGGGACGAACCGTCAGGCCTGACCTAGCTGCCGCTCACGAACATGCAGTCACGCCGTCGCTGGCGGCGGCGTACCGCGCCGCGAGCAGCAGTGAGACGAAGACGGCCCTGCCGGCGACAAAGAGCAGAGGCGACGCCACCCCCACCACGGCACCCCGTCCACGGTCAGCTCCTCGCAGTTCGATCGAACGCAGCGAAGGCAAATGGTGCGGACACGTCGAGCTTTGCCTCTAGGTAGATGCGTGCATCGGAAGCTCGCGTCCCAGGTTGAGCTTTCCGCGCAACGCGGGTACCCGAGCTCCACGCGCCAAGATGCCCGACGCGCCAAGCACCAAAGGAGGTCTGTTGACGGGCGAGGCAGCGGACGTCTCAAAGCACGGTCGCGACGGCGATGACCGCGACGCGGCCGGGGTCGGCTGCTATCGCAACTCGTCCTCGGCGGGCACGCGGTGGGTCGGCATGTTGATGCCGACATCCGTGCCGGAGCGGGCGTTCGACGCGCCGATCGGGACCTGGGCCACCGAGACGACCCATCCGCTGATCGTCGCGATCGTCCCGGGCAGCCTCAGCGCGATCGCGAACGCCTCCTGGGTCGACTCCTCAGCAAGATCGAAATCGCCGACGAAGCCGACCATGCAGGCCAACACGCGCCCCCACTGCTCGCGAAAGACACGCTCGATCAACCAGCGTCCTCCATACCGTGGAGATGCACCAACGGACGGACCTCCACCACCCCGCCGAGCCGAGCCGCGGGGCAGCGAGCCGCGATCTCGAGCACCGGATCGAGACTCTCCGCCTCGAAGAGGTAGAAGCCGCCAAAGACCTCCTTGGTATTCGCAAACGGGCCGTCTGTGATCAACGCCTCGCCGCCCTCGACGCGCACCGCGCTCGCCGTCTCGATGGACTGCAGCTGAGCACCCCCAATGTAACCCGGGAGCTGCGCGATCTCGAGATACTCGTCCGCCATCCGCTGGCGCTCCGCAGCGCTCAGCCCCTCATAGGTACCTGGCTTCTCATAAACCAACACCGCGAACTGCATACGCCCTCCTTGAAGATCGTTATCAACCCTACGACGAACAGACACCGCCGCAGGGGACAGACCTCCCACGGCTACGCCTGCACGACGACGCTTCGATGGCAGGCCGGCGCGATCGGAGCGGAACCCTGCACGCTCGAGTTGGACGAGACGCACAAGCACGCGACTTTCGTCGAGCCGCTGCCGCAGCCCGGCAGAGCAGCACAGTCCACACCGGGTCGTGACGCCGGTCGGCTGATTCTGCTCGATCAACGAAGCAGGACCAGCTGGCCGTCGGCCGCTGTGGCGCCCCTCGCCACGAGCGAGTCCGACGGCCGGCACGATGACGGCGATGGGCTGCTGGCCTGACGCGCCCTTCCCTGCAAGCCGCGCCGAGCAGGAGGCGTGACGTCGCCGGCTAGATGCGCGTCCGACGACGAAGGCTGGTCTCGGGCTGGTTGTTATGCGCCAGCCCGAGCATGGCTGCTCCACACCTGGAGGGGCCACGCCCGCGCCGCGGCCGCTTTGCTCTCGGAGGCGGTAGCGACCGGTCGGCCACGAGATCGCTGAGTTCGTTCCGAACCGGCAGCGCCACCGGGAACCGGGTGGCGGTAGGGTCGGCGGGAGGCGCGTGGGCCGCACGGCGTGGCCGACTGACCTGGTTTCCTGCCGTCACCCGGGCTTGACGGAGGTTCGCCCGTTTCCGGTTCGCATGAAAGCTGTCCCCTAAGCGTGCGCCGGTTCGTCGTTAGAGCGACAATCCACTCTCCTCAGTAGGAGGTTGCAGGTGAAGTACGCGATGTTGATCCACTACAAGCCCGGCCACACCGACACGCTGTCCGAGGATGAGTTCAAGGCGATGCTCGCCGAATACATCGCGCTCCGAGATGACCCCGGGTACATCGCCAGCGCGGAGCTGCAGCCGATCGAGACGGCCACGACGGTGCGAGTGCAGGACGGGCGGACGCTGGCGACCGACGGGCCGTACGCCGACACCAAGGAGGTGTTCGGCGGGTACTACGTGTTCGAGGCGGACACCCTCGCCGACGCGATCGAGCTGGCTGCGCGGATCCCGGCGGCGCGTCTTGGCGGCGCGATCGAGGTCCGGCCGTTGGTGGAGCGCTAGCGCTGCTGGAAGAGGTTTTCCGCGACGAGTGGGGGCGCGTGCTTGCCTCGCTGGTCGGTTTCCTCGGCGATTTCGATCTCGCTGAGGAGGCCGTTCAGGAGGCGTTCGCGGTCGCCGCGGAGCGCTGGCCGCGGGACGGGACTCCGGCGAACCCGCGCGGGTGGCTCGTGACTACTGCTCGCAACCGGGCGATCGACCGGATCCGCCGCGAGCGCACGCTCGCTCAGAAGACTCGGCTGCTGGACGTGCCCGAGCCAACGGAGGATGAGATGGACGACACAGTGATCGAAGACGAGCGACTCGAGTTGGTCTTCACGTGCTGCCATCCGGCGCTCGCGGTCGAGGCGCAGGTTGCGCTCACGCTGCGGGCGCTCGGGGGCCTGACGACCGAGGAGATCGCGCGCGCGTTCCTGGTCTCGGAGGAGACGATGAAGCGACGCATATCGCGCGCGAAGGCGAAGATCAAAGCGACCGCGATCCCGTTCGCGGTGCCGGCCGATCACCTGCTCCCGGACCGCCTGAACGCGGTGCTGGCAGTCATCTATCTGATCTACAACGAGGGCTACAGCGGCCGGGTCGACCTCGCGGCCGAGGCGATCCGGCTCGGGCGGGTGCTGTCGATGCTGATGCCCGATGAGCCGGAGGTTCACGGGCTGCTCGCGCTGATTCTGATTCAGCACGCGCGGCGTAACGCGAGATTCTCCGACGACGATCTCGTGCTGCTCGAAGACCAGGATCGGTCGCTGTGGGACGGACAACAGATCGCGGCCGGGCGCGAGACGCTCGATCGAGCGATCGCGCTGCGCGGCCGCGGCCCGTACGTGCTCCAGGCCGCGATCGCCTCGCTTCAGAGCGTCGAGCAGATCGACTGGCCGGAGATTGCTGCCCTGTACGAGCAGCTTGTGCGGATCACCGGCTCGCCGGTGGTCGAGCTCAACCGCGCGGTCGCGGTCGCCGAGGCGGGACGCACCGAGCAGGCGCTCGAGATCGTCGACGCCCTCGAGCTCGACGACTACCAGTACCTGCACTCGACCCGCGGTGAGCTGCTGCGCCGCCTCGGCCGCAACGCCGAAGCCCGCGCGGCGTATGAGCGCGCGCTCGAGCTCGCCCGCTCTGAGCCCGAGCGCCGCTTCCTCGCGGGCCGGATCGCCCAGCTGTAGACCGGCCCCGGGCCACTGCCGGCCAACGCACCGTCGCTGTCCCCTCGGCGCCCGCCCGTTCGTCGTCAGTGCGTAGCGATCGAACGACCCGGGAGGACAGCGAGATGACCCAGCCACGCACCCAGATCACACGCGAGCTCGACCGCCGCACGGGCGACGGGATCGAGGTCCGGCTGCTGTGGTGTCAGAACGACGGCCACGTCACGGTCGCGGTCACCGACACCAAGACCGGCGAGGCGTTCGAGCTTCCGGTACGCGAAGGCGAGCGCGCGCTCGGGGTGTTCCATCACCCCTACGCGTACGCGGCCCAGCCACAGCATCGGCGTGTCCCGATCGCGGCCTCCCATTCGTCCTAGCGACAACAACAACTCTAAGAGGAGGCAGCGATGCAACACCACACCAACACTCAACTTTCTGTCCCTGTCCCGACCGCTGGAGGTCCGATGACGACCATATCCCCGAATATCAATCGCTGGCGCGCGTTCGCGCTGTTGGCGGTGTCGTTCTTCATGACGATTATCGATCTGACGATCGTCAACGTCTCGCTGCCCACGATCGGTCGCGATTTGCACTTCAGCGCGACCAGCCTGCAGTGGGTGGTGACCGCGTACGCGCTCACGTTCGGCGGCTTCATGCTGCTCGGCGGTCGTGCCGCGGACCTGCTCGGCCGCCGCCGGATGCTGATGGTCGGGCTTTCGTTGTTTACGGCGGCGTCGCTGGGAGCCGCGCTGTCGACCGGCGAGGTGTCGCTTATCGCAGCGAGGGCCGTTCAGGGGCTGGGCGCGGCGATCATGCTGCCCGCCGCCCTGTCGATCGTGATGAACATGTTCGCCGAGGGCGCCGAGCGCAACAAGGCGCTCGGGATCTGGGGCGGGCTCGGTGCCGGCGGGGCGACCGTTGGTGTGATCGCCGGCGGGCTTCTCACCCGCTACGCCGGGTGGCAGTACATCTTCTATCTGAACGTCCCGATCGGGGCCGCCGCGCTGGCGCTCGCACCCAGGATCGTGCCCGACAGCCGGCTCGCCACCACGCGCCGGCGGTTTGACGCGCTCGGTGCGATCGCGAGCACGGGCGGGCTCGTGCTGCTGGTCGACGCGATCGCTCAGGCACCGCAGTACGGCTGGGGCGCCACGCGGACAGTCGCGCTGCTGGCAGCATCGGCGGCGCTGCTCGCCGCGTTCCTGGTGATCGAGGCCCGGGCGAAGGAGCCCGTGCTGCCGCTGTCGATCTTCAGGCTGCGCACGCTCGCCGGCGCGAACGCGGCGGGGCTGCTGTTGGGCGGCAGCTTCTTCGCGTTCATCTTCGTCGGCACCCTCTACATGCAGCAGGTGCTCCACTACAGCGCCCTGCAGACCGGTCTCGCATGGCTGGCTGCGTCGCTGACCTCTGTCGCCCTCGCTGGCATCTCACAGGCCTTGGTCACCCGTGGCGGCGCCAAGGTCGTGATGGCGATCGGGATGACGCTGATCGGCGCGGGCGTGCTGTGGGCGACCCAGGTGCCCGTCCACGGACACTTCCTCGCCAACCTCGCCGGCCCGTTCGTCGTTGCCGGCGCCGGGACCGCGTTCGCTTTCATCCCGATCTCGATCGCCGCGCTCGCCGGCGTCTCAGAGCACCAGGCCGGGCTCGCGTCCGGGCTCCTGAACACCTCCCAGCAGCTCGGCGGAGCGATCGGGATCGCGATCGCCTCAAGCGTCGCGGTCGGCCACACGAACGCCCTGCTGCACGCCGGCAAGGCCGCACCCGCGGCCCTCACCGGCGGCTTCCAGGAGGCGCTCTGGGTGCTCGGCGCGATCGCGCTGCTCGCCGTCCCGGCGATCTTCGCGCTCGTCCGCCGCGACGAGATCTCCGACGCCGTTGCCAAGACCACGATCCGCGAGCCGCAGCCCGTGCTGGCCGGCGCGAACTGACCAAACCAGACCACCACACACCCCAACAAAGCGAGACACACACATCCACCAACGAAGAAAAAAGAGTCAGTCGACAATGAGTCCTACGATGGTCACCTACACTGTGAAGCCGGGACGTGAGCAGGAGAATTCTGCGCTCGTGCGCGCCGTCTTTGAGGAACTCGCGCAGACCCGACCGGCGGGATTTCGCTACGCGGTCTTCCACCTGTCGGACTCGCGCCAGTTCGCACACCTGTACACCAATGAAGGCGCCGCCGGCGGCGCACTACAAGAGCAGGGGTCGCCGCCTTCCGGCGGTGGCCCCGGCGGACGACTCCTCAGTCGCCGTTGCGCAAGTCGCGGACGGCCGTCCCCGGGAACGAAACCAGAAGTCAGCGCGCGGCTCGGGCGCGCGATTGCGTGTAGCCCAAACCAGCAGCATGCTTGGCTCAGGGGTCGCGTCTCTTCGGCAGGCGTGCCTAACTCCGCCCGTCCATGTAGCACGCGATAAAGGAGCGACGGCCTCGGGCCCGCGTCCAGCTGGTCAGTCCGGCGCTTCGGAATCACCGGGCAACAGACAGCCGAGGGGCGCAAGTCGGCGATATTGTCTGCGGCCGCGGTTACGCGGTGGCCGACCGCCGTCGGCGAAACGATCGGCAAGGAGGACGCGCGAATGGATCACACGTCCATCGACATCTATCTGGTGATCGACACTTTCTTGCTGTTGTTGATCGGTGTAGGGCCGAAGATCGCGCTCGTTCCTTTTCTCGAGGTCACCGCCGAGATGGACCCTCCGACCAAGGCACTCGTGGTCCGCAAGATGCTCACGACGGCGGGCGTGGTCTCGGTCATCCTCGCCGGACTCGGCGAGTTGTTGGCGAGGTTGCTGCATTTTTCTACCGGGTCGCTGTCAATCGCCGGGGGCGTCATCCTGATCATCATCGCGGTCACGATGGTTCTCGGATCCGCTGACCCCCGGGAGAGTCAAGCGATCAAGGGACGCGATCCGATGCGGATCGCTGTTTTCCCACTGGCTGTTCCGTACCTCCTGAACCCGGCGGGCATCGTCACGCTGGTGACGCTCTCGGCCGAGTCGAACTCGCTCGCAGTTTTCGCAATGTTGCTCGGCGTGCTTGCTGTCGTGCTAGCGCTCGACGTTGCCGTATTTCGATGGGCAAACCGCGTAAGTGACCATCTAGATGAGAGTCGCATGCTCGTGACCGAGAAGATCTTCGGTTTCCTGCTCGCGGCGCTCGCGGTCCAGCTGATGCTCGACGGACTGGACAGCGTCGGCGTCATCCACCTCGCCGGTCACTGAGCAGCAGCTCCAACTCGCCTAGCAGCCCCAGCTCCCCCTGCTGGGTTGATCGAGCAGCGATCGTGCGGGTCGTCGTGATCTGAAGCTCGGGACACTTGCTTTCGAGATGTGATTGCGACGACGGGCGGTGCGCGGTCTCGTCGCACGCATGCCAAGTGCGTGAGGGATATCGGGCCGCTCAGGCCGCGGTGCTCAGACCGGTGGTGGCCGGGATCATCGGTGCTGGTCGTTCGTGGACGGCGTGGATGATTTCGGTGTTGTCGATGCCACGCTCGGCGACGCGTTTGATTACGTCGGGCGATCACTGCGCGAGCACGCGGTTGCGCAGCTCACGTCGCTGCTCGACGCGCTCGACCTCGAACGGGTCCCCGTCATCGGCACCTCGCTGGGTGGCATCTGGGGGCTCTGCTTGGCCGTCGAAGCGCCGGAGCGGATCACCGCGCTGGCCTCGCTCGGGGTTCCTGCCGTCGCGCTGCCCGGCATGCGCGGCGATCCCTTCTTCACCGCGCTCTCCACGCCCGGGGTGCGTCAGGTGGTCGCGCGGATCGGCTCGCCGAGCGTCACTGTCTCCCGCCGGTCCTTGGCCCGCGGTGGATGGTCCCGTGCGGCTGAGCTCGCGCCCGATGGGTTCTTCGATGTCGTGCATGAGGGCATGCGACAGCCGGGCTTCCGTACGGCGATGTTGAGCCACATGCAGCTCGCGATGCGCCTCGGACGACCGCGTCCGGAGAACTTCCTCTCCGACGCCGAGCTTCAACAGATCGCCGCGCCCGTGCTCATGATCTGGGGAGACGACGACCCGTACGGCGGCCCGGAGATCGGCCGGCGCGCCGCCGCGCTGATCCCCGACGCGCACCTCGAGCTCATGCCAGGGCGCCACGCTCCGTTTTTGGACGACCCCCAGCGCTGCGGCGCCTTGATCGACCAGCTGCTTCGCCGAGTAGGCTGATGGCCTGAAAGGCGATGCAGATCGCGGCCAGCGATGGCGCGTCGAGGTTGTGCATCTCGTCGATCAGGAACAGCGCTCCGGCGCCGCTGGCCTGGGCGACGGCTCCGATCTCCGCCATCAGGTCGGTGAGGTCCTGCTCGGGGTCACCCGAGTCGGCTATTCCGGAGGCCGCTTCGACGTCGAGCTTGAGGTGTACGGCGCCGGGAACGGCGATGCTGAACGCCTTGACGACGCGGAGGGCCCGCTCGACCCGGTCCTTCAGCCGGTGGCGTCGGCTCATTTCGCGCAGCAGGCGCGTCGCCATCAGTGCGAACGTGACGCGGAAGTCGGGCTGGGACCCGACCTCCTGGACGTCGGTCGTCGCCCAGCCGGCCTCGGTGGCGAGCACGTCGAGCTCCATCAGCAGCACGGTCTTGCCAACCCCTCGCAGACCGGAGTAGATCAGGCTGCGCTCGTAACCGCCGGTGGCGAGCCGGTCGATCAGGGCCTGAAAGTTTTCGAGGTCCTCATCGCGGCCGGCGAGCGTCGGGGGCTTGCGGCCAGCGCCGGGCGTAGGGTTATCCCGCTTCTGCGTGCGGGACTCTGACGCTTTCTAAAGAGCTGAATTGCCTCGTTAGAAAAGCACAGAATCCGGATGGTGCGTAGGCGTGCTCCAACGCTGGATCCTCGTGGATCAGTGGATAGTTGTAGACCCAAACATTTTGTTGGATCAACATGTTGGTAGAGTGTGGCCTATGACCAACGGACGTGCGATCAGTGAACGACCTGCGATGTCTGAGCAGTCCCCACCGGCCCAGACGGCGGCGATAGAAGTCGAGAACCTCGTCCGCGAGTTCCGCAAGGGGCCTCGCGCCGTGGACGGCATCGATCTGGCGGTCTCGCCTGGGGAGATCTACGGCTTCCTCGGGCCGAACGGCGCCGGAAAGTCGACCACAGTGCTGATGCTGACAACCTTGCTTCCTCCTACCAGCGGTTGCGCCCGTGTGGGTGGCTACGACGTCGTCCGCCAGGGCGCGCAGGTTCGGGCCGTCATCGGGGCTGCGCTCCAGGAGGCGGCGCTCGACGCGATCCTCACCGGCCGCGAACATCTGCTCCTTCAAGGCACCCTGCAGGGTCTGCCCGGTGAGTACCGCCGACGTCGCGCCCAGGAGCTGCTCGAGCGGGTCGGGCTGACCGAGGCCGCCGACCGCCGGGTTGGCGGCTACTCGGGCGGGATGAAGCGCCGCCTGGATCTTGCCTTGGCTCTGGTCCACTCGCCGCAGATCCTGTTTCTCGACGAGCCGACGACGGGCCTCGACGTCCAGAGCCGGGCGGCTCTCTGGGAGGAGGTGGCGCGGCTGGCCCACGACGAGGGCATGACCGTGTTCCTCACGACCCAGTACCTCGAGGAGGCCGACGCGCTCGCCGACCGGATCGGGATCATCGACCATGGGCGCATCGTCGCCGAGGGAACTCCCGCCCAGCTCAAGGCCGAGATCGGCAGCCCGAGCGTCGAGGTGACGCCTGCCGACTCGGAGGCCGGAGACCGGTTGGCGGAACTGCTCGCGGACTTTGGCGAGATGCGGCGCAATGGTCGCGGTGCGGTGAGCGTGCACCTGCCCGGCGGCGAGGCCCAACTGGCCGAGATCATTCGCATCCTTGATCACGCGAATCTGAAAGTGGACACGCTGCAGCTCCACCAGCCCTCGCTCGACGATGTCTTTCTGGCCAAGACCGGACGCAAGCTCGAGGGGTCGGGCGATGGCAGCGTCGCCGAGGTGCCGGCCGAGGTGCCGGCGGAGGCGCCCGACGGGGCCCGGAGGCGGCGTGGCCGTTGAAGCAGCTGTCACACCGGTGGGTGCCGGGCGCTTCTCGCTCGAACCGGGTCTCGTCGAGCAGACGCTTGCCGTAGCCCGGCGGGCGGTCGTCCGAACCGTCCGTCAGCGTGGGCTGCTGATCTTCCCGATGGTCTTCCCGTTGATCCTGTTCGCGATCAACGGCTCGGCGCTGAGCCCGGCGACGCGGATCCCGCATTTCCCGACCCACAACTACCGGGACTTCCTGATCGCTATGACGTTCGTGCAGGGCGCAATGTTCGTCTCCATCACCGCCGGCGTCGATCTTGCCCGCGACATCGAGAGCGGCTTCCTGAACCGGTTGGCGCTCACCCCGCTCCGGACTCAGGCACTGTTGATCGGCCAGCTGGGTGGCGCGCTCGTGCTCGGGGTCGTGCAGGCGGTCGCCTACCTGCTCGTAGGGTTCGCCACCGGTGTCACGCTAGTGAGCGGCGTCGGGGGCGCGTTCGTGCTGCTGGGCTTGTCGATCCTGATCGCGTTCGCGTTCGCCAGCCTCGGCGGGTTTCTCGCTCTTCGCTTCGGGACCGGGGAAGCGGTCCAGGGCATCTTTCCGCTCCTGTTTGTGACCCTCTTCCTTAGCTCCTCGAGCCTTCCTCGGAACCTGATCAAAACGACCTGGTTTCGGGACGTCGCCACCTACAACCCGATGTCCTACCTGATCGAGGCGCTGCGCAGTCTGGTGATCAAGGGCTGGGATTTCCAGGCGCTGGCGTTGGGCTTCGGTTTTTCGCTGATCCTGCTCGTGATCACGCTCGGTCTTTCCGAGGCGGCAATGCGGACGCGGTTGGCGCGGCGATGAGCGACTGGCGGTCAGAACCGTGAAGCGCTTCTTCCACGTGGCCCAGGGTGTCGCCTGGCGCTCGATCCACAACACGCTCGTCAATCCAGCGATCCTCGTGCCGTCGATCGTCTTCCCGCTGTTCTTCCTCATCGCGTTCGCGGGTGGCCTATCGCGGATCGCCGACATCCCGAACTTCCACTACGGCCCGGGCTACACGGCGTTTCAGTTTGTGTTCGTGTTCCTGCAGTCGGCCGCCTTTGGCGGCGTGTTCACCGGGTTCGCCATCGCCCGCGACTTCGACTCGGGATTCGCGCGGCGATTGCTCCTGAGCGCCCCGCGGCGCAGCGGGATCATCGCCGGCTACACCATCGGCGCACTGCTGCGGTGGGCCTTGACCGGGACCGTGGTGACCGTTGCTGCGGTGATCGCGGGCATGAACGTCTATGGCAGCGGGATCGACCTCGTCGGACTACTCGGTCTGGGCGTGATCGTCAATCTCGTCTCGGCGCTGTGGGCGTGCGGGGTGGCGATGTTCCTGCGCACCGAGCAGGCGGGGGCGCTCATTCAGATGCCCGTATTCGTGCTTCTGTTCCTCGCGCCGGTGTACGTGCCACTTTCGTTGCTGACCGGCTGGATCCACGACGTCGCCAATCTCAACCCGGCGACCGCCGTCCTCGAGGCCGGCCGTGGGCTCCTCGCCGGCTCGCCGGTCAAGGTCGCCCTGGCGTTCTTCGGGCTCGCCGGAGCGGCGTTCATCCTGGGGACCTTCGCTCGCCGCGGTCTGGCGTCGGCCGAGCGCGCCGGCTAGGCGTGGTCGCGACGGCCGCGGCTGAGCATGACCAGGATCAACCCGATGACCGCGGCGAGGCACACAAACGCGACGCGGTGGCTGCTCGATTCCGGCACAGTCGCGACCGGAGGTACCGGTCGCGGGGCATTCTGGCGCGGACGCGGCTGATCGTCATCTCGGAGCGGCAGGGCGTTTACAGGCGGACTCTCGCGCTCGGGTTCGGCGGGAGCATCGTCGGCCGGGAACCGATCGGCGCCATCGTCGGCGGCGGGGTCCTGGGCGGCGATGTCGCCGCCGTTATGCGCTCCGTTTGGAACGACGACCGGCACGTAGCCGAACCGCAAAGTCTCCGGCAGCTGCGGAGCGACGTCATCCTTCGCTTCGGCGGCCTCTACGTCCGCCCGCGGTGAGTCTTCCGTCGCCTGGAACCGTGCGACGGTCGCGTGGGTAGGGCTGTCATCTGTCGCGGATCGATCATGGCCGTTCTCAGAGGCGCCAGGCGCGGACTGTTCATGGGAAGCGTCAGGCTGGGCCGGAATCTCGATCGCCCTGAGCGCGGCGGCGGTCGCCGCCGGGGGCGTGTACTCGGCCTTGGGTGGTTCCGGGCTGACGTGAGAACCGTTGACGGTTGAGGCCTGGTCGCCATTGCTCGGAGCATCGGCTTGCCGATCAGCCGGCGTCGAGATCACGGCCAACGACCCCAAGTACCGGCCGCAGGACGGACAAAAGCGGAAATCGCTAGCGGACGCGCCGCAGCCCGGACATACCCTCTCAATTTGCTCGGTCATCCGACCAGACTCCTTTTTTCGTGTTCCCTGCCGCTCGTATCGGACCCATCGGGCTGGACCTTGAGGCCCACCGGGCGACACAATGGCCCTGGTGGCCGAGCACTACCAACGACCGGGATGGTTCACGACCAACGTTTTCAATCGGGTTGTGGCCGCGCTCACGCGCATGGGCATCAGCCTCTACGGATCCCGTGTCCTTGAGATCAAGGGACGCAAATCCGGCGAGTGGCGGCAGACGCCGGTCAACCTCCTGCGCTTCGAGGGCGCCGATTACCTGGTGGCCCCGCGAGGCCAGACGCAGTGGGTAAAGAACCTCCGTGCCAGTGGTGAGGGCAGGCTGCGCGTCGGTAGACGCGCGCGGGCGTTTAGCGCCGTGGAGCTCCCGGATGACGACAAGCCACCGCTGCTGCGGGCCTACCTGAAGAAGTGGAAATTCGAGGTAGGGGTGTTCTTCGGCGGCGTCGGACCAGATTCACCGGACGAAGAGCTACGACGGATCGCGCCGGATCACCCGGTCTTCCGGCTCACCGAAAGCTGATCACTCGAGCCGGGCGGCTCGTGACGATCAATCCTCGAGGTTCTCGACGATCTCGTTGGCCCGCGACCACTGCTCGGGCGGGACGACGAGATAGATGTCGCCGCGACCGGAGCGATCGAGCGGATGGTCGGCGACGCAGCTGGCATCGATCCCCAACTCACGTAGCCGATCGCGCCATGCAACAGCGCTTGCCTGGTCCTCGAATGTGCTGACCGTCTCCCAGCCCTCCAGGCGAGGATCGCCGACGGCTACCGCCGGCTCCTTGGGGGACTTACGGAAACGGCGCAAGCGCACCTCACAAGCGTACGTCGTACGGGAGCGAACCCTCCTCGGGGCCCTCAGGACCAGGCGAACACCGGCTCCTCGATCTCGTCGACCCGCTCGCCCGTCCGGCCGAGAAGTCCGACCTGCCTGAGCTGGAAGAGGACCGCGCCGGTGGGTGCATGAATCAGCTCGCTGCCGAGCGGCAGTTGCAGCACCGGGCGATCGCTCTCGGGAATCGCGATGAACCGCGGCTCGGCGTCGACGAGTTCGCGAAGGCTCAGGCGGTATACCCCGACTACCTCGTCGCGGGCGGGATTCAGAGTCGGGTCAGCGCCGCCCCAGAGCACCGCGGGGGTGATCACGAACCCCGAGCGTGTCGCGTAGTCGTCGAGCCAGCCGACGACGCTCTGCGGCTCGAGACGCACGCCCAACTCCTCGTCGAGCTCACGCAGGGCGGCCTCGAGCGGAGTCTCGCCGGCCTCGATCCTCCCGCCAGGCAAAGCCCACTGCCCGGCGTGGCGGGTCATCCGCAACGCCCGCTGGCACAAGAGCAACGAAGCGCCACCGGCAACGCCCAGCGTCTCGCCGGCGTGACGCTCGGGATCGCCGTCGACGAGTACAACTGACACTGCCGCGTGGCGTCGCCCCTCGAGCGGCTGCGCCCGGCGCTCGTGGGCGGCGAGGTTCGCGGCGAGCGCGGCGCGAAGGCTTTCGTCGAACCGGATCATCGCGTCCTTCTGGGGCAACCTATCCAATGGCGCTCGTCACACGCCGGCGGCACGAGCGCACGCGCGGACTCGTTCGAACGGTGGGACCGCCGGCTGGCGAGGGCAGATCAGACGAACAACCGGTACGCGAGCCAGATCCCGAAGAGGCCGCCGATCACGAAGAACACGACCGATGACATCGTGAGTTGGCCGGCGCCCCAGAGGCTGGGGATGAAGCTCCCGATGGTTCCGCCGACGAACCCACCGGTATATGTCGGCCCCTTACGCACGAATCCGTCTTCGGTCAATTCGACGCCCGAAACCATGAATTGCGGCGGATATGGACGGACAGTCGCCCGGCGCGCTCGCCGCGGGCGGCCGCCGACGAGATCGTCGGACGAAGACCGCGGAGGCAATCCGTCCGCAAGGTGCCGAGCGCACTCGCGGGTCGGAGTACGCTTGAAGAAGTGTGATGAGGGCTTGGCCCTCTAAGCGGAGGTTGACGTTCTGATGTCAAAACGAAACTTTGGACGGGACTCCGGACTCCAGGCCCGGATGTTGCTCACGATGTTCCTGCTGGGCGTGGTCTACGTCGTGCTGATCGTGGTCGCGATCACCGCCGGCGTGGGGATCGGCGCGGTGTTCCTGATCGCGGCGGTCGTGTTCGGGACCCAGATGTTTGCGTCGGACAAGATCGCGCTGGCGGCGATGGGCGCGAGGGATGTGTCCCCGGCCCAGGCGCCACAGTTGCACTCGATCATCGACCGGCTGTGCCTGCACGCGGACATTCCCAAGCCACGGGTCGCATTGGTCCAGGCCCCGATGCCGAACGCGTTCGCGTTGGGCCGCTCGCAGAAGACCGCGACGGTCTGCGTGACCACCGGGCTGTTGTCGCTGCTCTCCGAGCCGGAGCTCGAGGGCGTGCTCGCGCACGAGCTGACGCACGTGATCAACCGCGACGTGATGGTGATGACGATCGCGAGCTTCTTCGCCTCGATCGCCGCAATCGCGGCGCGCTTCGGATTCCTCTTCGGTGGGGGACGCGGCCGCAACCAGCAGGGCGCGTTCGCGATCGTACTGGCGGTCTCGATTGGTGTATACGCGGTGTCGTTCGTCCTGCTGCGGGCCCTGTCGCGCTACCGCGAGTACGCCGCCGACCGGGGGGCGGCGGTGATCACCGGCAGGCCGAGCGCCCTGTCTTCGGCGTTGATGAAGATCAGCGGCACGATGGCGCAGATCCCGAGCCGCGACCTTCGCGTCGCCAGCGAGATGAGCGCGTTCTTTATCGTCCCGGCGCGCCGCAAGGGGTCGCTATCGGGGCTGTTCGCCACCCACCCGCCGCTCGAGAAGCGGATCGAGGCCCTGAACCGACTCGAGGCCCAGCTGCAGAGCGCGCGATGACGCGGCTCAGCGCTATCAACAATCCCTAGGAGAACTCGATGCCTGGACTTTCCGGTCGCATCTCGACGCTCACCAAGGCGAAGATCTCGCACATGCTCGATCACGCCGAGGATCCCGCCGAGACGCTCGATTACGCCTACGAGCGCCAGCTCGAGGACCTGCAGAACGTCAAGAAGGGGATCGCCGATGTCGTCACGGCGAAGAAGCGTCTTCAGCTCCAGGAGCAGAACCTCCACCAGCAAGCTGACAAGCTCGATGGTCAGGCGCGTGACGCGATGTCCGCCAACCGCGAGGATCTTGCCCGGGCGGCGCTCGAGCGCAAACAGTTGATCGTGGGGGAGGTGAGCTCGCTTGATCAGCAGATCTCGGAGCTCGAGTCACAGCAAGAGAAGCTCACCGCGGCCGAACAGCAGCTCCAGACGAAGATCGAGCAGTTCCGATCCAAGAAGGAAGTGATCAAGGCGCAGTACTCGGCGGCCGAGGCGCAGGTCCAGATATCCGAGGCGGCCACCGGCGTGGGGGACTCGATGGCCGACGTCGGAGCCGCGATGCAGCGGGCGATCGACAAGACCGACGACATGCAGGCGCGTGCAGCGGCGGTCGACGAGCTGCAGGCGGCCGGGACGTTCGAGGACCTGACCGCGCTAGGTCCGCCGCAGGACGACATCGACCGCCAGCTCGATCAGCTCGGCGCCAAGAGCGCCGTCGATGACGAGTTCGCCAAGCTCAAGGCCGAGGTGGGATCCGGCGCTCCGCAGTCCGCGCTCCCCGCGGGCGAGTCAGCGGCCGCAGGGGAGTCGCATCAGGGCGACGGCGCCGAGGCGCCGAGCGCGGGCTAGCGCTCCGAGCCAGATCGACCGCCCTCCAGGACTCAGGCGAAACGCGGCGTGCGGATCACACCGCACGCGCCGCCGAATCGAAGAGTCCTTCGACGCGTGGGTGGCCGGCGGAGATTCCGCTGATCGGGGCGACGAGGGCGCGCGTGTAGAAGACCTGCGTTCTGAAGCAGAAGACGACGCTATTCCCGGGCCGGATGGCTATGTCGTTTTCGGGCGTTAGCCTGCCGTAGAAGTCGATCGCGTGGTAGTCGGTGAGGTGAGCGATCGCTCGCTGCTCTAGTGCCTGGGCCGGGTCGGATCCAACGAGTGCCTCGAGGGTCGCCGGCGTCGTGTCGCCGCCGGGATAGCCGAGCTCGGCGTAGCGGTAGCCGAACTCGGCGTAAAGGCCGCCGCCGAAGCAGTAGGCCTAGTGTCCAACCAAGTGGGAGATCTCGGTGAGATAGACCATCGCGGGCCGCTCCACCAGGTCCATCACCATGTGCAGGGGCGTCGTCCCAGTGAAGCCGTGGCCTGGCTCGACCTGCGTGGCACCGGCGTCGGCCAGGAGTTGGAGGACAGGTGTGGACGTAACTCCGGGGGCATTCACCTCCAGTGGCCCGTAACCAGACTCTCGAGTTCCGTCACCACGCGTCTCATCGTGGCCAGGTTCGGGGTCGGCTCGACCGTATTGCTCGCGCCATTGAATGACAGTGCGGGGTACGTCGTCACTCCGGCCAAGCGACAGCCTCTGGTCGCTGAGAGGTTGCGTGCCGTCGCCGCCACGTCCCCCACGGCGAAACCGCCGGCATGGGACGCGAAGGTGAGATCGTCGGGACCGAACACTCGGGCGAGAATCGCCTGCGTCCGGCCGAGCGACCTGGCCGCCCGCCCGGCTTCCTCGGCCTTCGTTTCGTCGACGACGGTCCAGTAATCCGGTTGCATCGCCGCAACCTCAGCGGCGGCGTGCTTCGGAATTTGAACCAGGTGGCCGACGTGACCGAGGTGCGCGGCAGCGCGGTTGATCGCCTGGGCATCTGCCACGTCAACCGCGACGAAGCTCTCCACCCCGGCGCGCTCTAGCGTCTGGATCGCGACTGGGTTTCGGCCGAACTGCTTCGTCATCGCGAGCACCGACAGACCCAGCCGCCGTGCCTCCTGGCAGAGCGCTGCGGCGTTCTCGTAGAGAGCGTCCAAGTCGATCAGGTAGGTCGAGGGGGGAAGCTCACCGGCCTGGTGCAGGTCAACCGCCGCGGTGGCCAGACCGGCGTTCCGGCGTATGAGCTGATCAACGAACACGCCCGTTCGCTAGTCGACCAGCGGGATCACGTCACCGCGGGCGAGAGCACGACCTTCATCGCCTCGTCGCGCTGTGCCAGCTCGACTCCGCGTTCTGCCTCCTCTAGCGGGAGGCGATGCGAGACGAACTTCTCCAACGGCAGGCGGTCGAGATTGCGGGTCAGCAGCTCCATCGCCGGCACGTACGACTCAGCCGTTTCGCCGCCAATCCCCAGCACGGCGACGTTCCTGCTGCATATGTCGGCGTTGGGGTTGACCGCGACTGGACCCATGTCGACGAAAGCGCCGGCCTCGACGACCGTCCCGCCCACACGCACCATGCGGAGGCTGGTGACGAACGTCTCGGGAACGCCGCTGCAGTCGAAGACGATGTCCGCTCCGCGGCCACCGGTTTGCTCCCGGACCCGCGCGAGCAGCTCATCGGGCTCGGCCTCGGTCGCGTCGAGTAGTTCGTCGGCACCGAACTCCGCGGCGCGCTGCAGCCGGGTCGGGAACCGGTCGATCGCGATCAGCTTTCCGGCTCCCATGAGCCGCGCTTTGATCACGTGACACATGCCGAGCGGGCCGACGCCATAGACGACGACCGTCTCGGCAAAGGTGTCATTCAGGCGGCGGGCGCGTATCGAGCACCTCGCCGCCGGTAGCGGCGACGCGCCCCACGTTCTCGTGGCCGCAGATCAGCGGGTACTCGATCTCTCGCTCGTGCGGCGTCCCCGCGTACTGCAGCGTCTCACCACGGAAGGTGTGTTTATCCGTCCCGCATATGCCGGACATCGACATTTCGAGGACGACTGCGCCACGCTCGGGCTCAGGGAACGGGAACTGCTCGAGCGCGATGACTCCCGGCCGCTTCATCACGGCGGCCTTGACGCTGTCCCTCATCGCTTGACGGGCCGTCCGATCTCATCGCCGGCGGCGGACGGTTGCACCTCCGCACCATCCGTCGAACCTGTGGGCCACGGCCAGTCCTCTCCGACGGTCAGCCGACGTTCTTGCACGGCGCTGGCGCGGGCGGCGACTCCCGTCTCCACCGCCCGGCGATCGTCCTCGAGCGTGGCGGCCGCACCGGATGAGCTCAAGCCAGTCGCTGACGCCGCGGCCCCGCGCTTAACCGCGGCGCAGACGGCGACGAAGTCGGCGATCTCCGCGCGGAAGGCATCGCGGAAGCGGTCTCGATAGTCGCGTGGGAACCGATCCTTGTTACTCGCGTCGAGGACCGTCACTCCCGGGCCACCGGCGCCATTGCCGACGAAGATCGAGCCCTCGCTACCCAGGATTTCGGCGCGTATGTCGTGGCCGAACGCGCAGGTGCGGGAAATATGCGAGGTCGCGAGCCCACCGCCGTCGAAGCTGACGGTGACGATCGCATTGTCGAGATCGCCGACCTCGAAGAGTTGACGGTGCACGAGCGCCTGCCGTTCGGCGAAGACGTGCACCGGCCGCTGGCCGAGGATCCAGCATGCGGTGTCGTAGTCGTGCACGGCCATATCGAGCAGAATCCCGCCGGTATCGGCGGGATCCTCGCCGGGCGGGAATTCTTCATCGCGGTTTGTCATTTGCACCACCAGCGGTTGGCCGATCGCGCCTGCCGTCACGAGTCGACGGGCCTCTAAGAACAGGGGGTCGAAGCGGCGCATGTAGGCAATCTGGAAGACGCTGTCGGGGCGGGCCCCAGCCGCCGCGCGAAGCCGATCGTGATCGGCCAGTGTCGTCGCGCCGGGCTTTTCGAGGAGAACGTGCTTGCCCGCCTCGAGCAACGGCACTGCGTACTTCACATGATCGCGGGACCGGCAGCAGAGAACGACCGCCTCGACGTCGTTGGCCTCTGCCAATCCCTCGTGTGATAACGCTTGCACGCCATCGCCCAGCCCTGTAGCCACCTCGGCGGCTCGCCGTGGTGTTCCACTTGCGACCGCCACCAGTTCCGCTCCGTCGTGGCGCGCCACGTCGTGCGCGCGCATGAGTCCGATCCCCCCCAAGCCGGCCACCGCGACTCGCACTCGAGCACCGGTTGTCATCGACCGCGGGCGCCGTGGTCAGTTTGTCGAGTCATCGCAGCGACCGTTCGTGGCTGCGAAGGGCGTCGAGCCGCTCCTCGACCTTGATGAACGCCGCGGCAAGGCGATTCATCGCTTCACGATCCTGGTCGATCCAGTTCCAGCCCATTTCGAAGGAGCGCTCGACCTTCGCCTCGCAACCGGGCAGTTCGAGCGCCGCATAGTTCATCCCGCTGCGCGCGAGGCGGTCCGCCCACATAGTCCGCGGAGCCTGTGTGCCCGGACGCAGCCGCTCGAGTCGATGCATCGGAACGTCGACGTAACTGAAGGCAGATACCCCCTCGGCCTGTAGAGCCGCTAGGTACGTCTGCTTTGAGATGCCGGCGTGCTCAGCCATGAAGTTGAGCGAGACGATGTGGTAGACCGGCTCTCCGTCCGGGTACTCCGGGACGCTCACGCTACCAACCCCTTCGATCGCCTCGACGAACCAGGCGCGATTCTGGATCCGGTTCGCGTTCTCCTCGTCGAGCTTGGCGAGCTGGTGGACCAGCAGAATCGCGTTAAGGACGCTGAGGCGGTACGTGTAGTGGAGCGAGTCCATGTACGGCCGGAGGTCTGACGGGAATCCGTCCTCGGCGGCCCTGCCCGCGTGCTCACTCCCGCCGGCGTGCTGGCAGCTGATCACCGCGTTCCAATAGACGTCGTCGCGGCGTGTCACGAGGTAACCCGCCTCGCTGGTGGCGAGAAGCTTGCCTCCCATGCACGAGAAGCCGCCCGCGTCTCCGAAGCCCCCGATCCGCCTACCGCGATGCTTTGCTCCGTGAGCTTGACTTCCGTCCTCGATCAGGGCAAGACCGTGCTCGGACGCGACCTTGCACAACGCCGTCATGTTCGCCGGCTGGCCGTAGATGTGCGTTACGAGGATCGCCTCGGTTCGAGGCCCGATCGCCTCGCGGACCGAGTCGGGGTCCAGGAGGCCACGCTCGGGGTCCACGTCGGCGAACACCGGGAGCGCATTGTTGTAGAGGATCGGTGACGTCGAGGCTCCCCACGTGTACGGCGTCGTGATGACCTCCGCACCGCCGGTGATCTGGAGACCCATGAGGCAGGCGTGCAGCGATGCATGGCCTGAGGACGTCGTCAAGCAATAGTCGACGCCGTGCCATTCCGAAATCGCGCGCTCGGCCGAGTCGATCCATGGATGAGCTCGGCCGAGACCGACCAAGTCACCCTCGCGCAGAAGGTCGTCGATGTCGCGACGCGCCTGCTCGGTGAATCGCGGGTAATGCGGCTTGGCGGGAACCCCGATCGGACTCCCACCGAGGAGGGCAAGCTTGCCGGCGGTCGTTGCAGACGACCCCGAGCCGGAGATGCTCGCCGTTTCCACCAACGAGCGAGTGTAAACGCTTTCACGGGCGCGGGCCACGGTTGACACGCACCAGCGCAAGTTGTATAAGACCGCTCGCAACGGGGTCCATGAATCGCGATTTCATATACGAGTTGTGCGACCGGGGAAGGGGTCGCAGATACCGACAAACGTTCGTACGGGCAATAGCTCTGTTGCCCTTGGCCTGCCGTCAGGGGCCCCCGTGAACTCATCCTTTCGCGCCCGCGTACGGTCAGGCGAACCCACCTTCGGGACGTTCGTCAACCTCGGATCGGTATTGGCCGCCGAAACGTGCGCCCTCGCGGGCTTCGATTGGCTTCTAGTCGACCTTGAACACGGGGCCGGGGGCGAAGACGAACTGATAGGGCAGATCCTTGCGGCGGGGATCCATGAGGTCCCCGTCTTTGTTCGCGTCGAGAGCGCGGAGAGGATCCGCTCGGGGCGAGTGCTCGATTTGGGAGCCGCCGGCGTTATGTTCCCGCGCCTCGATGGCGCAGAGGAGGTCGCGACAGCGGTCCGCCATCTGCGCTATCCGCCAGAGGGTGACAGGGGGGTGGCCACGTACAACCGTGCGTGCGCTTTCGGGATGCGACCCGATTCGGTGGAGACCGCGAATGACAAGGTCGTCGGGCTCGTCCAGATTGAGACCGTCGCGGCCCTGGCAGAGGTGGAGGCGATCGCGGAAATTCCAGGCGTGGACGTCCTCTTTGTCGGTCCAGCCGACCTGTCGCACGCGCTTGGCGTGCCCGGAAGGTTCGAAGCACCCGAGTTCGCGGCCGCGCTGACGACGGTGGTGAGGGCGGCACATTCGGCCGGGATCTCGGCGGGGATTCTGGCGCCCGACCGCGATCGCGCGCTCGAGTGTGTCGAGGCTGGGTTCACATTCCTGGCAATCGCGTCGGACTCCGCACTGCTCGCGGCGGCGGCACGCGAGGCGGCGTTCCCCATCGGGGTCCGAACTGAGGTGGTCGCGAACCGATGAGCGTCGCGTCAGTGAACGATAGGACCAAGTACTCGGCTCCGGCCGCCGCGTGCGCCGCGGACGTTTTGCTCGCCCTTGCGCGCGGGAGCGTGGCGCTGCCAGTCGGCGACCTGTCGGAACGCACGGGGCATACGAAATCGCTGGTGTACCGCGTTCTGGCAGAACTCGAGCCGCGGCACTACGTAACCAAACTCGACAACGGCCACTACACATTGGGGCGTGCGGCGATCGAGCTCGGAGGCGCGTTCGCCGCTCAAATGCCCCTGATGTCCTCGGTGCGCGAGGTCTGCCGGTGGCTGGCGACGCTGACGGAGGAGACGGTCAACCTGGGGGTCCTGCAAGGCGACCAGGTCCTGTACCTCATACGCGAGGAAGGCCGGCGATCGGTGTTCGCTCTCTCTGCCGTTGGAAAGCTCCTGCCGGCCAATGCGGTCGCGTTGGGCAAGGCGCTTCTTGCGCTCGAGCCCGACGATCAGGTGCGTGCGATCTTCGCGCCGCAACTCGAGGAACAAGGTCGACTGACTGGGATTACGGACAAGTCCATTACCAGGCTCGACGATCTCGTCTCGCAACTGGCACGCGTGCGCGACCTCGGACACGCCGAGGAGCACGGCGAGGCCGTCGCCGGTCGCTGCTGCATGGCCGTCACAGCGTCACTCGGGCAGGTGGAGGGACGCGCCGTCGGAATAAGCGTGTCGATGAACGAGGCACGGTTTCACGAGGCGCGCGATACGGTGCTGAAGGGACTGCAGGAGGCGCGGAATCAGATCGCTCGCGAGGTACGGGGTCGCGCGGCGGTAGGAGACAAGGCATCTGGTGCCGAGCTGATGACCGGAGGACTGTCACATTGGTGACCGCCCAGGCGACCCCCACCGATCAGCAAGCAGCGGGCGCTCCACCGGCGATCGCTTTTCGTGGCGTGTCCAAGCGGTACGGCGCCCACACGGCGGTTGAGTCACTCGATCTGGAGATACACGAGGGAGAGTTCTTCTGCCTTCTCGGACCGTCGGGATGCGGCAAGACAACGACGTTGAACCTGATCGGTGGCTTCGCGGTGGCGTCCACGGGTGAGATCCGCATCCGCGGCGAGCTCGTGAATACGACCCCGCCCCACAAGCGGAAAGTCAACACCGTTTTCCAGTCCTATGCACTCTTCCCGCATCTGAACGTCAGGGACAACGTCAGCTTCGGTCTGCGTATGGCCAGGGTGCCGCGTCGCGAGATCGATACGCGCGTGCTTGAGGCACTTCAGATGGTGGCCCTCGAGACATACGCCGACCGCTATCCAGCACAGCTATCAGGTGGCCAGCAGCAGCGCGTCGCGGTCGCTCGCGCCCTGGTCAACCGCCCGGCCGTCTTGCTGCTGGATGAGCCTCTTGGTTCGCTCGACCTCAAGCTTCGAAAGCGCCTCCAGGTCGAGCTTTCGCAGATTCAACGCGAGATCGGGACGACCTTCGTTTTTGTTACCCACGACCAGGGAGAAGCGATGGCGATGGCCGATCGCATCGCGATCATGAACGAGGGGCGCGTGGAGCAGATTGGGTCAGCCGATGAGATATACAGACGGCCGGCCTCGCGCTTCGTCGCAGACTTCATCGGCGAGTCGAACTTCATCCCAGTCGAGTGGCACGACGGCGCGGTCGTGACCTCGCGCGACAAGATCCCGCTGCCGTCGCCGAGCACGCGGGAGTCGGGCAGTGGGACCCTGATGGTGCGACCGGAATCGGTCCGCCTAGCACCGGCTCCCGACAACGGTCCAGGTCTTTTGGGCAAGGTGGTCCAGGTGACGTTTCTCGGGAACTTCACCCGCGCCACGATCGAGTGCCAGGCCGCCGATGATCTGATCATCGTCGACCTGCCCACCGAACTACATGAGCAGGTACAAGAGAATGCAGCAGTGCAGCTCCGCTGGGAGGCCGAAGCCGCGGTGTTATTTCACGACGCACAGCATTAATCCATGCGGAGGGAGAAGAGATGACTAACGACTTGATCACCCGGCGCGACGCCCTTCGGTTTGGGGCGCTCGGGGTCGGAGCACTCGGGCTGGCAGCCTGCGGCAGCAGCTCCAGCTCCAGCTCCACCGGCACCGCCGCTGCGAACACCACCAGCCCGGTGACCCTGAACATGCTCACCTGGAACGACCACTACAACCCGGCGACTCAGCTGCCCGCAATTAAGAAGGAAACGGGTATCAGCGTCAACGTCACGCTCGGATCAGACGACGCGAGCATGTTCATCAAGGCTCAGCAGAGTGGCCAGTTCGACATCGTGTCTGCGGATGCCCTCTGGGTGCCCTACTACTACCAGCAGGGCCTCACGTACCCATTTGACATCGATTCCTTTGCCGTGTCCAAGCAGCTCTATTCGGTCGCCCGCGAGTTCCAGATCTGGAATAACAGCGCGGGATATCTGGCGTATCCGCGCGCGTGGTCGGCGCTGCGCATCTATTACAACCCGAAGTTCGTCTCGCCCGCGCCGACGTCCTGGGAGGTGCTGCTCGATCCGAAGTACCACGGCAAGTTCGTCCGTGAGAACCAGCCGACGGACATCGTCGCCGAGGCTGGCTTGGCCACCGGGTCCAAGGATCCCTACAACATGAACTCGGCCGAGCTCAGTCGCGCCGTCGACTTTCTCAAGCAGGCAAAGCCGGCGTTCCTGACCCTCGTCTCCCAGAACACTGGCGTCGTTCAGGCGCTCACGAACGAATCAGCGTGGTTCACCTCGGAGAACCTCGGCACTGACTTCCGGGTGAAAGAGGCGGGCGGACCCACGATCCTGGCCGCTACACCGAAGGAAGGCGTCATCGGATGGCTGGACGCCGAGCAGAAGATGAAGACGAAGAATGCAGATCGCTTCGAACAGTTCATCAACGCGTGGGGCCAAGCCGAATGGATTCCGCCGCTGTTCAAGGAGTTCAAGGAGGCGTGGTTCAACGAGAAGGCGTACAAGATGCTCGTGAATCAGGGTCAAGGGGAGCTCGCCGACGCACTCCTCTACAACCAGCCTGAGCAGGCCCTCCAGGCGCACCTAAAGGGCCCGTCGAAGAACCCCAACGCGTATATCCAGGCGTTCAACTCGGTGTTCGGCGCCTAGCCGAGTGGCTGCCGTTGAATCAAGGTCTCTGATGCATTTTGCCGCCGCACAATCGACGGCCGTTCGGTGAGCTCCTCGACGACACCAATCTCGAGCAGTTCGCCGACGGCCGTCGCGGCGGCCCCACGCCGGGCATTCAGTCCGCGCCAGGCGGTGCGGTCGCTGTCGCGGTACCTGGGCTTCGCGCCGGCGGCGGTGCTCTTCGGCGTGTTCTTTCTGGTACCGATGGGGCTGATCGTCGCCTACAGCTTCTGGACGCAGAATGGCTACCAGGTACAGCACATATGGACGTTCGCCAACTACAAGGAAGTGTTCGGCACGGCGGTCTATGTCAACACGTTCGTGGTCACCCTGTGGATGACGGCCGCAGCGACCGCGCTGACCCTCGCTATCGCATTTCCGTTTGCGTACTGGCTGGCGAGGTACGTCAGCCGCCGCTGGCAGCGACCGCTCCTGTTTCTCGTCATCCTCCCGTTCTGGGTGAGTTACCTCCTCCGGGTTACCGCGTGGACGATCATATTGGGTAACGAAGGTGCCATCTCCCGTCTCCTCGGAGTGTTCGGGCTCAGCACGCCGTCCTGGCTGCTGTACGACCGGCCGGCGGTCATCTTCGTGCTTACCTACCTCTATTTTCCGTTCGCGGCACTGACGCTGTTCGCAGCGCTGGACAGGTTCGACTGGAGGCAGCTTCACGCAGCGATGGATCTCGGCGCGACGCATTTCCAGGCTGTCCGGCGCGTGATGCTGCCCCAGATCAAGCCGGGGCTCACCACGGCGGTGATCTTCGTGTTCATCCCGATTCTGGGCGAATACCTCACGCCTGAGCTCGTCGGAGGCACACGAGGCGTCATGATCGGCAACCTCGTCGATAACTTCTTCCAGGAAGCGCAATACGCCGAAGGCGCGGCAATCGCGATTCTGATCGCGGCCGTCGTGATCATCCTCCTGCTCGTGTTCCGCAAGTCGCTCGAGGTAAGTGGCGAGATGTATGGCGGGTGAGGCGGCAGCGGTCGAGATTGCCTCACGGCGCGGGCCGTGGGCTCGGCGTGCCCTGGCCGGCTGGGCGTGCGTGATCTATTTCTTCCTCTTCAGTCCGATCGTTCTGCTCATACTGCTGAGCTTCAACAAGAATCGGTACGGAACGTTTCCGATCACCGGCTGGACGCTGCACTGGTTTACGAGCATCGCCAGCAGTCCGGACCTGCAGTCTGCCATCAAGACGTCGCTGCGGGTGGCGCTTGAGGTTACGCTGGTCGCCACCGTCGTTGGGACGGCGGCCGCGTTCCCACTCGTTCGGAGCGTCCGACGCTTCCGCACGACATTCCGGATCGCGTTCACGCTGCCGATCATGATCCCGGGCGTGCTCATTGGGGTGAGCCTGCTCACCTTCCTGCGCCAAGAATTGGGGATTCAGCTATCGACTGAGACGGTCGTCATCGGACAGGCCGTGTACACGACGCCGTTTGTTCTGCTGATCGTCGCGTCCCGCCTGGAGGGCTTTGATCGTTCGCTGGAGCTGGCGGCGAGCGATCTTGGCGCAAATGCGATACGACGATTCCGCCACGTGATCCTGCCCTTGATCGGTCCGGCGGTATTCGCTGGCGCGCTGTTCGCGTTTACGTTGTCGCTCGATGAATTCGTGATCACCTTCTTCATCATCGGCCCCGAGATAACGCTGCCGATCTACATCTACACGCAGATCAAGTTTGGCATCACTCCCGCCATCAACGCCGTGGCTACGTTGCTGATCGTCATATCCCTGGGCATAACGGGGCTGGGGTTAGTCATTCCTCGCCTTTTCGGCAAAGCGAGCCGCTATGTGCGCGGTAAGCGCGCTCAAAGGATGACCGAGGCCGCGCCGGCTGCGCCCGCGCGCGCATGAGGCGGCAGTAGCCGCGATAACGAGCGTCCAAGTAGCACGAGGGGAAGACGATAAGACTATGGCGCAGCGCCTGAGAGTTGGTGTCGTCGGATGCGGTGTGATCGCCCAGGTGATGCATCTGCCTCACCTCAGGCAACTCGAGGACGAGTACGAGCTGGCGGCTGTGTGCGATCTCTCGACAAGCGTGGCCGAGGCATGTATGCACCGGTTCGGCGCCGGCCACGCCGTGAGCCGGTGGGAGGACGTGGTGGATATGGACCTGGACGTCGTGCTGGTGCTGACGTCCGGTAGTCATGCCCCGGTCGCCATCGCGGCCGCAGAGTCGGGTTCGAATGTCTTCGTGGAAAAGCCGATGTGTCTCAGTCCGGCCGAGGGCCGGGCCATGATCGACGCCGCCAACCGCGCGGGCGTGCGTCTGATGGTCGGGACGATGAAGCGCTACGACCCCGCATATCGGCGCCTGCTTGAGCTTCTGCCCGATGTCCAGGACCTCCGGATGGTGCGCGTCACGACGCTCGAGTCGCCCTTCGAGCCGTACGTGCGGCACTATCCATTGGTGCCACCGAGCGGCGTGCCCGCTTCCGTGCTCGAGGCGCTTCGCGAGGATGACACCAGGAGGCTGGAGGCCGCGCTCCCGGGAGCGGATGACAACACTCGCTACTGCTACCGGTGGATGCTCCTGGACAATCTGGTGCACGAGTTCAACGCGCTACGCGGGGCCCTCGGCGAGCCGGACCGCGTGACGTTCGCCGACCTCTCCCCGCGTGTCGTTGCCGTGCATATGACATTTGGCGACGTGGAATGTCACCTGTCATGGGTCGATCTGCTCACGGGCATCGCGCGGTACCGGCAGGAATTCATGTTCTTGGCTCCCGACGAGCGCCTGACGCTGACGCTGCCCTCGCCCTTCCTACGGAACATGCCGAGTGAATTGACGGTCGAAGGAGGCGAGCCCGGAACTGCGCACGCGTGGTCGCGGGTGGAGATCGTCTCCTACGAGGAAGCGTTCAAGCGCGAGCTGCTCGAGCTACACGACGCCATCACCGACGACCGCGCACCCCTCACGGCCGGAGAGGATGGCCTGCACGATGTGATGCTGTGCCGCTCGATCGCGCAAGCTCATATGGATCGAGGTCCGATCGAGAACCCAAGTCGCGAGGATGAGGTTGGCGCGCCGGCGGGCGGGGAGCGGTGAGGAGCGGATAGGACGCTCCAGCGTGGCGAGCTCTACGAGCGCGCCGGTGTCGGGGAGGCTGGCTGAGGACGCATCGAGTCGTAATCGGCGTCCGAAGTTCCGATGAATCGTTCCTCGCGGATCCATGGCAATGGTACGGACGGATCGGGGGAGTCGATCTCACGGGCGAGGCGATGGGCGTCGAAGATGGCGTCGGCGACCTGCTGGCGAGGGCTGACGCAGTCGCCGGCTCGATACACGGCCCGAATACCCGCGTCTGACCATTCATCCGAGCGAGTCTTGAGTTCGCGGTAGAGCCCGGTGCGCGGGTTGCGCTGGGTCACCAGGACGATGGAATCCGCTTTCCACTCCAACGGTCTGCCCCCGTGTATGCGTGGCTGACCCGAGGTCGACCCGGGAGCTATGGCGGTCACGGCGTGCTCGGTGAAGAGCTCGACGCCGAGATCGGCCAGGAGCGGGATCATGAGCTGGTCCTCGCCAGTGTGATGCATGTAGGCCCCGATGGCGCTGCGGGGCGTCACATAGATCACGCGCTTGCCTTCCCGCGCGTACCTCTCGGCGAGGCTGACGCCCATGAAGTAACCCTCGGCGTCATAGACCAAGACCGTGTCGCCGGTGGGCTCTTTCCCTTCCACCATGATTTGGTCGGGTGTCAGTACATGCGGCTGGTCAGCATCTGCCCCGGGAAGCGGCGCTCGGGTAACCGAGGAGAGACCGTCTCGCGCCCAGTCCGATCCCGTGGTGAGGATCACGATCTCAGCGCCGTAGTCGAGTATCTCGTCGGTGGTGAGCTGTTTCTTCGCGACGATGGCGAGGTTGGGTAGCTTGTCAGCCATGGTCTGACGGTGATGGACGATGCGGGCCCACTCGGCGAGGCCTGGGAGACGCGGAACCCATTCCATATGCCCACCGGGTCGCTTCGCCGCGTCGACCACATGGACATACTCGACGCCGCGTCGAGCCAGGACGACCCCGCACTCGAGTCCCGCGGGCCCGGCGCCGACGACGAGAACCCTCGAGAGGTCATTCGCGATTGGCGCGAAGTGCTCCGGATGCCAGCCGCGCCTGTATTCCTCGCCCGTGGTCGCGTTCTGAGTGCAGATGATCCGCGTCGCGGTGTTGATGCGTGATACGCACACGTTGCAGCCGATGCACTCGCGGATCTCGTCGATTCGCCCCTCGGCGATTTTCTGGGGCAGAAACGGGTCCGAGATCGAGGAGCGCGCGGCGCCGATAATGTCCTGCTGCCCGCTGCGGATGACTTGCACCATGGTGTCCGGGCTGGTGAAGCGGCCCACGGCGACAATCGGCTTGGTGGTGTGGGGCCGAACGCGACGCACGTATTCGCTCTGAAAGTTCTCCTGATAGAACCGGGACGGGCCGAGATCCTTACCCCAGGTATTGCCCTCACCGGCCACGACGACATCCCAAAAGTCGACGAGGTGATCTGCCATCGCGACGAACCCTGCTCCCTCATGGTCCACGCGAACGCCTTGCTCGTCCTCGTCGAGGGTGTCGATGCACAGGCGCGCAGTGATGGCACAGTGGTCGCCGACCTCAGCACGAACCTGCTCGAGGGTCTCCAGCCAGAACCGCGCGCGGTTCTCGAAGCTGCCGCCGTACTCGTCCGTGCGCCGGTTGTAGCGGCTCATCAGGAAGGTCATTGGCAACGCGACGAGTTCCGCTCCCATCACGTTCACAATGTCGAACCCGGCGTGTCTGGCGCGGCGAGCGGCCGCAACATAGTGACTCTGCACGCGCCGGATGTCATCTCGATCCATCTGGAACGACGAGCCCATGAACAGCCAGTCGTCCGGTATCTGTGAGACGGCCCCGGCCGGCAGGCGCGTCTCGTAGCCGGTCACATGAGCTCCGCTGGCCATCAGCTCGATCCCCGCGAGAGCGCCGTGCTCGTGGATTCGGTCGCATAGCAGACCCCAATTGCGTACGTCGGCGTCGTCCCAGATCCTCGACACGACCTCCCGTCCCGAGTGGTCGTACTCGGGCGAGATGCTCGTCATACCCGTGTTGACAACGGCCCACCCACCTTCCGCTTTCATGCCACGGAATCCCGCCTCTGCGCCGGGATACTGCGAATTCAGGCCATCCGCGTGCGGAGTCTGGTAGAAGCGATTCCGCATCGTTTTTGGCCCGATGCGTACGGGCTCGGAGAGAACCTCGTGATGCGGATCACGTCCCCCGGTCATCGGTCGCGGGTCCTTACCGCCGGAATGATCCGAAATTCCGTTGCGTGATATAGAGCAGCACCATGAACCTCTGTCTCCTCACTGATTCGGTTCCCGAGCTGACCCTCGAGGAGGCTCTCGACCTCGCCGTAAGCCTCGAAATCGAGTCGGTCGAGATCGCGACGGGCGGTCAGTCGAGCGCACCGCACATGCGACTGGACGAGCTGCTCGGCAGCGCGGACGCCCGCGCCGCCTTCGCGCGAGCGATCGCCTCCCGCGGACTGCGACTCGCCGCGCTCAACTGCTCGGCCTGGCCGATGCATCCGATCCGCGGTCGGGCGGAGGCTCGGTTCATCCAGGATTCGATCAGGCTGGCGGAGGAACTCGAGGTCGACAAGATCGTGACGATGTCCGGGTGCCCTGGGGACTCGCCTCAGGCCAGGACGATCAACTGGATCTGGTTCCCCTGGCCACCTGAGACGCAGGAGCTCCGAGAGCGCCAATGGGAGGAGGCGCTCGAGGTATGGCAGGGACTCACCGAGTTCGCAAGGGCCCACGGCGTCAATCGCATAGCGTTCGAACTGCATCCACTGCACCTCGTCTACAACGTTCCGACGCTGCTGAGACTCCGGGACGCGATTGGTCCCGAAATCGGCGTCAACCTCGACCCGAGTCATCTCTTTTGGCAGCAAATGGACGTGGTCCGCGTCATGCGAACACTCGGAGACTCGATATTTCACGTCCATTTGAAGGACACGGAGCTATCCGACGAACAGGTCGCGCTGAGCGGGGTCCTCGATCCCCGGTCATGGGACGATCCCGAGAACCGAAGCTGGGTCTTTCGAACCGTCGGGGACGGAAATCCCGCGACGTTCTGGACGGCCTTTCTCCGAGCCTTGCAAGACATTGGTTATAACGACGAACTAAGCATTGAGAACGAGGATCCCTTTTTCCCTGGAGCGCCTGGTGTCAGGCGGGCTGTCGAGTTCATGAGGTCGCTGACACCCGCCACAGGAAGCTGAATTCGCCACACCACGTCCTAGCGAGCGAGCATCCAAGCGTGATCCGGGTCGGTGAGCACAGCCCACTGGCGCACCGGTCCTGCCATCACATTCAGGTAGTAAAGGTCGTAGCCTGGCGGCGCGGATACAGTGTGGTAGCCCCGTGGCACCAGGACACAATCGCGGTCCGAGAACGTGAACGTCTCGTCCAGGGTGTGATCGTCGCTGTACACACGCTGGAGCCCGAAGCCCCGCACCGGCGAGACGCGGTGGTAATACGTTTCCTCCAAGGCCGTTTCGGTCGGTGGGTCATGGCGGTCATGCTTGTGCGGTGGGTAGCTCGACCAATGGCCCGCCGGGGTAATGACCTCAACCACCAATAGCGACTCGGCCTCGAGGTCATCCATGAGAATCGGGTAGATCGTCCGCTCCAGGATCCCGTAGCCGCGCGTTTCCGGCTCGATCTCTGGCCCGGGGAGGACCCGTGCCGGGGCGCCACGGCGGGCTGGAGCCCAGCAAAGAGCCACCTCGACCTCCGCGCCCGTGGAGGACCGGAGGCTAAAGGCGGTGCCTGGCGGGAGGTAGGCGGCATCCGGCGGACCCGCCCACGGATCCTGGCGGCCGCCGATGCCGTTCCACCTGGCGTGCTCGGAGTCGATGTTCACCGCACCGGAGATCACCACCACGCACACCTCGCGCTCGCTGGTGTCGCGTTCGGCGACGGTGTCAGCGCTCAGGCTCAGGACCTCAAACCCGACGTACTCCCATCCCGCCGACGCCGGCGTCACACGTAGGATGGTTCCGTCTTCGGCCGGGGTGGCGTCAGGATGGACGAGTAGGGTCATGCGGCGTGTCGGGGCGACGTGTTCAGGACCGACTCGATTTCCCCAGCGTCCCGAAATCGTCGGCGCAGGCGAGCCGGGACGCGGCCAGTGCTCCCGCCGCGTTAGCGAGCTCAAGCGCGGTCTGGAGCCCCCAGCCCTGCACCAGCCCATGGGCAAGCGTGCCGCCGAATGCGTCGCCGGCACCGAGGCCGTTGACGACCTTCAGCCGAACCGGGGGGACTTCGATCACGGAGGTCCGCGTAGCCGCGAGCACCCCGTCTGCACCGCGCTTGACGATGGCCAGCTCAACGCCGAGCTCCAGCAGTCGCCCAGCCGCCTTACGCGCGTCGCGCTCGCCGATCGCGACCTCCATTTCGGTCTCGTTCCCCACCGCAATCGTGACGTGCGCGAGCGCCTCCCGCATCCATGGCGTGGCCTCCTCCGGGGAGTTCCAGAACATGGGCCGGCAGTCGAGGTCAAGAACCGTCGCCGGCCGCGGCTCGTGAGAACCGCGACGGCATCGCTCGTGCAGCATCTCGAGCACCGTGCTGCGGCTTGGCTCCTCGGAGAGTCCCGACCCGGTGATCCAGAACAGAGAGGCAAGCCGGACCGCGTCACGGTCGAAGTCCGCGGGCAACAGGTTCATATCCGGCGCCTTCGGCTCCCGGTAGAAGAGGAGTGGGAAATTGTCGGGCGGGTGAACCTCGCAGAACACGATCGGCGTCCGCAGGTCGGGGTCGGTGCCGACCCAGCGGGCGTCCACGCCGAAGCGCCGGAGCGCGTCCCGCACGAACGGGCCGAAACCGTCGTCGCCGACTTTCGTGACCACCGCGGTCCGCGACCCGAGGCGGGCGGCCTGAACCGCCACGTTGGTAGCGGTTCCGCCCAGGTACTTGGCAAAGCTCACGACCTCGGCCAGCGGGACCATCTGCTGGGGGTAGAGGTCGACACCGACGCGCCCCGTCGTGATCACGTCATACGGCCGCATGGCGCCCGGTGATCGAGACCGCTAGCCAGCGCCCGTGCGGTGATGTCCCGCCTGGTTGCCTTCGCGGATATTCTGGCTCGAGAATGTACAAACGATTTCACGCGGGCGCGCGCGGTGTCAAGGCGTCCACGTCCATACCGTGAGCGAGAATTGAGGCGCTCGAACGCCCATGGCTCCTGACTCACCTCAGGGCCCCAGCCTCCGTACGGCCCGGAGGAGACGCCCCGTGACCATCAAGGATGTGGCGCAGCTGAGCGGGGTGTCAGCGGCGACCGTCACCCGTGCCCTCCAGGGTCACCCCCGTGTGCTGCCCGAGACCAGGGCCCGGGTCGAGGACGCGGCCAGCCGGCTCGGCTACCGACCCGACCACGCTGCACGGGCTCTCGTTACGGGGATGTCCCGGACCATTGGTCTTCTGGTCCCGACGATCCGAGATCCGTACTGGGCCGAGGTCGCGGCGGGCATCGAGCCGCGGGCAGCGCAGGACGGTTTCGCGGTCCTGATCGCGAGCGGGTATGGAGATCCCGTACGCGCTGGCCAGACGCTCGAGGTACTCCTCGGCAACCGTGTCGACGGGATCATCGTGACGACGTCCGCGGGCGTAGCCGAACCCCGGCTGACCCAAGCGATGGGGTTGCCCACGGTCGTCGTCGGCCTGGACCCGCCGGTCGGAACCCTCGAGCTGGCGGGAGCGCGCTCCGCACCGATCGCGACCCTGCTCGAGGCCGGTGAACGTCACCGCCTGGCCGCCCGGTTGTCCCACGTTGGCTTCGACGATGTCAACGCGGGGGAGATCGCGGCCCGGCACCTGCTCGAGCTCGGGCATCGTCGCATTGCCTTCCTGGCCGGACCATCCACGCTCGCCACCGTTCTGCGCATTGCCGGCGTGCGCACGATCCTGGAGCAGACGGGCCTGACGTTGTCCTCGGTCTCATACGGCGGCGACACGTTCGAACAGGGGTGCGCCGCCGGCGTTGATCTATTCCGCAACGATCGTGACTTCACGGCGATCATCGCCTTCAACGATCTGCTCGCGGCCGGCGTGGTTCGCGCGGCTCGGACGTTGGGGATCGACGTCCCGGGTCAGGTGTCGGTGGTCGGGTTCGACGACATCGCGCTGGCAGGCCTGCTCGAGCCGGCCCTGACGACGGTTCGCGCCCCGAAGTACGAGATGGGGGCACGGGCGATGGAGCTGCTGTTCGAGCACATGCGGAGCGAGGGGCGCATGCACTGGGAGTTGCTGAGCGGAAGCCTGGTGGTCCGCGAATCCACGGCTCCGCCATCCTCGTGAGGCTCGACTTGACGGGGGCGAGCCTCTGTGCAAACGTTTCCGCTTGGTCCCGCCGATGAGTGCTGACGCGTTGCAAACCGCACTATCGAGCGGCGACGGAGCCGCTGCGCAGGAGAAGGTTCGTCTGACCACCGCCCAGGCGATCGTCCGATTCCTGGGATGTCAATACAGCGTCCGAGACGGTCGGCGGCAGCGCCTGGTCCCGGCGACGCTCGGCATCTTCGGTCACGGGAATGTCGCCGGGCTAGGCCAGGCCCTGGACGAGTACCAGGATGACCTGCCCTACATTCAGGGCCGCAACGAGCAATCGCTCGTCCATATCGCGGCCGCCTTTGCCAAGGCGAGCCTGCGCAACGCGACGCTGGCCGTTACTTCGTCGATCGGACCGGGCGCGACGAACATGGTCACCGGAGCCGCTCTTGCGACGATCAACCGGCTGCCGGTGCTGCTGCTGCCCGGAGACACGTACGCCACCCGACGGCAGGGCCCGGTGCTTCAGCAGCTGGAGCACCCCAGCGCCGGCGACGTGAGTGTCAACGACTGCTTCCGTCCCGTGGCGCGGTTCTTCGATCGGATCACACGTCCGGAGCAGCTACTGACCGCACTGCCCGAGGCCATGCGCGTGCTAACCAGTCCCTCCGAGACCGGGGCAGTCGTGATCGCCCTGCCGCAGGACGTCCAAACCGAGGCGTTTGATTATCCGGCAGCTTTCTTCGAGGAGCGGGATTGGCCGATCCGGCGTCCCACTCCCGATCCCGATGAGATCGCGGCTGTGGCGGATCTGTTGGCCGAAGCCGAGAGGCCGCTCATCATCGCGGGCGGCGGCGTGCTCTACTCGGAGGCACAGGCCGAACTCGGCGAGATGGCCGACGAGTTCGGGATCCCGGTGGCCGAGACGTTCGGGGGCAAGGGAGCCGTGGCGGACGCCCACTGGTGGGGCGTGGGCGGCGTCGGCCTGGAGGGCAACCCTGCGGCCAACGCGCTGGTCGCCGACGCCGATGTTGTGCTGCATGTCGGCACGCGGCTAACCGACTTCGCCACGGCGTCGCAGTCAATCTTCCGCAATCCGCGCGTGCGGTTCGCGTCTGTGAACGTCGTCGGCAGGGACGCGCACAAACAGGGCGCGGTCGCCGTTGAGGCCGACGCCAAGCTGGCCCTGAACGCGCTGCGCGACGCGGCGCGCGACGCCGGGGTACGGCCGAGGCCGGACTGGACGGTGCAGGCACGCGCCGCCAAGGACGACTGGCTTTCCGTCAGGACCGAGGCGCTCAGCGCAACAGGCGATCGGACGATGACTCAGGGTGCCGTGATCGGCATCCTCAACGAGCTGGCGCGTCCGGGCGACACGATCATCGCGGCGTCCGGCGGCCCCCCGGGCGATCTTCAAAAGGTGTGGGACGCTACCGGCGGGCGGCACTGTCACCTCGAGTTCGGCTTCTCGTGCATGGGATATGAGGTACCGGCAACGCTCGGCGTCCGATTGGCCAAACCCGACGGCGAAGTGCTCGCGCTGGTCGGCGATGGGGCCTTTCTGATGCAGCCGAGTGAGCTGGCGACCGCTGCCCAGGAGGGCCTCAAGGTCACGATCGTCATTTCCGACAACCACGGCTTCCAGGTGATTCGCCGTCTGCAGATGAACGTCACCGGCCACCACTTCGGCAACGAGCTGCGTCACCGCGTCGGGGCGATCGGTGAAGGTCCGCTCGAGGGCGATTACCTCGAGCTTGACCTGCGAGCTGTCGCGGCCGGTCTGGGTGCTCAGGCGTTCGCCGCGAGTACCCCGGACGAGCTGCGCGACGCGGCCGCTGCCGCCCGCGATGCCGAGGGGCCGGTGGTGATCGTCGTGCCGACCGAACCCCATACCTTCCTCCCGCCGTCGGGCGCCTGGTGGGACGTGGCACCGGCGGAGGTGTCGGCTGAGCCCTCCATCGCGGCCAAGCGTGCCGGATATGAGGACGGGCTCGTCAACCAGAGGTGGTTTGGCTGAGCGTGTTCGTGCGGGAAACTCGATTCGCGACGGCGCCACGCCATCGCGGCCGCGAGTGGGGTGACCCATGCGAATGATCATCGCCGGCGAATGGACTTCGGGTCGGCAGGAGGAGGAACTGCGTTCCCCCTACAACCGTGAGGTGATCGAGACCGTCCCGGTGGCGGACGTCGCCGACGTCGATCGCGCGATCGATGCGGCCGTGCGTGGCGCAAAACACCAGCGCCAGCTCTCGGCGTACGAGCGAGAGGCAATCCTCCGCCGCGCCGGTGACATCGCTGACGCGCGCGTCGACGACCTGGCCCGGACCATCTCAGGGGAGACCGGGAAGCCGATCGGAGAGGCCAAAGGGGAGGCGTCGCGGGTCGGTGATCTCCTGCGTCTGTCCGGCTTTGAAGGGTCGCAACTCTATGGCGACAGCCTGCCGCTCGATGCGGCACCGAACGGCGGAACGAGTCGTCTGGGCTTCACGCTACGACAGCCGTGCGGGGTGGTCGTCGCGATCACTCCATTCAATTTTCCGGCACTACTCGTCGTCCACAAGGTCGGACCGGCGCTGGCCGCCGGCAACGCCGTCGTGTTGAAGCCCGCGCGCCAGACTCCTCTGACCGCGCTGAAGCTCTGCGAGATCCTTTTGGAAGCCGGAATGCACCCCGAAGCGATCTCGTGTTTGACGGGTGCGGGTGAGGTACTGGGCGATGCGCTTTGCGCCGATTCTCGCGTTCGCAAGATCAGCTTCACCGGCAGTTCAGAGACCGGCGAGCGGATCACTCGAGTCGCGGGCGTGAAAAAGCTGTCGCTCGAGCTTGGCGCGAGCTGCCCCGTCGTGGTCCTGCCGGACGCCGACATCGAACTCGCCGCGGGCGCGATCGCCATCGGTGGCTACACCAATGCGGGACAGGTATGCATCTCAGTCCAGCGGGTGGTCGCCGACGAGCGAGTGGTCGGCGATCTGCTCGATGCGCTGATCCCGAGGGTGGAGGCGATCAAGGTCGGCGACCCTTCGGAGCCGGATACGACCCTCGGGTCACTGATCTCGGAGGGCGACGCGATCCGCGTTGAAGCGGCGCTCCGGGAAGGCTCCGCGAATGGTGCCGAGATTGTTACCGGCGGTGAGCGCGACGGCTCAGTGCTGACGCCAGCCATCGTCGCCAACGTGGACCCGAGGAGCCCGCTCAGCCAAGACGAGCTCTTCGGACCAGCGGTCGCCGTCAGCACGGCCAGCGACGTCGACCATGCCATCGAGCTGGCGAATGCCACGCGGTTCGGTCTCGCGGCCGGCATCTTCACCAGCGATTTGTCGAACGCGATCCGTTTTGCGCGCGAGGTCGATTCCGGAAACGTTCACGTCAACTGGACGCCGCTGTGGCGGGCCGACCTCATGCCGTACGGTGGGCTGAAGGGCAGTGGCATCGGTAAGGAGGGGCCGCGTTACGCCGTCGAGGGAATGACCGAGCTGAAGACGGTGGTCTTGCACGGAGCCTCCTGAGGGCCGCGTGGCGATGACGAATCGTTCGCCGGACAAGCTGCGCAGCCATCGGTGGTTCGGCCCGGACTCGCTGCGGGCGTTCGGTCACCGCTCGCGAATCAAGCAGATGGGCTATTCCGACGAGGACTTTCGCGGGCGGCCGGTGATCGCGATCCTCAACACGTGGAGTGGCATCGCCTGCTGCCACACGCACTTCCGCGAGCGGGCCGAACAGGTTCGGCATGGCGTGTGGTCCGCGGGCGGCTTTCCCTTGGAGATCCCCGTCCTGTCGCTCGCCGAGCAATTTCAGAAGCCCTCGGCGATGATGTATCGAAACCTCCTGGCCATGGAGACCGAGGAGGTACTTCGCAGCTATCCGATCGATGGCGCGGTCTTGATGGGGGGCTGCGACAAGACGACACCCGCGCTGGTGATGGGCGCGATCTCCGCGGACCTGCCAGCAATCTTCTTGCCCGCGGGACCGATGTTGCGCGGCAACTGGCGGGGCCAACCCGTCGGGAGCGGGACCGATGTGTGGAGGCTGTGGGCCGAACGGGAGGCGGGCGAACTCGACGAGTGCGCCTGGCGTGAACTCGAGGACGGGATCGCGCGCTCAGCCGGCCACTGCATGACGATGGGGACGGCGTCGACGATGACCGCGGCGGTGGATGCGCTCGGGCTAACGCTGCCCGGAGCATCTTCGATTCCCGCGGTCGACGCCGGTCACGGTCGCATGGCGGCGGCATGCGGCCGTGCGATAGTCGAGCTCGTCTGGGAGGGTCAGAAGCCGAGCGCCCTCCTGACGCCCGAGTCATTCGACAACGCGGTCATCACCGTGCTGGCCCTCGGGGGCTCGACGAACGCGGTTATTCACCTGATTGCGATGGCCCGCCGGGCGGGGGTCGATCTCTCGCTGGATCGGTTCGACGAGTTCTCGCGCTCGACTCCGGTGCTTGCCGACATCCGGCCAGGCGGCAGGTACCTGATGGAGGACTTCTACTACGCCGGCGGACTGCTGGCGCTGTTGCGCGAGCTGGGAGACACGCTGGAGCTGGAGGCGAGGACCGTCGCAAACGGCAGCATCGGAGAGGCGTGCGTCGAAGCACGTGTGTACGACCGGGAAGTCATACGTCCCCTCGATCGCCCGGTGAGTCCCAGTGGCGCGCTGGCAATCCTGCGCGGGACCCTCGCCCCCGACGGTGCGGTGATCAAGGCTGTCGCCGCCGACCCGGCACTTCTGCGGCATCGCGGTCCCGCCGTCACGTTCGAAGATCAGGCCGATCTCGAGGCGCGAATCAACGCGCCCGACCTGCCGGTCACGCCGGACTCGGTCCTGGTGCTGAAGCGCGCCGGGCCGGTCGGAGCGCCGGGGATGCCCGAGTGGGGGATGCTGCCGATCCCGCGACGGCTGCTCGAGGCGGGCGTCCGCGACATGGTGCGGATTTCCGACGCGCGCATGAGCGGCACGAGCTATGGAACGTGCGTCTTGCATGTCGCGCCCGAATCGGCGGTCGGCGGGCCGCTGGCCTTCGTCCGGGACGGCGACGAAATCGAGCTCGACGTTCCGAGCAGGCGGCTGGACCTGCTGGTCCCCGAAGAGGAACTGGCACGGCGCCGGGCGGATTTCACGGCGGCGGTACCGACTAGGTTGAGCGGTTACGGCGAGCTCTTCGTTCAGCACGTAACTCAGGCGAATCTCGGGTGCGACTTCGACTTCCTGGAACGACGCGCAGGGGTAGCGGAGCCGGTGATCCACTAGCCCCGGGCCACAGCGCAGCTCGTGCCCGCCAGAGCGCGGCTTGGCCCTTGACGTGTCGATGAAAACGTTTGTATAGTTGCCGGATGGCGATCACCGACAAGCTGGCGCTCGACGGTGGGCCACCCTTGGTCGACGCGGCGGATCATGCGCCATGGCCCGACATCACCGACGAGGATCGCGCCGAGGTACTCGCGGTCCTTGATCGCGGCGTGCTGTGCGGCGCGAACGCGCCGGCGGTCGCGGGGCTCGAGAGCGAGTGGGCGGAGTACCTCGGCGTCGACTACTGCATAGCCACAAACTCCGGCACCGCGGCGCTGCACACCGGGCTCGCGAGCTTGGGGATATCCCCGGGAGACGAGGTGATCGTCCCGGCGTACACGTACATCTCCACGGCTGCGGCGGTTGCCCACCAAGGTGCCGTGCCGGTGTTCTGCGACATCGACGAGCGGACGTTCAACATCGACCCGGCTCGAATCGAGGAGCGGCTGACCGACCGAACCGCGGCGATCATGCCGGTTCATCTGCACGGTCTCACGGCGGATATGGAGGCCATCCAGGCCATCGCCGACCGCCATGGCCTGGCCGTCATCGAGGACGCGGCGCAGGCGCACGGGGCGACGTACAAGGGCAAGAAGGCCGGCGCCTTGGCCAACTGCGCTGGCTTCAGCCTCAACCAGACCAAGAACCTGGCCGCCGGTGAGGGTGGGTTGTTCGTGACGGACGACCCGGAGCTTTACACCGTCGCGCGTCGCTTCTCCAATCGCGGCGAGGACGTGCCGGACCTCGGCCCCGGCGAATTCCGGGTCAACTCGTACGTGTCCCACGGACTGGGATGGAACTATCGGTGCCAGGAACTGCCGGCGGCGGTGGCTCGTTCCCAGCTGCGGCGCCTGGACCGCTACACGCAGAACGCCCAACGCAACGCGGCGATTCTCAACGATGGTCTCTCGGCGCTGAACGGGATGGTGCCGCCATACGTGCCCGCGGACTGCACGTCGGTCTATTACAAGTACCGCGTTCGGATCGATCGCGGATCCCTCGGCGTGGATCTGCCGGCAGACGAGCTTCGCGACCGCCTGATTCGGGCACTCCGGGCGGAAGGGGTTGAGGCGCTGCTCTGGCAGATCGAACCGCTCCCCGCTTACCCCGCGTTTCGCCACAAGGTGTACGGGCCCTGGTTCCCGGCGCTGGACCGCCAGCCGCTGCGCGAGTGGGACCCTGCGGAATATCCCGTCGCCTCGCGAGTCCTCGACTCGTCGTTCATCCTCGGCTCCGAGGACCATCCGATCATCATCCAGTCCAGCTCGCTGATGGAGGGCTACATGGACGCGTTCGCGAAGGTCCTCTCCAACCTGGACGCCGTGCTGGAACAGCCGTTCGAACCCCTGCTGTTCGACTGAGCGGACCACTCGACGGGTGCCGCCCACTCCCGCGCACAGCCCTACCGACGCGTGGGCTTGCAATCGACCGTCGCGTGTGCAAGCGTTTACATAGATGAGAGTCGGTGTGCTTGGGACGGGTCGAATGGGCGCCTTTCGGGCCCGAGCGCTAGCTGAGCACCCTGAGGTCGAGGAGGTCTTCGTCGGAAGCCATCACCCCGAGCGTGCCCGCGAACTCAGCGACGTCATCGGCGGGCGCGGCGGGACCATCGACGAGGTCCTGGATGCAGGGCTCGATGCGCTGGTGATCTCCACCGCCACCGCAGAACACCCCGGGCACGTGGCGGCTGGAGCGGAGCGGAGGCTGCCGATGCTCTGCGAGAAGCCGATCTCGATCGACCTCGACGACACGGAGGCGACGATCGAGATCGTCAGGAAGGCCGGCGTGGAACTGCAGATAGCGTTCATGCGACGGTTCGACGCCGGCTTTCGCGCAGCGCGGGAACTCGTCTCCACGGGCCACGCCGGGACCCTGTACTCGCTGCGGATGTGTGCTCACGACCACGAGCCGGCCGACGAGCGGTACATCGCGACCAGCGGCGGAATCTTCTGCGATCTGCACGTCCACGACTTCGACATGGCGCGGTGGCTGACCGGCCGCGAGGTCAAAGAGGTGTTTGCGACCGGAACCGTCCGGGCCTGGGAGGCCTACGGCCGCCAGGACGACGTCGACTCGTCGGCGATGGTGCTGACGATGGACGACGGGCTCCCGGTTGTCATCACCGGCGCCCGCCACGACCCAGTCGGGTACGACTTCCGCGCGGAGATTTTCGGCTCGGGAGATTCGATCGTGGTGGGAGTGGACGGCCGGACTCCCGTCCACTCGGTCCAACCGGATGGTCCGGCGCCGCCCGTCGACCCATATCGAGGATTCCTCGATCGGTTCAGCGAGGCGTTCAACGCCGAGACGGCGGCGTTCGTTGACCTCGTGCTGGGCCGCGGCCCCAATCTGTGTCCTCCGGAGGAGGCGCTGAGCGCGCTGCGCGTCGCGGTTGCCTGCGACAGATCCTGGCGGGAGCGCCGCCTGGTAGCAGTCGAGGAGGCTGCCGGCGTTGCCTGAGATCGGGATCGGCCTCCTCGGCGTCGGCTGGATGGGTCAGCTGCATACGGCCTCCTACAGGCGAGTGCGCGATCACTATCCAACGTGTCAGGCGTTGCCCCGGCTGGTGATCGCGGCCGATGCCACGGAAGAGCGTGCTCGCGCGGCCGTCGAGCTTGGCTATGAGAACTGGACCGCGGACTGGCGTGAGGTGCTCGCGCATCCGGACGTGGATGCCGTCAGCATCACCTCACCGAACTTCATGCACTCCGAGATGGCGCTTGCGGCGGCCGAGGCCGGCAAGCACATCTGGGTGGAGAAGCCGCTCGGGCGGTTTCCCGCCGAGACGGTGCGCGCCGTCGATGGCGTCACCGCGGCCGGCGTACGAACGATCGTTGGCCTCAACTACCGGCACGTGCCGGCCGTCCAATATGCGCGTCAGCTCATCGCGTCGGATCAGCTCGGCGTGATCAACCACTATCGCTCGCAGTTCCTTGCCAGCTATGCGAGTCATCCCCGGGGCGCGCTCTCGTGGCGCTTCTCCCGCGAGCTAGCCGGCTACGGGATTCTCTACGACCTCATGTCGCATGAGGTCGACATGGCGCAGTATCTGCTCGGCCCGATCACCCGCGTGACCGGTCGCTGGTCGACGGTGATTCAGCAGCGGCCGCGACTCGAGATGGGGACGGGGACCCACTTCACGGTGGCCGAAGGTGCCGAGCTAGGCGAGGTCGAGAACGAGGACCGGGTTGCCGCCCTGGTCGAGTTCGAGAGCGGCCTTTTCGGCACGATCGAGTCGAGCCGCGTGGCCGTGGGACCCGAGGCTCGCTATCTGTTCGAAGCCAACGGGACGGAGGGTGCCGTGTCGTGGAACTTTGAGCGGATGAACGAGCTCGAAGTGTGTCTGCCGCTCCCGAACGGCGATCGCGGCTACTCGACCGTGTACATGTCGCCCAGCCACCCCGACTTCGCCCATTTCCAGCCGGGCGCCGGGCTTCCGATGGGTTACAACGACTTGAAGGTCATCGAAGCGTTCCTGTTCTTGGAGTCAATCGTCGACGGAGTACAGCGGGCGCCCGGTGTGAAGGAGATGGCTGCCTCGGCCCGAGTGCTCGACGCGATCGCGCGGTCCTGCGAGTCGCAAAGGTGGGAGGAGGTCGGCGAGGTCAGCGCTCCGCTGCCACCGGTACCGGTCGCCGTCGGCGTCCACGAGCAACCACGGCGGAATGGAGAGCGATGACGACGGGGCTGACGATGCCTGCTGTGGTATTTGCGGGGGAGGGGCTCCTCGACATCACGGAGCGGCCCCTCGCTGAGCTGCTACGGCCGGATGACGTGGTGCTCGCCGTCGAGACATGCGGAATCTGCGGAACCGATTTGAAGATCCTCGAACGACCGCAGGCCCATCCCGCGACACCAGGCGTGATCCTGGGGCACGAGATTCTCGGCGTCGTTGTGGAAGCCGGCCCCGAGGCTGGCCTCGAGGCCGGTGATCGCGTCGTCGTGGCCCCGAATATCGGGTGCGGCGTGTGTGTGTACTGCCGTCGAGGGCTCCCCAATCAATGCCCTGACATGACGACCATCGGCATCTACGAGGACGGCGGTCTCGCCGGTCGCGTGCGTGTGCCAGCGTCTGTCTGTCACCGGATCTCGTCCAAGGTCCCGGCCGAAGTCGCGGTCTTGGCTGAGCCGCTTTCGACGGTTGCCAACGGGGTGAGGCTGGCAGATGCGTTTCCCGGCGAGACCGCGGTCGTGCTCGGAGCCGGGCCGGCGGGACTGATGTTCACCGCCCTGTTCGCTGCAGCCGGTGCGCGCGTGATCACGGTCGAGCCGGCGGCCGCGCGGGCCCGGCTCGCGACGGCGCTGGGCGCCGAGGAGACGCTCGATCCGAGGGAGGCTGACGTTGCGCGTGTGGTCCTTGAAGTAACCGACGGCATCGGCGCCGACATCGCCGTCGATGCGGTTGGCTCGCAGCTTCCGACGGTTCTGAGCGTCGTGCGTCCGGCCGGGCGCGTGGTGCTCTTTGGCATGAACACCACCGCGCGGTCGGAGGTCGCCCAGGAGCGCATCACTCGCCGCGAGCTGAGCATATTTGGGTCGTTCATCGGCGGTCCGGATCTGATGCCGATGGCCGTGAGCGTGCTCGAACGCGGCGTGGTCGACCTTTCCCCGATGGTCACTCACCGGGTAGAGATCGACGGCCTGCCCGCCGCGCTCGATGAGTTTCGTAGAGGGGATGCCGTGAAAGTCGAGGTCTCTTTTTCATGAGCACGCTCCGCGTCGGCAATGCGCCGCTCTCGTATGGCGCCTTCGAGATGACGGTTGGCGTATTCCCAAACGTTCCCGGTCCCGAGAAGTACCTCGACGAGGTCTCCAAGGCAGAGTTCAAGGGAACGGAGCTGGGCGTTCCGGGCTATCTCGGCGAGGGAGAAGAGCTGCGGCGCAGGCTCGAGCAACACGGGCTGGAGCTCACCGGCGGCTGGTGTCCGGTCCGCTTCAGCGAACCCGAGCACTGGGACGAGGATCTCGCCGTTCTCGACCAGACACTGTCGCTGTTCGCCGCGGCGGGAGGGGCGGATGCCCACCCGGTCTTCGGAGACGGCGGTTCTGAAGCGCGCTGGGCGAACCCGGGGAGAGGACAGGACGACCGATCGCTAGGTCTGGACGACGCCGGCTGGGCCACGTTTCTCGAGGGCCTCAAGCGGGCCCAGGATCTCGTGCACCAGCGTGGCTTCGAGCCCTCCTTTCACCCTCACACCTCCACTCACGTCGAAGCTCCATGGGAGATCGACCGCCTGCTCGAAACCTCAGATATCGGGCTGCTAGCCGACCCCGGACACCTGCTCCTCGGCGGGAACGATCCGATCGACGCCGTCCGCAGTTGGGGGCCGCGCCTGAACTACGTTCACGTCAAGGACGTTCGCCTGGATGTTCTCGCGTCGGTCATACGCGACGGCGCCGATGCGCTCGAGGCGTGGCAGCGGGGGATCTTCTGCGAGCTGGGAAAGGGTGACGTCGATCTGGACGGCTTCTTCGCGGCGCTGAGGGAGACGGGATACACGGGCTGGATCGTCGTCGAGCAAGATCGCATCCTCGGCGACGACGAGCCGCTCGACGAGGCCGTCGAGGCGCAGATCAGCAACCGACGCTGGCTGCGGACGCACGCGGGGCTCTAGCCCGCGGGGACGCCAATCATGAGCGTCCGTCTCGGTGTGCTCTCGACGGCTCGCATCAACGATTTGATCCTTCCGGCAGCTCGAGCTCGCGAGCATGTTGAAGTGGTCGCGGTCGCCAGCCGAGAGTTGTCCCGCGCGCAGCAATACGCAGCTGAGCACGGGATCGAGCGCGCGTATGGCTCGTACGATGCGCTGCTCGAAGACGGCGCCATCGATGCGGTCTATGTGCCGCTCCCCAATGCACTGCACGTCGAATGGTCCGAGCGTGCGCTGAGGGCCGGCAAGCACGTCCTTTGTGAGAAGCCGCTCTCCCGGTCACGCCAGGAAGCAGAGCGAGCGTTTGACGTGGCGGACAGAGCGGGACGGATCCTCGCCGAGGCGTTCATGTACCGCCATCACCCGCAGACGCCTCGCATCAAGGCATTGCTGGAAGGCGGCGCAGTCGGTCCGCTGCGGCTGATCCGCGCCTCGCAGAGGTTCACAGTTGAGGAAGAGGGGGACGTTCGGTTCTTTCGCGAGCTCGAGGGCGGGGCGCTCATGGACGTTGGGTGCTACTGCGTCGACTTCGCGCGGTTTGTCGCGGGTGAGCCCGAACGCGTCTACGGTGAGCAGCGAGTGAACGACGAGGGCGTCGATCTCCTCTTCTCGGGCACGATGCGCTTCGCCAAAGACGTGATCGCCCAGTTCGACGCGGGGCTCGACGTGCCCCAGCGCGACCACCTCGAGTTGGTCGGCGCCGACGGCACGATGGAGGTCCATGACCCCTGGATGAGCGGCGAGGCCGAGAAGCCGGCCATCTTCATCCACCGTGACGGCGAGACCAAACGCATCGCCACCGATGGGCCGGATGCGTATCAGCTGCAGCTCGAGGACTTCGCGGCGGCGATCGAGGGAGAGCGCGTGCCCCTGCTCGGTCGCGACGACGCGATAGCGCAAGCCGCGGCCATCGAGGCCCTGTACGCATCGGCCGACGCCGGTCGTGAGGTGGCGCTGGTCTCCGGTCCTTTGTGACGGTCCCGGCTACCGGAGGGGTTCGGTGACCCGGCCGGCAGCGACGCCCCGGTCGACAGCAGAACGCTGACGATCGTCGACGGCGCCGACGAGCGCACGCGAGGCTGCCTCGATCTCAGGCTCCTGGAGTAGGACGCGGTTAGCGGCTTCCCCCAACGGGATGAAGGAGTCCTGGCTGGTGACCCGGGAGATGACCCCGTCGAACCCCGCGTCGACCAGCGCGGTGACGATCCCCTCGGAGACGCCGCCGCTCCGGCGGGTCTCGTCCACGATCAGCACGCGTCCGGTCGCCTCGGCCTCGCGGAGGATATCCGCGGTCGGGAGAGGGACGAGCCATCGTATGTCCACCACGCGGGCGTCGATCCGGTCGCCGGCGAGCCGCCGGGCAACCCGCAGCGACATGTACGTGCCGTTGGCGAACGTGACGATCGTGAGGTCGCGGCCGTCACCGTGCACTCGGGCCGAGCCAATCGAAGCATGACACTCCGCCCACGCGTCGGGTGGGGTATATGGGGCGGCCCAGGCACCGTCGTCGGTGTTAAGCAGGTCACGGGTGTGGTAGAGCGCGATTGGTTCGAGAAAGACGCACGTGGAACCGTCGACAGACGCGGCCGCGATGCAGGTGCGGAGCATGGCCGCGGCGTCGTCCGGTCGCGATGGGGAGGCGACGACGAGCCCCGGTATGTCTCGGAGGACTGCCACGGCGTCGTCGTTGTGGAAATGGCCGCCGAACCCCTTCTGGTAGCCGTATCCGGCGATCCGCAGCACCATCGGGTTGTGGTACTGGCCATTCGAGAAGAACGGCAGCGTCGCGGCCTCACCCCGAAGCTGATCCTCGGCGTTGTGCAGGTAAGCCAGGTACTGGATCTCGGGAACCGGAAGCAGACCCGAGACGCCGCCACCGAGCGCGAGACCAAGAATCGACTGCTCGTCGAGGAGCGTGTCGAACACGCGGGTGACGCCGAACCTCCGCTGCAGTCCGCGGGTAACGCCGTACACGCCGCCCTTGCGACCGACGTCCTCGCCGAACACCAGCACCTCGGGCCGGGCCGCGAGTGCGTCGCTAAGCGTCGCGTTGATCGACTCGGCCAGCGTCAGCGGCGCCGCTTCTTCTGGCAGTCGCTTTCCAAACGCAGTCGCCCTGGCGTCGGGGCTCGCTGCGCGGGCCGCGTCTGCCGCTACGGCGTCGGGCCGCCGGGGCGCGATCGGTGCCATTACCTCGGACGCGGTCGACAGACGGCGATGGCCGGCGACCTCGTCGGCCAGGCGCCTCACCTCCGCCGCTGCGGCGTCGTACTTTTCCAACAGTTCGCTGGGCTCAGCAACCCCGGCCTCGACCAGCACGCGTGCGGCGTGAACGAGCGGATCGCGCTCCAGGTCCTCGTCTATCTCGGCTGGGGTGCGATACCCGATCTCAGCGTCGGTGCCGGCGTGAGCCAGGAAGCGAACGCACCGCAGGTGTAGGAAGGCCGGGCGCCGAGCGCTGCGCACGTATTCGACGGCCGCCAGCGCCATGTCGTACGCGGCCGCGATATCCGTCCCCTCGGCCCTGAAATAACGCAGATGCGGACGATTCGACCAGGCTGCGTTCACCCACTCACGAGGAGTGCGGACGCTAATTCCAAGGCCGTTGTCCTCGCAGCAGAACAGCACCGGCATGCGCAGTCCCTGGTGGACGGTGTATTCCGCGGCGTTCAGCGCGCCGAGGGCGGTCGAGTGGTTGCTCGAGGCATCGCCGAATGAACTGACCACAACCGCGTCCGCCGGCCACGCCGAGCTCACACCGATCCGCGGCGCGCGCTCGATCGCAAACGCGACCCCCATCGCCCGGGGGAGATGAGAGGCGATCGTCGAGGTTTGCGGGATTACGGCAAGGGCGTGGTTGCCGAACACCTTATGGCGCCCGCCGGAAATCGGTTCGTCGGCTGCCGCGACGAGGCCGAGGAGCACATCTCGTAGCGGGGTCGAGTTCGAGACCTGCTGCGCCCGCGCGCAGTAGAACCCGCCCGAGCGGTAATGGAGGAGCGCCGGGTCGGTCGGCCGGAGCGCCGCCGCGACCACGGCGTTCGACTCGTGGCCTGCGGACCCGATCGTGTAGACACCCGGGCCCTCGGCGCGCAGGTAGCGCGCGGCGAGGTCGAGATTCCGGCTCGCCACCATCGCGTCGAACACGGCGACGCCCATCCGCCCCGTCAATCGGCTGTCAGCGCGTACCGGCCGATCGGGGTCTGCGTTGGCATTGCCTCCGCTGGTAAGTGCCCCCACGCGCTCGCGGAAGTTCCGGTCGAGCCGTTGCTCCGGCGTCTCGGTCGCGGTCACGCGCCGAGCGTACCGTGTGGCCCCGTAGCGAGGGGTGAGCGGCGTTCGGAGATCGGACGATCGTCCCGCGCGCTCCTAAGGGGAACCCACTTAGAGGGCCAACCGCAGCCGTGGGTCCTCGCCGGCGGAGGGGCGCCAGCGGTCGAGCAGCTCGGCCGGGAGCCTGAGATCCGGGACCGCGAGCTCGAGCGAGGGCGATGCACTCTCGGCCAGGTCCGCAGGCAGCAAGATCGAGACTGAAGGCAGGGTCGCCGGCGCCGCTCCTCCCAGTGAGATGGCGACGGAGCCGCTGCCCAGCTGCTCGATCCGGTCGATCAGGAGCGGGACCCCGACGACGGGCCCCTCCGAGCTCATGATCGCCGGAGCGAGCTCGATCGCGGCCGCAGCGAGCCCGCCGGGAGCGCTTCGCGCCAGCAACACCCCGCTCGAGAATGGCTCTGCCGCGACGACCGATTCCGCCAGGCGACGTCCAACGATCGTCAGGGTCGCTTGCACGCAGCGGTCGTAGAGCTCGTCGGCAAGCGTCGCGTCTCGCTCGGCTACAACGACATCATCGTGACCGGCTGTGACGCCGAGCTGTTCGACAAGGCCATCAGGGAGCGCATCCAGCGCTGGCAGATTCACCACCGCCCACTCTCCGGGCTTTCGGGCGGGCTGTGCGATCGTCCCCGGCCACGCCTGTCCAGAAATGGGCCCGGGACCGACAACCAGCAGCTCCAATAGGCGATCGTCCGCGTCCTGCCGCCACCAGACGACGGTGGGGACGGTCACAGGATGTCTTGGCGCACAGCGCCGACGATGTATCCGTCGACCATGTGGTTGAAGTTGTCCTGCTGGAACTTCAGCGATCGGTAGCTGCCCCAGGTGAAGATGTCGAAGCTGACCGTATCGCCATAGTCGACGGGCTTTCGGAGCCGGATGTAGTGGTCGTTGTCGCCACGAGCAGTCTCGTTCTGGAGGGTCTTCGAGTCGACCTCGATCACGACCAGCACGTCGTCCCCGTACCGTCGCAGCAGCTCGCTGACCTTTTCGGTCTCCTCCTCGGTCCCCCAGTGCACGCATGTGTAGTGGGCGGTGTCCTGGATCTTGGTCCAGGCGTACATCGTGTGCTTGAGATCGCCTGCGGTCTCGCCGTCGCGCCACTTCGTCTCACGCCCGTAGTAGTCGAGGTGGTCGTTGGCGTTGTCCTGCATGGCCGAGAGCATCATCCAGTCGAGCTGGTCCATGCCCGCCATCGTGGAGTTGCCGAGCAGGGTGGAGTTGAACCGCTTGCCGTCCCACTCGCCCTGCTCGAACACGGACCACACGTCGTAGGTGAATGTGCCCGGTGCGGTCTCGGCCAGCCAGTTGAGCACCGCTGCGGGTCCGCACAAGCCGAGCGGGTTCTGGTTGATCCGCTCCGGATGGTGGACGCGATCCTTCGCGCTCTTGGCGACCGTGGTCCAGTCGAGTTGCGACCAGGGCCCGGAGAGGTCGCCGGCCATGTCGACGAGGTGCTCGGCACTCGCCTGGTCCTCGGCGGTCGCCGACCGGCTCAGCAGGCGAACGCTCGCGTCGCTGACACCCGGTGGCCGCGCGCCCTCAAACAGCCGCGTCACCGCCGCATTGCCCGCGCTCCGCTGGAGCGCCAGCGCGGCCTGCACCTCAGGCGCAAGCGGCACCACGGCAGGGCTGGCCGGACCGCGTCCGGGTCGCGCACCCAAGCTCCCCATGTCGTGCCCCCGGTCCATCCCGGCCAGCATAAGTCACCCCTTCGGCGCGGTCAACGGATCCTCGATCGACGGGGTGAGACGGTGGCGGATACGGGCGGGCGGGCGCGGTATGTACGTCCGGCGCATGGCCCCGTGGGACTGCGCCGTCGTACGACCGCTACGCGGGCTTCCTGTTCGTTGCTGCAGCACTGGTAGCCGCGCTCGCTTACTACGCACTCGGCGGCTCGGCGGCGCGCCGTGCGATCAACGCGCCGGCGGTGGACTCGGACCCGACGGAGGCCGAGGTTGCGCCAACGCGCGGCTCGGAGCCGGCGGCGGGCGACCTCCCCGCGTTCACCGAGCCCGCGATCTAGCCGATCGTTCTTGATTGGTCGCGGTCGGGTTCGGCCCGACCGCGGCTAGTCTGCGGTTGGTGCGCCGGCTGGGCGTCGACAGCGCGCCGGCGGTGACAAGATGACGCTCTATGGAAGACGGCGTCACCAGGGCTCGGCTCAATCCGGAGACCGGCGAGCGTTTCCTTACGCTGCGGCGTCAGCTGGGCGTGACCGCATTCGGTCTGAACCAGATCGTGCTCCAACCGGGACAGCGCGGACGCATCCACACGCACGAGCGCCAGGAAGAGGTGTTTCTCGTGTTGGAGGGCAACCTCACGCTGATCGTTGAGCAGGAAGACCACGGACTTGGCCCGGGCGACTTGATTCGCGTCGCGCCGGCGCTTCGTCGTCAGCTGGTCAACCGGGGTCCAGGCCGGGTGGTGCTGGTTGCCCTTGGTGGTGCCGGTGCGCATGACGGACGCGACGGTAAGGCATTCGCCTCATGGGACGACGAGGTTGGCGTGTCGCCGCAGGAACTAGCTCTGCCCGCCGACCTCGACGTCGACGAACTTCGGTCTTAAGGCGTGCGGCAGGCGAACTTACGACGACGGCCTAGGCACAAGTTCGACAGCGTTCGTGACTGACGGCGGTCGACGAAGCACACAGCTCAGCGGCCGTCGGCGAATCCTTAGCGTGGGCTGACGCGGTCCGCAATGATCTCAGCTTCGCCGTGCGCCCGCTCGCCGGCGCCGCAAAGTAAGAAGATGTTAATCGTCGACTGAACGCACGGTTGCTTCGGGGCTTTGCACTGGTTAGCGTTGCTTTCGCTTAGGGCGCACGGGTGATGAGAACTTTTCGGATTCTGGGTCCGGTGGAGGCCTCGGTCGAGGGTCGCTTGCTGCCTATCGGCGGGCATACGCAGCTGAAACTGTTCGCGTTCTTCGTGTTGAATGCGAATCGGGCGGTATCCACCGACGCTCTGATCGACGCTGTCTGGGGTGCTCAGCGCTCGGCAGCGGACAACCGCCTGCAGATGGCGATCGTGCGGCTCCGCAAGGCGCTCGAGCCGCTGAACCGGAACGGCGAATCGCCAGTTCGGACAGTCAGCGGCGGCTACATGCTCTTGGTCGAGCTCGGCGAGCTGGACGCCGACGTGTTCTCAACGCGCGTTGAGGAGGGGCGTGGAGCGCTCGATGCGGGCGACTCCAGCCGCGCGGCCGAGCTGCTCCGGTCGGCGCTCGACCTGTGGCGCGGGCCGCCGCTGGCGGAGGTTGCGTTCGAGGACTTCGCCCAGAGCGAGATACGTCGGTTGGAAGAGATGAAGCTCGGCGCGCTGGCTACGCGCATCGATGCCGATCTGGCGCTGGGGCGACACGCCGAGGTGATCAGCGAACTCGAGCGCCTGCACGTCGAACATCCAACCCGGGAGCACTTCACCGACCAGCTCATGATCGCCCTATATCGCTGCGGGCGGCAGGCCGACGCGCTCGAGGCTTATCAGCGCACCCGAATCGAGCTGCGAGATCAGCTTGGGCTCGAGCCGGGGCAGGCTCTCAAGGAGAGACAAGCTGACATCCTGGTGCAGGCGCCATCGCTGGCGTGGGGCGGCGGCGACCGCCTCGCGCGCGAGCATCCGTCCGGGCTCACGCTGGTCTGCGCGCCCCTCCCGAGCCGGGTCCAGCCTTACGGCCCTTCGGTTTTCGTCGATCGCCAGCCGGAGCACGAGGTCCTGGCCGGAGCACTCGAACAGGCGGCATCGTCGGGGCGCCGGACTGCGTTCGTCACCGGCGAGCCCGGTATCGGTAAGACGCGTCTTGTCAGCGAGTTCGCCTCCGAGGCTCATACCGCGGGCACACTCGTGCTCGCCGGCCGCTGCGACGAGGGCATGGATCTCCCGTACCAACCATTCGTTGAGGCGCTCGAGCATCTCGTTGACGGGGCGTCGGCGGAACTGCTTCGGGCACACGTCACGCACTACGGCGATTCGCTCGCGCGGCTCGTGCCAGAGCTGGCCGTGCGTATCTCCGAGGCTCCGGCGGTCATGCCCCAGGCGAGCGAGTCCGAGCGCTATGTGCTGTTTCGGGCGATCGAGGGTCTACTAGCCGAGGCTTCCGCGGCTGGGCCGGTACTCCTCGTCCTCGAGGACCTCCATTGGGCGGAGCCGCCGACGCTCGAGCTTCTCAGGCGGTTGCTGTCGTCGCCGCACCGGTCGTCGCTGATGTTGTTGTGCACCTGCCGCCTCAAGGAACTTTCGGAGGATCATCCGCTGCGCGATCTTCTCGCGGACGTACATCGTGAGCGGGACACGCTACGGATCGACCTGGAGGGCCTGGCGACCAGCGAGGTGGGCGAGTTGGTGAGGGGAGTGACCCACGATCAGGCCGGGGTGACCGACGCTCGACTCGTGACCGCCCTCGGAACTACTACCGATGGCAACCCGTTCTTCATCACCGAGCTCGTTCGGAATCTGGTCGAAACCGGTGCCCTCGCGAACGAGGATGGCCGGTGGCAGTGGTCAGGAGAAATCGAGCCTGACGCCCACCTACCGTTGAGCATCACCGAGACGTTCGCCAAGCGCCTGCGACGCATGGGCGAAGTGGTCCAGCGCTGTCTTTCGGTGGCGGCGGTGGTTGGCGAGGAGTTCGACCTCGAGCTCGTGTCCGAGGTCGCTGACTGCAAATCGCCTGCCGATGCGGTCGACGAGGCCGTCAGAGGCGCAGTGCTCATCGAAGTCCCCGGACCATCAGCCCGGTTCCGCTTCGCGCACGGGCTGATGCAGCGATATCTCTACCGTGAGCTCGGCGCTGCGCGGCGGACGGGGCTCCACCGGAGCGTCGCCCTGGCGATGGAGGCTCGGCGGAAGGAGGGCGTTTGGTCGATCGGGGAGCTGGCCACGCACTGGTGCGCTGCCGGGGACGCGGATGTAGGCAAAGCGCTTCGATACGCGGTCCTTGCGGGGGATGAAGCGCTCGCGAAGCTGGCGCCCGACGACGCGCGTCGTTGGTATCAGACCTCGCTCGAGTTGCTCCCGCGCCAGCACGAGCCCAAGCAGTCAGAGCTGTGCGGCCTGTTAATCAGACGCGGCGAGGCCGAGCGTCAGGCGGGCGATCGTCGATTCCGCCAAACCCTGCTGGAGGCGGCCGGCCTCGCACGGGAAATCGGGGATGACCGCGCGCTGGTGCGTGCGGCGCTGGTGAACACTCGCGGCATGCAATCAGAGACCGGGGTTGTCGACGAGGAACGCATAGAGACATTCGATGCCGCGCTGGGCGTTCTCGGCGAGCGAGACAGTCCGGAGCGAGCGGAGCTGTTGGCGATGCAGGCCGCCGAACTGATGTACTCGCCCGACTGGGATCGCAAGATGAGGTTGAGTGACGCGGCGCTGGCCATCGGCCGGCGGCTGGACGATCCCGAAGCGTTGAGCCTGGTTCTCAACATGCGTTTCGTTACCTTGCTCGCTCCCGACACCTACGGCGAGCGGAGCGCGAATACTGTCGAGGCCGTCGCGGCCGCCGAACAACTCACCGACCCGCTGGCGAGCTTCTTCGCTTACCACTGGGCCGGATACGCCTGCGTCGAGGCTGGTGACATCGAGCGGGCGCGATCGTGGATGGCGCGCGAGCGAGACATCGCCGAGCAGTTCCGCCAGCCGATCACACTCTGGCTGACTCGGGCCGACGAGGCCAATATGGCAATCGTCGCGGGTCAGCTCGATCTCGCCGGACAACTCGCGGCTACAGCCCTGGAGGTTGGCCGACATAGTGAACCGGACGCGTGGGCCTGCTTCGCGGCCCAGCAGACCGCGATCGCGTTCGAGGCCGGCAGGCTGGGAGAACTGGTCCCACTGCTCGAGCAAGCGGTGAACGAGAACCCTGGCGTACCCGGGTTCCGCGCCACCCTGGCGCTGGCGCTCGCTGAAGAACACCGAACCGAGGAAGCTCGGTTGATACTCGATCAGGCAGCGGCCTCGAACTTTGCGGTGCTGCCACATGACGTCACGTGGCTGGCAGTGGCGTGCATTTACTCGTACGTCAGCACGACACTCCGACACCTTCCCGCGACGAGGACGCTCTATGGGCTGCTCGAGCCATGGGCCGGACAGATCGCCTTCCCCGCATTCGGTGTCTGGGGCCCAGTCGCGTTCTACCTGGGATCGCTCGCACTCGTCCTCGACGACCTTGAGAACGCCGAACACCACCTATCCGCCGCACTAATAGCCGCGACCGATGCGGCGGCGCCGCTCTGGCAAGCCCGAGCGACCGATCAACTGAGGCGGCTGGACGAGAACTCCGAGTGACCGAGCCGACGTCTCGGCCGTCCCGGATCTCATCTCACCTTCCTGTCGCGATCGTGACGCCGGTTAGGAGCCGTGGGCGCGTCGCTCCCACTGTGAGACGCACTCGACCGTAGGACGTTCGAGCAGGCTGAGACACGATTCCAGGGCTCCTAACGGTCATGGGGCACGCAATCTGTGCGCGCGATGCCCCGCTCTCCACGCCCGCCGACCGAACACATCGGGGTATTCCCTAACCCCACAGCGCCAAAAGACGCAACCCCCCCGGCCGATGCGAGGCGCTGCTCCCCGAGATGACACTCGACCGGCCAATCGGCTCGGTCAATCGAAGGGGGTCAACGATGACAGCCACACTGACGGGACTCCGTCACGGGCTTGCAGCGCTTATCGCAGTTGGGTTCGGTATTGGACAAGCCGCGCCTTCACTAGAACGTCGGGCGGTTTTGCTTCCGCGCAGCACGATCCGGACGGTGCTCAACACACCTGCGCTTGCAGGCGTCTCGCTGCGCGCGCGGACCGCGGCGTGCGACGCGAGTGCTCGCCTCTCGCTGACGGTTGACGGACGGCGCGTGATTTCGAGCCATGTTTCGAACACGGAGTGGCGGCGCTATCAGGCGCGGCTGTCGTTGCCGTCAGGGCGGCACACGATCACCCTCTCCTATCCCACCAACCGCAACGCAACTCGCAGGCGGCGCTATCGGTCGCAGCTCCCGTCACCGTCACGCCACAACCCCCGCGCGCTCTCACCTCATTTCGGCCGCTCGACGCGCCAGGAGTCCTGCCGCCAACTGATCCAGGTAAGCGATCTGGTGCTCGCTCGCGCGGCCCCGTCGCTCGTCTCCCCGGCCGCGCCACCGAACGACCCACCGGCGGGGAACTCCTGGAGCGGCGACTTCTCGACCGGGAATCTCAGCCAGTGGACCGTACTCAGCACCGACGCGCTGCCCGGGCGGATCACCGTCGGAGCGGCACCCGGCGTCGCTGACGCGTACGCCGGTAGGTTCGAGATCGGCGCCGATGACCCCTCCCCCGATCCGACCGACCCAGGTCAGCAGCGCACTGAGGTCAGGGCAACACAGGCACAGAGCCAGGGCTACTCGGGTAGCGAGGTCTGGTACGGCTGGTCGGTGTACTTCCCCGATCCGGGCTTCACGACCCCGACCGAGAACCCGAACCAGGCGCACGCCCAAACCTTCTTCACCCAATGGAAGCGAACCGGCGGGCACTGCGGCGACCCCAACGCCTTCTTCGAAGTCTCAAGCCCGAAGCATCCCGGCTTCTATCTCGGCGTGCAAGGCGGCATCAACGAGACCGACCAAGGAAGCTCCGAAAACTGTCCGGGGACCGTGTACCACTCCTACCGGCTCGGCGACTTCACCGCCGGCCGTTGGTACGACTTCGTGTTTAACGTCAAATGGTCTAGCGACCCCGCGGTCGGGTTCGTGCAGGTCTGGATCGACGGGAGCAACGTGCTACCCAAGACCTATGGCGCGACCCTCTACCGAGATTGGGACGCGAGCTCTGACTATGGTGTCTACCTCCGACAGGGCGAGCTGCGGATCGCATCGCCTGGCAACGGCTCTGTGGTGTACATCGCCGGCACACGCGTCGGCATTAGTTACGCCGCGGTCGCGTCGGACTTCGGCGCAAGCGATCCCAGGGGACAGTAACCAGGCGTCAGAGGACCGTTGGCCGTGGGCGGTTGACGCCGGTCTCGCATAGGCGTACGGTTGGTGACGGGCTTTTGTCGTGGGAGTGGGTGTTGGGGTGGCGATCATATTTTCCTGTCTTAGTCGGGAGCCGTGCGCGCTGGGATCGGGGGTGAACGGCTAAACGTGGTCCCTTCGACACCGGACGGCGCTGACGGCTTGTTCGAGCGCGAGGCGGAAATGGAGAAAGTGACCCGCTCGCTCGATAGCGTCGGCGGTCACGCCGGAGCGGTGGCGTTTGTCGAAGGGGCCGCGGGGGTGGGAAAGAGTGAGCTGCTGGCGGCCGTCGGACGACTTGCGGCAAGCCGCGGGCTCGGGACGTTGCGTGCCCGCGCGTCGGAGTTCGAGGCTGGGATGGCGTTCGGGGTGGCCCGCCAGCTCTTGGAGCCGATGGTGCGGTCGGTTCATCCGACGACGCGTCGTGCCTTACTGGACGGTCCTGCCCGGGTTGGGGCCCGCGCGTTGGGTCTTGCTGCCGGACAGGCTCCTACGGACCGCTTTGCTTCGATCCACGGGTTGTATTGGTTGTGCGCCAACCGGTGCGAGCGCGGTCCGCTCGTGCTGCTCGTTGACGATGTTCAATGGGCTGACGATCCTTCGCTCGCTTGGCTTGGTTATCTTGCCCGTCGAGCCGGCGAGGTTGCGGTACTGGTCGTTCTGAGCCTTCGGTCGGGCGATCCGGATGGCGATCGTGACGAGCTCGCGAGCCTGCTGGCCGACGGCGCCGTCGAGCGGATCTCGCTTCGGCCTCTGACGGCGGCGGGGGTCGCGTCGATCGTGCGGTCGCGGCTGGATCCCGCGGCCGATGACGCGTTTTGCGCGGCCTGTGGAGAGTTGACGGGCGGCAACCCTATGTTTGTGCGCGAACTGCTCGAGGCTTCGCGGGAGGCGGGATTGCCGGCGCGCGGTGAGAGCGTGGCTGCACTTCGGCGGATCGCGCCGGGCGCGGTTGGCACTTCCGTGTTGTCACGTTTGGGGCGCAGCGGTGCTTCGGGTGTGGCGCTGGCGCGCGCAGTCGCGATTCTCGGCCCGGGTGCCGAGGTCGGGTTGGCGGCCGAGCTCGCAGAGCTTGACCTGGAGACGGCAGAGCTGGCCGCGGATCGGCTGGCCGCGGCCCAGATCCTCGCCCCTTCTCGGCCGCTTGACTTCTTTCACCCGCTGATCGCCGCTGCCGTGAGTGAGGATCTAGCGCCGGGAGCGCGTCGATTGGCACATCGGCGTGCCGCGGCGCTAGTTGACCGCGACGGACCCATCGGGCGCGTTGCCGCCCACCTGTTGGCAAGCGCGCCGGCCGGGGACGCGTGGGTGACCGAGCGTCTGCGCACGGGGGCACAGGAAGCGCTCGACCGTGGAGCTCCTCAGGTTGCTGCGAGCTACCTGAGACGCGCCCTCGAGGAAGGGGCGTGCGACGATGCGCGCGGCGAGCTGCTGTTGATGCTGGGGACCGCGGAATGGCGTGCTGGAGAGCCCAACGCGATCCCCCACCTCGAGCAGGCGCTCGCCTCCAGTCGGGATCCGGCTGTGGTGATGGCGGCGAGCGACCTGCTTGCGTTCGCTTGTGCGGTTACCGACCAGAATGAGCGGGGGGTCGAGGTGCTCGAGTCCGCCCGCGCGGCGGTGGGAGACGTCGACCCGGGGCTGGCGATCAGCCTCGATGCCAGGATCGCCCGCATTGGAATGCGCAGCGAGCGCACGGCGCCCGCGGCGATGGAGCTTGCAGAGTCGCTGAGGGACGGATTGTGGAAGCTCGCCGATCCACCTGTGCACTTGCTGGTCGGGCTAGCTCTGTACGCGGCCCGTGCCAACCGGTCCTCGGAGGCCCAGGTCCTGGCGGAGCGGGCGCTGGCCTCCAGGCCGTATCCGCCGCCGCTGGGCATCGGCCTACCGCTGATAATCACCTTGACATTGGTGGAGCGCTATCGCGAGCTCCGCCAACTGTGCGACGACCTCCTCGCACGCGCGCGGGGCGATAGCGCGATACAGGAGACGGTTGGGATCTCAGTCTGGCGAGCGTGGGCGTCGTTTGATACGGGCGCGTTGGCCGATGCCGAGGCCGACGCACGCTGGACGCTCGAACGCGCCGACGGGATGCGTCGTGTGCACGCGGTGGGCGTGCTGGTGCGGGTGCTGATCGAGCGCGACGCTCTGGACGACGCCGAGGAGGCCATGAAGCTGTCCGCTGATCCTCGGGCTTCGTTCTCCGTCGACGTCGCCCGGTTCCTCGCCGCGCGGGGCCGGCTGCGTCGCGCTCAGGGACGTCTCGAGGAGGCTCTCGATGACCTGCTTGAGGCCGGGCGGCGTTGCAAGCGGCTGGGATTGGTGATGCTGGGCGACGCGCCTTGGCGCGTCGATGCGGTGCGCGTCTACGAGGCGCTCGGCGATACTGGCGAGGCGCGCCGGATCGCCACCGAGCAGCTCGAGCTTGCGCGGGCTTTCGCTCGCCCTCGAGTGCTTGGCGTCTCGCTGCGCGTAGCGGGACTGCTCGAGCACAGCGACGCGGGGCTCGCGCTTCTGTCGGAGTCCGTCCAATCGCTGGAGCGCTCAGAATCGCCACTCGAGCTGGCCCGTTCGCTGACCGACTTTGGCGCTTCCCTACGCCGCGCGGGGCGCCGGGTTGATGCGCGGGTTCAGCTCGAGCGCGGACTGGATCTCGCCCACCACCTCGGAGCGAGGCGAATCAGCGCGCGGGCCCGATCCGAGCTCGTCGCGGCGGGTGCCAAGCCCAGACGCGACGCGATCACCGGGCGTGACGCCCTGACCGCAGCTGAACTGCGAGTGGCGAAACTTGCCGCCGAGGGCCTGACCAACCGTGGGATCGCGCAGGCGCTATTCATCACGACCATGACCACCAAGGCGCATCTGAATCGGACCTATCGCAAGCTCGGTATCACCCGGCGCGCCCAGTTGGCCGACGCGCTCGCCGGACAGCTCCGCGCGCCAGGCGAGCACGGCTCTGAGGGCCTAACGGTCATTTCCTAAGCCCCCAGGCGGCAAAAGTCGCAACCCCGCCGGCCGATGCGCAGCGGCGCCCTGGCTGGCGACACTCCTCCCGGGACCCGTTTTCGTCTTGGGGATGTAGATGACTCTCACTGTCGCGAATAACCATGTGATGGACGCGGCCTCGAATCCGTATCCAACGCGGACCAGTGAGATGAGCAGCTTTCGGATTCTCGGGCCGATCGAAGCTTGGAGCGATGGCCGCCAACTGGCTACTGGCGGCGCGCGGCAGGTTGCGGTGTTGGCCTTTTTACTCCTTCACGCCAATCGGGCGGTCTCGAGCGATGCTCTCACCGACGCCGTCTGGGGGCCGGCTCGCTCGGCCTCCGATAATCGCCTCTCGATGGCGGTGGCGAGGTTGCGCCGATCGCTTGCGCCGCTCGACGGTCCCGCGGGGTCGCCTTTGCGGACCGTCCGCGGCGGCTACCTGCTGTCGATCGAGCAGGACCAACTTGATGCCGAGATGTTCGCCGACCGTGTGCAGCACGGGATTGACGCTGCGCAGTCGGGCGAGCCTCGCGTCGCTACGGAGGTGCTGGCCAGGGCACTGGCTCTATGGCGCGGAGCTCCGTTGGCGGACGTCGCCTTCGAGGATTTCGCCCACGGCGAGATCCGCCGGTTGGAAGAGCTCCGGCTTGTCGCGCTGGAGGCGCGGATCGATGCCGATCTCCAGCTTGGAAGGCACCGACGGCTGATCGGCGAGCTCGAGCGGCTGCTGCCAGCGCATCCAACCCGCGAGCGATTTGCCGCCCAGCTCATGCTCGCGCTGTATCGCTGCGAGGGACACGCAGACGCGCTGGAGGTCTACCAACGGATCCGCCGTCAACTTGCCGAACAGCTTGGATTGGAGCCCGGGCCCGGGCTCAAAGTTCTGCACACACAAATCCTGCGACAGGATGCATCCTTGAGGCACGTTACGGCCAAGGTCAGGACTGGTCGCCGGTCGTCAGGCGACATGAGTCGAGCAGCGGAGCAAGCCTCGGCGATCGGGGGCTCGTCCCCTCGGAGCAGTACGACCGGATCGGTGACAGTGACGTCATCCACGGTGACGACTCCTCTTACCTGCCGCATCCCGGTTCGCGCAGCGCCGAGCGCCAGAAGCGCCGTCATCCGGGTACTCGCAAACACGCGATAGAAGCCGGCGCCGCGGCGGTCGATTGTGGCTAGGAGCCGTGGTTGCGCCGCCCCCACGGTGATACCGACTCGTTGCGTGGGACGTACGAGTGGGAAGACGCGATCCCACGGCTCCTAACCGTCTTGGGGGACCCATCCTTGCGCGCATGACTCTCGGGACTCGCGATAACAGACGCATCACATGAGATAACAGCCCTCGCCAAGTCAGACCGTTTGGACACGAGACGGTGGCTGAGTTGATCGCGGCGGGGGAGAAGGTCAGCGAGCGCCGCGTGGGCAGGGCGCGTGCTCGGGCGATCGACGCCGAGGTCGTGAGTGATGAACAACAGAGACAGGCCCAGTTCCTCCAGAGTCACTCGAGGGAGCGAAGTGTGCCGCCTAGCACCCGTCGGGCACCTCCGGTTTGACTACCGTCAACGCGTCGCCTATCCGTGCCCGCAGATGCACACGGATAGCTGCGCGCCAGCGGGGAATCGGCAGGCGGAGTAGGCCATCCCCCGTCGGTTCTTTGGGCTGCGCGTACCAAGGTTGACTTCGCCTTGACCTCGGCCCGCCCGGACCCTAGGGTTGCCTCAATGTCGGTGCAGTGGGCGCACCTTGGGGCCGATGGGGTCTTGGTCGCCTCGAGCGACGGGGCCTGGATCCAGCAGCCAGAGCTGGCCACATTCGGGGCGCTCGGGTTCATGGCACCGATGCCCGACGGTCACCCGGCGACGGTGCAGACAACGCGTCACCTCCTCGACGGCGCCATCATCGCCGCCGAGCGTGCGGCGCCGACAATCGAAGAGCCTCCGCTCACCGGTCTGCGCTGGGCATGGAACCTCGTCAGCCAGTGGCACTGTGCTCACTACAGCGTGGCGCTCCTCCCCGATCTGATCGACCGGTTCGAACACGACGAACGTCCCGACCTGGGACGGTTTGCGAGGCAGAAATTGGCCGACGAGCGCGGCCACGATCAATTCGCAATCGACGATCTCATGGCACTGGGCTACCACGGTGAAGAAGCCGTCCGACACATCCCGCCGGCGGCGACGGTCACCGCGGGACTCGTCTACGCGCGGGACTGCGTCTATGGGGACGCGCCGCTCGAGTTCCTGGGGTACGCGTACGCGCTCGAGCGCAGGGTCCTCAACCTCGACCAGGCTTGGCTAGCCCGGTTGGACGCGGTCCTCCCGGCTGGGGTCGAGGCGGCGTCGGGCATCCGTGCGCACGTAAACGAGCTCGACACCGAGCACGTCAACGAGGCGGTCGCTTTCTTCACCGGCCTGCCCGCTGCCGACCGAACCGCAATCGGCGTCGGTTGCTACCGAACCACTCAGATCTGCTGTGCCTGGTCACCCGACCAGGTCCCGTCCAATGCGGAGCTCGAGGGCTGGCTCTCGCGCTTCGAAGTTGACAACGCCGTGTCGAGGAGGAGATCGTGACTGACCCCGAACAAGTCAGGGGCTTTGAGATCCTGCAGCAGCTCGCCGCCAGGGCGGCGGACGACAAGGAGTTTCGCCAGGAGCTGATCGACGACCCCGACCGGGTCCTCCGCGAAGCCGGGATAAAGATTCCGGAGGGCGTGACCGTGGTCGTGCACCAGAACACGGACGACGAAATCCACCTGGTGCTGCCTTCGTGCCCTCCTCTGCAGCCGGAAGACACGAACATCGTCCACCTGTTCTGTAGCCACCACCTGTTCTAGTCACTCAGCAGATCGCGCGCCGCGGCCTCGCCAGGCTGGTCGCCCTTGGCGCTGAACAGCTCCGCCGCGAGCGTCGCCTCGGAGCTCGCGTCGGCGGTGCGCCCGAGCGCCCCGAGCACGCGCCCCAATCCGAGTCTGGCCTCGGCCTGCAGCTCGACGAAGTCGGTCGCGAGCGCGTGCTCGACGGCGCTCCGCGCCCAACGCTCGGCCGCTGCGAGCTCGCCGCCCGCGAGCGCCAGCCGGGCACGGACGTCGTGGGTAATGGCGTAGTTGACGGTCTCCTGTGGGGCGCCGAGCTCCTCGGCGAGATCGATCGCGGTCCGGGCGGAGTCGGGGTCGCCGACCAGCGCATAGGCCCGCGCCAGGAGCGCCTGGGTCGTCGAGCGCAACGACCGCTCGCCGGATTCGGCGAGGATTGCGTCGGCTCGCAGCAGCGCGGCGACCGCGGCCCGGGCTTCTCCTGCGGACAGCTCGATCCAGGCCCGGAACTGCTCCCCGGTGGCCGCCATCGCGTGCGCGCCGAGTGACCGGAAGCCGTCGAGCGCGCGTCCCGTGATGGCCCGCGCCTCGTCGAACCGTCCGCCGAGTCGCGCCACCTCGCCTCGCCCGAGATCGATGAACGCGGTCAGGTATGGCCCCGGCTCCTCTCGCTCGATCGCGTCGAGCTCGGCGGCGATCGTCCCGGCATCCTGCGGCCCGTAGATGAGCGTCGCCACATACCACCCGAGCGCCCGCGACCACAGGCCGATGTCCCCGGCGGCGCGGGCATGCTGGGCGGCGAGCCGGACCTGCTCGGCCGCCGGGATCGCCTGACTCGCGGTCCAACGCTGCCAGAAAGCCAGCATGTGCGCCTTGGCGAGGCCGCGATCATCATGCGCGCGCGCCAGCTCCTCGAGCATCCGGGGAAGGGTCGACTCGATCGACTGGTTTGCCTCGGCTGGCTGCGAGTACACCAACCACTCGAGGCGGGTGAGCGAGGCCTGCGCGCTGTCCGCGTGATCGCGTTCGGCGGCCACCAGCAGCTCGTCGGCGCGCACGAGATCGCCCGCTTCGATCAGCTGCTCGGCGAGCGCGACGCCGATCCGCCGGCGGAGCTGATCGCCCTCCGGCGCCAGCGAGAGCGCCCGGTCCAGGAAGTTCCTCGCCGCCACGAGGTCACTGCGATCGCTCGCGCGCCGACCCGCGGCGTACAGATGCTGGGCAGCGTCTCGCATCAGCCGTGGATCGACGTCGCGGCGGAGCTCGCGTTCGTGGCGTATCGCCTGCTCGAGATGCCAGCCCGCGATCTCGTCGACCTCGAGGAAGTCGACCGCCGTGTCCTCGAGCCAGTGGGCGTAGCGCTCGTGGAGATCCGCACGGGTCGCCTTGGGCAGTCGCTCGTAGGCGGCATCGCGGATCAGCAGGTGGCGGAAACGGAAGGCCTCGTCTCCCGCCACGTTCGCCTCGTGTGGCTGAATCAGATCCTTGCGGACCAGATCGGCCAGTGGCAGCTCGACGTCCGTCGTCGAGTCGCTATCGGCCAGCGCCGACACCGCGGAACGGTGGAATACCTGACCTTCTATCGCGCCGCGCTCCAACAGCACCCGCTCCTCCACGGGCAGTCGCTCGAGCCTCTCGGCGAGCAGTGCCTGGATCGTGGGCGGGATGTCGAGCTCGCCTCCCTCGCGCGCGAGCACCGCCATCTCGCGAAGGAATAACGGATTCCCCTCGCTCGTCTCGATCACCCGCTCGCGGGCCTGCCGGCTGAGCTCGTCCCCAAGCTGCTCGAGGAGCTCCCGGCATTCGGCATTTCCGAGCGGCTCGAGCATCACCGTGGTCGCGGCCCGCTTGCCGCCGCCCCACCCCGGATGTTCCTCGAGGAGCTCCGGCCGTGCGGCGCACAGCACGAGGATCGGCGTGCTCTGCGAGAGGTCGACGATGTGGTTGAGCAGGTCGATCAACATCGTCTCCGCCCAGTGCAGATCGTCGACGTGGAGGACCACCGGGCGGTGCTCGGCGAGCGCCTCCAGGTAGCGCCGGACCTCCCAGAAGAGCTCCCCGGGCGTTGCGGCGCCGCCGCTCGCGAGACGGTCGCGAATCGATTGGCTGCTCTCGCCGAGCGGCGCCAGCGCCTCGGCGATCGGCCAGAAGGTGATGCCCTCGCCATAGTGCAAGCACCGGCCGCGGAGGATCGTCGCTGACTCGGCCAGCTGTGCGAGCAGCTCATCGACGAGTCGCGACTTGCCGACTCCGGCCGTGCCCAGCAACGTGAACAGCTGACAGCGGGATCCGTCGACGGTGCGATCCCACGCCGCCCGCAGGAGACGGAGCTCGAACTCCCGATCGACGAGCGAGAAGTCGTTTCGGGGCGAGAGCCCGGGGGCGACCGGATCGAGTCGGAGCAGTCGGAACGCCTGGACCGGGTCCGCCTTGCCCTTCAGCGTGAGCGGTTCGAGTGCCTCGACCTCAACCGCATTGCGGACCAGGCCGAGGGTCTCGGAGCCGAGCAGGATCTCGCCGGGCTGCGCCGCCTGCTCGAGCCGCGACGCCACGTTGACCGCGTCACCCATCGCGAGCGTCCTGCCCTCATCCGTCAGCACCAGGCCCGTGTTCAGTCCGGTGCGGAAGCGCAACGACAGGCCGAGCTCCTCCGCGACCCTCGGCAACCGCCGGCTGATCTCATCGGCCGCCCGAACGGCGCGCAGCGCGTCGTCCTCGTGCACGCGCGGGATCCCGAAGACGGCGAGCACCGCGTCGCCGGCGTACTTCTGGACGGTGCCGCCGTGGCGCTCGATCGTCGTCCGGATCTCCTCGAAACAACGACCCAGTACGTCGTGCAACGCCTCCGGATCGAGCGCCTCGCCGAGCGCGGTCGATCCGACGAGATCGCAGAACAGCGCGGTTATTACCTTGCGCGCGGCCATTGGATCGTGAGGCGCCCCGGTGCTCGTTGGCGACGTCGTCTCTCGTTCTCCCGATCCAATTCTCGCATCGCCCCCAAACGGGGGCCATACGGCGTGCGGTTGGATAATTGCAACGTGCTTGGGGATCAGCCCAGGCGGCTGCTGACGATCGCGGTCGCCGCGGCGGTCGCGGTGGCGTTCGCCGACTCGTCGATCGTGGTGCTCGCGCTGCCCGATCTGTATTCGCGGTTCGCGACGTCGATCGTCGGCATCTCGTGGGTGATCACCTCGTACAACCTCGTCCTCGCCGTCTGCGCGTTCGTCTTGATCCCGGTGATCAGGCGCGCGGACGTCGGCAACCTGAGCCGGGGAGGGCTCGTCCTGTTCTGCGCCGGCTCCGTCGGAGCCGCCGTGTCGTGGAGCCTTCCGGCGCTGATCGTATTTCGGTGCGTACAGGGCGCCGGGGCGGCGATGCTGCTCGCCGGCACCCTCGCGCTCCTCTCGGTGCTCACCGGGTCCCGAGCCCGCGGCGTGGCCACGTGGATCGCGGCGGGGACGTTCGGCGCGGCGCTCGGGCCGGCGCTCGGCGGGATCCTCACCCAGCTCTTCGACTGGCGCGCGATCTTCGTCTTCCAGGCGCCGGTCGCGCTCGTGGCGCTCTTGGCTGCCTTCGAGTCGCACTCCCATCCGAAGGGAGACACGGGCGCGAGGAAGCGAATTGCGCCCAACGTCGGACTCGCGCTGCTGTTCGGCGCGCTCGTGGGCGCACTGTTCCTCGCCGTCCTGCTGCTGGTCTCAATCTGGGGGCTGTCGCCGATCGCGGGCGCCGCCGTCGTGAGTGCGCTGCCGGTCGCAGCGCTCGCCGCCCATCGGCTGACCGGCGAGCTCTCGGCGTGGACGGCCGCCGGCGCCGGAGCGGCGCTGCTGGCGGGCGGACTGGTCGCGCTGGCGCTGCTGCCCGCCACGAGCATCCCGATCGTGATCGTCGCGCTCGGGCTGTGCGGGGCGGGGATGGGGCTCGCGGTCCCGGTGCTCACTCGCCGCGCCGTCACTGCGGACGACGGGCTCGTCCGCGACGGGACCGTGACGATCGGGGCGCGGCACGTCGGCCTGGTGCTCGCCCTGGTGCTCGTAGCGCCCGTGCTCTCGAGCGACCTGGAGACCGGCGCCAGGAACGCGCTGCTCGGTGGCGCCAAGGTGCTCCTGAGCGCGGACATCCCGATCCGCCAGGAGGTGCCGATCGTCCTCGACCTCCGCACCGCGCTCGAGCACACGCCCAAGGGCACGATGCCCGACCTCGCGGCGCCGTTCAACAAGCGCGGCGCGGCACACGATGCCGTTCTCCGCCAGACCCGCGACTCGCTGGAGGGAGCGCTCAAGGATGCTCTCACGCGCAGCTTCCGCCGTGCGCTCGCGCTGTGTGCGTCGCTGGCGGCGCTCGCGCTCGTCCCGATCTTCATCGCCCGCCGGAGCGCGCCCCGATGACGACCCGCAGCGGACGGTTCGTGCTCGCGGCGCTCGGGGTGGCGGCGGTGGCGCTGATCGCGCTCGAGTTCGCGCTCGGCGCGAGCTCCTACGGTCAGCCGCGCCTCGCCGATCCGTGCACGGCGTCGGCCGGCCCTTCTGGAGGAGGCATCAACGGCGTCGTGGAGCGATTCGCTCGGGCTACGCTGGACGGTGCCGCGTGCGAGCTACACACGACCCGCGAGGAACTCGTCCTGTCGTTCGTTCCGTCGGCGGGCACGAAGCGAATCCAGTGGAGCCAGCAGACGATCGACCGTGCGCTGAAGGCCGGGCTGAATCGGGCGGCTCACAACCTCGCCGGTAACGGGATCGTCGGAGGCGCGCTGGCGCTCGGCCTCACGCACCTCGTCGCGCCATCGATCGAATGGTTCATCCAGCACTAGGGGCGGAAAAGGAGAGGGCGTCGCCGCGGGGCTAAGCGACGACGCCCTCCGTTGCCCCCACTTATTGGTCCGCGCCCAGATCGACGACCGGATTGATCAGCTGACTGACCTCCGGTGCGACGGTTACGCGGTCCCTACCCCCGAGGGTGTTGACCTTCAGCGTGTCGTTCGCGACCTCGCTCCCGGCGATCTGCAGCTGAGTGTGCAGGCCGGAGACGAGGACGCTGCCCAAGACGGTTCCGACCTGGACGTGGTCGGGGCCGTTGGTGCCGTCGGCGATCACGGTGTCGGCTGCGCCGTCGCCGGTGCCGCTGCCGGGCGGTGAGCTGAGGTCGACGTTGGCGGTCTTGAGGTCCGTGCCGGTGAGGTCGCCGACGTGGATAGTGTCGGCGCTCCCGAGCGCGTTGACGTTGAGGTTCTCGATTCCGTTCATGTCCTCGGTGACGTTGGCGACGTCGCGGAAGAACCGCACGCGGGTGCCGTTGGCGGAGACGTCCATGTTCTCGGCTGCGTTTGACCCGTTGAACTGGAGGGTGTCGTGGCCGCCCTGGCCCTCGATGGTGTCGCTGGCGTCGCCGGGGTTCCAGACGAAGGTGTCGTCGCCGCCTCCGAGCAGCGCGGTGTCAGTACCGCGCCCGCCGATCACTGGTCGTCGCCGGGTCCGCCGATCAGGGTGTCGTTGCCGTCGCCGCCGATTAGGGTGTCATCGCCGGACCCACCATCGAGCGTGACCGCGTCATCGGCAAACGAGCCGAAGCTGTCATCGATTCGGATCTCGTCATCGCCGCCGCGGGCCTGGACGTTGATCGCCGTGAACGTGCTGCGATCGAAATTGAAGTCGGCAGTCCCGTCGTCGCCCACATCGACCTGGAGAGTGTTGGGGTCGCCGGGCGCCAGGCGCAGCGCGAGCTTGTCGCTGTCGCGGTTGCCGGTGATCTGGAGCGTCCCGTTCTGTACCTGCGCCGTGTACGACGCCAGAGCGGGGGCCGCCCCAAAGGCAAGGAACCCACCGAGGCTGGCGCCGGCGACGGCGGATAACCGGACGAGTCTTCGAACGTAGTCAGCGTGGGTCGACATCAGTACCTCCTCATTGCTCTTACGGATTCGCGTACGGCCAGAGACGCGCGCCCCTCGCCGATCCTTCCAACGCGATCCGTTCGTGCAGCGCGGCCCGGTACCCAGTACCCTCCGTTCGAGCTTTCTGGGGAGTCAAGATGGACGCAGATGAGGTTCGTGGGCTAGTCGGCCGTGCCGACCAGCTTGCCGAACTCGAACGAGCGCTCGATCGGGTCGTGGGGTCAGAGCCCTGGTTCGTCCAGATCATCGGTGAACCGGGGATCGGGAAGTCGCGCCTGCTCGACGAGCTGTGCCGCAGGGGCGAAGCCCGCGGCTACCTGGTGCTGGATGGGCGCGCGGCCGAGTTTGAGCGCGACATCCCGTTCGGCTTGATCGTCGACGCGCTCAACGATTTCCTCGGCTCGCTCGACCCCGCGACGCTCCGCGTGCTCGACGAGGACGTGCTGTCGGAGCTCGCGTCGATCTTTCCCTCTCTCCCGCGGGCGGAGGAACCGGCCGTTCGCCGACCGGGCGAGGGCGCAGAGCGCTACCGGCTGCACTACGCGATCAGAAGCGTGCTCGAGCGGCTGACCAGGCGCCAGGCGATGCTGCTCGCGCTCGATGACGTCCACTGGGCGGACGCGGCGTCGATCGAGGTGATGACGCACCTTCTCCGGCGGTTCCGCGGGCCGCTGCTGATGGCGGTCGCGTATCGCCATGCGCCCACTCGTCTCGTCGCCGCCCTCGAGGGCACTGCGCGTGGCGGCTTCGGGACCAGCTTGGAGCTCGCGCCGCTCAGCCCGAAGGAGGCCAAGCGGCTGATCGGCGCACGCGTCGACGAGGGGACGCGCGCAAAGCTGTATCGCGAAAGCGGCGGCAATCCCTTCTACATGGAACAGCTGGCGCGGACCGGCCACGCGACGCGAGTCCAGGAGACTCCGGGTCCCGAGCCGTTGCCCGAAGCCGTGCCGCGCGCGGTCATCGCCGCGATCGAAGAGGAACTGCTCGCGGTCTCCGCGCCGACTCGGCTCGCGCTGCAAGCGGCCGCGGTTGCGGGCGATCCGTTCGAACCCGAGCTGATCGCCGCGATCGCCGATCGTGACGTGCCCGCCGTGCTCGACTCGCTGGACGTGCTCCTCCGGCTCGACTTCATCAGGCCCACGGACGTGCCCCGCCGCTTTCGATTCCGCCATCCGATCGTCCGCCGCGCCGTGTACGACGCGATGCCATACGGGTGGCGGATCGGGGCACATTCGCGGGCCTCGATGGCGCTGGCCGCGGCCCATGCTCCCGCCAACGCCCTCGCCCACCACGTCGAGAACTCCGCGACCGCCGGCGACGAGCAGGCGATCGCGTTGCTGCTGCAGGCCGGTCGCGATGCCGCGCCGCGAGCCCCGGAGACGGCGGGGCGGTGGCTGCTCGCCGCCACCCGGCTACTGCCCGGGCAGGACGGCGGCGACCGGCGCCTGTCGCTGCTGGCGGAGGCGGCGAGTGCGCTGACCTACGCCGGCGCCTATGACCGGGCGCTCGAGGTGCTGGACGAGGCCAGCGCGCTGCTGGCAGAAGAGCGCGTCGTCGAGCGCGCAGAGCTCGTCACGAAGATCGTCTTCGCCCGGCGGATGAGCGGCCGTCCGCTCGAGTCACGCGCGCTGGTGTCCGAGATGCTCGAGGCGCTGCCGGCGGAGAGCCCAGAAGCTTTGTGCCTGACACTCGAGCTCGCGCTCGACCACTACTGGCGCGGTGAGTTCGCGGAGATGTCCGACCTAGCCCAGGGCGTGCTGGCGGTCGCCCGCAGACGCGACGAGCAGCTGGTCACGGGCTGGGCCGCGGCGCTGTGCAGCGTCTCGAGCACGTCGCTGAACCGACCCGCGGACGGACTCGTGGAGCTTCGCGAGGCGAAGGCGGCCATCGACGCAATCTCCGATGGACAGCTGGCCGAGTACATCGACGTCGCCGGCTATGTGGCGCAAGCCGCAGCCCTGCTCGAGCAGACCGACATCGCGCTCGAGTGCGCGACCCGTGGGCTCCGCCTGGCGGAGATGACCGGCCAGGGGCCGTACATCCCAGGCCAGCTCGTGCTCCAGACGAACGCGCTGTTCATGAAAGGACGGATCACGGAGGCGATGGCGGTCGCGGAGACGGCGACCGATGCCGCGGTGCTGACCGGAAACCACCAGTTCACGGTCTGGGCCCTGTGGGCGGACGCGATGGTGTGCTCGTGCGCGGGCGACACGACGCGAGCGCTGGCGAGCGCCCGGGAGGCGATGGCGCGGTCGGACTCAGTCGCCATGAACTACTTTTCGAGCCTGTCGCGGCTCCATCTCGCCGCTGCTCTGCACGCGGCGGGCGACGCAGAGGCGGCCCGAGCCGAGCTGGCGGAGTTCGAGGCCGGTCCCGATCAGAGGCTGCTCGACCTCCGTGGCGGACACGGCTGGGAGCTGCTGATCCGGACCCAGCTCGCACTCGGCGATCTGGACGCCGCGGCGGAGGTGGCGGCGACCGCCGAGGCGCGTGCGAGGGCGACCGCGCTACCGCAGCGGATCGCGACCGCGCTGAACGTGCGTGGAGCCGTGCTGCTCGCGCGGGGCGACGCGCGCGGCGCCATCGTCGTGGCCACGGAGGTCATCCCGTTGGCCGATACGGCCGGCAATCCGCTGCTCGCCGCCCGTGCCCGTGCGGTGATCGGAACCGCGCTCGGAGCCAGCGGCGAGACCAAGCGGGCGATCGCCGAGCTCGAGCGCGCCGAGCGGACGCTGTACATGCTGGGCGCTCGGCGCGAAGCCGACGCGGCGGCGTTCGAGTTGCGTCGGCTCGGCCGTCGTGCGCCACGTCGTCGGCGACGGGTCGCCGCCGGATCGGGCATCGACGCACTGAGCGCGCGGGAGCGAGAGGTCGCGACGCTGGTCGCGTCGGGCCAGCGAAACCGCGATGTCGCCCAGGCCCTGTTCGTGAGCGAAAAGACCATCGAGACCCACCTCGGGCATATCTACGACAAGCTCGGAGTGCGCTCGCGCGGCGCGCTGGCCGCGGTGATGGCCGGCGAGGGTGCCAGCGTCGAGGCGCATGCCGTGACGGTGACGGCGACCGAGTCCAACTAGTCGAGGCTGAGCGCGCGGGCGACGTGCTGGCGGCCCCGGTGAAGGCGGGATGTGACCGTCGCCTCCCGAGTCCGCAGGGATCGCGCTGCCTCTCGGTATGAAAGGCCCAGGAGGTCCACGGCGATCACGGCGTCGCGGTACTGCGAGGGGGCGCTGGCGATGGCCTCCATCACCTCGTGCGAGCTGAAGTCGATGTCGGGGCTGGCGGGCGCGTCATCCTCCAGCAGCTGCCGGTCGGCTCGCCGGCGGGCGTTGCTGCGGTACCAGCTGGCATGCGTGTTCCGGAGCGCCCGCATCAGGTAGCCGATCTCGTTGTCGTTGTGCAGCAAACGCGGACGCTTGAGGACGTTGACGAACGTCTCCTGCACCAGGTCCTCGGCGTCGTGTCGCGATCCGCACAGCGCCCATGCCGCGCGGTAGAGCTGGTCGATGTGGTCCGAGAGACCGTTCCGATCTAGTAGGCGCGGCGAATCGCGCCTGGCAGAGTCCTCGAGGAGTCTCATGGCAGGGGCACCTCGCGGACCTCCTCGGCAACGGTCCGCTGCGCGACGTAATGCGGCAGGAGCGACAGCGCCGCCTGTGCGCTGGCGGCCTCCACGGTCCACCACAGGCAGTGGCCGCCCCTCGCGCACGAGCCCAACGGCCGTCCGTGGCGCAGCGGACTGGCGAAGCCCTTCCACGCGGCGACCGCGATCGCGCACTCCTCCGGCTTGTGCTTGTGCGTGAGGACGAAAGTCGCCATGTCGTCAGGTTGACGGCGCTGGCGCAAGTCCGGTATCAGGAGATTCCCTGAACCGTCCCTGATTGTCCGCGGCTGGTTATAAGGGAGGGCGGCTGAGCCGCCAGGCGACCACCGGGTGCTCGACCCCGTGCAGCGAGAACTCGTTGCTCGACCGCAGCGGCGAGTCGTGCTGCGCGGCCGAGTGGGTCGTGTAGCTGATCAGCGCTTCGTTCGGTTCGGCCTGGTCCGCGAGGCGCGCCGCGACGTTGACTGTGTTGCCATACCAGTCGCCGCCCCGCATGACCGCCGGGCCCGTGTGGGCGCCGACGCGGACCGGCAGCAGGTCGGTCCTCGTACCGACCTCCTCGAGCGCGCGCGCGGCGAGCGCGACCGCCTTCGCCGCGTCCGGGGCCCAGATCATGGCGCCGTCACCCAGCGACTTGACGTGCCACGCGCCGTGCTCCCGGCTGAGCGCGGACATCGTGCGGCGGAACTCGTGTGCGACCCGGGCCGCCGTCTCGTCGCCGCACCGCTCGGTGAGCGCGGTGAACCCGACGAGATCCGCGAACACGAACGTCGGCGCGGGATGGCGCGCCATCCGCCGTCGCCTCGGAAGAGACATCAAATTTCGGACGAAGTTGAGCATCCATGAATCGGGACGTAGCTGGCATGGCGATCCTTCCTGGAAGGGTTCGCGTGTCGCTCGCGTCTTAGGCGACATGAGACGCGCACTCGCCGACGGCACGCTCCTCCGGCTCCGGCCGCTCGGCCACGAGGACCGCGACGGTCTCGCCGCGTTGTTCCACCGGCTCAGCCCGGCGTCGCGTCATCGGCGCTACCTCTTTGAGAAACCCGAACTGACGGGTCGTGAGCTCACGTACCTGACCGACATCGACCACGTCCGTCACGAGGCGATCGCCGCGGTCGATGAGCGTGACGGCTCGATCGTCGGGGTCGCGCGTTATGTGCAGGTGCCGGGTCAGGTCGGAGTGGCGGAGTTGGCCGTCGAGGTCGCGGACGAGCTCCAGAACAAGGGCATCGGGACCGCGCTCACGGAGATCACGGTCCAGCGCGCCCGCGCGAACGAGGTGGCGCTCCTCACCGCGACCACGCTGTGGGAGAACTGGCCGGCGCGGTCGCTGCTGCGGCGGTTGGGTTTCCGCACCCGCGCGAGCCGCGGCCGCGAGATCGACTTCGGGCTGGTCCTTTAGCCCGACGCCCGCTCCAGCAGAGCCTCGAACTCCGGCGACTCGAACTCGTTGACGGCCCGTGACCACAGCGCCACCGCCCACTCGCGGATCTCGGGATCGCCGGTCGTCCCGACTCGAATCGAGCCCCACAGGCTCCAGCCGTACTTCGACATCAGCGACCACAGCCTCGCCCGCGCGAGCTCTCGCGGTCGCGGGCCGCCGTGGTACTCGGTCACCAGCTGCTCCGCCTGGTCGGGATCGAGCTCGAGCTCGTTGATCGCGTCTCCGAGGTCGTAGCAGGGATCGTTGTTGCCCGAGTACTCGTAGTCGACGACCCAGACGTGACTCCCCGGACCATCGGTCTCGATGAAGTTGCCGGGCATCAGATCGTTGTGGCACGGCGCGGTGCGCTCGCGCGTGCGTGTCAATACCTCGCCCATCATTCGCGCCCGCTCCGCGTACCGTGCGTAGTCGGCCGGCAGCGGATAACCATTCCGTACCACGATGCCGTGGTAGCGCTCCTGGACGTGGACCATGTCGAAGTCGCGGGCGAACGGTGGCGCCGCGTGCAGCCGTCTCAGCGCAGCGGCGAGCCCGGACACGCGCCGGGGGTCTTCGAAGTCGGGAGGCGACAACGTCCCACCTTCGACGAAGCCGACGACGAGCGCCTCGGGCTCGAGAACCCGGGCGAGAACCGGCGCCCCCACGCCGGCGGCAGCGGCGAGCACCGAGTTGTGGTGTTCGTTGTCGCGATCGATCCCGAGCTCGCCGGTCTCGCGGACGCTGATCCGGACGACGTAAGCGCCGGCGTTCGTGGTGACGCGGTAGTTGCGGTTGGTCATCCCGCCCGAGATCGGTTCCGCGCGCCGGTCGGGGTCGGCGAGCTCCGGCACCTGATCGCAGACACGCTCCAGCTCCTCGTCCATCGTCCTCAGCTCCTCTCCTCCATCGATCCGATCGCGAGAATCTGCGCCAGCGCCGCCCGGTCCAGGCGTTCGACGACCACGTCCGCGTAGCCGCTGGTCGGGTCGTAGCCGAGCCCACGGATCGCTGCCACCCGCATCCCGGCCGCCCGCGCGGCCTGCGCGCCCTCGGTCGCGTCCTCGACGGCGACCGTCTGCCGGGGTTCGATCGGCGGCTCAGCGCCGGTGACCGCGTTCACCTCGGCGAGGGCACGGCTGAACCCCTCGGGATCGGGTTTCCCGTTGGCGACGTCGTCGATCGAGACGACGGCCCTGAAGTGGTCCCGGACGCCCGCGGCCGACAGGACGTGCTCGATCTCGCGCCGAAACGCCCCCGAGGTGATGGCGAGCTCGACCCGGCCAGCGGCTGCCCGGACGAAGTCGAGCGCGTGCTCGGCGACCGGGGGCTCGTCGGCGACCGCGGCGAGGTACCCCTCGAGCCTGGCCGTCACGAGCGCGTCCCGGCGCCGCTCATCGACCGGCAGCCCGGCTCTCCGAAGGGCGAGCTCCGCGACGTCGCGATCGGGCATCGCCGCGAACTCCCGGTGGTAGTCCTCGGCCGTCAGGGGCAGTCCGAGCGAAGCGAACATCTTCACGTACAGCGGCGCCACGAGGTGATCGTCCTGGGCGAGCGTTCCGTTGAAATCGAGGACGATGGCCCGGATCTCAGCCACGGATCCGCTCTCCGTCCGGGTCATAGAGGACGTCTCGCTCGATCCGCGCGGGCGCCGCGTCGCCGAACACGTCAACGGTCACGTCGGCTCCCTCGTCGAGGTCGGCGGGCACGGTCGCGAGCGCCACGTTGCGCCGAACCGTGTACCCGTAGCCGCAGCTGCGAACGCGGCCCACGATCGTCCCATCGTGGCGGACCGCCTCGCCGCCGTAGATCGTCAGGTAGTCCTCGTCGCCGACGGTCAGCGTCCGGAGTCGCCTGAAAGGCTCTGTGGCGCCGGGCTCACTGAGCGCCCCCCGTCCATTGAATTCCCCCTTGTCGAGCGCGACGCAGAACCCGAGCCCGCTCTCATATGGCGTGTCCGACGACGTGAGGTCTGTCCCGAAGTAGCGGTAGCCCTTCTCGAGCCGGAGCGACTCGAGCGCGCGATAGCCGCCGGGCGCGACCCCGTGCGAAGCGCCGGCGGCCATCAGCCGGTCCCACACCTGGACAGCCCACTCCGGCGAGACGTACAGCTCATAGCCGAGCTCGCCGACGTACGTGATCCGCTGGGCAAAGACCGGTGCGCCGCCGACGTCCACGGTTCGGGCGTGTCTGAACGGGAGGGCATCATCCGACACGGCATCCTCGGTGCACAAAGCGAGCACGGTCCTCGAGGCCGGGCCCCAGATCCCGATCACGGCGAGCTCGTCGCTGCAGTCGCGGATCTCGACCGCACCGTCCTCTGGCCGCCGGCACAGCTCCAGCCAGCCCCGATCGCCGTCGACGGTCGCGGCTCCGGTGATGACCCGGAACCGTTCCTCGCCGAGCCGTGTCACCGTCACGTCGGCGACGATCCCGCCGTGGCGGTTGAGGAACTGCGTGTAGATCACGCTCCCGGGTTGCCGATCGATCCGGCTGTCGCAGACCCGCTCGAGCAGCGGGAGGGCGCCCGGCCCGATCAGCTCGATCTTGCCGAACGACGTCATGTCGATGATCCCGACGCGTTCGCGGAACGCCTCGTGCTCGCCTCCGACCGTCTCGAACCAGGGCGGCCTCACCCAGCCGAACCGTCGCTGATCGGCGCCGCTTCGACGCCAGCGATTGCCCGGCTCGAAATGGTCAGGTCGCTCCCATCCGTTCTTGGTCCCGAACACGGCTCCGAGCTCCTGCAACCGAACCTGCAGCGGGCTCGACCGCAGTCCCCGTCCCCACTCGTCTGCGTCGAACGGATAGCGCAGTCGGTAGTAGTACCGGTATGCCTCACGCGCGCATGCGCGCGCGAACCATGGGTCCCGATACGCGGCACCGAACCGCCACGCTCGATAGGCGGTCACATCGAGCTCCGGTTCACCCTCGGTGATCCACTCCGCGAGCACGCGCCCGATGCCGCCGGCGCCGCCGAATCCGTTTAGCGACAGGCCTGCGGCGACCCAGAAGCCTGGGATCGCCGGCATCGGTCCGAGCAGTGGGTTGCCGTCGGGCGTCATCGCGTCCGGATGACAGAGCAGGCGGATGACGCCGGAGTTCTCGAGGAAGGGGAAGCGCCTGATCGCGCCCTCGAGCAGCGGCGCGAACCGGTCCATGTCGGACTCGACCGGGCTGGCGCCGTGGTCCCACGGGACGCCGTCGCTCCACCGCGCCGTCGGGTTCTGCTCGTATCCGCCGATCAGCATCCCGCCCGCCTCGTCCTTGCCGTAGACGAGGTTGTCGGTGTCGCGGAAGCAGGGACTTCCGCGGGGTACCTCGGCGCCAGCGACCGCCTGCATGAGGACGTGCTGGTGGTCGACCGGGACGGACGGCAGACGCGCTCCCACCATTTCGGCGACCTGGGGTGCCCACACTCCGGCGGCGTTCACGACGTGGTCGGTCTCGATTCTCTCGTCGGTCGTGAGGACGGCGCGGACCTCGTGGTGGCGCCCGAGCTCGATCCCCGTCACGCGGGTGCGGAGCCGGAATTCGGAGCCGAGGGCGCGCGCGGCATCGGCGACCGCGTAGGTCGTGATGTGGGGGTCGACATGCCCGTCCTCGGCGATCCAGACGCCTCCGTGTAGAGAGTCGCGCGACGCGAACGGCAGCCGCTCGAGCACCTCGTCGGGCCCGAGCAGCGATGCATCCAGCCCGAGCGCCTGGGCGCGGCTCACTGCGCGCTGCAGATCGCGCAACGAGTCCGGGCTCGATGCGATCCGGACGCTGCCGACGGTGTTGAACACCCCGAGCTGGTTGTACAGCGAGACGCTGTAACGGCGAAACCGCATCATCGTCGCCGACGGGTTGAACTGGGTCACGAGCCCGGCGGCGTGGTGAGTCGAGCCGCTCGTCAGCTCTCCTTTCTCGACCACGAGCACGTCGCGCCGACCCGCGAGCGCGAGGTGGTAAGCGACGGAACATCCGGTGATTCCGCCCCCGACGACGACGACTCGCCCCGACATGGGCACAGCATATGTGCGCACAGCGGGTCACGGCTCGACGGTCTGAAATCCCCCGGCGGACTCAAGAAATTGCCGGCCGCGCCCGATATTGGCAGGCAATGGGCGAGCTCGGTCCACCTGACCGTTGCTCGACGGATCGATCGGTTGGAGCTACGCATATGGGATCCGCCACCGCGGGTCAGGACCACTGGCTGGAGATGTGCCGCGATCTGTCGACGCTGACCGCGTTCCATCCGATGATGGATGCGGTGATCGACGAGGTCGACGGCCGGATGATCCGCGTCGGCGATCACTGGCTCGCCGATTTCGCCTCGTGCAACTATCTCGGCTTCGACCTCGATCGCGAGATCATCGCGGCGATCCCGGAGTATCTGGAGGCATGGGGAACGCACCCAAGCTGGTCGCGACTGCTGGGCAGCCCCGTCCTCTACGAGCAGATCGAAGCGCGCCTGGCGGCGCTGCTCGACAGCGAGGACGCGCTCGTGCTGCCGACGATCACGCACATCCACATGTCGGTGATTCCGCTGCTCGCCGCGTCGGGAACGATCTTCATCGACGCCCGCGCGCACAAGACGATCTACGACGGCTGCCAGATCGCGCGCGCTCGCGGTGCGGCGGTGAAGCGATTCCGGTTCGAGGATGCCGGTCATCTCGAAGAGCTGCTCCGGGCCGAGCGCGACCCCGTTCGCCTCGTCTGCCTGGACGGCGTCAACAGCATGACCGGCAACGCGCCCGATCTCGTCGAGTTCGCGAGGGTTGCGCGCAAGCACGGCGCGCTGCTCTACGTTGACGACGCCCACGGCTTCGGCGTGATCGGCGAGCGCAGCCCTGACGAGACCTCGCCGTATGGCACGCGCGGCAACAGCATCGTCCGCCACTTCGGCGAGACCTACGACAACCTGGTGCTTGTCGCCGGGTTTTCCAAGGCGTACTCGTCGCTGCTGGCGTTCATCGCCTGCCCGACGGCGCTGAAGGATTTCCTGAAGGTGTCAGCCTCGCCCTATCTCTACTCGGGTCCCTCGCCCGTCGCCTCGCTCGCGACGGTCCTGGCCGGCTTTGACGTCAACGACAGCCGTGGCGATGAACTGCGCGACGTCCTGTACGGACACACCCGGCGCGTCCTCGATTGCCTGGCCGCGCTTGGGGTATACACGCCAAACCGCTCCGGCTTCCCAATCGTCGAGATCCCGTTGCGAGATCACGAACGGATCGACGCAGTGGGGCGGATGCTCTTCGACCGAGGGGTGTACGTGACGCTCGCGGCCTTCCCGCTCGTGCCGAAGGCGGACGTCGGCTTCCGGATCCAGCTGACGGCGGCGAACACGGACGCCGAGGTCGATTCGCTGTGCGCGGCGATCGAGGAACTGGCCGCGCTGAGCGAGCTGCGGATGGTGGGGGCGGCGGACGAAGCACAGGTCCGGGCGGCCTGACGTGCAGCTCGGACGGCCCATCAGGCGCCTGAAGCTGCGACAGCTTCAACTCTGGCAGCTGTACCTCATCGGCGCTTCCTTCGCCACCTTCCTCTACTGGCTCGTCCCGCCGTTCAAGGGCAGCGGGCCGGTGATCAATCTCATCGGTCTCTCCGGTGTGGTGGCCGTGATCGTCGGTATCAGACGCAACCGCCCCGAATCGCGTCTCCCATGGTGGCTGTTCGCACTCGGGTTCTTCTTGTACTGGCTCGCCGACGTCTACACGTACAGCTACCGGATCCTGTTCCACGCGAACATTCCGTTCCCGTCGTTCGGCGACGCGGTCTACCTGGCCGTCTATCCGGTACAGATGGCGGGCCTGCTGCTCCTCGTTCGCCGCCGCAACCCCGAGCGCGACCGCGCCGGGCTGATCGACGCGCTGATCATGACGCTCGGGCTCTCGCTCGTCTCGTACATCGTGCTGATCGCGCCGTACGTGCACGACAACACGTTGCCGCTGCTCCCCAAGCTCGTATCGATCGCCTATCCGCTCGGCGACATCCTTCTGCTGGCGGCCGCGATCCGGCTCGCGGTCGATAGTGGCACCCGCAAACCGGCTTTCTATCTGATGCTCCTAAGCATCATCACGCTGCTGGCGACGGACTTCGCGTACGGCGTGGTGACGCTCGACAACGCTTACACCCACTCGCTTCTCATCCTCGACGTCGGTTGGATCTTCTATTACGTTTTCTGGGCCGCCGCCGCGCTTCACCCTTCGATGCGCGAACTCGAGCGCCCCGCGCGAGACCGGCAGCCGCGGCTGACCTGGACGCGGTTGGCGCTGCTGACCGCGGCAACACTGATCGCGCCGGGGATTGAGATCGTCAAGGAGATCCAGCGCGGCGACGTCGACCTGATCGCCACGATCACCGTGTCGGCGATTCTGTTCGCCCTGGTCGTCGTGCGGATGGCAGGCCTGATCCGCCAGCGCGAACGGTCGATCGCGCGTGAGCGGATTCTCGCCGCGGCCGCGGCCGTGATCGTCGCCGCCACGTCACGCGAGCAGATCTACGACGCCGCGCTGAGCGCCGTACCTTCTCTGGTCAACGAGTCGGCGGTCGCCAGGCTGTGCTTCATCGAGGAGGACCTCGTCGATGTCGTCGCCCCTGAGCCCGGGTCTCCGGACGCAATCTCGCGATGGTCGATCGACCCCGGCTCGGCCGGATTACTGCTCGCAACCGTCAGTTCCTACGGCGGAGAGGTCAGGCCGCTGGGCGACCGCCAGCGAACGTCGCTCAGGCTCCCCGCCGACGCCCCCGAAGTGCTGGTCGTGGAGCTTCCGCTACACGGCGACCGGCGGACTCGCGCGCTGTTGCTGGTGGCGGGCGAATCTGGCGTGTCCTCTTCGGCCCAGAGCGGACTGGTGGGGCTCGCGACCCAAGTGTCACTTGCGTTGGAGAGCAACGCTCTGACGGAGGAGCTCCACCGCACGGCCAGCGAAGCGCGCTTCCGCTCGCTGGTCCAGCGCGCCCACGATCTCATCACGGTGCTCGACTCGAACTCGATGGTGATCTACCAGAGCCCGTCGATCGAGCACGCGCTCGGGTACAAGCCCGAGGACGTGCTCGGGACGAGGTTCGACCGTCTGCTGGTGCCTGGCGAGAACACCCGTCTCATGCGTCTGCTCGCCGATGGTCCGGGCCACCGTGAGGGCGAGGCCGAGGTGATCGAGTGCACGCTGCGCCACGCAAACGGGACCGCGCGGCATTTCGAGATCCTGCACACCAACCTGATCGAGGACGAGGCGGTCTCGGGGATCGTCCTCAACGGCCGCGACATCAGCGAGCGCAAGGCGTTCGAGGCGCAGCTCGAGCATCAGGCGTTTCACGATCCGGTCACGAAGCTCGCCAACCGCGCGCTGTTCAACGAGCGCGTCCGGCACGCCCTGGCGCGGGCGCGGCGCGAGCACTTCCAACTCGCCGTCATCTTCCTGGACCTCGATGACTTCAAGACGATCAACGACAGCCTCGGTCACGCGGCCGGCGACCGCGTGCTCCTCGAGGTCGCCAAGCGTCTGGCGACGAGCATCCGTGTCAGCGACACCGCCGCCAGGTTCGGTGGCGACGAGTTCGCGATCCTGCTCGAAGACACCACCGGTCCGCAGGAGGCGGCGGAGGTCGCCGAGCGGATCGTCGACCTGCTCAAGATGCCGCTGCGCCTGGATCAGAAGGAGATCATCGTCCAGGCGAGCCTCGGAATCTCGGTCGTCAACTACGACTCGACGCTCGATGCCGACGAGCTGATCCGCAACGCCGACGCGGCGATGTACATCGCCAAGCGCGACGGTAAGGACGCATACCGGCTGTTTGAGCCCGCGATGCACCAGGACGTGCTCTCACGGCTGGAGCTGCGGGCGGACCTCCAGCGCGCACTGGTGAACAACGAGTTCGAGCTCTTCTACCAGCCGGTGATGCGGCTCAAGGACGGGAGCGTCTGTGGCGTTGAGGCGCTCGTGCGCTGGCGCCACCCCGAGCGGGGGCTGGTAGCGCCGGTCGAATTCATTCCGTTTGCGGAGGAGACCGGGTTGATCGTTCCGATCGGGAGATGGGTGCTGCGCGAGGGCTGCCGGCAGGCGAAGCTGCTTCAGGAGCAGGTTCAGGCGGATCCGCCGTTGACGATGAACATCAACATCTCGGTCAACCAGCTCCACCACAGCGACATCGTCGCCGACGTCCGCGACGCGCTCGCCGAGTCCAAGCTCGACCCGCGGACCCTCACGCTCGAGATCACCGAGACCGTGATGATGAACAACACCGACCTCTCCGAGGAGCGCCTCGCGGAGCTCAAGGAGATCGGCGTGAGCATCGCGCTCGACGACTTCGGCACGGGCTACTCCTCGCTCGGATACCTCGATCGCTTCCCCGTCGACGTCATCAAGATGGACCGGTCGTTCCTGAGCTCCGGCGCTTCGCCGGTGAACTCGGGACTGGCGACCGCGGTGATCGGCCTCGGGAAGACGTTCGAGCTCTCAGTCGTCGCCGAGGGGATCGAGTTCCAGGAGCAGTGGTCGGCGCTGCGCGCGCTCGGCTGTGAGCTCGGCCAGGGCTTCTACTTCGCCAAGCCGATGGACTCGAGCAGCACCGTCGAGTACCTCCAGCGTCACCCCGACACGCTCGAACTTCCTCGGATGCTGCGCTCCAACGGCTCGCATCCGAGCGATGCAACATAGCTACGAAGCGCTCGACCGCGCCGGCGGCTACAGCCGCGTCCGTCTGCTCGCGCCGCTGAGATACCGCGACTTCCGCCTGCTGTGGACGGGGATGTCGGTCTCGCTGCTCGGCGACGGCATCTTTTTCGTGGCGCTGGCGTGGCAGGTCTACGCGCTCTCGGATGTCCCGACCGCGCTGTCGGTCGTCGGCATCGCGATGACGGTGCCGACGATCGCCTTTCTGCTCGTGGGCGGCGTGATCAGCGACCGGTTCGATCGCCGGCGGGTGATGCTGGCGGCCGACGTCCTGCGCGGGATTGCGGTCGGCACGATCGCGGTCCTGTCTTTGACGGGCGCACTTGCGCTGTGGCACGTCGTGGTGCTGGCGTCGATCTACAGCGTCGGCACCGCTTTCTTCAATCCCGCATTCGACGCGATCGTCCCGGAGCTGCTCCCGGCCGACAGCCTCGCCCAGGCGAACTCGCTCGACCAGTTCGTCCGGCCGGTCGCGATGAGGTTGGCCGGACCGGCGCTAGGCGGCCTCGTGATCGCGCAACTCGGGGTGGGGGTGGGGTTCGCGTTCGACGCCGCCTCGTTCGCCGTCTCCGCCGTCTCCCTGCTGGCGATGACGGCACGGGTGCGGGTGAGAGACGACGAGCACACGTCGGTCACTGGGGAGATTCGCGCGGGCTTCGAATACGTCCGGCGCCACGCGTGGCTGTGGGCCACGCTCGCGAGCGCGGCGATCGCCTACCTGCTGTTCATGGGTCCGACCGAGGTGCTCGTGCCGTTCGTGGTCAAGAACGAGTTGCACGCCAGCGCCGCCGCCCTCGGGCTGGTGTTCGCGGCGGGCGGCTTCGGATCGGTGGCGTGTGCGATCGGGTTCGCGCAGCGCGGTCTGCCCCGGCGCGAGATCACCTGGATGTATGTGTTCTGGACCGTGGCTACGTTTGCCGTCGCCGGGTACGGGCTCGCTCACGCGCTGTGGGGTCTGATGCTCGCGAGCCTCGCGTTCAACTCGCTCGAGACCGCGGGCACGATCATCTGGGCGACCGCGAAGCAGCGCCGGGTGCCGACCTCGCTGCTCGGCCGGGTCTCGAGTCTCGACTGGCTGATCTCGATCGGCCTGCTGCCGCTGTCGTTCGCGCTCACCGGTCCGGTGAGCGCCGCGATCGGCGCGCGGAGCACGTTGATCGCCGCCGGTTGCGTCGGTGGCGTCGTCACGCTCGCCGCCCTGTTCTTACCCGGAGTGCGCGACGGCGACGCCCGCCCCGAGCCGGCACTCGCTCGGCTGAGCCCGGCCCAGGGAGGGGCCTCAGAACAGCTGTAGGTGGCGATCGTTCCCCGTGTTCGCGCTTGGCTATGGTCACGACCAGGCACATCCAGTGATCTGATTAGAAAGGATCCTTTGCGAGCGCTGACATTCCAGGAGCCCGGACGGGTCACGATCGAGGAGCGATCGATGCCGGGGCTGGCCGCTCCCGATGACGCCGTCGTGCGGATCGACGTGACCGGCGTATGCGGCTCCGATCTGCATATCTACCATGGCCGGCTGAAGATCGAGCCGGGGTTCACGATCGGACACGAGTACGTGGGGACGGTCGTCGAGGCCGGCGAGGCCGTCAGCCGCGTGAAGGTCGGCGACCGCGTCGCCGGCACCTTCCTGACGGCGTGCGGCACTTGCTTTCATTGCGTTCGCGGTGAGTACCACCGCTGCATGGAAGCCCGGAGCTTCGGCCTCGGCGGGACGATGGGGTCGCTGCCGGGCACCCAGGCGGAGTACGCGCTCGTGCCGCACGCCAACCTCGCGCTGCGCGCCGTGCCGGACAGCGTGTCGAACGACGTCGCGCTCTTCGCCGGCGACGTGATGGGAACCGGCTACCACGGCGTCCTCGAGAGCGGGCTGCGCGCCGGGGAGGTCGCCGCTGTTCTCGGTCTCGGCCCGGTTGGGCTCTGCGCGGTGCAGGTAGCCAAGCTTCAGGGCGCGCGGGTGATCGCGATCGACTCGGTGGAGGAGCGACTCGAGCTGGCCGAGTCGTTTGGAGCCGTCCCGCTCCATCTCCGCGAGCAGGACGTGAAGGCCGAGGTGCGCCGGCTGACCGAGAAGCGCGGAGGCGTCGACGTCGCCATCGACGCGGTAGGGCACGCCGACGTCCTCGACATGGCGATCCGCCTGACCCGGAGCTGCGGCCGCGTTCAGTGCATCGGCGTCTACGCCGAGCGAGGCGAGGTCCACCTGGGTTTGGCCTGGTTGAAGTCGCTCACGATCAGAGGCGGTCAGGCAAACGTCATCGCCCACCTCGACCATGTGCTCTCAATGCTGACGGACGGGCTGCTCGATCCATCGCCGCTCGTGACCCATCACATGCCACTCGACGACGCGCCCGAGGCGTACGCGATCTTCGATCGGCGCGAGGCGCTGAAGATCGTGCTTACGCCGTGACCGGCTCCTGAACGCTCTAACTCGCCGTTACCGTTGCGCACATCCGCCGGCGCGGGCGGAGCGCCCGCGATGAGCGGAATGGGTTCTTAAGAAGATCTCACTTACGCTGCATAGCTTCAGCACGAGCGATGGGCTCTCCACGGCATCTGTGGTCTGGCGACTGGCAGCTCGATTCCGCGGCGGCCGCGGAAGAGCTGGCCAAACGCCGTGCCGAGTCGCCCGAGCCCGAGGAGCCGGCGCCCTCGGCGCCGTCGCGTCCGAGCTTGCGAGAGCGGATCGTCGCGGCGCTCCGCGACCTGCGCCGGCGGCTCGCCCACCTGATCACCCGTGCGCGCACGGCGATCCGCAACGCGTGGCGGCGTGCTCGAGGCGGACGCCGCGTCGCCGTGGCGGTCCTGCTCGTGGCGCTGGTGATCACTGGGGTGGCCGTCGCCGTTGCCTCGCTGGTCGGATCTGACAACGGCTCGAAGACCGCGAGCGTTGGCCACGGGTGGCTGGGCATCACCCACATGAACAGCCTTTCCTCCGGCGGCGGCGTGGTGATCACGAGCATCGCCGCCGGTAGCCCCGCCGCGACAGCCGGCCTCGAGCCCGGGGACGTAATCACCCAGATCGGAAACCAGCCGGTGCAGTCGGTCGGCGACGTTAATGCCGCACTCAACGGACTGGTCGCGGGCAACACCGTGCAGATTCAGTTCAGCCGGGGGCCGGCCACGTTTTCGACGCTGGCCACGCTCGCGATGCAGCCGCACTCGGGCCCATGAGCTTCGCCTCCCCTCTCGTGCTGCTCGCGCTGCTCGGGATCCCCTTCCTGATCTGGTGGTACCGCGGCCAGCAGCGCCGCCGCACTCGGGCAGCCGCGGCATTCGTCACGCCGGCACTCACGGAGTCGGTGGCGCCGCGCCGTCCGCGCTGGCGCCGTCACCTGCCGATGCTCGCGTTCCTGCTCGCGGTCGCGGTGCTGATCGGTGCCGCGGCGCGTCCGCAGCGAAGCGTGGCGGTGCCGGTCACCAATGGCGCGATCATGATCGCCCAGGACGTCAGCAGCTCGATGAAGGCCACCGATGTCGCGCCAACCCGGCTGGCCGCGGCGCAGCGTTCCGCGGAACAGTTCCTGACGACCATTCCGGGCGGCGTTCAGGTCGGCCTGGTCGAGTTCGCCAAGACGCCGATCGTGCTCCAGTCGCCGACGACCGATCACGCTCTGACCCGGACCGCGCTCGGGCAGCTCCATACGAGCGGCGGCACGGCGATCGGTGACGCGATCGGGACCTCGCTGCGTGAGATCCGCAACGTGCCGTTGATCGACGGCAAGCATCCGCCCGGGGCGATCTTGCTGATCTCCGATGGCGCGTCGAACGTCGGCAGCGATCCCATCGCCGCGGCCCGCGAGGCGGCATCGCTGCACATCCCGATTTACACGGTTGCCCTCGGTACATACCGGGGCACGATCCCCATCACGAGGGGCGGCAGGACGGTCAACGTGCTCGTGCCGCCGAGCCCGCAGGGGCTTGCGCAGATCGCAAGCGTCTCCGGCGGGAAGGCGTTTACCGCCTCTGACACGGCCGGCCTGCGGGCGGTGTACTCGCACCTCGAGGCCAAGCTCGGTCACAAGACGGTCAAGCAACAGATCACCGCGAGCTTTGCCGGCGTGGGCCTGGCGCTGCTGCTGGTCGGCAGTGTCCTGACGCTCCGCTGGTTCGGCCGCCTCATCTAAAAGAGAGCAATTACGGAGGACAGATGAACGAGTTCGACCAGACCAGAGACCAGCGCGCGGAGGCGCGCGACGCCCTCCAGGAGGCGCTCTACGAGATCAAGCGGGTGATTGTCGGCCAGGACGCGATGCTCGAGCGGCTGCTGGTCAGCCTGCTCGCCAGCGGGCACGTGCTGCTCGAAGGCGTCCCCGGCCTGGCCAAGACGCTCACCGTGAAGACGCTCGCGGCCGTGCTTGGCGGCTCGTACAACCGGATCCAGTTCACGCCGGACCTCGTCCCTGCTGATCTCGTCGGCACGCGCGTGTACCGGCCCGACACCGGTGGCTTTGACACCGAGCTCGGCCCTGTGTTCTGCAACTTCCTGCTCGCCGACGAGATCAACCGCGCGCCGGCCAAGGTCCAATCGGCGCTGCTCGAGGTCATGCAGGAGCAGCAGGTGACGATCGGCGGGAAGACGTACGGGGTGCCCCTGCCGTTCATCGTGATGGCGACCCAGAACCCGATCGAGTCTGAGGGCACATATCCGCTCCCCGAGGCACAGGTCGATCGCTTCCTGATGAAGATCCTCGTCGACTATCCCAGCATGGGCGAGGAGGCCGCGGTCGTCGGCCGTAGCCTCGGCGCCGAGGCAGACGTGCGCGAGCGGCTTTCGCTCGATGATCTGCGCCGGCACGCCGCGGCGGCCCAGTCCGTGCTCGTCGATCGCGAGGCGATCGGATACGCGGTCGAGCTTGCCGACGCCACCCGCCACCCGGACAAGCACGGCCTCCAGGAGATCGCACCGCTGATCGAATTCGGCTCGAGCCCGCGCGGCCCGATCGGCCTCGTCCAGGGAGCGCGCGTCCTCGCCCTCCTGCGCGGCCGCGGCCACGTCGCGTCCGAGGACATCCGCGATCTCGCGGCTGACGTGCTGCGCCACCGGCTCGTGCTCTCCTACGACGCCCTCAGCGAAGGGGTGACCGCGGACGAGGTCCTCGAGAAGGTGCTCGCGGCCGTGCCAGAGCCGGGTGCCCAGCACCTGATCCGCGAAGCACCGACGGTGGCGAGGGCCGGGTGAGCACGGCGCGTCTAGAGCCGCCCGCGGCCCGGCAGGGCCCGGGTCCGGTGCCGCAACCACTGATCGAGGCGCTCGACGTAGCGATCAGCCGCCTGATCGCGCGGATGTTGCCGGGCGACCGGAGGGCGGCCGGGGTCGGCGCTGGGACCGAGCTCGCCCAGTTGCGCCCGTATGAGATTGGCGATGACGTGCGCCACATCGATCCCTCCGCCACCGCGCGTACCGGACAGCCGCACGTGCGCATGCACGTCCCCGAGCGCGCGCTCACGACATGGATCGTGCTCGACGTCTCGCCGTCGATGGCGTTTGGCACCTCGCTGCGCCTGAAGGCGGATGTGGCCGAAGGCGTCGCGCTCGTGTTCGGTCGGCTCGGCGTCCGCAGGGCGGGCAGCGTCGGGCTGGTCGCGTTCGGTGCCGACGCGCCGCGGGTGCTGCCGGCGCGTGGCTCCAAGCCCGGGATGGTCGCGCTGCGGCGGATCCTGGCCGAGGGCGTCGCGCCCGACGGCCAGCACGACCCCGAGGGCATGGCGGGCGCCCTGCGACGAGTGGGCCGGCTGGCCCGTCAACCGGGGCTCGTGGTCTTGATCTCGGACTTTCGCGAGCAGCGGGGCTGGGAGCGGCCGCTCGGCTCCCTGCGGGTCCGGCATTCGGTACTCGGGGTCGAGATCGCGGATCCGCGTGAGGCCGAACTGCCCGCGGTCGGACATCTTGCATTGGTGGATCCTGAGACCGGCGTACGGATCGAGGTCGACACATCCCGGCGGCGCGTGCGCGAGCGGTTCGCCGAGCTCGAGCGCGAGCGGCGCGAGGCGGTGGCCCGCGAGCTCCGCCGCCTGCGGATCGATCACGTCGCGCTGTCGACGGAAGAGGACTGGCTGCTCGCGCTCGGGCGCCACCTGCGATGAGCTTCGCGTCGCCACTCTGGCTGCTTGGGCTCCTGCTGATTCCGCTGGCGATCGCGGCGACGATCCGCGCTCGCCGTCGCGCCAAGCGCTACGCGGTCCGCTTCCCAGCGGTCTCGACGCTCCAGCTCGCCGTCGAGCGGGGCTCCTCCTGGCAGCGCGTTCTGCCCGCGGCGTTTGCGCTCGCGGCGATCGCGGCGCTGGCGTTCGCGCTGGCGCGCCCCCACGTGAGCTACAGCGCATCGGTCGGAGAGGCGTCGGTGATGCTCGTCACCGATCATTCGGGGTCGATGGCGGCGACGGACGTCGCGCCGAGCCGACTGGCCGCCGCCGAGCGCGCCGCCAACGCGTTCATCGACCAGCTGCCGTCCAGCGTGCGCGTCGGCGCGGTCGCGTTCGGGAGCTCGCCCGACGGTGTCCAGGCGCCGGACTCCAACCACACCTCGGCGCGAGCGATCATCAACGGCCAGGTCGCCAATGGCGCGACGGACACCGGCGACGCGCTCGAGCTCGCGCTGCAGCTGCTCCGCGGCGCGGACAAGAAGCACCCGCCATCGGCGGTTGTGCTCCTCTCCGACGGTGATGCGAACACCGGTGTGAACGTACTGACCGTCGCTCGCCTCGCCGCCCAAGAGAAGATCCCGATCTACACCGTGGCGCTCGGCACGCCGGACGGCGTGCTGCCCAACCCCGGCGGGTTCGGGCCGCCGGTGCCGGTGCCTCCCGATCCGCAGCTGATGGGGCAGATCGCTCAGCTCTCCGGCGGTCGCACGTTCAACGCCCAGAGCGCCGACGAGCTCAGCTCGATCTACAAGCACCTCGGCAACCAGCTCGGGAAGGTGACCCGCAAGCGCGAGGTGACCGCCGAGTTCGCGGTCGGCGGGGTCGTGCTCCTGCTGCTCGGGGCGGTAGGGTCGGCCAAGTGGTCCGGCCGGCTGCCCTGAGGTAGGCGCCGCCGGCGGCCTGCCGCTCGCGTCAGCTCATTGCTTTTGCAATGTCGCCACCGTCACGTGCGGCCAGCGAAGGCCGTTGAAATCCAGTTGCACCAGCTGCGTGTACTGCAGCTGAAGCTTGTCGGGGTGGCCGCCGGTTCCCGCGACCGTCTCGATCCAGAAGGTGGCGTCGACCTCGACAGCGTTGGCGTTTCCGCCCGGGGGGTTCGACGCGGCGGTGAGGAAGGCCATGTTCGCGGTACCGCCGCCTTTGATCGGGTTGTGCTTGCTCGTGATCCGGATAAACGTTCGGTTCTTGATCGTCTGCCCCTGGAGCGCGGCTTGGATGACGCTGTTGGGATTGCGCACCATCGCCTGCGTCACCCCGGGCGAGGCGTGGCGAAACTGGGTCGTGTGGGAGAGGTTGAGCTCGGGGAACTCCTGCTCGCCCTGCCCGAAAGCGGAGTTGGGTGGGGGATTGGCGCCGATCGGGAACGGAATGATGTTGTTATCCGGGATGTGGGGAGGACCTCCGTTCAGGAACTGCGTCTCGCCCTGAGCGAGGATCACGGTGCCGTGGGGGATCGAGGCCATCCGCACCACGGTCGTCGGCTCGTTCGGGTTGCTCGTCGCCGGCACGTGCACCCAGATCCCGGGCTCGATGTGCAGGCCGGTTCCGCTGCTCGTCTCGGATATCTGCTGTATGTAGGTGATGCCGAACAGGTTGATGTCGGGCATCAGCAGGCCCCGGTTGGGGATCGGACCGTTGATCTTCGTGAAGACGAGCGTCTCCGACGTCAGATTGAGTTCGAGGAACCGGTCCTGGCTCGATGGATGGTGCGGCCGCCAGATCGTGTTGAAACCGTGGCCGGTCCACGTACCGGGAAGTTGCGCCAGCGGCCCGAGCGGGTCGACGGGGTGACCTCCGACATCGGGAATCACCTCCGGGATCGGTGGAATCCCCTCGAAGATGAAGTTGGAATCGGTTTCGGCGATTGGTGCCACGGTGACCTCCCCAGAAGGATCCGGTTGACGGTGTGTGCCCCAGACGATCGAGGAGCGATCACCCGCCTCGGGCGGGTGATCTCTCGCGAGCGAGCCTAAACCACGCGAGTCCGGCGGCGGCGTGAATTTCGTCACGCGCCGGGCAGCGCGTGCAGGCTCCGAACCGAAGGTCCGCTACTGGTAGAGGATCAGCGTGTGCGCGCTGTAGGCGAAGAACACCGCCAGCAAGCTCCACGTCACGGGCCAGCTCACCGTGCTGAGGAACGCCGTCTCCCAGTGACCGAAGCGCAGGACGTAGACGAAGATCGCGATGAGGAGGACCGCGTAGCACGCGATCGCAACCCCGGCTGGCAACGCCAATCCGATGATGGGCGCAACCACCAGTCCCAGGACGAGCCACGCCGCGATCGCCAGAATGTCGACCGAGAGGCTCGTCCGCTGCCGTCCGACGATCGTGATGAAGCCCGCGGCACCGACGAGAGCGGCGACGATAAAGATCCCCATCGGCCAATGTGAGCTGAAGCCGAAGATCGAGCCCATCAGTTCGCCTCCGCACCAGAGCAGGAGGGGATCGGCGAAGCTGACCGCCACGACGCACGCGAACATGTCGGCCTCGGAATCCCAGGGATTTGCGAAGACCGGCCGACGCGGCACGAGTGCCGCCCTCAGAGCTGAAGGCTCGAGCGCTGCGCGGAAAGTGGTGGGCTTGTCCTGTTCCGTGCTCACGTTTCGCGGACGAATGGTACGGATCGGGCCCGTCTTGATGGTTGCCGGGATTCGGGCGATCGCCTCATCGGTCCGCTGACAACCTGGCTGTAGAAGTCACAAACTGCCCACGGCTGCCGATCTATGCAGCGTGAGTACGTCAGTTCCACCGCCTCGCTATAGCGAAACGCCATCGGCTCCGGTGGTCGAGGAGCACGAGCAGCCGCCGCCCTGGTCGTCTGCGCCGCGCGCCCGGCGCGGCCGCTCGAGGGTGCTGGCCGGAGGCGCTGCCGTGGTCGTCCTGGCGGGCCTCGGATTCTTCTTCGTGGGGTCCAAGGGGACGCACCTCAACAGCGACCCGGTGGCGCAGGCGGCAACGCTCTCATCGAACGTCGCCGGCTACCGGATGCACATGTCGCTCGAGATGGCGTCCTCGGAGTTGAGCTCGCCGATCACGGCCACCGGTAAGGGCGTTGTCGATCTCCGGGACCACGCGACGTCGCTGTCGCTCGCGATGAACCTCGGCGACGAACCCGGGGTCGTCCAGGCACCGGGAAGCAGCACGCTCCGGATGGACATGGTCACGGACGGAGACGTGGTGTACGTGAAGCTGCCGTCCGCGCTGACCTTGGCAATGGCGACTCAGGGCAAGCCGTGGATCAAGATCGATCTGACCAAGCTGGCGGGCATCCCGGGACTTTCGTCGCTCGGGAGCAACCCGACCACGAGCGACCCAAGCGATGTCCTCCAGGCCCTGCGCTCGGTGTCCGACAGCGTCGTGGCCGAGGGAGGCCAGCGCGTCGGCGGTGTCGAGACGACCCACTACCGAGCCGAGCTGAGCCTCGACCATCTCGTCGGCGCGGTCCCGTCGGCGGATCGGGCTGCCGTCCAGCAGGCGCTCTCGGCGATCGAGCAGGCCACCGGCACGGACGAGATTCCGGTGGACGTGTGGGTCGACTCCCAACACCTAGTCCGGCGGTTCGAGATGTCGATGGATCTGAGCGCGCCCACCGGCCCGACGATGACGGAGACCGTGAAGGTCGATCTCGGCGACTACGGGCCTCAGGCTCAGCCGGCGATCCCGTCGTCGGGCGAGGTGCAAGATCTGAGCGGCCTGGCGAGCAGCGTCGGCGGCTGAGCCACGCGACCAGCCTCCGGTGCGATCATTCGCGCGGTGGAGGAGTTTGACGAGCTAGCGGTAACGCCGGCGGAGCGCGATGCGCTGGCGCGTCTGCGCGAAGCCACGGGCGGTCGCGACGGGCCGATGGAGCGCCATTGCCTGCGCGCTCGGCACATCGCGTCCGAGCTCGGCCGCCGTCGCGGTTGGGAGATCGACGGCGAGGTGCTCACCGTCGCCGCGATCCTTCACGACATCGGCCTCTATCCGGGCGCGTCGCGCGGCGGCGTTTACACCGCGGACGGCGCGGCGCTCGCGCGCGAGATGCTGCCGGCCTACGGCTGGAGTCCCGAGCGAATCGAGCTTTGCGCCGTGGCGATCGATCACCATCACGAGCTTCGCAACCAGCTGCGGCGTGGTCCGGAGGTTGAGGCGCTGCGCCTCGCGGATCTCGTGGAGCTGAGCGGCGGTCTGCTCACGTTCGGGCTCGATCGTCATTGGCTGTATGAGCTGGGCCGCGCCGTGCCCAGGCGCGGCCTTGTGGGCGAGTTGTTCCGAGAGGTGGGGCGCGCCCTACGCGAGCGACCGCTCACCGTGCCGCAGATCTTCTGGCGGTCGTAGGCTGTCACCGTGCCAGGCTCGCAGCAACCGGCGGTGGTCCGGGAAGGACCGTTCTGGGACGTCCTCGAGGGACGCCGCGAACCTCCGCCGGCGGCCGTGTTCCTCGGATGGAAGCTGATCTCGGTCGATCCCGAGGCGGGGACGATCGAGATCTCATTCACCGCGACCGACCAGATGCTCAACCCGATGGGTGTCGTCCAAGGAGGGTTTCTCGCGGCGATGCTCGACGACACGATGGGTCCCGCGCTCGTCGCCACGTTCGGGAGCGGAGAATGGGCCCCCACGATCGACCTGCACGTCCAATTCCTGATGTCCGTCAAGCCGGGCGAGCTCCGGGCCAGCGGATGGGTGGTGAAACGTGGCCGAGACATCGGCTTTCTCGCCGGCGAGTTGCGCAACGCCGACGGAGATCTCGTGGCCACGGCGACCGCCCGCGCGGCCATCCGGCGAAGCCCGCGGCCGGCCTAGGCGGGAATCAGGATCCCGCGACCCTGCAGCCGCCCGCCATCGAGATCCGCCATCGCATCGTTGATCGCGTCGAGCGGGTAGGTGCTCGTGTGCAGACTGACCTTGCCTTCCGCGGTGAGGGTCATCAACTCGACGAGGTCGGTGTAGGTGCCGACGAGGTTGCCGATGAATGAGATCTCACGCGAGATCACATCGATCGTCGGGATGTTGATGTTCTCGCCATAGCCGATCACGTAATAGAAGCCGCCGTCGCGGATCATCGCGATCCCGTCCTCGATCGCTCCTTTCTCGCCCACGAAGTCGATGATCGCCTCGGCCCCGAGACCGTCGGTCATCTCCTTGACGGTATCCACGTGGGTGCCATCGACCCTCACGGTCTGATCGGCGCCCATCTCGCCCGCCAGCGCCAGAGCCGCCTCGGAGGGATCGATGACGATGATCTCGGTCGGCGTCATCGCCTTCAGGCATTGGATCCCGATATGGCCGAGGCCGCCCGCGCCGATCACGACCGCGTGTGTCCCGGCGCTGAGCACCGGGATCGCCTTCTTCACGGCGTGGATCGCGGTCAGGCCGGCATCCGCGAGCGCCGCTATGTCCTTCGGCTCGAGCCCGGGGCCCAGCTTCACGACCGAGCGAGCGGACGTCAGCAGGTATTCGGCGAAGCCACCGTCGCGGTCGATTCCGGGAAACGAGCCGTTGAGGCAATGCATGTCATCGCCCTGGCGGCACGGCCCACACAGGCCACACGAGATGTACGGGTGGACGATCACCGTGTCCCCCGGCTCGACGTTGGTGACGGCGGAGCCGACCTCTTCAACCCAGCCTGCGTTCTCGTGGCCCGGCGTGTAGGGCAGCGTCACTCCGGACTTCTCCGCCCACTGGCCCTCCTGGATGTGGAGGTCGGTCCGGCACAACCCGGCGGCACCGATCCGCACGACCACATCCAGCGGCCCGACGGCCGTCGGCTCCTCGACGCTGTCGAGCTTCAGCGGCTCGTGGTAGGCGTGCAGCCTCGCGGCCTTCATCGTGCAACCTCCTCCGCCAGGTCGTAGCGGGCTCGTAGTAGCGAGCGGCAGATGCCGCCGTTGGCTTCGAGGCTCGTCCGCACGAGCCGCGCCATCCGTAGCCAGCGATCCAGTTGCGACTCGATCAACGGTTCCCCATTGGCCGAGACGAACGCCGGCGCCTCGGGGTCGCACGCGATCCCCAGCTGGTGGCGAAGCTCGAGGCAGCGTCGCGCGTCGGCGTCGGCTGGCAGGTCGCGGACGCGGAGGCGGACGACCTCAGCGGCGGACGCGCCCCCAGCGAGCAGTCGTTCGCACACCCCGGACTGCCGCGCGAGCAGCGCCTTGCGAGTGAACAGCTCGCGCAGCGCCGCCAGATCATCGTCGGCGGTCTCGCCGGGGAACGCGCCCGTGAACCCGTCGCCGCGGGCCAGCGCCTCGTTGATCTCCTGGCCGGTGTAGTGATCTTCGAGCCGCACGCTCACGTTACGCACCCCGGGCAGCCGGCGCACGGCCTTGCGCGCGTCGGCTGCCATCAGGAATGCGAAGTTGGGAGCGCACTGCGGGGTCGGCAGGCGGATCGCTACCGAGACGTCGCCGTCGGGGGTGACGTCGCACGAGCTCACGAACCGCAGCGTGGTGATCGGCTCGTCGAGCTCGGGGTCGATCACCTCGTCGAGCGCCCGCAGGATGCGCTCCCTGCTTGTCATGCAGATTCGACCAGCTGCGCGTCGTCCTGCGCGCCGGGGGTGCCGGCGTCGTCGGGGAGCCGGAACTCCGGCGGCACGTCTATCCCGTAGAGCTTGGCCGCGTTCAGTCCCAGGATCTTGCGCCGGGCGGCGTCAGTCACGCGCGGGTAGTCGGAGTACTCATCGTCGGGGTAGTCCCAGTCGAGGAAGCCCTCGATCTGCCACTTCGGCTCCCAGATCCCGTAGTCGCTGCCGTACAGGATCTTGTCCTCGCCGACCCAGAAAAGCAGCTCGCCCATCACCTTCGCGAAGAACCGCGGGCGGGCATACATGAGGCCGCCGAGCACGACCGCGAGTCCGGCGTAGACGTTCGGCTCCTGCGTGGCCATGAAGCAGAAGTCCTCGATCCGCGGCAGGCCCACGTGCTCGACGATGAAGTTGAGCTCGGGATTGTCAGTGGCGGCGACGTCGATGTCCTTGACGTCGAACCCGTCCTTGTCAAGCGGCCAGATCGTCGGGCCCTTGTGGGCGTGGATGTTCTTGATTCCGAGCTCCTTGCACTTCTCTAAGAATGGCTTGCATGCCTCGTCCGCGAGGGTCCAGCCGCGCGAGCCCCGATACCACTCGGCCGTGTAGACCTTGGCGCCTTTGAGGTTGTAACGCTTGGCGTCCTCCTCGAGCTGCTTCAGCCCCGCCTCGCCCTCGCGCGGGTCCCATCGGCCGTTGACGATCACCTTGCCGGGATGGTTGGCAGCGAGCGTCGCGTTGCGCTCCGTGGTGTTGAAGCCGTCCGTGTACCACTCCTTCAGGTACGTGGACTGGCACACCGCAACGTCGGCGCCGGCGTCCTCGAAGACGTCCTTGACGTAATCCTCCTCGGAGTACTTCATGAACTTCTCGAGCGGCCAGTGCGTCTCCGGCGGACCGAGGCCCATATAGGCGTGGAAGCATTCGATCCACCCCTTGGCGTACTGCTCCTGCCCCTTGACCCAGTTCGGCGGGCTCGCGTCCCAGAAGTGGGTGTGGGCATCGACGACGAAGTACTTGTCACCGTTGTGCTGGTACATGCGTCTCCCTTCGTGCGATGGGGCGCTGCGCGTTGCCGAGTAGGCCCACCTTACTCCGGACGCGTGCGAGCGGCGGCGCGAGAACTCCGCGCCGCCGCTCGACGTCTGGGTGGACCCTTGCCCGTGACTACGGCGTTGTCGTGGCCGCCGGCGCGCACACGGCGTAGACGGTCATCGCATCGCCCGGGTCGCCGAACCCTGACACCTGCCAGCCGGTCTTGCCGAGCGGGAAGGTGTCGAGCACGAAGTCGTCATTTTCGTTGGCCACCCTTGCCCCGCCGCTGACGACGTCCAGCCCAGTCGGGCACATTGCCTTCCCGATGACAGGTCCGGAGCCGTTCAGCGTGACCGTTGAGAACTCGTAGTCCAGCCGCGACAGCGGTGCGGATCCAGCGGTCGTCGCCGTCGTAGCGTTAGTCGCGTTGGTCGCGTTGGTCGCGGTCGTGGCGCTCGGGACCGTTCCGAGCTCGCCCAAGTTGATCTGCTTGCCCGTGATCGAATGGGCGTGAATGCGATTGCCCGACAGCGAGCCCTTCTTGATCAGCTTGTCGCCGTTGACGAGATGACCGGCAGCGATCGCCGAGCCCGTCGTCGCGACGACGAGGGCAAGGATGGCTACGACCATCGATGCCGTCGGCTTGAAACGTGATGCCCTCATCGGGACCTCCTGTCCTCGCCCGCGGAGCGCTGTCCGCGAGCTTTGTTGTGATCTGACGAGATCTGGTGACCAGTCGCGGGCGAGGATCCCGGAGCCCGCTAACAAGCGGGTAACTTGCGATAACGAGGGAGTTGGCGGCGACCCGCCGCGCCTGGCTACGCCGCCGGCGTCTGCTCCGACGGATGCGGCGGATCCTGGGGGGTGGGGAAGGCCTTGTCGATCAGCTCGATGCGGTAGCCGTCGGGATCCGCCACGAAACAGATCCGGTACTCGTCGCGGCCACCCGGCGCATAGGGCGCGCGCTCGGGCTCGATCCCAGCCAGCGCGAGCTGCTCGAGCATCGCGTCGAGGTCGTCGACGATCAGGGCCATGTGGTTGTAGCCGTCGCCCAGGTCGTAGGGGTCGTCGCGCCCGACGTTCACCGTCAGCTCGAGCACATCGCCGTCACCCGGCAACCCCATGTAGATGTTGTAGGCGGACTGAAAATTCAGGCGGCCGCGATGCTCGAAGCCGAGTCGTTGATAGAAGGCCACCGAGGCCTCGATGTCCCGGGCCCGAATGCATGTGTGTACGAATTTCGCGCTCATCTGGCGGACCATATCCCCCAACGGATGAACTGCGATCGAAAACGCCGGCGATCTGTACGATCGCGGCCTCGTCCAGTCCGAGGTAAGGAGATCGCGATCATGCAAGGAGCACTTAGAAGGGCGGCGTTCGCGACCGGGCTGGCGACCTTGTGGCTGGCGCCGGCGGTGGCGGCCGCGACGGCGCCCACGCAGGCGTCGATCACGGGCACGATCTCTCCGGCCGTGGCGAGCACCTCCGGCAAGCTGCGCTCCGTGGCGCTGAACATAACCACTCGCTTCCAGACGATTCCGGCCGGTGGCCAGCCTGCGACCACGAGTCGGGCGGTCATCTATTTCGGACACGGATCGGTCGTCAACGCGCGGCTGTTTCCATCGTGCAACGCGACGCGCCTGAACAAGATCGGTCCCAAGGCCTGCCCGAAGGGTTCGCGGATCGGCGGTGGCACCGTGACCGCGATCGGCGCCGGATTGCCCGAGACGCTGGCGCTCACGGCGTTCAACGGGTCGAAGGGGCGGAGCGTGCTGTTCTACCTCGTCGGCGGTTCTCCGCTGAAGATCGCCCAGGCGATTCAGGCGCCGATGGTGCCCGTCAGGAGCCGCTTCTACGCGTACAAGCTGACGCTCACGACCCCGGCGAATCTCGAGGCGATCGCGGGCGTCGCGACCGCCGTGACGTCGTTCACAAGCACGATCAACGCGACGGTCGTCCGGCGGATTCACCACAAGCGCATCCGCCGAGGCTATATCGAGGTGCCGCTCTGCCCACCCGGCGCGATCGTCCCGCTACAGGGCGTGTTCTCCTTCCTCGGCGCACCCACCCAGACGGTCAACTCCGGCATCGTGTGCGGGGAGTCGCCGCCTTCCTGACCGGTGGATGTGGCGCTACGGCCGGGTGGTCTCGTAGAAATCGGTGTCGAGGCGGCGCAGGACGCCATGGTCGACTGCCCAATGCAAAGCCTCCACGAAGGTCACGTCAGGCCAGTCTGCTGCGCCAGAGAGACGGGACAGCTCGTCACGGCTGAGGACGCGGTACGGCGCGATCGTGTCGGCCAGGCGCTGGGCCGCCTCTCGCAGCCGCGCATCCTCTTGGCCTTGCGGTGATGGTTTGTCCATGGCAGTTCAACGTCGGGCGGGCAGACGCGAAGCCTAGTCGCGTTCGCCGCTGAATAGCGTGAGCAGGAGCAGGAAGACGTTGAAGATGTCCAGGAAGATGCCGGCAGCGATCGGCACGGCGCCTGACCTGTTCGTCCGTCGCAAACGGTTGAAGTCGACGATCGTGAACCCGCCGAAGATCACGAGCCCGGCCACGGCGTAGATGACGTTGCCGTGTGGGATCGAGACGAAGATGAGAACGATCCCGACGACGATCAGGGCCAGCAGCGCCCAGAACAGGGTTCGCGTCCACGACGAAAGGTTTCTGCGCGTCGCGTAGCCGTACGCCCCACAGCCGGCCACGAATGCGGCCGTCGCCCCAGCCGCCTGCCAGAGGACCGCCGGGTCCGTGCGTGCGTAGGCCGCCAGGAGGGGTGCGACCGCCAAGCCCAGCAGCAGCCCGAGGCCGAACAGCAACCCGATTCCCAGTTGCTCGTGTCCGCGCGAGGATGCGATGTTGAGTCCGAAAATGCACGCGAATGCGGCGATGAAGAACAGGATTCCGGCGCCCCCACTGAGGTCACGGCCTATGTACGCGCCAAGGGCGGCAGATCCGATGGTCAGCGCCACCAGCCCCATGACCTGGCCGAACACTTCCCGCGCGCGATCGCCCGTGATCGCCACGCCACCATCTGGCAGCGATGGCGATTGCTGCTCCAGAGTTGGGTTCGCTCCAAGACTGCTCATTGCACATCTCCTGACTGTGTGAGTGGTCATCTTCCGCGGACGAGTCTCGATCGCGAAGGCTCCGCTCGCATCCACCAGGGGATAGTCCGATGGGCAGTCTTGGGGCGAGCTCAGACGTCAGGGGCGTGTCTGCACCCCGCCGTCCTCTCCCAGGAACGCGCGAACTGAAGCATCTTCGCCTCGGCCAGCGGGGCGCCCAAGAGCTCCAGGCCCACCGGCAGGCCGTCGTCGGTGAAGCCGACCGGGATCGTGAGCGCCGGGAGCCCGGCCTGTGAGCCGATCACGGTGTTGGTGGGGAATGTGAGGCACCGGTACTTCTCGGCGGCGAGCTCGTCGCGCGTCGGGGGAATGACCTGGACGGTGGGGTAGACGAGGAAGTCGAGCCCGTGTGCCGCGAAGATGTTCAGGACGTGCCTGCGGAAGTGCTCCTGGTTGAGCCGGCGCTGAAGGTATTCCGCGTCCCCGTCGACCGTCTCGGGTCCCGCGGCGATTCCGTGGAAGAGATCGTTGAGCGGATGGAAATGGCGGCCGTCGTAGATCTCCATGAAGCTCGAAGCCGGCGCTCCAGGTCGCCGCGCTAGGAAGTCGCTGATGTCCGCCTTCGACTGTCTGAGGTATACGGAGGTACGTTCGATCCATCCCGCGAGGTCGGCGATCTCGAGCTCACGGGTTATCGAAACGCCGAGTTCGCCGAGCCGGGCGATCGCCGCTCGAACGACGTTGCTGACCGGCGCCGCGTCGGGGTTGTCGTCACCTCCGAAACCCGTCTCCAGCACGCCGATCCGCCACCTGTGCGGAGGAACGTCGCGAGCAACCGCCTCTGCATAACCGCCAAGATCGTGCGCCGCCGACGCGGTCACTGTGAACGGGTCCTTCGGGTCGTAGCCGACGATGCTGTCGAGCGTCGCTGCGAGGTCGGAGACCGTCCTCGCGACCGGCGCCGGGGTGTCCTGGAAGTGCACCAGTGGCGAGAACCCGGCGCGACTGATCAGCCCGGTCGTGACGCGGAGACCAAACAGGTTGTTGTAGGCGGCGGGAATCCGGATGGATCCGCCGGTGTCCTCCCCGATTCCAATGAGCCCAAAATTGGCGGCCACGCCCGCCGCCGTCCCGGCGCTGGAGCCGCCTGACTCGCGCTCTGGTGCGTATGGATTCTTGGTGTGGTCGGTCAGCGATGAGGACGAGAACCAACCCGCTGCGAAGTCGCACATGGCGGTTTTGGCGAGGATGATCGCGCCCGCGTCCTTCAATTTCGCGATCACGGTGGCGTCCTGCACGGGCACGTACCCGGTGAACAGGATCGATCCGAACGTCGTCCGAAGACCGGCCGTTTCCGCCTGGTCCTTCACGAGGACAGGAACACCGTGGAGCGGCCCGCAGAGCTTGCCCTCGGTGGCGAGGAACTCGTCCCGAGCGATGGCTTCGTCGCGGGCCCTGGGGTTTACGGTCACCACGGCCTGGAGCTCCGCCCCGGCAAGGTTGTGCCCCTCGATTCTCGCCAGGTACCAGTCGACGAGCTCCGCGGCGGTGATCTGACCGCTTTGAAGCGCCCCGTGGAACGCGGCGATCGTCAGCTCGGCGAACTTCTCGTCGAGTTCCGCAGCCGGCGTCATGCGAGCGTCTTGGACCACAGCTGGCTAGGGCGCCACCGCCGCGCGTGACGTCTCGGGCAGCGCCGTGAGGAGCTCCTGGCGCGAGCTGATGTCGAGCTTGGTGAAGACCTTGCGCAGGTGGTACTTGACCGTGCGCGGGCTGATGAACAGCTCGGCGCCGATCTCCGGGTTGGAGAGCCCGTCGCGAGCGAGTCGCGCGATCTGAGCCTCCTGAGCAGTGAGCTCGTCGCGCGTCTCATCGACGCGCTTGCGCGCGGTCTCGCCGGTGGCGGCCAGCTCGCGGCGAGCGCGTTCCGCGAACCCATCCACGCCCATCTCGCTCAGCATCCCGTGAGCGGTGCGCAGCTGCTCGCGCGCTTCCACGCGGCGGCGCTCCCGGCGCAGCCATTCGCCGTAAACGAGGTAGGACCGGGCGAGCTCGACGCGCACGCGGGTCCGGCGAAGGCGGCCGATCGCTTCGCGGTAGAGGGCTTCGGCGGCGCCATTTCCGCTGACCAGAGCCCGTGAGCGCGCCTGCACCCCGAGCGCCCAGTCCGTGCCCGAGGCCTGCGTGGTCAGCGAGAGCCGCTCGAGCGCATCAGTCGCCAGCTCATGCCTGCCGCTGCGGGCCGCGGCCTCGATCAGCTCCGTCAGTGCCCAGGAAATGACGCCCAGATCCTCGTGCTCGCACGCCCGCTCGGCCTCGGCCAGGGCCTCGGCGTAACGGCCGAGGCCGTTATAGAGCAACGCTGCCGTGAAGTGGCCGATGCCCGCGCCCATGCCCTCGCCGCGGCTCTCCACATCCTCGAGCGTCGCCTCGATCAGATCGGAGGTCTCGGCCTCTCTGCCCTGCAGGGCCGCGAGCGCAACACTGCCGTAGGCCGCGAGCTGCGTCCCGATTGCTGCGCTGACCGTCTCCGCCTCTCCGGTCAGCGCCGCGCCCTCGTCCATCTCGCCCCATAACCCGTGCTGGAAGATTCGGGACCGGAGTGCGATCGGGAGCACCGTGAGCGTGCCGGTCTGCCGCGCGAGCGCGACGTGTTGCGTGCAGAGCACTTCCCAGCTCTCGTCATCCCACAGATCCTGTGCGACTCGCCCGGCGAGCCACAGCCAGCGCAGTCGCTCGTGCGTTGGCAGATCGTCGTTGCGGAAGGCGCTCACGGCCCGTTTCAGAATCGGCGTCGCCGTGGCGCGACTGTCGGTCACGAGCACCGCCAAACCGTCGAGGAGAAGGTCGGGCGCACGCGCCGGCGTCGACCGCGCCGGGGCCGCAAGCGCCGCCTTCGCCACCTCGACCACGTCGGCGCCGCGGGACAGGCGACCGACGATCACGGCTGCCGTGAACGCCTCGAGATAGGTTTCGCGCGCCAGCCCGACGTCGAGCAGCTCGAGCTGCCTGCCGGCTTCAAGCAGCAGCGGGGGAGCGTCGTCACCTCGTCTCGTCGCAAACGTGATCTGCGCCCGCAGGAGGTCTACACGCGCGCGGCGGAGCTCGTCAAACGGCCCGGCCTGGGCCACCACGAGCAGCGCGAGCGCGGCCTCGGGGGAGCCCGCGTCGTACTTGGCCTGGGCCGCGGCAAGCGCCCGCTCGGCGCGGCTCGCCGGATCGAGGGTCAGTCGCGCGGCCTCCTCCAGGAACGCAGCCGCCGCAGCCATGCCTCCCCGGGCTTGTGCACGGTCAGCGGAGCGCTCCAACTCGGCGGCAACGTCCTCGTCGGGTCCGACGGCGGCGTGCGCGCGATGCCAGGCGCGACGGTCCGGGTCAAGGTCTGCATCGGTCACGTCGGCGAGGGCGCGGTGGACGTCCTGGCGATCCAGCAGCGACGCCGAGCGGTAAGCCGCCGAGCGCACGAGCGGATGGCGAAATCGGACCGGAGCGCCGAGCTCGATCAACCCCGTCGCCTCGGCCGCCGTGGCGGCCTCGTGCCCGATGCCGAGCCGATCCACCGCCCGCCACAGCAACCCGTCATCGCCGCCCGGCTCGGCCGCGGCCGTGAGGAGCACCCGCCTCGTGTCGACCGAAAGCGGCTCGAGCCGACGCAGGAACCCCTCCTCGATCCGGCTGGCCAGTGGCATCGTGCCGTTTAGCCCAAACCCGAACGCCAACTCCGCCGGCGAGAGCCCGCGGGGCAACTCCAGCAACGCCAGCGGATTGCCGCGCGTCTCTGCCACGATCCGATCGCGTACCTGCTGATCCACCGGCCCGGTGATCACCGAGTCCAGCAACGCCCGGGCATCGCTGTCGCCGAGGCCCATCACCACGAGCTCCGGCAGCCCCGCCAAATCCTGCTCGCCACTGGGCTCCCGCACGCCGAATGCCAAAACCATCCGTTCGGCCAACACCCGCCGCGCCACGAACGCGAGCGTCTGCGCGGAGACCCGGTCGAGCCACTGGGCGTCATCGACGATCCAGAGCAACGGCTGTCCCTCGGCCACCTCGGATACGAGGCTCAGCACCGCCAGCCCGACCAGGAACCTGTCCGGCGGCTCACCGGCACTGACGCCGAAAGCTGTGGCCAAGGCATCGCGCTGCGGCGGAGGAAGATCCTGGAGGGCATCGAGCAGTGGCGCGCAGAGTTGATGCAGGCCGGCGTAGGGGAGCTCCATCTCCGATTCCACGCCGACGGCGCGCGCGATGCGAAATCCATGGGCGCGCTCGGCGAGGTACTCCAGCAAGACGGTCTTCCCGACCCCCGCCTCGCCGCGCACAACCAAGACGCCGCTGTGCTCCTTGCGCGCCTCTGCGAGCAGCCGGTCGAGCGCTTTGCACTCGTTGCGCCTGCCGCGCAACTGTGACGCCCGGCCGTCTGTGTTGAGCATGCTCTAGCTGACCTGTTCCCGCTGGACCGAATCTTAAGTCTCTTACCTGCTCTTAATGCCCTCCTAATCGCTCAAGTCGATCGACTCGGTCCAGTCGCGCCGCCCGGCCCGCTTGCGGCCAGCAGCTCTGCGGTCAGGCTCGCCGGGCCCCGGCGGCGGTGAGGCGCAATGCGATCCACGCCGTGCCCAGACCCACCGCGGTTCCCAGCGCCGTGTCCACCAGTCGCAGGATCGGTTGCTGCCAGACGTCGTGCGGACTGAGCGAAGCCACGCCGAGCACGATCGCCGTGGTGATGCCGGCGGTCATCGCGTCATCTGGTCTTCCGATGAGCGTCGCGGCGAGCCCGCTGACGCCGATCATCGCCGCCAGGCCGACGGGGGTGACCGGCAGGATGAGGAGGTAGATCAGGCACAGCGAGAAGCTCAGGAGCGTCGCCGCCATCCGGGAGAGAGCGGCGGTGGCGCTGCCGTCGTAGCTGGTCCGGTAGACGAACACGGTTGCAATCACCGCCCAGATGCCCCCAAGGACGTCGTCCGATCTAGACGCCGACTCAATCCGAGCCAGCCCGTGCACGGTCACCCAATACGTGACCAGGCACGCGATCGCCACCGCGAGGCTGTGGAGGATCGCGCCGCGTCGTTCGCTACCTACCGAGGTAGCTGAGGCTGGCCGTGGCAAGGGTCTGAATGCCGGTTTCGAGGGTGGGGTGCAGGACGGGCGCGAACTTGGAGCTGTGGTTGGTGGGGACGTCCTGCGCGATCCGGCCGGCCTGCGCCGCCCGGTGGTAGACGCCTGGATCGGTGCCGCCGACATACCAGAACAGGGATGGGACCTTCCATTCCTGGCCGAACAGGCCGAAGTCCTCGCTGACGGGGAGCGGGTCGGTGAGCTCTCTCACGCGGTCGGCTCCGAAGTAGGCGCGGAACGCGTCGCCGACTTTGTTAGCGGTTGCGGGGTCGTTGATCGTCAGGTCGAAGTGGTCGAAGGAGTTGAAACTCGGGGGTTTGGGCGCTCCGGAGGCGGTTGCCTCCGCGGTGACGATCCGCTTGATCTCAGCCAGCACCTGAGCGCGGACGTCGTCGTCGAAGCTGCGCACGTTGATCTTGAGGACGGCCTCGTCGGGGATGACGTTGCCCTTGGCGCCGGCGTGGAACGAGCCGATCGTCACGACGGCGGGTTCGAAGGCGGCGATCTCGCGGGACACGATCGTCTGGAGCCGCAGTACGGCGGCGGCGGCCATCACGATCGGGTCGATCGTCGACTCGGGCCACGCGCCGTGCCCGCCTTGGCCGAACAGCCGCACCTCGATGTTGTCCTCCTCGGACTGCGTGACCCCCGGGCGATAGCTGACCTGTCCGGCGGGCGGTGGCATGACGTGCTGTCCGAGGATCACGTCGGGCTTGGGGAAGCGGTCGAACAGGTGGTCGTCGATCATGGCCTGCGCTCCGGTCCCCAGCTCCTCTGCGGGCTGGAACAGCGAGATCAACGTTCCGTGCCAGGCGTCGGGCGCGGCCGCGAGGAGCTTGGTGGCGCCTGAGAGCCAGGTGACGTGCATATCGTGGCCGCAGGCGTGCATGACCGGGACCGTGTGCCCGTCGGGATCGGTGGCGGTGGCCGTGCTGGCATAGGGGAGGCCCGTGTCCTCCTTTACCGGGAGGGCGTCCATGTCGGCGCGCAGCATGACGGTGGGTCCGTCGCCGTTGCGCAGCACCCCGACGACGCCGGTCCCGCCGACGCCGGTCTTCACCTCGCACCCGGCCCACTCGAGTTGCTCGGCGGCCTTGGCGGCCGTCCGGTGCTCGTGGTCGGAGAGCTCCGGATGGGTATGGAGGTCGCGGTAGAGGTTCTCCAGTGGTTTGATGATCGCGTCGAGCCCGGCGAGGACCGGATGCGTGGGTGGGGTGTCAGTCGCGTGGGTCACCGTGTCTCCTGGGTTTGTTCGGGTTGGGGCGGGCCGGCCGCGTCGATCACTCGAGCGCCAGCTCGCGGAGGTTGGTCTTGGCGACCTCGAGGACCTCATCGCCCCGGCCGGAGAGGACGCTGCGGGTGGCCCAGAGGGTGAATCCCTTGGCCTGCTCCGCGGTGATCTTGGGCGGGATCGAGAGCTCCTGACGGACGGTCATTACCTCGATGACCGCTGGCCCATCGTGCGCGAAGGCCGTAGACAGGGCGTCCTCGAGCTCGCTGGGGCGCTCGATCCGCACGCCGTACAGTCCGACGGCGCGGGCGACTTCGGCGAAGCTGGGGTTGTCGAGGTCGGTGCCGTAGGTGACGATCCCGTCGGCCTTCATCTCCAGCTCCACGAAGGCCAGGGCGCCGTTGTTCAGGACGACGACCTTGACCGGCAGCCGTTGCTGGCGCAGCGTGATCAGCTCGCCCATCAGCATCGACAGCCCGCCGTCGCCGGAGAGGGTCACCACTTGGCGTCCCGGGTGAGACGCCTGCACACCGATCGCCTGGGGCAGCGCGTTGGCCATCGACCCGTGGTTGAACGAGCCCACGAGCCGACGCCGTCCGTTCATGCGCAGGTACCGGGCCGCCCACAGCGTGGGCGTCCCGACATCGGCGAGGAATACCGCGTCGTCGGCGGCTACCCGGTCCACGGCGACCGCCGTGACCTGGGGATGGATCGGGCCGTGGTCCCCGTGCGTCTCTGCCAGCGAGTCGAGCCGCTCGCGAGTGCGACGGTAGTGCGACTGCATCCGCGCCAGGTGCGTCGCGTCGCGGCCGTTGTTGAGCCGGGGGAGCAACGCGGCGATCGTGTCCTTCACGGTGCCGACCAACCCGATGTCCACGGGGATGCGGCGGCCGATGTGCTCGCCGCGGACGTCGACCTGGATGATCCGCGCGTGCTCGGGGTAGAACGGGCGATAGGGAAAGTCGGTGCCGAGCATCAGCAGCGCGTCGCAATGCTCCATCGCGCGGTAGCCGGATGAGTAGCCCAGCAGGCCGGTCATCCCGACGTCGTAGCGGTTGTCGTACTCGACGAACTCCTTGCCCCTTAGCGTATGGACGATGGGCGCCTTTAGCGCCCCGGCGAGCGCGACGAGCTCATCGTGGGCGTCGCGGCACCCGGCGCCGGCCAGGATCGTGACCCGGTCGGCGGCGTTCAGCGACTGCGCCGTCGCGGCCAACGCGTCGTCTGACGGGCGAATGACCGACGCGGCGGGCGCGATCGCCGCCGGCCGGATGTCATGCCGCACGTGGTGCAGAAAGATCTCGCCCGGCACGACCACGACGGCCACGCCGGCGCGTTCGATTGCATGACGCATCGCGATCTCCAGGATGCGCGGCAGCTGCTCGGCCACGCTGACCAGCTCTGCGTACACGCTGCACTCCCGGAACAGCTCCTGGGGGTGGGTCTCCTGGAAATAGCTGCCGCCGATCTCGTCGCGGGGGATGTGCGCCGCGATCGCGAGCACGGGGACCCGAGTGCGGTTGGCGTCGAACAGGCCGTTGATGAGATGCAGGTTGCCCGGGCCGCAGCTCGCCGCGCACACGGCCAGTTGCCCGGTCATCGCTGCCTCGCCGGCGGCCGCGAACGCTGCCGCCTCCTCGTGCCGCACGTGCTCCCAGGCGACCTCACCGTCGCGACGCAGCGCGTCGGTAAACCCGTTGATCGAATCCCCCGGCAACCCGTAGACCCGGCGCACGCCGGACGCCTTCAGGGTCGCGACCATGACATCGGCAATCGTCGTCGACACAGATGCTTCTTTCGCCCTGTGAGCCAGCCCGTGCCCCATCTCGTGTGATGCACCGGTGGCGGTCATGACGCCGCTCCGGTCGTGCCCGCAAGAAGGCGCAGCACGGTCGCGGTTCCCAGCCCGTACACCAGGTGGGCGCTCAGATCCTTGGTCAACGTGGCCCGGTCGTACTTCCAGATCGGCTGGTACAGCTTGGCGGCCGGCAAGACGACGTACCCCGCCGCCCACACGCTGGCGCCAAACGGGAGCCCGTACCGGATGCGCGGTGTCGGCAACGAGCCGGCGACGATTCCGTACTGCACGCCGCCCAAGATCCCGTAGGCCCAGTGAGTGATGTTGTTGACGAGCCGGGCCCGCTGCGGTGGCAGTTCGCGGTCGAACAGGCCCTCCACGAGCCGTTTGCCCACCTGCGCCGGCGCCGGCGCCTGCTCCCAGCTGTCAAGGCCCGACGAGGACTCCCACGGCTCGAAGCTCTCCTCGCCGTGACCACGGCGATACCTGGCGTAGAGCAGCGCGTCCATCGCGACCGTGCCAGCCGCGCCAGCGACGAGCCCTCGGACCACCGCTCCGAGCGGGCTCATGCCGCAAGTCGGCATCGCGCCGCGGCGTCGATGCGAGTGGGTAGGGGTGTTCGACGAGTTCCTCATGGATCGCTCCTATTTAGGATGTGCTGCACCGCTGATGGCGTGGCAGCGAGTTTGCGCGGACCGAGGTGTGCTCGCATCCGCCCAGGGGACAGTGCGAGTGGTCAGTCCTCGTTGCGGAGCACCGTGTAGGCGACCATCATTGAGTCGAGGTAGGCCCGCACCTCGACGATCATGTCGCCGTCGAAGCGGCAGACCCAGCAATAGTCGTTGGCGAACTTCGCCCCCTCGTTGGTCGTCGATGTCGAGTGAAGTTCCGCGATCACCGTGTCGCCATCAACGTAGAAGTGGGTCAGCTCGAGTTTCACGCCATCTGTCAGAACCCCCGCCAAGCGAGCGAAGGTGGCCTCGACGAACTGAGCCTTGCTCCGGTAACGCCCGGCGAGCGGGTGCGTGCCTTCGACGGTCCAATCAACGTCGTCGGCGACCCGAGCCCAAAACTCGGCCTGGGTCTTGGGGTCCTGGAGCTTTGAGAACAGAGCGGCCCTGTCCCCGCGGGTATCGGCAATCGTTGAACTGCTCATGGTCATCGTTTCTCTCCCGTCTTCCTGAGTGCTTGAGGAGGCGCTCGTGCTAGCGAAGCTGGGTGAGTGTCATCTTTGTTGGCCTTGCTCGCATCCGCCACCGGGACAGTTCGAGTGGGCAGTCGCGGAGCGTGACGCTCAGGCGTCCTCGGCCAGGGTCCGGGGCACGAGTGCCGCGAATGCCGCGACGATGAAGGAGAGCAGGCTGACGACGCCGATCGCGTGTGCCCACGGCGCGTCCGCCACGTTGAGCAGCCCGATGCCGACGATCAGCAGCGCCACCGCCAGCCGCGCTCCGAGCGTGGGTCCGAGGAGCAGTTGGGCGACGCCGCTCTGACCGACCGTGGCCCCCGGCTCGGCCTCCTCGCCGTGGGTTCCGAGGTGGCCGCGCAGGGTGAGGGTGAACAGGAGTGCCAGGGCGGGGAACAGCAGGACGGCCCCCGCGAGCACCGCCACCACGACCGCCACCATCGTGTCGTGCGGGGCGGCCGCCTGGTCGACCGTGAGGCCGGGGAGAAGCGTCGGCCAGCGCGCAAACGCCCAGTCGGCGACGACGAGCGCCACGGCGAGCGCCGCCGTGTAGCGGGCCAGCGCGAACCGACGTGCCGCGCCCAGCCCCATCGTCGTCGTGCCGACCACGACCGACAGGATGAGGACGGCCAGCGCGGCGCCGTGGACGAGGCCCGTGTACAGCGGGTGGTCGTCGGCGTGGACGACGATCAGCCCGCCGAGAGCCAGGCCGCCCGCGGCGGCGCCGGCCGCCAGCGCCCGCACGCGAAACGCGTCCACCAGGTCGGGCTCCCCGCGCCTCGCCGCGTCGGCGGCGAGGTAGACGGCGGCGAGGTAGGCGGAGAAGGCCACCGCCAACAGGCCGATGAGGATCGAGGTCGGGTTCAGCCAGCTGGTGACGAGGTTCCCCGCCGCGTTGCCGACCGGGACGCGTTCGCCGGCGATGCCGCCCGCGGCCGCGCCGAGCGCGAACGGCGTCACCAGCGACGCGACCGCGAACATCCCATCGATCGTCCGCAGCTCCCGGGAGCCGGCGGCGGCGGAGCGCAGCGCGTAGCTCGCGCCGCGCAGGATGATGCCGAGCCCGGCGATGAACAGCGGCAAGGAGAGCGTCGAGGCCACCGAACCGAAGAACACGGGGTACGCGGTCCAGGTCACGGTGAGCACGAAGATGAGCCACACGTGGTTGGCCTCCCAGACGGGTCCCATCGAGTGATGGCAGTGATCGCGGATCCGCTCGCCCCGCTCGCCGCCGCCGCTGAACAGCTGCCACATGCCGGCGCCGAAATCCGCGCCCGCCAGCACCGTGTACAGCACCAGCCCGATCAGCACGAACACGAGCGGCAGCGCGTCGAGCATCAGGCGGGCTGCGGGGTCGCGTCGGGAGGCGCGTCAGCGCCGGGGAGGTGAAGCGGCGAGCGCGCCAGTCGGCGCAGGATCCACACCAGCGCCCCCGCGACGGCGATGTACGTGATGACGAGGACGGTGTAACCAACCGGGATCCCGCTCGCGCCGGTGACCGACTGCGCGGTCGTCATCACGTGGTAGACCACCCAGGGTTGGCGGCCGACCTCGGTCGTTACCCAGCCGGCGATGAGCGCGACGGTCGCGGCGGGCCCCGACACGACGACCGCCCCGTAGAACCATTTGGAGCCGGGAAGCCGTCGGCGGCGGATGCGTACGAACAGATAGAAGAGGCCGAGCAGCGCGAGCAGCGTGCCGATCCCGACCATTGTCTGGAACGAGAGGCGGGTGACGTTGATCGGCGGACGCTGGCTCGCCGGGACCGTCTCGAGGCCCGTGACGCGGGCGTTCCAGCTGTGGAAGGCCAGCAGCGACAGGAGGTGGGGGACCCCGATCCCGTACTTGATCTGGCCGCCCGTGTACCAGCCGAGGACGTGCTCGCTGGCGCCGCGGGTCGTCCTGTACAGCCCCTCGAGGGCGGCCAGCTTGATCGGCTGCTCCACCGCGATCACCCTCGCGATCCAGTCCCCGACGAGCACCTGGACCGGCGCCGCCAGGCAGGCGATCGTCAGCGGAATCGTCATCGCAGTTCGCTCATATCGGGTCCACCGCCCGCGCAGCCGGGCGAACGCGTAGGCGCCCGCCATCACGAACCCGGTGACCATGTACCCGGCGATGTACATGTGGACCAGCTCCGACCACAGCAGCGAATTGCCAAACAGCGCGCCCCAGGGGTCGACGTCGACGACCTTGCCGCCGACGAGGCGGAATCCTCCGGGGTGGTTCATCCAGGCGTTGACCGAGATCACCGTGAGCGAACCGGTGAAGCCAGTGACCACGATCGGCAACCCGGACAGGAAGTGCACCCGCGGTGACAGCCGGTCCCACCCGTAGGCGTAGATCCCGATGAAGATCGCCTCCATGAAGAACGAGAACCCCTCGATCGCGAACCCCAGCCCGAACACGCTGCCGAAGGTGGCCGTGAAGTTCGGCCACAGCAACCCCATCTCAAAGCTGAGGATCGTGCCCGTGATCACGCCGATGGCAAACAGCGCCAAGACGATGCGGCTCCAGCGCCGGGCGATCGTGCGATAGAGCGGGTCGCCGGTCCGCATCCCCAGCCACTCCATGAACAGCACCATTGCGGGGAACGCGATCCCGAAGCACACGAGCGGGATGTGCACGGCGAATGACAGCGCCTGCATCTGCCGAGCCTCCAGCAGATACTGCTGGTGCACCGGGGCGAAAGCCGCAGCGAGCGTGCTCATGCTGGGCCGCACGCTACCGCTCGAGCGCGGAGAACCGTCCCTCGGAGAGCAGTAATCCGGCGGTCGGCGGCGAAGTATCTTTTAGCCAAGCAGGGAACTCTGAAAGAGGGGTCATTATGGGAGCGCAGCAGGTCAGCCTCAGCGCGGTCGCGTCGCGCGTATGGGAGATCTATCGCGATCAGGCCGGCGTATTGCTCGGGGTCGCGGTGATCCTGTTCGCCGTGCAGTTCCTCGTGAATCTGGCGCTTTCGGCGGCCGCCGGGATTCTCATCGCCTTGCTGTTCTGGGTCCTCAGCACGCTGTACCAGGGGATGGTCGTCGAGCTCGTGCAGGACCTCCAGGACGGAAAGCGCGATCACTCCGTCGGCGATCTGCTACAGAGCGTCGGACCGGTCTTGCTGCCGCTGTTGGCGGTGGGTGTCCTGTTCGCGATCGGCGTCGGGATCGGCTTCATCCTGCTGATCGTGCCCGGCCTCTACCTGATGACGATCTGGTGCGTCGTGGCGCCGGTGACCGTCCTCGAGCATCCGGGCGTGTTCGCGGCCTTCGGCCGCAGCCGTGAGCTCGTCCGCGGCTACGGATGGGCCGTGTTCGGCGTCATCCTCGGGATCTTCTTCGCAGTTGTCCTCGTCAGCATCATCGCGAGCCTGGTCGCGTCAGGGTTGGGTTCGGTCGGCCGAGGGCTCGTGCAGTGGGCCGTCGATACGGCGATCGCGCCGGTCGCTGCCCTCGCGGCGACGGTGCTGTACCTCACGCTACGCCAGGCACACGGCGAGACGGTTGCCTCCGCGGAGGCGCCGGCGCCCTCGCCGCTCGCCTGACGCGCCCTCACCGCTCGCCCGGCGGGCTTGTTTTAGGGTCCCGGTTTGCGGACAACAGATCCGCAGACCAGCAGCGCGGACCAGAACAGGAGCGGGCATGGCGACTGACACACCGATGCAACTCGGAATGGTGGGGCTGGGCCGGATGGGCGCCGGCATCGTCCGCAGGCTGATACGCGACGGCCACAGATGCGTCGGCTATGACGTCAACCCACAAGCCGTGGAGGCGATCGCCGCCGACGGCGCCGCTGGCGCGGATTCGCTCGCGGACTTCGCGGCGAAGCTCGACAAGCCGCGGGCCGTGTGGGTGATGGTGCCCGCCGGCGAGATCACCGCCCGCACGATTAACGCCGTGGCGGAGGTGCTCGATCCGGACGATGTGATCATCGACGGGGGAAACACGCACTACCACGACGACATCCGCAACGCCGCGGCGCTGAAGGAGAGCGGGATTCACCACGTGGATTGCGGAACGAGCGGTGGCGTTTACGGGTTCCAGCGCGGCTTCTGCCTGATGCTCGGCGGCGAGGCGGACGTCGTCAAACGGCTGGGCCCGCTCTTCAAGTCACTCGCGCCGGGCGTCGACAGCGCGCCGCGCACCCCAGGTCGGAGCGGCGAGCCGAGTACCTCGGAGCAGGGCTACTACCACTGCGGCCAGAACGGCGCCGGCCACTTCGTGAAGATGGTCCACAACGGGGTCGAGTACGGGATCATGGCCTCCTACGCCGAGGGTCTGAACATCCTGCGCAATGCCGACGTCGGCACGCGGATGCGGACGTCCGACGCCGAGACCTCACCGCTCGAGCATCCCGAGTTCTACGAGTTCCACTTCGACACGACCGAGATCACAGAGACGTGGCGTCGCGGCAGCGTCGTCGCGTCGTGGCTGCTCGACCTGACGGCGGAGGCTCTGCTCGAGTCGCCGGACCTCCGCGAATTCTCGGACCGCGTGGCGGACTCGGGCGAGGGCCGGTGGACCTCCGGAGCCGCGATCGACGAGGGCGTGCCCGCGCCGGTCCTGACCGCGGCGCTGTACTCCCGCTTCAGCTCGCGCGGGAAGGACGAATTCGCCGACAGAGCACTGACCGCGATGCGCAAGCAGTTCGGCGGCCACTCAGGATAAGGGGCGCGCATTCGCGCGCCTGGGTGTGGCTTTCGCGGTGGCGCTCGGCTTTCGAGGGCCGGCTCGGTGGCGGTCGACACTCGGCCCGCGGGCGCCGCGCGCCCGCAGCCCGGAATGGCGGCGGCCTGGCATTTGGCAACGAAGGGGGGAGGGTCGGGCGCGATTGCACCCGCCACCGCCTCGCGCGGCCGGCCGAACCTGCATAGCACGACAAAGTCCTCCGGAACGCCGAGGCCTGTCGAGTTATGCATGAGGAGCATGCTCAGTTCGACGGGGCTCGGCGATTTTTCCGATGTTGTCGTGTTGTGCAGCATTTGAGGCTCCGGATCCCGCGATCGAGCCCCACCCTCCCTCTTCGCCAGCGCCGTTTACCGAGCCGAACGGTCGCCAGGCTGCGGGCGCGCAGCGCCCGCGGGCCGAGAGTCGGCAGCCCCAGCTCGCCACCTCAGGACCTATTCCGCCGGAGCGCCACCGTCGCCATTGGCAATCGCCCGCCACACCCGCTCGGGCGTCATCGGCAGCCGCCTCAGCCGCACTCCGTGGGTCGCCGCCGCGATCGCGTTCGCCACCGCCCCTGGGACGCCGATCACGGGCGCCTCGCCGACGCCCTTCGCGCCGAACGGCCCCTCCGGCGCCGGGACCTCGACGATCTCGGTGTCGATCACCGGCGTGAACACAGCTGTCGGTAGGGCGTAGTCGACGAACGACCCGCTGACGAGCTGACCGTGCTCGTCGTAAGCCATCTCCTCGAGGAGCGCCCAGCCGAGACCTTGCGTCGCGCCGCCCCGCATCTGACCCTCGACGAGCGCGGGGTTCAGCGCCCGCCCGACGTCCTGGGCGATCGCGTGGCCCAGCAGGGTGACCGCGCCGGTGTCGGGGTCGACGCGCACGTGCGAGAGATGGGCCGCGGCCTGTGGCGCCTGCTGTGGCTGGGCAACGAGCCCGTGACCCTCCACGGGCGGGTGGGGGCTTCCGAAGCGCAGGATCTTCGGCGCCAGCTCCTCGATCGAGAGCGCCTGGGCCGGAGCCCCGCGGGGCTGGACGGCGCCGTCGACTATCTCGAGGTCCTCGGGTGAGATCTCGAGCTCGTTGGCGGCAACCTCGAACAGCCGGTCCCGGGCCTCGACCGCTGCGCGCTCCACCGCGCGGCCGACCGTGTAGGTGATCTTGCTGCCGCCGCTCATCGGGGCATACGGCGAGCTCGAGGTGTCGGCGTGGACGACCCGCACGCGCGAGGGATCGAGGCCGAACGCATCGGCGGCGATCGTCGCGAAGACCGTCTCGACGCCGGTCATGTCCGCGGCGCCGGTGATGATCGTCAGGCGGCCGTCGGCGTCGAGGCGGCACACCGCGGCCGCCGGCTCGTAGCCGCCGGGCCACCAGCCCACGGCGAGGCCGATCCCCTCGCCGTCCGGCAGCTCGCCTCGACGGGCCCATAGCGGATGGTCGCGCACGCGCTCCAGGCATTCGCGGGCACCGAACACCGGGAACGGTGTGCCCGCGGGGTTCGGATCACCTTCACCCGCGACGTTGCGCAGGCGGAGCTCGAGCGGGTCGATTGCGAGCCGCTCGGCCAGCTCGTCGATCAAGGACTCGACGGCGAAGGCGGCTGGAGGCGCCGCCGGCGCGCGATAGGCGCCGAACGTCACGCGGTTCGTGGCCACCCCGAGGGCGGTGAGATGGTGGGCCCCCCAGCGGTATGGGCCACTGGCGAGTAGCGCGGCGATCGACTCGAGACCGAAGTCGGCGGTCGTGCCGCGGTCGACGAGCACGCGCGAGCGGATCCCGGTGAACCGGCCGTCGGCGTCGGCGCCCAGCTCGACCTCGAGCACCTCCGCGCCGGCGGGATTCGTCGCCCCGATGTCCTCGCTGCGGGTCATGGCGAGACGGACGGGCCGGCGGAGGGCGAGCACGGCCGAGACGACCAGCGGCTCGACGATCATCATCTTGCCGCCGAACGCGCCTCCGATTGGCGCACTGCGGACGCGCACGCGCTCGACCGGCAAACCGAACAGCTCGGCGACCCCGTCGCGCGTGGCGAACGGCGCCTGCGTCGACGTCGTCACCACGAGCTCCCCATCCGGCTCGAGCCAGGCGGTCGCATTCTGGGTCTCTATGTATCCCTGATACATCCACGGCGTCATGAACGTTCCGCGCACGACGACGTGGCTCGCCGCGAGGGCCGCATCGACGTCGCCCTGCTCGAGCCTCGCCGTATCGAGGACGTTCTCGGAGAGCTCCTCGTCTTCGCCGACGCCGCCGACTGCCACCGACGCGTGGGCGTCGCTGATGTCGGATCCCACGCCGGCGCTTCGCTCGAGCACGCGGGCGCGCGGCGATCCGGGTCGCGCCGCGGCCTCGAGGTCGACCACCGGCCTCAGTGGCTCGAGCTCGACCTCGACGAGCTCCGCGCCGTCGGCGGCGAGCGCCTCGGTTTCCGCGATCACGATCGCGACCGGCTGGCCGACGTACACGATCTCCTCGCGAGCCAGGGGCTCATATTGGCGCCCGCGGCCGGTCGCGACGATCGGGAGATCGGCCGCCGTCATGACCGCGACGACTCCCGGGATCGCGGCTGCCGCCTCGGTCCGGATCGCCACGATCGACGCGTGGGACTCGTGCGCGACCACGAGCCGGGCGTGCAGGAGGCCCGGGACGGGCAGATCTGCCGCGAAGCGGGTGGCGCCACGGACCTTCGGCTCCGAGTCGCGGCGCGGGGTTGGGGTGCCGACTGCGGCCATGCCAGCAACCTAGCATTCGGCCTGATGTCCACTGGTCGTCCCTTCACCGGCATGGCCCTCGACCGGGCCACGAGCGAGCGCAAGGACCCCGCGCTGATCGAGCGAATGCTCGAGGATCCCGCGACGCGCGCGGTCGTGGCGGGCCGCGATGGTGTGCTCGTCGGCGATGGCCCGGCCCTGCTCCGGACACCGCTGCCAGACGAACAGGACCGAATCTTGCTCGGCCTCGACGAGCCCACCGGCCGAGCGCTGTTCGCGCTGGACCTCGACTCGCTCCCGTCCGGCAGCGTGGCGAGCGACGGCGGGCGAATCGTCTCGCTGCGGGACGCCGGCGCCCTGCTCCCCCACGCCGAGGCCGGGCTCGCCGCGTACCTGACCGCGCTGCTGAACTGGCACCGGCGCCACCGCTTCTGTGCCAATTGCGGGGCGGGTACCGTGATCGAGGAGGCGGGCTACTCGCGGCGCTGCCCGCGCTGCCACACCATCCACTTCCCCCGCACCGACCCGGTCGTGATCATGACCGTCGAGCACAACGGCCGGCTGCTGCTGGGCCGGCGCTCCGGGTGGCCGAAAGGGCGTGTCTCAGTGCTCGCGGGGTTCGTCGCGCCGGGGGAATCGGCCGAGGAGGCCGTCGTTCGCGAGGTGCGCGAGGAGTCGGGCATCGTTGCCCGCGATCCGGTGTACGCCAGCTCGCAGCCGTGGCCGTTCCCGTCCTCGCTCATGCTCGGCTTCGATGCCCAATCCGATGGCGGTGAGCCGCGCATCGGCGACGGCGAGCTCGAGGAGGTCGGCTGGTTCTCGCTCGACGACGTACGCCGGGCCGACCGCCTGCGGGATTCCGATTTGCGGCTGCCGCCGCCGGTGTCAATCGCTCGGTTCCTGATCGACCGGTGGATCGAGCGGCACGAGGCGTAGGCCCGTCTCTGGATCGATCTCGAGCGCCTCGACGTTCTCGGCGATCTGCGCCGGCGAGGTGGCGCCGAAGAGGACAGTGGCGACGGCGGGGTTGGCGAGCGCGAACGCGATCGCCAGCGCGGCGGGACTGACGCCCGCCTCATTTGCGACGGCCCGTAGCCGCCGCCCGCGCTCGCGAACGGCGGGATCGAGATCCTGCCCGGACGCGCGCCCGGCTCCGCCGGCGTCGTACTTCCCCGTGAGCACGCCGCCGGCCATCACGAACGAGGCGACGAGGCCGGCTCCGGACGCCCGCAGCGCCTCGCTCATCTCGGGGCTCTCCACCCAGCCGCGGCGAACGAGGCTGTACGGGAGCTGGGCGACGCACGGCATCGGCAATCCCTGGTCCGAGGCCGCGGCGATCGCTTCCATGAACTGCCCCGCGCCCCAGTTGACGATGCCCCAGGCGCGCGCCTTGCCGCCCGCCAGCAGCCGGCCCACGGCGGCGACCATCTCCCCGACGGGCAGTCCGTCGGGCGGCGGGTTGGCGTAGATCAGATCGATGTGGTCAAAGCGCATCCGTCCGAGCGAGCCGTCGAGCTCGGCGGCGGCGTCCTGCTCGGGCCAGAACTCCCACCACAGCTTGTTCGAGACGATCGTGCTCGCGCGGTCCCATCCGGCGGCCCTGAACAGCTCGCCGAACAACACCTCCGAGTAGCCGGTCGGGATCGGCGCGCGTCCGGTCTCGTCGTTGTAGCGGGCGTCGTCGAGGAACGTGAAGCCGCGCTGGAGGGCCGCTCGCATCACGGCGAGCCCGTCGTCTCGGCCGATCCGTTCGAACGTGCGCCACGACCCGAGCGCCAGGCGCGAGACCTCCAGGTCCGACGCTCCGAGCCGGCGGCTCTCCATCGCGCAATTATCCGGATGTTTGACGACGGTCACAGAACGGCAACTCGCAATTTGTACAGTGGGAAGGTCTTCGGTTTCCTCCCCCCAAGGAGTCGCGCATGGTCGGTCTGAGTCGCTGGTGCATAGCCCATCGCCGGTGGGTGATCGTCGGGTGGGTCTTGATCGCGATCGGCTCGACCGTGGTCGCCGGGGTGGTCGGGCGCCAGTACGCGACCAACTTCAGCCTGCCGGGAACCGAGTCCCAGCACGTCAGCGACCTGCTGCAGAGCGAGTTCAAGTCGCAGAGCGGCGACGTCGACACGATCGTCTTCCACACGTCAACCGGCACCGTCGACGACGCGCAGGTCCGGGGCGCGATCGAGCCGCTGCTCGCCAAGGTGCGCGACATGCCCCACGTCGTCAGCGTGGTCAGCCCGTACACAAGCGCCGGCGCGGTGGAAGTCTCACACGACCGGCGGACCGCGTTCGCGACGGTCAACTACGACAAGCGCGCGAACCTGCTGCCGGACGCGACCGGAAAGCCGGTCCTCGCCGCGATCGACAAGATTGACGTTCCCGGGCTGAAGGTGGCCGCCGGCGGCCAGGTGATCGAGCAGGCCGAGGGCTTCAGCGTCGGCCCGGCGACCGCCGTCGGGGCGATCGCCGCGCTCGTGATTCTGCTGCTGACGTTCGGCTCGCTGTACGCCGCCGGGATGCCGCTGATCACCGCAGGCCTCGGCCTGATCACGGGGATCGCGCTCGTCGGGCTGGCGACGCACGTCACGGACATGTCGAACGTCTCACCCGAGCTCGCGCTGATGATCGGCCTCGGGGTGGGGATCGACTACGCCCTGTTCATCGTCACCCGCTTCCGAGAGAACTTCCGCAAGAACGGCGATGTCGAGTTGTCGGTCGTGCAGGCGATGGATACCTCGGGCCGCGCGATCCTGCTCGCCGGCACGACCGTGATCATCGCCCTGTTGGGGATGTTCGCCACTGGCGTGACCTTCCTGTACGGGCTGTCGATTGCCTCCGTGCTCGCCGTGCTGCTCGTGCTCGTCTCCTCGCTCACCGTGCTGCCGGCGCTCCTCTCGCGCTGGGGCGAGAAGGTCGGGCGCCCGAGCCGCCGGTCCCGGCGCCGAGCGGAGAAGGGCGGCCCGCCGCGCGAATCGTCGTGGCGCCGGTGGAGCGAGACCGTCCAGTCGCGGCCGTGGCCGCTGGCGGTGGCCTCGTTCCTCGTGATCTGTCTGTTCTTGGTTCCGGTCCTGGGGTTGCGGCTGGACTCGAGCGACGCCGGCAACGACCCGTCGAACACGAGCACCTATCGCGCCTTCAACCTGCTCTCGGATGGCTTCGGCCCCGGTTTCAACGGACCGTTGCTGGTAGCCGTCGAGCTTCCCGGCCCGGGACACGACGCGGCCGTGCCCGCGATCCGCAAGGCGGTCGCCCACACGCCCGACGTCGTCGCGGTTACCCCGCCGCGCATCTCGCCTTCCGGCAAGGTCGCCGTGATGGAGGCCTATCCGGCGTCGGCTCCGCAGGCGGACGCGACGACCAATCTCGTCAACCACCTGCGTCACGACGTCCTGCCGCCCCTCAAGAGCCAGTACACCGTGCGGGCGCTCGTCGGCGGGTTCACGGCCGGCTCGATCGACTTCTCGAACGTGCTCGCCGGGAAGCTGCCCCTGTTTATCGGGATCGTGATCGTGCTCTCGGCGCTGCTGCTGTTCGTGATCTTCCGCTCGCTGGTGATCCCCCTCCAGGCGGCCCTGATGAACCTACTCAGCATCGGCGGCGCGCTCGGCGCCACGGTCCTCGTCTTCCAGGACGGCTGGTTCGCGAACGTGCTCGGCGTGACGAAGGGGCCGGTCGAACCGTGGATTCCCGTGCTCATGTTCGCGGTCGTGTTCGGACTCTCGATGGACTACGAGGTGTTCCTGATCTCCCGGATCCGCGAGGAGTGGGTCCGCCACCGCGACGCGGGCCGGGCGGTCGCCGACGGCATCGCGTTCACCGGCCGGGTGATCAGCGCCGCCGCCGCGATCATGATCTGCGTCTTCCTGTCATTCATGCTCGGAGACCAGCGCGTGCTCAAGGAGTTCGGCTTCGGCCTGGCGGCCGCGGTGTTCCTCGATGCGATCGTCGTGCGTTGCGTGCTGCTGCCCGCCGTGCTGGAGATCGTCGGTCGCGCCACGTGGTACCTGCCGCCGTGGATCGACAAGCGGCTCCCGCGTGTCAACATCGAGGGCAGCGCGGCAGCCGCCGCGGGCGCGGGCGCGGGCGAGGAGCAGCCCGAGGTCCCCGAGCCCGTCGGCAGCAATCGCTAGGTCACTCCGGCGCGCGGAGCACGACCACGCAGTTCTGCCCGCCGAACCCGAACGCGTTGACGATCGCCGTCCGCACGCTTGCCTTCCGGGCCTCGAGCGGGACGTAGTCCAGATCGCACGCTGGATCGGCGCGCTCGAGGTTGATCGTCGGGGGAAGGACTCCGTCGCGCATCGACAGCAGCCCGACCATCGCGGACAGCGAGCCCGCGGCGGCGATCAGATGGCCGACCATCGACTTCGGCGAGCTCGCCGGCGCATTCTCGGCGGCGCCACCGAGCGCGGCTCGGATCGCGCGCGTCTCGGCGACGTCGTTGGCCCGCGTGGCCGTCCCGTGGGCGCAGATGAAGTCGACCTCCTCGGGCGCCGTCCCCGTTCGCTCGAGCGCGAGCGTGATCGCCCGGGCCGCCTGTTCCCCCGAGGGTTCGGGCGCGCTGATGTGAAACGCGTCGGACGTGAGGGCGCCGCCGGCGACCGAGCCGTAGACGCGCGCGCCGCGCCGCCGGGCGTGGGCCGCCGACTCGAGGACGAGCACGACGGCGCCCTCGCCGAACACAAAGCCGTCCCGGTCGGCGTCGAACGGCCGGCTCGCGCGCTCGGGCTCGTCGTTGCGCTCGGACAACGGCCCCATGTTCGCGAGGCCGGCGAACATGGCCGCGGAGATCCCCGCGTCGGCGCCGCCGGCGACGATCACGTCGGCCTCGTCGGAGAGGATCAGGCGCCGGGCCTCGAGCAGTGAGGCGTTGCCGCTCGCGCACGCCAGCGCGCTCGCGGTGACCGGTCCGTGGGCGCCCAGGTCGATCGCGACCTCACACGCCGGCATGTTCGGGATCGTGGAGGGAACGTAGAACGGGCTCACCGCCCGGTAGCCCTGCTCGACGAGCGCCTCGACGTTGGCCTCCGTCTCGGGAACGCCGGCGACCGCCGTGTTGATCACGACGCCGATCCGGTCGGCGCCCGCGGCCACGTCCAGGCCCGCATCGGCCACGGCCTCGCGCGCGGCGGCGACCGCGAGCTGCGAGACGCGCGCCGAGCGGCGGGCCCGCTTGATACCGAAGAGCGCCTCGGCATCGAAGCCCTTGACCTCACCGGCGATTCGAACCGGGAGCGCCGAGGCGTCGAACGATTCGATCGTCGCGACACCCGACCGGCCCTCGACGAGCAGCCTCCAGGTCTCCGGGGCGTCGAGCGCGAGCGGGGTGAGCGCGCCGATCCCGGTAATCACGGGCGCGACGTCGTGGGCCAAGTGAGAGTCGGTCATCGGCCGCGAGACGGTACAAGCTTCGCGTCATCTTCGACCTACTCGCGGGTAATACTGTGTCGCGATGGAAGCAGCGACGCCCGAGCAAGGGATCCCCGCGGGCGAGGACACGAGTGACGCGCCGCCGTTCTCGCTCGAGCTCAACCAGGATCAGAAGGACATCCGCGACTGGGTGCACGGGTTCGCCGAGCAGACGGTCAGGCCGGCCGCCGCGGAATGGGACGAGCGCGAGGAGACGCCGTGGCCGGTGATCCAGGAGGCGGCCAAGATCGGGCTCTACAGCCTCGAGGGAATCGCCCAGTTCTGGTACGACGCCAGCGGGATCATGTTCCCGATCGTCAACGAGGAGCTGTTCTGGGGCGACGCCGGGATCGGGATGTCGATCATGGGGACGACGCTCGCGGTCGCCGCGATCCGGGCGAACGGGACGCCCGAGCAGTGGGGCGAGTGGATGCCTCAGTGCTTCGGAAGCGAGTCCGAGCCGCAGGTCGGAGCGTTCTGCGTGTCCGAGCCCGACGCCGGCTCGGACGTCTCCTCGCTGCGGACCCGCGCCAGATACGACGAGGCCACCGATGAATGGGTCCTCAACGGGCAGAAGGCGTGGGCCACCAACGGCGGCATCGCCAACATCCACGTGATCGTCGCGACGGTCGACCCGGAGCTGGGATCTCGCGGCCACGCGTCGTTTGTGATCCCGCCGGGGACAAAGGGCCTCGAGATGGGCACTAAGGTCAAGAAGCACGGCCTGCGGGCCTCGCACACCGCCGACGTGTTCCTCGACGACGTCCGCGTCCCCGGCGCCTGTCTGCTCGGGGGCAAGGAGAGGCTCGACGAGCGTCTCGCGCGCGCCCGCGAAGGTCAGGGCTCACGCGGGCAGGCGGCGATGCGGACGTTCGAGCTGAGCCGGCCGACGGTCGGCGCCCAGGCGCTCGGGATCGCGCGGGCCGCATACGAGTACGCGCTCGCATACGCCAAGGAGCGCGTTCAGTTCGGGCGCCCGATCATCGACAACCAGGCGATCGCGTTCACGCTCGCGGACATGAAGATGGAGATCGACGCGGCGCGGCTGCTCGTGTGGCGGGCGGCGTGGATGGGGCACCAGGGACACGACTTCGACAACGCCGAGGGTTCGATGAGCAAGCTGAAGGCGGGCGAGGTGGCGGTGTGGGCGACCGAGCGGGCGATCCAGATCCTCGGCGGCAACGGCTACACGAGGGAGTACCCGGTCGAACGGATGCACCGCGACGCCAAGATCTACACGATCTTCGAGGGGACCTCGGAGATCCAGCGCCTCGTGATCTCGCGGGCGATCTCGGGGATGCAGATCCGCTAGCAGCGCGCGTTTTTGGCGCCTGCGGCCTTGGCTGGCGGACGGCTCGGTAAACGGCGGCAGGGAGAGGGGGCGGGTGAAGGCGGTTGCGGGTCGCCTGAGCCCGGGATTTCAGCTGTTCCTGCGCCAAACCCGCGGCTTTGTGGCGAGAGTGTCACGGGGAACCTGCATAGCACGACAACACCGGCGCCAGACCCGAGGCCTGTCGTATTACGCATGCTCTTCATGCATAGCTCGACAGGCCTCGCCATTCCGGCCGGGATTGTCGTGCTATGCAGGTTTTTTCGCGGGTGTGATGGCGCCTGCTCCGTTAGGAGACAGACGACAGGCGCGCGGGCACGTACAGCGCCACGTTGCGATCGAGCCGGCTGCCGATGAACCCGTGGGGCCGGCCGCCCTGGGCGTCGAGGTAGGCCAGCTCGCGCGAGATGGCGCCCAGTGGCGAGGGCGCGTGGTCCAGCATCCACGTCTGGATCGCCACGCCGCCGCCCTCGGTCTCGACGACCTGAAGCGCCCGCGCCTGCTGCGGGTAGTCGATCAGCGACGCCGTGTTGATCAGCCAATAGCCGCCGGTCGCGCTCGCCCGCGGGGTGATCTGGTTGCGGTGCGTGTGGCCGGCCAGCGCGGCGATCACCCGCGGGTGCGAGTCGAGCAGCCCCAACAGCTGGTCGCCGCCGTCGGAGCTCTCGAGCGGCTGGTGGGAGATCGCGATCACCCAGCGCTCGCCGGCGCCGGCGAGCGTGCCCGCGAGCCACGCCGGCTGGCCGGGCCGGACCAGTCCGCCGGAGCCACCCGCGCGGCGGACGAGGTCGATGACGATCAGGCGCAGCGAGTCGCCGATGTCGACGTGGTAGTCGAGCGCGTCGGGCCCCGACTGCACGGCGGAGCCGCGCGCGAGCCGCGAGACGACCTCCGCGACGTCCAGCTCGCGCCGATTCGGATCGGGCGGCACGGCCACCTTCGGCGCCGCCAGCGCCTGGGCCAGGAACTGGTCGACGAGCTGGGGCGCCGGCGGCCCGTCGGGCGAGTACGTCGCGCCCAAAGACGCCCCCGGCGGCAACGTCAACCCCGAGGGCAGCTCCCACACGGCCCGGTCGCCGAGCGCGAGGGCGCGGGTCTCGGCCGTCGGCGCGATCTCGCCCGCGACGAGGATGTCGTGATCTCCGAGCACCGGGGACCACCGCGCGCCGAGGCCCGAGCACGCGAACGGACGCACGGCCTGGCGGAGCAGCCCCGGGTGCCGCGGAGCGTCGAGGTCGGGCCGGTAGTAGAACGGGTCGGGGTCGCCGGCGAGCTGGACGCCGAAGTACCCGTCGGGCCCGCTGCCTGGATGCACGATGCCGCCGCGCAGCACCGCCAGCGCCTGGAAGAGCTCGTTGCTCTGATCGTTGTCGATCAGGTCGCCGCCCTGGATCACGAGGTCGGGTCGGAGCGCCCTGATCGCGCGCGTGGCGCCGGCGAGGACCTGGGTCGTTAGCGCCTCCTGGGGGCGGAACGTCGACTGGAACGGTGCTCCGAGCCGGTCGAGGAACGTCACCCGCGCGGGCGAGGAGGCGTCCAGCACGTGAGCGTCGGTGACGTGCGCCAGGGTCGTGAGGACGCGGGTCCCGGCGCGCCGCGGCGCCAGGTCGGTGCGCCCGATCAGCGGCTCGCCCGGACCCGGAGTCAGGACGCCGACGCCGCCGGGATCGCGCCACGTCGAGGCCAATGTCGAACCGATCGACGAGACGCGCTCCGAACCCGTCCCGCAACCGGCGAGCACGATCGCGGCCGTCCCGGCCAGCCCTTCGATAAGCGCCGAACGCCTGGTGATCCGTCTCATCGTGACCCCAGCCCCGCGACCACGGTCTCGCGTGTCGCCTGCCGCGCGACCCAGAACACCGTCACCACGCCGGCGACGGCGAGCCCGCCGAGGACCACCGCGACCTCCGGCGCGCTCGCCCCCAGCGGCAGCGTGGCGTAGCTCGCGGCCAGTCTCGACATCGCCGGCCCCAACACGACCCGCTCGAGCACGATCCCGAGCAGCGCCGCGGGGATCACGAGCGCGACGACGGCGCCGGCGAGCAGCCGCCGGACCGCGGTGGCGCCGCCCCCGAACGCGCGCAGGACCGCGACGGTCCGCCGGCGCTCCTGGACCGTCAGGGCGCACGCCTGGATCAGCGCGTACAGGCACACGAGGCCGTCGACGATCGCGATCGCCCGGAGGATCGAGCGCAGCGTGTCGACGAGCGGGACCCCGCGGCCGATCGCGCCCGTGGCGGCCGCGGCGCTCGCCCCGAGCGCGTTGCTGACGGCGGTCGCATTGGCACCGGGGCGGAGTTGCACCGCGAGCTCCTCCGGGGCGTTCGGATCGCCGGCGAGGAGCGCGGCGGAGGGAACGTACGCGACGCGGCCCTCGTGGTCGAGCGAGCTGACGACGCCCACGACGCGGAGGCGGAGCTCGTTGCCCGACTGCAGCTGGATCGCCAGCGTCGCGCCGGGATCGAGGCCGAGCGCATCGGCCAGCCCGGCGCCCACGACGGCCTGGCGGGGCCCGCGGATCGTGTGTCCGGAGACGAGCGGCGGCGCCTCGAACGTGCTCGTCTCCGTCCCCGGGTAGGCGATCACGTTGATCGTCTCGTCGAGCGAGAACGAGTCGAGCGCCTGTTCCTCGTAGCGGGGGGCCACGGCCTGGACGCCGGGGATCTGGCGCACGCGGGCGGTGGCGGACGGGGGGAGCTGTGCGGTGAGCTGGTAGTGCTTACCGAGCGCCGCCGGGTCGGTCTCGAGCGCTCCGAGCGCGGAGGCGAGCGCGAGCATCAGCAGCACGAACGCCGTCGACATTCCCAGCGCGGTGGCGGTGGCGAGCCAGCGCGTGCGTCGCGCGGCGACCAGCCGGGCGCCCAATGACGTGAGGCCGGGCGGGAGCGGGAGGGGAGAGGCGCCGCGCGACAGCTCGCCGCCGCGCAGCAGCGCGACCGGCGAGCGGCCCGCCGCGCGCCACGCCGGCCACGCCCCCGCAGCCACCGGGATCGCGACGCTCGCCGCCCACGCGGCCGCGAGGGGCGCCAGCAGCGCGAGCCCCGGCGCCGGCTCGTTGAGGAGCATCAGCAGGCGGCTCGTCGGCGAGTACGTGGCGAGCGTGCCCGCTACGACGCCGAGGGTGGCGGCCGGCGCCGCGATCAGCGTCGCCTCGAGCGCCTGCGTGAGCGCGAGGTGCCCGCGCGAGGCGCCGACCGCGCGGCGGACGCCGAGCGAGCGGAGCCGGCGCTGGACCTCCGCCCGGGCGGACGATGCGAGCATGACCGCCGCGGTCACGAGCGCGATCACCGACAGCGCCACGAGCAGGTCGATCACAATTCCGGCGGCCTGGCTGAGGAGCACCCGCACCCCCGAGCGGGTCACGAACTGCAGACCCTGGAGGCCGTAGCTGATCGCACGCGCCTGGACGAGGACCTCGTTCAGGTACCGCGGGTCGCGAAGCCAGATCTGGGCGAGATCGACCTGCGGATTCACCGACCCGCCGAACCGCCGGGCCAGGGCCGCCTCCGACACGTACACGCGCGGCACCGCGAGCGGGTAGGAGACGTTGTCGGGGCTCTCGGAGAAGCCGACGACCCGCTGCGGGCCGAGGCCGGCGATGTTGAGCGCTCCCCCGAGGTGGATCCCCCACGCCGCGGCGAGCCCGCGCTCGACGACGACCTCGCCGAACCGGCGGCCCGACATCTCGCGCCCGGCGACGATCGCGTAACCCCGGCGGCCGGGGCCGACGACCTCGACCGAGGCGCTCGAGCTGAAGTGATCGCCCGCGGACAGATCGACGTTGGTCACCTCCTGACGCAGCGAGAACGCCGCGACGTCGGGGAGCGACTCGATCCGCTGGGCGATCCGATCGGTCGGCTCGGAGTTGAATCGGACGATGATGTCCGGGAGCTGGGCGGCGCGCGCGGCGCGGTCAAAGCCCCGACCGAGGCCATCCGAGACGACGATCGCCGCGGACAGCATCGCGGCCGCCAGCGCGATCCCGAGCGCGGTCAGCAGCGACCGCCGGCGTCGTACCCGCACGCCGTAGCGTGCCTCGGCCAGCGCGGCCCTCAGACGGGCTCCCGCAGCCATCGCGCCTGTTCGGTCCCGGTCGCGTGCAGCCGTCCGTCGTGGAGGTGGAGCACGCGGTCGGCGATCGCCGCCGCCTCGGGCTCGTGGGTCACGATCACGACCGCGCGCCCCGGGAGCCCGCGCAACAGCTCGAGCACGACGCGGCCGTTGTCGTGGTCGAGGTTGCCGGTCGGCTCGTCCGCGAGGACGAGCTCCGGGTCGTTAACCAGCGCGCGAGCGATCGCGAACCGCTGCTGCTCGCCGCCGGAGAGCTCGTGCGGGCGGCGGTCGGCGATCCCGGTCAGGCCGAGCTCGTCGATCAGCGCCCGAGCGCGGCGCTCGCCGCCCCGCCGGGCGCCGGGAAGCCGCGCCGGCAACATCACGTTCTCCTCGCCGCTCAGCTCCTCGATCAGGTGAAACGACTGGAATACGAAGCCGACGTGGCGAAGCCGCACGCGCGCCAGCGCCCGTGCCGGCCGGGCGGTGATCTCGTCCCCGGAGAGCACGATCTCTCCAGCATCCGGGCGGTCGAGCGCTCCGAGCAGGTGCAGCAGCGTCGACTTGCCGCTCCCCGAGGGGCCGAGCACCGCCACGACCTCGTCGGCCTCGACCTCGAGGGTGACGTCATCGAGCACGCGTCGCGCGGCGCGCCCGCTGCCGACCGTTTTGCAGATCCCGTGCGCTTCGAGGACGGGCACTGCGGACAAATGTAGACCCCGGCGCATGCCTCGGGCTAGCGGCCGCTCGGCATCCGGCCTCGCCGAACGGCCGCGCCCGAGTCATCCGGCTGGTCCACCTGGCCGCATGCGGCCAGGTGCGGGGCGGCGCATGCGCCGCCCCGTTCCCTGGATCAGGCAGCGGGCTCGACCGCCACCGGAGATGACCGGCGCAGCCCGGTCCAGCGCGGCATGTACCAGGCCCGCTCGCCCAGCAGGGCGAGCGTCGCCGGCAACAGCACGCCGCGGATCACGGTCGCGTCGATCAGGATCGCGGCCGCAAGGCCGACACCCATCTGCTTGAACTCGACCAGGCTGAGCGTGCCGAAGATCGCGAACACCCCGACCATCACCAGCGCGGCGCTGGTGACGACGCCCGCGGTGCTGCGAACCGACTGGACGACGGCCTCACGGGCCGGGACGCCGCGGTCGACGGCTTCGCGGATGCGGCTGAGGATGAACACGTGGTAGTCCATCGACAGGCCGAACAGCACCACGAACAGGAACAGCGGCAGCCACGAGGTGATCTCGCTCTTGCCCTGGAAGCCGAGCAGCTGATGGCCGACGCCGTGCTGGAAGACGAGCACGAGCAGGCCATATGCGGCCGCCACCGAGAGCAGGTTCAGGGCGATCGCCTGAAACGGGATCACGATCGAGCGGAACGTGAACAGCAGGAGCAGGAACGCCGCGCCGAGCACGAACGCGAACACGATCGGCAGGTGCGAGTTCATCGTCGAGTCGAAGTCGACGGTGCCCGCGGTGTTGCCGGTGACGCCCGCCTGCACGCCGCGAACGGCGCCGACGGTCTGCGGCACGAGCGCGCGAAGCCGGGCCAGCGCGGCGTCCGACGTCGCGTTGGTGCCGTCACCCGCAAGCGGGACCGAGACTTGCTCGGCCTGGTGGTCCTTGCTCTGCTGAACCGTGATCGGGTGCAGCAGTCCCTTCGTCCGGCTCGCCTCGCCGATCAGCTCGGCGACCGCGCGCTGGATCTGGGGTGTGCGCACGTCGCGCGCCTGGATGCCGACGTACGCGGGCTCGGATCCGCCGGGGAACGCCTTCTGGATCCGGTCGTAGGTCTTCACGATCGGGATGTTCTGCGGCAGCGACGAGGCCCCGGGCAGCGCGGTCTGCATGCCCAGGACGGGCAGGGCGAGCGCGAGCAGCGCGAGCCCGCTGATGGCGGCCGCGATCCCTGGCCGGCGCATCACCGGCGCCAGCACGAGACCCCACAGGCGCGACTCCCCGGCGCCCGAGCGCCGCAGACGGTGAAGGAGCGGAATCCGTCCCTTGTCGACGCGCGATCCGAGCTTGCTCATCATCGCCGGCAGCACGGTCAGCGACCCGACCATCGCCACGGCGACGACCATGATCGTCCCCACGGCGAACGACGTGAACACCCGCGAGCCGGCGAAGAACATCCCGGCCATCGCGATCATCACGGTGAAGCCGCTGACGAGGATCGCCCGCCCGGAGGTGGCCGCCGCGGCGCGCAGTGCCGCCTCGTCGCTCGCGCCCGCCGCCCGCTCCTCGCGCTCGCGGCGGAGGTAGAACAGCGAGTAGTCGACGCCGACCGCGAGCCCGATGAGGAGCACGACCGAGCTGATCGCGCTGTCCATCGGGAGCAGCTGGGAGACGAGGCCGATGAGCCCGAGCGTCCCGACGACGCCGGTCAGACCGAGCAGCAACGGCAGGCCCGCGGCGATCAGCGAGCCGAACGCCAGCACCAGGATCAGCAAGGTGATCGGGAGCGACAGCGTCTCGGCCCGCGAGAAGTCCTGGCCGAGCGACTTGTTCAGGGCCTTCTGGGAGCTCGCGTCGCCGAACTCCTCGATCCGCAGCGACGGGTACTTGTGTGCCGCGGCGGTTGTGGCCGCGAGGACCTTGTCGACATTGCCCTTCGTGGCGAGCTGGAGGCTGACGAGGGCCGAGTGACCATCCTTGGAGATCGCGCCGTGCTGTCCGGGCGAGTACGGCGACGTGACGTCGGTGACGTACGGGATCCGCGCGTCGCTCCTGACGACATCCCGGACCGCGGCCCGAAACTGGGGACCGGATGCCACCTGCCCCTGGCGTCCCTGGATCAGGATCTCCTCATTCGAGGATTCCGGGAAGTGATGGCGCAGGAAGGTGTCGACTCGCCCCGATTGGCCGTTGCCCTCGTGCGTGTCCGTCTTGGTGCCGATCGCCCCGCCGATCGCGGCGGCGACGATGACGGCGACGAACCAGCCGATGATCGCCAGCTTGCGATGCCGTGCGCTCCAAGCTCCTGCGCGTGCTGCGATGTTTGATCTAGACATGGTGCGTGCTCCTCCGATGGTGTTTTCGAGCCGCTTGTCACGGTCTCATCGGAGGGGCGCTGCGACCAGGACGGCCGCTGGCGTCTGGGGGTGGGGATAACCCGAAAGCGGGGCGGGGGTCGGCCGGCAGGGACCGGCGTCAATCCTCTTGCTGGAGGTACGCCAGCACCGCGAGAACCCGCCGGTGGTCCGTTGCGGATTGCGGCAGGTCGAGCTTGGAGAGGATGCTCTGGACGTGCTTCTCCACGGCTCCGACCGTGAGCACGAGCGACTCCGCGATGCCGGCGTTCGATCGCCCCTCGGCCATCAGCTCGAGCACCTCACGCTCGCGTGGCGTGAGCCGCTCGAGCGGGCCGTCCTCGCGGCGGCGCTGGAACAGCTGAGCGACGACCTCGGGGTCGAGCGCGGTGCCGCCGTCGGCGACTCGGCGGACCGCCTCCAGGAAGTCGACCACATGCATGACCCTGTCCTTGAGCAGGTAGCCGATGCCGCCACCGCGATCGGCCAGGAGCTCCTCGGCATACGCCTGCTCGACGTACTGCGAGATCACCAGCACTGCGGTGCCGGGGACGCGGCGGCGGACCTCGAGCGCCGCGCGCAGCCCCTCGTCGCGGAAGTTCGGCGGCAGGCGGATGTCGACGACCGCGAGGTCGGGCTCCAGAGCCACGACCTCGCGGACGAGCGCCTCGCCGTCGGCCACGGCGGCCACGACCTCGATGTCGTTGTCGCGGAGCAGACGGGTCATGCCGTCCCGCAACAACGCGAGGTCTTCGGCGATCACGACGCGCATGGCAGCTGTGCGCGAATCCGCGTCGGTCCTCCTCGTGGGCTGATTACGCTGAGGGTCCCGTCGAGCGCCTCGACTCTGCGCCGCAGTCCGCGCAGGCCGCTGCCCTCCGGGTTGGCGCCACCGACCCCGTCATCCTCCACCTCCAGGTCGAGGAGGTTGTCGGTGCGCGCGATCGTGATGTCGAGCCGCCTGGCCCGCGCGTGCTTGGCCGCGTTGGCGAGCGCCTCGGCGGCCACGAAGTAGGCGGCGCTCTCCACCGCCGGGGCCGGACGCTCCTCGAGGTCGACGGACAGAGTGACCTTCATCGGCGTCGAGTTCGCCAGCGACTGGAGCGCGGCCTCGAGCCCGCGGTCGGCAAGCACCGGAGGGTGAATCCCGCGGGCGAGGTCGCGGAGCTCGCGCAGCGCCTGTTCGGCGCCCATTCGCGCCTCGGCGAGCAGCTCGCCGACGCGCTGGGGGTCCTCGGCCAGCTTCTGCTCGGCCATCCCCAGGCTCATGCCGAGCGCGACGAGGCGGGCCTGGGCGCCGTCGTGGAGATCGCGCTCGATCCGCCGGAGCTCGCTGTCCTGGACGTCCACGGCTCCGGCGCGGGTGGTCTCGAGGGTCTCGATCCGCTGGGCCATTTCGGCCTGGCGAGGCGAGGAAAGCATGACCGCGAGCGCCTCCGCCCCGAACACGATCACGATCCCGAGCATCGGCCAGACCGGCCAGAAGTATCCGTGTCCGGTGATGGCCCAGATCGCGATGAAGAACAGCGCGAGGACGCCGCCTACCCCGGCGGTATCAGCCAGGGCGCGACTGCCGCGGAACTGGCCGACGAGCGAGGGCCGTTCGGCGATGAGCACCAACCAGCCGTGGATGCCCAGCGCCAGGGCGAGCGGGAGCGCGGCCCAGATCGGCCAGAAGTAACCGAGCGACGTCAGCGCCCAGATGAGCACGAGCAGGGACACGACGGCTCCGTCGACGGTGGCGTGGATCTCGAGCGCTCGGCGCCGGTCGGCCGGGCTGACGGGTTTGGTGGCGAGCTGGTTCGCGGGGGCCGTGGCTCCGCTCCCGGTCGCGCCCGGGAGCGCGGCCGTGCCGGGCAGCAGCCCGGAGACGATCGGCCTAAACACGGCTGTCAGGGGGTTCACGAGCAGCAGTGTCGCCGGGAGCAGGACGAGGCCCACCGGGACCAGCGGAATCGACCCCAGGAACGTGTGCGGGTGCCAGAACCCCAGCTGCGCGCCGCCATGGACGAACGGTACCCAGAACGGGGCGAAGATCAGCGAGAGAGCTGTGCCGAGCAGGCTGATCAGGGCGATCGCGATCGGGAACCCGACAAACGCCCTGATCAGGAGGAACGCCTGGGTCCGCCAGAAGCTCGGGCCGAACATCGCGCGGAAGCGGGCCCAGAAGCCGCCCCGCGTCGGGGTGTCGGCGGGTGCGTGGGCATCGACGTCGAGCAGCGCCCGCGCGATCTCGGCCTCGATTGCCCCGAACCCGCGGGTCATCGCGGCCAGGCCGATCAGCAGCGGGATCACCAGTGGCGTGACGATCAGGCCCAGGGACAGGCTCCAGACGGTGACCAGGGCCACAAACCAGGCCACCCCCAGCGGCAGCCCCAAGAGCAGGTAGACCAGGCGGCGATACGTCGCCGGATCGGACAGTGTGGGTCGTATCGACGCCATCGCACGCCGAGTTTGCTCTATTGCGGTCTCGGCGGCAATGGAGGCCACTGGCCTTGCCGTACTCCAGGTAACTGGTGTGATTACGGACTCGCCGAGCCGGCCAGCGCCTCGTAGTCCTCCCACGTATCGACGTCGCGCGGGATCGGAGCGTCGATCGGGACGTTCACGACGGCGGGACCGTAGCGGTCCATCAGCTTCCAGACCGCCTTGTCGCCGTGCAGCGTCGCCAGGTCGGCGAACGTGCCGCGCGCGAACGCGAGCGGATGGCCGCGGCCGTCGGCGTAGGCGCAGACCGCGAGCGGGGCGTCGCCGCGGTGCGAGAGCAGCTTCGTCACCGTGGCGCTCTCCACGCCCGGCTGGTCGCCCAGCATCAGCACGAGGACGTCGGCGCGGGGATCGACCGCGCCGAGCGCGGCCGCGATCGACGAGGAGCAGCCCTCGCCGTACTCGGGGTTCTCGACGACGTCGATGCCGGTGAGGTCGACTGTGGCGCGGACGTGCTGCGCGCTGCCGCCGATCACGCACAGACGCTGGTCGAACTCGCAGTCGCGAGCGACGTCGAGAACGCGGTCCAGGAGCGTGGCGTCACCATACGGAAGCAGCTGCTTGGGCCGGCCGAGTCGCCTTGAGCCGCCGGCGGCGAGCACGAGACCGGCGACGAACGGTCTAGCTGGCGCCATGAACGGCGTGCTGCTCCGCGTAGGCGTCGCGGCAGTGGCCGCCGCAGAAGAACACGCGCTCGCCGTTCACTCGCAGCTGGGGTGTGGAGCCCGTGACAGCGACCTGCATACCGCACACCGGGTCGACGGCGGTCTCCCCCGGCGTGGACGCCGCGGCGGGGCGGGCGTGGTGCTCGACGACGACCTCGGCGAGGATCGAGATCGCGATCTCCGCCGGGGTCCGAGCGCCGATGTCCAGCCCCGCCGGCGTGTGCAGCTGGGCCCGCAGCTCGTCGGGGAGCTCGAGCGCGGCGCGCACCGCGGCGCCGCGGGTGGGGCTGGCCACGAGCGCGACGTACGGGACCCCGGTCGCGAGCGCCTCCGAGAGCACACGCTCCTCGTCGTTACCGTGCGCGGCGACGATCACGGCGGCGTCGCCGTCGCCCGGGTGGATGTCGTCGCCGGCGGTGGCGTGAAAGACGTCATAGTCGGCGGCGCCGCCGAGCTTGGCCAGCGCCAGCGCGATCGGCGCCGAGCCGACGATCACGATCCGCGCTGCGGGAAGCTGCGGCTCGAGGAAGATCTCGAGCGAGCCGCCACTCAGACAAGGGTTGTGCTCGACGATCGCCCCGTCGATCGGATCGTCGGTGTCGCTGCCGCCGTCGCCGGGGATGAGCCGAAGCAACAGGGGCTCGCCGGTCTCCAGCACGCGCAGCGAGTACAGCCGCACGGTCGACTCGGCGCACACGCCGCCCACGAACCCCTCGATCGTTCCGTCGCCGAGCACGATCGCGGAGTCGCCGGGGCGGACGCTCGTCGGGCGCCGGGCGCGGACGACCGTGGCGATCACGAAGGGCACGCGCTCGTCGGTCAACCGCTTGGCGTGATGTGCGAGCTCGCCCTTGATCATCGCCTTAATGACACCACACCGGTGGATTACCTTCCGGGCCTGGGCCGCCGGGCGGGCGCGTAGGGGACCTCCGCGGAGATATTCACCGTCCGGCAGCGACCGCAGCGGACGCGGACGCGCCGGGTCATGTACTCCGGGTCCATCCCCGCCGCGAGCACGTTGCCGCACTCCACGCAGACGTAGTCGTACTCGCCATTTCCCCGGAACACCGGCCGATCCGGATCCTCCTGAACGGCCGTCCCGCCATCGATCGGGACCTCATCGCCCCGGACTGCGCGCATCGTGCGCTGTGTCATGGTCGCCGGCCCCGCTCAGATCGTGCCGAGCCTGGTGGTGAAGTCCTTGATCAGCGCGTCGAGCACGCTGACGACGACGCCCTCGCCCATCGACGCCGCCTTGCCGGTGATCTGGGCGGCGGTGTGGATTTCGCCGCCACCATCGTTGAGCGTGAACGTCACATCCGCGTTTGCGTAGCCCTGACCGCCGATCTCCTTCGACTTGACCTGCATCACCGCGCGGTGATCGGCCTCGTCCTTCTCGGTCACCGTGACCGTGCCGGCGAACGTCATCGACATCGCGCCCATCTTGACCTTGATCTCGGCCTTGACGCTGTCGGGGCCGGTCTTCTCGATCACGCTGCCACCCTGGACGGCGGGTACCAGCCGTTCGAGATCGAGGATCGCGTCCCAGCTCTCGTCGATCGGCTTCGCTGTCGCGAACGGGTGGTCTAGCTCAACCATGTCTTTGCCTCCTAGGTTAGGGTGCCGACGTCATGTCGCTCAAGCCTGGCAAGCACACGTTCGGACCGGACAACGGGGAGCTCCTCGTCCACACGAGGCGGACCGGCGCCGCCGCCAAGGCCGGACACGATCTCGAGATGGAGGTCACGTCGTGGAGCGGGACGATCGACGTCGGCGAGACTCCCGAGCAGACCACCGTGGCGCTGAGCGCTGACGGAGGATCGCTGCGCGTACGAGAGGGACGCGGAGGAATCCAGTCGCTCGGCGACGACGACAAGGCCAGCATCCGGCAGTCGATCGACGACGAGGTGCTGAAACGGACCCCGATCGAGTTTCGCTCAAGCATCGTGCAGCCGAGCGCCGATGGCGAGGGGCTGCGCGTGCACGGCACGCTCGAAGCGCTCGGTCGGACCGTTCCCACCGAGTTCGACCTGGCGACCGCCGACGGCAAGCTCACGGGCGAAGCGATCGTCAAGCAGACCGACCTCGGGCTCAAGCCGTACTCGATCCTGTTCGGGACGCTCAAGGTGACCGACGAGGTCCGGATCACGATCGAGGCAACGGTCTAGTCGGTGTAGACGGTCTGGGCGTCGAGCCCGCCCTCGACCCCGGGCGGCAGCGCGCCGGTCCCGTGCGCGTACAACGCCAGGTCGGCGATCGTCTTCATCTGCGAGGGGTCGCGCTCGGTGAGGAAGGCGCCGTTGGCCCATTTCAGGTTCTCCGGCACTACGTCGAGGGCGACGCCCGCGAGCAGCTGAGCCTTGGCGCGGATCTTGCCGGTCGCGCTCTCGACCGCGGCCGACGTACCGCCCGAGGGGCTGCTGTTGTAGCCGTGCCCTTCGCCGAAGCGGTCAGCATCGGCGGGCACGACCTTGACGTCGAGGGCGGGCACGCCGAGCTGGTCGGCGACCAACTGCGCGTAGCGGCCCTCGTTGCCGTCGGCCTCGGTGGTCAGGCTGAGGACCATCTTCCCGGTCGGGTGCACGCGCAGGAAGACCGCCCGATACGCCTCGTTAGCCACGAATCAACCTCCTCATCGATCCTCTTGTTCGTCAGTCTCCGCCTCGCGCGCCAACCGCTGGCGCTCCTGGTGGGCGGTCAAGGCGTTGTGCTCTTCTTTCTCACAGAAGGCCGGCTGGGGTCCGCCGAGCGGGTGCGGTGGCACGGCGGGCCGGTCGCAGCCGGGATAGATGCACGTCTTCGGCTCAGCCGCCACCGATGCTCCACCCAGGCGTTGTATGGCCGCGCTTCGGGCCGTAGCCGCTCGGCATCGCCACCGAGCTTCCCGGGACCGGAGTGGCGCTCGCCCACGGCTCCTCCTCGGGCTCGGGCGGTATCGGCGCTCGAGTCGAGTCCTCCACGTCGGAACCGGCGGCGCCGATCGCCTCGATCACCTCGTCGAGCGCCCCGAGGCTGTGGCCGCTCACCAGCGCATCGCAGTACGGGAGCGCCGCAGCCATTCCCCCGGCGCGGGGGGCGAACCCGTGCGCCGCGGCGCGCGGATTGACCCACACGATCCGGTGGGCGAGCCGCGCCAGGCGCTCCATCTCGCGGCCGACGAGCGCCGGGTCGCCCCGCTCCCAGCCGTCGGACAGGATCACGACCACCGCGCCGCGGGCGAGCCCGCGGCGGCCGTGGCGGTCGTTGAACGTCTTCAGCGCGTCGCCGATGCGCGTTCCACTCGACCAGTCCGGCGCGGCGGCCGCCGCGTTCTGGATCGCGCGCTCGGGATTGCGTGAGCGGAGTGCCCGCGTCAGCCGCGTGAGCCGCGTCGCGAACACGAACGCCTCGGCGGTCCGAGCGCTCCCGGCGGCGCACGTCAGGAACTGGAGGTAGGCACGGGCGTAGGGCTCCATCGAACCGGAGATGTCGCACAGCAGCACCATGCGCCGGGGCAACATCCGCCGACGTCGGCGCCGGAGGCGAATCGGGTCGCCGCCGGTGCGCATGCTGCCGCGGAGCGTTCGGCGCACATCGATCCGCGCGCCGTGGCGGTACTTCTCGGCGCGGCGCGTTCGCCGCATCGGGGTCGCCACCTGGAGGCGCGTCATCAGCTCGTAGAGATGTGCCAGCTCGTGAGGGGTGAGCGCGTCGAAGCGCTTTTCGCGCAGGAGCTCCTCGTCGCTGGGGGCGACCGGCACCTCGACCTCCCTCGCGTCCTCGTCTTCCGCGTCGGCGTTACGGTCGGTGCCGGCGAGCGACGACAGGGCGGTGTCGGACAGCTCGGCGGAGACCTCTCGATCGGTGTTGGGCCGGTCGTCGGGCGGGGCCGGGGTGGCGACGACTTCCTCCTCTTGCAGGTTCTCTGTGCTCGCCGCGGCACCGCCTGACCCGAACACCTCGGCGAACACCGCGTCGAACGCCTTGAGCTGGGCGCGGTCGGACACGAACACCGCCCGCGCTGTCCAGTACAGGCGCCGGCGCGACACGGGCCGGACCAGCGTCAGCGAGTGCGCGAACGAGGCGGCGCGCTCGGCGGTCATCGGCAGGCCCGCCCGGTGCAGTCGCTGGCTGAACGCCCCGGCCACGGCCGGCAGGTCGAGGTGGATCGTCCGCACCCGGAAGACCGGGGAGTCAGTCGGCAACGAGCGCCTCCAGACCCGCGGCCCTGACGAGCTCCTGGTCCTCGCGGTACTTCAGCACCGACCCGAGCGTTCGGTCGATCGCCGCCGGGTCGAGCCGCTCGATGCCGAGCTCGTCGAGCGCGGCGAGCCAATCGATCGCCTCGGCGATCCCCGGCGGCTTCTGCACGTCCGAGTCGCGCATCCGCGCCACCGCGTCGGCGACCTGGACGGCGAGCGTCTCGGCCGCGCCCTTGACCCGGCGGCGGATGATCTCGACCTCCCGCGCCGGCGCGGGGTAGTCGATCCACTGATACAGGCACCGGCGCTTGACCGCGTCGTGCAGGTCTCGCGTGCGGTTCGAGGTGAGCACGATGATCGGCGGGTGCGTGGCGCGAACGGTGCCGAGCTCGGGGATCGTGACCGCCGCGTCGCCGAGCAGCTCGAGCAGGAACGCCTCGAAGTCGTCGTCGGCGCGGTCGATCTCGTCGATCAGCAGGACCGCGGGGCGGGGGCCGGGATGCTCGAGCGCTTGGAGCAGCGGGCGCCGGGTCAGATAGTCGCGGCCGAACAGATCCGACTCGCGCAGCTCGCCGCCGCGGGCCTCCGCGAGGCGGATCGCCAGCAGTTGCCTGGGGTAGTTCCACTCGTACAGCGCCTCGGCCGCGTCGATTCCCTCGTAGCACTGAAGCCGGATCAGAGGCGTGTCCAGGACCGCCGCGATCGACCGGCCGGCTTCCGTCTTGCCGACGCCGGCCTCGCCCTCGAGCAGCAACGGCTGCGGGAGTCGCAAGGCCAGGAACATCGACGTCGCGAGCCCCTCGTCGACGAGGTAGTCGACCGCCGCCAACCTTTGGGCGAGCGCCTCGACGTCCGGAATCAGCTGCCGGATCTCGTCTGCCGCCCCGCCCGTCACATAGGTCATTGCGGAGGCTCGGGCCGACCCTGCATCGCGGCCCAAACGCGCGCCGGGGTGCACGGCATGTCGATGTGCGTAACGCCATGGCTCTGGTGCAGCGCATCGATCACGGCGTTGACGATCGCCGGCGGCGAGCCGACGTTGGGCGACTCGCCCACGCCCTTCGCCCCGAGCGGGTGGTGCGGGCACGGAGTGACCGTCTCGCCGAGCTCGAAGTCGGGGCACTCGAGCGCCGTGGGGATCAGGTAGTCCATGAACGAGGAGTTCAGGCAGTTGCCCTCCTCGTCGAACGTGATCACCTCCATCAGCGCGATCCCGATCCCCTCGGCGAGCCCGCCGTGGATCTGGCCGTCGACGATCATCGGGTTGATCCGCACGCCGCAGTCGTCGACCGCGATGAACCGCCGGATCTTGACCTCCGCCGTCTCGGGGTCGATGTCGACGACCGCGATGTACGCGCCGTAGGGGTAGGTCAGGTTCGGCGGGTCGTAGATCACCTGGGCGTCGAGCCCGCCCTCCATGCCCTCGGGCATCGGGTTACCGCTGTAGGCGTACGCCGCGATCTCCTCGATCAGCGCGCCCTTCTCGGGGTCGCCCTTGACGTACCAGCGTCCCTTCTCCCAGGCGAGGTCCTCGGGTCGGGTCTCGAGCATCGTCGCGGCGATCTGGCGCGCCTTGTCGCGGACCTTGCGGGATACGACGGCGACGGCCCCGCCTGAGACGGGCGTCGATCTCGAGCCGTAGGTTCCGAGCCCGTATGGAGTGCGGTCGGTGTCGCCGTGGCGGACCTGGACGTCCTCGGGCGGGATCCCGAGCTCCTCGGCGACGATCTGGGCGAACGTCGTCTCGTGGCCCTGGCCCTGGGTCTGGGCGCTGATGCTCACCATCGCCTTCCCCGACGGATGCACCCTGAGATCGGCGCCGTCGTTCATCGCCAGTCCGAGGATGTCCATGTGCTTGCGCGGGCCCGCGCCGACGCCTTCGGTGAAGAACGAGACGCCGATCCCCATCAGCTCGCCCTTGGCCCGCTTCTCAGCCTGCTCCTTGAGCAGGTCGTCGTAGCCGGCGATCTCCATCGCGACGTTCATCGTCTTCCCGTAGTCGCCGGAGTCGTACGTCCACCCGGTGGTCGTCTCGTACGGGAACTGATCGGGCTTGATGAAGCTGTTCATCCGCAGGTCGATCTGGTCGACGCCCATCTCGAGCGCGAGCGCCCCGACCATTCGCTCGACGAGGTAGACGGCCTCGGTGATCCGGAACGAGCACCGGTAGGCGACGCCACCCGGGGCCTTGTTCGTGTAGACCGCCTTGACCTGCACGTGCGAAGCCTCGAGGTCGTAGGAGCCGCAGCAGATGTGGAAGAACCCGGCCGGGAACTTGGTCGGCTGCGCGGTCGAGTCGAACGCCCCGTGGTCGGCGATGACGTCGACCCGCAGGCCGGTGATCTTGCCGTCCTTGGAGCACATCTCGGCGTGCATGATGTAGTCGCGGGCGAACCCAGTGGACATCAGGTTCTCCGAGCGATCCTCGATCCACTTGACCGGGACGCCGGCGACGATCGACCCGGCGATCGCGCACACGTAGCCCGGATACACCGGCACCTTGTTGCCGAAGCCGCCGCCGATGTCGTTGCAGCGGATCCGGATCATGTGCTCGGCGAGCCCGGCGACGTGCGCATACACGGTGCGGTGCGCGTTCGGCGCCTGGTTGCCGTTGTAGATGTCGAGCTGGCCTGTGTTCGGGTTGAAGTCCGCGATCATCCCGCACGTCTCGAGCGGCGCGGGATGGCAGCGTGGGTAGATGATGTCGCGGGTCACGATCGTGTCGGCCTCGGCGAACGCGCGGTCGGTGGCCTCCTCGTCGCCGGCCTCCCACAGCGGGCTAGCGAGGTTGTCGGTCTGGCCGTCCTTGTCGTCGCGGATCAGCGGCGCGTCGGGGTCCAGCGCCTTGCGGGCGTTGACGATCGCCGGCAGCGGCTCGTACTCGACGTCGATCAGCTGGAGCGCGTCGCGCGCCGAGTACTCGTCGGTCGCGATCACGAACGCGACCTCCTGCCCCTGGAAGCGGACCTTGTCGCCGGCGAGCACCGCCTGCGTGTCGTAGGAGATCGTCGGCATCCACGCGAGCCCGAGCGTCTCGAGGTCCTTCGCCGTGACGACGGCCGCGACGTTGGGGTGCGCGAGCGCCCGCGACGTGTCGATCGAGACGATCTTGGCGTGGGCGAAGGGGCTGCGCAGGATCGCGCCGTGGACCATCCCCGGGAGGCGGATGTCGTCGAGGTAGGTCCCCTTGCCGCGGATGAAGCGCGCGTCCTCCTTGCGCTTCAGGCGGCCGAAGCCGATCGGACGCTCGGTCGTCGGACTCGGCAGGTTCTCTTCGGTCACGGCCATGGTCAGCGGACCTCCTGCTTGTTGGCGGCTTCGTGCTCGGCCGCCCATCGCACGGCGGCGACGATGTTCTTGTACCCGGTGCAGCGGCAGATCGCGCCCGAGATCGCCATCCGGATCTCGGCCTCGGTGGGGTCGGGATTCTCGTTCAGGAGCGCTCGGGTAGTCATCAGCATCCCGGGCGTGCAGAACCCGCAGTGGAGCGCGTGCAGCTCGTGGAAACCGGATTGGATCGGGTCGAGCTCACCGCCCTTCTCGAGCGATTCGACGGTGGCGATCTCGTGTCCCTCGCACATCGCCGCGAGGATCGTGCATGACTTCACCGGCTTGCCGTCCATCAGCACCACGCACGCGCCGCAGTTCGAGGTGTCACAGCCCCAGTGCGTGCCGGTGAGCCCGGGCGTGTCGCGGATGTAGTGGACGAGCAGCTGGCGTGGCTCGACGTCCCGCGCGATCTGCTCCCCGTTGATCGTGATGTTCAGTTGCATCCTTTAGACCTCCGTGTGCAGGGCGCGGGCGGTTGCTCGGTTTAGGGCGCGCTTCGTGAGGACGCCGGCGAGGTGGCGCTTGTAGTCGACCGGTCCGCGGCCGTCGCGGACAGGAGAGCAGTCGGCGGCGGCGATCTCGCCCGCCTGCTCGAACAGCTCCTCCGACGGCGGTTTTCCGCGCAGCAGTTCCTCGGCTCGGGTCAGGTGGATCGTGGTCGGGCCGACCGCGCTGAGCGCGATCCCGGCGTCGGCGATCGTGCCTCCGTCGATCCAGGCCGCCGCCGAAGCGGCCGCGATCGCCCAGTCGCCGGCGCGGCGCTCGACCTTCTCGTGGGCGCTGCCGCCGCCGGACCGCAGCGGTATCCGGACCTCGGTCAGCATCTCCCCGTCTTGAACGGCCGTCATGAACGGGCCGACGTGGAACTCCTCCATCGCAACGGTGCGCTCACCGTCGCTCCCTCGGATCACCGCGCTCGCCTTGACCGCGGAGCAGACCGCGCTGAGGTCCTCGGCAGCGTCGGCCTGGCACAGCGACCCGCCGATTGTCCCGCGATTTCGCACCACGGGATCGGCGATCACCAACTCAGCGTCCCGGAACAGCGGGAAATGCTGGGCGAGCAGGTCCGAGTCCAGCAGCTCGGCGTGGCGGGTGAGCGCCCCGATCCGGATCTCGTCGCCGTCCTCGCGGATGTACGAGAGCTCGGAGAGGTCGTTGATGTCGATCAGGTACTCGGGGTTCGCGAGCCGCAGCTTCATCATCGGGAGCAGACTGTGCCCGCCGGCGATGATCCGCGCCCCTGAGCCAACTCGCTCCAGGGACGCGATCGCGCCCTCGACGCTGGTCGCCCGCTCGTACTCGAACGGGCCGGGAGTCTGCATCAGCCTGCCTCCTTGTCGACGGTCGCGGTCGCGTCCGGCATCCGCTTGCGCGGCTGGCCGATGTCGTCGCGCTGTTCGTACTGCACCGGCGAATCCGCGCCGATCACCGGCGAACGGGGCAACGACGGCGCTGGCCGCATCGGTCGCCCGCCGGGGTACAGCGCGAGCGCGGCGGCGCTGCCGTAGCGCGGGTCGCGGATCGCGGGGCCGTTCGGGCTCGCCACCGCGACGGGAGCCTCGCGGCCGAGCCGCGCGAGCGTGAGCGTTCCCTTCGTGTAAACCTCGGAGATACGCGGCGCCTTCGTCGTCGCGCTATCGGGGAAGTTCCTGAAGCCGGCCGCTGCCGCGCCGGGGTAGAGACCGTCGACGATGCCGACTGCGTCCTCCATCCCCGCCTTCTTGACGAGCAGGCCTTCGAGTAGGTCAACGCCGGCGTCGAGGTTGGCGTTGATCGTGTTCACGACGTCGCCGACCGGGGCGCTCTTCTCGATGATCCCGACCACTCCGGCGATCGCCTCGTCGAGCCATTTGGTGATCTTCTGGAGCGCGAGGATCACGCCGACGAGGTACACGACGACGGCGGCCACGATCAGCACCACCGCGACGATCATCACTACACCAGCTGCTGGCATCGCTGTCTCCTCCTCACGCGTCGTCGATGATCGTGTCGAGCGAGCCGCCGTAGTTGGCGGCCGTCTCGATCGTCTTGATGGCTTGGTCCTGCGTCGTCAGCAGCAGGGCCGCGGCGTCGAGGTCCTTCGACCCGCCGTGCGCCGCCACGGCGATCCTCTGAACGCTCGGAACGATGCTGTTGGCGGCGCGCAAGACGCCGTGCAGCAGGTACACGACGACGGGGAATATGACGACGAGGAGCACGATCGCCCCGATCCACTCGAGGATCATGTCGGCCTCCTCTCGGCAACGATCGCGGCCTTCGAGGCGATGCCCGGAAGCGCGCTCAGGATCACGTCGAATTGGGCGTTGATCGCCTTGACCGCCGGCTCCAGCGGGCGCAGGTGCTCCGCCTCGACGCCTTCGAGCGCCCCGGCGAGGGTGGCGAGGTCAGTGGAGATCGTCTCGAGGTCCTGGCGCACCCGGATCAGCGCACCGGCCAGGACGAGCACGACGATGAGCGCGAGGATCACGCTGAGGATGATCAGGAGGGTCATTTGCCACCAAACCCGTCGGTCAGGGCATTCATGTAGCCGTCCTGAATCACCGCTTCGTCGACGATCTGCCCGAGCACGGGTGCGGTCGCCTCGAGCTGCGGGATGTTCGCGGTGTTGCCGGCGACCTTGCCCGCGACGTCGAGCAGGCGCGCCACGGACCGCTTGATGTCATCGGTCGCCCGGAGCAGCATCATCAGCAGGGCAGCGACGGCGAGCGCCGCCACGAGCCCGATGATCAGCGCGATCGTCCAGGCGCCGTGGTTGGAGAGCGCCGCGTAGGTGAGGGTCATTTTCCGACCGCCACCTTTCTCAGCGCCCGCGCGGAATGCAGGATCCTCACGCCCGAGTCGTTGATCCGCCCGATGTCGTTCAGCGCGACGGTTTGCTCGCGGACCTTCTCGACCCCGTCGACGGCGGTCCGCGCCTGCTTGGCGATCTTCTGGGCCAGGACGACGATCGTGATCACGATCGCGGCGGCGACCAGCACGACGATGATCCCGAGCACGAGTCCTATTCCCCAACCGGTGGAAGCACCGATCAAGAGAGGCAAGGTCATACCTCCTCGCTTTGTCGAAGTTTGAGCAATTCTGTCAGGCGATGGTCGGCTGAGGACCTCAGTCGGGTGTTGACTTACCTCGAGATGACGCCCGCGCGCGCGAATTCCTTCTGCCGGCGCGCCTTCAGCCCTCGGCGGGCGGCTCCCGCTCGGCCCACTCGAGCAACGGCCCGAGCGAGAACACGGCATCGTCGATGCCCGCGTGCAGATCGCCGAGCCGGGCGAAACGCTCGGGCACGGTGGCGATCGTCAGCTCCTGCGGGTTGACGTCGTCGACCTCATCCCAGGTGATTGGCGTCGAGACGGTCCCTTCCTTGATCCCGCGGACCGAGTACGCGCTCGCGATCGTGTGATCCCGAGCATTTTGATTGAAATCGACGAACACCTTGTCCGGTTCGCGGTCCTTGCGCCACCAGGTCGTGGTCGCGTCGTCCGGGGCGCGCCGCTCGACCTCGCGAGCGAACGCCAGGGCCGCCTGACGGACCTCCGCGAAGCTCCAGCGCGGCTCGATCCGTACGTAGATGTGCATCCCGTTCCCGCCCGAGGTCTTGGGCCACCCGACGGCGCCGAGCTCGTCGAGGACCTCGTGGGCGACGTGGGTGACCCGTCGCACCGTGTCGAAATCGCACTCGGGCATCGGGTCGATGTCGATCCGCCATTCGTCTGGGCGCTCGACGTCGGCACACCGCGAGTTCCACGGGTGAAACTCGACCGTCGACATCTGGACGGCCCAGATCACGCTTCCGAGCTCGCTCACGCACAGCTCGTCGGCGGTGCGATTGAAGCGCGGGAAGTGGATCCGGACGGTCTGCACCCAGTCCGGGGCGCCCGACGGGATTCGCTTCTGGTGGACCTTGTCGCCGTCGACGCCGCTCGGGAAGCGGTGGAGCATGCACGGACGCTCGCGCAGCGCGCGGACGATCCCGTCGCCGACGCTGATGTAGTACTGGGCCAGGTCGAGCTTCGTCTCTCCGCGGGCGGAGAAGTACACGCGGTCGGGGCTGCTGATCCGGACGGTTCGTCCCCCGACGTCGAGCTCGACAGGTTCGGACGCGGTCTTCATCGCTCGTAGCACCACGTTAGACGGCGCGCAGACAAGGATCTCATCGCGCGGTGTACTTACAAGTCATAAGCTGGGTATAGAGGCAGGACATCGATGATTCGCAAAAGATTGGAGCAACCGTGAAGACGCGCAAGCTTGGGTCGCTCGAGGTCTCCGAGCTGGGGCTCGGATGCATGGGGATGTCGGCCTTCTACGGGTCGACCGACGACGACGAGTCGATCGCGACGATCCAGCGGGCGCTGGAGCTGGGGATCAACTTCCTCGATACCGCCCAGCTGTACGGCCCGCTGACCAATGAGGAACTCGTCGGCCGGGCGATCAAGGGCCGCAGGGACGAGTACGTGATCGCCACGAAGTTCGCGCGCCGGATGGACGACGCCGTGCCCGGCGAGATGTCGACGGTCGGTCCGCTCGACGGCTCGCCCGAACACGTCCGCCGGTCGATCGACGGCTCGCTCAAGCGCCTCGGCACCGACCATGTCGATCTGTTCTACCAGCACAGGGTTGATCCGAACGTTCCGATCGAGGAGACGGTCGGGGCGATGGCGGAGCTGGTGCAGGAGGGCAAGATCCTGCACATCGGGCTGAGCGAGGCGGCGCCCGAGACGATCCGCCGCGCCCACGCGGTCCACCCGATCACGGCGCTCCAGACCGAATACTCGCTATGGTCGCGCGATCCGGAGACCGAGGTGCTGCCGACCTGCCGCGAGCTCGGGATCGGGTTCGTGCCCTACTCGCCGCTCGGCCGCGGCTTTCTGTCCGGCCGGTTCACGTCGCCCGACGAGCTCGATCAGGACGACTTCCGGCGTAGCGGGCCACGGTTCACCGGCGAGAACCTCGAGGCCAACCTCAGCCTCGCGGCGAAGGTCGCCGAGATCGCGCAGGAGAAGGGCATCACCCCCGCCCAGCTCGCGCTCGCGTGGGTGCTCGCGCAAGGCGAGGATCTCGTGCCGATCCCCGGGACCAAGCGGCGGAAGTACCTCGAGGAGAACGCGCAGGCAGCGGATGTCGAGTTGAGCACCGACGATCTCGCCCGGATCGAGGCCGAGCTGCCGGAGGTGGCGGGAGCGCGCTACAACGAGGCCGGGATGGCCTCGGTCAACTTGTGACGCACGGCGCTCCATCGACACTCCAGCAGCTAGTCGATCGCTACGACCCGGACGTGTTCGAGCTCGGGCGCCCGTCGGCGCGCGTCCGGCTCGGCGGCGCGCGGCCGCCATGCGGCGCCTTTCGGCAGCACGAACGCCGGCGCGGGCGGGCGAAGGCGGCCTGAAACCCCTCTGTGTCGGCCGCCGCCTTGGTTGGCGGGCGGCCGGTAAAACGGCAGCGGGGAGAGGGGGTGGGTGAGGGCGCCGGCGGGTGTTCGTGGCGTGTTTGTGGCGGGCTGTGCCGAGAGTGTCACGGGAAACCTGCATAGCACGACAACCTCGGCGCCAGACCCGAGCCCTGTCGTATTACGCATGCTCTTCATGCATAGCTCGACAGGCCTCGCCATCTGGGGCGGGATTGTCGCGCTATGCAGGTTTTCTGGAGGGATGCGATGGCGCCCGCTCGCGCGATCCCCCTGCCCAGCGCCGTTTTACCGGCCGCCCGCCAACCAAGGCGGCGGCCGCCACGAACGCGCCCCGCCAGCGCCACTACAACCCGATAGCCACCGCCAGCAGCTCGACCTGCGCCGGGTCGGCGGACGCCGGGAAACAGATCACCTCGTCGGCGCCGGCCTGCTCGAAAGCCGCCAGGTAGCCCTTGATCGTGTCGGCGTCCTTGGCCGCCGACCCGACGACCCGCTGGGCGTACTCGCCGAGGAATGAGTAGTAGTCGCCGAGGCTCCGCTCGGCCTGCCCGGCGGCGTCGTCGCCCAGCGAGAAGTAGAAGAGCACAATCGTCCGGGGTTGACCTTCGCGGCCGGCTTGGCTCCAGGCCTCCCGGAGCTTGCCCGAGCCCTCGACCAACGCCTCCGGCGTCCCGCCGCCGAGCGCCCATCCGTCGGCGTACCTGGCTGCGCGGCGGAACGAAGCGTCAGCATTCCCCCCGATCAGCACCCCCGGCCGCCTGCCGTTGGCGGGGTCCGGCCCGATCGCATCTCCGGCCCAGATCTCGTTCAGCTCGGCGAGCTGGCGATCGAACGTGCGCCCGCGGGTATGGAAGTCGGCGTGGGAGAGCTCGTAGTCGTCCGGGCGGCCGCCGACGGCGAGGCCGAGCACGAGCCGCCCTCCCGAAAGGGCGTCGATCGTGGCGGTCTGCTTGGCGAACAGGGCGGTATTCAGCCGGAGCGGGGCGATCAGGATGTCGGTGACGAGGCGCACGCGCTCGGTCACCGCGGCGGCCGCCGCCAGCGTGATCAGCGACTCGTAGTTCGGATAGGCGATGCGATCGAGCGTCCCCAGGGAGGAGAAGCCAGCCTCCTCGGCCAGCCTGGCCCACTCGACAATCCCGCGCCGCTCTACTCCGCGAACCGCGTTGGGTAGCCCGATTCCGATGTCCATCTCGCTCCTCTCGAGTTGAAAAGCCGACCGCGACCGACTCTAGTCCACAGGCCGCTTGGGCTTCGCGAGTCGTGGCGGGGCGGAGCGGTACGTCGGCGGCGTCGCGGACAGCCCGATCGGATCGCGCGTGAGCGCCGCGGTCGTCCCGTCGTCGCGGGCGATCCGCACGATCGGCTGGAGCCCGAGCTCCTCGGCGAGCTGGAACGCGCCGGCGATGTCGTTGACGACGCCGGCGGGAACGCGGGCGTCGGTCAGCGCCGCCGCCCAGTCCTGGGCGGAACGCGACGCGAGTCGCTCCACGAGCGCCTCCCGGAGGGCGTCGCGATTCTCGACGCGCACAGGGTTGGTCTCGAACCGCGGATCCTTCGCGAGCTCGTCCGCCCCGAGCACCTGGCACAGCGCGGCGAACTGCCGGTCGGTGCCGACCGCGATCACCAGCTCGCCCTCGGCGGTGCGCAGCAGCTCATACGGCGCGATGCTCGGGTGCTCGTTGCCCATCCTTCCCGCGACGACGCCGCCGAGCGTGTACGCCGAGCCCTGATTGACCAGCCCCGCCAGCAGCGCCGTCAGCAGCTCGACGTCGACGCGCTGCCCCTCGCCCGTCTCGCGCCGGTGGTGGAGCGCGGCCAGGATCCCGACGGCCGCGTAAAGGCCCGCGAGCACGTCGACGAGCGCGACGCCGACCTTCTGAGGCTCGCCACCGGGCTCGCCGGTGATGCTCATGAGCCCGCCGAGCGCCTGGATCAGGAGGTCGTACCCGGGCAGCGTTTCGCCGGCGCCACGGCCGAACCCGTTGATCGAGCAGTAGATCAGGCCGGGGTTGCCCTCGCGGAGCTGCTCGTAGTCGAGGCCGAACTTCTCCATGACCCCCGGCCGGAAGTTCTCGACGAGCACGTCGGCCTCAAGAGCCAGCCGGCGCGCGCGCTTCAGGTCCTCGGGTTCGGCCAGGTTGAGCACGAGGCTCTCCTTGTTGCGGTTGACCGACTGGAAGTACGTCGCCTCGCCTGCCTCGTCATAGGGAGGGCCCCAGCTGCGCGTGGTGTCGCCGCCCGGAGGCTCGACCTTGGTGACGGTCGCGCCCAGGTCGCCGAGCAGCATCGTCGTCAGTGGTCCCGCGAGGACGCGGGAGAAGTCGAGAACCTTGAGATCGCCGAGCGCCGAAGCCACGGCCGTGAATTCTCTACGCTGCCGGCCTTCGGACGGCGACACGTGGGGCGCTGGGCTCGCTCCCGGCCCGATCGATCCAGTCGTCGATCCGCGTCCACCACTCGTAGATCCACCGGACCTGCTCGTCGGGATCGGTGGGGCGCTGGTCCGCGGGGACCAGCCACATCCGGGATCTAAAGGTCGCTCCGATCGGAGTATCGCGCCAGAGCTCGCGCGGGAACGCGGCAAGGCCGAGTCCGGTATGGGCGCCGAAGATCACGTCTGCAGTCGGGTTGGCGTTGAGCGCGACGAGCGCTCCGGTGGGGTGCGGGGGCATCACGTGCGCCATCTGGCCACCTTCCGCGGCCTCGCGCCGGCGGCCCTTGCGCGACAGCTTCCGAAGCGAAGACGTCCGGCGCTCGAAGGTGAAGTTGGCGCCCTCGGGGAACAGCACCAGCACGCCCCGATCGCCCAGCTCGGCCGTGATCCGGCGGATCGTCGCCTCGGATTCCTCGCGGTTGTCCGCGTCGAGGACGGGGTGCGGTAGCCGATGCCCGAGTAGATCAACGCACGGATCGATGGCCAGCGTCTCCTTGAAGACGACGCTGGGGCGCCGGCGATAGCGGGTGAGGAGCAGATCGATCAGCAGCGCGGTGTCGCCCGGGCCGGCATGCCGGCTGAAGAACAGCAGCGGTCGATCGCGCTGGAGCGCGGTGGCGGCATCGGGCTCGATCTCGGAGGCGACGCGGATGTCAAGCAGCGCGAGAGCGCGTGCGGTCAGCCCGTGGATGAACCACTCCAGGAGCCGGTAGTGGAGGTCCTGGAAGCGTTTGCTGCTGATCCGCGCCCCCGCGCCGCTCAGGACCCAGAGCGCTCCGCACGCCACGAGGACCCCGAGCTCGCGTGCGAAGTAGGTGACGAGCAGGCGCGTGAGGAGCAGGGGCTGCGGGCGCTTGGTCGCAGCCGCCGCCAGGGCGGCAACCGCGAGCAGCACCGGCGACAGGGCCAGAAACAGGATCGATATCACCAGCCAGGCGATGACCGTGACCGGGCGTCTGACGGCCGGCGAGGGCATCAGCGTGCGTCCAGATAGCTCAACGCGGCCTCATAGGAGATGTCGATCTGCTGCTCGACCGTCCTCGCGATCCGCCGGATCCGGAGTTGGCCGGGGACGTCGTTGTAGGCCGGCGCGACCGAGCCGCCGGTCGGGAGGACGTGGAGCTCGATTCCGTCTGGCAGGGACTCGAGATCGTGGAGGAAGCGATGGCGGCGCGCGACCTCGAACGCCACCAGCGCCACCTCCCACGGCCACCGCGGCGGTTGCAACGGCTTCTCCAGCCGCCCGACCTGAAGGACATAGATCGTCCGCGCGCCGAGCGCCACCGCCCTGGCTACAGGGATCGAGTTGACGATGCCGCCGTCGATGAAGTGCTCGTCGCCGATCCTGACCGGAGGCACGATCCCGGGAACGGCACAGGAGGCGAGCACGACGTCGGCCAGCGGTCCGTGGTCGAACCAGTGCTCGGCCGCGGTCTCGATCGAGGCCGCCACGCACTGGAAGGGAACCCGGAGCTCTTCGACCCGTTCGACGGGGAGCGCCGCCGCGAGCGGCCGCCGGGCCTCCTCGAGTGAGTGCAGGGACGTACGGCTGCGCGCCAGCGTCGCGACCCGGCGCGCCAGCGCGCCCGCCGAGAAGCTCGAGAACTGCGTATGGCTCCAGAGCCGCCGGAGCATTTCGACGCCGTCGCTATCGGGCTGGGCAGCGAAGAACGCGCCGTTGACGGCGCCGACCGAGGTCCCCAGGACGATGTCCGGCTCGATCGAGCGCTCGGCGAGCGCGCGCAGCATTCCAACCTCGTGCGCGCCGAGGATCCCGCCTCCGCCGAGGACAAACGCGATCTCACAGTTCGATGCCACACACCGGTGCTACCCGGTTTTCCCGCTCGCCTGTGATACTCGGGCCCGATGGAGATCCGCACAGTGACCGAAGAGGATCTCGCCGATCTCCTGCCGCTGGTGCGCGGCTACTGCGACTTCTACAGCTCGACGCCCACCGACGAGGCGTTGCTGACGATGAGCCGCGCGTTGATCGAGGACCCCGAGCGCGAGGGCGTCCAGTTCATCGCCCGCGACGATTCCGGCGAGGCGGTGGGATTCGCCACCCTCTTCTGGACCTGGGAGACGAACCGTGGCGGGCGAATCGGCGTCATGAACGACCTGTTCGTCGCTTCACAGTCGCGGGGCCGCGGAGCCGCCGAGGCGCTGATCGCGGCGTGCCGCGAGCGGTCCCGGGAGCGCGGCGCGCTGCGCCTGGACTGGGTGACCGCCAACGACAACCTTCGCGCCCAGGCGGTCTATGACCGCGTCGGCGGGACCCGCGACGACCACTGGGTCGAGTACTCGTTGGACGTACAGTGAGCAGTATGCTCGACAAACTCCCCTGGCCGGTTCGGAGCACGCTCGCCGGAACCGCCGGGACGGCGGCGCTGACCGCCGCGTACAAGCTCGAGCACCGTCTCCGCCCCGAGGTGAAGGGCCCGGTCGACTACGACGACAGCCTCGTGCCCGGCACGATCGTCGCCAACATCCTGCACCTGCCGGCCGTCACCGGGAGCGAGGAGAACGAGCTCGGTCTCGCCCTGCGGTGGAGCTACGGGTCCGTGTTCGGCATCTGGCACGGGATCCTCCGGCGCCGGTTCTCGGAGCCGTTGGCGAGCGTCCTGTTCGGCTCGACGCTGATGTCGGCGACGTTCTCGCTGTTCCCGCTGCTCGGCCATACGCCGCCGCCGTGGCGATGGCCCCGCGGTTACCTCGCCACGAGTCTGTTCACGCACGTGTCGTATGTGACCGCGCTCGCGGCAGTTGACGACCGCCTGCGGGGATGAGCGGTCAAGAACTCGGGCTCGCCCTCTCGGTGTTCGCCGCGTGCGCCGTCGAGGCGGTCGAGGCGCTGACGATCGTGCTGGCGGTCGGCGTGACCCGCAGCTGGCGCTCGACGTTCACCGGCGTGGGCGCTGCCGTGGTGGTGCTGGCGGCGCTGACGGCGGCGCTCGGACCGGCGCTGACCGCGCTGCCGCTCAACGTCCTGCGGGTGATCGTCGGCGGGCTGCTGCTGATCTTCGGACTGCAATGGCTGCGCAAGGCGGTGTTGCGCGCCTCGGGTTTCAAGGCGCTCCACGACGAGCTCGAGAACTATGAGGAGGAGCGCTCGGCGGCGAGCGCGGCCGGCGCGGTCGACGCCGGGTTCGACGCCTACTCGTTCACGATTGCGTTCAAGGGGGTGCTGCTCGAGGGGCTCGAGGTCGTGTTCATCGTGCTCACGTTCGGCGCCAACCAGCACAACATCGGGCTCGCGGCGGCTGCCGCCGGCGTCGCCGTTCTCGTCGTGATCATCGCCGGCGCCGCGGTCCACGCGCCGCTGTCCCGGGTGCCCGAGAACGCGCTGAAGTTCGGGGTCGGGGTGATGCTGACCTCGTTCGGGATGTTCTGGGGCGCGGAGGGCGCCGGCGCGGACTGGCCGGGAGGCGACGCCGCGCTGCTCGCGATCATCCCGCTGACACTGGCGTTTGCGTTCGGGCTGGTGGTGGCGCTGCGCCGACGGTCCGCTCCTCGCGTGCGTCGAGAGGCGGTGCGGGCGTGAGCCGGGTAGAGGCGTTCCTGCGGTTTCTGTGGGACTTCGTCGTCGGCGACGACTGGCGGATCGCCGCCGGCGTGGTGGTCGCGATCGGCGTGACCGCCCTGGCGGCGGGGACGAGCGTCGCGGCGTGGTGGATCCTGCCGGTGGCGGTAGCGGGGCTGCTCGCCGTGTCGGTGTGGCGCGCGGCAGGGCGAGGATGAACCTCGATCAGCTGCGTGAACCGATCGTCCAGGCGCCACTCGCCGGCGGCCCCTCGACGCCCAAGCTCGCCGCCGCCGTCGGCGAGGCGGGCGGCTTCGGGTTCCTGGCGGCCGGCTACAAGACGGCCGACGCCGTGCGCGAGGACATTCTCGAGCACCGCCGGCTCACCGACCTGCCGTTCGGGGTCAACGTGTTCGCCCCGCCGGCGCCGGCGGGCGACCGCGAGGCGATCGACCGCTACGCCGCCCGCATGCAGGGCGAGGCGGCGCGGTACGGCGTCGATCCCGGCGACCCGCGCCACGACGACGACGGCTACGAGGAGAAGCTCGAACTGCTCGCAACCGAACGCGTGGCCGTCGTCTCGTTCACGTTCGGCTGCCCGGATCCCGGCGTCGTCGAGCGGCTGCAGGGCGTCGATTCCGACGTCTGGGTGACCGTCACGAACCCGGCGGAGGCCGTACAGGCACGCGACGCCGGCGCCGACGCGCTCGTCGTCCAGGGCTTTGAGGCCGGCGGCCACCGCGGCTACTTCACCGACGACGCCGGGGCCGAGGACCTCGGCCTGCTCGTCGCCCTGCGGCTCACGGCCGGCGAGGTCGACCTCCCGCTCGTGGCCGCCGGCGGGATCGTCGACGGCGCCGGCGTGGCCGCGGTCCTGTGCGCCGGCGCGGCCGCCGCCCAGATCGGAAGCGCGCTGATGCTCACCGACGAGGCGGGAACCTCGCCGGCCCACCGGCAGGCGCTGAGCGAACGGCGCCCGACGCGGCTGACCCGGGCCTTCAGCGGGCGCCAGGCGCGCGGCATCGCGAACCGCTTCATGGCCGAGCACGGGGACGATGCCCCGGCGGCCTATCCCGACGTCCACCATCTGACGACGCCGATCCGGGCGGCGGCGCGCCAGGCGGGCGACGCGGACGCGGTCAACCTGTGGGCCGGCCAGGGCTATCCGCTGGCCCGCGGAGGGCCCGCCGGCGACGTCGTCCGCCGGCTCGGCGCCGACGCCAGGACAGCCGTCGCCGACGTCGGTCGCCGGCTGGCGCCGAAGCGATGAAGAGCTTCCACGGCAAGGTATGCGCGGTCACGGGCGCCGCCTCGGGGATCGGCCGGGCGGTGGCGGTGGAGCTGGCGTCGCGTGGCGCCCGGCTGGCGGTCTCCGACGTCAACGAGGAGAACGTCCGCGCCACCGCGGAGCAGTGCCGGCGCCGGGCCGGGGGCGAGGCGGAGCCCTACTGGCTCGACGTGGCCGATCGCGAGGCGGTGTTCGCGCACGCCGACGAGGTCAAGGACCGCTTCGGCGCGGTCAACGTCGTCGTCAACAATGCCGGCGTGGCGATGATGGGGACTATCGAGGAGACCTCGATCGAGGACTACGAATGGATCATGGGGATCAACTTCTGGGGCATCGTGTACGGGACGAAGGCGTTCCTCCCGCACCTGATCGCCTCGGGCGACGGCCACGTGGTCAACGTCTCGAGCGTGTTCGGGCTGATCGCCGTGCCGAGCCAGTCCGGCTACAACGCGGCGAAGTTCGCGGTCCGCGGGTTCACAGAGGCGCTGCGCCAGGAGATGGCGATCGCGGGCCATCCGGTCGGCGTCAGCTGCGTGCTTCCGGGCGGCGTGAAGACGTCGATCGCCCGCTCTGCCCGGGTCGCCGACGGCGATCCCGAGGAGATGGGGGCCGAGTTCGAGCGCGTCGCGCGGACGACTCCGGCGGCCGCGGCGCGCACGATCGTCGAGGGCGTCAAACGCGACCGCAGCAGGATCCTGGTCGGAGCCGACGCCCGGGTGATCGACGTGACCCAGCGGGTGCTCGGCCCGGGCTATCAGTCACTGGTGGCGCGGGGCGTCAGGCGCGCCGAACGGCGCCGCCAAAACTAAGCCAGCGCCGGCGCCTCCGGCAGCGCGTCGAGCGCCGCCTGTAGATCGTCCTCGGAGAACTCGGGATCCTCGAGCTGACCGGCGAGGTACGCGTCGTAGGCGCTCAGATCGAAGTTGCCGTGGCCGCACAGGCCGAACAGGATCACGCGCTCCTCGCCCGCCTCGCGCGCCGCCTCGGCCTCCTCGATCACGGCCCGGATCGCGTGCGCCGGCTCCGGCGCCGGGATGATCCCCTCGCTGCGGGCGAACTGCACTGCGGCCGCGAACGTCTCGTTCTGCCGGTACGCGCGGGGCTCGACGAGCCCGCCCTTGACCAGTCCGCAGACGAGCGGCGAGTCACCGTGGTAGCGCAGCCCGCCGGCGTGCACCGGCGGCGGGACGAAGCCGTGGCCGAGCGTGTACATCGGCATCAGCGGCGTCAGGCCGACGGTGTCGCCGAAGTCGTAGGCGTAGACGCCACGCGTCAGCGTCGGGCACGCCGCCGGCTCGGCGGCGACGAACCGCGTCTTGGCCTCGCCGCGGATCACGCGGCGCAGGAACGGGAACGTCAGCCCGCCGAAGTTCGAGCCGCCGCCGACGCAGGCGATCACGGTGTCCGGCTCCTCGCCGGCCATCGTCATCTGCGCCAGCGCCTCCTGGCCGATCACCGTCTGATGAAGCAGCACGTGGTTGAGCACCGAGCCCAGCGAGTAGTTCGTGTCGGGCCTCTGCGCGGCAACCTCGACCGCCTCGGAGATCGCGATCCCGAGCGAGCCCGTCGTGTGCTCGCGCTGGGCGCGCCCGCCCTCGGTCACATCCGACGGCGAGCGGTGGACGGTCGCTCCCCAGGTCTCCATCATCGATCGGCGGTAGGGCTTCTGGTCGTAGCTCGATCCCACCATCCAGACCTCGCACTCCAACCCGAACAGCTGGCACGCGAACGCGAGTGCCGAGCCCCACTGTCCGGCGCCGGTCTCGGTCGTCAGCTTCCTGATTCCGGCCGCCGCGTTCTCGTACGCCTGCGCGACCGCGGTGTTGGGCTTGTGCGAGCCGGGAGGCGAGCCCCCCTCGTATTTGTAGTAGATGTGGGCGGGGGTGTCGAGCTCGCGCTCGAGGCGCCACGCGCGATATAGCGGCGTCGGTCGCCACAGCTTGTACGCCTCCCGCACCGGCTCGGGGATCTCGATCTCGGGCTCGCGCGAGACCTCCTGGAGGATCAGCGCCATCGGGAACAGCGGGGCAAGGTCGTCGGGGCCGGCGGGCTGCTTCGTGCCCGGGTGAAGCGGCGGTGGCGAGTCGCCGGGAAGGTCGGCCATCAGGTTGACCCAGTGGGTCGGGATCGCGCGCTCGTCGAGCAGGAATTTGACTTGGGAGTCGCTCATCGGCGCAGTCTATTCGTGGTGTTCGGGGGCGCGCATGCGCACCCCCGCCGGCGCCGCATGCGGCGCCGGGCCCCCGGCGCATGCGCCGGGGGCTACAGATGACCCGAGAGCGGCGCGCCCGGGACGACGGACTCGGGACCGATCTCCGCCACCGACCGGCACCCGGCGAGCCCCATCGTCAGGTCGAAGTCGGCGTTGAAGTTGGCGATCAGCTCGCCGACGCCGGCCTCGCCCGCGATCGCGAGCGCGTAGACGTACGGCCGTCCGATCAGGACCGCGCTCGCTCCGAGGGCGATCGCCTTGAACGCGTCGGCGCCTCCGCGGACCCCGGAGTCGAGCAGGATCGGGAGACGGCCGCCGACGGCCTTGGCGATCGCGGGGAGCGCCTCGAGCGTCGCGATCGAACCGTCGACCTGGCGCCCGCCGTGGTTGGAGACGACGATCCCACTCATCCCCGCATCGACCGCGCGGGTCGCGTCCTGTGGATCGAGGATCCCCTTGAGGACGATCGGGAGGTCGGTGCGCCGGCGCAGGAAGTCGAGGTCCTCCCAGGTGAGGGACGGGCGCGAGTAGATGTCGATGAAGCGCTGGACGGCGGCGCGGCCGCGCCCGTCGCGGAGCGTCTGGACGAACGGCGCCGGGTAGGCCGCGGTCGCGGCGATCAGCGTCCGCACGGCGGCCAGGTTCAGCTTGGGCCGCTGCTCCGGCGGCGGCAGGGGCATCCGCTCGGCGATCAAGCGGGTGAAGACGGGGTCGCTCGTGTACTGAGCAATGCCCTTGCCGCGGAGGAACGGCAGGTAGGCCTGCTCGAGGTCGCGGGTGCGCCACCCGAGCAGCGTCGTGTCGAGCGTCACCACGATCGCCTCGCACCGGCACCGCTCGGCCCGGGAGACGAGGCTCTCGACGAGTTCGTCGGACTTGCTCCAGTAGAGCTGGAACCAGTGCGGGGTGTGGCCGAGGATGTCGGCGACCTGCTCCATCGGCCGCGAGGCCTGGTTGGAGAAGATCACCGGCGTCTCGGACGCGTGCGCGGCGCGGGCGACGGCCGCGTCGGCGTCCTGGTGCGCCAGCTCCAGCACGCCGATCGGCGCGAGCAGGAACGGGCTCCGGAGCCGGCGGCCGAACAGCTCGACGCCGGTGTCGCGCTCGGAGACGTCGCGGAGCATCCGCGGCAAGATCCGCCACTGGTCGAACGCGGCGCGGTTGGCGTACATCGTGCGCTCGTTGCCGGCGCCGGCGCGGATGTACGCATATGCGTTGCGGGGCATGGCGCGGCGGGCGGCTCGCTCGAGCCGGCGGGCGTCGAGCGGGACCCGCGGCCGGCGGCCGCTGACGCCCGCGAGGTAGATCTGGGTCTGGCGCAGCAGGCCGTTCATCGTCAGGGGTGGACGACCGCGGCCCAGTCCAGGGATCCGTTCGGGGCCATCGGGACGAAGTCCATTCCGTCCGGGATGTTCAGGTAGCCAGGGGCGCTCCCAGGCTGGTCGGTCTGGCCGTACTGCCACACGATTCGATCGCTGCGCGGATCGATCACGATCACCCTGTCACGGTAGTCGTCGTTGACGGCGATGTCGCCATTCGGCAGGGGCATGGCCAGCGACGGGTGGTCCATCCTCCCCGGTCCTTGTGTCGGCCCGTAGCGCCACAGGACCTTCCCCCGGTGGTCGATGATCAGCACGTGCCCGGGATTGGCGTAGTCGGCGAGCAGGATCCGCCCCCCGGGGAGCGGCTGGGGATCCGATGGGTACGACACAGGTGCCTGCATCGCAAAGCGGAGCCGCCCGGTCGGGCCGATCTCGTCGATCCAGTTGCCCGGGATCTCGCTGATCAGCACGCCGCCGTCGGGCTCGGGCGTGTCGCCGTTGACCGGGCCGAACGCGTTCGGTGGATCGTGGTTGCACTCGCCCGAGTGTCCGAACTGGCGCACGATCGCGTGCGCGCGGATGAACAGGATCCGGCAGTTGTAGGCGTCGGCGACGGTGAACTCACCATTCGGGAGCGCGTAGGCGTCGTCGGGGGTGTTCAGATGCGTTTGATCAGGGCCGGCCTGACCCGGATGGCCGAAGAGCACGTCGAGTGAGTGGTTGGCGATCCCGATCTGGACGATCGCGTGGTTGTCCTCCTCGTTGGCGATCAGCGAGCGCCCGCCGGGCTCCACGAACGTGTCGTCGTTATAGACGAGCCGGCGGCCCGCGGCGAGGTCGGCGCGGTCTGGGTAGAGGAAGACGATCCGGCCCTGGGGGCTCACGACGAGGATCCGGTTGTTGCCGCGGTCGGCGATCAGGAGATAGCCGGGCAGTCCCGGTCTCCTGGCTGCGGCGGCGTACGCCGCGGCCGTACCCGGCTGGCTGCCCACGACGTTGCCAGGAGCCCACAGAGCCGCGAGGCCGCCGAAGCGCGCCGGGGCCAGCGGACCGCCGGGGATGATCTGGGCGGGCCGCCTGGGAGCCGGCTTCGCGCGGTCGCGATCGGCGCTCGAGCCTCCGCTTGCGACAGCGACCAGGACGATGGCGCACAGAACCGCGGACACGGCCCCGGTCAGTCGGCGCCGGCGCCGGCGCGCCCGCTTGGCGGCGGCGCGTCGCGCGAGGCGGGCAGAGTGATCTATGTCGACCATCGGCATGGTTAGGCCACGCAGAAGCGGAATACGGGGCCGGCGCGTATCGAAACCTGCTGCCGCCGGCGAGCTGCCAGTTGCCGCAACACTGTATAGCCGATCCCGGACGAGGACCTCGTCGCGCCGAGACGCGGGTAGAGTCACCCCATGAGCGAGCCCAAGTGGGTCTATGACTTCGCCGAGGGGTCTCGCGAGATGCGGGACCTGCTCGGCGGCAAGGGGGCGAACGTCGCGGAGATGACCCGGGTGCTGGGCACCGAGCGGGTGCCCGCCGGGTTCACGATCACGACCGAGGCGTGCGTCGCCTACATGCGCTCGGGCTCGGAGCCGGAGGGGCTGGCCGAGCAGGTGGCGAGTGCCCTGGAGCGGCTGCAGGACCTCGCCGGCAAGCGGTTCGGCGACGACCAGGACCCGCTGCTCGTGTCGGTCCGGAGCGGCGGCCGCGAATCGATGCCCGGGATGCTCGACACGATCCTGAACGTCGGCCTCAACGATCGGTCGGTGCTCGGGCTGGCGAGCGCGACCGACAACGAGCGGTTCGCGTGGGACTCCTACCGCCGACTGGTGCAGATGTTCGGCAACGTCGTGCAGGGCGTGCCCGGGGAGCGGTTCGAAGACGCGATCGCGTCGGTCAAGCGCTCCGAGGGAGTTCCGACCGACGCCGAGCTGTCGGTCGGGGCGCTGAGTGAACTCGTCGCGCAGTTCAAGGGTTTCTACGAGTTTCCGCAGGATCCAGACGAGCAGTTGCGGCACGCGATCCGGGCCGTGTTCGAGTCGTGGACGGGCGAGCGGGCGGTCTCCTATCGGCGGATCAACCGGATCCCCGACGACTGGGGCACCGCGGTCAGCGTCCAGCAGATGGTGTTCGGCAACAAGGGCGAGACGTCGGCGACGGGCGTCGCGTTCAGTCGCGACGAGGTCACGGGCGCGCCCGAGCCATCCGGCGACTTCCTCGTCAACGCCCAGGGCGAGGACGTCGTCTCGGGGGTGCGCACCCCGCTCGACATCCGCGAGCTGGCCGACGTCATGCCCGCGGCGGACGCGCAGCTGCGCGAGATCCTGCGCACGCTCGAGTCCCACTACAAGGACATGCAGGACACCGAGTTCACGATCGAGGAGGGGCATCTGTGGATGCTCCAGACGCGGAACGCCAAGCGGCCGGCGCAGGCGGCCGTTCGGTTCGCGGTCGACGCGGTGTCCGAGGGGCTCCTCACTCCCGCCGAGGCGCTCCAGACGATCGACGCCGGAGGGCTCGACGCCCTGCTGCACCCGACGTTCGACACCGGCGAGGGCTACAACGTGCTGGCGCGCGGCGTGGCCGCGTCGCCCGGAGCGGCCGCCGGGGAGATCGTGTTCACCGCGCCGGAGGCGGTCGCGGCTGCGGCCGCCGGCAAGGGCGTGATCCTCGTCCGCCCGTTCACCTCGGCCGACGATGTCGCGGGCTTTCATGCCGCCAGGGGGATCCTCACCTCGGACGGCGGTAAGGCGTCGCACGCCGCGCTCGTGGCGCGGGGGATGGGCGTGCCGGCCGTCACCGGCGCGGCCGTCGCGATCGACCTCGAGTCACGGCAGGTGCACATCAACGGCCACGTGTTCGGCGCGGGCGATCTGATCGGAATCGACGGCAGCGACGGCGCGGTCGTCGAGCACGGCGCGCGGCTGATCGAGCCCGAGCTCGACGAGCGCTTCGACCAGGTACTGGCGTGGGCCGACGAGCTGCGCAGGCTCGGCGTGCGGGTAAACGCGGACACGCCGCGCGACGCCGTGCGCGCTCGCGAGCTCGGCGCCGAGGGGATCGGCCTGTGCCGGACGGAGCACATGTTCATGGCCGAGGATCGCCAGCCGAAGATGCGGGCGATGATCATGGCGTCCGATCGGGACGGGCGACGCGCGGCCCTGGCGGACCTGTTGCCGCTGCAGGAGAAGGACTTCATCGGTCTGTTCGACGCGATGCGGGGGCTGCCGGTCACGATCCGGTTGCTCGACCCCCCGCTGCACGAGTTCCTGCCCGACCTACCCGAGCTACGCGCGGACGTCGAGCGCGCGCGGATCGAGCAGACAGATGACCTCGAGGAGCTCGAGCTGCTGCTGGTGCGCGTCGAGGAGATCCACGAGGGCAACCCGATGCTCGGGACGCGGGGCGTCCGGCTCGGGATCCTCTACCCCGAGATCTATGAGATGCAGGTCCACGCGATCATGCGGGCGTCCCGCGCGGTCGATCAGCCGCCCCATCCCGAGGTGATGATCCCGCTCGTCGCCTACGAGCACGAGCTCGAGATCATGCGCGCGCTCGTCGTCCGCGTCGCCTCGGAGTACGGTCTGCGCGAGCGTCAGGACTACACGGTCGGGACGATGATCGAGTTACCGCGGGCGTGCTTCGTCGCCGATCGGATCGCGCGGCACGCCGACTTCTTCTCGTTCGGCACGAACGACCTGACGCAGACCGCGATCGGGTTCTCGCGCGACGACGTCGAGTCGAAGTTCATCCCCACCTACATCGAGGAGAAGATCGTCGATCGCTCGCCGTTCGAGACGATCGACGCGCCGGGGGTCGGGTGGCTGGTGCGGCTCGCGGCGTGGGTCGGGCGCGAGGCCCATCCCGGCCTGAAGCTCGGGATCTGCGGCGAGCACGGGGGGGACCCGGACTCGATCGCGTTCTTCAACATGGCCGGCCTCGACTACGTGTCCTGCTCGCCGTTCCGGGTGCCGATCGCGCGGGTAGCGGCGGCGCAGGCGGCGATTACTCAGGCGCGGTAGGCCTTCACCAGAAACCCGCTGTGCCCCGGGCTGAGGATCTCGGTCCGGTCGAAGCCGCTGGCGCCGAGCATCCGCTCCAGCCCGTCGCGGGTGTAGTTGAAGATCGGGCAGTCGCCGATCCACTCGTAGCGGACCTTGCGGATCGGGCCCTTGAGCAACGACCAGCTCGGGAAGGAGGCGACCAGGCTGCCGCCGGCGGACGTGAGCTCGAACATCTTGTCGCTGAACTCCCGGGCGTTCGGGAGGTAGTCGAACAGCCCGACCGCGAGGACCACGCCGAAGGGGCCGTTCAGAGTCGCGTTCAGGAAGTCGTCGGTGATCAGCTCGACCTGGTCGTGGTAGCGGGCCAGGCGCTGGCGGGCGAGCTCGATCATCGGCTCGGAGAAGTCGATGCCGACGTAGTGCGAGGCGCCGGCCTCGAGCACGAACTCACCGATCCGGCCCGATCCGCAGCCGACGTCGAGCACGCGGGGACGGTCGTATTTCCCGACAGTGTCGGCCGCCAGCTCGCGCCGGCGGAACAAGCCGGGTCGCAGCAGCTTGACGAGCGGGCGCTCGTCCTCGTAGAGGTCATCGAACTGCCGAGCCTTGTCGCGGAAGCGATTACGGACGCGCTGCGGCGTCGCCGCTGAGCCTGCCATACGCCGCACCATAGGGGATCAGGTCGAATTCCTCCGCGATCGCTCGCAGCGTGCTCGTGGCGCTGCGCCGGGCGTTGTTGCGCTGGGCGGCGCGCAACGCGCCCTTGATCTGCTGGGCGAACGGAGCGCCCGGCGCGAGCCCGACTCGCAGCGGCTCGGGATCGAACTCGTGCGGGTGCAGGTAGAGGCCCGCGAGCGGTCCCGCCTGACCGAGCCCGCGGACCACCGCCCGGTCGGGCAGCATCGCCCAGTAGGACGCCCCGCCGACCGGGACGGTCGCGCCCAGGGCATGGGATACGGCCACGGGGAACTCCCACAGCGTGCGCCCGTCGGGGAGCGCGAGCGGATGCGGGCCGGCGCTCTGGGGCTCGATCCGGCCGCGGATCCGGGGCGATTCGTGCTGGCTGGCGTCGTAGGAGAAGCCCTGCTCGGCGAGAACCTCGTAGGCCCACGGAGAGTGGCGCGTGATCGAGAACGCGGGCGCGCGGTAGCCGGACGGCGTGCGGCCGGTGAGGTGCTCGATCGTCTCGCGCGCGGCCCCCAGATCCGCGGCGAACTCGTCTCGCCGCTGGCCGCCGACGGGCAGGTGCTGATCGCCGTGGCAGCCGATCTCGTGACCGGCCGCGACGACGTCTGCCACCAGGCCGGGATGGGCGCGCGCCGCCATCCCGAGGATGAAGAACGTCGCCTTCGCGTCGAGCGCGTCGAGCAGGCTCAAGAGGGCATCGGTCTGCGCGGCGAGCGCCGGCCCGGGCCGCTCCCAGTCGGGCACCCCGAGCCGGCGGCGCACGAGCTGGTGCCAGTCCTCGAAGTCGACGCTGAGGAGGAGTTGTCGGTCGGTGGGCGGCGTGGCCCGGAGGTTACGGGGTGAGAGAATGGGTCAATGGAGATCGAACGTGTCGCCGTCCTAGGTGGTGGATTGATGGGATCGGGGATCGCCGAGACAGTGGCGGTCGCCGGATTCGATGTCGTCGTTCGCGAGGTGGATGAGGGCGCCCTCGGGTCGGTTCGTCAGCGGCTCGAGACCTCGTTGCGGCGCGCCACCGAGCGCGGCAAGATCGAGCCGTCCGCGGCCGAGGCCGTCCTCGAGCGGGTCGTCCTCACGGCGGACGTAGAAGCCGTGCGGGACGTCGACCTCGTGATCGAGGCGGTCCCCGAGGACGTGAGGCTGAAGACGGTTGTGCTCACCGACGTCGCCGAACTCGTCGGTGGCGAGACGATCATCGCGTCGAACACCTCGTCGATTCCGATCGCCCAGCTGGCGGCGGCGATCCCGAATCCCGAGCGGATGCTCGGCCTGCACTTCTTCTCGCCGGTTCCGGTGATGCGGCTCGTCGAGGTGGTCGTGGCGCTCGACACCAAGGACGCCGTCGTATCGACGGCGCGCTCGTTCGTCGAGCGTCTCGGCAAGACCCCGATCGAGACCAAGGACCGCTCCGGGTTCATCGTCAACATGCTGCTGGTCCCGTATCTGATGGCGGCCGTGCGGATGTACGAGGAGGGGTTCGCGACGGCTGACGCGATCGACGAGGGGATGACGCTCGGGTGCGGTCATCCGATGGGGCCGCTGCGGCTGTGCGACTTCATCGGGCTCGACGTCCTCTACAGCGTGTGCGACTCGCTGTACGAGGAGTTCAAGCGCCCCGAGTACGCGCCGCCGCCGCTGATGAAGCGGATGGTCGCCTCGCACCGCCTCGGTCGCAAGAGCGGGCGCGGGTTCTACGAGTACGGCCAGGACCGGGCCGCGGTCCCGGCCTGAGGCTTATCGCGCCGGGGTGCCGGCGCGCGCCGCGGCGAGCAGGTCGGACAGCTTGACGAGCTTGATCCGCGGGCGGCCGTGGGGCTCCCCGGCGCGGCGCTCGTGCTCGTCGATCGACAGCCAGCCCTCCCAGCTGACCGCGTCCGGGCAACGTGCCGCGATCCACTCCGCGGTCGCGTCGGGGTCCGGGTTCACCGGGTCGTTCAGCGCCCCGGCGGCGGCGTCCTCGGAGATCCGCGCCACCGTGTCCGCGGCGTCCTTCTTGTTGGTGCCGATCACCCCGCTCGGGCCGCGCTTGATCCAGCCGACGACGTACTCGCCTCGGTGGTGGCGCTCCCCCTCGTCGCAGACCCGTCCACCGACGTTGCGGATCAGGCCGCGCCGGTGATCGAACGGGACGTCGTCGACGGGACGGCCGCGGTATCCGATCGAGCGCAGGACGAGTCCGCACTCGATCGTCTCCGTGGCCTCGGTGGGGACGGCTCGCAGCCGCCCTTCGGCATCGGGCTCGATCCGGTTGCGGACGATCCTCACGCCGGCCACGGGTCCGTCCTCGCCCTCCCCCAGGATCTCGACGGGGGAGCGCAGGAACTTCAGCGTCACCCGGTGGGTCTTGCCCGTCGGGGAGCGCTGCGCGTACTCGCGCAGCAGCGCGACGTTGCGCTTGGAGGTACCGTCGCCGTGCTCCTCGAGCCACCGCTCGCTGAGTGCGTCGAGCTCGGCCTCGCCGGGATCCACGTCGATGTCGGCGCGGCTCAGCTCGCCGAGCTCGCGGAGCTCGGGGTTGGTGAAGGCGGCCTGTGCCGGGCCGCGGCGGCCGAGCAGCACGACCTCCTCGATCTTCGCCTCGGCCAGCTTCGGGAGGGCGTGGTCGGCGGTATCCGTGACCGCGAGCTCCCCGGGCTCGAGCATCAGCATCCGGGCGACGTCGACGGCGACGTTGCCGTTGCCGATCACGACCGCCCGCCGGGCGTGCAGGACGAACTCCTCCTCCTCGCCATCCGGGTGGCCGTTGTACCAGGCGACGAATCTGGTCGCGGGGTAGGAGCCGGGACGGTCTTCGCCGGGGATCCCCAGCCGGTTGTCGTCGACGGTGCCGAACGCGTACACGACCGCGTGGTAGTGCTCGAGCAGCTCGGCGCGGGTGATGTGGTCTCCGAGCGAGACGCCCCCGAAGAAGCGAAAGCCGGGCCGCCCGGCCGTCTTGTCGTAGACCCGCGTGACCGACTTGATCTTCGGGTGGTCGGGGGCCACGCCGGAGCGGACCAGGCCGTACGGCGTCGGCAGCAGGTCGATCAGGTCGACCTCGAAGCCGGCGTCGAGCAGCTGGTCGGTCGCGTAGAAACCGGCGGGGCCCGCGCCGATGATTGCCGCCCGCAGATTTGTCTCCGTTGCGTCCATAAACTTCTTCGAGGATACGCGCGGCGACGGGCGCCTGGCGGCGCTGCTCAGGCTGTGGCGGGCGCGCCAGCGGGGTCGGACTGCGCCGCGTGATCGGCGATGAGGCCGACCACACGCGGGTACAGCGCCGGCGGGAGGTCGTGGCCCATGCCTTCGATCGTCACGAGCCGGGCGTTGGGGATCGCGGCCGCGGTGGCGCGGCCGCCGGACGGGTGGACCATCGGGTCGTGATCGCCGTGGATCACGAGCGTCGGCGCCGTGATTCTGGCGAGCTCCCCGGTCCGGTCGCCCGACTTCACGATCGCGCCCAGCTGGCGGCCGGTTCCCGAGGCGGCGTGCGGGTCGCGGTCGTAGGCGCGTTTGGCCCGGTCGCGGACGGCCTGCTCGTCGAATGGAAAGCCGCGCGAGCCGATGTGGCGAAACATCACGGCCGCGCGGTCGGCGGCCTGATCGCGATCGGCGGGCGGGGCGTGGAACATCAGACGCAGCGTCGAGGGGGCGGCCCAGCCGGCCCGGCGGGCCCCGGTCGAGGACATGATCGAGACGAGGCTGCGGACGTGGTCCGGGTATCGGGCCGCGAGCGTCTGGCCGAGCATCCCGCCCATCGAGACGCCGACGACGTGCGCGGGCGAAAGCTCGAGCGCATCGAGCAGAGCCGCGGTGTCAGCCGCCATGTCCCCGAGGTCGTACTGCTCGGGATCGAAGCGGCGGGTGACGAGCTGGGCCATCCCCGGCGGTCGCATCGCCCAGTGCGTCGAGCGCCCGACGTCGCGGTTGTCGAACCGGATCGGTTGGAAGCCGCGGTCGATCAGGGCGGCGCAGAACTCATCGGACCAGGCGAGCAGCTGCTGTCCGAGCCCCATGATCAGCAGCAGCGGCGGGTCCGACGGCGATCCGAGCCGCTCGTAGCAGAGGCGGACGCCCCGGCCGACGTCGACGATCTGTTCGCCGGAGCTCACGCGGCCACCGGCTCGCGCGCGGGCGCCGTGTAGGGCCGCTCCAGTTGGTAGTCGTGCGGCTCGAACCGCTCGAGCCGGCGCTGGTAGGCCCGGACCGTGCCGGGCCACAGCGTCGAGTTGTGGCCCGTCGAGTCCAGATACCAGCTGACGCAGCCGCCGACGGTCCAGACGCTTCCGCGCGTGCCCGAGTCGACCTCGGCCACCCACCGGGCCTGGGCATCCGCGCGTGCCGCGATCGTCGCGTAGCCATGGCTGCGGCGGTGGGTGAGCGCCTTCATCACGTATTTGATCTGGGCCTCGACCATGAACAGCACGGAATTGTGTCCGAGGCCGGTATTCGGCCCGAGCATCATGAAGAAGTTCGGGAAGCCGGCGACCGCGACCCCGAGGTGTGCCTTGGGGCTCCCCGCCCAGGCTTCCGCGAGCGTGTTCCCGTCTGGGCCGGTGACCCGGTGGCTGATCGGCGGATCGGTGACCCGGAAGCCCGTGCCGAAGATGATCGTGTCGACGGCGTGCTCGATTCCATCCTGGTCGACGATGCCGCTGGGCGTGATCTCGCGGATCCCGGCGCTGACGATGTCGACGTTCTCGGAGCAGATCGCGGGGTACCAGTCGTTCGAACCCAGGATCCGCTTGCAGCCGACGCGGTACGTCGGGGTGAGCCACTCGCGGAGGGCGGGATCCGCGACCTGATTGGCGATGTGCCCGCGGGCGCGGCGCTCGGTGAGCTTGCTGAGCTGCGGGTGGCTGAACATCGCGTGGAAGGACTCAAACAGCGAGAAGACCGCGGTACGAACGGCGCGCTGGAGCTTCGGATGGCGTTCGAAGCGCCGCTGCCACGACTGAGGGATCGGGGGATTGACGCGCGGCATCACCCAGGGCGGCGTCCGCTGGAAGAGGTGCAGGCGCTTCACTCGGGGCTGGATCTCGGGGACGAACTGGATCGCGCTGGCGCCGGTGCCGACGACCGCCACCTCTCGGCCGGTCAGGTCGCGATCGTGGTCCCAGCGCGCCGAATGGAAGACCGTTCCTTTGAAGCTCTCGAGCCCGGGAAGGTCCGGGATCGCCGGGTCGGCGAGGGCGCCGACGGCAGAGACGGCCACGCCGGCCGTGATCGCGCCCTGGCTGGTCTCGATTTCCCAATACTGGTGCTCGCCGTCCCAGCGCATCGAGAGGATCTCGCACTCGAGGCGGATGTGGCGGGCGATGTCGTGGCTGGCGACTACCTCGCGCATGTAGTCCCAGATCTCCTGCTGGCCGGCGAAGGCCTGGCTCCAGCGCGGGTTCGGCTCGGCCGTCCACGAGTAGAGCACGCTCGGGATATCGCAGGCGCATCCCGGATACGTGTTGTCGCGCCAGGTGCCGCCGAGGTCGTCGGCCCGCTCGAGGATCACGAAGTCGTCGAAACCGGCGCGCTTCAGAGCCATCGCGAGGCCGAGGCCAGAGAAGCCGGCGCCGGCGATGGCGATCTCGAAGTGGTCGGTGGCGGGGTGGCGGTGGTTGTTGCTGGAGGTGGTGGGCTTGGCGTCTTGGTACATGGACGTACCAGAGAAGCGTATCAGAGGGCTGCGGTGGCGGCAAGCGGCGGCGCCGTGGCGGGCTCTCAGCCCGATTGGCGTCGGCCAGGCTTCGTGGCTGTCGACGCCCGGCCCGCGGGCGCTTCGCGCCCGCAGCCTTGGTTGGCGGGCGGCCTGGTAAAACGGCGCTTGGAAAAGGGGAGGGGAGCGGGCGCCATCGCACCCTTCCCGAACCTGCACAGCACGACAATCCCGCCCCAGATGGCGAGGCCTGTCGAGCTATGCATGAAGAGCATGCGTGATACGACAGGGCTCGGACCTGGCGCCGGTGTTGACGGGCTATGCAGGTTTCCCGTGACACTCTCGGCACAAAGCCGCCGGGTTGGACCCAGGAGCAGGTCGACCGCGGGCTCCGGCGACCCGCCGGCGCCCTCACCCACCCACCCTCCTTCCCTGCTGCCGTTTACCGAGCCGTACGCCAACCAATGCTGCGGGCGCCAAAGAAGCGCCCGTAGCCCGAGCGTCGACGAACCCAGCTCGGAGTCGGGCGCCCGGCCGCCGGCGCCTAGTCGTCCAACAGCGTCCCGCTCAGGATCGCCTTGACCGTCTGCCCGGCGGTCTCCCGCAGCTCGCGCATGTCGCGGCGCTGCTGGAGCGAGATGACGGCGAGCTCGCGGAGGCCGCCGACGATCATGATGGCGATGTCCATGGTCAGCGGCCGCAGGCCGATCTCGGGCTGCTCGCGCCGGCCGGACTCGACGAGGCCGACCAGCAAGCGCGCGAATCGCTCGATCACGGCGGTCTGACGGTCCGCGCCGGCCTGGCCGAGACCGGGAAGCTCGCGCACGAAGCTCTGGTAGAGCGCCGGCTGGGTGAGGATGCTGTCGAAATACGCGTCGAGGGCGTGGTCGACCTGCTCGCCCAACGGGCTGTCGGGGTGGACGGCGGCGGCGATCTGCTCCATCGTCGCGTCGTTGAGGGCGTCGAACAGGGCGAGGAAGCACGCTTCGCGGTCGTCGAAGTGCTCGTAGAAGGTTCGCCGGGAGGTGTGGGCGATGCGAACGACGTCGGCGACGGTCGTCTCGCGGTACCCCTTGGCGTCGATCGACGCCGCCATCGCGGCGATCAGCCGCTCGCGGTGCGAAGGCTCGGGAACCTCGTCGGTGGACGCCGGCGTCTGTGTCTGCTCGCTGGCCATGCCAGGCAAAGGTAGCGGGAGCGACGGCCCGCTAACGAAAACGGCCGCTCAGGCGGCGGCGCGCTTGTGCTCGACGACGACCCGACCGCCCCGGTTCGGGATCATCGTCACGTTGCGCTGGCGGGGACGCTCGGGGTTTGGATCGGGCGCGATCAGGTCCGTGCGAGCAGCGATGGCGTGGAGCACGACGCGCTGCTCGGCCATCGCCAGCGTGGCCCCGAGGCAGCGCCGGATCCCGCCGCCGAACGGCATCCAGGTGTACGTGCCGGGTTTGTGGTCGAGGAATCGCTCGGGGCGGAAGGCGTGGGGTTCGGGATACACGTCGGAGCGGTGGTGCAGCGCGATGATGCTGACGGCGACGGGCGTGTTCGCGGGAACGACGTAGTCGCCGAACTGCCAGCGCTGCTTGACGAGCCGGACGATGAACGGGATCACCGGCCGGACCCGCATGCCCTCGTAGACGGTGGCGTCGAGGTACTCGTCGACGGCCGGATCGTCGCTGCGGACGATCTCGCGCACGCGGTCGTACGCGGCCGGCGTCCGCAGCAGGCGCTCGAATGTCCACGCGAGCGAGTTGGCGGTCGTCTCGTGGCCCGCGAGCACCAGCGACATGAGCTCGTCGCGCAGCTCGTGGTCGGTGAGCGGCTCGCCGTGCTCGTCGCGCGCCTCGAGCAGCAGCGAGAGGACGTCGTGACGACCGTCCGCCGGGCCGGCGGCGCGGCGCTCGCGGATCACCGCGTACATCTGGCGGTCGACGATCCCGAGCAGCGCCTTCAGCACGCCCCGCGCCTCCAGGCGCCCGGCGTTGCGGAGCTCGATCAGCTGGTACGCCGGATTGGTCGAGGCGAGCAGTAGCCGCCGGATCGTGTTGCGCAGGCGACACTCGACCGAGCCTCGCGGCGGGGACGAGCCGATCCCGAAGACGCCGGCCATGATCACGTTCAGCGTCACCGCCTGCATCCGCGGCGCGAGCGGGAACGGCTTGCCGACGGGCCAGCGGTCGATCTCGCGGTCTGCGACCTCGACGATCATGTCGACGTAGCGCTGGACGGCCTCGCCGTGGAACGGCGGCAGGAGCAGCTTGCGCTGGCGCATGTGGCGCGCGCCGACCGAGGTCAGGACCGAGTTCGGACCGAGGATCGGTCGCAGCGGCGACTCGCCGGTGAGGGACGGCGCGTCCTCGGGCTTTGCCTTGAGCAGCGACCGGACGTGATCGGGGTGGGCGGTGACGACGAACGGCTCCCCGCGCGAGAGCAGCTGGAGCTGCCATACGTCGCCGAGCTCGCGATAGGCACGGAGGCTGAACGCCATCGGGCCGAACGCGAAGCGCAGCGTCTCGCGCAGCCGCGACTGATCGCGGATCGGGGGCATCCGGATCGGCAGGTCATCGGCGACCGGGCCGGCGGGCGAGGGGGCGGGCGTGAGCTCGCCGATCTCAGTGGGAGTCGCGGCCGTGACGGTAGCCATTGGTACGTGAGTGTACCGCACGTGCCGGCGCTTGTCCAATAATCTCGCCCGTCCAATCTCCTTCAGTAGAAAGGGCCGCTCCCATGCCAGAACGTGCAGCGATCGTGACCGGTGGTTCGAGGGGCATCGGTCGTGCTCTCGCCGAGACGCTCGGGGACGAGGGGTACGGTCTGACGATCACGGCTCGCAAGCCAGAGGGGATCGAGCGGACGGCGCATGAGCTGCGCGAGCGCGGCTACGAGGTCGAGCACATCGCGGCAAACATGGCCGACGAGGACGCGATCCGGGCGGTCGTGGACGCCCACCGCCAGCGGTTTGGCCGCCTCGACGTGCTGGTCAACAACGCGGGCGTCGGGATCGGCGCCGCGGCGGGAGAGCAGCAGACCAAGTATGTGGACCTGCAGCTCGACGTGAACCTGCGGGCGATCGTCCTCTTCTATCGCGAGTGCGTGGGGATGCTGCGCGAGGCGGGCGCCGAGCACCGCAACGCGCTCGTCGTGAACCTCGCGTCGATCGCGGGAAAGTCGCCGGCGCCGTGGGTGTCGGTGTACTCGGCGACGAAGGCGGCGGTGATCGGCTACACCCGCGCGATGAACAAGGAGCTGTCGGGAGACGGCATCAAGTCAACGGCCTTCTGTCCGGGGTTCGTCGACACCGACATGAGCGACTGGGCCAAGGACAACGTCCCGCCCGAGGAGATGCTGCGCCCGAGCGACATCAGCGAGGCGCTCCGGTTCCTGTTGCGCGTCTCGCCTGCGTGCGTGATTCCGGAGATCGTGTTCGAACGGCCCGGCGAGGCGATGTAGGCGGCGGGTGGCAGCGATCAAGGCGGCGGATGGAACCCGCCGCCATCGACCGCTTCTACTTGAGCCTCTGGCGCGCAGCCTTCGTCCAGGCGGTCGTCACGTCGCGGATGAACTTCGCCTGAGCTGTGGCGACACTCGAGATCCAGTCGATCTCGCTGCTGCCGGGGCCCTTCTCGATCGCGCTGGCGATCGCCTTCAGCGCCGACTCGTAGCTGGAGAGCGTGCTTTCCCCTGCTTCCTTTCCAGCGGAGATGATGCGCTCGTTTAGCTTGCGCACGCGGGCTGCGGCGGCGTCGACGCGGGCATCGGCCGCACTCGCAGAAGCCTTCTTCGCCGTCGACTTAGCGCGTGAGCTCGACGCGGTCGACGTCGAGCGCTTCGCCTGACTGCGCCCCGAACTGCTCTTGGTGCCGGACGTGCTCTTCTTCGCAGCGGACGTCCTCTTGGCGCCGGAGGTGCTTCTCGACCGCGACGTCGATCTCGAACCACCACTCCTAGCTTGCGGCATTTCTCCCTCCTGGAATTGACGTTGGTGCGCACACTATCCTGCTGCCGCGGCGCCGCGCAGCGTCGCATCGAAATTGCAAGGATCACGCCATGGCGCGGCCGCTTACGCAGACGATTCAGTACGCATGACCCGCGTGGCGGTCATCGGCCACGTCGAGTGGGTCGAGTTCGTCGAGGTCGATCGGCTGCCCGTCGAGGGCGAGGTGCTCCATGCCAAGCGCGCGTTCACGCGAGCCGCGGGCGGCGGCGGCGTGGCCGCAGTCGTGCTCGCCCGGCTCGGCGCGGAGGTTCACTTCTTCACGGCGCTCGGGCACGATGAGCACGGCGAAGCAGCCGCCGCGGAGCTGACGGACCGTGGCGTTCACATGCACGTGGCCTGGCGTCAGGAGCCGACCCGCCGCGCCGTGACGCTGCTCAAGGACGGCGGCGAGCGGACGATCGTGACGATTGGCGAGCGGCTCAACCCCCACGGCAGCGACGAGCTCGAGTGGGAACTGCTGCACAGCACCGACGGGGTGTACTTCACAGCCGGGGATAGCGGGGCACTTCAGCACGGCCGGGACGCGCGCGAGGTCGTCGCGACGCCACGGGCGCGCGATGCGCTGGAGCACGACGGCGGGGCGGTGATCGATGCGCTCGTCTTCAGCAAACGCGACGTAGACGAGGTCGGGTGGGCGAAGCGCGTGGGGCGCCACGCCCGCCTGCTCGTCGCCACCGACGGCTCGAACGGAGGGAGCTGGTCCGGCGAATCGGAGGGGAGCTGGCCGGCGGCGCCGCCGCCGGGTCGCCCGCGCGACAGCTACGGCTGTGGCGACTCGTTCGCGGCCGCGTTCACGTTCGGGCTCGCGTCCGGTGCGTCGGTGGCGGAGGCGGCGGCGATCGGCGCGCGCGCCGGCGCGAGTTGCCTGACCATGGTCGGGGCGCCCTAGCGCGCGGAGCAGTCAGCTCAGCGGGCCGCGGCCAGAAGCTCGATCCGGTTGCCCCACGGATCCTGTGAGTAGAAGCGACGCTCGCCGGGGAGGGCGTCGTCCCACTCGACCTTCGCTCCCGCCGCGGACAGTCGCTGGGCTAGTGCGTCCAGATCGCCGGGCTCGACGCGCAGCGCCGGGTGAGCTTTCGCCGCCGGCGCGAAGCGCTCGTCGACGCCGATGTGAAGCTGTTGGGAGCCGACCCGAAACCACACGCCGCCGCGCGAGCGCAGCGGCTCGGGCTTCTCGACCTCGACCAGCCCGAGCAGCTCTCCGAAGTACCGTCGCGCGTCGGCCTCGCATCCCGCCGGCGCGGCGAGCTGCACGTGGTCGAGCGCCAGGACGCCCACGACCGCTACGTCGTGAACACGATCTTGCCGAACACGTCGCCCTCGAGCAGCGACTCGAATCCCCGCCCCGCTTCGGTCAACGGCATCGTGGCGTGAATCACGGGGCGGACGTCGCGCTCGACGCAGAACCGGATCAGCCGCTCGAGTTCGTCACGGGTGCCCATCGTCGAGCCGATCACGGACAGCTGGAGGAAGAACACCCTGTTCAGCTCCGCCGGCGGGGCGGCGCCGGTGGTGGCGCCGGAGACGATGATCTTGCCGCCCGGCTTCAGCGACTTCACCGAATGTGACCACGTCGCCTGGCCGATGGTCTCCATCACGGCGTCGACGCGCTCGGGCAGCCGCGCCCCGGACTCAAACACCTGATCGGCGCCGAGCGACTGGGCCTGGGCGCGCTTCTCCTCGGTGCGGCCGGTCGCCCATACGCGGACGCCGGCGGCGGTGGCGAGCACGATCACCGCGGTGGCGACGCCGCCGCTCGAGCCCTGGACGAGCACCGTCGAGCCGGGTGCGAGCTGCGCCCGGGTGAAGAGCATTCGGTATGCGGTCAGCCACGCCGTCGGCAGACACGCGGCCTCCTCGAACGAGAGCTCGGGCGGCTTGGGCAGCACGTTCCGGCGCGGGACCGCCACCTCGTCGGCGAACGTCCCCTGGTAGCGCTCGGACAGGATCGAGCGGCGTGGGTCGAGCGTCTCGTCGTCGCGCCAGGAGTCGTCGGTGATAACGGAGTGGACGACCACCTCGTTGCCCTCCTCGTCGAACCCGGCGGCGTCGCAGCCGAGGATCATCGGGAGCCGCTCGCGGCCGAGGCCGACGCCGCGCAGCGACCACAGGTCGTGGTGGTTGAGCGAGGCGGCCTTGACGGTTACGGTCGTCCAGCCCGCGGGCACCTCGGGCTCGGGGCGCTCGCCGATCTCCAGGCCGGCGAGGGGATTGTCGGGGTCGATCTCTGAGGCGTAGACGGCGCGCACGGACGGAGGATGCTAGTGGCCTGCCCGAGCCGTTAGCGTTCCCGGTGTGGCTGACGTCAGGTTCTACTTCGACCTCGGATCGCCGTATGCGCACGTGGCGGCGGAGCGGTTGGAGACGGTCCTGCCCGAGCCAATCGAATGGCGCCCGATTCTGCTCGGAGCCGTGTTCAAGGCCCACGGCCGCGGCTCCTGGGGGCGCAGCGACAAACGCCAGGCGGGCATGGCCGAGGTCGAGCGCCGGGCGGACCAGTATGGGCTCCCGCCCATCCGGTGGCCGGAGCCCTGGCCCGCCGACTACCTCGGATTGATGCGCGCGTGCACCTTTGCGTTCACGGCCGGGGCCGGTCGCGAGTTCGCGCTCGAGGCGTTCCGCAGCGCCTTCCAGCGCGGAGCGGACCTGAGCACCGCGGCCAACGTGCTCGACGTGGCGGAGCGGGTCGGGTTGGATCGCCCAGCGGTCGCCGGCGCGACCCAGAACCCGGCGGTCAAACAAGCGCTCCGCGACGCGACCGATGCCGCGCTGAAGCTCGGCGTCGCTGGGGTGCCGACGATCGCGGTCGGCGATCGGCTGTTCTGGGGCGACGACCGGATGCAGGACGCCGCGGCCGAGCTGCTGGGACCGAGCGCAGCATGAGCACCGTCGCGGGCCGACCGCCTCGCTGCCGGGGGTGGCAGCAGGAGGCGGCGCTGCGGATGCTCGAGAACAACCTCGATCCGGATGTTGCCGAGAACCCGGCGGAGCTGATCGTCTACGGCGGGATCGGCAAGGCTGCCCGCGACCAGGCCAGCTACGCGACGATCCGCCGGGAGCTCATGCGGCTCGGTGACGAGGAGACGCTGCTCGTGCAATCGGGCAAGCCCGTGGCCGTGTTCGAGACCCACGACCGCGCGCCGCGCGTGCTGATCGCGAACACCAACCTCGTACCCGATTGGGCGACGTGGGAGAAGTTCCGCGAGCTCGACGCCGCCGGCCTGATCATGTACGGGCAGATGACCGCCGGCTCCTGGATCTACATCGGGAGCCAGGGGATCCTCCAGGGCACGTATGAGACGTTCGCGGCGGTGGCCCGCAAGCGGTTCGACGGGACGCTGCGCGGCCGCCTCGTCGTCACGGCGGGACTCGGCGGGATGGGCGGGGCCCAGCCGCTGGCGGTCACGATGTGCGGCGGCACCGCCCTGTGCATCGAGGTCGACCTGCGCCGGATCGAGCGACGGATTCAGACCCGCTATCTGGACGAGCGGGCCGCGGACCTCGACGACGCGCTGGCGCGGCTCAGCCAGGCGGCGTCTGAGGGGCGCGCGCTGTCGATCGGGCTGCTCGGAAACGCCGCCGAGGTGATACCCGAGCTCGTGCGCCGCGACGTGCACATCGACGTGGTCACCGACCAGACCTCGGCCCACGATCCGCTCAACGGCTATGTCCCGGCGGGGCTGACGGTCGAGCAGGCCGACGCGCTCAGGGCGCGTGACCCGGACGATTACCTAAAGCGGGTCGGGGCGTCCGCGGTGCAACACGTCGAGGCGATCCGGGAGCTGGCTGCCTTCGGCGCGGAGGCGTTCGACTACGGCAACGCGTTGCGGGGGCTCGCGTTCGAGAACGGAGACTCCGACGCGTTCTCGTATCCCGGGTTCGTGCCGGCGTACATCAGGCCGCTCTTCTGCGAGGGCAAGGGCCCGTTCCGGTGGGTGGCCCTGTCGGGCGACCCGCAGGACATCTACAAGACCGACGCGGCGATCCTTGAGCTCTTCGGCGATCAGGAGCACGTCGCGCGGTGGATCCGCCTGGCCCGCGAGAAGGTTCAGTTCCAGGGCCTCCCCGCGAGGATCTGCTGGCTCGGCTACGGGGAGCGCCATCTCGCCGGCCTGCGGTTCAACGAGATGGTCGCCGCCGGCGAGCTGGCGGGCCCGATCGTGATCGGCCGCGATCACCTCGACGCCGGCTCGGTAGCGTCTCCGCAACGCGAGACCGAGGCGATGCGCGACGGGTCGGACGCGATCGCGGACTGGCCGATCCTGAACGCGCTGCTGAACACGGCGTGCGGCGCGAGCTGGGTGTCGGTGCATCACGGCGGCGGGGTCGGGATGGGCAAGTCGATCCACGCCGGTCAGGTCGTCGTCGCCGACGGCTCGGCGCTCGGCGCCGAGCGGGTGCGGCGCGTGCTGAGCGCGGACCCGGGGACGGGGGTGGTACGCCACGCCGACGCGGGCTATCCGGAGGCGCTCGCGTTCGCCGAGCGGTCGGGCCTGCGGATGCCGATGCTCGACCCCGAGCCGGCCACCGGGTGAGTGGCGTCTCGATCAACGGCGCGGCGCAGGTGCTGCGACCGCCCGAGGATGGCCTGCCGTACCTCCGCCACGACCGGGCCGCGTCGCTCGCCTGCGAGCCGGGAGGGTTGCTCGTGCAGGACGGATTGATCGCCGGTTTCGAGAGCTCCGGCGATGCGTCACTGCAGATCGACGCGTCCGGCTGCGCGGTCATCCCCGGGTTCGTGGACTGTCACACGCACCTCCCATTTGCGGGCTGGCGCGAGCGCGAGTACGCGATGAAGATCGCGGGCGAGTCCTACGAGGCGATCAGCCGTGCAGGCGGCGGCATCCGTTCCTCGGCGCGGGCGCTGGCGGCGGCGTCCGACGAGCAGGTGCTCGCGCAGTCGCGCGCCCTCGCCGACGAGATGCTCGCCCACGGGACGACGGCGTTCGAGGGCAAGTGCGGCTACGGGCTGTCGGTCGAGGGCGAGCTCCGCTCGCTGCGGCTGGGGGCCGAGCTCGGCGCCGACCGGATGACCGCGCTGCTCGCGCACGTGATCCCGGACGGATACGACGCCGATGGCTGGATGGAGGAGGTCGCGCGGATGCTGCCGCGCGTGGTGGATGCGGGAGAGGCGACCGCGCTCGATATCTACGTCGAGAGGATCGCGTTCTCGAACGAGAATCTGCGGCGGATGGCGGAGCTGGCGGCCGAGTACGGGCTGGACCTGAGGGCCCACGTCGAGCAGTTCCACGACAACGGCTCCACCGCCGTCGCCGTCGAGTGCGGGGCGCGGTCGGTCGACCACCTCTCGTGCCTGTCGGACGATGGCGTCGCCGGACTCGCCGAGTCCGAGACCGCCGCCGTGCTCCTGCCGGGCGCGGAGTTCATCGGCGCCGAGCACGCCGCACCCGGTCGTGCGCTCGCCGATCGCGGGGCGATCTGCGTGCTCGCCAGCGACCTAAACCCCGGCACGTCCCCGATCGTCTCGCTTCCGTTGATCATCGGGCTGGCGGCGCGTCGGTACGGCTGGTCGGTCCGCGAGGCGCTGCTGGCGTCCACGCTGAATGCGGCGTGGGTGCTGCGACTGTCCGAGCAGACCGGCTCGCTCGAGGTCGGCAAGCGCAGCGACGTGCTCGTGCTCGACGGGCCGATCGAGCGGATCCCGTACCGGTTCGGCCACAACCCGGTCGCGCTCGTGTTCGTCGGCGGCGAGCTCGTCCGCGTGCGGCCCGACTGCGAATGGAGGGTGGCGGGGAGATGATCACCGCCGAGGGCATCGCGGCGCGGTTGGCCGGACTTGACGGGATCGGCGTCGGTGCGCGGGGGGTGGTGCGGATGGCTTGGAGCGTCGAGGATGGCGCAACGCGCGCGTGGTTCGCGGAGCAGGCCGCCGAGGCGGGGCTGAGCTTGGAGCGTGACCCCGCCGGCAACCTGTGGGCGTGTCCCGACCGAAGGCCGCCGTGGTGGGCGGTGGGGTCGCATCTGGACAGCGTGCGCGGGGGCGGCCGGTTCGATGGGCCGCTGGGAGTCGCGTGCGGGTTCGAGCTCGCGGCGAGCTCGACGGAGCCGATCGCGGTCCTGTCGTTCGCCGATGAGGAGGGCGCTCGCTTCAACACCCCGACGTTCGGGAGCAAGGCGCTGGCCGGGAAGCTCGCCATCGCGACCGTGATGGAACGCCATGACGATCAGGGTGTGTCGCTGCGCGAGGCGATGCGCGACAGCGGGGTCGACCCGGCGGCGATCGCCGACGCCCCGCGCTGGATGGAGAAGCTCGCCGGCTTCGTCGAGATCCACATCGATCAGACGACCGAGGTCGCCCGCGCCGGCGCGCCGATCGGGATCGTGAGATCGCTGGCGAGCCGACGCCGGCTCGAGGTCGACCTTCGCGGCCGGGCCGACCACGCGGGCACGACCCCGCGAGCGGAGCGCCGCGACGCGCTGTCCGCCGCCGCGCATCTGATCGTCGCCGCCGAGGAGCTCGCCGAGGGATCCGGTCGGCTCACCGTCACGACCTCGCGGATCGTCGCCGAGCCGAACGCGCCGACGACGATCGCCGCGCACGTCCGGCTGTGGCTCGACGCGCGGGCTCCCGATCCGGACGTGCTCGAAGGCTGGGCCCGACAGGTCGGCGAGGAGGCCGGCGAGCTCGCGCTGCGTACCCGCGTTGAGATCGCGATCACCGAGGCCTCGCGTTCGAACGGGGTCGAGTTCTCGGATCGCGTTCGCTCGCGGCTGCGGCGGGCGAGCGAGGACGTGGTCGGCGCCGCGGTGCCCGAGGTCGTTTGCTTCGCCGGTCACGACGCCGGCGTGCTGGCCGACGAGACGCCGGCGGGGATGGTGCTGGTGCGCAACGCCACCGGCATCAGCCACTCTCCACTCGAGACCGTCGAGGTGGCTGACGCGGCGATCGCCGCCCGGGCCGTGCAGCGCGCCATCGCCGATCTGAGCGCGGAGGCGGTGTGATGCCGACGTGGGCCACGGTCCCGGCGATGCCGAACGCCCATTCCCACGCGTTCCAGCGCGGCCTCCGGGGACGGGCCGAGCGGCTGAGCCCCGACCGCGCCGACGACTTCTGGACGTGGCGAACGGAGATGTTCAAGCTGGCCGGCAGTCTCGACCCGGCGGCGATGTACGGGCTGGCGCGAGAGACGTTCGTGGAGATGGTGCAGGCCGGGTATGGGGCCGTCGGCGAATTCCACTACGTCCACCACCAGCCCGACGGGACGCCGTATCCGGATCGCAACGAGATGGCGATGACGGTGGCGGAGGCGGCGCTCGTCGCCGGTATCGAGATCGTGCTGCTGCCCGCCGCCTACCATCGAAACGGCTGGGATGGAGAGGACCGTCCGCCGGTGGCGGGACAGCGCCGGTTCTGCGACCCCGACGTGGAGACGTTCCTGAGCCGGGTCGACGAGCTGCGAACGTGGGCGTCGGAGCGAGACGGAATCTCCGTCGGCGTCGCGGCGCACAGCGTGCGTGCGGTGTCGTCGTCGTGGCTGGGTGCGATCGCCGAGTACTCCGAGAAGCACGGGCTCGTGCGCCATGTCCACGCCCACGAGCAGCAGCGCGAGCTCGAGGAGTGTCAGGCCGAGTACGGCTGCTCGCCGATCGAGCTCCTCTTGCGGTCGGGATTTCTGGGGCCGTCGGCGACCGTGATCCACGGCATCCACGTGTCGGAGCGGGACGTCGAGCTGCTCGCGCGCACGGAGACGACCGTGGTCTCGTGCCCCACCACCGAGGGGAATCTCGGCGACGGCTACCTGCCGGCCATGAGCTATCAAGAAAGCGGAGTGCCGCTGGCGATCGGCAGCGATTCCCAGGTTCGGATCGATCCGTTCGAGGAGGCGCGGGAGCTCGAGACGCTGTCGCGGCGCGAGCGCCAGCTCAGGGCGGGGCTGCTCGCGGCCGTGGGAGACCTGTGGCAGGTTCTATGCGACAACGGCTATCGGAGCCTCGGCCTGGCGGGGGAGCCCGCCGCCGGCCGGACGGTCGACGTCGATCTTGATCACCCGGACCTGAGAGGGATCGATCCGGACGATCTCCGGCTCGGTCTGGTCACGTGTGCCTCGGCGGGCGTGGTGAACGCAGCGACTCGCTAGAAATCATTGAGTGTCGTCGTAATTACGAAGGGGGCCACTGACAAAGATGGATGACGCCGAGGTCGTGCTTCGCCGTGCCAGGCGTCCGCTGGTCCTCGGCATGGGCGGGGGCGGGGACATCGTCGGCGCGCTGGCGAGCGCAGAGTTCGCCCGTCTATACGACGGTGCCGAACCCGTGCTCGGGGGGCTCACGTGGGAGCGGGGCGCGATCGACCCGGCGCCGGGCCCTCGGAGTGTGGACGAGATCGAGGGGGCCGAGGAGCTGGCGCCGGGGGTGCTGCTCGCCGGCCCTCAGACGCGCGTCCGCGACCGCGCCGTCTATTTCGCGGAGTCGCGGATGGCCGAGTTCCTGGGCGAGCGCACCGTGCTCGTCGACGTCCACGACGGCCCCGAAGCGATCGCCACGGGACTCGCCCGGGCGAGCTCACGACTTGGCTGTGACCTGATCGTATTCATCGACGTCGGCGGCGACGTGCTCGCCCAGGGCGACGAGGCGGGGCTGCGCAGTCCTCTGTGCGACGCGCTCACGCTCGCGGCCGCCTCGCTCCTGCACGAGGCCGGAAACCCGGTGCTCGGGGGCATCTTCGGCCTGGGCTGCGACGCCGAGCTGACCCCGTACGAAGTGCTCGAACGCCTCGCCCGGGTGGCGGCGGCCGGCGGGCTGCTCGGTGCCCGGGGATTGACCGAGCCGATCGCGGAGCGGCTCGAGGGCGCGATCGGACTGGTGCCGACCGAGGCCAGCGCTCTGGCGGTGCGCGCGTTCCGAGGCGAGTCGGGTACGGCCACGATTCGCGGCGGCGCGCGCGAAGTGCAGCTCACGCCGATGGCTGCGCTCACCTTCTATTTCTCGATCGAGGTGGCAATCACGGCCGCGGGACGGCTGGCCCGGGCAGTCCTCGGGACCCGTGGCCTGGAGGAGGCGAACGACGCCCTGCACGAGCTCGGCGTCTCCACGGAACTCGACCTCGAGCGCAAGGCGGCGCGCAGCCGGGTCGGATGACGGGTCACGCGTTCTCCGAGCTCGTCGCCGCGCCGGAGCGCGGACGGGTGTTCACGCTGTCGCAGCGGCCGGGGCTGGGCGACTGCGCGCCCTCGGGGAGGGTCCGGCTCGACGCGCTCGCGAGATGGCTTCAGGACGTCGCGTACTTCGACGTGGAGGATGCGGGGCTCGCGGCGAGCGCGGTATGGGTCGTGCGGCGCACCCGGATGCGGATCAGCCGCTTCCCCCGCTTCGGTGAGCGTCATCAGCTGATGACCTTCTGCAGCGGGCTGGGGAAGATGTGGGCGGAGCGCCGCACGACGGTGGCCCTCGCCGACACCGGACAGAGCGACGTCGAAGCCGTGTCGCTGTGGGTCCACCTCGATGCCGCGAGCAAGCGGCCGGCGCCGTTCAACGACCTGGAGATCGCCACCTACGGCGACGCCGCCGACGGTCGTCGGGTGACGGCACGGCTCCGTCACCCGACGCCGGATGCGCTCGAGCCCGGGAGGAAATGGCGGTTTCGGGCGACAGAGGCCGATGTCGCCGACCACATCAACAACGCCGCCTACTGGCAGCCGCTCGAGGAGGAGTTGCTCGCGGGAGAGGAGCTCGACTCGCTCGACGTCGAGATGGAGTTCCGGAGCCCGGCCCAGCCCGGCGAGAAGCTGTTCGTCCGCAGCGGCCGCCACCGCTGGATCGTCGACCCGGCGGGCGACCTCCACGCGTCGATCGCGATTGGGGAGCAGACGCCGGCCTCACCGTGATCGCGCGGGTCAGCGGAACAGCGCGTCGACCGACACTTCGATCCGCCGCGACGGGGGGTTCGCCGGCACGGCGCCGGTGTCCTCGCCGCCCGCCCTGACCGAGGTGCAGGTCGCCTGCACCTGAGGCGTCAGGAACCTCGACGCTTTGCCGTACCCGTGAGCGTCGTCGATGCCCTTGGGCCGGTGGTAGTAGCGAAGCGGAACGTGCAGGTGAAGGCGCCGGCGCGCGCGAGTGACGCCGACATACAGCAGCCGCCGCTCCTCGTCGATGCTCTCGCTGGACCCCGCGGACATGCACGCGGGAAAGTTGCCGTCGTAGAGGGCGAGCAGGTGGACGGCATCCCACTCGAGTCCCTTCGCCGAATGGATCGTCGAGAGCACCAGGTAGTCCTCGTCGAGATGGGGCGGCTTCGCCAGATCGGCGCTTGACTGCGGTGGGTCGAGCGCCAGCTCGGCCGCGAAGTGGGCGAGGTCCGATGACTCCCGCGCGGCGGCGACGAGCTGCTCGAGATCGGCCAGGCGGACCGCGCCATCGGGATAGCGCGTCTTGATCAGCGGGGCCAGCGCTTCACGGAGCCGCTCGGCTTGGGCGCCGGCGCCGGGTGTCCGGGCGGCTTCCGAGAGCGCCTCGACCAGCGCGTCGCCCCCCGCTCGCGCGGCCTCGGGGAGGCGCTCGCGGGCCTCGACCCACGCCTGGAGCCGGGCGGCGGCCGGCGCGCTGACGATGACGTCGAGCGTGCGCCTGGCGGTGACCGGCCCCACGCCATCGAGGAGCTGGAGCAGCCGGAACCAGCAGAGCTCGTTGCCGGGATTGCCGAGTAGCCGGAACAGCGCCATCAGGTCCTTGACGTGTGCGGCCTCCAGGTAGCGCAGACCGCCGTACTTGACGAACGGGATCTGGCGCCGGGACAGCTCGAGCTCGAGCAGATCGCTGTCGTGTGAGGTGCGCATCAGCACGGCCTGCCGGCGCAGGTCGGTCCCCTGCTCGCGGGCGGCGAGAACGCGCTCACAGACCTCATGGGCCTGCTCGGATTCGTCGCGCGTCCAGACCAGCTCTGGCGCGACGCCGTCGCCGGTCTCGGAGCGCAATCGCTTCTCGTACGCACGGGTCGCCTGAGCCGCGAGCGCGTTGGCGGTGTCGAGAATCGGCTGCGTCGAGCGGTAGTTGCGCTCGAGCGTGACCACGGCGGTGTCCGGGAAGTGCGAGGGGAATTCGAGGATGTAGTCGGCCGAGGCCGAGCGCCATCCGTAGATCGCCTGGAGATCGTCGCCGACCACGGTCAAGCCCCGGCACCGCCGGCGAATTCCCCGGACCATCTCGGCCTGGAGGCCGTTGACATCCTGGTACTCGTCGATCAGGACGTGGTCGAACGCGTCCTCGATCGCGCCGCCGACCACCTCGTCGGCGGCGAGCGCGCGCCAGTAGAGCAGTAGGTCGTCGAGGTCGAGGACGCCGAGCGAGCGCTTGCGGGCGGAGTACGTCTTGAACAGCGTCGCCATCTCCTCGACGTGTTCCTCGCACCAGGGGAACGCCTCGGTGACGGTCTCCGACAGCGTCCGCTGGAAGTTGACCGTACGTGAGTAGATGTCGAGCAGCGTGCTCTTGCGCGGGAAGCGTCGGCGGCTCTGGGCATGGCCGTGCTCCTCCCGGATCAGGTCGAGCAGGTCCGCGGCGTCCCCGGGATCGAGCACGGCGAAGCCTTCGGCCAACCCGAGGGAGGACGCGTGCTTCCGGACGAACCGATGCGCGACCGAGTGAAACGTCCCGCCGAGCACCCCGCCGGTGCCGGAGGGCATCCGAACGAGCGCCCGGGTTCGTTGCAGCATCTCGCGCGCGGCTCGGCGCGTGAACGTCAGCAGCATGATCCGCTCGGGCGCGACGCCCTGCTGCACGAGCCAGGCCACGCGCGCGCATAGCGTCGTCGTCTTCCCGGTGCCGGCGCCGGCCAGGATCAACAGCGGGCCGCCGGCGTGGGTGGCGGCGGTCAGCTGCTCGGGGTTGAGCGCGTCGAGCCAGGGAACTGTCTCCTGGTCGGCGGTGGCGGCGGTGGCGAACATTAGTTCGTAGACGCTAGGTGGCTGCCCGGACGTATCGCAATGGGTTTGCTCCCGCGATACGCTGGGCAGGCAGGAGAGCCATGACACCCGAGCAAGAGCGCGATCCCCATCACGAGCTGAACAACCCGGTCGGCGAGCCCGATCCGACGGAGTGGCCCGACCCCTACGATCAGCGCGAGGACCCACGCGACCCCGACGATCCCGACCGGGATTACGGCGACGAGCCGCATACGCCGACCGGAGCTACCAGCACCAGCGAGCCGCATCCGGATCAGGACCCCGAGGCCCTGCCCCGCGAGGCGCTCGAGCGCGACAAGCTCGACGACTAGGGGCTCTCCAGGTGAAGGAGCTGACGGGAACGGCGGCGGTCGAGGTCGCCGCCACGCCGGCGGACTGCATCGCCCTCCTGGAGGCGGTCGACCGCTACCCCGAGTGGTACCCGGAGGTCGTGCAGCAAGTCGACGTGACCGAGCGCGACGCCGGCGGTCGCCCGTCGAAGGCAAACGCGCGCCTCCACGTCGTAGCGGGGCCGCTGACGCGGGACTTTAACCTCCAGATGGCCGTCGTCAGCGAGCCTCCCGGGACGGTTAAGCTCGTGCGGATCTCGCACGGCGCGTCAGATCAGGAGCAGTTCGAGGTCGTCTGGCGAGTCACGGAGGCGGTGCGGACCCGGATCGACGTGGCGCTCGACGCCAACCTCTCGGTCCCGCGGTTCCTGCCGATCGGCGGGATCGGCGACGGGCTGGCGCAGGGCTTCGTCGGTGCTGCGGCGCGAGCGCTCGAACGCTCAGGATGAGAGCAGCGGCAGCACTCCGGCTTCGAGATCGAGCAGGAACTGCTTGCGCTCGAGCCCGCCGCCGTAGCCGGTGAGCGATCCGTCGGCGCCGATGACCCGGTGGCAGGGAACGATCAGCGCGACCGGGTTACGTGCGTTGGCCAGTCCGACCGCGCGCGCCGCGGCGGGCTCGCCGAGGGCTGTCGCGATCTGCCCGTAGCTCGCGGTCTCGCCATACGGGATCTCGAGCAGGGCGTCCCAGACGCGCAGCTCGAACGGGTTGCCGACGAGGTCGAGCTCGACGTCGAACTCGCGTCGGGCGCCGTCGAAGTACTGCTCGAGCTGTTCGCGGGCCCCGGCAAAGGGGGGATCGTCGCGCTGCCAGCGAGGGTCGATTGCGACCGGGCGCGGGGCGGACTGCATCGAGAGGCGCTGGAGCGCCCGGCCGTCGCCCGCCAACAGCAGCTCGCCGATGGGAGTGTCAAATGTTGTGTAGATCATGTACCTAGAACGGCGGTCGGCTCTTGATTGTGAGGCCGCCGTCGGTCGGGCAGGTCCATGATGTCGGCGAGCAGCTCGTACGAGCGCCGGCGAGCCTCGTGGTCGTAGGTGATCGTGACGACGATCACCTCCTCGACGCCGTACTCGGCGGCGAGCTGCTCGATCCCCGCCTGGACCTTCTCGGGCGAGCCGATGATCCCCCGGCGCCCGGGGAGGTCGCCGGTCGTCGGCTTGCCCTCCCGCGCGAGGAACTCGACCGCCTTCTCGGGTGGCGGAACCGGGATCAGCTCGTTGCGCCGCAGCATCGTCAGCGTCATCCGGCTGCTCGCGGCGAGGTGCTGCGCTCGCTCGTCGGTCTCGGCGCACAGAACCCAGGCGGCGACCGCGGTCCGGGGCGCGGCCAGCTCGCGCTCGGCCTGGAACCGTTCCCGGTAGAGCTTCGCGATCTCGGCGCCGTCGGGGTTGATGAAGTCGGCAAACGCGTAGGGGAGTCCGAGCTGCCCGGCCCAGATCGCGCTCTGCGGCGATGATCCGAGCAGCCACACCACTGGCAGGGCCGGGCGCCCGGGGAGGATCGGCGCGAGGCGGGCGAACGGGTGATCGGCGGGCAGGTCGTCCTCGAGATAGGCGAGCAGCTCGCCGAGTTGCTGGGGGAAGTCGTCCGGCGACGCCTGGCGGCGGTCGCGCTGGAGCGCGAACATGGTCAGCGGGTCCGTGCCGGCGGCTCGACCAATCCCGAGGTCGATCCGATCGGGCGCGAGGGCCGCGAGGATCGTGAACGTCTCGGCGACCTTGAACGGGCTGTAGTGAGGCAGCATCACGCCGCCGCTGCCCACGCGGATCCGCTCGGTGGCGGCCGCGATCGGTCCGATCAGCGCCTCGGGGCTGGCGCTCGCGAGCATCGGGCCGCCGTGGTGCTCGGCGACCCAGTAGCGGTGGTAGCCCAGCCTGTCCGCGAGCCTGGCGAGGTCGAGCGTGTTGTGCAGAGCCTGAGCTCCCGTCGAGCCCTCGGAGATCGGCGATTGATCGAGGACGGAGAGCAGCATTGCTTCTCATACTAGGAGGCGCGTCCCGGCCGAATACTTCAACATTCGGTGCGGTACGCCGATACGGCCGGTATGGAGAGGTATTGGCGATCTCTGCAAGGAGCGGCATCGCTGTATGAGCGGCCGGACTGGCGCCGCGGGATCCTGATCCCGTACGCGGCGTGCTGCGCGATCGCGCTGTTGATGCTCCTGTCCGGCGGTCCCGTCAACTACGAGGTCGTGCCGGCGCTCGTCCTCCAGCTGATCGTGGGCACGCTCGTGGCGCTGGCGCCTCGGCTCGGGCTGGATCGGTGGCCGTATGGTGGGAGCCTCGCGATCGTCGCCTACCTGGTGTCGGTGGCGCTGCTGCGTGACGGCGGCGGGCCCACGGCGGGGTTCGGTCCGCTCGTGCTGCTGCCCGTGATCTGGGCCTCGATACGCGGCCGCCGAGACGAGCTCGCCGTCGCCGTCGTCGGCGTGGCGCTCGTCTACATCGCCCCCGCGGTCCTGATCGGTCCGCGTCGCTATCCCGCGGGGAGCTGGCGCAGCGGCGTGATGTTCGCCGTGATCTCGGCGACGCTCGGAATCACCGTGATCCAGCTCGTGCGCCGGGTCCAGGCGCTGCTCGGCGAGATGGCACTACTCGCCGGCACCGACGAGCTGACGGGCCTCGCCAACCGTCGGACCTGGGAGGAGCTGCTCGCCCGCGAGCTGAACCTTGCGCCGCGAATCGACAAGCCGATCGCGGTCGTCCTGATCGACCTCGACTTCTTCAAGGACTACAACGACAAACACGGCCACCTCGCCGGCGATCGGCTGCTGCTCGCGACCACCTCCGCCTGGCACGGCGTGCTCCGTGACACCGACGTCCTCGCGCGCTGGGGCGGCGACGAGTTCAGCCTCCTGCTTCCGGGGTGCAGTGACGAGCAGGGACTCGAGGTGATCGATCGGCTGCGGGCCGCGTGCCCCGAGCTCCATTTCTCCGCCGGCGTGGCCGAATGGAAGCCGGGGCTCTCGCCGCAGGAGCTGCTCACCGCCGCGGATGAGGCGCTCTACAAGGCGAAGAACGGCGAGCGCAACAGCAGCGCGACCGCGCCGGCGTCCTAGGGAACGGCGGGGAGGGCCGCGGCCTCGCGCCGCTCGACCTCGGCGCGGACGATCGGCGCCACCTGGGTGCCGAACAGCTCGATCGACTTCAGTACGTCGGCGTGGGCGACCGCTCCGACGCTCATCTGCCCGACGTAGCGCTCGTTGCCGAACAGCTCGTGCTCGAACAGGATCTTCTCCGCGACCTGCTCGGGCGATCCGACCGCCAGCGCGCCACGCGGGGAGCGGAGCGCCTCGTACTCGGGTGTGCCCGACGGGGGCCAGCCTCGCTCGCGGCCAATCCGGTTCATCATCGCCAGGTAGGAGCCGGCGAACGCCGAGTCGGCCTGTGCCGAGGTCTCGCCGACGAACGCGTGCGTGTTGATCGCGACCCGCGCATCGGACGGGTCATGTCCCGCCGCCTCGAACGCCTGGCGGTAGAGGTCGACGAGCGGCACGAACCGCTCGGGCTGACCACCGATGATCGCGAGCGTGAGCGGAAGCCCGAGGGCGCCGGCGCGCACCACCGACTGCGGCGTACCGCCGACCGCCACCCACACGGGCAGCGGATCCTGTACCGGGCGGGGCCAGACGCCGGCGTCCTGAAGCGGCGCGCGGTGCTTGCCGGTCCACGTCACGTACGTGTCCTCGCGGATGCGCAGCAGCAGCTCGAGCTTCTCGGCGAACAACTCGTCGTAGTCGTCGAGGTCATAGCCGAACAGCGCGAACGACTCGATGAACGAGCCCCGCCCGGCCATGATCTCGGCGCGGCCGCCGGAGATCAGGTCGAGCTCCGCGAACTGCTGGAAGACACGGACGGGATCGTCCGAACTGAGGACGGTGACCGCGCTCGCAAGGCGAATCCGCTCGGTCCGCGCGGCTATGGCGGCCAGCGCCACCGCGGGCGAGGAGACCGCGAAATCGGGGCGATGGTGCTCGCCGACGGCGAACACGTCGAGCCCCAGCTGATCCGCGAGCTCAGCCTCCTCGAGGAGGTCGCGCATCCGCTGCTCCGGAGTGACGCCCGAGCTGAGATCCGCGAAGGTGGCGAGTCCAAGTTCCATCAGTTGGATGGTAGCAGGTAGTTGTTGGCACAACTATATCCGGCGATACACAGCGCCACCCGGCGGGGCCCTTGAGGCAGAGCCCCCTAAAGCAGGTTCTCTAAGCGGAAAGCTTCGGGCTGTTCACACGGTGGCAACGTCGAGCCGTTTCCGCGCCCATATAAGTCCTGCCGTCTGCATCTTCGAACCAAGGGAGTTCTCAATATGTTGGGACGGACATGGCGGGGTGCCTTGATGGCGTCGGCCGTTGCCGTGGGTGCAATCGCGCTGTCGGCGGCGGCGGTCTCCGCGCACCCTGACCACCACGGCCGTCACGGCTTCGGCCACGACGGTCGCCCGACCGCGATCAAGCACGTGCTGCTGATCTCGGTCGACGGCATGCACCAGTCCGACCTCGACTGGTACGTCGAGAACCACCCGGACTCGGAGCTCGCGAAGCTCGCGGCCGGCGGCGCCGAGTTCACCAACAACCACACGTCCGATCCCTCCGACTCCGATCCCGGCGGCACGGCGCTGATGACCGGCGGCGACCCGCGCGCCACCGGCATCTACTACGACGACGAGTACAGCCAGGGCGTGTTCCCGCCCGGCACCACTAACTGCTCGGGTCCGGTCCCGGGTGGCAACGTGATCTACGACTCCCCGGACAACAACCTTGCCAACGTGCCGGACCTGCTGAATAACGGGAGCGGCAACACGTTCCCGTCGTTCGATGAGGGCGGGTCGATCTACTCGGGTAACGGCGGTGCCAGCGGCGCGTTCCCCGGCGATGACACGAACCCCGCCTTGATCATGAATCTGAGCGACCACCCGCAGTCGGGTCTGAACCCGGCGACCTACCCGGTCGACCCCAGGACGTGCACGCCGATCCAGCCCTGGGACTACCTGCAGGTCAACACGATCTTCCAGGTCATCCACAACGCCGGTATGCGTACCGCTTGGTCTGACAAGCACGCGATCTACACCTCGTTCAACGGCCCGGGCTCGGGTGGCAACAGCATCGACGACTTCTTCGGGCCGGAGATCGACTCGCAGGCGGTCGAGCCGAACGGCGTTCCGTACCCGGAGGACGGCGCGTGGACGGCCACCGACGCCGCGACCAAGCAGTACGACTCGTACAAGGTCCAGGCGGTGATCAACTGGATCAACGGCTACGACCACTACGGCGCCGGGCCGAGGGTCGGCACGCCCGCGATCTACGGGATGAACTTCCAGGCCGTCTCGGTGGCCGAGAAGCTGAAGCAGTCCGCGACGACGCTGATCGGCCCGAACACCCATGGGGACTACACCGAGGACGCCCCCGTCCCGGGGGGCTACGTGACCGTGAATGGCCACCAGGTGCCGGGCCCGCTGCTGCAGAGCGCGCTCGACTACGTCAACGATTCCCTGCAGCAGATGGCCGACACTATCCGGGCGGCCGGCGAGGCCGGCTCGACGGCAATCATCCTGACCGCCAAGCACGGCCAGTCGCCGCTGAACAACGCCCAGCTCCAACGGATCGACGACGGTCCGATCATCTCTGGCGTCAACGCCGCCTGGGCCGCGACCCACCCCAGCAACCAGACGCTGGTCGTACAGGAGGCCGACGACGACGGGCTGCTGTGGTGGCTGTCGGACCGCTCGCAGGCAGCGGCTGACTTCGTCAGGCACTACCTCTGGACGCACTCCGCCCCGGCGGTCAACTACGCGGGGCAGACGATCACCGTCGAGCACTCCGGTCTGAAGCGCATCTTCGGCGGAGCTCAGTCGGCGCGGTTCTTCGGCGTCCGGACGTCCGAACCGGACCACCCGGACGTGTTCGGGATCGCTCAGGTCGGCACCATCTACACGACCGGCTCGAAGATCGCCGAGCACGGCGGGGACAACGGTGGAGACCGCGACGTGCCGCTGGTCGTCTACGCCCCGGGGACGGTCCCGCACTTCAAGGACCACGCTTGGGTAGAGACGACCCAGGTGGCGCCGACGATCCTGGAGCTGCTCGGACTCCGGCCGTCCGACCTGCAGGCCGTGCAAATCGAGCACACGCGCGTGTTACCGGGCGTAGGCCGGGGGCGTTAGTCCGGGGCGTAATCCGACAGGCTGCCGGGCGCGCTCGCCCTCTGACGGGCGCGCCTGGGTCAGCGCAGCCAGGACGGCCCGAGGCCGAGCACGGCCGCGATCGCGAGCCCGGCGACGAGCAGCGCTCCCGCCCGCCGGGTGTGGGTGAACGCGAACGCGGCAAACCACAGCGGCCATACGGGGAAGCCCTGGGGCGGGCGCTCGGGTCGCGGGCGGCGAAGCCACTTCAGGGCCCGGGTCAACAGCGGGAGCGCGCCGAACGCAGCCAGCGCGGGCCATGGCAACGCCCCGATCAGCACGCAGGCGACCACGGCGACGTAGAAGCCGACCATCAGTCCCTCGGTCACGCGGCGGGCGCGGCGCTCGCCGATGAGCACCGGCAGCGTGCGCACGCCGGCCGCCTCGTCCCAGGGCAGCTTGTCGATGTGCTTGCCCATCAGCACGGCGGTGCACAGGAGCCCATACGGGATCGACGCCGGCCACACCTGCCAGGGCAGGCTGCCGACCGAGGCGTAATACGTGCCCGCGATCATCAGCGGCCCCCACACGACGAGCACGTCGAGCTCGCCGAGGCCGCGCTTCTTGAGCCTGACGGGCGGCGCCGTGTAGGCCACGTTCAAGACCACGCCGGCGAGGCCGAAGGCGAGGACCACGAGTCCGCGCGCGCCGACGAGGATCGCGAGGATCACGAGGTCGGCGACGTTGACCGCCACGGCGGCGCGGACCAGGCCGTCGCGATCGATCATCCCGGACAGGATCGGGTGGGGCGCGTACAGCGCGCGCGGATAGTCCTCGGCGTCGAGTCCGGCGTCGGTGTCGAACAGGTCGTTGACGAGGTTGTTGGAGACGTGGGCCAGCACGATCCCGATGAACGCGAGGATGAACCAGCCCAACTCGAAGTCGGGATGGCGGACGGCAAGCAGACCCGCGATCGCGCCGGCGGTGAGTGTCATCGGAAGGACCCCGGCGCGCGTTATCACGAGCCACTTCGACACCGGATCGAGCTCGCCGGAAGGCGGATTGACCGTGCTGAGCGCGTGGCGCCACCGCGCCAGCCGGCCCGGCCCGGACAGCGGTGCGGCCGTCTCGCTCATGTCGGCGCACGCTATCGCCCCGCGCCGGCAGGCGACAATTAACACGGGGCTGTCGAGATCGCACGACCCTGCTCGTCATACACGTGAAGCCGCACACCGAGCGGCAAGACGTCCAAATCGAAGGAGGCGCGATGCCCCAGTACATGCTGTTGATCTACTCCACGACGCCCAGCCCCGAGCAGCTCGCCAAAGAGCACCCGAAGTGGGGCGCTTTCACGCAGGAGCTGAAGGACTCCGGCGCCTTCGTGAACGGCGACGCGCTCCAAGGCGTCGACGTCGCGACCACCGTTCGCGAGCTCGACGGCGAGCTCCAACTCACCGACGGGCCGTTCGCCGAGACGAAGGAGCACCTCGGCGGCTACTACACGATCGACGTTCCCAGCCTGGACAAGGCGCTGGAATACGCGGGCCGCATGCCGCACATCGGCCGCGGGTCGGTCGAGGTCAGGCCCGTCTGGGACACGACCCAGATGATCGAAGAGGCCAGCCAGGTCGAGGCGTCGGCGTAACTGAGCCGGACCCCGCCGGCGGTCGTGTGGTTAGCGGCCGCCGGCGAGGTGGCTTGGCGTGGGGGCTGTTGACTCTCGCCCCGTGGCGCTGTGAGCGGCTACGGCATTGCTTGGCGTGCGGCTCGGTAAACGGCGCTGGGGAGGGGGGTAGGTGAGGGCGCTGGCGAGTGTCACGGGAAAACCTGCATAGCTCGACAACCTCGGCGCCAGATCCGAGCCCTGTCGTATTACGCATGCTCTTCATGCATTATGCATAGCTCGACAGGCCTCGCCATTTGGGGCGGAATTGTCGTGCTGTGCAGGTTTTTCGGCGGGTGCGATGGCGCCCGCTCCCTCTCCTTCCCAGCGCCGTTTACTGAGCCCCCGCCAATCACGGCCGCGGGCGCTCGGCTCGGTAAAGGCAGCAGGGAGAGGGGGTGGGTGAGGGCTTCGGCGGGTCGCCGGAGCCCGTGGCGAGCCCGCTCCCGCGCCTTACCGCGGGCTTTGTGGCGAGAGTGTCACGGGAAAGCTGCATAGCGGGTCAACACCGGCGCCAGGGGCGAGCCCTGTCGTACTACGCATGCGCTTCATGCATAGCGCGACAGGGCTCGCCATTTGGGGCGGGATTGTCGTGCTGTGCAGGTTTTTTGGTCGCCTGCGATCGCGCCCGCTCCCTTCCCCTTCCCCAGCGCCGTTTACCGGGCGGCCGCCAAGCAGGGCTGCCGGCGCTTTCACCGCCACCGAGCAACGAACCGCCACAGCCCCCCCGACTGTCGGGTTATCCAGGCCCCGCATTCGCGCTCGCGCCCCTCGACCTCGACTGTGTGGCGTGTGACTGCACTCGCGAGCGCCACGAAGCCCCTCGGGCAGGAGCCGCCGACCCTCACCGGCGCCTCGATCGCCTCGGTCGGCGTGAGCCTGCCCGCCACCACCGTGCCCAACAGCACGATCGCCGCCCGGCTGGGCGTCGACGAGGACTGGATCGTCCGGCGGACCGGGATCCACGAACGCCACGTGGCGGAGCCCCAGGAGCGGCTGACGACGCACGCGGCCGAGGCGGCGCGCCGGGCGCTCGTACGCGCCGACGTCCGGCCCGACCAGGTCGACCTCGTGCTCGTGGCGACCACGACCGCCGACGAGGTGCTGCCCAACGCGGCGCCGCTGGTGGCGCACACGATCGGGGCCTCGCGCGCCGGCGCGTTCGACATCGGCGCGGCGTGCACCGGCTTTCTGTCAGCGCTGGCGGTGGGCTGCGCGCAGATCGAAACGCGCAGGGCGCGCAACGTACTCGTCGTCGGCGCGGACTTCATGTCGCGGATCACCGACCGCGACGATCGCTCCACGGCGCCGGTGTTCGCCGACGGCGCCGGCGCTGTGGTCCTCGTCTCGAGCAACGAACATCGGATCGGCCCCGTTGTGCTCGGGGCCGACGGGGATGGGGCCGACAACATCGTCGTGGACAGGTCCGACCCGCTCATCCGGATGCGCGGTCACGAGACTTTCCGCGAGGCGGTCTCGCGGCTGTCGCTGGTGACGCTCCAGGTCATCAACGCGGCCTCGATCGGGCTCGGCGACATCGACCTGTTCGTCTACCACCAGGCCAACGGCAGGATCCTCAGCGCCGTCGGCGAGCGGCTCGGCCTCTCCGCCGATCGCGTCGTCGACTGCGTGGGTGACTACGGCAACACGTCGGCCGCGACGCTGCCGCTGGCGCTCGCGTTCAGCGAACGCGAAGGGCGCCTGGCCGCCGGCGACCGCGTCCTGCTCGGCGCGTTCGGCGCGGGCTTCACGTGGGGCGCGACGGTCGTCGACTGGGGGACCGCATGACGAGCCTGGCACTTGCCGAACGAACCGATGCGCCAGTTTCGCCGCTGGAACGGTTGGAGACGCTGTGCGACCCCGGGACGCTCGACGTGATCCGCACCGAGGTGATCTCGCTGCCGATGGGCGAGAAGGCGCGCGCCGGCGACGGCGTGCTCGGCGGTACCGGGCTCGTCGACGGCCGGCCCGTGTTCTGCTACGCGCAGGACTCGACGTTCGCCGGCGGCTCGCTCGGCGAGGCGCATGCGAACACGATCGTCCGTGTAATGGAGCTCGCCGACCGTGCCCGGGCGCCTGTCGTCGGGTTCGTGGCCTCCGGTGGCGCGCGGATGCAGGAGGGCGTCGGTGCGCTCGGCGGCTACGGGCGGATCTTCCGGCGGATCGTGCAGCTGTCCGGCCGCGTGCCGCAGATCTCGGTCCTGACCGGCCTCTCGGCCGGCGGTGGCGCGTACGCGCCGGCGCTGACCGACTGGGTCGTGATGACCGAGGAGTCGAGCATGTTTCTCACGGGTCCCGCCGTCGTGCGCGATGCGCTCGGCGAGGACGTGACCGCCGGTCAGCTCGGCGGTACCCGCGTCCACGAGCGAAACGGCGTCTGCCACTTCGTGGCGTCGGACGAGGTCGACGCGATCCACCTCACCCGTGAGCTCATCGGCTACCTCCCGAGCCATCGCGATCTGCCCGCGCCCGTGCTCGCCGCCCGACCGGCGCCGCCGCGCGACCCCAAGGAGATCGTCCCCGACGAGCAGCGGCGCGTGTACGACGTGCGCGAGGTCATTCGGTGCCTGGCCGATGGCGGCGGGCTGCTCGAGGTCGCCGCCGGCTGGGCGCGCAACCTGGTCACCGGTTTCGCCCGGATCGACGGGCGGACCGTCGGCGTGATCGCCAACCAGCCGCGCTATCTCGGTGGCGTGCTCGACTCGGCGAGCTCGCGGAAGGGCGCGCGATTCGTCTCCAAGTGCGACCAGTTCAGGATCCCGCTGCTCGTGCTCGTCGACACCCCGGGCTTCATGCCGGGCACCAAGCAGGAGACCGAGGGCGTGATCCGCTACGGCGCCGGGCTGGTGCACGCGTTCGCGGAGGCGACCGTGCCTCGGATCACCGTGATTCTGCGCAAAGCTTTCGGGGGAGCCTTCATCACAATGAACTCGAAGGACCTCGGAGCGGACTACGTGTTCGCGTGGCCTCAGGCGGAGATCGGCGTGATGGGAGCCAAGCCGGCCGTGGGGATCATCCACAGGCGCGAGCTGGCCGCCGCCGAGGATCCCGACGAGACCCGGGACCGGCTGGCGGCGAGCTACGCCGAGGCGCAGCTGCGCCCGCAGGTTGCGGCGAGCACGGGGTACGTGGACGAGCTGATCACGCCGGCGCAGACGCGCCAGCGGGTGTCGTGGGCGTTCCGGTCGCTCGGGGGGGCCTCGTGACCCAGAAGCGGACGATCCTCCTCACGGGCGCAACCGGATTCGTCGGGATGGAGCTGCTCGCGCGCTACCTCGAGCGTGGCGACCGCGATATCGTCGCGCTCGTCCGCGCGCCTACCGACGAGGCCGCGCGCGAGCGCATGGAGGCGGTGCTGGTGAACCTGTTCGGCGCGCGCCGCGCCCGCGGATACGCCGGGCGGGTACGGGCCGTCGCGGGCGAGTTGACCGCCTCCCGGATGGGGCTGTCGGCGCGCCGCTACTCGGAGCTGGCAGAGAAGGTGACGGCGATCGTCCACTCGGCGGCGTCGGTCTCGTTCGCCGAGCCGCTCGAGGATGCCCGGGCGATCAACCGCGAGGGCACCCGGCGACTGCTCGAGTTCGCGGGCCACGCGCGGCGCGAAGGCGGGCTCGACCGCTACGCCCACATCTCCACCGCCTACGTCGCCGGCACGCATCGCGGTCACTTCTGCGAACGCGACCTCGATGTCCGCCAGCAGTTCCGCAACAGCTACGAGCAGTCGAAGTTCGAGGCCGAGCAACTGGTGCGCAACCAAGCCGAGGTGCCGTTCACGATCCTGCGACCGAGCATCGTCGTCGGAGACCGCCGCAGCGGCTGGACCGCCGCGTTCAACGTCCTCTACTGGCCACTGCGGGCCTTCTCCCGCGGCCTGTTCACGGAGGTTCCGGGCGTGACCTCGGCGCCCGTCGACGTCGTCTCGATCGACTACGTCGCCGATGCCGCGCACGAGCTGTGCGAGTCTCCGGGCGGGATCGGCGAGACCTACCACCTGACTGCCGGCGCGAACGCGAGCACGATCGGGGAGATCGCGCACGCCGCGAGCCGGTATTTCAAGCGGCCCCTGCCCCGCGTACTGTCACCGCGCGAGTTCGCGGCGCTCGAGGACGGCGGCGCGGCGCGGGCTGCGCTCGAGGGCAGCAGCGTGTACTTCCCCTACTTCTCGGTCGACACCGTGTTCGACGACGCAACCACCCGGGCCCGCCTGGAGCCGCGAGGCATTCGCAGCTCGCCGCTGGGCGACTATCTGGAACAGCTGCTCGACTTCGCGACGCGCAGCCGCTGGGGCAAGTCGCCGATCACGAGAATCGAGGCGCTCGCGAGCTGAGCCCCCCACCCGGGGGGTTGCGGCCTCGCCGCAGTTGAGGGGAGCGAACGCGCGGGGGATGCTCGCGGCATGGCAGTACTCGCCGACACCGCTCGATTCCGCGCTGACGATCCCGACGCACTCGTGACCGCCTCGTTGGCGTGCCCGATCTGCCTCGGCAGCGAGCAGGTCATGTGGGAAGCGTCGCTCGGCGGCTACGATCCCGCGGTGTCATGCTGGTGCCCCCAGTGCGAGCAGCGCTGGCGCGTCTACCTCGCGCCGCAGCAGGAGCTGCGGATCGGGCTGATGCACGCCTGCGCCTCCTAATCCGGAAAGTCCCATGAGTACCACCGGCGGAGTCGACCGGTCCGCCGGTCTGGGAATTGGGGCGCTCGAGCTGTTCGTGGAGGTCCTCTCCCAATCGGAGCAGAGCTCCGCGCCGGGCGAGGGCTTCTACGACCGGCTGTGTGAGGCCGTGTGCCGGCTCGCGCACATGCGGCGGGCCGTGATCTTCCGCTACGACGCGGCGACTCGGCGGGTACGAGCCGCGGGAGCTCATCGCCTCGACATCGAGCAGTTCGCGACCGCGCACGTGACCGTCGAGTCCGCGTCGTTCGCCGCTCGGGCCCTGGCGGAGGATCGGGTGGTTGAGATTGACGGCGATGTCACCGGAGAGATCCCGGCGGAGTACGTGGCGCTGTTCCCCGAACCGGTGCGCCTCGTGTGCGCCCCGATGGTGGCGGCGGACCGCGCGATCGGGGTGATCCTGGCCGATCGGCTGCTCGCGGCGCCGCCGCTCGACGACGCCGAGGTGTACCTGATGTGGACGCTCGGAAAGGCGGCGGCGCTGGCGGCCGTCTCGCGGATCGTCGCCACCCAGGCCGAGAAGGCCCAGCAGCTCGAACAACGGATCGACCTCGCCCGCGAGATCCACGAGGGCGTGATCCAGCGGCTGTTCGGCGTCTCGATGGCTCTCGACGGCGACGGCGACCTGCCCGCGGCCGCCCGGGAGCGGTGCGCGAGCGAGACACAGCGCGCGCTCAGCGATCTCCGCATCGCGCTGCAGCGCCCGCTCGGTCGCGCGCCCCGAGCGACCAGAACGACGTTCGTCGCCGAGGTCGAGCGGCTCTCGCGCGTCCACCCCGAGCTGGGGGTGACGCTCGAAGCCGGGCAGGAGGGCGACGTCCCGACGAACCTCGAGCCCCTCGCGCAGTCCGTGCTCGCCGAGGCGGTGCGAAACGCGCACAAGCACGCCAGCCCCAGCCGTGTGAGCGTGCGGGTCGGGCACGCCGACGGGGCGTTCGTACTCGAGGTGGCCAACGACGGCGTCCGGGGCCGCAAGCGCCAGGCGGGGATGGGGCTGCGGCTCGCTGCCCTCGAAGCCCTGCAGAGCGGCGGGGTCGTCGAGTTCGGGGAGCGGGAGCCCGGCAGCTGGCAGGTGCGGCTGGTCGTGCCCGGCGATGGCTGAACAGCTGAGAAGCCCCGAGCGCCTGACGGTCCTGGTCGTCGACGACCACGACGTCGTCCACTGGGGCTTCCGGCTGATGCTCACCCAGCAGGCGTGGGTCGAGCGGTGCGTGAGCGCCCACTCGGGCCCGCGGGCGATCGAGATGGCGGTGCGCTACCGGCCCCACGTGGCGCTCGTCGACCTGTTCCTCGGCGAGGAGTCCGGAGCGGAGATCTGTGAGCAGATCCGGGTCGCCGAGCCGCGCACGCGCGTCCTGCTGTTCTCGGGCGCCGGCGAGATCTCGCCCCAGGCGGCTCGCGCCGCCGGCGCCTCGGGGTTCGCCTACAAAGACTGGCCGGCGAGGCGGATCGCGAGCGCGGTGCGGCTGGTCGGGCTCGGCAAGACGATGTTCGAGCGCCACGATCGGCCGGAGATGATGGGGCTCTCCGATCGCGAGCGCTCGGTGCTCGAGCTGATGGCGTCGGGGTCGACGAACCCCGAGATCGCGGAGTCGCTGCACCTGTCGAAGCACACGGTCAAGGAGCACACGAGCGCCGTGTACCGCAAGCTCGGCGTTCGCAATCGGACCGAGGCGGTCCAGCGCGCCCAGCGGCTGGGGCTCGTGACCTAGGTTAGACGGCTTTCAGAACAGCTGCAGGTACCGGTCGAGCTCCCACTGCGTGATCTGCTCGTGGGCGGCCTGCCACTCGCCCCGCTTGACCTTGACGAAGTAGTCCAGATAGTCGCCGTCGCGAGTCTGTCCAAGGGCCTCGCGCAGGGGGGCGTTCCGTTCCAGCTCACGCGTGGCGTCGAGCAGGTTGGCTGGCAGCAGCTCGATTCCCTGGGCGTTGCGCGTCTCCTCGGAGAGCTCGTACAGGTTGGCCGAGTTGGGCTCGCCCGGGTCCAGGTTGCGGTCGATTCCATCGAGTCCGGCGGCGAGCATCGCCGTCGCCCCCAGGTACGGGTTGCACGATCCATCGACGGTGCGGTCCTCGATCCGGCCGGGGGCGGGGATACGCAGCATCTGAGTGCGATTGTTGTACCCGTAGCTGACGTATGCGGGTGCCCACGTGGCGCCGCTCGTGGGTGCGCCCACGACCAGGCGCTTGTAGGAATTGACGGTGGGCGCGGTCACGGCGATGTACGCCTTGGCATTGGCCTTCAACCCGCCGACGAACTGATAGGCCAGCTCGGAGAGGCCGAGGCCCCGCGGGTCATCTGAGGGGTCGCGTTCGAACAGGTTCTCCTCGTCGCGCCACAGGCTGACGTGGAAGTGACAGCCGTTCCCGGTGAGGTGGGCAAACGGTTTCGGCATGAACGTCGCGATCAGTCCGCGCTCTTGCGCCAGCGACTCCAACATGTAGCGATAGAACACAGCGCGGTCGCAGGTGGTGAGCGCGTCGGCGAACACGAAGTTCTGCTCGAACTGGCCGTTCGCATCCTCGTGGTCGGTGGCGTAGTTGTCCCATCCCAGCTTCGTCACCGCCTGGGAGACCTGCGAGACGAAATCGAGGTTGCGCGTGAGGGCGCGCATGTCGTAACACGGCAGGTCGAGCGTGTCGAGCGGGTCAGCGACCTCGATCCCCCCGTCCGCGCTCCGGCGGAGGAGGAAGTACTCGAGCTCCGCGCCCATCTTCAGCGTGTAACCACGCGCGGACGCGCGGTCGAGCGCGCGTCGGAGGATCGTGCGGGGGCAGAACGGCCATTCCTCGCCCTCGACAGTGACATCGCAAGCAAATCGGGCCACATTAGGCTGCCAGGGCAGGATCGTGAGACTGCGTGGGTCGGGCATCGCGATCATGTCGGGGTCGTGCGGGCCCTGGCCGATGTCGCCCGCGGCGAATCCGGCGAATCCGGCGCCTTCCTCGAGTAGGTCGTCCAGGTGGTGGGCGGGCACGAGCTTTGCGCTTGGCTTGCCGTGCATGTCCACAAACTGTGCGAACAGGAACTCGATGCCCTCGTCCTTCACGATCCGGCGGACGTCATCGGGGTTCTGCGGTGGTGAGCTCATGCGTGTACGTATATCCGTGTCGGCGGGCGTGCGGCAATGGCCGGGATCCCCGTTTACCCGCGGCTAACATGTTCGCTCCGCACATAAGAGGAGGGACCCTGTCGACCACGACCGAGCCGCGCGTCCTTCGCGACGAGAACCGCACGCTGTACCGGGTAATCACGCTCGTCTCGTCCTGGATCGAGCTCAGCCCCATGCTCCAGGGAATCGTCGACCTGGCGACGGAGGCGACCGACTGTCACGCGTGCTTCATCTATCTGGTCGAGGAAGATCGGCTGAGGATGCGAGCCGCCTCACCCGTGTACGAGGATCTGGTCGACAAGGTGCAGATGAGCCTCGACGAGGGGCTCACGGGCTGGGTGGCGCGACATCGCACCCCCGAGTTCATCCGCGAAAACGCGATGAACGATCCGCGGATGAAGTACTTCCCGGAGCTCGAGGAGGAGAGCTTCCAGTCGATGGTGGCCGTTCCCATCCTCGCGCGCTCGGCCGACGCGATCGGCGTGATCGTCCTGCACACCGAGGCGCCACGGGAGTTCACCGAGGAGACCCTGAAGCTGCTCATGCATATCGCGTCCCTCGTGTCGGGGGCAATCGAGAACGCGCAGCTGTATGACCAGCAGCGACGGCGGGTCGACGCGCTGACCGGCCTGTCCCGACTCGCCCAGGAGGTTGCCGCCCCGACCGACGCGGGCGACATCTCGGTGGCCGTCACGACCGGAACGCGGCGTCTGCTGGGCGCACAGGTGTGCCAGCTCTACCGCCTCGATGCCGACGGTTCCCGCCTGCAGATGATGGCCTCCTCCCCGGGGGCCGCCCCGGAGTCCTCCGTATCCGCGGCCGGCCTGGTCTTTGCGGCTTTGCCCGAGCGCGCTGCTCGCCCGCCCGCACGGACGCTGTGGCCCGACCTCGACGTCGCCGACCTCCTGGTCACGCCACTGAGCATCGGCGAGGAGCGGATCGGCCTACTGTGTGCCGGCGCAGCGCCGGGGCGCCCGTTCAGCGACGAGGACACCGAGATTGCCCGAGCGGTCGCGCATCTGGCCGCGATCGCGCTCAAGCGCGCGGAGCTGATCGAAGGCCTGACCAACGCCAACATCGTCAAGGATCTGTTTGAGGCGCTCGCCGCCGGCGCTTCTGCCTTCGCCGCCGCGAAGGCGGCGGAGGTCCGCTGCAATCTCGCCGGGCCGTATCTGATGGTCTGCGCCGAGCCCGCCGACGTCCACGAACAGTCCTTGAGCGAGTGGCGAGCGGCAGCCGAGTTGCTCGGGAAGGCGCTTGGCGAAATCGTCTCGCCCCCGGTGGTCGAGGCCGGCCCCGGCCCGGTCCGGGCGGTGCTCGCGCTCGGCACACGTCGGCCGGAGCGGATCGAAGAGGTGATGCAGACCTGTGGCGAATTGGGCCGCCGCAGTGGCGCCGCAGTCGGAGTCAGCGAACTGCACGACACTCCGGCGGACGCGACCCGGGCGTATCGTGAGGCGCTCGACGCGGCCACGATCGGGAAGGCGTTGCTCAGGGCCGGTGGCGCGATCGCCTATTCGCAGGTCGGCGCGTACCGCTACCTGGTCCACATCGCAGCCGATGATGCGCCGTATGACCGCATGCGGGCGGCCGTCGATCAGCTGATCGCCTACGACAACAAGCGTCGAACAGCCCTGCTCGACACGCTCGAGCGCTACCTGGCGGAGCGCCGGAGCGTCATCGAGAGCGCCCGCGCGCTATTCGTCCATCCGAACACGCTCCGTCAGAGGCTGGGGCGAATCGAACAGCTGACGGGACTGAAATTGGACGCGGACGATCTGCTCTCGCTGGAGCTCGCGATCAAGCTGGCGCGCTTGCACGGTCGACCCGGGGCCGACGGCTAGCGCTCCTCGACAACCAGGAACACTGGGGATCTTTGCTCGGTTGGAGCACCACGCGACGCTGATAGCCGCCGGGGACTCGCCGGACAATCTGATCGATCCGGATGCGCTTTCACCGATCACCCGCAATGAGCTCCAGGAAGCACTGCAGATGGTGAAGCGCGCTCAGAAGGATCTCGGGGTGTGGACGCCAGCCACATCGGGCCGCTAAGCCGGCGTAAAGAAGTAGCGCGGATCTCCATATCTGCGGTCGAAACTGTGCGCACAGGCGCCATTTCCGGCCCTCACACCAGCCTCTACTGTGAACGCAATGTGCGGTATTGCGGGTCTCTTCCTCAAATCAGCGTCGCTGCAACCCCGTCTCGGCGGGTTGTTGGCGGAAATGCTCGAACAGCTGTCGTTTCGCGGGCCGGACAGCGCCGGCGTCGCCTTCTACAGGGATCCGGTGCCTCCCGGATCCAGCAAGATGTCGCTGTACAGCGCCGAGATGAACCCGTGCTGGGAGGCCGTGGCAGCCGGTCTGGAGATCCAGTTCGGGCAGGTATCCGGTCCGCACATACGCGCGACGCACGCGACGTTCGTCGTCGACGCCGACGCCGCCGATGCGCAGGCCTGGCTGGCCGAGTATCACCCTGGGCTCCGCGTGATGAGCGTCGGCAGCGCGATCGAGATCTACAAAGAGGCGGGGCCGCCGCGCGAGTTTGTGAGCGCATTCGCTCTGGGCGAGATGGACGGGACCCACGCACTCGGGCACACGCGGATGGCGACGGAGAGCCGCGTCACGACCCAGCACTCGCACCCGTTCTCGACGGGTCTGGACCTCTGTCTCGTTCACAACGGCTCGCTGTCGAACCACAATCGGCTGCGGTCGAAGCTGGCCCGCGCGGGCATTCGCTTTCAGACGGACAACGACAGCGAGGTCGCCGCTGGATACCTCATGTGGCGGATGCGAGATGGAGCAAGCCTCGAGGAGGCGCTCGAGGGGTGCCTCGATGACCTCGACGGCTTCTACACGTTTGCCGTGGGCACGATCGACGGTTTCGCAGTGCTCCGTGACCCGATCGCGTGCAAACCCGCGGTGATGGCCCAAAACGACCAGTGGGTGGCGATGGCCTCGGAATACCGCGCGATCGCCGTCCTGCCCGGCGCGGAGAATGCCCAGATGTGGGAGCCCGAGCCAGGCCGGGTGTACAGCTGGAGCAGGGCGCTCGTCCCCTGATGGCGGCCACCGGCATCACCCGGGAGGGGCTGTCGGTCGACCTGGCGACCGAATCCGTCCGGTCGCTGAACCAGCGGCTGCATGAGGCGGCGGTCCCGGAGCGGATCTACATCCTCAATCCGGGCGGGAAGCACGCCATCGCGGTCGGGCTCGACTCCCCATGCGAGGTCGAGATCGAGGGCCATGTCGGCTACTACTGCGCCGGGATGAACAAGCAGGCCTCCGTCCGCGTGCGGGGCAACTGCGGCGTCGGCGTGGCGGAGAACATGATGTCGGGACGGGTGATCGTCGAGGGGAGTGCGAGCCAGTCCGCCGGCGCGACGGCACGCGGGGGGCTGCTCGTGATCCACGGTGACGCATCCGCTCGCTGCGCGATCTCCCTGAAGGGGGCCGACGTCGCCGTCCGCGGCTCGATCGGCCACATGGGCGCGTTCATGGGGCAGAAGGGATGTCTGGTCGTCTGCGGGGACGCCGGCGACGCTCTGGGCGACTCGCTGTACGAGGCGCGACTGTACGTGCGTGGATCCGTCGCCGGGCTCGGGGCAGACTGCGTCGAGAAGGAGATGCGCGAGGAGCATGTGGCCCAACTGCGAGAGCTCCTGGAGAAGGCGGAGTTCGGCGGCGTCGAGGCTGAGGAATTCCGCCGCTACGGCTCGGCCCGGCAGCTCTACAACTTCCACGTCGACAACCTCGGGAGCTACTGAGATGCCGTCCAACGGCTGGCATCCTGGACTCCGCGAGTCGGCGACGTTCGACCGCAACGTGATCGCGGAGATCCAACGGGCGGCTCGCGAAGGCATGTACGACATTCGCGGCTTCGGCGCCAAGCGCCGCGTGCCGCACTTCGACGATCTCCTGTTTCTGGGCGCGAGCGTCTCACGCTACCCGCTCGAGGGGTACCGGGAGCGGTGCGGGACCGAAGTCGTGATCGGCACTCGGTTCGCGCGCGAGCCGATCGCGCTGGACATCCCGATCACGATCGCGGGAATGAGCTTCGGGGCGCTGTCCGGCGCGGCCAAGGAGGCGCTCGGGCGTGGCGCGACCGAGGTCGGCACGAGCACTACCACCGGCGACGGCGGGATGACGCCGGAGGAGCGCGAACACTCTCGGTTGCTCGTCTACCAGCTGTTGCCCTCGCGCTACGGCATGAACCCAGATGACCTCCGTCGCGCGGACGCGATCGAGGTCGTCGTCGGCCAGGGCGCCAAGCCGGGTGGCGGAGGCATGCTGCTGGGGCACAAGATCTCCGACCGGGTTGCGGAGATGCGCGATCTCCCGAAGGGGATCGATCAGCGCAGCGCGTGCCGCCATCCCGACTGGACCGGACCGGACGATCTCGAGATCAAGATCGAGGAGCTGCGCGAGATCACGGACTGGCGGATCCCGATCTACGTGAAGATCGGTGCGAGCCGCACCTACTATGACGTCGCCCTGGCCGTCAAGGCCGGAGCCGACGCGGTGGTGCTGGATGGGATGCAGGGGGGAACCGCCGCCAGCCAGGAGGTGTTCATCGAGGAGGTCGGGATCCCGATCCTCGCGGCCATTCCCCAGGCCGTCGAGTCGCTGATCGAGCTCGGGATGCATCGCGAGGTTCAGCTGATCGTGTCCGGAGGCATCCGGAGCGGGGCCGACGTGGCGAAGGCGCTGGCGCTCGGCGCCGACGCCGTATCGCTCGGCGTGGCGGCGCTGATCGCGCTCGGCGACAACGCGCCGGAGCACGACGCCGAATACCGGAAGATCGGCTCGGCGGCCGGCTACTACGACGACTACCAGGCCGGCCTCGATCCGGCCGGCATCTCGACCCAGGACGAGGAGCTCGCGCGGCATCTGGACCCCGTCGAGGGCGGCCAGCGGTTGGCCAACTACCTGCGCACGCTGGTGCTCGAAACACAGACGATCGCGCGCGCGTGCGGCAAGTCGCACGTGCACAACCTCGAGCCCGAGGACCTCGTGGCGCTGACGATCGAGGCGGCCGCGATGGCGCGCGTCCCCCTTGCCGGAACCAACTGGGTCCCGGGCACGCCCGGCGGGTAGCCTTCGCATCTGACGTGACCTATGTGATCGCCGAGCCGTGCATCGGCACCAAGGACCTCTCGTGCGTCGAAGTGTGTCCCGTGGACTGCATCCATCCGACGCAGGAGGAGCAGGGCTTCGACGACGCTCCCCAGCTCTACATCGATCCGGAGGAGTGCATCGATTGCGATGCCTGTGTCGAAGCTTGCCCGGTCGACGCGTGTTTTGCGGAAGACCAGCTGCCGGAGGAGTGGCAGAGCTACATCAAGATCAACTCCGAGTACTACGCGGCGCGGTAGGGACGCGAGCTGGGCTTGGTTCCGCCAGCCGCGGTGTTATATAAGTGCTGCGCCTGTACAAATTCATCCACGATTGGGGGGTGAGGGTTGTCCACGACCGAGTTGCACCGAACCGCTTTTGACGATGTACAGCGTAAGGCGGGGGCGAGCTGGACGGACTGGGAGGGCTGGGCCTGGGCCGCCGACTTCGGCGACGCCATCGCCGAACACAACGCGACCAGAACGGCCTGCAACGTGTGGGACGAGGCCGCGTTGCGCAAGTGGGACATGAGCGGGACCGACGCGCTCGCGCTCGCCGACGCGCTGTTCACCAACGACATGGCGGCGCTCGAGCTCGGGCAGGTTCGCTACGGCGCCATCTGCGACGACGACGGCAAGATGGTCATGGACGGCACGATCTTCCACGTCGCGAAGGACCACTGCTTCTCGATCACCAGCTATGACTCGGATCTCGAGTGGTTCCGCAAAGTCGCGTCCGACCGGGGCCTCGACGTGGAACTGAAGGACGTGACGGACGACATGCCGCATCTCCAAGTCCAGGGCCCGCTGGCGCGGGATGTTCTGCGGCCGATCACCGAGGGCGCCGACATTGACACGTTGCGCTACTTCCGGTTCCTCACCGATGGCGTCAGCGTCGGCGGCGTGCCTGTGTGGCTGTCGCGGACGGGCTACTCGGGCGAGCTCGGCTTCGAGCTGTACTGCAAGCCTGAGGACGCGAGTGAGCTGTGGAACGCCGTGGTACGGGCCGGCGAGCCGCATGGTCTGCGGCCGATCGGGCTCTCGGCGATCGAGACACTCAGGATCGAATCCGGACTGCTGTTCCCCGACATCGACTATTTCCCGCACCAGACCGATCCGTTCGAGGTACGGCTCGACAACGTGATCAAGCTCGAGACCGCCAATGACTTCGTCGGGCGCGACGCGCTCAAGCGGATCGCGGCCGAGGGGACACCGAGGTTGCTGACCACGCTGCGAATCGACGGCGAGGATGTTCCCGAGTACGGCGCGGCGGTGACCGTCGACGGCGTCGAAGCTGGGATCGTGCGGAGCCCGTGCGAGAGCCCGACCTTCGGGGAGGTGATCGCGATGGCCGCGATCGACCGCGACCGCGTCAACGTTGGGCAACGCCTCGATGTGGCGCTCGGTGACGGAACGGTCGGGGCGACCGTCGCACCGTTCCCGCTCTACGACACCGAGAAGAAGCGCCCTCGGTCCTAGCCTCGCGCTCGAAGGCGCGCGCTCCGCGCCGTGTCCACGAACCACTCCCACACGCCGAGGAATCGCCGGTCGATCCGCCATTCCTCCTGAAGCTCCCATTGCACGGCGAGCACCGGTCGGCCCGGCAGCTCGACCGCCTCGGGAACGCCGTCGGCCGAGGATGCGACGACCTCCAGGCCGTCGCCGAGACGGTCAATCACCTGGTGGTGGAAGGAGCTCACGCCGATCGTCGTCGTACCGAGCGCGTGCGCCAGCATGCTGTCCTGCGCAATCGAGATCCCGTGCCGCGGGTGCGGCGGCACCGGCGCGTTCTGGAGCGACGCGCGCTCGACCTCCTTCCAGCGTCGCCAACCGGGATCGCTGGGATGTTCTCCGTCGAGCAAGCTCACGTCCTGGACGAGCGTTCCGCCGAGCGCCACGTTCAGCAGCTGGATACCGCGGCACATGCCGAGGATCGGCAAGCCCCTCTCGAGCGCTCGATCGACGAGCGCGAGCTCGAACTGATCACGCTGGGGCTCGGTCGCCGCGAGGAGCGCGTGCGGCTGATGTCCGTAGCGTCGCGGCTCGATGTCCCGTCCAGGCGCGAGTACGACGGCGTCGAGCACGTCGAGCGCGGGGACAATCGCCTCGGGTAGCTGGGGGAGCGTCACGGGCAGCCCGCCGGCGGCGAGCAGTGGGCGATGAACGCCGACACCGCCATAGTCGCCGAAGTCGTGCAGGCTCGCGGAAACCCCGATGAGCGGGTGGTCGGCCATCAGGCGGGCGTGGCGAGCACCCGCTCAGGGACGGCCGCCTCTTCGATCAGCTCGGTCAGTTCCCGCAGCTCGATCCGCTCGGCGTTGCCGGAGGTCTTGATCGCGTCCTCGTACATGGTGACGTCCTTGGGGCACGCGACTACGAAGAGCTCGAGGTCGGGGAGCGCCACCGCTTCGCGGATGCGGTTCTCGGAGGGTCGCTCCTGACCGGGGGTGTCGGGGATCCAGATGCGTCCGCCGCCGGCGCCGCAGCAGAACGAGTTGTCGCGGTTGCGTGGCATCTCGACGAGCGTGCAGCCGAGACGTCTCAGCAGCTCACGTGGCGCCTCGTACTCGCCGTTCATCCTCCCGAGGTGGCACGGGTCGTGGTAGGTCACGCGGTAGGAGAGGATCGTGTGTAGCTGGAGCGCGCCGGTGTCGATGAGCTCGAGCAGGAAGCTCGTGTGGTGCGAGACGGGCCACTCGCCGCCGAGTTGGGGGTATTCGTTGCGCAGCGTGTTCAGCGTGTGCGGGTCGCTGGTGACGATCCGATTGAACTCGCAGCCGGAGATCGCCTGGATGTTGCCCTCGGCGAGCATCTCGAACAGCCCCTCCTCGCCGGCGCGGCGGACGTCGTTGCCGGAGTTGCGCTCGCCGTCGTAGAGGATCCCGAAGTCGACGCCGGCCTCGTGGAATAGACGTGCCAGCGAGCGGGTGACCCGCTGGGAGCGCGGGTCGAAGGACGCGTAGTCCCCGACGAACCAGAGCACGTCGACCGGCTGCTTGCGGGCGTCGGGCACGTCGAAGTCGAGCTCGGCGGTCCAGCGACCGCGTTTGCGCTTGTTCTCGCCGAACGAGTTGCCCGACTTGTGGATCACCTCGAGCGTGGACTGGAGCCCCGGATCGAGCTCGCCGTCCTCGACGAGGCGACGGCGGAGCTGGTTGATGATCGGCGCCTGCTCGATCCCGACCGGGCAGATCTCGACGCACGCGTTGCACTGCATACACGACCACACGGTCTCGACACGGACCCCGTCCTCGCCGATCACCGGCTTCGTGAAGCCCTCGCCGTTGGCCTTGCCCTCGAGCAGCTGGCCGATGACGCCGCCGATCCCGGTGGTGTGCATCGCCGAGTTCGCCTGCTCGCGGAGCTCGAGGATCACGTCGCGCGGTGAGAGCGGCCGGCCGGTCGCGTTCGCCGGGCACGCCTCGTGACAGCGCCCACACTTCGTGCACGCGTCGAGCTGGAGCAGGTGCAGCTCGCTGAAGTCCTGAAGCGTCGCGTACCCGGCGGGCTCCGACGCCCGCTCGGGTGGGATCGCCGGCAGCCGCTTGCCCGCGAGCGGATCGCGCAACGAGAGCGAGAAGAAGCTCGTCAGCATGTGCGCGGCCTTGGTGTACGGGATGCTCGCGACGAACGTGATCGCGAGCAGCCCGTGAAACCACCACAGCCCGTGGCGCAGCCCGGCCAGCGTCGAGTGCGATACCCCGGTGAGGACCTGGGCGACGATCCACCCGCCGAACTGGGTGCCACCGTACCCCGGATCGCTCATCGCGATCCGCACACCCTCCAACAGGAAACCAGTCAGCGCGATCACCAGCAGCGTGCCGACGAACACCCAGTCCCCGACCTCGTACCGGTGACGGTCGTACTGCGGATCGCCGGGAGCCCGGTCCGGCCGCGCGTAGTCGAGCTTGGCGGGTCTTACGAAGGCGCGGCGGACCATCATCACCAGCACCCCGATGATCAGCGCCGTCCCGAAGACGTTCAGGACCTCCTTGTAAACGAGGTAGAAGTCGCCGTGGAAGTAGCTCCAGCCGAACACCGGCGTCGTGAAATCGGTGTCGAACCCGAGGATCACTGTGCCGGCGAACAGCACGATGAACCCGTAGAAGATCCCCCCGTGAGCCCATCCGGCGGTGTGATCGCGGCGGCTGATCGTCGCGTGCGAAAGCAGCTGCCGGAGACCTCGCCACAGCAGTGCGGGGAGCTGCCTTGCGGGCGGCAGCCCGCCGCCGTGACCGTGGCGATATTTCACCAGCGGCCGCGCGACGCCGTAGACGAACACCAGCACCGAGGTCACCGCCAGCACGTACCACACGACCTTCAGCCACACCACGAAGTGCCAGAACACCGGCCTCGTGGCCACCGACCCCAGCCAGAACACGAGGCTAATCCAACGCCTGTTCGAGCTCGTCAGCCAGCTCGAACATGTCCATCACCGCACCGTAATGGGCGACGCCGAAGATCGGCGCCTCGGGATCGGTGTTGACCGCGATGATCGTCTCGGCGGTCCGCATCCCGGCGAGGTGCTGCACCGCGCCCGAGATCCCAAGGGCGAGGTAGACGCGGGGCTTGACCGTCTTGCCCGACTGGCCCACCTGCCGGGCACCCGGGACCCACCCCGCGTCGACCAGGGGCCGCGAGACACTAAGCGTCGCGCCCAGCTTCTCGGCCAGCTCCTCGAAGCGCTCGATGTTGTCCTTCTCCTCGACACCGCGCCCGATCGAGAGCAGAAAGTCGGCCTTCGTGATATCCACATCGCCCGCCTGCACCTCGCGGTAGCCCCGGTGCTCGGTGCGAGCGACACCCTCAAGCTCTGGGCGCACCTCCCTCACCGCCACGCCCCCAGACCCGGGCGTCACGGGCGCGAACGTGCCGGCGCGCAGCAGCAAGACCGTGCCCTCTTTGCCCGGGAACTCGTACTCGGCGACGAGCTTGTCGCCATAGGCCCCGCGGCGTGCGATCGGCCCGTCCTCCCATCCAACCGCCGTCACATCGCTCGCAAAACCCAGCCCGCCCGCCGCCGCCACCGCGGGGGCGTACCCGAGCGCGTCGATCGAGTGCACGGCCAGCACTAGCCGCGGACGCTCGGATTCGAGCAGCCCCTCGAGCGCCCGCTGCGCGACGTGCGCCTCGAACTGCGCCACCGGCGAGCTCACGGCCAGCACCTCATCAACACCATCGGCACCGAGTGCGGCCGCGTGGGCGCCCGCGTCGGCGTCGATGATCGCGACCGCGAGCGGACCGCCGACCTGCTGCTTGAGCTCGGTGGCGGCGGCGATCAGCTCGAACGACACCTCGCGCAGCTCGCCCTGACGCGCCTCCCCAACAACCAGGATCCCCGCCATCAGCCGACTCGATCCCTGACGATCTCGGCGATCCTCGCGGCGACCTCGGCCGTCGAGCCGTCCAGCATCTCCGCCCCCTCGCCCTTGTCAGGCAACGACAGGCTGCGCCGCCGGGCGCCCGCCGCCCGGGCAACGTCCGAAGCGTCGATCCCGACATCGGCCAGCCCGAGGACCGCCAACGGCTTCTCCCGGGCCTGCTTGATCGCCCGCAACGTCGCATAACGCGGCTCGTTGATCCCCGTCTGGACCGTCAACAACGCCGGCATCGAGACCTCCACCACCTCGACCAGCCCACCCTCTAGCTCGCGCTCGACCGTCAGCTCACGCCCGTCCTGCTCGATCCCCTTGACCACCGCCACATGCGGCATCCCGAGAAAGCCCGCGAGCGCGATTCCGGTGGCGCTGTTGACCGCATCCGAGGACTGCACGCCGCACAGAACGAGATCCGGCGCCTCGGGCTCGACCACTGCCGCCAGTACACGCGCGACCGCGAGCGCGTCGACGCCCTCGAGCTCCTCATCCCAGATCCTGACGCCCCGGTCCGCTCCCTTCGCGAGCGCGCTGAGCAGACCATCCTCGGCGTCCTCGTCCCCGACCGTGACCGCGACCACCTCGCCCTCTCCGGCGGCGTCCCGGAGCTGCATCGCGGCCTCGAGCGAGAACGTGTCCCACTCATTCAGATCCCACTCCACGCCGTCAGGATCCACCCCCGACCCATCGTCGAGCAGCTCGAACTCGTCATCGAGCGCCGCCACCTGCTTCACCGGAACGACGATCTTCATACCGCGCTAGGCGACGACGACGTCTGGCGTGTTGAGGAGCTGCGTGCGGTAATCGTCGTTCGACACCTCGCCCCACAGGCGCCGCTCGCGAATGAACGGCAGCGGCATCGCCGGGTTCGACGAGTCGATCTCGCGCGCAAGCCGGTGCCCGTCGAAGATCGAGTCGACGATCATCCTCGGCGCGGACGCGTCGCCGATCAGGAACACCTGCTCGATCCCCTCGGCCTCGAGCTTCGCCTTGTCGGACTTGAGCTCGCGATAGAGCTCGTCATTCGAGATGCGCTGGGTGCAGAGCACGACCGTGTCCACCTCGAACTGCTCCTTGTGAGCCTCGTTCCAGATGTTGTACGCGTGGCAGACGCCGGGCTCGATCTTCTCGAGCATCGTGTAGGGCCGGATGTCGACGCCCAGCCGATGCAGATCGCGGTGGAGCATCGGGGCCTCGAGCGTGTACTCCATGTAGCCGGCGATGTCGCCCATCTGCGTGAGCAGATGAACCTCATGGCCCTCGCCGGCGAGCTTTTGGGCGACCGAAACGCCCATGAAATAGCCCTCGTTCTCGAGCACCAGCACGCGTTTGCCGATCCGCTTGGATTCGCTGACGACCTCGTCCGGGGTGAGCTGCCAGTCGAGCGAGGTATCGGCGCCCTCGATCGGGGAGTGCGTCGCGGGGTTGAGCCCGTCGGTCGCGAAGTGGCAGCCGGTCGCGACGATGACGATCTCGGCGCCGTAGTCGAGTACGTCCTGCGCGCTCAGGCGAGAGTTCGTGTGAACCTCGACGTTCGAGAGCTTGTCGAGCTGGATCTGGCGGTAGTTGACGATCCGCTTCCACTCACCCAGGCCGCGGGCGTCGCCGCGGGCGAGGTTCGTCCCGCCGTCGGAATGCCCGAGCAACGAGATCCAGTTGACGGAGCCGCCGATCTCGCGTTCCGCGTCCACCAGGTGCACGGCGGACATCTGCCGCTTGCCGAGCACCATCGCGCACTCCATCCCGGCGGGACCGGCGCCGACGACGAGGACGCCCTTGTCGCTGTTGGCCGCGCGGTGGAACTTTTCGGGGTGCCAGCCTCGGCGGTATTCCTCGCCGGCGGTCGCATTTTGCGTGCAGACCAGCGGCGGGCCGCCGATCTCCCAGCGAGAGATGCACTGGTTGCAGCCGATGCATTCGCGGATGTCGTCGAAACGCCCCTCCTCGATCTTGTTCGGCAGGAACGGGTCCGAGATCGACGGCCGCGCGGCGCCGATGATGTCGAACTGACCCGAGTTGATGATCGCCACCATCGTGTCGGGGTTGGTGACGCGGCCCACGCCGACGACCGGCTTATTCGTGTGGTCACCGGCCTTGATCTGACCCGTGAACGGCTTCTCGTGGTTCTCCTCGAAGAAGCGCGACGGGCCGGCATTCTGGCCCCACTCGGCGATGTCGCCGACGGTCAGGTCCCAAAGGTCGACGAGTTCGTCGACGTACTCGACGAACCGAACGCCATCCTCGCCGACCTCGATCCCAGCGGAGCCGTACAGCGTGTCGACCGCGAACCGCGAGGCGATCGCACAATCGTCGCCGACTGCCTCGCGCACCTTCTCCAGGCACTCCTTCCAGAACCGGGCGCGGTTCTCGAACGAGCCGCCGTAGCCGTCGGTGCGCTTGTTGTAGAACGGCGAGAGGAACTGGAGCGGCAGGTAGGAGTGGGCGCCGTAGACGTAGACGATGTCGAACCCGGCGTCGCGCGCGCGGAGGGCCGCGTCGACGTACATCTGCTGGACCTCGGCGATGTCATCCTCGTCCATGTAGCGCGGGTGGATGTTGATCTCGAACTCGGAGGGAATCTGCGATGGGCCGCGAGGCGTGGCGCGCGACTCCATGCACGGCGCGTGCGGGCCGCCGTACCACATCTCGATTCCGGCGAGGGCCCCGAAGTGATGCAGCCGATCGCACATCGCCGCGAGGTTGCGGACATCGCCCTCGTCCCAGATTCGTGCCGATACCCGGCTCGTGTCGTCCGACTCGGGATGGATCGAGCAGTACTCGGTGCAGACCGCCGCCCAGCCGCCCTCGGCCTTCATGCCGCGGTTGTAGGCCTGCATCCCCGGCTTCTCCGACCCCGCGCCGTTGCAATGCGGGACCTGGTAGAAGCGGTTGCGGAGCGTCTTTGGCCCGATCTGGATGGGCTCGAACAAGATGTCGTACTTCGGGTCACGCGCCACTGTGTCTCTCCTCGTTCGCAGATCGGACAAATTCGTCCAGACTCCTGCTGTTCTACCGTTTTTGGCGGCCGATGTCCACAGCGCGGATTCCGGTCCGGCCACCGAGACTCAGCCGTCGGGCGCGACCCACACAAGGCAGCTCGCGTCGCGCCGGACCCGCCGCGCCGCCCTGTGGAACCGCCGGCGAGGTGTCCTCGACAGATCAGGCCCGAACACCAGCAGGCCCGCCTGGCGTTCAGCGGCCAGTTCGAGCAGCGCCGTCACCGGACGCCGGCTCGACACCCTCAACAGCTCGGTCGCGATGCCGAGCGTGGCCGCGCGCTGCGCCGTGGCGCGGACCGCGTCGCGATCTTCCTCGTGCGGCAACGTGGCGTATTCGGGAGCGAGCATCAGCGTCAGCGGGTAGGGCGGCAGCACGAGCATGTTGGCGACGATCAGCTTGACGCCCGCGTCGAGCGCGCTGTCGAAGGCCATCCGCTCGGCGGTCGGGTCAACGCGCACCGACAGGGTCCCGAGCAGCACCGGCCGCGCCTGCGAGCGATCGGCGCCCGCTGGCCGCACCACGCCGAGGTCCCGATCGACCATGTCCGGCATCGCGAGACCGATCTTACGCCGTTGCGTCGCGGCCTGAGGGCGGTAGGCTTCGCCCATGCCCGGGAAGGCTCAGTCCGGCGGAGTCGACGTGATTGGACTGGTCTACCTGGCGTGCATCTTCGCGGTCCTGTTCCTGCCGGCACTCCTCGGCCGGTCCCGCACGGGGCCACCGCCTTCGGAGCCCGACTCCGACGGCGGCTGGGGAAACGGTCCGCAGCGGCCACCTGAGAAGCCCAATGGCCCGCGGGGCGGCACTCCGCTTCCCGACGCCGAGCCGGCGCGGGTGCGGCTGCGCGGCCACGGTCGGCTGGCGGACCGCCATTCCGCCCGTGAGCGGCGGCCGACCCGGGAGCCCGACCGTGGTCCGGTGCGGCGGTCACGGGCACGAGAGCCGGGTTAAGCACGGTCAAGTCAATTTGACCCACTTTGTACAAACTGGTATAAGCGCACACCGGGAGGCTCTTATCGACCCACTCGTCAGGAGAGGTTGAGCATGGCCGAAGCAGTCGTCGAGGAACGCCACCTCGTCAAGTCCCTGCGCTGGTGGGACGGATTTGCCATCGCGCTGTGCAATCCGGGGTTCCTGTTCGCGTCGCTGGGCTACACGCTGGGGATCTTTGGCGTCCTCGGGTCCGTGATCCTGTGGGGAGTCTCGGCCATCATCGGGATGATCCTGACGTGGATCTACATCGAGCCCGCGATGATGTTCCCGAACCAGTCGGGGGGCATCTCGCTCTACGCCAACGAGGCGTGGCGCAAGTACACGACGTTCGTCGGTCCGATCGCGACGTTCGGCTACTGGATCGGCTGGTCGGTCGTGCTGGCGATCTTCGGCAAGATTATCGGTGACCTGATCTCGGCACGATGGTTCCCACATACGACCTTCACGGTCTGGGACGGCGTCGTGCACCTCTCGCTGGGCAACTTCATCGCCATCGGAGTGATCATCGGGGTGTGGGCGTTCAACGTCTTCGGGATCCGCCCGATGAAGGGACTCGTGTACGTGACGGCTGGGCTGCTGATGATCGCTCTTGTCGTCTTCATGTTCCTCCCGTACCTCACGGGTCACTGGCATTCGAGCAATGTTCACGCGACGTTCCCCGGTCCGTGGGGCGGCTGGAAGCTCGTCTTCGTCTACCTCTTCATCCTCGGCTGGTCGTCGTGGGCGTGCGAGGTGTGTGCCACCTTCGCCCCCGAGTACAAGACTCAACAGGACACGCAGATCGCGATGCGCAGCTCGGCGATATTCGTCGTCGGCGCGTTCATCCTGCTCCCGCTCGGGATCGGTGGCGTCACGGGCGTCCCGCCGACCGCGACCCAGGAGGGCCAGTTCTATACCAGCGCGTTCCAGACGATCGCCGGGCACACGGTCGGCACGATCTGCCTGATCTGCCTGATCGCGAGCCTCGTGCTCTCGATGGCGGCATCGACGGCCGATGGTAGCCGCGCCCTCTTCGGGATCTCGAGGGCCGGCCTGACGATCAAGCAGCTCGGCGTGCTCAACCGCTGGAACGTTCCCGGGAACGCGATGACCGTCGATCTGGTCGTCAACGTCCTACTCGTGCTGTTCATCTCGAGCAACCTCGCGATCCTCTACATGAGCAACATCGGCTACGTCCTCGCCCACGTGCTCGCCGTCAGCGGCTTCCTGCTGCTGCGCAAGGACCGGCCGAACTGGCCACGACCGTGGAAGCTCCACCCGATCTGGATACCGATCGCGTGGTTCATGACGTTCTTCATCGCGTTCCTGCTGATCGTGGGGGCGGGCGCGCCGCACCTGAACGGCTACGGCACCTGGACGGACTTCGCCATCGGCGTCGGCGTGCTCGCCGCGTCCGTGCTGCTGTTCGTCTTCCGGCGGATGGTCCAAGACCACCAGCCGATCCACTTCCGCGAGGAAACGCCGACGATGCCGGCGGAGGGCGACTGGCCGACTGGGTTCGAAGAGCCGACGCCGGCCGCCCCCGTTGCGGGCTGAGCGATCATGAAGAAGATCGTTGTTGGGTATGACGACACTGACGGGTCCAAGCGGGCGCTGGAGCGCGCAGCGGAGCTGGCCAAAGCGTTCGGCTCGGAGCTCATCGTCACCAGCGTCGTCCCGACCTCCGTCAGCATCGGGCGCTCCGCCGGGCCGATCGATCCGACCGATCCGCCGGCCAAGCACGCCGAGGAGCTCGCGCATGCGAAGGCGTACCTGGAGGGGCAGGGCATCTCAGCCGAGTTGGCGCCCGCGGTAGGGGACCCGGCCGACACGATCGCCGAGCTCGCGCAGGAGCGCGGCGCCGACCTGATCGTGGTTGGCACGCGCGAGCCGAACGTCCTCCGGCGCCTGCTCGGCCAGAGCGTTAGCGAGGCCGTATCGCACAAGGCCCACACCGACGTGCTGATCGTGCACTGAAGCGCCCCGCGCCAACGCGTGGGCGAGTGAGCCTGAGCGGCCTCAGTCGGCTTTGATCCTCCAGCGCGGCCGATCGGCGATCTCTCGGTACTGACGGCGCCGACGGGCGGGACGGATAAACGTTGCCCACACGTACCCGACGACGGCGACGATCAGGATCGAGCCGATCGGGCGACCGATCAAGACGAAGAAGAGCACGACGCCCGCCAGGGCCACGAAGATGGCGGTCGGGACGATCCGGTCGCGGACCTTCCTACGCCGGAAGGCCGCGTACTCCTCGACCGGGATTCGGTTCGTGTCGTAGTTGCGCCCGCAGCCTTCGCACCGCCAGCGTTCCCCGTAGCGAAGCTCGCGGCGCTCGCCACACTCGCACGTCACCGTGATCGGTGGTCCCCGTCTCACGTTGCGCGGTGCCTCCTCTGCTGTCATGCGAGTGCCGGGATCATCCGCTCGGCCGCGAGTCGCAGCAGGTCCGTGATCGGCGGGACGCCCTCGATCGACTGGCCGGAGAAGAACTCGACCAGCGGTGCGTCGGCGAGCGCCAGGATCACGTGATTGATCCCCGCCGGTGCGATGTCGCGGCGGATCCGCTCGGAGCACTCCTCCGGCGTGCCGGCCACCGACAGCTTCTCGGCGAGCTGTGGACTGAACATGTTGATCGCCTTGGCCACGTCGCCGGCCGCAAACGCGTCGAACATCGGCTGCAGCTCCGCCTGATCGATGCCGTGGCCGGCCAGTTGCTCCGGCGGCATCGAGGGGATAGAGAACGCGACCAGTCCGCGAGGGGGTAGTCGGGCAGCATGCAGTAGCTGAACCGCATCGCCGAGTCGCGTCCAGTGGTCATAACCGCCGCTCCTTTGATGGTCCCGTGTGTCCACGATCGTATCCTCGCCCCAATCCGCGCGAGAAGTCTTGGGCGAGGCCGGTTATGCTAGGCGCCGTCCTCGGTGGGCGGCGCGGGATCTCGGAAGGACAGTGGATGAGGCGGATCAAGGCTGTCGTCTACGGCGTGGGAGCGATGAACTCGGTCGCGACCCGGATGATGCTCGAGAAGGGCGTCGACATCGTCGGCGCGCTTGCGCGTAGCCCGGAGAAGGTTGGCCGGGACCTGGGGGAGGTCGCCGGCCTTGGTTTTCAGACTGGGGTGGTGGTTGAGGACGATCCCGAGCGGGTTCTGTCCACGCGGGAGGCGGACATCGCTGTGATCGCGGTCGCCAGCTACATGTCGGACATGTACGAGCATCTTCACCGCTGCGCCGCTAACGGCGTCAACGCCGTCACCCTGTCCGAGGAGGCGCTCTATCCCTGGAACACCTCGCCGATGCAGACCGCCGAGCTCGACCGCCTCGCGCGGCAGAACGGCGTCACGATCACGGGTACCGGCCACCAGGACGTCTACTGGGTGAACCTGGTCAGCATGGTCTTGGCCACGTCGCACAAGATCGAATCGGTGAGGGGCCAGGCGAGCTGGAACGTTGAGGACTTCGGACCCGAGGTCGTTCGCGATCAGCGCGTCGACACGACCGTCGAGGACTTCGACAGGTGGTTGGCGGAGACCGCCCGCCCGCCGAGCTTCGGCAAGAACACCCTGGGAGCGCTGGTCGAGGATCTCGGCGTGACCGTCGCCGAGGCGACGACCACGACCCGGCCCGAGGTCGCCCAGCAGCCGGTCCCCTCCAAGGCGCTCGGGATCACCGTCGACGCGGGGAAGGTGATCGGCTTCACCGACGTCGACACCGTGCGCACCAACGAGGGCATGACGCTCACGTTCGAGATGACGGGCCGCGTGTACCTTGAGGGCGAGACCGATGTCAATGAGTGGACGGTCACCGGCGAACCCGAGCTCCACCTGTCCAACCCAGCCGTGCCCACCGGCACGACCACGGTGACGCAGCTGGTCAACCGCATCCCTGACGTGATCAATGCGCCGCCGGGCGTCGTCACGATCGAGAAGCTGCCGCGGCCCCGATACCGGACATACCCGCTCGGGGCGTACCTAGAAAGCCGACCGGGCCGACCCCGCCGCACGACGCGCGGATAGAGAGGAGATCCGATGGCCGAGACAACCTCCGCTGAGGCGACGAACGGGGCGGTCGACGCACTGCTCGACGAGTATCGCGACGTCGCCTACAACTGCTTCAGCTCCGGCCACAAGTTCTGCCGGGAGGTGTGCCCGGTGATGCAGGTCACGCGGGACGAGCGCCACACACCGACCGCGTTCCACGCAAACGTCGTGGCGATGGACAAGGGCCATCTCTCGATCGAGGACGTGGCCGAGGACTACGTCCACTGCACCATGTGTGGCGCCTGCGAGCTTCGCTGCCCGAACACGCTGTTCACGGGTGACTTCTACCGCTTCCGTCAGCGGACGATCGAGGTCGTCAAGGCCATGCGGGCGCTCGCGGTCAACAGCGGCGTTCACCAGAAGAACTGGAAAAGATGGGCTGAGCTGACCGACCGGTGGGGCAACGAGCCCGTGCTCGGTTGGACGCGCGAGACCTCGGGTCAGAAAGTGCGCGCCTGGGCGGCCGGGCTAGACATTCCGACCGGCGGCGAGACGATCCTGTTCGCCGACTGCGAGGCGGCGTTCAAGCGACCGTCGGTGCCGCGGGCGGTCGCGCTGCTGCTCCGCGCGGCGGGCGTCGAGTTTGGGCTGATGAGTCAGCAGTGGTGCTGCGGCGGTCCGATGTGGGAGACCGGCTACGTCGATATCGCGCACAAGATGGCCGAGCACAACATGCTCGACTGGCGCAAGACCCAGAGCAAGCGGATCGTTTGCCTGGATCCACACGACTACATCACGATCATCGAGAACTACCCGGCGCTAGACGCGAACTTCGATGAGTTCGAGATCGTGCTGGCGGTCGATCTGATCGCCGAGCAGATTCGCGATGGCAAACTGAAGCTGACTACCCCCATCGAGCGCACCGTCACCTATCACGACCCGTGCCGGCTGAACAAGCGGATGGGCGTCTGGCAATCGCCACGGGAGATCCTGCGCGCTACACCCGGCCTCACGTTCGTGGACGTCGATCACGTCACGCAGTGGTCCTACTGTTCGGGCGCCGGCTCGAACCTGTGGGTCGAGAAACCCGAGCTGACCGCCGAGATCAGCAGGCGGCGCATCGCCAAGGCGAAGGAGCTCGACGGCGTGGACACGCTCGTGTCTGCGTGTCCGTGGTCGGAGCGACCACTCACGGAACAGGGAGACGCGCAGGGGATCGAGGTGTTCGACATCTTCGAGCTCGTCGCCGAGGCGGCCGGATTCGAGGTGTGAGATGGCGATCGCACTAGTTGACGGGGTGATCGACGAGCTGACCGGGATCTGCGGTCCGGATCACGTCTTCACGGGTCGCTCCGCGACCTTCAACCGCACGCGCGTCCCGGCGCCGTTTCCCGTCCACCGTTGGGAGGATCACGTTCCGGCTGCCGTCGTATTGCCCACCTCGGCGGAACAGGTGTCCGAGGTCGTCAAGCTGGCCAATCGACACCGGATCCCGGTCGTACCCCGGGCCGGTGGAACCGGGCTGACCGACGGCGCGGTGCCGTTGCGTCACGGGATCGTCCTCGACATCAAGCTCATGAACCAGATCCAGGAGATCGACCACGAGAACCGAACGGTCACCGTCGGTCCGGGGATCAACATGCTCAAGCTCAACGAGCAGCTGCGCCAGTACGGCTACATCTATCCCGACAACCCGGCGTCCTACCCCTGCTCACTGGTCGGCGGGCGAATTGGCACGAGCGGCTGGTCTCTGATCGGCGCACGGTACGGTCACACGCGCGATCTCGTGATCTCGTTCGAGATCGTCCTCCCAACCGGTGAGATCATCCGCGTCGGCGATGGAGGCGGGCCCAAGGTGCGCAAGTCCTCGAGCGGATATCAGCTCAAGCATCTGTTCATGGGGCATCAGGGAACGCTGGGAATCGTCACCGAGGCGACGCTCGAGCTCGTCCCTCGACCCGAGGCAGAGTTCTCGATGTTCTTCAGCTATCAGGACTACACGGACGGGTGGCGGGCGACCGCTGAGCTGGCACGCTCTGGTATCGCGACGCTCGCCGGCGTGGTCCTGTTTGACGAGGACAAGGTCAAGTACCTGCGCCGCGACGACGAGGCCTATATCCCACAGCCCGAGTCGGCCAAGGCCGTGGTCGCGTGCGCGGCTTACGGAAATGCCGACGAGGTGAGGGTTGGCGCCAAGCGCTTGCTGAAGCTCGCGAAGGCGTCAGGCGGCACCTACCTCGGTGATGAGATCTCCCAGGGCGACTGGGCGTCGCGCCACGATCGCTACGCCACCCCCCAGCACGGCCGCACGCGCGACGGGCAGGTGGCCCTGATGAGCTGGCACTGCGAAGACGCGTCGATCCCCTGGCCGCAGCTGCCGGCGGTGCGCGAGAAGTGGCATGCGATCGCCCGGGACCTGCGTGACCGGTTCGACATGTTCGACGACTGGGGGATGTTCGCCTACACGAACGGCGCGTTCAAGCCGTGGGGCGACTACCTGGCGGAGATCGACATCGGCATCTGGGAGATGAAGTGGGACGATCAGAGCTGGGCGGCATGGGTCGACGCCAAGCGCGAGCTGGCGCGCATCTCGATTGAGCACGGCGGATCCATCTCCGCGTGCCACGGCTCATGCCGCGAGGGCGAGGTCGACCTGGTTCCAGATGAGCTCGGCGGAGGCTTCGAGGTGATGAAGACGATCAAGCGCGCGCTGGACCCCAACAACATCATGAATCCCGGCAAGTACCTGCTCGACCAGGCCTACGAGGAGGAGTGAGGATGCTTGGCTTCAGACTGTCGGCTGAGAGGCCGCCCGAGCCAGAGCGCGTGAACGACCTGGTGGTGACCCGTTTCGAGCACGTGTACGAGATCGACCCCGCGCTGATGACCGAGCACGTCCACCAGCAGGACATTCCCAACTGGGACTTCCAGCGGATTGTCGACAGTCGATGGGAGCACCTCGCCTGGATGCACGACCACTTCGCCGACTCGGTGATCTCGGGCGAGGAGCTCTTGGCGGAGATCGAGGCGGGACGTTAGACCTCGGCCCTCGGCACCCAGGCGAGCTCGGGCACGAGGTCGGTCGGCTGTCCATCGTTGAGAACATCGACAACCGCGCTGATGCCTCGCCTGCGAAGCTCGACTTCGGCGCGGTCCGAATACCAGGCGACGTGCGGGGTCACGAGCGTTCGGGGATGGCGCAGCAAACGGTTCGATAGCCCCGGCGGTTCGTCGGTCAGCACGTCGAGCGCAGCTCCAGCAAGGCCCCCGGAGTCGAGGAGGTCCGCGAGGGCGTCCTCGTCGATAAACGCCCCACGCGCGACGTTGATCAGGTATCCGGTCGCCCCCAGCAGCGACAGACGCCGGCGATCGAGCATGTGGTCGTCTTGTCCCGTTCGCGCCGCGTGGATGCTCACGATGTCGGCTTCCTCGAGGAGTTGTTCGAGTGATTTCGGGCGTACCCCCTGACGGCTGATGTCCTGCTCAGCCAAGTCTGGATCGTAAGCGCAAATGGAAAAGCCAAATGCGCTTGCCCTCCGGGCCACCGCTCGACCGATGCGCCCGAAGCCGATCACGCCCCAGCTCGAGTCCGCGCAGCGGCGCACCCCGCCTGTGTCGACCTCATTCCAGTCGCCGCCCAGCGCTTGCCGGCTCAGCGGCTCGAGCCTTCGCACCAGGCTGAGTGCGAGGGCGAGGGTGTGGTCGGCGACCTCCTCCGTGCAGTAGCCGGCGACATTGGTGACGGCGATGCCGAGTTGTCGGGCGACGTCGATATCGATCGCGTCGTAACCGGTTCCGAATTCCGAGACGACTTTCAAGTGCGGATAGCGCCGCAGATCATTCGCCGTGACGCGCGCCCCTTCTGACAGCAAGGCGACAACGCTCGGAAGTTGCGATGCATGAAGCTCATCGAGCGTGACGAGCTCTGCGCCGACGGCGGCGAGTGCCGCCCTCTCGGGTCCGAGGTCGTCCCATTCGAGGTTGAGCGCGACCACGACCGGCGACTCCATCGTGCTGTCAGCCCCGTGCCGTCGACGAGCTCAGTGCGCCGGTGGCTCCCAGCCCTCGAGGACCGGGGGCTCCCAGTCGGTCCCCACCGTCGGCGAGTCCTCGACCCAAGGTCCGAGCTGAGGCTGAGGAAACTTGCAGTGGCGCTCCTTGAGCGCGATCCCGTACGAGTTGCCCGATTGCAGGTGCTTGATCAGGACCTTGCGCGCGATCTCGTCCTCGCGGCCCGCCGGGATCTCGAAGTAGATCTTGATGAACGAGTTCGAATAGCGATCGAAGACGGCCGGCGTCCCCTCCTCCTGGAGCAACTCCACGTCCTCGAGCCAGTTGATGTCCTTGCCGGGCGTGGCGGCGATCAGGTCGATGTCCTCGATCAGCGAGATGTCCTCCTGGTAGGGAAGCCGGTGGCCGGATAGGTATTCGGAGTCGATCCCGATGATCTTCTCGGGCTCGCCCGGCAGATGCTGTGCGTCGGGGCTCATGACTCCGCCGTCCCGCTGCGCTCGGCGTCGGGGGCCAGGTAGTCGACCGGGTTCTCGATGTGCCGCTCGAGCAGGCGCTTGATCTCGTTCAGCGCGCGCTCCTCGCTCTGGCCGGGGATGTAATCGGTTCCCGCCAGCGGCACGCGTGCCATCGCCGATGCCTCCAGCGTCAGCGCGCACAGATCCTCGGGCTCGAGACTGTGGACATCGGTCTTGCCACAGGCGCGGGCGAGCATCTGGCACTCGAGCGTCAGCGTGTGCAGGAAGTTGTAGACGCGGGTCGCGGCGTCCTCGACGACGAGACGCTTGCGGAGCTCCGGGTCCTGCGTCGTGATTCCGACCGGGCACCGGCCGGTGTGGCAGTGGTAGCACTGGCCGGCGGGCACGCCGACGGTGCCCTCGTAGTCGGTGACGCCGGGGATCTCCTTGTTGCAGTTGAGCGCCATCAGCGCCGAGTGGCCGATCGCGACAGCGGTCGCGCCGAGCGCCAGGGCCTTGGCGACGTCGCCGCCGTTGCGAATCCCGCCGGCGACGACGAGGTCGATCTCGTCGACGAGGCCGACGTCCTCGAGCGCGCGCCGGGCCTCCGGGATCGCCGCCAGCAGCGGGATCCCCGTCTCCTCGGCCGCGACGTGCGGCCCGGCTCCGGTGCCGCCCTCGGCGCCGTCCAGGTAGATGATGTCGGGGCTGCACTTGGCGGCCATCCGGACATCGTCGTATACGCGCGCGGCCCCGAGCTTGAGCTGGATCGGGATCTCGTAGTTGGTCGCCTCGCGGATCTCCTGGATCTTCAGACTCAGATCGTCCGGCCCCAGCCAGTCCGGATGCCTCGCCGGCGAGCGCTGATCGATTCCCGCGGGCAGCGAGCGCATTTCGGCGACCTGCTCGGTCACCTTCTGGCCCATCAGGTGACCGCCGAGACCGACCTTGCACCCCTGGCCGATGAAGAACTCGCACGCGTCCGCGAGCATCAGATGGTGGGGGTTGAAGCCGTAGCGGCTCTGGATCAGCTGGTAGTACCACTTGGTCGAGAGGTCGCGCTCGGGCGGGATCATCCCGCCCTCTCCCGAGCACGTCGCCGTGCCGGCCATCGACGCTCCCTTGGCGAGCGCCATCTTGGCCTCCAGCGACAGGGCGCCAAAGCTCATGCCCGTGATGTAGATCGGAATGTCGAGCTCGATCGGCTTCTTGGCGAACCGGGCCCCGAGCACCGTCCTGGTCAGGCACTTCTCGCGATAGCCCTCGATCACGAAGCGGGTCAGCGTCCCCGGTAGGAACATCAAGTCGTCCCAGTGGGGGACCTTCTTGAACATCGAGAAGCCGCGCATCCGGTAGCGGCCGAGTTCGGACTTGACGTGGATGTCGTCGATCACCTCGGGGGTGAAGATCCGGCTATGGCCGAGCCGGTTGTGGGGCGATGGGGCGGCTTCGTCGGCCATGGAGCCTCCTAAAGCACGAGCTTTCGCTCGGACGGCTCGAGGTTGTCGTAGTTGTAGAGCTTCTTGCCGCACACGAACTTCTGGAACGCGGGGGGAGAGCCGAGGTCGTGGACTCGGAACTTGCGCTCGATCAGCTCCGCGTCCTCGTCGGTCCACTCGCCGGGCACGCAGTCGATCCCGAGCGACTTCACCTTCCCTCCGACGTAGATCGTGCCGTCGTACATCGAGTCCCCCAGGCCGGGTCCGACGTCTCCGCAGATGATCTGGCGGCCGCGCTGCATCATGAAGCCGGTCATCGATCCGGCGGTGCCGAGGACGATAATCGTGCCGCCCTTCTGGTCGATCCCGGTGCGCGCGCCGACCTGGCCCTTGACGACGACGTCCCCGCCGCGGACCGCCGCCCCCATCAGCGAGCCGGCGTTGCCGTCGATCACGACGACGCCGGACATCATGTTCTCGCATGCCGACCAGCCGACCCGGCCGGTGATGTGCACCTCGGGACCGTCGATGATCCCGCACGCGAAATAGCCGATGCTGCCTTCGAACCGGATCCGGCAGCGCGTCAGAATCCCGGCGCCGAGCGAGTGGCGCGCGCCGGGGTTGAGCACCGTGACGTCTTTGACGCCCTGTTCGTAGAGCAGCCAGCGAAGCTCGAGGTTGATTCGCCTCGTCGTCAGGTTGTGTGCGTCGAACGTCGCGCGGTCGCCGTCGATATCGCTGACCCGAGGTACGACCTCGTCGAGCTCGACGAGCCCGCGAGCGTCGTAGCGCGGCTCTCCGTTGGTGCTCACCGCGTCCATACCATCACCTCGCCCTCGTACGGATCGTAGGTGTCGATCTCGTGGTCGAGCACGGCGCGAATCGCCATCTCCTCGGACGCGAGGGCGACCATATCGTCGCCCTCGTAGAGGACGAGCGGCTTGGCCGCGAGCTCGTCCTTGGCCATCCCGAGCGCGTCCTCGGAGACGCAGATGTAGGTGAACACCCCGTCGAGCTCCTCGAGGCTCAGGCGCATCGCGTCCTCGAGCGACACCCCGGCCTCGAGCTTCTGGGCCAGGTACACGGCGATGATCTCCGAATCGCACTCCGACGCGAAACGATGGCCGGCGCGCTCGAGTCGCCGGCGCCATTGGTGGTAGTTCGTCAGCTGGCCGTTGTGGACGACGGCGACGTCGGAGAACGGATAGGCCCAGTACGGATGGGCGTTGGAAATGTCGACGTCGGACTCGGTGGCCATGCGCACGTGGCCGATGCCGTGGCTGCCGAAGTAGTCGCCCAGGCCGTAGCCCGCGGACACCGTCTTCGCGTCGCCGAGGTCCTTGACGATCTCGAGCGCGTGCCCGGCCGACAGCACCTCGGCGTTCGGCACCGACTCGACGTAGTCGGCCAGGTGCTTGACGTCGCCGTGATATGCGAGCGTCGCGCTGAGCGTGTACTCGTTGACGTCCTCGATACTGCGGACCTCGGCGCCCGCGGCCCGCAGGCGGCTCTCGACCTCGCGCCGGTGGCGGCGTAGGTCCTCGGCGAAGTCGAGATCGCGCGGCGTGTTGGCATCGGCGAGCTTGATCCGCATGATCAGCTCCTGCCCCGGCGAGTGGTAGAGCGCGAAACCGGTCGAGTCGGGCCCGCGGTGCTTCATCGCCTGCAGCATGCTCGTGATGTCGCGTCCGATCCGGTGCGCGCCGTTGCCGTTCTTGTAGATGATCCCGGCGATTCCGCACATGGCTACGGCAGCACCTCGAGGTACTCGTCGCGCTCCCAGTCGGTGACCGCGGCCAGGTAGCGCTCCCACTCGTCGCGCTTGTAGTGCTCGAACACCTTGTAGAGCCGCCCCGGCATCGCGCTCTTGATCACCTCGTCCTTATCGAGCGCCCTCAGCGCGTCGCCGAGGCTGTCCGGTACCTTCTCGAGCTCGACTCCCTGCTGGAGCAGGTCGTAGGTGTTGCCCTGCTGTGGGGGACCGGGGTCGAGCTCGCGGCGGACCCCATCGAGGCCGGCCTGGAGCAGCGCCGCGACGGTCAGATACGGATTGCACGAGGAGTCCACGCCGCGGTACTCGAAGCGGCCGCCGGTCGCGACGCGGACCGTTGTCGTGCGGTTCTGCCAGCCCCAGTTCTTGTAGATCGGGGCCCAGAAGCCCGTATCCCACATGCGGCAGTAGGAGTTGACGGTCGGGTTCCCGACGCACATCAGGGCCCCGAAGTGCTCGAGCATGCCGCCGAGGAAGTGGCGCGCCAGGTCCGACAGCTGCGCCGGCCCATCCGGGTCGTGGAAGACGTTGTTCCCCTCCTCGTCGACGAGCGTGAAGTGATGATGGTGACCGTTGGCAGAGACGCCCGTGAACGGCTTCGGCATCCACGACGGCAACACCCCGTACTTGCGCCCGACAGCGGCACACGCCTGCCTGTAGGTCGTCAGATTGTCGGCGGTTCGCACCGGGCGGTCGAAACGGAAGTTCAGCTCGAGTTGCCCGGGAGCGTCCTCGTGGTCTCCATAGCTCATGTCGAGCCCGAGGCGCTGGCAGTAGTCGACGACGTCGAGCAGCACCGGACGGAGCTCCTCGAACTGGTGGATGTGGTAGCAGTAGGGCTTGGTCATGCCCTCGGGCACCTGGCCGTCGACGGGGCGCTTCAGCCACATCGTCTCTGGCTCGATCCCGATCAGGAACTGATAGCCGAGCTCCTGCTCGAACGCGTCGGCGATCCTCTTGAGGTTCTGGCGCGGGTCGGCGTCGAGCAGCTCCCCGGTCTCGGTGTCGTAACAGTCGCAATAGACGCGGGCGACGCGCTCGTCCCAGGGCAGGACGGCGAACGTGTCGAGGTCCGCGATCGCGGCCAGCTCGGACTCCTCGGGACCGAAGCCGATGTAGTTGCCGAGGCGATCGGTGAACAGGTTGGCGGTGGCGCCGTAGACGAGCTGGTAGCCACGCTCGGCGACCTGCGGAAAGAACGTCGACACGACGCCCTTGCCCATCACCCGGCCGGTGATCGAGATCTGCTGGAAGAACACGTACTTGATCCCGCGCTGCTGGATCAAATGCGTCAGTTCCGCGATCTTCTCGGCGCGCCCGGGGGCGTTGCGGGCCTCCTCGAGCGTCGCGGGTGGAGGCACGATCCGATCGCTCGCGAGCACGGTCGCGACGGTCCCCCCGAACGTCGTCTCGGGTGCGAGCGTCGCGTCTCCGGTGCCGTCGATTGCCATACGGATCTCCTCTCTCCTGGTGGCCCCTGGACTAGTCAGTCAGCATATCTGTACGGCGCCGCCGGGGGTGGACAAATAGGTACAGGCATCCACGCCCCCCTTATACCATTTCGTTCAATCGGTGAGAAGGCCGGGTGGCCTATGAGCTGAGCCCGAGCGTGATCAGCCCGACAATGATCAGTGCGACGCCGGACCATTGCACCGCCGTCGGGCGCTCCCGGAGGAGCCAGACGCCCATCACGATCGGTACCACCGCGTACGGCGCCGACGCGGTTGCCACGACAGAAGTGGCGGCGTGATTGGCGCCGAGGTTGAAGAACACATAGCCGCCCGTATCCAGGAGCGCGAGCAGGGCGAACGTCGGAAGCAGCGCGCGGGGGAGCGGCGGCAGTCCGATTCCACCGCTCCTCAGGCCGACATGGGCCAGCAGGAACAGCGTCGTGAATCCACGCGCGAGGAAGATCGGCGCGAGCCAGCCGAGGCTGTGGTGGTAATACGAGACGCCGAACACGAAGCCCCCCAGGAGGGCCATGGCGATGAGGGCGAGCAGGAAGCCGCGAGCGGCGCGGCGGTCGAGCCTCGCGCGCGCGATGTCGCGTACGTTCGCCGAGGCCACCATCGCTCCCCCGATCACCGCGACCGCGGCCACGATCTCACTGGCGGACAGGACTTCGCCTCGGATCACGACGGCGAACAGCACCGTGACCGCCGCGTAGCCGGAGACGATCGGGCTGAGGACTGAGATCGGACCGATCGACAGCGCACCGTAGAAGGCCAGGTAGGAGAGCCAGCCGACCGCGCCCAGAACGACAAACAGCGGCAGCTGGGTGGCCTTCACGTCCGCCAGCGCGCCCGTCGCGAGCACGAGAATCGTCAGCGGGACCATCGACGCCAGGTGGAATCCGAGCACGATTCGAAGCGCACCGATCGTCCGCGACCCACGCGCGGCGAAGTAGTCGGCCAGGCCCCACGAGAGGGCGGCGCCGAGGCCGAGCGCGATGCCCACTAGGCGCGGGCCGGGCTCGGTACGAGGTGTGTGGCGGCCCGCAACGCATCCGCCAGGTGCGCGGTCACGGCGCCGTCTCCAGCCGGCCGCCCGTCGAGCTGCGCCGGCTCGACTCCGGCGAGCGACCCCGTCAGGAACATCTCACGCGCCCCCGCAAGGCGGCCCAGGTCGATTGGCTCCACGTCGACACGCAGGCCGAGCTCGCCCGCGAGCTCGATCACCAGCGCGCGTGTCACACCGGGGAGGATCCGTCCGTCGGCCGGCGGCGTGACGATGCGCCCGCCGGCCGGCGGCGTGACGATGCGCCCGCCGGCCTCGACGATGAACACGTTCGCTCGCGCCGTCTCGAGCACGAGCCCGTCCAGATCGCACAGCAGCGGCTCGCCCTCCGAGTCCGCCGCGATCGCGTCGAGCAAGCGCCGATCGGCCCACTTGTGAGGACCGATACCGCCGGGGACGGTCCTCACCGAGACCCGGGCTACTCCCATTCGCCGCGGAGCGTCGGTGAGTCGCACGACGATCTTCGCGCCGGGGCGGAAGTCGACCCGCATGCGAGCCCGGTCGGATCCCGCGCGGTCGGCCTCCGTCAGCAGATCCGCCGCGAGGCCGCGCGGCAGTGAGGCGCCGTACACGGTCCGCACGCTGCGCGCGAGCCGTTCGAGGTGCTCGTGGAGCGCGACTGGGTGGCCGCGGGACACGAGCAGCGTCTCGAACACCCCGGCGGCCGGATCGGGCCTCGGTACCGGCACCGGCCCCATGCGGCGCGGCGGCGGCGGTGAGACGTCCGGCGGGGCGGTGGCGCGTTCGAGGCGGGCGCCGATCGCGGTGAGCAGCGGCTGCGCCTTCGTCAGGCACTCGGCGGCTTCGGCGACGGGATCGGAGTCGGCGACGATGCCGCCGCCGACGCCGAGCCAGGCCCGTTCGTCGCGGAACTCGAACGTCCGAATCGCCACGTTCAGCTCGAGTCCGGCGACCGGGCTCGCGAACCCGATGGCGCCGGTGTAGACGCCGCGCGGGGTGCTCTCGAGCTCGGCGATCACGTTCATCGCCGCGATCTTGGGCGCCCCCGTCACCGACCCGGGCGGAAACGCAGCGCGGACGACGTCGCCGTCCCTGACACCGTCGCGCAGCTCACCGCTGACCTCGGAAACGAGATGCCAGACGCCGGTGTGCGGCCGCGCGTCGGCGAGCACGTCGACGCCGATCGACCCTGGCCGGCACACCCGGCCGAGGTCGTTGCGGACGAGGTCGACGATCATGACGTTCTCGGCGCGGTCCTTCTTGGAGCTCAGCAACGACTTGCGCTCGGCCGCCGCTCCGTTCGGATCGGACGGCCGTGGGCGGGTCCCTTTGATCGGCGCGCTGCGGATGCCGCGCCCGTGGCGTTCGAGGAACAGCTCAGGAGACAGGCTCGCCAGCGCCCCATCGGGACCGGCGAAGAATGCGGCGCGGTCGGGGCGCAGCGCGCCGACCGCCGTCGCGAACAGGTCGAGCGGGTCGCCGTCGAGACGGGACGCGAGCCGGATGCAGATGTTCGCCTGGAACAGGTCGCCGGCGTGGATCCGCGTGCGGCACGCCTCCACGGCCAGCGCGTGGCCGGCGGGGCGCGGGGTCGCTGACCACGCCTCGGTCGAGAACGGCCGCGGCGCCGGTGCGCCTCTGGCTCGGGCCTCGAATAGGTCCATACGGTCGCGCAGCGCCTCGGCGCGCGGCTCGGTCCAGAGCGCCTCGAACCACCAGCGGCCGCCGGGATCGCGCCGTAGGAGGTGGTCGTAAAACGCGAGTGGCGCAGCCGGTGGCGCGCTCGGCGCCGGCGGCGCGGAGCCGACCGGCTCGAGCCGCCGCCCGAGACCGTACGGAAGAGCGCCGAACCAACCGCCCGCGACAGCTGAACAATGGCGGTCCTCTGGACCGCCCTCTATAACAGGCTGGTCGTCGAGCAGCGCGAACGGGTCCTCCTCGGCCGACGCGACCCTGACGGGCTCAGACCCGATCAGCGCGCCACCGCCCGCCCAGCGCCCGATCAGCGCGAACGGGCGCTCGTCGTCGCGGACGAGCAGCGCGGCCGCCTCGGGCGCCAGCGTCCACGCCAGCGGCACCCGGATGACTTGTGTTCGAAGGCTCATCGCTTGACCCCCGCGGAACCCGACGATAGCCTCGTGTAGCGCATAGTGCAAAGGTATTGCGTCATTGGCAACAGATAGTCTCCCCAGTTCTGTCCCTGTACTCGTCGTCGGCGCCGGTGTCCACGGGCTCTCGACGGCCTGGCATCTCGCCCAGGCGGGCGAGCGCGTGCTCGTGCTTGACAAGACCGGCGTCGCCGCCGGCGCGTCGGGCATCGCCTGCGGAGTGATCCGCAACAACTACTTCCAGCCGGCGATGTCCGACCTGATGGCGGCGTGCGTCGAGATCTGGGAGTCCGACCCTGAGGCCTTCCACTACCACGGGAACGGGTATATCGCGCTCGGGCCGCCGTCGCAGGAAGGCGATCTGATCGCGGTTCATGGCCGCCAGCAGCGGATCGGCTACCCGTCGGAGCTGTACGTCGGGGAGGAGGACGTCACCGCCCACATGCGCTCGCTGTATCCCGACTGGCGCGCGTCCGGGATCACCGTCTGCCTGCACGAGCAAGCCGGCGGCTACGCCTTCAATCGCGAGTCGATGTTCGGGCTCGCCGACAAGGCCCGCGCCGCCGGCGCTGACCTGCTCGCCGGCGTCGAGGTGCTCGGGTTCGAGTTCGACTCCGCGGGCGCGGTCACCGCGGTCACGACGACGGCGGGAACGATCGCGGTCGAGCAAGTGGTGGTCGCAGTCGGGCCGTGGATCGGGTCCCTGTGGGACCTGCTCGGCCTGCCCGCCCGCCTCGACGTCCGCCAGCCGGACGGAACCGTCATAGCGGATCAGCCCATGTGGACCTACTGGTACCTCCAGGAGGGGGAAGTGGTGGTCGATCCGGCGACGTTCGTCACCGCCGACGGACGCAGCTCCGCGGTGATCCACGTCGACAGCGACCAGCCTCTGCGCGACGACGAGGGGCGCCTGATCACCGACCGGCCGTGGGGCATCTACTTCAAGCCAGACCGATCGAGCGTCCAGGGCGGCGCCTCGCCGATCCGGCTCGGGCACGAGTTCACCGTCGATCCATATCCGACCGGGACCGTCGATCCCGGGTTCCCGGACATGTGGTGCGCCGCGCTGTCCCACTGCCTCGAGCGGTTCGCCGGGACCCGGCGCCTCTACCGCCAGGTCCGCTCGGGCGGGGTCGGCGCGTTCACCGCCGACAACTTCCCCGTGTTCGACTACATGCGGCCGAACGTCTACGTCGCGGCTGACTCGAACCACGGTTACAAGATGATCGCGGTCGGCCGCGAGATCGCGCGGGTCGTCCGTGGCGAGCACTCGGCGCTGCTTCACCCGTTTCGCTACGAGCGGTTCAGCACCGGCGACCTACACCCGGTGTCGCACAGTCCATATCCCTGGAGCTAATTGCTGTTCGGGGCTCGGGTGAGCCGGCGGGGCTTGGATCGGCGTGCGGCCTGGTGGAACGGCAGCAGGGAGGGTGGGGGTGGGTTGCTCTCGCGACCCGGGCTACGGATTTGGCGGATCCCGGCAGTTCCGATGCTGCATAGCACGACAATCCCGCGCCGGATAGCGAGGACTGTCGAGTTATGCATGAAGAGCGTGCTCAATACGACAGGCGTCTGGATCCGCGCTGATGTTGTCGTGTTATGCATCATCCGGAGCCTGTGATCGGTCCCGAGGCCGTCCGTCCGCCCCCGTCCCCAGCGCCGTTCACCGGCCGATCGCTGGTGAGGCTGCGGGCGCGCAGCGCCCGCGGGCCGAGAGTCGACAGACCCGGCTCGCGCTAGCGGATCGGCGTCGGCCTAGTGGCGTCCAGCGAGCGCATCACCTGGACATCGAGCGCGTCCGGCACGAACAGGTCCCGCGAGTAGGCGACGGGATCGCCGGCGCCGACGTAGATCACCTCTTCGAGCTCCAGCGCCGCGGTCGTACGCCGGATCTGGAGCGCCTTGCCGACCTGTTCGCGCGGCGTGACCAGACACGGCATCACCCTCGTGCGGGCGAAGGCAACGGGCACGCCGAGCTCGATCAGCACGTCCAGCACCATCCGGCCCCGCTCGAGCGAGCGCTCGAGCCGCGACGTCGGCGGCAGCTTCACGTCCGGATGGACGACGTCGAACATGACCGCGGCGGGGCTGTCGCTCGCGAGCAGGACGCGGAAGATCGTCGGGACGTGCGTGCTCGGATCGAGCTCGAGGAGCTCGCCGACTTCGGGACCGACCGCCCGCTCCTCGATCCGGAGCTTTCTCGCCGCGAGGCCCACCCCTCGCCGCTTGGCGAGCGAAGAGTAGGGCTCGAGGCGCTCGAGCCGCTCGCCCAGCTGGCTCGGGACGGTGACGCGCCCGACGAATGTGCCGCTGCCCTGCTTGCGGACGATCTCGCCGGTGTCCTCGAGCCGCTGGAGCGCCGTCCGCAGCGTGCCCCGGGAGATCCCCAGCATCTGCGCGACCTCGTGCTCGGGCGGAAGCCTGTCGCCGGGGCGATGGCGGCCGGGGGCGAGCCAGTTGCGCAGCGCCTGTTCGGCGCTGTCAACGAGCGACTGTCGCTGGGGCGCAGCGTCGTTGCGGGAACTCTGCGCTATAGCGACACCCCCATCGTGAGCGGCATTCTGTCACCGATCGTTGAGCGGTCAGAGGTTTTTGCTCCCGCGGGCGTGGTGTGGCAGCCCGTCGTCGGGTAGCTCGTAATAGCCGCCGGCCTGCGACAGGTACCAGTGACCGGCGACGGTCAGCCCGCTGGCATCGTCGAGCGTCCCCGCAGCGATCGAGATCGTGTCGCGCGCCGGCGCGTCCCAGAACAGGCTCGAGCCGCACTCGCCGCAGAAGCCTCGACGGGCCCGGGCGTCGCTGTCCGGGCTGTCGGTCCACCGCAGGCCCTGCTGTTCCACGAATACGAGCTCATCGCGTGCAGCGGCCGTGAACGCCGAGACGTGACCATGCCAGCGCCGGCATTCCTCGCAGTGGCAGATCAGGACATCGCGGAGCGATCCGTGGACCTCGTAGCGGACGGCACCGCACAGGCATCGCCCGGTTTTCACGAGCGACCGCCCATCGCGCGGGTCAGCGTCGCTGTCGCCTCGAGCAGCGCCGCGAGCAGCCTCGTCGGGTCCTCGAGCCGGTTGGCGGGGCCTTGAAGGCCGAGGATCGCGGCCAGCGCCCCGGCGCGGTCGAGCACCGGCGCCGCGATCGCGTTGACATCGACCTCGCGCTCCCCGAACACGGTCGCGTACCCCTGCTCCCGGACGGCCTCGACCTCGGCGGCCAGCGCCTCGCGGGTGGTGATCGTGCGGTCGGTGAGGGGGACGAGATCGCGCTCGCGCGGCAAGGGGCCGCCGCCGAACGCGAGCATCACCTTGCCGACCGCGGTCGCGTGGGCGATGCTCGGCCGCCCAAGCCTCGCCATGCTGACGACGCTCGAGCGCGATGGCACCGAGTCGACGGTGATCGCCGCCCTCTCGCTCGGGAGCGACAGCGTCGCGGTCTCGCCCGTGCGCTCCATCAACTCGACCAGGATCGGGCGCGCCTGAGCCTGGAGGTCGATCCGCGAGAGCACACGGTCGGCGAGCGTCACGAGCCCGAGCCCGAGCCGGAACGGCCCCTGACCGTCGCGGGCGACCAGGCCCGCGGACTCGAGCGTTGCCAGCAGGCGCGACGCCGTGCTGGCGTTGACGCCGATCCGGCGAGCGAGCTCGTTGACCCCAAGATCCTGGTCGCTGTCGCGCAGCTGCTCGAGGAGCTCGATGGCGCGGGCGACCGAGGCCACCGGGCGCCGCCTGGACTCGAACACCTGTTGCGCCATTGGCAATAGTATTGCGCGGTGCGCCCGCGTTGTCTACGATGCGGGCGGCATGTCGTTCGTGCTCACGTGTCCGCATTGCGGCGTCCGAGAGGTGGCCGATTTTGCCTTCGGGGGCGAAGTGACCTCACGGCCGCGCGAGCACCCCTCGTTCCGCGAGCTGTGCGAGTACAACTACTTCCGTCGCAACGTCGCCGGAGTGCAGCGCGAGTGGTGGTATCACCGATCCGGGTGCCGCACGTGGTTCCAGGCCGAGCGCGACACCCGCACCAACGAGGTGCTGCGGGTCGCGCTCCCGGGCGAGCTCGGTGAGCTTGGTGATGCCAAGTGAAGCGGCTGGCGCCACAGCCGGGTGAGCGGATCGACCGCGACCAGACGGTCGCGTTCACGTTCGACGGCAAGCGCGTCACGGCGTTGGCGGGGGACACGATCGGCTCGGCGCTGTACGCAGCCGGCACCCGGACGTTCTCGCGGAGCTTCAAGTACCACCGTCGCCGGGGGCTGATGTGCTGCGCCGGCCAGTGCCCGAATTGCCTGGTCGCGGTCGACGGCGCGCCCGGGGTCCGGGCCTGCACCGAGCCCGCCCGCGAGGGCGCTCGCGTCGAGCATCTCAATGCGCGCCCCAGCCTCGAGTTCGACGCGATGTCCGTGACCGACTCGATCGGCGGCCCGTTCACACCCCCCGGCTTCTACTACAAGACGTTCATCCGCCCGCGACGGCTGTGGCCGCTGTACGAAAAGGTGCTCCGCCATGCGGCGGGCCTCGGACGGCTGCCCAAGACGCAGGCCGAGCGGACGTGGCGCACCGAGTACCGCCGGCGGCATGCCGACGTGCTCGTCGTCGGCGGCGGGCGCGCCGGACTCGCCGCCGCGATCGCCGCCGCCGAGCTCGGCGCCGATGTCGTGCTGGCTGACGAAGGACCGGAGCCCGGCGGCCGGCTGCTGTGGGAGGGCGGTCACGACAGCGCCGGCGAGCTCACCGCCCAGGCCCGCGCGGCCGGGGTCGAGATCCTGTGCTCGGCGCCGGCGCTCGGCCACTTCGACGGGCTCGTTCCGATCTGGCAGGGCGACACGCTGCACCAGGTCCGCGCCCGCCACCACATCTACGCGACGGGCGCGATCGAGCAGCCGCTCGTCTTCTCGGGCAACGACATTCCCGGCGTGATGCTGTCGGGCGGTGCGCGCCGGCTGATCGCCCTCTACGGGGTCAAGCCCGGCGAGCGCGCCGTGGTCGCGACGACGTCCGACCGAGGGATCCGAGCGGCGTTCGCCCTCCAGCAGGCGGGCGTGCGCGTGCTCGCCGTCGCCGACATGAGGCCAACGCCGACCCGGCTGGCGTCCGCGCTCGAGAAGCACGGGATAGAGGCGCTCCACGGTTGGACGGTGGCGGCCGCGACCGGGCGGCCCGGCGTCCGCGGCGCGGTACTCGTCCCCGCCGGCGGATCCGCGGCGGAACACTCGGCGCGGCGTGAGTTCGAGTGCGACCTCGTGATCGTCTCCGGCGGAGACGCCCCCGCGACGGCGCTGATCATCCAGGCCGGCGCCCGAACCGCGTACCACGAGCAGCGCGGCTACTTCCGCCTCAGCGAGCTGCCGCCGGCGGTGTGGGCCGCGGGACAGGTCGCGGGCGAGGGCGAGCACCACCTTGCGCAGGCGTCGGGCGAGCGCGCCGGCCTCGAGGCGGCCCACGCACTCGGACTCGGCGGCCAGCGGGCGGTGGCCCGCCTGGGCGAGCTCCGGGAACGCCTCGCGCACCCCGACCGGACCGCGGAGGCTGTGCCCCCGGCGCTCGAGGACCCGGGCCCGGAGCGCGCGTTTGCGTGCTTGTGCGAGGACGTCTCGGCAAAGGACATCCGACGCAGCATCGACGAGGGCTACGACTCGATCGAACTGTGCAAGCGGTTCACGACCGTGACCATGGGGCCGTGCCAGGGCCGCATGTGCCAGCTCCCCTCGATCCGGCTGATGGCGTCGCAAACCGGCCAGGGGCTGGCCGAGGTCGGTACGACCACAGCGCGCCCGCCGTGGTCGACCGTGCCGATGGCGGCGCTGGCCGGCCGCCCGTTCGAGCCGGCCAAGCGCTCGGCGATGCACGGTCGGCACCGAGAGCTCGGCGCGCGGGTGCAGTGGGCCGGGGACTGGCGCCGCGCCTACGACTACGGCGACCCAGAGGGCGAGGCGCTGGCCGTCCACGAGTCCGCCGGGCTGATCGACGTCTCGACGCTCGGCAAGCTGCTCGTCCGCGGCCCCGAGGCGGGAGCGTTCCTGGACCGCCTGTACCCCAACAGGATCTCGACGCTGAAGCCGGGACGCGTGCGCTACGGCGTGCTCACGTCCGATGCCGGCCGGATCATGGACGACGGCACGCTCAGCCGGATGGACGACCAGACGTTCTACGTGACGACGACGTCGAGCGGCGCCGGCGCGGTCGAGCAATGGTTCTCGTGGTGGCTCGCCGACTGGCGGATGGACGTCCAGCTCAGCGACGTCACCCAGGCGCTGTCGGCGGTCAACCTCGCCGGCCCGCGGGCGCGGGACATTCTCGCGCGGCTCACCGATCTCGACTGCTCGCCCGAGGCCTTCACGTACCTGGACGCCCGCCAGGGGCGGGTCGCGGACGTGCCCTGCCTGCTGATGCGGATCGGGTTCGTGGGCGAGCTCGGCTACGAGATCCACTTCCCGGCGGCGTACGGCGAGGATCTGTGGGACGCGATCCTGGCCGCCGGGGCACCGGAGGGGATCCGACCGTTCGGGCTCGAGCCGCAGCGAATCCTGCGTCTCCAGAAGCAGCACATCCTCGTCGGCCAGGACACGGACTCGGAGTCGACGCCGTTCGGCGCCGCGATGCCGTGGGCGGTGAAGCTCGACAAGGAGGAGAACTTCATCGGCAAGTGGGCCCTCGAGCGCGTCGCCGAGCACCCCGGCGAGACGATGCTGGTCGGCTTCACGCTGGCCGACGGCCACATCCCGACCGAGGGCGCCGTCGTCCTCGACGAGCGCGGCGTCGCCGCCGGCCAGGTCACGAGCGCGCGACGCTCGCGCCAGCTCGGGCGCGTGATCGGGATGGCCTGGGTGCCCGCCGGGCTCGCGAGCGACGGCGCGACGATCACGATCGCCGACAACGGCAGCAGGCTCGCCGGTTCGATCCTGACCGAGCCGTTCTTCGACCCGCAGGGCGAGGTGCTGCGGTCGTGAGCGTGCTCGCGTTCCTGACCCCGCAGTCGAGCTCGGAGGCCATCTGTGCCCGCTCGCCGATGGAGCGGCTGGCCCGCGAGTCGGGCGCGCGGTTCGACCAGCGAGGCGGCTGGAACGTGGCGGTCGGTTACGGCGAGCACGACGGTGACTGGGCGCGTGAGACCGTGGGCTTTGCGGACCGCTCGTATCTGCGCAAGCTCGAAGTCCATGTCCCGATCCCAGACTTTCGGGGCGGGGTCGCGGAACAGCGCGATGGCGCCTGGTGGTGCCCGGTGACGCCGTCGCGGATGCTCGTGCTTGGCGAGCCCACCGGCGAGCTGCCCGGGTCCTCGACGGTCGTCGATCTCACCTGCGGTCTGGCCGCGCTATCGCTGATCGGCCCAGCCGCGGGCGAGCTGCTGGCCCGCTTCTGCGCGATCGACGTCAGGGACAAGGTGACCCCCGTGGGCGCCTTCCGCCCCGGGTCGGTGGCGCGGACGCCTGGCTACGTACTGCGCGAGGCCGAGGACCGACTGCTCGTGCTGGCCGGTTGGGCGCTCGGGGAATATCTGTGGCGCGTCGTGGCCGACGCCGCTGAGCATCTCGGGGGAGGTCCGGTGGGCGCCGATGCGTGAGCTGTTCCGTCCCCGCCGGATGTGGCGCCGAAGCGGGGAGCTCGCTGGGAGCTACGACGTCGTGATCGTCGGTGGCGGCGCGCACGGCCTGGCGACCGCGTACTACCTCGGCCAGCTCGGCGCCGGACGGGTGGCCGTGCTCGAGAAGAACTACATCGGGTCGGGCGCGGCCGGCCGCAACACCACGATCCTGCGGTCCAACTACAAGACGCCCGAGGGGGCGCGGTTCTACGACGAGAGCGTCCACATGTACGAGCGGCTGTCGGCCGAGCTCGACTTCAACCTGCTGTTCTCGCAGTGCGGACACCTGACGCTCGCGCACTCCGACCGGGCGATGTTCGTCATGGCCAACCGCGCCGAGGTCAACCGCCTGCACGGGATCGACTCGCAGCTCGTCGACGCCGCCGAGGTCAAGCGGCTGTGCCCACCGCTCAACGTCTCCGAACACGTCACTTATCCGATCATGGGGGCGCTCTACCACCCGCCCGGCGGGATCATTCGCCACGACGCCGTCGTCTGGGGCTATGCGCGGGGGGCCGACCGAGCCGGCGTCGAGATCCACCCGTACACGGAGGTTCAGGGGTTTGAGCGGACGAACGGGAGGATCGCCGCCGTGTGCACCAACCGCGGAACGGTCAAGGCCGGCCAGGTGATCAGCGCCGCCGCGGGGTGGAGCACGCTGCTGTGCTCGATGGCCGGCGTCGAGCTGCCGATAACCACCCACATCCTTCAGGCGTGCGTGACCGAGCCGGTCAAGCCGCTGCTCGACGTGGTCATCGTGTCCTCGCAGATGCACGTCTACATCTCCCAGTCAGACAGAGGCGAGTTCGTGATGGGCTCCGAGATCGAGCCGTGGACGACCTACCGCATGCAGGGCACGCTCAACTTCCTCCAGGACCTCACCCGCCACACGCTCGAGCTGTTCCCGCAGCTGGAGCACGCGCGGCTCTTGCGCGCGTGGGCCGGGCTCTGCGATCTCTCTCCCGACTACAGCCCGATCCTCGGCAAGACCGAGGTCGAGAACTTCCACGTCAGCGCGGGGTGGGGGACGTACGGATTCAAGGCGGCGCCGATCGTCGGCAAGACGCTCGCGGAGCTCGCACACACGGGCCGCACACCCGAGCTGATCGCGCCGTTCGCCCTCGAGCGCTTCTACGAGGACAGGCTCGTGTCAGAGCTCGCGGCCGCCGCCGTCAGCCACTGATCGCGATGACCGAGCCCGCGCACACGCTGCGCATCCTGATCGCATGCCCCGACCGCCCGGGGATCATCGCCGCGGTCTCCCGCTTCCTCTACGAGCGGGACGCGAACATCGTCCGCTCGGACCAGTTCTCGACTGATCCCACGGGCGGTGAGTTCTTCCTGAGGATGGAGTTCACGCTCCCGGTCGCGAGGCGCGCCGAGCTGGCCGAGGAGTTCGGCCTGAGCGTCGCGTCGCGGTTCGACATGACGTGGCGGCTGTGGGACACGGCCCGGCCGAAGCGGATCGCGATCCTCGTCTCGCGCTACGACCACTGCCTCCAGGAGCTGTTGTGGCGCTGGCGCCGGGGCGAGCTCGACGCCGAGATCGTGCTCGTGGCCTCCAATCACGACGATCTACGGGAGGCGACCGAGCGGTTCGGCCTGCCCTATCACTACGTGCCGGTCGACAAGGGCCGCAAGCCCGAGGCCGAGGCCGCCCTGCTCGAGCTGCTCGACGGCAACTGCGACCTGGTCGTGCTCGCCCGCTACATGCAGATCCTTTCCGGCAACTTCCTTGAGCGCGTCGGCGTGCCGATCATCAACATCCACCACTCGTTCCTGCCCGCGTTCGCCGGCGCCGGCCCCTACGAGCAGGCCAAGGAGCGCGGCGTCAAGCTGATCGGCGCCACGGCGCACTACGTCACCGAGGAACTCGACGCCGGGCCGATCATCGAGCAGGACGTAATCCGCGTCAGCCACCGCGACGACGTCGACACGCTCGTCAGGCTCGGGGCAGAGATCGAGCGCTCGGTCCTCGCGCGAGCCGTGCAGTGGCACTGCCAGGACCGAGTCCTGCAAGAAGGCAACACGACCGTCGTCTTCTAGAGCGCCTCGGCTCGAGCGGCCGCCGCGGCCTCGGTCAGCTCCCGGATCTCGACCAGCCTGGGGTCGCGAGGCAATCCCGCGAGATTGATCCGCACCAGCTGGGCGGCGGCCTGGCAGGCGCCCTCGGCGAGCAGCAGCCCGGTCAGGGCATCGCCGCGCAGGTGCCGAGTGCCCTCGCGCGAGGCCTCGAACGCGAGCGTCGCCACCTCGGCGGCGACGCGAGCGATCTCGAGCGGCGCCTGCGCCGCGTCGCTGAGCGCGGCGTCGAGCCGCGCGGGGCGCTCGGGGTCGCTCGCGGGCAGGCGCAGCGCCTCCAGCACCGGCTCGTAGGTGTGGAGCTCGCGCTCGGCGAGCTCGCCGGCGCGGATCCGGAGCTCGGCCGCCTGCTTGGCGATCTGCGCCATCCGCTCGTGCCGGTTGGCGTGGTCGTCTCGCGCGAGCGTGAACCGCGCCGTCATCTCCACGAGCCCCGCGCCCAGCGCGCACGCCCACCCAGCGGCCGAGCCCCCGCCCGGGGCCGGAGTGGCGGCCGCGACGTCGGCGAGCAGCGCGTCGAAGGTCTTAGCGCGGCTCGCCATGCACCGCAGTGTGGCGCTAGAACAGCCCGACCGTGCGACCGTGCTCGTCGATGTCGACGTTCAGCGCCGCCGGCGTCTTGCCCAGCCCCGGCATCTGCGTGATGTCGCCGCACAGCGGGACGACCCATCCGGCGCCGGTGTACGCGCGGACGTCACGCACGGTCAGCGTGAAGTCCTCGGGCGCGTTCAGCAGCGTCGGATCGGCCGACAAGGACAGGTGCGTTTTGGCCATGCAGACCGGGAAGTAGCCGAAGCCGTCGCTTTCGAACTGCTCGATGTTGCGCTCGGCCTGCGGGTAGTAGAAGACGTCCTTGGCGCGATAGACGCGCTTGGCCACGGTCTCGATCTTCTCCTTCAGCCCAGCCTCGTCGGGATAGAGCAGCTCGAAGCGGTTGGGCTGCTCGCAGGCCTCGACGACCGCGCTGGCGAGATCCGCGGCGCCGATCCCGCCCTTCTCGAACGCCTCGTTGATCTCGGCGCCGAAGGCACCGGCCTCGAGCGCGAGCCTGCGCACGAGCTCGACCTCCTCGTCGCTATCGCCCGGCCGGCGGTTGACGGCGACCACGCAGGGCACGCCGAAGGTCCCGACGATCTGCAGGTGCCGGCGGACGTTGTCCATGCCGAGCTCGATTGCCCGGGTCGAGTCGAGCTCGTCCTCGCGGGGATCCTCGGCGGCGCCTCCGTGGTGCTTGATCGCGCGCACGGTGGTGACGAGCACGGCGGCGCTGGGCGTGAGGTTGCCGAAGCGACAGACGATGTCGAAGAACTTCTCCATCCCCATGTCCGAGCCAAACCCCGACTCGGTGACCACGTAGTCGCCGAGCTTCATCCCGATCAGGTCGGCGACAAGCGAGTTGTTGCCGTGGGCGATGTTCGCGAACGGGCCGCAGTGCATGATGCACGGCTGTCCCTCGAGCGTCTGGATCAGATTCGGCTTGAGCGCATCCTTCAGCACGACGGCCATCGCGCCGGCGGCCTGGAGGTCCTCGGCGGTGACCGGCTTGCCCCCGTCGTAGGTGCGGGCCGCGGTGATCGCGCCGAGACGGCGGCGGAGATCGTGGATGTCGCGGGAGACCGCCATCACCGCCATCACCTCGGAGGCCGCGGTGATGTCGAATCCGGTCTCGCGCGGGTACCCGTTGGGCCGCCCGCCGAGCCCGACGACGATGTTGCGCAGCGTCCGATCGTTCATGTCCACGACCCGGCGCCACTCGACGCGCAGGGCGTCGATCTTGTGCGGGTTGCCGTGGAGGATCGACGCGTCGAGCATCGCTGCCAGGAGGTTGTTGGCGGCGCCGATCGCGTGGATGTCGCCGGTGAAGTGCAGGTTGAGGTCCTCCATCGGCACGACCTGAGCCAGGCCGCCGCCGGCGGCCCCGCCCTTTATCCCGAACACGGGCCCGAGCGAGGGCTCGCGCAGGCACGCCACCGGGTTCTTGCCGATCACCCCGAGGCCCTCGGTCAGCGACACCAGAGTCGTCGTCTTGCCCTCGCCCGCTCGGGTGGGCGTCATGCCGGTCACGCACACCAGCTTTCCGTCGGGGGCGCTGGCGAGGCGATCGATCACCGACAGGGCGATCTTCCCCTTGTAGCGGCCGTACGGCTCGATCTCGTCGTGTTCAAGGCCGATGCGCTCTGCGAGCCCGACGATCGGCTCGAGTTCGGCTTCCTGTGCGATCTGGAGGCTGCTCTTCATGGTCCCCGTCCGGTGGTCATTTACGCCCTGCGGCGGCTGCGAATCTACCAATTTGTACATGTGTGCGCGAGGGGGCGACGTGGGTAAGCTGGGCGGATGGAACTGCGAACGCTGGGAACCACCGGAGTACGCGTGAGCCCGCTGTGCCTCGGCGCCATGATGTTCGGCGCCTGGGGCAACCCGGACCACGACGAGAGCACCAGGATCATCCACCGCGCGCTCGACGACGGCATCAACTTCATCGACACCGCGGACGTCTATTCGCGCGGGGAGTCGGAGGAGATCGTCGGCAAGGCGCTCGCCGACGGGCGCCGCGACAACGTGATCCTCGCCACCAAGGTCCACGGCACGATGGGCGACGATCCGAATGAGTTCGGCAATACGCGCCGGTGGATCATCAGGGAGGTCGAGAACAGCCTCAGGCGGCTGCGGACCGACTGGATCGACCTCTACCAGATCCACCGTCCCGAGGCCGACACCGCGATCGACGAGACCCTCGGTGCGCTCACGGATCTCGTCCGCGCCGGCAAGGTCCGCTACATCGGTTCCTCAACCTTCCCCGCGAGCCAGATCGTCGAGGCCCAGTGGGTCGCCGAGAAGCGCGACCGGGAGCGGTTCGTGTGCGAGCAGCCGCCGTACTCGATCCTCGTCCGCGCCGTCGAGAACGACGTTTTGCCGACGTGCCGGCGCCACGGGATGGGCGTGATCCCCTGGAGCCCGCTCGCCGGCGGCTGGCTGTCCGGTCGCTATCGCCTCGGGACCGACGTGCCGAGCTCGCGCCGGGCGCAGATGCTCCCGAGCCGCTACGACATGTCGCTGCCCGGCAACCAACGCAAGCTCGAGGCGGCAGACGCTCTGGGTCAGCTGGCCGATGAGTCGGGGATGTCGCTGATCGAGATGGCGCTCGCCTGGGTGATCCGACACCCGGCGGTGACGGCGGCGATCATCGGGCCGCGCACGATGGCGCACCTCGAGTCCCAGCTCCCAGCGGCCGACGTTCGGCTCTCCGACGAGGTTCTCGACCGGATCGACGAGATCGTCCCGCCCGGGACGAACTTCAACCCCGGCGACGGCGGCTGGCAGAACCCGGCGCTCGAGCCCTCGGCGCGCCGGCGGGCGCCCGTCGGCGAGACCGCGGCGGTCGGGTCATAACGTCCGCCGGGCGGTTCATCCTCTTCGGCAGGAGAGATGCTGAAGCGGAGCTCTGCACCGGTCGAGTCCCTGACTGAACTCGTGTATGAGCTGCTCGACGCGCACCAGGACACGGCCCGGCTAGCGTCCGAGCTCGCGTGTGGCGACCGCTGGGCCGCGCATCTCGACTACCTGCGGGACCTCCAGCGGGTGGGACGCGAAGCGCTGGCGCGGGCGGAAAGCTAAACGCCGACCGCGAGCGCCTGGAGCGTCTCCGCCGTGGTCTCGTCGGCCGGGAAGAACGCCTCGATCGAGAGCTCCGAGAGCGTTATGTCGAACGCCGTCCCGAACGTCGTGATCGTGCTGAAGAACGCCAGGTCGCCATGCTCCGAGGTCACCCGCAGCTCGACCATGATCTCGCTGCCGTCGGAGAGCTCCGGGTCGGGGGTTGGCCCGGGGTAGGACAGCAGTTCCTCTCGCATCTCGGCGAGATCGTCGTCGGCGGTCATCGCGAGTTGGCGGTCGAGCCGGTGCAGCAGATGGCTGCGCCACTCGCCGAGGTTGATGATCCGGGGCGCGATCCCGTCGGGGTGGAGCGCCAGCCGCATGCAGTTGGCCGGCGGCTGGAGGAGCTCCGGCGCGACGCCCTCGAGCAGCGGCGCGAGCGACGCGTTCGACGCGACCAGGTTCCAGCCGCGGTCGACCGCGATCGCCGGGTAGGGCTCGTGACCAGCCAGCACTCGCCCGAGCGCGTCGCGCATCGGCGCCATCTCCGGCGCGTCCAGCGAGCGGGCGCCGTAGCGCGGGGCGTAGCCGGCCGCGAGCAGGAGCTGGTTGCGCTCGCGCAGCGGGACCTCGAGCTGCTCCGCGAGGTGCAGCACCATTTCGGGACTCGGCCGAGACCGGCCGGTCTCGACGAAGCTCAGGTGTCTCGTCGAGATCCCGGCCTCGAGCGCGAGGTCGAGCTGGCTGAGCCGCCGGCGCTGGCGCCAGTCGCGTAGCAGGCCGCCCACGGGGTTCTCGTGCATCCGTTCGAGCGTACCGATGGCGGTCATGACCGGACCTCCCCGGGCAGCAGCCGCGTGAGCGCGGCGACGCTCAGCAGGATCGCCGCCAGCGCCCCCAGGCTCAGCTCGAAGGCGTGGGCGATGCCGCCGCCGAGCGCGCCGAAGAAGATCACGCCGATCACGGCGATCCCGAGCGCGTTGCCGACGTTCTGCATCGTCGTCAGGGCCCCCGACGCCGCGCCCGCCTGCTCGGGCTTCATCCCCGACAGGATGATCGTCGCCAGCGGCGTGATCCCGAGTCCCATGCCGGCCCCGATCAGCACCAGGCCCGGGACGAGGAACGCGATCGAACCGCCGACGCCGACGTGCGCCACCGCGAGGAGCAGGAGCAGGTGGCCGCTCGCGAGCGTCACCGCGCCCGCAGCGAGCACCTTGCGGCCGTATTTGGTGGCGAGCACCGGCGCGCCCAGAGAGGCCGCGAGGTACGCGACCGCCAGGATCGTGAAGACGAGCCCGGCGTGCAGCGGCGTCATCCCGCGTCCCTGCTGGAGATAGAGCGCGAGCACGAGGAAGAACGATGCCTGGCCCGACCAGAACACGAGCTGGGCGAGCAGGCCCGCGCTGAACGTCCGTTCGCGGAACAGCGTCAGGTCGATCAGCGGAGCGCCGCCGCGGCGGGCGAGCCGCCGCTGCTGGGCCACGAACGCCACCAGGATCAGCGGCGCGATCCCGAGCGAGATCCAGGTCCAGGCGGGCCAGCCGTGCTGGCGACCGTCGACGAGCGGGAGCACGATCGCGGTCAGCCCGACGGTGACGAGGGTGGTCCCGAGCGGGTCGAGCCGGCGCGCGCTGGGATCACGCGACTCCGGCACCAACGCCGGCGCGGAAGCCAGCGCGAGGAGGCCGATCGGAACGTTGATCAGGAAGCAGCTGCGCCAGCCCAGACCGGCCGGGTCGACCTGGACGAGGACGCCGCCGATGAGCTGCCCGCCGACGGCGGCGAGGCCCATGACCATGCCGTAGGCCGAGAGCGCCCTGACGCGATCGGCGCCGGTGTAGACGACCGTGATGATCGACATGACGTTCGGCATCATCAGCGCGCCGGCGACGCCCTGCACGAGACGCCCGGCCACGAGCAGCGAGGCCGTGGGCGCCAATCCGCACGCCGCCGAGCTGGCCGTGAACAGCGCCAGCCCGAGCGAGAACGTCCGGCGACGACCCAGCTTGTCGCCGAGCCGGCCACCGGTGATCAGGAACACCGCGCAGGTCAGCCCGTAGCCGGCGGCGATCCATTCGATCGCGCTGCTCCCGGCGTTCAGACCCGACTGGATCGAGGGCAGCGCGACGTTGACGATGAAGAAGTCCAGCACGACCATGAACGTGCCGGAGAGGACGACCGGAAGTAGTGCCCAGCGGCTCGCCTGCGCGGACGCGAACGGCCGAGGCAACCTGGCTGTGATTTCTGTGGTGCTCATGTCGAGCAAGGTCGCAGCGCAGGCGCCGTCCGTCGATTACCTGCGAGGTAACCTCCGCGGATCGTGAGGCGCCTCGCCGGATTGCTCGTGGTGCTCGTCGCTCTAGTTGCGCCGGCGGGCGCCCAGGCGCTCAAATTCCACGGCGGCGACGGGCTCCGCGTGGTCAGTGCCAAGCGGCTCGACGCGCGGCTGTTCGCGCTGACGGTCTCGACCAAGGCGCTGCCGGGGCCGGCCAACGTTCGCGTCCTTTTGCCCACGGGGTACGCGCGCCACCCGCGCCGGCGCTACCCCGTCCTGTACCTCCTGCACGGCACGAGCGGCGGGGCCGCGGACTGGACGACGATGGGAGGGGCCGAGCGGACCACCGCGGGCAGGCCGCTGATCGTGGTGATGCCCGACATCGCGCTGAACGACGACGGCGGCGGGTGGTGCACGAACTGGTGGAACGACGGCAAACGCGGCGTGCCCGAGTGGGAGACGTTCCACATCGATCAGCTGATCCCGTGGGTCGATCGCAACCTGCGGACGATCCGCTCGCGGAAGGGCCGTGCGATCGCGGGCCTGTCGCAGGGCGGGTTCTGTTCGATGAGCTATGCCGCTCGCCATCCGGATCTGTTCGGGATCGCCCTGTCGTTCTCGGGCGCGCCGGACATCGCCTACGACGCCGAGGCGCAGAGCCTGGTGACGCCGATCATCAACGTGACCGAGACCGCCCTCGACGACGTGCCGGCGAACTCGATGTTCGGCCCGCGCACGACCGAGGAGATCAACTGGGCCGCGCACGACCCGACCACGCTCGCCGAGAACCTCGCCGACACGCGGCTGTTCATGTTCACGGGCAACGGTCAGCTCGGGCCGCTGGACAAAGGGCCCAACGCGCTGGCGTCAGCGATCGAGGCCGGCGTCGAGGTGCTCACGAAGCTGTTCCACGCGCGGCTCGAGGCGCTCGGGATTCCCAGCTACTTCGACGACTACGGGCCGGGGACGCACAGCTGGCCGTACTGGACCCGCGACCTGCAACAGTCGATTGGGCCGCTGATGAACGACTTCGCCCACCCCTTGCGCCCGCCGGCGCGGATCACCTACGAGTCCGCCGAGCCGAGCTACGAGGTGTACGGCTGGCAGGTGAAGTTGCATCCCGACGTCGAGAGGTTCAGCACGCTCACCGGGGCCTGGAAGCGCGGGTTCTCGCTGAGCGGGGGCGGCAGCGCCACCGTGATCACGCCGGCGTTGTACTCCCGCCACCGGCGCTACGGGATCACGGTCAAATCCCCGGGGTCGGCGAGGTCGTGGGTCGAGTCCGCGGGTCGTAGCCGGCGGCTCACGATCCAGGTCCCGCTCGGGCCGTCGACGGTCACGATCAGCTCTTAGGCGACTCCTACGTCGCTCCGACAGACGGCGAGGATCCTCCGGTCAAACGACCCAAGGAGGTGAATTTCCAATGCGCAGAGTCCTGACGGCGGTCGCGCTGACCGGCGCGCTCGTCGGCGGTGGCGCGGCGATCGCCAACGCGGCGAGTTCGACGAGCACGACAACGGCGACCAGCACCGCCAAGCCAACGGCGCCGGCGCGTGCCCCGAGCAATCGCGCTCCCCGAAGTGGGGCCCACCATTGCCCCGGCATGGGCGGTAGCTCATCGAGCAGCTCCGCGCCTGCCTACTGAACCTGGAAGGGGTCGGCGCATGCGCCGACCCCCGCCGGGTCGCATGCGCGCGGGCCTGCCGCGCGCTCGGCGTCCAGCCTCGCCTATATGCGCGGCGCCCGCGTCATCCGGCTGCGCCACCGCGCGCATGCGCGCGGTGGGACCTCTCATTGACGCTGCTGACCTGCGTCTGATATATCACGGTGCGTGGCCGTTGCTGCGAAGTCGTCCGGGCAGCTGCCGAGTTCCCAGCGCGTGGTCATCATCGGGGCTGGGATCGTCGGCAACAGCCTTGCGTATCACCTGAGCCTCCTCGGCGTGGGCGACGTGACCCTGCTCGACAAGGGCCCGCTCCCGAACCCGGGCGGTTCGACCGGACACGCCTCGAACTTCATCTTCCCGGTCGATCACTCCAAGGAGATGACCGCGCTGACGCTCGAGAGCATGCGCCAGTACAAGGAGCTCGAGGTCTTCACGGAGAGCGGAGGGATCGAGATCGCGCGGACCGAGGGGCGGATGGAGGAGCTCCGCCGCCGAGTCGCCTCGGCGAAGACGTGGGGGATCGAGCCGGTCTCGCTGATGACCCCGGACGAAGTCAAGGACATGGTGCCGTTCATCAACGAGCGGCTCATTGTCGGCGGCTTTTACACGCCCGGCGCCGGCGTCGTCGACTCGCTCCAGGCGGCGACGATCATGCGCGAGCGGGCCGCGTCGGACGGCCTGACGGTCGCGGCGAACACCGAGGTCCTCGGGATCGACGTCGAGGGCGGTCGGGTGAGGCGCGTGCTCACGAGTCGCGGCGAGATCGAGACCGAGATGCTCGTGATCGCGTGTGGGGCGTGGAGCCCACGGATCGCCAAGATGGCCGGCGCGTCGATTCCGCTGACGCCGATGGTCCACCAGATGATCGACATCGGCCCCGCGCCGCGGTTCGCGGACACCAAGGCGATGATCGAGTACCCGATCGTCCGCGATATGGACACGAACATGTACGAGCGCCAGGAGGGAACCGGGCTCGAGATCGGCTCGTACGCGCACCGCCCGATCACGCTCGATGCCGACGAGATCCCCTCGATCGAGGAGTCGGCGCTGACGCCGACCGAGCTGCCGTTCACCCAGGAGGACTTCGATCCGCAGATGGAGGTCGCGCTCGACCTGATGCCAGAGATCGTGGGCGACGAGTCGGTAGGCGTGAAGTACGCGATCAACGGCGTGCTGTCGGTGACCTACGACGGGATGCCGCTGCTCGGCGAGACGCCCGAAGTGCGTGGCCTGTGGTCGGCGGCGGCGATCTGGATCAAGGAGGGGCCCGGCGCCGGCAAGACGGTGGCGGAGCTGATGGTGAACGGCGAGTCCGAGATCGACGTGTTCGAGTCCAACGTCGCACGCGCGTATCCGTGCCAGCGGACGCGCCGGCACGTCACCGCCCGCGCCTCGGAGGGCTTCAACAAGATGTACGGAATCGTCCACCCCTCGGAGCAGTGGGAGTCAGACCGGAAGGTGCGGCTGTCTCCGTTCTACGACCGCGAGCTCGAGCTGGGCGCCGTGTTCTACGAGGCCGCGGGCTGGGAGCGGCCGCAGTGGTACCAGTCCAACCGGATGCTGCTCGACCAGTACGCCGATCGCATCGTCCGTCGCGAGGCGGAGTGGGACGCGCGGTGGTGGTCGCCGATCATCAACGCGGAGCATCTGGCGATGCGCGACAGGTGTGCCATGGTCGATTTAACCGCGTTCACGGTGTTCGACGTCACCGGCCCCGGCGCGCTCGACGCGGTCCAGCGGCTGGCGATGCGCCAGATGGACGTAGCCGTCGGTCGGGTCGTGTACACGCCGATCCTGACGCCGAGCGGCGGGTTCAGGCAGGACCTGACGATCATGCGTATAGGCGACGACGTGTTCCGGGTCGTCACAGGCGGCGCGTACGGGATGTCCGACAAGAAGTGGTTCGCCGACCACCTCCCCGAGGACGGCTCCGCGCAGCTCTCCGACCTGACGAGCTCGTGGTGCACGCTCGGCCTGTGGGGGCCGCGGGCGCGCCAGGTGCTCCGCAGCATCACGAGCGACGACGTCTCGCACGAGGGGTTCCCGTTCGCGCGCTGCAAGAACATCGAGGTGGGGCCGCTCGAGGTGCTGGCCTCGCGGATCTCCTACGTCGGCGATCTCGGGTGGGAGCTCTACGTGCCGATCGAGCAGGGCGCGCGGCTCTGGGACATCGTCGCCGAGGCCGGGGCGCCCCACGGGATCGTGCCCGCCGGAATCGGCGTGTACGGGACCACCGGCCGGCTCGAGAAGTGCTACCGCGCGTACGGCGCCGAGCTCGACGCGGACTTCAACGTGGTCGAGGCCGGGATGGCGTGGGGCAAGGTCAAGGACCAGGACTTCATCGGCAAGGAGGCGCACGTGCGCCACCGTGAGGAGGAGCCGGCGGCGATCCTGTGCACTCTGACCGTCGACGACCACTCCGACGGCAACGGCGAGAAGCGATACATGCTGGGCAGCGAACCCGTGGTGACTCGCGACGGCAAGTCGCTGATCGACCGCAAGGGCCGGCGCTCGTACGTCACCAGCGCCGGGTCGGGCCCGTCGATCGGCAAGCACATCCTGATGAGCTACCTACCGCCCGAGCACGCCGTCGTCGGCGAGCAGCTCGCGGTCGAGTACATGGGGCACCGCTACCGGGTGACGGTCGAGACCAACGACTCGACGTCGGTGTTCGATCCGGAGAACGCCCGCATCCGCTCATGAACGTGCTGGTGTGCGTGAAGCGGGTGCCGTTGACCGGCGGCAAGATCGTGCTGACCGACGACGAGCGGGCGATTTCGACTCGGCACCTCGGTTTCACGGTCTCTCCGCATGAGGAATGCGGAGCCGAGGAGGCGGTCCGTCTCGTCGAGGCTTTGGGGGGATCCTCGGCGGTGCTGACGCTGGGGCCGCCCGAGGCCGAGGAGCAATTGCGCGACATGATGGCGATCGGGGTGGATCGGGGGATTCATCTGCTCACCGACGGCGCGGAATGGGATCCGCAGGCGACGGCGGCGGCGATCGTCGCTGCTGTTCGGGCGGAGGCCGAGCCGTTTGACCTGATCCTGTTCGGGAACGAGTCGGCGGATGCGGGCAACTACCAGGTGGCGATCCGGGTGGCTAGTTCGTTGGGGTTGCCATGCGTGACGGGTGTTAAGGCGATTGCGGTCTCGGATGGCGAGGTTCGCTGCGAGCAGGAGGTCGCGGGCGGGCGCGACGTATACGTCGTCCCGATGCCCGCGGTCGTGACCGTCAAGGAGGGGCTCAACCTGCCGCGCTACCCGTCGGTCCCGGGCCGGCTGCGGGCCAAGCGCAAGCCTGTCGCCTCGTCGACGCCGGAGCGGTCTGATTCGCGGCTGGAGATGGTTCGGCTCGTGCTCCCGCCCGGGTCGGGCAAGCAGGTCGAGGTGCTTGGGAGCGGCCCCGAGGCAGCGCCGGCCGTCGTCGGCGTCCTCCAGGGATTGGGGCTCGTGTAGATGGCGCTTGTGTTCGTTGATAGCGCCGACGACGAACTGTCGATGCAGGCGGTGGCGTTCGCCCGAGGGATCGACGATGAGGTCGAGACCGTCGGGTTTGGCGATGCCGTGTATGCGCCGGCCGGGTGGGCGCGCGCGATCGTGCAGGAGATCGCGCAGGGGGCCCCGAGCGTCGTGCTCGCGCCGGGCAGTGAGCGCGGGAACGAGGTGCTGGCGCACGTCGCCGCAGTTTTGGATTTGCCGATGGCGGCCAACTGCACGTCGGTTGCGTCCGGCGATCCAGCGACCGTGGTGCGGGTGCGGTGGGGCGGGAGTCTGTTAGAGGAGGCGGTCGTCCATGGATCGCCGTTGCTGGCGACGGTCGCACCGCATGCGGTGGCAGCGGCCTCGGACGCTATCGACGCGCGGACGCTGACCGCGCCTGAGGATCCCGTGGCGGTGCGCGAGCGCGTCGCGACCGTCAGCGCCGGCGTCTCGCTCGCCGACGCCGACGTCGTCGTCTCGGGCGGACGGGGGGTCGGGTCGGCGGAGGGGTTCGCGGTGATCGAGGAGCTGGCGGAATTGCTCGGCGGGGCAGTCGGGTGCTCACGCGCGGTGACGAGCGCGGGGTGGCGGCCGCACACCGACCAGGTCGGCCAGACCGGAACCAAGATCTCGCCCGAGATCTACATCGCCTGCGGCATCAGCGGCGCGACCCAGCACATGGCCGGGTGCAAGGGGGCGAAGAACCTGCTCGCGATCAACCCCGACGCCGAGGCGTCGATCTTCGCCAGCGCCGACTACGGCGTGATCGGCGATCTGCACGAGGTCGTCCCGGCAATCTCGGCCGAGATCAGGAAGGCGAGGGGCACATAGCGTCGTGGGTTGCCGCGCTGGCGCTGGCCGCCGCGATCGCGGTCAGCGGAGCGCTGTTCTTCGTGAGGGCCCGGTTCCTGGCTGGGCTGCTGCGGGCGGCGCCGGGCGTCGATCGGTCAGATCATGTGGGGCGCCGGGTTCGTGGGGAGGTGACCGTCGTGCTCGGGCAGCGGAAGCTGCTCCAGCGGTTGGGACCGGGACTTTTGCACGCGTTCATCTTCTGGGGGTTCCTGGTGCTGCTGCCGACGATCCTGATCGCGATGATCGGGATCGTCGATCGGACGGCGACGCTACCGTGGCTCGGGCACCAGGGGTGGTACGCGCTGCTCGTCGATGTGTTTGCGACGCTGGTGCTCGTCGGGGTTGTTGGGGCGCTGTGGATCCGAAAGGTGGTGCGGCCCGCCCGGTTCGACGGCAGCCACCTGGGAGAGGCGGATCTGATCCTGGCTCTGATCGCGACGATCGCGCTGTCGCTGCTGCTGTGGCACGCGTGCCGGATCGCGCTGGGGTTGAACGAGTGGCCGGCGTCGTGGTCGCCTCTGGCTCATGCCTTGTCCGGCTTATTTGCGCGTAATGGCGCGACGCGGGTTTTGGAGCGCGTGTTCGTGTGGATCCACGTGCTCACGATCCTCGCGTTCCTGGCGTATCTGCCGCGGTCCAAGCATCTGCACATCTTCAGCGCCGCGGTGAACGTCTGGTTCGGGCGCACAGGCCCCGGCGGGCGGCTCGAGCCGCTGCGCTTCGACGACCCCTCGGTGCCCGAGGAGGAGATCCGCTTTGGCGCCGGGACGATCGCGGATCTGAACTTCAAGGAGGTGCTCGACACGTTCTCGTGCACCGAGTGCGGTCGCTGCCAGGACGCGTGCCCGGCGTTCGCAACCGGGAAGGTGCTCTCGCCGAAGCTCGTGATCATGGGGCTGCGAGATCAGGTGTTCGCACAGGATTCCGGGCCTCTCGTCCCCGGCGCCGTGCCCGAGGAGTCGGTGTGGGACTGCGTGACGTGCGGCGCGTGCGTGCAGGCGTGCCCGGTCTCGATCGAGCACGTCGATCACATCGTCGATCTCCGCCGCCACCTGGTGATGGTCGACTCGAGCTTCCCGGCCGAGGCCGAGCCGATGCTCCGCGACGTCGAGCGGGCCTCGAACCCTTGGGGACGTGCTCAGTCCGAGCGCGCGGATTGGGCCGCGGGGTTGGGGGTTCGCGTTTTGGAGCCGGATGATCCGGCGCCCGAGTACCTGTACTGGGTCGGGTGCGCGGCGTCGTTCGACGAGCGCGCCCGGGTCGGCGCGGAATCAACCGCCAAGTTGCTGCTGGCGGCGGGCGTCGACTTCGCGATCCTCGGACCCCGGGAGAGCTGCACCGGAGACCCGGCCCGCCGAATGGGCAACGAGTATGTGTTCCAGGGGTTCGCCGAGCAGAACGTCTCCGAGCTCAACGACGCCGGCGTGACCAAGATCGTCGCGAGCTGCCCGCACTGCTTCAACACGCTCGCGAACGAGTACCCCGACTTCGGGGGGAATTACGAGGTGATCCATCACTCCGAGCTGCTCGCCTCGCTGGTGCGAGAGGGTCGGCTCGTGCCGGAGCGTTCGGAGGGGTTGTCGGTCACCTATCACGACTCGTGCTACCTGGCGCGCCACAACGACGTGGTGTCGGCGCCGCGGGAGGTCCTGGGGGCGGCCGTGGGTGATCCGATCGAGATGGAGCGTTCCCGGAAGCAGACGTTCTGCTGCGGGGCGGGCGGGGCGCACATGTGGATGGAGGAGCGCGGCAAGCCGATAAACGAGGCGCGGGTCCGTGAGGCGGCCGCCACCGGCGCCGACACGCTCGCCGTCGCCTGCCCGTTCTGCACGGTGATGCTCGGCGACGGGGTCCAGAGCGCCGGCGTCGATCTGAAGGTCATCGACGTCGCCACGCTGCTCGTCGATTCGATCAAGGAAGGGCCTTTTAGTTAAGGATTGGAGGTTCAGCGGCCGATTTCGAGCGCGATGTCGTTCGAGCCGACCGTTGAAGAACAGGAGCTGCTCGCTGACACCTTCCTCCGGGACGGCTCGACCATGGGCGAGCGCGAGCGGTGGGTGGAGCTCGCCGTCACCGGCGCGTTCGTCGCCGCCGTGGCGGCGATCTGGGCGGTGGCGCCTCCGGGTGGGTTCGCGGTCGTGCCTGCCGTCCTGTGCCTCGTGGTCCTGGTGGTCTCGTGCCTGGTCCGGATCGACACGCCGTTCGGGTTCACCGTCCCGATCCAGCTCGGCTTCGTGCCTCTGCTGTTCGCGCTACCGGTGGCGCTCGTCCCGATCGCGGTGGCGGTCGTGCTCGCGGTCGTTCGGCTGCCCGACGTGCTCCGCGGCAAGACGCGGCCGGGGAGGCTGCTCCACACCGCCGGAAACGCCTGGTTCTCGATCGGCCCGGTCGCGGTGTTCGCGATCGCCGGCGTGTCACCGGCGGATGCCGCCCCTCTCCTGCTGGTAGCGGCGCTCGCCGCGCAGTTCGCCGTCGACTTCGCGGTGTCCGTCGTCCAGTTCGCGCCTTCCGGGGCGAGTCTCGCTTCCCAGCTCAGCGAGACCTGGGTGTACGTGATTGACGCCGCGCTGTCGGGCATCGGGCTCGTCGTCGCCAAGAATGTCCAGAGCTCGCCGGCGGCCGTCCTGGCGCTGCTGCCGCTGCTGGCGCTGCTCGCGTTCTTCGCCCGCGAGCGCCACCACCGGCTGAACAGCCTGCTCGAGCTCGGCAACGCCTATCGCGGGACCGCGCTTGTTTTGAAGGATGTGATCGTCGCGAGCGACGGCTACACCGGCGCGCATTCGCAGAGCGTCGTGGCGCTGACGCTTAGCGTGGGAGAGCGGCTGGGACTCGACGCGGGGCAGCAGCGCAACCTCGAGTTCGCCTCGCTGCTGCACGACGTGGGCAAGATCGCGATCCCCAAGGAGATCCTCAACAAGCCCGGCAAGCTCAACGCCGAGGAGTGGGAGGTCATCCGGGGCCACACCGTCGAGGGTCAGAAGATGCTCGACCAGGTCGGCGGGTTCATGCGCGACGTCGGCTTGATCGTCCGCTCGCACCACGAGCGCTGGGATGGCGCCGGCTACCCGGACAAGCTCGCCGGCGACGCGATCCCGCTCGAGTCGCGGATCATCGCCTGCTGCGACGCCTGGAACGCGATGCGCACCGACCGCGTGTACCGCAAGGCGCTCCGGTTCGAGACCGCGTGCGCCGAGCTGACGTCGAACGCCGGGCGCCAGTTCGATCCTCGGGTAGTCGAGGTGCTGATGGCGGTCATCGAGCCCGAGGGGGACGTGGCGGCTGAGGTTGGCGAGGTGGCGGCTGTCGGTGAGGCTGAGGTGCGGGGGGAGGTCGAGGCGGTCGTCGCGGCCGAGCCTGAGACGGTGGCGGAGCCTGAGACGGTGGCGGTGCCTGAAGTTGTGGCGGAGCCTGAAGTCGTGGCGGAGCCTGAAGTCGTGGCGGAGCCTGAAGTCGTGGCGGAGCCCGAGGCGGTGGCGGAGCCCGAGGCGGTGGCGGAGCCCGAGGCGGTGCCGGAGCCCGAGGCGGCCAAGCCGCGCCCGCGCCAGAGCCGCTCGCGCCAGAACCACGGGCGTCAGACCGCCAGGAACAAAACACCGAAAAAGAGCGCAACGCGTAAGAACGGCTCGGTTGTGGCGGTGGCCACCGAGGGGCTAAAGGGCGAGCTCGTTCCGGCCGAAGTAAGCAGTAGTGGGTCCGAGCTGGTCGCCGTTCCGGCGACGAGCTAGGACCCATCTGTTAGAGCTTCGGGGGGCGCGTTCCCGAAAGGCGGCTGCGGATCGCTCGTAGAGAGCGATCCGCAGCGCTTCACTCATGCCGGGCGATCCACCGTGACCTCGCGATCGCCGGCGACGGGAGCTGTCGATTCTCGGCTACGCCTTGGTTGGCGATCGGCTCGGTAAACGGCGCAGGGAGGGGGGTGGGTAAGGGCGCCGGCGAGTCGGGTGGGCGCGGCATCGATGCTGCTTCGCTGGCAATCGCCCAGATAGGCCGGCGCCGCGGGGCGTTAGGCGCTCGTGCCGGTGGATGTGGCGGGTTTGTCCCGGGAGTGTGTCGAGGGTGTCACGGGAAACCTGCATAACACGACAACACCGGCGCCGCCGTCGAGCCTTGTCGTACTACCCATGCTCTTCATGCATAGCTCGACAGGCCTCGCGATTCGTGGCGGAATTGTCGTGCTATGCAGGTTTTTTGGGCGGGTACGATGGCGCCCGCTCCCTTCCCTTCCCCAGCGCCGTTTACAGGCCGCTCGCCAATCAAGGCCCAGCGCCGGGAGTCGACAGCCACCGAGCAAACGATCCAACGCCCCAAAACCGCCCCGCGCGGCCCAGGATCTGGGCCGCGCGGTTCGGAGTCGACTGACTGTGTTTGGATCGGAAGCGATCCGGCTCGAGCGGCCCCCCAGCCGCCGGAGCTCACTTCATCCGTGGATCGATGAAGACGTCGTCAATCTGACTTGCGCCGGTCAGCGCCGTGAAGCGGAGAGCAACCTGGGCGTAGCCGCCACCTAGGAGACCGGGCACCGCCGAGGCGGTCAGCATCGGCAGTGACGGTCCCCACGTTGGGTTGAGGAGTGCGGCACCGACGGGCAGGGCAACCGGCCCCAGCAGCGGCAGCTTGTATACGACCTGGACCACGACCGACGAGAGGACGCCACGGTTGCGGTCGAAGAAGCGAAAGGTGGGGTAGGCGGCGTCAACGCACGTGTACGGCGACTGTGCGGTGGCGCCGGCGGGAAGGTAGAGCGAGGACTTTCCGAACGTGCCGGTCACACCGTACGGCTCGCTGCCGGCGACGACCTGGGCGCCACCGGTCAGGGTCCAGCCCTTTGCGGCGGTCTCAAAGTCACCACCCGGCTCGAGCTTGTAGGAGTTGGCGTCGCCCCACCTCAGGAATGGCTGGGTGAGGGTGGCGCCGTCACACGCGCTGACGGAAAGAACGGAAGCGTGCGCGGCCGCCGCGGGCATCATGGCAAGGGCTGTCGCGACGACGAGGCTGCGAAGAGCCAGCTTGCGGTGGCCCGAGAAAAACCGCTTCATACGCACTCACCCTCCGTGGTGTGCACTGGCAGCCGAGCTATCTCACGCCAGATGAGACCTCTAGCTTTGCGCTCCGGCTCACGCCGGTTTGCCCAGTCGAGTTGCAATTACGGGTTCATGATCGGTGCGATTAACCGGAACCCGAAGCTTTATGGACAGATGTTGAGGTTTTGCCTCTGACACCGGCGCCGGAGCGTGCGATCCCGGCGCTGCGAGCCGGCGCGAGTGATGGGCGCCATCGGCGAGCGGCGAACACGCCCTGGGCTATCGGCGGAGTAGTGTCGCGGGATGGAGCCCGAACTGCTCCGCCGCACCGCCGAGATCGCTGCCGTGTATCTGGCGTCGCTTCCCGAGCGCCCGGTCCGCCCGGATGCGTCGCTCGACGGGCTCAGGAGCGCGCTGCGGGTTGACCTCGACGACAGGTCGCGATCAGCGCTGCAGGTGATCGAGGAGTTGGTCGCGGCGGCGGATCCCGGCCTCATCGGGACGCAGAGTCACCGGTACTTCGGCTTCGTCATCGGCGGCGCGCTCGACGCGGCGATCGCTGCGGACTGGCTGACGTCGGTCTGGGACCAGAATGGCGCGGGATATCTGGGTGGCCCCTCGGCGGCGGTGGCGGAGGAAGTCGCCTGCGAATGGCTCCTGGACATTCTCGGCTTGCCCGGTGACGCGGGGGTGGGTCTGACGACCGGTTGTCAGATGGCCCACTTCACGTGCCTCGCAGCCGCACGTCATCGCGCGCTCGCCGATGCAGGTTGGGATGTCGAGGCCGACGGCCTGTTCGGTGCCCCACCGATTCGCGTCTTCGTTGGCGCTAAGGCGCACACGACGGTCTTCGCGGCGTTGCGGATGCTCGGGCTGGGCAGCCGTCGTGTGGAGCTCGTGGCGGCCGACGAGCAGGGTCGCACGCGGGCGTCCGAGCTCGCGCGCGGGCTGTCTTCCGGCGATGGACCGGCGATCGTCGTCGCCCAGGTAGGAGAGGTGAACACCGGCGCAATCGACGCAATGCCCGCGGTCGCGCGCCTCGCGCGCGAGCACGGTGCCTGGTGTCACGTGGACGGCGCGTTCGGGATGTGGGCGGCCGCGAGCCCGAAGCTGCGAGGGCTGGTCGACGGCGTTGCCGAGGCCGACTCCTGGGCCACCGACGCGCACAAGTGGCTCAACGTGCCGTACGACTGCGGCGTCGCGATCGTCCGCGACCGGACCGCTCACGCCGCCGCGATGAACTCGTTCGCCGGCGCGGAGTACATACCTGGGCCGCAACACGACGAGCGCCACCCGGCCGAATGGGTACCCGAGTTCTCGCGTCGAGCCCGCGGCTTCGTCGTCTACGCCGCGCTCCGCGAGCTGGGGCGCGGCGGGGTCGCCGCGCTGGTCGAGCGCTGCTGTCGCTGCGCGCGGCTCATGGCCGAGAAGCTGGCGCGCGACCCCCGGGTCACGCTTCTCAACGACGTAGTCCTCAACCAGGTGCTGGTCCGCTTCGCTTGCCATGGCGCGAACATCACCGACGAGGTCATCGATACCGTTCAGCGCGAGGGCACGTGCTGGATGAGTGGCACGGAATGGGAGGGTGAGCCCGCGATGCGGATCTCGGTGTGCAACTGGCGCACGACCGAGGACGACATCCGCCGCTCCGCCAGGGCGATCCTGGCGCAGGTAGGCCGAGTCAGCTGTCCTGCGACTCTGGCTGGAGCGGACCCGTTGGCGGAGGGGTGAACGCTTCCGGTGGCTCGGCCGCCCGACTCTCGCCGAGCTCGCCCGGGACCGGCGCCGGAGTCTCCCGCCCGCCCTTCACCGTCTCAGCCGGGAACCGCTCGGCCGCGTCCTCGGCGAGCGACAACAACGCCGTGGCGACGCCGCGGGCGTCGTCGATCAACCGTGCGCGCTCCTGCCAGACCGAATCCGTCTCGCGGTCGAGCTCGCCGAGGCGCCGGTTTGCCTCCTCCGTGATCGCAACCGCGTTCGAGGCGGCGTCGACGACGCACTTGTCGGCCTGCTCCCTGGCGCCTCGCGTGATCTCAGCTGCCTGCTCGTAGGCGGTTTGCAGGATCGCGGCCGTCTGCTCGCCGATCCGATCGATCTCGGCCGAGACGGCGGCGGACGGGGAGCGGCTTGCCTTGAGCTCGTACAGCTCGCGCTCGATCTCGGCGAGCTGCTGGTCCACGGCGGCGCAGTCATAGCCCGTGCGGACGACCGGGAAGCGCGTTTCGGGGGCGGGCCACGCGGCGGTTTCGCCGTCGTTCAGGTAGTCGAGGTTTTCCCCGGACTCCCACGCGGGCAACTCGGCCCGGGTGCGGTCGAAGCCGCCGAAGGCGCGCGTCAGGCGGTCGCCGAGTTCTGAGAAGCGCGAACCACTGGGCCGCTGCTTGGTCGTTTCCTCGATCGCTGTGCCGGGTCTTTCGAAGTCGCTCATGACTAACTCCTCGGGTCTCGCCAACGCACCCGCCTTTCGCTCCCGGGATCGCGATCCCTCCGGCCGGGATCGATCGTGCAACTCAAATGGGGAGGAGCTGCTCGAGCTGCGACTCGAGCCCAGCGTTTCCGACCTCCCGGACCTCGAGCGGGAGGCCGATCCGCGCCGCGGCGCGCTCCGCGGCCGCGCGGGTCGCGGCCGTCGGCCGTTGGGCCAGCCAGACCACGCGCCGGTAGTTGCCGAAATACATATCCCGGAGCGAGGGGTGACGGTCCAGGCCGAGTTCACGGACAACCGTGTGCTCGAACGTCCGAGCGAGGAAGTCGGTCAGGAAATACGTTCCGGGCTCCTGCGCAAGGGCATCGCGCACCTCACTGCGCGCAAATACGTCGTAGCAGTGATCGCCGGAAAGGCGCGACACACCGGCGCGCTCAAGCACCTCGTCGATCGCTCCGTAGCTTCCGCAGTCGCCGTAGGCGACGGCGAGCGTGTCATAGCGATCGCGGAGCCGGCGCAGCTGGAGCTCGAGCGCCGGCGCGATCCGCTCGGGCCGGTTGTGGAGCAGCGCCGGCAGCGGGTGGACGTCGACCGTCCACCCCCGCCGGCGCGCGATCATCTGCACCTCGACGGCGAGGGCACCACAAGCGATGACGGCGGCCGCGGGCTCGCTCATCCCGGGAACGAGAGCTGGTCGATGAACATGTCGTTGAAATCGGCGCGGCCCGACAGCTCCACATACTCGACCTCGCGGAGGATCGAGTAGGCCTCGGCGCGCTCGCGGAGAGAGAGGGCCGCGATCTTCGCTCCCTCGCCGGCGACGTTTCCGGCCGACACGATCCTGGGCAGCGCGAGGTCCGGCACGAGCCCGATTCGCACCGCGCTGAGCGGCGTCAGGTAGGCGCCGAAACTGCCCGCGAGCAGCACCTGGGCGATCTCCCCGGCGTCGACCCCGAGCTCTCGCATGAGGATGTTCCAGCCGGTCGCGATCGAGGCCTTGGCGAACTGGAGCTCGCGCACGTCGCGCTGGGAGAGGAATACCGAGGCCTCGGGATCGTCCCCCCGCCAGTGCAGGACGAACACCCGCTCCTTGCCGATCAGCGTCAGACGGTCGGCGAGACCGGGGTGGAGCTCGGCCGCCTGCTCGTTGGGGATGAACCGACCGGAGTGATCGAGGATCCCGCTATGGACGAGCTCGGCGACGGCGTCGACGAGCCCCGAGCCGCACATCCCGATCGGCTCGACATCGCCGATCACCTCGAGCGCCAGCTCATCACCGTCGACCTTGACTCCTTCGATTGCGCCGTCGGCGGCGCGCATCCCGCACTTGATCTGCGCGGCCTCGAACGCCGGACCCGCCGGCGCCGCCGTGGCGAGCACCCGCTCGGCCGAGCCGAGCGCGATCTCGCTGTTCGTCCCGACGTCGATGAACAGCCGCAGCCTCCGGTCGCGCGTGAGGCCGGTCGCGAGCATGCCGGCGACGATGTCGCCGCCGACGTAGGCGCCGAGCGAGGGAAACACGAACGCCGGCGCGCGTGGGTGGATCTCGACCCCAAATTCGAGCGCCCGCGCCGGCGGGAAGGTGTGGGTGGAGACCGTGAACGGCGCCATCGACAGGGGCTCGGGATCGATCCCCAGCGCCAGCTGCATCATGGTGACGTTGCCGCAGACCGTGATCTCGTAGACCTCGCGCGGGTCGACATCGCCGCCGGCGCAGACCTCGGCCGTCAGCGATGCGAGCGTCTCGTGGGCGCGGTCGCGGAGCGCTCCAAGCGCGTTATCGTCGAGCATCGTCGCCGAGATCCGCGTGATCACGTCGGCGCCGTAGGGCTGCTGGCGGTTCAGCATCGACGCGACCGCGGCGGGCTGGCCGCTGTCGAGGTCGAGCAGCGTCGCCACCACCGTCGTGGTGCCCAGGTCGAACGCGATCGCAAACCGCCGAGCGGTCGTGTCGCCCGGCTCGACGTCGATCAGCTCCTCGTCGCAGACGACCGCGGTGACGTCGAACCCGGAGCTGCGCAGCGTCGTCCCCAGCGTCCGCAGCAGTTCGATCGTCGCTTCGGGCTCGAGGTCGTCGATCGCGTCGAGTACGCGCTGCAGATCGGACCGCTGGTCCTCGAGCGTGGGCTCCTCCAGCACCAGGTAGCGCTTCTGCACGGACGGGCGGAGGATGACGTGGCGGCCGACGCCGGCGAGCGCGGCCTTCGGCCGGGTCTGGAGCGGCGGCACTTCGACGACGAGATCGCCGCGCGCCCCGGCGCGGCAGGCCAGGCGCCAACCCTCGCGCAGCTCGTCAGTGGTGAACGCGCGCGGATCGACCGCTCCCACCGGCACGTCACCGGAAACGATGCGGACCTTGCACTTCTTGCACGTTCCGTGCCCGCCGCAGGTCGAGTCGATCGCAATCCCGTTCCAGCTCGCGGCGTCGAAGATCGGCGTGCCGGTGGGCACGCGAACCTCGGCGCCGTCGGGGAGAAAACGAAGCCGGACCCGGCCGGCGCCGTCGGAGGGTTGCGACTCGACCTCTTCCCGAACCGCTCTTCGCTGCGGCGACGGCGTGCTCACGGAGCGGCGGTCGCCTCCTGTTGCAAGGCGGCCTGACGCGCCCGGTGCGCGGCGATCCAGCTCGCCCCCCACGCGTCGTGGCCGAGAAGCAGGTCCGCCGCCCTCACGGACTGGACGCACACCTCGGCCGTCGACATGATCGCGCTCGTCAGGCCCGCGGCCATCGCCATCGGCAGGAACGACGCGTTCAAGACGTGGCGCTGGGGGAGGCCGAAGGACACGTTCGACGCGCCCAGGCACATGTTCACGCCGAGCTCGTCGCGGATCAGGCTGATCGTGGCGAGCGTCGTGCTGACCGCCTCGGTGTCGGCGCCGACGGTCATCGCCAGCGGATCGATGATCACATCCTCGGGGGCGATCCCGTAGTCGCCGGCCGCGCCGACGATCACCCGCGCGCATTCCAGCCGCTTCTCCGGGGTCTCCGGGATCCCCGTCTCATCGTTCGCCAGCCCGATCACGGCTGCGCCGTAGCGGGCCACCAGCGGCAGGATCTCCTCGAGCCGCTCGTCCTCGGCGGTCACCGAGTTGACGAGGGCCCGGCCCTCGTAGACGGACAACCCCGCCTCGAGCGCGGAGATCACCGAAGAGTCGATGCAGATCGGCACGTCGACGGCATCCTGGACCGTGCGCAGCATCGCCTTGAGCAGATCGGGCTCGTCCACGAGCGGGATCCCGGCGTTGACGTCGAGCACGTCGGCGCCGGCCTGGACCTGGGCCGTCGCATCGACCGTGACGGTCGAGAGGTCCCGGTCGCGCAGCTGCTCGGCGAATGCCTTGCGGCCGGTCGGGTTGATGCGCTCGCCGATGATGCAAAACGGGCGATCGGCGCCGATCGTAACCGTGCTAGACCGCGAGCGAAGCACTGTATCCATTGGAATCCCTTTCAATTCGGGGCGGGATGCCCAGGCGTTTGCACAGCTTGGCGATGCCCGCGTCCTTGCGGAATGAGATGAAGTGAAGGCCTGCGACGCCCGGCTGGGAGAGCGCGTGGGTCGCGAGCTCGTAGGCGATCTCGAAGCACTCGGCCTCGGCGTCCTTGGCCTGCTCGACGCGAGCGATCGTCTCCGGCGGGACGTCGATCCCCGGAACCTTGGTGGCGACAAACCGCATGCCGCCGACCGTGCGCAGGATGCAGATCGACGGAATCAAGGCGATCCGCTCGCTCACGCCGGTATCGGCGGCGGCGCGCATGAACCGCTCCAGCAGCTCGGGCCGGTAGCAGATCTGAAGCTGTAGGAACCGGGCGCCGGCCATCGCCTTCTTGGCGGCGCGGCGGACGCGGTACTCGAACGGTGGCGCCCCGGGGTTCTCGACCGCGCCGAGCAGGAAGTGCGGAGCCGGATCGAGCTCGCGGCCCGACAGATACCGCCCGCTCTCGAGGACCCGAGCGAGAGCCAGCAGCTGTGGCGCGTCGAGGTCGAACACCCGGCGCGCCTCGGGCTCGTCGCCCGCCGTGACGTCGTCGCCGGTGAGACAACAGATGTTCTCGATCCCGAACATCGCGGCGCCCGTCAGCTCGGACTCGAGCGCCAGCCGGTTGCGATCGCGGCACGTCAGCTGCATCACCGGCTCCGCGCCGCACTCGAGCAGCCCGATCGAAACCGCCAGCGGCGAACAGTGCGCGTGGGCCGACGGGTTGTCGGTGGCGTTGTACGCGTCGACGAACGGACGCATGAACTCGAGCTGGAACTGGATCTCGGCGTGGCCGCCGCCGTCGATCACGGGCAGCTCGGCCGTTACGACGAACTCGCGGGCGCCGAGCTTGCGCTCAAGATTCGACATCCGCGCGCGCCGCCCATCCGGACGGGACCTGGCGGTCGCGGCCGGTGATCAAGTTGATCCACGAGGACGTCCCCTTGAGTCCGTTATCGACGGGAGGGCGCAGGTTGTCGATGTGACCGCGCCACAGTGGCAGCCGCTCAGAGCGTTCGTAGGCCTTGAGCCACACGCACCGCATCTCGGGCTTGACCTCGCAGTGCCCGTCGGGGCGGACGCCGCCGCAGGGCCCGTTGCGCAACGTCTTCGGGCAGGTCATCGGGCACGTCAGGCCGGTGTCGTGCAGCACGCACTGGCCGCACATCTGGCAGCCCCAGATTGGGCCCTTGACCACGTGCTCGAGCCGCGCGAGAACGCCCGCTGCCGTCGTGCGGCTCACGCGGGGACCTTCTCCCGGCGAAACTCGATCAACTCCTTGGCTTTCTTGACCGCCGAGGACGCGTCGGCCGAATAGCCGTCCGCGCCGACGGCATCGGCGTACTCCTGGGTCACCGGCGCGCCGCCGACCATCACGATCACCTTGTCGCGGACGCCGGCCTTCTCGAGCGCGTTGATGTTCGCCTTGAACATCGGCATGGTCGTCGTCAGGAAGGCGGAGAACCCGACGATGTCCGGGTTGTGCTCCTCGATCTGCTCCACGAACTTCTCCGGGGGGACGTTGACGCCGAGGTCGATCACGGTGAAGCCCGCCCCCTCGAGCATGATGTTGCAGAGGTTCTTGCCGATGTCGTGGACGTCGCCCTTGACCGTTCCCATCAGGAATGTCCCGACCTGCGCGATGCCGGTCTCGGCGAGCAGTGGCCGCAGAATGTCGAGCGCGCCCTGCATCGCGCGCGCCGCGATCAGCATCTCGGGCACGAAATAGTCACCGCGCTCGAAGCGCGCACCCACCTCTTCCAGCGACGGGATCAAGGCGTCGTAGAGCATGCGCTCGGGCTCGAGGCCCTGCTCCAACCCCTCGTTGACGGCATCGCTGACGACAGGCGCGTTACCGACGAGCGTCTCGTCATAGAGCAGTTGCAGGATCTCTTCGTTGGTCATGCGGCGTGTTCTCCTTCCTCGCGATGGCCGAGTCGGCGACTGAGCGTGCCTGCCTCTCCGATCAGGATCGGTCGCAGCTCCTGGATGCGCTGCGGCGTCATACGGACTGTCGGTCCGGTGATGCTGAGCGACCCGACCACCTGACCCTGAGCGCCGCGGACGGGCGCGGCCATCGCGGCCAGCCCCGATTCGAGCTCGTCGACTGCCGTGGCGTACTCGTGTTGGCGGACGGCCCCGAGCTCGGCTTGGAGGCGATCGGGGTCGGTGATCGTGTCGGGGGCGTACCTGGTCAGCGGCTGGGGCGGGATCGGCGCGCGCCCGAACGCCATGAACACCTTGCCGACCGCGGTGCAGTGGTAGTCGATGGTTTGCCCGAGCCACTGGCCGGTGCCGAGGAAGTGGTGGCTGTCGACCTGCGCGATGTGCTCGACGCCTGCCCGGGCCGGGACGGCGAGGTTGATCGTCTCGCCACTGGCCTCGGCGAGCGCGTCGAGCGACGGGCGGGCCAACTCGACGAGGCTGCGCTCGAGCATGCTCCGCTCCGCGACGCGGAGGATTGCCGGGCCGGGGCGAAGGCGGCCGCGCTGACCGTCCTGCTCGATCAGGCCCCGGCGCTCTAGCGCGCTCACGAGCCTCGAGGCGGTGCTCTTGGGAATTCCGCTCGCGGTCGCGAGCTCGCTGAGCGCGACCGGCTTGTCGCTCTCGAGCACGCGGACGAGCAGCTCGGCGCCCCGGTCGACGGCCGCGGTGCCGTGGCTGGGAAGAACTTGGAACTCTTGTTCCACGCCGGTTATATTACGGCCGGCGGCCGTGAGGTCAAGGCCCCAGAGCGCGAGTCCCGTCCAACACGAGGAGGCCAGCTTGTTCGTCAACGCCATGCCGCGCTACGAGATCCTCAGCGAAGAGGCGATGGACGTCCTCGACCGTGGATGGCGACGGATCGTCACCGAGCTCGGAATCGAGTTCCTCCTCCCGGAGGCGGTCGAGCTGTTGCGCGATGCGGGACAGATCGTCGAGGAAGAGAATCGGGTCCGGTTCGACCCGGAGTTCATCCTCGAGCAGGTCGCGAAGGCGCCGCGCGAGTTCGAGCTCCAGGCGCGCAACCCGGAGATGACGGCGCACATCGGCGGGGAGAACATGGTGTTCGCCCCGGTGTACGGGTGCCCGTTCATCCGTGAGGGGGACATCAGGCGCGACGCGAAGATGGCCGACTTCGAGAACCTCGTCCGGCTCGCGCAGGCCTTCCCCGAGCTCGACTCGCCCGGGGGGACGATCTGCGAACCCGAGGACCGCCCGCTCGACTCGCGCCACCTCGACATGGTGTTCGCCCTGCAGACGCTGTCGGACAAGCCCTACATGGGCTCGGTCACCTCCGGCCCGAACGCCGCCGACACGATCCGGATGGGGGAGATCCTGTTCGGCGGGCGCGAGGCGATCGAGCGGGCGCCCGTCTCGATCTCGCTGATCAATGTCAATTCGCCGCTCCGCTACGACGACCGCATGCTGGCGGCGATGTTCGAGTACGTCCGCGCCAACCAGGCCGTGGTGATCACACCGTTCCTCCTGATGGGGGCGATGTCGCCCGTCTCGCTGCCGGCGACGCTGGTCCAGCAGATGGCCGAGGCGCTGGCCGGGATCGCGCTGGCGCAGCTGCTCCGGCCGGGGTGCCCCGTGGTGTTCGGGTCGTTCTTGTCGAACACCGACATGCAGTCGGGCTCGCCGTCATTCGGAACGCCGGAGTCCGGGATCGGGGTGCTATGCACGGGGCAGATCGCTCGCCGGTTCGGGCTTCCGTGGCGCGGCGGCGGCGCCCTGAACGCCTCGCAGACCGTCGACGCGCAGGCGGCGTATGAGTCGCTGATGACGTTCCTGCCGACATTCCTGGCCGGCGCGAACTTCGTGATGCACTCGGCCGGCTGGCTCGAGGGCGGCCTCGTGTCGTGCTACGAGAAGTTCATCGTCGACGTCGAGCTGCTGCGGGAGCTCCGCCATGAGTTCACGCCGCTGGAGGTCGACGAGGCGTCGCTGGCGTTCGACGCTCACGTCGAGGTGGGCGCCGGTGGCCACTTCCTCGGCGCGGCGCACACGCTCGAGCGCTTCCGCGAGTGCTTCTACCGCCCGCTGCTGTCCTCGACCGAGAACTTCGATCGCTGGACCAAGCGCGGCAGCCGCGACGCGACCGCCCGCGCGGCGGAGATCTGGCGAGCCACGCTAGAGAACTACGAGCAGCCGCCGCTCGACGACGGGATTCGTGCCGAGCTCGAGGAGTTCGTGGTACGCCGGCGGGCCGAGCTGGGCGACTAGAGCTACAGCAATCGCACGTCGTAGCCCGCCTCGGTCAGCGCGGCGACGATCGCCTCGCCGTGCTCGGACCCACGGGTCTCGAGCGCGATCTCGACCCCGGTCTCGCGGACGTGGAGCGGGACCGCCTCGCGCACGTGATCGGCGTGGACGACGTTGCCGCCGGCCTCCGCGATCTGCGTCAGCAACGCCGCGAGGCCGCCGGGACGATCGGAGATGCGCGTGAACAGCCGCAGCCGGCGCCCCGCGGTCGTCTCGTGGCGGTGGGCGATCGCGGCGAGCAGCCCGGCGTCGACGTTGCCACCCGAGAGCACGATCACGGTCGACCCGGTCCTCGCCGGCGCGACCTCGCCCGACAGCAGCGCGGCCACCCCGGTGGCGCCACCGCCCTCGACGACCAGCTTGGCGCGTTCCATCAGCCACACCATCGCGTCGCCGATGTCGTCCTCGCGGACGACGACCATTTGATCGACCCAGCGCTCGACCAGCGGCAAAGTGATCTCACCCGGTTTCTTGATCGCGATCCCGTCGGCGATCGTCGGCAGCGCGGCGCACGGGAGCGGGGTGTGAGCCGCGAGCGACGCCGGGAACGGGGCGCAGGCGTCGACCTGGACCCCGATCACCCGCACGTCGGGATGGGCCGACTTGACCGAGACCGCGACGCCCGAGATCAACCCGCCGCCACCGACGGGAACGATGATCGCGGCCAGGTCGGAGACGTCGTCGAGCAGCTCGAGGCCGAGCGTCGCCTGGCCGAGGATCACGTCCGGATCATCGAACGGATGGACGAACGTGGCGCCGGTCTCGGCGGCGCGCTCGCGCGCAGCCGCCACGCATTCGTCGACCGAGTCACCGGCGAGATTGACGGTGCCGCCGAACGCCTCGACGGCGGCCACCTTGGCGACCGGCGCCTCGCGCGGCATGAACACCTCACACGGGATCCCGCGATCGCGGGCGGCGTAGGCGACCGACTGTCCGTGGTTGCCGGCGCTCCCCGCCACCACCCCGCGTGGCTGCTCGAGCCGCGAGATCTTGTGGAAGGCGCCGCGGAGCTTGAACGACCCGGTCCGCTGGAGGTTTTCGGCCTTGAGCAGCACGTGGCCGCCGCAGTGCTCGGACAGGCTGCGGGAGCTGAGGACGGGGGTGTGGCGCGCGACCTCGGCGACGATCTTCCGCGCCAGCGTCGCCTCCCCGGCCGCGATCCGGGCGCTGACGAGCTCGGCTTGTTGGGTGCCCGATGTGGCTGTCATCGCACGCTTCCAGGGCCGATGTTGGCAGGCGGGTTTACACTTCTAATGTGACGACTCATATATCAGCACTGTGTTGGGTCGGTCAAACGGGGGAGTCGGAAGCACTGCGGTGGCGCTGGCCTGTCAACCGGCGTTGTGGGGAGACTTGCGGTGGCGCTGGATCCGGATGAGCGGCCGGCGGGGCCGGAGCGGGGCCCGCGTGAGCTGCTCGCGGACCGAGCGTATGTCGAGCTGCGCGACCGGCTCGTGACACTGCGGATCGCGCCGGGCGCACCGATCGACGAGGACATGCTCGGGCAAGAACTCGAGATGGGTCGCACCCCGGTGCGCGAGGCCATCAAGCGGCTGGCGCTCGAGAATCTGGTCACGGTGTTTCCGCGCCGCGGGACGTTCGCGTCCGAGATCAACATCACCGATCTCGCGCACATCTCCGATGTTCGCGTCCAGCTCGAGGGACACGCCGCCTACCGCGCGGCACAGCGGATCACCGACGCGCAGCGTGCGGAGCTCGACGAGCTGCTCGTTGAGCTGGCGAGCAGCCAGGGAAGCGAGGACGCGGTCGGGCTGATGGCGCTCGACGCGCGCGTGCACCGGTTCGTCTACCGCTGCGCCGGCAACCCGTATCTCGAAGAGACGCTCGGCCGCTACTTCAACCTGTCGCTGCGGATCTGGCATCTCGTCCTCGACCGCCTCCCGCACCTGTTCGCGCGGGTACACGAGCACGATGACATGCTGCGGGCGATCGCCGACGGGGACGCCAGCGGCGCCCGCGACATCGTCGCCGAGCACGTGGCCACGTTCGAGCGCGAGATCCGCGCCGTGCTCTAGAGGGCTGATTCCGAATTGTCGTGCGCGCCATCCGTGGGTGCGGCAAAAGGAATCAGTCATCTAGGCGGTCAAATACTCCTCGAGCGGCGCGTCGTGGCCTAGCCGGGTGGAGACGACGTGCGCCTGCTCTAGCGCGACGCGCCCCAACACCCTGAGCCGCTGTGGACCGAGCCGGAGCGACGCGCCGGCGGCGGTGAGCGCGGCGATCACCTCGCCGCCGCGGTCGCGGATCGGGGCGCCCACTGCGGACAATCCCGGCTCGAGCTCGTCGACGATCACTCCGAATCCCTGCTCGCGGATCTGGTCCAACTCACGGTCGAGCTGCTCGCGGTCGATCACCGTCGCCGGGGTCAGCGGCGCGAGCTCACCCGCGGGCAGCTGCGCCACCCCGAAGGCCAGGAACACCTTGCCCGCCGCCGTGCAATGGAGCCCCAGCTCCCGCCCGATCCAGTTCGTCGATCCGAGCAGGTGTCGGCCGTCGACCTGGGCGATCGCCTCGGTCCCGGCGGGGCGCGGCAGGATCAGGTTCACGGTCTCGCCGCTCTCGTCGGCGAGCCGTCGCATGCTCGGCTGGGCCAGCTCGACGAGGTCCTCGCGGCCAATTCCCGAGCGCGCGAACCGCAGTGCCGCCGTTCCCGGACGGACCGCCCCGGTCGAATCCCTGGTCGCGAGGTTGTGGCGCTCGAGCGCGTCGAGCAGCGGCGCCACCTCGATCGCGGGTATGCCGATGATGTCGGCGAGCTCGGTGACCGTGCGCGGCGAGCGCTCGAATACGGCCGCGAGCAGACGGGCGGCGTGATCCGCCTCGTCTGCCGGCGAGGTCATGTGGCGCGGCTGGGAGGGGTGAGCACGACGGTCTGCAGCTCGGTGAACGAGTGCATGACGTGCGCGCCGCCGACCTTTCCGATCCCGCTGTCGGTCCCCGCGCGGCCGCCGAACGGGAGGTGGGCCTCCCAGTAGTTGCTCGACTCGTTGATGTTGACCCAGCCGGTTCGGACCTCGTCGGCGAATAGGAGTCCGTCGGCGAGATCGCCGGTGAAGATCGCCGCGAGGAGGCCGTAGGGCGATGAGTTGGCGAGCGAGATCGCCTCGTCGAGCGAACGGATCGTGACCACCGGGGCGATCGGCCCGAAGGTCTCCTCGACGGCGACGCGGGCGTCAGCAGGAACGTCGGCGAGCACGGTCGGCTCCCAGTAGAGCGACGTCGGATAGCCGCTCGCCCGCGAGCCGCCGTTGACGACGCTCGCGCCGCGCTCGACGGCGTCGGCGACGTGCTCGTCCATCTTGGCGGCGACCGGTTCGTTGTTGAGGGGCCCCATCGTGGTGCCGTCGTCGAACGGGTCGCCGAGCAGAATCCGCTCGGTCACCCGCCGCGCGAGCAACTCGACGAACTCCTCCTTGACCGCGGCGTGGACGAGCAGCCGCTCGCCCGCGGTGCAGCTCTGGCCGGCGCACAGGTAGCAGGCGGTCAGGGCGGCGTCGGCCGCCGCCTCGAGGTCGGCGTCGTCCATCACCACGAGCGGGCCGTTGCCGCCCATCTCGAGCAGCGCCGCCTTGCCGGCGGCAGCCTGAGCGACGAGCCGGCCGGTCGCTGTCGAGCCGATGAAGGCGACGCCGTCGGTCCCGGGGTTGCGGGCGATCTCATCGCCGACCACCGGACCGGGGCCGGTGACGAGGTTGAACACTCCGGGCGGCAGGTCGGCGTCGGCGATGCACTGGGCGAGCGCGACCGCGCAAACCGCGGTCGACGGCGCCGGCGTCCACACGACGGCGTTGCCGCAGGCCAGCGCGGGGGCAACGAGCTCAGCCGGCATCGTGTACGGCCAGTTCCAGGGACTGATCACGGCTACGACCCCGCGGGCCCTGCGGACGAGCATCACGCGCTTGCCCGGTGAGAACGAGTTGGGCAGCTCACCGCCGAGCCGCTTGGCGTCTTCGGCCGCCATGCGCCAGTACTCGACGAGCTCGTCGACCTCGTCGTAGGCCTCGGCGCGCAGCGGCTTGCCCTGATCGAGCGTCAGCGTGCGCGCGAGCTCGTCACGGCGGCTCTCGATGATGTCGCCGACCGCGTTCATCTTCGCGGCACGTTCGAACGCCGTCAGCCTTTCCCAGCCGTCCGCGGCGTCGCGCGCGGCGTCGATTGCCCGGCGGGCGTCATCGCGATCACCCTGGGGAACGGTGCCGATCAGCTCTCCGGTTGCCGGGCTGATCGACTCGAATGTCTCGCCGCTGGCGCTGGGTTGCCAGGCGCCCGCGACGAACATCTGCTGCGCGGTGGCCGTGGCCATGGTTCGCCGCCCTCGGACTCGTTGACACAGTTAGACAACTGATATATAACAGGCCGATCAGGCTTCGGTCAATGAGTTATTGTTGCTGCGCGCGCGGGGCGCGATCCGACCGTGGTGTTCGACTAACCGCGCTGGTGGCGCGGACCGGGGAGGTTGATTGATGGCAACCGTAGAGTCTCCGAGCCCGACCGGGCAGGCGGCCGACAGTAGCGAGCTCGCGGGCTTCGGCTACAAGCAGGAGCTGGATCGGTCCCTGGGGAGCTTCTCGTCGTTCGCCGCCGGCTTCAGCTACATCTCGATCCTCACCGGCGTTACCGCGCTGTTCGCAACTGGCTACCTCAACGCCGGACCGGGCGTTTGGTGGACGTGGCCGGTCGTGGTTGGCGGTCAGATCCTGGTGGCGCTGTGCTTCATGGAGCTCGCCGCCCAGTACCCGATCGCCGGCTCGGTCTACCAGTGGTCCAAGCAGCTCTCGAGCGGGTTCACCGCGTGGATGACGGGCTGGATATACATCGTCGGCGCGATCGTGACGATCGCCGCAGTGGCGGTCGACTGGCAGGTCGTCCTGCCCCAGATCACGACGAAATTACAGTTCTTCGGCGCCTCGACCAATGCCGGCCTGACGTTCACCAAGGCCGGAGCGAAGAACGCGCTCCTGCTCGGGACGACCCTCATCGCCATCACCACGACGATCAACATGCTCGGCGTGAAGCTGATGTCCCGGATCAACAACGTCGGCGTGGCCGCCGAGCTGGTCGGATCGACGATCCTGATCATCCTCTTGCTATTCCACCTGCACCAGCCACCGTCGGTGATCTTCCACAGCTACGGCTACGGTGCCGGCCATCCCTGGGGCTACTTCGGAGCGCTGCTCGTCGGCGGGCTGCTGAGCGCGTACGTGATGTACGGGTTCGACACGGCGGGGACGCTCGCCGAGGAGACCAACAACCCCCGCAAGCACGCACCACCGGCGATCATCCGCGCGATCGCCGCGGCCGCCATCATCGGCGGGCTCGTGATCCTGCTTGGGATCATGTCGAACAAGAACATCGCCAACAAGAACATCGGGCTGCTTGGTCTCCCGTACGTGATCAAGGGCGCGTTCGGCAACACGACGGGCAACGTGTTCCTCGCGGACACGGCGCTCGCGATCTTCGTCTGTTGCCTGGCGGTCCAGACGGCGACGATCCGCATGCTGTTCTCGATGGCGCGCGACAACCAATTGCCGTTCGGCTCGCAGGTCGCACGCGTCTCGGGCCATCGCAAGGTGCCGATCGTTCCCGCCCTCGTGACCGGCATCCTTGCGATCGTGCTGCTGGCGATCAACGTTGGCAACCAGAGCGCGTTCCTCGTGATTACCGGGATCGCAATCATCATGTTCTACATGGCTTACCTTGGGGTGACCGGGCCCATGCTGGTTCGGCGTCTGCGCGGCGACTGGCCCAAGCCCGACCACGGGCCGTACTTCTCGCTCGGGCGCTGGGGGCTTCCGGTGAACATCCTGGCCGTGATCTACGGCGCCCTGGTCGCGATCAACATCGCGTGGCCGCGCAACGCGGTCTATAACGCCGTCGGGACGCCGCACTGGTACTTCCAGTGGTCGCCAGTTTTGTTCATCGGAGCCGTTGTGATCATCGGCACGCTGTACTACTTCCTGGTTCAGGCCAAAAAGCCGGCGGAGGTGCTGGCCGAGCACCGAGCGCAGGTACCTTCGATCCCCGCGCCACGAGGGGACGCAGTGCCATGAACGACGGAGGCGAATTCGACTATGTGATCGCCGGCGGCGGCACAGCCGGCTGCGTGGTCGCTGCACGGCTCTCCGAGGATCCGAACGTCAGCGTGTGCCTGATCGAGGCCGGCCCCTCGGACGTCGATGACCCGGCCGTGCTCAGGCTCGAGGACTGGATGTACCTGCTCGATTCGGGCTACGACTGGGACTACCTGGTCGAACCTCAGGCGAAGGGCAACAGCTTCCTTCGCCACGCGCGCGCGAAGGTACTGGGTGGGTGCTCCTCGCACAACTCGTGCATCGCGTTCTGGACCCCGAAGGAGGACCTCGACGAGTGGGCCGCCAACGGGTGTGAGGGATGGAGCTCGGCGGAGTGCTGGCCGCTCATCAAGCGGCTCGAGACCAACGACGGTCCGGGCGACCATCACGGCCGCGACGGCCCGGTCAACATCCGCACCGTCCCGCCCGACGACCCGTGCGGGGTCGCGGTCCTGGAGGCCGCGGCGCAGGCCGGGCTGCCGACGTCGCGTTTCAACGAGGGCTTCACGGTCACGAACGGCGCCGGCTGGTTCCAGATCAACTCCGCCGCGGACAACACGCGGATGTCGTCGTCGCACGCGTACCTGCACCCGATCATCGGCAAGCGCCCGAACCTCGAGATCCGGACGCACTGCTGGGTCAACCGCGTCGGAATCGAAGGCGGCCGGGCGACGTCGGTCGAGTACCTGACGCCCGACCTCCTCACGCACGCGAGCGTCAGGGCTCGGCGCGAGGTCGTCCTCAGCGCCGGGGCGATCGATACGCCCAAGCTCCTCATGCTTTCTGGGATTGGCCCCGGCGAGCACCTTCAGGAGTTCGGGATCGAGACGCTCGTGGACTCGCCCGGCGTGGGCGAGAACCTCGACGACCACGTCGAGGGGATCGTCCAGTGGGACGCGAAGAAGCCGATGGTCCGCAAGTCCACCCAGTGGTGGGAGATCGGCCTGTTCGCCACCTCGATGGAGCGGCTCGACCGCCCCGACCTGATGATGCACTACGGCTCAGTGCCGTTCGACATGAACACGGCGAGGTGGGGCTATCCGACGACCGAGAACGGGTTCTGTCTCACGCCGAACGTCTGCCGTGGCCGCTCGCGGGGGACGGTCCGGCTACGCACGCGCGACTTCCGCGACCGCGCCCGCGTCGATCCGAGGTACTTCACCGACTCCGAGGGGCACGACGAGCGCGTGATGACTTTCGGGATCAGGCTCGCGCGGAAGATCGTCTCCCAGTCGGCGATGGCCGACTGGGCCGGCGAGGAGCTCGCTCCGGGGCCCGACGCACAGAGCGACGACGAGCTCGTCGACTACATGCACAAGACCCACAACACCGTCTATCACCCAGCGTGCACGGCGCACATGGGACCGGACTCCGATCCGCTCGCGGTCGTCGATCCACGGCTGCGGGCACGCGGGGTGCAGGGCCTGCGCATCGCCGACGGCTCCATACTGCCGTGGCTGCCGGCGATCAACCCGTGCATCACAACCATGATGATCGGTGAGAAGTGCTCGGACATGATCAAGGAGGACGCGCAGCGTCCGGCGGTGCGGCTAGCCCCGCCCGCGAGCGTTTGACCGACGGCGCCTCGGCGCCACCGGAGGTCACTCGCTTCCTTCGGGAGCACCCGCCGTTCGACGGGCTCGACGTCGACGAGGTGGAACGGATCGCGGCGAGCGTCGAGGTCGAGTTCCATCGCGCCGGAACGTCGATCTTCCTCGAGGGTGCGGAGCCGATCGAGCATCTGAGGGTTGTGCGCACGGGCGCGGTCGAGATCGTCCATGCCGGCCTTGTCCTGGACCTGCTGGGAGAGGGCGAGCTGTTCGGTCACGCCTCGATGCTCTCGGGCCTCCCAACGGGGTTCGAGGCGAGAGCGGCCGAGGACACCCTCTGCTACCTGCTCGGGAGCGATATCGCACGAGACCTGCTGTCGGCGCCTTCGGGGCTCAAATATGTCGCGCGATCGCTGGTCAAGGCACAGTCAGAGCTCTACGCCAGCTGGCCATCGCCACCCCGCGACCCATCGACCCGGGCCGTCGGCTCCCTGATCAGGGCGGCTCCGGTGGTATGCGAGCCGGCCACCCCAATCCGCGAGGCAGCGCAGAGGATGACCGCCGCCGCCGTGACCTCGCTCGTCGTCCCAGTCGGGGACGGCACGCTTGGGATCCTCACCGACCGGGACCTGCGCACGCGCGTGGTCGCCAACGGGATGTCGGTCGATTCACCGGTGTCGGCGGCGATCTCGGCGCCGGCATTCACCGCCCGCCCGGATCGCCTCGGAGGCGAGGTGCTGCTCGAAATGCTGGACCGCGGCTTCCGCCACCTCCCGGTGGTCTCCGGGACGGGGGAGATCCTCGGGGTTCTGGAGGACCTCGACCTGATCGCCATCGAGACGCGGTCTTCCTTCTTCCTGCGCCAGCGGATCGCCCGCGCGGGCAACCTCGCCGAGTTGAAGGCCGCCGCGGCCGATATTCGCCCGGGCGTGGTCGCCATGCACGAAGCACGAGTCAACTCCGCGAACATCGTCGCGATCTACTCGGTCGAGATCGACGCGCTCACCAGGCGCCTGTTGGAGCTGGCGCTCGAGGCTGGCGGTGAGCCGCCCACGGAATTCGCGTGGCTCGCTCTCGGCAGCCTGGCGCGGAGGGAGGCCGTGCTCAACTCGGACATCGACAGCGCCATTGCGTGGTTCCCGGACGGAGACGGTCCCGAAGTGCGTCCCTATCTGCATAAGCTCGGCGAGGAAGTGGTGGCGGGGCTCGCGGAGTGCGGCTTCGTGCAAGACGCCCACGGCGCGTCGGCGTCGAATCAGCTATTCGTTCGTTCGCTGCATTCGTGGCAGCACGCGGCGCGGAGCTGGATTGCCGATCCGACGCAAGAGAAGGCGCTCGTCCTCACCTCGTTGCTCGTCGACAGCCGACCGGTCTGGGGAGTGCACACCGGTACGCCGGTGGCGGACACGTTCCGCCTGGCGCCGACGAATCCGGCGCTGCTGCGGATGCTGGCGCGGTTCGCCCTCTCCTACCGGCCGCCGACCGGCTTCTTCCGAGGGTTCGTCGTGGAGCACACGGGGGAGCACCGGGGTCAGCTCGACCTCAAGCACGGCGGCATCCTCCCGATCGTCGACCTCGCCCGCTGGGCCGGAATGGCCGCGGGGGTGACGAGCGCGTCGACGGCCGAACGCCTACGCGCCGCCGGCGCCGAGGGCACGCTCCCCGCCGGCGAGGCGCAGACGCTCGAGGACGCGCTCGACCTCATCGAGACGCTGCGCCTCGGACATCAGGCCGAGCAGTTCCGGGCCGGCACGGAACTCGATGACCACGTCAACCCGGCGACGCTCAGCTCACTGACGCGGAGCCATCTTCGTGAGGCGTTTCGCGCGGTGGCCTCGATCCAGAAGCGCGTCGCCGCCGAACTCGACGTGGGAACCTGGTGAGGATCGTGCCAACCGCCCTCCTGCGCGCGCGTACCGAGTCCGCATCCGCGTACGCCCGGGCGACGCTTCCGGGACGCCGTACCCCGTGGCGGAAGGCCGGTTGGTGCGCGCTCGACCTCGAGCTCACGGGGCTGGACCCGAGGCTGGACGAGATCATCTCGTTTGGCGCGATCCCGATCGATGACGGCCGCGTGCACCTCGGCGAGGCGGTCTATCAGCTCGTCCGCCCGAGCGGCGAGATCAGCGAGGATTCGATCCGCGTGCACGGTATCCGGGCCCTGGATCTGGAGCAGGCGCCACCGCTGGATGAGGCGATCGAGACGCTGCTGGACGCGATCGCGGGCAGGGCTCTCGTCGTTCACATGGCCGCGGTCGAGCGGACGTTCCTCGGCCGGGCACTACGCCAGGATGGGGTGCGCCTGCGCGGACCGCTCGTCGATACCGAGGTTCTTGGCCGCCTTTGGCTGCACGAGCGCGACGGCCGGCCGCTGCAGCACCTGGCGCTGGGCGAGCTGGCGTCGGCGCTTGGCCTGCCCGCAGATCGTCCGCACGACGCGCTCGGCGACGCCCTGACGACCGCCCAGGTGTTCATCGCGCTGGCGAGCCATCTGGACTCGGCCCATCGCGAGACCGTCGGGAGCCTGGCCAGGGCCAGCCATCGGCTCGAATCGCTCCGGCTCTTCCATCGGGGATAAGGTGAGGCGATGAGGGGCGACTGGCGCGACTTTCGGCCCGCGATCTGGCTCGCGATGCTGGGCGTCGCCGTGATGCTGCTCGTCAGCCCGTTCGTCATCGGAGCGATCTTCCTCGGAGCGGCGATCGGCGCAGCGATCCGGATCCAGCAGCGGCGCCGGCGACTGAAGCCCTAGCTCAGCCGAAGCCGATCACGCTCCGGATCCCGTCCTGGCGCTCCATCAGCTCGAAACCGTGGTTGACGTCGTCGAGGGCGATCCGGTGCGAGATGAAGGGATCGACGTCGACCTTCCCGTCGAGATAGAGCTGGACGAGCTCGGGCACCCGATCGCGGCCCTTGACGCCTCCGAACGAGGAACCACAGACGCGCCTGCCGGTGATCAGGTATCGAGGGACGACCTCGAGCGTCTCGCCCCTCCCGGCGACGCCGGCGATCGTGCACAGGCCCCATCCCATCCGAGCCGACTCGACGGCCTGGCGCATGACCTGAACCAGGCCGGTCGCCTCAAAGGTGTAGTCGGCGCCGAAGCCACGCGTTTCGTCGAGCACGCGGGCGACGGTGTCCGGACCGCCGACCCAGGTGTCGGTCGCCCCCTGGCCCCTCGCGAGCTCGAGGCGGTCTAACGACCTTTCGACGCAGATGATCCGATCCGCCTGCTGGAGGCGACAGCCGGCGACCGCGCCGAGGCCGACCATCCCCGCGCCGAACACGACGCACGTGGAGCCGGGCTCGACCTTGGCGGTGTTGATCGCCGCGCCGAGGCCGGTGGACAGGCCGCACGCGAACAGACACGCGTGGTCGGGCTCGGCCTCCGGCGAGACCTTCGCGAGCGCGATCTCGGGCATCACGGTGTACTGCGCGAACGTGCTCGTGCCCATGAAGTGGCGGATCGGATCGCCGTCGCGCGAGAGCCGGGTGCTGCCGTCGGGGAGGTAGCCGAGGTTCTGCTGCTCGCGGATGGCCAGGCACAGATTCGTCTTGGGGCTGCGGCAGTGCTCGCATTCGCGGCACTGGGGCGAGAACAGCGTGACCACGAGGTCACCGGGAGAGACGCTCGTGACGCCTTCGCCGGTCTTCTCGACGATGCCGGCGCCCTCGTGGCCAAGCACCGTCGGTGCGTAACCAGACGGGTCCGCGCCCGAGGCCGTGTACATATCCGTGTGGCACACGCCGCACGCCTGAAGGCGGACGAGGACCTCGCCGCCTCGCGGCTCCGCCAGGTCGACCTCGGTGACGTTGAGCGGCTCGCCGAACTTCTCGAGCACCGCGGCGCGGATCTTCACTTTGCCTCACTCCTCTCCCCGGGTTTGCAACTGGAGCCTATTGGTGGCGGGTCCGGGGAGGCGGTGGGAAGGATCGGAGCTTCGCGGAAGAGGATCCCAGGTTGGCCGGCCAGCCAGTAGGATCCGCTGATTCGCTGATCACGGTTACTAGGAGGTCCGGGGTGTCGACGACGAACAGCGATCTGGAGGGCGTGCTCCTCGGCGAGCGAGAGCTCTGGCTCGACGGACCGCCGCACGAGCTATTCAGCCAGCTGCGCGCGGAGTGTCCCGTCCACTGGACGTCCCGGATCAGCGAGTATCCGGAAGAAGCCGGGTACTGGTCGGTGACAAAGGCCGATGACATCCGGAGCGTCAGCCTCGACTGGCAGGCGTTCTCCTCGGAGCTCGGCGGGGTAACTGCCGTCACGGCGGTGTTCCCGCTCGAGCTGATGCGCGCCATGTTCATCGGGATGGATCCGCCGAAGCACGATCGCCTGAAGATGCTCTTCCAAGCGGGCTTCACGCCGAAACGGATCGCCGCCCACGAGGACGCGATCCGCGCGATCGTCGTCGACGTACTCGACCGGCTGGGGGACCGTCAGACGTGCGATCTCGTCACCGAGGTCGCGCAGCCGGCAGTCTCGCGCGTCATCGGCAGCTTCATGGGGATCCCTCCCGAAGACGACGCGGCGTGGGCGGGGCTGATGAACTCCGCCCTCGGCGCCGGCGACCCCGATCTCAATCCCGACGGGATCATGGCCGTGGTCGAGAAGGACATCCCCGAGATCTTCGCCCGCTGCCAGCGGATGATCGCCGAGCGCCGCGAACACCCCACAGACGATCTCACGAGCGTCCTCGTCCATGCAGAGGTGGACGGTCACCAGCTTGAGGAGCACGAGATAGTGATGGGGTTCTTCCTGCTGGTCGCGGCCGGCAACGACAGCACCAAGTCCACCTATTGCAGCGGGGTGAGGGCCCTGATCGAGTACCCCGACCAGCGCCAGCTGCTGCTCGACGATCCGTCTCTGATTCCGGGCGCCGTCGAGGAATGTCTGCGGATGTTCCCGGCGTTCGCTCATTTCCGGCGAACCGCCACGCGCGACACCGAGATCGCCGGTCAGCCGATCCGCAAGGGAGAGAAGGTCGTGATGTGGTACGTCTCCTCGAACCGCGACGAGTCGCGCTTCGACGACCCCCACACCTTCGATGTGCGCCGGAACCCGGACCACCAGGCGTTCGGCGCGGGCGGCCGGCACTTCTGCCTCGGTACCGCGCTGGCGCGTCTCGAGCTTAAGATCCTGTTCGAGGAGACGCTCGCCCGCTACCCCGCGATCGAGCTCGCCGGGAGGCCGGCGTTCGCCGAGTCACCGTTCATCAACCAGCTGAAGACGATGCCCGTGAGGTTGCGGCCGGCGTAACGGCTACGCGGCCAGCTCGCCCGACTCCGGCGAGGAGGGCGACTTCGCGTCCGCTCCGGGGAGGACCTTCAGGCCCGTCCGGGTGGCGACACTTCCACGCAGCCTGGCGAACCCGTACGTCCCGCCGAGCGTCGGGACCCACAGCGCGATCGCGTGGTAGAGCACGACGGCGGCCGCGGTGGGCGCCGCCGGAAGCCCATAGAGAATCAGCGCGGCGAGCAGCCCGCCCTCGAGCACCCCGAGCCCGCCCGGGATCGGGACTAGGTTCGCCAGGTACCCGACTTGATAACCGACGACGACCGCCAGGATCGGCGCCGACACACCGACGGCCCGCAGGCACGCCCACAGGACGGCGATGTCGAACAGCAGATATCCAATCGCGCCGAGCACCCCGAGGTTTGGCCGGAAAGCGATCTCCTCGGTGTCCCGGATCCAGCCCGCCAGCCGCTCGGTGGGGGGGCCGATGCGGCGCGTGCGCCGGGTCGGCAGTCGGTTGCTGATCCGCGGCAGAGCCATGAAGAAAGCGAGGCCGGCGATCGTCGGGACTGCCGGCACCAGTCCGTACACGACCCCCGTCCGATCGCTGCCCAGACCCAGCCACACGCCGAGACCCGCGAGTCCGAGCACGGCCGCGTTCACCGCGCTCGTGAGCAGGAAGATCACCAACGAGCGGTTGACGACGCGCGACCACGCGGCGCCCCACGCCCGCATCGCCCACGCGCCAACCGCGAGTCCGCCAGCGCCGCCGACCGGCACGACGGCGCCGAACGCCATCTCCGCCCACGCGAGCCACCTGGCCTCGCGAGCGGGCGCCCGGCGCAGAACCAGGCGCACGACGGCGACGTAGCCGAGGCACGAAGCGATCTCGAGGATGACGCCGAGCACGAGCCAACCGATCTGAGCGTCCGCGGCGCGACCGAGGATCTCGCGCAAGTCGGGGACGGCTAGGCCGATACCGAGGAGAAGGAGGGCGAGGGCGCCGGTCCAGATCAGGCCGTTGCGGAGGCGATGGGCGTCTCGATCGGGGCTGCTTGCCGACTCGGTCAGCTCAGGAGTTGGGGGACTACTCCTGATGTTGTCGGCGGCTTCGTGCATGTCCTCGAACGTCGATATTGATCCCGCAACGATTGTACTACCAAATCGTGCGTCCTGCAAAGGATTGAGCGCACAACTATCTGGAGCGAGCGAACGAGAGGGCCGGGCCGCCTCGGGCCGTTCAGGCTGCCAGCGCCTCTTCGGCCGCGCGTGGCCCGGCCTCGACGACGACCGGCTCGTCGACAGTCGCGCTGCCGATGCGCACCGGCCCGACCGAGAGCAGCGTGACGCCGGCCGCGAGCGCCGCGGCGATCTGGAACGTCCACCCGGCGCGGAAAGCTCCGAGCAGCTCATCGGGAGACGGGTGGCCGATGATCGCGACGAGGATCGCCACCCCGAGCGCCGACCCGAGCTGGCGCGACATCCCCAGCACCGCAGTTCCAGTGGCGAAGCGCGCCGGCGGCAGCGGCCCAGTCGCCGCGGCCGACAGCGTGGGGAGGACCAGGCCCACGCCGGCGCCGCCCAGCAGCTGCGCGGGGAGCATGTCGCCGACATAGTCCGGGGTCGCGCCCATGTGGGTGCGGAACCAGATTCCTCCGGACGCGAACAGCAGGGCCCCGGCGAAGCCGACGTAGCGTTGGCCGAACCGCTGGCCCAGGACCCCGCCGGGGAACGCGAATGTCGCCGCCATCAGCGGGCCGGGAGCGATCATCAGCCCGGCGTCGAGCACGGACTCGTGCCAGACCGAGGTGAGGAACAGGACGCTCCCGAGGAGGAGCGAGCCGAAGGCGCAGAAGAACAGCAGCGCCCCGATATTTGCGAGCGCGATCGCGCGCGTGCGGGCGATCACCGGCTCGACGAGCGGCGCCGGGTGGCGGACGCAGCGGAACGCCACGGCGGCGACGAGGATCGCGGCTGAGCCGAACAGCCCGACGATCCGAGCGCTCGTCCAGCCCCACTTCGTCCCCTCGACGATGCCGAGCGTGAGCGCCGCGATCGCGACCGTGAACATGCCCGCGGCGAGCACGTCGGGTCGAGCGCCCGCGCGGTCGCGGACCTCTCGCAGGAGCCCGGACGCCGCCACGAGTGCCGCGAGTCCGATCGGGACGTTGACGATGAACACCCAGCGCCATCCCGCCTGGACGAGCAGCCCGCCGATGGGCGGCCCCGCGGCCGCCGCGACCCCGCCGACGGCCGCCCAGATGCCGACGGCGGCGCCACGCTTCTCCGGCGGATACTCGGGCAGCAGGAGGCCGAGCGAGGTCGGGAGCAGAAAGGCGGCGCCGGTGGCCTGGACGGCCCGGGCCGCGATCAGGAACGCCACCGACGGCGCGAGCGCACACGCCGCCGACGCCGCGCTGAACAACGCCAGGCCGAACTGGAACGCTCGCTTACGGCCCGCCCGGTCGGCCCAGCGCCCAGCCGGAACGAGCAGCGCCGCGAACGTGATCGCGTACGCGTTCAGGACCCACGAGAGGGTGCTGAGGCTGGTCCCGGAAAAGTCTCGCTGGATGTCGGGGAAGGCAATGTTCACGATGAACAGGTCCAGCGAAGCCATGAAGACCCCGACCGACACCGTGAGCGTGACCTTGGCGCGACGTGACATCAGCGGCTCCTCGCACGAGTGGGTTGCATCACGAAACGCACCGTAGCGTACTAGGTTGCTTGATGCAACTCGGGCGGCTAAGATGTCGGCATGCTGCGCGCGGACTACGCCGGACAGGACTGCTCGATCGCCCGCACGCTCGAGCTGATCGGGGAGCGGTGGACGATCCTCATCCTCCGCGAGTCGTTCCTCGGGACCCGGCGCTTCGATGACTTCCAGCGCGAGCTCGGCGTCGCCCGGAACGTGCTGCAGACCAGGCTCGAGCGTCTCGTCGACTCGGGCATCCTGTCGCGCGTCCAGTACCAGGAGCGACCGGCGCGCTACGAGTACCGGCTCACGCGCAAGGGCGTCGATGTGTGGCCGATAATCGTGGCCCTGCTGAAGTGGGGCGATAAGCACGCCGCGCCGGGTGGGCCGCCCGTCGTGCTCGAGCACAAGGAGTGTGGCGGCGAGGTGGACGACCGCCGGCGGTGCATGAAGTGCGGGGCGGACCTGGAGGCATGGGACGTGATCGCGCGGCGGCGTCAGGCCGCCGGCGCGGGGCCGGACGCGGGCGCCGAACAGCCGGGCGAGCCGGAACACGCCGGCGCCCGGGCGTGATCAGTCGACCTCAGCCCACGGCGAGCGGTGGAGCGCGATCTCCTGATCGGCCCGGATTACGTGCATCACCGCGTTGATCAACGCGAGGTGCGTGAACGCCTGCGGGTAGTTGCCGAGGTGACGCCCTGTCCTCGGATCGACCTCCTCGGCGTAGAGGCCCAGCGGACTCGCGTAGCCGAGCGCTCGCTCGCATAGATCGCGGGCCTGGTCGATCTCGTTGATCTCTGCCAGAGCTGAGATCAGCCAGAACGTGCAGATGAAGAACGTCCCCTCCCGGCCGGTCAGTCCGTCGTCGGTCTCCTCGGGCCGGTAGCGCAGCACGAGCCCGTCCTCGGTCAGCTCGTCGGCGATCGCGAGCACGGTCCGGCGGACCCGTTCGTCGCTGGGGGGCAAAAAGCGCAGCAGGGGCATCAGCAGCAGCGAGGCATCGAGCGCCGTGGTGTCGTAGTGCTGGACGAACACGCCCCGGTCGTCTACGCCGTGCTCGGCAGACGTCGGCGTGGATCTCATCGGCGACATCCCGCCACGCGGTCGCGTGCTCGAAGTCCTCGCGAACCTCGGCGAGCCGCGATCCTCGATCGCACGCCACCCAGCAGAAGATCTTCGAGGAGGTGAAGTGCTTGGGCTCGCCCCGGACCTCCCAGATGCCCCGATCGGGCTCCCGCCAGTGGGCGATCGCGGCCTCAACCTGTCGCTTGAGCAGCAGCCATACCCGCTCGTCGAGCGAGTCTCGAGAGCGCGTGTGGAGGTAGACCGAGTCGAGCAGCGCGCCCCAGACGTCGTGCTGATGCTGCTTGCAGGCGCCGTTGCCGATCCTCACGGGTCGCGCCCCCTGATAGCCGCCGAGGTAGTCCAGCACCTTCTCTGTGAGCTCCCGCTCGCCGTCGACCCCGTACAACACCTGGAGGTCATGCTCACCGCCGGCGACGTCGGCGATGAAGTAGAAGTAGTCGTTCGCCTCCCAGTCGAAGCCGAGCGAGTAAAGCGCCCACAGCATGAACGTCGAGTCCCGGATCCAGCTGTAGCGGTAATCCCAGTTGCGCTCGCCGTGGGGGCACTCGGGCAGCGAAGTCGTCGCGGCCGCGATCAGCGCCCCCGTGGGCGCGTACGTGAGGCCCTTCAGCGTCAGGGCGCTCCGCTGCAGGAAGCTCCTCCACGGGTGATCCGGGAAGCTGCCCCCATCGAGCCAGTGTTGCCAGTGGTGGGCGGTCCAGACGAGCCGGCTGTAGGCCTCCGCGAAGTCCTGCGGCGGCGGGTGCGCGCTCCAGGACAACGCGCAGTAGACCTGCTCGCCCTCCTTCATCCGGTGCCGCGCCGTCGCCCGAGCGCCCTCGAACCCGAGCCGCAGGTCGGTCCTGAGCTTCAGTTCGACGGCGCTGCCCTCGGCACGGGCAACGCCCTCGTGGTAGCCAGAGCCCAGGTATTCCCAGTGCGCGGGCTTGCGGCCGTAGTCGAAGGCCGGATCGCAGACGAGCGCCACCTCGACCTCGCCATTGACGCAGCGCACCGTCCGCAGCAGCACGTGATCGGAGTCGTAGTCGGTCGGCGCCCGCCGGTGTGTGTGCGAGCGCTCGTCCTCGTGATGCCAGCCGCCTATCAGCAGCACGTCGCGGACGATGATCCAGCCGCCACCCGTCCACCAGCTCGTCTCGAGGACCATCGTGCCCGGCAGGTAGCGTCGCGAGGCGGGGACGTGGATCCCAAGCGGGCCGAGGCGAAAGGAGCCGGCGTCACGGTCGAGCATGGCGCCGAACACGCTCGGCGAGTCGACCCGTGGCAGGCACATCCACTCGACGTTGCCGCTCGGAGCGACGAGCGCCACGGTCTCGCAATCGGAGAGAAACGCGTAGTCGGCGATCGGAGGGAACGGGCTTCCGCCCAGCGGCACGTCGGGGACGAGCGGGCGGACCGGTGCACGCGATGCCGTGACCGGAGCGGTCGGGGGGTGACCGTCTCGTCCCTCCACCGCCAGGAGTATGTCCTGTTCTCCCGTGAATTTGTTGTGATGGGCGGTGACTTGCCGGTCTACACGACGCCCGCGAGGATCAGACTGCCGATTAGGACCAGGACGACGGCGGTCAGCAGGTTGCCCCACCGGTCGAGCCAGTCGCCCTTGACCTGGTAGCCGCTCGCCGCAGCGAGCAGCGTCAGCAGCACGATCGTGCCGATCGTCACGGCGGCGAACACGATGACCGATCCGACCGCAGTGCTCGGCCCGACCGTGGCCGCCGCCAGGAACACGGGGAGGATCGTGAGGTCGGGCGAGGCTGCCGCGCCGAATGGGACCATCACGGCGGCGAGCGACGCGGCGCGGGATGTGGAGGGATCGTGAGTGTCGATCGGGCCGTGTGAGTGGCCGGGCTCGCCGGACTCGTGCTCGTGCGAGTGCTGGTGTCCCCGGCCGGCTGCCTCGAGCACGACGAAAGCCAGCCCGGTCGCGATCAGGAGGCCACCGACGATGTCGTCCTGCGCGTGCTCGATCGTGGAACGGAACTCCAGCCCGATCAAGACGATCACGGCGCCGAGGATCACGGACACGAGCACGTGGGCGACGCCGGCGAGCGCCGACAGCCGTGCCACCTTCGACAGCGGATAACGCTGGGTGCGCCCGACGACCGCCAGCGGGACCCAGTGGTCGGGCAGGACCGCGTGGCCGAGCCCGACCCCGGCGGCAGCGACGAGCAGTGCGGGAGTGGCGGTCATGGCCGGGTGGCTAGGCGAGCCGGCCCTGCGTTGCTTTTTAACCGGTACAGGAAATCCCTGGATTTGCCGAAATACAATATTGGGTAGCAACAACTGCAACAGCAGGAGGTTGCATGATGAAATTGAAGTCGATTCGCCGCAGCGTCGGCTTGCCGCGAGAGAAGGCTACGGGGGCGTCGCGGCGGGCTGAGGCCCGAGCGGGCGACGATCAGCGCTCGCAGCAGCGAGTTTGGTCGCTGCTGTTGCCGCCGGCGTACTTCTCCGAGCGAAGGTAAGCGCTACCGGGCTGGGCGGGCCAGCTCCAATCCAAACGTGTCCCTGAGCCCGGCGTAGCCGTCGTCATTGAGGTGCACCGCGCGGCTGTGCGGGGCGCGCTTCGCCCAGCCGAGCTCGAACACCCGATCGGCGAGCGCGGCTCCGAGCGACCCCGCGAGATGGTGGCGCTGCTCGCTCCAATCGACGCAGTAACGGATCAGCGGTCGTCGCGTGGGCATCGAGTTGAAGTCGATTCCGAACGCTCCGAGCTGCTCCACCCCGCGCTCGGTCAGCCGGTAATCGACGTCGAAGCCGGGCGAGGACAGGCGGTCGTCCGTGGCGCTGCTCGGGTCGAACACGCCGTCGCCGCCCGTGAGCAGCTCGCGTTCGAGCAACGCCGCCATGAGCCCGGTTCCGAGCATGCCGGCCAAGTGGTCGTAGCACGTTCGCGCGTAACGGACGGCCTGCGCCTTCGTCCCCTGGCGCAGTGACCGAACCGGCGCGGCCGGCGCCAGCCGCGCCAGCGCCTCGATCAACTCCGCCACCTCGGGTCCGGCCAACCGGTAGTAGCGATGCCGTCCGTGGCGCTCGACTGTCAGCAATCCGAAGCGGACCAGCTTCGACAGATGCGCGCTGGCGGTCGAGGCGGCGACGCCGGCCTCGTCGGCGAGGACGCTCGCCGGAAGCGCGCGTCCATCCCCCAACGCGAGCAGGATCCCGACCCGGGCGCGATCGGCCACGAGCGTCCCGATCGCCGCGATATCGGTGTCCCCGTCCATGGTCAACACGATACCCGCCTCATGTTTCGACGGAGACCGAAGTGTTCTCGGGCAACACTGAAGCGATGCGCAAACACCTCCCACTCCTCGCAATCTGCCTCGGCTACTTCATGGTCATCCTCGACGCCACGATCGTGAATGTGGCGCTGCCATCGATCGGGCGAGAGCTCGGCGGCGGGGTCAGCGCGCTGCAATGGGTCGTCGACGCGTACACGGTCGCGTTCGCGGGCCTGCTGCTGTCGGCGGGGTCGCTCGGCGACCGGCTCGGCGCGCGCCGCGTGTTCGACGCCGGCCTGGCCGTCTTCACCGTCGCTTCGGGCGCGTGCGCCCTGGCTCCATCGGTGGCGCTGCTGATCGCCGCCAGAGCCGTGCAGGGGCTTGGGGCGGCGCTGCTCGTGCCGAGCTCGCTCGCGCTGCTGCGGGCGACCTACAGCGATCCGTCCGCGCGCGCCCGAGCGGTCGGCGCCTGGGGAGCGATCGCCGGCGTCGGCGCCGCGTCGGGGCCGATCGTTGGCGGCGTGCTGGTCGGCCTGGTCGGCTGGCGGGCCGTGTTCGTCGTCAACGTCCCGGTCGGGATCTTCGCGCTGGTGCTTGGCTACCGCCACCTTCGCGTCGCCGGCGATCGGCAAGGTGGCGGCTTCGACGCGGCCGGACAGCTGCTTGGCATCGCCTCGCTGACGCTGCTGACCGTCGGTCTGATCGAGGGCGGCGCGGCTGGCTGGACATCGCCCGTGACGGTCGCTTCGCTGATCGCGTTCGTTCCGGCCGCGGCGCTGTTCGTGGCGGCCGAGGCCCGCACCCGCCAGCCGATGCTGCCGCTCGGTCTGTTTCAAAACCGGACCTTCTCGGGCGCCACGATCGTCGGCCTGGCGATCAACCTTGGCTTCTATGGCCAGCTCTTCGCGTTCAGCCTCTACTTCCAGCAGGTGCGCGGCTTCTCGGCGCTGGCGACGGGGCTCGCGCTGCTGCCGGAAGGGGTGTTCGTCGCGCTGTCCTCGGTGCTGTCGGGCCGCCTGACCGGCCGCACCGGCCCACGGGTTCCGATGCTCGTGGGGCTCCTGAGCGGCAGCCTCGGGTTCGCCGGCCTGATCGTGGCCGGCCGCTCGACGAGCTACGCCCTGCTGGTCGTGCCGCTGATCGCGGCCGGCTTCGGGATGGCCTTCACGATGCCGGCGGCGACCGCGGCGATCATCGAGGCCGCCCCGGCCAGGCGGGCGGGGATCGCCTCGGGCGTGCTGAACTCGGCGCGTCAGGCGGGCGGCGCGGTCGGCGTCGCGTTGCTCGGCACGCTGCTCGCGCGAGGGGCGTTCGTGTCGGGGCTGCACGATGCGATGGCAGTCTCGGCCGGGGCGTTCCTGTTCGCGGCGATCGTCACCGCCGCGCTGGTCGAGCGGCCCGGGGTCCGGGCAAGCCGGCGGGCTCCGTGTGCGGACCCGTCATCATAAATAGACGTGAGTGCATTTGGCGGACGCGGATTTGGAGCAGCGAATGGCGCTGGGCCCGGTGCCATGCGCTCGATGAGGGGTCCGGACAAGAAGCCGCCCCCGCTGATGGACCCGACGCGCGAGCGAGACCGCGGCCGGATCCTGCAGCTGTTCCGGCCCTATCGTGCCCGCCTCACGGTCGTGCTGAGCATGATCGTCTTCTCCGCCGGCCTCAGCATGCTGCAGCCGTTCCTGCTGAGAGGCGTCCTCGATCAGGGAATCTTCGAGCACAAGACCACGCTACTGACCGTGCTGGTGCTGGCGATGATCGCGATCGCGATCGTCACGGCCGCGTTCAACGTCTGGCAGACGTACCTGTCGAACGTCGTCGGGCAGCACGTGATGCACGACCTCCGCGCCGCCGTCTACCGGCGCCTGCAGCAGATGTCGCTGGCGTTCTTCACGCGCACCCGCACCGGCGAGGTCCAGTCGCGGATCGCGAACGACATCGGTGGACTCGACAACGTCGTCACGACGACGGCGACTACGATCGCTCAGAACGCGACCACGGTGATCGCGGCCATCGTCGCCATGTGCATCCTGAACTGGAAGCTGGCGGCGCTCTCGCTCGTGTTCGTGCCGTTGTTCGTGTACCTGACGCGACGCGTCGGCAAGATCCGGCGCAAGATCACGACCGAGCAGCAGCGGCGCCTCGCCGATATGTCCGCGCTGGTCGCCGAATCGCTGTCGGTCTCGGGGATCATGCTCGGCAAGACGATGGGGCGGGGGAACGACCTCGCCGACCGGTTCACCGGCGAGTCCCAGGACATCGCCGACCTCGAGGTTCGATCGCGCATGGCGGGCCGCTGGCTGATGTCGACGATCCAGATGACGTTCGCGATCCAGCCGGCGATCATCTACTGGCTGGCGGGTCAGAGCTGGATCGGATCGCTGTCGATCGGGACCGTCGTCGCGTTCACGACGCTCCAGACGCGGCTGCTGTTCCCGATCCAGTCGCTGCTCGGTGTCGGCGCCGACATGGAGGCCTCGCTGGCGCTGTTCGATCGGATCTTCGAGTACCTCGATCTCCCCGTCGACATCGTCGAGGCCGAGCATCCCGTAGAGCTGCGGCCCGACGAGCTGCTCGGGGAGGTGCGCTTCGAGAACGTCTCGTTCCGCTACGGGGCGAACGGCTCGGACGAGTGGACGCTGCGCGGGATCGAGCTCACCGTTCCGGCCGGTACCCGGACCGCGATCGTCGGCGAGACCGGTGCCGGCAAGACGACGCTCGGCTACCTGGTGGCGAGGCTATACGAGCCTCAGGAGGGCCGGGTCACGATCGACGGCGTCGACGTGCGCGACGCGAGCCTCCAATCGCTCGCGGCGACGGTCGGCGTCGTCTCCCAGGAGACGTACCTGTTCCACGCCACCGTGCGCGAGAACCTACGCTTCGCCCGGCCCGAGGCCACCGACGAGGAGATCGAGGCGGCGGCGACGACGGCGCGGATCCACGACCTGATCGTCTCGCTGCCGGATGGCTACGACACGATCGTGGGAGAGCGGGGCTACCGCTTCTCCGGCGGGGAGAAGCAGCGCATGGCGATCGCGCGGACGATCCTGCGCAACCCGCCGGTGCTGGTGTTCGACGAAGCCACGAGCTCGCTCGACACGCAGACCGAGGCCGCGGTCCAGGCCGAGCTCGAGCGCCTGTCGGAAGGACGCACCACGATCACCATCGCCCACCGGCTCTCCACCGTCCGAGACGCCGATCAGATCGTCGTCCTGGACCACGGCAAGATCGCCGAGCGGGGGACGCACGAGGAGCTGCTCGAGCGTGGCGGCCTTTACGCGGCGCTGGTGGCGCGCGACATCACCGAGGAGCGGGTCGAGGGCTTCTAGGCGCGGGGGAAGAGGAGGGGAGCGAGCGCCATCGCACCCGTCCAGAACCTGCGTAGCACGACAATCCCGGCCCGAATGGCGAGGCCTGTCGAGCCACGCATGAAGAGCATGCGTAATACGACAGGGCTCGGGCCTGGCGCCGGTGTTGTCGTGTTATGCAGGTTCCCCGTAACACTCTCGACACACTCCCGGCACAAAGCCGCAAAGAAGACCCGAGAGTCGGGGCGCCGTCAGCCGATCTCGACGTACTGCAACGCGACCGGCCCGATCCAGATCACGTCGCCGTTGTGCAGGTTGGTCGCGACGACGCGCCGGCCGTTCAGGTACGTGCCGTTCGAGCTGCGGTTGTCGAGGATCCGGGCGTGGCGGCCGTGGCGGACGATGATCGCGTGGGTGCGTGAGACGCCTTGATCCTCGATCCGGATGTCCGCCGTGAGGCCACGGCCGACGTGGGTGATCTTGTCCTCGAGTGCGATCAGCCGCGTCTGCAGCCCTTGGCCCACCGCGAGGTGCGGGCCTCGACTGGCGAGCCGCTGCGGGACCGCACGGCTGCGCGTGCGATGGTCGAGCCGCATCAGCGAATCGGCAGCCCGCCAGTCAGCGGTCGGCTCGAGCGGGGCCGTGTGGAGCGCGCTCGACGCTGGCGCGGCTTCCGGCTCGAGCTGTGGCGCTGTGGCTTGAGTGGTCATGGCGCCACTTCACCATCGGACTGCGAGAGAACGGTGAATTTCGGTGAAGAGCTCTCGAAGAGAGCTGACGCCAGGCTTAGCCGACGAGCACCAGCGGCGAATGGAACGGCTCGTCCTCGAGCAGCCTCTCGAGCTTCGTCGCCGTGTCGGCTTCGGGCACGGGGCTGTAGAGGATCAGCCGCTGCTCGGGCGCCTCGACCGGGTTGAACACGGCGTGCTCGAAGACGAGCTTGCCGGCCACCGGGTGGTTCAGCTCCTTGCGGCCCTCGCCGCCGCGCGCCACCTCGTGGCGCTTCCACACCTTGCAGAACTCGGGACTGGACTGCCGCAGCGACTGGATCAGCTGCTCGAACGACGGATCGCCGAGATGGGCGGCGCTGTCGGCGCGGAACTTCGCCGCCGCGAGCCGGATGCTGCGCTCCCAATCCGTGAACATCTCGCGCCGCATCGGGTCCATGAACATGAGCCACAGGTGATTGCGGACCGGCTTCGGGATCGTGCCCAGGTCGCCGTATAGCGCACACGCGGCCCGGTTCCAGGCGAGGTAGTCCCACCGTCTGCCCAGCACGACGGCCGGGCTCGGGCCGAGGTTCTCGATCAGCCGACGGAGCGTGCCGGAGACCCGCTCGGCGGGTGGCTTGCAGGCGGGTGCCTGCTCGCCGCGCCCGAGCAGGATCAGGTGGCCGCGTTCGACCGGCGTCAGCCGCAGTGCTCGGGCGAGCGCATCGAGCACCTCGAACGACGCCCTGACATCGCGGCCCTGCTCGAGCCACGTGTACCACGTCGCGCCCACGCCGGCCAGTTGTGCGACCTCCTCGCGGCGCAGACCAGGCGTCCGTCGACGCCCGCCGCCCGGCAGGCCGACGTCCTCCGGCCTGATGCTCTCTCGGCGTTTGCGCAGGAAATCGGCGAGTTCCGCGCGCCGCCGGTCTCCGTTGCTGACCGTCTCGACGGGCTTTTGAGATTTCTTGGGGGTGATATCTACTACCAGGATAAACCCTTCTCTTGTACCTGGATACGAATGATCGCACACTTCATTACGTGAACGCAACCAGAGCCATTTCCACTCGCCGATCAAACTCCACCAACTTCCTGCTCGCGGTCGTCTGCCTGGCCCAGTTCATGGTGATCCTCGACGTCGCCGTGGTGAACGTGGCGCTGCCATCGATGCGCAATGGGCTGCATTTCTCGACCACCGGACTGCAGTGGGTCGTCAACGCCTACACGATTACGTTCGCGGGCTTTCTGATGCTCGGCGGCCGTCTGGCCGACCTGCTCGGGCGCCGGCGGGTGTTCATCGCCGGCACGGCCCTGTTCCTGCTCGCCTCGCTCGCCTGTGCCCTGTCGGACTCGCGCGTGATGCTGATCGGCGCCCGCGCCCTCCAGGGCTTCGGCGGGGCGATCGTCTCGCCGGCGACGCTGGCGATCATCACCTCCTCGCTGCCCGAGGGGCCCGAGCGCAACCGCGGTCTGGCCGCCTGGGGAGCGATCGGTGGACTCGGCGCGTCGTCGGGAGCGCTGCTGGGGGGACTGCTGACCCAGATCTTCGGCTGGCCCGCGATCTTCGCGATCAACGTCCCGGTCGGCGCGCTCGTGATCGCGCTGGGGCTGCGGGTGATCCCCGAGGATCGGCGCCTCGTCGGCCCGCGCCACTTCGACGCCGCCGGGGCGGCGCTGATGACCGCCGGCCTCGTCAGCCTCACGTATGGGATCGTGCGGACCGACGCGCTCGGATGGGGCTCGCCGATCGTGCTCGGCGCGCTCGCGCTCGCCGGGCTCCTGATCGGCGCGTTCCTGTTCGTAGAGCTCCGGGTCGCGGAGGCGCCCCTGATCCCACTGTCGATCTTCAAGCTTCGCCAGCTCCGGACCGCGAACCTGATCGTCGTGCTGATGTACGCGGCGCTGTTCTCGATGTTCTTCTTCATCACGCTGTACCTGCAGCAGGTGCTCGGCGACGATCCGATCCAAGCGGGGCTCTCGTTCCTGCCGATGACACTGGCCGTGTTCACCGGCTCCACACTGGCGCCGCGGCTGGTGGCCCGGTTCGGGGTCCGTGGCACGGTGAGCGCCGGGATGGTCGCCGCGAGCGCGGGTCTGCTGCTGTTCACCGGCATCCGTCCGGGCGCCGACTACTTCGCGATGGTGCTGCCCGGCGGCGTGCTTGCGGGAATCGGCATGGGCCTCGGCCTCGTCGGCTCGACGATCGCCGCCACGCAGGGCGTCCAGCGCGCCCACGCCGGTCTGGCGTCGGGGCTCCTGAACACCTCGCGGCTGTTTGGCGGGGCGCTCGGCCTCGCGGTGCTCTCGACGATCGCCGCGTCGCACACGCGCGCGGCGATCGGCGTCACCCACGCGGCCGCGCTCACCGACGGTTTCGTCGCCGCGTTCGAGGTCGGCGCCGCGCTGTGCGTGACCGGTGCCGCGCTCGCCCTGCTGCTGCTGCGGGCGCCGGCGAGTGCCGAGCGGGTGGCCGATGTCGTCGACGAGCGCGTCGAGGAGCGCGAGGCGCTGGCGGCTTAATAATCAATCGCTAACATCGCCGTCGATACGGCGCAGAGCGCACCTGGAAGTGGGCGCCGCTGTGGCTGGCGCGGGCGCTCGCGTACCTCAAGCCGCCGGCGTAGAGGCTCCACGGCCCGCGGCGGGTCGGTGCTCGCGCGCGAACTCGACGAACGCGCGCGCGGCGGGGGAGAGGCGCCGCGCGGTTGGCCACCACAGGACCACGCGCATGCGGAGCGACGGGGACAGCGGCCGGAACGAGACGCTCGGTCCCGGGAGCTCGACGAACGAGCGGGGAAGCACGGCGACGCCGAGCCCACGAGCGGCAAGCGAGCGGATCAGGGTCAGGTCGCTCGCCTCGACCGCGACCCGGGGCTCGACGCCGGCGCCGGCCAGCGCCGCGTCGAGCAGGTGCCGGGTCGAGGAGCCCGGTGCGAACGCGATCAGGGGATGCTCGGCGAGCGAGGACAGCGGCAGCGCCCGCCGGCCGGCCAGCGGGTGATCGACGCTCGTGACGGCCGTGAGTTCCTCGCTGGAGAGCTCGAGACGGTCGACCCCGTCCGGAGGCTCGGCCTCGAGCGCAAACGTGAGGTCGAGGCTCCCATCCCGCAGCATCGCGAGCATTCGGTTCGCGGTTCCCTCCCGGATGCCGATCTCCACGTGCGGGAAGCTCTCCGTGAAGCCCGCGAGGATCGCCGGGATGTCGAGGTCGCCGCCAAACAACATCGCGCCTACGGTCAGGCGGCCGCGCACCAGTCCTCGCAGCTCGTCGATCTCGCTGCGAAGCGCGTCGGTCTGGGCGAGCACCGCGCGGGCGCGCGCCGCGACCAGCGCGCCGGCCTCGGTCGGCTCCACGGACCGCGTCGTTCGCCGCAGCAGCTCGACGCCGAGCTCCCGCTCGAGCTGACGAACCTGATGCGAGAGCGCGGACTGCGCGACGTGCAGCTCGGATGCGGCGCGGGTGAAGTGCCGGTGGCGGGCGACGGCCTCGAGGTAGCGCAGCTGGCGGATGTCCATGTCGGAGGGTTCAGCTCGTTCTGCGATCAATCAATTCGCATAATTATGTTGGACGGCTGAATGCGCCGGCGCCAGAATAGGATCGTGAGCTCGCCGCCGAGCACCGTCGCGATCCGTCGCCAGTTGCGAGACGGCGATCGCGGCGCGATCGTCGACCTGCACCGGGCCGTGTACTCGCGCGAATACGGACTGGGCGAGACGTTCGTGCGTGGAGTCGCGGACGGAGTCGCGGCGGCGATCGAGCGCGGGTGGCCCGCGCGGTCCGGCGCGGCGTGGCTGATCGGGGACGACGGACGCCTCTCCGGGTGCCTGGCGCTGACCGACGAGGGAGCCACCGGTCGGGTGCGCTGGTTCGTGCTCGCGCCGGAGCTGCGCGGGCTCGGGCTGGGGCAGCAGTTGCTCGCCGAGCTCGTTAAGGAGGCGCGGGACGTCGGCCACGAGAGGCTCGAGCTGGAGACGTTCAGCGCCCTGCGGGCGGCGGCGCACCTGTACCGCGCGGCGGGCTTTCGCCTCGCCTCACAGCGCGAGACCGACATGTGGGGGCCGCCGATCATCTTCCAGCGCTACGAGCTGCGGCTGAGCTGAGCTGGGCTGACCGCGCCGCGACCCCCGGCGCCTACGATGCCCGGATGGCCGCGAAGAGCGCCGGCATCCTCCTGCACCGGACGCGCGACGGCGCGCTCGAGGTGCTGCTCGTCCATCCGGGCGGCCCTCTGTGGGCGCGACGCGACCTCGGCGCGTGGTCAATCCCGAAAGGGGAGTACGAGCCCGGCGAGGACCCGGAGGCGGCCGCCCGGCGCGAGTTCGAAGAAGAGCTCGGGACAGCGGCGCCCGCGGGCGAGGCGACCGATCTCGGAGAGGTTCGCCAGAAGTCCGGGAAGCTCGTGCACGCGTGGTCGCTTAAGGGAGACCTCGACGCCTCGAACATCACCAGCAACACCCTGGAGCTCGAGTGGCCGCCACGGTCGGGCAGGGTGATCGAGATCCCGGAGGTCGACCGTGCCGAGTGGTTTCCGCTCGCGCTCGCGCGGGAGAAGATCAACCCGGCCCAGGCGGAGCTGCTCGACCGGCTCGAGGCGCCGGCCGCGTGAGCCCGTCCGAGACGATCAGTCCGACCGCCCACTACACCGGCTACGTGTGGGCCCGTAACGGCCTCTCGCACCCGGAGCTGGCGACCACGGAGGGGCGCATCCTGTTCGAGTCGCTGCGGCCGATCATGCTCGCGAGCGCGGCGGTCGGCGGCTCCTCGCTCGAGCCCTACCTGCTGGCCCGCCACCGCGCGCTCGACGCGCTGCTGGAGCGAGCGATCGAGGAGCACGGGGTCACGCAGGTGGTCGAGGTCGCGAGCGGCCTCTCGCCACGGGGTTGGCGGTTCACGACCCGGTACGGCGACCGCCTGACCTATGTCGAGGCCGATCTGCCGGACATGGCCCAGCGCAAACGGGCCGCGCTCGAGCGGATGGGCTCGCTGAGCGAACGCCACCGGGTGCAGAGCGTCGACGCGCTGCGAGACGCTGGTCGCGGCAGCCTCGCCGAGCTGGCGCGAGGGCTGGATCCGGCGCAGGGGCTGGCGATCATCACCGAGGGCCTGCTCGGCTATCTCGACGGCAAGTCGGTCGACGGCGTGTGGCGGCGGTTCGCGCGCACCCTCCACGGGTTCGCCGGCGGACGCTACATCTCCGACCTGCACCTCGGCGACGTGCAGACGGCCGCGATCCGCGCGTTTCGCGTACTGCTGTCGGCGTTCGTGCGCGGTCCGGTCCACCTTCACTTCGCGAGCGCAACCGAGGCCGAGGCGGCGCTGCTCGCCGCCGGCTTCGACTCTGCAGAGGTTCGGCGAGCAACCGACATCGTTCCCGACTCACGGGGCCCCGGAAGCGGGCTAGCGCATATACTTGAGGCATCAACGACGTGATCGCCACCACTCTCTACACCGATCCAGGTTGTCCGTGGGCGTATTCGGAGATTCCGGCACTACGGGTTCTGCAGTGGCGCTACCGGTCGCAACTGGATTGGCGGCTGGTCGTGATCGGCCTCACCGAGTCCTCCGAGCAATACGTGGCGCGCGGCTATACCCCCGCGCGGGGCGCACTCGGTCAGCTGAGGTTCCGTCGCTTCGGGATGCCGTTCTCGCCGGCGCCCAAGCCGCGGGTGAGCGCCACAGCCCGAGCGTGCCGCGCGATCGTCGCGGCGCGGTTGCGCGAGCCGGGCAGCGAGTGGGCCGTGCTGCGGGCGCTCCAGATGGCCAACTTCACGACGCCGCTCGTGCTCGAGGACGACGGTCAACTCCGCGAGACCCTGGCACGCGTCCCCGGGATCGACGCCGCGGCGATCGTCGAGATCCTGGACTCGCCCGAGGTGACCGAGGCATACCAGCGCGACCGCGCCGAGGCCCGCACCGCCGGCGGGTCACCCGCCGAGTTTCAGGGCAAGACGGCCTCGACGGACGGACTCGTGCGCTTCACCGCACCATCGGTCGTGTTCGAGCGGGACGGCGTGCGGCTCGTCGCCGGAGGCTTCCAGCCGATCGAGGCGTACGACGTCCTCGTCGCCAACATGGACCCAACGCTCGAGCGCGAGCCACCGCCAGACGGACCCGAGCCGCTCCTCGACTACTTCCCCGAAGGGCTAACGACGCAGGAGGTCGCGCTCCTGCTCACGAAGAGCAACGACGCCGTGGACCGAGTCGCGGCCGAGACCTCGCTGATCGAGCTGGTGGGCGCGGGACTCGCGCTGCGGGAGCCGCTCGGGGACGATGCGCTATGGCGGTCGGCCGCGGCGAGCGAGCTAATGGGCGAGCTCGAGCACGAGCGGGAGCTTCTCCAGCCCGTAGATTCCTGACGGAGTGCCGAACTCGGGCTCGCCGTCGGCCCTGAGCGAGCTGACGTTCTCGGCGAGGAAGGCGAGGCCCTCCTCCATCTCCGCGCGCGCGAGGTTGGCGCCGACGCAATAGTGGATCCCGGCGCCGAACGTGAGCACGCGGGCGCGAGGCCGCTCGGCGGTGATGTCGAAGGAGTCGGGCTCGATGTCCTGCCGGTTGGCGTGCCAGGCGGAGACGAGCACGACGGTCCCGGCGGGGAAGGTGACCCCGCGATGCTCGACCTCCGCCACCGTGATCCGGGCCGTGAACGGCGTGATCGGCTCGTATCGCAGCGCCTCCTCGACGGCGGCGAGCGCGAGCCCGCGCGGGTCGGCGCGGAGCTGCTGCCACTGGTCGGGGTGGTCGGCTAGCAACCGCACGGCGTGGGCGAGCTGGCTCTGGCTCGTGTCGACGCCACCGACCAGGACGTTCAGTACGAGGTTGCGCAGCTCGTCGTCGCTCAGCCGGTCGCCCGCTTCCTCCGCCTGGATAAGCGCCGAGATCAGGTCGTCGCCGGGGGAGGTGCGGCGGCCGCGGATCAGCGCGTCTTCGTACTCGTAGAACTCGGCGACGGCCTGCTCGATCAGCGGCCGCTCGGCGATCAGGCTCTGCGCGTCGAACTGGCGCTGAATCCAGTTCGACCAGTGGTGCAGACGCGGCGCGTCCTCGAGCGGCGCTCCCATCACCTCGGCGATCACCAGCGACGGGTACGGCTTGGCGAAGTCCGAGATGAACTCGCAGCGGCCGTCCGACGGAAGCGCCGCGAGCAGCTGCTCCAGGAAGCCGCGCATCGCCGGCCGGTAGCGCGCGACGGCCCGCGGGGCCAGCGCCGGGTTGATCAGGCTGCGGAGCCGCTGGTGATCGGTGCCGTTGATGTTGATGATGTTCTTGACCACCTCCTCGTGCAGCGGGCCGTCCTCGATCCCGAACAGCTGCGCGATCGTCAGCCCCGGGAACACGGCGTCCCGTGTCCTCAGGAAGAACTCGCCCGATTCACGGTCCAGCACGGTGAAGCCGAACGGGTTCGCGGCCAGCCACCCCTCGTGGCCGACGAGCCCGGCCATCGCGTCGCGGTACGGGTCGCCCTGGAGCGCGGGTTGCGTGTGATCGAAGGTGGGGAGTTCGAGCTCGGTGGCGAGCGGCACCCGGCGAGCGTACCCGTGCGACCGGCGCGGCGGCTACTCTTCCGCCTACGTGAGGACGCTTGGGGCACTGGTCACGACGCTGGCCCTGCTCGCGCTCGGCGGCGTAGCCGAGGCGCGCTCCGCGCTGACGTATTCAACCGGCTCCGCGACTCCGACGGTGTGGCTGGCGCATGCGAATGGGAAGCAGGCACGCCGTCTCGGCCCCGGCGCCCAGCCGCTCATCGCGCCGAGCGGCGCCGCGGTCGCGGCGACCGGGATCGGATCGAAGGGCGCCGCGCTCGTGATCTACCGGCCTGGCTCGCCGACGAGGCACTACTTCGCTCTCGCCAAGGTAGAGGCCGTCGCGCTGGCGTGGTCGCCGGAGTCGCGCTACGTGGCGGTCGAGCTCGACAGCGTGGGCACCACTGCGAAGGGGTCTGGCCTGGCCGTCATCGATACGAAGACGGACGGCGTGAGGACGATCGCCACCGGCTCCGTGTGCGGGGCGAGCTTCGCTCCCCGCAGGCCCGACCGGCTCGTCTACGCCCAGGCGCCGGGGTCGTTCGCGTGTCTGAACGGCCACGTCAACGTCTTCACGGTCACGCCAGGCGGGGCCGACCGGCGCCAGCTCACGCACGACGGCCTGAGCCTCAACCCGGTCTGGGGGCCGCGTTCGATCGCGTTCGACCGCGCGACGCTGCGCGGCAAGGACGAGGCGCCCGTCTACCAGGTGTGGCTGATGCGCTCCGACGGGAGCCACGCTCGCCAGGTAACTCACCTGAGCGTCTCGCCGCTCGTCGTGGGGCTGGTCCCGCTGGCGTTCTCGGTAAATGGCAACCGCCTGCTGACCAGGTTCGAGGGCCAGGACACGGACGAGACGTGGACGATCCAGTTCCCCTCGGGTCGGGCGCGCGAGCTGACGATCGGGGGACAGAGCATCCAGGCCGGCGGGATCTCGCGCAACGGCCGGACCGTGCTCGTCGGCTTCGGCGGCTTCGAGGGGCCGCCCTCGCACGGGACGGTGGCGACGGTTCCGTTCGGTGGCGGGCACGCGACGGTGCTCGTCAAGCACGCCAGCGAGCCGAGCTGGAACCGCTGAGGCGGTGGCGCTCTCGCCGGCAGCCTTGGCTGGCGGGCGGCTCGGTAAACGGCAGCAGGGAGGGGGGTGGGTGAGGGTTGGTGCGGTGTGGCGAGAGTCTCACGGGAAACCTGCATAGCGCGTCAACACCGGCGCCAGGTTCGAGCCCCGTCGTATTACCCATGCTCTTCATGCATAGCTCGACAGGCCTCGCCATTCGGGGCGGAATTGGCGTGCTGTGCAGGTTTTGGACGGGTGCGATGGCGCCACGGACCCCGCCACCGCCAACCGAGCCGCCCCCGCCCCTCAGCGACCGAGCCAGGGATTGCTCGCCAGCTCCCGCGCCACGGCCTCGGTGACGACCAGCGCCTGGAGGACCGTCCGGTAGTTGACGTTCTCGGGCGTGTCGCTCATCTGGTGGTAGTTCGACAGGGCCTTGTAGCGATCCATCGAGCACAGCGTGGCGGTCGGATAGCCGGCCCGGCTGGGGATCACGGCGTCCGTCGATGTACGCGCCCTCATGCCGCGGCGCACTGGCGCGCCGGCTGACTCGGCGGTGCGCGCCACCAGGTCGCGGAAGGTGCGGTCGTGGTAGTCCTCCATCACCACGGGGCCCTCGCCCTCGAGCATGATCAGCTTCGGCGAACCGAGCGTCTCGAGGTTCAGGACCCAGCTCCGCTCGCGGTCGAGCGTCGGGAAGTGGCGCGCGGCGAAGCCATGGATGCCGCCCTGGAGGACCTCCTCGGCGCCGCAGGAGACGAGCAGCACGCGCAGGCCCTCGAGCGGCTCCTCGCGCAGCCGCTCGGCGAGCGCGACGAGCACCGCGACCGCGGTCAGGTTGTCGTTGGCGCCGGGGCACACCGGCCGGCGCGCGATGTCCGCGAACACGGCCGTCCCGAGCAGCGATCCCGCCACCCCGGCGGCCGTGAGGCCGCGCCGCCCGGTGGCGGCACCGATCGCGACAAGCGCCGGCGATGCGAGCATCGGCCACCACATCGGCAAGGAGGTGTCGCGTCGTTCGATGATGCCCGGGAACATCTCGCCGGCCGCGGCTTGCGCCCGGTCGTCGAAGATCGCCCCGGTCGGTGCCGCGTCGTGGTGCGCGAGCACGACGAGCGTTCGCTCAGCCTCGGCGTCGCCCGCGAGCGCGACCACGTTCCACGTCGGCCGGGGCCTGGCCGTGGCGCGACGGAAAACGCGCGGCCCGTTGGAGATGTCGTCGGCGATCGCCGCCGTCACCGCGGCACCCGCGACCGCCGCGGACCTGCGCCACCGAGAGCGGAGCGCGGCTGCGCCGGCGAGCGCGCCGGCCGCCGCGAGCGAGCCGATCACCCGCGCGTAACCGTCGAGGAACTGCTCCTCCTCGATCCGGGCCTCGCATCCGGCGCGCGCGAGCCGCTCGGAGAGCCAGCGCGCGGCCCGCTCCTCGCCCGGTGAGCCGGCGCGCCGCTCGAGGGGGGCCAACGCCTCGATCACCTCGCGAACGGTGGTCTCGTGCGCAAGATGCGAGGGGGGTGCGGGCCGGGTCGAGGTCACGGGCCAAGCAATCCTAGGGGAGGGATTGGCCCGCGGACGCTGAACCGACGGGCATGAATCGCCCCACGGCCATCGTTCTCGCCTCGCTGGTCGGTGGGCTTGTGGCCCTTCAGCCGCCGGCGAACGGAGCGCTGGCCAGGTATGTCGGGGATGTCGGCGCCTCGTTTGTGAGCATCTCGATCTCGTTCGCGATCATCACCGTGGTGCTGCTGGTCGTGGGCCATCCCGGGAGGCTCTCGGGGCTGAGCGCGTTCCGCCCCGAGTACGCCGTCGGGGGGATCGCCACGGTCGCCGTCGTGTTCGTCTCGCTGGTGGCGGTCAGGCCGCTCGGAGCCGGCGGTGTCGTCGCGCTGCTCGTCGCGGGCCAGTTGGTCGTGGCGGTGGCCGCCGACCGGTTTCAGTGGTACGGCCTGCACCGGGTCGGGGTCACACCGGCCCGCTCGCTTGGCGTTGTGCTCGTGATCATCGGCACCGTGCTGATCACGCGCAACTGACGCCAGGTTGGCAACTTGTCTACGAGTCTCTAACGCCTGGGCAACGTTTAGGCGCCGCCGGCCCGGGAAAGTTTGGGGGCGTCCCGATCGGCCGGTCGGGAACGCCTCAACAGCAACGACCAGGAGGAGACGAGATGGCGCGTCGCCGGATGCTTTCCTTGCTGAGCGGGGTCATGTTGCTCGCGGCAGCGACGGTACTGATCGCACAGTCGGCAACGGCGGGTGGAGTCCGCGGACACCCACGGCGGGTCCATTTTCAGGCTCGCACGAGGACGCCCATCAAGCACCTCGTCGTGATCTTCCAGGAGAACGTGTCCTTCGATCACTACTTCGGGACATACCCCACCGCGGCCAACACCGATGGCCACCACTTCACCGCCGCGCGTCACACCCCGGCCGTGGACGGGTTGCTCCCGGCGACGAGCCGTTCGCTGCCGCCGAATCTCCGGCACTCCACGAACCTGCTGATGAGCAATCCGAACGAATCGGCCCCGCAGCGGCTCGACAGCAGTCCCACCGGGCTATCCGGCAGTCCCGGCGGTCAGCTCACCTGCGATCAGGATCACGATTACAGTGACGAGCAACAGGCGTTCGACAACGGCAAGATGGATCATTTCGTGCAGAGTGTCGGGACGGGCACTGGAACCTCGCCGTTCGGCACGCCGTGCGACGCCAAGACGGTCATGGACTACTACGACGGCAACACCGTCACCGGGCTCTGGAACTACGCCCAGAACTTCGCGATGAGCGACGACTCGTTCGGGACGACGTTCGGGCCATCGGCGCCGGGGGCCATCAACCTCGCCTCCGGGGACACCGGCAACGTCGACACGAGCCACATGGCCAACAATCCGTCGGTATCGACGCCGACATCCCCGGACGGCGACATCACGCCGGACGGTCACGGCGGCTTCTCGCTGACCAGCGATGCCCAGCCTTACTGGGACGACTGCTCGACGCGGGACGCAGTCGCCTTGTCGGGCAAGAACATCGGCGACCAGCTCAACGCGGCGGGCCTTTCCTGGGGTTGGTTCGAGGGCGGCTTCCGTCCGAGCACGAGCTTCGCCACCGCGCTGACGGACCTGCATCAGTCCCAGCCAACGAGTCAGTTCACGCCCAACGAGTTCAGCGCCGACTTCTCGCCGGGTGGCGCGCTCGCCGGGCTGCTGCCGGCCCACGCGTCCAACCAGACGCTGTGCTCGAGCGTTCATCCGGTGGGCGTGGTGTTGGGCGGCACCGGTCAGTGGGGCTACAAGGACGACTACATCCCACACCACGAGCCGTTCCAGTTCTACGCATCGACGGCCAACCCACACCACCTGACAGTCACGACCAACGCCGCGGACCAGGACACGCTCGCCGGACTCAGGGAGATCGGCACCGATACGGAGTCCTACAAGAACGGCGTGCCGCAGTTCAACACCCCGAACCATCAGTACGACACCAGCGATTTCGACCAGCTGGTGGCGGCGATCACCAAGGGCGAGCTCCCCGCCTCGGCGTTGCCGGCGGTCAGCTTCCTGAAGGCGCCGGGGTATGAGGACGGCCATGCCTCCTACTCGGACCCGGCCGACGAGCAGCGGTTCATCGTCGATGAGATCAACGCGCTCGAGCACTCACCGGACTGGGGGAGCACCGCTGTGATCGTCAACTACGACGACTCGGACGGCTGGTATGACCACGTGTACAGCGGCGTCCACAACCCCTCGCTGTCACCGGCCGACAACCTGACGAACACCGCGTTCAGCGGGCCGACGTCCGGTCAGTGCGGGCCAAAGCCACAGGTCAAGCAGCCGCTCGCCGGTGAGCAGGGCCGCTGCGGCCTTGGGCCGCGGCTCCCGTTGCTCGTGGTCTCGCCGTTCGCGCGGCACAACGACGTCGATCACAACCTCAGCAGCCAGAGCTCGATCATCAACTTCGTCGAGTACAACTGGCGCCTCCCCGGCATTCCGGGCTCAGCCGACCAGCTGCTCGCGAGCAACGACAGGGCGGAAGGGGTGCCTTTCGACCTCGCCGGGATGTTCAAGTTCAGCGGTAGGCCGAACCCAAGGCTGTTCCTGAACCCGGTCACCGGCGAGCGCGTGCGTCCGGGCTACCCGACCTACAAGATCCACCATCATCACCACCGACATCACCATCGCCACCACCACCGGCGACGCTGAAACGCGCCGGGATCAGTCCGTCACGTCCGGCGGAAGGAGGTCGGCCAGCCACCGCACCGCGTAGCGGAGTCCGACCGGCTCGATCTCGTGCCCAGCGTCCGACTCGTGGTAGTCGACCGTGAGCCCGCCGCCGCGAATGAGCTCGAGCGCCCGGCGGGCGAAGCCGACCTCGATCACGGGATCGTTCCGGCCGTGAGCGATGAACACCTTCGTCGACTCCCGATCGGACAGCTGCGGCTGCCAGCCCTCGACGGTCGGCACGAACCCCGAGAACGCGAGGATTCCGCCGGGCGCCGGCCGGTCGCCGCCGAGCCCGAGCGCGTAGCTCATGACGGTGCCCATCGAGAAGCCGCCGAGCACGGTCTGCTCGGGCCCGAGCCCGGTCCGCTCCCATAACTCGTCGTGGAACGCCGCGAGCGCGCGATACGAGAAGTCGAACGTCTCCGGGTCGGGATAGCCGACGCGCAGCACGGCGTACCAGTGATTTCCGGGCGCGCCCCGGAACCGAAACGACCCACGTGGCGCGGCGACGTGTAGCCGCTGCTCGGGATCGAGGACGTCGGCGAGCGGGAGCAGGTCGAGCTCGCTGGTGCCGCGACCGTGGTGGAGCACCAGCAGCCCGGTCGCCTGTCCCGCCGCGGGTCGTTCTTCGAAAGTCAGGGATTCCATCAGCCCAAGTATGTGACGATCGAGCTCCGCGGCGCCCGCTCCGGCGCTTCCTTCTCCTGGCGCGGCCAGCCGAGATGGATCAGCGCGACGAACCGCTCACTGTCCGGGATCTCCAGTGCGGCGCGGCCGGCCGGCGTCCGCAGCACCTCCGGCGTCCGCCAGTATCCGGCCAGTCCGCGGGCGTGGGCGCCGAGCAACACGGCGTAGGTCGCGCACGCCGTCGCGCACAGGTCCTCCTCGTCCTGGACCGCGTCGCCGGAGGTCGTCGCCGTCGCCGCGACCAGCGTCGGCGCCCGGTCGAGCTTTGCCGCCGCCTCGGGTCCCGCCGCCTCCTTGAGCCGCTCCAGGGAGTTCGGCCCGACCACCCGGAATCGCCACGGGTTGGTGAGGTGGTGGTTCGGGGCCCAGCGCGCGAGCTCGAGCAGTTCGTCGACCAGCTCGCGGGGCACGGCCTCGGGCCGGAACGCCTTGTGCGTGCGGCGTTCCCGAATCGCCTGCTCGACGTCCATCAGTCGGTGATCGCGATGTGGCCGGGCTGCGTCGCCACCCGCGCCAGCCAGGCGCGGATGCCGGGATAGGGCTCGAGCTCGAACCCGCCCTCGGCAGCGACGTGCGTATACGCGTACAGGGAGATGTCCGCGATCGAGTAACGATCTCCGACGAGGTACGGGTGGGCGCCGAGCCTGCCCTCGAGCGCCTCCAACGCCGCGCGGCCGCCTCGCTCCTTGGCCTTGAGGTCCTCGGGCGCCGGGGTGATCCCGGCGATCCGCCAGAATCGCGCCACCGCGATGTTGGGCTCGTGGCTGTACTGCTCGAAGAACAGCCACTGCAGGACCTGCGCCCGCTCGAACCGGTCCTCCGGCAGGTACTCGGTGCCCTCGGCGAAGTAGGAGATGATCGCGTTCGACTCGCCGAGCGAGCGCCCGTCGTCGAGCACGAGCGTCGGCACCCGCAGCGCCGGGTTCAGCTCTCCGAGCAGCTCCTTGCGGTTCGAGCGGTCGATCACGTCGACCTCGTGCCTCTCGTAACCGAGACCGAGGTGCGAGAACAGCAGCCGGACCTTGTAACAGTTGCCGGAGACCTGCGAGTTGTAGAGGAGCATCGGGATCGGGAAGTATGCAACGTGAGGGTCGCGGGGCGGCGCGCGGCCGCCCCGCAAGTGCTCAACGCTCGCTCACTTCACGACCGACTTCGAGAACACGCGGATCGAGACCGCGGCCAGCGCGGCGGCGAACAGCGCCACCACCGCCAGGCTCAGCCACGCCTGCACGGTCGTGTTGCCCGCGCCCCAGATCTGGTGGAGCCCCTTACCGCTGGGGTCGACCAGGCCGTAGCGCATCAACGCCAGCGCGTGGGTGAGCGGCATGAACTTGGCGATCGTTGTCAGCGCGCCCGGCATCGCCGCGATCGGATACAGGGCGCCGGCGAAGAAGAACGGCAGGATCGCTAGCGCCGGGGTCGCTCCGATGTACTCCTCCTGCTTGTCGACTCTGGCCGCCAGGGTCTCGGCCACGGCGTACATGAACACGGTGAACAGCAAGGTGGCCCCGACGAACCAGGCGAGGCCGGAGACCGTCACGTGGAACGAGGCGCCGCGCAGCGCCGACAGCCCCAGCAGCACCGTGACCTGGAACGCAGCGAGCGCGATGACGACGAGCACGTTGCCGACGACGATGTACGCGCGCGGGATGGGCGCCGCCAGCAGCTCTCGCTGCGCGCCGCTGTGGCGGTCGACGAGCACGCTGAGCCCGGCGAAGATGCAGGTCAGCGGGACGACGAGCCCGACCGTGCCGACGCCGACGAACGACTGATAGTCGATGCCGGAATGAAGGCCGCCGGTGGCGACCTTGAGCGCCGGCGCGACGACCAGGGCCAGCAGCATCGGGCCGAGCAGCGGCACGGCGATCTGGCGGGGATTGCCCGCGGTCAGGGCCGCGCGGCGCCGCGCGAGCGTGGCCAACGCGCCGGTGCGCCGGACCCGCGCGGGGGCGGGGAGGGGGATCGATGGTGCATCCGCAATCGTGGACATGGGGTCTCCTTAGTTGGTGGTGCTTCCGGTGAGTTGGAGGTAGACGTCGTCGAGCGTCGGCGCGCGCGTCGAGATCTCCGACACGCGCACGCGCTCGGCCTCGAGGGCCGCGAGCGCGTCGCCCGCGGCGCGACCGCGCAGCGGGACGGTCAGGCGGGCGCCGATCGCGAAGGCGTCGTCGCCGGCGATCCCCCGGTCCTGGAGATCGGCGAGGGTCGCGTGGGGCTCGTCGTGGACGCGGAACTCGAGGATCTCCTCGCCGAGTCCGGCGAGCAGCGACTGGGGGCTCGCGAGCGCGACGACCGAGCCGTCGTGGACGATCGCCACCCGGTCGCACAGGCGCTGGGCCTCCTCGAGGTAGTGGGTCGTGATCAGGATCGTGAGATCGATCCGGGCGCGCAGCCCGGCGATCACGTCGAGCAGCTCGTGCCGGATGCGGGGGTCGAGGCCGACGGTCGGCTCATCGAGGAACAGCACCTGCGGCTCGGAGATCAGCGCGCGGGCGATCTCGAGCCGGCGGCGCTGGCCCCCGCTATAGGTCTGCACCGGCCGGCGGACGAGCTCCGCGAGCCCCAGGACGTCGGTCAGCTCCTGCATCCGGCGCTCGGCCTTCGGCCACGGGACGCCCCACAGCCGGGCGTGCAGCTCGAGGTTGGCGCGGCCGGTGAGGGTCGCGTCGACGACGGGCTCCTGAAAGACGACGCTGCTGGCGCCGCGGACGAGGAGCGGCTGGCGGGCGACGTCGTGGCCGGCCACTCGCGCGGTCCCGGCGGTCGGGACGATCGTCGTCGTGAACATGCCGACGAGGGTCGACTTGCCGGCGCCGTTGGGGCCGAGCACGCCGAACACCTCGCCGGGCGCCACCTCGAAATCGACGCCCTTGACCGCCTCGACGCCGCCGGGATAGGTCTTCTTCAGCTGGGCCGCTTCAATCGCTTGCATGGGTTCATGCCTCCTGCGGGGTCACATCACCCGCGTCGGGTTCGTCATCGCTATTGACGGACGCCAACGAGAGGATGTGACCGATGACCGCGCAGCAATGGCAGACCGAGCAGTTCGAGCGCAACCGCGATTACCTGCGGGCGGTCGCGTACCGGATGCTGGGGTCCGGGGCCGAGGCCGACGACGCCGTGCAGGAGACCTGGTTGCGGGTCAACCGAACCGACACCGACGCGGTCGAGAACATGCGCGGGTGGCTGACCACGATCGTCAGCCGGATCTGCCTGGACATGCTGCGCGCTCGCCGCGCCCGCCGCGAGGAGCCCGTCGAGGACTGGCCGCTCGAGCCGGTGAGCACGTTCGAGCGGGCTCAGGACCCCGAGCAGGAGGCGCTGCTGGCGGAGTCAGTGGGGCTGGCGATGCTGGTCGTGCTCGAGAAGCTGACGCCGGGCGAGCGGCTGGCGTTCGTCCTGCACGACATGTTCGGCTTCCCCTTCGAGGAGATCGCGCCCGCGCTCGAGCGCAGCGTCCCGGCGACGCGTCAGCTCGCGAGCCGGGCCCGCCGGCGCGTGCGGGGCGCCGAAACCGAGGCGGCGAGCAGCCGCCTCGCCGAGCAGCGGGTCGTGATCGAGGCGTTCCTGGCGGCGGCCCGTGGCGGCGACTTCGAAGCGCTGCTTGAGGTGCTCGACCCCGACGTCCGGCTCAAGGTCAACCGGACGAGCTTCACCGACCCGACGCCGATCGAGCTGTCAGGCCGGGACACGGTGGCGCGCACGATGTTGGAGCGCGGTTCTCAGTTCGCGCACCTCGCGCAGCCGGCGATCGTCGAGGGCAACGCCGGTCTCGTCGTCGCGGTGCCGAAGCGGGTCCTGTCCGTCGTCAGGTTCGAGTTCGGCGACGGCAAGGTCCGGACGGTCGACGTGACCGTCCAGGCCTGATGATGATGTTCGGGGCGGCGCATGCGCCGCCGGGGTCAGGGCGCATGCGCCCTGACCTACACCCGACCGGGGGGCCGGTCCTGGATCACCCTCACGCCCTCCTTCGGCGCGAGCGTGACGCCGCGGAACTGAGCCCTGTCGTGCTTCGGCGAGGCCGGGCGCAGGGCGGTGCGCTCGAGCACCCGGCGGAGGACGATTCGCATCTCCATCTGCGCGAAGCTCGCGCCCAGGCAGCGGCGAATCCCGCCGCCGAACGGCACCCACGTGTACGTGTCGGGCGCGTCCGGGCCGAGGAACCGCTCGGGCCTGAACCTGGAAGGCTCGGGGTAGAGGTCGCCGCGGCTGTGGATCATCCGGATCGAGGGGTTGATCTCGACGCCGGGAGGAATCACGTAGCCGTTGACGCGGAACGGCTCGCCGCGCACGACCCGCCCGACGCCGGGGATCACCGGGCGGATCCGCAGCGACTCCTTGACGACCGCATCCAGGTAGGCGTCGTCGCCCTCGCGGGCGCGCTTGTGAATCGCCGGGTCGTGGACGAGGAGGTCGAACGTCCACGCGAGGCCGGTGGCGGTCGTCTCGTGGCCCGCCAGCAGGAGCGTTACGAGCTCGTCGCGCACCTCGGCGTCGGTGAGCCGGTTTCCCTCGTCGTCCTCCGCGAGCAGCAGCGCCGAGAACACGTCATCTTTCGATCCGAGCGTCGGATCGGCGCGGCGGCGCGCGATCTCGGCGTACAGGACCTCGTCGACGGCGCGGCGGTTCTGCTCGAAGCGACGCGCCGCCGCCTGATCGGGTGAGCGCCGGACGAGGAAGGCGAGCATCATCAGGCCCCGCGGCCGCGCCAGCGGCTCGATCATGCGGCGCAGCCGGGCTCGGAGCTCATCCTCCGCGGCCCCCGGCTCGTAGCCGAAGACGGCGCGCATGATCACGCGCAGCGTGAGCGACTGCATGCTGCCGAACAGCGCAAACGGCTCGCCGACGGGCCAGGAGTCGATCTCGATGTCGGCCGACTCACGCATCACCTCCTCGTAGGCCTGCATCCGACGGCCGTGGAACTGCGGCAGCATCAGGCGCCGGTGGCGGAGGTGCTCGGCGCCGTCGAGCAGGAGCACCGACCGCTCGCCGAGCACCGGGCCGAGCAGCGCGTTCGCTTCGCCGGCGTGCAGCTGGTCGGCCGGCCCCTGGAAGAGCGTCTTGACGAGCTCGGGATCGAACAGGATCACGAAGCGGCTGTCGAACAGCGTGCTGAATGTCACCGCGCTTCCGTAGCGTCGCCGGCACATCTCGAGAAAGCGCGGGCCCGCGAGCATGAAGCCGGCGGTCTGCGCGGCCCGGGGGAGGCGCGGACCGGGCGGCAGCTCGTCGTCGGCAGCGGGGTTGTGGTCTTCGGTAACGGACATCGTGATGACGATGGTCTCACAGGAGGCTAACCAAAAGGCCCCGCCGGCTTTATTGGCCGCTTACCGCGCTCAGCAGCCTCTGAATTGCCCGGCGGCGCACCTGGCGGGTGAACCCATGCGGTCAGACGGGTCAAGTCTCAAAACGGCAAGGCGCATGCGCGAGAGCTTTCTGGTCTTCGGGAGTCCGACGATCGGCGATGAAGAGATCGCCGAGGTCGTCGATTCGCTGCGGTCGGGGTGGGTCGGCACCGGTCCGAAGGTGCAGCGCTTCGAGGCCATGCTGTCGGAATACGTCGGCGCCGGGCACTGCAGGTGCGTCTCGTCGTGCACCGCCGCCCTGATCCTCAGCATGGAGGTGCTCGGGATCGGGCCGGGCGACGAGGTGCTCGTCCCGGCGATGACGTTCGTGGCCTCGGCGAACGCCGTCGAGCACGCCGGCGCGACGCCCGTGCTGGTCGACAGCGAGCCCGCGACCGGGCTGATCGATCTCGCCGCCGCCGAGGCGGCGATCACCTCGCGTACGCGGGCGATCATGCCGGTCCACCTCGCCGGCCGGCCGGTCGACATGGACCGCCTCAACGCCCTGCGCGACCGTCACGGGCTGATCGTCGTCGAGGACGCCGCGCACGCGCTCGGGGCGCAGTGGCGCGGCGGTCAGATCGGGACGTTCGGCAATGTCACGGCGTTCTCGTTCTATGTGACGAAGAACATCTCGACGATCGAGGGTGGGGCCCTCGTGACCGATCGCGCCGAGATCGCGGAGGAGGTCGAACGGCTCGCGCTGCACGGCCTCAGCCTGGGCGCGTGGCAGCGCTTCTCGGACACCGGGTTCCGCCACTACGAGGTCGTGCGACCGGGATACAAGTACAACATGACCGACGTGCAGGCGGCGGTCGGTCTGCACCAGCTTCCGCGGCTCGACCGGTGGATCGACCGTCGCGCCGAGCTGTGGGAGCGCTACGACGAGCTGCTCGCGGGATTGCCGCTCGTGACTCCGCCCGCGCCCGAGCCCGGCACGCGCCACGCCCGCCACCTCTATCAGGTGCTGCTCGAGCCCGATGCTCCCCTGGGCCGGGACGAACTGCTCGAGGGACTGACCGCGCGCAACATCGGGACCGGCGTGCACTACCGCGCGGTCCACCTGCACCCCTACTACCGCGAGCGCTACCGGCTCGCGCCCGATGACTTCCCGGTCGCAAACGCGATCTCCGAGCGCACGCTCAGCCTGCCGCTCGGACCGAGCGTCACTGAGGCCGACCAGGACGACGTGGCCGCGGCGCTGGCGGATCTGGTCGGGGAGCGATGAGCACCTCGGAGTATCCGGCGACTCGGGTCGGCGGGACTCGCCGGCTTCCGCGACCGCGCTCGGCGATTTCGATCCGCCAGATCCCGGTCGACGTGTGGATGGTCGGCGCGCTCGTGCTCGTCGCCGCCGCGATCCGGATCCTGACGATCGACAACCAGAGCTTCTGGTCCGACGAGGCGCTGACCGCCTACGAGGCGCACCTGCCGTTCGGCGCAATGATCAACACGGTCGCGCACGTCGAGACGACGCCGCCACTCTATTTCGTGCTCGCGTGGGCGTGGGCCCACGTGTTCGGCACCGGCGAGATCGCGCTGCGGTCGATCTCCACGATCGCCGGGATCGCCCTGGTCCCGATCGCCTACCTGGCCGCTCGCGATCTCGTCTCGCGGTGGGCGGGCGTCCTCGCGGCGGCGTTCGTGACCGTCAACCCGTTCCTCATCTGGTACTCGCAGGAGGCACGGGCGTACATGCTTCTCGCCTTCTTGTGCGCGGCGTCCTTCTTGTTCTTCGTGCGCGCCCGCGGCGATCCATCGCGGCGCAACCTGATCTGGTGGGCCGTGTGCTCGGCGCTGGCCGTGATGACGCACTTCTTCGCGGGCTTTCTGGTCGCGCCGGAGGCGGTGTGGCTGCTGTGGGTGGCGCGGAGCCGCTTGGCTGTGGTGGTGGTCGCTGCGGTCGGTGCCGTCCAGCTGGCCGTGCTGCCGCTCGCCCTCACGGACACCAAACACGGCCCCCAATGGATCGCGCGAGTACCGCTGAGGCACCGCGTCGCGTCGGCGATCCTCGAGTGGGCGGTGAGCCTGTTGCAGCGCCGCGGGACGATGTCCGACGCGTTCCTCGGTGGCGCGGCCCTGCTGGTGATCGTCGGTCTCCTGGTCATCGTCGGTGGCGATGGACGGACGCGCCGGGGCGCCGCCGTCGCGGCGGCGATCGCCGGGTGCGTGTTCCTGGCGCCGCTCGCGCTCGCGCTCGTCCGGCAGGACTACTTTCTGTCTCGCAACGAGATTCCCGCGTTCGTGCCGCTCGCGACGGTGGTCGCGGCGGCGTGCGCGGCGCCGCGGATGCGCGTCGTCGGCACGGGGTTGGCGATCGCGCTGCTGGCGATGTTCTCGGCCGCCTCGATCTACGTCCAGACGCATCCGTTCCTCCAGCGACCCGACTGGCGCCACGTGGCTCACGCGCTGGGGCCGGCGGTCGCCCCGAGGGCGATCCTGGCCGCGGACGGGCTCACGGCGGATCCGCTCAAGATCTACCTGCCCGGTGTGGACTGGACCGCGTCGCGCTCGCGGAAGGTGAGGCTCTCCGAGGTCGACGTCGTCGGCGCGACCAAACGCATCGCCCTGGCGCAGAAGGCGCGACCGGTCGAGGAGGACTCGGCGCCGGTGCGCGCGCAGAGGGGTCGGCCGCTCCCGCGGTCGGTGGCGCCGCGCGGCATGCGCCTGGTGGCGCGGTTCCGCGTCGACAACTGGGTGATCGCCAAGTTCGCGTTCCGGCACCCCGAATCGCTGAGCATCAACCAGCTCTCGGCGATGGCGCCGAAGTTCTTCCGGCGCACTCCGGCGGCGGTGCTGGTATTCACGCAGCCGGCCGAGCGGATGCGGTGATGACGGCCGTGGCCTTGCCCGCGAACACGGCACTAAGCAGGGCTTTATCGGAGCGGGGAGAGTATTGATGGGCATGGCCGGAAACACCCCAGGCGCACGGGGCGATGAGATCGAGTTGAGCGTGGTCGTGCCCGTGTACGGGTGCGCCGAATGTCTCGTCGCCCTGCACGACCGGCTCACCCGCAGCGTCGAGCACATCACCGATCGCTACGAGTTCGTGTTCGTCGACGACCGCAGCGTGGACGGCGGGTGGGCGGTCCTGGGCCGGCTGGCGCGTTTGGATCCGCACGTCCGGGCATACCGCCTGAGCCGCAACTTCGGTCAGGACGCGGCGATCACCGCCGGGCTCGCGCAGGCGCGGGGCGCCTGGGCGGTCGTGATGGACTGCGATCTCGAGGAGGCGCCGGAGGACATCCCGCGGTTGTGGGCGGCCGCCGGCGAGGGCTACGACGTCGTGCGCACGACCCGCCGGGGATGGAGCCACTCGGCGTTCCGGCGCTGGAGCAGTCGCCTGTACCGCAGGCTCACGCTGGAGACCGATGTCCGCCCCGACTACAGCAACCTCAGCCTGCTCTCGCGCCGGGTGATCGACGCGTTCCTGCGGCTCCGCGACCGGGATCGCGAGTACATGATCGCGCTCGACTGGCTCGGGTTCGACTCGACCGCGATCGAGATCGAGCACCACGAGCGCCACGCCGGAAAGAGCGGCTACACGTTTCATCGGCTGATCAGGGTCGCGCTCGACGGCATGTTCTTCCGCAGCACCGTGCTGCTGCGCCTGGTCGTGCTCGTCGGGTTCCTCGTCGCGCTCGCCGGGCTCGTGATCGCCGGGTTCGAGATCGTCGACTACTTCGTCGAGCCGTCGAAGAGCGTCCCCGGGTACACGAGCCTCGCCGTCCTGCTGCTGGTGCTGGCGGGAGTGATCATCGTCAGCGTCGGCGTCGTCGGGCTCTACGTCGGGAGGATCTTCGAGCAGGTCAAGAACCGGCCGCTGTTCCTGATCGATCGCGAGGCACTCGGGGACCCGGCCGAAGACCGGCGGGTCGCGCAGCTAGAGCTCGAGCCGATCGAGGCGGTCGGCGCCGGTTCTCACCCGCGGGCGTCGAGCACGTAGACCTTCTCGCGCCCGCCCGGAATCAGGACTACGGTCATCACGCGGGGGGCATAGCGCTCCATCAGGCGGTCGAGCGTCTCCTCGCTGAAACGGTGCTCGTGACCCCCGACGCCGGGGTCGGCCGCGCGCTGGCCGAGCCGGCCGATGAGGGGTGCCTCGCTCGAAGACAGGTTGCGAATCGGCTCGGAGACGATCACGCGTGCGTGGGCTGCCGCGAGCATGCGGTCGACGATCCGCTCGGCGTCGGGCAGGAAGTGGTAGAGGCTCGCCTGGATCAGGACGACGTCGGCGCCGGGGAGGGGTGCGTCGTCGTCTGATGTGAGATCGAGCTGGCGCGCGTCCACTCCTTGGCGGCGGAGCCTCTCGACGAACCCTTCGTTGACGTCGAGCCCGATGTACGGGCCGGCGCGGCCGCGCAGGTGGCGGAGGTAGAGCGTCCCCGGACCGCAGCAGAGCTCGAGGACGCTGGCGCCGGGTGGCACCCGGTCGGCGACGGCGCGCATCCGGTCCTCGTAGTGGCGTCCGTAGAGCGCCCGCATCAGCAGCTCGTATCCCCGCGCGCTGCGGTAGATCAGGCTGGTGCTCACGGGGGGCGACGGTAGCGGGTCGCCGGCGGATAACGTTCGGCACCCGTGCCCTCGATTGTGAACAAAGCCGCCGGGTTGGGCCGCCGGGGCGCGGTCGAATCCCGCGCCCTACGTCACGCGTACCGTGCCGGGATGGTCGGGTTGGATCGACCGAGCCGCGCGGTGGCGATCTTCCGCGCACTCGATCGGCTCGGGCAGCTGGGAGGGGCGATCGCGATCGCCGCGATCCGCCACGGCGACCGCACGGGCCTGATCGATGAGCGCGGAACGCTGACGTTCGCCGAGCTCGACGGTCGCTCGGATGCGCTGGCGTGCGGACTGCGCGACCGCGGTCTGCGCGAGGGCGACGGCGTCGGGATCCTGTGCCGCAACCACCGCGGCTTCCTCGACATCACGTTCGGTGCGGCGAAGGCGGGCGCCCGCATCCTGTACCTGAACACCGACTTCGCGGGACCGCAGCTGCGCGATGTGTGCGAGCGAGAGGGGATCTCGCTGCTCGTCCACGACGAGGAGTACGAGGCGCTCGTGGGCTCGGTCGAGGTCCGCCACGGCCGGCTGCTCGGGTGGACCGACGGCGAGCCGCCGGCGGACTCGCTCGAGGCCGTGATCGCGGCGTTTGCGGGGCGTGTGCCTCCGCCTCCGGCCCAGCCCGCCTCGGTCGTCCTGCTGACGAGTGGGACGACCGGCACGCCCAAGGGGGCGCCGCGTGGTCAGGGGCGGTCTTTGGCGCCGATCGGGGCGCTTCTGTCGAAGGTGCCCTATCGCTCGCGCCAGTCGACGTACGTCGCCGCGCCGTTGTTCCACGGCCTCGGGTTCACGCAGATGGCGCTGTCGGTGACGCTCGGCTGCACGACGATCCTCGAGCGGCGGTTCAACCCCGAGCGCGTACTCGAGGCGATCGGCCGGTGGCGGCCGACGGCGCTCGTGGTCGTGCCGGTGATGCTCCAGCGGATCGTCGCCGTGCTCGAGGATCAGCCGGGGCGCTACGACACGAGCTCGCTTCGGATCGTGTTCTGCTCGGGGTCGCAGCTCGAGGCGGACCTCGTCCGGCGGGCCCGGCGCACGATCGGCGAGAAGCTCTACAACTTCTACGGCTCGACTGAGGTCGCGTACGCCACGTTCGCGACCCCCGAGGACCTGCGCCTCGCTCCCGGCACGGCCGGCCGCGTCCCGTTCAGCGCCGTCGTCCGCCTGTACGACTTCGAGGGCCGTCCCGTGATGGGGGTGGATCGGCCGGGGCGGATCTTCGTCGGGAACCCGTTCCAGTTTGACGGCTACACCGGCGGCGGCAACAAGGAGGTGATCGACGGCCTGATGAGCACCGGCGACGTCGGCCACTTCGACGCCGACGGCCGCCTGTTCGTCGACGGCCGCGACGACGAGATGATCGTCTCCGGCGGCGAGAACCTGTTCCCCGGCGAGGTCGAGGAGCTGCTCTACGGCCATCCCGGCGTTGAGGAGGTGGCGGCGATCGGGGTTCCGGACCAGGAGTTCGGCCAGCGGCTCGCGGTGTTCGCGGTGCGCCGGCCGGGGAGCGAGCTGACCGAGGACGACGTCAGGGAGTTCGTGAAGGAGAACCTGGCGCGCTACAAGGTCCCGCGCGACGTGACGTTCCTCGACGAGCTGCCCCGCACTCCGACGGGGAAGGTGCTGAAGCGGGCGTTGCGCGGCGGTGGCGCGGGGGCGGGCGCGGGGTGAGGCTGGCGACTCTTGGCCCGCGGGGCGCGTTTGAGCGGCCACAGCCGGGGTTCGCGTCGGCCCTTTTAACGGCGGTGGGGAGTCTCCTATGTCAAGCAGAGTGTGGTGGGGGTGGTGTTGGGGCTGTGGAGGAGGGTGTAGATCCGGCGGATGAGGTGGCGTTTGAGGGAGCGGATCGCTTCGCGTTTGGTTTTGCCGTGTTGGCGTTGTTTGGCGATGTAGAGGGCGGTTTGGGGGTCGTGGCAGATCCGGCTGATCGCGAGCATGTGGATCGCGTGGTTGAGTTGGCGGTTGCCGCCGCGGTCCAGGCGGTGGCGGTCGGTGCGGCCGGAGGAGACCGGGATCGGGGCGCAGCCGGCGATTCGCGCGAGTTGAGCGTCGGTGGTGAAGCGGTCGATCCCGGCGATCTCGCCGATCAATTTGGCGGCTGTGATCACGCCGAGGCCGCGCTCGGCGAGTAGTTGTGGCGCGACCTGGTCGACGAGCACGGCGAGTTCCTGGTAGAGCTCGTTGATCGTTTTGGTGAGGTCGCGGATCCGTCGGATCTCGTCGCGGGCGATCCTGACGCGAGCGCTGATCGGAGCGCGTTTCAGGCGGCGGTCGACCTGCTGCTGCCAGCGAGCGCCGATCAGTACTCGTTTGGGGATCTCCCACTCGGGCCACAGATCGTGCAGCTCCCAGCGCAGCTCGTTGATCAGCCGGGTGCGAGCGTTGATCAGCCGCTCGCGGTGGACCGCGAGCTGGCGGATCTCGAGCTCCGGCCCCACGAGCCGGGCGGTCGGTAGCGTCTCGATGCCCTCTCTGAGCGCGGCGCGAGCGACCGCCAACGCGTCGATCGGGTCGGACTTCCCGCGCTCCCGAACGGTTTCACGCGCGCCGGCCATCAGCCGTGGCGCCAGCCTGACGACCGGCTCGCCGTGATCCAACAGGAACCGCTCGAGCGGGCCCGAGACGTGCCGGCAGTCCTCGATCACCCACACCCGCTCGCTGTCAGGCAATCGCCGCGCCCACTGCAGCAGCTCGCCGAACCCGTCGCGCTCGGCCCGCTTCGTACAGACACTGACCTCAGTCCCGACCCCGTTGGCGGCGACCGCCGTGTGCGTGTGCTTGTGCGGATCGACCCCGATCGTCAACATTTAGCCGTCCCTTCGCTCGAATAACAGAAGCGGACTTCTGGCGGACAGTTCTCAGTCGGGGCGGTGCCACGCTCCTATCAGGTCACGCCAGAGATCCCTGACGGCAACGGGCGACAACTCCCCAGAAAGTCAGCAAGCGACAGAAGGGTGAGTGGGTCAGCCCGAAGCCGTCACGGACAATCCACCACGCGCCTGATCAACACAACGCGCGAACCAAGAATCTCACTGAGAAGGGGAAGGAGGATCGGGCGCCATCGCGCCCGCCAAAAACCTGCACAGCACGACAATTCCGGCCGGAATGGCGAGGCCTGTCGAGCTATGCATGAAGAGCATGCGTAGTACGACAGGGCTCGGCGCCGGCGCCGGTGTTGTCGTGTTACGCAGCTTTCCCGTGACACTCTTGGCGCAAAGGCGCGGGTTTGGGCGTAGTCGCCGGTCGACCGCGGACCCCGGCGAACTGCAACCGCCCTCACCCGCCCTCCTTCCCTGCTGCCTTTTACCCAGCCGATCGCCCGCCGCAGCCCTGATTGGCGGGCGATCCGGTAACGGCGCTGGGGAAGGGAGGGGCGGGCGCCATTGCACCCGCCGAAAAACCTGCATAGCATGACAATCCCGCCCCAGATGGCGAGGCCTGTCGAGCTATGCATAATGCATGAAGAGCATGCGTAATACGACAGGGCTCGGACCTGGCGCCGGTGTTGTCGTGTTACGCAGCTTTCCCGTGACACTCTCGGCGCAAAGCCGCGGGTTGGACGCACAAACAGCCCAAACCAAGGGCTCAGGCGACCTGCCGGCGCCTCACCCGCCCCTCTCCCTGCGCCGTTTACTGAGCCGATCGCCAACCAAGGCCGCGGGGCGGGCTCGGGGACCAATCAAGGTCCGAGCCCGCGCCACCCATCTGTCAAAGTAATTTCAAGCTTGTGGCCTATCTTGGACTCATCCAAGGAAAGGCTTTTTGATGACGAGGTTCCTACGCACTGCTTCAACCCGACGGCTGGTGGCGACAATCGGCGGCGTGATCGTGGCGATCGCGCTGGGCACGGCGATCGCGGTGGCGGCCGCCGGATCGGGTCCCGTTCCGCGCAAGACGTCGCTGGCGCGGGCCGTTCATACCGCACTTGCCGCCAAGGCAGTGCAGGGGATCTCCGGCCGGATCAGCTTCGCGAACCACCTGATCGACGCGTCTGATTTCCAGGGCAACGTCGATCCGATCCTGAGCGGCGCCAGCGGCAGGTTCTGGCTGTCCAAGGACCATCTCCGTCTGGAGCTCCAGTCCGACAACGGCGACGCGCAGGTGATCGTCAACAACGGCTCGTTCTGGATCTCGGACCCGTCTTCGAACACGGTTTACGAAGGCACGCTGCCCTCACACGGCAAGCAGAAGGACAGCGCCAAGGGCCAGGCCGCGATCCCGTCGGTGGGCGAGATTCAGCGCGACATCAACCGTCTCGCCCAGCACCTCAACCTTTCTGGCGCGATCCCGGGCGACGTCGCCAGCAAGGCGGCGTACACCGTCAAGGTCTCGCCCAAGCACGACGGCGGTCTGCTCGGCAACGTCCAGCTCGCCTGGGATGCCGTCCGCGGCGTCCCGCTCCGAATCGGCATCTACGCGCAGGGCCAGAGCTCGCCGGTGCTCCAGCTCAAGGTCACCGACATCTCCTACGGCGCGGTCTCGGGCTCCGTGTTCTCGATCAAGGCGCCGGCCGGGGACAAGGTCGTGAGGATCGCGCCGGCGGGTGGCAACTCGAACCCGACCGCCCCGCTCGCGGGCAAGGCCCGGAGCCACAAGGCGCGGGCGCAGGTGAGCGGGGTCGCTGCGGTGGCGCACCGCGTGCCCTTCGCGCTGGCCGCGCCTCGCTCGCTCGACGGTCTCCACCGGCAGTCGACCACGCTGCTGGACTGGGGCGGGACGCCCGCCGCGCTCGTCACCTATGGCGAGAACCTCGGTGGCGTGGCGGTCATTGAGCAGCAGGCGACCGCCGGCAACGCCAGCCAGAGCCCGAACTCGAGCGGCGGCCAGGGCGGCCTCAGCCTGCCGACGGTCTCGATCAACGGCGCCAGCGCGCAGGAGCTCGCTACGCCGCTCGGCACGGTGCTCCGGTTCACGCGTGACGGTGTGGCGTACACCGTGATCGGGTCGGTGCCGCCGACGGCCGCCGAGCTCGCGGCCAGAGCGCTGTGACCACGCCGCCTGACGGCCCCGTCCCGCTCGAGGTGCGGGGCCTCGTCAAGCGCTACGGAAACCTAACCGCGGTCGCCGGCGTTGACATCACCGTCAACGTCGGCGACGTGTACGGCTATCTGGGGCCCAACGGGGCCGGCAAGACGACCTCGTTGCGGATGATGCTCGGGCTGATCCGGCCGACGGAGGGGAGCGTCCGTCTGTTCGGCCGCGACCCGATGGAGACGGTCCGGGCGCTCGAGGGCGTCGCGGGGTTCGTCGAGGCTCCGACCTTCTACCCGTATCTGACCGCGCGGCGCAACCTCGAGCTGCTGGCGGCGTTCGACGGAAACGACGCCCGAAAGCGGATTGACCAGGCGCTCGAGACCGTCGAGTTGAGCGACCGGGCGGCCGACAAGGTCGGCGGTTACTCACACGGGATGCGCCAGCGGCTGGGCATCGCCGCGGCCCTGCTGCGCGACCCCGAGTTGCTGCTGCTCGACGAGCCGGCCACCGGGCTCGACCCGGCTGGTATGCGAGACATGCGGGTGCTGATCCGCCAGCTCGCCGACCAGGGGATGACCGTGGTGCTCTCGAGCCACCTCCTGGCCGAGGTCGAGGAGGTCTGCAACCGGGTGGCGATCGTCCGCACCGGGAAGATCGTCTACGAGGGCGAGATCGCCGAGCTCAAGCGCGGCGCCGGGACCGTGTATCGGCTCGAGACGACCGACGACGAGCGGGCGCTGGCCGTCTGCCGGGCCCAGCCCGGGATCGAGGACGTGCACGCCGAGCACGGGCGCATTGCCTTCAAGGCCGACGAGACGGCGGCGGCCGAGCTATCTCAGGCGCTGATCGAGGCGGGAGCGCTGATCCACGTGCTGACGCCGCAAACGGTCACGCTCGAGGACCTGTTCTTCTCGCTGACCGAGGGCGTAGACGGCGCCCAGCCGCCGGACGCCGCATCGCCCGCCCGGCCGCCCGCCATGGAGAGCGCGAAGTGAGGCCGGGGATCGGAACCGTGTACCGGTGGGAGCTGAGGAAGCTCCGCTATCAGAAGCGGACCTACCTGGGCCTCGGCGCGGCGGCGCTCGTGCCGATCCTGTTCGTGGTCGCGCTCCACTTCCGCCACAACCGCCACGGCGGCGACTTCGCCTTCTCCTCCTACCTTACCCGCAGCGGGCTCGCCGTCCCGCTCGTCCTGCTGCTGTTCGGGGCGGTCTGGTTGTTCCCGCTGATCACCGCGCTGGTGGCCGGGGACATCATCGCCTCGGAGGACCACAACGGGACGCTCAAGACGATCTTCACCCGCTCGCTCGAACGCGGCCAGATCTTCGCCGGCAAGGCGCTGGCGGCGGCGACGTATGGGGTCGCCGCGATCATGCTGAGCGGCACCGTCGCGGTCATCGCCGGGAGCCTCCAGTCGGGGTTCAACTCGCTGCAGACCCTGTCGGGCACGATCGTCTCCGCGCCCAAGGGGCTGGAGCTCGTGTATGTGGGGCTGCTCGTGTACCTGATCCCGATCGCCACGATCGTCTGCATCGGACTGCTGCTGTCCTCGATCACGCGGAACAGCGCGGCGGCCGTGGTCGGGACGCTGATGATCTCGCTGCTGTTCCAGCTGATCGGGGTCCTCCCCGGCCTCGGCGGCCTGCAGCCCTACCTACTGAGCACGCAGTTCAACGCCTGGCAGGGGCTGCTGCGGACGCCGATCGACTGGTCGCCGATCGTCCGGGCCGCGTGGGTGTGCGCGATGTACGGGATCCCGGCGATCTTCGCCGCGTACCTCGTATTCCTGCGCCGCGACGTCGCCGGTGGGTGAAGACGCGTCCGCAGCATCCGGCGGGACGTCGCCGGAACGAGTACTTCTAGTCGATGACGACCCGCCGCTGCTGAGGATGCTCCAGCGGACGCTGGCGGCCGAGGGGTTCGAGGTCACGGCCGCGCGGGACGGGGCCGCGGCGCTCGTCGCCACCGAGCGCTCGGCGCCGGACGTGATCGTGCTCGACGTGGCGATGCCGGGGCTCGACGGACTCGCGGTCTGCCGTCGCCTGCGCGCCAAGGGGCTGGCGACGCCGATCCTGATGCTCACCGCCCGTGACGCCGTGGCCGACCGGGTCGCCGGGCTCGAGGCGGGGGCCGATGACTACCTCATCAAACCGTTCGCCTCGGAGGAGCTCGTCGCGCGGATCCGCGCGCTGACCCGCCGCCATCTCGAATCGCAGCCGCTGCTCTCCTACGCCGATCTGGTGCTCGACGCGCGAGGGCGCTCGCTCATGAGGGGCGGCCGGGCGATCGAGCTGACCGGCCGCGAGGCGGCGCTGCTCGAGCTGCTGCTGCGCCAGCCCGGCCGGACGGTCACGCGGGAGTACGCTCTCGAACAGATCTGGGAAGGTGCAGCGGAGGCGAACGTGGTCGATCGCTACATAACCCGTTTGCGCCGGAAGCTCGGCCCGCCGGCGCTGATCCGAACGGTCCGGGGGTCGGGATTCACGCTTCGGGCCTGAACCGGCTTGTCCCGCGGACGCTCCGCACCCGTTTGGTGCTGGCCGCGGTCGCGTCCGTGCTCGCCGGGGTCGCAGTGCTCGCGGTGGCGTCGGTGCTGATCGTCGGACACCAGCTGCGCAGCTCGCTCGACACTGCCCTGCGTCAGCGTGCCCAGCAGGTGGCCGAACTCGCCGTCTCGGCGCCGGCTGTGCTGTCGAGCCCCGGAGCGCTCGAGAGCCCGGTCTCGGGTCACCAGATCGTGGTCGAGGTGGTCGACTCCCGCGGGCGGATCATCGCGAGGTCGCTGACGCTCGGCGCGGAGCTGTTGCCCCAGGATCGCCTCGCCCGCGCGGCGCGCCTGTCCGGACGCACCGGGTTCGAGAACGTCGACGTGGGCGGAAAGCCGTTCCGGCTGTATGCGGCGCCGATCGCGGACGCGGGCGGCCCGGCCGCCGGCGGCGCCGTGCTGGTCGCCTCTGCGACCACGGACATCTCGAACACGATCAGCCACATCGGGTTCCTCCTCGCGCTGATCGGCGCCGCGGTGGCGCTGGTCGCGGCGCTCGTCGCGGCGGTGTTGAGCCGTCGCGGGTTGCGGCCGCTTCAGCGTCTCGCCACCGCCGCTCAGGAGATCGAGAGGACAGCCGATCCGTCCAAGCGGCTGCCCGAGCCTGGGGTCGCCGACGAGGTGGCGCAGCTCAGCGGCGTGCTCAACCGGATGTTGGCCGCGCTCGAGCGCTCGCGCGAAAACGAGCGTCGCTTCCTGGCCGACGCCTCGCATGAGCTGCGCACACCTGTGGCGGCGCTGCTGGGCAACGTCGAGTTCGCCGCGCGTCACGGCGCCGACGAGGAGGTGCTCGCCGACCTTCGCCGCGACGCGGACCGCCTCGCCCGGCTGGTCGACGATCTGCTCGTGCTCGAACGCGTGGGCGAGGGGGAGCGGGAACCGGCCGCGGTCGAGCTCGACGATCTCGTCGAGGAAGTGGTGCACAGCCACGGCGAACACGCCGAGAGGGTGAGGCTCGATCGGGTCGAGCCGGTGCGCGTCCAAGGCGAGCCCGACGCGCTGCGGCGGGTGCTCGACAATCTGATCGAGAACGCGCTCGTCCACGGGCCGCCAGGCGGCCAGGTGACCGTTGGGCTGACGGCTGCCAACGGCCATGCGCTGCTCAGCGTTCGCGACGACGGCAGCGGCCCGGACCCGGCCAACCGCGAGCGGCTGTTCGAGCGGTTCTGGCGGGGACCGGATGCCGTGCACCGGTCAGGATCCGGGCTCGGTCTGGCGATCGTCGCGGCCGTCGTCGAGCGCCACGGCGGCCGGGTGCTCGTCGACGGGGCCACGTTCACGGTCGAGCTTCCCGCCCTCGGCTCCCCCGCCGGAGGCGAGCGCGGGTAGAGGATTCTCACGCGGCTCTTACCGAGACGTGATTGTGTGCTCCAATAATCACGTGATGACCGGCACGCAGCATCGTCACACGGGCCGCCACAACCGGTCGCTCGCACAGCTCGAGCGCGACGCCGCCCTGGGTCGGCTGAGCCGCGCCCGGCGGTGGCTGATCGTCGGCGCGACGGCCGCGACAGCGGCGATCGCGGCCGCGGTCTCATCGGCAGCGCCGGGTCGCAAGCTCGGTACCCACCCGACCACCGGAAGTGCGGGCGCGAGCTCGACGGCAACCACGTCCTCGGCGGTGATGCCCGCGCTCGCCAGCCCCGCGCAGCTCGGTCTGCAGAGCCCAAACGAAGGGCCGCAGCCGAGTCAAGCGCCAGCCCCGCAGGCGTCGGCTCCGAGCCCTGCGCCGGCGCCCACCCCTGCGCCGGCGCCCGCGCCTGTGTCCGGCGGCTCCTGAGCACGACGGAAAGACCGTCCGTGTCCGACAACCAAGCCTTCTCGGCCACATTTCCGGCACTCGGAAGCACCGCCATCGTTGCCGTCGCTGACGCGACGCGCCTCTCGTGCGCACGCGAGGAGGTCGAGCGCGTGATCGCCGCGTTCGATCACGCGTGTTCGCGGTTTCGCGAGGACTCAGAGCTCACGGCCGTCAATCGCGCCGCCGGCTCGCCGGTCACGATCAGCCGATTGCTGCACGACTCGGTGCGAGCGGCGCTGCGCGCGGCCGCACTGACCGATGGAGACGTCGATCCAACCATCGGGCAGGCGCTCGTCGCCGTCGGGTACGACCGGGACTTCGAGGAGCTCGCCGCGGATGGAGGCCCGCGGCGGGTGAAATTCGCGGCCGTCCCCGGATGGCGGACGGTCGAGCTCGATGCCGATCGCGCGACGGTTCGCGTACCGCCGGGAGTGGTCCTCGACCTCGGCGCCACGGCCAAGGCGCTCGCATCCGACCGGGCGGCTGCCGGGGCGCACCGGGTGGCCGGGTGCGGCGTCCTCGTTGGCATCGGGGGCGACATGGCGATCGCCGGTGCCGCTCCCGAGCCGGGCTGGCGGATCCGCGTGACCGACGATCATCGTGCCGGGGTCGACGCTCCGGGCCAGTGGATCACGTTGCGCTCGGGCGGACTGGCCACCTCCAGCACGACCACGCGGCGGTGGCAGGCGGGTGCGCGCACCGTCCACCACGTCGTCGATCCCGCGACCGGGTCGCCGGCCGAGGTCGTGTGGCGCACGGCTTCGGTCAGCGCGGGCTCGTGCCTGGACGCGAACATCGCCAGCACGGCGGCGATCGTGCGTGGCGAGGCGGCGATCGGCTGGTTGGAAGCGCTGGCTCTGCCGAGCCGGCTGGTCCGCGCCGACGGCGGCGTCGTCCACGTCGCCGGATGGCCGGCCGAAGGCGATGACGAGGCGGCGGCCGCGACGGTCGGCGAGGCGGTGACGTGATGGTCGCGGCGGCGACGACGGGTCCGAGCGTCTACTGGTACCTCGCGCGCGGCACCGGCGCGGTCGCGCTCGTGCTCCTGACCGTGAGCGTCGTGCTCGGCGTGCTCGGCACGTTGCGGTTCGCGGTGGCGCCGCGGTGGCCGCGGTTCGCGATCGACACGCTCCACCGCGACGTCTCGTTGCTGGTCATCGTGCTGCTGGTCGTCCACATCCTCACCAGCGTGCTCGACAGCTTCGCGCCCATCAAGCTGACCGACAGCGTGATCCCGTTCGTATCGAGCTACCGGCCGCTGTGGATGGGGCTCGGGGCGCTGGCGTTCGACATCCTGCTGGCGCTCGTGATCACGAGCCTGCTGCGGCGGCGGTTCGGCTACCAGCGCTGGCGGCTCGTCCACTGGCTCGCGTACGCGAGCTGGCCCGTGGCGGTGCTCCATGGCCTGGGCACGGGCACCGACACGAAGGTGTGGTGGATGCTCGCGCTCACGGCCGCGTGTGTCGCCGCCGTGACGGTCGCCACGTTGGTCCGGATCTCGCGCACCGATGGCGTCCCCGAAGGCCTCAGGGCGCTGGCGGCGACCGCCGCCGTGATCGCGCCGATCGCGATCGCGATCTTCACGGTCGCGGGGCCGCTCCAGACCGGCTGGGCGGGACGCGCGGGGACGCCCGCCCGGCTGCTGGCCTCGCACGTATCGGCGCCGCGGGCCACGGCCCGTCCGGTCTCGACCCGGCGGACACTGCGACTGCCGGTGTCGGCGACGCTCGCCGGGAACTTCAATCAGTCAGCGGCGCAGGGCGGGACGATCATCGATCTGGGGCTGAACGTCACCGGCGGCGCCCACGGCCAGCTGCGGATCCGTCTCGCCGGAGCGCCACTCCCCAGTGGCGGTCTGTCGCTCACCGGTAGTCAGGTGGACCTGCTCTTGCACGGGCTTCCCTCCGTCCTCGCGGGCAAGGTGACATTCCTGGAGGGCCAGGACATGGTGGCGCACGTGAGCGATGGGTCGGGGACGGCGGTCGATTTGCATGTCAGCCTCAACGTCGACGACAACAATGGGACGGTGACCGGCACGATGCACGCCCGCGCCGCCGGAGGTGGCGGGTGAGCGTCGGTCCCGCAGCACTGCCCCGCCTTCTCGCCGGGCTCGGTCCGAGTGGATCGCCGATGACGCTATCCGAGCACGAGCGGATTCACGGGCCGCTTCCGCACCCGTCTGCGGCGGAGCTGATCGAGGCCGTCGAGCGCAGCGGCCTGCGTGGCCGGGGCGGGGCCGATTTCCCGACCGCGCGCAAGCTGCGGTCGGTGGCGCGGGGTCGCCGGGGCGCGGTGCTCGTCGTCAACGGCTCGGAGACCGAGCCGGCGAGCGGCAAGGACCGGCTGCTGCTCTCGAGGCTTCCGCACCTCGTGCTCGACGGTGCCGTGCTGGCCGCCCGCGCGATCGGGGCGGCCGAGGTGTACGTGAAGGTCGGCGAGCACGCCTCGGCCTCGATCCGGGCGCTCGAGAGCGCGATCGCTGTCCGCTCCGCCGGCAAGCTGCGAATCCAGGTCGTGCTCGGTCCCCAGGGGTACGTCGCCGGCGAGGAGCGCGCGGTCATCCACTACCTCAATGGAGGCGCTCCGAAGCCCACGTTCGTGCCCCCGCTGCCGTTCGAGCGCGGCTTCCGGGGCCGGCCGACGCTGGTGCAGAACCCGGAGACGCTGGCCCAGATCGCGCTCGTCGCGCGCTACGGCGACCGGTGGTACCGCGAGCTCGGAACCGACGTCGACCCCGGCTCCGCGCTCGTCACGATCAGCGGGGCGGTGGCGGCGCCGGGGGTGTATGAGCTCGCGTTCGGGACGCCGATGATCGACCTGCTCGCCGCCGCGGGGGGCTCGACCGAGCCGCTGCGCGCGCTGCTCGTCGGCGGCTACTTCGGCACGTGGGTCGACTCCTCGCGCGCGTTCCGGCTGCGGCTCGCGCGGGAGGACCTCCGCTCGGTCGGGTGCTCGCTCGGCTCGGGTGTGCTGATCGCTCTCGGTCAGAGCTCGTGCGGGCTGCACGAGAGCGCTCGCGTGATCGGCTACCTCGCCGATCAGTCGGCGCGCCAGTGCGGCCCGTGCACGTTCGGATTGCGCGCGATCGCCGATTCGGTCGGCGCGATCGCCGACGGCGTCGCCGGCCCTCGCGAGGCCGAGCGCGTGCTCCGCTGGACGAGCGAGGTCCGCGGTCGCGGCGCCTGTCACCACCCCGACGGCGCAGTCAGGTTCGTCGAGAGCGCGATGTCCGTGTTCTCGCCGGAGATCGAGGCGCATCGCCACTCGCGCTGCACGGCCTCGCCGGCGGGCTTCCCGAGGCAACGATGAGCGCCCGCCTCCGCGTCAATCCGATCATGTGCGAGGGCCACGGGCTGTGCGCGGAGCTGTTGCCCGAGCTGATCCGCCTCGACGACTGGGGCTACCCGATCATCGATCAGGCCGAGGTGCCGCCCGAGCTGCTCGGTCTCGCCCGCAGGGCCGCCGACGCCTGCCCAACCCTCGCGCTGCTCCTCGACGAGGACTAGCCTCGCCGGCGCACGTCGGGGGCTGCGGTGCCGACGTGCATCGCGGCCCAGCACGCGGCCCCGTTGTGGCAGTGCTCCATCGCCAGGAGCTCGGCGTGGAGCTCGGCAAGCTGGCCCGCCGAGAGGTACGGGGCGACGTTGTCGAGCTCGAGTGGGTCCGAGCGCAGGTCGTAGTACTCGCGCTCGCCGTCCTTGTACTCGACATACAAGAAGTCATGGGTGCGCATCGCCTCGTAGCTCGGGGGGTTGCCGCTCACCGGCAACTGGAAGTCGGGATCGGAGCGCCGCCGGACCGGTCCCTGATGCTCCACCAGGATCGCGTTGCGCCAGCCCGTCGTGGCGGCGCCGTGGAGCAGTCCGAGCAGGCTGTGGCCGTCTGACGGGAGCGTCGTGCCTCCGATCGCCGTGAACGTCTTCGCCAGGTCGATGTTCTCGGTCATCGCGGTGCTGCTCGACCCGGCCGCAACGCCAGGGCCGTCGACGATCAGCGGGACGCGGATGTCGGTGTCGAACGCCGTCATCTTGCCCGGCATCAGGCGGTACTCGCCCATGTGCAGCCCGTTGTCCGAGCTGAACACGAGATAGGTGTTGCCCTGGACGTGATCGGCCGCCAGCGTCGCTTCGATCTGCCCGATCATGTCGTCGACCGCCTCGACCGACTGCGCTCGCTTCCTGAAGTCCCGGTTGATGGTCGCGATGTCGTTGGGGCCGAGCGGCGGGTGGTTGGCCAGCCAGGCCGGTGCATTGACGGGCAGCTGGTTGAAGCTCGCCGGCTCCGGCGCGGTCAAGCCCGGCAAGTCGTTGGCGTTGCGCGGCGCGGGGACGAATGGGGAGTGGGGCGCGAACGTCGCGACCTCGAGGAAGAACGGCTTGCGCGCCGCCGCGGAGTTGTTGATGAAGCTGACCGCGTTGCGGGACAGCACGTCGGTCAGGTAGTCGGAGGGCCGGTCGCCGTAGCTGTGCAGGCCGCCGTTCTGGTTCAGCGCGTAGTTGAACTCCGGATAGCCCCAGCCGGCGACGTCCCACCGCGTCCACCCGGGCGGCACGTAGGTCGCGGGCGCGACCGCGGGCATCCCCTTCTCGCCCATGTAGCCGTTGAGGTACTTGCCCATCATCGCGGTCCGGTAGCCGGCCCGCTTGAGCGCGATGGCGAACGTGTGCTGCGCCTCCCCGCGGGCGTAGAACTGATCAAATCCGCCGTGCTTGCCGGTGTTGCTGTAGATGCCCGTGTCGTGCGGGAAGTTGCCCGTGAAGGTCGATGCGCGCGACGGGCAGCAGAGCGAGTCCGAGACGAAGTAGTCCTTCAACGTCAGGCCCTGGCGCTGCATCTGGAGCACGTGAGGCATGAAGCGCAACAGGTTCGAAGAGAGATCATCGGTGAGGACGAACACGATGTTCGGGCGGTTCTGGCTCTGCACCGATGGCGTCGGGCGGTGGTTGGCCGTCCGATGGGGGGGCTTGTGGTGGTGGCCGGCGCTGGCGCTCGCCGCGCCGACCCAGAGCCCCGCGAGCAGGCAGCCGCAGCTCAGGACCGCGATGAGCGCACGAAAACGGGTGCCGGCACGCAATGAGTCCACCCGGGAGTCGAACCCTCGGCCGTCGCCAAAGTTCCGGCGATTAGCAGATCTTAAGTCTCGGCGGTCTCGAATCTGACGGGCGGTCCGGGCGACGCCGCCGGTGGACCGTCGTAAGGGATCAGCTCGGCCTGCCACCAGCCGACGTCCCGCCACGAGCCGTATTTGAAGCCGATTCCGCGGTAGACGCCCACCGGCCTGAAGCCGAGCGCCTCGTGCAGGGCGACGCTCGCGTCGTTCGGGAGCGTAATCCCGGCGCACGCCACGTACACGCCCTGGCGCGCGAGGAGCGGCAGCAGCGCCCCGTAGAGCGCGCGGCCGACGCCCCGCCGGCGTTCCGCGGCGGAGACGTAGACGGCGACGTCGGCGGCCCAGCGGTAGCCGGCACGTTCCCGGTGCAGCGAGCCGTAAGCGAAGCCGATCACGGCGCCGTCGCGCTCGGCCACGAGCCAGGGATGGGTTCGCGAGATCCGCTCAATCCGGAGGGCGTACTCGCGCTCGTCCGGCGCTCGCTCCTCCATCGAGACGGCGCTGTCGGTGACGAACGGGGAGTAGATCGTGGCGCACGCGCCGGCGTCGCGCGTGGGGTCGGCATCGCGGATCAGCATCGGCCTCACTGTAGGCCCTGAGCCGCTAGCGGTCCGTGAGCGATCGCCTCGCGGCGCCGCCGCAGATGCGCCGGCCCGGTGATCCTGAGCGACTCCGGCAGCACCGGCGCACAGGAGCGAGTCACGGCTCCGAGGCCGCGGAACGCGAGCTCGTCGAGCGGCGTCCACCGGATCCCGAGTCGCTTGCGCAGCGCCGGGCTCAGCAGCCCGGCGCCGCCCAGCCAGATCATCTGTGCCGCCGGGATCCGCGCGGCGCGCCACAGGAAGCCGGGCAACGGCACCGGCGCGGGCGTCGCGCTCCGAGCCGCGCGCAGAACCCGGTCGGTCGCCTCGTTGCGCTCCAGCTCACCCTCGACGACGCGGTCGAAGTAAGTGAGGAATCCAGCCCAGTCTTTCGGCAGATCGCGGTCGCGAACTCCGATCAGCCGGCCGAGCCCCCGGTACTCGCGGTAGAAGCGCTCGACCTGCTCGCGGGACATCGGCCGGCCGAAATGCGCGTGACCGTCGACGAAGCTCGCGATCAGCGTGGCGTGCACCCACGCGTAGGCCCGCGGCTCGAGCGCCGAGTAGGGCTCCCCGTCCTTGCGCACGCCCCGGAACGCGTGGTGCATGGCGCGGAGCCGGCGGCCCGCGGGCACGGCGTCCCGACCCCCGTAGACGAGAAGGTTGAGGTAGTCCGCGGTCCGCAGCAGGCGTTCCATCGGTCGCCGCTCGAAGTCCGAGAAGTCGCTGACTCCGGCCTCGACGGTCGGGTGTGCGACCTGGAGCAGCAGCGGGTAGAGCACGACGAGATTGAGGCGCGCGTCGCTGGTGAACTGCCAGCTCACCGACTCGGGGCCGACGAGCAGCCCTTCGGCCTGGGTCTCGGTCGGGAACACCGACTGGGTCATGGTCCCTCTAGTGTTGCGAGTCCCGCGGCAGACCTTGATCAGACCAGGAGAGCGATGACCATCCAGACCTTGAGCGACGAACAGCTCGCGTTCGTCGAGGCGATCCGAGACTTCTCGCAACGCGAGTGCGGCACCCGCGAGCAGCGCGATGCCCTCACCGATAACGGGCGCGAGCCGCACAATCAGCAGCTGTACGAGCGGGTCGCGCAGCTCGGCTGGCCGGGCGTGTGCATCCCCGAGGAGTACGGCGGCTCGGGGGGCGGCGCCGTCGACATGTGCCTGATGCTCGAGGAGACGGCCCGCGGCCAGGTCCCGATGGCGTTCGTCGGGGTGACGATGATCACCGCCGGCGCGGTGCAGCGGTTCGGCAGCGACGAGCTCAAGGAGGAGATCCTCGGGGGGATCACCAACGGCCGGGTGGAGTGCATCGCGATGTCGGAGCCCGAGGCCGGGTCAGACGTCGGCAACCTGTCCTGCCGGGCCGAGCGCGCCAACGGCGGCTACGCGATCAACGGACAGAAGACGTGGATCACCGGCGCGCACGCGGCCGATCACGTGCTGCTCGTCTGCCGTACGAACCGTACCGGCAACAAGCACGAAGGGCTGAGCATGATCTCCGTCCCCGCCGGCGCCGACGGCATGGAGATCCGCGGGATCGAGACGATGGGCGGCCGGGAGGTCAACGACATCTTCTTCACCGACTGCCACGTCGAGGCCGAGCGGCTGATCGGCAACCAGGATCAGGGATGGCGGCAGCTGATGGCGGGGCTCAACCACGAGCGGCTGATCATCGCCGCCCAGGCGCTGGGGATCGCGCAGCGGGCGTTCGACGACGCACTCTCCTATGTCAAGGAGCGCAAGCAGTTCGGCCGCCCGATCGGGAGCTTCCAGGCGCTCAAGCACCGTCTCGCGGACCTCGCGACCGAGCTCGAGGCGACGCGACTGCTCGTCTACGACACGGCGATCCGCGTCGACGCCAACCCCGGCGAGCTGTTCCCGCGCGAGGCGTCGATGGCGAAGCTGAAGGCGACCGAGATCGCCAAGCGCGCCGCGCTCGAGGGCATGCAGATGATGGGCGGCTACGGCTACGCGGTCGAGTACGACATGGAGCGCCACGTGCGCACCGCCGTCGTGACGACGATCTACGGCGGGACGAGCGAGATCCAGCGGGACATCATCGGCAAGACCCTTGGGTTGTGAGCGCCGGCGGGACGTGGCGGCGCCGGCGATACACAGCGCCGCCCGAATCCGACCCGCCGGGCAGAGCCCCCTTCTTTTAGTCGCGGCGCCCGCGGCCGTAGATCAGCTTCAGCAGCCGGACCAGGAACTTGCTCGTGCCCGCCTTGTACGGGTACATGTAGAGGTCCTTCTTGGGCGCGAAGCGCGTGATCAGGATCGTCTGGCGGCGGGTGTACTTGCGGATTCCCTCGGGGCCGTGGCGGACGCCGAGGCCGGAGGTCTTCCAGCCGCCCATCGGCGCCTCGAGCGCGAGGTAGTTCGCGTTTGAGTCATTGACCACGACGGCGCCGGCCTCGAGCTTGCGCGCGACGGCCTCGCCCTTGGCGAGGTCCTTGGTGTAGACCGACGCCTGGAGGCCATACGGCGAGTCGTTGGCGAGCCTGATCGCCTCGGCGCTGTCGGCCACCTTCATGATCGGCAGCGTCGGCCCGAACGTCTCCTCGGTCATGCACTCCATCGTGTGATCGACATCGGTGAGGACGGTGGGGGCGTAGAACGCGCCGTCGCCGGTGCCCCGGGTTCCGCCGGTGAGCACGCGCGCGCCCTTCTCCACGGCGTCCTTGACGTGCGCCTCGACGATGTCGATCTGCGGCGGGTTGATGAACGACCCGACGTCGACGGTGCCGAAGTCGCCGGGGACGCCCTGGCGCAGATCGCGCGCCTTGTTGGCCACGCGCGCGACGAAGTCGTCGTAGATCGGCTCCTCGACGTACACGCGCTCGACCGAGATGCACGTCTGGCCCGTGTTCTGCATCGACCAGAAGACGGCGGCGTTGGCGGCTCGCTCCACGTCGGCGTCGGCGAGGACGATCATCGGATCCTTGCCGCCGAGCTCGAGCGACACGGGCGTCAGCGTCTTCGCCGCCCGCTCCGCGACCTGCCTGCCCGTCTCAGTCGATCCGGTGAACATGATCGCGTCCGCCAAGTCGATCAGCTCGAGCCCGAGCGGGCCTCGCGCGACCACGACCTGGAAGACGTCCTCGGGGATGCCACACGCGCGCAGCCCCTCCGCGATCAGCAGCGAGGTCAGCGGCGTCACGCTCGAGGGCTTGACGAGTACGACGTTGCCCGCAGCCAGCGCCGGGATCGCGTCCCCGATCGTGTTCGTGAACGGGTAGTTCCACGGGCCGATCACGCCCACGAGCCCGACCGGCTCGTAGCGGACGATCAGCTTGCGGCCGAGCAGGAACGGGTTGGAGGTCTTGACCTTCTCGTCGCTCAGGTACTTGGGCGCGTTCTTGGCCCAGAAGCCGAACGAGCTCGCGGCGTAGCCGAGCTCCGCCAGCGCGGCGTCCTCGCGGGTCTTCCCGGTCTCGGAGACGAGCGTGTCGAGGAAGCGGTCGGAGTTGTCGAGCACCCACTTCTGCATCCGGCGCAGGACCCTGCCCCGTCCCTCGAAGCCGAGCGCCTCCCATCCCGGCTGGGCGCCGCGGGCCTTGTCAGCCATGGTTTTGAGTTGCTCGGGCGTGGTCGCCGGGAGCGTCGTGATGATCTCGCCGGTGGCGGGGTTCTCGACGGCGATCGAGTCCTCGGTGGCGGTGCTGCCGTTCGTCTGATGCTGAGTCGTCGTCGCCATCATGCGGCCTTTCTGTAGATGCTCACGACGGCGGCGCCGCCGAGGCCGATGTTGTGTTGCAAGGCAACCTTAACGCCTTCGACCTGGCGCTTATCCGCCGTTCCGCGCAGCTGCCAGGTCAGCTCGGAGCACTGGGCCAGTCCGGTGGCGCCGAGGGGGTGGCCCTTGCTGATCAGGCCGCCGCTCGGGTTGACGACGGGTCCGCCGCCGCCGTACGTGGTCGCCTTGGCGTCGACCAGCTTGTGTCCCTCGCCCTCGGGCGCGAACCCGAGCGCCTCGTAGGTGATCAGCTCGTTGGCGCTGAAGCAGTCGTGGAGCTCGACGACCTGGACGTCCTCGGGTCCGACCTCTGCCTCCTCGTAGGCGCGGCGGGCGGCCTCTTTGCTCATGTCGTAGCCGACGATCGTGATGCAGTCCGCGGTGGCGTCGAAGCTCGACTTCAGGTCGGTGACCATCGCCTGTCCGGCGATCTCGATCGCCTGGTCGTAGAGGCCGTGCTCGTCGACGAATCTCTCGGAGGCGAGGATCGCCGCCGCCGCACCGTCGGAGGTGGGGGAGCACTGGAGCTTGGTCAGCGGCTCGTGGATCATCGGCGCGTTCCTGATGTCCTCGACGGTGTACTCGGTCTGGAACTGCGCGTACGGATTGTTGACCGAGTGCTTGTGGTTCTTCCAACCGATCCACACGTAGTGCTCGGGCTTCGAGCCGTACTTCTCCATATGGTCGCGGCCGGCGTTGCCGAACATCTGCGGGGCGAACGGGCTCGTTTCGGGGTCGCGGAGCTCGAACATCCGCGCGATGTGCTTGTCGAGCGCCGGGGTGCGGTCGGTGTACTTCATGCCCAACGACCCGCGCTCCATCTTCTCGAAGCCGATCGCCAGGGCGCAGTCGACGAGGCCGCCCTTGATCGCCTGGCGGGCGAGCATCAGCGCGCTCGAGCCCGTCGAGCAGTTGTTGTTGACGTTCAGTACCGGGATCCCGGTCAGGCCCAGCTCGTAGACGGCGCGCTGGCCGTAGCTCGAGTCGCCGTACACGTAGCCGGCGTAGGCCTGCTCGATCGCGTCGTAGGGGATCCCGGCGTCCTTCAGCGCCTTCTCGCCGGCCTCCTTGGCCCAGTCTGGGTAATCCCCGGTCTTCGTACCCGGCTTGTCGAACTTGGTCATCCCGACGCCGATCACGTAGGTCTTGTTGTTCATTGTCTGCTCCTTTGATGCTCCACGGCCGGGAGCACGTCTCGAACGATGCTGAGAAATCCTTGGACGAGGGCGACGCGAGTCTGATCGCGCGTGAGGCGCTTGTTTTGGAGCCACTCCAGCGAGGCCGCTTCGGCGTAGCCCGAATAAGCGCGGACGAGCGCGCGCAGCTGCGGTGGCGCCTGCGCCGCCTCGTAGGTCTGGAGGGCTTCGATCAGGCGGTCGGCGGCCTGCTCGCGCGCCTGGTCGAGGATCGCCTCGACCTCGGGGTCGCGGCCGACGCCCTGCGCGCCGATCGCAGCCAGCCACGTGCCGCGGTTGCGCTCGAGCATCGTCAGCCAGCGGTCGACGCCCTCATCGATGATCGTCTCGAGGTTGCCGCCGGCGCTTCGCAGCGGAACGGGGATGGAGGGCGTGCGCATCATGCTTCCCACGACCTCCAGGTAGAGGTCGCGCTTGGTCCCGAAGTAGTGGTGCAGGAGGCCGCGGGCGACGCCGGCTTCTTTGGCGATCTCGGACGTCGACACCGACGCGTAGTTGCGCTCGCTGAACAGGCGCTTGGCGCAGGCGAGGATCTGGCGCCGTCGCTCGTCGTGGTCGAGGCGGTGCCAGCGTGGCGCGGGCGCGGCAGCTTGGGGTGGCGACGTGGGTCCCTTGGCCGCCTCGTAGGGGCGACCGCTCTCCGGGCGGGCCGGGGGGGCAGCCATCAAGCTGAGGCTACCAGAAGTTGGCAGTCTGCCAATTAGCGTGGCGGGGTGTGCGGTCGCGGGGCGCTGGCGCTACGCGCCTCTTCGTCTTCGCCGGGCGGGCGGCTCGGTAAAACGGCGCACGGAAGGAGCCGGGTGGGGTTTATCGCGGGGCGAGGCGGGCTTTTCGGGGCCGGATCCGGCGTTTTCATGCTGCATAACACGACAGCACTGGCATTTCTTCCAAGGCCTGTCGACCTACGCACACTCTTCGTGCACAGCTCGACAGGGCCCCGATCTTCCCGCGGTGTTGTCGTGCGATGCACCATCCACGGGGCCAGATCCCGCGCTTCCACACAAAGTCGTGACGGTCTCGACACGCCCTCGACACAAACGCGCCCTCGGAACCCGCGACCAACCCTACCCGCCCCTTCTCAGCGCCTTGCCCGAGCCGCCGCCCGCCGAGAAGACCGCCGCGCCCGCCTCCCAAGCGAACTTTGGCGTTCTTGTCCCGAGGGGTGAGAGCAAAACGCCAAAGTTGGTGGTACGTGCGTGTATCGTCCGTCCATGTCCACCGCCGAGGACCGCAGCCACTTTCGCGTCGCGATCGTCGGCGCCGGCTTCTCGGGCATTTGCATGTCGATCCGGCTGCTGCAGGAGGGGATCACGGACTTCGTCGTGGTTGAGCGAGCCGAGGAGGTCGGCGGCACGTGGCGCGACAACACCTATCCGGGGTGTCAATGCGACATCCCGTCGGCGCTGTACTCGTACTCGTTTGCCCCGAACCCGAACTGGTCCCGGTTCTATCCGCTCCAGGAGGAGATCCGTGACTACCTCCGCGACTGCGCGCAGCGGTACGGGGTGATGCCGTACATCCGATTCGGTCACGAGGTGAGCGAGGCGGAGTGGGACGAGGGGGCTCAGCGGTGGCGCCTGGACACCTCCGGAGGCGAGATCACCGCCGAGGTGCTCGTCGGCGGGATGGGCGGCCTCAGCAACCCGTCCGTGCCGGAGATCGACGGGCTCGACGGGTTCGAGGGGACGCTGTTTCACTCGTCGAACTGGGACTGGGAGCACGATCTGACCGGTGAGCGCGTCGGCGTGATCGGGACCGGCGCGTCGGCGGTGCAGTTCATCCCGATGATCCAGCCGAAGGTCGGCCAGATGTCGGTCTTCCAGCGCACGCCTTCGTGGGTGATGCCCGACCCGGACCGGCCGGTCACGTCGCGCGAGCGCGAGATGTGGCGGCGGCACCCGATCACCCAGCGGCTGCTCCGCAGCGTTCTCTACGGATTCTTCGAGGCGACCGTGCTGACCACGATCGTCAACAAACGGCTGGCTTCGTTTATGCAGCGGATCGCGCGCCGCCACATCGAAGAGCAGGTGGCGGATCCCGAGCTGCGCGCCAAGCTGACCCCCGGGTACACGATCGGCTGCAAGCGGATCACGATGTCGAACACGTACTACCCGGCGCTCGCGGCGCCGAATGCCGAGGTCATCACCGAGCCGATCGAGCGGGTCACCGCGCGCGGCGTCCTCACCGCCGACGGCAGAGAGCACGAGCTGGACACGATCATCCTCGGGACCGGCTTCAAGGTGCACGACAACCCGGCGTTCTCGCGCGTGCGCGGGCGCGACGGACGGACGCTCGGGGAGGCGTGGCAGGGCAGCCCCAGGGCCTACCTCGGGACGACGATCTCCGGATTCCCGAACCTGTTCCTCTTGGTCGGTCCCAACAGCGCCGGCGGCTTCAACTCGATCATCTTCACGACCGAAGCGCACGTGAACTACGCGATCGCCGCGCTCGGGACGATGGCCAAGCGCGGCGCCGGCGTGGCCGAGGTCCGGCGCGAGGTCTACGACCGGTGGGCGCGTACCACCGATCGACGCCTCTCGAACAGCGTCTGGAACGAAGGCGGCTGCCAGAGCTGGTACCTCGACGCGAACGGCCGCAACGGAGTGTGGTGGCCCGGGTTCATGGCGAGCCTGTGGTTCCGCACTCGGCGGTTCAACGCGTCGGAGTACGAGCTGCGACCGGCCTGAGCGCCGGCGCCGGCGCGCGCCGGCGAACGCCTACGACATCATTCCGCTGAACTGCCCGCCGGTGATGTTGAGCACCTGGCCGTGCACGAAGTTCGACCACGGCGAGCACAGGAAGAAGACGCCGCCGGCGGCCTCCCTCGGGCTGCCCGGGCGGCCGAGCGGGATCAGCATCGGCGCCATCCCGCGGAGCTGGTCCGGGATCCCGAGCTGAACGGTCTCGCCACCGATCTCCATCGTGTTGGACTCGTCCTTGGAGGCGGTGAGCCGGGTCTCGATGTAGCCGAACGCGACCGCGTTGACGTTGATCTTGAACTGCCCCCACTCCTTGGCCAGCGTCTTGGTCAGGCCGACGACGGCGGCCTTGCCCGATGAGTAGTTCGCCTGGCCGGCGTTGCCCATGGTTCCTGAGATCGAGGAGACGTTGACGATCTTGCGGAACACCTCGACGCCCTCCTCGCGCTCGACCTTGGCGGGCTCGCGCATGTGGGGGGCGACGGCGCGGCACATGCGGAACGGGACGACCGAGTGGATGTCAAGCATCCGCTGGAACCATTCGTCGCTCATCTTGTGGATCGGCGCGTCGAGGGTGTAGCCGGCGTTGTTGACGAGGATGTCGACCTTGCCGTACTCGTTGACCACTGTCTCGACCAGCTTGTCGGGGACGCCCGGCTGGGTCAGATCGCCGGCGAAGACGAGCGTGTCACCGGAGATCTCCGAGGCGGTCTGCTCCGCGACATCGCCGTCGAGGTCGTTGATCAGCACCTTGGCGCCCTGCTCGGAGAGCAGCTCCGCGGTGGCGCGCCCGATGCCGCGCGCGGATCCGGTGACGATTGCGACCTTGCCGTCAAGGACTGTCATGTAGATGCCTTTCGTTGGGTATGTTGGCATTCTGCCAACAGGGGACCGAATGTGCCTGACAACCGACTGAACAAATCACGCCTGGGCCGCGCGGGCCGACTCGGCGGGATGGCCGCCGGGGCCGTGGCGCGCCAGCTCGGGACGCGCGCCGCCAACACGATGCGCTCCGACGACGAGGCGGAGGAGGCGCTGGGGCGCCAGGCGCTGGAGACGGCGGACCGGCTGGTCAAGGTGCTCGGCGGGATGAAGGGCGCGGCGATGAAGGTGGGGCAGACCCTGTCGGTGCTCGACCCCGGCATGGTGCCCGGCCCGTACCGCGACGAGTTCCAGGCGAAGCTGGCGCAGCTTCAGACGATGGCGCCGACCGTCGCGTTCAAGGACATGCGCAAGGTGATCGAGCAGGACCTGGGCGAGCCGCTGAAATCGGCGTTCAGAGACTTCGACGAGGAGGCGGTGGCGGCCGCGTCGATCGGCCAGGTCTACCGCGCGACCCTCCACGACGGCCGCCCGGTCGCGGTCAAGGTCCAGTACCCGGGCATCAAGGACGTCGTCCGCGCCGATCTCAAGAACCTCGGGATGTTGCTGCGGCTCGCGGCGCGGTTCGCGCCGGGGCTCGACACGAAGGAGATCGCCGAGGAGATCACCGAGCGCATCACCGAGGAGCTCGATTACGAACTCGAGGCGATGAATCACCGCGCCCTCGCCCGCGAGTACAGAGGCCATCCGTTCATCGTCGTCCCGCCGGTGGTCACCGAGCTGTGCCGCGAGCGGGTGATCGTCACCGAGTTCGTCGAGGGGCGGAAGTTCGCGGAGATCCGCGGCGACGGCGACGAGCAGCGCTCCCGGTGGGGCGAGATCCTGTTCCGGTTCTACGTCAACGGGCCCTACCGCCACCTGCTGCTCAACGGCGACCCCCACCCGGGCAACTCACTGTTCATGGCCGACGGGCGTGTGGCGTTCATCGACTTTGGGTTCTTCAAGCGCCAGACCCCCGAGGACGTCGCCGACCAGCTCGAGATCCTGAAGGCGTGCTACGCGCAGGACGCCGAGCGGCTGTTCGAGCTGACGGTCGAACAGGGGATCATCTCCAAGCGCCGGCGCGACATGGTCGGGCCGCTGATGGAGAAGTACCGCGCCGCGACTTGGTGGTTCCTCGAGGATCGCGAGGTCCGGCTGACGGCAAAGGACGTGACCAAGGTGATGCTCGAGCACGGCGACATGCGCAAGGGCGGGTTTGGCGACCTGCGGCTGCCGTCCAATCAGATCGTGACGCTACGCGCGTTCGGCCTCGTGTTCGGGATCCTCGGGCAGCTCGAGGCGACCAACAACTGGTACCGGATCGGCCGCGAGGTGATCTTCGGCGAGGAGCCGGTGACCGAGCTCGGACGGATAGAGTCGAGCTTCGTGGGACTCCGATCATGAACGCCAACGAGTGGCTCGCCGCCTACGCGCAGAAGCTCGGCGTCGACCCGCCGACGACCGACGAGTTCAAGGCCGTGCTCGACCTCGCCGGCGAGGCCGCCCACTCCTCCTCCCAGCGGGTCGCGGCGCCGGTGGCGTGCTGGCTGGCGGCGAAGGCCGGCGTCGATCTCGACGAGGCGATGAGGCTCGCGCGCGAGGTGCCCGGGGATGGCTGAGGGCGGCGGCCACGACGTCGTCGTCTTCGGCGCCACCGGATTCACCGGCGGCCTGACGGCCGAGTACCTGGCGGCCCATGCCCCGGAGAGCACGAGCTGGGCGCTGGCGGGACGCAACCCGGCGAAGCTCGAGTCAACGCGCGCGCGGCTGGCGAACATCAACCCAGCGTGCGCGGAGCTCGACCTGCTCCAAGCAGACGTGGAGGATCCGGCGTCCGTGCGCGAGCTCGCCGAGTCGACCAAGGTGGTGATCAGCACGGTCGGCCCATACATCCGGTACGGCGAGCCGCTGGTCGCCGCCTGCGCGGCCGCCGGCACCGACTACGTCGATCTCACCGGCGAGCCCGAGTTCGTGGACCTCATGTGGCTGCGCTACCACGAGCAGGCCGAGGCGAGCGGCGCGCGACTCGTCCACTCGTGCGGCTTTGACTCGATCCCGTACGACCTGGGCGCGCTGTTCACGGTCGAGCAGCTGCCCGAGGACGTCCCGATCTCGCTCGAGGGGTACGTCCGGGTCGGGGGCAGCTTCTCCGGCGGCACGTATCACTCGGCGATCCTGATCATGAGCCGGCTGCGCGAGGGCCGACAGGTCGCTCGCGAGCGCCGCGACCGCGAGTCGCGCCCGGCCGGCCGCACCGTGAAGGGCGCCCCCGGCAAGCCGCACCACAGCGACTTCGGCGGCGGCTGGGCGGTGCCGTTCCCCACGATCGACCCCCAGACCGTGCTCCGCTCCGCCCGGGCGCTCGACCGTTACGGCCCCGACTTCTCCTACAGCCACTACCTCGTCCAGAGGCAGCTCCCGGTCCTCATCGGCATGACCGCGGGGGCGGCCGCGGTGATCGCCCTGGCGCAGCTGCCGCCGACGAGGGACCTGCTGCTCAAGCTCAAGGACCCGGGCGAGGGTCCGTCCGAGGATCAGCGGGCGAAGTCACGGTTCACCGTCCGCTTCGCGGCGCGGGCGAATGGGACGCGCCTGCGCACCGAGGTCTCGGGCGGCGATCCCGGCTACGGCGAGACGTCGAAGATGCTCGCGGAGTCGGCGCTGTGCCTCGCCCACGACGAGCTGCCAGAGCTCTCGGGTCAGCTCACCCCGGCTGTCGCGATGGGCGACAAGCTGATCGCGCGGCTGCGCGACGCGGGAATCGAATTCAAGACCCTCGAGACCGGATGACTCTCACCTCGCAGGACGCGATCGACGCCGCCCACGCCGCCTTCGGGAGCCATCCCGGCTATCGCGCGCTGCACGCGAAGGGCACGTTGCTCAAGGGGACGTTCATCGCCACGCCGCAGGCCGCCGGGCTGACCAAAGCCGCGCACATGCAGGGCGAGCCGGTCCCGGTCACCGCCCGCGTTTCGAACGGCGGCGGCAACCCCGACGTTCCAGACTACGCGCCCGACGTGCGGGGGCTGGCGGTCAAGATGTACCTGTCCGACGGCACGCGAACCGACATCGTCGCCCAGAGCGCGCCGCGGTTTCCGTTCCACCGGCCGGAGCCGTTCATCGAGCTGCTCCGGGTCCAGCGTCCGGGGGTCGACCTGGCGCTGAAGATGCCGGCGGTCCTCGCCCGCCATCCCGAGGCGCTCCGTACGCTGCCCGCGAACATCCCCGCGCTGCGTCCGCCCGAGAGCTACGCGGCGATCCCGTACTACGCGGTCCACGCCTACCGATTCGTGGACGCCGATGGCGGGTCCCGCTACGTCCGCTACACGCTCGTGCCGCACCTGCCGGTTTCACATCTCACCCCGTGGGCGGCGAGGCGGCTCGGACCCGACTACCTCCAGGAGGACATCCGCCGGCGCGTGGCGGACGGGGCTGTTCGCTTCACGGTCAAGTTGCAGCTCGCGCTCCCGGGCGATGAGGTCGACGATCCGTACGTCCAGTGGCCGAAGGACCGCGAGCGGGTCGCCGCGGGGACGATCGAGCTGACCGGCGTGGACACCGAGCGCGAGACCGGCGACGACATCCTCGTGTTCGACCCGAGTCGGGTCGTCGATGGGATCGAGCTTTCCGACGACCCGGTGCTGAGCTTCCGACCGGAGGCGTACTCGGGGTCGGTGGACGCCAGGACCAACTCGGCTTGACCGACCTGCGCACAGACGGGGCGGCCGCGCTCGAGTGGGCCGCCGGCTACCTGGAGCGCGTGGGGGAGCTGCCGGTGCTGGCGCAGGTCGCTCCCGGAGAGATCAGAGCGCGCCTCCCCGCCACGGCCCCCGACGACGGCGAACCGTTTACGGAGGTCCTGCGCGACCTCGACGAGATCCTGCTCCCTGGCGTCACCCACTGGCAGCACCCCCGGTACTTCGCGTACTTCGCGACGAGCGCGGTCGAGGAGGGCATCCTCGCGGAGCTGCTGGCGGCGACGCTCAACTCGGTGGCGTTCCTGTGGCGCACCGCGCCGGCGGCGACCGAGCTCGAGTACGTCGTGCTCGACTGGGTGGCCGATCTGCTCGGGCTGCCGAGCGGCTGGCACGGCCACATCGAGGACACCGCGTCGACGTCGACGCTGGCGGCGATCATCGCCGCGCGCGAGGCGACCGGCCGCGATCTGATCGTCTGCTCCGAGCAGGCCCACTCGGCCGCCGACAAGGCGGCGCGGATGCTCGGCATGAGGCTTCGCAAGGTCCCGACCGACGATGAGTTTCGGCTCGACGCCGGCGAGCTGGGTGATTTGTCCGATGCCGCCGTTATCGTGGCTACCGTCGGTACGACTGCGTCGACGGCCGTCGATCCCGTGCCGGCGATCGCCGATGCGTGCGAGCGGAGCGGGACGTGGCTGCACGTCGACGCCGCCTACGCCGGGACGGCGATGGTCTGCCCCGAGTTCCGGTGGGCGTTCGCCGGCGTCGATCGCGCCGATTCCGTCGTGGTCAACGCCCACAAGTGGATGCTCACGCCGATGGACTGCTCGCTGCTCTGGACCCGCCGGCCGGAGGACTTCCGTCGCGCGTTCAGCGTCGTCCCCGAGTTCCTGCGCACCCCCGACGCCGAGGACGCGCTGAGCCTCAGCGAGTACGGCCCGGTGCTCGGGCGGCGGTTCCGGGCGCTGAAGCTCTGGGCGATCCTCCGCTGTCGCGGGCGCAGCGGGCTCCAGGCGCACATCCGCAACGGCGTGGCGCTCGCGGCGATGTTCGAAGAGTGGATCGCGGCCGAGCCGGGGTGGGAGCTGTGCGCGCCAAGACAGTTCTCGGTCGTGTGCTTCCGGCTCGAGGGCGATGACGATCGCAACCAAGCGCTGCTCGAACGTGTTAACGCCACCGGCGAAATGTTCATCTCCCAGGCGTCACTGAACGGCCGCTACGCAATGCGGCTCGCGATCGGTCAGGTCAGCACGACCGAGTCCGACGTGGCGCGTGCTTGGGAAGTGCTCCGGCGGGAAGCAAGAGCGCTGTGAAGCTTCGCATCGCATTGGCGGCGCTCCTGGCCGGGGCGCTGGCGCCGGCTGCGCGCGCCGCCATCCCTCCGATCCCGATCCCGTCGACTCCGGCGCAGCCGACGTATGTGGGCGCGCCCGCGAGGCCGCATCCGATCGCGGGCATCGGGCGCACTCCGCGGAACCCGTTCATGGCGCCCAACGGATTCTCGGAGATCCACGACGATGGCTGGCAGACCGACGCCATCTCGTGGGGAGGGCCGCTCGGGCGCTCGCCGGAGACGATGTCCTCGATGATCGCGCGTGACTGCGGGTCGATCACGTTCGACGCGCACGGGCGGCTGCTGTCGGTCTGCGTCGGCGTGGCCGGGCCCGAGCTCTACATGTTCGACCCGAAGACGCTGGCGACGATCGCGACGTTCGCGCTGCCGCCGCGGCAGGGCGTTCCCTCGGGGTCGATCTTCCAGGACTTCACCGGCGGCGGTTACTTCTACCTCGACGACAAGGGCCGGGTGGTGACCGCCACGACCACCCGCCACATCTACGTGATCGCCGAGACGCCCGACGGCACCGGCTTCACGAAGGTGCGCGACTACGATCTCTCGCACGTCCTCACCCCGACCGAGAAGATCACCTCGGCGCTCCCCGACTCGCATGGGCTGCTGTGGTTCGTGGCGCGCAGCGACGGCGTCGTCGGAACCCTCAACTTCGCCACCGGCGCGATCCACGTCGTCCGGCTCGGCCACGGTGCCGACGGCGAGATCGAGAACTCGTTCGCCGTCGATCAGCACGGCGGCGTCTATATCGCGACCGACCGCAAGCTTTACCGGTTCGTGGCCGGGCGCCGCGACGTGCCGAAGATCACGTGGCGGGTCCGCTACCCCAACACCTACGAGCACAAGCCGGGGCAGGTAGACGACGGCACCGGGACCACTCCGACGGTGATCTACGGCGGCTACGTCAACATCACTGACAACGCCGACCCGATGGACGTGGTCGTGTACCGGACCCGGGTCAAGCTCGCCCGACGCCTGCACCGGATGGTCTGCAGGGTGCCCGTGTTCAAGAAGGGCGCGAGCGCCGACGAGAACTCGCTGATCGTCGCCGGGCGCTCAATGCTCGTCGAGAACAACTACGGCTACACGGGGCCTAGCGTGACGTCTGGAGGGGGAGTGACCAGCCCCGGGGTTCGAGCGCATCGACATCAACCGCAACGGCAAGGGCTGCCACGTCGTGTGGCGCAACGACACCGAGCGCGCCCCGACGGTCGTCTCCAAGCTGTCGCTCGCGAACGGGCTGATCTACACGTACACCAAGGATCCGGGCGCCGGCGACCCCTGGTACTGGACGACGCTCAGCTTCCGCACCGGGCGGGTCGTGTTCAAGCAGCTGGCGGGCACGGGCGCCGGCTACAACAACAACTACGCGGGGATCGCGCTCGGGCGGGGCGGCACCGAGTACCTCGGCACGCTCGACGGGATCATCGCGCTCAGAGATATGTAGGCCGGGCCGCATGCGGCCCGGCCCCGGTGGGCGCATGCGCCCACCGGCGGGTGCGCGCATGCGCGCACCCGAACTACTTCAATTCGGCCGACGTCTTCCCCAGCAGCAGCCGCGCCACGACGAGCAGCTGGATCTGCTGGGTGCCCTCGAAGATGTCGAGGATCTTGACGTCGCGGGCCCACTTCTCGAGCAGCTCTCCCTCGCCGTAGCCGATCGCGCCGGCGAGCGCGACACAGCGCAGCGCGATGTCGGTCCCTGTCCGCCCGGCCTTGGCCTTCGCCATCGACGCCTGGAGCGAATTCGGCTTGCGGTTGTCGGCCATCCAGGCGGCCTGCATCGTCAGCAGGCGGGCGGCCTCCCAGTCGGACTCCATCGCGATGAACTCGGAGGCGGCCGCCGTCTGGGTGTGCGGGGGCGCGTCGTAGCCGACCTCGATGCCCGCGTCGGAGAGGAGCTCGCGCGTGCGGTCGAGGCAGGCGCGGGCGACGCCGATCGCCATCCCGGCGACGAGCGGGCGGGTGTTGTCGAACGTCTGCATCACGCCGGCGAAACCGCGCCTGGTCTCGATCTCGGGGCTGCCGAGCAGGTTCTCCTTGGGGACGCGGCAGTCCTTGAGCACGAAGTTGGCGGTATCCGACGCGCGGATTCCGAGCTTGTGCTCGAGGCGGTCGAGCTTCAGGCCCGGGTTGTCGCGCTCGACGACGAACGACTTGATCGCGCCGCGGCCCTGGTCGCGATCGAGCGTCGCCCACACCACGATCAGGTCGGCGCGATCGCCCGAGGTGACGAAGATCTTCTCGCCGCCCAGGACGTACTCGTCGGTGTCCTCGTCGTAGCGCGCGGTCGTGCGGATCGCGGCCGAGTCCGAGCCCGCCTCGGGCTCGGTGATCGCCATCGCGGCCCACTTGCCGCCGAAGCGCTGGAGCTGCTCCTCGTCGGCGACCGCCGCGATCGCGGCCTGACCGAGGCCCTGGCGGGGCATCGTCAGCAGCAGGCCGACATCGCCCCAGGACAGCTCGATCAAGCCGAGCAGGCTCGCGATATTGCTGCCGTTGCGGTTGTCTTCTGCGCTGGCGGGGGAGGCGCCGTTGCTGCCCACGCCGCCGGCGCCGGCGCCGCCGAGAGCGCCCGACTCGTTCATGCCGTCGATCACGGCCGCGAGCATGTCGAGCTCCTTTGGGTAGGAGTGCTCGCCACGGTCGTACTTGCGCGACAGCGGCCGGAACACCTCGGTCGCCACCTGGTGTGACTGGGAGACGAGCTGCTCGAACTTCTTCGGGTTCTCGAGGTTGATCGGCATGACTAAACGAGCAGTGCTCCCTCCATCACCCCGGCGGCGCGCAGGTCGCGGTACCACCGCTCGACGGGGTGCTCCTTGACGTACCCGTGGCCGCCGAGCAGCTGGACGCCGTCGGAGCCGATCGTGGCGCCGCGCTCGGAGCACAGCCGCCTCGCCAGCGTCACCTCGCGGGCGAACGGCAGGCCGTGATCGACGCGGCTGGCGGCGCGGTAGGTGGCGAGGCGCATGCCCTCGAGCTCGATCGCGACGTTGGCGACCGAGAAGGCGACGGCCTGGCGGTTTGAGATCGGCTCGCCGAACGCAACGCGGTCCTTGACGTACGGGATCACGTAGTCGAGCACGGCCTGGGCGGTGCCCACGGCGGCCGCGCACCACGCGAGCCGGCCGAGCTGGACGCAGTCGCGGTAGACCTCGGGCGAGGCGTCGCCGAGCAGCGCGGCCGCCGGGAGCTGCACGTCCTCGAATGTCAGCCTGCCCGTCGCCGCGGCGCGGATTCCCATGGCGGGCTCGGGCTCGACGGTGATACCGGACGCCCCCGGCTCGACGATGAACAGCGCTGGTCCATAGCCCGCGAGCTCGGCGGCGACGATGAACAGCTCGCCGTCGAGCGCGCGCGGGACGAGCGCCTTGGCGCCCGCGAGCACATAGCCGCCGTTGGCTTTACGCGCCCGGGTGTGGAGATCGAATGGGTCGAACAGCGCCCGCGGCTCGAGCATGGCGAGCGCGGCGGCGGGGACGTCCTCGCCGACGAACGCCGGGAGGTATGTGGCCTGCTGATCGGCGTCGCCCCACAGCCCGAGCGCGGTAGAGACGCCGGCCGGCGCGAGGCAGGCGACGGCGATCCCCATGTCCCCGAGCGCGAGCGCCTCACTGAGCAGCACCGAGGTCACGGCGGAGCGCTCCTCGACGGCGCCGCCGAGCTCCTCGGGGACGCCGACCATCGGGAGCCCGAGCTCGTTGCTCTGGGCCAGCAACTCCGCTGGTGCGGCCGACTGCGCGTCGGCCTCCTCGGCCGCGGGGCGAAGCTCCGCCAGCGCGAAGTCGCGGACCGACTCGCGCAGCAGCTGCTGCTCCTCCGTCGGCGTCAGGTCGAAGAGATCGGTTCGTGTCGCCCGGGGCTGGCGCACGGGGCGCGAGAGCTTCTGGGCGGCGGCGAACGTTCGGCCGGCGCGGGCGGCGGTCCGCGCGGTCGTCTTCGAGGCGCCGTGCAGGAACCGCTCGGTCGGCTGACGGAGCCCGAGCCGGTCGACGAGGTCCGAGGACGCGATCCGGCCGAGCGCCCGCAAGCCGATGGCCCTGCCGCGATCAGCGAGGTTCTGTTGGGAGGACATCGGGCGGCAAACAGCGTATCACGGTTCGGTGTGACGTCATTCGGTGTAATCCTGAACGTTTCCGTATATCTGGGGCAATTTACCCTCTTATGGCTTTCTTACGTGGGGCGCGTCATCCTGCCTGCATGCGGGTGTTGATTGCCGAAGACGAGCGCCGGTTAGCCGACGCGATCGCCAGAGGTTTGCGGCGAGAAGGGATGGCCGTCGACATCGCGCCCGACGGCAACGACGCGCTGGCTAAGGCGCGCCTGGTCCGCTACGACGTGCTCGTGCTCGATCGCGACCTTCCCCAAGTTCACGGCGACGACGTGTGCCGCGTCGTCCGCGGCGAACGACCTGAGACGGGGATCCTGATGCTGACCGCGGCGGGAGCGCTGCGCGACGTGGTCGAGGGGCTCTCGCTCGGCGCCGACGACTACCTGGCCAAACCGTTTCGGTTCGCCGAGCTGGTGGCGCGGATCCACGCGCTGGCGCGCCGGTCGTCCCCGAGCCGGCCGCCTGTGCTCCGGCACCTCGACCTCGAGCTCGATCCGGCGCGGCGACAGCTGACGCGCGGCGGCAAGCAGGTCGATCTCGCGCGCAAGGAGTTCGCGGTACTGGAGACGCTGATGGGCGCCGAGGGGTCGACCGTTTCGGCCGAGGAACTGCTCGAGCGCGTATGGGACGAGCAGATCGATCCGTTCACGAACGTCGTGCGGATGACGATCATGACGCTGCGGCGCAAGCTCGGCGACCCGCCGGTGGTCGAGACCGTCATCGGCGTCGGGTACCGGATGGCGTGATGCGGCTGCGACGCGCGCGCCCACGGATCGGCTGGCCGGCGCCGACAATCCGTCTGCGCCTGACCGTGATCTACGGCCTCGTGTTCCTGATCACCGGCGCTGTCCTGCTGACGATCGGGTACCTGCTCGTCCGCCACAACCTCGACGCGCGCGAGAACTTCCGGGCAGAGCTGCGCAAGCTTGGCATCCCGGCCCTCCCGGGGATCACCGGCCGACCCCTCGGGTTCGGGCCCGGCTCGCCCGAGTCCAACGTCGCCAATGCCGTGCGCGCCGAGCTGCGCAACGACGCGCTGCACAAGCTCGTCGTCGAATACGTACTCGCGCTTGGCGTGATGACGATGGTCTCGGTGCTCGCGGGCTGGCTACTCGCGGGGCGGGCGCTGCGGCCGCTGCGCGACATCACCGCGACCGCGCGCCGCGTGTCTGGCGAGAATCTGGGCGAGCGGATCGGGCTCGAGGGACCGGCGGACGAGCTCCGCGAGCTCGCCGACACGTTCGATGGGATGCTCGAGCGGCTCGACGCCGCGTTCGCGAGCCAGCGCCACTTCGTCGCCAACGCCTCGCACGAGCTGCGCACGCCGCTGGCGATCATCCGCACCGAGGTCGACGTGGCGCTGGCGGAGCCGGATCCGGATATCTCCGAGCTGCGAGCGATGGGCGAGGCGGTCCGCGAGACGATTGATCGCTGCGAACGGCTCATCGAGGCGCTCCTGATGCTGGCCCGCAGCGAGGCGGCCACGGGCCGGGAGGAGGCCGTGGAGCTCGGCGCGCTCGCAGCGGACTGTGTCACGGACCTGCGGGCCCGCGCCGAGGAGGCCGACGTCGCGGTCGCGGTACACCTGGAGCCGGCGTGGACGTGGGGCGATCAGGCGCTGCTCGAGCGGATGATCGCGAACCTGATCGAGAACGGGATCCGGCACAACGAGCACGGCGGGCACCTGTCAGTGTCGACGTCGAGAGTCGGCGATCGGGTGCGGGTCGCGGTCAGCAACGGCGGGCCGATGATCGACCCGGAGTTGGTCCCCAAGTTGACCGAGCCGTTCCGCCGTCTGGAGCGTGGGACGGACGGGCTCGGGTTGGGGCTGTCGATCGTCCACTCGGTGGTTCGCGCGCACGGTGGCACGGTGAAAATCGAGGCGCCCGAGGCGGGCGGGCTCGAGGTGCTGGTCGAGCTCCCCGCGACCGCGGGAAAAGCCAAGTTAAAGGTTGCGGAAGAATCGCGCGCGCTTACGCGGAAATGACATCCGCGCCGCTAAATACCAACTGACTGGACCGGTTTCAGGTCCAGCTCTCATGGATCGAATCGAGCCCTGACAGATGACCCTTTCCCATCGCAGTGAGGTGTCCGCATGAGGCGGGACAGGAAGCGCTGGCCCTGGCATATGTACGGGCTCGCGATCGTGGCGATCGCGATCGTCGTGGTCGCGATCCTCGAGATCGGGCCGCCGACGAGCTCGGCGCGCACGTCGAAGGAGGTCGTGACCGCCGAGAACGGCGTCGTGCAGTCGACCGTCACCGGCACCGGAAACGTCGCGGCCGGCACCGACATCGACGTCAACTTCAAGACGAGCGGCACGCTCCAGCACGTATATGTCTCCGAGGGTCAGCACGTCACCAAGGGACAGCTGCTGGCGACGCTCGATCCGACCTCGGCGCAGCTCGGCGTCGACCAGGCGGAGGAACAGCTCACTTCGGCGCAGGATCAGCTCACGGCGGTCGAGAACGGCACGGCAACCGGCTCGGGCTCGGGCGGCTCCGGGACCACGGGCGGTTCGTCGACGACGGCCGGCCTGAACGACGTCACGAACAGCACCGAGTTCGTGACGTACACGCCTCCGAGCGGTAAGTACCCGGAGGGTTCGCATTCGCGCAAGTCAAAGAAGCCGAGCACGACGCCGAAAGAGAAGAGCGGCTCGTCCAACGGCTCGTCGAGCGGGTCGTCCAATGGCTCGTCGAGCGGGTCGTCCGGCTCGTCATCGCGGAGCGGGTCGTCTCACAGCGGCGGCTCCTCGTCCACCACCACTCAGACGACCACGACGCCGTCGCCGGCGAGCATCGCCTCGGCACAGGCGTCGGTGTTCAGCGCCCAGGCGAGCCTGAACAACGCTCAGGCCGCGCTCAACGACACAAAGCTTTTTGCCCCGACGAGCGGCACGATTGCCTCGCTGGCGAGCATGCTCCCCGGCGACTCCGTGTCGGCAGGGTCGAACTCGAGCGCGTCGAGCAGCAGCTCGTCGTCGAGCTCGTCGTCCGGTGGCGGTGGCTTGGCCGGCGGTTCGGCGACGGCGGGGAGCCTCGGGTCGAGCTCGTCGTCGAGTAGTTCGTCGAATTCCCCGTTCGCGGAGATCGTCAACACCGGGACGCTGACCATGACCGTCGCCTTCAGCGAGTCGGACATCAGCAAGATCAAGACCGGCCAGTCCGCCACTGTCACGTTCGATGCGCTCCCCGGCGTCGAGCTCGGCGCGCACGTGACCCAGATCTCGACTGTCGGGACCTCGAGCAGCGGCGTCGTCAGCTACAACGCGACGATCACCCTCGACCAGCACGACTCCCAGGTCAGGCCGGGGATGAGCGCGTCGGCTCAGGTGATCATCAGCCAGGCGCAGGGGGTCACGGTCCCCAACGCGGCCGTGACCGGCACGGGTTCGCTCGGCACGGTGAACGTGATGAACAACGGCAAGACGAGCACGCAGCAGGTGGTCGTCGGTCTCAGAGGTGACAGCCGCACGCAGATCATCAGCGGTCTGCACGCAGGTCAGCAGCTGGTGATCACGATCACGCTGCCGGCGATCAGCTCCGCGACGAGCAGCCCGACCGGCAGCTCGGGCGCCGGCGGGACGCTGGGTGGCGGTCGCTTCGGCGGCGCCGGCGCGCTCGGCGGCGGTGGCGCGCTCGGCGGCGGCGGCGCCGGCTTCTTCCGCCGCATCGGCGGGGGCGGCTGATGCCTCGGCGCGAGCGCCCAAGCGTTGCCCGGGCGCAGCGAGCGCTCCGCGCGCGGCGCTCGCCAAAGGCGAAGCAGCCGGAATCCGAGAAGGTAGTGAGTGCCGCTGCGGTCCGGCGGGGGCGCCGCGAGTACCCGCCGGTGATCGACCTCCGCGACGTCCGCAAGACCTACGCCATCGGCGACATCGCCGTGCACGCGTTGCGCGGTGTCAGCCTGCGCATCGCGCGCGGGGAGTACGTGGCGATCATGGGCGCGTCGGGGAGCGGAAAGACGACGCTGATGAACATCATGGGTTGCCTGGACGCCCCGACGAGCGGGATCTTCCGGTTGAACGGACTCGACGTCCGCGGCATCGACGAGGACAACCTGGCGGACGTCCGCAACCGTCACATCGGCTTCGTCTTCCAGAGCTACAACTTGATCCCGCGCACGCGGGCGCTCGCGAACGTCGAGCTTCCCCTGTCCTACGCCGGCCTGTCGCGGACCGCGCGCCACGAGCGGGCGCTGGCGGCGCTCCGCGAGGTCGGGCTCGAGGACCGGGTCCACCACCTGCCCTCGGAGCTGTCGGGTGGCCAGCAGCAGCGGGTCGCCATCGCCCGCGCGCTCGTCACCAATCCTGCGCTGATCCTCGCCGACGAGCCGACCGGAAACCTCGACTCGACCTCGGGGGCCGAGGTGCTGGCGCTGTTCGAGCGCCTCAGCGAGCAGGGTCGGACGATCGTCCTGATCACGCATGAGGACGAGGTCGCGCGGCATGCGCGCCGGGTCATCCGGATCCGGGACGGGGAGATCATCGCCGACGAGGCTTCTGCGTCCAAGGAGACGGTCGCGTGACCGAGATCCTGCACGTCGCGCTCGGCGGGCTCGCCGCGAACAAGCTCCGCTCGGGGCTGACGATCCTCGGGCTGATGATCGGCGTCGGCTCCGTGATCGTGCTGATCGCCGTCGGCACTGGCTCTTCCAACGCGGTCGAGAAGCAGATCGACGCGCTCGGCAGCAACGTCTTGTTGGTGACCGGTACGCCGACGCTCGGTGGCCTCCGCGCCGGCGGGGCGGGCACGTCGCTGACCGTTGCGGACGCGGACGCGCTGGACAACCGCTTCGAGGCGCCCGATGTCCAGAGCTCCTCGCCGGTCGTCAACGCCAACGGTGTCACGCTCGCCTCGGGCGAGACGACCTACTCGCCGTCGTCGTTCGTCGGCACGACCCCGAGCTACCAGCAGGCCCGCGACTACACGCTGGCCGAAGGGTCTTGGTTCACGCAGGCGCAGGAGAAGGACCACAGCCGCGTGCTCGTCGTCGGGCCGACCGTCGTGAGCGAGCTGTTCGGAGGCCAGGACCCGGTCGGCCAGACGGTGCAGGCAAACGGGACCAACTTCGAAGTCATCGGCGTGACCGCACCCAAGGGTTCGAACGGGTCGACTGACGAGGATGACGTGGCGATCGCCCCGCTCACGGCCGTCCAGGACACGCTGACCGGCTACGGGAGCATCAACCAGATCGTCGTGCAGGCCAAGTCTCGCGATCAGCTGAACCCGGCCCAGACCGAGGTCACCAACATCCTCAACCAGCTCGACCCACCCACGGCCGCCTCCATCACGGGCAGCAACTTCGACGTGATCAACCAGAGCTCGATCATCCAGACCTCGACGGCCAGCAGCAAGGTGTTCACGACGCTGCTCGGCGAGGTCGCGGCGATCTCGCTGCTGGTCGGCGGGATCGGCGTGATGAACATCATGCTGGTGTCGGTCACCGAGCGAACTCGCGAGATCGGGATCCGCAAGGCGGTCGGCGCCCGCCACAGCGACATCCTCGTCCAGTTCCTCGTCGAGGCGGTGCTCGTGTCGTTCTTCGGGGGCATTGCCGGAGTGATCGCCGGGGTGATCGGCAGTCAGTTCAAGATCGCCGGCGTCCAACCGGTGATCGCTCCCTACTCGATCGGCCTCGCGTTCGGCGCAGCGGTGCTGATCGGCCTGTTCTTCGGCACCTACCCGGCTGGCCGCGCCGCGGCCATGCGACCGATCGAAGCCCTGCGCTTCGAGTGACCCCCATGGAAAGCGACAAAGGAATCGAGATGAGTGCACTGCCCTACGAGAGCCAGGAGGAGGGCTGGGACAGCTACCGCGAGGACCAGGAGCTCGAGCTCCCGGGCCGGCCGCGACGGCGGTTCCTGAACTGGGGAAGCGCGGCACTTCTGGCCCTGGCCGTCGGCGGGATCGGCTTCTACGTCGGCGTGCGCGTCGAGAAGGGACAGGTCAGCGGCTCTTCCTCCAGCGCGAGCCCGTTCGCAGGCGCGGGGGCTGCCGCCCGAAGCGGGGCCGCCGGCGCCGCGCGACTCGCCGGCGCGGCGGGCGCTGGCGCGGCAGGCGGTCGCGGCGCGTTTGCCGGGGCGTTCGGTGGCGGCAACAGCTCGTTTGGGACGGTCTCCAGCGTCAACGGCAAGACCATCTACGTGACGCAGGTCGGCACTGGGAACGTCGTCAAGGTCACGCTCTCGAGCGCGACCAAGATCACCAAGAATCTGGGCGTTGGGAAGTCAGCGATCCGGCCCGGCGACACCGTTGTCGTCTCGGGCGTCAAGGGGTCTGACGGCAAGATCGCCGCGACCTCGGTCAGCGACACCGGCGCCAGCACAACCGGTTCGGGCACGGGCTCGGGATCAAGCTCCGGCGGGTCCTCGGGCAGCGCAAGCTCCGCCGTCGGCTCCCTGTTCGGGGGCGGCGGCGGCAAATGACCCGCCGGCGCTCTGCGCGGGGCCGGCGGCTGACACCAAGTAAAGGAAAGGGATCCAGGTGAAAACCATCAACATCGTCTCTAAGCGAGCCGTGCTCGGGTTAGGGATATTGGCTGCGAGCTGCGCGCTGGTCGCGTGCGGCAGCAGCAGCTCGAGTAGCTCGACGACTACAACCACGGCCAGTTCGGGAACGTCGGCTTCGTCCTCGAGCGGTGGCTTCGCCGCGCGGCGCGCGAAGCTCGTCGCGTGCCTGAAGCAGCACGGCGTGACGCTCCCCAACCGTCCGCCCGGTGGCGGCTCCGGTGGCGGTGGCGGCTTTTTCGGTGGCGGCGGTGGCGCCGGCGGTGCCAACCCGGGAGGCCCGAACGCGGGCGCCGGCGGGCGTGGCGGCTTCTTCCGCAACAACCCGAAGGCCGCGGCGGCGTTCAAGGCGTGCGGCGCGGACTTCGGTGGCGGCCGGTTCCGGCCCGGAGCCGGCGGCCGCTTCAGGATCTCGCACACCGCGATCAACAACTTCGTCGCGTGCGTTCGCAAGCACGGCTACAACCTGCCCGCCCCGAACTTCTCGGGCAAGGGCTCGGTGTTCCCGTCGAACATCCGGCAGAACCCCAAGGCCGAAGCGGCGATCCGGGCGTGCGCCAGCCAGCTCAGGCCGGCGGGTGCGCCCGGAGCCTCCAGCGGGACGAGTACGACATCGAGTAGCTGAGAACCATGAAGCTGAAGCTGCCGTCCACCGGGCTGGCGAAGACGGGCGTGTCTGCGTCCGCGTCCGGGTCTGGTGGTCGGCTGTGGTCGGATCGGGGCGGCGCCGCCGCCTCGGACCAGGCCGCAGTCCCCACTCCGGTTGCGGCGCCCGCTTCGGTGGGCGAGCCCCCGGCGCCGGTGGCGGCAGTTGTCGGCCAGGTGCTCCCGATCTACTTCGTCGGCGATGAATCCCACTCGATGGCCGGCGACCCGATCGCCGCCGTCAACCGCGGATTGATCGATCTCCGCGACGAAGTCGCCAAGCACCCGCTGATCGGCAAGAAGGTCCGCTTCGGGATCATCACGTTCGCCGACACGGCGCAGACGCGTCTCGAGTTGTCGGAGCTGAGCGAGGCCCGCCGCGAGTTCAGCTCGCCGCCGTGGGCGACTCGCCGGCGCTCGCGCTGCGTGGCGGCGCGTTCTCGACGATCGTCGGCGAGCGCGATGACGATCTGCTCGGCGGGGGCGTCGAAGCGCTCCCGCGGTTTCGGGGTGGCGTGCGCGAAGCCGAGTGGTCTTTGGAGCCTGGAAGCGTGCTTTTGCTGTGCACCGATGGGCTGGCGCTGCCGCTCGCGGGGGGCGACGGGGACGTGGGCCGGACGTTGCGGCGCGAGCTCGCGATCCCACCGGACATAATCGATTTCGCGCGGCTACTCGACTTCAGCCGCAGCACCTACGACGACGATCGCACCCTGGTTGCCATATGGCCATGAGCTCTCTCGCCGCGGTCTCTCCGATTGAGCGCAACGCCTTCCAGGTCGGTGCGTTCGGCGAGCTCGAGCCGATCAGCCGCCCTGGCGGGCAAGGGCGGGTGTACCGCCCGGCGCTGGCGCCGTCCGAGCTCGGTCCTGAGCCGATCGTCGTCAAGCTCTACCGCCGGCCGCCCTCGATGGCGGCGGCCCACGTTCTCGCCGAGATGGTCGCGTGGAGCGGGTCTCGCGAGGTTCAGGAGCGCGCGCGGCTGCGCTGGGTGGCGGCATGGCCGCTGGCGGTCGTCTACTCGGGGCCGATGCCAGTCGGGATCGCGCTGGAGGATGTGAGCGGCCGGTTCGCGGCGCCGTTCGTGATGCCGAGCGGCCGTCGCGAGCGCGTGCTGATGGCGCTTGAGCACCTCCTCGGGGACGACTCATACCTGGAGCTGCGCGGATTGGGCGTGCGACTCGATGCCGACATGAGGGCGCGGGTGGCCGAACGCATCTGCGAGGCACTGGGCTACCTTCACCGCCAGGGGATCGTCGCCAGCGATATCGCCCCGAGCAATCTGCTCGTCTCGTTCGGCGCCGGCGGCCCGTCGGTGTGCTTCATCGACTGCGACTCGATGGTGTTTCGCGGGCGCCAGGCGCTGGCGCCGGTGGAGACCGGCGACTGGAACGTGCCGTTTGACGAGCCCCTCGGTACCCGCGCAGCCGACGCCTACAAGCTCGGGCTGATCGTGCTGCGGCTGTTCGCGCGCTCCCACGACGCCCGTACGGTCGAGCCCCATCTCCGCCACGTGCCGTCCGAGCTGCGGGGGCTGCTGGTGCGGGCGCTCGGAGTCGATGCTGCGAACCGTCCGCCGACGGGCGAGTGGCAGCTGGCGCTGCGCCAGGCGCTCGCGCGCGGGTGTCTAGGGGAGCGCTGTCCCGGGCCGGCGCCGCGGGTGCGGGCGGTGGCGCCGGCGTCGGTTGGCGTGCAGGCGCCGGCGTCGGTTGGCGTGGGAGCGCCGGCTGTCGCCGGTGCGCCGCCCGCCAAGCGGCGCACCGGACCGATGTGGCTGCAGCCCGCGGTCGTGGTTCTGTGGCTGCTTGCCGGAACGGCCGTGCTCGCGCTCATCCTCTCGCGCCTGTTCGCGGCGGCGGTGCCTCGGTGGGAGAGCGGTCCGGCCCCTCAGGCGCCGGCCGTCTACCAGATCTACCCGGGGGGCGGCCAGGTGCCCGGACAGTTCCAGGGTCAGGGCGGGCAGTTCCCGGGACAGGGCGGGCAGTTCCAGGGTGAGGGCGGCCAGTTCCCGGGTCAGGGCGGCGCGTCCCCCTAGACCAGACGTCGGTTTTACGGTGATCTGACGGATTGCTGCCTAGGCTGCGCGATTGCGACGAACGTGCGCCTCGTCGCCGGCGGGAGCAAGTTTCCCGCGCACCTGTGCACCGGCGGCGCTCCGGGCCTTGACTCCCGCCCAGAGCTGCCCGCCGGTGCGCGGGACCTCGTCTCGATGCCCGCCGGCGCGCTCGCGGGCCATACTCCCGGAGATGGCTGAGCCCGAGATCCTCTGGACCCCATCCGCGGAACGCATCGAGCGCGCCACGCTGACTCGCTATCAGCGCTGGCTCGAGGAAACGCGGGGCCTGCGCTTCGACTCCTACGAAGACCTCTGGCGGTGGTCGGTGGACGATCTCGATGGGTTCTGGGCCTCGATCATCTCGTTCCTCGACGTGCGGTTCTCGGTGCCCGGGGAGCGCGTGCTGGGCTCGCGCGAGATGCCAGGGGCGCAGTGGTTCCCGGGGTCGCGGTTGAGCTACGCTGAGCACATCTTCCGGGGCAAGCGCGACGAGGACGTGGCGCTGTTCCACGCCTCGGAGCTGCGACCGGTTGATCAGTGGACGTGGGGGGAGCTCCGGCGCCAGACCGCGGCCATCGCGTCGGGGCTTCGCCGGCTGGGCGTGTCCGAGGGGGACCGGGTGGCGGCGTACATGCCGAACATCCCCGAGACTCTGGCGGCGCTCATGGCGTGCGCGTCGATCGGCGCCGTCTGGTCTTCGGCCGCGCCGGAGTTCGGGCCCCGGAGCGTGGTCGACCGGTTCGCCCAGATCGAGCCGAAGGTGCTGCTGGCGATCGACGGTTACCGCTATGGCGGCAAGGACTTCGACCGACGGGAGGCGGTGGCGCGGATCGCCTCGGAGATGCCGTCGCTTCAGCGCGTAGTCACGCTGGGTTATCTGGACGGGTCGGGGTGGGAGGACGGGTTCCTGGGCGAGGGGCCGCTCGAGTTCGCCCAGCTGCCGTTCGAACATCCGCTATGGGTTCTCTACAGCTCGGGCACCACCGGATTGCCGAAGCCGATCGTCCACGGCCAGGGAGGGATCCTGCTCGAGCACATGAAGAAGGCGCGTCTCCACCTGGACGCGCACGCGGGCGACCGCTTCTTCTGGTTCTCGACGACCGGCTGGATGATGTGGAACTTCCTGATCGGAGTGCTGCTGAGCGACGCCTCGATCGTCCTGTTCGACGGCAACCCCGGATATCCGGACCTGGGCACGCTGTGGGACCTCGCCGAGCAGACGCGGATGACGTGCTTCGGAACGAGCGCGGCGTTCATCTCCTCGTGCATGAAGGCGGACGTGGCGCCGGCGCGGGGACGCGATCTGAGCGCCCTGCGGGCCGTCGGCTCGACGGGGTCGCCACTGCCGCCCGAGGCCTTCCGCTGGGTCTACGACCAGCTTGGCTCCGACACGTGGCTGTTCTCGACGTCGGGAGGGACGGACATGTGCACCGCCTTCGTGGGCGGCGTGCCGACGCTGCCGGTGTACCTCGGCGAGCTTCAGGCTCGGGTGCTCGGCGCGTCGGTCGAGGCGTGGAGCGAAGAGGGGCGGCCACTTGTCAACGAGGTGGGCGAGCTGGTCATCACCGAACCGATGCCGTCGATGCCGGTGTTCTTCTGGGGCGATCCGTCGGGCGAGCGCTACCGCGACAGCTACTTCTCGATGTGGTCGGGCGTGTGGCGCCACGGCGACTGGATCATGATCACCGACCGGGGAACCGCGGTCATATACGGGCGGTCGGACTCGACGATCAACCGTGGGGGGGTGCGGATGGGGACGAGCGAGATCTATCGCGCCGCGCTCGACATCCCGGAGATCGTCGACGCTCTCGTCGTCGACTTGCCTCGGGAGGGGACCGACGGCTGGATGCCGCTGTTCGTGGTGCTGCGCGATGGCGCCTCGCTGGACGACGACCTTCAGGCCCGGATCCGGACTCGAATCCGGGAGGACTGCTCCCCGCGCCACGTGCCCAACGAGATCGTCCAGATCGCCGAGGTCCCGCGGACACTGTCGGGCAAGGTGCTCGAGGTGCCCGTCAAGCGGATCCTGATGGGGACGCCGGCGGCGGAGGCGGCGAGTCGCGAGTCGCTGGCGAATCCCGAGGCGCTCGATTGGTTCGTGGCGTTAGCCGCCCGCGAGGCGTAGAAACTTCGTAACACTCCAGGATTTGCGGGGCGCGGGCACTCAAACTCCGGGGGATGTTCAAAAAGCCTGAACTATTAAGGCTTTTCGACCACCCTCAGGCGGCGGGCGGTGGGTGAGCCGTCTGGCACCGGCGCCACCGATGCTGCGATGGCGACTATCGCGGGTCGACAGTACGGCTATGTCACCCGGAAGCAGCTTGTCGGCCTGGAAATGACCCGCGGGGAAATCGAACATCGCCTGCGCATCGGCAGGTTGCATCGCGTCTACGCCGGTGTTTACGCGGTCGGCGCTGTGCCAACGCTTCCCGTGGCCCGGGCGGCAGCAGCCGTCCTCGCGTGTGGCGCCGGCGCGGCACTCAGCCATTCCTCCGCGCTGTGCCTTTGGGGATGGCATACACCGTGGGACGTGCCCTTCGAGGTCACGGCGCCGGCGCAGCACCGGCGCCCGGGGATCGTGCTTCATCGCTCGAAGGCCCTGACCCATCGCGATGTTCGAAGGCACATGGGAATCCGCGTGACCAGCCCGGCGCGGACGGTGCTCGACGTGGCGCCGGGGCTGAACGACAAGCAGCTTCGCCGGGTCGTCCGCGAGGCCCGCCTGTCGCCATACATGCGCGACGAGGCGCTCGCGGACGTGGTCGCCAGGTTCCCGCGCCACCCCGGCGCCAGCCGCCTGGCCCCATTCACAACCACGCCCGACGGCCCGACACGGTCGGAATTCGAGGACGGCTTCCTGGCGTTCTGCGCCGATCACGGCCTCCCGCGACCCCGCACGAACGTACGGATCGCTGGACACCTCGTCGACGCCGTGTTCGACGCCGAACGGGTGATCGTCGAGCTCGACGGCTACAAGTTCCACGGGGATCGCGAGACGTTCGAGAGCGATCGCGACCGGGATGCGGACACGCTGCTGGCCGGACACGTAACCGTTCGGATCACATGGAAACGAATGCAGAACCGGCCCCGGCGCGAGGCCGAGCGGCTGCTGGCGATTCTTCAGGACCATCGCTGACGCTCTTCCCCAACTCTTATGCTCCTCTCAAACTCCTCCGATTTGATTCTGATCACGGGCGCGCTGGTACCCCGGGGCGCCCGGCCAACTGCAGGAGTCATCCGTGCACTCAAACCTCAAGCGCAGACTGGCATTTGCCGTGGTGGCCGTGGCGGCCGCGGCGTTCGCCGGTGGCGCTTACGCCGCGACGAAGGATTCGAACGCCAGCGTTCGCCAGGCGTTCCTCAACGACGTCGCCAAGCGGCTGCACGTCACGCCACAGCAGCTGACGTCCGCGCTTGAGGGCGCCGAGGTCGATCAGATCGATGCCGCGGTCGCTGCCGGCAAGCTCACCCAGGCGCAGGCCAACGCGCTCAAGCAGCGGGTCCAGAAGGGCCACGTCCTCCTCGGCGCGCTCGGTCTGTTCCGCGTCGGCGCTCCGCCCGGCGCCCCGTTCCCCGGCGGACCTGGTTTCTTCCGCGGAAACCTCCGCCCACGGATGTTCCCCGGCCCGGCCGGCAAGCCGCCGTTCCCGGGTGGCAAGCCGCCCTTCCCGGCGCCTCGCCTCGCGTTCCCCGCGGTAGGACCGCTGGCGGGAGCCGCCGGCTACCTCGGGCTGAGCGAGAGCCAGTTGCTCAAGCAGCTGGGCAGCGGCAAGTCGCCCGCGCAGATCGCCAAGGCTCAGGGCAAGTCGGTGAGCGGCCTCGAGGCGGCGATGGTCGCCAAGATCAAGGCCCGCCTCGACAGGGCCGTGGCGGCGAAGAAGCTGACGAGCGCCCAGGAGCAGAAGATTCTCAAGGGCTTCTCGAACGCCATCGGCAAGCTGGTAAATCGCGCTCCCGGCGCGTTCGGCTTCGCGCATCCGGGTAGCGGAAAGCCATGGCAACCAGCTCTCCGCGGACGCTCGCCCAAGGGTCCTGCGTCTCTGATCCCGCCGCTGGCGCCCCCCGCGCCCGCGACTGCGGTCCCCGCGCCGCCGGTCGGGCCGACCGCCTAGGCGTCGGCTCTTACCAACCTCTCACCGCACTCTGAAGGGTTTCTCACCCGCTACTGCTGTACTAGAGAGATATGAGTTTCACTTCTGTCAGGAGAATCGAACATGGGCAGTAAGGTCGGCTTCCTGGGGGTCCTCGGTGGCGCGGTTGCCGGTGCGGCCGTGGCGCTGGTGCTTGCGAGCGGTAGCACCACAACCCACAACATCACGACCACCGTCTATCAGTCCTCACGCGGCGTCCCGACGGCGCTGAGCTCGAACCGCGGCCTGACCATCAACCAGATCTACCGCGCCGCGAGCCCCGGCGTGGTCGATATCGAGGTCACCTCGCAGAGCAGCGGTGGCGGATTCGGGTTCTTCGGTGGCAGCGGTCAGGAGACCGAGGGCGAGGGCGCCGGCGTCGTCTACAACAAGAGCGGCGACATCCTCACCGACGAGCACGTGGTGGCCGGCGCGCAGAGCGTCACGGTCACGTTCCAGGACGGTCAGAAGGTGCCTGCGAAGGTGGTCGGGACCGATCCCTCCACCGACGTCGCCGTGATCCACGTCAACGTGCCCGCCTCACAGCTTCATCCGATCCCGTTCGCGGACTCCTCCGGCGCGCAGGTCGGCGATCCCGTCGTCGCGATCGGCAGCCCCTTCAGCCTTCCCGAGACGACCACGCAGGGGATCGTCAGCCAGGTCGGCCGCAGCATCACGGCGCCGAACAACTACACGATCACCAACGCGATCCAGACGGACGCGGCGATCAACCCCGGCAACTCCGGCGGCCCGCTGCTCGACGCCGACGGACACGTGCTCGGCCTGAACGACCAGATCCAGACCAACTCGGGTTCGAGCGCCGGCGTCGGATTCGCGACTCCGTCGAACACCGACCAGCGGATCGCCAACCTGATCATCGGCGGACACACGATCAAGCACGCCTACGTAGGCGTCGAGCTGACCGGCAACTTCACCGGTGGCGCGCAGATCAGCGCCGTTCAGCCCGCCACGCCGGCTGCCACCTCGGGCCTCAAGCCCCGCGATGTCGTCACCGCTATCAACGGCAAAGCGGTCGCTTCAACCGAGCAGTTCATCGCGATGATCGACGGCTACAACCCCGGCCAGCGCGTGACGTTGACGGTCAAACGCGGCGGGCAGACCAAGCAGATCGTGGTCACGCTCGGGACGCGCCCGCAGACGGCGCCGAACGGCGGGTAGCGGCGATACGCAGCGCCGCCCGAGCTCGCCCTGCGAGGTAGAGCCCCTCTGAACTAGCTCGCCGCGAGCGCCACCTGCGCGAGTGCTCGGTCCATCAGCTCTTGGTGGACCGAGCGGGTGCCGCCCTGGCGCCGCTCCCAGCTTCCGTCCGACTGGAGCGTCCACGAGAACGTGTTGTCGGCGAGGCAACGCTCGAGCGTGTCGTCTAGCTCGGCGCGGAGCTCGGGGTTGTCGATCGGGGCGAGTAGCTCGATGCGGGTGTCGAGGTTGCGCGGCATCAGGTCGGCCGACCCGATGTAGTAGCGGCTCTCGGAGCCGCGGTGGAACGCGTAGATGCGCGAGTGCTCGAGGAAGCGGCCGACGACCGAGACGACGTTGATCGTCTCCGAGACGCCCGGCACGCCGGGCCGCAGGCAGCAGATCCCGCGGACGTTCAGGGCGATCGGGACGCCCGCCTGCGAGGCGCGGTACAGAGCCTCGATGCAGGCCCGGTCGACGAGGGAGTTCATCTTCATCACGATGCTCGCGTCCTGGCCGGCGCGGAATGCCTCGACCGTCGCGTCGATCTGCTCGATCAGCGGCACGCGCATCGAGTCGGGCGCGACCAGCACCTTCTGTAGGCGATCGGGGTGGCCCCAGCCGGTCAGGGCGTTGAACAGGTTGGCGACCTCCGCGCCGATCTCCACATCCGTCGTGAAGAATCCCCAGTCCTCGTACAGGCGCGCGTTCTTGGCGTGGAAGTTCCCCGTCCCGATCATCACGTAATGGCGGACGCCGCCGCGCTCGCGGCGGACCACGAGGATCGCCTTGGCGTGAGTCTTCAGTCCGGGGATCCCATGGACGACGTGGGCTCCGACCTCTTCGAGGGCGCGTGACCACCGGATGTTCTGACGCTCGTCGAATCGAGCCTTGAGCTCCACCAGGCAGACCGCCTGCTTGCCCTTCTCCGCGGCCTCGATCAGCGACGGGACCAGTGCCGAGTCATCCGAGGTCCGGTACACGGTCATCTTGATCGCGAGGACGTTGGGATCGTCGACGGCCTGCTTGACGAACCGCTCGACGCTGGCGGAGAACGAGTTGTAGGGATAGTGGACCAGCACGTCCCCGCGGCGCATCGCCGTCAGTACGTCCGGCGCCTCGTCCCGGCTGCCCGGAACCGGGCCGAAGTCCGGGTCCGGCACCGGCGTCCACGGCGTCTGACGCAGCTCGGGGAAGTTGTCGATGTTGGCGATCTCCCAGAGGTCGCCGAGATCGAGGAGGCCGTCGACGTCGTAAACCTGCACCTCGTCGACGTCGAGCCACTCGATCAGCCGGGCCCGCAGCGCCGGGTCCATGCCGGCGCCGACCTCGAGCCGGACGACCTCGCCGAAGCGGCGCCGGCGGAGCTCATCCTCGACCGCCTGCAGGAGATCGTCGGCCTCGTCGGAGACCTCGAAGTCGGCATCGCGGGTCACCCGGAAGAGGTCGTAGCTGAGGATCTGCATTCCCGGGAACAGGGCGCCGAGATGGTGGGCGACGACGTCCTCGAGCGGGACGAACGTGTACTTGGAGACCTCGACGAACCGCGGCAGCACCTCCTTGGGGACCTTGATCCTGGCGTATACGTCGTGCTCGAGGTCCGGGTCGTGGAGGCGGACGATCAGGCTGAGCGACAGGTTCGAGATGTACGGGAAGGGCCGGCCGGGGCCGACGGCGAGTGGCGTCAGCACGGGCAAGATCTGCTCGCGGAACTGGCGCTCGAGCGTCTCCTCGCTGGCGCCGGATTCCTCGGAGCTCACGATCCTGATCCCGTGCTCGGCCAGCTCTGGCCTTACGACGTCGCTGAATTCGCGAGCGTGACGGCGATCGAGCTCGCGCACCTTCTCCGCGATCCCCTGGAGCACGCGCGTCGGGGAGAGGCCGTCGGGGCCGCGGGCGTCGACGCGGGCCTCGACCTGGTCGTGGACGCCGGCGACCCGGACCATGAAGAACTCGTCGAGATTGGTAACGAAGATCGCGAGGAACTTCAGCCGCTCGATCAGCGGCATCGACTCGTCCTCCGCCAGCTGGAGGACGCGGTCGTTGAAGTCAAGCCATGACAGCTCACGGTTGAAGTACAGGTTGGGATCGGTGAGCTCGCGTGGGGCCTGGCTCGCGGCGGGCTGCCCGTCTTCGCGTACCGGCGCAGCGGCGGATGTTTCGACGGACGACTCACTCATGCCACACGCTCCTCGGCGGTCGCGATTGCGGTTAGCTCGGCGGGGCGCAGGAGGACGACCAGCTCTCCCTTGGCGATTCCAGCCAGCCCACCCTTGCGGAGGCGCGTCTGGGCGCCGGTGAGGTCGTGAACGGTCAGCGAGAACGATGGGTCGTGCCCGACCAGCAGGATGTTCTCGCCGCGGCCCGTGATCAGCTCGTGGACGTCGAACGGCTCACCGGCGAGGGCCGGTTCGATCGTGGGGGTGACCCCGAGCGGCTCGCAGGCAAGCTCCGCGGTCTGGACGGCGCGGAGCTTCGGGCTCGTCAAGCACACATCGATCTGCGCGCCCAGACGCGCGAGTGACCGCCCCACGGACTCCGCCTGCCGGGCGCCGCGGTCGGTCAGAGGCCGCTCGTCATCGGGCAGGCCATCCGCTGCTTCGGCGTGTCGGAGCAACCAGAGCACGCGACAACTCTACGCCGGTACGGGCCGTCCGGTGCCCAGGGACACAAACTAGTGCCCGGGAGCCGGAGCTGGAGGTCACGCACCGACGCTCAGCCGATCAGCAGCCGGCGTCCGAAAACTCGCTGGAAGACCTCGTCGTCGCCGTAGCGCTCGACGCTCCAGCGGGGCAGCGTGAGGTCGCCCGCCGCCTCGAGGTGAAGGTCAACGCCGTGCCCGTTCGGCCGCAGCCGGGCCTCCCTCACCGACTGGTCGCGGCCTCGCTCGAGGTGTTCGGCGAGCCTCAAGATCACCGAGCAGCGATCGAGCAGCTCTTCGTCGCCCTCCTCGGCGATCGGGGCCATCTCACCGAGCTTCGGCGCCCCCTTGCGGTGGTAGCGGCTGATCTGGGCGATCAGCGCGCGTTCGCGCGGGCTGAACCCAGGCAGCTCAGCGCTGACGATCAGGTAGTAGGAGTGCTTGTGGTGGTCGTCGTAGGAGATGGTCATGCCCACGTCGTGGAGCATGGAGGCGGCCCAGAGCAGTTCGTGCTCGCCGGGCTCCGGCTCGAACAGGCCGTCGGCGACCAGCGAGTCGTGCATCTGGAGAGCCAGGCGGGCGACGTGCTCGGCATGGGTCATGTCGGCCTCGTACTGGATCGCCAGGTTGCGAACGGCGGCCTCGCGGACGTCGTCGAACAGCGGCTCGCCGCCCGCGAGCAGCGTGTCGGCGAGAAACACGCCCTCGCGCAGCCCGGCCTCGGTGACCTCCATCCCTTCGAACTCTCCCTCCAGCAGGACCGTCTCGAGCGCGACGGCCGCGGCCAGGATGATGTCCCCGCGGCCCGGCTTGATCCCGGGCATCGAACCCCGTTCGGAGCTCGGCATCGACGCGAGCGTCTCCACGAGCTCGGACAGCGCGGCGGGAGTGAGGACGAAGCCCTGGACTCCAAGGTCGAGATCCCCGGCGGCGGCGCGCTGCGCCGCGGCGGCGAGGTTACGGGCCGCGCCGCCCATCCCGACAAGCCGCTCGCCCGCGTCCCAGAACCAGTCCACGTCCTCGAGCGCCTCAACCACGCGGGCCCGCACTCGGTTGAGGTCCCTCTTCCTGGCCGGTCCCGACCCTGGCAAGAGGTCCTCGGTCAGGCGGACCGCTCCGAGCGGGAACGAGCGCAGATCGTGGGCGCGGCGGTCCCAGACCTCGACGAGCTGCATGCTGCCGCCGCCGAGCTCGACGACCACGCCGTCGTCGAGGGTCGTGGTGTTCACGGCCGCGACGTAGCCGTAGCGCGCCTCGTCCTCGGCGGAGAGGACGACGATCTTGAGGCCCGTGGACTCCTCGGCGCGACGGAGGAACTCGGCCTGATTCGAGGCGTCCCGGATCGCGCTCGTGGCGACGGGGTGGACGTCCTCGGCCGACAGTCCGTTGGCCTGGCAGAAACGGCCGAACACGGACAGCGTCTCCAGGCCGCGCTCGATCGCGTCCTCGCTGAGCTGGCCCGAGGCGGACAGGCCCGCTCCGATCCGGACCGTCTCGTAGAGTTCGTCGGTCCGCTTCCACCAGCTGCCCGGCGAATAGGTGAAGACGACGAGCCGCCAGGAGTTCGAGCCGAGGTCGATCACGGCGACCTGCCGATTTCCCTGCTCGACGTGGCCCGAGGCTCGGGTCGTTCGCCAGCTCACGGCTCCATCATCCGCTCAGCGGCGGACGGTCGATCCGGGCGGCTAGCGCTTCTGGGCGACCGCCCGCGGCTTGCGCAGCGGCGGGAGGGGCTCGACGGGCTGCTCGACGAGCGTGTCCGACACGAGCACGTACCGGGTCACGGCACTGATGAAAAGGATCGTCAGGATCACCGCGCTCGAGGCGCACCACTCGCAGACCGCGTGAATCGAGAACAGCTCGCGATAGGTCAGGTAGCCGCTGAAGGCGCAGCCGACGAGCGTGAGGCCAAGCGTGGCCAGTCGAGTCTCCTCGCGATCGGGCAGCAGCAGGCTCGCCAGGATCCCGACGTAGCCGATCAGCCCGAGCAGCGCTACCGGGACTCCGTCGAGCTTGGACCACTCCGAGGTCTGGACCTTGATGCAGGAGGTGCCGGCGGTGCAGGCCGGCTTGATGCCCGCGTAGTGGATGTAGGTGAGATATGCGGCGACGCCGAGCCCGACGACGGCCAGCCCGATCATCACTCGTCGAAGAATGACCATCCGGGGCTCAAGATACAGACTGGATCGCCGACTGGAGCGAGCCGTAGTCCGTATCTCCGACGATCGCCTGGGCCTGGCCCTTCGGGCCGCTCACGACGATTGTGGGGGTGCTGTTGTAGCCCTTCGAGGCCGCGGCCTGCTCATCCGCCGTCACCTGTGAGGTCAGGGTCGAGGAGGTGCGGGCGGAATTCCAGTTGGAGAAGTTCAGGCCCGAAATCTGGTGGGCGAGCCCGTCCAGATACGTGTCGTTCACGTAGTTGGTGTCCTCGGTCTTCTGCTCGTGGTAGAAGAGCTCGATGTAGTTCCAACCCTTGCCCTGGAGGCCGGCGGCGAGCGCGGCGGCCTGCTGGGTGGGGAACACACCGGGGTTCGGGCCGTTGCCGGTCGCGGTCTCAAGCGAGCGGTACACGAGCTTCGCCTTGCCCGAGCGCACCTCGTTGGCGATCAGTTGGTTCTCGGCGCCGAGCGCGAAGTCCTTGCAGATCGGGCACTCGAGGTCCCCGAACTCGGTGACGGTCACCTTCGCGTTGGGGTTGCCGAGCGTGTTCCCGTGCTGCGAGATGCCGGCGAGCAGCGCATTGACCTTGGCGGCCTCTTGAGTCTTTTGTGTCGGTGTGAGATTAGGAGTGCTGGTGCTCTTGTTGCTGGAGATCACGATCCCCACCGCCACGACCGCGACCGCCGCGATTACCACGCCCGTGACCATGCGCATCCGTCGGGCGCGACGGTCGCGCTCGGCGCGAGCTTGTTCCTCGGCGAGTCGCCGAGCGCGTGCCTCTTCCTTTTGCTTGGTACGCGAAGCCATGATCGAGTCCCGGGCAACCTATCCGAGGACGCCCTTTACGAGCAGGATAGCGACGAGTAGAGCGCCGACGCCGCAACAAATCGCCACAAACGACGCGATCAATCTAAGCCTAATCTCAGTCTTCATTTGTTCTTATCTCATCCGTCGGCCTGGTCCAGGATCAGCGCCGTGAACGGCGGCCCGGTCTTGGGGGTGACCTGGAAACCCAGGGCCCACTTTCCGACCATCACGAGCGCCGGCGCGGCACGGGAGTAGACCCCAGGACTGGTCTCAGTCAGCTGGTACTCCTGCTGTGGCATCTGCATCTCCGTGTGGTTGAACGTGAGTGTCACGTCCGCTCCGCGCAGCGGTTGCCCGTTCTTGGTGATCCTGAGCGCAAACGAGTCGGGCGCCGCCGCCTTGTTCGGGGTCACCAGCACCTGGAGCTTGTAGCCGGCCCGGTTGACGGTACGCGCCACGACGCCCGGGCCGACGGACGCGATTGCGGCGTCCTGCTCGGCGAAGGCCGGCGGCGGCGGTGCGAGGCTCGAAAGGAGGGCCGCGGTGAACACGGCGCCGGCGACGAGGAAGGCCTCGCCGGCCAGCGTACGGCGCAGCAGCCGGGTCGCCGGCGCACCCACCTCCGGATCTCCGCGCGCGGCCAGGAGGCGCGGCTTGGATCGCAGCCGGTTGATCGAGGCGAGGCCGATCGCCGCGGTCAGGATCCCGATCTTGACGATGATCGCCTGGCCGTAGCCCGTCTTCCACAGGGCGTCGACCGTCGGCATGTGGATGATCGTTGCGCCGATGCCGGTGGCGAGCAGCGCGAGCACGCTCGGGAGCGCGACGTTAGAGAAGCGGGGGACGCACATGGCGAGGCCGGCGACCCGGCGCGCAGGGGAGAGGGTGAACCACAGGACGAGCAGGCCGAGCAGGCCGCCGATCCAGACCGAGCCGGAGGCGAGATGGAGCCAGTCGAGGAACAACGACAGCCCGCGCGGGGAGGTCTGCCCGGCGTGGCCGGCCGCCCCGGGGACGGCCAGGACAGCGGCGGCGGCGAGCACCCCGCCGGTGAGCGACACGAGGGCGACGATCGGGCGGCGCCGGCGTTCGGGGCGATCGAGCCACAGAGTGACCCACGAGGCGATGCAGAACAGCCCGAAGCAGACGATCATGTCGACGTACGCGCGGCCGAACGCCGTGACCCGGAACAGGGGCACGAGCGCCCCGACGTCGAACACCGATCGCAACGAGTCGATCGCCGTCGAGAAGTCCAGGTAGACGGGGATCGCGATCAGGCCGATCACCGAGGCGATCACAAACGCGATCGACAGTGGCCGCAGGTTAGTCTCGGGGACCCGGCTCATCAGTGGCCGCGCGATGAAGAATCTGAGTACGAACAGCCCGATCGCCGCCATCACCGACAGGAACATCACCCAGCGCGCGATCAGCACGTTGGCGGAGGTCGCGGTCTCGTCGATGCTCGGCACGGGGAACTGCGGCGCCGGACCGGGGTTGGGTCCAACCGCGTACGTGAACGCGCCCTGCACCGGGTGGCCGTCCACCGAGATCGCCCGCCAATAGATCAGGTACCACCCCTCGGGGAGGTGTGGCCGCAGGGGCACGATCAGCGTGTCGGGATCCGACGGGGACCGGCTGACCGAGGCGGTCGTCTCCTGCTTGCCGTTGGCGTTGGTGACGGAGATGATCGCGAACCTCGGCTCGACGGCCTCGTCGTAGGTCAGCTGAACGGTGCTCGGCGGTGTGTCGAGCACTCCGCTCGCCGCCGGAACGGTCTTGATCAGGTACGCGTGGGCCGAGGCGGAACTCGGCAGGGTCAGCCAGAGCGCAACCGCGACCAGACCCAACAGGCTCCACCTCGGCGGTCTCACACGAGTTCCCGTCCGCCGACGCGGGTTCCGCTGATGAGGAGAGCAAAGCCGCCCGCCACCAGTCCGAGGACGCCGAAGATGAGGGCGATGATCGTCACCACCGAAACGCCTCCGCCGCCGAGCGAGGTCTTGGCCTGGATCGTCGGAGCCGGGTAGGGATCGGACTCAGAGCCCGACCAGTTGACGATCGAGCCGTTCGAGTACGTCTGCTGGACCTGGAACGTATAGGTCCCGGCCGAGGCCGGTTGCGCGAGGAACTGGAACAGCGAGTCCTCGCCGGTGGGGACGTGACCCCCCGTCCAGGTCACCTTGGTGATCACGGCGCCGTCGCCCGAGCCGGTTTGCTGGACGGCCTGGTGCCAGCCGGGTGGCGGGGGCACAAACGAGTCGATCGAGAACCCGCTCGGCACGGTCATGACGATCTTGGTCGTGGTGGCGCCGGCCTGCTCGGTGGGGACGGCGAGGCTGTAAAGCTGCAGCTTGCCCGACAGCGACACGGGCGGGCTGACCCGCGCGTGGCCAGTCGCGGAAGCTGCGAGGGCAAGCGCCGCGAGCGCCGCGACCGGGAGCGCGAGCACCTGGCACGTCAGCAACTTCCTCCTCATTTGAATACGACGATCCCTTCTCAATTCGGTGGCACCTGCGTACGGGCTGAAGCGGCGTCTCAGCGCGAGCGCCTGATCGCGCCCTCGGATTCGGGCGCTACGAGGAGGCTGCTACGAACTGAACGCTGCGACGGGACCCGGCGGCGGGCCCCGTCCGGCGTGCGCGGTGGCGGGGGCGAGTCGGCCGACAGGCGTGAGCCGGACGACCACCCAGCCGATTGAGGAGCCGAAGAGGACGGGGCGCGGTGCCGCCCGCCGGCGGGCAACGCTGCGCGCGGCGCTGTCGGCGGTGCGGAGCAGCAGCCTGGCGGCCAGGAACGCGAGCACGGCAAACGGCAGCTGGAGCGCCAGGCCGATCCGGAACGTGGGCTGGAGCACCATCAACCACGGGAAAGGCGCACCGGCGAGCCACCGCTCGAGGAACTCCTGCAGGGTGAAGCAGAGCACGGGCATAAGCGCAAACGCCAACGCGGGCACGGGTCTCCGCATGCTGCGTCGCAGGCTGCCCGCGAACACCCACCCAGCGGCGACGAGGTCGACTGCGCCCACAATTCCGAGCACGAGCGGGAGATAGCCGTGCGTTCCGACCATGTAGCCGTGCCCGGTCGCGAGGAGCTCGATCAACCGGATGTGCGCGTTCGGATAGACCCATCGATAGGCGAGCACGTGGGCGACCTGCGTGCCCGCGATCATCAGCGGGAGCGACAGCAACCACGCGGCGGCGCGGCGGGAGCGCATGGCCGTTATTGAACCACGTGAATCACGCCACGTGCAGCGTGTATGGGGCCGTGATGATGCGCCCGCCCAGCTTCATCTGGAGGAACAGGCGCCACGTTCCCGGGAGCGCCAACAGCACGCCGACGGTGAGCTTCCCCGGCGCCGTCGAGCTCCCGGTTATGCGAGAGGCGGGAACGCCGGGCAGGCTCCCGCAGTTGGGCGCGTTGGGGGCGCAGATGTGCGTGTGGAAGTAGTCGAGTGAGCCCTTGCGGAAGAAGATCGCGTGGGCGAGCGCGCCGAACCAGGGCGTGAACACGACGTTCTTTCCGTGCGGGTCGGTCACGTTGACGTGCAGGAACTCGGCCTGGATTGCATGGATCGAGGCATGGGGCTGCATGTCGATGTGGTAGCCGTTGATGACCAGGTTCGGCTTGAACGACGGGAGCGCCTGCGGGTGGTAGGCGCCCTTGACCGTGACCGTGCGGAACAGCTGGAAGTTCGGCTGTCCGCCGGGAATGTCCGGGTAGACGTCGACGAGCACCTTGTAGGGGCCCGGGGCCGGGAAGGTGACCGTCTGCGTGAAGTGGCCGCTCGGGCGCACCGGCGGATGCTGATGGATGATGTAGGCCAGGTCGTTGCGGACGATGATCAGGTGAACGCCGGTGTGGGGACCGGGCCCGGTCCGGTAGTGGGTCAGCGTCTGGCCGCTCGGCAGAGTGATCGAGAACGACACGGTCACGCGGTGACCAGGGACGATCGTGCCGGCCGGCTGGAAGTTGGCCAGCTCGAACTGCTTGGCGGCCGCGATCGTCGGGACCTTCAGGGCCGTGTTCGCGCTGCCGCCGCAGCCCGCCAGGCCGACGGCAACGGCCACGGGCGCCAACACCAGTGCCGGCCGCAGTCTCACTGAAGCGCCGCCTGCAGAGCCTGCGTGGCGGCGTGGATCCCGAAGGCGCCCTCGAGCCGGGCGACGATCACCCCCTGGCGATTGATCGTGAACAACCACGGCTCGGTCCGGAGGCCAAAGGCCGTCAGCTGGGGCCGCAGGCCCTTGGCCGGGTCGTTGTCGACGTAGACCTCTTCGTGGATGAACGTGATCCGGTTGCCGAACTTGTGCTGGAGCTGGACGGCTATGTCCGTCACCGGCCCGCACACGCGCGAAATACACAGCTGCGGGGTCGAGAACAGCAGCGCGATCGGCTTCTTGCCGAGCACCTGGTTGAACGACACGGAGTGCATGCTCTCCGGCGGGATGCGCGTCGTCAGCAACGCGACGTTCCCGTGGGTCGTCGCCAGCGTGTCGGTGGCGATGTCCGGCGGGCGGTCCCCCACGTCGGGAATCGGCGAGGACGCCGCCACGGCGATCTCGCCCGGCGAGCCGATCAGGCCGTGCGAGGTCCGTGTGAGGGACAGGATCGTGTACGTCCCGGCCTGCGGCAGGGGGACCTGAGTCGAGTAGATCGCCCGAATCCCGCCGGGCCCCGAGTTCTGCTTGCTGCGGTACTGCGGCAAGACCTCCATCGGATCGGCCGCGGCGAGGATCGGCCCGACCGCCTGGCTCGTGGGGCTCTTGGCGATGTAGAGCGCCGTCGGCGCGTAGATGTACCCACCAGAGCGCGAGGTGAGCGCGAACGCATAGCGCCGCGTGCCGGGCGTGAACGTCCCAGTCGCGGCGCCGAGGTTCGCGCTCGACTTGACCAGCGCGCCGAGCTGCGTGAGGCTGCGGCCGTGAGCGGCGGGGAACTGGCTCATGCGCGGGTTCTCGGCCGCCGGCAGCTCGTTGACGGCCGGGGGGATCGCCGCCGTGCTCGCGGCCTCCGTAGTCGTCGTGCTCGGCGAGGCAGCGCTCGAGGAGGAAGTGGTGGTCGACGATGCTGAGTTCGAGCTCGAAGACCCGCACCCGGCCAGCGCGAGGACAAGAGAGATGGCGGCCGGAAGCAGCGCGCTGTGTGGGACTCTGGATCTCATGTTCCTCCTGTGTTCAGCGCCGACGACCGGTCTGGATCGGACGGCCGCGGCCTCGGGGAAATGCGAACACGATTGTGACGGCGACGGTTTAGCGCATACCCCGCGCGGTGTTAAGTCTCAATGAATCCTTATCTTGGCGCTCCGGGCGATTGCGCGAGGTCGCGTCGCCCGCGTCGGTGGCCGCGTGCGGGTCGGTTGCGCGGGATGCGCTCGGATTGCCAGGTAGATCAGGGGATCTGCCGCTGTTTGCGTGTAAAGATCCTGTGACCGCTGGGCGGACAAATGACGTTGCGGGTGGGCCGTGCATTAGAGTGAGCCCATGTCGCCCGAGCCGAGCGACGCGCTCGTGACAAACCAGGGAACGCCACAGCGCTCGCACAACCGGATCCGGCTGGCGGTGATCGACCGCGACCCCGGATTTATGCAGGTTCTGTCCAACCGGCTCGACGGGCTGGGATGGGAGTACCACGGCGTCTCGAGTGCTGTGACCGCCGATGCGCTCGTCGCGATGCGTCTCAACGCGCTCGTGATCGATGTCGGAGTGATCGGTCCGGGGAGCTGGGAGTACCTCGAACGCGTGTGCTCGCGACTTCCGGGTCTTGCTGTGGTCGTCTGCACCGGGCCATCGTCGGTCGCTCAGCGCGTGCGCGGGCTGAGACTCGGGCTCGACGCGTGGGTCACGAAGCCGTGCCACGCCGAGGAGCTGATCTGCGTCATCGAGGCGGCGATCCGCAGGCATCGGCGCAACGAGATGCCCGAGCTCGATGCCTCGCTCACCGTAGGCGAGATCACGGTCCGGCCCGACCTCTACCAGGCGTACGCGAACGGGGCGAGCCTCGAGCTGACGGCGCGGGAGTTCGAGATCCTCCAGCTGCTCGCGCAGTCCGACAGAGTGCTGCGCCGGGAGGAGATCTACGAGCGCGTGTGGGGCTACGCGATGGCCCACGGCGATCGCTCCGTCGACGTGTTCGTGCGCAAGCTCCGGCAGAAGCTGCGGGCAGCGTCTCCTCAATGGAGCTACATCCACACCCACTTCGGGGTCGGCTACCGGTTCACGGCTGAGCCCGACGGGCAGGTCGCCGAGCGGCCTGCCGAGATCGCTGAGGGCCCGATCGTGGCCGGCGGCGACCTCGAGCAGACGTTGGTCGCGTAGCCGGTCGGCGCGCACGCGGTCGCGGTCGGGACAGGCCGCGGTCACATTCTCTTTACATTTCCATCACGAGTTGGTAACTCGCAGCCGGGCGCAGGCGAGCAGCATCCGTGGCGATGTCGGCCACTGCTCGTGCGCACCGTGAGGTGCTTGAGGTAGGCCCGCTGGAGATCCTGCCCGAGGAGCATCTGGCGCGGGCCGGGGGGAGAACGCTGATGCTCTCGATCAGGGAGCTTCGCCTGCTGACGGAGCTCGCCAGGCGAGCTGACCGGATCATGGCCCGCGAGGAGCTGTTTCTTCTCGTGTGGGGGCGTGAGATGCGGCGGGGGGATAGGTCGGTCGACGTCTACGTTCGCAAGCTGCGCGTCAAGCTCGAGGTCGCGCTGCCGGGGTGGAGGTTCATCCACACGCATTTCGGTTTCGGGTACCGGCTGTCCGCCGAGCGCCTAGCGGACGTGAACCACGGGTTCACAACTGATTAACACCTGGCGGCTCGCTTAGCCCGAGACTCCGGTGCACATCCAAGCGAAGGAGAAGACGTTGACTAGAACTCGTATTACCGCGCTTGTGCTCGCGATCGCGGCGTCGCTCACGGTTGCGGCGTGCGGTTCGAGCTCAAGCTCAACCACGACCACCACGGGCTCGGGTGGCGCAACTTCCAGCAGCTCGAGCAGCGGCTCGGCCACGCTCAACGGCGCCGGGTCGACGCTCGCCGCTCCGATCTACCAGCAGTGGGGCTCGAACCTGAAATCGCAAGGCCTCACGATCAACTACAACCCGGTCGGTTCGGGTACGGGCATCGCGGACCTCCAGACCGCTACGGTCACCTTCGCCGGCAGCGACCCGTCGCTGAAGCCGGCGGATGTCAAGGGAATGAAGGGCCCGGCGTTCCAGTTCCCCGTGGCGTTCGGGGCGATCACCGTGTCCTACAACCTACCGGGGTTCAAGAGCGGTCTGAAGCTCGACGGGCCGACGCTCGCGAATATCTTCTCCGGCAAGATCAAGACGTGGAACGATCCGGCGATCAAGGCCCTGAACCCGGGGCTCAGTCTGCCGAGCACCGCGATCACGGTCGTGCACCGTTCGGACTCTTCCGGGACGACCGCCGGCTTCACGACCTACCTGTCGGACGTGAGCCCGTCGTGGGCGTCGGCGATTGGTTTGGGCAAGGACGTGAAGTGGCCGGTCGGCACCGGCGCCGCGAAGAACTCGGGCGTCGCCGCCGCGGTCAAGCAGACAACGGGCGCCGTCGGCTACGTCGAGCAGGCCTACGCGCTGGAGAACAACTTCACCTACGCGGCGGTCAAGAACTCCGCCGGCACGTACATCCTGCCGACGATCTCCAACACGTCGGCGGCGGCGGACGGGGTCAAGGTTCCGGCGGACCTCGGGATCTCGACGATCAACTCGCCGAACCCGCAGGCGTACCCGATCGTCTCGCAGACGTTCCTGGTCGCCTACCAGGACCCGTGCAAGTCGGGCGGCGCCAGCGCGTCGGTCGCGAGCGGTCTGAAGAAGTTCTTCACGTACGCGTTCGGCCCTGGCCAGCAGACGCTCGGGTCGGGCTCGAGCCAGCTCCCGTACGCGCCGCTCCCGTCCTCGCTGGCTGCCAAGGACAACGCGCAGCTCGCGAAGATGACCTGCAACGGGTCGCCGATCTCGTAAGGGGCGGCAAGGGGCGCTCCGGACCATGGATGCAAGCAGCGTTACGGTAAGCGGCGGCCGCTCGACTCTCGAGCGGTCGTCGCTCAGCCGTCTGCCCGATCGGATTCTGCGATGGGGGCTGACAGGCTTGGCGGTGCTGATCCTGGCGCTGCTCGTCTACTTCTTCGTCCGCCTGATCGACGAGTCCCACCTGGCGCTCAGCAAGTTCGGCTTCCAGTTCGTGTTCGGGAACGACTGGGACGTCTCCCGCAACATCTACCACGGCGCGGCGCTGCTCGTGGGAACCCTGATCACGTCGGCGATCGCGCTGCTGATCGGCGTCCCCGTGGCGGTGGGGACCGCGCTGTTCCTGACCGAGCTGTGCCCGCGGCGGGCACGCGGGCCGCTCTCAGTCCTCGTCGACCTGCTGGCCGCCGTGCCGTCCGTCGTCTACGGGCTGTGGGGAGTGTTCGTGCTCGGACCCAAGCTGCTCCCGGTGATGAAGTGGTTCGCGAATACGTTCTCGTTCATCCCGTTCCTCGGCGGCGGCGGCTCGTCGATCACCCCCGGCAACTACTTCATCGCCGGGCTGATCCTGGCGATCATGATCCTCCCGATCGTCTCGGCAATCTCGCGCGAGGTGCTGGCTACGGTTCCCAGTGAGAACAAGGAGGCGGCGCTGGCGCTGGGGGCGACGCGCTGGGAGATGATCAAGATTTCGGTTCTTCCATATGCCCGTCCTGGGATCACCGGTGGCGCGATGCTCGGCCTGGGCCGGGCCATTGGAGAGACGATCGCGGTCGTGCTCGTGATCGGCAACGCGCCGACGATCGGCCACCACATATTCGATCAGGGGTACAGCCTCGCCGCCGTGATCGCGAACGAGTTCGGCGAGGCGGCGAACGAGCCGCTTCACTCCTCGGCCCTGTTCGCAGCCGGCCTCGTCCTGTTCGTCCTGACGTTGCTCATCAACATTGTCGCCCGGTGGTTCGTGGCCCGGGGAACCCGCGGTCGCCGGACCGGCGGTGGCGCGACGGGCACTGCCGCCGCCGCCACGGGCGGAGACGCATGACCACGGCCACCGCCACGTCCCCGCTTCGCCCGATCAGCGGCCGCCGCCGGCGCACCGACAAGGTGATGCGGGTGGTGCTGCTCGCCGCCACGATGATCGCGCTGATCCCGCTCGTGCTGATCATCTACTACCTCCTGTACAAGGGCTTGAAGGCGTGGAGCGGGAGTTTCTTCACGAGCGATCCGAACGGGAACTTCTTCGGCAACCCCGGCGGGGTCCGCAGCGCGATCTTCGGGACGCTCGAGATCGTCGGACTGGCGACGGTGATCTCAGTGCCGATCGGGATCTGCGTCGCGCTGTACCTGACCGAGTACGGCCAGGACCACTGGTTCGCGAACGCCGTGCGGTATTTCGTCGATGTGATGACGGGCGTGCCCTCGATTGTGTTCGGCCTGTTCATCTACATCGTGTTGGTGATCTCGCACGCCGGAGGGTCGGGGTTCGCCGCCTGGAAGGGCGCGCTCGCGATCTCGCTGCTGATGCTCCCGATCGTGATCCGCTCGGCCGAGGTCGTGCTCCTGCTCGTCCCCGACAGCCTGCGCGAGGCCTCGCTGGCGCTCGGCGCGCCGCGGTGGCGGGTCGTGTGGCGCGTCGTGCTCCCGACGGCTTCATCCGGCCTGGTGACCGGCTCACTGCTCGCCGTGGCCCGCGGGATGGGAGAGACCGCGCCCCTGCTGTTCACCGTGTCGCTGGCCTTCGCAGCGACCGGCAACCTGAACTCCCAGATGAACACCCTCCCCGTCCAGATATTCACCGATATCACCAACCCGCGCAGCGTGATCGTCACGCGCGCGTGGGGCGCGGCTCTGACGTTGGTCGCGCTGGTCCTGATCCTCAACTTGGTCGCGCGAGCCATCTCGCGAAGGAGCCGCATGGCATGATCCCCCCCGACACGACGAGCGAGGAATCGATAGAAAAAGTGTCCCCAGAAGCCGAGCCTCAGCAACCCGATCCAGCCCGTTCCCCCGAGCTGGGGCAGTCCGCGGAGCCGGAGGCCCGTCCCGACATGGGAGCGCTCGGTGTCCGTAAGCGGGCCGGTCATTCCATCGACGTCAAGGACCTGAACGCGTACTACGGCACCAATCGGACGGTCAAGGACGTCACGATCAAGTTCCCCGCGAATGAGGCGACCGCGCTGATCGGACCTTCGGGGTCCGGCAAGTCGACCGTCGTCCGGTGCATCAACCGGATGCACGAGGAGATCCCGGGCGCGCGCGCCGAGGGGAGCGTCAAGCTCGATGAGTTCGACGTGTACGACCCGTCGGTCGACGTGACCGCGGTGCGACGGGCGATCGGGATGGTGTTCCAGAAGCCGAACCCGTTCCCGACGATGTCGATCTTCGACAACGTGGCGGCCGGGGTGCGGCTGACCGGCACGCGTGGGGTCAACATCAAGGAGATCGTCCATCGCTCGCTGAAGGCGGTAGGCCTCTGGGGCGAGGTCAAGGACCGGCTCAACGAGCCGGGCATCGGCCTGTCCGGCGGCCAGCAGCAGCGGCTGTGCATCGCCCGGACGATCGCCGTCGAGCCGGAGGTGATCCTGATGGACGAGCCGGCCTCCGCGCTGGACCCGGTGTCGACGCTGAAAATCGAGGAGCTCGTCGACGAGCTCAAGCAGCGCTACACGATCGTGATCGTCACGCACAACATGCAGCAGGCGGCTCGGATCGCGGACACGACTGCGTTCTTGCTCGACGGGGAGCTGATCGAGCACGGGCCCACGAACATGATCTTCACGACGCCAAACGACGAGCGGACCGAGCGCTACGTCACCGGCAAGTTCGGGTAGGGGGCGGCTATGCAAGAGACCCGACACCAGTTCCGCGAGGATCTGAAGGAGCTCGAGCGCCAGGCGCTCGGCGGGCTCGATCTCGTCACCCTGCAGCTCGACCGGGCGCTCGAGTCCGTCTCCTACCAGGACGTCGAGCTCGCCGGGATGGTCGTCGTCGACGATGACCGGATAGACGGGCGCTACCTGGAGGTGCACCAGGGCATCCTGTCGCTGCTCGCGCGCCAGGCGCCGGTGGCGGGCGATCTGCGGATCGTGGCCGCACTGCTGCACATCATCCGTTGCGTCGAGCGGATGGGCGACCAGTGCGTCAACATCGCCAAGCTGGTGCCGCTCTCGGGTTACGAGGCCCCGAAGGACAAGGACATCCTCGACTCGATCGAGCGGATGGGCCAGCTCGCACGCTCGCAGGTGTCCGAGGCCAAGGACGCGTTCGCGACGCGCAACGTCGACATGGCTCGCGATCTCGTCAACCAGGACGCCGAGATCAACCGGCTCAATCGCGAGATCTTCAGGCGCGCCGTCGAGGCCGGCGACGATCCCGACATCCGCGAGTGGGCGATGTTCATGGTGCTCGTCGCCCGATGCCTCGAGCGCGTCGGCGACAACACGGTCGACATCGCCGAGCAGGTGGTGTTCGTCGTGACCGGGCTGTTCCGCGAGTTTGCGGACGCCTCAACGCCACCCGAGGCCCCAGTCAGCTAGCTCCCCCCAGCAGGATCGCCCCATGGTGTGAGTGGGGCCGGCGCTATCGCCTGCTGCCGGCCCCGGTACACACAGGGAGAAGATTCAGGGTAAGGCCGAGTCGCGTTCCCCGTGTGACGATTTGATGTTCAACGGAGCGCCGTCACCAAAACGAAACAAGGCCTCGAGCAGCCGTTTCTATCTTGCGGCTATGGCCCTTGAGGTGGAACGGGCGATCAGGCCGCCGCTGCTCGGTGACATCGCCGCGCAACGCCGCCTGGGCATCGACCAGCCGGCCGGCTGGTGGCCGACGACGCCGCGGTTGAAGGCGTACGAGGCCGCGGGCTTCCAGTTCGTCCAGGTGCGGATGCCGCCTCGTGCCGTGCTCTCGGTTCCGGAATTCCTCAGCACGCACGCGCGCGCGCTTCGGGAGAGGCTGGCGCTCACAGAGCTGCGGTTGATCCTGCACGCGCCGGATGACCTGCTCGCTGGAACCGACGAGCACGACCGCCAGCTGCTCGGCGCCGTGCGCTACGCGCAAGAGGCGGGCGCGGAGCTCGTCATCTACCACGGAGCCCGGGTGCCGGTGCGAGGTTCACGTGCGCGGGATCGACTCGAGGCCGAGGAGCGGTCGCTGCGGAGGGTGGTCGATTCAGCCGCGGGCTCGGGTGTCCGGCTGGCGATCGAGAATCTCGCGCCCGAGTATCCGGGCCAGCCCTACGTTTGCCATGACCCGCGAGCGATCTTCGATCTGGTCCCGCGGCTCGAGTCCGAGGGGGTGGGGATCTGCCTCGACCTCGGACATGCCCATATCGCGGCCGGCGTCGCCGGTTGTGGGCTCGCCGAGTTCGTCACGCCGGTGATCGAGCGAGTGATCCTCTTCCACGTTCACGACAACTTCGGCTCGGTTGTGGATGTGCCCCGTGGCGGCCAGATCGAGCCGCTGCGGCTCGATCTGCATCTCCCGCCGGGCGCGGGATCGCTGCCGTGGCACGCGATGGCGCCGGTGCTCGCGCGCCACCCCGCGCCCGTGGCGCTGGAGGTGCACGCGGCGGCGCGGCCGGAGCCGGCGACGCTCGCGGTGCTGGCTTGCGAAGTGTTGGGGCTGGGGGACGTAGCGGCGGCCCGGATGCCTACCCCGGGCTCGCCGCGTGGCGTCGCCTGATCGCCACGAGCGCGGCCGCCGCCCCCAGGGCCGCGAGCGCGAGGATCACCACGATCACGGTCGGCGAGCTGCTGCTCGACCCGGACCCGCCGACGCCGGGGACCCCCTTGATCGGGTGGCCGTCCGCGGTGGCGAGCTTCGCGACCGCGGTGACCGCGGCCGTCGCCAGGGCCGTGGGCGTGGTGCCGGTCGGCTTGGGCAGGGAGGCGGCGGCGTGGGTCACGGCGGGGCTCACACCCTGGGTCCCGTACCCGGCGGCCATCACCACCAGCAGTTGCTGCTTCCCCTGGAAGCTGATCTCCTGATCGAGGAAGTCGGCGTACTCCTGTGGCTTGCCGAACAGGTTGGGAATCACGCCCAGATCGACGGGCGCGCCGATCAGCGCCACCTTGATCGGGAATCCCGCCTTCTTGGCGGCCGCAGTCGCGGCGTTCAGCGTCTTCTGGGCCGATGCCGACGTCGGTGGCTGGTATGGATAGAAGACGTTCTGGCCGAGCAAAACGTCGCTGGCGGGGTCGCCGTCGGCGAGCGCGGCCGCCGGCGCGAGTGCCGCGGCGAGGAGAACGGTGGCGAGGGCAGCCGCGATCCGGGAGACGATCGTGCTCCGGCGAGCCATCGCCACCGGAGGCTACCGCCGGCCGCCAGGCGACACACCCGTCACGACGCCGGAGCGGGGGCCTCGACGTTGCTGCGCCCGCCAGAGATGTCGAGCTCGCGGCGCTCGGTGGCGAGCTCGACCTGCCCGGGCATTCCGCCGTCGTGCTCCCACCGCCCCTCGATCTGGCCGCCGAGTGAGTCGAGGAAGTCATCGGAGTGCAACGGGTCGTGGTGAAACAGCAGCAGCCGACGCGCCCGGACGCGGCTGGCGAACTCGAGCGCGTCTGACACCGGCGAGTGGCCCCAGCCGACGTGATCGGCGTACTCCTCGTCGGTGTACTGGCAGTCGTGGACGAGCAGCGAGGCGTCGCGTGCGAGCTCGAACCCAGAGATCCAGTCGTCGTCGAGCGCCGACAGGGGCGTGCCCAGTCCCGGCTCGTGATCGGGGATGTAACAGAGGGATTCGCCGCCATCCTCGATGCGGTAACCGAGCGTGGGGCCCCGGTGGTTGACCGGTTGGGCGCTCACGGTGGCCGATCCGATCTGCCACTGGACCTGCTCGGCATCACGGAACGAGAGGTGTGACGGAAGTTCGCGGACCTCGACCGGGGCGAGCGGCGCCGAGATGTAGCGAGCCACGCGATCGCGCAGCGAGGCCTCCGACGACGCCGGACCCCAGACGACGATCTCGGTCGCGGGGCGGAACACAGGCGCGAAGAACATCAGTCCCTGAATGTGGTCGAGGTGCAGGTGCGTGAGGAGGATGTGAATCGGCCGCTCGTCGGTGGAAAGGGCCAGACCCAGATTGCGGATCCCGGTGCCAGCGTCGAGGATCAGCGTGGTTCCGTCGGACAGGGTGACCTCGAGGCAGGACGTGTTGCCGCCGTAGCGCCACGTCTCTGGCCCCGGGGCCGGGATCGAGCCCCGCGCTCCCCACACCTTGATCCTCATTCCCTCACGGCTCCTCTGCGGCGCTCACTCATTCCCTCCCGGACTCCTTTCCTGCGCTCACCGGCCAGAAGATGACGATCGCGCCGCTGGAGCCGCCCGGGCCGACTATCGGGATCGTGCTCGCCGCCACGTCCTGGTGGTTCCCTCCGGCAACGCGAATACGGAAATTGCCATGGTAGGGACGATTCTCACGCACGGCTAAGGTCGCCGGATTCCGCTCGTGGGCGATCGGCCGCTCATCGCCGTCAAAGGGCCCGAACTCTCGAGTCCAGTCCTCGGCCGACATCACGCCCGCCTCCTCGAAGCGACGCCCGAGTAGCGCCCCCGCCGACTCGTTGTAGAACAGCAGGACGCCATTTTCGGAGAGCAGGAGCGCCGGCGTCGAGATACTCGACAGAAGATTTCGCGCGAGGATGAGTTCGAGCGGCTTCTGGGCGCTCATGGCCCAACTGTAATGCGGGACGGGCCGACGCCCGCTCGCATATCCTGACGGGACCTTGGCCGGGCAGAAGTCCAAGCGGCGCTCGCGCAAGCGGCGCAACCCCGAGGCCGCTCCTCGCGCGGTGGCGTCGGCGCGCCGCGAGCAGCGCCAGCAGCGCGACGCGGCCGCCAGGCGCCAGGAAAAGCGCGCGGACCGACAACTGGGAACCGAGGGTGAGCGCCCGTCCAGTCCGTTCGGCTTCCCGGTGTCGGAGATCGCGATCTTTGCCGGCCTGGTGGCGGTCGTCGTGTGGCTGATCGAGGGCGGGACCGCGGTCATCGTCGTCGGGATCACCGTCTGCACGCTCGGCGTCCTGGAGGTCACCGCGCGCGAGCATCTCTCGGGCTACCGGTCGCACACGACGCTGCTCGCGGCGATCCCGGCGGTCGCGATCGGGATCGGGGTCGTGTCCTTGATCGGCGAGCGAATCAACCGGGGGCCGTATCTGATCGTGGTCGCCGCGCCGATCTTCGCGCTGCTGTTCTGGCTGCTGCGCAAGCGGTTCCTGATCGCGCGGCAGGCTCGGGTGGCGCGCCCCCCGGCGCCGCCGAGCCCCCCCGCCGGCGGGTAGCCGCCCGCAGCGCTGCTCGGCGGACGGCACGGTAAAGGGCGCTGGGGAAGGGGAGCGGAGCGCGGGCGATCGCACCTCGTTCAGAACCTGCATAGCACGACAATCTCGGCCGGAATGGCGAGGCCTGTCGAGTTGTGCACGAGGAGTATGCGTAGGTCGACAGGGCTCGGATCTGGCGCCGGTGTTGACGCGCTATGCACCGTCCCCGTGACACCTTCGACACACTCCTGCCACAAAGTCGAGACCTCCCGCCACAAACCCGCCACATCTACCCTGCGCGAGCGCGAACGCTCCCCCGGCGCAGCGCGCGCCGGCGCCGAAGCGCGCGCGGACTCGCGAGACGACCGCCGCCGAGCGAACGCCCTACGCCGGCGCCGACACGCCCGTCGGCGTCCGCGGCTGCTCGGCGGGCGTCGTCGGCAGGTGCAACGTGAAGATCGCACCGCCGTCGGGAGCGTTTGCCGCCGTCGCCGTGCCGCCGTGCTGCTCGGTGACCTGGCGGACGATCGCCAGACCGAGGCCGCTGCCCTGCTTGCCGCGCGAGTTGATGCCACGGAAGAAGCGATCGAACACCTGGGGCAGATCCTGCTGGTCGATGCCCGGGCCGTGATCGCGAATGCGGACGCCGTCGGCGTTGACGAGCACCTCGACGGTGCCTCCAGGGGGCGAGTGGCGCGCTGCATTGTCGAGCAGGTTGTTGACGGCGCGTCCGAGCCGCTCGGGGACGCCCTCAACGATCACCGGCGCCAGGTCGGCGTCGAAGTGGATGCCAGGCGAGTTGCGCCGGGCGCGCGCGAGCGCCTCCTCGACGATCCGGTCGAGGCGCGTGTCCTCGACCGATCCCAGCGGGAGGTCGCCGCGGGCGAGCTCGATCAGGTCCCCGACCAGCCCGGTCAGCTCCTCGCTCTGCTCGACCACGTCGTCGAGCAGCCGCTCGCGCTCCTCCTCGTCGAGCCCGGGGTCGGCGAGCAGGACCTCGATGTTTGTGCGCAGGCTCGTGACCGGCGTCCGGAGCTCGTGGGAGGCATCGGCGACGAGCTGGCGCTGGGCGCGGACCGACTCGTCGAGCGCGGCCCGCGAGCCCTGCAGCCGATCGAGCATCTCGTTGAATCTGGTCGCCAGCGCGCCGACCTCGTCGTCAGCGTGGACGACGAGCCGCGCCGAGAGATCGTCGGTCTCGCCGATCTGCTGTGCCGTCTGGGTGACCTCGGACAAGGGCGCCAGCACCCGGCGCGCCGCGAGCCGTCCGAGCGCCGCCGCGAGCGCGATGCCGCCGAGCAGCACGAGAAGCAGGATCAGCCTTAGCTGCGAGAGCAGGTGGTCGGTCGGGCCAAGCGGCCGGGCGAGCTGTATCGCGACGTTCTCGGACGTTCCGTCGGGGAGGGTCAGCGTCGCCGGAAGGATCAGCTCCCTGAGATGGTTGCCGTCGACCCAGATGTCGCCGAGATACGTGTTCGAGCCGCCGTTGGCAGCGGCTTGCGTGCGCGCGTCGACCGGCAGGAGAAGATTTCCGACCCGGTAGGGGATGGATCCGTCCTGGGCGACGATCTGGACGTACGGGGCCGGACCGCCGACGCTCGCGGCAATGCTGGGGAATGGCTGACCGAGGGCGCGGAAGCCGCTGGCCGGTACGGCGGCTGCCTGAGCTCTGAGGGCGTTGTCGACGGACCCACGGAGCTGATCGCGGACTGCGAGGTAGGCGACTCCCGCGGCCAATACGACCGCGATCCCTACGGCGGCAGCGGCGACGAGCGAAATCCTGCGTCGCAGAGACATCGTCAGTCCCTGAGAACGTAGCCGATGCCGCGGACCGTGTGGAGCAGTCGCGGCTCGTCTCCGGCTTCGGTCTTGCGACGCAGATAGCCCATATAGACGCCGAGGGCATTGGACGTGGGACCGAAGTCGTATCCCCAGACATTCTCGAAGATCGTCGAGCGCGTGAGGACCTGGCGCGGGTGCCTCATGAAGAGCTCGAGCAGGAGGAACTCGGTCTTCGAGAGATCGATCAGACGGTCGCCGCGCCGCACCTCGTGGGCGATCGGGTCGAGGGTCATGTCGGCGAAGTTGAGCGCCTCACCCTCCTCGTCGCCGTCGTTCGTGCGTCGGAGCAACGCCCGCAGACGCGCCTGTAGCTCGCGAAGCGCGAACGGCTTGACCAGGTAGTCGTCGGCGCCGACGTCCAACCCCTGGACCCGGTCGTCGATCGCGTCGCGCGCGGTGAGCATCAAGATCGGCGTTCGGTCGCCGGCGGTACGCATCCGGCGACACACCTCGAGCCCGTCGAGGCGTGGCATGGCGACGTCGAGGATCACGGCGTCCGCGGGGGCTTTGGCGAGCGCGTCGAGGGCCTCCTCACCGTCGGCGGCGAGCACGACCTCGTAGCTGTCGAGTCTCAGTGCACGCTCGAGCGCCCGCCTCACGGCGGGCTCGTCATCAACAACCAGTACGCGCGCCACGAACGGAATAATGCCGCTTACGCGTAAAAGTTCGTGAAGAAGGTCTCTCATGTAGCTTCGCGGAGGTCGTGCCCTCCAAGGAGAAGCTGTCGAGCTACCGCGCCAAGCGCGATTTCAAAGCGACGCCGGAGCCCGCGGGCGGCCCCGACGGCGACGCGTCGCGAACGGCGGCGCGGTTCGTCGTCCAGGAGCACCACGCGACCCGCCTGCACTGGGATCTGCGCCTCGAACACGCCGGGGCGCTCGCGTCGTGGGCGATTCCCAACGGGATTCCTCCCGACCCGTCCGAGAACCGGCTCGCGGTCCGCACGGAGGACCACCCGCTCGAGTATCTCGAGTTCCACGGCGAGATCCCGAAGGGCCAGTACGGCGCCGGCACGATGACCATCTGGGACCAGGGGACCTACGAGACGCACAAGTGGGAGGCGCGCAAGGTCGAGGTCACGTTTCACGGCGAGCGCTTGCAGGGGCGCTACGGGCTGTTCCCGATCGGGCGCGCGGGGTCGCCAGACAACGAGAACGACTGGATGATCCATCGGATGGACCCGCCCACCGACCCGGGGCGGGAGCCGATGCCGGAGCGGATCGTGCCGATGCTCGCGCGGCCGGGCCCGCTCCCCCTCGACGAGCGGGAGTGGTCGTTCGAGGTCAAGTGGGACGGCGTTCGCGCGATCGCCTATGCCCAGCCCGGCCGACTGCGCCTCGAGAGCCGCAACCTCAACGAGGTGACCGACGCCTACCCGGAGGTGCGCGGGCTGCTGCTGTCGCTGGGGATGCGCGACGCCGTGCTCGACGGCGAGATCGTCGCGTTCGACGAGGCCGGAAAGCCCAGCTTCGAGCGGTTGCAACGGCGGATGCACGTGACCTCGCCGTCATCGGTCCGCAGGCTGGCCGCGAGCACGCCGGTCGTTTACGCGATCTTCGACCTGCTCTACCTCGACGGTCGTTCGCTAATGGGGCTGCCGTACACGGAGCGCCGCGAGCGTCTCGAGGCGCTCGAGCTCTCGGGTCCGGCGTGGCGAGTGCCGGCCGCGCACCCGGGCGAGGGCACCCCGCTGCTGGAGGCGACCGAGGCCCAGGGACTGGAGGGAGTCGTCGCCAAGCGGCTCGACTCGCGCTACGAGCCGGGCCGGCGCGGCGGCGCGTGGATCAAGGTCAAGAACGTCCTCAAGCAGGAGCTGGTGGTCGGCGGCTGGCTGCCCGGCGAGGGCCGTCGCTCGGAGCGCATCGGGGCGCTGCTGATGGGCTACTACGAGAACGGGCGCTTTCGCTACGCCGGGCGGGTGGGGACCGGGTTCACCGAGAAGACGCTCGATGATCTCGCCAGGCGGCTGAAGCCCCTGCGCCGGGAGTCGACCCCGTTTGACGCGGCCCCGAAGCTCCCGCGCAACGCGGTGTTCGTCGAGCCTCGCCTGGTGGGCGAGATCGAGTTTCGCGAATGGACCGCCGAGCGGGTGATGCGTGCGCCGTCGTTCAAGGGCCTGCGCGATGACAAGGCCGCCGGCGACGTGCGGCTCGAGGACGACGACATCCCGCCGGACTCGCCGCAGGCGCTGTTCGACGAGGCCGACGAGCTCACCGGTGGGGCACTCGAGGTCGTGACCTCCGGACGGCAGCTGAGGATCACGAACTGGGACAAGGTCCTGTTCCCAGAGACGGGCTTCACGAAGGGCGATCTGGTCGCTTACTACGCGCGGATCGCGCCCGCGGTGCTGCCCCACCTGCACGACCGTCCGCTGACGCTCAAGCGCTACCCGAACGGCGTCGACTCCCAGTACTTCTACGAGAAGCAGTCGCCGTCGCACCGTCCCGACTGGGTGCAGACGAAGCGGATCGGCGACGTCAACTACACGCTCGCGCAGGATCGGCCCACGCTGATCTGGCTCGGAAACCTCGCCGACATCGAGCTGCACACGTCGCTCTCGCTCGCCGCGGCCGTCGAGCGGCCGACGATGCTGGTGTTCGACCTGGACCCGGGCTCGCCGGCGACGATCGTCGAGTGCTGCGAGGTGGGGCTCGTGCTCCAGGGACTGTTCTCCCAGCTGGGACTCCGGACGGTGGTAAAGACATCGGGCTCGAAGGGGCTACAGGTGTACGTCCCGCTGAACAGCGACGTGACCTACAAACAGACGAAGCCGTTCGCCCGCCGCGTCGCCGAGCTCCTCGAGCAGCGCATGCCCGAGCTCGTCGTCTCGCGGATGACGAAACGGTTGCGACCGGGAAAGGTGCTCGTCGACTGGAGCCAGAACGACGCCCACAAGACGACGGTCTCCGTCTATTCAGTACGCGCGCGCGAGCGCCCCACGGTCTCCGCGCCGGTCACGTGGGAGGAGGTCGCCCAGTGCCGGGAGCGGCGGGACGGTGACCTGCTCACGTTCGACACCGAGCAGGTGCTCGCGCGGACCGAGGAGCAGGGGGACCTGTTCGCGCCGCTGCTGAGCCTCACCCAGGAGCTCCCGGCCGTTGGTTAGGATCGCGACCATGCTCGCCACAGGCGCGCTGCTCGCCGGCTGCGGGGGAGGGGCCTCGTCATCGCCCGCCGCGCAGTCGACCGGTCCCGCCTCGCCTTCCGCGGAGGCCTATGTGGCCGCGCTCAATGCCGCGCAGTCGAAGCTCGCCGCAGCCGAACGCGCGATCCCGCGGCGGCCAAAGACTCCCAAGGCCCTGGCAGGGGCGATCTCGCTGCTGCAATCGGCGATCCGGGGTCTGTCGGACAACCTGTCCTCGATCCACCCGCCGGCGTCGGTGGCGGCGCTCCACGCTCAGCTGCTGGCCATCGTTCGCACCTACGCCGCGCGGCTCGGCCACGCCGCCCGCGTCGCGTCGCAGCCCTTGGACGAGCTCGAGGCGGCGAACCTGCTCAGCTCCGCCACCAACCAAGCGACCCGAGACTTCACCGCCACGGTCGCCAAGATCAACCAGGCACTCGGGGCGACGCGATGAGCGACCCCGGCGCGATCCTGATCACCGGGTGCTCATCGGGCATCGGGCGAGCCACGGCCGAGCGCCTCGCCGGCGTGGGGCACACCGTCTACGCCACGGCGCGATCCGTCGAGTCGCTGGCGCCGCTTCAGCAGGCCGGTTGCAAGACGCTCGCGCTCGATGTCCTCGACGAGGCATCGATGCGCGCCGCGGTGGCGACGGTCGAGACCGAGCAAGGCGCCGTCGGCACGCTCGTGAACAACGCCGGGTACGCGGTGAGCGGCGCGATCGAGGCCACTGCGCTCGATGCGATCCGCAAGGAGTTCGAGACCAACGTGTTCGGCTACGTCCAGATGGCGCAGCTCGTGCTCCCCGGCATGCGTGGACGGGGGTCGGGTCGGATCATCAACGTCAGTTCCGTCGCCGGGCGGGTCACGATGCCCGGGGCGGGGGCATACGCGGCGACCAAGTACGCGATCGAGGCGATCAGCGACGCGCTCCGGTTCGAGGTCAGAGGGTTCGGGGTCCAGGTCGTCGTGATCGAGCCCGGCCCGATCAGGACCGCCTTCACCGCCACTGCCAACGCCGCGATCCCGCCGGAAGAGGACGGACCGTACGGCACGTATCACGAGGCGGTGGCGAAGTCAGACGCCGAGACCGACGAGAGCTTCCTCGCGGGTACGCCGGAGCAGGTCGCGAAGACGATCGAGCGTGCGATCACGGCCGACCGGCCGAAGCCCCGCTACCGGGTGACGCCGATCGCCCGAGTGCTCCCGGTGGTGCGCGGGACACTCGGCGGCCGTGCGTTCGACGCGTTCCTGCGGACGCAGATCAAGCCCCCCGGCGCGAGCTGATACCCCGGATCGATCCGCGGGAAGACCGCCGAAGGTCGCGCCCTTTTAGGATTGTCCCCATGGACCCGATCACGTTGCGAAACCGGTTGCTGGTGGCGACCGGCATGTGGCGCGAGACGACCGGAGAGCCCCTCCCCCGGATGGCTCCGGGCGACCCCGCCGATCAGGTCGAGGCGTTCGAGCTGCACCTCGTCGACCGGCTGTGGGAGACCGCCACGCCGGAGAACGCGAGGGAGGTCGCCGATCGCACGTGGGACCTCGTCCACGACCGGGACGACAGCGACCCGGTGAAGCGGCGCGTGATCGAATGCCATGAGGCGCTCGCGCGGCTGACGCGGCTCGGAGACTGACGGACCGATGACCGAAAGTCAGTCGTCGATGCGTCACGAGCGTCACTACACGCTCGAGCAGGCGAACGCCGTCCGCGGCTGGGTCAGCGAGCGCGTGACCTGGATCCGGGACGCGCGAAACGAGCTCGTGGCGCTCGGCGATCACGCCGCCGAGGCCGTCGACGGGCTGGACCCCGACGACGGCGGCTCCTACCCCGGACGCGACGTGGCGCGGCCGCTGGTCGAGCTCAGCCGCGCGGTGGGCGAGCTCGAGGCCGTCGACGTCGTGCTCCGCGACATCGACCGGGGCCTCGTCGACTTCCCGTCGCTGCGCGGCGGCGAAGAGGTTTACCTGTGCTGGCTGGTCGACGAGCGCGAGATCGGCTACTGGCACGAGCCCGGCGCGGGTTTCGCGGGGCGGCAGCCTCTCTAGCGATCGTCAGCGGATGCTCGGCTCCGGCTCGGGCTCGGGGAGGGCCGTGGGATCCCGGGGCAGGCCCGCCGCCGCGTAGGCGTCGGCCTCGTCGAGCGTCTCGCGGTCGAGCAGGGCCGCGACCAGCGAGTCGAGGTTCTCGCGATGAGCGCGCAGCAGGTCTGTCACCTCGGCGTACGCGGTATCGACGATCCGCCTGACCTCCTCGTCGATCATCCGCGCCGTCGCCTCCGAGGTTTCCGAGACCCCCGGAAACAGCGGTCCCATCCCGTCCGTCGGGATCACCGCAATCGGCCCGATCGCCGGGCTCATGCCCCAGCGCCCGACCATCTGGCGCGCGATCGTGGTCAGCTGCTGGATGTCCGACTCGGCGCCGGTCGTCAGATCGCTGAACACGATCTGCTCGGCGGCGCGGCCCCCGAGCGCGACCTTGATCTGCCCGAGCAGGTGCCGCTGGTCGAAGTTGAATCGGTCGGCGTCGGGGGCCGAGAACGTCACGCCGAGGGCGCGGCCACGGGGGATGATCGACACCTTGCGGACCGGGTCGGCGCCGGGGGTGAGCATCCCGACGATCGCGTGCCCGGACTCGTGATAGGCGGTGCGGCGGCGATCGTCCTCGGTCAGCATCACCTTGCGCTCCGCGCCGAGGACGATCCGCTCGAGCGCGACGGAGAGGTCCTCCGGGGTGACCTCATCGTGGTTGCGCCGCGCGGCGAGGAGCGCCGCCTCGTTGACGAGGTTGGCCAGGTCAGCGCCGACCATCCCCGGCGTCGAGGCGGCGAGCGCGCCGAGATCGACCTCAGGGGAAAGCGGTACCGACCGCGTGTGGACGCGAAGGATCGCCTCGCGGCCGGCCCGGTCGGGCGGCTGGACGGTGACGCGCCGGTCGAAGCGGCCGGGGCGCAGCAGCGCCGGGTCGAGGATCTCGGGCCGGTTCGTGGCGGCGACGACGATCACGCCCGTGCGCGGATCGAAGCCGTCCATCTCGGTGAGAATCTGGTTGAGCGTCTGCTCGCGCTCGTCGTGCCCGCCCGAGATGTTGGCGCTGCCGGCGGCACGCGCGCGACCGATCGCGTCGAGCTCGTCGATGAAGATGATCGCCGGGGCGGCCTCCTTGGCCTGCTGGAACAGGTCACGCACGCGCGAGGCGCCGACGCCGACGATCATCTCGACGAACTCCGACGCCGACATCTGGAAGAACGGGACGCTCGCCTCGCCGGCGACGGCGCGGGCCAGCAGCGTCTTGCCCGTCCCGGGCGGACCGCTGAGCAGAACCCCGCGCGGAATCCGGCCCCCGAGCCGTAGGTACTTGTCCGGGTTGCGGAGGAAGTCGACGATCTCGGTCAGCTCCTCCTTGGCCTCGTCGATGCCGGCGACGTCCTTGAAGGTCACGGGCTGGTCGGTGATCTCCACCCGCCGTGCGCGCGAGCGCCCGAACGACATCAGGCCGCCCGCGCCGCCGGCGGCCGTCGCCGCCCGGCGCATGATGAACACGAACAGCGCCACCAGCAGCAGAGTCGGTCCGAACCCGAAGATCAGGCTCTCGAGCAACGACGGGCCGGTATCCGGGTTGTTCGCGTCGATCGTGACGTTGTGGTCCTCCAGCAGCGCCGAGAGCTGCGTGCCGTTGGCGAATGACGGGACCTGAGTCGAGAAGCTCGTCGCCCCCTGCACGCCCGCTTCGGCCGGCGGGTACTTGACCGCCTTGTAGAACGTGCCCTGGATCGAATCGCTGGTCGAAGAGATCTCCTTGACGTTGTTGTCCTTGACCTGGGTGAGAAACGTCGGGCTATATGGGATCCGCACCCGCGAGCTCGGTTGCAGCGCCTGCGAGGAGATCCATAGGTTGAGTGCGAGGAGGCCGACGATCAGGAGCACCACCAGCCAGCGGGTGTTCTTCGGGGCCTTCGGACCATTCGGCGTCGGGCCCTGGCGTCCTCGCCCGTCTGGCGCCGGGGTCACTCTCCAGCCGGAGGTGATCCGTGGAGGCGGTTCATCTTGCCGCGTGCGCGAAGGTGCTGTGGGCCGCGTCGGCTGTTCGGCCATGACGAAATTGTCGCAAGAGAAGGTACTCGTCTTATAAGAGTTGGCCTAGGCGGCCTAGTCGGAATCGAGCCGTATCCGGAAGGATTCGGCTCCCAGCACGCCGGCCCCCGTGGCCGCCGCGCGATCAGCCAGCCAGCGGTCCGAGGTCACGACCATCACGTTCGCCGGATCGCGATCTGCCCGCAGCCGGCGGACGATCTCGTCGTCGGCGGCGTTGTGCTTGGGCTTAGGCGCATGAGCCACCTCGATCACGGTCGAGCGGATCGGCGGCGAGGGGGCGCGCTCGAACACCACCGTCACCTCCTCTCCCTCCGCGGCCGCCCACCGCTCGAGCATGTCCACGAGGCGCAGCATCGCGCCGTCGCGGTCTCTCCACCAGGATTCGAAGCCACCTCCCCGAGTCCCGATCACGTTCATGCCGTCGACGATCCACCGCATGGTTTGAGGCTAGCTTTCGTCGACCGGCCGGCGGCGGGCGCGTTTGCGCTCCGCCTGCCGGCGCTTCGCGTCGAGACGCCGCCGCCTCGCCGCCTCGCTCGGCTTCGTTGGACGGCGCTGGCGCGGAACCGTGAGGGCGCTCTCGAGCCGCCGACGCAGGCGCTGGAGCGCGAGCTCGCGGTTGCGCGCCTGGCTGCGCGCGTCCTGCGCCACCGCTATTACCCTCGGGCCGCAGCGGGCGATCACGCGCCGCTTCTGCTCGTCGGTGAGCGCGGTCGAGGCCTCGACATCGAACACGGCCTCGATACGCGAAGCCGTGACGTTCGCGTGCTGGCCGCCGGGTCCCGAGGACCGCGACGCGCGAATCGTCACCTCGCCGAGTGGAACCGCGGCGTGACGGCCGATCGGCATGGGATCTTCCATACTCGCAAGGATGACCTGTTTTCAGGTCGTGAACGCGAGTCCGCCGGTGTGGCCCTTCGCCTGGAGGCGTGATACCGTGCCGCGCCGTAAGGCCGCGAACAGCTGCGGCGACAAGTAGGTGCAGGCCCCGGGGTACGTGCAGAGCATCCTCCGCGGAAGCACTTCGAGCTACGGAGGAGCACTCCACATGCCAACAGGCACAGTCAAATGGTTCAGCGACGAGAAGGGGTTCGGCTTCATCACGCCCGATGAGGGCAGCCGCGACCTGTTCGTCCACCATTCGAGCATCAACGCAGACGGTTACCGGTCTCTCGCCGAGGGCGCGAAGGTGTCCTACGAAGAGGAAGCCGGGCCGAAGGGCCCGAAGGCCATAAACGTCCAGAAGGTCTAACCGTCTGACTGATTTGACGGGGGCGCATGCGCCCCCGTCCGCCGTGCCGCATGCGGCACGGCGCGGATCGGTGCATGCACCGATCCGTCCCTGAATACAGCGGATGGCGGACTGGGTCACGATCTCATCCCTGGCGACCGCGGGCGGCACGCTGGTGCTGGCCGTGGCGACGTTCGGGTCAGTCAGATCGGCCAACCGGGCGGCGCGCGTCGCCGAGCGCTCGCTGCTGGCGGGGGTGCGGCCGATTCTGATCCCGTCTCACGAGGACGATCCCGATGAGTACGTCCGGTTCGGCGACGGCGTCGTGCTGACGGTGAAGGGCCACGGCGGCGCGCTCACCGTCGAGAACGGCCGCGTGTATCTCGCGATCGCGCTGCGCAACGGGGGCGCCGGGCTCGCCGTGATCCACGGCTGGCGGACCGAGGTCGCAGAGCTAACAGGAGGCGCGCCGCCGCCAACGCTGGAGGACTTTCGCCGGCAGACGCGCGACCTGTACATCCCAGCGGGCTACTCGGGGTTCTGGCAGGGAGCGGTCCGCGATCCCGACGATCCCTCCTACGATGAGCTGCGCGCGGCGGCCGAGAGCCACCAGCGCGTCATGGTCGACCTGCTCTATGGGGACCACGAAGGCGGGCAGCGGACGATCACTCGCTTTGGGATCAACCGCGGTGAGGCGGTCGGCGGCGACCGGGCCGAGGTGCTCCGCTACTGGAACGTTGATCGAGACGATCCGAGATAAGGCGAAACGAATCGGCGGTTCTGCCGTTAATAGATCGTGTCGACATCGAAACGGTTGCAGGGCGCATCCAGCGCGGTGCGTACAATCGATCGATAGGCTTCTGTTGCGGGTAGATCGGGCGCACAAACAAGGACTGACGTGAGCAAGACGGTCGAAGAACGCGAGCGCGTCATCGTGCGCTTCGCCGGGGATTCGGGAGACGGCATGCAGCTCGCCGGCAGCCGCTTCACCGACGCCACCGCTGTGGTCGGCAACGACCTGGCCACGCTCCCGAACTTCCCGGCCGAGATCCGTGCCCCCGCGGGCACGCTCGCCGGCGTGTCGGCCTTCCAGATCCACTTTGCGTCCCGCGACATCCTCACGCCCGGCGACGCGCCCAACGTGCTCGTCGCGATGAACCCGGCCGCGCTGCGGGCCAACCTCCCGGAGCTCGAGCGCAGCGCGACGATCATCGTCAACGAGGACGCGTTCACGAAGCGCAACCTGGAGAAGGCCGGCTACGACGCAAATCCGCTCGAGGACGGGTCGCTCAGCGGCTATCGCGTCCACCGCATCCCGATGACGACGCTCACCCAGCGGGCCGTCGAGGAGGTCGAGGACGCGTCGACGCGCGATGCGGGACGGGCCAAGAACCTGTTTGCGCTGGGCGTCCTCTCCTGGCTCTACGGACGTCCCGCGGACGTGACCGAGCGGTGGATCGAGCAGAAGTTCGCGGGCAAGCCGGCCGTGATGCAGGCCAACCTCGCCTCGTTCAAGGCGGGCTGGTCATTCGGCGAGACGACCGAGCTGCTCGACGTCCAGTACCGCGTGCCGCCCGCCACCGACGTCGCGCCCGGCGTCTACCGCAACGTCAACGGCACAACGGCGCTGTCGCTCGGGCTGGTCGCCGCGAGCGTCCGCAGCCGCCTGCCGCTCGTGCTCGCGAGCTACCCGATCACGCCGGCGTCCGAGCTGTTACACGAGCTCTCGCGGCACGCGAAGTTCGGCGTCAGCACGATCCAGGCCGAGGACGAGATCGCCGCCGCCGGGATGGCGCTCGGCGCGGCGTTCGGCGGCCGCCTCGGGGTGACCGCCACGAGCGGCCCTGGGATGGATCTCAAGGCCGAGACGATCGGCCTGGCCGTGGCGCTCGAGTTGCCGATGATCATCGTCGACGTGCAGCGCGCGGGCCCGTCCACCGGGATGCCGACCAAGACCGAGCAGTCCGACCTGCTGATGGCTCTGTATGGACGCCACGGAGAGTCGCCGCTGCCGGTGATCGCGCCGAGCACGCCCGGCAACTGCTTCGACGTCGCGTTCGAGGCCGCGAAGATCGCGGTCCGCTACCGGACCCCGGTGATCGTGCTCTCGGACACGTTCCTGGCCTCATCCTCGGAGCCGTGGCTGATACCGGACGTGGCGGACCTGCCGGAGATCGAGCCGGGCTTCGCCGTCGCCGATGGCGAGTCCGACGAAGAGTTTCTGCCGTACGCGCGGGACGAGCGCCTGGCGCGGCCGTGGGCGCTGCCGGGGACGCCGGGGCTCCAGCACCGGATCGGCGGACTCGAGAAGGCCGACGGCAGCGGGAACATCTCCTACGACCCGGCCAACCACGCGCGGATGACCGAGCTGCGCGGGGCCAAGGTGGCGGGGATAGCGGACGAGATCCCACCGCTCGTGGTCGATTCCGAGCCGGACGCGCGGCTGCTCGTGCTCGGCTGGGGCTCGAGCGAGGGCGCGATCCGCGCCGGCGTGCGCCGGGTGCGGCTGGCGGGCCACAAGGTGGCCTGCGCGCACCTGCGCCATCTGAATCCGCTGCCCGAGAACACGGGCGACGTGCTGCGGTCCTTCGATCGCGTGCTCGTGCCGGAGATGAACACCGGACAGCTGGCACAGGTTCTTCGCGCCAGGTTCCTGGTGGACGTGGAGTCCTTCTGCAAGGTCCAGGGCCAGCCGATCTTCGCCGGCGAGATCGAGCAACAGATCGCGGAGCGGCAATGAGCGCCGTGACACACAAGGGCAACGGCAACGGCGGAGCGCCCGAGGCGCTCACGAAGGCGGACTTCCAGTCCGACCAGGAGACCCGCTGGTGCCCGGGCTGCGGCGACTACGCGGTCCTGTCCGCGGTCCAGCAGTTCATGCCCGAGCTGGCGATCCCGCCCGAGAAGATCGTGTTCATCACCGGGATCGGCTGCGCCGGCCGGTTCGCGTACTACATGAACACGTACGGAATGCACGGGATCCACGGTCGAGCGCCCGCGCTCGCCACCGGCCTCGCGACCGCGCGTGAGGACCTCTCGATCTGGGTGGTCACCGGCGACGGCGACTCGCTCTCGATCGGCGGCAACCACCTGATCCACGCCCTGCGCCGCAACGTGCCGGTGAAGATCCTCCTGTTCAACAACCAGATCTACGGGCTGACGAAGGGCCAGGCGTCGCCGACCTCGGAGCTGGGGAAGGTCACCAAGTCGACGCCGTTTGGCGTCTCCGATCATCCGTTCAACCCCGTGGCGCTGGCGCTCGGCGCCGAGGCGACATTCGTGGCGCGGACGATCGACCGTGACCGCCGGCACCTGACCGACGTCCTGCGCGCGGCGGCGGTTCACGAGGGGTCGGCGCTCGTCGAGATCTATCAGAACTGCCCGGTATTCAACGACGCCGCATTCGCTGCGCTGACCGAGAAGGAAGTGAAGGACGCGAACCAGATCCGGCTCGAGGCGGGCAAGCCGATCCGCTTCGGAGTCTCCGACGAGCGTGGGGTAGCCCGTGGCGCCGACGGCCATCTCGAGATCGTCGCCGTCGACGATGTCGGCGAGGACGCCCTGCTCGTGCATGATCCCGGACGCTTCGACTCGGGGCTCGCGTTCTCGCTGGCGCGGCTGGCCGAGGACCCGACCGGCCCGACGCCGATCGGGATCTTCCGGGACGTCGAGCGGCCCGTGTACGGGCGGACCGGGCGCGTGGCGCCCGAGCCGGCGTCGACCGAGCAGCTCGGGGAGCTGTTGCTCGGCAGCAACACGTGGACCGTCGCGTAAGCGGCACCGGCACACTCCGCGGATCACCACGCGGCGGGGGCGTCACCGGCGCACGTGGCGGGTCACCGCGCGTCGTAGGCGGACGGATGTCTCGGGTCGAAACGGCCGCGACGTGACCCGCCTCGCGCGCCGTGCCGCCCTCTCAGCCTCATGGCTGGAAGCGGCGCGCTTTCAGTCGGCGACGTGAGCCGTCTAGCGGCTCGAGTGGGAGGTCCGCCGCCACCCAGTCGAGCAGCCCTCCGAGCATGTTGTGGGCGTCGAAGCCGGCTCCTCGGAGAGCCTCGGCGGCCATCGCCGAGCGGGCGCCGCTGCGGCAATAGAGGATTACTGGCCGCTCGGGGTCGATCGAATCGAGCTCGGCGCCGAGCTGCATTAGCTCGATCAGTCGGTCGCCGGCGATCCGGCCGGCCTCGTGCTCGTAGGCCTGGCGGACGTCGATCAGCTGGACCTCGCCGCCGGTGAGCAGCTCCGCGACCTGTTGGGCGGTGTAGTCGGCCATCAGCGGAGCGTAGCGGGGGTCCGGCGGACCGGCCGTGCAAGAGATGGTGCAGCGGGTGGTGGTGACATCCATCCTGCAACTCCTGTAGGCTGCGCGCCGAAAATAAGACCCAGCCGAATCCCCGTGGCGTCGAGCGTCCGGGGAGCGGGGAACCCAAAGGAGCCACATGGCTCCGCGGGGCGAATCGCCGGAACTCCGGCGTAGCGCGATCTCTTTCAGCGCGAGCCCGACAGCTAACCCCGTAGGCGACGAAAGAGAAGGGGTTAGTGGTGACCTATAAGGGATTTCCACGAGGCGGACGCGGTGTCGTAATTGCGGCGCTCACGGCTGGCTTCACGTTCGTCCTCGTGGCTTCCGCGTCCGCGGCGGGAACAACACCGCCGGCGAGCGGCGGCGCAGCTCTGTTCGGAACACCGTCCGTCTCGATCAGCACTGGTCACCATCGTTACAAGGGTGATTCGGTCCACATGGGCGATCGGATCATCAAGCCGGGCATGACCGGCCACGATGTCCGCGTTCTCCAGGCCTACCTCAGCATGGCGGGGTTCCCGACGGCCGTCGACGGCCAGGACGGCTCGACCACCGTGTCGAACGTGATCGCCTTCGAGCGCTCGCGCAACCTGAAGGCCAATGGGATCGTCACGTGGCAGGTCTCGCAGACCCTGCGCCTCGTCGTCGCCGAGATCGCCACGAGCGAGCCGCCTGTCCGGCGGGCCCGGCTGGTCGGTGGCCTCGCCATCGCCCCCTCCGACGCCCCGACGGCGGTCAAGGAGGTGATCGCCGCGGCCAACAGGATCGCGTTCAAGCCCTACATCTTCGGTGGCGGTCACGGCAGCTGGAACTCCGCCGGCTACGACTGCTCGGGCTCCGTCAGCTACGCGCTTCACGGCGGCCACCTGCTCAATGTGACCGAGGACTCCACCGAGCTCGAGTCCTACGGGAGCGCCGGCGCCGGGCGGTGGATCACGATCTGGGCCAACGGCGGCCACGCCTACATGTACATCGCCGGCCTGCGCTTCGACACCGCCGCGCAGGGCTCGACCGGCGGCTCGCGCTGGACCTCGGCGCGCACCTCGAACGGCGGCTTCGTCGAGCGTCACCCGACGCTCTACTAACACCATCTGACTGGCGGTGTGTCAGCGGCGCCATGACCCGGATCGCCGCTGACACACCCTGCAGTTAGGCTCAGGTGGCCGCGAACTCCCGCACCTGGGTCAGCCGGAGGCTGTTCCCGGAGGGGTCGCGGAAGCCGGAGTCGATCCCATAGGGGCGCTCCTCGGGCGCCTCGGTGAACTCGACCCCGCGGCCCTTGAGCTCCTCGTAGGCCGCCTGGCAGTCGTCGGTCGTCAGGAACACCGTCCCGGCGAACCCCTTCGCCATCAGGCTGCGGACCTGCTCGCCGGTCTGGCCGTCCATCACAGGCGGGCCGGGAATCGCCATCAGCACGATCGAGATCTCCGGCTGGCCGGCCGGGCCGACCGTCAGCCACCGGAAATTGCCCATCTCGGGGAGCGTGACGTCGGAGCGCACCTCCATGCCGAGCTTCTGCGTGTAGAAAGCGAGCGCCTCGTCCTGGTCGTGGACCCAGAGCTGCGCGGTGGAGATCTTGTACACGGTTTTCCTCCGTTGATTGAGTTACGCGATCGCTCGCGACACTAATCCGACGTCGAACCGTTGTCTTCTCGAAACGTGCGGCGTTGCGGGCGCCCGTAGAAGCGCACCACGCAAGCCGGGATCATCGCCTGGTCGGCAGCCGGCGGGAACGCCGAGCGGTACGCGGTCGGGGACATCCCGTACGTCCGTGTGAAGCAGGTGGTGAACGAGCCGAGGCTCTTCAGACCGACCGAGAAGCAGATGTCGACGACGGAGCGATCGGTGCTGCGGAGCAGCGCCGCCGCGCGTTCGAGCCGCCGCGTGAGCAGGTAGGCGTGCGGCGACTCGCCGAAGGCGCGGCGGAACTCGCGGCTGAAGTGGGCTCGCGAGAGGCCGGCGGCCTTCGAGAGATCGTCGACGCCGAGCGGCTCGAAGTAGCGGGCGTCGGCCAGGTCCTTGGCTCGCAGGAGATGCCGGGCCGGAGGGACGAAGGCCATGCGGCTAAGTATGGGCGCCCGGGTTAGTTAAGCCGCTCGATCAGCATCGCCTGGCCCATCCCGCCGGCGACGCACATCGACTCGATCCCGTACGTGCCATCGAGCGTCCGCAGGTCGTTGATCAGCGTCGTCATGATCCGCGCGCCGGTCATCCCGAACGGATGACCGAGGGCGATCGCGCCGCCGAACGGATTGAGCTTTTCGTCGGGGATCCCGAGCTCGTCCTTGCAGGGCACGATCTGGGCGGCGAACGCCTCGTTGATCTCGACGACGTCGATTTCATCGATCTTCATCCCGGTCTCCTTGAGGAGCGCGCGGATGGCGGGGATCGGGCCGAGCCCCATGATCTCGGGACGGATCGCGGCGACGGTCGAGGCGAGAATCCGCGCCTTCGGCGCCAGGCCCAGCCGCTCGGCCTTCTCCGCGGACATGACCAGGACGGCGGCGGCGCCGTCGTTGAGCGGGCAGGAGTTGCCGGCGGTGACGGTCCCGTCCTCCTTGAACGCCGGCTTGAGCGTGGCCAGCACCTCCATCGTCGTGTCGGGCCGCGGGCCGTCGTCGGCGTTGACGACCGTCTCGGGGACGTCGAGCTCGTTGCCCTCCTTGTCGAGGTCCTGGCGGGCGGGGACGGTGACGGGCACGATCTCGGAGTCGAAGTGTCCGGAGTCGCGTGCCTCCACGGCTCGATTCTGGGAAATCACGGCCCATTCATCCTGCTGCTCGCGCGTGACGTGGCAGCGCGTGGCGACGTTCTCGGCGGTCAGCCCCATTGGGATATAGACGTCGTAGGCCGAACCCTCCGATCCGTTCAGCTGCGGGTGCTTGGCCTCCTCCATCATCCCCGCGCCGAGCCCGGCCCGTGACACGGCCTCGACCCCGGCGGCGATGTACTGGTCGCCCTCGCCGACCTTGATCGCGTGAAAGGCCATCCGCAGCGTCTGGAGAGAGGAGGCGCAGAACCGATTGACCGTGCAGGCCGGCACGTGGTGATCGATGCCGGCGAGCAGCGAGGCGTTGCGCCCCACGTTGTATCCCTGCTCGCCGATCGAGGAGGCGGCGCCCATCATCACGTCGCCAGTCTCGGCGAAGTCGACCTCGGGATTGCGCTCGATCAGGGCGCGGAGCGGGGTTGCGGCGAGCTCGTCCGCGCGGACGGTCTTGAGTGACCCTCTGCCCGCGCGGCCGATCGGGGTGCGGATTGCGTCGACGATGACAGCCTCTGGCATTCGGGTTCGGCCTCCTATACGGGTCGTGGGGAACTGGATGCTACGGGTGCGAAGGCTTCAGAGTCCCAGCCCGCGCACGCCCTTTTCGTTCCACCCGAGGTGGTGGGCGAGCTCGTGTCGCACGGTGCGGGTCACCTGCGCCTTGAGCATCTCGGGGTCGTGCCCGAAGTCACGCAGCAGCGTGTCGCGGAAGATCACGATCCGGTCGTGGAAGAAGTCCCGGGCCACGGTGTCGCCCTGGTAGAGGCCGTACGCCCGCTGCTTTCGCCCGCCGTCGGAGACGACGATGGCGACGTGCTCGAGCGCGCGGTGGAACTCGAGCGGGAGGTCGTCGACCGCCGAGCGGACGAGCGCCTTGAAGTCGTCCTCGTCGTAGGGGTCGAACAGATCGTCGTCCTCGGCGTCTTCCTCGTCCTCGTAGTACTCGCTCTCGCCCCACGAATCCTCGGCGGCGAGCCGCTCGGCCCGCTGGACGAGCGCTTCGAACTCCTCCTCCGACTCGGGGTCCTTCCAGCCGGCCAGCCGGATCATCACGAGCACGGCGGCGCCGCCGATGATCACGGCGCCGGCGCCAAAGATCGCGAGGGCCTGGAGCAGGCGCAGCGGGAACGAGTCGCTGAAGCCGGCGATGAGGCTGGCGGCGCCGAGCCCGACGGTCAGCGCGGCGAGGGACGAGAACAGGATGCGGCGGGCGGTGGGTTGCGAATCGCTCATCCGCTACCTCATCGCCCGGGCGATCACGAGTCGCTGGATCTCGTTCGTGCCCTCGTAGATCTGGGTTATCTTCGCGTCGCGGAGCATGCGCTCAACCGGGTATTCCTTGACATAACCGTAGCCGCCAAGGACCTGAACGGCTTCGACCGTGACGGCCATCGCCGCGTCCGAGCAGAACAGCTTCGCCATCGCCGAGTACTTGCCGACGTCAGAATCGCCGCGGTCGATCTTGGCGCAGGCCTGGTAGAGGAGTTCGCGTCCGGCGGCGCACTGCGTCTCCATGTCGGCGAGCTTGAACTGGATCGCCTGGAAGGAGTTGATCGGCTGTCCGAACTGCCTGCGCTCACTCGCATACGCGGCGGCGTAGTCGGTGGCGCCCTGGGCGATCCCGAGCGCCTGTGCGGCCACGCCGAGCCGCGAACGATCGAGGGTCGCCATCGCGACCTTGAACCCCCCGTTCACTTCTCCGATCACGTTGCCGGCGGGAACGCGCACGCCGTCGAAGATCGGCTGACCGGTCGGGGAGCCGCGGATTCCGAGCTTGTGCTCGAGCTTGCCGACGCTGAACCCAGGCCGGTCGGCCTCGACGACGAACGCCGTGATCCCCCGGGAATGTCCCGCCTCGCGGTCGGTGACGGCGAACACCACGTAGAAGTCCGCGATGCCGAGATTCGTGATCCAGTTCTTGGTCCCGTCGATCACCCATTCATCGCCGTCCGGAACGGCCCGCGTGATCATTCCGCCCGGATCCGACCCGGCCTCAGGCTCGGACAGCGCGAACGCAGGGCTCCACTCGCCGGCGGCGCACCGCGGGAGGAACCGATCCTTCAGCTCCTCGGAGCCGAACAGCTTGATCGGCAGCGTGCCGAGCTCCTGGATCATCAGGATCAGCGCGGTGGATGCGCACGCCTTTGCGATCTCCTCGACCGCCATGTTCAGCATCAGCGTCCCCGTGCCGGTGCCCCCGTGCTCGGTGTCGAAGGGCAGGCCGAGGACATCCTGCTCGGCGAGCAGCTGGCGCAGGTCGTGGGGGTATTCGGCCTTCTCGTCAATCTCCGCCGCACGCGGGGCGATCCGCTCCCGCGCCATCTGGCGGATCGTGTCGCGGAAGTCGAGGTGCTCCTGCGGGATCGTGTACAGCTCGGCGAGCGCGGACATCTTCCAAGGATCGTACGTGACCGGTACGGCCGACGGCCGGGCCGGTCAGTCCCTCCTCACCGCGGCGGCATCCGCAGCGCGCCGTCGAGCCTGATCACCTCGCCGTTGAGCATCTCGTTCTCGACGATGTGAACCGCGAGGGCGGCGAACTCGTCCGGACTACCGAGCCGGCGCGGAAACGGGACCGCGTTGGCGAGCGCCTCACGCGCGTCCTCGGGCAACCCCGCCAGCAGCTGCGTGTCGAACGTTCCGGGGGCGATGGCGCACACCCGGATCCCGACCGTGGCCAGATCGCGCGCGGCCGGCAGCGTCATCCCGACGACGGCGCCCTTCGAGGCCGAGTACGCCACCTGCCCGATCTGCCCGTCGAAGGCGGCGATCGAGGCGGTGTTGATGCACACGCCGCGCTCGCCCGAGCTAGTCGGCTCGGCGGCCGACATCGCTGCCGCTGCGAGGCGGAGCACGTTGAACGTCCCGATCAGGTTGACCCTGATCACCGCCTCGAACGGCTCGGGGTTGTGCGGCCCGCGCCTGCCGGCGATCCGCTCGGCCCAGCCGACGCCGGCGCTGCAGACCGAGATCCGCAGCCCGCGGTCGGCGGCGGCGCTGACGGCGGACCGCACGGCCTCGCCGTCCGTCACGTCCGTGCGGACGAACCGGGCTCGCTCGCCGAGCTCGCCCGCGAGCGCGTTGCCGCGGTCCTCGTTCAGGTCGGCGATCACGATGCGGGCTCCCATTGCGTGCAGCCTGCGGGCCGTGGCCTCGCCGAGTCCCGAGGCCCCACCGGCGACCAGCGCACCGCTGCCTTCGATCTGCATCGCGCGAACCTTAGTGTGCCGTGGGTCACGCGCGACGGCCGAGCGAGAGCGCGAAGAGCTCGTCGGCGTCGGTGTACCACTGCTCGAGCGCCAGTCCGGCGGCCTTGTAGTCGGCCTCGATCCGGGAGCGGGTGAACTTGGCGCTGATCTCGGTCCGCAACTCCTCGCCGGCCGCGAACTCGACACGCAGGTCGAGATCGGCGATCAGGATGGTGCACGGTCGCGTCGCCCGGAGCCGCATCTCGACCCACTCGTGGCGGCGGTCGAAGAACGCGATGTGATCGAAGGACTCGGGCGTGAAGTCGGCGTCGAGCTCACGGTTGATGACGTGCAGCAGGTTGCGGTTGAACTCCGCCGTGACCCCATCGGAATCGTCGTAGGCCGCCTCGATCACGCGCGGGTCCTTCACCAGGTCCGTGCCGAGCAGAAGCCTGTCCTCGTCGCGCAGCAGCGACGCGACCTTGCGCAGCAGCCCGCGGCGAGTGCCCGGCGGGAAGTTGCCGATCGTCCCGCCGAGCAGCGCGACGATCCGGGGGACGCCATCGGGAGCCGGAATGCGCTCGAGATGGCGCTCGAAGTCTCCGATCACCCCATGAACCTGGAGGCCGTCGTACTCGTCGACGAGCTGGCGCGCGGCGTCCTCGACGACGGTCTCGGAGACGTCGAAGGGGACGTAGCGCTTGAGCGTGTCGGCGTCCGCCATCGCGTCGAGCACGATCCTCGCCTTGTCCGCGGCGCCGGAGCCAAGCTCGACGAGCTCGCCGGCGCCGGTGCACGCGACGATCTCGCGTGCCCGCTGGCGAAGGATGTCGGTCTCGGTCCGCGTCGGGTAGTACTCGGGAAGCTCGCAGATGCGCTCGAACAGCTCTGATCCCCGCGCGTCGTAGAAGTGCTTGGGCGGCAGCTCCTTGAACGGGCGAGTCAGGCCGTCGAGCACATCATTGGCCAGCGAGCGCTCATCGGCCTCCGAGAGCCACGACTCGACCCGAATGTCGCCGGAGTGCAGCAGTGCCTTCATCGCACGTCCCTGGCGAGCCGGAAACCGGAAAAGATCTGGCGGCGCTGGGGATAGTCCCAGTTGCGGAAGGTCGGGTTGGCCACTCGCGCGCGGGTCGCCCACGATCCTCCCCGCAGGACCTTGTATCTGCCGCCGAAGAACACTTCGGAGTACTCGCGGTACGGGAACGGCACGAAACCCGGATAACCGTGGAAGTCGGTCGAGGTCCATTCCCACACGTCCCCGATCATTCCCAGACAGCCGTACGGCGACGCACCGTGCAGATGGCTTGCGACGGGGGCCGGGCCGCACCCGAGGTGGTCCACGTTGGCATGGAAGCCGGGCACCGGCGGAGCATTCCCCCAGGGGAAGCGCCGGGCGCTTCGCTGCTCCTGGTCCCAGGTCGCCGCCTTCTCCCACTCGAGCTCTGTGGGGAGGCGAGCGCCGTGCGCGCGGGCGAGGGCGTCGGCCTCGAACCAGGAAACGTGGACGACGGGCTGCTGTAGGTCCAGCGGGTTGAGCCCCCCGAGGCGCCACTCGGCGCCAAGGTCCGCCGTCCATCCTCCGGGTCGAGTGATGTCGTACTGCTCCTTCCAGGCCCACCCCTCGTCGGACCACCACTCGCGACGCTCGTAGCCGCCGCCCTCGACGAACGTCAGGTACGTGGCGTTCGTGATCGGGGAGCGGCCGATCAGGTACTCGCGCACATCAGTGCGGTGACGGGGCCGCTCGTTGTCGTAGGCGAACACACCGCGGCGCGCTCCGATCATGCATTCGCCTCCCGGGATCCGGAGTAACTCGAGGCCCGTGAGGGCCGGGCCCGAGATAGCCGATGAGCGCCGGCACTCCGCCGGCTCGTAATCGACCAGCCGGGCCAGCTCGAGCGTCTGGAGCATCGTCTCGTCGTGCTGGTGCTCGTGGCGGAGCACCATCTCGTGCAGGAGGCCGTCGCCGATCCCGCGCTCCTCGATCACCTCGACGGTCCGCGCCCGGACCTCCTCGAGGTACTCGCGTGCCTGCGCCGGTCGCAGGAACGGAAGGTCGCCGCGGTCCGCGCGAGGCGTCTCGAAAGCGTCGTATACGTCGGCGAGCTCATCGTGCAGCAGGGGTCGGCCGCCGTAGCGGTGGACGAGCCACAGGTCCTCGAACGCGGCGATGTGCCCGAGGTCCCACACGAGCGGACTCATGAGCGTCGAGTGGACCCGCTCGAGATCCTCATCCGAGACGGACTGAACCAACGAGAGGGTCCGCTCCCGCGCCTCGTCCAGAGCCGCGATCGTCTCGTTGGGCGTCACCGTGGCGCTGGCTCCTGGGGGGCTGCTCGCCATCGCCTGATTGTGGCATCCCCGCCACCTCGGCAATCGAGGCTCCGCCGACGCGTTCAGTGCAGGGCGTAGCGAAGGTACAGCGAGTCGGGCCCGCCGAGCAGCCAGACGAGCCGCAGTTGCGCCGGATCGGCGAGTTGCGGCCCGCTCGAGATCGTCGGGCCCCGGCCACCGCCGGCGAGCTTGGGTGCGAGCGTCAGAAACAGCTCGTCGACGAGGTCTTCCTGGAGGAGCGCGCCGAAAATCGTGGGACCGCCTTCGCAGAGCACCGTCCGGACTCCGTGGAGGTTTCGCAGGTGGCGCATCACGGTGGCGAACGTCAACTCCCTTGGGTCCAGGCTGACCTCCTCGATCTGAGCGGCGCAGTCCGCCACGTCCGGCGTCGCCGGCGAGAACACGACGATGCGCGCCTCGGGCTCCGCGAACAGCGGGATGTCCCTGGGGATGTCGCCGCTGCGGGTGACGGTCACGAGCAGCGGCTCGGCGCTCCGCCCGCGCTCGACGCGGCGCTGCCGGCGCTCCACCTTGCCGAGCACGCGCCCGTAGCGCTCGGCGCGCAGCGTCCCCGTGCCGACCAGCACCGCGTCTACCTGCTCGCGCAGGCAGTGGAAGATCGCGCGGTCGCCGTCGTCGCCGAGCCCTCCCGAGCGGCCGTTGATCGTGGCCCGGCCGTCGGCGCTCATCACGAAGTTGGCGACCGTGAAGGGCCGGTCGGCGGGGGCCACGGCGTCCTGGCCGAGCCGACCGAGGAGGTCGGCTTCATCGACGGTGGCCGGCTCCGGCAGAAGCTGACGGAACTCCATCGCGGCGCGAACCTAGCAGTTAGAGTCGGGGCCGGTGCTTGACTGCACGTACCGGGTCCAGATCCCGCACGAGTTGGGGCGGCTGGCGCTGGTCGCCGGGGCGATCGCCCGGGCCGAGGGGCTGATCGGGGACGTGGCAACGATCTCGATCGGCCGGGAGCACTCGATCCGCGAGATCACGGTCGAGGTACGCGACACCGCCCAGGCCGCGCGCGTCGCCGATCTCGTCGACGAGGTCCCCGGAGTCCGCGTGCTCTGGCATCGGGACCGGGCGCTGATCGCCCACGAGGGAGGCAAGCTGCGCATGGACGCGGTTCACCCGGTGCGGACGGTCCAGGAGATGCGCGACGTGTACACGCCCGGGGTCGCACGCGTTGCCGAGGCGATCAAAGCCGACCCGGCGCTGGCCGGGCGCTACACGATGATCTGGCGCAGCGTGGCGGTCTGCACGAATGGCACGCGCGTGCTCGGCCTCGGCGACATCGGCCCGGTGGCCTCGATGCCGGTGATGGAGGGCAAGGCGGTGTTCTACCGGCAGTTCGCGGGAATCTCCGGGATCCCGATCCTGATCGACGCCGCGGCCGAGGACGTCGACGGGTTCGTCTCGACCGTGATGCGGATCGCGCCGACCTTCGGCGGGATCCACCTCGAGGACATCTCGGCGCCCGAGTGCTTCGAGATCGAGCGGCGCCTGATCGAGGCGCTCCCGCAGCCGGTGATGCACGACGATGTGCACGGCACCGCCGTCGTCTCGGTGGCGGCGGCGATCGTCGCCTGCCGGCACGCCGGCATCGAGCTCGGCTCGGCGACGGTCGGCCAGCTCGGTCTCGGGGCCGCCGGATTTGGGATCGCCTCGCTGATGGTCGATGGCGGCGCGCGCAGGGTGATCGCGTTCGACCCGTCGCACGACGCCCAAGCCCGCGCTCGCGAGCACGGGATCGAGATCGGCTCCATGGAGGAGGTGATGGCGCTGTCCGACGTCGTGGTCGCGACGACGGGCCGACCGGGGCTGATCAAGCCGTCGATGATCCGGCGCGGACAGGTGATCCTGGCGCTGTCGAACCCCGATCCGGAGATCGCGCCCGAAGAGGCCGAGCGAGCCGGCGCCGCGTTCGCGAGCGACGGCCGCAGCGTCAACAACGTACTGGGATATCCCGGCATCTTCCGCGGCGCGCTGCAGGCGGGCGCCTCGAGGATCGACCGAGAGATGAAGCTCGCCGCCGCGCACGCGATCGCCGCGCTCGCCCCTGACGACGAAATCGTTCCCAACGCGCTCGACCAGGCCGTGCACGATGCCGTCGCCGAGGCCGTCCGCGAGGCCGCCATACGAAGCGGCGTCGCGCGCCCGGAGCTGGCCACGGTGGGCCTATGAAACGGTTAGGCTCACCGCGATGGACTTCGCGCGGCTGGACAGGGGAGAGCTGATCGCGGTGGGTGGGGGGATCGTTCTCGGGGTGTCGCTGTTCCTGGCGTGGTACTCGCTCGGCAACCGCTTCGCGACCCTGAACAGCTGCCGCGGGCCCAACAGCACTTGCTCCGGCTGGGAGTCGCTGACCATCCTGCGCTTCCTGCTGCTGATCACCGCGGTCGCGCCCGCGATCCTCGCGTGGATCATCCTTCGCGGCCACGCACTGTCGTGGCCGCGCGGCGAGCTGACCGCGGTTACGGCGCTCGCGGCGCTGACGTTCACGGTCTTCCGTGGGGTCATCGACCGACCGGGGGCACCCCCGAGCGAGATCAGCATCACCTATGGCTGGTGGATCGGGCTGGTCGGGGGGCTGCTGATCCTCGTCGGATCGATCTGGCGCTCGCAGGAGGGCGCCGCGCGACGCAAACCGCCGGGGGTGTTGTAGGGATGTCGAGCGCGCAGAATCCGGCCCGCCCTGACCGCAACCTCGCGCTCGAGCTCGTGCGCGTGACCGAGGCCGCAGCGCTGGCGGCGGCGAGGATGGTGGGGCGGGGAGACAAGGAGGGCGCCGATCAGGCGGCGGTCGACGCGATGCGCAACGTGCTCGACTCGGTCTCGATGAACGGGACGGTGGTGATCGGCGAGGGGGAGAAGGACGAGGCACCGATGCTCTACAACGGCGAGCAGATCGGCGACGGCACGCCGCCCTACGTGGACGTCGCCGTCGATCCGCTGGAGGGCACACGACTGACGGCGCTCGGGATGCCGAGCGCGATCGCCGTGATCGCCCTGTCCGAGCGCGGGGCGATGTTCGACCCCGGCCCGTTCGTCTACATGGAGAAGATCGCCGGCGGCCCGGAGATCGCCGATCTGCTCGATCTCGACCGCCCGCTGCCCGAGACGCTGGCGCTGATCGCGGAGCGCAAACGGATCGATATCCGGGACGTGATGGTCGTGATGCTCGATCGCGAGCGCCACCAGGACGCCATGCGCGAGGTGCGCGAGGCGGGGGCGCGAGTCAGGCTGATCCTGGACGGGGACGTGTCGGCCGCGATGCTCGCGGTCAGCGACAACTCCCCGGTCGATCTTCTGTGGGGGATCGGCGGCACGCCGGAGGGAGTGATCTCGGCCGCCGCGATCAAGTGCATCGGCGGGCAGTTGCTCGGGCGTCTCTCGCCGCGCAACGAGGAGGAGAAGACGGCCGCTCTGGAGCGAGGCATGGACATAAACAAGGTTCTGACCGCCGACGACCTCGTCTCGGGGGACGACGTCTTCTTCTCCGCCAGCGGCGTGACCGACGGCGATGTCCTTCAGGGCGTTCGCTACCAGGGCGACCGGGGAGCGACGACCGAATCGCTGGTGATGCGATCGCGCTCAGGCACGGTGAGGCGGATCTCGGCGCGCCACGACCGGGCCAAGCTGCGGGCGTTGACCGGGGTCCGCTACGGCTGACGCCGGGCCGGCTCGGGTTGGGTAGGGGCGTCGGGCGGTGCGAACACCCCGACCTTGGACTCGGCGAGGTCGAGGGTCGCCAGCGAGCGAAGGAACGCGTGGGTCACCAGCACGTGGATCGAGGACTGCGTCGCCTCGTACACGGGCGTGCTGAACGACGCGGCGATCGCCGGGTAGAAGTTCGCCACCTCGACCTCGATCCGGACCTTGACGCGGCCGTTGGCCTTCGCGTTGCCCTCGCGCCGCACGTCGAGCGCCAGGTAACCGCAGCCCCGGCCGCGCCGGGTCACGAGCAGACCGTCGCGGATCAGCCAGCGGATGTTTCCGTGATCGCTCTCGAGCACGTACTGCGGCGCCTCGAAGCGAAGCAGCGTAAACGGACGGGCGAGCAGGACCACCGAGCGCTCGTTCTCACCGTAGACGACTCGGATCAGTCCGAGCGTGACGCGGGACAGGAAGCGCCAGTAGGTCCTACCGAGGTTCTCGAGGTTCGACGGGTTCCAGAGCCGATCGAGATCCTTCGGAGACGCCGTCAGCTCGGCGGACTGCACCGAGTAGACGGCACCGTCGCGCGTGACGATCGTCGACTTGCGCGGCGAGACGATCACGGCGCGCGCCGGCAGCCGGCCCCGGCGCCGCATGCGCACGAGCACGAACGTCACGACCGCGACTAGCGCGACCAGGAACTGGACCACAGCGTGATTCTCCCCGTTTTCACCCGATCAATGCGGGAGTTCTTCGAGCGCGACCCGGGCTCCTGCTTCGAGCTCCCCCTCGCCCGGCGGGATCATCGCCAGGGCGTCTGCCCCGAGCAGCGAGCTGACGATGTTGGAGCCCTGCGGGCCGTTCGGCACGGCCACCGTGGCGCCGTCGCGGTGCTCGAGCCGGACCCGTAACGCCTGCTCACGGCGGGGGTTGCGGCGGACCGCGAGGCCCAGGGTCGCGTGCCGCTTCGCTGCGGTGCCCGGCAGCAGTCCCTGGAGCGCCAGCAGCGCCGGGCGCGCAAACAGCGAGAACGTGACGGCGGCGGACACGGGGTTGCCGGGGAGTCCGAATACGAGGCGACCGCCGAGCGTTCCGAACCAGGTCGGCTTGCCGGGCTGAAGCGCGACTCCCCAGAACACCTCCTCGACGCCCAGCGCCGCGAGCGCCGGCTTGACGTGGTCGTGAGGCCCGACCGACACGCCACCGGACACGGCGACGATCTCGGAGTGCTCGAGGGCCTCGCCGAGGGAAGCCTCGGTGACCGCGCGGTCGTCGGGCAGGCGCGCGCCAGCGTCCGCGATCGCGCCGCAGCTCGTGGCCAGAGCCGCGAGCATCGGCGCATTGGAGTTGTGGATCTCGCCCGGGCCCAGGGGCTCGCCCGGCGCGCGCAGCTCATCGCCGGTGCAGAGGACGGCGACGCGCGGCCTGCGGGCGACGGCGACCGTCGCCCCACCCGCGGCCACGGCGGCGCCGAGCTCGACCGCGCCGAGCAGCGTGCCCCCGGCCAGGACGAGCGATCCCGACGCCATGTCCTCGCCACGCCGACGCACGTTCTCGCCCGGCGCGGTCGCCGCCATGACCTCGACCGGATCTCCGTCGGCTCCGACATCTTCCTGGCGGATGACCGCCGTGGCCCCCGTCGGAACCGCCGCTCCGGTCGAGATCCTCACCGCCTGTCCGTCGCCGACGTCGCCCCCGAACGGGGACCCCGCCCGCGACTCCCCGACGACCTTCAGCACGCGGCCCGCCTCGCCGGCCCGGATCGCGAACCCGTCCATCGCCGAGCACGGAAACGGCGGGACGTCGTCGACAGCGACCACGTCCTCGGCGAGGACCCGGTTCAGGGCGCCGGCGATCTCGACGCGCTCGCTTTCGAGCCTCCCGGTCGCTTGGAGGACGAGCTCCCGGGCTCGGCTAACGGTGATCAGGGGCTGAGACATTTGATGACATTGTCCACTGCTCGCGCCCCGTCTTATTGTCCAAACCTCTCCATACCTACCAGGGTGCCGTGATAAAAGATCGGCCATGCAGCATGGCCCGCCCCGACGGCGTCGAGCCAGGCCGGTGGGGGACGCGCCGGTCGACGCCCTCCTGCAACGCGTCGAGGACATCGCGAAGGGGTGGCTGCTGGCCGTGCTCGAGCAGGCGCCGCTCGAGGACGCCCCGGCGATCCTGGCGGCGGATCTGGCCCGCGACGGGCCGCGGATCTGCGAGTCCGTGGTCCGAGCACTGGCTGATGACGACGACCTCCGGCGGCTCGAACCGGGCGGCGCGCTAGAACCGCTCGTCTCCCTGACCGGTGAACTCACCGGCGCCCAGGCGCCAGAGCCCGTCTCCCGCGCTGTGGACGCGCTCCACGGCGTCGTCTGGAGCGCGCTGCGCGGCGAACTGGCCGACGCCGATGCCGACCAAATCGCGGCGCTCGCGGAGCGGCTGGCACTCGTCATCGAGCTCGTGCGCGGGGCGGCGCTGAGGCGATCGTCCTTCGGCGCCCAGGCCGGCGAGGGCGTTTACCCGCTCCGCGCCACGCGCGTCGCTGATCTGTCGACGTCGCCGGCGCGTGCCGCCGAGGAGACGAGCGGTCCCGTCCAGGCGCCGGAAGCGCTATGGATCGGCGCCGTCGAAGACGAGATCGCCCACGCCGAGCAGAGCGGCGTGCCGCTGTCGCTACTGCTGGTCGAGCTGAACGACGCCAACCGCGTGCAGGCGTCCGAGGCGCCGAGCGAGGCAAGCGCCACGTTCGGGCGGTTCGCGCAGGCGCTCCGCACCGTCGTGCGGCGCCGCGACCTGCTCGCCTGTGAGACCGAGACGCGGGCGTGGATCATCGCCCGCGACACCGGGAGGCTCGGGGCCCAGTCGCTGGCGAGCCGCGCCGCGGCCGCGGTCGCCGAGGCGCAGCCGTGGCGCGGCGCGCCGATGACCGTCAGCGCCGGAATCGCCGTGTTGGGTGAGGACGGCCAGGACTCGGCGAGGCTGATCGCGGTCGCCGAGGAAGCGAAGTTCGCGGCGGCCGCCGCGGGGGTGTCCGTCATCCACGAGCTGCCGTCGGAGGGGGATGGGGAATCCGGCGGGGCGGGCCCGCGCCTGGTGAGCTAGGCGGGCTCCATGTTGCGGGCCGGGGCTGTCGATTCGCTGCGCGCTGGCGGCTGTGGCGAGCCGGTCGGCCCGGTAAACAGCGCTGGGAAGGGGGGTGGGTGAGGGCTTCGGCGGATCGCTTGAGCCGGTGGTCGGTCGACCTGCTCGCTGCGCCCAAACCCGCGACTTTGTGCCGAGAGTGCCACGGGAAACCTGCATAACACGACAACACCGGCGCCAGGTCCGAGCCCTGTCGTATTACGCATGCTCTTCATGCATAGCTCGACAGGCCTCGCCATCTGGGGCGGGATTGTCATGCTATGCAGGTTCTGAACGGGTGCGATGGCGCCCGCTCCCTTCCCCCTCCCCAGCGCCGTTTACCGGGTCGCCGCCAATCGAGGCTGCGGGCGCGAAGCGTCCGCGGGCCGAGAGTCGACAGCCGTCGAGCCCCAGCTGAATAGCTAGCCGCCCAGGCGGACGCCGGGGAGCGACACGGCTCCGATCGTCGCGGTGCCCGGGATGTCCAGCAGCCTGGCCGTGGACTCGGTGAGGTCCCAGTCGGCGTTGTGGGCGTACGGCCCGCGGTCGATCACCGGCACGATGATCGTCCGTCCGCCGTAGTCGATCGCGACGGGCGTGCCGCACTTCAACGTGCGGTTCGCCACACCCAGCGTCCGCCGGCGGAGCATCACGCCGCATGCGGTCCGCTGACCAAAAAACCCAGGGCCGTAGTAGGTGGCGAGCGACGGCCGGTATACGGTGATCGTCAGCGCCGGCGAGGACGCCGCGGCCCGGGCGGTCTGCCCCTGCTCGACGACCGCGCGGATCGCAAACCGGCCGATGTGGTTCGTCGGCCAGACGGCCGAGAAGCTCCCGTCCGAGCCCGCGAGGCCGTGGGTGGTCGGCGCCCACTTCCAATCTGTCTCACGGCCCCGCCGCTCGATCTCGATCGTGTCTCCGGTGGCCGTCGTCTCGACGGTTCCGATGAACTGGGTCGGGCTGCGGAGCATCTCGGAAGCGCGTGTCGCGACGGTGATGCCGTCGCCGGTGGCGGTGACCGTCGTGTTTCCCGGACTGACGTGCGCGCCCTGACCGTGCCCGTTGGGACTCGTCCCGCCGGAGGGCGATGTCCCTCCGGATGCCGCGCGCACCACCGCGGGTGCCGCCCGGACCAAGGCGGGTGCCGCCATGACGAGTCCGCCCACCGCGAGCAGGATGGCGACAGGGGTGTAAGCGCGTCGTTTCACGTCAGGCCGGTCCTCATATCTCCGCTCTGTGCCTACGGGGTGAGCTGACGGGCTCGCGCTTTGAGTGGCGCTACGGCCTCAACAGAGGCCGATTCGCCCCTGCGAACCTCGCGGTCCGCAAGTGGTTCCCCCGCCGATCGCCCGCGGACGGACGATCGCTCGGCTGGAAGGCGCGGGAAGTATACGAAACGCGGGACCCGCGTACGCGGTCGAGTGGGGAGCTACGGCCGCGGGAGGCGGGCCACGGCTCCGCGGATCGCGCGGGCGCCGATCGTGAGCCCGATCTCGGCCAGCTCGGCGGCGGCCTGGACGGCGGTTCCCAGCACGTCGGAGCCGTTCGACGGGGCCGGGCGGCGGACGCGCGGCCCGGGCGGCGAGCCTGCGGGTTGAGCCGGCTGGCGCAGTCGCGCGGGCTGGGGTCCCCCGGCCCTTGGCTTGGCGGCCCTGGGTTTCGCGGCTCCGGTCTTCGCGGCTCTGGTCTTCGCGGCGCTTGGTTTCGCCGCCGCGGGTTCCGTGTGAGGTGGCCGCGCGGGGCGCTTCTGGCTGCGGCGGTGGGGCCGCGTACGCGGCAGCGAGCCTAGGACTTCCGGGGGGCGTTCGCCGGTCATCGAGGCGACATGATCGCGCATCGCCACACCTGCCGCCTTCCGCTGCTATATGGAATCAAGCGAATTCCGCAGTTTGGTCGCCGCAACTTGAAACGGCGAGGCCAGTTCTACGTAGTACTGGTCAATAATGGGATACCGCGACCGCGGCATCCGGCGCGCGCAAGACCCCAATTTACGTGGGCAGTGCACCCGCAGCGTCTTGACTTCAAAAAATATAGTACATATACTCACACTCGTATGTTTGAGTAGCGGGCGTGCGCCCTCGGGGCGGCGCTCGCTCTCTGATCCCACGCGCCGGTTGGTTTCCAGAGCCGGCGCATACGACGGAAACGGAAACAGATGTCAGTAGCGGACCTGCAGGAACTTGAAGAGATCAAGGGACTCGTTACGCGCGGACAACAGCTCGGCGTCCTCACCTACGCCGAGATCGCGGGCGCCGTGTCGGAACTGGATCTCGACGAGGCCGACGTCGAGGAGCTCCACGGCTTCCTTGAGCGGGCCGAGATCGAGCTCGTCGAGGAGGTAGATCCGGCGCTCGCCGCCGCCGAGGTGGAGCGGGCTCCGGACAAGCGCGGCCGGCGCAAGCCGAAGACGACGCTCGACCTCAAGCCGGACATGACGACCGATTCGCTTCAGCTCTTCCTGAAGGACATCGGAAAGGTGCGACTGCTGACGGCTCAGGAGGAAGTCGATCTGGCCAAGCGCATCGAGCGCGGCGACCTTGACGCCAAGCAGAAGATGGTCGAATCGAACCTCCGGCTGGTCGTCTCAATCGCGAAGAACTATCGCAACCAGGGACTGCCCTTCCTCGACCTGATCCAGGAGGGGACGCTCGGACTCGTCCGCGCTGCGGAGAAGTTCGACTACCGCAAGGGGTTCAAGTTCTCCACCTACGCGACGTGGTGGATCCGTCAGGCGATCGCGCGCGCCCTGGCCGACAAGGCCCGGACGATCCGAATCCCCGTCCACGTTGTCGAGAAGCTCAACAAGATCGGCCGCGCCGAGCGCAAGCTCGTCACGGAGCTCGGTCGCGAGCCCACGGCGGAGGAGATCGCCGAGGTGACCGGGATCGAGCCCGAGGAAGTCGAGTCGATCAAGCGCTCCGCGCAGGCTCCGGTATCGCTCGAGAAGCCGGTCGGCGACGAGGAGGAATCCGAGTTCGGCCAGTTCATCGCCGACGAGCGGGCCGAGTCGCCGTACGAGCGGGCCGCCGAGATCCTCACGAAGGAGGCGCTGCGCGAGGCGCTCGAGAACCTCAGTTACCGGGAGCGCCGCGTGCTCGAGCTGCGGTACGGGCTCGGTGGCGAACACCCCCGGACGCTCGATGAAGTCGGCCGGACGTTTAACGTGACTCGTGAGCGGATTCGGCAAATTGAGAACCAGTCGTTGAAGAAGCTTCAGTCTCTTGCGGAGGCTCAGAAGCTTCGGGACGTGGCCTAGGGCTTTACTTCGGAGGGCGATCGCTTTTTGGGACCGCACGCGAGTCCCAAAAAGCGATCGTCCTCCACCGTTTCCCTGCCGGATGAGCGTCCTGTTGCCAGCGAGGGTCTTTGGCTTCCCACGATCGTCTAAGCCGGGAAGCGCTGGGCCGCTGAATTCCGTCCGCGTTCTCTCGCTGGGTAAGCCGTGAGGCGGGGTACTGCCTAATTAAGCCGTGAGGCGGGGTATTGCCTAATCGTCCATGCGTCGCTCAAGGAGCGTGGGCTGGACGCCGATGCGTGCTGGGATGCTGGATCTGGATGAGGCGCTTCGCTATGTGGTGGACAAGGAAGGCTCGGATCTCCACCTCAAGGTCCCGTCTAGGCCGCTGGTCAGAATCCACGGCCGCCTGGAGGCGATCGAACACTACGAGCCACTGACGCCTGCCGAGGCAGAGCGCGTGCTCGCGCACATGCTCGGAGGGCATCAGGACAAGCTGAACGAGTTCGACACCGAGGGTGAGGTGGACTTCGCCTACTCTGTCGAGTCGCTCGGGCGGTTCCGCGTCAACGCGTTCCGCCAGCGGGGCTCGGTCTCGATCGTCGCGCGGTCGATCCCGCTATCGGTCAAGTCGCTCGACGAGCTCCGGCTTCCGACCGTCCTGCACGACATCGCCGACGAGGAGCGCGGGCTGATCCTGCTGACGGGCACGACCGGCTCGGGCAAGTCGACGACGCTCGCGGCGATGCTCGACCAGATCAACACGACCAAGTCGCGCCACATCGTGACAATCGAGGATCCGATCGAGTATCTGCATCGCGATCGCGCGTCGATCATCAACCAGCGCGAGGTCGGGAGCGACACCGGGTCGTTCAACCGAGCCATGCGTCGCGTCCTGCGCCAGGACCCGGACGTGATCCTAATCGGCGAGATGCGCGACGAGGAAACCGTGCGCTCGGCGCTGTCCGCCGCGGAGACGGGGCACCTGGTGCTCTCGAGCGTCCACACGATTGACGCCCCCGAGACCGTAAACCGCATCATCGACTTCTTCCCGCCGCACGAGCAGCACCAGGCCCGGGCGATGATGGCCGGGACGCTCAAGGCGATCATCTCGCAGCGGCTCGTGCCGACGCCGACGGGTGACGGCCGGGTGGCCGTCTGCGAGATCTTGCGGATGACCGGCCGCGTGCGCGACATGATCATGGATCCGGACGAGACCGGCCGGCTCCGTGAGGTGATCTCCGAGGGCGAGTACTACGGGATGCAGACCTTCGACCAGGCACTCCTCCGGCACACGCAGGCGGGCCGCGTCTCGATGGAGGACGCCATGCGCGTCGCCTCGAGTCCGCACGACTTCAAACTGCTCGTCGCCGCCGACGGGAGAACGTCCACCTCGATGGACGACCTCATCGACGACGGCCGGGGCTCCGCAGGGCCGGTCACGCTCCAGCGTCCGATGCCGCCCGAGCCGCAGCAGCGCATCCCAGCCTGACCGGCGTTCGCACGGCGACACCCATCCCGCCCGTTCGCTTCAGTTCGTGAAGCATTGCGCTAGAATCGAACTTCTGATGGGCTCAAACAACAGTTGTCCCGTGTGCCGTACGGCCGAAATCGTGTGCGGCAAATGGACGCTCCTCGTGATCCGAGACCTCGCCGAAGGGCGGTCGCGGTTCTGCGAGCTCGAGCGCTCGCTGCACGGGATCAGCCCGCGCACGCTCTCGCTGCGGCTGCGCGCGCTCGAGGAGGAGGGCATCCTGGAACGTCAGACGTTCCCCGAGGTACCGCCTCGCGTCGAGTACGCGCTGACGCCGAAGGGTCGCGCTCTGGTGCCCCTGATCGAGGACATGCGCGTCTACGGGCGCGAGTGGCTCGGCGTCGACTGCGCCGAGGAGCTCGACGAGCAGCGTGCCCGCCGACGAGCGCGAGCCTGCCATCGCCACGGTCTGATCCGCGAGCGCGCCGATTGGGCGTGGGCGAGCGAGGCGGCCGCCCGCGACGTGGCTGAGGGCCGAGCGGAGCTGGCAGTGGTGGCGTGCTGGACGGGGACGGGGGCGTCGATCGCCGCCAACAAGGTCGCCGGAATCCGCGCAGCGCTGTGCGGCGACGCCCAGACCGCCGACGGCGCACGGCGGTGGAACGACGCGAACGTGCTCGCCCTGAGCCTTCGGCTGACCTCGCACGCGGAACTCCAGGAGATTCTCGACGCTTGGTTCGCCGGCCGGCCCAGCGAGGACGGAGAGGACGTCGAAAACGTCGCCCATCTGGACACGATCGAGCGAGCCGACTGAGCACCATCGGGTGCAACCCGCGTCTCGCCGTGAAGGATCGGTCGCGACGAGCGCGAAACGGCGGGTGTGCGCAACGGCACCCTCCACGGGATCCTCGAGACGTTCACGGCCGATGCCGCCTGTCAGCTGGCCATGGAGACCGCCCGTGGCGCGGAGATCCCATTCGAGGTGATCGAGGAGCGCCGGGGCCGCGTCCCGCTGTACTGCTACCGCCCCCTGACCGGCGACTTCATTCGCGAGCGGCTCGGCGTCATCTCGGCGCTGCCGTCGTACGCCCCGGCGGCGGGCGCGCTTACGTCACTCGACGGCGCCGAGAACTACCTCCGCCAGCGGGGCGAAGCGCGAATTCCGAATGAGCCGCGCGAGCGGGCGGACGCCGCGTTGCGTTCGTTCCTGAGCAGCGTCTTCGACGAGCGCAGCCAGTTCGAGTTCGACCAGACCAGGTTCGAGGACGCGTACGCGGAGCTCGAGCTGGCGCTGTACGAGGGACGCTGCGTGACGACCGTGATCGCGCCGCTGCTGGGTCTCGCGCTCGAACCCGAGTCGGATGAGGTCCCCCTGGGGGAGGGGCTCTCGCTCGCGCGCGGGGAGACGCTGCCCGATGCGCCGGCGGACGCGGTCTGGGCCGACGCCGAGGAGCCGAACGTGCTGGCGGTCCTGACCGTCAGCCAGGAACGGTCAGCGCGACCGGCGGTGTCGCTCGCCCGCGCGCGGTTCCGTCGGGTGCTGACTGCCCTGCGGCTGTTCGAGCGCGGCGGGTATGCGCTCGGGCCCGTCGCCTGGACGCGGACCGACACCGGCCCATGGCGGCCCGCGCCGCTCGGCTCGAGTGGCCGTCCGAGGCTCACGACGTTGCTGCTGGCGGCGAACGAAGACGAGCTCCGCGCGTTCTCCAACCTGATCGCCAGGCGGATGCCCAATGGGGGCGAGGTCGCGTGGGCGCTGGGGCGCTTTGAGATGGGGTGCGAGCGGCTGACGCCATTCGAGGCGCTGACCGACTACCTGCTCGCGCTACGGGCGCTGCTGGAGCCGGAGGGCCCGAGCAGCGGGCGGCTCGCGGGGAGGCTCGCGGCGATCTGTGCCCGCCCCCCCGACCGGGCCGGGCTCGCGGAACGGGTGGCGCATGCGATCTCGCTGGAACGCGCGGTCATCGCCGGGCTGGCTCCGGCGCAGGCCGGCGTCGACACGCTCGTCGAGGAGATGGCGGAGCACCTTCGAGCGTTGCTCCGGGACGTGGTTTGTGGCCATCTTGACCCCGAGCTTCGCCGGCTGGCGGACGAGCTGCTGGCCGAAACGGCCGGCGACGCCCCAACCGGCGAGCTGTCCGCCGGCGAGCACCTCCACGCGCCGAGCCGGTAGGCTGACCGCAGGCCGCTCCCTACTCGGTCCCGCGAGGGGCCGGGAGTGTTTTGCCGCCAGGCTCAACACGTAAGTCCTGGGGCTCGTTAGAAGTCAGGGGGAGCGCGACCGCAGCTTCGAGCGGGCATCGCCCGCTCGTGCTGTGTCTGGGGACGTTCGCCCCGCCGGCGCGCGAATCGGCTTATCCTGATCGGGTGTCCTGGGCCCAGGCCTCGCCGGTGCGAACGCCGAACGTTGCCCCCGGCTGTTTCAACGTTCCGCGGGTGCGCGACGACGGCTTCGAGGAGCTCTGCCACCTGGTGAGCGAGGAAGATCCAGACACGGCGCTGTGCGGCAAGGACGTCACCGGCTATCCGTGGAACCCGCCGTGGCCGCGCTGCGAGGCTTGTCTGGCGATTGCTCGCGGTGAGATGAACTGACGCCGCCGTGAGATCTCAGGCTGACGAGGACGCCCAGCGCCAGCAGGATGACGCAGCCAGTGAACACGAGCCCCGCATCGCGGAGGCCGATCGCCTCGGTGGCAAAGCCGATGCCGATGATCGGCGCTGACAGCGCCACGTAGGCAACGGCGAAGTAGCTGGAATTAACCTCTCCGCGGTGCTCGGGCGGGGTCTCGGCGCCGACCATCGCGAGCCCCGCCCGGAAGCTGACCCCGGTCCCGAAGCCGGCGACGACGGCGCCGATCAGGAGCAGCGGCAGCGAAGAGTCGGCGAGCGCGGCCGCGATCACCGCCACGCCCGCGATCATGATCACGCAACCGCTCGGGAGCGCGCTCCGCGCAGAGAATAGTCCCAGCGACAGCTGTCCGGCCGTCGATGAGGCGAACACGGCGAACACGACTGCCCCGGTCAGGGCGTGGCTGGGGAGGCCGAGCAGCTTGCCCAGGAACGCCGGCGCGACGGCGGAGAACAGGCCCATCGTCGCGAACGCCGCGAACGCCGCGGTCGAGGCGCGAACGAACGTGGGGCGGACCTCGGCGGGGACGCCGAGCTGGGCCAGTCGCAGTCTCCGGGGCCCGTGGTGGCGCTCGGCATCGGATGGCTCGGGCATCAACCAGATGAAGCACGCGGCCGGAACAAGCAGGGCGAGCTGGACGGCGTAGGCGGTGCGCAGCGGGTCGGGGGCGAGCTCCGCCAGCACGCCGGCAAGGAGCGCCCCGGTGCCCAAACCCAACGTGTTGACCGCCGTCGCCACGAGCGTCGCGCGCGAGCGACGGCCGGGCGCCGCCAGATCGAGTAGCGCGGCCGTCGCGGTTCCGGTGAAGATGCCGGCCGACAGGCCGGACACGAACCGGCCCACAAACAGCACTCCGAGCCCCTGCGCGAGCAGGAAGACGATCGAGCTCGCGGCGCTCAGGCCCAAGCCCGGCAGCAGGACCTGGCGCCGGCCGTACTGGTCGGAGAGCTGGCCGAAGAGGACGAGAGCCGTGAGGACTCCGAGCCCGTAGACCGAGTAGACGAGCGTCACGATCAGCGCCGAGAAGTGGTAGCGCTGCTCGTAGATCGGATACAGGGGCGTCGGCAGCGTCGTGCCGATCATCGTCACGGCGAACGCGTACGCGACGCCCGCCGTGGCCACCCTTCGGTTCACAGCGGCTAGTTTATGGACGCATGAGCGTCGAGCCGCTGTTGTGCGTCGTCGAGATCCCCAAGGGGAGCCGCAACAAGTACGAGTACGACGCCGAGCTCGGCGCGATCAAGCTCGACCGCTTCGTATCGGCATCGGTCGTGTACCCCACCGACTACGGCTACGTCCCGCAGACGCTCGCGCCGGACGGCGACGCGCTCGATGTGCTGGTGTGCGTATCCGAGCCGACCTTCCCGGGATGCGTGGTGCCTTCCAAGGTGATCGGTCTGTTCACGATGAGCGACGAGAAGGGGCCCGACGATCACGTCGTCTGCGTTCCGGTCAACGATCCCGGGTGGAACACCGCCGAGACGATCGATGATCTTCCGGTGCAGCTGCGGCGCGAGATCGGCCACTTCTTCGAGGTGTACAAGGACCTCGATCCGGGCCGGCACTCCGAGGTGCTCGGGTGGGGCGGCGTCGAGGAGGCGCGGGAGCGGATCGCCTGGGCACGCGAGCACTTCACCTCGGGGCCAGGGATCTGACGCCCCCCGCGGTGTTTCACGTCGAGCTGCGCCAGTTCCCGAACGTGGCGCGGTCGTTCAATCTCTCGCGAGCCGAACTCGACGTGCAGATCCTCGTCCCGTGGGTGGCCGAGCGCCCCGTCCAGCTCGACGATCGGCGGTGGTCTCCGGCGAAGGCGCGCCTGACGATCTACGAGGGCCCGGAGCTGCGCGCCGAGGACATGGGATTGGGGCGCAGCTGGGGCAACGTGACCCGAAACTGCGAGGAGGTCACCCAGCGCGTGCTCGAGGAGGCTGCGGCCGTCGTAGTGCCGGACTCAACCGCGTCGGTCGAGCAGTTCAAGCTACTGCTCACCGGCTACGCGGCGGATCGGGCGGTTCAGCTCCACGAGATCCCGGCACTCGCCGGGCGGCACCACCCCGGCGCGCGAGCCAGTGAGCAACTCGCGCTTGCCGAGCGTTCAGTATGGGAGCTGCTTCATCAGGGCCGCGTGCGCATGCTTCGCGGCGAGGTCGAGGTGGACCAGGACGAGTGGCAGCCCGTTGTGCTCGCCTGGCAGACGTGGACCGACGAGGCCACGCCCGGGATCGTGCTCGTCGCGATCACCGAGCCCTGATCAGGCGACGAGGTCGGCGATCAGCCGCTCGCGGTCGGCGTCGGAGGCGAACAGGTAGCGGTGCATTCGCAGCAGGCCCGCGATGTCGTGCACGTCGCCGTCGAGGTGCGGGACGAGCACCATCGGCCGGCCGTCGAGCTCCTGCTCGAGCCGGGCGACGTTGCCCCCATCGCGCCGCGCGAGCACGTGGTAGTCGTGGAAGTTCTGGGCCACGCGGGACGCGAGCTCCGGACCGAGCTCCTTGGCCAGCGCCGCGTCTAGAGCATCCGGCTCGCCGTCGCCGTCACCGAGCATGTCGTGGTGGACGCGGTTGACGACCGCGCCGGCGAACGGGAGGTCGCTCTCCTCGAGCGTGCGCCGGAACCAGATCGTCTCATCGATCGCGTCGGCCTGGGCCGAGGTCACGAGCAGGAACGCAGTCGTCTCGGCCGTGAGCATCTCCTGCACCTTGCGGGCACGGACGCTGAAGTCGTCGGTCATATCTCCGAGCAGCTGGAAGAACGTCGACAGATCGGCGAGCAGGTCGATACCCGTGATCCGCCGCATCGCGCCGAGCAGCGGCGTCGCGCCGCGCCCGAGGACCCGCATCCCGACCCCGGTGGGGCGCATGAACGCTTTCAGCGTCCGGCCCTCCAGAAACGAGGTCAGGCGGCCAGGGGCGTCGAGGAAATCGAGCGCATTGCGCGACGGGGGAGTGTCCAGCACGAGCAGGTCGAAATCGCCCTCCTGATCGAGCTCGTAGAGCTTGGCGATGGCGGTGAACTCCTGCGAGCCCGAGACCGCGGTCGACAGCTCGCCGTAGACGCGGTTCGCCTTGATCTCGGCAGCGCGCTCGGCGTCGGGCGCGATCCGCTCGATCAGCTCGTCGAACGTCCGCTTGGGGTCGAGCATCATCGCCCACAGCTCGCCGTGGACGTCGATCGCCTTCAGCCGTTCGGGCTCCACGCGCCGCGGCTCGTTCTCGAGCTCGTGGAGGCCGAGCGCATTCGCCAGCCGCCGGGCCGGGTCGATCGTCACGACGGCGACCTTGGCTCCGCGCGTGGCCATTCCGAGCGCGATCGCGGCTGACGTGGTCGTCTTGCCCACGCCACCCGATCCGCCGCACACACAGACCCGCTTGCCGTCCAGCAGTTCGGCGACGCTCACCGCCACGAGTGTAGGACCGCCGAGGGTCCGATATTCAGGTCGTGCTCGTGCCGGTAAGGTCGAGGAGCTGATCGCCACTCGTCTCGTCGTGGATCTCGGCCACGCTGACGCCGGGATCGGGCAGCACCCGGAGCGCATCGGCCGGAAGGACGACGCTGACCGGCGTTCCCTGGCTATACGGCAGCTCGGCCCCGTCGTTGCGGATAAGCGTCTGAAGCGCAGCGCCGGTGGCGAGGCGGACGTAGACGTGCGTCGTCGAGCCGAGGAAGACGAGGCGCTCGACCATCCCGGGCACGCGGTTGGCGCCGCCCGTCTCGTACGGATTCACATGGATGCGTTCGGGTCGGATCGCGAGCTTGACCGCGCCCGTCGCGTCGAGCTGGCCGCACTCGGCGTCGAGAGTGAAGTCGCCCAGCCGCAGGCGGCAAGGACTCGTTCGGTCGCCGGCTTGCTCGACTTGGGCGTCCATCAGGTTCGACACGCCCAGGAAGTCGGCGACGTAGGCGTCGGCGGGTTCGTTGTAGACCTCCTCCGGAGTGCCGAGCTGGACAATCCGTCCGTGGTTCATAACGGCCAGGCGATCGGACATCGTGAGCGCCTCTTCCTGGTCGTGGGTGACGTACAGGAAGGTGATTCCGACCTGCTTCTGCAGCTCCCCCAGCTCGACCTGGAGCATGCGGCGCAGCTTGGCGTCCAGCGCCCCCAGCGGCTCGTCGAGCAGCAGGACCGAGGGGCGCAGGACGAGCGCGCGGGCGAGGGCGACGCGCTGCTGCTGGCCGCCCGAGAGCTGGTTGGGGCGTCGCTTGTCGTATCCCGAGAGCTGGACCAGCTCGAGCGCCTCCGCCACGCGGGCGTTCAGCTCCGCCTTGGGCACCGACTTGTACTTCATCCCGAAGGCGACGTTCTCGGCGACGTTCAGGAACGGAAACAGCGCATAGCTCTGGAAGACGGTGTTGACGTTGCGGCGGTTGGGCGGCCAGTTTCCGACGTCAACGCCGTCGAGCAAGATCTTCCCATCCGTTGGCGGCTCGAAGCCCGCCACCATCCGCAGCGTGGTGGTCTTTCCGCAGCCACTCGGCCCGAGCAGCGAAAAGAACTCGCCGGGCTGGATCTCGACGGAGATGTCGTCGACGGCGATCACGTCACCAAACTGCTTGGTCAATGACTCGAGCTTGACGTTTCCTCCACTCATTGCATTCCTCTCCGCTCAGATGCCGGCGATGCCGGTGAGTGCCTCGTTGGCGCCCTTCGTCCGCTCGCCCCGGGTCAACCACCGGTATGCGACAAAGCCAATGAGCGCGGCGAGGAGCGAGACGAACAGCATGATCGTGGCCAGGGCGTTGAGCGACGGCCCGCTCAGCCCGCCATGGACGTTGGAGTAGATCAGCACCGACATCGGCTGTGTGTTTGCCGTCGAGGAGAGCTGCTCCACGATCACGAAATCATCGACGGTGCTGGCGAAGACGAGCACGGCGCTGGCGAAGATGGCCGGCATGAGCAGCGGAAGCAGCACTCGGTAGATCGCTCCCATGCGCGATGCGCCGAGATCCGCGGCCGCCTCTTCGTACGTCCGCCCGATGCTGACCAGCCGGGCTCGCACGATGATCGCGGGCCAGCTGATGTTCCACACCACCAGCCCCGCGACCTCAGCCGGAGTTCCCAGGCGGATGAACGTCAGGGCCTGCGTGACGAGAAAGAACAGCGCCACCGCCAGCAGCAGCTCCGGGATCACGAACGAGAAGATCATCACGAAGTTCAATCCGTTCGCCGTTCGGGTGCGCCAGCGATCGATGCCGATGGCAAAACCGACCCCGATCGGGACGCAGATCGCCGTCGTCAATCCCCCGAGCACCAGCGTCTGGATTACGGCGTGATGGAGGCTCGGATTGTGCAGCACGGAGGTGACCTGGCTGCCGATATACCACTTGGTGGAGAAGCCCTGCCACGTGGCCTGTGATGCGCCCTTGTTGAATGAGAACAGCACGGCGATCGCAATCGGAACGATCGACCAGATGATGTAAAGCCAGGTGAAGCCCTCCATTGCCCATGGCCGCCGCCACGGGTTTCCTCGAGGCCGGCTTCGCCAGGCGACGGGCTCGGAGCGTGACGCCTCCGAGACGGGCGTTTGAACGGTAGCCATCAGGCCATCTCCCGCGAGGCCCGGGCGGTGCTGACCACGTAATAGATCATCGGGATCAGCAGGACGACGAGCAGCATCAGCGAGAGCACGGCCCCCTGTCCGGTCTCGCCGGGCGAGTTGAGCTGTCCCTCGATCGCGTTGCCGATCATCGTCGTTCCCGGCGCTCCGGACATCAGCTGATTGGTGTAGTAGTCGCCGAGCATCGGCAGCACGGTGATGAACGTTCCAGCGATGATCGCCGGCTTGCTCAGAGGAACGGTCACGCTCCAGAAAGTGCGCCACTTGCTGAGCCCCAGATCTCTCGCCGCCTCGAGCAGGCTCTGGTCGATCCGGTCCAGGAACGCATACAGGACGAGGATCAGGTACGGGATGTACCCATACACCAGGCCCAAGATCACTGTCAGCGACTTGCCGCCGAGCCAGTCGGTGTTGCCGGGCAGGCCCACGAACGACAAGGCACTGTTGAAAAAGCCGCCCTGCTGGAGCAGGTCGATCCACGCCAGCATGCGCATCATGTAGCTGACCCAGAAGGGAGCGATCAGCAGGACGAGGAACAGCGTCTTGCGTCTGCCCGCGTACCGAGCCACGAAATAGGCGACCGGGTACGCGATCCCCATCGAGATCACCGTGGCGATCGCCGTATAGAGCAGCGTGCGGAGCGCCGGTGGGCCGAGAAACGAACCGGACCCAACGATGTCGTGCCAGACCGCGGTCACGTTGGCGCTGGACCACTGCAGTGGATTCCAGATCGGCACAGCCGTCTGGAAGAACGAGTTGACGCTGCCACCGGCGACCGACAGCATCACGTAGAACGGCGCTACGAACAGAACCAGCAGCCAGATCGCTCCAGGCGCTGCTAGCCCGATCCACAGCCACCGGTTGCGCCGGTGGGTGTCCTGCCGCCGGCCCATCGTCCTACCCTACAGCCCGTTCGAGAACGTATTCCACGTGTTCTCCCAGACGGTGTTGGCCGCCGGGGGCAGTTCGAGCTGGAAGACGCCCTGGCGGAAGTACTCCGGGAGCACGACCGTCGATGTCAACTGCGGGGGCAGTAGCTTCTCGGATATCAGCCGGCTGGGAGTGACCTGGTTCAGCGGCTGCATGTAGCCCACGTAGCTGTAGTTCTCGAGCGCATTGTTCACGTCGAGTAAGTAATTAATGAGCATGTGCGAGAGGACGGGGTTCTGGCCGCTGGTCAGGTTGACCATCAGGTCGTTGGCGACCGGACCCTTCTTGTTGGCGGGGAACCAGTATCCGAGGGTGTCGATCGAGGTGCCCTTGGGCAGATACTCGTAGGAGGAGGCCATGTCGCCCGACCAGGCGTGGTGGATCCAGGTCTTCCCGGTCGGGACGTCGGTGTAGTCGTTGTTGTCGATGCGCACGCCCGTCAGGCTCGAAAGCTCCTTGAGGGCCTTGCCCGCGGCCTGGATCTGGGGCGTGCTGGTCGTGTTAACGTCCAGATTCCCGGCCCGCAGCAGGGCGAGGCTGATGCCCTCGCGGTAGTCGTCGAGTATCGCGACCTTGCCCTTGTAGGGCGCCCCCTGCCACGGCATGTTCCAGGACGGGGTGAGGTTGACCTTGTCCTTGCGCCAGGCCATCCCCGTGGTGTAGATCGAGTACGGCGTCGTGTACTGCCAGCCCTGGTCATAGAACGGATTGCGATAGTCGGGCCACGTGTTGGCCATGTTGGGGATGTAGCTCTGGTTGAGCGGCCGGATCATCTTGGCCGCGACGAGCTGTCCGAGGACGTCGACGGTCGGGAAGAAGACGTCGAACTTCAGCTGGCCGCTGCCGAGCTTGGCGATCGCCTCTTCCATCGTGTTGAACGTCGTCAGCGTGTAGTTGCAGTTGTTCGCCTTGCAGAAGTCCTTGAGGACCTTCTCGTTGATGTAGGCGACCCAGTTGTAGAGCTGGAGCGTGGCGCCCTTCTCAGGGGCGAGCCCCGAGGCGATCGCCTTGTTGTCCGAGTAGATCGGCCACTTGACCGGGTTGTCCTGACGTGGCAGCGGGACGCCGCCGCTGCTCGAGCCTCCGCCGGAGCTCGAGCCCGATCCGCCGCAGCCCGCCAGTACGCCCGAGAGCGCGAGCCCAGCCCCGGCCGCGAGCAACTGGCGACGGGAGATCGCCCTCTCGAACGGGTCGGGACTGCGCCGGATCCCTCCTTCAGACCATCCCTCACGTGGATGCATGCCAACTCTCCTCATCGAGAATTCGTGTGGCGTCGCGATCGATGCTCATCGCGTTGCTCGGGTTCGCTTCTTGGTTTTCTCGTCGCCCCTGGGCTGCCGGATGTCGCAGCCGAGTTCGTTCGATGCGAGCGTAAGGCAGCGCTCGACCATCCGCGCCGGTGAGACGTCGGGCTGGCCGAGCGTGACCTGGACGCCGAGACCGTCGAGCAGACCGCTGAGCACGAGCGCGAACTCATCGGGGTCGGCGTCGAGGCTGAACTCGCCCGCCTCCTGACCCTCGCGGACGATGTCGGCAATCAGTGCACGCTGGCGACGATCCAGCCGGAAATAGGACCGCCTCACCGTCGGGTCCCGCCGAGCCCGGACCCAGATCTCCATCCACAGCGTGTAGTCGTTCAGCCCGCCGGGGCCGAGGCTCGTCTCCTCGATCAGATTTACGAGCTTGTCGCTCGCGCACTTGTACTGGTCCTGGCCGTCGGACAGCCGTTCGTAGAACTCGCGGTCCGCATACGCGACGGCCTCCTCCAGCAACCGGTCCTTGGACTCGAAGTAGTAGAGGATCGTCGGCGAGCTCGTACCGGCGCGCTCGGCGATATCCCCGATCCGGGTGTCAAACAAGCCGCGCTCGTAGAGGACCTCGGCGGCGGCGGCGATGATCTGCGGTTTGCGCAGGTGATCGACTTTGGGGCGGGGACTCATCTCTCCTCGAACTTCTCACAGGCTTGCCCTTGCCTGTATCCTGAATGGCGATTCAGAAAACTACCAGGAAGCGTCGCGCTGTCAAGCGGGAAGCGTTAGGAGGAAGTTGTCCATGGCCGACGTCGCAGTGCTCGGGGCTGGGCTGGCGGGGCTTTCGGCGGCGCGTGATCTGGATCGCGCGGGTGCTGACGCGGTCGTACTCGAGGCGCGCGAACGCCCCGGTGGCCGCGTCGAGGCGGTCGCGCTGCCCGATGGCCGCACCGTCCAGGCCGGGGGCGAGGTCTTCGGCCGCGAGCACACCGCCTACCGCGAGCTCGTCACCGAGCTGGGATTTGCGATCGAGGACAGCTATGTCGCCGACCCCGGCGAGATGACCTGGGGCCTGAAAGAGGGCGTCTTCGTTGGCGACGAGGCGCCGTGGATGAGCGAGCGCGAGCGGGCCGACGGCGAGCGCTTGGACCGAGAGTTCGCCGCGCTGGCCGCGACCGTCGACCCCGACGATCCGTGGAGCCATCCGCAGGCACGCCGCCTCGATCAGTTGAGCCTCGGCGCGTGGCTACGAGAGCAGGGCGCTCCTGGAGCCGTCTCGCGCCGGCACGAGCTCGCGTCGCTGTCGCTGTCGTGTGACGGCCCCGAGCGAACCTCGGTGCTCGGCGAGCTGCGCAAACACGCCACGCTCGCCGGCGAGGGCTTCTACGACCTCGAACAGTGGGAGGGGCTGCGGGTCACCGAGGGGTCGGCCGCGGTCGCGTTGCGGATGGCGTCGGAACTCGGCCCGCGGCTCCGTCTGGGAGCGGTGGTCACGGAGATCGACGTCGCCCCCGGCGGCGTCGCGGTGACGCTCGCCGACGGCGAGCGCGTCGAGGCGGAGGCCGTGATCTGCGCGATCCCGGCCGGGCCGCTACGCGCGGTATCGATCACCGGCCTCAGCGATGCTCGCCTCGCCTCGCTGCGCGCGCAGCGCCACGCGCTCGCGGCGAAGGTGGTCGTCGCTTACGGGGAGTCCTTCTGGCAGTGCCAGGGGCAGAACGGTCTCGCCGAGACCGAGTGGCTGTTCGGCTCGACGTGGCCGCAGGGCGGCGGCGTGTTGTCGCTGTTGGTCCCGCCCGAGCGGTTCGCTCCGTTCCTGGCGGCGCCGCTCGAGGCGCGCCGCCAGACCGTGCTCGACGGACTCGCGGCGCTGTACGGGGAGGACGCTCGCGAGCCGGCGGCGATGCTCGAGCGCGCGTGGGGCGCCGACCCCTACACGATGGGATACATCGCCTCGTGGGCCCCCGGCGACCTGATGCGGGTCGGTC
>CAWEMC010000017.1:0-299781 GCA_963810015.1 uncultured Solirubrobacterales bacterium
CTAGGTGCCGGAACTCCGCCATCGATTCCAAGACGACCTGGCAGCGCTCGAGCGCCAAGCCCTCGAGGGGCTCGACCTCGTTATCCGGCAGCTCGACCGCTCGCTCGAGTCGATTTCCTATCAGGACGTCGAACTGGCCGGGATGGTCGTGGCCGACGATGACCGGATCGACGGCCGCTACCTTGAGGTGCACCAGGGGATTCTGTCGCTGATCGCTCGGCAGGCGCCGGTGGCCGGCGATCTGCGGATCGTCGCCGCGCTGCTGCACGTGATCCGCTGCGTCGAGCGGATGGGGGACCAGTGCGTCAACATCGCCAAGCTCGTCCCCCTGTCCGGCTATGAAGCTCCCAAGGACAAGGACATCCTCGACGCGATCGAGCGGATGGGCCGGCTGGCCCGCTCCCAGGTCTCCCAAGCGAAGCACGCCTTCGTCGGCCGCAACACCGAGCTGGCCCAGGATCTCGTCCGCCAGGACACCGAGATCAACCGCCTGAACCGAGCGATCTTCAACCGAGCGGTCGAGATCGGCGACGACCTCGAACTGCGCGAATGGGCCATGTTCATGATCCTCGTGGCGCGCTGCCTGGAGCGGATCGGCGACAACACAGTCGACATCGCCGAGCAGACGGTGTTCGTCGTGACCGGTCTATTCCGCGAGTTCACCGACGCCTCGCAGCCCGGGTAGGCGTGTGGGCGGGTCTCACGGTGCCGTCTGTGATGCACGAGGACCGCGCGTGTCGTCGGGGCGGAGCCAGCGATGCAGCACAGCCGCTCACCATCCGACAATCCCCTTGTCGCTCTTTCGAATCCGGAAGCGTTCGAGCAGCACCGGGTCTCCGAGCGACGAGAGCGGCAGCAAGCGGCTGCCTTCCCCCGGGCGACGATCAAACGTCAGCGATGTCGACCGCCGGCGAGCGCTTACGTGTGGACCCCGCTGCGCAGGCCAGTGGGTTGGCAAATCCACGGGTAGCCGGAGACCGCGGCGAGCATCGACCTCGGCTCTGAGGCCCGCTACTTCTGCAGCGCCCGGCCTTGCTCGGCAGCCCCGGCGCGTGGGAGTATCGCGGCTGTGCCAGAACGCGACCCGCAGGCCGCAGATGCCGAGACTGCGCTCAACGGAGGAATGGCCGCCGAGAGGACCTGGCTGGCGTGGTGGCGCACCGCCTTGGTCGCTACGGCGGGCGCGCTCGGCGTCGGAAGGCTTGCGCCGCGCCTACTCCACGCCGCCCCGGCGCCATACGTCGTACTCGGTTGCTGCTACGCCGTGCTCGCGCTGGCCCTGCTCATCGTCGGATCCCGCCGCCATCGCGCGCTTGCCCGGGCGCTTGAGCGCGGCGAGGCCGCGCCGCTCACCGCGACCACAGTCACCCTTTTCACCGTCGGCGGAATAGTTCTTGCAACGGTGACGACTGTTGTCGTGCTCGCCCAGGCCTAGCCGGGCGGGCGCGCCTCTCAAGCCGAGTCGACAACCCTGTGCAGGGTCGTTGCTCGCGATACCTCCGCAGCACTGACACGCTGCCACGTTCCCCTCGTACCGGTACGGAGGCGACCCCCTACTGTTCCGAGCGAACGGCCAGAGCGACGCGTGATCCGCTGGCATCCTCCGAGCCACACCGACCCCGAGGTCCGGCCTCGCAGTCCGCCTGATCGCTTAGAGGCCCTCAACTCGCGCCAGTCTGAGAGACGCGCTCATCACCAGATCACCAGGTGCGCAGAACGGACCTCGAAACAAGTCGAGCGGCCGCAGCGAAACACCTGCCTTCACGCGAAGAAAGGAGGAGCCGGTGCTAGCAGGTTTGGAGCTAAGGCTGGCCGCCCCTTTGGACGAACGGAGCCTGCCCGCCGATGCCGGCGGCTGGTTGCCGCTCGGCGGGCAAGAGCGGTCACCCGCGCGTCCTCCACCGGGTCGCTGCCCCTGGTGCGAAGCAGTCAGCACCAGCACGCCGAAAGGGCCTGCGCACTCTGTCGCAATCGGACGCCTGACCGGAGCCAGTTGCCAACTCCCCGCTCGGCGACGGAGGAGAAGTCGCTCGGTCGCCTCCCTGCACAGGAAGGGGTGCCGTGGTGTCGCGACGTCAGGGCAGGCGTCGAGCGCATACCATGGCGTCGACGCCGGTGCCGGCTATGGCCCTCGGACGGTCCTCAGCAACGATCGACTCCCACCGGCGTCGATCGAGCGCGGCGAGCGTCGCGTCGACAGAGACCTGCACCTGACCGGCGGCGGCCGTTGCGGCCCCGGTGACCGGATCGATCGGGCGGTGGCCGACCAGCGACAGGGTCCCCCCGGGCGCGACCGCTGTCGCCATCCGTCGCACCAACTCTTGCACCGATCCTGCGACGTGGATGTACAGGCACGTCACGAGGTCGTAGTGGTCCGGCTGCGGCGTCCAAGTAGCTAGGTCGCCCTCGACCCAGTTGGATGCGCTTGGCGATGTCCGTCCCCATCGTCTCGGCCACTGACTGGGCGTGCGCCACGGCGGTCGCGGAGAAGTCGACCGCGGTGACCTGCCATCCGCGCGTGGCCGGCCAGAGCGTGTCCGAGCCGTGGCCGCAGCCCGCGTCTAGAGCGAGCCCGGGGCGTAGGTTCTCGACCTCGGCGATCAGGTGGGTGTTTGCTATCGGTGCCCGGACCGTCGGCGCCGCCCGGGGCTGGTGGGTCTGTCTGGGGGTTCTGGCTGGAGCAGGCGCACGCCGACCGGCCTGCCGTTGTCATAGACGCGCTCGATGACATACCCGCTCAGCTCGAGCTCCGATACGACGGCGGCCGGGAACGCGATTCCGGATGCTTGCAGCTCGGCGAACGCGACCGGCTGATCTCCGGCCTCGCGCAGTCGCTCCAGCAGCCGTTGTTGCTGGGCGTCAGCGCGCGTCATCGACGGATTGTCGCCGTCGAGCGAGATTCTGGGCGCGTGCAGCGAGATTCTCCGCCGTCGAACATTTCCGCGCGGCGCTGCTGTCACCGGACGCTTGGCGACCGCGGGTTGCATGGCCGCTGGGCTGGGTCGCACCGCGGTCGACTCGCGTGCTGTGCGGTCGTGGCCGCTGACGTGCCGGGGGTGTCGCGGTGGATGCCGGAGCCGAGGGTTGCGCGTATCCCTGTGGCGCTCTTGAGGCGTCGGGACGGTCAGGCTGTCAAGGTGTGACTATCTTGTGAACGAGAGAGGTGATGTTTTGGCAGTCCGTCCAGACAGGGTCGAGGCGATCGAGGCGATCCCACCGACGTCCGGTGCCGAGCGGACTGTCGCCGATCTTTATGCGATCGGAGCGCCGGCGTTGGACGCCGAGCGCGTTCGTGATTCGGTTCCGCTGTGGTTTCACACGTTCGCGCTCGCGCCCGGGATCTACACACGCGGTATTGCGCGCGATCACGGCTACCGCCTGGCGGTGCTCGGCGCGGATCGGTTTGCAGGCCGTAGCGTGCTTGACGTGGGCGCGTTTGACGGCTTCTACAGTTTTCTCGCGGAGGCCCGCGGTGCGCGGCGCGTGGTCGCGGTCGACAATGAGCAGTACGTCGACTGGGTCCGAGCTCGATTCGGGATAACGCTTAAGGGCGGCGCCGGGTTCCGCGCGATCGCCGAGCTGGTCGGATCACGGGTCCAGTACCGACGCATGGACGCGGTCGATCTGCACGAGCTCGCCGAGCGCTTCGATGTTGTGCTGTGTTTCGGCATCTTGCACCGAGTGACCGATCCGATCAGGTTGCTGCGGGCATTGGTGGATGTGCTGGCCGCGGGCGGCGAGATCGTGCTCGAGACCTACGGCTCTAGCCTGCCCGCCTACGCGCCCGCGATCGAGGTTCACGAGCCGGGCGACGTGTACGCGCGCGATGACTTTGTCTATTGGGGTTTCTCAGCGGAGGGTCTGCGGCGATTGGCGCGGCTCGTTGGCTTCGACGAGGTCGAGGTCGTCGACGAGCTGGAAATCGATGGCCACCCCCGGATCCTCGCGCTGCTGCGAGCGCCCGGCTAACCGGGCCGTGCGGCAACGACTGGCACTCATCCCGAAGGCGCCGTTGTTATCGTCGATGATGGTTCGGGCACTCGGCTCGGACAGACATGTGCCAGCGCCCGCAGTCGTTGCTTTGGCTCCCTCCGCCGTCGCGGCACCAGAACACGGAGGACCAACATGGCCACCGGAACCGTCAAGTGGTTCAAAGCGGACAAGGGGTTCGGTTTCATTAGCCCCGATGACGGCACCGACGACGTCTTCGTCCATCAGTCGGCGATCAACTCAAACGGCTATCGGGACCTTCGCGAAGGCGCCAAGGTCTCCTACCACACCGAGGTCGGCGAGAAGGGACCGAGGGCCACAAACGTAACCGCGCTCTAGCCGGAAACCTCTCGTTGAGCGCCCAAAGCTCGCGGGGCGGTTCGGAATTTGGATGTTTGGGGTTCGCTGGGCTTTGGCTAGGCGCCGGGCTTGACGTCGAGTAGTCTGAGCACGCCGAGCTTGGTGGGCTCGGTGAGACGGCTTAACACGGGCGACTTCATCGGGCGTCGGCGGCCGCCAGCGCGCCGGAGCGATCTACCAGACCTACCTGGTCGAATGAGCTCGGGCACGCCGATGCCCCGAGACCCCGAAAGCTGCTCAGGGTTCGAGCACCAACGCGCCGCCAAGGCCGGCCGCGGCGCGTTTCAATGTCGGCTCCGCTTGCTCCAGCCGAAGCGAGGCGCCAATCGTGAACTGCACTCGTCCGGCAGCTAGGTCCCGGCTGGCGTGACGCAGTCCACGAGGCTGCTGCTCGCACGAACAAGCGGCCACCTCACGTGGGCTCGCGGCCCAGCGTCAGGCTTCCGCTGAACGCTGGAAGCAGCCAGATCGCGGCGTCCGGACGGCTCGGTCGTGACGAGCGCTTTCGCCTTGTGGCTCCTCTCGCGGCTCACGAGCGCAATGGCGACCGAGCACGCGTACGCTAGACCGGCTCCTGGCGAGTAGGAGGGAAGTCAGCTTCAGCGAGTCGAGACGTGCCATGCCGCCGGCGCGGTAATGCGTGGCTGCACGTGCAACGAGTGGGCGCTGGCATCGATCGACACCTTCAGGCGCAAGGTGCCGCCGATCTTCGTAGGCAGACACGAACGCCCTTGCGCGTTCATCGTTACCAGCGTAAAGTACTTTGATGGTAACTAGGTATGAAAGGTCGGCGATCGGGTGGAGTTGACCGAGCCGACGGCGAGGGTCGACCGTGGGCCCCAGCCCGGGAATCGCCGGCCCGCATCCGGCGACCTTGAGCTCGTGCAGACGTTTCTCAACAGTCGCTGGGATCTGACCAGTAGCAACGAGGAGGAACTTGCAAGCCCCGGCGCAGTCAGCACATGGCTTGTCGAACACGGGCTGTTCGATCGCCCGCACGCGCTGACGGAGTCAGATCGCCGCCGAGTGCTTGAGGTGCGGGAGGGGCTTCGGGAAATGCTGTTCGTCAACAACGGCGCGGTGGAGGATCCCGAAGTCGTGGCGCGACTGAACCGGGCGCTGCAGGCGCCGCGAATCTACGTCCAGCTCGCGGTTGCCGACACTCCGCAATTCAAGCCACAGCCTCGGGATCTCGAGGGCGCGATGGCGCTGATCGCGACGATCGTCGCGGTGTCGCAGCTCGATGGGAGCTGGTCACGAATGAAGGCGTGCCGCGGTCGCGATTGCGGATGGGCGTTCTACGACCACACCCGCAACCAGGCCAGCAGTTGGTGCGCGATGTCGGTGTGCGGCTCACGCGCCAAAATGCGCGCGTATCGCGAGCGACGACGCGGCCCGGGGACATGAACCGGTGCCCGGTACAACGTCTTCGTCGCCGAACCCTTCAGAGCGGTCCGCGGGCTGGAGTGCCGCCTCGAAGTCGAGCGTAATCACGACTTTCATGTCGGGAAAAACTTTGATCAGCGGACACTGTGCGCCAGAGACTGCTCGAGAGTCGCGCAGCAAGCCGACCACCTCATGCCATGCGGTCCTTGTGATCGTCGGGCTGCTGACGGGCCTGGCTCTCGTTGGCTGTGGCACGTCCTCGCGCTCGTCGGGGACGTCCACAAAGGCGGCGGCAGAGCCGAAGCTGCCCGTGTGCGCGCCGGCCGCTAGCACGGTGATCGCTCGCTACGCCGGGGTTGCTGCCGGCGTGCTGAAGGCCCGCGCGACGACGGGGAACAACTCGGAGCCGGAGTGCCGTTTTCGTGCTCCGGGGCTGTCCGTGGTGGTCAACATCGATTCGTCGCCGCAGCCTTATCAGCGGTTGGAGCGAACGATCTGCGAGGATGCGCAGCAGTTCGGTACGGTGCGGAACTTCTCGCCGCCGGTGACCGTGCCGAAGCTCGGGTTGGTTGCGGCGTGGGTGCCTGACGAGTCGGAGCTGCTGACGACCGATGGCAGGAATCTGCTCACCATCACGGTGGCTTGGCGGGGGGAGAAGCGGGCGCGGCAGGTCGCGCTCGCCACGCTCGTCGCGCGGCGCTACCTCCGGAAACCCATCCCGAATAGCGCTGTCCCGACCGGTGAAATGTGAGCGACATGACCCCGCTTGATACCGATTGCGATCGTGCCGCCGCCGTGACTTGTTGAGGCGTCAAGCACCAGCGCCCGCTGGCCGGGCGGCGTGACCCTTTGAGGTGCCGGCGATAGTCCGAGCCCGCTATCGCTGCGGTCAGGAACCGCTCCGTCGCCGCGACCGCCACAGCGCCGCGTTGATCGTGACGATCACCGGCGCCGGCACCATCGCTCCCAGCGGAAGCAGTGGGCGTCCGACCGGCAGTCGCGGCCCCTGCTCAATGAGCTCAGCGGTGGCCGACCTCCTCGCCCCTGCTTTGCTCGCGGCACATGCATCTTGCCCGCTCCGACACCAGGCCCTCCTTGCGCGGAAAGCACAACTCGCTGGCGATCGCTTTTACCTATAGAGCGTCGTCCCGGCCTGTGAGCGCTTTGGCGACGAAGGGCGGGTTCGATCTAACGGCCGAGCGACGGTCTCCGGGTCGACCGTAGCTCAGCTAGTGTCGGCAGGGGCCCGCTTCTGCCCGGGTCAGTTCGCTAGCAGCGACCGTTGCAAGCACCCGCACCGGCGCGTGTTCGAGTTCCGCGCATAGGAGGGCGCGGCTGCTCAATGGGGGACCCCTGCTCTCGAAAAATGCGGGACTCTGGATAAATCCCGTCGTGATGCGTTCCGCGCGCCCCGCATTCGGGAGATAGCAGGGGCCTCGGGCTGGCCGATTACCCGGGCCGACTGGCGATGACGCGGTCAGCTCTGCAGGTAGCGAGGAGCGAGACCCCGCCTATGGAGCGGACACGACCTACTTTCGCTACTTTCGGGATCTCGGCGGCCGGAGTTCTCTGTGGGCGTGGCCGGTCGATCTACGGGCCGGGCCGGTGAGTGCGCTTGCCAGGCGTTCCAGGCCATGACGGATCTCTTCGGACGGGTGTGCGGTGAAGGACAAGCGCAGGGTCGCGGGATCCGGGCACCCCGTGAAGAATGGGGCGCCGGGGACGTAGGCGACGTCGCGCGCAAGAGCGCGTGGAAGGAGTGCGCTTGCGTCCCAGCCGTCGGGCAGTCGCGCCCACACGAACATACCGCCCTCTGGATGGTTGTGGGTCGACCCGGGCGGCAGCGCGTCCGCGAGCCCTTCGAGTAGCGTGTCGCGGCGAGCGCGGTACGCGGTCCGTAAGCGGGTGACGTGCGCGTCGAGGTCGCTCGTCGCCAGCCACCGTGCAGCGGCCGCCTGGTCGACGGTCGAGGAGTGCAAATCAGCGGCCTGTTTGGCGATCGTGAGCGAGCGAAGCAGCGTTCGGGGTGCCCGGACCCAGCCGATGCGTAGGCCGGGTGCAGCTATCTTCGACAGCGTCGACAGCGCGACAGTCTGAGCGGCGGCCTCCGGTAGCGAAGCGAGGGTCGGGAGCGCCTCGCCGTCGTAGCGCAACTCGCCATAGGGGTCGTCCTCGATCAGCCACAAGCCCGTGCGTTTGACCGCGGCCGCGAGCGCCCGGCGGCGAGCGAGCGGCAGCGTCCGGCCCGTCGGATTGTGAAACGTCGGCACGGTGTACAGCAGCTTCGGGCGATGCTCAGCGACCAGCTCGTCAATGGCATCTGGCTCAAGCCCCTCGTCGTCGCAGGGCACGGGCACAGCGACTGCGCGCGCCAGTGCGAAACACTGAAGCGCAGCGAGGTAGGACGGCTCCTCCACCAGCACCCGGTCCCCCGGCTCGAGCAACACTGCGGCCACGAGCGTCAGTGCCTGCTGCGATCCGCTGGTGATGAGCAGGTCGTCCGCGTCGGTATCGAGCCGGCGCGTCGTCAACCGCTCCGCGATCACCGACCGCAACGCCGGATCGCCCTCCGTCGTGGAGTACTGCAGAGTGCGGCCCACGCACTCGTCCCCCAACACCGTCGCGAATGCCTCGCGGAGACCGACGACGTCAAACAATTCCGGCGCCGGCAGACCACCCGCGAACGACACAACGCCGGGGCGCTCCGTCAGCGCGAGAATCTCACGGACCGGCGAACTGGACGCGCGCCCAAGACGAGCGGCAGTCAGAATGACCCCACGCTCGTCAAACACGGTGGCCGCTCTACCCACGGTCTGACGCGTGCGCGTACGTTGCCGACGCCGGGTAGGTCGTCGTGGAGCGAGACAACCCGGCTGTCGGTTAGACGCCGCCCTCCCACCTTTGTCTGGCGATCTGACCTCTGGAGATGTTGGTCCATACAGCCCAAGACACAACCACGCAGGGATCCTTCCCGGCCGCAACCAATCCTCGACCCTGACCGCACGCAAGCGCCGTGCTCAATCAGGCCGCGCCAGCCTCGATCGCCGGTTCGCGAGGTTGGTCGAGCCAGGCGCCTCTCGCCTACCCGACCCACCTCCCGACACCTGACCAGAGTCGTCCGCTGCAAGACTGGGCGGAGGGTGCAGCGACGGATCGCCGACGCCGGATGCCCGAGGCCCGAAAGCTGCGCGAAACCGATTTGACCCTGGAGGCTGTCGCGACCCGCGCCGCCTACAAGACAACCCAGCTTCTTCATAAATACTTCCGGCGCGACCACACGGGCAATGTCGGGAACCTGGCGGCGCCGAGCGCGCGCCACCGAGAGGCCGGCGCGACATGCCCCGGTCCGTGCCTGACCGTGTCGGCGCGTGAAGAGTCGTCCCCGGCTAGACCGTTACGCCTGACGTGTTCGCGGCGGGGGCGTGGGCGCTGTCACCTGGGTACTGGGCCTGGATCGTCCACATTCCGGAGGTGAGCAGAGACGCGGCGGGGGCGTTTAGCTGGTCGCTGAAGGTGCCGTCCTGGGCTGTGGTCGCCGTGTGGGCGGTGGGTGACCCGGACGGTGGCTCGTAGGTGAGCTTGATTTGAGTCTGGCCGAGTCCGGCGGCTTCGGAGGTCAGCCGGCCCGTGCAGGAGATGAATCTCTTGTTGGGGTCAGGGGTGCATTGGAGCGAAAGCGTGCTCGGCGGCCGCGCGACGGTGAACCGGCAGATCGCGGCGGCGGGCGCGTTATTGGTATCGCCGTTGTAGTGCGCTTCCGCCTCCCAGGCGCCAGGCTGATTGGGGGCGAACACGTCGGTGAACGCACCGCCGGCGCCGGTGATCACGTCATCCCCGCTCACGGCTCCCGACGGAGCGATGTGAAGCACCGCGAGGAGCGCGTCCACGGGGGCGCCGGAGAGCGCGCCGGAGAACGGGCTCGAAGCGCCGATCGCGCCGGCCGACGGGCACGTGACCGTCACATGCGTTGGCGCCTTCTGCACCGTCCCGCCACAGGGCTGCGCGGCGGCCGGTTGATGCGTTCTGTCCCCACCCCAGCTCGCGACCACGATCCACCGTCCTGCCTCGCCGAGCTGATAATGGTCGCTGAAGCGCCCGGCGCCGTCAGTCAAAACGGTCCGCTGGACCGCAGGCAGGAACACGCCCGGGGTCGCCGGCGGGACGTACTCGACGGTGACCTTCTGGTGCGCCCGGGGCGGCGTCAGGCTGCCGGTGATCGACGCGTCTCCGTCAACCGAGGGCGGGACGCCGCAGACGTCCCTGAGCGATGCGGGCTCGCGGAGCCGCGCTGCCTCGGTCGTCGTGTGGCCGTTCTTGAGCTTGCCGAAGATCTTGATCGCGACGCCGGGATGCTCGGCCAAAAGCGTGCGCCCGCGCTTGGTCAGCCGCAAGCTCAGCGTCTGTTGGAGGCCCGGGTGGATGCGGAAGTGACGCGGGAAGCTGGCCACGCACCCTTTGCATACGGCGGACGCGATCTTCAGCGACACCGTCCCTACGCAGAGCTTCACATGACAGCCGATCAAGACGGACGCCTTGCCGGCGCCCTTGGTGGCGAACTTCGCAAAGACTGTGATCCCCGGCCGGATCGAGGCGCGTTGCAGGAGCGGCGAACACGCCGACGGCGGCACGTGGTCCTGGTTGATGTACTTCACGACCGCGCGAGCATTCGAGTTAGTCAGCACATAAAGATTGGAGTGACAGTCGAACGCCACGCTCAGCGGGGGGTTGCCCGCGATCGTCGTCGCCTCCGGGTAGAACGGAAGCGGCAGATTCCCTTCACTGCTCGGTGGCTGACCGCCGTACGCAGCGGGGTTGTTGAGGTTCGGATCCAGACGTTCGACAGCAAGGTGGGTCTCGGTCGTGGCGTACACACCCCCGCCGTTAGGATCGACCGCGACTCCCCCGGGGTTGTACCCATCATTCACCCAGCCGTGATAGCAATCGACATCGGACTCGCTCAGCCAGCCGTAATCGACGACCGCGCCCGAGGAAGTGAAACGGACGGCCTCTCCGCTCACCAGTGGGTCAAAGTACGGGTGGTGATCGACGCCGTACGGGTACGGCTCGTCGATCACCGAATGACAGTCCGGCTCGGGATTGGAAAGCGGTTGATCGGACTCGCCGACGACGACAGGGCGCCCCGATCCATCCACCGTAATCTCCGTGGCGACCGTCTTGTCCGGCGGGTCATAGCCGGCGAAGCCAAAATATTGCCCAGGGAAGTTCGCGACGAAACCGCCGATGCTCTTGCCATTGGTGTCGTACTCCCCGACGGTATTGAGGAAGTTCGTCAACACGAACAGCTGCCCAGCGCGGTCGGCCGCGATCGACTTCGCGAACAGAACCTTCCAGCTCGACAGCAGTTTGAGACCGGCCGTGAACTTCGCAACGGTACCCGTCGCCTCGTAGACAAAAAACACGTCGCCGGACAGATCGGTCGTCACCCCCGTCGGCGCCGTCGGCTGCCTGAACCTGATCAGATGCTTGAGAGCCCCGTCAGAGGTGTACTCCTCGATCGCGTTGGCGTATTTGTCCGCCACATAGATCAGGTTCCCGTCCGGGCTGGCCGCAATCGCCCCCTCCTGGTCGTTCGGATTTCCGGGCAGCGCAGGCAGATTCCAGTAGAACGCGACGCTCGGCGTCAGAGACGTCGCATCCGCCCGCCAGGCCACCACCAACACCCCGACCACCACTAGCCCGGCGCAGCGCAACAGATGCCGCGACCGTGCTCCCGCGCGGATCACGACCCACAGCAACCACCGGGGTGCCAGCCCGAACGAAAAACCAATCCACATCGGTCCCAAACGCCCTCCCACAACGCGCCAACCCGCACACGCGCTTGTAGCACAACACGCCTCGCGCGGCAAGGACAAGAGACTGATTCGCGCGGGTCCTAATCCCCGACGGGCTCGCCCGAGCGGGAGACCCCAGGTGTGGAGCACCTAGTAGCCCCCGAGGCGCCGAGCCGGGGGAGCGCGGCGCTGTACCCGGGCACAAAGGGGACCTGCCACGCCAAGCCGAGTCATCGCCGACCTCAGCAGCGCCGACACGGCTGCCGGATCGGCCTGTGCTGTGCGTCCATGCACTAAGCCGCCTGTCGCCGGGGCCGCAAAGGCACCCCAGTCCTCGACGTTTGGCGCAGCGCAACGCAAGCGTCGTGGGAGATCCCGGCGTGCGCGCGAGCGCGCATCGCTGCCGGCGCCGAGGCTGTCGGTGTGCCGAGGCTGTCGGTGAAGAGATCGGCTGCTGGTCACACGGGAGCTCTGGGCGCCAGTCGCGCAGACGCTTAGGGGCGCGGACGTTGACACACTCGGGATGCGCGACGAAGATGCGTCCGTGACTCGGCCCCGCATCATGCTCGTGGCGCTCCTCGCCGTCGGTCTTGGGGCGGCGTCGCAGAGCCGTGGCCAGGTGCCTCCACCGCCGTGCTCGAGCGCGGTTGCCGGTCAGCCCACCTTCTCGGCGTCGGACCTGGACGAGCGTCTGAGCAGTCGGCTGATCGCCACTCACACGATCAAAGTGACGGCGGACTTGAGTGAGACGGTGGTCGATGGCCGCGTCAGGTTCTCGATGCCGCCCAGCGCCACCGTGATCCGTCCGCATGGGGACGTGAACGCGGGCCCGTGGGGCCTGATCTTCTTTTCAGAAAAGTCGGGTCCGGTGCCGGTCACAGCGACCTGGACACAGGACGACGGCAACGGCGGAACGTGCGCGAGTAGCGCATCCACCACGCTCCAGCTCCAGTCTGCCACCCGAATCGGGCGCATGAAGAACGCACTCGCAGCCGCGCATCAACATCCAAACTTCAAGTTCGATCTGTCCTGGATTGTCGGGGCAGATGTTGGTCGGACCGCGGATCTCGACCCCGTTCAGGTGATGGCTCGCGGGGTCCGTCAGTCGCGACTGCCGGGCAGGAAGCTTCCGTTCAAGACTGTCACGGTTCCGCTGCGCCTCGGCGACCCTGGGTTCAACGACGCGACGACGTACCGCATCCGCCTGCCCAGGTGGATGATCGAGGCCGGCGGCGACCCCAGCGGGTTCTCCCTCAGGGGCGACGCGCGGGACCTTACGCCGCGCAACGCGACACTCGGCTACGAGGTCAAGGTGCTCCAGTCCGGCCGCCTGCTCGCCCGTCTGCGGCTTGCCGGTCGCTGCAACAGCTTTGCCTGCGACATGCGGACGGTCAAGGTCCAGCTCAACTGATCCAACCCGCCGCCACTCGGCGCCCGGCCACGGCCACCGTGCGCTTGAGCGCACGAGCGAATCCACAAGTGCGGCTCCTCGAGAACGCCCGGTGACCGTGGGCACGATCGCATTGGTCGGTCGGTCGGCGCCCGAGCGGACGAGTCCTATGGCGACCACGCGATCGCGGCGATCTACGCCGCGCTGGCGGTTGGCGTGCTCACGGCGGGCTCAACCGCTGATGACGCGCGCCTCAGGTGAGTTGCGCGAGAGTGGGGAAGCGGGCGAGGTCGCCGTCGCCCTGGCCGGCGTCGACGTTGCGTCCAAGCTTGCCCGGACGCATCTCCGCGACCTCGTGGGGAGAATCAGTTTGCCGTGGCTGGCCGCGGGGGGATGGCGCGGATCACGGGCTCAGCTTGGTGTGGCAGGTGGCGGGCCCGGCGTGCACCGTGACCGTCTCGCCGGCCGCGCTGGCCGGAGCGCGGAAGTAGACGTCTGCGTAGCCGCTTGAGTCGGTGTGATAGCTGGCCGAGCGTCCGGCGGCGTCGGTGACGCTCACGGTCTGCCCGGGCTGGTTTGAGTGCACGTACACGTCGTAGTCGGTGTAGCGATTTGAGTAGGACGTGCTCGCGCTGCAGTGCGCGCCGGCGGAGCTCGGGCTGGGAGTGGCGCTGCCCGACGAGGAGCCGCGGGAGGGGCGGGAAGGGGCGGTGTACGGGCGCGCGCCCGCGTAGTCGGAGTCGAACGTTTGGCGCAGGGAAGCCCGAATGGTCGGGTTTGGGGTGATGAGCCCGAGTTCCCGGTTTCTCTGCAGGGAGGTGTAGGAGAAGTTCTGTGAGCCGAGGAACACGCGGCTTGCGCTCAGAATCATCTTCGCGTGGATGTAGAGTGGCGCGGTCGGGCTGTAGGTGCGGATGTGCACTCCGGCGGCGCTCAGTTGCGCGAACGCGTCCTTCCAGGAGGAGTCGTAGGTCATGGTCACCTCGACGTTCACGCCGCGCTTGGCGTCGGCTTCGAGCGCCTGCTCGATCGGGGTCGAGTCCATCTCCTCGTTGTAGATGTCCAGGAACCCTTGGGCGGACTCGATCAGGCTGACCTGCGCCTGCTCGGAGCCGGGGCTCCAGAGAAGCTCAGCGCCGGTCGGGGGGGTGATGCGCTGGCCCGACCAGTCGGCGTTGAAGGTCTGCTGCACGGCGCGCTCGTCGGCGGCGATGGTGTCGATGACGCCGAAGTCGCGGCTTGAGGCGTAGTACTGCGAGGTGAGGTTGAAGGTGAGGATGTACGCGCGGCCGTCGACGAGGAGCGTTTTCTGGTGGGTGAGCGCGAAGTACGACGGCGTCCATTTGACCGGCACCGAGCGGGCCCGCAGGTAGCTGTAGGCGGCCTGGTTCTGCGTTGACCCCTCGCCGTAGTAGCCGCCGTTGAGAAGCACGCGGACCTCGACGCCGCGGCGGTGGTCGGCGGCCAGGGCGGCGTTCACCTGGCTGTCCTCGTCCTCGTACATGACCATCTCCACCTGGTGGCGGGCGCCGCGCAGGGCTGAGAGGACCGGGGCGATCCCGGCCTGCGGCTCGGTGATCAGCGCGAGTTTCCCAGCGGGGATCGTGGTGGCGCCGGAGCGCCGCTGCGACGACCGCCGGGTGCGCTTCGCAACGGCGCTGCGCCTGGTCGTGGCGCTCCGGGCGCGCGGCGAAGGAGCGGTCGTGGTGCTCTGGCCGGCGCAGCCGGCGAGGCCGAGCGCGGCCAGCGCGAGTACGGCGAGCCGGTGGAGGCGAGCCGGCATACGCTCACAGTACGGGCTGTCCCCCGTAAGCACCGGGACTTGACGTCGCGCGGCTGGCGGCGTGCACCCGGCTCCGTGCCCTGACCGTCGTCCGCCGGGTCGACCCAGCCGAGCCCGCGTGGGCGCGAGAGGTGGAAACGGTTATCGGCGAGGACGAGGACAGCCAGGACGTCGGGAGTGGACCGGCGCCTCGACGCCGGCCCGGTCAACGAGGTCGCGCCGCAGGTACTGGCAGAGCGAGTGGCACGAGCCAGACGCCGGTGCCCGTGGCATGGCCAGGCTTGGATTAGCGTTTCCGCGGCGTCGGTCGTCGTTGCCTTTTCGGGCGCGGTTCGGCTCGGAGGGCTCCGCTCGCGGGCGTGTAGATGCTCTCGTGGCCATCGTCCCAGCGGATGCGATACCGAGGCGAGGGGTCGCCGCGCAACACCTCCTCAACGACACCGGCGCGGGGTCGGCGGCTCGTTGACTCAGACTCCGTTACGACGCGCTTACCGACTTCAAAGGCCATGCTCACTTCCGATCGTTAGTGCTTACGTGGGGAGCGCGTAACCGCGGTCGGCCTTGACCACCTCGCCGGCCTTCGCGAGCTTGCTCAGCGACGCGCCGACGGTGCCCGCCTTGATGCCCGTTTCCTTTGCGATCTCCGACGCGGTCTTGGGGCCGCCCTTCAGCGACGCGAGGATCTTCTTCTTGTTCTCACCGCGCGGCGCGCGAGCGGTGGTGCTCCGCGCCGGCGAGGCGTCCTTTGGCGCTGCCGTGGTCGTCCGCTGCGTGACCGGCCGCCGGCGATGGCGCGTGCTGTCGACGCGCGAGCGGACTCCGCCTTCCAGCCGACTCAGTGCGCCCTTTAGACGCCCGAGCTCGTCGCTCAAAGCCTCATGGTCCTTGAGCTGCTCTTCCACCTCCCGAATGCGCCCCCTGATGCTGCGCGCGATATCCGACACCTCGAGTTTGGCCATCTCGTTCTCCTCGTAACGGGTCGGCGCAGGATCGTAGTGATGATCACGACGTGCTGACCGACGGGGCTGGGCGCGCCAACATCGGCACTCTGGAGTTTCGCGGTCGCCCAGGTACGCCTAACGCTTGATCTCGGACCGTCGTTGTCGAGCTGCAGCTGGAGAGCCGACGGCTCGAGTACCTCCGCGGTGCACCGTGTCTGCCGGCGCGTTCACCAATTCCGAACGACCTCGTCGCTCGATACCACCTATAGGCAACGTGGGCGGTTCAGCGAACCGTACGCCCACGCAGCCCGCAGCGTTGCCTGCCACGAGTGCGTGTGATAGCGCCGACCGAGACGATCAAGCTCGACTACGTGCAGCACGGGCCACGTTAGGCGACCCGTCCGCGGCCCGCGCTCTAGCTTCTGCTCCGAGCCGGTGGCCAGCGGGAGCAGGAGCGCCGATCTCGTGGCTGCTGGGGCGACGGAGCATCAGCGACGAGCTGGCGGCGTGATCAGTGAGAGGCGGTCCGGTTCTTCATGCGGCGGTCGGCGGCGAGCAGGAGAGCGCTCCAGCACTTCAACCCCACCTCGCCGACGCACCGGGCGCCAGTACGCTCGTTGTCTTGGAGCAGCGGATCCAGGTAGACCTGTCTAGGGTGCAACAGACCCTGCTGGGGAATCTCGGCCGCCGCGCCGCTGCCGCACGCATCGGCGCTCTCGAGGATCCGATGGCCATCCGGGTTGTTGACCGGCTCGATTACGACTTCGGGGACGTCACCCGCGGCGTGCGATTGCATGCGGTCCGGGTGGCCACGTTCGACGCGGCCGTCGGCCGCTTCCTGGGCCGGCATCCGGCCGGAACGGTGGTGGCGCTCGGCGAGGGGCTGGAGACTCAGTTCTGGCGGCTGGACAACGGTCAGGTGCGCTAGCTGACCGTGGACCTGCCAGAGACCATGGGGGTTCGCCGCCGGCTACTGCCGGACGGCCCACGACAGTCAAGCTATTGTGGGTCGGCGCTCGATCTGAGTTGGGTTGCTCACCTGGGTCCGGCGGTCCCGATCCTCGTCACCGTGCCGGGTCTGCTCCCGTACTTCCAGCGCGACCAGGTCCACGGGCTCATCGCGGGACTCGCCGAACGGCTGCCCGGCGCCCTGCTGGTCTTCGACGTGGTGCCCGAGGTGATGTTTGACCTGGTCCGACGAGCCTCGGGTCGGGAGCGTGACCTCGCGGTTGAGTTGTGGACGTGGCTCTTCAACCCTGGCGAACGCGCCGCCATCAGCGCGATCCCCGGCATCGAGGAGCTTCGCGACCTCGCTCCGCCGCTTACACCCGGCATTGCATCGGTGGGGATCGCCGCCATCAGACGACTCCCAAAGCGGCTGCGCTGCTCGCTGCCTGTGTTCCCGGTCTTGCAAGCCAGATTCCGCACCGTCTACGCGGACTGAATCGGCCGTCACGACACAGCCTTGGCGCAAGTCCGGTTTCGCTGTCCTTCCGCTCTGGCTTCCCGCCGGCCGGAGCAGCACTCCGCGGCTGAGTTCTACGCCGGGGACAGTGAGCAGTCGTCGCGGAATGGTCCCACATGTGCGGTTGGCTCCGTACAGTTGCGCACGCGATGATGGTTGCGACTGGCGCGCTGCTTGAGCTGGAAGACGAACGGACCGATCTGACCGAGGGCGGCGTTCGCGTTCAGGTGATAGACAGCGATCCCGATCAGCTGGCGGTGCTCGCTCGCCTCTACGCGCAACTTGAGTCCGGAGAGCGGCTGGTCACCGATCGATACGCGATGGGGATACGGATGCACCGCACCGGTGCCGCGGCGATCTGGAAGCAACACGTCGGACCGCCGCCCCTGCCATCTGACCCCATTGACCAGGAGCGGTTCTTGGCTCAGTACCGCGTCCGACGCCGCGATCTCGAGGACGCAGTCGATCAGATGCTCGGGCGCGATCCCGAGCAGCACCGCCCGCCTCGACTCAGCTGGGAGACGCTGATCGACCGTCTCGCCGAAGCGGGCATTGAGGTGACCGAACAGCAGCTGATCGGACTGCCGTTCCGCTGCGAGTTCTCCGCCCCGCTGCGGGCCGAGCTAGCTGCTTAGCACGCCGGCCCTGGGCCGCGACTCGCTCTGCTGCTCCCACGAGTACGACTCGCAGAGCAGAAGCGCGTCGGGCGTGGCCGCTGAGGCGACTAAGCGGAAGCGGCGCCGGCTGTCCTGACAGCGATCGTCGCGGTCTGATGAAGGCGATTGGGCGTGTGGGATGGAACCGCGTCGCACTCGTCGTTGGAGAGGGCCTTGCCCGGGTACAGGTCGGACATCGGGGAGTTGCCTGGCTGTTGAGGTTCGTCTGTAGCAGTCAGGGCTGCAGCGCATAACGGGAGCAGCACATGGCAGCAGGATTGAGGTCAGGGTCGCCCACCGCTTCGGTTGCGCCTGTCCGAGGAGCGGCGACTAGGCGACCGCGCCCGGGCGCTGGTGGCGGCGCTGCCGCAGCTCCCGGGCGTGGTGCGAGCGGTCGGGGCTCCGGGCCGCGGCGCGGGTACGGTCACCGCGACCATCCCGCCCCGCCCGCGGCGCCGCTAGAGCGCGGCTCCACGGCGACCGCTCCAGCCGCGGAATCCTCGACGGAAGATCATGAAGCGGGCCAGGAAGAACAGCGGGATGAGGATCCACAGGCCGCTGGCCACACCGAAGATCAGGTGAATGGCGACGATCGCCAGGATGATCGGGACGATCGGGATCATGCGCAGGCAGCCGAGCAGGCCGAACCCTGTGCGGCCGCCCGCGCGGTGCCGGGCCGTATCGTCCGGCAGGTCGCGCGTGAGCTCGGCCAGTTCGCCCACGGTCTTCGCGGCGAAGCACCTGTCCAGGCGCTCCTGGAATTCGTCCTGGTCGATCCGGCCGTCGGTGTGGTGCTGGCGAAGCCGGTCGGCGGTGGCGTCGCGGTCGGCGTCGCTCGCGCGCAGGTTGGGGTTCCGGATCATCTGGCTGATCGTGTCGTACCCGTACATCGTTGCTCCTTCGGTCTATCTGGTTCGGTCGTGTGCTGCAGGGAGAAGCATGCTCTCCGGCGGGCGATTTGTCGTCGGGCGAGGGGCGGCTTCTGTGCTGCTCCCGGTGTCTGATCGCGGCAGCACCGTGTACTCCCGCCGGCGTATCCGCGGCTGCGCCCGGGAGCCGATGACGGCCCCCGCGGGCGGGGTTATCGTGCGGCTGTGACCCCATGGGGCTGGATCCGCCGCAGCGACGTGCGCCTCGCCGCGTTTTGCGGGGTGATCCAAATTGCGGCCACGGCGGCGGCGGCGCATCACGTGTCGCGCACGCACAGCTGCTGGTCGGCGTCTGCGTGTCACCCTGCGACGCCGCTTGACGCCGGTGCTTACGCGCTGCTGGCGCTCGGCCCGCTCGCGCTCGTTTTGCGGCGGCGGTATGTGCGCGAGGTGCTCGCGTTCGTGTTCGCCGTCACGGTGGTGTACGTCGCGCGCGGCTACCCGCTTGGCCCAAACTTCCTGTCCCTTGGCTTCGCGATTGTCTCGGCGATGTTCGCCGGGGAGCGGGTGCTCGCGTGGGCCGCGGTCGGAGCCGGCTGGTTGGTGTTTCTCGGGTTGCCGTGGGTGCTTGGGCATTCCGGCGGGCCGAAGGTGCTGGCGGCGCTCGCGATCGCCGCCTGGCTGCTCGTGGCGCTGGCGGGCGCCGAAGGGATGCGCAGCCGTCGGGAGCGCTTCGCGGAGGCCAAGCGGGCGCGCGAGCTCCAGGCCCGCCGCCGGGCCGACGAGGAGCGGCTGCGCATCGCCCAGGAGCTCCACGACGTGCTCGCGCACAACATCTCGCTGATCAACGTGCAGTCAGGCGTCGCCCTGCACCTGATGGACGAGAAGCCCGAGCAGGCGCGGATCGCGCTGACGGCGATCAACGAGGCGAGCGCCGACGCGCTGCGCGAGGTCCGTTCGGTGCTCGGCGTCCTGCGCGGGACCGGCGAGGAGGCGCCCCGGGCGCCGACGGCGGGCCTGGACCGCCTTGACGACCTCGTGACTCGCACCACCGCGGCTGGCGTCGGGGTCACGCTCGAGGTGCACGGCGAGCGCCGGCCGCTCCCGGCGAGTATCGATCTGGCAGCGTTCCGGATCGTGCAGGAGGCGCTGACCAACATCGTCCGCCACGCCGGGGCCGGCGCCGCGAACGTCGAGCTGACCTACGGCCCCGATGAGCTGACCGTGCAGGTGGACGACGACGGACATGGCCCGCGGACCTCCGGCGGTCGCCGCGAGGTGCCGGCGCCGGGTGGCGAGGGCGGTGGCAACGGCATCCCGGGCATGCGCGAGCGCGCGGTCGCCCTCGGCGGCACGTTCGACGCTGGCCCCCGATCCGGCGGCGGGTTCCGCGTCCGCGCGCGGATCCCGGTGCCGGGCAAGTGACCGCCGTGATCCGCGCGCTGCTGTCCGACGACCAAGCGCTGGTGCGCGCCGGGTTCCGCGCGCTCCTGGACGCGCAGGACGGGATCGAAGTGGTCGGCGAGGCGGCGGACGGGCGCGAGGCGGTCGACCTGACGCGCGCGCTCATCCCCGACGTCGTGCTGATGGACATCCGCATGCCGACGCTCGACGGAATCGCCGCCACACGCGAGATCGCCGCGGACCCGGCGCTCGCTGGCGTCCGGATCGTGATCCTGACCACGTTCGAGCTCGACGAGTATGTGTTCGACGCGATCCGGGCCGGGGCGGCTGGCTTCCTGGTCAAGGACACCAAGCCGAGCGAGCTGATCGAGGCGGTACGGGTCGTGGCCGCCGGCGAGGCGCTGCTGTCGCCATCGGTCACCCGCCGGCTGATCGGCGAGTTCGCCGCGCGCGCCAAGCAGCCGCCACGCTCAGACGCGCTCGAGGAGCTGACCGACCGCGAGCGCGAGGTGATGGCGCTCGCCGCCGCCGGCCTGTCGAACGACCAGATCGCCGAGCGCCTCGTCGTGAGCTCCGCCACGGCAAAGACGCACGTGAGCCGGGCGATGATCAAGCTCGGCGCCCGGGACCGCGCCCAGCTCGTCGTGATCGCCTACGAGTCCGGCCTCGTGCGACCCGGCTGGTCCGAGTGACCCGCGCGCGGGAGCTGCTCTCGCTTCGGGCGACGAGCAGGTCGGTTGCCCGTGCGCGGCTCGCCAACCCCCGCAATGGAAGCGATCATCCTCGACTCCACGGATCGATGAACACGTCATCGATCCGTGGACTGCCAGAGAGGGCAGTGAACGTCAGAGACACCTGGGCGGTGCCGCCTGATATCGCCCCCAGCACCGCCGAGAGCGTCAGCATCACGGGCGTCGGCAACCATTCGCCACCGGCGACGGCAACGCCAGCGGGGATCACCAAACTCCCATCCACGATGTTGACCGCAACCAATCCCTCGCCTGCAATGAAGAAACGGATCGAAGGGTAGGCCGCATCCACGCACGTTACAGGCGACTGGGCTGATGACCCGGCTGGCAGAGACAGGGATGAGGAGCCGAGGGCGCCCGTGGCAGCGTACGGCTCGCTTCCCGCGACGAGCTTGGCCTCGCCAGTCAACGTCCAGGTCGAACTCTCGAAGTCGCCGCCAGGTGCGAGCTCGTAATAGGCGAAATCCAACCACCGGGCGAACGGCTGGCTGAGCGCCGAGAGGTTGCAGGTATTGAGATTGACCAGAGACGTGGGGCCGACCACGTTGGCCTGCGCGTCCGAGACGATGGGCGCGAGGAGAGCCGTGGACCCTAAGGTGCACGCGACCGAGACGGTCCTGATCAAGCGACGGGCTGAGTTGGTCATTGGGTCCCCTCCACGGGTCGGGAAACGTAGATCCGCCTGCCTCAAGCCGCTTATCCCGCCGAAATATTGAACAAGCCGCGTGAGAGATTTATGCATCGGCGGCGACGGTTTTTGGATCGCGGTCGCGTTCATGCGGGGGTAGCTGCAGCGGAGATGTCCGGTTGGTGTCCAGCGTTGTAAGCGGTCTGAAATGCGGTCTCGCCGAGCGCCGCTCGCAGTTGGGCGAGGTCAGCATTGCGCAGCCTGGATTCCAGGCTGTCGAAGCGCGTACCGAGCTTGTCGTGGATCGCATCGGCGGCGCCGTGCAGCGTCGCGCCTGTTTGCGCGTTTCCGGCGCGACTGGCTATCAGTGCGAGGCCGAGGTATGCGTAGGCGACCATCAGTTGGTCACCGTTGCGCTGCGCGATGACCAGCGATTGATCGAACATCGCCCGGGCATCGGCGTCGGCGTTGTCGAGGTATGACGCGAACCCGAGAGTGCACGAATGCGAGCTCAGGCCTCGTCCGTCGCCGATCTCTCGTGCGAGACGGACTGCCTCGGCAAGACGCGCGCGCGGCACGCTGATCTCTCCGCCTTCCATCTCGAGGTAACTGAGGTTGTTGAGAGTGCGGAGGTACAGCGCTTTGTTGCCGGCTTGGCGAGACAGTTCCAGGCTTGTCTCGACCGTGCGCGCTCGCTCGGCGTGACTCAGGTGCGGAGAGGATCCCCTCGTCATCAGTAACAGGGCCGTGAGATGCGGGTCGGCCAGCGCCCTGGCTAGGGCGAGCCCCTCGCCGGTGAGTTCGAGGTTGGCCTGCTCGTTGCCTCGACTCCCGTTGATGAGGGCAAGCACGTATAGCGCTTCGGCACGGAGGCGATCATCGGCAAGCGCACGGGCGATCGCGAGCGCTTCCTGAGCGCGGGCGGCTGCTGCGTTGTACTCACCCGTGATCATGGTGAGCAGGATGCCTGCGGCGACAAGAGCGCGGCCGCGTAGGAGTGTGGGCTGCTGGGCGTCTGGGCGGTCAAGCGCGGTGCATAGTGCCGCCGCGCCTTCAGCCCGAGGCTCTCGGTAGAGCCAGAAATAGCACAGCGCCCGGCCAAGCCGCAGTCCAGCGGAGGGATCGGGGTCTTGGAGACTGTGAGAGATTGCGGCGCGGAGATTGTCGAGCTCGAGCTGGAGGCGGTCAAGCCACTCGATCTGGCCGTGGCCGATCAGGTGCGGCGCCGCAGTCTCGGCCAAGGCGAGGTAGTGATCGCGGTGGGCGGCGCGCAGCGCGCTCGCCGCTGGCTGGCTTCGCTCCAGCAGCTTTGCGCATGCGTAGTCGCGGACGGTCTCCAGTAACCGGTAGCGGACCGATCCGACGCCCTCGGTTTGGAGCAGGCTCTTGTCGACCAACGCGGCGAGCCGATCGAGGACGCCGACCGGGGAGTCGAAGCCGGCACCTGCCACCGCCTCAGCGCTGTGGAGGTCAAACCCGCCCGCAAACACCGATAGGCGCTCGAGCATCTCCTGTTCTTCTGGGTTCAATAGGTCATATGACCAGTCGATCAGGGCTTGGAGGGTTTGCTGTCGTGGCGGCGTGGTGCGATGTCCGCCGGTGAGCAGTCGGAAGCGTTGATCGAGCCGATTGTCGATCTCGTCGAGCGGCAGCGCGCGCAGCCGGGCAGCAGCGAGCTCGATCGCGAGTGGGATCCCGTCAAGGCGGCGGCACAGCCTTCCCACCGCAGACGCGTTGTGGAGGTCGACGGCAAAGCCCGAGCGTTGTTGGCGCGCGCGGTCAGCGAACAGCCGGACCGCGTCGCACGCGAGCAGGCCGTCGGGATCGGCGCTGGACGGCGGGACGAACAGCGAGGGGACCCGATATAGATGCTCGCCTTCGATCGCGAGCGGCTCGCGGCTGGTCGCGAGAATGATCATCCTCGGACAACCGCGCACCAACTGGTCGGCGACATTGGCCGCCTCGCCGATCACGTGCTCGCAGTTGTCCAGGATCACGAGAAACCGTCGGTCCCTGCACCCTGCGATCAGCGATTGCAGCAGCGATCGTCCCGGCTGCTCCGGGACTCCAAGAATGCCCGCCAGCTTCCCGGCGACCAGCGTTGCGTTCGTCAGTGGCGCGAGATCGACAAACCAGGCCCCGTCGCCCAACTCATCCAGCATGCTCGCCGCGAGCTGCAGCGCGAGCCGCGTCTTGCCCACGCCCCCGACGCCAGTCAGCGTGATCACGCGAGCGCGCGACAGTAGCCGCCGAAGCTCGCTCAGCTCGCGCTCTCGACCGACGAAGCTGGAGACCTGGGTGGGCAGGTTGTGAGGCTCGTTCCGCTCCTCGCGCGGGACTGGCCGCGAGGACTCCGATACGGTGGCGACCAACCCGGCGCGCGCAGCGACCGTCGCTGCGAGGTCCAGCGACGCTTCCTGGCGAAGAATCGCGTGCTCAAGCCGGCGCAGCGGCGCGCTTGGCTCGATCGCCAGCTGCTCGACCAGCACCCGCCTTGCATTCTGATAGGCGGCAAGCGCATCGGCCTGTCGGCCGGACCGGTACAGCGCCAGCATCAGCTGCGCATGCAACCGCTCGCGCAACGGATGTTCCTCAACCAGCATCTCAAGCTCGCCGACCAGGTCAGCCTGGCGCCCGAGCTCAAGATCAGCCTCGATGCGCTTCTCCAACGCCGCGAGCCGCAGCTCCTCCAGCCGCCTGATCGCCGGCTGCGCGAACGACGCGTAGGACAGATCGACAAGCGGAGCCCCGCGCCACAAGCCAAGCGCCGCGCGCAACTTCGCGGCCGCCTTCGCCGGCTCGGCCCCGTCCGCCTCGCTCACGAGCCGCTCGAAGCCGTAAAGGTCAAGTTCGTCGCGACCGACGCGCAACAGATACCCCGGCGCGAGTGTGGCAATCCGCCCGCGGGCACCGCCGAGCGCCTTTCGGAGTTGCGAGACCCGCACCTGCAATGCGGTCCGTCCCGACTCAGGAACATCTTCGCCCCATAGGTTCTCGATCAACCGATCAGCGGACACGACCTCGTTCGCGTTGAGCAGCAGCAGCGCCAACAGCGACCGCTGCGCCCCCGCGAGCGAGACCAGACCGTCGTCACCAGCGACCTCGAGTGGACCGAGGATTCGAAACTGCATCTGCTTAGCGATCGATTAGCGACCCGAAAGCGGGCCCGGTCATTCTCTCTGATCTTACCCGCAGCCACATAGCTGTACGGCCGGACCAGCCTCACGCCGCCACGATCAGAAGGACGCACCGGTGCACGAGTTGGTAGGCGCTGGGGGGTTGGTTCCCGCCTTGGGGGCCTTGGCGGGCCTCCTGAGGCCCGCCGGGGCCCCTGGTTGGGCTGTGCTGGCCAGCAGGCGCCGCGCTCTGGCGATGAATCCGAGCACGGCGAGCCGGACGAGGTTGACGGCGCGAGCGGGGCGAAGTCCGGCCGCGATCTTGGGCTGGCCGCGGAGAGGAAGGAGCAGGATGCGATGCTTGCCCCAAAGAACAGAAACCCAGTAGGAACGGATCTCGCGGAGTGGATCGCGGCCGGGAGGAACGTCGCGGTCTGGGACGCGTTCCGGGTGGTGTGGCGACGAGCCGCCCGACGATTTGACCGATCCTGGGCCGGGGGATGATGAGGTTTAGGTGCCCGGGTACAGGCCGCCGTACCCGGAGGATTTCAGACGCGAGGCCGTTAGGCTGGCCAAGCTGGGTGGCAAGCCGCAGTGGAAGCTGGCCGAGGAACTGGGGATCACGGCTGTCACGCTGCGCAAGTGGCTCAGGCAGGACGGGGCCGAGGAGGAGGAGGCTCGTCGCGAGGTCGACGCGCGCGCCCGCGACGAGGGCGAGGAGCACGCGCCGCCCGGCGCTGGAGGGCAAGCGGCCGGGCGGCCAGATTCGGGGGTGGGCGCAGGCCCGGCGACGGCATCGGACGCCCTATCCGAGGTTGACGGCACGCCGGGATCGGAGCCGCGGGCCGATGTCGAGGCCGGATCGGCGCGACGGGACGACGCCGCGGACCGCGAAGAACGGCGGGAGGTAGCGCAACCGGGAGGGGCGCGGGGGCGCTTGCGCGGCACTCCCGCGGGCACGATGGCAGGGCGGCGAACGCGCTCGTTGCTGGTTGCGGCCGGCGTGATCGTGTCAGCAACCGTCGCGGCGGTGATCGCCATGGCGATGACTGTGTCGGGACGGGTCGCGACCACCGCGACCAGCCAGCCGAGGCCGCCCGCGACCAAGACCGCGACGGAATCGGTTGTCCCGCGTCCGGCGATCGCGGTCGGAGGCTTTCCCGACGCCGTCGCGACCGGACATGGACGGGTGTGGGTCGCAAATGCCGGCGATGACACGGTCTCCCGGTTAGATCCCGGCTCGGGGCGAGTCGTCGGCGCGCCGATCCCCGTCGGGGCGTTTCCGGACGCGATCGCGGTCGGGCGGGGCTCCGTGTGGGTCGCAAACGCCGACGACAGCACGGTCACGCGGCTCGACGCGAACACCGGACGAGTCGTCGGCCAGCCGATCCCCGTCGGCGCGTTTCCGGACGCGATCGCGATCGGGCGGGGCTCCGTGTGGGTCGCGAACGCCGACGACAGCACGGTCACGCGGCTCGACGCGAACACCGGACGAGTCGTCGGCCAGCCGATCCCCGTCGGCGCGTTTCCGGACGCGATCGCCGTCGGACAGGGCTCCGTGTGGATCGCGAACGCCGACGACAACACGGTCACGCGGCTCGCGGCCGGCTCGGGGAAGGCTATCGGCGGACCGATCCCCGTCGGTGCGATTCCCGACGGCGTCGCCGTGGGAGACGGGTCGATGTGGGTCGCGAACGCGAACAACAACACAATCGCACGGCTGGACGCCCGGACCGGGAACCTGATCGGCCGACCCGTCGCCGTGGGCGCCCACCCATGTGCTATGACCGTCGCGGGCGGCGTGGTGTGGGTCTCAAACTTGGACGGGGACACGGTCTCGCGGATCGACGCGAGCTCCGGAAGGGCCGTCGGCCAGCCGATCCGAGTGGGCCAGCGTCCGATCAGCATCGCGGAGGGACAGGGCTCGGTGTGGGTCGCGAACGCGGACGCCAACACGATCTCGCCGCTTGGCACTGACGTCGGCACGAGGGACGGCGGCTAGGCCGGCTCGCAAGGCGACGGCCGCCACCGCTGCCGCAGGCCCGCTCGTAAGTCCCACGCCCGCAGCGCAGGCGCGTGAGCTGCGGCATCTACGCCGAATCATCAGTGCTGGTTTCACGAACAAGCGGCCACCTCACGTAGGCTCGGGGCCCAGCGTCAGGCTTCCGCTAAACGCTGGAAGCAGCGAGATCGCGCCGTCGGACGGCTCGGTCCTGACGAGCGCTTTCCCCTTCTGGCTCCCCTCGCGGCTCGCGAGCGCTTCGGCGACGACGGGATAGCCAGAGGGGATGAGCTCTGTCGTGCCTCGCGGTCGGGTCTGCTGCTTGCCTCGGGAGTCGCGTGGTTGGGGAGAAGCGCGACGGCTGTGGGCCGTTGGGTCAGCGTCCTGGATCCGTGCTCGATCACGCACTTCTCGGCTTGCAGTGGCGGCGAGGCCAGCGGTCACCCTGGTGCCGCTCGTATGTACCAACCGGCGCCCTGCGTGGCCTCGCTCGGGGGATCGCGGACGTCGAGAGTCGTCTGGCGCGGCGACCGGGGTCGTGTGCATCCGCGGCTTTGGTCGCTCGGCGGCCGTCTCGCGGGTCTGGGTTTAGCCTTCGTGGCGTGGACGCTCCCGAGGCGCGGATATAGAGCGTGACGGGGCTCAGCTCGCGTATCAGGTTGTGGGCGGGGGAATCGTTGATGTGCTCGTGGTCGGTGAGACCGCCCAGCATTTTGACCTGTGTTGGACCGACCCTTATATCCACGAGCTGTTCGAGCGGGGTGCCTCGTTCTCCCGCACGGTCTATATGCAGCCGCGCGGTTTCGGGTTGTCTGAGCGCATCCGGTACGTCCCTGCCCTCGAGCAGCACTCCGATGATGTTCTCGCCGTGATGGACGCGGTCGGGATGCGGGCGGTGACGCTGGTGGGTGTCCTCACGACGTCTGGGCTGATCGCTCTCGCTGCGGCGCGAGCGCCTGAGCGCGTAGCGAACCTGGTTCTGTTCAAGCCGATTGCGTGTGGTCCCCTCGCCCCGGACGCCGAGCAGCACGGATGGTCGATCGGCGACGCCGCCGAGTACGCGTTGCGGTGGCGCCAAGCCTTGGATCGGTGGGGAAGCGGTGCAGTGATCGACGCGTATGATCCGGTGCAGGGCACGGGGTATAACCGTCGGCTGATGGCGATGCTGGAACGCTGTTCGGCGACGCCCGCGACCGCGCGGCAGTACTGGGAGTGGTTCGTGCGGCTGGACATCAGCGATGTCCTTCGCGCCGTCCGGTCGCCGACCCGAGTGCTGTACGCGCCGAGCTCTCCGGAACCGGAGGCGGTCGTGCGCCGGGTCGCCGAGCTGATCCCCCAGGCCAGCTTTCACGATCTGCCCCCGACCCTCGCGGGCGCAGCCATCGGCGAGGCGTGGGTGCCGGTCTGGCGACATGTTGAGGAGGCCGCGACGGGCGCGCGGCACTCGCCTGACGCAGACCGGTTCCTCGGCACGATGCTGTTCACCGACGTCGTCGGGTCGACCGAGCTGCTGGCCCGGATCGGCGACGCCGAATACCGCGCGTTGCGCGCGACCCACGAGCGCCACGTGCGGCTCGAGGTCGAGCACCGCGGCGGGCGGCTCGTCAGCGTCACCGGCGACGGCACGTTCAGCCTCTTCGATGGGCCGACCGACGCGGTTCGCTGCGCTGACGAGATTCGGAAGGCGGCCGCGAAACTCGGCATCTCGGTGCGCGCCGGGGTGCACACCGGAGAGCTCGAACGCACCGGACGCGACTTCACCGGGTTGAGCGTGCACATCGGCGGACGAGTGGGCGCCATGGCGATGCCCAATGAGGTGCTGGTTTCTCGCGCGGTCTACGACCTCGTGGCGGGCTCGGGGCTTGCTTTCGTCGAACGCGGCGAGCACACGCTGAAGGGAGTGCCGGGGAGCTGGCACTTGTACGCGCTCGCGGGGGCCGAGCAGCCGGCGATGCTGCCGGCGGAGAGCTCGCTCGAGACACCGCTCGACCGTGCCGTGCTTTCCAGCGCCCGTACCGCGCCCAGGGCGATGCGCGCCGCCTTGCGAGTCGGCAACGCGCTACAGCGCTATCGCTCCCGCGCCGGGGCCGGTGGCGTCTAGCTGCCGGAAGGCACCTCTGACGACCGCACCTCGCCACTCGGGGGACAGACGAGCAGCGCCCCTCCCGCGCTGGGAGACACCTGCTCTCCACGTCCGTACTGTCAGCTAACGAGCTGACAGCAGTTGCCTGGAGCGTGCCGCACCCACGACCACCGCGGCCAGCCTCCCCGACAGCGATAGTCCGTGAGGTCTCCGGGCGCGCCGCATCGGACGACATCCAGTCTCGACCTCGCTCTCGCAATCACTCAGCGATCACATTCGCTCCCGATGCCGCCTCGATGCGGCCACCGCTTTGGCGACGGAATGGTCGCCCCGCGGCTGAGCTGGGCGGGACTCGAGCGGGTCGTTCTCACAGCCCATCCCGACGGTGCTCGCCCAGTACTGAGACTGAGCAGGAGGGAAAGACGGCCCCCAGTAATGGTCGAGACCTGGTTCGGTGTCGGCGCACCAATTCGCCGCACGGCGCGTACCAAGGTTCTGCTCTCTCCCGCAGCATACGTCGCTCTGAGGGCGGCTTGAGCTGCCCCCGCTCAGCCTGGGCCGGGCTTGCGCGCCAGCAGCCGCTCGACAAGCCCGAGCTTGGAGCGCTCGAGCAACTCGATCAAGAAGCCCTCGGCTCGCACATGCTCGAGCGGCTCGCGCAGCACATGGTCGGCCCCGAAGCGAACGAACGCCGGTGCTAGCAGTCGCTGGACGCCCCGGACCGCTCGGACCGGACTGCGTACGTGCTCGAGCAGCACGAACCGCCCGCCCGGACGCAGGACCCGCCTCACCTCGGCCACAGCGGCGCGGTCGTCCGGAATCGTGCACAACGACAGCGTGCACACCACCGTGTCAAACGTGGCGTCCTCGAACTCGAGCGCCTGCGCGTCCCCCAGCCGCAACTCGACCGGCCGACCCAACTTGGCTGCGCGCCGGCGGGCAATGTCCAGCATCGCGGGTACGAATTCGATGCCGGTAAGTCGGACGCCACCGGGGTAGTGAGGAAGGTTGAGCCCCGTCCCCACCGCAATCTCAAGCACATCACCCTCGGCCCGGGCGCAGACCCACTCGCGCCCACCCGCGAACAGCAGCCGCTCGGGGAGCTTGACGTTGCGGTCGTAGTTGCCCGCCTCCCGCTCGTAGACACGGCGGATGGCCTCTGTCTCCTCGAGAGCTGGGGTCACGACGGCCGCCCATCGTAACGATGCCGCCCCGACCCATTTGGACTGACCTGCTCTTGTGTTGGCGCTGGCGTCTCGCGCTCCGCGATCGCGTCCCTCGTCAGCGCGGAAAGGGTGCATCCGGTTGGCGATCGCTTTTGCATTTCAGGCCGCCCTGCGCGGGCGAGCGCAATGGCGAATAAGGGCTTGCGACCCGAGCGACCGATTGACGAGCGCTTGACGATGGATGCGATCGCCGGCGATCGCGCCTCGTCGCCGCGCGAGACGGGCGAAGGTCAGCACCTCGTCCGGCCAATACTCCCCGAGCGGAAGTAGTGGCTACCGACTCCTCTTTGACCGGCGTGCCCTCATCCGGCCGGAAATGAAGCCACGGCAGCCACGGCACGCGGGCAGCGCCGCGTTTCAAAATGCCGCCTCCGGCTGGATTACGCCCGATCCGGCGCCGCCCATCCACGGCCGTCACCGGATCGGGCGTGAACGCTCTCCAGTTCAAAGAGATCGCACGAACACAAAAAACCTGCACGAGAAACGGCAGCACCAACGCCCCACTCGATGATCAACACGCGATCAGCCGGCAGCACGACGCCGACGACGAATGTCCGCAACGTCGAGGACGACAGTACGACGGTTGCCCGCGACAGTTGCCCGCGGACGACGCGGCTCCGCTCCAGAAACGGGAAAGCCCGGATTTCCGGGCCTTTCCGCTAAGCGGACGACGGGTCTCGAACCCGCGACCTTCGGCTTGGGAAGCCGACGCTCTACCAACTGAGCTACGTCCGCGCCGGCGACAATTCTAAGCGGCAGCCGGAGAGCGGTTGGCCGCGGCCGGGGAGGCGCGGTTAGACTCGCCTCCCCCGCCGAGAAGGAGGAGAGATGCGGCAGCTGACAGGGCTCGATGCGCAGTTCCTCGCACTGGAGACGGCGCGTCAGAGCGGCCACGTGGGCGGCCTCGCCGTGCTCGATCCGAGCACTCGCCCGAACGGCCGGCTGGAGCTGGCCGACGTGCACAACATGCTGGCCGAGCGACTGCCGCTGCTGCCTCCCTTCCGTTGGCGGCTGAAGCAGGTCCCGCTGGGCCTGGATTATCCGTACTGGATCGACGATCCAGACTTTGATCTCGAGTACCACGTACGCGAGATCGCGCTGGCGCCTCCGCCGACGGACGAGAAGCTCGGGGAGCAGGTCGCGAGGATCTTCGCCCGACCCCTCGATCGGGCGCGGCCGCTGTGGGAGGTGTACCTGATCCACGGCCTGCAGGACGGGCACGTGGCGCTGCTCACGAAGATCCACCACGCGGCCGTGGACGGGCTGTCCGGCCAGGAAATTTTGAGCGTTCTCCTCGACCTGACGCCGGCAGGACGCGAGGCGCCGCCGGCCGATGACTCGCCGCCGGATCGCGAGCCGAGCGATCTCGAGATGCTCGGCCGGGGCCTGTTGGGCGCGCCGCGGTATGTCGGCCGCGTCGTCCAGGCGCTGCCCTCGACGCTGCCCAACCTCGAGCATGCGCCGCTGATCAGCGAGATTCCGGGTGCCAAGACGATGGGGAGGACCACCGCGCGGGTGACCCGCGCGCTCCGGCGGCGCGAATCCCGGGTGCTCGAGCGGACGACGCTCACGCGGCCGCGGACCTCGTTCAATGGTCGGGTATCGCCGCACCGAAGGTTCGCGTTCGGCCAGCTGTCGCTCGACCAGGTCAAGGCGGTCAAGAACGCGCACGGCTACACGGTCAACGACGTCGTCGTCGCGATCTGCACCGGCGCGGTACGCAGGTGGCTGATCGAGCACGAGGAACTGCCCGAGGAACCGCTGGTCGCGCAGGTGCCGGTGTCGGTGCGGACCGAAAAGCAACGTGGCACCTACGGCAACCGGATTGGAATGATGAGCGTCCCGCTGTTCACCAACGTGGCCGATCCGCTAGAGCGTCTGCGGGCGACGCACGAGGCGTTGCGCGTGGCCAAGGAGCGCCACAAGGCGCTGCCGGCGGAGCTGCTCCAGGACACGGCCCAGTTCATCCCGCCGGCCGTGTTCGCCCGTGCCTCGCGGGTGACGTTCTCACTCGCGGCGACCCGCACGCCGGTGTGGAACATGGTGGTCTCGAACGTCCCTGGCCCTCAGTTCCCGCTGTACTGCGTGGGCGCGCAGATGGTGGCCCATTACCCGGTCTCCGTGATCACGGACGGGATGGGCCTGAACATGACCGTGATGAGCTACTGGGGTCACCTCGACTTCGGGATCGTCGCCGACCGTGAACAGATGCGCGACGTGTGGAAGCTGATCGAGTGGCTCGAGTCCTCGCTCCAGGAGCTGGTGCCGGCCAGCGAGCGGGCACCGCTGGCCAGCGCTCAGGCACCGCCGACGACCGCGCACGAGCCGCCGCCAAGTTCAGACGGCAGCGCAACCCCCGCCGCGGCCGTCGAGGACGACGATCGTCGCTAGCCGATGACCCGGAACACGCCCCGCATGAACGGGTGGATCCGGCAGAAGAACGTGTAGGTCCCGGGCGGAAGGTTGGCCGGCGTCGACCAGTTCACTCTCCCGACGGCGGGCAGCGCAGCGCCCAGCTGTCCGGAATCAAAGTTCCCAGAGCCGTTGGCGAGCGGGTAGGAGATCCCGGTGTTCAACCCGCACGGGTACTTGCACGTGGTGATGCTGTGGAAGATCGAGGTCCTATACAGCGAGCTCGGGGAGAAGATGTCGAGCGAGGCCGACGGCGATGCGTCCTCGTTGGTGAACGAGATCGACTGGCCCTTCTTGATCGTCGGGATGCAGCGCTGTTTGCCGGTGGCGGCGAAGTCGCCGGGCAGGTAGTCGAAGCCGGCGATCACGACCTTATCGGTGCGGCAGACCGGGAACTTCTTGAGGTTCACGCCCAGGGACTTCGTCCCGCCCCAAATCCGGTTCTCGGGAAGCTGGCCATGGGTGACGTGGCCGGCCTGGTTGAGCTTGTGGTCGAACGGGTCGATGCCCGTGTCGGTGTTCCACGCCTCCCAGACGACCATGATCCCCATCACCTCGTACCACGACGCATGCCGGGTGTCGTAAGTGGCATTGATCTCTAACTGATCCCCTGGTTTCACCGCGACCCGCCAGTTCGGCGCCGTGGCCGTCATCGCCATGTTCCACGAGATCGGCGGGCGGTGGTCGAAGTAGTCCGCGTATGAGCGGAACAATCGCACCGAATTGGGCACGACTCCACGGATCGCGCCGTGGCCTGGCGTCGTCCCGGGGCGGGTCATGTCTAGCTCGTCGTATAGGCCGCCGGGGTGCACATGCCCGGCCGTGCCGAGCAGCGTCCCGGCATGGTCGAGCGTGAAGACGTTCAACGGCGCCTTCTGTTTGGGGTACGGGTCCTTCGACATCAGCGGGAACGTGAACTTGCCGTCCTTGCCGCTGCCCTTCTTGACGTTGAAGACGGGGTAGAGGTTGTGATCCTCGACGTCCATCCAGATCGGATGGGCCGGGATGATGTGGGCCCCCGCCGGCGTGTCCGCGGGAATGAAGTTGATCTCGTAGGTGATGTAGACCTTGGCCGTCCGCGCCGTCAGGTTGTGGATCATGTAGTTCAGGACCCAGTAGTCCTTGGCGCCGATCGGATAGCCATACCCCTTGGGCAGCGTGTAGATCGTCTTCTCTTCGCCCGAGGCCATGAACGGGTAAAAGCCGCCGATGTACGAGTTGCCCTCACCCTCGCCGGCGGCCCCATTGCTGAGCCACACGCCATGGTGGAGATGGATTATGTTGGTCAGAGGGACCCGGCCACAGCACTTGCCATTCGGCAGCGCGTACTTCAGGTTCGGCGCCATCCGGACCATGTAGCCGTCGACGGACGGCTTCGGCACGCGGTTGGAGTCGAGCAGGATCAGGTTGGCGCCCGGCGTGATCAGGAACGGGCCCGCGGCGAAATGGAGATGCTCAACCCCTGCCTGCGACCCCGACTGAGCGCTCGCGGCAGCCGAAAACGACAGCGCCGCTGCGATCACGACCACGGCCAATATCGCCCTTTTCACCTGTCTCCTCCGTCTCCAGGGCCTTCCCGCCCATATTCAATCACGGTTTGGCGATCGATGGGACGCTCGCGTACCAATCTACGCGAAAAGTTTCCAGGACCGAGGCAGTCGGATTCGGCGACCCGCGAAGGCGCGGCCTACCAGGCCTGCGTCCCGCCGCAGTGCGGGCAGCCCACAGAGGTCGAAACGGGCGCCTCGAATACGTACCCGCACTGGCAGGTGTAGACCGCCTGGTCGGTGGCCAGCCGCTGTCCAGTCCATCCATGCTGGCCACGGTCGCGATGGTCAGGGTACGATCCGGGGGGGCCCGTAGGGGCCAAGCGCCCGAAGGCACGGCGCTCGGGGGTCTCCCGGCGCCGTCGGAGACTCTCAGCTCGCTTGGCTCGGACTAGCACGGTCATAGCGACAAACGCCGTCGGATGGATTTGGTTTCGCGGTCGACATAAAAACTCCTCGTGGCTAACAAGACGCTAATCGGCCTCTGAGTATTCCCGGCAAGCTTTCCGCGGAAAGCTGGACGTTGTCTCGAACGGGCGAGCCGAGGACCTGGGGGACTGCCGGCTCCGTCTGTGGGAAAATAAGCTCTCGCATGGACCCGAGCCGCAAGCGTGCGATCCGCCTCACGGTCGCGCTCACGGCCGCGCTGATCCTGGCGACGGCCCTCATCTATACGAGCTTCACCGCCGGGCGAGACGAGCTGACCGCCTCGCAGCTGTTGAAGCGGGCGAAGCCTGGAGACACCTATATCCTCGCCGGCACCGTGCTCGCCGGCTCGGTCCGGCACGAGGGCGAGGACTTGCTTTTCCGCGTGCGCGATCCGAAGCTGAAGGTGTCGGTGCCGGTCCGCTACAGCGGAATCGTGCCGGACCCGTTCGCGGCGGGACGTGGCGTGCTGGTGACGGTTCAGGAGCAGGGAACGACGTTCGTCGGCCAGCAAAACTCGTTGACCACCAAGTGCCCGTCCAAGTACCAGGCTGCGGCTTCCTCTTGATGGCGTCGGACGGAAGCGGAAACGACTGACATGGCCCTGCTCGGTCGCGCGCTGCTGATCCTCGGGCTGCTCGTCGCGCTCTACGGGATCGGGGCCTCGCTCTACGGAGCGATCACCGGGAGGTCCGCCTGGGTCATTTCTGGCCGGCGCTCGGTGTACGCGCTCGCCGGGCTGACGGTCGTCGCATGGGTGATCCTCGAGTCCGAGTTCCTCCGCAACAACTTCTCGTTCAACGTGGTCGCCGCGCATTCGTCGACGACGACGCCGACCTTCTACAAGCTGGCCGCGCCGTGGTCCTCCCAGGAGGGGTCGCTGCTGCTGTGGGTGATGCTCCTGTCGCTCTGGTCGAGCCTGATCCTGTTCCTGACGCGCCGGCGCGTTCGGGAGATCGCCCCCTACGCGACGGCGGTCCTGCTCGGGTTCAGCGCGTTCTTCACGTTCCTGGCGATCTTCTTCGCGAATCCGTTCACAACGACCGCGTCGCCGCCCGCTGAGGGCGCGGGGCTGGATCCGCTGCTCCTACACCCGAGCATGATGATCCACCCGCCGATGCTCTACTCGGGGTACACGCTGCTGACGGTCCCGTTTGCGTTCGGGGTCGGGGCGCTCATCACCGGCAGGCTCGGATCGGAGTGGATCAGCGTGACGCGGCGTTTCGCGCTCGCGGCCTGGCTCTTCCTGGGGATCGGGATCCTGCTCGGCGCCCGCTGGTCCTACACCGAGCTGGGCTGGGGCGGCTACTGGTCCTGGGACCCGGTCGAGAACGCAGCGCTGATGCCGTGGCTCTGCATCACCGCGTTTATCCACTCGATCATGATCCAGGAGAAGCGAGGCATGCTGAAGGTGTGGAACGTCTCGCTCGTGCTCGCCGCCGGCACGCTCTCGATCCTGGGGACGTTCCTCGTTCGTTCGGGGATCCTCAGCTCGATCCACGCTTTCGGCGCCTCGACGCTCGGCTTCCCGTTCGTGCTGTTGATCGGAACGATGGTCGCCGGGTCGGTCGGGCTCGTGATCTGGCGGCGTGACTCGCTGCGCTCCGAGGCGCAGATCGATTCGCTGCTCTCGCGCGAGGCCGTGTTCCTGTTCCAGAACCTGGTGTTGCTATCGATGGTCTTCGTGATCTTCTGGATCACGTTCTTCCCGCTGATCTCACAGGCAGTCACCGGAACCAAGATCTCCGTTGGTCCACCCGCCTTCCGGCCGTTCATCGTCCCGCTGGCCCTGATCCTCGTGTTGCTCTCGGGCATCGGTCCGATCATCGCGTGGCGCCGGGTCACCCTGGCCAACCTGAGGCGTAGCTTCACGCTGCCGGTCGTGGTCGCGCTCGGGACTCTCGTCGCGCTGATACTCGCGGGAGGCATCACCGTTCGGCCGTTCGCCCTGCTGATGTTCACATTCGGCGCGTTCGTGGCCGCCGCGGTGGCTCAGGAATTCTGGCGGGGAGTCCGCGCGCGCAGGGCGATGACGCGCGACTCGCCGCCGGTCGCGCTCGCCCAGCTGGTCAGACGCAATCGCCGTCGGTACGGCGGCTACATCGTCCACGCGGGTCTCGCGGTACTGCTCGTCGGCGTGGCCGCGTCATCGTCCTTCCAGCACTCCCACGACGTGATTCTCTCGCCCGGCCAGCACGTGAAGGTCGACGGCTACACGATCCGCTACGTCCGTCCCACGGCCGCCGCGACCGCGCAGAAGCTGTCGTTCGGGGCCGTTCTCGACGTCTCCAAGGGCGGCCATCACGTGACGACGCTCCAGACCAGCCGCGGCTTCTATCCCTCCCAGGATCCGACGCAGGGGCAGATCGGCCGCTTCTTCGCAGGCGAGGCCGACAGCAACGTCGGGCTCCGCGCGGGGCTGTTCAAGGACATCTGGGGAGTGATCAACCCCGACCTGACGCCGCTGCAGCCCCTGATCAACCAAGGCAATCGCGTCTTTGCGGCCGCGCTCGGGCAGGCCATGACCAGGATCTCTGGGTTGCCCACGGCTCAGGCGAACGCCGATCTGCAACCGCTCTGGCAGGCCCGAGACCGCGCGGTCGCGGGATTGACAAGCCGGTTTGTCACGCATCCGTGGCCGGTCGAGTTCCTGTTCATCGTCTCCCCGCTGGTCACGTGGATCTGGCTGGGCGCGCTGATCATCATCTCCGGCGGTCTGATCGCCCTGTGGCCCGTTCCGGTGCTGGCTCGGCGGCGGTCGGCGGCGCTGGCGGGCGCTCGCAGGTCCGGGTCCCCGGTGCCCGCGCGCGAGGCGGTGTGAGGTGGCGGGCAGATTGTCAATCGGGGCGGGCTGACCGTGGAGTTCCTGCTGGTCCTGGCGGTCCTGCTTGTTGTAGTGGCGGTGGTCCTCGCGCCGCTGCGGCGCGAGTGGACGGGCCGGCCGGATAAGGAGCTCGCGCAGGCGGATCTGGAGGATCAGCACGAACTCAGTGACCTGGCAGACCTCGAAGCGGCACGCGATGCCAAGTACCGCGAGATCCGCGATGCGGAGCTCGACCGCCGGACCGGGAAGCTCTCCGAGGACGACTTCGAGGCGATCGACGGGACGCTGCGCAGTGAGGCGATCGAGATCCTACGGGCGATTGACCATGCCAAGGACCGACAAGCGGCTACCATCGTCGAGCGATGACTGCAATTCTCGACGTCGTCCAGGTGTTCATCTCCGTCGTCCTCGTGTTTTTGATCCTGATGCACTCGGGGAAGGACGCGGGTCTCTCCGGAGCGTTCGGGGTTGGAACTGGGGCCGGGCCGTTCGGTGGCGGCTCGCTCGTCGAACGGAACCTCAACCGTTGGACCGTCGGCTTCGCGATCGCGTTCGTCGTGAACACGATCATCCTGATCAAGATCTCATAGGCTCGCCGTGAGGGCGTCGGCGGCCATTGGCGCGTGCGTCATCGCGCTCGTCGCTTGCGGCGGACACGCCGCCGGCGGCACGACGACCGCTGCCACGACGTCTGCTGCCGCCGCGACGGCCGCCACCGCAACGACGGTCATCGACGGCGACGGGGACTGGACCCGGTTCGACTACGATGCCCAGCGAAGTGGCGTCGGGCCGGCGTTCACGGGGATCACGGCGGCCGACGTGGGCCGACTCCGGCGCCGTCTCGTCCACATCAACGGCGTCGCCGATTCTTCCGCGATCGAGTTGCACGCGGTGAAGGTCCGCGGCCGCCGACGGGACGTGGCGATCCTCACGACGACGTACGGCCGGACGGTCGCCATCGACGTCGGCACCGGGGCCAAGCTGTGGGAGTTCGTGCCACCGGATATCGGCTCCTACCAGGGCAGCGCGCAAATAACGACGGCGAGCCCCGTGGCAGACCCGGACCGGCGCTTCGTCTATGCCGCGAGCCCGGACGGGATGATTCGCAAGATCCGGGTCTCGAATGGCCGCGAGGTTCGCTCCGGCCACTGGCCGGCGCGGATCACGTTCAACCCAGCCAGGGAGAAGATCGGCGGCGCTTTGAACCTCCACGGGCGCTACGTGATCGCGGTCACGGGCGGCTACATCGGCGATATCCCGATCTACCAGGGACACGTGGCGGTCATCGATCGCCAGACCGGGCGCGTCGCTCATGTCTGGAATTCGCTCTGCTCACAGCGCCACCATCTGATCGACCCAACCAGCTCGTGCCGAGCCAGCGATTCGGCCATCTGGGGCCGCGCCGGGGCGGTGGTCGAGCCATCGACCGGCCGCCTCCTGGTGGCGACCGGGAACGGGCCGTTCAACGGCTCGACCGACTGGGGCGACAGTGTCCTGGAGCTCACCCCGGACGCGAGCCGGCTGCTGCACAACTGGACGCCCACCAACCAGGCCCAGTTGAACGCCACCGACGGCGATCTCGGGAGCACGGCGCCCGCGCTGCTGCCGCCCGCGCACGGGCTCCGGTTGGCAGTCCAGGGAGGCAAGCAGGGGATCCTCGATCTGCTGGACCTGGGGCGCCTCGACGGTACGAAGCATGGCGCCGGCGCGCGGCTCGGGGGCCAGCTGCAGACGATCCCATCGCCCGGCGGGGGAGATGTCGTGACCACGCCGGCGGTCTGGAGGCACGGCGGGAAGACGTACGTGTTCGTCGCCAACAGCAACAACACATATGCGTACGTGCTCGGTGGCGGCGGCAACCCGCGGCTCAGCGTGGCCTGGAAGCAGGGACCCCCCGGATCGAGCCCGCTCGTCGCGGGGGGATTGCTCTACGTCTACGACATCGGGTCCGGAGTGCTCGACATCAGGGAGCCGACCACCGGGCAGCTGCTCGCGTCACTGCCGGCCGGAGGCGGCCACTGGAGCAGCCCGATCGTGCTCGGGGGCCGGATCGTGCTGCCCGTCGGCGGCAGCCCGGCCGACGACGCGACCAGCGGCATCGTCAACATCTATCACCTGCCCGGTCGCTGAGCCCGACCCTCAGGAGATGCGCGCCACGAGCGCCGTGACGTCGTCGTGCAGCTGCTCGTCGCCCACGAGCGAGCGGGACAGGAGGTGGTCGACGAGCTCGCCGGGGCTCGCCGGTCCGGAGGCGACCGCAGTGGCCAGGCGCTCGAGACCGGCGTCGAGAGACTCGCCGCGGCGCTCGACGAGCCCGTCGGTGTAGAGGACCAGCGCGTCGCCGGATTGCAGCTGCTCGCTCTGCGTGGGGTAATCGCTGTCCTTGATCCCGGTCAGGCCGCCGCCACCCTCCAGGTAGGTGGTATGTCCATCGCGCGTGCGAATCAGCGGTGGCGGATGACCGGCAGCGGCCCACGAAATCGTCCGCTCGGAAGGGTCGACGATCGCGTAGACGACCGTGAACAGCTCGTCGTCGCCGGTCGCGAGCTGCATCCGGTTGAGCCGGGTCAGCGCTTCGCCGGGGAGGCGCCGGCCGTCGTCTCCAAGGGCCAGCGTTCGGGTCACGGTCCGCAGCTGTCCCATCGCCGAGGCGGCCGGAATGCTCCTCCCGGCGACATCGCCGACGACGATGCCGAGCCGTCCCCCTGGCAGCTCGAACGCGTCGTACCAGTCGCCGCCGACCTCGGCTCCGAGCCCCGCCGCTTCGTAATGGGCGGCGACCTCGACGCCGGTCACCTCGGGCAGGCTCTTGGGCAGCAGGCCACGCTGGAGCACGACCGCGATCCGGTGCTCCTCTTCGTGCAGCTGGTGCTCCTCTTCGTGCAGCTGAGCCCTCCGGGTGGCGAGCGCGACCCGATCGGCCGCGTCCTGGAGAAGCGAGCGCTCGCCGGCCGTCAGCGAGCGTTCCGATGCGAATGCGAGCCGGATGGCGCCGATCTCGCCGCCCTGGATCAGGAGCGGCTGCTCGTGGGCACCTTCGGGCGGGCGCGCCGCTTCGTCCGGTCGCGGACGCCACACCTCGCCGCCCGCGGCGCGGACGGTCACGGTCTCGCCCAGCTCGCCGCTGATCTGCACCTCGGCGAGGGTGGCGCCGAACAGCGAAACCAAGCGGGAGGCCAGCGCCGCCAACAGGTCGTCGAGCCCCAGGGGCTCGATCCCGTCCGTCAACGCCTGGAGGGTTCGCAGCCGCTCGGCCATCGCCTCCGCCTGCCCTCGCGCCGCCTGCTCGACGAGCAGATCGGCCCGCGCCTGCTCAGCGCGCCGCCGGGCGCTCAGATCGACCCATTGAACAAGGAGCATCGGTTCCCCGAAGTCGGTGGGTTCGATCGCCGAGGCGACCAGTCCGACCCACATGTCCGCGCCCATCGGGTGCAGGAGCCGGAGGTCGACGCTGACGATCTCCGGCGCGGCCGGCGGAGCATCGTGGCGGGCAACTCCGTCCAGGGTCGCCGACAAGGCCTCGCGATCGTCGGGGTGGCATAGCTCCTCGATCGCGACTCCCTGCAAGCGCTCCGGGTCACGGCCGACGAGCCGGGCGAAGGCCGGATTGGAGCGCACGATCGTGCGAGAGCCGTCGAGCACGGTCTTGCCGATCGGCGCCGCTTCGAACGCACCGCGCAGCAACGACTCGGACCGCTTGAGCGCGCGCCGACTCGCCTCCAGTTCGGCGAACACCGCCACCTTGGACCGCAGCACGTCGGGATCGAACGGCTTGAGCACGTAGTCGACCGCGCCGACGCCGTAGCCGCGGATGATGTCTCCGACATCGTCGCGCCCGGCCGTGAGAAACACGATCGGAACGTCCTGGGTGCGTGCCCGGCTCTTGATGAGCTCAGCGGTTTCAAGGCCGTCGAGCCCCGGCATGCGCACGTCGAGCAGGATCAGGCCGTAGTCCTGCTCGAGCACCAGCCGCAACGCTTCGCGGCCCGAGGTCGCGGTGTGGAGCGGGTAACCGAGTGGGGCGAGCGCCGCCTCGACCGTCCGCAGGTTGTCCGGGCGGTCGTCGACGACGAGGATCGGGAGCGCGTCGACCGCCGTCAGCTCGATCGGATGGTCGCTGCCGGCGGGCTTCTCCGACGCGGACTCCGAATGCTCTAGCTGTCGAGCCACACGCGCATCATCGACAGGAGCTGGTCGAGGTCGACCGGCTTGGTGATGTAGTCGGACGCTCCGGCTGCGAGGGCCTTCTCACGGTCGCCCTTCATCGCCTTTGCGGTCAGCGAGATGATCGGCAGGTGCTCGAAGCGCGGCGTCGCGCGGATCGCTCGCGCCGTCTCATACCCGTCCATCTCCGGCATCATGATGTCGAGCAGCACGAGGTCGGTGTTCGGGTGCTGGTGCAGTCGCTCGATCCCCTCGCGGCCGTTCTCAGCGAACACCACCTTCATCCCTCGTTGCTCGAGGCTCGAGGTCAGGGCGAAGACGTTACGGATGTCGTCGTCGACGACCAGCACCTTCTTGCCGTGGAGCGGAGCATCGCCGGTGCGCAGGCGGCCGAGCATCTTGCGGGTCGAGCTCGGAAGTGTCGCCTCGACCCTGTGGAGGAACAGCGCCGCGCGGTCCGCGAGCCGCTCGGGCGAGTCGGCGACCGCGATCACCGCCGATTTCGCGAGTGCGTCGAGGCGAGCCCGATCTGTCTTCGGGAGCTCGGCGTCGAGGTACGCGATGGACGGGACCTCGCGAGCGACCTCGTCGGTCGCGAGCTCCTGAAGGAACGCGAAATGCGCGCTGGGATCGGTCCCGACGAGCACCAGTGCCAGATCGAACGGCTCTGCGCGCAGGGTGGCGAGCCCGCGCTCGGGTGCGATCCGCTCAAACTCCGCGCTCTCGCCGCCGGCCACCAGCTCCTTGAGCCGATCGTCGAGCTCCGTCTGCTCGGTGATCACTGCGATCCGCCGGTGCGGCGTCTGCGTCAGCCGCTCGAGCCGCGCGAGCGCGCTCTCCAGTCGTGTCGGGTCGACCGGTTCGTCGATGAAGGCGGCGGCGCCGCCGCGCAGCGCCGTGTTGCGGGCCGCAGCGTCGGAGATCACGACAACGGGGAGGTGCCGAGTGTCGGGGTGCTTCTTCAGTTGCCCGAGTGCGGGCTCGACCCGGGTCCAGCCGCCGCCGAGCAGCACAGCGGACGGGCGGTGTTCACGGGCCAGACCCAGCGCCGCGGTCGGCCGGCGAGCGATGATCGATTTCACGCCGTGTAGACGCGCCGCCTCTACCGTTTCACGTGCGCGCTCGCTGTCGGGATCGATCACGAGCATGAGTCGGTCGTCCGGCTCCAGCCGGACAGCCTCATCGGCTGGCAGCGAGGGTGCTTCAGGAGTGGCCGGAGTCCCGCCGTTTGTCGGTGCCGCGACGTCGATCGCGCCTTCCAACGCAGCCTGCGGCGCGGGCTCCACCAGCCGCTCGTTGAGCGGAAGCAGCAGCGAGAACCGGCTCCCGGTCCCCAATTGGGATTCCACCTGGATCTCGCCTCCGAGGAGCCGCGCGATCTCCCTCGAGATCGACAGCCCCAGCCCCGTCCCGCCGTACTTGCGCGACGTGGTCCCATCGGCCTGCTGGAAAGCCTCGAAAATCGCTCCCAGCTTGTCGTCGGCGATGCCGACCCCCGTGTCGGTGACGGTCATCGAGATCACGCGCTCCGCCCCCTGGAGCGCCTCGTTGTGGAACGCCATGCCATCCGAGGGATAACCGATCGCGAGCGTCACTCCGCCCTTGTGGGTGAACTTGAACGCGTTCGAGAGCAGGTTCTTGAGGATCTGGTTGAGCCGCTGCTCGTCGGTCACGATCGAGGGCGGCAGCGTCGGGTCGATCTCGACGACGAACTCCAGTCCGTTCTGCTCGGCCACCTGGCGGAACGCACGCTCGGCGTCCTCGAAGATGTCCGCCAGGGCGATCGGCGCCATGTCGACCTCCATGCGCCCAGCCTCCACCTTCGAGAGGTCGAGGATGTCGTTGATCAGCGACAGCAGGTCGTTTCCGGCGGAGTGGATCGTCTGGGCGAATTCGACCTGGCGCGCGGTCAGGGACCCGTCCTCGTTCTCGCCCAGCAGGCGGCTGAGGATCAGCATCGAGTTGAGCGGGGTGCGCAGCTCATGGGACATGTTCGCCAGGAACTCCGACTTGTATTTCGACGAGAGCGCCAGCTGTGCGGCCTTGTCCTCGAGCCCTCGCCGGGCGAGTTCGATCTCCTCGTTCTTGATCTCGATGTCGCGGTTCTGCTCGGACAGCAGCCGCGCCTTCTCCTGGAGCTCGTCGTTGGTGTTGCGCAGCTCCTCGGACTGCTTCTGGAGCTCCTGGGTCAGGCTCTGGGACTGCTCGAGGAGTTCCTCGGTGCGCATGTTCGCCCGGATCGTGTTGATCACGACGCCGATCGTCTCGGCGATCTGGTCGAGGAAGTCGCGGTGGACGTCGGAGAATGGGCTGATCGACGCGAGCTCGATCACCCCCAGCACCTGATCCTCGAACAGGATCGGCATCACGAGAATTCCGGCAGGGGCGACCTCGCCCAGGCCCGAGCGGAGGGTGATGTAGCCCGGCGGGAGGTTGGTCACCGCGATCGTCTTGCGCTCGATCGCCGCCTGGCCGACCAGGCCCTCGCCGATCTTGAAGCGGCCCCACCCGTCGCCCGTGGGCGCCGTGAACCCGTACGACGCCGCGAGCACGAGCTCGCTGCCTCCGTCGGCGCTCGGCTCGGCGACGAACAGCGCTCCGTGCTGCGCGTTCACGGTCGGCGTCACCTCGCTCATGATCAGCTGTGTGACCGCCGTGAGATCGCGCTGACCCTGGAGCATGCCGGAGATGCTCGCGAGGTTCGTCTTGAGCCAGTCCTGCGCGGCGTTGCGCTGCGTGGTCTCGCGGAGGTTGGCGATCATCTGGTTTATGTTGTCCTTGAGCTCGGCGACCTCGCCCTGAGCCTCGACCGAGATCGAGCGGGTCAGGTCGCCCTGAGTGACCGCAGTTGAGACCTCGGCGATCGCCCGCACCTGCGTCGTGAGGTTGCCGGCGAGCTGGTTGACGTTCTCGGTCAGGCGGCGCCACGTGCCCGACACGCCCTCGACCTCGGCCTGGCCGCCGAGCTTGCCCTCGGTGCCTACTTCTCTCGCGACGCGGGTGACCTCGGCGGCGAAGCTCGAGAGCTGAGCGACCATCCGGTTGAGCGTCTGCTTGAGCTCGAGGATCTCGCCTCGAGCGTCGACGGTGATCGTCTGCGTGAGGTCGCCGTTGGCGACGGCGGTCGCCACCTGGGCGATGTTGCGGACCTGGTCGGTGAGGTTCCGGGCCATGAAGTTGACGTTGTCGGTCAAGTCCTTCCACGTGCCTGCGACGCCAGGGACCTGCGCCTGGCCACCGAGGGTTCCCTCGGTTCCCACTTCGCGGGCGACGCGCGTGACCTCGGCGGCGAATGACCGCAGCTGGTCGACCATGCGGTTGATCGTCTCGGCGAGCGTCGCGACCTCGCCCTTGGCGTCGACCGTGATCTTGCGGCTCAGGTCGCCGTTGGCGACGGCGGTGGTGACGGTGGCGAGGCTTCTCACCTGAGTGGTCAGGTTCGAGGCCATCTGGTTGACGTTCTCGGTCAGGCCTTTCCACGTGCCCGACACGCCCTCGACCTCGGCCTGCCCTCCGAGCATTCCCTCGGTCCCGACCTCGCGGGCGACGCGGGTGACCTCGGCCGCGAACGAGCGCAGCTGGTCGACCATCGTGTTGATCGTGTCCTTGAGCTCGAGGATCTCGCCTCGGGCGTCGACGGTGATCTTCTTCGACAGGTCTCCGCGCGCGACCGCGGTCGTCACCTGGGCGACGTTGCGGACCTGATCGGTCAGGTTCGAGGCCATGAAGTTGACCGAGTCGGTCAGGTCGCGCCACGTCCCGGACACGCCCGCGACCTCTGCCTGACCGCCGAGCTTGCCCTCGGTGCCCACTTCGCGCGCGACGCGCGTGACCTCGTCGGCGAACGCGGAGAGCTGGTCGACCATCGTGTTGACGGTCCGCTTCAGCTCCAGCACCTCGCCCTTGACGTCCACGGTGATCTTCTGGCTCAGGTCACCGTTGGCGACGGCGGTCGTGACCTGGGCGATGTTGCGGACCTGGTCGGTCAGGTTCCGGGCCATGAAGTTCACGTTGTCGGTGAGGTCCTTCCACGTGCCGGCGACTCCGGGGACGTCGGCCTGTCCGCCGAGGATCCCTTCGGTGCCGACCTCGCGGGCGACGCGGGTGACCTGGGCCGCGAACGCGGACAGCTGGTCGACCATCGTGTTGACGGTGCTCTTCAGCTCGAGGATCTCGCCGCGCGCGTCGACGGTGATCTTCTGACTGAGATCGCCCTCGGCGACGGCGGTCGTGACCTGGGCGATGTTGCGGACCTGGTCGGTCAGGTTCGAGGCCATGAAGTTGACGTTGTCGGTGAGGTCCTTCCACGTCCCGGCGACGCCCGGGACCTCGGCCTGTCCGCCGAGGATGCCCTCGGTCCCGACCTCGCGGGCGACGCGGGTGACCTCGGCCGCGAACGAGCGCAGCTGGTCGACCATCGTGTTGATCGTGTCCTTGAGCTCGAGGATCTCGCCCTTGACGTCGACCGTGATCTCCTGGCTCAGGTCGCCGTTGGCGACGGCGGTCGTGACCTGGGCGATGTTGCGGACCTGGTCGGTCAGGTTCGAGGCCATGAAGTTGACCGAGTCGGTGAGATCCTTCCACGTGCCGGCGACACCCCGGACCTTCGCCTGACCGCCGAGCTTGCCCTCGGTGCCTACTTCTCTCGCGACCCGGGTCACCTCGGCCGCGAAGCTCGAGAGCTGATCGACCATCGCGTTGACCGTCGTGCCGATGCGGGCGAACTCGCCCTTCACCGGTCGCCCCTCGATCTCGAGCGCCATCTTCTGGCTCAGGTCGCCCTCGGCTACGGCGACGATCACGCGCGCGACCTCGGTCGTCGGACGGACCAGGTCGTCGATCAGCCCGTTGATCGACTCGATCGCCGTGCTCCAGCCGCCGCCGACGCTGTCGAGCCTCGCCCGCTCGGTCATCCGGCCCTCGCGACCGATGATCTGGGCGATGCGGACGACCTCCGCCTCGAGCGCCGCGTTGCGCGCCGCCAGTTCGTTGAACGCAGCCTCGAGCCGACCGATCTCGTCCTTGCGGCGCGCGGGAAGGCGAACCTCGAAGTCGCCGCCCGCCGCGGCCAGCAATGCCTGCTCGAGCCTCCCGAGCGTCGGGTCGTTGGACCGCGCCTCGCGCCCCGAGCCGTTCTTGGCACCGGTCGCCGTGGCGTCGCCATCCCCGGTGGCGGGCTCGACTCCGACCCGCCGCTTACCCTGTCGGACCGCCGTCTTCGCCATGTGCTGCCCTCAGATCTTGATCGGGACCCCTGCGGACGCCGCCGTCCGCGATGAAAGTCGTCCGGCTACCCGCCTCGTGGTGAATTCAAACCTAACAATCGTTTGCGCCGATGAGTTCTGCTCCACGCTGCGGTCTTATCCACGATGGCTGCCAACAGGGCCGGCACGGTCGCCTGCGCGATCGGGGGCCCGATCGACCGCGACGCGCTACCCGGCCTCTGCGACCGGTTCTCCGCCATGCTCGAGGACACCACGGCGGCGGTCGCGTTGTGTGACGTCTCAGAGCTCGTCGCGGACGCCCTCACCCTCGACGCCCTCGCGCGACTGGCGCTGGCCGCCCGCCGTCGCGGCGCTCAGATCAGGCTCGTGGGGGCGAGCGAGTCCCTACGCGCTCTGATCGCCTTCACGGGGCTCCAGGACGTGTTGAAGGAGAGCCGTTAGGAGTCGATCCGTGGTGGCAGCCCGAATAGCGGTAGCAGCCGCTCGGGCTCGAGGAAGAACGTGAACTCGCCGAGGCGATCGCCCCTGAACTCGATGACCTGAAGCGCCCACGGGTCGTAGCCGCTCCCGGTCTCGCTCGGCTTGTACTGACCGAACGCGACCGTGCCGTTCGCTCCGGCGGTCGGAAGGAGTCGGGAGCCGCTGCACGCGATGCCCGGACCGGACCACCAGGCGAGGATGTCGTCGCGGCCGGCCAGCCACAGGTCATACGGCGGCATCGACTGGCTCGCGTCCTCCTGGATCAGCGCGGTCAGAGCCTCCATGTCATAGGCCTGGAAGGCATCGACGTAACGGCCGAGGAGGTCGCGCTGGGCGCGATCCATCGGCAGCACCGGATCGCTCGAGGTGGCGCTGCGCTCCTCGAGCGTCGCCCGGGCCCGCTGCAGCGCGCTGTTCACCGACGCGACGCTGGTGTCGAGCAGCTCGGCGACCTCGCGCGCGTGCCAGCGGAGCACCTCGCACAGGATCAGGACCGCTCGCTGGCGGGCGGGAAGGTGCTGGAGCGCCGCCACGAACGCGAGCCGGAGCGTCTCCCGAGCCATCGCCTGCTCGGCCGGATCGGACTCGGGGATGGCCATGGCGTCCGGGATTGGCTGCATCCACGTCGCTTCGGGCTGCGTGTGCAGGTTCGCGGCCTCGGGCGCCTGAGCGGGGCCGAAGTCCACCGGGCGCGCTCTGCGGGCCCGGCCGTTCAGCATGTCGAGGCAGACGTTCGTGGCGATCCTGTACAGCCACGAACGGAGTGCCGCCCGGCCCTCGAACCGGTCAAACCCGCGCCACGCGCGCAGGAACGTGTCCTGGACGGCGTCCTCGGCCTCGAATGGAGAGCCGAGCATCCGGTAGCAGTAGCCCGTCAGCTCGGAGCGATGCTGCTCGAAGCTGCGCTCGAGTTGGGGAGCGGCTGTGTTTGCCACACGTCCATCGTACGCGTCTGCCCCCCGAACCGCCGTCGCGCCGGTCGCTCGGCGTGAACGATCAGCACCGGAATCTCGCTGTGGTTGAGCGCGAAGTGGCTGACGCTCCCGAACAGCGACGCGGCGAACGCCCCCCGGCCGCGCGAGCCCATCACGAGGAGGTCGTAGCAGCCGCTCGCGAGCTCACGGGACAGCGCCTTGCGCACCGGTCGGCGGCTGAGAATCGAGGTGACGGGGATCGAGTCCGGGACGGATGCGACGGCCGCGGCGAGGATCTCCTTGGACTCCCGCTCCAACTCGGGAGTGAGCGATTGGATGGCGGCGACGCTGGAGGGCGTGTAGGCCCAAACGGGGGGAGTGCACACGGCCGTCAGGATCGTAAGCCTGGCGCGCGAGGCGTCCGCGATGTCGATGGCCTCGGCGAGCGCGCGCTCTGCATCGGGTGAGCCATCGACGCTGACGAGGATATTTCGGAACATTGCCGGCTCCGTCTCTCGCAGAACTAGATTGGCATGCCAAATGTTAGCATGCGTTATAGTCGAAGTGAAGGCGAACCGATGGTCACGCTCACGGAGTCACAGGCGCAGGAGTTAGAGGCGCAGGAGTTCCTGGCCGCTTTCGACACGTTCGTGCAGGCGGTTCGGCGCGCCCGCGGGGCGCCGGCGCAAGGCGGGGAAAGGGCCTTGACGCTCTCCCAATACGGGCTCCTCACCGGGCTCTCCGAGCGGTCGGCCGCGCCCGTCCGCGAGCTGGCCGCCGAAGCGGGGGTCACGGCGTCCACGGCGACCAGGATCCTGGACACCCTCGAGCGCCGCGGGATAGTTCGCCGGCGCCGCACCGACGAGGATCGTCGCGTGGTGATCGTGACGCTGACCCACCTGGGGCGCGACCTCCTCAGCGAGCAGGACGACTGGCTCCAGGGTCGCCAGCTCGAGTTCCACGCCGGACTGCCGGCGCAGGAGCGGCGGCTGGCGCCCGATCTGCTCGTTCGCCTCGCGACGCTGATCGACGATATGGCGGCGGGCCCGGACGAGGGGGCGAGCTCGTAGGGTCGGGTTCGGTGGCGGTCCATGGCCGTTTGCGCGCCCGTTGCCCCGATTGGCGGGCGGCCCTTTTAACGGCGCTGGTGAGAAGGGAAGGGAGCGGGCGCCATCGCACCCGTTCAGAACATGCGCAGCACGACAATCTCGGCTCAGATGGCGAGGCCTGTCGAGCTATGCATGAAGAGCATGCGTAGTACGACAGGGCTCGGGTCTGGCGCCGATGTTGACGTGTTATGCAGCTTTCCCGTAAGGGTGACACTCTCGCCACAAAGGCGCGGGTCTGGGCGTAGAAGCCGCTAGAAGCAGCTCGACCACGAGCTCCGGCGACCCGCCGGCGCTTCCCGGCTGCTATTGGTGCGCCCATGAGAGCTGACCAGCAATCCACACCCTCCTACGAGACGCTGCTCTACGCCACCGACGGCGCCGTGGCGACGATCACGCTGAACCGACCCGAGCACCTGAACACGATCGTCCCCCCGATGCCCGACGAGGTAGAGCACGCGGTGGCGCGGGCAACGCGCGACGATGAGGTCAAGGTGCTCGTCGTGCGGGGCGCCGGGCGCGCGTTCTGCGCCGGCTACGACTTCGGTGGCGGCTTCGAGCATTGGAAAGACCTCGTCGAGACGGACGGCCGGTGGGATCCGGGGAAGGACTTCGTCGGCGCCACCGCGCCGCAACTCGCGCCGACGCAGAAGTTCATGAGCCTCTGGCGCTGCCCGAAGCCTGTCATCGCGCAGGTCCACGGTTGGTGTGTCGGAGGCGGGAGCGATTTCGCCCTGTGCGCGGATCTGGTCATCGCCAGCGAGGACGCGGTGATCGGGACGCCGTACAGCCGCATGTGGGGCGCCTACCTGTCAGGGATGTGGATCTATCGGCTCGGGCTGGCCAAGGCCAAGGAGCACGCGCTGACGGGCCGGCCGCTGACCGGCCTGGAAGCGGCGAGGATCGAGCTGATCAACCGGGCCGTGCCGTTCGATGAACTCGAAGCGACCGTGGCGGCGATGGCCCGCGACCTCGCGGGGATCCCGTCCTCGCAGCTCGCCGCCATGAAGCTGTGCGTCAACCACGCGTACGAGATCATGGGGATCGCGTCGGCCCAGACCCTCGGTCCGATCCTCGATGGGCTGATGCGCAACACGCCGGACGCGCTCGAGTTCATCCGCCGCGCGGAGGCGGAAGGCGTGCGCGCGGCTGTCGCCGAGCGCGACGGTCCATTCGGGGACTACAGCCAGGCGCCGCCCGAGCTACGCCCCGATCCGAACCACGTCATCGTCCCCTGAGAGTCAGGGTGGGGCCCTAAGGCGCGGCCGGCACGACCGCCAGCGGCCGCTCCTCGCTCGGCAGATCGGCGGTGTCGAACGAGCTGGTCTCGAGCCTTTCGACCGCCGGCATCAGGTCGAGGAACGCGTCCTCCGTCTCGAGGAAGCTGATCTTCGGGGTCCGGTAGTGCATCGGAACCACCCACCGCGGCCGCAGCTGGTGGACGATCTCCACCGCCTGCCCGGCGCCGATCGTGGGGCCACCGCCGATCGGCAGCATCATCAGGTCGACCTCGCCGACCGCGTCGGCTTGCTCGTCGCGCAGGCCGCGCTGACCGAAGTCACCGAAATGAGCAACCCGCAGACCGTCGAGGTCGAACACGAAGATCGTGTTCGGACCACGCTGCGTGCCGGCCGCGTCATCGTGCTCGGAGGCGACCGCGACGATCTCGCCGATCGGCGACTCGAGTCGGCCGGCCGTCGAGCGCAGGATCGTCGGCGACCCTTCGATCACCTCCACCCCGTTGTGGTCCAGGTGCTCGTGCGTGACGAGCAGCACGTGCGCCTGCACTCCGTCGATCGCGGGGTAGTCGAACTTCATGCCGCGTTCGGCCATTGGCGAGAGATCGCCGAACGGATCGATGAACACCGTGGTCTCACCGTCGGTAAGCCGGAAGGCGGATTGGCCATACCACTCAACTTGCATGCTGCTCCTCACGTCGGGTTGCTCGAAGGTGTGTCGCTGCCGTCGCCGGGGCGGCTTGCGCCGGCGCCAGTGTCGCGCGCCGCGCGGCCGCCGTGCTCGCGACCGCGGGTTCGTCGGCGTGCTCGTAACGGCCCCCCCGGAGCAGCGACGCCGCCGCCGCGATGAGGCAGACGATGATCGCGAACGCAAACGCCTCGTGCAGCCCGTCGTGGAACGCACTCGCGATCAGATGCGGAAAGAACATTCGCCCGGTGATCAGCGCCTGGTTGTGTGCTGCCAGACCGGAGAGCACGTGAGCTCCAAGGAGATGCTGGAGCGGGTTGTAGCCGAGAAATGCCGCGAACAGGATCGACACGGGAGGGAGGTGTGCCGCGCGGACGGCGGCCGCGGCCGGAACTCCGTGCGCCTGCAGGCCCGTGCTCATCGCGTGCGGGAGCGTCGCCGACAGCCCGGCGATCATGAGCGTGAAGAACACCCCGATCGACACGACCTGGGCCGAGTTCTGAAACGTCTGGTTCATGCCGCCGCCGGCGCCGCGGTGGGCGCGGGGGAGGCTGTTCATGACGGCGGCGCGGTTGGGTGACGCGAACATGCCCATCGAGATCCCGTTGAGCGCGAGCACGACAGCGAACACGGGGTAGGAGAAGTCGATCGGCAACAGCAGCAGCAGCGCAAAGCTGATCGCCGCCCCGATCATCCCGCCGGTCGCGAACGCGCGCGCGCCCTGACGGTCAGAGAGAAAGCCCGAAACGGGCCCGGCGGCCAGCATCCCGACCGTCAGCGGGAGGATGTAGATCCCGGCCCAGAGCGGAGTCTTGGCGAAGTCGAACCCGTGCAGGGGCAGCCAGATGCCCTGGAGCCAGATGATCAGCATGAACATCAGGCCACCCCGGGCCAACGCCGCGAGGAACGTGGACAGGGTCCCGAACGTGAACGCCCGGATCCGGAACAGCGGCAGCTGGAACATCGGGTCCTTGACGCGCCGCTCCACGAACACGAACGCGATCAAGAAGCCGACTCCGGTGACCAGGAGCATGATCACGCGCGGGCTCATCCACCCGGTGTTGTGGGTCCCGTAGGGCCGGATTCCGTAGGTGACGGCCACCATCAATAGGACGAGCCCGAGCGCGAACGTCACGTTCCCCCACCAGTCGACGCGGGTCCGTCTCGGCTCGCTGATCTCCTTGAGCTTGAGGTACGCCCATACCGTCCCGAACAGCCCAACGGGGACCGAGATCAGGAACACCAATCGCCAGTTGATCGGCGCGAGCAGGCCGCCGAGCACCAGCCCGACGAACATTCCGCTGACGCCGACGATGTTGTTGATGCCCAGCGCCATGCCCCGCTGGTTGACGGGAAACGCGTCGGTCAGGATTGCGGCCGCGTTGGCCATCAGGCACGCGCCGCCCACCCCTTGGACGATCCGGAACACGATCAGGTAGGTGGCGCCGGCGCGGCCGGTCATTCAGTCGACCGTCAACAGCACTGAAGCCGCGGTGTAGATGACGAAGCCGAGGTTGTAGATCCGCACCCGGCCGAACATGTCGCCGAGCCGACCGAGGCTGACGATCAGGACGCTGCCGACGACCATGTAGCCGAGGATCATCCACAGTAGGTACAAGCTGTTGGCCGGGAGAAGCGGGTCCAGGTGGATGCCGCGGAAGATGTCCGGCATCGCAATCAGAGTGATCGACAGGTCGAGCGTCGCGAGCAGGACCGCGAGCGTCGTGTTCGAGAGCGCGATCCACTTGTAGCGTTCGTTCACTGCGACCATAATATAGACAGGCAAACTGTTCAGGTTGCCTGTGCGTTATCGGAGCCTCAGGCGTGCCCACCAAGACAGATCCAGCACTCGTCGCAAGCCAGCTGCGCGTCGTCATCGGGCAGCTGACTCGGCGGCTGCGCGCCGAGCACGGCTTCCCGCTCTCCCAGGGCGCCGTGCTGGGGCGGCTCGACCGAGGAGGTCCTCAAAGCGTCAGCGACCTGGCGGTGGTGGAGCGGGTCCGGCCGCAGTCGATGGCGCAGACGGTCGGGGATCTCGAGGCCGATGGGTACGTGACGCGCAGCCCGGACCCGGCGGATCGCCGTCGCGCCCTCGTCCAGCTGACCCAGCGTGGACATGAGGAGCTCGAGGCCGATCGCCGCCGGCGCGAGGGTTGGCTCGCCCAGGCGATCGCGAGCGACCTCTCGCCCAAGGAGCAGGAGCTGTTGGCCGACGCCGTCGACGTCCTGCGCCGGCTGGCTGACGGCTAGGCGAGTCTTGCGACATACGTCACATCAACCCAATCTCCCCAACGATCATGATTGCCATCGAGCCGCGACCAGCGGTTCGGACGCGAAGCGAGGAGAGATGGGAACCTGGATCGCACAAGCGCAGACGCCCGGACTTCCTGACGAGGTCATGGGCATGCTGACGTGCCCGGACGCCATCGCTCGGTGGGCGCCGATCCCGTTCGAGCTCGTCGACTTCAACGACGATCGGCTCCACTCGGGGGACACGGTGCGCGTGTGCGGGATGCTCGCCGGCCGCAGCCTCGAGTTCGAGGTCGAGATCGCGGAGGCGGAGGAGGGCCGCCTCGCGCTGGCCGCGGACGGGCCGATCCACATCGACGTCGAATACGTGACCCGGGCCGTGGATCGCGGCAGCGAGGTACGGGCGCGTGTGGAGGTATCGGGACGCGGGGTGATGGGCCGCGTGCTCGCCCGGGCCACGGACGCGCTGTTGGCCGCCGGGGCACTCAACAGCGCGGTCGGGCGAATCGCCCACGAGCTCCAGCCGGCGGTCCTCACCGTCTGAGCTGCCGGGCGCCTCCGAGCGTTCTGGCGGGGCGATGGGGCGGACGCAGGCACGTCGTCGGCAGTCAATAATGGCCCGGATGCGAAGCACGGTCACGATCCGGGATGTCGCTCGTCTGGCCAACGTCCATCCGGGCACGGTTTCCCGCGCGCTGAACCCCGAGACCCGAGGCCTCGTGAACGAGGAGACGGCGGAGCGCGTCCTCCGTGCCGCGGAGGATCTCGATTACCGTCCGAACCCCATCGCCCGCGGGCTGAAGACGAACCGGTCGTACACGATCGGGGTGCTGGTCCCCGACATCACGAACCCCGTGTTCCCGCCGATCCTGAGAGGGATAGAGGATCGCCTGGACGAGGACGGTTACACGGCCCTGATCGCCAACACGGACAACGACGCCGACCGCGAACGCAGTCATCTCGAGGCGATGCACGCCCGCCAGGTCGATGGGTTCATTGCCGCCACCGCGCGGCTCGACCACGAACTGGTCGCGAACGTCGGCGCCCGCGGGACGCCGCTCGTGCTGGTCAACCGCAGCGTCGAGGACGGAACGGTGCCCGCCGTAGCCGTCGATGACCGCCGCGGGATCCGGCTTGCTGTCGAGCACGTCGCCGGCCTCGGCCATCGGCGAATCGGACACATCGCCGGACCACAGAACACACCGACGGGACAGCGCCGCCATCTCGGCTTCGTCGGCGCGATGGCCGAGGTCGGTCTGAAGGTGTCCGAGGACCAGATCAAGTTCAGCGACCGTTACTGCGAGCACGAGGGAGCGAGGTTGTGTTCGGAGTTGCTCGAAGACGGTCGCGACCCGACGGCGATCGTCGCGGCCAACGATCTGCTGGCGATCGGCTGCTTCGACGTTCTGCAGGCGTGCGGACTGCGGTGCCCAGCCGATGTCTCGATCGTCGGTTTCAACGACATGCCCCTCGTGGCTCATCTGCAACCGCCGTTGACGACGGTGCGCGTCCCGCAGCGGGAGATAGGGAGCGTCGCCGCGGACTTGCTGCTCAAGCGGCTATCGGGCGACCTCGGCCGAGCTCGAGAAATCCTGCTCGAGCCGACGCTGGTGGTTAGGGGCTCGACGGCTCCGCCGGGCCGGCCGACACGCGAAGCCGGCGGCGCGACCGCGAGCTGAACGCGCCTCGCACCCTCCGCCGGATTTAATCGATCTGGTGCAGGCGGACGACGCGATCACAGGGCAGACGGACCTGGCCGAGGTTCTGAAGCGGCGGGCGCTGACCGAGGACGCCGCTCGCACCGAGGCCGTCGGCCGGCGGCACGCCGGCGGAGGACGAACAGCGCGCGAGAACATCGCCGACCTCGTGGACCCCGGCACATTCGTCGAGTACGGGCGGTTTGCCATCGCCGCCCAGCGTGCCCGCCGCGATTTGCGCGACCTGATCGAGCGCACGCCGGCTGACGGCCTGGTCGGCGGCACCGCTCGAGTCAACGGGGATCAGTTTGGGGACCGGGGCGCTTGCGCCGTGCTCTCCTACGACTACACAGTGCTCGCCGGTACCCAGGGCGCGCTCGGTCACCGCAAGAAGGACCGGCTGTTCGAGCTGATCGAGCGGATGAGGTTGCCGACCGTGTTCTTCGCCGAGGGCGGGGGAGGGCGACCCGGAGACACGGACTACCCAGTCGTCTCGGCGCTCGACACCCGGGCGTTCGCGCTGTGGGCGCGCCTCTCCGGGCTCGTTCCCAGGATCGCTGTCGTCGCCGGCCGATGCTTCGCGGGCAACGCGGTGATCGCCGGATGCTCGGATCTGATCGTCGCCACCGAGAACGTTTCGATCGGGATGGGGGGACCGGCGATGATCGCCGGCGGCGGCCTCGGTGACGTCGACCCGGACGCCGTCGGACCGATCGAGATCCAGGCACCTAACGGCGTCGTCGATGTCGTGGTCGGCGACGAGCGGGAGGCGGTAGCGGTGACGAAACGGCTGCTGGGCTACTTCCAGGGCGACGTCGACCCGGGGCCAGCCCAGGACCTGAGCCGATTGCGGGACCTCGTCCCGGAACGCCAGCGGCGCGCGTACCGAGTCGAGCCGATCATCGAGACCCTGAGCGACGACGGCTCGGCCACGTTCCTGCGTGCGCGATTCGCGCCCGAGATGGTGACCGCCCTCGCCCGGATCGAGGGTCGGGCGGTCGGCTTCATCGCGAACAACACGATGTACATGGCGGGGGCGATCACCAGCGACGCCGGGGACAAGGCCGCGCGTTTCCTGCAACTCTGCGACGCGTTCGGCCTGCCCGTGATCTCGCTGGTCGACACCCCCGGAATGATGGTCGGGCCGGAGGCCGAGGCGACCGGCCTCGTACGCCACACTTCGCGGCTGCTCGTGGCCGGGGCGGCGCTGCGTGTCCCGTTCGTCGCGGTCATTCTGCGGCGTGGCTACGGATTGGGGGCGCAGGCGATGACGGCCGGGAGCCTGCACGAGCCGCTGCTCACGGTTGCCTGGCCCTCGGCCCATCTCGGTCCCATGGGGCTAGAAGGCGCGGTCCGGCTGGGGTTGCGAAAGGAGCTCGAGGCGATCGAGGATGAGGACGCCCGAGAGCAGCGCGTACGCGAGGTGACGGCCGCGGCCCAGAAAAACGCCAAGGCGATCAACGCCGCGATGATGTTCGAGCTCGACGACGTGATCGACCCCGCGGAGACTCGGACGGTGATCGCGGCGACGCTGGCGGCGGCGAGCAATCGAACCCGACGGCCGGTGCGGCGGTTCGTGGACACGTGGTAGCCGCCGGGCGATGACCGACGCGACCATCACCGCCAGGCCGTTCACGGCGCGAACCGCGTGGGCGCGCAACCTCGAGGCTCCGCTGCGCGACTTTCTGCGCACCGAGACCGGCAGCGCCGCGATCCTCTTGGGGGCCACGCTCGCCGCGCTTGCCTGGGTGAACATCGACCAGGCCTCGTACGAACGCGTCTGGAACGCAGTGCTTTCGATCACGATCGGCGGGAGCGGGGTCACGCAGGATCTCCGTCAGTGGGTCAACGCGGGCCTGATGACGTTCTTCTTCTTCGTCGTCGGACTCGAGGCGCGACGCGAGTTCGACCTCGGCGAGCTTCGAGATCGCCGCCGGCTCGTGCTCCCGGTCGTCGCCGGCCTAGGGGGGATGTTGATTCCGGTCCTGATCTTCCTGGCCATCAACGCCGGCCACTCATCCACGCACGGGTGGGGAACGGCCATGTCGACCGACACCGCGTTCGCGCTGGGGATGCTCGCGCTCGTCGGCAGACGCTTCCCGGACAGCCTGCGGGCGTTCATCCTGACGGTGTCGGTCGCCGATGATCTCCTGGCGCTCGTCGTCATCGTCGTCGTCTACAGCGGCGCGGTTCAGATCGTCGCGCTGGCCGTCGGGCTCTCGGTGTTCGCACTCGTCCTCATCGTCCGCGCGCGCCGGATCCACAACGGCACCGTGTACGCGGTGCTCGGCGCCACGGCGTGGGTCGCCTTCTTGAAGTCGGGCATCGATCCGGTCGTCGTCGGATTGACCATGGGGTTGCTGACGATCGCCTATCCGGCCGCACGCGGTGACCTCGAGCGCGCCACGGACCTGTTCCGAATGTTCCGGGAGCAGCCGACGTCAGAGCTGGCGCAGAGCGCGCGCGCCGGGCTGCGGTCGGCCATCTCACCAAACGAGCGCTACCAGCAGCTTTTCCACCCGTTCACGAGCTACGTGATCGTGCCGCTGTTCGCACTGGCGAACGCCGGGATCGTGATCAACGGCAGCTTCCTGTCGACCGCCTATACCTCTCCGATCACGCTTGGGATCATCGTCGGCTACGTGGTCGGCAAACCGGTCGGAATCGCGGGCTCGACGTGGCTCGTCACGCGGGTAAGCCGCGGCCGGATCCGGCCGCCGGTAGGTTGGGCGTCGGTTCTCGGCGGGGCCGCGATCGCGGGGATCGGTTTCACCGTTTCGATCCTGATCGCGACGCTCGCGTTCAAGGGCCGGGAGCTCGAAGAGGCCAAGCTGGGCGTGCTCAGCGCCGCGCTCTGCGCATCGGTGCTCACGTCGCTGGTGCTCCGCGTCACGCAGATGCTTCCGAAGCGGCTTCGCCTGGTGGCGCTGCTCGGCAGCGGCGAGGCGATCGTGGACCTCGCGGTTCCAGTCGACGACGAGCGAGACCACATCCGCGGTCCGGCGCGGGCGCCGGTAACCGTCGTCGAGTACGGCGATTTCGAATGCCCCTACTGCGGCCAGGCCGAGCCGATCATCCGCGAGCTGCTCGCCGACTTCGGCGACGTCCGATACGTCTGGCGCCACCTGCCGCTGAACGACGTCCATCCGAACGCACAGCTCGCCGCGGAGGGATCCGAAGCCGCCGCCGCCCAGGGGAGTTTCTGGGAGATGCACGACCTCCTGCTCGAGCACCAGGATGCGCTGTCGGGTCGCGATCTCATGGGATATGCCGAGGAGCTCGGGCTTGACGCCGAGAAGTTCAAGGAGCACCTGAGGAAGCGCAAGGGGGCCGGGCACGTGATCGAGGACGTCGAGTCGGCGGACCAGAGCGGCGTCTCCGGGACGCCGACGTTCTTCATCAATGGGCTCCGTCACTACGGCGCCTACGACATCGCCACGCTGTCCTCCGAGGTCCGGGCGGCGCGAGCACGCGCGGCGGTGACGTCATAGCCACGATGCTCGCGCGTGTCGGAGTCGTGGTTCACCCGAGCAGGGCGGTCGAGCGCCCGCTCCAAGCGCTCCGGGACTGGGTGGCCCAGCACTCGATCGAGCTGGTTCAGGTTCGCGCCGGGTTCCGGCAGCCCCCGGTCGCGAACCCTGGCGCCGCCGGCGACTGCGATCTGATCGTCTCGATCGGCGGCGACGGGACAATGCTGGCGGCGCTCCGGGCGGCGGCCGTGGTGGGGCGCCCGGTGCTGGGCATAGCCTGCGGCAGCCTGGGGGTGCTGACGGCGATTCCGGCCGGCACGGTCGCCGACGCGCTTGACCGCTTCCGGGACGGTGACTGGACTGGGCACCGCCTCCCGGCACTCGACGTCGCTCGGGTCCAGGGCGACGGGCTCTTCGCTCTGAACGACCTCGCGATCGTCCGAGCGGGCCAGGGCCAGATCGGGATCACGGTGGTGGTGGACGGAGCGCTGTTCGTCGAGTTCGTCGGCGACGGATGCATCGTCAGCACACCGTCGGGCTCGAGCGCCTATGGGTTCGCCGCCGGCGGTCCGCTGCTGAGCGCCGACGCCGACGCTTTCGTGGTCACCCCGCTCACGGCGCACGGCGGATCCTGCCCGCCGCTGGTGGTCGGGTCGAGCGCGGAGGTTCTCCTGATCGCCGCGACGCGGTACGGCGGCGCTCGATTGGAGGTCGACGGGCAACTCACCGACATGGAGATCGAGCCGTTGACGATCACCTGCCGTGCGGCAGCCGCGACGATCGTCGGTTTCAGCGGTCAGGAGCCGCTCCTGACCCGGCTGCGCCAGCGCCGGGTGATCATCGACAGCCCGCGGATCCTCGCCGAGATGACGCGAGGCCAGGAGCCGGACGACTCGGAGTAGAGGCGAGTACCTTCAGAACGAGGATGAAAGGCCTCGGTCACGGGCATCGGAGCGTCGTGGTGTTGGATGCGGATCCAGATCTCGCGGCCGCGCTCGATGCGCGCGAATTGGAGTCGGCGCGTAGCTGCTCGATGGCCCAGGTCATCGACGTCGACGGTCCCGACTGGGACCCGGGCCCCCTCGTCGAGGCTGGGGAGCCGGGCTGGCTCGGCCTGTTCGTGCTCGAGGGGCTGATGATCCGCAGGGTGACGGTGGGCCAGCGATCGGGTTGCGAGCTGTTCGGCCCCGGAGACCTGATTCGGCCGTGGGACTCAGACGGCGATTACAACCCGCTGCCGATCTCTGTGTCGTGGCTGGTGCTCCGGCCGGCGCGGCTCGCGATCCTGGACACCGCGTTTGCGCTGAGGACCTCGCGGTGGCCAAGCATCACGAGCGCGCTCGTCGGCCGCGTCGCCCAGCGAGCCCGCTACCTCGCGCTGAGCCAAGCGGTGACACATCTGCCGCGGACCCACCCGCGCCTGTTGATGCTGTTCTGGCTGCTCGCCGAACGGTGGGGACGCGTGGGGCCGGATGGCGTTCAAGTCACCTTACCGCTCACCCACGAGGTGCTGGCCACACTGGTCGGAAGTCACCGTCCGTCGGTGACGATCGCGCTCCAGCGACTCGCGCGGGCAGGGCTGCTGACGCGCGAGGGCAGCGACCGCTGGTTGCTCACGAATCGTGCCGTCGAGGTCCTCGCCCACCCGGAGAGCCTGGCGCTGATCGGCGAAGGCGACGACGGTTCAGAGGCGGTGGGGACAGAGGCGGGATCCGCGTCTCGGCGCTGATCACGCGGGGGCGAGCGCCCGCAGGGCGCCGCTGCGCGAGACGAACTCGACCTCATCATCGACGCCCGCGAGCTCAAACAGCCGCTCGATTACTCGCGATTCGTTCAGCAGCACGAGCCGGCGGCCCGTGGCGCGGAAGCGGGCAGCGGCGCGCAAGATCGCGCCGTGTACCGGCATCCAGCCGATCACTGCGGGCGAGACTGTCTGCTCTGGTGGTTTCATGCTTGGAGAGCAGGTCAGAGCGGCGGTATCCAGCGCTCGCCGATCCACATGCCCCCCTCGTCGCTCGGATGCTCGTCGAGCGAGTGCTCGTGCGCGCCGTAGACGTGCATTTGTGAGATGCCCTGCGGCCCTTCGCGGATGAAGAAAGCGCGGGGGAGCGCCTTCAGCTCGAGGTAGTCCCTGAGCTCGTAGTTCGCCTCGACTTCCGCGATCCACACGTTGTCCTCGTGCCATTGCGCGGTGACGCGATGGCTGGTCGAGCGAAGGACCGAGAGGTAATCGGCGAGCAGGTCGCGCACGGCGTCGATTCCGGCAGCGCGCCGCCCGTCTGCCGTCAGCAGGTGGGCATCGGCCGAGAACATCGCCGTCGCGGCGTCCACGTCAAGCTTGTCGACGGCCTCGAGCCAGGTCGTTATCGGCGACTCGTCCACTGACCGCGATCGTACCCGCCCGATGGCGGCCGATGCTCGCCGTTCACTTCGATGGCCTGCGGCGCGCCGGCGCCCGCCCGTGCGGCTGGGTCGGTGTCTCGTGCTTGGGCGGTGCCGGGATCGGACGCTTCAGCGGCTTTCCGGCCTCTACGGTGACCTTCGTGCCGTGGTGAGCGATCTCCAGCGACTCGCCCTCGAGCAGCGAGTAGGTCGCCTCGTCAGGAACGACCGTGACGAGCAGTCGCCGACCTCGATAGATGAGACGGAAGGCGAGGCGGGTGAGCGCATGGGGGAGACGGGGGGCGAAGGTCAGGCTGCCGTCATGGTCCCGCAAGCCACCGAACCCCGCGACGGCGCCGATCCACGTTCCCGCGAGCGAGGCGATGTGCAGTCCGTCGCGCGTGTTGTGCTGTAGGTCGCCGAGGTCGATCAGGGCAGCCTCCGACAAGTAGTCGTAGGCGAGTTCCAGTTGGCCGACCTCAGCCGCCACGACGGCCTGGGTGCAGGCCGACAGTGAGGAGTCGCGAACGGTGAGCGCCTCGTAATAGGCAAAGTCGCTCACCTTCTGCTCGTCGGTGAAGGCATCCCCGCGGACGTGCAGGGCCAGGACCAGATCGGCCTGCTTGACGACCTGCTTGCGATACAGCTGAAAGTAGGGGAAGTGCAGCAGCAGTGGATAGTCGTCCTCGGAGGTGCCCGCGAAGTCCCACACCGCGTGCTGGGTGAACGACTCGGCCTGCGGGTGGACGCCGCGCTCCGTGTCGTAGGGGATCAGCATCGCCTTCGCCGCGTCGCGCCAGCCGGCGCTCTCCTCGGGATCGACGCCCAGGTCGGCCGCCGCCTGCTTGTGCCGCTCGGTGGCGAGGAACGCCTCGCGCAGGTTCCGCTCGGCCATCAGGTTCGTATAGACGTTGTTGTCGGCGATCGCGCTGTATTCGTCGGGGCCGGTTACGCCGTCTATCCGGAAGCGGCCCTGCGCGTCGTGGTGGCCCAGCGAGCGCCACATGCGGGCGGTCTCGACCAGCAGCTCGAAACCGACGCGCTTGTCGAACTCCTCGTCCTCGCTGGCTGCCTGGTAGCGGACGACGGCGTCCGCGATGGCGGCGTTGTTGTGGAACGCTGCCGTTCCCGCGGGCCAGTACCCCGAGCATTCCTCGCCGTGGATCGTGCGCCAGGGGAACGCCGAGCCGTTGAGACACAGCTCCCGCGCGCGCTCGCGGGCGAGTCTGAGCGTGGAGTGGCGCCAGCGCAGACCGTCGCGGACGGCGTGCGGCACGGTGTAGGTCAGGACCGGAAGCACGAACGCCTCGGTGTCCCAGAAGGTGTGGCCGTCGTAGCCCGGACCCGTGAGCCCTTTCGCGGCGATCGCCCGGCGCTCCGCGCGTGCTCCCGACTGAAGCAGGTGAAACAGCGCGAAGCGGACCGCCTGCTGAAGCTCGGCATCACCGTCGATCTCCACGTCGGCTCGATCCCAGAAATCGTCGAGGTATGAGCGCTGCACGGTGAGCAGCCCCTCCCAGCCCGTGTGGAGCGCCTCGGCCAGCGCGGCGCGAACCTGGTCTCGAATCGCGTCGAGCGAACGGCGGCGCGACCACCCGTAGCTCAGGAACTTGACGACGCGCAGTCGCTGTCCCTTCGGCACGTCGGCGGCCACCATCATGCGCGCGAGATCTTCGTAGCTCTCCACGGAGACGTCCGGGTCATCGGGGCCATCGATCGTGTGGTCCATCGCGACCGCCATCTTCAACCGGCTGGCTTTCGTCGAATGGCCGAGCACAGCGCCGCGCTCAAAGTGACCGTGGAACTCCGATTGCAGCGCCTCGCCGAGTGACGTAGACGCACGTGGATCGTTGCCGCCGTGCGGCAGTTGCTCGTTGGTGACGAGCTCGGATTGGACGACGAGCCGCGTCGGGCCGTCGAGCGGCTCGACGTCGTAGCAGATCGCCGCGATCGCCCTCTGCGAGAACGAGACCAGCCGGGTCGACGAGACTCGTACCGGCCGTCCGGTCGGTGATACCCATTCCGCGGTGCGGCGCAGGACGCCGGCGCGGAGATCCAGCACCCGCTCATGCTTGCGCAGCTCGCCGTAACGAACGTCAAACGGCTCGTCGTCGACGAGCAGCCGGATGATCTTTCCGTTGGTGACGTTGACGACGGTCTGGCTCGATTCCGGGTTCCCGTAGCCAGCCTCGGCATATGGGAGCGGGCGCAGTTCGTAGACGCCGTTCAGATAGGTGCCCGGGAGTCCGTAGGGCTCACCCTCGTCGAGGTTTCCGCGCAGTCCGATGTGACCGTTGGCCAGCGCCAGCACCGACTCCGTCTGGGCCAGCGCGTCGACATGCAGCTCGGTTTCCCGGACGGCCCAGGGCTCGACGCTGAATGAGGGATGCTGGATCATTTGGCGTCCAGCAGTTCGGCCAGGTCGCGGACGACGACATCGGCTCCATGCACTTTCAGCGCCTGTGCCTGACCCACTCGATCGACTCCGACCACGATGCCGAAGTGTCCGGCACGGCCGGCCTCGACACCGGCGAGCGCGTCCTCGAACACCGCCGCCTGGGCTGGCGCCACGGCGAGCGCGCGGGCGCCGGCAAGGTACGTGTCGGGCGCGGGCTTGCCGTTGAGGTGCTGCTCCTCGGCGACGACGCCGTCGACGATCTCCTCGAACATGTCGCTGATCCCCGCGGCTTTCAAGACATCGCGCGTGTTCGTGCTCGACGAGACGACGGCACGGCGCAAACCGGCGTCGATGGCGGCGCGCACGTAGCGGACCGATCCCTCGTAGGGCTCCACCCCCTGGTCGCGAATCATCTCGAGGACGAGCTTGTTCTTGCGATTTCCCAAGCCGTCGATCGTCTCGTCGCTCGCAGGATCGGCCGGGCTGCCTTGCTGCAGCTCGATGCCGCGTGACTCGAGGAACGAGCGGACCCCGTCGTAGCGAGGCTTGCCGTCGACGTACTTGTCGTAGTCGGTGCCGAGATCGAACGGAACGAACTCCTCGCCGCGCTCCGCGGCGCGACGCCGCAGGAAGTTGTCGAACGTCTGCTTCCAGGCGGCCGCGTGCACCTTGGCGGTCTGAGTCAACACGCCGTCGAGATCAAACAGGCACGCAGTCACGCGATCGGGTAAGCCGAGCACCTGCGGGACCGTATACGACGGGAGGCCCGTGCCGCGCACCTGCCGCTGTGGCGCCGCGCTTACCATTGTGGGGCTCGATGACTGCTGACGCGACCGACGGTTCGCAGGTAACGGGGAGTGCCGGCGTCCGTCCGGGTCCGGCGACGGCGCCCGAAGAGCAGCATCACAGTGTGACGGTCGTCTTTGCGGGGCTGATGCTCGTGCTGCTGATGGCGGCCCTCGATCAGACGATCGTGTCGACCGCCCTGCCGACGATCGTCGGCGACCTCGGCGGGCTGAACCACATCTCCTGGGTCGTGACGGCGTACCTGCTGGCTCAGACGGCGGTCACGCCGATCTACGGAAAGCTAGGCGATCTCTACGGCCGGAAGATCGTCCTGCAGGTCGCGCTCGTGGTCTTTCTCATCGGCTCGGCGTTGTGCGGCGCCGCCCAGAGCCTGACGATGCTGATCGCGTTCCGTGCCCTCCAAGGGCTCGGCGGGGGCGGGCTGCTCGTCTCGACGATGGCAGCGATCGGCGATGTCGTTCCGCCCCGCGAGCGAGGCAAGTACCAGGGCTACTTCGGTGCTGTGTTCGGCGTGGCCAGCGTGATCGGTCCGTTGCTCGGAGGGTTCTTCACCTCGAACCTCTCCTGGCGGTGGATCTTCTACGTCAACCTGCCGATCGGCGTGTTGGCGTTCGCGGTGCTCGCGGCCACGCTGCCCACGGTGCGCGAGCAGGCCCACCACCGCATCGACTACCTCGGGGCAGCCCTGCTCGCGGCATGTTTGAGCGCGATCGTGTTGACGCTGACGCTCGGCGGGACGAGCTACAAGTGGGGATCGCCGTTCATCGTCGTCCTCGCGGTCGTGGGCGTGGTCTTGCTCGTTCTCTTCGTCGCGGTCGAGCGGCGGGCTGCGGAACCCGTGCTGCCGCCACGGCTTTTCAAGAATCGGGTGTTCACCATCGCGAGCGCGATCGGCTTGATCGTGGGATTCGCGCTGTTTGGCTCGGTCACCTATCTGCCGCTGTTCCTTCAGGTCGTCAACGGCGCGAGCCCCACCGGCTCGGGCCTCCAGCTCCTGCCCTTGATAGCCGGTCTACTCGTGACCTCGATCGTCTCGGGACAGATCATCAGCCGCACCGGGCGCTACAAGATATTCCCGATCCTCGGGACGGCGGTGATGACGATCGGCCTGCTGCTGCTGTCGGGGATGAACTCGCACACGACCAAGCTGCAGGCGTCGGCGGATATGTTCGTACTCGGGCTGGGTCTCGGCTCCGTGATGCAGGTGCTGGTGCTCGCGGTTCAGAACGCCGTCGACTACAAGGACCTCGGCGTCGCCACGTCCGGCGCGACGCTGTTTCGCTCGATCGGCGGGTCGGTCGGAACCGCCGTGCTCGGCTCGATCTTCAGCAACCGTCTGGCATCCGAACTCGCTTCGGTCCTGCCGGCATCAGCGACGAAGGAGCTCGGGGGGAGTCTTGCCCACGCCAACCCGGCGGCGCTGGCGAGGCTGCCCCCATCCATCCACGCCTCCTACATCCACGCTTTCACGAACGCCCTCTCGACAGTGTTCGTCGTGGCGGCGTGCGTGTCAGCGTTTGCCTTCCTCATCAGCTGGGTGCTCGAGCAGCGGCCGCTGCGCGAGACGGTGGCCGCCGGCAGCGGAGTGGGCGAGAGTTTCGCGGTCCCCAAGCAGGGCGACTCGCTCGCCGAGGCGGCGCGGGCGCTCACCGTCGCCATCGGGCGCGAGGATCGGCGACGTGCCGTCGAGGTACTCGCACGCCGCGCCGGCGTGGATCTGTCGGCGGCGGCTTGCTGGTTGCTCGTCCGGTTGCGTGACGATCCAACGGCGGACATCGAAGCGCTGTGCACGAGCTACGACGTTCCCGTCGACCTTGGGTGGAACGCGCTCTCGGAGCTGCGCGAGCGGGGACTGGTGCTCGAACGGCCGCAGCCGGACGGCGAGCAGGGGGCGCGCGAGGTCACGCCCGAGGGCGAGCAGATCGCGGAGCGGCTCGTAGCCGCCCGCCGTGCGGCGCTCGCGGAACTGTGCGACGGCTGGGCTCCCGATCAGAACCAGGACCTGGCGGGCCTGCTGACGCGACTGGCGCGCGAGCTCCTGAGAGAGGCCCCCGCCCGAGAGCCCAGCGCCACCCCGGCCTAACGGTCGACGGGACCCCTTTACCCCCACCCCCTACAACCGGGTGGGACAATGCGTGATCGTTTGCGCGCCGATCTGCGATCAGACGCGAGCGGTTACGCGCAGGCTTTGTAACGGGACCATCGATGAGCGCGCCGCCAACGAGACCGCCAGCGTCGGCCGATGAGGCGGTGTCGCTGTCATCCGGAGCTGACTCTTCGGGGGAGAGTGGCCGGAGCGGGAGCGTCCTGCTGCAGATGTCAAACGCGGTCGTGCGCCTCTACAAGGATGCGTTCGGCCGCGGTCCGACTAAGGCCCGCGCTCAGTTCGCCGGCCCTGACACGCTCGTCTTCGTGCTGGAGGACAGCATGACGGTCGTCGAGCGCAACCTCGCAGCGATGGGGGAGCACGGCCGGCTGCGCGACGCACGGATGTTCTTGCAGTACGCCCTCGAGGAGGAGTTCCGCGCGGTCGTGGAGCGGGCGCTCGGCCGCCGCACGGTGGCGTTCGTGAGCGGGATCGACACGCGACACGACATTTCGATCGCGGTCCTCACGCTGGAGCCTCGCCCCGCCGGTGGCGCGGCTGCCCCCGACGAGCGCGAAGCTGAGGCGGACGGCGCCGGCGCGTGATTGCGCCGCGTGTGCGGGCCAGGAGCGGGACCGCCAACGCAGGCAGCCCACCCGCCCACATGATCGTCGCGGCGAGGCGCTGGTCTTTCAGAGCCGAGGCGCCGAGCGTGCCGACGTAGTGCTGGTAAACGGGCTCGGACGCGGTTCCGAGCCACACGGCGACGCCGGTCATCACCAGCATGCAGGCGGCCATGCACGCGAGTTGCCCGAGGGGCCCGCGGCGGCGCGGTAGCGGGTCGACGCCGAGGATCGGCGCCCACATCACCATCGCCGTCAACAGGTACAGGGCGTGCTCGGCCTCGTGCGCGTTGTCGTTACGCAGGGTCAGGCCGTAGACGGCCGGAAGGTGCGTGAGCACGATCACGGCCGAGAAGAGCGCCACCGAGCCGACCGGTGCGGTCAGCGCGGACACGGGCCGGGAGCGAAGTGCGCCCGCGAGCCTCCGGCGACCATCGCGGCGAAGCGCGAACAAGGCCAGCCGGACCGGCGCTCCCGCGACGAGCAGAGGCGCGACGACCACCCACATGACCATGTGCTCGACCATGTGAACCGACAGCTTCGAGTCGGCCTCCGTCCCGATCCCGGAGTACAGGTCGACGACCAGGACGGCGAGCCCCGCGAGAAAGCAGAAGCTGCGATCGCGGGGCCAGCGTCGGTGGCGGCGGTCGCGCTGGGAGCCGACCCGCGCCGCCAGCAGATAGGTCGTGGCGACCCCGGCGACGACGACGAGGAACGCGCCGCCGAGCGGGCCGTCCATGGACCAACCGAGCGCGAGAGCGCGCACGCTGACCGTCGCTACTGGAAGATCTCAGTCGTGCAGTCGCCGCCGGGGAGATGGATCTCGTGGGGACGCGCCCCGTCGGCCTCGGCGTGGAAGTCGACGAAGAACTCGGGGTCGAGCGCGTAGGTGCCGTCGGGCTGGCGGTCGAGCTTTGTCAGCCATCCCTTGAGATCTGGGTAGAACTGGTTGTCCCATGTCGAGAACAGCGAGTTGCTGACGTAGACGCGCTCGCCGTCCAGCGAGTTCTGGAGCATCTGCGGTCCGCCGGTCAGCGCCGCAGCGGCCTTCGGGTGGCCACCGTCGCGGCCGAGCAGCCCGCCAAGATGAACTTGGGACCTCAGGACTGGATTGCTGGGGTCGGAGACGTCGTAATGGCGAAGATCTCCGTGCAGCCAGTTGGAGAGGAACAGGTCGCGGTCGTCGAGCGAGACCACGAGGTCCGTGATAAGGCCGGGAACCCCGCCCTCCAGCGGCCAGCCCTCGAGCTCCTGATTGGGGACGTCGATCACCTTCTCCGCACCCCAACTACCGTTGTCGCGATGGAAGCGGATGATGTTTGAGGACAGGGTCGCCCCCACGAATCCCTGAGCCGAGTCGGGGTCGTGCTGCCAGCGGATCTCGAGCGGGATCAGCCCCTCGTCGCCGAGATCAAGCGTCTGGACCACCGCGCGCCGTTCGAGGTCCCAGAAGTGCAAGCGCCGCCCGTAGTTGCCCTCGGCCACGTCGGCTGGGTTGAAGCCGTCCAGGAACGTGTTCGGAGCGCCCCATTCGCTCGAGACGAGGGTGTTCTGCCGGGGCTGGTACCAGAAGTCGTACATGAACTCCTGGCCGTTCTTCTCCCGGTCCCACCGTCCCGCGACGCTGAAGTCACGGGCGTCGAGCACCGCGAACCCGCCGGGGAGATTTCCCTCGGCGTCGCCGAGCATCGAAACGGTGACGATATCTCCGGGCATGCAGTGCACGGTGTGCGGCACGCTGAAGCCGGTCTTCTCCTTGATCTCCTCGCCCTCGATCACGTCCTTGATCCGGGGCGCGCGTGGCTCCGAGATATCGAGGATGTGAAGCCGGGATGAGCGCATCCCGGGGACGATCAGCGTGTCGCGCTGCAACTGCGAGTGGCACGCCGACGAGCAGGCGTTCCACCCGAAGTGGTGCAGTTCGTCACCGACGTTGGGCATCTCGGTGCGGTGGACGATCTGGCCGTAGCTTCCCGACTGCGGGTCGACGTCGACGACCGCGACGAAGTCCGGTCGCTCGATTCCCGTGCCCTCGTATAGCGAGGCGACGTAGGCGAACTGCTCTGGCGGCTGCTCGCGCGCAACCTGGGGGGACGCATAGCCGGGACCGCTGTGCTCGTGGTCGCTCACGACAGACTCCTTCCTCCTGGGCCGGGCGTTCCGCGGATCGCCCCAGCCGCTCGGGATGCATTGTCGATCTACTTTGTCTGGTTTGCACCTTACCTGGTCGGGACGGACGCGAGAATGGGGCGACGACCTCAGTCGATCTTGAACTTCGCCGAAACCGTCTTGCCGGTGAGCGTTCCGAGCTTTGGCGTCGCCTTGAGCTCGTAGCTGGCGCGGTGCAGCCGGTGTCCGCTCACGCGTCCGCTGAAGTCGAAGCTGTTCGAGCCGGCGGTGTCCTGATGGGAGAAGCCGCCCTTCGAGACATCGCGCGTGCAGGGGTGCGAGTGCTTGGGGGTGCCCCCGTGCTTCGGGAGCGCCTTGCACGCGCCGTGTCCCAGCTTGTAGCCCTTCTCGAACTCGATCACCTTGAACGTCGTCTTCGCGGCCTCGGTATCGAAATAGCTGACGGTCGAGGTCTTGTGCTTCGTGGCCTTGTGGGCGATCGATCCGCCGCTGGAAAGGCCCCTGAACGACCCCGGCTTGAGCTTGAGATGGCTGTCCTCGGGCGGGCCCGCGTCGGCCTTCACGAACGGCTGCGCGTACTCGGTGCCCTGGAAAGCGTAGACCGCCCATCCCTGACCCTCGCCGTTCACAGCGCTGGCAAGGGAGCCGGGCGCCGTCTCGTCCTTGATGCCGAACAGCGTGACCGGCCCTGACCAGTTGCTGCCTGCGTTCGAGCTGTATGCGAGCTGGACACCATGGTCGTTGTTGAGGAACGTGGCGTACATCCCGCCGCTGCTGTCCTGAGACACGGTTGGCTCGAGCCCCGCATTGTCTGTCACCGTGAACGGCGCACTCCAGGTCGACGGCGGATTGAAGCGGCGGAACTGAACCTTCTCCGCGCTGATGCTGGTGTCGTTCGTGTCGAGCACCCCGAGACCCTTGGGGCCGCTCGTCACGGCGGGCGATTCTGCGTTGCACGTCACCTCGCCGAGCGGCGACCACGGACTACCCGCGTGGCCCGTCGTCGTGTTGAGCTCGCCGTTCGTAGTCGACGCGGACAACGGCGCATACGCATAGACGAGGCCCTCGCTCGCTGGGCACGGGCCAGTCTCGATCAGCTGGAAGACGCCGAGGATGCCGGTCGTGCCCGTCAGCTGCGAGCCGAACTCTCCGCCGAGGTTGCCGACCGTGTAGTCGTCGGGCGACGGGTTCAACGTCGCCGATGGGGGCGCCGGCGTCGTGGCGGACGAGTAGTCCTGCGGGGAGGTGAGCGAGTTGGCCTCGAACACCGGGTTCTGGACGGCGGACACGTAGCCGAAGCCGACGTTCCCGCCGAACAGCGGGATCACGGGCATCGGTCCTGTGCCCTCGGTATCGCCGATCTGGGGGTTGCTGAGCGAGTATGGGAACTGGGTGAAGGTGGCACCCCCGTCCGTCGATATCCACTCGTCGATCCCGTCCTCGTTCTGATTGACCGCGCCGTCGACCTCCTCGAACACGCGGACCGTGGTGCCGTTGACGAGCACCGAAGGCGGGTCGAAGAAAAGCGCGCTGCTGGGGTCCGGGATCGGCAGCTCAACGGGGCTGCAGTGCGGCGCCGCCGTCGAGACCTTGCAGAAGTTCAGGACGGTGTCGGCGGGCTGGGATCCGGTAGCGATCTGATCGTCCCAGACGATGTACGCGGTGCCGGTCGAGTCGACGGCCACCGCCGGCTGTGACGGCTCCCCCTGCGTGTTTGCTCCGATCGTGATCGGCTTGCTGATCGCCTCGGCGCTGGCCGCGAAGGCCAGCGCCACGGCGCCGGTTACTACCCCGCCGATCACCGATCGGCACAGTGCTCTCCACATCCGGTCCCCTCCAGCTCGTGATGGTGAACTGCTGCTCCTGGGTCGGCAATCTAGTCGATTGGGCGTCGGGATGGGGCGGGTCTGCCGAGGATCTGCCCATTCAGCGGACGAATTGTCGATGTCCTGGCCCGTCGGCGGGCAACGCGATGTGCGTTCGCCCCGGCTTGGTCGTCTGGTATGTTCGAGCGGCTTTAGCCGGCACACTGGGACTGGGTCTAAGGATCGGACGTCGCATTCTGCTGTCGTGCAAATCCCGGCGCCAGCCGCGTTGTTCGTGGGGTGCCCTGGTACGCCGGGGTGCCGACGTGAGCCCACACGTGATGCGCATAGGTGAGGGCTGGACTGCAAGAAGGACCGGGTGACGGTTGGGATGAAGGAGAGCCTGAAGAAGCTGGTTCCACGCTACGAGGCGCTAGGTCTGGGAGAGCGCCGGGAGCGCCAGCGGGCAAAGCGACAAAGCAAGGACGTCAACTTCATGATGATCACCCTTGACAGCTGTCGCTACGACACTTATTGCGATGCAAGGACGCCGGCGCTGGAATCGTTCGGGCCCTGGATGCTGGCGCACTCGCCGGCGACGTACACCTACGCGGCACATCAATCGTTTTTCGTCGGCATCCTGCCCAACGTCCCAGAACCGGTGCCGTACTACAACCGCTTCACGCGTCAGCTGATCGGGCTGCTGGAGGTGGGCGAGACGCCGGTAAAGAAGTCCACCTACTTCACCGTCGCGTCGGACCGGGACGCTGTCGACGGGTTCCGTCGCGTTGGTTTCCAAACGATCGGGACCGGCGCGATGAACTGGTTTCGCCAGTCGTCGCTCACGGCGTCATTTGAGCGGTTCAAGATGCTCACTGATGCCGAGGCTCAGATCGACTACTGCCTCCGCGAACTCGATCCCGCCAAACCGTTCTTTGGCTTCATCAATTTCGGCGAGACTCATGACCCGTTCGACTTTCGGGGAAAGACGAAACCATGCCCGGTCAGGATTCAGGCTCGGAGCATGAGCTGGCCTCCGGTCGAGTCGGGACCGGTCGGGCGTGACCACGATGCCTACTGGCATCAGGTCCAGGCGATCGAGTTTTTGGACGGCGAGCTCGAGCGTCTGTTCGCGGCATTACCGCAGAACACGATCGTGGTGATCTGCGGTGACCATGGCGAGTGCCTAGGGGAGGATGGGTACTGGGGGCACGGGATCGGCCATCCCAAGGTCTTCGAGGTGCCACTCGCGATCTTCCGGCTGGACCGGCGACCGATCGAAGAGTCAGCCTGATCCACTCGGGTGGTCGGGGCCGTCCGCAGAAATCATCGGCCTGAGCCGGGAAGGAATAACTGCGTCGAAACGTCCGACGCAGTAACGACCTAACTCGGGGGATGGTGACTCGGTCGCTGCCTGCGGCCGGGTGGATGAGGTAATCGATGCTCCGCGCAATCAGTGCGGGCACGTGCAGTCGTGCTCGCGGGCCGTGATCGCTTATTCACAGTGCCGTCGTTGACGGTGCGTGCCAACGAGCGGTTTGTCAATAAACGGACACGGAGTCACACAATGAGTAATCAATCCTTTTCCTCGAACCAGTCAACGGCGACCCAGAGCCGCGGATCCCTGAGCAGTCGCCGGTCGTTCCTGGCCGGGGCGGGAGCAGCCGCGCTCGGCGCCGGCATCCTCGCCAACGTCCCGCGGGCGCTGGCGCAGAGCCCGCTGACTACCGGAGACGAGGCGATCCTGCGGTTCCTTGCCGCGGCGGAGATCCTAGAGACTGACCTCTGGCAGCAGTACAACGAGTTGGCCGGCATCCAGGACCGAGAGGTCCCCGGCGGCAGCGGCAACCCCGCCTACACCGCTGCCGTGTCGAAGCTCGATTCTGACATGGCGCAGTACATCCACGACAACACCGACGACGAGCACACCCACTTCAAGTTCCTCAACGCGTACCTCACGGCCCGCGGCGGCACCCCGGTCAATCTTGGCCCGTTCCGGAAGCTGCCGAGCAGTACCGCGACCGGCGCGCAACAGATCAAGCGGTTGACGAATTTGATGGACCTGACCGTCGACACCACCTGGTGGACGCGATATCGAAGCAGCAATAAGAACCCGGACTTCGGCGACAGCTTCCCGCCAGCGGTCCCCGGTCTTCTGGACGGGGCGTTCCCGGCGATACCGCGCTCCGATGGCGACCTCAAGCCTGGAAAGCACCTACAGGCGATCGCCAATACCGCCGGGTTCCATTTCGCGACGATCGAGCAGGGCGGCACGAGCCTCTACCCGTCGCTCGCTCAACGCGTGACGGATCCCGAGGTGCTGCGGGTCCTGCTGAGCATCGGGCCGACCGAGACGATGCACTTTCAGACCTGGAGCGACAAGGCGGGCAACGCGCCGCCGCTCACCGACCCGACCAATGGGCTGGAGTTCCCGGATCTCAATTCACCTCCGTTTGGCGGCGAGCTGTTCCAGACGAACCTGATCATGCCCGAGCCGACCGTGTTCCTCAGCCGCAAGTTCCCGAGGGTCTCGATCATCCGGCCGACCGAGACCGATGGCGCGGCGATGGGCGCCCTGCAGTTCCTGACGGACGACGGGATATTCCGCGGCCAGTCGACCGGGTTCTTCGACTTCATGACGGAACTCGCGCAGCAGGCAGACGCCGCCGTGCGCGAGTAGTCGCATCAGGCAATAGCAGGCTTCCGCGCGCCCGGCCGGGTCACGGGCGCGCGGATGGCGGCGCTATCCGCCCTCGGCGAACTCCGGGTGCCTCCTAATTCGGAACATGGACCAGCCAACGCCGAGCAGGCCGAGGCCGTTGAGGATGAAACCAAGTCCGACCAGCACGGCGAGGGTGGCGTAGCCGATGTTGGGACTCGAGACGATCACGATGCCCGCGACGATCTCGATCACCGCGACGACGACGTTCCACAGGCGATGCTCGAGCAGTCCGAGCGTTCGGATCAGCCTGATCACACCGATCGCGATCAGCCAGATCCCGATCAGCAGCGCTATCGCGAGCACGCTGTGGGTCGGGTGACGGATCAGGATGATCCCGATCACGATCCCGACGACGCCGAGCAGCGCCGCGACGCCGCTGTGCTCGGAGAACACGGCGATCGCGAGCTCGATGATGCTGTCGAGCAGGATGAAGATGCCGACGATGACGGCGAGCGTCGCCAAGCTGTGGCTCGGTTTGGCGATCACGATCGCGCCGGCAACGACGCTCAGAGCTCCGAGCAGCGACAACAGCCACCACGCCCACGTCACCTCGCGGATCTCATCGCGAGTAATTGGCTCGGGCACGCTCATCTCCTCCTCCGGGAAGGGGCTACGCGGCGCAGTCCGCGCCGCGCGTGGAAGGTAGCGCGCCGCCCGGTCGGCAGACGTTCACACGAAGCTCTTCACGAGTTCCTAGCGCCCTCTTAGGGACTTCCTAAGTCGCTCTTCGCGGCCGGGGGCAGCCTCGTCATGCAGTCATTTCCACCCGCGTCGCGCATTTCGCGTGGCGAAGACAGATGGGTAAACGCATATGAAACGAAGGCATTTGATTTCCGCGCTCGCGATCGTGGGTTCCATCACCGGCGCGGGCGTGATCGCTTCTTCGGCGTCGGCCGCGACGACGAACGAGCAGTCGGCGGTCAGCGCCAACTGGTCGGGCTATGTCGCGGGGTCGTCGGGCAACACAAACAAACAGTTCACGAGCGTCTCTGGAAGCTGGACCGAGCCATCGACGAACTGCAGCGCCGGCCAAGGCGACGCCGCTTTCTGGGTCGGGCTCGGCGGCTCTGGCCAGGGCTCGCAGCACCTGGAGCAGGTCGGCACGGAGTCTGACTGCAACGGCACAGGCGCCGCGAGTCACTACTCGTGGTGGGAGATCGTTCCGGCCGCCCCCGTGCGGTTCAACGTCGCGATCTCAGCTGGAGACCACATCTCGGCCAAGGTGACGGTGAGCGGCTCGAACGTCACGATGTCACTGACGGACGACACGACCGGGCAGTCGGCGACGAAGACGTCTCAGATGAGCGACCCGGACCTCTCGAGCGCCGAGTGGATCGCGGAAGCACCGTCGCAGTGCGACGGGTCAGGCAACTGCACCCCGGTGCCGCTGGCTGATTTCGGGACGGTCAACTTCACGAACGCGTCGGCGACCTCCAACGGCCACTCCGGCACGATCTCGGACTCGAGCTGGGCCAACGAGCCCGTTCAGCTGAACGGCGGCTCAGACGGCTACGTCTCGTACAACGGATCGGCGAATGCCGCTCCGTCAACGCTCAGCTCCGACGGTTCATCGTTCTCGGTGGCCTTCCAAGGCGGCGGCGAGCAGACTTCGACCTCTGGCGGCGCCGGCAGTGACGGCGGGTATCCGGGCGCCGGCTACTCGGGTGGCTATCCGGGCGCCGGCTACGGGTCGGGCTCGGGGTATGGCTACGGTGGCGGCTCGCCCTACGGCTACGGCTCGGGGTACGGCTACGGCGGCGGCTCCGCGTACGGTGGCGGCTACGGTGGCGGTTACGGCGACGGCTACGGTGGCGGCGGTTACATCGTCATCGGCTAGTCGAGAGCACAGTTGTTGGGTCGAACGGCGCCTTTATGGCGCCGTTCGTGTTTGTGGGTGGGTCGGTGGGGCGGTGGCCTTGATTGGCGGGTGGCTCGGTAAACGGCGCAGGGAGAGGGGGTGGGTGAGCGCGGTCGCGGGTCGCCACAGCCCTTGGTTTGGCCTGCTCCGCCGCCCAAACCCGCGCCTTTGTGGCGAGAGTGTCACGGGAAATCTGCATAACGCGACAACCTCGGCGCCAGACCCGAGCCCTGTCGTACTACGCATGCTCCTCATGCATAACACGACAGGCCTCGCCATCCGGCGGAAGATTGTCGTGCTGTGCAGGTTTTTTGGGCGGTGCGATGGCGTCCGCTCCCTTCCCTTCCCCAGCGGGGTTTACCGAGCCGCCGCCAATCAGGGCTGCGGGCGCGAAGCGTCCGCGGGCTGAGAGGCGACAGCCACCGAGCGCACAGCCGGCCGCGCCACGTTCAGCCCGACCGCTTGAGCTTCCCGTGCTGCTTGGCGTATCGCTCGCCGGCGCGGAACACCGCCAATCCCAAGGGGATCGCCACGACGCCGAGTACAAGCAGCGGCCACACGTTGCCCCACTGGGCGGAGAGGCTGGAGCCGTCGAGGATCGCGGAGCGGATGCCTCGCAGGGCGTATGTCGCCGGCGAGATCGTCGCGATCCACTGCATCCACTGCGGGAGCACCGACACCGGGTAGTAGACGCCGGAGACGACGAGCAGGAGGCCCTGGGCGATGAACCCGAACTGCGCCCCCTTCTCGGGTGAGATCAGCGGCAGGACAGCGGTGACCATGCCGACTCCGACGAATGAGAACGAGGCGACCGCGAGCAGCACCAGCGCGGTGGCGAAGTTCGCTTCCGCGAAGTGCAGGCCGAAGAACAGGGCGACGACCGCGAACAGGAGTGCCGTGCGCAGCAACCCGTAGAGCACGGCGAACAGCCCCATGCCGCCTAGGTGCACGGCGCGCCTCAGCGGCGCCATGAAGGTGTATTCGATCGTCCCCTCCCACCGCTCCCAGGCGACGGTCTCGGTCAGGATCTCGAAGATGATCCCGAGGTAGGACCAAATGACGGCGCCGATCAGCAGGGAGGTCGTCACGCGGTCCACGTCGAGGTGGCCGCCGGTCGCCTGCACGCCCTTGGCGATGAGCACGACCGACAACGTGTTGGCGACCGTCCAGAAGAAGAAGGCAAGCTCCCACCAGCGATAGCGCTTGACGAGATAGCTGTTGCGCTCGATCACGCCGCCCAGTCCGATGAGCTGCGTGCGCAGGCCTCCCTCGCGAGTGATGGAACTCATGCTCTTACCTCCTCGTCTTCCTCCAGTGCGACGCCGGTGGCGGTGAAGAACGCGTCCTCGAGCGTTCTCGACCCGTAGCGCGCGACCAGCTCTTCGGCGGGCTCGAGCGCCAGCAGTCGACCCGCATGCAGGATCCCGATCCGCTCGGCCAGCGCCTCGGCCTCGGCGAGGTCGTGAGTGCAGAGCAGGATCGTCGTGTCGTGTGTCGCTCGCAAATCCTCGATGAACGACTGGACCTCGCGCTTGGAGCGAGGGTCAAGGCCGGTCGTCGGCTCGTCGAGCAGCAGCAGAACCGGCGAGGTGAGCAGCGCCCGGGCGAGCGCCACCTTCTGCTGCATGCCGCGGCTGAGATCCTCCATCGGCTCGGTCGAGCGGGACACCGGAAAGCCGACACGATCGAGAATCTCGGGGATCCGCCCGCGCGTGACGGACGGCGTCAGTCCATAGAAGCGAGCGGCGTAAGACAAGTTTTCGACCGCCGACATCCGCTTGAAGAACGACGCCTCGACCGACACTCGGTTGACGAGGCGTCGCACCGCCGCGGCGTCGCGGACGACGTCGTGCCCGAAGATCCGCGCGGTCCCGCCGTCCGGCAGAAGCAGGGTCGACAGCGCCCGAACGAGTGTGGACTTGCCCGACCCGTTCTGACCGAGGATCGCGACGCACTCGCGATGGTCGATCGTGAACGACAGGTCGGCGAGGGCCGCGATCGTGCTCCGGCGGCCGCCGTGACGGCGACGGAAACGCTTCTCGAGATCGGATACTTCAACTGCGAACAAGATTGCTCCTCGTAGGACGGTGTGGCCAGGGACCAGCGACCGAGGCGGCGCTCGGCCTAAACGGGCACAGGGTCAACGTCGGAGCAACATGCCGATGGTCAGCGTACCAGGCACCGAACATGTGTCTGCTTCCGTGTTGGAGAGGCATTCCGGGCGTACGATCGATCGCAGTTCGTCGGAAGGCCTGGAGGATGGCGTCGATTCGTGTGCCCGCTCCCCGCCCGCGCGGAGCCGAGATGCCGTACCTCCTGCCTTCAAGCGTCGCGTTTGCGGCCGTAGCAGCAGCCGGCGTCGCCGTCCACGCCGGGTTTGCGATCGCGGGCAGCACGTCGAAGGTCGTCGATGACTGGCTCTACTGCGGGCTGTTCATGCTCGCGGCCGCGAGCTGCGCGGTTCGCGGCGTACGCGGCGACGCCAGGACCGCGTGGTCGTTCGCCGCGATTGGCGTGTTCCTGTGGGGCTCGGCCGAGATCGTGTTCCGCCTGTCGGTGTCGGATCCGGATGCCTGGTATCCGCCCAGCACGCAGGTGCTCCTGTTCGTCGCCTTCGCATTCGCCTACGTCACGCTCGTGCTCCTCGCGCGCGAGCGCGTTAGGCGCTTTGACATGGTGCTCGCGCTCGACGGGTTGCTCGCCGGGCTTGCCGCCGCCGCGGTGGCGGCCGTGGCTCTGTTTCCCGCGCACGCCGAGCGGCACGTGCAGGGACCGGCCGCGCCGCCGCAGGCGTTCCTTCTCGCGGCGCTCGTGGGGCTGATCTTCGTGGTCGCGGTCCTGGGCATGAGCGGCTGGCAGCCGGGGCCGTCGTGGGCGCTGATCACGGCCGCGATCGCCGTGAACGTCGCCGGCGACGCCGTCCTCGTGCACCTGGCCGACGAGGGACAGTTCCATCGCGGATCGCCCGCCGACACGCTGTTCGTCGCCTCCGCGCTGCTGCTCGGACTCGCCGCGCTCTACCCCAACTATCACGCACCTGCGCCCGTGGGCGCGACCCGGAGGCTTCCTGGGCCTCTGTTGAGCGCCGCCGCGGCGCTGGCCGTGCTGATCGTCGCCGCGGGCCACGGTGCGGGGGGACTCGCCGCGGGGCTCGCCGCCGGCGCGCTGACCGTGATGATCGCGCGGATGTCGATTGCGCTCGAGCTGCTGGAGCGCAGCCGCAGCCAGGCGCTCACCGACGACCTCACCGGTCTCGGCAACCGCCGGCTGCTCGTCCGCGAGCTCGAGCGGCGGCTAGGTCCCGCCAAGGGACCCCAAGGATTCACGCTCGCCCTGTTCGACCTCGACGGGTTCAAGCGCTACAACGACACGTTCGGTCATCTGAGCGGCGACGCGCTGCTCATGCGGCTCGCCGGCCGTCTCGCAGCGGCGGTTGCGCCCGGGATCGCCTACCGGATGGGGGGCGACGAGTTCTGCGCGATCCTCCAGGGGGAGGGGGCGGTGGCGGAGGCGACGCTCGCGAAAGCTCGCGAGGCGCTGTCCGAGCGTGGTGACGCGTTCTCGATCACGAGCTCGACCGGAACCGTCGTCTGTCCAGCCGAGGCCGGGACCGTGGCCGCGGCCCTGCGCATCGCCGACGTCCGCATGTACGCCTCGAAGTCGGGGCGGGCGCTCGATCAGGTACATACCCGCGACGCCGTGCTGAAGATGCTCGATGAGCGGGACCCGGCGCTCTACAGACACGTACGCTCGGTTGCATCGATGGCGGTCCGCGTGGCCGGGCGCCTCGGGCTGGATGAGGTCGCCGCCCAGCAGGTCGAGCTCGCGGCCGAGTTGCACGACATCGGCAAGATCGCGCTGCCGGATGCGATCCTCCACAAGGCCGGCGAGCTCGATCCCGACGAGCGCGAGTTCATGCGCCAGTACCCGGTCGTGGGCGAGCGGATCGTCCGCTCGGCGCCGTCGCTCGCGCCGGTGGCCCCACTCGTCCGCTCGGCGCAGGAGCGCTGGGACGGCAGTGGCTACCCGGACGGCCTGCGCGCGACCGAGGCGGCGATCGGCTCACGGATCATCGCCGCGTGCGACGCCTACCAGACCATGCGCACCGCGCAACCGTACCGACCTGCGCTCACCAGAGACGAGGCGATCGCCGAGCTGCGCCGGTGTGCCGGCACGCAGTTCGATCCCGACGTCGTCCGCGCCGTGAGTGAGGAGCTCGAGGACCCGACGCCAGAATAAGCATCAGTTGTTCCGGGGTCCGAGCGCAGAAGTTGCGCATTTCGACGCGGGGACCGGCGTTTTGATCATGCCCCGTCATGCTGGTAGCGATGTTGGGGGATGCGGTTGCGGAGGGTGCCACCAGGGGAGAAGTAGAGCTGCGCCTGTCCGAGCTGCTCGCCGGGCTCTCGCACGCTCTCGATATCACCGAGGGCCAGCCGCGCGGCCACGCCGAACGCAGCTGCGTGATCGGCATGCGACTCGCGGCAGCGCTCGATCTTGACGATGACACCCGGTCATCCTTGTTCTACGCGCTGCTGCTCAAGGACGCGGGCTGCTCCTCGAACGCCGCGAAGGTCGCCGCGCTGTTTGGCGCGGACGACCCGGCCGTCAAGAGCTCGCGCCGGGTCACCGACACGAGCGACACCTGGCATGCGCTGGTTCACCTCATGCGCAGCGCCGCACCGGGAGAGTCCCCGCTCACCAAGGCGCGTCACATCGGCGTGCTGCTCAGATCGGGACGCGAGGGCACGCGGTCGCTGGTCGAGCTGCGGTGCGAGCGGGGAGCCGCGGTCGTCCGTGCGATCGGCCTCGGGGAGGTCGCCGCGCAGGCGATCCTGGATCTCGACGAGCACTGGGACGGTGGCGGGTACCCGGCCGGGATCGCCCGCGACGAGATCTCGCTGGCGGGACGTGTCCTGTGCCTGTCGCAGACGGCCGAGGTCTTCTGGCGCCGGGGCGGTCCCGGTGCGGCCTGCGACATCGCGCGGCTCCGGCGTGGATCGTGGTTCGATCCCGTGCTCGTCGACGAGCTCGTCGAGCTCGAGCACGACGCGGAGTTCTGGCACTCGCTCGAGACGCCGGCGGTCGAGCACCTGGAGCCACCGGATCGTGTCCTGGTAGCCGACGAGGAACGTCTCGATCGCGTCGCGGAGGCATTCGCGTCGGTCGTGGACGCAAAGTCGCCATACACGGCGCGCCACTCCGCCGGCGTGGCGGAGATCGCCGTCACGCTGGCGACGATGCTGGGAATCGACTTCGACGAGCGGGCGACCGTTCGGCGCGCTGCCCTGCTCCACGACGTCGGCAAGCTTGGGGTGTCGAGTCGGATTCTCGACAAGCCCGGGATGCTCACGCGGAACGAGTGGGAGGTGCTGCGCTGCCACCCTCGCTGGTCGATGGAGATCCTCACGCGCGTGCGCGCGTTCCAGGAGCTGGGGCGGATCGCCGGCGCCCACCACGAGCGGCTCGACGGGAGTGGCTACTTCGCCGGACTCACCGCCGACGAGCTCGACCTGCCGTCGCGGATCCTGGCGGTCGCCGATGTCGCCGAAGCGCTGAGCGCTGAGCGGCCCTACCGTCCCGCGCTGGGTCCCGACGAGGTGCTCCGCATCATGCGCCGTGACGCCGGCCGCAAGCTCGACGGGGAAGCGTTTGCCGCGCTCGAGGATGTGCTGCCCGCGCGCGTCACGGTCGCTCTCGTGCGCTGAGCAGGTCGAGTTTGTGGTCAACTCGCGGGGATGAGCTTCGGCATCCTGGCGTTGATCGGCATCTGCGGCCTGTGCGGACCGCTTCTGTCGGTCGCCGGCCGCGGGGCGGTCCCCGTGGTCATCGGGGAGATCCTCGCCGGCGTGATCGTCGGGCGCACGGGGCTTCGGATCATCGACACGAGCAACGCTACGCTGACGTTCCTCAGCGACATCGGCTTCGCGATGCTGATGTTCAGCGTCGGGCTGAGCGTGCCGCTGCACGATCAACGCGTGCGAGCGTCGATCCGTCACGGCGCGCTCGGCGCGGCCGCGGTCGCCGTACTTGCCGTCGGAGCGGGTCTGCTCGTCTCGCTGATCGGCAGCGTGGGGCATCCGGCGCTCTACGCCGTGCTGATCGCCTCGAGCTCGGCCGCCGTCGTGCTCCCGATCGTGCAGGAGCGCGACCTGACCGGCCCGGCCATCTTGACGGCGATCGCGCAGGTTACGGTCGCGGACATCGGCGGGACGATCGCGATCCCGTTCGTCCTCGGCCCAAACCGGGCCGCCAGGGTCGCCGGCGGGACGGTCCTGATCGCCGCGTGCGTCATCGCGGTCTACCTGGTCGGTCGCCGCCTTCGCGCCACTCCCGCTGTTCACGAGGTGCGTCACATGAGCAAGCGGCGGCGGTGGGCGATCGACCTGCGGCTCGCGTTGATCATCCTGTTCGGGCTCTCCTGGCTCGCGGAACGTACGGGCGCGAGCCTGCTGATCGCTGGGTTCGGCGCGGGCCTCATGGTCGCCGCCACCGGCGGCCCGAAACGTCTGTCGACCGAGGTGGTGGGCGTCGCCGGTGGCTTCTTCATACCGCTGTTCTTCGTCGTGCTCGGGGCGAGCATCAACCTGCGCGGCCTCGTCCAGCAGCCGGCGCTGATCGGACTCACGCTGGGGATCGCGGCGCTGACGGTGCTCGTCCACGTGGTCGGGGCGATGCTCACCCGGCAGCCGCCGGCCACGGGCCTGCTCTCGACAGCACAGCTCGGCGTGCCGGCCGCGATCGTCGCGCTCGGGCTCTCCGCGCACGTACTCACCGCGGCGGAGGGGGCGGCGATCGTCGCGGCGTCGGTGATCAGCATTGGGACGACCTCGGCCGGGGCGGCGCTGCTATCGCGTCGTCCGCAGGACGGCCGGGAGGCGCCCGCGGCCGCGTAGGGCACCGCCGCCCAGTTACCCCCCGCGCGCGAGGGGGGAGGGAATCCCCCACGCGCGGGAGGCGGGGTCCTCCACCGCGCGAAAGGACCGACGCGCGGTGGAGGACTGGTGGTCGCCCCCAGCTGTACGGCTACGACACGTCCCTGTGCCATACGCGGGTGTGATGTTTTGGTTATGGGAGGAAGTTTGTGCTGCTGCCGCCTACGTGCCCCGACTACACCTGCGGAGGCAATCGCCAAGCTAGGTATGTGGGGGGTCCGTTCCTATGGGGTCTACTCCCCATCTTGGGATTCACAGGCGCCAGTGGGGGTCTTCATGCCTCGACGAGGCCGCGCCGGATCGCGTACCGGGTGAGCTCGACACGATCGTGCATGCCGAGCTTTTCCAGGATGTTCGCGCGGTGGCGCTCGACGGTCTTCTCGCTGATCACGAGCGCCTCGGCGATCTGCTTCGTGCTGTAGCCCTCGGCGATCAACTTGACGACCTCCTGCTCCCGCGCGGTGAGCGGATCCTCGGGCAGGTCCTGGTCGTTACGCGCTCGGTGGAGGTAGTCCCGGATCAGCGGAGTCATCGCGCCCGGATACAGGAACGGCTCGCCGCGCATGGCCGCGCGGCAGGCCTGGACGAGGTCACGGTCGGCGACCGTCTTCAGCACGTACCCCGAGCCGCCGGCCTTGAGCGCCTCGTACAGGTACTGCTCGTTCTGGTGCATCGAGAGCATCAGGATTCTTAGCTGCGGGCGCCGGCGATGAAGCTCGCGAGCAGCCTGGAGCCCCGTCAACCGCGGCATCGCGATGTCGAGGATCGCGAGGTCGATGTCCTCGAGGAGTGCTCGCTTCACCGCCTCGGCGCCGTCGCCGGCTTCCGCGACCACCTGCAGGTCCGGCTCTGAGTCGAGCACCATCCGCAGCCCGTGACGGACGACGGCATGGTCGTCGGCGAGGAGGATGCGTGTCTTCAGCGGGGTCATGGAGTGCCGTTCCGGGGGATGTCGAGCCGAACCTCGGATCCCCTGCCAGCGGGGTTAGCGCCGATCTTCAGCTTGGCGCCGATCAGCGCCGCCCGCTCCCGCATGCCGCGGATGCCGCCTCCCGGGTGCTGCTCACCCCGGCCGACGCCGCGGCCGCGATCGCGAACCGAGAGCGTGATCAGTCCGTCGCGCGCGTCGAGCGTCATCTCAGCCTGGTGGCCGCCGGAATGCCGGGCGACGTTGGTCAGCGCCTCCTGGGCCACCCGATACACCACCAGCTCGGTCTCGGGAGTGAGCGGCGGTAGGTCGTCCGCGATCCGCTGGCTGACGGCGAGCCCCGCACGTTCGGCGAACCGTTCGCACAGGACCGCGAGGGCGCTTTCCAGGCCCAGATCGTCGAGCGCCTCAGGTCGCAGTTCGATCGCGATTCGACGAACGTCCTCGAGACCCGACCGGACGGCGGCCTGCACCTCGATCACCTCGCCTTGCAACTCGGCAGGAGCTCGCGACGAGACCCGTGAAAGGACCAGCAGCACGGCCGTGAGCTGCTGGCCGACCTGGTCGTGCAGCTCCTGGGCAATCCGGAGCCGCTCGGCCTCTTGGCCCGCCAGCACGCGTCCCGTGGCATCGCGGCGCTCGGCCTCTAACCGATCGAGCATCTCGTTGAACGTCAGAGCGAGCTCTCCGGCTTCGGAGGTCGGTTCGGCTCCCGGCATCCGCTCGCCGGGTTTGGCGAGGTCGACGCGCCGGGCGAGCGCCGCGAGCGCCTGTAGCGGGGAGATGGCACGGCGCAGGAGATAGAGGTTCGCCAGCACCACGACGGTCAGCGCGATCACCAGCGCGATGACTTCCTTGTCGACCTCGAACGACGAGATCTTCTCCGGGGCCAGCAAACCGATGGCGGCCGCGACGGCGGCGATCAGCAGCAGGGCGTTCGTCACCGCCACGCGCTGAAACAGCGAAACGTAGGGGCGCCGGCGGCCCGGCTCGGACGTTGTGGGCTCGGGTTTCATCGAAAGGCTGCCTGAAATGGTCGCAGCCGGACGAGCAATAGTGTCCGAGGCGGAGAACGACCAGGAGGCGGTCACTGCGCCGCCGAGCGATGCGGCGTGCGCCGGCGCTCGGCTCCAGTGGGGCTTTTCGGGGCGGTCGAGCCGAGCTGGCCGTTCTCGAGCTTGCGCAGCATCGCCCACTGACGTGACTCCAGCGCCCTAGACGACATGTTTAACGTCGAGGCGATCTCGTGCGGTGGGATTCCCGCGAGAAGCATCCCGAAGATCGCCTGCTCGGCTTGGTCGAGCTGGCGGCGCAGCATGTCAGCCAGGTGAGGCGGGATGGATGGCAGGACGAGGTGGCCCCGGGCGACGCGGGCGATCGCCGCGGTCAGCTCCGATCCGAGACTGCCCTTGCTGATCAGGCCGTCGGCGTCGGCGACCACGGCTGCCGCGGCCAGGAGGCCGTCGTAGTAGGCGGAGTAGATCACGACGCGGGGCGGATGGGGCAGGCGCTTGAGCTTGCGGCTCAGCCACAGGCCGTTGCGACCGCCGAGGTGATAGTCGACGACAGCGACGTCGATCCACTCGCGCTCGGCGACCGTCATCGCGACCTCGGCACTGCCGACGGCGTCGACGATCAGGAAGTGTCCGTCGGCCTCGAGGAGCTCCCTCAGCCCGATCCGCACCGCCGGGTGGTCATCGACCACGAGCACGCGGATCAGCGCGGGGCGCGGCACCGGGCCGTGCTCTGCTTCTGGTTGCTGCCAAGCGCTGGGCTGGACAACGGTCTTCATCGGCGTCTCCTTGGGTTGAATCGACCCCAAGGCTGCCCGGCCGGGACCCGGGTCGGAATAGGTGTTTGCCCCCATTTTTTTATCCAGGCCCGCGGGTGTTCCTCGCCGCGGGACGATTACGCTCCTCGTTCGAGCACCGCCTTGAGCCGCCTCAGGTCGCCTCGGTTGGCACGACGGATCGAGCTTTCGATCACCGGCGCGGTGAGGCCCGCGAACGGCTGCGGCTGGCCCTGGTTTCGCAGCGTCATCCGGGTCCCACCGCCGGGAAGATCGGCCCAGGTGTACGTGGTCTCCATCGGGAAAGGGCCCTGGTCCGTGCTCATCACGAACCGCTCACCCGGCACGAGCTCCCTCACCACGTAGGTGTACGCGAGCCGGCGCCCGAGAAACGTGGCCACGAAGGCGATCCGCGACCCCACGGCGAGTGGCGGCGTCGACTCCCACTCGACCCCCTTGATGTTCCGGTACCACGTCGTGGCGTTGTCCGGATCAGACGCGTAGGCGGCCACCTCGGCCCGTGGCCGGGCGATCTCGATCTCGGTCTCGACGAGCACCGTGCGGGTCATCGGAGCTCCTTGCTACCGCGGCGAGCGCGCGAGCGCAACCGCTCCTAGTCGCTCGCGGTGGCCGCGCGGACCATCGTCTCGTGCGTCGTCTGGCCCCTGAAGAACTCGAACAGAGCCGCCATCCGGTGTGGCAGCTGGGCGATATGGAATACGAACGGCTCCACGAACGCCAGCGCGGCCAGCGTTACCAGGCTCCGCAGCGAGTAACGCTTGAAGTAGAGGACGTCGGCGAGCAGGCTCAGGATCCTGATGATCGCTGTCAATCCAAACGAGAAGCACAGGAAGAGCGCGAGCGCCTGGAGGCTGAGCAGCCCGAGTACGGCCAGCGTCGCCACGAACGCGTACGCGAACACCTCGATGAACGGCCCGAGCCCCTCGTAGATCAGCAGGTAAGGCATGCAGAGCATGCCGAAATAGCCGTAGCGGGGGTTGAAGATCAACCGCCGGTAGTTCCACAGCATCTCGAAGACGACGCGCTGCCAGCGCTTGCGCTGGGTCTTCAGGTCGCGCCATGTCATCGGGACCTGGGTCCACACGGTCGCGTCCGGGACGTTGAGGATCCGGTAGCGCACGCCCTCGGCTCGAAGCGCGGCGTGAGCGTGGATCGTCGCCTCGATGTCGAAATGCGTGTCGGTCGTGGAGAACCCGCCGAGGTCCAGGAGGACTCGCTTCGGCCAGACCCCGCAGCCACCGGAGATCACGGGGATCGAATTGAGGGCTCCCCATCCGAGGCGGTTGAGAACGTACGAACTCAGGTACTCGATTGCCTGAAAGCGCTCGATCAGCCGTGCCGGCAGGCGGACGCGGGTGATCCGGCCGTCGGTGATCTCGAGGCCGTTCGCGACGCGCAGGGTCGCGCCGGCGACGACTACGTCGTCGACGGAGAAATTAATCGGACGCATCAGGCGCATCAGCGCGTCGGGCTCGACGACGCAGTCGGCGTCGATGTGCGCGACACACGGGTACCGCGCCAGGTTGAGGCCGGCGTTGAGGGCGTCGGCCGCGCCACCGTTCTGCTTGTCGACCAGCCACACGTTGGGGTAGCAGCGCGAGCGGTACGTGCCGCGCACGGGCGCGGTCCGAAGCGGCGTGGGGTGGAACACATCGTGCGGGACGAGAGCGAACTCGCGGATGGCGGTGTCGAGCGTCGCGTCGGTCGACCCGTCGTTGACGATGATGATCTCGAACTCCGCGTACGTCGAGGCGAGCACCGACATGACGACGTCGCGGAGGATCAGCGACTCGTTGTAGGCCGGGATGATGACGCTCACCGGGGTCGTCGCCGCCGACGTGCTCATCTGCTCGAGGTCCACGTAGTCGCGCCCGCGGTCCCGGTGAAGCTGGACGAGCGCGGCGATCCCGATCGCCAGGTACAGGGAGTTGAGCACGAGGAAGTAGCCGAGCAGGGCCACGAAGATGAACTCAATCGTCGCGCTCATCGCCCTCTCGCTCCAGCCGCTCGACGACCGTCAGCGCCTGCTCGGTACCGATCGCCCGCAGCACGGCGATCATCCGCCTGCGCGCGTCCCGATTGGACGTGAGCGCGGCCGTCTCGATAGTGCCCAGGGCCTCGGCGCGACCCAGGTCAATCAGGAAGCGGCGGGCGTTTCTGCTGCTTGGGCCACCGTCCTTGACCCGCTCGATCTGCTCCATCGCGTACCCGTTGCGAACCAGCGCCTCCGCAGCCTTGTTGCGAGCGAAGCGGTCCGGTGAATGCAACTGCGTCAGCAACGGTGGAATCGCCCCGGCGCCGAAGCTGGCCAGCGCCATCATCGCGTTCTGCCGGACCCACCACGACTCGTCCTCGAGGAGCTCCGAAAGCCGCGAGGCGAGGTTGTTACGGCAGCTCGCGCCCGCGGCCTTGGCCGCGTGCGAGCGGACGACCCAGCTCTCGTCGGCGAGCAGCCTTCTCAGCAGCTCGTCGCCCGGAAAGCTCGCCAGGGCCTCGGCGGCGTTGGCGCGCACGTCCTCGTTGGCATCGTGGGTGAGTCGCTCGATGATCGGGGCCGAGCGAGGATCGCCGAGGCTTCCGAGCAGGTACGCAGCCCAGAATCGCATTGCCGGATCGTCCGAATCTGCCCTGGACTCGATCAGTTCGCGAGCGTGCGGACACCGAGACGACTCGAGCAGCCCCGCGACGCGGGCCGAGGGAAGCGCATCGCCGGCAAGCGCATCGATGAGGCAGCCGCACGCCCGATCCGAGGCGTGGAGCGAGAGGGCGTGGGCGGCCGCATACGCGACGTCGACGTCGGGGTCTCCGAGCGACCGCGCCAGTGGCTCGACCGAGCTCTCGCAGCCGAGCAGGCCGAGGACGCCGGCGGCGTTTACGCGATGCCATTTGCTGCGCGAGCTCTCGAGCTCATGCTCCACCGTCGCCGCGAACCCACCGTCCACCAACTGCTCGCGGATCTCCGGATTCGTGGCCGCCCCGAGGGCGGCCCTCGTGACGTCGAGTCGCTTCAGCAGCCGTGCGGTCCCGCGCTCTCGCTCCGGGCTTTTGCTCGAGACGACGGCCGCCGCGAGCTCGGCGATCTGGTCCGCAGGCAGCTGTGTGCGTCGCCTGTCTGCGCGACCGCGGGACGCGCCCACGATCGCCGACGCCGTGACCAGCACACAGCCGAGGAGGGCGGCCGCCGCGAGCCACGGGACGAGACCGAAAAGCGCGTCGATATTGCCGCGCAGGACGGTCACGATGCACGCGATGTAGGCGCAAGCGGTCCCCAGGATGCACGCGGAGACGATCGTCAGGCGCATCGTTCCCGCCGCGTCGCGGCGGTCGGCGGGAGCGATGCGACGCCCCGGCGCGTCGCTCATCGGCGCGCCTCTCGCTCAGGCCACCGCGCGGGCGCGGATAGCGGCGGGGTAACTGGTGCTCGTCGGAGCCAGTGTCCGGACCGGCGCCTGGGCAAGCTCATGCGCGATCACGGAGTCGACCGTTTCTTCGAGGCTCCGGCGCGTCGTCCAGCCCGTCAGCTTGCGCAGCGCGGCGGTATCGGGTGAACGGTTCCCAAGCTCCTCGAAGCCCGCGGGATGCGCCTGTTCGTATGGGACTAGCACGATCCCGGAGTCCGATGCGGTTCGCTCGATCACCAGGTTGGCCAGATCGAGCACTCGGACCGACCGAGGCGAGCCGATGTTGTACACGCCGCCCGCGGCGCCGTCGGCTGCGAGCAGGTGTCGCAGCGCCCGGACCACGTCGTGCACGTCCGTGAAGCAGCGCGTCTGCTTGCCGTCTCCATAGACCGTCAGCGCCTCCCCGGCGATGGCCTGACGGACGAACCGGGGCAGAACCATCCCATAGGCGCCGGCCTGGCGCGGACCGACAGTGTTGAACAGTCGGACGACGATCATCTCGGTCCTGTATTCCTGCACGTAGGCCTGGGCGAGCGCCTCAGCGAACTCCTTTGCGATCGCGTAGCTCCAGCGAGACTTCGCCGGCGACCCGATGAGACGATCGTCGGCCTCTCTCAGCCCGTGCCTGTTGAGCTTTCCGTAGACCTCCGAGCTGGAGGAAAGGAGCAGCCTGCGTCCATGTCGTGCGGCCGAGGACAGCACGACGTCGGCGCCGATGACGTTCTCACGCAGCGAGTCGAGGGGCTGAGCGACGATCCGACCGACGCCGAGCCGGGCGGCGAGATGGATGCACACATCCGCGGCCCGTACGCACCCGTCGACGACGTCGGGGTCGAGCACGCTGCCCTGGACGAGGTCGACGCGGCCGGTCGCAAGGCTCGCCGCAAGGTTCTCGCGACTGCCCGTGCTGAGATCGTCAAGGACGATCACCCGATGGTGATCGGCCACGAGCGAGTCCGTCAGGTGCGATCCGATGAAACCGGCGCCCCCCGTCACGAGAAACGTTGCCTTCATGCATCGGTTATCGGACCGAACTTGCGCTTCCTTGAAGCCTTCGTCGGGAAAGCTTCGGCCGTCTGGGGCCTCCAGCCTCTACCCCCGTCGAGGAGCCAAGGTGTCCGTTTGCCGCCTCAGCAGTAGGGCGGATACAGGCACGGGGTGGTAGTCGTGGTGGGCATCGTCGTGGTGGTACCGCCAGTGGTCGTGCCTGATGTGGTTGTGCTGGGCATGGTGGTTGTCGCTGGCATCGTGGTGGTGCCCGTCGGAGTGCCGGGGGTGCCGGGGCTCGAGCTCGGCACGTTCCGGCCCGAGGCGGTTCTCACGTGCCAGGTGCCGCCGAAGGTCTTGAGTCCCTCACCGGTGGCAACGCGCCTTTGATGATCGAAGGCGAAGGTGTACAGGGGGTGTCCGTCGACGGTGACCTGGAAGAACCCGTTGCGATGCCAGACGCCGAGCTTGCCATTGATGCCCCGCATTTTGCTCAGCTTCTTGGCCGAGGAGACCTTGACGGGCGGCCAGAATTTGAAGCAGCCATTTTTCTTCGTGCACTCGGGATGGCGTTTGCTGTCTCCGGTCAGCCAGTAAACGACCTGACCGTGCGAGTTCACGACGATATTGCCGTGTGATGCCGCATCGACCTTGGCGTTGTTGGCTATCTCGAGCGTGAAGGTCTTCGCCACGGCGACACCCACGAGCGCGGCCGCGCCGAACCCGGCAACCGCTGCCAGGAGCAGCAACGCTGAGCGACGCCCATGCACGGAAAAGGCTCGGATCGGACGGTGCATCTGACTCCCCTTTGAATCGCGGACGCTCCCTCCCATGACGCCGACGGCCGCTGACACCTTCCCGAGATCAAGCGGCTAGGTTGCGGCGCACGCCCGACGCTTAGGCGTGGTCGGTCTTGGCCAGGCGACTTCTCGTGTCCGTCCACGCGCCCGAGCCGAGTTCGACTACATCCGCGAGCGCTTTGTCGGGGTTCAGCACGCGGACATCGCCCGGGGCGGCCCGAATCCCGAGGACGGAGGCCGGGGTGATCGATGCATGACGATTGGAGCTGAGTGAGCACTGAATCGTCAGGCGCGTGCACCGGACAATCAGCGCGCCACGGTCTTGACGAACGTTCACCACGGTGTCCGTGAGCGGGCTCGTCGCCGGATCGGCGAGCTCCAGCGCCCAGGGGTGAACGGCGATCTGCACCGGACCCCGGGCCGGCGTCGAGCTGGCCAACGCGCCGCCATCGCGGAGCCTGACGAGGGACCCTGTCGGTGTCCGTGTAGCGATTCCGTCGAGGACATTGGAGCCGACGAGCCCGGCCACGGTGGCGTTCGCTGGCGCGCGCAAGAGCTCGGCCGGGGGGCCGAGCTGCACGAGCAGACCTTGGTCGATCACGCCGATCGTCGGTGCGATGGCCGTCGCGTCATCGAACGAGTGAGTGACCAGGAGCGTCGGGAGTTGGAGCTGCGCGAGGATGTCACCGAGCTCGTCTCGCACCTGGTGCCGGCTGATCGCGTCCAAAGCGCCGAAGGGCTCGTCGAGCAACATCACACGAGGGTCACGCGCGAGCGCGCGGGCGAGCGCCGCGCGTTGGCGCTCGCCGCCCGACAGGTGGCGGGGTCGGGCACCGGCCAGGTGAGCGATGCCCATCCGCTCAAGCAGGTCGGGGCGATCGCCCCGTGCTGCGAAACGCACGTTTCCAGCGACCGTCAGGTGCGGGAAGAGGCCATAGTCCTGTGGGAGGTACCCGACGCGACGATGCTCGGCGCTCAAGTGGATTCGCTTTTTGGCGTCGAACCAAGTTTCGGCCCCAAAGCCAATTTTTCCCTCGCGCGGTTGTTCAAGTCCGGCCACGGCTCGCAGCAGCGAGGTCTTGCCTGCGCCAGAGGACCCCACGAGCCCGATCGTGCCGGCTCCTAGCTTCAGTCTTGCGCGGAGATCGAAAGAGCGACGGGCGAGGGCGATGTCGATGTAGAGGACGTCCATGCACGCATCAGCAGCTTGAATGTGACCAGGATTGCCGCGCTGAGGAGTATCAAAAGAACTCCGATCGCGATCGCTTGGTCGAGATTTGCGTCAAAGAGCGAGTAGACGGCGAGCGGGAGAGTCTGGGTCGTTCCCTGAAAACTGCCGGCGAACAGAATCGTTGCGCCGAACTCCCCGATCCCGCGCGCAAACGCGACAGCGGCCGCCGCACCGAGACCCCCGCCAGCCAGCGGGATCGCAACCCTCAGGAGTCGCCGCGCCGGCCCGGCCCCGAGCGTGCTCGCCACGTCGATCAGGGTGTCGTCAACCGCCTCGAAGGCCGCGATTGCGCCACGTAGATAGAACGGACTGGCGACGAACAGCACTGCGATTACGACCGCGGCCTGTGTGAAAGCGAGATCGATCCCGAGGGACGAGAGGGTGTCGCCGAGCAGCCCCAACCGACCAAATGCGACGAGCAGCGCGAGCCCCGCGACGGCAGGCGGCAGCACCAGCGGTAGCTCGACGAGTGTGATCAAGATGGTGCGGCCACGAAACCGCGACCGGGCAACGACATAGGCGAATGGGGTGCCGAAGGCGATCATGAGCGTGAAGGCGATGGCGTTGGTCTTCAGCGACACGAGGATCGCGTCGATCGCGACCCTCGTCCCGAACCCGTGGATCAGCTGAGACACGGGCTGGTACGTGATAAGCGCGACGATCGGAAGCATGAGGAACGCCATGACGATCACAACGGCAGTCGCGACAGCAATGGCGGTCGCAACGCGCGCGAGGATCGACATCATCCCTGCGCTCTCGCCCTCGGTTCCCGCAACGAAACCAAACGTGGCGCTCACGGCCTACCGAACCCGGCCGCCCTCAGCTTCGTCTGTCCCTCGCTCGAGAGCACTGAGGCAACGAAGGCCTTCGCCGCCGCTTGATTCTTGCTCGACTTGACGACGGCGATGTAATCCTGAGTCTGCGGCTTAGCCGTCGCAGGCAGTCGCACGACCTTGACGTTCCCGTTCGCCGCATCGGCGTCGGTGATGTACACAAACCCGGCGTCGGCCTGTCCCAGCGCCACTTCGGCCAGGGTCTGCGTCACGTCGGTCGTCTGGCTGACGACGTTCTTCATTGCGGCGGTCGTGATCCCGAGATTCGTGAACGCAGTGCGCGCGTAGTCTCCACACGGCACCGTCGCGTCACAGATCACGAGTTTGACCCCCGGCCTAGTGATGTCGTCGACCGAGGCGATGTGTGCCGGGTTGCCCTTCGGCACGATCAGGACGAGCGTGTTGGTCGCAAATTCCACCGGTCCGTCGACGAGCCCCTTCGCGTAGAGCTCGGCGGGCTGTTTCGGGCTCGCGGCTGCGAACACGTCCGCGGGCGCGCCCTGCACGATGTCCGTCTCCAACGCGCCGGATCCGCCGAACGTGTACTTGGCACCTGGATCGATCTCCGGGAAGACCTTGGTCAGCGATGCGGCGGCGAGCACGGTCGGAGGCGCGTCAGCACCGCTCGATGTCGTGCTCGCAGCCACCGACGAGCTGCCGGTGCCCGAGGCGGTCGAGATCGAATTTGATGTGGCCGAGCCGCCACCGCAACCAGCAACCTGCGCCGCAATCGTCAGCGCGACCGCCAGAAGGCTGTTTCTTCGTAGAACAATCCCTTTGTCTGCCAGAATCCTGGCATCCTACATAAATCATGGCGGAGGTCTCAAAGTTGTCTGGTGTGCGTCAGCTCCGGCTGTCGAGCGGCCTGACCCAGGTTGAGCTCGCCGCTCGCGCCGGGGTCAGCAGGCAGTTGGTGGCGGCGGTCGAGGCCGGTCAGAACACCCCGTCCGTGGACGCCGCGCTCCGGCTTGCACACGCACTGGGCACGAGCGTCGAGGAGCTGTTCGCCGATGCAGAGCCCGCCTCCATCGTCTCGGCACTTGGCGACCGTCTCAGCGACGGTGCTCCGCTGCGCGTTGGCCGGGTTGGCGGCCAATTCGTCGCGGCCGCGCTCCCCGACCACGGTGTGGCCGGGGATGGATGGGCGAGGTCCGATGGGGTCTTGGAGGCCGGCAAGCTCCGGCTGTTTCCGGGAGCCGATCCGACTGGGCTCGTGCTCGCTGGCTGCGATCCCGCGATCGGCGTTGCCGAAGCGATGCTGCAAGGCCTGGGGCCGCGCAGTCTGATTGCCGTTTCCGCGTCAACGGGAACCGCGCTGCGAGCACTCGAGAGGGGAGGAGTTCACGCGGCGGTTGTGCATGGGCCACAGAGCGCGCTCCCGAGCCCCGTATCTCCCGTGATCCGACTGCACCTGGCGCGCTGGCGCGTGGGTCTCGCTGTGCCATCCTCCCTGCGGCGCCAATCGTTCGAATCCCTGTTGGGCGGCGCGATCAAGATCGTGCAACGCGACGCGGCCGCCGCGAGCCAACAGGCATTCAGGCGGGCGGCGCTTGCCGCCGGAATTGGCGTGCCGACCGTCGGCCCACGGGCCACGGGTCACATCGACGCGGCTCGACGGGCCGCCACGCTCGGCTGCGGCGCGGTCACGACCGAAAGCGCAGCGCGGGCGTTCGAGCTGGCGTTCCGACCGCTCGAAGAGCACACGGTCGAAATCTGGTTCGCGGGGCACTGGCGAGAGCATCCGGGAGTGGCCACCCTGGCTGAGCTTCTCAACGGCGCCGCATTCACCGAACGGCTCGGGCAGTTCGGTGCCTACGATCTGACCGGGTGCGGCTCTCGTCTGTCCGGCTGACGCGCGCAGGTGGGAAATTCGGGTGTACCGTCTGCAGTGACATGCGAGGTGAGCTCTCGCTCGGTGAGGCGGCCGCGGCGCTCGGGGTGAGCGTGGACACGCTGCGGCGTTGGGATCGCAAGGGCCAGATCCAGACGAAGCGTGACGCCCGCAACCGGCGGCTCGTGCCCGTCTCGGAGATCGTTCGCCTCAGCCAAAAACCGGTGCGCCACCGGACGGGAACCGAGCGCTCGGCGCGCAACCGGTTCGCCGGCGTGGTCCGCTCGGTCGAATCCGACGGCGTGATGGCGCTGGTCGAGCTCGAGGCCGGTCCGTTCCTGATCACCGCAGCGATCACGCGGGACTCGGTCGAGGAGCTTGGGCTCGCTGAGGGCGTGGGCGCGACGGCGGTGGTGAAGGCGACATCGGTGATGATCGAGCGCGGTGCCGACGCGGTAGGGTCCTCGTAGTAGCCGCTACCGGGCGGCGCAGGATGAGGAGTGGGCCATGACGACGATGATCGGGCCGCTGAGGCGAGCGGTTCAGGTCGCGCCCGAGCGGATCGCCGCCCGTTGCGGCGAGACCGAGCTGACCTACGAACAGACCTGGGATCGGGCGCGCCGGCTGATCGGCGCGCTTCGCGACCTCGGCGTCGGAAATGGGGATCGCGTCGCGGTCTGCGCTTGCAACTGCCATCGCTATCTCGAGCTCTACCAAGCCGTGCCGGGGGCGGGCATGGTGCTGGTTCCGCTGAACCAGCGCCAGACCGCCGCCGAGCTGGGATACGGGCTCGAGGACTCTGGCGCCAGGGTGCTGTTCGCCGGAGCCGGAATCGAATATCCCGCAGGCGTCGTCCCACACGTGATCGACCTCGATGACGGCTATGAGGCGCTGATCGCCGGCGCGCCGACGGCGGACTTCCCGGACGACCTGGACAGCGACGCAGTCGCTGGGCTGTTCTACACCGGTGGCACGACGGGAGCGGCGAAGGGCGTGATGCTCACGCACCGCAACCTCGTCGCCAACGCCTTCCATTTCCAGGCGTCGTTTGCGTTCGGACCCGAGACGCGCTGGCTCGTCGCGGCGCCTCTGTTTCACGCCGCCGGCTCGATCGCGGTCCCGGCCACGGTGTGGCACGCGGGCCGCCAGGTGCTCCTGCCCGTGTTCGACCCCGGCGCCGCCCTGGATCTCATTGAGGCCGAGGGCGTGACCGCGACACTCCTTGTCCCGACGATGCTCGCGGCGCTCGGCGACGAGCAACTCGCTCGCCCGCGCGACGTCTCGACGTTGCGGCTGGTCAGCCACGGAGGTGCTCCGATCGCCAGCGAGACGCTCCGCCGCGCGCACGCCGCGTTCCCGGACGCCGAGTTGATGCACCTGTACGGCACGACCGAGACGGCGCCGATCGCGACGGTCCTTCCGCACGGGGAGCGATTGCTCGACGCCGATCAGATTCGCTCGTGCGGGCAGCCCGCGATCGGCGTCGAGGTGGTCGTGATCGACGTGACGAGCGATACGCGACTCCCCACCGGCACCGTCGGCGAGGTCGCGATCCGCGGCGAGAACGTGATGGCCGGCTACTGGAACAAGCCCGAGGACACGGCGGCTGCCCTGAACGGCGGGTGGTATCGCACGGGCGACCTCGGCTACATGGACGACCACGCGTTCCTCTACCTGGTGGATCGCGCCAAGGACATGATCGTCTCCGGCGGCGAGAACGTCTACAGCACCGAGGTGGAGGAGGCGCTCTACCGCCACGAGGCCGTGCTCGAGGCGGCCGTGTTCGGCATTCCGGACGCCCGCTGGGGCGAGGCGGTCCACGCCGTCGTCGTGCCGCGGGCCGACGTCGACGAGACAGAGTTGCTGCAGCACTGCCGCGCGCTGATCGCCGGCTACAAGGTCCCCAAGCGGATCGAGCTGCGCAGCGAGCCGCTGCCGAAGTCAGGCGCCGGCAAGCTGCTCAAGCGCGAGCTGCGCGCCCCGTACTGGGCGGGCCACGAGTCGATGGTCGCCGGCGCCTGAAGCCCGGCGGGGCCGGGGTTCCGGGGTGCGATCATGTAGGCGATGACCGCAGCGCGCGTTCGGGTGGTGGGCATCGTCTCGGTGGCGGCGCTGGCGCTCGGTGGTTGTGGATCGGGCGGATCCAGCTCGGCGGGGCATCGGAGTAGCACTCGGCGGCAAGCGGGGGTGGAGACGAGCCCGCCGAACACGGTGCCTGCCGGGCCCCCGAACACCGTGCCGGCCACGCCCCCGAACACCAGCTCACCCGGCGGGACGATCACGGTTCCGACGCCAGGGCCAACCGGGGTCCAGGCAAATCCCGCCGCGGTACAGGTGATCAGGGCCTGGTCTGACGCCCTACGACATGGGAACGTCGAGGGCGCAGCGCACCTCTTCGCCTTGCCGAGCGTGATGATCAACGGTGTCGGGGCCAATGGCTCGGTGTCGGTGATCAAGATCCACACGATCGCCCAGGCCGCGGCGGCCAACGCCACGTTGCCCTGTGGCGCGAGGTTCCTGTCTGCCGACATGCGGGGCCGCTACGTCAACGCGCTGTTCGAGCTGACGGGTCGTCCAGGCCCCGGCGGTAGCGACTGCGGTACGGGGGCGGGCGAGACGGCGCGCACCAATTTCGTGATCGCGGGCGGGCGGATCGTCCAGTGGATCCGAGCGCCCGACGACCCCGGCGACAACTCGGGCCCAGTGGCGTAGACGGGCGCCGGGGGGCGGTTCTTGAGCCGCGGTTGGCGCGCCGGATCCTGCATAGCACGTCAAAGCCGCGCCGAAGACCGAGCCCTGCCGCATTGTGCAGGCTCTTCATGCATAGAACGACAGGCCTCGCCACCGTCGCCGGTGTTGTCGTGTTAAGCAGGTTCCAGAGCCGGCAACAGCGCCGATCCCGCCCCCAGACGAGGCGCCCGATGCACGCGAACCCTACGTCGAGCTAGTCCGTACTCCCCTCGACGCGCCAGTCCCCTTTTCTGAGAGGAGTACCGAATGAAGCGCCTAAACCCGGAGCCGCCCGAAAACGACGTCACATTGGCGATGTTGGACACGGTCCTCGACGGTTCGCTGGCCGGCCTCGCGAACCATCATCTGCTCAAGCTGCAGCTCCAGCGCATCAGGGATTTGCCCGAAGCATTTGAGCGCGATCGAACACGCGTTGGGCGGGCTGAGAGCGGAAGTTGACCTACGGCCGTTGCGGTCGGGCGCCCTGGGAGCACTCGGTGGCGCACGACATATGTCGAGGGCCGGGCGAAGCCCTTGACGGTCGCTATAGGATCGCGCCTGAAAGCCGCACTGGGGTAACCGCTGGGGTAACAGGAGGGGCGCGCCTCCCGTGGAGGGACCGCTGGATCGATCGGCCGCAGACGAGGCTCTTGAAGCCGAGGGCGGCGACGGCGTCCCCAAAGCCAACGGCAATGGCGTAACTGAACCGTCGCAGGGCAGTCGGGGAATCCCGCGCCGGACGTTCATCGCCGGCGCAGGCGCGTTGACGGGAGCCGCGGCGGTCGACTACCTCGCCCACGCCGCCTTCCTGAGAAGCTCCGGCGCGGTCGCGCCGAGGTCGCTGCTCGGCGTCCCGCTGCCGGTGGTGACGGCGCCGATCGCGCCCACGATCACCGTGATGATGCGCCGGCGCGAGGACATGCTGTTCATGCGCGTCGACGGCTACAACCTAGTGCGCAAGGGCCAGAAGCTCGTCCGCAAGCGCCCGGGCAAGGCGACGATCGTGTTCACGTTCGTTCCCCAGCACCTGACCGAGCAGGCGTTCTTCGAGACGAAGACCAACTCCGGCTTCGGCAATGAGACGCCGGCGTCGCCGGGGTCGACGAACGCGCTGCTGGCGCAGCCATCGCGGATCGCGTTCAACGTGCCCGCCAAGATGCACTCGATCCCGTTCACCGTCGCCGGGCTCCTCAACTGGTCGCAACTCGAGCTGGCGCTCGCGCCGGCGGCGGCGTACGTGCCCCCGCCCAGCCTCATTCACTTCCTGTCCAGCGACCGGAAGGAGCGGCTGGCTCGCGAGCGCAGGGCGAACGCGCACGGAGCGCATGGCCACGAAGCGCGCGCACACGAAGCGCATGGCCACGAAGCCCGTGGCCGAGGAACGCATGGCCATGAGGCGCGGGCGGGGGGCGCATCGCCGGTGTCGGCCGCTGGCCCGGCCCCGCCCCTCGTGATCTTCGGCTTCGGGCATCCGCCGGTGATCCGCGCGCCCGAGCCGACCGAGACCTCGATCGAGCTCCCCTGGCACCTGGCGATCTCGCCGATCGCCGGATCGCAGTGGAGCCACCCCACGGATCCGATCACCCTGGGCGGCGCGACGGAACTGTGGCGCACGAGGCTGGCCAAGAGCCCGAACTCGAACGCCGGCGATGGCGGGGCGTTGCGCGCGGTGTGGAACTTCGACACGCAGACGCGAACCTTCGCGTCGCCGGGACCGCCGACGCTGAAAGGCTCGGGACCGGCGGAGAGCGCGCTCGGGCCGTTCCGGACCTCGCTGACGCCGAGCGACCGCTACCAGATCGTGAAGCTGACCAGCGACTTCGCGCTCTCAGGACGGGCCGACATCCAGGCGAAGAAGCTCTGGCTCACCTCGCGGGGCGGCTTCCTCGACTCCGACGGTGTGTGGGACGACCCGACCCTGTCGCTCGTCGAGTGGAAGCACCTCGCGACGCTTGGACGCGACCAGTACGTCAAGGTGGTCAACAAGGGGTTCCTGTTCCCGTTCGGGCACCACGTCGTCCAGGTGACGGTGACCGAGCGCCAGTTCGAGGAGATCGGTGGCGAGATCGTGGCGACGTCGCGTCAGATCGTCTACCTCGTCGTCCGCGAGCCGACTCTCAGCTACGACCCTGCGGACACCTTCGGGATCGCGAACAACAGCCGGGACTTCCCGTTCCGCAGCCTGACGCTGAACACTCTCCGCACGCCCAATCTCGATCCGGCGGTGAACTTCCTCAACCCGTCCCTGGGTTCGAACGCGTCGCTCTTCTTCACCGCCGCGCCCTACGTGCCGACCGTGTCGGGTGTCCCGTTCAAGTGGCACTTCGTCGGCACCGACTGGGTCGGCCGGTCTATCCCGTTCACGTCCGAGGCCGTGTTCGTCGCCTACCAGGACGCCACGAACGCGCTCCCCGCGTCGATCGTTCGGAACCGCTACAACGGCCTCGCCTCGAATGACCCCACCAGGATGGCGTCGCTTGACGGCCAGACGATCGGGTTCGCGGAGGCGCTGACGCTCGGGGACACTGACCTTCAGGTCAAGTCGATCACGTTCGGGGCAGGTCCCGGCGCGGGCGGATCGACCACGCAGTTCCAAGACAACGACACCGCACAGTGCTACCCGACGCTGTCGCCATCGATCAACAGCCAGCCCACCGGCGCCCAGGCCGTGGTCCGGCTGGCCTCGGCCGAACACGCGAGCGGTGGCGCACCGCTGAAGGGAAACCCGTCGCCCGCGGTCGCCTACTACCCGCCGTACATCACGACGGGCTTCAGTACCTCGCAACAGCCGACGGGCAACGCCGGCAACGTGTACATGGAGATCCTGTTCAACGCGAGCAACGCCACGAACCTGTCCTTCGGCAACGGCAGCTCCGGTGGCGTGTTGACGCCGAACCTCCAGCTCCAGGGGATCTCCCGGAGTCTCGGGCCGGTCGCCGATCTCGACAACATCTTCAACGGCCGCTTCGACCCGAACTCGGTCTTCACGGGCCTCACCGACGACCTCCAGGCCAGGATTCTCGGCGGCGTCCCGCTGTCGGAGCTGATCGCGCCGGTCACGTCGTTCCTCGACGGCGGCACGCCTGAGATCCCCAGCCCGAAAGCGCTGCGGATCACCTACACCACGAACGGGACCGTGGTGACGACGACCGTGGTCTGGAAGCCGGACATCGTCACCGACAACCCGATCGTCACCCCGCGCGGTGGCGGGAGCACCACGGCGTTCACGCTCGACGCCACGATCACGACTGACCTGGCCAATCCGAACAACTCGAGCTTCACGATTCAGGGCAAGCTCACGAACTTCGTCGTGAACCTGATGAGCACCAGCACGGATCAGTTCATCCAGGTCACGTTCAATTCGTTGACGTTCAGCTCGGCCAGTGGTCAGAAGCCCGACGTCAGCGTCGACATCCACGGCGTCCAGTTCGTAGGGCCGCTGAAGTTCATTCAGCAGCTGGAGGAGTTCATGAGCTTCGCCGCCGGCGGCGGCGGGCCGAAGATCGAGCTGCTGCCGACGGGCATCAGCGCCGACCTCGACGTCCAGCTTCCGACGATCGCGGTCGGGCTCTTCCAGCTCTCCCACGTGGGCGTCGACGCGAACTTCATGCTTCCGTTTGACGGTACCCCGGCGGTGTTCGGCTTCGGGTTTTCGACCCGGGACAACCCATTCCAGCTGTCGCTGGCGATCTTCGGTGGCGGCGGGTACTTCGGGATCAAGATCGGCACGGACGGCGTTCACGAAATCGACGCCGGATTCGACTTCGGCGCGATGGCCGCGATCAACCTCGGCGTCGCCTCCGGCTCGGTCAGCCTTGTTGCCGGGTTTCAGTTCACCTACGACCTGGATCCGAGCACCGGGAAGAACACGTGCATCCTCACCGGGTACGTGAAGCTCACCGGCTCGATGAGCATCCTCGGCATCATTCAGATGTCGCTCGAGTTCGACCTGAGCCTCACCTGGAAGGAGACGTCAGGTGGTGGCTCAGAGGTGACGGGGATGGCAACGATCTCGATCTCGATCTCGATCCTGTTCTTCCACTTCTCGGTTAGCGCCACGGCGACCAAGACGTTCGAGAACTCGGGCAGCTCCTCGTCGATCAGCGTGGGCGCGGGGCGCCACGCCCATGCGCTCTCGAGCTCGACACCGAACTTCGCGGACCAGATGACACCCACTGATTGGCAGACGTACTGCCAAGCATTTGCGGGCTCCTAGGAGAGGCGTTGGCACAGACCCAGACGATCAAGTGGACCGCGGTTCCCAACGGACTCGACTCGACCGGCAACAACCTGCAGCTGTCGGTCCTGATCTCGCCTGAGCTGAGCGGCGGTGCCAACAACATGCTCTCGGACTTCTCTGACTGGCAGGACTGGCCGTCCACGCTGTCGACGCTGGCGGCGGCGCGCGTCGGATGGTTAGTCAGCATCAGCACCTCCTCTCAGCAGATCCCGGTGGCGCTCGACACGTCCGGCCTGAACTCCGCGCTATGGACGGCGCTGTTCCCGGCGAGCATTCCGTACGGCCCGCCGATCTCGAAGCAGGACGACTTCAGGAACATGGCGATCGCGTCCTACCCGGTCCAGCAGGTCTCCGGCTTCCTGACGGGCCAGTACACGCAGTACTCGCCGAGCGACGTCCCCACCATCGAGACGCTGAAGAATGTCTACGGCCCGATCTCGGACGTGCTCGTGGGGGTCACCGCGCAGGAGCAGATGGAGAAGCTCGCGAACGACCGCAAGGCTCGGTCGAAGGGCGGCACAGTCCCGCACGCCAACGACTTCAGCAGCGCGAGCCCCGCCGAATCGTTCGCCGCCCAGGCGTACTACCACATGCCGCCTGCTCCGGCACCACAGCCGCCAACGCCGGGGTTCTCCCAACCGGTCGACTTCCACCAGGCGTTGACGTTCGTCGGGCAGCACGGCGTGCTCCAGCGGGCGCTCGGCCTGGTCTTCGACCTGCTCGTCCCGGTCAACGGCCTGGGACTCACCAGTGCGGTCAACACCGATGTGTTCGTCACGGCCTCGCTACAAGTCGCCACTGGGGCACCGTTGCTCTCGCCCGGCTACACGTCCGTCACGCCCCGCACGCACTGTGACGCCAGTACGAGCGTGTTCGAGCCGCACGCCGTGAGCTCGAACATCACCGGGCGGCAGCTCACTGTCGGCGACCCGACCTCGTTCGTCGCCCACGCGATCGACTTCGACGGTGCGGGCCTCAGGGCGTCTAACTTCGCCACCCAGATCCGCCTCACCGAGGCGCCCGCGGCGATCAACGCCCGCTATGCCGCAGCCGCGGTGGCGCCCGAACCGGCGACCCCAATGTCGCCGCCGATGATCCGCTCCAACGGGTTGACGCTGACACAGGTCAACCGGGGCGTGACGTTCGCGAGTTCACTCGCCCGGTCGTTCCTCCTGTTCGACGCCGTGGTCGACAGCAACCCGGTTCCGGATCTGACCGCCGAGGACCTCGTCCGCGGATACGTGCTCGACGTGCTCGACGTGGCCAACAAGACGTGGCGCTCCACAGCCGAGTGGGTACCGACGTACTCGATCAAAAGCCCTTCCATCTCGATCTCTGGTCCTACGTCCGCACCGTTCTCCGAGTCTTCGACGCAGGCCCCGCCACGCGTCCAGAGCTCCCCGACCGATCCGAACACGCAGCAGGCCAACCTCTCGGAGGTAATCCTTCGTTACAACGGCTGGAGCAACGCGGTGCCGCGACCGGGAGATCCGCATCCGCTCGACGCTTCCAGCGAACAGGGGCTCTCGCAGAACGGGCCGTTCAGCCAGATGACGATCGACGTGTCGGTGCCACCGACACGGCTGCCACCGCTGCGCTTCGGCCATTCCTACCAGTTGCGGGCGCGGATCATCGACGTCTGCAACAACGCGCTTCCGGTCGAACCGACCACCAGCAACGCGCAGCAGTCCACGGACCCGATGCTGTACGGACGTCACGAGCCGATCGGCTCGCCCGATGTCTACCGACAGAGCATTCCACGCCTCGGCGAGTCGCTCAAGCGACTGGTGATCCGAGACATCGACGGCCTAAGTGCCAGCTCGAAGCGCGCGCTCGCTCCGCAGCGCTGCCAGGAGCCATTCGCCGAATGGCACGGAATGTTCGATACCGGTGCGGGCGGCGCGATCGACCCGGCGGCGTACACCGTCATTGTCGGCAGTGACTTTGGGCCCCCGCCGTTGAACCCCATTCCGCGGGAGAGTCGGCAGTACCCAGATCTGCCCGAGGATCCAAGCGTGGCGCCGACCGCGATCACTCTCAACGACCCCGTCCCGTACCTGCCAGACCCGATAGCGCGTGGCGGGGTGCTGACGGTCCAGGGCGGCGCCATGTCGCCCGTGCCGTTCGACTTCTCGCCCACGGACAGCTGGCCCAACTACCGCCCGGTCGGGCTAGACCTGCTCCCCAATTCCAACCCGCCGCAGAACCCCGCGCAGACGGTGCAATTTGACACGGGCACGCGGATCATCACGTGCAAGTTGACCAAGGGCGACACAGTGACAATCAACATGTCCGCGACGTGCAACCAGAGCGACATCGCGCTGTTCGCGCTCAAGGATCTCTTCCCGTCGGGCACGTTCGATGCCGGCGACGCCGCCGCCGGGAAGTATTGGGCGATCACGCCGTTCGTCACGGTCGAGCTGATCTACGCCGTGCAGCGGCCGCTGCTCACGCCGGAGTTCCCCAACTTCCCGACGCCGCCGCGCGCGGCCGGCGATACGTTCGCGCCACTCGAGGGGGACCTGACGTGGAGCCCGAAGAGCACTAGCACGATCGATCTGCTCGCGAGCTGGGGAGATCCCGTCGACGACCCCGTCAACAACCTGCCGGTGCAGGGGCCAGGGGCACCCAACGCCAGCCTCCGACAGACCACGAACTCACCGGTCGCGACGATTCCGAGCGCGACCAACTCACTCGCGAGCTCGGGTGAGCAGGACTACACCGCTACAGACCGCTTCAGTGCCCGCCACGAGTTCTTTGACACCAAGCACCGCAACGTCACCTATCACGCAGTGGCCACGAGCCAGTTCACCGAGTTCTACCCGCCAGGGACGAACGTCACGAAGAGCACGGCACATCCGGTGCTCGTCGACATCCTCTCGAGCGCCCGTCCGGACTCTCCGAAGATCGCGTACGTGGTACCGATCTACGACTGGCAACTGACGCAGCCGAGCGCAAAGACGACCGTCAGCGAGCGCTCGCCATCGGCACTGCGGGTCTTCATCGATCGTCCCTGGTGGAGCTCCGGGATCGATGAGCTGCTGGGGGTGGTCACGTGGCCAGGCGCGGAGCCGGGTCCGATCAGGCTTTTCCCGGCAGGCGCGCAAGCGAGAGGTGCGAAGAGGACGCATCGCAATCTGGCGATCGGCGGCGGCGGCGTCAATTCGGCGATCCCCTCCGACCAGGCCGAGTATGTGACCGACTGGGGAGCTGACCCCGTGTTCGGTAGCTCGTCCCTGCCGTCGCTCCATCCACGGGTGTCGTCGTTCCCCAACGCGACCGAGTCCGGGTTCGGCCTCTCGATCGAGGAGAACGCCGGGATCAACGTGAACGTCGCCGGGCACCCCGTCCTGTTCGACGCGACGCGGAACCTCTGGTATTGCGACATCGCCGTCAACACGGGCGCTACGTATACGCCGATGATCAGGCTGGCGCTGGCGCGCTACCAGCCGAACTCGGTCTCCGGGGTCGAGCTCTCGCGGATCGTGCTCGCGGACATCATGTCGCTCGAGCCGGGACGGACGGCCACGGTCGTGCGCAAGGGCCACCACCACCTGTCGAGCGTCACGCTGAGTGGTTTCTCATATTCCAGCGCAGCCGGGGCGCGCAAGGTGGCTCCCGGGCAGGCCGAGTTGATCATCGAACGCCGCGAGAGCGCGATCCAGGACGAGACGCTCGGTTGGGAACAGTTCGGGCAACCGATCGCGATGACCGCGGGAAGAGGGCGTGGCGGACTGACGACGTGGGTGGCGCGAAACGTAAAGCTCCCGTCGAAGGGGAGCGTGAGGCTGTGCATCAACCAGTACGAGGTGTTGCCCACCGACAACCGCAGGGCGACGCGCGGCTTCTACACGCTGCCCCAACGCGCCCGCGAGGTGCGTCTGCTCCACCAGGACCTGATCCCGCTGTAAGTCGTGATGCTTCGCCCGCGTCTATTCGGCTTGCTCGCGCTGTTGATCGGCCTACTTGCCGCGCCTACGTCGGCTGCCGCCGCGACGGACGCGACGTCGACGAGCGTCGCGTGCTCGCCCTCCTCGCCCGCGACCGGCACCGCCACGACGTGCACGGCGACGGTGACGGACACGGAAGCGAGCCCGGTGGGCACACCCGGGGGCGAGGTGAGCTTCGGCTCCTCGCCGGACACCGGGACGTTTCCGAGCCCCGCTGCCTGCACGCTCGATGCGACCGGCTCGTGTCAGCTGAGCTTCACACCGACGGCCGGCGGGGACTACACGATCACGGCCGACTACGCGGGCGACGCCGACCACGCGGAGAGCACGGGAACGGGGTCGGTGACGGCCGTCGACCCGACCACGACCAGCCTCAGCTGCGCCCCGACGACGGTCCAGATCGACACCTCGACAGCGTGCACGGCGACGTTGACAGACACCGCGCAGACGCCGGCGCCGCAACCGCCAATCGGCAGCCTCACCTTCAGTGAGGCACCGACCAGCGGTACGTTCGGGCCCCCAGGGGCGTGCCACTGGGACCCGTCGAGCGCCAGCGCCACGTGCGACATCACGTTCACTCCCTCCGTCGCCGGGCCCTACACGCTGAGCGCCGAATACGGCGGCGACAGCGCTCACGGCGAGAGCACCGGCACGTTCCGCGTCACGGCAACGACGACGCCCGCGGGCGGCGGTCCCGGGAGCCATGGCGGTGGTGGCGGGACCGTGACGGTGGTCGTCTCGGCCGGACCTCCGCCGCCGGGCCGGGTGACGATCGCTTCGAGCGCCAAGGTCTCACGCAGGCATGCGGCTGCGCTCGCGCTCTCGTGTGCCGCGGTGGCCGGGTCGCCCTGCACCGGCGCGCTGACGTTCACCAGACGGGCGAAGGTCAAGGTCAGGGTGCGCGTCAAAAGCAAGCACCACGCGAAGAAGGGCAGGAAGGGTCGCAAGACCAGGACCAAGATCGAGACGAAGTCCACGACGGTCGTCGTGGGCTCGCTGACCTACAGCCTGGCGACGTCGCGTTCACAGGCGGTCACGTTCAAGCTGTCGCGAGGCGCGATCAAGCTGCTGGCGAAGGCCCACGGCGGCCGGCTCAAGGTGCAGGTGTGGTCGGGAGGCTCGGTCGTCAAGACGGTCACCCTGCTCGGGCCCAAGCACAAGCAGAAGCACAAGCGCCACCGGAAGCGCAAGAAGCGCAACAAGAAGTGATCGCTCCGCTCGGCGGAGCCCGCCGCCATGGGGTCGCGGTGGCGCCGCTCGTCCGGGCGCCCATAATTTCCTGAAGATGAAACATCTCGGCGGTCGCGCGAGCTCAGTTGTGAGCGCACCTCTCGCGACGTGCTACGCGGCGCTCGCGGCCGTGGATCGCTACCCGACCTGGAGCGACTTCGTCCGCGAGGTTGGGGATGTCGAGCGCGACGACGACGGTCGACCCCTGCGCGCCCACGTAATCGTTCACGTGGCCCAGAGCCCGTTCGGCAAGACGTTCGAGTTCGACGCGACGATCCGCGCGGAGCCTCGGCGCGCCATCCATCTGACGCGGCTCCCGAGCGACCCCTCGGACGCCGATCGGTTCTCGCTGTCGTGGTCGTTGGCCGAAGGCCGCGGGACCCGGATCGGGCTCGACTTCTCAGCGAGCGTGTCGTTCCTACCCAGCCTCGTCCCGCTACCCGGCGTGGGGGACCTGGTCGCCAGCACGCTGCTCGACGAAGCGGTCGCCGAACTCGGCCGGGCTCTCGCCTCCACGCGGGGAGCGGAATCCTCTCGATGAAGATGCCCCCTCAGCGTGCGGTCGCGGCCGGGATGACAGCTTACGTCCATCTCCAGTTCCGGCCGACCGTGTTCGGGCTCGCCAATCTGCGCCTGGAGCCGGGAACGATCGTGGCGCCGAACCACCGCTCCGATAACGACGTCCCTGTGCTCGTCGCGGCGCTCTATCCGCACTGGGCGAAAGCGGTGGCGAGGGGAGCGCCGTGGCCGACGTTCGCCGCCGATGACCACGCCTTCCTGAAGGGCTTCCTCGGCGGCTATCCGGAACATCTGCCGTTGTGGCTCCGACGGCTGCTGTGGCCGATCCGCGTCGGCGGCGCGCTCGAGAGGCACCTCCAATGCGTACCCGTACGCGAGCCGACGCGGATGCGGCTCGTCGAGGTGCTTCGCGCTGATCCGACGCTCCCCCTCGATGGCCAGCTCCCACCCGAGCTTCGGGCCGCTCTCGTGCGCCGTGCCACGCAATGCCGTCGACCGTCCCCGCAGCGAGCCGACGACGTGTTACGCGGCATCTACGCGGATCTGTTGTGGACGGTCGTCGATCGCGAACAGGTGGGGCGCCACGGCGACGTCTGGCGCGAGCATCTGCGGGCGGCGGTGCGCGACTTCAAGCAGCTGGCGAACGCGCTCCGATCCGGTGGTCTCGTCGTGATCTATCCGGAGGGGGAGCTCTCGCCGGACGGGCGAATCGCCCCCCTCAAACCGGGTCTCGCCTCGTTGGCGCGTCGGGGACGGGCGCGACTGGTCCAGCCGGTGGCCGTGTCGTACGACCCGCTCGCCGGCGGGCGGGCACGGGCCTACGTCTCGGTGGCCCGGGCGATAGACGCGGTACCCGGCGGGCTCACGGACGAGGTGGCCCGCGCACTCAGACGCGCCAATCCTCTGACCGCTGGCCAGATCGTCGCGTGGCAGCTCGTCCACGGGGCCGCATCGGCGCGCGAACTGGACGTGGCGGCCGCGGGATGGATCGAGCGCGCGCGTGCCGACGAGCGACCGATCGAGCCGGCGCTGCGCGGTCCGCATCGTTCCGCGCTCCTCCGAGAAGTCCGTCGGCGCGCCCTGCGGCTAGGTCCCGCCCACCCCGTGATCCTCCGTCTGGCGTCCGAGCTCGACGACGCCCACTCGCAATGAGCCCAGAACGCAAACGGCTGCTCGTGAGCGTGATCCTGGCCGTCGCGGCCACGGCCGCGGTCGTACTGCTGATCGGCAAGGCGGCGCACTACGCGAACCTGCTCACCCATTTGCGTGACGCCCAGCCCGGCTGGCTGCTGCTGTGCGCCGCGGGTGAGGCGCTGGCCTACGCCGGCTTCATCGCGTCCTACCAGGCCATGGCCGAGCTCGACGGCGGCCCCAAGCTGACGTACTCGACGGTGGCCCGTATCGTCGGCCTGTCGTTCGGCGCGTTCAGCGTGGCGACCGCGATCGGCGGATTGTCGGTCGACTTCTGGGCGCTGCGCGAGGCGGGCGAACCCCCGAGACTGGCGGGGGCGCGGATCATCGCGCTCGAGACGATGCGGTGGGCGATGCTCACGCTGGCGACGTGTGCCGCGGCGATCATCGTCCTGGCCGGGGCCAGCGGCAATCACGTTCCCTCGGTAGTCCCGGTGGCCTGGTTGGTCATCACGCCGGCGTGCTTCGCCGCCGGTCTGTGGATCAGCACGCCCCGGCGACGCGCCCGCTTCGCGAGATCCTCGGGTAGCCGGCTGCGCGATGCGCTGGGCGTGGCGGTGCGTGCGCTCGGCCTGATTCGGGCGCTGCCTCGCGCGCCGGTGCGCCTCCGCGCACGCGCGATCGCTGGAGCGGCGCTGTTCTGGGCGGGAGAGCTGCTCTGCGCCTGGGCCGCCTTGCGCTCCTTTGGCGTGGCCGTGGCCCTCGCGCCTCTGCTCCTCGGTTACACGACGGGTTACGTGTCCCTCGGCTTGCCGTTGCCGGCGGGCGGATCCGGAAGCGTCGACGCGGCCATGACGGGTGGGTTCGTGCTCGCGGGAGCATCGCTCAGTACTGCGCTCCTCGGGGCGGTCGTCTTTCGCCTGTTCAGCTTCTGGCTGCCCGCGCTCCTGGCGTTGTTGTCGTTGGCCACGCTCCGCGGGCTAAGGGCTCGCCTGCGGGCAATCGCCGAGGGCCGCCGCGCGGAGTCGACCGTGACGCTCAGTTCGTCAACCGCGGTGGCGCAGAAGCCGGCCAGGTCGCGTCCGGAACATCGCTGACCTCGAGGCCGTGGCGCAGCTGAGCCGCGCCGACGGCCGCCATCAGGAGCGGCACCGCAATCGCGACCGTGCGGTACACCAGCACTGCCGGGATCGCGAGCGTCAGCGGCGCTCCGTAGAGCGCGAGGGCGCCCGCAAGCCCACCCTCGGTCGTCCCCGGTAGTGGAATCACCGAGCCGATCTGGCCGAGCGTGTACCCGAGGATGACGGTCCCGAGTCCGAGCCCACCCCATCCCAGCGCCGCGAGCGCGGCCGCGAGCGCGATCAGATCACAGACCACGTAGCCGAGCGCGCCCACGGCCAGCCATGGATCCCGGTCGTGGAGGAGCTCCCCGCTCACGGCCGTCGCCTCGCGCAGGAACCCGAGCGGGCGGCGTGTCGCTCGCGCGGTCCAGCGGCCCCGAGGCGGGCCACCCTCCTCGCTAGACGATCTGACCGCGAACGTGAAAACGACGAGCAGCGCCAGCGCGAGGACCGTGGGTACGGCCGACGCGGCGAGCGAGGCGTGGGCCGGGAGCAAACCGAATGTCGCGCCGCCACCACCGACGATGATCAGGACCAGGTTGGTCAGCACACTCGTGATGAGAAACAGGGCGATCAGACGGCCCACCGTGAACGTGACCGGGAAGCCGCCGTCGGTGAGGATCACAGCCGCGAACGCGAGCCCGGCGGTGCCGCCGGCCGGCACGACCGCGTTGACCCCCTGCGCGGTTGTTCCCACCGATATCGCGCCGCGCGGGCGGAGCCAGCCCGCAAACGTCCGCTGCAACGCGAGTACGAAGCAGGCGATCGATAGGGCTTCCATGATCACCGCGGCGACGATCCAGCCCGGATCGGCGTGGGCGAACCGGGAGCGAACGTCTTGGAGGCCCGGCAGCTCGATAATCGCCAGCACGATCACCGCCACCACACCGGCGGCCGTCGCCACGCGGCGTGTCAGCTGGCCGGGCGTCAGCCGGCTCATCACCTCTGCGCGGTCGACGCCGGCCGCCCGGAGCTGCGCGTCCGGCGGCAGCGGCTCCGACGGCTCCAGGGAGTCGGGTTCAGCCATCATCGACGATTATCCGCCGCTTGCTGCTTTCGCCGTACATGCCATGACGTTGCTTGCCGACGTCGTCACCGCCTCGAGCGAGGTCGCCGGCACGAGTTCGCGCTCGCGGAAGGTGGCGATCCTCGCGGCGCTGTTGGGGCGGCTCGACCCCGAAGAGGTGCCGACCTGTGTCGGGTTCCTCTCGGGTGTCCCCAGGCAGGGGCGCGTCGGTGTCGGCTACTCCGCTGTCTACGGCGTCGAGGAGACGCCGGCGAGCGAGCCATCGCTCACGGTCGACGACGTGGATCGCGCGATCTCCGAGATCGAGGAGGCCACCGGTCCCGGATCGGCCGCCAGGCGAAGGCAACTGCTCGGATCGCTGCTCTCCCGCGCCACAGAGGAGGAGGGCGATTTCCTCAGGCGGCTGCTCACGGGCGAGCTGAGGCAGGGTGCGCTAGGTGGGGTGATGGCGGATGCCGTCGCCAGGGCGGCCGGCGTGCCCGGTGAGATCGCGCGTCGCGCGCTGATGCTCTCGGGCGATCTCACGCGAACGGCCGAGATCGCGATGAGCGGGGGAGAGCAAGCGCTCCGTGAGGTTGGCTTCGAGATCTTCCGGCCGATCCTTCCGATGCTCGCCTCGACCGCCGCGAGCGTCGACGAGGCCGTGTCGAGCTTCGACTGCGCATCGGTGGAGTGGAAGCTCGACGGGATCCGGATTCAGATCCATCGCCGTGGCGAGGAGGTCCGCATCTATACCCGCAACCTCAACGAGATCACGGCCACCCTGCCGGGGATCGTCGCGGCCGTGCTCGATCTGCCCGTGGCGCAGGCAGTGCTCGACGGCGAGGCGCTGTGGATGATCGGTGAGAGCCCGGCTTCGTTCCAGGACACGGTGTCGCAGATCGATCGAGACGCCCCACCCGAGGGGATCGTGACATTCCTCTTCGACCTCTTACACGTCGACGGGGAGGACCTGCTCGACGCGCCCTTGCGCGAACGGTCGGCGCGGCTGTCACAGATCGCGCCACATCTGAAGATCCCCGCCGTGCTCACCGCCGACGTCAAGGAGGGCCAGCGCGTCCTCGACGAGGCGCTGAGCTCGGGGCACGAGGGCGTGGTGGTCAAGGACGCCGCCTCGACGTATGCGGCCGGCCGGCGTGGGAAGGCGTGGCGCAAGGTCAAGCCGGTCCGCACCTACGACCTCGTCGTGCTCGGTGCCGAGTGGGGTCACGGGCGGCGCCGGGGGTGGCTCTCGAACCTCCATCTCGGAGCCCTCGACCCGTCCACCGGGGAGTTCGTGATGGTCGGAAAATGCTTCAAGGGCCTGACCGACGAGCTCCTCGAGTGGCAGACCAGGGAGCTCCTCGAGCGCGAGACCGGTCGCCGCGGCATCGCCGTGCTCGTTCGTCCCGAGCTCGTCGTCGAGATTGCCCTGGACGGCGTCCAATCCTCCACGCGCTACCCGGGCGGCGTCGCGCTGCGCTTCGCCCGCGTCAAGCGCTACAGACCGGACAAGAGCTCAGGCGAGGCGAACACGATCGACGACCTGCGCGCGCTCTTGCCCCCCAGACGGTGACGGGCGATCGGCGCGATGCCCCTCAGCCGACCAGCCCGATCAGGCCCTTGATGACCAGCAGCGCGCCCACGGCGGCGAATCCCCTCACGGCGAACACGTGGGCGTGCCGGCTCACCCAGCGTTTGGCGCGCTCGATCGCGCCTGGCGTCCACCCCGGAGCGACGAGGAATGACGCCAGAGGGACCTCGAGCAGCCACATCATCACGAGGTTGAAGCCGATCACCACTAGCACGGTCGCGGTGGTCGAGTACTTGAGCTTGTGAATCTCGTCGAGGCCGGCGAGGTATGAGGCGCCGGGCAGCGTGAGCAGCGCGCCGATGATGAACGTGGTTTTGGCCGACCCCTTACTCAACTCCCGCTGCCAGCGCGGCGGGCCGGTGTCCGGCTTGGCTGCCTTGCGCGCTCGCCGGCGCTCCCTCAGGCGTTCGTCACGGCCGGTGTAGAGGACGAACGCGGCCGCCAAAGCGATCACTCCGAGCGCGATATCGACCGCCGGGCTGATCGTGTTCTCGGTGGTGTTGCTCGCGCTCGAGTTAGACAGCGAGAACACGATCACGAGTCCCAGCGTGATGCTCGTCATGTACGCGCCCAGCAGATAGCCGAGCATCAGTTTCTTCGGGCTCGGAAGCAGAAGCATCACGGTCGTCGCGGCGACCAGCGTCGGGTTAAGCGAAGCGGTCAGCGACAGGAGGATGACCTGACTCATCGTCGTCCATCGGCGGCCGCCGGCCAGGGCAGCAAGATGGTCAGGACGTCGGTCCGGGATTCGGTCTCGCGAGCCCGTGCGGCGCCTTCGCCCGGGAGGTTGGCCGTGTTACGCGAATATACGGCGCGTTTCGCGGCCAGCCTCTCCGGGCGGGGCTTTCCCAGTGCGCCCGAGAGGACTCGAACCTCAACGGACCATTCAGTCCACAAGGCCCTCAACCCGAATCACCCCGCGTAGATGAGTTTTCTAGCGTCCGAGGCCCGCAATTCGAGGGGTTCTCTGCACGAATTGGACCCCTGGAAAGGGTGGATGTTGTCACGCGTGGGGGTGGCGTCGGGTTGGGCTGGAACGCTGTGCTTGGCGCCCGTCTGCGTCGAATGGGCGTCCGGGCGCCAGCGTCACGAGTTGGCGGGATGCATGGCCTGGCGACACGAGTCGGCGGGATTGAGCACAAAGACCTCGACTGCGAGGTCGGGATCGATGTGGTTTTGACTCATGAACGCAATCACTTTGCGATCGAGCTCTTGCTCGACGATTCCTACGAGCGCGTCACGCATGACGAGCTGGTAGGCGTGGCGGACTTCCAGAACGCGATCGGCGTGGCCGTGGTCGACGAGCGTGCGCTCCCCCGTCGTGAGCGTATCCGCGAGCAGGATCGTCACGACGGTGGCGTCGATGGTCGTCTTCGCCTTCGTCGGTCCTCGACCGGTGTACTCGTGAAGTACCCGAACTGCTGAGGTGGCGATCTTCGCCGACGGGCTTTGGCTTTCGTACTGGGGGTCCATGGGACACCTTTCAGCCGCATCCTCGGGCGGGTGTCGGGCACCACAAGAGGGAGAGGAAGCGTTGGAGCCCCGCAGGCAGCGTTCCCTACACGCTACTCCTTCGGAACCGGTAGCTCTCGGTGGTTCTTTGTCGCCAAATTGCGCGGTCCGGGGTGGCGGAGCCCCCCGATCTGTGGTACGCCGGTCCTTCGTCTAGCGGGACCGAGGACTGCACGCTAAGGGCAGTGCCGCGGGACCCAGGAAAGGAGGCGCGTCCATGACATGGAGCGCGCCACTCAGCTTCGACCAGAGCCAAGAGCAGGTCGAGGCCATGATGGAGCAGGGCACGGCGTTTTCGGACGTCGAGGACGTGATCGATGCCAGCGAGCTCTCCACCGTGCACAAGGCCGCGGTGTGGCTGCTCGCCTGGTCGCTGCGCGACGTCGAGGAGCAGCGCCAGGATGCTCGGCTCACGCTGGCTGCCGTCGGCGCCGGCGAGTTGGGAGGCTGGTGATGCAAGACCCGCCGAGGGCTTGAAAGCCCTCCTGACTGGCTGAGCGTCAACCCGACGAGAACCCACGCGATAGGTGGAGCCGGGCTCGCGCTTAAGAGCCCCTCCACAGGTCTTCTATGAGCACGGATCGCCCGGACGGGTCCGCACATCAGCGCCTGCTGGCCCTCGAGCGCGCCAATCGCGTTCGGCTGACCCGCGCCACGCTCAAACGGCGACTACGAACAGGTGAGGTCGCGGCGGCTGACGCGATCCTGCGCGGCTCCCGTGACACCGACACGATGACCGTCGCCGAACTACTTCTAAGCCAGCGAGGCTGGGGCCCAGCGCGTTCGGCGAAGATGCTGCGTTCGGTATCGCTGTCGGAGAAAAAGACCCTCGGGTCGCTGACCGAACGCCAGCGAGTGATGCTCGCGTCAGTGCTCAGCGGCCCTGAGAACAAGGAGCGCACGATCCGGCCAACTTAATTGGCAGACGGAGCCGGGCCGTTGCGGGACCATCGGCCGGTGCTCGCGCCCGCGAACGAGCCCGAGGAATCTTTCCAGCCTGGTCCACACAACGGCTGCAATCGGAGTAGAGTCGAAGACGAGCTGGCCCTGCGGCCAGGATTCTCGGCCCAAGCCCGGATGCCACCGACGGCGCCACCAGCGCCACGAGGCGAGAGGCGGGGGTTACTGGTTTTGACTGCGGGGCCGGTGCCGTACTTCTACCGGCGTTACCCCACCGGCCCGGTGGCTTCGTCGCTACCTCATTGAACGCGCGGGGTTCTGCCCTCTTCCCTTCGGCGTGACCCGATAGAGGGACGGGGAAGGCTTCAAAGCCATGACGCACGGGCGACAGGACCTGGCGGCGCGCAGGCGAGGCGAACGCAATCGTGTTCGCAGGTCGCCGCGCGTCTCGTCGGCGATCAGATGCCCGACGACGCATGAACCCCCAGCGAGCACGCGGCACCCGGACCGACGCGGAGCCGCACGGTCCGAGCGACCGCCGCCAGGCGCGTACCTATCGCGATCGTGTGACTTTCCCAGTTCGCCCTCGGCGGGAGGTCATGCACCGACATGAGCCCGTCTGAGCCACACGGGTTGAACGGGAAGCGCGACGGGATGTCTGTAGGCGACATGCAGGAGCTTGAAGAGGTCAAGGGTCTGATCGCGCGCGGGCTGCAGGTCGGCGTGCTCACATACGTCGAGGTCGCGACCGCCACGGCCGAGCTCGGCCTCGACGAAACCGACGTCGAGGAGTTGCACGGCCTCTTCGAGTACTCCGAAATCGAGTTGGTCGAGGAAATCGACCCAGCCACTGCAGCGAGTCTGACCATCGAGCGCGCGCCCGAGCGGCGCACCCGCCGCAAGCTCCCGCTGGATCTCAGGCCGGAGGGGACGACCGACGGTCTGCAGCTGTTCCTCAAGGGCATCGGCAAGGTCCGGCTGCTGAGCGCGCAGGAGGAGGTCGATCTCGCCAAGCGGATCGAGCGCGGCTCGTTCGACGCCAAGCAGAAGATGGTCGAGTCGAACCTGCGGCTGGTCGTCTCGATCGCGAAGAACTACCGCAACCAAGGGCTGCCGTTCCTCGACCTGATCCAGGAGGGCACAATCGGTCTGGTCCGCGCGGCGGAAAAGTTCGACTACCGCAAGGGCTTCAAGTTCTCGACCTACGCCACCTGGTGGATCCGCCAGGCGGTCGCCCGTGCGCTCGCGGATAAGGCACGGACGATCCGGATCCCGAGCCACATCGTCGAGAAGCTCAACCAGATCGGCCGAGCGGAGCGTAAGCTCGTGACCGAGCTCGGCCGCGAGCCGACGGCCAAGGAGATCGCCGAGGTGACCGGCATCGAGCCCGAGGAGATCGCCTCGATCAAACGCTCCGCGCAAGCGCCGATCTCGCTCGAGAAGCCCGTCGGCGACGATGAGCAGCTCGAGTTCGGCCAGCTGATCCCCGACGAACAAGCCGAGTCTCCCTACGAGCGCGCCGCCGAGATCCTGACAAACGAAGCCCTGCGAGACGCGCTCGAGAACCTCAGCTACCGCGAGCGGCGCGTGCTCGAGCTGCGTTACGGGCTTGGCGACCAACACCCACGCACGCTCAAGGAGATCGCACACAGATTCGGCGTCACCCGCGAGCGGATCCGCCAAATCGAGAACCACTCGCTCAAGAAGCTGCAAAACCTCCGCGAAGCCGAGCAGCTACAAGACGGCGAGATCGCTTCCGGCCACGCGCGGCGCGGACTCGGCACCGAACCTAGACGCACATCGAGATGAACCTGGATCTCGGGGCTAGGGCCGACGCTGACGAGGCTGGGACCGTCGCTCAGCCGACGAGCCAGATCGCGCCGTCGCAGACCTTGACCGGGAAAGACTTCGGAGGACCAACATGGCCACCGGAACCGTCAAGTGGTTCAAAGCGGTGCCGCTCGCGACGAAGCAGTAAGCTCACAGACTCATGGCAAGGGTACGGCGAGCCGTCTCGCGGCGGCTGTCCTATGGTCCGCGATTCCTGGGCCACTACCGCAATCGACGTCAGATCGGATCGGCGCCCAGGCAAGCTTTCCGCAGTGCTCGGGAACGAATGCGGAAACCTGACGTCTGATCGCGTCGTGGCGCTTGCCTAGACCCGTTTCGCTCGGCCGATGATCTTCCCGTAGAGCTCGCTCTCGTTCTTGCGGCTGCTGGAGCTGCTGAGCTGCGACAACGATGCGCGACTCTTCCGCATCGCAAATGGGAATCCAGGAGCGGGCGGCCGCGCGGTCCGCGCTGTCGGAGCAAGTCCCAAAGGCGCGAGAGCTCGCTGGTCGCGGTCAGGAAACTCGGCGGGGCCGAGGTGGGCGCCGCCGTGCTTGGGCGTCCGTGACGCGTGCGCTGGTCCGGGTTGCCGCTCGCTCGAGGTCTTGCCGCCGGTCCGTGGATACGGCGTCACGATTGTGATCGACAGCGTCGTGGTTGCGAAGCTGTCTTTGCCGTTGGTGCGCTATTAGCCGAAGAATGCGAATGTGCGGATCGGTCATGATCGGCGTCCCGGCTCGGGAAATGTGATCGAGGCGGCGGTTGCGCGGGGTAGCTCGTGTGGGAGGTTCTCCGGTCCGACGAGGCGGAAGCCGATGGTGCGCTCCAGGCTGGCGATCGGTTGCGGCGAGTGACCGCACTCGGGGCAGGCGATGATGTAGGCCGCGGCGGCGGGAGTGAAGCGCAACCGGCAAGGTGGGCAGCAAACGAGGGCCATTAGCTCGGATTACCTCGGGTTCTTCCCGGGCAGGCCGTGCCCGCACGCTGCGCATGCGCGATCTATCACAGGGTCATCGGAGCGTTCGTCGCTCAGCTCGAAGTACACGCGGTGGCGCCCGAGGCCCGACACACGGAGAACGTGCCCGCACTCGGGGCAGCCGTAGGCCAGTCGTGGATAACGGTTGCCTGACGGCGCGAGCGCCTCAGGCGGCGCGATCAGCGTCCCGCTGGTCATCGTGTCATCGCCTCGCTGCTGAAGCTGCCGCCCTCATCCAGCCAACGCTGTGCGTCCAGATCGTCGCGCGACGCTCGGGTCTCGCGGCGGGCGGCGAGATCGACCGGGGGGGTTTCGCCCGCCAGGTGTTTGAACGACGCTGCGGCCGCGCCGCCGTGCACGATCCGCGCGGCTTGTTTTGCGTCTTCGTAGGTCGCGAAGCTCGCGGACTGCGCCAGCGTCTCGCCGGTGCCGGCGACGATCGTCCAGTGATAGCCGCCGCCGTTGTCCTCAACGACAAGGAACTTCATCGACGCCGGCCCGGGCCGAGCACGGGCAGCTGCCCGAGCCTTACTTTTTGCGGTAGTCGCTTGGGTGAGCTGCGCGGAGCGGGTCATGAGGGGGCGCTCCCTCGGCGCGGGGCGCGGGTGCGCCAGTGGAACCTTGCGCTGGCCATCAGCCCGAGCCCCCAGCCAAGGATCGCGGCGGCGAGCACGAGCCACACGAGCGAGACGCGGGAGCTGCCGATCAACCAGTTGACCTTGACTTGTGCGGTGTTCGACGCGGCGAGCGCGATCAGGAAGGCGACGAGTGCGACGGCTCCAATCGCGTAGCCGTGAAGTCGCCCCCGGAGCGCCTTGCGACGAAAGTGCTCGGCCCGTGTCTCGGTCCCGTTTGCCGCTGCGGCGGCTTCCCGGGCGCGAGCGGTGTTCGGGACCGCCACCGGTGGCGGCTCGCGCACGCTGGCCGTGTCGGGGATCACCCCTGGTATGGGCGAGCGGACCGGCGCGCTTGGTGTCGTGGAAAGCATGGTGAGGACCTCCTCGGGGCGGGGCGAGGGGATGTTCGAGTCCTCTCGTAATAGTTGATCACTGTAGCATGAAAACTAAATCTAGAAATGATAGGCTACTGTAATGGCTGAGCGCACATCCCCAGGTTGGACGTTTCTGACGAACCACGCCCAGGTTCTGGTCTGTATCGCGCGCGATCCCGGCGTGCGTCTGCGCGACGTCGGCGACCGTGTCGGGATCACCGAGCGGGCCGCGCATCGGATCGTCACCGAGCTCGCCGACGCCGGCTACATCGCGCGCGAGCGAAACGGCCGCCGCAACCGCTACACGATCAACGCGCTCTTGCCGCTCCCTGACCCGATCGCGGGCGAGCAGAACGTCGGGGAGCTGCTCGAGATCCTCACCGCGACGCAGGGGTCCGAGCGGCGGGTCCATCGCGCCGGAGCGAGCGGGTGATCGCGGGCCTGCTGCTGGCGGTCGGCTGCGCGCTGGCGGGCAGCGTCGCCGTCCTGCTCAAACAGCGCGGCGCGGTCGCGGCCCCGGTCGTCCTCGCACGGCATCCGGTTGCCAGCGCGATCGGGTTGTTTGGCTGCAAGTGGTGGACGGTAGGCTGGCTCGTCGCGCTCGGCGCGTGGATGTTGCACGTGGCCGCGCTGTCGCTGGCGTCGCTGTCGCTCGTGCAGGCCGTGATCTCTGGCGGACTGGTGTTCCTGGCGATCGTCGCCGAGCGGTTCTTCGGCTTTCATCTCGGCCGCCGGCAGTGGATTGGCTTGCTGGTCACCGCCGTCGGGCTGGCCGTTCTGGGGCTCACCCAGCCGCCCGCCGTGCGCCAGCACGCCTCGTCGGCCGCGCTGATCGCAGTCGAGGGAGCCGTGATCGTCCTCAGCGCCGCTCTGATCTGCGCGTCGATTCGACTCGAGCGCCCGCATTTGCGAGAAGGGCTCCTCCTCGCCACGGCCGCGGGCGGCCTGTTTGGCGTCTCCGACATCGCGATCAAACAGCTCGTGCACCCCGCGGAGACCCATGTGCTGCTGCTCGTCAACCCGTGGACGCTGTCGGCGCTGATCGCGATGGTCGTCGCCTTCTACGCCTCCGCGCGAAGCCTCCAGCTCGGCCCCGCGATCGCGGTCATCACCTTCACCTCGCTGACCGGCAACATCGTCGCGCTGCTCGGCGGAATCCTCGTCTTCCACGACCCGATCGGGCTCGGCCCGCCGCAGATCGCCGCGCGGATCGCGGCGTTCTGCCTGGTCATCCTCGGCGCCGCGCTGCTGCCCGGACGTCTCCGCGCCGGCGTGCCGACCCCGGTCGACTCCCGCACTCCGATCCCAGCCCCGGGTGTCGCGATGCTCCATCAAGCCGGGACCTAGGCAGCTGCGAGGTCTTCGAATGCGACCGTCAGGGAATGCACACGCAACGCGGCACCCGCCGTCGATCGGTCGGCCATCCGTGCACCGCGCCGGCCTCAGGCCGACGGTCACGCGGATTGACCGCTTGCGGCGCTCGCGGCTCGCTTGGCGCGCAGGCCTGGTGCTCGGGTCGCTGGCCCTGGCCGGCCTGATCGTCCTCGCGGTGTCGGGCATCGGGTTCGCCGGGATCGGCAGGTCGCTGAGCCACGTGCACCCATGGTGGCTGGTGGCGGCGCTCGCGCTGAACGGGCTCTCGATGTTCCTACGCGCCGTCTCCTGGCAGGCGGTGCTCCGGGCGGCGCTGCCCGACCTCAGACTCCGATGGCCCGTCGTGGTGCGCGCCACGATGATCGGCGTGCTCATCTCGGCGCTCATCCCCGGCCGTTTTGGTGAGCCCGCCAAGGCCTACCTCGTCGCCCGCCGCACCGGCGACACGGCGCGACGGTTCCCGCTCATCCTCGGCACCGTGTTCGCCCAAACCCTGATCAACCTCCTCGCGCTCGCGATCCTAGCCGCGATCACCATCGCCAGCCTGGCGCTACTCCGTGGCCACGCGGCGGCGCTGATCGCCGCCGCGACCGCGCCGATCGCTGTCGTCGCCCTGGTCGTGGCCGGCCCGGCGCTGCTCGCCAAGGCCAAGCGCTCCCACCACGCTCACCTCAGCCGAATCGTGCGCTGGGTGAGCGACCAGATCATCCAGGTGCGCCACGGCCTGCGCGTGTTCACAAAACCGCGGCTGGGGGCTGGGGCGATCGCCGGCCAGCTGGCCGCATGGGCCATCCAGACACTCGCCGCCTACGCCGTCCTCTGCGCGCTGAACCTCCAAGGCAAGGCGGGTCTCGCCGCCGCGGCCGCGATCCTGCTGGCCGTCAATCTCACCGCGCTCGTGCCCGTCACCCCGTCCAACATCGGCATCTTCCAAGCCGCCACGATCGCCGTCCTAGCCGCCTACGGCGTCGACGCCGGCCACGCTCTGGCGTACGGCATCCTCCTCCAGGCGATCGAGATCACCACGGCGATCGTGCTCGGCGTACCCGCCCTGCTGAGCGAGCGGATCTCGCTCAACGACGTCCGCCGCTACGCCACCGCCACCCAAACACCTCCACCCTCAAGCCAGCCAACTATCTGAGCCGGCGGCGCGGCGACGGCATTCGTGCTCCGCTGCTCATGGTGGTCCATGTCGCCCGTGACACCGCGACAACTCCCGTCCCGTCACGACCGCGGTCGTGACGGCTCTCCTTACCCTCGGGACGAGCACCAGCTGTCTGCGGCTCACTACTGCTCCAAGTCGTTGCGGAAGGCCCGAGACGCCCTTCGGGTCTCGCGAGACCCCCAACGGAGCACAAAACTGGCAAGCAAATTCAAGAAAGCCTTGTCTATACTTGTGCTATGACGGAGTGGAGCTTCCTCACGAACCATGCCCGCGCCCTCGTCTGCATCGCGCGTGATCCCGGGGTGCGCCTGCGCGACATCGCCGCTGCACTAGGCATAACTGAGCGCACCGCCTTCGGAATCGTCACCGACCTGACCGAGGCCGGCTATGTCGTCAAGGACAAGGACGGCCGTCGCAACCGCTACCGCATCCAGGACCACCTCCCCCTGCCAGAAGCCGTCGCTCGAGAGCGAACGATCGGTGAGGTGCTCAGACTGCTCAGCGACACCCGAGCGCCAGAGTCCGCGCAACTCCCAGAGAGCGCGGCGGCGTTCCAGTAGTTGCCGCCGCGGTGGATCAACCCGTCCTCGCCGAATTCGACCGTCCCGCAACCGTACGTAGTCGCGCTCTTGCCGGTCGGCGTTATGCCCATCAGCTCGCCGTCGTTCGTCCCGGTGACCTTCCACTCCTGGGCCGCCCGGTTGCCCGAGACGATCGGCTCAGCCACCTCGGCGTGAAAATCCGAGAAGGCGGCGAGATAGCCCGCCACCGAGTCACGGATCGCCGGGCGCCCTCGCAGGGGCTCGGGTAGCCCCACGTCGTATAGCACGGCGTCCTCGGCGTAGCACGCAGCGACGCGATCAGCGTCGTGTGCGCTCCAGCCTTCGGTCTCCCGCTTGAGCACCTGGCGGATGTCAGGTATTCCCGCGGGAATCTCCTATCGGTAGATTCACAACTGCAGCAGCAAACTTCTAGATAGAAATTTCTAGTGTGTGCGTGTTTGTCCTGGGCAGCACGGCGCTCGGGTACGGTCTGGCGGCCGAGCACAGTCCGTCACCCGACGGAACGATTGACCTGCCCGGCCTGTCAAGAAGGCAGTTGCCAACGCTCAGCGAAACAGGGTGCCTGGTCGTCCTGGACGCTCGCCCTGCCCCACCGTGTCGGTTGAAGTGAGGATCAGGTGGGCGTGCTCACGTGGGGTTCTAGCACTGCACGAGGACCACGCGGAGAAGGTCGGCGGGATGTCGTCGCCCGCCGTGCTCCGGAAATCATCCGATCGGGATGATGCAATCGCGATTGGCTCGTGATGCAGTCCCGAAATGCCTGGATTCGCCCGCCACGTCACCTCGGCGCTCACGGTCTGCGTGGTGTTGAGCGTCGCCTGCGGCACGGCCGCCGCCTCAAGCGTCAACTATGGCGATATCTCGCACAAGAACCTGAAGAACCAGGGGCAGGCGTCGACCGGCACGAAGCTGCCGCTGGAGATCGGGATGATCACCAACCAGTCGGGGATCGCGAGCGCTGTCAAGTCGGCGAGTAACCCGACTTCGTCGAGTTATGGGAAGTATCTATCGATCTCGAGCCTGCAGAGCAAGTACGGCGCGTCGAAGTCGCGACGTAATGCCGTCACTGGTGCGTTCAAGAAGTACAACGCCAAGGCGACCGTCGACGTGTTCCATATCCGGGTCGTCACCACGATCACGATCGGCACCGCCCAGAAGATGTTCGGCACGAAGTGGCATGTGTACCTCGACAAGTCGACTGGCGCCCGGTCGGCGCTGCCGGTGAACACCCCGAAGCTTCCCTCCGGGTTGAGCGGGAACGTCGATACGGTCGCTGGCCTCGGGCACGTGATCAGCACCGGGAGCTCCGGCCAGCCGGCGACGGTGATGCCGATGGTCCAGCCGGCGGTCTACGACGGCGGGACGCCCACCCGCACCGGGACGATCAGCCCGGGCTGCGCCACGAGCACGTTCCCGAGCTCGGTGTTCTCGAGCGAGGGGCTGTTCCCTAATCAGATCGACACCGCGTACGGGATCAGCGCGATGCAGGCCGCGGGCTTTCAGGGTCAGGGCATCAACCTCGCGATCCTCGGCGAGGCGCCGACGCCGACCAACGATGTGACCACGTTCCGCAACTGCTTCGGGTTTCAGGGGACCTCGCTGAAGATCCACAACGCGGGGAGCATCAAGCCAATACTCGAGAGCTCGCTGGACGCGATGACCGTGGCGATGGTGGCGCCGAAGCTCAACCGGCTCGACCTGTGGGTCAAGCAGCTCGGCCAGGACAATCCGCAGGGCGCGATCGAGCTGCTGGCATCCCCGATCCAGGCGACGAAGAACGGGACGCCGTTGCCGAACGTGATCTCGATCTCCTACGGTGCCTGCGAGGCGAGCGTCAAGCCGTTCAGCGCCGCGCGGGCGCTGTTCGATCGCGAGGCGAAGGCGATCGACGCGTTGGGGATCACGATCGTGGTCGCGGCCGGCGACAGCGGCTCTTCGGCGTGCGCGCACGGAGTCAAGCCGTCGCAGCTCACCAGCTACGACGAGCAGAAGTCGGCGTCGTGGCCGGCCGTCTCGCCGTGGGTGCTCGCCGTCGGCGGCACCAACATCTCGCTCACGCCGAGCAACGCGATCGCCTCCTCCGGCGTGTGGAACGACACGGAGTTCCCGGCGCCCTACGAGACAATCGCCGGGGGCGGTGGCGGCGTCAGCACGACGGAGAAGCGTCCGTGGTGGCAGACCGCCTCGCAGAGCGGTAACCGGCCAGTGCCCGACGTGGCCGCGTTCGCCGACGCGGAGCCCGGCTACACGATCGTCTGCTCCTCCGGCGTACAGGGCTGCCCGACCACGTCAACGCTGACGCTCGCTTACGTCGGTGGTACCAGCGCCTCGACGCCGCTGGTCGCTGGCATGATCGCCCTGTGGGACCAGTTCGCCAAGCTGGAAAAGTGGCCCAAGCCGGGATTCATCCCGCCGACGCTCTACTCCATCGCCAAGCACGCGCCCATGTCGTTCCTCGACATCACCACCGGCACCAACTCGGTGTTCAGCAGCGTCTCGTGCTGCAAGGCGGGACCCGGCTACGACGAGGCGACGGGACTCGGCTCGCCGATCGCGAACCTGATCGCCGGCCAACTCCACCACTGACGATCCCACAAGCCAACCATCGCGAGAGGGCACCGTATTTACGGGGCTTCCCCAGTGCGCCCGAGAGGACTCGAACCTCCACGGACCATACAGTCCAGAAGGCCCTCAATCCGAATCACCCGGCGTTGACGTGTTTGCTGGCGTCCGAGGCCCGCAAATCGAGGGGTTTTCTGCCCGGATTAGACCCTTCGGGACAGGGTGGATGTTGCCACGAGTGTTGTCACGGATCTCGTCGGCTGCTGAGTCCGGGCGCCGACCGCACGCGGGTGGCCGAGCCCTCGCGACAGTCGTTCCCGCCGCCAATAACATCGTCAACGATGGCACGGAACGCAGATCATGTTTTCGATCCCGCCGCGCGCGCTGCGCAGAAGCAGCGGTGGCGCGAGGAGGACGCGCGGGCATTGGCGTCAGGCGAGAAGACGGCGGAGCAGCTGCGCGACGAGAACGAAGTGTTCGCGAAGCTCGCGCGGCTGGCGAGCGTCGATCTCACCGCGTCACGCAGGTTGGGCTGAGCCGTGGCGGCGAAGCCGCCGCTCGCAGCGGAAGAGGTGAGGCGCATCCTGTTAGGTGCAGCGCTGTTCGCCACGGTGGCGTTCGCAAAGACACCACGGCGGTCAGCCGCGATCCCGCGGCAACGATTCACCTAGCTGATTGCGCTTGCTCGAGTAGACCCAGGATGTCGGCGCGCGCGACGGCGTCGGCGCGTGAGTTGACGGAGAGCTTCCGGTAGATCGAACGCGTGTGTGAGCGGACCGTGTTCGGGGAGAGAAACAGCTGCTGCGCGATCTGCCGCGCCGACAAGTCCGAGGCAAGCAGCCCGAGCACTGAGAGCTCCGCCTCGCTCGGTGGTTCGAGCACCTCGCCGCCTTCCGCCCGGCCCCTCGCATCCTCCAGCTCTTGCTCGACACTTTTCACCAGCGACGGCACTCGCCCGGCGTCGGCCAGCTCGGCGAGTGCGTCGCGTGCAGAGCGCAACGCCGTCTCGGCCTCGTCGAGGCGGCCACGGCGGCCGCGGACACGCGCGACGACGGCAAGAATCCAAGCGTGGTGGACGGTCGCGACGTCGTCATCGAACAGCCGCTCGGCGTAGGCGAGCTCGCGTTCGGCCTCGGCGAGATTGCCCTCGTCCGCGAGCACGCGGCCGAGCGCCGCCGAGGCGTTAGCCCCAAGCCAGCTGCGACTGCTCGAAACGTCACCCACGATCGACTTCGCCTTCTCCGCGTGCGCTCGGGCAGATTCGAGCCGGCCGCGGTCGGCGGCGACAAGGGCGAGCGTCGTCCGGGCGAACGCGTGTCCCGGCAACCGGCTCTCGATATCCGGGTGCGTGACGGCGCTCAGGGCGGCCGTCCACGCCTCGTCGAGCTGGCCCGCAAAATAGAGAGCGCGCGCCAAGCCTCCACGCGCCGCCACGAGCGTCTCGTCCGCGTCAGTCTCGGCGAGCTCGACGGCACGGCGACCCTCCACGACCGCCTCGCCCACATCGCGGTCGACCGACGCGGCACGCACCATCGCCGCGACGCATTGCACGTACGGACTGAAACGCGTTGGATGTTCGACTTGCGTGCGACCTGCGAGCTCAAGGAAACGCCGTCGCTCGAGCATCGATTGGCCGATCATCAGCCCCGCGGTGGCCGCGCTTACCGCGAGCTCTGGATGGCTGACAATCTGTTCGTCGGGCAGCGAACTGACCCAGCGAAGGAGCGCTCTGGCCGAGCCGTTCCTGATCATGCGCAGGTGATGCTCGACCAGGAGCTCGGACATGAGCTCGTGATCGCCAGCCGCGGCCGCGTGGTCGACTGCTTCGACGGGCAGCCCGTGTGACCGGAGCCAGACCGACGCGCGACTGTGGATGCCCGATGCGGCATCCGGCTCACGTGCATCGAGCTGGAATCCAGCGAACTCGGCAAACAGCGAGTGGACCCGGAACCAGCCGCCATGCTCGAGTCGAGTGACGAAGAGATTCGACTGCTCGAGCTCGGTCAGGATCGCGGCCGAGTCCGAGCGCGCGAACACCGCGTCGCAGAGCTCGGGCGTGAAACGCCTGAGAACCGAGGCCCGTAGCAGGAACCAGCGGGTGTCGCCGTCAAGCGAATCGATCACCTCGCGGCTCAGGTACTCAGCGACAAAGCGGTGATTTCCCCCGAATTCCCGCGCCGCCGCACGGGGCTCGTCAATGCCACGAAGCCAGTACATCGCGAGGAACAGCGCGGCCGGCCAGCCTTCGGTCCGCTCGCGCAGCAGGTTCACCTCCTCGGTGTTGAGCTCGAGACCCCCGCGCCCCACGAGCAGCTCGTGCGCTTCCGTCGCGGTGAAGGCGAGGTCGGCGGCACGTACCTCCGCGAGTGCACCGCGCGCCCGGAGCTGAGGGAGCCTGAGCCCCGGGTCCATCCGCGTGAGCATGATCAGGTGCGTATTCGCGGGGAGATGATCGAGAGCGTAATCGAGTGACGCGAGGCAGTCGCGATCCGTCACGGCGTGGACGTCATCGAGGACGATCACGAGCTCCTCGTGGAAGTCCGCGATCGCGTTCATGAGCTCATCGACGGGAGACTCGATCGCGCCCACCACCGAGTCCAACCGCCGCAGGGCACGACGCCCCAAGCCCCCGCGTACGCGATCGACCGCCGTCGCGATGTATCTCCACAACCTCAGGGGATCGTTGTCTCCGGAGTCGAGCGTCACCCACGCGAGCGGCGCGGCCCGGCCGGCGCACCAGGCGCGCACCGCCGTGGTTTTCCCGTAGCCCGCAGGCGCCGCGACGAGCGTCAGCTCCGCGTCCTCGCCGGCATCGAGGATTCGAGATACATCCCGTCGTTCAACCATCCCACGGCGCTGCCGTGGTGCCGACAGCTTCGCTTCTACCAGCGGGACCTCGTCGACGTCAGAAGGTCCCGGGCTCGCGCGTCCGGCTCCGTTAACGGATGCGCGCGTCGTCACCCCCCGTGCGTCCGACTCGGCCATAGCTCACAGCCTCTCTCGATCCCAGAATCCCGACGCTCGTGCCCGGCGTGGCTGCGTATTTTACGTCAGCGGTTCGGACGAACCCCACTCAGCCCCGGTCTTACGACGGAAAGCCTCGACCGCGCTGTCGAGGGTCTCGAAGAAGTGATCGGGGTTCAGGGGCCCGATCAGCTCGTAGCGCTCGAGTTTTGCCCGCACTGGCTCCTTGAGCTCGGCGAATGCCAGCGAGGTGCCCGCGGCGTTCAGCTCATCGTCGAGGTCGACGAGCATGTCGGCCGCGGTCGTGTCGACGTCGGTGATCGGCTCGGCCGCGATCAGGATCCACCGCGGTCGCGGATCTGTCGCTGCCAGGCGGCGGATCTGGTCGCGGAACGTGCGTGCGTTGGCAAAGAACAGCGGGGCGTCGAAGCGGAAGATCACGAGCCCCCGGATCTCCTCGGCGTCGGGATGTAGATGCCGGTCGTGCAGGCCGGCCATCCCGGGGACGCGACCGAGCGTCGTCTGGTAGGGCCACCAAGCTCGGCGGAAGACGTTGAGGATCGACAGCCCGACGGCGACAGCGATACCGGCGAGCACTCCGAGCAACGCCACCCCGAGGAACGCCGTCATCGACAGCAGGAATTCGACGCGGCGCTGGTGCCACAGGCGGATCGTCCCGGGCGCATCGGCCAGCGAGACGGACGCCGCGATGACGACGGCAGCGAGCGTCGGCTGTGGAAGGTTGCGCAACAGCCCTGGCACGAGCACGAGCATCAACACGATCGCCGCGGCCCCGACGACCCCGGTGACCTGGGTCTTGGCTCCTGATTGCTCTGCCACCGCGGTGCGGGATCCGCTCGTGCTCACGGGAAATCCTTGGAAGAAGCCGGCAGCGACGTTCGCGGCGCCGATCCCGATCATCTCGCCGCTCCCGTCGACCTCCTGCCCGGTGCGGGCGGCGAACGCCGAAGCGGTGGAGATCGTGTCGGTCAACGCGACGAGCACAATCCCAAGCGCGCCGGCAAACAAGAGCGGCAGGTCCGAAACAGGGCTGGGGAATGCAAGTGGGGGGAACCCTTTAGGAAGCGTCCCGACCAGCGACACCCCGTGATCGCTGAGGTTGAACACAGAGGACGCCACGATCGCGACCACGACCGCCACGAGCACTCCCGGAACCCGTGGCAGCCAGCGTCCGAGCACAAGGATCAGCCCGAGGCTGACGAGGCCGACTCCCACGGCGGCACCGACCGTCTCGCCAGAGGCGACGCCATGAATGAACGCGTGGGCCTCGTCGATCAGGCCGTTGGCGCTGACCGAGAAGCCGAACAGCTTGGGCAGCTGGCCGACCAGGATCGTGAGTGCGAGCCCGTTCATGTAGCCGATCCGCGTCGGCTTGGACAGCAGGTCGGCAACGAACCCGAGCTTCGCGACCCCGGCCGCGATCATGATCGCCCCGACTAACAGAGCGAGCATGGACGCTAGCGCCACTGCATGCTCGGGGTTGTCGCTCGCCCCGACGATCGGGAGGATCGTCGCCGCGATCATCGGTCCGAGCGACGAGTCGGGACCGAGCACGAGAATCCGGGATGGGCCGAACAGGGCATACCCGAGGAGGCAGAGAACGCTCGTGTATAGGCCCGTGATCACGGGGAGGCCGGCAAGCTCGGCGTACGCCATGCCCTGCGGCACCAGCAGTGTGGTGAGCACCAGCCCGGCGACCAGATCGCTGCGCAACCACCCGGCGCGGTAACTCGCGAGCGTTCTCAGTCCTGGCAGCCACCTGGTGATCATCGCCAGCGCTCCGCCGGCTTCAACGCGAGACGGCCGACTGCTCGCGTGAGGGCACCCCGAAGCTGTGCACGCTGACCCCTTGAGGATTGACCCCACTCATGGCGAGCCGAACCTCTTCTTCTTGAGCCGGAACGGCCTGATGAACTCCGCGATACGTTTCTGTGCACCAGCAGCCATCTCTTGCTCCAATCTGAAGCGCTATCGATGCGTATCCGTCTCGGCGACTTCGACGAGGCGTCTGAGCCTACGGCGGCCGGGCCAGGTGCATCGCGGCCAGCGCCGCTTTCACCCAGGTGAACGCAAACGTGACAGAACCGGTCCGCCCGTCCGCTGGGCGCACGCCAGCAAGACGACGGGTTCACGTTCACCTGGGTGAACGGTTTGGGAATGCTCTACGGCGACTACGCGGGGGCTTAGTGTTGCGCCATGACCGTCAGTTCGGCCGGCCACTCCGGCTCCGGCGCCTCTGAGGACGCCGCAAACACCGGTGCGCCTGAGGGATCAGGGGCATCTCCGCGGCTCGCCCTCCTGCTGGCGATGGCGATGTTCGTGCTGGTCGTCGACACATCGTTCATGAACGTCTCGATTTCCGCGGTGGTTCACGATCTGCATGCCACGGTCAGCGGCGTGCAGTCGGCGATCGCGCTTGAAGCGCTGGTATCGGCCGCGTTCATCCTGATCGGCAGCAAGCTAGGCGATCTCATCGGTCGCAAGCGTGCCTACGTGCTCGGACTGCTCGCTTATGCCGTCGGCGCCCTGGCGATGGTGCTCGCTCAGAGCCTGACCGCGGTCATCGTCTTCTGGGCGATCGTCGGCGGTCTCGGTGCATCCCTCCTGCTCCCGGCGATGCAGTCGCTGATCCATGGCAACTTTGAAGGCGACGCCCAGCGCAAGGCTTACGCCATGGTGGGGGCGGCGGCGGCGATCGCCGCCGCGGTCGGACCGCTGCTCGGAGGGTTCATCACCACCTTTCTGTCGTGGCGCGTCGCGTTCGCCCTCGAAGATCTCGTGATCGTGATTGTGCTGTCCGGAATCAGACTGGTCCGCGATGCGCCTTATACGGGACCGCGCCACATCGATGCCGTCGGCGCAGGCCTCTCGGTCGTGGGCATGGGTGGGATCGTGCTCAGCATCCTCGTCTGGCAGGAAGGCGGCGAATCGGTCGTCGCGTTGCTGCTGGTCGGCGCGATTGCATTGGCAGGCCTGGCCTATTGGCTCTTGAGGCGGAAACGGGAGAACAAGCCGACGCTGATCGACCCGGGCCTGTTCACATCAAAGCTCTACAGACTCGGGATCTCGGGGCAGCTGCTCCAACAGATCGCTCTCGGCGGGGCCATGATCGCCCTGCCGATCTACCTGCAGATCGTCCTCGAATACAACGCGCTGCAAGCGGGCCTGTCGCTCGCCCCGCTATCGCTCAGTATGTTCGCAATCGCTCTGCTCGCCGGAAGGAAGGCTGGCAAACGGCGACCCTCGAGCATTATCCGGCTGGGATTCGCGCTCGTTACGGTCGGGTTTGCGTTGCTGATTCCGATCGTGCCACGGGCGCACTCCGGTTGGTACCTCGTGGTCCCGCTGATCATCGCCGGGTCAGGGTTGGGGCTGTTGGTCTCTCAGCTCAACAACTACACACTGTCGCCGATCTCAGAGGAGCGAGTGAGCGAGGCCGCCGGCGTGAACTCCGCGGGGGGCTCGTTTGGCCTGTCGTTCGGTTTGGCGTTCGGCGGGGCCATCATGCTGGCCACGTTCTCGGTGGCTTTCACCAAGATGGCCGAGTCGAGCACCGTGCTACCGCCCGCCGATCAGCAGCAAGTGTCGAAGGCGCTCGAGCACGATGCTGAGTTTGTCACCAACACTCAACTGGAAAAGCAGCTCGCCGGCGAGCCCAAGGACGTCAAGGCCGAGATACTCCGCATCAACACCGACGCCCGGCACCTGGGCTTGCAGGTCGCGCTGCTGATTCCGATCCTCGCCGGCCTGGTCGGCCTGTTCAACTCGTTCCGGATGATGCGCCTCCCGGACCCTGTGCCATCCAAGGCCGTTGAAGGCATGGCCCTCGGATGACCGTGCGACCAACAGTCACGAGCACAATCACCTAGGTGATCCTCGCGGTAGTTTCCCTGGATGAGGCGCGGTGTGCCAAGGTGACGATGTGATGGCAGGACGTACCTACCGGCTCGAGATCGAGGGTGAGTTGACCGATCTGGTTCGCAGTGAGCTCGGTGCGACGGCTCTCCGGCACGAGCATGGGGACACCGTGCTCGAAGCCGTCATCCGGGATCAGTCGGAGCTCCACGGACTGCTGCAGCGCGTGTCCGGGCTTGGTCTCACACTGGTCAGTGTCGAGATGGTCCGCCCCGGCGCAGGGAGGGGATACGCTCCGGCAGAGGGGCCGCCATGAGCCTCGAAGGGGCGGGACCCGATTGCATGACCCGTGCCGAGGCACGACGGCTCGGCGAGGACGACAGCGGTTACGGGTGGATAATTTCTGGCCGGCGCGATGCTGGTGTCGACCTTCTTGTGATCCATGGGCTGGTAGTCCACGGGGGCCGAAGCTTCCGGCCAGCCTGACCACCCAGTGCGAGCGGGCGCGGCGGGTCGAGCGGAGCGCCAATCCGTGGCGGTCGACGGTCGGAGCCGAGAACGGTTCGCGTTCACCTGGGTGAATGCAGGCCCGCCAAGCGTTCTCTGGCCTCGGGCGCCGTAGGCTCAGCCCGTGATTACGAACTCGATCGAAAGGAAAAGTGCCCCGTGGCAACACTAGTTGCAATCGGTTATCCAGATCAGTCGACCGCCGAGCAGGCGCGGGCGACAGTCTCGCAGCTGGAGTCCGAGTTGATCATCCAGGCCGACCAGGTCGCGTCGATCGCTCGCGACCAGGAGGGCAAGTATCACGTCCACACCACCCACGGCGGCTCCTCAACCGGCGCCGGCGCGGTGTGGGGCGGGTTCTGGGGCCTGCTGTTCGGACTGCTGTTCTTCATCCCATTTGCAGGGTGGGCGATGGGCGCCGGGTTGGGGGCCTTGTTCGGCCACATGGGGGAGAAGGGGATCGACAAGGCATTCCAAGAGCAGGTGCGCGACTACCTCAAGCCGGGCACCTCGGCGCTGTTCATGGTGATCGAGCAGGCAACCCCTGATAAAGCGATCGCGGCGCTCCAGCAGTATGGAGGCACTGTTATCAAGACCTCGCTCTCCGACGAGGACACGAAGAAACTCCAAGATGCCCTCCAGCCGCCTCCATCGGTTGGCGCTGCGTCGTAAGAGCCGGCCTGTGCCCAGCGGCAGTTGCCGGTTGCTTGTATCGGCAACCGCCGCTCGAAAGGCCTCGCGAATCGCGGCTCAATGAGCGTCGAGCACGCGACAGATAGGACTTGAAGTGGAGAAGGGGCTGACAAGGCTCCTCCTCGGAAACCGTCAGACGATCGCGGGGACCGTATACGGAACGATCATCGTTCTCGCTGTCCTGACCGCCGGCGCCAAGCCATACGAGCACCATCTCTGGCGGCTCGTCGCAATCGCCGGCGTCAGCGCGGTCGTGCTCTGGCTCGCTCATGTGTACTCACACGGACTTGGTGAGAGCCTCAGCATTGGGCGCCGATTGACAGTCACCGAGCTCACGGCCATCGCCCGCCGCGAATACTCGATCGTGGCTGCGGCGGTCCTCCCGTTAACCGCTGTCGCGCTAGGCGCTTCGGGACTCTTGGACGAGGACGCCTCGGTTTGGCTGGCGTTCGGGATCGGGGTGGTCACGCTCACCGCCCAGGGCGTGCGCTACGCCCAACTCGAGCGATTGAGCGCGGCCGCGACCGTCGTGACGGTCAGCCTGAACGTCGCCTTCGGCCTGAGTCTCATCGCCCTCGAGGTCCTCGTGGCGCATTAGTTGCGCGACGTCAGAACTGCGCGCCGCGCGATGTGTGCAAGTCATCAGGGCACAATTCGCGTTCACCTGGGTGAATCTGGACCGCTGGGTTGCCGCCACCGCCTGCCGACATAGTCTGCGATGAAGTTCAGCAAACATCGGAGGCCACATTGTCGGCAACATCTCAACCTCCAACGGTCTGATCACCTACGGCAAGCGGATCGGAGAAGACTAGACACCCGGCGACCCTTCGGAGATGGAGATGACCACGATCGAGCAGACCACGCCCAAGTCCGTGTGGCACAACAGATCGGCTGGCGATGTCGCGGCGGAGCTGGGCGTCGATCCTGAGCGGGGACTGGACGCCGGTGAGGTCGAGCGCCGGCTGGGCCAGTACGGAGCCAACGAGCTGCCGAAGGAGCCGCCCCCGAGCGTGTGGGAGGTGGCGCGGGGACAGCTGTCTAACCCGATGAACATCATGCTGCTGATCGTCGCGGTGGCGAGCTTCGTCGTTGGGCAGGTTCCGACGGGCATTTTCGTGTTGGGCCTGGTGACGTTCAACGTGGTGATGGGCTCGTCGCAGGAGCTCAAGGCGAGGGCCAGCGTCGAGGCACTCGCGCAGTTGCAGGTGCCGCGTGCCCGCGTGCGCCGCGATGGCGCCGTCGAGGAGGTCGAATCGACGAAGCTGGTGCCGGGCGATATTGCTCTGCTCGAGGCGGGTGACGTCGTGCCGGCGGATGGCCGGATCGTGACGTCGGCGACTCTGGAGCTCCAGGAGGCGGCGTTGACCGGTGAGAGCGCGCCGGTGGCGAAGGATGGGACGAGCGTGCTGGATGCCGAGACGGTGCTCGGCGACCGTACCAACGTGGTGTTCCAGAACACGCAGGTGACGCGCGGGACGGCCGCCGTGGTGGTGACGGCGACGGGGTCGGCCACGGAGATGGGGCGGATTGCGGACATGGTCACCGCGACGCAACGGCAGCGGTCGCCCCTGCAAAAAGAGCTTGACGGGATGACGAAGGTGTTCGGGTCGGTGGCGTGGCTGGCGGTGGCGGTAATCGCGATCTTCGGCATTGCCCGTGGTCAGTCATTCGACACAGTCGTGCTCTTGTGCATTTCGACCGCGATTGCCTCGATCCCGGTGGGCCTGCCGACGTTCGTGCAGGCGATGCTGTCCTCGGGCGCTCAGCGGCTGGCCGAGTCGAAGGCGGTGGTGAAATCGCTCGCCGACGTCGAGACGCTCGGCGGGACGACCGTGATCAACAGCGACAAGACCGGGACGCTGACGTTGAACCAGATGACCGCGACCACGATGCTGGCCGGCGGAGACTGGTTCGAAGTGGAGGGCGGCGGCTACCGGAAGTCCGGCGCGATCCTCGGGGTGGCCGGCTCGGAGCTTCCCGATTTCAGGCGCCTGGCGCTCGGTCTCACGCTGTGCAGCGACGCGACAGTGGCCGATGACGAGTCGATCATCGGCGACCCTACCGAGGCCGCCCTGGTCGTCCTAGCGGCGAAGATGAGCGCCGACGCAGAGCAGACACGGAATGAGCTCGCACGGCGCGCGGAGGTGCCGTTCGACTCCGAGTACAAGTTCATGGCGACCTTCCACGACCGTCCCGACTGGCTCGCCGGCGGGATCCTCGAGGAGCGGCACTTCATGACCGTGAAGGGTGCGCCCGACGTGGTCGTGGGGCTGTGCAGCCATGCCCTCTGGCACGGCCAGGAGATCGCGATCGACGAGGTTCGGAAGGAGATCCTGGACGCCAACCAGCAGCTGTCTGAGAAAGGACTGCGGGTGCTCGCGTTCGCCGCACGCGATCTCGACGATCAGGCGATGTCGGCGGCGATCGACGATCCGATGGCGGCCGTGCACGACCTCGTCCTCGTCGCGCTGGTCGGCATCATCGACCCGCTCCGCACCGAGGCTAAGGACGCCGTCCACACGGCGCTCAGCGCCGGCATCGACGTCCGCATGATCACCGGCGACCATACCGTCACCGCCCGCGCGATCGCCGACCAGCTCGGCCTCGGCCCCGGCGTTCTTACCGGGACCGAGTTGCAGCATCTCCCCGACGAAGAGGTGGTGCGCCAGCTCCCCAATCTGCATGTGTTCGGCCGCGTCGCGCCGGAGGACAAGCTGAGGCTCGCCAAGCTGATGCAGCAGTCAGGCGATGTCGTGGCGATGACCGGCGACGCCGTGAACGACGCCGCGGCCCTCAAGCAGGCCGACATCGGGGTCGCGATGGGAAGCGGCTCCGAGGTCTCCAAGCAGGCGGCCAAGATCGTCCTGACCGACGACAACTTCGCGACGCTCGTACGGGCGGTCGACCTCGGCCGCGACATCTACCGCAGGATCACCTCCTACGTGAAGCTCCAGCTGACGATCCTGTCTTCGGTGTTGCAGCTCATGCTGCTGGCCACGATCTTCAACATCAACGACGGCGTGGCGCTGTTCCCCATGCAGCTGCTGTTCTGCAAGTTCTTCGTCGTCGTCACGGTCGTGGTCGGGTTCATCGTCGACGTTCCCGATCCGGGCGTGATGCAACGACCGCCGCGCACGCCCGGCACGCGGATCGTCAACCGGCCCCAGATCATCCGGTGGGTGCTCAGCGGCCTGGTGGTCGCGGTCACCGCGCTGCTCGTCCTCGACCTCGGACCGGACAAGCCGAGCACGACGCACGCGTCGGTGTCGATGACCATGGCGTTTGCCGTCGTGGCCTTCACCGCCGTGAACCTCGGCTTCGTGATGCGGCGCGAGCGCGAGGCGCCCTGGTCCTCGCCGCTGTTCCCCTTCATGGGCTGGATCATCCTCGGCTGGTTCCTCACCTGGGCGGGCGTCGAGCTCCACATGTTCCAGCGCCTGCTCGACACCGAGTCACTCACCGGCGGCCAATGGGCGATTGTGCTCGGCCTGTCGCTGATCGCACCTGCGCTCGTATGGGCCGACAAGGCGATCCAGCTTCGCCGCCAGCAGAAGGCCGCCGCCTAGCTGGACAAATGTGGCTGTCGGCCCACCGTTGCCTTCGGTTGCGGATCGCAGCTGCGCCGGGTCGCTGTACTCAGTACTTGGCTGGGATGTACTGGTCGGAGTGGTCGGGCTCGCGGTAGCCGCTTCGCTTCTCGCGAGCTGGAAGCCGGACGCGCTTCCGCGGTGCTGAGTCGTAGGGGAGCTGCTCAAGCAGGTGGCTGATGATGTTCAGCCGGGCGCGCTTCTTGTCGTTTGAGTCAGCGATGTACCAGGGAGCAAATTCCGCGTTGGTCGCGGCGAACATCTCGTCACGGGCCCGCGAGTAGTCATACCAGCGGCTGTAGGACTTGAGGTCCATGGGCGACAGCTTCCAGACCTTGCGCGGGTCGTTGATCCGCGACTCGATCCTCCGCGTCTGCTCTTCCTGGCCGACCTCGAGCCAGTACTTGAGCAGAATGATCCCTGAGTCGACCATCGCCCTCTCGACCAACGGCGTCAGTCGCAAGAACCGCGATGCGTCGTCCTCGGAACAGAAGCCCATCACCCGCTCGACCCCGGCGCGGTTGTACCAGCTGCGGTCGAAGATGACGACCTCGCCGGCGGCCGGGAAATGCTGCAGGTAGCGTTGGACGTACATCTGGGACTTCTCGCGGTCGGTCGGTGCCGGGAGCGCGACCACCCGGAACACGCGAGGGCTCACCCGCTCGGTGATCCGTTTGATTACCCCGCCCTTGCCGGCCGTGTCACGGCCTTCAAACACGATGCAGACCTTGGCCCCGTCGCGCACGACCCACTCCTGAAGCCGAACCAGCTCCCCCTGCAGACGAGCCAGCTCCTTCTCGTAGCGCTTGCGGCCAAGCTTGTCGACCGCTAGCGCGTCGTGTTTCCTCTTCCTCGCGTGACCCATATGACAACCCTCCACTGAGGCGCGGGAACCGGACCTCAGGTCGAAAACTGGAGATCCTAGATGTCCGAGCACTGCTCGACGATTGGCAGGCCGGCTTCCTTCCACACCCTGAAGCTGCCGTCAAGGTTGGCGACCTCGTCCTAACCCAGAGTCTTCAAGGTGGCTGCGAGCGCGCCTCGAGTGCCCGACCTGCACTATACGATCAGCTTGCCGAACCCGTGCCCCTCGAACGTGTTCTGAATTGAGACCTTGGTCTGGGTGTCGATCACCTTCTCGAGGTCGTAGCCGCCGTCGGGGACCGTGATCATTCGGGTAGGAGCGGCGCGATGGTTGGCCGGTGGGCTGGTATGGTCGTTCGGTCACGTTGGGCAGCGTGCCCCACGCGTGTGGTGCTGGCGCTCGTAGCGTTTGCTTTGTGCATTCTCGACGTTCGCAGCACGTAACGATGGGAGGAGCCGCGATGGCTACTGGGACGGTGAAGTGGTTTAGCGACGAGAAGGGTTTCGGGTTTATTACTCCCGACGACGAGTCAAAGGATCTGTTCGTGCATCACTCGGCGATCGTGGGCGGGGGCTATCGCTCGCTCGCGGAGGGCGCGAAGGTCTCCTACGAGACTGAGGCCGGGGAGAAGGGTCCCAGAGCAGTCAACGTCCAGCTGGTCTAGCGATCCCCGCGCGCCTAACGACGACAGGTCAGGGCGCAGCCAGGACGAAGCTGTCGAGACCTACGGCGTCGACTCGGAAGATCGACACGGCCCGGCGATCCGCGTGTCCGAGCCCGGCGAGGTTTACGCGCGCGACGACTTCATCGACTGGTTTCACGAGCGCTGCCCTGGAGCGGCTCGCCCAGATTGCCGGCTTCTCCCGCGTCGAGTCGCTCGTCGATGTCGAGGTCGACGGCCATCCGCGGATCATGGGTCGGCTGGTCGCGTAGAAGCTCCCGGACGGCGTTCTCAGCAGGCTCTTCACAACTCCCCCGACTTCGCACTGTTTCCAGCCACGAGCGACGTCTGGCGAGGGCGAGCGGCGAGCCCGCTCCGAGCGTCGGTGTGCCCGGGGCTCGGTCGGTCTATTCGGGTTGGATGATCTCGACCGCGCCGAACCCTTCGAGTGGCCCGTCGACGAAGAAGATCTCGAGCGTGAGGTCGGGCTCGACATGGGCTTGTGAGAGGAACGCGAGCACGTTGCGGCCTGTGAGCTCCTCGATCGTGGCGATGAACCGTTTGGACATCATGTTTTGGAACTCATGGCGCATCGCGACGATGCGCTCGGGATCGCCTGAGTCCAGGATCGTCTTCTCCAGCGGGGTGAAGCCGCTGCCGCGCATCACGACGACGACGAGGTCGTCCAACGCGTACGTCTTGGCTTTCATCGGCCCCCGCCCGTAGTGCGCGCGCTGGATCTGGACGATGCGGCTGGAGATCGCCGCCAGCAAGTGCCCGCCCCCGAGGGGCGCTTCCGCACCTAGTGGTGATGCTTGTGCTTCGTCCATTCCTGTGTACAGAGAGGCCCGCGAGACCTCGTCCGTCCGTCGTTATGGGTGTTCGGCCTGGCGTAGAAGCGGTCAGACCCCTAAGCCGTGCCAAACCACAGGCTAGCGCGGCCGGGTCGCATCTGCGCCTTGATCGGACTCGAGCACGAACACCTCGACAGCGGATTCGCCGAGCGTGCTCGAGCCGCTCAGAAAAGTGCGGACTTTGCGACCGGTGAGCCTCTCGACGGCGGCGACGAGCTGGTCCTCCATCGCGCGTTGCAGCACGTCACGCCCGAGGCGCACGACGTCGGCGCGGCCCGCGGCGGCTAGGTTGCGCTCGCCTCTGGTCGCACCGTTCTCGAGCAGACACACGACCACGTCCGCCGTGATGAACGCGCGAGACTTCTCCGACCCTCTGCCGGTGAAGTCCGCCGTCAGCTTGCCGATCTCGTTCGCGATCGCCGCGTTCAGCTGCCCAGCCAGCAACCCGCCATCCACACCCGCGGTCTCTTCCATGATCAGCCTTCTTTCCGCGCCTCTTCGATCTAGGCAGAACCAGCGCGGGGTGACAGAGACGAAAGAACGCCCGACGAAGGCTTGATGCACCAACCAGCGTAGCGCTCGCACGGCACTCAAACATGCGCTCGGTCTAAGCGAGCGCGCGCTTGCCCGCTCGTGGCCGGAATCACCGAACCAGTCGTCTGACCCGGTGCTACCGCTTGGGAACGGGACCAGAACTCTCGCAGGCCCGCTTCTCTGCATGGGCACTGCCATCGTGGGCCTGGGTTCGAGCGTTCGTCGGCTCTGGAGGATGGGAGAATTGGCTGATGTTTCGAAACGCCACGCCGTGCGCCGGGTTGTGTCCGAGCCCGCGGGGGGTTGGGTATGGGAGCTGTCAGTCGACCGCGCCGCCGCTCGGTAGCTGGATGGTCGTGGCGCGGCGATGAGCGTCATCGAACCCGGCGAGATCACCCTCCACGGCCGCTCGCTGAGCTACGTACAGGCGGGCAGCGGCCCCGTCTTGCTGCTGATCCATGGCGTGGCCGGCACCATGGAGAGTTGGCGTGCGGTGATCGGGCCACTGTCGCGGCAGTACACAGTGGTCGCAGCCGATCTGCCGGGACACGGCAGATCGGCCCCGGGAGCGGGGGACTATTCGCTTGGTGCGCTGGCCTCAGGGCTGCGCGATCTTTTGGTCGCGCTCGGGCACGAGCGGATGACGCTGGTCGGGCACTCGTTAGGTGGTGGGATCGCCATGCAGTTCTCCTACCAGTTCCCTGAGATGACGGAGAGATTGGTGCTGGTGTCAAGCGGCGGTCTCGGCATCGAGGTGAGCGCGATCCTTCGCGCCGCGACGCTGCCGGGGTCAGAACTGTTCATCGCTGCTACCGCCGCCCTGGGCGGCGCTATCGGACAGCCGGTCGGACGGGGTCTGGCGGCGGTCGGTCTGCATCCCAACGCGGACGTCGCGGAGGTCGTGCGTGGGTACGGATCGCTTGTTGACCGCGACCGTCGTACTGCGTTCCTGGCCACGCTGCGCGGGGTGGTCGGCTCCGGAGGTCAGCGCGTCCATGCCGCCGACCGTCTCTATCTGGCCGAGGGCATGCCAGTCCTCATCGTTTGGGGCGCGCGAGATCGAATCATTCCCGTCGAGCACGGCAAAAGCGCACACGAGGCGATGCTCGGCAGCCGTCTAGAGATCTTCGAGGAAGCGGGACATCTTCCGCAAGTCGAAGCTCCAGCGCGCTTTGTCGCGGCGGTCGACCGATTCATGACCGAGACCGAACCGTCGCGTTTTGATCCTGAGCAATGGCGCAGTCGAATCCGCCCCGCGAGCGACTAATGGCGTGATCCAGCAAGCGCCGCGTGGCTGGCGCCAGGGATCTCAGGACCTATCAGGAGCTATCAAGTTTATCTGATATCTAGTGAGAAGTCCTGATAGGCTGCCCGCCGTGGATCCGCTCGCGAACCCGTACTCGATGGGTGCAGGCAATCCGCCGCCGGCTCTCACCGGCCGAGAACCACAGAAAGATCAGTTCAAGGCGCTGCTCGGCCGGTTGCGTCGGAACCGAAACGAGCAGAGCGTGATCATCTTCGGGCTTCGCGGCGTTGGCAAGACCGTGCTCTTGCTGGAGTTCGAGAGCATCGCGGACGCCGAGGGATGGACGGCACCGGATCCGATTGAGATTCGGTCGGATACCGATTTCCGGGCTGAGCTTGCGGATGCGGCCTACCAGGCGCTTCTGCGTCTCGACCGCCGCAAGGCGCTTGGGGAAACGCTGAAAGCGTTCACCGGAATCCTCAGCGGTTTTAAGGTCGGGGCGTCAGTTGAAGGGAGGGTGGAGTTCTCATTCGATCCGGACGCGGTGAGCACTTCTACCGGGAACCTTGAACGCGATCTCACGCAGCTGTTCGTCGAACTCGGAGAAACGGCTAAGGAACACGACACCGGCGTCGTGTTCCTGATCGACGAGATGCAGTTCTTGAGGCGGGAAAAGATGGAAGCTGTCGCGGCTGCAATGCATCGCATTTCGCAGCGCAAGCTGCCGGTCGCGCTTGTCGGTACCGGCCTCCCGCAGCTACCTGGTCTGATGGTCGAGGCAAAGTCCTACGCCGAGCGGCTTTTCTCGTATCCCGAGATCGGACGTCTCAGTCCGTCGGCTGCCCGGGATGCGCTCGTTGGCCCGGCCGGCGACGAGGGGGTCCAGTACGAAGCAGCCGCACTGGATCGAGTCATCGAACTGTCAGGCTGCTACCCGGCATTCATTCAGGCCTACGGCAAGGAGGTCTGGAACATGGCGCCGAGTTCGCCGATCAAGATCGCCGACGTTGCGGCGGCTGAGCCAGTCGTGATGAGCAAACTGGACGACGAGTTCTTCCACGTGCGCTTCGAGAAGGCGACGCCTGCTGAGCGTCGTTACATGGCGGCCATGGCTGACATCGGGAATGGCCCGTGTCGCACCGGGGACGTCGTCAAGCGACTCGGGAGTAGCTCGGGTACTTCTGTCCACCGCGACTCGCTGATCAAGAAAGGCTTGATCTTCAGTCCCGACTTCGGACTCGTGGACTTCACCGTGCCTCATTTCTCGCCGTTCATGAGACGTCGCTATCCCTTTGAGCCACGGGTATCCGCAGCTTCGCCGGGCCCGAATCCTGTCGGAACCGCAAAGCGGCGACGCCGCACGCATTAGTTCCGCCGACCGCGCACTCTGCGTCCACGAGACCACCCAGCTGATCACGAACAAGAGCCCTGCCATACGCGGGGCGTCCCAGTCGCGCCCGAGACCACGAATGCGCGAGCGGCTAAGCGAGCACCGGTGTCGGAGGGCTCGACGCGCGGAGCGGGTCGCTTTCTCGGCTGCTTTCCGACCGTGGTCGCATCTATCTTCCCGCTCATGCTCTCCGCGGATACATCTACCGAATCCAAGGTCTACATCTTCCGTGCGACGCTCGTCGGCGTCCGTGGCGTGAGCCGGAAACTCGCTGTACGGGCTGACGGGACACTGGAGGACCTTCACGGGTTGCTGCAGATCGCCTACGACTGGGACGACGATCATCTTTACGCCTTCTGGCCGAGCGGCAAGTTCTGGGATCGTGAGCCGGGAGCCGGTTTCGGGCGACCAGGCTTCTGCCGCGATTCCGGTGATCGGAGTTCCCGGATCCGGCTTGACCGGTTGGGCCTTGAGGCCGGTCAGATCGTCGCTTACTTGTTCGACTTCGGTGACGAGTGGCGGGTACGTCTCAAGCTGATCGAGATTCGCGAGACGGGCGGTGCATCGGCGACGGCCATTCTCGAGAGTCGCGGCGCTGCTCCGCCGCAGTACGGCTGGGACGAAGCGGACCTCGGCGATGCGGCGTAGCCGCGTGCGAAACAATGCTTGCCATGTCGAGGCCGCCGGCCGCTCCGCGCAATAGCGATCGGAGGCAGTTCGTCGGTGACGCCGACGTGCTCGCTGCGCTAGGCGTCACCGTTGAGGAACTGGCTGATCCCGACGTGCGCTCGCTGGTGATCCGACACGAACATCCTGAGTTCGAGGACGCACTAAAGAATCGCCTCGACGAGATCGATGTCGGCGATGGGCCGATGAATCCGCGTCTGCATCTTGCGATGCACGAGATTGTCGCGACGCAACTGTGGGACGACTCGCCGCCGGAGGTGTGGGAGACGGCGGCGCGGCTTCTCGACGCGGGGTACGAGCGACACGAAATCCTGCACATGCTCAGCCGACCTGTCACGGATCAGGTTTGGGGGGCGTTGCACGACGAGCAGCCGTATGACCGAGAGCGTCATGTCGCCGCGCTCCGAGCGCTCCCCGGCTCATGGGAGCACGAGCGCGTCAGTCGGACGTCGACGAAGCGGCACAACGACGCCCGTAAGCAGGCGCGCCGAAACGCGCGGGCGGCAAGGCGGCGTAGCCGCCGGCCGAGCTGAACAGGCGGTCAGCCACGGCGGGGCTTTTCCAGTGCGCCCGAGAGGACTCGAACCTCCACGGACCATTCAGTCCACAAGGCCCTCAACCCGAATCACCCGGCGTAGATGGGTTTTCTGGCGTCCGAGGCCCGCAAATCGAGAGGTCGGCTGCACGGATTGGATCCTCTGGACAGGGTGGATGTTGTCACGAGTGTTGTCACGGATCTTCGCCAGTCTCGACAGTGAACCCCCGTGGATATCGCCGCATCTCGGTCGTTGGGCTGAGTCGAGGCGGCCGCGACGCCACTTTTGATTGAGGAGGTCGATGGGTCCTATGGCGGGTTGATTCGCCCACAGCTTGGCGGGAGCGGGTGGGCCTTGGAGTTCGACGGTGGCGGCACCTGCTCCTCGAGTTCACCGCCGGGCTCCCTTGGATTTGGTCAGCGGTTGGACGGGTCGTCGGGCGGGGCCTGCCCGCCGTGGACGACCTTGTCCACCTGCTTGAGGATGGGCTGCGCCAGGGGATCGGTCACGATGATCGGGGCAAGCGGGTTCAGGACGTTCCCCGGCCCGAGACCGCCCCCGATCATCGTCGGATGGAGGACCTGGAGCATGCCCTTGTAGGGCAGGGTCTCGACGCAGTTGCGTGGAGCGACCAGGATCGGCTTGCCGTGCTCGTCGAACGCGCACGGGTCGGACACGAACACCACTTCGACCGCGGGCACCCCGCCGACGAGCAGATAGCGACGGACATACATATCGACGAAGCAGACCACCGGCTCGCCCGTCACACTCTTGCCCACGAACACCGCCGGCCGCAACGTACGGCCTTCCTCGAACTTGAGCGTCTCCAACCGATCCTGGTAGAACAGGTTCGGGTAACGCAGGTCCGGATCATCTGGCTCGGGGATGGCGTCGAGGAGGTCGTTGTATTCGCCGCTCGAGAGCTTCTCCACCTCTGAGTCGAACAGCGCGCCGTACTGGTCGCCCAGCGCCTCGCAGCGCTTGCCGCCGACATCGTCGGGGCTCGTGTCCTGGGTCGGCTCCGGAGCCTCTCCGCACTCGACCTCGCTCAACGGGATCATCCAGCCGCTGGCCCCGAGGTTCCCAGAGCTGCCCGGCTCGAACGCGCCGGGTAGCTTGAACGAGTACGGAGTCGCGAATTTCCCGGAGGCCCAGGAGGAGGGGTCGACGTTCAGCTCGCCGGTCTCATCGAGCGATGCCTTCCCCGAGAAGTCGGAGTTGGCCACCAGGCTGTCGGGGTCACCGGTCGCGAGGTGACGCTCGAACCAGAAGTCCTGCTTCACGTTGCCCTTGGCGACGTCGAACGGGACGCCGTCCCGATGCCCGACGAACAGGAACCGGCGGTGGATCGCGTCCGCGCCCTCGGTCCCGATGTTGACGTACGCCGCGACCGTCTGGCAGCCGTAGTGATCGGCCAACTTCCGCCCAGCGAGCGGCATCGTCTTCTCCGAGGCCCGCCCGACCTTGAAAGCGAACTCTTTGTGGCCGGCGCCCTGCCGCTCGGGCGGGCAGTCCACCGAGCAGTCCCGCGGCACCATGTGCAGCCACCAGCTGATGTCTCCGCACCACACCGGCCGGACGGCGTGGAACTCGCCGTAGACGATTCGGCCTGGTTCATCGATGCAGTGAAGCCCCTTGAAGTTGAAGGTCATCCCATTCACTGTGAGGTCCTCGTACTGGCTGTGGCCGCCGAGGATCGCCAGTGTGGCCGGCTGCGCGTGCGTCAGGTCGCTCTCGAAGTCCGAGGGGCCCAGCCACGAGTCCGGATCGCCCGTCGAGAGCCGCATCGGCTTGGGACTCGGCGTGGCATAGGCGACGGCGTACTGCTCGCTCCAGCCGTCCTGAGACGCGCCACTCCCGATGAACAGGAACTTCCGGATCAGCTTCGGCCCGGGGCCCTCGAGCTTGCCGATCGAGACCAGCGCGATGTCAATGTTGGCGTGGATCTTGTCGATCAGAGGCGACGCCTCGGGGAACTCCGTTTCCAAGAGCTTGCGTAGAGCGTCCAGCGGCAGTTCGTGGCCCAGCCGCAGCATCCAGGCGCCGAACTTGGTGCCGGGGCTCATCTTGTCGGTGGGGGAGCAGTCTTGCTTGGGGAAGTCGCAGTCCGGCGACGTCGGGGGCATCGGCGCGTCGCCGCATTGAACCGGGCCGATCGCGCTCATGAGACCGTGCATGAAGGGGTCGCTCGGCGAGCAGTCCGCGGGCACCGTGTCGCCCTTGATCTGCACCGTGAACTCGCCTTCGACCGCGCTCAGCTCCGTGTACTCGACGTCGAGCGTGGCCTCGCCGTCGAAGTCCGAGGGCGCGGAGGGGCTGGGCGGGTCGGTGTTGTGCTTGCTGAGGCGCAGCGGCGTAGTCGTCAGGTTCACCGCATCATCGGAATCGGCCGCGTGATATCCGCAGCCGTCCACGGGCGGCTCGGAGCGGATCCAATAGAACGGCCGCCAGATCGGGTGGTCGGGATCGCTGAGGTCCCCGATGTTCATGCGGAACGACCACGGCGAGTCGCACGCCACCTTGACCTCGAACAGATCCGAGGCCCGCCCGAGAACCTCCGGCGGGCAATCCTCCTGCTCACGCGGGTCGCGGTCCACCGGCACGACCGTCACCCGCCGGTCGTCGTCGGACTCGCGCTCACCCTCGCCCATGTGCTCGAGCGTCGATCGCTCCTTGCCGATGCCGTGCTCCTGCGACAACGGCAGCACGCGGTCGATCTCCTCCCGAGTCAGCCCCGACTTCCCGAGGGCTTCCTTCAGCACATTGGATACGCAGCGGGCCCGCCGCTCGGAGAGGGCCTGATTCCAATCCCACGTATAGGTCGTGCTGGTCTCGCCCACCACGACCGCGTAGGCGCCGTCGTGCTTGATCAGCTCGGCGAGGCGGGGTGCGACCACGCTCCTCAGATACTGCTCGTGCTGAGCCTTGATGAAGTGCTTGTCGATATCGAAGTTGGTCAGCCGCCACGCCTTGCCGCCAACCAGATTGCCGAGCGTCGGGCCGAAGTCGTTGGTGTCCGTGTCCTCGAACTTCCCAGGGCCGTTGCGATAGCGCGCGGGCGCTCCGCAGTCGATCTTGCTCAGGTCCTGAGGGGCCGGGGTCCGCGCGAGCTGTACCGCGTCCGCGCCGCCGCTCCGCGAGCTCACGGAACGCTGGAGCGCCTCCGTAAACGCCGACATCGCCGGGCCGGACCCACTGCCCGTTCTTGGCGTAGGAGAGCGCGACAGCCGGCGCGCGGGGTGAGCTCCGATCATGCCCCTGAGCCGCAGGTCGTCCGGCAGCGGGTCGTCGCCATGGCAGCGCCCTCCGCACGTGCAGCGCCCGGCACATCGAGCCACCGTACGCCGCGGCGAGGCGAACAGGCCGGCCGTAGCCTGGTTGCCAGCCGCGCGCTGGACGGCCAGCGCCGCGTTCGTCAGCGTTAGGGGATCGGGCGCGCGAGCCGTTGGCCGGAGCCGGGCCACCGCCCGTGACTCGCCGACGGACTCGCGCACGAGCGCCTCAACGGCCAACGATGTCCTCCGACACGCCCGCAGTCAATACCACGCGGACCCGATCCGCCCTCGCCGACTGCCACGTCATAGGTTGACCTTTTCCCCACGCACTGAAGCTCCCCGCGTATGAAGCCAAGCGCCACGCTAACACTCTCGTCAGTGGCCCGCAACATCGCCCCTCACGGCAGCGGATCAGCGTTAAACAGACGTCGCGCGGGCGGGAGCGGCCTTCTGCGTAGACACGACGCCCGTCTGGACGTAGCGTGCCGCCACGAGGCACGCGATGACTCCGAGCAGCCGTCGAAGGGCGCGTTCGGGCAGCCGGCTCTGGAGTCGCGCGCCGAGATAGCTGCCGAGGAACCCGCCAACGCCAAGGAACGCTCCAAGCGCCCAGTCAGGCGCGATCGCGCCACCGTGCGTGGTCTGAAGGATCTGGTAGGTGGCGATGCCGACCATCGAGGTCAGGAACGTCGCCGTGAGCGTTGCGGGCGCGACCTCATAGGCAGAGAACCCTGCTGCGATCAGGATCGGGGCGAGCAACGACCCGCCACCCACCCCGTAGATCCCGCCGACGGTCCCGACCGCGAGCGACAGCGACCAGATCGCGCATCGCGCTCGCCGCGACAGAGCCGGGGGTGGGCGCGGAATCCGCTGGCTGCCCAGCGCGAGCCACAGCCCGAGCGGCAGCAGCACGCCCGCGACAACCAACTCGAACGCGCGGCCTCCGGACAGCAGCTCGACACGGATGACCGCGCCGGCGATCACCCCGGGAAGCGTGCCAGCGACGAGCAGCCCTGTGAGCGTGTTCAGCAGTCGGCGCTCATGCCAGAACCGCAACAGTCCGCCCGGAACGGCCCCCACGTTGAACAACAGGTTCGTGGGCGTGACGGCCGGGCTCGGTACATGCAGCACGCTGAGCTGGATCGGCAACAGCAGCACGGCCCCGGACACGCCTGCGGGTGTCGCGACGAGCGCGAGCAAAAACGCGCACACCGCCCCGACCGGCCATTCCCACGGCATCCCGGGAGGGTAATCAAAACGACCCCCTCGATCCGACAGTCTGACGGCACTCTCCCACCCGGCACAGGACAGGAGACGCGACCAACACTCTTAGTCGCTACGAGGCAGAGTGTCCAAGCGGGCTCATACGCACCTCGCCGTCGGCTGCTGGTCCTCGGTCAAAGACGCCCGCTGAATCGTGTCAGCGCCGTTTAGCAGCAGGAGTGTTCGGGACGGCTCCAGCCGTCTCGTCCTTCGTGGACCGCGATCGCCGCGATCACCAGAGCGGCGGCGGGATCAGCCCACCACCAGCCGAAGAGTGCGTTGGCTAGCAGTCCCACGAGCAGCGCGACCGAGAGATAGGCGCAGATCTGATTCTGCTCAGCCTCGGCGGTCGTAGCGGCCGAGCCCAACCTTCCCCCGACCCGGCGTTTGGCTCGGGCGAGAATCGGCATCGTCACCGCTGTAACGCCCGCCAGCGCGATCCCAATCCAGCTTGGCTGCGGATGGTGCCCACCAATGAGGTCGCGCACAGATTCGGCACCGATGTAGGCCGCGAGGACGAAATAGCTGACCGCAATCAGTCGTTGCGCTCGCCGCTCCGCGCCATCAGAAGCACTGCGCCCGCCGCTGAACAGCCACGCAATCACCGACCCGGAAAAGACCTCGATCAGGCTATCGGCGCCAAATCCGACCAGCGCGACCGAGCCGGCGGCAACCCCAGCGCCCACCGCAATCGCGAACTCGACCAGGTGCCAGACGTTACCGCCCCACGCCAGCCGTCGCGCCTGCCTCTCCATCTCGAAGCGCTCGCGCGAGATAGACCGGCTCGAAGTTGCCGCTTCGATGCTCACACGCCCATTCTGCAGGACCGGGAGCGTCCGGCCCGGGGTTATAGCCATCGCACGCTTTCCGAGCTAGGCCAACCGACCGCCGGTCCTCGAGCCGTTACCTTAAGCGCGGTCACAGCCGGCCGCTCGCCGTCGAAGATCTCCCTCGGTCCGAGGTAGGTCCTCCCCCGGAGGGTGAGCCAGGCGGCGGTCAAGGCGCCGGCGCTGTCGTGCGCCCGCCAGGTCGGCGCCGGTGTCGCGGCGGCGATCAGCCGGAGTCCGAGGACCTGGATGCCCTTGCGGGTGGCGAGGCACAGCGAGCCTTGGCCGCGGGTCATTGGGCAGCGTCTCCGACCAACAAAAAGCCCCGCCACGCGGGGCTTTTCCAGTGCGCCCGAGAGGACTCGAACCTCCACGGACCATTCAGTCCACAAGGCCCTCAACCCGAATCACCCCGCGTAGCTGGGTTTTCTGACGTCCGAGGGCCCGCAGATCGAAGGGTTTTCTGCACGGATCGGACGGAAAGGGTGGATGTTGTCACGAGTGTTGTCACGGATCCCGCCGGCTGGTGACTCCTGGAGGCGGCCGCACGCGGGTGGTCGAGCCTCGAGACCGTCACCCCCCGCCGCCGATAACGTCGTCAACGATGGCACGGAACACAGATCAAGTCTTCGATCCCGACGCGCGCACTGTGCGCAGAAGCAGCGGTGGCGCGAGGAGGACGCGCGGGCGCTCGGGGTCGGGCGACAAAACGGCCCAGCAGCTGCGCGAGGAGAACTAGGTGTTCGCGAAGCTCGCGCCGCTGGCGTGCGCCGATCTCACCGCGTCACTCAAGTTGGGCTGAGCCGTGGCGGCGAACCCGCCGCTCGAAGCGGAAGAGGTCAGGCGCATCTTGCTGTCGTTGGCGCCGCTCACCGCCGACCGCGCCATCGTGCTGGTCGGCGGTCAAGCGATCGCGGTCTGGACTAAATACCTCAGGGTGGGGGAGACATCGCCGGTGCGGGATCCACTGGCGGCCAAAGACATCGACGTCGAGGGCAGTGCGCGGCCCGCTCGTAGAGCAGGCTGCGCTGCTCGGCGGCTCGGCGCTGATCCCGGCGATTGACGAGCACACCCCCCAACTCGCCAGACATGGGCACCTCTCATGCGAGCCGCGCCGCGCCCAAGCGCTGCGTGGTCCGCTCAGCGTCGGGTCCGTCGGAGCCCAGCGCTACAAACGCTCTAATGGCGGCGTCGATCGAAGAGTTCAGCTACCAGCTGACCGCGAGCGCACTGGCTGAACAGGAGCGCGCCCTGAACGCGCTACGTGCGAGGGCCGGCACGATAATCGCCGCGGCTTCGATCTCCGGATCATTTCTCGGCGCGAAGGTCAGCCACGGCTCCCTGGATGCGTGGGCGATCCTCGGGCTGATCGCCTTCGTCCCATGCCTCGGGTGCGCGATCTCGGTGCTCCTCCCTCACGCGCTGGTGTTCGCCTTCCGCGGCGAGGCGCTGCTCGGCATCAGCGACCAGCAGGGCGTCGAGGACGTTACCCAGGCATACCGAGCGGCCGGCATATGGATCGAGCCCTACCTCGACTCCAACCGCGACAAGATCGGCCAGCCATCCGCCTGGTTCACAGCGGGCTGCGTCCTGCTGGCGGCAGAAGTGATCTTCTGGACCATCAGCGGCGCCGGGTAACCTTAAGCGATGGCCGCGACCACCCCGAAGCCACCCACGCCCAACCCGCCGACCCAACTCCCGGCAACCGCACCACCCGGGTTCGCTCTGCCAGAAAAGCGCGGCGGCCTGTTCGGGACCAGGAACTAGCAGCGCTTTACGGCCACCGCTAAGCGCCTCCGGCTGATCGATCAACTCGACAGCGGGGCATTTTCGGGCCAGAACGCCTCTAAGAGCGCTGCTTGTTCCTGGGAGCAGAGGCGGACTGCTCGGCGTTTACACCGAGGGCGTGCCGGTCAGTGGCTGGCTCAGCGGACGAAGCGAAACAGCCGATCCGGCTTCAAGGCTTTTGCTTCGACGCCCGGAGGTTTGACGCCGACCCCTACTCCGTAGCCGGCTGGTTCGCTCTCGAACGCGATCTCCTGCAGTCCCGCCTCTTTGAACCAGCGGCGAATCGACGGTCGCAGGTCAGGGTTGGTGCTTCCTCGCGTCCAGATGACGGTCCCGTAGTCGCGGAGGAGTGCGGGCGTCGCAGCGACGGTCTTCTTGATGTCATCCTCCGAGACATTGCCGAAGATCCCGCAGAGGAGCAGGAGATCGACCTGGTGCGCGGTGCCGAACAGGACGGGCCCGCCAGCGTCGCCGGTGATCACCGTCACCCCGTCGAGCTGTCGGTCGGTCGCGCTACGCCTCGCCGTCTCGGCGAGGACCGGGTCCTTCTCAATGAGCACCGCGAACTCCATGGGGGGTCTCCTGTCAGCAAGGACGGGGAGGAGGTCGCGGCCATCTCCCGCGCACAAGCTCAGCACTCGTATCTGACCCTGACGCGGTCCGCTAACGACGTCAGAAACGTGCCTGCGCACGACCGCCAGACGCCTTGCAAGCGAGCTAGATGGGTCCTCGTAGCCGTGATGCCACTCCGGCCAGTTGCGCACCCGTGATTCGTATCGCACAGGTCAACCGTGACGCCGCCCCTTCGTCGCTCAAACAATACGGCGGTCGGATCGGGCTAGATCGAGCGCTGTCGAGATTCCATCAAGCCGGCACCCTCCTGGCTGGGTCGCGTCCTGATGGACGCGGGCAAAGGAGTGCTCAGCAGGTCGGCGGCACGGTGCTCGGCGCAGAGGCAGAGCAGGACAGGACTGATGACTAGCGCTGGGGGTCGCGTCCTAGGCCTTCAGCGCCTCGGCCAACGTCCCATACGTTGGCGCGAGCTCCTCCAGGACTGCCACAACGGTGGCATCGTCTTGTGTGACGAGAGGGTATTGCAGGCTTCCGATGAGTTGGCTCTGAGCTCCTGCGATCGCACTGGCGTTGGAGAGGCCGACCTCGGCAAGCCAATGCTCGGCGTCTGCGACTCGTCGAGCGCCCACGCGCACGGCAAACCAGATCAGCCCCTCGCGCTGGGCGGGCGCGAGCCCGGCCTTCACTAGGTCGGCGAACGCGATGGCCGCGTCCGCGCCGCCCACAGACCCGGGCGGGACCCGTTCAGGCCGACCCCGCTCCAACCAAGCCGTGGCCGCAGGCAGGCAAGCCTGCACGGCGTCAGCCGCAGCCACATCTCGACGCCGCTGGAAGCCGCTCCACATCCGGTACTGGACCTCAGCGTAGGAAATAGAGTCAGCGCGCCACGCAAGCATGAAGGCTTGCATGGGCATCGTCGCGTAGGGATAACCATGCGGGTCATGAAATCGGACGAGGTCTTCCTCGATGCCGAGGACAACCACGTAGTGATCGGACCCGATCGCGCCGCGCGGCTCGGGGTGATGCAGGAGCAGACCAATCTCGAGCGGCCCCACCAAGACCGGGCCAGACTCCAACGCCACCCGCATCCGGTTAAGCGCCGTAGCAGCATCGTCCCCGTCACTTGCATCACACGTCCAGCCCAGTAGCGCCAGCGCCGCCTCGATGCCGATCCCAGGATCCCAGCCGAGCGGATCGAACAGCAGCATCTCCCCAGCGATCAACTCGAGGCCAAACGGCGAGCCAGTCAGCACCTCGACCAGGCCAGGGTCGATGCCGTCACCGAAGACGATCGCGAGCGAGTTCGCATAGCAATACGGGCCCGACCCAACGTATCGAGCTGTCACTGCGCCCATAGTGACAGCCCACGGACCGCTCGCACAAAGCAGCGTTGGAAAGCGCGGCCTGACGGCCCCCGTCCCGCTTCTCCTTCGGGCTACCCGTGTCAGCGGTCCACTGCCCCGTTTCGATCATTGGGGAAGGCAGGTCATTGCCGCGCGGCCTTCCCCTTTCCGCGTGCGAGTGCTTGCTTAGCGGTCGCGGTCCAGCTAATGCAGTCGCCAGGCGGGTCGACCAGGGCCCGCTCGTCGGCTTCCCTGCTCATGGCGAGGAGCGGTACCAACCAGCGCTTGGATTCCGCGCCCTGGTTTGACATCGGCACGGGCATCCGGGCTCCAGGCCTCCTTTGGCAGTTGGCGGATCGGAAGCGGTCGTTCTTGATGAGCTGCGCTGCGGCGGCGATGCGGCTGTCTTGGCAGCGAGCGCGGGGGACCGACCGGTAGCGGTTCCGGCGCCTCGTCCGGGCGCTGGTGGCGGCAGCGCCGTGCGTGCGCCAGTGGTGCGCACTGTGGGCGTCGTCCGCGAGCGTGTGGGCGCCGGCAGGGCGAGGCGTCGCCGGCGCCCCGTCGTCGCCAGGCTGCCGGTTCGGAGGTGGGTAGTACTTGAGAGGGATCCCGGGTCTGACCTTGTGGGAGGCGGTCCGCGAGCTCGTGGAGTACGTTCGATGCGTGAGCCGAATCGAACATCTCGCCCGCACGTACTGGTTCGACCTGCTGATCGCGCTGCTGGCGATCGTGGCGATGCTTAACGTGGTGCTCGGACGCGGCTCGCCCGGAGCTCCGACAACGACGCTGTGGTTCTGCCTTCCCGCGCTCGCGATTTTGGTGCTACCCGTGTTCGCGCGGCGATGGTTTCCGTTTGCCGGACCGGCGGCGTACTTCCTTTTGGCCGCGGGAATCTCGTTCGTCGACCCGCTGCTGATCCCGTACCCCGAGTCCCTCTTCCCGATGCAGCTGGCGGTCGCATTCCTGCTCGGGAACCTTCGGGACGTCCGGCGGGCCGTCCTCGGACTGGCGATCGTGGTCGGCGCTGTGGCGACCATCGTCTACCTCATCCCCGGGCACTCGGTCTACGAGCTCGTCTTCATTCCCGTCGACTTCGCCGTCGCGTGGGTTGCAGGCCTTGCCGTCCGCGCGCGGGCCGAGCAGGCCGAGGTGGCGGAGTCACGTGCGACACAGGCCGAGCACGCCGTGTTCGAGGAGCGCGTGCGGATCGCGCGGGACCTGCATGACGTCGTCGCCCACCACGTGAGCATGATGGGAGTCCAGGCCGGCGCTGCCCGGGTCGTGATCGACAGTGACCGTGTCAAGGCGAAGGAGTCGTTGACCGCGATCGAGGTCTCGAGCCGACAGGCGGTGGGGGAGTTGCACCGCCTGCTCGGATTCCTGCGGCAGGCCGGCGACCTGGACGATCTGGCTCCGCGCCCTGGCCTGAGTCAGCTTCCGCGGCTGGCGGCGAGCATGAGTGAGTCCGGACTCGCTGTCGCGGTCGGCATCGAAGGGGAGGAACGCTCGTTGCCGCCGATGATCGGCGTGTCGGCGTACCGCATCGTGCAGGAAGCGCTGACTAACACCCTCAAGCACGCGGCGGCGGCGTCGCGCGCCGACGTGCGCGTGCGGTACTGGCCCGATGAGCTCGAGGTCGAGATCATCGACGACGGCCGCGGCGCGACGGCGCTATCGGGGACGAGCCCGGGCGGCCTGGGGTTGATCGGCATGCGTGAGCGTGCTGCCCTGCACGGCGGCCGACTGACGGCGGGGCCGGTATCCGGCGGCGGGTTCGCCGTGCGCGTGAAGCTGCCGACCTCGGACGGTGCGCTGTGAGCATCCGTGTGCTGCTGGCCGATGACCAGGCGATGGTTCGCGCCGGGTTCCGGATGATCCTTGAGTCCGATCCCGAGATCGAGGTTGTCGGGGAGGCGGCGAACGGCGAGCAGGCCATGGCCAGCACCCGGCGCTTGCGGCCCGACATCGTGTTGATGGACATCCAGATGCCCGACGGTGACGGACTCGAGGCCACGCGGCGGATTACCGAAGACGGCGAGCTGCACAGTCGTGTGGTGATCCTGACCACGTTCGAGCGTGACGAGTACGTGTTCGAGGCGCTGCGGTCGGGCGCCAGCGGCTTTTTGCTCAAGAACGCCCCACCCGAGGAGCTCCTGCACGCGGTGCACGTCGTGACGGCCGGCGAGGCGCTGCTCGCCCCGTCGGTCACGCGGCGCATCGTCGAGCAGTTCGCACGCCGGCCGGCCAGGCCGGAGCTCGGCACGCGGCTGGACGCCTTGACGCAGCGCGAGCGCGAGGTGCTGAGGATGCTGGCGCACGGCAAGAGCAACGCCGAGCTGGCCGCCGAGCTGTTCGTCAGCGAGGGCACGATCAAGACCCACGTCTCCAGCCTGCTCGCGAAGCTCGGGCTACGCGACCGCGTGCAGGCTGTCGTCCTCGCGTACGAGAGCGGGCTGGTCACGCCCGGCGCGTAGACGCGCCTCTGTCCTTCGACAGAGGCGCGAGCGGCAAAGATCTGCCTTCAGGAGGAGCGCAGAAGCGCCCTGCGGGCGATGACAGGCAGAGCCGGCGGTCCCAGACTGATCCCCAGTCAACTTGCACCAACCTGAGGAGCAGTGATGACGACCAACGGGAAAGAACGAACCATGCATCCCTCGACCAGACGCTTCAGTCGCGGCCGGATCACCGGCCTGACCCTGATCGCCGTCCTCACGCTCGGGCTCGGCTACCTCCACTTCGCCGGCAGTTCTACGGCCGTCTCCGTGCCTGCCGGCGCGCATGCAGGCCAGCTGACCATGCACCCGTGCACCTATTCCACCGAAAAGGGCGCCTCCGCCGCCGATTGCGGGACGCTCGTGGTGCCCGAGAACCGCGCCGACCCGAACTCGCGCCTGATCGCGCTGCCGGTCATAGTGATTCGTGCGCGTTCGGCCCATCCGGGTGTCCCGATCTTCCGCCTGCAAGGCGGCCCCGGCGTCAGCAACATGGTCTTCCCGGACGCGAGCCGGTTCACCGCCAACCACGACGTCGTGCTCGTCGGCTACCGCGGCGTCGACGGTTCCGTCCGGCTCGACTGCCCGGAGGTGAGCTCGGCAATGGAGGACTCAGGTGACCTCCTCAGCGAGCAGTCGTTCCGCGCCGTCGCCGCGGCGTACCGGTCGTGCGCCGACCGGCTCCGCAGCGCTGGTGTCGATCTCGCCGGCTATTCGATCCCCGAAGAAGTCGACGACCTCGACGCGGCCCGCAGCGCCCTCGGCTACCACCAGATCGACCTGGTGAGCGAAAGCGCGGGCACCCGGGTCGCGATGATCTATGCGTGGCGCTACCCGAAGAGCATCCATCGCTCGGTGATGATCGGCGTCAATCCTCCCGGGAACTTCCTCTGGGACCCAAACACGACCGACGAGCAGATCCAGCGCTATGCCGCGCTCTGCGCCGAGGCGGCGAGCTGTCGCAGCCGGACGCCGGATCTCGCCGCGTCGGTGAAGTCCGTGTTCGCTCACGTTCCCAGTCACTGGGGGTTGCTGCCGATCGAGAAGGGCGACTTCAAAGCCGCCGCGTTCTTCGGCCTGATCAACGAGACCTCCGCCGGCGGCAACTCGATCGCCGCGCCACTGACGATCAACTCACTCCTCTCCGCCGGCAAGGGCGACGCAAGCGGCGCGTGGTTCCTGTCCGTGTTGGCACGGCTCACCTTTCCGAGCTCGTTCGTCTGGGGCGACTTGGCGGCGATCGGCCGCAGCGACGCCACCTACGCGAAGCACTTCTACGCGTCGGGAGCAAACCGTGGATCGCTGATCAGTGCTGCCGGCAACGACCTGTTGTGGGCCGGCGGCCTCCTCGTCAACGCCTGGCCGGCGAACCCGGACGAGAACGAGTACACCCGCGTGCAAAACTCGAACGTCCCGACGTTGCTGATCGGCGGCAACCTCGACTTCGCAACGCCGCCCGAGAATGCGACCCGCGAGCTCCTGCCTCACCTCGCGAACGGCCGTGAGGTGGTGCTCTCGGACCTCGGCCACTCCGACGACTTCTGGCCCTACGAACCGGCAGCCGGGACCCGTCTGATCAACACCTACCTCGACACCGGCAAGGTCGACACGTCCCTCTACACCCGTAACAAGGTCGACTTCAGCCCCAGCTCCAGCCAAGGCACCTACGCCGAGGACGGCCTCGGCGCGATGGTGGGCTTAGGACTCCTCATGATCCTGTCACTGCTACTGATGTGGCGCCGGGTGCACAAGCGCGGCGGCTTCGGGCGCAAGGCGAGCGCGATTCTGCGGTCCGTCTACCTGCTGGTGCTCGGCCTCGGCGGATGGTTCATCGGCCTGATCATCGTGCTGGTGGCTTTCCCGACAGTGCCCCTCAACAGCGAACTCATGGCTGTTCTCTCCATCGGCACGCCGATCGGCCTCGGCACCTACTTGGCCTGGGTCAACCGCGACAAGCCGGCCAAGGCCACGAGGATCGGCATCTGGGTCGCGCTGACGGGCGCCCTCGTCGGCGCCCTGCTGGGGTTCAACGCAACATCCGGGATCATGGCGGTCATCACCACGATCGTCGGAGCAGGTTGCGGTGCGAACCTCGGCCTGATCGCCCTCGACGTCGCACGAATCGGCGAGCGGCCCGAGACCGATCCGGGCGAGCGGCCGGAGACCGTTCCGCCCATCGCCATTCCAGCGGTCGAACACTGACCCCCGGAGTCCGTTCGCGCGGAGTATGTGGCGGTGTGCTCGTTGCCGCTACATGCTCTGCTGACGTACGTGCGCGCTCGGTGGTCTGCGACTTGGAAAGGACCGCTCATGCAAGCCCAACCACCCGACCACTCACCACCTTTGAACCGGAGACAGGAGCCATGACTCCAGTAACGCTTCAGACGCGCGAGCTCGCCGCCCGCGAGAACGACGGCATCCACGTCCTGCCGCTCCGGCACCCCCGCCAGGACGCAGTGACCGTCTCGGTCGACGACACGCGGGGCGGCCACCGCTTCGACCTTGCCGTCGCGCGCGACCGCGCGCTAGAGGCCTTCCATCATCCATTCGCCCACGCCGCTGCAACCTCGGACGGTGCGCTGTGAGCATCCGTGTGCTGCTGGCCGATGACCAGGCGATGGTTCGCGCCGGCTTTCGGATGATCCTCGAGTCCGATCCGGAGATCGAGGTTGTCGGCGAGGCGGCGAACGGCGAGCAGGCCACGGCCAGCACCCGGCGCCTGCGGCCCGACATCGTGTTGATGGACATCCAGATGCCCGACGGTGACGGACTCGAGACCACCCGGCGGATTACCGAAGACGGCGAGCTGCACAGTCGTGTGGTGATCCTGACCACGTTCGAGCGTGACGAGTACATGTTCGAGGCGCTGCGGTCGGGCGCCAGCGGCTTTTTGCTCAAGAACGCCCCACCCGAGGAGCTCCTGCACGCGGTGCACGTCGTGACTGCCGGCGAGGCGCTGCTCGCCGCGTCGGTCACGCGGCGCATCGTCGAGCAGTTCGCACGCCGGCCGGTCAGGCCGGAGCTCGGCACGCGGCTGGACGCCCTGACGCAGCGCGAGCGCGAGGTGCTGAGGATGCTGGCGGCCGGCAAGAGCAACGCCGAGCTGGCCGCCGAGCTGTTCGTCACCGAGGGCACGATCAAGACGCACGTGTCCAGCCTGCTCGCCAAGCTCGGGCTACGCGACCCAGTTCAGGCCGTCGTCCTGGCGTACGAGAGCGGGCTGGTCACCCCCGGCGCATAGACGCGCCTCCGTCCTTCGACAGAGGCGCGAGCGGCGAAGATCTGCGCTGAGGAGGAGCGCAGACGCGCCCTGCGGGCGATGACAGGCGCAGGCGGTGGTCCCAGACTGATCCCCAGGCAACTTGCACCAACCTGAGGAGCAGTGATGACCGCAACACACGCCGTACTTGAAGAAGTTCCCCCCGCTCGGAAAGCCGGAAAGCCCGGGCCTGGCCGCGGTCGCCGTCGGATCGGAGGGCCGATGGCCCCCGTCGAGATCCGCGATCTCTCCAAGCACTTCGGCGCCGTCGCCGCCGTCAATCACCTCTCGTTCGACATCGAGCCCGGTCGCGTCACGGGGTTCCTCGGACCGAACGGGGCCGGAAAGAGCACGACGTTGCGCGCACTGCTCGGGCTGGTGCAGCCATCGTCGGGTGCCGCCACGTTCGGCGGTCTGCGCTACGACGAGCTCGACGAGCCCAGCGCCCGCGTGGGCGCCGTGCTCGAGGACGCCTCCTTCCATCCGGGTCGCAGCGCACGAAACCACCTGCGGGTCCTGGCCATCACGGGAAACCATCCCCCCCACCGCGTCGAGGAGGTCCTGTCCGCGGTCGGGCTCAGCGACGCCGCCGACCGGCGTGTGAAGGGCTACTCGATGGGCATGCGTCAGCGGCTGGCGATCGCTGCAGCCCTGCTCGGCGACCCGCAAGTCCTGATCCTCGACGAGCCGAACAACGGCCTGGACCCGCCCGGGATCATCTGGCTGCGCGGTCTGATGCGCGAGCAGGCGGCAGACGGGCGCACGGTACTGATCTCCAGCCACGTCCTGGCCGAGGTCGCCCAGTCCGTCGACGACGTCGTCGTGATCGCCGACGGCGAGCTGCGCGCTCACGGGCCCCTGGAGCAGGTGCTCGGCGGCGACGACGGCCCCGCGACCACGGTCCGCGCACAGGACCCGGTCAGTTTGACCCGCGCGCTCGAGCGTCGCGGTCACAGCGTCGACCGCGACGGTGACGTGCTGAACGTCTCCGGCGCCACCCCGGAAGAGGTCGGCAAAATCGCCGGCTACGAGCAGCTGGCCGTGCTCGGCCTGGCCCCCCGAACGCGCTCCCTCGAAGAAGCGTTCATCTCCCTCACTGGCGTGCAGTCATGACCGCGCTCCTGCAAGCCGAGCTGCTCAAGCTCCGCACCACCCGCACCTTCGCCGCGGTCGTCGCCAGCGCCGCGGCGCTGTCGCTGACCCTCGTCGTCCTCGGCGCGGCCCTAGGGAAGGAAACCAAAGCGCACGCGCTGTTCACCAACAGCGCGATCACCTACATCATCGTGATACTCGGTGCGATCGCGATGACGGGCGAGTGGCGCCATCGCACGAGCACAGGCTCCGTGCTCGCCGCCCCCAACCGAGTGCGGCTGCTCGCCGCCAAGGCGATCTCCTACTCCGTGGCCGGCATCGCCCTCGCGATCATCGTGACGGTGCCGACCATCATCGTCGGCGAGCTGGTCCTGTCAGGCCGCGGGCTTGCAACGCTGGGCGCCGGCGGCATCGCCGACGTGCTGTGGCGCAACCTGGCCGTCGCTGCCCTGCTCGGCCCCCTCGGCGTCTGCGTCGGCGCGCTGGTACGCAACCAGGTCGTCACCGTCGTCGGGCTCATCATCATAGCCGCGGCGATTGAGCCCGCCGTCTTCTCGGCGGTCCCGAAAGTCGGTCGCCTCCTCCCGCTCGCCGGCGCTCCGGGCGGCGTCCTCGGCGGCACCCACGGGTTGCTGTCGCCCGGGCCCGCGCTCGCGGTCATGGTCGCCTGGACACTCACCATCTTCGCGGCAGCCGCCTGGCGCCTGCGTAGCCGCGACCTCATCTGACGCAACCATCCCGACAAACGACCAACGAACCACCACCAACGGCGGCCGGGGGGCCCTGGTCCCCCGGCCGATCCGTCGGATCGGCCGCAAGGAAGGAAGCCCCATGTCAACGTCTGCCCCGCCCGTCCAGATTGAGTTCCACGCCGACCTTCACATCACCCGATGGCGCCCTCTAGTCCAATGGCTACTCGCGATCCCACACCTGATGATTGCCTCGGCGTTGCCCTCCCTGAGGGGGACCCTGACTCTGATCAGCCTCATAACCGTCTTTTCACGGAACAGATCCCGCGGCCGCTGTTCGACCTCATCGTCATGACCTACCGCTACGAGTGGCGGGCCATGACCTACGCCCTGTTCATGCACGAGGACTACCCACCGTTCGACTTCACACTCTCCTCCGAGGCGAAGCGACGGGCTCGGCGTCGTCCCTCCGCGTCTCGCCACGGACCTCCCACCTGCCTCGGTGAAGGCTGACGCTCACGTGCCCCGCCGCCAGACTTCAGAGTACGTCCAACGCGTTGTCAGATGGACGTAACGGATGGACGTGTTTGTCACGTGACAACAGTACGTCCACCCTCGGACGGAAGCTCGTACACGCCCCCGACCAACAAAAAGCCCCGCCACGCGGGGCTTTTCCAGTGCGCCCGAGAGGACTCGAACCTCCACGGACCATTCAGTCCACAAGGCCCTCAACCCGAATCACCCCGCGTAGATGGGTTTTCTAGCGTCCGACGCCCGCAAATCGTGAGGTTTTCTGAACGCATTGGACCCCCTGGAAAGGTTGGATGTTGTCACGAGTGTTGTCACGCACCGGCTAGTGAGCGAGAACGGGTTCCGGATCGTGAAGGTGTTCCTCAAGCTCTCGAAGGAGGAGCAGCGGAACCGGCTCCTGCGACGGCTCGACTTGCCGGCCCATAACTGAAAGTTCTCCACGGCGGACGCTCGCGAGCGCGAGGGGAGGAGGACTATCAGAAGGCGTTCTCGGAGATGCCCTCGCGCACGAGCACGGAATGGGCGCCCTGTTACGTGATAAGGGCCGAGCGAAAGTGGTTCGCGTCGGGGCGGTCCTCGCCCACGAGCTGATGGAGATCAATCCCCGGTTTCCGGGCGTCACCCAGGAACTGCGCGAGTCGCTGCACGAGGCAAAGAGAGATGCTCGAGGCGCAGGCATCCAGAGGCGCGCACGCCGACCCGTTCGAGCAGGGACAGAGAAGCGCGAGGGCGGCCGCAAGCGACGGCCGGAGCGGGCGCAGCCGAATTTGGAGCTCGCGGCGCCGGCTGATCCGCCGGCATCCGAGTAAGGTCGTCCGCTAATGGCGACGACGACACGTTCACAGGCCGGAAGCGCCGCCGGCGGGGACAACTGGTACACCGTCTCCCCGGACGATGTCACGTCACGGCTCGGCGTTGATCCGTCCGTCGGCCTTTCCAGCCAGACGGCTGCCGAGCTTCTCCAAAGCCATGGTCCGAACGCGCTGCCGGTCGAGGCCGCGGTGCCGGGCTGGAGGCGATTCCTCGAGCAGTACCGCAGCTACATGCAGATCATCCTCGTGGCCGCGGCGATCGTGTCGCTCGCGATCAAGGAGTGGAGCACCGGCGTCCTGCTGATTCTGATCACCGTGCTCAACGCGGTTGTCGGCCTGCGCCAGGCGGGGAAGGCGCAGAGCGCGATGAACGCACTCAAGGCAATGGTCAAGGCGACCGCGCGGGTCCGCCGCGACGGGTCCGAGGCTGAGATCGCCGCCGAAGAGGTGGTGGTCGGCGACATCGTTCTACTGGCGGCCGGCGACGACGTGCCGGCGGACGGGCGGATCATCTCGGCAAGCGCCCTACAGATAGACGAGGCCGCCTTGACCGGCGAGAGCGTGCCCGCCTCCAAGGGCGTCGACGTACCTGACGGCCACGATCTCGCGCCGGGCGAGCAGACGGACATGGCGTTCATGCACACGCCGGTCACGCACGGCAGCGGCGTGATGGTCGTCACCGCGACGGGCGCTGACACGCAGGTCGGGAAGATCGCCGGCATGCTCGCGACGACGACGCGCGAGGAGACGCCGTTGACCAAGCAGCTGAATACGTTGACGCTGTGGATCGCGGCGGCGGCTGGGGTGACGCTGGTGATCATGTTCGTGCTGGGCGCGCAGCGCGGTCTGTCCTCGACGGTCATCTTCACGAGCGCGGTGGCGCTCGCGATCGCGGCGATTCCGGAGGCGATGCCGACCGTGCTCCAGGTGGTCATGTCCGTCGGGGCGGCTGACCTCGCGCGGCACGGGGCCGTCCTGACCGATCTCGCTTCAGTCGAGACACTCGGCTCGACGTCGGCGATCAACTCGGACAAGACCGGGACGCTGACGATGAACCAGATGACCGCGGTCGAGGTCGTCGATCCGACCGACCGGTACACGATCTCCGGTTCGGGCTACGAGCTCGAGGGCAAGGTCCAGCACGCCGCGGGCTCATCGGACACGATCGACGACGCGATCCTGCCCTACGTCGTTGCCAGCGATGCCACGCTCGTCGACGGCAAGGTGGTGGGCGATCCGACCGAGGGCGCGCTGCTCGTGCTCGCGCACAAGGCGGGCCTCGACATCGACGCTACGCGCAGGCAGCACCCGCGACTGGCGACGCTGCCCTTCGATCCCACGTACAAGCTTATGGCCGCCTTCGCCAGGGCTACCGACGCCTCTGGCACGGACGTCGTGCGCTGCTACGTGAAGGGTGCGGCGCCGGCGGTGATGGGTCACGCATCGAGCGCGCTGTCGGCTCGGGCGAGCATCCCGTGGGACGAGGACCTCCGCGCTCGGGCTGAAGCGAACATGCGCAGGATGGGCGAGGCCGGCCTGCGCGTGATGGCTGCCGCGTACCGCGACCTCGACCCCGGCTCGTTCGACGCTGACGGCGACCTGCTGAGCTATGTCAAGGAGCTGGAGATGACGAGCCTCGTCGGCATGGTCGACCCGGCGCGCGCCGAGTCCAAGCCGGCGGTGGCAGACGCGCAGAGCGCGCACATCCGGGTACGGATGGTCACCGGCGACGACGTGATCACCGGTGCGGCGATCGCCCAGCAGCTCGGGATCGACGGCGAGGCGATCCTCGGGGCGGAGTTCGCCGCGCTCGACGAGTCAGAGAGGCTGGCGCGGATAGACCAGATCGGCATCGTCGGCCGGGTCGCGCCCGAGCACAAGGTGCTGCTCGTCGAGACGCTCAAGCAGCAGGGCCACGTCGTGGCGATGACCGGCGACGGCGTCAACGACGCGCCGTCGATCAAGGCCGCGCACATTGGCGTCGCGATGGGCAGCGGCACCGAGGTGGCCAAGAACGCGGCACGGATGATCCTCACCGACGACAACTTCGCGACGATCGTGCGCGCGGTCTCGGAGGGCCGGAAGCTCTACGACAACCTGAGCAAGTACGTCCGCTTCGTGCTGATCTCGCTGGTGGCGTTCGTGCTGACGTTCCTCGGCGCGACGATCCTGAACATCGCCGCGGGCCAGCCGTTCTCGCCGGCGCAGGTCCTCTACATCCACTTTTTCGTCAGCGCGCCGTTCGGAGTCGCGCTCGGCCTGGACCAGGCGACCTCGGGGCTGATGGAGCGCCGGCCCCGACCCACCACGGAATCGATCGTGAACCGCGGCGTGCAGCTGACCTCGGGGCTGGTCGGCCTGTACATGGCGATCTGCATGGACTTGTTGATCTACTTCGGTAAGCAGCACTACCACAGCACGGCGGTCGGGTCGTCGATTGGGCTGAGCGCGTTCGCGCTGATGCTGATCGTCTCCGCCTACGAGTGTCGGAGCGTCGCGGGCTCGGTGCTCGTGAGCCAGACCTTCGATAACGCCAAGATGAACTGGACGGCGGCAGCCGAGCTCGCGCTCGCGGTGATGATCACGCAGATGGACCTGTTCAACCGTCTGCTCAAAACGACTCCGCTCACCTCTCCGCAGCTCGGGCTGGCAGTGGCCTCGGCGGTGCTGCTGCTCGTCCTGTGGGAGATCGGCAAGCTGATCGCCCGGCGCCGCTAGACCACGGGCGACAGGCACCCGAAACAGATGAGCCGACCCTCACTAGGTCTAGAAAGTCTTCAGTCCGATCGCGTTCAGGAGGGCGAGAGCTTCGGCGTCGGGCGAGCCGGCTGGCCGGTGTAGACGATCACGTTCAGGTCCGTGCCCTGGACCGCGAACGCGTCGAAGTCGAGCGCAACTTGCCCGATCTCGGGGTGGTGGAACATCTTGCGGCGCGCGGGTGAGCCTGCGGACATGCGCGGGCTGCGAGAGAAGCTCGGCTTCCGACCACCACCGGCGGAGGCCCGTGGCAGGGTCGACATCGAGCCGCTTCGACACCTAATCCGGTGCCAGCGCCTAGAAGGGGGTCACCGAGGCATCACCGTTGCTCGGCACTACGCCGTTCCCGGTCATCGCCATCTCCTTCTGACCTTTCCTAGAAGGGCGTCGGGATGTTCCCGCGCGAGGATTCCGGCTCGCGGTACGCGTCGGCGCTCGGCGGCTTCGGCATCTTGCGGTTCGACTTCGGAAGCCGCGTGTAGGGAATCTGGGTGAGCAGGTGGGAGATGATGTTGAGACGACCGCGCTTCTTGTCGTCGTTGTCCACGATGTGCCACGGCGCCGAATCCGAGCTGGTCGCGGCGAACATTGCATCGCGCGCCTTGAGGTAGTCGTAGCGGCGGCGGTAGGACTTCAGATCCGTCGGAGAGAGCTTCCAAACCTTACGCGGGTCGTCGATCCGGCTCTCGAGCCGCCGGGTCTGCTCCTCGAGGCTGACGTTGAGGAAGTACTTGATCAGGATGATCCCGTCTTCGACCATCGTCCGCTCGACCAACGGCACCAACGTCAGGAAGCGCTCCGTCTCCTCCGGGGCGCAGTAGCCCAGGACAAGCTCGACGCCGGCACGGTTGTACCAGCTGCGGTCGAAGATCACGACCTCCCCAGCCGACGGGAAGTGGGCGATATACCGCTGGACGTACATCTGCGACCTCACCCGCGCGTCCGGGGCGGGCAGCGCGACGTGCTTGAACACCCGCGGGCTCGTCCGCTCCGTGATCCGCCGGATCGTGCCCCCCTTGCCCGCGGAGTCGACGCCCTCGAACACGATGCAGACCCGGGCGCCGGTGGCCTTCACCCACTCCTGCATGGCCACGAGCTCACCCTGGAGGACCCGCATCTCCCGTTCGTACTCCTTGCGCTTCATCTTCCGCGGTGAGCCCGGCTCGACCTCACCAGCCGCCGCCCTCTCCGGCGCCGTAGGAGCTTCGTCGTGATTCTTCTTGTGCTTCGCCCTGTGCTTGGTCTTGCTCATCGCTCCCACCTCGGATGGCGGCTTCTCCAGATCCGACCCCCCCACGGCCGTCACGGAGCTCCATCCGTGAAATTTCACACAGCGTGCGCGGAAAGGTTGCGTCCAGTGACCGCTGTAAATTCGCTCGCGGTTTAGGTTCCCAGAGCGAGTCTATGCGGCGGTGACCTCCTCGTCGAGCGTGTCTGGGTCGGCTTGGTGGTGCTTGATTCGGTAAAGGTGTTGGCGGTAGACGTCGGTGAACGTCGCGCCGTTCCTGGCGTGGCTGAAGAAAAGGTCGAGCACCGCCCAGACGAGCGAGAGGCAGCTGGCCTCGGCGGGGAACCGGCCCATCACCTTGGTGCGGCGGTGGGCCTCGCGTGGTGATCTCTCCAGGAGATTGGTTGATCGCCAGCGTTCGCCGAGTCTGAGCGGGTAGCGCAGGTGCCCGACGAGCGCGTCGATGTCGTCGGCGGGGCAGCGGGCGGCCGACTCATAGCAGCCATGCTCGAGCTTTAAGATCACGACCTGGAAGCGGAGCTTGCGGTCCTTGACCGAGGTCGCGCCGGTGAGCGACCAGTACGTCCACGTGCGGACGGAAGCCCGTCCTCCTGGGCAACAAAAAAGCCCCGCCACGCGGGGCTTTTCCAGTGCGCCCGAGAGGACTCGAACCTCCACGGACCATTCAGTCCACAAGGCCCTCAACCTTGCGCGTCTACCAATTCCGCCACAGGCGCGTGGGCGGCCAGTATAGCCCTGGCGTGCGCGCGTTCGGGAGCGAAATCGGGCGCCATCGAGGTCGTCCGCCGGCGTTCCGGGAGCGCGGCGAGCCGATTCGGCGAGCGCGTCGAACCAGTCTGCCGACCGCGGCGCGCACCTCCTGGCTTGAGTCCGTCCGTGGGGCTCGCTACATTCCCGAACACATGTTCGACGTCGCGAGCCTACTGGGCCGCATCCAGCAAGGAGTGGACGGATGGACCTGACCAAGCGTCAACAGGAGATCTTCGACTTCATCAAGCGCTATTCGGCCAAGTACGGGTATCCGCCGACCGTCCGGGACATCGGGAAGGCGGTGGGGCTCGCCTCGTCCTCCACTGTGCACGCGCACCTGGCGAACCTGGAGCGGATCGGGATGCTGCGCCGGGACCCGACCAAGCCGCGGGCAATCGAGTTGCTCGATCGCGCGACGGCCGGAATGCGCGGCTTCGTCCGCTCGGGGCTACCGCTCGTCGGGCAGGTGGCGGCCGGGCTGCCGGTGCTCGCCGAGGAGAACATCGAGGAGTACATCCAGACTCCGAGCGTCGCCGGTGGCGACGAGGGCGACTACCTCCTCCGGGTTCGTGGCGAGTCGATGAAGGACGCGGGAATCCTCGAGGGCGATCTGGTCGTAGTGCGGCCGCAGGAGACGGCGACCGACGGCGACATCGTGGTCGCGCTCGTGGGTGAGGAGGCGACGGTCAAGAGGTTCTTTCAGGAGTCAGACCACGTCCGGTTGCAGCCCGAGAACGATGCGATGGAGCCCATCCGCAGCCGGGACGTCCGGATCCTCGGGAGGGTCGTCGGTCTGATGAGGAGCATCACGTGAGGTGCGCGGGGACGTGACGACGCTGCTCGCCACAGGTGCACCCGACCTGTTCGACGGCCTGGGCGGTGAGCCGACGCTCGATCAGTTGATCGCGAGCGTATGGGAGGGGCTCGCCGCCCACGCCGCCGTCAGGTGCCCCGCGTGCGAGGGCGAGATGCGTCCTGAGTACGGGACGCACGCGCTGCCGCTAGGCGGTCGCTGCGCGCAGTGCGGCTCGACGCTCACGTAGGCCCAAAGCGGGGGGCGTGGCGCGAGATCGGGGAGGAGCGCCACATCGGGGCCTTCCGCCACTATGCTCTCCGATGCAGGCTGAGCAGTCGCGGAGGTGATTCGCCTTCGAGGAAAGTCCGGACATCACAGGGCAAGGTGGTCGGTAACGCCGACCCGGGGAAACCCGCGGGAAAGTGCCACAGAAATGACACCGCCTAAGTCTGGAGCCGCTGCAGAGCTCCAGACCGGTAAGGGTGAAATGGTGCGGTAAGAGCGCACCGGCGTCGCGGTGACGCGGCGGCCAGGTAAACCCCACCTGATGCTAGGCCAAGCAGGACCGCTCGTAGGTGGCCCGCCAAGGTCCGGGTAGGCCGCTCAGATGGATGACTGCTCTCGACAAGATCCGGCTTACAGGCCTGCTACGGAGAAGCCCCGCGTCGCGGGGCTTCTCTATTTGCGCGCCGCATCCTTGAGCGTGCTCCCCTGAAGCCGGTGCGTGCGCCAGTCGTCGAGGACGGTCGCGCCGATCCCCGCGTAGAACGAGAGCGCCGGGGTGTTCCAGTCGAGCACATCCCATTCCATGCGCCCGCACCCGCGCTCCGCGGCGATCTCCGCGACGTGGGCGAACAGCGCCCGTCCGACGCCGGCGCGACGGTGCTCGGGCCGGACGTAGAGATCCTCGAGCCAGATGCCGGGAAGGCAAAGCCACGTCGAGAACGTCATGTAGAACAGCGCGAAGCCCACGGGGTTGCCGTCGAGCTCGGCGATCACGGCTTCGGCGACTGGGTGGGCGCCGAACAGGGCGGTCTCGAGCAGCTCCTCGCTGCCGACCGCAGAGTCGACGGCGCGCTCGTAGTCGGCCAGCTCGACGATCAGCTCGAGCAGCAGGGGCACGTCGCCCGGCCCTGCCGGTCGGATGCTCAGGGTGCTCACGGCCGCTGAACTTAGCGTCCGGACGGGAGCGCTGACGGGCGGCGCGTCAGGCAGGCAGCGTCTGGCCGGAGTAGAGCTTGACGACGTGGACGGTCCCGGCCGGCGCCGCGTTGATGCACAGCTCGCACAGGACGCACTCGTCGAGGTTGTCCTCGACGATCCGCAGGATGCCGTCCTCGTTCTGGGCGAAGATGTCGACGGGGCAGACCTCGGCGAGCTTGGCGGCCAGCGCGGGGTCGGCGGCGACTGTGCCGTCGACCTCGACGTCGATGAACAGCGCGCCCGAGGTCATACGCGCGCTCCGAGCTTCTGTTTGACGATGTCCGGGATCTGGGAGATCTCCTCGGCGACGACGATTCCGGCATCGGCCAGGCGCGCGATCTTCTCGCTGGCGGTGTCCTCCTTGCCCTCGACGATCGTGCCGGCGTGGCCGAAGCTCATCCCCGGCATCTCGTCCATGAACCGCCCGGCCATGAACGCCACGATCGGCAGGCGCGAGTTGTTGTCGGTCACCCACCGCGCCAGCTCGGCTTCCATCCGCCCGCCCGGCTCCGTGTATATGACGATCGCCTCCGTGTCCGAGTCGGCCTCGAACAGCGGCATCAGCTCGGCGTAGGTCGAGCCGATGATCGCGTCGCCGCCGATCGAGACGGCGGTCGACTGGCCAAGCCCGGCCGCGGTCAGGGTCGAGGACATCTCGGTCGTCATCCCTCCCGATCGGGAGATCACGCCCACCGGCCCCGGGCTGTAGGACTTGGCAGCGTCCTTGGCGGGGCCGCCGATGCCACCCATCTTGATCACGTCGGGGACGATGATTCCCAGGCAGTTGGGGCCGATGATGCGCGCGCCGCGCTCGCTCGCGAGCTCGACCATCTGCGCGACGTCGCCGCGGGGGATCCGCTCGGTGACGATCACGACCAGCTTGACGCCGTTCTCGAGCGCCTCGAACACGGCGTCCTTGGTGAACGCGGGGGGGACGGTGACGACCGACCCGTCGATCGGCGCGCCGTGATGCTCGACGGCCTGAGCGACGGTGTCGAACACCGGCACGCCGTGGACGTCGCGCCCGAGCCGTCCCGGGGTGACGCCACCGACAATCTTCGCCCCGCGACCGTATTCCAGGCACTCTCGGGTGAGGTTCACGGCCTCACGGCCCGTGATGCCCTGGACGATGAACGTCGTGTTCTCGTCGACGAGGATGCTCATGCCAACGCAGCCTCTCCTTGAATCTTCTGGACCGCGCGCCGGGCCGCCTCGTGCAGCGACACGCTGCGGTCGGCGTACTCGACGCCGTATTTCTCGAGGATCTTGAAACCCTCCTCCTCCCAGGCGCCGGGGATCCGGAAGATCGCGATCTTCTCGGCCGGGTCGTAGCCGAGCTCGACGCACGCTTTGATGACCCCGCGAGCGACGATGTCGACGCGGGTATTGGAGACGATCGACATCATCACCGCGATCTTGTCGACGCCCGGCTTCTGGAGCACGAGCTTGGCGAGCCCGCACGCCTTGCTGACCGAGGGATTGCCGCCGATCTCGCAGTAGTTCGCCGGGTCGCCGCCGTGGGCACGGACGGCATCGAAGAGCGTCAGCGAACCGCCACCGGCCCCGATCACGAGACCGAGGTTTCCGTCGAACTCGGTGACGTTGCCGGCGACGCCACGATGGTCCTGTGCGTCGACCTGCTCGCCCGCGAGCTCGAACGGCGTCGGCTCGCGCGCCTGGCGCGTCTCCTCGTCGCCGACGCCGAGCTCGTGGAGGATCGCCTTCTGCCGGGGGCGAGCCTCGTTCTCCATGTCCATGTGGGCGTCGAGCGCCACGAACGAGCCGTCCTCGAGCTCGCCGAGCGGGTTGATCTCGGCCAGGGTCATGTCGTACTCCAGGAACAGCCGGGCGAGCCGGCTGAGGATCGGCGTCAGGCGGTTGAGTGCCGAGCCGCTGACGCCGAGCGAGGCGATCACCTGCTTGGCCTGCCAGTCCGAGAACGGACGGACCGTGGAGAAGTGCGCGCGGGCGACGTGATCGGGATGCTGGTCGGCGACCTCCTCGATGTCGATCCCGCCCATGTCGGAGAAGAGCATCACGGGGCGCTTGCGCAAGCCGTCCCAGACGACGCCGGCGTAGTACTCGTGCTTGACCGCCGCCCGTGAATCGACGAGCACGCCGCGCGGCATGTGACCGCCGATCTCGAGATCGAGGATGTGGTCGGCGTGGCTGGCGGCTTGCTCCGGGGTATCGGCGAACTGGACGCCGCCGGCCTTCATCCTGCCGCCGCTCAGCACCTGAGACTTGATCACGACGGGCCCGCCGATCTGCTCGGCGATCCGTCGCGCGTCGTCCGTGGTCTTGGCGAACCCGTGCTTGGTGACGGGAATTCCCGCCTTGCCAACGATCGCCCGCGATTCGTATTCGAAGAAGCGCATCGGAAGGCGCCGCAGCCTAGCGAAGCCGAGGCATCACACGTCGCCACCGCGAGCATGGCGCAACGCGTCGCTGAGAAAGGCTACAATTTCGCTGAAGTCTATGGACACTATAAAGAAACCTGCCTTAATAAAGATTGTGGGGACTTGATGAAGCGATCGCTCTGGATCCGTACGCGGCTCCGTTCCAAGTTCGCGGCCGTGGCTCTAGCCGCCGTCGCCCTCGGCGGGATCGTCGCGGGCTGCGGCGGGTCGTCCGACAGCGCGACCACGAGCGGCAGCAGCTCGTCTTCGGGCGGTGGTGGCGATACGCAACTCAACCTCGTCGCGTACTCGACGCCGAAGAAGGCCTACGACGCGCTCACGAGTGCGTTCGCCCAGACGTCGGCCGGCAAGGGCGTGACGTTCGCCCAGTCGTTTGGCGCCTCGGGCTCGCAGAGCCGGGCCGTCGACTCGGGCCAGCCCGCCGACGTGGTCGCGTTCTCGACGACGCCCGACATGACCCGTCTGGTCAAGGATGGAATCGTCTCGAGCGACTGGAACGCCAATCCCCAGAAGGGATTCTCCAGCGACTCCGTGGTCGTGTTCGTCGTGCGCAAGGGCAACCCCAAGCAGATAACCGGCTGGGATGACCTGATCAAGCCCGGCGTCAAGGTGATCACCCCGAACCCGTCGACGTCGGGCAGCGCGCGGTGGAACATCCTGGCGGCGTATGGCGCCCAGCTGAAGGAGGGCAAGACGCCCGCCGAGGCGCTCGCCTACGTCAACACGCTGCTGACCAAGAACGTCCCCGATCAGCCGGCTAGCGCGAGCTCCGCGCTCCAGGCGTTCACCGGTGGGGAGGGCGACGTGCTCCTCGACTACGAGAGCGACGCCATGGCCGCCGTCAAGGCGGGGGACAACGTTCAGATCGTCTATCCCGCACAGACGATCCTGATCCAGACCCCGATCGCGGTGACGGCGAAGAGCTCTCACAAGACCCAGGCACAGGCGTTCGTCAACTGGCAGTGGACGACGGCCGGTCAGACGATCTGGGCCCAGCAGGGCTACCGCCCAGTGCTCGCCTCGGTGGCCAAGCAGTTCGCGAGCAAGTTCCCGACGCCGGCGCAGCTGTTCACGATCGACTACCTCGGAGGCTGGACGAGCGTCAAGAAGACGTTCTTCGATCCCTCGTCGGGGTCGATCACGAAGATCGAGCAGGCGGCTGGAGTGCCCACCGCTTCCAGCTGAGCGCATCGATGTCGACGTCCACAAGCGGATACGCCGCGACCGCGCCGACGGCGACCCCTCGCCGCCGCGCGCGGCGGCGGGCGCACAGCGGCGGGCTGGGCCTCGGGCTCTGCACGCTCTACATGAGCGTGATCGTCCTGATCCCGCTCGCCGCGGTCGTCGTCCAGGCCTTCAACCAGGGCCTGTCGACGTTCTGGGACTCGGTCACGACGACGGTGTCGCTGCGCGCGCTCGGCGAGACCCTGCTGGCGGCGCTGATCGTCGCCGCGATCGGAGCGGTGATGGGAACCCTGGTGGCCTGGGTGCTGGTTCGCGACGAGTTCCCCGGCAAGCGATTCATCAACGCGCTGATCGACCTGCCGTTCGCGCTGCCGACGATCGTCGCCGGCCTCACGCTGTTGGCGCTGTACGGCCCGGGCAGCCCGGTCGGGATTCATCTTGCCTATACGAGAGCGGCGGTGATCGTCGCCCTGCTGTTCGTCACGCTCCCGTTCGTGGTGCGCTCCGTACAGCCGGTCCTCATCGAACTCGATGTCGAGGTCGAGGAAGCCGCGGCCTCGCTCGGCGCCTCGAACGCGGTGACGTTCAGGCGAGTCGTGCTTCCGGCGCTGAAGCCCTCGATCCTGTCCGGTGCGGCGCTCGCGTTCGCGCGCTGCGTGGGTGAGATCGGCTCATTGCTGTTGATCGTCGGCAAGGTCCAGATCGCGAGCATCGTGATCTTCGACGACATCGAGGGCGACGCGCCGCACGCCGCGGCCTCGCTTTCAGTGGTGCTGCTCTTCCTCTCGCTGGTGATCCTGGTGATCCTGCGTCGGATCGGGGGCCGCGTTGCGCATTAGCCGTCCGGCCTCGCTGTCGCTGCGTGCGGTGGCGCTGCTCTACCTGACGCTGCTCCTGCTCCTGCCGGTGGGAGTGGTGTTCGTGCGCACATTCGAGCACGGCATCGGCACGGCGTGGAACTGGATGACGACGCCGGCGGCGGTGAGCGCGTTCTGGCTGACCGTCAAGCTGGCGGCGATCGCGGTGCCGCTCAACACGATCTTTGGGGTGGGTTGCGCGCTCGTGCTCGTCCGCGGACGCGGCCGGCGTCGAAGTCGCGCGGTCCTCGACTCGCTGATCGATCTGCCGTTCGTCGTCTCGCCAGTGATCGTCGGCCTAGCGCTGATCCTCGTCTACGGCGTGGACGGCTGGTTCGGTAAATGGTTCGTGCAGCACGGGATCCCGATCATCTACTCGTGGCCGGGCATGGCGATCGCCACGATCTTCGTCTCGCTCCCGTTCGTCGTGCGCGAGGTGGCACCGGTGCTGATCGAGATCGGCGACGAGCAGGAGCAGGCGGCGGCGACCCTCGGGGCGTCCTCGTGGCAGACGTTCTGGCGCGTGACGCTGCCCTCGATCCGGTGGGGAGTCGCCTACGGGGTGGTGTTGACCACCGCTCGGGCGCTGGGGGAGATCGGGGCCGTGCTCGTCGTCTCCTCGAACGTCGCCGGGCAGACGCTGACGCTGCCGCTGCTCGTCAATCAACGCGCTGATCAGATCGGCGCCGGGCAGATCACCGGCGCGTACTCCGCCGCCACCGAGCTCGCCATCATCTCCCTTATCGTTTTGCTCGGCATGACCGTCCTTGGACCGAGGAGGCCTGAATCCCGATGAGGATCGACATCAACGCCATCTCCAAGCGCTTCGGAGACTTCACGGCGCTGGAGGACGTCACGCTCGAGGTCCCAGAGGGGTCGCTGACCGCGTTGCTCGGGCCGAGCGGGTCTGGCAAGTCGACGCTGCTGCGAATCATCGCGGGCCTCGAGGGGCCGGACACCGGATCGATCCTGATCGACGGAGACGACGTCACCGACGCGCGTCCCCAGGATCGCTGCATCGGCTTCGTCTTCCAGCACTACGCCCCGTTCGCGCACATGAGCGTCCGGGAGAACGTCGCGTTCGGCCTGCGAATCCGCAAGAAGCCGAAGGCCGAGATCCGCAAGCGCGTCGACGAGCTGCTGGCGCTCGTCGGGCTGACGACCTGGTCCGATCGGCGCCCGGACCAGCTCTCGGGCGGCCAGCGCCAGCGGATGGCACTGGCGCGCGCGCTCGCGGTGGAGCCCCAGGTACTGCTCCTCGACGAGCCATTCGGCGCGCTCGACGCGACCGTCCGCGCCGAGCTGCGCCAGTGGTTGCGAAGGCTCCACGACGAGCAGGGTGTGACCACGGTCCTCGTCACCCACGATCAGGAGGAGGCGATGGAAGTCGCCGACCGGATCGCGGTCATGCACGAAGGCAAGATCGAGCAGGTGGGTGCGCCGGTGGAGGTCTACGACGCCCCCGCGAACGACTTCGTGATGGGGTTCCTGGGCCCCGTCAGCACGCTCGACGGCAAGCTCGTGCGCCCGCACGACGTTACGGTCTCGCTGGAGCCCCGGGAGGGCGCGCTCGAGGCGATGGTGTCGAGGGTCGTCCACCTCGGGTTCGAAGTCCGGATCGAGCTCGAGCTCCCCGGTGGCGAGCACGCCCGCGCCCAGTTGACGCGCGCTCAGACGGCCGAGCTCGAGCTGAAGCGGGGCGACATCGTCTACGTGCGCCCGCCCACGCTCGACGACGCCGGCCGCGAGCAGGATGGCGCCGGGCCCGAGCCTGCGTCCGTCAGCGCGTGACCCAGGCCTCCGGGTCGTCGGCGAGTTTGTCGACCGTCGGCGACAGGTGGCCGGCGGCGATGTCGGCGAGCGTCACGTGCTCGGCGACGCTGCGCAGGCTCGCGCGCACGGCGATCCAGACCCGGAGCAGCGACTCCGACGCCCCGGCGTAAACGGCCTCCTCGGGCGGGCCCCCGCGCACGCTGGCGAGCGGCCCCTCCACAGCGCGGATCACGTCGGCTACGGTCACCTGGTCGGCGGGCCTCGCTAGCCGGAAACCGCCCTCGGCGCCGCGGTGGCTGCGCACGATCCCGGCGTGGCGCAGCTCGCCGAGGATGTTCTCGAGGAAGTTCAGCGGGATGTCCTGGGCCGTGGCGATTCGCTCCGCCTTGATCGGCTTGTCGTCGGTCGCCGCGGCGAGCTCGACTCCCGCCCTGACCGCGTAATCCACCTTGGCTGAGATCCGCATTTTGCTGGCCTCTAGACCGCCGCCGGCGCGAAACCGTACGCCTCGGCGAGCTCCGGGTCCTTGTGCGCGAGCATTTCCGCGAGCGACACCATCACCTTGCACTGCTTCCACGTCGCGTCGTCCTGCATCTTGCCGTCGATCATGTGGACGCCGCGGCCGTCGGGGATCGCCTCCAGCACCTTCTTGGCGAACAGGACCTCCTCGGGGTCCGGGCTGAACACCTTCTTGGCGATCTCGATCTGGACCGGATGCAGTGACCACGCGCCGACGCACCCCAGGAGGAAGGCGGCCCGGAACTGCGTCTCGCAGCCCTCGACGTCGCGGATGTCCCCGTACGGCCCGTAGAACGGCAGGATCCCGGCGGACGTGCAGGCATCGACCATCCTCGCGATCGAGTAGTGCCAGGGGTCCTGCTGAGCGCTGACCCGCGGCCGGCTCGGATCTTCGGGGTCGGGGTCCTCGATGACGCGGTAGCCGGGGTGACCGCCGCCGACCCGGGTCGTCTTCATCCGGCGCGAGGCGGCGAGGTCGGCCGGTCCGAAGCTCATCCCCTGCATCCGCGGGCTGGCGGTGGCGATCTCCTCGAGGTTGACGACGCCCAGGCCCGTCTCGAGGATCGCGTGGATCAGGATCGGCTCCTCGAGGCCCGCCTTCGCCTCGAGCTGCGCGAGCAGGCGGTCGACGTAGTGGATGTCCCACGGGCCCTCGACTTTGGGGATCATCATGACCTCGAGCTTGTGGCCGATCTCGGTCACCAGCGTCGTGATGTCGTCTAGCACCCACGGCGACTCGAGGCTGTTGACCCGAGTCCACAGTTGCGTGTCGCCGAGGTCCATCTCCCTGCCGACGCGCACGAGCCCTTCGCGAGCCGCCTCTTTTCGGTCGACCGGGATGGCGTCCTCGAGGTTGCCGAGGAGGATGTCGACGGTCGGCGCGATGTCGGGCACCTTCGCGACCATCTTCTCGTTCGAAAAGTCGAGGAAGTGGATCATCCGACTGGGCTTGAACGGGATCTCGAGGAGCGGCGCCGGGGCGCCGATCGCCAACGGCTTTCCGAAGTCACGAGGGTTTCGCATGGCCTGAACGTTAGTGGGGTGTCCGGGGGCGCGCATGCGCGCCCCCGCCGCCCGGTGCATGCACCGGGCGGGACCAGGCCGCATGCGGCCTGGTCATCCTGGCATTCTCACGTAATGGAAACGCAACCGATGACCCACGTCGATACCGACCAGGCGGCGCGCGAGGCCAGTGGCGCGCATCCCTACGGGCGCTACCTCGAGGAGTTCGAGGTGGGGGCCGTGTACAAGCACTGGCCGGCGAAGACCGTGACCGAGGCCGACGACCATCTGTTCTGCCTGATCACGATGAACCACCACCCGCTGCACATCAACGACGTCTACGCGGAGCAGTCGCAGCAGGGCCGAAACGTCGTCGTGGGGTCGCTCGTGTACTCGCTAGCGCTGGGGATGAGCGTCTCGGACGTGAGCGGCAAGGCGATCGCGAACCTCGCGACCGAGGAGCTCAAGCACCCGGCGCCGGTGTTCCACGGGGATACGCTCTTCTGCGAGTCGGAGGTGCTCGAGGTCAGGCCGTCGCAATCGAAGACCGACCGGGGGACGGTCAGGGTCCATACACGCGTGCTGAACCAGGACGGAGTGCTCGTGGCGGAGTTCAAGCGCCTGGTGCTCGTCCCCCGGCGCAATCCGGGCGCGCCGACCCAGGGGGCCGAGTCGAACGTTGAGTAAGTCTCCGTAGAAAGGCCAGTATTTCGCCCGGACGCTTTCGCGACTCGTTCGCAGGTAGGCTTCGGGCGGCCACCGACGCTAAGGAGTATCTGAAAACGCCATGGCTCATACCGCACCGACGCACCAAGCCAGGACCAACCACAAACGCCTGCAGGCGTGGGTGGAGAAGGTCGCTGCGCACACCCAGCCTGACGACATCTACTGGTGCGACGGATCTGACGAGGAATACGACCAGCTCGCGAGCACGCTAGTCGCCGCGGGAACGTTTGAGAAGCTCTCCGACGCCGTGCGTCCGCGTTCCTACCTGGCGCTGTCCGATCCGGCGGACGTGGCCCGGGTCGAGGACCGCACGTTCATCTGCTCGGCCGAAGAGTCGGACGCCGGGCCGACGAACAACTGGAGCGATCCCGAGGAGATGCGGGCGGCGCTGAATGACCTGTTCCAGGGCTCGATGCGGGGCCGGACGATGTACGTGGTGCCGTTCTCGATGGGCCCGCTGCGCTCGCCAATCTCCTACATCGGCGTGCAGCTGACCGATTCGGCGTACGTCGCCGCCTCGATGCGGATCATGACCAGGATGGGTCAGGAGGCGCTCGACTGCCTGGGAGACGACGGCGACTTCGTGCCGTGCCTGCATTCGCTGGGGGCGCCGCTGGCCGACGGCGAGGACGACGTGCCCTGGCCGTGTAACGCCGAGAACAAGTACATCGTGCACTTCCCTGACACCAGGGAGATCATGTCCTACGGATCGGGCTACGGCGGCAACGCGCTGCTCGGGAAGAAGTGCTTCGCGCTGCGGATCGCCTCGGTGATGGCGCGCGACGAGGGCTGGCTCGCCGAGCACATGCTGATCCTCAGGCTCACCTCTCCGGAGGGCGCGGTCAAATACGTCGCCGGGGCGTTCCCGAGCGCCTGCGGCAAGACGAACCTGTCGATGATGATCCCGACCCTGACGGGCTGGACGGTCGAGACGATCGGCGACGACATCGCCTGGATGAAGTTCGGCAAGGACGGCAGGCTGTACGCGGCCAACCCCGAGGCCGGGTTCTTCGGCGTGGCGCCCGGCACCGGCGCGCGCACAAATCCGAACGCGATCGACATGGTCTCGCGCAATACGGTCTTCACCAACTGCGCCAAGACCGACGACGGCGACATCTGGTGGGAGGGCATGACCGGAGAGCCGCCGGCGCACGCGATCGACTGGCAGGGCAACGACTGGACGCCCGAGTCCGAGAAGCCGGCCGCCCATCCCAACGCTCGGTTCACCGTGGAGATCGCCCAGTGCCCCTCGGTCGCCCCGCAGTGGGACGACCCGGCAGGGGTTCCGATCGACGTGATGCTGTTCGGCGGTCGCCGCGCCACGGTCGTGCCGCTCGTCTACGAGGCGCGCGACTGGGAGCACGGCGTGTTCCTCGGCTCGACGATGTCCTCGGAGACGACGGCCGCGCAGGCGGGCGCCGTCGGCAAGCTCCGCTTCGACCCGATGGCGATGCTCCCCTTCTGCGGGTACAACATGGCCGACTACTTTGCCCACTGGCTGTCGATCGGCCGCCGCGACGACGTGAAGCTGCCGAAGGTCTTCTACGTGAACTGGTTCCGCCGCGACGACGATGGGAAGTTCATGTGGCCCGGGTTCGGCGAGAACTCCCGCGTGCTGGCGTGGATCTTCCGGCGCTGCGAGGAGACGGCGGATGCCGTGGAGACGCCGATCGGCTTCGTCCCCCCGGTCGGCGAGGGCGGGATCGACACGGACGGCCTCGACGTGACCGAGGAGACGATGGCCAAGCTGCTCGAGGTCGACCCCGAGAGCTGGCGCGAACAGCTCCCCCAGATGCACGAGCACTACGGGCGGTTCGGCGACGAGCTTCCGGCGGAGCTGCGGGCGCAGCTCGCCGAGCTCGAGAGGCGCCTGGGCGACTAGCGGCGGGGCGGTGGCTGGCCGTCGACTCTCGGCGCCCCTGATTAGCGTGCGGCTCGGTAAACGGCGCAGGGAAAGAGGGTGGGTGAGGGCTTCGGCGGGTCGCCAGAGCCTAGGTTGACCTGCTCTGCTGTCCGAACCCGCGACTTTGTGCCGAGAGTGTCACGGGAAACCTGCATAGCACGACAACACCGGCCCCAGACCCGAGCCCTGTCGAGCTATCCATGAAGAGCATGCATAACACGACAGGCCTCACCATCTAGGCCGGGATTGTCGTGTTGTGCAGGTTCTGGAGGGCTGCGATGGCGCCCGCTCCCTTCCCCTTCCCAGCGCCGTTTACCGGGCGGACGCCGGCGAGCGGACCTAGACGACGCGGGCGCTTCTTAGGAGCCCCTTCAGGGGCCCGCATACTTTCATCGCGGTGGCCCTTCCGTTCATCCCCTCAGACGCCGGTCTGCTCGTGCTCCAGGCCGGCTGCGTCGCGGCTCCGCGAGCCGTGCCCCGGCTTCCCCTGTTCCAGCGCCTGCGTGGGCGCGGCTGGGCGCTTGTGCCGATCGGGTCGATCGTGCTCGTCATCTTCGCGATCCGCTATGTCTCCGACACCGCCACCGGGCTCACCTACCTGGCGCTGATCGCCGTGCCGCCGCTGGCGGCCGGGGCGCTGGGGTGGGCGTCGCGTCGCGCGACGCCGTGGGCCGCGCTGGCGGCGATCCCGTTGTTCGTGATCGCCTGGCTAGACCGCACTTCGTTGGCGGGGGAGGCGTCGGCCGCGATCCTCTCGGCGCTCAGCTGCGTGACGCTGGGCGTGCTGCTGGCCGCGGTGACGCCGCCCGGGTGGCTGAAGGTCGGCATCATCCTGATGGCGATCGCCGACAGCTGGCTGGTGATCTCAGACCTGCTGCAGTCGCCCAACGCCACGCTCGCGGCGGCGCATCCGGCAGCGGGATTGCCGCAGCTTCAGAGCGAGATCTTCGGGACCGTGACGATGGGCTATGGCGACCTGTTCGTCGCCGCGCTGCTGGGGGCGGTGCTGGCGTCGAACCACCGGCGGCAGCTGCAGGCGGCGCTGCTGACCCTGGTGATCGCCTCGCTCTTCGACCTGCTGTTCCTCACGGTCAACGAGCTCCCGGCCACCGTCCCGGTGGCGATCGCGTTGATCGTCATCGAGCTGGCCCCGAGGATCAGTGCTGCCCGTCGTCGGTCGATGCGGGCGGACGCGATTCCTCGGCGAGCGAGGTGATCGCGAGCGTGCCGCGGGCGGCCTCCTCGAGCACCTCGGTGGCCTCCTCGGCCGAACGAGCGTAGAGCTCGACGAGTAGGTGGACGACGATCCGGTCGTCGTCGTGCTTGTGGAAACGGACGTGGGTGAAGAACTCGCGAGTGCCGTGGTCGCCGAAGGCGGCGTAGGAGAGCGCGTCGCCGGCCTCAGGGCCGGAGCAGGTCTCTACGTCGTCGGCGTCGACCGTGACCGTGCACGACGCCACCCACGGCGTTCCGGCGATCATCCGCTCCCACCGGTCCTCGACCGGCTCGACGCGGCCGTTGTGGAATCCGAGGTGCGGCTGGTCGTGCATGCACTCCAGGCACTGCACCACCGCCTCCTGCATCTCGTCGACGACCTCACCGCGTTCACCGCTGTCCGGATCGATGCGGTGGATTCCCTCGTAGTGCACCTGCACCTCAAGATTCTGCGACCAGCAGCGGTAGCACCGCAGCCAGCTCCTCACTTCCGTCGAGCCCTCCATGAATTTGATTCTACGATCCCGCCGTGACCGAGTACGACGACAGGCCGTGAGGCGCCGGCGGACCGCGCCGATCGGGGTGATCCTGGCCGGGGGGCTCGGGCGGCGAATCGGCGGGGCCAAGGCCGTGGTCGAGTTGGGCGGGCGGCCGCTGATCGCCTATCCGCTGGCGGCGATGCGGGCCGCGCTGAGCGACGTGGCGGTGATCGCGAAGCCGGACACGGAGCTGCCGATGCTGCCTGGGATCACGCTCTGGCTCGAGCCGGTCGCGCCGCGCCATCCGCTGCTCGGAATTACGGAGGCGCTGCGGCGTGCCGAAGGGCGCCCGGTGCTCGTCTGCGCTGCTGACATGCCGTTCGTCACCCCCGAGCTGATCGAACAGATCGCGGCGACCGACGCCGCAGGCGCTCCCGCGGTGATCGCGGCCCGCGACAACGCCATACAGCCGCTGCTCGGGTGCTATCAGCCCGATGCCGGGAGGCTGCTGAGCCCCGAGGGCGCTATGGACCGTCCGCTGCGCGGGCTCGTCTCCGCCATCGGCCCGCGGTTGGTGGAGGTCGGCGACGCCGAGGCGCTGTTCAACGTCAACGCGCCCGATGACCTCCTACGCGCCGAGGCGATCCTCGAGCGCCGGGGGGTTACCCGAACGTGAAGTCGTAGGCGCTGATCCCGGGCGGGAGCTCGACGGTCACGATCGCCTGCTCGGCTTCGGGGAACGAGACGAGCGAGTACAGGCGTTGGCCCACCACGGTGAACTTGCCGTTGTGGACGTCGGCTCCGGCCACCTTGTTCGGGATCGGGCGGCCGTCGAGCAAGACCTCTCCCGTCCGGGGCTTGTTGTCCGCAGATGTCATCACGAGGTACACGTGGGCGGCCTGAACGCCGCCCGTGATCGACGCCCCGTTCGAGACGGGGGTGATCGACTGGGAGGTGGTGTCGAACGTCCCCTTGAGCGCGAACTCGTCCAGGTTGAGGTCGGCGGAGCTCACGCCCGGATAGGAGTGCACGCCCGCCTCCGGCGCCTTGTCGAATCCCTGCGCCCGGTCGGGGTTCAGGTAGGTCTCGGGGGTCTCGAGCTGCGCCGAGGGGAGGATCGCGCGGGCTGTCATCGGCGGCGGGAGCTGGCGGGCGCCGGCGTCGTAGAGGAGCTGTCGCACCGCCGCCTCGTCCTCCTTGTAGTTCCCCTCGCCGAACTGCGTGTGGCGCACGACGCCGTGGGCGTCGATCAAGTACTCGGCCGGCCAGTACTGGTTCTTGTACGCGTTCCACGTCCCGTACTTGTTGTCCTGGACGACCGGATACTTGATCCCGTCAGAGTGGATCGCCTGTGAGACGTTGCTCGCCTCCTGTTCGAACGTGAACTCCGGCGTCTCGACGCCGATCACGTCCAGCCCATAGCGGTGGTAGGTCGCGTACAGGCCCGTCACGAACGGGAGCGTGCGCAGGCAGTTGATGCACGTATAGGTCCAGAAGTCGACGAGCACGACGTGCCCGCGCAGGCCGGCGAGCGTCAGCGGCTTGTCAGAAGGGGTGTTGAACCAGTCCTGGTTGTCCGTGAACTCGGGCGCGGGCCCGAGGTTGGGGAGCGAGGGGGTCTTGACGCCGGGGATCGAGACGCCGATCGTCGTCGGGACCGGCGTCGCGGAGGCTTCGCGCTCGCGCACCGCGAACGGCGATGCGGGCCGCAACGACGCGAGCCGGTTCTGAACCGAGTTCGAGTTCTCGAGGGCGCGCGTCGGATCGGTGAGGAACGCCGGGAGGCTGCGGTCCTTCGCGAGCGCCTCCTCGAACCGTACGTCGAGGTTCGTGGCCATGAGGACACCGGTCAGCAGGAGCACCGCACCCAACGCGCGGTTGACGACCTGGCCTCGAGTGTGGCGGCGCACGACGTCGATCAACCGCCGTCCACCGACCGAGTACAGCAGCAGCACGGCGCTCAGCCCGAGCACGTAGGAGATCGCGACCGCGACGATCCGGGCCGACGTGTTGCCCGACGCGCTGACCGAGATGACGGCGGCGAGGATCGGTCCGGCGCACGGGGCGCAGACGAAGCCCAGGGCCCCGCCGACGCCGACCCCCGTCCAGAACCCGTCGCCCCGTGAGCGTGGCCCGAACCGGGCCAGGCGCGACAGGGGCGCCTCCACGCGCGCCGAGAGCTCCGGGACCAGCAACACGATGCCGAAGACGATCAGGACGATCACCGCGAGCGTCCGCGTGGCGCCGGCGGCGAGGCCGACGCCCTTGGCGATCGAGGCCAGCGCGACGATCGCGATCGTGAACGTGACGGCCAGCCCGAGCACGATCCCGAGCGGACGGCGGCGTCCGCCGGCGGCGCTCGCCGACAGCAGCGCCGGCAGCACGGGAAGCACGCACGGCGTGATCGCCGTACCCGCCCCGGCGATAAACGCGAACAGCATCAGGAGCAGCATGGCTGCCTAGATGATGCAGGGAAAGAATTGCGAAACGGTTAACCGCCAATTGCGGACATGGTCCGCGCCGGCTGGATGAATCCGGGCTCTCCGATGTGGTGCTTGAGCTCCTTGCGCCACACGGCGCCTCGGATGATCCGCTCAAGCTCGCGATCGTCGGCGCCGTCGCGCATCGGCCCGCGAAGATCGGTCTCGTTGAGCGAGAAGAGGCACGTCCTCAGCTTCCCGTCGGCGGTAAGCCGGATCCGGTCGCAATCGGCGCAGAACGGCTCCGAGACGGGGTTGATGAACCCGATCCTGCCGCGGCCGTCGGCGAACCGGTAGACGAGCGCGGTCGCGCTCGGCTCGCGCGGCTCGGGCTCCAGCGGGTACACGGCATCGATCGCCGCACGGATCTCATCCCCGGTGAGGACCTGGTCCGAGGTCCACGCGTGGTCGGCGTCGAGCGGCATGAACTCGATGAAACGGACCTCGTACGGGGTGTGCCGCGCGAGCTCCGCGAACGGCAGCACCTCCTCCTCGGTGAAGTCACGGATCGCAACGGCGTTGATCTTGATCGGGTGCGCCTCCGGGAAGCTCGCGAGTCGCTCCAGGCCGCGGAGCACCTGCGCGAGCGCGTCTCGGCGGGTCAGCTCGTAGAAGCGATCGCGCTGGAGCGAGTCGAGCGAGACGTTGAACCGGTCGACGCCGGCGCGGACCAGGGCCTCGGCGTCGCGCTCCAGCAGGAAGCCGTTGGTCGTCACCGACAAGTCGCGCACACCCTCGGTCTCCGCGAGCATCGCCACCAGTGCCGGAAAGTCTCGGCGCACGAGCGGCTCACCGCCGGTGAGCCGGAGATCGTGGACCCCCATGGCCGCGAGCAGCCCGACGATCCGCACGATCTCTTCGAACGTCAGGATCTCGGCGCGCTCGAGCCACGGCAGCCCCTCGGCGGGCATGCAGTACTGGCAGCGGAAGTTGCAGCGGTCGGTCACCGACACGCGCACGTCCGCGATCGTCCGGCCGTGTCCGTCCCGTAAGGGCTCGAGTCCCATCCCTCAAAGGCTACCCTTTCCGCTGATGCGGGTCACATCGGGGATCATCGTCGTGTCCTGCGCCGGCGTGCTCGCCGGATGCGGGACCAGCAGCTCCGATCAGGTGAGGGCTAAGGTGAACCAGTTTGTGACGGCTGCCGCAAAGAGGCAATACACGATGATCTGCACTCAGGTCCTTGCGCCTTCGCTGGTGGCGCGCCTGGAGGAGGCCGGCGTGACCTGCCCGCGGGCGATGCAGATCGCCTTCGGCAGCGTCCAGAATCCGACGATCAGCATCGGCAAGGTCACGGTTTCCGGCAGCCGGGCGTCCGTGCTCACACTCAGCTCGGCGAAGGGTCAGGACGCCTCGCTGGAGGCCATCGACCTGATCAAGACCAACAAGGGGTGGCGATTGGCTTCGCTGGCGTCGCCGCTCACGGCTGCCGGCGCGAGGCGCAGCTAATGCCCAGGCCGCCCAAGGTCGTCCATCTCGATGAGCTGGATTCGGTGCCCGGGCCCGGGAGCCTCACCTGGCGCCCGGTCCGCCTGGCGCTCGGCATCCGAGCCTTCGGCTGCAACGCCTACACGGCGGCGGAGGCGGGTCAGGACGTCGTCGAGCCCCATTCGGAGGATCCGAAGCTTGCTCACGAGGAGCTGTACTTCGTCGCCGCGGGCCGGGCCGTGTTCACGATCGATGGCGAATCTCACGACGCGCGCGCCGGCACGTACGTGTTCGTCGCAGATCCGGCCTCGGAGCGTCACGCGGTCGCCGCCGAGCCGGACACGACGGTCCTCAGCTTCGGCGGCCCACCGACGTTCGAGCCCTCCGCCTGGGAATGGGGGTTCCTGGCGACACCGCTGATCCGGAGCGATCCCCCGCGCGCGAGGGAAATTCTCGAGGAGGGGCTGCGCGTGCATCCCGAGGCCGGAAGCCTCTACTACAACCTGGCGTGCGTCGAGGCCGTCCACGGCAACCGCGATGAGGCGCTGTCAGCGCTGAGGGCCGCGATCGAGCGCCGAGCCCAGGCCGCCGAGTGGGCCCGCGATGACGAGGACTTCGAGTCCTTGCGGGACGACCCTGAGTTCCGCGCGCTAGCCAGCCTTTGACCCGTGATCGGCGCGCAGGAGCGCGTATGCCACCATGTCCTGGCGTCCGTCCCTGCCTCGCATGTACGAGCGCAGCACCGCTTCACGGCTGAAGCCCGCGCGCTCGGCGACGCGCTGGGACGCGGGGTTCGCGGTGGCGGCCAGAAGCTCGATCCGCTCGAGGCCCAGCACCTGGAACCCCCAGGCGCAGATCAGGCCGACGGCCCGGGTGGCGTGCCCGTGGCCGCGACCCTCCAACGCCAGCCAGTAGCCGACCTCGGCGCGGTGGTTCCTCCAGTCCAGCCAGTTCAGCGCGATCGAGCCGAGCAGTCGACCGCCGGCGGCGTCGACGATCGCGAACGGCGCGGCGCTGCCGACGTGGATCGCGTCGAAGCGCTGCAGCAGGTACGCCCGGGCATCCGACTCTCCGTACGGGAGTGGTACCGAGGTCCAGCGGGAGATCTCGGGATCCTGACACGCGGCGACCAGCGCGGCGATGTCCGTGTCCCGCCACGGGCGCAGGGCTGTTCGCTCGTCGAACAGCGGCTCGGCCGGTAAGACGATCCGGCTCATGCGCCCGCCGTCACGGTCGGCGGAGAATCACGAACACCGTCGCGATCGCGAACCCGATCTGCCCGAACGCCAGGGCCGTCCCCAGGTTGATCGCGCCGAGCAGGCCGGCGAGCGCCGCGGCTCCGACGAACGAGCCGACCATGATCGCGACATCGATGAGCACGGCCCCGATTTTGCCTGAGCGGATCAGCCGAGCCGTTCCTCGAGGGCCCGCGTCAGCGCCGGGACGTCGCGTCCCGGGTCCTGCTCCGCCAGCCACCTCTCCGCCTCCCGCCGCCCACCCAGGGCGCGAAGGCCTCGCGCCCCATGCTCCGCGACGAAGTCCGCGAGTGCGTGCATCCTGCGCGCTCGCAAGCGGCGCGCGGGCAGGTCCAGTCCGGCCCGGTGAGCGTCCAGGACATCCACGAGCTCCTCGATCCCGGACGCGGGCCGGATCGAGGACACCGTCACTACCGTGGTCTCCTGCTCGCCCAGCGATCGAAGTGCGGCGTGCAGATCCGCTTCCGCGCGGGTGGCGATGCGACCGAGGTCGGCCTTGGTGACGACGAGTACGTCCGGCACCTCCATGATCCCGGCCTTCAGGAACTGCAGCACGTCGCCCGAGCCCGGCTGGACGACCACGGCGACCGTGTCCGCCACATCGGCGACCTCGGTCTCAGACTGGCCAACGCCGACCGTCTCGATCACGACCACATCGAACGCGGCGGCGAGCGCCCCGGCGGCGGCGCGGGTCGCCGGGGCGAGGCCGCCGAGCCGGTCCCCCGCGGCGGCGGAGCGGATGAACACGCGGCGGTCGGCCGGATCGGCCTCGATCCGCGCGCGATCGCCGAGCAAGGCGCCGCCGGAGCGGCGGGACGTGGGGTCGACGGCCAGCACCGCGACGGACCGGTCCCGCTCGCGCCACGCCGCCAGGAGGCGGGAGAGCAGCGACGACTTTCCGACGCCGGGGGGGCCGGTGATGCCGACGATGTGAGCGGGAGCCTCGCCGCCGAGCTCCGCGGGGGAGACGGCAGCGAGCAGCGCGTCGGTCTGTGCGCGGGCCGCCGGCGAGCGGTTCTCGACCAGGTTCAGGACCGCGGGCGCCACGCCAAGATCGCGCTCGCGCAGGCGCCGAGCGAGCTCGCTGCCGTCGAGGTGAGTCGCGTTCAAGCGGCGGCGGCGATGCCGTTGCGCTCAGCGACCAGCCCGACGATGTCGCGCATCATCTGGTTGAGGTCCCAGTCCTTGGGCGTGTAAACGGCGGCCACGCCGGCCTCGCGCAGGTTGACAGCGTCGATCTCGGGAATGATGCCGCCGACCACGACCGGGATGTCGCCGACCCCGGCCTCGCGGAGCGCCGCGAGCACGCTCGGGATCAGCTCGCAGTGCGATCCCGACAGGATGGACAGGCCAACCACGTGGACGCCCTCCTGCGCTGCCGAGGTGGCGATCTGGATGGGGGTGAGGCGGATGCCCTCGTAGACGACGTCCATACCGGCATCCCGCGCGCGCACGGCGATCTGCTCGGCGCCGTTGGAGTGGCCGTCAAGGCCGGGTTTGCCCACCAGAAACTTCAACCGTCGGCCGAGGGCGTCGCTGATCCGTTCGACCTCTTCCCGCACCTCGGCGACCTGTTCGCTCGAGACGGCCGCGGCGTCGCCCACGCCGGTCGGCGCCCGGTACTCGCCGAACGCGTCGCGCAGCGTCTGCGCCCACTCACCGGTCGTCGCGCCGGCGCGAGCGGCGGCGATCGTCGCGGGCATGATGTTCTGGGACTCGTCGCGGGCGACTCTCGCGAGCTCTTCGAGGGCCGCGTGGACGGCGGCCTGGTCGCGCGCCGAGCGCCATCGCCCGATGGCGGCGCGCCGCTCGGATTCGACCTCGGGATCGACCCGGAGGATGCTGCCGTCTTGCGCGGCGGTCAGCGGGGAGTGCTCGGTCGACGTGAAGCGGTTCATCCCAACCACGGTCAGCTCCCCGGACTCGATTCGGCGCCACCGTTGCCGGTGGGACTCGACGAGCGAGGCCTTCATGTAGTCCACGGCCTCGACCGCCCCGCCGTGCTCGGCGACGCGCCCCATCTCCTCGCGTGCTCCGTCGATCAGCTCCCCGACCAGCCGGTCCATCACCTTCGAGCCCTCGAAGATGTCCGGGTAATCGAGGATGTCGGTCTCGTAGGCGAGGATCTGCTGCAGTCGCAGCGACCACTGTTGGTCCCACGGCCGCGGCAGCCCGAGCGCCTCGTTCCAAGCTGGGAGCTGGATCGCTCTGGCGCGGGCGCTGCGACCGAGCGTCACGGCCAGCGCCTCGAGCGCGATGCGGTAGACGTTGTTCTCGGGCTGGGCCTCGGTCAGCCCCAGCGAGTTGACCTGCACGCCATAGCGGAAGCGACGGAGCTTGTCATCCTCGACGGCGTAGCGCTCACGGCCCAGCTCGTCCCACAGCTCGGCCATCGCGCGCAGCTTCGCATGCTCCTCTAGGAACCGGACGCCGGCGTTGACGAAGAACGAGATGCGTCCGAAGACGTTGCCCATCAACTCCTGCGGTACGCGATCGCGGACCGCGTCGAGGACGGCGATCGCGTTGCTGATCGCGTAGGCGATCTCCTGGACCGGGGTCGCGCCCGCCTCCTGGAGGTGGTAAGAGCAGATGTTGATCGGGTTCCACTTCGGGACGCGCTCGACGGTGTACGCGATCGTGTCGGCGATCAGCCGCATGCTCGGCCCGGGCGGAAACGCGTAGGTGCCGCGGCTGAGGTACTCCTTGAGGATGTCGTTCTGAGTTGTGCCCTGGAGCTTGTCCTCGGGAACCCCCTGGTCCTCGGCGGCGACGATGTACAGCGCCAGGAGCCAGGCCGCGGTCGCGTTGATCGTCATCGACGTGTTCATCTGGTCCAGCGGAATGCCGTCGAGCAGCGTCTCCATATCGCCCTTGTGGGCGATCGAGACGCCGACCTTTCCCACCTCACCGCGGGCGAGCTCGTGGTCGGGGTCGTAACCGGTCTGGGTCGGCAGGTCGAACGCGACCGAGAGGCCCGTCTGGCCCTTCTCGAGATTTCGCCGGTACAGCTCGTTGGACCGCCGGGCATCCGAATGGCCCGCGTACGTACGCATCATCCACGGGCGATCAGGCTCCGGCAGTCGCGGCGACGGCCTCTCGGGCATGGCGCCATTGTATGGAGGGGGTATGGTCAAGGCCATGCCAGATCAAAGCTCAGCCGCCGACGAGCACGCCATCCTGCAGGAGGTCACCGGTCCGCTTGCGACGCTGCCGGACGACCCGATGCCACTCGTTGCGGACGTCCACTTCCCGGTCGCCCTGCGGGGATACGATCGCCTCGCCGTCGATGCGTACGTGAAGAAGACCAGTCAGCTGGTCGCGGAACTACAGGCCACGCGGTCGCCCGAGGCGGCGATCCGGCGTGCGCTGGAGCGAGTCGGCGAGGAGGTTTCGGGGATCCTGAAGCGAGCCCACGAGACCGCCGAGCAGCTCACCGCGCAATCGCGTCGGGAGGCCGAGGATCGCCTGGAGGTCGCCCGTAGGGAGGCCGCTCAGACGCTCGTCGACGCCGAGCAGCGACTGAAGGACCTCGACAGCGAGACCGACCGCATCTGGGCCGAGCGCCACCGGATCATCGGCGACACGCGGGGCCTCGCCCAGGAGCTGCTCGCGCTCGCGGAATCAGCCGGGCAGCGCTTCCCCGCGGCCGAAGAAGCGGCTGCGCTCGAGCCCGAGACGGCCACAGAGGAGAGCGAGCTCGAAGACGAGGAGCTCGCGGTCGAAGAGGAGCCGGGCGGTCCGGCAGCGGAGCATGGCGCATCTGGGCCGGACCCACAGGACGACCCCGGAACCGACGTGACCGCGGTGCTGCCGCCGCTGCCCTCCGAGAACGAGCAACGCGATCGCTAGCGCCGGCGCGTGCGCCTGATCGACGTCAAGCATCTGGGTCGCGCGCGCGTGATCGGCTGCTGGCAGGTCGATGACGTCCTCGTCGACCCCGGACCGACCTCGTGCCTGCCGACACTGCTCGAGGCGCTGGGCGAGTGGCGGCCACGCGCGCTGCTGCTCACCCACATCCACCTCGACCACGCCGGCGCCAGCGGCTCGCTCGTCGAGCGGTGGCCTGACCTCGAGGTCTACGTCCACGAGAAGGGCGCCTCGCACATGATCGAGCCGAGCCGGCTGCTGGGGAGCGCGCGGCGCCTCTACGGCCCTGACATGGATCGGCTGTGGGGAGCCATGACGCCGGTGCCGGAGCGCAACCTCCGCGTTCTCGTCGGGGGCGAGACGTTGCCGGGCTCGTTCGAGGTTGCCTACACGCCTGGGCACGCCTCCCACCACGTCTCGTACCTCCACGACGGCACCGCGTTCGTCGGCGACACGGGCGGCGTGCGAATCACGCCTGCCTCGTTGGTGGTCCCGCCGACGCCGCCTCCGGATATAGACGTCGAGGCGTGGCACGAGTCGATCGCCCGGATCGCGGCGTGGCGCCCGGCGCGGCTGGCGATAACCCACTTCGGGGGCAGCGGCGAGGTCGAGGCGCAGCTCGATGAGGTCGGTCGCCGGCTCGATGCCTGGGGCGAGCTCGCCCGGGCCAACGACGAGGGCGGGTTCGTAGCCGCGATCGAGGAGGAGATCGCGGCCGGCACACAGGCCGAGTGGACGCAAGCCTTCACCCAGGCGGCGCCGCCCGACCAGCTCTACGCCGGGCTGAGTCGCTACTGGCGCAAACGCGCCGAAGTGCTACCCCCGGCCGGCAGCCCACCGGTATCCTGAGCTCGATGTCGCAGACAGTCGAGTTGCCGCGAGTCGGGGGACCTGGCAGCGGAGTCGGTGGTCTGTGGCGGGTGGTGGTGCTCAACGACGACCACAACACGTTCGACCACGTCGCCGAGACGCTCGCGAGCGTGATTCCGGGTATCACCCTGGCCATGGGTTACCGGTTTGCCGACCGGATCCACAATACGGGCTGTGCGATCGTCTGGAGCGGTGCACGGGAGGACGCCGAGGTGTACTGGGAGGGCCTCAACGCCGCCAACCTGACGATGGCGCCACTCGAATCCGGTTAGGACGCGTCCCCGGGACCGCCGCGCAGCTCCCGCTCCATCACGAGGTGGGGGCCGGTTTCGGGTAGCGCAAACTCCTCGGAGCTGACGTGAAACCCGAGCCGCTCGTACAGCGAGCGCGCCCCGATCCGCACGTTGCACCAGACCCGCGCGGCGCCCTCGGCGGCCGCGTGGTCGAGGAGCGCGCCCAGCACCGCCGTTCCCGCTCCCCGTCCCCGAGCGTGGGGGGCCGTGGCCATCCCGCGAACCCGCCACGAGCCGGGCCCGCCCTGCGGGCCGATCAGGCCCACAGCGACGAGCTCCTCACCGCTGAACACGCCCGCGGCGAACGCCCCCGGAGGCTCATGGGAGGCCAGCTCCTCCAGCGATTTGTGGGGCCGCAGGACGGCTTGCCGGAGCGGGCGGGTGGAGGCGAGCGGGACCGGGCGGGCAGTCAGAACCGGCGGCCCGCTAAGAGGTCGTGGCCCCGGGGCACCGTGGGCAGCGCCTTGGCGCGCTGGCGCTCGGGGCTGATGCGGACCACGTTCCAGACGATTCCGAGCTTCTCGAGCAGCGCGATCATGAGCCCGGTCGGGTCGGCCAGCCGCTCCCAGAAGCGGAGACCGTGAAACGCCGAGGTCGGGAACGCGTGGTGGTTGTGGTGCCAGGACTCGCCCATCGATAGGGGAGCGAGCCAGAACACATTGCGCGATTCGTCCTCGACGTCGAACCGCCTGCGGCCGAAGAAGTGGCACACGGAGTTGATCGACCAGGTCACGTGGTGAAGCAGGAAGACCCGAACGAAGCCGCCCCACAGCAGCGCGGTGAGCGCTGTGCCGAGGCCGCCGCCGACGATCCAACCCAGGGCAAACGGGATCACGAAGCCGAGCACTACCCACAGCCAGAACAGCTTGTCGACCGCGCGGACGACTCGATCCTTGATCAGGTCGGGAGCGAACCGCTCCTGCTCGGCGGTGCCCACGGTCTCGAACAGCCAGCCGATGTGAGCGTGCCAGAGTCCCTTCACCCCTCCCCAGAATCCCGGGCCGCTCAGGTGGGGTGAGTGCGGGTCCCCGTCCTGGTCGGTGAATGCGTGGTGCTTTCGGTGATCGGCGACCCAGGTGATCACCGATCCTTCGACCGCCATCGATCCGAGGACGGCGATGATCGCCCGGAACGCCCGCGAGGACTGGAACGCCCGGTGCGTGAACATCCGGTGGTAGCCGAGCGTCACGCCGAATGCGGTGACGACGTAGAGCCCGATCAGGAGTCCGAGCTGGAGCGGGCCGATCGCCTGGTTCCACAGGAGCACGATCGCGGCGAGGAGACCGACGAGGGGCAGGGGAACGCCGATCAGGTTCACGATCTTGTTGGATCTGGACATACGAGACCAAGGATACGTCGAAGACGATCAACTTTCTCCTCGCCTCAGTACGACGATCGGGCCAGAACTTGTAGGTTTCCTACGACGAATGTCCGATCAACCGTGGCACGAGCTCCCTCCGGCGATCGCTGGGGTGCTGCGGCCGGTCCTCAACGAGGTCGCCGAAGAGGTGATCGAGGCGGTCAGGACCGTTCCCGCATATGCCCGGCCGCTCGAGGGGGCGTTCGGAGAGGGCCTGCGTGGCGGCGTCGAGGAGGGGCTCGGCCATTTCCTGGCCGAGATCGAGGCCGGGGGCCCGATTCCCCGGACGGACGTCTACGTGGCGCTCGGGCGTGGCGAGATGCGGGCCGGGCGGAGTCTCGACTCGCTGCTCAGCGCCTACCGGGTCGGAGCGCGGGTGGCCTGGCGCCGCTTTGCCCAGGCCGGCGTCGAGGCCGGGCTCGATCCCGACACTCTGTATCTGCTGGCGGAGTCGATCTTCGCCTACATCGACGTGTTATCGGCGGAGTCAGCCGAGGGTCACGCGCTCGAGCAGTCCGCCGCCGCCGGTGAAGCCGAGCTGCGTCGTCGCCGGTTGGTGCGGCTGCTGATCCGCGACCCGCCGGTCGACGCGGCTACCGCGGCGACGGCGGCGAGCGACGCCGGTTGGGCGCTCCCGCGGACGGTGGCGGCGGTGGCGATCGCCGGAGAGGGGCGCGACGCGGCCGTCTCGCGGCTTCCGCGCGATGCGATCGCCGATTCGATCGGCGAGGTGACGTGCGCGCTCGTCCCCGACCCCGACGGCCCCGGGCGCCACGCCGAGCTCGAACGGGCGGTGAGCGAAGCCGGCGCGGTGGCCGGGCTCGGGACGACGGTCGAGTGGTCCTCGGCGGCGCTGAGCTTCGCCCGCGCCCGTGGCGCGCTGGAGCTATGCGACCGGCCGCCGTCGCTGATCGTGGCGCGAGAGCGGGCCGGTGAGCTGCTGCTGAACAGCGACCGCCGGCTCACGCAGGAGCTCGCCGCCGACCGGCTGGCTCCGCTCGCCGATCTGCCGGCGGGCTCGAAGGCGCGCCTGACCGAGACGCTCCGCGTGTGGCTCGCCGAACAGGGTCGACTCGGACAGGTCGCCGAGCGGCTCGGTGTCCACCCGCAGACCGCGCGCTACCGCCTGGCGCGGCTGCGCGAGCTCTTCGGCGACGCGCTCGACGACCCCGACGAGCGCTTCTGGCTCGAATTGGCGCTGCGCGTGGCGGGATAGGCCGCGAAGAGCAGCGCCGGCGCGGATCGTTAAGCCGCCGCGTGCGGCGTCGGCTCGGGCTCAGGTTCGGGCGTCATCGGGACCTCAGGGCCGAGCGTCCCGGCGGTCAGCTCGTCGTGCCAGACGTACACGACCGGCACCTGAAAGTGGCCGGAGTTACGGCGGCGGAACTCGATCATCTCTGGGCCGTCCCAGTAGCGGTACCAGTCGGTCTTGGACTCGAACCACGCCATCTGCGTGATGTTGTAGTGGTCGTCCTGCGAGCGCTGGACGGAGTACTGGGTGGCGCCGTAGCGCAGGGCCAGCGGGGCTATCGCCGCCACCTCGGCCGCGAAGGAGTCCTTGCGGAACAGGGTCGCGTACCAGGGGATCCAGACGACGCCGGCCACGATTACGCTCCGACCTCGGCCCGGATCGCCCCGGGTCCGTCGGCGGTCTTGCCCTGGCCCTCTTCGGTCGCGCCGACGAGGATCGCGATCTTGCCGAGATGCTTGTTGTCGCGGAGCAGCTGATGGGCCTCCGCCACCCTCTCGAAGCCCATCGTCTGCCACAGCACCGGCCGGATCTTGGACTCCTCGATCAGCTCGTTGGCCTTGTTCGCCTGCCACGCGTTGGCGAAGTGCGAGCCGATGATCTCCTTCTGGCGCATCCACAGGTAGCGGACGTCGAAGTCGAGTTGGTAGCCGGATGTCGCGCCGCAGATCACGACCTTGCCGAAGGGCTTGACCGCGAGCACGGACGTCGGGAACGTCGCCTTGCCGACGTGCTCGAACACGATGTCGGGCGGACCGCCGAGGATCCCCTCGACCGTCTTGCAGAACCGCCGCGACTCCTTGAACCGCGCCTTCTCCTCATCGACGGTCTCATCGCCCCGGCGCATCATCCCAGCGAACTCCGAGCGGTTGACGTAGCCGATGGCGCCCAGCTGCTCGATCAACCTGCCCTTCTCCTCGCTCGAGACCACTCCAGCGGCGTCGGCACCGGTGAGGGCGCAGAGCTGAGTCGCGAACACGCCCAGACCGCCGGCGGCGCCCCAGATCAGCACGCGGTTGCCCGCCTGGAGCCTGCAGCGGTCGATCAGCATCCGGTACGCGGTGAAGTACGTCAGCCCGTACGCGGCGGCCTCCTCCCAGGCGAGGTGCTTGGGCTTGTGGAGCAGCTGCTGCGCCTGAACCTTGCAGAACTGCGCGAACGACCCCCAGCTCGTCTCGTAGCCCCAGATCTGCTGGCTCGGGGCCGCGAGCGGGTCGAGGCCGTGGACCTCGGGGTCCTCGTAGGAGGCCTGGTTGCAGTGGATCACGACCTCGTCACCGGGCTTCCAGCGGGTCACGCCCTCCCCGACCTTCCACACGATCCCGGAGGCGTCGGACCCCCCGATGTGATGGTCCTCGTTGGGGTGGTAGCGAAACACCGACACGGGCTGCCCGAGCGCCGCCCAGACGTTGTTGAAGTTCACGCCGGCGGCCATCACGCGCACGACCACCTCGAACGCGCCGGGCTCCGGTACCTCCATCTCCTCGATCTGGAAGGCGTCGGTCGGCTCGCCCTCGCGCTCCTGGCGGATGACCCACGCGGCCATCGTCGGCGGGAGCTCTCCGGGCTCTGTCTCAACGTTCGACACTTGGCTCAGATCGACGGCCACTCGGGATACACCTCTTTTGGGGTTTCAGATGGCTGAAGCCTCCGGGATCGTACCCGGCTGCGGTCGGGCGAGCCCGGCCGGGCGGCAGCACCTCGAACTGACGCCTTTTTTGCCCGGAAAGCGAGACGAAATGGCGTCAGTTCGCGCTTTACGGCTGGAGCAGCTCGTTGCTGGAGCTCGGGCGGGGAGCGCCGACCCGGAGCGAGGCCGGCGCAATCGAGCGCTCCGACGCCAGCGCGGCGTCGGTCCCGGCGCTCGTCGCGGTGGTGACCTTGTACTCGCCGGGCTGACTGATGTCGACCGCCACCTGGCCGGTCGCCTGCGGGTTGATCGGACCGGTGCTGGCGAGCGACTGCGAGCTGTTGCCCGCGGGGTGGATCGTTAGCGACTCGGCCTTGTCCGCCTGGTTGGTGACGATGAACACGACCTCGCCGGCGCCGACCGAGGCAGGGGAGAGGGATACGCGGGCGTTGTTGATGTAGACGGTGAGGTTGATCGGCGTGGCCGGGCGCGGCTCGTTCGCGAAATGCGCGCCGCCACCGCAGCCGGAGACGGCGACGAGCGCAACGGCAACCGTTGAGAACGTCGTCTTGCGCATCCGGGCTCCTGGCTCTCCTCTCGGTCGGGGGCGTCCTTCACCCCAGCATGACCCTCATCAATCTGAACCTTAACTCACGGGTAGGAAGAGCGCGAGTCAGCGCGACGCGGCCTGCCGGCCGGACCCCGCGCGAGGGCCCTGCAGCCGCGCTCAGGGCGGCTCAGACGTCAGCCGGTCGACGAGTCGTAGAGCGAGCGTCGCCGGCGCTCGACCCGGCGCAGGTCACTCTGGAGCTTCGTCCACGATTCGTGCTCGGCCTGCTCGTACTCGGCTCCGCTCAGCTCCCGCAGGCGCTCGCTATAAGCCGTCCAGGCGCGGCGGGTATCGTCATCGAGCTTCCGAAGCTTGTCGCTGTCGGGGGCAATTGCTGTCACGTCAGGACTCCTTCCTGGCACTGCGGCCGCACCGCGATGCTACCCCGACCAACGGTCGCCAAGTCGCAGTCGCGCCGAATTGCGACGCAATCGCGGATTCATGCCGTCCGGGCGCGGGCGTATCACGCTTGTCTTGGAACTGCTCGACTCCCCGATCGCGACCGCCGAGTTCCTGGTGATCGACACCGAGACGAACGGGCTCGGTGGCGACGACTGCGAGCTGACCGAGGTGGGTGCCGTGCTGGTCGGGGGCGGCGAGCTTCACGATCGGTTCTCATCGTTGGTCCGTACGAGCGCGCCGCTGCGGCGCGGAATCCAGCGTTTCACCGGGATCACGCAGCGAATGGTCGACGGCGCACCGTCGCTCGAGGCGGTGCTGCCGGAGATCGACCGGCAGCTCCGGGGGCGCGTGATGGTGGCGCACAACGCGCCTTTCGATCGGCGGGTGCTCCGCCAGGCGTTCTCGCGGATCGGGCGCGATTGGCCCGATCCGCCGGTGATCTGCACGGCCGCACTGGCGCGGACGGTGCTGCCGCTCCAACGCGAACGGCGCCTGGCGGCGCTGGCGGACGCCCTCGGGATCGAGGTCGCCCAGGCCCACCGCGCGCTCCCCGATGCGGAGACCTGTGCGCGTGTGCTGTGCGCGCTGTTCCCCCGCCTGTGCGCGAACTCGACCACGATCCGCGAGGCGCTGGTACTGCTGAAACCCCGCCGACCGCGAGCCGCCCGCCAGCCGAGATCGCGCAGGCCGGCCGGGAGCCTGCCGCCGCGCGTTCCCGCGGTCGATTTCGCCGACCTCCCCCGGGACCCCGGCGTCTATCTGTTCCGCGACGGCGCCGGCAACACCCTGTACGTCGGCAAGTCGATCTCGATCCGAAGCCGCGCGCGGGCACATTTCGCGCCGTCGGCGCCCCAGGCAGACTGGACCCGGCACGCGACGATTGTCGACTACCGCGCCACCCGCTCGGAGCTCGGCGCGCTGGTGCTCGAGAACCGGCTGATCAAGGAGCTCCGTCCCGCCGGAAACATCCGCCTGGCCCGGGCCGACGACCGCCTCGTGTACATCCGCTGCCGCCTGGACATCTCGTTTCCGATCCTGGAGGTCGCGCTCCGGCCGGCCGCCGGCCACGCGGTGACGATCGGGCCGATGCGAGGCCGGCGACTCGCGCTGGAGCTCGTCGAGCAACTCGACTCCGTGTTCGGCCTTCGCCACTGCGGGCGGCGGCTCGTGCGCCGCGAGCATCCGTCGGCCTACGGGCAGATGGGCCGCTGTCTGTCCCCGTGCCTCGGCGACCTCGACCCGAACCTGTATCGCCGGCGGCTGGACGAGGCGCTCAGGCTGTTCGTCGGCGGGGGGGACGGCGGCCAGCGCCTGCTCGCGCACATCGATGCCCAGATGCGGGAGGCCTCGGAGGCGAGGCGGTACGAGCGCGCCCTGGCCCTGCGCCGGCGGGCGCGGCGCCTCGGGGCCATCCTGGGGCGTCTCGGCGGGGTGCTCGAGGCGACACACGCGCGTCCCCGGCTGCTGCTGGGGGCCCATCCGGCGCGCGCCGGGAGCTTTGATGCCTTCTGGCTGGTCGGCGGTCGCCTCGTCGACTGGGGGCCGCTACCCGCCGAGGCGGGGGAGCTGCACGAGCGCACGGCGACCGCGCTGCGGCGGGGCGGCCGCACCGGGGAGCTCGGCGCGCACGTGCCACCGGATGAGATCGACGAGGTCCGAATCGTCGCCGCCTACCTCTCCTCACACCCGGAGACGGCGCAGCTGACGCTCGAGCCGGAGCCCGACGGCGAGACGTTGGCGCGATTCGCCGGCGGCGAGGTCCCCCTCAACGGGCGAACGGCAGCTCGACGACCTCGGCCGGAGCTGACCGCTCTCCGACCGTGACGCTCGAGCCGGGAGGAGCCTCGCGACGTACCAGAGCGAGCCCGAGCGAGCCCAGCTCTGGCGACTGCGCGACGCTTCCGAGGCGACCCACCGGCCGTCCCTCGAATTCGATCTGATCGCCCGTCCGCGCCGGCGCCGAGAGTCGCAGCCCGCGCAGATGGCGGTTCGGCTTGCCGCGGTAGTACAGGCGTGCGACGGTCTCCTGGCCGACGTAGCAGCCTTTCGTGAACGAGACCGCGCGGGCGTTGAGGCCGGCCTCCTGTGGGATCACGTTTTCATCGAGGTCGATGCCGTAGCGGGGCCGGCCGCGCTCGACGCGAACGCATTCGGCGACGGCCTCGGAGACCGGGATGGCGCCGGCCGCCTCGAGCGCCCGGACGAGCTCCGTCGTGATGGTGGCCTCGCACAGGAGGTCGATTCCCACGTCCGTACGGATCGCGCGGGCCGCGTGTGGGCCGATCTGGACCGGCATGTGCGCGTGTTCGGTCGCGGGCAGCTCACGCGCGTCCGCCACGGCGTCAGCGTCGGGGCCGATCAGCGAGACGAGGCCCTGCTCCAGCGTTCGCTTCATCAGCTCCACGTCGTACCCGATGCTGAACCGACGGATCATGTTGAACAGCTCCTGGAGCGCGATCCGCTCGGTGTCGAGCAGCAGCTCGTCTCCCGTGTCGAGGATGCGAAGATCGCCGAGCATCTTGCCCTTGGGGGTGAGAAACGCCGCGTAGCACCCCTCTCCAGCGACGAGCGATTCGACGTCGTTGGTCACCTGGCCCTGAAGGAAGGACTTGGCCTCCGCGCCCACCAGCGCCAGCTTGCCCCGCTCGGAACGATCGAGGACGCCGCAGCCCTCAGTGGCGGCGCGGTACTCGGAGCTCAGAACGTCGGTCGAGGTCATCGACTCCAAATATAAAAGGCGGCGAAGAGTGTAGTTATGAGTTGAAGAAGTTGAAATTTAGGACTACCATACTTTAGAGATGGGTCACCTGGAATCGGCGACTGTGTCCTCGGCGATCGAGGACTACGCGAAGGCGATATATGCGCTCGAACGGCGCGCGGCGGAGCCGGTCAGCACGACGGCTCTGGCTGACCGGCTCGGCGTAACCCCGGCCTCCGCCTCGGGAATGGTCAAACGGCTGTGCGACCTCGGCCTGGTCGAGCACGAGCCCTACCACGGCGTCACGCTGACCGAGGGCGGGCGCCGGGTCGCGCTCGAGGTTCTGCGCCATCACCGCCTGCTGGAGCTGTACCTGGTCGAGAGCCTGGGCGTCCCGTGGGACCGCGTCCACCAGGAGGCGGAGGTGCTCGAGCACGTCCTGTCCGAGGAGCTCGAGGCCCTGATCGCCGCGAAGCTCGGCAACCCGACTCACGATCCGCACGGCGATCCGATCCCCACGCCCGACCTCACGATCGAGGAGGGCTCCACGGACAGCCTCCAGACGCTGGGCGCCGGAGCTCGAGGGACCTTCACCCGCGTGTCCGACTCCGATCCCGACATGCTCCGCTTCCTCGCGGAGCGCGGCATCGCGCCGGGTGACGAGCTTGAGGTCATCGACAAGCAGCCGTTCGACGGCCCGCTGTTCGTGCAGTTCGGGGATAGGGTCCATGTCCTCGGCGGCGCGCTGGCACGCGCGATGCGCGTCGAGGTGGCCCGGTGACGCCACCCCCTACGGGAATCGGCGCACCGATTCTCGAGGGAGTGAGCGCCGACGGTCAGGCGACGCTGACCGATGCCGTCGTCATCACGCCGCTCGACCGCCTGCTCGAGCGCGGACGGCTCCGCGCCACGCTCGCGATGCTCGGTCCGGCGTTCGTGGCCGCGGTCGCGTACATCGATCCCGGCAACTTCGCGACGAACATCCAGGGCGGCGCCAAGTTCGGCTATGCGCTGGTGTGGGTCGTGCTGCTCGCAAACCTCATGGCAATGCTGGTCCAGTACCTGTCGGCCAAGCTCGGGGTGGTCACCGATCGGAGCCTGCCCGAGCTGTGCCGCGAGCGCCTTCCGCGGTGGATGAGCGTCGGCCTCTGGGTCCAGGCCGAGGTGATGGCGATGGCGACCGACGTCGCCGAGTTCCTCGGCGCGGCGCTCGGCCTGAACCTGCTCTTCGGCATCCCGCTTTTCACCGCGGGCCTGATCACCGGAGTGATCGCATTCGCGATCCTCGAGATCCAGCGACACGGGGTGCGCCGGTTCGAGCTGGCGATCACGGCGCTGCTCGGGCTCGTGTTCGCCGGGTTCCTCTACGAGACGCTGAAGATCGGGCCTTCCGCCCATGAGACGCTCACAGGCTTCATCCCCAACCTTGGCGGCGGGACGTACCTGTACCTCGCCGTCGGAATCATCGGAGCGACGGTCATGCCGCACGTGATCTATCTCCACTCAGCGCTGACGAATCGCAGGATGCCGCTGCACAGCGACCGTGAGCGGACCCGCGTGCTGCGGTTCGAACGGCTCGACGTCCTGCTCGCCCTCGGACTGGCCGGCGTGATCAACATCGCGATGCTGGTCGTCGCCGCCAAGCTCCTGCACACCCCGGCACTTTCGGGCGTAAGCACGATCCAGGGAGCGCATCACGAGCTGGCCCGACTCGTCGGCGGCGGCGCCGCGCTGGCGTTCGGCGTCGCATTGCTGGCCTCGGGGGCGTCGTCCTCGAGCGTCGGAACGTACGCGGGCCAGGTGGTCATGGCGGGTTTCGTCAACATCCGCGTGCCGCTGCTGGTCAGGCGCCTCCTGACGATGGTGCCGGCGCTGATCGTGCTCGCGATCGGCATAAGCCCGACCAGCGCGCTCGTCCTCAGCCAGGTCGTGCTGTCGTTCGGGATACCCTTCGCGCTCGTGCCCCTGGTTGTCCTCACAGCGCGCCGGAGCGTGATGGGCGTTCATGTCAACCGCCGACTGACGACCGTAACCGCCTGCTCGGTGGCGGCCGTGATCACCGCGATGAATGTGTTCCTGATCGCCCAGCAGGTGCTCTAGTGGCGCTGGCGGACACCTTCAGCGAGATCGTCGATTCGCTTCCGGACGACTGGACCGACCTCGAGCTCGACCTGCGGATCTTCGATGAGCGCCGCTACGTGGATGCGGCGGTGCTGCTCGTTGTCTGCAACGCGCAGCCGTACTCCAAGTACGACTGGCACTGGCGGCTGCTGGTCGCCCACCGGTTCGGCCACGCGGCCGCTGCGCCGGTCGTCCACGGGGCCCTGAAGCTGCTCGACGACGCGGGAATCGAAGGCGAGACGGCCGTGCGCGAGGTCCGGACGGGACGCTTCGAGGTCGAGCCCTGGTGGGGTCGCACCGAATCGGTGCGGCAAGAGTTCAAGAAGCTCCGAGCCCAGTAGCGCGTTGGCGCGCGTAGTCGCGTTCATCCCCGATCTGCTGTTCGGCTCGAACGTTGTCGGGGCGCTCGGCGCGGCGGGCCACGACGTGGAGCTCGTGTCGGCCCCGGAGGCAGCGGCTTCGTCCGAGCTGCTCGTCGTCGATCTGACGGCGGACGTCGAGGAGCGGCTCGCGTCGGTCCAGCCCGTTCTGGGCTCGGTCCCGTCGCTCGCGTTCTACTCGCACGTGGAGGCCGACGTCCGCGACCGCGCGCTGGCGGCGGGATTCGACGTCGTGGTTCCGCGCTCGCGGATGGCGCGCGAGGGACCGGCGCTCGTCGAGCGCCTGTTAGCCACCGGCCGGTGAGCCGGCGCCGTCGATGAACTGCGGGTCGAACGCCCGCTGCACGTCGGGCATCCGACTGACGATCCCGAAGCGGACCTCCCAGCGCGCCCACGCCCGCAACGTGGCCCCATCTAGTACACCGAAGCGCCCGGCGCGGGTCTCGAACGACGGCTCGACCGCGCTCAGCTCGGCGCTGACGAGCCGTGGATCGAGGCCCGTGACCCGCGACTCGAGGTCGGCCGCGCTGGCCTTTGGGTGGGTCAGCGTCACGCCGTAGCCCCGAACCAGGGCACGAACCACCGCGCGCGCCAGGCTCGGATCTCGGCGCACTGTCGCCCCGGTGGCGCACAGCACCAGCTCGGGGTAGGAGGGGGCCCCATAGTCGTCGACCCGGAAGATGTGGTAGCCGGGCCGCTGCCGCTGGATCGTCACCCCCTCGTCGTTCCAGAACGCGGTGGCCGCTGCGACGCGGCCGGAGAGCAGGGCCGCGACGGCGTTGAAGCCGATCGTGATCGTCCTCAGCTGCTTGGGTTCACCGCCGGCTCCGGCGACGATCGAGTCGAGCACGGCGGTGTCGCTCGGGTCGCCCGTGATGCCCACGGTCTTGCCCACGAGCTGATGGGGGTCCTGGATCTGCGGCGCGGCGATTACCGCCGCCAGTGGCCGTTCGACGATCGCCATGATCCCGACGATGTCCTCGCCGCGTTCGCGGGCGATCGCCAGGTCGTGGATGTCGAGGATCGCAAAGTTGACGTGCCCCGTCTCCAGCAGCTTGATCGAGTCCGTCGACGCCGATGGCGCGATCACGTGAAGACGGACGCCTTCGTCGATGTCGTAGTGGCGTGCGATCGCCGAGTAGATGCCGGCGTGGATCGCGTTGGGCGTGAAGTCGAGGACCAACGTCGCGTCCCGGGTTTGCGCGTCCCTCGAGCTCGAGCCAGAAGTCGAGCTCGACCCGCACGCCGCCAACGAGAAGACGGCCATGCCGGCCATGACGATCGTGGTCCAGCGCAGCATCCGGCGGGGCAGGATAGGCGTCGGGCCCAAGGACAGCATGCGCGGTTCGTAGAATCCGGCGAGCGAATGCGCCGCCGGGTCACGTTCAGCCGCAACCTCACGCTGTCGCTCTCACGGACTTGCCGCTGTTATTGCAAGTACTGCGCGTTCGCGACCCACAAGGCTCACCTGTACGCGCCCACCGAGGTGGAGCGGATCCTCGACGAGGCGGTGTCGCGCCACCGCGTCAAGGAGCTCTTGGTGCTCACGGGCGAGCGCCCGGAGGTCAACGCCGGCGTCGCCGCCCGGCTGCGGGAGTACGGGTTCGACGACTTCACGGGCTACGTTGTGTGGGCGTGCGAGCGAGCGCTCGAGCGGGGGCTGTTGCCGCACACGAATCTCGGCGTGCTGGATCGCGCCGACCTGAGGCGGTTGCGCGAAGTCACCGCCTCTCAGGGGTTGATGCTCGAGTCGATCTCAGAGCGTCTGATGGAGACGGTTCACGCCGGTTCGCCGACGAAGCATCCGGCGCGCCGGATCGAGACGATCGCCGCGGCGGGAGAGCTGAAGATCCCGTTTACAAGCGGCGTGCTGGTCGGGATCGGCGAGACCGAGGAGGAGCGGATCGCGTCACTGGAGAAGCTCGCCGAGCTCCACGATCGCCATGGCCACCTCCAGGAGGTGATCCTCCAGAACTTCGTGCCTCATCAGAGCTATTACGGGAGAGAGCCGGCGCAGATCGCGGACGACGCCGCCTCGCGGTATTGGCGAACGGGCGTCGCGGACGGTCCGCGCGTCGACCCGCCCGCGTGGGCGTGCGAGGTGACGATCGAGGACATGAAGCGGCTCGTGGCGGAGGCGCGGCGGCTGATGCCGGGCGTCGGGATCCAGGTGCCGCCGAACCTGTCTGACTGGTGGGTCGAACTGGTCCGCGCGGGGGCGACCGACCTCGGCGGATTGAGCGCCAACGGCGATCACATCTCCCCCGAGCATCCGTTTCCGTCGCCGAGCCAGGTCCGCAAGGGGCTCCGGGCAGAGGGCCTCGCGCTGAGCGAGCGGCTGTGCGTGTATCCGGAGTACATCGACCCGGAATGGGTCTCGCCGCCGGTGCTGGACGTGATCAAGCGGTGCTACTGGTCGTTCATCCCGCGCCGGGGCTCGGGCCGCCGCGCCGAGGTCGCCGTGCTCGACGATGCGGCGCCGCGTGCGGTGAGCCGGGCGGCCGACGGGCTTGCGCTGACCCCGGAGGAGCTCACCGCGTTGTTCGCGGAGACGCGGCCGTCGGTGATCGAGGAGATGCGCTGCGCGGCGGACGATCTCCGTTCCGGCCTTGCCGGGGAGACGGTCACGTTCGTCGTCAACCGCAACGTCAATGTGTCGAACATCTGCGTCGTCGGGTGCGCTTTCTGCGGCTTCGGCCAGGCTCGCCGCTCGCCCGACGCCTACGAGCACTCCGAGGAGGAGTTCGCGCGGCGCGTTTCCGAAGCGGTCGAGTTCGGGGCGACCGAGATCTGCATCCAGTCCGGCATCCATCCCGACTGGGGCCTCGAGGACTACGAAAAGTGGCTGCGCCTTGCCAAGCGGGTGGCTCCGGATCTACACCTGCACGCGTACTCGCCGATGGAGGTCGCCCACATGTGCGACGTCAGCGGCCTGTCGGCGCGCGGGGTGTTCGAGCGGCTCCGCGATGCCGGCCTCGACTCGACGCCAGGAACGGCGGCCGAGGTGCTCCACGACGGGGTGCGGGAGCGGATCTCGCCCAACAAGCTGCCGGTGGCGCGATGGGTCGAGATCATCGAAGCCTCGCATGCGAGTGGGCTGCGCTCGACGGTGACCGTGATGTTCGGCCACATCGAAGAGCCCTGGGAGCTCGCCGAGCACATGCGGGTCGTGCGGGAGCTCCAGGAGCGGACGGGCGGCTTCACAGAGTTCGTGCCGCTGTCGTTCATTCCGTTCCACACCCTGCTCGGCCGCACTCACGGCGTCGAGGAGATCTCCCGAGAGGAGAACCTCAAGCACACCGCGGCGTTCCGGCTGGCGCTCGGCAAGACCGTGCGCAACCTGCAGGCGAGCTGGGTCAAGATGGGACTCGAGGCGGCGACCGAGTCCCTGCGATGGGGCGTCAACGACCTGGGCGGGACCCTGATGGAGGAGTCGATCTCACGGATGGCCGGCAGCTATCACGGCGTGATGCTGACCCCGGACGACCTGATCGGGGCGGCCCATCGCGCCGGTCGGCCGGCGGCCGAACGGACCACGCTGTACGACATCCGCCGCCGGTACGAGCTGCCGGCGGCAGCCGCGTGAACGTCGACGAGGGACCGGCGGCGGTCCCGCGGCACGGAGACGCTCTCCCCGAGCACCCGCGGTCTCTGTTCGCGGGGGTCGAGCCGCTCGAGGTGTTCGTCGAGCTGCTCGCGAAGATCGAGACCGACACGTCCTCGACCGAGTTCTACGACCGCATCTGCGAGGCGATCTGCCGCCTGACGACGATGCGCCGCGCGGCGATCTTCCTCGCCGATCCCGGCCGTCGGCGTGTCCGCGTCGTCGGGTCCTACGGGACCTCGTTCTCGCAGCTGGCAGCGCTACGGCCAACGCTTGTCACGACCCCGATCGCCCAGCAGGCGCTGCTCGAGGATCAGGTCGTCGTCGTCTCGGACGGAATCGAGGAGGCCGTGCCGTCCGAGTACGCGCGGATCTTCGGCGTCACGACCATGGTCTGCACGCCGCTGAGCGCCGCTGGGCGTGCCTATGGAGTGATCTGCGCTGACCGGGGGGGCGGTCGATTCGAGCTCTCGGACGGCGAGCGCCACCTGCTCTGGACGCTCGGGAAAACCGCGGCGCTGGTCGCCACCGCGCGCAACGCGACTCGTCAGCAGGAGCGCACGCGCCGTCTGGGCGAACGGCTCGACCTCGCGCGCGAGATCCACGAGCGCGTCATGCAGCGTCTGTTCGGCGTCTCGCTCGCTCTCAGTGCCGAAGCGCCGCTTGATCATGCCGAGCGCGAGCGCTGCAGGGTCGAGATGCAGCAGGCGCTCCGCGACTTGCGCAGGGCGCTCGAGCGGCCGCTCGCACCCCTGCCGCCGGAGACCGGGACGACGCTCTCGGCCGAACTCGAGCGCCTGCGGAGCGCCCCGGGGCCGCCGGTTTCGGTGCAATGGCAGGAGGACGCCACCGTGCCCGCGGATCTCGAGCCACTGGCGCAGTCCGTGCTGGCCGAGGCCCTGCGCAACATCGGTAAGCACGCCGATCCGACCCAGGTCGAGGTCGCCGTCTCGCGCCACGCCGACACGTTCGAACTCGAGGTCCGCAACGACGGCGTGCGCCCCCCGGGCGAGTCGGACGCCGGGATGGGCCTGCGCCTCGCCGGGTTCGAAGCCCTGCAGCACGGCGGCGTGGTCGAGTTCGGGGCGGTCGGGACGGACAGCTGGCGGGTCCGGCTCGTCGTGCCCCTGACGAGGGAGGTGACCGTGTGAGCGGCCCCACCCTCGCGCCCCGCCGGCTCCCGGATCGCAAGCTCCGAGTGCTCGTGGTCGACGACCACGACGTCGTCCACTGGGGTTTCCGCGTGCTGCTCGTCGAGCAACCGTGGGTCGAGCGGTGCCTCGCCGCGCGCACGGGCGCCGAGGCGCTCGAGCTGGTGCGGGTCTACGAGCCGCACGTCGCGCTGGTTGATCTCTTCCTGGCCGGCGAGTCGGGGGCCGAGCTCTGTGACTCGATTCGCAAGGCGTCCCCGTCGACTCGCGTGCTGCTGATCTCAGGCGCGGGGCGGATGTCGCCGGCGGCAGCCCGCGCGGCCGGAGCCTCCGGGTTCGTCTCCAAGGATCTCGAGGCGGGCGAGATTGCGGCCGCCGTGCGGATGGTCGGCCTGGGGATGACGATGTTCTCGCCGAAGGCCGACCAGCCGGCGCCGCTGTTGAGCGAGCGCGAGCGCGAGGTGCTGGACCTGATCGCCGCCGGATCGACGAACCGCGAGATCGCCGAGCGGCTCTACCTCTCTCCCCACACCGTCAAGGAACACACGAGCTCGCTGTACCGCAAGCTCCGAGCGCGCAACCGCGCGGAGGCGGTGCAGCGGGCCCAAAGGATCGGGTTGCTCAACTGACGCCTCAACAACTTCCGAATAAGCATGAAATACATGGTCATTCGGAGGGTCTTCTCACCAAGCGCCGCCGTTCCGCCGATCGTGGCGTACGAAGCGCCCGAGCCGCGCCGTTAATCAGGCGATGGGGGAATACCGACACCTGACTGGAATAACCTGTTAACCGAAGGCGATGCCGCGAGAAGCGGCTCGTCGAAAGGAGAACAGCGGTTGTGAGCTTTCTGGACGTCGCGCGTCACGCGAGTGCGCAGCTGCTGCTCGTCTCCCCGCCCAGGCGCCGGACCGGTGGCGCCGAGGACTTCTACATTCCCCCCGATCCGCTGCCGGAAGCCCAGCCGGGGGACGTGATCCGCGCCGAGGAGACCGACGCCTACCTCGTCCCCGGCGTGCGGATGAGATGCCGTGTGTGGCGAATCCTCTACCGCTCGACCGGTGCCACCGGTGAGCCGACGGCCGTCTCGGGCACGGTGCTGATCCCGCGGTCGCGGGCTCGCGGGCCCCGGCCGCTGATCGGGTACGCGGTCGGTACCCACGGGATCGGTGACGCGGCGGCACCGTCCCGCCTGCTCGCGCGCGGCCGCGAGTGGGAGGCCGGGCTGATCGCGATGGTGCTGGCGCGGGGCTGGGCCGTGGCGCTCACCGACTACGAGGGTCTCGGCACGCCGGGCGACCACACCTACATGGTCGGGCGCGCATTGGGCCCGAACGTGCTCGACGCGATGCGAGCCGCTCGGTCGCTTGATTCGGAGGAACTCCCGGTGGAGGGACCCGCGGCGATCATCGGCTACTCCGAGGGTGGGGCCGCCGCGGCGTGGGCGGCACAGCTTCAGCCGACCTACGCGCCGGACGTGCCGCTGCTCGCGGTCGCGGCCGGCGCGGCCGCGGCCGACGTCGAGACCGCCGGTCCGAGCCTCGACGGAACGTTCTTCTCGTTCTTCATCGCCTACGGCGGGATCGGCTATGCGGCGGCCTATCCGGAACTCGACCTCGACACCTATCTCACGCCGATGGCCCGCAAAGGCATCTCCGCGATGCGGGAGTCGACGATCTTCCACGCGATGCTGTTCGGTCCGCGGTGGGTGCACTCGTCCGAGCTGACCGAGCCGGACGTGCTCGAGCGGCCGGAGTGGCGGGCTCGACTGCGGGAGAACCGGCTCGGAGAGATGGCACCGGCGGCGCCGGTCCTGCTGCACCACGCTCGCTGGGACCAGATCGTCTCGTTCGACCAGAGCTCGCGGCTCCGAGCTGACTGGCATCGACTCGGCGCGGACGTGAGGCTGTACGTCACGCGTGGCGGCGTCGATCACATCAGCGGCGCCATCGCGGGAACCCCCGTGGCACTCGACTGGATCGGACGGCGCCTCGCCCGCGAGGTGAGGATGCCCGAGCCCGCTTCGATCGTGGACGAGGTCGAGAGCCGGGCGGCGTAGGGTCCAGGCCGCATTGCGGCGGGCGCCGCGGTGGCGGTATGGTCGTGGCCATGAGCACCGCGGGGTCGCTGGCAGGAAGGCGTGTACTGATCACCGGATCCGCGCGCGGGATCGGCGCGGCGCTGGCGGAGAGGCTCGCCGGTCGTGGCGCCCGGCTCGCCCTCGTCGGGCTCGAGCCGGAGAACCTGGCGGCCGTCGCGGAACGCTGCGGCCCCGGAACGTTCGTGGGCGAATGCGACGTGTCCCGCGGGGAGGAGATGGGCCACGCGATCGACGCGGCGGCCGATGCGCTCGGCGGGCTCGATGTCGTCGTGGCCAACGCCGGCATCGCCACCGGCGGCCCGCTCCGCTCCCAGGACATGCGGTCCTGGGAGCGCGTGATCGAGATCAACTTGCTCGGCGTGATGTACACCGATCGGGCCGCCCTCCCGCACCTCGAACGCAGCCGCGGTTACCTGCTCAACATCGCCTCGACCGCAGCGGTTCTGCGCGCTCCGGGGATGAGCGCCTACTGCGCCGCGAAGGCCGGCGTCGAGGCGTTGAGCGACTGCCTGCGGACCGAGATGGCGCCGCTGGGCGTCCAGGTCGGCGTCGCCTACTTCCTGTTCCTCGATACCGACATGGTCAGGGACGCGGAGCGCGAGATGCCAATCCTCGAGCGGATCAAGAGCGAGATGCCGGCGGCGTTCGCCCGGACGTACCCGCTCGGCCCGGCGATCGACGAGCTGGTGGCGGCGATCGAGCACCGTCGGCGGCGGGTCGCCTACCCGAAGTGGTTCTTGAAGGCGCTCGCGTTCCGGCAGCTCTTCGCCTCGGCGGCGGCCGAACGCGCAGGACGCGGCCGCGCGGCCGAGGGGGTCGCCGAGTGGGAGCGGGTCGTGGCCGAGCGAGGCGCGAGCGTCGCGTCAGCTCCGGAGCGAACGCGCGACCTCGCGGGGCTTTAGGGCCCGTCGTAGTCGCCCGCGCCTCCGCGCCGCATCATCCATTCGATCGCCGGGAGCTTCACCGCGTGGGGCACGTACCGGACGGCCTCCATCGCGGCGCGCATCCCGAGGCCCGGCACGATCACGCGGTGGCCCGCCGCCAGCCCCTCAACCCCCGCCCGGGCGGCGTGTTCGGCGGAGATCCAGGCCGGCCGCGGCACCGCGCTCTCAAACGAGCGCCCGCCGGCGACCTCCCAGCCAGAGATCTCCCAGAAATCGGTGTGGACGGGCCCGGGGCACAGCGCGCTGACGATCACGCCGTGGCCGCGGAGCTCCTGGTGCAGCGCCTCGGAGAACGTGAGCATGTAGGCCTTCGCCGCCGAGTAGCCCGCGGAGTAGGGGAGGGGCTGCATCGCGGCGGTTGAGCAGACGTTGAGAATCGCGCCGCGCCCGCGCTGCACCATCTCAGGGAGGAACGCGGAGGTCAGCGCGACCCCCGCCTCCACGAGCACGCGGACCTGCTCGAGTTCGCGCTCCGGGTCGGACTCATAGAACGGCCCGTTGGTCGCGAATCCGGCGTTGTTGATCAGGATCTCGATGTCGAGGCCGAGCTCGGTTATGCGACCGCGCAGTCGGGAGCGGGACGCGGCCTTGGCGAGATCGCACGCGATCGTCTCGGCCCGGATACCGTGCTCGTCGCGGAGCTGATCGGCGACTTCGACGAGCCGGTCCTTGCGCCGCGCGACCAGGACGAGGCCGTGTCCGCGTTCGGCCAGCTCCGCCGCAATCGCGCGGCCGATCCCCGACGACGCACCGGTAACCAGCGCGGCCGATGAGGCGTTTGGTTCGGGCAGGGTGACGCGGGTCATGGCGTGCGTCCCCCCGTTCGGGGGGAAGTCCGGAGGACGACTGTATCCATGCATGGAGGTCTGCGTAGGGTGAGATGTATGGCTCCCACGGCAATTCTGTTCCCCGGTCAGGGCAGTCACACGCCTGAAATGCGTGAATCAGTCGCGGCGGTCCGTCCGGATCTGCTCGCCCTGGCGGACGCGGTCGTCGGCACCGACCCGTTTCCGCGGGCCGAGCACGGGACGATGTACGCGCAGCCCGCGATCTTCTGCGCCAGCCTCGCCGGCTGGAAGGCGCTGGGATCCCCCGACGGAGACTTCATGGCCGGCCATTCGCTCGGCGAACTCGGGGCGCTGGTCGCGGCCGGCTGCCTCCAAGAGAGGGACGGACTCGAGCTGGTCGCGCTCCGCGGGCGTCTGATGCAGGAGTCCGGCGAGCGCGCCGGCGACGGAGGCATGGTGGCGCTGCTCGGTCCCGGCGCGGCCGAGCAGGCTCAGGATCTGGCCGAGGCGCACGGCCTCGCGGTCGCGAACGACAACTCTCCGCAACAGGTCGTCCTCTCGGGTGCGCGCGCGTCGCTGCCCGCGGCCGCGGCTGCCGCCGGCGAGCTCGGCCTGCGCGCGATCGAGCTCCCGGTCACGGGGGCCTTCCACTCCCAGATGATGGCCGGCGCCGTCCCCGAGTTCACCTCGGCGCTCGAGCGGGTGCAGATTCAGGCGCCGCGCGTCCCGGTGATCTCAGCGGTCACAGCGGAGCCGTTCGACGACGTGCGCCGCAGGCTCGTCGAGGCGCTCACGATGCCGGTGCGGTGGCGCGAGACGATGCTCGCGCTGCACGCGCGCGGAGCGGAACGGTTCATCGAGGTCGGCCCGGGCAAGGTGCTGACGGGGCTGGCGAAGCGAACGCTCCGAGACGTGGAGCTCGTCAATGCCTGAGGCAGCATCGACGATGGCCGAGCGCCAGGGTTGCGCACTCGTGACGGGCGCGTCGCGCGGTATCGGGGCGGCGATCGCCCATGCGCTGGCGGGCGACGGATGGCCGGTCGGCGTCAACTACCGCGTCGATCGCGGCCGAGCGGAGACGGTGGTGCAGGAGATCCAGCGGGGGGGCGGTCGTGCGGTTGCCGTCGGCGGCGATGTCTCGGACCCGGCTGTTCCGGATGAGCTGTTCAAGGCGCTCGAGGAGCAGTTCGAAGGGCCGGTGCTGGTGCTCGTCAACAACGCGGGGATCACGCGCGATGACCTGACCCCGTCGCTCGGGGACGACGAATGGGCCGCCGTCCTCGACACGAATCTGACCGCGGCCTTCCGCCTGACCCGGCGGGCGCTGAAGCCGATGCTGCGCGCTCGCTCCGGGCGGATCGTGAACATCTCATCGGTCGTCGGGCTGCGCGCGAACCCCGGACAGGCCAACTACGCGGCCGCCAAGGCGGGGCTGATCGCGCTGACGAAGACCGCGGCCGTCGAGGTCGCGCGGCGCGGCATCACGGTCAACGCCGTGGCCCCCGGGTGGATCGACACCGAGATGATGAGCGGCGTTTCGACGGACCTCCTCGACGCGGTCCCGGCCAAGCGTGCCGGGACTCCAGCCGAGGTCGCCGCCTGCGTACGCTTTCTCGCTTCCGATGAGGCGAGCTACGTCACCGGCGCCGTCTTGTCCGTCGATGGAGGACTTGCAGCGTGAAACCGAAAACAGAGAGGAGCAATTCCAGATGTCAACCGTGACAAACCAGCAGGTCGAGGCCCGCGTGATCGAAACGCTCGCGAGCTTCGGCCCCGACGCGAGCCAGATCACACGCGCCGCGACGTTCGAGGAGCTCGACATCGACTCGCTCGACCTGGTGGAGCTTGCGCAGGTCGTCGAGGACGAGTACGGCGTGGTCCTCAAGGGCGAGGACATGAAGGAACTCAAGACGGTCGGCGATGCGATCGACCTGATCGCGGAACGAGCAGCCTGAGTGAGGCGCCGGGTCGTGATAACCGGCCTGGGGGCGATTACACCCCTGGGACTGGGAGCCGCCTCCCTGCACGAGCGGTGGGCCGCAGGCGACTGCGGGATCGTCGACGGAGCCGGTGCGTGCACCGACTTCGAGCCGACCGACCACCTCTCGGTCAAGCAGGCCCGGCGCCTGGATCGCTTCTCCCAGCTCGCGCTCGTCGCCTCGGCCGAGGCCATCGCGGATGCCGGGTGGGAGTCCGAGCTGCCCTACGACCCGCTGCGGGTCGGGTGCGTGATCGCCACGGGGATCGGCGGGATCCAGACCGTCGAGACCCAGCACGACGTGCTGCGCGACAAGGGAGCGAGGAGCGTCTCCCCGCTCGGCATCCCCCAGTACATGCCGAATGCCGGGGCGGCCGCCGTGGCGATGGAGCACGGCCTCCAGGGCCAGATGTACGGCGTCGTCTCGGCGTGCTCGGGAGGCGCCCACGCGATCGGGTCGGCCCTGCGGATGATCCAGTACGGCGATGCTGATGCTGCCGTGGCCGGAGGCGCCGAGGCGACTCTGACCGAGTTCAGCTTCGCCTGCTTCAACTCGATGCAGGCGCTGTCGCCGACCGGAATCTCGCGGCCCTTCGACGCGCGCCGGGACGGCTTCGTGATGGGTGAGGGCGCGGGGGTGCTCGTGCTCGAGGAGGAATCGGCGGCGCGGGAACGCGGGGCGACGATCCTCGGCGAGATCGCCGGTTACGGATCGACCTCCGACGCCTACCACCTGACCGCACCCGAGCCGACCGGCGGCCCCGCGTCGCGCGCGATCGAGTTCGCGCTGGCGGACGCCGGCGCCACCGCCGCCGACGTCAGCTACATCAACGCGCACGGCACGTCGACGCAACTGAACGATGCCGCCGAGACCGCGGCGCTGAAGCGTGCGCTCGGCGAGGAGCAAGCCAAGCAGATCCCGATCTCCTCGACCAAATCGGCGATCGGCCACCTCCTGGGCGCCGCCGGCGCTGTCGAGGCGGTCGAGACGACGCAGGTGCTCGCGACCCGCGTGATCCCGCCCACCCTTGGCTACGAGGTGCCCGATCCAGAGCTCGACCTTGACTACGTCCCCGGGGAGGCACGGCCGCTGATCGTCTCCAACGGGGCGCCACCGCTGGCGATCTCGAACTCGTTCGCGTTCGGCGGCCACAACGTGTCGCTGGTTCTACGAGGAGCCCCCGAATGACCGCCACGGCACTGCCAGAGCAGACGCGGCTGAGTCCGCTCGAGCGCCTGGAGGCGCTCTGCGATCCGGGCAGCGTACGGGTGCTGCGCTCACGCGTGATCTCACCGAGGCTCGGCGAACGTTCCGCGGCGGGCGACGGCGTGGTCGGCGCCACGGGCGCGGTGGGCGGTCGGCCGATCGCGTGCTACGCCCAGGACGGGACGTATCTCGGCGGCTCGCTGGGCGAGCGCCACGCCGACACGGTCGTCCGGGTGCTCGAGACCGCGGGCCGGGCCAAGGTCCCGGTGGTTGCGTTCGTCGAGTCCGGCGGCGCCCGGATGCAAGAGGGGACGGCGGCCCTTGCCGGCTACGGGCGGATCTTCCGCCACACGGTCGCGCTTACCGGCGTCGTGCCGCAGATCTCGATCGTGTCCGGCGCCTCCGCGGGAGGCGGCGCGTACTCGCCTGCCCTCACCGATCTCGTCCTGATGACCGAGGATGCAGCGATGTTCCTCACCGGTCCGGGCGTCGTTCGCGAGGCGCTCGGTGAGGAGATCGACGCGGCCGGGCTCGGCGGTCCGCGCGTGCACGACCGCAACGGCGTGTGCCACCTGGTGGAGCGCGACGAGCGGGCCGCGGCGACGCGCGTCCGCGAGCTCCTCTCCTATCTCCCGTCGGCGGCCGGCGAGCCGTTGCCCCTGGCGGCTTCGATCGACCCGACCGTGTCGGATCCCGGGGCCGCCGTGCCCCGCGAGTCACGCCGGGCCTACGACGTCCGCGACGCGCTCGCCGGGATCGTCGACGGAGGCTCGCTGCTCGAGCTGTGCCCGCGCTGGGCGCGCAACGTGGTGACGACGTTCGCGCGGGTGGAGGGGCGTCCGGTGGCGATCGTCGCCAACCAGCCCCACTATCTGGGCGGCGTGCTCGATGCCGAGGGTTCAGAGAAGGCCGCCCGTTTCGTCAGCTTCTGCGATTCGTTCGGGCTGCCGCTGATCGCCGTAGTCGACACGCCCGGGTTCATGCCGGGCTCGCGGCAGGAGCGGGCCGGCGTCATCAGGCACGGGGCGTCGCTCGTGCGGGCGTTCGCGTCGGCGCGGGTTCCGAAGCTCACCGTCGTGCTCCGCAAGTCCTACGGGGGCGCGTACATCACGATGAACTCGCGCGATCTGGGCGCTGACCTGGTCCTGGCCTGGCCAGACGCGGAGCTCGGGATCATGAGCGCGCGCGCCGCCGTCGGAATCGTCAACCGGCGCGAGCTGCGGGTCGCCCGGGATCCGGACGCCGAGCGCACGCGGCTGGCGGATGCGTATTCCGACGAGCACCTCCGCGCCGATGCGGCGGCCGCTGCCGGGTTCGTCGATGAGATCGTCGAGCCGACCGACACTCGCGATCGGCTGATCTGGGCGCTGCGCGCTCTCGCCCGCTAGGGGACTCGGCCATGCTCCTGGAAGGTAAGCGGCTGCTGATCACGGGCGTGCTCACGAAGGACTCGATTGCCTATCACGCTGCCGAGCAGGCGCAGCGGGAGGGTGCCTCGGTACTGCTGACCAGCTTCGGACGGACGCGGCGGTTGACCGAGCGCGCCGCCCAGCGGCTGCCCGAGCCCGTCGAGGTCCTCGAGCTCGATGTCAACAGCGAGGCCGACTTGGCCGCGCTCACCGAGACGCTGCGGGACCGGTGGGGCCAAGTGGACGGGGCGCTCCACGCGATCGCGTTCGCGCCCGAGGATGCGCTCGGCGGGCGGTTCATGACCGCCCCGTCGGCGAGCGCGGTCCAGGCGTTCCAGACGAGCGCCTTCTCGCTGAAGGCGCTGGCGGCCGCGGTGGCCCCGCTGATGAAGCCGGGCTCGAGCATCGTCGGCCTCGACTTCGACGCCGGCGTTGCCTGGCCGATCTATGACTGGATGGGCGTGGCGAAGGCAGCGCTCGAGGCCGTCGCCCGGTACCTGGCGCGCGACCTCGGCCCGAACGGGATCCGCGTGAACCTGATCTCGGCGGGACCGCTCGGGACCGTCGCCGCGCGGGGAATCCCCGGCTTCGAGCAGCTCGCCGACCTGTGGCGCAGGCAGGCACCGTTGGGCTGGGACATCGAGGACCCAAGCCCGGTCGCCCGCGCGATCTCCTTCATGTTCTCGGACTACTCGGAGGCGATCAGCGGCGAGATCCTGCACGTCGACGGGGGTTTTCACGCGATCGGGGCCCCGAGCGAGGCTTAGAGAAGCGCTTCCCTACTCTGGACGTAGTGGAGCGGATTCTCAGCAACGGGCGCAACGTCCGCCTCGCCGCTGTGCTCGGGGCGATGACGATCGCGTTCTCGAGCATCCTCGTGCGGCTGAGCCACGCCTCGCCCTCAACGGCGGCGATCTTCCGCTGCGCCTACGCGCTCCCCGTGCTGGGGCTGCTGGCATGGCTCGAGGAACGCCGGCTGGGTCCCCGAGAATGGCACGATCGCCGGATCGCGGTCGCGGCAGGATTCTTCTTCGCCGCGGATCTGCTCCTGTGGCATAACTCGATCAAGTACGTTGGCGCCGGGCTGGCGACGGTGCTCGCGAACATCCAGATCGTGCTCGTCCCGCTGGTGGCCTGGATGGTCCTGTCGGAGCGGCCGGGGCGCAGAGTGCTCGCGGCGCTGCCGATCGTCCTCTTCGGGGTGCTGCTGATCTCGGGCGCGCTGGAGAACGGCGCCTACGGTCGCGATCCCACGCGCGGGACGTTCTACGGCCTCGGCGCCGGGATCGCGTACATAGGCTTCTTGCTCTTGCTGCGACGTGGCGGGGCCGATGTCCGTCGCGTCGTCGCGCCGCTGTTCGAGGCCACGGCAACGGCGCTCGTACTGTGCGTGATCGCCGGTCTCATAATCGGCGACGCAGATCTCGTGCCCGTCTGGCCGGGCGCGGGTTGGCTGATCGTCTTGGCGCTCACCTCCCAGGTTCTGGGCTGGCTGCTGATCATGATCTCGCTCCCGAGGCTCCCCGCGGCGATCACCTCGTTGACGCTGGCGATCCAGCCCGTGGCCACCGTCGCCCTGGCCGCGCTCATCCTCGGAGAGTCTCCGAGCGCACTGCAGCTTCTGGGGGTCGCGGTGGTGATCGGCGCGCTGCTCGCGGCCACGACCCCCGTCCGCAGCCGGCGCCTGGCGCGACGCCGCCAGGTGCCCGAGCCGGCGAGCTGAGTGATCATCTGAACAGGTCCTCGGCCTCGGGCCGTAGCAGCGCGACCGCTCCGGGACCGTCGACCGCCGTGACCTGGCGGTCGACCCCGCCGAGGAGAACGACCGGCTGCCGGCCGTCCTTGGTGCGCGCGAGGTCGGCCGCGGCTGCGAGCTCGTCCGAGATCGCGATCCGCGTGGCGCTCAGCTGGTGCCCAACGGAGTCGGTCCGCCCGCGCCAATCGTCGAGCGGTGAGAGCCCGGCGCATCCGATCGCGACGTCGCACTGCCCGTGCCGCCACGCCCGTCCGAACGAGTCCGTGATGAGGACGGCCGGGGCGACGCCTAGCGCCCGCCGCAGAGCGCCACGGATCCGGCGAGCCGAGCCGTCCGGGTCCTGCGGCAGGAGGATGACGGTCCCATCCGCGGGAGCGTTGGACGCGTCGACCCCGGCGTTCGCGCAGACGAAACCGTGGTGCGTCACACAGATCATGACCCCGTGCTCGGCGCGGAGTACATCGTGCGATTCGTCGAGGACGACCTGCACGTGGCGCGGGTCCTTGCCGAGTTCGCGGGCGAGCTGTCGCGCTCTGGGGCCCGGCGCCACGTCGGCCAGCCTGCGAAGACGGCCCTCCGCCTTGGACACGGCCTTGTGGGCGATCACGACCACGTGACCGTCCGTCAGCGCCGCGCCGTCGTGGCGCAGCGCGGCTGTGATGAGGCCCGCGAGGTCGTCGCCGGGCTCGACCTCCGGCAGTCCGCTAAGCGCGACGGCGGTGATCAAATCTCGCTTCGCATGAGCTGGCGGATCATCCCGCGGGTGTGCGCCGCGCCGCCGTGCGTGGAATCGAGCCCTTCGCGCAGGGCCTCGAGATCCTCCGGGGTGTCGACGTCGAGCGCCAGCGAAGGGACGTCGACGACCTCGGGGGTGGTCCCCTCGGACTGAGCGCTCGCCGCGTGACGCTGACAGCTCCCGGGGCCGAACGCGGGCGCGAGGGAGTCCGGTGGCGTCATCAACAGCGCGTTCGTTCCCGTCCCGTGACGATCGGGGACGATCAGCACCGAGCGCTCATCGACGTCCCGTCCGATCAGCTCGTTGAGCTGGATGGGATCGATCAAAGGGCAGTCGCCGGGCACCAGCAATACCCGCTCGGCCCCGGACTCGAGTGCGGCGCGGATGCCGCGCCTCGCCGCGGGGTTATGCCCCTGGTCATCGTCCCCGAGGACCATCGCTCCGTAGCCGCCGGCGATCTGCTGAGCGTTGCTGTCGGCGGTCACGACGAGCACGCCATCGACCGACCTCGTACGTCTGAGCGCGACGAGGACGTCCGAGTACATCGCCTCGGCGAGCGCCCGCCGGCCCCCGGGACTCATCGTGTTCGACAGGCGCTGCTTCGCTCCGTTGAAGCTCTTGATCGGAAGAATCGCGACCGTCCGCATGCCGACAACGCTATCCGAGCGCAAGGGCAAACTGGAGCGCGTTGGCCGCGAGGCGCTCACGGGCATCGGCGCTGTCCATCAGGACATCGGTCTCGAGCACCGGGAGCTCACCGGTTCGTTGATCGGCCACGAGACCGTCGAGCAGATCTCGATAGGCGAGCGCGATCCCGGCGCTGCTCATCGTCAGCCCAGCATGCTCCATGAACGCCGCCGTCGGCCCCTTGACGACCTCGCCACGGACGAGCGGGCTGACGGCCACCACCGGTGCCTCACTGCCGGCGATCGCCGTGCGCAGCGGCTCGATCGCCAGGATCGGCCCGATCGAGATCACGGGGTTGGACGGGCCGATCACGATCGCCCGCGCGTTCGCGATCGCCTCGAGCGCCTCTTGGGTGGGAGGGCTCGCGCGTGCTCCGTGGACCTCGACCTGCTGGATCGGACCCTCGCCGCTGGCCTTGATCATGAACTCCTGAAAAGGCCACCACCGGCCGTGTGCCATCACGCGCGTGCGGACGGGGGCGTCGCTCATCGGGAGTACCCGCGCATGGACGCCCATCGACCGCGCGATCTCGGCGTGCGCTTCGGTCAGACGCCGGCCGGCGCGCAGCGCGCGAGCCCGCTCCAACCCGATCGCGAGATCCCGGTCGCCGAGGTTGAACCACACCTCGACGCCGAGCGACCGCAGTCCCTCCATCACGTTGAAGGTGTCCCCGGCCAGACCCCAGCCGCGATCGTCGATCAGGTCTGCCAGCCAGAACGTGACGAGGTCAGGGTCGGGCGAGACGTAGGCGCCGTATATCTCGATGTCGTCGCCGGTGTTGGCGATCACCACGAGCTGGTCGGGGCCGACGACGTCCAGCATTCCGCGCGCGAGCTTCGCCCCGCCGGTGCCGCCCGCCAATACGACGACCGGATTACTCACAGGCCGGTGATCTTGATTCCGGCTCGGGCCTTGTTGCGGACGTTGATCGAGATGAGCAGCGCCGTCAGCTGCTCGACGATCCGAGCCATCTCGAGCGGGCCGCAGTCGACCGGACGTAGCCCCGCGATCCGATTCACGATCTCCGCGAGGCGGTCCTTGTCCTCGCGGCGATCACCACAGATCAGCACATCCTCATCGAGCTGGTGATCCAGGTCGGTGAGCAGCGCGGCGCTCACCGTGTGGAAGGCCGAGACGACCCGGACTCCCGCCGGCGCCATCTCCTGCGCCTGCTGGGCGGCAGATCCCTGCCACACGCCCAGCGTCCTTGTGGCCCTCCCGCTGACCGCCGCCGCAAGCGGGACGGTCGCGTCGACGACGAGCTGCCCGTCCAAGAGCGCATTCTTGAGGTTGGTCATGGTCTCCGACTGGTTCCGGAATGGCACGCTGAGGATCACCACGTCGGCTTTGGTCACCGCCTGCGCGTTCTCGAGCCCGTCGAACGCGGCGCCCGGAAGCTGTCCCGACGCCCGCGCCGCGGCCTCCTGGGCGCGCCCGGGGTCGCGGGAACCGATGACGATCGGGACGCCGGTCTGCCCGAGTCGCAGCGCGAGCCCGAACCCGAGGGCGCCGGTGCCACCGACGATGCAGATGGCGTCTGACACGGCGGGGGAGTCTATGGGCAGCAGCTAGTACTGTCCCTCCCGCATGGGGAGCGCGTTGGAGGTGGGCATAGAGGGGATAGAGGAGTTCGTGGTCGACGGAAGATTGCTCACCGATGTGGGAGGGACGCTCGGCTTCGAGGTGCTCTCGACGCCAGCGATGATCGCGATGATGGAGCGCACCTCGGCAATGCTCGTCTACCCCCGACTCCAGACGGGACAGGCGACGGTCGGCTTCGAGGTCTGCGTCAAGCACGTGGGCGTCGCGTCGAAAGGTGCCCACTGCACCGCCCGCGCCCGGCTCGACGAGATCGTGGAGGGACGGAAGCTGCGATTCGCGGTGGAGGTCGTGTCGGACGACGGCCGGACGATCGGCGTCGGAACACACGAGCGGCGGGTCATCTCAACGGGCCCGGAACAGGAATGAAGTTCGCGGCCGGACTCGGGGCGATCGGGCTCGCCTCGGGCGCGCTCGTCGTCAGCAGCGCCGGCGCGCGCGGCCCGGCGTCCACGCCGTTCCCCGTGACCTCCGCGTCGCTGACACAGCAGGCGCAAGAGCTCGTCTGGAAGGTCGAGCTCGGAAGCCCGTTCACGGCGGCCTCACTCAAGCGGCAACGCCGATCCCTGTGCCTGCTGGTCGAGCGACATCGGACCGGCAGCGTGTCGGGCGTGGCGTGCGTCGATCAGGGTCGCCGCCGCCCCAAGCTCGTGTACATGCACGTCACCCGTGGCGGGAGCGGCCCGGCGCAGACGATCTCGGCGTCGATTTCCCGAGACGGCGCCACCGGCATGACGGTCCGCTTCGACCCGACCAACATCGGCGTCCCATACATGGCCATCCGCTGGCAGGTCCTGAGCATGTCCAAGTGCCACACGGCACCAAAGGGGTGCAAGACGCTGTTCCCCGCGAGGCCAGCGCTCGCCAAGCTCCACGTTCCGCAGGTGGTGGGGTGCGTGGCGAGCGGATCGTCGCTGGTCTACGGCGGGTCGACCAAGGTCCACGACGTGGCCCTGACCTTCGACGACGGGCCGTGGGACACGCCGCCCCCCTCGGCGTTCCTTGACGTGCTCGAGCGCGAGCACGCGGTAGCGACGTTCTTCGAGATCGGCAGGCAAATCGCGCCGTACGATCCCGGCGGCAAGTACGAGCGGCGGATGCTCGCCGACGGCGACATGATCGGCGATCACAGCTGGAGCCACCCCGACGTCGCGACGCTGCCGGTCAGCCAGCAACGCTTCCAGCTGGTGCAGACGATCGACGCGATCCGGAAGGCGACGGGCGGCTTCACGCCGTGCCTGTGGCGGCCACCGTACGGGGATATCAGCCCCGAGCTGGTCTCGCTCGCACGCTCGCTCGGTCTCGTAACGGTCATGTGGGACGTCGATCCGCGGGACTGGTCGCTGCCCGGGGTGAACGCCATCTACGACAACGTCGTCTCGAACGCCCACAACGGGGCGATCGTGATCCAGCACTTCGGCGGGGGGCCCCGTTATGAGACGGTCGCTGCGCTGCCTCGCGAGATCGACACCCTGCGCGCCCGCGGCTACCAGTTTGTGACGGTCGCGCAGATGTTGGGGCTCCGCCTGATCTATAAGTAAGGGTATGAGCAGCTTTCCCCGGCGTGTGCGGATTCGCGAGGTCGGCCCGCGCGACGGATTCCAGAACGAGCCCGAGGTGATCCCGACCGCCGACAAGGTGCGGTTGATCGAGCTGCTCGGCGCGAGCGGCATCGGACGGATCGAGGTCACGAGCTTCGTCCGTCCAGACGTGATCCCGCAGCTTGCAGACGCCGAGCAGGTGCTCGAGACGGTCCGCCTACCGCCGGGGGTCGCGGCCAGCGTCCTAATCCCCAACGAGCGGGGTCTGGAGCGGGCGCTCGCTCACCGCTCGCACTTTCAGGAGATCAACGGCTTCCTGTCGGCGTCCGAGAGCCACAATCAAAAGAACGTGGGCCGGTCGATCGAGGAGTCGCTCGGTGGGCTGGAGCGAACGTTCGCTTTGGCGAGGGCGGAAGGCTTGCGCTGCGAGGGCGTGATCTCGGTCTCGTTCGGGTGCCCCTACGAGGGCCATGTACCGCCGGAGCGGGTGTTCGGTATCGCCTCGCGGCTCGTGGCGGCGGGAGCCGCCGAGATTGGCTTCGGCGACACGACGGGGATGGCCAACCCGGTCCAGGTGCGCGAGTTCTTCACGGTGGCCGCCGCGGAGCTCCCGGGTGTCGAGCTGACCGCGCATTTCCACAACACCCGTGGCCAGGGGCTCGCGAACGTGCTCGCTGCGCTCGAAGCCGGGATCGAGAGCTTCGAGTCATCGTTCGGCGAGCTCGGAGGCTGTCCTGTCCCGCCGGGCGCGACCGGCAACATCGCCACCGAGGATCTCGTCTCCATGCTCCACGAGATGGGAATCGAGACGGGCATCGACCTCGGGCGGCTGATCGTGGCCTCGCGATCAGCCCAGGAGGTGCTCGGGCGTCCGCTCGGCAGCCACGTCCTCTCAGCGGGCCCCGTGCAGTGGACAGAGGGAGTCCGGCCGTGACGGACATCGACCACACGGATGCCGTGGAGGCGGCAACCGCCCGCGCTCGCGCGGGCGGACCGGAGCGCCACCACTCGCGCGCATCCGAGCAGGGCAAGCTGCCCGTTCGCGAGCGGGTCGACCTGCTGCTCGACCGTGGGTCGTTCGTCGAGGATGGCCTGCTCGCGAGCTGGGAAGGCGACGGACTCGGCGCGGAGGGCGTCGTGACCGGCCTCGGCACGATCGGCGGCCGACCCGTCGCCGTGATGGCGAACGATCCGACCGTCAAGGCCGGATCGTGGGCGCCGAAGACCGTCGAGAAGATCCTTCGCATCCAGGAGCGGGCGCTGTCGCTGCGGGTGCCGCTCGTGTACCTCGTTGATTCGGCCGGCGCACGGATCAACGAGCAGGTCCAGATGTTCCCCGGTCGGCGGCACGCGGGGAGGATCTTCTTCAACCAGGTCCGCCTCTCGGGCGTCATTCCGCAGGTCTGCGTTCTGTTCGGCCCCAGCGCGGCCGGCGGCGCGTACATCCCGGCGTTCTGCGACGTCGTGATCATGCGCGATGGGAACGCGTCGATGTACCTCGGGTCGCCCCGGATGGCCGAGATGGTGATCGGCGAGAAGGTGACGCTCGAGGAGATGGGTGGCGCACGGATGCACACGTCGCGGAGCGGCGTCGGTCACGTGCTCGTCTCGAGCGACGAGGAGGGGATCGAGTTCGCCCGGCGGTATCTCGCGTACTTCCCCGGTTCATTCGTGGGCGAGCCGCCGGAGGCTCCGCCGGCGGCGCCGGCGTCCGATCGCCCGATCAGGGAGCTGATCCCCCCGGACGAGAACAAGCCGTTCGACATGCGCGAGCTGCTCGACGCGCTGCTCGACGCCGACTCGTTCCTCGAGATCCACGCCCGCTGGGCGCGCGAGGTGATCGTCGGCTACGCGCGCCTCGACGGCCGGGTCGTCGGCGTCGTCGCCAATCAGCCCAAGGTCAAGGGCGGCGTCCTGTTCGTCGACTCCTCGGACAAGTGCGCCCGGTTCATCTGGACCTGCAACGCGTTCAACATCCCACTGCTGTTCCTGGCGGACGTCCCGGGTTTCATGATCGGTACCCAGGTCGAGCGCGAGGGGATCATCCGCCACGGTGCGAAGATGATCAGCGCCGTCTCGGAGGCGAACGTGCCGAAGATCTCCGTGATCGTCCGCAAGGCATACGGCGCCGGCTTGTATGCGATGGCCGGCCCGGCGTTCGATCCCGACTGCTGCCTGGCTCTGCCCTCCGCCTCGATCGCGGTGATGGGCCCTTCCGCCGCGATCAACGCCGTCTACTACAACCAGCTCCAGGCGATCGAAGATCCCGCCCAGAGGGAGGCGCGCACCGAGGAGCTCCGGCGCGAGTACGCGCAGGACATCGACATCCTGCACCTGGCGTCCGAGCTCGTCGTCGACGCCGTGATCCAGCCCGAGGAGCTACGGGTCGAGCTGATCCGGCGGTTCGCGCTCGCGGCCGGCAAGAACCGGGAGTGGCCGGCCAAGCGCAATCCGGTCACGCCCACCTGACGGCTGGTCGCGCAGAAATGCGTCGACGGCGTCGACCAGCATCAACCCGAACTGAACAGTCGCGTCGAGCGCCTCAGCTTCCAGCGCCTCGGGGGTGTCGTCGGCCCGATGCGAGCGCGGCGGCAGCCCCGCCTCGTCGAGGCAGCCGATCGAGATCGCCGGCAGGCGGGCGGTTCTTGCCCGGAACGCAGGCGCTGCGCCCCGCCCTTGATGCGGGGCGAGTTTGAGCGTGGGCTCCTCGCTCGCGACCAGTGCGCACGACTGGGCGAGCGCTTTGAAGTAGCGCAGCCCGATCAATTGGCCGTCGCCGATCCACCAGCGGGGACGGCCGGCGCCGGATGCGGCTATCCCGAGCACGACGGTGTTCGTCCGTTTGAGGACTTGGCGCCGGGCACGCAGGTGCCTGCGCAGCCCGATCCCGAAGCCGTCGCCGGCGCCCTGAAGCACGACCTCGACCGTCAGGCGGCGAGGGGGCGCCGCGTCGAGCGCGGCGGCGAGCGCCAGCGCCACCGCCACGCCGCTGCCGTTGTCAGACGCGGCCGGGGTGTAGCCGGAGCTCGCGACCTCGAGCAGCAGCGCCAGCGCTAGGACGAGGCCCACCGTTGCCACGAACTGCAGGACGCCGACCGCGGTCCCCTTATCGCCACCGAGACGGAGGATCGCCGTGACGAGCAGCAACGTCATCGCGACGGTCAGCCACCCGAGCCATCCGAGCCAGACGGGGCCGAGACGGCCGAACACCGCGGTCGCGCGGGCGAACGGCCTGCGCACCGCCTCTCGATAGATGAAACCGCTGCGCCCGGCGTCGTAGTTGGCGGTGATGATCAGATGCACGCGGGGTGCCTGGTTTTGTCGGCCCTGACCCGCCGCCCGGCCGGTGATCTCGGACACGACGTTCTGGCTCGCGTGCTCGAGCGTGAGTCGGCGGCCGGGGGAGACTCCCAGCCGCTCGTCGACGATTACCGAGATCAGCGCCGCGAGCACGAGCGCGCCGCCGACTCGGGGCGAGCTCACCGAGACCAGGCTTCCGACGAGGGCGAGCAGGACGTGCCAGGAATGCGCCAGTGCCCAGTTGGGGCGGCACCAGAACGACTCGATGCGGACGACTCGGCCGGCGGCCTCGAGCTGGGCCGCGAGCCATCGCGCCGCGCGTCGTTCGGCGTCGGTGCCGGCGCCACGGCTCTCGAACGAGGCGAGCGCGGTCGCGGTGTCCGCTGCGGGCATGGGCCGGGATGATCGCAAGGCGCGTGTCGGCGGCGATCCGATAGAACCGGGGTCGTGAGCGCCGATGCACCCGTTGTGGTCGACGAGGATGAGCTGCTGGAGGTCGCGCGCGAGGCGGCGCAGGCCGCCGCGGACGAGGTGATGGCGCGGTTCGGCCAGCGACCCTCCGACGTCCACGCCAAGAGCAGCCCCACCGATCTGGTGTCGGCGGCCGACGTGGCGGCCGAGCACGCGATCCGGGAGGTGCTGGCGCGCCGGCGCCCGCATGACGCGATTCTCGGCGAGGAGGGCGGGGCGACCGGCGACGGAGCCGTTCGCTGGGTCGTCGACCCGCTCGACGGGACGATCAACTTCCTGTTCGGCATCCCTGTGTTCGCGGTGAGCGTGGCGTGTGAGGCCGCCGGCGAGGGCGTGGTCGGGATCGTCCTGGACCCGGTCCGTGAAGAGTGCTTCGCCGCAACCCGGTCGGGGGAGCCTCGCCTGAACGGCGAACCGATCCGCGGCTCGAGCCGCGAGGAGCTCGCGACCGCGCTCGTCGCGACGGGGTTCGGCTACGACGCGTCGGTGCGCTCACGGCAGGCCGCGGTCGTAAGCAGAGTGCTGCCGCGGGTGCGGGACATCCGGCGCGGGGGTGCGGCAGCGGTCGATCTGGCGTGGTGCGCCTGTGGCCGCTACGACGCCTACTACGAGCGCGGGGTGCACCGGTGGGATGTCGCGGCGGGGTCGCTGATCGCGACCCGGGCCGGCCTCGAGGTCCGCGAAATCGCTGCCAGTGGTGAGGATGCCCCCGGGTTGGTGGTGGCGCCGGGGACGTTGATGGACGAGCTGTACGGCCTGGTGGCGTAGGCGGCTCTCGATGCCCGCGTTTTGACCCCGGCGAGGTCCTAGACTGGGGCGCCCATCGCGGCGGTGATGGAACGGTATACATGGCGTCCTCAAAAGGCGCTGTCCTTATGGGCATGTGGGTTCGAATCCCATCCGCCGCACTCCACGCACGCCTCGGCGTTTCGATGTGGCGCGAGCGACCCCCCGCTTACCGCGAGGCTGGTCGATTTTCCTTAAATATTCAGGGAAATCGACCACCCTCAGCTCGAGGGTGGGTGATCGGTATTCGCTACGCCGGCGCGGGCTCGGCGGGCGGAGCCGATGACCTGCCGCCCCGGCGCCTGGCCTCCTCCTCGGGGACCTCCAGCTCTATGTTCCAGCCCTGGGCGAAACCCTGCATCGCGAAGATGATCAGGAGGATCTGGACCGGCGCCAGGATCAGTGTGAGCGCCCCGAGCGTGTCAGGGCTGAGGCCCTTGCCTCCGAACGGCGTCTGCGGAGGCGCGAAGCCGACGTGCGCGCGATCGAACCAGCTCGTGCCGCCGAGTCCGGTCCCCGCGATCACCGCGAGGATCAGCAGCAGGATCCCCAGCGCAGCGGCGATCGGCAAGAGCCCGCGGTTCCAGCGCCAGATGTAGTACGCCATGACCAGGTAGATCAGGCACCAGATGATGTTGATCGGCTTCAACCCCTCCAGCTTGGTCCAGCCCCCGATCGTGATCAGCAGCATCAGCACCACCGAGATGATCAGGAGCACGATCACGATCACCTTCGTCGTCTTGCTCGACGCCTTGTCCCGGTTGGGATAGACGACGACATAGCCCGGCCGGAGGGTCTTGTGTTGCGCCACGTTGCGGAACATACAATCTGGCGAGTCGGATTGCCGAAGTAATCGCGGGCGTGGCGAAATTGGCAGACGCGCCGGCTTTAGGTGCCGGTGGGCGAAAGTCCTTGGGGGTTCGAGTCCCTCCGCCCGCATTTCGCCGCGCGGGGGCGGGCGCCCTCCCATCCACAGCCTGCCCCGCGGTCGAGCGGAACAGGGGAGACAGGACTCGAACCTGCAACCCCCGGTTTTGGAGACCGGTGCTCTGCCAAATTGAGCTACTCCCCTATGCAGCGCCGGAGTCTAGACCCCAACTCGCGACCGGCCATACGATGCCGCAGATGATCTCCCACACCGTCTACCGCACCTTCAACACCGACCGCCGCCGCGAATTCGTGCGGATCACCGAGGACGTTGCCGACGCCGTCCGCGAGTCCGGGATCAGCGAGGGCATGGCGCTGGTGTCGGCGATGCACATCACCGCGGGCGTGTGGATCAACGACGACGAGCCGGGGATTCAGGCCGACGCCCTGGAATGGCTCGACAAGCTGGCGCCGCCGAGCTGGCACGAGCCCGACGGCGAAGTGGCTCGAGAGCTGCTGCCGAACCCCGGGAACTACCGCCACCATCGCGGTGGCGAGGACAATGGCGACGCCCACCTGAAGAACCTGCTCGTTCACCACCAGGTGATCGTCCCCGTCACCGACGGCAGACTCGACCTCGGGCCCTGGCAGCAGATCTTCTACTGCGAGTTCGACGGCGGCCGCCCGAAGCGCCTCGTGATCAAGGTGATGGGGGAGTAGGCGGTGGACGGATCGCGCATATTTGCCGACGGCATGCTCGAAGGTCGGGTCGCGCTCGTCACCGGCGGCGGCACGAATCTCGGCAAGGCCGCCGCGCTGGAGCTGGCGCGCTGTGGGGCCTCGGTGGTTATCGCCGGCAGGCGCCAGGACGTGCTGGAGGCGGCTGTGGCGGAGCTCGGCGCGCGCTGCTCGTGGGTCGCGGGCGACATCCGTGACCGCGCCGGGGCACAGAGCATCGTCCGTGCCCCGCTCGAGCGCCACGGACGGCTGGATTTCGTCCTGAACAACGCCGGCGGCCAGTACTTCGTGCCGGCCGAAGGGATCACCGCCAAGGGGTGGCAGGCCGTGCAGCGGCTGAACGTCGGCGGCACGCTGGCGATGTGCGAGGCCGCTTATGAGCTCGCGATGCGCCCGCCGCGTGCGGGGACGATCGTGAACGTGACCGTCTCGCCGCATCACGGCATGCCGGCGATGGCGCACACCGGCGCCGCGCGGGCCGCCGTCGAGGCCTTGACGCGCGAGCTCGCCGAATCGTGGGCTGAGGACGGCGTCGCCGTCGCGGCGATCGCGATCGGGCGGTTCGCCACCGAGTCACTGCGCAAGTACCCCGCCGAGCTGTGGCGCACCGCGGCGAAGACCGTGCCTCTCCAGCGGCTGGGGGAGGTCGAGGAGTACGGCTGGCTCGTCGCGTTGCTGGCGTCGCCGCTCGGCCGATCATTCTCGGGGTCAGTCGTCACGCTTGACGGGGCCGCCGACAACTGGACAGGGCCGTGGCCGCCCGAGGGCCTCGTCAGAGACGGCGAGGTACCGACCGAGCAGCGCCGCTCCGTCGAGGCGTCGCCTGACTGAACCGCCGCGCGCGGGCTACCATCCCCGATTACCAAGCGGGCGAGGTGTTAACGGTTGCACGGGAGCCTTCCAAGCTCTAGGAACGGGTTCGACCCCCGTCGCCCGCTCTGGCACCGGGGCAGGAGGGTTATCATCGGCGGACCACGGGGAGTGGCGCAGTCTGGTAGCGCACCCGGCTGGGGGCCGGGCGGTCGCAGGTTCAAATCCTGTCTCCCCGATTCAAAAAGGGCTGGAAATCGGCCAGATTTGGTGGGCGGACTCGCCGCCCGTGGTTCAGCGGTTGTGGTTGACGACCTCGACGTTGTAGCCGTCCGGGTCGAGCACGAACGCGCCGTAGTAGCCCGGGTGGTACACGGCGCGCTCGCCGGGCGCGCCGTGGTCCTCGTAGCCCGCGGCTAGCGCGGCGGCGTGGAAGGCCCGCACCGTGGCGTCCGCGTCCGCGGGGAACGCGAAGTGGACGTGTTCGGTGAGCGGGCGCTCGTCGCGCACGAGCGAGAAGGAGAAGTCGGGGCCGGAGAACTGCACGCGATCCGGCGCGTCGTGCGCCAGGCGCAGCCCGGCGTACGGCGCGATCGTCGTATAGAAGCGCCGCGACGCCTGCGGGTCGCGGACGCGGAGCCACAGGTGGTCGATGCAGCCGTCCGGCACGGGGCGCTCGCGGGTGACGTGGACCGCCTCGACGCTGTTGCCGTCCGGGTCGAGCAGGAAACCGCCGTAATAGTCGGCGCCGTAGACCAGGCGTGGCCCGGGCGCGCCGTCGTCCGGGTGACCGGCGTCGATCGCCGCCTGCCAGAAGGCGTCGACGGCCGCGCGGTCCGGCGCGCGGAAGCCGACGTGCAGGCCGCGGGTCACCGGGTGCTCGCGGTCCGTCGGACCGATGTCCCAATCCTCCCACTCGACCAGCTCGGCGTCCGCGTGGCTCGGCTCGACGCCGAGCCTGGAGAGCACGGTGCGGTAGAAGCGCTCGGACGCGGCGAGGTCGGACACGGCGATCCCCACGTGGTCGAACATCGCCCCGAGGCTACCTGGCGTTCGGGGATGGCGTACGGTGGAGAGCATGCGGACGCTGTCGGTCGTGGTGCGCGGATCGCTTGCGTGATGGCCGGTCCGGTCACATCAGACGCTGAGCGGGCCGGCCCCAACCGCTGGGCCGTGCTCGCGCTCCTCGGGACCGCGCAGTTGATGGTGGTGCTGGACGCGACGATCGTCAACATCGCGCTGCCCTCCGCACAGAGGGACCTTCATTTCTCGACAGCTGACAGGGAGTGGATCGTCACCGCCTACGCGCTGGCCTTCGGCAGCCTGCTGCTGTTGGGGGGCAAGCTCGGCGATCTGTTCGGGCGCAAATGGACTTTCATTGCCGGACTGAGTGGCTTTGCGATCGTCTCGGCGATCGGTGGGCTGGCGCAGAGTTTCGAAATGCTCGTGTCCGCCCGCGCGCTCCAAGGCGTGTTTGGCGCACTGCTGGCTCCGTCCGCGCTCGGCCTGCTGACAGTCACATTCGCCGGCTCCCCCGACCGGCCGAAAGCGTTCGGGATTTTTGGCGCGATCGCGGGCGGCGGGGCGTCAGTCGGCCTCGTTCTCGGTGGCGTGCTGACCCAGGTCCTCTCTTGGCGCTGGTGCCTGTACGTCAACCTGGTAATCGCGGTGCCGACCGCGATCTTCGCCCTCCGGCTCTTGGTCAACCAGACCGCTCCGGAGCGGACTGGCATCGACGTGCCGGGCCTTCTCACCGCATCGGCCGGGCTGTTCGCGCTCGTCTACGGCTTCTCCACCGCCGAGACCCAATCGTGGACCGCCACGGCGACGATCGTCGCGCTGGTCGCGAGCCCCGTGCTGCTGATCACCTTCGTCGTCATCGAGAGCCGCGTCAAGAACCCGCTGCTGCCGTTGCACATCGTGCGGGATCGCGCGCGGGGTGGCGCATACCTCTCAGTCCTGCTCGCCTCTGCGGGGATCTTCGCGGTGTTCTTCTTTCTCACCTACTACATGCAGCTGACCCTTCGTTTCTCGCCGCTGATCACCGGCGTGGCATTCCTGCCCCTGACCGCGCTGCTGGTGGCGACCTCGGTCACGACGCAGACCCGGATCCTGCCTCGCACGGGCGCCAAGCCGCTCGTGATGACCGGTATGACGCTCGGGTTGATCGCGATGCTCGTGTTCACACGGCTGACTCCCGGCGGCTCATACGCGACCCACGTCCTCCCAGGGTTGCTGATCACCGGAGTGGGGCTCGGGTGCATCTTCGCGCCCGCGATCGGAACCGCGACCCTCGGTGTCGAAGTCAACGAGACGGGCGTGGCCTCGGCGATGGTCAACACCTCCCAGCAAATTGGGGGATCTGTCGGCCTGTCGCTGCTGAGCACCGTCTCGGCGAGCGCCGCCGTCGACTACGCGCGCGCCCACGCCACCGTTCCCGGCGTGGCCGGCAGCGCGGCGGTACATGGCTACACGACTGGTTTCGCGCTGGCGGCAGGCATCTTCGCGACCGGCCTCGTTCTGGCGTTCTTGGTCCTGCCCTCTAAGGCCAGGGCGCACGAGTGCACGCTCAGGACGGCGCTCGGCCGTGGAATCGCGTACGCGCTCAACCTCGACGCTCGCGCCGCCGCCGTGACCCATTCCCTCCGCATGAGCGTCCGACCTCGGCCACCAGGGGGCGGCTCGCCCGACCGAGACGGATCGCCGGACCGCGGCGACGCCCCGGCTCCCCACCCCTCTCCACCCTGAGACCGCGGCAGCGCGTCCGCCTACTGCGCCTGGTGCAGCGGCGCGATCAGCACCGGGCGTTCCGCGTGCGCGGAGAGTTGGTGCGAGACGCTGCCCAGGATGGCGCTGACGAACGCGCCCCGTCCGCGCTGTCCGCAGACGATCAGGCTCGCGTCGATCTCACGAGCGACCTCGCTGATCGTCTTGGCCACCGACTCGTTCGCCTCCGCGATACGCCCAGTGGCGTTGTAGCCGCGCCCGCTGAGGGCTTCGGCGCCTGCATCGGCGAGCCGCTGCGCGGCGGCGACCTCCTCCTCGTCCATTTGGCCTTCGTTCGGCACCGCAGCTAGCAGCGAGCCTCCCCTGGCCAGCTGGACCGCTACCGGCGTCCACGCGACCAAGACCACGGCATCGGCGGGATGCATGACGAGGTCGACGGCGACCGACAGGGCCGCCTTCGATCCTTCAGAGCCGTCGTAGCAGAACAGGATCGGTTTAGCCATCGCTGCACCTCGTCATCGTGCTGATCATCTCCTTGACATTGCTCATTGCCGCCTACGTGGAAGTTGATCAGACCGCCACGCCGAGAGGCCCGCCGACTCGGCATCGCAAGGGTTGGTGAGGAACGGGAGGCCGATGAACAAGGTCGTGGTTTACGCGGCCGTTCCCGACGGAACGTGCAGGGCCGGGTCCGGACGCCTCAGCAGAGAGGAACGCCGTGAACCTTTTTGTCCGGATTTCGCACAGCGGGCGGATCGCGAATCTCCGTGCTCGACCGTTCGCCGGCGGGGCGCTTCGGACTCGGAGGTTCGGCAGCCTGGCCGCCCTGTTAGTCGCGTTCGTCGCCGCCCTCGCCGCGCCTGCTGCGATCGCTCCACGCGCCTCCGCCAGCCCCTCCTGCCCTTGGCTCAACCAGTCGCTGGGAGTGGGTCAGCGCCTCCAGCTGCTGATGTCGCAGATGACGCTCGCGGACAAGATCAACATGGTCACGGGGGCCGGGTTCAGCGAGCCCTACGTGTTCTACATCTCCGGGATCCCGAGCCTCTGCATACCGCCGATGGGGCAGGAGGACGGCCCGCTCGGCGTCGGCGACGGCCTCACCGGCGTAACTCAGATGCTGGCCGCGGTTTCGCTGGCGGCCACCTTCGACCCAGTGCTGGCGCACCAGTACGGGCAGGTGGTGGGGGCCGAGGAGCGCGGCAAGGGCGCGATGGTCAACCTTGGGCCGACCGTCAACATCGACCGTGATCCGCGCTGGGGTCGCTCGTTCGAAGCGTTCACCGAGGACCCGTTCCTCAACGGCAAGATGGCCGTATCGGAGATCGACGGTGTGCAGGGCCAGGACGAGATGTCCCAGGTCAAACACCTTGCGGTCTACAACCAGGAGACCAACCGGAATACCGCGGCCGACGACGCGATCGTCAGTCAGCGCGCTCTGCACGAGATCTACCTCCCGGCGTTCTGGGCCGCGACCCAGCTCGCCAAGGCGTCGTCCGCGATGTGCGCGTACAGCACGATCAACGGCGAGTACGCCTGCCAGAACCAGTATCTGATGCAGACCACGCTCGATCAACGGTGGGGATTCCCCGGGTTCGTGACCTCCGACTACCAGGCCACCCACTCGACGGTGCAGTCCGCGGACGCGGGCATGGACCAGGAGATGCCCGCGCCGCAGTACTACGGGTCGGCGCTTCAGGCTGCCGTGCAGTCCGGCCAGGTCAGCGCGGGCACGCTGAATCAGATGGTGCGCAGGATCCTGGACGAGATGTTCCGGTTCAACGAGTTCAACAACCCACCCACGGGCTCGACGAGCGCCACCGTCACGACCGCGGCCCACCAGACGACTTCCACCAAGGTCGCGGAGGCGGGCACCGTGCTCCTCAAGAACCGTCGACACACGCTGCCGCTGGGCCCGACCGGCAACAGCTCGATCGCCGTGATCGGCCCGGCCGCCTCGGCCGCTCCGACCGACACCGGTGGCGGCAGCGCGTACGTCACCTCCACCTTCAACGTCACGCCCCTCCAGGGCATCCAGTCCGCGGCTCCGGCCGGCACGCCGGTCAGGTACGTGCAGGGGCTCCCGACCGACACGTCGCTCTCGACGATCCCGAGCAGCGACCTCAGCCCGGCCTACGCATCGACCGGCTACGGCGACAGCTACACGGGCACACTCACCGCGCCCGAGACTGGCACCTACGTGCTGGCGTTCCAGAACCCTGGCAGCTACACGGTCACCTACCTGTCACTGGACGGCAAGGAGATCCTGGCCAATCCCGGCACGCCGCCGATCTCGACCTACTCGGTGGCCGTCAAACTGCAAGCGGGGCAGAAGTACACGTTGACGCTCAACGGCGGCGGTCCGTCCGCGAACCTCACCTGGGCGACGCCGTCGGACCTGTCGTCCGGAATTGAGGCAGCTGTGGCCGCGGCCAAATCGGCCTCAACGGCGGTGGTCGTCGTCTCTGACGACACGGAATCCGAGGCCGCTGACCGGGCCAGCCTCAATCTCCCCTCCGCCCAGGACGAGCTGATCTCGGCGGTCGCCGCGGTCAACCGCCACACGGTCGTCGTCGTCGACGCCGGCGCGCCCGTCGCGATGCCTTGGCTCCGCCAGGTGCGAGCGGTGCTGGACGCCTGGTACCCGGGCGAGAGCAACGGGACCGCACTGGCGGCCGTACTGTTCGGCGAGGTCGACCCGGGCGGGCACCTCCCGGTTACCTTCCCGCAGAGCCTCTCCCAGGTGCCCGCGTCGAGCCCGAGCCAGTTCCCCGGCGTCAATGGCCAGGTCAACTACAGCGAGGGCGTGGACGTCGGCTACCGCTACGACGACGCCAACCGCGAGAGGCCCTTGTTCCCGTTCGGCTATGGGCTGTCCTACACGAGGTTCAGATTCAGCCGCCTGAGCATCACTCCGGCGTCGGTGCAGAACTCCAGGTCGGGTCCCGGCGCCACGAGTTGCGGCTGCAACGGTCAGTCGAGCTCAGACGCGACCGTCTCAGCGACCGTAACCAACCCGGGCAACGTCGCCGGCTCAGACGTCGCACAGCTATATCTCGGCGACCCCCGAGTGGCCGGAGAGCCGCCACGACAGCTGAAGGGCTTTGAGAAGGTCGACCTGCAACCGGGCCAATCCACGACCGTGACCTTCACGCTCAGCGGCCACGACATTTCGTATTGGGATGACGCCGCCGACGGCTGGGTGGTGCCGGACGGCCAGTTCCACGTTTACGTGGGCGACTCATCGGCGCTCGACAACCTACCCCTGCGAGGCAGGTTCAACGTCACGCGCACGGTCGGCGCGCGCTACGTGACCGTCAGCGCCCCGGATACCCTCGATGCGGCCGGCACCGCGACCGTCACGGCGAGGCTGGTCAACGACGGCGATTACGCCGTCCCGCGAGCGCAGTTCACGCTCGAGGCACCAACCGGTTGGACGGTAAGCAACCCGGGTCCGGTCGACGTCGCCGCGGGTCAGACCGTGACCCGGAGCTTCAAAGTCACCGCCCCCGCCAATGCATCGCCCGGCACCCACGCCTTGCGCGTCACGGTGACGCCCGGCAACGGCGCGCCGGTGGCCGAAGACTCGACGACCGTGGTGGTCCCGTACCCGTCGATGAAGGCGGCCTACAACAACATCGGGATCAGCGACAACTCCGACGAGAGCGCTGCCAACTACGACGGGGTCGGCGACAGCTTCTCCGCGCAGGCGCTCGCGGCTGGAACGCCCAAGGTGCTGACGCCGGGCAGCATGCTGACGGTCGGAGGCACGACGTTCACATGGCCCAACGTGCCGGCCGGCACACCGGACAACGTCGTCACGGGCGGCCAGACCGTCGATCTGAGCGGCTCGGGAACGGATCTCGGATTCCTTGGCTCGAGCCAGAATGGCACCGCGAGCGGAGTCGTCACGATCCACTACACGGATGGCAGCAGCCAGATGTTCAACCTCAACATGGCCGACTGGTACGCGAACGCCGCGGCCGTCGGTAACGCGCTCGTGACGACCACGTCGAGCTGGAACTTCCAGAGTAACCCGCTCGGTCCTCACCCGGTCAGCGTGTACTTCGCGTCACTGCCACTCGCACACGGCAAGACGGTCTCGTCGGTGACGCTGCCCGTGTTGAGCGCCGCCGGCGGCACTACCGCAATGCACATCTTCGCGATGGCTGTTGGCAACGGCACTCCCACGATGGGCGCGCCGTACTCATCCCTCGCCGCCGCCTACGACAATGCCGGAATCAGCGACAACTCGGATCCCTCGGCGGCCAACTTCGACGGCACCGGGGAGAGCTACTCGGAGCAGGCCCTGGCCGCCGGCACGCCGACGCCGCTGACTGCCGGCGGTCAGGCGACGATCGACGGGACGACCTTCACCTGGCCGACCCCGGTCGGCGCGGCCGACGACGTCATCGCCGACGGGCAGATCATCGACGTGTCCGGTTCGGGGACCGAGCTCGGCTTCCTCGGCGCGGGCGCGTTCGGCGCGGCGAGCGGAACGGGCACGATCACCTATACCGACGGAAGCACCCAGACCTACGGCATCAGCATGGCGGACTGGTACAACAACACGCCCGTGGCGGGCGACCAGATCGCGACGACTACCTCCAGCTGGAACTCGTCGAGCAGCACGCAGGTACAGCATCCGGTGAGCATCTACTACGCATCGGTGCCGCTCGAATCGGGCAAGACGGTGAAGTCCGTGACGCTGCCGACGGTCAGCAGCGGGATCGGGAACGGTGTCAATGCGATGCACATCTTCGCGATCGCGGCCGGGTCGGGTACGCCAACGGGCGCCAGCTCATCGGCCAGGACCAGCCTCGTCCAGCGCGGGCAACGAGGTGAGGCTCATTACGCCGGGCTGAGGTGAGGTTACGCTGGGGCCGCGCGGGAGAGTACGCCGACGCGCGAACGCGATCAGGGTCGCGACTGCGCCGGCGACGCCGGCGAGCGCGAACGCGGCCGCGGTCCCGGCGGTCTGCACCACCACCCCGGCGGCCGCGGCGCCGCCAGCGCCGCCGACGGCCATCGCAGCCGCGAGCCATGCGAACGCCTCGGTGATCTTGCCGGCCGGTGCGGCGTCCTCGACCATCGCGTAGACGGTCGCTTCGGTTGGCGAGATCGCGGCGCCGGCGACGAACAGGACCGCGCCGAGCATCGGGATGGCCCCGGCCGCCGGGATCATGGCGAGCTGCCCGACCGTCAGCGCGAAAACCAGCAGCGCCAGCGCGGCCGCGGTCCGGGCGCCGCCAAGACGCGCGAGGACGAAGCCGCCAACGAACGAGCCGGCCCCCCATACGGCCATCAACGGGGCGGCGGCCGCCGTCGAGCCCTCGATCGCCTTCGCGGTGGCGGTGACGGCGACCTCGTCGGCGCCCAGCAGCAGGCCAACGCCGAGCAGGACGACCGTCAGGATTCGCATCGCCGGCGTCGCCAGCGCACCTCCGCGCCGCCGGGTGACCGACGGTTGCGGCCGCCGTGCGCGCGAGGCCGGCTGCGCCGCGAATGCAGCCGTCGCGACGAGCAGGGTCGCGCCGCTCACCGCCAGGGCGCCCCCCGTCGACCAAACGGCGCCAAGGCCCAGCACCAGCGGTGGCCCGCACACCCAGCACAGCTCGACGACCGACGTCTCGACCGCGTACACGCCGCTGAGGGCGTCGGGGTCCGGCAGGAGGGCCGGGAGTTGGGTGCGCAGACAGGCGCCGACCGGCGGGGTCGCCAGCCCGATCCCCGTCGCGAGCGCAAGGAGCACCGCGACCGACGGGTGCGCGGGCAGAATCGCCGTCGCGCCCATCAGCGCGGCGGCGACGGCGGCGCTGGCCAGCAGCACCGCAGTCTGAGCCCCGCGGTCGACGAGCTGGCCGAGCAGCGGGCCGCCGATACCGACGGCGATGGCGTAGACGCCGGTGACCAGGCCGGCATCCGCGAACGAGCCGGTCAACCGCTGACAATGGACCATGAGACCGATCCCGAGCATCTCCAGCGGCAGCCGCGCGACGACGGACGTGGCGAGGAGACGACGGACGGCCGGGAACGAGGCGAGTGACTTCATGGCGGCGATGCTAGGGTGCTACTGGTGCAGATGGAAGCACCAGTTATATGGCTCTAAACGAGACCAGTCAGCCGACTGAGCTGCTGCTGTCGGTGGACCGACGGGGCGGTCGAACGCTCGGAAGTCAGATCGAGGATGGGCTCCGCGCGGCGATCCGCGACGGCGCGCTGCGCCCCGGAGCGCGGGTGCCGTCGACGCGCAATCTCGCGCACCAACTCGGCGTCTCGCGCCGCGTGGTCGTCGACGCCTACGCGCAGCTCGCGGCCGAGGGCTATCTGAGTGTGCGGCAGGGCGCGCCGCCGCGGGTCTCGGCGGCCCCGGTCGGCGCGCCCCCGGCCCCGGCCGCCCCAGGGCTGCAACAGCCGGGCGCGCGGTATGACTTTCGCCCCAGCACCCCCGACGTGTCGATATTTCCGCGCACGGCCTGGCTGCGATCGGTGCGCAAGGCGCTCTCCACGATGACCGATGCCGAGCTTGGCTACGGCGACCCACGCGGGGTGATCGACCTGCGCTCGGCGCTCGCCGAGTATCTCGGTCGCGTCCGCGGCGTCATCGCGGATCCCGACCGGGTGGTCGTGACCAGCGGCTACACGCAGGGCCTCGGTCTGGTGTGTCGCGCGCTCGCGACGGCCGGCGCGCGCCGGGTGGCGCTCGAGGACCCGAGCAACCCCGAGGACGCGATGGTCGCTGTCCGCGCCGGCCTCGAGCCGATCCGGGTCGCGATCGACGCCGAGGGAATCCGGCTGGACGAGCTGCAACGGGCCGATGCCGATGCGGTGGTGCTGACACCCGCGCACCAGCATCCAACCGGCGTCGTCCTCACCGGTGAGCGGCGAGAGGCCCTGCTCGCATGGCTACGGCGAGCGGGAGCCGTCGCGGTCGAGGACGACTACGACGCCGAGTACCGCTATGACCGCGCGGCGATCGGCGCCCTCCAGGGCCTTGACCCCGATCGCGTGGTGTATGCGGGGTCGGTCAGCAAGACGCTGGCTCCGGCGCTCCGGCTCGGATGGCTCGTCGTCCCGCCGACGCTGCTCGACGCGGTCACGGAGGAGAAGGTGCTCGCGGACCGGGGGACGGCGCGGATCGAGCAGCAGGCGCTGGCCGACTTTCTTGACCGGGGCGAACTCGACCGGCACCTGCGCCGCATGCGCGCCCGCTATCGCCGCCGGCGCGACGCGCTCGTCGAGGCGCTAGCGGAAGCGCTCCCCGAGGCCACGGTATGCGGCGCCGCCGCCGGGCTGCACGTGATGGTCGAGCTGAGTGATGGCGACGACGAGCGGGCGATCTGCGACGAGGCCCGCTCCCGTCGCGTGGAGATAGAGGCGATGGGCGAGTTCCGGCACCGCGCGGCGGGCTCGCCGCCGGCGCTCGTGCTCGGCTACGCGCAGATGCCCGAGCCCGCCATCCGGGCCGGGGTGCGCGAGCTCGCCGAAGCGGTGCACGCGGCCAGGCGACTCGGTCAGATCGGATAGTCCCGCGCGAGTTCCTGGACCGAGATCAATCGCAGCTCGGTGAACTCCTCGAGCGCGGCACGCCCGCCGAATCGGCCGAAGCCGCTCGCCTTTGACCCCGCCGAACGGCATCTGTGGCTAGCGCGGCCCGGCTTCGATCACGTCGCGGACTTCGGACTCGCGTGGCTGAGCGCCGGAGCCCGTGAGGACCCACGTGGCGCCGGCTTCTTCCCAGGGGCCGACGACCGCACCCGGCGAGATCTCGGCGATGAAGTCGAACCCGTCGGTATTACCTCCCCGCAGGTCCCGAACCTCATCGACGAGCGTCGCCAGCGAGGCCGGCTCGGGCATCTCGATCGGGAACAGGCCGTCCCAACGTGCCGCTCGCCGGACGGGGCGCCGGTTTGGCCAGCGCGCGGCGACCCACACCGGGATTCTCGGCCGCTGGACCGGGAGCGGGTTAAATTCACCCCCCCAGTACGCGCTCAGCCTGTCCAGACCCTCGTCGAGGAGTCGCGCGCGCTCGCGCGGATCGACCACCTCGCCAAACGGCTCGAGTTCGCCGGTGCTGCTGGCCCCAAGGCCAACCCCGAGCGTCAAGCGCCCGCGGCTCAGGTGATCGAGCGTCACGGTCTCGCGAGCCAGACGGTGGACCCGCCGGCGCGACAAGGGGGTGACCAGCGGGCCGAGTCGCAGCTGTTCGGTCGTGTACGCGATCGCCGCCAGCGTCACCCAGGGGTCGGCAACGGCCTCGACCGGCGGCCGGTATTTGACGTGGTCCCAGATGAAGAAACCGTCCCAGCCTCGAGACTCCGCCGTTCGCGCCAAGTCGGCCATCAGACGCGGATCGACGAGCTCGTCGAACGGCGCCACGAAGATTCCGCGCTTGACGCTCATGGTCTGACTCTATCCGGCCGACAACTGCTCGGAACGGCGCATCGGCAGGGCTGCCCACGCGCGCGTCGAAGACAAAGCCCGCGTGCCGCAGGCAGGCACGCGGACACTCAATGACTCAGACCAGGAGATAGATCGTGACCGAGAAGACCGCCAAGCCCGTCAAGAAGCGCGGAAGTACCCGCAAGCCCAAGACCAGGCGCTCCGTGCCGACCCACCACGAGATCTCGGAGCGCGCGTACTTCATCCACGTCGACGAGGGCGTGAGCGACGAGCTCGGAAACTGGCTCCGCGCTGAGCGCGAGCTGACCGCGGCCTGAGATACGCGTAAGTGACTGTCAGTGACGTTCGCGATGAACTGTCGCTTTCTGGCTCGACAGTCAAGGTGAAACTCACACCTGAGAGAGTGTGAATGGACGCAGGTCGATGTCGGTGGCGCGGTCGATCAAGAGCTGCGCCACCGACTCACCGATCGCGGCCGAGTGCTTGAAGCCGTGCCCGGAGCACGGGGAGACGATCAGGACGGCGTCATGGTCGGGGTGACGGTCGATCACGAACCGGCTCTGGCGCACGGTCGTGTACAGACAAGGAATTGTCCGTAGCGGCTCTGCGCCCAGCCACGGGAGACGCGACTCGACATAACGCCTGTACATCGCTTCGATTTCGTGGCGCGTCGCGGGTTGCGGTTTGCGCGCCGCGCTCGTCGTTCGCTCGTATGACTCCGTGGCCAGCTTCACGCCGCCGGCGGGCCCGTCGATCGCGGGAAAACCGTAGAACCCGACGAGGTGGGTGATGGCGTCTTGAGGAGCCGCGAACTCCCAGACGAATACCGGCATGTCGCGAAGCTCCTCGTATCGCTCGCGGATGGGAAACCAGAACAGGAGCTGGCGGTAGATCGCGAAGATGTCACTGCCTTCCGGGTACAGGTCGGGGATCCAGGCGCCGGCGCACAGCACCAACCCTCCGGCGCTGTAAGTGCCGGCGGCTGTCTGGACGCTCACGCCGGCGGCTGACGCCGTCCATCTTTCGACGCGCTCACCGACCTTCAGTTGCGCGCCGTGAGAGCGCGCCAGCTCCAGCTGGGCACGTACCGCCGACTCGGGCCGGACGTATCCGGCCCCCGGCTCGTAATAGCCCTCGGTCTGATCATCCACGGCGAACATCGGAAAACGCGCCTGGACATCACGGTTGCTCAGATTCTCGTGGTCGATCCCGAACCGGCGCGCCGAGCCGCGAGTCCGGCGCAGAAAGGGACCGTCGCCGTGGCCGAGGATGATGCCGCCAGTGCGGGTCAGCAGCTGAGCGCCGGTCAGCTGTTCGATCTCGCGCCACAGCTCGTGCGAACGGCGGACGAGCGGCACGTAGTCATCGCCCTCGCCGATCGCCAGCCTGGTAATGCGCGTCTCACCGTGCGTCGAGCCGTATGGATGCGGTGGCTCGTACTGGTCGATGCCGATCACCGACACGCCCCGAGCGGCCAGCTGGTAGCAGGTTGCGCTGCCCATCGCGCCGAGCCCGACGACGATCACGTCACTGTTGGCAGACGCGCACATCCTTCGACCAAGGATCCCATCAGCGGCTCCGCGCCACCGGCGATCGCCTCGAATGGTAAGGACGCTGACGCATGGCGTTTGCGCCAGCTAGCGGCGCCGGTATATGTTTCCTGGGCAGAGGACCTCCAAGGAGAGGAGAAGGTGGATGGGCAACCGTCGTTCCTGGTTGCAGGAACGGTGCATGGCGCCTACGGGCGCACTCGTCGTCCCCAGAGAGGAGAGATGTATGAAGTCTGTTCGATTGTGGGCATCACTGGCATCAGTGGGCCTTGTCGTCGGAGCGAGCCAGCTCGCCGGCGGCATTTCCGTTGCCGGCGCTGCTACGTCAGCGCGCACGGCGCTCAACGGCTCAGAGGCCCCCGCCGCAGCTCGGACCGTGTCGCAAGGCTCGGTCGCCGCGGGGAGCTCCGTGAGCTTCGACCTTGTGCTGAACCTGCGCAACGCAAGCGGAGCCCAAGCGGCCCTCCGCGCGGTCTCCAAGCCCGGGTCTTCCCGGTATCACCACTACTTGACCACTGCGCAGTGGATCGCCAAGTACAGCCCCACCAACGCTTCGGTCAAGGCCGCCAAGGCATGGCTCGGGCAGCAAGGCTTCTCCGTCGGCGCGGTCGCCAAGGACCGCCTGTTCGTATCCGCCGAGGGCACTGCCGCGCAGGTGGAGAAGTCGTTCTCCACTAGTCTTGGTTACTACCAGGTAGCTGGCAAGAAAGTGCGCCTCGCGAACAGCCCACTGTCGATTCCTTCTTCGATTGCGGGACTCGTCTCAGGCGTCGTCGGCGTTAACGAGAACATTGCCACGACGTCGCTGACCAACGGGGCTTCGGCTCCCAGCACCAGCGCGGCACAACCGGGGCAGGAACCGGCCCCGCCGGCCGGCTTCCGCAACCCGCAGCCGTGCTCCTCGTTCTGGGGCCAGAAGACTGACGCCATCGACAATCCGTCGCTCTATGCACCGTTCGAGAGCCCGCAGGCGTATGACATCTGCGGCTACAAGCCCGCTCAGCTGCGCGCCGGCTACGGAATGAGCACGTCGGGCAAGCAGAACGGAACCGGTGTCACGCTCGCGATCGTTGACGCGTACGACTCGCCGACGCTTCTGTCGGACGCGCAGACGTACTTCCGGATCAACGACCCGAATCATCCGCTCGTGACCTCGCAGTTCACGAACATCTCGCCGCCCACCGTCGATCAGGAGGACGCGTGTGGCGCGAGTGGGTGGTTTGACGAGCAGGCGCTCGACGTCGAGTCGTCGCACTCGATGGCGACGGGCGCGAACATCCAGTTCGTCGGTGCCCAGGACTGCTTTGACAGCAGCCTGCTGGCAGCTCTGACGACCGCCGTCACCAGCGGCGCGTCGGTGGTGAGCGACTCGTGGGGCGACGACGTCGGTGACCTGTTGACCGACGCGGCGACGAAGACCGCGTTCGACGACACGTTCATGCTCGCCGGAACGACCGGCGTGAGCGTCCTGTTCTCGAGCGGCGACGACGGGGACAACTTCGCGGACTTCGGACTCACAGCTCCGGACTATCCGCCGACGAGTCCGTTCGTCACCGCGGTCGGCGGCACCACGCTTGAAGTTGGCAGCGGCAACGCCCGCCTGGCCGAGTACGGCTGGTCGACCGCGAAGCTGCCGATGTGCGTCGGCGTGGCGACGACCAACTGCGGTTCGGCCACGACTCCCGCAGGCCCGCTCGCCTGGCAGGCGGGAGGCGGTGGTGGCACGAGCTACACCTACACGCAGCCGTATTACCAGGCTCCCGTGGTGCCCGCGGCGCTCGCGTTGCGTAACGAGGCGTTGTTCGGGCCCGTGCCGCTGCGGGTCGAGCCGGACATCTCGATGGACGCCGACGCCCAGAGCGGGATGCTGATCGGGTTGACGCAAACGTTCCCGGACGGCGTCTACTACGACCAGTTCAAGGAGGGTGGCACGAGCCTCGCATCGCCGCTGCTCGCTGGCGTCATCGCGGACGCCGACCAGGTCGCGGGCACGCCGTTGGGCTTCCTCAACCCGGCCCTGTACAAGGCGTACAAGGCCGACCCGGGGACGTTCAATGACATAGTGCCCCCGACCGATCCGAACGCGGCCAGCGTCGTTCGCGTCGACTACGCGAACACGGTTGACAAGTCGGACGGCTTCAACGTCAGCCTCCGCGCGATCAGCTACGCCGGCAAGGAGGTCTACTGCGACGCCACGGGCAACTGTGCATCGCGGAAGGTCACGTTGACCGCCAAGAAGGGATTCGACAGCCTGACCGGTCTCGGTTCGGTTGGACCGAGCTTCATCCAGGTGATGAAGAACTTCTAGGGCTAGTCGAAGAATCATTAGTGAGGGGCCCGGTGTGACCGGGCCCCTCTTTTTTGTGCGTGCCCGTGGGGCCAAACCGCACCCCGTAGGATGGCGTGCACAACGGGTATGTCCTCGTACGACTACGTGATCATCGGCGCCGGCTCGGCCGGATGCGTGCTCGCCAACCGGCTGAGCGCCGCCGGCGCGAGCGTCGCGCTGCTGGAGTCGGGCGGGAGCGCCCGGCATCTCGGGGTCAAGGCGCCGGCCGCCTTCTCGACGCTCTTCCAGAGCCCGCGCGACTGGAACTACCTTTCCGAGCCCGAGCCCGCGCTGTTCGGGCGCCGCCTGTACTTGCCACGCGGTCGCATGCTCGGTGGCTCCTCGTCGATGAACGCGATGATGTACGTCCGCGGCAACCGGGCCGACTACGACGGCTGGGCCCAGGACGGAGCAACCGGCTGGAGCTACGACGAAGTGCTGCCGTACTTCAAACGCTCCGAGGACAACGCCGAGTTCCACGACTCCTACCACGGGGTCGGCGGCGAGCAGCACGTGACCAGCAAACGATGGCTATCCACCCACTGGGAGCCATTCCTGGACTCGGCCGCCGCGGTTGGCATTCAGCGAATCGCCGACTGCAACGGAGCCCAGCAGGACGGCGGCGTCTTGGTGCAGACCACGACCCGCGGTGGCCGGCGCTGGAGCGCCGCGGACGCGTTCCTCGCACCGGCGCGGAAGCGAGCCAACCTGACGGTCGTCTCCGGCGCCCACGTGCGCCGGATCGTGATCGAGGACGGTCGTGCGGTGGCGGCCGAGTACGAGCAGAACGGCAACTCGCAAACCGCCCGTGTCGAGCGGGAGGTGATCCTCGCCGCCGGCGCGTACGGCTCGCCGCAGCTGCTGATGCTCTCAGGGGTCGGACCGGCCGACCATCTGCGTGAGCACGGCATCGAGGTTCGTGTCGACCAGCCGAACGTCGGCGCCCATCTTCAGGAGCATCCGATGGCGCTCGTGAACCTGCGGTGCGCGACCGCGGACACGCTCGACGACGCGGCGGCCCCAAAGTACCTGCTTCCGTGGCTGCTCCAGGGTCGCGGCAAACTCTCGTCGAACGTCGCCGAGGCGGCGCTTCACTGGCGATCCGACGCCTCGCTGCCGGCTCCTGACTTCCAGCTGGTGTTCGGCCCCGTCTACTACTGGGAGCACGGCTTCCGCAAGAGTGGGGCGCCGGGGCTCACCATCGGGCCGGTCCTGATCAGACCGTCGAGCCGCGGGAGCGTGCGGCTCCGTTCGGCCGACCCAGCCGACCATCCCCGGATCCTCAACAACATGCTCACCTCGAACGGGGAGATCGACGCGATGCTCCGAGCGCTCGAGCTGGCGCGGGAGATCGCGGCCAAGCCGCCGTTCAGCAGGCACGTCGTCGAGGAGCTCAACCCTTCGTCGACGCTGCGCACCCGGGACGAGCTCACCGCATGGTTGCGGGCGACGTGCGAGCACGAGTACCACCCGACCTGCACGTGCCGGATCGGATCGCCCGAGGACGGTGTGGTCGATCCCGAGCTTCGGGTGCATGGCGTCGACGCGCTGCGGGTCGTCGACGCGTCCGTGATGCCGCGGATCACGTCGGGCAACACACACGCCCCCACATTGATGATCGCCGAACGCGCCTCGGACCTGGTACTCGGCTCGCGCTCGTGAACGCCGGGGTCCGCCCGGCTCTATGCCGCGATGTAGAACGATCCGGACCAGGCTGATCGCGCTCAGCGAGCTCGGCGATCTCGGCCTGTGCCCTGGCCAGGACGGGCACGCACCCCAGGACGACGGCGACCGCGAGTAGGTGGATCGCCACGCCCGTGGGGTTGGTGCCGAGCGATTCGCCAAACCCGAACACGCCGCAGGCGAGCGCGACCAGGGCCGCGAACGCGTTCATCAGCGAGATCGCGGGGACTGCGCTGCCGGTCCGCAGCGCGGCCTGGAAGGCCAGGAACCCCGCGAACGTCGCCGTCGCCGCCAGCAACGTCCAGCCCGACAGCAGCGCGCCGACGCCATGGCTACCCCACCGGACGGAGATCGTTTTGATCGCGGCGTCGGCGACGCCGTAGAACAAACCGGCGGCGATGGCGCGTAGCGTCGGCGAGCGCCGGAGCGCGAGCCCAGTGGCGACGATGCCGACGACGAGTACTGCCCCGATCAGCGTCATCGCGCGAACACGGTCGCTCGATCCTGATAATCCGATCGGCAGCGATGCCAGGCTGGCGGCGACCAAGAGGATCGCGATCACCTGGTCGCGCCCGATGCGATGGCCAAACAGGCCCGCCGCGAGCGGGACCGATACGGCGAGCCCGCCCGCGGCGAAGGCCTGAACGAGCGACAACGGCGCGATCGCCACGGCCGTGATCTGGACGGCAAAGCCGATCGTTCCCAGGGCCTGGCCGGAGAGCCACGCTCGGCTCCGGAAGCCGGCCCTCAGGAGTCGCCACGCGCCCGCCTCCTCGGGGAGCCCGTCGCGCAGGCCTCGGTGCTGGAGCAGGAAGCCGAGATTGATCGCGGCTGCCGAGAGGAGCGCCAACAGCAGTCCAAGCAGCAAGTGCAGATGCGCGGCGGAGGGCAGCACGGGGGGCGTGAACGATCGGAGGATCAGCTTGGACTCCCTGGCCCGGAGGATTCAGTCAAATTAAACGGTCGAAATCAGGCGGCTCGGCAGATCCTCAGCCGAATCACACGCCCCCATAACAAAGGGCGGCATATGACCGAAACGAACCACACATTTGAAGTCCCAACTCCCCACGGGCCGGCCCGCGTCCACCTCCATCCAGTGGCCCGCCCGCGGGGCGCGCTCGTGCTGGGCCACGGGGCGGGCGGCGGCGTCGGCGCGCCCGATCTCAGCGCCGCGAGGGACGTCGGCCTCGAGCAGGGCCTGACCGTGGCGCTGGTTGAGCAGCCGTACCGGGTGGCTGGCCGGCGCGCCCCCGCTCCCGCCAAGCAGCTCGACGTGGCGTGGCAGGCGGTAATCGAGGGGCTGCGCGCCGGAACCCTGGTGGAACTGGACATGATCGTCGGCGGACGCTCTATGGGAGCACGCGTCGCCTGCCGGACGGCGGCGAGTTCCGGCGCTTTGGCGGTGCTGTGCCTGGCCTTCCCGCTACAGCCTCCGCGCCGCGCCGGTCCCCGGCCGACACGGATCGACGAGCTCGATCAGGTCACTGTCCCGACGCTCGTCGTCCAGGGAGAGCGCGATCCGTTCGGAATGCCGCCGGCGGCGCCCGGTCGTACGGTGGCGAAGGTGCAGGGGGACCACAGCTTGCGGAAGGACCCCGGCGCAGTCAGGGCGGCGGTCCGGTACTGGCTCGAAGCGGTCCTGCCGCTTGACCGCCGCCGGCCTCCGGATCAGCGGCGCTGATCCTGCACGAGCAATGCATCGGGCGTCGCCTCGTCCGCCGCGTGCGCTCGCCCGGGCGCCTGCTGTGCAAGGACGCGGCTGAACGGCCGCGCATACACCACCCACAGCGTTGCGGCGGCCAGCAGGGTTCCACACAGGATCCATCCGAGCGCGGTCGTCGCGATGCCAACGTATTTCAGCCCGCTGGCGAAGATCACGAACGCGATCGCCGGGCGAACGTAGCGGTCGGGGATCGTCGAGGACAGCAGCGAGCCGACCAGCACCGCGGGGACGCTGCCGATGATCAGCGAGCCGGTCACGCCGAAGTCGACGTGGCCGAAGATCAGCGCTCCAAGCGCCGCGGCTAGCGTCAGGGGGACGGCCTGGGTGAGATCTGTCCCGACCAGCTGGTTGGCGCCGATCATCGGGTAGGCGAACAGCATCAGGACGATCATCAACGAGCCCGAGCCGACGGAGGTCAGCCCCACGATCAGTCCTCCGATCACGCCGATGGCCACGGTCAGCAACGGACGTGGCTCGACGGTCGTGACAAGCCCCAGGCGCTTCTGCCCGGTGTACCGATCCAGCGCATACCGCAGCACCATCGCCGCCGCCCCGACCAGCAGTGCGATGCCGAGCGCTTGCTCGATGTTGCTCTGGGCGGACTTCGAGTCGCCCATCAGGTGCAGGAGATACGTCCCGAGGAACGCGGCCGGAACCGAACCCAACACCATCCACCGTACGAGGCCGCGATTGACCGTTCCGGCGCGCAGGTGCACGGCCGCGCCGATTGGGCGCATGACGACTGCGGCGACGAGGTCGCTGGAGATCGCGGCCGAGGGCGTTACGCCGAAGAGCAGGATCAGCATGGGGGTCATGAGCGCGCCGCCGCCCGCGCCGGTCATGCCTACCAGCAATCCGACGATCGCGCTTCCGAGAACGATGTACGGGTCGATGTGCAAGGCCTGCTCCTCCGAACGGCGAGAGGCTAACCAATTCTCTCCATCGCCATCGAGGCGACGTCGAGCAGCTCGCCCGGCGGGTCGCCCACCAGCAGCCATCCATCGTCGAGCAACCGAAGCACACCGCGGCGGCCGAGGTCCGACAGCGCGCTCGTGACCGTGGGCCGGCGGGCCGCCACGAGGTCCGCGAGCGAGGCGTGGGTCAGACGCACAGGCAGCATCGTCCCGTCGCTGCGCACCCGGCCCCAACGGCCCGCCAGGTGCCACATCAGCATGTGCAGACGGATGTCGACACGCGCCTGATGGACAATCGCCATGTTCACGGCGAGGTGCCGCGAGCGCTGTAGCGCCCGCGCGACCAGCCTGCCGACGAGCTCGGGGTAGCGACACATCTGCCGGGCGAACTGGGCGTCGAGCACCGCGATCCGGGTCGGCGCGAGCACCGACCAGCCCGTGGTCGTGGGAAGCGTCGCGGAGCCTCCGTCCTCTCCCTGCCAGGGCCTCAGGATGTCGGATTCGCCCAGCAGCTCGGCGCCGTAACGACCTTCGAGGCCCACCCGGCGGATCATCAGGCCCTTGAGCATCAGCAAGCCGATGCCGCCATGGATCGCCGCCAAGCGCTCTCCGGACCACGGACCGGCGGGCAGGCGGATCTCTCCCGCGGACAGCTCACTGATCGCCTGATCGCGACGATCCTCGGGAACCGCCTCCGCCAGATCGGGATCCTCCTGCAGCACGCTACAGACTGCTCCGGCGCTCACCGCTCCGAACTCTGTCACGGAGCGGCGCCGGGTGCCATCACGTTGGTCAGCGACGCGGTTCGATCAGCTCAGCGAGATCGGCGCCGGTCGCGCCGAGGATCGCAGTGGTGGTCGCCCCCCGATCGCCCCGCAACCGCGCCGCGTACGCGATCGTTTCGGTTGAGATCGCGCTCACCTGCTGGAGCATGTCCGCAGGCCACGGACGAGCGGCTTCGGCGAGCCGCCCCAGTGCGATGCTCAGTCCCGCGATCTGATGATCGAGCGCCTCCGGCAGCGGCTCGGTCTCCGCGGTGGCCGCGCGCACCAGTCCCAGGACGGCGTTGGCGAGCAGGTCGAGCTGGGCCGTGCGGTGGATCTCGGCATCGATGGGCTCGCGCATGCCCCAGCGACGGGGAGCGATACGGACGTTTGCGCGTGCCGTCGACCGCGCCCGCGCGAGCCGCGCGAGCCGCTGGTGGATCTCGTAGCTCGCCGCCAGCGCCCAGTCGTGCTCCCCACGCTGCCCCGCGCCTTCGATCGCCGTCCGCCCGAGCGTCCGCGCCAGCACACGGAGAACCGAGTTCTCCGCGGCTTCGAGCATGGACCGGGGCTCCGCTGGGAACATCACGACCCCGAGGACGAACGCCACCGCGCCGCCGACGATCGCGTCGACGGCACGCTCAGATCCGGTCCCGTGTCGGTGGAGCGTCACGACGAGGATCGCGGAGGCGGCGGCCTGATTGGAGAAGATCATTCCTTCTCCGACAAATCCGCCACCGGCCAGCACGGCCACGCTCATGGTCACGAACACGATCACCGCCAGCGCGACGGTGTTCGTGCCGATCGCTGCCGCCAGGACCTCTCCAATCGCTATCCCCAGAAGCACGCCACCGACCAGCTGAACGGTTCGCCTGCTGCGCTGGATCCGGCTCGTGCTGATTGCGATCGCGGCGGGGATCGGCGCGAAGAAAGGCTCGGGGTGACCCAGGACGCGGTGGGCGATCAGCCACGCGATCGCGGCGGCGATCGACGCGAGCAGGATCGGTTGGAAAGCCGAGCGGTACCGGTTACGACCGTCGTGAACCGCCGTGCGGATGTGAGCCCGAAGGCGGACCATCCGGCGATGATTTCAAGACCGCGTTGAGGCGGCTACTACGGTCCTCCCGGAGCGAACGTCGGCGGCCAGCGCGGCTATCGCCTCGCTGACCTCGCGCGGCCGCTCGAGTGGCGCCATGTGGCCGGTGTCCGGCAGCACGATCAGCTGCCGCAGGTGGGGAAGTTCGCGAGCGATCCGTTCGGCGTGGGACGGCGGGGTCAGCCGGTCCTCAGCGCCCGCAAGCACGATCGCGGGCACGGTCAGCCGCGGCAGTGCTTGGTGCAGCTCGAGCGCGGACAGCGTTATCCCGACGTCAGCCCGGACGTCGGGGGGACAGGCGATCAGCATGCGCTCGTAGAAGGCGACCTGAGCAGGGGATGCGACCGGTCCGAACGCGATGTAGCGGACCATGGCATCGCTGAGCGGGGTCGAGAAGCGCGGGAGCGGCGCGCGCGAGCCGACGAGCCGCGACGGTGGCAGCGTCCGATTGAGCAGCTGTGCGATCCGAGGGACAGGGATCAGGAGGGACTCGGCGATCAGATCGCCGACGCCCGCGTTCAGCAGCGCGACCGCGCTGACCCGTCGCTCCACGTCGTGGTGCTCGGCCCATGCCGCAATTGACATCGCGCCGAGCGAGTGGCCCACCACGACCGCCCGCTCTCCGTCCGGAAGCGAGGCCTCGAGCACGGCCTCCAGATCCTCACCGAACCTCGCAATCGAGTAATCCGCTCCGCTAGCGGGCTCGCTCTCACCGTGACCTCTGAGGTCGTACGCGACGAGCCGGAAGCGGTCACCGAGATCGCGGATCGCGTAGGTCCAATACGCAATCGACTCCGTCCAGCCATGTGAGAGAACGATGGTTTGCGCGTCTCCGCGGCCGAATACCTCTGCGTGCAATCGCGTTCCGTCGGCGGAGGAGACCTCCAACGGACGCCCATGTGGAGGCGTGCGCAGCGCGGCGTCTTCTGGATCGGAGGCGACGCGTCTCAGGTGCCTTCGCTCGATCGCGGCGGCCGCCGCGACGGCCGCAGCCAGCCCGCCGGCGCCGAACAACAGCAACCGATTTCGCCGCGCCCGCATCCTCAGTTGATCCTACAACCGCGTAACAAGTTCAGACCGCGCGCGCCGAATAGGATTCGCGCCCATGCGCCTCGGGCTGCTTACCGGTGGCGGCGATTGCCCCGGCTTGAACGCGGTCATCCGTGCGATTGTGCGTAAGGGGATCGACGCCTACGACGATGAGCTGGTCGGCTTTCGCGACGGCTGGAAGGGCGTTCTCGAGGGCTCCTTCGAACAGCTGACGATGGAGTCCACGCGGGGAATCCTGCCTCGCGGCGGCACGATCCTGGGCAGCTCGCGGACAAACCCGTTCAAGCGCGAAGAGGGGGTGCAGCTGATCCACGAGACCATCCGGCAAAACGGCCTTGACGGCTTGATCACGATCGGCGGAGAGGACACGCTCGGGGCGGCTCAGCGGCTGCACGCCGAGGGAGTCAACGTGATCGGCGTCCCGAAGACGATCGACAACGACCTCGGCGCCACCGACGTCACGTTCGGATTCGACACCGCGCTGCACGTCGCCAGCGAAGCGATCGACCGGCTCCACACCACGGCCGAGAGCCACCACCGGATCCTCGTGGTCGAGGTGATGGGGCGCCACGCCGGCTGGATCGCGCTGCACGCGGGTGTCGCGGGCGGCGCCGACGTCATCCTGATCCCCGAGATCCCGTTCGATATCGACGAGGTCTGTCGCCTGATCCAACGTCGTCACGGACGTGGCCGTCCGTTCTCGATCGTCGTGGCGGCCGAGGGCGCAACGCCGAAGGAGGGCACGATGAGCGTCTCGGCGGGGCGGCTCGACGAGTTCGGGCATCCACGCCTTGGCGGCATCGGCCACCGCCTCGAGGAGGAGATCGAGCGGCGGACAGGTTTCGAGACCCGCGCGACGGTGCTCGGTCACGTCCAGCGCGGTGGCACGCCGACCGCGTTCGACCGCGTGCTGGCGACACGCTTCGGGCTCGCGGCGATCGACGCCGCCCACGAGGGCGCATGGGGGATGATGACGGCGCTTCGCGCCACCCGGATCGAACTCGTGCCCCTCGCCGATGCGGTTCTCGAGCTGAGGACCGTCCCGGTGGACGAGTACGCACGACTCGGGGTGTTGTTCGGATGAGAGGGCGTCCGTTCAACCTCACGTTCACAAGCCCGCCGTTTAGGAGGTTCCCGTTGTGTCTATGCTCCGCGTAGTGGCCCCCTTCGCTCGCACCGTCCCGTTCCGATGACCGCGACCGAGACCGCCACAACCACACTTGACGAGCTGTGCGTGAACACGATCCGCACGCTGTCGATGGATGCCGTGCAGAAGGCCAACTCGGGGCATCCCGGCACTCCGATGGCATTGGCCCCGTTGGCATACATGCTCTACACGCGTGTGATGCACCACAACCCGTCAAATCCGAAGTGGATAGATCGGGACCGCTTCATCCTCTCGGCCGGCCACGCGTCGATGCTCCTGTACTCGACGCTCTACCTCACCGGCTATCCGATGACGCTCGAGGACATCAAGAACTTCCGCCAGGTCGGCTCTCCGACGCCCGGCCATCCCGAGTTTTGGGACTCGCCCGGCATCGAGGCCACGACCGGACCACTCGGCCAGGGGCTCTCGATGTCGGTTGGGTTCGCGCTCGCCGAGCGGATGCTCGCCGCCCGCTTCAACACGGACGAGCACGAGATCGTCAATCACTACACGTTCGTGATCGCCTCCGATGGCGATATGCAGGAGGGCGTTGCCTCCGAGGCGTCCTCGCTCGGGGGGCACCTCGGACTCGGGCACCTGATCGTCTTCTATGACGACAACAAGATCCAGCTCGCGGGACCGACCTCGCAGTCGTTCTCGGAGGATGTGGGGAAACGCTATGAGGCGTACGAGTGGCACGTTCAGAACGTGGGCGAGGATCTGTCGCTCGAGCGCCTCGAACAGGCGACGCGCGCCGCGATGGCGGTCGAAGATCGGCCCTCGCTGATCATCGTCCGCTCCCACATCGGCTATGGCAGCCCGCACAAGCAGGACACCTCGAGCGCCCACGGCTCACCGCTCGGTGAGGACGAGGTCCGGCTCACGAAGGAGGCCTACGGCTGGGATCCCGACAAGCACTTCTACGTGCCCGACGAGGCGCTCGCGCACTTCCGGCGATGCTGCGAACGAGGCCGCGAGCTGGAGGGGGAGTGGGACGATCGCTTCCGGGCATACCGTGAGGCCTTCCCCGAGAAGGCAAAGGAGCTCGAGATGATCGCCGCCGGTGGGATGCCCGAGGGGTGGGATCGGGACCTGCCCCGCTTCGATCCCGCCGATGCTCCGATCGCCACCCGGAAGGCGTCCGGCGAGGTGATCCAGTGGGCGGCCGCGTCCGTCCCGTACCTGATCGGCGGCTCCGCCGACCTGGCGACGTCGACGAACACCGACATCGTCGACGGGGGCGACGTCGAGAAGGGAACCTACGGCGGGCGCAATCTGCGCTTTGGCGTGCGGGAGCACGGGATGGGCGCGATCGTCAACGGCCTGAATCTTCACGGCTTTCGCGCATTCGGAGCTACGTTCTTCACGTTCTCGGACTACATGCGTGGCGCGCTGCGGCTGTCCGCGTTGATGAAGCTACACGCCATCTGGGTCTACACCCACGACTCGATCGGGTTGGGTGAGGACGGCCCGACGCACCAACCGATCGAGCAGCTCGCCGGGTTGCGCGCGATGCCGACGCTGACCATGGTGAGACCTGCCGACGCGAATGAGACCGCACTCGCGTGGCGGTTCGCGTTGCGCAACGACGATGGCCCGACGGCGTTTGCACTCACCCGCCAGAACCTCCCGATCCTCGATCCGGACGTGATCCCTGACGACGCGATCGAGCGCGGGGCGTACGTGCTGCGAGACTCCGAGGACGGCGCCCCGGAGTTGATTCTGATCGGTACCGGTTCCGAGGTTTCGCTATGCCTGGAGGCCGCGGACCTGCTCGACGGCGTGCGCGTACGCGTCGTGAGCATGCCCTGCATGGAGAACTTCACCCATGCGGACGAGGCCTACCGTGAGCAGGTGCTTCCCGCCTCGTGCCGGGCGCGGGTTGCGGTCGAGGCCGCGAGCCCGTTCGGCTGGGACAAGTGGATCGGGCCGGAAGGCGCGTTCGTGGGGATGGAGACGTTCGGCGCATCCGGACCAGCGAAGGATGTCTACGACCACTTCGGGATCACAGCGCACCGGGTCGCCGAGCTAGGCAGGGCGGTCATGGGTCGATGAGCACGACGAGCTGATGGCAACAGCGGTCGAGGACGAAAGCTCCGAGAACCCTCTCGTCGAAGGCCTCGAGCGACTCCCCGTACATCCGACGTCGCTGGTGATCTTCGGCGCCACCGGCGATCTCGCACACCGGAAGCTGTTGCCCGCGCTGTACAACCTGGCGCACGAGGGAGCGCTGCCGGAGCGCTTCGAGCTGATCGGCGTGTCCCGCAGGGAAATGTCACACGACGATTTCCGCGAGATGGCGCGCGAGTCGATCGAGCGCTTCTCGCGCCGGCGGCCCGATCCCGACGTGCTCCACGGCCTGCTGTGCGACATGCGGTACCTGTCCGGATCGTTCGACGATGAGGAGGTCTACGGCAAGCTCGACCACACGCTTGCCGAGTTCGACGAGATGGCCGGTGAGCGTCTCAACCGCGTCTTCTACCTCTCGACGGCGCCGGAGTTCTTCCCTGTGATTGCCGGCAAGCTCGGCGACGCCGGGCTGAATCACACCGAGGACACGCAGACCCGGATCGTCATCGAAAAGCCGTTCGGCTATGACCTCGCCTCGGCACGCGAGCTCAACGCCGAGGTACTCAGCGAGTTCGACGAATCGCAGGTCTACCGGATCGATCACTACCTCGGCAAGGAGACCGTCCAGAACCTGATGGCGCTGCGGTTCGCGAATGCGTTGTTCGAGCCCGTGTGGAACCGTAACTTCATCGACAACGTTCAGATCACCGCGGCCGAAGACATCGGAATCGAGGGCCGTGCCGGGTACTACGAGGGCGCCGGTGCGCTGCGCGATCTCGTTCAGAACCACATGATGCAGTTGCTGGCGCTGCTGACCATGGAGCCGCCGGCGACGTTCGAAGCCAACCGCCTGCGAGACGAGAAGCTGAAGGTACTCGAGGCGATCGTGCCGCCGTCCCCCGCAGAGGTTCCGTCGATGGCGGTCCGGGCGCAGTACGGCCCCGGAGTCGTCGGCGGCACCAGAGTCCCCGGCTACCGGGAGGAGGAAGGCGTGGCACCCGACTCTCGCACCGAGACTTACGCCGCGCTGCGCCTACACGTCTCGAACTGGCGGTGGGCGGGGGTGCCGTTCTACTTGCGGACCGGCAAGCGCCTGGCCCGGAAGGTGACAGAGATCGCCGTGGCCCTCAAGCCGGTGCCGCACCTCGCCTTCCAGAGCAAGGGGTCGGTCGGCGTTCAGGCCAACCAGGTGATCCTGACCGTCCAACCCGACGAGGGGGTCTCGGTGTCACTGGGCGCAAAGATTCCAGGCCCGACGATGCGGATCCGTCCCGTCAACATGGAGTTCCGGTACGGCACCTCGTTCATGTCGGAGTCGCCCGAGGCCTACGAGCGCCTCATTCTCGACGCGATGCGCGGGGACGCCACGCTGTTCACCCGCAACGACGAGATCGAGGCCCTGTGGGGCATCATCGATCCGATCATCGCGGCGTGGCACGAGGACCGCACTTCGCCGATTCCACAGTACGAGGCGGGCTCCGAGGGTCCGGTGGAGGCCAACGGGCTGTTGCTCGACGGCCGTCGCTGGCGGCGACTCTGAGCTCATGAGCCACGGTGCGTTGAGCGAGGACCTCTGGGCTGAGCGCGATACCAACCCCGACGCGATCGACGCCGCGCTGCGTGACCTGCTGCGCGCCCGGCACGCGGCGAACACGGCGCTGGCGCCGGCGCGCGTCCTGAACCTCGTCGTGATCGTCGACCGCGAGTGGAAGGGCGAGATCGCCAATCGGCTGGAGCGGGTTGGCCGGTATCACGCCTCGCGCACGATCCTGTGCGCTGTCGAAGAAGGTCGGACGACGCTTGACGCCACGGCCGTGATGTCCTACGAGGAACCCAGCAACGGCCTGGGCGTGATCCGGGAGCAGGTCGAGATCGACATGGGCCCGGGTCATCTGAGCCGACTCGACTCGATCATCGATCCAGTGCTCGTCTCTGAGCTACCCACCGTGCTGTGGGCGCCACACGGCCACGAGGAGGCCGTCGCGACGGTGGCGCGGATGATCGACGTGATGCTCCTCGACTCCGATGACGTGCCGGGAGCGTCCACCGCTCTGGCACGAGCTGCGGAGGCGTTGGAGTCGGCGTATGTGGTCGACCTAGCGTGGCTGCGGACGACCCCGTGGCGGGAACGCCTGGCCGCGACCTTCGATCCCGAGGAGCGGCTGCCGTTGCTGCGCGTGCTGAGCGGCGTCGCAGTACGTCACGGGCACAGCTCGACCCCGACCGCCCTGCTCCTCACCGGCTGGCTGGCATCGCGGCTCGGCTGGGAGCTATCCGTACTCACCTCCGATCCGCCTGATCGGCTGCACGGGACGGCCGGGCGCAATGGCGACCGCATAGATCTCGAATTCGAACCCGCAAACATGGATGTGCCCGGGCTCTCCGGCGTAACCGTCAGTTGTGGCAACGGCTATGAGCTGTCGCTCGATCGGGCGAGCGGCGGGCTGTGCGCACGGCAACGCTCTCCCGACGGCGACGAGCGCGTCTGGCAGGTCCTGGGTGCGTCACGGGGAGAGGGCGGCATTCTGGGCGAAGGGGTGCGTCAGGCCCTCCTGCGCGACCCGACATACGGGCCGGCGCTTCAGGCCGCACGGGAGATGTGCCCGGCGTGACGGTCGAGATCGAGGTCGTCGAGAATCCCGGCCGGGTCTGCGCGGCGATGCTCGTGGGGGCCGTGGCCGGCGGCGGAGATGTGGTGCTGACGGGCGGATCGACTCCGAAGCCGGCGTACGAAGAGCTGGTCCGGGCGGTGGAAACCGTGGGCATCGACCTCACGCACACGACCTTCTGGTTCGGCGACGAGCGGTGCGTCGAGCCGAGCGACGAGCGCTCGAACTACCTGATGGTCAAACGATCGCTCCTCGATCCGCTCGGGGCTGAGAACCAGCCCGCGGTTTGGCGAATGAAGGGCGAGCTCGGACCGATGGTTGGCGCCGAGGATTACGAACGGGCGTTGCTCGCGGCGGGGCCGCCGGCGTTCGACATGCTGCTGCTCGGAATTGGATCGGACGGCCACACCGCTTCGCTGTTTCCCGACCAGCCGTCGCTGCAGGAGCGGTCGCGGCTGGCCATGGGAGTACGGGACGCCGGCCTCGAGCCGTTCGTATCGCGGATCACGATGACGCTGCGGACGCTGTCAGCCGCCCGAAAGGTCGTGTTCCTCGCGACCGGTGCCTCCAAGGCGGACGCGGTGGCGGCCGCCTTCGGTCCTGACGCGACGCCGGATCCGCGCGTGCCGGCGTCGATGGTGCCGGAGCTGGGGAGCGAGACCACGGTGCTTCTGGATCCCGATGCGGCTGCGCGGCTATGAGCGTCATCGGAGTCGATATCGGCGGCACCAAGATCGCCGCCGCGCGCCTGGATGGGCGGGAGCTTGCCGAGTCACGGCTGTGGGCAACCGACCTGAGCGGCAGCGCGGCGCTGATCGATCAGCTTGTCGCGATCGTCGAGGATCTGCGCGCGGACGATCTCCAGGCGGTGGGGTTCGGGGTCCCATCCGTGGTCGAGTTCGCTACCGGGAGGGTCGTCTCGTCGGTCAACATCCCGCTCACGGACGTGCCCCTGCGTGAGGTCCTGACCGAGCGAATCGGCGTCCCGGCCTTCGTCGACAACGACGCGACCGTCGCAGCGCTCGCGGAAGCCCACGACCGCGATCTGAACCTGTGCGCGCATGATCTGGTGATGCTCACCGTGGGAACGGGCGTCGGCGGCGGACTCGTGCTCGGCGGCAGGATCTATCGCGGGGCGACCGGCGCCGCCGGCGAGCTGGGTCACACGATCGTGGGGTTGGATCTCGCCGGCGCGGTACCGACGCCGACGGACGCCTTCCCGCAGCCGGGTTCGCTGGAGTTCGTGGCCTCCGGCCATGCGCTCGATCGGCTCGCCGAGCAGACGGCGAGAGTCAACCCCGAGTCAGAGCTCGGGCGGCTGCACGCGGACGGCAAGTCGGTGCTGGGCGCCGACGCGGTGCGGGCCGCGGACGACGGCGACTTACCGGCCCACCGGATCGTCGAGATCTGGGGGCAGCGGCTCGGGATCGGGATCGCCAACGCGATCAACACGTTCGACCCGGAGGAGGTAGTGATCGGCGGTGGCGCCGCCCAGGCCGGCGAACTCCTCCTCGATCCCGCGAAGCGGGTCGCCAGCGGCTACGTGTTGCCAGGACTCGGGACGCGCACCACGATCCGGCTCGCGCGGCACGGACTCCGTGCCGGCGTCCTCGGCGCGACGCTGCTGGCCCTGCACGAGCTCGACGTTCCCGCTCCCACACCCACGGAGGTTGGCTCGTGATCTTTCTCGCACGCCACGGTCAGACCGAATGGAGCCGCTCGGGGCAGCACACGAGCCGGACCGACCTGCCGCTGATCGAGGAGGGAAGGCGTCGGGCGCAACAGATCGGAAAGGAGCTGGCGGGCCGCTCGTTCGCGCTCGTGCTCTGCAGCCCGCTGCTCCGCGCCCGCGAGACATGCGAGCTGGCCGGCTTCGGCGCGAACGCTGTCCTCAGCGATGACCTGCGCGAGTGGGACTACGGCGAGTATGAGGGGCTGACTACGCCGCAGATTCGCGAGCTGAATCCGGACTGGATTCTGTGGCGCGACGGTTGCCCCGGTGGCGAGCAGCCCGAGGATGTGGCGGCGAGGGCGGATCGCGCGATCGCACAGCTGCGCGGCGCCGATGGCGACGCGATCGCGTTCGCCCACGGCCACATCCTGCGGGTGCTGACCGCGCGCTGGATCGAGATGCCGGCCGCGGCCGGAGCCCGGCTCGCGCTGGCTGCGGGAGCGATCTGCGAGCTCGGGTTCGAGCGCGAGACCGAGGTGATCGAGATGTGGAATTTCACCGGACCGCTCGCCCAGTGACGACGTCACATCCCTGACCGGGAACGGTGACAAACGTCATGCCGGATTTCGGCCGCGCGCCACTTACGCTCGCCCGTGGCCGCCCCTACGCTCGTACCCATGACAGCTATGGATTTGACCAACACCGAGATCGCGATCGAAGTTCGCGATCTCAAGAAATCGTATGGAGACCTCGACGCCGTTCGCGGCGTCAGCTTCGAGGTCGCCCGGGGCGAGGTCTTCTGCCTGCTCGGCCCCAACGGCGCTGGTAAGACCTCGATCGTCGAGATCCTGGAGGGATACCGGACTCGTACCGGAGGCGAAGCGCGTGTGTTCGGGATGGATCCCGCACGGAGCGAGCGCGCGCTCCGTGAGCGGGTCGGGATCGTGCTCCAGCACTCTGGCGTTCAGCGGGACCTGACCGTCGCGGAGCTGCTCGAGATGTACGGCCGCTATTACTCGCGTCGGCGCCCCGTCGACGAGGTGATCGAGGTCGTCGAGCTGGCCGAGAAGCGCGACGAGCGCGCCACGAAGCTCTCCGGAGGCCAGCGCCGCCGGCTCGACCTGGCGCTGGCGCTGATCGGCGACCCCGACCTGATCTTCCTCGACGAACCGACCACGGGCTTCGATCCCGCGGCCCGTCGCCAGGCCTGGTCGACCATCCGCTCCCTCTGCGAGCTGGGCAAGACGATCTTCCTGACCACCCACTACATGGACGAGGCCCAGCACCTGTCCAACCGCGTTGCGATCGTCAACGCCGGCGAGATCATCGCCACCGGGCGTCCCGAGGAGCTCGGCGGGCGCGACCTGAGGCCCGCCGAGATCCGCTTCGTGCTGCCGCACGACTGGTCCCTCGGCGACATTCCCGACGTGCCGTCACAGGACCGCTCGATCGACGGCGATCACGTACTGGTGACGACGAGAGAACCTGTCGTCGCGACCCAGAGCATCACCGCATGGGCTCTCGACCACGGGATCGAGCTCGGGCACTTCTCTGTCTCCCAGCCGAGCCTGGAGGACATCTACCTCGAGCTCACCGGCTCGGGGGACCACGACCACGCTCCGACCCCCGAGGAGGCGATCCGATGAGCGCTCTGTTGAACCCATGGATGCGACGTGACCTCGGCCTGGTTTTCTCGCAGATTCGCTACGAACAGCGCGCGTACTGGCGCAACCGTGGCCGCGGAATCTTCACCTTCGCGTTCCCGCTGATGTTCCTCGTGATCTTCGCGAGCCTCGACAAGGGCCAAACGCTCAAGACGCGTGGCGGGATCCCGTACGACGACTTTTTCGTGCCGGGAATCCTCGCCTACGGCATCATCGCCACGACGTACATCAACATGGCGATCTCGACAGCGATCTTGCGCGATGAAGGAGTGCTGAAGCGGATGCAGGGCACGCCGCTGCCCCGATGGGCATACGTGGCGGCCCGGATCGGCTCGACGGTGGTGATCGTCGGTCTGATGACGATCGTCGTGCTCGCGCTCGGCGCCACGGCCTACAGCGTTCACATACAGGCCGGGACGCTCCCGGGCCTGATCCTGACGCTGATCCTCGGCACCGCCTGTTTCACGACACTCGGCATCGGGGTCACGCGATTCATCGGCAGCGCCGAGTCAGCGCCGGTGTTCGTCAACCTGTCGATCCTGCCGCTGACATTCATCTCGAACATCTGGTTCCCGACCGACGGCATGCCGCACGCGCTCAAGGTGATCGCGAGGCTGTTCCCGATCAACGCGCTCGCGGACGGGCTGCAGTACGCCTTCGATCCCCGAACCGCCGGCGTCGGCCTCAAGGCCCAGGACGTGTGGACGCTGCTGATCTGGATCGCGGTCGGGATCTACCTGATGGTCAAGTTCCTCCGTCAGCCGCAGGGCGAGGTCGTATGAGCGACGCAAAGCCGGATGGCGTGAGCGGTACGGCGCCGGGTCGCGTGGGTGATCCGGCGCCGGGTCGCGTCGGCGATCCGGCGTCGGGTCGCGTCGCCGGCGCGGCGCCGGGCGGGGTTGGCGACGACTACGAGCCGACGACGTTCGCGGGCCGCCTGTCTTCCCGGAGACGGACCGACATCGGCGTCGGCGCCGGGATCATCTGGCTGCTCTTCATCCTCTTCCCGCTGGGCGATGCGATCGCGAGCAGCGGTTCGACGCTTAAGCATGTGCTCGCGATCGCCGGCGCGGCCTTATTTGTGGCCGTATATGTCTGGCTGATCTACCAGTGGCGGCTCGGTCCCGGCGGGCCGACGCGGCTATCGGTAGGCCTGTTCGTCGTGCTGCTGGCCGTGGCGACGGCGTTGACGGTCGCCGACGAGCCGAGCTGGGGCTTCCTGTTCACGTACTGCGCGGCGTGCACGTGGCTGATCGCAGGTCCACCGCTCGGCTTCTACGGACTCCTGGTTTGCGTCGTACTCGCCGGGAGCGCGACGCTCGTCGGCGGCGGTAACGGCGGAACCGCGATCAGCTTCGTCGCCAGCAGCGCCGGCATCGGGTTGCTGATGTTGCTGATGCGCGACCTCCGCGTTCGCAACGAGGAGCTCTCGCAGGCGCGCGCCGAGCTCGCGCGGCTCGCGGTGGCCGAGGAGCGCGAGCGGTTCGCCCGCGACCTCCACGACCTGCTCGGCCACAGCCTCTCCGTGATCGCGCTGAAGGCCGAGCTGGCGGGCAGGCTGCTCCCGCACCGCCCTCGCGAAGCCGCGACCGAGGTGGCCGAGGTCGAGAGCGTCGCCAGGCAAGCGCTGGGGGAGGTGCGGGACGCCGTCAGCGGCTATCGCCAGCCGACGCTCGACGGCGAGCTCGAAGGCGCCCGGATGGCGCTGTCGGCAGCGGGGATCGAAGCATCGGTCGAGCGGCCCTCCGTGACCCTCGACCCCGCCACCGAAGCCGTCCTGGCGTGGGCGGTGCGCGAGGGTGCCACGAACGTCCTGCGCCACAGTGGCGCCAAACACGTCGAGATGCGGATCAGCGCGAGTTTGGCGGACACGACGCTCGAGATCGTCGACGACGGCGCCGGCGCGGGATCGGAGACGAACGGCCACCGCCCGGCGAATGGCGGTCATGGCCTTGCTGGATTGGCGGAGCGCGCGCGTGGCGTCGACGGCACCGTCGATTCAGGGGCCATCTCCGGCGGTGGCGGTTTCAAGCTGACGGTGCGGGTGCCGAAGACGAGGTCCGCCACATGACGATCTCCGCCACATGACGAGGTCCGCCACATGATCCGGGTCCTGATCGCCGAGGATCAGGCGATGGTCCGTGGCGCGCTCGCCAGCCTGATTGGCATGGAGCCGGACATCGAGGTCGTCGCCCAGGTGTCTCGGGGAGACGAGGTCGTGGCCGCCGCCCGAGACGCCCGGCCCGACGTCGCCTTGCTGGATATCGAGATGCCAGGCGCTACGGGCCTCGATGCGGCCGAGGAGCTGAACCGCGAGATGCCCGGCCTCGGGATCCTGATCCTGACCACGTTCGGCCGCCCGGGCTACCTGCGACGGGCGATGGAGGGTGGCGCGTCCGGCTTCCTGCTCAAGGACGCACCGGCCGACGAGCTCGCCTCGGCGATCCGCCGCGCGGTCGCGGGCGAGCGGGTCGTCGATCCCGGCCTGGCTGCCGCGGCGCTCAGCCAGGGCGAGAGCCCACTCACCCCGCGCGAGCACGAGGTGCTGGCGGCCTCGCGGCGGTACGCCACGGTGGCGGAGTTGGCCGCCGCGCTCTACCTGTCCCCGGGCACGGTCCGCAACCACCTCTCGTCCGTCATGCAGAAGCTCGACGCTCGCAACCGGGCGGAGGCCGTGCGGGTGGCGGAGGAACGAGGCTGGCTGTGACGGCGATGGTCATTGCTTGGGACCGATGAATTCATCGAGCTTCGCCACGTCGGCCTTGCGCGAGACGTAGATCGTGTACCGGCCCGACGCGGTCCACCGAAGCCCCAGCCGATCGCACGCCGCGCAGAAGATCGAGCGGATGTCGTCGGAGTGGTTGCGGAACGAATATCGCGGCCACGACCAGTTCTTCCCGGTGTTCTGAAAGCGACAGCCGTCCGAGTGGATCAGGCCGCGGAGCAGCCGTTCCGGCCAGCGTTCGGCGAGCTGCTCTTGCCAATCGACCAGGGCGATCGACCGGTCATGCTTCTTCCCGCGGCCGTGTTGGGGGAATAGGCACGGCCAGCTCCGCCAGTACGAGTAAAGCTCGACGCAGTTCCGGGGGCGCACTTGGATCCCGATCGCCTTTCCTCGGACGCTGGTCAGCGCGGCGCTGGCGGTGTCGATGATGCCCGGGTATTTGACATCGAGCACGATCCTCAGCTTGTAGACGTCACGTGGCGCCGTGGAGATGCAGCCATCCCCGAGATACAGCCCAAGCAGGTAGATGTAATCGGACGTCAGCTCGTCGAACCGATGTTGCGTGAGGCAGTCCGCGCAGACGCCGGCCTGGGCTGAATGAGGCAGCACACCGGCGAGCCAGTCGCGGATCGTCTCCCGTGAGACCCCGAGCTGTCGAGAGATTTCGCCCGCTCTTGCGCCTGTGCCGGCAAGTGCCAGAGCAGACACCACTGTGCTCCTCGGATGCACTAGCGCTCCGATGCGGCTGAGAGGATTCGAACCTCCACGCCCGATAAGGCACGGCCGCCTGAGGACCGCGTGTCTACCGTTCCACCACAGCCGCGGGGGTCCGTCAACTTAGCAGGCGGACGCAACGACGGGAACCCATTCACAAGCGAACACATGTTCGTATAATCTACCCCTGGCGTCGGACGGAAACACTCCGCCGAAGAACGCCGGCAGGAAGTGGATTGCCCGGCCGCTAAGCTTCCCCGCTACGCTGGTGCAACCGGTGTGCGACCCGATTGAGGCCGCGCCGGCGCCCGCTCGAAACGGCGCTCGCCGCTATCGTCTAGGGGACTAGGACGCCGCCCTCTCACGGCGGAAACCCGGGTTCGAATCCCGGTAGCGGTATCTCACAGAAGCCCTGCTAACTCGGGGCTTTTTCATGAGCGAGAGTGACCAGCGGAAGCTCGTTAGGCGCCACGACACACTCCAAGCACACGAGCTTTGCGCGCCTTGGCGATTTCGGCCTCCGCGTCGATCGGCTGCCGCTCGGCGTATTCGTCGATCAGATGGGCGTAGGTGGAGAGCAGGACCGCCAGCGAATGCCCGAGTTGCTTGGCGACATACAGCGGCTGGCGCCCCTCCGCCAGTAGCAATGAGGCGAAGCTGTGTCTCAGGTCGTGCTTGTGCCGACGTCGGCACAACCACGAATATGCCGATGTTCGTGTTATGCCGATGTCGTTGAGAAGGGGCTGCTCAGAGGGGTTTTTGTCGGTTCGAGGTCGGCATAATCAGAGGGCTTCGAGGAACGTGAGGAGCGTGTCGGTGGGGCGGTAGCGGCCGGGTTTGGCGGTGATCGGTTTGGTCCGGTCGATCGCTTGTTGTTTGTGGGTCGTGTCGGCGTGCAGGTAGATGTTCGTCGTCGTGATTTGTTCGTGACCGAGCCAAAGCGCGATCACGGTGATGTCGTTGCCGGCGAGGAGCAGGCGCATCGCGGCGGTGTGCCTGAGCGTGTGCATCGTGATGTGCTTGGTCTTGAGCGATGGGCAGGCTGGCGCGGCGGCTTGGTGATGGATCGCGAGGCGGTGCTCGATCGCGTCGCGGCTGAGTCGTGTGCTGGTGCGGGTCGGGAACAGCGGCTCGTCGGGAGCGCCGACGCGCTCGGCGAGCCAGGCTTTGAGCACTGTTCGGATCGTCGGGGTGAGCGGCGTTCGTCTTGTCTTTCTTCCCTTGCCGGTGGTGTGGACGTTGGCGCCGGTGGTGAGCGTGATGTCTTGGCGGTTGAGCGCGATCAGCTCGGAGATCCGCAGCCCGGTCTGGATCGTGAGGGCAAGCATCGCGTGGTCGCGCCGGCCGGTCGGGGTGGTCTGGTCGCAGGCCGTGAGCAGCGCGTCGACTTCGGGGTCGGTGAGGTAGGTCAGGAGGTTGCGCTCGGTGCGTTTGGCTGGGATCGTGAGCACGCGGGCGATCGTGTCGGCGTGTTCTGGGTGGTGCAGCGCGAGGTAGGCGAACAGCGAGTGGATCGCCGCGAGCCGGTTGTTGCGGGTCGCGATCACGTTGTGGCGTTTGTGTTCGAGGTGGTCGAGGAACGCGGCGATCAGGGGCGCGTCGAGATCGGCGATGTCCAAGGCGCTTGGTAGCTTGCTGGTGCGGTCGGTGACGAAGCGCAACAGCAGCTGGAAGGTGTGGCGGTAGGCGGCGATCGTGTTAGGACTCGCGCGGCGCTGATCGATCAACCTGTCGGTGAAGTAGGCCTGCATCGAGGGCGCGAGCGCGGTCATGGCCGGTCTCCGAGATGTCGCTGGAGCCGCTGGCAGGCGCTGTCCATCAGCTCCGGGGTGGCGGTCAGATACCAGTAGGTCTGCGCCGGACTGACATGTTGGATATGCGGGTGATATGGCGGCCTGCCGGGAGCTCTTGTGGTGGAGGTCTGCGTCCTGGTTTGGCGGGGGTGTTGGTGACGCGGTGGGCGCGTAGCGGAGGTCGCCCGAGGGCGGCCGGAGCGGAGCGCCTACCGCGTGCGCGCTGTCCGGCGGGGGGTCGATCGTTCCGCTCCATCCGGTCGTCTTGAGGAAGGAGCACTGCTGTGAGTTTCGTGCCGGTGATGGAGCGGGTGGTGGACGGGTCGGTGCTGCGGGCGATCACGCTGGACGATCCGCTGGTGGATGCGTATTTGGAGTTCGTCGGCGCTCGCGGCGCGGTGAACACGTGGCTGGCGACCGCGTATGACTTGAAGGTGTTCTTCGAGGTGGTCGGCAAGAACCCGGCGGCGGTGACCTCGACGGACGTGTTCGCGTTCCTGTCGCATCAGCGCAGGCCGCGACAGGAGAAGGTGGTGCGGATCGAGGACGGTGAGGCGGGCTTGTCGGCGCGGACGATCGCCCGTCGGCTGTCGAGCGTCGCCGGCCTGTTTGAGTATCTGATCGTCCGCGGCGACGCGGGGGTGGATCGTAATCCGGTGCCGCGGGGGCTGGCGGGTCGGCGGGCCGGTCAGCGCGGTCGCGGCGGGGTGCGGCTGGTGCGCCGCCCGCGGACGCTGCCGCGGGTGGTCTCGCCGGTCGAGGTCGACCGGCTGCTGGGCGCGTTGCGCACGCAGCGTGACCGGGCGATCGTGCTGGCGATGCTGTTGGCGGGGTTGCGCCGCTGCGAGGTGCTGGGGTTGCGGCTGCGGGACGTCAACCCGGGCGAGCGGCGGTTGTTTGTCGTCTCGGGCAAGGGCGGCCGGGAGCGGATCGTGCCTGTCTCGGGACGGTTCTTCGAGGCGCTCGGCGCCTATTTGGGGTCAGAGCGCCCGGCCGGCGTGGTGACGGACGCGTGCTTCGTGGTGCTGAAGGGCCCGCGGCGCGGGCTGCCGCTGTCAGCCGCGGGTTTGGATGAGGTGATCGACGGGGCGCGGGAGCGCGCCGGGCTGGCGCGGTTGACGTGCCACATGCTCCGGCACACGTGCTTGACGCGGCTGCGGGAGCAGGGCATGTCGCTTGAGGCGCTGCAGGCGCAGGCCGGGCACGCGTCGATCGATTCCACGCGGATCTATCTGCACTTGGCCAACGACTGGCTGCAGGGCGAGTATCTGCGCGCGGCGGAAGCGATCGAGGCGCAGATCGACCCGACCGAGACCGAGGGGGAGGCGGCATAGTGGCCCGGCTGCTGCGCGACCCCGAGGTCGAGGCGCTGATCGATGCCTATCGGTCGGATCTGATCGCGGCCGGTCATTTCGCTGAGAACGAGGTGACCTCGCCGGCGCGGGCGTTCCTGTTGCGAGTCGGCGGCGCGACGGGCTGGTCGCGCCTGTCGGTCGAGGAGCAGCGGCGGATCTCGCAGACGCGTGAGAGCGCGGTGGTGATGTGGATGATCGCTGCCGGCCACGTGCGGCCGAGGCCGGAGTTCTTGGTGCGCGGCTACCAGCCGCTTGGCAAGGTGGCGGCGTGGGTGCATCGCGAGTTCCACGAGCGGTTCATGGAGACCACCGCCGCGATCGGGTTCTCGCCCAAGGCGGCGGAGCTGCAGTGGTGGGCGACCGCGAAGATCGCGGCCGTCGCAGGCGTGGCGCCCGACAAACTCACCAGAGCGAAGTTCGACACCGCAAGCGCCAAGCTGGCTGACGCGACGCTCAAGGTCGGGCCGCCGTCCGCGCACCGGTGCCTGCGCACCAGGCTCTACGGTGCGGAGGCGACGCTCTATCACGCCGGCGTGATCGATGGAGCGCCGCGCAAACGCGCGCCGAACCAGGCAGCTTTGCGCCAGGAGGAGTGGGCGAGCGTGCCGGCCAGGCTGGCGGAGACATTGCAGGGCTACGTGGAGCAGATGCGCGTGACGCTGCGCCCGGGCTCGATGCCGCACATCGAGCGCACCCTGCGCGAGTTCGCGCTGTGGCTGCGCGACCAGGCGCCCGAGGTCACAGCGGTCCGGGATCTCCGCCGCGCGCACATCGAGCGCTACAAGCGTCACGTGCCGCAGAAGCCCAACCTTCGAGGCGGGCGGCTGTCCAAGCGCACGATCGCGGGCGAGCTCTCGACGCTGCGGATCTGCCTGGAGCGGCTTGCCGAGTGGGACGGCGACGACGCACCCGTGCGGACGCTGATGTTCCCGGGTGATGTGCCCAAGCTCGATGATCCGCTGCCGCGGTTCATCGACGACGGCGCGGCCAAGAAGCTGATCGGCGCGGCCCGTGCGACAAACGATCCGTTCGCGCGGCTCGCGGTCGAGTTCCTCGCCCGCACAGGGCTCAGACGCGGCGAGTTCCTGGACCTGAGGGTCGACTCGGTGGTGCAGATCGGCTCCGCGTACTGGCTGCACGTGCCGCTCGGGAAGCTGCGCACCGACCGCTACATCCCGCTGCACCCGCAGCTCAAGGAGCTGCTGGACGAGTGGGTCGCCCGCCGGCCGGCCGGCCTCCGGGAGCCGTGGCTGTTCATGGACCACGGCCGACGGCTCGGTCCCGACAGCGTCCGCAAGGCGATCCTCAAGGTCGCCTGCGAGGCCGGTCTTGACAAGGTGACGCCGCATCAGCTCAGGCACACGCTGGCGACGCAGGCAATCAACCGCGGCATGTCGCTGGAGGCGATAGCCGCCCTGCTGGGGCACAAATCGATGCGGATGACGATGGTCTACGCCAAGATCTCCAACCGCACCGTCGCCGAGGAGTACTTCAAGGTCTCAGAGCAGGTCGAGGCGCTCTACGACGCCCCCAAGCAGCTCCCGGCCGACGTCGAGGGGACCGAGATGCGAAAGCTCCGCTCAGAGATGCACCGGCGGATGCTCGGCAACGGCTACTGCGCCCGCCCGGTCGGGCTGGACTGCCACTTCGAGTCGATCTGCGAATCATGCGTCTACTTCCAGACCACACTCGAGTTCCGCCCCACCCTCCAGCGCCAACGCGACGACGCCAAGGACAAGGGGCAGGTCGCTCGGCTGAAGATCTTCGACGGGCTGCTCGACCGCCTCGACGCCCAGGCCAAAGCCTCATGACAACATCAGCTCGCGTGGCTCTGTTCGAGATCGCCGCCAACCCCGACCCCGACTCGACGCTGCCGTTCTTGATCCGCCTGCCGCTGTCCGGCGGGGAGCTCGTGCTCAAGGCGCGCGATAGCTGGCCGCGGACCGCGAAGGTCTACTGCCATCGCGCCGACCGCTGGCCCGATGACCCCGAGATCATCGAACGGATCCCGGTCCGTTCCTGCCAGCGGCGCGGGGTGGCGATCGATCTCGTGCTCGACCGGCCGCGGGAGAACCGCTCCCAGGTCGTGTTCACCCGCATCCAGGGTGGGCGCGAGGGGATCTTCTGGCAGTCCGCGCGCACCACCCGCCAGGCCCGGCCCGGGATCCGCGTCCCGCGCCGCCGCGCCGCCGACCTCGCGCACCTCACGATCCTCGTCGATAGCCGCGAGCGCTACCCATACAAGTTCGCACAGCAACAGGCGAGCACCCAACGCCGGGCGCTTCCCGCTGGCGACTACGGGATCGCGAACGACAGCGAGATCGTCGCGGTTGTGGAGCGCAAAAGTCTCCACGACCTGGTTCGCCGGCTGATCGACGGGCAGCTCACCTACGCGCTCGCGGACATCGCCGCGCTCCCGCGAGCGGCGGTCGTGGTCGAGGATCGCTACTCCAACCTGTTCAAGCTCGACTTCGCGAAGCCCGGGTTCGTGACGGAGATGCTCGCCGCGCTCACCGTCCGCTACCCGACCGTGCCGATCCACTTCGCCGAAACGCGACCACTGGCCGAGGAATGGACATATAGGTTCCTCGGCGCCGCGCTCGCCTACCACCTAGCCGCGCACTCCTGACCAGCGCGACCGGGCTCCTCGCCGGTTCTGACCGGCCCGGCTGCAACGCTCAGCGCACTCGATCGACACAGGAGGCGCCATGCCCGGACCAGGACGCAACGATCCCTGCCCCTGCGGCTCCGGTCGCAAGGTCAAACGCTGCTGCGGAGAACACCGCGGGCCCGGCGAGAACGATCTCGCGCGCGCGTACCTAGCCCACCAAGCCCGCGACGCCGCCCGCCGGCTGCGACACCTCGACGACGATCAGCTGCGCGAGCTGTTCGACGACCTATTCGAGCTCCCCGAGCTCGACCTCGCGCTCACCATCACCCTGCCGCAGCTGCTCACCCCGGACCTCCAGCGCCTGTTCGACGCGGTCAAGGCCGACGACCCCGACGCCGGCGATGAAGTGATCCCCAGAATCCTCGAGAAGCTCGACACACCCGTCGAACGCGCCCGGCTCGCGCGCACGATCATCAACCTACGCGACACCAAGCGCCTCCACTCCTCGCTCGCCGCCGCCGCGATCATCGACCTCGACAGCCACTCGCGCATCCTCCTCAACGCCTGCCTCGTCCACGCCGCGTTCATCCACACCGGCCGCCTGCGAACACCCGGCGGCCTGCGCCTCGCCGCCTAAACCCGACGCCGCGCAGCCCGGCGGCGCTCGCGTCACTTGACAGGATCACCCGCATAATGCCCCAGGAACGTGGACAGCACCGCGATCTGCTCGTCGATGTGGACGCCTGAGCGCTGCCAGCCGATCAGCGTGCTGACAGCGAAGCTGTGTCTTAAGTGGTGCGCGGTCGGGTGGACGGCGTCCGTTCGCAGACCGAGCGTGGTGGTCAGCTTGCGCAGCGTCTTGGCGACTTCGCTTCGCTCGAGGCTGGTTCCGATGCCCGAGAGAAAGAACGTGCTCGATCTCGGCCTCGGGCACAACCGCGTTCGCGTCTTGGCGTAGTACTCCAGGGCATGGACGGTCGTGGGGTGCAGCGGGACCATCCGAGCGCGCTCCAGCTTGGCGGTGTGTGCGCGGATCGCGATCACGCCGTCGTCGAGGTCGATGTCGTCGGGCTCGAGCGCGATCGCCTCACCGAGGCGCATCCCGGTCACGGCGAGCAGACCGAACAGCGCCTCGTAGCTCGCCGCCTTTAACGGCTGACGCAGCGCCCGCGTGGCCTCGAGCAGCCGGGAGATGTCCTCGTCTGACCACAGATACGGTGTCGGGCGCTGGTAGCGGACCGCGAACACGCCGGCCGGCGGGATCTCGCTCGCTGGATCGATCGTCTGCAGGTAGGCGGCGAACCCACGCGCAATCGACAACCTGACCGCCCAATGCCGTGGATGTGCGTCCGCGGGCAGTCTGGCCCAGGAGATCGCCAGCTCGCGCGTGATCGTGCTCGCGCCGGCCGCCTCCAGATAGCCAACCAGTTGCGGCAGCAGTCGTCCGTGGCGTTCGAGCTTGACACCCAGCGCGCGGCGCGCCCGCAGATACTGCTGTGCATGTTCGCCGAGCGCGCTCATCGCCCGTCACCTCCGGGCCACGGTGCAGCGAGTCGCCTGAGCTGCTCGACGTCCACGCGCGCGTAGATCGCGGTGCTCTGCAGGCTGCGGTGTCGCAGCACCTGCCCGATCCGCACGATCGGGACCCCGGCCCCGACCATCTCGCACGCCGTCGTGTGGCGCAGCCTGTGCGAGCCGACCTCTGGGATCCCGGCCCGCCTGCACGCGCGGCGGACCGTCGATGCGACCGTCCCCGCCGCGATCGGCGCATACGGAGCCCGGGCCTGGAGGAACACCTCGCGCCGATCGCTCGCCGGCCTCCCGCGCCGCAAGTACGCCGCGATCGCCTGGCCGACATCAGCCGGTAACGGCAGCCGGTCCTCACGACCGCCCTTGCCATGGATCACGAGCTCACCGGCGCGCCAATCGATGTCATCAAGCATCAAGCGGGCGATCTCGCCGCGGCGCAGCCCCAACCGCAACAACAAGATGATCAGCGCGTAATCGCGCCGCCCGAGCGGCCGGCGACGATCGCAGGAACCCGTCAACGCCCGCGCGTCCGCGCGGCTGATCCCGCGCGGCAACACTGACGCCCGCCGGCCCCGGACCACCAGCGCCGCCTGCGACAGATCCATCTCGACAAGCCCCTCGAGAAAGCAAAACCGCAAAAACGCTCGCAGCCCCGACACGAAATTCTGCACGGCGCTGACCGACACTCCCGAGGATGCCTTGCGCAGCACCGCGCCCGTCACATCAGCGGCCAAGAGCCCGGCCACACCGTCCCGGCCCAGGCCATCCACAAACCAGCGCGCGTGCCGCACATAGCCGACGATCGTGCCCGCCGCCAGACCCCGCTCGGAAACGAGATAGCGCACAAACGACACCATCAGCAGATCGACCGGCGAGCTCGCCAGCGCCGGCTCCTCGCCCGCGAGTACCCCAAGACCGTCCAGCACCTCCAACAGACACAAAAGGCCCGGCCGTGACCACCCGGCGCGATGACGCCCACCAGCTCGCTCCCCAGATCAGGAACTGCGTGACCCGCTCACCGCTCAGCTCCGCCGCCGACAGCCCACGCGATTCCAGCCAGCGACTCAGTCGCCCGACCTGCCGCAACTCGTTAACGGTCGTCAACGGCGTATAGCCCCGCGCCCGCAACTCCCCGGAATACGCCTCCGCGAACGGGGCCAATGGCCCCGTCATCAACACCCTGCACACCCGGCTCGCCGACCCCGGCATCGTCTCCTCCTTCTCCGAAAACAAGAAGGACGACCATCGATCTCGGCGCCGGCGTTATGCCGACCTCCAAGCCGCTAACAACCCAATCTGCGGGAACTTCTCAGCCGACATCGGCATAACACGAACATCGGCATATTCGTAAGGCCTCGGCACGGGGTCGAGGCCGACCGTGCGGCACGCGGGGGCCCAGCGGTCGACGCGCCACATCTGCCAGGCGGTCTTGTCCCACGTCTCACCGTGGTCATCGACCAGGAGGAGGCTGGCCTCCGCAGGGCGGCCGATCGCGAGCCGGTACTCACGCAAGTCCTGCGCGAGCGGCGCGAGCAGCCGCACGGCCCGGCGCTGCTCGTTCTTGGTCGCCTTGGTCGTTCCGTCCGGGTTGGCTGCGCGCTCGACCAGCAGCGTCTTCTCGCGCGCGTCGCCGAGGCGCTGCGCGCGCAGCTCGCCGGGGCGAACCCCGGCGAGGCGAGCAGCGAAACGATCAGCGCGTCCCGTTGGCGAGTCTGTGGCGTGCCGGGCGCCGGCATCTCGTACCGGCGGCGATTCCGCTGCCCGGGGCGGGAGGCGGCTACCTCGCGCGCCGGCGGGTCCAGCAGGGCGTGTCGGATCGTCTCGACGGTCGCGGGCGCGAGCGGCTGCACAGCGTCCCGCTGCACGGCTTTCGGCGGCCGGACGAGTGATAGCGGGTTGCCGGGAATCGCCTCGCTCTCGGCGGCGTGACGCAGGACGCTCGAGAGAAACGTTCGGGCCTTGTGGGTCGTGCCGGGATTCACGCCGGCCTTGACAAGCTCCGCCTGCCATCCGCGCAGCCGCGCGACCGTGAACTCGTTGAGCGGTACGTCATCGAGTCGTGGAGCGACATGGCAAGCGTGCACATTCGCGTAGCGGTCGCGTGTCGACTGTTCGAGTGTCACGGCATGCTCGGGGGCCCAGCGCTCCACGATCCACTGACCAAGCGTCGGGCCGCCGCGTGCCGTGAGCTGCTGAACGGCGAGCGGTCCGAGCTGGCCTCGGCGCTTCACCTCTCGGTCGAAAGCCTCCGCGTCGCGCTTCAGCGCGAATAGCCGGGAACGCGGGTTTTGGCGGCCTGGCTCGCGCCAGCGGGTCACCCAGCCGTTTCCGTTCCGATCACGCTCGACGCTCATGACGCATGCTGGCTGGCATAGCCCCGCCGGTTGCATGCCGCGTTGATCCCGAACGGACTGGCTGAGTCCCGGACGTCGAGCCTATTCTCCCGTGCCCAACGTGGAAGCCAGCCGCGCCGAGGCAGAGATACCTCGATCCGCCACGCCTCACGGCGGAGCTGGACAAGTGCGTGCTGCCCCTCCGCAGTCACACCGCCATGTTTCCCGCGATCAATCTGCCTGTGCTCCCGTGTGCCGGCATCCTTCTCGCTGCAGATACGTAACGTGCAAGTCAAGCGGACGCACGCTAACGATGCCCGCGAATCGCCGCAACAGAGCCGCGGACGGTCGTCGGCGCCCGCCGGAGAGCAGCCGGCAAATCTGAAGAGGCGGGAGCGCCTTCATGCGCCGGGGGCAAGATCTCGAGGCTCTCGGTCGGGAACCGCCACTCCCGCCCCACCTTGATGGCACCTCTGCAGCGCCCGGCGCGCGCCATTTTCACCAGCGTCTCTGGGTGGAGGCCAAGCTGCTGGGCCTTCTCGCTCGCGTCGAGCAGCCGGCCAGGGCTATCAGCGAGGTACGGCCTCAGATACGCCGCGAGCTCCCGCTTTACGGCATTGTCGGCTTGCGCGAGCGACTCGAGAAACACGGCGAGGAGGGAATTGCCCGGCCTTGCGCTCATTTCACCGCGCGGCTTTGATGAGGGCCGCACCGGGACCGAGCCACGCTCGCGCGCCGGTGATTGGAAATCGGCTGCGGTAGAAGGTCGTCGGATCCGTCTCGGCTCTCGAACGCTCGGAAAGTGCGGCATAACATAAGTACCGGATCAGGGGGCCGTAGGTCCCCCGCGGCGACGAAATATTTCGGCCCTGATTACTTCTCGGCTCTGAGCTACGGCGCTACCAAGGGGTCACATGAGCCGTCCGCCGTTGACTCGCCCGCACGCGGCGCTTGGCCATGTGTCGAGGAGGAGCGCGCCGCAGAGCTCGAGCGCCGCATGTGCGCCCTCAGCGAGCGGCGCGAGAGGACCAGGGCCTCCTAGCCTCGATTCGTCGGTAACCGTCGCGTGACACTGCGGTCGGGCTCGGTGTGGGTGTCGGTGCTCGGGTTGGTTGTTGGGGTTGGCGCCGGCGGTGGTCGCGGTCGTGATTGGCCTGCTTCTCGTCGCGGCCGCGGCCGTTTTCGGGTAGCCGTCAACGTCGAGTCGCGGCGATCGTCGTCGTGGGGTCCGCGCGGGCTGTTCAGCCGGGTGGGGGGAGCGCTTGCAGGCGTCCGAATGCGCGGAGGATCGCGTCGGCCCAGGGCCAGTCGGCGGGCAGGTGGAGGGTCACGCGTCGGGCGTGGCGGGTGAGCTGCCCGGCGACGTGGAGGATCCGGTAGCGCAGCCGCTTGGGCTCGTAGAGCCGGTGTTCGCCGTCGAGCGTGAGTAGTTGCGTCCAGACGGTGATGTCGTGGGCGCACAGCGCGAGCTCGAGCCACGCGGCGTTCGCCTGGAAGGAGTGGAACGGCAGGTAGTCGGCGCCGGTCGCCTTGAGCGTCTTGACGCGATCCTCGACGTGGGCGTGCTGGCGGTGGAGGACCTCGAGCGCGGCGATGTCCTCGTCGGTCTGGTCGGTGATGAAGCACTGGAAGCGATGCCCGTCCAGGTCAGTGAAGGTCAGCTGCGCGCCGGGGTGCGGGCGCTCGCGCCGGCAGATCAGCCGGGTTCCCTCAGGCCAGCCTTCGAGGTTGACCTGGCCGGTCAGCTCGGTCACCCACGCCCCGTCGCGAGGCCGGCCGTCTTGGTCGATCGCCGCCTCCCACGCGGATTCTTCGAGGTCCAGCAGCGCCCGGCGGACCGGTTCGCTCAGCGGGTAGCCGAACGAGAAGCGGATGCCGGTCTCGCTCAAGGCGTCGGCGAGATCATGGCTGGCGCCGGCCGAGTCCGAACGGACCAGGATCTCCCCCTCGAGCGCGCTCTGGGGCAGCTGCTCGAGCGCCAGATCCAACAGCTCCAAATGGTCCTCAGCGTTGTTCGCGCCGGCGTTCCCCGGCCTGAGGATCCCCGCGAGGACCTCACGCCCACAAGTGACCAGCAGCGGGTTAAAGCCGAACCCGCCCTTGTAATGCCCAGCCGCCCGCTCCTTCTCGGAGTGCACATCGATCGGGGTGGCGTCGAAGTCGAGGATCACCCGCTCCGGCGCGGCTCCCGCCGCCCAAGCCCGGGCCCGGGCCGCCGCTCTGGCCGCGCGGATCCCAGCCAACTCGCGCTCGCCGACAGACAGCACCACCCGCCGCGCCGTCGACACCGACGCTACCTCCCCGAACAGCGAGGACTGACCGGCGAGCGCCGCCACATCCGAGACGCACCGGCCGCCGTCAGCGAGCATCACCGCCAGGTCGCCGAACACCCGCCCCGGTCGATGGCCGCCACGACGCTCCCGCGTGACCTCGAGCGCGTCGCACAACCCGTCCGTGAGGCCCACCCGATCAGCGACCAGCGCCAGCAGCGAGGTCCCGGCACGAGACGACAAACCCGTGCCGTCCGCCCTGACATCTACGGTCTTGACACTCCAACGTCCCATCACCTTCACGGTGAACCTCCTGAGCGGGGGGATCGACGAACCGCAACTCGGATCCTCCCTGCTCAGGCGGACGTTTCAGCCCGCCGCCCACCTACGGCCCCAGGCCTACTGACGAATCGAGGCTAGTAGGATCGCCGGTCGAAGACTGCGGGGGCTAGACAACGGTTCTCCCGCACGAACTCGATCGTCGGGTGTGTGTTGATCAGGTCCACTGCGGAGGATCGGAACGTCGCCATGAGGACTCGTCCGCTCCGGCGCCGGCCCTGTGGCAAATGCGACCGTCCAGACCGCCCTGGTCGGAGACGCGCTGTTCGCCGAATGCGCGGCTCGCGCAGTGGCGAGCACCATCACCGATCTGTATAGGTAACGGCGGGGCGACGTGGCTCCGGTGCGCCGGCTCTCGAGCGGCAGCCTTTGGTGCCCGGCGGCGCACTGCCGCTTGACGCTGCGGCCTCAACGGTTCAATGCACCACTGCGGACGGGTGAAGATTGTCATAGCCGAGTGGACCTCCCACGCCGGTGAGAAGTTGGCCACGGCGTGTCGGGTAGCGCTGGTTGAGATTTGACCCCGCCTGGAGCGAGACCGACGAGCGCCCGTCGTCGCGAAGGCCGAGCCCCGAGGGGCGAGGTCTGAGCGGCGATGGGCGCTTTAACCGCTTTCGACGGGGGCCGGACGGTGGATCGGCACGTTGTAAGCCGTTCTGCGGCCCGCGGCGAGGGCAGCGAGGGTGACGGCTCCTGGAGATTTCGGCGCGTGCTGGCCTTGACGGGGGTTGATCACGTGACCGGCTGCCGGCGTGCGCTCCGGTCAGGGTCGTGCCGGTGCGATGACCTCGGCGAGCCGCTCGGCGGGTGTCATCCAGCCGAGCGTTTGTCGCGGTCTGCCGTTGAGTTCCGCCGCAACAGCGTCGAGCTCTTCTTGGGAGAAGCGGTTGAGGTCGGTGCGCTTGGGCAAGTACTGGCGCAGCAGCCCGTTGGTGTTCTCGTTCGATCCGCGCTGCCAAGGACTGCGGGGATCGCAGAAGTAGATCTGGATGCCGCTGTCGATCGTGAACTGCGCGTGCTCGCGCATCTCCTTGCCCTGGTCCCAGGTAAGCGAGCGACGCAGCTGCTCGGGCAGCGACCCGATGCTGCGTATCAGCGCGTCGCGGACCGCTTCGGCGCCGTGACCGTCGGGGAGCGCGACGAGCTGGCAGTAGCGGGTCTGGCGCTCAACCAGCGTCGCGATCCCGGTCGGGAGCTTGCCGAGCAGCAGGTCGCCTTCCCAGTGACCCGGGACCGCACGGTCTGAAACCTCGGCCGGGCGCTCGGAGATCATCACCTTGTTCGGGATCTGGCCTTGCCCCTGATGCTTGGAGCGCTGCTGCGGCGGGCGGCGTAGATGCCTACCGCTGCGCAACTGCTCGCACAGCTCGCGCCGCAGCGCCCCACGCGACTGGACGAACAGCGACAGATAGATCGTCTCGTGCGAGACCCGCATGGCCAGATCATCCTCGTAGGTCCCACGCAGCCACTGCGAGATCTGCTGCGGCGACCACTTACGCTCAAGTTTCTCCTCGACGACCCCGCGCAAACGCGAGTCGAGCGCGAGCTTCGACAGCTTCGGGCGACGCGCACGCTTCCACGTCGCCCTCTCAGCACGCTGCGCGCGGTAGCGCCCACGACCGCCGTTGCGGTTGACCTCCCTCGCGACCGTCGTGTGCGGACGACCAATCGCCCGCCCGATCGCCCTGAAGCTCTCACCACACGCCAAGCCGCGCGAAACCTCCTCGCGCTCCCCCAACGACAGACACCGCTCAGCGCGCTTGCGCGGCGCCGGTCGCACACCCCCAGACCCAGCAACACACGCAGTCACGTTGTCCCTCGCCATCCCCACCTCGCGCGCGATCGCGTGCAACGAGTACCCCTCGACCCACAACTCCCACACCCGCTCTCGCCGCCACTCCGGCCACCGTCCCATCACCACCACCTTTCGCTCGGCCGGCAGCCAACCAGGCCCACCGGACGATCAGGCGGTGCACCAACCCCTTGAGACCACCCGAACGACCGGTCGCGTCGAGCTTCATGACGCCGGCGATCTGACTTCCGGTTCGCCCTCGTGGACACCGAGAGCGGCTGCACCGTGACCAGACTCGCCGCGGCGACGGAGCGGCAGCGGGTCCATGCGTGGCGCGCTCGGATTCACGCGATTGCGGGGGTCCGGCTCGTTGGCTCTGGCGCAGTACAGGTCTTTACGCTTGTATCTCCCCGGGATCCGGCCGACCAGTACCTCGCGTCTGAACTAGACGTACACCAGCACACGCTCGGTCGTTCAACTCGCGGGCCCCGCACGGCTGCAGTCGGTGCTGCTCCCAACACGGTCGTCGGGCTGCGTAACGCCGTTGCAGTTGCGTCCAGTCCGGTCTAGCCGCCGAGGTCCCGGCCGTCGGCGAACACGGTCGCTGTCCCGAAACCCCGGGAGCATCACACTCGGCCCCCGACGGCGCCCGGCGGCTTGCACCTCGGCGTTGGTCCGTCAGGCGGATTCGGTGGCCACGACCTCGCCGTCGGTCACCTGCGGTGGGCTGGGAAACAGCTCGGCCAAGTTCTCGTGGACGAACTCGGCGGCCGTTTCGGTGGAGGCCTCCTCTTCCGGCCGAGTCTCGAACACGCTGGTCGACAACATCACACCATTGCCGGCGTCGACCCAGTAATAGGCGATGAACCCCTCCATCTGGCTGATCAGCGGGAGGAAACTTTCTCTGACGCGCCGTCCGGCCTCCTCTGAATCGGTCACGCCCTCGTACCTGCGTACTGTCGCGTACATCGCTCCTCCTCGTGGTCTCGGCGTGAGGTGGCCTGTGGGGAGACAATAAATCATCCACCGATGCAGATCAAAGGGTCGCGTGACGGCACCTACCCTCGACGGATACGAACGTCGGCGCCACCCCTGGGGAGCACTGAGGATTCTTACGCTCCTGTGCGGAAACAAAAAGTATGGGCGGTTTCCCAGGTGTGACACGTGCCTATGCAAATGTCTGGTCCGGGCTTGTCGCTGGTCACTGCTGGTCGGGCGACATACGGGAAGTCTGGTCGGGGTCTCGCGAGAGCGTTGCCGCTCGGTCGATGCACGGCTCTGGCGCCTTCGATTGGGGCTTCTGGCTTTCGAGCTGATACGGGAGGACGCCGACGAGCAGGAGCTGGCCGCCGCGGGGTTGTTGGGGGAGCGATCCTCGGCTGGGTTGCAGCGCGGGCACTGCTCTGGTATAGGTGGGGTAAGCCGCTCTTGAGCGGAGGGACCGTCTGCAGAGTTCGAAGTCGGGCCAGGCGATGACGTCGTTTCACGGTGGCAGTGGCGGGTATGAAAGCCGCGGGCAGGCGCCAGGACGGCTGCTCGGTGCCCGGGCGGTGCTCTCCACGCTCGCAGTGACCGTTGCCGCGCTCGTCGTCGTGCCTGGAGTGCTGGCGGCGTCTCTGTGCGGCACAAACGGCGAGTTCTCGCAATCGGGCACGACCGCGACCTGCACCTACGCCAACCCCGGGAGCGAGGACACGTTCACTGTGCCGGCCGGGATCAGCGATGTCAGCGTGACGGCGATCGGCGCGCCCGGAGGAGGGGGTAATCCGGGTGCTGTCGGCGACACCAGTGGCGGGTCGGGAGCGAAGGTGAACAACGCGGCCTTGCCGGTTACGCCCGGGGCGGAGTTGTGGGTCGATGTCGGCGGGCCCGGCACCAGCTTCAACCCGACGATCCGCTGCCCGGGGACGGTGCCGGGGGGTCCGTTTGACGGCGGCATTGGTGGGTTCTGCTCTGGCGGGGGCGGCGGCTCCTCGGCCCTGGTGACGGCGCCTCGCGCGAGCGCGACCCTGACCGGCAACGTCGCGACCGACTCGCGGCTGCTGGTGGCCGGCGGCGGCGGCGGCGCCGGGCAGACTGGTGGCGACGGCGGCAGCGCGGGCCACCCGGCCGTGACCGGCGCCGGGGCCGGCGGCTGCAGTTTTGGAACCGGCGGCGCGGGCGGGGTCGGCCCGACCGACGGCACCAACGGCGGCGGCAGCGGCGGTAGCGCCTGCGAGCCGAACCCCGTTTGCCACGGCGGTGCGGGCACCGCGGCGGTGGGCGGCGGCGGGCCTCCGTTCTGCACCGGCGGTGGCGGCGGTGGCGGTGGCTGGTTCGGCGGCGGTGGCGGCGCCGGCGCTGCGGGCGGCGGCGGCGGCTCGAGCTACGGGGGCGCGGGACCTTCAAGCGGGATCTCAATCGCGACCGCGTCTTCCACGGGCGCGCCGGAGGTGGTGATCAGCTTCCCTGCGCCAAGGGCGTCGATCACGACGCCAGCGAACGGCGCGACCTACGCCCAGGGGCACGTTGTGAAGTCGAGCTTCAGCTGCAGCGAGGGGGACGGCGGCACCGGGATCAAGTCATGCCTGGATCAGAACGGCAATCCGTCGGGAACCGCCATCGATACCGCCACTGTCGGCCAGCACACGTTCACGGTCACCGCGACCAGCACCGACGGGCTGACCGGTCAGTCCAGCGTCACCTACACGGTCGTGGCGCCGCCGTTGGCACGGATTCGCTCGCCAGGGCCGGGTGGCACCTACGCGGTCGGCCAACATGTGGCGACCAGCTTCAGCTGCTCCGAGGGAACGGGTGGTCCCGGCCTCGCGTCGTGCACGGACTCAAACCGCGCGAGCGCCCCGTCCGGCCTGCTCGACACCTCCAAGCTGGGCACGTTCACCTACACGGTGATCGCGACGAGCAAGGACGGTCAGTCCGCGAGTGCGAGCATCACCTACACGGTCGTCTTGCCCGATAACCGGTTCGCGATCACCGACGTGCGCACCAGGCCCAATGGGAGGGTCACCTTCAAGGTCACGTTCCCAGGGCCGGGGACGGCGGACGTGCTGGAGACAGCCTGGCTTTCAAACTTCGCGCGCACCGCCACGCTGCTGCGGCCGTCACCGGGGCGGTTCGTGTTCGCCAGAAAGCACCTGCTCGTATCCGGGGCCGGCACGCTCGCGGTGACCGTGACCCCCAAACAGCGCGGCAAGAAACTGATCGCCCACCACCGCTACGCGGTCGTAATCCGCCTCTGGGTCAGCTACACGCCGGCCAACGGCACCGAGCGCAACATCGGCCTCTACGGCCTGCGCATCACCCGCAAACAGCACCGCCGGAGATGAGAGCCAGGATCGCCCCGTCTCCTTCGGCTGTCCGAGGCGGCGCCGACAGTCACGTCCGCTGACAAGAACGGACCGGGCGCTCCGTACCGCGCCAGGCGGGCCGGCAGCCCGCCTCAAGGGAGGTCGAGCCACGTCGCCACCGGCACGTCTCGCACCACCGGCTCAAGGTCCGACCCGTCAGTGCTGCTACCACGAACCACCAGCCACGAGGGCGCCCGTTGTAAAGCGAACGCGAACTTCTGCTTCCCGTCGTGTCAGACGTGGAGCAGAAGCACGTCGGTCGTGGCCGCGCCGCCGACCAAGCCGGTGTCGTGCCCTCGACTCGTCACTGCGCGAACGCGCTCAACCCCCCCCGGGGCATCAAAGCACGCTATGGGGCGATCGGTCGCTGTTCGCGAGGTGCGAGGATAGGAGCACCATGCGCAGCCGCCACCTGAGCACGATCATTCGCTGTCCCCTCGAGACGGTTTATACGTTCGCCGCGAACCCCGACAATCTGACGAAGTGGGCCTCCGGCCTCGTTCAGAGCAGGGTGACACATGATGGTGAGCTCCTGTACGTCGAGTCACCGGAGGGCCGCACAACGATCCGTTTCGTGGGTAGAAACGACCTCGGTGTCTTGGATCACGACGTGACTTTGCCTTCAGGCGTGACGACCAACAATCCGTTTCGGGTGCTCGCCCATCCGGAAGGTTCCGAGGTGGTCTTTACCCTCCGGCAACTCGAGCTATCGGATACCGAATTTGATCGCGACACGGCCATGGTCGAAGCCGATCTGCGACGCCTCAAGGAACTCCTCGAGTCCTGAACGTCTGACTGCTGATCCGGCCGATCGCGGACTGTCGCTCTCACGAACGATGGGGTGTGAGGGAGGGCAGCCGGGCCGTGCGATTGGTGCCGCAGTGGGTCGATCCGATCGCGAAGCAGAAACCGAGGCACGAAGGATCGCGGCCGTAGAGCGGTAGTCGGCGGGGAGCACGAGACGGTCGGCGGCCCGGACTCGCCCGGCCTGGCTGAGACCCAGCACTCACGGTGAGTCAACCACCACGGCCCCAACTGGCTCTTCAGCAGCGTCTGCGCGGGCTCGGTGCCCGACTCGGGCGCTCCCTGATTGATCATCTCGATGCAGTCAAGCCGACCGCTCCTGCTCAAACCCACGCGGAAGTTCCGGGACGGAGCCGCACCTGAGCTGCTCATCCTCGGCGGACTCCCACGAGCCCGGAGAACGGCGCTGCCCCGTTTTCACGAACGACGAGCACTGGCGGCGGCGTCTGGCGCACCGTCATTCGCGCCTCCGTCGGCTGCCGGCGTGGTTGTCAGCAGTCCAGACGTCGTGGCCGCAGGGCGACCAGGGGAGCAGACCCGGAGGGTGAGCGGTCATAGGACGCGCAGACTGGCGCACCGAGGAAACCCGATTGAAGAGGTCCGAGCGCCGGCCGTGGGCTTGTGCTGACGCCGTTGACGCACTTGGAAGTCTGGGCGGCCTGGGTGTCGCGACGATGGTCGGCTGCGGTCGGTCAGATGATCTCATCGACGTGTGTCGTCGGGAGCCAGGCGTACGACGCGATTCATACCGTTGCGGTCATCCGGGCCAACCGCCAGCCGGAGCGTGCGTGAGGAGCCGTCCGGCCGTTTCCACGGTCTGTCTTTCTCTACGCGTCGGTCGCAAGCCGGCTGACGGCTCTCGCAGTCGCCCGGAAATAGCCGCGCCGCGCGTTCGAGTCGTTACGGGGCGTCCTCAGAAACGCTCGTGGGAGCGAGGGAGGACGACTGTGCGTGGCGCTAGCTTCGGTTCTGATAGAGGCGGGCTCTCTCGACGGCCGCCGAGGCCATTTGGGCGAGGTGGACGAGGGCGGCCTCGTCGTCGTCGGTGAAGGCTCCGTGTTGCTTTTCGAAGAGCTGGATGACGCCGACCTCGGTGCCGTCGAGGGCGGTCAGCGACACGGCGAGCCATCCGTGGATTGGCGGGTCGCCGGCCGCGGTGTGAAACAGCGAGAGGCGGGCGAGTTGCTCGCCGGCAATTCTCGCCGAGCCGCCGCTGAGTTGCATGAACCGGTAGATCGCGGGCAGGTCGAGCCACCGCACGAGCGTCGTCCAGCGCCGCTCGGCCTCCGGGTAGGATGCCCCTTCGGCGATCCGTGGGCGGCCTTGAGCAGCGACGGTGGCCACGCAGCACTCTGCGCCAACGAGCTCGCGTGCCTGCTCGGCCACGAGGCGGAGTATCTCCTCGAGTGAGTCGGAGGCGTCGAGGGCGAGGGATGCGTCGGCGAGAAACGTGGATAGTTGTCGTGAGAGCTCGGTTTGGCGGCGCTGCAGGAGGACCGTCTGGCGAGCCTCCTGGAATCCGCGCTGGACCATCTCGTAGCTGGAGAGGCTCTCCAGGAAGAAGTCTCCCGCCGCGCGCGCGACGTGCTGCACTTGCGCCTCGCCTGGGGTCTCGGCGAGTGCCGCCAACACGACCTCTTGATGGGTGATGGCAAGGTCGAGCACGCTCAAGCGCCGGCTCACCGCCTCGCGCCCAAGCTCGTAGGCGACGCGTAGGGTGGTCTCGGTCGGTTCACGCAGGTAGTGATCCAGAGCAGAGGCGTAGGCCGTTCCAAAAGGCTTCGCGCCGCTGCTCGAGGCCGGGTTCACGACCGGGGTCCGAGATAGCGGACCGCCACGACAAGCGCGTCGTCGCGGCGTTTGGAGTGGGCGGCCAGGATGCGGTCGCTGATCGTCTGAGTCGAGCCGGAGGTGTCCAGCGAGTCGGCGAAGGTCGCATCGATTCCATCGGTGGCGAGTACCAGGACGTCACCCCAGTCGACGGCAAGCCTGGCGGACCTGACGGTCGGTAGCGCGTGTCCGGGAACGCCGCGCCCCAGCGCGAGCGAACCCTTCGGCCGCGTGGTCGAGGGGTCGCCGCTGAGGACGCGCCCTTCCACGTTGCCAACGCCTAGCCATATCAGCTCGTTCCTGGATGGGGAGATGAAGGCGAGGCTGATCGCCGCCCCGCGCGTAGCTCTCAAGGCGTCGTGGCAGCGCGTCAGCAGTGACACGAGATTCTGGCTGGGGTTTTCGCGTACGACGTCGGCTGCCATGCCGGCTGCGCGGGCGGCCTGCGTGCCGTGCCCGAGGCCATCGATTCCTGCCACGAGCGCACCCCCGGGCAGGAGCGTCACGACCGCGAGATCTCCGTTTGTCGCCTCGCCGTGCCGGCACTTTGAGGCGATGGCCCACTCGATCGGCGTCCGTGTTGTCGGCTCAGGCACGCCGGCGGCGCTCCGCGCGCAGGCGCGCGAGCTCGTCGCGAAACCTCCACTTGGTCATCGTCACGGTTGTGCCGCTGTCGGCGTCCGACGCTATTTCGAACTCGTCCATCAGTCGCCGAGCTCCGGGCAGGCCGAGCCCGAGCCCGCCGCGGCCGCTGTAGTCATCGCGCAGCGCTGCTTCGACGTCACGGATCCCCGGGCCGTCGTCTTTTGCGATCACGACCAGGCCATAGCGGTGAGCGTCCTCAAACGGCCGAAGCACGATCTCGCCTCGGCCGACGTGCACGACGATGTTGCGGGCGATCTCTGAGATGGCGGTCGCGATCAAGGTCGGGTCGGGTCGCGGGAAGCCGAGGCGTTGGGCCATCGCGCGTGCTTCGGCGCGGGCGGTGACGAGATCAGCGTCGGCGTTGATGGCAATGCGGACCTCATCCTCCATCCCGGACCGCTCCCCGCGTCAGCCGATCGAGCAGTGCCGTCGCCGCGTCCAGGTCAAGCGCCACGCGCAGCGGTCCCAGGTTCAGCCGGAAGTGCACCATCGCGATCGCAACGTCGGGGTGGATGCCGACGATGACCGTCTCGGCCCCGCGGAGTTTCGCGGTGAGCACGATCGCTTCCAGGGCGCGCGTGACGAAAGAGTCGATCACGTCGAGGGCGGCAACGTCGATCACGATCCCGCGCGAGCGATGTTCGCCGACCAGTTCAGCGAGCTCGTTGCGGAGCTCTATGACCTCGCTGTCGGAGAGGTCTGAGCGGATCGAGGCGATCAGGTAGCCCCCCTGTTTGAGGATCGCTACCGACATCGGCGCGTCGTGGACTAGAAATCGTCCTCGGTTGAGTCGCTGGCGTCGCCGCCGCGGTAGCCGGCGAGCCGCTCGGCCTCCACCAACCCTCCCTGAAGATCGCCGACGGTCTTCATCATGCTGAGGTCGACGTCAAGATCGACGAGTGTTTGGGCGATCTCGGACGAGAGGCCGGTGAGGATCGTGCTGGCCCCCATCAGCCGGGACGCCTCAACGGTCTGGACCAGGTGATTAGCCACGGTGCGATCGACCGTCGCGACCCCGGTGATGTCGATCACGACCACGGTCGCGCGACGCTCTTGGATCGCTCCCAACAGCTGCTCGGTCAGCTGACGCGCGCGTGATGAATCCAGCGCGCCGATAATCGGCAGGATCAGCAGGTGCTCGCGAAGCTGCAGGACTGGCGTCGATAGCTCCCGCATTGCCTCCTGCTGCTCGTGAATGACTCGCTCGCGCTCTTCGACGAAACTCACCCCGACCGTGACCGCGATGCGGTTTGCCGCCGGCTCGTAGGAGTCAAGAATGCGGTTGAGCAGACCGAGATCTTTCTGATACTTGGCGAACAGCGACCGCGCGAGCACGTCTCGGAGCAACAACACGATCCCGAGCACCTCGTGGGTTTCCACGCCCCGGGGGATGATTCGCTCCGAGAGCTCGCGAGCGTAGGACTGCAGGGTCTCGATGCTTCCGGTCTCCAGCGCATCCACGTAGTTGTCGTAGACCTCGGTCGCCTCGGAGAAGATTTCCTCGTCGGACATCACGCCCAGGAGCTCCGCCTCGCTGATGCGCCTGGCCCACTCCTCACGCAGTTCCGTGCGCCGTTCGCGCAGATAGCCGACCAACTCCTGTAGGAGAGGGTCTGCCTCGTTTGAGGTCTGCCCTGAGCTCCGCTCGACCGTCGCACCGTCTCGCCATTGATCCGGCTGTCGGTCGGCTGGATCGTCGGTGCGCTGATCGGCGCCCTGGTCCGTCGGCCGACGGTTGTCATCTTCATCCGTCGGCTGATTGGCATCTTCGTCGGTCGGCCGATGTTTGTCGTCTTCGTCCGTCGGCTGATCGACATCTTCGTCGGTCGGCCGATGTGCGTCCCCGTTCGTTGGCTGATCGGCGTCCTGGTCCGCTGCCCGGGCAGTCTCCTCGTCCTTTGGCTGAGGGCTTTCCTCGTCGGTTCGTTGTTCCGTCTCCCCGTCGGGAGCCGGTCGATCCGGTGCTGGGTCCATGTGCTCCTCCTTGGGTCGATAGTTGGCCGCGGGCTGCATCCGCACGACCGGAATCGTGTAACGATGGTCGCTCATCGCGGCCAGCGGGTGCGATCCCGGGCCGCTCATAGGGATCGGGGGCCCCGGGCGCGCGCGCCGTCGAGGAACAGGCCGGTGATCGTGGCGATCGTGTCCTCCTTGCCGAGCAGCGGAGTGGATCTGGCCACGCCGACAATCAGCCCGATCAGCGACTCGGTGAGCCGCGCGCTGGCGATGTCCGCGCGGACGTCTCCGGCGGCCTGACCCCGCTCGAACAGCTGACGCAGCGGCCGGGTGAGCTCGCGCTCGAATCGCTCCGGATCTGATCGCAGCCGATCACGTGCCAACAGGACGAATGAGTCCCCGACGTCGACCAGGGCGCGTACCGCCCGTGCGATGCCCTCCTCGGGCTCGACCTCATCGATTCTGGCCGCCTCCAAGCGTGCATTGACCTCGCTGACGGCGGCCTTCGCCAGTTCGTCGAGCAGGACCTCGCGGCTGGGAAAGTAGCGATAGACGGTGGCGCGGGCGACTCCGGCCGCCACAGCGACGTCGTTCATGCTCGCCTGGTCTCCCTGGACCGCGAACAGCTGCGCGGCTCCGTCGAGGATCGCTGCGACGACGCGCTGCTGAAGCGCTTGTCTGGGAAGTGACTCGGACATAGGCGTCTTCCCGCTAGTCTACGTGGTCGCTTGACGAGACGCTACTGTCTCATCTAGAGTCTTTGATGTCCAACAGCCTGAGGAGGGTCTAATTCATGTCGTTGTCGGAGCAAGCACGGACGGGGCTGCGAGAGATGCCATCCAACGCCGCCTGGTTGCTGTCCCGGGTCCTCCGACCCGCGGAAGCGGTCGGAGCCGCAGCCGAGACGGCGGCCGTCGGCGCTCGCGACCGGGGGCGGAAGGTGACCGCAGCGGTGGTCGACGCCACACCCGGTGGCGGGGACTCGGTCGACATCCGCATGCGGCGCGCGCAGGAAGCCGGCGAGCGTGCCCGGGACGCCGAGGACCGAGCGCTCGAGGCGGCACAGGAGTCAAAGGATCGTTCCCAACACGCTCGGCAGGTGAGCGAGGACGGGCGCGCTCGCCTTCGCGAGGTACAGCGCGAGACGGCTCGGTATGTCAAGCAGCGGATCGCCACCGCGCAGAAGGCCGCCGAAGAGTCAGTGGACCGTGAACGCCGAGCCGCCGAAGCGGATGCCGAAGCGCAGCTACGAGACGCCCAGGCAGAGGTTCAAGACGAGCTCGAGGAAGCTCAGCGCGAGGCCGAGGAGTCCCGACAGCGGGCCGAGGAGCTCGTGGAGGACGCGACCGAAAAGCTGGCCGAGGCCAAGCGGCTGGCCGAAGAAGCCGCTGGAGCCGCCCGCGCTGCCGCCGAGGAGGCCAACCGCCACGCGCAGGCGCTGGCCAACGAAGCGCAGCAACAAGCCAGCGACGCTGAGGCGCGCGTCGAGGAGACCGAGCAGCTACGTCGCCAGTCACAGGAAACCGCGAAGGACACCGCTCGCAAGCTCGAGCGCGACTCCGTCAACGGCGGACTGGACACGTACAGCAAACCCGAGCTGATCGACCTTGCAGCCAGCATCGGGATCGAGAAGCGCACGACCATGACCAAGAGTGAGCTCGTCGACGCGATCGCGAAGGCGTCTCGCGCGACGCGGTGAACGGAGACGAGGCCGAGATGAGACTCATCAACAAGAAAAGCCAGTTCCAACGGTTCCTCGACAAGATCGACGACTCGCTCGACGTGCCGACCGGGATCAAGTCCGGACTGTCAGGCCTCGGTTCTGACAACCCGCTCAACGGCGTCCTGCCGCAGGGTAAGGGCCTGAAGGCGGGCATAATCGCCGGCGCGATGGTGGGTCTCACCGCCGGCAGCGCCGCGATCTCCTCGCTACGGCGGCGCAATGAGGGGGCGAGGGTTGATTCGTGAAGCTCGCGAAGGTGACACTCTTCGCCGCCGGCTACGTCATCGGAACGAGAGCCGGGCGTGAACGGTATGCGCAGATCGTCGAAGGGATCGCAAAGGCGTCTGCGCGGCTTGAAGAATTCAGTTCCCACCGTCCCCCAAAAGGCCATCCCAGACAGGATTTCGGCCATGCTGACGGCGGTCCCTGACCGCAGCGCAGGCCTGTCGCGCGGCATCCTGATCGAGGGCTCAATCCTCGCCCGCGTCATCGGCGTACGGCTCCTGACCCTCGACACAACCGTCGTGCTCATGCCCGCCGACGTGACGTCTGCGCGATCTGCGCCCCGCGAGAATCCGCCGGCGAACAGCTCCGCGAAACGGTCCTGGGACCCCACGGCCGGTGCATTCGCGAGACCGTCGTCGGCGCGCGCGTCCGCGCGCCCATCGAACGTTTCGCCGAGGCGGTCACGGCCGGCCGGACGTAGCCTGGCCGAGGCGGTCAGGAGCATCAACGAGGGAGCGCAACTCCTCACCGAAGTTCGGCTCGACGGCCCACAACGACGTTCGCCGGCGCCGGAGTTCGACCAGGTTGCCTCCACTCGGTTGCCGCCCATAAGCCCACACTAGCCCAACGTGAGAGGCCCCCGTGTACGCCGAAGGCGCGGCCGTCCGGGCTGCTGCCTTGCGCGAACGGAGCACCAGGTCCGCGACGAGCTCACTGCTCGTTTCACGAAGACAGAGCCGTGTCGCCGGCCGCCAAACCGCCGTTCACAGTTCTGCTTTGAGCCGCCGAGGTTCGTGAGCAGCAGTCGAGCGATTGCTCCCCCGCCGGCGACGAAGGAGGGCGGATAGCAACTGGCCGAAGTCGCGGAGGCGTTCGATTTCACGAAGACTGAGGCCGCCATCGTTTGGTCTGGTTCGGGTGTCTGCCGAGCAATCAGCCCGTCGAACCTGCCCGCCTGCGGTCGCTGGCGTCCGCGCTGCGCAGGACGCGCATGATCTCGGCCGAGATGGTCGTGGAGCGAGCAACGCAGGGAGCGAGGGGTCGGTCGTCTGGGCTTGGGTGCGATCAGATCTCGAGCGGCTCGAGCGGTGGGCGGTCTAGAGTGGAGTGGGGGTTGAGAGGCCAACCCGAGAGGAGCCAGCCATGAGCGTGCCCGAGGTCGTCAGTCGCGAGGAGTGGATTCGCGCTCGTGTCGCCCTTCTCGAGCGCGAGAAGGTTCTGACCAGGGCGCGCGACGAGGTCGCTGCGGAGCGCCGCCGACTGCCGATGGTCGAGGTCACCGAGGACTACCGGTTCACCGCGGCCGACGGTAGCTCACGAACGCTGCTTGACCTGTTCGAGGGTCGCCATCAGTTGATCGTCGATCACTACATGTTCGATCCAGGCTGGGAGGACGGGTGCATGAGCTGCGCCGGCCGGGTCGATCAATACGGGAACACGGCTCACCTGCACGAGCGCGAAACGACGATCGCCGTCGTCTCCCGCGCACCGATCGAAAAGATTGAGCGGTGGAAGCACAAGATGGGCTGGACGTTCCCCTGGTACTCGAGTTACGGCAGTCGGTTCAACTTCGACTACGGCGTGTCGTTCGACGACACCGTCGACGATCCCCATTACAACTACCGTTCCGCCGCCGAGTTGCAGGCCAAGTACGGCTTAGCCGAGCTCCCGAGTGAGCTGCACGGAACGAGCGTGTTCCTTCGCGTCGGCGATCGCGTGTTCCACACCTACTCGACCTACGGGCGGGGCACCGAGCAGGTTGGCGGCACGCACTACTACCTCGACATGACGGCGCTTGGCCGCCAGGAGGATTGGGAGGAGCCCAAGGGCCGCGCGGAATCCCTTGGGCCACGCGCCGACCAGCGCGCACCAGCAGCCGCGTCAGGCGTTTAGCCGAACGTCGCAGCACATCAGGAACTGTGCTGCGCGTTCCAGTCCAAGATCCGTTTTGTCATGTCGACGGCCTGTGACGGCGTCCGGAGGGTGTGGAAGCCTCCCGGGTAGCGTGCGAGCTCGGCCTGCTTGCCGAGCAGACGCAGCCCGGCGTAGAGCTCCTCGCCTTGACTGATTGGCACGCGAATGTCGCCCTCCCAGTGGATGACGAGAACAGGCGTCGAAACCGCGGGCAGGTAACGAAGCGGGGAGCGCTTCTCGTACTCCTCGGGCCGGCTCCAGGAAGTGCCGCCCATGTTGAACACAAAGAACTCGGGAATGTCGGTCGTCAGCGCCAGGCTCGTGTGATCGATGCCTGCTGCCGCCGCCGTGGCGGCGCGGAAGCGGTTCGAGTGGCCCACGATCCAGGTCGTCACGAACCCGCCGTAGGACCGGCCGCTTAGGAACATGCGGCGCTCGTCGGCTATGCCCCGCTCGACCAGATCGTCGCAACACGCGAGGATGTCCTCGCAGTCGGCTCCACCCCAGTCGACCGTGCAGGCGGCCGTGAACTGTTGGCCGTAGGTCGCGCTACCCCGTGGGTTTGGCAGCAGCACCGCGTATCCGGCGGCCGCTATCGCTTGGTGGAGCGCAAAATATCGCGCCGAGGGCCAGGCCGCGTGCGGGCCTCCGTGGATGTCGAGGTGAAGCGGGAGCTCTCGCGGCGCTTGATCGGGCGGCAGCAGGGTGAAGTACTCGATCTCGGTGCCGTCTGGTCGCGTGATCGTCGCGCGCGCGATCGGTACGAGTTCCACTTCCTCCAGGAAATCTTCGTTCAGCCTGCTCAGCTGGGTGGGTTCCCCGCCGCCCAGCGTGCACGTGAAAACCTCGCTTGGCCGGTCGGGCCAGCTCGCGGTGAACGCGACTGCGCGTCGCCCGGAGCGGGCCGCGAAGCCGTCGATCTCGAGCTCTCCTTCGACGACCGTGCGGCTCTTCCGCTCCCCGATCCGTGCGCGGTGCAGGCTGACGCGACCACGGTCGCCGACGAGCATCGCCAGCTCGCGCTCTCCCGTCCAGCAAAGCGGACACGGAAGACCAGAGAACGTCGGCACCGGCCGATCGGTGTCCGGTGCCACCAGCTCCGGGGTGCTTCCGCTTCGATCGGCGGGGACGACGAAGACGTGCGCGTCCTCGTCCCAAGAACCCGTGGCTTCGCCGACGAATGCGACGAGCGTGCCGTCGGGCGAGAACAGCGGAAAGGCGACCGCCCCGGACCCGTCGGTGAGCCGACGAGGTCTACCACCGGTCGCGGGCACGACCCAGGCGTCTGCTCTGAGCTGGCGGTCATCCCGGCGCGGATGGCGATCGGACGCGAACACAATCGCCGTGCCGTCCGGCGAGAACGACGGCTGGGCGTGGTCGTAGTCGCCGCGGGTCACCTGGGTGTGGGACGCGCTCTCGACATCGACCACGAACAGGTGACGCCGTCCGTCCTGCCAGCCGATCCCATCAAGCCTCGCTGCAAGCCCGCGCACCAGGCGCGGGGCGTTACGCTCCCGCGGGCTCTCCCGCTCGCGGTCCAGGAGACCGACGCGGCAAACCACGACCAGCCGACGCGATTCGGGACACCACGCCACTTCGCTCACCGGTCCCGGCAGGTTGCCCAGGCGCGCCGGCACGCCGCCCTCAAGCGGCGCAAGCCGGAGGTGCGCCTGCTCGGGCTTGTCCTCCGGAGCCGAGATGTAAGCCGGCCACCGGCCGTCGGGGGACCAGCGCGGCGCCCTGTCCGCAGGGCCTTCGCTGAACTTGCGCGCCGGCGTCGAGCCGTCCACCGCCGCGACCCAGATCGACGAGCGCAGCCGGTCCGCGTCCTCGTCAGCTTCGACCACAACGTACGCGGCGCGGCGTGCATCTGGGGACAGATTTGGGTCTGCGGCTGTCTTCAGCCGGTAGGCGTCCTCGGGGCGGAACCGTCGCTTGGCCATGAACGTTGCGCCGCGGCGCGTAAGCCCATTCCCCGTTCTAACGGCCGGGGCGGTGTGCGGCAGCCTACCGTGACGTGTCCGTTTCTACCCCCACCGCGCCGCCTTCCAAGAGCTCAAGCAGACGGTGGCGTCACAGCCGGAATCCTTCTCCAGCCACCTGAGACGGCGATCACCGTAAGGCGGGCAGGGTGGCAAGACGCCGACCACCAAGCGCGAGTTCGTCGCGATCAAGGAGGCACTCGACCGCTTCTTCGCTCCTCAGGCCAACGATCTCGATCTGGCGAGCGAGGCGGCATCGAAGGTCCCAGCACTCAGCATGGGCGGCGTGATCGAGAATTGGGAGAACAGTCGTAGGAGCACACCCGGCCGCTCGGAGAGGGACAGCAGGACCTGACACGAGATCAGCCGAAACCGCCGTTGTGAGCCGATCAAGTGGCCAGGGGCTATGCGTCAGCCTCGCGTGCAAGCAGCGACCGCGGATGAGTTCGCGAAGGGGCGCAGCGCCGGGAAGCGATCACTTGCTAGCGGTCGATCACACCACTTCTCGCTGAGCAAAGGAGCCACGATGTCGACGGTCGCGGTGCTCTCGCCCGCTGCCGGTTTCGGACAAAGGCAGCCGCGCGAGCTGGCACCTACGCGCAGCGGCGCGGGCAATCCCGATCGCGCGGCACGGCGGAAGGCGCACCGGACCGGCGCGATCGCGGTGTCGCCAAACGTGAATCCGATCGTACGAGTGTCTTCCGAGGGGCGCCTCAGGCTGGCGGGACGTGTCCGTTTTCTGCGAACGGCCCACGGTGCGCGATCTGATCGCCGCGTGCGGTTCGAAGCGTCACGCGGTCGGCACAGCGTCAGACGACGTCGTGAGGCGAGGCGGATCTGGCCAAATCGCTCGCTCTGATGGCAGCTTTCTCAGATAGTGCTGGGGCGGCCGAAGGGTCGCGGCGCGTAAGCTTGGTCGGACTCAAAAGCGAGGTCAGAGTTGCGAGCAGCGCCCGTCCGTAGCGTCGGGTCAGACGTATCGCGCCCGTCCCGCACGCGTGTGGTTGCCGTTGCCGTTGCCATGGCGTGCGCGCTGGGCGCGCTGATCCTTGTCGGCTGCGGAGGCGGTTCCCCAGCGGGTCGCGGACAAGCGGCCAGCGGCGGCGCAGGCTCCGGATCCCGCACATCGACGGCCCTGAGTAGCCTGAGGATCGCGATCACGCCGTCCGGCAGCGCCGACCGCCGACCCGAGCGCGGGCTCACGGTCACCGCGACCGGTGGCCAGCTCACCAAGGTGCGGGCCAGCGCTGGTGGCAAGGCGGTCCAGGGGACGATGAACCAGGCCGACACCGTCTGGCACAGCACGTGGGCGCTGGGCGTCAGCGAGGCCTATACCGTCACCGCGTCCGGCACTGGACCCTCCGGGGCGCCGTTCATGAAGACCGCCTCGTTCCGCACGTTCACGCCGAAACAGACGTTCGTGACCCAGACCATCGAGGGCTACCACCAGACATACGGAGTCGGGATGCCGATCATCCTCTACTTCAACCACACGGTCACGAACCGCAGGGCGATCGAGAAGGCGCTGCAGGTCAAGAGCTCCAGGCCCGTGACTGGCTCGTGGTACTGGGACGATGAGTGCGGCACGGCGCCCACGTGCCTGTACTTCCGCCCGCATCACTACTGGCCGGCACACACCCGGATCAGCTTCGTCGCCCACCTCGACGGGGTGCAGGGCGCGCCAGGCGTGTTTGGGTTCCACACGCTGACGCAGTCGTTCAACATCGGCCGCGCGCTGACGGTCACCGCGAGTACGGCCAGCCACCACATGACCGTCTACCGCGACGGCAAGGTATACGCGCGGTGGCCGATCAGCACCGGCCGACCCGGGGACGACACGCCGAACGGGACCTACATCACGATCGAGAAGGCCAACCCGGTCGACATGAAGGGCCCGGGCTACAGCATTGAGGTGCCTTGGTCGGTGCGGTTCACCTGGAGCGGCGACTACCTTCACGACGCGTACTGGTCCGTCGGGGAGCAGGGCTTCACGAACGTCAGCCACGGGTGTGTGAATATGCCGCCTGCCGACGCCGAGATCTACTACAAGATGGCCGTCCCAGGCGACCCAGTGACAATCACCGGCAGCCCCAGGCCCGGCACCTTCGACAACGGCTGGACGATGTGGTTCCTACCCTGGAAGCGCTGGCTGCACGGCAGTTCACTGCACGAGGCGGTCCGCGTCAACCGCAGCGGCAGCGTCTTCTTCCACCCGCACGTCAACGCCTAGCCACAATCCTCGACCGGTCCTGGTGGCTCGATGAACAGCACATCTCGCACGCGCGGCGGCCGCCGATCAGACCGCCGGCGCTCAAGACCGACGTGGGTGCTCGATCTGCATCCGGGCCGCCGGCCCAGGCGCGCAAGCACTCGCCGCCGACCCCAAGCGGCTGACCGACCCCGCTGCAGGAGGCGGCGATTAGGCCGTCCATGAAGACGTGACGTCGAGTACGACCTTGGTCGTCGAGCTTCCCGGCCCTACGCGATCCACGCGTCTACTGTTTCTCGCACGCGACCGTGACTGCGTGCGTTCGACGTAGGGCACGGCGCGATCACAACAGGAAGCGCGAGCTCGGCGCGTCCCAGCATTGCCATCCCTCGAGCTGGCCGCCGACGTATGCGCTGGGGACGATCGCTTTGACCTGCTGAGCGAGGTCGACCGCGCTATCGCTACGGCCGCCTCGATCGTGCCGATCGCCGGCGCCGGGCGCGCGCTCCGCCACGAAGGCAATCGGCTCGGCTCGGCCGCCCGGACGATCGCGATGCACGCCAAGCACGCGTTCGGGATCTTGCATGTCGCTGCTGCTCCCCATGGTGAGAGGCCACGATCTCGGCCCTGTCGTGACTTGCAACCGCGACTGCTGTCGGACAGCTGGGGCCACGCCAATGCGACGCTCGGCGTGACTGCTCCGTCGCGACGGGCGCCACCGACATCGCCAAATCAAGCGGCGGGTCGATGCCAACGCGTCCCTTCCCAGGAACTCCAGGTTGACCGGCGAGATCGGTCACCGACGGTTGGCGCCGACCACGGTCGGGTAGAATCCAGCCGAGACGATGACCGGGGGCATGCCGAGCAAGACGACCGCGGCAAAGACCGGAGCCAAGGGCGCCACGAAGGTCGCACGCAACCGCTCTGCCCGGCGGGCGGCCAAGCCAGCCGCCAAGGCCACCTGGTTCGTCGGCAAGAAGGTCGCCAAGCGCAAGGCCCGGAAGCACGCCCGCCGCTACGGCGACGCTGCCCGCACGGCCTGGTCGGCCGCGCTCATCTACGGGCCGATGGCCGCGGAGGTGCTCGGACTGGTCGAGCAACCCAAGCCCCGGCGGCGTATCCCGGCCTTCCTGGCCGGGATAGCGATCGGTGGCGGCCTCATGTACCTCGCGTGCCACGACCGGACCGCTTAGGGCCCGCACGCGAAACGGACACGATCCACCCCGCGCGACGCGGCATTGCGTCTGGCCGTGTTGACTGCGGCCCGAGCGGAGATAGGCCCGCCAATCTCGCCCGCGTGCCGACTGCCACGGTGCGGACGATCCCTCTTGTCGACGCGCCGCCACCCGGCGTGTGATTGCCTTCGCCCAATCTCGAAAGTCCGCCGACGCGGGTCCGGACGATCGCATCCGTTCTCCACACCGCGGGACTCGGGCCATCGCGTTGGCGACATTCCGATCGCGAGACACGAATCTTCGGACCTGGCCAGCGGGGCCTTGGCGGTGGAGCGGCCGAAGCGATTCTGCGTAGGCAGCACAGCGTTCTTGCACGCCGCGGTGCCGGCCCTGCTTGCGGCGAACAGCGCGTCTCCGACCAGTGCGGTATGGACGATCGCATTCGCCAGAGAACCGGCGCCGGAGCGGACGAGTCCTACGGCGACGAGGGAATCGCGCGATCTCATTCTTTCGGATCCGCTGGCCCGCGATCGCCCTCGGGTTACGCGCGGCAGTCATCTGCGACCCACTTGGCGGTCTCATTCGTCACCAACTCCGGGGTGTCGTGTTCCATCATGAACGTGCTGGCGCCGCTACCGTCAGCGCCTCCTGTGCCGACCGCCGGCGAGCTTCTAAAGGGCCACCGTATCGCTGTCTCACGTTGTGTTCGGTGATGCCGGCTCGCGAGGAAGGTCGGGCGCTCGCGAGTGCCTGCCGCGGTCCGTAGCGCTCCTACCAGCTGGTCGAGCGACACGATCAACACCCCGGCTTCGGCGCGCTCGAGCCGTCTGGCGTGGACCACGCACAGGACCGCGAGTGCGCGTTGTGGGCACCATCGGCGACGGCGAGCCCGGAGCCAGTTGGCCATCTCGTGCACCCGGGCGACGTGCTGATCGTCGAATCTCCTGGTCGACGAGGTAGGCCAGAGGCGCGGTGGCGGTGGTTGCTCCGTTTCCTCTGGCCCCCTCCCGAACCGGTTACGTGGAATTCAACGTAACCGGTTGTATGTCCGGCCGATGGTTATGTTGAAGACGCGCTGGAGCGGCGGCGTTTGCCCTGCTCGGCGCGATTTGGCGGGGTGATTCGTTCAACATAATCACAGCCCCTCGAGGAACGCGAGGAGCGCATCGGTTGGTCGATACCGGCCAGGTTTCGTGCCGAGGGGGGCGGTTCGTGCGATCGCTCGTTCCTTGAGCGCGGGGTCGGCGTGCTCGTAGATGTGGGTGGTCTGGGTGCTTTCGTGCCCGAGCCACAAGGCGATCGTCGCGATGTCCACGCCCTTGGCACGCAACAGCATCGCGTTGGTGTGCCGCAGCGTGTGGGGGGTGACATGCTTGCCCTGAAGTGACGGGCAGCTGATGGCCGCGGTGGCGGTGTGCTTGGCGACGATCACGCCGACTGTGTAGCGGCTGAGCGGCCGGCCTTGCCGGGTTGGGAACAGTGGCTCGTCGGGCTGGCCTTGGCGTTCTTTGAGCCACGCGCGCAGGACTTTGACGGTCTCGCCGGTCAGGGTCGTGGCGCGCCTCTTGCGGCCCTTTCCCAAGACCCGGATGTGCGCTCCGGTGCCGAGGTGGACGTCGCCGACGTGTAGGCCGGTGAGCTCCGTGACGCGCACCCCGGTCTGGATCATGAGCGCGAGTAGCGCGTGGTCGCGGCGGCCGAGCCAGGTGCGTTTGTCGGGCGCGGCGAGCAGCGCGGCTATGTCGTCGCGGTCGAGGTAGGTGACGGTGTTGCGCTCGTGGCGTTTGGTGGGGATCGCCATCACCCTGGCGATCGTGTGGGCGTGCTCGGGGTGCTCGAGCGCCGCGAACCGGTAGAAGGAGTGGATCGCCCCGAGGCGGGCGTTGCGGGTTCTCGGGCTGTTGCCCCGGTCTTCTTCGAGGTGCTTGAGGAACGCGCCGATCAGCGGCGCGTTGAGATCGTCGATGTCCAGCTCGAACGGGTGCTTGCCGGTCTGCTCTTGGGCGAAGCGCAACAGCAGCCTGAACGCGTGGCGGTAGGCGGCGATCGTTTCCGGGCTGGAGTTGCGTTGGGTGATCAGGCGCTCGGTGAAATACGCCTGGAGCGCGGGCGCGAGCGGGGTCATGGGAGCACCTCGGGCAGCTGCTCCAGCCGGCGGCTGATCAACTGGAGCAGCTCGGGGACCGCTTCCAGATACCAGTACGAACTGGCCGGGTCGACATGCCCGAGGAACGCGGACAGCAGCGGCATCCGCCGGTCGATGTCCTCCCCGGCGTGATGCCAGTCCAGGAGCGTGTGCACGGCCAGGGCATGGCGGAGATCGTGCGGGCGGGGTCTGGCGCGCGCGCCGCGGCCCTCCAGACCGACCTCACGGATCAGCTGCGTGAACGTCCGGTTGAGCTCCCCACGCGGCACCCGTCGACCTCGCGCGCCAATGAAGAACGCCGGCGTTGATGGGTTCGGGGAAGCGAGCGTCGCGCAGCCGGGCATACTCGCCAAGCGCGCGGATCGTGCTGGGGTGCAGCGGCACCTCGCGCTGCTTCTTCTGCTTGCCGGCGCGGACATGCACGAGGCCGTGGCGGAGATCGACATCCTGGCGGTCGAGCGCGAGCGCCTCCCCGGGGCGCATCCCGGTGACCGCCAACAGGCCGATCAGCGTCTGGTGACGCACGGCGCGCAACGCCGGTGTGAGTCTCCCTGCGGCCGCCATCAGCGCCGTGATCTCCTGCTCGGTGTAGATGTATGGCGCGATCCTCGGGCGATGCCCGGGCAACAAGTCCTTGGAGGGAACCTCGCTGGCGGGGTTAATCGTCGCGAGATGGCGCGCGAACCCGCGCACGACCGACAGCCGCTGACGCCAATAGTGCGGGTGCGCGCCCGCCGGCATGCGCGCCCACTCGAGCGCCAGATCAGTGGTGATCCGCTCCGCTCCGGCTCGCTCGAGGAACTTCACGAAGCCTTCCAACAGCCGGCCGTCCTGGGGCATCTCGAACCCGAGCCGGCGACGCAGGCGCAGATAGTCAGCCAGCGCTTCGCGGAGCGTCATGCCGCACCACCTTCCTGCAACGGCCACGGACGCGCGAGCGTGCGGAGCGCCTCACGGTCGACCTTGGCGTACATGGCGGTGGTCTTCTGCTCGCGGTGGCGCAGCACCTGGCCGATCTCCGCCAGCGACGCGCCTTGCCTGAGCATCTCGGTCGCCGCGGTGTGCCGCAACCGATGCGCGCCCACGCGCGGAAGCCCCGCCCGGGTGCACGCCTCCCGCACGATCCACCCGACCGTGTGCGGCCTCAGCCCCCGAAGCGGCGCGGTCATCCGCAAGAACAGCGCCCGGCTCTCGCACCGCGGTCGGCGGCGCAGATATGACACCACCGCTTCACCAACGTCCACCGGCAAAGGCAGCACGTCCTGCCGGGAGCCCTTGCCGCGGACCAGAAGCTCGCCGGCGCGCCAGTCGACGTCCTCGAGCCCGATCGCGGCGACCTCGCCGCGACGCAGCCCCAGCCTCGAGAGCAACAGCAAGATCGCGTAATCGCGGCGCCCAACCGTCCGCCGCCTGTCACACGAGGCGAGCATCTTGCGGACCGCCGCCGGCTCAAGACCTCGCGGCAGCGTGCGATCGCGCAGATCGGCGACCGACGGGACCGCCCACACCAACGGCGCGTCGATCAGCCCGGCCACGTGCAGGAAGCGCAGAAACGACCGCAGCGCGCTCGCGAGATCTCGCGCGCCCGACACGCTGCGCTTCGGGCACTCCGCCACCAGGAACAAGCTCACGTCCGCCGCCGACAACCGCTGCAGCCCGAGCCCACCAGCGCCCTCCCTGCCAGCGAGGAACAACCGCGCGGCCGGGATATACGCATCGACCACCGTGTGCTCCGCCAGCCTGCGCTCGACCAGCAGATAGCGGCGGTACTCGGCCAGCAGCTCCTCCAGCGGACCGTCGCTGGCCGCCGGCGCCGGTATTGGCACCACACCGATCTCGCGCAGATACTCCAGCGGCAGCGCCACACTCTGCCGCGAGGTCCACGTCACCAGCCCCATCTCACGACGCGAACCGACGAACTCGGCCGCCTGCTGAGGTGTCAGCTGGCCCGCTGCCAGCCCGTGCGCTCAAGCCAGCGGCTGAGCTGATCCAGCTGGCAGACCCGGTTGGCCGCCGCCGAGAGCGAATAAGACCGCGACCGCAGCCACAACTCGAACCCCGCCGCGTACGGCCCCAACGGCCCCGAAACCACCGGGAACCACACCCTCTTGCCCATCGATGCCTCCTGTCAGATCGCGGAACACGAATCCGCGAAGCCTCGACAGGACGGCCACGATTATGTTGAACGAATCACCCCGCCAAATCGCGCCGAGCAGGGCAAACGCCGCCGCTCCAACGCGTCTTCAACATAACCATCGGCGGACATACAACCCGGCGTGAACCTTTCAGCTCACCGGGCTCTCCAGCGACTGTTCCGTGATTGACGCAGCTGCCGTCCTGGGGTGGATGCTGGCGTAGCAGGGCTCGCAGACCACGAGGGTCTTGCGTCGACGCTTGGCCATGATCTGCGCCCATTCGGGCTGCGGCTGTCCGGGCTTGTCGAGGTCGGCGAGTTTGCGGATCTGGTGCACGCGCACCTTCTCCGGTTCTCCGCAGATCTCGCACTGTCCCGCCAGGAGCCGATGAATCAGCTCTTTGCGGCGGGCGGGCGCTCGGACAGGAGCGCGGTCCCGCAGGATCGCGGTCTTCTGCCGCCTGAGCGGAATGCCACCGAACGTGGCGACCAACGGCGTCTTGCCCTCGCCGCGGTCAACGACGGCTTGCATGCATGTGCGCGGCCCGTCCGGCGTCTGGATCGTGGCCGCGTACTTGCGGGCCATCTTCGTCACCGTCGAGTCGTGCTTGCCTGCCAGCGTCTTGAGCATTGAGGTCACCATCACCCAGCGCAGCCGACTGAGCCGGTAGACGTCGCCGGCCAGCAGGTAGTACTGGACGATGCCGCGGTACTCGGCGCCGTAGTGGCTGATGATCGTGTGGTCCTGCTCGTTCATCAGCTCGGGCCGTCGCTCGGGTTTGCCCCGTTGCATGTACCGCGCGCATTTGGTCGCGATCACCTCCCGGGGCACGCGCAACCGGATCCCGCCGTTGAGCGTCCTGCGGCCAGCGGTGAGCTTTCGGTCGTCGTGCTGGATGGTGATCTCGTAGCCGAGGAACCGCGCCGCGCTGGTGCGGGCGTGGGTGATCAGCGTCTTGGTCTCCGACAGCTCAAGCGCGAGTTCGTCGTGCAGGAACTGACCGAGGCGACGTTTGATCTCCTCAGCTTCGGATCTCGGTCCGGCGAACCCGAGCAGGATGTCATCGGCGTACCGGAGGTAACGCAGCCGCCGATACTCCGGATCGTACGGATCCAGACCCGGGAGCTGGCGTTGCTGCTTGCGCAGCGCTCGCACCGCGGCATGATCGCCACGCTTGCGAGCCCGACCGATCGCGGCCGTGATCCTGCCGTGCTCAGGATTGCGTTTCCTGCGCACACCTCGGGTGTATTCCGGCATCAGAACCGTCTCGACAAACGTGTCCAACCTATTCAGGTAGATGTTGGACAGGCACGGGGAAAGAACCCCGCCCTGCGGCGCGCCGCTGAGCGTGGCACCCCACACCCATTCCTCCAAGTACCCGGCAGCCAGCATCTGGCTGATCAGCCGAAGCAACCGGTGATCGTGGATCCTGTCGCCCAGCGTCGCGAGCATGACCTGATGGTCAAGCTCGTCGAAGCACCGGGAGATATCGCCCTCGATAAACCAGGTCGTTCCCGTCCAGGTGTTCGCCACCTCGCGCAACGCGGTGTGGCACCCCCGGCCGGGCCGGAAACCGTGAGAGCAGTCAGAGAACTGCGGCTCGTAGTACGCCTCCAACAGCAGACGCACGACTTCGCCGACCAGCTTGTCCGACCACGACGGCAATCCCAGCGGCCGCGTTTTCCCGTCCTTCTTGGGAATGTAGTGGCGCCTGACGGGCTTGAACCGGTAGCGCTCGTGACGCAACGCGTCGATGATGCGCTCGATCTTGCCCATGCTCATGCCGTCCGCGATTTCCGCGTCGGGTCCCGGGGTCATCGCTCCCTTGTTGGAGTAGATGCGCCCGTAGGCCAGCAGATACAACTGCGGGTTGAACAACTGTCGATACAGCTCATCGCACGGCAGGCCGCGCCTGCCGCGTTCACGGAGGACCTCCAAGACCGTTTCGGCGTTCTGCATTACGCATACCTCGCGGCGCTTCGATGTCCCGTCACCTGTGCCCCTTCGCCCTGCGGACGGCTTTCCCGTCCTCCTTGGTGGGTCGCGACTCCCACGACTACTGCGAGCACTCCGTCACCCTGGGGCTCGCGCCCCGAGGACTGATCCCGCGTTCGTCCCTGTCGTACGTCCGAGCATGACGTAGGCGTCCCACTCATCTCCTTGATTGCCCTCACTGGGCAACGCCCCACACCCCGAAGGTTGCGACAGCCAACGAAAAAAACCGTCGCAGAGCATGGTGCCGGTCACAAGCGTCTTTCCGGCAGACGGATCGTTGCATCGTCTGGAGATTGGGATTCAGGCAATCCAGCTTTCGCCATATCACGCGGGTCCCGCGACACCCCAGCCCTGACGCCTCGGCTGACCATCGCTTCAATGGCATGCTGTTGTCCCGTTCACCTTTCGGATCCGGGTAAGCCATTGGACCCAAGAACCTCCCTTCGAGTTCCTCCCGGCTGAACCGGGAATACAACAGGGCGCCTCGCGGCGCACTTCGTCTCGATCGCGAACGCGACCCCGGTCGGTGCGATCGCCACGCTGTCGATGTCTCCGCGGCCCTGCCAGGGCAGCGAGTGCCGCAGTCGCCAACCCTCCGCCGCGAGTGCCGACAGCGCGCGCTGCACCTGCTCCTCTGAGCGGGCGCCGACTCGGCTGCGCGCTGCCAGCCGCGACCAGTGGCGCGCGTAGGCGCCCAGGCTGACGGCAGCGAGAAGCAGCACGAGCGTAATCCCGAGAGCCCCTTGGGCCACGGCCAGCAGAGCCCCGCCGGCCGCGAGTAGACCGCCCGCGCCCGTTGCGACTGCGCGACCCAGACGCCGGTACTGCTGGCGGCGGGGGTAGTTCACGATCTCGCCTAAGCCCAGGCCGAGGGTCGGTTGCGGCCTCGTTCTGCGTCTGGCGCGAGCGTCGCGCGCGCCGGCCGCTGCAGTCGCGCGTCGCGGTCGGGCGCGGCGCCGAGCTCAACTTGCGCGATCGGCGGCTCGGGTTCCGCGGAGACTGCGATGGCGTTCATCCCCACCGGTGGGCCGGCGGCTCGAGCTGCACCAGCCGCCGCGCGATCTCGGCCACCTGCTCCTGCACCTCAACCGGGGCGTGGTCGCCGACCCTGACCGCAAGCAGCCGAAGTGCTCGGTCGCGCAACTCGGCCGCTTCGTCTGTACCCGCCGAGACGAGCGGTCCTCGATCGACCGTCACATCGCCTCCGATAGTCCGCAGTTCCGGTCGGCCGCGACCCCGTTCGTGTCATAACCAGCAGGCATGCGCCGATAATCCCAGCGGATGCGGATGCCCTCTGGAAC
>CAWEMC010000018.1:0-349766 GCA_963810015.1 uncultured Solirubrobacterales bacterium
GGCGTTGTAGTCGACCTACGGGCTGCATCGGTCTACCGGCTTCCGTTTGACAATGACCACTTTCAGGCTGTGTTCGCCCACGCTCTTCTGGAGCATCTCGCCGATCCGATCGGCGCGCTGCGGGAGATCAAACGGGTGGCTCGCCCCGGAGCGGTCATTGGAGTCTGTAGTCCGGACTGGGGTGCGTTCATCCTTTCGCCGCCCGATCGTGAGGTGACCTTCGCGGTTGACCGTTACTGCGAGCTACAGCGCGCGAATGGAGGGGAACCACTTGCTGGACGGCACTTCAGCGGGTGGCTGCAGGCGGCCGAGCTGAAGCCTAGGGCCGTGGCTGCGCGCTACGAGTGTTACCCCGATTCAGAGATGATCTTAGATATCTCGCCGAGCAGCTCGACGCTGCCGGCTCAAAGCATGAAGCCGACGCTCTCAGGAGGTGGGGAACCAGACAGATATCGCTTTTTGCGCAAGCCTGGGTGTCGGCAGTCGCCGACGCCTGACTGCGCGGGATGCCGCCCGAACCGCCGTGATTGAGCACACCGATGAGGTCGATCTCGTCGCGGATCGCTACCCCGTCGTGCCCGAGCCGCAGGGTGGAGGCGTAAGCCGCGACGACTCGATCACGCCAGCAGAAAGCTCGTGCAGCCTGAAGCTGGCGCGCTGGTTCAGCTTGAGCGCGCGTCGTCATTCGTGGTCATCACGAGAAGCTCGCTGGTGCCTTCCTCGCGCGCAGACTCCGCGATTTTCGCCCGGGCGGCCGCTCCGAGCTTACGAGCGCTTCGGCGGCGGAGGGCATCCCCGAGTCCGGCGGTTGCTAGCAACTGATGACCAAGCACCGACCGCCGATGCGAGTTGCGTTCGGTCGCAATCCGATCGTGAGCTCGGAGTTCGTCCGAAGGCATAAGGAGTCGTCCGCCATCCGCGTGCGCCCGCTAGTGGATCACGCCTGAAGCGGCCGCGCCGGCGTGACGACCGCTCCGTCCGGAGAGGGGCAATCTGAGCGAGGCTGCCACCTCTAGGCCGGCGGGTGGTGGCGTGGTGGCGCGATCTCGGGATCGGGTGACTTGATCAGTTTCATCGTGATGTGGGAGTCGAGCTTGTCGACGCCGGGGACGTCGCCGAGACGGGTTGAGACGAAGGTCTCGTAGCTCTCGATGCTGTCGATGGCAACGCGAAGCACGTAGTCGGGCAGGCCAAACATGCGACGTATCTCGATGACCTCGTCGAGCCGGGCGACGGCGTCCTCGAACGCTTCGAAGGTCGCTCGGTCCTTGCGGGTGAGATCGACGTTGACGAGCACCTGGAAGCCGCGGCCGATGGCTGCGGGTTGATGAGCGCGGTGTAGCCGAGGATGACGCCGTCGCTCTCGAGGCGCTTGACACGGCGCAGGCACGGCGCTGGGGTCAGACCGATCCGGTCGGCGAGTTCGACGTTCGACAGGCGTCCGTCGCGCTGAAGCTCAGCAATGATTCGACGATCAACTGCGTCCACGGCGAGAATGATTGCGCACCTGGAGGCATCTATGGCGATATTCGCTATCGGATTGCGGGACGCAGCCCGTACTCTGTTGCTCGTGAGTGCGAACACGGCCACTTCGACTCATCCCAGCGTGACGAGAGAACCCCGCGACGCGTTTCCCGAGCAGCGGGCGATCATCCGTGGGGCGGCCGGAATTGGGCTGTATGCCGGCGCGTTCGGCCTGACGTTCGGCGCTGTCGCGACGGCGTCGGGGCTGAGCGCGATCCAAGCAGTCGCGATGAGCGCCGTGATGTTCACGGGCGCCTCGCAGTTCGCGCTCGTCGGGATCGTCGCTGTCGGCGGAGCGCCGCTAGCCGCACTTTCGGCCGCGCTGCTCCTGGGGCTACGTAACGCCTTCTATGGCGTACCGGTCGCCCGGCTGGTGCGACCACGCGGGATACGCCGACTGTGGACAGCGCATTTCGTCATCGATGAGACCACGGCGATGGCGGTCGCACAGCCCACCCCGCGGGCAGGCCGGTACGCGTTCTGGGCGACCGGGATCACGCTCTATGCACTGTGGACCCTGGACACCCTCGCCGGAGCGCTCATCGGCCGCGGGATCAGCACCTCCGCACTCGGGCTTGACGCCGCGGCACCGGCGATCTTCCTGGCGCTGCTGTGGCCACAGCTCGCGCGCGACCGCGGGCGCACCGTCGCGCTCGGCGCGGTCATCGTGACCCTCGCCCTCGTCACGGTTGTTCCCGCCGGGATCCCGATCATTGCCGCAGCCGCAGTTGCGATCCTCGCCGGGCTCACCCCAGACCGCTCGCGCCGGGAAACGGAAGACCGGTGACAACGCTGTGGGCCACAACCCTCGCAGCGTCAGTTGGCTGCTACGGACTGAAGCTCGCCGGCGTGTCGCTCCCGGCGTCACTTCTCAGTCACCCCCGAGTCCAGCGCATCGCTGGACTCTTGCCGATCGCGATGCTCAGCGCCCTCGTCGTCACCGACCTATTCGATGCCAACCGGCACTACAGCGCGAACTGGCACACCCTTGCCGGGGTCGCAGCCGGCGCGATCGCGCTATGGCGGGGACGCTCCCTCGTCATCGTATTCCTAGTCGCGATCGCCGTCACCGCCGTCCTGCGAGCGATCGTGTAGGACGAGCATCTCTCGGGGATCGTCCGGCAAGTGGTCGAACAGCTCGATCTCTCCAGCTCGCGATACGCGTGAATAGATCAAGCCAGGACCGACCCGTGACGGCGGCTGCTCTGCATCTCCCCAGAAGCACGAGCAGAGCCGGGGCCTGGACCGGGCTCGAGCTCCGCCGGGATCCACGAACCACCCGCCACCCTTAACGTCCGGCAAGCGGCCGCGGCGAGACTTCCCCTCGAGGGCTGAAGCCAGCCAAAGCAGCACTTCCGAGCCGCAGTTCCCCGGCGGCGACATTCCGGCAGTCTGGATTGGCCGCCTGCGGGCTATTCGGCGGACCTGCAGGGCGGCGCTGTCTCTGTCCGTTGCGCGGTGCCGTAATGATGTTCGAGATCCTGGCCACTTCCCTTATATGACGCCACCCGGAGATCGGAGCTCGGAGGCTGATCAGCAGCGCTTTGAAGCGCTCTATGTCGAGCATGTTCGGGCGATCGCCGGCTACTTGAGAGCGCGGGCCGATCGCGAGGCGGCTGTCGACGCGCTTGCGCGGACCTTTGAGATCGCGTGGCGTCGGCTGTCGGACGTGCCTGAGGAGCCCAGGCCGTGGCTGTTTGGTGTGGCTCGTCGTGTGCTCGCTGACCAGCGCCGTGCGGCTGGTCGCCAGGAGACGCTCGTTGTGCGAATCGGCGAGACGCTGCGCGAGAGCGCCGACGATCACGCCGAGACTGTTGGCGGCCGAGAAGCTGTGCTCGCTGCGCTGAGCGAGCTGGGGCCGGTCCAGCGCGAAGCCCTGCTGTTGGTTGCCTGGGACGGGTTGAGTCTGCGTGAAGCGGCCGGTGTGCTCGGCTGCTCTGTCGGCGCGCTCGCTGTACGGGTGCACCGTGCGCGTCGACGCCTACGAGCAGCGATCGCCCGACACGACCTCCAGCACCCTAGTCGCGCGAGCGCGCCGGTGGCTGCGGCTCAGAGTCCTTCAGCGAAGGAGGCGTTGTGAACACGGAGACGGTCTCTCAGGCGCTGCGAGGTCTGCGCCCGCGAGACGCCGACCGCGTCGACGATTGGTTCTCGCCAGCACAGCGTGGCGCGCTGCTGCACGCGATCACCAGCACGCCACGTCCGCGGGCGGCTGACGAGCGAGACCCAGCGACCACGCAGCGGCGCAGCACGCGGTCGCGAGCATCCCGGCGCCTCCGGCTGCTGGTGCTCGCTGCAAGCGTCATCGCGGCCGGGGTCGCGGTCGCAGTGCTCATACTCAACTCGACGGTCCAAACCCAGCCCGCGCAGGCGGCCGTGAGCTTCCGCACGGCCGCCGACGGCGAGATCGTCGCGACGGTCAGAAACCCGTTCGCCGCCGAAAAGCAGCTCGACGCCGCGTTCACCGCCCACGGCCTGCACATCACCGTCAGCCTAGTGCCGGTATCCCCGAGCCTGGTCGGGACCGTCGTGTACTCAAGCGACAACGGGGGCAACGATGCGATTCAGACCACCGGACATGGCAGGTGCCTCACAGGCGGAGGCGGATGCCCGATTGGCCTGAAAATCCCAAGCGACTTCACCGGCCGCGGCTACATCACGCTCGGACGCCCGGCCAAGGCCGGCGAGAGCTACGACTCGACCACCAGCGCGTTCGCGCCCGGTGAGGCCCTGCACTGCAGCGGCCTGTTCGGAGCACAGGTCAGCGCTGCGATGTCGGTGCTCCACGCGCGCGGGCTGACCGTGGCCCAGTGGCGCGTCGCCAACAAAGTCACCACGACAGCACCCGCCCACAACTACGTTTGGCAAGTCGATCCAATGACCGCCCGCACAGTCCGGGTCTGGACCGAACCGACGCCTCCGACCGCGACCAGCGTCTCGCGCTCCTACAACGCGGGGTGCCCAAGCGCAGGATGAGCCTCCAAAGTGTCCCGCCGCGTCCACTGCGCCGCCCGGCAGAGGACACCGCGGATGCAGTAGCTCCAACACTGCCGCATCCACGAGTGCGAAGCAAGAGCAGTCTCGCCTGGGCCGCGCTTTAGGGTCGAGGCTGCTGCTCTTGTCGCGGAGCGGCCGTTACGGATGAGCGCGACGATACGGCCTGCGTGGTCGTTTGCGGACAACTAGGTCAGGCAGTCGACATGCCCCTGGCGATCCTTCCGTCGCGATAAGAGTCGTCCCGCTTCGGCCACTCTGATCGTGAGTGCAACCGTCCATGAGCACGTCGTGCCGCTGATCGCACCCGATAGCGGGAGTCGGGCGCGCGTCGAACAGTCTCGCGGCGGTTGCTGCTTTCAGTCGGCGTGGTGACTGCTCTGCTCGGCCTGCTCGTCGATGACAGCTCTTTAGCGGGATTTTATGAATGTCCTTACGTTGTGGAGTTGAGCTGACTTGTCGCCCAGTAGTCGTTGGTGTGAGCGGCTAGTGATGGGCAAGTCTTGTGAAGAACAGACTGTTCGAGGGGCGGCGCGTGTGGTCGACTCGGTCTATCAGGTAGCCCATGCGATCGATCGAGCGGGTTTCGCTCAGCGCGGTGGTCGACTGCTGGTGTGGTTTGACCGGTCAGCGATTGTGTGTCCGATCGCCAGATCGCACCGTGGGTTGACGCATTGGAGCGCGCCCGGCCAACCTCAGTCACCGATTCTCCCGCCAGTCAGGTCGCAACCAACGATCCACACCTCACCAGGATCGGAAAGGACCAACACCATATTGAGGTCCTACGCAGCTTGGTTTGCAGCTCTCGGCACCCCAAAAAGGAGGTGCGTCAATGAGACGCGCAGCGTTTGCAGTGCTTCCACTCCCGGGGACATACCCCGGGCCACGGTTTACAGCAGTCCGATGGACACGATCGGGGGCGCGCTTGCTCGCCGTGTTGGGGGCTGGGGTCGTCGCGGTCGCCCTGGCGGTGATGGTGGCTCCCGGTCCGGTCGCGCATGGTTCTGTTTCGCGCAGTGCCGCGAGCGGGCGGCTGCCGGTCGCGGCGTGGGGGCCGGTGTCCGGCGCATTGGGTCGCGATGACCCGGCGTACCAGGCGACGGGTGCCGCTGCGGAGTTTGTGGTTCGCAATCCGCGCCAGCGGTTGCAGGCGCGGTTCTCCTCGGCGAGGGTGAGCGTCCAGTCCGGTCAGGCGCGGTTGGGGCTGCGTTTGCGCGGTTTCGGGTACGGCAACAGTTTGCGTGGGTTGGCGGCGGTCGCGCCGGTCGCGTCTGCGAATCGTGTGTTTTATCGCCGTGGGTCGTTGCGGGAGTGGTATGCGAACGGACCGCTCGGGCTCGAGCAGGGGTTCACGCTGACGGCGCGGCCGGCGGGCCAACGGGTCGGGCCGCTGACGCTCGCGCTGTCTCTGTCAGGTAACGCGCGTGCGGTGCTCTCAAGCAGTTCGAGTGTTATCACGTTCTCGCATGGCGGGAGCTCGCTGTCCTACCGCGGCCTGGTCGCGACGGACGCGCGGGGGCGAACGCTGCCCGCGTGGGTCCAGCTGCAAGGTCGCGAGCTTCTGCTGCGCGTGAATGACGCCGGCGCACGGTATCCGCTGCGCGTTGACCCGTTCTTCCAGCAGGCGAAGCTGACCGCCTCGGATGGTGGGGCCTATGACAGCCTCGGCTACTCGGTGGCGGTCTCGGGCGACACCATCGTGGCCGTGGCACCCGGCGCTACCGTGAACGGTCAGGCCGATGAGGGCGCCGCGTATGTCTTCGTCAAACCGGCCGGCGGCTGGCAGAACGCGACGCAGACGGCGAAGCTGGCGCCCTCGGCCAATGGGTCCGATGGCTTCCTGTTCTCGGTGGCGATCAGCGGCGATACGATCGTGGCCGGCAACTACGGCGCGACGGTTGCGGGCAACGTCGGCGAGGGAGCGGTATACGTGTTCGTCGAGCCGCGCGGGGGGTGGCGCAGCGAGACCCAGACCGCGACGCTGACTGAGGCAGCCGGCGAGGCCAACGACAACCTCGGTGGCTCGGTGGCGATCGAGGGCGACACGGTCGTCGCCGGCGCCTTCGGCGTCACCGTCGACGGCCGCGCCTATCAGGGGGCTGTCGACGTGTTCCGCGAGCCGCGGAGCGGCTGGCGCGACGAAACCGCAAGCGCGGTGCTCACCGCCTCAGACGGCGCCGCCGGCGATGGCCTCGGTGACGCGGTCGCGGTCGATGGCGCCACGATCATCGCCGGCGCCCCGGGCGCCACGGTCGATGGCAACAGCTACGAGGGAGCCGCGTACGTGTTCGTTGAGCCACGGTGGGGATGGCGCACCGCGACTGAAACGGCGAAGCTGACCGTCTCAGACGGCCAGGCCAACGCGTTCGCCGGCTCGGCGGTGGCCATCTCCCGGCGCACAGCGGTGGTCGGAGCTCCAAATGCCACGGTCGACGGCGACATCAACGCGGGCGCGGCGTACGTGTTCACGATGCCCCGATGGGGCTGGCGCAGCGAGACGGACGCCGCAGAGCTGACAGCGTCGGACATAAACCCTGACGGCTTCTACGACCTCGGATATGCGGTGGCGATCCTTGGCCACACGATCGTCCTCGGCGCGCCGTACGAGACGCTGCCCAACGGGCCGCCGGACATCATCTTCGAGGGCGCCATATACGTCTACAGAATGCCGCCAGGCGGGTGGCGCAGCGAGACCCAGACCGAGACGCTGACCGGCTCTGACATCACGACCGTTGGATGGCTGGGCTTATCCCTGGCGACGCAACGCGACACGATCGTGGCCGGAGCCCCGCTGACGACCGTCGGCGAGAACGACGTCCAAGGGGCCGTGTACGTGTTCGACGGTCACGGCCGCGACCCCCAACACGTCACCGAGAACGCCTCGACGACGCGCGACACGCATGCATCAGCCGCGCTGCGTCGATCGGCATGGTGTCAACGCTACGCCGCCCGCCGCCGCCCGCCGGCGTCCCCGCTGCTGGCTCTGCGATCCCGGAATGGTGCCCCGTGCTCGGTGATCGCAATTCGCCACCGGTGAGGATCTAGCGGCGGCTGCTCGCAAGTGGGACGCGACGTCCCGCGAAGCGAGCAGCCGCCGCACTGGCGGTGCCAGCCATGGCGCCCGAGGCAAGCGCGCAATAGCTGCCGAGACACCCGAGCCAGCAGCGAATAGGCAAAGCAGTCCCGCGCCGGGCCCAGATCCAACATTCCGCACCCGCCGAGACCAGTTGGACGCGCGCCTGCACTGAAACCATCAGCGGCGCGCTCGGGCGAGCCGGCGCGCGCGAGCGAACGTCGCACACGCGCAGGCAGAGCAGCACGAACTACATAGGGCTCCGGCGCGCCGCCGTGAGAACCAAGGGTGAGACCCAAGAACCTGGCTTCCGGTTTCACGAACGAGCAGCATGCTCGCGGCGGTTCTGGCGAGGCCGTGAAGCTTCTGCTATCGGACATCATGGGTAGCGCCTACGACGACGGGGTGTAAGGCTTGAGCGTGGCGACAGAGGGGGCGCGGGACGCGCCGATCACGTGCCCTTTATCGGAGGTGTTATGGCCGAAGGCCCGCGCTGGCCGGGATCACCGGAGGCCGGCGGTGGTGGATCGTGTCGATGATCTTACGCGTGTCGATGCCTTGGAGATAAATCGACGTAATCCCGAGGTGCGCGTGCCCGAGCTGTCTCTGGATGATCGGCAGCGGGATCCCTTCATGAGCCATCTCGATGGCGTGCGCGTGCCGTAGCTGGTGTGGCGCGAACCGACGTCTGACCCCGGACCTTGCCGCCAGCCGGCGCAGCTCACCGCGGGCAGCTGTCGCCGACCAGGCGCGGCCGCGGGTCGGACCGGCGAGGATGCAGAACGGCGGCCCGATCGGCAGCTTGACGCGGTGCTCGGTCCAGCGAGCGACGTGCTCCCAGCCCCAGTCGTCCATCCCGACCATCCTTCGCTTCCCGCCCTTCCCCGCGCGGGCTAGCACCGACCCGGTCTTCGGGTCCAGATCGGACTCGGTCAGCGCGAGTGCCTCGCTGATCCGCAACCCTGCGCGCCACAGGATCGCGATCAGCCCCCGCGTCCTGTCCGGATACGGGCCCGGACCGGCCGCACGCATCACCAGGATGATCTCCTCGACGGTCGGCGGATCGGCTGGGAAGCAGGAGGACCGCCGACATGCGCAACCCGTCGACCGCCAACGCGGTGACGACGCAATTGCGGCTCCTTGTCGATCAAAGCAGAAGGCCGCGTGAGGGATCGGAACCCCGGCAATGGGGTCCACATCCCATTGTTCCGAGAGATCCCCGATCTTACGGTTTGACAGCCCACTGCAGCTATAAGAGGGGGGCTGGATGGACGCTCCCCGTTGCTAGACCGGGGGTCTCTGCGCGGATGCTGGGAGTGGTGAGGACCGCGACACACTCAGCCCGCTCGACATCACAACTCAGTGAAGCCGACGGTGGCGCCTTCGCTTTGGGGCATCGCGCGATGCCGGTGACCACCATCATCATTCTTGTTGTGCTGTTCATCGTTGGATGGCTCACGGTGGGAGGAGCCCAGATGTCGACACATCAGATCAAAACGCCGGCCGTGACTCAGAACCCTCCAGCGGCCGCCGCTGCGAGCTTCCATGGCGTGCTTCGCTACCACGACTCCTCACGGTGGGGTCGGGCGATCACGCTCGCGCTCGCTCAATGGAACGCTGCGCACATCGGCGTCACGTTCAAGCCGTCAACCGACGCAGAAGGTGCCGACGTCTTGATCGTGTCAGACCAATCGACGCTCAACAGCGTTCGGACAGCGATGGCTTCGCGCATCGGCATCCAGCCCGGAGAGCCTGTGACGATCACGCTCGGAAACCCGCCCGCGTTCCCCCCATCCGGCGCGGACGTGCGGCTGGTCGTCCACGAACTCGGGCATGTGCTCGGGCTCAGCCACAGCCGGACACCGTGCGCCGTGATGAACAGCGACGCGCAATGGCTACCAGACTGCCATCGTCTCGGCTGGTTCGTCTCAAACGGGAAGGCAATGTGCGGCCCCACGCTCGGCGACGTACGCCGGGCCCAGGGCATCTGGGGGGGAAACCCGCCGCGCCTGACCCGTACTGCACCGCCGCCACGACGCTTGATGAGGGCCGCGAGCGGGCTGAGCACGTGCGGCAGGAACATCCCCCAAATCACCGCGCGCGCGCTCTTGAGCGTGGACCACGAGCGTGCAAGCCCCACGGTGCCGCAAACGCGGCCCCACGCATGGACTAGACCGGGATGATGTGAGTACACCTTCACGGACCGTCGATCACCGCGGCAAGCGCGCGCCGGGAACGACGTCCTAGCATCTGTCGACAGTTCTGACCCGGACGGCAACCGGCAGTGTCGCGGTCGCATTCGTCGCGGTTAGCGAGGCTACCCAGCATTGGGTTCCGCAGCGGCCGTCGCCAGCCTGCGCGTACGCACCGCGATGCACTGCTCGGTCGAAAATCGGACCTGAGCAAACTCGGCCGCTCCCGCTCAGCGCGACAAGGAGTGGCCGTTGGCAGCTCGGCGATCGGGACGATCGAGGTGTTGCCAACGCGATCGTGAGCTCGGCGCCGTCGGGATGAGCAAAGCAGACGTCGGCCGTGCCGCCTGCGACGCACGCGGGCCGCAGGATGCTGCGTCGGGTTCTTTACTCACGGATCGCAGGTTCATCGCACGGTTGATCGGGGGGATCGTCGTAGAGTGAGTTGCAGCGGATGGACCCTCCTGATCGCGTTGCTTCAAGGAACGTCGCGGCCGACGGCGAGATTGCCGTCGTGGTTGGACGCGGAAGGGAAAAGAGCGACGACGAGATCGACCTCGGCCTGGTCGTGACGCCGGCGCTCGACGCCGAGGACGTCGAGAAGCTCCTGCGCGATCTCGAGCGTGTGCTCGCGGAGCGCTACCCGGGGGTCAACTGGAAGATCACAGCGGTTCGCGAATCGCTGCTACCGCCGCCGGCTGAGCTCGCGGAGCTCGTCGATGCTGCGCGCTCGCGGCTGCTGGAGGAGAACTGGGATTTGGTTGTGCATGTCACGGAGCTTCCGCTGCGGATCTCACGCCGCCCGCTGCTGATGCACTCGAGTCCGACCCATGGTGCGGCCCTGGTCTCGCTGCCTGCGCTCGGACCGCGGCACGAGCGGCACTTGGTCGAATCTGTGGCAGAGGCGGTGGGCGTGATCGCGGGTGACAGGGCCGCGGGTGGCGAACGCAAGTCCGGCAGCCGGCGCCTGGTTCAACGCCGCGTGATCGTGCCGGTGAGCGAGGTCGGAGGGCCTGACTCGTTGGATGGTGTCGCATTGACACATCGCGTCTTGACCGGGAATCTGCGGCTGCTCGCCGGGATGGTGCGTGCCAACCATCCGTGGCGGTTGACCACGCGGCTGTCCCGGGCGATGGTCGGCGCGCTTGGTGTCGCGACGTTCACGATCGTCACAACCGACGTGTGGCGCATCGCCTCCGGGCTTGCCGCGCCGCGCATGGCGGGGGTATGCCTCGCGGCGATCGCGAGCGCAACCGCGGCGTTGATCTTCGTGCATGGGTTGTGGGAGCGCGCTACTCGCAGCCGCGTGCGGGAGCAGGCGATCCTGTTTAACATCGTCACGCTGATCACCGTCAGCTTCGGGATCCTTGCGCTCTACGCGGGCGTATGCTTGATCGCGCTCGCCGCGGCCGAGCTGATGCTCGAGCCGTCGCTGATGTCGGCGCAGATCGGTCATCGCTCGGACTTTGCGGACTACCTGCGCTTGGCGCTGCTCGCTGGCGCGCTGGCCACCGTCGGCGGTGCGTTCGGCGGAGCGCTCGAGAGCGACGCGGCCGTCCGCGAAGCGACCTACGCCTACCGTCACCACGAGTCCTGAACGGGACTACCAGCGGCCCCGATCCCTATTCGGGGCGCCGGGCGCTGCTCGAGGAGCTGGCGCTCGCCGGGTTGTGTGGCGGACGCCGGCGAGCGTGGTGGTCGAGCGGAGTGAGGATTCGTGGCGCGTGGCGAGGAGCTCGGTCTTGAGGGCGTCGTGGCCAAGCGGCTCGGCTCGACGTACGTCCCCGGCCGCCGGTGTACGGCCTGGGTGAAGCACAAGGTCCGCCGCGTGGAGCGCCTCGCGATGATCGGGGTTCGGCGAACCAGTGACGCGGTGGCCAAGGCAGTGTTCGTGGCGCGCGCTGCCCGACGGTTCGTTGGTTGGCGAGTCCAGCGGACAGGAACTTCGTGGCGTAGGGTACGGATAGGCCGATTCACGGCACCAAACGCGCGCGCCAGGAGGTCTGACATGGCGACGAACGATCCTTTCGGCGACTTTCGGCGGCGCCGGAGTAGCCTGTTCGACGAGTTCTTCTCGGAGTTCTTCGACCGGCCATTCGGCATCGAGGGGGCCACGGGCCCTACCGGCACGCGAACCTCCGCGCCACTCGCGCGCCGGCCAGTCGAGCAGGTCGACATCACGCAGTTCTTCTCGGATGCAACGCGCGAGCTTCTACGGCGCGCGGCGCAGCTGGCGCTCGACTGGGGCTCCCTCGATCTCGACACCGAGCACCTGCTGTGGGCGGCAATGCAGGACGACCTCGTCGCGCAGATCGTCCGCCACGCCGACGGTGATCCCGCCGCGATCGCGGCGCAGGTCGAAGACGAGGCGGAGCGCGGGGGACGGACGGACGTGGCGCCGTCGCTTTCGCCCGAGGCCAAGGCCGCGTTGCTCCGGGCGTACGACGAGATGCGCGAGCTGAACTCGTCGTATCTCGGACCCGAGCACGTGCTGCTGGCGCTGGCGCGGGACACGGAGTCGGACGCCGGGCGTCTGCTGGCGCGCTTCGGCCTGTCGCACACGGCGCTCCGCGGAGCCGTGATCCGCGGCGTTACGCGTACTGACGAGGTCGGGAGGCCGGCTAGCCAGACGAAGACGCTCGACGAGTACAGTCGCGACCTCACCGAAGCGGCCCGGCAGGGCAAGTTGGATCCGGTGATCGGTCGCGCCGATGAGATCGAGGAGACGATCGAGATCCTGTCCCGGCGCACGAAGAACAACCCTGTGCTGATCGGCGACCCCGGCGTGGGAAAGACGGCGATCGCGGAGGGCATCGCCCAACGGATCGTCAACGATGAGGTGCCTGAGACGCTCGCGGGCAAGCGGCTGGTGGTTCTCGACCTGGCCGGCATGGTCGCGGGCACGAAGTACCGCGGCGAGTTCGAGGACCGCCTCAAGTCGGTGATCGATGAGGTGACCGACCACGGCGACGACCTCGCTGTTCATCGACGAGCTCCACACGGTCGTGGGGGCGGGGGCGGCCGAAGGCTCCATGGACGCTTCCAACATGTTGAAGCCGGCGCTAGCACGCGGCGACCTTCGCGTGATCGGCGCCACGACAGTCGACGAGTACCGGCGCAACATCGAGAAGGACGCCGCGCTCGAGCGCCGCTTCCAGCCCGTGCTGATCGACGAGCCGTCGGTCGAGGAGACGATCGAGATCCTGAACGGACTGCGCGACCGCTACGAGGCGTACCACCGCGTCCGGATCAGCCCGGAGGCCCTGGTGGCGGCGGCGGAGCTGTCGGACCGCTACATCACCGACCGCTTCCTTCCGGACAAGGCGATCGACCTGATTGACCAGGCCGCGGCGCGGGTGCGTATCCGCGCGAAGACCAAGCCGGCGGACCGCCGCGCGCTCGAGGAGAACATGGCGCGCAACGAGCGTGAGCGCGATCAGGCCGTCGCGGCGGAGGACTACGAGCGGGCGAACACGCTGAAGGCGCAGATCGAGGGGCTACGTGAGGAGCTGGACGAGAGCCGCTCCGGCGGACGCGCGCGTGCCGCCGAGGTGCTCGCCGACGACGTCGCCGAGGTCGTGTCGCGCCGGACCGGGATCCCGGTCTCACAGCTGACCCAGGAGGAGCGCGAGCGGCTGCTCGGCCTCGAGGCGCAGATCCACGAGCGCGTGGTCGGGCAGGACGAGGCCGTCGAGGCAGTCGCCCGCGCGGTGCGGCGCGCGCGCGCCGGGCTCGGCGATCCGAACCGGCCGGTCGGCTCGTTCCTATTCCTCGGGCCAACCGGCGTCGGCAAGACCGAGCTCGCACGGGCGCTCGCCGAAACGCTGTTCGGCGACGAGGACGCGATGGTCCGGTTCGACATGAGCGAGTTCCAGGAGCGCCACACCGTGTCGCGCCTGGTCGGCGCGCCGCCGGGCTACGTCGGCTACGAGGATGCCGGTCAGCTCACCGAGACCGTGCGCCGGCGTCCTTACTCGGTGCTGCTGCTCGACGAGATCGAGAAGGCGCATGCCGACGTCTTCAACATCCTCCTGCAGCTGCTCGGTGACGGACGCCTCACGGACGGCCAGGGCCGCACGGTCGACTTCCGGCACACGGTCGTGATCATGACCTCGAACCTGGGGGCCGACCGCATCCAGGCGCACGCCCGGCGCAACGAGTCGTTCGAGGAGCTGAAGAACGAGCTGATGGACATGCTGCGAGAGACCTTCAGGCCCGAGCTGCTTAACCGGATCGACGAGATCATCGTGTTCCGCTCGCTTGACCGAGATCAGCTCATGCAGATCACGCGGCTGCTGCTCGGCCGGGTCGCGCGGCGAATGCGTGCCCAGCGCGTGGAGCTAGAGGTGTCGGACGAGGCGGTCCAGTACCTGGCGGACGCCGGCTTCGACCCGCAGTACGAGGCGCGCCCGCTGCGGAGAGCCATCCAGCGGCTGTTGGAGGACGAGCTCTCGGAACGGCTGCTCGCTGGCGAGATCGAGCCCGGCCAGCGCGTGCGGGTCGACCTGCGTGACGGCCGGCTCCACGTGGAGACGGTGCCCGAGGCGGAGGCGGGGCGGTTGGACCATTCCCACAACTGAGGGCGGATTGCCACTGCGGCGGTGCCGCCCCGCCTGGGCGAGCGGTAGTACGAGCACATCGACCCGCTCTTCCGAGACTCTCGGTCGGCCGGCGGAGCAGCGCCCCGGCATGACGTGATCGTCGCTATCGAGGCTCCCGCTCGGGACGACGACCAGCAATCTCATCGCTGTCAGGAAAGTGCGGCTCGAGCCCGACGATCCGGAACTCCGCGGCGCCGCCCCCGGGAGCAACGCTACCGCCTGCACCGCAAACGAGCCACCGTGTCGATGCCGTGGCTCTGCTCAGCGCGACCGCTTCCGGACAAAGGCAGCCACGAGGGCGGCACCACGTTGCATACACGCGCGAGCACGAAAGCGGGTCCCGGCCTGTGCGCGCCGATGCACCTGCTCGTCGCCAATTGCGTACCCGCGGAACTCGAGCGACTCTTCAGCCGAGGACTTCGGACGTCGTTCCGCCGCCGTGGCTGACTGCTGTGTCCGACGCAGGAGCGCTTTGTCCCCGCGGGGACCCACCGGCGACAGACCGCGAGAGCCGGAGGCCAGGCCGGGTGACTGATGCCTGTCTCTCGGGTTCTGCTGTGACACGTCGACGTTGCGTCACCGCTTTCCGCCCTTTGCGATCAGCTCCAGAATGCGTTCGACGTTCGCCTGAGTCGGTTTGTAGGTGATACACCCGACCCCCATCTCCTCGACGCTGATGTCGTTGACGATCTGCTCGGCAGTCGCGGCGTCGATCTTCCGATCGAGGGCGTCCCGCAGCACGGCCTCGGTGAGATCGTTGAGATCGCGACACGCCGCTGTCGTCGAGTTCAGGTCCCGCACGGTCTGCGCGAGTCGAATCGCCAGCGGTTGCGTGACCTGCCTTGAGGAGATGCTCGAAGCGATCTGATCCCAAAGGTTCCTGTACGGGCTCTGGCACGAGTAGCTGCTGGCCACCGTGACCGCCCCGCCCTCGTACTGCGGGTAGGACGGGAACTCGCACGCGGGCTTCGAATAGGTCACCTGGCCCCGGGGATTCTCCGTCACAGCCGTGGGATCGCTGGGCGGGGCCTGCTTGTCCTGGACCCAGTTGATCAGCATGTCCTCGACATCGACGCTCCCCGGCAACAGATTGCCGGACGAGTCGAAGGCGGGGGGAAGGCCCCCGACGTGTCCAACATTGGGATCGACGTAGTAGCGAACCGCCCGACTGACGTCGTCACGCCCGTCATTTGCGACCCAGGCGTTGTAGAGCATCATCTGGGCCCGCGGATTGGAGATCGCGTCGGACCCGTCGGTGACCATGATCAGCTTGCCACCGTGTGCGATCCACCTCAAGATGCTCTGCGCGATATCGACCTGGCGCGAGAGCGTCTGCATCTTCTGCTCGTAGGTAAAGATGTTGTAACTCAGCATGCTGAACGAACCACCGATGCATCCGCACATGTACGTCCGCACCGAGGTCGCACCGGGCCCAAAGCCGTAGTTAGCATCGGTTACCTCTGGCTGAATTGGACTCCAAAGCCATGAGAGGCCGAAGAAGGAACTGCCCTCGAGCCCGGTGCCCCAGCCCGGCCAATAGTTCTCACCACCGGCGAGCGTGTAGGGGTAGACGATCGGCCCGTACATCGCGGCGAGCGTGTTGAGCTGGTCAGCCGACAGACAGCTGCTGCTCGCGTAGGTACCTGGATCGGGGCACTCGAGGCTTGCGAACGGCGCGGGCGACGTGGTCGGATCGACCAGCTCATCACACGCGAGGTAATTGTTGATCACGCCATCCTCATTACCGTCGAGCCCGTCGCACCGATGGATCACGTCACTTGCGACCAGCGGAACCTGCGACGGCGACACCCAGGCCGCTGGATTTAGCTGCTTGGTCCCGAGATAATCCGGATTCGGGAACAGACTCGAGAAGTAGGCAAGCGGGGCTTCGACGGCAGCACCGTTGTAGTCCTCGGGCCAGCGCGTGATCGCTTCAAGACCCTCACGGCCGCCCTGCGATGAACCCATCCAATAGTTCAGCTTCGGCGCCTCGCCGTAGTAAGCGCTCACGACCGCCATCGCGGCGTCGTGGGTCTTCTTGATCTGCGCGTAGGCGAAGTTCATCCACGACTCCTGGTGCAGGATCCAGGTCAGGTCAGGGGCGAGTGGATTCGAACCGATCTGATGCCCTGAGTCGCTTCCGTAGGTCGCGTAATCCCGCGCCAGCGGGCTCGGGACCGAGGCCTCAGGGCTGCCGCCGGTGAGATCCGGAATCGTGCCATCCATGCCGCCGCCTCCAAGCTGGAACGCGCTCCCATTCCAGCCAGTCGGCAAGTCCACCCCGAAATTGATCGAGGGAGCGCTGGTATCGACCGAATGGATCGTCCCCAGCACTGCGCAATACTCCGGCAGCGAACCGGCCGCGGCTTCAAGCGTCGCGGACGTGATGACCGCCCCCGCGGTCGGCAAACCGATCTCCCCCGCAGGGATCGTCATCCCGTCGAGCGCCGCGCAGCTGGTCGCGGCGACCGCATGCGACCTGACTCGCGCTGTCCTGTGCGCTTGCGTGGCAGTGGCTCCCGCCCCGGGCACGAACACGCCGGCAAATGCGCTGACTGAGCACGCCAGCAGGGCCAGCGAAGATCGCTTGCTCACGCCAACCTCTCTCTCCTCATTGTTCCCGCCCTAGGCACACCATCGTCCCAAGTGACAGGCCACCGAATACTCGCCCCGAGCCTATACCAAACCAGACCGGACTGGCAACCCCCGCCGACCCGGTCCTGAGCGCCCGGCGATCCGGGAACTCCAGCTGACGTCGATCAGGTCGCCGACTCGCGCTCGGCAAACCCGGCGTGCAACGCACGAACGCAACCGACCAACTGCGCTAACAGCAGCGCACGGCCAGACTCCGGCACCTCAGCAAGCATCTCCTGCTCCATCTCATCGACCGCCCGATCGCACGCCTCAAGCTCGACCAGACCGCGCTCAGTCAGCCGGGTCTCCAAGATCCGCCGGTGCGACGGAGACGGACGGCGCTCGATATAGCCAGCCTGCTCCAACCGAGCGATCACCTCAAGCATCGTCTGCGGCGCGACATAGCTTCTGCGCGCAAGCTGCGCATTCGACAGACCAGAGGTCCGATACAAGATCGACATCGCGGTGTACTCCGGCCAGCTCAACTCAAACTCAGCCAGCCGATGGTCCAGCTCCCGACGCAACGCCCGATCGAGCCGGCCAATCACGTAACTCACCCGAGGCGGCCCGTCGCCCGCCCGATCGTTCGACATGCTCACAGCCCAGAACCTAGCGAGCCAGACCCCGGGGCGCCATTGAGCCGACGCCCAACCGGCGCCGCCATCACCTCACTCACCGGCCAGAAGAGAATAAAGCAACCGCACACAACCCACAGCAGGCGGGTGACGGCCGGGTCATCGGCTGCCTGCCACGGCGTGGCCTCCGAACCACAATCAGAAACGTGGCCGACACGACAAGGCGGCCACGCCGGTTGCCGAGCCTCGACTTCATTTTCTGGACAAGCGAGAGCCCGTGCGGTGCTTGCTCGAATCCGGCTAATCCCAGCTGCCGGACTGGACGATCTGCGGCAGCGACCGCGCGTGCGTAGCGTTGACGCTGCGCCTTCGCGAGGTGGAGCGGTAGCCGCCCATATCCCGGCCGGGGTTGACGGAGCGGCGGTGCGGGTCCCGAACCCCTTCCCCGCACACGATCGCTTTCGTACCGGTGGCTCGGCAGGCCGCGCCATCACAATGGCGACGTGGCGATCACGACGGTCGCCGACGCGCGGCGATTGCTTTGCCACGTACTCAGCTGTCTCGCCGCGCGCGGCGGACGGCTGCATCGCCCGGATGATGCGCAAGCCGAACGGCGCGAGGCTGACGTCAGACGCCGCTTTGCTGCTTGCGTAGGTCATCCGGCTGTCGGTTCGCCGCGGATGCGATCGTCAGCCGGGACGACCGCGGGCGCACGAATGCAGCCATGCGAGGTCGCCCTGGACCTGCTGTTGGAGCACGCCTTTTCCCGTCACGCCGGTGTGGCTGCTGCTTCGCGCCGCGACCGACAAGCCGTCGTCAGTTCGGGACTCGCCGCGTAGGCGCCCGCGAGGAGGGCTTTCGGAGCAGGTGTGAGTGGCGTCGCTGAGCGCTCCGACGTGCCTTGAGGCGAAGCGTTGGCTGGACGCCTTCGACATGCCCCGGGGCTGCCGTTCGACCCGGTGAAGCCAGCCGCGAGCGTCTTCCCATCCGGGCCGGCCTCTGTATGCCAGTGCGTGTGGCCGTAGATCCCGATCTCAGCGATCGCGCACCGAAAGCCCATGAAGAACTCGTTTGCCGGCGGACTGCGCCAGAATCTTGACCGTGTCTGATGGCTGCGCGATCGCGGGAACGGTGATTCGTGAGGCTCGCGGGGAGGACGCGGAGTCGCTGCTGCGACTTCAGCGTGCGCTTGATTCGGAGACACCGATGATGATGCTCGAGGAGGGGGAGCGGGGCACCACGGTCGATGACGTACGCACGCATCTGCGCAGCTTGGTGGCGAGCCCGAACTCAACGATCGTCGTCGCCGATGCGGGTGATCAGCTGGCAGGCTACGTCGAGGCCGAGGGAGGCCGATACCGACGAACGCGCCATAGCGCCTATGTGGTCATCGGCGTGCGACGAGCGTGGCATCGTCGCGGCGTGGGGGGCGAGCTGCTCGGTGCGCTCGAGGCGTGGGCGCACACCCACGGGATCCGGCGCTTAGAGCTAACGGTCCGAGCTGACAATGACCGCGCCCAGCGGCTCTACGAGCGGGCGGGATACGCGACCGAGGGCGTTCGGCGGGGATCCTTGATTGTGGATGATGAGCTGGTTGATGAGATCGCCATGGCACGGCTGCTCTGAGCTGGCTACTGACGCGCTCCAGGGGTTCGACGCGAGGTAGCCAGCGACGGCAGTACCGGTCGGCTTCGGAGCCACTCTTCCGCCGACACCGGTGCGAATCTCGCGGCTGTCGCGGTGTATACCTGCCCTCGTCTTGCTGCAGTACTCGGCGCTGAGCCGCCCACGCGGCCGCGACCGGGCGGCTTCTCCTCAGCGAGCCGGGCGCCGTGACGATCGGCGCTCTTGCTCCGCTCCGCCGCACGTAGTAGAACGAAACGATGAGGAGACAGGCAGCCGTCGTGCTTTGCGTGCTCGCGCTGGTGGCCGTCGTGGTCGGCGTGGACATCCTGTTCTTCAGGCACCACTTCTGGGAGCGGCTGATAGCAAACGTCGGAATTGTTCTGGTATTCGGGGCGTTCTATTGGAGGTTCCTGAAGCGTCGACCGGCGCAGCCGCCGCAAAAAGCGGCCACCAGACCGAGATGACCGCTCCAGGCGTCAAGCCGCAGCCGAACTGACCGCCCGCGCGCTGGGCCAGCGGCTCTCACTCCGACCCCGGACCAATTGCTTCGGCTTCCCCTGTCGCCGCCCCGGCTGTCAGCGGCCGACGCCGGGCGTCCGGATAGCGCTCGAAACGGATCTGCTGTCCTTTGGCGAACACCCCGCGGTCGACGGCGGTCCCGAGGCACAGGCCGATGTTTCGCGGCGGCTCCACGCGGTCCAGCAGCTCGCGGAACGCCTCGATCGCTTCGATCTCGAACCGACCCAGCTCGTTGATGACGAAGTCGCCGGGTTTGAGCGTCCCGCTGCCGGTCAACTCGCCGAGCAACGCCGTCCCGGGAGCCTTGCCGGCGATGCTCCGTTTGATCGGATCGAGCTTGGCGACCGGGGGAGGCGCGATCTAGAACACGTCCTCGATCGTCATGGCGAGGTCGTCCGGCGGCTGGACGGACGCCGAGTCGTCGCTTGCGACGCAGGACGGCCACGGCTGGATTGTTCCAGCTGGCCGGGCCGGGCCGACGCGGCGTCACGTCGGGTCGCGCCGCGATATGCCCGCTAGTTCTGGATCCGACGGCGCGACCAATTCGCCGGAGACTTCTGCATCGACCTGACCGTTAGCAGCGAGCGTAGCTGCGCGTTCTCGGCTGTGCAGGCCGCGCATGCCGGGGCTGTGATCGAGGCGGCGGACGGGATCTTGGTCTCAGTGGAGCAGGATCGATGCGCTGCGCGTTTGGCGCTGATGAAGGCAGCTGCGGCCTGATGCGTCGGCGTGAGCGGCGAGGTCCTCCGGAACGTCGGGCGGGGGCCAGCGGCCAAGGCGTCGGGCGAACGCGTCGAGGTCAGTCACCTCAGCCTGCCAGCCGTGCGCGGCTAGAACCCGGCTGGGTCGTTGGTCCCGAACTGCCAGAGGATGCCGAGAGCGGCCGTGAACTTGAAGAACGGGGCGGAGGCTGGGCTCTCCAGGTGGTCCCGGCTGATGATGTCGATCCCGAGTCGGCTCCCGGGCGCCGCGAGACTTGCGAGATCATCGAGGAGGCGGGCGTTCTCCTCCTCGGTCAGATACCACGACAGGCCTTCGACGATGAATGCGGTCCGTGCCGCATGATCGAACCCGCCAGCGGTTAGCGCTTGTGGCCAGTCGTCCTCGGCGAGGTCGGCCGCAACGACGACGCGTCGGCAGTGGGGCTCCGCTTCCTCCCGCTCGAGGATCGCCTGCTTCTGTGCGAGCAGCTCCGGCAGGTCAAGCTCGAACACGATCACCTCAGCAGGCAGCGCCAGACGGAACTCTCGCGTGTCCATCCCCGCCGCGATCAGCACTACCTGGCCAAGGCCGTTTGCGACCGCGTCGATCACGAGGTCGTCGTAGAAGCGGGTCCGCGGCCCGATCGTCGGGTTCTCCCGCGGCGCGCCCGGCAGGCGCCATTGCTCCATCAGGCGAAACCCTTCCTCGCCGGCGAGCGCCTCGGCCAGCGGATCCTCAAACAGCCGGTCGGCACGCCGATTCTCCACCGCGCGCCCAGCCGCTGCGAGCCTTGCCGTGGCGGGCAAGCCTTCATTACCCACCGCCCGATGATCCCACAGCCAGCTGCTCAACCTCGGAACGTGATTTCCGAGCTGTGCGGGTGTCAGGCGTCGCGCCCTGCGGCGGACGCGTTGAAGGGGAAAAACCCGGGACTGACCACCGGGAGCAGGGCAGCTTCTGGCCTGAGGCCTGCCCCGCTCGGCCCGGTGTTAAGGGATGCGAAGGCCGGGGCCGTCCGCCCTATTTCTTCCGGCCCCGCCCGAACCGCGACACAAGGCGGCTCAGCCTGTTCCGGACCTGCTGGCTCGCGTCAGCGGCGATCCTGCCGACCGTGTCGTCGGTCTTGATGATCCCCAACTCCTCGTCCGTCGGGTGCACGGGGCCCCCTCGGGCGACTGTCTCGGCGGCCTCCGCGCGGTAGCCCGCGCGGCGGGCCTTGGCCTCGTCGATCTGCGCCTGCAGGCGGGCGACGTGGTCGTCGGGATCAGGCGTGGCAGGGGTTGCGTTGGCATCGTCGGTCATGAGACGCATTCCAGCACCTATCAGGAGGCCTCGCCCCGACGATCAAGACTCGCCCGCGATAGCGGGCGAACAAGGTCACTGGTGATTTGCGGTCTGAGACGATCGTGCTAGTGGGCGACGAGCCGGGCGATCGGGGCGATCGCGTCCAGCAGCACCCGCTGCGGCGCGTTGCTGAGCCTGAACTCACGCTTGTAGCGCGAGATCACCAACGCCTGTTTGAACGTCGAACCGGCGTTCGAGAGCTCCTCGAACATCCGCTCGGTGCTCAGCGCCGGTCTTACCTCCCACTTGATCGTCGCGGGTTCGACGCCGGGGTTCCAGAAGGCGTGCTTCGTCCCAGCAGGGATCGTGACCATCTCGCCAGGGCCAATGCTCCGCTCAACACCGCCGATTCGGGCGGTCACAGTCCCGCTGACACCTGTGAACGTCTCGTCTTGTCTCGGGTGATAGTGCTCGGGCGGTGGGCTGCCTCCGGGTGCGTACTGTGCCTGCATTGCCAGCAGTTCGCCGCCTGAGTCCGCGGCGCTGCTAGTGATCGTGAGGCGCTCCTTCGGTGAGAGCGTGAACGTGTCGCCCGTCTTCGCCATCAGCTCGCAAGAGTACGCTCGGGTTGCGAAGCGAGCGTCCCGGGCAACCGAGGGCAGCAGATGCCGCCCGAACTCAGCGCGTGGCCGCACGCAGGAATTTCACGACTTCGAAGCGGTCCCGACACCACGTTCTGCTTGACACCTGTCATGTCTGGCCGTTCCTCTCCGTCAGCGGCTTAGCCGCCATTTGCCCTTGCGTGGAGCACATCCTCATCAGCGTCCCGATCTGTAACAAGAGGGAGACCCCGTGGGTTTCCTACCGTTTTCCCTACCGTTTTCCCTACCGTTTTCCCTACCGTTTTCGGGGGGCTGTGACGCTTCCGTGGGTGGCGAGTGAGACGACAATCGCGCGGCTGCGCGCTCGTCGTCGTCAGTCTGCCCGCGCGAGGAGCCAGAGGTCCGTCTACCCGGCCGCTGCACACGGCGCGAGCGCCGTCGATCGCCTCGGCGAGCCGGACGGCCGACGGCCGCCTCGGCAGGAGTTCGCTAATACTTCATTCATGGATAAGTTCAACCTCTTTCGCGACGAGACGATCGGCGACGAGAGTGATCCGCCTGGATACCGCGCGCAATCCGCGCAACTCGCGCCAAGGTTCGGAGCCTCTCGCCTCGCGATGACCGTGTATGACCTACCGCCGGGACAGGCGATCTGCCCCTATCACTTCCACTGGGGCGATGAGGAGTGGCTGGTCGTCGTTTCCGGAACGCCAACGGTTCGGACGCCCAACGGCCAACGGACGCTCCAGCCGGGTGATGTCGTCTGCTTCCTGGTAGGGCCTGAGGGCGCGCACCGGGTCGACAACGCGAGCGACGATGCGGCCCGTGTCGCCCTCTTCTCCAACAAGCACGAGTTCGGCATCATCGAATATCCGGACAGCGACAAGATTGGCGTCTGGGGCCGCCATAACGAGTCGCTCGACCACGTGATCCGGCGCAGCCCGGACCTTGATTACTGGGACGGCGAGCGGCTCTGAGGAGACAGCGATCGGGGGTCAATCCCGGAACACTGCCCCACGCCACCGCGAGAATCCGAGGCAGGAAGGCAGGCGCGGCAAGTGATCGAGGTGCGATTGTGCACTACGCTGCGGGGGTGAGTCCTCCTGCGACCCTTCTTATGTGGTTTCAATTGCGCTCGCCGGAGCTAGCCGAGGACTTTGAGCGCCTGATGACGGAGGATCGAGACGTCGTCCGCGAGTCTCTGGACACGGTGTCGGATTGGCGTCTTACGCGGCCGTCGGACGTGCCCGGACAGGCGATCGGTCAAGCCGACTACGTGCTGATCGCCGAGATCGTCGAAGTGGACCGGTGGGAGCAACAGGCGAGCGAACACGTCCAACGCCTGGAGGATGACTTGGCGCATCTCGTCTCGAGCCGGGGGATGCTCGTCGTGCGTGCGGTCCTTTGAATCCGCGGTCGGTGGAGGGCGATCAGACCCGGCCCCGGTCTGAGAATGGTGTGAGCCTAGACTCCGGGCCGTGGATACCGCCGCGCGCAGCCTGGCCCACTGGAGCGAAGAGTCTCGAGCCGAAATGGACGCCTTCTACGCGCTCGCAGGCCGGGACTATGAGCGTCTCGCTCGAGGCTTCGTCAACCATTCGGCATGGCTACGCCGCGCTGCCGACGGGCGCCGAGGTATCACCTTGCTCGATGTGGCCTGCGGTTCAGGAAAGTTCCCGGAGGCGCTCCAAGACTTCGGCGGTGTCGGCGTCTTGGCCGGTGAGCTGCGGATCGACTACGACCTGCTCGACCCCTCTCCCTTCTCGCTGTTGGAGGCCGCGCGGGCGCTTCGCTCGCCGTTCTTCGGGGGCGCTCGCCACGAAACCCTTGTGGAGGAGCTCGACGACGCCGTCGGACCGTTCGACGTCGTCTGGGCCACCCACGCTCTTTACTCCCTGACGCCTGACGCGGTCCACGCGGCCGCCGCACGCATGCTCGCCGCACTCGCGCCCGGTGGCGCGCTGCTCATCGCGCAGGGCAGCCGCGAGGGCCACTACCTGCGCTTCTACCGCGACTTCCTCGACGACCTCCGCGACGGCCAGGGCACGTTGTACGCCGCGTCGGAGGATCTTGCCGAGGCGCTGCGTGCCTGCGGCGCCGACCCTCACGCGGTCCGCCTGTCCTACGACCACACCACAGCACTAGAGAACGCCGTCACAGTCGAGGGCTATCTTCAGCGATGCGCCTTCGACGATTCCGCCTCGCTGCAGGAGATGATGGCGGCTCCGCACCTCGGTCCCTACCTGCGCGATTGTCGCGACGAGGCTGGGGGCCTGTGGCGGTTTCATCATGAGGTCGACGTGCTAGTCCTTGGCCCCGCCTTCGACGGTTTGATCGAGTAGCGCCCGGGCGAGCACCAGTCAGACCGTAGGTCGTGTTTGGTGGATGCGGCAGTCTGGACCCGCACTGCGTCCGCGCCGCGCTTACGTCAGCGTCCGGACTCACCGTCCCAATAGTCGACCCGTGTCGGTGAGCTTGAACATGCCGCCGAGGGTTGAGAGCTTGCCGCTGTCCGGATACGCGCACCCGTATGGCTCCCGCATCGTGGAGAGGATGAGCACCCGAGCGACCGTTGTCGACTGGTTGATCAGTTGGTGAGCACCGACCGGCCCGTCGGGGAACATGACCAAGTCCCCGACGACCAGGACGACTTGCCCCTCTGGGTGGCGCAGCGTTGGCGTCCCGCCCAGCACCAGGAGACACTCCTCGTTACCGACTTCGTAGTGGTAGGGGCCGTTGCGCTCCCCAGGGTCGAACTCGTAGACGGTGCCGCCAAACAGCTCCGCGCCAAGCAGCGGTCCGAGTTGCCGGTAGCGCGTCTGGAAGCCCGGCGGATGGTCGGTGGCGGGCTCGACTTCGACCGCCGTTGCGCTGACGACCGGGCGCGTGCTGCTCATTCGCCGGCCCAGTAGTCGACCGCGTCGGCGCGGCGAAAGTCAAGACGATCCGAGCCGCCGCCCGGCGGTCGCACGCCGATCTTGTCCGAGTCCGGGTAGACCGAGATCGAGGCTGCTCCGGCTGCGGCCACCCCGGAGAACATCACTACCCGGCCGGGACCACGGACCGCGTGCGCTCCATCCGGACCGCTCGGAAAACAGACGACGTCACGCGGGGCCAGAACACGCTCTCCAGCTGGCTCGCGCAAGGTCGGCGCGCCCGCGACCACGTACAGCCACTCCTCGACCCCGTAGTGGTAGTGATAGGGAAACGTCCAATCGCCGGCGGGAAGCTCAAAGACGCTGGCGCCCAACCACCCCAGGCCCATTTCGCGAGCCAGCCCGCCACGGCCGCGCCAGGCATAGCCTGAGCGGTCCCGCCGCACCGGAAGCTCGCCTGTCAAGACATTGAAGCGTCGCATCGGCCCACCCTCCCACAAAGCCTTCCCCGCTGTCGCCGCACCAGCGGCGGCGCCCGGACTGCTGCTCGATCTGGCGGTTTCCCTCCAAGGCGCGCGCGGGAGGTGCGACGCTGCTACGCCTCGCCCGCCCGCTGGGCGATGCCCGGGTAGTCGACCACGAATCCGTTTGCGTCGAATTGGATGTCGGCGGTGAAGCTCCCGGAGCGGAAGCGGATCAGCCCGTCGCCTAACGGCTCGTATTGCTGCTCGGATTTGGTCACCTCCAGTGAGGGGACGTCCACCCACTGCATGACGTAGTCGCGTGCCGGACCGGACTCCAACAGGCCATCTCGGATGACCGGCAGCGAATTGAACATTGGTGACCAGCCGAGGTCGACGAAGTCGGCGTCATCGAGCGAAACCTCAAGCGAGCGGTGCCCGACCAGCTCTAAGCGCAGCAGGTCGGGCTCGAGCCGGTAGCGCAGCTCGTAGACCGCCCCAAGTTGCGTACCGACCGCGACCAGCTCCCTACCGTGCCGTTCGACGTGCGCCACCTCCATTCGATGCGCACCATCTCCCACCCACGCGAGCGTAAACGGCACAGCGGTCAATCTAGCTCCGCGGCTGGATGCTGGCGCGACCAGCGCACTGCGGGGGAGGGCGATTCGTGATGGTTCTCAGGCCGTTCAGTGCTCGGCCAGCGTGGAATCGCTCGGAGTGGTTAGATCCGGCTCGCAGTGTCAGCAAAGCTTGGTCGCGTAATGAGCTCCGATCCTCCCTCGCCTCGGGTCGTGTCCTTCGACGGATCCGCGGCGGAGCATGACCCCGACGTCCGTGATATCGAGCAAGTAATCGACGGCGTCCGCTGGGCGCTCGTCGAGTACGCGCCCAGAGCCGGACGGACGAACTGGTGCGACAGCCCGCACTCGGGCTACGTGCTCAACGGCGAGCTTCAATACGAGTTCGAAGACGGCTCGCAGGAAATGCGGGTCGCGGCTGGGCAGGCATTTCGGCTTCCGGCCGCCCCTGCGCATCGCGGGCGCAACCAGGGCAGCAAGCCCGCGCGCCTGTTCATAATCGACGCGCTACCGGCTCAGCCCTAGCCCACGGACTTGTTAGCTCGAGACGGCGTTCGGCCAGCTCTCGGCGTTCAACGTCAGACCGACGTCTATATCGGTGGGAGAATGCGTCATGCCCTACGCCGTGGATTTCAACGATGTCTCCACCGCCGGTCTGGAGTCGTCGCCGGCCGCGACTGCGCTCGCTGGTCTAAGGGCGCACGAGGCCCGCTACTTCAAGAACAAGTACGACCACGTCTTCGCCGTGGAGCCCGCGAGCGACGCCAAGACGACCATCGACTGGGTACACCGGATCCTCAAGGAAGAACGCGACATCGTCATCTCGTCTCGGCCGCTCGAGGCCACGGCCTTCCAAGTCGAGAACATCCGAATTGCCTACGTCTTCTACGAGAACGGACTGTCGATCAACGTGATGTACACCATCGACGACCCCAAGAAGCGGGCGGTCGGGTTCAAGCTCTCCGAAGGGATGGAAGCCCCACCAGAGCTCGCCTCGCGGTTCAAGTTCGCGACGCAGAAGTCGAAGCTCGCCGGAACCATTCGCGGTTCCTACTTCGCCTTCCAGAACGACTACTGACTCCAGGACTGTGAAGGTCGCCGTGGCAGGGAGGCTTGCGGCGCCCGGCGGGGTAACGTGCCGGTCGGAATCGAGTAATCACGCGACGTGCTTTGGAAGGAGTCGTTGGTGCAGATGCACACCGACCTCGGTCGCGAGATCGAGTCGATCGCTCTTCAAGGAGGCGCTCCGACGGCTCTTCGACCCGGCGGCTGGCGACATCGAGTGCCGCTTCGCGGGGATCTGTGATGCCTGGGAGGCGACGCAATACACGGGCTACGGTGAGGCGGTTCGGCTGATAGCCCGCGAGGTCTACGGCCTTGAATCGATCACACCCGACGGGTTGGAAGCGGCACAGCGGAAGCTGGAGGACCTTCGCCAGCCGGGCGAACGGCTCCGGCTGCTGAGTGAGGTCGCCGGTCTCGATCACGTGCAGATCGACGACTTCAGCCTGGCGTGCGAGCCCGATGAGTCCGGGCCGGATTTCTTCCTTTACGACATTTCCTGGTGGCATTTCGCCGATGGCAACCTGAAAGCTGAGGAGATCCTGCAGGAGACGGGCATCGAGGTCTCGACGCTCGAGGATCTGCGCAAGGCGATGGCGGCGATCTTCCGACGCTACGCGGCGTGCGCGATCGCGGTCAAAGCGCAGCACGCGTACACGCGCACGCTTCGCTGGGAGGAGCGGTCCGATGATGAGGCGGCACGGGCACTTGCCGCAGTTCTTGCTGGTGGTGAGGTGGACGAGGCGACCCGGCTCGTGCTGGGCGACTGGTGTTGGGCGCGCGGGGTCGAGCTTGCGATCGAGCACGACCTCCCCTTCAAGCTGCACACCGGCCACCACGCCGGCACCGGGGAAATGCCGATCGACTGGGTCAGGGCTGGCAACCTGTGCCCGCTACTCTCCCGTTACCCGGACGCGCGGTTCGTGCTGATGCACGCCGCATACCCGTATAGCGACGAGCTTGTCTCGATCGCCAAGCACTACCCCAATGTCTGGGTGGATCTCTGCTGGGCGTGGTCGATCGACCCCTACAGCTCGGCCGACTTCGTGCGTCGGTTCCTGCACGCAGTCCCGAGCAACAAGCTATTCGCGTTCGGCGGCGACACCTTCTGGCCAACATCCGCGGTCGCCTACTCGATCCAGGCACGCCGCGGTCTACAACGCGTGCTTAAGGCAGAGATTGATGCCGGCGACCTGACCGAGCAAGAAGCAATCACCATCGCGCGACGGCTAATGCGCGGGAACCAATACGGCTGCTTCGACATCGAGAGCACCCGCGCGGCCGTTCGAGCGCGACTAGCGACGCCGACGTTGCGTGACCTAGTCACGGCAGAGTCGAAGCTCGGCTGAAGGCCGCCTGCGGGTCCTTGTGCTGCCTCGTGTCGAACGGTCGCTTCGGCGACCGAGGGCAATGACCCGTCGAATACGAGCTTTCCGGTCGCTGACTACGCGTTGCGACTACGCGTTACGTGATGCGGGAAGCGCCTGTCTGTGCGACGGTCGATCTCCCCAACTCAGGAGAAGTGATGAGCGTCTGGATACGCATGAGCTCGGGCTCGCCGGTGCTCCGAGTCGCGCCGGCGGCAGCGATCGCTGTAGCAGCCGGAGGCGACAACTAGTGGCGACCGAGACGCGCATCGACGGCGGCGGACTCGCCGCCACGAAGATTGAGCGTGGGCCCACTAGCGCGCACGTCGCGCTTCGGGTCAACGGAACCGAGCGTCTGGTCGATCTGGAGCCCCGAACCAGCCTGCTCGACGCGCTCCGCGAGCATCTCGAACTCACCGGTTCGAAGAAGGGATGCGACCAGGGGACCTGTGGCGCTTGCACCGTCTGGGTTGACGGGCGGCGTGTCCTGGCATGCCTTACGCTTGCCGTCGCATGTGAAGGCCATGGGGTACCGACGATCGAAGGGGTCGGCGTCAACGGCGAACCGCACCCGTTGCAGCGCGCGTTCGTCGAACACGACGCTTTCCAGTGCGGCTACTGCACACCCGGCCAGATCATGTCGGGAATCGCCCTGATTGAAGAGGGCAACGCCTCGAGCGACGAAGCGATCGCCGAGTTCATGAGCGGCAACATCTGTCGCTGCGCGGCCTACCCAAACATTCGCGCGGCGATTCGCGAGGTGCGCGATGCAACCGCTTAGCTATGCCCGGGCGAGCGATGTAGAGTCGGCGATCACGCTCGTGGCCGGCGACCCCGGCAGCACTTTCCTCGCGGGCGGCACGACGAAGGTCGACCTGCTTCGACTGGGCGTTGAGCGCACGGACCGTGTTGTCGACATCAACGACCTCCCGCTGACGGCGGTCGACGAGCTGGTAGACGGGACGATTCGGATCGGTGCTCTGGCCCGGATGAGCGACGTTGCCCGGACACCGATCATCAAAGAACGATTCCCGGCCGTCTCAGAAGCCCTCCTTCTCGGGGCCTCCGAGCAGCTTCGGAACACGGCCTCGATGGGCGGGAATCTGTGCCAGCGCGTTCGTTGCACGTACTTCCGCGACGGCGTCTCACCGTGCAACAAGCGAGAGCCGGGGAGCGGCTGCTCGGCGCTCGAGGGCTTGAATCGCGGCCACGCCATTCTCGGCGTGAGTGAAAGCTGCATCGCGACGCATCCGTCCGACGTTGCCGTTCCGTTCGTGGCCTTCGACGCCGTTGTGCACACAGCCGGACTCGACGGGGAACGGACTATTCCGATCGACGACTTCTACCTCCTCCCCGGCAACACGCCACAGATCGAGCATCCGTTGGCCCACGGCGAGCTGATCACGGCCATTGATCTGCCGCCCTTTCCAGTGGCGGCCGGATCGCTTTACCTCAAGTTCCGCGATCGGCAGTCCTACGAGTTCGCCCTGGTCTCCACCTGCGCCGCACTCACAGTCACAGACGGCGTTGTCGCTGATGTGCGCGTCGCGCTTGGCGGTGTCGGCACCACGCCCTGGCGGGCGCGCCGCGCCGAAGCGGAGCTGCGGGGTGCACCCGCGAGCGATGAGTCCTTTGCCCGAGCGGCGGCCGCAGAGCTCTCCATCGCCACGCCTCGCCGCGGTAACGCTTTCAAGGTCGCGCTCGCCGAGCGCGCGATCGTCCGCGGCCTGCGTCACTCGATGAACGGTCAGGCAGCGTGACCGGCTCGATCGGCAAGCCCGTCTCCCGTCTCGACGGCTACGAAAAAACGATGGGCCGCGCCCGCTATACGGGTGAAATCTTCCTGCCCAACATGGCGTACGCCGCGATCGTCGGCGCGACGATCTCAAGCGGAAGTGTCAAAGCGATCGATCGCGGCGCTGCCCTCGATGCCGATGGGGTCATCGCCGTCCTGGCCCACGACAACCTGCCCCCGGTTCCCGGCCAGCCACAACTTCTGCCCTCGCTCGTCGGCGCACCGGCACCCGGACAGAGCTTCTTCCCGCTGCAGGACGACGAGATCCACTACTACGGCCAGCCAATCGCGATCGTCGTTGCCGACAGCTACGAACGCGCGCAACACGCGGCCTGGCTCCTCGACGCAAGCTTCGACGAGACGCCGTCGATCACGACGATCGATCAAGGCCGCGAGCTGGCCTACGAGCCAGACAGGCTCTTCGGTGGCTTGATGCCCGCGAAGGGCGGGCGGGGCGACGTCGAGGCGGCGCTTGCCAGCGCCGACGTTGTCGTTGACGGCACGTTCCACATGGCGGCCAATCACCACAACGCGTTGGAAGCTCCCACGACGACGGCGGTCTGGGACGAGGATCGCCTGACCCTCTACGACGCGACCATGGGTGTGAGGGCCACGCAGCTGACCGTTGCGCATCTTCTCGGCTTATCGCTGTCGAAGATCCGCGTCGTGTCGAACTTCGTCGGCGGCAGCTTCGGCTCCAAGGCAATGATTTGGCCTCACGTCACGCTCGCCGCGCTCGCGGCCCGCGAAGTCGGCAGGCCGGTACGTCTCGCGCTGACGCGCCCGCAAGCATTCTCAGCGACCGGTCAGCGCGAGGAGCAGGAGCACCATCTGACGCTCGGCGCGACCCGCGCCGGACGCCTGACGGCGATCAGGCACGAGAAGCTCTCGGTGACCTCGCACTTCGATGACTGGGCCGAACCGGCAACCGGCGTCAGCTCGCAGATCTACGACCTCGAGAACTTCGCCGGCGCGCATCGGCTGATTCGCGGCAACACAATGACGCCGACCTTCATGCGTGGTCCGGGTGAGAGCGTCGCCGCATTCGTGCTCGAGTCGTCCATGGATGAACTCGCGCACGAGCTCGAGATCGATCCCGTTGAGCTGCGCCTGATGAACCACGGGCCGAACGACCCGCGCGGCAACCCTTGGTCGAGCGACGGCCTGCCCGAGTGTCTGGGCCGCGGCGCAGAGCTGTTCGGCTGGGACAAGCGCAATCCTACGCCGCGCTCGCAACCAGACGGCGATTGGCTGATCGGCCATGGCATGGCCGCCGCCGGCTACCCAGTCGCGCTGTTCATGCCCGAACAGCAAGCGCGGGCGCGCTTCTACGGCGACGGCAGTGCCGTAATCGAAAGCGGGAACCCCGGAGTTCGGGACGGGCGTCGGGACGATGATGACCCAGGTCGCCGCCGACGCGCTCGGACTCCCTCTCGAAGCTGTCAGCTACAAGCTCGGCGACAGCGATCTGCCGAACATCACCTCCGCCGTCGGCTCCGCCGGCTCGATGATGGTCAGCGCCGCTGTGCACGAGGCCGCGAACGACTTGCGCCAACAGGTCATCGCTCTCGCGGTCTCTGACGAGCAGTCCCCGCTCCACGGCGCCGATCCGAGTTCCGTCGACGTCAGGGACGGGCGCCTGACGCTGCGCGACAAGCAAGATGCCGGCGAGAGCTATGCCGATCTACTCGGTCGCAACCGACGGACATACGCCGAAGCGATCGGCAGCTGGAGGCCGCCCCCGCTCGACACCCCGCACGGGCTGCTGACGTTCGGCGCGCAATTTGCGGAGGTCGCCGCCGATCCGGACTTGGGCCTCGTACGTGTCCGCCGCATGCTCGGCGTCTTCGCTCCGGGAAGAGTGCTCAACCCAAGCTCGCGCGCAGCCAGCTCATGGGCGGGATGCTCTGGGGTCTCAGCCAGGCCCTGCTTGAGGGCAACCCGTTGGATAGCCGGTACGGGCGCTGGGGAGCGATCAGCCTCGGCGAATATCTCGTCCCCGTCAACGCCGACGTTCCCGACATCACGATCGAGTTTGTCGAAGTCGAGGACACCGGCATCAATCCGCTCGGGGTGAAGGGCGTCGGTGAGATCGGCCAGGTCGGCACTGCGGCCGCTATCGCAAATGCCGTCTTCAATGCAACCGGCAGGCGCATCCGCGAACTCCCGATCGCCGCTGAACTCGTCATGGACGCAGCGCCAGCCCCCCCATGACCGCAGGCACCGGGCGGCTCCAGGGATACGAGCCAGCAGCGGCCGTGGTGCCTGGTTCCGAGGCGCTCCCCGACCGTCCACCAATCTCCACGCCGCCCAGCCTCCAGCCACGCGACGTGCGTGACGCGGAACGAGGCGCCGCCGCGCGGCAACCTGCTCTGGGCCTCGCCGGTCTCCTGCTCGTCGCGCCAGTCGCGGTCCTGCTCGGCGTCGGCGCAGGGAGCCTTCAGGCCTCACTGCGCGTGCTCGGGCCGCTCTCTACCTTCGCGTTACCCGTCGTCGCAATGATCGCCTTTTGGTGGGAGGACTGGCCCGGAACGCGATTGAACGCGCCGTTATCAGGCTTCCTTAACACGGTCCTTGTCATCGCCGGCGGCGTCGTCCTCACGTTCATCGGCCAGCTCGTGGTCGGCCACGGCAATCTGCGCGGGATCTTCGACGCCACTCCAGGCCCGCACAGCTCGGCGACCTTCCCGGCCACAATGCCGCTCGCCGGCGCATTCTTCGTCGTCATGTTGCAACTGACTCTCGTGGACGAGGGATGGCCGCTTCGCCGGCTCGGCCGTATCGCCTCAGGACCAGTCGCGGTTGCGGCTGCGTGGGCCATCGCGCTCACGCTCTACCTGCTGTTGACACGAACGCACCCGAAACCCGGTAGCGGCCTGTACTTCCGGAGCGGCGGTCCGCTCTCGGGGGCCGAGTTCGGGGCCATCCTCACGGCAATCGGGCTGTGGCAGGTCTGGTTCTACGTCGCACTGCGCGGCTGGCCGTTCGCCAGGATCGCCTCCCGCGCCGTGCGACTCCCGTTCGCGAACCTCACCGTGATCGTGGCAGGCATGGTGACCTACGTCATCCTGCACGACGCGATTGGGCTCACCCCGCCGAAGGCCAGCGCAGTAGCCGGCGCAGCGCTCACCGCCGTGCTGTTGCGGGGAATGTTGTTCGAGGGGTTGCCGCGATCCGGTGACCATCCCGCCCGCGAGCGCCTGATCATGCTCGGCACGGTCGCGCTCGCCGCCGGCGCACTCTTCGCCGCCCTCACCGCAATCGCGCATCAGGCGCGCTGGACGACCGCGACACCAGAAGAGTGGGTCACCTACGCAGGCCTCAACGCCATTGGCCTCGGTGTGATCCTCCACGTCGGCATCGGCCGACGATGGCCATACGCCCTCGCACCGGCGGCTGGCCGATAACCATCGCCAGGCTTGCTCGAATCGGCCCCGGCTCCGATGGGCACCAGCGAGCGAATCGTGCTCAGCCAGTGCTCGGCCGCTGGTACTCCCAGAACCTCGCCGCTCGCGCACCCCGGTGCCCGATTTGACTCGGAACGGCCTCAGCGCTCCTCGTTGGCGTACGGCGGCGGCTCGCTGGCCAGGAACACGCTACTCCAGTACTGAGCCACATACTTCAGCTCGTTGAGGGACGCGTCGCGCAGCCAGTGCGCCGCGTCCCTCGACATGATCTGGCCGCCGGGCAGCACGCGATCGGTCATGCCGTTCGTGGCCACGCCGAGCTGGCCGCCGCGTTCGCTCTTCTCCACCGGCGGCGTCAGGCCGATCTCCCGCGTCGCCAACCCGACCGCGATCAGGCGGTCGTGCAGCTCGGGCCGGCCGAGCACGCTGGTCCGGCGATTGATAGCCCCAACCGGGGTCCTGATGCGACATCCAGGTGATCCAGATGTCCTGCTCACACTGACGCTGGCTCGGGAACGGCGACCGGTTGAACAGCGCGCGCAGCTTGTCGAGCTGCTGGTGCCCTCGTAGTGCGGCCACGATGAAGGCGACGCCACGCGACTCGTAGTCCTCTAGCCGGGCAAGCTCCTGCTTGAACTGCTCATCGCTGAGCTCGCGCTTGCCGCGCGCGGTGTCCACCGGACCTCGGCGATTAGCTTCTCCGCGAGCTGCATCGGCTCGGTCACGGGCACCATCGCGTCCGCCGCGATGCTCAGCACCGTCGCGTTGAGGTCGTCGAGCATCTGCAACCCCTCCGCCCGGTGCAGCGCCGGGTTGAGCTCCTCCGAGACCTCTGCCTCTGACCGGTCCGTTCTCGCTGACGCCGAAGATCTCCGCCAGGAGACGTTGCTTGCCGGCTGGCGTGGGCTCGGCGACCTTCAGGAGCGCGCGTCGCTGCGCGCCTGGCTATACCGGATCGCGACCAACCGCAGATCGCCGGCGGCGAGCCACATTAACCACCTATACGGCAAGACCGGCGCGCGCGACCGCGCCCAGGCCGTCGCCTACGCCTACCGGCACAGACTCGCCCCAGGCTCATCGTAAGCCCACGACACACCGGTTGGGAATCAGAGCGCCGGGAATGTGACGGTGATCTCGAGGCCGCCGGACGGGCGAGCGTGTGCATCGATCGTGGCGCCGTGAGCGTCGGCGACGGCGCGGACGATCGCGAGGCCGAGGCCGTGGCCGTTCGAGTGGCGGCTGCGGTCGGCGCTGGTCGTCCGGAATGGCTCGAAGAGATGCCCAAGGGCAGCCTCGGGAACCAGCTGACCCGTGTTAACGACGGTCAGCGCCGGTCGTCCCGAGGCGGTCGTGGCCGCAACGGTCATGTTGCCGTTGGCGACGTTGTGGCGTAGAGCGTTGTCGATGAGGTTCGCTACGAGCAGCTCAAGGAGCACAGGGTCGCCTGTTGCCGCCGTGGGAGCCAAGGACGCGTCGACCGCGATCCTCTGTGACTCGGCCAGCTGTCGACGCCCGGCGAGGACGGTCGCTGCGATCTCGGCGAGATCGACGGGCTCGGATCGTTCGATCCCTCGTTGGCTGGTCGCGAGTGTCAGCAGCGCGTCGATCAGCCGCTCCTGCTGGTCGCCGAGTTCCAGCGCCTGCTCGCATGCCTCTCGCAATGACGTCGTGGTCGCGCTCGGATCGCTGAGCGCCAGCTGCAGGAGGGTGCGCTGGCCGGCGAGCGGGGTTCGCAGCTCGTGCGATGCGTTCGCGACGAACCGGCGCTGCGCCTCGAACGAGGTCTCCAGCCGGCCGAATAGACCGTCCAGCGTTCTACCGAGCTGGGTGAGCTCGTCGTCGGGGCCCTTCAGCTCGAGGCGTCGGTGGAGGTTGCGCGCCGAGATCTCCTGCGCGGCGGCGGTGATCGAGCGCAGTGGTCGCAGGAAGCGACCGGCCAACCACCACGCTCCCGTCACCGCGACCGCGGCGGCAACCAGGCCGATTGCCACGACGAGCAGAGCGGTGTGCGGCGGTGGGCCGGACGGCGACGGGCCGTTGGCCGTTGCCGACTGTGAGCTTCGGAGGATCAGGAGGCCGGCGGCGCCCAGCGCCGTCACCAGCAGCCCCAGAAAGAAGCCGGAGTAGAGGATTGCCAGCTGGGCGCGCAGGATCGGCCGCTCTGTGAACAGCACGGCATGGACCTTCTGGCGCATGGTGCTCGAAACCGGTTCGGTGGTCATGGGCAGTCTCCGATGCGATAACCGGCCTCGCGGACGGTGTGGATGACGGGCGGTTCGCCGAGCTTGCGGCGCAGCCGGCGCACGGTCGTCTTCACGGTCGTGGTGAACGGGTCGGTCGCCTCGTCCCAGACCCGCGCGAGCAGCTCTTCGCTTGAGATCACGCGGCCTGAGGAGGACAGGAGACATTCGAGCACGGAGAACTCCTTCGGACTCAGCTCGAGGCGACGGCCGCGCCGGAACGCGATCCGTCGGCCGCTGTCGAGCGTCAGATCGCCGTACTCGAGCGTCGGTGGCGCCGCTGGCGTCGACCGTCGCCCAAGGGCGCGGACGCGGGCCACGAGCTCTGGGAAGTCAAACGGCTTTGCCAGATAGTCGTCGGCGCCGAGGTCGAGGCCCTCGACCCTGTCTCTCAACGTGTGCGCCGCGGTGAGCATCAGGACCCGGCTTTCGGCTCCGTCGGCCACGATCTGCCGGCAGATGTCGTCGCCGTGGACTCCCGGCAGGTCACGGTCGAGCACGACGACGTCGTAGCGCGTGGCCGCCAGCCGGGAGAGCGCGTCCGGCCCGTCGAGGACGACGTCGACGGCCATTCCCTCGCGGCGCAGGCCAGCTCCGATCGAGTGAGCCAGGACCTCGAAGTCTTCGACGACGAGCACTCTCATCGGAGGAACGATGCCATGGCCACGGTGACAACCAGGTGTCGATCGCACGCACCGAGTTGACACCGGCGGTGGCGTACAACCGCGTCGCAACGAGCACGCACCGACCAGAACGGATGAGCACATGAGCGACGCAATGATCGAAGTCACCGGGCTGCGCAAGCGGTTCGGACCAACCCTTGCGCTCGACGGCATGACCTTCACCGTGCCGGCGGGCAGGGTCACGGGATTTGTCGGTCCTAACGGGGCGGGCAAGTCGACGACGATCCGAGTGATCCTGGGGCTCGACAATCCCGACGAGGGTCAGGCTTTGGTGTCCGGCCGGCCGTATCGCAGCCTTCGTCATCCACTCCGACATGTCGGCTCGTTGGTCGATGCCGCGGCGCTGCAGCCGAACCGATCCGGCCGCAACCACCTGCTGTGGATCGCGCGCTCGCAGCAGCTCGATGCTCGCCGCGTCGACGAGGTCGTCGACCTGGTCGGCCTTGGCAACGCGGCGCGCCGCAAAGCCGGCGGCTACTCACTGGGCATGCGCCAGCGCCTAGGGATCGCGGCCGCGATGCTCGGCGACCCGCCGGTGCTGATCCTCGATGAGCCGTTCAACGGGATGGACCCGGACGGGATCATCTGGGTCCGCGGGTTGCTTCGCTCGCTAGCTACGGAGGGGCGGGTGGTCCTGGTGTCAAGCCATCTGCTGGGTGAGCTGGAGGGGATGGCGGACGATCTGATCGTGGTCGGCCGCGGCAGGGTCCTGGCCAATGCGAGCGTCGACGAGCTGCTGGGTGCGCAGCAGCAGAGCGCGGCTCAGCGGGTCACACCCCGGCGGGCCGCGCTCGAGGACGTGTACCTCCGGTTGACCACCGGCGAGGCTGAGTTCAGGGCTGCGCCAGGGGGCGAGGTTGCGCGATGACCGCCGCCGGCGTGCGACCGCCCGCGACTCCGGGGCGCAGCGGCAGCGGATTGGTCGATGCTCTCCGGGCCGAGTGGACGAAGTTCCGGACGGTCCGCGGGTGGGTGATCGGCCTGACGCTCGCGCCGGCGCTGCTGGTGCTCTTCGCCTACTTGACGGCCAACGGCCAACACAGCGGCGTGTGCGTTTCCGGACCAGGCGCGGCGGGCGCGCAGCAGCCGCAATGTGGGAGCGGGCATCCCCACGTCCCCGTGGGACCCGATGGCGAGGCCGTCGCCGACAGTTACTACCTGGTGGGGCAACAGCTACGCGGGAACGGCACGATCATCGCCCGGGTCACATCGCTGACCGGCGTCACCTCGGCTGGGCCAGCCAACGCCGCTCCGTCTCTGGCCCGCACGCGGCCCGGGCTCGCTGCATGGTCAAAGGCCGGGGTCATCGTCGCCGCCAGCACCCGGCAGGGCGCGCCGTATGCCGCGGTGATGGCCACCGCGGGCCGCGGCGTTCGCTTTCAGTATGACTACACGCACGATACGACCGGACTGGCGGGTGCGGTCTCTGCGGCCTCGCCGCGATGGTTGAGACTTACGAGGAGCGGCGACAAGCTCACCGCCTACGACTCGGGCACCGGCAGGACGTGGCGGACGATCGGCACGACGACGCTCGGCGGGCTGCCCCGGGCTATCGACATCGGTCTGTTCGTCACCTCGCCAGTCACGTACGGCGGCTTGGCAACGGTGGCGACCGCAAGCTTCGACGACGTAGCGCTTAGCGGCACGACGCCCGACCACGGATGGTGGGGTCAGGGCATCGGGCAGAGCCCTCATGGTTTCTACGATGTGCTCGGCCACGGCGGCTACCACCGCGCCGGCACCGCCTTCGTCGTCAGCGGCTCCGGCGATATCGCAGTCGCCGTGACCGCAAGCGGCGACACACCGTCGAGCATCCTGGTCCAGGCACTGATCGCTGCACTGATCGTGACCGTGGTCGTGGTGGCGATGTTCATCACCAGCGAGTACCGTCGCGGCCTGATCCGCACGACGCTTGCCGCAGTACCCCGTCGCGGAGACATGCTGGCGGGCAAAGCGCTCGTGATCGCCGGTTTAACATTCATCGCTGGCGTGGTCGCGGCGGCGATCTCCATCGCCCTCGGCGATCACGTCGCGGCGACAAACGGCAACTACATCTTCCCGGCGAGCGTCGCAACGGACGCTCGGATCGCTTCCGGCACCGGCGCGATTCTCGCGCTCAGCGCGACGGCGATCCTCGCGATCGGGGTCCTGCTGCGCAGAACTGCGAGCACCGTCGTCGCCGGCATTGTGGTGTTCGTCCTGCCGGCCGTGCTCGTCGTTCCCTACGTGTCGGGGACCAGCGCCGGGAGCAACCCAACCTTGCCGTTGTGGCTGCTGCGGCTGAGCCCCGCCGCCGGGTTCTCGATCCTGGGGTCACTACCCCGGTCCGCGCAGGTCAGTTATCCATATACGATCGCCAACGGCTACCCCCCGCTCGCGCCGGGAGCCGGTCTGGCAGTGCTCGCCGCCTGGACCCTGGTGCTGCTGATGCTGGCGGGGCGCCGGCTCGCCAGGAGAGACGCATGACGGCGACGCTCAGTGCCGAGTGGACCAAACTGCGCACGCTCGCGGCCAATCTCTGGCTGGTGGCAGCCGTCGTGGCGGGAACGGTGGCGATCAGCACCGCCGCCGCTGGATTGACCCACGTCTCGGGCGTCACCCCAGGCGGTGACAGCACCAAGCTCAGCCTGTCCGGCGTCTACCTGGGTCAGCTCCTCGTCGCCGCGCTTGCCATCGTCGCCATCTGTGAGGAATACGCCACAGGAATGATCCGTGTGACGCTCGCGGCGACGCCACAACGCGTCGCCGTCCTGATCGCCAAAGCGGCGAACGTCGCCGGTCTGACCGCCATCGCGGGCGTGGCCGCGGTGGTCGGCTGCCTGGCGGTCGGCCGCTTGATGCTTCCTTCAGACGGTATTAATCCGGCGCACGGTTACGCGCTCATCTCGATCGGTGCTCCCGCGACCGGGCGCGCCGCCGGCGGAACCGTGATCTACCTGGTCCTGATCGCGCTGCTCAGCCTCGGCATAGGCACGCTGATTCGCGACACAGCGGTCTCGATCGGTGCGGTGGTCGCGCTGCTGTACATCCCGCCGCTGCTCGCCCACATCGTGGGTGGCTCGCTCGGCCGAGACATCAAGGAGATCGCGCCAGCGAGCGCCGGTCTCGCCATCCAATCCACAACGAACCTGCACGCGCTGCCGATCCAGCCCTGGCCCGGGATGGGTGTCCTCACCGCCTGGGTAATCACCTCGCTCCTACTCGCCGCGGCGATCTTGCGCGTTCGCGACGCCTAGTCCAGAGACCCCCACCGCCAACCGCCTCAGCTCAGCTTGAACGGTCGCTTGATGGGTCGATGAGGTACTTCGTCCCGGTGCCGCGGCGCCCGCACACGGCGAGGATCTCGGGCTCCAAGACGTCGCCCAGCCCGATCGTCCGCGCGTAGCCCGAGGCGAAGGTTGTCTTGGCCTCGGCCAGGATGCGGGCGCGCATCCGGCCGATCGCCTCGCCGCCCAGGCGGGCCAGCGCGTTCGTCAGGAGGTATCCGCCGACGCTCCAACTCAGTCCAAATTTGCGGTCAATGACGGTGGGCGAGAAGTCGAGCGAGCCGTAGATGTACACCTGCTTGTGCACCGTGGTTCCGTACGGCGTGTACGACGTCAGCGGCGGCTGCGCGCGTTCCATCGCCGTGAGGATGTCGCCGGCCAGCGAGCCGCCACCGATCGCATCGAAGGCCAGGGTTGCGCCGGTTTCGCGGATCGCCTCCGCGAGCCGGTCGGCGAAGTCCGGCTGTGAGGAGTCGACCACATGGACCGCGCCGAGCTCGCGCAGCACCCCGGCCTGCTCGGCGCGGCGCACGATATTGACCAGGCCAATCCCGTCGGCGGCGCAGATCCGCACCAGCATCTGCCCGAGGTTGGAAGCGGCGGCCGTGTGGACGAGCGCGTTGTGGCCCTCGACGCGCATCGTCTCGACCATCGATAGCGCGGTGAGTGGGTTGATGAACAGCGCAGCGCCCTCAGCGGTGCTGACGTCGTCGGGCAGCTCGACGACGGCTGACGCGTCGGCGACGCGATAGTCACCCCACATCGACCCGCCGAACAGCGCGACGCGACGGCCGATCAGCGCCACCGCTTCCCGGCCCGCCGCGATTACGGTGCCGGCGCCCTCGTTGCCGACGGGCAGCGGCTTGTCCAGCCGATCGCGATACAGGGGGAGCACCGCCTCTGGGATAGTTCCCACGAGATGCGGCCCGTCAGGGCGCAGCGTGCCAGGGGCGACCGCACCCAACAGCACGCCGAGATCCGACGGGTTGATCGGCGAGGCTTCAACGGCCACTACCACCTCGCTGGCGCCTGGCTCCGGAACCTCGCGCTCGGCCAGTTCCAGCCTCAGCTCGCCGCTGGACGAGATGGTGGATCGCAGGCTGCGGCCACGGGTGGGAGTTGCGTCGGGAACCGTCATGAGGAGCCTTTCGAGTCGGAGATCCCAGCCTACCGAGAGCGCAGCCACTGGAGTGCTCAGGCAGCGGTTCGCCGAAGACTGGCAACTGGCCGTTCCACTCGTCTATGGCAGTTGTGACGCGGTCGGTTCGAATCTGGATGGGACCTGGTCGTGAGCAGCGGCCGCCCTTGCCACGATGGTGGTCGCGAGGAACGCGATCGGTAGGGTCGGCGGCGCGCAGGTTTTGTCCCACATGGCGCGGGTCCTGCGCCGCGGCAGCGCGCCGGTCGCGAGATAGGCAGCGATCGTGCGGTCGACGCAGAGGTCCCCCTGAAGCGAGTCGGCGTGGCTGGTGCCACCCGGCTCGGCGAGGAGCACCGCGTGTGGGAACAGCTGGCGCACCTCGAGGCTGCCCTCGAAGGGCGTGGCGGCGTCGAGCGTCTCGTCGATCAGCAGTGCGCTGTGGATCTGGCTGCCGTCGATCGGGACGGGCTGCGAGGCCGGCGCCGGCCAGTAGATGCACGGCGCGTTGAACCAGGCATTCGCCCAGGTGCCGAACGGGGCCCGGCGGTCGAGCGCCCAGTTATCCCGGCTCCAGGTGCTCCACTGGTGGGGCCACGGCGCGTCGGTGCACCCGGTCGCCAGATAGGCGGCGTATTGGTTGTCGTTGCCGGGTGTGTCGGCCAGTCGGTAGAGACCGATCAGCTGGGCTGCGGCGGCGCGGTTGTGGTGGTGAACCCAGTCGGAGAACGCCTCGCCAAGCCACGGCCAGCTCTGGGCGCTGTACCCGGCGGCGAGGAAGGTGTCGACCCACTCGTCGGCCCCGATCTTGCCACCGGCCGGCCGGCGCTGCAGCCGCGACTCGGTCGCGTTGAACAGTTGGCGTACCGCGCGCTCGCTGGCCCCGAGACCGAACACACGGTGGTGGCGCGCCAGCCAACCAAACCAGACGTTCTCGTTGCGGTTGAACGGCACGTCCTGGTCGAGGTTGGCCTGATACCACACGGTGCGCGGATCGACGTTGCTGTCGAGGACCAGACGTCGGACCTGAGATGGAAACAGCGTCGCGTAAACCTGAGCAAGATAGGTGCCGTAGGAGAAGCCGTAGAAGGTGATCTGCTGCTGAGCGAGCGCCTGTCGGATGCTGTCGATGTCCAGCGCCAGGTCACGGATGCTCATGTTCCGCAGCAGCATTGCCTGAAGCGGGCTGTGCGTCTGGCAGGCATGGGCGTAGGTCGCCGACCGTCGCAGCCAGCGCTCAAGCAGCGAGTGCGTCCGTGGCACGTAGTCGGGGCGGCGAAAAGAGAAGTAGTTGGGGATGCAGCTAATCCTCGGCCGGCTTGCGCCCACGCCCCTGGTGTCGAACCCGATCCAATCGTAGTCTCTCGCCGCGGCGCTGAACCGCTCGCTTAGTAGCGCTTCTCTGAGCATGGCCCCCGTGTCTAGCCCCGGGCCGCCGGGTCCTCCCGGGTTCACGAGCACGACCCCCTGGTAATCACGAGCTGTGTGCTCGATCCGCGACACGGCGAGGCGGATGCGGGGCCCGGCGGGATCGCTGTAGTCGAGCGGCACCGACAGGTAGCCGCACTGCGCGTGCGCCTGCCGCAGAGTCGAGTCCGAGCAGCGGCCCCAGGCGATGCCCGCAGCCGGCTGCGGGCCCGTGCTGCCGGCTGCCAGGTTCGATGCGGCCAGCGACGCCGACAAGGCGATAACCGCCGCGGCCGCGGCCGCGAATCGGTACATGCGTCTCGCTCCTGTTCCTTCGGGATCGGTGCCGAGATTCTCCACAAAGCCAGCCACGGCGGCGCCGGATGTCGACCGACGACCGCTCCAACCGGGGATACTGCGCCCGGGCAGATGGCCAGCCGGAGTGGAGGCGTTCGCACGGCCGATAGCTCGCATAGAAGCCTATGCGTCATCTCCCGGCAGGTTCCGTGGCAGCGGCCAGGACAGGCGGAGCACCTCGCCTGCGGGCAGCGACTCCCAGCGACGCAAGACCGCTGCCACGCCCGTAATCGCCTCGGCGATGGTTTCGTCCTGTATCCCGGACAGGGTCTCCTCAGCGGATCGTTCCCCTGAGCGAGCGACCCGCTCACGCACGCCGGCGGGACTGTCGGGGCCATCGCCGAACCGATTCGCGACGGCATTGGTGAGAACCTTGGCCCGCCGGTGGCCGGCGGTCAGCCACTGAGACGCGGGTACATCATCAGCCGCTCCCGAGACGATCCGACCCGCTTTCTGGCGCTTGGGGTCACGGGCTGTGACGGCGCGGGCCGCGGCAGCGTGACGGCCTGTCTCTAGCTCGGCCCACAATCCGTCATCGATACCGAAGACCGACTCAACCACCAGATGGGGAAGATCGTGCACTACATGGACCGGCCCCCGCTGCACCACGCCGCCGATCGTCAGATAGACGCGGTCCTGCTCTCCAGACCGATCGGCCTTTATGAACGTCACGTCCATTGCCGGCAGGTTGCCATGGAAGGCCGGAGCGCCGAGCGCGTGGGAGGATCTGGGTGTGGGCTCTCCGCAGACGCTGAGCGAAGCTGACCGGCGGATCGTCGCGGTCTGGGCGGCGGACTGCGCGGAACGGGTGCTGGGATTGTTCGAGGCGGAAGCTCCGGCGGATAGCCGCCCCCGTGATGCCATCGCCCGGCTACGGGCCTTTTCTCGTGGCGAGCTTGGCGTCGGAGAGGCCCGCCGGCGTTTCGTCGCTCATGCCGCCGCTCGTGAGGTGAGCGTTCCCGCAGCGGTGGCCGCCGCCCGAGCGGCCGGGCAGGCCGCAGGCGTCCCTCATATGGGCGCGCACGCCCTGGGTGCCGCCGCGTATGCCGCCAAGGCGGCTGGTCTGGCCGCCCCCGACCGGCCGGAGGCTGTCAGCGAGGAGATCCGCTGGCAGATTGGCCGTATGTCCGCGGCGGCCAGAGCCGCCCTGCGAGAGCTGCCGCCCGTCGGTGAGAACGCGTCCGGTCCCCTCGGACCGGGGCTTCTCACGCGAGGGCTTCTCGGCAGGATCGTCCGTGATCTGCAGGCCAGCTTGGCGGACCCCGACCTACGCGAGCCTATGGAGGACGCTCGTACACAGGGCTCGGGTCTGGCGCCGGTGTTTTCGTGCGATGCAGGTTTCCCCTGACACTCCCGCCACAAAGTCGCGGGTTTGGGCGGCTGAGGCAGGTCGACCGCGGGCTCTGGCGACGCGCCGGCGCCCTCACCCGCCACCCTCTCCTTGCGACCTTTTACCGGGCGGCTCGGTAAACGGCGCTGGGGAAGGGAAGGGGAGCGGCCGCCATCGCAACCGTCCAGAACCTGCACAGCACGACAATCTCGGCCGGAATGGCGAGGCCTGTCGAGCTATGCATGAAGAGCATGCGTTGTACGACAGGGCTCGGACCTGGCGCCGAGGTTGACGCGCTGTGCAGGTTTCTCGTGACACTCTCGGCACAAAGTCGCGGGTTTGGCGCAGGAGCAGCCCACACCGCGGCTCCGGCGACCCGCAACAGCCCTCACCCTCCAGTCAAGAACCTGCACAGCACGACAATCTCGACTCAGATGGCGACGCCTGTCGTGTTGTGCATGAAGAGCATGGTTAGTACGTGACCGCCGCGGCGAGGCGGCGGTCACATTTGCGATCAGCGTGGGCCGGCGAGTGGCGCCGGCGAGAGGCGCTACGCGACGTGCTAGTTGATCGTGTACTGGTAGGGCAGCGCGGCCACCTCATCAGTCTGCGGGTAGTTCACGAGTGCCTGCACCAACACGAACAGAGACACAAACCCAGCGGCGACCGCCAGCTTCAAGCGCACGCTCATGCCACTACCTACCATGTCGTAGCTCCGGTCCTGGAAACCGTGCGGGCACCTATAACGTCATCGTGTTCTGTCAAGGCGCTGGTTGTTCAGCGCCCCCTCGGCACCCGCTGCCCGAGCGCCTTCTCAGCCGGTGACCTTGAACGTGACCGTCTCGGCCATGCCGCCCGCAGGAGTCGCGATCAGCTCATACGTGCCGGCCGCGAACTTGCCGGTGAAGCTGAACTTGTTCGATTGGGCTACTCCGGAGCGGGTGGTGTTCCTGTGGACGCTCAGTAGCAGTGTGCACTGGGAGTGATGCTTGTTCTTGTGGGTCGCCTTCACGCATTTGCCGCTGACGTTCCGTCCAGTCGTCTTGAGCGCGAGCTTGAAGCTCACCTTCGCCGGAGTGTTGAGCGTGTAGGTCGCCTTGAGCTTGATCGACAACTGACACGGCTTATCAGCCGCGTTCTTCTTCGAGAGCTTCACACACCCGCCATGCACCTTACGCCCCGCAGCCGAGGACTTCCGCGGCGAGACCCGCAGCTTCGAGACCGCCGGCGCCTGCGGCGGGGGCGACTTCATCATGGTCGGGCCGGTCGTAGTGGTCGTCGGCGTGGAGCCGGTGAGGTTCAGCTGCCCAATCGATTCGGTTCCCTGATCTGTGAACCAGACGTTCCCATCGGGTCCGCGCGTGATCGCGGACGGGACGCTGCCACCGGCCAGCCCGGAGCTGAACTCCGTGATGGCGTGCGTGGTCGTGTTGAGTTCGCCGAGCTCGTCCCGGCCCCCGTTCGACTTACCGTCGTCGACGAAGTACGTGTTCCCATCCGGGCCATCGGTGATCGCGGTGGGGTCGCTCTCCTCGTTCGCCTGCAGGCCGGCGGCATACGCGGTCACGGTGGCGTCCGCGCCCGGGTCCATGATCTCGCCGATCCCGATGCGCTGGCCGCTGGTGTTGAGCTCGGCGCCGCCGTCGAGCGTGTAGTAGAGGTTGCCGTGCGAGTCGGCGGCGAGGCTCTGTGGGTCGAAGTCGAGCTCCATCTCGCCGGGGGAGTACTCGGTCTCGAGCGTGCCGTTGCTCGTATTGACCAGGTCGATCGTGCCGAGCCCGACGCCGGCCGGCGCCGCCGACAGCCACAGCTGCCCGTCGGCGGCGACGAGCCCGTCCGCGCCAGGTGCGGCAGACGCCGAGAACTCGGTGATCGTCCCTCCCGTCGTGATCCGGCCGATGTCGTCATCGCCACCGCGAGCGATCGCGCTGTCGATTAACCAGAGCGTGTGGCTGCTGCTCGGACCGGGCGTGATCAGCGTCGGATCGGCGTTCGTCTGCAGGTTCGTGGAGAACAGGTTCAAAAACGTCCCGTTCGGCGCAATCTGTGCGATCAGGCCGCCATGGGGAAGGATCGTCGCCGTCGCCCACAGGTTCCCGTCCGGTCCGAGCGTGATCCCGTTCCAAGCGTTGATCGCGAAGCTCCCGTCCGTCGACGGGCTGAACGTGTTGATCGTGCCGGCCGGGGTGATCCGGCCGATCGCGGTACCGTCGACGAACCACACGTTGCCGTCCGGCCCGCCTGTGATCCCGGTCAGCTTCGCCGCGCCGCCCACCCGGAACTCGGTGATCTGCCCGGGCGAGACGGCCCCAGCAGCGGCGCTCAGCGCCAACGTGACCCCGACGGCGAACGCGAGCCCGAGCGTCGCCCAGCTCGCGCCGCGCAGTCTCACCTCGCTGCCACGCCCACAGCCATCGCCCGCGAGACGGTACCGCCCAGCCATATGACAGTCAATTTGCACAAACCAACACGCGCCCTCAGACCGCCTGGACGGGGCGGTCCAGGGTGCCGGCTTCAATGAGGGCGAGTGAACGCCGGCATGATCTCAGCGGAGAACCGCCGGACGCTCCGCCTAGTGGACTCTCCACCGTGAAGCAGGACGTGCTGGACGCCGACCGCGCGCAAGGCTTCGAGTTCCGCAGCGATTCGGTCGGGCGTACCGTACAGCGCGCTCGCCTCAGTCGCGCCGGGTGCGCCAACATAAGCCGTGATGTGCGATCGGTTGCGCCTGTCCGGATGCTGCGATAGGGCGACCATCCCAGCATGCATCTGGGCTAGCCGCGCCAGCGCCGCCTGCACATCGATAGCGTCGCGGGCAACATAGAGATTACGGGCAACCGCGACGTCCATAGGGTCGAAGGTGCGGCCGCGCGCCTCGCACTCGGCTCTGAACAGCGCGACCCGCTCGCCAACGGTTTCAGTTGATGCGAACTGGTCGAGCAGCAATTTGCATCCGCGCGCGGCGACGCTGCGTATCGAATCCGGTTTGCCAGCGGCGATCCAAACTGGCGGATGCGGCCTTTGCGAAGTAGGAGGCTCAACGATGATGTCTTCGTACTGCCAGAACCTGCCGTTGTGCGAGAACCGCGTGCTGGATGTCCAGGCCTTGATGATGACCTGGAGCGCCTCCTCGAAGCGAGCCTCCGCCTCCTCGTACGGCATGCAGAAGCCGGCGAACTCGGAGTGGCGATAGCCCTTGCCGACGCCGAACTCCAAACGGCCGCCGGACATCAGATCGAGTGTCGCCGTCCGCTCGGCGAGCAGCACCGGATTGTGCCAGGGCAGGACGATCACGGCTGTACCAAGCCGCATCGTTGTCGTGCGCGCTGCCACCCATGCGAGCAAGTCGAGTGAGGCCGATACCTGCCCGCGGTCGCTGAAGTGGTGCTCGACCAGGAAGCTCGAGTCGAACCCGAGCGCCTCGGCCTCGACGCACGTGTCGACGTAGTCTCGAAAGCCTCGCGCCGGATCGCCGTCCCCACGTGGCGCCTGGGCGCTGCCGAACAGGCCGAACCGCATGCCTTCCCCTCTAGGAGATGTCTCGCGCCCGACTGCGATCGCGGCCGGATCGTGGATAGGGTCAAGCGGGGCAGATGAGCTCACGGTGGGCGGTCTCCTCGGAAAGCCGCGGCGATAGCCGCAGCAGATGGACGCAGGTCGACGGCCGCTGAGAGCCGTCGGAGGGGAGGGCTATCTGACGCTGGCTGCGTCAGATCCGAGGTACTCGCCAGCCCAAGCCGAACACCAGGGCCGGGGCAACACCGAGGCGGTACATAGCCACCAGTCTATCTACGACAAGGCGGGGTCACCGCTAGCGGGAACCTCGGAGGAGGACCGATCTCCGCGGAGTCTGTGCCGGGTCCGGACGTCTCAGGGGATGTGGACAACGATCAGGTCCTTTCGTTGTGTGGGTCGTGGCCTTGTCCTCAGCTCTCGAGGAACGGGCTGCTGGTAGATCATCTGGAAGGTGAGCGCCGCGGCGCGGGCCCACTGCGGGTACTCGGGGCTGAGGGTGACGCGGACCAGCACGTCGCGAGCGGCTCCCACACGTTCGGATCGGGGTGGTCGAAGTACCCCTCGACATAGCCGCGAATGACTTTTGGGTCAGTCCAGGTGGACTTCGTGGTCGTAGAGCGTCTCCTCGGATTGCGGCGGGATGCCGATGCGGTAATCGGTCAGCCCGAGCGGGTCTTCCAGGACCAGGTGGGTCACCCTGTCGGAGTTCATCAACGTGAAGCGGGTTGCGGTGATGCCCCCGGTCGAGTGATCCAGCACCGCGACGTTATTGACGCCGAGGTGATCGAGCAGCGCGGTTGTATTGCCGGCCAGCAGCTGGAAGCTGTAGTGAATGTCGGGCTTCGGTGACTTGCCCCAGCCGAGCTGGTCGGGGGCGAGGACGCGGTATCCGGTTTCGGTCAGCGCCTCGATGACATTTTGGAACTAGTAACAACCGAACGCCTAACCATGAAACAGGACGACCGTCTTCCCGTTCGCCTCCGTGTTGGGCGGGACGTCTATGTACGCCATCTTGAGCTGCTGTAAGTCGCTGCTGACGGATAAGAACTGAACCGGATAGGGATAGCTGTACTCCTCGAGACAGATGCCGAGGGCGGGGTGTGCGCTCTCGCTCTGGGTCGTGGTCCGGTCGGGCATCAGTAGTTTCCTTTCGGTTTTGACCCGGCTTTCACCGCGCGCCACGGGACGCGGGAACGCTTGCCCCGAGTTGCTCGCGCCACCACTCGATCGGGACGATCCGCAGGGCGAGGTCGAGCGTCCCCCGGTCAAGCTGCTCGGCGAGCTGTGTGATCGCCGCGATCCTCTGAACGAGCTGCTCGTCGTCGAGCGGGCCCTCGATCAGCGCGGCCGGGTGGCTCCGTCCCTTACGGGTTCGACCGTCGTCTTCAGCGAGTTCGAACCCGAGCAGGCTGCTCAGCCAGGCCAGGTCCCCCGCCAGCTCGACGTGTCGGTCGAGCACCTCCGCGTACATGTCGGCGTTCAACATCACCGCTGCCCATCGGCCGAGTACCGCGTCGCTGTGCTCGGCGAAGCTCGTGACCTTGTCATGAAGCCGCTTCCGCCGGTCGGTGTGGCCGACGAGCTCGCGCAGCGCGGCAGTCAGGCGCCCCGTGTCGCGGACCGCGGTCGAGCCCGCATCGATCGACGTCGCCGCGGTGGGGACGTCGCCTTCGGTCGCGTACGGATCAGACGGCATCAGCCCGGCCAGCAAGGCCACCCCCGTCCAGACGAGGCGAGCGTCGCGGACGAGTTGCAGCATCACGTATTGAGCCAGCACACTCCAGCGCTGTCGGCTGCGTCGCTCGAGCGCCTCGTTCACGAGCGCCACCGTGAGGATCACCACGATCACGCTCGCAACGAGCCCGGCGAGCAGGGCGTGCCTGGCCCAGAACCTCCCATCCAATGCGTCGGATAGCACGCCACCGACGAGGGCCAGCAGCGCGATCGCGGCGAGCGCACGGGTGCCGCGTAGGTATGCATCGACAGACGCCGACCGTCGCGGACCTGAGTCGCGGCGGACCATGTCGCGGCGGGACGCTTAGGGATGTGAAGGTCGGGTCTCGGTCCAGTCGACGTAGAGGTTCCGTTCGGCGAACAGCCAGCCGCCGTCGACCTTGACGAACAAGTCGGCGTACCGGAGCCACGCGACCATGAGCTTGCGCTCCCCGTCGTCGGTGAATAGGTGGTGGGCGATGCAGTAGCTCTCCCCGCTCGCTCGGTCGCCGTCGAGCGCGACCGTGCTCTGGCCGTTGAAGTGCATCGTCGCCTGGTAGCGGTTGAGGTCATCGAACACCGGCGTCAGCGCCTCGCGGCCGTCGAGCACCTGCGTGGGCTCGGAGCCCTGCCCGCCCATGTAGACGACGAAGTGGGTGTCGTCGCTGAAGAGTGACTTCTGCCCCTCGGCGTCGCGGCGATCGGCGCAATGCGCATAGGCGTCGATCAGTCCGCGGATCGCGAGCCGGTCGGCCTGCTCCGTCGCTGTGATCTCGGTCGTGGCCATCACGTGGGGCCTCCTGGTCCTGTGCTCGGCGCATTAGCCTGGGTGTACCGGGGACTTCCCCGGATCACAGAGAGAGTATAAGCGGGGAACTCCCCGCTTGCAATGCGCGGGACCGAGCATGACCGAATCCACCGAGCCCAAGCGAAGCGACGCCCGTCGCAACCGCGACGCGATCGTCACCGCCGCGCTCGAGGCGCTCACCGAGTCGCCCGACGCGTCCCTGAACGCGATCGCCAAGCGAGCCGGCGTCGCCAACGCGACCCTTTACCGCCACTTCCCCACCCGGGAAGACCTAGTCCTCGCCACCTACCAACACGAGGTCCAAGGGCTCATCGACGCGGCCGACTCGCTCCTGCACGAACAAACACCGATCGACGCGCTGGACAGCTGGGTCGAGCGCCTCGCGCGCTACGCGGTAACCAAGCACGGGCTCGCCGACGCACTGCGCAAGGCCACCACCCCCGGTAACGATCTCTCCTCAACCGAAACCTACGACGCGATCGTCGCCGCACTCGACCACCTCCTACAGGCCAACATCGCCACCGGAACCCTCCGCCCAGGCCTCGACGCCCACGACGTAATCCTCGCCCTAGCCGGCCTCTGGCAACTCGACCCCACGAGCGACTGGAGAGCCCAAGCACAGCGCATCTACGACATCGTCCTCAGCGGCCTACAGCGATCCACCTAGGGCGCGTGGCGCGTTATCTGCCAGAGACAACGGCGCTCCTCGGGGTCTCAGTCGGGGGCTCTGGGCGTTATCGCGAAGCATCGGGCGGGGAACCCCGAGCCGGCCATTGGCTTCGGCCAGGTTGCGACGATCAGTGAGCCGCGCACTGGTACGCGGTCAAGATTCGCCATGAGCTCAATAGCCGATACGTCCCATCCAGGCGCGCGTGAGTTGCCCTGAGCGTCTCGGTTGTCCATCGCCGGCGCGTCGGGCCAGCGGGCGCTCCAGCCCGTCAACAAAGCCACGAACGCCCGATCAGGGATCTGGCCGTACTCGGCCTCGTGCGCGCCAATCGTGGCGTCGGTGGCAGCGAACCCAGCGTCGGAATTGACTTGTTCACGAACGTCGAGCACGACGAGCGGCAACACCATCTCCTCGACGGGCAGCGCGTCCAACGTACGACCTCCCTCGATGAAGTGCGCGGGCGGATCGACGTGTGTCCCCCACTGACCCACGTGGCGGTACTCGTGGACTAAGAACCCCGACCCCAAAGTCCCGTTGCTCGGCGTGAAGCCGAACACCACACGGCGCTCCTCATCAGGGAACGGAGCGTAGTGCGGAATCCCCGGCTCGAAGACGTGAGTAAGGTCGATCCACTCGCAACCGCGCAAATAAGCGAGCACATCGTCGAGGTCCATGCAGAGGATTGTGCGCGCTCTGCCTGGCAGGCGGTTCGCTGCCCGGCCGCCCGACCGTAGCCGCGGCGGCGGTGACGCTTGGTGAGGATCATCGACCTGCGACCATTTCCTGTCGGCAGGCTGAAGTCATGACCGTGACGACCATCAACATCGCCGACCTCCACGAACTCATCGCGGGCGGCGCGCAGGTCGTCGAGGTCCTGCCGAGGCAGGACTACGAGAAGCTCCACATCCCGGGCGCGATCAGTCTTCCGCTCGCGGAGCTGAGCGCCGAGACGGCCAAGCGGCTGGATCGGGGACGCGATGTCGTCGTCTACTGCTGGGACGGCCTCTGAGATTTGAGTCCACGCGCCGCGTGCCGGCTCGCCACTCTCGGCTTCACCCGCGTCTACGACTACGCCCCCGGCAAGGTCGACTGGCTCGCCCACGGCCTGCCGGGCGAAGGCGCGCGAGCGGGCGAGCCGACCGCCGGGAGCCTCGCCCGCAACGATGTCGCGACCTCCTCGCTCGAAGCCTCGACGGGTGAAGTGCGGCGGCTGATCGCCGACTCGCTCTACGGGTACGCCCTGGTCTTGAGCCCGGGCGGTGTGGTCCTCGGGCGTGTCCAAAAATCAGCGCTCGACACGCTCTCGGATGGCGACCCGATCGACACCGTTTTGGAGCCCAGGCCGCAGACGATCCGCCCGCACTTGACGGAAGCGAAACTCGAGGACCGGTTCGAGGCCTACGGCCTTCGCACGCTCGTCGTCACCAGACCAGACGGCACCCTGATCGGGGTCGTACGACGAGACGACATCGCGACGAGTTGATCAATCGTGCTGATGAGAACCGCTCGTCCTCGACGATCAAGCGGACCGGTGCTTTGCCACTCAGCGCGCTCTAGTCGGTATTCATGTGCCAGCGGCCGAGCGCCCGCCGCCCGAGAAGCGTGAGAGAGCCCCCGATCAACAGCATCGTGATGTTGATGCCAAGGACGAGCAGCGCCCCGAGCGCCTTCGATGCGTCGCCGACCCTGGCGGCGACGCCGAGGTACGTGGATGCCTGGATGGTCGTGACCGAGATCGCGACTCCGACCGCCGAGCTCGCTCTGGTTTCGAGCGCGAGCATGCCTGCCACGCCGCCGCGTCCAGCTCGACGATATCCTCGACCGCGCCGCGCGGGCGCGAAAACCGACACGTCGACGCGCAGGAGGTCTGATGCCGCAGCCAGCGAGTCCGGTCGAGCCCCCGCCCAGCCCGACGCTTTCTGCGTCGCAGCTGGCGAGACTCGCCGAACTCGGCGAGGAGCGAACCGCCGACGTCGGCGAGGTGCTCTATCAGGTCGGCGATCATGAATACGCGTTCATGGCGATCATCGAGGGCGAGGCCGTGATCGTCGATGCCGCCGGCAACGAGATCGTCCGCCACGGGGCCTCCGGCTTCCTCGGCGAGCTGAACCTGCTCTCGGGTCAGACGGTGTTCGTTACGGCGATCGTCACCAAGCCGCTGCGTTACATAGCCGTTCCCCGCGAGGTGCTGCGCTCGCTGATGTATGAGGACGGCCCGCTGAGCGACGTCGTGCTCTCTGCCTTCATCGCCAGGCGCGAAGCCCTCCAGCGGGTCCAAGGACTCGGCCTCGAGATCATCGGGCCGCACTCGTCGAAGGCGACCATGCGGATCCTCGACTTCGCCCGCAGCAATCGTCTCCCACTGACGTGGCGCGATACCGAGCACGCTGACGATCCAGCGGCGGCGGCTCTGGTCGCGGACCTCGACGAGGCGAGGCTGCCTCTGGTCAGGTTGCCGGGCGGCGTCGAGCTCCAGGGCCCGACGCCCGGTCAGGTTTCCCGCGCGCTGGGCATCGGCCGCGAGCTCGCGCCGCGGGAGGAGGCCGACCTGCTGGTCGTCGGCGCTGGTCCCGCCGGACTCGGCGCCGCCGTCTATGGCGCTTCCGAGGGCCTCGACACGCTCGTCATCGACAGCACGGGGCTCGGTGGCCAAGCCGGCACGTCACGCAGGATCGAGAACTACCTCGGGTTCCCGGCCGGGTTGAGCGGCTCGGAGCTCACCAGCCGCGCCGTGAGCCAAGCACGGAAGTTCAACGCTCGCCTGGCCACGCCCTACCGCGCGGTCTCGCTGCAGCCAGGCGACGGACACCACACCGTGCGGCTCGATGACGACCACGAGATCGTCGCCCGCGCCCTCGTCATCGCTACGGGCGCGCAGTACCGGCGCCTGCCGGTCGACGACCTCGACCAGTACGAAGGCATCAGCGTGTTCTATGCCGCGGGACCACCCGAGGCGCAGCTGTGCGGGGCCGAGCGGGTGGCCGTCGTTGGGGGCGGGAACTCGGCCGGGCAGGCCGCGGTCTGGCTCGCGCGTGGCGGTGCGCTGGTGACACTGCTCCACCGACGCGCCGATCTGCGGGAGACGATGTCGGACTACCTCGTGCGGGAGCTCGAGCGCTACGGCGTCGCCGTGCGCGACCGCAGCGAGATCGCGGCCCTGCACGGTGTCGACGGACAGCTCGAGGCGGTCACGCTGAAAAGTGGCGAGCGCCTGCGGTTCTCTTTCCTGTTCCTCTTCCTCGGCGCGGTGCCGTGCACCGAATGGCTCGACGACGTGGTCGGCCGCGACGATCACGGCTTCATCCTCACCGGCCCCGCCATCGGAGCAGACAACCTCCTCAAGACAACCGTCGAGGGCGTCTTCGCGGCGGGGGACGTCCGCTCGGGGTCAACCAAGCGATGTGCCACCGCCGTTGGCGAAGGGGCGTGGGCCGTGCAACTCGTCCACGCCTTCCTCGCTGCTCGCTGACCATCGTCTGACCGGCTGCACGCGACGGCGACTGGCACCTGAGCGAGACGCAGCCGCCATTTATGGGTCCGCCCGGCTGGCCTCAGCGCCGGTCGTTCCTCCCGCCTGAATGGCCGTGAGCAGCGCGAGCTTTTCGGCCCGTGGCAGCCGCTTGATGCGTGCCTCCTCGCGGCGAGCGGCAGTGCGATCGGGCATTGGTATCGCGCGCGCGAGCTCGACGGGCAGCCGGCTGGCCGTGTACCGGCTCGCGGTGCCGGCTCGGTGGCGCTCAAGCCGGCGCTCGAGATCGATGGTCCAACCCGTGTAGAGCGAGCCGTCGGTGCAGCGCAGCAGATACACCCAGGCCTCGGACATCGGTCTATAGCTTCGCCGCGGTAAGGACACGGCCCTGCTCGCGCGTCCAGCCAGTGGGCGATGGCTGAGCGGATGACTTCGAACGACCGCCCGGCTGCTCGCGGCGGAGCAGCACGAGTGCTAACGCCGGGGAGATCACGACCGAGAGAAGCCCGGCGGCCACGAGACCGGCGGCGCTGGCCCGGGTGACCACGCCGAGCTGGAGCCCGATCTGCGTGGCGGTGACCGTGAACGTCAAGGAGGTGGCTTGCAATAAGCCCGCGATTACCGAGCGCGAGCGACCGAGCAGTCGCACATACACGATCGCTGCCAGCCCGCGTGCGAGATAGATCGCGAGCAGGAACAGCGGCACTCGCGCCACCGTCGACGCGCTGGCAAATAGGGCGTTCAGGTCAAAACGCAGGCCACTCGTGACAAAGAACACGGGGATGAAAACACCGAACCCGACCGCCTCGAGCTTGAGGCGAAACTGTGGGTGGGTCATGTCGTCGCGGTCGATCATCGACAGCAGTGCGCCAGCCGCAAATGCTCCGAGGATCGTCGCTAGCCCGACTTGGTCGGCGAGTGCGGTGAACCCGATCAGCAGCACGAACGCCGCACGAACTCGGATCTGCGCGGTGGTGTCCTGGAGACGCCGGAGGACGCGTGAGAGGCTGATCGAACGCTCGACACCGGCGATCGCTACGCCCACGAGCGTTACAACCAGCCCGAACATGCCGAGCAGGATTAGGGTCCCAGCCGTGCTTGTCGTTCCCTTGCCCGAGAAGAACAGCGACAGCAGGATGATCGCCCCGAACTCCGCGATCGAGGCCGCAGCGATCACCAGCTGACCAAAGCTCGAGCCGGCGTTGTTTGAGTCCTTCAGCACCGGGACGACCACGCCCAGTGACGTCGAAACGAGCACGATCGCCACAAATAGCGGCGACTTGACAAAGCCGCCCGCCTTCAGGCCCACGCCGAGAATGATCGCGATCGCGAACGACAGCGCGAAGCCGGCCACGGTCAGCTTGAGGATCCGCCCGCGTAGGCGCTGGACCTTGATCTCAAGGCCTGAGAGGAACAGCAGGAACGCTAGCCCGACGAGCGCGAGGATCGAGACCGGCAGATCGGGCTTGACCCAGCCCAACCCGGACGGGCCAATAACGATCCCGAGCACGATCTCGAGCACGATCGCGGGCAACCGGAGCCGCGGGAAGAAACCAAGCGCGAGCGGGGCGAGCAGGCCGACCCCGACGACGATCAACAGATTCGTGTAGTGCACAGCCGGCATATCAAGATCTCTGTCACGCGACGGACTCCAAGGCGGCTGTGGTGTGCGCGAGGAAGCCGAGCAGCGCATCGTTGACCTCTTCGGGGTGGGTCCAACCGATGTTGTGCGGGCCATCCTCGACTTCGACGACCGTGAGGTCGGCGATCAGGTTCTCGTCTCTGAGTCGCGCGGCCGTCGCCTCGAAGGGCAGGATTCGGTCCGCGGTGCCGTGGACGACCAGTGTCGGCACGTCGATATTCGGCAGGTCGCCGCGAAAGTCAGTCAGCCACGTGTCGACACACATGCATACGATGCGTAGGGGGAGGCTCCGGCGGCGACGTTTGAGCTCGCCCGGAGCGCTGCATCCCCGATCCGTTCCGGTGCCAGCACATTGGTGTTGTAGAAGTTGGCGAAGAAGTCGTCGAAGTACGCGTAGCGGTCAGCCACGATCGCGCGCTTGATGTCTTCGAAAACCGAGCCCGGTACGCCCTTCGTGTTGTCCTCGGTCTGGAGCAAAAACGGCGGAATCGCGCCGAGCAGTATCGCCTTGCTGACCCCGGCCGGCCCGTATGCACCCAGGTATCGGGTTACCTCGCCTGTGCCCATCGAGAAGCCGGCAAGGGCGACATCCTCCTCAAGCGCGAGATGGTCGAGCAGCGCCTTAAGATCGCCCGCGAACGTGTTGTAGTCATAGCCGCACGTCGGCTGACTGGACTGGCCGAAGCCCCGACGGTCATAGCTGATGCAGCGGTATCCGTTCGCGAGCAGCACTCGCTCCTGGCGCTCCCAGGAGTTGCCGTCGAGCGGGTAGCCGTGGATCAGGACGATCGGCTTGCCGGTGCCGTGGTCGTTGTAGTGGATTTCGATGTCGGCGGTGTTCTCCGTTCCGACTTTGACGAATCGCATGGTGTCTTCCTTTCTGTTGTCACGAAGGCAAGTCCGTCCCGGCCTGCTCCGCCACCATGTAGGCGGCGTACCAGGCGAGCCAGTTCTTGTCTTGGTCTGAGCGGTGGAACAGGTGCGCCTTGCCGGTGCGCTTCTCGTGCTCGCGGTGGGCGGCTTCGGCTCGCCGGAGCGCGCCCTCGAGGTCCGCTGTGGATACGTAGCCGGTCTCTGTGGCGTTCATCCGGCCGGGGAGCCGGGTCGTGACCTCCTGAACCAACCACGTATTGCCGTCGGGGTCGGTGAAGTACACGAACGATCCGTAGCTGCTGCGGTCCGGGTCGGGGCCGGGTTGCCGCGCCTGCACCGGGAACGGCGGGCCGTGCCAGATGTCGCTGACGTCGATCCCTCGGCTGACCAGTTCGTCATGTGCCGCTTCGATGTCGGAGACGATCAGCCCTCCTTCGGCCGCCCCGGGCGTGGCGGTCGTGAGTCCCCGGCCGAACGTGACCGAGGTACCCGAGCCCGGGGGCGTGAACTGGACGATGCGAAGTCCCTCCATCGGGGCGACGTCGTCGTCGAGCCTCCAACCCAAGCGCTCGTAGAACTCCTTGGATCGGTCGACGTCGGACACGGGGATAATCTGGACCTCGAGCCGCACGTCGACCGGCCCGACGCTCGCGTTGTCGGCTGTGGTGCTCTTTTCGGTGGCGCTCATGGCTACCTCCTTGTGTGTCGGAGAACTCCGGTGGGTCTTCGGAGTGGGGATGCCACGAAGCGTGGTGTGCGCGCGTGTTCCTCGCGTCCGGCGAGCCCCCGGGTTAGCACCCTCGGGGGTGCCCGGTCCCGTGGTCACGCCCGTGGGTCCCGGGGTTGCCAACGCGGGGAGCTGCACCTACGCTGGCCTGGCGATGTCAACTACCGATTCTCGGCGGCGGCTGCTTGGCCGGCGCAGCGAGTGCGCCGCGCTGGATCAGCTCGTGGCGAGTGTGCGTGCGGGACTGAGCCGGGCGCTGGTGCTGCGCGGGGATGCCGGGGTTGGCAAGAGTGCGTTGCTGGAGTATCTGGCGCAGCACTCGTTGGGCTGCGGTGTCGCCCGGGCGACGGGGGTCGAGTCGGAGATGGAGCTCGCGTACGCGGGGTTGCAGCAACTGTGCATGCCATTTCTGCATCGGCTGGAGCGTCTTCCCGGGCCGCAGCGCGATGCGCTTGGGACCGCGTTTGGTTTGCGCGATGGCGATGCGCCGGATCGGTTCCTGGTCGGTCTGGCGGTCCTGAGTCTGCTCTCAGATGTCGCGGAGGAAAGACCCGTTGTGTGCATCGTGGACGACGCGCAGTGGCTCGACCTGGCCTCGGTGCTGGCGTTGGCGTTCGTTGGGCGCCGTCTCGGCGTGGAGTCGATCGGGCTGGTCTTCGCCGTGCGCGAGCCGAGCGACGAGCGGCATTTCGAGAGGCTCCCGGAGCTCGCCGTCGGCGGGCTGGATGACCTTGATGCGCACGAGTTGCTCGCGACGGTGGTCACCGGTCCACTTGACGAGCGGGTGCGTGATCGGATCGTGGCCGAGACGCGCGGCAATCCGCTGGCGTTGCTCGAGCTGCCGCGTGGCTGGACGCCCGCCGAGCTGGCGGGCGGGTTCTGGCTGTCTGAGGGACGGGCGTTGTCGGGGCAGATCGAGCAGAGCTTCAGGGAGCGGCTGACGCCGCTGCCGCCCTCGACACGGCTGTTGTTGCTCGTCGCCGCGGCAGAGCCGCTCGGTGATCCGGTGTTGGTGTGGCGGGCGGCCGCGGAGCTCGGCATCGGGCCGGACGCGGCTGAGCCGGCCGCTGCCGCCAGTCTGATCGATTTCGGGGCGCAGGTGCGCTTCAGTCATCCGCTTGTGCGTTCGGCGGTGAAGCGCGCGGCAGCCCCGGAGGAGCGACGGCGCGTTCACAAGGCGCTGGCCGAGGCCACCGATGCCGACATCGACCCCGATCGCCGGGCCTGGCATCTTGCGCATGCGACGGCCGGGCTCGACGAGGACGTCGCCGCCGAGCTGGAGCGCTTGGCCGGCCGAGCGCGGGCGCGAGGCGGGCTGGGTGGAGGAGCGGCATTTCGCGAGCGCGCGGTCGAACTGACGCCCGATCCGAGGTGCCGGGCACAGCGTGCGCTCCGTGCTGCGAACTGCAAGCATCAAGCCGGCGCTGACGACGCGGCGTTGCGGCTACTCGCGGTCGCCAACGCGGGACCCTTGGATGAGCTCGAGCAAGCGCGCGCCCAGCTGTTGCACGCGCAGATCACCTTCGCGATGACGCGAGGGCGCGACGCTCCCCCGCTCTTGGTCGAGGCGGCCAAGCGGCTCGAGCCGCTGGATCCGAGGCTCGCGCGCGAGACATACCTCGAGGCATTTGCGGCTGCGCTCTCCGCCGACCGCCTGGTGCAGCGAGGCGACCCGCGCGAGGTCGCCGCAGCTGTTCTCGCCGCTGACTGGGAGCCCTCCACGCGTGCCTGCGACCTGCTGCTGGACGGGCTCGCCGTCTTCACCTGCGAGGGCTACGTTGCGGGGGCGCCGGCGTTGAAGGTCGCGCTGCAGGCGTTTCGCCACGAGCGGCTGTCCGAGGAGGATGGGCTGCGCTGGCTGTGGCTGGCCGGCCGCGTCGCACGCGCGCTGGCCGATAATGAAGCGTGGGACGAGCTCACCGCACGCAATCTCGAGCTCGCGCGCCGCACCGGCGCGTTCTCTACGCTGCCCTTCGCGCTCACCGACCGCGTGGTCGTTGAGTTGGTCTCCGGAAGGATCGGGGTGGCCACATTGCTGGCCGCCGAGGCGGACGCCGTCGTCGAGGCCACCGCCAGTCACCTCCCCCAGCGCACCTCGATCACGCTGGCGAACTGGCGGGGACGGGACGCCGAGGCGGTGGCGCTCAGCGAGGCGCGCCGGCAGGAGGTGCTGCGACGCGGCGAGGGGCTGTGGCTCGCCGCCGATGACTGGGGCAGCGCGCAGCGCTACAACGCGCTAGGCCGCTACGACGACGCCTTCGCGGCGGCGGAACGGGCCGTGAAGGATCCTCGCGGGCTGGGCCTGTCGATCTGGGTGCTGCCGGAGCTCATCGAGGCTGCCGTGCGCAGTGGCCAGGCGGAGCGGGCGACTGGTGCGCTCGCGCAAATCGCTGAGATTGCGGATGCCGCCGGAACGGACTGGGCGCTCGGGATCCACGCGCGCGCGGCGGCGATGCTTGCCGAGGGGGCCACCGCGGAGCGGCTTTACCGAGAAGCGATCGAACGACTATCGCGCCCCCACATCCGCGGATGGCAGACGCTGGCCCGCGCGCATCTCCTCTACGGCGAGTGGCTGCGCCGTGAGCACCGGCGCGTCGACGCCCGCGAACAGCTGCGCATCGCTCACGGGATGCTCGCGGACATGGGCGCAGAGGCGTTCGCTGAGCGCGCCCGCCGGGAGCTGCGGGCCACGGGGGAGACGGTGCGCAAGCGGACGGTCGAGACGCTCGACGAGCTGACCCCCCAGGAGGTGCAGGTCGCGCGCCTAGCCGCCGACGGGCAAACGAATCCCGAGATCGGCGCACAGCTGTTCCTCAGCCCGCGCACGGTGGAGTGGCACCTGACCAAGATGTTCGGCAAGCTCGGGATCAGCTCCCGCAAGGAGCTCCGCTCGGCACTTTCCGACGTCGGGCAGCCGTCCGTTCACTTCTAGGAGGCACGGGCTCCCGTTCGCTGCTTGGGTTGGGTGGAGGTAGCGAAGACGATGTCGGTGATGAAGTCGGCGTAGGACTTATCGAGCGGCGCGCACCTCCGCGCGCGTCGACGACCCGGTCGCCTCAAACCTCGAGGGAGCTGATCGCCGCGCGCTGGTCGGGACTAAGGGCCTGGAGTAGAGGAGCGGCCGTTTCTCGCAAGTGCGCGACGCCGTCGTCCAGCCGCGCCTTGGCCTGCTCTGCTTGATCGTCTCCGCTGACCCGGAGGGCCCCGGGTTAGCTGGACGGCTACTCGCTGAGCGGATTCCAGGAACGTCCGCGACACGTTCGCGTCGATCAGCAGCGGTGCGCTGACGAGGAGCATCTGCGTGTAGGTGCGTAGCTCTCCCGAGGCCTCGTCGCGGTCATCGTCAGACGGGGATGGGCGCGTGACGGCGTCTTTCGCGCGCACGGCTTGACCAAGCACGACCGCCGCTTGGGCGGCGATCGCGCGCGATTGATTCCGGAGCTGCCGAATGCGGCTCACTCGATCGACAATCAAAACGGTCAGGAGCAGCACGAGCAGCCCTGACAGCACCGAGGAGGTGAACGAGTGGCCCGACCAGAAACGGTGGACTCCCCGGACGCTCATGTCGAGCACTACCAGCGACGCCGTGATGGCCAGCACCGCTAGCGCCCACGACCAGGCCCGCCACCCACCCGGTAACGCCAGCCGACGCTTCAGCACGGTGCGATCCTAGTCCGACGCTCGTCGGCACCCTTCAGGAGGGCTAGGCGAGACCGAGCTGCTGCTGCTGAAGACGGACGTCCATGAACGCGGCGATGACCACGAGCCGGTCACCCTTCCACTTGGTGGTCTGCCCGAACTCCAGGTCGAACGCCTTCCCCGTCGGGGCGATCACGTTGCCGTCGGGGAGGACCATCTCCCCGGTGAATGTCCCGGTGGCGTTGGTGATGACCGTGATCCAGTCCCCGCTTCCGAACTGGATCGGATAGGGCGTGTTCACGTGCATGTCCGGGAAGCTCCGCAGAAATGCCTGCATCGCCTCCGAGTGCGCCTTGGATCCGTAGATCGGCTCTGGACTCCCGGGGATGTAAGCGATCATGTGCGGATCGTGGACCATGTCCACGGTTTCGAAGTCTCGGGCGTTGAAGGCGTTATCGCCCTTCGCCATAAGCTCGAGCAGGTGTGCCGTCCGACTGTCGTTGTGGGTAGTGGTGGCCACGAGGGCTCCTTCCTTGATGGTTCATCGCTCACACTTGTGAGAAAGTTCGAGCCTACTCTAAATTTTGTGTCCAGTCAACGTTTTGCTATCCTCGGGACATGACTGAGATCGGGCTGCGCGAGCGCAAGAAGGCGCGCACACGCCGCGTCATCGCCGACGCCGCGGCGCGACTGTTCGCCGAGCGCGGGTATGAACAGGTCGCCGTCAGCGATGTGGCGCGCGAGGCCGAGGTCTCAGAACAGACCGTCTACAACTACTTCCAGACCAAGGAACAGCTGGTAACCGACCTGGACCAGCTGGTTCAGGACCAGCTCTCCCGCCTCATTCGGACCCGACCGCCGGGAACGACGCCCGCAGCGGCCATCCGCGAGTTCGCGCTAGACCTGGTCGAGGGGATCCGCCGCGTGCCCCCCGAGCAGTGGCGTGGCGAGCTCGGCTACCTCGCCGCGATCAGCCCAACCGTCCACCGGCTCGTGCTCGAGATGTCAGACCGTCAAGCCGCTGCCATCACCGACGCGATCAGCGAGACCGGAGCAGTCACCCCCGAGCTGGCCCGGTTGCAGGGCATCGCGCTCGCCGGCGTGTTCCAAATCATCATCAGCGAAGCCGGCCGGCGCACCCGCGCGGGCGAAAGCCAGGGAAGGATCGCCGACGAGCTTCGCCCAGCGATCGCAGCCCTCATCGAGGACCTCGACCGATGGCTTACACCCGCTACGAAATGAGCCCCCGTGGCCTATCCTTGTCACCGACATGCGTGGCGTTTATAGTCGCGGCCCCACATAGCCGAGCCGCCGCGCACTTGACGCGGTGGGCGGGGAACCCGAGTTTTTGGGGCGAGTCGGCCGGTGTTCCGGCCGTAGCGGTGGCGTAAAAGCCGATCGCGAGCCCGTCAGCTAACCCCGTAGGCACGACACCGAGGGAGCTGGGTATGACGCTGCAGTGGCATGCGCGCACGTCGGTACCACCAGCCGAGTCCGCGCGCGATCTCGGGACGTTGTTCAGGCGCCGCTCGGCGGGTGACGCTCGCGCGCGGGAGGCGATCATCCTCCGGTTCCTCCCCTACGCGCGCCGGCTCGCGCGCCGCTACGAGGGACGGGGCGAGCCGGTCGAGGATGTCTACCAGGCAGCCAGCGTCGGGCTCATCAAAGCAGTCGACCGATACGAGCCTGAGCGAGGCGAGTCGTTCGTCGCTTTCGCCCAACCGACGATCCTTGGCGAGATCAAGCGTCACTTCCGCGACACGACCTGGCGCGTACATGTGCCCAGTGCCGTCCAGGAACGTGCCATCCAGCTGACCCGAGCAGAGGACGAGATCCGGGCAACCTCCGGTGCTAACGCGTCCACGGAGGTGATCGCACGACATCTAGGTCTCGAGGTTGGCGAGGTCGCCGAAGCACAAGGCGCACTCCAGGCCAATCGGCCCGGATCGCTCGATGCCACCTACGCAGCCGAGGACGGCCAACCGCTGACGCTTCGCGAGACGATTGGTGAGTTCGACTCGGCATACGAGCGGCTCGAGACCTCCGTGGGGTGGGGAGATGTGCTTCGAAGATTGCATCCGCGCGAGCGCAAGGTGCTGCTGTTGCGCTTCGGCGGCGAATTCACCCAGGACGAGATCGCGAGGCGCATCGGGGTGTCCCAGATGCACGTCTCACGGATTCTGCGCAACGCCGCCGCGGCTCTGGCCGCGGCTCCCGAGCTGCGGTGAACTCCTGAACAGCGAACCGCGTTGGGCTGCTTGGGCTTGTTGACGGATCCGGGCCGAGTTACGCTTGGCGAATGGTCGTTCTATTGGCGGGGCAGGTCGCCGTCGGTCTCGCGTGGCTAATGCTCATGGCGGCGTTGATCGTCGTTCCGGTCTTGTCCGCCCAGGGCCCGGATCGCCTTCCGGGTCCTTCTGATGGCGACGACGGCTGGGGGTCCGGCCCGGATCGGCCAAACGGCTCCCCCGAGCCGCCGGACGGAGGCATTCCTCTCCCGGATGCAGACCCGTCGCGTACTCGGCTACGCGACCACGGCAGTCCGAAGATTCGATCCGTGACGCGATGGCGTTCCCGGGAGCCTGAGCGCGGGCCCGCGCCAGCACCCCGGAACCAGTAGCGCCGACGGCGCAACATCGTTTCGCTCCTTAGAGGGAGCCGATTCTGTCGGGTGGCCAGTAGGTGAAAAACGCCTCGCCGATGATCCAGGCGTTGGGGACTGGGCCCCAGAAGCGGCTGTCATCGGACTCTCCGCGGTTGTCACCCATCATGAAGTACTCGTCGGGTGGAATCACGATCGTCCTCGGGAAATTGCACGTAGGCTCTCCCTGCGCACACGGATCGATGTATGGATCGTGCTCGCGCACGCCATTCCTGTACACGTGCCCGCTGACGATCTGGATTCGATCGCCAGGCAGGCCCACGACGCGCTTGATGAACGTTTGGTTGGACTCCTTCGCAGTCGGCTTGTCGCACGCCTCCGTTCCGGGGCCACCGTTGCTTCCTTGACTCGGGTTGCCGCACACCGGACTGCCGTCGTTTGGGGGCGTGGCGCCGGCAGGCGGATGGAAGACGACTATGTCGCCGACGCTTGGGTGGTTGATCAATCGATTGGCCAGGATGCGCTGGCCGACTTCGAGCGTCGGAACCATGGAGGAGGTGGGGATCTTGTATGGCTTGACCGCCCAGGCCTGGACGGCAAAGGCCAAGCCAACGGCCACCGCAACGGTGAGGGCGAGCTCGAACAGCGCTCGCGTTCGGCGATGGACGGCCATAGCTGCCTGCGATCACCGCCGCGGCCGTGCGTGGCTCGCGCGACGGTCGTGTTTCGCCCAAACTGGACGGCGGACGGTCACGTGGCCGGGTGCCGCGAGACGGTGGGGCGCGGGAGCCAATACGTTCGCGGGAGACCTTGCCCCGGACGCTTGGGGAAGCTCGGCCGCAACGGCCGTCACGACCGACATCGCAACCACCGCGATCCAAGCGAGTGAGTGCCGTGTGCGGCGTCTCGAAGGGCTCGCGGCTCGGGCGCGCGAGGCACCGAACGCGTTCGCGATCGTCTCCGCATCCCCTAGGCGTTTGACGGCTTCCTCGATCGCCTCCTCGCGGGGGACTCCCGAGCCACGGAGATCGTCCACGGCATCGTCAATGTGATCGACGAGCTCTGTGAGGATCCGCCGTCGGGCCAGCGGCCCGCCACGCAGCTCACCCGCCAGAGCGTCGAGAAGGTTCTCGCGCGGGTCGGCGCTAGTCACCCGCGCCCCCCGGAGCCGACACGAACACAGAATCAATCGCGCGACTCAGACGCCGCCAACTCTCAAACCGCTCGCGAACCGCGCGGGCGGCGCGCGAAGACGGCGCATAGACACGACGACGACGACCGTTGACCGTCTCCCAGCGACTATGGATCAACCCGTCCTTCTCGAGCTTGTGCAGCATCGGATACAAGGTCCCCTCCGCCACCTCGAGCATGCCTTCCGAACGCTCGCGAAGCTCGCACGCAATCGCATAGCCGTGCAACGGCCCCTCTCCAAGGACAGCCAGGATCAGCCCCTCAAGCTGGCCTTGAAAGCTCAAGCCCTCCATACCTCGAAACTATATGCATCTCAATCCGAGGTGTCAACACGCAGGTCGTAACGACCCGGCCGCGGGGTCCAGGTCGCCAGATTGGCCTCGACCCATGTGACACGTCCAGCGACATCCGAACCGGCGGCTTCGGCAGTAGATCGGGCATGAGCCAGAGCAGCCGCGGAGGAACCGACTGCCGTGACCTGCCATCCGAGCGCGGCGAGCCAGATCGTGCCGGACCCGTGACCGCAGCCCGCACCAAGGGCGAGCCCCGGGCACAGGCCTCCGACCTCGGCGGTTATCGGGACCACCTTCAAAACCATGGCGCCCTCGCCCGCGTAAGCTGCAGCCTAGGCCGTGCGATACGGGCCGGGGGGCACCTCGAATCTTTGTATCGGTGCCGTACGCCGGGGGGACATGAGCAAGGCGCATTTGCACGAGACTTGCCCGTCATCCGATGCGGAAACCTTCAGCGTGAGGCCCCTCCGCCGGGGTGGGGGAGGGAGTGGGTATCAGATGGGGAGAGCGGGGCTGCTTGTGTTCAAGCCTGCCCGGACCGGTACGTGGTGCTCACCATCTTCTCGAAAGCCGCATCCTCGTCCGGCTCGCCTTGAGCTGCACGACGCAGATCATCGCCGCCATCAATCTGCCCGTCCCGCTTACGCCGAAGCCGACTAGCGAGCTTGGCCCATAGCGAGTCGTGGCGACGGGGTTGGTCCATGCACCTAAGCTACCACCGCGCTACGAGCAGCTGGGACAGGGTCGATGACCTTGACGCGTGTCGGTCGCCGCGAAACGATTCGGCTTTGCGAGTCGTCGCTCAAACCCACGTTGTCTCTGAAATCGCCCGGTTGCGGGTCTTGATCGCTCGCGAGGCCGCTGCGGTTGACGAGACGCTGAACGACCATCCGTTCGCGTCTGATGCCGACGTCGAGCACAAGGAGCTGAGTCGGCAGCTCGACGCTCTGCGCGAACGCGTGGCTCGGGCGCCATCCAGGAGTCGAGATCACCGGGAGCTGCGCGCAGAACTCGCGACACTTCTGTTTTTTGCCAAGACCCTGCGGACCGATGCCGAGACCTGGCGGGCAGCGTTGAAGCACGCGCTCAAAGAACTCGAGCGCAAGGAAAAGGCGGCGCGTGAGGAGCGGGAGAGATTGGCGGCTGAGCGCGAGGCGCTCATGCGACGGCGAGACGCTCTTCAGCGCAGGATCGATGAGACGGCCGGACTTATCGCGCAAACGAACGGCGGCGATCGTCGCAACACGCTGCCTGTCTTCAGGCTTGGCGAAGCGCTCACCGTGTGCTCCGTGGTTGTCTTGAGCTCGAGGAAATGGCTGCGATCTCAGCCACACTGGCTCGTGACGCTCAACGACTCTCGTGACCAGGTGCGGGTCAGACGCAGCTGCTGACCGGGACCGATGGGCCCGCGCCGGGCGTGGCAAATCACCAGCTAGGGTCCGGGATGTGGAGTTCAGCCGGGAGTTGCGCAACGACGTTCTGGCCGGAGACATCACGGTCTCGGTCCGACTGTGGAAGCGGCCACGGGTCAAGCGGGGCGGCCGCTACCGGGTCGGCCCCGGTGAGATCGAGGTCGACGCGATCGAGCTTCTCCCGTTCGCGGCCGTCACCGGGGAGGCCGTCCGACGAGCCGGCGAGCCCGACCGCGAGACGCTGCGCAGGCGCGCCGCGCACGCCGGGCCGATCGACGAGGACACGCTCGTCTATCTAATCGAGTTCCACGAGGTGAGCCTTGGTGCCTGAGCAACGCGACCCGGGCCAGGGCGTGGTCACGTCGGCGAGGTCCATCGAGCTCGCGATGCTGTGAAGCTTGACATCCGGAGGCGCGACGATCGTGGCTGGAATCGCCCGCATGAACGCGGCGACGTGCGAAGTAGTGAAGTGCTGCCGGAGCGCGTCGTCGCTTCAATGCTGAGGCGCGACGCCGGCCTCGCGGGCTTTCTTCATCCGAAAGGCGATGCTCCCGCTCGCCAGGATGAAAGCGAGCTTTGAGCGCGGAAGTCGGTAGCCGGCCTTGGTGTGCGGTGTGTATGTCACCCGGTCCCAACCGTCGCTCTCCAGCCAATCGGTATGAACACGCTGCTCCTGGCCGATCATGCGCGGCTGGAATTGGTGCGAGGGTCAGGCCGGCGCGTCTGCCGCCCGGGGGAACAGAGCCCGCCGGGACGCTGAGCTCGACTCCCGAGTCTCGCCCCTCGACCGCTGCGACCGGAACGACCTCGGGCATGTCGTCCGAGCCGCACCAGCCGAGCAGCGTGTGCGGCAACCGCTCGGCGTGAGCCGCCACCTTGGTGGCGTCGACCCGGGGCGCTGTGCCGCCGCGCGGCGGCTTTTGCGCCAGGGCCGGTTCCGCCTGCGGCGTTCCGAAAACCTGCGGTTTGCTAGCCGCCGCGCCGTCGGGATAGGCGACGATCCGCTCCACCTGGATCGTGATCGGCACCCGGTGCCAGTAGTAGACCTCCAAAACGCGGCCGGGCAGGCCGTCCATGCGTGGACCAAGGAAGCGCTCCCACTCTGGCGTGATCGACTCCAGCCAGTCGCGGTCGGGGGTGATCGGGAAGCTCGACGGGCCCTGGACAAGCACAAAGCCGGACCGGCCCGTCAGCCCGTGCTCGCGGGCGTGGTACGCGATCGCCACACCGGAGTTGTGGCGGATCCGGGCGAGCTTCTTCCACATCGCCTGCGACGTCGTCAGGGTGACGGTGCCGGCCTCGCGGTCGCGCAACGCGAGCGGGGCCATCGGACTGATCACCCACGCCCCTGGCAGGCGTCAGATACGCGAAGCCCGCCGCGAGGTCGGACGCCAGGATCTCGTCAACGTCGTCGGTCCACCTCACCACGGCGGGACGATAACGCCCAGCGTTGCATTCGGCCGAGGAGCGACCGAGGAGGCGCCGCTCGTGCGCGATCGACGCGGACGGACGTGCACGAGGCGCTGCGATAGCGTTGCGGCCACCGATGCGGCGCCCATGGTTCAAGCTCGAAGCTTGCGATGAGGATTTTCTGCGCTGGGGGCCGCAGCGGCAGATCGGCGTGTTTGAGATTCCGCACCCCGCCGACGGCGTCTGGGCGGCGCTCACGTCCGACGATACGTTGAGGTGGTGCCGTGCGCTTTCCGGCGTGACCTGGACCTCGCCGCGGCCGTTCGGCGAGGGGACAACGCGTACAGCCAGGACACCCGGTGGCGCGCTGGTCCTTAAGGAAATCTACTTCCGCTGGGAGGAGGGCAGGCGGAAGTCGTTCTACGTGAGCGAGGCCACGCTTCCCCTGTTCCGCCGGTTTGCGGAGGACTACCTCGTCGAGGAACTGTCGCCGTCGAGCTGCCGGTTCACCTGGACCGTCGCAAACGAATCGCCGCCGGCGGCGCGGCCGGGAGATCCCATCAACGCGTTCGTCACCCGGAGTCTGTTTCGCGACACCCGCCGCTACTTCGGCGCCACGCAGCTGCCAGGCGAACAAACGACTGCACGCTGAACACGACCGCGTCGCTCAGGACGTGGTCGATCGAGTTCTTCCTATACGCGAATAGGGTCGACCACGTCCGGGGAGGGCCGAAGGCGATGGCGCCCACCGGTCCGTCGAGCGACGGACCTGTGTGGTGCGCACGGGCGGATAGGGTTCTCGCCAGTTACCTAGGCTTCGACCGACTCCGGATCCGGTCGCACGATCACCGTATCCGCGACCTCGATGATCTCGTCGGCCGGAAGGCCGGCGCGCGATGCGTGCTCGAGGATCTTCTCGGGGCTCGACGCCTGGTAGATGCAGACGGTCCCAAGCCTGCCGTCCGGCTCGACGACGACGTAGGAGCGGATCCAGCGGATGTCAGCCGACATCTCGCCGTCGCCTACGTTCGCGGAGCGCGTGGCGGCCGCCTGGAGCTCCTCCGGCGATCCCCACCCAGCTTGGCGTCGAATCACGTATGTCTTGAGCTCTGGTGCGGTACTCATAGTCGATCCTCTCTCTAGATCGTCCGCGCTGCGGAAGTCGTGGCGGTGCAGGCCGGTTGGTCTGTTCCTGGGCACTAGACGCGCGCGCCACGTGGATTCTTCCAGAGGCGTGCTCGCGCAAGCCGTCAGCAGCAATGGGCGAGCATCAGACCGCTCAGGAAGCGGACGAGCGCGCTGAGCGGCTTGGGCATTCGGCCCTGGATGTTGGCCGACGGCATCCCTGAGATGTGCAGCGTGTAGAGCTCGGCGCGCGGCTCGCCGCTGCCGGGCCACCGGCCGCGCGGCGGCGACGAGTCGCCGGAGGCGGGCTGCCCGGGCGCGAGCACCATCTCGCGCGACTCGAGAAGCCGGCGGAGGCTCTGGCCAGGCTCCGTCGCAGCGCCGAGCAGACCGGCCACCTAGACCACTCTCACCAGTAGAGCCACCAGTTGCAAAACCTCGCCGCGAGCTTAGGTGGCGCGGCTCCGCACCGTCAAGCGAGTGAGGCTGACCACAGCTTGACATCATTCTGCCTTGACATGACTGCGAACTGATGTCAGGATGACGCCATGCAAATCGAAGGCTACGTCCAGGCAGTGTGCGAGGACCTGGCCCGCGTGGCCGCGGTCGGCGACGAGTCGACCGCACGCGCCGCCGAGCTTCTCGCCGTCGCGATCGAGTCATCGCTGGCTCTACGACTGCAGGAGGCGATGGCCGAGGCGGCAGTTGAGCTGTCGGGGCAGCTTGACCAAGGGCGGGTCGAGGTCCGTGTCGCCGGCGGCGAACCGGAGCTCGTCTACGTCAGCGACGGGGGGCCGGTGGCAAGCGAAGCCGCCGATGAGGGCCTCGGCGCCCGCATCACGCTGCGTTTGCCCGAGAGTCTGAAGGCCCGCGTCGAGGCGGCAGCCGCATCCACTGGCGTGTCCGTCAATACCTGGCTGGTCCAGGCACTGGGTCGCGCAGTGGGAACCCGTCCACCCGCCGGCGGCAACCGCCGGCTCACCGGCTACGGCCGAAGCTAAAAGGAGTGAATGTCTATGACTGAGCGACGTTTCGAGACGCCCCGGCCCGTGCGGGTCGAGGTCACGGTCCCCGCGGGCGACGTCGAGGTCGCGACGGTCGACGGCGCGGAATCGACGGTGACGCTCGACGGCTCACATAAGCGCGTCGACCAGACGAACGTCGAGCTCGTCGGAGACCGGCTCGTGGTGGCACCACAACGCAAGACGTTCGGCACCCTGTTCGGTCGCTTTGACGGGTCGCTTCGTGTGAGGGCCAACGTTCCCCACGGCTCGCGCGTCGAGATCGTCAGCGCCGCGGGGCAAGCAACGCTCGACGGCACCTTCGCCGGCCTCGAGACGAAGTCCGCGTCCGGCGACGTCCGGGTCACCGGCGAGCTCGACGGCGATGCCACCGTGAAGACGGTGAGCGGCAGTGTCCGCCTACCTCGCGTCGCCGGCGACCTCAACGCCGGGACGGTGTCGGGCGACATCACGGCCGAGGCGGTCGGGGGGTCCGTATCGGCGAAGTCGGTCTCTGGGTCCGTGCGCGTTGGATCGGTGCGCGAGGGCATCGTGACCGTGCAGAGCGTCTCCGGCGACGTAGAGCTCGGCATTGCGCCGGGCACGAACATCCAGGTCGACGCCGGCTCGGCCTCCGGCCTGCTCAGCTCCGACATCACCCTCTCCCCTGAGTCGGGGGGCAACGGAGGCCCGGAACTCCTCATCCACGGCAAGACGGTGAGTGGCGACTTCCGGATCTTCCGGGCGGCCTGACGGCGGTACGCTCGAGGCCAACTAGCCAGCCGGCGCGACGACGGCGAGGGTGAGATCACGGCGCCTCTGGAAGCCGAGGCTCTCATAAAGCATGATCGCGTTGGTGTTGCTGCGGAGGACGTGCAGGAATGGGCGCTCGGATCGGCGCTCGATTCCGGCAATCAAGGCCAACATCAGTCGCGAGGCCATGCCTGTCCCGCGGTAGGCGGGCGACGTGCAAACCGTGCTGATCTCCGTCCAGCCTGGGAAACGCATCCGCTCGCCCGCCATCGCGACGAGTTCACCATCGCGGCGAATTCCGACGTAGTCGCCCAGCTCGATCGTCCTCTCGGAGAACGGGCCCGGATTTGTCAGGCCAACGAGCTCCAGCATCGCCGGCACATCGGCCGGCCCGAGGGAGACCGCTTCCGCGGCCTGGGCGCCGTGGGTGTCCACCCCGATCATCTGCACAATCTCGAGCGTTCGCATTACCGCCCAGCCGCCGGGCAGCGAGCGGCCGGTGTGACCGATCGCGGCGATCGTCCCCGGCGGCACCAGCTCCGCGGCGTCCTCCCAATCCGCATCGGTCGCCCGTGCGGGCAGCGCCAGGAACCCCCCAATCTGAGCGGGGTAGCGCAGCACGCGACCTCGCCGCTGCGCGAATCGTGCATGGACGGTCGACAGCGCGGCGAAGGCCGGGTTGTCGAGGCCGGCCTCGTCCTCGGGAGGGGGGGATTCGGACACCCGATAGCTAGCAGTCGCGCATTGGTTCGAGCCGTATCTAACCAGGCGTAGGTTCGACCATCAGGCGTGTGCGAACCTCTTCGGCGATTGGACGGGTCTGAGCTGCAATGAACGACTACTCCTCGCTTGAGCGCTTCAGACGCGACCATCGGTGGGCGCCGGGGAGAATGTCGGCCTATCTCGACGGAGAGCTTGACGCGAACCGCCGCGACCGGATGGATCGCCACGTGAGCGAGTGCGCCCGGTGCCGTCGGCTGCTCGCGGGTCTGCGCCTCGTACTGGATGCGCTGCATCGCCTCCCCGCCCCCGAGGGCGGCCCGGATGCAGCCCAGCTCGCGAGCTCAGTGCTCGTTCGGCTCAGGGAGCCTCCACCGTCCTAGCTGAACCGTTTCTCGTCAGCCGTGGGTCAAAGAAGCATGACCGAAAACACTCACATTCAAAACCAGACCGACAACCCTCAGATCGAGAAGACCGATCGCGAGTGGCGCGAGGAGCTGACCCCGGCCCAGTACGAGGTGCTCCGCCACAAGGGGACCGAGCGGGCGTTCACCGGGGAGTACGTCCACGAGAAGCGCGACGGGACGTACCGTTGCGCCGGCTGTGGCGCCGAGCTGTTCTCGTCTGAGACGAAGTTCGACTCAGGCACCGGTTGGCCGAGCTTCACGGAGCCGGCGGATCGTGCCAACGTGGAGCTCCTTGACGACTTCAGCTACGGCATGCGTCGGATCGAGGTGAACTGCGCCGCGTGCGGAGGACACCTTGGCCACGTGTTCCCGGACGGACCGGGGGAGACGGGCGAGCGCTACTGCATCAACTCGTGCTCGCTCGCCTTCGACGAGCAGGCACGCTAGCGGACCAGGCGGGCGCCACTCACCTGTCGCCCGCCGGCCACGCGGTATAACCGCGGCGTGAGCGGCGTCCCGACCTCCGAGCATGAGCTGCTTCGGAGGGCGCAGGGTGGCGATGAGGATGCCTTCGCGGAGCTCGTGGCGATGCACGCGGACCGCGTCTACGGAACGCTGCGGAGGTTTGGGCTCGATCCGACCGAGGCGGACGAGGTCGCCCAGGAGGTGTTCCTCCGAGCGTGGCGCGGCCTGCCGCGTTTCGAGCAGCGAGCACAGTTCTCGACGTGGCTCTATCGGATCGCGTTCAACGAGGCCCAGAGACGCCTCTCACGCCGGCCGGCCCGGCGGGTCGAGCCGGGCGTCGATCGCGACGATCCAATCGTGGCACTGGCCGAATCGCCGACTCTCGGGCCCGAGGCTCAGGCGCTCGACCGTGAGTTCACGCGCACACTCGAGCGTGCTCTCGGCCAACTGCCCGACGACTGGCGTATGGCGGTCGTCCTGCGCGACATCGATGGCCTCTCGACTCGGGAGGCGGCCGAGATCGTCGGTGTCCGCGAGGCGGCGTTCAAGAGCCGCCTTCACCGCGGCAGGATGCAACTTCGGGCCCTCCTCGAGCCGTACCTTGGGCCCGAGGAGGGCTAGCGGCGGTTAGCGGATCGTCGTCGCGCAGGCCGCGCCGCCATGCTTCTCGACGTAGCGCTGGTGGTAATCCTCGGCGTCGTAGAACGTGGTGGCGGGGACGATCTCGGTCACGATCGGCCTCCGTGTCTCCGCCTGGCGCTCATCGCGGGAGGCGATAGCCTGCCGCTCCTGCTCGGCGTCGTGGAAGAAGATCGCCGATCGGTACTGGCTGCCGATGTCCCAACCCTGACGGTTGCGGGTGGTCGGGTTGTGGATCGACCAGAACGTGCGCAGCAGCTCGTCGTAGCTGACCAGCGCCGGGTCAAACCAGACCTCAACCGACTCGGCGTGGCCAGTGGAACCTGAACAGACCCGCTCGTAGCTCGGATCCGCAGTGCTCCCGCCCGTATAGCCGACGGCTGTCTTGACGACCCCTTCGATCTCGCGGAACGCAGCTTCGACGCCCCAGAAACATCCCGCGGCGAAGGTGGCGCGCTCAGCGTCCTCGATCGACCTGACGTCGGCGTTCCTCTCGGCGCCCGGACTCTCCGAGCGCTTGTGTGTGAAGTTCAACAAATCGCGTCCTTTCGGTTTTCTGTTCGCACCTAATAGACCCTGTGACGGAGCGAAACGGTTCAGGACCGGGGCCGTTGCCCGCTCGCGGGGCAATCACATAGCGTTGCCCACGTACCCGACCCTGGAGGCTGCTTGAGATGCCGCGCACGCACCACCTGCCTGACCAGCAGGTCCATTTCACCTGGGACACGGGCCACGACCCGGTGCTGGGCATCGATTCCGGCGACACCGTCGTCGTCTGGACCCGCGACGTCAGCGACAACCAGATCGGCCCTGACTCCGACACGAGCGTGATCGCGGGTCTCGACTGGGATCGGGTTTACCCGTTGGCGGGGCCGATCGCCATCAATAGCGCTGAGCCGGGCGACACGCTCGCGGTCGAGATCCTGGATATCCACACACAGGGGTGGGGCTGGACCGCGATCCTGCCCGGGCTCGGGCTGCTGCCAGACGACTTCCCCGACGCCTACCTACGCGTGTTCGACCTCTCACACGGCGATGTCGCCTATGTGCGCGAGGATGTCGCGATCCCGCTCGAGCCCTTCTTCGGAACGATGGGGGTTTGCCCGGCGGGCGCCACTGCCCAGCCCGTGATGCCGCCAGGGACGTTCGGCGGCAACATGGACATACGTCAGCTCGTCCGCGGCTCGACGCTGTACCTACCGATCTATGTCGAGCAGGGGCTGTTCTCCTGCGGTGATGCGCACGGAGCGCAGGGCGACGGCGAGGTGTGCGTGACCGGCATCGAGGCCCCGATGTTCGCTTCCTTGCGCTTCTCGCTTGAGAAGGGCCGCTCGATCCCCGGGCCGCAGTACCGCACCCCGTCCCCTTTGACGCCGCGCGTCGACCACACGCCGTTCTACGCCACGACCGGCGTGGGAGGCGATCTCTACGTAGCCGCGCAGGACGCGATCCGGGCGATGGTCGACCACATCGAGGCGACCTACGGGCTCGGGCGTGAGGATGCCTACGTGCTCTGCAGCCTCGCCGTCGACCTCAAGATCTCCGAGATCGTCGACGCCGGCCAGTACATCGTCAGCGCCGTCCTCCCTGAAGCGATCTTCGGGCGGTGATCAGCGCTCGACGAGCGATCGCGTCAAGCTGATGATCGTCACGAACGTCCGGTAGAGGCGCAGCGGGTCGTCGTCGGTCACTCTGACGGTGCGCGCCGCCGTGCGCTCGACGCCGCGGATCCACGTCGACATCTCCGCCATGTCGGCGGTCAGGAAGGTGATCTCGACCGTGGCCGGAAGCTCGATCGACGGCGTCGGGACCGAGTCGACGCGCGAGAGGGCCCGCTTCGCACCCTCTCGAATCAGTTCGCAGGCTCTGTCCGGGTGCAGGCTCTCCGCGGAGGAGCGCGTGATCGAACGCTTCACGATGACGGTCTCGATCGACGGCAGGAACGGCTGCGCCTCGTCCGCGGTGGCCTGGTCGCCCGTGATCAACACGACCGGCACTCCGTGATGGAGCGCCACGAGCGCGTTCAGCGCGCTCTCCCCGACCGGGACTCCATTGAGCCGCGTCTCCCAGATCGCCGCCGGGTTGTAGGTGTGCGAGAGTATCGCGCGCTCAGCGCTGATCGCGCCGTGGTAGCCGAGCATGAACGCCGCGTCGAAGCTCGCGTCGAGGCCCTCCATCATGTACAGCGGCTTGTGCTTCCCCGAGAGGTAGGAAGCGTTGTGGTGCAAGGCGCCCGGGTGGAGATTCTGCATCGTCCAGTGCGCGTCGTTGACGAGCACGTGCCTGGCGCCGGCCAGCACCGCACCATCGATCCCCGCGTTCACCTCGTCGGCGAGCAGCTGCCGGCCGATCTCGTATTCGGTGCCAGGTCCGCGCACCTGCTGCCAGTCGACGATCCCCGCTGTGCCCTCGATGTCGGCCGAGATGAATACGTTCACGGTGGCGCAGATTGTCGCCGACCGCGTCTCGCTAGCCTCGGTCATAGATGACCGTCCCAGCTGAGGACCCACCGCCTGAGGCAGGAAAGCTCCCGACGAGCCGGGTGGCGCGGACGGCGCGCGTCGGCGGCTTCGTCACCGGCCAGGGCCTGCGGTGGGCCGGGATGCGGACCGCGAATCGCGTCCGGACGCCTGAGCGGGCCGCCGCCGCCGAGAACGAGCGCACCGCAGCGCTCGTCCACGAGCTGGTCGAGCAGCTTGGGAGGATGCGCGGGGCGGCGATGAAGGTCGGTCAGATGATCTCCATGGCCGAGTTCGACGGCCTACCCGAGGAGCAGCACGACGAGCTGCAACGCAAGCTCGCGACGCTGCGCGACGACGTTCCGGCGGTCCCGTTCGCGCGCCTCGAGAAGCTCATGCGGCAGGAGTACGGCGCGCCGCTGGACCGGATCTTCTCCGATTTCGACGAGCGCGCGTTCGCCGCCGCCTCGATCGGACAGGTCCATCGCGCCACGACCCTCGACGGCAAGCAGGTCGTCGCCAAGATCCAGTATCCGGGGGTGGCGGAGGCGGTCGAGACCGACCTGCGCAACGCGATGTTGCTGTTGCCGCTCGTCAAGCGGCTGGCGCCGGGGCTCGACGCCAAGGCGATGGCCGAGGAGCTGCGCGAACGGATCGCAGAGGAGCTTGACTACGAGCTCGAGGCCCAGAACCAGCGCCGGATCGAGCGGCGGCTTCGCGGCCATCCCTTCATCACCGTGCCCCGCGTCTACACGGACCTGTCGACCCGGCGCGTCCTCGTCTCGGAGTACATCGAGGGTCAACGCTTCGAGGAGGTGCGGCGGGCGGAGGCGGCCGAGCGCGACCGCTACGGCGAGATCGTTTTCCGGTTCTTCTTCGGGCTGACCTATCGCGATCGGATCGCCCTTGGGGATCCGCATCCGGGCAACTACCTGCTGCGCGCCGATGGCCGAGTCTGCTTCCTTGACTTCGGCTTGGTCCGCGACGTGGACGCCGGGCGCATCGACCAGGAGCGGGCGATCGCGCTCGCCGTCCGCGACAAGGACCCAGCCCGGTTGAAGGCGGCCATGATCGCCGGTGGTTATCTCCCCGCCAACCGGGCGGACGCTGTCGAGGCCGAGTTCGCTTTGAGGCTGATGCGGCGAGCGATCAAGTGGTACGCGGTGCCGGGCAAGCGTCGCTTCTCGCCGGGCCACGAGCGTCGAGATCGTGAGTCCGAGCGTCCGGACAGCGAAGAGCGGGCGGCGATCAAGTCGCAGGTCAATCAGTTCACGGTTCCCCCAACCGCGATCCTGATTCGGAGGATGCACGGCATCGTTGCGATCGTCCTTAGCCAGCTCCGGGCCGGTGGCGACTGGGGAGCGATTGCCGCCGAATATCTACATGGCGCCCCGCCGGCCACGACGCTCGGACAGGCCGAAGCCGAGTTCTTCGCGCGTCGGGGTGCGCCCGCCGAGCGCTGACCGCTGGCGCGAGGCGATGCCGAGCTCCCCGCGAGCGGGCACCCGTCTCGGGTGCCCGCTCGCACGAGCGCTACTGCGCGGCCGTCTCCAGGAATCCCGTCACAGACTGCAGGCGCCCGTCCTGCGCGAGGGTCCCGAAGTCGTATCCGGTCGCCACCGGGACTCCGTCCCCATTGTGGATGAGGTGCCAGGAGAAGCGCACTCGATCGTTGTGCGAGTCCGGGGCGTCCGCGAGTTCGAAGCGGTACTCCCCGTACTGCTGCTGGACGCCGGCGATCATCGCGTCGATGCCTTCCTGGCCATCGCCTTGCATGAGCGGGTCGAGGTAGTCGGCGTCGTCGGCGAACGTCTGGGCGATCAGCGCGCGGCGGCGCCCGGCGTCTCTCTCGTTCCACGTCGCGATGTAGTTGTCGACCAGAGTGGTTACCTCGGCCATGTCGATGCCTCCTTGGTGGGGTCGCTGTGGTTCCCGGAAATTGCCATTGCCGCGTCGCGCTGTCGATTACCTCGGAGGTAGGTACCGTCCCGGTGTGAACCGTCACACGAAGGAGAAACGATGCCGCTACAGGGTGAATACGAGCCGAGCCCGGCCGCCTGGGTCCGAGATCAGGTCGAGGAGTACGAGAGCTCCGGCGGGACCGAGGGGACGACACTGCGGGGCGTGCCCATAGTTGTCATCACGTCGGTCGGCGCGAGCTCCGGCAAGCTGCGCAAGAACCCCGTGATGCGGGTCGAGCACGATGGCGCGTACGCGGCCGTCGCCTCCAAGGGCGGGGCTCCCGAGCATCCTGCGTGGTACCGCAATCTCGTTCAGCGTCCGATGGTGGAGCTGCAGGACGGGACCGCCAAGCGCGATTACACCGTGCGGGAGGCGTCCGGCGACGAGCGCGCAGTCTGGTGGGATCGGGCGTTGCAGGTCTGGCCCGACTACGCCGAGTACCAGACCAAGACAGACCGGCAGATCCCCGTGTTCGTGCTCGAGCCCGTGACGTAGTGGCCGGCGCCCCCGAGCTCTATCTGTTCACGAGCGGCACGCTGGGCCTTGGCGGCGTCGAGGTGCCCGTGCCGTTTTACCTGCTTCGTCATCCGCTGGGGGACGTCCTCGTGGACGGCGGTAACCCCTTGGTGGTCGCTCGGGACCCGCGCGCTCACTGGGGAGCGTTGGCGGACATCTTCGAGGTGCACATGACCGAGGGGCAACACTGCACCGTCCAGCTGCGCGAGCTCGGCGTTGCGCCCGCGTCGGTTCGCTACGTCGTCCAGACGCATCTGCACATCGATCACACAGGCGCTCTCGGTCACTTCCCCGACGCCAGGGTCGTGGTGCACGCGCGCGAGCTCCAGGCCGCGCGCGAGGCAGAGTCTCCGACCGCGACCGGATACGTGCGCGAAGACTTCGATCGCCCCGAGCTGCGGTGGCAACCAGTCGATGGCGAGACGGACCTGTTCGAGGATGGGACGATCCGTTTGATCGAAACGCCGGGTCACTCGGCGGGGCACATGTCGCTGCTCGTCGACCTGGGGGAGACCGGACTCGTGCTGCTGACGGCAGACGCCGCCGACAACCGGGCGCAGTGGGAGGGACGAGCCCACCCGAGGGCCTTGTTCTCACGCGAGCAGGCGAACCAAGCTCTCGAGGCTCTAAGGGAGATCGCGCGTGAGCACGACCCGCTGATCGTCTTCGGGCACGACTCTGAGAACTGGTCGGAGCTCAGACACGCTCCTGAGCATTACTCGTAGAACGCAGCCTGCCGACCTCGTGGCGAGGGCTGTAGCGTTGCCGTCCGTGCCGACGTCCGACCAGCAGCTCACGCGCCGCTTCAACGTCCGGATCCCGATGCGAGACGGGATCACACTGGCTGCCGACCTGGTGCTACCAGCCCAGCTTCCGGCCCCCGCGGTCGTAATGCGGACGCCGTATGGTCGCGGTGGAGAGCGGCCCACCGAGCGCGCCGATGCGTTCGCCAAGGGCGGTTACGCCGCGGTGTGGGTCGACGTGCGGGGCCGCGGGGACTCCGACGGCGTCTTCCAGCCGTACCGCAATGACGGTCTCGACGGAGTCGACGTGATCGCCTGGGCGGCCGCGCAGGAATGGTGCGACGGCGCGGTTGCCACCTATGGCGGCAGCTACCCCGGCATGATCCAGTGGCTCACGGCGCTCCATCGACCGCCAGAGCTCGCGGCGATGATCGTGCTGGTCACGCCGTCAGACCCGTTCGTCGAGGACCCCACCGGTTTGCCGGGGCCGATGCACATCCATTGGTTTCGGATGACCGATGGCCGAGCGCTGCAGTACACCGAGGCCGTCGATTGGATGGAGGTCTACGATCACCGGCCGCACATCGCGCTCGACGAGGCCGCCGGATTCAGCTCTGAACTGTGGCGCGAGGAGTGCCGGCATCAGACTCTGGACGACTGGTGGGAGCCGCTGCGCTACCAGCACCGTATCGCCGAGGTCGACGTACCGGTGCTGCACATATCCGGCTGGTACGACGACGAGGAGATCGGAACCCCCGCGAACTTCGCCGCGATGGCGGCGGCGGGCCGGTCGGGGCAGCGGCTGCTGATGGGGCCGTGGGGACACCAGGTGAACGCCGGGCGTCAGTTCGGTGAGCTCGACTTCGGTCACGACTCGGTGGTCGACCTGGAAGGCGTGATGAACGCCTTCCTCGACGAGATGGTCCGCGGTCGCGCGCCGGCCGGGCCTGCCGCCCCGGCGCGGGTCTTCCTGATGGGCGCCAACGAGTGGCTCGACCTGGCCGCGTGGCCGCCGCCGGACAGCGTGCAGCGAGCCCTCTATCTGGACAGCGGCGGCCGGGCCAACTCACGGTTTGGCGATGGGCGGCTGACCGACGAGCCTGCGACCGCCGGGTCACCGCCCGACGAGTGGATCCACGATCCGAGCCGACCCGTGCCGTTCATCACCCCGGCATCCTCGGCGCAGTTGGGCGGTCCCGATGACTACTCGGGAGTCGAGACGCGGGGTGATGTGCTCGTCTACACGAGCGAGGAGCTGACTGAACCACTGGACGTGCTCGGACCGGTCCGGCTCGTCGCGCACATAGCCACGTCGGCGGCCGACACCGATGTCACCGCCAAACTGGTCGATGTCCATCCGAACGGGTTCGCACAGCGGCTGTGCGACGGACTGGTCCGATTGCGCTATCGCGGCGGTCACGACCGCCTGATGCCCGTGGAGCCGGGGACCGTCTACGAGGTCGAGGTCGTCATGTGGGACACGGCGCAGCGCTTCCTTCCGGGTCACCGGATCCGGCTGGAGGTCGCGTCCTCGTCGCATCCCAAGTTCAGCCCGAATCTCGGCACCGGCGGTGACGAGGCCGAGGAGACCGACGGCGTGCTCGCGCGCAACATGCTCCACCACGACCCGGACTATCCGTCGCGGCTGGTGCTGACCGTGCTGGGCGCCCGCTGAGCGCGGCGCCCAGGCGATCAGGAGGCGCGCAACAGGATCCGCGTGACGCTTTCGGCCACGCAGGCCGGCTTCTCGCCGCCCTCGACCTCGACCGTGAAGCGGTCGACGATCTCCCACCATCCGCCGCTCTTCTCCTCCACGGAGACGAGTTCGGCCGTTGCTCGCACGCGGCTACCCGCCGGGACCGGCGCCGGAATGCGCACTCGGTTCCAGCCCATGTTGACGCCAAAGGCGATGTCGTCGGAATTCAGTCCGTCGCCCGGCGCCAGCTCGCCACGCAGTCCGTCGATGATGCTCAGCGTCAGGTTGCCGTGCGCGATCGTCGTGCCGAACGGCGACTCGCGCTTGGCGCGCTCGACATCGACGTGGATCCACTGGTGGTCGCCCGTGATGTCCGCGAACCCGTCGATGTCCTGCTGGCTGATCGTCCGCCAGGACGACGGCCCGCGCTGGACGCCGATCGCTTCGCGCAGGCGGGTGATTGTGTCTGTCGTCGTGCTCATACCCGGAACGGTAGACGACGGGGCGCTGGCGGTGGCGCTGATCTCAGCCTTCTACCTCGAGCGCGGCCTTGAGAGCGGAGAGGTCGGGTGCCCCGAACACGACGCGGTTCCTGGTGGCGACGTACACGAGATCGAGGTCGACGCCGGCGCGGGCGATCTTGCGGGTCAGGTCAGCGAGCACGCCGGGGCGATCTTCGACGTCCACGACAACGACTTCCCGCTCGCGGCTGACCGCGAGGTGGGAGATGGCCAGCGAATGTTTCGCAGCCCCGCCGTGCTTGACGAGGATGTGAAGCTCGGCCCGCTCCCCGGTTCCGACGCACGTGGCCGCCGCGATGTTCACGCCGGCGTCACTGATCGCGGCCGCGACCTCCGCCAGCGCGCCCGGTGTGTTTTCGATGTCGATGACCAGATCGACTGCCATCCGCCGGCCGCCAGCCTATCCAAAGCCTATGAACTCAACGTCGTAATCCGAGGGCAGCGGCGAGCGCCGTCCACTCCGAGCGCGGGATCCCGGTGACGCCCGCCGCCTGTAGGCAAACGTGATCGGCGCCGGCGCTGAGATGCTCACGCGCCACGGCTGCGATCCCGTCGGCGGTGCCCTGGGGCACGACGGCGTCAATCAGCCGGTCCGATCCCCCGTCCGCGATGTCGCCTTCGGTGAAGCCGAAGGCGAGCAGATTGCGCGTGTAGTTACGCAGCCCTAGGTAGAGCTTGGCGTAGGCTCGCGCTCTCGCCCGTCCCGACTCGGCGTCGTCGTCGACGACGCAGGCGAGCTCGGGAGCGAGGAGTGCGTCGTGTCCGAGCAGCTCGCGCGCAGCCCGAGTGTGTGCGACCGGGACAAAGTAGGTGTGGGATCCGAGCGCACGCTCCGCGCTGAGCTCCAGCATCCTCGGGCCGAGAGCGGCCAGGCAACGGCGGTCGCGCGGGACCGGGGCGCGGGCGGCGTCGAGGTGGTCGAGGAACTCACCCATCGCCGAAAGCGGCCGTTGGTATCGGCTCGTCGCCTCTGGGTGACCGATGCCGATACCTATGAGCGCGCGCCCCGGGAACTCGCGGTCGAGCTCGGAAAAGTCCTTCGCCACCTGCTCGGGCTCGCTCTGCCAGACGTTGAGGATCCCCGTGGCGACGACTATCCGCTCGGTGGCCTCGAGCAAGGGGCGGAGCGCGGGTAGCTGCGGTGAGCCGCCCAGCCAAAACGTGCCGAAGCCCAGATCCTCGACGAGCCTCGCGGCCTCGCCCGCGCTCTCCTCGCCGATCACGCGGTATGAGGTCCACACGCCGAACTGCCCGAGCTGCACGTCTCGGAGCTTCGCACAGCGGGCGGGATCGCGACTGCGCGCGCCGGTGTCGATGCGGCTCGCGGTTCAGACTCTGTGAGCAATATCCCTTCCGAGATCGTGATCCGCCCCGTATCATCCGGCGCCAAGTCACGAACAGGGGATGAGCAGATGGCTGGGGCGACGGCAACAAGTGAGATCGGACGGATTGATTCGGCGCAGTCACACGACGCGGATGCGCCGAAAGGCCGAACCCGCGGTCTGGTGATCGCCGCCGTGGTGGTGGTCGCCGCGGCGTTCGGAGCCGCGTTCGCCATCGGCTCGGCTACTAAGGGGAGCAGCAAGCAGACGACCTCCTCCCAGCTTGCGCCCGTGACGAGCGTCCAGGGGCCGCAGAAGGTGACCATCACCGCCGTCGGTGCGGCACCGGCGCTTCCGAACCTAAAGAGCCCACCGAAGCCCTCCGCCTAAGCCGAAGACGTCGTCCGGATCAAGTTCTCAGCAGAGCACGGCGCCGACGCAGACGACGCCGGCGCAGCGGACGCAGGCGCCGCCGACGCAGACGACGCAGGCGCCGCCGACGCAGCCGAGCTCGACCCCGCCGCCAGCTCCCCACACGACCTCGACGACGCCTAAGGTGGTCATCATCGGGTGATCATCGTCGGCGGGTAGCCCATCTCCGTTCGCCTACCTTCGTTCGATCCCCCGGAGCGGCGGTCGCTTCAGGCGGCCGTGTAGCCGAGCTGCGAGAGTCGGTTCAGGTCCGCGCGGAGGTCAGCCGTGGCGCTGGCGATCTTCCGACGAGCGCCGTTGTATCCGCCGCCGTTGTTGTGGGCGGCGGCCTGACTCATCGCCGCGTACCCGGCCCCGATGTTCTGCAGGGCGGTGGCGATCGCCGCGTTCGTCGAGGCCGCTGCCGGGCCCGGCTGGAGCTTGTCCACGGCCGAGCCGGCCTGACGGAACGCCGTCGCGAGGTCTCCTGCCGCCCGCGCCTGGTCGCCCGCCTTCTTCGCGCTCGCCAGCCGCGCTCCGGCGCTCGACTGCTGCGCGTTGAGCTTCCCGATCGCGGTCTTGAGCCCGGCGGCGTAGCTCGAGCTGGGGCCGAGTCCGAGAACCGAAGCCGACGAGAGCTGGAGCGTCCCGATGATGCGCTCGCAGTTGCTAAGGAACGTCGTGCTGGCTCCCTGTGGCTGGCAGATGGCGACCACGGACCCGATCGTCGTGGGCACCGCGTAGGCCGTCTCAGGATTCTGTGCTCCCTTGGGCGTCAGGTTCAGGAAACGGTAGAACTGCGTGTGGCCAAGGGTCACGGTTTGCGGCGTGGGGGTTCCCTGTAGCGTCGCGACGAATCCGGCCGGCAGCAGCGTGGCGTCGGTCTTCGCGGCCGTCCCCATCACGAGCAGACCACCCGTGGGCGCCGACGGAGCAACGGCAAGCTCGTTCGAAAGGCCGAGCGTTCGCCGACGTGGGCACCTTGTGGGAGGCCCATCCCGGTAGCAGCGAGACCTGCACCGGTCCTGACGAGGCGCTACCCACCAGCGCGGGCGCAGAAGGCTGAGACTTCGACGAGCCGTGGGCGATCAGGAATCCGACCGCGGCCGCGGCGACTGCGGCGATGACCCCGACGGCCGCGATGCGACGCCGCGCGACCTCGGGACGGGTGGAGGGTCGACTGCGCGCCGGAGCCGCGGCGACGCCGGCCTGGCGCGGGCTCTGGCTCGGGTTCGGGTTCGGGTTCCGGTTCGGGTTCTGGCTCGGCCTGCCGCTCCTCCTCCTCGGGCGCCTCCACCGGGGGCGGCGCCGCGGCCGCGGAATCGGAGACGTCCACGGCCGGGGCCTCAGCCGGCTCTGACAGCTCGGCCGCCGCCGCGGCGGCCCCGATCGCGGCGACGGTTTCGTCCGGCCCCGGCGGCGGCGGGCTCGCGGCTCGGCAGGGGGTTGCGGAGCGACCGCCGGCGGGGCGGCCGACTCGTGCGGCGGCTCGGGCGGCGGTCCGGGTGGCGGTTCGGGCGGCGGTTCGGGTGCGGTCGCGGGTTCAGGCGCACGCCCATACGTCATGTAGGCGGCGCCGGCTGCTGCGGCCGCAGCTGAAGCTTCTGGCGGGATCGGCGGGGCGCCTTCCTGCGGCTTGCCCTCATCGGGTGGATGAGCGGGTGGCGCCTCGACCTCCGGCGCACGCACCGAACGTCATGTAATCCGAGGATTCGGGTGTCGCACGATCGTCCTGCGGTGCCGGTGCGCTCCTGCGGCGTGTACGGGTCCTCGCGGCGGCGGCGGCCTGCGAGGCGGCGGACGGGGGCGGCCTGCGGGCGCGGCTTGGAGCGGCGGCCTCGGGCGCGGCGGGCGGCGGCCTCGGCCGCGGCGGCGCCTGCGGCGCGCGGCGGCGGCAGCAGCGGCTGCCGCCTCGGGCGCCACGGACTCCGCCGCCCGGCCAAAAGTCAGATACGCCGGTTCGGGCGCGGAGGGCGCCGCCGGCTGAGGTGGCGGCGCAGCGCCGGTTTGTCCGGGCGTCAGCGCCCCCGGGACCATCGGCTTCGGCGTCGCCATGGGCATGCTCTCGAACGGAGCCGGCGTCAGTGGGCGCGGTGTATCGAGCGCCGTGATGTGCTCGGGCAGCCGGGCTTCGCGGCGCCAGCGCGGTCCGAGCAGCTGCAGGACGATCTCCTCGAGCTCTTCCCAAGCGCCCACCGCCGTCTGCGTCCGCTTCGCGGGGTCCTTTACCAGCAGGCGATCAATCCAGGCGGACAGCTCGGAGTCGATATGCGAGTTGACTTCGATCGCGGGCGGAATCGGCTCGTTCACGTGCCGCATGAGGATCACCATCGGAGCGTCCGTGTCGTAGAACGGCACGTGACCGACGACATGCTCGTAGGCCATGACTCCGACCGAGTAGAGGTCTGTCCACATCCCGACGGGCTGGGCCATGGCCTGTTCGGGAGCCATGTAGGTAGGCGTGCCGACGGTGGTTCCGGTCGCGGTCAGGAAGGCGGCGGTGCCGGCGCTCTGGGTCGCCTTGGCGATGCCGAAGTCGGTGATCTTCACCCTTCCTTCGCTGGTGACCATGATGTTCTCGGGCTTCAGATCACGGTGGACGATCCCGTACGACTCCGCGTGGGCCAGGCCCGCCAGGATCCCCTCCATGGCACCGGCGAACTGCGCCAGCGCCAGCCGCCCGACGTACGGACGGAGCGATCCACGCTCGACGTACTCCATCGCGATGTACGGCGTGCCTCCCTCTTCGAAGTACTCGAACACCGTCACGATGTTGGGGTGGTTCAGAGAGCCGGCGAGGCGCGATTCGCGCAAGAAACGGTCGGCGAACTCCGGCGCGCTCGCGTGGAAGGTGCTCAACTCCTTCAGCGCCACGTTGCGCTCGAGCTGGGTCTGGCGCGCGAGGTAGACGGTCGCCATCCCGCCGCGGCCGATCTGGCGCATGATCTGGTAGCGCCCGACCTGGCGCTTCGGGCTGGGCATCCCGTGAGGGGTCGGCGTCGTACCGCCGACGTCTTCTGGCGGTCCGCCGGGCGGGTCAGTCACGCGCAGCCGCCGCGTCGCTGGCGCAATTCGTCAAGCGCTGCTGCTGACCGCTGGACTCCCCAGTGTTGAGAGATCTCGCGTCACCCTTCTTGCCCCATGCCTGATGGTACTACGAACACGGACGGCCTAGACGTGACATTCGTCATCGAGGAAGGTCAGAGAGGATTGGTGAGCTTTACGAACTCATCAACACTTCACCGTGCGTTTGCTTCCGGGAGCGAGGCACCGGATCGTTGGCTTTGGTTCCACCGGGAGGGCTCGCAGCGCGTACGTGAGTGCCTCACCTATGTGGTTGGGCGCGGTGATGGTGAATTTGACTCTCGCGCTGGGCCGCAGGTGGTGTTTGCCGAACGCCTTAGTGACACAGTGAGCTCCCGTGCGACTTTGCGCTGTGTCGCGAGAAGGGGCACCCTCCACCGCTGCACGCGATCTGCACGGTGGAGCCGCTGGGTATCGGGGTGATTATGAGTGAGTTCGCTGTCGTGTAACTGCCGACCATCTGGGAGACGACGCGCCACGTCAGGAGGGAACGGTTGACATGGATCTGGGGGTATCGGAAGGTGAGCGTGTGCGGCGCCGTGACGGACCCAGGAAGCCGAGCGTCGGCGCGGAGGCTGCTTAATTGCCCGAGCAGTTGCTTGCCGACCTTGTTCAGCGTGAGATGGAGCTCTGCCGCTGCTCCGCCGGCAAGGCTGTATGAGCTGCTGGCGAGCGTGACCGCCGCCACCGTTTTCTTGCCACCGCCCTTGTGTTTGCGCGCGGTGACTCCGACGATTTTTTTGCCCTTCTTGTGCTCGTGCGCGGTGACAGGCACCGGCCCGGAGCACGTTTGACCCGTGACGCCGTGGCAGGTCACTGTCAGCGTCGCCGTCGCGCCAGTCGCCGAAGCGCTCACGGACGTCGTCGCTAGAGGTTGCGACCTGTAAACCTGCGCTGTTCTGCGTCGTCGAGCCGGCGAAGTTCGTGGCGGTGACACGGCATTTGTAGTTGCCGCCCGAAGTTGCGCTGATCGTGCTGGTGTTCGCGCCTGCGATCGTGGAGCCGTTCAGGGTCCAGCTATAGGAGAAGCTCTGAGGGGCGTGATACATCAGGGAGTCGACGAAATCGCCTCCCCAGCTGCCCTGCGAGCACGACAGCGTGGTCGGAGCGCCAGCGCCGCCGGTGATGGTGGGGGTGCCGGCGCCGGCTGGCGACTCGAGCAGCGCCGGCATCGCGGGTTCGGTGCGCCGTCGCCGTGGGATAAAGCTGCTTGCCGCTACCGCTGCCGTTAACGTTGGCGACGCGATCGATGCTGCCTGACTAATTTGACCCAAAAGAGCTTGCCCTCGATGGGGTCGATGGATCCCACCGATCGGCTCGAGCTGGCTCGCGCCAGCGGTCGGGAATGGACCGCCGCCGGTTCCGTTGAGGTTGGCGAAGTCGAGCGTGTTCGTGCCGAAGTTGCCCCAGTAGATCTTGCCGAGCGCCGAGTCGATTGCTACTCCCCACGGCAGGCTGACCGTGGTTCCGGTGATCATGAGATCGCCGCCCGCCGTTTGAGTTGTTGAGCAGGGCGAACGAGATCGTGTTCCCGCCGTAGTTGGCCCAGTAGATCTTGCCGGCGGCTGGGTCGATCGCGACCCCCATCGGCTCGTTGACAGTGGCATTGCCGGTCTTGAGATCTCCGCCGCCGCGTGCCGTTCAGATTGGCGCACGAGATCTTGTTGCCGGTCCAGTTTGCCCAGTAGATCTTGCCCGTAGCGTGGTCAACGACCACACCGGACGGGGCCATCACGGTCGCGCCGGTGGTTTTGAGGTTCCGCCGCCCGCCGCCATTCAGGTTCGCGAACGAGATTTTGTCCCGTTGGCGACGTGCCTAGTTCGCCCAGTAGATCTTGCCGGTGGCGGGGTCGGGTGCGACGCCCCACGGGGCGTCACTGTTGCGCCAGTGGTGTTGAGGGTGTGAGGGGTCGGCGCTGCTCCGTCGAGATTCGCGTAGTAGATCGAGATCGCTTGGTCCGGCGTTGGTCCAGAAGATCGTGTTCGCCGCCATCGCCGCCGGCGCCGCGAAAACGCCGACGAGCCCGACTCCGAACGCCACCGCAAGAACCATCCGCGACCGCGAAACCATCGTTGACAAGATGCTGCCTATCATCCCCAATACCCCCGGATTCAACTACCCAAGGCGCCGGATAATACTCCTCCTCCAGGGCTCCCAAACGTGATCGATCTCACGGAGCTCGATTGGGAGCGCGCTAGCTCGCGACTGCGGAGCCGGTCAGATCATCCGTTCGCGCACGGCCAGCGCCACCGCCTGCGAACGGCTCTTCACGCCCAGCTTGGTCACGATGTCGTGCAGGATCGCCTTGATCGTCCGCTCGCTGTACGAGAGCTGCTGGGCGATCTCTCGATTGGACAGACCCGCCGCGACGAGTCTCAGCACCAGCTGCTCACGCGCGGTGAACTGGCCGGTGGTCCTGGCGAGGCGGTCTCGGTGGGAGGTGGGGGAGACCGATCCGGTCAGCGCGCGAAGCGCTGCCGCGTCGAGCGCGTAGATCCCGGCCGCCACCGCCGTGACCGCCGCGATCAGCGTCTCGGGCGTGAGCGAATCCCGCGCCAGCGCTCCGGCGGCTCCGTTGCCGAGCGCCTCGAGCACGCGGCCCGCCGTCACGTCCTGTACGCACATCACGATCCGCGCCCCGCCTTCGATCGTGACCTCCTGAACGAACGAATCAACGCCACCGAGGTCGCCGTCGAGCAGCACGACGTCCGCCTCGGTGAGCGCTTCGTCTTCCCACGCGAGCGCGATCGAGCTCGCGCAGGCGACGGCCTCGACGTCCGGTGCTGCGCACAGGGTGGCCTGCAATCCGCTCGCGTAGATCGTGTCCCGGAACACTAGGAAGATGCGCACTCGCCCACTATCCCTCTTCGTTGGCAGGCCGCTCCCGCTCTGTCGACGCATCATATGGGCGGTGTCCAGCCGCATCTGTGCGGTTGGGCAACTTTGCACACCCGGATCCTGGCGAACGGCTCAGACCGAGTTGGGGGCGCTCTCGACCTTCATGTCGGCCAACTCCGAGAAGGTGCCCCGCAAGCTCGATCCGCCGTAGTAATGCGAGCTCGCCCAGTCGCTGTTCGCGATCGCCGACATCTGCTGTTCGGGGCTCTGACCGACGCTCGAGAGGATCGCTCGGATGCTCGAGCTCGCCCCGCCCCAGTCGCCTTTCAGGAACTTGGCCGTCTGCTCGGCCGCGGTGATGGGATCGCTGAAGGCTTTGTTGAACGCCATCTGACCAGCTCCACTGTCGAAGTAGCCGATGTTCAACCAGTTGAAGTTCGAGGCGGCCTGGCGCGCCTGCGCGGGTCCGCCGGACTCCTCCGCCAACTCCCAGGCCGCGACCACGCGAGGGCTGAGACCCGTCAGCTGCGCGAGGTGGGCCGCGAACGTCTCCTGTCCGCTCGTCAGGAGCGAGGAGCTCACGGTGATCGCGCCGCTAACCACGGGCGCCCCCGGGCTCTGGCTCACGACCTGCTCGGCGGCGCCGGCGACGCCGCCGGTTCCCGCCGTTGCGGGCACCGCCGGCTCGGGCACTCCTGCGGGCGCGGCTCCCGGAACGGCCTGCCCGCCGGGCGCGGCGGCCTCGGCCTGGGCAGCAGCCGGAGACCCGCTCGACGGCTGGACCGCCTGGAGGAACTGGACCGTGTGGCGGGGCGGTCCGTGCTCGTGCGGCGCGACCGCCTTGAATCCGGCGGTGCCCGGAGTCCCGGCGACCGGGACCGCCTCGGCAGGGGTGCCGGGGACGGCGCCGGCTGGTACGCCCGGAACGGCAGCGGCCGGCGCGCCGGGAGCGGCAGTGGCCGCGGATGCCGCGCCCGGGACTCCGGCGGCCGCCGGGGCTGCACCGGGGACCGCGGGCGCCGCGCCGGCGCTGGGATCGACCGCCGCTGCCCGCCGCACCCGCGCCGGCCGCCGCCTCCGTGCGGCGCCAGCGCGTAGTCGGGACGCACCACGCCGGTCACGGAGCTCGGGGAATAGATCGTCTCGCTGACGTTCGATTGCGAGGTGTTGCCGGCGATCGTGTGGACCCCGGCGGCATCGATCTTGGTGATGATCGCGACGTGCTCGGCCCCTCCAAAGGTGGCGAGATCGCCGGGGCGGGCCGCGCTGATCGGGAGGATCCCCTTCACGAACGGCGGGTCGCCGTTGCGGGCGAGCTCGAGGATCGACGCGACCGACGCGACCGAGTGCGGCACCTTCAGCCCCGCCGCCTGGAGCGCGTGGCCGGCGAAGATCCCGCACCAAGGCGCGCCGTGGAACCCGTACTGGGCCTCGAACTTATTCAGTGCGGGACCCATGTTCGGCCCGCTGCTCTCGGGCAGCTTGCCGATCATCGAGCGGGCGTAGTCGAGCACCGCCTGAGGGCCCGTGTGCGGCGAGGAGCCGACGCTCGGGCCGGCCGCGAGTACCGACCCGACGACGCCCGCTCCGGGGGTCCCCGAGGCGACCGCCGTCGGTGAGATCTGCTGGACCGATGCGGGCCCCGTGCCCGGGTACAGCGGCGCCGCGGCGCCGGGGGTGGGTTGGGCGCCGATGGCGTAGTTCATTTGGGGTTGGGGTTGGCCGCCCTCGATTCCGCTGTAGCCGGCTTCTTGGGCGGGGGTGGCGTTGGTGCCGGGCATCTCGAAGGCGAAGTGCAGTCCGTTGGCGGAGCTGGGGCCGGTGAAGAAGCCGGGGGATTGGATCGGCCATGGGGTGCCGATTTCGTCGGGGCGGATGCTGGGGTCCATGGCGGCGATCTCGGTGACGAGGTCGCGCGCGGCGAAGTTGTCGGGGCCGACGGGTTGCTCCGTCGACGGAGACGATGTCGAACGATTGGACGTGGACGGGTGTGCTGAGGACTTCGAGGTTCGAGACCCCGATGGTGTGGTGGGCGAGGATCGAGTCGAGCATCGATACGACTCTGGGGTCCACGCCACCGGATTCCAGCCACGTGCGCACGGCGGGTGGCGCGGTGAAGCTGGGGGAGTCCAGCAGTCCCGCGAGTCCGGCGGGCGCGACGCCCGTGCCGCCGGCGGCGTTGCTCGCGCCCTCGACCGCGCCGGACACGGCCCCGCCCGACCCCGCGCCGGCCGGGATCGTCGAGGCTCCCCCGCCGGTCGGGACCGTCGACGCGCCCGCCCCGCCCGTGGGAGCCGTCGTGGCCGCCCCGCCCGTGGGAGCGGTCGTGACCGCCCGGCCCGCCGCCCGCGGGGTCGTGCTCGCCGCGGCGCCGCCCGTGCCCGCGGGAGCGCTCGACGCCGCGGCCGCGCCCCCGGACGGTGGCGTCTGATCCGGCCACCCCGCACCCGAACCCGAGGACGAGCCCGAGCGACCGAGGACGCCGTGGTCGTACCGCCGCCCATGTTCGGCGAGGATCCCGACCCCGCGGTCTTCGACGCGCCGGCGGACCCGCCAGGCGAACCGTGCCCCGAACCCGAAGCACTCCCACCGCCACCCGAGGACCCCGCGGCGGCGTGCGACGCGACGGCCTGCGACCCACCAGCACGGCCGACCCGGCCGCCCCCGCCGCCGAACCCAGCCGCCGAAGACCCAGCCAGCCCAGAAGCCGACCCAGCCGCCGAAGACCCAGCCGCCGAAGCCCCCAGCACCAGCACCCGAACTAGACCCCGCCGCGCCCGCAGCCGACGAACCCCCAGCAGCACCCGCCGCCCCAGACGAACCACCGGCCGCCTCCGCCCGCTTCAACGCCGCCGGCGAGACCCCCGCCTTGTGCTCCAACTTGTGCTCCAACGCCGATGGCGAAGCCTTCCGCAACGCCTGCGGCTCGTGCGGCACCTTCACCCCATGCAACGCCTTCCCCAACCCCCCCGGCAAGACCATGCGCCGCCAACCGCTCCACCTGCTCCAACGCGATCCCCTCCGCCGCGATCGCCATCACCACCCCAGCCAAACTCGAACGCGACTCCCGCAACTCCATCGTGTGCATCGCCTTCCCAGAACCACCCAACTCACCCGCCAACCCCGGCAACCCCGCCGCCACACACGCCCCCGACGGATCCCGACGAAACTCCGCCCGAAACTCCGGATCCACCAACAACCGCTCAATCAACCGACCCGCCAGCTCGACCTCTTGGTCGGTGGGGTCCGCCATCACAATCCCTCCGGGTGCAGGACGTTCGGGAAGGTGGCTAGGTATGACGCCGATGGCTTCCCGATCTTCTCGACTCCGCCGCCTCCGCCCCACGGCCCGTGCATGCCGCCGGACTCGTAGAACTGGCCGTTGATGGAGATGATCACGTGCCCGTCCTCGCCTGGCAGTGCCCGGTCGTAGATCGTCACGATCTTGCCCGGGCCGGCCAGGATCCCAACCTGGTCGGGCAGGTTGGTGGTGGCGACCGGTTCGTTGAGGTAGCCGCCGGCGTGCAACACCGCCGAGACAAACCCCGAGCAGTCATAGCCGGAGCTCGGTCCCCAGCCGGCGTGGCCGCCGCCGAGGATGTACGGCTTGCCGAGCAGCGAATCCGCCATCCGCACCATGTCATGCACCTTGTTCATCGCGCCGGCACCGACCGATGAGCTGATGGGCGCCGCCGCTCCGGAACCGGCGAGTTGCTCCACCGGCTGGGCCGCCGACGAGGGGGTCGCTGCCGGGTAGCTCGCCGCGGGGTAGGTCGCGGCCGGATACGTGGCGGCGGTGGGAGTGGGTTGCGCGCCGATGGCGTAGTTCATTTGGCGCTGGGGTTGGCCGCCCTCGATTCCGCTGTAGCCGGCTTCTTCGGCGGGGGTGGCGTTGGTGCCGGGCATCTCGAAGGCGAAGTGCAGTCCGTTGGCGGAGCTGGGGCCGGTGAAGAAGCCGGGGGATTGGATTGGCCATGGGGTGCCGATTTCGTCGGGGCGGACGTTGGGGTCCATGGCGGCGATTTCGGTGACGAGGTCGCGGGCGGCGAAGTTGTCGGGGCCGACGGGTTGCTCCGTCGACGGAGACGATGTCGAAGGATTGGACGTGGACGGGTGTGCTGAGGACTTCGAGGTTGGAGACCCCGATGGTGTGGTGGGCGAGGATCGAGTCGAGCATCGATACGACTCTGGGGTCTACGCCACCGGATTCCAGCCAGGTGCGGACGGCGGGTGGGGCGGTGAAGCTGGGGGAGTCCAGCAGTCCTGCGAGTCCGGCGGGGGCGACGCCGGTGCCGCCGGCGGCGTTACTCGCGCCCTCGACCGCGCCGGACACGGCCCCGCCCGTCGGTGCGCCGGCCGGGATCGTCGACGCTCCTCCGCCGGTCGGGATCGTCGACGCTCCCGCTCCGCCGGTGGGAGTCGACGTGGCCGCCCCGCCCGTGGGAGCGGTCGTGACCGCCCCGCCCGCCGCGTCGGTGGCCGTGCCGCCGCGGCGCCGCCCGTGCCCGGCGGGAGCGCTCGACGCCGCCGCCGCGCCCCCGGACGGTGGCGTCTGATCCGGCCACCCCGCTCCCGAACCCGAGCCCGAGCCCGAGGACGCCGAGGACGCCGTCGTCGACCGCCGCCCATGTTCGGCGAGGATCCCGACCGCGCCTTCGACGCGCCGGCCGACCCGCCACCCGAACCGTGCCCCGAACCCGAAGGACCCCCACCGCTACCCGAGGACCCCGCCGCGGCGTGCGAGGCGACCGCCTGCGACCCACCACCAGCCGACCCGGCCGCACCAGCCGCCCCCGCCGCCGAAGACCCAGCCAGCACCAGAAGCCGACCCAGCCGCCGAAGACCCAGCCGCCGCGCCCCCAGCACCAGCACCCGAACTCGACCCCGCCGCACCCGCAGCCGACGAACCCCAGCAGCACCCGCCGCCCCAGACGAACCACCCGCCGCCTCCGCCCGCTTCAGCGCCGCCGGCGAGACCCCCGCCTTGTGCTCCAACTTGTGCTCCAACGCCGATGGCGAAGCCTTCCGCAACGCCTGCGGCTCGTGCGGCACCTTCACCCCATGCAACGCCTTCCCCAACCCCCCCGGAAGACCATGCGCCGCCAACCGCTCCACCTGCTCCAACGCGATCCCCTCCGCCGCGATCGCCATCACCACCCCAGCCAAACTCGAACGCGACTCCCGCAACTCCATCGTGTGCATCGCCTTCCCAGAACCACCCAACTCACCCGCCAACCCCGGCAACCCCGCCGCCACACACGCCCCCGACGGATCCCGACGAAACTCCGCCCGAAACTCCGGATCCACCAACAACCGCTCAATCAACCGACCCGCCAGCTCGACCTCGGCTTCACTTGACGACACGGTTCACCTCGCGGCTGCCGTACCGGGCGCGGTGCACCATCGGAGCGCCCAGCGCGAGCGGGATCGGCAGGAGCAGCACGGCGAAGAACAAGATGAAGCCGCCGACCACGACGCCCTTCGGGGCCACCTTGACGAGCACCGAGTAGTAGCGGAGCGACAGGACCGCGACGAACCCGGCCCCCAGCGCCGACCAGACCAGACCGGCGACCGCGTAGCGAGCGAGCACGGGGGAGCTCTCCTCGGACGTCCTCTGTCCGGAGAGCCGCTCGCGGAGCTGCTGGCGCGCGCGCTGCTTGAGATGTGGCTCGCGCAGCCATTCGCACAGGATCTGGTAACCGTCGCGGTCGAGGAACGGGTTGAGGTTGAAGAACGCCCCGACATAGCCGGCGAACGCGAGCTGGAAGAACACCTCCCGGACGTTGCCTTTCGGCGAGACCGCACACAGGATTGAGAACAACGCGCCCAGCGAGAAGTCCGACAACGGGCCGGCTGCGCTGATCACGATCCGGTGCGTCCGCGACTCGAAGTAAGCCTCGCTCGAGTCCACGAACGCGTACGGGAAGATCCACAGCAGCCGGAACCCGGCACGATCGGTGGAACGTCCGTAGTGCGCGAGCGCGAGCCCGTGCGCCAACTCGTGGACCATGACGATCGCAAACCGTCCCGCGAGAAACACGAGGCCGCCGAGCACGAGCCGGTGTGCGACCACGAACGGCGTGCCGTAGCGCGCCCCGACGAGATAGGAGAACACGACCAGTCCCGCCAGCGAGAGCAGGACCAAACAGGTCACCATCAGCGGGGAGAAGAACAGCCGGCCCCAGTGGCGGTAGGCCGTCTTGAAGTACTCGGGGATCCAGCCGAACGTCTTCTCCCGGGTCTTGAATGCGCGGGCGAAGAAGCCGGGTTCCTCCCGCGGAACGGGCGTCGGCGCGACGCCATCGAGCATCCCGCGCTCGCCGAAGTCCGCCACCAACCTGGCGAGTCGTCCCGCCCCACTCGGTCCGAGCCGATTGCTCGCCTCGACGAGCAGCTCGGCGACGGTCCGCTTGCCGTCGAGCAGCTCCACGAGCTGGGCGTCCTGCTCGCTCATTCGCAGGAACGTCCCCTCGCGCAGATCCCGGAGCACGTAGCGCTCCTCGTCCGACTCGTCCTCGAGTCGCTTCAGCGCCCATCCCGACCGCAGGCGAGGACGGAGCGAGCCGTCGCGAGAAGGCGAAGCCGCGGGGCGCAGACCCATCTCCGTAGCCCCCACCGGGACCACGAGCGTGGCGTTCGCGGGGGTCGCGATCGCGCTCGACGCCTCCAGCACGCCGGGCGGCCCCGGGATAGCCGCGCCGGGCGGCGCGGCCGCGCTCTCGACCCGCAGCACGACGTTCCCGAGGCGGATCTCCTGGCCGGCGAGCAGCCGCCGCGGCTCGGACAGCGGCTGACCAGAAACGATCACGCCGAACCGTGATCCGGCGTCCTCGATCATGGGGCCGTCGGGACCGGCCGCGATCCGGGCAGCCAAGCGCGACACGGTCCGGTCATCGAGCTTGACCGTGACGTCATCGCCCCGGCCGATCGTCATCGCGTCCTGGAGCGGGAACCGCTCGCCGTCCGGGAGCACGAGCACCAGCGGCTCCGAGCCGGGCGGAGAGATCGGGGAGCGCGCGATCAGCCACCGGTCGGGACCGGCTGCCAGGCGGGGTGCGCCCCGAGGCTCGTCAGGGTTCTCGGACTGAGTGGGTTGGCCAGGCTGATGGCGGAGATCGTTCCGAGCGCGGTGGACGTGCACATCCCGTTGGGCTGCATCACGGCCACTTCCTGGCTGTCGGAGCGCCAGGCCACCTGGCAGGCGCTGACCGGCAACTGCTGCGAGGCGTTCGGTTGGAAGTTCCCGGCCGGGACGATGTAGAGGAAGAAGGTGCCGGTGCCGATGTTCGAGACCAGCGCCATCTTCTTGCCGTTGGGCGAGAACGCGCCGGCGACCACGCCCTGACCGGAGACGGCAGTCGTTGGTCTGGAGCGTTCCGTGGCCCCAGTCCGACCCCTGGGTCGAGTAGGGGACGTTGCTGTTGAACGCGAGGAGCCCGAACGTGTGGCCGCCGTTCTGGGCGCCGAACACGAGGATCGTCTGGCCGCCGGGGGCCCAGTTGACCTGGTTGCCGAGCTCCCAGCCCGGCGCGTTCGTGCACGATCGGTTGAGCGCGAACGGACCGACCGTCGCGAAGCACAGCGCCGTCCCGCTGGCGCTCCGCTGGATGAACGCGACGATGTGCTTGCTGTTCGTCGGCGCGAACGACGGATCGAGGTTGGTGATCCCAGGCTGGGGTACTGTCATCTGGAAGGGCTTGACGCTCTTGTCGTTGGGGTTGTCGAGGACGAGTTGGCCGTTCTGGGAGTAGACGACCTGGGTGCCGTCGTTGCTCCACGCGGCCTCCACCTGGGTTCCTCCCGCGCCGGCGGGGACCGTCTCCCGACGGCTTACCCGTCGTCGGGTTGATCACGCTGATCGTCTGGCCGTTGTCGTAGGAGAGCTGCGGCGAGCCGTTCGAGATGATCAGGTCGACCTGCGCGCCCTTGGGGACCTTCGAGCCGGCGGCCGGGAATCGTCCCGGCGACCTGGCCGATCGGGACCGTCGCGAGCTGTTTGACCGGGTGCGGGACCAGCCCCAGCTGGGAGAGCTTGGCCGCGGCCTTCGTGGGATCGCCGCTCAGTGCCGGGATCGGGATCGGACCCTTGCCGGCCTGCGCGGCCACGGCGGCCACGGACGCGGCACCAGCGGCCGCGGCGGCGGCTGTCCCCGCGCCGCGCTGTCCCGCGCCGGCGCCGCCCTTCTTCGAGCCGAAGCGTTGCCGCCGGCCGGCCGAACGCTCCCCTTGCCGCCGGTCGAAGCGAGGAACACCGCGACGGCGGTGCCGTTGGGGACGCTCGCGTTGGCCAGCGGAATCTGCGAGGAGATCTTGCCCTGCGGGTTGAGCGGCTGGGGGGAGACGGTGCCGAGCGCCAGCGAAGAGGCGCGGAGCGCCTGGTCGGCTGCTCCGGGCGTCTCGCCGACGACGTTCGGGACCGTCGCCTTGCCCGTGCCCGTGTAGATCTTCAGGGTCACCATCGCGCCCTTCTTCGCCTTCGTCCCGGCGGCCGGGCTCTGGTCGGCGATGCTGCCGGCGGGCTTGCTCGCGTTGGCCACCGTCACCGGTTTGGGCGCCAGCACGAATCCGCCCTTGTTGAGCAGTTTCTGTGCGGCGAACATGCTCGGTTGTCCCTTGAGGTTGGGGATCACGGCCTGCTTGGGCATCAGCTTGATCGCGAGCACGGCCAGCGCGGCGATCGACGGGCACGACGATCGCGAGCCACCACGGCAGCCACGGCCGCTGGCGGAAGACGGCCATTCTCGGCGGCGAGGGCGTCTCGACGCCGACCGGCGCGGCCGTGACCTGGAACTGGCGGTCCTGCGGCTTGCCGATCCACTTCTGCTTCGGCGGCAGGACGGTGAACGGGCATTCCATCGCGTTCCCCGGCTCCAGCGCGATCTTCGGCTCGGCGAAGCGGAACTCGCACTCGGCATCGGTGTCCTCGGCGCTCAGCGCCACCTCTGTGCGCGCGTTGGCCTTGTTGCGCACGATCAGCCGGTAGCGAGCCTTCAGCCGACCCGAAGCGCGCTCGGGCCGCAATTCCGTGGCCACGTCGAAGTACGGCCCCACGGTCGCCGTCGCCGACGACGACGCGACCTCGCCGCCATACGCTCTTGACTCGGCGACGACCTCGAACGGCCACGGGCGCGCCTGGGACTGCGGCGCTCGCGGCGGATGGATCTGAACCTGGATCTCCTGCTCATAGGTCCCGCCACTCCCGTAGGGCACCAGATAGGCCGTCGCCGGCGAGATCGTCCACCAGTCCTCCGGCATACCCCGGACCGACAGATCGAAGTTATCCACGACCTCCGACTGGTTGCGGATCAACCCCACGATCACGACACCCTCACCCGGATTCACCAACACCCGCACCGGACCCGCAGCCGCGCTGTCGTCATCGGGCAGACGCAACATCAACGCCGCCGCACCCGGCGGCGCGTCACCCGACCCCGGCGTACCCGGCATCGGCGCCACCCCCGAACCCAGCCCGCCCGGCGCCGCCGGAGCCCCCCACGCACGCCCCGGCCCCGCCGCATCCGCCGCCACCGTCACGTTCGGATCGAGCTCCTGCTCAGCCGGCGCCTCCCCGCTCGGCGCCGGCTCCGACGCCGGCGCCGAGACCGCCGGAACGAAATTCGTCGGCTCCCACCGCAGATACTCGCCGCACTCACAGAAATCGCGGTCGTCCGGGTTCTCACGCCCACAGCTCTGACAGACCCTCACGCCGCACCTCCCTTGGGCTGTCGTGGAGCCTTGACTCGAAGGCGGTACTTGACGTGCGCGGGTTTCGCCTGATCGATCAACCGAGCGACCGCGGCCAGACGCGTCTCCGCCAGTGGCTCGTCGCAGTAGACGATGAACGACGGAGGCTCGCTCGGCTTTTCCTCCGATTCGGTCGTCTCGAGCGACCACGTGATGGAGCCACCGTCCTCGACCCGCAGCGGCACGCCGGGGAACGCGAGCTCGAGCGCAAGCTCCAGTCCTTCCCGCGTGCCGCGCCGGCGCATCAGCTCCGGTGCCATCTGCACGATTCGACGCCGCTCCTCGCCGGAACGTGCCTCGTCATGCTCGAGCCCGAGCCACTCGGTGAGCAGATCGAGGACGTCGCGGGGTGCGTACACGGGATCGAAATGCTCGGGGAGGTTGTCGAGCGCGGCCATGAGCGGATCCAGCAGCACCTCGAGTGCGCCGACGAAGCGCATCCCGAAGTCGCCCTCGCCGTACATCCCCGGGAGGTTGTCGCGCAGGTAGCGACGACTCGACACCGAGGCCGGGGCCGGTTCGCTCCCGACGGCGCGCTCGATCTGGATCGTCCCGAAGCCCGCGCCGGCGAAGGTCACAAACGGCGTCTGGCCGGCGTGCTCGTTCTCGTTCTCTTCGGCCACGATCCTCGTTACTCCCGGTAGACGGCCTTGACGATGTGCTTGGCGGACGCGATCAGCTCGTCGGAGCCGAGCATGAGCTGACTCTCGGTCGGTTGCGCGGCCTGCTCCCCAGTCTTCAGATCGGTCTCGTACATGCGAAGCACGTTTACGAACTCGACGCCGTCGATGCTGTAAACGATCCCGAAGAGCTCGCCCTGGTTGACCGCCCGGCCCGACGGCCAGCCCTCGCCAGGTCCGGCCGGCGAGCCCCCGATCAGCGGATTCAGGTACACGTAGAGGGCGTGCTCGACGTCCTGTTGGACGCGCTCTAGGTCCGCGAGCGGCGAGGCGCGGACGTCGACCACGACGCTGACGCCCTTTAGCCGAACGGGCTCGAGATGGATGCTCGTCCCGAGCAGCCGCCGCTCCTCGAGGGCCGCGGCGACCGTGTGCATCAGCTCCTCGCTCGGCGTGAGCTCGGCGAGCTCGAGCCGGCGATCGGCGGGGGCGAGGAGAGGGAGCACGTGCACGCGGATCGCTCGCCCGTCCTCGGGCGCGAGCGCAGATCGCGCGGGCCACCTCGGGCGATGCGGCGAGGGTAAGTCGCTCGAAATCCTCGGCCGTCACCGCGCGAGAGCGGCTGCGGATTTCGAGGCGGGCCCGCTCGCGGGCGCTCTCGAGCGATTCGGCGTCGACTCCGCCGGAGGCCGCGCGCGGGTTGTTGACGCTCACCACGGCGGGGATCGCCCCGAGCAGGATCCCGAGGGTCCGCGGCGCCACATTGCCGGCGCGCCCGCCGCCGTGGCGGTAGCGGCTGAGGCGCATGAGCGCTCCCGCGGGGGGGATTGCGCCATAGCGCCGCCAGCCGCCGTCGGGCTGGCGGATCGCCGGACCAAAGTGGACCTCGCCCGCGGTCGCGTCGAGCTGGAAGTGGCGGTCGCCCGAGCGGCTGTTCGCGAACGTCTCGACGTGTTCCCACGCGACCCATCGACTGTCGCCCCGCTCCCGAACCTCGAGTGTCTCGCCGTCGCTCAGATCCAGCACGGGCCGATGCTGCAGCCGGTAAGAGAGGCCCGGTATCCCGGCGCTCGCGCCGATCGGCTCCTCGTGGACGGTCGCGGCATGGCTGGCGGCGACGGTCGCGCCCACGACCGCGGCCGTCACGGTCGTGATCTCCGGCGCCTGCTCGTAGACCGAGTCCGCTCCGCGGTTGGGCACGTTCAGTCGGCATCGCAGCCAGTGCAGCGCCTTGCCCGCGATCCTGTTCGCTGCCGCCTCGGGTGGGATTTCGATCGTGATCTCGCCGCCGCCAAGAAGGAACGAGCCCGTCTCATCGCTGGCCACGAATGCCTCGTGCCACTTGCCGTCCTCGCCGGATGCTTCCCACGTGAGCGGCGGGTTGTCCGGATCCACGTCGCGCCCCTCCGCGGGCGAGCACTCGATGCTCACCCGCAACACGAGCTTTGCGATCGGTCGATCGAAACCGAGCAGGAGCGCGCTGTCCCGGGACGGCGGGTTGCCAAACGGGGTTGTGTCGGGACCCGTCGGCTGCGCCTTGCCGCCGGCCATAGTGGCGGCGGTCGCTTTTCCGCCGCGCTCGACGACGTACGCCGCCAGAGCTCCGGTCGGGACGACCAACTCCTCGTCGGTCTGGAAGATCACCGACTCGTCGTCCGCTGCCCGCGGTACCGCCACCTCTGTCCCGGCCGGGATCGCCGCGCCGTCGGTTCCCTCGACGATGAACCGCACGTCGACCCTGGCCTGCTCGGCGGGGGCGGGCTTCACGCCGACGAGCTCAAGCAGCGCGAGGTGGAGGCGCTCGGGGATCCGATCGATGCGGTACGTGAGGATCTCCGTGAACCAGGCGAACAGCTCGATCAGGGTGATCCCGGGGTCCGAGACGTTGTGCTCGGTCCACTCCGGCGTGTGGCGGATGATCCGGTTGCGCGCCTCGCTGACAAGCTCTTGGAAGCGAACGTCGTCGAGCATGATCTCGGGAAGCATGGCCGCGAACGTTAGCTCCGCTCCGGGCGTTGCTCCAGGCCAGGTTGGCCCGCTATCGCCGCCGGTTTGAATCCGCTGCTGCCCCGGCGTAGAGTCGCCGGCGATGCCGCCGCTCGTCAGCAACGGAGCGATGATCAGTTGCTCGATGGCGATGCCGCCCGTCCCGGTACCGCTCGCCGTCGTCCCGATGGGTACCCCCGTCACCGCCGATACCCCGGCGGCGAACATCCAGGCGTTTGCGCCGATGGTGAACATCCCGACGTTCGGGATGTGCGGAACGATGTCGAACCCCGTGGTGGCGGCGGCGACCGCCGCCAAGCTGGGGGCTTTCACTCCGGCACCGTGCGTCCCGGCCACGTCATCGCCATGGACGCCGGGCGCTTCCAAGGTGATGGTGCAGGGCCAGCCCGCTCTCCACACCGGGTGTACGGCGATGTGCGCGTGGGGGGGCGTCATCTCGATCACAGCTCCTGGGAACGCGGGCACAGTCCAGGTCACCTGACTGCCGGCACTCTCAATCCGGCGGGTGGGCGGAAGGAAAAAATGAACACCTTCCCGATATAGCCCGTCTTGACGATGTCGACTGTGATCTTTGCCTTATTGCGCAGTTGCCGGCCCTTGAACAAGCTGCGACAGGGTGGAGCCCACAACCCTTACCTTCAGCGTCCCCGGCGTCATCCTCTAACTACCCCCGACGTGCCTTGAAGCCTGCGGCACGAGGGTAGAACACATCACCCCCGCTGGCAATTCGGTTGCGCAGGATTGGATGCAGGCTTATGCTCAGCCAGTGGAACCGGACGAGCTCCAGCGGGGCGTCGAGCAACTCCGTCGGCCGGCACTCGCGGACACGCCCAAGTCCGCGACGGTGGCGAACGACTCGCCGCTCGCCGGGCTCGCCTCCGCGATTGGCAACCGCGGCTTCAGCCGGAGCGTCGCGCGGATGCGCGACGGCGAGGGCATTCTTTCCGGCGGGCTCGTGCATCCAGACGTCGAGGCCGCGATCGCATCGGCTAGAGGCGGCGGACGGTCGCTGGACAGCGGCATCGCCCAGCAGGTGGGCGGCGCACTCGGTGACTCGTTCTCCGACGTGCGGGTGCACTACGACGAGCACGCGGCCGCGCTCAACCGGGCGGTGTCGGCGCGGGCCTTCACGGTCGGGGGCGACATCTTCTTCGGCGCCGGCGAGTACCGGCCGGACACCGCCGGTGGACGTGAGCTCCTGACACACGAGCTGGCGCATGTGGTGCAGCAACGAGGGGCACCGGAGAGCGGACCGCTGACGGTCTCGCAGCCGGGAGACGCGCTCGAGCGCGAGGCCGACGCCGCCGCACGGCGCGTCGGCTGAGCGAGCTATGGCGACAGAGACCGAGGCTCACCTCGACTGGTTCCAGTTCCTGGAGGCCAGGCTGCAGACTGCGGTGCAGGCGGCCGTCGCCGCCGGGAGCGATCCCGACGACGCGTTGCGCGGCCTCTACATCTCAGATGAGCAGGCGCTTGCCCTGGCGGCCGAGGGCGGGCGCCCGCAACCATCCGGTCCACTCGGCGAGGCCGCGACGCGGCTCGCCGAGACGGCGCAGAGACTCGGGCTCGACGCCCTCGACAGCTCCGTGCTGGCGCTGTGCGCCGCTCCCGAGCTGCACCCTCGCTTCGGCCGTCTGTACGCCTACCTCCAGGACGACGTCACCCGCAGGCTGGCGAGCCCGCGGCTCGCGGCCGACCTGCTGGCCAGCGAGTGGGTCGGGCGCCCCGACGTGCTCGCGTGCTTCGGTCCGACCGCTCCGCTGTCGAGGCGCGGCGCGATCCGCGTGCCGCCCACAGACCCGACCGCCACGCTCGCCGACCGTCCGGTCAAGGTCGCGGACCGGTTGACGGCGTTCCTACTCGGCGCCGGCGACCTCGCCGGAGCGGCCGCGGGAGTCAGGCTGCGGCGCCGCGACCCGCAGCCGGTCAGCGGTCGCGACGAGTCCGTGCAGCGGATCGCGATGCTGCTCGCGACCCGTACGCGGCTGCCGCTCGTGGTGTGCGGCCCGGATGGCGGCGCGATCCTGGCGGCCGCCGCCGGCGCTCCGCTCGTGCTCCTGGGCGTACGGGAGCTCGACCGGCCGGAGGCGATCGCCGACGCCCGCCTCGCCGCCGCCCTGGCGCAAGGGCTGCTGTGTCTCGACGGGCTCGAGGACCTCTCGCCGACCGAGCGCACACAACTGCTGCGGACGCTCGACGAAAGTCCGGAGCGGCTGGTGCTGCTCGCGGCACGTCGCAACGACGCGATCGCGCTGAGCGATCGGGCGGCGTTGTTGGTCGAGGTCCCGAATCCGAGCTTCGGCGAGCGCAGTCACGCCTGGACCGAGTTCACCGGCTGCGCGGACACGCGCGAGGTGGCGGCGAAGTTCCGGCTCTCGATCGAGCAGATACAGGCTGCCGCCGAGGTGAGCGTCATCGCCGCGCGGTCGCGGGGGGAGTCAGAGCCGAAGCCCGTCGATCTCGATCTCGGCGCCCGCCACGCGTCGACCTCCCGGCTGGGCGAGCTGGCGTCTCATCTGGATCCCGGGTACGCGTGGAACGACCTCGTGCTCCCCGAACGCCAGCTCGACCTGCTGCGGTCGATCTCCGCCTACCTGCGTCATCGCGACCGAGTGCTTTCGGAATGGGGATACGAGGCGACGGTGTCACGGACGCAGGGACTCAAGGTGCTGTTCGCCGGCGAGTCTGGAACGGGCAAGACGATGGCGGCGCAGGTCCTCGGCGCCGAGCTCGGGCTCGACCTCTTCCGGGTGGACCTCGCGACGATCGTCTCCAAGTACATCGGGGAGACCGAGAAGAACCTCGAGCGGGTGTTCACGGCGGCCGACGGGTCGAACGCGATCCTGTTCTTCGACGAGGCCGACGCACTGTTCGGAAAGCGCTCCGAGGTCTCCGACTCGCACGACCGCTACGCGAACATCGAGGTCGCCTACCTGCTCCAACGGATGGAGCGCTATCCGGGCGCAGTCATCCTCGCGACCAACTTCCGTCGCAACATCGACGACGCCTTTGCGCGGCGGCTCGACTTCGTGATCGACTTCCCATTCCCGGAGCCCGAGGACCGCCGACGGATCTGGCAACTCGTGCTGCCGCGGGCGGCCCCTGTCGCAGACGACGTCGACCTCGACTTTCTCGCCAACCAGTTCAAGCTGTCCGGAGGCGCGATTCGCAACTGCTCGCTGGCCGCCGCCTTCTCGGCGGCCGACGAGGGGACGCAGATCGAGATGAGGCACCTCGTCAGGGCCGTGGCGCAGGAGTACGGCAAGCAGGGGCGCCTCACGCTCGAGGCCGACTTCGAGCGGTTCCACGGCGTAGTCCGCGGAGAATCGCGCTAGTCGGGCGCGCCGAACGCTCGCCCGAGCAGGGCGACTACTTGCTCAGCGGCGGGTTGAACTTGTTCCAGGACGTCGCCATCGCATCCGTCATGAACTGGCCCTTCTTGTCCTTGTCAGGGTGCGCAGACCAGCGAGACAACACGCGTGCGGCGGCGCGGTTCCCGGCGGCTCGCTGTAGCGCCAGCGCGGCGGCCGGAGAAGGGCCGGGGAGGCGGGCAGGCCGAGCCGGCTGCTGGGCCGACGCGCGCCGGTGCAGCGTTTCCCCACCGTCTGCCTCGTAGGGTGCTCGCTCGCCCATGGATGGAATCGTAGTGCCAGGTGCGACCACTTGCCAGCCGCCGCAGACGGCTTGCCCGTCCTTGTAGGCGCCGCTACAGTGCGACCGATGGCGCGAGTCGTCGATGTTCCGCTGAACACCGCGATTGCGGATCTCGACGAGGCGCTCCGGACGCTACTGAAGCGGGAGCTCAATCGGCACGGGTTCGAGGGCGTGGAGATCGCCTTCGACGCGCCCTCTAAAGAGTGGTCGGGAAAGCTGACCGGGCCGACCGTCGACCTGTTCCTGTATGACCTACGCGAGGCGCTCGATCGCGCCACCGCGACGCCGAGCGAGCGCCGCGGGGGAAACGGCACTGCCGTGGTCATGGACCCGCCGCTCCACTTGGAGTTGACGTATGCCGTCACGGCGTGGACGAAGGCGGTCGAGGACGAGCACAGACTGCTCTCGCAGGTGCTCGGGGTGCTCTTCTCTTACAGCGAGGTACCCGGGGACGTGATCGGCCAGAACGCCGCGACCACACTCAGCCGGGCGGAGACCTCCGTCGGCCGGCCCCGCGAGGAGAAGGCTGACTTCTGGACCTCGGTCGGCGGCCAGTACAAGGCCTCGATCGACTACGTCGTGCAGATCGTGGTCGAGTCCGGCGCCGCGTTCGTTCGCGGGCCCGAGGTGCGCACCACGACGATCCGGACACTCCTGTCGGACGCCCCGAAGTCGACGATGCAGGAGCTCCACCGGTTCGGCGGCACGGTCAGCGACCGGGACGGCCAGCCCGTCTCCGGAGTTTGGATCGCGGTGCCCGAATTGGGACGCTGGGCCGTGAGCAACAACGACGGCCACTTTCACTTCGCTCGCCTGTCGGCCGGATCGCATCGGGTCCTGGCGCGGACGACGGACGGACGGGAGGCTGAGGCCACCGTGTCGGTTCCGGGCGGCAAGTGTGACCTGACGATCGGATCCGGTCAGCGTCGCCCAGCTCGTAGCTGAGCTGCCCGACTGGCCTGTCCATTAGGGCGGCGGCGCAGAGGTGGTTGCCCTTAAGGCCTCCCTTTCTGCGACTCGTGACGTGAGAACATTGGCGCTCACGGTCATGGGGCACAGGGGACCGCAGCGAAACGTTGGCACTGGGGACAGAAGACTTTGCGCCGACGGCCCCTCCGCGAACATGACCGGCTTAAGGTCTGACCTGGTTTTCATCACCGACGGCTCGTAAGGAGTGTTATGCCCACGTACCTGACGCCGGGCGTCTACGTTGAAGAAGTCTCCTCGGGGAGCAAGCCGATCGAGGGTGTCGCCACGTCTGTCGCCTGCTTCGTAGGCCTCATGCCCGGCGGCCCGATCAACCGGCCGATGCGGATCTCCAACTGGACTCAGTTCGCCAATCTCTACACCGACCCGCAGAATCCTGAGAACGGGCCGTTTATGGAGGGCTCGTACACCGCCCACGCCGTGTATGGCTATTTCATGAATGGCGGCTCGCTGGCATGGATCATCCGGGTGGGGAGCGGCGAGGACACGCCGAGGGCGCAGGCTGCGCTCCCGTCCGCCACCGACAAGGAAGTCGAGGCGCTGCGCGCCGTCGCACTCGACGGCGTGACTGACACAGTGCAGGTCGAGGTCACCGAGGAGCCACCCCAGGAAGGCAAGGACAGTGAGCCGACCTACAAGTTCACGGTGACAGGCGGGGGCGAGACCGAGGAATACCCGGGCGTCACGGTTAAAAAGGGCCGCACGTTCGTCGCCACTAAGGTTAATGCCGCGTCAAAGCTCATAAAAATTGAAGAGACCGGCGCATCACTGCCTGATATACGCGTCGCACCGGGCACGTACACCTTGTCGGTACCGTCGGTCGCGCTCGAGAAGGTGTCCGCCGACGACTTCGAGGGCGACGTGGCCACCCGCCGGGGAATGGGCAACGCGGCGGCACTCGACGAGGTGACGATGCTCATCATGCCGGACGTCGTCAACCTCAACGGCGACGGCTCGCAGATGCGCGACCTACAGGGCAAGATGATCGCCCACGCCGAGCTGATGGGGGACCGCATGGCGATCCTCGACCCGCCGGACGGGCTGATCCCGCAAGAGGTGCTCGAGTGGCGGATGAACACTGCCGGCTATGACTCGAAGATGGCCGCCATGTACTGGCCGTGGATCGAGGTGATGGACCCGCTGACGCGACGGCCGCTGCGGATCCCGCCGTCCGGCCACATCGCCGGCGTCTGGGCCCGCGTCGATGAAACGCGCGGAGTCCACAAGGCGCCGGCAAACGAGGTTGTCCGCGGAGCGAACGGCCTCGGATTCCAGATCACTCACGCCGAACAGGGCGAACTCAACCGCAACGGGATCAACTGCATCCGAGCGTTCCCGGGCCGTGGGATCAGGATCTGGGGCGCCCGAACTCTCTCGAGCGATCCCGAGTGGCGCTATATCAACGTCAGGCGCCTGTTCAACTTCGTGTCGGAGTCGATCATGCTCGGCACGCAATGGAGCGTGTTCGAGCCCAACGACGTGCGTCTGTGGTCGAGCCTGTCCACCAACGTGAACGCGTTCCTGAGCCGTGTGCATCGTTCCGGTGCCCTGTTCGGCGCACCGGCCGAGGCCTACTTCGTCAAATGCGACGCAGAGACAAACCCCCCGGAGAACATCGAAGCGGGCATGGTTGTGTGCGAGATCGGAATCGCCCCCGTGAAGCCGGCCGAGTTCGTGATCTTCCGCCTGAGCCAGTTCACGGGTGGCGGCGGAGCCGAAGTCGAAGAGTGATCCAGAGCAACTAGTCCCGAAGGGAGCAGAAGATGGCCGACCCAGCCACACCCACACCCGTCCAAACCGTCACTCACGTCTCCGTACAGATCACTGGCCCCTCGTCAGTCACCCAGAGTGGTGGTTCTGGCGCGATGAACCCGCTGTTGTTCAACGCGTGCACGCCACCGGACTGGTCGATCGAGGCCCCCAAGTTCGTCTATCACGGGAACTCGGGCACACCTGAGAGCGTCATCACCTCCGTGCAGAACCCCGTCTACGGCTCGATGACGCTGACTGGGGGATGGGATCCCGCAAACACCCTCGCCAGCTGGATGAACCAGATCTCCGACCCCACCCAGGACTACTCCGCCAAGGTGGCACAGGTTACGGTCCAATTTCTGGATTCCAAGGGAACAGTGCTCTTCCAATGGGTCGGGACCGGCGCAATCATGACCGCGTTCAGCCAGTCGCCGTCTGACGCCTCCTCGAACTCCGTGTTGACGGTGACGGCGACGATCGACGCAAACACCTGGCAGCTCCAAAACAGCGGTGGTTCGGTGCTCTCCGGTGCCTCGTCGTAGGAAGCGCCTGAATGCAGACCCAGATCGAGTTCACGCTTCCGCGGGGCTACGTCGACGATGCGGGTGAGATCCACCGGGACGGCACGATGCGTCTGGCGACCGCGCGAGACGAGATCGAGCCGTTCCGGGAGCTCGACGTCCGGCAGAACAGCGCCTACTTGACGGTGCTACTCCTCGCGAGGACCGTGACCCGGATCGGCGCGATCACTCAGGTGACCCCGGCGTTGGTGGAGAACCTCTATGCGGCTGACTTCGATCACCTCCAGCGTCTGTACGAGCGGATCAACAGTGATGGTGAAGCCGTCGGCGTGGTCAGCTGTCCCGAGTGTTCGCATCGGTTCGAGGTGGACCTCACCGACATCGAGGACGGCCGCCTGGGGGAATGACGAGGCCGTCTCCCGAGCGGCTGCTCGCGGAGGCGGCCGAACTGGCTTATCACTTCCACTGGCAACTGGACGCGATCCTCGACTTGGAGCACGGTGACCGCCGGCAGTTCCTCGCCGAGGCGCGCGAGCTCGCAGTGGCCGACCACGATGGGAGCTGAATGCAGGACGTTGGGATAGGGGCGGCCCGGCGAGCGCCGCCGTCGGTGCTTCGACGGCTGACGCTCGGCGAGCGGATCGCGGCGCGGGCAGCCTCGCGCAGCCGGCTTGCTGACGCCGCCGTGCAACGACGTCTGCCGAAGCTGCTCCGAGCGTCAACCCGGCTCTCGCCGCCCATCGAGCTCCGCCCACTGGTGAGCGCGGGAGCTTCTCGCCCGACGCCGGTGGTTCTCCGAGCTACTCGTGGCTGGCCACCGGCACCAACGACGCCCGATCAGCGTTACCCCGAGAGCGGCGCGGCAGCTGCGCCAACCCCAGACACCTCGTCGCCGGCGGTCCAGGGGACCGAAGCGATCGCCGAGAGCCCGTTCAAGGCGATGCTGCAGCAGAACTACGGGATCCCCGACGACGTGTTCGAGGCGATGTTCGGCAGTGGCGCCGGTGGCTCCGGCGAGCCGGTGCCGGCAGCGCCGCCACCGGTCGCTGATCCCGCCAACGAGCCGCCAGAGCAACGACGGGCCATACGTGGCGCGCGGATACTCGAGGGTCCGACGTCAGCATCTGACCTGCGGGTACAACCAGCCCAGACTCAAGGCAAGCGGCTCTCCCCGCGGCAGCCGGGACCGGCCGCCACGCCGCCGCCTCGACCCACCGTCGCCGACGCGGCCATCGCGAGCTCACCGTCGGACCAGGACCAGACGACGCCGGCCACGCGGACAGCTGTCTCGTCTGCGCCCGAGCGGGCGACCGCCTCGACGGAGCCGCCGACCGGCGAGCCAAAGTCTGCGAGGGTCGGCCCATCCGCCACCCATGGTGAGCTCCGCGGCTCTGCCCCTGCCCCGCCGACGGGGACGCCGGCGGACGCCCCGCCGACGGGGATGCCTGGCGAGGCTCCATCAAGTGGGCCCCCCGTCGAGATAACGCCGGCGGCCTCGATGGAGGCGCAGCGCAAGGTGTCGCGGACGGCGGCTCCGCCGCCTGCCGATCCGGCCGGACGGGACGAAGCCGCGCTCTTCGGCCACGCCGAAGTCCGTCCCCACGACCGCCGCGCCTCCTGACCGGGGAACGGGCGTGCCGCCAAGCGCCGCCGCGCGCAGCGCTCCTGCGGCGACCACGCCGCCCGTCGGAGCGACCACGCCACCCGACCCAGCGACCACGCCGCCCGCGCCAGAAAACGCGGTTCGGCCGCGGCATCGGACAGTGACGCCCGGGTCAACGCCGTCTCCACCGCCGGCCGACCGCGGTTCGGCCCCCAGCGCTCCAGCGGCGAGCGTCCAGCGGGGAATCGAGAGACGGCCCCGAGTCGCCAGGACCGTCGCGGGCGGACTCGTCAGCTGCGCCGTCACCGTCGCCCGCCTGGTGCGTCGACGCCGGCAAAGGGCGCGCCGACCCGGCCCCTGCTGCGGCGGGAGAGCGGCGGCACAACCAAGGTCAGAGCGGACCGACCTCGCGTGCAACGAGCCGCGCGGACCACCGTCGATCCCGGCCCCACCGACGCCTTCGCCGGCTCGGGGGAGCCGGCCGGCGAGGACATTTGCGAGGCGCCTGGCGGATGCGGTCCGCCGCGGGCGGGGACGATCGGAGCCGGCCGCGGAGCTTCCGGCAGCTGGCGTCGGCAGCTCGACCGGTACAGCGCCGCAACGACCCGCCGCGACGAGCGCGATCGAGCTTGCGCGGCGGCCATCGATCTCGGCCCCGCGCGATTCCCAGTCATTGGGGGACGAGGCGGCCGCGCCACCGTCGTCGGCCCCAGCAGCGGAGGTGGAAGAGCCCGCCACGGAACGATCGTCGGCCGGGACCACACCGGCATCGCCGGTGCAGCGCGCCCGGGAGACGTCGACTGATTCGTCGCCGGAACCGGTCGCCGGAGCCGGGCAGCCGGCTGCCAGCGACGCCGATCGTGCCGCTCCGGCACCCGCAGGCGGCACGGCGCCGGACCCGACGCCTCGCTCTGCGCCGAGCACAGCGCCTGACCCCGGGCGGCAGGCACCGATGAGGCTCTCTCGCGTGAAGCGAGGCTCAGCTGCGCGCACGGCCGAGATGCCGACTACACGACCTGCCGCTCAACCACCGCCTCCCGGCGAGTCGCCGTCCGTCGCGGGTTCCGCTGGCGAGCGCGCCCAACCCGCCGGAGGCGCCGGGGTCGCTGTCGTGTCGACCGCCACGGGGGGCGCGCCAACCGCGGCGCCGACACGAGCCGCGCCGGCGGAGCCGGGGGCGACACCGCCGGCCGGGCTGGGACACACGCAGCCGGGGGTGTCCGATGCGGGTCCGCGGCCGACGCATCCGGCAGGGGCGACCACAGCAGCGCCTTCGCGGGCGGCCCGAGCGGGGTCCGCGCAGCCCGGGCCCGCGACCGGCAGCGCGCGGCCCCGGCCTTTCATCAAACGACGCGCCGGCGCTGAGCCAATGCCAGCTGCACGATTGGCACGGGACAGCGCGCTCCAACGAGACCAGCAAGTCGCACCACCGCTGCGGCCTCCCGAGTCTGCGACGCCCGCCCGACTCAGCGCGGTGGCCACGCCCGCGCGGCGATCCGATCGGTCCGCCGCCCCCACCTCCCAGACACAGCGACCCGTCGCCACGCTGGCTCGGCGAAGCGTCGGCGAGCCGTCACCCGCCGAAATCGGGCGCCATACGGCGACTGCCGTGGCGCGCGACGACATCGGCCGCGCCGGCCGATCACGGCCCAATCAATTGCTGCGCCGGATCGCCGACGCGCTCAGTGGCCGCGGCTCAGAGGGCACGCCGGCACCGGCCGCGCCCGCGAGCGGAGATACCCCGCAGTCGGCCCCGCCCCAGGCGGTGCCGACAGCGACGCCGGCGCCCGGACGGCCGACCGGTCCGGTACCCGCGCCAAGTCCTCGCCCCGCGGTCGCGCTCGCGCCTCGACGTGAACCGAGAGGCGAGCGGCCGCTCGCGCGTCGGCGGGCTCCGGGCCGCGCCCCGAGCTCCGAGTCGTGGCGGTCGCGAGGCGCCGATGCCGGCCTGGCGGGGGCAGGAGCCGCGCGCCCAGCCGAGGATCGGTCAGTCAGCCCGCCCGCGGCGCCGGCCACACACGTGGAGCCAGCTCATGACGTCCCGTTGACGATCGTCCGACAGCCGGCACCCGCGGCCCGACACGACAGTTCGCTGGACTCGAAGGCTCGCGCCGCGGCGCTTCGCTCGCTCACGCGAGTGGCCGCCGCGCCCCCGCCGCGCTCTCCATCCCAGGCCCCTCCACCCGTTCGACCCAGCCGGTCTCGCTTGCTCGCGAGGGCTCCGGCGACGGGCGCAGACCAAGGTGGAGGTGGTGGCGGCGGCGGAAGCGGCGGTGGTGGTGGCGGCGGCGGTCAAGACTCTGACCTGATCTACACCGAGGTCATGCGCCGGGTCCGCCACGAGCAGGAGCAGCTCGGACAGCTCATCGACCACCCGTTCTGAACCGATGCCGCCTTCGACATTCGTCCACTACGTAGTCCTCGAGATTCCCAACATCACGCAGAACTCCTCGTTCCTGGGGATCTTCAAGGGCCTCACGGGACTCGACGTCAGCTTCGATGTGCTCGAATACCGCGAGGGCGGCAACAACGACTTCGTCCATCGGCTCCCGGGCCGCATGATCTATCCCAATCTGACCCTGTCGTGGGGGCTCGTGAATGACGAGGCGCTGCTGCAGTGGTTCATGCAGACCCACACCCAGGCGCAGACCCAGGAGATCACGCTGACGCTCACCACCAGCGCAGGCGGCCAGACCAACAACGCCCGGAAGTTCGCCTTCACCGACGCTTTCCCCGTTCGCTGGTCCGGCCCCCAACTGCAGGCCACCGCAGCCGATCCCGAGACCTGGGGCGAGACATTGGAGATCGCCCACTCCGGACTCAAGCTGGGCCCCTGAGCCAATGCCCGTCCCACAAGGCTTTCAGAACGCGAAGCTCCAGATCGAGGGGGGCGACACGATCCAGTGTGCTTTCAATCCCGAGAGCTACACGATCTCGAAGACGAACATCTGGACCTACAAGCCCAATCAGAGCAAGGACTATCCCAAGCCGGAATTCGGCGGCGGCATGCCAATGGTGTACACGATGCAGTTGCTGCTCGACACTTCGCTCCAGGGTGCAGACCAGAGCATCAAGGACCAGGCGAACGCACTGATGAAGGCGATGCACGGCGGCGGGAGTCCCCCCAAGTTCGTGACGTTCAGCTGGGGCTCGACCCAGCTACCGAAGGCCGCGCCACTTTCGATTTCGATCCAGTACGCGATGTTCCATCCGAACGGCGATCCGATGCGCGCGTTCGTCGATCTCGAGCTCGCGCAGGCCGATGACAGCGCGCCGCCCGGGCAGGCTCAGAACCCGACCACGCGCGGCACCGCCGGGCTCCGGTCGCACATCGTCCAGGACGGCGACTCGTTGCACTCGATCGCCTACGAGTCCTACGGCGATCCCACCCGATGGCGCGTGATTGCGGAGGCGAACGGGGTCGATGATCCGCTGCGGATCGAGCGCGGAACAGCGCTCAGCATCCCGAGGCTCGACCAGTGAGCGCGGTCAGCGGCAACGGGGCGAGCAGCGATCACAACGTCGCGATCTACTCGATCCTCGTCAACGGCAGCGCGATCGACGACACGCTCGCCAAGTCGATCCGCGAGATCAAGATTCAGAGCTACCTCCGACTGCCCGACACGTGCACACTGATCGTCGGCTACGAGCCGGGCACCGAAGGCGGGGATCAGCCGATCGATTCGAACCCGTTCGACATCGGCGCGCCGCTGGAAATCAAGCTCGGAGCGGCCGACGATCTGACGACCCAGTCCCTGTTCAAGGGCCAGATCGTCTCGCTCGAGTTGAACTTCGGGGAGGGTGGCGTCGAGCTTCTTTGCCGCGGCTTTGATCGCTCGCACGCCCTGATCCGCTCTCGCAAGGCGCAGACGTTCCAGAACATGACGACGAGCGACATCGTGACGAAGGTCGTCAGCGCCGCCGGGTTCACGCCGGACTGTGATGCCACCAGCGAGGTGCACGACTTCATGCAGCAGGACAACGAGACCGACTGGGACTTCATCTGGCGGCTGGCCGAGCGGGTCGGATACGAGTTCGTCGTGGAGGATCAAGTCGCCCACTTCCGCAAACCCGTCGCCGACGATCCCGATCCAGCTCGAGTGGCCGAAGACGCTGCGCTCGTTCAGTCCACGCGTGACGGCGACCCAGCAGGTCCAGCAGGTCACGCTCGCGACGCAGGACCCGAAGACGAAGCAGCCGATCTCGGTCACCGCCGGCAACGCGAACCAGATCGCGAACATCGGCGTCGACCGGAACACCGTCGCCGGTGCGTTCCCCGACGCCGATATCCACGTCGCTACCGAGCCCGTCAAGAGCCAGTCCGAGGGCACCGATCTCGCCCAGGCCCTGCTCGACAAGCTGGCGAACGGGTACATCGCCGCCGAGGGCGTGTGCGACGGCAACCCTGACATCAAGACCGGGGTCGCGGTCCAGGTCAGCGGCCTCGGCAACAAGTACAGCGGCACCTATCGGGTCGCCGCCGTCACGCACGTCCTTCGGGGTGGCTCCACCTATCAGACGCTGTTCGCCAACTCGCCCGCCCACACGCTGCTCGGCTCCGTCGGCGGCGACCGCGGGAGCAGCGTGGCGAGCTTCGGGGCCCAGGTCGTGCTCGGGATCGTCACCAACAACGACGATCCCGACGGCCTCGGGCGCGTCCGGATCAAGTACCCGGCGCTCGGCGATGACGTCGAGGGGACGTGGGCCCGGATCGCGTCGGTCAGCGCGGGCAACGCGCGGGGGTTGATGATGCTGCCGGTCGTCGGCGAGGAGGTGTTGATCGCCTTCGAGCACGACGACACGACCCGGCCGTACGTGCTCGGCTCGCTGTTCAACGGCGTCGACGTGCCGGGGGACGATCTGACCGAGAGCCAGGACGGCTCGTTCGCCGTGCTCAGCGACCACAAGATCGTCGCCGCATCCAAGGAGGACATGAAGCTGACCAGCGGCGGCGCACTGACGATCAACGTGACCGGCGGCGACGTGAAGCAGACCGGGAGCCAGGGATTCAACGTCGAGGGCCAAACCGTGAGCATCAAGGCGGACAGCGACCTGTCGATCGAGGGCACCTCGTCGGTGACGATCAAGTGCGGCGGCTCCCAGATCCAGATCTCAAGCAGCGGCGTCACCGTCAGCGGCCCGATGATCAGCCTGGGATGAGGTCCGGCGTGGTTCAGGTACCCGACGCCAATAACGAGCTGATCGGAACCGGTATCTCGTTCCCGCTCCAGGCCGATCAGCGTGGCGTGCTCGCGCTGTCACAGGGGGTGAGCGACATCGAGCAGGCGATGCGCCTGATCCTCGGCACGGCTCCCGGCGAGCGCCCGATGCGCCCCGAGTTCGGGTGCGCCGTGCACGACCTCGTATTCGACACGATCGATGCCGAGATGGTCGGCAAGGTCGAGACCGCCGTCCACCGTGCGCTCGCCCGGTGGGAGCCGCGGATCGATGTGGAGAGCCTCGATTTCGACCTCGCCGAGGTCAACGAGGGCAAGCTCATCATCACGATCAACTATCGCGTGGTCGCGACCAGCCGCCTCTACAACCTCGTCTATCCGTTCTACGTGATCCCAGCCGAGGAGACCGCCTGATGCAGCACGTCGGGCTCGACTCGCGCGACCACGGGGACCTCGTCGCGGAGGCCCGCCGACGCCTCGAGCTCGCGTGTCCCGAGCTGAACGTCAACGGAGGGCCCGACGCCGGCGCCACGCTGATCGAGCTGTTCGCGTGGATGACGAGCCTCGCGATCGAACGGTTGGGGCGGGTCCCGGACAAGCTTCACATCGCCCTCCTCGACCTGCTCGGGATCCAGCTGCACGGCCCCGCCGCCGCGCGCACCGGTCTGCGAATGCGCCTCAGCGCCCCCGCCACCGAGCCGCTCGAGATCCGCGCCGGAACCGAGGCGGGCACGCTGCGCACGGCGGCGCACGAGTCGATCGTGTTCACGGTCCAGGAGGACTTCACGATCCTGCCGCTGCGGCCCGCGGCGTACGTGATCCAGCGCGCCGGGACGCAGAAGGAGATCGGCGTGGCCGACGGGATCGCCTACCCGCCCGGGCCCGATCAGCTTCCATTCAGCCGCCCGCCGCAGACCGGCGACGCGCTGTATCTGGGATTCGACGACAGCCTCGCGAGCCTGCTGGTCAGCGTGTCGATCGAAGCGTCGATGGCCCGCGGGGCCGGCGTCAGGCCCGAGGATCCGCCACTGCGGTGGGAGTGCAGCCAGGGGGAAGGGGAATGGGCCGAGGTCGAGGTGATGGAGGACCTCACCGGCGGCTTCAACTACGGATCGGGGACGGTCGAAGTGCAGTGTCCGTCGACTTGCCGGATCGAGCCGATCGCCGGCCACCGCCTGCACTGGCTGCGCTGCCGCATCGCCGAGACCACGCGAGTCACCGGCGAGCCCGCCGTTTACACCCAGCCGCCGGAGATCTACCAGATCACGGCTGCGCCGGTTGGGGCGTTGCTCGGCGCCGAGCATTCCGAGCTCGAGATGGCGGAGCCGCTCGGGAGCAGCGACGGCTCTTCCGGACAGACGTTCGCGACGCGATTTAACCCGGTGCTGGGACTGGAGCCCCGGGAGACGCTGGAGGTCCAGACCCCGGCCGGCGATTGGGAGCCCTGGGAGGAGCGAGACTCGTTCGCCGGCTCGCAGGCCCACGACCGCCATTTCGCCATCGACCTCGTCCACGGATTGGTCAGGCTTGGGCCCTCGCTTCGTGACCCGAGCGGCGGGAGCGCCCAGCGCGGCGCGATCCCGGCCAAGGGGGCGCAGCTGCGGATGTCCCGCTATCGGCACGGGGGCGGCAGCGCCGGAAACGTCGACGCGGGAAGGGTGACTACCTTGCGGAGCGCGATCCCGGGCATCGCCTCGGTCACCAATCCGGTCGCGGCGCGCGGCGGCGTCGACCCTCAGTCGGTCGACTCGCTACGGGCGGCGTCGGCACTCGAACTCCGCACCCGGTACCGCGCCGTCACCGCCCAGGACTACGAGTTCCTCGCCACCGAAGCTACGCCGCGCGTCGCGCGCGCACGCCGCGTCGATGACGACGAGCCGGGCGTCACGCTGCGGATCCTGCCGCGCGTCGATCCGGCCGACCGGAGGTTGACCATCGAGGAGCTGACCCCGGATCGGCCTCTGCTCGACGAGGTCAGGCGCTACCTGGAGGCGCGGCAGCTGGTCGGGACGACCCTGCGGTTGCTGCCGATGCGCTTTCGCGCGGTCTCGGTCGTGGTCAACCTCCAGGCGTCGCCGCGCGCCGACGTCGGGCGGATCGAACGTGAGGTCCGACAGGCGCTGTACGTCTACCTGAACCCGCTTATCGGCGGCACGGCACTCGCGCTGGGCACGGGGTGGCCGTCCGGGCGCTCTCTGAACCAAGGCGAGCTGTACGCGATCGTCCACGCATTCGAGGGCGTCGAGCTCGTCAAGATCCTGAGACTCTACGAGGTCGATCTCGCCACCGGAAAGCAAGCCTCCAAGGCGGCGGGACGCCAGATCGTGATCGAGCCGGACGAGGTGATCGCCTCCGGCGAACACATCGTTCGAGTTGTGCGGCGAGACGACTGAGAGGCCAAGCTCCGGTGCCGAACGCGGACTTCGCGCCGGTTCCCGAGGGCGACGTCGCCGCTGCCGGGGAGCGCACCACCGCTGCGCCCCACGAACTCCGCCAGTTCCCCGATGCCGGGCTGACGCCACGGGCCGTGCTGCATCTCCAGCAGACTGCGGGCAACCGTGCCGTCGGAGCGCTCGTCCAGCGTCAGGGCGCCGGCGATGCCCCCAGTCGGCTGCTTCAGCGTGACGAGCAGCCCGACACCGCCGCGGACGCCGAGGTCCTGCAATGGCCGACGTTGCTCGCCGCAGCCAGCCGCGCCGCCGGTCAGGGGCTGAGCGTCCACTTACCGGACCCAGCCGGCGAGGGTCAGACGCAGGAGCCTCCGACGCTCACCAACGAGGCCACGGGCGGGATCCTCTCGCAGCCGGCGACGGGCCTCAGCGGCGATGACGCCGCGCGACGCGCGCAGGCCCAGCGAATTGTCAATGCCATCCAAAAGAACCGCCAGCAGCTCGACACCTCGTTTCTGAAGCTCAACTCCGGCTACTACAACAAGGACGAGAAGCGCGTGGTGCGGGGCTACATCTGGGGCGATCCGACGGTCGACAGGACGCTGCCCGCGGACCTCCAGGGGCCGATGCCGGACGACGATCTGGCGGCGAAGCGCAAGGCCGCGCAGCAGTGGGTGTGGGAAGAGCTGGCCCATGAGGGCGGCTCGCTTTCGATCAACGCCTACGACGAGGCCCGGTTCACGTGGGGTCGTGGCATGGCGGCTTCAGGTGGCCACCTCCAGTCGTTCATCGAGACGCTCGAGAAGAACGAGGGAGTACGCGACGCGTTCCTCCGCCTCGGGATCAGAGTCGCCGGGGGGGATTTTCAGATCGTCAACACCGCCAACGGCGCGGTCGAGCACGGCAGCGAAGCGCTGCAACTGATGCAGGCACACCCGGACATCCTGGCCGCGTTCAAGACCGTCGGCGAGTCCAACCGCCAGGCGATCGCCGACGCTCAGTGGTCGGTGATCAAAACCGCCGCGGGAAAGGTGCCGGATGCCGTGCTGCAGGCGACTCCTCCGTGGCCGAAGGAGTCCGTCCAGCTGCTGGCTCATTTCCACCACGCCGGGGACAACTTCGGATGGGGCAAGCTCGCCGACTACATCGCCGACGGCGCGCCGGACCCGGGCGCGCTGTGGACGACGTTCATGAAGAAGCTCGCCGGCTCGCCGGAGAAGAACGACGCCTATCTGGTCTCAGCGCAGACACACCACGTGGCGGAATTGCGAGCCTGGGGCCGCGGGGCCGCGCTGCGCGCGCTCGCGCCACGGATGCGCGGCCCGCTCACGCTCACCGACAAGCAGCTGCGCGAGGCGCCGGAACTCTCGGGCATGGTGGCGATGGCGATGCCCGACAAGCGCTTCCTGATCTGGCCGGCCGACCGGAGCGCGGCGATAATCACCGATGATCAGGAGAAGACGCTCGGCGGCGGCAACCGGCGGGCCTTCCTCAAGCTGATCAACGGCTACAGCATGGCCGCCATGCTCGACGCGTTGAAGACCCGCAAGACGGAGGTCCACGACTGGCTCCGCGGCGGCCCCGAGATTCAGATGATGTCCGCGCCGGAGACCAACGAGGAGCGGATCTGGTTCGCGATGCGGGTCGTGGACACCGGGGCGGTCCCGGCTCGTCCTCAGGGCAAGGACGGCCAAGGAAACGATCTGGTCCCGAAGGGTCAGGTGATCGAGGCCTACGAGTGGCTCGGCAAGAAGGCGCCTACCGAGGACAAGATCAAGTGATCCGCGCCTGCTGCATGGGATCATGTCCGGCGTGAGCCAGGAGCGACTGCCGAGCGTCGCGCCTGGGGAGGAGCGCGACGCCGCGGTGCCGGCGGCGCGGCTGGAGCTGCCAATGGTGCTCCAGCTCCAGCGCACGATCGGCAACCGAGCCGTGGGCCAGCTGGTCGCCCGCCGCGCACTCGCGCGCCAGGTGGCCGAGACGACGGCGGCCGCCGAGCGCGAGGTCGACGCACAGTGGCGTCTGGATCCGAGTGCGATCACGCCCGCCCTGGCCGAATCGGTGCTGTCCAAGCCGAGCATCGCGGTCGCCTTCTACGAGGCGTACGAGACCGGCTCGGTCAACGACGCCGAGTTCAAGGCCGCCGGCAGCGACTTCGCGAAGACCTATGGGACGCTTGGCCTGACGCCGGGGAAGGACTCGGCGACGCTCGGACAGGGGATCCCGGTCCCAGTCAAGAACCGCGACGACGTGGCGCAGGCGCTGACCTCGATCCATCAGGCGTTGCACGCGCTCGCCTACAACCGAGCGCATGCCCAGGACGCCCCTGGACCGGTGACCGACCCCGTGATCGATACCGTCGCGATCTTCGCTCACGGTGTGCGGACCTCGCTCGGTCTCGATCCCGAGGGCGAGACCGGTGCCCACTGGTTCCGCGCAGCGCAGATCCCGGCCTTTGCGGCGGCGATCAAGCCGAACGTCTCGCCCAACGTCCGCGTGCTGCTGTTCGCGTGCAGCACCGGCGCCTCGTCCGACGCTGAGGCGAACTACAAGGTGGCGCCCGGCGGCGCCGGCGGCACCGGCTCGTTCGGGGAGCAACTCGCGAACGCGCTCGGCGGCGGCGCCAAGGTATATGCACACGACGTCTACGGCCACACTGAGTCGAATCCGTTCGCGCGTGTGTTCACCGCCGGCTCGGACACCGGTCGCGACATGTTCGACGTCACGTACGACCAGGCGTTTGTGGACTCCGAGGTTCAGAGGCTCAAGAGCGACAAGTCAGATCTCGTCGGCGGGGTGGGGGACACCCAACTCGCCGGCGCGCTGCGCAAGCAGATGTGGGGGCATTTCATCGACGCGGTCTCCAGGGACTTCGGTCGCATCAACACCCATAGCCGCCATTTCTCGATCGGCGGCTACGGTGGCGTCGGCGCCGCGATGTTCATGGACCCGAGCGGCACGGCGGCAACGCTGCACGACGACTTCCGCACGGTCTGGCTGACCGACGACAAGATCAAGAAGCTCGGGCGGTAGGCGGGTTCCTCCGTCACGTGGGATGGGAGCTTCACGCAGCGCCGGTGCGTTGCTAGATTCAGACCCCCCGCGGTGGGCGTAGCTCAGCTGGTAGAGCTCCTGGTTGTGGTCCAGGCGGTCGGGGGTTCGAGTCCCCTCGCTCACCCTCCAGGAAAAGCGGCGATTAGCAGGAAGTTTCGGGATGGCGCGCTTGCTGGACCCGCTGGCTTCATCGCCTGTTGTACCAGTGCGTTGTACCACTTGGACGGCTTGGCGCTTCCGGATCGCGGCCGCGAAGCAGACCCCACGCTCGATCCCTCGGCCAGGTGGTGCCGTCGCTGTCGGATGTTTCCCGCCGGCGATCGCATAGGTGAAAACGCTGTTCATACGCTGGTTCGCGCCGTTCATCACGAACGTCGACGCCTGCTGCAATGGCGCAGAACTTTCCGATGATGAGGCGATCGGGCCCGTAATGGTGGGTGACGTTGCGCCTCTCGAACTCGGCCGCATGCTCAGGGCATTCGTAGTAGCTGTATTCGGCAACCTCGATCAGCGGATTGTTCACGAGGAGCGGCTTGTGTTCCGAGGACCCATCGCGACGCGGACGCCGCCGCGGATAAGATCTGAGATCGGCCGCGGGTCGAGGAGGAGCGAATATGTCTGAAGCGACGATGGTGGACCTGGCGCAACGCGCACTTCGGGCTCTGGGCGTGCAGGACGAACTGATAGCGGTGGGTCAGTTCAATCCTCGAGGGCACACAGGCGGACTCTTTGCTGGAGGTTTGGTCGGCGGTGACGCGGGCGGCCGCTTGGGCGGCAGCATCGGCTCCGACGTCGGTGTGGCCGCAGGCTCGCTTGCCGGACAGCGAGCCGCGGATCACGCGTCGGGTCTGCCCGCGAGCATGCTCGTCGGCGTCTCGGCCGAGAACGTGTACGGCTTCGACGCGCCCTCCAGGCGGTCAGAGCCGCGGGCGCTGCTGTTCAAGCTTCCGCGCAGCGATCTGGAGATCAAGGTCCATCAACGCTTCAACGTGCGCATCCTCGAACTGGTCGATACGGCTAGCGGCGATGGGGTCGAGTTAGAGGGCAACCGGCTGCCCATCACACATTCAGGCGATGTGATCAAAGCGCTTACCGGCTGAGGCACGGCGATCACCGAGACGCGCGGAGCGCGAGGGTGACACTGCTGGCTCCGGCTTCGGCGTCCCGTCAGGTGATCGTGATCTGCTCGTGCTCTGTCCGCCGGTGGCGCCCTCGATGCGAACGGAGTGTCAGCTCATACCTGCCGAATGGAAGCGCACGCCGATCCTTGAGGACCGCCTTGAACCTGTGTCGCTGGGTTGGGCTGGCCGTGCCGGTGGCGTAGACCTTGCGATCGCGACTGAGCGTCGCTTGCAAAGCGTCTCCTCTGCCGGGAAGGCGTGCGAGTTCTACGGCCGTGCAGCTCCGCGTGGTCCGGCGAGTCTTGCCGTGTCCGGCGCTCGAGACCTTGCAGGTCAGGCGTTGCACCTTGCCCTTGCCACCGATCTGTCGCTGCACGGCCTCGGAACTCGAGCTGGTGATCGGGACGCTTGGGCTCGTGGCTGAGACCGTCACCAGCAGCGGCAGCGGGTAGGTGACCGTGAGCTGACAGCTCAGCATCCCGAACACATCTGTGTCAGTCGGGGTGTAGCTCGCGCCCGTCGCCCCGCTGATCACGTTGCCCTCGATCGTCCAATCGAAGCCGTCGAACGGGAACGCTGTCTCGCTTGGCTGTGCACCGGCCCAGTTCGCCCAGGCGTCATTGCCGCACACCTGGGGGCTACCGGACATCGCGCTACCGAATTGAGCAGGAGGGCGGAGCATTGCGGGCTCCACCCCCGTGCCGATCCGCCCGATCGCTCCCGGCGATGTACCGACCGGCGTTATGTCGTCGCCGAACCACATGTTCCCGTCCGACCCCGGGGTGATCGAGGTCAAGAAACTATTGGCCCTCAGCCCCGCGGAAAACTCGTTGATCTGTCCCGCCATCGTGACGCGCCCGATCGCTGGCACTTGCCCCATGTCGGCGAACCACATCTGCCCGTCCGGTCCCGGCGCGATCGCAACGGGCCCCGCACCCGCGTTCAAGCCAGCCGAGTACTCGGTGATCTGGCCGTCCGGGGTGATCCGCCCGATGGCCGGCTCCTGATCCGCGAACCACAGGTTGCCGTCGGGGCCTGGGGCGATCCCTTGGGGGCTATCACCCGCCTCTAGCCCTCTCGAGTACTCGGAAATCTGGCCGCTCGGCGTGATCCGGCCAATCGCTGTTCTCGTGCCATCGTCGGTGAACCACACGTTTCCGTCGGCACCTTCGGCGATGCCGTTTGGCGAGGCGACAGCGTTCAGCCCGGCGGAGTACTCGGTGATCTGTCCGCTCGGGGTGATCCTCCCGATCGCCTTTGTCGTGCCGTCGTCAGTGAACCACACGTTTCCGTCGGCTCCCGGCGTGATCCCCTCCGGAGACGCACCGGGGTTGAGTCCGGCGGAGTACTCGGTGATCTGGCCGCTCGGCGTGATCCGCCCGATCTTCTCGGTGCCGCTATCGGTGAACCACATATTGCCGTCGGGTCCCTGCGCGATCGCGAGCGGCCGGCTGCTTGGAGTGAGGCCGGCCGTAAACCTCGTCATCTGCCCGCTCGGCGTCACGCGCTCGATCGCCGGTAGCCCCGTCATCGTCCGCGAACCAGATGTTCTGGTCAGGCCCGGTCGCGATCCCGGATGGCTGCGTTCCGGTCTCGGGGTTCGTCGTCTCGAACTCAGTGATCGAACCCAAGGGCGCTGAAGCGGCAGCGGTCCCGCTGAGCAGCGCCATCGCCAGCAACAGCACGACGACCACGACGGTCTGGTTCCGAAGAAACCTGGAATTGCAGACGCGTCTCATGGCTCACTCCTCTGTTCTGCCTCGCCCGCTCCCGGCCCCCTCGCCGCGCGACATCGAATGCTATACCCGGCGGGATTGCTCTGGTCTACTGGATCTGTAAGGTCCTTCTCATGCGGCGTCTGCGGTCGCTGTTTGGTCGGGAGGCCGAGTTGGCTGCGGTGGTGGGTGGGGCGGGGTCGCTGGTGTTTGTGGAGGGGCATGCTGGGGCTGGGAAGACGAGTTTGTTGGGGGCGGCACGCGCGCGTCTGCGGGGGGACGAGGGTCGGGTTTTGTGGGCGTCGGGGCAGGAGTTGGAGCGCGAGTTCGCTTTCGGCGTTACGCGGCAGCTGTTCGAGCGCGCGGTGAAGGACATGGCACCCGATGACCGCGACCGGTTGTTGGGTGGCGCGGCGGCGCTGGCGGGTGTGGTGCTGGGGGAGGATCGGTCGCGTGGCGGGGCGGCGGGGTTTCCTGACTCTCCGTTTCCGGTCGTGCACGGGTTGTACTGGTTGACGGCGGGTCTGGCAGAGCGGGGGCGCTTGGTGCTGTTTGTCGATGATGCGCATTGGGCGGATGCGGTGTCGCTGCGGTTTCTGGACTACCTGGCGGCGAGGTTGGAGGAGCTGCCGGTCGGGCTGGTGGTGGCCGCGCGGCCGGCTGAGCCTGCTGCCGACGAGGCGGCTGGGTTGTTGGCGCGTTTACGGGAGCGGGCTGGGCCGGGTTTGGTGCGGCTCGGGCCGCTTGACTCTGAGGCGGCGTCGGCGTTGTTGGCAGAGCGGTTGGGCGGGGCTTGGGATCCGCGGCTCGCGGCTGCGTGTGTCGAGGCGACTGGCGGCAACGCGTTTTTGTTGGGGGCGTTGGCGGACGCGCTGCTCGCGGATCGTGTGCAGTCGGGTCCGGCGGCGGTGGAGGTGGTGTCGCGGCTTGGGCCGGAGACGGTGGCGCGCTCGGTGCTGTTGCGTTTGGCGCGTCTGCCTGCGGCGGCGGTGCCGGTGGCGGATGCGGTAGCTGTGCTCGATTCGCAGGCGGAGGTTCGTCATGTGGCGGCGCTTTGCGAGCTGTCGATCGAGGAGGTTGGCTTGGCGGCGGATGCGCTCGAGGACGCGAACGTGCTGGATCGGGGTCGTCCGCTTCGGTTTGTGCATCCGATCGCGCGCCAGGCGGTGTATGGCCAGCTTCACTCCGGGTCGCGCTCGCGACTGCACGCGCGCGCGGCGGCCGTGTTGATGGCACCTGGGGAGCCGGCTGAGCGGGTGGCGGCGCATCTGCTCCTCTCAGAGCCGGCCGGCGACGCGCGGGCCGTCGATGTGTTGCGCCAAGCGGCTGCGGCCGCGCTGTCTCGGGGCGCGGCCGAGTTGGCGCGGCGGTTTCTGGACCGGGCTCTGGCCGAGCCGCCGGCGCCGGATCAGCTCGCCGATGTGCTCGGCGAGCTGGGGGCGGCGGAGGCCCTGGCGGGCGGCGACCTATCGGTGGCGAGCGAGCATCTGGAGCGCGCGGCTGCGGGTAGCGCCGATCCGCGGGTGCGTTGCGAGCGGGTGCGGTTGGCCGCGCGCGCCAGGATGTACATGGGGGATTTCGCGGGTGCCGCCGGCGTGCTCGCCCGTGAGCGCGCCGCGCTCGGCGAGGGGGAGCGTGCGCAGGCACTGCGTTTGCTGGCGGACGAGGCGGCGATCGGAGTGCTCGTGCCTCCGGTCGCGCCGGGGGCGCTTTTGGAGTTGGAGGCGCACACCGGGGTTTCCGGTGAGGATCCGGGGGAGCCGGCGGTGTTGGCCGAGATCGCGGGCAAGCGCTGGCTCGAGGGCTGGATTGGCGAGGCGGCCGAGTTCGCGCTGCGGGCGCTTGGGGGCGGACGGCTGCTGCGGGCGGAGGGGCCGATGTCGGTCGCGTTCAACCACGCGGTCGCGGTATTGATCGACGGCGACCGGTTCGAGGAAGCGGCCGGGCCGCTTGAGGCGGCGGTCGCTTTGGCGCGCGAGCAGGGTTCGCTGTTGGGGTTGGCGACGCTGACCGGTTTGCGGGCGGTGATGGCGTGGCGAGCGGGGACGCTGCTCGAGGCGGAGGCGCTCTCGCGCGAGATCCTGCAGATGGTCAACCACAGCGGCAGCTCCGCGCTCGGTGTTCAGTATTGGGCGTATGTGGGCGCGGTGCTGGTCGAGCGCTCCGAGCTCGAGCGGGCCGAGGAGGCGATCGCCAACACCCAGGTGGGTGCCGGTCTGCCGACCGGGACCTACGCCGGGATGCCTTTCGTCGCCGGCGCGCGCCTGCGGCTCGCGCAAGGACGCCCCGATGACGCGCTCGCGGATCTGCTCGAGTTGCGCTCCCGCGAGCAGGCCCTGGGCGCAAAGCACATGCGCTTCCCATGGCGCTACGACGCGGTCAAGGCCGCACTCGCGCTCGGCAACCAGGGGCTGGCGGGCCAGCTGGCCGCCGAGCAGCTAGAGCTAACCCGCCGCTGGGATATCCCGTCGGCCAGGGGAATCGCGCTCTGCAGCCAGGGGCTCGTGACCGGCGGCGCCGGGGGCATAGAGCTACTCGGGCGCGGTGCGACGCTCCTGTCGGAATCGCCGGCCAGACTCGATCACGCCCGAGCGCTTCAAGATCTCGGCGCCGCGCTGCGGCGCGAGGGGCGGCGCGCGCAGGCCCGAGAGCCGCTCATGGCGGCGATCGAGCAGGCCCGCGGGTTGGGCGCGACCGCGCTCGCCGAGCGTGCGCGGGTGGAGCTGGCGGCGGCGGGCGCGAGGCCGCGCCGCCTGCAGTTCGCCGGCGTGGAATCGCTGACCGCCGCGGAGTGGCGCGTCGCCATGCTGGCCACGCAAGGTCATCCCAACCGGGAGATCGCCGCTGCGCTGTTCGTCACCGTGCGCACGGTCGAGAACCATCTCGCCAGCTGCTACCACAAGCTCGGCATCCGGTCGCGACGGGAGCTCGCCGGCGCGCTCGAATCGGGCGCAGCGTCAGAGACCGGGCGGCGGTTTGGCGTGCTCGAGCGCCCGCTCTAGCGCTCGCGCCAGCCCGAGCCAGCCGAAGAACGGCTCCGCGGGCGCCCCGTCCTCGCTGACGCGCCCGGCGATCGGGTCGCTGCCGGCGTCGATCTCGAGCGTCAGCACCTTCGTCTGAGGGCCACCGGAGGCGCGCGCGTCGTCCACCGGGCCAGTATCCAGCAACGCCGTCGCCGCGTCATGAGTGGCGACTACTCATCTTCGGGGGCGCCAAAAGATGAGTAGTCACCACTCATGAACTCTGGGCTTTTTGTGCGTATGGTCGGCTCGACCATCGAGTTCACGGAGTTTGATGTTGATCCCGTTGCTGTGCACATTGCCGGCGCGCGGCACGAATCACCCGACGCGATCTTGACGTTGGGTCCTGACCAATCGCAGCAGTTTGACGGCCGTCGTGTAGTGGCCGGAGTGTCGCCGCGGGGGCTCGGCCGTCGGCGGGGGAGCATCGATCACCTAGAGCGAGTCGAGGAGAGGCTGATGAGCGACGAGCACGTCGAGTTGGACAACGAGAGCCGGTCGCTGCTGGGGGAGCTGTGGGAGATGCCCGTGGGCCGGCGGTCTGTACTGAAGGCCGGGTTGGGGTCGGCGGTCGCGCTTGGGGTGGGGTTTCCGGGTGAGAAGGCGTCCGCCAGGCCGGCGGCGAAGCGCGGACCGCGCCGGATGGAGACGACGGACTTGCATTTCGTGTTCGGGCATATGCGGGGGGTGTCGGGGCTGACGTTGGTGGCGAACGGCGAGCGGATCCCGCTGGCACGGCAGACGAAGGCCTCGCGGGAGGCGTTGACGCGGCAGGGGGGGCTGTGGCGGAGCGCCGACCTCTCGAAGCTGACGCATTACGCCTCGGGCGTGCGGCTGCCGTCGCATCGCAGCATCTTGATCTCGGTGTACGGGAAGCGGGGGCGACGCGAGGTGGTCGTCGGGCACATGTGGTACGTGCCGCGGGCGGCGACGATCGCCGACGCGAAAGCGAAGCAGCGACTGAAGGGGTCCTTCGGCCACGCCCTGAGCTTGTCCCCTCGCCTCGACGCGCTCGGCCTGAAGCCCTCCCAGATCCGAACGGCGCGGGACGTGGCGCAGCTCGAGACGATCGGCGATGCCGACGCGACCGCGGTCGCCCTGGCGCTCCATCACCCGAACATCGCGACGATCAACAGCACCAATACCACGACGACCAAGGCACTGCTCGGGCAGACGCCGGCGGTGGGGTCACTGGCGCGCTACATCGAGCAGATGCAGCAGCAGGGCAAGGACTTCGCGTCGATGGGCGTCGCCGAGGACCCGGACGGGACTCCGACGCAGATCACGGTTCCGGTCCTCAAGGACGGAAAGGTGGTCGGGGAGTGTGACCTCGACGTTCAACACCTACCAGCTGAGCCCCGACGCCGGGCTGCGGCAGTCGCTGAAGTCCGCCGTGTCCGCCGGGATCGTCGGCGTGCGCGATACCGCCAGTCTCGGGGCCGTGATCGACACGCCGCTCGAGCAGGATGCTTCCGCGTCGACGCAGACCTGGGTGCAGGAGCAGGGGGTGATGGCGCAGGCCCAGCCGTACTCGCAGGCGCTGAAGGCGGGCAGCGGGATCAGCATCAACGTCAAGAACCCGGGGTTTTGGTACGGAACCCAGACGGTCGTCAACGGCGGCTATGCCAATGGTCAGGTCCCGCTCAAGCTGTACAACAACTTCGTGCGCTGGGTGTGGGTGTACGTCCAGTACCTGGGCGCGAACAACGAGAACCTGTCGGCCAACCCGAGCCCGAAGTGGCCCGACACCAAGTACTCGCAGTCGCTCGGGCTGCTGCCGCAGGTCTTCACGGTCCTCGGGGTGCCGCTGTGGGACACGAACAGCATCGATGTCACGCTCGATTTCCCGGAGGGTGCCCACACGGCGCGGATCCTGTTCTGTGGGCTGGGGTCGAACCTCCTCGACGGCGGGTGGCGACAGTACTTCCCGAGTGACGCGTACCCGGGCCAGATCGCTCCCCAAGACGAGGTGTTGTTCCCATCGCTCACCACCGGGATCTTCACGATCGGCCTGAGCGCGCTCGCGCTCGCCACCGACATCGACGTCGCCGCCGCGTGGGGCACTGCGAAGGGGCTCCTCACCGGCTTCCTGGTCGAGGACAAGCAGATGTTCGAGGCGATCCTCCAGCCGACTTTGCCCCTAGTGACGGGGGAGTCCCTCGCGGTAGCGGTCGCCGGCGGCGCTGAGACGTACGCGAGCGTCAGCGCCAACGGTGGCAGCACCGAGAATATCTGGAGCATTCTGCTGGCGATGGCGACCGTGCTCCCGAAGCTGCTGTTCTCGCCCAAGATCCTCATCGGGCTCGAGCGTCTCGTCCTGGAGGCTGTCGGCAGATTTTCTGGGTGGCTTGCCGGCTTGGAGGCGGCGGAGAAGATTGTCGACGCGCTCCCCGTGATCGGTCAAGTGCTCGCGGTGATTGAGGCGGTGGGGGATGCGGTCACGTTGGCGGAGGTGTGTATCGAGACGGCGGTCGCGCCGTGGGTGATCGAGAACGAGGTGACGGTGACGTATCCGGCGACGATCACGATCAATCACGATCCTCAGGACGCGACGTTCCCGAAGACGGCGACCTCGTGGGCGCTGTCGCCGAAGGTCGATGGCGCGGTGGTGCTGGACCCGGTCACCGGCACGATCAACGAGGGCGGAAGGATTCAGTCCGACCCGTTGGTGTTGGCGGTGACCGCGCCGTTCGGCGGGCTGCTGATCCAGTGGACTGTGACGTTCTCGAATTCCGCCGGGGCGCAGGTGGGCACCGGTGTCTCGGCGCAGTTCACCAACAACGATCCGGCCAATCCGGCGTCGGCCGTTCCGATCACGATCACGGAGCTCCCGGCGACGATCGACGCCTCGACGGTGTTCAAGCGGGCCGATACGACGGCCTACAGCTCGGCCGCGGGGGGATATACGTGGTCTAACGCGATCACCGATTCGGGCACGGTGATGAGCAGCCAAAAGATCCAGCAGGTGACCGGGACGACTATCTCGACGCTGGCGGGGGTCGCGGGCGTGGTGTGGGAGCAGGGCGACCGCTTCTATGTGCGGGGGGTGCCGGTCGCGCAGAACGGCGCGACGATTTCGCTCGGCCCCGCGACGAACGAGGGGTATGTTCGGCGTCCGTTCCTGCTGTTCGACTCGTTCGCGGACAAGGCCGATGAGGGCAACCACGTGCTGCTGGAGCCGGATCCGAGCACGGTGGCCTACCACGTGCGCAAGGTGTCGCTGGATCCGACGACGGGCGCACCGACGTGGGATTCGAACGTCTCCTACGGGACGTTCCTGCTGCCGGTGTCGGCGGCCGCCCTGCACTCCTCGGGAAGCGTGGTGGTGATCCACACCACCACGGGCAGGTTCGGGCAGCTGGTCCCGTTCCACACGGACACGTCGCAGGCGCCGCTGGCCGCCTACACCGCCGGCGCCGGTACGCAGATCGGATTGTTGAACTCGCCGACCGCGGTCGCGATAACGACAGGTGGGACGGTGCTGGTGCTCGAGGTGGGAGCCTTCGAGGCGGCAGGCGCGCGGATCGCGGCGTTTGATCTGAACGGAGCCCCGTCGGCGTACTTCGAGATGTCGGTGACGCGGCGGGCGCTGCTGGGCCGCAAGGGGAAGCCCGCGCCGCGGCGGGGCGCCTCGGGGCAGGGGCAGTTCACGCTGCCGCTGGTCTCCCCCGGTACCTATCTGGACCTCGCGGTCGACGGCGTCGGGCAGATGTACGTTCTGTACTACACCGGAGACGGCTCGTCGGCAGTCGACTATCACGTCGACGTGTACTCGAGCGCGGGCGCGGTGCTCGACACCCACAGCCCGGGCGTGAACGTGCCGCACCTCGCGGTCGACTATTGGCGCAGCATCTACGCCGCCAACTACAATCCGCTCGTCGAGATCGCGACCGGGCAGCCCCAGACCGACCCCGCGCTCGGCGTCTTCGAACCGTCGCTCAGCCGGTTCGACCCTACCGAGGTCACCACACTCGGGCGGCCGAAGGCGCTCAAACCCAAACACCGGCACAAGCACAAGCCGCACCACAAGCACAAGCCGCACCACAAGCCCAAGCAGCACCACAAGCGCTGACGAACTGGTCGGGATGAGGGCGCATGGCGTTAACCGGTGGTGGCGGCCAATCGCGTTGCTCGTCCTTGCCGGAGTGGCGCTGACGGCGCTGTGGGCGGCGCATGCGCACCGCCACCCGGCAGCGCCGGCCGGCTCCGCGGCGACGCAAGCCGCGATCAGCGCACGCGGTTCGGGTGAGCTATCGCGCTTGTCGGCGCAGGCGCAGTCGGTGATCTCCTCGACGGTCGGCGCGGCGGACAGGCGGTTTGCCCCCACGCGCCGGACGGCTGGCTATCGACTTGCCGGTGGGCGCGTCACGGCGGCGCTTGGTCGCGGAGGGATCAGCGTCGATGGCGATGGCGCGCGCCTGGCGCTCGGGCTCCTGGCGGTTGGCCGGCCCGGTCGTATGCGTCAGCTGGCCGAGGTAACGCCAACCGTACGCGCTCAGCGGGTGGTGTACCCGCGCGGGCGCGGGGTACGGGAGTGGTATGCGGCGGGCCCGCTCGGCGTGGAACAGGGCTTCACCATGGCGCGCCGCCTACCCGGCCACTCGGGCGCGGTGACGCTGGCGCTAGCGGTCGGGGGGCTGCGCGCGCGGCTGCGCGGTTCGGGAGTGGGCTTTGTCGCGCGTTCCGGGCGGGTAGCGCTGCGCTACGGCGGGCTGGTCGCGCGAGACGCGCGTGGGCGCCGGTTGCGGGCGTGGCTGTCGTTGTCGCACTCGCGGCTGATGCTGAAGGTTGCTGACCGCGGCGCCCGGTACCCGCTACTGATCGACCCGTTCATCCAGCAGGGGTCGAAGCTGACCGCTAGCGACGAGAGCGGCGAGGGCGGGTTCGGGACCAGCGTGGCCGTATCCGCCGACGGGAACACGGCGCTGATCGGCGGTGAGTTCGACAATCAAACCGTTGGGGCGGCGTGGGTGTTCGTGCGCTCGGGAGGCATCTGGATCCAGCAGGGGCCGAAGCTGACCGCCGGTGATGGGAACGAGGTGGAATTCGGCGCGAGCGTGGCGTTGTCGGGAGATGGGAACACGGCGCTGATCGGCGGCCCGGACGCCGTGGGCAGATCGTCGGTAAACAGGCATGTGGGGGCAGCGTGGGTGTTCACTCGCTCGGGGAGCACGTGGACGCAGCAGGGGCCAATGCTCACTGCCAGCGACGAGCAGGGCCCGATCGGGGCCCGCTTCGGCCAGAGCGTGGCGCTGTCTGCCGATGGGAGTACGGCGCTGATCGGTGGCGAGGACGACCAAGACAGTGTGGGGGCGGCGTGGGTGTTTGATCGTTCGGAGAGCACCTGGACCCAGCAGGGACCAAAGCTCACCGCGCGCGACGAGAGTGGCCCTGGGAGCTTCGGCCAAAGCGTGGCGCTCTCAGGGGACGGGAACACGGCGCTGATCGGCGGCCTCGGCGATAACGGAGGGGTGGGGGCGGCGTGGGCGTTCGCGAGCTCGAACGGCACGTGGACCCAGCAGGGCTCGAAGCTCACCGCTACCGACGAGAGCGGCCAGGGCAACTTCGGCTCCAGCGTGGCGCTGTCGGGCGACGGGGGCACGGCGCTGATCGGCGGCAGCTTAGATAACGGCGGCGTGGGAGCGGCGTGGGTGTTCAAACGCTTGGGCCGCTGGACGCAGCAGGGATCAAAGCTGACCGCGAGCGATGAGAGCGGCCAGGGCATGTTCGGCCAGAGCGTGTCGCTGTCGACGGATGCGGGCACGGCGCTGATCGGCGGTCCCCGCGACGGCTCGGGGGCGGCGTGGACGTTCACGCTCTCGGCCGGCGCCTGGACCCAGCACGGGCCGAAGTTGACCGCCACCGGCGAGAGCGCGCCGAGCTCCTTGGGGGAGAGCGTGACGCTGTCGGGGGACGAGGACACGGCGCTGATCGGCGGCCCCAACGACAACGGGTTTACGGGGGCGGCGTGGGTGTTCTCCTTGCCACCATTCATATTCTGGGACAACCCGCAGGTTGGGTCAATCGGCAGCGACACGGTCGACGGCGATTCGGCGAACGTCAACCAGAGCTTCATCACCGGAACCGGCGCCGGGCAGCTGAATCTCGAGGTGGCAGTCGATCTGCGGCACCTCTACTGGACGACCGGGGTCACGATCGGCCGAGCCAATCTCGACGGCACCGGGGTCAATGAGCATTTCATTCAGCCTTCCGAAGGGGCGAACAACCTCGCGGTCGACGACAAACACATCTACTGGGGCTTGGGCAACTTCATCGGTCGAGCCAATCTCGACGGCAGCGGCGTCGACAACAGCTTCATCGTGCTTCCGTTCAACCAGGGGGTCAGCGGGCTGGCGGTCGACAACTCACACCTCTATTGGTCCGACGGCGCCAGCAACACGATCGGACGGGCGAACCTCGACGGCAGCGGCGTCGACAACAGCTTCATCCGGATCCCCGGCACTTTTCCGGGCATCGCGGGGATCGCGACCGATGGTCAGCACCTCTACTGGTCAGAAGAAGTCGTGAACAATACCAATTTCGGCACGATCGGACGAGCGAACGTCGACGGCACCGACGTCGACCACAGCTTCATCACCGGGGCATACGAGCCCTTCGGCATCGCGGTCGACTACGGCCACGTGTACTGGGCAAATCAGTTCGACTGCCATGCTCCGACGCCGTCGGGGTGCGACGGCGGCACGATCGGCCGCGCGAACCTCGACGGGTCCGACGTCAACCAGAGCTTCATCACCGCCGATCAGAGCTCCGGGCCCGACTTCTGCCTCGACGGTGACGGGATCCGGTGCGGGCCGGACACGGTCGCGGTCGGACTCCCGGATGGACCCGACTGCCTGCGCATGGCGACGCCGCCCGCCCCGCGGTTCGGGGGCGCGGTCTTCGCGCGACCGCTGGACCCCAGCGGGACGGAAGCGAACGTCGTCGTCATCCCGGCGGGCGACACGTGGACCGGAGCCGATTCGTGCGCGGGCACCACCCAGGGCGCCGATAAGGTGATGTCGCATCCAACCTCGGTTTCGGTCGCGCCCGGTTCCGCGGTGCTCCTCCACGATACTCCCGCCGGGCTCGTATCGGCCTGGGGAGGTCAAAACGTGGGGGCCGGGGATCCCGCCCCGGTGCTGTTCCCGGGACGACCGGACTGGCAGACCACCGAAGCGGACGTAGTCACCGCTCAGCAGGTGCTCGACTCACAGCACGGCTGCCCAGGCTGCGTGCTGCCCGACAACCTATCGCTCAGCCCCGGCCAGCCCGACCCCAACGTCGGCTACCAGCACGATCTCAGCGGCGCCACCATAAACGGAGCGACTCTGAACGGAAGCTTCGCCGGGTGGAACTTCAGCGGCGCCCAACTGCCTGGCGCCTCCCTGAACAAAACTGACGTGAGCGGCGCGGACTTCACCGGCGCTGACCTGCGGGGCGCCCAGCTGACCTCCTTGCAGGAGTCGTCGCCGCCGACGCTCGCGAACGTACGTGTAGGGCGGTTCAACGGTTCCTGCACGGTGTTCCGCGACATCGACCTCACGCACACGCCGCTCACCCCGGTCAAGGCCGACCTGCTCGTCCCGGGCTGCGAGAACAGCGCGCTGCTGCCCGGAAGCACGGCGCCGCTCGACCTCATCCACCTGCTCACGGTCGTCGATGGCGCGACCGTCGACTACGGCGCCGCTCGGTTCCTCGTTACCGCCGTCAACCACGCGGTGCTCGCGGGCGCCGACCTGGCCGGCGTCGACCTGGCCGGCGCGAGCTTCATCGGGTTCCCCGCCGACCTCGAGCAGACCAAGTTCAACGGCGCCTCACTGCAGGGCACGAGCTTCCAGCTGGCGGATCTTGCGAACGCGCAGTTCCAGAGCGCGGTTGCACCGGGGGCGTCGTTCGACGACGCCAACCTGACCAACGCCACATTCGCCCAGGCAACGCAGAGCTCCCCGGTCACCAACCTCGAGGAGGCTACTTTCGTCGATGCCGACGTCAGCCACGCGAGCTTTCAGGGCGACGACCTCTCCGGCGCCCAGTTCGACGACGCCCTGGCGGACGATACCGACTTCAACTCGGTGACCGCGACCGGCACGAGTTTCAACGGCGCTCACATCTACGGTGACGGCGAAGCATTTGACCAAGCCACGGACCTGAGCGGGGCGGATTTCGTCGGTGCGGTGCTCGGCGGAAGCGAGGACGGCGCGGGCGGGTTCAATTTGACAAGCGCTGTTCTCACGGGCGCGAAGTTCGACAACGCCCAGTGCATCGCCTGCAACTTCACCGGCGCAACGCTGACCCACGTCTCGTTCACAAACGCCTTTCTCCCCGGGGCGCAGCTGTCGGGCGTGACGACTCTGCAGGACGCATCCTTCAAGGGGGCTTGGCTGTACTGCGGGAGTGATGCCAGCGGGAATCCCTCCGACGCCAATTGCACGCCCCGGGGAAGCACGCAGCCGCAATGGCCGCTGGCCCTCGGCTCGCAGGAGAGTTACGGGCCCGTGCCATTCACCAGCACCACCCTGACCGAGGGGCAGTTCACGGACGTTGCCGCCTGCCCGAACGGGACGCCTCCTAGCGCCGCCCACGGCTGCCAGGGCCAGCTCCTGCCATCGGGAACGTTGAAACTTCCCGCTGCGTGCACCGCGGTGGCGCTGGACGCCTGCGTGACCCAGACCTCGACGCTGTTTGACGCCACGAAGCTGAACAACGGCGCCCCGATCTCCCCAATCTCCGTCGTACCCGCGGTCCCTCCCACCTGGTCGACCCCCGTGAGCGCCGGGACGCGACCAGGCTACTACGTCGGCCTGACCGACGGCACGGTCCGGCAGGTTGGGTTCTTCGCTGACCCCGCCGACAACGCGATTGTCGCTGGGACCCCCGGCGTACACTGCACGTCCGCCGCCGAAGCGTGTGGGGATGGCGGCGCGGCCACCCAGGCGCTGCTCGGAAGGCCCGAAGGACTCGCCATCGGCCTGGACGGGTCGCTATACATCGCCGACCCCGCCCTTCACCGGGTTCGTCGGATCGATCCCTCCGGGACGATCACGACAGTGGCGGGCAGCGGCGCGTCCTGCAGCACCCCGACCGCTGCCTGCGGCGACGGCGGGCAGGCCACCGCTGCTGCGCTCAGCGACCCGTCCGGCGTGTGGGCCAGCCCGAGCGGCGAGCTCTTCATCGCCGACGGCGTCCGCGGCATCCGCGAGGTGCTTCCCGACGGCACCATCACCACCATCGGGCCGAAGCCCGGGAGCTACGACGTCGTCAGCGTGGTCGGGGATGCGGACGGCAACCTCTACGCCGCGACCAACACATCCACGGCCACCGGCAGTCTCGCCCCGACCAACAACGCCGATTATCTCATTCAGGTAAACATTGCCAGCGGGCAAGTCACACCCGTCGTCGGCACCGGAACCAGCGGCTACAACGGCAACACTGACCCCGACTTCGGAACGTTGCTCCGCGGCACGAAGGTGCAGATCAACCAGCCGAAGGGCCTGTCCGTCGCGCTCAACGGCGACGTGATCTTCGCCGACACCGGCAACAACCTGATCCGGGCATACGTCCCCTCGAAGGACAACCCCTCGACGGGCAACGTGATCGACGATCTCGGCGGCCTGGTCTCAGGCGGCGCCCCGCAGGGGGGGTTCAACGGCGACGGCCAGTTTGCCAACCAGACAAAGTTTGCCAATCCGGCCGCGGTGACCGTAACCCGCGGCGCGCTGCTCGTTGTCGCCGACACCGGCAACTCCCGGGTACGGCAGATCGGCCCCAACCCCTTGCCCGCGCAGCCTGGCGGCACCCGCGGCGGCCCTGAGCCACCGACCGGTCAGCGCCCTCCGATCACAGCACCACTTGGCCACCAAAAGCACCGCCAGCTCCTCCGCCCGCCCACGGTCGCCCACATCACGACCCACCGCGACGGGGCAATCACCCTTAGCGTCACCGTTGACGGACCGGGCACGATCGACGTGCTCGTGACCGCATGGAAGGACAACCTCGCACGGGCCTCCGCGCTACTGCAACCAGCGCCGGGCAGGTTCGTCTTCGCGCGTCGCCACACGACGGCGCCCCGGGCGAGGACCCTTCGCCTCACGATCAGACCCAACAAGCGAGGCACACGGCTCGTGCACCACCACACCTATCGGGTGACGCTAAGGCTGTGGGTGAGCTACACGCCGACCGGCGGCCGGCCGCGCAGCATCGGCTTCCACGGCCTGCATATCCCCAAGTGACATCCCCGGCACGCCTCGCCCCGCTGGGCTATCCAGCGTTCCGGCGGGTGGTGGCGGCGAAGACCGCGACTACGGTGGGCAAGCTGGATGCAGCACACAGCGGCAGTCAGGTAGGCGCAGAAATGAGTCGCGCACGTAACCGCTTCGATCGAGAACCGACACTCTCGGTCGGCATGATCGGATGCGATTCGAACGAGTTCAGGATGCTGGCTGCCAGGTGAGCCGGTCGAGTTTGTCGAGCGCGAGCGGTGGGCAGCGGAGCTCGCCGCCGCGGAAGCGCCCGATGGGACGTCGTAGGCGCACTGTGACGGCGTGGTCGTGGAGGTCAACGATCACGCCGTGTTCGCCGTGTAGGTAGACGGGTCGGACGTTGCGGTTGATGCGGACGGGATCGCCGATACAGAGCTCGGCGAGCGCATTCGCGGAGCGGACGGTGTGCAGGAGTGCGCGGCGTGCGTGGACGGCGTCCGCAAGCGCGACTAGGTGCTCGTCGAGCTCGCCGGCGGCGATCGCGTCAAGGAGCAAGTATTCGGGAGCGCTCGACGACGGGCCGCTGAGCTCGGACCAGAGGGCTGGTTGAGACTTTTCGCCGGCGGCAGTACCCACGGCCTCAAATGATGTCGCCCACATCGGACCGATCGACCTGCCGTCGTTGGAGCTGTAATTTCTCGTTGTGGCTAGCACCCGGAGCGAGCTTGTCGTCATCTTGCCGATCAAAGACTGGACTTGCAGCTCGTGTGGCAGGACCGGTGAGCTGTTGACCATGGACGACCCTGGGCCGCTATGCATGGTGTGCGCCGAGATGGATCATCTCGTGTTTCTCCCCTCAGGCGACGCCGCGCTGACCCGGCGTGCCAGGCGCGGCAGCGGACTGTCGGCGGTGGTTGTGCGGTTCAGTCGTTCCCGTCGGCGGTACGAGCGCCAAGGCGTCCTGGTTGAGGAGGCGGCGCTCGAACAAGCGGAGGCCGACTTCGGCGTAGATCAGGGTGCTCGCACCGAACGCCTCGGCGGTCAACAACGCGCCGGTGTCGGTGCGGTAGGCGGGGATCCGCCCCGGACCGGGCGACGCAGGCTCCCACGACTCAAACGTCGGCATCCCGGAGATCACGACGGGGCTGCCGCGATTGAGCAGCGTCGGGACTGGTCCGATCGGCACGTCGACCGCGCCCTTGTCGATTAACAATGCGCTGATGATCAGTGCGTTCTGCTCAGACACGGACTTGTCAAGGATCGACAGCATCCCAGTCGGCAGCCCGAGATAGCGGCGATCCAGTGGGCGTTTCCAGACGCGGGCGCCTCCGGGGCGCATCAGCAACTGGTGCTCGGCGGCAAGCTCGCCAAGCTGAGCGACCACCGGTAGAAGCGCACCGCTCCGCGCGGCTACGGCGATTAGCCGATGGCAGTGCCGAACAGGCGCCCGATGCCATAGGTGAACGCCAGGCCGAGCGCTCCGCCGATGACGACGCGCAGGACGGCACGGCGGACGTTGCTGCCGCCCAGGTGCGCGCTGAGGGCGCCGGTCAGGGCAAGAGCGACTAGGACCGCGGCGAAAGTCACGGGAACCCGAAGGCCAGCTGGAGGCAGCAAGATGGCGAGCATCGGCAGCAGCGCACCGGAGACGAAGGACAGCGCCGAGGCGCCGGCGGCCTGGATCGGGCTGGCGAGGTCGGATGGGTCGATATGCAGTTCGGCGTCCAGATGGGCGTTCAGGGCACCACGGGCGGTCAGCTCTGTGGCGACACTGCGGGCGGTCGCGGGGGAGAGGCCCTTGGCTTCGTATAGAGCCGTCAGCTCGGTGAGTTCAGCGCCCGGGTTGTCAGCGAGTTCCTGTGTCTCCTGTCTGATCTCCGCGCGCTCGCTGTCGCGCTGGCTGGAGACCGACACGTACTCACCCAGCGACATCGACACGGCACCGCCGACCAGGCCGGCCAGTCCGGCGGTGAAGATGGCCCCGCGGGCCGTGGTGGCGCCCGCCACCCCGATGACGATGGCTGCCACCGACACGATCCCATCGTTAGCCCCCAGCACGCCGGCCCGCAGCCAGTTCAAGCGGCTCGCGGTGCCCCCAAAATGCGGCTCCCGGGGGTGAGTCGCCCGCCCGCTCTCGGCCGCCTCAACCTGAGCGGCGGAGGGCATCACGTCGTCAGCGCCCATCAACTGCTACCTGCTGGCGTACGCCTGGATCGTTGGCAGGAGCGCCAACGCGAGAGCTGCGCCGCCGCCGATCGCGGCCGCCACCAGCATCGCCCGTACGCCCGCGCCGGGGACGGCCTGACGCCGGGCCGCCCCCCAGTCGGTGATCAGCGAGCGCACGACCCGCGAGATGTAGGCGAGAACGTGCACGGCCAAGGTCACCCCGAACACGATCGCGGCGAGCTTATGGATGGTCAGCGCCTCACTTGACTTGTGGCCGGCGGCAAGCAGCAGCACTCCGCTCGCGAACAGCGCGATGGTTGCGGCCACGAACAGCGGGGCCATCAGCCTCAGCGGCAGGACCGGTGGGCCTAGTTTCCGATACGCGCCTGAGCCCGCGTAGTAGTTGAACATTCGATACCCGGTGCTCCCGAGCTTCAACGCGACGGGGGGAATGAGCACCAGGCCGATGAACATGTGGGTCGGGATCAGGCCGTTCATGTGCACCACCGTGATCCACTCGGCGACGAGCAGGACGACGAGCACAATCGCGGCCGCGCTCGTCAGGATCTCGTTGCCATCTGCTCCCGCGCTTCGCCAGCGGCGCTCCGGGGGCCGACGCGCCTTCAAGCCCGGAGTCGCCGGCGGCGTGCCAACCGGGTTCGCGCGCTTCGCGGGATGCGGCCCCCGCCCCGGGGTCGGGAGCTTGCCTACACCAACGATGGTCGCGTTCTTCGCCTGCACCACGTGCGCGTCCAGGTCGCAAGCTTGCGGGAAATCGTATCCTCGCCGACAAGCAGCACGCAGACCGAGGCAAGCCAGAAACCGCGTCGAGGGTCTCGTTGCCGGGGTGACGAGCACGACAATCTGCCGGGCGATGGCGACAACTGAGCCCACCCCATAGCACGGTGCGTGCCGGTCGCCCGTGCCGTGGCCGCCGCTCAAGGATTGCTGAGCCGTCGTCACGCGCTCCCGGTCCCGACGCGCCTCGTTAATCTCAGGCCAGGGCATCAGCGCATCATCCCGGTGTGGCCTAGCGAGAAGCGCCCCGGCTGGGGCCATACGCAAAGCCCGTGCGGTCCGAGTCCGACCGGGATTCGCGCCCGCAGCCGGCCGGTCCGCGTGTTGATCGCGTACACCTCCGCGTTGTAGCGCCCGCTCAGCCAGAGCGTGCTGCCATCGGCCGAGACGCCTCCCATGTCCGGACTGGCTGGCGGCGGGATCACCCACGTGGCCACGACCTGACGGGTCTCGAAGCTGACCACCGAGATCGTGCCCGTGGCCCGATTGGACACATACATGAGCTTGGCGTTGCGGCTCGGGTAGAGACCGTGGGCGCCGGCGCCGGTGCGCAGGAAGGCGATCACCTTGAACGTGTTGGGGTCGATTTCCCACAGCCCGCCACCCGCCTGGTCCGCGGTGTAGAGGACCGTTCCGTCGGGGGACAGCTTCACGTCCTGGGGGCTCGAGTAGCCATTCGCGAGCACCAGCGTGGAGACCACTTTCCGGGTCCTGAGGTCGATCTTGATCATCCGCGCGGCGAATTCGCAGCTGGCGAATGCGTACCGCCCGTCGGCCGAGAAGTCCATGTGATCGATCCCCCGGCATGTCGGGTCGTAGAGCGTGTGCTCGAGGCGCATCGTGTTCGGATTACGGAACGCGAGGGTCTGGAGCCGCTCTTCGACGACGATCGCATATCGCCCGTCGGGCGTGAAGTACAGGTTGTAGGGATCCTCCACGGGGATCGGGGTACCGGGCTTGCCCGTACGCGGATCGATGGGCGTGAGGCTGTTGCCGAGGTCGTTGTCGACGTAGAGGGTCTTGAGGTTGTAGGCCGGCGTGACGTGCTGTGGTAGCGCGCCGGTCGGGAACTGCGCGACGATCTTGAAGCTACGTTGGCTGATCACGTCGACCGTGTTGCTCATGCTGTTGGGCACGTACACGAGCGGAGGGTCGCCGGCGACTGCGGGAGACAGGTCATGTGACCCGTCGAAGCGGTAGACGTCGACCGGACGTCCGGCCCGGCCCAGCCGGCCCACCTGGTCCACGCTCACGTCCCCCCGGCCCGTCGCCGGCCCGTGAGCGATCCCGTGGACACTCTGAGTAGACCCGCCACAGGCCGCGAGCAGCATCGCGCAGGCGGCCAGAACGAGGAGACCACCCTTCACAGGACGGCACACCGTCATCGCGAGCAGGCTAGACGGCGGGGCGCGCAAAATCCCGCGCGGCTCGGTTTGTGAGGAACTTCTCAGCGACCTCGCGATCTGGGTGGAGAGGATCATCCATGACGGTACGCTGGCGCGATCTGCCCGCCCGCCAGACTTGCCCGACAACCCCTGCCGGCGCTTTCAGGCTTGGCAGCGGCAGCATGCGCGCTCGTCCTATGTGCGTGCGGCGGTCAGAGCTCCCCTGCGACGCACGAGCGCACGCCGCCTTCGGCTGGGCGCCGAGCCGCCGTGCCGAGGAAGGTCAACGCCGGCGGGGTGGCGCTCACCTACCGTCCGTTGTTCGACCTCGCGGCTCGCGTGCAGGATCCCGCCAGCGCGGCACTCGGACCCAGCCGATTCGTACTCCTCGGTGGGCTGACCGCCGCCGACACCTCAACCGACGCCGTGATCGTGGCGGGATTGCATAGCTCGGCCGTCCGAGCGAGCCTACCCAACGCCCAGCACGATGCCCAAGCGGCCGCGCTTGGCGGTCGCGTCTACGTGTTCGGCGGGGGGCAATTCACCCAATACGACCACATCTTTACCTACGACCCGCAGACCAACTCGATCCAGACCGCCGGCTCACTCCCGCGCGCGGCATCCGACGTCGCCGTCACCGGCGACGGCTCGACCGGCTACGTGATCGGCGGCTTCGACGGAGTCAACTGGTTGAACACTGTCCTCGCCTTCACCCCGGGTGACTCGCCCCGAATCCTCGTCCGGCTGCCGGTCGCGCTGCGCTACGCCGCCGCAGCGGCGGTCGACGGTTACGTGCTGGTCGCCGGCGGCTCGACCCCGACGGGGCTCAGCGACGTCATCTACCGGATCGACCCCAGCACGCGCGCCGTCTCAGTCCTCGGACACCTACCCGCCGGCGTCACCCACGCCGGAGCAGGGGTGATCGGTAACACCATGTACCTGGTCGGCGGCCGAGGCGAGATCGCGACCGACCGATCCGCCGACGTCTGGGCGATCGACCCGACGAACGGTACGATCCGCCGAGCCGCCACGCTGCCCCAGCCGCTGTCGGACGCCGCTGTCGTCTCCCTCGGCGACCGCATGATCGTCGCGGGGGGAAGCGCCGCCGGCGGCACCCAGGCGACCGTCGGCGAGCTCGCACCGGCCGGCACATGAGCCCTACCGGGCGATCAGCCCGCCGCGCCGCGCTCGGCCCTCAGCACATAGCCGACGACGGCGCGCAGATCGGCCGGCGTCAGCTCTCGCCGGACGGGCATCTCCCGAGAGAACTGGGTCAGCGACTGCCGGCTCATACGGTAGCCGAGGAGGTCGCCGCCCTGCTTCTGCTCGTATTCGTTGCCGACCAACGAATGGCAGACCTGGCACGACTGGGCGAAGACCACCGCACCCGACGGCGGCCGCGGCGAAGACGATGATGCGCACCCGGCAAAGGCAACAGCACCGATCAGTATCGGTAGGCCCTGAACCCACCTGTGGGCCGTCGAGCGGTTCTTTTTCTTCATGGTCAACCACCTGTTGGGTAGTACTGGATGGACGCGCGGCGCGGCGGACGCGCCCACGAGTGGGTCACGGGCGCGGTCACGTTCCTGGTCGTCACTCCGGGCGGCCTACCGTCTACGTCTCGCAGCAGAACTTCGACGCCCAGTGGATATCCACTCAGACCAAGGATGCGATGAACTCGTAGAGTCAACGCACGGCCGAGTCTTGACGAGTCTGCTGCTTGCCATTCGACCATTGCCGCGACACGGCGTTTCACATGGGCATGCACAGCGAATTGACTCCGCTGTCAGCGCCGGGCTCCACGTGCGGCAAGAGTGCCACTGCTCAAGGTCGAGACCGACGGCCCCGTGCCTCGCGGCTATCCACCGAGCCGCGTGCTCAGCGGGGGCGTTCCGTGTCGCGACGCCGCGGTTTCCATATCGCGTTCACAGGGAGTGAAGCCCGGCAGCACGAGCTCCACGCATGCCCCGCTCCCGTGGCGGGATTCCCGGGCTCGGACCTGTCCGTCGTGTGCGTCGGCGATGGTGCGGACGATCGCCAACCCCAGACCCGCCCCGCCCGCCGACCGTGCCCGGCCCGCATCGGTGCGATGAAAACGCTCGAACACGCGCTCGCGCTCGGTGAGCGGGATGCCCGGCCCGTCGTCGATGACGGAGAAGCGAATCTTTCCGGGGCCGTCCTCATCGACCGTGAGCCGCACGAGCCCGTCGCCGTGCGCGGTGTGCTCGATCGCGTTGCGGGCTAGGTTCCGCAGTGCCTGCGCGAGCCGGTCCGGATCAGCCCGCAGTGACCCGCTGGGCACCCGCCCCAGCTCGAAGCGGCGTTCGGCGGTGAGCGCGACGCCCTCCCAGAGGTCGACCACGAACGAGCACACGTCGATCGAGTCGACTTGGAGAAAGGTCTGCTCCGACTGCGCGAGCACGAGCAGATCATCGACGAGGCGAGTGATCCGCGTCATCTCCGCCCCAACCAGCCGTTCGACCCGACGGACATCCCCCTCCGACGGGCTGCTCTGCCCGCCCAGCACCTCGAGCTGTCCGCGGATCACTGTGAGTGGCGTGCGCAATTCGTGTGAGGCGTCGGCGACGAACTCGCGCTGACTCGCGAACGCCTCGGCCAAGCGATCGAGCATGTGGTTGAACGCCTCCGCCAGCACCCGCACCTCGCCTCGCCGAGCGACGGGCGTCTCCATCCTTGGCTCGAGCTCGCCCGCATCAACCCGGGCCGCGATCGCTGCCATGCGCCGCAGGGGCGCTGATACGCGCGCGCCTGCGAGATAAGACGCGATTAGCGCGAGCGCGAGCGCGAGCGCGGCCGCCGCCCCAAACGCGGCTGCGACCCCTTGCTGAGCAAGTTCGACCGCCGCCAAAGGCTCCCCGGCGCCGACGGTTACCCCCATGCCCGCGGTGAGCACTGAGCGCTCGAAGATGCGGACGCGACCGACATCCGGAAGCGTCACTGTCGAGTACCCGATCCGCGGTACCCGCAGCGCGGTTCCGTCCTCGTTTTCCTTCGCCTGTTCGGCGGCGTTCTCCCCTTCCTCGGGCCCGCTCGCTGCGAACAACTCGGGTTGGTTGCTGGCGGGCGGGGCTCCGGGCACGAGCACGAACAGGAGCGTCGAGGTGGCGGTGTATGGCTGGGCGCGTGCGTACCGCTCCGCCGCGGAGGCGATCTGGTGTGCGCTTCGTCGTTGGAGCGAACCGAGCGACTGCGACAGCTGCGTAGTGTCGTCAACGAGGTCGTGGTTGATCTGGCCGCGCAGCTGGGTCCCGGTGTTCTCGTAGACGATGACGAAGATCGCCGCCACCGAGACCACCATTACGCCAGCCACCCAGGCCATCAGCCTCCAGCGCAGGCCTGCGGGAAGCCATTCCCTAATTCGAGCCGTCAAAGCGATAGCCGACCGAGCGGACCGTCACGATCGGGATCTGGCGCCCGCGGGGTGTGGCCTTGTTTGGCCGTTCCTCGCGTGCGTCATGCCTGGGTACGACGGTGCGCAGCTTGCGGCGCAGGTAGCCGATGTACACGTCGACCACGTTCGTGCCGGGGTCGTGCTCATAGCCCCAGACTGCCCGAAGGATCTGTTCGCGGGACAGGACGCGGCCACGGTTGCGCAGCAGACAGACGAGCAGGTTGAACTCGGTGCCCGAAAGCCGCACAGGCTGTCCCGCCTGTCGCACCTCGCGCGTGAGCAGGTTGACCTCGGTGTCGCCGGCGCTGAGCGTGGTCGTTGATGTCTGTGCCGCGATCCGTAGCTGGGTGCGGATCCGCGCGGCGAGCTCACGGAGCGAGAACGGTTTGACGAGATAGTCGGCGGCTCCCGCGTCGAGACCGGTGACTCGGTGCTCCACGTCACTGCGGGCGGTGAGCACGATCACTGGCAGGCCTGGCTTCGCCTTGCGTAGCTCTGAGATCACCTCGAGCCCACTGCGGCCGGGCAGCATCATGTCGAGCACGACGAGGTCGACATGATCGTTGAGCGCTTTGTGCGTGCCGGTGACGCCGTCGAGGGCTGCAGTCACGTCGAACCCGTGCGCCCGCAACCCGCGGTCGAGAAAGTCGACGATCCCGGGTTCGTCCTCGATCACCAGGATCGCCCCCGCGATCCCCGGTCGGGCGTTGTCAACGATCGGGGCGTCAAGCATGCCGCGATGATAGGGCTCGGCGGCTAGCGCGCCGGCGGGCGAAGAGCTTTCTCATCGAGCGTTGAATCCCACCGGAGCGTTCGAGCCCGAATCTTGCGGGGTCGGCGGCGCGAGGTCGCGGCAACATGGTCATAAGCGGGGATGCGCTCCTCGTCGCGGGCCCGCGGCGGCAGTCCGCGGCAGCATCCGGTAGGTGAACGCGAACACGATTGGCGCGGTGAGTCCCGTCAGCAGCGCTCCCATCCAGGGACTTCGAGCGTCGGTGCCGGACCCCATCACGTGGGCTACCGCCAGCAGGTAGACGACGATCGTGAAGCGGTGCATGAACCGCCATGTCTTGACGCCGATCCACTTGCGCGCGTAGAAGCTGAGTCCGAGGATCGCCGCCAGCCAGCCCGCGATGATCCCGATGCCGGTGAACGCCGGGCGGTACCCGAGCCCGAACGGGAGCGTGATTCCGGCGAGGCCAGGGCGGAGATGGGAGTCGAACAGCAGCAGTCCGGCGTGAGCCCCGATCAGTCCGAGCGTCACCAGCGTGGCGGACTCATGAAAATGCTTGAGCTTTGCGGGCAGCCCAGGGAAGGGCGCGAGCCGGCCTGACATCGTCAGGCCGATGGCCACCGATACACCGAGCAGGATCATCGCGACGATCCCGACCGCGCGGCTGGCGAACCAGAACACCTGGTGCGTAGGGTCGATCATGGATCGTCAGGAGGCGCGGGTCGTGACGGGACTCGGGGTGCCGGCGGTGGCCCCGGTGGAGCTGTTGGCGGCGACTAACCGTGTGGCACCCGATGCGGTGGTGACCACGCGGGCCGTGCCGGTGGTCGAGTGCGGTGCGCTGATCGCGCTCACGTTCGTCCCATGCTTGTTCAGTGCAGTGATGTAGAACATCGAGAACGGCAGCCACGCGGCGACGACTGCGGCGATCCCGAGGCTCAGCACGGTGCGCCAGAGCGACGCCCTCCGGCGGCTCGTCCGTGCGGTGGGGATCGATCGGCTGTAAGGGTTCGGTGCGGTCTGTTTAGTCATTGCTTGCTCGGGCAGTGGTCGGGTAAGGGATCCCCCGCGGCGCTGGGTGCGCGGGCGGTTGGGCTTGGCTCGGGACCGCCACGACGGGCGCGACCCGGTGTGTCAGTGCTCCGCTCGCGAGAGCCGCGGCTAGAAACAGCGTCGTCATCAGGGCTGAGATCTTGGTCCGGGATTTGGCGGTCATGGCTGATCGTGTTGGTGGCGATAAGAGGTCGGCGTTCACGGCTCCGCGCTCGGCGCGCCGGCGGCGATGGTCCGCCGCCGGCGCCGGCGGCGGCGTCAGCCGTCGCGCACCTTCTCCTCGTCGGCGGCTCGGGTGGCGGGCAGCCGGACGGTGTGTCGCGGCCCATCCGGGTGCCGCCAGCCGCTGATGATGGCGATGGTCCGTGGTCTCATCGGATCTCCTTTGAGTTGCTGCGCTCTAACTAGGCGCGGGTGGATTTGACGCTTACCACCATGAGAGGGTCCGTCAAGAGCGCGGTAAGGGGCGGTTCAGAAGGCGCTTATCACCAGCTCCGGCCATTGCGGAGCCTAAGGTGGTGCTTGAAATGCGCATCCTGGTAGTCGAAGACGAGCGGACGTTGGCGGGTTTCATCGATCAGGGCTTGCGGTCGGAGGGGCACGCCGTGACCGTCTGCCACGACGGGGAGACGGGTGAAGCGGCCGCCCTGACCGGCGATTACGCACTCGTGCTGCTCGACCTAATGCTTCCTGGCAAGACGGGCCTCGCCGTGCTCGAGGCGATCCGCTCACGGCTTCCGGAGCTGCCGGTGATCGTGTTGACGGCTCGTGCGGCCGTCGAGCAGAAGGTCGAGGGCCTCGATCGCGGCGCGAATGACTACGTCACGAAGCCGTTCTCGTTCGAGGAGCTGCTGGCGCGGGTGCGCGCCCAGCTCCGTGCGCCGGGGCAGCGCGAGGCATCCGTGCTCGAGGCGGCCGACATCCGGATGGATCTGCGTACCCGCCGCGTTGAGCGGGCCGCGCGCGAGGTAAAGCTCACCGCGCGCGAATTCGATCTGCTGGCGTACTTGATGCGGCACCCCGACCAGGTTCTTTCGCGCGAGCAGATGCTCAATGCGGTTTGGGGTTTCGACTTCGACCCTGGCACCAAGGTTCTCGAGGTCTACATCAGCTACCTGCGGCGCAAGCTCGGCGATGCGGAAAGCACCGATCCGATCGAGACGGTCCGCGGCGTCGGCTACCGGTTGCGTGTGCGGCGTGAATAGGCGGCTGCTTCCGACCGGGTTGCGGGCACAGCTGGCGCTGGCCATCTCGCTCGTCACTGCCGTGGCCGTCGGAGCGAGCTTCCTCGCTCTCTATGGCGGCACGGGAGCGCGACTGCGCAGTCAGATCGACGCCCAGCTCAGGACGCAGGCGGCTGAATGGCGCTTGTTCGCCGCGACCGCCGATATCTCCACCCCAGCGGCGCTCGAGCGAACAGCCCAACGGTTCATCGCCAGCCAGCGGTATCACGCCGAGTCGCTGATCAACATCGTCCAGGTCAACGGCGGACGGACCGTCAGCAACGCGTCCGACGTGCTTGACCGCGAAGAGGCGCAGAACCATGGTGGGCGCAGCCCGCTGCTCGAGTCACCCCCGGGTCTCTCGACGGCATCGGTCGCCGAGGCCGGGACCGTTCGTTTGCTCAGCCAGCCGATCGTGTACGGCACGCGCCGAGTCGGGACGCTGCGCGTGGCGAGCTCGCTCGCTCCGGTGACGCAGGCGCAGTCGAGCCTGCGGCGCACGTTCGTGATCGTCGGCATCGTTGCGGTGGTTCTCGCGGCGGTGGCGGGAGTGGGACTGGCGGCGTTGATCGCGGCGCCGCTGCGACGGATCACGGCCGTGGCCGCAGCCGCGACCGCGGGCGATCTGTCTAGACGTGCCGGACCGGTCTCGACCAGCGGTGAGGTGGGCGTACTGGCCGTGGCGTTCGACGACATGCTCGAGCGGCTCGAGCGTGCATTCCGCCGCCAGCGCGATTTCGTGTCCGACGCCTCGCACGAGCTTCGGACGCCGCTCTCGGTCCTGCGCGCTCAGGTCGAGTTGCTGGACCGCGAGACTGACGAGCGCAGGCGCCAGGAGGGCACGGCGACGTTGCTACGCCGCCTCGACGAGCTCGACCGGCTCGTCGGCGACATGCTTACGCTGGCGAGCGCCGAAGCGGGCGAGCTTATCGAGCCACGGCCGATCGACGTGAGTGACTTCTTCGAAGATGTCCGCCGCGACCTACCCCTGTTCGGCGAGCGCGACTTTCGGATGGAGGCGGTGGAGGGAACTCTCAATGCGGACCCTGACCGGCTCGCGCAGGTGCTGCGAAACCTCGTACGCAACGCGGTCGCGCATACCAACCCCGGCGATCGGGTCGAGGTAATAGCTCGGAGCCGCGACGGCGGGCTCGAGATCTCGGTCAGCGACACGGGGCCCGGCATCCCATCCGAGGAGCTCGAGCAGATCTTCGAGCGATTCCACAGGCTCGATCACAGTCGCTCGCGTGACAGTGGCGGTAGCGGCCTCGGGCTCGCGATCGCGCGGACGATCGTCGAAGCGCACGGCGGGCAGATTCGTGCCGAATCCTCACCCGGCCACGGGGCCACGTTTCGCATCAAGTTGCCCGGCTACCGGCCACCGCCACCCGCCCTCTAAGACCGCATCATCTCCGGCGCTACCTCGAGCTGATCGAGTCTGTGATCTCGGCCCGGCGGCGCCGCCCGCGTCCGGCGTTCGCCGTTCGGGACATGGGCCCGTTCCGCCCCTAGTGTCCGCACGACGAGCAGGTAAGTGATAGGTGCGACCGGTGCGAGTACGACCGCGCGCAGCCACAATTTTGTTCCGTCCGAGCCTGCGCCGAGCGCGTGGACGACTGACAGCATCCAGACGATCACCGTTGCGCGATGAAGCTTTCGCCATCTGCGCGCGCCGAGGCGTCGGCGCAGGTAGAAGCTGGGGCCGAGCAGTATCGCGAGGTAGCCGGCGATGATGCCGATGCCGGTGAATCCCGGTTTGTAGCTGAGGGTAAACGGGATCGTGATCCCACGCCAGCCGGGCTTTAGCCAGTGATCGCCGAGCAGCGCGAGCCCGTGCACGGCAATCGCGGCAAGCGCAGCCAGCGCGATGTGCTCGTGCAGGCGTGCGACGGAACGCTTGAGGTTCGGCCGCCTGAACGCCTTTGTCGCCATCCCCAGCCCGAGCAACACCGAGGCCGAGATCAGCACGAGGGCGACGATGCCCGAGGCGTCGCTCACGAGCCACCACAAATAGTGGAGCGGCTGAGCGCGATTCACGAGGCGCGCAGCTCTGGCTCGGCGATCTGGGCGGCGACGCAGCCGATCGCCTCGACCTCCCCAGTGTCGTGCACGACCACGCCTCCGCGCTTGGCGAGCACGCGTCGTGCCCCTTCAGGCCCGAGTAGTAGCGCCATCTTGGTCAGCGTCTCGGCCTCGAGCGCGCTCCCGCCGAGTGCCGTTGCGCCGATCAACCCACTCCACACTGGCGATTGGGTACTCGGGTCGAGCAGATGATGGGCATAACCACCGTCCTCGCGTCGCCAGACGCGGACGTTCAGGCCAGACGTGGCGATGCCACCGCGAGCGACCTTGATCGAGCCGATCGACCTTCGCGTCAACGGGTGCTCGATGTCGATGTCGTACGGTCTCAGCTGCGCGCCGACTCCGCCGACGGCGATGTCGCCGCCGCAGTCGACGACGAACCGGGTGTAGCCCGCCAGCCGGATCGCCACGGCGTCGGCGCACAGGCCCTTCCCGGTCCCTCCGGTGTCGATCATCACCCCCGGCGGACGGGTGATAGTGCCGGCCTGATCGTCGACCGTGACGCGCTCCCACCGCGCCGCCGGATCGGGCCGGGCGGCCCGTCTCGGCGGTGCCTGGGCGAGGGCTTCCTGGAGGGAAGCGGGCTCGACCCCATCGAACGAGTGGTCGTATCCGCAGCGCTCGAGCGCGCCGACGAGCGTCGGATCGACGAGGCCGCCGCTGCGTTGGGCGGCCCATAGCCCCGCCCTGACCGCCGCGCGTAGCAACGGCGCGGCGAGGACAGACGCACGCGGGTTTCGGTTGAGCGCCGACAGATCGCTGTCGGGGCGAAACCGGGAGAGCCGATCGCTGAATTCCCATACAAACGCGCGCTCGTGATCGGCCGCCTCAAGCTGCGATGGAGCACTTGCCATCAACCGCTCGCCGATCAGCAGCCGGACGTCGCTGCCCATCGCCTGGAACGTGTAATCGAGCTCGGTCATCGAAGCGTCCGTTCTACGAGCTGCGTGTCGTTGGGGCCGTCGCCGTGACGCTCGAGCCCGAGCTCGAGACCGACCGCGAGACCGAGGTTCCGGAGGGCCCGCTGCCGCCCGCGATCGTCTCGACGATTGTTGTGCGGTAGATCTTGCGCAGTAGTAGGGCGGGATGCGAGCGGCTTTGATTCGCCGCCGGCAGCTGGTGCACGAGCACCGCGAGCACCACGAGGAACGCGGCGATGCTGAACAGAATGACCGTCAACGGCTCAGAGCCGCTGCTTCGGCGCCGCCCACTCGCGCGGTGCGAGATCACGCCAGGACTCGTGCTCGCCCTCGCTGGAGCGTCAGTTGTCATGGTGGCCGCCACGGTCGCCGCCGTCGCCTCCACTGGAGCGCGTCACGACGCGCCCGCTCCCGGACGACGTCGAGCCGTGCGAGCTGGTCCGGGTCGTGACACGTCCGCCCGTGGACCCTGAGCCGCTCCCAGACGATCCGACGGAGTGCGACGCGCTCGTGCGCGTCGTGACCGGAGCGCTTGGGGACCCTGAGCCAGCCACTGGCGATCCGGCCGAATGCGACGCACTCGTTCGCGTCGTGACGGAGGCGGTGCCACCGGCGACGGTCCCGGCAGCGCCGATGGTGTGCGAGCCGCTCGTGTGGGTGCGCACCGAGCTCGCCGGGGCCACGCCGACGCCACCTACGCTGCCGCCGATGGCGCTGGCGCCGCCGTGGCGCCCTGCGCCCTGCCCGGAACGTTGATGACGGACGATGTGGACCGTCCGGCGGATCACCTGCGTCCTGACGTCCGGCGCGGGATTGCGGGCCGAGACCGCTGTCGGCGAGTTGGGCGAGGATCGCAGCGAGAACCCCGCCAGGCCGGCGGCGAGCAAGGCCGCGACAGCTCCGACCAGTCGGGTTTGCGTCTTTGGCATGTTCGGGCCTCCGGTTGTTGGCGTCGGCGGCCACTCTGCCCAGTTGAGGGTCAGGTCTTTTCCAATAGTCGGCAAAGGTTCGGCAAAGGCGAGCGCGCTCTCACCCTCGGCCAGCGATCTCTTTACCCGCCGCGACCAAGCTCCGTGCCATGGCAAATCCAATTACTGGACGGCGAACATCGAATGACGGAATCGTGATCGCCGGCGGTGGACTCGCGGGTCAGCGATGTGCCGAGACGCTCCGGCGCGAGGGCTTTGAACGCCCGATCAGGCTCGTCTGCTCTGAACCTCACCGACCCTACGACCGTCCCCCGCTGTCGAAGGATCTTCTGACGGACGCGGCTTTCGACGCGCGACTCCCGTACCGACCGGCCGGATGGTACGAGCAGGAGTCGATCGACTTGCTCGTCGGTGTCAGCGCCGCGCGACTCGACCCCGCTGAACGCCGGCTCGAGCTTTCTGATGGCACCGCATTGCGTTACGAGCAGCTGCTGATCTGCACCGGTGGTCGTCCTCGCTCGCTGCCAATGCTCGCCGGTTACGACAACGCCTCGGTGCTCCGAACGCTCGATGACGCTCGGTCGCTGCGTGAGGTACTCAGCTCGCGCCCGCGACTGGCCGTGATCGGCGCTGGCTTCATCGGGCTCGAGATCGCGGCCACCGCCCGCAGGCTGGGCGTCGAGGTGACACTCGTCGAGGCGGCCAGCTGCCCGCTCGCGGGTGTGCTCGGGGACGAGCTTGGCGGGTGGTTTGCCCGCCTGCACGCGGACGAAGGCGTCGACGTCCGCGTCGACGTCACCGTCGATCGGGTGAAGGCAAACGGCGTGGTCCGCGCGCTGTGCTTGTCGGACGGCTCGAGCATCGAGGTCGATCACGTAGTCGTCGGTACCGGGATTGACCCGAACGTCGGCTGGCTCGTCCGTAGTGGGCTGGATGTGACTCGCGGAGTGCCGGTCGACGTGCACGGGCGAACGGAGATAGAGCGCGTGTTCGCCGCCGGCGACGCGGCCGCAACGTTCGATCTGTGCTGCGGGCGTCACGTCCCAGGATCGCACTGGGAAGCCGCCGGCCGCCAGGGTGCCTGCGTCGCTCGCGTGATGCTCGGGCGAGACCCTGGCGCCCAGCGGTTGACCAGCTTCTGGACCGATCAGTACGGCTTGCGAATCCAGTACATCGGCCAAGGACGGCTCGCGGACTCGATCGAGATCGACGGCAATACGGAAAGCCGCGACTTCACCGCAGTCTTCTACCGCGCCGGACGGGCAGTCGCCGCGCTGCTTGTAGACCGGCCCCGTGCCCTGCCCGCGGCTCGTAAGCTGATCGAGAAAGGAAGACCATGAGTTACTTCGTGGAAGTCGACGACAGTGCCTGCGCCGCGCACGGAGATTGCGTGGACCTGGCGCCCGAGGTGTTCGAGCTCGACGACGTCGCGCGCGTCATCGGTACCGGCCCCGAGGAGTTGTTGCTCGCCGCGGCAGACGGCTGCCCGAGCGCCGCGATCCGGGTAATCGATGAGCGGACGAACGAGCAGGTTTACCCGTGAGCACCGGGGGACCGCCTCTCGGCAGTTCCCCCGCTCAGTCATCCCTGCCCCCGCCCCCCCGGCTCCCGCCGCCGGAATCGTCGCGATGGTCGCCCCCCTCGGAAGAGCGCGATCCGCCTGCCGACGCCGTCGACGCAGCACGCGTGGGGGTCGGACTCGGGCTGGCGCTCGCGGGAGTGACGGCCGGGGTCGCCGGCGCGGCGACCGCTGGCGGCGAGATGCTGGCCGAGGAGCTCGTCCGCGGCCGCTCCTCCGAACGTTGCGCGGGGCTCGAAGCCGTGCTCGCCTCCGTCGTCGTCGCCGCGTGAGCCGGCGCCAGGCCGTGAATCACCGACAGCGGTTGGGACGAGAGGCCGATCCGCTGGCCGGCCAGCTGGCTGACGGACCACGTCAGCGCCGCCGTCACGGCGATGCCCAGCAACGCTGCAAGCGTCCACAGAAGACCTTGACGGGTCACGGTCATCGTCGTCGCACGGTACCCACGTGGCGGTTAAGCGCGAGCAAAGTGCCGATCGTCACCTTCGTCCTCGACGTCGGAGCGCTCGAGGGCCAGGATCGCCGCCGTACCCCCGCCGTCCCGCCCTTCGATCGTGACCTCGCCGCCCCATTCGCGGGCGAGCTCACGTGCGATCGGAAGTCCTAGCCCATGACCCGGGGGGCCGGCCGTTGCCGCGCTGCCGCGGCGAAAGCGCTCGAATACGAGCTCGCGCTCGTCCATCGGGACCCCTGGACCACGGTCACGGACCTCGATCCGGCCCGGGGCGCCCACGATCATCACCGTGGACCCCGACGGCGAGTACCGCAGCGCGTTCTCAAGTAATGCATCGAGCGCGCGCTCGAGGTCGGGTCGGGCGGCCCAGACCGTGCCGGGGTCCCCGTCGCGCCGGTGGACGAGCTCGATCCCGCGCTCGGCCGCCTGCGGCCGCCAACGGCCGAGCGCATCGATCACGACATCGCCGAGCTTGACCGGCGCGCCGGCCAGCGGGCGCTCGCCCGCCCGGCTCAACAGCAGCAGCTCGTCAACTGTGTGCGACAGGCGGTCGACTTCGGCGATCGCCGCCGTCAGCTCGGCGGTGGCGTCTGGACCCCCGGCGAGCGCCCTTGCCTCCTCGAGCCGCAACCGCAGCCCCGTCAGTGGTGTCCGCAATTTGTGGGAGGCATCCGCAACGAAGTCCTGCTCGGCGCTCAACAGACGGGCGATCCGATCGGTCATCTCATTGAACGAGGTCGACAACGAGCGCTGCTCGAGACTCCCTTCGACATCGGCCCGTGCGCGCACGTCGCCCTGGGCGACGCGGCGGGCGACGGCTTCGAGTCGCCGCAGCGGCCGTCCGATCTGACCAGCCAGAAGGCTCGCCGCCAGCAGGCCGAGCGCCAGCACGACCAGCCCGATAAGCGCGATCGCCAGCTCGACGCGGAGGACGGCTCGATGGACCGCCGACACGCTCTGGGTGACGCGTACCGCTCCTGCGGTACGCCCGTCGTGGATAATCGGGACCCCGGTGGCGAGAATTTCTTTACCGAGCGTCTTTGAGGCTCGCTGGACTTGCACCTGCCGGCCGGCGAGCGCGCCTTTGATCTCGGGGCGGCTCAGATAGCTGGTTCCGACCTCGGTTGGTCCCGCACTGTCGACCAGGACGTGGCCGCTCGCGTTCACGATCAGGACACGGCCACCGAGCGACGAGGCTGCGGTGCGCGCGAGCGTACCGAGCGCCTTATGGCGGGCGGGCGCCAGCAGGTCGCCGGCTGTCGCCGCGACGAGGTCGGCCTGCGCCTGCGCCTGCGTGCGGACCTCCGCGTTCACGCGCGCGCTGAGGCTCAGCGCCAGCGGAACACCGAACGCCACGATCGCCAGCAACAGCACATACGCCATCGCGCCCAACAGGCGAGCCCTCAGGCTCACTGCGTCAGCTCCCGCTCGGCAGCGAGGCAGAACCCGATGCCGCGCACCGTCCGAATGTAAGCCGGGTCTGCTGGATCATCTCCGAGCTTGCGGCGTAGCCACCCGATATGGACGTCGAGCGTCTTGGTCGACCCGAACCAGTTCATGTCCCAAACGTCGGACATCAGCTCCTCCCGTGTGACGACACGACCGGCATCGCGCGCCAGCCGCAAGAGCAGGTCAAACTCCTTGCGCGTCAGCTCGAGCTCAACGTCGCCACGCCACACCCGCCGCGCTCCGGAGTCGATCCGCACGTCCTGCACTCTCAGCGCTTCGCCATCCGGCGGTTTCGGGTGCCCCCGACGAAGCACGGCCCGGATCCGCGCGATCACCTCGCCGGTCGCGAATGGCTTGACCACATAGTCATCGGCGCCGAGCTCCAGGCCGACAACGCGGTCGGTGACGGTGCCGCTCGCCGTAACCATGATGATCGGAACACCCGAGTCGCGCCGGATGCGGCGGCAGACGTCGCGGCCATCGCCGTCGGGGAGCGCCAGGTCGAGCAGGATCACGTCCGGAGCGCGAGCTGCAAACTGCGAGATCGCCTCGGCGCCCGTCCGCGCGACCGTGGTTCGAAAGCCGGCCCGCTGTAGCGCGCGGGCAAACGGCTCGGCGATCGAACGCTCGTCCTCAACGAGGAGAACCAGCGGCCCGCCTGCCGCAGCTCCAGGGAAAGAGATGACAGAGTTCTCGTACATGCGCCGTCGCAGTTGTTCGCGACGGGATCAAGTGTCTGTGCGCCAGGTAAGAGGACGGTTCGGTTTCGTTGAGAATCTCCCTACCTGGGCTGCAGACTCTGCCGGTCACTTGACCCGGGTGTGCCCGATCCGATGTGCACGGCGAAGTGGCGCCCCGGCCGCCCGGGTGCGGGCAGCCAGCTCAGAGTTGGGCCCGAACGGCTCCGGTGGGGTACCGGGCGCTTTGGATCGTGACGTAGTACCGGCTCGGTTTGCTCATGATCGCGTTGACCATCCTGGGACTCACCGAAACGCAGCCTTGGTGGTGCAGCCGCGGCCACGTCGACAGCGGCAAGACCACGGCGCCCGACTGTCCTTTCCGTCCGGCGTGGATGTGCGCCTCGGTTGCGTCGGTGAATCCGTGGAGGTGGGCGAATCGCCAGCAGACCACTGAGTCGCCGTGCAGGGCGATGATCGCGTACCCTCGACCCAGCGGAGCCCCAGGCGGCTTCTGCGCCTCACCGCTCAGCGATACCCGGTAGATCTGGGTCGGGCGGGTATGTGAAACCGAAGAGAGCGTGCCGTGTGCACCGGAACCTGAGCTCCCGCACGCTACGACGCACAGCGACGTGACTGCGAATGTGGTCAGGATGATTGGCTTTGAACGCATTTCAGGACTCCCGCGTTGTTGTTGTTGTGTCGGTAACTGGCGCGGTGTTCAGCGGTCCACAGTGATCGTGACCAGGGCCGCGCTGGCGGGCGAGAGCCTCAGCTCGTAGCGGTCGCCCCGAGCCGTCGCCGGATCGGACCGCACCGCCCCGCGGAGCGCGCCGGTGCGCGTGTCCACGCCGATGCTCTGACCTGCCAACGTGACGCCGACGGTCGCGCGAGCGCTCGGCGCTTGAAGCCGCTCGACGCTAGCGGCCGTCGCGCGCGATGGCCGAAGGATCGAGACGAGATGCCCACGCGTGACATCGGCGTTGATCAGGACCAGCCGGATCCGGCCGTCGGCCGACTGCGTCGCCCAAGCCCGCACCGCGCCGCTACCGGCAGTGCTCACACGCAACAACCGAGAGCCGGGGGGTGCCGCCCGCACGAACATCAAGAGGCCGTAGTACTCGGGACGCACCGTGCCCGTCCATCCCCCAGGCCCGTGTTGGAAGGTGAACAGCGCGTATCGCGCGCTCGGGAACGTGTGGAAGTTGACGCCGTCGGCACCTGCGCGCGCCATCGCGAACAGGGCATCCAGCGCCCACAGGGCAGCGGCGAACGTATTGCTCACCCCTGCCTTGCCGCCACATGCGACCGAGTTCATCTCATCGACGCGGAATGCGACCCGGTCGCTATGGGCGATCGCAGCGTACGGACCGATTCCCTGCGCAAGTCCGCGTGAGGCGAGCGGGCTCAGCAGGCTCGAAACAGACGGATACGACGGCGAGCTCGCCCCGGTAAGGCAACGGTTGAGCGGGTAGCGATGGAACGTGACGAGTCCGAGCGTTGGTTCCGCGGTGAGGAACTGGCGCAGGTGCCTGAGCCAGTCGTACGCCCCGACGGCCGGTCCGGCGAGGCGTACGGTGCCGAGCAACGCGCGTGTCCGAGAGAACTGGCGAGTGAACGCCGCGAAGCTGTAGCTGCGCGGCCGTCCCGCTACCGGGCGGCCAGAGTGGGTGTGGTACCAGGGAAACTTCCAGTACAACTCGGGCTCGTTGCCGATCTCCAGTGCTTTGACATAGCGCCGCCCGATTCCGGAGATCAACATGTGGGCCTCAGCCGCCGCGAGGGCGGGATCGTTGGCCTCCAGGTCCACGCCGAGGATCAGCCGCGCATCGAGCCGGTGGGCGAGCGCGCCAGTGTCGGCCAGCCACTGTTGTGAGAGGCGGTAGCTGACGCCCGGTGGTCTTGGAACGTGTGCGACCGGCCACCAGGTGTGGTCGGTGCTGTCACCGCCGATTCTCAGCACCGGAGACTGACCCGGGGCAAGATCGCGGATCAGCTGTCCGAACACCGGGTTCGGCGCATCCGGAGCGGTGCCTGCGTAGCTTGGCACTGCCGGGTACTCGAGCGAGAGACCCACAAAGCCCGGCTGGATCGGCCCCCCGATAACCTTCCGATCGATCCTCACGAACGCCTCCGCGCCGACCCCGGGGATTCTTGGAGGGACGCCGCCGTGGTCCTGGCCCGCCGCCGTCAGGCCGGCGCCAGTCAGCACCGTCGCAAGGAGCGCCGGCGCCACCCAGCGCCTCACCGGGTCACCGGCGCGCTGGTACATCCGAACCCCGGGAGCCGATGTTGGTGTCGCCGTCGGCGTCGGCAAGGCCCGACCCCAACGGGTTGCGAAGTGGCAGCGCGCGCACGCCGACAGGTACTCCTCCCGGTCAACTGGTTCGCCATCCGCGATCAGTCTCCCCTTCGCTCGAAAGCTGACCCTCAAAAGGGAATGAAAAGACGCTAACGGCTCGGTGAGATCGCGCTCATCTTCGAGTGCGATGGACAACAGAGCGCCACCACACGAAGAGGTTTCTCATCGAGCGCTGAAGGTCGATTGAGTTGCTTACACAACACTCGACGCGTGCGAACGCGCGAGCGAACTGCTGGTGGTCACAGGTGCCGGTCCGGAAGCCGCGTGCGCGTGTGCGCTGGCGAACGCGTGCAGTCGCGCTGACCGGTGGCGGACCCGACGGAAACGAGCAGCTCACGGCGGTCACAGGCGTCGTCTTGATCGTGCTGCTCGCGGTGCTCGGGCTGACGATCCTTCGTATTCACCAGCTGATCTCGGTGCACCTGTTCGTGGGCCTGCTGCTGCTTGGCCCGGTCGCGGTCAAGATGGGGAGCACGGGCTATCGCTTCGTGCGCTATTACACGCGCGACCCTGCGTACCGGCGCAAGGGGCCGCCGGAGATGTTGATGCGTCTGATCGCGCCTGGCGTGGTCATCTTCACGGTGCTGGTGTTCGCCAGCGGGATCGTGCTGTTGTTCGCCGGGGCGGCGCACAGGGGGCCGTGGGTCTCGATCCACAAGGTGAGCTTCATCGTGTGGCTGCTGCTGACCGGCGTGCACGTGCTCGGACATCTTCCCGGGCTGGGGGCATCGCTCCGCGCGCCGCTCCCGCGCGGCGGCGAGCTGGGCGCTGACGGCGGCGTGGGCCGCGCGATCGTGCTCGCGGGCGCGATCGTCGGCGGTCTGGTGCTCGCGATCGTCCTGATCCCGCAGTTCGGGTCATGGACGGCCCATGGTGCGTTCGTGCACCACGGGCACTGAGCCGACCTGGCTGTAAGCGTTATCTCACCTGGCCGTTAGCGCTTTCTCACCGATGGTTAAGCGACAGATTCGAGCGGCACCCCAGACTGATCGCTCAGATGGCTCCACGCGAAATCACCACCCGCGACCGCGGGCTCGCGCTGATCTCCCGTCTAAACCGCTGGCTGATCGCCGGCGCGGTCGGGCTGTCGGGCGTGCTATCGGTGGCCGCCGCACACGCGTTTCACGGCCACACGCGCAGCGCGAGCAGTCAGTCAGCGGGCGCGAGCAGCTCAGCCACCCGACAGCAGCCCAGCGCGAGCGGCGGCGCGGGTTCGCTCCAGCAGCCCGCCCAGGCGCCCACATCCGCACCGGCGCCCGCGGCGCCCAGCCCGGTCGTGTCGGGCGGCTCCTGATGTAGGCGGCGCTCGGGGTCCGCAATGCTCGCTGCTGCCGCCACTACCGGTCCGAGCGCGTACTGGTACCTGACCCGCGGCACGGGCGCGGTCTCACTAATCCTGCTGACGTTGAGCGTCGCGCTGGGCGTCGCGAACGTGCTCCGCGCGCGCACCGAGTACGTGCCGCGCTTCGTGTTCGACGCGGTGCACCGGTCGGCATCCCTGTTGGCGGTCGCGTTCGTGGTCGTCCACGTGGTGACCTCGCTCCTCGATGGCTACGCGCCGATTCGGGTCGTGGACGTAGTCGTCCCGTTCTTATCCCCGTATCGCCCGCTCTGGCTAGGCTTGGGGGCGGTCGCGTTCGATCTGTTGATCGCGGTCGCCGTGACGAGCGTGCTGCGCAGGCGGTTCGGTCATCGCGCGTGGCGCACGACGCACTGGCTGGCCTACGCAAGCTGGCCGGTTGCGCTCCTGCACGGCTTCGGGACGGGGACGGACACTAAGGCGAGCTGGATGCTCTTCTTGACCGGCGCATGCGTGATTATCGTGATCGCCGCAGTGCTCGCGCGTGCGACGGCGGGATGGCCTGAGCATTCCGTCGCGCGGCTAACTGCGATCGCTGCATCCGCGATCGTGCCCGTGGGACTGCTGGTGTGGCTGCCGAGCGGTCCACTGGCGGCCGGCTGGCCGCGACGCGCAGGCACTCCGGCATCGCTGCTTGCGTCGGCTGGCAGCTCCACCTCCGGCGGCAGTCGCGCGAGCGGGTCTTCGAACTCGGGGACCGCCGCGCCGGCGGGCGCGACCGCGTTCAACGCGCAGCTCACCGGGACCGTCAAACAGGGCCAGTCCCACGACGGGCTCGCGCTTATCGAGATCTCGCTGAGCGTGTCCGGTCAGCTGTTGAGCGCGCTTCGCATTCGGATCGCCGGGCAGCCGATTGCCGGTGGGGGCGTGGAGATGACCTCAAGCCGGGTGACGCTCGGGCCGGCGTCGAACCCGGACCTGTATCGCGGCAGGATCACCGCCCTGCAGGGAACCGACCTCGACGCCGTCGTGAGCGACGCGAGCGGAACCGCGATTACGCTCGCCGCTCAACTGCGGATCGACCCGGGCAGCGGCGGCGTCACCGGCGCAGTGAGCGCCAGCCCAGCAAAAGCTCCGTGATGTCCGCGGCGAACCCCGTGGCGTCACCGAAACGCGCGGGGTCGAGCGCGGAGATGAGCCATGAACACGCGTAGCGCCGGCCCGATCAGTTCCACTTCGGTGCGGGCCGAGCTATGGCAACTCGCACTGATTTTCGTGGCGGTGCTCACGATCGTGCTCGTGTTTCTCCCACTCACGCCCGCGTACGACCTTGAGGTGTTTCTGCGGGCCGGGCACGCGGTATTGCGCGGTGTACGGGTGTATCCAAGCCCGAGTTCGCCCGCGGTTTACTCCGGGTCGGCGTTCGTCTACCCGTACGTTGCCGTGCTGCCGTTCCTCCCTCTGGCGGCGGTTACGGGCGCGCTCGCGATCACGCTCTTCTTCATCGCTGGTGTGGGCGCCGTGGTCAGCGCCTCGTTTCTGGGCAGCGGGCGAGACGGGCTGATCGCGCTGGTGGTGCTTGGTACGGCGTTCACGGTCACCGGCTTGCAGCTCGGGGCGCTCAGCCCGTTGCTGTTCGCGGGTGCGGTCTTCCTCTGGCGGCTGCGCGATCGCCCGGTCGCATTCGGCGTGCTCGCTGCAGCGGTCGTCGGTTCGAAACTGTTCCTGGCACCGCTGCTGGTGTGGCCGCTGCTCGCCGGCCGGCGCCGCGCGTTCGCCTGGGCGGCCTGCTCCGTGCTGGTCCTGCTCGCGGTCGGGTTCGCGATCGGCCCGCTCGGTGCGTTTGCGTATGCGCAGCTGCTCGCCCAGCTCGGCGCGCACGAGGCGAGGGCGGGGTTCGGCTTGACCGGCGCGCTCATGACCGCCGGCCTCGCGCCGGTGGCGGCCGAGGTGGTCGCGGCGCTGGTCGCCGGGACCGTGCTCGGCGCGACCTACGTGCGCTTCCGCCAGACGCACGATGAGCCTGTGCTGTTCTGCGGCGCGATCGTCGCGTCGCTGATCGCCTCGCCGGTGCTTTGGAGTCACTACCTGGTTCTGCTCGCCGCGGCACTGCTCGCGCGGGGGGCCCCACGCCGCTCGTTCGTGCTGCTGGCGCTGGCTAGCTGGGCGCTCGCGCCGCCGCACGGCATCACGATCCATGTGCAGGCGAGCCAAGCGATCGCCTCGCACGGCGCGTGGCTGGCGCTGGCGATCACGCTGACCGTGTGCGGCTACGCGATGCGCCGGCGTCTCGGCCCGGCGGACGTGGCCGGATGACAACCACCATCGTGACGGGTATGGCGAGCAATGCCCGGCTCGAGCCGTTCGCGCCCAACCGCGAGTCGTGAGTCTCGCATCGAGGTCAAGGTAAGCGCGGTCTCACCCGGCCTTTCACGTTTTCTCACGGACCGTTGAGCGCACGGTTCAAAAGCGGTCACAGACTGCACGTTGTGAGCGCGACCGAAGTCAGGCTGCTTCCGCGGTTGCTGTTCGGGATCGGCGACAGGCCGATCACTGAGCTCGGAGGGCACCTTGATCTGCACGGACCGCTCCCGGATCTGCGGAAGTACTCGCCGGGGCAGCTGATCGAGCTGGTCGAGCAGGCCGGGCTGCGCGGTCGTGGTGGAGCCTCGTTCCCGGTCGCAACCAAGTTGCGCGCGGTCGCCGCGCGCCGCAAGCCCAAGGTCCTGGTCGCCAACGGCTCAGAGGGGGAGCCCGCCAGCAAGAAGGATCGGGTACTGCTGCGCGAGCTGCCGCACCTGGTGCTCGATGGCGCGGCGGCAGCTGCGCGCGCGGTAGGCGCGGGCGAGGCGATCATCGCTGTCTCGGAGGGCGACGATCGCGGCGCGCGGAGCGTGGCGCTCGCACTGCGTGAGCGCCGCGACGCGCGGCTGCGCGGCGAGCCGCGGTTCGCGCTGGTCGGGGTTCCTGAGCGCTTCATCACCGGCCAGGAAAGCGCACTCGTGAGCGCGCTGTCGGGGGGTGAGGCGAAGCCGACCTTCGGGACGCCGCCGTTCGAGCGCGGCGTGCGGCGGCGGCCCACGCTCGTGCAGAACGTCGAGACGCTCGCGCACGTGGCGCTGATCGCTCGGCGCGGCGCCGGCTGGTTCCGCCACCTCGGCACCGAGCGCGACCCTGGTTCCGCACTGATCACGCTCTCCGGCGCCGTCGCCTCCCCGGGTGTGTACGAGATCGAGCAGGGGATGGCGCTAGCCGAGCTGCTCGAAAGCGCCGGCGTGACAGAGGAGCTCGCTGCCGTCCTGATCGGTGGCTACTTCGGCAGCTGGGTGCCCGCGTCGCAGGCCCGGGGGCTGCGGCTGTCGCCCGAGCATCTCGCCCGGCAAGGCGCGAGCCTCGGTGCCGGGGTGATCGTCGCGCTCGGCGCCAGCGCGTGCCCGGTGGTTGAGACGGCACGCATTGCCGACTACCTCGCTGGGCAGTCAGCCGGCCAGTGCGGCCCGTGCGTGAACGGTCTCGGCGCAATTGCCGAGACCGTCCGCCAGCTCGCCGGTGGGACGGCCATCGGCGGGGCTCGGCGGGACCTCGAGCGATGGACCAGCGAGCTCCCGCACCGCGGCGCTTGCCAGTACCCCGACGGCGCGGCGCGGTTCATCGCCAGCGCACTGCACGTGTTCGCCGACGCGTTCCGAGACCACGCGCAGCGCGGTCCGTGCCGGCGATGCTCGAGCATCCCGGTGCTTCCCGTGCCGCCGTGCAGCCCGTAGGAGCCAGCCTGAGCATGCGCATCCAAGTCAATCCAATCCGGTGCGAAGCGCACGGGCTGTGCGCGGAGCTGCTGCCGGAATGGGCGCGCCTAGACAACTGGGGATACCCGATCCTTGGCGGACCGGATCTTCCACCCGAGCTCGTCGATCACGCGCGCCGCGCCGCCGCCGCCTGCCGACGCTCGCGCTGCTGCTCGAGCCTGCGCGCGAGTGAGACAGTTCCTCGCCGCGCTTACCGCGAGCGCGCTCCTCGTGGCAGCGTGCGGGGGTGCTTCGACGGCCACACACACGACCAGACGGCGGTCCGCAAGTGGGCCGGTGAGCACCCGCCGACCCGCCTCGACGCGGCCCGCTCCGCCACCCTATCCGCGACTACTCCGCAGCGCGATCGGTACGCTGCCGACGAGGTTCGTCCCGGCCGTCCGGTGGCGCGACCAGACGGCCGCCTGGATCGCGCGCTCGCAGTCCGGTGTCGCTCGACTGTCGTTCGATCAGCAGCTGGTCGTGCTCGTGCTGCACTCGGGGACGGTCGACGCCGGCACGGTGGGCTGGCGCTACGGGCCGACGATCGCCGGACGAGAGCGCGGACACCTCATCGCGCGTTCAACGGCGGGTTCATGCGCGACACCGGAGCGGGCGGGTTTGAGTCCCGTGGCCGTACCGGATCGCCGCTACGCGCCGGGCTCGGCTCGGTCGTCACGTACGTCGACGGCTACACGGACATCGGTTCCTGGAAGCGGGAGCTGCCGGCGCCCGGCCGCGGCGTGGTCTCGGTCCACCAGGGCCTGACGCTGCTGATCGACCGTGGCGCGATCGCCCCGACCGTGCCTTACCTGCTGGGGAGCAACGCTCGGCGGCGTCAGTGACCCGGCCCGCTCCGGGTTGGGGATCACCGCCGACGGGCGCCTCGTCTGGGCCGGCGGTGAGCACCTGAGGGTCGGCAGCTCGCCGGCGCGCTGCTCGGCGCCGGGGTCGTTCGCGCGGTCGAGCTCGACATCAACCCCGAGTGGGTCGCTGCCTACGTGTATGGCCACCGCGGCGGCACAGGGCCGCTCGCGCCGGTCCCGATCGTACCCGCGCAGCCCGGCGTTCCCGGACAGTTCCTCGTGCCTTACAGCCGCGACTTTTTCACGATCGTCGCGCGATGAATCGGCCGCCGCGGTTCGCTCGCCGGCCGCGAGGCGGAGCGGCTCGGCGGGCGATCACGTACGTTTTCTCGGGCGCCGCGTGGGTGCCGCTCGCCGGCCCCGCTTGCGCACGTCGCGTGCGAGGCCGACAGCACAGGCCGCCAGTACGAGGGCCGCGATCATCCCAGCGACCGCGACCCCGGGTGTGATGATCAGGACGATGATCGCGGCGAGCACGGCGAGCCCGATATCGGTCAGCAGCACGTTGCGTGTCACAGGGGCAACCTCCTGAACAGCCATCTGGGCAGGTGGCGGAGCACGGCGAAGATCAGACGCAGCCGTCCGGGTACCCAGATCGTGTGTGCCCGCCCGTCCAGCGCGCGCACTGTCGCTGACGCGACGGCCTCCGGTGTGGTCGCGAACGGCGCCGTCTGAAGCCCGGCGGTCATCCGCGTCTTGACGAACCCCGGCCGGACGACGAGCACGCGCACGCCGCTCGAGTCGCTCGCGTCTGCGAGACCCTGAGCGAGCGCATCGAGCCCCGTTTTCGCGGCTCCGTAGATCGCATTCGAGGCGCGGGGCCGCTCGACGGCTACGGTCGAGAGCACGACGAGCGTGCCGCCGCCCCGGTCTCGCAGCTCCCGCATGCAATGCAGGAGGACCGACCCGCTACCGAGGAAATTGACTTGCATCACCTCGAAGGCTTCCGAGGGGTCCGCATCGACCCCCGCCTGCGCTCCGAGCACGCCGAGCGCGAGCACGACCAAATCGAACCCGCCCGCTTGCGCAAACACGCGCGCGATCACCTCGCCGTGCCACTCGCTCTGACTAGCTTCGAACAAGCCGATGGTTACCTCCTCACAGCCCGCCTGCCGGAGCGCGACGGCGGCTTGGTCGAGGCGGCTGCGGTCGCGGCCGAGCAGATACGCGCGTGCGGCGCCGTCGGACGCCAGACGCGCGAGGATCGCGAGTCCGATCTCCGAGCTGCCGCCCACCAGCAGCACGCGACGCCGGGCGCCGCTCACAGCAGCCCAGTCCGCCGTGCGAGGTCGGAGCACCAGACGCGCTCCGGATCGGCGCGGTCGCGCACCGTGCGCCATTCGTCGAGCCGGGGATACATCGCCCGCAGCGCCTCCGGGCGCAGTCGCGAGTCCTTGGTCAGGTACACCCGCCCGCCTGCCTCCGCCACGAGCCGATCGAACGAGTCGAGCAGCGGCTCGATTCCCACCGCGCCTCTCGGTACGTCAAGCGTGAGTGTCCACCCCTGCAGCGGGAAGGAAAGCGGCGCACCGTTTGCAGGCCCGAGGTCCTTGAGCACGGCGAGAAAGCACGGAACGCGTGCGCGGCGGAGCCGCTCGATCACCAGCTCCAGCATCCGCTCCGACCCGACCGGCACCACCAGCTGGTATTGGAGCAGCCCCTTCGGTCCGTACAGGCGCGGCCAGGCGTTGAGCGAATCCAGTGGGAACATGTGCCCGCCGACGCGTTCGAGCCGGCCCCGCTCGCGGCGGGGCGCACTCGCGTACCGGAACGCGTTGAACGCCCGGACGCTAGCCGGCCGAAGCGCGCCTGCCGGCCACCAGCGCGGCACGGTCGCCCGAGCCCGCACGGTGGCGTCATCCGGATCGCCGGATAGCTCGCTGTGCTCGGCCCGCGTGACGATGCCCCGGCCCGGACGGGAACACAACAGGTCAAGCCACGCGACCCGGTGCGATCCACCGCGTGCCGATAGCGCCACAAGCGCATCGTCCAAAGACCTCACCCGGTCGGCATCCACGGACACCAGCGAGCCCTTGACCCGGCGCAGGCGGATCCGTGCCGAGACGATCACGCCGGTCAGGCCCATCCCACCGAGTGTCGCCTCGAACAGACCGCCGCGGGATCCGGGCTCGAGCTCGAGCAGGTCGCCACCGGAAGTCAGCAGCGAGATCGACTCGACGTGCGTGCCAAACGTTCGCGCCGTGCCGTGGTTCTTGCCGTGGATGTCGCTCGCGATCGCGCCACCGACCGTGACGTGCTGGGTGCCCGGCACGACCGGCACCATCCACCCGGCCGGGACGAGCACGCGCAGAAGTTCCCCGATCGTAGCGCCCGCCTCGGCGGTGACGGTTCCCTCCTCCGCGTCGAGCTCGAATTGCCTCATGCGGGTCGTCTCGAGCACCAGCCCGCCCGACAGCTGCGCGGCATCGCCGTAGCTGCGCCCGAGCCCGCGGCTGATTGCGCCGACAGCCGCCGACTCGACCGCGGCACGCAGAGCCTCGAGCCCATCCGGCCGCGCTAGCGAGACGCTCACGCCTCCGGCTCCGCCCCATCCGCTCACGATGGTACGGGTCGGAGCAGACCGGGCGACACGCGTCTCAGCTCGCAGCACGGACCTCGAGCGCGAACAGCACCAGCCAGACGCCGCCGGCGATCAGCAGTGGGCGGTCGGCAAGCAGCACGTCCTCGGGTGCCTCGCCGGCGCCTCCTCGCACGAGCGCACCGTAGCGGAGCAGGCTGGCGGCAAACGGGACGATCGTCAGTGGACGCCAGGGGACCCCGCGAACCGCCGGGAGCTTGAGCGCCCACACGCAATACGCGAAAAGCGCCACCGCGGCGCTCCCCACGAGGATCAGTGCGAGCAGCGAGGGGCTGTAGGAGCTCAGCACCCGGCGCCCCTTCTGCGGGGTCCGGTCAGCCCGGCGGAGCTCGGCATAGCGCTTCGCTGCGGCGACGAATACCGCTGCGGACACCACCACGAGCAGGAACCAGGGCGAGAGCGTGACCGGCGCCGCGGCGCCGCCCGCGACCGCGCGCAGCGCGAAGCCGCCGGCGATCGCGAGGATGTCGAGCACCAGCAGATGGCGCCACACGAGCGTGTAGGTGAGCGTCAAAGAGAGATACGCGGCTCCAACCAGGACCAGCAGCGGGTTGATCTCGGTGCGTAGACCGAGCCCGGCCAACATCAGCCACGTCCCCAACCCGATCGCCGTGCGAGGCTCGAGCTCGTGGGCCGCCACGGGGCGGCCGCGCTTGACGGGGTGCAACCGGTCCTCGGCCGCATCGCGCACGTCGTTGACCGCGTACAGACCCGATGCGAGCAGGCAGAACGCGACTGTCGCGAGCCCAACGCGGACGGGCACGTTGTCGTGACCAAGCGCCCCCGCCGCCCCGGCGGCGGCGATCACGAGCGCGTTCTGGATCCACTGCTTCGGGCGCATCGTGACCACTGCGGCGCGCACGGAACCGCGCCGTGCCTCGGACAGCGGGAGCACGCCTACCTCCGCAGGCTGCATCGCGCCAACGTAGGCAGCCTGCCTCAAGGCGGTCTATCGGGTGGGTGAGGACCCTCTCAGGATCCCTTTATGCTGCGTGTCGCCGCACGGTGAATGGCTGCAGCGGTGCCGGTCCGCACCAGAGAAACTTTCATGGGCTCGCCGCGGCGCTGTCCGGTCCTCAACGGACGCCCAGGCCCGCGCGGGACGCCGCCGAGGCGCGTTCGGCGGATCGCGACGCTCGCGGCCGCTCTCTGTCTCCTCCGGGCGGTCGTGTCCTACGTCGAGATGCTCGCGCAGCGCTCAGACTCGAGCCTCGGGATCCGCACGGTCGAGTGGCTGCGCGACAACGGCGCCAGAGGGCTGGTGACGAAGATCGAGACCTCTACTACTCGCTCACCGCATCGTCGAAGGGAGGGCCACCGCTCAAGGCCCTGCCCAAGCAGGCGGGCGCGGTGGGCGCCGTGCGGGTACGCCGGGTTCACTACTACCGGCCGCCGAACATCGCCCCCGTGATCGAACCGGCACTGCCCGGCGAGGGCATCTGGCACGCCACGTTTACTGGCAGCGGCTCGCGGCCGCGCGTGCTGATCACGAGCCTCCGGCCACAGCCTGACTACCCGCAGCTCGTGGCGGGCATCGCGTGGATTGACCACACGCGGACCAGCGTCATGCTCTATCCGGGAATCTCCGAGCCCAGCGTCACGATGCCCTCGCGCGGGCCAGAGGAGGTTCCGCCGCCGACGCGTTCCCGCCTGGTCGCGACGTTCAACAGCGCCTTCACGCTCGAGGACTCGGGCGGCGGGTTCGCCTACGACGGCCATACGTATGCACCGATGCAAGCCGACACCGCGACCATCCTCCGCAACAGCAGCGGCAAGATCGACGTGATCTCCTGGCACGGGGGCCCGACGTGCCCCCGAACGTCGTCTATGCACGCCAGAACCTGCCGTTGATCGTCTCGGGCGGACGGCCCAACCCGAACCTGTCAAACGGCCCGGAGTCGGGGGCGACGCTAGGTAACGCGATTCAGGTGTAGCGCTCGGCCGTCGGCGTCGACCGCCATGGCAACCCGATGTACGCCGCCGCCAACTACCAGACGGTGGGTTCGCTGGCGGGACCATGATCCGCGCCGGCACGGTCCGCGCGATGGAGCTCCACATCAACACTTACTGGACCAGCTTCATCACGTACCGGTTCGGCGGCGCGGGCGATCCGGCGAACCTGCTTCCCGACATGGACCGCTCGCCGGAGCGGTACCTGACCCCGGACGACCGGGACTTCTTCGCCGTATACATCCGGTGAGGGCCTTAGAAGATTCTCATCTGCCGGCGCCGGCGCGAGGACTGCCCGGGCGATGGTCGAACGGCGCTGGCGAGAGACATGTGGTCCGCCCCCGCGACAGCACCCCGCGCCGCGTCTCAGCCGGGTCTCCGACCGGTCGAAGCGCGGGGGTCTAGGTCTCCCGGCAGCATCGTGCTCCGCTCCTGCCGTCCCCGCCAGTGGCTCAAGAACATGCTCGTCGTGCTGGCACCGGCGGCAGCCGGAGCGTTGATGCGGCCCGACGTGGCGGTCGCGGCCGCGGGCGCGTTCGCCTCGTTCTGTCTGCTCTCGAGCGCGACCTACCTCGTCAATGACGTCCGCGATCGCGAGCAGGACCGGCGCCACGCCCGCAAGCGCCTGCGCCCGGTCGCGGCGGGCGAGCTGGCGCCGCTCGGAGCGATGCGGCTGGCGGCGGTCATGGCGATCCTCGGGGTCGGCCTCGCCGCCGGCGTGCGGCCCAGTCTCGCACCTGTGGCGATCGGTTACCTGACGTTGACCACGAGCTACTCGCTCTGGTGGCGGCACATTGTGGTTGCCGACGTCCTGGCGGTCGCCGCCGGATTCGTGCTGCGCGCGACTGGCGGGGCAGCCGCGACTGGCGTGCACCTTTCGCGGTCGTTTGTGATCGTCACCTCGGCATCCGCACTGTTCGTGGTCGCCGGCAAGCGACACGCCGAGCTCGGCCGCAGCACGTTACGCGCCCCAGTGCGCGCGACGCTCCGCACCTACACGCGTCGGAGCCTGCGCCTGCTGCTCACCGGAGCCGCGGTGCTGGCGTGCGGCGCCTACGCCTGGTGGGCATTCGCCCAGCCCGATCTCGCGCCGTGGCGAATGGCGTCGATGCTCCCATTCGTGCTCTGGCTCGCACGGTACGGAAGCCTGCTCGAAGCGGGCGCCGGAGAGGCCCCGGAGGAGTTGATCGTGGGCGACCGCGCCCTGCTCGCCCTGAGCCTTCTTTGGGCCGCGTTGTTCGTCGGTGGCGTGTATGCCAGCGCGTAGCCCGAGCCCCAGCCGCGCGGGGATCGAGCGCTACGAAGCCCGGATCCTCGAGTACGAGCGGCGCGCCCACGCCGCGCCACGCAACTCGCGCCGGCGGCCGACCACGGGACCGCGCCCAGGACCCAGCAGGCAGACTCGCCGGCGAGCCACCCGGCGAGTCGCGCTGGGCCTCCGCGCGCGCCGGATCGTTGTTCTCGCGGCGCTGATCTTGGTGCTCGACCTGGTCGGCTCGTTCGCCGTGTCGATGATGCAGCCGTCCAACTCGCCCTTCGGCGTGCGCGCTGTCGAATGGCTGCGCGACAACGGCGCCGCATGGCTGGTCTCGGATATCGAAAACATCTACTACTCGCTGAACGCCCCCTCGACCGGCGGGCCGCCGCTCAAGCGACTACCGAAAGTCGGCTCCGCCGCCGGCACCAACGTCGCGAGCTATGCGCCGGCGCCGATCACCCCGGTGATCAGCCCCGCGCTTGCGGGCGAAGGAAAGTGGCGCGGGACCGGACCGTTGGTGGGCGGAGTCGCGCCTGTGCTGGTGACGACATTCCGGCCCGATCCCAACTATCCGCAAATGGTCGCCGGAGTCGCGTGGATCGACACCTCGCGCACCTCGATCGCGCTGTACCCCGGGCGCTACGAGCCGCCAAACGACGGCAACCCGCCGTCGGAGGTCCCGCCCCAGCTGCGCTCCAGCCTGCTCGCCACCTTCAACAGCGGCTTCAAGCTCGAGGACGACGGCGGCGGATTCGTCGCCTCCGGCCACATATACGCGCCGCTAAAGGACGGGCAGGCGACTTTCATCGGGTATCGCGACGGGACCGTCGACGTCCGCACCTGGACCGGCGGACCGGACCCAAGCCCGGCGATCGACTTCGCGCGCCAGAACCTGCCGCTGATCGTCGAGCATGGACAGCTCAACCCTGCCCTCGGCAACAACTCGCTCTGGGGCGCGACGCTCGGGAACTCGGTGCGCGTCTGGCGCTCCGGGATCGGCGTCGATACCCACGAGAACCTCATCTACGCGGCGGCCGACGACCAGACCGCCCAGAGCCTCGCGCAGATCCTCCAGCGGGCCGGCGCCGTGCGCGCGATGGAGCTCGACATCAACTACGAGTGGACCACGTTCAACTTCTACGGCACCTTCGGCGCCGGCGATCCCGCCAAGCTGCTCCCCGGCATGAACCGCCCCGCGACCCGCTACCTCACGCCCGATGACCGCGACTTCTTCGCCGTCTACGCTCGCGCCAACGGATGAAGCACGGCGCGCCCAGCGCACCGTGTCCTCGCTCCGCCAAACCGGCAATCACTTGAGGACTGCCGGATCGGTCGTACATGCGACAGCGACCGGGGATTCTGCGCCGACGGTCATCGTTCTCTCTGCGCCTCAAAGGCGTGGTGCAGCGTACCGTGACCGTCTGGCCGTGGTCCGTGGTCAGGCGCGTGGTTGCACGCTGCGTCGCGTGATCCTGATCGAGCGGCAGCGAGGTCATAGCGAGAGCCGGCGCCAGCGGGGGTCTCCATCGCGCGGTCCGCGGCCAACGCCCGGACGCGAGCCCTCCCTTCGTTGCTGCCGTTGGCCGCTGAACCTGTGAGTCGGCCAGAGCTTGGTGTGCGACGTGGTCCATCCGGGCTGTCGGGTTGAAGTGCCTCCCGGCTGGAGGACGCAGCCAAGCAATACCAGGTCTCATCGGCAGCTCGTCCAGTCCTGCTCAGCGTCAACGGCGCCATCGGCGGCGGGGTTTCTGCTCGTCCATTCCGAGGATCTCGCGGTAGCGCCGCTCGCGCTCCGCCGCGGCCTCGGCCGACTCGGGCTCCGGTGCCGGCGGTGGCTTAGGCGGTGCGGGTTGATCCAGGTCCGGCGGTACCGGCGCTTGCACTTGTGCAGTCTGGAGCTCATCGCCAGGCGCCCGGTCGGATTCAGCCGACGACATCGCCTCGTCGAAGGCCGGTTCGTCGTCCGGAGGGGCGGGGGAGAGCGCGGCGATCTGCTCCGCGGTCGTCTTGCACGACCGCCGTGAATGCCGAACCTGTCAGCCCGACCCTGTTCGCCAGGCAGGTGATCCAGTGGGCGACGGATGGGCTGGCGCAGTCGTATCGCACGGCCACGTAGCGGCCGGACCAGATCGCGTCGCACCACCCCTCGAGGATCATCTTCTGACGATCCTCGCGGCGCCCGCCGCTCTCGGCGATCACTGCCACCGGTGGCGCCGAGTGCTGCAAGGAAGTCAGGACCATAGACGGACGTCATCATGCGGCCCTCCTCGAGTTGGTGGCTGGTTCGTAGATGGCGATCACCACGCCCTTGCTCGTTGTCTCGCTGTCGATGAGCCGCAGGGATGCGTGCACGCCCTCGGGGAACATTCGCCTGCCCGTGCCGAGCACGAGGGGGGCGATCATCAGCAGGTACTCGTCGATCAGATCGGCGGCCATCAGCGAGCCGATCAGCACGCCGCTACCCATGATCACCAGATTCGTGCCCGAGCTCTGCTTGAGGTCCGCGACTGCGGCGGGGACGTCGCCGTGCAGCAGGGTCGAGTTCGGCCACTCGAGGCTGGTCGCCGGGTTGTTCGAAGCGACGTACTTGTGAGCGTCGTTGAGCGCGTCCTTGAACGGGCCACCTCGGGCGTTCCAGGTAGCAAGCACCTCCTCGTAGGTGAGCCGCCCGAACAGCCACGAACGATCTCCGCCCATCCGTTCGCCCATCTTGGCGACCATCGCGTCGTCGCTGTACGGGACCGCCCAGCCCCCGTGCTCAAACCCATCCCGTGGGTCCTCGTCCGGGCGGGCCGGGCTCTGCATCACACCGTCAAGCGTCACCCCGTTCATCACGATCACCCTTCCCATCGCTCATCCTCCTTTCCTGCGGGCAGCGGCTCCCATTGCTACGGCCGGCCCGCGCGGGGCGCCGGCGCCCGAGTTGTCAGCACCTGCGTGTTGCGCCCCTGTAGCATGTTTGCGGGGCCGTTCCATTCGTTTGCGACCATGAACAGGGTCGCTCCGTCCGGTCCGCCGAGGGCACACGCAAAGCCGCCGCGGTCAAGCTCGACCGTCTGCAGCACCTCGCCGCCTTCGCGAACGCGCACGCACCGCTTGTTCGGGACGTCCGCGTACCAGACGGCGTTCTCGGCGTCGGCGCAGATGCTGTCCGGGACGCCCTCGCCGAGATTGGCCCACACGCGCCGGTTCGACAGGCCCCCGTCGGCATCGATGTCGAACGCCGTCAGCCGCTTGGCGTAGGACTCGGCCACGATCAGCGTCCGGTCGTCGGACATGATCAGCATGCCGTTCGGAAACGCCAGGCCGTCGGCGACCGCGCGAGCCGAGCCGTCAAGGGTCACGAGCGCGACGATCCCGGGCGCGAACGGCTCCCCGGCCATCAGGTCAAAGCCGCCGCCATTGACGTAGGCGTTGCCGCGACCGTCGACGACGAGCTCGTTTACCGCCGGGGGGTCAGACGCCGCCTTCAGGTCGGCATGCGTCACCAGTGACCCATCCTGCTCTCGCCGCAACAGCACCCCATCCCGCGCCGACACCACCAGCAGACGGCCGTCGGGCAGCCAGTCGACGCACAGCGGAAACGATCGCCCCTTCAGCATGACCTCCGTCTTGCCTTGCAGATCGACTGCGATCACCTCCTGCGTGCCCCAGTCAGAGAACCACAGCCGGTCTTCGTGCCATCTCGGCTGTTCGCCGAACACGCGGCCGTTCAACAAAACGTGCACATCGGACATTGAGGCACCTCCCGGGTTGCGGGTCAGAACTAGACCGTACAGTACCACGTGGGAACTAGACTGTCTAGTATCATCCTGGGTCGATGACGAGCACAGCCCCGTCGCGAGGCGAGTTCGAGGATGAGCACCGGTCGGCGCGCAAGCGCCGGGCGATCGTCGAGGCCGCCACGACCGTGTTCCTGACCAACGGCTACCTGGGGACGAGCATGGACGAGATCGCCGCCCGCGCGCGTGTCTCCAAGCAGACGGTCTACAAGCACTTCGCCGACAAGGAGCGCCTGTTCTCAGAAATCGTCACCGCCAGGGTCGATGAGATCGCCAATCCCAACGCCGACGAAGTGTTGAAGCTGGGGGACACGGGCGACCTCGAGCGCGGCCTGCGTCGCTTCGCCCGCCGTCAGCTGCGGGCCGTGATGCACCCGCGCCTGCTGCAGCTGCGACGGCTGGTGATCGGGGAATCGGGTCGCTTCCCCCAGCTCGGCCGCCTCTTCTATGAGCGAGGGCCAGGGCGCACGATCGACGCGCTGGCGACGATGTTCGAGCGGCTCGCCTCCCGCGACGTGCTGGAGCTCGACGACCCCCGCCTCGCCGCGGCGCACTTCAACTGGCTTGTCATGTCGATCCCGCTCAACCAGGCGATGCTGCTCGGTGAGGACGAACCCGTGACCCCCACCGAGCTGAACCGCCACGCGGACGCCGGCGTCCGCGTGTTCCTCGCGGCGTACCGCAAACGCTGACATATACACTCCGCGCGGACGCCCCCGTCGTCTCGCTTTGTTCGCCAGACGTGCACCCTCCGAGCACCGGCGACGCGAGCTCCTTCGCGCGGAAACGAGGAGAGTCGTCCGCGCGGCGGCGACGGCGGTCTGCTCCAAATCTGCCGTTGGCGAATCTCGGGTGCGGACAGCTGCCGCGACCGTAGACCTGCTCTCGTGTCGACGCGTACTTCTGGAATAGGTGAGTGGAGCAGCCGGCGGCCCAGCACGCGCAAGCTCCTGTTGGTCGCCCATTTGGGTGGTCTCGATCCGTTGATCCGATTTGCCCGCAACCGTGAGGATGCAGGAAGCCGGCGCCTCTCGAGCGCGTCGCGTCGTCCACTTCCGGGATGTCTGCGGATCCGAGCGTCTCGACAGCGCGGGCGTTGGCTCTGACGGCCTCGAAGACGGCAGTCGGCGTTGGTCCTCCGGCCCGCACCCGCTCCAGTGCTGCATGCCGCCACTACGCGCGACTGGAGCGAAACGCCTTGATCTTGGTAATGCCCGGATCGTTCAGCAGTTGCGTGTACAAGGGCGATTCAACCGCGATCAGCGCGATCTTTCCCTCGGAGTCGTTATGAATGCCCCAGCCGTAGCGCTTTGGCAGCCCCGACACCCGAAGGTGCGGGTGGCCCTTGCTCAAGAACTGCTTGCGCTCTTCGAGCCATATTGCCTTCGGGATCTCATGGAGAACGGCGTACGTCTCAAAGGCAATATCTTCCTCGGTGTACTTGTACGGGCGATTAACGAGCAGTTCGTACTCAACGAGTGCCTTGGTCTTCTTGGCACCTCGCGTTCGCGGCACTTGAGCTTCAGTGACTGGGCAGTCATCGGCGACTTCAATCAGCGTGTCGTAGTAGTTCACGCTCTATCCGGCACTGCAGGCCGAGTGATCAACTTGAGCTGCGCTCTGCGTCTAGTTGCGGGTGTCTCCGGCGGCGGCGGTCTCGTCGCCGGCAGGTCGTCGTCTCTCGAGGCATGCTCGCCAGAATCTTCCCTGAATCGAACCAAGACGTGATATCAAATCGCGCAATCGATCACGCCCGGCAACATCCCGCGCTGGCTGTCCGCCCGACGGCTGGCGTGCATCCGCGCTTTTCGGAACGCCGACGCCGACCGACGCCGGTTAGGCATCTACACGGGTACGTAGGTGAGGAAGGCGATATCCTCGCCGAGGATCTGGCTGGCGACGAGGCGCAATGGTTTCTTGTCGCTGGTCTCGCCGAAGAGCCGTTCGCCGGCTCCGAGCACGACCGGGTAGATCATCAGCCGCAGCTCGTCGACCAGGTCGTGCTCCATCAGCGTTCGCACGAGCTGGAAGCTGCCCGCAACGACGATCTCCCCGTCTAGCTTCTGCTTGAGCCTCGTGACCTCGGTCACAACGTCGCCCTTCAGCACCGTTGTGTTATTCCAATCCGTATCTTCGAGGGTCGAGGAGACGACGTACTTGGGCAGGCTGTTCAACCTGTCGGCCAACTCGCCACCGCGGGATGGCCACTTTGCGGCGAACCATTCATAGCTCCGCCGACCCAGCAGGAAAGCCGCTGCGCCCAGCGCCTCGTCGAGCGCGCGCTTGCCTACCTCTGGGTAATCCGTGATCCGGCCGACCCAACCGCCATGCCTGAAGCCCTCGTCACCGGCCGGGTCCTGGATGACTCCGTCGAGCGAGACGTTCTCGCTGATCACGATCTTTCCCATTTTGGTTCTCCTTTCTCTCGAGTCCAAGCGGTTCGGCGGTGGCACCACTCCGACTCGGATTTGGGCTGGAGGGAGTCAGCGGTGATTGACTGGTCGCTAAATATGCCTAGGGTGCGGGCTTGACCTCGAAGTTCAGCTCGAAGAATTCCATGGGCGGGAGCTCGGCCCCCGGCGCCAGCTTTGGCGCGAAGTGGCCCTCGGCGAACGCCTGGCGGTCCTCGCGCGAGTCCCACAGCTCGATCGCCCTGTAGCCCGAGCTGGCGGCGCCGCTCCAGTGACCCCGAAACCCTTGGGCCGTCTGCAGCTCGTCGAAGACTCCAGCGTGGCGCATCCCTTCCGCGAACGCTGCGTCAGCGCCGGGGATTTCGACCATCATCACGACCGGCATTTGAGCCTCCTGGTGTCTGCCGGCTGGGCCGGCATTTAGCGGTTACGGAGCTGTTGACACCGGAGCGTCCACAAAGGGGGCGCTGGGTAGATCGAACCGCCCCAGGTAGACGGGGCCGAGGAACCGGGTCAGCTCGGCGATCCGCGGGCCCGCCAGCGACAGCACCAACAGCCCGGACTGCTGCACCAACCCCGAGAGCGAGTCGATGTAATAGGTCCCGAACGCGGGCTCCCCGTTCGCACGGGTGGCGATCAGACGGCTCGACTGGCCCGAATGCCCCTCAGAAACCGCGGCGAGGAACGCGCCGATCAGCTCCTGGCCGTGGTACTCGTGCTGGGCGGGCGGCATTCGGAACCACGCGTTCTCAGTGACGAGAGCGACCATCCCGTCGATGTCGTCAGCGAGGAACGCCCTGGCGAACTGCTCCACCAGCTCCTGCTCCTCCACGGAGGCGGGGGGCGGCGCGGCGATCCGCTGGGTCGGATCACCGAGCTCCTGCTCGATCGTCGCCCGGGCGCGCTTGAGCGCGCTCTTGACACCGTCGACCGAGGTCTCGAGCATCGCCGCGGTCTCCGCCGCGTGGAAGCCCAGCACGTCGCGGAGCACCAGCACGGCGCGCTGGCGTCCAGGCAGTCGCTGCAACGCGCTGATGAACGCCAGCTCGATCGCCTCACGGCTCTCATACCGCGCCGCCGGCCCTGGCTGGCTGTCCGCCAGCCGGTCGAGCCGGTCATCCGGATAAGGCTCCAGCCAGCGAGGATCGGACATCCTCGTCGGCGCCGGAATCTCAAATGTCAGCGGCGGTATCGAGTGCGGGCGGCGACCGCCGGCGCGCAGTACGTTCAGACATCGGTTAGTCGCGATCCGGTAAAGCCAGGTTCGCAAGCTTGAGGGCCGCTCGAAATTTGCCAGCGCGCGCCAGGCGGCCAGCATCGTCTCCTGCAGCTCGTCCTCGGCGTCCTGCACCGAGCCGAGCATCCGGTAACAGTGAAACTCCAGTTCGCGCCGGAATGGCTCTGTGAGCTCGCGGAAGGCAAGCTGATCGCCAGCGGACGCCCGCTCGAGCACGGTCGTTGTCACGCTTCGGATCCTCCCATTTCGAGCCAGCGCCTGCTGTGGTGACACCGCCGCGCGGCAAAAGGGGGCAGCAGCGCGCCATCCGCAGACAACGCGTACGCACAGGCGCGGCCGACCTCCTTTGCTCGCGTCGCGATACTCCGGTGGGTCTCAACGCCACCTCGGCTGGCGGGCGGGCGGACAGCCGGCAGGGGTGATTGGTGACGCTGGGTCCCGTTGGGCTTGCCCTCAGTCTCCATTTACGTTCGGTGTCCGTGCGTCGATGTTGAGTTGCGCCGTGCTGGCTTGGGTCCACACGGTGATTTGGCGGCGCATTAGCATCCAGAGGGATGCGATCCCGACGGCGGCGCCGGCGGGTAGTGCGGCCGCGAGCGAGTGATTGGTTGCCACGGCGGCGAGCAGCGCTGCGGCCGAGCCGGCCAGAGTCGCGGTGATCACCGCGACCATACCGGCGATCGATCGCCAACCCTGCCAACGATTTCTGTGAAGGCCGAGCACGGGAAGACGTTCCGTCGGGTGGACGCTGAGCATGTAAGGAAGCAGTTCGGGTGCCTGGTCGAAGTAGTAGGCGCGCAGCCGTGCGATCCTGCGGGCGTAGCCCCAGTCCTCGATGCCGCTTTGCAGTGTGCGCTCGAAGCTCACCACTCCGACGAACGCAAGTAGCGGTAACAAGACGAGGCCGAACGCGTAGAAGGCCGTGCCGAGCCGCGTGGCGGTCGCAACCAGTCCCAGCGCGATCAGGCCGCCGCTGACAGAGCCGAGAAACATTGTCGCTCGCCCTGTCGCTTCGGCGATCGTCGCCGCTCGGGCGCCCTGCAGGGTGAAGTGCTCGGTGGTGATAAAGGTGACCGCCGCCGGTCGCGGATCAGGCTGGGGACTGTCGACTGTCTCCGTCATGGAGCTGCTCCTTTTTCTAGGTGCAGACGGACGCGGTGGCCGGGTGTACGGCCGACCGCGACCACGTCAGAGCAGTTGTGTCGGGGCGGGCTACGCACTTGGCGCCAGCCACTCGAGCGCGGCTGAATACAACCGCTCGTCGCTTGCGGCCTCGAGGTGTCCGAGACCCTCGTAGAGTTCAACCCTCACTCGATCGGCCGCGCGCGGATCACGGTGGAGAGTGCGTCGCGGAAGCGAGTAGCCGCCTCCGCGGGGTTGGGAGTCACGACTCATCGGGGGCCTGCTCGTATTCGTCGTGGCGGCGGATCCACAAGAACTCCGCTGTGCTCTCGTCGCGACCCTTAGGGGTACGGTCCAACAGCCCGTAGTAGGCCATGGCGGGCTCGATGACGCTCGCCACATAGGTCCGGTAGACCGTACCGTCCGAAAGCGCGTACACGCTAAGGCCCGATCCCTCGGCGGCGTACCCGCCCGCGTCGGTCCCGCACATGCGCGCGTTTTGCTCGACAACGAGCGGGATCTCGCCCTCTAGGAACGCCTTGACCTCCTCCTCCGTGAGGCCGAAGCCGACGTCGCGGTTGAAGTCGCTAGCGCCGCTCGACACCCATTCGATAGGCCAGCCCATCCGGTCGCGGTAGGCGAGGAGCTTCTGAAGCGGCGCTCTGGAGGCGAGCAGCAGCGTGGTGTCCCTGGCCCTCAGGTGGGCTACTTGGGGGGCGAGCGTGTCCGCGATCGACGAGCAAATCGGGCAGCCGGCGTGCCAGGAAGGCCCGAACATGAAGTGGTAGACCATGAGCTGCGAGCGGCGGTCGAAGAGTTCGGCAAGCGTCTTCGGGCCGTCCTCGGTCTCGAAGCGGTAATCCTTCTCGACCGGCACCCAGGGAAGCTCCTGGCGCTGGCGGGCGAGCTCATCGCCCAGCCTTGTGTGTTCCTGCTCGCGGACAAGGAGCTTCGCCCGGGCAGCTGCCCACTCTTCCTGTGTTCCGATCTTGTGATTGGTCATGGTTTCCGCTCCTCCTTGTACTTGTGGTTACAACAGCTCGGCCTGGCCAGCGTCACCGATCACGTCGCAGGCGCCTAGCTCAGACGCTTTCGCCGCGGGCCCCGGCGATGACCGGCGCGCCCGCCTTGGTCAGCGTGGCGGCGCATCGTCGTGATGTCTGAGTGGTCGTTGATTTTGATGGTCCGATCTTCTTTGTTGTGGTTGCTGTGAGTTAGCCGGCGGGGGAGAGGGCGGGCTCTGGCTCGCGAACGGTGGTCTTCGCAATCGCGTCGGAGACCTCGTTGCGACGCACGAGCGCGAAGATCGCCGGGATGGCGAGCAGGCCGATCGCGCCGAGCACCCAGAGCGCCTGCTGGAACCCGCCGGTGAGCGCTGCGGGGCCGGCGTGGCCGGCGTGAAGCAGCGCTTGGGTATGACTCGCGGCGACGCTCGAGGCGATCGCGATCCCAATCGCCCCTCCGAGCTGCTGAGAGCTGTTCAGCAGCCCCGACGCGAGCCCGGCCCGTTGCTCCTTCACGCCGGCGAGCGCGGCGATCGAGATCGGGATGAACGCGAACGCCGTGCCTGCGCCGGCGACCATGAACGGCCCGAGCAGGTTGCCGACGAATCGGCCGTGGACGGGCGCCTGGGTCGCCCAGAGCGCCCCGGCGCCGATCAGCGTCATCCCGACCGCCATCACGATCTTCGCCCCGCCGCGGGTGACCAGCGCCTGGGAGAGGCCGGCGAGCGCGATCGAGGTCAGCGACGCCGCCAGCCAGGCGACCCCGGTCTGCAGCGCGCTGTAATGCAGAACCTGCTGCATGTACAGGGTGCCGATGAAGATGAACGCGTAAAAGCTGCCGCCGAGCAAGAACCCGGCGACGTTCGCGCCCGAGAGCGTCCGCAGCCGGAAGATCTGAAGCGGCAGGATCGGCGCCTCGGCCCGGCGCTCGATGACCAAGAACAGGGTCAGGAGCCCGGCTGCCGCAGCGAGCACGCCGATCGTCCGCGTGGCGCCCCAGCCGTACTGCGGTGCCTGGGAGATAGCGTCCACGAGGAGCACCAGCCCGGCGGTGCCGGCGAGCGCGCCGGCAGCGTCAAACCTGCGCCGCACCGTGTCCAGCCGGCTTTCGGGCACGATCCGCGGTGCCAACAGCAGCGCGACCGCGCCGATCGGGACGTTGAGGTAGAAGATGTACTGCCAGCCGGCGTACCGGGTCAACAGCCCCCCGGCGATCACCCCGACGGTCGCGCCGCCGGCGCCGAGGCCGCCCCAGATCCCGAGCGCCTTGTTGCGCTCGGCGCCCTCCGGGAACATGTTCATCACGATCGAGAGAGCGGCGGGCAGCATGACCGCGGCGCCGATGCCCTGGACCGCCCGGGCTCCGATCATGAAGCCGGCGCCGGTTGCCAGCGCGGCGGCCAGCGACGCGGCGCTGAACAGCCCGAGCCCTAGCATCAGGATGCGGCGGCGGCCGAGCAGATCGGCGGCCCGCCCGCCGAGCAGCAAGAACCCGCCGAACGTCAGCGCGTACGCGGTCACGACCCATTGCAGGTTGGTCTGCGAAAAGTGCAGGTCGCGGCCGATCGTCGGCAGCGAAACGTTCACGATCGTCAGATCGATCACCGTCATGAAGAACGCCACCGCCAACAGCGCGAACGCTCGCCAGCGATTGATATCGGGTGAGTGAGACGTCATCAGACCTCCGGGTCTTGGGGTTTCGCCGCCCGCTTTGGCGGCCTCACCGAGGACGTCGCAGCACCGCGCCCGATTTGGACAGCCGCGGCGAGAAACCCGGACCGGTCCGCTCGCGAGCCGCGACCGCTTTGACTCACGGCGGCGCGACCGGCCGTCTCAACGGACGAACGCAGTCACCGCGCGCAGGCCCAACCGGGCCGCACTCCCAGCGACTACCGCGCGAGTGCTTCGTACTCTTCGTCGCTGAGGTCGATTGCCAGAGCGCCGAGGTTCTCGCGAACGTGCTCCAACGAGAGCGTTCCTGGAATCGGCAGCCCCAGCGGCGGCGAGCGTTTTAGCAACCAGGCGAGCGTGATCTGCGTCGGCGTCGCGCTGTGCCGCCTGGCGATCTCCTCCGAAGCCGGACTCCGCTTGCCTTTTAGGGGGAAGTAGGGCACGAACAGGATCGCCTGAGCCGTGCAGTAGTCGATCACGTCTTCGGTGGCGCGCTCGCTCACGTTGAAGTGGTTCTGGACCGCGGCGATCGGGAGCACCTGTCGGGCGCGCTCGACCTGCTCGACGCTCACAGCCGAAACACCAACCTCGCCGATCTGGCCGGCGTCGCGGCACTCCTTGATCGCCTCGAGGCTTGTCTCGAGCTCTACGTCCGTGTCGACGCGGTGGAGGTAGTAGAGGTCGACCCGGTCGGTCCGTAGGCGCGCCAGGCTCTCTTCGAACTCGGTCCGCAGCGCGTCGGGGCGTCCGTCGCGAAAGCCGCCCTTCGTCGCGACAACAACCCCGTCGTGTGAGCCTGCGAAAGCAGCGCCGATCGTCAGAACCATCATTCTCTCCAATCCAACTACATCACCGGCGCGCTTGCCGGCCCGCACATCCCCACCCATCCGAACGCCGCAGTCAACCGAGAGCGCAAGCCAAAACAGAGCTGAGAGAACGCCAGCGACTTGGTCCTACTCGTCTCCGGAGGGCGGGTCTCGTCGCGGCTGCCCATACCGCACCTCGAGGCGCAGATGCGGGGCCATGTTCTGAGTGCGGCTGCTGACACCCTGACTACCCAGCGATGTCCGCTCCGCGGGTTCTGCTAGCCGGGAAGTGCGCCGATCCAGATTGACCACCGCTGGATGCTCGCGATGATGAGGATCGTGCCAATCCAGGGGTCGTCGGCGAGATGATTTCGGACCTCGTCTTCGCTTCCAGCTGCGGCCACGAGCAGCGCTGGCCCGTAATCTGGATCGCCGACCGGTCCGCCGAGGACGACCACGCCCTGGTTGACCAGGCTGTCAATAAAGGCCGCGTGCGCGTCCCAGCCCAGCTGCTCGCGCCTCGGCCGTGAGCGATCCCACTCCGGCCCTGGGTGCTCGGCGACCAGGAAATAGTTCATCGTTGGGTCAGGTCTTGACCGGGATGACGTCGAACAGCCCGTTGAACATGATCACGAATAGGCAGTGCTGACCGGGCGCAGGAGCGTGCTGCATTACCGTCTCAGCAGCATGGTGCGCGTACGAGCCGGGCTGTAGGAGCTGCCCGTCGACTTCCATCGCGCCCTCCAGCACGATGATCGTGTGAGCGGCGCTGTGGCGATGGGGTTGCGAGCGCACGCCGGGTGGATAGCGGACGAGATAGTGCTCCGTGCCGGAGCCGGGATCCTGATAGAGCAGCCTCAGCTGAATCGGCCGGTCGTAGATCTCAGGCTGGGATTGTTCGAGCTCGAGCGACGTCAGCCGGTCCAAGAGAATTGCCGACGGCGTGTTCATCTCGTCTCCGACGGCCACAGCTGCCACAGATCCTCATCGTCTTCGACCAGAACCGATGCATAGTCCTCCACCAGCGGCATCAGCTGCTGTTCGAGCTGGCGCGTCCATTCCGGCCCCTCATAGAACGCTCGCTTGAGCGCGTCTCTGTCCGCGCCGGGCGGGAACGCCCGCAGCCACACGAACGTCTCCTCGTGATCGAGCGACGGGAACGGTCCCAGCACTCTCATGCCGAGGGCGTTGAACCCGAAACGCGAGCTCGCCATCAGTGCTATTTGCCGCTCGCGTTGGCCCGGACGGGCGCGATAGGTGCGGACCTCGATCAGCGGTCGTTCGGCCTTAGGGTGTTCATCGATCCCGAGCATGTAGGCCTCCCAACGGCCCCACGACGCTGTTTGCGCCGTCGCCGAGACGCCACGGACGCTTGCGGCTGGGTCAGTGGCGCCAACGGGCTTGCGGCGGCGTATGCGTAGGGATTGGCGGAAGACGTCGAGCGCCTGCTCGCCGTCGGGCACGGGCAGCTCGAAAGCTTCGCCGGTCTTTGTGTCGTTGACTGCGACCAGCACGCGACCGTCGTCCGGCTGCCACAGCAGGCGGACGTGGATGCCGTCGCCGGTGCGGCTGTCGAGCTCGCGCCTCATCGCACTGATCTTTGCCTGGGACGGCCGGTGGGCCGGGCCGAGATATGTGACGTTCGGGTAGACCATGCTCGTCTTCCTCATCCCGCTCAACGATCGGGATCCTCGAATGTGCGGTAGTCGCCGATCAGTTCGGGCTGGGTGAAGCTGGCCGGCTGCTCGTGGCGATCCGCCGCCTCGGCCACGAAGGCCTTGAAGGAGGCCAGATCCTGCAGATTGACGCCGGGTGCGCCGCCCTCGACGGTGTACAGGTGGACGAACTGGCGCGTCTCTCGGATGTGGAACGCCGCGTAGCGGAATCCGGCCGGCCGTTCCCGCGCGAGCTCCTCGAAGACGGCGCGCACGAGCGCGGCGTTCTCCTCCTCGCGACCTGGCTTCACGGTATAGGTGACCATCGTGTGGCGCATTGTCAGACCTCCACTGGTTTGGCCGCCCGTTTTGGCGGCTTCACAGAGGACGTCGCAGCACCGGGCCCGGTTTGGACAGCCGCGGCGAGAAACCCGGAACGGTCCGCTCGTGGACTGGTGCCGTCAGTCGGCGTCGAGTGTCGACAGGCGCCGCTGCAGCTCGTCCCGCTCGACCGTGTTGGCGCTGAGGGCGATCGCTCGCTCGTACGCGCGCGCGGCGGCCACTGGGTCGCCGGCTCGCCGGAGCAGATCGGCGTGTGCTGCGTGCAGCGGCTGGTAGCGCTCGAGTGCAGGATCGGCCAGCAGCGGCTCGAGCAGGTCGAGCCCGGCCTGCGGTCCGACGGCGAACCCGACCGCCGCCGCGCGGTTCAGCTCGACGACCGGCGAGGGCACGATCTCGCCGAGCACGCGGTAGAGCTCCGCGATCTGCTCCCAATCCGTTGTGCCTGTGTCCGCCCCGCGGACGTGTACGGCTGTGATCGCGGCTTGCAGCTGGTACTGGCCCGGGCGCCGGAACCGCATCGCCCGGTCGAGCGCCTCGAGCCCCTCACTGAGCCGCTGGCGATCCCACCGCGAGCGGTCCTGCTGGTCGAGTGCGAGGTAGCGCCCGTCAGGCGCCAGACGCGCATCGCGACGCGCGTCGTGCAGGAGCATCAGGGCCAGTAGCCCCCAAACTTCGGCTTCGTCGGGCATCAGCTCGCACAGCAGTCGCGCGAGGCGGATCGCCTCGCCGCACAGCTCGGCGCGCACCATCCGCTCGCCCTCGGTCGCCGAGTAGCCCTCGTTGAAGATCAGATACAGCACCCGGAGAACGCCGCGCAGCCGGTCGGGCAGCTCCTCGTCGTCGGGCACCCGGTACGGGATCCGCGCGTCGGCGATCTTGCGCTTGGCGCGGACGATCCGCTTGCCCATCGTCGGCTCTGCCACCAGGAACGCGCGCGCGATCTCGCCGGTCTTCAGCCCGCCGAGGACGCGCAGCGTTAACCCCACCCGCGCCGGCAGGTCGAGCGCCGGATGGCAGCAGGTGAAGATCAGCCGCAGGCGGTCATCGATGATCGCGTTGTCCTGATCCACGTCGGGGTGCTCCTGGCGATCGAGCCGCATCAGCTCCGCCAGCCGATCTGCTCGATCCGCCACCGACCGGTGGCGGCGCATCCGATCGATCGCCCGCCGCCGCGCGGCGACCGTGAGCCACGCGCCGGGTCGGTCGGGGACGCCGTCGCGCCGCCACGTGCTGACCGCGTCGGTGAACGCGTCCTGCACGGCGTCCTCCGCGAGCTGAAAGTCGCCCACATGTCGGATCAACGTCGCGAGCACCGCCGCGCGCTCCGCGCGGAACGCTTCCTCGATGGCCGCGCCGACCGGATCCGGACTCGCGCGGTGCGGCGGCTCCCGACGGCTCAAGACGCGCCGGCGCCCCGATCGGACCGCGGGATCTCGTCGGCGGCCACGATCGGCCGCACCTCGACCGACGCGTACCGGGCCCACGGCAGCCTCGCAGCGTGCCTGATCGCCTCATCCAGATCGGCGCAATCCAGCACGTAATAGCCAGCCAGCACCTCCTTGGTTACCGCGAACGGACCATCGGTCAACTCGGTCTCATCACCCCGGAGGCGTACCGTCGTGGCGCTCTCGACCGAGTGGAGCGGTGCGTGTGCGACCAACACACCCGCCTCGCACAGGCTCGCGTTCACCTGATCCCACAATGGCATCTCCGCCCACCGTTGCGCCCGCTCAGTCTCATCAGCAGACTCGGACCCATAAAGCAACAACATGTACTTCGGCACAGTCGCCTCCTATCGGTACGGCCGCACGATACGCGGCCACTACCCCTACGTCGCCACACACCAGCCGATTTGGACGGCGCGGCAGGTGCTGCCTGGGACGAGGCAGTAACGCCCGGCCAGGCTAACTGCTGCTGGCCGCGCGAGCGAAAATTGCGATATGCGCGTCATGCTGAGAAAGCGGGGCGGCGCCGGCGCAACGTAGCTGGCCTCGCAATTCGCCAATTGCGCAACCGACCCCGCCGCCGGCGCCCATCTGGGTGAGTGTTCGCTCCGAGAGCCCTGCTCTTCCGGGGAAGGACGACGGCGTGCTAGCCGGCGACGAGCAAGCAGACGCCCTTAACCGGCGGGGCCTGACCCGGACCCAGCCGCACCGAACGTGTTGTGGGTCGCGAAGCGGCCCGGATGGTCCTGGCCGCTCGAGGCCTCCGCGTCGTCGGGCGCCCCTTGCGCCGGGTCGTCGGCCTCCGGCATCCGGGCCGTGTACCTCGAACGGAGGCCGGCAGCGCGGAGATTCCCGGGGGCACCGCTCGGCCCGGTAAACCCCCATCGCAGAAATCGAGATCGCCCCGTCGGGCAGCGGGCCGGGCAGGCGGTCGCAGGCGGGATGATGAGCCAAGCCGGCGACGATCACCGCGTCGACGTCGAACCCGAATCCAAGCGGGAACACGACGGCGACGGTAGCGCCGCTCGCGACGTGTGAAGAGGACGATGCTGGCTTGCTACTCCGCCGGCGAAGAGGGCGTCGCGGCGAGCCGGTAGCCGCGCTCGGCCTTTTGCACCTCGCCGCTCTTGGCGAGCTTGGACAGCGTCGTCGACACGGTTCCACGGGCGAGGCCGGTCTTGTCGGCGACCTGCCCGGCGGTCATCGCCTCGCCGTCGGCCAGCGCCGCGAGCACGGAGGACTTGGTCGCGCCCGGCGGCGTCCGGCGTGGGGAGCGAGCCGACGGCCGACGGGTTCGCCCGGCGGGCGCGCTCTTCGTGGGGGATGCCGTTGGTTTGGACGCGGTCCGCTGGGCGGGCTTGCGCGCCGAAGGCTTGCGGGCCGGCGCCTTGGAGGAGCGCGGGTCGAGCGCGGCGAGCGCCTTGCGCAGGCGGTCGGCTTCGCCGGCGAGGTGGTCAAGGCGCTCCTGAATCTGTTTACGCAGACGGTCGATCACATTGGCTCCATTTGGTTGCGGTCCGGGGCGGGCGGGATCGTATAGGGCACGGCTTGGCGCACCGTGGTTTCGTCGTCGGTCTAAGGCAAGTGCACAAAGGTGAAGGCGGTTTTCGGGGCGTTTGGGTCGAGATTGGGTCGTGACGGGTACATTCCCTGCGACCGGTATGGGAATGGCGGCAGACCTCACGTGTCCTAGTTGCGGCGGACCAGTCCTAGATAAGGGGAAGTACACGATGGGTCAGCATGATGTGCGATACGAGCGGGCCACTTGCCCGCAGTGCCGGGCCGAGCTCGTGCGCCATCCCGACCTCGAGGACGGCACGTGGAAGGTCCACCGGTCCATGTCGACACCGGACGAAGAGCTAGGCGGCAGCGGCTAGATGCGATGACGTTGTTCCGCTCCTCATCGGCCGCGAACGACTTCAACTGATAGTCATCGGGGTTGCGCTCCGGGCTTACTGGAGCAGCGCTGCTGGTCGTCGACTTAAGCAGCGGTACCGCCGCGGTCCATGACGCGTCAATGTCCGCGCATGCAACGCCGGTGGTCGGCGTTTGCAGGTCGCGCTCAGCCGGTGATCGTGATGTTCTCGCTGTTCGAGGTCTGGCCGCCCACCGTCACGGTGACGGTGGCGGTGCCGGGGGATAACGGGAACGAACCACTGTCAGGCGGCAGCTGGAAGGTGATCGATGTCGCACTCCAGCTCGTGATCGTCAGCGTGGCCCCGTCGAAGGGCGCGCCCCAGCTGGTGCTGCCCTCGGCCAGGGTCAGGTAGCTCGAGCCCTGGGTGGAGCCGAAGTTCTGGCCGGTGAGCGTCACAGCGCTCCCGGCGGTGGTGCTCGCGGGCGAGACCGAGGAGATCGCCGGGGCCGGCGCTGACGTACCGGCGATGTTCAGCGTCGCGGCCGGAGACGTCTGTCCGGCCACGGTAACCGTGATCGTCGCGGGCTGTCCGGGCAATAGCGGGAACGGGCCGCTGTCGGGCGGCAGGTCGAATTTGATCGATGTCTCACTCCAGCTCGTGATGGTCAGCTTGGCCCCGTCGAAGGGCGCGCCCCAGCTGGTGTTGCCCTGGGCCAGCGTGAGGTAGCTCGAGCCCTGGGTGGAGCCGAAGTTCTGGCCGGTGAGCGTGACCGCGTCACCGGGCGCCGGGGTGGACGGCGAAGTCGAGGTGATCGTCGGCGGCGGGAGCGGTGCCGGCGCGGGCGGTCCCTGCTGGGTGGCGCTCACTCGCTCAACCTGGCCGGCGCTCGAGTAGACGACCTGCGCCTGGAGCGCCGCCGTCACCTCTGAGGTGGAGCCGGCCGGCGCCGTCACCGTCCACGACTGCGTCGTCGATCCACCATCGCTCAGATCGCCGGCTGAGACCGGCGAGGCAGGCTTCACCGTCCAACCCGACGGAGCGCTCAGGCTGACCTTGAGCGCGTTGACGGACCCGGGACCGTCATCCCGCTCTCTCGTGGTCACCGTCGTGGATCCGCCTGCGGGCAGACTGATCGGCGCCGCCGGCGTGATGCTCAGATCCAGCGCCGCCGGCTCGGCGGAGCTGAGGGGGGTCCCCCCGATCTCGGTTATGACCGCGCCGGCCCCACGCGGCAGGTTGTCGACGGGCACGATCACCGTGCGTGTCCTCGCGTCATACCTCCAGTCATCGACGCGACGACGGTTCACGATCACGGTGTGCGGCGCGGCGAGTCGCTCGAACTGCACCGAGAAGCTCCGCGTGCTCGGCTGACCCGCGTAGCTTCCGCGGGTTGGGCCGATCTCGACGCTCATCTTCGGGCTGTGGCCAGGTCCCGGGAGGACGGTGATCGTGGTGCGGCTGTACTGACCATGCTCGTAGCCGATGCCGGTGCCGGCGTCCTGGTAGAGCGAGAACTGCCCCGGTGCCCCCGGGTACACGCGCAGGACGGTGGGCGCGCCGGGCCGAGCGCCGACGTGGCTCATCGGCGACTGCTCGGGAACGATGCCGCCGTCCTTGACGAACACTGGCATCCGACCCAGCGGTACCGTGAGCGTCTGCTGCGAGGGCCCGGTGAACGTCGCACCCGTGAACCAGTCAGTCCACTGGCCGGGCGGGAACCACACCGACTCCGTGCTCACGGTGCCGGGCGTCGTCACTGGCGCCACCAGCACGTCGGGGCCATACAGATACTCGGTCGGCGTCGTGTACGCCGCCGCCTGACCCGGGTAATCAAGGTAGAGCGGCCGGGTGATCGGCAGGCCGGTGTCGACCGACTGGTCCGCCAGCGTGTAGGTGTAGGGCACTAGCGCCTCGCGCAGGCGCAGGAAGTTCGCGGCGATCCCGTCGACCGGCTCCGGGTAGTCCCAGGGCAGCCGGTTGCCGTGGGAGGAGTGCAGTCGCAGGATCGGCTGGAAGGCCCCGAGCTGTACCCAGCGGGCGTAGATATCCGGATCATCGGACGCCGTCCCAGGGGGCTGGCCGAGGAAGCTCCCGATGTCGTCGCTGACGTACGGCTCGTCGATGCTGGATTCGTCGCCCGCGAGCTGGGCCTGGAAGGCGAGCGTGTTCCACGTCCCCCAGGTGTCGCCGGTGAACGCCAGCGTCGAGGTGTGCCCCGCCCACGGACCGGCGGGATACACCTCATCGGGATTCTGGTAGGAGCTGCCCGTGCGGGACAGGACGAATCCGCGCTCGCTCTTGTTCGCCAGCTCCTGGGCGTAAAGGTGGTTGATCCAGTTGTCGGGTGTAACGCCGGCCATCGATGCCGTCGAGTTGTCGCAGCACCAGTCAAGCCACCAGAACGACACGCCCTGAGACTCGAAGGGTTGATGCAGGGCGAAGTACGACTCGGCCTGCGGGATGCTGCTCCAGTCCCAGGTGTTGCACTGCCCGCCGGGCGTGAAACACGTCGTGTTCGGGGCCAGCGGCATACCGGCGATCGCCTCGGTGGCCGCGAGCTGCGGATCGTTGTTGGCGATGCTCGCGTGGATGTTCAGCGTGACGTGTATGCCCTGCCCCTTGGCCCATTTCAGGAACGCCGCAGGATCGGGGAACAAGGCGGGGTTCCACTCCCAGCCGTCCCATTGGTTGGGCGACTTCCAGTCCGTGTCCACCGACAGGGTGTCGAGCGGGACGTGGTTGGCCCGGAACGCCGGGATCAGAGTGTTCTCGTAGTCAGAGGTGGTGTACGCGTAGTAGCGCGAGAACCACACCCCGAACGTGTACTCGGGAAGCAGCGGCGAGGGACCGGTGAGACGATTCAGGTCCCGCAGGGCCTGGGTGTAGTCGTGGCCGTACACGAACAGGTAACCGTCCTGCACATCCCCGCCCGAAGCCCGCGGCGCGACCCAGCCGTCAGACGTCCAGACCGCGCTCTGAGTGTCGTCGAGCAAGCGGTATCCCGCCCGGTCGAGGATCCCGGGATGCATCTCGGGCAGCGCGGCGGTGCACTGCGCCGCCGTCGGGGTGCCGGTCGGGCACGAATAGCCCGGCCCGTAGGTGGCGGTGTCGAACCCACGGGTGTACCCGCCGAGATAGCGGAGGTCCGGCTCGACCGGCGCGGGCCCGTTCACAGGCGACACCGACAGAGTGTCGACGTTGACGTTGCAGCTGTCGGCCGCGGCGCACAGGACGCCGACGGTGTTGCTCCCGGCGTTCAGGTTGACTTTCGCGCTAACAGTCGACCAGTCATCCCAGCTGCTGGTGGCCGGCAGCGTCAGCGTCTCCACGTCGGACCCATTGACCGTCAAATCGATCGTGCGCGGCGACGGCCCGCCGAGCGCGCCGATGTAGTTGGCGTAACGCAGGGTGACGACGGCTTGACCGGCGGGCGCGTCGAGCACGGTCCACTTCGCGCCTGACTGGTCGGCCTGCCCGAGGCCCGCCACGAAGCCGGCGATGCTGTGGTAGCCGGTGTGGTTCGTCTCGATGTTGGAGCCGCCGAGCAGCTGCGCGGCACCGGCATCACACACCTGGTCAAACGGGCACTCGTTCTCCCACTGGGGGCTGACCGACGAGGGTCCTCCGGGCACATTCGAAGTAAGCGAGACGTTCGACGGTCCGAACGGGCCGGATCCCAACCGGTAGCGCAAGGTGGCCCGCGACGTCGAGATGGTCAGCCAGCCATGGGATCTCCTCGCCCGGTAGAAGGGAACCGCGAAACGCCGGTTGAGGACGTTGACGCTGGGCGAATCCTCGAAGGCCTTGCTCGGCGAGTACTCCATCCGGATCAGACCGGCGCTCAGGACCTGGAAGCGCGCGTCGCCGGCCACGATCGTCGCGCCACGGGCGGCCTTGGCCGCCGAGAAGTCGATCGGGGTGGAGATGTCGACCGGAGAGGTCGGCGACGTCGCGGCGGCCGCGCCGACGCCGGTCAGGATCATTCCCGAGGCCGCGAAGACAACGACGGCAACTGCAAAGCGTGAGCGCGTGCGCATTTTCCCTCCCTCGGATCACCCACGCCGGGACCCTCGCCGGAACCGGGTGGACGGTGTCCCGATCCGCGGCGCAGCTTACCACTCGGAAAGCCTCGGGCCGGCCACTTGAGTCCCGTCGAAGCCACCCACTTGATATGCCGTCTCCCCGGGCGCAGCGACCGCTAGTCCGAAGCCGGCGTCGGCAGCCTGCCCGTCTCCGAGACAGAGCCGGTTGTCGTGTCGTGCTTCAGAACGTGGTCGAAGCCGGAAGCCTGACCGCCGCCGAAGACGTACGCGTCCTGCCCGAGGTGCGCTGCGTCCGCGTCGTGCTGGGGCGTCGGCCACGTGTCGAGAGGCACAACCTGCCGGCGGCCAGGCCGTGATCGCGTCCGTCGATCGATCACGTTGACACGCAAGCGGCCACTCGTTGCGGCGACCTCTCACGTGTCTCATGTTGTCCGTCGGCGCGACCGCTCTCTTCGTACGGGCAGGCCGGCTGGTCGCGCGTCGCACAGGTTGTGGCGGTGAGATTCGATCTCGGGGGCGAACACAGACAGCGCGCTAGCCACGAACCTGCTCGCCCCGTCGGGGTGATGACAGGCGCCGCGGCCGCGTATCTCTGTCACCCACCGCAGGACGCGGTCGCGCTCGCGCGCGTTCGCCATGCCGGCTGCGAGCGCGTTTACGCCGTCCGCGATCGCCCGCAGCCCGTGTACGCACGGACCGCATTGCCCTGCCGACTGTTCCGCGAGGTACGCGATCACCCGTGCGCTCTGTGAAGACCGCAGGCGCTGTGCCCGAGCGCGATCAGCACGCCCGATCCGAGCGCGCAGCTGACCGAACGCAAGTCCTCGCGGGCGAGCTTGAGTCCGATCGCCTGGCGGGCGTCCACCCAGGTGCCGAAGTAGCCGCCGATCAGCAGCGCCCGTAGCGGCTCGCTCGGCCCGCCCGCGGCCTCGAGGAGTTCGCTCATGGGCGTGCCGAACGCGAGCTCGTATACGCCCGGTGCCACGACCGCGCCCGAGACCGTGACCAGCGCGGAGCCGGGATCGTCGGTTGTCCCCAGCTCGCGGTACCAGTGCTCGCCGAAGCGCGCCACCAGCGCGATCTGCGCCAGCGTCTCGGGATTCTGGATCAATGTCGGGCAGCCGCGGTAGCCGCGCTCGAACGGACGCGGCGGGACGAACGTCGGCAGCGCCGGGCCGCCCTTCAGGTACTGGACGACGGCGCTTTCCTCGCCCGCGACGTAGCCCTCGAGCGCCGCGACCAGGTGGACCGTCGCCCGGTCCTCGGTGCGCACGGCGATCGCGCCCCGAAGCGCCTGGAGGGAGTCGTGCGCGCTTTCGCCCACCTGGACGATGACCTCGGACGCGCCGACCGCGCGGGCTGCGAGCAGCGCCCCGTCGAGCACCAGGTGCGGGAGTCTCGACAACAGCAGGCGGTCCTTGGCGCTCGCGGGCTCGGTCTCCGAGCCGTTAACGATCACCGCTGCGGCGCGTTTGCGCCCCTTGGCGACCGCCCGCAGCTTGCGGGCGGTCGGGAAGTCCGCTCCGCCGCGTCCGCGCAGGCCACTACGCTCGACGGATTCGATCAGCTCCAGCGGCGCGCGGCGCGGCAGCTCCCCGTGAATACGCAAATGCTCGGCCAGCGACATCGGCGCAGGCCCCCGGCCACGATCGACCTCGTGAAGTCCGGCGAACAACCGCGGGAGGCCCGGGTGGCCTTCAAGCCAGCTGCTCATCGTCCGCCCGTCGGGTGACCGACACCGCGCCGCTGATCGCGTCCGCGCGCTGGTCGATGTTCAGGTTCGCGTTCTGATCGACCATTCGAGCGAATCCGTCCGATATGCGAGCGAAGAACTGGTCGCCCCGGAGCCAGACGCTCTCCCCGGCAGCGCGGCCGGCATACCGACCACGCTGACGTTCAACCGGTTGCCGGCAATGGACAGCCCCCACGCAGTCATGGCCGCCTCGCGCCAAATCAGTGGTGATGCAGGAAAGCACCATGCGCGGTCCACGGCGCGAACTGTGGGATCAACGCGACGGCCAGCACCACTCCACCCACCAAAGCACCGCCGAGTGTTATCCATCGCCCGGCCGCACCCGGAGAAGACCGAGACAGCTCGCTCCCCAAACGCGTGGGCTGAATCGAGCGGCGGAGCTCGGGCACGTGGCCCAGCACGTGCACGCCGGTCACGGCGAGCCATACGATGAAGCTTGCCTTGTGCAGCCCTATGAGCGAGCCGTGGCCGCTCGGCCCGGCGATAAGAAGCAGCACGCCGGTGACGAACACGACCACCGTCGTGGCCACGACGAGCGGTGCGGTCAGCCTCATCAAGGGCTCCGGAGGGCCCTTTGACCGGTAGGCGGGGTCCCTCGTGTAGTAGCGGACGAATCGGTAGCCAGTGCTGGCCTTCTTGATCGCGATCGGGCCAAGCAGGACGAGCCCGAGAAACAGGTGCAGCCAGATCAACTGATGGATGCGCAGGATCGTGACGCCGAGCACCGCCAGGAGCACGATCAGGACCATGCCAGCCATAGACGTGAGGCGCTCGTTGCCGCCCGTCCCTCCGCCAAACAACGCGCTCGAGTTCGGGCGTGACCCCGTCGGTGCGACTGGAGCGGATTCGATCTCCAGATCGCTGTCCTTTTCCCCCACTGCCGGCATGCACGCAATGTCCTCTCCAAGGCTCAACCGGCAATCAGTGGTCGATGAGAAAGCTCCCAGCTTTCTCGGGCGCGCACACACGAGTCCTTACCATCGTGTCGGTTGATGTCCGATGTCGTTCTGGTAATCGAAGATGAGCCGGGGATCGTGGACTTCCTCGAGCGCGGCCTCTCCGCGCACGGATTTGCGGTTCGGTCCGCGTTCGATGGGATCAGCGGTACGGAGATGGCGATCTCCCCGGACGTCGACGTGGTCGTGCTCGACATGAGGCTGCCCGGCCGCAGCGGGCTCGAGGTCCTCGCCGAGCTGCGCCGGGCGAAGCCGACGCTGCCGGTGATCGTGCTTACCGCTCTCGGGGAGATCGATGATCGCGTAGCGGGCCTTGACGCCGGAGCTACGGACTATCTGACCAAGCCATTCGCGGTCAGCGAGCTCGCCGCGCGCGTCCGCGCGCAGCTCCGCGTCGCCTCCCAGACCACGACGACCAAGCTGCGGGCGGGCGACATCGAGACTGACCTGCTCAAGCGCGAGGTGCGGCGGGGCGAGCGCCAGATCCGACTTTCAGGGACGGAGTTCGACTGCTCGTGCATCTCCTGCAGAACCGAGGGCGGGCACTCTCCCGCGGCCAGATCCTCCGAGCCGTGTGGGGCTACGACCACGACACCGGGACCAACCTGGTGGACGTGTACATCGGCTACCTGCGCCGCAAGCTGCGAGACGGCGATTCTCCTGCGCCGATAGTCACGGTCCGCTCGGTCGGCTACCGCTTTCTCGCGCAAGAGTAGAAGGCCTTGTCGGGCCGGCGTGCGCGAGGCGACCTGCCGTCTCGATTTGCGGAGATCATGCTGCCATCGGTCACTGCGATCTCCGCGAGCGTCTACACCGACCAAGGCAGCCAGCGGCCTGGTCAAATCAAACACGACGTTGCCAGCGACACGCGGCCGTTGATCCGGGTCGCGCGTGCAGCAGCGTACGAAGCGCTAGCCGTGCCCGCATCTTGACCGCGACCGGGCCAAGCAGCCTCGCCGGCATATCAATGATTGTTTATGCGATGATGTGAGCATGAGCCATGGGTCAGAGCCGGATCTGGCGTTCTTGTCCACCGAGACTTCGAGATCGGTCGCGGAGACGATGCAGGCGCTCGCGACCCCGAGCCGGGTGCGGATCCTGAGCCGCCTCGGCGCGGGCCCTTGCTCGGTGGGTGAGCTCGCGCGCGAGATCGAGATGGGACAGCCGGCCGTCTCCCAGCAGCTGCGGGTGCTGCGGCACCTCGGTCTCGTCGTTGGCGAGCGCGACGGGCGACAAGTCATCTATGCCCTGCACGACGATCACGTCCGTGCCTTGTTGACCGAGGCGGTCTCGCACACCGAACACCTCCGACTTGGGCTCGCATCAAGCCCCGCGCAACAGACCGTCCAGGCGTGAGCAGCACTGGTCCAGCGTTGCTCGCGGCTGCGGCGGGCGTCGGGTTCGGGCACGCGATCCTGCCCGATCATTGGGTGCCGCTGGCGGTGCTCGGCCGCGCGCGCCGTTATCCCCTCTCGCGGATCGCCCGCCTCTCAGGCCTGGCCGGCGTCGCGCACGTCCTGGTCTCGCTCGTGCTCGGTGCGGTGATCATCGCGATCGGACTGCAGTTCCGCTCGACGATCCAGAACGCACAGGACACGATCATCGGCTGTGTGCTGATCGCCACCGGCCTCGGGTTCGCCGTGCTCGAGCTCACCGGCCACGGGCACAGCCACGATCACGAGCACGGACACAGCCACGACCACGACCACGACCACGACAATCACGCTGAGCACGACCCGCGACAGGGCGGGGCGCAGGGTCTCGCGGCCGTGATGGTTCCGTTTGGCGCGGCAGCGTCACCGGACCTCACGATCCTGCCGGTATTCCTGGCTGCCACGACCGCCGGTGTCGCGACCGCGGTCGGGTCCCTGGTGGTCTTCGCGGCAGTCACGATCGGAACGATCGTCGGCCTCACGCTAACGGCGGCCCGCGGCGGCTATCAGATCCGCGGGCAGTGGCTCGAGCGCCGGGGCAACGTGTTCACCGCGCTGGTGCTCGTCGTGATCGGCGCGGTCGTCCTCACCGGCACGATCTAGCCTGGTCTGTCGGGTCACCGATCTGCAGGAATCGCATGCGCCCGGCCCGTCGGCTGGCAAGCACCGGCGGCGGGCTGACGCTCGTTTTTCATCGGAGCCTTGCGGGACCGGTTTGCCGTTCGCCACGGCTACTTGGGCAGCCTGGCCGGTGCCACGATCCCGTGCAATCGCATAAGCAGGACGCAACCGCGCCGGCGAGTCAGTCGTGAGATTCGTCACGAGCGAGGAAGCAGACGCAGAGCCCCAAGCCGGTCGTTCGTCGCAGTGCTGCGTCGGTAGACGCACGCGGCGACTCGGTCCGCCGGAACGTCGGTCCCGCTTGTCCCGTGTTCGAAAACGAGCGTCGGCTGGCCAGGAAGCTCACTTCTCGTTTCATGAAGTACGAGCCACGCCTGCGGCGCCACGATCGGAAGTCGGGCTTCTCCTTTGGGGTCGGAGGCGGCTGAAGCAGGATCGGAAGGTTCCCGGGACTAACAACGTCTTGACGCGATCCTCGACGTGGGCGTGCTGGCGGTGGAGGACCTCGAGCGCGGCGATGTCCTCGTCGGTCTGGTCGGTGATGAAGCACTGGAAGCGATGCCCGTCCAGGTCAGTGAAGGTCAGCTGCGCGCCGGGGTGCGGGCGCTCGCGCCGGCAGATCAGCCGGGTTCCCTCAGGCCAGCCTTCGAGGTTGACCTGGCCGGTCAGCTCGGTCACCCACGCCCCGTCGCGAGGCCGGCCGTCTTGGTCGATCGCCGCCTCCCACGCGGATTCTTCGAGGTCCAGCAGCGCCCGGCGGACCGGTTCGCTCAGCGGGTAGCCGAACGAGAAGCGGATGCCGGTCTCGCTCAAGGCGTCGGCGAGATCATGGCTGGCGCCGGCCGAGTCCGAACGGACCAGGATCTCCCCCTCGAGCGCGCTCTGGGGCAGCTGCTCGAGCGCCAGATCCAACAGCTCCAAATGGTCCTCAGCGTTGTTCGCGCCGGCGTTCCCCGGCCTGAGGATCCCCGCGAGGACCTCACGCCCACAAGTGACCAGCAGCGGGTTAAAGCCGAACCCGCCCTTGTAATGCCCAGCCGCCCGCTCCTTCTCGGAGTGCACATCGATCGGGGTGGCGTCGAAGTCGAGGATCACCCGCTCCGGCGCGGCTCCCGCCGCCCAAGCCCGGGCCCGGGCCGCCGCTCTGGCCGCGCGGATCCCAGCCAACTCGCGCTCGCCGACAGACAGCACCACCCGCCGCGCCGTCGACACCGACGCTACCTCCCCGAACAGCGAGGACTGACCGGCGAGCGCCGCCACATCCGAGACGCACCGGCCGCCGTCAGCGAGCATCACCGCCAGGTCGCCGAACACCCGCCCCGGTCGATGGCCGCCACGACGCTCCCGCGTGACCTCGAGCGCGTCGCACAACCCGTCCGTGAGGCCCACCCGATCAGCGACCAGCGCCAGCAGCGAGGTCCCGGCACGAGACGACAAACCCGTGCCGTCCGCCCTGACATCTACGGTCTTGACACTCCAACGTCCCATCACCTTCACGGTGAACCTCCTGAGCGGGGGGATCGACGAACCGCAACTCGGATCCTCCCTGCTCAGGCGGACGTTTCAGCCCGCCGCCCACCTACGGCCCCAGGCCTACTGACGAATCGAGGCTAGGGCACGAGCACGGTGAAGCCTCCGTCGACCAACACGCTCTGCAGCGGAGAGCCTGGGGTGTTCGTGTCGCCCTGGACCAGGGTGAACGTGTCGACCTCCACCTCACCGGCTGCACAGTTCGTGCTGTCCGGCACGGTGAACACGCCGTTAGCGGCACTCGGGGCTGTGAGCGACACGATCGCGTCGGCGGGAGCGATCCCGTCAGCCAAGCCGATGCAGTAGATCCCGCGCTTTGTGGTGTGGCTGACGCCCGTGACGCCCTTTGGGAAGTCAACTCCGTGCAGGAGGGTGCCGTTGGCGTTTACGACGGCGACCGCGCGAGCGCTCCCGGCTGCTCCTGGTGCTCCTGGGATGCCTTTTGTGCCCTGCGGTCCCTGCGCGCCGGTGGGTCCCTGAACACCTGGCAGGCCCTGCGGGCCGGTGAACCCGCGGGGCCCTTGATGGCTACGCAGCTGGGCGCGGACAGACGGTTTGATCTGGCCGATGTTGGTGATAACGAAGCGGGTCGCGGCTCCTGCGCCTGCTGTCAGAACGGCCAGAGCGACCAGCGCCACGGCAAGGATCGTGGTGCGTTTCATGGTGGGGTTCCCTCGCTCGATACTCGGTAAATGTGGTTCCGGTAGTTAGACGCACATGCCATTCAAGGCATCACACGTCTGATGCGACGCGGTCCCTGCAAGACGCGAACAACGCCGCGATCCTTCCACGCTGACGACGCTTCTCGGAGTCCCACCGTGATGAGCTAGTCCTATGGCAAGCCCCGTCCGGACGCAGTTCAACCGCGCGTACGTCAACGTCCTCGCCGATGCGGCACGCGTTCACCGGGTCGGGGTCGAGCTCCAGCGAGAGATGAGGCGTACATCTCGTCGCGTTCCGGCCACCTTAAATGCAGCCGCGACGAGTGACGCTTTGATTTGGAGCACCCTCGACCGCACTACCGGAATCGACGATGAACATGCTCGTCTGACGGCCACGCCTCTCTTCCCCTCCCACGAACACCCAGACGTCTCGGTGCCGCCCGGGGGCATTGGCCTCCGCTTCCGCTCCAGTCCGATCGACCCCGAGAGCAGCAGCCGTCGCTAGTCCGCCTCACGGGCGACAAAGCAGGTGGGCGGCTCGGACTCCGAGCCCGCGCCTCGCGTACGTTCTCAGAGCAGAACCGGCATCGCTTCAGTAAGACCCGATCCAGAAGCATGGCCTTGGCCGCCGGAGCTCGCGTTTGCACCAGCAGCGACAGTCTCGGTGCGAGCACGGAGATGGCCCTCGACGAAGTCGATGCGGGCACGCGATGAGTCGAGGTGTTGTGCCAGGGCGGGAGTGCGCGGCTCGCGGTCGCCGTCTTTGACGCGGGGTGATGCTACTCGTGTCTGAGTAGCATCTCTGCCTGGCGCTCGAGATCGACGTACGGGTCGCCGCTGACGTCGATCGCTACCCGATTGATGGTCCCGCCGGTGAATCGGTAGGGGGGCGCACCCGGGTAGTCCTCGGTGAGCGGATCGCCCCCGTGGCGGCCGACGTACAAGCCAGCGCCGGCCACCGCGAACGCTCCCAGCTGGGTTTTGATCTTGTTCTCGCCGACCTTCTTGTCGCCGTGGTAGAGCGAGAGCGTGCCCGTGGCGGCACCGGGTTCCTGGCCTTCCTTCTCGAACGACGCCGACAGGATCAGGTTCTCACCGGTTGGCAGGTCCTCTGAGCCGACGATCATCTGCTCGGTGATTCCGACGAAGCTGTTGACGTAGTGAAGGCGGTTGTCCTTGACGTACAGCCCGTGGCCGCCGAAGCGTGAGCCGATCGCGAACAACACGCCCTGCGCGCCGGGCGCGGGCACATTGACGAGCGCGCCGATCACGAATGACCGGTTGCGTGTGTTGACTGCCTGCCACTCGCTGACGGGCGCCGTGTCCGGGAAGTACACGTATCGCTCGCGGGGTGCCGCGAGCTGCGGTCGCGGCGTGGTGAGGATCTCCAGGGGCGAGCGATCGTCGAGGGGGAACGCGGCGTTGGCGCCTGCCTCCGCGAACCATATGTTGACGAGTTCCCTGAGCTTCTCTGGCTTGGCGGCAGCCAGGTCGTTCAGCTCTGAGCGGTCGACATCGGTGTTGTACAGCTCCCACTCGTCCGCGTTGAAGTTGCTCCAGCCGGCCATCGTGGGATGGGTCGTCACCGCCTTCCAGCCCTCGTGCCAGATCGATCGCGAGCCGAGCATCGAGTAGAACTGGGTCCTCCTCTTCGACAGAGCAGTCGCGTCGTCGATGCTGTCGCGCATGCTGACCCCGTCAAACGGTGTCTGCACGTGACCTTTGACGGTCTCGGGCGCGCTGACCCCGAGGGCGTCGAGGATCGTCGGAACGAGATCGATCGCGTGGTAGTACTGCTCGCGTAGCTCGCCGCGCGCCTTCGTTCCCGCCGGCCACGAGATGATGCACGGGTCGGACGTTCCTCCGTTGAACTCATAGCGCTTCCACATCTTGAACGGCGTGTTGAACGCCATCGCCCAGCCGGTCGGGTAGTGGTTGTAGGTCTTGGTGTTGCCGAGGTCGTCGACCTGCGCGAGGTTCGCCGCCAGGTCGTCGGGGACGCCGTTTGCGAACTTCATCTCGTTGACCGAGCCGTTCGGGCCGCCCTCCCCGCTGGCGCCGTTGTCAGACACCACGACCATGAGCGTGTTTTCGAGTAGCTCGTTCTGCTCGAGATAGTCGAGCAAGCGTCCGATCTCGTGGTCGGCGTGGCCGAGGAAGCCCGCGTATACCTCGGCCATCCGCGCGAACAGCTGCTTCTCTTCGTCGTTCAGCGAGTCCCAAGGCCGAGTCGTGTCGATCTCCGGGAAGGGCTTCCCGTCCGGGCTGGTGCGGGTCTCGGGCGTGCCGATCGGATTGATCGGCGGCAGCTCCGTGTCGGGTGGCACGATGCCGAGCTCCTTCTGCTTGGCGAGCGTCTGCTCGCGCAGCGCCTCGTAGCCCATGTCAAAACGACCCTTGAACTTCTCGATCCACTCCTTGGGCGCATGGTGGGGTGCATGGCAGGCGCCGGGCGCGTAGTACAGGAAGAACGGCTTCTCCGGCGCGACGGCCTTGGCGTCCTTGATGAACTCGAGCGCCCTATCGGTGAGGTCCTCGGTGAGGTGGTAGCCCTCCTCGGGGGTGCTGGGCTGATCGACCGGATGGTTGTCGTGAACAAGATCCGGGTACCACTGGTTCGTCTCGGCGCCGAGGAACCCGTACCAGCGCTCAAACCCGCGCCCGCTCGGCCAGTTGCGGCGGGTGGACGCGAGGTTCATCTCGTCGGTCGGGCACAGATGCCACTTGCCGACCATGTACGTGTTCCACCCCTGCTCGCCAAGGATCTCAGGGAGCATCCCGTTCTCCGGCGGGACCGTCCCACTTGCGTTCGGGAACCCGATCGCCGCCTCGGTGATGCAGGCCATGCTGTTGCGCGTGTGGTTGCGTCCGGTCAGCAAGCATGAGCGCGTCGGCGAGCACAGCGCGGTCGTGTGAAACTGCGTATAGCGCACGCCGGCCGAGACGATCCGATCGATGTTCGGCGTCTCAATCGGCCCCCCGTAGCACCCCATCGCCGAGAACCCGACATCATCAAGCACGATGTAGACCACGTTGGGTGCACCAGCGGGCGCCCTCGGGGGCTCGAAAGGAGTCCAATCCGCCTCCGAATCGCGGATGTCCACGTTGATCGTCCCTCGGAACGGCCTGGCCATCACAAGCTCCTCCTCGTCTGCTGGACCGGACGGGCACGATAAGCGCCCAACCAGACCCACGCAACCCGCGTGCCCGGAACACACGTCCCGCGCGACGGTTAGCCCTAAGCCGCTCACTTCCCCAATCACGAAACTGGGGGCAGTCTCGGGGGCCGTTATGGGGGCCTTGGAGGAGTCCCGCTTTCGGCCGGATCCGACCACCAGCCGCGGGCAACGTGGCTTGATACATCGCTTCTTCTATCGGCGCGACTCGCCACGCGGCTTGGCGCGAGAAGCCGTTTGCGCGCGGGATCCGCGACTCGTAGTTAGCGAGGGACCGTCCACGTTGCCAATACCTCGAAGGCATGGTGTCCGGTCGACCTTCCGCGGGGTATGACCGTGTGCTCGAGCGTCGTCGTGCTGTCGCGCTGGCATGTCACTTCCGTCAAGCCGAGCGGCTCTCGATCGCGCAGATCGCCGAGCGCCTAGGACGGTCACCGGCAACGATCAAGGCCTACTTCTACGACCCATCTCAGGCTAACAAAAGACCTGCGGATAGCCCCACGCGCTAACGCCGGTCTCGACGCGACGCGCGCCGAGTACGGTAGCTCCCGGGGCACAAAGTCGGCCCGGGCCTCAGCTGAGCAGGGCAGAACGCACGCCGCCATGGCGTGGCGGCGCAGCCCTGCGCCCGATCCCGGCCGGCGCTCGAGCGTAGGGCAGGGACGCCGCATTCACGCGCACCGGTCGCGGCGCCCGGCGCCGTTCCGATATGGCACGCCTAGGCCGAGAGCCCCGCGTGGCGGCTGGTGTCTGTGAAGGCCCCGCGTACGCTCGCGCGTGCCGCCGCTACGAGGCGCGCGCCTTCAGGGCGCCGGCGGGCCATGTCGGTCGACGGCGTGTGGGGCGAGACTCCCGTCACTGTCAGAGTCTTGGCGGTCTGGGTGTTGACGTCCGGGCGTTGCGGTTGGTTCTCGGGCTGGCGGCGGGCTGACTCTCGACTGCCGAGTCGGCTCTGCTTGGTCTGACTAGCAAAGCTTTTGTCGCCCGTCGCTGCCCGAGGACCTTCGGCGTGAGCTAATAGGAGCGTGGCATCGCCCCGAGTGACGGCTGTCCGCCGAAGTTCCGCTTCATCGGTGGTTCAACCAAACGAAGGGACGGTGCATATGATCGTGATCGGGACGGACACGCACAAGCGCACGCATGCGCTGGCGGCGGTCGACGAGGGGACGGGCCGGGTGCGCGGTCAGCGGGAGATCAAGGCTGATGGCGCGGGGCATCTCGCGGCGGTGAAGTGGGCGCGTGGGCTAGATGACGAGCGGGTGTGGGCGATCGAGGATTGCCGGCACGTCTCGCGTCGGCTCGAGCAGGCGCTGATCGCCGCTGGCGGGCGGGTCGTCCGGGTGGCGCCGTACAGGATGGGCGCTTCGCGGCGTGGCGAGCGCGAGCCGGGCAAGTCGGACGAGATCGATTCGCTCGCGATCGCGCGCGCGGTCGTCAAGGACGGGGTCGAGCGCTTCCCGGCCGCGTTTTTGGACGAGCAGGCGATGGAGATCCGGCTGCTATCCGATCACCGCCACGATCTCGTCGCCGAGCGCACTCGTGTCGTGAACCGGTTGCGGTGGCATCTAGTCGAGCTCGATCCTGAGCTCGAGGCGTCTGTGAAGCGCGGGGCGCTCGCCGACGCTCGCCAGCTCGACAGGATCGATCGTCGGCTGCGCCGACTCGAGCCCCGCGCGCGGGTCAGGGTCGCGCGCGAGCAGATCACGCAGCTGCGCCAGCTCACCCGCCAGGTGAACACGCTCCGAGACGAGCTGCTCGCGCTGATCGGGGCGCACCGACCGCAGCTGGTCTCAGAGACCGGCTGCGGGCCGCTGACCGCCGCGATCCTGATCGGCCGGACCGCCGGAGCCGAGCGATTTCACTCCGACGCGAGCTTGGCGCTGCAGACCGGCACCGCGCCGATCAAGTGCTCCTCAGGAGAACACCAACAGCACCGGCTCAACCGCGGCGGGGACCGCCAGCTCAACCACGCGCTGCACATCGTCGCGATCACCCGCGCCCAACACGACCCCGCCACCAAGGCATACCTGGCCCGCAAACAAGCCGAAGGCAAAACCAAGAAGGGAGCGCTGCGCTGCCTCAAACGACTCCTCGCCCGACGCTTCCACCACCTCCTCGCCCTCCCCGCCGAACCCGTCACAGTCCAACCCGACCAACAACACCACGACCGAAACCCCCCACAGACCCACCCCGGTCGACGCGACAACATCGACACAACGATCACCGGCGTCGCCCCGACCACCATGCCCTGCGCGAGATAACGCGCGCCCCCCTCACCGAGCCGTCCTCCAGCCCCCTCCCGAGCGCCGTCACCTCACCAGCGACGCCGCACATACCCGGCCGCCGCACTTTCACGCTGCCAGCGGCCCACTCCCCATCAACCAACGCGTCCTAAGCCGATCTGCCGCCCTGAACAACGCCAACACGACCGATCCCACATCCCCATTACGCGAACCCAACCCCACCGCCCCAACCCCCGACAAACCTCGCCACCAGCGAACATCACTTGACATAGGAGCGAGCTTCGCAATTGGCTGAGCAGCCATCCACCGTGGGCGACGCAGCGCTGTCCCAACTCGTCCCAAGCGACAGCGAGGTCCTTCACGACCGCATTCGCGAGGGGACCGGCAGTTGTCGCCGGTGAACCGGCACGCACGTTTCCCACTGCTGCTTTCGCAGGCGGGCCGGGCACCACGCTGTGCTCGCTCCCCCGGTCAGTTGTGGAAATCGTCCTTAACGCGGTAATTGCCAATTGGCCGGGCGCTGCTGCTTCCCCGAGTCGATGTGTATCGCCGACGCTAACCGCTTGACGAGTCAGCCGCCAGCTGGCGCGAGTTGGAAGTCGTAGTGCAGGGTTAGGTGGGAGTCTCGGTTGCTTCCGACCGGTCGGAGCGGAAGGATGAGCTCGTCCTTGACGGCGCTTGCCACGTCTGAGTCGAGGAACTCGTCGCCTTGGAAGTACAGCTGTGTGGTCAGGGGCTGGTATCCATCGGCGCTGATCTTGACGTGGATGTGGGCCGGCCGCCAGGAGTGTCGGCCCAGCGCGTTGAGCAGGCGTCCGGTCGGTCCTTGGTCGGGGATGTGGTACGGCGCTGGGCGGATTGTCCTGAGCTCGAACCGGCCTTGCTCGTCGGTCTTGAGCTTCCCGCGGAGGTTGAAATCGGGCGGGCCGGGATGGACGTTGGAGTAGCTTCCGGGCACCGTGGCGTCCGCCTGCCACACGTCGAGCACGGCGCCAGCGATTGGCTGGCCGTCCGGGGACTTGGCGGTGCCGGAGAAGACCAGCGGCTCACCGGGCTCATCGGGCCGCTGCGGCATGGCATATGGCGGCTCGAGCATCGGGGAGCCGGGCACGTAGTAGGGTCCTTCGATCGCTGTCGTGGACGACGCGCTCGCCGCGTTGGCCACCTCATCGACGGTGGCTTCGAAGTAGGCCATGAGCAGCGGTACCTCGCCGCATGCGGCGAGGTCCGTCATGAACTGGATGGCTTGGCGCCATTCGTCGTAGCTGACGTCCTTCTCTCGAATCACCTCTTGGACCCGGTCGATGAGCGGCTGCACTAGCTCGACCACTCTCGGGTTCGCGGTTATGTCCGGGGTGTCGACCCCCGGTCGGCGCTGCATGGCTTCTGGCCCGGCGCTCATATCGGCCCTCACTGCTGGTGTGATACAGTTCTACTCTCGAGAGATATCCTCTCATGAGACTTGTATCACTAACCATGTCTGCTGTCAAGAGCCCGGACCCCCGCGCCAACCAGAAAGCGAGAACCAGAGCAGCGATCATCGCCGCCGCGAAGGAGCTGCAACGACAAGGAACGGCGCCCACCATCGAACAGGCGGCCGAGCACGCCCGCGTGTCCCGCGCGACGGCGTATCGCTACTTTCCAACCAAGGAAGCGCTCCTGATCGAACTGTCAGAGATCACGGACCCAGCCCCGGTCGAGGCTCTGCTCGCGAACCTCACGACCGATGACGTCGAGCAGCGGCTGCTCCTGCTGATCGACACCTTCGACGGAATCGCGCTCGCCGAGGAAGAGCATTACCGCACCTTCATGCGCGTGTCCCTGGACACCTGGCTTCGCGGGCGCCGCAACGGTGACGACGCGCCCGTTGTGCGCGAGGGGCGACGGATGCGATGGCTCGAGACGGTGCTCGCCCCGTTGGACGAGCTCCCCCCCGAACGCAAGCGCCTCCTCCAGGCGGCCCTGGCGCTGACACTCGGAGGCGAGGCGATCATCACGATGAAGGACGTATGCCGCCTCGACAACGACGAGACCCTCGCCGTCCTGCGTTGGGCAGCCATAGCACTCCTGCGCGCCGCGCTCCAGGAAGCCCCCGGATCCGGCCTCCACCAACCGAGTACACCTTAAGGAGTGCAACGGCCGGATTCCGCGCTGAACACGGGCGGGATCCGGCGCGGCGAACCGCAGCAGTGCCAGTCTCTACAGCTGACTGGCGATATACGTCGGCTCGGGCCAGAAGCAGCGTTCCCGGCCAATAGCAATCAATGCACTAACGACGAGCTCCAGAACTCACGGCCAGTGAGATCACACTGCTGCTACCCCGCATGTGCGAGCGGTCATGGGAGCGGGTCCAGACCAGGCTGACCGAGACTGTCCGGTAGCTGGCGAAGCAGGCGCCTCGCATGACGCGATCGTCGTTGTCGACGCTCTCGCTCGGGACGACCTGGGACAGCGCTGCGTCGCCCACGATGGATCGCTGCTCTGCCAATCTGGAAGCAGAAGCGGTGACGTGGCTGCGGACGCCGGCGACGTCCACCGTGCCGTTGCTGCTCCAACCCCGGCGAGAAGTCCCCGCCCGAATGGGTTTCTCCTGGGCCCTTGCGGGCCGTCCGGCACGCCCGAGAGCATTCGCCGTCGTGGCGACGATGAGGACCGGTACTGAGGGTGGCCCGCGAGTCGGGGCAGCAAGACTGCACGTGCCGGCGTCGAATCGGCCGGGTGCCGGTGGGCACAAGCGCGCCGTCGGTCGTTACCCCTGCTCTGTCCCTTTCTACAGGTGCTTATGACAGACCGTGTTAGCGAGCGACGGCGCGCCGCGCAACTCGCGCGCCACTACCGCGACCAGGAGGGCCTAACGATCGCCGAGATCGCTCGCCGGCTGGGGCGCGCAGAGGGCACTGTGAAGGCCTATCTCTACGATCCGATCGGCGAAAAGGCGCGCGAGGTCAAGGAGCGATACCGGGGCGTCTGCCGTGGCTGCGGCGCGCCGACGAGCCCGCGGGGCGGCAAGGGGGACGCGTACGAATACTGTAAGCGCTGCCGTCCCGGGGCGATCGCGCGGCAATGGACCCGCGAGCGGGTTCGTGAGGCGATGCGCGCCTGGCGAGCGCGCTACGGCGGTGCGCCGTCCTCCTACGACTGGTCGCGCACCCACGCCCGCCGGCGCGGCGGCGAAGCGCTCAATCGACTACAAGCCGGAGAATGGCCCGCGCCGTCCACTGTGATCGATCTGTACGGGAGCTGGGCGGCGGCCTCCGCCGACGCCTTCGGCGGCGCCTGAGCGCTTGGCTTCAATGCCGGCGACATACGGACGCACGTTCCGCTTGGCCGTCTGTGAACAGGACAGCTCAAGGTCGCCGGCAACGCTTCTGCGCATTCCGCAGCACCAGCGACCTCCAGCCGATCGCCGGCCAGCGTGGGTTGCCGCCGACTGTAGGACGTGAGTATTTGAGTCCGATCACCGACGCCGGTCACCGCGCCAGGTGTGGCTATCGGTGCGGCGATGAAGCAGCCACCCGCGGCAGCGAGAACGCACGGCCCCGTTAGTCGGGTAGGCCGAGCGCATTGCTGCGCTCGGCCCCCCTCAGCACCGGACGTGCCAGTTTCCCGGCATCCGGCGCAAGCAAGCCCTATGCCTCGTGGGCGGGCAGAAGTGCCGGGCTCCGGTTGGTGCAGTGGGTGTGTGTGAGACGGGGTTCAGCCTTGTCCGACGTGCCGTTCTCCCGGGTGACGTCGAGCGTCTTGCGGGTGGTCGCCAGCCATGTCTCCCACTCGCGTGGGGTTTGTGGCTGGTCCTCGACGGGCAGCAACGGCGCCCGGCAGATCGAGCAGCGTCCGTCCTGGGCTTGGTGGAGCCGTCGGGCGGTGCGGTTGATCGGCAGGACTGTTTTGCGTCGTCGTTGGGCCCAGTATTCGCTCAGGGCGGGGTCGTCCGGGGACGCCACGCCCATCACGATTGGGTGTCGGACGATGTTGGTCCAGGAGAACCGGTGCATGAAGGCGCCGCTTGCGCGGTCACCGAACACCCATCGGTCTTGCCTGGCCTTGTTGAACTTGCCGAAGTACCGGGTGAGCACCCAGGAGGTCGGCTTGTTCGCGTGGCTGAAGATGGCCCACTTGTAGGTGAGCCGCCACAGGTGGTTGTCCAGCTTGCCGAAGGTCTCGGCGGATACCTGTGTCCGGTAGTAGGCGGCCCAGCCTCGGATGATCGGGTTGAGTCGTTTGATCACCGCTTGAGCGTTGCTCCCGCGCAGGGAGTGCAGCTCGTCGCGGAGCCGTTCCCGGATCCGTCTGGTGGCCGCCTTGCTCGGCTTGATCAGCAGCTTGCCGCGATACCGCCGGACGTTAAACCCGAGGAAGTCAAAGCCTTCTTGGAGGGTGACGACACGCGTCTTGTCCTCGTTGAACGCCAGACCCCTCGGCGCCAGCCACGTAGCGAGCCTCGCCTTGACCTGTTCGGCCTCCTGCCGTGTGTGGCAGAGGCAGACCAGATCGTCGGCGTATCTGACCAGGATCGGGCAGCCCGTAACGACCCGCCTGGCACGCGTGCCGGTGGGGTAGTAGCGGACTCCGGCGGCCTGCTCCATCCCGTGCAGGGCGACGTTCAAGAGCACAGGGCTGACTACTCCGCCTTGAGGAGTTCCCTCCTCGGTGCGGTGCAGCCTGTCCTGCTCGACCACGCCCGCCTTCAACCACTGCGCGATCATCCCCCTCGCGGGGAACGAACCGAGCATGGCCAGAATGTGGTCGTGGGCGATGCGGTCGAACGCCCCTGCGAGGTCTGCGTCAAGCGCCCACCGCCGCTTCGGGTCTTTCCCCTTGGTGGCGTGGAAGATCGCTTCGATCGCGTCATGGCAGCCGCGTCCGGGCCGGAATCCATAGGACCTCGGCTCGAACCTCGCTTCCCACTCGGGCTCCAGCGCACCCGCGACCCGTGCCTGGTGACAGCGGTCGAGAATGACGGGAATCCCTAGCGGGCGGCGCTTGGTGCTGCTGCCCCTCTTCGGGATGTACACCCGCCTGACCGGCATGGCCTTGAACGGCTCGGCCCGGTGCTGAATCCTGTCGGCCAATCTTGCCTTGGCCTCCGGGGTGAGCACCACCTCGCCGTCCACGCCCGCCGTCAGACGACCGGCGTTGCGCTCGGTCACCCGCCGCACGCTCATCAGCGTGTTCGCGCGCGACCGCAGCATCAACTTCTGCAGACTGCGAACCCTCCGAAGGTCCCCCGCCTGCGACGCCGTGAAGATCCGCTGCCGCAGCCGCCGTACCTCGTCCTCGGCCCGCCGCCAGTCAACCTGGCGCCAGTCAAAGGACGCGTCCTCTGGTCCGTTCACCACGACGTTGATCGTGGCGTCCAACTTGTCCTTCGGTTCCGGGGCTTCGGTCATCTTTCTCTCCACAGGCTCACCTGACCGCGTCAGCGCCCTTTCGGGCCGGACCACCAGGGTCCGTATCCGGCCGGTTATCCGACACGACCGCCTGGAGGAGACGGCCATCCTGTCCCGGTTTCCCGTCGCGTTTCCGCTGCCGGCATTCGCTTCTCGGTCATCCGATTCCCGCCGAGGAATTGGGCCCTCCTCGCGGTCGGCTTACCGGACAACACCTGCTGCCCGGACCTCGACGGGGTTACCGCGTTCCGCACGCATGAGCTACGACCGGGGTGGCTGCCCCCTTTACCCCGAGGACGGCGGTGCTCATCCCGACCGGAAGGCGTGCCCGGCCGGCACCTGCCGCTTCCCAGCGGCCAGTCCTTACATCCCCGCCACCGGCAATCCGTCGGCAGGGCCCGCTTAACGAGGCATCAACGAGGGTTCAAGCAATGCAGCCGTCCGGTCTTCCCCTCGCCTGGCGCCCCCGGACAGAACGGGGAACCCCTTGGGCTTTCCCCCGAGCTTCGCACCCCGCCGACCAAGAGCCAACGACGCACGTCGAGGTGGGGACAGGCCATCGAACACGGACCTGGAACTACACGCTCAACATCACATCAGTCGATCCTCCAATCGTGCGTTCACTCACTATGTGCGACCTCGCGTCGCACCGCCTGAAAGCGGTCACGCCAGTGGTGCTACTGGTTCGCGGGAAGAGCGACAGTCCCACCGAGGCTGGCGCGCGAGCGACTTTGGAGAACTCTGCCCGGCACGCCGTCGGCTGCTGCAAAATCGATTCGTTGCGGGAGCCACCCATTGGGACCATGAGCGTTGCTCTTTCGCCCGGCCAGAGCAGCACGGTTACGTGTGTCGGCGGGAGTGTCGTGACCATTGCAGCGCAGCGAAGATCGGAGTCGACGCGGAATCTCGGTTCCCACCCCGCGGGGGCCTGTTGCGCGCAAGGGACAAGGGACGTGACGGTGAGACCCCGCTAATGGGGTCGGGCTTCACGCCCACGGCGCGCAGCAAGTCGATCGCGCAGGCGCCAATACCGTCCGGCGAGCTGCCAGGCGCGTGTTGCGCGCATCGCCTCGAGCTGCGACTGGAGGAGAGAGGCCCGTTCGGCGAGTTCGCCGCGGTCGCGTTCGGCGGCAGTCTCGGCCTCGGCAGCGCGCCGCTCCGCGTAGTGGACGCGCTCGACCAGCGCCGCGCGCTCGCTCTGCATACCGTGGACGAGCCGCTCCCAAGACCACTGGAGAGCGATCAGCCGCCCGAGCTCTCGGAGCGGCGACTCCGACCTCTCCCCAGGCTCGTGCGCAGCGATCGCATTCACAAATTCGACTGCGTGATCACGGGCACCGTGGTGCTGAGCGACGAGGTCACGGTTAGCGACCCCCATCCGGTGGTCGTAGTCGGCGAGGTCGCGCTCGAGCTCGGCGACGCCGATCACGCGGTCCGTGGCGTTACCCGCGAAGTGGTCCGCTTCGAGCGCGGTGTAGGCCGAGGGGGTGACCCAACCGTCGCCGCCGAACACGTCGAACACGTAGACCGCACGCCCGCAGCCCATCGCGTCGAGCGCGGCCCGGCTCTTCGCCACCACTATGTCGACATCGGCAAGAGCGGCGGCAAGATCGTACCGCTGCTCAAGCGCACCGATCCGGCTAACCTCGATGCCGTGCCGACCCCACGCTTCCTTCACTAGCTCGTCGCGATCGCGGTAGTTACCCAGCAGGACTGCACGCTTTGGACGCTGGCGGATCGGAGCGACCGGAGCGAGGCGATCGGCATCGATCGGGATCCGTAGCCGCAGCACCGGCGCCTTGACCGCGGAGGCCCGCACGAGCTGCTCGTAGCGATCGCTGAGCACCACGATCAGGTCCAAGATCCCGCCCAATTGCGGCGGCAGCTGGAAGTCGAACACGTCACCACAGACCCTGAAGGCGTGGAACGCTGAGGGGTAGAGCTCGGCGAGCTCGTAGACGACGAGAGCGTCCTGTGACAAGACCACGTCGCAGTCGCCGGGCAGTCCCCGCAGCTCGCCTGCCACGTCCACGCCTCGGCGACGGACATGATCTGTGAAGGGTCCGAGCTCGTGCGAGTAAAGGCAGACTTCGTGCCCGAGCCGCTGGAGTTGCTCGGCGAGCGTCAGAAGATGGACCTCGGTCCCGCCAGCATGGTCGAGCAGGCGATTCGCGAGGACGAAGCGCATGACTGCTAATCGTAGTGCGCCAGCGGCTCGCGGTCGGCGGGGCAAACGCCCTCCAGTGCCCCGATCCCGACCGGAGGATATCCTCTCGGCTTGGATGGGCACGTCAACGGCCAGCGTGACCGGTAAGCGTGTTGTTGTCACCGGCGGCGCGGGGTTCATCGGGTCCCATCTTTGCGAGGCGTTGCTCGCAAGCGACAACCGCGTCACCTGCGTGGACAACCTCGTCGGAACAGAGGGCTCGACGCACAACCTGTACGACTTCATCGACGACCCGCGCTTCGAGCTTGTAACCGACAGCGTGCTCGATTGGGCCGATCGGACAGACCTGACAGGCCTCGACTGCATATTCCACCAGGCGGCGTCGAAGAACACCGTCGCGTTGGACGACCCTGAGCTCGACCTCGCGGTCAATGGGCTTGGCACGCTCCGTCTGCTCCTAGCTGCGGCTCGCTGCGGCGTCCCGAAGTTCGTGCATGCATCGACCGGATCCGTGTTTGGCGAGACAGGCCGCGCTCACTGCGAGGACGGTCTCAAGCAGCCGGTGTCGCTGTATGGCGTGAGCAAGCTAGCCGGCGAGTCCTATTGTGCCGTCATCGGTAGGACCTTCGGCCTGGACTACACCGTGTTGCGGTACTACCACGTCATCGGCCGTCGCCAGGATTCCTCCGAGCGCGGGGGCGTTGTGCCGATCTTCGTGCGGCGCTGCCTTGAGGGGCGCCCCCTAACGATCTACGGCACGGGCACCCAGACCCGTTCGTTCACCGCCGTGCACGACGTAGTGCGAGCGAACGTGCTCGCCTTAGCGTCCGCGCGCGCGTCCTATCAAGACTTCATCTGCGCGTCCGGCGTCACCGTAAGCATTCGCGAACTGGCCGACTTCGTCATCGCGGAGACCGGCAGCCCGCATCGGATCGAGTACGCGCCTCCACGACCGGGGGACATCGAGCAATTCACGATCGACAACACCAAGCTGCGGCAGCTCGGGATCAAATTCGACGCCGACTGGCGAGCCACCGTGCGGGACGTGATCGCCTGGCTGAAGGAGTCCACGCCGGCCAGCGATGCTGCCGACCAAGAGGCCACGACTTAGCCGGCAGGTGATCTTCGGTGATCGAGGCCTCGAGGAGCCACCCAACGAGCGCCAGACACGAGCAGCAGGCGGGCCGCCCAGGATATTGCGCTGCCGACTCCACCCAGGGGCGCAGCAAAGTTGCTAACCAACGCTTGATCACACGCCGCGCGATCAACACGCAACTCTCCGACACGGCAACGAAGCAGGGCAGTGCAGGTGCCCCGCGTAGTGCCATGCTGAGCCAGTCTCGGAAGGTCGCGCGTCGACGGACTCCACGTCCGCTCCCGCAAAGAGACGCGAGATCAGCGACCGCACCCCGCGACCGCTCGACGAGGTAAAAGTTGGCCGATGTCTAGCGGAATCCTGCTCCGTGAGTCCGTCTCGCCTCCTTAGGCCCGAGCGCTGACAGCTCGATTCGTGATCGCGCGCGTGCACCGGTACTGGCAAACGGGCACAAGATCGTCCCCGGGCATCGCCGCCTCGACCACCGCGTCGGTCGCACCCCAGCGATGCCATCGCCGGAGCAACGGGCGGCGGCAAACAACGGAATCGCCACGGCCGCGTCGGCCAACGGTGGATCCAGGCTTAGAGACGCCGCCATGAACCTCAGCTCTGAGGTCTGTTGGCGCGCGGCGTGGAAATACGGCGCTCTGACGCTTCGCTAGGGCCGGAAGCTCAAAAGCCCGCGTCGCGGAGTTGGGCAACAAAGGACCCGTCCTGGATGACAAAGCGCAGCGCCTGAGGTTGCCACGCAGTCAATGCGGCGTCGAGCTCGGCGTCGACAGGACCAAGCCCCACCAGAACAGCTTCGTAATGGTATCGGCGATCACGGACAAGCGCAGGCAAAGCCGCAGCTTCGAGAGCGAGGACCTCCACCTCGTCTGCCACATAAGCGGGCCCGGTAGCTACGGTAACTCTGGTACCAACAAACGCGGCGGTGATGTCCGCACCCGTGCTGGGCGGCGGGGTCCCCAGGACGAGTATGCGTGCGGTCGCGGGCGCATCACGTGCGGCGAGGACCAACCATGGGCGCTCATTAGCCTTGGCTAGACTCGCCGGCCGCGCTTGGAGAACCCGCCGCCAGCGCTCCACGAACACACGGTGGTTTCGTTGGAAGGCGGGCAGATCCGTGCCGTAGGAGGCACCGAGGCCGTGTACGACGCGCGAGCGCGGCTCGTAGACGGTACGCCAGCCGGCGGCGGCCAGGCGTAGGCAGAAATCTGCATCTTCGAAGTAAGCCGGCGCGAACGTCTCATCAAAAGCCCCGAACTCGACGATCAGCTCGTGGCGAACGAGTAGGCAGGCCGCGGCAGCATAATCGACCACTCGCGAGAAGCTGAAGCGGCCATCTCGCGGGTCCCCACCGATGCCGTACAGTTGCGTTCCACCGTCGAGGCCCAGAATCGCCCCCGCCTGTTGCACTGATCCGTCATCATTAAGGAGCATCGGAGCGACCGCCCCGACTCCGGGGCGCTGCAACCTGTCAAGGAGCGGTGGTAGCCACCCGGGCTGCACCACAGCATCGCTGTTGAGGAAGAGGATGTACTCGCCGTGCGCGCCCTTGACCGCTTGATTGCTCGACCGGACGAAACCCATGTTCGTCCTGTTGCGTATCACGCGCGCGCCCTGGAGCGCCTTCAACAGCGCCAATGTGTCCGGCTCAGCCGACGCGTCGTCCACGACCACCAGCTCGTAGCACGGCTGGGTGTGGGAGAGCAGCGCCTCAAGCGTGCGCCGCGTCCAATCAGGGGCGTCGCGGACCGCCATGGCAACCGTTACTTTCGGCGAGGCCACGTCGGGGAAGACAAGGCCGCGATCGTTGGACGTCACCGGTGATTGAACGCCGTTACGACTTTTGGTATCGCAGCGTCCGCTGCGTGGCACACGTCAGGGAGCGCGCGGACATTTTCCCGGCGAGCTGGAAGAGGGGTCGATGCCAAAGGACCGCACCGAGTCGACAATCTGGTCCGCGCCAGGTCCGTCCGTCTCCCGGGTGTGACATCGGCGCGAACCCGGCCGGCTCGCCCGGGCCAGGTGCGGTGAGATGCTTGATCCCCGCCGCCATCCCGGCGGCTCGTTGAACAGATTCTTGCCCACAGCATATGTTGTCAAGCGCCTCACGCGGGCGCAAAAGCTGGGCCTCGCGGCGCAACCGTGCCGCGTGCCGCGGCATCGCCGACATCACGGCGAGCCTCGGCGCAAGAGCCAGTTGCCGACGCGCATCACAGGCAAGAGCCGCTTGCGCAGTCGCCACCAGCCCCCAGCTTCGACACGTGCGAGGGCCTCGGCACGCTCGCGCAGCCAAGTCAGCTCCGCGGGGTCGACGACGCAACGCGCGGTGAGGTGCTCGACTTGTGCTTCGAGATCCTTGACCCGCGCCTCTCCCACCCAGACGGCACGCTGTGCAGACTCGCGCGCGTCGCCTACGTGGTCAAGTACCTCGCGCAGCCGTAAGACCTGGGCATCGCGACGCAGGCGTGCGGCGTCGTGCGGCACCGGCTTCACCTCGAGCGCCGGCGCAGAAGCCGGCCTCCGACGGTCACCGTCAAGAGTCCGTCGCCCGGTCGCCGGGCAGCCGCTCGATTGGTGTGTCCGAGTTGCTGTCTAGGGCCGGTGCCATTTCGGCTCCGAGCCGCCAGCCACGTAACGACAGGCGAAGCGTTCAGTGTCTGCCTCGAATAAGGGGGTGCCGTTCACGTCCGTTGGGTCCGATTGTAATCTCGCGGCGACTCGAGTTTACACTGGCGCGCTTCAACTCCCGGCTCATCAGGAGCAGCACCGTTCGACATCGACGCTATCGACATCAATCACGCGCGTCCCGGGACGCGATGTCCGCCATTCTGTCACCAAGCACTGATCGACGGCCGCGAGCACCGTCCACACCCAGATGCTCCTCAGGCAACCACTCCAACAACGACGGCGGCATGAACAACAGCTCACCGCTCACACCCAACGAAATCTCGAGCCATGCCGGAAGTGTCTTGAACCCGCCAGACGACACCGATAATCCGACAGCCTCACCGAGGAGCAGGTCCCGGATCGCGGCAGTTGTCCCGACCCACACTTCGCCAAGACGAGCGCTCACGCGGCCCTCCAAATGGCTCCCGGAAGACTTCCGCAATCACGAAGCAAGAGCAGTCTCGCCTAGGCCGCGCCCTAGCATCGAGGCTGCTGCTCTCGGCGCAGAGCGGCCGTTACGGGCGAGGGCGACGATACGGCCCGCGTGGTCGCTTGCGGACACGATGGGTCACGATGATCTCGGCGGCGTACTCGGCGCGCGCCTCGGCGACGCCGTCGGCGTTGCGGAGGTGGCTGGTCGACGCCTGAAGGAGTCACGCCCGCGCCGTGACCGCTTCTCTGGCCGAGCGGTCGCCTCGTCGATCGCGAACGCGCGATCGCAATCGTGTGGCGAAGCACAAGCCGGCGTCGACCTTCTCACTCGAGCAAAGCGATCGTCAGCTTGCGGCCGGTGCTAGCCGGCGGACAGACCCGCAGCTAACCATTCCAGCGTACGCGCATCTGGCGAAAACCGGGGAAGCTTCGGCCGCCGTATGACGTCGGCGTCTTCCCTCATATGACCGCGAAGCAGGGCGCGCAGCGAGGACGATCTGAGGCTTTCCCGCCCCTGCTCCCGCGAAATTGCAGGTCTTCGGCGACGTCGGCCCCGAGGACGAGCAGGTCGACCAGGTGGAGAGACGCGCTGGTGGCGAAAGCCGGATTTCTCCCGTCGTAGCCCGACCGGCCCTGCCTTCGCGTCCGCACAGGTATGTCGCCGCGACAGGTGCTCGCTTGGCTGCGGCCGATTCTGGCGAGCCCCAGGCGACGCCGGTCGGCGGTCCCAGCCGGTCGCACCGACTCTGGCGCGCTGCGGTTGTGCTTGCAGGTCCCCGGACCTTGGCTAACGAGCGACGCGCCGCCGTGCTCGAGATCGACAATCAGCGGAATCGCTCGGGCAGTGCCGTACAGGTTCTGCTTCCTGCTGGGCAGAGGTCGGAGCCAGCGTGGCGGGTGTCCGGCACCCGCCAAAGGTCGGGGAACGACTGCATATCGGCAATTCTTGGTCGGTCGCGAGGGCTACCGAATGCGACGTCACGAGATCGACCTCATGAGCGCCGGACGCGTGACCTTCCTCTCCTTGGTTGCGGGGCAGCCGTGCACGAGCGCGTGCTCGCCGAACACCTCCTTGATCGCCCTGCGCAGCGACTTGCCACCGGTCGATCACGAAGAGGATCGGTAGGGCCGCGATCGACCACGGGGGCGTCCGATCGACCAGGCGTGCGTGCGATCGACTATCTCCAGGCCGTCGAGCATGATCACCGCCAGGCGCAGGTCGTCGAGTCGGCGGCCGATCAGCTCGTCGTCCGTATTCGTGGGCGGCTGACCTCAACCCGACGGCCGCCGTGCGTCATCGACCCACGCCCATCGCCGTGACGCTTCGCGGTCCGGTCCGGTTGCGCTGGTCCTTCGGGCCGACGACCTCGTCGATCTCGGGCCTCCATCAAGCGATGAACGACGGTCAGGCCGAGACCGCCCGAGGACGCGAGCAGTCCCTCTCTCGCCGCGCCGACGAGCTCATCGAGCGCGTCCTGAGTCTACGCGGGAAGCGGCAACTCCGAGCCTCCAAGTCGGTCGCGACCTGCGGGCTGGACACCTTTTCACGGCTACTTCCCGTCCTGTCAGACCTGGCTGACACACCGCACGTTCCCAACCCGGGGCGGATGAGTCGGGAGGACCACCCCTCAAAGCTCTTGGAGATCTCGGACGACCTCCGGGCAGCGCCGAGGCCTATCGAGCGGCAGGCTCGATCAGGACCTGGTGCGGGTGGCGGGCGCTCGGCGGGACCGAGGCGAGGATCGTCGCTGCGGTCTCGCGCTCGGCGCTCCGCGCTCGAAGGCGCATCAGCACGAAGCGGCCTGTGTGCACCTCCTCCACCAACTTGAATCCCACGAGCGATGGCGGGCGGGCAAGCCGCGTGACGCTCAACGCGCACGCTGCGCCCCACCAGCAATGTTGGTCCCGAGGAGCACTGTCCACCGCGATCACATCAAGTTCGCTCACCTGCGCGACTCGGTGCGCTGACATGTCGTGCAGGCGAGGCCTGTAGAGCGTCACCGGATAGGGCGAGCCGTAACGCAGGAGCAGCACCGCGCGCGCACCACCCATCGGCGGAGGTCCGATCGCGGCCGTGATCGGACGCCAATCCGCACGCTGCAAGCTTGGATTAGCGTCGATGGAGACCGTGCCGGCGACCCCGATGGCGCAGAGGGTGGCCGCGCCGGCGAGGCCCGCCAGTCCGGCTCTGCGAGCCCCCAGCCCGGCGGCCACGAAGATCGCCAACGGGAGCCAAAGCTCGAGCAGGTTGCGGGTGTTGATGAGATCACTCCCCGCCACCGTGACGGCTAGCGAGAGCCCGAATCCCACCACGGCGAGAGCGGCCATTCCCAGGCCGCCGCGCAGTTCGCGTGAGTCGCCCCTACGGATGATCAGTACAGCGGCAAGCACGACGACGGCGAGCGCCATGAGCCAGAGAATCAGGTCCGGGGTGGCGAAGCCGAGCAGGAACTGCATCCTCAGCTGCTGCAGGCGGACGGTCAGGGGAGCACCTGAGATCCAGCGCGTGAAGTGCCGTTGGCTGCGAGCGAGCGGGATCAGCGCCACCCCGACAGCGCCGACCATGGCAACCGCGGCCCACGCAGCCCACCTCCGCCGGTGCGCAGCAAGCAGCCATCCAGCTTCAGGCACCACGACCATCGCGGCGAAGTAGTGCGCCAGCATCGCAAGCGCGGAGACGACCGCCCAGCCGATCAATCGCCGCCACGTCGCTCGGACCCGCGCGAGCTCGAACATGAGCAGAGACAGCGCGCAGAGCAGCACCAGCAGCGAGTACGGCCGAGCCTCCTGCGAATACCAGACGAGCAGCGGGCTGGATGCCGTCAGCGAGGCAGCGACGAGCCCGACCCGGCTTGAGATCATCCGCGCCCCAACCGCATAGACCACTGGAACGGTTAAGGCCCCAAACAGCGCCGACAGTGACCGAAGGCCGGCCTCGCCCCAGCCGAACGTGCGTGCCCACACCCAGGCCAGGCAGTAGTACAGCGGTGGCGTTGATTCCCTGTACGGGAGCGCATGGAGCATCTGCCAGAACGACTTCCGGAGAACCGAGATCGTGATGCCCTCGTCCAACCAGTAGCCCTGGTGGCCGATCAGCGCGAACCGAAGCGCCGCCGCGAGCGCCGTAGCCGCCGTGACTCGGACGATCGCCGCATCGCTCTGGAAAGCCGCTCCGTCGAGCCACCGTCTCGGTCCCCGCACCACAACGTCTGCGTTATCTGCCCCAAGTGTTGGGAGCCAACTTGACCCCACGGCTCTCATTATTGACGGTCGGACACCTACACCGCAACCGTCGAAAAATGTGGTCTTGAATGAGGATGAACAGACCGCGCAGGGCAACGCTGCTGGTGGCACTCGAGCAAACGGCGCCGGCGTGCTCACACGCGCAGACGTCGGCCGGCTGCGGTGCTTCCGCGGGATCGACAAGTTGACCGCCGCGGGACGATGGTCCCGAGGAATCCGAGCAGGAGCGCCGGCCGGGGGCGCGGCGAAAGCCGCCGGTCTCGGTCATCTACGCGGACGCGTGCCGGCGTCGCCCCAGACACGGAGGCTGATGCGTAAGACTTCGAGCATGTTCGGCCGACCGCTCCGCGGATACAGTCTCGCCTTCGCCGTGGCGATGGTTGCGGCTATCGCCGTCACGGCTGCCGTCGTGCGCCTTTCGTCCGCCTCCACCGCGACTGGCAACGGCGGCACTACGGGGCATCAAGGCGCGAGCCTGCCTGTCAGGCACGTGGCGGCGGCACATCGAGCCGTCCACCTGCCCGCGGGGAGCATTGTGCTGAGGCTGCCCCAGGAAACCTGGCCGCGTGTGATTCCGGCCGGGTTCCTCGGGACGGGAGTCGAATATGAGACGTTCGAGCGCTACGCAGGCGACAACGCAAACGCGGTCGATCCGGTGTTCGAGCAGTTGATTCGAAACCTCTCGCCAGGGCAGGCACCGCAGTTGAGAATCGGGGGCGACACCTCCGATTGGGCCTGGTGGCCGGTGCCGGGTATGGCCACTCCGCCTACGGTCACCTTCTCCTTGACTCCCAAGTGGGTCAACGTCGCGCGGACGTTCGTCCAGGCGGTCGGGGCCCGTCTGATAATGGGCATCAACATCAAGGCTGACAGCGTGCCGGTCGCGGTGACGATGTCGCAACACCTGCTGGCCGGGGTGGGGGAGCGTTCGATCGAGGCGCTTGAACTTGGCAACGAGCCTGACATCCTCAGCGGTTTTGGTGGCTACCCGACGGCACCCGGTCCGGGTGCGCACCCATACAACTTTGGGGTGTTTCGACAGGCCTTCACGCAGATCGCCAGCGCGATGCCGCGCTTCGCTCTCGCCGGGCCGGCCTTTACGGGGACGAAATGGTTCAGCCACTTCGGCACCTTCTTGGCCGACGAGCCGCGGCTGACCCTCGCAACCGTGCATGCATACCCGCTGGGAGCATGCGGGCGGCGAACCTCGCCCGGCTTTCCGTCCGTCCGCAACCTCCTTTCCGCCGGAGCCACCTATGGGCTCGCGCGGCGTACGGTCCCGTGGATCACCGCCGCGCACCACCACGGCCTGCCGATCCGGATCGATGAGACGAACGCCAGCCCGTGTCCCCGGGCCGCCAAAGTCATCCGGACCTTCGCGGAGTCCCTGTGGGCGCTCCGGTGGCTGTTCGAGCTGGCGTCTGTGGGGGCGGATGGGGTGAACGTCCAAACCACCGCCGCCGCGACCGATGATCTGTTCACCCCGACGTTGGGCGGCAGCGACTGGCAGGCGGCAGTGCAGCCCGAGTACTACGGACTGCTGATGTTCGCCCAGGCGGCCCCGCCAGGGGCACGGCTGGTTCGGCTTTCGAAGTCCGCCACCGCGCAGGTTCAGGCATGGGCGACCCGCGCGACCAACGGAACGCTGCGAGTCGTGATCATGAACCTGGGCACACACACCGACAGCGTGGCGCTGGACGCGCGCACAGCGTCCAATGCGGGAACGCTCGAGCGGCTCGAGGGATCGAGTCTCAGTACCCGGTACGGCATGAGGCTGGGCGGTCAGACGTTCGGCTCGGAGACCTCGACTGGTCGACTCGCTGGCCAGCGCCGCACCGCGACCGTCCGGTCAGAAGGCGGCTACTACTTCGTTGGCCTGCCCGCCCTGAGTGCGGCAATGCTGACGGTCCCGTCGCGCGCGAAGCTCACGATGACCGCCGATTGCCACTGCTGAGCAGCCGGACGCGTGTGAACGCGATCACGCGACCGCCCGGCGACCATGACGGCTGACGACCCCGGACAAGCGTGCGTCGTCCGGTCCCGTCGATCCGTGCGCACCCGGGATCTGGAAACGACCGCGATCTACGCCGACTACACGCCTGGCGCCCACGAGGTCGACCTCGTCAACGACGCGTTCTCGTCTAACAATTCGTCTACCAATTTGATACCAGCACAGACCAACTCGAATCAAGAAGAACCAGTGAACCCCGGGGCCTCACCGCTCAGCGAACCCCGGGGGCTCACCGCTCAGACCAGCCCGTCTGAGCGATTCCGAATCCCACCCGCGCGACTTTCGATGGGCGTAGCTCAGTTTCAATCCACCGAGCCGGCACGATCGGGTCAAATCTCAACCGACGCTACCGACGCCGTGTGGTCCACTTTTCCACCGGCGTGAGTGGTCCACTTTTCGACCGGCCTTGACAACCCCCGAAGGCGCGATCGGCTGTCTCGAACACCTGCTCGACCGTTCCGCTTTCATCACCGCAGAGGTCTGAGACCGCGAGGCGCGGAACTTCTCCTCCCAGACGAACTCGGGCACGATGATGGCTGCCGAGTTAGCTGGGCTGGCCACCGCGAGCAAGCGCAACAGCGGCCATGGCGACTTGACCGACTGACTGCTCGAGAAGGACGACTGCGGCGTTGACCGATTCGGGGTTGAGCAACCGGACGCGCCAGCGGCAGCGGGTTCGCCCAGCCCTGCATCCATTGCCGCATAGGCATCCCGAGACATTGTGCGACGGGCCCTGCTTGGGCGCGGCTAGCGGGGCGCTGCTGTCCGCTGGCTGCTGCTCGATCAACTCCGAGGCCGCGACGTGCCGAGATCCGCGCTAAGGAGGTCGTTGGCCGTCACGGCTGAGATGCCCGTGGCCGAAGCAGAGCAGGGCTGTAGCGACCGATCGCGCGCTTCCCAGCGCGACTGGCCGGGCGCTGCCGCATCACGCTTGGAGGAGCAGTGTGGCGGCGGCTGGCGAGAGGACTGCTCGGTTACGGGTGGAGCAGTCCGTCGACGTCGGCGGGGCGCTTCGGCAGCTCGTCCACGGGGGGCGGCCTGATTCGCGACGATCGTAGTTGATGCTTCACAGCAGTGACGCCGGCGCCCGAGGCCGGGGCTACCGCACTCTCGAGGAGCGACAGAGTGGCCCGAAACGATCGCCGGCTAGCCAAGGGGAAAGCGCCGCCAGATGCCCGCTTTCAATCAATCGACGCCCGGAGCCCGCCAGTCCCGGCTCAGACGGTGCCGGGCCCGATGCCCCCGCCCGAGAAGAACAGGAACCAGATCGCCATCGCGACCACTGCGGCAACCACAACGGCGACAGCCACCGCGTCGAGAGCAGTGACGGGCCGTGTGCTCCTGCGATCGCGCGGCATCTGGTCTGCCTTCGCCTCAGGACCGCAAGTGGTCGATCAGCCGCTGACGCGACGCGCGAGGGCGACCCGCCGCGTCTGGGGCCGGGCAACTGCCTGCCGCAATCGCATCGGTCACCATCCAAGCAGCGCCCAGAATCACCACCGCGAGCATCCACCATCGCATGTGATGACGACGATACGGCGATGTCCGGCAGCGCTAGGCGTGGCTCTACGCGAATAGTCGTGGCGAGTGTCGGCTGCTTCGTCTCGCGCGCATGGCACGCCTTCCAGCAAGGGCTCGAAGCCCGCGTCGCCGCAGCCCAGCTCGCCGCCTGGAACCGTGACTCGTCCCTGAACCTTCTCGCGGTCAAGAACGCCTAGCAGCGCCGCGCGGCGCCTGCTGGCGCAGCCGACTCGCACAGGCAGACGAACTGGTAGCCGAACAGCGTCGGCCAGACGCTCACGGCCGCTCGGTCGAGCACATCGGCCGCGCGAACCGGGCGGCTTGAGCCATTCGTGAGCACCTCCAGCGGCAGGCCAGTCGCCTCGAGCCTGACCACCGAGAATTTCGCCGCCCGCAACCGGCGCAGGATGCCACGCCTCGTGAAGAAGCGGACGTGTCCGCGGTCCAAGATCCCCCGCTGGTCGTAGTCGAACATCCCCAGCAGGGTTCGCCCGCGCGTATACCAATGGCCGAAGTTGGGGACAGATGCGATCAGGGAGCCGTGGGCCACCAATTGGCCCCGTATCTCGTCGAGCAGGCGCTCCGGCTCGCGGACGTGCTCGAGCACGTCGGCAGCCAGCACGATGTCGTACGGCCCGCCCTCGGCCACCTCCGGCGGCAGACCCTGGTCGAGATCGGCCTGGATGAACCGGTCGACGCGATGATGAATTTCTGGTAGCTCCAGCACGTCGACCCCCGTCACGTGGTGGCCAAGCGCGCGGACCCGAGCCGACAGTTGTCCCCCCGAGCAGCCGAGGTCAAGGACCCGAGCCGGCGGCATCTGCGCGATCCAACGCAGGATAATGGCGTGGGAGGAGTCCTGCGCCTCCTTCACGGGGTAGTCGTCGCCGATGCCGAACGTGTCGCTAGAGGTGAAGCCGAGCTTTGAGAGGCGGTAGCGCACGACATCGCGGGTCACGTCCTGGGCGTACCGGAGGCCGTTGACGTAGCAAATCTCGTCGCCGTAATAGGTCGGAATCGGCACCTCGACGATTCGCTTGCCGGCGTCGACCAGCTGGATGATGATCTGGGTGTCGAAGTGGAACCCGTCCGAGTTGTCGTGGAACGGGATCGACTCGAGAGCCTTGACGTTGTAGGCCCGGTACCCAGAGTGGAATTCGGTCAGCTCGGTGCCAAGCAGCCGGTTCTCGATCGACGTCAGGATCCGGTTGCCCACGTACTTGTAGAGGGGCATCCCCCCCTTGCGAGCCGCGCCCTTGACCATCATCCGCGACCCCATCACGACGTCGCCCTCGCCGCGCTCGAGCGGAGCCACGATCTCGGCCAGGCATTCCGGCGCGTACTGACCGTCGCCGTGTAGAAGCACGATGATGTCAAGGCCGTGGTCGATGGCCATTTGGTAGCCGGCCTTCTGGTTGCCACCGTACCCGAGATTTCCAGGATGGCGGATGACCGTCAGGGGCATATCACGGGTAATCTGCCTGTACCCGAGGCCAACCAGGTACGTGGCATCGTCGCTCGCATCGTCGCAGACGAACACGTGCTCGATCCGCGGTCGGAAGCTTTTGGGCACCCGGTCGAGGACCCGCGCCAGCGTCGACGCGGCGTTGTAGGCGACGACTAGGACGCCGATTTTAGGCGACTCGGGACGGACGCGACGGCCCTGGGTCGGCCCCGCCTCACTGTGCACGGGTTCCATGCCCGGGCGAGGATAGCCGATGATCTCGCGCCCGCGGTGATCTGCTAGGCGTCTTCAGCAGCGTCGTGGACGCCGCCGAACACCGGATCCGCAGGTCATCGCCCAGACAGTCGCGGCGCGTAGCCGGATCGGGGAACTTTCCTCTCTCGCCTGCTATCGACCCAGCTCATCTCGATCAAGCTCACCGCCAGCACCGGTATGGTCTCGGTGTGCTGCGCATCGTCAACGCAGTGTCGTGTACACACCAAAGGGCGATGATCGTTTCCCTTCCTCCCAGTATCACCGCTGAAGCGAAGTGATGCCCGGGCCGAGCCGCTCCAAGCGGGGTCGCACCGCGACAAACCATTCATGTCTGGCCGACGGCCAACCTGAAGCTGCCTCTAGCGCTGTGCGGACGTGTCGGCGATGCGTGCATACTCGTTATTGTCCGGGATACAGCGACGAGGATGTTTGTGAAGCGTTCACGGATTGGCTGGACTGCGTCGCCTTCGACTTTGGTACTGCCGCCCGACTCCCCCATCGTTCGAGGTGAGCGGGTTCAGTGACCGGGTCAATCACACCGCCATGAACCATGCTGCGATGATTGCGATGGCCAGACGGTGCCTGGTTCACCCGGCGGTCGCGTACGGCGCCGTGGCTGTGGTGAGTGCCATCTTGTTCGTGCCATATGTGTTGGCCGGCGGTTGGTTGGGTGACGACTGGTGGACCGAGGCGACGGCTCATTTTTCCGGCATGGGAGGCGTGGTGCACGCGCTGATACGAGCCGAGCCTACACGTCCGGTCCAAGATGTCTATCTCGGTTTGGTGCATGTCGTCCTCGGGGGCCACCCTCACTTGCAGGTCGCGCTTGCTGCCACCCTGAGCATGGTGATGTCGCTGCTGGTCCTGAGCGTGCTGAGAAAGCTGGGCTTCGACCTGCTGACTAGCTTTAGCGCCGCTTTGTTGACCCTTCTCTTCCCATTCTCAGACTCGACATGGCTATGGTCGACGGGTGGCGCGATAACGCTCTGCGTGGTTCTGTGGCTCACTGGCTTGCTCGCCGCGCTCAAGGGATTACGCCAACAGCCCGGCGGCCAACCTTGGCACGCGCTAGCGGTGATGCTGTACGTCGCGAGCCTTCTGACCTATGAGCTCGTATTGCCGGTTATCGTGATGAGCGGTCTTATCTACTTCGCGCAGGCGCCACGACGCGTGGCGCGGCGTCGGTGGGCGGCTGACGTCGTGGCGGTCTGCTTAGTCGTCGCTCTCGATCTGTATGTCGGAAATCGCCACCACACCCTCGGGCTTGGCGGTGCTCTTCACCATGTACGACTCATTGCCGGTCAGGCGCGGATGCTTTTGGCGCGATCATTTGTGCCGTTTGGTTCGGTATCCGATATCGCGATCTTGGCGGCATGGTTCGCGCTCCTCGTCGCTGCATGTGTCGTCCGCGGCACGTCACCGGATCGTTACATACGAACAGAAACCGGCCGGTGGTTGAAGCTGACCACGGCGGGCACCTTGATCGCTGTCGGCGGGTGGGGTGTGCTCGCCCCGGCAAAGCTCTGGTATGAGCCACTTTCGCAAGGAATCGGGAACCGCATTAACATTCTGGCCGGCATTGGTGTGGTTCTGGTCGTAGTAGCTGGGCTGTCACTCGCGTGCTCACTGATCGTGAGTGCGTGGAAACGGGCGCCTGCTTGGGTAGCACCCGGATTTGCGCTAATCGCAGTGGCCGTTGTGGCTGTCGGTTACGGGCGCTTGACCGTCAGGGATCGCGCCGGATACGAACGCGCTGCCGCGGAAGAATCGAATGTGCTCGCGGCTATCCATTCAATTCGACCACCGCCCCAGTATGGATCTACCCTCATCGTCGCGGGTTCTCCCCTTCAGGCTGCCCCCGGAGTGCCGGTCTTTGCCACTGCGTGGGATCTCGGCAGTGCCGTCGAACTGCTAGAGGACGATCCGAGCGTAACCGCGTGGCCCCTCCCCGGAGCTAACGTGTGGGATTTCGGTCTCGTCAGGGTTGGTTGCCACGAGCACCGGGTCACGATCTCGGGCATCGGTGTTGGGGTCGCATTTCCTCCTGCCCGAAGCGCGGGTCGCTATGGCCGAACCCAAGTCTTTGATGTCAGGGGCCGTTGGCGCGCCTCAATCGACGATATCGCAACCTGTCGACGGATCGCCCAGCGCCTGTGATTCTCTAGTCCCGGCAGCGCGTTTTCGCGCCCGTCAGACTCGGTGTCGGGTGTATCCGACGTGACGCTCTGTTCGCTGAATCGTCTGTGATGGGGAGGGCTGGGTCGGTCCTCGAAGCGGTTGTGGCGAGTTCGCGCACGATGACACCGTTCTCGGCAGCCTGCGGATACGGCGTCCGGGACAGCCCAGCCAGACGAGCGTCACGGTCGCGGACGGCGATAGCTTGCATAGCACCTTCCTCTCTGACGGCAGAGCTTCCGTGCCGATAGGTCCAGTACGCGCGGCGACGCTCCGAGTAGTGTGACGCTCACGAGACGAAGACGTCGACGAGCGCCACTCCGGTCCGCGAGCATCCCGAGCGCTGCCCATGCCAACCCGTCGGCGCAAACCCCCAAAGTCGCTGCGTCAGCGACGACCAGCAGCTCGGCCGGCGGCCTGTGCGTACCGCGCCACGAGAACGCACAACGATGGTTCCGCTTCGCTCACAGGGACGCTATTTGGGCACGCTCCGACCGAAGACCCCGGTTGCGCGGAAACCGTGTACGCCGTCGGGCTGCGCCGCTACCTCAGCGCGAGGAAAGGAGCCACCAAAGCGAGGGCAAACACCGCCATGCTCGCTGCTCGAATCGGACAGGCGCAGCCACGCGAACCTCCGCGGCCGAGACGGCTGGTTTCACCGCGCCCCGGTAGCCAAAGCCGGCATCGTGAACGGGGTCGGTGATCGGCGTCGATACTCACGTTCGTACAAATCGGCGGCGACCACGCCGGAGCGGATCGGCCCAACGCCGCTGCTGCTGTGGACGACCGAAGCTGGCAACACCGGTGGACGCCGATCTCGAGCTGCTGGTTCTCGCGGTCGCGTAAGTCGTGCCCGACGACGACGTCGGACTCCGCGACGGTCGGCAGAGTTGTGCGAGTCGTGCGACCGGAGGTGTCGACGGAAGGGCGAGAAGCCGCTGCGGGCGGCGTCCTTATGGATGCTGGCCCCGGAACCTGATGTCGATCCGGCGAGGGTCCCAGAGGCGATTGGGGCGCCCCTGCGCCGTCATAGCCGGCGCGACGGTAACGGACTCGACGGTGTCGGTGATCAGCCGTCGCCAAGCCGCTAACCGCTTCGCGGTTCGGGCAGCTTGTCGATCTCGTCAGGACCGATGACATTGCTCTCGCCCCCATCGCCGAGTCGGGCCCGCACGGCGTGCGCGTTATCGAGGGCCTTGGCCAGTTTCTCCAAGCTCTGCGTGCGCTAGCAGTGCACGCTGGGATCTGTGCGGGGGGCGGGCCGAGCTCTCAACAAGCGCGAAGGTCCGTCCCTACCGCGATCAGATTCTCAGGTTGACCGGGGAGGTTGTCATCCGGCCGGCCAGCGATGATGACCGCGACTTCATCGTCGGGCTCGTCCTGAGCTTGCTCGAGTTCGGCTCTCCGGCATGGCGAAACGCCGACGCCTTGGCGGCAGGGTTCGGTGAGGCGCTTTCGCAGACGCTACGCGACCAGAACCCGCGCGCGACCATGCTGATCGCCACGGCGAGCGACGACACACGCCTCGGGTTCATCTCGCTCAAGGCAGTGGCGAACCTCGAAGGCGGCGAGCGGGGCCACGTGGCAGATCTGGCGGTGACCGCGACCGCTCGCAGGATGGGCGTCGGAAGGGCCTTGATGAACGCGGGAGAGGCGTGGGCGCGGGAGCAGGGTTTCGACCTGCTTAGCCTCGATGTGTGGTCGACGAACGACGCGGCGTTGGCGTTCTACCGTCGCCTGGGCTACGCCGCCGAGTCTCTTTGCCTCTACAAGCGGCTGCACTGAGCTCACGTCGAGCAGTCATCTCGCGAGGGCGGCGGCCGACGCTGTCGGTGACACTGGCTCGACGATCGTCGTGACCAGCCCGGTGTGGACGTCGTAGACGTGACCGGACACCGTGATGTGCGGTGAGATGCGCGGATCTGACACGAGGCGCTCGACATCGGTGCGGACCGTGGCTGGTGGGTCGAGCACCGGGAGACCGGCCAGCGTCTCCTCGTCGTAGCCGGTGCGTTGCGCGAATCCGTGGCGGAGTTCGTCGTCGGCGAGCAGGCCGCTGCCACAGTCGGTGTGGTGGATGATGGCGGCTTCGAAGTACGGGCCGTCAGGCGACTTGGTCTCGACCAGATAGCCGATGTAGGCGACGTCCTGGATCACGGCGGGCGTCACGCGCCCGCCGACCGTACGGCCGACGATAGCCTCACCGAACTCGAGGCCGAGAAAGTCCGCGGGATCGACCCTGGGGTCGATGCACGTGATCACATACAGCCCCTTGTGGGGGAGAAACGGCAGCCGCGGCGTGTTGTGGCGCACGTCGCTCGCGGCAAACGCGGCGTTGCGGGGAAGCAGGGGATCGATGTTGGACATATGAGAGCTCCGGGTGCTGTTGTGTGGTCGGTCCTGACGATCAACGTATGGCTGCGCGCCGGGACGGACAAGTGGCAAGACGGCTCGATTTCGTCAGGATCCGGCCGTACACGAGCCTCGGACGTCAACGGCCACAACAGTCACCGGCGAGCTGACGGGCAGCCGTCCTTAAAATCCTGGTCGATGCACAACGTCGTCACGCTTGTCGTGCCCGATGTCATCATCTTCGACCTGGCGATCCCGGTGGAGATCTTCGGACGGGCGGTTGAGCGCGAACGCTACGCCTTCACGGTGTGCACCGAGCATCCGGGAGCCGTGCGCTCGACGTCAGGGCTCGACATGGTGATCGGCACAGGTCTGGAAGCGATGGAGGTCGCGGACACGGTGATCGTGCCCGGGTTCTTTCCCCGGAACGATCCCTCGCCGGTCGTCATCGCCGCCCTGCGGCGGGCGTGGGATAGAGGGGCACGAGTGGCGTCGGTATGCGTGGGAGCGTTCGCGCTCGCTGCCGCCGGTCTGCTCGACGGTCGCAACGCGACCACGCACTGGGAGTTCGCCGACGAACTCGCGGCTCGCTTTCCGGCGGTGCGGGTGACGCCTGAGGTGCTGTACGTCGACGAGGGGTCGGTGCTGACCAGCGCAGGCATCGCCGCCGGCGTCGATCTGTGTCTGTACATGGTGGGTCGCGACTACGGTGCCCTCGCCGCCGGCGAGGTGTCGCGGCGTATGGTCGCTCCCGTGCACCGTCCCGGCGGCCAGGCTCAGTTCATGGAGCGACCCGTTCCCGACGATGGAGTCGGTCTGGCTGGGACCCGCGCCTGGGCGATCCAGGAGATGCACCGTCCCCTGACTGTCTCCGAGCTCGCCGAACACGCCGGCTACTCGACCCGGGCGTTCGCGCGGCGATTCCTCGCCGAGGTCGGCGCGACGCCGCTGCGATGGCTGACCGATCAACGCCTGCTCGAGGCCCGGCGGCTGCTCGAAGCGACCGAGCTGCCGATCGAGGAGGTCGCGTGGCGGTGCGGCCTGGGAACGGCGGCGAACCTGCGACTGCACCTCGCCCGCGACGCCTCGATCACCCCGACCGCGTATCGAAACGCGTTCCGCGGCGACGCCACGCCGGCGCGAGTGGGACGCTGAACCCCCGATGCTCGAAATGCGGGACACCTGCGAACGATGCGGTGCAACGCTCGCGCTCGACGGGGTGGCCATGATCTGCAGCTACGAATGCACGTTCTGCGTCGCGTGCAGCACCGAGATGGCCGACGTCTGCCCCAACTGCTCGGGGAGGCTCGTCCTCCGGCCACCACGAGCCGTGGCCGCTGGGACGGCTCCGAACTGACACGGCGGAGGCGTCTTAATCCTCTTTAGTGACGCGGGTCGCGAGGAGGCATGCCTCGCGGTGCGTTCGGCGTGCGCTTTCATCGAGCGAGGGTGGAGCGGCACAGATGAATAGGGTGGAGTCGTCACAGCCGCCGAGTGCGCAGGCGAAGGGGCTCAGCTGCCCGGTTGACACTCGGTGCGTGACCTGACCACCTTCGAGCACCCGCATGACTTCGTGACCGAACGGGTTGGCGACCCAAATTGCTCCGCTGGGGTCGAGTGCGATGCCGTCCGGCCACACGTTGACCTGACCGAGCACCTCCGTCAAAGTGGGAGCTGTGGCGGGGGGACCGAAGCTGGCCCACACGCGTCGGTCGGTGAGCTCTCCGTCGGGAGTGATCGTGAAAGCGGTGAGTCGCTGACCCGCGCTCTCGGCCACGATCAGCGTCTGTCCGTCGCAGGTCAGTGCCTGGCCGTTGGGGAGCAGCAGGTCGGTCGCGACGGTTCGCTGAGAGCCGTCGTCCAGGCTGGCGAGAGCGCCGGTCTGTAGGCCGAAGATGCCGATGAACCCTCGGCCGTGAGCGTCGACGGTGAGCTCGTTGCAGGGTGCTCGTCCGTGATCGATCCTGGTTGGCAGCTCGACGAGCTGTCCGTGACGCTCGCGGAAGATTCGTCCGTCGGCGGTGAGCGCGAGGAGTCGCTCGTCGGCGTCCCAGCCCAGGCCGGTGGGTCTTCCGGGGGCCTCGAGGATGACCTCAACCCGTCCGGTCGGCGAGAGGCCGAGGACGTGGCTGGCGAGCAGGTCGACGACCCACAGCCGACCGCTCTTCCAACGCGGGCTTTCGAGGAACGCGAATCCGCCGGCGAGAAGTTCGGGTTCGGAATCGGCCACGACGGTCTCCGAGCAGAGGGAAGAATGCCAAGGTTCACTTTGGCAAATCAAGTTTGGCAGTATGGATTTGGCATGCTACGTTTCCAGTCATCGCCAAGACGTCCGATGCACTTACCGCGACTTCCTCTGACCTTCGGATTGGCGTCGGCCGGGTCGCACGCCGGCTCCGGCAGCTCTACATGACGCGTGAGGCAGCTAGCGACGCGAGCTTCATCGAGTTCTCAGTGCTGGCCCGTCTGCACCGGCTCGGGCCGCTGACCTCTCGAGCGCTTGCCGAGATCGAGACCGTCACACCTCAGGCGATCGGGACTGCGCTCAGCGCACTCGAGCAGCGAGGCCTTGTTGCTCGAGCCCAGGACCCACACGACCGCCGCAAAGTGATTACGGCGATCACAAAAGCGGGCCGCCGGACCCTCGCCGGTCGGGAACAGGCCGTAAACGGGCATATGGCGCGAGCGCTCCGCGACGGCTTCAACGCCACCGAGCGACGCCAGTTCGCCGACGTCATCCCGCTGCTCGAGCGACTGGCCGACGAGCTCTGAAACGATTGGCGAGGTCGGGTGTGGGGACCGCCTCCGATCACTTTCCGTCGGGGGGCGGGAAGTACGCGGGCAGGCTGAACACCGTCAGGAACTGCTCGACACGGTAGTCAGGGAACCGGGAGGTGAGAGCCTCGCGGGCGCTGTCCGCGTTCCCTGTCTTCACTGCGGTCGCGAACGCTTGCAGATATTCGCGGGTGCCCTGGATCAGCGAGAGGCCGCCGGCGGGCCCGTGTCCGGGGTGGAGCGTCTGGACGCGGTGTTCGGAGGCGAACTGGTCGAGCTCGTCGAGGCGGTCGAGCCATCCTTCCAGGTTGTGCTCCTGGAGGTAGAGGTGCGCGCCGTTGTAAATCAGGTCCGAGGTCACGAACGCCTGCCGGTCCGGGAGATGAAGACAGGCGTGATGCTTGGCCTCGCCCGCTCCGAACTCGACCACCTCGAGTGTGCTGCCGCCCAGCGTCAGGATCGAGCCGTCGATCGCTGTCGGCTCGACCAGACGCTCGGCCGCCTCGGGGCCAAGCTTTGCCCGGAGCAGGTCGAACATCCAGGGACCGTCGGCCCTCAGATCGTCGAGCACGTTGGGGGTGGTGAGCACCTTTGCGTCTGGGAACCGGTCAACGATCAGGTCTAGCTGCAGGAAGTGGTCGGGGTGAGCATGGGAGATCCACAGCTTGTCGAGTCTCTTTCCCGAGGCTTGGACGCTGTCGGCGAGCTGGCTGGCGTCGCTCCGAAGCTGGAAGACGTCGAACAGGAGCGCGTCGTCGGCGTCGCTGATCAGGTAGGAGTTGGACCATGCGCCCGGTTCGCTGGCGCTGAAGCGCTCGACCTCAACCCGGGGTGGCGCGTAACTGCCGGTTGTCATTGGCGATCTACCTTTCGGTGGGCACGGTCGTCGACTCGCCGTCGGTCTGGAACGTCCGCGATCGGCCTGAGCGGAAGGCGAGCGACACGTCGAAGGTGTTCTCGAGGAACTGGTAGCGGGCGATCCTTCCCTCGCGCCCTTCGACCAGGGCGGAGAAGGCGATTCGGGCCTCCCGCCCCGCCGGGCGGGACCTGAGGCCGAACCACCCGAACACCGCGGCGCGCTGATCGTCGCCGACGATCTCTCGTGGGCCGAATCCGGTCACGTCGAGGTTCGAGTGCATGTGCGTGAGGAACGCGCGGACCTCGTCGAGCCCGCGGTACATCCCGAGCCAGGGAAGCGCCGAGCGAAGCTCGCTCGACAGCGGCGGGAGGTCGACCGCTCTGGCCGGCGAGGGAGGCCCGTTGACGATGTAGACGATTTCGGGGTGGAAGTAGCGCTCGGCTGCGGCGGCCCCCTCCCCGCGGGTCACGGCGTCGAGATACTCGCCGGCGAGCGCGGCGACCGAGGAACCGCCCACGGTTCTTACTCCCATGGGTAGTCCTCGGCGGGCTTGGTGACGGTGGCCCAGCGCTCGGCGATCCTGTCGCCCTCGAAGCGCCACAGAACGAAACCGTGGAAGCCGAGCTTCTTCCCGGATTTCGAGTCGGTCCAGCGCCAGTGGTTTTTGCAGACCACCTTGTCTCCCTCCGCGATCAGATCCTCGATCGTGAGGTGGAGATCGGGCATCATCGAGTACATCTGACGCATCATCTGTTCGTCGCCCGAGGCGTCCGTCGGCTCCTCGCCGGGCCCGTCGTGGTCATAGAAATCGGCGGTCATGTTGGTCCGGATCACCTCGGCCTTGCGGTTATTTACGAAGTCTTCAAAGTGCGATTGCACCTTCGCCTTCATCTCGTCGGTGGTGAGGCTGCTGGGCATCGGGTCTCCTCGGGTCGTCTCGAGTCGGTGGTTAACAGCGGTTGAAACGTCGCCAGTGTGACCCCGACCGGCCTCAAAGTCCAAGACAAGTCCGTGCACTATTAATAGTCAACGCCTATTGATCCTGGGCGGTCGCCTGGCCCGGGCATGGCCGTGGATCAGTAGGCTATGCCTATGGAACGGCTCGACCTGCGGCTGGTGGATTACTTCGTCGCGGTCGCGGAGGAGCTGCATTTCGGCCGCGCGGCCGCGCGGCTGCACATCGCGCAACCCTCGCTGAGCCAGCAGATACGACGACTCGAGCAACAGCTGGGAGTGACCCTGCTCGAGCGAAACAGTCGCAACGTCCGTCTGACCCGAGCGGGGGAGGCGTTACTGCGGGAGGGCCGACGTGCGCTCGCCCAGGCACAGCGCGCGATCAGCGCCACGCGCGCGGCCGGGGCCGAGCTCCTAACCGTCGGGTTCTATGGATCCGCCGGCAGGGAGCTCCTACCCGCCGTGCTCACCGCCTTCCACGAGCGCCAACCCGTGATCGAGGTCAGCGTCCGCGAGATCCTGCTCGGCAACATCGACGAGATCCTCGATGGGAAGGTCGATGTTGCCTTCACGCGATTGATGCCGGACCAGACAGAGCTCGAGGTCGCGGTCATCGCCACCGAGCCTCGCCTGATCGCGCTCGCCAACACTCATCCCCTTGCCAGCCGTGAAACGCTGACATTCGTCGACCTGCGCCGCGAATCGTTCATCGTCAACCCGATGGTCTCGCATGACGGCCCCCCGGCAAAATGGCTCGCCGAACAGCGACGCCACGGTCTCCCCGGACGCGTCGCCGCCCAGGCGCGCAGCACCCAGGAGATCATGGCCCTCGTTGGAGCGGGCAAGGGCGTCTGCCTGGTGCCCACGGCAGCCGCGCTCCACGACCGGCGCCCGGACGTCGTCTACGTGCCGGTCACCGACGCCGAACCGGCTGTCGTCTCCTTGGCGTGGCTACCCGACCGCTCATCCCCCATTGTCGAGGCGTTCGTAGCAACCGCCCGCGAAGTCGCTACCTCGGTCAGCGAGCCACCGCGATCACGCTGATCGCATCGCCGTTGAACTTGTTCTGATCGGTGCTACCGGTCGAGAACGTGCGGTGACAGACGATACGTGCGTCGTAGCTTCCCGCGGGCACATTTAGCTCGCCGACGACGGCGATCGTCGCCTCGTCGTTAAACGAGTTAAAGCCATTGGTCAGCCCGAGCATCTCGGGTCCGACATCGGAGAAACTGCCGCCCGCCGGCGCGATCTGTGGCCGACACCCGCTCTGGTCGGTGTTGCCGTTGCCGGTGTTGTTCCGAAGACGCACAACCCCCGAGACATGGAGGGCGGCCGCGAAGGGCACAGTGAGCGTCGCCTCTCCGTTAGCGGTGAGCTGCACTGCAGTGGTATCGGTCGCCGAGTCGACGAACACAAACCCGTTCTGGTTTTGTGCGTAAGCCGACGCGGTCGGCCCGGGCGCCCCCGGAGAGCCAGTTGCTCCCGTCTTCCCGGTCGCTCCCGTCGCTCCAGGCCTGCCGACAGCGTTGAAACGAACCACCACGGTATGCCTCGGGCACCGCTTCCCGGGCTTTACCACCCTCAGGACACCGCCCTTCGACGCCACACACCCGTTGATCGTCCCCGTGCGACTGAGAAACCCGCCGCCGCCCGTCGCCGCGATGGCCCCACCCCCTAACGCGACGAACAGCGCCACCAACGCAATCGCGTTCTGACGCGCAAAACCACCCACGCCGCGACCAAGTCCGGACATACGCCCATCTCCCCAGTTAGATCTCAACTTCCTGTCCCAGCAGTTCCACACCCAGCCGGTTCTCTGTCTATTTCCGAGCCGAGCAGAGAGGGGCGAACACCGCGAGACAGCTGAGGTGATGTGCGAGGAATGCCGCCAGCAGAGCCGGGTAAAAGCAGCACCAGCAGAAGGGAACCAGCGCGCACACGACCGTCGCCGCGATGAAACTCGAGACCGCCCAGGCTTCGCAAGCAACGAGTGCTACGCACCAGCCGTTGACGCTTTGGCCTCCGGCCACCCCCGAAGCCCCGCCGGGAAACAGGTGGACGACCTGAGGCGCTGGCTGGCGTCCCATCTCGTCCGACGCCATGCCGGCCTGCGCCATCTCGCAGGTCTCGCGCATCAGGTCGAGCACGGCGTTTAGATCGCCGCGCTGGGCACGCTTGCTCATGTGATCGAAAAGCGCCAGCGCCTGCTCGGCGACCGCAGCGCTCATCCCCGGATCCTCCTCGAGCAGACGCACTTGGAAATCGGCGCGGGCGTCATCGAGCCGCTCCCTCCCCCCGTGCTCCCCGAACGACGCCTCGGCCTGCTTGACAAGCCCGGCCCAATCGTCCGCTTTGCGGCGGGCGTCGATCCGCTCGATCAAAAACCCGAGCTGCTGGCGCGCCCGCCGGTTGCCCCGGACGGCCGCATCGCGGTGTATCCGTGCTACGTCCGCGCCGAAGCCGAGCGTCTCGGCTCGCTCGGCCCGAACGAGGTGGGCCAGCGCTCTGGCGCCCTCCTCCAAGGCACTGTGACCCTGCTCGACGATCTCTCGAAGCCCGGCGCGCTCTAGCACTTCGCTGTGGCGACGCTCGGCATCCCCGTCGGCCTGGCTACACCCACAACCCATGATTGACCCCCAATGCTCCTCACTCGTTTGGCGAGACTCACCCTACGAGTTCCGACCGCGCGTCCCTATGGGGCCCGCCACCCATCCTCGGGTGTCTCGCACGAACCGTACGTTCGTCGTAGACGAGGCCGATAAGTGCCATAGGATTGCGCCGTGCCGTTCACGCTCGTGAACCTCAAGGAGGACTTGGAGGACCTTGGGTCCAACTTTGACGGCGCGCCGGACCTGGAGTTCCGCGCGGCGACCGGCGCGCTCGAGCTCGAGGAATCCGGCCTGACCTACCAGCGCGTACCACCGGGCTATCGCTTTCCGTACGGCCACACGCACAAGAAACAGGAGGAGGTGTACGTGGTCGTGCGCGGGAGCGGGCGGATGAAGGTCGATGACGAGATCGTCGAGCTCAAGGAGTGGGACGCGGTGCGCGTCCCGCCCGGTATGTGGCGAGGCTACGAGGCCGGGCCGGAGGGCCTCGAGATCCTCGTGATCGGCGCGCCCAGTCTCGGCGACGCTCCGCGCGAGGACGTCGAGGGCCAGCGCGACTGGTGGGGCGACTAGCGCCGGATACGTGAGACGTGAAGCGGAGAAGGAACTGCGGCCGGGAACGCTGCTCTTGACGTGCTGAGAGCCGCTCAGGCGTACGCGACAACCTCGCGTACGTCCACGTTCTCGAGCGTCGCCACCGCGTCAGGCATCGTCGACCTCAGCTGTTCAGCCGCGGCGTTGGCCGTATGTTCCGAATCGAACACAATCATTGACAGCCCCGCACTGCCCATCCGTGTCCAGTAGCCGGCAACGAACCCGGGAGCTTGGGATACCACAGGCACAACCCGGCCGCGCAACGCGCGCAGATCGGCGTCCGGTTCGTTGATGGTGAGGTTGACTACGACCGCATGCATTGCTTCCCCTCGCGTTGCGGGATCTGGTTAATCGACTGTACCCCGCGCCCACCACCGCGGAAGAATCCGGATGACTGCGGCTAGTCGACGGCGGTTCCGGCTAGCCAGTGGGACGGTATTGGACGTCGGTGAACGGCCAGTCGTTCGCGAGCCAGTCCGCCACGGCGTCGTGCAGCGGCAGATCTAGTTCCGCGCAGTTTGCGCTGACCCAGGACTGCACCGTCGCGACCCGACTATCCGACCGCGACGGGTAGATGTACACGCACCCGATGACTAGGTCCGCATCATCGAGGACGGTGTACGTAAAACCCACACGTCGTTCGAACTCGTCCGCGTGGCGCTGCAGGTCCCGCAGGTTTTCGGCGAGTGAGAGCCCATCGACGGGGGGCCATCGACCATCCGGAAAGCCTGGAGTGGCGCGGATGTGGTCGATGCTCGACGTCCAGGCACTGAGGTCGGCCTCGTTGTGCTGGGGTCCAAGTGGCTCCAAGCGGAAGCCCGGACCCACAAGGCCTTGCGGAACGACAAAGTCATCCGGGACGAACGGCTGAGCCATACGGCTAGGTTACGCGCTGGGGTGCATCATCGATGCGCGCCTTGCCTGGACGGTAGAGATGATCTCCTGGTCGGAGCGCCGCTAGCGCGCTCCACGATTTCCGCCTCTTCGAAGGTGGCCCCGAGCTTCTCTTGTTGAGAGTACGACGCCGTCTGCATCATGTCCGCAACCAGCACTGCAGCCACAGGACGGTGGGCTGCATCCATGCGGAGGAAGGCAGGGCGGAGCTCCTCGGCAAGACGGTCCGAATCCTCCGTCTCGAGAAACCTTGCGAACACCGGCTCGAGCTCGCCGCGAACGTGCTCGCGATGGCGATCGGCACGAACCGACTCGAGATGCCGCGTGACCCCGATCGCGACCAGGGCGACGACCACCGCCTCATCAGAACACCGTCCGACAGTCTCCCACCACACTCGGGCAAGCGTCGATCCCGTCGAGCCTCGCTCCGGCGCCAGGGGTCTTAAGGCTAATTGCGGATTGCGCTTGCGCTTGCCGTCCAGCACGATCGCTCGCCTGTTCGGATTGGAGCGTTCAACGTGCAAGCGATCGTGATGGAAGAGTTCGGGCCGCCTGAGGTACTCGTTTTGCGCGACGTGACGGATCCCGTGTGTGGTCCAGGCCAAGTGCTGATCGACGTCTCGTTCTCGAGCGTGACCTTTGTGGAGACGCAGGTCCGATCCGGGCGCGCTCCTCGCGCCTCGATGCTGCCGCGGTTGCCTGCGGTTCCGGGTAACGGGGTGGCGGGAGTTGTCGTGGCTGTCGGTCCCGGCGTCGGTAATGACGTGATCGGTGCGCGCGTCGTCTCGACCACCGGGGGGACCGGCGGCTACGCCCAGCTGGTCTCGGTTCCGGCAGACGGGGTCATCCCGATTCCCAGCGAGGTCGCGGTGGCGGACGCGGCGGCGCTGTTAGCCGATGGCCGGACCGCGCTCGGGTTGCTGGACCGGGCGAAGATCGAGCCTGGAGCGACGGTGCTCGTCGAGGCGGCGGCGGGCGGCGTCGGATCGTTGTTGGTACAGCTCGCCAAGCGCGCCGGTGCTTTCGTGGTAGCGGCAGCCGGCGACGAGCGCAAGCTCGAGCTTGCCCGCTCGCTCGGCGCCGATATAGCCGTCAACTATGGCCGGGGCTCATGGATCGATGACGTCGCGTCTGCCATGAACGGCGCGAGGGTCGATGTCGTGTTTGATGGCGTCGGCGGCTCGATCGGCCGCGACGCGTTCGACCTGCTCCGGCTCGGTGGTCGCCTCTGCACATTCGGCATGGCATCCGGGAGCTTTACGGCGATCAGCGAACAGACGCTCGCAAGCCGCGGCGTCACGCAGCTGCGCGGCTCTGCCCCCAACCCCGGTGAGATGAGCAGACTGGCCGCTCGGGCTCTGGCCAATGCCGCCGCAGGCACGCTTCGTCCCGTGATCGGACAAGAGGTTCCGTTGGCGCGTGCCGGCGATGCGCATCGAGCGATCGAGGGTCGCGCCACGATCGGTAAGACGCTGCTGGTGCCTTCATAGCATCGGAGGCTCAAGCAGTCCGCCGCAGCATCGCCTGATCGGGCGGAGAAGGAAGCGCGGGCAAGCACCCCCTGCATGCCGACGGGGTCAGCCCAGTGCGCCGTCGAGCCGCTCGGCGAGTTCGACGATCAGGCCTTCGGGTCCGCGGACGTAGCAGAGGAGGAACGTGTTCTCGTAGTCCACGATCTCCCCGACGGTTTCCCAGCCGGCGTCTCGGACGCGGTCGACGACGCCCCGCACGTCGTCGACCTTGAAGGCGACGTGCCGGAGCCCAGGACGGTTCGCGGCCGGCGCCGGCTCTTGAGCGCCAACGGAAGGCGCGTGGAAGTGCACCACCTCGAACATGTCGCTGCCGTCGGGGGCGCGGGCCATCACGACCTCAACCGTCACGTTCTCGAGACCAATGATGCGATCGATCCACGCGCCGCTGAACACCCCGGGCTCACCGCAGTCGAGGCCGAGCAGCGCAAGAAACCGGACTGTCTCGTCGAGGTCCTCGACGACAAGACCGACGTGCACGAAGTTGGTGACGCCGGGCCGATGGCTGTCCACTGAGGTCAAACGACTCGCTCGAGATCGCGGGCTGCCGGAGTCGTGAGGATATCGGCCGCGCTCGCGGCGAGATCATACTCACAATGTTGTCCCAACATCGGTTTGATATCATCATGCCATCAGTGTGGAATATAACTGGCACGAAGGAGGACCGATGGCGACATCACTCGAGAAAATCGCTCCGTCGCAATCCATGATCGTCACCACCACCGAGCACGTCTCGGGGGCGCGGGTCACGAAGAACCTCGGCCAAGTGTTCGGATTGACCGTCCGGTCGCGAAGCCTCGGCGGCAATATCGCCGCAGCCTTGAAGAGCCTCGTCGGCGGCGAGATCCGCTCCTACGTCAAGCTCAACGAGGATGCACGGCGCCAAGCGGTCGACCGCATGGTCGAGAACGCCGCCGCCATGGGGGCAAACGCCGTCTCCATGATGCGGTTCGACTCCACCGAGATGGGCAGGACCATGAGCGAGATCGTGGCCTATGGCACCGCCCAGTTGGTCGAGTGGGAAACGCCGCCGTCCGACTTCACCGGCGCGAGCTGAGCCACCATGCTGTTGGTGGTCGTCGCGGTCGTGGTCGTCGCAGGGATCGTCATCGCCCTGTTCGGCTGGGACCGCTATTCAGGCAATCGCAAGGCGGTGGGCGATGATCGCGGCGCCCAACCGACCGCGGAGGTGTTTGTCGACCCCGAGACCGGCAGTCGAATGCGGGTCTGGTACCACAGGGATACCGGCCGCCGGGAGTACCGTCCCGACAAGCCATCTGACTCCGCGCTCGGGGCCGAAGTACCCGCCGCCCCGGGCCCGGACCAGGTGGCGCCTCGGGTTCCACCGGCGACTGGAGGCGGCAGGGAAGCGGACATGAGCGCGGCGATCAAGGTGGCCGGACTGACCAAGCGTTTCGGCGAGACCGTGGCCGTGGAGCGCCTGTCCTTCTCGGTCGCCGGTGGGCGGGTCGTCGGCTTCCTTGGCCCCAACGGGGCGGGCAAGACGACGACGATGCGCGCGCTGCTCGGGCTCGTGCGCCCGACCGCGGGCAGTGCGACAATCGAGGGCCGATACTACGCAGAGCTCGAGCATCCGGCGCAAACGGTGGGGGCGCTGCTCGACGGCGACGACCTTCACCCGGGACGTTCGGGACGCAACCATCTGCGCGTGCTCGCCCGGGCAGCTGGGGTCTCGCGCGCACGCGTCGATGAGTTGCTCGAGCTCGTCGACCTGACGGATGTGGCCGACCGGAGGGCCGGCGGCTACTCGATGGGCATGCGTCAGCGCCTAGGGCTGGCGGCCGCGCTTCTGGGCGACCCGCGCGTGCTCGTGCTCGACGAGCCTGCGAACGGGCTGGACCCCCAGGGGATCCGGTGGCTGCGCGACTTCCTGCGATCGCTGGCCGGTGAGGGGCGCGCGATCCTGGTCTCCAGCCACGTGCTGGCCGAGATCTCCCAAATCGCCGATGAGGTGCTGGTCATCAACCACGGCCGGTCGGTGCTGCAGGCGCCGCTGGCCGAGCTGATGGCCCAGCGCAACGGCGGCATGCGCGTCGCCGGGCCGGAGGTCGCGCGGCTCGCCGAGCTGCTTCGCGCAGACGGGGCACGGGTCGAGGGAGCCAGCGACGGCGCGATCGTGGTGGCCGACCGAACCGGCGAGCAGATCGGCCGGATGATCGCCGCAAACGGGATCGTCGTCTCCGAGCTGGCCGCCCGCGGTGAGTCGCTGGAGGACGTGTTCTTCGAGCTCACCGGCGCCGAAGGAGGCCCGTCGTGAGCCGCCTGCTGGGCTCGGAGCTCCTCAAACTGCGCACCACACGCACGTTCTACGCGCTAATGGGCGGCGCAGTTGCGTTGATCCTGATCATCGCGGCGCTCGGCGCCGCGCTGGGAACCTTCAAGAACACGGCAACGCCGGGCCGTGACCTGCTGGCGGTCGCGGGGCTGGCGCCGCTGTTCGCGCTCGTCATCGGGGTAATCGGGGTAACCACGGAGTTTCGCCACGGCACGATCACCCCCAGCCTGCTCGTCGAGCCCGTGCGCACCTGGCTGATGGCGGCGAAGCTCGCCGCCCAGCTGCTCGCCGGCCTGGTCCTGGGACTGTTCTGCTACGGCGTGTGCGCGGGGATCGTCGCGGGGATCCTCTCTAGCCGCGGGATCGTCACCGGGATGAGCACCTCAGACTGGATCGGGGCGGTCATTGGTGGCGCGGTCGCCACGATGCTCTACGCCGCGTTCGGCCTGGGTGTGGGCGCGCTGTTGCGCAACCAGACTGGCGCGATCGTGCTCGTGCTGGCCTGGGTCTTCGTGATCGAGAACCTGTTGGGGATCATCCCCGGCGGCTTCGGTGACGGGATCAAGAAGTACGGGCTCAGCGGGGTCGGCAACTCCCTGGCCCGCACCGCCAGCCACAGCACCCGAATCGGCCAGCTTCCCGCCGGGCTGCTCCTGCTCGGCTACGCCGTGGCGTTCGTCATCGCCGGCACCATAGTCATGCGCAAACGTGACGTCAGTTCCTAACTGGCGGAGACTGGGTCACTGTGTGTTTTCGAACACGAGGCGGTAGTGGTCGAGCAGTTCGCGCTGGAAGCAGATCTGGTTGGCGCTCACGCCGGAGGTGAACGCGAGGCGGAAGTCGGCGCTGGTCAGCCAGCGGGGCAGTAGCCGGAGCTTGAGTAGCGTCTTTTTGAAGCTCGGCGCTCCGATCCGGGCGTTCCACCGTTTGATCGTTTCGATGTAGTCGAGGCGGCCGCTGACGCTCGAGACCAGCCGGAAGTGGGGCTCGGCGCACTCGACGACCTGCTCCTGACCGAACGGCAGCCAAGACCCCGGGAACTGGCGCCCCAGCAGCGCGATGTACCACTCGTCCGAATCCCGCGGCGGGACCGCACGGAACGCGTCCAGATCGATCCGCGAAGCCGGGAACATGTTGCGGCCGAACACCATCGTCTGCAGGTAGAAGCGGCCACCCGGCGACAACACGCTCGAGACGCGCGCGAACAAGTCGCGGTAGATCTCCTCCTGACGTCCCGCCCGGTAGTCCTCCGGCGAGCAAAAATGCTCAAACGCGCCGAGACTCGCCACCGCGTCGAACGTCCCGAAGCGCTCCCGATCAAGCTCCCGCGCGTCCTCGAGGTAGACGTCGAGGCCGTACCGCCGGCACGCCGCCAACTGCGCCGAGGAGAGAGTCACCCCCACGCCGACCCCACCCCACGACCGGGCATAGGCAAGCAACGGACCCCACCCACAACCCAGGTCGAGCAGCCGCCGCCCCGGCCCGATCCCCACCTGCTCGGCCACATACTCGTGCTTGCGCCGCTGCGCCTCCTCGAGACCCAACGAGAAATCCCCGTTGAACATCGCCCCGCTGAAATCGGGCAGCTCACCGAGACTGAGCCGGATGATCCGATCGGTCAGCGAGTACGTGAACTCGACATCCCGGCGCTCCGCCATCCCCCCCAACATACGACCCGCCGCCCACCGACCCCCCAAACACGACCCGCACGACCGCATTCGGCCCGCGCAGCCGCCACTGCCTCGGTCGTGGTGATGTTGCGTCACGAAGCAGGTGGTCGTGCTGGCCTTGGGCTTCGACCAGGGGGAGGCCAAGCACTCGACAGGCTTGTAGTCTGAGGCCATCGGGGATCCATCCGGGAGCGGATGCCTGGCTAGCGTGACTGCCGGTCGTTCGAGGTGGGAAGAGCAGACGAAGGAGAGGGAACATCGATGAGCGAGACCACGCGGTTCATCATTGGAAGCGAAGTCGCTTGCACCGATGGGGTTTGCGGGGATCTGAAACGCGTGGTCATCGATCCAGTCGCCCGCGCAATCACCCACCTCGTGGTCGAGCCACGCAATCGGCGAGACGTGGGTCATCTTGTGCCGATCGATCTCGTGACCTCGACGGCGAAGGTGATCCAGCTGGGGTGCACCACGTCTGAGTTCGACGCCCTCGAGGTCGCTGATGAGTCACAGTTCCTTTCGGGGCCCGACGGCCAGTTGGGCGACAGCGAAGACCAGATGCACTCGCTGCCTTACTACGGCCTCGCGAAGCAGGACACAGGCGCCCGTGTAAGCGGTTTGGGGATCGGCGGGATCGGCGGGATCGGCGGAAGAAACGCTGATGCCGAGACGGTCCGCTATGACCATGCCCTTAGGTGAAGTGCAGGTACGCCGCGGCGATCACGTATATGCCAGCGATGAGCCTGTCGGGCGGGTCCAGGGACTGGTCATCGATCCCAGCGACCATCACGTGACACACATCCTGCTCGACGAAGGCCACCTATGGGGCAAGAAGAGGGTCGCCATTCCGATCAGCGCGGTGAAACGTGTCGGCGCGATAATTCGACTGAACCTCACGAAGGACGAGGTGCAGGACCTGCCACCGGTCGACCTCGACCAACCGAGTGGTCTCGGCGGATCACGAGCGGCCGCGAGCTAGCCGCGGGCTCGATCGGACCGTGAACTGTCGCTCGTTCAGCGGCTTATGCGCAATGGCAATAGCGGTGGCACGACCGTGACGGTGGACGGCGGCTCGGTGCTCGTCTGATGTCCAGGGTGCTGATTACAGGCTCCGCCGATGGGCTCGGTCGCGAGGCAGCCAGACAGCTCGCCCGCGGGGGCCACGAAGTGGTCTTGCACGCTCGCGACGATGCGCGCGCCCAGCAGGCATTGGCGAATGTCCCGGCGGCGGCCGCGGCGCTCGCGGGCGACCTCTCCTCGATCACGAGCACCCGAGCGCTGGCCGAACTGATCAACGCCGCCGGCGTCTTCGACGCGATTATCCACAACGCCGGTATCGGCTACCGCGAGCCCAGGCGGGTCGAGACTGAGGACGGCCTTGAGCACGTCTTTCAGACCAACGTCCTCGCGCCCTACCTGCTGACCGCGCTCGTGAACCGTCCGTCGCGGCTTGTCTATCTCAGCTCGGGCCTGCACAGGTCGGGTGATCCAGACCTCGCGGACCTGCAGTGGGAGCACCGGCACTGGGACGGCCACCAGGCCTACTCCGACTCCAAGCTGTTCGACGCGGTGCTCGCCGCGGCGGTCGCTCGCCGGTGGCCGGACGTCGTCAGCAGTTCCGTGGACCCCGGCTGGGTGAGGACGAAGATGGGTGGCCGGGGGGCGCCCGGCGAAATCGGCCCCGGAGCCGAGACGCAGGTCTGGCTCGCGACCAGTGACGACCCGCTAGCCCTGCAAAGCGGTCGCCAGTTTTACCACCGAAGACTGCGCGAAACGCACCCAGCCGTCGCCGACCGCGGCGTCCAAGACGGCCTTATCGCCGCCTGCTATGAGCTCACCGGCGAGGCGATCACAGACTCGACGGGTGAGAGTCGCCGGCAGTAGGGCAGCAGCCGTTGCGGGGGAATAGACTCGCCATGCCCCCCTTCGAGGAACGCCGTGACCACCGACCGCGCGGGCGATTCCCCAGAGAAGCCCAAGCCAATAATTTCAGGCCCAAGCCAGGCCGAAGGTATCGCGCGATTCGCCTGCGGCACGACGTATGAGGACCTTACTCATGAGCGGCGCGAGCGGCTGAAGGTGAGTGTCCTTGATGCGTTGGCGTGCGCAGTTAGCGCCCTCGGGGCGCCGCCGATCGAAGCGTGCCGGGCACAAGCAGAGGAGTTCGGCGGTCGGGTCGGTCGCTGCGCTCTAATCGGCGGTGGCCGCGCCGACATCATTTATGCGGCGTTCTACAACACAGCGCTCGTCCGCTACGTCGACTACATGGATAGCTACCTAGCCGACGGCGGGCTCTGCCACCCCTCGGACAACACGGGAGCAATCCTCGCCGCAAGCGAGTACGCCGACCTATCCGGGAAGGACTTCCTGATCGCCCTCGCGGTTGCCTATCAGGTCGAGTCACGACTCACCGATGCGGTTCCCTTCATGGCCGACGGGTTTGACCTGACGACACCACTGTCCTTCTCGTTAGCCGCCGGGGTGTCTAAGGCTCTCGGCCTGGACGAGGCAAAGGCCGCGGCGGCCGTCGGTATCAGTGGCGACTTCATTCCTCTGCTTGTCGCACGGACCACTCCGATCTCCCAGTGGAAGGGCCTATCGTCGTCTCAGGTGGCCTTGGGGTGCGTCCACGGAGTCTTCTTGGCGTCCCATGGCGTGACCGGCCCTAGGTATGTAATCGAGGGAACGCATGGCCTGGCGCAGGTGGTCGGAGTACCGATCCACGTCGATTGGGAGAACGAGAAACTGGACTGCTTCGACCGGCTGGCCTTGAAGAGCTACAACACCGCGGTTCCGGGGCAATCGTCGATCTTCTGCATCCTCGAGCTGCGCAAGGCGCACGCGATTGATCGGTCCCAGGTCGACAGCATCGAGGATGTTGTCTTCCAGGACGCCTACGACTTCATGGGGGGTGGGAGCTTCGGGCCGAAGACCGACGTGCACACGAAGGAAGATGCCGATCACAGCCTCCCATACCTCCTGGCCGTCGCCGTCCTCGATGGTGACGTTCAGCCGGCGCAGCTCAAGCCCAGGCGCATCGAGGCGCCGGACGTCCAGAGCTTGCTCCAAAAGGTCACGGTGAGGCCGGATGCCGGATTCACCGCCCGCTACCCCGGGGAGGTCCCGAGCCGGGTGACAGTCCGGCTCAACGATGGCAGGTCCTACAGTCACGAGGTGAAGAACTACCCTGGGTTCTCGACCTGGCCGTTCACCTGGGATGAAATCGCCGCAAAATTCGACAAGCTCGTGGCTGGCCGCGCTAGTGACGGCCTTGCAAGAGAGATCAAGGCTGCCGTTCGCTCGCTGGAGACCATCCAAGTGAAAGAGCTAACGAAACTGCTCGGCGATGTGAAGGCAGATCAGCGCGGGTAGAGTCTCACCTGACACTGGCGTGCCACGCGGCGGAGGCTACGTCCCGTAACGGGGCACCAGGGTGGCGCGCGCGACCGTGTTGCCGACCGTCTGGAACAGCGTGAGTGCGGGGCTCGCGGTGCCGAGCACGAATATGGGTTGGACGCGCGGGAGGCGACCGACCCGCTGCTCGGCAACCCCAGGCCCTCCGGCCGCCGCTTTGGGCGATTTGCGCCACCCGGGCGGCGAACCCGAGAGACTGCGCGGAACCAGATGCGCTCGTGAAGCCTTGGGCCCAATTGTGTGCCCGCTATGCCGCCCGCGGCGTGAATCCACAATCGCGATCGTGTCCGGATTGCTCCGTCAAACGAGCCTCTCGGAGCTGTCGGGGCTTCTCCCGATCCCTAGCGGGGTGACAGCGCCACCTCCTCTGAGGTACGGTGAAGATCGCGCATGGATCTCGATTTTGCTCTGGTGATCTTTCCTGGCGTGAACTCGGCTACGGAGGCGTTTGCCGTTGCGCGTGACCGGTCGGACCCCGCCGGGTCGTGGGCCCGGGAGGTGGGGTTCGTTGAGCATCACCACGACGGCCACTTGGTCTTGCGCGGAACCTTCGCGGGCCACTACGTTGATGTCGACGAGGCTCTCCATGTCTCCGAGCGTGGAGCCGCTGAGGGCTGGGGTGTCGGAGCGGTGATCGGGGCGCTCCTCGGCCCCCCCGGATTCGCTGCGGGAATGGTATTGGGCGCGACGATCGGGTCCGAGGTCGGAAGGCCGAGCGAGGTCGACTCCGAACCGCAGCTGCTCACCGATCGGCTGCGCGACGTCGTGCCTCGCTCGGGTTCTGCGATCGCGCTGATCGCTGACGCAAACGACGTCGACGAACTGCTCGCGGCGGTCGACGAGAGCACCGCACGGGTGATTCGGAAGTCTCTCGCTCCCGACGACGCCGCCGCCCTTCTAGCGTCGCTCAGTGCGACGCCCGCCGCGTCGCCCGGACCGTCAACGATAGGCGAGGAGGCCATCGAGGAATCCGAGGCGGACTCCTCGTAGCTCAAGCACCTCCAACGTCGCGCCGACGATCGCCCATGCGCACGGGCGCGGCGGACCCGGCCGGCCAGGTTTGTGAGGTCGAGGCCGGCCGGGTAGGCGCCTGGTTCACCGGAGGGCCGTGGCGACGAGCGCAGCTTCCGCTGCCGTCTCAGTGAGCTTCACGACCTCGGCCGGGTGGGAGACCATCGCCAAGTGGCCAGAAGGGACTTCGACGGCCGTTGCATTCATGCGGTTGGCGAACGCTCGCTGGGCGTCGGGCGGGAGCGCCTGATCGTCCTTGGAGACCAGGTACCACGACGGCAAAAACTTCCACGCGGGGACAGTCATGACCTCGTCGAACGCGCTTGCCGCCAGGGGTTGCTGCACGGCGTACAAGACCTCTGCCTTGACCGGGTCCACGTCACCTGCGAAGTGGTTGACGAAGTCGTCCTCGGTCAGCCAGACGAAGCCTTCGTTGTCGATGAACTGGTGGGCCAGTGCCGGCGCGGGTGGTCCTTGCGACAGCAGTCCCCCGAGCGATTCCCCTTCGTCGGTGCCGAAGGCCGCGACGTAGACCAGACCGACCACGTTCCGCGCGTCAGTGCCGAGCGCCGTCATGACCTGACCGCCGTAGGAATGGCCGGCGATGACGGTCGGTCCGTCCTGGAGTGCCAGGACATGGCGGAGCCTCGCGACATCATCTGCCAGCGACGTGAGGGGAAACTGGGGTGCCGTGACGTGGTAGCCCTCTGCCTGGAGGCCCTCGATGACCGAGGTCCAACTGGAACCGTCCGCCCACGCACCGTGGACGAGGACGATGTTCGGCCGAGGGTGCATTTCATTTTGATTCATTGACATCGGGTGCTCCTTTCGAGGGGCATTTACTTCCGTTTGATTGATCCTGGGGGGCTTAGCTCGTTGCTTTCACCGCGGCAGTGATCACCTTCGCGACCACTCCGGGGGCGGCCACCATCGAGAGATGCCCGGCTCTGACCCTGCGGCAACCTCGGCCAACCGCCCGAGCATCGCCAGCCCCAACTCGAACCGATCCGAAGCCGGCCCAGAGCGAAGGCCGAACGCGACCTCCACGGCGTCGCGTTGCGGATCCGGGAGGCGCTCGAGCGTGCCGAGCATCGACCCGAACAACTGCTGTAGCCCGGCGAACGGGAGTTCCATATCGGCCTGCACGCCCGCCGCCCGGGTCACCATGCATCCCGCTGCCCGCTCGATGAGCTGCTCTAGCAAGGCTGTCTTGCCGATTCCCGCCTCGCCGCGGACAACCAGGACCCCGCTGCGCCCCGACCGAATACCGGCCAAGAGTTGGTCGAGTCGCTCCCGCTCGCGGCTCCGACCGCGTAGGCGCCCCCGCGGGTCGCCTACGTGTGCCCCGGGAACCCCGTCACTCGGAACATCCGGTCGAACTGCCACTGCCTGAGTCATGTCTATGAGACCTCAAGGTATCGTCAAGCGAGACCGTAAGGTATCATAAGTCGGCAATGGCAGGAACAAGAGACGCACGCCAGCGCATCCTCGAGGCCACCGCGGAGCTCGTCACGGTCGGGGGTCTCGATGCCGCCACACCCGCCGCGATCGCCGAGCGGGCTGGCGCCGGAAAGATGTCGGTGTACCGCCACTTCACCGGCAAGGATGAGCTCGTCGCCGAGGCCCTGGCGGACCGTGACCTCGATTTCCGCGCGTGGCTGATCGGCGACCCCGGGGACGGGACCGCTAGCGAGCGGCTCCTGGCGCTATTCGATCGTGCCGCGCGTCGTGCCGATCGCGGCGGGAGCAGCTTCATCGGCTGCCCGTACGTAAGCGCCAGACTCCACCTGCGAGACGACGATCACCCTGCGGCGCCGGTGGTTGTTGCGCACAAGGACGGGATGCTCTCCGAACTGTCTGCGCTGCTCGCCGAGATTGGCGTGCCCGATCCCGAGCAAAGAGCGCACGTCGTGCTCATGCTCTTGGACGGCGCGGTCGTCCACTCGGTAATCCGCGGCAACGGCGACCCCTTGCGTGAAGCGCGCGCCGCGCTGCCCGGACTCATCTCGGCCGCGTAGCCTCGTGTCCTTGAGGGTGATTCCCGGCTAGATCGCCCTGCGGCCGCCGTCGGCGGCGATGGTGGTGCCCGTGATGTAGCTCGCTCGTGGAGAGGCGAGAAACGCGATCACCTCGGCGATCTCCTCGGGTCGGGAGGCGCGGTGCATCGGCGTGGTTTCTCCGAGTGCCGTGATGAACTCGGGGCCTGACGGCGTCGGGGTGTAGACGGGTCCTGGGGCGACGGCGTTGACCCGCACGCCACTCGCGCTGTACTCCGCTGCCCACGCGCGCGTCATCGCCTCGAGCGACGCCTTCGTCGCGCCGTAGGCCGCGCCGCCCACGAGCCCCACGCCGCCGGCCATGCTGCTCAGGCTGACGATGCTGCCGCGGCCCCTCGCAGCCATTCCGGGAGCGAGCGCCGCGACAAGCATGAACGGCGCCCGCACGTTGCTCGCGAACATCTTGTCGAACGCGGCGACGTCGAACTCTGCGGTCGGGCCGAACCGCGAGATCCCGGCGTTGTTGATGAGGATGTCGACGGCGCCCACGTCGCTGGCCAGACGGTGCACGTCGGCAATGTCGGTGAGGTCGGCGGCGACGAAGCTGGCCTTGCCGCCGGCGTTGGTGATGTCCTGGACCGTCTCGGCGCCGCGGGCGGCGTCGCGGCCGTGAACCAGGACCTCGGCCCCGTCCCGGGCAAGCTGAAGCGCGACTGCGCGGCCGATGCCCGAGGTCGCGCCCGTCACCAGCGCTCGCTGGCCTTCGAGGTTGTCTTGGCTGATTGTTGACATTTGAGTTCCTTCGTTCGGAGTTGAGCTACGCGGAGGTTGGCTCGGCTACGCGGCCGTTCGCATCGGGGCTCCCCTAGGGCCACCATTTGGCGCGCAAAACTCATCGACCGACCGCGAATCTAGCTGCCGGCGACGGCTGCGTGGGATGTGTGGCGTCAGCGTCGCGCGCCGGCGCCACGAAGTCTGACGCCGCGAGCGCGGGCTCGAACGTATTGCCGGCCCAGGCGGTCAGCTTGCGGTGGCATGGCCACATCGACCCCGACCTCATCGGCGCCCTCGACCGACCCGACACTCGGTAACGGGCCGGGTCGGAGATGGGGGTTATCGCCCATTCCGCCGTACGCGTACGGCTGGCAAGTTGTGGCCGTGACCATGCACAGCGAACCGAAACCCAAGGATCTCGGTCAGCCGCGATGAGAGGCGACGGTGCTCGAGATCGCGCTCATCTTCGTGGCGATGATCGTGCTCGCCGCACTCGAGCTCCGTCTGTCTTGGCGGCTGGGGGAGAACGATGACCGCCGGCGCCGGTGCGAGGGCAGAGCGGTGAGTCGGGTTCCGATTGGGCTGGTCGCGTGGAGGCGCCGGTACCTGAACGCTCGGACCATCCCGGCGTTGGTCGTGATCACGTGCCTGCTGGCGCCGGGCGTTGCAGCCGTTGTACTGGCCGCCGTATAGGAGGCTCGATGAGCATTCCAACCACGGACGTCCGCCAGACGGCCCTTAGCGCCGCGATTTCGGCGATCGAGGCGGAGGCGAACGAGCCGCAGCCGCGGACGGTGGACGTGCTGCTCGTCGACGAGGACTGCGCCGCCAGCGACAGCCTGTCCGCGCTATTGAGGTGGCGGGGCATCACCGTCCGCGCGGCCACCGCCGGGGATGCACTCGCCGTCGTTCAGGATGAGCGACCGGCCCTGTGCCTCGTGTCGGCTGAGCTCGGCGCGCGGTTCATCTTCGGGCTCACCCAACTGCCCGACCCACCCGTCGTGCTCGTCCACGCAGTCGAGCGGGTCGAGGAGCTCGGTGGGGTCGCGGTGCTCGCCGGCGCAGTGGGGGTGGTGTCGCGCTACGGCGACCCTGACGAGCTGGAGTCGGCGATCCGACGCGTGGCTGCCGGCACGCCGCCGGCCCCAGAGCTCGCCGGCCCTACTATCCGGCGGCTCCTCGATCGAGTCGAGGATCGCGACAGGCCGATCGCCGCGATGCAGTTACTGGGCATCCCGCGTGGCGAGATCGCGCGAACCCTCGGGATCAGCGAGCGGGCGGTGAGGGCCCGGCGCTGGGAGGTCGTCAAGCGCCTCGATCCGCCGCGAACCTAGCCGGTCCTCCCGCGGGCAGACCGGTAAGGTTTCCCGCCGGTAGTCAATGACCTCTTCCGCGAGTGACATCGACCCATCCGTCCCTCCAACCGGGACCGGCTGCGTGGAGTGCCTCGCCGGGCAGGGGCCCGGATGGTGGCTCCATCTGCGCCGCTGCGCGGCGTGTGGCCATATCGGCTGCTGCGACAACTCTCCGAGTCAGCATGCGAGCGCTCACCAGGCCACGAGCGGGCACGCGGTCATCCAGAGCTTCGAGCCCGGGGAGGACTGGTTCTTCGACTACCGCACCGGCGACTTCCTTCGCGGCCCCGAGCTGGCACCGCCCGACAGCCACCCCGCGGGCCAGCCGGTCCCGGGGCCGGCGGGCGCCGTTCCCGCCGACTGGCAAAGCCACCTCAACTGACCGCTCCCACAGCGGCCACCGGCTCGGCCGGGCGCCCCTTCCTACGCTTCGCCGTCCACGGCGAACAGCTGCCACCGCCCCGGGATCCCCTTGAGCTCGTGTAGACCGCGCTCCCGAAATCTGATCCCGGAGCCGGCGACCAGATCTTTCACCGTGCTCGACACGAGCACCTCGTCCGCCGTTGCCTGGGCGGCCACGCGCGCTCCGGTGTGGACCGCGATTCCGGCGACCTTGCCGTCGGCCACCTCGCACTCTCCGGTGTGCAGCCCAGCCCGTATCGACAGGCCGAGCTCGTGCACCCCTTCGACGATCGCGGACGCGCAGCGGATCGCTCGCGCCGGACCGTCAAAGGCGGCGAGGAAGCCGTCGCCCGTCGTGTCGATCTCCCGGCCGCGAAAGCGCAACAGCTCGCGCCGTGTGAGCGCGTTGTGCCGCTCGAGTAACTCGCGCCAGCTTCTGTCACCGAGCTCGGTCGCCTTCATCGTTGAGTCGACGATGTCGGTGAAGAGCACGGTCGCGAGCATCCGATCGGCCTCCGTTTCCTCCCATCCCCCGGTGTGCCAGACGTCGTCGAGGAAACGTTGGAGCTCGGTCTGGATCTTGGTGCCCCCCGCCTTCAGCGCCATATGCCCGACCCCGGGGAGCTCGACGAGCCGGGCTGAGGGTAGGCGCTGCGCCATGAACCTGGCGGCCTCGATGGGGACCAACTCATCCTCGCTGCCGTGGAGCACGAGCGTGGGCACGCGCACGGTGGGGAGGACGTCGCGGACGTCGATCTCCTTGTTCATCCGGTACAGCGCCGAGAGCATCCCGGGGCTGGCCCCGTACCGGACATAGTCGATGAACGCCTCGACCTCGTCTTCGTCTTGCATCCCGAGGGCGCGCACCGCTTCGCGTGCCTCGGGTCGCGACGCATAGACTCCCAACGCCTGATCGACCTCGCGCTGGTAGGCGTCTTCGCTGCGGCCCCACGGGAAGTCCGGGGCCCACAGCGTTCGCGGAGAGCAACTGCGGATGACGAGCGCTGCCGTCCGCTCCGGATAGGTCGCCGCGAACAGGATGCTCATCGCCCCGCCTTCCGACAGTCCGTAAAAGGCGGCTCGCCGCGATCCGACGGCGTCCATCACGGCTCGGACGTCGTCCATGCGGGTCTCGAGGCTCGGGGCGCCGCTGACCGGATCGGACATGCCGGTGCCGCGCTTGTCGAACCGGATCAACCGCGAGAAGGCCCCCAGGTCGGACAGGAAGTCCGCAAAGCCCGGAAGCGTCCACTGCAGCTCCATATGGGTGACAAAACCGGGAACGAAGACGAGATCGAACGGCCCGTCACCGACCAGCTGATAGGCGATGTGTATGTCGCCGCTCAGCGCGTACCGTGTCTCCGGCCCCATCGCCACATTCTCGCCCACGGGAATAGAGTGTCGCCCATGGCCGAAGCAGTCGACACGGTCCCGCAGATCGCGGTCTGGAGCGACTACATATGACCCTTCTGCTACGTCGGCCTCGAACGGGCGGCGTGGCTCGAGCGTCGGTTCGGCGCGCAGATCGAGTGGAGACCCTTCGACCTGCATCCCGAGTACCCGCCCGAGGGCATCCCGCGGGCTGAGCTCGAGCGCCGGTTCGGCGCGGGACTGGCCGATCGTCGGCGGGCGATGTTCGAACAGGCGGGGCTGCCGCATGCCGAGCCGCTGGAGAAGGTGCCCAACTCCCGCGGTGCCCTGATGCTTGCCGAGCTCGCGCGTGCCCGCGGCGCGTTCGACGAGCTGCACCCTCGACTCTTCGACGCCTACTGGGCCAAGGGCCTGGACATCGGCGACGAGCGCGTGCTGGTGCAGGAGGGCGGCGCGGTCGGGCTCGAGGAATCCGAAATCGTCGACGTGTTGCGAGACGGGCGCTATCTGGGGCGGATCGAGGCCGAGACGCAGGCCGCGATCGAGCTGGGCGCCGGCGGGGTTCCTGCCTGGGTGATCGACCGGCGGTTGCTGGTGCCGGGCGCGCAGCCTCGCGACGTGTTCGCGCGCGTGCTCGAGCGCATGGGGCACGCTCCGCGCGAGGACGAATCGTCCGCGGATTGACGGCATGGAGCTAGCGGGCAAGGTTGCGCTGGTCACGGGCGGCGGCAGTGGAATTGGCCGGGCCGTCGTTCAGGGCATGGCCGACGCCGGCGCGGCCGTTTGCATCAACTGGTTCGGTGAGCACGGACCGCAGGCGCATGAGCACGCGGAACAGCTGGGCCGGGGGTTCGCCTATGAGGCCAACGTGTCCGACGTCGACGCCGCGGCGCGGATGGTTGATGCGACCGTCGAGCGCCTCGGCGGCCTTGACGTGCTCGTCAACAACGCCGCGATCAACCGCTCGGCGCCGCTGCTCGACATGCGCCTCGAGGACTGGGATGCGGTCCTTAAGGTCAACCTCCGCGGAGCGTTCTGTTGCCTCCAGACTGCCGGCCGAGCGATGCGGGACTCGGGATGTGGAGGGTCGATTATCAACATCTCCTCGATCCACGAAGACGTGCCATTTCCGACGTTCGCCGCGTACGCGGTCGCGAAGGGCGGCCTTCGGATGTTGATGCGCAACGCCGCCCTCGAGCTCGCGGGCCACAACATCAGGGTCAACAACATCGCCCCCGGTGCAATCCTGACGCCGCTGAACGCCGCGACGGTCGAGGACCCGGAGAAGATGGCGCTGTTGAAGCGGATCATCCCGCAGGGGCGGATGGGCACGCCCGAGGATGTCGCCGCGCTCGCCGTGTTCCTCGCCTCGGACCGCGCCACATACGTGACCGGATCGACGTATCTGGTCGACGGCGGGATGGCGCGCTACGCAGAGGCCGTCTAGTCCGGGTTGCGGTGGGCGTGGCGCTCGAGCGGGATACCGGAAGAGACGTCGCGGACCGTGCGCGCGCGTGGACGCAGCGCGCCAGGGCGCGGTTCTGTGACCACGTCGAGCGGTGGGACCATGGCGTGGTCACCCGCGCCACGCGATTTCCGGGGTACTTCGATCTCAACGTCGTGCGCGTCCAGGATGACCCGCAGATGAGCGTCGACGATCTGGTGGCGTTTGCCGATCACGCGCTGGAGGGCCTCGAGCATCGCCGCATCGACTTCGACCGCGCGGCCGTCGCCGAGCCGCTCCGGGACGAGTTCCACGCTCGCAACTTTCAGAGCTTGCGGCTCGTGCTCATGCGCTTTCAGGGGGAGCGGCCCTCCGCGCGCGAGTTCCCGATCGCCGAGGTGGCCTACGACACGGTCGACCATCTCCGCCGGGCGTGGCATCAGGAGAGCTTTCCCGGTCGCGACGACACGGAGTTCCAGGCTCAGGCGCGCGAGGCACGGCTCGCCCTGGGCAGCCGGGTCTTCGCGCTCCACGAGGGCGGCGAGCCGGTGGCGTTCGCCGCGCTCGACGTGGGGGACGATGAGACCGAGGTCGGGGCGCTATACGTGCTCCGGCGGTACCGCGGCCAGGGTCGGGGAACGATGCTGACCAAAGCGGCCATCGCCGCTGCCGGCGGGGTACGAGACCTATGGATCTGTGCGGATGACGAAGACCGGCCGAGGCGGCTCTACACTCGCCTCGGATTCCGACCCGTCCTATGGTGGACGGAGTTCCTGCGGCAGCCCTCCTGACGGCGCGACCGGGTCCCGCACAGGCGCCACCGATCCCGCACAGGTACCACCGGGATCCCCTGGAGGGCGGCGCTGTGGCCTCTACAGGGCGCCGCCGGTCTCGCGAGTGGACTCGACAATGCACCCGCCGGGGTTGCCGCTCGTGATCGCCGCCGCTCCTTCCCAGAAGCCGGGGATGTACTGGTTGGCGATGAACTGATGGCGTGCGCGCGCCTTGAGCGTCGCGTGCACGTCGGCTGACGGCACGTCGAGGCGCCATCGCAGCGGATATGCCCCGGTTGCGCCCGCGGGTCGGATCATCGGTCCCAGCGGCCGGACGGTGAACCGTCGCGGATGCCAGGCGCTGCCCCGGCGTGAGACGAACGTGCCGCTCTGGACCCCGGTCGGCTGCCCCGTCGGAGTGATGAACTGGTAGAGCATCAGGTCGCTGCCGTCCTTGAATTGACAGGCGAACCAGTTCCAGTGGAACGAGGCGGAGTTGGTGAGGAAGTTGCCCCACTGGTGGTCGAACCAGCCCTGGCCGCGGACGCGAGCCGAGCGGCCGTCGAGCACCAGCGTCCCTCGCGCGGCCAGGCGAGGATCGGAGTAGTACGCCGAGGTGGCGCCCGGCCCTTCCCGGACGATTCCATGAGGACCGTTGAGCATGTATGGCTGAACGGGGGTCAGGGTGAGCCGCAGCTGCCCTTCGCCGGGCACCGTCGCACCGACCGTCCAGAGTCCCAGCGCCCCGGCCGGCCGCCAGCCCAGGTCGAAGCCGTCGACGTCCATCCGCGTCTGGCCGCTGAGCAGCGGTCCGCGAGCGAAGTACTCCTTTGCGAGCACGATCCGATCGGCCCGCAGGTCGACGACGTTGACCCTGGCCACGACGAACCCCTCCCCGGCCCACATCGTGGCAAACCAGAAGAAGTCACGGCCGCGGTGATCGGCCACGGTCCCCGCCGTATACCACCACTCGACCTGGAACGCCGGATGGGCGCCGTGGTCGCGCGGCAACGAGACCGGCTGGAGCGCCGGCAACGGAGCGGTCGACGCCGTCGCGCCACCTACGAGCACGACCACGACGACCGCCACGACGGCCGCCGCGACCAGGCACGCCCGTCCGATCGGCACGCGCATGGCCCCGATGCTATATGGCTAGGGCATGGTCTCACCCCACCCCTCGAGCGACACACAGCTGCTGCAGTCGCTCCATCGCCTCCGCCGTCCGCTCCGGCAGCGCGTCGAGGGCGTCGGCGGCGAGCCGCAAATCGTCGATCGTCACACGGCGCGCCTCGAGCGCGAAGCGCCCCAGCCAGCGGACGGCCGCCCGCTCGTACCGGTCGGGGTCTCCGCCGCGCAGGAGGAGGCAGATCCGCAGCGCGTCGTCCAGGGCGACCCGAGGCAGCTCGAGCGCGGCCGCGGTGACGAGCGCCTCGTTGCCGGTGGCGAGTGCTCGCTTGAACCTCGCGTACGGGTTGCCGTCGCTCGTCATCGAACATATGTTCGCATGGGGAACGGACGGATCGCCGTGCACGCCGTGTGTCAGTGCGCCTACGGCATTGGAGGTAGCCTGCCTGTAGGCCGTGGCCGAAGAAGTAGGCTCCGTAGGACCCGGCCGAAGAGGAAGTGACAAGGCGGTGTCGAGTTGGTGCTGAAGGCGGCGGATCTCGAAACGGAGCTGATCGACACCGTTTGCGCCCGCGTCAGAGAACGTCTTCCGGAGCAGCACGCGGCACCGTGCGAGGCGTTCGTCCGCCAGTACTACCACTGGGTTCCGCGGGAGGACCTCGTGGATCGAAGCCCGCTCGATCTCTACGGCGCGGCGGTCGCACACTGGAACCTGGCGCAGCATCGAGAACCCGGCGAGGCGAAGGTCCACGTCTATAACCCGGAGTTCGAGCACAACGGCTGGCAGTCCCCCCACACGGTGGTCGAGATCGTCAGCGACGACATGCCGTTCATCGTCGACTCCGTGACGATGGAACTAGTCCGGCAGGGGTACGGGATCGACCTGGTGATCCATCCGGTGATCTGGATCCGGCGCGACGAGGACGGTCAGCTGCTCGAGGTCCTCGAGCCAGGCCAGACGGAGCCCGACGCGCAGCCCGAGTCGATCCTCCACATCGAGGTCGCGCGGGAGACCGACCGGGAAGCCCTGCCGCAGCTCTCGGAGAACGTCGAGCGGGTACTCGGCGAGGTGCGAGCCGCGGTCGAGGACTGGGGGCCGATGCGCGAGCGAACGCAGTCACTGATCGACGAGTTCGACGCCCAGCCGCCGCCGGTCGACGCCGTTGAGCTCGCTGAGGTCAAGGCCTTTCTGGCCTGGGTGGCCGACGATCACTTCACGTTCCTCGGCTACCGGGAATACGACCTTGTCCGAGGCATCGACGAGGTGGGGCTGCAGGCCGTCGCCGACTCCGGCCTCGGGATTCTTCGAGGCGCGCCCGTGACGCCGTACACGAAGCTCAGCTCAAAGGCGGCCGCGTTGGCGACGGTGCCGCACGTGCTGGTCCTGACAAAGGCGAACTCGCGCGCCACCGTGCACCGCCCAGCGTATCTGGACTACATCGGTGTCAAGCGGTGGGGTGCCGACGGTGAGGTGATCGGAGAGCGACGCCTCCTCGGGCTGTATACGACATCGGCCTACAAAGCAAGCGTGCGCGAGATTCCGATCCTGCGCGGGAAGCTCAAGGGTGTTCTCGACCGGGCGGCGTTTCCCCCGGACAGCCACGACGCCAAGGCGCTCACCGAGATCATCGAGTCCTATCCCCGTGAATCACTGTTCCAGACGGATACCGACGACCTGTTCTCGATCTCGATGGGGCTCCTGGGCCTGGGCGAACGTCAGCGTGTGCGGCTGTTCGTCCGGCGCGACCAGCTCGATCGCTACGTCGAGTCCCTCGTGTGCATCCCGCGCGACCGGTTCAACACGGAGAACCGCGAGCGGGTGGGGAGGATCCTGATCGACGAGTTCGGAGGGAGCCACCTCGACTGGACACTGCAGCTGTCCGAGTCGCTGCTCGTTCGCGTCCGGTACATCATCCACACGCCGGACGGGGTCGCCGATGACCACGACGTGTCGGAGATCGAGGCCCGGCTCGTGCAGGCGACGCGCGCGTGGACGGACGACCTCCGGGCCGCCCTGGTCGAGGAGTACGGGGAAGAGCACGGGACCCGGACCTACCGTCGCTACGAGCGGGCATTCCCGCCGGCATACCGATCCGACTGGGTCGGGCGCTCCGCCGTCGTCGACATCGGCCGGATCGAGGAGCTGGAAGCGAACCGATCGGAGCCGGTCCTCAGCCTCTACCGGCCGCTCGAGGCCCAGGAGGGAGTCGTCCGCTGCAAGCTCTTCAGCGCGGGGGGCGTCTCGCTCTCCGATGTGTTGCCGACGTTTGAGCACATGGGCGCCAGGGTCGTGGACGAGCGGCCCTACGAGGTCACGCCGGCCGGGACCGAGCCCGTGTGGGTCTACGACTTCGGGCTGCGCATCGCGACCGAGGATATCGAAGAGATCCGCGACGATTTCCAGAACGCGTTCCTCGGCGTCTGGCGCGGCGAGCTCGAGGACGACCGGCTCAACGGGCTCGTGCTGGCCGGTGCCCTGACGGGCCGTCAGATCACGATCATCCGCGCGATCGCCAAGTACCTGCGCCAGGCCGGGATCGCGTTCTCGGACCGTTACATGGAGCGCACCCTGCTGGCCCATCCCAAGATCGCGACGCTGCTCGTCAGGTTGTTCGTCGCCCGCTTCGATCCCGATCGCGTGGACCCGCGGACGGCGGAGCGGACCAAGGCCGACATCGAAAAGGCGATCGACGCGGTCAGGAGCCTCGACGAAGACCGGATCCTGCGCGGCTTCCTCTCGGTGGTGTGCGCGATTCTCCGGACGAACTACTTCCGCGGCACGTCGACGACACCCCAAGACGGCGATGATCGAGCCGCCGCGGACGGGACGAGCGGCCGTCCTGCCGCGTACGTCTCGATGAAGCTCGATTCCTCGCAGGTGCCGATCCTGCCGCTGCCGAGGCCGCAGTTCGAGATCTTCGTCTACTCGCCGCGGGTGGAGGGGGTTCACCTGCGCGGTGGCAAGGTCGCGCGCGGGGGCATACGGTGGTCCGATCGCCGCGAGGACTTCCGTACCGAGGTCCTCGGCCTGATGAAGGCGCAAATGGTCAAGAACGCGTTGATCGTGCCAGTGGGGTCGAAGGGGGGCTTCGTGGTCAAGCGCCCACCGGCCAGTGGGGGGCGGGAAGCTCTGATCGAGGAGGGGATCGCCTGCTACAAGACGTTCCTGGCGGGCTTGCTCGACATCACCGACAACATCGTCGGAGGCGAGTGCGTCAAGCCCGATCGAGTGATCTGCTACGACGACGACGACCCGTACCTCGTCGTCGCCGCGGACAAGGGCACCGCGAAGTTCTCGGACATCGCGAACGACATTTCCGCCCAGTACAACTTCTGGCTCGGCGACGCGTTCGCCTCCGGGGGGTCGAATGGCTACGACCACAAGGCGATGGGGATCACCGCCCGGGGAGCGTGGGAGTCCGTCACGCGACATTTCCGCGAGCTCGGGACCAACGTCCAGGAGACGGACTTCACCGTGGTCGGGATCGGGGACATGTCGGGCGACGTGTTCGGCAACGGGATGCTGCTCTCCAGGCACACCCGGCTGATCGCCGCGTTCAACCACCAGCACGTGTTCCTCGATCCGACCCCGGACCCCGAGGCGAGCTTCGAGGAGCGCAAGCGGCTGTTCGAGCTGCCGCGCTCAGCGTGGAGCGACTACGACGAATCGGTGATCTCGGCGGGAGGCGGCGTCTATCCGAGGACCGCGAAGTCGATCCCGATCTCGGATGAGGTCAGGGAGGCACTGTCGATCGAGGCCGAGGCGCTGTCGCCGGTCGAGCTGATCCGCGCGATCCTGCGCGCGCCGGTCGATCTGCTCTGGAACGGAGGGATCGGCACGTACGTCAAGGCCTCCAGCGAGGCCCAGTCGGAGGCCGGTGACAAGGCGAACGATGCCGTCCGGATCGACGCGAGCGAGCTTCGCTGCCGCGTGGTCGGGGAGGGAGGCAACCTCGGATTTACGCAGCTCGGGCGGATCGAATACGCGCTTGCCGGGGGGCTGATCAACACCGACGCGATCGACAACGGCGCCGGGGTCAACACCTCCGACCACGAGGTCAACATCAAGATCCTGCTCGACTCTCTCGTCCACGACGGCGACCTGACCGAGAAGCAGCGCAATGAGCTGCTGTTCGAGATGACGGATGCGGTGGCCGAACGGGTCCTCTACGGCAGCTACACGCAGACCCAGGCGCTGAGCCTCTCACTGGCGCAGGCGACGCAGATGGTCGATGTACACGCCCGTCTGATCCGCCATCTCGAGCAGTACGCGGGGCTTGACCGGGAGGTCGAGTTCCTCCCCAGCGAGGAGACGATCAACGACCGCAAGGTCAACCATCAGGGGCTCCTGGCGCCCGAGCTGGCCGTGGTAATGGCGTACTGCAAGATCCGGCTGTTCATGCGGCTGCTCGACTCTGACCTGCCCGAGGACGACTATCTCGGTCACGACCTCGAGCGGTACTTCCCGCCACCGCTTCCGGAGCGATACAGCGCGCGGATGCGAGGCCACCGCCTGCGGCGCGAGATAATTGCGACCGTCGTCGCCAACCAGCTCGTCGATCGGGCCGGCGTGACATTCGCATTCAGACTCGGCGAGGAGACCGGCGCCGCCCCGTCAATGCTGGCGCGCGGCTACGCGGTCGCCCGCGAGGTGTTCGGCATGCGCGCGTTCTGGTCGGCGGTCGAAGATCTCGACAACAAGGTCGAGGCCGGGATACAGCTGCAGATGATGATCGAGGCTCGGCGGCTGGTGGAGCGGGCGACGCGATGGCTCGTGCAGGCCAGCGGCGGCGCGATCGACATCGAGGCCACGCTCCGGCAGTTTGAGCCGGGAGCCCGCATGCTGAGCGCCGCGATTCCCGACGTCCTCGAAGGCGTCGACCGCGAGTGGTACGACCGCAAGGCCGAGGAGCTGCGAGAAGCCGGCGTCCAGCCTGAGCTCGCGGCGCGTGTCGCCAGCATGCCCGCGCTGTTCTCGGTGTTCGACATCGTCGAGGTCGCGGAGGCCATAGGACGCGAGCCGGAGGCGGTGATGGTCACCCACTTCAGGCTCGGCTCAAGGCTCGATCTGAACTGGCTGCGTGACCGCATCTTCGATCTGCCCCGCGCAAACCGCTGGCAGGCGCTCGCCCGCGCCGCCCTCAGAGACGATCTCTACAGCCTGCACCGGGCTCTGACCCGGGAGGTTCTCGAGACGGCCGACGGGGCCGACAGCGACGTGGCCATCGATCAATGGGAGCAGCGCAACAAGCCCGCGCTCGAGCGCTGTCTGAGCATCCTCGCCGACATCAAGGCGTCGCGTAACTACGACACGACGACGCTGCCGGTCGCCCTCCGCGAGGTGCGCAACCTGATCGGCGGCGGCGTCGGCACCGCCGAGGAGCCGCTCGCCACGGCGCCTCAGTAGACGCACGTGTCGGCAGACGCGCGCCCTCAGGAGACGCGAACGCTACGGCTGTAGTCGGTCCCGCCGGTGGCGGGATTGACCCACCCGAGACGCACGCTGCCGGCGCCCGGAAGCGAGAGGTGGGTCGTGAGGAAACCCTCGGGGTTGGTCGTCTGGACCTGTTGAGCGGCGGTCCACGTTGACGAGCCGCTGCGCTGATACCACACCGTCGCCTGCTGCACCGCCGCGTGATCGGCGACGCGGAGCTGCCCCCAAAGGCTCACGTTGCGGTGAGAGGCGCGCGACAGCCAGATGGGAATCCGGAACGTGTAGAACGCGGGCTTCGGCTGGCCGCTGGAGTACTCGAGGCCCGTTTGGAATGTGCTCCAGTACGCTCGGCTCCCCCTCCGCGCGCCGGGCTTGGGGGTGTCGTCGACGAGCAGGAACTGCGCGAGCGCGCGCACGTAGCTGTCCTTCCACGCCAGGTAGTCCCCCTCGTCGAGCCATTCCTGTTGCTCGCCGAGCGTCGTCTTGTTGAACGGGTTCGGGGGACGGGTCTTGTAGCCCCATTCGGTCAGGTAGATCTGAGGTCCACCCCGAGGGTGCTGACCGTAGGCGGCGAGAGCGCGCTGCAGGAGCCGGCGGAAACCCCCGAGGTTCTCGAACGTGATCCACGACCGGTTCGGATATGGCCGGTTCGGTGCCACATCGAACCCGTACGGATGCAGGGCGTAGCCACTCGCCCTGAACAGCCCTGGGTTCCGGCTCACGAACTGCCGGCGGTTGCCGGAGCTCGGGCAGCCCAGCGCCGTTGCCCCAACGCCCTTCAATGGCCTGGCGTTGGTGCCGACGCAATACAGGGCCCGGGCGAATGCCGCGGGCGTCAAGACTCCCTCGTTGGCCGTCTCACCGACGAGGATCGTGTCGCGGCTCGACGTGTGGCCCGTGGCCGCGAGGCCGCTCCAGGCCGCGTCGAACAGATTACGGTACAGCTCCGCCTCGATGATCGCGTGTTTGTGACCTGGGAACGGCCTCCACCAGGGGTTCAGCCACGAGCGCTCGTTCGGCTCGTTCCAGATCCCCCAGTAGTCGACGCGCGGGATCGCGGCGGGCTGGCCGGAGTTCGAGCTCGATCCGCCGGGGATCCCGAGGTCGGCCGGTGACGGCTGGTCGGCCGGCACGGGGGCGTCGTAGTCGCCGCTGTAGCGCCGTCCTACCGCTTCGACGAACTGCCGGAACAGCTTTGGGTCCGGGGCGTGGCCGAGTGGCGGTCCTTGCTTGGTCGACTCGCCGCGCGGGATCGCCCACGCGGGATCCGCAGGCGAGAACTCGAAGTACACCTTGAGCCCGAGCTCCTGCGCCATCCGGACCAACAGGTCGTAGCGATCCCACGCACCGGCCGGATACGCCGCGGGATCGCTGGCGTCGAAATTCGGGCGGTGCCTGGACGTCGGATTCGGCGCCACCAGCCACCAGATGACCGACACCTTGACGCGGTCGACGCCGAGCGAGCTGAGCTGCTCGAGCGTCTGGGCCATGTGCTGGGGGGAGGCGTAGATGAGCTGCGCGTCGTCCTGCAGAATCGACTCCTGCGTGCCCGAGGCGTGCGCGGGTGAGGCGAAGACGAGCGCCAGCACGGCGAGCGCCGCTCGAAGCCCAAGTCGAGTGGCCATCCACTCTCCTAACACGGCCCGGGGGCAGAAAGATCGGCGCGAGCCATTTGCCGCGGTCTACCCGATTCTGGCCACGCCATGCCTTGTGGCATGGGCCACTAGGTGACGCCCGCCGCGCGGCTGTAGTAGACGGTGCCGGTCGCCGTATCCGTCCAAGCGAGGCGCACGTTGCCAGCGCCGGGAACCGACACGTGAGCGAGGAGGAAGCCCTCGCTGTTCGACGTCTGGATCGCCCGCGCGTTCGTCCATGAGCTGCTCCCGCGGCGCTGATACTGGAGCTCTGCGGTCTGGAGCGTTGAATGCTTGGCGGGCCGAAGCTCTCCCCACACCGTCAGATGGGCGTGGCTCGCCGAGGGCAACCAGATCGGGATCCGGAACGCGGCATACGCGGGCTTCTGTGAGCCGTTGGCGAACACGAGGCCACTCTGGAACGTGCTCCAGTAGGACCGGCTGCCCTTCCTGGCGCCGGCCCGCGGCTTGTCGTCGACCAGCAGGAACTGGTCGAGCGCGCGCACGTAGCTGTCCTTCCAGGTCATGTACTCGCCCTGGTTGAGCCACGTCGCCTGCTCCGTCAGCGAGGTCTTCACGAACGGGTTGGGGGGATTGCTCTTGTACCCCCACTCCGTCAGATACATCGGGACGCCACCGCGGGGATGCTTCCCATACGTGGCGAAGATTCCGTTCAGCGTCCGTTCGAGGACGCCCAGGTTCGCCAGCGTGATCAGGCCCGGCGCGACGATTCGATTCGGCGGGGTGTCGAACGAGTACGGGTGATGCGCGTACTCGCTCGCGAACAGGCCCGGATGCTGGGACGCGAACTGCGAGCGGCTGCCCGACCGCGGGCAGCCGAGGTTCGTCGCCGCGGTGCCGAGCAGCGGCCGGTTATGCGAATTCACGCAATAGAGGGCGTCCACGAACTGGATCGGGTAGATCCATCCGCGCGAGGCGGTCTCGCCGATAAGGATCGTGTCGCGAGCGTGGCCGGTGGCTCTGAGCGCCCCGTACGCGGCGTCGACGAGCTGGCGGTAGAGCAGTGGGGCGATCAGCACCCGTCCACCGTGGCCGACGGTGCGCCACTGCGGGTTGAGCCACGCGCCCTCGTTCGGCTCGTTCCAGATCCCCCAGTAGTTCACGCGCGGAAGCGGCGTGGCGTCCGCCTGCGGCACATAGGAGCCGGTGTAGCGCCGCGCCACCGCCTCGACGAACTGGCCGAACTCCCGAGCGGAGGGCCGGAACGACCACGGGTAGCCCTGGGCGGCCTTCCCGCGGGCGACGGCCCACGCGGGAGACGGCGGCGTGATCTGGAAGTAGACGTCGATCCCCAACTGTTGCGCGTCGCGGACGAGATCGTCGTAGCGATCCCAGCCGCCGGCGGGATAGGCGGCCGGATTCGTGGCGTCGAAGTGGGGGACCCGTTTCGAGTTCGGACTTGGCGCCACCAGGAGCCAGACGACCGAGACCTTGACGCGGTCGACGCCGAGCGCCTTCAACTGCTCGAGCGTGCTCATCATGTGGTCCGGGGTCGCGTAGATGAGCTGGTCGTCGTCCATCAGGATCGACTGCTCAGTCGCTGAGGCCAGCGCATGCGCCGGCAGCGCGCACATCAACATGCAGACGGCAAGAGCCGTCCGAAGAAACCACTTCGGGGCGCCCATTCCGGGGCGAGATGGTAGACGGACGCGCGGCGACAGGCGCTGATGGCGGCCGATGCGTCTGATGCGGAGGGTGGGGTGGGGCCGTTTGGCTGTGGTGGATTCGGCGGGGCCGTCGGTGGCGGGCGGCTCGGTCAACGGCAGCAGGGAAAGGGGGGTGGGTGAGGGCTTGGCGACTCGCCGGAGCCCGCGGTCGACCCGCTCGTGCGCCCAACCCCGCGGCTTTGTGCCGAGAGTGCCACGGGAAACCTGCATAACACGACAACACCGGCGCCAGATCCGAGCCCTGTCGTATTACGCATGCTCTTCATGCATAATGCATAGCTCGACAGGCCTCGCCATCTGAGCCGAGATTGTCGTGCCATGCAGGTTTTTTGGACGGGTGCGATGGCGCCGTTCCCCGCCCGTCAATCGGGGACCGGTCGGCTCGGTAAAGGCGGCAGGGAGAGGGAGGTGGGTGAGGGCGCCAGCGGGTCTTCGCGGCGACTTTGTCAAAGCAGGGTGTCGAGAGTGTCACGGGAAACCTGCACAAGACGACAACACCGGCGCCAGGTCCGAGCCCTGAGTCGTACTAACCATGCTCTTCATGCATAACACGACAGGCCTCGCCATCTGGCGCAAGATTGTCGTGCCATGCAGGTTCCGAAAGGGTGCGATGGCGCCCGCTCCCCTCGCCAACCGCCAGCGCCACCGAGCGCCGGCGAAGGCGGCTACACCCTCAGGACGCCCCGCCGGTGATGATCTCGCCCGCAGTCCGGTGCGCCAGCGACATGATCGAGACCATCGGATTGACGCCGGGCGCGGTGGGGAACGCGCTGGCATCGCCGATCCACACGCCCTCGACGTCGTGCAGCTGCCCGCGGCCGTCCGCGACTGAGTCCGAGGGGTCCCGGCCCATCCGGCACGAGCCCATCTGGTGGGCGGTGAAGATCGTGACGTCCGCTGGGCCGTAGGGCGCCTGCTCGATCCGCGTCACGAACTCCTCGAATGGCTCGCCGGAATCCCGGCGCCACACGATCTCCTCGGCGTGGAGAGTTCGGATCTCGGGCGCGCCGACGGCGTAGTGCAGCCTTGCGAGCTCGACGTTGGCCTGCACCAGGAGGTCGCGGTCGACGTCGTCGGTCAGCGACCAGCGGACGACCGGCTGGCCGTGGGGATCGAGCACCACCTCCCCCTCACCGTGATCGCGTGCGACCGATAGGAACGGGGCGTGATGCGCGAACATCCGCGCGAGCTCGCGCTTGTGGTGCTCGCCGTCGCGCCACGATATCCCGGCGGCGTGCAGCGCGGGCATGGCGCCGACCGATTCGATCAGGAAGCCGTGATCACCCTCGCAATGGGCGAAGTGGTCGGAGACCTCGGACTGGATTTGGCCGATCCACGCCTCGATCGGGTCCTCGTAGATGCCGTTGACGATTGACGCCGGGTGCAGGCGCAGGTGCTTGCCGACCGCGGGGCCGCCGATTCCCGATCGCAGCAGGAGCGCGGGAGACTCGATCGACCCACACGCGACCACGACGATCGGTGCCTCGACCGTCAGCTTCGTGCGCGACCCATCGCCCTGGGTGACCGTCGCCTCGACCCCGCTCGCCCGGCCGTCGCTGACCAGGATCCGATCGGCGTGGCAGCCGGCTATCACGGCCGCGCCGGCGTCGGAGGCGTCTTGGAGGTACGTCTTCAGGGTCGACTGCTTGCATCCCTTCTGACAGCCGGCGAAGCAGTAGCCGCACACGCGCGGGTCGTCGCAGCTCGGATCGACGTTGCGCACGATCGCGCGGTGCTCGATGCCGAGCTCGTCGAGCGCCTTGATCATCTTCTTGTGCTGGCGGTTCTGGGTGGTGGCCGTATCGGTCGCGCTGATGCGCTTCATCACAGCGTCGATGTGCCGGTCGTAGTCCGGTTGATCGATGCCCTCGATGCCGTGCTCCGCCCACTCGCGCCGGATCGGCTCCGGAGTGCGCAGGCAGTTCATGTAGTTCACGACGGTCCCGCCGCCGAGCGTCGAGCCGGCGAAGATCGAGATCGAACCGTCCTCGGAGGCGGCCAGTCCGCCGCCCAGGTAGAGCTCGAGCAGTCCGAGCAGCTCGAGCTGCTTGAAGTCGGCCTCGTTGCGGTAGCCACCCATCTCGAGTACGAGGACCGACTTGCCGGCCTTCTGGAGCTCGGCCGCGATCACGGCGCCGCCGGCGCCGGAGCCGATCACACATGCGTCCGCCGCGAGCGTCTGCTCGTCGCCGTCGACCGCGATCGTCGTGATCGTCTTGGGAGCCTCCTCGAGGGACGGCGGGGCCGAGATCGGGCCCGGATAGCCGATCGCCTCCCAGTTGGCGTTGTGCCCCCGGTCGTCGGGAAGGCCGTAGAAGAACAGGAACGTCAGGTTGCGCAGCGCCGACACGCCGAGTCGGGCCTCGTGCGAGGAGGCGGCGACGTCGTGGAGGATTTGCGTGCGTACCTCGAGCGGGAGGTTGGCGAAGTCGTTCTGTGCGAGTCCTTCGAGCAGTTCCACGAAGCCTTGGAGCTGTTCGGGCGGCATCGCCTGGGCCATCAGCCCTTCGATCTGCTCTGAGACCCCGAGTTCGCTCGCTGGGCGAGCGAGATAGTCGCGCATCACGGCGCTGTCGCCGTCGGCGGCGGCAGCCGCCGGAACTACGGTGTCGCACACCGCCTGAAGCGTTCGACGCTGGGTGTCGCTCAGGACCGCAGTTAGGACCGCCACCGGTTACCCCTTCTCCTCGCGTAACGCTGTCGCAGCGATCCTAGTGCGAACAGCGTCAGATCGACCACCCCGGCTACGAAGAACGCGACCGGGCCGGTCACCACGCGCGCAGCAATCCGCGAGAGCACGCCGTGAAGCTACAGTCTGCATCCGCAATGGCGTCACCGGTCAGGACAACTGTCACCGAACTTCCTGAATCGCGCGTGCGAGTGGAGGCCGAGGTGCCCGCGGAGGAGGTCGAGCGGCGCCTCCAGCAGGCCGCGCGGGAGCTCGGGCGACAGATGCGGGTGCCCGGTTTCCGTAAGGGCAAGGTGCCGCCGCCCGTCGTGATCCGCCGCCTGGGGCGCGAGGCGGTGCTCGACGAGGCGCTACGGAGCTCTCTTGGCAGCTGGTACGCCGACGCGATCGACGAGGCCGGGATCAGTCCCGTCGGCGAACCCGAGCTCGACCTCGGCGAACTTCCGGAGGCCGGCAAGCCCTTGGAGTTCTCGATCGAGATCGGCGTTCGCCCGCAGGCCAAGCTCGGCCAGTACAAGGGCGTCGAGGTCGGTCGTCGGGAGCCGCACGTCGAAGACTCAGCGATCGACGAGGAACTCCAGCGGCTGCGCGAGCGAATCGCCACGCTCGAGACCGTGGAGCGCGGGGCCGAGACCGGCGACCATGTGGTAATCGATTACCTCGGCAGGGTCGACGGCGAGCCGTTCCAGGGCGGCGAGGGCCGTGATCAGCTGCTCGAGCTCGGTTCCGGCCGCCTGATCCCCGGCTTCGAGGAGCAGCTGGTCGGCTCGGGCGCGGGAGACGAGCGCACCGTGGAGGTGGACTTCCCGGACGATTACCCGGGTGATCTCGGGGGTCAGCACGCGACCTTCGACGTCCGGGTCATCGAGGTCAAGGCGAAGCGACTACCCGAGCTCGACGATGCGTTCGCGGAGGAGTCCGCGGGATTCGACACGCTCGCGGAGCTGCGCGAGGACATCGCCGCCCGTCTCCGGGAGGCGGACGAGCGCGCGATCGAGCGCGAATTCGAGGAGGCCGTGCTCGACGCGGCCGTGGCCGAAGCCGAGATCGACGTCCCCGAGAAGCTCGTTCACGCGCGCGCCCACGAGCTGCTCGACCAGATGCTCTCGGCGCTCGCGCGGCAGGGCATCTCCAAGGAGGCTTACCTGCGGATCGCCGGCAAGGATGAGGAGGCTCTCGCGCACGACGCAGAACCGGATGCAGCCGCCGCCCTGCGACGGGAGGCGGTCCTGGCGGCGATCGTCGAGGCCGAGCAGCTCGAGCCGAGCGAGGAGAGAATGGTCGAGGAGCTCGAGCCGGCCGCCGAGCGCGCCGGCACCACGGCTCCGGAGATGCTCGAGCAGCTGCGCTCGCGCGGCGGATTGGACCGGCTGCACGAGGACGTGGCCAACCGCATGGCCGTCGAACTGCTGGTGTCGGAGGCCAAGCCGATCAGCGTCGAGCAGGCCAAGGCGCGCCAGAAGCTGTGGACGCCCGGCAAGGAAGAAGCCGCCTCGGGCTCCGGGCAGTTGTGGACCCCCGGCAACTGAAGCGCCGCTAGGCTGGAGCGAGTAGTTTCAGAACCCCCGGGGCGGCCCAGGGGCGATTGCTACATTCGGCAGGAATCCGGGCGTGCAAGCAAAAGAAGCGAGGACCATGAGCCCACTGGTACCGATGGTCGTTGAGCAGACCTCCCGCGGGGAGCGCGCGTTCGACATCTACAGCCGCCTGCTCAACGAGCGGATCATCTTCCTGGGGACGCCAGTGGACGACCAGATCGCGAACCTGATCGTCGCGCAGTTGCTGCACCTCGAGTCCGAGGATCCGGACAAGGACATCTCGGTGTACGTCAACTCGCCGGGCGGATCCGTGTACGCCGGCCTCGCGATCTACGACACCATGCAGTTCATCAAGCCGGACGTACAGACGATCTGCGTCGGCATCGCGATGTCGATGGGAGCGCTGCTTCTGGCCGGGGGCGCGCACGGAAAGCGGATGGCTCTACCCAACGCAAAGATCCTGATTCATCAGGTTTCGTCAGCTTTTCAAGGGCAGGCGACCGACATCGAGATCCACGCCCGGGAGATCATCGACGTCCGTCGGCGTCTAGACGAAATCATCGCCAAGCACACAGGACAGCAGCTTGAGAAGGTTCGTGCCGATACAGAACGGGACTACTTCATGAGCTCTGAGGAGGCGAAGGAATACGGAATCATCGACCGCGTGATCTCGCAGCACTAAGGCACTAACCTTAGGCTCCTGGGTCAGCGGCTGCGCCGTATTCGGAGAGAGGAAGCGCATGGCACGTCCCACGGACTCCAACGAACAGCTCCTTTGCAGTTTCTGCGGCAAGTCGCAGCGACAGGTGAAGAAGCTGATCGCTGGCCCCGGCGTCTACATCTGTGATGAGTGCATCGATCTCTGCAACGAGATCATCGACGAGGAGCTCACTACTCCGCCGAGTTTCGACATCGAGAACCTCCCGAAGCCGAGGGAGATCTACGACGTCCTGAACGAATACGTGGTCGGCCAGGAGCAGGCCAAGCGGTCGCTGTCCGTCGCCGTCTACAACCACTACAAGCGCGTCCAGATGATGCAATCCGATGAGAACGACATCGAGCTGCAGAAGTCGAACATCCTGCTGCTCGGTCCGACCGGGTGCGGCAAGACGCTGCTCGCCCAGACCCTGGCCAAGATCCTCAACGTCCCGTTCGCGATCGCGGACGCCACGGCGCTGACCGAGGCGGGCTACGTTGGCGAGGACGTCGAGAACATCCTGCTCAAGCTGATCCAAGCCGCCGACTACGACGTCAAGAAGGCGGAGACCGGGATCATCTACATCGACGAGGTCGACAAGATCGCCCGCAAGGCCGACAACCCGTCGATCACCCGCGACGTGTCCGGTGAGGGCGTCCAGCAGGCGCTGCTGAAGATCCTCGAGGGGACGACCGCTTCGGTCCCGCCCCAGGGGGGTCGCAAGCATCCCCACCAGGAGTTCCTCTCGATCGACACGACAAACGTGCTGTTCATATGCGGCGGGGCGTTCGCGAACCTCGACAAGGTGATCGAGCGGCGGATCGGCCACCAGGGCGTCGGCTTCGGATCCGTGATCAAGTCCAAGGAGCAGCGCGACACGGGCGAGATCTTCGAGCACTGCCTGCCCGAGGACCTGATCCAGTATGGGCTGATCCCCGAGTTCATCGGCCGCCTCCCGGTGATGTCGGCGATCCACCAGCTCTCCCGCGACGAGCTGATGGAGATCCTGACCGAGCCGCGAAACGCGCTCGTCAAGCAGTTCCACCGGTTCTTCCAGTTCGACGGGATCGAGCTCGTCTTCGCCGACGACGCGCTGAGCTCCATCGCCGACAAGGCGCTCGAGCGGGAAACGGGCGCCCGCGGGCTGCGCTCGATCATCGAAGAGGTCCTGCTCGAAGTCCAGTTCGAGCTCCCCTCGCGCCGGGACGTACGCAAGTGTGTAGTAACGCGCGAGACGATCGAGAAGGAAGTGCCGCCGACGCTCGTCACCGTGGCGACCCCGGAGGAAGAGGCCGCCTAGCCAGAGCTGGGTCGTGGGGTTTTATGGGGCGCGCTTTCGCGCGCCTTTTGGGTTCGGCCCTGGGACTCTGGTTCGCATGGTTTACGCGACTCGGTGGCGGTCGACTCTCGGCCCACGGGCGCTTTTTTGGCGCCCGCGACCTTGATTGGCGGGCGCCTGGTAAAACGGCGCTGGGGAAGGGAAGGGAGCGGGCGCCGCACTCGTCCCGAACCTGCACAGCACGACAATCCCGGCTGAAATGGCGAGGCCTGTCGAGCTATGCATGAGGAGCATGCGTAATACGACAGGGCGCGGGATTCGCGCCGGCGTTGTCGTGTTACGCAGCATCCGGAGCCCTGATCGGCCCGCGAAAGCCGCCCTCATCCGCCCCCTTTCCCAGCGCCGTTTACCGGGCCGTCCGCTCGCCACGCTGCGGGCGCGAAGCGCCCGCGGGCCGAGAGTCGACAGCCCCGGCTATAAAAGAAAGTCCCCCGCCGGCCTAAACCGTCCACTTACACTCCGAGCCCGTGAGCGAACTGGAAGACAAGACGCGGTATGACCCTTCCGAGGTCGAGCCTCGGATCGTGCAGGAGTGGCTCGCCTCGGGGCTGTTTCACCCGGAGCCCGAGGGCGATCCGGAGAGCAACTACTCGATCTCGATCCCGCTCCCGAACGTCACCGGCGTGCTCCACATGGGCCACGCCCTGAACAACTCGATCCAGGATTGCCTGATCCGCTACCACCGGATGCGGGGCCAGCGGACGAAGTGGATCCTGGGGACCGACCACGCCGGCATCGCCACCCAGATCCAGGTCGAGCGGGCGGTGGTCGCGGAGGGGACGAGCCGCGAGGACCTCGGCCGCGAGGCGTTCGTGGAGCGCGTGTGGCGGTGGCGCGGGGAGTACGGCGGTCTGATCATCGAGCAGCTCAAGCGGCTCGGCGCCTCCCTGGACTACTCGGACGAGCGGTTCACGCTCGACGAGGCCTACGCGCGCTCGGTGATGGACGTGTTCGTCGCCCTGTACGAGAAGGGCTACATCTATCGCGACCGTTACATGGTCAACTGGGACCCCGGCAACCGCTCGGCGATCTCAGACCTCGAGGTGGAGGACCGCGAGGTCACGGACACCCTCTACTACATCGACTATCCGCTGGCCTCGGGGTCGGGCGCGATCACGGTGGCGACGGTGCGCCCGGAGACGATGCTGGCCGACGTCGCGATCGCCGTGCACCCGGACGACGAGCGCTACCGCCGACTGGTGGGGGAGACGGCGATCCTCCCGCTCGTCGGGCGGAGGCTCAGGGTCATCGCTGACGACTACGTCAAGCCTGACTTCGGGACGGGCGCGCTCAAGATCACCCCCGGCCACGATCCCAACGACTTCGAGATCGGCCGCCGCCACGGCCTGCCGCAGATCAGCGTGATCGGCGAGGACGGCCTGATCACCGACGAGGCGCCGGAACGGTTCGTCGGGATGACCGTCGAGGAGGCCCGCGACGCGGCGGTGGCCGAGCTGCGCGAGCAGGGCTTGATCGCGCGTACCGAGGAATATCTGCACGAGGTGCCCTTCTCGCAGCGCTCGGGCGCGCGGATTGAGCCGCTGGTGTCCCTGCAGTGGTTCATGGGGATGGACGAGCTGGCCAAGCCGGCGATCGACGTCGTGCGCAGCGGTCAGGTCCGGCTCTGGCCGGAGAACTTCACGCGGGTCTACCTCAACTGGATGGAGAACATCCGGCCGTGGGTGATCTCTCGCCAGCTGTGGTGGGGGCACCGGATCCCCGTCTGGTACCGAGACGATGAGATCTACGTCGGCACGACCGCGCCCGAGGGCGAGGGCTGGGACCGGGATCCCGACGTGCTCGACACGTGGTTCAGCTCGGCGCTGTTCCCGTTCGCGGCGCTCGGCTGGCCCGAGGACACGCCGGCCCTGCGGGCGTTCTACCCGACCGACGTGCTCGTCACCGGCCGCGACATCATCTTCCTGTGGGTGGCGCGGATGATCATGATGGGGATCGAGTTCCGTGGCCAGATCCCGTTCTCGGACGTCTACGTCCACTCGATCATCCAGGCCCCAGACGGACGGCGGATGTCCAAGTCGCTCGGGACCGGGGTGGACCCGCTCGGCCTGATCGACGGCGGCCCGCGGCCGCCCGCCTTCGAGGCCGGCGGGGATTTCCCGGCCTACGGCGCCGACGCGGTCCGCTGGGGCCTGTACGCGATGTCCTCGGCTCAGGACGTCCGCTTCAGCGAGGACAAGATCGCTCAGGGCCTGCAGCTGACGAACAAGCTCTGGAACGCGTCGCGCCTGATCCTGCTGCGGATCGATCCCGATGTCAGGCCCGCGATCAACCCCAGCACGGTCGAGGACCGCTGGATCCTGTCGCGTCTGGAGCGGGCGACTGCATCGGTCGGGACGCGGATCGAGGGCTACGACTTCTCGCACGCGGCGCTCGAGCTCTACGACTTCATCTACGGCGAGCTGTGCGACTGGTATCTGGAGCTCGTCAAACCTCGCCTGTACGCGCAGGAGCAGTCGGCGTCCGAGACACTGCTCCACGTCCTCGTCCAGACGCTGGCGGTCGCGCATCCGATCATCCCGTTCGTCACCGAGGAGATCTATCGGTACGTCCCCGGCGCGTCGGGACTGCTCGCCGCGGGGGTGCCTGGTGCCGACGGAGCGATCGACGAGTCGGCGGAGCGCTCGCTCGAGCGCGTGATCGAGGCGGTCCGCGCGCTGCGGACCTGGCGGGATCACGCGGGCGTGAAGGCCGGCGCCCAACTCGACGCTCGGCTCGCCGCCGACGGCTACGAGGAGACGGCCGACCAGGTGGCCCGGCTCGCCCGGGTGAAGTTCTCGGATGACGGTGGGCAGCCGGTGGAGGCGATTCCGGTCCCAGGTGGCGCCGTCGAGATCCTCGCCGGCGAAGGACTCGATCTCGAGGCGGCGGAGCGCAAGCGCGCGGCCGACCGCGCGCGGATCGAGAAGGACATCGCTCAGGCCGAGCGGAAGCTGTCCAACCAGGGCTTCGTCGAGAGGGCGCCGTCCGCGGTGGTCCAGGCCGAACGCGACAAGCTCGCGCGCCTGAAGGCCGACCTGGAGGCGCTGTGAGCTTCTCGCTCGAAGACGCCGAGCGCTACCTGCTGTCGCTCGAGCTGTTCGGGATGCGGTTCGGACTCGACCGCATGCGCCGGCTGATGACCGCGCTCGGGCATCCGGAGCGGCGATTCGAGTCGATCCACGTCGTCGGGACCAACGGCAAGTCCTCGACAGTGCGAATGATCGCCGCGATCCTCACCGCGCACGGTCTCCGCACCGGCGCGTATTTGTCCCCGCACCTGTCCTCGTTCGTCGAGCGGATCCGGATCGACGACGCCGATCTCGACGACGCGGCGTTCGCCGCCGCCGTCCAGCGCGCGGCCCACGCCGCCGAGCTGGTCGATCGCTCGCTCGGTCCCGGAGACGGCGTCACGCAGTTCGAGGCCCTCACGGCCGCCGCGTACTCCGAGCTGGCCACCCGGGGGGTCGAGGTGGCGGTGATGGAGGCCGGACTGGGGGGCCGCTACGACGCCACCAACGTGATCCCGTCACGGGTACAGGTCCTGACCAGCGTCGGGCTCGAGCACACCCGGTGGCTCGGACCGACGATCACCGACATCGCCGGCGAGAAACTCGACGTGGTGCAGCCCGGCGGGACGCTCGTCCTCGGCTACGACCTTCACCCCGACGCCGAGCGGGTCGCCGAGACGGTGGCGGCGGAGCGGGGCGCTCGAATCGTCCACGCCGGCATCGAGCCCGACGTGGTCGTCGGCGCCCTCGGCACATTCCAGCGGCGCAACTTCGCGCTCGCTCGAGCCGCGGCCGAGGCCTATCTCGGAGAGCTCGACCCTGCCGCGGTGGCGCAGGCCGCCGCTCAGGTGCGGGTGCCGGGACGCCTCCAGATCGTCGACACCGAGCCGCTCACGCTGGTGGACGGAGCGCACAACCCCGACGGGATGCAGGCGCTCGCCGAGTCCCTGCCGGAGATCGTGGCGGGCCGTGGCCTCGTCGTCGCCGTCGTCTCGATCCTCGACGACAAGGACGCGGCCGGGATGCTGGCGGCGCTGCTGCCGGCGTGCGATCAACTCGTCCTCACGAGCAGCCAGAATCCCCGCGCCTTGCCGCCGCCGACGTTGCAATCGCTGGCGGGCCAGCTGCACGGCCCGCCGTCCGAGATCGTGCGCGACCCCCACGCGGCGCTGCGCCGCGCGCGCGAGCTCGCCGGCGCGGGCGGCGTAGTGATCTGCACCGGTTCGATCTACCTAGTCGCCGACCTGCTGGCCCCGGCCGGGCGCCGCCGCGCTTCGATGCTGTGAACGAACGCGACGATCGTCCCAGCTTCCTGACGATGATCGGGCTCGTCGCGCTGATCGTCGCAGTCGTGATCCTGGTGTTCTTCGGGATCGGCTATCTGTTTGGACGCCTCTTCCTGTAGGCGTCCCCCAGCGCGGTTCGACTGCCCCGACCATTACACTCGCGTACGCGATGCTCTTCGTGGTCGGCGTTTTCGGCATCAAGAACAGCACGATCAATCTGGTCGTCGAGCTGTTGATCCTGTTCCTGGTGGTGATCTGGCTCGCGCTCGTCTATTGGACCTACGCGGATGCGCGCCGACGGATCGCCGACCCCATGCTGATCGGGTGCGCGACGGCCGCGTCGCTGTTCCCATTCGTCGGCACGATCGTCTACATGATCGTCCGCCCGCCGGAGTACCTCGACGACGTCCGCGAGCGCGACCTGGAGATGCAGGCGGCTGAAGCGCGGTTGGCCGAGCTCGGCTACCACCTCTGCCCCCATTGCGACGCCGAGGTCGAGAGGGACTTCCTGCGCTGCCCCAACTGCATGCGCAAGCTGAAGGATCCCTGCAAGACGTGCGGCAAGCCGCTCGACCCGATGTGGAAGATCTGTCCTTACTGCGAGTCGGAGATCGGAGCGGTGCCGGTGCAGACGCGCCGCCCGCGCCGGCGTGCCAGCACATCGGAGCAGCCGGTCGCCGGCCCCGCCGGCCTCGCCGATCATGGCGCCGCCGCCGGTCTTCCCGAGCGCAGCCCCAGCGCCAGTCGCGCCGAGCGCAGCAGCACCGCGACTCCCGAGCGCAGCCGTCCGTCGACTCCCTGACGGACCGAACCTCACTCGAATAGAAACGGAGACCCCGTATGGAGCGAACGCTCATCCTGGTCAAGCCCGACGCCTTCGCGCGGAACCTCACCGGCGAGATCGTCGCCCGGTTCGAGCGAAAGGGACTTCATCTCGTCGCGCTCACGCTGATGACGATGACCCGCGAGCTCGCGGCCCAGCACTACGCCGAGCACGAGGGAAAGCCCTTCTACGACGAGCTCGTGTCATTCATCACCTCGGCGCCGCTCGTCGCGATGGTGCTCGAGGGCGACCAGGCGGTCGAGGCGGCGCGCCAGGTGATCGGGGCCACCAATCCGCTCCAGGCGACGACCGGGTCGATCCGCGGCGATTACGCGATCGCGGTCGGACAGAACATGGTCCACGGCTCCGATTCGACCGAGTCGGCGGCGCGTGAGGTGGCGCTGTTCTTCCCCGACCTGGGCTGATCCTCGCGTCGCGCTCGCCGCAGCGGCGCGCGATCCTCGAGCAGCTCGGGGTCGAGTTCTCGGTCGTCGTCGCGGAGGTCGAGGAGCTCACGGCGGGCCCGCCCGGCGAGGTGGTGCTCGAGAACGCCTACCGCAAGGCGGCGGCCGTGGCCGCGCTGCGGCCAGAGGCGCTCGTGCTCGGGGTCGACACGGTCGTGTCCCTCGGCTCCCGGATCTACGGCAAGCCGGCGGACGAGGGCGGCGCGCGCGCGGTGCTGGTCGCGCTGGCCGGCCGTCGTCACACCGTGATCAGTGGCCTGTGCCTGATCGAGGACGGAGTGGCGCGGACGGCGGCGGCCACGACTCAGGTCGAGTTCCGAGCCTTCGATGAGCGGCTGCTGGCGTGGTATCTGTCCAGCGGGGAATGGCACGAGCGGGCGGGCGGCTACGCGATCCAGGGACGCGGGGCGGCGCTCGTCGAGCGGATCGAGGGGGACTACCTCAACGTCGTCGGGCTGCCGGTCACCACACTCCTCGAGCTTTCGCCGGGGCTGCTTGTGTGATCCAGCATTTTCCAGCGATTTTCGCGTCCGTGACACCTCCAGGCGGGCTCCGTCGGCGGACGTGTGTTCGATACACTCGCGTGCTGGATGGAGCGGGCAGCCTGGGCGGGGCCACCCGTAACTCGCCGCCCCGTCCCGCCGCTTCCCCTTACCTCTTCGTACACGCATGGGCTTTTTCACGTATCTGACTGGATTCGGCGGCCGCGACATGGCGGTCGACCTCGGGACCGCGAACACGCTGGTCTACGTCCGCGGGCGCGGGATCGTTCTATCCGAGCCGAGCGTCGTCGCCGTTGACTCGCGCACGGGCGAGGTACACGCCGTCGGGATCGAGGCCAAGCGCATGCTCGGGCGGACGCCGGGGACGATCTCCGCGATCAGGCCGCTGAAGGACGGCGTGATCGCCGACTTCGAGGTCACCGAGGAGATGCTTCGGCACTTCATCCAGAAGGTCCATCAGAACCGCTGGGCGCATCCGCGCGTCGTCGTCTGCGTGCCCAGCGGCGTGACCGGGGTCGAGAAGCGCGCGGTGGAGGAGGCGTGTCTGTCCGCCGGGGCTCGCCAGGCCTACCTGATCGAGGAGCCGATGGCGGCCGCGATCGGCGCGGGCCTTCCCGTGGGGGAGCCCACCGGCTCGATGGTGGTGGACATCGGTGGCGGCACCAGCGAGGTCGCCGTGATCTCGCTCGGAGGGATCGTCGTCTCGCAGTCGATCCGCGTCGGCGGGGACGAGCTCGACGAGGCGATCATCAACTACGTCAAGCGCGAGTACAAGCTCTTGATCGGTCAGCAGACGGCGGAGGAGGTCAAGCTCGAGATCGGCTCGGCCTTCCCGATGAGCGAAGAGGTCCAGGCGGAGATCCGCGGTCGGGACATGGTCTCGGGGTTGCCGAAGACGGTGGTGCTTACCAGCGAGGAGATCCGGGCCGCGCTCGAAGAGCCGGTGTCGCAGATCATCGACGCGGTCAAGGAGACGCTCGACCGGACCCCGCCCGAGCTCGCCTCCGACATCATGGATCGTGGCATCATGCTTGCTGGAGGCGGCTCGCTGCTACAGGGTCTAGAGGAGCGTCTGCGGCATGAGACGCAGATGCCGGCGCATCTGGCGGAGTCACCGCTGACGTGCGTCGCGGTCGGGTCAGGACGGTCATTGGAGGAATTCGAAGCGATCCACCGCTCAAGCAAGAATTCACGCAACCGGCGCCGACGTTAATGGGCTTGGGATTTAGTATCCGGGCTGGCGCTGAGCAGAGCTTTTTGGAGATTTCCATCTCGTGCATGACAAGCAAGTACGGCGGCGGCGCGTGGTTCTCGTGCTGCTCGTCGGCGTTTCCCTGATCCTGCTGACCGCCTACTTCGGCGAGTCCGCGAACAGCCCCCTGCACAACGTCCAGCGCGGGATCGTCGAGGTGCTCTCGCCGATCCAGGAGGGCGCCAGCAAGGCGCTCAAGCCCGTGCGCGACGTCGCCGGCTGGTTCTCGGACACGCTCCACGCCAAGTCTCAGCGCGACCAGCTGGAGAAGGAGAATCAGAGGCTGACGGTGGCGCTCGCGCGGGCTCAGGCCGCGGAGGAACAGAACGCTCAGCTGCGCGCGGAGGTGAAGCTCGACAACACCGGCGGGATCGGCTCCTACAGCCCGGTCAGCTCGAACGTGATCGGCCGCGATCCGAGCCTGTGGTTCACGACCGTGGAGGTCGACAAGGGATCCCAGGACGGCGTCAAGAAGGACGATCCGGTGCTCGGCGACGGAGCGCTCGTCGGCGAGGTCACGACGGTCGACCCGACGGTCTCGATCGTCACGCTGATCACCGACCACTCGTTCGCGGTCACCGCACAGGTCCAGGACGGCGGCTCCGGTGATACCGGCGTACTCGTGCCCGAGGTCGGCAACCCCAACGAGCTGATCCTTCAGTACCTGCCGCAGCACGCCCCGATCCAGGTCGGCCAGCAGGTCGTGACCTCGGGGTTCAAGTCCCCCGGCGGGGCCCTCGCCTCGCTGTTCCCTCCCGCGATCCCGATCGGTCAGGTCTCGAACGCCAACCAGAACACGTTGATCAACAGCCAGACGGTCCAGGTCACCCCCGACGCTGACCTGCGCCACCTCGACGTCGTCCAGATCCTGACCAGCCCCCAGGCCAGCGGCACCCAGCGGGCACAGCTGCCGTGAGCGATCTGAAACTCGTGATCAGGCTGGTGCTCCTGGCCGTCGTGTCCGTCGTGGTCCAGGAGGCCGCGATCTCGCAGATCACGGTGTTCGGGGTCAGCGCCGACGTCACGCCGCTGGTGGTGATGTCCGTCGGACTGCTGACCGGGTCGCTCGCCGGTGCGGTGGTCGGCTTCGGCGTCGGGCTGTTCGTCGACATGGCCCTGGTGCAGACGCTCGGGGTCACCTCGCTTCTGTACATCGCGATCGGGTACTGGTCCGGGCGGCTGCGAGAGCTGCGAGATCCCGCCAACGCTCTCGTGCCACTGGCGATGGGCGCCGCCGCCACCGCGTTCGCCGGCCTGGGGATGGCCGTGATCCAGTTCCTGCTCGGCGTTGACGCGCCCGTCAGCCTGCTGCTGCTTCAGCAGATCATCATCACTGTCCTGGTCAACACCCTGATCGCGCTGCCCATCTACGCGCTCGTCCGCCGGATCATCGCGCCGGTGCTGCCCCAGGATCCGCGCCGGCGCCGGCGTCGTGCCTACAGCACCGGAGGTCTCAGCCCCCTGAGCCGCCCGTCCGACCGCCTCGGTGGAATCAGTCGTTCGGCGAGAGCCCAATGATCCAGCCGCCGCCCGAAGATCGCCGCCCTGCCCTGACGCCGCAGCTCGCGCTGCGCGTCGCCGTGCTGGGCAGCTTTGCCCTGGCGATGTTCGCGATCATCTTCTTCCGCCTCTGGTTCCTGCAGGTGCTGTCGGGCAACCAGTACCTCGCGCAGGCGCGCACCAACCGCGTCCGGGACGTCTCGATTCAGGCGCCGCGCGGGGAGATACTCGACAGCAGCGGAAACGTGCTCGTCCAGAGCGTCCCGTCGACCACGGTCCAGATCTCGCCACCGGACCTTCCGGCGTCTCCGCGCGCCCGCCGGCGGCTTTACCGCAGGCTGGCCTCGGTCCTGGGAATGTCCGACAAGCGCTCCAAGTGCCCGGTGGACGGACAGGGCGTCCAGCGCTTGACCCCGATCGCGTGCCTGGTCGCGCAGGGGGTCGCGCAGCTGCCCTACGCGAACGTGACGATCAGGGCCGCCGTCTCCAACGACGTCCTCTACTACCTCTCCGAGCGCCAGAGCACATTCCCGGGCGTGACGGTGCAACGCGCGTGGCTGCCCTCCTACCCGTACGACGGCCTGGCCGCCCAGCTCCTCGGGACCGTCGGACGGATCAGCTGTGTGTCGCGAAGCAACTGCGAGCTCCACGATCCCCATTTCCGCGGCGTGTCGCAGAACGACGTGGTCGGCCAGTCGGGGCTGGAGTGGTACTACAACCGGTACCTGCAGGGGGTGGACGGCGCCGACCGCGTCCAGGTCAACGCACTCGGCCAGTTCACGGGCTATCTGTCTGAGCACAAGCCGATTCCAGGCCAGAACCTCAAGCTGTCGCTAAATCTCGACCTTCAAAAGGCCGGGCAGCAGGCGCTCCAGGAGTCGATCGACTCGAACCCGCCGGCGCCGGCAGGCGCCTTCGTCGCGATGAACCCGACCAACGGCGCGATCTACGCGATGGGCTCGCTGCCGACGTTCAACCCGAACATCTTCGCCAAGCCGGTTTCTCAGTCGGTCTATGACCAGTTGAACAACGCCTCGAGCGGCTATCCGCTGTTCAACCGTGCGATCCAGAGCGCGTATCCCACCGGCTCCACGTTCAAGGGCATCACCGCCACCGCGGCCCTCCAGAGCGGCGCCTGGAGCCTTGGCGACACCTACGACGACACCGGCGTCTACTCGCAGGACGGGCCGGGCGACCTGCGCCACAACGCGGGCCATGCGTCATACGGCGTGCTGGACCTAACCCAGGCGATCAAGGTCTCCTCCGACGATTTCTTCTACAACCTCGGCCGCCTGTTGAACAGCGACGCCCCCAAGGGCGGAGCGCTCCAGCAATGGGCGCATCGCTACGGGATCGGGCGCAAGACCGGGGTCGACCTGGGCGGCGAAAACGCGGGGATCCTCCCGTCGCCGGAGTGGCGCGCCGGGCAGGACAAGCTCGAGAGCGAGTGCGTGAACGGCACCGGCCCGTTCAAGCGCTACGGCAAGGATCCCGGATGCGCGATCGCCGATGGCCGTCCATGGTCGGTGGGCGACAACGAGAACCTCGCCGTCGGCCAGGGCGACCTCGAGGCCACCCCGCTCCAGCTCGCAACCGTCTACTCGGCGATTGAGAACGGCGGCACGGTCGTCCGCCCGCACCTCGGGCTCGAGATCGACTCCTCCGACGGCACGCTGGTCCAGAAGATCGATCCGCCCGCGGCCCGCCACATCCCGATCGCGGCGCAGAACCTCGACGCGATCCGCCTCGGGCTGCACGAGGCGGCCTCAGAGGCCGGAGGAACCTCGGCCGACGTGTTCGCGAACTGGCCCCAGAACCGCTACCCGGTGTACGGCAAGACGGGAACGGCGCAGCATCTGAACCAGCCCGACCAGGCGTGGTACGTCTGCTATGTCCCCGACCCGGTCAAGCCGATCCTGGTGGTCGTGACCGTCGAGCAGGGCGGGTTCGGCGCGATCGGAGCGGCCCCGGTGGCGCGCCAGATCCTCTCGCAGTGGTTCTTCGGCAAACGTGGCCAGTACATCCCCGGGAATTCCAGAACGCTGTGAGCGCGACCCCGATCCACGCCACCGAGGAAGTCGTCGCGCCGACGCGGCCGCGGGCGATGTTCCTGTTCGACCCGCTGCTGATGGTGGCCGCGCTCGGGTTGGTCGGATGCTCGCTGGTGACGCTCAAGGGGGCCACGCGCCACTCGGTCGCGGGCCACCCCCTCTACTACGTCGACCGCCAGGCGATCTACGCCGCGATCGGGCTGGTAGTCGCGATCGTGCTCTCGAGCATCGACTACTCGCGTCTTCGTGAGTACCGCTATCCGCTGTACGGGCTGCTGATCGCGCTCAACATCATCGTCTTCGGGATGCCTCAGGTGCGCGGTGCGCGCCGGTGGATCCCGCTGCCGTTCTTTCAGGTCCAGCCGTCGGAGTTCGGCAAGGTGCTGCTGATCGCGTCGCTCTCTGCGTTCCTCGTCAATCGCTCCAGGCGACTCTACGAATGGCGCACGACGGCGCGGATCATGCTCCTGGCGCTGGTCCCGGCGCTGATCGTGATTCCGCAGCCCGACCTCGGTACGGGCCTCGTCTACGTCGCCGTCGCGTTCACGATCCTGTTCGTGGCGGGCACGTCCTGGAAGCAGCTGACGGCGCTCGTCGCTATGTTCGCGGTTTCGGTGGCGATCGTGCTGGCGGGCGCGCCGGCGCTCGGCGTCCATGTGCTCAAGCCCTACCAGGTGCAGCGCCTGACCGGTTTCCTCAACCCGTCGCACGACCCGCAGAACCAGACCTACAACATCACCGAATCGCTGATCGCGATCGGGTCGGGGCAGAAGACCGGGCGTGGGGTCCAGGGTGCCACGCAGACAAATCTCAACTTCCTCCCGGAGAACCAGACCGACTTCATCTTCTCCGTCGTCGGCGAGACCTACGGGTTCGCCGGCGCCGCGCTCGTGCTGTCGCTGTACGCCTTGCTGATCTGGCGAGCGCTGCGAATCCTGACGATGTCCAAGAACCTGTACGGAACGCTGATCGTCGGCGGAATCCTCGCGATGATCATGTTCCAGGTATTCGTCAACGTCGGGATGACGATCGGGATCATGCCGATCACAGGGGTGCCATTACCGCTGATGAGCTACGGAGGCTCGTCCGTGCTCGTGACCTTCATCGCAATCGGCCTTCTACAGTCAATACATGTGCAGGCACGATTGACAGCCGCAGGAAAGGGACGGGCACTAGTTTCGTGATCGATCTCGCCTCGCCCAGGGGCGGCGATGTTTGCGCCGCTGCGCGCACCCGCCCAGATCAGTGTCGATCGCCCGCGCCGCCGGTTGGCTGGCGCCCGGCTTCATCTGTATCGCTCGCGCCGCCGGTTGGCTGGCGCCGGGCGCCGTCTGTATCGCTCGCGCCGCCGGTTGGCTGGCGCCGGGCGCCATCTCTAACGCCCGCGCCGCCTTCGAGGCGCCGGGCGCGAAACTCACAAAGGACTAAGTCAATTGAAGAAGCAAGTTTTAGTAAGCGTCGATCGGGGAGAGACCCGCGTCGCGCTAATGGAGGCGACGGGAACCGTCCCTCAGCGAAAGGCCGGCTCGGGATCAGGACGCCGGCGCCGTAAGACAACCACCCCGGGAGCGGGGTACCAGGTCGCCGAGCTCTACGTGGAGCGACGCGGATCCCGCTCGATCGTGGGGAATATCTACAAGGGCCGCGTGGACAACGTCCTCGCCGGGCTGGAAGCCGCGTTCGTCGACATCGGCCTGGAGAAGAACGGGTTCTTGCACGTCGACGAGATCGTCCTGCCCGGGGTCGAGACTCCGCGCCGGGGCCGCGGCTCCGGACGCGAGGCCCGGCAGATCAGCGACATGCTCAAGCCAGGCCAGGAAGTCGTCGTCCAGGTGGTCAAGGATCCGCTCAAGACCAAGGGCGCGCGCCTCTCGATGGATCTGACGATCGCCGGCCGGTACATGGTCCTCGCGCCGTACGGCGAAGGCATCGGCGTCTCGCGCCGACTCGATGATAAGGAGCGCGACCGCCTCCGCAAGGAGGCGGCGAAGCTCGATCTGCAGGGCGCCGGCGCGATCATCCGCACCGCCGCTCAGGGCGCCAAGCGCGCCGATCTCGAGCGCGAGCTCCTGTATCTGTTCAAGCTGAACGAGGTGCTCCAGAAGCGAGTCGCCGAGAGCCGCGCTCCGGCGCTCGTCTTCCAGGAGGCCGATCTCTCGGTCCGCGTCGTGCGCGACATCTACTCCGAGGAATTTGAGCGCGCGATCGTCGATGACCCGAAGCAGCACCACCGCCTCGTGTCGTTCTTCTCCCGGACCGCGCCCGAGCTCGTCGACCACGTCGAGCTCTGGGAGGAGGACACCCCGCTGTTCGAGGCATTCGGGGTGGAGCAGGTGCTCGATTCCACGCTTTCCCGGCGCGTCGATCTCCCCAGCGGCGGCTACCTGATCATCGACTACGCGGAGGCGCTGACCGTGATCGACGTCAACTCGGGGTCGTTCATCGGTCGTGGACGCGGCGCGAGGCTCGAGGACACGATCACCAAGACCAACCTCGAGGCCGCGGACGAGGTCGTGCGACAGCTAAGGCTCCGCGACATCGGCGGGATCATCGTCATCGACTTCATCGACATGGCCCGGGCCCGGAATCGAGACGCCGTCCTGAAGACCCTGCGAAAGGCGCTCGACGAGGACCGGACGAAGACGTTCGTGGTGGAGATCTCGCCGTTGGGACTCGTGGAGATGACGCGCCAGAACGTGACCGACGGGGTCCGCGAGATCATGACCCGCCCGTGTCCCACGTGCCACGGCGAGGGCGTGATCAAGTCCGAGGAGACGATCGCGAACGAGTTCGAGCGCCGGATGCGGGACCTCGCGAAGCACACCTCGGCCGAGGCGTTGCTGATCCAGATGAACCCGCGCGTCAGCGCCGAGTTCACCGCCAACGAGGGCCGGGTGCTGCACACGATCGAAGAACAGACGCACAAGTGGTTCGTGTTCGAAGGCTCGGAGGGGCTGCCGCTCGATCACTTCGAGGTGCTGCTCGAGGGCGACCGCGACCAGGTGCTCGAGCGTGCCCTGCCGTTCCGCGAGGGCGAAGAGGTGCACGTCGAGATCGTCGAGCCGCACATGTACAGCCCGGGCGACGCGGTGGCGAAGGTCGACGGCTACATCATCTCCGTCACCGGCGGCACGCCCTATGTCGGCGAGAAGCACCTCGTGCGGATCGAGGAGGTGGGGCGGACGTCGGCGCGCGCCTCGCTCGTCGATGTGCCGGCCTCCGGAGCCGACGGAAACCACGGCTCCACGGACGAATCGGATGATGGCCTAGAATCAAAGCCTCGGCGCCGCGGCCGCAGAGGCGGACGGCGCCGTTCCGGTGCAAAGGCAGAGTCGGCCTCGGCCTCTGATTGATCATGTCCTACGCAATCGTGAAAACTGGCGGCAAGCAGTACCGCGTCGAGAAGGGCCAGTCCCTGCTCGTCGAACGGCTGCCCGTTGACGAAGGGGCGAAGGTCGAGCTCCAGCCGCTGCTGTACGTGGACGGGTCCGAGGTCGTCGACTCGGACCGCCTGTCGCAGGTGACCGTCCAAGCTCGCGTCGTCGGGCACGAGCGTGGCCCCAAGCTGCGCATCGTGAAGTTCAAGCCCAAGCGGGGCTATAAGCGCCGCACCGGCCATCGCCAGGAGCTGACGCGCCTGGAGGTCACGGATATCAAGCTGGCGGCGCGCCGGAAGCGGGCGACGGCCAAGAAGGACACCCCCGACGCGGCGGGAGCCGAGGACGCCGCGGCGTCGAAGGGCGCCCCCGGGTCGTCCGGAGCCGAGGAGGCCGCGGCCGCCGGTACCCCCACATCGGAGAGCGGCAATGGCTCATAAGAAAGGTCTGGGCTCGTCGCGGAACGGCCGTGACTCGAACGCCAAGCGCCTCGGCGTGAAGGTGTTTGCGGGTCAGGCCGTGACGGGCGGCGAGATCATCGTCCGCCAGCGCGGGACCCGGTTCAAGCCGGGCGACGGCGCCGGCATCGGCAGGGACGACACGATTTACGCCCGCTCCGCGGGAACCGTTGAGTTCACCCGTGGCCGCCGCGGCCGGGTGATCTCGGTCGTGCCCGGCGAAGACGCCAGCTAAGCCCAATTTGTTACACCCGCGTCTTGTTCCGTCACACGGGTGGCGGACAGACTGCTCGGGTGAGCGAACTTTGGCGTTCTTCTAACGGGGGGTGGGACAAGAACGCCAAAGTTCGCGTGAGTCGCCTGGCCGAGCGCCAATTCGGCCGGATCAGCACCGACCAGCTTGTCCGCATCGGCGTGAGCAACACGACGATCGCCCGGTGGAGCCGCAGCGGCTATCTCCACCCTGACTTGCCCGCCGTCTACGCGGTCGGACATCGGGCACCAAGCGTCGAGGCTGATCTCGCGGCCGCACTGCTCTACGTGGGTCCCGGCGCGATGCTCAGTCACGCCACGGCGGCGTGGTGGTTCACCTTGATCGACCGTCGTCCGCGGGCGATCGAGATCAGCACGAGCCGGCGGTGTGTCTCCTTGCCAGATGTCCGAGTACACGACCGGCGTGAGCTCGACCGGACATGGCATAACCGTCTCCCGATCACGGTGGTCGCGCAGGCGCTCCTCGACTACGCCGCCACCGCCTCGCCAGACCGCGTCCGCCACGCACTCGCCGAGGCCGATTACCTCGATCTGCTGGACCTCGAGGCGGTGGAGCACGTGCTCGGGCGTGGCCGCCCCGGCAGCCGAGTGCTTCGCCGGGCGCTGAAGCGCCACGAGCCGGCGTATGCCTTCACCCGCAGCGAGCTCGAGAACGCGCTCCTCGCCTTGTGCGAGCGCCACCGCATTCCCATCCCCGCGATCAACGTGATGCTCGAAGGGTGGCTAGTCGACGCGGTCTGGTTCGACCGCCGGCTGGTAGTCGAAGTCGACGGCCATCGCGGCCATCGCACGCCGGCGCAGCTAGAGCGCGACCACGCACGTGACCTCCAGCTGCGCGCCGGCGGGTTCACGGTCGTCCGCTACACGTGGGCGCAGGTCGCGACGCAGGCACGGCTCGTCGCCACGGACCTCCGAAGGCTGCTCGGACTCGCGTGAGCGGACCGGACCCCTAGTCGTTCTGCGCCGTCGGCCTGACCAGGATTTCGTTGACGTCGACGTGCGCCGGTTGGGAGACGGCGAACATCACAGCCCGTGCCACGTCGTCGGCCCCCAACACGCCCGAGACGGGGTTGTCGAAGAACGGCGTGTCCACCATCCCCGGCTCGATCAACGTCACCCGGACGCCGGTGTCGGCCATCTCCTGGCGCAGCGCCTCGCCCATCGCGGTCACCGCCCACTTCGTCGCCGAGTACAGCGATCCCGGGAGCGCGCGGCGGCCGGCGACCGAGCTGGTGAGCACGAAGTGGCCGCGTGCCTCCCTCACCGCGGGCAACGTGGCGCGGATCGTCAACGCCGCCCCATAGACATTGGTCAGGACCATCGACCGCCAGAACTCCGGGGACTCCTCGAGAAATCCGCGCTTGGCGCCGAATCCGGCGTTGACGAAGACGACGTCGAGGCGGCCAAAGCGCTCGATCGCGCGCTGCACCATCTCCTCCTGCTGCTCCCACTCGGTCACGTCGCAGCGGACCGCGAGCGCGTACGCGTCCCCACCGAGCTCGTCCGCGAGGTCGGCGAGCCGGTCGACGGAGCGAGCGGCGAGGACGATCCGGTAGCCCTGGCCGGCCGCATGGCGGGCGGTCGCGGCGCCGATGCCGCTCGAGGCGCCGGTGATCAGGAACACTGGGTCGGGCATCGAGCGCGAAAGTCTGCCGCAAAACCCCGCCGCGAGTCTTGAGCCAGACTCTGAGCATGCAAGATCGTGCTCGCATCCACGTCAAGGCCGGCGCCGGCGGCAACGGCTGCCTGAGCTTCCGGCGCGAGGCCCACGTTCCGAAGGGCGGCCCCGACGGTGGCGATGGAGGTCGGGGCGGGGACGTGGTGCTCGTGTGCGAGGACTCGCTGCGCGATCTCGAAAGCTTCCGCCGCAGCGCCCATTTCAAGGCGAAGCGGGGCGGGCACGGACAGGGCTCGCTGAGGCATGGCGCCGACGGTGAGACCCTGGAGATCTCGGTCCCGCCCGGCACGCAGGTGCTGGTCGAGGCCGACGGAACCCGGTTCGACCTCGTCAGACCCGGGCAGCGGGCGCTGGTGGCGCGGGGAGGTCCCGGCGGCCGCGGGAACAAGCGATTCGCGGGCCCGACCCATCAGACGCCGCGGTTTGCCGAGCGGGGCCTGGCCGGCGATGAAGGCTGGGTTTCGTTGCAGTTGAAACTGCTGGCCGACGTCGGCTTGGTCGGTCTTCCGAACGCCGGCAAGTCCTCACTCCTGGCGCGCCTGACGCGCGCTCATCCGAAGGTCGCGAATTATCCATTTACCACGCTCGAGCCGGTGCTCGGAACGCTCGAGGCCGATGACCGGCAGCTCGTGATCGCCGATATCCCGGGGCTGATCGAGGGCGCGAGCGCCGGCGCCGGCTTGGGACATGAGTTTCTCGCGCACGTCGAGCGGACGCGGGCGCTCGTTCACGTCCTCGACATCCAACCGCTCGATGGATCGGACCCGGTCGAGAACCACGCGATCGTGGAGCGCGAGCTCGCGCTTCACGACCCGCGTCTGGCGGCGCTCCCGCGCGTTCTGGCGCTCTCGAAGGTCGACCTGGTGGACGCCGCCACGGCCGAGGCCCAGCGCGACGAGTGGCGCCTGCGCTTGGGCGAAGACGTGCCGGTGATCCTCACGTCCTCGGTCTCCCGCGAGGGTCTTCCGGAGCTGGCGCGCACCCTGCTGAACGTTGTGCCGATCAGCACTCCCGCCGTGCAAGAGGACGACGGGGCGCCGCGGACGCGCGAGAATGGCCAACCCACCGAACTCGCCGAGCACCGTGTCTTTCGCCCTGCCGCGCCACGTGCGTATCGCGTCGAGCGCCTCGCCGAGAGGAGCTATCGCGTCACCGGGAAGGGGGTCGAGCGCCTTGTGGCGCGCTACGACCTCGACAACGAGGATGCGCTCGCGCACCTCGAGCGCCGGCTGCGCGGCATCGGCGTGATCGACGCGCTCGAGGCCGAGGGATTCGAGCCGGGCGACGACGTCGAGATCGCGGGGGTGGCGTTCGAACTAGATCCCAGCGTGTAGCATCGCGCCGCTGGCCGGATTGGGAAAGATGGATCGAAAGGACGAAGGATGCGCAGAGTAGCCATCCTCGCCATGGTCACCGGGGCGGTCATCGCGATCGTGCCGGCAGCCGGCGCGAGGGTATTGAGGGTCGGTACCTATAAGGGGATTCACGGCCAGTTCAAGTCGGTGCAGGCGGCGGTCAACGCGGCAAAGCCCGGCGACTGGATCCTGGTGGCCCCCGGTGACTACAAGACGACGTCGGTCCGTGCTCCCAAGGGGGCGGCCGACACACCGGCGGCGGTGCTGATCACGACCCCCAACCTGAAGCTGCGGGGTATGAACCGCAACAAGGTCGTGATCGACGGCACCAAGCCGGGCTCGGGCCGGTGCAGCACGAAACAGGCCTCGCAGAGTTTCGGGTCGGCGGGCAAGGGCGGAGCGCTCGGGCTCAACGGGATCGTGGTCTGGAAGGCCAACAACGTGTGGGTGCAGAACCTGACCGCGTGCAACTTCCTCGGAGGCTCGGGCGGCGACGGCCAGACCGGCAACGAGATCTGGTGGAACGGTGGCGCCGGCAGCGCGACGATCGGCGGCTGGGGCTTCCAGGGCTCGTACCTGACCGCGACCAGCACGTATTTCAAGGACGAGACGACGGCGGCCGAGTACGGGATCTTCTCCAGCGACTGGGACGGCGGCACCTGGAATCAGACGTACGCGAGCAACTTCAACGATTCGGGGTACTACATCGGCGCCTGCCAGCAGCAGTGCAACCAGACGGTCAACCACGCCTGGGGCGAATACAACGCGCTCGGCTACTCGGGCTCGAACTCAGGCGGCTCGCTGGTGGTCAAGAACTCGCAGTTCGACAACAACGAGGACGGGTTCGACACCAACAGCCAGAACGGCGACAACCCGCCGCCGCAGAACGGTGCCTGTCCGAACAACGGCGTCAGCAAGATCACCCACACCAACTCATGCTGGGTGTTCATGCACAACTACGTCCACGACAACAACAACCCGAACGTTCCGTCAGCGGGGTCCGCGGCGGCCGGACCGGTCGGGACGGGAATGACGATCTCCGGCGGCCGCAACGACACGGTCATGGACAATCGCTTCGTACGCAACAACGCCTGGGGCGTCGCCCTGGTCTCGTATCCCGACAGCGGCCCGCCGTGCACGGGCGGGACGCTGAACTCGCCGCTTCTCGGCCAGGGGAGCTGTCTGTACGACGAGTGGGGTGACGCGATCCTGAACAACACGTTCAGCCACGACGGCGGATACGGAAATCCCACGAATGGCGATTTCGATCAGCTGAACTTGGAGACGCATCCGAGCGACTGCTTCCGCGGCAACACCGACACCGCGGGTAGCCTCACGCCGGAGGCGGTGAAGCTGGAGCAGGCGAGTCCCACGTGCACAACGAGCTCGGTTGCCCCGAACATCAATGTGCCGTTCCTCGACGAGGTTCTGTGCGACTCCCAGGTCAGCCTCCCGCCGTTCGGGTGCCAATCAGGCGATCACTACCCGCGCCGGACCGCGGTCGTGATGCACCGGCTGCCGAAGGGCCTGAAGACGATGCCGAACCCGTGCAAGGGAGTCCCGCGGAACCCATGGTGCCCGGGGCGTAAGCACGACTAGGCCGAGATAAAACAGGGCGCGGCCCCGCAGGCCGCGCCCTTTAACCTCCGCGCGATGAGCTGTCTCGTCATCAAGCTCGGGTCCAGCATCGTCGCCGATGAACGCGGCGAGGTGCGGATCGACGTGCTCGGCGGGATCTGCGATCAGCTGAGCGAGCTTCACCGGACCGATCGCTCTCCGATCGTGGTCACCAGCGGAGCGATCGCGCGCGGCATGGGCGTGATGGGAATTCCGCTGCGGCCGCGGGCGATCGACGAGCTGCAAGCCGCCAGCGCGGTCGGACAGGGCAAGCTCTACCAGGTCTACGACGAGCTGCTCCGCGCGCGTGGGGTCGCCAGCGCCCAGGTGCTGCTGACGTTCTTCGACATGAGCGCCCGGACGCACTACCTCAACGCCCGCCAGACCCTCAGCAAGCTGCTCGACTGGCGGCTCGTGCCGGTCATCAACGAGAACGACACGACGACGACCGATGAGATCTCGTTCGGAAACAACGACTTCCTCGCCGCGCAGGTAGCGATCCTGCTCGGGGCCGAGCTGCTGGTGATGCTGACCGACGCGGAGGGCCTGTTCACGTCGGACCCGCGCGCGGACATCGAGGCGGAGCTGATCTCCAGCGTCGAGCGGTTCGACGCGCTCGACGGCCTCGACATCGGCCACACGACCTCGCCGCTCGGTTCCGGCGGGATGCGCTCGAAGGTGGTGGCGGCTGAGATGGCGACGGCCGCCGGAATCCCGACCGTCGTCGCGAGCGGTCTCGAGCCCGGGACGATTCTGGCGGCCGCCGCGGGCGAGCCCGTCGGCACCAGGTTCGCGGCCCAGGCGGCGCGGTACTCGAGCTTCAAGCTGTGGCTGAAGTACGCCAAGCCGGTCCGCGGCCGGGTGCTGGTCGACGCCGGGGCGGCGCGGGCGCTGCGGGAGGGCGGGACCAGCCTGCTGCCGGTGGGCATCGTCGAGGTCGTGGGCGCCTTCGACGCGGGGGACGCGGTCGAGGTCGCGCACGACGGCGAGGCGGTCGGCAAGGGCATCTGCAACTACTCGGCGCCCGAGCTTCGCAAGGTGCTCGGCATGAAGTCGGCCGATGTCCGCGGGGTGCTGCCCCGGGCCAGCGAGGAAGCGGTCCACAGGGACTACTTCGTGCTCGCGTAATCTGTAGCCCAGATGGCCACGACCACCGCATCGGTCGCCGATACCTGCGCCGCCGCGAAGCGCGCGTCGCGCGTCCTCGCCACGCTGGACTCCGGCGTCAAGGATGCCGCGCTCGAGGCGATCGCGGTCGCCCTGCTCGACCGCACCCCGGAGATCCTCGCTGCAAACGGCAGCGATCTCGAGGCGGGCCGCGCGAGCGGGCTCTCGCCGGCGCTGCTCGATCGGCTGGCGCTGGACGAGCGACGGGTCGCGGACATCGCCGCCGGCGTGCGGAAGATCGCGGCCCTCCCCGATCCCGTCGGGGAGGTGATCGGTGGCTCACGGCTGGCCAACGGGCTCGACGTGCGGAAGGTCCGCGTCCCGCTCGGCGTGGTCGCGGTCGTCTACGAGGCGCGGCCGAACGTGACGATCGACGCCGCGGCGCTGTGCCTGAAATCGGGCAACGCGATCGTGCTGCGGGGGTCGAGCTCGGCTGCCCACTCGAATGCCGTGCTGGCGAGCGTCGCCGCGGAGGCCGCCACAGGCGCCGGGTTGCCCGACGGCGCGCTGTCGCTCGTGGCCGGCGGCGGCCGGGAGGAGCTCGCCGAGCTGGCGACGCAGACCGGCATCGTCGACCTGATCATCCCGCGTGGCGGCGAGGGACTTAAGGCCGCGCTGAAGGGAGTCGCGACCGTGCCCGTGATCTACGCCGCCTCCGGCAACTGCCACGTATACGTCGATGCCAGCGCCGATCTCGACGACGCGCGGGCGATCGTGCTCAACGCCAAGCTGCAACGACCCGGCGTCTGCAACGCCGCCGAGACACTGCTCGTGCACGCCGACGTCGCCGATCAATTCCTGCCCATGGCCCTGGGCGCGCTCAGCGACGCCGGGGTGACGCTCCACGGCGACGAGCGCGCTCGCGGCGCGGCCCCCGGGGTTCCGATCGACGCGGCCACGGCGCAAGACTGGGACACGGAGTACCTGGCCCTGGAGATGGCCGTCGGCGTCGTCGACAGCACGGACGAGGCGATCGCCCACATCAACGCCCACGGCAGCGGGCACTCCGAAGCCATCGTGACGCACGACACCGACTCGGCCCGCGCGTTCCAGCTGGGCGTCGACGCGGCGTGCGTGTACGTGAACGCCTCGACGCGCTTCACCGACGGTGGTGAATTTGGAATGGGGGCCGAGATCGGCAACTCGACGCAGCGGCTCCACGCTCGCGGGCCGATCGGCCTGCGGGAGCTGTGCACCTTCAAGTACCTGGTCGAGGGCGCGGGCCACATCCGCTAACCCCGTGCGGCTCGGGATCCTCGGCGGTACGTTCAACCCGCCACATCTTGGTCACCTCGTCAGCGCCCAGGAGGCGTACCTTCACCTGCGTCTCGATCGAGTGATGTTCGTTCCTGCCCGGATACCACCGCACAAGCCCGTCGAGGACGAACCTGGAGTCGAGCACCGGCTGGAGCTGTGCCGGCTGGCGGTGCGAGGGGATGAACGGTTCACGGTCTCGGACGTCGAGGTGGTCCGGGCCGGGCCGTCGTACACGGTCGATACCCTTGACGAACTGACCTCGAAAGCACCGGATAGCGAGCTGTTCCTGATCCTCGGCGGCGACATCGCCGCGGGCTTACCCGATTGGCACGAGCCCGAGAAGGTCCTTTCGCTAAGCACCCTGGCGATCGCCGAGCGGCCGGGCACGACCAGAGCGCAGATCGAAGGCGCGCTGGAGCGGTTGCCGGGAGGGGGTCGGGCGACGTTTTTCCCCATGCCGACGATCGATCTCTCCTCGACCGAGATACGACGTCGGGTGAGAGCGGGTCAGCCGATCCGGTACATCGTCCCGGACGCCGTGGCCGCCTATATCCGGGACAACCAACTGTATGGAGGTAGTACAGAAGAATGACGCCCGAGGAGATCGCGGCGGCAACGGCCGCATACGCGTCGGACCGCAAGGCATTGGACATCGTTCAACTCGACCTCCGCGGGATCATCGGCTACACGGACTACTTCGTGATCTGCAGTGGCCGCACCGATCGACAGACCAAGGCGATCCACGACGCGATCCACCAAGGGATGAAGTCCGAGCACGGGTTGTTGCCCCGCCGGGTCGAGGGATTGACGCAGGGACGCTGGATCCTGATGGACTACCTCGACGTCGTCGTCCACGTGTTCACGCCCGACACGCGCGAGTACTATCGCCTCGAGCAGCTCTGGGGCGAGGCACCCACACACGTGGCGGGCGCTGTCTCCGGATAGCGCGCCACGCCTTCGCACCCGTTCTCGAGGTCTACCGGGAAACCCGCGCCAAGGTTCTCGAGTCAGGCGTCGTCGAGCCCAGCTCAAGCAGCTCTGCGCTCGGTACCTCGCCGGCCACAGCGACGCAACCGACTCAACAGACGAACGCCAGCGCGTCGCCCTCGAATGGGCCAACGCGATCGCCGGGGACTCCGCGCGCGCCGACGACGACCTCTGGCGGCGCGTCCACGACGGATTCACCGAGCCAGAACTCGTCGAGCTCGGCTCCAGCATCGCGATCATGCTCGGGCAGCAGCACTGGCTCGCCACGCAGGGCGTCGCCGAGACGCCGCCGCCTTAATCCGTTGCACACGTTTGCACTTGACGGCCGCAGACGATCGCATTAGGGTGGTGCAAACGATTGCAGCGGCGCGCGCATGCTGGGCTCCTGGTCAACACGTTCGCGAAGTTCTGGCCCGCGGATTCCCGCCGGTCCAGGCGGAGTGGGCTTGCTTGCCCCCAAGGGCCGGCAGCCAACGCTGAGTCTCGAGCGAGTACCACCCACCGCTCGAGATCACGTCGATCGGATGCTCCAGGTAGCGACCCACATATCCGAAGCGAGGAGAGGGCGATGAAGGTCTTTCGCAGGTGCGTGATGGCGGGCTTCGCTGTTGGCGCCGCCGCATTGCTCGCCGCATGCGGCGGTTCCAGTAGCTCCAGCACCAGCAGCGGCGGCTCGAGCAGTAGCGGCAGCAAGTCTGCGAGCCCGATCACGATCGGAACCTCGCTCTCGCTCTCGGGCGACTTCTCGGCCGACGGGCAGGCGTTCCAGAAGGGCTATGAGCTCTGGGTCCACGACCAGAACGCCAAGGGCGGGCTGATGGGACACCCGATCCAGCTGAAGGTGCTCTCGGACGCCTCGAGCCCGGCCCAGGTGGTCACGAACTACAACACGCTGATCGGCTCGGACAAGGTTCCGCTCGTATTCGGTCCGTTCTCGACGCTCCTGACCGCACCGTCGGCGCGGGTCGCTGCCCGCTACGGATACGCGTTCGTCGAGGGTGCGGGCGGCGCGCCGGCGGTGTTCACCGAGGGCCTACACAACGTCTTCGACGTGTCGGTCCCGGTCACACTCAACCTCGTCACGTGGGCGAATTGGATCGCCTCCATGCCTGCCAGTCAACGGCCGAAGACTGCTGCGTACGCAACCGTCAACGACCCCTTCACGCAGCCGCAGATCCCGGAGGCGCAGAAGATTCTCCAGAATGCGGGCGTGAAGACCGTGTACAACAAGGTGATACCGATGGAGGTCACGGACTACACCGCGATCGCCGGTCAGGTTGCCTCGACGCATGCCGAGGCGATGGTGCTGGGCTCGGTCGACGTGCCGACGGTGTCGGCGTTCGTTCACGCGTTCATCCAGCAGCACTACAACCCCAAGGCGTTCATCGCGACCGCCGGACCCGATCAGGGTGCCACCTTCGTGAAGGCCGTGGGCCCAGGCAACGAGAACGGCATCTTCGTCCCGAACGGTTGGTTTCCCGGCTTTCAGAAGCCCGACAGCCAGCAGATGGTCCGGGAGTACATCGCGAAGTACGGCGGCACGGCGTCTGGTATCAACGCGGACGTCGCGGAGGCTTACTCGGTGGGTCAGGTGCTCGCTCAGGCGGTCAACGCGACGCACAGCCTCGACAACAGCAAGATCATTGCCTACCTGCACAGCGGCGCGACTATGGACAGCGTCCAGGGGCCGGTGACGTTCAACGGGCTGGGACAGAACACCGCCCAGAAAACGCTGACCTTCCAGTGGCAGAACGGCAACCTGGTACAGACCCTGCCGGCTTCGACGGCCGGTAGTAAGCCGCCGGTCTACCCGAAGCCGGCCTGGAAGGGTTAGCCGGAGGGTGTCGAGCACAGCCCTACTGCAGGCGGTCGTTGACGGTGTCCTGACCGGCGGCGTCTATGCACTGATGGCCGCCGGCCTCACGCTGATCTTCGGCGTGATGGACATCATCAACATCGCCCAGGGGGTGATGGTCGTACTGGGCGCGTACCTGAGCTACTCCCTCTCGACCCGCTACGGCATCGGGCTGCTGCCCGGGCTACTGATCACGATTCCGGTGATGTTCGTGGTCGGAGTAGCGCTCGAGTTCTTGTTCATGCGCCGCCTGCGTGAGCAGGACCGGATTGGGATGTCGATCCTGGTCACGTTCGCGGTGGCGATCCTGATCGAGGGCGTCCTCAGCGCGGTCTACGGCGTCGACTACGTCCAGCTCCACGCGTCGTATGTGGACAGCTCGGTGTACGTGCTCGGCTTCTACCTGCCGTACATCTATCTGATCGGCTTCGCGCTCGCGGTCGCGCTTCTCGTGGTCCTCTACTGGATGCTGTACCGCACGAAGTTCGGGCGTGCGGTGCGTGCCTCGCTTCAGAACCGGACCGCCGCCGATCTGATCGGCATCAACGTCAGCCGTACCCGCACGATCGCCGTGGGGATCGGAGTGGCGGTCACGGCCGTCGGCGGCATGGTGTTCGGCGCGACCAACGCGTTCAACCCCGACAGCGGGTACGACCTGATCTCGCGGCTGCTCGCGATCGTGATCCTCGGCGGCATGGGCAGCATCGGCGGGGCGATGGCCGCCGCGGTGTTTCTGCTCGTGATCAACGACGTGGTCGCTGTCGCGTGGTCGCCGACCTGGGCGCCGGTCGTTTACTTCGCGGCGCTCGTGATCGTGCTCTCGTTCAGGCCGCAGGGACTGTTCGGGTCATCGGCCATCCGGGCGCAATGAGCGCCGGCCTGCGGCGCGCGGGCGCCGTCGCGGTAATCGCCGGCGTCGGCTTCGTGTTCGCGACGTTCCCGGCGCTGATCACGAAGGATCCGACCGCGACGTCGATCGCCGTATTTGCGCTGATCTTCATGGTCGCGACCACGGCGTGGAACATCTTCAGCGGCTACTCGGGCTACCTCGCGCTCGGCCATGCCGTGTTCTTTGGATGTGGCGGTTACGCGGTCGCGCTGGCCGCGCGCGATTGGCATTTCAAGGGCGGCTGGGACGTGTTTGCGCTGCTGCCGTTCGGCGGCCTGGTTGCCGCGGCGATCGCGGTCCCGGTGGGGCTGATCGCCCTGCGCACCCGCCGCCACACGTTCGTAGTGGTCACGATCGCGATCTTCTTCATCTTCCAGTTGGCCGCGTTCAACTTCGGGTTCACGGGAGGCACGTCGGGGATCCTGCTGCCGATTGCCCCGTTCACCGCTGCCAACTACAACCAGCCGTTCTACTACGTGGCGCTCGTGATCCTGGTGTTCACGATCGTGCTGTCGTGGGGCGTGCGCCGCTCGCGGTTCGGTCTGCAACTGCTCGCGATCCGCGATGACGAGGATCGCGCCCGCGGCCTCGGCGTGAAGACAGGGCGGGTGAAGCTGGCCGCATTCGTGCTCTCCGCGTTCCCCGTAGGGATGGTCGGCGGGCTCTACTTCTACTTCCTCGGCCAGATCTTCCCGCAGTTCGCGTTCGACCCGCTATTCGATATTTCGCTCGCTTTGATGGCCTTCCTCGGCGGCATCGGCACGCTGCTCGGGCCGCCGCTGGGAGCGCTGGTCCTGGAGTCGCTTCAGCAGTACCTGACCCAGAGCATCTCCGGCACGGGGACCTACCTGATCGCCTACGGCGTCCTGTTTCTGGCCGTCATCCTGCTGCTGCCACGCGGCGTCATCCCGACCATCACAGAGGTCATCCGCGACCGGCGGGCGCGGTCCGCCAAACAATCAGATCCCTCGACCGAGCCCTCGGTTCGCAGCGGCGTGGCGGGGGTGGCGCAGTGAGCGCGCTGCTCGAGGCATCGGGCGTCTCGAAGGCCTACGGCGGCGTACACGCGCTGGCGGACTGCCACATCAAGGTCGACAAAGGAGCAATCCACGGTCTGATCGGCCCGAACGGCTCGGGCAAGACAACGCTGTTCAACGTGATCACCGGCTACGAGCGGATCCAGGACGGCGAGGTGCACTTCGACGGCGCCGAGATCACAAACGCCAAGCCCGAGCGCGTGTTCGGGCTCGGCGTCGGGCGCACGTTCCAGCTGACCAGGATCTTCGCGCGCATCACGGTGCTCGAGAACATGCTCGTCGCCACGCAGCGCAACGAAGGTTGGATTCGGACCGTGCTCCGAGTCGCCGGCTCGCCCGCCGAGAAGCGCCGGGCGATGGAGCTGCTCGAGTTCGTGGGCATCGCGCGCCTCGCGCACGAGCCCGCCGGGACGCTCTCGTACGGCCAGCGCAAGCTGCTCGAGCTCGCCTCGCTGCTGGTCGCCGATCCGGATGTGCTTCTGCTCGACGAGCCCGCCGGAGGGGTCAACCCAACGCTGATCACTCACCTGGCTGATCGGATCAAGGAGCTCAACGCGGCTGGCAAGACGTTCCTGGTCGTGGAGCACAACATGGAGTTCGTGATGAACCTGTGCCATCGGGTGACCGTTCTCAGCCAGGGCACCCCACTGATCAGCGGGAGCCCGGAGGAGGTGCGTTCCAATCCGGCGGTCCTCGATGCCTATCTCGGCGGTGAGGATGACGAGGCGACTCAACAGAACCTGGTCAAAGATCGGCGCCCGATCCACACGCGACCCGCGATCGAGACCAAGCCGCCCGCGCGCATCGGCCCGGACCCGCTGCTGAGCATCCGGGGCGTGACCGCCGGCTACGGCGGTGGCGACATCCTCAAGCGGGTCAGCTTTGACGTGCCCGAAGGCGGCATCACCTGCATCGTTGGGCCCAACGGCGCCGGGAAGTCGACCCTGCTTTCGACGATCAGCGGGCTGCTGCGGGCACGGGAGGGTGAGATCCGTTTCCAGGGACGGGTGATCTCGCGGCTCTCGCCCCGCCAGATCCTCGACCTCGGGATTGCCCAGGTACCTCAGGCACACAGCCTGTTCCCGCAGATGACCGTGCACGAGAACGTCGAGATGGGCGCGTTCACGCTCGACGACAAGGCGCTCGTGAACAAGCGCCTTCAGGCGGTCGAGGAGCTCTATCCGATCGTCCGCGACCGCGCCGACGAGAAGGCCGGAAGCCTCTCCGGCGGTCAGCAGCGCCTGGTCGAGTTCGCCCGTTGCCTGATGCTCGACCCGTCGCTGATCATTCTCGACGAACCGTCGATGGGCCTCGATCCGCAGGTCCGCCACGTCGTGTTCGAAATGATCGAGACGATGCACGGGCAGGGCAAGACGATCCTCCTCGTCGAGCAGAACGCGCGCGCGGGGCTCAGGCTGAGCTCGCACGGGGTCGTGCTCGAGAACGGAATTGTGCGGCTCACCGGCTCGGGGCGGGAGGTGCTCGAGCATCCCGAGATCGGCGCGCTGTACCTGGGAGGCGCCGTTTCAGCGGACGCGGCGGGATCATGACGGCCGATGTCGTTGTCGCCGGCGCCGGTCACAACAGCCTGATCGCCGCCGCCTACCTGACCCGCGCCGGCTATCGCTGCCGCGTCCTCGACGCGCGCGCCCTACCGGGAGGTGGCGTCGCCTCCGAGGAGTCGCTACTGCCCGGATACACGCTCGACTCGTGCTCGACCGGCCACACCCTGATTCAGACCAACCCGCTGCTGGTCAACGATGAGCTGGGGCTGATCTCCGAACACGGACTGACCTATCTCGAGCCCGATCCGGTGGCTCACGTCGTCTTCCCCGACGGAGAGTCGCTCACGATGTGGCTCGACGTCGAGCGCACCTGCGAGGAGATCGGTCGTTTTTCTCCTACAGACGCCGATGCATACCGGAAGCTGCTCGCCGAATACGACGCAATCAAGGACGTGATCACCCGCCAGCGCTTTACTCCCGTCGGGTTCGGGCCAACTCTCGAGCAGGTGCTCGCGGGCCGGCCGGGCGGGCTCAGGTGGATGCGCCGGGCCACGTTCAGCGCCAACGACGTGGTCCGCCACGAGTTCACGACTCGTCACATCCAGGCGTTCATGCTGTGGATGGCGTTCCAGACCGCCCAGCCGGTTGACTCTGCGGGCTCGGGCCTGCTCGCCTACTCGATCGTGTTCGGACGCCAGCGCCGGAGCTGGACGATCCCGCGCGGCGGCTCGGGCGAGCTCGTCCGGGGGCTCGTCGAGGTGATCGAGGAAGGCGGGGGTGAGCTGCTGTGTGACCGCCGCGTCGTCTCGCTCGTGCTCGAGGATGGTCGTTGCGTGGGAGTGCGGACGGAGGACGGCGAGCAGCACCTCGCCAGCGAGGCCGTGCTGTCAACGATCCACGTCAAGCATCTCGTGCGGATGGCGCCACCCGAGGCCTGGGGCGAGGACTTCCTCTACGGAATCGACACGTACGACCCGGGCGTGGCGGCCTTCGCCGCGCACTACCTGACGAGCGAACCGCCGCGGTACACCCACCACGACGGAACCGAGCTCACAGCGGTCTCCGCCGGCGTCGCGGGCTGGCCCGAGCAGATCGTGCAGATGGGCCGCGACGTGAAGGAGGGACGGCTCGTGCGGGACGGCGCCTGGCTTCTGTTTCCAACGCCGACCATCGCGGACCCGTCGCGCGCGCCCGCGGGTCACCATACGGTCAAGGTGCTCGGGACGCAGCCTTACGACCCCGGCGGCGGACCGGAGGCGTGGGAGCGGCTCCGCGAGGAGATCGCCGAGGCCCACCTGGCCCATCTGCGCCGCGCCGCGCCCAACCTGACCGACGAGACGATCCTCGCTCAGCTGATCGTCGCTCCGCCCGACCTCGAGCGCTCCAATCCGCACATGTGGCGCGGAACGTTCCACGGCGGCGACCGCTCGCTGGCGCACAGCGGCCCGCTGCGCCCAGCGCCCGGGTGGGCGCAGCACCGCATGCCGATTCCCGGGCTCTATCAGACCGGCGGCACCACTCATCCGGGCGGCTCGGTCACGGGCGGCCCCGGACGAAACGCCGCCGTCGTGATGCTCACCGATCTCGGGCACGACCCGGACGAGGTCATGGCGGGTGCGAGCCGGGTGGTGGCGCGATGACCGGCGGGCGGCCCAGGGAGGCAGCTGCGCGCGAGCGCACAGCCGTGACGATCAGAGACGTCGCGCGCGTCGCGAACGTGCATCCGGGAACGGTCTCACGCGCGCTCAATGAAGAGACGCGCGCGCTCGTCAATCCAGACACTGCGGAACGCGTACTCGAAGCAGCGAGTCAGCTTGGCTACCGGCCGAACCGGATCGCCCGCGGGCTGAAGACGAGCCGCTCGCACACGATCGGGGTGTTGATCCCGGACATCACCAACCCACTGTTCCCACCGATCCTGCGCGGCATCGAGGACCGGCTCGACGAGGTCGGCTACACGTCGCTGATCGTCAACACCGACAACGATCCCGAGCGCGAGCGGGTCTATCTAGATGCGCTCCGCGCCCGTCAGGTCGACGGTTTCATCTCCGCCACGGCGCGGCTAGATCGCGAGCTGCTCGGAGAGCTCGCCGCCGCAGGCACCCCGCTAGTGCTCGTCAACCGCAGCCTCGAAGACGGCTCCGTGCCCGCGGTAACCGTCAACGACCGGCAGGGAATCGCGCTCGCAGTCGAGCACGTGGCGGCGCTGGGGCACGAGCGCATCGGTCACGTGGCCGGACCGCAAAATCTCTCGACGGGTCACCGTCGGCATGTCGGCTTCGTCGAGGCGATGCACGCGGCCGGACTCGAGGCGCCCTCCGAGCACATCTGCTTCGGCGCGTCGTTCACCGAGGAGGCGGGCGCGCGCGCGTGCGCTGAGCTGCTCGACGCCGCGCCCGAGCTGACGGCGATCGTGGCCGCGAACGACCTGCTCGCGATCGGGTGCTACGACGAGCTGGAAGCCAGAGGCATCGTTTGCCCCGACGACATCTCGATCGTCGGCTTCAACGACATGCCGTTCATCGACCACCTGCGGCCACCGCTGACGTCGGTGCGCGTGCCCCAGCGGGAGATCGGCAAGGTCGCGGCCGACCTCCTGCTCGAGCAGCTGAGCGACGGCAGCGAGACCGCCAACGAGACTCTGCTTGAACCGACGCTCATGGTCAGAGGCTCGACCACCCAGCTGCGGAAGTCATGATGGCCGTCGGGGTGAACGCCGAACGGCTGCTGGCCATCGGAGTCCGGTGAGCCAACCCCCTGACGCGCGCGTGCAGGCGGCGATCGACAACTGGGGTCCGCGGCTGATCGCGAACGGCATCGACTACAACGACTTCGTTCGGACCACCTCGTCGATCTCGCGCTGGGAGGAGTGGCTGGACGCTTGGAGTGCCACGGCGGACGCGCATCGCTCGCTCGCGCTGCAAGCTCGCGATGCCGGACACCTTCAGAGCGCCGGCGAGGCGTTCCTGCGGGCCGCCGTCACGTACCACTTCGCGAAGTTCGTGTGGGTGCTCGACCCCGAGCGCAACCGCGCCGTGACCGAAGCCGCGGTGCGCGCGCTCTACGACGCCCACGCGATCGTCGATCCCACCGCGCGGCGGATCGAGGCGGAGCTCGACGGGGGCGCCCTGGTTGCGAACCTGCGCCGGCCCTCGGTCGCCGAGCCCGTCCCGCTGGTGGTCCTGATCCCGGGACTCGACTCCACCAAGGAGGAGTTCTACCTGTGGGAGTCAGTGTTCCTGCGCCGCGGCATGGCCACGCTCTCGCTCGATGGCCCTGGCCAGGGGGAGGCGGGGTTCACGATGAACATCCGCGCCGACTATGAGGTCGCCGTAGCGGCAGTCCTCGACGCGGTGGCCGGCCGCGACGGCCTCGACCTCGAGCGCGTGGGAGCGGCTGGGGTCAGCCTCGGGGGCTACTACGTCGTCCGGGCGGCGGCGTTCGAGCCACGGCTGAAGGCGGTGGCGGGCGTGAGCGGACCGTACGACATGGCGGCGAGGTGGGAGACGATGCCGTCGCTGACGCGGGACACGTTCATCCACCACACGGGCGCCGCCGACGAGTCTGAAGCGCGGGAGCGGGCCGCGCAGCTGAGCCTGGCCGGGGTGGCGGACGCGGTCGAGCAGCCCTGCCTGGTGGTGACGGGCAAGCGAGACCGCGTGATCCCGTGGGAGCAGACAAAGCGGATCGCGGACGATGCCCCTCGGGCCGAGTGGATCCTCTACGAGGACGGTACGCACGTCTGCAACAACATCCCGTTCAAGTACCGCCCGCTGGTCGCCGACTGGATGCGGGACCAGCTGGGGTGAGCATGATCGGGGTGCCTCTGCGCAGGCGCGAGGACCCGCGCATGCTGCGCGGACGGACTTGCTACGTCGACGACATCCACCGTTCCGGGATGGTCCACGCCGTGTTCGTTCGCTCGCACCACGCGCACGCCGCGATCACGGCTATCCGGGCGCCGGACACGGCCCCCGGGCTGCTGGCGGTGATCACCGCGCCCGAGCTGCGCGGTCGCGTCCGACCCCTTCCGATCGGCGCTCCGCGCGGCGTGGAGCTGGCCGACGAGCCCCACCCGATTCTCGCTGAGGACGAGGTGCGCTACGTGGGCCAGCCGGTCGCCGCCGTGATCGCGACCACCATCGCGCGGGCCAAGGACGCGGCGGAGCTCATCGAGATCGACTACGAGCCGCGCCCCGCCGTGCCCGACCCCGGCGCGTCCGACCGCGATCTCACCGTTTGGTCGCGCACCGGCGGCGACGTCTCGGATGCGTTTGCGCGCGCCGAGCATGTCGTGCGCGGGCGCTACGGGCTGCCGCGGCTGGTGGCGGCGCCGATCGAGCCCCGCGGCGCGGTCGTCGAGCACGACGCGGACAGCGACCGGCTGACCGTGTGGTGCTCGATGCAGGACACGCACCGCCCGCTGGCCCAGCTCAGCCATGCCCTCGGACTCGACGAGGAGCGCCTCCACGTGATCGTCCCGGATGTCGGCGGCGCCTTCGGCAGCAAGGGAGTGATACCGGTCGAGGCCGTCGTCGCCGCGATCGCGGCGACCGACCTGCGCCGTCCCGTGAAGTGGGTCGAGGAGCGCACGGAGAATTTCCTCGGGGCCTACCAGGGCCGGGGAATCGAGGGCGAGCTCGAGCTGGCGCTAGACGGCGAGGGCCAGATGCTGGCGCTAAAAGCGGTGCTGACGGCCGATCTCGGCGCCTACCTCCTTCCGAATACCGCGATCCCGCCGCACACCGCCGGCGTGCTGCTGACGGGGTGCTACGACATTCCGGCGGCGTCGGTGTCGGTCGTGGGCAAGCGAACGAACAAGGTGCCCACCGGTCCCTACCGAGGGGCGGGGCGCCCGGATGCCGCCTACCTGCTCGAGCGCCTCGTCGACGACGTCGCCCGTCAGCTTGGCGTCGACCGGGTCGAGCTGCGCCGGCGAAATCTCATTCGCCAGTTCCCTCACGAGACGCCGCTGGGGTTGAGCTACGACTCCGGCGACTATGAGCGCTGCCTCGATACCGCGCTCGAGCTGCTCGGAGACGAGGCTGCGATGGGGACCGGCATCGCGCTGTACGTCGAACGGGCGGCGGGGCAGTGGGAGTCGGCGATCGCGACGCTCGAGCCCGATGGCCGGGTATCGATCGCGAGCAGCGCCTCGCCGCACGGCCAGGGACACGACACCACGTTCGCGCAGATCGCGGCCGATCGGCTGGGTCTGGATCTCGACCGGATCGTCCTGCGCTTTGGCGACAGCGACCAGGTGCCCCGCGGCGTGGGGACGTTCGGCAGCCGCTCGACCGCGGTTGCCGGCTCGGCGATCGTGCGCGCGGTCGAGCAGCTGATCGAGCAGGGCCGGGTGCTGGCCGAGCATGCGCTCGGCAACGCGGCTGAAGGTCCGCTGGATTGGTCAGAGCTGGCCCGCCACGCCCTCGAGCGGCCGCTGCGAGCGGAGGCCCGGTTCGATTCAGAGCTGGTGTTCTCCTCAGGCGCGTACGCGGCCGCGGTCGAGATCGACCCCGAGACCGGAAAGCTCACCGTCTGCCGCATCGTCGCCGTCGACGATGCCGGAACGGTCATCAACCCCCTGCTCGCCCACGGCCAGGTAATCGGCGGGGCCATCCAGGGCCTCGGCGAATGCCTCACCGAGGAGGCGGTCTACGACGACGAGGGCCAGCTCCGCACGGCCACGTTCATGGACTATGGCCTGCTTACGACGGGTGATGTGCCCGAGGTCGTCATCGGCGAGGTGTCGACGCCATCGCCGCGCAACCCGCTGGGGGCCAAGGGCGTGGGGGAGGGCGGGACGATCGGGACGCTGGCCGCGGTCGCCAACGCGGTGGCCGACGCACTCGGGGGCCGTCATCTCGATCCGCCGTACACGCCCGAGAAGCTGTGGCGAGCGTTGGCTAACCCGGGATAGGGTCGGCGGAGGGCAGGCGCGGCGTCGCCTCCTGGGCGCCGGCGTCGAGCTCGGTGTTGAGGTTCGACTGCGTCTCGCGCTGGAGCGGCAGGCTGCCGCCGGCGGTGAAGTACGGCTTGCCGGCGATCACCAGGTCCTCCGCCGGGAAACGCGTGATCACCTCACAGCCGTCGGCGGTGACGACCAGCTGCTCCTCGATCCGGGCCGCGGACCAGCCGTCGCTCGCCGGCCAGAACGTCTCGAGCGCGAACACCATGCCCTCGCGGATCTCCTCCGGATGCTCGAGCGAGACGAGGCGGCTGAAGACCGGCTTCTCCCAGATCGAGAGGCCAACTCCGTGGCCGAATTGCAGGGCGAACGCGGCCTCCTCGTCGGGGAAGCCGAACTCCTGCGCCGCCGGCCACACCGATGCCACCTCGCCGGTGGTGGCGCCGGGGCGGATCAGGTCGATGGCCGCGTCGAGGTAGTAGCGACAGCGCTTGTAGGCGTCGAGCAGTGCGCGCGATGCGCTCGCGACCGCGAACGTCCGGTAGTAGCACGTGCGGTAGCCCATGTAGCTGTGGAGGATGTCGAAGTAAGCTGGATCGCCGGGCCGGAGCGCGCGGTCGGTGAACACGTGCGGATGGGGGCTGCAGCGTTCACCCGAGATCGCGTTGACACCCTCCACAAACTCCGAGCCCATCTCGTAGAGCACCTTGTTGACGAGCGCGACGCAATCGTTCTCGCGGATGCCGGGGCGCATCGCTCGGTATAGCTCCTCGTACGCGGCGTCGACCATCGAGCACGCCATGTTCAGCAGCGTGATCTCGTCCCTGGTCTTGATCACCCGCGCCTCCTGCATCAGCTGCTGGCCATCGGCGATTCGGATACCCTCGCGCTGCAACGCGAACAGGACCGGCGGCTCGATCGCGTCGATCCCTACCGGCTCGCCGAGCAGCCCACGCTGCTCGAGCTCGACCCGAATCTTGTGGGCAACGTCCTCGGCGCGACCGGAGTGCGGCGACATCGCGCCCCGCAGGGTCGAGATCCCCGCGCGCGAGCGCCCATCGCCGAGCCACGGGTTGTAGAGCTGATGGTGGCGGGCGGCCGAGCCGAAGTCCCACATGATCGGCGCGTCGCCCTGTGGAAGCAGGCAGAAGCGGTTGAGCTTGTCGGCGGCCCACGTCCCGATGTGCGTGGCCGTGATGTAGCGGATGTTGGCCATGTCGAAGCACAGCAGGGCACCCAGGTCGGAAGCGGCTAGCAGCTGCTCGATCCGTGCCAGGCGCTCATCGCGCAGCCGGTCGTGGCGAACGCGCTCCTCCCAGTCGACGCCCATGACCCCGTAGCTGTGTTGTCCCATCGGCACCGCCCTTCTGCAAACGTTTGCACGAGGATACCCGCGGAATAGGGGCCACTTCAAGGCGGTGCCGCCCGCCACGCGCACCCTTCCAGTGATCCCGGCCGGACCGCACCTTGACCGCATTCAAGCCGTCGGCTACATTACTGCAAACGATTGCAGGAGAATCTCCGATCGTGATCCGCGACGCGGGGCCGAGGAGCGCAATATAAGCGACGACCAACAGGTACGACTGGGCTGGGTCGGCGTCGGCCGGATGGGGCTGGAGCTCGCCGGGCGCTTGCTCAAGGCCGGTCACGAGCTCGCGGTGTACAACCGAACGCGTGAGAAGGCGCAGCCGCTGGCTGAGCTCGGAGCGACGATCGTCAATGCTCCCGTTGAGCTCGCCGATCGGGACATCGTGTTCACGATGGTTGCCGGCTCGACCGACGTCGATCAGGTGGTGAACGGTCCGGACGGCCTGCTCGCGCGCTCGGACGTGACGCCCCGCGTGATCGTGGACTCGACCACGATCTCACCCGGGGTCGGCGAGCGGATTCGGGCCCATGCCGAGAAGCGCGGGACAGCGATGCTGGCGGCGCCCGTGAGCGGAAACCCGAAGGTTGCCGCGAGCGGCCGGCTAACGATCGTCGCATCGGGGCCGCGCGATGCGTGGCTTCAGGCGCGACCGTATTTGGAGCTTCTGGCCCGCCGCGTCACATATGTCGGCGACGGCGAACGCGCACGGCTGGTGAAGATCTGTCACAACCTGATGCTCGGTGTGGTCGCGCAGTGCATGGCTGAGATCGCCGTGCTGGCGGAGAAAGGGGGGGTGTCCCGTGCCGACTTTCTCGAGTTCCTCAATGACAGCGTGATGGGCTCGACCTTCACCAGATACAAATCCCCCGCGTACGTCAACCTCGATTTCACGCCGACTTTCACGCCCGAGCTGCTGTTGAAGGACTTCCACCTGGGATTCGAGGCGGCCCGCGAGCACGGGGTACCGATGCCGCTGGCCGCCACCACCGAGCAGATCGTCCAGGGCATGCTCACGCTGATCGGCAACGACGTTGACTTCGCGGCGCTGCTGGAGCTACAGGCGCGCGCATCAGGCCTCGCGCTCGAACCGGAGAATGTGGACGTCGACGATGGCCTGAGCTCGGTCGAGCCAAGCGCCAACGGCGGCGGCGCGGCGGCACCCGCCGCTCCGCGGTCGGATCTCCGCTAGAAGGTCAGCCGGCCCGCGCTGGACTGGATGACTCTAGAGGATCAGCGCGTCCGGGAGTTCCAGCAGCTCGCGTAGACGCGCCAGGAAACGGGCACCGTCGGCGCCATACAAAACCCGGTGATCGCATGCCAGCGTGAGCACGACCGTTGGCCGGGCGACCATGTTGCCGTTGCCGTCCACGATCGGACGAGGCTTGAGCGACCCAACCGCGAGAATTGCTGACTGCGGTGGGTTGATGACCGCCGAGAAGCTGTCGATCCCGTACATCCCGAGGTTCGACACGGTGAACGTCCCACCGTCGAGCTCGGCCGGCGCGATCGAGCTGTCCCGCACGCGTGCCGCCAGCGCGCGGGACTTCCGGCTGATCTCGCCTAGCGACAGGCGATCGGCGTCGAAAATCGTCGGGACGAGCAGCGCGTCATCTGTCGCCACGGCGACACCGATGTTGATCCGGGTGTAGGTCTCGACCTTGCCTTCGCGGTATGCCCCGTTCACACGAGGGAATTGACGTAGCGCCAGCGCCGCTGCCTTGACGATGAAGTCGTTATACGACGGGAGCGGATCGGTGAGGACCCGCAGTCGCTCGCGCAGGTTGACCACTTCGGCCATGTCGATCTCGGAGCGCAACTCGAAGTCGGGCACGCTCGCGCGCGACTCCGCCATTCGTCGCGCCACGGTCCGCTGCACGCGGGTCAGCTCGTGAACCGTGGCCTCGCGCTGGGCCCGCGCGCCAGCCTCGCCTGTTGCCCCGACCGCCGGCCAAGCAACATCGCCAGGAGAGGTGGTCACCGCCTCGGGAGGGGTCCCGTTCGCCAGCTCGGTCGCGGCCCGCTCAACATCCACGCGGATCACCCGGCCGTGTGGTCCAGTACCAACAATTCCCTCGAGGTGGACATCGAGCTGGGCGGCGAGTCGGCGCGCAAGCGGTGAGGCCTTCGGTCGCGCCGCGATGGCTTTCGACGAGCCTGAACCGCCCGTCGTGACGGCGTCCATGGAGCCCGAACGGCTCGCTACCGGCGTGTTCACGGAGCTCGCCGCGGCGATTGCCTCTGGAGACTTTGCAGCCGGCAGCTCGTCGCCGGCCTCGCCAATCACCGCGATCGGCGCGCCAACGGGCACCGTTGCGCCGGCGCTCACGTTCAGCGCCAGGACCACCCCGGCCGCGTCAGCCTCGTAGATGACGGTTGCCTTGTCGGTCTCGATCTCGACCAGCGGCTGCCCGACCTCGACGGGATCACCTTCGGCCACCAGCCACTCGAGGACCGTCCCCTCCTCCATCGAGTCCGAAAGTCGCGGCATGATGATTTGGTGCGCCACAGGCTCCTTCTTCGCCGGCCGGAGTAAAGGGCACTGCAAACGTTTGCGATAGTATCGAACGACACGCCTAAAGCGAGTACCAGGAGATCGGGTGGCAGAGGTGGAGGGCGCGCAGCAAACCGAGCACACGGAATTGGCACAGGCGCAGACTCGTCCGGGCCACGAGACCGGCGGGATGTTCCTCGAGGCGTTCGGTCGTATGCACCTGATCCGGCTCTTCGAGAGCGCGATGCATCGCCTGTTCCTGGCCGGGGAGGTGCACGGCACGACCCACCTTTCCGCGGGGCAGGAAGCCGTCGCCGTCGGGGTGTGCATGGCGCTACGTCCCGACGATTACGTTGCAGGCACCTATCGGGGCCACGGGCACGCCCTGGCCAAGGGGACCTCGCCGGCAACGTTGTTGGCGGAGATGCTCGGGCGGGCCAGCGGTGTATGCGGGGGGCGGGCTGGATCGATGAACGTCGTCGACCTCGAGCACGGGTTGATCGGCTGCTACGGGATCGTTGGTGGCTCGATCGCCGCGGCGCTGGGGGCGGCCTTGTCCGGCAAGCGCGAGAACCGCGTCGCGGTCGCGTTCTTCGGCGACGGCGCCGTCAATCAGGCGTACTTCCACGAATGCCTCAACATGGCAAAGATCCTCTCGCTACCCGCGATCTTCGTCTGCGAGAACAACTTCTACGGGGAGTTCACCCCGATGGGTTCGGTCACCGCCGGCTCGGACATCGCCGGGCGCGCGCGGGCCTACGACATGCCGTCGGCGGTCGTTGACGGCAACGATCTGTGGGCGGTGTACGCCGCGGCCAGCCGTGCCGTCGAGCAAGCCCGCAGCGGACGAGGTCCGACCCTGCTCGAGTGCCGGACCTACCGACACTACGGCCACTCGAAAAGCGACCCCGCGCAGTATCGGCCGAAGGACGAGGTCGAACAGTGGCTGGCACGCGATCCGCTGAAGATCGCGCGCGCGCGGCTGCTGGACGAGGACGTCACTGAGGAGCAGATCGCGGCGGTCGAGGAGCGCATGAGCGCGCTAATTGATACGGCCGTCGACGATGCGCTTGCGGCGCCGTATCCAGATCCCGAGGCGACGGTCGCCACGGAGTTCTCCGCATGAGCGCGCTCGAGTTCCGCGACGCAATTCGCGACGCGATTGCCGAGGAGCTTGAGCGCGATCCCGCCGTCGTCTTCTTTGGCGAGGACGTCGCAGCCGCGGGCGGCGTCTTCAAGGTCACCACGGAGCTGTTCGAACGATTCGGTCCCGAGCGCGTATTCGATACCCCGATCTCAGAGTTGGCGCTCGCGGGCGCGGCCTATGGGGCCGCGGTGACCGGCTTGCGGCCGGTGTTCGAGATCATGTTCGGCGACTTCATGGGATTGACGATGGACAGTCTCGTCAACCAGTCCGCGAAGTTCTGGTACATCTCGGCCGAGCAGGGCAGCGTTCCGCTGGTGGTGCGCTCCGCCGTTGGTGCGGGAGGGAGGTTCGGGGCGATGCACTCGCAGACTCACGGGACCTGGTACCAGGGCGTTCCGGGGCTCAAGATCGCATTCCCGTCCTCTCCGGCGGACGCCAAGGGGCTGCTGAAGGCCGCGATCCGGGACGACAACCCGGTGCTGTTCCTCGAGCACAAGCGGCTCTACTCGGTCAAGGGGCCGCTGCCCGAAACAGAGATCCTCCCGCTCGGCGAGGCCGCAGTCGCACGGCGCGGCGACGACCTGACGGTCGTCTCGATCGGAAAGGGGGTGCCGGATACGCTTGCAGCGGCCACCGCCCTCGCCGACGATGGGATTTCAGCTGAGGTGGTCGACCTCCGCACGCTGCGCCCGCTCGACGTGGAGACCGTGCTCGAGTCCGTCTCGCGGACCAACCGGCTGTTGGCGGTGGAGGAGGGTCCCCGAACGGGCGGCTGGGCGGCCGGGCTGCTCGGCATGGTTGCCGAGCGTGGTCTGCACGACCTCGACGATGCATGGATCATCGCGACCGACGAGACGCCGATCCCGTACAGCCCGACGCTGGAGGACGCCTACCTCCCCGATACGGAGGCGATCCTCGCCAGCGTTCGCTCGCGGGCCGGGGTCGGAGTCGCGTGATCCGCGCCGCGCTATAGGGCACCAGGTGCATCTCTCGCAGCGCGTCAGCGGCCGGATCATCCACCTGTTGCTCGCCGGTGGGCTCTGTTGCTCGGCATCCGGCTGATCCTGAGCGTCGTCCTATAACGACGCCAACAGCTTCGGCGCCACCTCCTTCTTGCGGCTCATCACCCCGGGAAGGTCGATCAGGCTGTCCCGTGCGGTCGTCTCGAACGCCCTCGCGACGGGCGCCGTCTCGCCCGCTATCAACAGTTGGGTGCTCTTCGCCAGCACGTCCGTGACCATCAGCGCATACAGATGGAGCTCCCGGTTCTCGCGCGCCTTCTGCATCGCCGCGAGCAGCTCCGGCTTGCGGTCGAGCAGGGCATCACCGACGACCTCGATCTGAGCGATACAGATCGTGTGGCCGCTCTGCACGTGGTACTGCTTGGCGTCACGAGAGACGATCTCCTCGGCGCTGACCTCCGATAGGTCGGCCGTCGCCTCGAACATCTCCCGGCCGAGTTTGGCGGCGTCGAGCGCCAGGACCCGCTGGAGGTATTCGACGACGGCGTGATCGCGCTCGGTCGTCGTCGGCGAGTTGAGGATCACGGTGTCGGACAGAACCGCGCCGAGCAGCATCAGCGCGGTCGACCGGCTCGGCTCCATCCCGTTCTGGCGGAACCGCTCGACGACGAGGGTGGCCGTCGACCCGACCGGATCGAACGTGGCGGTGACCGGCACCCTCGTCTCGATCGAGCCGATGTGGTGGTGATCGAGGATCTCCACGATCTCGGCGGTCTCGATTCCGGCGACGCTCTGTGACTGCTCGGCGTGGTCGACGAGCAGCACGCGCCGGCGCGGCAGCGCGACCAGATCACGGCGCGTGATCAGGCCGATGGGCCGGCGGCGCGCGTCGATCGCAACGGCGGCCCCGTAGTGGATCTCCTTGATCTGCTCTGAGACGTCGGCGACGAGATAATCGATCGTGACCGTCAGCGGATCGCGCTCCATCAGGGCACTGCACGGGGCGGCGAGTGTGATCATGCGACCAGAGACGTAGGAGTCCAGCGGCGAGCTGATCACGGCCGTCCCGTGCTCGCGGGCCAGCGCCAGGATCTCGTCCGAGGGTGTCGCGTCGTTGGAGAGCACGAGCAGCGCCGCGCCATGCTCGATCGCCAGCCGCTGCGCGTCGGCGCGGTCCCCGACCACGACCGCATCCCCTGCTCGGATCCCGCTGGGGGACCTCACGTCCATCGATTGAACCCAGACCCTGCCCGCCAGCTTGGCATCGCCGTTCACGAGCACCCTCGCCTCCAGCGCATCCGCCACCGCGGCGACGGTCGTCGGGGCGTCCTTGAGCGTCGAGGTCTCGCGCGACTCGCGCACGAACCGGCGGGCGAGCGCCCGCTCGGTCACGACGCCGACGAGCGCGCCGTCCTCGTCGACGATCGGGACCAGCTCGAGGTCGGCCCGGACCAGCGCCAGCCCGGCCTCGCGGATCGGCTGATCCTGGCCGCTGACCGGGAAGCTCGTCTGCATCACGTCGCGGGCGCGCAGCGAGACGTGCGGGAGGAACCGAGGCTCCGTAGCGCCACTGCGCTCGAGCACCCACCGCGTCTGCGCGTTGCAGTCGCCGAGGCGAACCGGGACGTAGTCGTTGTGTGGGTCCAGGCGGCCCTTCAGCTCGGCATATCCGATCGCCGAAGCGATCGAATCGGTGTCGGGGTTGCGGTGTCCCGTGACGTAGATCCTCGTCACAACGTGACGATTATCGCGCCCGCCCGTGGGTCAACGGTGGATATGGTTTGCACCCCCCAGACGCCAGCGACGAACGGAGAGCGGACCCATGCCGGCAGCCCCAAAGCTCCTGCCTACTCAGATCACCGAGGGCAGCGCGCCAGGTCTTTCGTACCGCCTAGAGGGCGAACTTGTGCCGGCTCTGCACATGGCGCTCGACGGTCAGGTGCCCGTGTACTTCGAGCACCACGTGCTGCTGTGGAAGTACCCGAGCCTCCAGATCGGCCTGCACCCGCTGAAGAAGGGGCTGAAGCGCAGGATGCTCGGCGGTATGCCGCTGCTGCTGCTCGAGGCGCAGTCGGCCGGCGAGTTGGCGTTCAGTCGCGACGCGCCCGGTCACATCGCGGCTCTCCACCTACAGCCGGGTAACGGGATCGTCGTTCGCGAGCACCAGTTCCTTGCGGCGACCTCCAACGTCCAGTACGACTACAACCGCATCAAAGGGTTCGCCAACATGATGTACGGCGGCGGCTTCTGGGTCGATGAGTTCTTCGCCGCCGACCAGGAGGGGGTGGTCTGGGTCCACGGCTACGGGAACGTCTTCGAGAAGCAGCTCGAGCCGGGGGAGACGATCGACATCGAGCCGGGCGGGTGGCTGTTCCGCGACCATTCAGTGTCGATGTCCCAGGAGGTCTACGGCTTCAAGACCGGCCTCATGAGCGGCGGCGGCAGCCTTGTGTTTAACCGCTTCACGGGTCCTGGGCGCGTCGGCCTGCAGAGCGCCTACTTCCACCCGCCGGTCCAGGAAGGGACGGGCGGGAACGCCCAGCGGGATCAAAGCGGCGGTGGGCTGCTCGGCGGGATCGTCGGCAACCTGCTCGACAACTAGCGGGCGGTGAGCGGCGGATGAGCTTCGCTGCCGGCCACCTTTCGAGCAATCCGCTGCCGCCGGGCATCGTCGGGGCGCTCGGTCTCGGTGGCTACCAGCTGCTGGCCGACATCGCCGGCGTGGGTGCGGGCAGGCTCGGCTCGCAGGCCTTCCTCCTGGTGGCGCCCGATCCGGATCCGGCACTGCCGGACGCCGGCACGCAGATCTCGCTGCACCAGCAGCGCCTGCGCGACGAGGCCGAGGCGGCCGCATTCACCCAGCTCGCGGCCCAGCTCGGGTATCTGCGGCTCTCCGGATACCGGCTCGCGCTCGAGCGGTCGGGCCTTCGCAGCAAGGTCAACCTCGTCAATCCCGCGACCGGCGCGATCGTGGCCAAGATCTCCGACAAGTCCCCGGGACGGTTGCTGGGCGGAGGCATGAACGCCTCGCGGTTGCTCGCCGAGACCCGGGCGCTGCCGCCCGCGGGACCGCCGCCGGATACGCAGGATCCGGAACTGCTGCGCCAGGTCCTGCTCGCGCTCGCGCTCCGGGACGAGACGCTCGGAGGGGTGGAGGCCGCCGAGCTGGCCGATCGGGCGCTGGAGCTCTCACGGGCCAACGCCGCGCTCGACCCGCCCGCAGCGCTCGAAGCGGCGAAGCGCGGTTAACGCGAGGGTCACTTCTACCGGCGGGCGCGCCACTACGGTGCGCGGCTCGGACCACCCAGACCCCGCGCAGGAATAGGAGTCGTAATGCTCGGCAGGCACACCATCACCGTGGCGGCTCGCGCCGTCGCGTCGGCGCTAGCAGTGACCGCGGCACTGGCCGCATCCGCCCAGGCCCATCAGGGCCGCGACCGCGGGCGATCCGGCGACCGCCACCTATTCCTGGCGCCCGGCGACCTGCTGCTCAGCAGGAGCTTCTACACGCCCGCCGACATCCAGCCCGGGGTGACCCAGCTCCCGCCCGGATGTACCGCCGGCAATTGCGTCACCGCGACCGCCGACGGTGCCTATCCGTACGTCTTCAACAACGCCCTCGTCGACGCCAGCTTCGGCGTGACATCGAGGATCTCGCTCGAGGAGCTGACCCCGTGGGGGCAGCGGGTCGGCACGATCCGAGTGCCTTCGCGCGACCTGGTAACGAGTTTCTCCTCGAAGTCCGAACTCGCGCTGAACCCATCCACCAACGGCCAGGACGTGACGTTCATGGGATACGCGGCGCCGATCGACGGGATCGATGTCTCGAACTCCAACACGCCGGGGGTGATCGACCCGACCAACCCGGTACCGAGCGCCTTCTACCGTGTCGCCGCCGACCTCGATCGCTTCGGCCGGCTGTCGTTCACCGAGACCAACGCCTATAGCGGCAACAACGGCCGGTCCGCGATCCTCAACAACGCGGCCAACGTCTTCTACACCGCCGGCAACGCGGGCAATGGCGGAAACCCGCAGCCCGCAGGGATCCTGCTCGCCGCGGGCGCGCAGATCTTCCCGCGGACGTTCGCGCCCCAGGCCGACCAGTCCCCGGGAACGCCGACGCCGGTCGGGAGCTTCGACGTGACGCAGCTGGGTGACAAGCAGGACAAGCTCGGCAAGGACGACAACTTCCGCGGCATCGGGATCCACGACAACGTCCTCTATTTCACGAAGGGCAGCGGAAGCAACGGTGTCAACACGCTCTATTTCGTCGATACGACCGGCCACGCGTGCCCGAACGGAACCGGCCTGCCGGTGCCGGGCGCCCCGCTCCCGACCTCCCCGCTCGCATACGACCCCTCGACGCTCACCACGAACGGTCTGCCGAGCAACATGTGTGTGCTCGCCGGGTTCCCGACGACGCTTGCGAAGACGAGCACCTCGTTCCCCTTCGCGTTCTGGTTCGCCAACGATCACACCCTGTACCTGGCCGACGAGGGCGACGGCACCAACACCTTCGCCGACGGCGTGTACACGGCCGCGGCGGCCTCGCAGAGCGCGGGCCTTCAGAAGTGGATCTTCAGCTCGAGCGCCGGCGAGTGGCAGCTCGCGTACACGATCCAGTCGGGTCTGAACCTCGGCCGGCCCTACACCGTTCTGGGGTACCCCACCGGCGAGAACGCCGCCACTGGACTGCCGTGGTCGCCCGCCACGGACGGCCTGCGCAACCTCACGGGCCGGATCAACCGCGACGGAACGGCGACGATCTGGGCGATCACCTCGACGGTCAGCGGCGGCGGCGATCAGGGAGCCGATCCCAACAAGCTCGTCGCGGTCACGGATCCCGTGAACGCGACGACGCCACCCGCCTCGGAGAGCTTCACCACGGTCCGGACCGCGCGCTCCGGCGAGGTCCTCCGCGGCATCTCGTTCACGCCCGGAACCGGCCAACGCAGATAGGCGCGGCCGTGCGCGACCCGGAGAAGTGGAGCTAGCCGGGCTCGAACCGGCGACCTCCTGAATGCCATTCAGGCGCTCTCCCAGCTGAGCTATAGCCCCGGGGGTGCCGTTCAAGGTTAATACATGACGGAGGTCCCGCGGCTACGCCGGCGGGATGAACTCCGGCACGTCGAGGACCTCGCCGTTGTCAGCGGGCGGCTCCGCGCCGGCCGCGCGCCGTGCCGCCGGCGCCTGGCCCACGCCCGCATCGATGCGGTCGAGGCGGGCGACGAGCTGCGAGTGGATGCGCTGGACGTCGCGCAGCAGCCGCTCGGCGTTGGCTCGCAGCGAGTCGCCCATGTCCCGAAGGTTCGCGGCGATCTCCAGCCCTTCGCTGCGCACGTCGCTGGCGGTCGTGCGGGCGTCGAACAGGAGCTCGCGGGCGCGCTCCTTGATCTCCTCCTGCTCCTTGGTCGCCGACTCCCTGGCCTCGCTCGTCACGGCGTCGGCGTTCTCCTGCGCCCGGGCCATGATCGCGAGCGCCTCTCCCGTCGCATCGCCCACCGCCTTGGAGGCCTCCGCGCGGGCTTGGGCAAGGATCTCCTGGGCCTCCTCCTCGGCGGCGAGCACGCGGTTCTCGGCTGCGCGGTCGCCCTCGGCGATCCGCTCACGGACCCGCTCCTCGGTCTGCTCGAGCATCCGCCTCGCGGCATCCTCCGCGGCGGCGACGATCGAGGCCACCCGGTCGGCCGCGTCGGCGGCCGTGCTTGACCTGGCCGGCGGAGTGGGCTCTGACACGCCGCCGATGGTAAAGGGCTCCACCGGGCCCGCCCGCAAGAAAGACACCGCATCGGCCCGCTCCGATCGGAAAGGGGTGAGGGGCCGGGCGCGATCGCGGGGTTTCGATTGGAGAAGCGAGGCTGGCCGCGAAAGCCACCCTATGGTTCGTTTTCACGGCCAGGCTCCCTGCGAAGGAACCGGGGCCGCCGGCGCGCAGCGTCCGCGGGCCGAGAGTCGGGCAGCCCCTGCCCTGATACGGCCGGCGCCCCGCCGGCGCAAGTAACCTCCGTGCCGATGGCAGACCGCCGCTATGACCCCAAGCAGATCGAGCCCAAGTGGCAGCGCATATGGGAGCGCGACGGCACCTGGGAGGTATCGAACGATCCGGACCGCCTCGGCGAGCACGACGCGCGCGAGAAGTCCTACGTGCTCGAGATGCTCCCCTACCCGAGCGGCGAGCCGCACATCGGCCATCTGAAGAACTACTCCCTGGGCGACGCGATCGCGCACTTCCACCGCCGGATCGGTCAGCGCGTGCTGCACCCGATGGGCTACGACGCGTTCGGACTGCCGGCCGAGAACTATGCGATCAAGTCGGGGGTCCACCCGCGCCGCTCGACCGACGATTCGATCGCGGCGTTCCAGGCGGCCTTTCGCTCCTGGGGGATCTCGATCGACTGGTCGCGGGAGATCGCCACCCACCAGCCGACGTACTACCGCTGGACGCAATGGCTGTTTCTCAAGCTGTTCGAGCGCGGCCTCGCCTACCGCAAGGAGGCGGCGGTCAACTGGTGCCCCGTCGACCAGACGGTGCTGGCGAACGAGCAGGTCATCGACGGCCACTGCGAGCGGTGTGGCGCCGAGGTCGAGCTCCGGCAGCTCGAGCAGTGGTTCTTCCGCATCACCGACTACGCCGACCGCCTGCTCGACGACCTCGACGGGATCGATTGGCCCGAGCACGTCAAGGCGATGCAGCGCAACTGGATCGGCCGCAGCGAGGGCGCCGAGGTGACGTTCCGCAGCGAAGAGCTCGGGATCGATTACCCGGTGTTCACGACCCGTCCCGACACGCTGTTCGGCGCGACGTTCTTCGTGATGGCTCCCGAGCATCCCGACGTGTTCCGACTGGCGGCCGGTACCGAGCACGAGGCCGAGGTTCACGAGTACGTCAACCGGACGAGGAGCGAGACGAGCGAGGAGCGCGGGGACACCGAGAAGCCGAAGACGGGCGTCCCGCTCGGGCGGACGGTGACGAACCCGGTCAACGGCGAGCAGCTGCCGATGTTCGTCGCCGACTACGTCCTGATGGAGTACGGGACGGGCGCGATCATGGCGGTGCCCGCGCACGACGAGCGCGACTACGCGTTCGCGAAGGCGTTCCACCTCCCGATCCGCAGGGTGATCGGAGGCGACGAGGAGCTCCCGTACGCCGGCGACGGGCCGATGATGAACTCCGGCGAGTTCGACGGGATGAACAACCGCCTCGCCTACGACGCGATCATCGAATGGCTCGACCGCGAAGGCCGTGGCCACGCCTCGGTGAGCTACCGCCTGCGCGACTGGCTCGTCTCGCGTCAGCGGTACTGGGGGTGCCCGATCCCGATCATCTACTGCGAGCGCTGCGGGATGCTGCCGGTGCCCGAGGCAGACCTGCCCGTCGAGCTTCCGGACATCGAGGACTACCAGCCGAGGGGCCGGCCGCCGCTGGCCGGGGCCGAGCACTGGGTCAACGTCTCATGCCCGGAGTGCGGGGGTGCCGCCAGGCGCGAGACCGACACGATGGACACGTTCGTCGACTCGAGCTGGTATTTCCTGCGCTACTGCGATCCCCACAACCAGGAGGCGGCGTGGGACCGGCGGGTGCTCCGCGAGTGGATGCCCGCCGACCAGTACATCGGCGGCGTCGAACACGCGATCTTGCACCTCATGTACGCCCGGTTCTTCGTCAAGGCGTTCGCCGACATGGAACTGCTGGACGTCGAGGAGCCCTTCCAGGCGCTCTTCACCCAGGGGATGATCCTCGGTCCCGACGGACGCAAGATGTCCAAGTCGCAGGGCAATGTGATCAGCCCGATGCCGATCGTCGAGCGATTCGGCGCCGATGCGGCGCGGTGCTACATCCTGTTCATCGGGCCGCCAGACCAGGACGCGGCGTGGTCGGAGACCTCGCTCGAAGGGGTCCACCGGTTCCTGGCGCGGCTGTGGCGGCTGGGCGACGACCTCGGCGAGACGGCCGGCGGCGCCGAGCCACCTCCGTACCCGCAGGGCGACGCGCTGACCCTCGTTCGCAAGGCGAACTGGGCGATCGACAAGGTGACGGTCGGTATGACCGGACGGTTCGCGTTCAACACCGCGATCGCCGCCGTGATGGAGCTGCTCAACGCGATCTACCGCCACCCCGACGCCGATCCGGCGGCGCGTCGGTTCGCGACCGCCACCGCGGCCTCCCTCGTATTCCCGTTCGCGCCACACCTCGGCGCCGAGGTCTACGAGCAGCTGACGGGCCGCCGGGTGTGGGAGGAGCCGTGGCCCGACGCGGATCCGGCGATGCTCCAGGCGGAGACGTTCGAGCTCGTCTGCCAGGTCAACGGCAAGGTCCGCGATCGCGTCACCGCTCCGACCGGCGCCGAGCGCGAGGAGCTCGAGCGGCTCTGTCTCGAGTCGCGCGGGGTCCGGGCGCACGTCGACAGCCACGAGATCGCCAAGGTGATCGTGGTTCCGGACAAGCTCGTCAACGTCGTCGTGAGGTGACGCCCTACGTGGCGGTGGTCGGCCCGGGCGAGGCTACCGCCGAGCAGCTCGCGCAGGCGCGCGCCGTCGGCGCGGGACTCGCGAACACGGGCGCGGTCGTGATCACCGGCGGCCTCGGCGGCGTGATGGCCGCGGCGTGTCAGGGCGCGGCGGAGGCCGGCGGGGTCACGGTCGGCATCCTGCCCGGCGCCGACCGCGCCGCCGCGAACCGGTGGGTGGGGATCGCGATCGCCACCGGTCTCGGCGAGCTCCGCAACGGCCTGATCGTGCGCGCGGCGGACTCGCTGATCGCGATTGGCGGCGCGTACGGAACGCTGTCGGAGGTCGCGCTCGCGCTCAAGACCGACGTGCCCGTGGTCGGGATGGGAACGTGGGAGCTCGAGGGCATAACGCCGGCCGCGGAAGCCGACGAGGCGGTCGCGCTGGCGTGTCGGGTCCCGCGCCTAGACTGAAACGATGCCCACGTTCAAGCCCGCGTACCTGATCCACGGAGACGACCACGGGCGGATCGCCGAGCGCCGGACGCGGCTTCGCGCGCTTGGAGAGGCCGAGAGCGGCGCGCAAGGCGTCGAGGTGTTCGAGGGCGAGGCGGCCGCACCGGACACGGTCGCTCGAGCGCTGAACGCGATGACGTTCGCGTTTGGGAGGCGGTTCCTGATCGTCGACGGCGCGGAGCGCTGGAAGGACAAGGAGCTCGACTCGCTCGAGGCGGCGATCGAGGTGATGCCGCCCGACACCACCGTCGCTTTCTTCGCCCGCGAGGACGCACGGGCCAAGGCTCCCGGGCGGCTTCACGACGCCGTTCGCAAGGCCGGTGGAGATGTCAGCGCCGAAGAGGGCGTCAAGCCGTGGGAGCTGCCGAAGTGGGTGATCGCTCGCGGTGGCGAGCTCGGCGTGACGCTCGAGCCGGACGCGGCCAGGGCGCTGATACGCCACGTGGGCGACCGCCAGCAACGGCTCGTACGGGAGCTCGAGAAGCTCGCGCTGATGGTCCCGCCGGATGCGCGACTCGACGCCGCACAGATCGAGGAGCTGACGGCGCCCTCGGCCGAACGCAAGGCATGGTCGCTGGCGGACGCGCTCGTGGCGGGTGAACCCGGGCAGGCCACACACATCTACCTCTCGCTGCGGGCCCAGGGTGAACGCGTTCCCGGCCTGCTCTATTGGATGGCGCAACGCGTCCGCACCGGCCACCAGATCGCCCGGGCGCTCGAGGCGGGTGAGTCGGCCGCGCAGATCAAACGCAAACTGCGGATGCCATCGCGGGCCGCCGACGGCCTGATCGCCGACGCGCGGCGTGGCGGCTCCGAGAAGCTCCGCCTGGCACTCGAGGAGATCGCCGACCTCGAGCTCGCCTCGCGCGGCGGTGGCGCGGGTGCGGCGAGCGAGGACACGGTGGCGTTGATGACGATCCAGCGGATCGCCGACCAGTAGCGCTAAACGCGCACGACTATCAAGAGCACGATCGCCACGGCGATCAGCAGGGCGATGGCGAGGCCCCGGTGGGTCCAGCTCGGCGCGCGCCACGGGGAGCGGCTCCAGGTGAGATTGGTGCGGGAGGCGAGCGCCCGGGCGGCCGCCCGCTGCGCTTCGACGCTGTCGCCGGCGTGGACGAGCTGATCCCGGGCGGCCAGCGCGTGGTCGCGCTCGGCGAGCGCCTGGTCACGGGCCTGGAGCGCGCTCTCGCGCTCGGACAGGGCGCGATCGCGCGCGTGCTCGTCCACGTCGCGGTCGGCTCTCATCTGCTCCGCGGCGGCGAGCGCCCGGTCACGCTCGACCTGGGCCTGGCGCTGGGCCCGGCTCAGCTCGGCGGACTCGGCGATGGCCTCCTCGAGCGAACGCCTCGCCTCGTCGCGCTCGGACTCGGACTCGGACAGCCTCGCCAGCGCCGCGTCGCGGCGGGCGAGCGTGGCGTCGTTCTCGACCTTCTCATCCCGGGCGCGCTCGAGCTCGGCTCGGAGCGCCTCGACCTCCTCGCGCAACGGCTCGAGCTCGGTGCGCAGACGCTCGTTCGTGCGTCGCTCGTCGGCGAGCTCCTGCCGGATCGCCTGTAGCTCGCGGCGCAGCGAGGCGGCATACGCATCGGGCTGCGGGTGGCGCCGGCGCCGCGGACGACCGTCGGCGCCGTCCAGCCGCCCCAGCGGAATCGCGATGTCGGTAGCGACCGTCAGCTCGAGCTCGTCCAACGGCCCTCGGTCGGCGTCCCAGTGGAACACCGCGGTCCAGGGACTGCCGTCCTCGGCGAACCACGGCTTGTGCTCGAGGTCGGCGAGCAAGCGATACGGGTGACCGTCTGACTCGAACGTCAGCGTCGGACGAACGAACCTCCGTCCCCGGACCCCAAACCAGCGACCGGTGAGCTCGAGCCGGCCCGCAGCCGTCTGCTCGAGACGTTCGACCTCGAAGAAGACGGTCCCCGATCCCCCGGATCGAGGCTCTAGCGCTTGTGCCATTACGGCACAAGCGTACCCGGATGCGCTACTCGGCTACCGCGCGAGGGTCACTCGGTGGCGCCGCCGCGCCGCACCTGCGCAGCCCGCGACTTCTTGCGCGCGCCGCTGTTGCGGTGGATCGCGCCGCGCTTGACGGCCTTGTCGATCGTCTGCACCAGCACGCGATGCTCGCTCTCGGCGACGCTGTCGTCGCCGCCCGCCACGGCCTGCTCGAGGCGACGGAAGTACGTCTTGATCTTCGTCGTGTACTGGCGGTTCTCGAGTCGCTCGCGCTCGGCGCGCGCGATTCGCTTCTTCTGAGAGTGAATATTGGCCATCGTGATGAGAGCAGACAGACGCCGCGACCGTTTCGCCGCGGCGCGCGCCTACTATAGCGGCCCGTGTCAGACGAGACGATTGGGCGCTCAGCGCCGGAGGAGCCGGCAGCCATGAGCGCTCCGCCACCGAGACGCCGTGTCAGCGTCAATACGGCGATCTTTGCGATCGCGACGGGGCTGTCGCGGATCGCGGGACTCGGGCGGGAAATCGTCGCGGCCAACTACTTCGGTACGACCGGGCCGGCGTCGGCGTTCACGATCGCCTCGCAGATCCCGAACCTGATGGCGAACCTGTTCGCGCAGGCGGCGCTCTCAGCGGCGTTCGTGCCCGTGTTCACCGACCTGCTCCAGCAGGGGCGCAAGCGCGAGGCCTTCAAGCTCGCCTCGACGCTGTTCTGGATCATCCTGATCGCGCTCGGCGCGCTGACCGCGGTCGGGATCCTGCTGGCGGGCACGATCATGCCGCTGTTCACGGGCAGCACCTTCAACCAGTACCTGAACGACCTGACCGCGGGGCTGGCCCAGCTGCTGTTCCCGGTCGTGCTGCTGCTCGGGTTGACCGGCCTGCTGGTCGGAATCTTGCAGTCCTACGACGAGTTCACGATCCCGGCGCTCGCCCCGGCGCTCTGGAACATCGTGATCGTCGTGTTGCTCGTGGTGCTGCACTCGCGCTTTCCGGTGGGCAAGCAGATCTACGCCTACGCGGTCGCCTGGCTGGTGGCGACCGTCGTGCAGTTCCTGCTGGTCGCCTCGGCTCTTCGCCGGATCGACTTCCGACTGCAGTTCTCGATCGACTGGCGGGACCCGCGCGTGCGCACGGTCTTCGCGCTGATGCTGCCGGTGACGATCGGTTTGGGCATCGTCAACCTCGACCAGCTCCTGAACTCGGTGTTCGGCGCGCTCGTGAGCCCTGAGGCTCCGCGGGCGATCGACAACGCGTTTCGGATCTACATGCTCCCGCAGGGAGTGTTCAGCGTCGCCGTCGCCACCGTGCTGTTCCCGACGCTGAGCCGCCAGGCGGCGCTGCGCGACGTCGCGGGGATGCGCCGCGCCGTCGGAATCGGCACGCGGCAGATCAACCTCCTGTTGATACCGGCTGCCGCCGTGCTGATGGTGCTGGCCACGCCGATCACGCGGCTCGTCTACCAGCGCGGCGAGTTCACCGCGCATTCGACGAGCCTCGTCGCGACCGCCCTGTTCTGGTTCGCGGTCAGCCTCCCGTTTGGGGGGATCAACCTCCTGCTGACGCGCACGTTCTTCGCCGTCCGGCGGCCGTGGATCCCCACCGGGCTCGCCGGACTCAACATGATCGTCGACGTGATCGTCAGCCTCGCCCTCTACAAGCCGCTCGGGATCGCCGGGCTCGTGATCGGCACGGCGGCGGCCAACGCCGTGATGACCGCGCTCCAACTGCGGCGGCTGCGTGCCGGATTCAACGGGCGGATCGAGGGCGGCCAGACGCTGATGATCACGGCTCGGATCCTCGTCGCGTCGGGCGTGCTGGCGGCCATCTCGTGGGGCGCCTGGAAGGGCCTCGAGTCCGCACTCGGGTTGTCGCTGGTGGCCCAGCTGATCTCCGTCGGGCTGGCGCTGGCGATCGGCTCGGCCGTCTACGCCCGGCTCGTGCTGGCGATGCGAATCCCCGAGGCCCGCCAGATCCAGGCGCTGATCATGGGCCGCCTGCGGCGGCGTCCCTGGGGCCACTAAGCCCCGTCCGGACGGGGTCGCACGGCCCCACGGACGCCAGCGTAAGCTGGCCCAATACCCTCATCTATATGGCCGACCAGGCTCACATCCGCAACTTCTCGATCATCGCCCACATCGACCACGGCAAGTCGACGCTGGCGGACCGGATCCTCGAGCTGACCCACACCGTCGATCCGCGCGCGATGCGGGCGCAGGTGCTCGACTCGATGGACCTCGAGCGCGAGCGCGGAATCACGATCAAGGCCCAGGCGGTCCGGGTGTTCTACGAGTCCGGGCGCGACGGCCAGACCTACCAGCTGCATCTGATCGACACGCCCGGCCACGTCGACTTCACCTACGAGGTCTCGCGGTCGCTCGCGGCGTGCGAGGGCGCGCTGCTCGTCGTCGACGCGTCGCAGGGCGTCGAGGCGCAGACGGTGGCCAACACCTACCTCGCGGTCGAATCGGGCCTCGAGCTGATCCCGTGCCTGAACAAGGTAGATCTGCCCGGAGCCGAGCCCGAGCGGGTCGCCGGGGAGGTCGCCGAGCTGCTCGGCGAGCCCGCCGACGCCGTGCGCCGGATCAGCGCCAAGACCGGCGAGGGGGTGACCGACGTGCTCGACGAGTTGATCGCGCGCGTGCCGCCTCCCTCGGGAGACCCCGACGCGCCCCCGCGTGCGCTGATCTTCGACTCGGAGTTCGATCAGTATCGCGGCGTGATCGCCTATATCCGCGTCGTCGACGGGACCTTCACCAAGGGCGAGGCGATCCGGGCGATGCAGGCGCGCACCGAGGCCGAGATCGACGACATCGGGTTCTTCACGCCGCAGATGACCTCGGCGGACGCGCTCCACCCCGGCGAGGTCGGGTTCCTGATCACCGGCATCAAGGACGTGACCAAGCTGCGCGTCGGCGACACGCTCACGACCAAGGCAAATCCGGCGTCAGAGCCGCTGCCCGGCTACCGCGAGGTCAAGCCGATGGTGTTCTGCGGCCTGTTCCCGATCGAGTCCGACGACTACCCGGATCTACGCGACGCGCTTGAGAAGCTGTCTTTGAACGACGCCGCGCTCAGCTGGGAGCCGGAGACCTCCGACGCGCTCGGGTTCGGGTTCCGTTGTGGGTTCCTCGGCCTTCTGCACATGGACATCGTCCGCGAGCGGCTCGAGCGCGAGTACGACCTCGAGCTGCTGGCGACGATGCCAAGCGTCGAGTACGAGGTCACGCTCACCGACGGCACCACGATCCCCGTTCACTCGCCCAACGACATGCCAGATCCGGGGAGCGTGGCCGAGGTCCGCGAGCCCTATATCCGCGCCTCGATCCTCACCCCCAAGGAGTTCATCGGCACGATCATGGAGCTCTGCCAGGAACGACGTGGAACCGTCGGAGGCATGCACTACCTCAGTGCCGAGCGCGTGCAGCTGAGCTACGACCTGCCGCTGGCGGAGATCGTGCTCGACTTCTTCGACCAGCTCAAATCGCGGACGCGCGGCTACGCCTCGCTCGACTACGAACTGCTCGGGATGCGCGAATCCGATCTCGTCAAACTCGACATCCTGCTGGGCGGCGACCCGATCGACGCGCTGTCGATGCTGGTCCACCGCAGCAAGGCCTACGACGCCGGTCGGACGCTCACCGAGAAGCTCCGCCAGACGATCCCGCGCCAGCAGTACGACGTCCCGATCCAGGCGGCGATCGGCTCGCGGATCGTCGCCCGGGAGACGATCAAGGCCTACCGCAAGGACGTGACCGCGAAGTGCTACGGCGGCGACATCACCCGCAAGCGCAAGCTGCTCGAGGAGCAGAAGCGCGGCAAGCAGCGGATGAAGCAGGTCGGGCGGATCGAGGTGCCCCAGGAGGCGTTCCTGGCGGTCCTCGAGCTCGGCGAGAAGGGCTAGAGGCGGCGCGGCCCGTACACGCTGCGGCGCGTGTACCGGTACGGATGCCGCGGCCCCGGGAGCGGGCGCGGGCCCCATCCGCCTCGGCGACCACGGCCGAGGAAGAAGAAGGCCAGGACGATCCAGAATCCCCCCAGGAAGAACACGCCGGCGATCACGAGCGCGAGCGCAATCAGGACCAGCACGGCGACCATCGCCAGCGCGATGGCAAGTGCGAACTCTCCCGCCGTCCGCGGGACCCGCAGCCCACCCTGCCGGCGGCCGGAGTGCGGCGCGGGCAGGTCGGCGACGAGCGCGTCGAGCTCGCCGTGTGTGCGGGCCCTGAGCGCGGTGGCCAGACGCTCCTCGAGCTCTTCGGCGAGCAGTCGTCCTTCGATGGCCGCTTTACGGAGGCGCTCGGCTACTTCTTCGCGCTCTGCGTCGGATGCCCTCAGTACCGCTCGTCTCGCCACACCCTAGAGGCTAGCGCCGGGCCGATCCCGCCACAAGAGCGCCTGTCGCGGTGACCGCGAGATTTGCCGCCTCGACCGCGCTCGCCCACGCGATCTCCGACAGACATCCCGGGGCCGCGACCATGTCGCCGGCGAGAAAGACACCGTCACCGCGGTCGATCGCCGGGCGGTCCCGCCAGGACTTGCCGGGCGGGTCGAGCGCCCCCGTGCGCCCGTTCATCACCTGACGTCGGCGCCAGGTCTCGCGTTCGCGCCAACCGACGAACGAGGCATCGAGCAGCCGCTCGAGGCGGGACGCGGCCGAGTCGACGGACTCGCCCGGCCGGATCGGCATCTGCGCCTGGATCAACTCCTCGCCGCGAGGCGCCAGCGAGTGATCGGCCGCGGTGTAGCGCTCGGCCCACCCGGTCTCCTGAAGGTCGACGACGACGAACGGGTCACCGCGGCGGTGGCGCAGCGCCAGATCCAGGCACACGGCGTGCCCGCTGAGCCAGTCCAGCGACTGGTCGCCGAACAGGGTGCGCGCGTCGGAGAGCTCGGTGGCGATGATGACCGGCGCCGGCGGCAGCTCGTCGATCCGGCTGCCGGTCTCGATCGTGACACCGAGGGCGAGCGCCCGGGCGCGCAGCCTCGAGACGATCGCCGACCATCCGCCGATCGGGTACCGCGCCGTCGGCGGTGCCGACAGCAGCCCGCGCACCAGCGGCTCCCAGACGGACGCCGCCGAGAGCTCTCCGGGATCGTGGAAGTAGGTGAGGATCCCGGCGCTGCGCGCCAGCTGGTCGGCGGCCTCGCTGCCGACGTGATCGGAGGCCCAGGTGCGGAAGTCGAGGTCGATCGGGGCGGAGCGGCCGCGGAGTCGGAGCGCGGCCACGGCCGCGCCGACGGCCGGGACACGGCGGATTTCGTCGTGCCAGCGGAACCGGACTCCCGAGAGCGGAGGACGGGCGTAGGGCGGGATCAGGTCGCGCTGCCCGAGCCAGTGCCAGAACGGACTGCTCGAGAGGAGCGCGTGGGGCCCGAGGTTCGCCTTGTAGGGGCCGGTCATGCTCCGGGCGCGGCCGCCGAGCTCCTCGTGCGCCTCGAGCAGCCGCACCGGGACTTCCCGCTCAGCACAGGACACGGCGGCTGTCAGCCCCGCGAGGCCGCCGCCGACGATCGTGATCTGGTCCATTTCGGTCCTCCGGGTCGGTTTCCAGGCAACGTCAGAGTGAGAGGCTACGGACAAACTGGCTCGGTGTTAAGGTCCAGTTGTGAGCGGTGAGAGCGAGCCAGTTACCGGCCCGGGCCTGCTCCTGGCGCTCGATCGAGCCGTCGGTCCGACTCTCCACGAGCAGCTCGAGCGGTGGCTGCGAGACCAGGTCCGTGTCGGCAAGCTCGCGCCGGGCGACAGACTCCCGTCCTCACGGACACTCGCGGCCGAGCTGAACGTCTCGCGCGGAGTCGTGCTCGAGGCCTACGCTCAGCTCAGCGCCGAGGGCTACCTGACCGCGTCGCAGGGCGCGCCGACCCGCGTGGCGGGGACGTTCAGCCTCGAGCGCCCGCCGGTTCCGGCGAGCTCGCTGGAGCCGCACTACCGCCACGACTTCCAACCGGGCGTCCCGGACCTCCAGGCGTTTCCGCGCGCGAGCTGGATGCGGTCGCTGCGAACAGCCCTGCGAGAGTCGGCATTCGACGCCCTGGGCCCGGGCGATCCGCGCGGCGCCCCGGCGCTGCGCAACGAGCTGATGCGCTATCTCGGACGGGCGAGGAGCGCCGCGCCAGAGCCCGAGCACACGCTCGTGTGCAACGGGTTTACGCAGGGGTTCGCGATCCTGTGCCGCTCGCTTCGTGACCGCGGGCTCGAGCGGATCGCCGTCGAGCAGCCGGGTTGGGCCCAGCACCGGCTGATCGCCGAACGGGCCGGACTGCAGGCGGTCGCCGTCGCCGTCGACGAGGATGGCCTGGACGTCGATCAGCTCCGGGCTTCTGGGTGTGAGGTCGTGGTCACCACGCCGGCGCACCAATTCCCGAGCGGCGGCGTGATGGCGCCCGAGCGGCGCTCGGCGCTGCTCGAGTGGGCGGAGGACGAGGACGCGCTGATCGTCGAGGACGACTACGACTCGGAGCTCCGCTACGACCGCGTGCCGGTCGGTGCGCTCCAGGGACTCGCGCCCGAGCGCGTGTGCTACATCGGGTCGGCCAGCAAGCGGCTGGCCCCGGGGATCCGGCTTGGGTGGCTGCTGTCTCCCTCATGGCTGACCGGCGCCCTGACGTATGAGAAGGCGCTGGCGGACGGGGGCGTACCGGCAGTCGAGCAGCTCGCGATGGCGGATTTCATCGCGCGAGGTGAGCTCGACCGGCATCTGCGCCGGATGCGGCTCCGCTACCGCGCGAGGCGCGAGGCGTTGGTCGACGCCCTCGGGCGGCTGGCGCCCGGGGTGCGCGTGTGCGGCGTCGCCGCCGGACTCCATCTGGTCGTCCTGTTCGACGCGGAGATCGACGAGCAGGCCGTGCTGAGCGCCGCGGCGGCCCGCGGTGTCGGGGCCGAGGGGCTGTCGTGGCACCGGATCGGCGAGGGACCTGACGGTTCGTCAGGGCTCGTTCTGGGCTTCGCCAACCTCAGCGAACGGGCGATCGAGCGCGGCGTAGGGGTCCTCGCGGACGCCATTCATGCCTTGACAGGCATATAACTACATGGTTATATATGGTCCGTGCCATCGACCTGGTCCGCACTCGCCGACCCGCACCGCCGCGAGGTGCTCGAGCTGCTCCGCGACCGCCCGCGACCCGTCGGCGAGCTCGTGGAGCGGTTGGGGTTGAGCCAGCCGGCGACGTCCAAGCACCTTCGCGTGCTGCGCGAGGCGGGATTGGTGATGGCACGCAGCGACGCTCAGCGTCGCGTCTACGGTGTCAATCCCCTCCCGCTCGCCGAGCTCGACGCCTGGCTTGCGCCGTATCGCCGGATGTGGGATGAGCGACTCGACGCCCTGGAACAGCACCTGAATCGCACAGCTACGCCCGAGCCAGAGGAGGCCTGAACCATGGAGGCCAGCTACCAGATCATCGACGAGCGCCCCACGCTTCGTTTTGAGCGGCGAATCGCCCACCCGGTCGAAGCGGTTTGGCGGGCGATCACCACGCCCGACGAACTTGCCCACTGGTTTCCGTGCTCGGTGCGGGTGGACCTGCGCCTGGGCGGCCAGATGGAGTTCGAGTTCCCCGCGGGCGTGCTCCCGGCGGAGGCCTCGACGATGCTCGGCGAGGTGACCGAGCTCGAGCCGCCGCGGCGGTTCTCATTCCTCTGGGGTCCGGACCACCTTCGCTTCGCGCTCGAGCCGGTCGACGAGGGGGCGGCGTGCCTGCTGCTGTTCACGGTCGAGCTCGAGTCGGCGGACAAGGCCGCGCGCGATGGCGCGGGGTGGCACGGTTGCCTGGACGGGCTCGAGACGCTGCTGGACGGCGGCGAGGTCCCGAGGCCCTACGACCCCGACGCCTGGCGCGGGGTTTACGAGGAGTACAAGCGGCGCGGCTTCCCCGCCACCGCGCCACTGCCGAGCGAGCTGTAAAGGGCTTTCGGCCACAATCACGGGGTGGATCTGGGCCTTAAGGACCGCGCCTGCGTCGTCGCCGGGGCCTCGCGCGGCATCGGTCGCGCGACATCCCTGATGCTCGCCCGCGAGGGCGCGGCGCTGCTGCTCGTCGGGCGAGCCGCGGATGCGCTCGAGCAGCTTGCCGGGGAGTGCCGCGACGCGGGCGCCCGCGCCGAGATCGCCGCGCTCGATCTCACGTCGACAGATGCCGGAGAGCGCGTCGTGGCCGCGTGCGTTGGCGCGCACGGTCGGATCGACGCCCTGGTCAACAACGCCGGCACGAGCGCGGTGAAGGCGGTCGACGAGCTCACCGAGGAGGACTGGCAGACCCAGTGGGAGCTGCACGTGATGGCGCCGATGCGGCTGATGCGGGCCGCCGCGCCGGCGATGGCCGAGCGGGGGTGGGGCCGGATCGTCAACGTCAGCTCGTCGTCCGGGAAGCGCCCATCGAAGACGAACATGGCCTACTCGGTCACGAAGGCCGCGGAGCTCTCGCTCTCCCGCGCGTTCGCCGAGCTGTACGCAGGCCGCGGCGTGATGATCAACGCGGTGGCGCCGGGGCCGACCGCGACCGAGCTCTGGCTCGGGCCGGGCGGGCTCGCCGATCAGAACGCGCGGGCGCGGGGGATCAGTCGAGAGGAGGCGCTCAAGGTGGCGGTCGCCAACGTGCCCAGGGGCCGCCTCGCCACCGAGGACGAGATCGCCGCCGTGGTCGTGTTCCTGTGCTCCGAGCTTGCCTCGAACGTCGCCGGCGCCGCGTGGTCGGTCGATGGCGGGACGGTGCCCGTGATCATCTGAAAGACTGCCGCGCGTGCCAGTCAACGCCGACGCGATCGGCAAGAGCTACGAGCCGACGACCTATGCCGTCGGGCGCGAGAAGGTCAGGGAGTACGCGGCCGCGGTCGGCGAGACCAACCCGCTGCACCACGACGTCGACGCCGCCCGCGCCGCCGGCTATGCCGACGTCGTCGCGCCGCCGATGTTCGCCGTCGTCTACGCCAGCCGCGCGGTCGGTCCGGCTCTGTTCGACCCCGAGGTCGGCCTCAACTTCGCGATGATGGTTCACGGCGGTCAGGAGTTCCGCTGGGGGCCGGTCGTCGTGGCGAGAGACGAGATCACCACGACCGCGAGCGTGAAGGACATCTCGGACCGGGGCGGAATGGGCTTCTACGTGTTCGAGTCGGTGTCGAAGAACCAGGACGGCGAGACCGTCTGCACCGGGACGTGGACGAACATCGTGCGGGGTGTGTGATGAGCCTCAAGGAAGGCGACACGATCGAGCTGAGGGTCACTCCCGACCCCTACCTGACGGTACGCTACGCCGGCGCCTCGGGGGATTTCAATCCGATTCACATCGACGAGGAATTCGCCAAGCAGGTCGGCCTGCCAGGCCGAATCCTGCACGGGCTGTGGACGATGGCCCAGGTGGCGCGAGCCCACACGGACGCGGCGGGTGGACCGGACCGGCTCGAGCGCCTCTCGGTCCAGTTCCGCGGGATGGGCAAGCTCACCGACGAGATCGTGGTCACGGGGACGGTTCGCGAGGTCGACGATGGCGTCGCGATCGTCGACTCCGAGGCCGAGCAGGACGGTCAGCGGATCATCCGCAACGGCGAGGCCGAGGTCCGGGTCTAGCCGGCGCTGCCTTGGCCCGGCCGGCCCCGGGTGGCGGGCGGCTCGGTTGCAAGGCGGCAAGGAGGGGGTGGGTGAGGGTTTGTTGCGGGTCGCCAGAGCCCGTGGCTTGACCCGCCCCTGCGCCCGGACCCGCTCCTTTTGTGCCGAGAGTGTCACGGGAAACCTGCGTAGCACGTCAACACCGGCGCCAGAAGCGAGCCCTGTCGTACTACGCATGCTCTTCATGCATAGCTCGACAGGCCTCGCCATTCGCCCCGGGATTGTCGTGCTGTGCAGGTTTCTGGGCGGGCGCGATGGCGCCTGCTCCCCTTCCGCTTCCCCGCTGCCGTTTACCGCGCCGCTTGCGCCGCCTGCGCCGCCTCTCGAATCATCGCCACCCAGGACGCCGGGTCATCGATCGTGATCAGGAGCCGTCCAAACGGCGAGGAGCCGTCGAGGTCGATCCGGACCGCGGGACGCTTCGAGCGCACGGCGGCGAAGTCCCGTCCGCCGGAGTAACGGCGGACCCCATAGGCGATCACGCCGGGCCATCCGGTGCCGGGCGCCCGGATGCCGCGCAGCGCGCCGAACGGATCGGGCTCGACCTCGACGGCCGTGATCGCGCTCAGCGGCACGCGCACGTCGCCGCGAAAAGCCGCGAGCCGTTCGAGGGGGCTGAGCCCCACGACCAGTACGTCTCCGTGTGTCGCGAGCGTTGCCATCTCGGTTATCCGTGATTTTCGGCCGCGGCGGCGGCGGAGGCTAGTTTGAGTCGAGGTCACTCAGGTTCCGGGGTCCGCGGGGGACGCCGACCTACAATCAGGAGTGTGTTGACCGAACGCCAAGAACTCGTGCTCCGCAAGCTGGTCGACGAGTACCTCGCGGACGGATCGCCGGTGGGCTCGAAGTCACTGGCGGTTGGTTTTGAGTGGGGCGCCTCGACGATCCGCCACGAGCTGGCGAACCTCGAGGAACTGGGCCTGCTCGCCCACCCGCACACCTCCGCGGGGCGTGTGCCCACCCAGGCTGGATATCGGTATTTCGTCGACCGGCTGCTGCCGAGCGAAGACACGGCGCCGCCGCTGTCGCTGTCGCTCGTCAAGCGCGAGGTCGATGAGGCGATGCGAATGACCAGCGAGACCCTCTCGCAGGTCACCAACCTGCTCGCGATCGTCACCGCCCCGCCGATCGAGACTTCGACGATCCGCCACGTCGAAGTGCTGGCGCTCCAGCCTCAGGTTCTGATGGTCGTCGTGATCACCTCGACCGGCGGCGTGACGAAGCGGCTGTTCACGTTCGCGCGACCGGTGGACGCGGGCCTCGCCGACTGGGCCGCCTCCTACTTCAACGAGCGGCTGGTAGGGCTCGGACTCGGAGCCAGGATGCTCCACCAGCGGCTGCACGACCCCTCGCTGTCGGTCACCGAGTCGGCGTTCATCGACGCGCTCGCGCCGGTCTTCACCGAGCTCGAGGAGGCGGTCCAGGCGAACCTCTACGTGGAGGGGACGGCACGGCTGCTCAGCCTCGAGCGGTTCGGCGACATCTCGGAGCTGAACGCGCTGATGGAGATGCTCGAGCGACGGGTCAATTTGCTCGGGATGCTCCGCTCCGTGCTCTCCGAGCGCGACGTCCTCGTGCGGATCGGGGCCGAGAACGAGAGCCCGGCGTTCCGGTCGCTGGCGCTCGTCGCGGGGAGCTACGGACTTCCGCAGCGGAGCCTGGGCGCCGTCTCGGTCATCGGACCGCTCCGGATGGACTATGGCCAGGCGATCCGCGCCGTGCGCGAGGCGGCGGTTCAGCTCTCGAGCTACATCGCGGACATCTACGACGAACGCTGGGAACGGATCCCGCGGCTGACGCGGTAGACCGATGCCGCGCGATTACTACGAAGTCCTCGGCGTCCCACGCGACGCCGGCGAGGATCAGATAAAGAAGGCCTTCCGGCGCCTCGCCCGCGAGCTCCATCCCGACGTCAACAGCAGCGATCCCCAGGCCGAGGAGAAGTTCAAGGAGGCGGCCGAGGCGTACGAGGTCCTGAGCGATGGCGACCGGCGGGCGACCTACGACCGCTTCGGCCACGAGGGGCTGCGTAGCGGCGGGTACGCCCCGAACTTCGACGCCTTCGGATCGTTTGCGGACATCTTCGACGCGTTCTTCGGCGGCGGTGGGTTCGGCGGCGGCGCCTTCGGAGGCGCCAGCCCGTTCGGCGGCGGTGGCGGTGGTGCGATCCAGGGCGGCGACGTCGCGGTCACGGCGGAGATCGATCTGGTACAGGCGGCTCGAGGCGACTCGGTGGAGATCGCCTACGAGGCGATCGTCCTCTGCGAGCACTGTTATGGCAACGGAGCCGAGCCCGGAACCCCGATCGACACCTGCTCCCGCTGCAACGGGACCGGGCAGCTGCGCGCCGTGACGCGGACTCCGTTCGGTCAGGTGATGCGAACGGCCACGTGCGACGTCTGCGGGGGAGAGGGCAAGGTGCCACGCGAGCCCTGCAAGACCTGCCACGGGCGGGGACGGCGCGTCCAACGCTCGAAGGTCGCCGTCGACGTGCCGGCGGGCATCGCGGACGGTCAGCGGATCCGCATCACGGGCCGTGGCCACGCGGGCGAGCGCGGCGGGCCGGCGGGCGACCTCTACGTCCTCATCCACGTCCGAGAGGACAACCGGTTCATCCGCGACGGCGACGATCTGGTGACCGCGGTCGACGTGCCGGCACCACTCGCGGCGCTCGGGACGACCGTGTCAGTGCCGACGGTGGAGGGGACGGTAGATCTCGATATCCCGGCGGGTACGCAGCCGCACGAGACGCTCGTGGTGCGGGGCGAGGGGATGCCCCCGCTCCGGGGGCACCGCAGCGGCGATCTCCGCGTCGTCGTGAACGTCATCGTGCCGCGCCACCTGAGTCGCGAGCAGCGTGAACGGTACGAGTGGCTCTCGGAGTCGATGACCGACCACAACCTCCGCAGCGAAGAGGGCGTGTTCGGCAAGATCAGGCGCGCGTTCGGCGGGTGATCCGGCTCGCCGTCCGCGTTCGGCGCGAGGACGCCGAGCTCGTGCTGGCCGAGCTGCTCGAGCTCGCTCCGAGTGGGGTCGAGGAGGTCGAGCTCGGCGACGACGTGATCGAGTACGCCGTGTTCGGCGCGCCGGGGGAGCTCCCCGCGCTGCCGGACCTGCGGGCGGCGGCAGGGCAGGCGCTGGTCGAGCTCCGCACCACGGAGATCGCGGACGATTGGGCGGACCGGTGGCGGGAGTTCCACCAGCCGCTGGTGCTCGAGGGCAAACTCACCGTCCGGCCCCCGTGGGAGCCGGCCACGGGCACTCCGATCGATCTCGTGATCGACCCGGGCCAGGCGTTCGGCACCGGAGCGCACGCAACGACCAGGCTGTGCCTGGAGCTGATGCTCGAGCTCGACGCCGGCGGGCCGTTTCTCGACCTGGGGTGTGGCTCCGGCGTGTTGGCGATCGCCGCCGCCAGGCTGGGATTCGGGCCGGTCACGGCGCTCGACAACGACCCAGCGAGCGTGGTGGCGGCTCGCGAGAACGCGGCTCGTAATGGCGTCGCGGTCGACGTCCGCCGCCACGACCTGCGCGCCGGCCCGGTACCGACCGACAGGACGGTCGCCGCAAATCTGCTGGCGCCCCTGCTCCGCGATCTCGCTGCCCGGCTCCCGCGCGGCCTTGAGCTTCTGGAGCGTTTGATCGCCAGCGGCCTGCTCGTCGGCGAGGCCGACGGGATCGCCGCCGCGTTCGCGCGGCGCGGGCTTGCCGAGTCGCGGCGGCGCTCACGTGGCGAGTGGGCCGCGCTGCTCCTGGAGCGCGTGGACAGCTAATCGGCTCGAATCTTGTCCACGAGGCCGATGGCGGAGCGAGCCCGTTCGCGCATCCTTGGGTACGCATTCCAGGAGCCTGCGAAGGAGGTGAAATCAAGATGCTCAACCCGCTCGCGATCGGCGTGACGTTCGGAGGCATGCTGCTGGACGTCGTCGTGCCGCGGCCCAAGCCTCGTGCTGGCCATGTGCATGAGCCCTGTCTCCTCTCGGCACCGGCTGTCTCGAGGACACCGCGCGACGAGCGGGTCGGTACCGTGGCCGGCGGTGGCTTCGTTCGCGGTTAAGTTCCTCGGCTGCAAGGTCTCGCAGGCCGATGCGATGCTCGCCCGCAGCGCGCTGCTCGCCGCCGGCCACCGGGAGGTCCCTGAGGCTGACGCCGAGCTGCACGTGATCAACACGTGCTGCATCACCAGCGAGGCGGAGGCGAAGTCGCGGCAGTCGGTGCGGCGCTCGTTGAAGACGGCACGCGAGGTCTACGTCGCCGGCTGCGCGGTCAACCTGAACGCCGGCCAGTTCGCCGAGATCGACCCGAACGTGAAGCCGTTCGTCGGCACCGCCGATGACGTGGCCGCCCAGCTCGGGTCATGCGCCGACCTGGAGCACGACGTGATCGCCCGCCAGACGAACGAGCAGGCGGCGCGCACGCGCGGTTTCGTCAAGGTCCAGGACGGATGCGACTGCCGCTGCGCGTACTGCATCATCCCGACCGTCCGCGGGTCAGCGCGCTCGCGACCCGCCGCCGCCGTCCTCGACGAAGTGCGCCGGCGCGTCGCGCAGGGCCAGCCCGAGGTCGTGATGACCGGCATCAGCGTCGGGGACTACCGCGATCCCCAGCGGGGGCTCGAGCTCGGCGAGCTGATGGCCGAGGCCGCCGGCATCGACGGCGTGGAGCGCGTGCGCCTGTCGAGCGTCGAGGTGTTACACGTCAAGGACTCGCTCGTGGCCGCGCTGCGCGACGAGCCGAAGGTGTGTCCGCACCTGCACATTCCGATGCAGTCCGGAGACGACGGGGTCCTCCGCGACATGGGCCGGCACTACACGATCTCCGAGTATCTAGAGCACGTGGCGGGGCTGCGCGCGGCCGTCCCGGAGGTCAACATCACGACGGACGTGATCGTCGGTTTCCCGACCGAGGACGACCAGGCCTTCGCCGGGACGCTCGGCGCGATAGATGCCGCCGGGATCTCGAGGGTCCACGCGTTCTCCTACTCGCCGCGGCCCGGCACGGTCGCCGAGCAGCTCGGCGATCGCGTGTCCCCGCAGGAGAAGAAGCGCCGCTCGCAGGCGCTCCGCGGTCACTCGGAGGTCCGCTCGCGCCACCACCGGACCGCCAAGCTCGGCGGCCACGAGCACGTCCTGATCGACAAGGTCGCTGAGACGCAGTGCTCGGGGTACACCGCCGACTACACGCGCTGCTACCTGCCCGCGGGTGCGGCGACGCGCGGCGAGGTCATCCAGGCGCGGTGTCGGGAGCTGCACGCGGACGGGATCGCGTGTGAGCTTCCGGTAGACCCGGGGCTATCCTGAGTGGCGTGACTGTCACCGAGCGCGTCCGAACCGATATGACCAGCGCGATGAAGGCCGGCGAGAAGCAGCGGGTCGGCGCGCTGCGGCTCGTGCTGTCCGAGCTTCAAAAGGCGGCGAAGGACGGCAGCGACGACGAGCTCGCCGTGCTCCGGCGCGAGCGCAAGCGGCGCCTCGAGGCCGCGACCCAGTTCCGGGACGGCGGCCGGCCGGAGCTCGCCGACCAGGAGGAGTCCGAGGCCCGGCTCATCGAGGATTACCTCCCCGCCGAGCTATCCGATTCCGAGCTCGACGCGCTCGTCGCGGACGCCATCGCCGAGACGGGCGCCGGCGAGCCGAAGGACATGGGCCGGGTGATGAAGGTCGTGCTGGCGAAGGCCGGCGGGCGCGCGGAAGGCAAGCGAGCCTCGGCGCGGGTGCGTGAGGCGCTGAGTGGCTGAGGAGTAGGCGTGCGCAAGCAGCTCGAGCTCGACAACACGGTCGCCGCGGAGCTCGCGGGCAGCAAGGACGCCGTGCTCAAGACGCTCGAGGGCCATCTCGACTGCGATGTGTTCCTGCGCGGCAACGTCCTGACCCTCGAAGGCGACGCCCAGGCGGTCGACGCGGCAGCCGCGGTCGTGCGCGAGCTCTCGGACCTGATCACGCAGGGCCACGAGATCGCCCCGGGGACGATCGAGGCCGTCACCAGGGCGCTCGACGCACACGAGTCGCCGGCGCAGATCCTCGAGGACGTCGTCTGGCGCCACCGGACCACGAAGGTCGCGCCCAAGACCGTCAACCAGAAGCGCTACGTCGACTCGATCCGCGACAACACGATCACGTTCGGGATCGGGCCCGCCGGGACAGGGAAGACGTTCCTCGCGGTGGCGCTGGCCGCGGCGGCTCTGAGCCGGCGCGAAGTGAACCGGATCATCCTCACCCGCCCGGCGGTCGAAGCCGGCGAGCGGCTCGGCTTCCTGCCCGGTGATCTGATGGCGAAGGTCGACCCGTACCTGCGCCCGCTGTTCGATGCGCTCCACGACATGCTCGAGCCGGAGCGGGTCACGCAGCATCTCGAGCGCGGGGTGATCGAGGTCGCACCGCTCGCGTTCATGCGCGGCCGCACCCTGAACGACAGCTTCATCATCCTCGACGAGGCACAGAACACGAGCCCCGAGCAGATGAAGATGTTCCTCACCCGGCTTGGTTTCAACTCGAAGATGGTGGTGACAGGCGACATCACGCAGATCGATCTTCCGCGCGAGCAGGATTCGGGACTCGTCGTCGTGTCGGAGATCCTCAGTGAAGTGGAGGGAATTGAGTTCGTTCGCTTCGGCGAAGAGGACGTCGTTCGCCACAAGCTCGTGCGGCGGATCGTCGCCGCGTACGCCGAGCAGTCGCAGCGGATGGCGCCGGAGCTGCGGCCTCGCAAGCGCGCGTAGTGCTCGACATCGAGTTGATCGGGCTCGATGGCGCCGTGGCCGAAGGCCCGACCGCGGTCGAGATCGAGGAGCTGTGCGCGCTCGCGCTGTCCTCGGCCGGAATCTCTGAAGGCCACGTCGCGATCGAACTCGTCGACGAGGACCGGATCCGGGACCTGAACCGCGAGTTCCGGGAGATCGACGAACCGACCGACGTTCTCTCGTTCGGCGTCGACGAGGACCGCGACCCGGGCGGACCGCGGGAGCTCGGCGACATCGTGATCTGCCCCGAGCACACCGACGATCTCCGCGAGGCCGTGATCCACGGTGCGCTTCACCTCACCGGCATGGATCACGAGACCGACGACGGCGAGATGCTCGCCCTCCAGGCGGAGTTGATGCGATGGGTCAGGTGACGCGGTGAGTGCTCGGCGCGCGCTGCCCCAGCCCATCACGCGGTCCGGGTTCATCGCGCTCGCGGGACGGCCGAACGTCGGCAAGTCGACGCTCGCCAACGCGATCGTGGGCGCGAAGGTCGCGATCGTGTCGGACAAGCCGCAGACGACCCGCAGGGCGATCCGCGGCGTCGCCAACGGCGACGGGTGGCAACTCGTGCTCGTCGATCTGCCGGGCGTCCAGCGGCCCCGGGACGAGCTGACCTCCCGGATGCAGCGCCGGGTCGAGACCGAGCTCGGCGACGCCGACGGATGCCTGTTCGTGATCAACGCCGAGCACGGCATCGGTCCCGGCGACCGGTTCATCGGCCGGCTGCTGGCGCGCTCGCCGGTGCCCGTCGTGATCGCCGTGAACAAGGTCGACCGGACTGACCGAGCCAAGACCGCAGCGGCGCTTCGGGGCGCCGAAGAGCTCGACGTGGCGCAGGAGATCTTCCCCGTCTCGGCGCGGACGGGATCAGGTCTGGGGCGGCTGGTCTCTCACCTCGTCGCCCTGCTGCCGGAAGGGCCGTTCTACTTCGAGCCCCAGCAGTACTCCGACCAGTCCGAGGACGTCCTGCTGGCCGAGCTGATCCGAGAGCAGGTCCTCGCCCGCACCCGCGAGGAAGTTCCACATGCGGTAGAGATCGAGGTCGAGTCCGTCGACAGCAGCCGGGTGGACCTCGTCCGGATCGAGGCCGTGGTCCTCGTCGAGACCGAGTCTCAGAAGGGGATCCTGATCGGTGCCGGCGGGCGGATGGTCAAGGCGATCGGGACCGCCTCGAGGCGGGCGATCGAGCGCCAGCTCGGCGCGCACGTCCATCTCGAGCTCTCCGTGCGGGTCCGGCGGCACTGGCGGGGCGACGAACGGCTGTTGGATCGGTTGGGGATCGAGTAGGGGCTCTGCCACGAGGGCCGGAGCGGGCGGCGCTGCGTATCGCCGGCGTGCCGGCGACGGTTGTCGACTCTCGGCCCCTTCAGCGTCCGCAGCCCGGTTGGCGGGCGGCTCGGTAACGGCGCAGGGAAGGAGGATGGGTGACGGTGGTCGCGAGTCGCCTGAGCCCGGCGGTTTGACCTGCTCCTGCTCCAAAACCCGGAACTCTGTGTCGAGAGCGTCACGGGAAAGCTGCACAGCGCGTCAACACCGGCGCCACATCCGAGCCCTGTCGACCTACGCACACTCCTCGTGCATAACTCGACAGGCCTCGCCATTCGCGCCGGGATTGTCGTGCTGTGCACCATGGAAACGGCCCTCGATCGCGCCCGATCCCTTCCCCGGCGCCGTTCAAAAATGCCGCCCGCCAACCAGGGGCGCCGAGAGTCGACAGGCGCCGCCTAGCCGCGCCACCACGCCCCGAGCACCCGCCGCCAGTTCCCCCAGGCGATCGCGTCGAGCTCCGCCTCGTCGAAGCCGGCCGCGGCGAGGGCGTCGAACAAGAGCGGCATCCCGCTGGCGTCCCCGAGCGGAGCGGGGATCGTCGCGCCGTCGAAGTCCGAGCCGAGGGCCACGTGGGCGGCTCCGATCCGATCGGCGACGTAGCGAGCGTGCGCCGCGATCAGCTCGAGCGGCGTGTCGACGTCATCGGCGAAGTCGCTGCGCAGGAACGGGCACGCGAACACGATCCCGACGAGCCCATCGGTGGCGCCGATCTCATCCAATTGCGCGTCGGTGAGGTTGCGCGAGGCGTGGGACAGCTCCCACGCGGCGGAGTGGGTCGCGACGAGCGGTCCCGGCTCCAGCCGCGCCACGTCCCAGAAGCCGGCCTCGTTGAGGTGGCTCAGGTCGACGAGGATTCCCAGCGAAGCGCACGCCTGCACCAGCGCCCGCCCCGCGTCACTGAGACCCGGGCCGGTGTCAGGCGAGGACGGAAAGATGAACGGCACCCCGTGGGCGAAGGCGTTGGCGCGGCTCCACACCGGCCCCAGCGAGCGCAGGCCGGCGGCGTACCACAGCCCGAGCGACTCGAGCGCGGGGTCGATCGCCTCGGCACCCTCGAGGTGGAGGACGCCGAGCGGCGGGCCGCCATCCCCGACGGCAGCGTCGAGATCCGCGGCGCTCCGCGCCAGGCGGAGATGACCGTCGCGCTCGAGCGCGAGCAGCCGGCCGGCCGAGGCTGTGGCGTCCGCGGCGGCCGTGGCGTGCGGGACCGCCGGTGCATACCTGAACTCGATGACGTCGTCGCTGCGGGGCACCGGATCGTGGTCCTCGCCCTCGGAGGGCGTGAAGATCGAGAAGATCGCCCCGCGAATCCCGCCGGCGCGCATCCGGGGAAGATCCAGGTGGCCATCGGGACGGCCGTCCACGAACTGCGCGTGGTCCTCCCGCGTGAGGGCGTCGTTGTGGCCGTCGAAGATCGGTCGCATGCCGTCAACCTACCGAGCCCACTTAGAATCGGCTGCCCCGTGCAGGACTCCGAGATCGCATTCGACGAGCGGGGCCTGGTTCCGTGCATCGTGCAGGACTGGCGCACCGGCGAGGTACTGACGCTCGCGTACATGAACGCCGAGTCGCTCCGGCTTACGCGCGAGACCGGCGAGATGCACTTTTTCAGCCGCTCCCGCGGCGAGCTCTGGCACAAGGGCGCCACGTCGGGCAACACGCAGGCCGTGAAGGCGATCCGCTACGACTGCGACGGCGACGCGCTGCTCGCGCTCGTCGAGCCCGCCGGTCCCGCGTGCCACACCGGCGAGCGGACGTGCTTTCACCGCGGCGAGCTGGAGCCGCTCGGGCCCCAGGAGGCGCTGGCAGCGCTCGAGCGGACGATCGCCGAGCGTGCACGGTCGCGTCCCGAGGGCTCCTACACGGCGATTCTGCTCGCAGACCCGGCGCGACTCGGCGGCAAGGTCGAGGAGGAGGCGGAGGAGGTCGTGCGCGCGGCGCGCGAGGAGTCCGACGAGCGGGTCTCGGAGGAGGCGGCCGACGTCCTATACCACCTGACGGTGCTGCTGGCCAGCCGCGGCCTCTCGCTCAGCGACGCGGAAGAGGTCCTCGATGAGCGCCGTAAACGCTGAGCTCGCGGCGGCGGCGATCGCACCGTCGCTGGAGGAGGTCCGCGCGCTCGCGCGGGAGCACAACCTGATCCCGCTGTCGGCGAGCTTCATCGACGACTGTCAGACGCCGGTTTCGGCGTTCCTGAAGCTGAGAGAACAGGGCCACGCGTTCCTGCTCGAGTCGGCAGATCAGGGCCGTGTCGGCCGCTACTCGTTCATCGGCTTTCGCCCCCGCCAGGTGCTGAGATGGTCGCTCGGAGAACCGGGCGACCCGTACGCCCTCGTCGCCGACGAGCTCGCGCGCTTCCGCGCCGCCCCGCTCCCCGACCTGCCGCCGTTCGCCGGCGGAGCCGTGGGGATGTTCGCCTACGACCTCGTCCGGACGGTGGAGCCGCTCGGCGAGCCGAACCCCGATCCGCTGGGGGTGCCCGACCTGGCGCTGATGTTCACCGACGCGCTGGTCGTGTTCGACCACCTCAAGCACACGGTGACCGTGCTGGCGAACGTGTACGCCGACGACGATCTCGAGCAGTCGTATAGGCAGGCGATCGCCACGATCGAGGAGGTGCGCTGGCGCCTCGCGGGCCCGGTCCCACGGCCGGCCCGGCCGCCGGCGCCGGACCGCCGAGCGCCGAGCTTCACGCCGAACATGTCGCGGGCGGAGTTCGAGGCCAACGTCGCGCGGATCGTCGAGTACATCTATGCCGGCGACGCCTATCAGGTGGTGCCCTCGCAGCGCTGGTCGGCGCCGGTCCCGATCGAGGCGTTCTCGATCTACCGCGGGCTCCGCGCGGTCAACCCGAGCCCGTACATGTACTTCCTGGACTTCGGCGACTTCGAGGTCGCCGGGGCCAGCCCGGAACCGCTGATCACGGTCGCGGGCCGGCACGTCTCGACCCGCCCGATCGCGGGCACCCGGCCGCGTGGGTCGAGCGCCGAGGAGGATCGCCGGCTCGCGGAGGAGTTGCTCGCCGATCCCAAGGAGCGGGCCGAGCACGTGATGCTCGTCGACCTCGGGCGCAACGATCTCGGGCGGGTGTGCGAGTACGGGAGCGTGCGGGTGGACGACTTCATGGCGGTCGAGAACTACAGCCACGTGATGCACATCGTCTCGAGCGTGACCGGGACGCTGCGCGAGGAGGTCGGGGCGCTCGATGCGCTGCGGTCGGTCCTGCCCGCCGGAACGCTGTCCGGCGCGCCCAAGGTGAGAGCCATGCAGATCATCGACGAGCTCGAGCCCGTCAAGCGGGGCGGATACGGGGGCGCGATCGGCTACGTCAGCTACGCCGGGGAGCTCGACACGTGCATCCACATCCGGACGGTCGTCGTCCGCGACGGCGTGGCCCACATCCAGGCCGGTGGCGGGACGGTCGCCGACGCCAAGCCCGATTACGAGTTCCGCGAGTCGGAGGCCAAGGCGAGGGCCGTCCTCGACGCCATCGAGCTCGCAGTTCGACAGCCGGAGTGGCCGTGAGAGTTCTCGTCCTCGACAACTACGACAGCTTCACCTACAACCTCGTGCAGTACCTCGGTGAGCTCGGTGCCGAGATCGAGGTCGTCCGCAACGACCACGCGACCGTCGATGAACTTCTCGTGCGGGGCTACGACCGGATGATCGTCTCGCCGGGCCCGTGCACGCCGGACCAGGCTGGGATCTCGCTCGAGGCCGTACGGCGCTTTCCGCTCGCCAGGATTCCAACGCTGGGCGTGTGCCTCGGGCACCAGGCGCTGGTGCAGGCATGGGGCGGCAGCGTGGTCCGCCATCAGCCCGTTCACGGCAAGACGACGAAGGTGCAGCACGACGGCAGAACGATCTTCCGCGGCCTGCGCGAGCCGCTCGAGGTCGGCCGCTACCACTCGCTCGTCGCCGATCCCGCGCTCCCCGACGAGCTCGAGCGAAGCGCCTCGGCCGAGGAGATCGTGATGGCGGTCCGCCACCGCGAGCTGCCCGCCGAGGGCGTCCAGTTCCATCCCGAGTCCGTGCTCACCGAGCAGGGGCGCGAGCTGCTCGCCAACTTCCTCACGCGCAGGCAATGAGCTCGCCGGGTCCCGATCTGCTCACGCGGGCGATCGACACGTTGGCCTCCGGCCAGGACCTCAGCTTCGACGACACATCCGCGGTGCTCTCGGAGATCATGGCCGGGAACGCGACCGAGATCCAGATCGCGGCGTTCCTGATCGCGCTGCGCACGAAGGGCGAGACCGTCGACGAGCTCGCCGGATTGGCCCGGACAATGCGCGCGCTCGCCACGCGCGTGGAGGTCTCCAGCGACGACCTGCTCGACACCGCGGGGACGGGGGGCGGCCGTCGCACGTTCAACGTCTCCACGACCGCCGCGCTGATCGCCGCCGGCGCCGGGTGCACGGTGGCCAAGCACGGAAACCGCTCGGCCACCGGCCTGTCGGGATCCGCGGACGTGCTCGAGGCCCTCGGCGCCCGGATCGATCTCCCGCCGCCGGCGGTCGCGCGCTGCGTCGAGGAAGTCGGATTCGGCTTCATGTTCGCTCCCGCCCACCATCAGGCGACGAGATACGTCGTCCCGGTCCGCCGCGAGCTCGCCGTGCGGACGATCTTCAACTTCCTCGGGCCGCTCACGAACCCGGCGGGCGCCAGCCGGCAGCTCATCGGGGTGTCCGATCCGGCCTACCTCGAGACCATGGCGGGAGCGCTCGCGCGGCTTGGCACCAAGCACGCCCTCCTCGTCAGCGGCGAGGACGGCGTCGACGAGCTCAGCATCTCGGCTCCCACAATCGTCGTCGAGGTGCTCGGCGGCGAGCATCGGCGCTTCACGCTGACCCCGGAGGAGGTGGCATTGGAGCGGGCGCCGGCGGACGCCGTTCCCGGCGGCGATCCGGGCCAGAACGCCGAGACCGCGAGGCGGGTGTTCGCCGGCGAGCCGGGCGTGGCTCGCGATCTGTCGGCGCTCAACGCCGGCGCCGCGATCTACGCCGGAGGCAGGGCCGAGTCGATTGAGCAGGGCGTGCGGGCCGCCGAGGAGGCGATCGACTCCGGCGCCGCGGCCACCGCGCTCGAGCGCTTCGTCGAGCGCACGCGGGCGCTGGCCGGCGGATGAACCGGCTCGAGCCGATTCTGATCACGACCCGCGACGAGGTCCGCCGCCGGCGCGAGGCCGTGCCGGTCGCGGAGCTCGAACGAGCGGGCGCGCAACGCCTGGCGTCGGACGGCGTGCGCCCGTTCGCGGACGCCCTCGCCAAGCCTGGACTGTCGCTGATCGCCGAGCACAAGCGGCGCTCGCCGTCCGCCGGGGTGATCCGCGACGGGCTCCGGCTCGAGGACGTCGTCACCGCGTACGAGCGCGCGGGCGCCGCGGCGCTCTCGATCCTCACCGAGGAGCACAGCTTCGGCGGATCGCTCGCCGACCTTCAGGCCGCCCGGGCGGCGTCGGCGCTCCCGATCCTGCGCAAGGACTTCATCGTCGATCCCTACCAGCTCCACGAGTCGCTCGCGGCGGGCGCCGACGCCGTGTTGCTGATCGTGGCGGCACTGACCGAGTCGACGCTGGCCGACCTGCACGCCCTGGCGCGAGAGCTGGGGCTGGCCGCGCTCGTCGAGGTCCACGACCGCGATGAGCTCGCGGCGGCGGTCGCCATCGGCGCCGAGATCATCGGGATCAACAACCGCGACCTCTCGACGCTCACCGTCGATCCGCGCCGGACGTTCGAGCTCCTGCCGCTGCTGCCCGCCGGGACGGCGAGCGTCGCAGAGTCCGGCTTCAGCCGGGCGGATCAGCTCGAGCAACTGGCCGACGCGGGGGTCAGCGCCGTGCTGATCGGCGAGGCGCTGATGCGCTCGGCGGACATCGAGGCCGCCTGCCGCCGGCTCACCGCCAGCTTTTAGCTGCACTTCACCGCCGCGGCAACACTGTTCAGGATGAAGGTCCTGATCCGCTCGCCGTTCGTCTCGGCGGTGCTCGGAGGGCTGGTGGTCGCCGCGCTGTTCCTGGTGACGGGCATCGCCGGTCACCGCGACACGAAGACGATCGTCGACGAGGGTCCGGTCGCGGCCGAGCCGGCCTCGAGCACCAGGTCCGGCCTCACCCCACATGAGATCTACGTCCGCGACGCCCCCGGCGTCGTGTTCGTCCGCGCCCAGGAGATCGAGCAGGCCCAGAACCCATTCGACCTGTTTCCGCAACAGCAGAGCAGCATCTCGACGGGATCGGGCTTCCTGATCGATCGCGAGGGCCGGATCCTCACCAACTATCACGTGATCGAGGGCGCGAATCCGCAGACCGGCGTGACGGTCGAATTCGAGGACGACATCAGCCGCCCGGCGACCGTCGTGGGTCAGGACCCCGACGACGATCTCGCGCTGCTGAAGGTCGACATGAGCGGAGTCCCCAGTGTCCATCCGCTTCCGCTCGGCGACTCGACGACGGTCCAGGTGGGAGATCCCACGCTGGCGATCGGCAATCCGTTCGGCCTCGACCGGACGCTCACGAGCGGAATCGTGTCGGCGCTCCAACGTCGGATCCAGGCCCCGAACGGATTCAGCATCGACAACGTGATCCAGACCGACGCGCCCATCAATCCCGGCAACTCGGGCGGGCCGCTGATCGACGCCGCAGGAAGCGTGATCGGGATCAATTCCCAGATCGTGACCGGCGGCAATGGCAGCACCGGAAGCGTCGGCATCGCGTTCGCGGTGCCGAGCAACACGGCCATGGATGTGCTGCACAGGCTCGAGAAAGGCGGTCAGGTGCAGCTCGCGTACCTCGGGATCAGCGGCGCCACCGACGGACGCCACGCGCTGCAGGTCGAGAGCGTCGGGGGACCTGCCGCGACGGCGGGGATCGAACGCGGCGATCTGGTCACGACCGTCGACGGCCACAAGGTGACGTCGATGTCCGATCTCCAGACCGTCGTCGACAAGAGACTGCCGGGTCAAACCGTCGTGATTCGCGCGCTCCGGCGCGCCCACGAGCGGTCGTTCAAGGTCATCCTCGGAAGCCGCTCCGAAGAGCCTTCGCAATAGCTCCGGCCCCTACGATGTGGGCATGGAGGCCGCGCCCGCCAAGATCAAGTTTTGCGGCATCACCACGATGCGCGATGCCGAGCGCGCGGCGGCCGCCGGCGCCTGGGCCGTCGGCCTGAACTTCTGGCCCGGTTCCCCCCGCCGGTGCGATCCTGCGATCGCCGCCGAGATTGCCGGTGCCCTGAGGCGCAGGCTCGAGATCGCCGGCGTGTTCGTCAACCCCAGCCTCGACGAGCTCGCGTGGCGCGCCGACTCGGTAGGGCTGACGATGGTCCAGCTCCACGGGGACGAGGGGCCCGCGTTCTGCGCGGAGGCGGCGCGGCGGACCGGATGCAAGGTGATCAAGGCGATGCGAGTGCGCAGTCGCGCCGACATTCAGGCGCTGTCGTCGTTTCACACCGACTACCACCTGCTCGACAGCTACGCCCCGGGACTGCCCGGGGGCACCGGCGAGACGTTCGCGTGGGAGCTGGCCCGAGCGCATCGCGGGCCCGTGCCGGTGATCCTGTCGGGCGGGCTGAATCCCGACAACGTCGGCGAGGCGATCGCGGCCGTACGCCCGTTCGCGGTCGACGTCGCCAGCGGGGTGGAGACCAGTCCGGGTCACAAGGACCCGGACAAGCTCCTCGCGTTCATGGCGGCCGTCCGCGCGGCGGTCCCGGTCTCGGCCGCATGAACACCATCGAGCACCGCTTCGGCCCGTACGGCGGGCAGTACGTTCCCGAGACGCTGATGCCGGCGCTGGCCGAGCTCGAGGCCGCGTGGGTGCAGGCGCGCGACGATCCGGGATTCCAAGCCGAGCGGGAGAGCCTCCTGCACGACTACGTCGGCCGTCCGACGCCGCTGTACCGGGCCGCGCGTCTGACCGAGGCCGCCGGGCACCCGATCTACCTCAAGCGCGAGGACCTCAACCACACCGGCGCGCACAAGATCAACAACGCGATCGGTCAGGCGCTGCTGGCCCGGCGAATGGGCAAGCCGCGAATCATCGCCGAGACCGGCGCGGGGATGCACGGCGTGGCCGCGGCCACCGCATGCGCGCTGCTCGACCTGGAGTGCGTCGTCTACATGGGCACGGTGGACATGCGCCGCCAGAGGCCGAACGTGGAGAGGATGGCGCTGCTCGGCGCCACGGTCGAACCCGTCGAGGCCGGCGCTCGGACGCTGAAAGAGGCCGTGTCGGCTGCGATTCGCGACTGGGTCACGAACGTCGAGACCACGCACTACATCATCGGTTCGTGCGTCGGACCGGCGCCGTATCCGGCGCTCGTCCGGGATCTGCAGCGGGTGATCGGCGACGAGGCGCGGGCGCAGGTGCTGGAGCAGGCCGGGCGCCTGCCGCAGCGGGTCATCGCCTGCGTCGGAGGCGGATCGAACTCGATCGGGATGTTCACGCCGTTTGTGGACGATCCCGAGGTCGAGCTCGTCGGAGTCGAGGCGGCCGGGGAGGGACTCGACAGCGGGCGCCACGGCGCGCCGTTGACCGCCGGCGGGCTTCCCGGCGTGCTGCACGGCGCGTACTCGGCGATCATGCAGGACGAGGACGGCCAGATCCTGGAGGCGCATTCGATCTCCGCCGGGCTCGACTACCCCGGCAGCGGCCCGGAGCACGCGTGGCTGCGCGACTCGGGTCGGGCGCGGTATGTCGCCATCAGCGATCAGGCCGCGCTGGCCGCGTTCGCGCGCCTGGCCCGGCTCGAGGGCATCATCCCGGCGCTCGAGAGCGCCCACGCGGTCGCGTGGGCGCTGGAGAACGGCCCCAGCGAGCTCGATCTCGTGTGTCTCTCCGGCCGAGGGGACAAGGACCTGGCCGAAGCCCTGGACCATCTCCGGGGCGGGCGCGCGGACCGGCCGTGACCGGGTCCGAACGGATCGCGGAGGCGTTCGCATCGGCCCGCGCTAGCGGGCGGCGCGCCGCGCTGATGCCGTACCTGATGGGTGGCTTTCCCGATCTCGAGACCTCGCGACGAATCGGGATCGCCTACGCGGAGGGGGGCGCCGACCTCGTCGAGCTCGGCGTGCCGTTCTCTGACCCGCTCGCGGATGGGCCGGTGATCCATGCCGCCGCCACGTCGGCGCTTCGCGCCGGCGCTACGGTCCCGCGGGTACTCGACGTCGCGCGGACGATCTCGCGCCACGTGCCGGTGATCGTCATGTGTTACGCGAACCCGATCCTCGCGCGCGGGCTGGCGCGATTCGTCGATGCGCTCGTCGACGCGGGAGCGAGCGGCCTGATCGTGCCCGACCTGCCACTCGAGGAGGCGGCCGAGGCGCTCGAAGTCTGCGATGCGCGCGGCGTCGCGCTCGTTCCGCTGGTCGCGCCGACCACGCCCGCCGGACGGCTCGAGCGCATCGGGGCGAGCGCGCGGGGCTTTCTTTACGCGGTGTCGCTGACCGGCACGACCGGCGAACGCGCCGCGCTCGACGGAGGTCTGCACGCGATCGTTTCGCGCGCCGCCGCGCACACCGAGGTGCCGATCGCCGTCGGGTTTGGAATCGCCACCGCCGATCAGGCGAGGGATGCGGCGGACGCGGGCGCCGACGGCGTGATTGTGGGCAGCCGCCTGGTCCGGGCGGCGGGCGAAGCCGAGGACCCGGCCGCCGCCGTGCGCGACCTCATGGCGGGCTTCTGCGCGGCGCTGTCCGCGGGGACACTCGGCTAGGATCCTCGCCAATGGGCCTGATCCTCACCGGCACCGCCGGCCTCTGCATCTGGATCGTTCTGTGGTCGCTCAACATCAGCGGCTTCGACTCGATCCTGATCGCTGTGGTCATGGTGCTCGTGGCTATCGCAGTTCGCAACCTCCTCCCGTTCCTGCCCGGCCGGCGGGACTAGGCGCAGCAGGCAGTGCGCCGAGGACCGCTTCTAGGCGTCTGTGCGTTCGCTGCGCTGACGGCGGGCGTCGGGAGTTGCTCGTCGAGCGCCAATTCGTCCGTCACGACCTCCGGCACGCAGCTCACGATCTACGCCGCCGCGCCGGCCGGGACCCCGGCTTCGCCAGACATCCTCGACGCGGAGCGTCTCGCCTTCCAGCAGTTCCATC
>CAWEMC010000019.1:0-70637 GCA_963810015.1 uncultured Solirubrobacterales bacterium
GCCTGAGCGGGCCGCGGCCGAGCGGAGATCATTCGGCGCCGAAGAACAACGCTTCGCTCCCGATGGGGCGAAAGCCAGCCGTGAGGAACGTGCGCAACGAAGCCGCGTTCCCCGGGGCGATCTGGGCGAACAACACCTCGTCGGGCGCGGCGATGCGGCGAACCTCCACGAGGGCGCGTGCGGCGATCCCGCGACCGCGGTGAGTGGGCGGAACCTCGATCGCCACCTCCTGGCGCAGCGCGAAGCCGCGTCCGAGCAGGAGCGTGGCTAGGCCGCTCGGATCGGTGAAGGCGCGGACTCCCTCTCGGCGAGCGGCTGGCCGCGCCATCCGAGCACGCTGGTCGTCGGTTATCTCGCGCAGGAGGCCCCGGCCCGGCAATCCCTCGGCGGCGAGCAGAACGTCGACGCCGTCGTCGCGCAAGCCGAGCTTGTCGCCGAGCGCTGCGAGGAACCGCGGGCTCATCGGGGCGAGCAGGTCGTCGCCGGGGAGTTGAGCGCGGACCCACTCCTCCGGCGCGGCCGTCGCGATCACGTAGTGGGCGGTGAACGCGACCACCCCCATCGAGCGGCCGGGAGGCGGCGGCAGCACTTCGACGGTGCCGTCGGGAGCGGGAAACGTCCCACGCCCAGCTGCCTCGAGCATCGCCGCGAGCCGGTGACTGCGCACCTCCATCGCCGACAGCGTATTCACCCAACGTCGAGCTCGGCCGCGCGATGTCGCCAAGGAACCGCTTCCGCGCCGCGCCGCGCGTGACCGGCGAAGTACAAGAGCTTGATGTGGCGCCGCTCGTCGAAGGTCGGCTCGAGCCGGGCCCCCGGTAGCTGGCCGGCGATCAGCCGGCACTCGAGTCCCGATCGCGCGAGCGCCTCCCGCACCGTCTGTGGCCGATGATGGCGTTGCACGTGGCGGCTCGAGCGGCGCTCCCAGAGGCCATCGTCGCGCTCGATGAAGATCTCGAGCGTGGCCGAGGCGAGCTCTCCGGGGCGAAGGCTCGTCGGGCTCTCGCCCTTCCAGGCGTAGAACAGACCCTCGCGCTCGCGGACGATCGAGCGCGCAAACGACTCCCGATACGTCGCCAGCGAGTTGAGGTCGAATGCGAACACCCCGTCGGAGGCGAGGACGCTCGCGACACCCGCAAACGTCGCCTCCAGCTCCTCTACCGACACGAGGTAGTTGACGGCGTCGTCGAGGCACAGAACGAGATCGAATTCTCCGACCGGCGGAAGGTCGCGCATGTCCGCAACCAGAAACGCGTCGGAGTACTCCGGGAGCTTGCGGCGAGCCTCGCGCACCATCCCTTCCGAGATGTCGCAGCCGAGCACCGAATAGCCGCGCTCGAGCAGCGGCAGCGTGCTCTTGCCGGTGCCGCAGGCGAGGTCGAGCGCGCGGCGGCCGGTCAGCCCGAGCTCGGTCGCTCTGCGCTCGATCGCGTCCACCCACGCGTCATGGGCGTAGGCGGCCGTGAAGTCGTCGTAGTGTGGGGCGAGGTCGTCGTAGGCCGTAGCGGCATCGTTGTTTTGCGCAAGCGCGGTCATGTAGATCTACGACCGCCCACCGGTCAAAAGTGTTTCAACAGATCTGGGATCTTCAGTAGTTGGACGTCGTCGACTACGGCGCGTGGTGGGACTGGTCGCTGATCAGCCGGCGCTGCACGCTCGAGGCGCTGCGTATGCTCCGCGCCCGACAGGACGCCGAAGAGGTCGCCCAGGAGGCGCTCGTCCGCGCCTGGCGCTCTCGCCGGTCCTGTCGAACCCCCGACGCGCCCCTTCAGTGGTGCCTGCAGATCACGCGCAATGAAGCGCTCCGCGCGATCGGCCGACGGCGGGCGATGCGGTTCGGAGAGTCGTTCGAGTCGGTAGAGAACGTTGCGGATAGCGTCGTCAGCGCGGAGGGCGAGCGGACCCTCGCGCGCGTCGACGTCGGTCGTGCCCTACGAGCGCTCAGCGCGGAGGAACGGAGACTCATCGCGCTCAGATACGCCCTCGACTACTCCCACCCGCAGATCGCGGCCGAGCTCGCGATCCCCGACTCGACCGCCCGCGTGCGGCTTCACCGTGCTCGCAAGCGGCTCGCCGTGCTCCTCGAGGAACGGGAGTGAGGAAGCCCGGCGCCGGTTCAGGCCTTCGAAGGCTGCTTGGCGCGCGTCGTCGATCTGCGCCTGGGGGCGTGCTCGCTCGACGGCAACTCGGCGTACGACGGCGGCGCCTCGAACAGCATCAACACCAGCCCGGCGTCGATCTCCCCGTCCTGATGGTCGCTGGCCGCGATCCGCCGCGCGCTCTCCCCCTCGATCTTGTAGGCGCGATCCAGAAGCTCCTTGGCGGCTGCGGCGAGCTCGGCGAACCCCTGCTTGTCGAGGACCATTCCACGGCGGCTGACGTTCGCGTCGTGCCGGTCAAACCCCCCGGTTGCCGCCGCCGCGCTCACATAACGCGCGGCCTGATCGAGGGTTGCGCTGATCATGGCGTTCTTGATGATGTCCGGCACCTGGGCCCAGGCCTTATCGGTGATCCGTACCCGGCCGATGGCCCTGTAGTAGTGCTCGATCGCCCCGCGGCGCTGGCGCGTGTGGGCCAGCTCGAGCAGCCCGACCCGCTCGAGGACGCGCACGTGATAGCTCACGTTGCCAAGCGGCGCCGAGATCTCTGAGGCGATCTCGCTCGGGCTCGCCGTTCGATTTTGAAGCACGCGCAGGATCGTGATCCGAAGCGGGTGAGCAAGAGCCTTGACGAGGCGAGGATCGTCGAGTTCCGTGATTTGCTTCACGTTCTTAGATTAGTCAGAGCCAATCCGGCCGCCTGCGGAAGGGCAGCATATCCGCACGAACCGACGCCGGGGGCACCAACCGCACACGGCGACGGCGGGAGTCATCTCGCGCTACGGGCCTGCCCCCCATTGGCGCCCGCGCATTGCGACGAACGTTTGAAACGGTTTCGCCGCTCGCTGGGTCCTGAGTGCTGATGGCCCGCGAGGAAGGAAGGTGAAACAGGTGCGCATCATCGAGCCGTGACCCGAACTGGGCGGGACGGCCGCGACCCGCGCGACACGCGGAGCGGCGTCCCGCTCACAGGCGAGTCGAAAGGGTCTTCATCGAGAGGGTCAGGGCGCCTCCCACCGCGCCGACTTGCCGCCTCATAGTAGGCCGGCGAAACAACGTTCAAGGGATCTTGAGCGTAGAAGCACTGGATTCCCCGGCGAATCTCATGAGGATCCGGTAGGTTCGGGTCGGGATGCTGGTGGTTGCCGGTAGCGCTCGTGGTCGTCGACGTCGCCGTCGCGCCGAACGCAAGGTGCGTCCGCACCGTTCCTTCGATCCCCGCCGGATCGGCAGGCTCGAGTGCGAAGCGTGGGTCAGGTACTACCGCCGCGAGTGGATCCCGTTCCTGCGCGCCGCGGTGGGTCTGACGCGGAACACGTTCGGCCTCCCGTGGCCGTCGACGATCTGGGGCGCGTGGCTCGTGCTCCGGGCCAACCAACAGTGGGCGCCATTTCCCGACAACGACCCGGACGGGGCACGGCGGACCATGGACCGCTTCTACCAGCTGGTTGCCCGCCACTACCGCGAGACGTTCGACACGGCCCGGGCGGCGAAGCTCGAAGTCGAGTGGTGGCGGGTGCACCGCGAGCACCAGCGCGGGTCCGAGACGAGCGTGCTGCCGCTCGTCGACGCGCTGACCACGCTCTATGCCCACGTGTACGGGGCCTCGGAATCGGAAGTGCGGCGGGCGGCGGAACAGCGAGCGCTGGCGATGGATTACTCGGACCGGTGGGTGGAGGAGGGGTGCGACCTGGACAGCCCTCTGATCCCCGAGGAACGAGCAGCGCTCGTGCGCTCCTACGCCGCGTTGCTGGCGGCGGTTTACTGGCCGTAATTGGGCGGCGGGCCAGGGCTGTGGACTCCTGGCCGCCACCGGCAAGCGGTCCGCTTGGTAAACGGCGCAGGGAAGGAGGGTGGGTGAGGGTGGTCGCGGGTCGCCCGAGCCCGCGGTCGACCTCCTTTGGTGCCGAAACCCGCGACTTTGTGGCGAGAGTGTTACGGGAAACCTGCACAGCACGACAACCGGCGCCAGGTCCGAGCCCTGTCGTATTACGCATGCTCTTCATGCATAGCTCGACAGGCCTCGCCATCTGGGGCGGACTTGTCGTGCTATGCAGGTTTTGGACGGGTCCGATGGCGCCACTCCCCTCCCCTTCTCCCCAGCGCCGTTTACCGAGCCGACCGCCCGCCGCGGCCGCGAGGGCGCCGGCGCCCGCGGGCCGAGAGTCGACAGAGAACTAGTCCCCGGCTGAGCGGAGCAGATCGTTCAGCGTCGCCACATCGTCGTCCGACGGCTCCCAGTCGGCGGCCGCGACGTTGGCGCGGACCTGGTCCGGCTTGGTGGCGCCGGCTATGACCGATGAGATCACGGGCCGAATCAGCAGACCGCCGATGGCGACGTCGAGGAGCGATACGTCGCGCTGCTCGGCGTACACCTCGAGCAGTTCGAGCAAATCGAATTGCTCGTCTGTGGCGATCGTCTCCCGCGAAGACAGCCTTGCTCCCTCGGGTCCGGGCTCGGCGCGTCGATACTTTCCGGTCAGCAGCCCGGAGGCCAGCGGGAAGAAGGGGACGAAGCCAAGGTCGAGCCGTTCGCACGTCGGGAGCACCTCACGCTCGGCGTCACGGACCAGCAGGCTGTACTGGTTCTGGATCGCCTCGAACCGAGCGAAGCCGTGCTCCAGCGCAACGGCCTCTGCCTCCTCGATCTGCTCGGCGCTGAAGTTGGACGCGCCGATCGCGCGGACCGTTCCGGCGCGGACGAGCTCGTCGAGCGTCGCCAGCGTCTCGGCGATCGGCGTCACGCCGTCGGGCTGGTGGTACCAGTAGAAATCGATCAAGTCGGTTCGAAGCCGTCGAAGCGACCCCTCGATGGCCTGGCGGATGTATTCGGGGGAGCCGCGTGGGCCTTTCCCGTCGCCCATGTCCATGCCGAACTTCGTGGCCAGGACGACCTGATCGCGGCGCCCCTCCAGGACTTGGCCCAGGTATTCCTCGCTGAGGCCGCGCCCATAGATGTCGGCAGTGTCGAAGAACGTGATGCCCGCGTCCAGCGCCGCGTCAACGACGGCTCGCGTCGCCTCCAGGTCGATCCGGCGGCCGAAGTTGTTGCCTCCGAGACCGAGCACCGACGCTTCGAGCCCGGAGCGGCCGAGAGGGCGGGTTGCGAGATTGGTCACGGCGGGCTCTATATCACAGGCTGGCGGGATTCAGCTCGCCGCCGGCCGCCGGCAAACGACCAAGTCCTGCCACCCCGAAATCGCGCGCTCACGGACCTCGACCACGTCCAGCCACTGCGACCAGTGCCGACGCAAATACTCGCCACCGTGGAACGTCAGGCCGTATCGCCCACTGACCCCGGGCAGCTCGGACCGGTTCCAGAGCGACCGCGCGTAGGGCTCGAACACGAACTCACCGGGGCCCAGCGAACCCCGGGCGAACGCGTCGCTCCGGCACCAGCTGGTAGTGGCGTGGCCCGCCCTGAACTCGTCGAGAGCGTGGCGGCCGTGGACCGAGAGAAGCGCTGCCCCACCCGGCGCGAGGATCCGGCCGAGCTCCCGGAGCCATCGATCCTGCAACGCCTCGTCCAGGTGGCTGAACACGGAGATCGAGTAGACGAGATCGAAGCTCTCCTCGGCGTACGGCAGCGGGGGCTCGGAGCTGCTGAGCCCCCAGCTCAGCTCCGGCCGGTGGCGGGCGGCCCACGCGATCGCGCTCGGGTCGACGTCGCAGCCAAAGAAGCGGGCGTGCGGCGCCAGCGCCGCCACGTGTGGGAGCACCCGCCCCGACCCACAGCCGAAATCGAGCACGGCCCGCACACTGTCCATCGACAACCCGGCCGTCTGCACCCCGAGCGCCAGCTCGGCGGCGGCATCGCGACCCCCCTGCACGAACTCCACGGCGCCGGGGGCACCGGTGCGCGCCCGCAGGCGGCGCGGGGGGAGCCGCGCATCCGTGGTCCCCCTCCCGTAGACGCCGGCGATCGCGAGGCGCGTTGCCTCGAGAAGCTCGACGGCGCGCTTGACCGCCCAGCCCGCCGCGAGGCGCGCGCGGGTCTCGGAAGTTCTCAGCATTGAAAGGATGGCGGCGGCATGCTGGCAGACGAGCGCACGATCGCGGTTCGGAAGCGGTGCGAAGCGACGCTTCGCACGAACTGGCGCGAGGGCTCGCGAGCCGCCGATGGTGTGCGGTTCGCCTACACATGCCCCAGCCCGGGCTATTACCGGTGGCAGTGGTACTGGGACTCGTGCTTCACGGCGATCGCCTGGCGACACTTCGAGCCCGACCATTCGCGCCGCGAGCTCGAGTCTCTGCTGGCGGCGCAGTTTCGGGTGGTCGGCGCTGCTGATGGAGCTGGTCGACCCCGAACCGCGGGCGGCGCAGAGGACCTGGGCCGAGGGGCACCGGGAACCTAACCGCCGGCGCGCCTGTACTCCGCGGCCGCCGCCGCGTAGCGGTCGAACGCCTCCTCGACCTCGTCGCGACCAGTCGCCGGAAGCCAGAACACGCTGCGGTGGACTCCCGCCCGTTCGAAGCGCTCGATGCGGTCCGGGTCGCGCGTCATGCCGACCATCGTGATCGGGATCGGATCCCTGCCCGCCTCGCTCGCGCGCCGCGCCAGCTCCTCGAAGCGAGGAATGATCTCCCCCTCCTTGACCCGATTGGGCATCCACTCGTCCCCGTACGAGAGCACCCGATCGAGCACGTGCGGGCCGCTTCCGCCCACCAGCACCGGCGGATGGGGCTGCTGGACGGGCTTCGGCCAGCACCAGATCCTCTCGAAGCTTACGTACTTGCCCGCGTAGCTCGCCTCGTCTTCGGACCAGATCGCCTTCATCGCCTCGATTTGCTCGCGCATCAGCGCAAAGCGATGGGACGGGTCGGTCCCGTGGTTTCGCATCTCCTCGAGGTTCCAGCCGGCGCCGATGCCGAACAGGAACCGGCCGCCGGAGAGGCGATCGACGGACGCGACCTCCTTCGCGGTGACGATCGGGTCACGCTCGATCACCAGGCAGATGCCCGTCCCGATGCGCAGGCGCTCGGTGGCGTCCGCCGCCGCCATCAGCGCGACGAACGGGTCGTAGGTGCGGCTGTACTCCGGCGGCAGCTCAGCGCCTCCGGGCCACGGCGACTCCCGGCTCGCTGGGATGTGCGTGTGCTCGGGGAAGAGCAGCGACTCGAAGCCGCGCTCCTCGGCCATCCGCGCGAGCTCGGCGGGATCAGGAACATCCTCGGTGGGGAAGATCGCCACTCCGAAATCCATCGCTCCCACCCTACCCAACAGTCGCTAACGTAGAGGCATGGCCGAAACACAGAGAGAGACGGAATTGACCGACGAGCAGTGGCGCGAGCGGCTGACTCCCGACCAGTACGAGGTGCTGCGCAAGCACGGAACCGAGCGTCCGTTCACCGGTCGCTACGTGAACGTCAAGGACGATGGGACGTACCACTGCGCCGGATGCGGCGCCGAGCTCTTCAGCTCGGATACCAAGTTCGACTCTGGCACCGGCTGGCCGAGCTTCTACGAGCCCGCCGTCGCGGAGAACGTCGAGCTGCGGGAGGACCGCAGCCTGCTCATGACCCGTACCGAGGTGGTTTGTCGCCGCTGCGGCGGGCACCTGGGGCACGTGTTCGATGACGGTCCGGCCCCCACGGGCCTGAGGTACTGCATGAACTCGTGTGCGCTCGACTTCAATCCGGACGCGGCTTAGCTCCCTCGTCCCGCTCGAGTATCTGCCGCTCACGCCTGCGGAGCAGGACGTAGCCGGCGATCAGCATCACGACGAGCAGGACCGCCCCGGCGATGCCGACCTCCGACAGGACGCGGGCCGCTGACTTGCCGAGGAAGTAGCCGACGAGGCCGTAGGTGATCCCCCAGGTGATCGCGCCGAAGGCGTTCCAGAAGAAGAAGTACCTGAGCGGCATCCGGTTGATGCCCGCGAGCCACGCTGCCGCGACCCGCACCAACGCCACCCACCGGGCGAGGAATACGGCCTTGCCGCCGTGCTTCTCGAAGAAACGATCGCCGTAGCGGATGATCAACAGCCGGCGCATGAAGAAGGGCCCCGGCGCCTCGAGCACCTCCCGTCCAAACCGCCGGCCGAGCGCGTACCCGATGTTGTCGCCGACGATCGCCGAGGTGATCCCGATGAGGATCACGAGCCAGATCTCCAGCTTGCCCTGGCTGGCGAGTACCGCGGCAGCGACGAGGGCCGTCTCCCCGGGCGACGGGACTCCCATGGACTCGAGCCCGATGATCGCTGGGAGTAGGTAGCCGAGTTTGCTCGAAACGCTGACGAGCGCTGCTAGGGCAAGCATCAACGACCCGGTGGGAGGAGGGGCTTCCTCATCACCGCCAGCAGCGACAGCCCGGCCGGCAGCGTCCCGCCCCGGGAGAGCCAGGTGGCCTCTAACCGGAGCGGGCGCTCGAGAGCAGCGTTGAGCCAGTCCGGACCGAGCTTGAGCTCGGGCGTGTAGGCCCCGTCGTTGCTGCGCCGCCGCTGGGCGACGCGAACCGCGGCCGCCGGGGCTAGCAGGACGGCGTTGAACGACGTCATGCGTTCCACGACCCATCCCGCCGCGACCGCGGCGAAGCGAAGGCTCGACCGGCTGTAGCGCCGATAGTGGTGATTGGCCTCATCGTGCAGAGACCACAGCGCCTGGTAGGCCGGGACCGTCACGAGCAGCCACCCCCCCGGCTTGCAGACGCGTTGCAGCTCGCGCAGCGTGGCTCGATCGTCGGGCGTGTGTTCGATCACGTCGAGACACGTGATCAGATCGAACGTCGCGTCGTCCCAGGGAAGCTGCTCGAGACGGCCTATCTCGACATCGTGGCCGTAGCTGCGGGCGACGTCGGCGGCTTCGGGGTCGAGCTCGACGCCGCGGACCTCGCCGTAGTCGGCGAGCTCCTGGAGCGTCCGGCCAGAACCGCAGCCCGCGTCCAGCACGACTGCACCGGGCGGCAGCGCGAGACGATCGAGCTCGGCGCGGATGATTCGCCGGCGCCCCCGATACCACCAATGATGCTCGTCGACCTCAAGCATCGCCTTCATCAGCCTCTGATCCATTGAAGCTGATGCTGCCAGAAGGGCGGCCGCACGGCTGACTCAGATCAGCAGTGGCTCTCCCTCGGGTGCCAGCGCAGTTGGCAGCCTGAGCGTGAACGTGGCTCCGCCGTCAGGTGGATCCTCGAGCACGAGCTCGCCGCCCATCCGACGTGCCAGCTCCCTCCCGATCGCCAGGCCCAGCCCGAATCCAGCCTGTCCGCCGGTCTCCCGACCTCGCTTGAACCGCTCGAAGATGAGCTCCCGCTCCTCGATCGGCACGCCCGGTCCCTCATCGCAGACGCTCAGCGTGGCGCGATCGCCGTTTCGGAGCTCGACCCGGATATGTGAGCCCTCCGGGCTGACGCGGACGGCGTTTTCCAGCAGGATCCGCAGGATCCGGGCGACGCTGCCGGGATCGCCCCAGCCCCATACCGGTCCTGCGGAATCATCGAGGACCGACGCGAGCCCCCGCGCCGCGGTCCCGAGCTCGAACTCGGCGAGCACGGCGCGGCTGAGCTCCCCGAATTCGACGGGTTCGGAGCGGAGTTCGGTCTCGGCGTCGATCCGCGAGAGGTCGAGGAGGTCGGCTGCCAGCCGGCCGAGGCGGCGCGATTGCGCACGGGCCCGCGCAAGCAGGAGTCGCGCGTCCACGAGATCCGGGTCCTGTTCGCCGAGGTCATCGTCGAGCAGCTCGAGCATCCCCTCCAGCGAGGTCAGCGGCGTGCGCAGCTCGTGCGAAGCCGTGGCCACGAAGGCACGGCGGGCCTCCTCCTGCTGCTGGAGCCGGCGGCCCATGATCGTGAACGCCCGCGAGAGGTCGCCGACCTCGTCGCGGGTCCGGTCGACGGGGACGTCGGTCGCCGGTCCGGACTGAGCCAGCTGGAGGGCCGCCTGGCTGAGGCGACGGAGCCGGCGGATCAGCCGGCCCGACAACGGGATCCCGAGGATCAGCGTCAGCGCCAGGCCGGCGAGCGCGGCGTACAGGAACGCCTTGCGCACTGCCGCCACGGCGGCGTTGACCTCGTCGAGTGGCTTGCGGACGGCCAGGACCCAATGCTGCGGGAACGTGTTGCCTCTTGCCGTGATGCCTTGGGTCGTGAACGGGATCGCGGCGCTGGCATACTGGACCCCGCCGATCGATCCGAGCGTGTACTTGGGGCTGTTCGTCTTGAACGCCGCTGCCGCGTCGTCGTAGGGGTCGACGCCCGCGGGGTTCGGCTCGGGCCAGGCGATGACGTTCGTGCCCAGACCAGACGTGTTTGCATTACCGAGTAGCAGCACGTCGGAGGCGCCGATCCGCTGTCCGACATCGCGCTCGTAGTTGTAGAGCTTGGCGCGCCTCGCCTTGATCAGCTTTATCGTCGCCGCGTCGAGCGACCGTTTCTTTCCGACGCCGCTCGCCTGGGACCCGGTCGCGGGGTAGCTCGCCTGGCCAATGTCCACGTTCTCGAAGGTCCGAGCGGAGCTCTTCGTCACCTGGTTTTGGAGCGTAATGAGCTCGGCGTGGCGCAGCGAATGCTCCAGGGGACCCAGCAACGCAGCTGCCGCCACGACCAGCGTCGTGACGGCCGTGACCAACATCACGCCGAGGATCCGGCCGCGCAGACCGAAACCAGCCCGCCGCGGACGCCATCTCATCGCTATGGCCCTCGCAGCCGGTAACCGGCGCCTCGAACGGTGAGGATGTATCGGGGCTTCTCGGGCTCGGGCTCGAGCTTCTCGCGAAGATGACGGATGTGCACGTCGATCGCCCGCGGATCACGATACGCGCTGTCGCCCCAGATCGCGCGCAACAGCTCTTGGCGGTTGAGCAACCGGCCAGGATCGGCCATCAGCGCGTCGAGGAGCTCAAACTCGGAGAACGTGAGGCGCACCGGAGTGCCATCCATTGTGACCTCTCGCTGGGCGCGGTCAAGCACGATCCCGCCGACGACCAGGACCTCGTCGCCCATCGCTCGGGTCCCGGCACGCCTGAGCACGGCCCGGATCCTGCTGCGCAGCTCGGCCAGCCCGAAAGGCTTCGTCACGTAGTCGTCCGCTCCGGCTTCCAGTCCGAGGACCGCATCGGCCTCCGAGTCGAGCGCGGTGAGCATGATGATCGGGACAACGTTGCGGCGGCCGCGCAGCGTGCGGCACACGTCGTATCCGTCGGGTCCCGGTCCGAGGGCGACGTCGAGCAGGATGATGTCGAAATGATCGGTGCTGGCGCGGTCGATGGCAGCGCGACCATCCGCCACCGCCATCACCTTGTGACCCTCCCGCGAGAAGGACCTCGTCAGCATTTCGCGGAGGTCGGACTCGTCGTCGACGACGAGGATGCTCAGCGAAGCATCGGCGCCCCGGCCCACCGGGGCCGGGGCGGATACGGAGCGTTCAAGGTGCATACACGCATCGATCGTAGCGACCAAGCTTTAGGCAAGCTACGCTTTCCTTATGGGGAAGTGCCGTCGAAGCTGGCGTCGGCTCTTTGTGGCTTGCGCGCTCTCGGTCGCGGCCGCCGGGTGTGTGCCCGTGGCGGCGCTCGGAGCCACGGGCCCGCAGACCGGCGCTGTGACGAATGTGACGAGCACCTCCGCCGTGCTACACGGCGTGGCGACCGAGGGCGGTGCCGGGTCGCAGTGGTCCTTCCAGTACGGGACGACGACCAATTACGGGAGCAGCACAACCCCAGCCCCGGTGACCTCGAGCGCTGAGGACGTGGCGGCGACCGTCACCGGGCTGTTGCCGGGCACGACGTATCACTACCAGCTCGTCGTCGTCGGTGGCTACGGGCAACGAGCTGTCGGCAAGGATGCGACGTTCACGACCCTCGCCGCGCCTGGCAGCATCGCGACGACGGGTCAGGCGACCGGCGTCACCGGGACGTCCGCGGAGCTCAACGGGGTCGTGAATACGACCGATCCCGCGCCACAGTGGTTCTTCCAATACGGACAGACGCGCACCTACGGTCACACCACGCCCGTCCATTCGATCGGTCAAGGACTGACCCTCGTGTCCGTCAAGGTCACCGGCCTGAAGCCACGGACGGCCTACCACTTCCGACTCGTCGTACGACAGTCGATGGCGCCCACTGCCGACGGCCACGATGGGTTCTTCAGGACGGCGACGTCTTACGGACACGCCACGGTCCGCAGCCATCGCGTGAAGGTCCGCCACGGCAGGGCGGCAATCTCCTTCACGTGCGCAGGCGTATCGGGGTCGCTGTGCGACGCCCACCTGTCGCTCACGACTCGCACCACGATCCACAAGCACGCGACGTCTATCGGATGTGGCAGCGGCAAGCTCGCGATGACAGCGGTCCACCGCCGGGCCGTCTCGTTGAAGCTCGGCCCGCGCTGCGGTTCGCTGCTGCGCCGGGCCCGCCACGGCCAGCTTCGCGCCACGTTGACCGCGGTCTTCTCGACGCATCAGCGCCGCCTCCAGACCACCGTCATGCTGCTGAAGACCTAGTTGGCGCGGTGGGCGCCGCCGCCCCGTCGAGGCACGGCGTTCGACTCTTGGGCCCGGTTTGTGGCGATAAGGGCGTCGAGATCGGCACGAATCGGCGACAAAACCCCGAATCTCGCCCTCGGGATGGTGCACAACACGACAATCTCGGGGCGTGTGGCGAGGCCTGTCGAGTTATGCACGAGGAGTGTGCGTAGGTCGACAGGGCTCGCCAGAAAATCCGGTCGTGGCGTGTTATGCACTGTGAAAGCGCCGAACGCGGCGCAAAAGGCCCGATCCGACGCGCCATAAACCCCCACCGGGCCGCGAGCGAACGGAACGGACTAGCTCGCCGGATCCGCCAGTGCGGGCTCGAGCTCGCGCACACTCGTCTGGGGCTCGGTCGCTGGCACGGGCTGACGGCGGGGGACGAGCACGCCGGCCGCGGCGACCGCCCACAGCACCGCGAGCCAGCTGAACGTCGCGAGCATCACGTGCACCCAGACCATGTCGCTCGGCAGCTTGAGCTCGTATTGAACGCTCCCTACCAGGCCCTGCGCGGCCAACAGCACGCCGAGGACCGTGATCGGCTCGAGCGCATCCTCGGACGCTCCTCGGCGACGCCGCAGTAGCCATACGCCGATCACCGCAATCCCGAACAGCGCCGCGATCGTGGCGTGGCGGTGGACCAGCCAGGTCAGCGTGTCCTCGCCCTTGAAGTGCAGCCGGTGGATCCGCTGGCCGGGCGAGCCGCCGGCGTGCGGGCCCGCCGCGGTGGTGGCGGTGCCGGCGAAGATCGTGAGTGCGGCGAGTGGCGCCAGCGCCCGCACCGCCCAGACCGACGAGCGGTCGGTCGCGCGGGGGCGGGCACCGATGTCGTAACGGCTTCGCCACGCCAGCGCGACGGCGGCGATCAGAATGATCATCGAGAGCCCGAAGTGGGCCATCACGAACCCTGGTGCGAGCTTCTCGTCCACGGTCACGCCGCCGAGCACGGCCTGCGCGAGCACCCCGAGCGGGAGCGTCAGCGCCAGCAGCGCAAGATCGCGCCGGAAGGGCCGCCGGGTGAATGCGAGCACCGCGGCCACCACCGTCATCACGCCGACCAGCCCGGAAACCACGCGATTGCCGAACTCGATCAGCGCGTGGGTGCTGAGCGGTGGTAGCGCGCTTCCGCCGCATTTCGGCCAGTTCGGGCACCCCAGGCCTGATCCGGTCAAGCGCACGGCGGCGCCGGTGAACACGATCAACGTCAGCGAGGCCAGCGTGAGGTAGGCGATGCGGCGGTACTGAACGGGTGTGACGGCAAGGCGTTCGCGCACGCTGAGCTGGATGCTAAGGGTTGGGCGATCGTCCCGCCCCGATCAGAACGGGAGCTGCTCGGCGATCTGGGACAGCCGCGGCGCCTGTGAGTCGCGGGCCGAGGCGACGAGCTCCAGGTCCCGCGGCCAGGCGATGGCAACCTCGGGATCGTTGAAGGCGAAGCCTCCCTCGAGCTCCGGGGCGTAATAGGTCGAGGTCTTGTAGAGGACGTCCGCGATGTCGCTGAGGACGCAGAAGCCGTGGGCGAAACCGTCCGGGCAGTAGAGCGCACGGTGGCCTTCGTCGCTCAGCTCGAATCCCTCCCACTGGCCGAAGGTAGGCGACACGCGACGGAGGTCGACCAGGACGTCGAGGATGGCCCCCCGGGCACAGCGGATCAGCTTGGCCATCCCGCGCTGGTAGTGCATTCCCCGTACCACCCCTTTCCGCGAGCGCGAGTGGTTGTCCTGAACGAAGTCGTCAACGATTCCGAGCTCCCGGAGCTGGTCGCGCCGGTATGTCTCGAGGAAGAAGCCGCGGGCATCGCCGTGCACGGTCGGTTTGATCAGGACCGGACCCTCCAGGCGTGTCGGCAGCGAGCGCACGGCGCTGCAATCTAACGAGCAGGCCCGCGCGGCAGCGGCAGGCCCCGATTGCGGCCGGCAGGCATAATCGCCGCGCGATATGCGCGTGCTCGTAACCGGCGGTGCCGGATTCATCGGCGCCAACGTGGCCACTGGGCTCGCGGATCGCCATCCCGACTGGGACATCGCCGCCCTCGACAACCTTCACCGCAGGGGCGCCGAGCTGAACCTGCCGCGGTTGCGCGGCGCCGGGGTGGCGTTCGAGCACGGGGACATCCGCCTCCTCGACGATCTGCTGAGTGCCGGGTCGGTCGACGCGCTGTTGGAGTGCTCGGCCGAGCCATCCGCGCTCGCCGGGTTCGACGGCAGCCCCGACTACGTCGTGCGATCGAACCTGCTGGGCGCTTATAACTGCCTCGAGCTCGCCCGCCGCCACGGGGCCTATGTGGTGTTCCTGTCGACGAGCAGGGTCTACCCGGTGGCGAAGCTTCGCGCCGTGGCGCTCGAGGAGACCGACACGCGCTTCGAGCTCAGCGCCGAGCAGCCACTCCCCGGAGTCTCGCCGGCCGGCATCGCCGAGGATTTTCCGCTCGAGGGCGCCCGCACCTTCTATGGATCGACCAAGCTCGCGGCGGAGCTCTTGATCGAGGAGTACCGCGACGCCTACGGGCTGCGCGCGGTGATCGACCGGTGCGGCGTGATCGCCGGGCCGTGGCAGATGGGGAAGGTCGATCAGGGCGTCTTCACGTACTGGATGCTCGCCCACCACTTCCGCAGGCCGTTGAGCTACATCGGCTTCGGCGGCGGCGGCCGGCAGGTGCGCGATCTGCTCCACGTCGAGGATCTCCTGGAGCTCCTCGACGAGCAGCTCGCCGACCCGGCGCGGTGGGACGGGGTCAAGGTCAACGTCGGGGGTGGCCGCGAACGCAGCCTGTCGCTGCTGGAGACCACCAAGCTGTGCGCGGAGATCACCGGCAACCGGGTCGAGATACGTTCCGTGCCGGAAACCCGACCCGGCGATGTTCCGCTCTACATTTCCGACTGCCGGATGCTCGACTCGCTCACCGAATTCCGTCCGCGTCGATCGGCCAGCGACGTCCTGGCCGACATCCATCGCTGGATCCGCGGCAACGAACGTGCACTGGAGCGCGCGCTGTGAGGGCCGGATTGGCCTAAGCTGACCGCCCCATGCCCACCGCGATCGTCACCGGATCCGGCGGCCTGGTCGGATCCGAGTCCGTGCAGCACTTCGTCGAAGCGGGATACGACGTGATCGGTCTCGACAACGACATGCGGGCGTACTTCTTCGGCCCGACGGCGTCGACCGCGGCGACCACCGACCGGCTGCTCCGAACGCTCGGCGCGTCCTTTCAGGCGCTCGAGCTCGACATCCGCGACGGGGACGCCGTCGATCGGGTGTTCGCCAATCACGCGGGCTCACTGGAGCTGGTGATCCACACCGCGGCGCAGCCCTCACACGATTGGGCGGCATTGGAGCCCCAGACCGACTTCACGGTCAACGCCAACGGCACGTCGAACCTGCTCGAGTCGACGCGCCGCCACGCGCCAGATGCGACGTTCATCTTCTGCTCGACCAACAAGGTCTACGGCGATCTCCCCAACCACCTGCCGCTGGTCGAACTCGACGCGAGGCTCGAGCTACCCGAGGACCACCGCTACTTCCGCGGGATCGACACGTCGATGTCGATCGACGCCTCCACCCACTCGCTGTTCGGCGTCTCCAAGGCGGCGGCCGACCTGCTCGTGCAGGAGTACGGGCGCTACTTCGGCATGCCCACGGTCTGCTTCAGAGGTGGGTGCCTGACGGGCCCCAACCACGCCGGCGCGAAGCTCCACGGCTTCCTCTCCTACCTGATGCGGTGCACGATGACGGGCGAGCCGTACACCGTGTTCGGCTATGGGGGCAAGCAGGTGCGGGACAACATCCACTCCGCCGACCTGGTCAGGGCGTTCGAGGCGTTTCACCGGACCCCCAGCGTGGCTGCCGTCTACAACATCGGGGGCGGGCGCGCGAGCAACTGCTCGATGATCGAAGCGATCGAGATGTGCCAGTCGATCGCCGGTCGCGAGCTCTCGTGGGAGCTCTCGCCCCAGGCCCGGATCGGCGATCACCGGTGGTGGATCTCCGATCTCGAGCCGTTCCGCCGCGACCACCCCGACTGGGACATCACGTACGACATCGACGACGTCCTTCGCGAGATCCACGAGCAGAATGCCGAGCTGTGGGTGGCGACGCGATGAAGTTGTCGGTCGTGATCCCGGCGCACAACGAGGCGGACTCGATCGGCGAGACGATCGCGTGCACGGTCAAGGAGCTCGAGCGGGCCCAGATCGACCACGAGATCATCGTCGTAGACGATTCCAGTGGCGACGGCACCGGCGAGGTCGTGGCAAGGCTCGCCGAGGCGAACCCCAACGTCATCTGCATCCGCTCTCATCTGCCGCTTGGCTTCGGCCACGCTGTCCGGGCAGGACTCGAGCGATACACGGGCGATGCCGTGGCGATCATGATGGCCGACCTCTCGGATTCGCCGCGGGACCTGGTCCTTTACTACCGCGTGCTCGAGCAGGGATATGACTGCGCGTTCGGCACGCGTTTCGGCCCGGGCGGCAGCACGCACGGCTACCCGTGGCTGAAGCTCATCCTCAACCGGGTCGTCAACGCCGGGATCCGGTTTCTCTTCCACCACGGCTACAACGACACCACCAATGCGTTCAAGGCCTACCGCCGCGAAGTTGTCGACCAGCTCCAGCCGCTCCTCTCCAACCACTTCAACCTCACGGTCGAGATGCCGCTCAAGGCGGTCGTCCGTGGCTTCAGCTACGCGGTCGTGCCGGTGACGTGGACCAACCGCCGCTATGGCACATCGAAGCTGCGGCTTCAGGAGATGGGCAGCCGGTACCTGTTCATCGTCCTGTACGTGTGGCTTGAATCGCACCTGAGCCGCGGGGACTACAGGCGGCGGGACTTGCCCGTCAGCGCCCCAGAAGAGGCCCGCGGGCACGCGCGCCATCCGCGCCGTGTAGAACAGCTGCGTCGGTAGACGCGGAATCCGGCGCCCTTACCTCGCGACGGTACGGTTCGACCGCGATCCTCGTATCCAGCGCTTGGCGGACCGCAGTGGCGCCGTCACGCGCCAGCTCGCTGACCCCTGAAGGGCCTCGAGCGATCCTCGTACGCTTGCCAGCTGCTCGTCTGTACGGCGAAGTTCCTCGCCGAGCTTTTGCAGCATGTCGTACTGTGCCACTTTGACCGCGGACCGCCCGCAGAGGTCGCCCAGCCGGACAAGCTGTGACGCAAGGGCTCGCCCCTTGAGGCGCGTGCGTTCTTCGCGGCTCGCCACCCCCGCGCGCTCGAGCGCGTAGTCGTAGACCATCGCATCGGCAGCGGTTCGTTCCTCTAGCAAGTCGAGAGCGCCGTCTGTAAGTACCTCACCGGCGTCATGGCTGGATACCGCACTCCCGAGTTCGCCGGTCACGTTGAGAACCTGGCGCCGCAGAGACACGCCGAAGTGTTCCCCGACCCCCTGCCACGAGGACACGCCGAGCTCGAGAATGCCTACAAACCCAAACTCCTCGAGGCGCTGGATCGCATCCGCAGCAATCCCTTCCATGTCTGACTTCGCCGCGAACGCTGACATCGGCAATCTCGGATCTTCACCGAGGATGATCCGACAAACTTGATTGTCCATCGACGAGACCAGATTGCAGTCAGCGAGGAAATCTGCGAGCGGACGCCTGGCATTTGCAGCCACTCGAAAGGCAGGCGACGGGTGCCCGTCGTGGGTGCTGAGGGTGCGCCAAAATGCGTAGACGGACAGTAGCCGGGCTCGAGGCTCTCGAAGAACGGCGCACACCGCAGATGGCGGGGCAACGGACAGCAGGGTCTTCAGCGAGAAGTGTCCCGCTACGGCGCGATAACCGAGCAACGCCCTCTGGTCCTCGGGGCTCTCGAGCACCAGGGCCCGCGTCTCCTCGGGCAGGATGTCGAGGTCCTCTGGGGAGAATTGGTCTCTGTCGAAACGCCATGGAGCCAAGGAACCAGGCGGGAGCGCTGCCTCCAGCGCGGATGTCATGGCGGTGCCGGCGCACTTGGGAACGTGCAGGAAGCACGCCGGATGGCGCGTCCTCGCGGACGAATCACGCCCATTCTCTTCAGCGCACATGCGGGCCGACCTCGCTACGCGGCCTTACCCTCCTACACACCACTGCGCAACATATATCGCGCTCGGCGATTGGCGCTCTGTGGGCAGAACGCTGTCGTCACCGCTTCGATCTGGAGCCGTTTCGCCGCCACTACCCGGACTGGGACATCGCCTACGACATCGGGGACGTCCTGCGCGAGATCCACGAGCAGAACGCCGAGCAGTGGGTGGCGACGCGATGAAGGTGTCGGTCGTGATCCCGGCGCATAACGAGGCGGAGTCGATCGGCGAGACCGTCGCCTGCACGGTCAATGAGCTCGAGCGTGCCCCGGAAGCTCAAAAGCCCGCATCGCGGAGTTGGTCAACGAAGCACCCGTCATGGATCGAAAAGCGCAACGCCTGAGGTTGCCAGGCAGTCAATGTGGCGTCGAGCTTGGCGTCGAGTGGGCTAGGCCCCACAAGAACAGCGTCGTAATGGTACCGGCGATCACGGACAAGCGCAGGCAAAGCCGCAGCTTCGAGGGCGAGCACTTCCACCTCACCTGCCGCAAAAGCTTGCCCGGAAGCTACGGTAACTCTGCTACCAACAAACGCCGCGGTGATGTCCGCACCCGTGCTGGGCGGCGGCGTCCCCAGGACGAGTATGCGTGCGGTCGCGGGCGCATCACGTGCGGCGAGGACCATCCATGGGCGCTCATTAGCCTTGGCTAGACTCGCCGGCCGCGCTTGGAGAACCCGCCGCCAGCGCTCCACGAACACACGGTGGTTTCGCTGGAAGGCGGGCAGATCCGCGCCGTAGGAGGCACCGAGGCCGTGTACGACGCGCGAGCGCGGCTCGTAGACGGTACGCCAGCCGGCGGCGGCCAGGCGTAGGCAGAAATCTGCATCTTCGAAGTAAGCCGGCGCGAACGTCTCATCAAAAGCCCCGAACTCGACGATCAGCTCGCGGCGAACGAGCAGGCAGGCCGCGGCGGCATAATCGACCACTCGCGAGAAGCTGAAGCGGCCATCTCGCGGGTCCCCACCGATGCCGTACAGTGGCGCGCCACCGTCGAGGCCCAGAATCGCCCCCGCCTGTTGCACCGACCCGTCATCATTAAGGAGCATCGGAGCGACCGCCCCGACTCCGGGGCGCTGCAACCTGTCAAGGAGCGGTGGTAGCCACCCGGGCTGCACCACAGCATCGCTGTTGAGGAAGAGGATGTACTCGCCGTGCGCGCCCTTACCGCTTGATTGCTCGACCGGACGAACCTACGTTCGTCCTTTGCGTATCACGCGCTCGCGCTGGAGCGCCTTCAACAGCGCCAATGTGTCCGGCTCAGCCGACGCGTCGTCCACGACCACCAGCTCGTAGCACGGCTCGGTGTGGGAGAGCAGCGCCTCAAGCGTGCGCCGCGTCCAATCAGGGGCGTCGCAGACCGCCATGGCGACCGTTAGTTTCGGCGCGGTCACGTCGGGGAAGACAAGGCCGCGGTCGTCGGAGGTCATCAGCAATTGAACGAGGTTGCGACTTCTGGTTTCGCGGCGTCCGCTGCGTAGCGCCCGCCGAGCCGCGCGCGCCGAAATTTTGCCAGCGAGCGGGAAGGCGGGTCGATGCCATATGACCGTTCCGAGTCGACAATCTGGTCCGCCACACGTCCGTCCGTCTCCCAGGTGTGACATCGAGAACCCGGACGGATTCGCACGTACCAGGTCCGGTGAGATGCTCGATCCCCGCTGCCATCCCGACGACTCGTTGAACAGATTCTCGCCCGCAGCATATGTCGTCAAGCCTCGCGCAGGCGCAAAAGCTGGGCCTCGCGGCCTAGCCATGCCGCGTCTCGCGACATCGCCGACCTCACCGCGAGCCTCGGCGCAACAGCCAGCCGCCGACGCGGATCACAGGCAGGAGCCGCATGCGCAGTCTCCACCAGCCTCCAGCTCATCGTGCAAGGCCCTCGGCCCGCTGGCGCAGCCATGTCAGCTCCGCAGGGTCGACGGCGGAACATCCGGCGAGATGCTCGACTTGTGCTTCGAGATCCTTGATCCGCATCTCTGCGACCCAGACGGCATGCTGGGCAGCCTCGCGCGCGTCGCCTGCGCGGTCAAGTACCTCGCGCAGCCGGAAGAGCTGGGCATCGCGACGCAGGCGTGCAGCGTCATGCGGCACCGGCTTCACCTCGAGCCCGGGCACAGAAGCAGGCCGCCGCCGGTCACCGCCAAGAGTCCGTGGCCCAGTCGCCGGCAGCCGCTCGATTGGGTGTCTCCGAGTTCCTGTTTACGGCCGATGCCATTTCGGCTCCGTGCCGTCGGCCACCCAACGTTAGGCGAGGCGTTCAGCGTCTGCCTCGAATAAGGGGGTGCCGTCCACGTCCGTTGGGGTCCTATTGAAATCTCGCGGCGACTCGAATTTACCCTGATGCGCTTCAGTTCCCGTCCTATCTCCGGACCGGGAACCTTCGACATTGACGCTGTCGACGTCAACCACGCGCGTCCGGGGAGGGGATCTCCGCCATTCTGTCACCAAGCACTGTCGGCGCGCACTGCGGTTGTGGAAGCCCAATCATGACGTCGAATGTCTCGCTGCGCCGAAGACAAGCACGGCTAGTAGCGCGGGTAGCATTAACCATCGGCGGAGATGCGCACCTTCCGTGCGGAGGAAGTCGCCAGCCGGCACAGGCGCGGTACCTGCGACGGGGGGAAGGTGGTGTCTACGGGTGAAGCTGGGCGCCCGGCGCCTCGTGCCCGGAGGCGCTCAAGCGCAGGGGACCGCGTTCGTCTCCGGAGGCGAGTCGGGCGCTCACTCCGAACGCGTCTCCCGGACCTGCTATCCGGTGTCCTCGATCGCGCCGATCATCATCTCGACGCCTACGCTCTGCGCGTGATCAACGACCACGCTCGTCTCGAGGCTCACGTCCACGCGGCGGACGCCGGGCAGGCAAGCGCTGCCCTGACCGCGGTCATGCAGCCTCGCATGTCATCTCCTCGACCGCAGCTCTGCGACTCACCCTCCGGCCTGCTCGAGCTCGTGCCTTCGCGATCTCGGCGGTCGCGGCCCAGCGAGCGAGACATCGCCGCTGGTGAACACCTCGTCGAACGTCATTGGATCCATCAGCTACCGAGATCGCCTCGTGACCGCCGGCATGGCCGCTCTGGTCGATCGTTGCGGGAGCCACCCATTGGGACCATGAGCGTTGCTCTTTCGCCCGGCCAGAGCAGCACGGTTACGTGTGTCGGCGGGAGTGTCGTGACCATTGCAGCGCAGCGAAGATCGGAGTCGACGCGGAATCTCGGTTCCCACCCCGCGGGGGCCTGTTGCGCGCAAGGGACAAGGGACGTGACGGTGAGACCCCGCTAATGGGGTCGGGCTTCACGCCCACGGCGCGCAGCAAGTCGATCGCGCAGGCGCCAATACCGTCCGGCGAGCTGCCAGGCGCGTGTTGCGCGCATCGCCTCGAGCTGCGACTGGAGGAGAGAGGCCCGTTCGGCGAGTTCGCCGCGGTCGCGTTCATGGCAGTCTCGGCCTCGGCAGCGCGACGCTCCGCGAAGTGGACGCGCTCGACCAGCCCCGCGCCTCGCTCTGCATACGTGGCCGAGCCGCTCCAAGACCACTGGAGAGCGAAAGCCGCCAGAGCGCTCGGAGCGGCGACTCCGACATCTCCCCAGGCTCGTGCGCAGCGATCGCCTTCCAAATTCGACTGCGTGATCACGGGCACCGTGGTGCTGAGCGACGAGGTCACGGTTAGCGACCCCCATCCGGTGGTCGTAGTCGGCGAGGTCGCGCTCGAGCTCGGCGACGCCGATCACGCGGTCCGTGGCGTTACCCGCGAAGTGGTCCGCTTCGAGCGCGGTGTAGGCCGAGGGGGTGACCCAACCGTCGCCGCCGAACACGTCGAACACGTAGACCGCACGCCCGCAGCCCATCGCGTCGAGCGCGGCCCGGCTCTTCGCCACCACTATGTCGACATCGGCAAGAGCGGCGGCAAGATCGTACCGCTGCTCAAGCGCACCGATCCGGCTAACCTCGATGCCGTGCCGACCCCACGCTTCCTTCACTAGCTCGTCGCGATCGCCGAAGTTACCCAGCAGGACTGCACGCTTTGGACGCTGGCGGATCGGAGCGACCGGAGCGAGGCGATCGGCATCGATCGGGATCCGTAGCCGCAGCACCGGCGCCTTGACCGCGGAGGCCCGCACGAGCTGCTCGTAGCGATCGCTGAGCACCACGATCAGGTCCAAGATCCCGCCCAATTGCGGCGGCAGCTGGAAGTCGAACACGTCACCACAGACCCTGAAGGCGTGGAACGCTGAGGGGTAGAGCTCGGCGAGCTCGTAGACGACGAGAGCGTCCTGTGACAAGACCACGTCGCAGTCGCCGGGCAGTCCTCGCAGCTCGCCTGCGACGTCCACGCATCGCGACGGACATGATCTGTGAATGGTCCGAGCTCGTGCGAGTAAAGGCAGACTTCGTGCCCGAGCCGCTGGAGTTGCTCGGCGAGCGTCAGAAGATGGACCTCGGTCCCGCCAGCATGGTCGAGCAGGCGATTGGCGAGGACGAAGCGCATGACTGCTAATCGTAGTGCGCCAGCGGCTCGCGGTCGCGGGGCAAACGCCGTTCAGTACCCGGATCCCGACCGGAGGATTATCCTCGCTGCTTGGATGGGCACGTCAACGGCCAGCGTGACCGGTAAGCGTGTTGTTGTCACCGGCGGCGCGGGGTTCATCGGGTCCCATCTTTGCGAGGCGTTGCTCGCAAGCGACAACCGCGTCACCTGCGTGGACAACCTCGTCGGAACAGAGGGCTCGACGCACAACCTGTACGACTTCATCGACGACCCGCGCTTCGAGCTTGTAACCGACAGCGTGCTCGATTGGGCCGATCGGACAGACCTGACAGGCCTCGACTGCATATTCCACCAGGCGGCGTCGAAGAACACCGTCGCGTTGGACGACCCTGAGCTCGACCTCGCGGTCAATGGGCTTGGCACGCTCCGTCTGCTCCTAGCTGCGGCTCCGCGGCTCCCGAAGACCGTGCAGACACGACCGGATGCGGTTGGCGCGACAGGCCGCGCTCACAGGAGACGTGTCCAACGAGAGGTGTCCCTCTATGGCGTGAGCAAGCTAGCCGGCGAGTCCTATTGTGCCGTCATCGGTAGGACCTTCGGCCTGGACTACACCGTGTTGCGGTAGTACCACGTCAACGGCCGTCGCCAGGATTCCTCCGAGCGCGGGGGCGTTCTCGCGATCTCGAGCGCGCTGCCTTAGGGCGCCCCCTAACGATCTACGGCACGGGCACCCAGACCCGTTCGTTCACCGCCGTGCACGACGTAGTGCGAGCGAACGTGCTCGCCTTAGTCATCCGCGCGCGCGTCCTCTCAAGACTTCATCGCGCGTCCGGCGTCACCGTATGCATTCGACGAATGGCCGACTCGTAATCGCGGAGACCAGCAGCCAGCATCGGATCGAGTACGCGCCTCCACGACCGGGGGACATCGAGCAATTCACGATCGACAACACCAAGCTGCGGCAGCTCGGGATCAAATGCGGATGTCATGGCGTGCCCGCGCGGGACTTGATCGGAAGGTGAAGGAAGCACGCCGGCCAGCGATGCGCCGTCCAAGCGGACGATTCAGCCGCAGGTTCTCTTCAGCGATCGAGGCCTCGAGGAGCCACCCAACGAGCGCCAAACACGAGCAGCAGGCGGGCCGCCCAGGACATTGCGCTGCCGACTTCAGTTTAGGTCGAGCTCAGATCAATGGCCGAAGTATGCGATCGAGATCGCGACCTAAGAGCAAGTGCCGCTGCCGTCTGGTGGCGTTCGGAGGCAAACACAGTGACGAGCGACGGTCAGGGATCGGATGCCACGGTCCGCCGTTGCCGCCTGAGTCGCCATAGGCGCTGATCCTGCCCGGCGAGTGGCCGTACACCCTCCGGGCAGAGGACTCCAAGAGGGCCCTGGTGCGGTGTTCCGTCAGACGATCCGCCCGATGGGATGCCCGCGCGGCTCCTCACCGCCGACTCGCCACGCTGGTTCAGCGGGGTTTGGACTCCTGGATCTTGCGCGACGAATCCCTATGATCACGCCAATGCCGTTCGCTCTGAACCGTGTTGCCAACCTCGAGGACTTCGAAGCGCAGGTTGTCGCGGATGCGATCCGCGAGATTTACGTGCGTCAGTCGGAGGATTCGCCTGAGTTCCCCAGGGGCAGGGAGCACCGCAAGCAGTGGGAGGTGGCGATGGCGGCCCTTGCTCTCGAGGACGGCGCCGTGCTGCGACCTGATGCCGAGGTTCTTGGTATCGGCGCCGGCAGCGAGGCGACCCTATTTTGGCTGACGAATTACGTTCGCAGGGTGTGGGCCACGGACCTATACGCCGATCCCGGCTCGTGGGTAGACGCAGCGCCACCGAGAATGCTCACGAATCCTGGGAGCGCGTGGGACGGGCCATGGAACCCGCGGCGGCTGGTCGTTCAGCACATGGACGCGTGCGAATTGCATTACGAGGACGAGACGTTTGACGGCATCTTCTCATCGGGATCGATCGAGCACTTCGGGTCGCTGGAACGTATCGGCATCGCCATGGACGAGGCGTTCCGGGTCCTGAAGCGAGGTGGGACTGCCTCCTTCTCGACCGAGTTCCTGATCGACGGGGACCCACTGGCGTTCGAGGAGCACACCGTGTGTTTCACCCCCGAGCTCATCGAGCGCGTGCTGCTCGGGAACCGTGAATGGGTACCTGTGTCGGACATCGAATATCGGCTCTCCGACGCGACGGTTGCTACCGAGATTGAGAGCTCTGAGTACGCCGCCCGTGAGGCACGAGGCGAGTCGATATACCCGCATTGTGCACTGCGCGTCGGGCCCAATTTGATAACGAGCGTACACATCGCGTTGCGTAAATCCGCACGGCCGAACGGCGGTAGGATCGTGACTTCTCGCGCCGCCCCGATCGCCGCAGCAGGGTCACAACAGGATGTCGCGGCGCCCACTCACGGCCCGAAGGCTCGAGCCCGCTCGACGAGGGTCAGGGCGACGGCGGCGTTCATCGACGGTTTCGATACGCTCCGGCCGGTGGCCGGCCGACACCAAGGGTCAACAGCGAAGCGGGTCGCGAAACGTCTTGCGCGACCGGTACTCGTGCCGGTCGATGGCCGAGTAGCAGACATCAACCGTAGGATCGACAGCGTCCGTGAGGCCAACACGGAGGCCTCTTCATATATCGGCGTCGAGCTCCGGCGACTCCACGACGAGCTGGAAGGGTTGAGAGAGAAAGCGCTCGATGAGCACTACCGGATGCGGCTGGCCCGGGTTGCCGACCTGCCGCTTGAGGAGCTGGACGCCCCGCTCGCGCACGCCATTAACGACGCGACGAGCTATCGGGGCCTGTACGCACAAGCCGGGCTTTGGTTCAACCCACCGGTCGCGGTTGTGCTTTCGGAAGGGGCTGCCTCGGTCGTACACGTCAGCGAACGAATCGTTGAGCTGCCGTTTGCGATGGCGGCGCTGACTCGCCTCGAGGCTGGTGCCCGCATCCTTGACGTCGGCAGCGCCGAAAGCACCTTCCCGCTCTCGGCAGCGTCACTTGGCTACAAGGTCACGGCCGTTGACCCTCGGCCGTTGGCGTATTCACACCCTAACCTGGAGAGCCACGCAGCGCTGCTCGAGGAATGGGACGCGCCATCCGAGCCCTTCGCGGCGGCGTTCTTGATATCGACGATCGAGCACGTTGGCCTCGGCGCTTACGGGGAACATACCTACGGCAGCACGGAACACGGCGAGGGCGCTGACCTAGCCGCACTGGACCGTGTGCGCGAGCTCCTCGCGCCCGACGGCCTGTTGATCCTCACGACCCCTTATGGCACCCGTGAGCTCACTGAGCTCGAGCGGATCTACGATGAGGCATCGTTGAACAAGCTGCTGGCCGGTTGGGACGTCCTCGAACGTCAAATCGTGGCCCGGCGCGATCCGGTTGTCTGGGAGCAAGATGAGACGGTGGCCGGAGGCTCGCGCGGCGTGGTGATGATAATCGCGCGCCCGAAGCACTCCTGACGCTGTAACGGTCGTAAGCACAGAGATGACACTACCGAGCCGGTCGGTTTGCCTGTATGTCGACGGCGCACAGAATCCCGGCTCGCTCGATCGCGGGATCGGACGGCAAGTGTCCGAGCATGCGCGCGCGATCCACCTGGTTAGACCATCGGTCCTGCACTCGGTCTTGCTCAATCCGGGCCGTTCGCTGACCGGCAACCTCAGCTCATTTCTCGGCTCGGGACTTCTGGACTGGGGTGCTGGACCGCGCTCGGCGGACCGTCCACCCAGCGACCTTCCGCGGGTGTACCACATCATGTCACCGTTTGAGCCGACCGCCGCTGACGTGATGTGGCCTCGCTGGGCGAGGGACTCGCGAATTGCCACCGTTGTCACGCTTCACGACCTGATACCGCTGATCTTCGCGGACCAGTATCTGCCTGACGCGGGGGTACGGGCCTGGTACATGGCTCGTCTCGAGTTGATCCGCCACGCCGACGGCGTTCTCACGGTTTCGGAGTACACCGCTCGCGACGCGCTCGAGCGCCTCCAGATTCCCACGGAGCGCCTGCACGTGATCCACGCGGGCACGAGCGACCACCTGGCGGAGATGTACTCATCGGCCGCGGCAGCCTGGTCACAACTGTCACACGAGCTCAGAACGGTGCGACCCGGCTTCATGCTCTACGTCGGCGCAGTGGAGTTCCGTAAGAACATCGGGGGACTCATCGCCGGCTTCGCTCGGCTGCCAGCGGAGATGCGTGCCCAGCACCAGCTCGTGATTGTCTGCGCGCTCGATCCTGGCCAGCGAACACGCCTCCAGGCCGACGCGGCTCGCTTGGGGATCGGCCGAGACGAGCTCGTCCTGACTGGGCGCGTGAGCGACCGCGACCTGGGTGCCCTGTACCACGCTTGCGACCTGTTCGTCTATCCCTCCTTCTATGAGGGATTCGGCTTGCCAATAATCGAGGCGATGTCCTGCGGGGCCCCGGTTTGCGCGAGTGCGACGACGACGGGCCCGGAGGTGCTTGGCGACCTCGAGGGAACCTTCGAACCTCACGATCCCGACTCGATCGCATCGTGTCTCGCCGGCGTTCTGAATTCGGCGGATGCGATGGATCGGTTGAGAGCTCGTTCGCGGCGGCGCGCCGCGGAGTACACGTGGAGACGCGTCGCCGAGCGGTCAATCGAAGCCTACGAACGAGCGATGGCTATCACGGCGCGGCGTCGGTCCCGCCGGGCGCGGATCGCACTCGTGACGTCGTGGCCGCCCGACGCGTCGCGCACCGCCGACTACTACCGTCGGCTTGCCGTCGAGCTCGGGCAACACGTCGATGTCGACGTCATCGTCGGGCATCCCATTGAGGACTATCCGGCGCCACCCGAGCGCGGCGTCCGGCTGATCTACGCCCGGGACTTCCAGCAGCTCAGCGCCGTGCGTCAGCACGACCGCGTCCTGTATTGCATGGGGAACTCAAAGTTCCACGCTCATGTGTATGAGCTGCTCAGGCGTCGATCGGGGGCAATCGTCCTCCATGACGTCCTCATGACTGGCTTCTATGCCTGGTACACGGGCGTCCACCGTCCGGATGATCCGGCGCGCGCGCTCGCTGAGCGCATTCACGAGATGTACGAACATCGACTGCCGCCCGAGGCGACGGACGGCACGCCGCTTCCATTCGAGCGCCAGCTGGCACTCGGTATCTACATGACCCGCGAGCTGCAGAACCTCGCCGAGCAATGCTTCGTGCACTCCCAGTCCGCGCGCGAGGTACTGGAACTCGATCGCGGTCTGCTGGACCGCCAGGTTCGGGTCTCCGTGCTGCCGTTCGGCATGCGGCAGACGGCCGAGGCGCCGCGCGGCGGCGCTAAGTCAAGTCCGGTTCTTGTCAGCGTCGGCGATACCAATGAAATGAACGACGTCGCCTCGTTGATCAATGCCTTCGGCCAACTTGCTGTCGAAATCCCAGACGCGCGGCTTGTTATCCCAGGCCCGATCGATGGTGACGCCCCCGGGCGCTGGCACCAGTATGCGAGCGAGCAAGCGCCGCACGCAAACATTGACCTTCCTGGCGAGATCAGCGAGGAAGTACAAGCAGAGCTTGTGCGGACGGCCGATCTGGCTGTAGAGCTGTCACTCGTCTCCACCGGCGATGCGTCGGCGGCTGTCGCCGACTGTCTCGCAAACGGTGTTCCAACGCTCGTCACCGATCTGGGTTGGGCCCGAGAGCTACCGCGCAGCGTCGCCGAGAGGGTGCCGCCCGGAGCGGGCCCTCTCCAGCTCAAGGACAGGATGGGGAAGCTCCTCGCTGACGGGAACCGACGCCAGGCGATGAGTCAGGCCGCCCTCGAGCATGCTCGCAGCCACAGCTTTGCTCGAGTTGCGGATGCCTACCTGGACGCCCTCGGTCTGCTCTGATCGGTGTGCCGGCGTCCTACGGCTTGGTCGCCACTATCACGTTGTGCGCGGCGAACCTGTGCAGCACGGGGGTTCTCTCGACCGCGCCCTCGACCGCGGCGGCGAAGGGGAGTGCGCGAGGCGGGGTGAAATCCGGTACCAGCCCGAGCTGCGTCGAGAGCAGAATCGCGCCGCCGGCGAAGCGCAGCCCATCGAGTACCTCCGTCTCGGGAATCAGGCGCTCCTCGCCGGTGTCCTGCGGCACGCGTGCCATCAGCCGCCCCCAGTATGGATTGCGTGGATTGTGGTCCCAGACGATCACCCGACCCGAGTCCCTCTTCGCGACGCGGAGCATCTCGGCCAAGGTCTCTCGCACATAGCCGGCGTCGGCGATGTGGTGCAGCACGGCAACGGTGATCACGAGGTCGAAGCTGTCGTCCGGGAACGGCAGCGATGTCCCGGACGCCACCGCGGTCGAGATCCGGGGCGCCTTGGTGCCCGCGACATCGAGCATTCCCTGCGACGGGTCGACGCCGACCATCTCGTAACCCGCCTCGGCGAGCCGTTCGGCAAACGCTCCCGTTCCGCATCCAACGTCCAGTCCCTTTCCCATGGGAGCATGCTCAAGCACGAACCTCGTGCGCTTGCGGAGGTAGTGCTCGACCACGTGGGGCGGCAGCGAGTGATCGTAGCCGTTGGCGATCGTGTCAAAGTGCGACGCGCTCACGCTTCTCCTCGCGTTCGGAGGCGCGCGCCGCGAGCCTCGGCGGCCGAGCCCGACGCAGGTGATACGAGCGTCGGTAGGTCAGGATCAGCCTGAGCATTTGCAGCCCGACGGCCACGGCCTTGACGATGCTGCCCGTGACCGACGAGACCCCGACCCGCGGCAGGTAATTGACCGGCACTTCGACGAACCGCGCGCCCGACAGGATCGTAAGTAGCATGATCTCGCACCCGGCGTGGCTGCCTCCGACCTTCATCTCCTCGGCTACGCGGCGGGCGGTGGGCCGGCGCAGCACCTTGTACGTGCAGCCGACGTCGCTGAGGTGCGAGGTGTTGTACAGGAGCTCGATCAGCTTTGCGACGGCCCAGTTCCCCCAGCGCAGCAAACCCGCCATATTCGCGTCCCGCCAGATCAGCTCGAGCGTCGTGCGGGTGCCGAATACCGCCTCGCACTCGCCGCTATAGACGAGGAGTTTCAACACATCCTCCGCTAGGAACGTGCCGTCAGGCTCGGCCAGGACGATGATCTCGCCTGTGGCGTCGAGCAACCCGCGGCGCGTTGCGTACCCGTAGCCCTGAAGCGGCTCGTGCACAAGCCGGGCGCGCGTCTTGCGCACCTCATCGGCCGTTCCGGGCTCGGCGTTGTTATCGACAACGACGACCTCGTCGACCACGCCGGTTGCGAAGAATCCGTCGATCACCGCCCTGATCGAGCCACGCTCGGCGTACGTCATCAGCACAACGGACACCGTCGCACCATTCCACATGAGAGATCCCTCTGTCGTGTCCCGAGAGTCGCAGCGATTCTAGCTTCAACACCTGCTCCGAGCCGGGCCCGAGGTCGGTCCCGATCTCGTCAGCCGTTCGAGCTCGATCAGACGAGCGCGGGGCAGTCCGGCGCGGCGCGATTACGATTAGCAGCCGCAATGGCGACTCAGTCGGCAATGGAAAACCGCGTCCCACGGGCGCTCGACGTCGTCCGCGATTGGCTTGCGTCGCGGCGCGGACAGGCGACAGCCGCGCTGGCGTTGTACACGGCGATCTCGATCGGCTACTTCGGCCTGCATGTGCTTCCCCATCTCGGAAGTGCGGATGTGGGCCTGCCGAACTGGGGCGACCCAACGGTCAACATGTGGAGTCTGGCCTGGTGGCCACACGCGCTGCTTCACGGTCTGAACCCCCTCGTTAGCAATGTGGTTTTGACCCCGAACCGGATCAATCTGGCCGCCGTGAGCCCGACGCTGGCCCCGCTGGCGGGAATCGTCGCCGCGCCGATCACCCTCCTGTTCGGGCCAATCGTGTCCTACAACGTTCTGATGCTCGCGTCCCCGGCGCTGGACGCGCTCTTTGCCTTCCTCCTGTGCCGGTACATCACCCGCAACTTCGAGGCCAGCCTCGTGGGTGGGTATGTGTTCGGCTTCTCCACTTTCATCCTGGGGCATATGCTGGGCCACCTCCAGCTCGTGCTGGTCTTTCCGATCCCGGCCGCGGTCCACTTGGTGCTCCGCCTGATCGACGGGCGCATCAGCCAACGGCGGTTCATTTTCCTGATGGCGCTTGCGTTTGCCGCTCTGTATTTGATCGCGAGCGAGCTCGCAGCCACGTTCGTTCTCCTCGGGGCCATCGCCCTCGCCGTGGCGTTCGCACTCGCTCCCACCAAGCGAGCGCAGATCGCCCGCGCGATCAAGCCGATCCTTGCTGCGGGAGTGGCAGCTGCGCTCGTGACGAGTCCCGTGATCTGGTACGAGCTTCACGGAACCGTCAAGTTCGGACCGGCGTTCGGCGACACCAACGGTACGGACGGGCTCGGCTTCCTCGTGCCCACGAACCTCTTGAGACTTGGCAGGAAGTATTTCGGGGCGCTTTCGATGTCGTACAACGCGGGCCGAAGCGCCGCCGAGGCGAGCAGCTATATCGGCGTGGGGTTCGCGCTGATCGTTGCGCGCTACTCGATCACCCGCTGGCGCTTGGCCTCCACAAAAATCCTGTTCGCGATGTTCGCAGTTGTTGCGGTGTGCGTGCTCGGCTCGCGCCTCCACATCGCGGGCTACCCGACCATCCCGCTTCCGTGGAAGCTGATCGACCAAGGATTGCTCCAGGACATAGCGCCCGCGCGCATTTCGGTCTACCTGTTCCTGATCGTCGGGGTGATCGCAGCCATGTGGCTCGCGGAGCCACGCTCTGGAGGATGGGGTGTGGCGAAATGGGCGCTCGCGGTCGCGAGCATCGCGTTCCTGGTGCCCAACCTCAGCAGCGGCGCTTGGCGCGGCACGGAGCCGAACCCGGCGTTCTTCACCACCCACGAGTATCGAAGCGTCCTCAGGCGCGGGGAAACGGTCCTCGTTCTGCCGTGGGGCCAACTCGGGTACGGGATGCTCTGGCAGGCCGAGACCGGGATGTGGTTTCGCATGGCCGGCGGATATTTCAATGCGGTGTACACGCCGGACTACGTCAGTGACCCGTTGTTCCCCGCCCTGCGCAACAACCTCAAGCCGAACCCTCAGTTATTGCGGTCATTCCTAGCCCGCAGACACGTAGACGCGGTGGTCGTCGATCCCGCGTTCTCGCCGCAATGGCTCGGCCCGCTCGCGGAACTCGGGCTGAAACCGATGTCCATCGGCGGCGTGCTCGTCTACCGGGTGTGATGCGGCGATAATCGCGCCGTCACGGCAGGCTCGTCCTCCCGTCGATCGGCCACATCCCCGCAGGGCGTTGCTACCGTTTGCCCGGCCGTGGCCACCGTCTCAAGCGAACAGCGCCCGCGCGCCGACGCCGCGCGCCCCCAGGAGCCTCCGGCAATCGTCGTTCGCGGCGTCAGCAAGACTTTCCGGATCCCGCATCTACAGGTCCACACGTTCAAAGAGCGGGCTCTTCATCCGTTTCGTTTCAACCAGTTCGACGAGCTCCGAGCCGTACAGGATGTCTCGTTTGAGGTTCCGAAGGGCGAGATGTTCGGAATCGTCGGACGGAATGGGAGCGGCAAGAGCACCCTGCTCAAGTGCCTGGCGGGCATCTATGCCGTCGACGCGGGCCGTGGTGCGGGGGAGCTGGAGGTGCGCGGCCGGCTGTCGCCGTTCATCGAGCTCGGGGTTGGGTTCAACCCCGAGCTGACCGCATACGACAACGTGATCATCAACGCGATCATGTTGGGGTTGACCGCGAAAGAGGCCCGCCGGCGGTTCGACGAGATCATCGCCTTCGCGGAACTCGAGGAGTTTCTCGACCTGAGACTCAAGAACTACTCGTCCGGCATGTACGTCCGCCTCGCGTTCTCCGTAGCGGTCCAGGTCGACGCGGACGTGCTGCTCATCGACGAGGTCTTGGCGGTCGGGGACTCCTCTTTCCAGCAGAAGTGCTTCGATCGGTTCCATCGGCTCAGGGCCGAGGGGAAGACGATCGTGTTCGTCACCCACGATATGACCTCGGTCACGCGCCTGTGCAACCGCGCCATGCTCATGGAGCGCGGGCAGGTGGTATGTCACGGCGATCCGAATCGCGTGGCCCGTGAGTACCACGAGCTCAACTTCGGGCGCGCTCCAGAAGCCGAAGGCGAAGGCCAGGAGAGGCGGTACGGCGACCGTGGTGCAGAGATCCTCGACGCCTGGATCGAGGATGAGGCCGGGCAACGTACCGGCGCCGTGGCTCAGCGGGAGCCGTTGTCGCTCTGCCTCCAGATCGCGTTCCACGAGGACCTGCAGGATCCCATCTTCGGCTTCCGTCTGACGAACGAACTGGGGCAAATCGTGGTCGCCTCCCGGACAGATCGGGAACACGGCCCCAGCGGTCATTTCACGCCCGGACAACGCACGCTGGTCCGGATGCGCCTGACGAATTTTCTCCAACCCGGACGCTACACGTTCTCGCCCGGGGTGGTTCGCAACGGGATGGGTAATGACCCACTTGATATGCGGGACGACTACACCAGCTTCATCATCCACGGTCCGATCATCACCGGGGGTCAGACCGACCTGCCATACGAGCTCGAGATCGAGCCCGACTAGCTTGCGGCATCTCTTCAAAGAGCGATGCTACCTTGCCCGCGATGAGCGTTGAGAGCGCCAAGGTCTACGGTCCTTCCGCCTTTGGCGGTGGTGTTCGGCGGTTCGTCGAACTGACACTGACGCTGGCCCGGACCGAGTTCAAGCTGCGCTACTTCGGCTCCGTGCTCGGGTACGTGTGGTCGCTGATGCGACCACTGCTGTTCTTCGGGGTGCTGTATTTCGTATTCACGCACGTGTTCAAGCTGGGCGCAGGAATCCCGCACTATGCGGTCTATCTCCTGATGTCGATCGTGATGTGGAATTTCTTCATCGAATCGACGTCAGGGTGCGTTCCATGCCTCCTCTCGCGCGAGGCAATCCTGCGAAAGGTTCGTTTCCCCCGAATGGTCGTACCCCTTTCGGTCTCGTTGACAGCGGTGTTCAACCTCGGGATGAATTTCATCGCCGTATTCGTATTCGCCATCGCGAACGGAGTCGACCCAAAGCTGTCCTGGCTCGAGCTGATTCCGCTCATCGGCGTGTGGATCGTATTCGCCAGCGGAATGGGAACGCTGCTGGCAGCGCTGTTCGTGCAGTATCGCGACGTGCAGCCGATCTGGGACGTCACCGCACAGGTGCTGTTTTACTGCTCGCCAATCCTCTACCTCGTGAGCTTCTTCAAGTCCGCAGGCCTCGAACGCGTGGCGATGCTGAATCCGATCGCGGCACTCAACACGCAAATGTCCCACGCGATCATCGGCTTCGTCACCCTCCACGGCATCTACGCGGCGAAGTACGGCCCCGTCGCCTTTCCGAGCGCCGCCACCGTCGCCCAGGGCGCGGTCTACCTCCTGGCGCCGGCCGCCATAGTCGTCGGAGTGTTCGCGCTGGGGTGGTGGGTGTTCATCCGCGAGGCGCCGCGGGTGGCCGAACACCTCTAGCTGTTCGCAGGCCCTGTGGCCTAGCGCCGGGCGCGGCGCAGGAGCTGCGATATCCGATAGCCCCTCTTGAGCGTGCCGAACAACGGACGGGCGAGCCGCGGATTGGTGGCAAGGGCGAGCAGTGGTCGCTCGAGGTCGGTCGGGAGCGCACCGCCCGGTCCGACGAGCCTAACGCCGTCTTCGCTGATCGTTCGCGAGCCTCCCAGCTCGTCCAAAGCGCCCGCCGTCGGTGGCGGACGATCGCAGGCGTCGCGATACACCTCCACGAGCAGGGCCGCCGTCGCGTCCCAACGCAGCCGATCACCGGCCACGCTGACGGATTTGATGTGTTGCTGGCGAACCGCTTCGTCGTGGAGCAGCACGATGAGCGCGTCGGCGGTCTCCTCTGCGCTCCACGGAGCAACTCCGGCCTCTGCGTCGGGCAAGATCTCGCTCAGGGCCGTGCCGGCCGCCCACATGCAGGGGGTCGAGTAACTCGCCGCTTCGAACGGCACAAACCCGAAGCCCTCGTAGAGCGTCGGGTACAGCACCGCTCTGGCCCTCGTCAGCAGCCACGCCTTTTCGGCCTCGGAGACGGCCCCGAGATCCAGGCACCTTGATGCCAGGTCGGGATGCGCGGCCAGAAACGAAGCCTCCTCGGGCGCGGAAGAACCGAACTCGACGTGGGGACCGGCCAGCACCAGCCAACCCTCCCAGCCGTGACGCCCACGGAGCTGCTGGAAGATCTGCAACGCGAACGGCCGATTCTTGTGACGGAGATCGGTGCCAAGGCAGAGCACGAACCCATCGCTATTCGTAAGGCGTGACGCCCCAGGCGGACGTGCGGGGGCAGCGTCCATCAGCCCCAATCGGTGGTCGACGCCGAGCCGCACGACGGTTGCGCGCTCTGGCTCGACAAGGTCTTCCAGGCAGGCGTCCCGGCGGGCATGGTCGGACAAGAACACGACGCGGTCCGCGATCGCGAGGGAGCGTCGCGTCAGCGACCGGTAGCGCTCCCACTCGTCCTGTGACCGGTGGTAAGACGGGGTGCGGTACTGGATCAGATCCAGCTGCGTGACCACCAAGCGTTCGCCGAGATCACGCAGCAGCACGAGATCGGGCGCGTTCCAGACCTGAAATGGCCGATGGACGACGTCGCCGGGCTCAATAGGCCCGGTGGTCTCCAAGAACTTGACCTCGACGCCGTCGATCTGGTCGAGCGCGATGCGCGCGTGCCCTCCGATATTGCCCGTCACCGCGGCTCGCACGCGTACATCCGGATTGCGCCCGAGGGCTCCGAGCAGTTCGAGCAAAAGGACCTGGGTGCCCGTGAAAGAGGGAGCCGCCAATGCTCTCGCGTCCACGACCACAGACAGGCCGGAGATAGCTCGCCGGGCGGCACTGAGGCAGCGCCCAACGGGGGTCCTCGCCTCGGTGCGCGCCGGCCTCGGCGCGGCGCCGTTCCGGAAGGAGACGACCACGTCATCGGCCCCTATATGAGACAAGCCGACGCGCGTGCAGCGGTCGAAAAAGCCGGCGTCCGCTGGTGTGGACGGCACCCGAGCCGCGAGCTCGATGGCAGACCGCCGCACGTACGTGCAGGACGTTCCGGCCGTCGAGAGCCTGGGGCGAAGCCGGGACGAGCTGGCACGAACGGCCTCAGCGACGTCGTCAAGTGAGCCTGCCGAGTTGTCTCTTAGCGCCACACCGACGTCGCTGACGGAGATGAAGAAACCGTCGTCGACCATTGCCGAGGCCGTCGCAACTGCAGCGTCGCTATAAGCGGCCTCTCGCAAGGCCTCGAGCCAGCCTGCCGCGACCGCACACTCCGACTCCACGAACACGACGTCGGCCTCACCGGCGAGTGCCGAGATCAGATCGATCGTCGCGCCGAGCGCGCCGGGGGCCACAGCTTGCAGCACAAGAAGCTCCCGGTCCGGGATGGCGTCCGCGAGCGACGCGACCTCGGTCCCCTGATCGCCGGAGTGCACCCCAGCACCGTCGACGGTCAGAAACGGGACCTCGGCGGCCGTGTGGGCGTCCATAGAGCGGATGCAGGCAGCCAACGCCGCGCCTCCGGAGCTCACCAGGGTGCAAACCAGGCAAGCCCCACGACGCATCCCGAGTCTCGACTCGGCCGTGATGGTGCGCACCGGCACGTGCAGATTATTGCGGCCGTAGTTCTGTCGAGCCGGTCCTAGAGCCCGGCGAGAATCGTCCTCAGACCCTCGCGGAGCTGCACCCTGGCCTCCCATCCCAGCTCGCGACCGGCGCGGCTCACGTCGAGACAGCTGCGACGGACCTCGCCCGGGCGCTCCGGCGCAAACCTCGGCTCGCGTAGGGATCCAAACCGATCGCCCACATCGTCCAAGGCCGATAGCAACTCGAGTACGGACGTCTCGCGGCCCCACCCGATGTTCACGGGACCGGCCACGTCAGTCTCCGCCGCGCGCAGGTTCGCTCGGACTACGTCCCCCACCTCCACCCAGTCCCGGGTCTGGCGGCCGTCGCCAAACACCGTTGGGGTGCAGCCGTCGATGAGATGCCCGCAGAAGATCGCCACGACGCCCGCCTCACCCTGGACGTCCTGTCGTGGGCCGTAGACATTTCCGTAACGCAGCGAGACGGTGGAGAGCCCGTGGAGGCGCGTGTAGAGCTCGCAGTAGCCCTCGGCCGCGTACTTGCTCTGCCCGTACGGCGCCAGCGGTCGAATCGGGTAGTCCTCGGGTGTCGGCAGCCGCTCGGCGTCCCCATACAGCCCGCCGCCCGTCGACGTGTTGATGATGCGTCGCACCCCGGCGGATCGCGCCGCCTCCAGTACGGCAATCGTGCCGAGCACGTTCGTCTGCGCGTCCCCAGCCGGATGTTCGACCGCGTAGCGAACGTCGATCTGGGCGGCGAGATGGAAGACGAGCTCGGGGCGTGCCGCGGCGATCACGTCCGAGACGGATTCGGCGTCCCGCACATCGACCTCGTGCAGCGCGACGCCGCGCTCGAGCGCCAGGTCCAGGTTCGATCGCCTGCCGGTCGAGAGGTTGTCGATGACCGTCACCCCGTAGCCGCGATCGACCAGCGCATCCACGAGGTTTGAGCCGATGAAGCCCGCGCCGCCTGTGACAACACAATCCATCAGCGGCGGGAGCTTAGCCCTCCACCCATTTGGCAAGCATTCCCGTCGCAGGGAACCACGTGCGGCCCGTTCGCGGGTCGCACGGCTTTCCTGCATAGGTAAGGTTGGCGGGCCCGCACCGCGTTTGCGCGGTACGGGCCCGGCCGCAGGACGACCCTGGTAGGGCTGGGGGCCGTCCGAGGCTCGCGAGAAAGGGGGCGATGCTCGCGAGCCCGAGCGACTTCCATGTCACGGAAAGCATATCGCGCCGCTTGTTAAACGCGAACTAACTTGGCCGGAAATTCAGCGCCTTTGCCGAACAAACATCGCAACCCAACACGCTGTTTGCCGTTGCAGATCTACAACTGCGGGCTGGGACCCGCGCAAAACACGAGCCAAGAGCGATCGGTGCGCCCCGAAGGTTCTCTCAGAACCCAGCTGTCGACGATCCCCTCGCCGAAGAAGGTCGGCGTGCTCGGTGTGCCCCTTGCGCTCACCGACTACGAGCGCACGCTCGACTGGATGGAGGAGATGATCGCGCACGACGAGCACGGCTACGTGTGCGTGTGCAACGTCCACACGGTGATGGCATCGGGCGAGGACGAGGAGCTTCGCACGGCGGTGACCGAATCGTCGATGAACGTGCCCGACGGCCAGCCTCTGGTGTGGGCGATCAACGCGCTCGGCCATCCGCTCGGCAGACGCGTGTACGGACCAGACCTGATGGCCCAGGCGTGCGCACGCGCGGCGACGAGCGGGCGGCGGTTCTATCTCTACGGCGGGCGTAATCAGGGAGCTCTCGTCCAGCTCGCGCTGAACCTCCGCCAGCGCTATCCCGGCGTGAAGATCGTCGGCGGCTACTCCCCTCCGCACCGGCTCCTGACCGAGGAGGAGCGGGACGCCGTCGCGAACGAGATCAACCATTCCCACGCGGACGTCGTCTGGGTCGGGATCGGCGTTCCCAAGCAGGAGAAGTGGATGGCGGATATGCGTCCCCGCCTCGACGCCTCGCTGCTGATCGGCGTCGGCGCCGCCTTCGACTTCCACGCCGGCTTGGTGCCGCAAGCGCCCGGTTGGCTGCAACAGGCCGGGCTCGAATGGGCCTACCGGCTGGCCCATGAACCTCGGCGGCTGTGGCGGCGGTACGTGCGCTACAACCCACGCTTCATCGTCGCCTTCTCTGGCCAGCTGCTCAGGCACCGGCTCGGGACGCGGACGCGCTAGCGCCGCGGCGAGCAACCAGAACGGCGCGCATGAACGCTCCCCACGATCGGCCCGACTTCTTGTCGGGACACAGCGGCCATGTGGCCGGCGTCCGGCAGACCTCGAAGGCGCTCCTCGCCGACCTCCTCGCCGACGCTTGGGCCACAGCTCAGTTGCAGCGCCCGAGGCTGCGGCGGGCCGCCCGAGCTTCGCCTGCGCGGCGCGTCCTAGTGCTGGCGGTCGAGCGGACGGACGTCGCGAACCTGCTGGAGCCGGCGCGGAGGCAACTCCTGCGCTCCCGTCAGAACGTCGAGTTCGAGAGCGTCCCGGTCGGCGACCGGGGCAAGTTCGAGAATCTCAACGCGCTGCTGCGCGCCCATCCGCCGCATGACCACGAGTGGCTGCTCGTCGTCGACGACGACGTCGTGCTGCCACGCGGGTTCCTCGACGTGTTCCTGTTCCTTGCCGAGCGGTTCGAGCTTCGTCTTGCCCAGCCCGCCCACCGCAGCCGCTCGCACGCGGCTTGGGCCGTGACCCGTCGCCGCGCGGGGAGCGTCGCGCGCGAGACCGCCTTCGTCGAGATCGGACCCGTCACCGCGTTTCACCGCACGACGTTCGACGTGCTGCTGCCGTTCCCCGAGCTGCGCATCGGCTGGGGCCTCGACGCCCACTGGTCGGCGCTGGCGCGTGAGCACGGCTGGAAGATCGGGATCGTTGATGCGACGCCGATCCGCCACAGTCTGCGCCCGGTTGGAACTTCATATCAGCACCAGGCGGCCATCGACGAGGCTCGCGGGTTCCTCACCGACCGTCCCTACGTCAGCGCTCTCGAGGCGCAGCAAACGCTCGCCCGCCACCGGTCCTGGCAGTGAGCACCGACCCATCGCTAAGAGTTCCGTCGCTGCGGGTCACCACGCCAGCCGGCGCGTCACCGCAGGGTCGTGCAGGTGGCCGCGCCACGGCCCGGTTGGGCACCCTCAGCGTGGACGTGGTGCTCGGGATCGGGCTCGCCGCGGGGTTGGCGGCCATCGCCTTTGTGACCACCGGTGGCGAGGCTTTGGGCCCGAACACGTGGACCGAGATCGTCCTGACGATCATCGGGGCCGCACTCGCGACGGCGGTGCTCCTGATCGGAGCCCCGGGACGCGCCTGGGGCGGCGCCACCGTCGCCCTGTTCGCGCTGCTCGCGGCGCTGACCGCAGCGTCGATCTCATGGTCAGTACAGCCAAACAACTCCTGGATCGAGGCGGGCCGGACCCTCTCCTACCTGGCTGTGTTCGCCGGGGGGGCCGCGCTCGCGCGCCTGCTGCCCTCGCGCTGGGCTGCGGTCGTGGGGGCAGTCGCGCTGGCAGCCACCGTGATCAGCGCCTACGCCCTGCTCGTCAAGGTGTTCCCGGCGGCGCTCGACGCGAACGATCAGTTCGGCCGTCTCCAGGCACCGTTCCAGTACTGGAACGCGACGGGGCTGATTGGGGCGCTCGGCCTGGCCCCGTGCCTGTGGGCCGGTGCCCGTCGCGAGCGGGCCCGCCTGCTCCGCGCGTTCGCGATCCCGGCGGTGTCAATCCTTCTGACCGTGATCGTGCTTTCCTACTCCCGGGGAGCGCTGCTGGTGGCGGTGCTCGGGCTGGCCTGCTGGTTTGCGACCGTGCCACTCCGGCTTCGCGGGGCGCTGGTGTTGATCCTCGGATCGCTCGGGGCGGGCGCGATCACCGCCTTCGCGCTGGCGACGCCGTCCCTGACTCACGACCAGATTGCCATCCACTCGCGTACCCACGCCGGTCACGCGTTCGGCGTGGTGCTGGTCCTCGTGCTCGTGCTGGCCTTGCTCGCCGGGCTGATCGCGGCGTTCGCGATGGATCGCGTGACTGTGCCCGAGGCCGTTCGCCGGCGTCTGGGGGTGGCGCTGCTCGTCGCCGTGGCGCTCGTGCCGGTCGGCGCGATCGTCGCGATCGCCGGGTCCTCTAGGGGCCTGACCGGCGAGGTCTCGCACCTCTTCTCGACACTGACCAACACCAAGGGCGGGGCCAGCAACACACCCGCGCGCCTGGTGAATCTGGGGAACACCCGAGCCCGCTATTGGAGCGAGGGCGTGAAGGTCGGCGAACATGCCCTGCTCAAAGGGGTCGGCGCGCTTGGGTACGAGACCGCGGTCACCCGCTTCACAACTGACTCGAACGTCGTTCCACACGCCCACAGCTTCGTCGTCCAGACGTTCGCGGACTTCGGGTTGATCGGAATCGCGGTGATGCTGGCGCTCATCACAGCGTGGGGGCTGGCCACGTGGCGGACGCTGAGGCGAGGCGACTCCGATTGGAATACAGGGGAACGCGCAGGCCTGTTCACGATGCTTGCCGTGGTCGTCACGTTCGGCGCGCATTCGGCGATCGACTGGACCTGGTTCGTTCCCGGGGTCGCGCTCCCGGGGCTGGTGTGCGCCGGGTGGCTGGTCGGCCGCGGGCCGTCGACCGACGGCGTGGGATTGGCGCCGCAACGCCGGAGGCTGGGGGACGCGCCCGGGTTAGGCGCCGTGGCGATTGCGCTCGCCGCGGTCACGCTCCTGTGCCTGTGGGCGGTGTGGCAGCCGCTGCGTTCCCAGGACGCCGACAATGCGGCGATCGCGGCGTTCGCCGCCGGCGATGCCAGGGCCGCGCTCGACGAGGCCCATACCGCTGCAGCGCGCGATCCGTTGACCGTCGATCCGCTGTTCCAGTTGGCGGCTATATACACGTCGATCGGGGACCGCCAGGCCGCCCGCGCCGAGCTTCTGAGCGCCACCGGTCGCCAGCCGCAGAACCCGCAGACGTGGCTCGAGCTCGGCGAGTTCTATCTTCAAGAGCACGAGCCCGCGTCAGCGCTCGGCCCGCTGGGCCGGGCAACGAGCCTCGATCTCGGCTCGGCCGAGATCAGTCAGGCGCTCTCGCGGGCGCGTGCCGAGAGCGGGCGCGAGGGCTGAGCCGACGTCACCGCCGCTGGCCACCTTCGCGTGAGCGACAGCGAGCGTGGGGCAGGGTGGCTCAGGCGATGGCCAGCGGATCCTCCTCCACCACGAGGTCGTCGGCGTGCCCGCCCCGCTTCCTGCACACCGCGTACAGCAACTCCTCGTAGCGGTCTGTGACCGCCTCCCACGAATACTCCTTGGCCCGCTGCAGCGCACGGTCGCGATACCTCTCGACGGCGGCGGGATCGCCGAGCAGCCACTCCAGCTGGCGGGCGAGGTCGTCGACCCCGATGGCGCCGGAGAAGTAGACGCCGGCATCGCCCACCGTCTCGGCGTTGGGCCGGTGGTCATTGACGAGCACGCAGTTCCCCGCCGCCATCGCCTCGAGGATCACCGGGTGCGTCCCGCCGACCTCGGTCGGAGCACAAAACAGGTAGGCGTGGTGCTGGAGCTGCCAGTAGCCGCGTCCGAAAACGTATCCCGGGAACACCACCCGTGGATCGGCGGCCCGCCGGACCCGGCGGATGTAGTCGTCGGCGTACGGCGCCCCGCCGACGATCGCGACCTTCATCCCGCGCGTCTCGTCGGCGCCGATCCGCGAGAACGCCTCCACCAACAGATGCGGATTGTTCTCGGGCTCGAGCCGGCCGACGAAAAGGATGTACTTCCGCGGCTCGAGCCCCAACCGCTCGAGCACGTCGGTGCCATCATCGCCGGGATCCTCCACGCCGTAGGGAACGACGCCGATCCTCCGGCCGTACCTGCGCTCGAAAACATCGGCAACCGCGTGGCTGTCGGTGATCGCGGCATCGGCCAACCGGGGAGCGGCCCTTTCCGCAAACCTGAGGTAGACCTTCGCGAACGCCGGCCATTTGCGGCGATCCGAGTCGAGGCCGTCGACGTTTATCAGCGACGGGATCGACGCCCAGCGCGTGATCAGGCACATGGGCGAATTGCCGGCAATGAAGAACAGCGCCACGTCCGGCCTGGTGACGCGCGCGGCGTGCACGGCTGAGCGGAAAGTGTGGACGAATGTGTCGAGGTATTTGTTCTGGACGGTCCGCAGGTGGACGAGTCGCGCCCCCTTGTACTCGGTCAGACTCGGGTCGACGACGTGCGAGCGACAGTAGACGATCACCTCGTGACCGCGTGCGGTCAGGCGCGCGGCGAGCTGTTCGACGGCCGTCTCGAAGCCACTGTATGAAGCGGGAATCCCCCGCGTGCCGAGGATCGCGATCTTCATCCGCCCACCGCCAGAGAGTATGCGTCGAGGTGCCGACGTGCACACTCCGCCCAGGAAAAATGTTCGGCCCTGATTGCTCCACGGCTTGAAAGATCGCGTCGCAGCGAAGGGTCGTCGGCGAGCTTGACCATCGACGCGGCGAACGAGCCGACGTCGCCGGGCTCGGCGTAGAGGGCCGCATCGGCGCATATCTCGGTGACGCCGGGTGACCGCGCCGCGAGCACCGGCGTCCCCACGCTCATCGCCTCCAGCGGCGTCAGCCCGAATCCCTCGTACAGGCTCGGATGCACGAGCGCGGCGGCCCCGGCGTACAGCTCCGACAGCCGCTGCGAGGACGGCGCGCGCTCCGTGCGGACCCCGGGACCGGCTGCGCTGGCCGAGCCCGCTAGGACCAGGTCCAGCGGGTCGGGCACCTCCGCGCGGTAGGAGCGGTACGCGGCGAGCAGCAGCGGCAGGTTCTTTCGCGGTTCCCCGTCGCCGACGTATAGGAAGTGGCGAGGGCCCTCTCCGGCGTGGTTCACGTGGAGCTCCTGCCCGGGGCCTAGTGGCGCGACCACGATCCGGTCCGCGGGCACGCTCCAGAGCGCCCGGGCGTCGGCAGCGGTCGTCTCGCTTATGCAGATGACCGCACGTGCGGCCCGGGCGGCCGCTCGATGTCGATGGCGCGCGTAGATCCGGAAGCGGCGATCGAAGTGGTCGGGGAGCCGCTCGTAGGCCAGATCGAGGACCGTCACGACCTGCGGGACGGACGCCCACGGCGCCACGGTCGGGAGCGGGTGATGGATCAGGTCGGCGCCGCGCAGCCGGGCAAGCCACGGTAGCCGCACCGCCGTCCACCACGTGTCCGCGAACAGGTTGCGGGCGCTGCCGAGGCCGCCCCCGGCGGGAGGGCGCCGCCGCTCGTTGGGCGCCTCGGTGACCTCCACCCCTCCCAGCGCGGACAGGGCTTCTTGCAGGCGCCGCAGGTACACCGCGGTCCCGGAATACGGCGCGCGGCGTGCGTAGGTCGTGTCGAGCAGAACACGCATTCGTTGTCAGGGTACGGGCGCTGGCGCTAGCGCACAGCGCGCGCCAGCAGCATCCGCTTCAGCAGCGGCGGCCCTCCCGCCGCCCGCACGTCCACATCGCCGAAGCCGAACTCCCGCAGGGTCTCCGCGAGCGAGCGCCGGGTGTAGAGGTGCAGGTGGTCTCCGAGGGGGGGCGAGAATCGCTCGATCCCCGCTGCGGCAACCCGCAGCCGACCGTGCGATGGTGTCGTGATCAGTAGCCGCCCGCGGGGGACGATCACCCGCCGTACTTCCGAGAGCCATCTGGCGGTGTCCGCGACGTGCTCGATCACCTCACTCGCCCAAACCAGCTCGAACGAGTTGTCCGCTAGCGGCAGGGCGCCATCGATCGGCCCCAGGCGAAAGTCGAGCCCGGGATGCCGTGTCCTCGCTCGCTCCACGGCGGCTCGAGCGACGTCGCAGCCGATTACGCGCGCGCCGGCCTGCGCGAGCACCGCCGTGAAGTCTCCGTTGCCGCACCCGAGATCGAGCGCGCGTTGGCCGGCCGCGACCGCAGAGACCAGAAACCGCCGCCGGCGCTCGAACTCCGGGGGCGCCAACTCGTCGGGCAGCTGTTGCCAGAGCTCCTCGTAGTAGTCCTGCATCGGGCGACCGTACCGCCCCACGTCCTCGCCTCGCCAACGTCTAGAGTGGCGGCACGGCTATGAGGGTTGCGTTTGACAGCCGTCCTGCCAAGGACACCGGAGGCATCGGCCGCTACACCAGCTCGCTGCTCGCAGCTCTGCGCGCGACCGGCGAAGGCGAGATCGTCGAATCCCACTCCCCGCGGCGTTGCGATGTATTCCACGCCCCGTGGATCGAGGGGGCGTTGCTACGCCCGTCGGTACCGATGGTGGTGACGCTGCACGATCTGATCCCGCTCAAGCGCCGCAGCGAGTATCTACGAACCGGGATTCGGTTCAAGCTCCGCTACCTCGCGGTCCAGCGTGCGACCCGAGTGATCGTCCCTACGAGCTCCGTCGCAGACGACGCTGTGCGCTGTCTCGGAATCCCCGCGGAGCGGCTCGTCGTGGTCCCGGAGGCCGCCGCCACGGGTCTGAGCCCAAGATCGGAGGACCAGGTTCGAGCCGTGCGCCAGCGTTACGGCTTGCCCGCGCGGTATCTGCTCTGGGTGGGCGGACTGCGTACGCCCGATCCGCGCAAGCGCGTGGCCGCGCTGGCGCGCGCCACGCGGACGATGCCGCTGGTGCTCGTCGGGCCGGCCGGCACGTGGGCGCGCGAGCTTCCTGACGTGACGCTTACCGGAGCCGTCAGCGACGACGAGCTCGCCGCGATCTACACCGGAGCGCACGCTCTCGTATTCCCGAGCGATGAGGAAGGTTTCGGTCTTCCGCCGGTAGAGGCGCTGGCATGCGGGACGCCCGTGGCGGCGTTCGACGTTCCGGCCGTGCGCGAGGTGCTAGATGGGCGTATCGCGCTGCGCGCGGTAGGCGACCTTAGCGGCTTGATCGACGCCGCCGAGTCCGCGGCGAGGCCCGCGCCCCCGCCGCTTGCCTACACCTGGGACGATGCCGCCCGCGCGACGTGGGAGGTTTATCGCGAGGCCGCTCTCGTGGCCTCAGGGCGGCGTGCCATTCTCCGCTCGTGAGCGTCCACGCGCGTCATCCGGGCGGTACCAATGGCGGAACGCAGGCCGCGGTGATCCGTCGCTCGTGGACACTGTTCGATGTCCCGATCGCCGCGGGCCAGCCGTCAGAGCTGCTGGCCACGATCTCCGGCTGGGCCTCGCAGCGCGTGACGCATCGCGTGATGTACGTCAACGCGCATGTCATCAACCGATCGCGGACGACACCGGAGCTTGCACGCGCGCTGCGTCGGGCCGATCTCGTCTACGGCGAGGGCCGTGGGCTGCGGCTCGCGGCGAGAATGACACACACGACCGTGGCGGGTCGGATGACCCCGACCGACTGGATCTGGGGCCTGGCAGCGGTGTCCGACCTGCCCGGCCCGACGCTGTACCTGCTCGGCTCCGAACCGCCGGTCGCGCTCGATGCGGCGGATCGCCTGCGTCGCTGCCATCCGCGCTTCGACGTTGTCGGCGCTCATCATGGCTTCTTCGACCTGGATTCCCCCCACAACGACCGGGTGATCGAGGACATAAACGAGCGCCAACCCCAGATCGTGCTGGTCGGAATGGGGACGCCCAAGCAAGAGCTATGGGCGGATCGCTACGCCGATCGCCTCGGCGGCGCCGTCGTCTGGACGGTCGGCGCGCTTTTGGACCACGTCTCCGGACACGTCCCATCCCGACGGACGTGGCGCCGCTACCTGATCGAGAATCCCTCGTTCGTCTGCGGCGTCGTCGCGGAGGCCAGGCGCAGCGGGAGCTGAGGCGAGCGCTAGCGGCAGGCCGCGGCCGCAACCGTCGTCTCGACGGCCGCTCGAAGCCGCCCGGCGACCGTGTCGGGCGAGTACGACTTCAGCCTTGCATTTCCGCGAGTGCGGAGCGCCGCTCGCAGCGACTCGTCCCGGACGGCCAGATCGAGCAGTTCGGCCACGACGACGCGGTCGGTGTCATCGACCAGCAGAGCCGCGTCGCCTGCCGTCTCGGGCACCGCCCCCTTCGGCGTCGCGATCACCGGCACGCCGAAGTGGAACGCCTCCAGGAGCGGAACGCAGAAGCCCTCGTGTGCCGACAGGCACAGGAATACGTCCGCCGACCGGTAGCGGTTCCCAAGCTCGGCTTCTGACAACGAGCTCTCGATCGTGACCGCGCCCGGCGCCAGCGTGTCGGCCAGCCGCCTCAGCCCCGCTGCGTAATCCGCCGTGACCGGATCGCCGACCAGCGTTAGCCGCGCTCCGGGAGCTCGATAGCGGCGGTAGAGCGAGAACACGCGAATCACCTCGGCTTGGCGCTTGTGCGGCGAAAGGCGTCCGACGAACAGCACCGTCGGCGATGACCCCGGGCGGCGAATGGTTGGTGGACCCAGCCGATTGGTGTCAACGAGCAGCGGGATCACCTCGGTTCGCTCGGCGCCCAGCGACCGCAGCTCGGTTGCGCTGAAGGAGGATGCGGCCGCGGCCACGTCGACGGCCTGCACCAGTTCGGAAAGCTGCTCCCGGCCGATGGCACAGCGGAGCGCCGCCACCGGCGCCTGATCCCACAACCACTCCGGAGGCGTGACGTTGTGGTAGAGGAGCAGCTTGGGATTGGGCAACCGCAGCAGTTCGCCCAGGCCCGGCGCCCCGGCTGAATGGTGCAGGAGCAGCACGTCATCGCTCGCGACGGCGAGCCGCGCCAACGGCGCGATCGAGCCGTTCGAGCCGGCGGCGATCCGCGCGGCGTGGTCCGCGCCGCCCCAGCCGAATTCGCGGAACCTAGAACGAAACTGGAGCGCCTCGTTGGTGATCGCGTCGTGTCGGCCCGCCCCCGACAGGATCTGATGAACCTTCACGCCGGGTCGTCGCCTCGGAGCCTTCGCTCGAGCGCGGCGATCCGTTCCTCGAGCCTGCGCATCTCGTCGACGACCCCGACGTTGAACCGAGCCTGGCGAGCGAGCACCTCGGCGTGGTATTGGGCAAGCAGGCGCAGCAGCAGTCGCTTGGCGTGGGTTGCCGGCGCCCCGAACCGCCGCGTCGAACCGACCACGCTCCTGTCGGGCTCGATCAGCGCCCACTCGAGCAGCTTCGCCGTCGTCACCGGCTCGGGATCCGGTCGCGCGCCGCCGGTCTCCTCGCCGTAGGCCCCGGACGCCCGCATCGACGCCGCCGACGCACGTGCCCGCTCCACGGCCTCCTCGGGTTCTGTCATTCCACCGATTATCTAGGGTTTGACGTCGGGTTCTCCACGATGACCGTCACCGGGCCATCGTTGACGAGCTCGACCGCCATCATCGCCCCGAATAGCCCGCGCCTGGCGCCGAGCCGCTCGCAGAACCGCTCGTACAGCGGCTCCGCCACGTCCGGCGCAGCGGCGGCGACGTAGCTGGGGCGGTTGCCTCGCCGGGCGTCTCCGTACAGGGTGAACTGGCTGACGCACAGCACCTCGCGCTCGCCGAGCGGCTCGTTCATCCGGCCCTCCTCGTCGGCGAAGATCCGCAACGCTCGGATCTTGTCGGCCAGCCAATCGGCGTCGCGTTCGCCATCGTCCCGGCTCACGCCGAGCAGCACCAGCATTCCCGGGCCAATCTCGGAGACCAGACCGCCATCGGCGCTCACCGCCGCGCGGCTGACGCGCTGGACCACCGCCCGCACGCGCCTAGAGCTCCCGCAGCTCCGCCGCCGTCTGCTCGGGAGCGACGATGTTGAGGTTCACGCCGGCGCCGAGCTCGAGGCCGGCGAGATACGTGAGCCGCGGCAGGATGTCGATGCGCCAGCTGAAGTGCTCGGCGCCACTCGGGGCGGTGCGTACCCACAGGTTCAGCGGTGGCGCGGCGTCGAAGCGGCGCCGAAGGCGGCTCAGGGCCTCGTGGAGCATCGCGGCGCCGGACGGCCCGTCGTCCTCGTAGCGCATCCGCGGCGTCCGAGGAGCGATCAGCAGCTGGAACGGGACGCGCGCTCCGTACGGCGCCATCAGCACCGTCTCGTCGTCGATCGCGACGATCCGCTCCCGCTGGCGCACCTCCTCCTGGACCAGGTCGGCGAGCAGGTTCCCGCCCATCGTCCGCGTCGCGTAGGCGCCGAACCGCTCCCGCTCCCGCGCGATGGCGGCCGGCACGAAGTCGAGCGCGTACAGCTGGGCGTGGGTGTGCGGCAGCGACGCCCCGGCCTCGCGGCGCTCGTTGACGATCAGATGGACGTAGGCCGCGTCGGCGTGAGCTCGCATCCGCTCGCGCCAGACCGCCGACGCCGTCTCAACGTCCTCGGCCGTCAGCTCGGACAGCGACACCACGGGCTTCGGTGAATTGACGATCACCTCGTGCGCGCCGTGGGCGGGCGCGGCCCAGAACAGATCCGGGTTCGCGTGCGGCTCGAGCGCTTCGGAGTCCTCGCCGAGCGCCGGATACAGGTTCGGGACGACACGCACCGTCCAGCCTGGAGTATTCGGCCCGCTCCCGTTCGGTCGCACCGCGTAGACCTCGGGGGGAGTTCGGTCCTCGTGGCCCTCCGCGAACGGATCGGACTCGGGATCGATCGGCTCGGGCGGCGTGATCGAGAGCCCGCCACCCGGACGGTCAGCCCGGTCGCGCGCGACGATCGCCCGCTGGCCACTCAGCGGATCGACCCGCAGCTCCGGCATCTCAAGCTCCCCTCAGAGCTGCTTCTCCATCGCGATGTGATCGATCCCGGCCTCGGTGAACATCCGCCCCCGGGGACGGTACCCGGCCTGTTCGTAGAGGTCCTGCGCATAGGTCTGCGCGTGCAGCACGATTCGCCGCCCGCCGAGCGCCCTCGTCTCCTCGTCGGCCATCTCGAGCAGAGCGGTGGCGATTCCGCGGCGGCGCATCGACTCTCGCACCGCGAGCCGGGAGAACTGTGCCGTCGAGCCGATCATCAGCAGCCGGCAGGTCGCCACCACCTCACCGCCGTGGATCGCCACGAGGTGAATCCCGTCGTGATCGCGTCCGTCGACCTCCTCGTGCTCCGGCACCCCCTGCTCGACGCAGAAGACGTCGTGACGGAGCTTGAGCGCGGCCTCCATCTCGCTCTGGCCCCGGAGCCGACGGACCTCGTAGCCGAGCAGCGTCACGAGAGGACGTACCGCCGGATGTCGTGTTCCAGGGCGGCGGCGCTCAGATATGGGCCGGCCTTGTCGAACACCTTCTGCCCCTCACGGTTGAAGAAGAAGGTCTGCGGATACGCCTGGTAAGCGTTGATGGCCGACGCGATGCTCCCCTTCGGATCGGTATAGCTCGGATAGGTGACCGGGAACCTGTGCAGGAACGCGGTCGCATCGGTGTTCTGGTCCTTGGCGTCGATGCCGAGGAACGCGACCTGACGTCCGTACGCGACCGACGCGCGCTGGTAGCTGGGGAATTCCGACTGGCACGGCTCGCACCACGACGCCCACATGTTGACGACGACGGGGTGTCCTCGAAGTTCGCGCAGCCGCGCCTCGAACGCGTTCGCTCCCCCTCCGAGGAGCTCGTTCGCCTGGTCGTGGATCCTCGCCAGCGCCGCCGGTGAGCCCTTGAACGCGGCCTGGACCGTATCTTGGGGCGGGGCGGCGTTGTGGGGGGTCGCTGCCCCGCATCCGGCGAGCCCGACCACCGCGATCAGTGCTCCAATCCTGGCTGCCCACGACGCGCCTTTTTTCACGGATCACAGCTTGCCACAGCCTCGGTCCTTCCAGCCGCACCCCGATCTGCTTAAATAGACGTTGTCTTCTAAGGGAGAGTCGGCGAGGGGGCATCGTTTCTGTGGAGTTACCTCGTCGCCTTGCTCGGCTCTTGCCGAGACCACTCGGAGCCGCCGAGACACGTAGCCGCGCGGCTCGCACCTGAACGCAACCTTTCAATTCCGATGGGTGATTCCACCCCTTTTCCGAGTCCTGCCGCGATCGCGCGCGCTGAGCTGTTCACGCGTGAGCGCTTCGTCTATGACGGCGAGACGCTGGAGGACGCACTTGCACCCGGCTCCGCGAGGCGCCGGGCGCTTGACGCTGCTCTGGTCGAGGTAGATGCCGGCGGCAAGCAGCCGTCGATCGCGTGGCGTCGGAAGTTCTCATTGCTGCTCGGGCTCGAGCGGCTGCTCTCCGAGGACGAACCCCATCTAGTCGACGGGACCGTGCTCTCCGCCCACCAGGTCGATGCCCTGTCCGGGACGCTGACGGCGCTGCTGGCCGAGGCCCAGCGCAACGGCAACGGGAACGGCAACGGGAGCGTGTCGCTGGAGCCGACGCAGCTCGCGTCCGCGGCGATCCCCGGGGAAGAGGACTCCGAGCTCGAGCTCGAGGACGAGAACGGGGACGAAGACGAGGAGCCCCAGGACTGGCACGACGACGACAGCCTCGACGACGACCTCCAACTGCCGGAGCAGCCCGAGGACCCGAACGCCGCCCGCCGCTTCTGGTTCGAGCACGCGACCGGAGCCGGCAAGACCGTGGCCGCCCTCGGCTTCGTCGAGGCGTCTCGGACAGGCGGCATCCTGATCCTCACCCATCGCCGGAATCTCGTCGATCAGTTCAACGGCGAGCTCCGCGATCGCGGTTACCGCGACCGGATCTCGGCGCCGCTGCTCGGCAGCCACGACGCCGCCAACGGTCCCGTCACGGTCGAGACCTACCAGTGGTTCGTGCGCAACGCAGGGAAGGTCTCCGACGCCTACACGATCGTCATCTGCGACGAGGCCCATACCGCGCTCGGGGAGAAGACGTCGGCAGCGATCCGCAGCTGGTCCGGGCCCGTGTTCATCGGCATGACGGCCACCGGGGCGCTGATCGCTCGCCACGTCACCGACCTGTTCCCGACTCAGACTTCGCGCTTCGACCTGGCGCAGGCCGCGCGCCGCGGTGTCATCTCCCCGTTGCGCTGCATTCGCATCCCGCCCGGCCCGGGGGTGCGCACGATCGCCAAGGTGCCGCTCCGCCGCGGCGAGGTCGATACCGAGTTCGACCAGGAGATGCTGGCCGAACTGCTGGACCAGACGCCGTTCAACCTCGCGATCGCCGACCTCTACAAGACGCGCTTCAACGGGGTGCCCGGAATCGTCTATTCCGCCGGCGTCCGTCACGCCTACAACGTCGCACAGTCCTTCCGCGACCTCGGCATGAAGGCCCAGGCCGTCTCCGGCGAGACACCGAAGCGCCAGCTCGCGAAGATCCTCGCCGACTACGAGGCCGGCAAGATCGACGTGCTCGTAAACGCCCAGCTGCTCGCCGAGGGCTGGAACAGCGCGCGGGCGACGATCTGCATGCACCTCGCGCCGACGGCCTCCAAGCGCATCTACCAGCAGCGCGTCGGGCGCGTCACCCGCCGCAATCAGGGCAAGGAGGCGGGGATCGTCGTCGACTTCGTCCACCCCGCGACCAAGCACGACGATCCGGTTGTCACGCTCCACTCGCTGCTCGACCGCGACGTCTACCGCGGCGGCGCGATCGTCGTCGGCCCGGTCCGCCGAGGCCGGGGACGGCGGGTGCGCGTGGAGCGCAGGGTGCTGCCGGTCACGCCCGATCCCGAGCGGCGCGCCGAGGTGTTCGAGCGCGAGCTCTGGCGGATCGCCGTCGAGCACCTCGATTACGGCGAGCAGCACGTTTGGGCCGCGCTCGCCGGAGCCCGGGTCGCTCCGAACGGCTGGCGCCGGGCGAAGGCGATGCTCCACTTCGATCGCGGCGGCGAGCTCAAGCGACGCTTCCTGCTCAACGCCGTCCAGCGCAACCGCAACGCCCAGCTTCGCCTGCGGGCCCTCCAGGAGATCGCCGCCAGTCGCGACGCCGAGGCGTTCGACACCGCGATCGACATGATGGCCGGCTGGCCGCGCGATGAGCGGCGCGAGGGCGTCAAGATCATGCTCCAGGCGCTAGCCGAGCGCCGCATCGGTCGCCGCGACCAGGCCAACGCCTGGATCTGGCGGATGGCCGAGTACACCCGCGAGGTACACGAGGAGTACGCGGTCCAGCGCTGGCCCGAGACCAAGCGGCTGCTCGGGCTGCTCGTGAACTCCAGTGGCGCCGCCCACGCCCGGAATGCTCGCCGGCTCGTCCATGCCGCCCGCAAGGAAGATCGTCGACTGTCGGCGGCGCTGCTCGCGGCGGCGCTGGCGCACACGCCCGAGGCCGAGGAGGCGCTCCGCGGCGCCCGCACCCGGATGGCCCGAAAGCCGGCGGCGCTGGCGCGCGAGCTGCTGCGCAACTTCCCCAAGGGGCGGCGCGGCAAGGGCCGCCGGCGGCGGAAGTCCAGCGGCGAGGCTCAGGTGGCCCCGGACAAGGCCGCCGTGGTCGCGACGGCTGTCGAGACCGACGAGGAACAAGCCGACACCGAAGGGCCGAGGATTGACGCGACGGATGACGTCGATGAGCTCGACCGCGACGACGAGGACGGCGCCGACCTCGACGACGACGACGATGACGACGACTCGGACGACTCGGACGACTCGGACGATTCGGACGATTCGGACGATTCGGACGACGACGAGGACGATGACTCGGACGAGGAGGATCGGTCCGAGGCCGGGCACGCCGGGGCGCACAGTACCGAAGAGGCGGCGTAGCACCGGGCGCTGGCGGGCCGCGAGGCGACGGCCGCCACGCCTGCTCCGCCACGCTAGCCCGCGAGATGGACCTCGCCGGCCTCGAGCGTGACGCGTCCCTCGCCCGTCTCGACGATCAGCCGCCCGTCCGAATCGACGCCAGCGGCCTGACCCTGCCCGCCACCCCACCGCACGGACAACCCGAGCAGGGCATCGCGCGCCCGCACGCCGTCGAGGATGTCGCCGGGACTCGCATCGATCCAGCGCCCCAGCGCATCCAGCAGCCGCTCGAGCGTCGGCTCGATCGCGTCCGGCTCGAGCCCCATGCCCCCGGCGCTCTCACGGAGCTCTGCCGGGAAGTCCTCCGCGCGAACCGCCACGTTCAGTCCGACGCCGAGCACCGCCCACCGCTCCTGTGGACGGCCCTCGACGAGGATCCCCGCCACCTTGCGCCCGCCGAGCAGGACGTCGTTGGGCCACTTCAGCCGAGCGTCGGGACCGACTACCTCGGCCGTCGCCACCCCCGCCGCCAGCGGCAGCAGCCGCGGGGGATCGCGGATCACGACAGACAGCAGCAGCGCTCGGCCCGCCGGCGCGACCCAGGTCCTGCCCTGGCGACCGCGCCCGGCGGACTGTTCCCGCGCCGTCACAATCGTCCCATGTGGCGCGCCGCGGGCCGCCAGCTCGCGGGCGCGGGCGTTGGTCGAGTCGATGAGGCGGAAGTGGAGCCGCGGCCAGCCGATCGGTGGGCTCACTTGGGCGTGATCCGGACCTCGTCGTCGACCACGACCCCCAGGCGCGCGGCGGCGTCTCCGTGGCTGACGGCCAGGGCCAGCCGCCGATAGGCGTCCTCGTAGATGAGCAGCTCCCCGGGACCGACGTCCGCGAACGTCCGAGCGAACTGTGCTTCTTCGAGCCCGCCCGACGGGACCGTCAGCTCGACGCGATGCCCGAGCTTGACGCCCGAGTCGGCGAGATCGTCGTGCTCGACGTCGAGCTGCACGTTGCCGAAGCGGTCCACGTAGAGCGCGTGCGACACGAGCGTCCCCGCTTCGCGGCGCGGCCTCGGCAGCTCCAAGGCGACGAGACGGGCGGGATCGCAGGGCTGACCGGCCTCCACGAGCGCGGCGCCAGCGGCGAGCCGCGCCGCCACCGGAGCGAAGATGTCGCGACCGTGGAACGTCGCCGAGACCGGCTCCAGCCGGAATGGCGAGGTCGCGATCTCCACCGCCTCGACGGCGCCACCTCCCACCTCCGCCGCCGGCGCCAGCAGCCCGTTGTCGGGTCCGACGAGCACGCGCTCATCGGCGAGCCGCATCGCGACCGCTCGGCGCTCGGCGCCGACGTCGGGATCCACCACGGCGAGGTGGACGCCGACCGGTACGTACGGCAGTGCGCCGGCGAGGATCACCGCGCCGGCGCGCACATCGTGCCGCCCCACCCCGTGGGTGATGTCGATCACGCGCGCCTCCGGGCAGATCGTCGCGATCACCCCATGACACACGCCGACGAAATCGTCCGCGAGACCGTAGTCGGATAGAAACGTGATGACCGGAGCGCTCACGCGCTCCCGAGGCTACCGCCCGCTCTTGGCGAACGCAGCGGCCTCCGCCTTCACGATCGCGATCAGGTTGCCGAGGGCGACGTTCGCGTCGAGCAGGTGGAGGCCCCACTCGGGCGTGGGGCTCGGCTTGGCCGTCTGAGCTCCGTTCTGCGACGTGATCTGCAGCACGTTGGCGCCACCGGCCGACGAGCACGCCGCCCGGTAGGAGCCGGGTTCCGCGGACCACACCGTGTTCGGCGTCGGCTGTGTGAGACCGAGCAGCTTGATGCCCACGGCGAGGGTGCTCTGCGGATCAAACGGAGCGCTCGGGGAGATCGGGTCGACGAGCGCGCTGCCGCCGGCGAGCGCCGCCGGATTCGTGCACAGGACCGAATCGCCCGGCACCGTGGTGCGGCCGAACAGACTGTCCGACGGGACCGTCTGATCGAACGTCGAGAACGCGATCACGCAGCCGAGTTGACTCTTCGAGCGACACGCGGAGATGTGCTTGAAGGATCCACCGACGCCCGTGCCGGTCTTCACGAGCACGTTGCCGCCCATCAGGATCGCCGACAGCAGCCGCCGGCGCACGGCCGGTTTCGGATCGACCGCCTTCGCGATCAGCGACTCGAGCACGAACGAGCCCTGCGAGTGCCCGAGCAGCACGAACCCGCGGCCGTGGTTGTACCTCGTCAGATAAGTGTGGAATGCCGACTCGACGTCGTCCAGCGCGAGCGCCGGGTTCGGCTTGGTCGTCGGGGTGCCCAGGCCGATGCCGTCAAGCGTCACCTGCCGGTACATCGGGGCGAACACGCGGCAGTACTGCGAGTATCGCGCCGCCTGGTAGAGCGCAATCGACTTCTCTTCGGGGTCGATGTTCAGGTTCGCGTTGCCGGTCTTCTGGTCGCTGACCGTGGGGTAGACGTAGAAGCAATCGATCTTTGGCTTCTTTACCGCCTTCGGATGCTCGACCCGTACCTTCGTCAGAGTCGGGGAGTAGACCGTCGTCGAGAGACCGGGCGTGCAGGGGTCGGGCTTCTTGCCCGGGAAGCACAGCCACACCGTCCGGGCCCCAGCCGGGGCCGCGATGGCGCACGCCGCGAACGCGGCGACGATCAGGACTGCGAACAACACTCGAATTCTCATGACTCCGATCCTAAGGTTGGCCGGCGCCGCACGAGCCAGTCGCCGGCGCCGATGAATGAAGAGAAGCCCCGGGGGACCGGCGCCGTCGCCGGCCCGGTCCCCTAGGGCGCAGGGAGTTCTAAGCGACTTTCACCGAGCTGGTCAGCGCGCCGAGCTCCGTGCCGGCGCTGACGATGTGCTTACCGAGCCGCCTGTTGATCTTGTGGGCGGCGGCGGCCGACAGCGTCAGCTCGCCGGTGAGCGTCCCCGACCTACCGGAGACGGTGTGCGAGGCGTTGATCAGGCGTGCGATCGTGATGCGCCTTCCACCGACCCGAGCCAGCAGACGGCCATTCGTCTTGTGGGCAATTAGCACGAAGTGAGTGACCGCAAGCGACCGCGACCCGAGGGTGAACTTCAGACCGCCGGTGTGGCGCAGGATGCCGTTGTTTGTGGACTTCGACACCCTCCCGCCGGCGATCGGCAGAATCACCGCGCCGTTCGAGACCGTGGCCGGCCCGATCGCGCTGACCGTGACATGATGGGAGGCGAGGAAGCCCGCCACCTGCGACGTCGGCGTGATCGTCGTGCTGGTGCCCGTGACGTGGAAGGGCTTCGCCGCCGCCGAGGCCGACGTCACGGCCATCAGGCTTACCGTGGCGGCCAGCACCGACAGGGTGGTGCGAGAAACTCGTGACATCCGCAACTCCTTCGAAGCTTTTGATCGTGGAACTCGCCCTCGAAGAACCCGGCGGTGGCGCGAGAGTTGCGCCGGCGGCTGTCGACTCTCAACAGCCGCGATTGGTGGGAGGCCCGGTAAACGGCGCTGGGGAAAGGGAGGGAGTTGGCGCCATCGCACTCGCCAAAACCTGCACAGCACGACAATCCCGGCCGGAATGGCGAGGCCTGTCGAGCTATGCATATGCATGAAGAGCATGCGTAATGCGACAGGGCTCGGGTCTGGCGCCGGTGTTGACGCGCTATGCAGGTTTCCCGTGACCACTCTCGCCACAAAGTCGCGGGTTTTCAGGGCGCAGGAGCAGGTCAACGACAGGCTCCTCCCGCCTCTCTAGCTCCTGAAGTCCGCCACCAGCGCCGCCACCAACCCATCGATGTCGTGCTGCTCGGCCTCGACGTCGGGTTCGCGACCGCGCGCACGCAGCGCCGCGCTCGTGACCGGCCCGATGCTCACGAGGCGCGCGTCCTCGCCCAGCCGATCGCCGGCGACGTCGAAGAAGAACGTGACCGTCGATGACGAGGTGAACGTCACGTAGTCGACGCGCTCGAGCGCCTCGAGCGCGTCTTCGGCGAGCGGCTCGGCCACGGTCTCGTAGAGCGCGACGACATCGACCTCGGCGCCACGGGCCCGCAGGGCATCGGGCAGCACGTCTCGGGCCTCGGCCGCGCGCGCTACCAGCGCGCGCCGGACGGGCACGTCCGCGAGCGCCTCCACCAGCCCCTCGGCGACGAAACGCTCGGGCACGACGTCGGCGATCACGCCGTGCTCGCGAAGGGCCGCCGCCGTCCCGGGGCCGATCGCGGCCACCCGGGCGCCAGCCAACCCCCGCGCGTCCCGCCCGGCCGCCGCCAGCCGCTCGAACAGGATCCTCACGCCGTTGGGACTGGTCAGACACACGAGGTCGTAGTCCCGCAGGGCGGGCGCATCGCCGGCGATAGGCACGATCTGGATCGTCGGCGCCTCCACCACCTCGGCGCCGAGCGCCCGCAGGTGCGCGGCCAGGCCGCTCGCCTGCGCCCGCGCCCGGGTCACGGCCACGCTCACGCCGTGCAGGGTCCGGTGCTCGGCCCATTGCAGCCGCTGGCGCATGGCCGCGACCGGCCCGAACACCGCGATCGCCGGCGCCCGCACGTCCGCCTCGGCCACGACCGCGCCTATCGACGCCAGCGTCCCCGTCACGACGCGCTGTCCGGGTAGGGTCCCGCGTTCGATCACGGCCGCGGGCTCGTTCGCAGAACGACCGCCGGCGATCAGCCGACTCGCGATCGCTTCGAGCTGCCGGACTCCCATGTAGATCACCAGCGTCCCGGGGAACGCCGCCAGAGCCGCCCAGTCGAGCGTTGACTCGGTCTTCGAGGGATCCTCGTGTCCGGTCACGAACGCGACCGCGCTGGCGAGATCGCGGTGGGTCACCGGAATCCCGGCGGACGCCGGCGCGGCCACGCCGGCGGTCACTCCGGGCACGACCTCGAACGAGATCCCGGCGGCGACCAGGGCCTCCGCCTCCTCGCCGCCGCGCCCGAACACGAACGGGTCCCCCCCTTTCAAACGGACGACCGTCCCACCGCCCCTTCCACGCTCCACGAGCATCCGCAAGATCTCCTCCTGCGACGCCGACGGGCCGCCCCCCTCCTTCCCCGCGTAGATCAGCTCCGCGTCGGTCCTCGCCCCATCGAGCGCAGAACGAGGGATCAAGCGGTCGTAGACGATCACATCCGCTTCGGCGATCAGCTGGAGTGCCCTGGCGGTCAGCAGCCCGGGATCGCCCGGCCCGGCACCCACCAGGTAGACGGTCACGCCAGCTGCTCCACGAGTCGTGCAGCCCGGCGCAGGAGCTCACCTGCGCCGGCCGCCAGCATCCGCTCCGCGACCTCGGCCCCGACCCTCTCCGGCGGACCATCCAGCCGGTCCGCGAGCCACGCGGAGCCATCCGGCAGCCCGGCCCACGCGCTCAGCTCCACGATCCCGTCCCCGGACGGGCGAGCGAACGCGCCCACCGGGGTGTTGCACGAGGCGTCGAGCGCGCGGGTCAGGTCGCGCTCGGCGAACACGCAGGCCATCGCGTCCTCATCACGCAGCCGATCGACCACCGACGGCTCGAGCGCCCCGGCCCGCGCCTCGATCGCGAGCGCACCCTGGCCCGCGGCCGGGACGAGATCATCGAGCGTCGCTCCGATCTCGGATTCGCGCCCGAGCCGTTCCAGGCCCGCCAGCGCCAGCACAAGCGCATCGACCTCGCCCGCGGCGAGCTTGCGCAGCCGCGTGTCGACGTTCCCCCGCACTGAAACCACCTCCACGTCGTCGCGGATCGCCCGGATCTGCGCGTGGCGGCGCAGGCTGCTCGTCCCCACCCGCGCCCCCGGCGGTAACGAAGCCAGCTCCGAAGCGCCGCAGATCGCGTCGCGCGGGTCCGCACGCGCCGTGATCGCGACGAGCTCGAGCCCATCGGCGAGCTCGGCCGGAACATCCTTGGCGGAGTGGACGGCGAGGTCGATCCGGTCCTCCAGGAGCGCCCGCTCGAGCTCCGAGACCCACCGCGACTTGTCGCCGCGAGCCCGATCGCGATCCCCCGAGGTGGTGATCGTGACGATCCGGGCCTCACCCTCGATCCGCGAGGCCACCGACTCAGCCTGCGCGAGCGCCAGCGCGCTCCCGCGCGTGCCGATCCGCATCAACGGCGGCGCCGGTCCGAGATCGCCCGGACCTCGGCGAGCTGCTCGGACGGCTCCTGCTCGGCGAGCGCGCGCTCCTCGTTCGCAAGCCCGAACAGGTCGCGGACAAGCGCCGTGCGCGCGTGGACGCGATCGTCGCGCAGCTCCTTGAGCCGCGCGGTCGGCTCGTGCAGTAGCCGGTTGACGATCGCGCGCGCCAGGGCATCGACGCGCTCGAGATCGCGCGGCGAAGCCGTTTCCCACTTTCCGTCGTTCTCGTGGACTACCTGCTCGGCGATCTCGGCCGCGTGCGCTCGGAGCGCGGCCAGCGTCGGGGTCACCTCGAGCGAACCGAGCCAGGACGCGAAGTGCTGGATCTCCTCCTCGATGATTCCCTCCGCCTTGCGCGCCTCCGCCTGGCGGACCTTGCGGTTGCGGTCGATCACCGCCTGGAGATCATCGATGTCGTACAGCGAGATACCCTCGAGCTCCCCGCACGCGGCGTCGATGTCGCGCGGGACCGCGAGATCGATCAACAGCATCGGCCGCCGGTCCCGAGTGTCCATCACCTCCGCCAGCTCGCGGGCCTCGAGCAGCAGGTGCGGCGATGCCGTCGCGGCGACGACGATGTCGGCGCGACTCAGCGCCTCGGGGAGCTCGTCGAAGGTGACGCTCGTGCCGCCGTAGCGGCGGGCGAGCCCGATCGCCCGGTCGCGCCGGCGGTTTGCGACGAACACGGTGTGTCCGCCGCTGTCGGCGAGCGCGCGTGCCGCCAGCTCGCTCGTCTCCCCAGTCCCGATGATCACGACCTCGTGGCCATCGAGCGCTCCGAGCAGCTCCCGCGCCAGCGCGACCGCCACCGCCGGCAGGCTGAGCTGCCCCTCGCCGATCGCCGTCTCGCTGCGCACGCGCTTGCCCGCGGCGAGCGCCGCCTTGAACAGGTGGTTCGTGAGCGGACCGACCGTCTCCTTGGCGAGCGCGCCGTCGTAGGCGCGCTTGACCTGACCCTGGATCTCGGCCTCGCCGACGACCATCGACTCGAGCCCGGCCGTCACCCGGTAGAGGTGGCGCGCGGCGTCACAGTTGCGGTGCGAGTAGATCGCCGAGGCGAGCGTCGTGGGCCGGATCCCGGCCTGCGTCGCGAGCATCGTCAGGACCCTGCTCTCGGCCTCGACGGGATCACCGACAACCAGGTAGAGCTCGGTCCGGTTGCACGTCGAGACGGCGACCGCCTCGTGGATGTCGGCGGCCCCCCGCAGGTCGCGCAGGAAGTCGCCGGCGCGTGCGTCGGGCAGCGCCAGCCGCTCGCGGACTTCGACCGGAGCGGTCTTGTGGGAGATCCCGATCGCGAGCAGCTCGCTCACGCTACGTGCTCCCGTTCGCGCTCGGCCTCCTCGGCCGAGCTGTTCGCACGTGCCTCGGACTCGCGGCGCAGCTCGCGAAGCTCGCGCTGGGTGCGGCTCAACCTGCGAGCCATGATCGAGACGTAGATGAGCACGAGCGCGAGGAACACGATGTAGGCCCCGGCGACGTACTTGCCGGCCGAGTGCAGAGGCAGCGCCGGCGCCACCGCGATCAGGAACGCGCTCATGAGGGGGCCGCGCTCCTTCCCAGCGGCCGGAGCCCGTCCTCGCCGAGCATCGCTCGGCGGGCGCGCCGCAGCTGCATGCGGGCGTCCTTGGCCGTCATCTCGAACTTCCACAATGTCACGAACAGGAGCGCGATCCCGACCAGCGACACGACGAACGTCAGCCGCATCGCCCCCGGCAGGTTGCCGCCGGTCAGCGTCAGCACCCGGGGATGGACGTACTGCTGGGCCAGACGGACGGCGATGAAGTTCAGCGGCACGAACGCGCCGGCGACGATCGCGAACACGCTCGCGTACGTGGCCTGGCGCTCGGGGTCCTCGATCGAGAACCGCAGCGGCTGATAGGTCGCGAACAGCAGGATCACGATCAGGTAGGAGACGAGCGTGGGCTCGTTCCAGACCCACCAGTGGCCCCACGACGCCTTGGCCCAGATCGAGCCGGTGATCAGGCCTCCGACGGCGAAGATCAGCGACATGTGGATGGCGACGTAGGAGCGCATGTCCCAGCGCGTGTCGCCGGTGCGCAGGTAGCCGATCGCGAACAGGCCGCCGGCGATGAATCCGCACAGCGAGACGATCGCAAGTGGCACGTGGATATAGAAGATCTTCTGGATGAAGCCCTGGTTAGCGTCGAGTGGCGCGTAAAAGAAGACCAACGCCAGCGCGAGCGTGATCGTCGCGACGGTGGCGATCGAGAGGCCGTACAGACCACGGCCATAGGTGTTGGCTGATCTAGTCCTCAAGGAGGAAGTCAAATAGCCCGTACGCGAGCAAGGCGAACACCAGATCATAAAGAGCCAGCACAGCCAGCCACTTGCCTGGAGGCGAGCCCGACGTGTGCGTCCTCAGCAGCGGACCGGTGGCGCGAGCGGTCGCGATCAACGCCGGAATCAGCAGCGGTAGCCCGATCACGGGTCCGATCAGGTCGCGGGCCCGGGTGTGAACCGCGATCGCTGATACGAGCGTCCCGATCACGGCCAGGGCCAGATCGGCGAGCGCCAGGACCGCGATCAGGCCGAGCAGCGGCGGGCCGAGGGACGGCCCGAGTAGCAGCAGCCCGAAGGCGGGGACCGCGATCACTTCGAGCAAGGCGAGAAACAGGAAGAGCGCCGTCGCCTTGGCGATCAGCATCGCCGTGCGATCGACCGGAGCCAGCAGGAACGCGTCGAACCCGCCCTGCTCGCGCTCGGCCACGAACAGTCGGTTGACGGCGAGCATCGACGCGAACAGCAACGTCGCCGTCAGCACCCCGGCGGCGAGCTGACCCTCGATCGTCTCCCGATTGAGGGCGAAGTGGAAGATCACGAACGTCGCGAGTGAGAACAGCACCATCGCGGGCACCGTCTCCAGCGTCCGCAGCTCGAGGAGCAGATCCTTGCGCAGGACGGCGGCGGCGGCCCTCACCGGTAGAGCTCCGCGAGCTGGGCATCGTTGACCTTGGCCGCGTCGGAGACGATCAGAGCCCGCCCCGCCTTGAGCCCGAGCACTTGATCGGCCTCGGTGAGTGCCGCCTGCGGGTCGTGGCTGGTGATCACCCGCGTGCATCCGCTGGCGCGACCGATCAGCGGCTCGAGGAGCTGGGCCGCCGCCGGGTCGAGGTTCGCGCGCGGCTCGTCGAGCAGCAGCAGCGCGGGCCCGTGCAGAACCGTCCGGCAGACGGCGATCCGCTGCACCATCCCTCGAGACAGCAGCCTGACGGGCTCGTCCGCGTATCCCTCCATCCCCACGGCGCCGACCAGCTCCTCGACGCGGTCGCGGCCGACTCCGTGGAGGCTCGCGTGGTAGCGGAGGTTCTCGCGCGGGGTCAGATCGCTGTACAGCAGCGGCTCGTGGGCGAGGAGCCCGAGCCGCCCTCGCACCGCGAACGCCCGGCGAGGCAGCGGCTCCCCGAACAGCGAGAGCTCGCCGCCGTTCTGACGCAGGAGCGTCGCGAGGATCCGCAGCAGCGTCGACTTGCCGGCGCCGTTGCGTCCGAGCACGGCGAGCGTGGCCCCGGCCGGTACTGCGACCGACACGTCTCTGAGGGCCGTCCGCTCGCCGAAGTGACGGGTCAGGCCCCGCAGCTCAATGGTCGGAGTGTCGGCCACCGGTCTCGTGATCAGCGCCGGCGCCGCCCCGCCCACCTTCGCGCTGGAGCGTCGCGACGACGTGCCGGAGCGTCGGCTCGATCACTCCGAACAGCTGGCCGATCGCCTTCGGGTTGCCGGGGAAGTTGATGATCAGCGTTCGCCCGGCGATCCCCGAGACACCCCTGGTGAGGATTCCCATCGGGGTGTACCTGAGCGACTCGGCGCGCATCGCCTCGGCGAACCCCGGCGCGTCGCGCTCGATCACGGCGCGAGTCGCCTCCGGCGTCACGTCGTCGTGGGTGAGGCCGGTCCCGCCCGTGGTGAAGATCAACGACACGTCGCCGCCGGCGTGGCGACGGAGCCACTGCTCGATCGCCTGCTGATCGTCGGGGAGCACGTCGCGCGCGACGATCTCGGCGCCCGCCGCCCGCGCCCGGGCCTCGAGCTCAGCTCCGGACAGGTCCTCGTTCGAGCCCGCCGCCACCGAGGTCGAGATCGTGAGAATCGCGGTCTTCATGCGCCGCGAGCTTACGGGACGCGCGATCGCCTACCGGTCCTGGCGCCGCCACTCTCCCGAGCGCCCGCCGGACTTCTCGAGCAGCAACACCGGCCCGATCTCCGCCCCGCGTTCGACGCCCTTGACCATGTCGTAGACCGTCAGAGCCGCGACCGACGCGGCCGTCAGCGCCTCCATCTCGACGCCCGTCGGTCCGGTCGTCCGCGCCTCGGCGGTCAGCACGATCGTCCCGGCCGCGCCGTCGACGGCCGCCTCGACCCCGACGAAGGACAGCGCGAGCTGATGACACAAGGGGATCAGCTCGGAGGTCCGCTTCGCCGCCTGGATGCCGGCGATCCGGGCCACGCCGATCACGTCGCCCTTCGGAGCGTCGCCGGCGAGCACGGCCTGGGCAGTCGCCGGGGAGATCGAGATGGTCGCCTGGGCCACGGCGCGCCGCTCGGTCGGGCCCTTCTCGCCGACGTCGACCATCCGCGCCCGGCCCGCGGCATCGAGATGGGTGAGCTCAGGCTGGGGCATGCACGCGCTGCGCCGCCTCGATCAGATCGCGCACGGCGCCGACGTCGCCCGTCCGCAGCAGCTCGACCGGATCCGGCTCGCCGTTGACGATCGACTCGAAGAACTCCTTGCGGTCCTGGTAGGTGGGAAGCGTCGCCTTGGCCCAGCCCCGCGCATCGTTCAGCAGGATCGCGAGCACCGCGTAGGGCTCGCCGAACAGCTCCGCGATCTCGCGCTTCATCCGCTTCGCCAGCGCCGGCGAGGCGCCGGCGGTGGAGATCGCGACGGCGAGCGGGCCGGTCCGCACGATCGCGGGGAGGATGAAGTTGCACAGCGGTGGGACGTCGACGACGTTGACGAGCATCGCCCGCGCCTCGGCGTCCTCGAACACGCGAATGTTGGTGTCGGTGTCGCTCGTCGCGGCGATGGCGATCAGGCACCCGTCGAGATCGCCGGTCTGGTAGTCGCGCCGCTCCCACCTGATCGAGCCCTCGAGCGCGAGTTGGGCGAGCTCGGGATGAGCCTCAGGCGCCACCAGCGTCACCTCGCCGTCGCACGCGAGCAGCCCCTCCACCTTCTCGAGCCCGACGTCGCCGCCGCCCACGACCACGCACCGGCGGCCCTTCAGTCGCAGACACGCGATGTAGAACGGCGTCTCGAGCATGTCCTGGACGCACGACTGGTCGCAGATGCCTTTGCGCAGCTGGCAGACACACTCCTTGCCCAGATAGGACTGTGCGGGCATACGGATAAGGGTAGACCGCCGCGTTGTTGGGCTCGCTCGCGGTTGTCACCCGGCGCGGCCCGGATCGGCGACGGCTCGGTATTTGGCTTTGAAGGAGGGAGGGTCGGGCCGCGATCGCGCCGGTCCAAAACCTGCACAGCACGACAATTCCGCCCCGAACGGCGAGCCCTGTCGAGCTATGCATAATGCATGAAGAGCATGCGTAATACGACAGGGCTCGGACCTGGCGCCGGTGTTGACGCGCTATGCAGGTTTCCCGTGACGGTCTCGACACACTCCGTCACAAACCCGTCACGTTCACCGGCTTGCGCGCCCGATCCGGACTCCGACGACAACCAATCGCCCTACCGCCTGAGCGCGTCCCGCGCCAGGCGCGAACCCACCCTCGCCAGCGGCCCGATCCCCGCCCGCAAGGCGCCGGCGCGGATCGAAGGTCGCCCGTACAGGATCGTCGCCGCCTGGCGGAGCGCCCGGCCGAGCGTCTCGTCGTAGGGATGCCACCAGGCGTCGCGAACCGTCGATGGCTCCCAAACCCGCAGCTTGATGTTGACGCACTCATAGAGGCCGAACTTCGAGTGGGTGCGACCGAGCCCCGACTCCTTGACGCCTCCCCACGAGCACTGGCATGCCCCGTGACTGAACATGTGGTCGTTGATCCAGACCATGCCCGCCACGAGCTCGCGAGCGACGCGCTCCCCCTTGCTGCGGTCGGACGTCCACACCGACGCGCCGAGCCCGAACCGGGAGTCGTTGGCGAGCGCGACCGCCTCGTCCTCTGACTCGACGTCGATGATCGGGAGTACCGGCCCGAAGATCTCCTCGCGCATGATCCGCATCTCGTGCGTGACGTCGGTGAGGACCGTCGGGGCGTAGAACGCGCCGGTCAGCCCGGGCGGCGCCTCCACCGGTCCACCGCATCGCATCGTCGCCCCGGCGGCCACCGCATCGTCGACCAGCTCGCGTACGAGCTCGAACTGCTCGCGAGAGATCATCGGCCCGATCTCGGTTTCCCACCCGAGGGGATCGCCGACGCGAAGCCGCTGCGCGTCCGCGACGACGCCGGCGATGAACCGCTCGGAGACCTCGCGTAACACGTAGACCCGCTCGATCCCCGAACAGGTCTGACCGGCGTTGGCGAACCCTCCCCACAGAGCGCCCGCCACCGCATGGTCGACGTTCGCATCAGGGAGCACCAACATCGGGTCCTTGCCGCCGAGTTCGAGCACCGACCCCTTCAGCCGCCGCGCGCACTCCTCCCCGACGCTGCGTCCGGCTTCCACGGAGCCGGTGAAGAACACCTTCGAAACGCTCGAGGAGACGAGCGCCGGACCCGTCTCGGGCCCGTGGATCACCCGTACCAGCCCCTCGGGGATGCCGGCCCGCTCGAACACCCGACGGATCCGCTCACCGATCAGTGGCGTCAGAGATGCCGGCTTGAGGACGACTCCGTTCCCGGCCATCAGCGCCAGCGCGACTTCGCCCAGTGGGATGCTCCACGGGTAGTTCCACGGCGAGATCACCCCGATCACCCCGAGCGGCTCGTACGTGAACGCGGAGCTCTTGGTCTTCAGGAACAGCTGGGGCATCGGGATCTTCTCGTCGGCGAGGAACTCGAGCCCGGCGCCGGCGATCCAGCCCAGCGCGTCGATCGTCGGGAGGATCTCCATCGTGAACGCCTCGGTCCGAGGCTTGCCCTGCTCGCGGACGATCAGGTCGCGGATCTCATCGGCCTCGTCGATCACGACCTGCGCGGCTCGCTCGAGATAGCGCGCCCGATCTCCGAGCGTGAGCTGCGCCCAGAACGGTTGGACCTTGGCGACGGCCCGGACGACGGCGTCGACCTCATCGGGCGCTGTCACCGCGACGGCGCCGATCCACTCGCCGGTCGCCGGATTGAACGACTCGAGCCCGGCGCTCATCCGCGGCCCCGCTCCCGCCGGATCCGCTCGAACCGCTCGCGCAGCGCGGCCTCGGCGTCGTCGGGCTCGTAGAAGCGCGCGCCGATCGCCGCGTCGGGCAACAGCTCTTGAGGGGATAGATGGCCCGGTCGCCCATGCGGGTTGTCGTACTGGCGATCGCTGCGCGTCGAGGACCGCAGGTGCGGCGGGGGCGGCTCGGCGCCCCGCTCGCGGATGTGGTCTCGGGCGGCGATCACCGCGCGCTTCGCAGCATCGGACTTGGGCGCGAGCGACAGGTAGATGGCGGCCTGCGCCAGGGCGAACTGGCACTCCGGGAGTCCCACGTGCTCGACCGCGGACGCGGCCGCCGTGGCCACGACCAGCGCCTGGGGGTCGGCGTTTCCGATGTCCTCTGAGGCGAGCACCACCATCCTGCGCACGATGAACCGGGGATCCTCGCCGCCCTCGAGCATCACGGCGAGGTAGTAGAGCGACGCGTCGGGATCCGAGCCGCGGGTGGCCTTGATCCAGGCCGAGATCGTGTCGTAGTGGCGGTCCGCCTGGCGGTCGTAGAGCAGCGCCCGCCGCTGGAGCGCGTCCTCGGCGTGGGCGAGGGTGACGCGCTCGCCGACCCCGGCCGCCTCGCACGCCAGCTCGAGGCCGTTCAGCGCCGTGCGGGCGTCTCCGCCCGAGCGCTCGGCCAGGAACTCGAGCGCTTCGGGGTCGATCAGCGCCGGGTCTCCGCACTCGCCGCGCGCGACGGCCCGATCGAGCAACGCCCGGATGTCGACGGCCGTCAGCGCCTCGAGCTCATAGACGTGCGTGCGGGAGATCAACGCCGAGTTGACCTCGAAGTAAGGGTTCTCGGTGGTCGCGCCGATCAGCGTCACCAGACCCTCCTCGACGGCGGGCAGCAGCGCGTCCTGCTGGGCCTTGTTGAAGCGATGGATCTCGTCGAGGAAGAAGACGGTCTTGGTCCCCGGCCCGCGCAGCCGCTCGCGCGCGCGCTCGATCACCGCACGGACCTCGGCGCGGCCGGCCTGGACCGCGCTCTCCTCCTCGAACGCGGCGCCCGACGCCTCGGCCACGAGCCGCGCCAGCGTCGTCTTGCCGCTCCCCGGCGGCCCGTGGAGGATCATCGAATGCGGGTGGCCGTCCTCGATCGCCCGCCGCAGGGCCGATCCCGCGGCGAGCAGGCGGTCCTGCCCGACGAACTCGTCGAGCGTGCGCGGCCGCATCCGGGTCGCCAGCGGAGCGTCGGCGCGCACCGCCGGCCGGTCGGTCACCTCATCGTTGCCAAAGAGCCGCTCCATACGACAAGTATGCGGCCCGCGCGCCGTGCTTCTTGTGCTTCTTCCTGCCCCGCCCGGATGAGACCACGACCTTGACCGTCGTCTGAGCCGGGTGGGTCCCCGTCCCGGGCTTGGTCTTGATCACGTCGCCCTTGCGGACGTGCCTGCTTCGCTGACGGGTGGTCTTCACCTTGCAGCCGAGGTCCTTGAGCACCGTCTTGGCGAGCTTCGAGGAGGCGCCCTTGAGGTTCGGGACGACGCACGCGCCGGACGCCGACGCGCTCGCGGTGAGCGTCGCCGACGCGGTGTTGTTCGACGCGTTCGGGTCGAGTACCGACGAGGTGACCGACACGTTGTTCGTGTAGTGGCCGCCGGCGGTCGGGGTGACGACGACATCGACGGGCGCCGACTGCCCGGCGGCGAGCCCGTTGATCGTGCAGGTGACCGTCTGAGCGCCGGTCGCGCAGGTCCCCTGGGCCGCCACCGCCGAGTCGATCGACAAGCCGACCGGCACGCGATCGGTGAACGTGATCGGCGCGGTAGTGGGTCCCCCGTTCGTGACGGTCGAGGCCAGGACCGCCGTGCGCCCAGTGGGGGCGGTGGACGGGCCGGCAGTCGTCCGCACGCTCGCGTCCTGGTTCTGATTGACGGCGACGTCGAGCATGAAGTTGGGACCGCTGGGGCCCTGGTCTGCGTCCTCCGAGAGCGACTGACCCGCCATCGGGGACGACGGCTCGGTGAGCGCATCGAGGCCGAATGGATCCGGGGTCGAGCCACCGCCGAAGTAGCAGACGGGGGGAGTGTTCGATCCCGATGCACTCGAGTAGAGCCCGAGCTTGTCGCCGGCGTTCGCGACGATCGGATGCGCCAGCAGGAACACGGAGTCCTGATCGCTGAACAGGCGGCTCGGCAGCGTCTCCGTGTCAGCCCCGACGACCGTGTAGCTGGCACCGGCCGGCCGTAGAATCACGAGCGTGAGCGGAGTCCCGGGCGTGTCGCCCGTGGTGTTGGTGCCCCACTCCTTGATCGTCTCGCCCCCCGCCGGCACCGTGTAACGGGTGACCGAGCTGTCGGTCAGCTGCACGACGACGTCGTTCTCCATCCCGTTATCTGCATTCAGGAAGCACGTCCCGAGGAATGAGCCGCTCGGTTGCGTCGTGCTCCCCAAGGTCACGTCCGCGCTGGCCACGCCGGATAGCGCCAGCGCGAGGACGGCCGTCGCACCGAACAAGCAAGAAGCTCTCCTGCGCATGTCACTCCTCTCCACGAGTTGGCCCAGCCCGGGGCGCAGCCTAGCCGAGAGCGAGCGAAGCGGCTGAGAAATCAGACCCGCGCCGGGTGCCTCGTCGGGTGCTTCTTGTGCTTCTTCTTGCTCCGCCCCGAGGAGACCCGGAGAGTGACCGCGGTGCCGAACGGATGTGTGCCGGCGCCGGGTGACGTCTTGATGACGTTGCCCTTGTGCACGGTCTTGCTGTCCGCGTGTGTGGTCTTGACCTTGCAGCCGAGGTCCGTCAACACGGCGCCGGCGAGTCTCGAGGCCGCTCCCCTGAGGTTCGGGACGACGCACGTCTCGGTGGACGCCGGCCCGGTCACGGCGAGCGTCGCCGTGGCGTGGTCGTTGAACGGGTTCGGGTCTGCGAGCGACGTGGAGACCGACACGTCGTTGGCATAGCTGCCGGCCGCGGTCGGGGTCACCACGACGGTCACCGGCGCGGACTGGCCAACGCCGAGGCCATTGACCGTGCACGTCACCGTCTGCCCGCTCGTCGAGCACGCGCCATCGCCCGCGACAGCCGAGTCGATCGTCAGGCCGGCCGGAACCTGATCGGCGAACGTAATCGCTCCGGTGGCGGGACCTGCATTGGTGACGACCGAGGACAGGACCGCGGGCCGCCCGGCGGCCGCGTCGACGGAGCCGTGGACGTGGTCACGCCGACGTCCTGCACGCTCAAGAACGTCACGGCGAGGTCGAGTTCGGCGCCGGGGACGTTCTCAAAGATCGAGACCCCGAGGCCTGGACCCGGAGGGGGCGCGAACGGGCCCATCACTGCTGCAACAGCGCCGCTGGGAATCGACTCTCCTACCCACCTGGCCGACCGCCGTCCCGGTGCTGACGCACCCCACGCCAATCGAGGCGCCTGGCTCCATCGTCGTTCCGAGGATCGTCGCGTTCGCGACACCAGACCCGGCACACAACGCTCCGACCGTCGCTACCAGGCAAAGCACCAGCTTGCGCATGCAAATCCTTTCTCTGTCGATGACCCACTCCCCGAACCTCAAACCGACGAACCGTTCCGACGATCGCCGGCGGCTCATCTGGCTCGATGCTTCTTGTGCTTGCGCTTCTTCGGCCCCGACGAGACGTCGACCCTGACCGTCGTTCCGAACGGATGGGTACCCGGGCAGGGCATCGTCTTGATCACGTTGCCCTTGTGCACGCTTCGGCTGTGGGCGTGGGTGGTGGCGACCTTGCAGCCCAGGTCCGTCAGCACCGTGCCCGCGACCTTCGACGAGGTGTCCCCGAGCCGTGGCACGACGCACATCCGGTTGGACACCGCGGTGCCCGCCGTGAGCGTCGCCGACGCGTGGTTGTTCGCCGGATTCGGATCCGGGAACGGAGATGAAATCGACACGGTATTGGTGTAGCTGCCTCCCGCCGTGGGGGTGACAATCACGTCGACCGGCACCGACTGGTTGGTCGTGAGGCCGTTGATCGTGCACGTCACCGTCTGCGCGCTCGGGGCAGGCTCCCCGAA
>CAWEMC010000020.1:0-155539 GCA_963810015.1 uncultured Solirubrobacterales bacterium
CAGAAGCCAGGACGGAGCGCCGAAGAGTTCCACTTCGAGTCGATCGTTAGCAAAGGATCAGCAAGCACCCGGATAGACGCCTGCTCGGTTTGCGCGCGTTGCAGGGGGCGTTGTCGCGCGTGCTGCGATGCGCGTTGCACACTGAAGCGGTCTGCCGTAAGCAGATCGGTTTGTGGCCAGACCTCGGCGCGCCTTCATCGGCGCTGGCTAGGCATCCCGGGGTCGGTCAACGGGTTTGACTAGGGCCGTCCCGGCACCGCGGTGATCGCCCCTGCCGGCTGCACGGGCAGGCAGGCATGGCTGGCGGACGCGAACGCGGCCGATGCGGGGTCGAACCGTCCGCTGTTGATGGCACCGTTGCGGTCGGGGTCGGGGAATGTTGGGACCCCGTGCGCGCGCAGGCAGGCGGCCCAGCGCACCACAGCGGCGTGGCTCGGCGCCGCGGAGTCGCCGAACCCGGACGCGGCGATCACGATCGCGGCCGCGGCCGCGGCCGCGCTTCCCCGTCTGATCCAGCGCGCGTGGGCGCGGAGCCGGCGTGGGTTGAGGCGCTTGATCATCTGGGACATGGCCGTGCTCCTTCGAGGTGGGGACCGTTTGTGACGGTTCTACGCCGGCGGTGCTGACAGGGGCATAAGCAGCGCTGTTATTCCGCTGTAAGGTCCTTTGAGCCATCGTCAGCCGCGACCCGAAGGCGGATCGATGGCCGTGATCCGCCCTGGTCCCCCGCCTTCGAATGGAGGTCGAGCACCATGTCATCAGCACTCGCCGCGACCGAGCTGAAAGGCGTGCGCTCGGGCCCTCGGCGGCGCAGCATCCGAATGCGGTTCGCGGTGCTATGCGGCGCAGTGCTGCTCGCCGCCGGAGGGGTGTTACTGACCGTCACGCTGCTGGTGTGGCAGAGCCGCACTGGAGCGTTGACAGCGGCACCTGTTCCGAGCGGGAGCACGGGCAGCGCGATCATCGGCGTGCCACAGTACGGCGCCGATCGCCATCAGCTGCTCATCGCCTCGCTGATCGCGCTGGCGGTGATGGTCACCGTCGCGCTGGTGGCCGGCTGGCTGCTGGCCGGACGCTTCGTGCGCCCGCTGCGGGCGATCATGGCAACCACGAGCGAGATCTCGGCGACGAACCTGCACGCGCGGCTGAACGTGGGACGGGCCGACCACGAACTCAAGGAGCTGGGCGACACGCTCGACCGGCTGCTGGATCGGCTCGAGCGCTCGTTCACGTTCGAGCGCCAGTTCATCGCCAACGCCTCGCACGAGCTGCGCACGCCGATCGCGGCGATGCGGGCGTCGCTCGAGGTGGCGATGGCGAAGCCCGGACCGGTCCCCGCCCACGTCGCCACCCTCGCCGACCGTCTCGGCAGCGAGCTCGATGACGCGGAGCGGCTGCTCGATGGCCTTTTGACGCTCGCCCACGCGCAGCACGCGCCGCTGCGCGACGAGGTCGCGGTCTCGCTCGGTTCGCTCGCGCGTGCGGCGCTCGAGCGCCGCGCTGGCGAGGTCGCGACCATGGGCCTGCGGGTCCAGTCCGCGCACAGTCCCGACGGTTGGGTCAGCGGCAATGCGACCCTGCTCGCGCGTATGGTCGAGAACCTGATCGCCAACGCCGTCGTCCACAACCAGCCGGGCGGCTGGATGCGGGTGACGACCGCGGTGCAGGACGCGTGCATGCGTCTCGTAGTCGAGAACGGCGGGCCGACGCTCGACCCGCGGAAGGTCAGGTCGCTAACCAAGCCATTTGCGCGCCTCGGCGCCCCGCGCACCGGTTCGGGTAAAGGCACCGGGCTAGGGCTGGCGATCGTAGCCTCGATTGCCGAGGTGCACGGCGGCGAGGTTGAGCTGCGCGCGCTCGACGCAGGCGGGCTCGCGGTCGCGATCACCCTCCCCACGGCGATGGCGAGCGCAACTGGAGCGACCGGATGAGGGTGCTCGTGGTCGAAGATTCCCGCACGCTGGCCGACGCGTTGGCCGAGGGGCTGCGGGACGAGGGCTTTGCGGTCGACGTCGCCTACGACGGCGTGCAGGCAGCCACCAAGCTCGATCTCGCCGGCTACCACGTGATCGTGCTCGACCGCGACCTGCCCGGCATACACGGCGACACGGTCTGCCGCATGATCACCGAGCGCGACGCGCCGGCGATGGTGCTCATGCTCACCGCCTCCGGAGATCCGGGGCAGCGAGTCAGTGGCCTGCGCCTCGGCGCCGACGACTATCTGTCCAAGCCGTTCCATTTTCCCGAGCTCGTGCTCCGCGTGCGCGCGCTCGCGCGCCGGCGCCCGGCCGCGCAGCCGCGCGTGTTCCGTGTTGCGGGCATCGAGCTCAACCCCATGCACCACACCGCCACCCGCCACGGGCAGCCGTTGGGCCTCTCGAGCAAGGAGTTCGCCGTGCTTGAGGCGCTGATCCGCGCCGGAGGCGCGGTGCTCAGTGCCGAGCAGCTGTTCGCTGCAGTGTGGGACGAGCAAACCGATCCATTCACCAACACAGTTCACGTCACGCTCAGCCGGCTGCGCCGCAAGCTGGGCGATCCGCCGGCGATCGAGACGATCACCAATGTCGGCTACCGGATCGTCGACCTCACCGGAACGACGGATCGCACCAGACGTTGATGCTCCAGACCGCTAGAGCGGGAGGCTGCCGAGCAACGAGCACTCGGCCGTCGGAGCTGAGCGGGAGACCCGTCCGATGCGTCCAAATACTCGCGGCACGAGGAGAGCGGGGTACTGGCGGCACTGCCCACTTGCCCTACTCGGCGCCAGAAGCGCGCCTCGGGTGCTTGCTCCCTTCTCGCTAACAGGCACGTCGATGCAGAAGTATTGGACCGCCCCCGGTTTGGACGACACGTCTTGCCTTGTGTAGTTGATGTTTGTATCAGCGAGATTGCTCCTGGACTACCGAGCGGAGAGGCCACCCGTTGGCGTTCGTCCCTTGACCGCCGTCCGTCGCGGCCTGAGCGGGACCGGTTGGAGTGGCGAGGGCGTCGTCGGGAGAGATCGGGCCGTTGGCGGCAAAATCGACGCCGACCGTCGAGATGCGACGCGTTGTGAGCCCGTCTGAGGCGCTCGGCGACGTCGACGCGACCGATCCGTTGTCGGAAGTCGAGGCCTCGAGCGCTCGTTGTGCGAGCTCGACGTGCTGGCGTTCGAACTCGGTCGGGGACAGGTAGGCGAGCGTGGAGTGCCGGCGCCGGGGGTTGTACCAGCCCTCGATGTAGCCGAAGATCGCGGTGCGCGCCTCGGCGCGGGTCGGCCACGATTGCCGGTAGATCTTCTCCTTCTTGATGGTCGCGTGGAAGGTCTCGCAGACCGCGTTGTCATAGCAATCGCCGACTGAGCCCATCGAGATCTCGATCCCGGCCTTGGCGCAACGCTTGCCGAACAGCACCGCGGTGTATTGGCAGCCCTGATCTGAGTGGTGCACGAGACCCGGGCCTGGGTGACGTCGGGCAAGCGCCATCTCGAGCGCGCCCACGACGAGCTCGGCGCGGAGGTGCTCAGCCATCGACCAGCCGACGATCAGCCGGGAGAACAGGTCCTGGACGTGCGCGAGGTACACGAACCCCTCCCACGTCGAGATGTAGGTGATGTCCGCCGACCAGGTCTGGTTCGGGCCCTCGGGGCGAAAGTCACGCTCGAGCAGGTCGGGGGCGACTCTGACCCGGGCAACCGCACGGTCGTGCGCCGGCGCTTGCGCGGCAGCAGCCCGGAGATACCCGCCGCTCGCATCAGCCGCTCCACGCGCTTGCGCCCGACGCGGATCCCGTGCTGCAGGCGCAGCTCGGCATGGACACGCCGCGCGCCGTACGTGCCGTCCGAGGCGGCGTGGATCTCCCTGATCTTCTCGATCAGCCACGCGTCGGAGAGCGCCCTGTCCGAGGGCGCGCGACGCTCCCAGTCATGGAAGCTGGTGCGGTTCACACCCAGCGCTCGGCACATCACGGAGACCGGAAAGTTCGCCTTCTCCGCCTCGATCAGCGAGAAGATCTCGCCTACGGCTCGCCGGTCTCCCGGGCGAAAAAAGCGGCTGCCTTCTTGAGGATCTCGCGCTCCATCCGCAGCGTCTGATTCTCGCGACGCAACCGCGCCAGCTCCTCACGCTCATCGGTCGAGAGGCCGTCCGGGCGCTTGCCCTCATCGCGCTCGGCCTGCTTGACCCAGTTGCGCAACGTCACATCGGAGAGCCCGAGATCCTCCGCGATCTGCCGCTGCGACTTGCTCGAGATCCGGACGAGCTCGATCGCCTCACGCTTGAACTCCTCTGGATACGGCGGTCTGGTTCGAGGCACTTCTCACCTCCTGGCCCGCGTCTTTCGACCAAAGCCCTCAGGTGTCCTCGAAACAGTGAAGATGAGATCCGGCGTTTTGGCCTGAGGTCTGACCTACCGTCGAAACTGACCCTGTTGGTGTCTTGCCGGGACCTGTCGACCTCGGGTCGCGCCGCCGATCGCCCATCGGGCGGTCGGGTCGGGCGGCGTGACCTCATAGGAACCTGATCAAAGTGCCTCGTCACTGTTCTGTCCGCCCTTCCCGACCAGGCCGCCCTCCCGGACAGAAAGGACGGCCATGCACAGCATGACGCAGGAGGACACGCTCGTTGTCGGCGGGGTCGACGCGCACGCCGACACCCATCACGTCGCCGCGCTGGATCAGCGCGGAGCGCTGCTCTCGACGAAGAGCTTCCCGACGACAACGCCGGGCTACCGCGCAGTTGCTGGACTGGCTGAGCGGCTTCGGGGAGATCGACGTCGTCGCGGTCGAGTCGACCGGCTCATATGCGGCCGGCGCTCGTGCGCTATCTCCGCGAGCACGGCGTCGCGGTGGTCGAGGTCAACCAGCCGCACGCGCACACCCGCCGGCGTGTCGGCAAGAGCGACCCGATCGACGCGGAGATGGCCGCCCGGCTGTTCCTGGCCGGCAAGGCGAAGGCGGTCCCGAAGCAGACCGACGGGATCGTCGAGTCGATCCGGCTGCTGCGCGTCGCTCGCCACAGCGCGGTGAAGTCCCGCAGCGCCGCGATCGTTCAGCTCCGCGACCTGATCATCACCGCCCCGCAAGAGCTCCGCGATCAGCTCTGCCGCCGCAAGACGCTCCGCGGCAAGGCCACCGTCTGCGCGCGATTCCGCCCGTCAGGCCAGCGACCTCCGCTCCCCTTCCCAAGCCGCGAAGTTCGCGCTGCGATCGACTCGCGCAGCGGATCCGAGCGCTCGACCAGCGAGATCGCCGCTCTGGACCGCGAGCTCGAGCAGCTCGTCGCGGCCGCCGCGCCACGGACGATCCAGCTGCTCGGCATCTCGACCGGTCATGCCGGCCAACTGCTCGTCACCGCCGGGCAGAACATCGAACGACTCCGCGGCGAGAGCTCATTCGCGATGCTCTGCGGCGCCAGCCCGATCCCCGCCTCCTCCGGCAAGACCACCCGCCACCGCCTCAACTACGGCGGCGACCGCCAAGCCAACCGCGCGCTGCACCTCATCGCCGTCTGCCGCCTGCGCTACTGCCAGCGCACCCGCGCCTACGCACAGACGCCGCACCGCCGAAGGCAAGACCAAGCGCGAAATCATGCGCTGCCTCAAGCGCTACATCGCCCGCGAGGTCTACAACACCCTCCGCGCCGACCTCGCCGACACTTACCCGCGGCAGCCGCGACCACGGTCTCACCACCATCATCTGCGGCAACCCCGGCTTCGGAATCAACCGCAAACCGCACTTGACATCTATAGGAACGTCCGGGGGCACTCCATATCAGCCGCTGCCGCCACACTTCCGGATCCACGAACGACGGGGTGCGTCGCCGCATGGTCGGAGCCGAGAGAGCGCTCCTGCTATTAGTCGGCTCAGACCCAGAGCAGGAGCTCGGGACCACCGCGACCTGGCGGTCAGCGACCGATCACCTGAGGATTGGCGCCGTTGCGTCTCGGACTGGCCGGGGCGCCGATCCTCTGAGAGGAGCTGGTCATCTCTTCAGGTTCGATGGTGCTGATCGGTGCAGCCGGGCGGCGCCGGTCGCCGGCGACGATTCCGGGCTACCTCGCGGGGCGCGCCCCGCGCAACAAGGGGATGCAATACCCGCCTGACCCGCCTCGGCCAGAGGAGATCGTTCTCGTCATGCGTCAAGCCGGTCACGACCGCCATGGGCTGCGCATCCGTGCGCTGATCGCCGTCTTGTGGCGCGGGGGGCTACGGATCTCCGAAGCCTTGGCACTCAACGAGACCGACATCGACGAACGACGCAGCTCCTTGCTGATCCGCCACGGCAAAGGCGATAAGCGCCGCGAAGCTGGTATGGATCAGTTCGGGTTCGAACAACTGGCCGCCTGGCTGACACTTCGCGTATCCCTGCCGCCCGGAGCCCTGTTCTGCGTCATCGACGACCGACCCGCGGACGGCGATGGGCGGCCGCCGCCGCTCGAGCAGAGCTACGTCAGCTCGCCACCGAGGCGACCGTCCGCCGCCGGTTCGCTCCCCACCAACTGCGCCATGCGCATGCGGTCGAGCTCGCCCGCGAGGGCGTCGCGGTCAACATCATCCAGCGCCAGCTCGGCCATACCGACCTCGGGACCACGTCGGCCTATCTACAAGGCATCGATCCGAGCGAGATCATCGACGCTGTGCGCTCGCGACGACAGCCGACGATCTCAGCCACCGCTGGACTCGGGCTGTAACGAGGCCCGGCGGCTGGCCGCCCGCCCTCCTGGCGGGCGGCCAGCAGGGTCGCCAACCGCTGCTCCTGCTCTGCCCGCCCCATCACCCGATGCGGCAGCGACGGCCAGATGGCCGCCTGGGCGACTGAGCGGAAGCGGCGGTGGCGAAGGCCGTCGCGGCCGAGGGCATCGCTCGTGCGTATGCACATGTTGGGCATCGCGGAGCGCGGCAGCGATGCTGGATCTCGTCCGTGGCAGCAGCGGCGTCGAGTTTCCTCGGCGCTTCCGCAATGCCTGGCTGAGCGGCGGCCTCAACCGCCGCCGCGATCTAAGTCCCCTCATGCTCAGGAGGCGGTGGGTGGTCGTCAGCGGCCGGCAGTCCTGTATTTCCCCGATAGGTGCGACCAGCAGAGCGTGCCCCGCTCGGCGTGGCAGGACGCCTATGGTGCCGATGGCGCTCAGCGGAATGTCGAATTAGGGGCTCAGATAGGCTCGACGTCGCGGGTGGCGAGGGCGGCGGGGAGTTGCTCGCGGTTGGTGATGGCGAGCTTCTGGTAGGCGTGGGTGAGGTGGCCTTCGACGGTTCGCGTGGTGATGAATAGGTGTTGGGCGATGTCGCGGTTGGGGAGACCGGCGGCGGCGAGCTGGGCGACGCGACGCTCGCTCGGGGTTAGCGAGTCGAGCCCGCTGAGGACGGGCCGTCGGGGTCGCGCGCCCGCGGCGATGAGTTCGGTGCGGGTTCGCTCTGTCAGCGCGAGCGCCCCGCAGCGGTGGGCGAGGTCGAGCGCGGGCCGGAGGATCTCGCGGCTCTCCGTCCGTTGTCCCGCGCGGCGGAGGGCGGCGCCGAGGTCGGTCATGGCGCGGGCGTGCTCCAGTCGCGCGGCGGAGCCCTCGAGCACGCGTACCGCCTGGTTCAGCAGTTCGATGCCGCGCGTTCCGCCCTCTGTCAGGCCGGCGGCGCGCAGGGCTATCCCGAGCGTGCGTGGGGCGTTGTAGGCCTGGGCGAGCGCGACCTCCTCGGCCGCGAGCGCTCTCGCTTCGGCTGGTGCGCCGAGGGCGAGTTGCGCGAGCGCGGCGTCGGAGCGCCACGGTGCGGACGATGGGGTGGTGATGCGGAGGCGAGTGAACAGGTCGCCGGCGGCGAGGAGGTCCTTGAGCGCCGCGGCCGGGCGAAGCTCGGCCAGGCGAAGCCGGCCCCGGGCGGCGAGCAGCCATCCTGTCTGCATCGTCGTCGGGAACTGCTCGGCGAGCCGGTAGCGGTGATCTGCCGCCTCGGCCGCGTCGAGCTCCCCGCGCTCGGCCAGCGTCTCGAGTAGCACGGCGAGGGCGACGGCAGCGTGGATGCCGGGCGGGCGGGGGCCGGTCTCGAGCGCGACGCGTGCGTCCGCCTCGGCGTCGGCGAGGTTGCCAATACGCAGATGAATCAGACCGCGGTAGCACGAGAGCCCGAGCACGTGTGGGAGCGAGCCGAGCCGGCGGGCATCCGCCAGCGCCTCGTCGAACCGCGAGCGCGCCTCCTCGTAGCGCTCGGCGAACGCGAGCGCATTGCAGGCGTGGTAGAAGAACGGGGGTCGGTCGACCGCCTCCGGCAGCAGCTTCGGCGCTCCGTCAAGCGCGCGGAGCGCGAGGCGCGCCACTGCCTCCGCGGGCTCGTTCGCATTCGTAGCTGCGACCGCCAGCATGCCAAACACGCTCGAGGGAACATCGAGCTCATCCTCGGCCAGCCGGCGCAGGTGGGCGATCCGCTCTGCGGCATCGTCCGCGGTGTCTGCGTCGAATTGAGCCGCGCCGAGCGCGGCGCCCTCGAGCGTGAGCGCCGCGCGTCGGTCGGTGCCGGCGAGGCGCGCGCGCGTCCGGTCGAACACCTCCAGCGCCTCGCGATTGCGGCCCTCGATCTGGAGCATGCGTCCCAGCGCGAGCGTGATCGAGACCTGAGCCGATGCGTCGGCTGCGGCGTCGAGCGCCGCCTCGAGATGAGCCGCCGCCTGCGGGTCTCCCGCGTATGACTCGGCGAACCCGAGCTCGAGCAGGACGTCGGGGCCCAGCCGCTCGGAGGGCGGCTCCGCCAGCGCGCGCCGCAGATAGGCGACGGCCGAGTCCGGAGCGCCGTTCGCGATCGCGGTCCTGGCGGCCGCCAAGAGTGACTCAACGACCCAGTCGTCCCCCGCGGGGTCGGTCGCCAGCAGATGTGCTGCGATCCGGTGCGCAGACGCGCCCTCGTCCGCGAGACGGCGCGCCGCGGCCGCGTGCAGGCCGGCCCGCTCACCGGGTGAGAGATCTGCGTCGACCGCCGCGCGGACGATCGGGTGCACGAAGCGCAACGGCCGACCCGCGTCGAGGATCGCGGCGGCGGCGAGCTCGTCCGCCGCGGTTGTGGCGGCCCCGGGGTCAACGCCGGCGAGACCGGCGGCGAGCCGAAGGTCGGCCTCGCCCAGCACGGCCGCCGCTCGTGCCAGGTCGCGGGCGGTTATGGAGAGGCGACTCAGCCGTTGCACGACCGAGTCAGAGACCGCGCGCGGAGCGAGCCCCGCGACGCCGGACGCGGCTGCCGCCGTCGGCGCGATGCCCTCCTCAGCGATCGCGCGAACGAGCTCCTTCACGAGGAACGGAACGCCCCCGGTCACCTCATGGCACGCCCTCGCGAAAGCCGGCTCCACTTCGGCGCCGAGTCCCAGCCGCACGAGCTCGGCCACCGCATGCTCGCTCAACGCTGCGAGCACGAGGACCTCGGCCGACGCGTCGGCGGCGAGCGCCGCGAGCAGCGGCGAACCCTCGGCCGACTGCGCCGGCCGTGCCGCCGCGATGACCGCGATCGGCAGTTCCTCGAGTCGTCGCCCGAGGTAGTTCAGGAAGCGCAGCGAGGCCTGGTCAGCCCAGTGGGCATCGTCGACGCAGAGCAGGACCGGGGAGCGCCGGGCGAGGTTCGCGCACAGCCAGTAGAGCCCGTGCAGGATCGCGAACGACGGGTCGAGCAGCGCGTCGGCTGCGTCATCGTCCGGCGCCCGGACGCCGAACAGCGCGGCCGCACGACCGGCCGCGCCCGCGAGAAGCTCCGCACGTTCCGGCGGCGACGCCGCGACGAGCGGCGCCTCGAACAGCTGGCGGACGAGGCCGTATGCGAAGTCTCGCTCCAGTTCCGAGCCGCGCGCGCTCAGCGTCGCCAGGCCGAGCTCGCGACCATGCCGCCCTGCGGCCAGAACCAGGCGAGTCTTGCCGATACCCGCCGGTCCCTCCAGCAAAAGCAGCGAACCACCCCCGGCGATCGCGAGCGCGCAGGCACTGATCGATCCGCGCGAGAGCGGCGTCTCGCTCCAGAAGCACTCGCCCGGCATCGACCGCGGCCACCAGCGCCGATCGTACCGCCGCCAAAAGTCCTCGGTCCACCCCCGCAAAAGCAGGTGGTCTCCCACGTCGCGAAACCGACGCCGCCGCGCGATGCTCGCCGCAGACAACTAACGGGAGGAGACCCGATGGTCGACTACATCATCGTTGGCGCCGGCTCGGCTGGATGCGTCCTCGCCAACCGCCTGTCCGAGAACCCGCACACCAGCGTTCTTCTGATCGAAGCGGGCGGGGCCGACACTAGGAGGGAGATCCGCGTCCCCCTAGCTTGGCTCAAGCTGTTCAAGAGCGAGGCCGACTGGGACTACGCGACAACCCCGCAGGCCGGGCTCGGCGGCCGCCGCATCTACTGGCCGCGTGGGAAGGTGCTCGGTGGCTGCTCGTCGACCAACACGATGATGGCGATCCCCGGACACCGCGCCGACTACGACGCCTGGGCCGACCGAGGAAACGAGGGCTGGAGCTTCGAGGAGCTCGCGCCGCACTTCGAACATGTCTACGACACGCTCGCGGTCGAAGAGCTGCGCGAGCCCAACCCGCTCACACACGCCTTCATCGAAGCGGCCGTGCAAGCCGGCATTCCACGGTCGAGAAAACTCGGACCGACTGATCTCGAAGGCGTTCGCCTGACGCCCGTCACACAACATCGGGGCCGGCGCTGGTCGGCCGCGGACGCCTATCTGCGTCCCGCGCTGCGGCGCTCGAACCTCACCGTGACCACTGGCGCCCACGTCACGCGTGTGCTGTTCGATGGCACACGCGCCGTCGGTGTTGCCTACCGCCGGGGCGCGGAGGAGAAAATCGCCCGCTGCGGGCGCGAAGTGATCCTTTCCGGCGGCGCCGTAAACTCGCCGCAGCTGTTGCTGCTCTCCGGTGTCGGTCCGCTCGACGAGCTCGCCAGGCACCGGATCACGCCGGTTCGCGAGCTCCCCGGCGTCGGGCTCAACCTGCAGGACCACCCGGTGGTCACCTCTCTCGTCGAGGCGGTCCATCCCACGACGCTGTACGCGGCAGAGACAGCCGGCAACTACGCACGGTACCTGCTGCTCCGCCGCGGAATGCTGACCTCCAACGCCGCCGAGGCTGCCGCCTTCATCCACAGCCGTCCGGGGCTGCCGGCGCCGGATCTCGAGCTGATCTTCGCTCCTGGTCTCTTCCAGAACGAGGGCCTCACGCCGGCCTCGGCGCACGGCTTTACGCTCATGGCTGTCGCGCTGCAGCCACACAGCGTCGGCAGCCTCCGCCTCCGCTCCGCCGATCCGCTCGCCAAGCCCGAGATCGATCCCTGCTACCTCTCAGACCCAGGCCGCGACGACCTCCGAGTACTGACGACAGGCCTCGAGCTGGCGCGCCGGATCATCTCCATGCCCGCCCTCAACCAGCTCGCTGGCGACGAACTCGCGCCTGCCGCCACCCCCCTCCAAACCCACACCCGCGACACCGCGCACGGGCTCTATCACCCCGTCGGCACCTGCCGCATCGGCTCAGACGAACTGGCCGTTGTCGACCACCAGCTGCGCGTCCGCGGTCTCGACGGCCTGCGCGTCATCGACGCCTCGACCATCCCCAGGATCCCGCGCGGCCACACCAACCTGCCGACCATGATCATCGCCGAGAAGGCCGCCGACCTGATCCGCGGCACCACACGCACCAGCCGGGCGATCGCAGGAACCGAGTTGCCACTCGCAACGACCTCGGCCTGAGGAATCACGAATGAAGGGACGCAGCGCCATGCGCACCGAGCACACGCACACCATCACCAGACACCGGGGCGGAGAGCCAGGCCGCACGCATCCTGCCCATATGAGCGACGTCACGCACACCCACGTCGAGCCAAGCGACCACCCGGACGTGCCCGTGCCGGTCCTGTGGCAGCTTCAGATCTCGCACTACGTCGAAAAGGTGCGCTGGGCGCTGGACTACAAGCGCGTCCCCCATATCCGTCGTACGCTGCTTCCGGGTCTCCACGCCGTGAAGACCAAGCGCCTGACCGGCGATACCCCCACGGCGCCGGTGCTCACGATGGACGGGCGGTCGATCGGCGATTCGACGCGCATCATCGCCGCGATCGAGGAGAGCTGGCCGCAGCCACCGCTATACCCGGAGGACGCGGCGCGGCGGCGTCGCGCGCTCGAACTCGAGGCGTTCTTCGACGAGGAGCTGGGACCGCACATCCGCCGGGCGTTCTACCACGAGCTGCTTCCCCAGCCAGAGTTGGTGGTGCCACTGTTCACCCACCGCCGGCCGTTCCCGGCGCGGCTCCTGCTGCGGGCCGCCTTCCCAATGCTGCGCGGGGGCATGCGACGGAGATTCGAGATCACCGCCGAGTCAGCCACGGCCAGCCGCGCGAAGATGGTCGCCGCGATGGATCGGCTCGAACGTGAGATCTCCTCCAGCGGGTTCCTCGTCGGCGAGTCCTTCACGGTCGCCGACCTCACCGCCGCGGCACTGTTCTACGGGGTGGCGCGTCCTCCCGAGTTCCCGTATCCAATGATCGCCGACGACGACCTGCCGGATTCGTGGCGCGAGTTCGTCGACTCGCTGGCCCAGCGGCCGGGAGGGCGGTGGGTCGCGGAGATCTACCGTCGCCACCGCGGCCGGTCGACCGAGCTGAAGCCCGGCGGTACAAGCCAGCACGCGACAAGCCTGGGCACTGCGCCGCCACCAGCGAGCACGACAGGCAGACAGCGATGAAGACAGGGTGTGGTCCGATGGCGGGATCTGGCGATTACGACCTTGTCGAACTCGCGCCGCCGCGTCACGCCCGACAGCGTGCGCAACTGCGCCGCCTCCGACCGTGGGCCCGTTGGTTGCACGCGGCACTCGCGCTGGCGGTCGTCGTGGCTGTCTTTGTCCAGGTGTATCTGATCGGCGCCTACATCTTCGGTGCCGGGCCCGGCGCGCTGAACGCTCACCGGGAGGTCGGCTTCACGGCCAACGAGCTCGAGGGCGCGGTCCTCATCGCCGCGCTGCTGGCGTGGCTTCCCAGGACTGACCTGATCCTCTCGCTGTTGCTGGCCGTGATCGGGACGGCGCAGGTCGCTCTTGCCAACGGGCATCGTTGGGTGGGCGCCCTTCATCCGCTAGGAGCGCTCTTCGTGCTGACGATAGCCACCGTGTTGGTGCGCCGGACCGCGTCCTGGCGACGGACCGAGCGTTAGCGCATGACGTTTGATCGAGGCTGGACCAGAACAACATGGCCGCAAAGGAGATCAGCATGTGGAGGCAGCGAGCCCCCCTGAGCGATCCGCAAGGCCGATCGGCTATCGCCGATCAGAACATACCCACCAACGCTCCCTTTTCTTCCTTCCCCGTCACCCACGCTCGCTGTGCCCGGCGGCCAGGGAAGCGAAGGGCGCAAAACGCAATGGAGGACTCACACCATGACACACCGGCTCACATCTCAGCTTAGGGAAGCTCGGCGCAGTCCAGCCGGACCGATCGCGTTGCTTGCGAGCGTCTTGCTGACACTGGCCGTCGGAGTCCCCCCGGCCGGCGCGAAGAGCGTAACCCTGCACTATTTTTCGCGGACGACGAGCGACACGTTCGTCAATCCCCAGGGCCAGCCGCTCGCGCCTGATAGCCAGCCCACGATCGGCGATGTCATCGACGACACGGGAACCACCTACGTCGGGAACCACAGGCATCACGCCACCAAAGCCAAAGGCTCGGACCACCTCCGCTGCACGATCACGAGCATCACCAGCACCGGTCCGACGGCGCTGTGTAGTGGCCAGATCGCGATCGGCGGGTCGATGATCCTCGGCAACGACGAGACAGTCACGCTGTCGCAGAGCGCACCACCGGTTCGGATCAACGGCGGAACCGGCATCTACGGCCGCGCGCGCGGGTTGATCAGGCCCACGAACATCGGTAAGAACACCGACTTCGTCATCAACGTCACGTATTGAACCCGGTCCCGGGGCGACGCCCGCCGGCGTCGCCCTCACTCCGCTCGCGCGGGGCTTCGCCAGCACAGCCACATTCGCAGCGATCACCGCCGGTGATCTCCCCATCGTCCTGCTCGACTACAGCCTTCCCACAGCCTATGAACGTGTCTGAGCTCCACATCGACGTCGACAGCGCACGTTGCGCCGTCACGCCTTACCGACCGGACCGACCGCGCGCCCGTACCTGCTGTTTGAAGCCCCGCTGGCTGTCCGGTACTACCTGCCGCGCGAAGATGTTGTCGACGGGCTCCTTCGATCTAGTCCAACGAGGACGGCTTGCGCCTACAAAGGGCAAGCCTCCTACTGGTCGCTGGAGGACGAAGAAGACAACGCATGGAGCTATCCCAAACCTCTCCGCAAAGCCGCTGAGGTGACCGACCGCATCGCGTTCTTCAATGAGCGCGTTGACCTTGTGGTGAACGGGACTCGCCTGGCCGGTCAACCCGTGGTCACCGCATTGACCGGCGCGACTCGCGCTCGGCGCAAGCAGCAGCAGGCCGCGTAGCCCCGCAACCGCCCGACCAAGCTGTCGCTCAGAAACGTCTCCAGCGCTCGCGGCTCGGGCTGACTCGGCTTCGGGTTCGCGACCACGGTCCGGCTCCAGCGATGGCACCACCGCCCTGAGGTAGCGCTGGTCGCCCTCAACGGGCCACAGCGCGACCGAGACTGCGTGATCTCGATCAGTGCGACGTCGGTGCTGCGACAAAGGCGCCGCGCCTGCCCGCGGTGTTCTAACGTCGCGCGTCACCATGCTCGAACTCGATCACGTCTTCTGGATGGTGGCCGATCCGGGTCAGCCAGCGCGCCGCCTTGAAGACGATGGGTGGGTGCTGGACGCCGGTCAGGCGCACCGCGGCCAGGGCACGCGAAACCGGCGCTTGGCGTGGCGCGAGCAGTTCTTCGAGCTGTTGTGGGTGACCGACGCGGCGCAGGCACGCGCCAACCCGTTGCGGTTAGACCGTCGCGCCGATTGGACCAGCACGGGCGCCAGTCCGATCGGTCTGGCCTTCCGCGGCGAGGTCGAGCCGGCGCACCGCGATGAGTTCTGGCTCTACGACGCCCTGGGACCGCGCATCTGGATTCACGGGGACAACGAGCGCTTCCCGGAACGTCCCCTGGTCTTCGTGCTCGAAACCGGCGAAGAACAGATCGAGCAGCGCCGGCGACGGGTCTCGACGCCCGAGGCCGTGGCGCATCGCCGTCCCGGTCAACTCCGCGAAGTCCGCGTCCGCGGACCGTCCGCGCCGTCCATACCCGTGTGCGCGGGACGATCGATCGTCTACGAGCAAGGCCCGCACGCGCTGGAGCTGGTAGTCGGCAACGGGGACTCCGCACTGTCAATCAGCGACGGCTTGACCATTCGTTATTAGCGCGCCATCGTGGCAGCCGCATTCCACGCGAAACGAGGAGCCTCGGCTGTCACCGGAAGGCGCACTCTGGCTGCCGCCTCGGAACGCAGGCAGCACTCTCGTCGCTGTCGAGCTCACGTCCCCATTGTCGCCTCAGGGGCAACGTTGCCGCTGAGGCCGCTTGAGACTGCGATCGTCTCCAAGCAGAAGCGGCGGACCTTGGCCAGGCAGGCCGGGATGGTCGGGCGCGGCGATCCGCGTCTCCGCTGATCCCAGGGCGGTACCATGTTGGTATGAGCAAGCAGATTGCGGTGCGGCTCGCCGATGAGCTCGTCGACTTCGTCGACGCAATCGTCGAGAGCGGCACCGAGCGCAGCCGCGCCGCCGTCGTGACACGGGCGCTCGAGCGCGAACGCCGCCGGATGGTCTCGGCCCGTGACGCCGAGATCCTCGCCGCCATGGGACCGGATCCCGAGCTTGCCGGCCTCGCCGAGCACGCCGCTGGCATCCCACTGGATCGCTGATGCGGCCGATTCATCTGGCGCGGCTCGACAAGTCGCGTCCGGTGCTCGTGCTGACCCGTGAGCTGGTGCGCCCGCACCTCAACACGGTGACCGTCGCGCCGATCACGACCACGATCCGCGGCCTGTCGAGCGAAGTAGTGCTCGGCACCGACAACGGACTTGAGGAACGTTGCGTGGCGGCTTGCGACCACGTCACCACCATCCCCGCCACGGCCTTGGGAGACCAGATCGGCCGCCTTCTCGATCACCAAGAGGCCACTCTCACAAACGCGATCCACGCTGCCTTCGACCTCGACTGAGCCACAAGCGTCCGAAGACCCATACGCCAGGCTTCCGCTTCGTCGCCAAGGCAGCCAGGAAGCCGAGACTGCCCCTTCCCCCCGAGCGGGCCCGTTGGTTGGATCGGTCAGTATTGGTACAAGGCAACGACGTCCTCGATCACCGCAGACTGCTTGCTAGGTCCGCTTGAAGCCGGTTCCTCAGCAATCGCCCTGACCGCTGCTCCACCACGGGAGCAGGCGTCGATGGCGGCACCCACGTCGCTCTCGCAGCGGACGACAAGCATCGGTGCGACCTCGCCGGCGTGCTCGCCGTCTAAGCAGGCACAGCCGGAGTACCGCGGCGAGCGCTGCCCCTCGACGCCGACGGGGCCCACTTGCGCAATCGCGTGAAGGCTAGCGCCAGGGCCTGCTGCGCGGGACGATCAGACCGTCAATTATCGTCCGAAGGAGGACGTCATGGAATCCACACAGCTTGTGGATTGCGCCGGTCGCCGGCGATCGCCCGCCACCGTGCCTGGCTACCACCGTGGCCGCCCGCCTCGCAACAAGGGGCTCCGCTACCCAGCCGATCCACCGACCGTTGAGGAGATCATCTCGGTCATGCGCGCCGCGGGCGACACCCCGGACGGCGTACGGTTGCGCGGCGTGATCGTCGCGCTCTGGCGCGCGGGGCTACGGATAAGCGAAGCGCTCGCGCTGAACGAGAGCGATCTCGACTCAGAACGAGGTGCCGTGCTGGTGAGGCACGGGAAGGGCGACAAGCGTCGTGAAGTCGGGATGGACCGGTGGGCATGGGAGCAGTTGCACCCGTGGCTGGAGCTCCGTGCCACCCTCCCGGTCGGGCCGTTGTTCTGCGTGCTCAGGGGCCCGACCCGCGGTCGGACGTGTTCGGCCGCCGGGATCCGTGTCCAGCTCCACACCGCGGCTCATGCCGCCGGCGTTCGCCGACGGGTAGCGCCGCACCAGCTGCGACACGCTCACGCCGTCGAGATGTCCCGCGAGGGTGTCCCGTTGCTGGTCATACAGCGACAACTCGGACATGCCGATCTCGGGATCACGTCGGTGTATCTGCGCGGGATCGACAACACCGAGATCGTCCACGCCGTTCACGAGCGGCCAGCGCCGATGATCTCGGCCACAAACGGGCTTCGGCTCGCTCGCTGAGCCGCCGGTCAGTGAGGCCGCGCCCAGCGCGCGGCCTCGGCCGCCCGCGAACCACCAGGGGCACCCAAACGCCTGCCGGCGGAGTAGCGCATCCCGTTGATTCCGAGCGCCCGGCGCAGGCCACCGAGATGACGAAAGCGACCGCCGGCCTCGTCGAGGCTGACGCTCCAAAGCGTGGCGGAAGCGCAAGCCGGCCTCGACCATCTCAGCCGAGGAGAGCGATCGTCAGCTGTGAGGTTGCCCCACTCGTCGTGGATTTTGGTGGGGCGGCGGTCCCTTGGTGGATGGTTACACATTGGCGGCTGTGGTCAACTCGGTGTGGAGCAGGTTGCGGCGTTTGATGAGGTCGGCTTCGATGTGGATGGCGAGTTGGGCGAGGCCGCGGTAGCCCTGGACTTTGCGGAACCGGGTCTCGGCTTCGAGCATGCCGGCGGCGGTCCAGCGCATGCACATCTCGCCGGAGCTCCAGTTCTTGACGTTGCGTTGGATCACGCGGACGGTGCCGATCATCGATTCGCACGGGTTGGTTGATTGCAGGACGAGCTTGAGCTTGCCGGTGATCCCTAGCCGGGTGACCGTGAGGGTTTCTTCCATTCCTTCTCTGAGTGAGGCGGCGGCGCCGGGGTGCTCGTGCTCCAGTTCGACCGCGAGGCGGCGTAGCTGATCGAGCGCGCGGGCGTGGTCGGTCTCCTTCCACGCGTTGTCCAGGCGGAGCTTGACCGGGGGGCGGTCGCGTTCGGGGAGATGCTCGAGCACGTTGCGCTGCTTGTGGCGGACGCAGCGCTGGACCGGGACCTCGTCGCCGAACACCTGGCGGATTGCCTTGCGCAGCGCTTTGGCTCCATCGATCACGAACAACAGCCCCTGCTCGACGTCCAGGCCGCGGGAGACCAGGTCGGAGAGCAGCGCGCTGGCGACGGTGGCGTTCTCGGTGCTGCCGGCCCACAGCCCGAGCGCGAGTTTGTCGCCCTCGGTGGTGATCCCCAAGGCGACGATGTTGGTGCGGCCCTTGATCTCGATCCCGTCGAGCATCACCACGGCCAGGCGCAGGTCAGCCAGCTGGCGCGACATCAGATGCCACAGCGCCTCTCGCGTGCGCTTCACGAACGCGCGCGAGATCGACGACTTCGACGTCGAGCGCTCACGCGCCGTGGTCTGCTCACCGACCGGTTCCTGCACGCGTCGGTACTTGCGGGTCGAGACTCCGGCCAGCATCCGCTCAAGCGCTAAGCGCCCGAGCTGGTCGCGATCAGCGAAATGCTCATAGGTCCCAAGCGAGATCTCCGACTCGCCATCCGCGGTCCGGACCCGCGGGCGCTTGACCGGCACGCGCCTACCCCCGAGCGTGACCTCCCCGTTCTCGTGACCATGACGCACCGCGCTGCGCCCCGGATCGTGCTTGCCCTTCGGGCCGACGGTCTCCTCGACCTCCCGCTCGAGCAGCTCCCGCAGCACGCCCAGTCCGACCTCGACCGAGAGCGCCAACAACCCCTCCCTCGCAGCCCCGACCAGCTCGCCCAGCGCCTCCTGCACCGGCTCCGGGAGCACGGCCTCATCGTTGATCGCCTCAGCGACCGGTACGTTGCACTTCACGGCGGTTCCTCCTTCGATCTTGGCCGATCGCCCGCCACGCTCCCACCAAGAGCGGACGAGCCGGAGGGACCGCCGTCACCTCAAACTTCTACGAGCCCCGGGGCAACCTCGTCAGCTGTCGGCCGGTGCTAGCCGGCAGACAGGCCCGTAGCTAACGATCCCAGCGGACGCGCATCTGGGCGACGAGCAGGTCAGTCCCCGCTGGCGGTGCGGGTCACCTGCTTTTGTCTTAGCGCGCTATGTTCGCGTCATGTAGGCAGACGAACCGAGCGCTCGCCGTCGCGCTGGCTCCCGAGTTCGGGGGCCGGCGACGTAGACCCAGTGGTCGGTCGACGTTCCTGAGACGAGCGCCGGCCCGAATGAGCGTACCGGGTTCATCGACGCGCCGGTGACGGGGCCGCCGAACAGCGCGTCGAGTCCGATGACGCCGCTGATCGCGATCGCCGCGGCGGCGCCGACCGCGCGGGTGTCGGTGGCGACGGCCATGATCACGAACATGAGAAACGCCGTGAGGATCGCTTCGTACGGGGAAGGCGCTGCCGGCGGCGACCGTGGTGCGGTCGCGCCCAGGTGGGCGGGCTTGCTGGGCGCACCCCGAGCAACACCAGGGCTGCAAGCGTGGCGCCGGTTAGCTGCGAGGCGATGTAGGCGATGGCGTCTCGCGGGAGAAGTGGCGGGTCAGCGTGAACGCGATCGTCACCGAGGGGTTGATCTGCGCCCCGGAGAGGTGTCCGGTGGCGTGGACCATGACCCTGATGATCAGCCCGAACACGCGGCTGATCCCGACTGAGCCGAGCGCGCAGTGGTATTGGGCGTTGGTGACGCTCGCGCCGCACCCGGGGAACACGAGCGGCGAACGCGGCGAGGCCTTCGCCGGCGCCGTCCGCTCCCACCCCGACGAACCGATCTTCGTCGCCTTCTTCCGCCACCAACAATTCTCGGCGAGCAGCCCGGCGGCGGTGATGACTGTTTTTAACGGATGGCCTTCAAGTCCTGGTGCGTTCGGGATCTAAGGGGCCGTGACCTCGAATGCGTTTGCCGGATTGGATGGTGACGGGGATTTGGCCGCCGTCGGCGGCGAGGCTGGCGTTGGTGGGGCAGCGGGCTCGGTTTTCTGCCATGGCCACCGGCCGGTTATCTCGACCTCTAGCGAGAAGCTCAGGAAGGTGCGAATGAGGACGATCGCCGTCAGGATCGCCACGCTGGTGAGGTTAGGCGAGGTGGCGACTGTGCGGACGATGTCGCCGGCAACCAGAAGCTCGAGGCCCAAGAGGATGGTCTGGCCTAGCCTTTGACGAAAACGCCGGTAGACATCAGGATCTCCGCGAGAGAGGTGGACAGCGGCAAGCCCGAACGCGATCAATCCACCCGCGACGATGACCGCGACGCCGGCGGCGTCGGTCGCCGTCCCGATCTTTTCGATCACGTTGTTGTAAACCATCTCGCTCCGGTCCTACTTCCAGGATGGGCCTCCGGGCTGAAGCCGCCCCGGTTTCTGCGGGGCCGGCTTCAGCCGGGCTTGCGTGGCGTTCGGCCTATCGCGGCTCGTTCGAGCTGATCTGGACCGGCAAGGCCATCGGGGACTGTGGGAGGTCGTAGAAGCGACCGGCGGCCGTCCCCCTCGGCCTACGTCGGTGTATTCCCGCTGATCGGGATCGGCGGCGCCATCGGCGGACGCGGGAAATCGTAGAAGCGACCGGCGGCCGAACCCTGCTCCCCCAGGCCGAAACCGGCGCTCATGAGGGCGGCCTCGATCGCTCTGACACTCGAAAACTCGAACACCTCGAACCCGAGATTGTTAGGCGGGCTCGCGCCGGCCAGGACTTGCCCAAGCACGCGATGCTCTGACTCAACCCCGGCGAGCTCGGCCGAGTAGCGCGCGAACGTCGAGCGGCGCGCGGCCGCAAGGATCGTGACACCGAGCAGATACGTATTGATGAACAGCGCCTCGCCAGCGGCGACCCCCTGGCCGACCGCTGTCAGGTTGAGGGCATTACCCGCGCCGCCAAAGAAGCCGTCCGGAATCCAGAACCGCTTCGTGCTAGGGCGAAAGACCGTATGTATGAAGTTCCAGTGGTCCAGCTCGGCGGCGTAGACGCCATCGAAGATGACCGCCACATTGCTTGGGACCTGCGAAGAGTTGACGCTCGCGCGCCGCAGCAGCTCGGTCAGGATCGTGACCGTTAGCGCCTCGGTCGTGGACGCGAACACCCCCCACTCACGAATCGAGTCGTGACGCCTCGAGTGGTGATGCGTGTCGGCGAGGGCATCGCCGGCAGGGATGACCGCGCTCGCCGCCGTGACTCCCGCTGCGCCCGCCGCCGCGCGTTCGAGCAGCCAGCGGCGGGTGCCGGCCGGGGTCGACGCGTCGCGCAACGCGCGATCGAGCACATCTACCGAGGATGAGGACGAATGATCAGACACCGCACAACCCCCTTGAGTTAGAGCGGACGCAGTTGAACAACCGCCGACGCTATCACCCCTGATCGCTCGGGATAAAACCACCGCTCCGGCGCACGCCCTCGCTCTCTGCTTTGCGCATTCCTGGCATCTGGAATAGCCCGCGATTTGCAGCACCAACGCCCCTCTGAGGAAAGCTCAGTGGCTGACGCGGGCGAGTACGGAAGATACGCCGAAAGAAGCAACACGCGGCGCTGTCCGGCTCCGTGCCGACCTACGACGACACCAGGCACGTTCGGACAGGCCGGCCGCCTGCTGCTATGTCGCCTCGCCAGCTACGTCAACAGGCTGCTGCTCTTGGAGCCAGCCGGCTCGAAGCGGGAGACCCGAATTACGCCGGCTACGTCTGCCAGACGCCTGGCGTTTCGTGGATGCAGAAGCGAGGAGATCCATCGGACGTGGCACTGGCGGCCCAGAGCGGGCGGTGGTCACAAGACAGCGCAGGTCTCGTCCTGAGGGCACTGAACCGGCCGACCAGGCTGTGCTTGCGCAGCTCCCGGCGAAGCGGCGGCCGACCCCTCAGAACGCGGCGACGAGCGTGGATTATGTGACCGAACCACTCCCGGCTAGCAGCCTGGTGTCAGGATCTGGGACCGTGGCGCGGAATGGTGGCAAGTAATTGGATCAGCGATTGGGACAGCGCTACGGCGTAGAAGCGCCTTACGTGCCCGCAGGTCTAGCCGTAGGCGGCGTCGCCTGTTTGATGGCCGCTGGCTGGAGGAACGTGCGTTGGCCGAAGCTCCTGGGGATTTGGATGCTCGCGGGAGGCAAGCGTGTATGTGCACACAACGGTTCGCGGCAAGCTGAGGGTATGGGAGCGTGAGCTCGACCGGCTGGGGCTGCGCGGCCAGGAGCGGCTCCTCGATCTGGGGTGCGGCCGGGGCGCGGTGCTTGTCGCAGCAGCCCGGCGGCTACCCCGGGGAAAGGCGGTCGGGATCGACCTGTGGCGTAGAAGCGCCGGCCGACTGGGACCATTTGCGCACACCCGAGACCTATCTCGGCTACGAGCGCAGCGAACGCTTCACCTCAGCGGACGACGCAGCGTTCGACGTTACCCCACGCCTACGAGCTCCCCGGGCGGGTGGGCGTCAACCACTGGAGCCTGGACGGCGAGTGGACCATCGGCCCCGAGAACGTCGTGGTCGAGCAGGCCGGCGGGAGCATCGCCTACCGCTTCCAGGCGCGCGACGCCCATCTCGTGCTGTCTCCCGGAGCTCGAGAGCAGGTTCCATTCCGCGTGCTCCTCGACGGCAACCCCCCTGGCCCGTCACACGGCGTCGACGTCGACGAAGACGGAAACGGCCTGCTCCGGGACGGCCGCCTGTACCAGCTCGCTCGGCAGCACGACGTGGTCCGCGAGCGGACGCTTCAGATCACGTTCCTTGCGCCCGGCGCGGAGGCCTACGCGTTCACCTTCGGGTAGCGAACGATGTGGTCATCGAAGGTCTTACCTAACGCAAACCAGGAGGTAGCCATGAGCGCCACCAAAGCACACGAGCATGCGCCATTCATCGACTACGAGAACCTGCCCGCCCCCACGGAGGGCATCCTCGTCACCCAGTTCATCACCGCACGAAGCGTTGCTCGGTCCCGCGCGTTCTACTCCGAGGTCCTCGGCGGGCCAGGTGGTGCTGGAGGAGAACCCGTGCATCGTCAAGCTCGCCAACTCATGGGTGCTGATGAACCCGGGCGGTCCCCCCACCCCCGACAAGCCCGACATCTCGGTCGTGAACTACGAGCCCGCGAACACGGTCTCGAGCTTCATGAACCTGCGCGTCGCCGACATCCAGGCGTGTTATGAGCAGTGGAGCTCCAAGGGGGCCGAGTTCCTCACGCCGCCGATCGATCGCGGTGCTGAGATCCGCTGCTACATGCGAGACCCCGACGGCTACATCATCGAAGTAGGCCAGGCCACCGGAGCGCTCCAAGGGGAGCTCGCCAATAAGCGACCTGAAGACTTGCCCGGCTAGGGGCGGCGGGATAATGAGGCGTGCCGACGGCGAACCGGGCCGTCGCTGTGGCGGGTGGGCGAACGCGGGTTCTGGGCATCAGACACCCCTCGCGCGATGAGAACGGGAGTCTCCGCTGCGGCAAGCTGCTCAGGCCGAGGGATCGCCTGCCTGCCCCGGCCCATAGCCGGCTATCCGCCGTCGGTGATCCGGATGATCGTCTTGCCGGGGGTGGGCCGGTCGGGGGCGAACGCAGCGGGCGCTTCGGCGAGCGGGCGTACTGCCCCGACGATCGGCTTGAGCCGTCCGTCCCTGAGCCGCTGGGCGAGGTCCGCGAGCCGGGAACGGTCCGGCTCGACGACGAAGAAGATCGCGCGCCCGTTTCTTCGGCTGGACCGTGGGCACCCCCGTGGTGGTGATAAGCGTGCCGCCCGCGCGCACGAGCGCAGTCGAGCGGTCGCGGATCTCGCCGCCGATCACGTCGAACACGACCTCAACCTCGCCGGCGTCTTCCAACTTGTCGGCCTGCAGGTCCAAGAACGCATCCACTCCCAAACCGAGGGCTGTGTCGCGGTCCGCGGCCCGGCCGGTGCCGATCACCCGGGCTCCCACATCGCGCGCGAGCTGCACCGCTATCGAACCGACACCGCCCGCAGCGCCGTGGATCAGGACGGTCTGGCCGGTCGTCAGGCGCGCGTGGTCGATCAGCCCCTGCCATGCGGTCAGCCCGGAGATCGGCACAGCAGCGGCCACAGTGTGGTCGACGTCAGCTGGAAGCGCAGCGAGGTTGCGGGCCTCCACCGCGGTGTACTCGGCCAGCGAGCCGTTGCGAGCCCAGTCGATCAATCCGAACACCCGCTGGCCGACGGTCAGCCTGGTGGTCCCGTACCCCAACTCGGCGACGACCCCCGACAGCTCGTGCCCGGGCACGCTCGGCGTCCGGTCGCGCCCGGCGCGGTCGACCCACGTTGTCGGCCAGGCCAGCTCGCCGGGCGTGAATCCCACAGCGTGCACCCGCACGATCACATCGTTCTGCGACCCCTGGGGGGTAGGGCATGTCCGTCAAGGACACTCCCCCGACGCCGGCATCGCGGTCTCGAACGGTGACGGCTTGCATGACAGCTCCTCTCTGTGAAGGGATTGTCGAAGTGTGCCGACAGGTCGAGGCCAAAACTGGGCCCTCGTGTGATATCTCCATGTCGCGCATCTCGGCGCTTGACCCACGCTCCGGGTCGGCCGCCGGATCGAGCCGGCCCGACGCGTCCGTACTCGCGTGCTTCGCCGACCTGCAGGGCTGAGCAGCAAGTCGACGCCGCCCTCACAGATCCTGCTGCGAAGCGCCCATCAGACCGCCGTGGCCGGTGTAGGCGTGGCCCTGTAGCGCGGGCGGTTGCTCCGAGGCGCGTGATCCGTCGCGAAAGCCCTGCTCTCCTCCCGCCACGAGCATCTCCGGCGTGACGCCGAGTTCCCCGCTTCGCGCGGCAAGGGCGACTCTTCGGCGGGCAGCGTTTGCAATTTCCTGGCTAGCACCCGGGTCGCGACGGTCTCGAGTGCCGCGTATAGCGGGTGCGCCTCGGTTCCGGCCCAGAGACCCGGTGGGAGCGTGAAGGCGGGTGCGGGAACGGTGGGCCACAGGTTGCTGATCGTTCGGCACGGCAGCGTGCGAAGCGTGTCGGTCGGAGTCCGCAGGCGACTCGTTTTCTGTCCGACTTCGACTCGCGCCGCGCTCAGTGGATCAGACTGCTTTCCACGGCGGTGGTGAAGGCGTCGAAGACCTCAGCAGAGGGTGGCAGGACCTGGGTGATCAGGACTGCCGCGAGATCATGATCCGGCCAGGAGTACCACAGAGTCCCGAGTCCACCGGCCCAGCCGTAACGGTGACCTGCGGAACTCTCGACCACGCCGACCCCGTAACCCCACCCGCCGGAATCGAGGAACGTCGCCGCCGACGGCCCGGCCCGTTGTTCGGACGTGAGCCGGTCGTTGGTCATGGCGATCACTGAGGCGGGGGTCAGAAGCCCGCCGCCTCCGTCGAGCAGCATTCCCGCGAAGCGCAGAAGGTCGCCGGCGGTCGACACCAGACCGCCGCGCCCGTCGGCAAACGGGGGCGGGGACACCCACCGACTGCTGGCGACGCCATCGAAGGGTGCGAGCCCGTTCTGGCCTCGCACGTAAGCCGGGACGAGGCGTTCTGGATCGCCCACGAAGGCGGTGTCGCTCATCCCGAGCGGCGTGAGGAGGCGATCTGTGAGCGTCACGTCGAGCGGGCGGCCAGCCGCCCGGGCGATCAGGACGCCCAGGACCGCGAACGCCAGCTCATACCGCCACACGCTTCCCGGCTGCTCGAGAAGCGGCAGCTTCGCGAACCGTGCAATCCACTCATCGGGTGGCGGGAGGGCCGGCGGGTCCGGCGGGCCGAACCCGAGTTCGAGCTCGGTCGCTCTGTCGACAGCGGGGCACTCAATCTCGAACACCCAGCCGAAACCCAACCGCATGGTGAGCAAGTCCTCGACCGTCACCGGCCGCCGTGCCGGCTCGGTCTCGTCAAGCGGGCCGTCGAGGCGCCGCAAGACGCGGCGATCGACGAGCTCGGGCAGGAACCGTTCGACGGGGTCATCGAGGCCCAGCACACCGTCCTGGACCAGCAGCAGGGTCAGCGCCGCGACCATCGGCTTCGTGTTCGAGCTGATCCGTACCTGGGCATCGACGCGCAACGGAGCGTCGCCGGCAGGCGCGGTCGTTCCCAGCGCGTCGACGGTCGCCTCGCCGCGTTCTCGCAAGCCAACGACAGCCCCTGGCACGACGCCGGCCTCCACAAACGGACGGATCGCCTCGATCAATCGTTCGGTCCGCATCGGCTGATCATCGCACCCGGCAGTCGCGATCACAGTAGGAGCGCAACGGCGACCGAAGCTCGCCAGAACGCGAGACGGCCTGCGCTCGCGCGGGCCGTCAGAGTGCCGACTCTTGCCTAGGTCGTCTGAACGTTCGCAGCGGCTGGGCCCTTCGGGCCTGCTCCGCGTCGTAGGACACCTTTGCGCCCTCGGCGAGCCACTTGAAGCCGCTGCCCGCGATCGACGAGTGATGGACGAAAGGTCCTTGCCCTGACGTCGTCGCTACCGAATCAATCAGGGGTCGAATCCAGAATCAGGAAGCAGGAGCCTCGCCGGCGCCCCCGTTGACACCGAGTGGCCTAGCACAGGCGTGCGAGCGAACCTCAACCTTGCGTCGTCTAGATGCTGATCGAGCTGCCATGGTCGAGCTGAGTGTTCAGAATCGGTGACGGGTGTGGCTGAAGGTGCCCTTACCGAACGCGAGGATCTTGGTGGGCGTCACCGAGAAGACGAGCGCGGCACCCCCAGGCTGGTGGTGAAAGGCGCCGCCGCGGGCCTCGTATCGCCATCGGCCGTCCCACTTTGTGGCCCAGGCGCCGGCAAGGCGTTTGAGCCGGTCGTCGTCGGTGACTCGGTCGGCGTCGCCTTCGATCACGATGTCGATTCCTTTGTCCCAGTCGTTGCAGCCTGTCGTGAGAATCACGTGTGGGTTGCTAGCGAGGTTGATCGCTTTCTGCTCGCCGGCGCCGGTGGAGAAGTGGATCGCGCCGTCGAGCCAGACTGCGACTAGCGGCGTGACGTGCGGTCGACCGTCGGCTCGGACCGTGGTGATCCAGAACACCTCGGCTGCTTCGAGTAGGCGCCGGGTCTCGTCCCATCCGGTGGCGACTGCGCCCGGTTCGCTGAAGCGCTGATCGAGTGTTGTCAGTGGCGCGTTCACGGTGATCCTCCCCTGGCTGATCGCGTGCGATCAGCTCAGCCTCGCGGTGACCCATGCAGAGAAGACCGGGTGCGATCGACAGACTCATCGCTCTCGGCCACTCACGCCTTCGCTGATCACGCCGTTGCCAGCAAAGCGGGTGTGCCGCCGATCCGCCTGATCGCACTTCCTGCTCGCCAGATGCGCGTCCGCTGGAATCGTTAGCTACGGGCCTGTCTGCCGGCTAGCACCGGCCGACAGCTGACGATCGCTCTCCTCGGCTGAGATGGTCGAGGCCGGCTTGCGCTTCCCACGCACGGGAGCGTCAGCGCTTGCTTTGCCCGGCTCAGGGTCGGTCGCCGGACGCTCGGAATCAACGGAAAGGACGCGTCGACGTGCAACGCGAGCACCGACCTCGGCAGCCGGAGGCCGGGACGCGCGTTTTCTGGGAGAGCGCTCGCGCGGTCTTGCCGAGGATCTGCGTGTCGCTGGCGATCGGAATCGCCCAGAAGGAGCGACCGCATGCCGCACTGTGGACCTGCCCCGGTTTGCGTGACACCGGGTTTGTCTGTTGATTGTTGTTGTTTCAGTCATTGATCTCAACCGCCGAGCGGCGAGAGTCGTAGTTGTTCGTAGGCGACTGGGGATAGCATGCCGAGGGTGGAGTGGCGGCGTTGGCGGTTGTAGAACGCCTCGATGTACTCGAACACCGCGGACTGCAGCTTGAGCCGCGAGGGCCACGTGCGGCGGTTGACGAGTTCCTTCTTGAGCGTGGCGAAGAACGTCTCGGCCACGGCGTTGTCGTACGCGTCGCCGCGGGAGCCCATAGAGACCGCGATCCCCGCGTCGCGGGCGGCGCGCCCGAACGCGAGACTGACGTACTGGCCGCCTTGGTCGGAGTGATGGATCAGCCCGGGCGGTGGTCGCCGGCGTGCGAGCGCCATCTTGAGCGCGTCGACGACCAGCGCGGCACGCATGTGGGGGGCCATCGCCCAGCCGACGATCTGACGCGAGAACGCGTCCTGTACGGCGGCGAGATACAGCCAGCCCTCGCCGGTCCGCAGGTAGGTGATGTCAGCGACCCACAACACGTTCGGGCGATCGGGCGTGAACTGCCGCTCGACGAGGTCGGTGGCGGGCGTGATCCCCGGGATCCGGATCGTCGTTTTCCACCGCTTCCGCGGCCTGACGCCTGAGATACCGGCGGCTTTCATCAACCGCGCGACTCGCTTGCGGCCCACCCGGATCCCGTGCTCTATGCGGAGCTCGGCGTGGATCCTCGGCGCGCTCGTACACGCCTCGGCTGTGCTCGTGGATCTGCTTGATCTTCTCGGTCAGCCACGCGTCGGTGAGCGCCCTGTCAGACGGCGCGCGGCGCTCCCAGTTATGAAAGCCGGTCCGGCTGACCCCGAGCACGCGGCACATCACAGCGACGGGATAGTTCGTCTTCTCCGCGGCGATCAACGAGTACGCCTCGCCTACCGCCCGTCGTCCTCCCTCGCGAAGAAGACCGCCGCTTTTCTGAGGATCTCCCGCTCCATCCGCAAAGTCGCGTTCTCATCCCGCAACCGCGCCAGCTCCTCACGCTCGTCGCCCGACAGCCCGCCAGGGCGCTCCCCGCGCGCGGCTTCTCCTCCCGAAGCCAATGGCGCAACGTCACATCGGAGATCCCCAACGATCTCGCCAACTTCCGCTGCGGCTGATCGCCGAGCTGGGCCAGGCGGACCGCCTCGCGGCGAAACTCCTCCGGATACGGCGGCCGAGTTCTGGGCACCTAAACCTCACTTTCCCCGGCTTACGACCGGAAGCGTTCAAGTGTCGTCGAAAACGGGGCTATGGCTAGTTCGGGACTATGTGGAGTCGGGTGGTCGCGCGGCGGGTGGTGGGTGATTCATGGTGATGGTGGTGCGCATAGTCACAGCGCTTCGAGGAAGGCGAGGAGCCGGTCTGGTGCTTTGTATGTGACGGGTTTGAGCGTTGGTTCTTGGAGGCGTTTGAGGGCGGCTTCTTTCATGGCGAGGTCGGCCTCGAGGTAGATGTGGGTGGTGGAGGTGTCCTCATGCCCCAACCAGAGGGCGATGACTGCGATGTCGACCCCGGATTGGAGGAGGTGCATCGCGGTGGTGTGCCGCATGGTGTGTGGTGATATCCGGCGTGCGGCGAGTGACGGGCAGCGTTTCGACGCGGTCGCGAGAGCGAGGCTGAGGCGGTGCTCAATGCCGGAGCGGGTTATCGGTTTGCCGGCGCGGTTAGGGAACACGGGTGCGTCGGGGCTCTGGTCGATCCGCCGGAGCCAGGCGCGCAGCTGTTTGGCGGTGGCCTTCCATAGGGGGACGACACGCTGTTTGCGTCCTTTGCCTCGGAGCTGCACGGCGACCTGGCGGTCGAGGAGCAGGTCGGCGATTCGCAGGTTGGCGAGTTCGGAGACGCGGGCGCCGGTGTTGTAGAGCATGGCCAGCAGGACGGCGTCGCGCTGTCCGCTCCAGCTGTTGGGGTCGGGGGCGTCGAGCAGGGCTGTGACTTCCTCGCGTGTGAGGTAGCCGAGTGCTGGTTTGTTGAAGCGCTTGGGGGAGATCGCGAGCACGCGTTGGGCGACCGGCAACATGGTGGGGGCGCGCAGCGAGGCGTGGCGCATGAACGAGCGGATCGCGGTGAGGCGGAGGTTGCGCGTGCGCGGGGAGTTGCCGCGCACGCTCTCGAGATGGTCAAGGAACGCGAGCACCAACGGCGCGTCGAGATCCTCGAGCGTCAGCGCCGAGGGGGTTCGTCCGGTGCGCTGCTGGGCGAAGCTCAGCAGCAGCTCGAAGGTGTCGCGATAGCTCGCGATCGTGTGTGCGCTGACCCCTCGTTCTGAGAGCAGTCGCTGGAAGAACTCCTGCAGGAGCGCCGGGAAGCCGGGCGTCGCCGGTGTCACAGCTCGCCTCCTTCGTCTTGGGCGAAGCGCTCGAAGCGTTGCGCCGCGATCGCCATCAGCTCGGGAACGCCGGTCAAATACCAGTAGGTGTCGCTGACCCTGGCGTGCCCGAGATACGTAGAGAGGGCGAGGAGCTTGCGGTCGAGGTCCGCGCCCTCCTGATACCACCGCACCAGCCGGCGGACAGCAAAGCTGTGTCTGAGATCGTGAATTCTCGGTTGGCGTGCCCGTCCTTGGGCGGTCCAGCCGAGGCGCTGTCTAATCCGGCCAAACGTCTTCTCGACGGCCTCTTTGTTGAGCGTCGGCGTGCGCTCCGTGCGGAAGAAGCTCCCGGGCCCTTCGCAGCACGCGTCGCGGTCGGCGGCGTAGCGCGCGAGCGCCTCGGTCGCGTTGGGGTGCAACGGCACCAGCCGGGCCTTGCGGAACTTTCCCTCCCGGACCGTGAGCACGCCATCGGTCAAGTCGACGTCCTCGACCGCGAGCCGGCAGGCCTCCGAGAGCCGCAGCCCGGTCGCGGCCAGCAGCGAGAAGAACGCCACGTACGTCCGCGGGCGCAACCCTCGCCTCGGCCGCAGCAGGCTCGCTTGGTAAAGCAGCGCGGCGAGCTCGGCGTCGGTATAGATGTGCGGCGGCTTGCGGCGGGGCAGGCGGCCGAGCAGCCCCGGCGGCGGTACCTCGGTCGCGGGATCCAGCAGCGCCCGGTAGCGCGCGAACTGCCGCACCGCGCTCAGACGCCGGACAGCCTGCGCCTGCTCGCCTGAGCGCGAGGCCAGTGCCCAGCTCACCGCGAGCTCGGTCGTCAGCGACCCCCGATGCCCGACCGCGTCCGCATAGCGGGCGAAATCACGCAGCAGCCACGCCGGCTGCTCGAGCGCGAACCCGAGCCCGCGACGCACCGACAGGTACTCCTCGACCAGCGGCAGCAAGCTCGCGGGGCTCATCGAGTCACCTCCGCCGGCCACGGCAGAGCGACCTCGCGCAGCGCCACCAGATCGAGCTTGGCGTAGATCGCGGTGGTATCGAGCGAGCGGTGGCCGAGGAAGTCGGCGACCTCCTTCAGGCTCGCTCCCCGGCGCACCAGCCGGCTCGCGACCGTGTGACGCAACACATACGCGCCCGCCAGCGGCGACTGAACCTGAGCGCGCTCAAGCGCGCGAACCACAACCGCGGAGACGGCGTTGGCAGACAGCGGCCGGCCACGACCAGCTCCAAGATGCTGCACGAACACCCGGCGCTCGTCGGTCGCCGGGCGCTCACCGCGCAAGTAGGCGACGATCGCGCGGCCGGCATCGCGAGGGAGCGGAATGACCGCGCCTTGACGAGTCTTGCGCTCGTGCAACAGCACGCTACCGCCGCGCCAGTCGATGTCCTCAAGCCGAAGATGGGCGAGCTCACCAGGCCGCAGCCCCAAGCTCGCCAAACACAACACGATCGCTCGATCCCGGCGCCCGCACGGCGTGGACGCATCCAGCGACGCGAGCAACATCGCGAGCTGCGCGTCACTCAGGTAACGCGGAAGCGTCGACAGCCGCCAATGCGCGACCCGCGGGACCGCTAGCTCAAGCCGCCCGTCACACAATCCCTCGACGCGCAGGAAGCGGAAGAACGACCGCAACGCCGTGCGAACGGCCTTCATCGAGCACGGAGAGAACCGCGCCTGCATCACCGCGACGAACCCGACGACATCGCCGACGCTCAGACGCGTCGGGTCGATCGGATCCTCGCCGAGCGCCGCGCGGACGAACATCCGCACCAGCCGCTCATAACCATCCAGCGTCCCCTCGCGCAGCCCACGCGTACGGCGCTGATCCTCCCTATACGTCTCGATCAGCGAGTCCAGGGTCCACGGCTCAACCGACATCCAACGCTCCTTTCCCGGGCGACTCGAACCCGAAAGAGCATCTGGACTATGTGCAGCCCGAACCAGGAATCAACCGGCGAAACCCCTCAAAAACAAACCAATTTGCGGGCACGCGACCACCCGACTCCACATAGTCCCGAACTAGCCATAGCCCCGGCTATGCGCAGCGACGCATAGACGGGGCAACTCCACTGGTCGCGCCGGCGCTATCGCGTGTGAGGAGCGGTCCGAGGCCGCACGGGCGGACGACTGCTTTCACGATCTGGGCGGCCCACGCGCGAGGATCGCTATGGCGACCGTCCGCTACTTCGGCGCCGCTGGGGTTGGCGAACGCATTGCCACGAAAGGGGCACTCTGACGCGACGGCGGAGAGTGGTGGATCGATCGATTAGCAACAGCGCTGAGCAACTCGTTGAGCCCGACGTCTACCTAGCCAAGGTCCGAGTCGAACCGACTCCGACGCCATCGCGTCCCCATGTTCGCAGTCGGCTCGAATCACACCGCGACGAATCGGGGGTCAGGACAGCCGGTGCCACTTCTGGATCGTCGCCCCTGCGGCAACGCCTGCCGTGCTTCTGCTCTGCGTGTCGCACTCGTGGGAGCAGCAGCGCGAGTCGCGGCCCAGAGCCGGGCGCGCTAAGCGGCTAGCTCCGCCCGCAGCGGGGCGGAGAACTCACAGCGGAACGGCAGTCCGATCAGCCGCTGTTCGGTCACCTCAATGCCCGCTTCGGCGAGACGGTCGATCAGCGTCTCCCAGCTGAGTCGAGGCGGGCGGTGCTGCTCGGGATCGCGCCCGAGCATCTGATCGACTGCGTCCTCGACATCGCGGCGCCGGACACGATACTGAGCCAGAAACCGCTCCTGCTCAGCGGGGTCAGATGGCAAGGGCGGCGGTCCGACGTACTGCTTCCAGATCGACGCGGGGCCGGTGCGGCGCATCCCGATGCCCATCGCGTATCGATCGGCGACCAGCCGCTCTCCGGACTCAAGCTGCGCGTAGAGGCGAGCGAGCACCGCCAGCCGATCGGGATCGCCGTCGATCACCTGAACGCGAACGCCGCGCTCGGTCAGATCGGTCCGCTCATCTTCCAGCTCAAGCAGCGCGCCCGTCGCAACGACCATCGCGTGCGCAACTGTATTGCGCCGACCGCGGACATGGGCTCATTCCGCTGCGGCTGCTCCGTTGTCGCCGCCGGGGAGGCCGTGGCACAGCGCCGACCTAACCTGTCTGAATGTGACTGGGGCGGCTCTCGATCCTGAGGTTCTCTTGGCCGGGCCGCGCGGTCGGCGGGTCTGCTGGGAGTTGCTGACGCGGACGGGCGGCTGGACCTTTGAGGAGCCTCCTGAGTCCGCCGGCGTTTTGACGTTGGCCGCCGCGCTGACTGCTGCGGTCGCCCGCAGTGACTTCGGTGCGCTCGCGGTCACGCGCGAGCCGGCGTCGTTTCTGGCGGCCCTCGCGGACGCCGTCACGTTTGCGATGTACTGGCAGGAACCCGACGACCGTGATCGCCGACTCGCTGATGCACGCGTCGCCGACGTGCTGTGGCCGGTCGCCGAGGCAGTGAGCCGGGCGCCGGCGGCAGCGTGGTGGTCTGCGACGCTCGACCGTTCCGAGCAGCATGAGGTGGTCTTCGACACCGACCGAGCATTACCCGATCCTCCAGACGACGGGCGCGGAGCGCTCGCCGCCTGGCGGGAGGCGACACTCGCGGACGAGCGACGCGCCGCTGGCCGGCCACAGGATGTGCGCGCGAACTTCTCCGGCTATTGGTGGTCGAGCCCGGTGTTCTCCCAAATGCGACGCTCGACTCGGAGCCTCGGCGCAGCCGGCCCGGTCGGCCTGCACCTCGTTGAGGACGAGCAGGGCTGGAGATCGGCACGATGCTGGGCGCTTGAGCTCCCGCGCGATTACGTGGTCTACGAGATTCATACCGCAAAGGACTGGGGCGAGCTGGTGGCACGCTACCCGCTGTCCGTGACCAAGGCCCGCCGCCACGACTGGTGGCGCGCCACCGGAGAGGACCACGCATGGGCGATCCCCGACTATCCCGCCGTCGCCGCCGACTACGACGCCATCCACCTCACCGTCGGCGGTTACCTGTCGACCGCCGGCCGAGCAATCGCGGCCGGAGGCGCGCATACCGTGCTCGCCGGCTGGGACCCCGACCAGACCTGGTGGCTGACCGACAGCCCGCGCCGCCTCGGCGAACCCGTCACCTGGCTCGACACTCGAGAGGAGGAGCCCTTCATGTGGGCGCCAAAGACTCAATGAGTGTTAGCCGATCCGCGGATCACGCCCAGGAGGAGAATGCCCCTTCGTCGCCGCCGGGACAGTCGGATCACCGGCTGCTGCTTCGGGGCGGCCGTAGACCGCAAGCAGCAGTTCGCACAGGTCAGAACCGGTCCGGCCAGACGGCTCGGTCTTCGAGATTGGGGAAGTCCTTTCGGGGTTGTGTAACGATGGGGTCGTGGTCTCGCACTTAACGAGTGTGGGCACCCCGAAGATCGAGCGGCAGTCGCGTCTGGGCCCACGGGAAGACGAGCCCTTCGAAATGATCTACCGCGCGCACGTCGGGGCGGTCAGCGCGTTCTTTGCGCGGCGGTCGAGCGATCCTCAGACGGTCGCGGACCTGACCTCGGAGACGTTGCGCGAGCGATCGCGTCGATTCACACCTATCAGGGGCGTGGCAGCATCCGCGCGTGGCTGATCGCGATCGCGCGAGCGGTCTACGCCCAACATCACGCGACCCTCGCTGCCGAGCGCGCGGGGACGCAACAGCTTGGCGGCCTAGTCGTCTTGCACGAGGACGACATCGACGATCTGCTGGAGACGGATCGACGCGCAGCAGGCCGGCCGCGAGCTGCTTCAGCGCGCGGCGTCAATGCCCGAGCTCGAGCGGGCCGCGATCGAACTGGTCGATCTGGCCGGGCTCTCACCACGCGATGCCGCCCGCACGCTGGGGATCTCACCGGGCGCGATGCGCGTCCGACTGTTCCGAGCGCGCGCCCGTCTACGAAAGGAGGGCCGACCACGATGACCAGCTTTGAGGACACCGTCTGGCGCCGGTTGGTCGACGAGCACGAGGCCGATCAGGCCACCGTCCGCATGCCCACGCCACGCCGCAGACCACGGCCGTTGCTGCTCACAACGGGCATGGCGGCGCTGGCCGCGGTCGTCGTCGCGGTGCTGTTGCTAGGCGCGAGCACCAGCACCCCGCCGGCGTACGCCGTCACCGACAACGACAACGGGACCGTCACCCCTGACGATCCGCCGCTTCGCCGACCCCGGCACCCGCGCGGGGGTCGATCGAGAACTCGCGCAGCTTAGCGTCCGCGCCCGAGTCGTCCCCATCCGGCAAGACTGCCCAGCCGCGCTGAACATGCCATCGCGCTACACGCAGCCGGCGACCCAGCCATGGTCGGAATACCCTGTCGAACACGGCCCGGTCGGCGAGTGGACCGTCGGAATCATCCCCAGCCGCATCCCGCCCGGCCACACGCTGGTCTTCGCGGTACGGCAACAGAGCAACGGCTGGATGATGGCCGACGCCATCGTCCGCGGACACGGACCGAGCTGCACGCGCCCCACGTTCATGTGGGGGATCACCCACTGATCTTGGGCGCCGCGCGAGAATCTCCGCCGTCGGAGCGTGCAACTCGTGACCCGCGCGAACTGCTGCTCTGTCGCCGACCCAGCTACGAGGTCGGCGCTGCTGCTTCAGTCGGGCGATGGCCCAGAGCAGAAGCGAACTCGCCGTCCGATCAGAGCCGTGCGACGATCGGTGCTTCGTGGAAGCGGTAGTGCGGCGAGGCGCTGGCGGCGGACCGAGCCGTCGGTTCAGTCTTGTGTGTTCGCGTGTGAAACCAGAACCGATGCCGCCGGTCGTCGCGCGCCCGCCGTTCACTCCGGGAGCGGTGGAGTGCGGAGGAATGAACCAGATCAAGCAGGCGATGGCGAGCACCGCGCTGCCGGCGGCGCGGGGGGCGCGGCGGCCGTCACCGCCACGCCCCGACCGACCACGACTTCAGAACGCGGGCGCGTCGCTCGGGTTCGTGTCGATCCGAGCGCCGGGATGCTGCGCGGTCACGCTGAGCAGATCCCGGTTCGCCGGCGTCATCGGTAGGTATTCGTAAACCTCGACACGGAATCGGACCACAGTGCCGTCTCGCTGTGGAGCATCTACATAGCGCGGCGCGTAGTTGCTCGTGTCGAAGTAGCCGACGAATCCACGCGGAAGGTCGATCTTGTAGAGAGAAGTACCTTCGATGACGACCGTGCCGTTGACTTGCGCCTGCCCGCTCGCGAGCTCCTGGCGGATCTGTGCGACCGGGTCGTTGGGGGCCGGCCGTGGTGACGAGTCTGGGCGCTCATAGATCGTGTTCGTCGCAGGGTCGTATTCGAACGAGGTGGTGCCGTTGTCGGAGAACTCCACCTGATCCTTGATGGCTCGGCCGGCGTAGGGCGGGGCGGTCTGCCGCCAGACCTCCGCCGCGAACGTCACCCCGTTCTGGGTGCCGACCACCTTCGTATGCAGGATCTCGCCCGCCGGCGGGGTCACGGCACGGAGCGCGTGGTGGATGATGGCCGCGTCGGCCGCTGTGGGTCCACCGGATCCCGTGCTCCCCACGAACGCCACCAGCGCGATCGCGGCTGCGGCGCTGACCGCGCTCACGCCAGCAAAGATCCGCATTCGGGGGCGGCGGCGCGGGCGGGGACGCAACTGGCCAACGAGCTGCCTGCGAAGCGCCTGCCGTTCGCTCGCCTGCCGTTCGCTCGGGGAACTCAATCCATACAGGTCCTGGGCGGCGGCGGTGAGCTGGCAGCCAATCCGTTCGAGGTGATCCGGGAGGCGATCAACGGTGGTCATCGGTGAACTCCTTGTAGTCGCAACGAGAGGGTCTTGAGGGCGCGCGACACGCGGATCCGAGCATTCTGCTCGCTGGTGCCCATGAGGGCGGCCGCTTCGTGGTAATCGAGCTCATCGATCACCCGCAGCTGCAGGGCTTATCGTTGGCCGTCGGGCAGGGTGTTGAGAGCGTCAGACAGATCAGGAGCCTGAGCGCACGCGTCGATCTGGGCTTCCAGGCGCGCGAGTTCCTCCTCGTCATGAACAAGCTCGATACCGAGACGGCGGCAGACCTCAAGCTCCACGCGGCCGCGACGACGAAGCCGGCGCACGAGATTGCGAGCGATGCCGAACAGCCATGCGATGGCCTGCTCATCGCTAGTGCCGCGAAACCGGTCCAAGCCCACAAGCGCTTGGGCGAACGCCTCGGCCGTCAGGTCCGCCGCGGTCGCCAAGTCCGGCGTCTGCGTTCGCAACCAGCGCTCCACCCCAATCGCGTCACGCCGGTAGAACTCGCCAAATGCCTCGGGATCGGCCCGAGCCGCCACAAGCAGCTCGGCGTCGCTCGACTTCAGCCTGTAATCCCTCATCAGAAGCAAGTACCGTCTGCGCCAAAAATGTGACAGGCCGCGCCGACACCTGCTTTGTCGCCAACGGAGAAGTCTCGCGCAGACTGCCCCTCTCCGCCCGGAGCGGCAGCCCGGTTCCCGTGGCCAAGGCGTAATCTGGCGCGCGCTTGCGGCGACCCCACGCTGCTGTAATCGGCGCCGGCAGTCGTCCGAGCTGACGATCGTTTCCATCGCGACACCGCCTTCTGGCCGGCGATCGCATCGGCGACGATTCGCGCCCATTGGCGGTCGGGCAGTCTGGGGACGAAGCGGCTGCTCCCGCTGAATCGATTGCCAGCCTACTGTGGCGGAGAAGCGAGTGCCCGGGACGCAGCTGCGACGAACCCGGTGGCGATCTCGTCGGGGATCCCGGCGGCCGGAACAAGCGCGGGCACGCGGAGCTTCGCGTCGAGTTGAAGCGCAATCCGGGTCCTGCTGTCCGGGCGCAGCAGCCAGAGCGCCATGAACTCCTGGTTCGTCGGATGGTCCGTCACCCGTGTGAGTGTCACGGATCGAAGTGACTCGACGGCAATCGAGAGAGAAAGCTGGAACTCCTTGACGAGCGTCCCCCGGGCGACATGGATCATCATCCTTACGCGTTGCGGCCGACCCCTGGCGCCACGGTGGAGGACCTCGACGTATCGGACCACGTCCGGGCACCATTCGGGGTAGCGATCGACCGCGGCGAGCAGGGCGAAGCACTTCTCGAGGGGTGCGGCTACGCCCGCTGCCGCTTCTCCATGAAATTGTCTTGTACGCAATGCCTACCTGACGGTCAAATGCCAACGCGGCGCGCCCCCACTGCCGCCGCGCGCTGCGTCACCTGTCCGCCTTACTCGATGGCGAACGGAGGCGGTGAGGGAAGGGACGGGAAGGGACGGGAAGGGACGCGACGCTGCCGTCGTCCTCGAACGAGACGATGCCGTTCTCGGAACTCTGTGCCGCGGTGGACACCGGTCCGCTTCTCACCGTTGGTGAACAGTTGGGGGTGACGACATCGAGGTTGGTTCAGGCGGCGACACTCGCACCCTATCGCTCGAGTTACGCAAGCACGTTGCGGGCGAGGTTCGCGACTTCCGGCGACCCGCGAGGACGGGTTGTAGGGGTTGGCGCCGATCGTGATGTCGTGAAAGGCGGGCGCCTGCTGCGGACCGGCAGCCGTGGCGTACAGCACGGGGTCCACGAAGCCGAGCTGCCGAGCTCCATGTTGGCCGGCGTACTCGGCGACCAGCGCCATCGACGCCGCCCATAACGGCGTGGCGGCGCTCGTCCCCACGGCCACGTTGATGGCGCCGCTGGTCTAGACGTCCCAGCCTGACCACGGAACGGCCGCGGCAGCCACGTCCGGAAGCCGGCGCGTACCGGTTGAGAACCGGTCGGCGCTCGCGGGGCCGACCTGTGACCGGGCCGGTTGTAGTCGACGCTCAGGCCACCGCCCCGCCCATCTGCTCGAGCGTGTCGTTCCATGCCGTCTCGCCGGCGTAGGCTCCGGTAGTCGTAGCGCAGGCCACCGGTGCAGTCCTCGACGGGCTTGACCCGACCTTGTCGCGGTCGCAGGCGCGCGCTCGCTCAAGGTCCTGGGCGGGGAGCCTGGTAATCGTGTGTGCGTTGCTGAGCGGTCCGGACTTTGGAATCCGCTCCTTTGGTGATCGCAAGGATTGAGGACGAGACCCGACGATGGCCACGGACGCATCGCCGTCGTGCACGACGACAGCGGCACCGTGAGCCGATCCGCCTCGGAGTGGTCCAGCACGTCGCCATCGGCGGACGGTGGCCATTCGCCAACAAATCGGAAACAATCACGTAGAGATGGCCTCCACATCCGGATCGGCTCCGGCTCCCGTGGCCATACTGCTTCAGGCAGCAAACGCCAACGACACGGAAACGTTCCTCGCGACGTTCGCCGACGGTGGCGTCGTGGACGACTGGGGCAGGGAGTTCGTCGGAACCGACGCGATCAGAGGCTGGAGCGACCGCGAGTTCATCGGCAAACGCGTCAGCCTCGACATCCGCAGCATCGAACGGGATGGCGATGCGACCGTGGTAACGGCTGAGGTTGGCGGCGAGGGGTTCAACGGCCCGAGCCACTTCAGCTTCCTCGTAGACGGCGCCCGCGTGTCCCGCATGACGATCAGGGCGTAATCACTCTGAGGACCTCGCCAGCTCCGGTCTTGAGGCGCGACCAGCATCTTCACGCCGCCACCAACAGACCCGCCCTGCACGGAAAGCGGCCATTGGACGGCGATCGCTTTCGACTCCCGACCCACAGGCGCCCGGCCACTGCTTCGGCGACCCTTCGCTGGGCCACACAACGAACGGTCACGATGGAGATCGTGGGAAAGCACTAGGCCGACTAACGGCGACTGTCGACCAGCCTCCCGGTAGCTCGGCCGACCGCCACGACGGTCCGCGTCGCGGCGACGCTCAGTCGTGCATTCCGAAGCCTTCCATGATGCGATCCTGCACGCGCTCGATGCGAGCCGCGCGTGTCGCTGATTGCTTGGCGCCGTTGAAGTGGAGCACGTACCCCCGTTGGCGACCGGGAGTCAGCCGCTCGAATGCGTCGCGAAAGGCAGGGTATGCCTCCATCAGCGCCGACAATTCGTCCGGGTAGTCGCGGTGGGTCGGCAGTGCAGGTTTCGTCACGCGCAGCCCGGCCTGTTCTACGCGTATGGCGTCGGCGACAAGATCGCGAAGTGCGCTCTTCATGCTCGTCACATCGGCAACCGAGCGAAACTCGAGCCTGAGCGATGAGCGACTGTTTTCGCCTTGTTCACGCAACAAGGCTTTCGGGTCATTCAGCAACGCGCCCTTGAAGAACATGAGTGCGCACAGGTCGTTGAACGGCTGGAAGATGACGATGTTCTTGCCAGCACGCGTGTAGCAGGGTTTGTGCCACTTGAACGCTTCGGTGAGTTCGGTGTCCGAGAGGATCGTTCGCAGTGCTGCGAACTCGTCGCGCCAACGTTCGAGGCAGGCGGCGTATTCGTCGACTCGGCGGTCACTCATCGCGCAGCGACCCTTTCGCGAACTCCACGATCAGAACTGACTCTATCGTCGGGCGTCAGGTCATACATTCCATCGTTCCGTGCCCACTTGCCTGGTTGGGGCGCAAGGCCTGTGATCGTCCCTGCCCTTCCTGACGCCGAGGTTGGCGGGGCGGAGCGTCGCCGAGGGCGCACGGGGGCCCTCCAAGCCCCCGGGCGCCCTCGACTGAGCATGCGCTATGTGAGGTTCACCGTGTAGGTGACATAGGTCCAGAACCACCAACCCGCATCGATCAGCCTGAAGCCAACGTCGAAGTACGGGCTTGGTCCATCGGATACAGAGGTCCCAATGTCGATGCAGCGATCGAAGGCATAGATGCTGACCTCAGTTCCATACGGGCCCGCCCACACCGCGCCGTCCCAGGCTTCAGCGTAGAAGCAGAAGTACCGATTGTCCGTCCATACATTTGTGTGAACGTTGTCCCCAGGATTGAGATTCCACCAACCCCGTGTCTCCCAGTCTCCCCCTTCGCCACCGCAAGTACCTGGGCTGTACCACATGACTGCCGCGGAGAGCGGCGAGCCGTAGCTGTTCTGGAAGCAGACCTGCATCGTGATCAGCGCCCCTTTCTCCCACGCTTTGGCCCGTCCGCCATGCGGGCGCGAAACTGTTCAGCCAGCGAGACTCTAGGAACAACCTTTTCGGAATCCAGGGACGGGACCTTTCCACCCCCTTTTGTCTTGAGGGGCTCCTGCCACCCCTGTTCGTGGTCGCCGCCCCCGGCTGAGAGATGGGGCTTGACTGGACCAAATCCCGCTGGCGGCTGGGGCGCGCCGGACTCGAAACGGTCATCTGGCATGTCCTGGACCTCCGATCTAGGTCCTCGATGATGGTCGGCCGAGTCTACGTCGCCAGGTAGCGCCGTCGTCAAATCTTCGGCCCCGCAATCGTCTACTCCCCGGGGCGCAGGGATCCGGCCGTCCAGTTGCGGCACGACGCTCTCGAAAGAGCGTGCCGCTGTCGGTATCGCGTGATACTTCGGTTCGAAGGCCCCACTGTGGACGACCGCTTTCACGATTTGGGGGGCCCGCGCGCGCGAACGGCGAGCTGCCACAGCGGTCATGCTGGGGCGTGCGGAGCGAAACGTCATCAGGCGTTGTGAGAGGGTTGGGCCGTGCCCCGAGTCGAATCCGAGTTCACGCTTCCTGCGGAAGCCGCTGATCTGCGGGACGAGGCGGTCGCCCTCCTGCGCGAGCTGCTGGCCGTCGATACCTCGAACCCGCCAGGGCGCGAGACCGCAGCGGCGGAGGTGCTGGCGCGCTATCTGGAGCGAAACGGCATTCAGTGCGAGCTCGTCGCGCGCGATCCGGCGCGGGCCAACCTGGTAGCACGGCTGCCCGGAACGCGGGGTCACCCGTCGCTCATGCTGCTGGGTCACACCGACGTGGTGCCGGCGGAGTCCGCTCTCTGGCGCCATCCTCCGTTCGCGGGCGTCGTCGACGATGATGGTTACGTCTGGGGCCGTGGCGCGCTCGATATGAAGAACGAGGTGGCGACCCGAGCGGTGGCGATGGCCTCACTGGCTCGCTCAGGGGAGCCGCTCGAGGGAGATCTCGTGTTCATCGCCGTCGCGGATGAGGAAGACGGCACCAATCAGGTCGGCATGTCATGGCTCGCGGAAGCGCGGCCTGACCTAGCAACGAGCTACGTGCTCAATGAGGGCGCTGGCGAGCGCCTGTTGCTCCGCGACGGACGCACGGTCGTCACGTTGAGCGTGGGAGAGAAGGCAGCTACGTGCGCACGGGTGACGGCGCTTGGAGATCCGGGGCACTCGAGCGATCCATACGACACTCAGTACGCGGTGCCGATCCTCGCGGAGCTCGTGAGCCGCCTCGCCCGATACCGGCCGCACCGGCGTCTGCTCCCTTCGACTCGAGACACGCTCGAAGCGCTCCTCGGTGCAGACTCGCGGCCAGTCGACGATGATCTCGATGCAGCGATCGAGCAGGCGGCGGAGCTGCACCCTGCGCTGCGAGGACTGCTTGCGCCCCTGTCCAGCACGACGATCGCGCCCACCAGGCTCCACGGATCGGATGCGCTCAACGTCCTTCCGGCACGGGCAAGCGTTGACTGTGACTGCCGGGTGCTGCCCGGAACGACCCTCGATGAGTTACGTGAAGAGCTTGTCGAGGCCCTTGGAAACGACCTCGCGTACGAGCTCGACTTCATCGACCCGCTCGTGGGCGGAACCATATCCTCGCTTGAATCTCCTCTGTACGAGGCATGCGCGCGGTTCGTGAAGACCTATGACCCCGGAGCGATCGTGCTCCCGGTCATCTGCACCGGCTTCACCGACTCCCACTACGCCCGAGCGTCATTCCGATCGGAGGCCTACGGGTTCTGGCCCATGCGGCGCACGCCGTACGAGGTGTGGAGCCGGACCGTGCACGGGCACGACGAGCGTGTGCATGCCGACGACCTCGGATATGCCGCGCTGTTTCACGTCGAGGCGTGCCGTTCGCTGCTGGGTGGTGCACATCGGTGACGTCGCGCCTCGATGTTGCGGCGTGGAGTGGTTTTCGCTTGTCGTGACCGGGCCGGTCACAATTTGCGCACCGGTTCGTATAGCGGGGTATGAGCGTGTTGGAGCTGTCGGACGAAGATCTGTTGGCGAGTGGCTCGTCGGCGGATTTTGGTTGCTTCTATGACCGCCATCTCGATGCCGTCCTGGCTTTCGTCAGCCGGCGGACGCGGCGGCCGGAGGCGATGTTCGACCTCACCGCTGAGACGTTCGCGCGAGCGCTCGAGCATCGAGCGCAGTACCAACCGGAGAAGGGCCCGGCGATCGGCTGGCTGCTGGGAATCGCGCGCAACCTGATTATCGACTCGGCGAGGCGCGGGAAGATTGAGGCGGAGAGCCGCCTGCGGCTGGGGATGGCCGTGGTGGAGCTTGACGACGAGCAGCTTGCCGCGATCACGGAGCGTGGTGCGCGTGATTTGCGTGCGGCGCTGGGGTCGTTACCCGAGGAGCAGCTTGCCGCGGTCATCCGTCGAGTGGTTCTTGACGAGCCGTACCCGGTGATCGCGGACCGTCTGCAGTGTTCGGAGCAGGTCGTACGGAAACGAGTATCGCGCGGTCTAGCGACGTTGCGAGCGAACCTGGAGGATCAGCGATGACGGATCCGTTTGCAATCCTGCGCGACGAGCTCGTCAGCGCGGCAGCCGCACGCGAGCAGGTCGCGGCGCCAGCGACGCGGCGGTGGTGGGAACGGCTGGCGGGTCGGCTGGGATGGCGTTCGCACCCGCTGGCGATCGTGCTCGGCACGCTCGTCGTGAGCGGCTCTGCGACCGCGGGCGTGATCGCGCTCACGAGCAGCTCGTCGCAACCACTCGCGGGTAAGGTCCCGGGGACGGTCGAATCGGCGTCGCTGGCGGGCTACCGCTACACGATCTCGGTCACCCCGAATCTCGCCGCCGGCGAGGCGTTCTGGAACACGTCGATCTCGTACAGCAAGGACGGCCGGTTCGGGTCCGGCGAGGGCGGCGGATCACTGTACGCGACGCGCTCGAATCCGCTGTTCGGCGGGGTCGGCGTCAACGGCGGCTCGACCCCGCAACGCGGAGACACGGTCGGCTACGTGATGACGGCGCCCTACGTCGTCGCCGTGCGCGTCGGCGATCGCACGATCCGGACGTTCAGCTCGCCCGATCTGCCGGCCGGCGACCGGGCCGCCGTGTTGTTCCTCCCAGCGGGCTACCCCAACCTCGTCCAGGGGTGGCGGCCCGGCCAGCCGATCCGCTCTCACGAGACCTTCCCCATGCCGGGGCGACGTCCGCTCACGATTCACACGATCGCGATCCTCCCGATCGATCGCAACGGGAACGTGATCGCGACCAGATATCGGATCCCGTACAACCCGTTCCCAAAGTTCTGGCAGGCCCCGAGCGCGGTCACACCGAACATCAGCGAGCCGCCTTACCACGGGCCGACCCATCCGCTCCCGGGCGTGTGCGAGCTGGCGCAGCGTGGACTGCGCGCGCTCACGCCCGAGTGGGGGCACGCGATCAACGTCATCCCGAGTTACCCGGACTCGGTCGGGACCTTGTTCGTGTCGTGCATCGACACCGAGTACTACCTGCACGGCTGGGGGCTCGGAGCCGGGGTGCTCCTCGACGCCCGGCGGCCGGGCCGCGTGCTCGGGCAGATCCCCGGGGCCCACCCGGTCGCCGGCCACCCCGGCATGGTCAACGTCCCCAACGGCGGGCTGACCGCACGGCGGGTCGGCAACGCCTGGCTCGTCGTCCAAGGCGGGTCCGGCCTCGCCCAGCGGCTTCAGGCGCTGAGCGCGCTACGGATCGCCAAGCTCGACCTCCGTCACGTCAGGTCAGGCGGATGATCGCGCGCAGTCAGCTCGCTCGCGTTCGCGAACAGGCACATCCGCTCCAGCGCGCTCACGCGCGTCGACACGCGACCGTGCTGTTCACGGACATCGAGGACTCGACCGCGCATCTCGTCCGGGTCGGCGATCACGCCTGGAGTCGGCTGCTCGAAGCACACGACCGCACCGCGGCGAGGCTCGTACAGGGGCACGGTGGCCGGCTGATCAAGACCACCGGCGACGGAGTACTCGCGCTGTTCTGGGACGCGAGCCGCGCACTGCACTGCGCGCGGCGCTTCATGGCCGAGGCAGCCGGCCTCGGGATCACCGTGCGCAGCGGACTGCACTCCGGAGAATGCCTCCTCGCCGCCGGCGACATTTCCGGCCTGACGGTCCACATCGCCGCACGCGTGGCCAGGCTCGCCCACGGCGGTGAAGTCCGCGTCTCCCAGACCACACACGAACTCCTCCACGGGACGCGAGACGAGCTGACCGACTGCGGTCCACATCGACTCAAAGGCGTACCCGGCGAATGGCGACTGTTCGCCCTCACCGCGACCCCAGGACGCCTGTCGATCGCAGCCTGACTCAGCTGGCACTAGGGTGGTCCCGGATGAGTAGTCGCGCCTCACGGTATGACGTGCTGTTCGAGCCGGTGCAGCTCGGGCCTGTCACGGCCCGTAACCGCTTCTTTCAGGTACCTCACTGCAACGGGATGGGGCATTTGCGACCGGCCGGGCTGGCTGAGATGCGCGGCGTAAAGGCGGAGGGTGGATGGGCCGTCGTCTGCACCGAGGAGGTGGCGTTTCACTGGGCCAACGATCTGGCCCCGTTCGCGGAGGGAAGCCTGGTCGACGAAGACGATCTTCCGATGCATGAGCTGATGGTGGAGCGGGTGCATGCCCATGGGGCATTGGCGGGCTGTGAACTCGTGCACTCGGGGCGCACGGCCGCCAACCTCGAGGTTCGGCAGGCTCCGATGGCGGTCGCCGCGTTGCCGGTCGAGGGGACTCACCCGGTTCAGGCTCGCGCGATGACGGCTCGCGACATCGCCGACCTGCGGCGGTGGCATCGCCAGGGGGTGGCGCGCGCGATCCGGGCCGGCTACGACCTCGTGTACGTGTACGCCGGCCACGCGCTGGCGACGCTCCAGACATTTCTCTCGCGGCGTTTCAACACGCGGACCGACGCGTATGGCGGCTCGCTGGAGAACCGCGCGCGCCTGCTCAGGGAGGTACTGGAGGACACCCTCGAGCTCGCGGAGGGCCGGGTGGCCGTCGCCTGCCGCATCTGCGTCGATGAGCTTGTCGGGACGGCTGGTCTCGAGCGGACCGAGATCGAGGAGCTCCTCGGGATGCTCGGTGAGATGCCGGACCTCTGGGACTTCATGGTTGGCGACTGGGATTTCGACTCGCTGACCTCGCGTTTTGGGGACGAGGGCGGGCAAGAGCCGTACGTGCGCGGACTGAAGGCACTGACCTCGAAACCCGTCGTGGGTGTCGGCCGTTTCACCTCGGCCGACACGATGGTCCGAATGGTTCGGGAAGGCGTACTCGACATGATCGGCTCCGCGCGCCCGTCGATCGCCGACCCGTTCCTGCCAAAGAAGATCCAGGAGGGGCGGTGGGAGGACATCCGGGAGTGCATCGGGTGCAACATCTGCGTCGCCAGCGATTGGACGGTCACCTCGCTCCGGTGCACGCAGAACCCGACGGTCGGCGAAGAGTGGAGGCGGGGGTGGCATCCGGAGAGGATCCGCCCGAAGGAGAGCAACGCGAAGGTTTTGGTCGTCGGGGCGGGACCGGCCGGGCTCGAGGCGGCGATGTCGCTGGGTCAGCGCGGCTACGACGTGGTTCTTGCCGAAGCTGCTCCGAGGGAGCTCGGAGGCCGGGTGGCTCTTGAGGCGCGCCTGCCGGGCTTAGCCGCTTGGATCCGGGTCCTCGACTTCCGTGTCGCGCAGCTGCGACGCCTCAGAAACGTGGAGATCGCACGGGGGAGCACCGTCACGGCCGAGGAGGTTCTGCGCTACGACTTTGACCACGTCGCGGTCGCGACCGGCGCCCGCTGGCGAACCGACGGCGTTGGCCGCGCGTCGCTTCACCCGCTGCCGATCGCCGAAGGGCTGGATGTTCTCACGCCCGATGATCTCCTTCGCGGCCGGCTCCCGACGGGTGAGCGGATCGTGCTCTACGACGACGACCATTACTACATCGGGGGCGTGCTCGCGGAACTGCTCGCCGCCGCCGGCAAGGAGGTGACGCTCGTCACGCCCGAGCCGCTCGTCTCCGCCTGGACGGCCAACACCATGGAGCAGCGGCGGATCCATGCTCGGCTCGTCGCCGCCGGCGTCACAATCGTGCTGTCCCAAACGCTGAGCGCCGCCGGACCTGAGGGGCTCCAGTTCGCGTGCGTGTACACAGACCGCGGGACCACGCTGGCAGCCGACGCCCTCGTTCTGGTGACCGCGCGTCTACCCAAGGACGAGCTCGCGACCCAACTCGCGCAAGCGGGACGAGGACCGGTCGTCCAGGCGATCGGTGACGCGCTGGCTCCGGGCACGATCGCCAATGCCGTGTGGGATGGTCATCGATACGCCGAGGAGCTCGATGACCCCGCCGCCGGGGACCGCGACCGCGTCCCGTTCGGTCGCGAGATCGTCGCGCTCGCGCGCCGCGACCTTTACATGGGCGGAGCCGTGTCCAGGCCGAGCCGCTCGCGCACGTAATCCTGGAAGTGGCCGATCAGCGTCTCGGCGCCGCCGAGCACCCAACCTCGTTCGATGATCCCGGCCGAGCTGCCGCGCTGCGCCGCCTCGACCAGCGCCGTGTCCTCGGCGCCGACCTGATTGTCGAGCTCGAACAGATCGTCGATCCACTCCTGGTCGGCGCTATCGCCGAACCAGTAGTCGAGATAGCCGGCGCAAGTCACCGGACTAGTGGGCCATACCGGACCGATCGACAGGTTCGCGCGGCCGGGAAAGACGTTGAACTTCATGTTCGGGAACCACAGATGGAACTGTGAGTCCATCCCACCGCGCACGTCCAACGGCCCGGTGCCGTCCAACGAGTGGGGGTGCGCCGGCGCGAACTGGCTCGTCCGCATGCCCGCGACCTGCAGCACGAGCCGTCGCTCGTCGACGACCTCGACGAAGCCTGGGTGGCAGACGGCACAGTGGTAGCACTCGAGGTAGTTCTCCATGGCGATCTTCCAGTTCGCCTCGATCTCGTAATCGACCCGCCGGTTGAACCGCAGCGAGCCGACGTCGAGTCCGTGCTCGGCGACGACGTCGGGAAGGTCGCCGAGCGCGCTCGACAGTGGCTCGGCCTGGGGATCGGGGTTGGCGAACACGAACGGGCCCCAGGTATCGACCGAGACCGGCATCAGGCCCAGGCAGCCGGCGTCGAAGGCGGGATCGTCTCCTCCGCGCGGAGCGGCCCGCAGGGCACCGTCGAGACCGTAAGTCCAGGCGTGGTACGGGCATTGCAGCGTGCCCCGCTTTCTGGCGTCCGTGGCGACGATCGCCCCACGGTGGCGGCAGACGTTGATGAAGCCTCGCAACGTCCCGTCGCCATCCAGGGTGATCACGATCGGCACCGGACCGGTCGCCGACGCGAAGTAGCTACCCGGCCCCTGCAGCTCGCCGAGATGCCCGGCGTACTGCCATGAGCAGCGGAAGATCCGCTCCATCTCCCGGGCCAGGATCGCCGGGTCGGAGTACCACGACCATGGCACGGTGGGGCGGCCGGAGACTTGTGTGGGGGGCTCGGTGAGGGTCATCAGGTTCCGTCCCGGGGAAATTTGTGCGTGTAGGTATGAGCGTAAACGCGGACGCCGTCGTCGAAGGCGTCGAGCGTCGTCGTCACGAGAAAGCGCTCGGCGTCGGACGTCATCGTGCTGGTCGCCACCGTGCGCGTGTTCCACCCGGCGCGCGCCAGCGACACCTCCACCTTGCAGATCACCGTTGCCGTCAGGGGGTCGCCTTCGACGATGCGGTACGTGGTGACGTTCTCCTCCCCCATCTCGGTGCCCGTGGCGATGATACGGGTGCGCGACCCGTGCCAGTCGAACTCGAGCTCGGTCTCGCCGGTCGATAAGTCTTTACGCACGCGCCGGCCGCCATCGCGCAGCATCTTCGTCTCGCTGGCCAAGGGGGTGCCGTGCTCGGGCGCCTCGAAGTCCCGGAGCTGGGCATCGAGGTCGCTGGCCCGGCGGCGCGGGAGCGACAGGACGCTCCGGGCGCCGCACACAATCGTCAGCGTGGCCGGCTGCGGCGATGGCCAGGCCATCGGCCAGTACGTGTTCGACACGGCGAGCCGGATGCGATGTCCGGCCGGAATCGCGTACGCGGTCGACTGGAGGGGGACGCGGACGACGACCGCTTCGTTTACGGGCATCGGGACGCTGCGGTCGTGGCCTTCGCGGCGGGCCAGGTTCAGTAGGCCGCGCGCGACCAGGGTCGAGCGCCCGTCCGGCGCCACGTCGCACACCCGGACCGCGACGAGCGCTAACGGACGATCGACGCTCAGCTCGAGCTGGGCCTCGCCCTTGCCGAGGAGCTCGGCCCGGTCTGCCAGTGGCGCGCTGTCCCAGCACAGCGAGGCGCCGTCATCGGGGCGCTGGTCGAGCCCGAAGTCGGCGGGACTGCCGTCGCCGCACCACACGCCGCCGTCGATGCCCGTGCCCAGAAGGCCGCGCAGGCTCCGGGTGACCGTCGCCTCAGCGGATCCACCGGAATCCTGGAGCGACTCGGGACCGACGGCGAGCATCCACGACTCGACAGACGGCGAGGGCCACGACGGGTCGGCCACCCACCTGCCCGGTCGCTCGGGGTACGTGCCGGCGGGTGCGACGGGCTCCTGCATGTAGCTGATCAGCTGCGGCTCTTCGAAGAAGCCGTTATCCACGCCGTCGAGGCTGGCGGCGAAGAACCGCACGCACTCCTGGAGGAACCCGATCGCGGGACCAGGCGCGCCACGCTCGGGGCTCGTGTGGCCCCACGGCCCGATCAAACCCCGGACCGGGCCACGGACGTGTTCGACCATGCGGAAGACCATGTCCCGGTAGCCGTCGCTCCACCCGCCGACCGCGAACACGGGGCAGCGGATCGCGCCGTAGTCCTCGCACGCGGACCCCTGCTGCCAGTACGCGTCGCGGCGCTGATGACCGAGCCAGGGCTCGATGAACGCCTTGGCCCCTTCGAGCCGGTCCAGCCAGGCCTGCCTCCACCCGTCGCCGACGACCTGCGGATCCTGGGGCTGGTTGAGGTACGCCAGCATCGACGTCGCCCATTGGGACATGTCCATCGCCGACACGCACCCGCCGATGTAGTGGACGTCGTCGGCGTACCGGTCGTCGCTGGCGTGGATCGGGACGATGCCGCGGAGCTGCTCCGGATGGCGAGCGGCCATCTGGAGGCACGCGAAGCCTCCCCAGGACACGCCGATCATGCCCACGGCGCCCGTGCACCACGGCCGGTCCGCGAGCCACGCGATCACGTGCTCGACGTCGCGCTGCTCCTGGTCGGTGTACTCGTCCTCGAGGATGCCGGAGGAGTCGCCGCTGCCGCGGAGGTCGACCCGGGCGTAGGCAAAGCCGTGCGCCGCGAAATACGTGCCCCAGTCGGCGTCGTAGATCGCGGTGCCGTCGCTCTTGCGGTACGGAACCGAGTCGAGAATCGCGGACACGGGGTGAGCCTCGGCGTCGTCGGGAAGCCAGATGCGGATCGCCAGCCGCACGCCGTCGGGGAGCTCGATCCAGTCGTTGTCGATCACGCGCACCGGCCGGGCCGCGCCGAGGGTCGGGGCAGGAGGGGATTGACGTGGGCTCATACGGACCGTACCGTACCTGTACTCGATATGCGAAAGCAAGTTCCGGCTAACGAAAGCTCGGTCGGCACGCTGGCTCGCGGGCTGGATGTGCTCGGGTTGTTCGCGTCGACTGAGCCCGAGCTTTCCCAGAAACAGATCTCGGACGCCCTGGGCCTGCCGATGCCGACCGTGCACCGGCTGGTCGCGCTTCTCACGGAGCGCGGTTGGCTGACCCGGGACCCGGCGACGCGGCGCCTGCGCCTGGGTATGGAGATCGCGCGTCTCGTCCCGGCGCTGTTGGCCGGGATCCGGCTCCCCGAGGTCGCGCGGCCGCACGTGATGCGGCTTGCCTCCGAGGTGCAGGAGACGGTGAATGTCGCGGTCCTCGAGGGTGCCGAGGTCGTTTACCTGCTGAGCGAGACGGCGGACCGGGTCCTTACCTCCCGGGTGTCGGTGGGCATGCGATTGCCGGCGCACTGCACGGCCCTCGGCAAGTGCCTTCTGGCCCAGCTGCCGTCCGACGTCGCCCGGGTGCGGCTCGGCGAGGAGCCGTACCCCCGGCGCACCGACCGGACGCTGACGGCGTGGCGGAGGCTCGGCTCGGAGCTGGCCACGATCCGCGAGGCCGGCGTCGCCATCTCGGAGGAGGAGTACGAGGTCGGACTGGTCTCGATCGCGGTGCCGTTGCGGTGGATCGACGGCCCGGGCACGGCGGCGATCAACGTCTCGCTGCCGGCGGGGCGCGCGACCTCGGAGTTCCGCCAGCAGCTGACGGACGCTCTGCTGGTAGCCGCACGTGCGATCGATCGGGAGATGGGCGCTCGGTGATCGGCGAGGCCGGAGTCGAGGAGCTCGCCGACGCGGCCGACGCCCTCGCCCGCAGGCTGTCCGACACGGCCGCCAAGGAGCCCCAGCTGCGCTTCCAGGGGATGCCGTCCGACGGAGACTCGATCGCGGTCTACCAGGCGTTGGGCGCCGAGGGGTTCATCGGGATCCACTGGCCACCCGAGCTGGGGGGCCGCGGCCTCAGCCCGCTGCACACGCTCGCGTGCGAGGAGCGGTTCGGCTACCACTGGCTGCCGCTGTCCGGCTATCTGCTGTCGGTCAAGACGATCGGGAACGCCCTGCTCCGATTCGGAACCGGAGAACTTCAGCGGCGGCTGATCCCGGAGGTGGCCGCCGGTCGGCTGCTGTTCTGCCAGGGGTTCTCAGAGCCCGACGCCGGATCAGACCTCGCCTCGCTGCGCACGCGGGCCCGCAACGACGGCGATCGGTTCATCGTCAGCGGCCGCAAGATCTGGACCTCGAGCGCCGAGTACGCGGACTGGGTCTACCTGGCCGTGCGCACGGATCCCGACCGTGACCGCCACCGGGGGCTGTCGGTGCTCGTGGCCGACATGAGCACCCCCGGGATAACCGCGACGACCCATCGCACGCTCGGGGGAGGCACCCTCGGCGAGCTCGAGCTCGATGAGGTCGAGATCCCCGCCGACCAGCTCGTCGGCGAACTCCACGGTGGATGGCAGGTGCTGATGGGCACGCTCGACTACGAGCGCGTGACGAGCGAGAAGGTGGGAACGGTGTTTTGGCTGCTCGATGCGCTCGCGCCGCTGGCCAAGGACCGGTGGACGCGCCGAGGACTCCGCCGGCTACGCGGCGCGGCCCAGGCGGCGCGGCTCCACGGCCGCCGGGCGGCGCAGCTGCTCGAGGACGGCCGCCCCGCCAGCGGCCAGAGCTCGATGGCCAAGCTATCGGTCGCCGAGCTGATGCAGCACGTGGCCGCGTTCGCCGTCGAGCTACTAGGCCCCGCGGGGTTGCTGGAGGAAGGAACGGGGACGCTGGCCGGCCGCGTGGCCGCATTCCAGCGAGCGTCGGTGGCGACAACCATCTCCGGTGGAGCGGCCGAGATCCAGCGCGCCGTGATCGCCCGCCGGGAGCTCGGCCTTCCCCCCCGATGACCGCCCCTCTCCCCCTCGACGGAATCCGGGTGCTCGAGTACGCCCAGTACGTGGCCGGACCGTTCGCGGGCATGCTCCTCGCAGACCTCGGCGCTGACGTGATCAAGGTCGAGCCGCCCGCCGGCGACGCCTGGCGCCGGTACGAGCCGTTCGCCGACGGCGAGAGCCGCTACTTCTACGCGCTCAACCGGAACAAACGGTCGGTGGTGATCGACCTCAAGGACGAGGCCGGTCGCGACGCCAGTCGGGCGTTGATCCGGACGGCCGACGCGGTCCTGCATAACGTGCCCGTGGATCGCGCCGCGCGGTTCGGGCTGGATCGGGAGAGCGTGCGGATTGTCAATCCGGCCGCGGTCTGGTGCTGCGTCTCCGCGCTCGGGAGCGACGGTCCGGAGGCGTCGCTGACCGCGTTCGATCTCGTCGCGCAGGCACTTTCGGGACTGCTGATGGCGGGAGCGCGAGACTCCGATCGCGTTCCCCAGCGTGCCGGCGGGATCGCGATGGCCGACTTCACGGCGGGACTGCTGGCGGCGATCGCGGTGCTCGCCGGCCTGCTCGGGCGCGGGCGCGACGGCGCGAGCGGCCTCGAGGTGTCGCTGCTGGGCGCTGGACTCGCCGTCCAGGCGCAGCGGTTCGTCTCGGTTGAGTCGGACAGCGGCGCGGCCGCCGCGCAGGCCCGCGGCGGGGACGACGAGCTCGAGCCCTACTACCGGGCGTACGCCGCGGCGGATGGGTTCTTCGTTCTCGCCTGCCTCAATCACCACCAGCGGGCGGCGGCGGCGGCCGTGGTCGGAGTCGAGGATCCTTGGGTGGCCAACCCCCAGGCGCCTCCGGCCAGCGCGCAGGAGCGCGAGCGGCGGCTGAAGCTCGTCGCGGAGTTCGAGCGCCGCGTCGTCGCCGAGCCCGCGACGACGTGGGTGCAGCGGTTTCGCACGGCGGGCGCGCCCGCGTCGGAGGTGCGCCTGCTGGAAGAGCTCTTCGAGCACGACCAGGTCCGGGCCAACGGGCTCGTGCAGACGGTGGCGCGCGACGGGGTCGGCCCGGTCAAGCTGCTCGGCTCGCTGTTCAAGATCGACGGCGCCGTCGCCCCCGCCGCCCGGTCGATTCCGGCGCTGGGCGAGCACACCGAGGAGGTGCTGGCCGAGTGTCGCCATGCGCAGGCCTAAGAGCTATTGAGGCCAACGCGTTCGCCGAGAGCGTCGCCGGCGTTCTCGATCGAGCGACCCGGGAGTCGTCATCTTGGGAACGACTGGACACGGCGTTGGATCAGCTCGGATGGGCGACGCTCGCCGAAGATCCTGAGCTGTTCGCCTGCGCAGGACTAGGAGCCGTCGAGATGGGCCGCCGGCTGGTCCCGGTGCAGAACATCGACCGTCTCCTCGGCGGCGGCCCGATCGCCGGTGATCTCGTCCGGTCGCTCGCCGCCGAGCGCGTGGCCGTCGTCCGCGAGCTGGGCGTCGTGCACCGGCGGCCGGTCGTGCGCTCCGAGCCGGTCGCCTCGGCCGGCGGGCTCGATGTCCATCGCGTGCTCGAGCTGGGTGAGAAGGTCGAGGTGAGCAACGAGGCTGCGGAGACCGCAGAGCGCGCCTGGATGGCCGCCACGGTCGGATACCTCGCCGGGCTCGGCCAGGCCGCCCTCGACTTGACCGTCGACTACGTCCGCCAGCGCCGCGCCTTCAGAACCACGCTCGCGGCGCTGGCTCCTGTGCAGCAGCACCTGGCCGGCGCCGCGACCGCGGTGCGCGGGGTCCGCCTGCTCGCCGGCGAGGGGCCGGATGCCGACGCCCTGGCCCACGCCGGCCCCGCGGTCGCGGAGGCGTGCGCGGCGTGCCACCAGGTCACGGGCGCGATCGGTTTCACGCTCGAGTATCCGCTCCACCGCTATACCCAGCGCGCGCGAGCGCTGGCCGCCTGGAACGACGCGCTGCTCGACGAGCTGATTCAGCCGCCGGCGATCGCTCGCTGAAGCGCTGGATCGCGACGGAGGAGCTCCAACGCGTACGCACCGTGGTCCGGGGCGTGGCCGGAGCCGACGAGCATGCGCGCGTTGGACGCGAGGCCGTCCGCCCCCAGCGCGGCCTTCGTGAACGAGGTGGCCATCGAGAAGAACAGGACCGTGCCGTGATCCGCCGTGAGCAGAATCGCGGCGGCTTCGCAGTCGGCTGCGTTGACGACGACCACGGTCAGGTCGGCGCGCGGCACGCCGGCGTCCTCGAGGCTGCGAAGCGCCTCGAGCGCGTTGCGAAGGTCGGCACGGATTGCGACGTCGCACAGGTTGAGCCCCCGAGCCCGCTCGCAGATGCGCTCGTCGGCGTCGATCAGAACGACGCGGCCGCCGGTGGCGAGGGCGTCGCGCGCGGTGGCGAGGGCGAGAAGACCGGCGTGACCGCCGCCCAGCACGAGCACGGTGCCGGTGTCGCCATCGATCAGCGAGCGCGTCTGCGACGCGGCGTTGCATACGTCGAGTGCCGCGAGGGCGGCGTCGAACGGGACGTCGTCCGGGTAGGCGATCCACGGCAGGCCCGAGGCCAGGTACGCGGTGCCGGTGACGGGCACGTGCGCGCTGGCGCAGTCGACCTCGCCGACCGCCTCCAACCGCAGTGGAGTCAGCGTCAGCGACACCATCGTCACGACCCGCGAGCCGATCGATGGACCATCGGGGAACCTCTCGCCGACCGCCCGGACGGTTCCGGCCAGGATCCCGCCCGACCCCGTCACCGGGTTGTACATCTTGCCCCGCTCGGAGACGATCCCGAGGATCGCCTCCCCCACCTTCACCGGGTCGTGGTCGTTTGCCTCGACGATCTGGCGGAAGCTGCTCGAGTCAACGCAGAGCGTGTCGACCTCGATCTCGATTTCGTAGGGCTGCATCGGCATCGTCGCGTCGAGTCGCACCGCCGCCTGCGGCAGCGCGCCAGGCGGCTCGAGCACCCGCTCGGCGCCGAGCGCCTCGATCAGCGAACTCATCCCGACGACGCGAGCCCGAGCAGGGAGGGTGTCTCCTCCTGCGTCGCGACCTCGCGGCCGACCGCGTGCGTCAGTTCGACGGCGGCGCTGACCAGGGCGGCGTTGGACGGGGCCAGGACCCCGCGGCTGATGTAAACGGCGTCCTCGAGTCCCGTCCTGATTCCCGGGGCGCCGTAGAGGAGCGCGAGCCCCAGCATTCTCGGGTGGTGCCGTCCGACGCACGTCACGGTCCAGAACGTCTCCGGTGGAAGCGGCCGGACCATCGCGGCCAGCGCCTCGGGGGAGGCATCGATCCCGCCGGGGACGCCGAACACGAGGTTGATCCGCATCGGCTCCGGAATCACCCCCTGTTCGATCCAACGGACGGCGCTGACGACGTGACCGACGTCGAACGCCTCGACCTCGAGCCCGATCCCGGCCTGGGTGGCCCGCTCGATGATCCCGCGGGCGGCCAGAGGCGGCGTGACGAACGTGTCATCGCCGAAGTTCATCGACCCCGACTCGACTCCGGACAGGTCGGGCTCGGCCTCGAGGCCGGTCGTGCGCTCCTCGATCGTCATGTCGTTGGCGCCGCCGGTTGAGACCATCGTGATCAGGTCGCTGCCCGCGCGGATGCGCGAGATGACGTCCTTGAACAGCTCCGGGCGCCCGCTCGGAGTCCCGTCGTCCTCGCGCACGTGCAGGTGCACGACCGTCGCGCCCGCGGCTGCCGCGTCGATGCTCTGCTCGGCGATCTCCGCGGTGGTGTAGGGGATGTTTGGGTTGTTCTCGCGGAAGACGTCGGCCCCGGTCACGGCGACCGTCAAGACCACCGGGTTGCTGTTCCAGGCACGAGCGCGCGGCATCGGCGCACCCTACTGAGCGCCGTTTACGCCCGTCAACCCGGCGAGCGCCGCGACGAGGAGCCCTCCGATCGCGGCCAGGTCGTATCCACCCTCCTGAACCACGACCGTCGGGCCGAGCTCGCGGAACCGCGCCATCGCCCGCCGGTACCCATCGGCGGTGACCTGCAGCGGACTCTCCGGATCTGCCGCGGCGGCGTCCAGACCGAGGGAGACGACGTGCGCCTCGGCGCCGTGGGCCCGGGCGTCGGCACAGAGGACGTCCACCGCAGCGAGCCAGTCGGCGTCGCCGGTGCCGGGCGCCAGCGGCACATTTCGGTTCGCGCCAAATCCGTCCGCGGTCCCGCGCTCGTCCGCGTAGCCGACATAGTGCGGGAACCACCCGGCGCCGGGATCGACGTGCACGCTGCCGACGTACACGTCGCCGCGCCCGTAGAAGATCGCCTGGGTTCCGTTGGCGTGATGGGCGTCGATGTCGAGGACAGCGACCCGGGCGGCGCCGGCGCTGCCGAGTGCCTGCGCCGCGATCGCCGCGTTGTTCAGGTAGCACGACCCCCCGTGCGCGGACGGACCGGCGTGGTGGCCAGGGGGCCGGCACAGAGCGTACGCAGCGAAAGCGCCGCCCCCAACGAGATCGGCGGCGGTCAGCGCCGCGTCCGCCGCTGCCCGGGCCGCCTCCCACGTTCCGGGCCCGACCAGCGTCATCGTGTCGTAGCAGAACCGCCCGACCCGCCCGTGGAGGGCGGCCGGCGACCGGAGCTCCGCCCCGGACAGGAGCCCCGGCGTCGGAAAGATGTACGGCACCACGCGAGGCCGGCCGTGCTCGGACGGGTAGCCGCCCGCCTCCCACTCGGCCCACACCGTGGCCAGGTGCTCGACGAGCGCGGCGTCGTGGACGGCCAGGATCGCGCTGTCGTCGTGCGCGTCCGCCTGGATCACCTCGGCGCCGGCAGATCGGAGCGCGTCGAGCAGCAGGGTCGCGCGCTCGGGGACCTCGGTGCCGGGCTCCCACACGCCGAGCCAGACCTCGCCCTCCGGATCGTGCAGCAGGCAATCGGGGTGCCACACGACGGGGATGGCGGCCAAGCTCGGCGTCTGTGCGTAATGATCAGCCTGTGACACGCGCTGCTGAGTTAGGAATCACGATCGGTATCTTGCCGAGCGGCCCGACCGCGGCGATCACCGACGTCCCCGGCGTGGGCGTCGGCCACGCGACCGTGTGGCGGGATGAGCCGGTGCCTCCGGCCGGCCGCGGGGTGGCCAGAACCGGCGTGACGGTCGTCGATCTCGGCGGCAACCTCTTCCGCAGCCCGGTCCCTGCGGGCGGTGCCGTCCTCAACGGCGCCGGGGAGTGCACGGGGTTCCTGGCGGCGGCCGAGTGGGGCCTGGCCGAGACCCCGGTGTTCCTGACGTCGACCATGCAGCTCGGTCGGGTGTACGACGCGGCGTGCGAGCTGTTGATGGAGGAGGACCCGGGAATTGGTGGCGACGATGACGTGATCATCCCGATCGTCGCCGAATGCGACGACAGTTTCCTCAGCGAAACGCGCCGCATGCAGGTAACCCGCGACGACGTCGCCACCGCGTTGGCCGAGGCACGGGCCTCGATCGGCGGGGCCGCGCCGGCGGAAGGGGCGGTCGGCGCCGGGACGGGGATGAGCTGCCTGGGCTTCAAGGGCGGCATCGGAACCGCGTCGCGGCTGACCCCGTCCGGGCACACCGTCGGGGTGCTGCTGCTGTCGAACTTCGGCGCGCGCGAGCGGTTGACGGTCGATGGGGTTCCCGTGGGAAGGCTGCTCCCGGCGGAGGCGGGCGAGGCCGAGGCGTACCCGGCGGCGGGCGGCTCGTGCATCGTGATCGTCGCGACCGACGCGCCGCTCGACGCGGCCGCGTGTGCGCGCCTGGCTCGGCGGGCCGGCCTCGGGCTCGCCCGGACCGGCTCCACCGCGAGCCACGGCAGCGGCGAGATCTTCATGGGCCTGGCGACGGGACTGCGCGGGCCGCGCACCGACGGGCGAGGGCCCGTGCCCGCCGGCCTCGACGAGCGGCCGGCCCCGCTGACCGGTCCGGCTCTGAACCCCTTCTTCGCCGCGGTCGTCGAGGCGACGGAGGAGGCCGTCCTGAACAGCATGCTCGCCGCGCCCACGGTCACCGGCAGGGACGGCAACACCGTCCCCGGCCTTCCCGCCGAGCAGGTGGGCGAGCTGTTGGCACGTCAAAGGAGGCAAAGCAGTGAGCACTGAATCGCCGCCCCAGCCTCCCACACCGCCGGTGGCCGCGCGCGTGCCGTCGGTCCGCGAGCTCCACGGCGACGTGGTCACCGACGACTACGCCTGGATGCGCGACCCCGATGACGAGGCCTTCCATTCATACCTCGCCGACGAGCGTGCGTACTACGACGCGTGCAGCCGGCACCTGGACGGCCTGGCCACCACGCTGGCGGCCGAGGCCGCGAGCCGCATCCCGGCCGGCGACGAGTACTCGGTCAGCTGGCCCCGGGGCGGTTTCACGTACCGGATGAGGATGCCGGAGCAGAGCGACAACTGGCAGCTCCTGCGCTCGCGGGAGGGGGAGTCTTCAGAGGAGGTCCTGCTGGACGAGAACGTGCTCGCCAAGCAGACTGGGTTCGTGGAGGTCGGGGTGCGCGAGCCCAGCCCCGACGGCGCTCTGCTCGCCTGGTCCGCGGACACGAGCGGGGACGAGTACTACGACCTGCGGATCCGCGACCTGCGGACGGGCGAGGACCTCACGGAAGTGATTGCACACAGTTACACGGGCGTGGCCTGGTCGGTCTCCTCGGATTACCTCTTCTACCTGGTGCGAGACGAGCTGCACCGCCCGTTCCAGGTGTGGCGGCACAAGATCGGGACGGCGGCCGACGCCGACGAGCTCGTGTACGAGGAAACGGATCAGCAGTTCGATCTGACGCTCGAGGGATCCCGGAGCGGACGGCTGGCGATCATCACCTCGGAAGCGCGGGAAACGTCCGAGGTCCATGTGATCGACCTGGACCGACCCCTCGAGGATCCCGTGGTGATCGCGCCGCGGCAGCACGGCATCGAGTACCGGATCGACCACGCTCGCGAGACCGACGATCTGTACGTGGTCACCAACGCCGGCGCCGAGGAGTTCACGCTGATGCGAGCGGCGCTGGCGGGGCCCTCGCGTGATCACTGGGAGCTGGTGAACTGCAAGGCCATCGCGCCCGCCCGCGACGACACGAGGCTCCACCGCTGTGACGTTCTCCCCGACCACCTGGTGCTGACCGTCCGCCGAGGCGGCGAGCAGCTGCTCGTGATCACCGACCGCGACGGCGGGGACGTCCGCGAGGTTCGGGCGAGCGTGGCCGCGGGGTGGATCAGGGTCGAGCACGCCGAGGAGTACGACCGCGGTTCGGTGATCGTCGGCGAGGAATCGTTGATCGAGCCACTCGCGTGGTACGAGCTCGACCTCGACACGGGCGCGCGGAAGCTGCTCAAGCGGATGGAGGTTCGCGCGCACGATCCGGCCCGGTACCGGACCGAGCGCCGCACCGCGTCGGCGCCCGACGGCACGCCGATCCCGGTGACGATCGCCCGCCGAGCGGACGTTCTCCTCGACGGCAGCGCGCCGTGCCTGCTGTACGGGTACGGAGCGTACGAGGCCACGATCGACCCGGAGTTCGAGCGCAGCCTGCCCTCGCTGCTCGACCGCGGGGTCGTCTACGCGATCGCGCACATCCGCGGAGGCGGCGAGGGCGGGCGAAACTGGTGGCTGCAGGGGCGAATGGAGTCCAAGCCGACCACGTTCAGGGACTTTCTGGCCGCCGCCGACTGGCTTGCCGGCGGCTTGGTGGACGGGACCCGGATCGTGAGTCGCGGGATCTCCGCCGGCGGGCTGCTCCAGGGCGCCGTGTACTCGATGCGGCCCGAGAGGTGGCGGGCGGTCGTCGCCGAGGTGCCGTTCGTCGACTGCCTGACGACGATGCTCGACGCCTCGATCCCGCTGACCGCGACCGAGTGGGAGGAATGGGGCGATCCGCGGAAGCCCGACGAGTACGCCTGGATCCGCTCCTACTCGCCCTACGACAATCTCCCAACAGGCCGGCGGCCGCCGTTGCTGGCCACCGGCGCGGTTCACGACGCGAGGGTCATGATTCACGAGCCGGCCAAGTGGGTGGCGAAGCTCCGAGCGACTGATACCGAGGGCTCGCGCACCCTGTTCCGGGCCGAGCTCGGCGTGGGCTCGCACGGCGGCCCATCGGGGCGGAGTGCGCAGTTCCGTTACGAGGCCGACGTCCAGGCGTTCATCCTGGAGGCGATGGGCATCGCCTCTTGACGGTGGCGATACACAGCGCCACCCGCTCCCGGCCCTCGGGGCAGAGCCCCTATTAGACGGTCTCGGCCGCCGCGGTAACCGTCGGGTCGGGCTCGCGCAACGGGAAGTGGCACGCCGCCTGCTGGGTTGGTCCGAACCGGCGCAGGAGCGGCTCCTTCTCGGCGCACAGTGACTGGGCGCGCGGGCAGCGCGTCCGGAAGCGGCACCCGGACGGGGGATCGATCGGGCTGGGAAGCTCGCCGCGGATACCGACCTCGGTCTTGGCTTTCTCGGCGGCCGGATCGGGCAGCGGGATCGTCTTGATGAGCGCGTCCGTATATGGGTGCGCCGGCCTCCGGTAGATGTCGTCGCCGGTCCCGAGCTCGACCACCTTGCCGAGGTACATCACGGCGATCCGGTCGGCCAGGTACTTGACGACCGCCAGATCGTGCGAGATGACCACGGAGGCCCGCTGGTGCTCCGTCTGAAGACGCTTCATCAGGTTCAGCACCTGTGAGCGGATCGAGACGTCGAGGGCGCTGACCGGTTCGTCGGCAACGATCACCTTCGGCTCGAGCATCAGGGCTCGGGCGAGCGCGATCCGCTGGCGCTGACCTCCGGAGAACTCGTGCGGATAGCGCTCGAGCGCATTCTCGGGCAGCCCGACCTCGCCGAGCAGCTGCCTGATCTTCGCGTCCTGCTCCTTGCGGCTGCCCACGTTCTGGATGACGAGCGGCTCGCGGAGGATCGTCTGAACCCGCATCCGCGGGTCGAGCGAGGCGTAAGGATCCTGGAACATCATCTGCAGGTCGCGGCGCGCATGGCGCAATCCCCTCGCGCGCATCCGAAAAACCTCACGGCCGGCGAGCGCTATCGTGCCGGCGTCCGGCTTCTCGACGCCGACGATCAGCTTCCCGAGCGTGGTCTTGCCGCACCCGGACTCGCCGACCAGGCCGAGCGCCTCGCCGGCGTCGACGTACAGCGACACACCGGAGACAGCCTTAACCGAGTTGACCTTCCGCTGGAGGATCGCACCCGCGGTCACCGGGTACTCCCGGACGGCATCGACGATCTCGAGCAGATGGCCGTCGTCGCGCTCCGCGGTCTCCGCGGCTGGGCCGCGCACGAAGACCTTCGGTGGCTCGATCGGGCCGTCGACGGGGTGCCAGCACGCGAACAAGTGCTCGGGGTCGCGGCCAGCCAGCGGTGGCTCCTCCTCGCGGCATTTATCGGTCGCGTAAAGACACCGGGGCGCAAAGCGGCAGCCGGCCGGCGGGTCCGCGAGGTCGGGGGGCAGTCCGCGGATGCTGACCAGTGCCTTCGTGTTGTCCTGGTCCAGCCGCGGGATCGAGCCCAGCAGCGCCTGGGTGTAGGGATGGCGCATGGCGCCGAAGATCTCCTGTGTCGAGGCCGTCTCGACGATCCGCCCGGCGTACATGACGCTGATCCTGTGGGCCCTCCCCGCGACGACGCCCATGTCGTGCGTGACGAGCAGCGTCGCCATGTCCAGGCGATCCTCGAGGTCATCGAGCAGCGCCAGGATCTGAGCCTGGATCGTCACGTCGAGAGCCGTCGTGGGCTCGTCGGCCAGGAGCACCTTCGGCTCGCAGGCGAGCGCGATGGCGATCATCACGCGCTGGCGTAGGCCCCCCGAGAGCTGATGCGGATACTGCTCCAGGCGCTCCTTCGGCCTGGGCAGGCCGACCAGCTCCAGCACCTCGAGCGCGCGGTCGTGCGCCTCCTTGCGCGACGCGCCACGGTGGAGCCGGACGGGCTCGCCGACCTGCTCTCCGATCTTCTTGGTCGGATTGAGCGAGGACTGCGAGTCCTGGAAGATCATCGAGACCTCGTTGCCGCGAAGCGTCTGAAGCTCGGCGTCCCGGAGGCCGACGAGCTCGCGTCCTTCGAGCTTGACCGACCCCTCGATGATCTTCCCGCCAGCCGGCAGGAGGCCGAGGATCGAGAGTCCGAGCATCGACTTCCCGGAGCCCGACTCGCCGACGAGGCCGAGCGTCTCACCCGGCGCGATTGCCAGGTCGACATTGCCGACCGCCTGGACCGTCGAGCGGGAAAGCTCGATGTGCGTGCTCAGGTTGGTGACCTCGAGCGCGCGGGCGCTTGCGTTCGACATGGCTAGCGCCGCCTCAGCCGCACGTCGAGCGCGTCGCGGAGCCCGTCGCCGACCAGGTTGCAGGCCATCACGACCGCCACCAGGCAGAACCCCACGGGGTAGACGAGCCACCACTGGCCGTTGGAGATGTAGCTGTCGGCGTTGCCGAGCATGTCCCCCCACGACGCCGTCGGGTACTGCAATCCGAAGCCGAGAAAGCCAAGGTAGGCGAGGGCGAGGATCGAGTCGGCGACCAGGAACGTGACGTTGACGATCACCACCGACAGCGCGTTGGGGATCAGGTGCCTGTAGACCAGGCGGGAGCGCTTGCTGCCCATGACGCGCGCCGCCCACACGAAATCGCGCTCGCGCAGGGTCAGGACCTCGCCCCGCATCAGCCGGGCCGGCACGAGCCACGAGAAGAAGCCGAACAGCAGGCTGATCTCGAGCACGGTGGCGCTGAACTTGGTCGCGAGGACGAGCACGATGAACAGGAACGGGATCGAATACACGATGTCGACGAAGCGCATCATCACGCCGTCGATCAGGCGGCCCGACAGGCCGGAGACGGCCCCGTAGAGCGTGCCAATCACGATCGAGATGAGCGCGGCGAAGAAGCCGACCTCGAGCGCCGTCTGGCCGCCGAGCATGATCCGACCGAGCTCGTCGAACCCGTGCTCGTCGGTACCGAGGGGATACGTCTGGCCGTTGATGGGGCTGCTCTGACCGGGTGACAGATTGGCGTTCAGAGGCTGAGTGAGCGACTGGTTGGTGTGGTAGAAGACCGGCCCGAGAAAGCAGAACAGCACGAAGAAGACGAGGATCCCGACGCCGAGGACCGCGACCTTGTTGTTGGCGAACTCGCGCACCGCCAGCCGCCAGCCGCTGGCGATCGCCTGGACGTCGCCGCCCTCGGGCATCAGCTCGGGATCGCTCAGCGCCACCTGTAGCCCGGTGGCGCCGAGCGGCTTGACGCGGTTCTCGAGGTCCTCGGTCAAATCCGCACTCTCGGGTCGGCGACGGTCACGGCGATATCGGCCATCAGGTTGCCGAGCACGGTGAGGATGCCGCCGAGCACGGTGTAGGCCAGCAGGATCGGATAGTCCCCGTTCTGGAGCGCGTTGAAGAACAGCAGCCCCAGTCCCTGGATGTTGAACAGCACCTCGACGAGCAGGTTGCCGGCGAGGAGATCCGGGATCGAGAGGCCGACGAGCGTGATCATCGGCAGGCACGCGTTGCGCAGCAGGTGGCGATAGAGCATGGCCCGCCGCGAGAGTCCCTTCGCGCGTGCCAGCCGGATGTAATCCTGGCTCAGGTTGTCGAGCGCGGACGAGCGCATGTACCGGCTGAACGACGCGATGTTGACGGCGGTCAGAGTGAGGATCGGGAGGGCGTAGTCGCGCGGATGGGTGAGCGCCGCTCCGGTACTCGTCTGCGACGAGGGCACGAGCGGCGGGAAGATGTGCAGGTGCAGCGCGAAGGCGTCGATCAGGATGATCCCGAGGAAGAACGGAGGCATCGCGTAGAGCACGAACGTCAGCGTCGTCAGCGTGTAGTCGCCGATGCTGTTGCGCTTGACGGCCTGGGCGATCCCCACCGGGATCGCGATCAGCAGCGAGAGGACCAGCGCGGACCCCGACAGATATATGCTGCGGCCGGCGTACTCCTTGAACAGCTGGGCGACGCTCTGCCCCTGCTTGTAGGAGTAGCCGAAGTTGAGCACGACCAGATGGCCCAGATAGGTCAGTAGCTGGGCGATGAACGGCCGGTCGTAGCCGTGCTGCTTGTTCCACGCGGCGATCTGGGCGGGCTTCGCGCCGCGGCCTAGGACTTCATGGACGGGGCTCCCGGCGATCAGGTGCAGCAGCTCGAACGTGATGGCCGCGATTCCGATCGTGATCACGATCGCGACGAGGATCCGGCGGATGATGTACCCGAGCATCGGTGCGGCGGCGCGTTGGCCCGGAACAGCCTATTGCTTCTTGTTGACCCACCAGTACTGCGGCCACATCCCGTATTGCGTCAGCGCGAGATACGACGGGGGCGTCCCGCCGACCCGGTTGGAGACCGCGAAGAGCAAGTCGTAGTTGGGCAGGAACAGCGCCGGAAGCGCCTCGCCCTCGTACGCCGCCTCCTTGGTCACCGCGTCGGGATCCGACCCGAACACGGAGTTGTGGATCAGCTGGTCCATCTTCGGGTCGGTGTAGGCGCCGCTGTTGAATGAGCCGCCCGTGTTGAAGATCGAGTTCTGCGTCGGGTAGGGGCTGTCGACGTAGCCGCTGAAGTTCTCGACCGCCCAGTCGTTCGTGTACTTCGCCACCGATGGATCGGCGTCGTTGTAGTTGCTGGCGATGTAGTTGAACGTCTTCTGGCTTAGCTGGATGTTGATCCCGGCGGCCTGCTTGGCCTCCGAGGTGACGGTCTCATCGGTCAGCGGCACGTATGGCCCGGCTGCCTCCGTCTCCGTGGCCCACGGGAACGAGATCGGCGTTCCCTTGGGAATGCCGTCGCCGCACTGATTGGGCCCCGTGCCGGCATCGGCGCAGGTCGTCTGCCCGTTGGGGACGACGTGCCAGCCGTGGGCCTTCAGGATCGACACCGCCTTGGCCGGGTTGTACGGATATGCGGGGGTGACCGCGTTCGCCGGCACATACGGCGTCTTAGGAACTGACGGGACCGGACCGTAGGCGAGCCCTGCGGCGCCGTGATAGATCCCGGCGATGATCGCCGGCTCGTCGACGAGCATCGCCATCACCTGGCGGAAGTACAGCTGCGAGATGATCTTGTCGAAGTGGTGCACGGTGTTCTTGAAGTTCCAGATCACCCCGGCCCAGCCGAAGTCGGGCAGACCGAACACGCTGTAGCCCTGGGACTTCAGGCTGGACACGTCGGCGAGCTGGGAGAAGTCGATTGACCCGATGTCGAGGCTGCCGGTCCGCATCGCGTTGATCATCGGCGTGATCCCCGTGTAGGTGACGCCCTGCAGGGTGCTGATGTACGGCTTCTGGGTGCCTCCGAAGTCCGGGTTCGCCGTCGCCGTCCACGAGGCAGTGACTGGGCTGAAGCTCTTCAGCACGAACGGCCCGTCTGCGATCTTCCACAGCGGGTTGCTGCCGAAATTCCCGACCTGGCCGCCCGCCTTGTTCAGGTAGTCGTAGATCTTCTTCGCGTTCGCCGGGACGTTCCAGTTGAGGTGCGGCCCTCCCGCGGCGGCAACGTTCCAGTCCTGACTGGGCAGCGGGTAGAGGTTGAGCGCGAGCTGGTCGTTGAGGAAGAAGCCAGGGTTGAAGGCGTGCTTCAGATGCATGACCACCGTGTACTGGCTGGGCGCGCTGATGCTCGCCAGGCTGTCCGGGAAGTAACCCGGCGTGAACGAGCCCCAGTTGGCGGCGCTCTCAGCGGTCGCGGCCTTGATCAGCGCGACACTGAACAGCAAATCCTGGGCATCGACGGGCTTGCCGTCGTTCCACTTGTAGTTCTGTTTCAGCGTGAACGTGACGGTCTTGTCGCCGTCGCTGAACACGGGCTTGTTCGCGACGCTGAGGTTGAAATCGACCCCCGGATCGCCGCCGTATGGGAAGTTGTTGTACAGCGGCAGCCACATGATCTGCTGCCACTGATAGTTGATCGTGCTCGCGTTCCCCGACGGGACGACCGGGAAGATGTAGTTCGGCGTGTTCCCGTTCAGCTGCCCGTAGGTGATCGTGCCGCCGTGCGTGGGAGTGCCGGGCGCGGGCAGCTTGCCGTACTGCCCCGGCGATGCCAGTGAGCCCGAGGCGGCGCTGTTTGTGCTGCTCGAGCCGCCACAGGCGGTTATCGTGAACGCGGTTGCGGCGATCAGGGCGAGCGCCGGCAGTATGCGTCGCGCCTTGCGCGCGTGGCGGTCGCGGCGGTTTCGGCGGTTTGGCGGGGCCCCTCGGGGATCCTCGTCGGAGGCGACAATACGTCTACAACCCATCTCAACCCTCTATTCCCCGGGAACGCAAGGTCCGGCAATCTAGAAGGGCGATGGCGCTGAAGTCAAGGAGCAACACGCGAGCCTAACGCAGCGGGGTGATGGGGCTTAGGTGGCGCTGGCGCGCCGGGTCGCCCGCTTTCTCAGGATGCAAATTGCCCCTGTTCGAGGAGTACAGAATCCAGACGTAGCGGGATGCGTTCGAGCGAAACCCGTCTTTGGGCTAGGGCCTGAGAGATGGTTGATCGCTGCAGCTCCGTGTGCCATCAGCATGCAGTTTCGCATGCTCATTGCATGCAAAATCGTATTCTGTCAGCATGCGGGAGTATCATGACCCCGTGCCAGCCGGTCGAGACGTCAACCCGTTCCGTTTTGGTGGCCCGCTCCCGCCAGAGCAGATGATCGACCGCGACGCGGACACCGACGACCTCCTCGCGCTCGCCGAAGGCGGCCACTCGTTCCGGCTCGTCGGACCTCGCAGATACGGAAAGACGACGCTGCTGCGCCGAGTGCTCGACGCCGCCGGGCGCGAGGGAATGGCGACCGTGCTCGTGGACCTCCAGGACGTCTTATCGATCGCTGAAATCGTGGTGCGAATCGAGCGCGGGTATGACCGGCTGAAGGGTCCGATCCGCAAGAACATCGAGAACCTCTTGCGGACGTGGAACATCGGACTGTCACTCGGAGGCGGCGGGTTCACCGCCACCCTGCAGCGCAACCCGCACGTCGACGCGGAGTCCGTACTGCTCCGGCTCCTCGAGCTCCCCGCCGAGCTCTTCGACCGTAACGGGACGACGAGTCTGATCGTCTTCGACGAAATCCAGGACGTCCTCGCGGTCACCGGCGCCGACGGCAAGATCCGCAGCGTCATCCAGCATCACGGAGAGGCCGCGACCTACGCCTTCGCCGGCTCGGCACCCGGCATGATGCGCGAGCTGTTCGCCGAGCCCTCACGACCGTTGCTCGATCAGGCCGTACCGAGAAGCCTCGCCCCACTCCCCATCAACGACGTCGCCGACTACATCTTGGCCCGCTTCGCGCAGAGCAAACGCGAACCAGGCCCCGCGCTCACGCCACTGCTCGAATTCACCCGCGGCCACCCGATGCGATCGATGATGCTCGCCCACTACCTCTGGCGACACACCCCGCGAGCGACCACCGCCGACGAGGGAACCTGGCTCGCGGCGCTCGACCAAGCAGCCGAGGACACCGCGCCGGTCATGCACGCGATCTGGCGCGCCCTGTCAACAAACGAGCGCCGCATCGCCAGAGCGCTGGCCGTGACGAAAACGCCGGTCTACAGCGAACAAACGGCGGCGGCCGTCGGCATCAACCGCGCGAGCATCGGCCGCGCCCTCGAAAGCCTCAAAGACAAAGCCGACGTCATCGACGCCGACGACAGACCCCGCCTCACCGACCCGCTGTTCGAATACTGGCTCCAACTACGCGGCCTCACCCCGCCCGGTGGCGGGGAAGACGACGACGCGGTTTGATGGCGCCTCGTTCGGCGTCTTGCTCGAGCCGGGCGGCATCACCTTGGCCGTTGACTCATCGTCGGGGCCAGCCGCATGTCATCGCTTGCCGCTCGTTCATAGGTGGCATCACTGAGCGGGTTGCGGTGTTAACGTCCGCGGATGCGAGCGCGATCGCGGTGGTGTGAGGCCTTACCAGGCGCGAGGGTGTGGGGCGCCGGTCTGTTGGCGAGCATCCTGGCGGTTTTCGGGTTGCTGTCGGCGTCTGCGCAGGGTACGCGGGGCGGCGCGCTCGCCGTGCGCTCTCAGCTACAGCCGCTGCTGGTGCACGTGCGTCTGACAGGGACCTCGACGCGGATTCCGCCCTCTTTTCTGGGACTCGGAGTCGAGGTGAGCGAACTCGAGAGCTACGCACGGGCGGCCGGCGTCTTCGGTCGGGCGGTTTCGCTGCTGCGTCCGGGGTCGGAGCGGTCGATGCCCCTTCGGGTGGGCGGCTACTCAGCCGACGAGGCGTACTGGGATACATCGCCGCGGTCTGCGCCCTCAGGCGTGTTTGAGGTCGGCCATAACTGGGTGCGGCAGCTGGCCGGCCTGGCACGACGAGCTCAGCTCCGGGTGTCGTTGGCGGTGAACCTGGCGGTTCATTCCCCGTCGATGGCGGCTGGCTTCGCCCGGTCGGTGTCGCGGGCGCTCGCGCCGGGGAGGCTGGCAGGCGTGGCGGTTGGGGACGAGCCGGATCTATACGGTCGTGAGCCGTGGTTTGACTCAGAGCGGGTTGCCAGCACGCTCGCATCGACGCCCCACGGGTGGACCGCCAGCTATTCGCCGAGGAGCTATCGCCGCGATTATGTGGCCTACGCTCACGCGCTGGCCGCGGCCGTGCCCGGCATTCCCTTCAGCGGTCCAGAAGCCGCCGGTCTGGGATCTTCCTGGCTCCGCGCACTCGCCGGACTCGGCCGGCTGGGACCCACGGCGCTAACGGTTCATCGCTATCCGCTGAGCTGCCGGCCGCCGAACTCCCCGATCTATCCACAAATCTCCACGCTGCTGGCCCAGAGCTCCTCCACGGGCTTGGCGCAGCGGTTGCGTCCAGCGATCGCGTTTGCACATCAGGCGGGCATGTCGCTGGTCGTCAGCGAGATCAATTCGGCCAGCTGTGCCGGGCCACCGGGCGTGACCGACTCGTTCGCGACGGCGCTATGGGCGCCGGATGTGCTGTTCGAGCTGCTCCGCGCCGGCGTGAACGGGGTCTACTGGCACATCCGCGCGAACCGACTCAACTCGCCGTTTCAGCTGCAGGCGAGCCTGATCCAACCAGCGCCCGAGCTCTACGGTCTGGCGCTGTTTGCGCAGATGCTCAAGGCGCGAGCGCGCTTGGTGATGGCCGAGGTCACCGCCGCACCTGGCGCTGAGGTCAAGGTGTGGGCAGTCCGGTCCCGCGGTGGGACCAGCGTGCTCGTGATAAACGAAGGACCTCAGCCGGCGAGCGCCGCGCTGAACCTTGGCCGTGGGCTCGGCGCCGCACGCGTCGAGCGATTGCTGGCGCCGTCGGTCACCTCGACCACCGGCGTGACGTTGGCGGGCCGCTCAATCGGCGCCGACGCCCGGTGGCACGGCCCTCAGCAGTCCGCCACCGCCCGACCGCAGGAGGGCACATATCAACTCAGTGTTCCCGGTTACAGCGCCGCGCTACTGCAGACACAAGCGCCGTAGCGCGAAGCGCTCACCCGAGCCGGATCGCGACGGCGGTGCGGGCCTGTCACGACAGCGTGATCACGGCCGCGCTCGTGCCCGGGACTAGCACTCGCGCGATGCCGTCGCGCACCGCCAGTCTGGCGATCCGCAGGCGCCCATGCCACCTCCCGTCGGCCCCGATCCGCCTGCCCGCGTAGCGAACTCCCCCGGTGGCGCTCGCGCTGGGCGCCGTCAATCGCTCCAGCGTCGCCGATCGCACCCGGCCCGCGCGCAGAGCTACGCCCGCAGCGCGACGACCCTTGTTGATCAGCAGCACAGTGAGCGTGTGGCGGTGGCGGACCGCCCACGCTTTGAGGTGCAGTCCCGGGTCGTCAACTATGCATCGGTCGAGGACAGCGTGTGGACCGCCCGTCACCTGGGCAAACACCGCCAGCCCGTAGAGGGCGGGACGGGGCGCGATCCCCGCGGCCGTGAGCGCAAACGGAGCGTTCACGGCGTTGGCGCGCTGATGCCAGTTGACCGCGCTCACCCCGCCCTGCAGCAGTTCGAACAGTATGTCCGGAGCCCACAACGCCGTCGCAAACGCGTTGGCAATCCCAAGGTTGCCACCACAACTGATTGTGCCCAGTTCCGTGACTCGCAGCGGAATCCCATGGGCGCGGGCGAAGGCGATCACGTGGCGAAGGGACGCCGCGAGCCCGGCGCTGACGCTCTCTGAGAGCAGCAGCCCGATCGACGGGTACCGCGGCGATGCCTTCGGCCAGCAGCTCGACGAGGCGTAGCGGTGCACCGATACGAAATCGGGCCTCAGCCTGCCCAGGCTAACGAGGGGTTGGAGCCACCTCACGGCCGGCGAGGCGAGCTCCGGTGCGCCGATCGGCGTCCCGCCGACAGCCGCTCTCAGTGCCTCCGCATAGACGCGATAGTCGTGCTGGTAGTGAAGCGGCGTGTACGCGTGCGTCCAGTGCGCCGAGACCCCCCGCTCGCCGGCGCCCACGAGCTGCCGAGCCAGCCACGGCTGACGTCCGTAATGGTCCGGCTCGTTTCCAATCTCGACGCCGACCAGCTCCCCGCCCAGAATGCTCCGAGCCGCGCTGGCGAAGCTCGCGGCCAGCGCCGGCGAATGCACGGCCAGATTGAGATCCAGCACCGCGCTCAGCCGATCCCGGGCGAGCATCCCAGCCAGGGCCGTTAGCCACGGCCGTCCGAAGGCGAACACTCCGCGCGGGGCCGGCGGCTCACGGGACCAATCCCACCACGCCCGATCCGCCGACTCCCCGCCCACACGCAAAATCATCCGCGAGCTGTCAGCGGCACCGATCAGCCTTATCGCCCGGTCCACCGCAACACCCGCCCGCGCATAGCGGAGCAGATCCGGGTACTCGAATGAGAGCCCCAAATATGAACCCGGGATTCGTCTCTCCGCGCCACCGATCGCGACGGACGCCGGCAGCGCACCCACGCCACCCGCAACGGTGCCCACGCCCGAGTACGCCGCGCCTCGAGCCCTCCGGACCGACGGGGAGGCCCGACGAGGCGCCGCGGTCCCCTCACTAAACGCCATCAGGACTGCACATCCGGTGCACACGCCCAGCCGGAGGATCAGACCGGCCCCGGACCGACGGTCACGCACGGGACCGGCGCCATTACGCCTTCCCATCCCATCACCCCCTTTGGACCGTCTCAGCATCCGCGCTAACCCCGCGAGCGGCTCCTTTCGCCGGCGACACCCTCGCGGCGAGAATCATCTCACTCGTGTCCACCCTGCGGGGAGGTGCGTTTGACAATGGGCCGAGGTCGGCCACCGTTGTGCATGATTCCGTGTGCTCGTCGCGGAGCCAGGGCAAACAGCGGCTCGAGACCGTTCGCCAATCCTGGCGTGCGCGACCTTTGGCGTCGGCGAACATCGCGGCGAACGCCGAGCACGACGCCCACAGGCGTGCGTGTCCGTGGCGAACGCGGCACGAATCGCTCGCTGCGAGACTCCCGGTGCGAGGCATCAGCCGTCCAGAAGACCGAGCTGGTGCCTCGAGGTCTGCGCCACTTCCGCCATCGCCAGCAGCGGTGGCGCGCGGCACGAGACGCTCCGTAGGTATCCGTGATCTCGGCGGTCAGCTCCTCATCGGGTGGAGAGTGGCGCTTGGCGGGGCAGCGCTTACGCCGCGTCACGTTCGAGCACGCTGTAGCGCTCGACGGTGATCAGCACCGCGCGCATCCGGTTGCGTTGGGTCAGCACAATTTTCTCGAGCTCCCCCTCATCGAGCTGGTCGAGCAGCCGGCCGAGCTCGCGCATCGCTTCGCGGACGGTCGCGAGCTCCTGGTTGGACACTCGCAGCTGCGCGGGATCGTTCATCGTGACCCGGACGGTACGTCCCGAACCGGACGGATCCGTCGTCAGTTGCGTCGACGTTCTGTCCGTAGTCTGCACGACACTCCCAGGAATGACTCAGGCGGCAGTGTTGGATCGTTCGGCGGTGCGGTTCGGAACGGCACGCGGCCGGTACTTTCGGGAGAACTTCGCACAGGGCGGAGTCGATCTCGTCCAGATCATCCCCGAGCTGGTCACGAATGCCGATGCGGCGATCGCCGCGTCAGGCCGGCCGTCCGGGAGGATCGTGTTGACGGTTGCCGCACCCGAGGCGGAGTTCGTGGCGATGTGGCGGGCCCGGATGCGGTCGCTGCGCTCGCCGGCGTTGCTGTCGTGGAAGCACGAGCTGCGCTGCACCGATGACGGCGAGGGTGTAGACGCCGACGTGATCGACCGTCGGCTTGGCGCGCTCGGGGTCGAGCCGCCGACGGCAGGTCAGCGCGGCCTGTTCGGGCGCGGCTTGCGGGATGTGTGGCTCGCGCAGGGCGCCGGCCGAATCGAGGGGATCCGCGGCGGCCGGCTGGTCGAGTCCTGGTTCTTCCCCGCCCCGGGAGATGAGCCGTACGCGTTCGCGCACGTCCGCGACCGAGTCGCGACCGCGCCCGATCTCAGCGCGCTCGGTGTCACCGTGTCCGGGACGCGGGTGACGGTGCCGCTGTCCGCGGCGAGGCTTCCGGCTGCGGGACGGCTGCGAGCGCTCGTCTCGCAGCTCGTCCAGTTGCGACCGATCCTGGAGGATCCGACCCGCGCCATCCTGCTCGAGCAGCCGGGGCAAACCCCGGCGCTGGTCACCTATCCGGCCCCGGAGCCCGACGTCGAGCGCCCCGTGTTGTTTGACGATGACGTGCAGGTCACCCCGGCGATCAGCGCCAGAATCACCGTGCGGCGCGCGAAGGAGCCGCTCTCGCAGGGCTTCTCGCGCGCGACCCGGCGGGGCGGGCTGGTGATTCGCTCCGGTCGCTCCGCGCACGAGACGATCCTTGCCGGTTTCGAGGGGCGACCGGGTGCCCGACACCTCTATGGCGAGGTGGTCTGCGATGCGATCGAGCAGCTGCAGCGCGACGCGCTCGATAAGCCGCGCCCCGAGCTCGTCGTCAAAGTCGACCGCTCGGGGCTCAACCAGCACCATCCGATCGTCGAGCGACTGTACGCCGCGATCGACCGTGTGCTGCGACCGATCGTTGCCGCCGAGGAGCGCCGTGCCGGCGCCCACCTGATCGGAGCCGCTCGCGCCGTGACCGCCCGCGACCAGGTCGGCCTCCGCGCCCTGAACGACCTCCTGAAGGCCGCGTTCGACCAACCCGGCAGCGCTGGCGCCCAGCCCGGCACTGCTGCAGCGAGCAAACCGCCGACGCAACCCGCCGACAGCGCGTTGGGTGCGGAGGACGACCGCGTGTCCGACGAGTTTGAGAGGGAGCCTCCCGCCCCGTCGGCGCCGGTGGCGCAGCCGCTCTGGTTCAAGCAGTCACCTGTACGACTTCACCCCGGCGAGAAGCGGACCGTCACCCTGTACGCCGACCCGGCGAGCGTTCGCCCCGGGACCATCGTCGAGATGGAGGCCGACCCCGGGCTATCGCTGACGCTTCGCACGCACGAGGTCCCGGCGCCGGGCGCGCGCGGCCACAGCACCCTCCAAGTCGCTATCCGCGCCAAGGTCACGGTCGAGCCCGGCTCTCGGCTCGTTGTTCTGGCGGCCGCGGGTGAGCACACGTGCGAGCTGGAGGTCGTGATCGTCCGCCACCGCGCCTCCGGGTGGGTCCGCGAGATCGCGCGTAAGAGCGACGACCAGGTCACGGAGGCCGAGTTCGACCCGGAAACGGGGATCGTCACGGTTTACGAGGGCCGCCGCGAGTTCCGCGCGCTCGAACGTGCCGCCCGCAAGGCGGGCTACGGCAAGAAGCGCGTCCCGGAGTATGTCCCGTACCGGATGCTTGAAGTAGAGGCCGCCGCGAACGCTGTGTACGCGTGGGCGGCCGAGCAGATCCTTGCACGACGCCTGCCCGAAGAGCGACCCAACGACCCTGCGGAGTACGCAGCCGCCGTCCGCCACGAAGCTCAAGCGCTTCGCCACCGTGCCCACCACAAGCTGATGCAGGCGTTCCTCGAGCCGGAGATCTTCGAAGGCGCCGTCAGCCTCAGGCGCGTGCCGGTCGCTACTTCCCCGCAGTTACGGCTGGTGGGCGACGAAGAATCAGGTTGACGCGATGCTTCGGCCTGACTCCTCAGGCCGGGCCCTTTGCTCGTTTCGACGGTACGGGCCGCAGGTGGTAGCCTGTAAGAGACGTACCAGAGAAACCGCCGTAGAGAATTCACGACAGAGATGACGACAGTCCGAGAAGTCCGGATCGCCGGCCACCCGTTCGTTCTGCGCAGCAGCGACGTCGTCCGTGCCATGCGAGAAGTCGATCCCGAGCCCATCGCAAGCCACTATGTGGTCGTCGGCACCCGGCGGTTTCCACCGAAGCAGATCATCGGCGAGCTCACCGGCCTTGACCGAGCCGACTTCACCACCCACCAGGCGAGACGAACCCTCATCCGCCTCGGCTTTTCGGCAGGCCGCAGGCCTGGGCGGACAACCGGGACCATCTCGGCCCCTTCCCGCCACAAGCCGGTGAACGCCCCCCGACCTCTCGCTGACCGCTTGCGGCCGTTGGCTGGCAGCTGGGTCGCGATCCGCGATGACGACATTCTGCATTCGACGGAGTCTCCGCAGGAGCTCGTCGCATGGCTCAGCCGGCACGGACAGAAGGCGGACAGCATGTTCCGAGTGCCGGAGGATGAGCTGGCCGCGAGCGGGCTCGCGCCTCAGTGAGGTTCGCGTTCAGAGACATCCCGGATCCCGGCACGGGTGGCGTTCGGCCGCGTCCCATCGTTGACGTTGTCGTCGAGGGCCTCGATGTCGCGCCCCAGGCGTGCCTCCTCGACAGCGGCGCGACGGCAGTGCGCTTCGGCGCACACGTCGCAGAGATCTGCGGGATCGACCTGCGGGACGCGCCGCGAACGCGCCTCGCGGTCGGCGGCGCGGTCGTCACCGCGCTCATGGCCGAGGTCACTCTCGAGGTCGACGACGGCTCTCAGCAGTACGCGTGGTCAGCGCCCGTCTGGTTCTGCGAGCCATGGGCACCGTCGTTCGGACTCCTCGGCCTGACCGGCTTCTTCGACCATTTCACGGTGACGATCGCCTCTTACCAAGAGTGGTTCGAGCTGACCCCACCCAGCTGAGCGCGCCCTGCCCTGGCCCTACGCCGCATCACCTAAGTCGTCGAGATCGGTCAGCGAGGCGGTGTAGCGGTAGCCATCGCTGAGGCCGTCGGCTTGACCGAGGGACACGCTGTAGTGGAAGCCGCCACGACCGACAGCGCGCTCGAGCGTCGCGAGCACTCGTTGTGGGTGGTCGTGAGGCCCGTTGATGTACAACGGCTTGCCATGCCTGCCGAACGTGATCGAGCTCCGGCCATCCCACGACCCCAGGGCCCGCCCCGCCCGCCGGAAGTCGGGGTGCGGCTCGAAGCCGAGGCTCCGGGCGTAGTCGACGGCGCCGAGTACGAGGTGCCGGGCGAGCTCGAGCGGGACCGGGATTCCCTCCGACTCCCACGGTCCGAAGTACTGGCGCTTGAAGGCGTCAAGCTCGCGCTGGCCCATCCGCTGTGGCCCGATCGTGTTCTTGACCCCCAGACACCATGTGTCGACGAGGTAGCCGCACACGGACAGCTTGTCGCGCCTGTCAGGCGACGCGACGAGCACGCAGGCGACGCCGCTGTCGCCGGCTTCGCTCGGCGCACCGGCGTCGTCTGGCCAATCAGAATGGCCGTCGATTCGCAGCCCGTGCCGCCAGCCAGGGTTGACCCAGCACCGAGTCTGACTCGCGACCGCTTCTCCGTTGGCGTTACCGCCGGCAGCGGCCGTCGCTTGGCTCTCCCGCTCGCATGCCACGACGCGTACGAGTCGGGCAGCATCGGCCTTACTGACGCCCAGCGCGCGAGCGATCTCGGTGGGCGTGAACCGCCGCGCTCGCAGAGCGCGGACCGTGGCAAGCGGGTCCTGTTCCATGAAGTGACTTCTACGGAACGCGGCGGACGGAAGTCGCGATCGACCGTTTGGTACCCGTTTTCGGGGGCTCATGACGGGCATCGAAAGCGCACTAACTCGATCGCTCGCAGAACCTGAGCGGCCAGCACTGCACAGCGCAGCGCGACCGCCTCTGGGTCCTCCACCAGACCGGTGACAGCGCGCGCTGCCTGCTGCGCGTCGTGGCGAGCCGGCTCGTCGAACAATGCGCCGAGATGGCCGATCGCCTCGAGCTCGACGTCGTGGCTGACGTCGGCCGCCCCCATCGCGCCGAACCCATCGGCGAACGTCTCGACTTCGACCTCACGCAGCAGTCTGAAGACATCGTGAGCATCGCGCGGACGCTGTCGGCGTGGCTGCTCGATGCGACTCGGCGATCTTTGTGCAGCTTGGCGACCAGCAGCGCAGACGGCCCTGCGACAAGAATCTCGTGCTGGCGCTCGTCACCAGCTTCGAGCCAGGTGACGATCATCGGAGCGTGGTCGACAAGTGCTCCTTCGATCCCCCGCACCCGCCTGGCGGACATGTTGTCGTGCGGCGCGATTCTGCCGGAGCGGCCCTTGCCCGCGCGGCCGGAGACGGCTTCGGGTAGGAGCAGGTCGACCGGGTAGCCGGCGGCGTTGATCCAGCTCCCTGGCTGGGGGTTGGTGAGGTCGAGGTGGAAGTGAGCCGCCGTCATGGCCTGCTCGATCCGCGGATCACTGGACAGCGCGCGAGGATCCACAACGAGATCGGCATCTTTGGTTTCGGTCGCGATCGCCTCGTCGACCTCTCCTGCGTGGAGAAAGATCGCTTGCGCACCGACGAGGATCAGCGCCCGTGGTGTCCTGCGAGCGCGTCGAGGGCGTCCAGCAGCGCGCTCGGAGTGGCCGCATATATCGGGGTGATACCGGGCGTCATCGGGCGTCGAGGACCCGCAGTAGCTCTTCTCCCTCAGCCGGCCCGCGCTCGGGCGATTGTCAGCAGGTCGACTGCGAGCTGAGCCGGAGCTACGTAGTTGACGCCGTCACGCTGCCACAAGCCATCGAACACGACCTCATCGTAGGATTCGGCGAGCAGCACGTTGCCACGTTCCTCTACGCGCGTCAGACCTAACGCTTCCGCTGCTCGGCACCCGGTCCGAGAATCGCCCGCCTCGGCTAAAGAAAAAAGCACGTAGGTCACGGCTTGCAGGGCTTTTGTGATTTTGCCTGAAGCTGAATCAGGCTAGATTTGCCCATCTTGTCAGACCGTTTGTTAGACGCTTTCGATGTGCTCGACGCCCTGCACGAGCCGGGGGCAATGGTACTCGCAGCCCCCGCGGATCCGGAAGTGGGCGTCGTCCGGGCCGAAGACATCACGTCGACGCGCGCTACGTCCTGACCGAGCGAGAGCGCGCCCAACGATTGTCGGGCGGAGAATGCCTCTCGACCGAGGCCAGGGGATCCTGGGCGACAGCCCTCACGCCAACCTCGCACTCCGGTCAATACGAGGCAGAGGGGACGCTGAACGAGGACATCGCCAGATATCTCTTGCATCCCTGATGGCAACTCGAATCGGGTGAGTTCCCGAGGCGCCATCACACTGCCACCATAGGCGCCTTCCGCTAGCCGTAGTCTGACTCCGTTTTCTCGGTTGTCGCTACCGATGGCGCGGGCTGAGCTTCGCGCCGCCGCGTCGCGGCCGCTGTCTATCGTGGGCTGGCGTGACGACACTCGTGCTCTCGGACCTTCATCTGGGATCGCGTCTGCGGCACGACGTCCTCACGCACCCGGAGCCGTTGCACCGGCTGCTCGAGGCGCTTGAGGGCATCGAGCGGCTTGTGCTGCTCGGGGACGTCGTGGAGCTGCTCGAAGAGCGGGCCGAGCGAGCGATGGATGTGGCCGAGCCGATCCTCCGCCTGATCGGCAGGACGCTCGGGGTCGGCCGGGAGGTGATCTTCGTGCCCGGCAACCACGATCGGGCTCTGGTCGCCGGCTGGATCCGGCGTGTCGGCGCCGGCCTCGCTCCTGACAGCCGCGTTCCCGTTGACGCGACGCCGGAGCTCGCCCGCGTCGCCTCCTGGCTCGCGCCGGGGCGCGTCCGAGTGCACTACCCGGGCGTGTGGCTCGCTCCCGGAGTGTGGGCGACGCATGGGCATTACCTCGATCGCCACCTGCTGCCCGAGGCCGCGTTCGGCGTGACGCGCGGTCTCCTCGGACGCGTCCCGCGACCGGGCGCCGTCCCGATTGACTACGAGGTGGCCGGAGGGCCATCGCTCACCCGCCTCGAAGCGCTCGTGATCAAGGCGCTCCCGCGCCCGCTCGCGGCGCTCGCAGAGGACGTCGCTGAGCTGATCCGGGCCTCGACGATGCCGCTGGGCCCCCGCCGCCTGCTGCGCCCCGGGATGGCGCGCCTCACCGCACGTGTCCTGGGGGCGCAGATGCGCTCTGCGAGCCTCCCCGCACTCTCGCACGTGGTCAGGCGCCTCGGCGTTGACGCGGAGTGGGTGCTATTCGGTCACGTGCATCGGCTTGGCCCGCTCCCGGACGATCTCCAGACGCGCTGGCGAGGACCCCAAGGCCAGCCCAGCCTCTTGAACACCGGCTCCTGGGTTTACGAGCCGCTGCTGGTCCACAACGCCACCGCGCCGCACCCGTACTGGCCTGGCGGGGCGGTGATCTTGGAGGACAACCGGGCACCCCGGGCCGTCGGCCTGCTCGACGCCGTCCCGGCCGGCGCGATGCACTGAGCCCACGCCTACACATCCAACGTAGCGGCGTACTACGGCAGTTCGTCCGGAACCGCACGCACGCGCAACCGGACGTCGTCTACCGCCGGTTGCAGCGAACGCGCACGCACAGCCACCCGCCGCGGCGTGGCCGTCTCGGACCTGGAGAAGGGACGGCGATCCCGCTGACGGAGCAGGGTGGCTCGAACCGATCGCTCAGTTTCGCGGGAAGCGCACAACGACTCCGAGTACCTACCTCGATGGGGGAAGCGGAACCGGCAGGCGCGGTGGTGGGAGTTGCAACAGTCCTCACATGCGTCGATTCGCGGGCGCGCCGATAAATACCCGTAGAGTAGGATCTGATCGCGAGCGGCGTGAGCGCAATCGGTTGCCGCTGTAGCTCGACGCGCCGACCAGGAGTCACTGATGATGGACCAGGAGCCAGTTCCTGAAGTACCCGAGACGCACCCGGCCAGTCGGTTGTATCGAATATTTACCGGGCTGTTTGTGTTCGGTCCGCCCGCCCTGCTGGTGGCGTCCTTCCGAAAGCGGTGGTTTCTGGCAACTCCCACCAATCGTCGCATCTTTGTTGTGTTCTACCTCCTCAGTGGGTTCGGCATAACGGCGGGCTACCATCGGCTATTCACTCACCGCAGCTTCAAGACCTACCCGCTGATCCGAGGCATCTTTGCTGTTCTCGGCTCGACGGCGGTCCAGGGGTCAGTCCCAGACTGGGTGGCGGATCATCGCAAGCACCATGCTTACGCCGATGAGGTGGGCGATCCGCATAGCCCCCATGTCGGCCACAAAGGGGGCCGGATGAGAGGCTTTGTCCACGCCCACTTCGGCTGGCTGTTTGCCGACGAGAGGGCATCGCGACAGCGCTATGTCCCTGATCTGCTTGATGATCCGGTGGTGATGGCAGTACACCGCCGTTTCGCTCTCGTCGTAGTGGTGAGCTACTTTGTGGCACCATTCACAGTTGGGCTGATCGCTACTAGGAGGCTTCGCGGTGGGCTGGGAGGTTTTTTGTGGGGTGGCGCACTGCGCGTGTTCTTCGTGCACCATGCCACCTGGAGCGTGAACTCGGTCTGCCACCTCTGGGGCAAGCGCCCGTTCGAAACCCGAGATCAGAGTCGCAACAATCCGTTTGTCGCACTGGTAGGACTCGGCGAGGGCAATCATCACAACCATCACGCTTTTCCGAGGTCAGCCAGGCACGGCTTGCAGAGGTGGCAGTTCGATCCAACGTGGTGGCTCATCTGGATCATGGAGAAGACGGGCTTGGCGTGGGATGTACAGCGCGTCACCCGAGAGGCAATGGAGCGCAAGCGGGTCGGTGCACAAGTAAAGGTCTCGCATCCGCTCGAATCGCCGGGGAAATTGGAACGTGAGCTTCGGACGATTAACGTTGCGTAGGCGCCGGCTCGCTGAGCTCACCAAAGCAGCGCATCGGGCGAGTTGTTTCGACCTCGGGCGTGAGCGCCCTGAACGAACCAGCAGGACACGAACTCTCGGCCAGACCCGCATTCGTCGTTGAGTACGCGTGACTACGAGCGTCCCGACCAACCGGTCGGTGGCCGCCGAAAGCTCACAGGTCGCCGAATCCCGGGCTGGCCTGGAGGCGTGCAGAATCGTCGCTGAGTAGGCAAGCTTCTGCGCCGTCGGACCTGACATATGTGAATCTCACGACCGCGACCGCCGCCGCGGGTCGTCCTGCTTGCGTGACCCCGCGGGTACCCTGCATGGCCGCGCGGGCGATCACAAGCGTTGCAAAGCACTCGTCCCCCAGCTCGTCCCGCAGCCGCTCCTGCCACGCGATACCGACTCGCGCGGCGCTGGCCGCGCGAGGCCGCTCCTTCCGGGCGAAGGCACGAGCCACCGGAATTTGCTCGGCGTCGAGCAAACGACGGCGCTCGCAGTGCATATGCACGCTCTGGAACACCACGCCGGCGGGGTTCGCGGTCCGTGACTTTCGCTTCCTCTCGGAGACGAGGCGACTCCGGATGGTGAGCGCGCCTACTCCGGTGGCGATGCGGTACTTAGCGACGCGTACGTTGGACGCTCAAGGCCGTCGCTCGACAACGCCTGTTCTCGCCACGATCTACTCGTCCGTGATCGCGGCCGCGCCGGCCACCACGCCATCGCCGAGCAACCGCCCGATTTGGGCGTCGGAGAGGCCCAGCACGTCGGCCAGCACCTCCTCGGTGTGCTCGCCCAGCGTCGGCGCGCGCTGGGGCGCGAGGCGCTCGGCCGCCCCGAAGACCAGCGGCGAGCCGGGCATTCGGTACGTGCCGATCCCGGGCTGCTCGACGTTGGCGAACAGCGCGTTCGAGGGCGAGCAGCGCGGGTCCTGCTCAACGAGTTGGGTGAAGGTCTGGTAGGGGCCCCAGCAGACATCGTGGGTGTCGAATATCTCGCGCACCTCGGCTATCGAGCGGGACAGCACCCACGGCCTGAGTGTCGCTCCGATCAGCTCGCGGGCGGTGAAGCGCCCGCCCTCGTCGCTAAGGTCGACGTCCATCATCTTCTCGATGCTGGCGCACGCCTCGCCGAGGTCGGTGGCCGCGACCAGACTGGCCCACTGGCGGCCGGTCAGCGCGACGATCATGATGCGACGCCCGTCGCGGGTGCGGAAGTCGCGCCCGAAGGCGCCGTACAAGTAGTTGCCGTCCTTGACGCGCTCGTGGCGGTTGATCTCCACCTCGGCGATCTTGCCGAGGTTGCCGACCATCCAGAAGGCGACATCGGACAGGGCGACGCGCACGTACTGGCCGGCCTGGGTACGCGCGCGGTGGCGCTCGGCCGCCAGCAGCGACGTGGTCGCCAGCGCCCCGGTGATCGCGTCCCATGCCGGCAGCAGATGGTTGAACGGGACCCCGAGGTTGCGCGGGCCAGTGGCCCAGGGGAAACCGGTGGCCGGGTTGATGGTGTAGTCGACGGCGGAGGAGCCGTCCGCGTTGCCCGTGATGTTGACCATGATCAGGTCGGGCCGACGGGCGGCCAGTGCGTCGTAGGCCAGCCACCCACGGGCGGGGAAGTTGGTCAGGAACAGCCCGGCGTCCGGTCCGGGCGCGCCGATCAGGTCGGCTATAAGCTCGCGGCCAGCCGGCGAGGTGAGGTCGACCTGGATCGACCGCTTGCCCTTGTTCAGACCGGCCCAGAACAGGCTGCGTCCCTCCCGGGTGATGGGCCAGCGTCCACGGTCCAGTCCGCCGCCGATCGGATCGAAGCGGATCACGTCGGCCCCGAGCTGGGCCAGCGTCATCCCGCCCAGCGGGGCGGCCACGAAGGCCGAGCCCTCGACGACCCGCATGCCCTCCAGGATCCCGCTCATCGCGAACCTCCTCGCATGGCCCACTCAGGCCAGCAGCGCCACGAAGCGCCAGTCCAGGACGGGCGCCTCCTCATCATCCGGGCGATGTGCAGACACCAACGCCCGCAAGTCGATCAGCCCGCCGTCCGCCGACCGCTCGACTCCCTCGACGCGCAGCTCCGTGCGAAGCACATCGCCCTCGAAGACCGGACCCAGATGATCGCAGCCGGACCAGGCCACGATCGTGGCCAGTCTTGGCAGCGCGCGCGTCACGTGCGCCGCCGCGATCGAGATTGTGTGCCCGCCGTAAACGAGACGCCGGCCATGGGCGCTGCCCGTGGCATCTGTGTGCGCCGTGGCGACGTTGAGCGTCAGCCGTGCCAGTTCGGGGGCTGCGGTCACAGTTTCGCCGCCCTCGAAGTCGAAGACCGCGCCGGGGGCCAGATCCGCGGCGGCCGGACCCCCCGCCCGCGCCCGCAGCGCCTCGAGGCGCCAACCCGCCGGCGCCGCCGCGCGCACCGCGGCGCGATTCAGCGCCGCCGGAATGGCATCGAACGCGTCGGCATGGCCGGTGCGCATGTCCGGGTCGCGCAAGGGCAGCATCGGGCATCGCCAGAAGTCCAGCACCGGCCGATCGTCCTGATCCGTCGTGCGGATCCGCAACACCACAAGCCCGGTGGCCGGTGCGCCCTCGCGAGGCCGATTCTGCTTGAGCGCCACCACTTCGGTGCGCGTGCCCAGCGTGTCCCCCAAGAACACCGGGCGCTGGAGCACCAGCCCGCGATAGAAGAGATTGCCGCGCACGCGCTGCGTCGGTCCTGTGGACTGGCCGATAGCGACGTCGCAGACCAGGTTGGGGTGCGCCAGCAGCCGGTCGCGACCGGTCACGAGGCGACACAGCGGCTCGTCCAGCGCCAGCCGCAGCCGGTCGCCGGCGATCGCCTGGTGCAGAGCGGCATGGCCGGCACCGAGCGTGAGCGCTGGAGCGTCGTCGAAGACCTGCCCGACCGCGAAATCCTCGAACCACGGCCCACCCACCCGCACCCGCGGCGCCGATCCTGCCATGGTCATGCGCCCGCCATCGGCGCTGGCGCGCCGCGCAACTCCGCCGCGCGAGCACGCGCCACGACCCCCAGCGCCTGCTTGCGCAGGGCCTCGTCGACCATCTCGCCGTCCAACATCACCGCGCCACGGCCAGCGTCGGCCTCCGCCCGCTGCAAGGCCGCGACGATGCCAAGCGCACGCTCAACCTCCTCCGGGGTGGGCGAGAACGTGGCGTTGAGCGTGTCCAGCTGAGTCGGATGGATCGCCCACTTGCCGTCGTATCCGAGCGTGCGAGCGTGCGCCGCCCACGCCTGCAGACCAGCGGCGTCGCCCACCCGCAGGTGCGGCCCGTCGATCGCCTGCAACCCGCCGGCCCGGGCCGCCACCAGTACCGTCTCCTGCGCGAAGCTCCAGCGGTCAGGCGGTTCCTGATCGTCGGCTGGTCGGCCCAGCGACGCCCGCAGATCGGCATAGCCGAGGATCAGCGCCTCCAGGCGAGGACCTGCCTGCCCGATGTCGCCGGCCCGGCGCAGCCCGGCCGCCGTCTCGATCAGCGCCTGCAAGCGGATCGCTTTCTCGCCGGTGCCGATCGCGTCGAGCAGTCGCGCCACCCACACGATGTCTTCGGGTGCCTGCACCTTGGGAACGACGAGCGATGTCACGGCGCCGGCCGCCGGGCCATCGGCCAACGCCACGATGTCCCGATGACACCACGGCGTCTCCAGGCCGTTGACGCGAACGGCAACCGTCCGCCCATCCATTTGGCCCTCGGCGAGGGCGCTGACCACGGCAGCCCGTGCCTCGTCCTTTGCGGACGCAGCTACCGCGTCCTCCAGATCGATCACGACCTCGTCCGCCGGCAGGCCGGCCGCCTTGGCCAACATCCGCCGGGAGGAGCCGGGGACCGACAGACATGAGCGACGCGCACGCATGCGGCAAGCCAGCCTACCGCGAGCAGTCGAGCGCCAAAGGATCTCGCGCGCCGGCCGATCAGCCGAGCCCGCTGGCCCGGCAGGCGAGCGAATCGCAACGCTACGCTGCCCCGGCACCAGCCAGCTCGCCTGGAGGCCATCCAAGGCTACTGCAACCACGAACTCCCGACGAACATGTGCCGCCCAGTCGTCGCGGCCAACTCGACCCTCAGCAGCCTCGCGGTCTGCCGGGCCAGCATGGCGTCCGACAAGCACCCGAACGTCGTCGCTCGGCAGGACCCTACCCTGTGCCGCCGGGCTCACGGGCGCCGAACTTCCGTTGCTTAGCCAGCCGCTGCCGTGGCCCCACTCGGCCGCCACGCATAACCAGGTCCAGGACTGAGGCCAGTCTGGTCGGTCGCGAGATCGGGTCAACTCCGGGCAGAGGGCGGCAGACCGTTGCGGCGCTGTATATATCGCCGACGTTAGCCTCGACCGACGACCGTCTGTCTGATGGTCGCTCGCGAGCCCGTCGGACGTGACACGGCGGCTCCCACCACTCGATCGATCTGCAGCGTTCTTCAGCGTGGTGCGCCCGCGCGGGCTCGTGGCTTCTCAGGTTTCGGCGATGGCGCGTCTAGCAGCTCCGCGACGCCACGTTCGATGGCGCGGCAGAGCACCCCGATATCGGGGGCCGTGTCGAGGTCGCCGGTGACGCCGAAGTTGATCCCGCCGTCGTAGGAGAAGATCGCGACGCCTACCCGCACGTGGCCTCCCAGCGGGACGAACGGAAACGCCTCGAGCATCCGCCGCTGCGCGAGGTACAACGGGTACTGCGGGCCGGGGACGTTGGTGGTGACGGTGTTAACGCTGCTCTGCGGCAGCCGTGTGGCGACTCTCCCTCCGAGCGCCAGCAGCATCGCGGGGGCAAACCCGCCGAGCGCAGTCAGCCGCTCGGCCGCGACCGCCTGACCCGACTGCTTGAGATCCTGCATCTGCTCGTGCAGGGAATGCACCCGCTCGACCGGATTCTCCAGCCCGACCGGCAGCTCCGCGAACATCGCAGAGACCTTGTTGTCATAGATCCCATGCGCATCATCGGCGCGAACCGACACGGGCACGAGCGTGCGGACAACGCGTCCCTGGACGGTCTCGCCGCGACTGAGCAGGAGCTCCCGGTAGCCACCGGTGATCACGGCGAGCACGACATCGTTGATCGTGCCGCCGTGAAACGCGCGGATCTGCTTGATGTCCACCAACCGCGCCCTCGCCCAGCCCCAACGTCGGTGCGGGCCGATCGGACCGTTGAGCGTGCTGGAAGGGTTGCGGCTCAGAAGCATCCGCAGATTCACCAAGCCGCGGGTGGCGTCGACGGTCTGTCGAGCAACGCGGCGCGGACCGCGCACGGCCGACAGCCCGCTCCGCAACCACTCGAGCGGACTGGCCGCACGCTGCGCCAGCGCGTAAGTCACCAGCGCGGCCGAGTTCGGTTCGGGCGCCGGCGCCCAGCCATCATCGACCGCGACCATCGCCTCACGGTCCTTGCCGAGGATCACGGTCATCAGGTCCGTCCCCGAGACCCCGTCAACCATGCAATGGTGCACCTTTGAGATCACCGCCCAGCGGCCGTCGCCGAGCCCCTCCGCGACCCACATCTCCCAGAGCGGCTTCGCGCGATCCAGCTGCTGGGACATAACTCGCCCGACCAGGTTACGCAACTCCTCATCGCCACCGGGCGCCGGGAGTGCCGTGCGCCGCACGTGGTACTCGAGGTTGAAATGTGGATCGTCCACCCACGCCGGGCGGCCGAGCGCGAGCGGCACGAACCTGACCTTCTGCCGATATCGAGGGACCTGCGGCAACCGAGCGGCAACCGCCGACTGCACCTCCCCCGGACCCGGCGCAGGGCCCTCGAAGATGCCCACCGACCCGATGTGCATGTGCGTCACCGCGTCCTCGACGTCCAGAAACAACGCGTCGAGCGGGCTCATCATCTCCATCTCGCAACCCTCCTCCGCTGGTCAGCCGGTCGGCTGGTGTGAAACCTAGCGCGGGAAACCTCTACCAAACCGGCGCTCGAGTCCCGATCACGCCCCGTACCGATTGCTTCGCACTTGGCGATAGGCAAGCTAACGCTCTAGCCAACAGAGCGACTGCCAGTCTCAAAGGCGGCTAGGCTGCCCGCTCGATGGCCCGGACGTGGCTGCGGATCCAAGTCGATCTCCTCGGCGGGCGTGGGATCGACTGCGACCCCACACCAGGCCGCGTGTTCATCGTCGGGCCAGCCCACACCTTCGAGCAGTTCGCGCACGCGATCAACGCGGCGTTCGCGCGCTGGGATCTCTCGCACATACACCAGTTCGAGCTCACCGACGGGCGCCTGATCGGCTACCCCGACGACACCCACGCCCCCGACCTCGTCTGGCTCGACCACGCAAAGCTCAAAGTCGCGCGCCCGTCTCGCAGATGTCACTTCTCGTCGGGCTCTGCAATTCGGGATCACGGCGTCGATCGGAGCCAACGAGGAGTACAGCGAGAGCCACTCGTTCGCCGTCGACGCGGCCACCGCCGGTTTCGACGGTATTCGCTACCTCGTGCGCCATGACCCAGCGCAGAAGCTATACGGCGTCGCGCTATTCCGTGAAGCTGGTGAGCCCGCTGCCGCCGGCAATCCCGCCGCGGCGTCTTTTGCCGACTGCTCCATATCCGATGAACTTGTTGATGAGGCGAAACGTCTCTTTGGGTACCGGATCCTGCCGACTCCCTAGCCGAGGTGCAGGCAGAGGTCCCTCACGGGGATCCCCCTCGCCCGCCTTGGCGATCGGTAGACGGGCACCCACGACCGTATCGGGACGAATCGACGCGTCCCGCCGTCGAGGGACGCAGCCTGCTTGCGGACTTCGCGCTCGTCGGCATGTGGCGCCGCGCGCGTTGGCGGACCTGTGCTTCCCAGGTCTGCCGGATTCATCCAGATGCTCGCGGTCAACGGAAAGGAAGTCCGGACGCCGACCGTGTGCGCTTCCTTCGCCGCCAACCGTACGCGCATTGTCTTAGAACAGTGCGAAGACCGCATGAACCACTGGCTCGTCGGGTCTTCAACCCGACGGGCCCCACTAGCCGCCGTCGCAGCATCGTTGTACCGGTCAAGCAGGTGGCGGCGCTCGATGACGGACGCTGGGATACGTCCTGGTCTGCGTGTCGGGATATCTGCGACACCACGATCGGTTCCGCACGATCGCCTTCTTCGGGGGCCGGATTCGCACTAAGCGATCGCGTCATATGGAGGACCGGCTGACTGGGGGTCGGACGCCGCGAGCGTGCCACTCGAGACGTTGGCTGGGGTGATCCCTAACGAGCGTCCGCCCAAATGATCGTTCGACCTCCTGCAGCGCGCAGGTGCCCAGCTATCTGGCAGGGTCGCGCGTTTTGTCCTGACGATCGATGACGCCCATCCGCTGGGTCCCACCTCCGCGGCGGTGGTCCTGCACCTGGCCACCACCGATGCTGCGTTCGTGGTCGCGCGCGTACGTACCGAGGTGCAGCAGACGCTGATGAACATGTCCGCCCGAGCCGCAGCAGCAGGTTGCCCGATCGCGCGCTTCAGGCCGACTTCCAGCGCCAGAGCACGCCAGCGCGTGGCGGCTTGCTCTGCCTCCCGCCACCAAGACAGCCGCTCGGCGTGGCCTATGACGAACCAGCGACCGGCGCGCTACTGCTTCTGCATCTACCGGCTGCCAGACGGTGAAAGCACTCACCTGATCGACGCCCACGGCACACGTAACGCTTCTCAAGTGCCGAAAGGGGGCTAGCCCCTCCTCAACTCCACGTGTGGCACAAGGGTCCGGATGGCCAGGCTTATGGTCGTTATTCAGGCTCGTCTGGGAGGACGCGTGGCCAGGAGCGAGCTTCTTTGTCGTCGCTGATGACCATTTCGACCTTCAACCGCTCGCGGGCACGACATCAACGCCATCCAAGGGGCAAGCAACCGCAGACGCAGCCCGCAATGCGGACAGCTCATATATTCCATGCCGACCTCTCGAGACGTCCACGGGTCCAGGCTCGGTTCCCACCTCGGCTGCTCGTCTCGACAACGGGCCGCAGGATCAGATGGAGAGAACGGGCGGAGCCACGATCGCGTTCTGACGCTCCGGGGCCGAATTGATCGGCAGGACAGAGCTTCGTGCTCGCTTTCGCCAAAACGATGGACCTGCGTTCTGCGTAAGGGGCGCTCACTTCAGCTGGAAGCCGTGGGCTTCGGAGAATGGCGTCCAGCCACGCCGACGCGGAGATCATAACGGATCGGCTTCGGTCGTTGGATGGCCGCGTGCGAGGAGACCAAGGCGCCATCGATAGCTCGGGGTTCGCAACCACGATGGTCGACAAATCGGGCATGGTCGCGGGTCAGCTTCGATCGACGATCGGAAGCTTGGGGGCCGTTCCAGAACCGCATCGTTTGGTCTGCCAGCGCCCGTGACCGCGCAGCGCTACAGGGTTCAGCTTCACGGTCTCCTGAGCGCAGAGGCGTCGGAATGGTCGAGTAGTCTTGGGAGTTCGCGCATGTCCTCGAACACAATCGTGTTCGGCCCGTCCAGGAGCTCGGCGGGAGTAAGCCCACCGGCGTAGGCCAGAACGCGCATGCCGGCGGCGCGCGCCGCTTCAACACCAGAGCGGCTGTCCTCGACCACCACGCAGCCGGCCGGCTTGGCTGCCATCCGCTCGGCAGCGTGCAGGAACAGGTCGGGTGCGGGCTTGCCTCTGGCAACGTCCTCTGCACTGAAGATCCGCCCCGCGAACCGCGGGTACAGGCCCGTCAATCCGAGCGTGTAACGCAGGTGCTCGTGAGTACCGCTCGACGCGACGCAGCTCGGCAATGCGATGCAGTCGAGCGCTTCCAGCACGCCGTCGACGGGAGCGAGCTCGGCTGCGTACACCCGCCGGTAGAGCGGCTCGAACGGCTCTTGCCAGTCGTCGGGCAGCTTGCGGCCAAGGTGTGCCTCGATTGCGGCCCGGGTGTCGCGGTCCGAGCGCCCGACGAAATGCTCGATCACCTCCGCCTCGCTCATCGGCCAGCCCAGCTCGCGCAGCATCAGCACGTCCAGCTTGACCGCCAGACGCTCGCTGTCGATGAGGACGCCATCGCAGTCGAAGATCACCAGGTCGACTGACCCGGGCGCGAGGCCCGTACGAGCGGAGCTCATGGCGTCGGCTGTTGGCGATCGCGACCGCGCCGGCCGCGTTGGACACGTCCTCCGTCTCGCCGCCCGCGAGGCGACAGGTGACCTGTGTCGATCCGATTGGTCGCGGCAGAGGCGTGACGACCGCGCACCTCTCGATCGCGTGTGGACAACGGTCTGATTTGACTGGAGTCGAACTCGTTCTCAACCGGCTTGCTCTTCACAGAAACCAAGCGGGCACGGATGTGTCTCGTAGCGGAGGATCTGAGAATCACGTGGAGGGGACTCGCTCGATTCAAACGTTCTGCCGCGCCGCATCGCCACTCAGCTGCAGCGGCGAGAACCACAGGTCGACCGGCCTCGGCGTGGAGCCCGGGTCGAACGGAAGCGTGACCCGGCGTCCAGACCCGGCGGACTGGTACCCGGCGAAGAGCAGCTCCTGTACAGCGCGTCCATCCTCGCCGGTCGCAGATGGCGTCTCAAGTCCCCGCACGCACCGTGCGAAGTGATCGAGCTCTTGAGGGAATCCATAGTTCCAGAGCTCTTCAAACGTCGGGTAGCTCCAGCCTCTCGTTGTCGGCGCCTTTTCGGCAGCGTAGCCGTAGCCCCGCTCGGAGTAAGTGGGCAGTGCGTTGCCCATCAGAAGATTGCCGGAGGTGTGCCCATCGGCGCCGTAGACCTCTATGCGGTCGTCCATGCCCCCTCGGCGTCCCCAGCTGTTCTCGACGTGGCCAAGCATTCCGCCGGCAAACTCAACGATTGCGAACGCATGATCGTCGCCGCGTGTGCGAGCCCCGTGCACATACGTACCCATGTGCGCCGTGATCGCCTCTGGCCTCGGCCGGCCGAGAAACCAGAAGCAGAACGCCAGACCGTGACATCCCAAGTCCATGAAAGCGCCACCACCGGAACGCTCGACATCCCAGAACCAGTCGGCGTGCGGCCCGAAGTGCATCTCCGACTGCTTGACGAGAAAGACGGAGCCGAAAGCGCCCTGATCGGCCATCTCCTTGGCCTTCGCGTACTTGGGCGTGAAGAACAGCTCCTCGCCGTAAAAGAGATGCACGCCGGCGGCCCTGCATGCGGCGATCATCTGGTCGCACTCGTCAAGCGTTAGCGCCAGTGGCTTCTCGACCATCACATGCTTGCCGGCCGCGGCCGCCTCTAGCGTGATCTCGCAGTGCAGATCGTTCGGCACGGCGAGGGCGACGAGCTCGAGATCGGGGTTGGCAAGGAGCTCCCGGTAGTCCTGGGTGGCGGTCGCAATCCCATGTCGGCGCGCGAGCGCCTCGGCGTGCCCATCGGTCGGGGATGCCACTGCGATGACCTCGCCGTGGCAGCCCATTTTGACCGCGGCAGCGAGCACATCCGCCTCGAACTGCGAACCGATGATGCCGATGCGAACGCGACCGCCAGCCACGTGGGTCCTCCTCGAGCGCCTGATCTCGCAGCGCCGCCCGGCGTGCACTAGCGCCGGACCGGCCGCTGTGATTATACTGCCGAAAGCTGGGTTGTCCACTTGTCCAATCTCTCGACAAGCACCGACGAAGCGACCGGCAGGTTCGCCGAGCCAGCCAATTTTGGGCGGCTCTCGGCATCGTTGATGTGCGCGGACTTCGCCGCCCTCCCGAGCCAGCTCGAAGCCCTCGCACGCGGGGGAGTCCGTTGCGCGCACCTCGACTTCGGCGATGGGCGCTTCGTTCCAAACCTCCCGCTCGGAGTGGAGATCTTCGCGCAGATGCCTGCTCGCGCCGCCTGGAGCCGAGAGTGCCACCTGATGCTCTCGGAGCCACACGATGTGATGCACCTTTTTACGCCACACTCGGACCTGGTCTTCTTCCACGTCGAGGCAGCGTCGGACCCGTCGGCGTGCATCGCGGCCATTCGCGGCGCCGGCGTCCGTCCGGGGATCGCCCTGAATCCCGCGACCCCGCCGGAGAGCATCGTCGATCTGCTCCCTGAGGTGGACGACATCCTGGTCATGGCGGTCGAGCCCGGGTTCGCCGGGGCTCCGTTCGTTCCGGAGGTGGTCGAGAAGGTCCGGCGGATCCGCGTTCTCGCCGACGCCGTGAGCTCGGGAATTCGGATCGAGGTCGATGGTGCCGTGAGCCTCGCGAACATCCCGACCCTGGTCCGCGCCGGAGCTGACCGCTTCGTGGGCGGGACAGCAGGGCTCTTCCTCGGCGGAGATCTCGAAGCGAGCGCCCGGTCGCTGATCGCGTCCATCGAGGGTACGCCGGCTCGCCCGAGCGGTCGCAACGATCACGACCTTGCTGCCGGCGGAGTCCGGGCGTCTCGGCTCGCGGGCGAACGCGACCTCGGGCGGCTCCCCACGCGGGTTGTGTCCGACAAGGCTGCTGTGGCGATCGGTGTGGACGTGGGCGCGACCCGGCTGAAGCTAGCTCTGGTCGCGAGCACCGGAGCTGTGCTTGAGTCCACCGTACTGCCGACGCCGCGCGACGGCACAGGCCAGGAGGTCGTCGAAGAGATCACTGATGCGGTCGTCGCATTCAGGGACGACGTGGCCGGAGCTTCCGGTGTGCGGGGGTTCGGCATTTCGGTGCCGAACTTCGTCGACGGCCCTCAGTGGGTGCAGCGATGGGCAAACAACCTCTCTGCTCTCGAGGGAGTCGCGATGCGACCAACTCTCGCTGCTCGCCTGGGAAACGAGATCGCCATGGCCAATGACGTGAGCGCAGCGGTGACAGCCGAGCACCTGTTCGGCCGCGGTCGTGGGCGCGATCGCGTCTTACTCATGTCGATCGGTACGGGGATCTCGATCGGTGTGGTCGTCGGCGGCGAGCTCCTCCAGTACCTGATGGGGACGGTCGGCGACACGGGTCACATCATCGTTGACACTCAAGGTCGCCTCAAGTGCTCCTGCGGCGGGCGAGGCTGCCTGGAAACTCTCGCTTCAGGCACTGGGATTCGCAACGAGGCGATCAGGGCTGTACGGCGTGGTGAGCAGACGGTGCTCGCCGCGATCGCGGAAGATGAGTCGCAATTGACCGCTGAAGCCGTCGCTCGAGCGGCGCGCGACGGTGACGCTGTTGCCAAGCGGATCTTCGAACGGGCGTCCTTCTTTCTTGGGGTTGCGCTGACGACGTACGTCCACATGTTCGCTCCCGAGCTGATCGTTTTCGCCGGTGGCGTCACCGGCTCGATGGATCTCCTGCAGGAGGGCACTCGCGACGCGCTCGAGCAGTTCTCGAACCCATCGCTTCTCGGCGTTCTGGACAGCATTGAACTGTCTTCGTTCCCCGATCTCGGAGCCGCGATCGGAAGCGCGAGCCTGATTCTGTTTCCTGGTCGCTATTTGCGGAGTTCCTACCGATGGAGGGGCCTTTGACGAAGACATACCGCATGCTTGATTTCATTCGCGAGCAACCCGATGCTGTTGCGAACACCCTTGCGGCTGTGCAGGCTCGGGCCCCGGAGTTGATAGACGCAGTCGAGAGCGGTCGTTTCGATCAAGTGATCGTCGCGGGGCTCGGCAGCTCGTACACGGCCAGTCAAATGGCGTCCCCGCTTCTCCGGCGCTGTTTTCCTATTTCGGTCTTCGTCACTGTCGCCACCGAGGTCGGCCTCGATGCCGGGCTCAACCTCGGTCCCCGCAGCCTCGTACTGCTCGTGTCGCGGTCAGGCGAGCGCGGCGCCATCGTCGACGCACTGACCACGGCGAAGGCCGCCGGCGCCACGTGCATGGCCGTGACGGCTGTTGAGTCGAGCCTCCTCGCCGAGGCGGCCGACTTCGTCATCGTCACGGGCGAGGGGCCGGAAAGCGCCTACGCCAAGACGAAGAGCGTCACGGCGGCCGCCGCGGCGCTCATGCAGCTTGGAGTCGCCCTCGACCCCTCGGGAGATGAGGCAGCCGGCCGCCGGGCGCAGGCACTCGCGGATGTCCCTCAGCTCCTGACGACGAGTGTCGAAGATGCCGAGCAGGGCATAGGGCTCGTGAGTGAATGGCTCGATAGTCATCGACTGGCGCTTGTCACTGGCACCGCCGGCAACCAGGGTGTCGCCATGGAAGCAGCCCTCAAGCTCCAGGAAGCAGCCGGGGTGGTGACCGAATGGGAGGAGACGGGTAGCGCCCTCCATGGTGCAATAAGCATCCTGGACGCGTCGTGGCTGTATGTGAGCTTGGTCACGCGTGCCGACCAAGAGCTTCACCGGTCAGTGTTGGGACTCGCAGGCCGGTTCGGTGCGAATCGCCTGTGCGTGGCCGAGCTCGGGGTGACGGTGGAGGAATGCAGCGACGCGCTGATACGCGTGCCGGAAGCGGGCGATCCGCTGATCGCGCCGCTGCTCTTCCTGCCGCCTGTGCAGCTGCTCACCTATCAGCTTGCGCTCGCTCGCGGCCGAAATCCGGACGAGCCGCCATTCGCCGACGTGATGCTCCAGGCGATGCTGCCCCCCGGCCGGTCAGAACCAGACTGGCCCCTCGTGACCGTCAAGGAGGGATCCCAGGAGTGATAGGTACCTCGAATCAGCCACCGCAGCTCGAAGGGCGGCGTCACACGCCACGAAACAACACGGGGACGACGTTCATAACCAACGGCCGGGAACCGGCCATGTGCGAGGAGTACTAACGATGAAACGCTTGGGTCTGCTGGCATCGGTGATCGCGCTTGCCGTCGCGGCGGCTGGCTGCGGGTCGTCGGGCTCGACGTCGAGCCCGACGTCGAGCGCGACAACGGCGAAGAACTCTGAACAGGTGGGCGGGAAGCTCGTCATCGGCAGCTACCTGGGCACGACATGGAGCTGCCAGTTCAACCCGTTCAATCCTGCGGACAACGTCCTGTCGGTCGGATTCGTCTACGAGCCGATGGAGTACATCAACATCCTCCAGCCTGGCAGCCCGCCACGGCCCTGGCTTGCCACCGGGTCAGCGTGGAGCAACAACAACAAGACACTCACCTTCACGATCCGCTCTGGGGTCAAGTGGAACGACGGGACGCCCTTCACGGCAAATGACGTCGCCTACACGTTCAACGCCATGAAAACGTCACCCGCCATGGACCTCAACGCCATCTGGGCACCCCATGGTGGTCCCCTCACCAGTGTGTCGGTGAAGGGCTCTAACCAGGTCGTGTTCACGTTCAGTTCCGCCGCTCAGACCTACTTCTACTACGTGGCGTACCTCACGCCGATCATTCCCCAGCACATCTGGAGCTCGCTCGACCAGAGCAAACTCGCCTCATACGCGGACAGCAACCCGGTCGGTACCGGTCCGTACAAAGTGGCGAACTGTGTCCAGACCAACGTCAAGTACCTGCGCAACCCGTCGTACTGGCAGAGCAAGCCGGGCCATCCTGTTCCTCAGATCTCCGAGGTCGACTACCCAGCCTTCCTCGGCAACAACCAGACCAACCTGTTCCTCATCCAGGGCCAAGCGCAGTGGGGCGCCCAGCCCATCCCCAACATCAACACCACGTATATCGCCAAGGATCCGGCGCACCGCCATGTCTGGTTCCCGCCGATCCTCAACGTCTCGCTCGTACCCAACCTGACCAACCCGTTACTGAAGAACCTAGCCGTGCGAAAGGCGATGGCGATGGCCATCAACCGTAGCGATATCTCGGTTCGAGGAGAGACCAACTACGAGCCGCCGGCCAACCAGACCGGCATCATTGTGCCGACCTACAAACAGTGGTACGACAGCGCCTTAAACACCGTTCACTATGATCCGGCTCAGGCCGAGCAGCTCCTGCAGTCGGCTGGATTCCACAAGGGGTCCGACGGTATCTACCAGAATGCCCAGGGGCAGAAGCTGTCGTTCACGATCAAGACGATCAGCGGCTATACCGACTGGGACGCTTCGCTGGTCGTGCTCGTCGGGAACCTAAAGGCCATCGGTATCCAGGCTACGGTCCAGGACGAGAACTCAGGTCCGTACACGACCGACCTGCAGAAGGGTAACTACCAGCTCGCATACGCGGGCAGCGGAGGACCCTACGTGTTGCCTGGGCCGACGCCTTACTACGAACTCCGTGGCATGCTGTTCAGCGGGAACATCGGCTCGACGAACTATCCGCGCTACAACTCGGCGTCGACCGATGCGCTGTTCCGGGAATACGCGGCGACGACCAATGTGAGTAAGCAGATCCAGATCGTCCACCAGATCGAGCAGGTCATGGTGAACGACATCCCGTTCATCCCGGTGACCGAGGGCGTCGTCTGGTACACCTACGACAACAGCCACATCGGAGGATGGCCGACCCAGGCCGACCCCTATGCGCAGCCCAACATCTACAGTCCCCTCGAGGACAACGGTGTGATCCTCGATCATCTGTATCCGCTGAAATGAGAGCGGGCCTGAACTGAGCGGGAATTCGGACGGAGTACGGATAGGACCCCGGCGGTAGAGCGATGAGGTACATCACTCGCCGCCTGGGCCTGTTCGTCCTTACCCTGTGGGCTGCTCTCACGGTCAACTTCGCCATTCCTCGGGTGCTGCCGGGCAACGAGGCCACGGCGGTGTTGGCCACGTTCCGCGGCGTCAACCCAGCGGCGCTCCATGCGTTGGAGATCGAATTCGGTGTCAATGTCCACCAGAATCTGTTCGTCACGTACGTTCAGTACCTAGGGAATTCGTTCACGGGCCACTTCGGGCTCACCGCGCAGCGCGTCCCGGTGACGACCGAGATCCTCCAGAAGCTTCCGTGGACACTCGGCTTGGTCGGGGTGACGACGGTTCTGGCGTTCGCCATCGGGACGCTCGTGGGAGTGCTGAGCGCATGGTTCCGCGGCAGCCGCCTCGATGGCGTGCTGCCGCCGATCCTGTTCGTCTTCGCCAGCGTCCCTGTGTTCTTCGTCGCGCTGCTGCTGATCCTGATCTTCGCGGTGACCCTCAACTGGCTGCCGCTGGGTGGGAACGTGAGCCTCGGGGCGACAGCCTCGTTCTCGTCGGGCTACATCGGCGACGTGATCCGGCATGCCATCCTGCCTGCGGTGAGCCTGGTGATCGTCACCGCCGGTCTTTGGACCTTCTCCATGCGCAATAACATGATCACGACCCTTTCCGAAGACTACGTCAAGATGGCGCGCGCCAAGGGTCTGCCTACCTGGCGGATCATGTTCGACTACTCCGCCCGAAACGCCATCCTCCCGAACCTGACCGGCTTCGCGATGCAACTCGGACTCGTCCTCGGTGGTGCGATTCTGGTCGAGTACACCTTCTCCTACCCCGGCCTCGGCTACCTCTTCTACACCAGCACCACCGACCACGACCTGCCGCTGATGCAGGGGCTGTTCCTCTTCTACACGCTCGCTGTGCTGATCTGCGTGCTGCTCGCAGACCTCGCGACGGCAGTGCTCGATCCGCGGACGCGGGAGGCCTGATGGGGTTCGGGCGCTGATATGGCCAGCGGGGTAGAGCAGCCCACCGTCGCGGCGCCCGTCATGGCGAGCGGGAACAGAGCCGGCGGCGGAGCCTGGAGAGTCGTTCGAGCCGCGCTGCGCAACCGCAAGGCGATGGCCGGTTTGGTGATCCTTCTCGTCATGGCCTTTGTCGCCGCCTTCCCTGGTGTATTGGCCCACGACAATCCGCAGGCGGCCATCTACGCGCAGGACCAGGGCCCCTCCGCCCAGCACCTGCTCGGGACGACGCTGGTCGGTCAAGACGTGTGGGCGCAGGTTATCTATGGCACGCGCCTGACCCTGATCATCACGCTGGTCGTCGGTGTGGTTGCCACGTTGATCTCGACGATCATCGGCGTGACCGCCGCCTACGTCGGGGGCATCGGCGACCGCGCGCTGTCGTTGATCACCGACGTGTTCCTGATCATTCCGACGCTGCCGCTGCTGATCGTGCTCGCCTCGTACCTGCCACCGGGCCCTGTGACGTTGATTGTGGTCCTGTGTCTCACGAGCTGGGCGTTCCAGGCGCGCCAGCTGCGATCGCAGGGAATGTCGCTGCGCAACCGAGACTTCCTGGCGGCCGCGCGGGTGCGCGGGGAGCGCCGCACCTACATCATCTTCGTGGAGATCGTGCCGTGCATGACCTCGCTGATCGCGGCGTCGCTGCTCGGAGTCGCCGTGTATGCGGTGGGTTTCGCCGCAGGCCTTCAGTATCTCGGCCTGGCCAACGGCAGTGAGCTGACCTGGGGAACGATCCTCTACCAGGCGCAATCGAACGGCGCGCTCGAGGCGGGCAATGCGTGGTGGATCCTGGGGCCCGGGATTGCGGTTGCGCTCCTGGGTGCAGGATTCGCGCTCCTCAACTACGCCTTCGACGAGGTGGGCAACCCGGCACTGCGACCTGTGCGGAAGCGTCGTGTCCGAGCCGCTGCTTGAGGTCAGCGACCTGACGGTCGACTACGTGGCGGAGGCGGACGTCCGCGCGATCGATCGTGTTCGCGTTGAGCGTTGGCCACGGCGAGTTCCTCGGCATCGTGGGCGAGTCGGGGTGTGGCAAGTCGACGCTCCTGTTCGCGATCGCCCAGCTCCTGGCTCCACCGGCTCACGTCGTTTCCGGCAAGGTGGTCTTCAAGGGCAGCGACATGGTGCACCTGAACAAGGGCCAGCTCCGCCACGCCCGCTGGCGGGATTTCTCAGTCGTCATGCAGAACGCGATGAACGCCCTGAACCCGATGAAGAGCATCGGCGCGCAATTGACGGACACCCTACAGGCGCACGCGAAGATGTCTCGCGCAGCAGTCCGTGATCGTTCATCCGAGGTCTTGCGCATGGTCGGAATAGATCCCGTCCATCTCGGGAGCTACCCCCATCAGCTGAGTGGCGGGATGCGTCAGCGGGCGATGATCGCGATGGCCCTGCTCTTCACGCCGCAGCTTGTGATCATGGACGAGCCGACGTCCGCCCTCGATGTCGTCGCCCAGAAGGCGCTGATGAGGCAGATCAAGGATTTGCAGCGGCAGCTCGGTTTCGCCGTCATCTTTGTGACTCATGACATGTCAGCGGTGAGCCACTACTCCGACCGGGTGATGGTCATGTACGCAGGCCAGGTCGCGGAGGTCGCGGCGACGGACCTCATCTTCGACCGGCCGCTGCACCCGTACACCCGAGGTCTCATGGACGCCTTCCCGTCGGTGCGAGGACCGCGCCGTTCGCTCGCCGGCATTCCCGGAGCCCCGCCGAACCTGACCTCGCCGCCGTCCGGGTGCCGCTTCCATCCACGCTGCAGCGAGGTGATGCCGGAGTGCCCTCATTGTGAGCCGGATCTCTACTCAGTCCACGGCGCCGATGTGAGGTGCCTGCTGTACGCACAACGCGCGGACGCGGCGGCATCTTGACGGACGGCAACCCCGATCAGAGCCCGAGCGCCGGTACGCCGACCGAGCCGCTGCTGAGAGTCGTCGACCTCACGCGTCACTTCCGGCTTGGCGGCCTGTTCTCCAAGAAGATCCTGCACGCGGTCGACGACATCAACTTCAGCATTCACGAGCGGGAGATCGTCGCGCTCGTGGGCGAAAGTGGATGCGGCAAGACGACGCTGGCGCGCCTGCTCGCGATGATCTATCCGCCCACGGGGGGTGACATACGCTACCGCGGCCGATCGATCCGAAGTCTGCGAGCGCGCCGCGATGCGCTCTGGTACCGGAGCGAAGTGCCGATGGTATTTCAGGACCCGTACAGCTCCATGCATCCGGTGTTCCGCGTCTCACATGGCGTGATGCGGCAGCTGCAGCTGCACCGGCCGGAGCTGGACGGGACGGCACGACGACGTGAGGCAGAGCGCGTCTTCGAGACGGTGGGGCTGAACCCCGCGTCCGAGATGCTGAAGAAGTACCCACATGAGATGAGCGGCGGGCAACGTCAGCGCGTCGGCTTCGCGGCGGCGCTCGCGGTTCGTCCGACGCTGATCCTCGCCGACGAACCGGTCTCGATGCTGGACGTCTCTATCCGCATCGGTCTCCTCAACATGATGGCGGGGCTGCGTGAGCAGGAGAACCTCTCGATCCTGTACATCACGCACGACCTCGCCAGCGCCCGGTACATCGCCGACAGGATCCTCGTGATGTACGCAGGGCATCTGGTGGAGAGCGGGCCCGCGGAGACGGTCCTCTCTCGTCCGAAGCATCCGTATACACAGCTGCTGCTATCCGCCGTACCGGAATTGCGGGAGGAGGTCCCAGACAGCGACACCGAGGCCGACACCGGCGAGCCGCCGAAGGTGGTCAACCCGACTGAGGGGTGTCGCTTTCGCTGGCGGTGTCCCTACGCGATCGATGAGTGCAGTCGTGTGACGCCGCGCCTGCGGTCCATGGGCGCCGACCACGAAGCAGCCTGTCATGTCGCCATCCCCGACCCCGAAGGGTCATCGGCCTCGTCGGCGAACCCCGGTCAACAGGGCGGTCCGGCTGTGACTCCTATTACCGCGAACTCATCCGAGCGCGCCGCCGACCGTAATGAGTAAGCAACGGGCGACATCTGAGAGCTCCGAGAGACCATCAGCCGACTCGCCGCCGCTGGTGCCAATCCGCCCACCCCGCACGCTCGTGGCAGAGGTGGCAGCAAATCTCCGGCGCGCCATTCAGACCGGGGCACTCTCGTTGGAGCGCGAGCTCCCCGCCGAGCCGGAGCTAGCTCGGCAGCTCGGCGTGAGCCGCGGAACGCTGCGGGCGGCGATCGCGGCCTTGGAGCATGAAGGCCTCCTCGCCCGACATCAAGGGGTCGGCACCTTCGTCGTGCCGCACACCAAACGCCTACGCAATGTGCTGAACAGAAACTACGGGATCTCCGATCTCGTGCGCGACATCGGAGGAAAGCCTGGCACCCGGGACCTTGCGGTGTCCACCGCCGCGGCCAAGGACGACATCGCCGAGAAGCTCGGAATCGACCCCGAGGAGCCGGTCGTCATCGTGCGACGCGTGCGAACGGCGGACGACGTGCCCGTCGCGCGCACGATCGACTTCCTATCCGTCCGCGCTCTCGAACGGCACGGTCTTGACGTGGGACGCCTGGAAGCGGAGATCCGGGAGAAGCAATCCCTCTATGCCATCCTGCGCGACGTCGGACTCACGGTCGACGGTGGGATCGCTGACCTGCGAGCGGTGACCGCGAACCGCGACGTGGCAGCAGCGCTGCGCGTGAAGGTCGGCGTTCCGCTGCTCCTCCTGAGCCAGATCGATTACGCAGCCCGCAGCGACGTCGTCCTCTACTCAGACGAGTACCTGCCGCCCCATCTCCCGGTGCAGGTGTGGCGCAAGGGACCGGCCTGACCACGACAGGAAGCCGGCGTCTGCACGGGATACCCTCAGCCCCCCACCGGCGCGGGCGCGTTGCGCACTATCGAGGCGTGCATCGCTTCGAGGACCGATGTGTTGGCGCGCGCATCGCCGAGTGTGAACGGCAGGGGCGAACGCCCGCGTATGGCATCTGCCAAGGCCTCCACCTCGAGCCTATACGGATCGACAGCATCAAATGTCTCCACTACCGGCTCCGCGCCCCCGACGTAAAGCTCGTCCTCTCCGCGAAACAGCAGTAGCTTGGTTTGCGGCTCCTGGCGCATGCCCGTTCCGGGCAGGAGGAGCCAGCCGTCCGTCCCGACGACCTCTACCTGCGCGAAGGGATTGCGGAAGTCGAAGCTCACCCAGAACGGCGCCGACAGCCGCCGAGTGAAGCGCATCACCCCGGTGACGGTCGTCTCGGTGGGCTGGCCGGCACGGACGTCGGCGAAGCCGAACACCTCGGCGGGCTCACGCCCCAGGATTCCGCGCGCCATGTTCGCCGCGTAGCACCCCATGTCCCAGATGATGCCCCCGCCGGCTTCAGGCATGAAGCAGATGGAGGCGAGATCGGTCGGCTCGTAGAACGCGAACCCGATGCGCACGATGCACGGCTCTCCGAGAGCCCCACTGGACACCAGACCCACTGCACGCCGCCAGCGTGGGGTGTGCCGGTACATGAAAGCCTCTAGCACGTGCCGCCCGCTGGACTCCGCGGCCGCTTTGATCCGATCCACCTCGCTGATCGAGAGAGCGAGCGGCTTCTCGCACAGGACATGCTTTCCCGAGCGCAGCGCCTTGACAGTCCATGCGGCATGCAGGTGATTGGGAAGCGGGACGTACACGGCGTCGATGGCCGGGTCGGCGATCACGTCGTCATATGACGGATACGCCGTGCACCCCCACCGAATAGCCGCAGCATTCGCACGCTCAAGCGACCTGGAGGCGATGCCGGCGAGGCTGCAGTCCCGGGCTGCGAGGATCCCTGGGATCACGCTCTCAGTGATCTGCGCGGTCGAGAGGACTCCCCAGCGAACCATGCCGGGGGTCATCGATGCGCACCAAGAGTGCATGCCACCAAGCGATGACGTCTGGCCCCGCGCACGGATGGATTGTGCCCCATACGGCGGCTCGCCGCGATACGGCGCGCGGCCGATATTCTCACGGCTCCGGCAGCCCGCGATCTCGAGCGAGTCGTTTGACCTCAGTCGACAGCCATCGACCCGGCGTCACCGACTTCGACCACGTCGGTCTTTGTCGTCGAGGACCTCGACGAGACAGTCCGGTTTCTCGTGCTGCTCGGCCTGGACTGCGGCGAGCCCTGCGTGTTCAGCGGCGCGTGGATCGATCGGATCATTGGTCTCGAGAACGTGACGGTCGAGGTCGTGATGGCCCGCACCCCCGACGGCAGCGACATGTTCGAGGTGGTGCACTTCCACGCGCCTTCCGTCGGGGACTCAAGAGCAGGCGCCGGCCGCGAACCGTCCCGGGATCCGGCACTGTAGGGCTTAGCTCATGCCGAGCCCGCGCCGGCCGGTGGTGTTGAGTTGCTCTGGTTGGAAGCGGTCGGGCCAGGTGCGCTCGTAGTGTTCGGCTGGGAAGTCGCTCGGGCTGTCGCCGTTGAGTAAGGCCTCGCGTACGTTCGCGGCGTAGGCTTCGTTGCGCGGGCACCAGGGGGCGGCGGGGATGTACATCACGTTGCCCCAGCCCCGCTGATCGGTGACGGGCGCGACGCTGTGGATCATGTCGCAGTGCCACCACACCGAGTCGCCGGCGTGGACGTCGGGGATGCCGACGAGGGCGCGCATCAGCAGCGGGTGCCACTTCTCGCTGGCAGGGAAGACCTGGCCGACGGCGGTGCCGCACATATCGTCCTCGGCGACGTCGGACAGCATCGGGCGCAGCATCAGGTACGCCATCGCCGCCGGGATCGGCACGGTGTGCAGCACGCCCTGGTCGTGCGCCATGTCCGACAGCGCGGTCCAGCCCTGGAACGCGCGGAAGACCGAGGTCATCGTCGTGCCGGGGTACTGGGGACCGATGGTGCGATAGGACGCGTCCCACGGGTCGTAGCGCTCGACCGAGCCATCGAACAGGTGCCGGAAGGCCTTCTGGTAGGCCTCGGTCATCCACAGGTCGAGCGTGCCGGGGTCAAGGTGGGCGCCCAGACCACCCGAGGTGGTGCCGGGCGGGCGGCGGCGGATGCGTTCGGGGTAGATCGAATTGCGGTCGGGATCGAACCATTGGACGCCGTCGTTCTGGTGGGTCCAGAGGTGGTTGAGGAACGACTGCACGGTGGCCATCCGGTCGCTCTGTTGCGCCTCGATTTGCGCGACCGACCAATACACCGGGTAGATCTCGGGCTTGGAGCCGACGCTGCCGAAGTGATCGTCCGCCGGGCCGCGGTAGTTCTCGAAGAAGTGGTTGCGTTCGACGTAGTAGACGATGTCCTGGTCCCATCCGAGCGCTTGCTCGCGGTCGAAGTGGCCGCGGACGACGAGGCAGCCACGCTTCTTGAGGTAGGCGAGCGTCTCGGGTGAGACAGTGCCGCCCTCGATGTCGTGGTAGTCGAGGACCGGCCAGACGTTCTCGCCGCGCGCCTTGGCCGCCTCGATCTCCTCGACCTCGACCGTGAGCCGCTCGGTGACCGCCGCCCACACCTCCTCGACGGTGCGCCCGGACGCCTCGATGCGCGCGCGGATCGCGGCTTTGATCTCGCGCGTGGCGGCCTTGACATCCTCGGGTGTGGTCTCCCAGTGCGGCAGGGACGGGGCTTGGGTAGTGGACATACGGCGGCACACTCTCCCCTCTTCTAGAAAGGATTCCTTCCTATTGAGTATAAAAGTCCTCATTTAGGCAAGAGTCCTTCCTAGACTTTCTGATGGCTACGACCAAGCCGACCCTCGGGCTGCTGCGCTCGCTCTCGGATGAGCACGTCCTGCGCGCACTGATGGCCGAGCGGCGCGCGACGCGGGCCGAGCTTGCCGCCGCGACGGGACTGTCGAAACCGACCGTGTCAGAGAGCGTGCGGCGGCTGGCGCAGGCCGGTGTCCTCCTCGCCACAGGCGAGCACACCACCGGCCGCGGCCGGGTCGGGACGTATTACGCGCTGGGCCGACGGCCGGCCGCGCGCTCGTCGCGAGCGTCGCCCTAGAAGCGATCGTCGCCGAAGTGATCGACGTCTACTGTGACGTGACCGCGCGTGCGCAGGCCGTCGTCACGCGCCGTGCACAGCCGGGCGAGGTCGCGGCCGCGCTGCAGGCCGTCGCACAGGACGTCGGTCCGGTCCGACTAGCCGTGGTCAGCGCCGCCGACCCCGTTGACCGCGAGACCGGCCGGCTCGTCGAGCTCCCCGACGCCCAGTTCCTACTCGGCGAGCTCGATCCCGTCGCGATCCTGGCTGGCCTGGTCGACGGGCCGATCACCGTCGACAACGACATCAACTGGGCCGCACGCGCCGAACACGGCCGCGACTTCGTCTACCTGCACCTCGGGGAGGGGCTCGGCTGCGCGGTCGTCAGCGATGGCGAGGTACGCCGCGGGCATCGCGGCCTCACGGGCGAGATAGCCCACGTCATCACCGCCGGTCCGGGCGGCGCGGCAATGCCGTTCATCGATGTCTTCGCGACCCTCGGCCTGCGCCGCCCCGGGTCGAGCGCCATCGATGTCGACACGCTGCTAGACACCGCCGATGTCCACGACACGATCGCGCGCGCCGTCGCCGGAGTGCTCGCAGCAGCGATCGCGTTCACCGACCCAGCGGTCGTCCTGCTCGGCGGCCGCTGGGGGCGCGAGCTCATCGACCCCATCACCCAAGCGTGCGCGACATCGCCACGCCGGGTTTGGATCGAACCCGGCGGCAAGCGAACACGCGCCGGCACTGGCAGCGGCACGAGCGGCGGCCCTGCACCAGCTACGCGAGGCCGTCGTCCACGGTCGTTGACACCAATCGAGTTCGTACGCTCCAGCACCGCATGCGGGGAACTGGAACGTCGACGCTCGGACGGACGAGCGCAATCCCGCGAAAGCCACACGCGCCTGACACAGTCGCATCGATCATCAAGCAGCCCCCGTTGCCGCCACTACGCCTCGCGCATTAGCCGTCAAGACACCCGCGAGCAAGCGCCACCGAGCGCAAAGGAGCAGCCGTCGGCGCGCCTGGGCGACGGTGGTGCCGCGTCGGGGCCGGTGCGTTGGTGCGATGGCGGGGCGCTTACGGCCTGCCAAACGCTCGTCCGCTGCGGGTCGCACGATCGCTGCGGGTCGCACGATCGCTGCCAATCTCCTGTTTGGCTGCATCGCGCGATCGCTTGGGCCACTTAACGATCGTCAGCATGGCTCTCCGCCGGGTCTGCGGCAGACCTGCGGAGTCGCGCCATGAGCGAGCGTCTCGATCACACGCGCAGCAGAGGGCCGCCCTTCGGGTCCCCAACCCGATGCCCGAGCGAACACCCTCCTGCTCCCAAAGTGGTACCACTTCGGTATGAGCAAGCAGATTGCGGTCCGGCTGACCGAAGATCTCGTCGCGTTTGTCGATCAGATCGTGGAAAGCGGAGAGCAACCAAGTCGCGCCGCGGTCGTCGCGCGCGCCCTTGAGCGCGAACGACGTCGCATGATCGCCGCTCGCGACGCTGAGATCCTCAAGGCGACCGGACCTGATCGCGAACTCGCCGGGCTCGCCGAGCACGTGGCCGGTTTCCCGCTAGCCGACTGATGCGGCCTATCCACCTCGCGCGGCTAGACAAGTCGCGTCCGGTGCTCGTGCTCACTCGAGAGCTTGTCAGACCTCCCTCAACACGATCACCGTCGCTCCCATCACAACAACAATCCGTGGCCTCTCGACGGAGGTGCAAGGCGGTCCTGCCAACGGACTTGACGAGCGGTGCGCCGTCGCCTGTGACCACATTACGACCATCCCCGCTGCAAGCCTCGGCCGGCAGATCGGCCGGCTGCTCGACGAGCAGGAGCTCGAACTGACACGCGCGATTCACGCGGCGTTCGATCTCGACTAGCGAGCGCAGTGCAACGTTGGACCACCGCATGGATCGCTGATCCTGGCTGCGCGCCTGCGGCGAAGAGCAACGGCGCGCACTTGCTCAAGACCGTTCGCCCCCGATCAGCTCGGGTCGATCTTCGGTCTCCAACCCGACGATGGTTAGGTGAGAATCGACCGCCGCAATATCTGGCGGACTCAGCGGTCGGCGGGAAGCAGCGTGAAGCTGCCGCCTTGGAGAGGTCGGATGGCACGGAAGTGCCGCTGATCGAAGGTGAGGATTCGGCGCGTCCCGAGCTTGCGCGCGAGTACCGCCACAGACAGATCAGCCAATCCGAGCTTCAGATCGCCGTATCGGCCGTCTAGCCCGAGAGCTGCTTGATAATCACCCGAATCTAGGCCGGGGCTCTCGTATCTGCGCGCCGCCAGATCCTCAAGAAACGCCCGCTGCGCGGGCGCGCCGAAGCGCTGACCCAGCAAGTAGTCGATCTCGGCAGTCACCGGAGCCGGAATAAACAGCTGGCCTCGCTCCGCGCGCAGCAGTTCGTGGATCTCGCCGCGGCGCGGGTCGCGCTCGTCGGCCACGGCGACTAGCGGTCCCGCATCAATGACCAGCGTCACTGGCCGAAGCCATCCAGCAGCTCATCCTCCGGGATCTCAGAGATCGGACGAGGATCGTCATCGATCCGGGGAAAGCCAGCCGCGAGCGCGAAGTCCGCATCGCCGTTCCCGGCCGGAACATACGCCGTGATCGCCTCGCGAATGATCTCCGCCTGCGACCGCCCTTCGGAACGAGCCAGCTCGGCGAGCCGACGCGATTCCAGCTCCGTCAGGTAAACGCTCGTCTTACGCACACATGTAGGGTAGCACGTAGGGTGCTTATGTTGGACCCAGGGCGCACGCTTGCCTTGCTCCGCTCGATCGTCGGGTCATCAACCCGACGACCCGCGCGAGCCAGCCTGGTCGGGGCTCCGCCGCGGCGACTCGTACCGAGGCACGCAACCACTCCGCAAGAGGAACAACCGGCATCAAACGAGCTAGTACACGGGTGCCATCGATTCGGCGAGGCGCCCGACCTCTGTGTCTGACGCGCCGGCGGAGAATTGCTCGAAGTCCAGCACCCTCGCCACAGAGATTCGCTGGCGCCGCTCTTCCCAGCCTTGGTACCGCGAGTCCTGGACAGCTTCGCGCACTGAGTACACCGCCGACGCTTATCAGCGGCTCAACAGAGCCGCTTAGCTCGGCCCCGGCATGGCGGCTCGTCGGGTTGTGAACCCGATGCGAACAAACACCCTCGCCAACCGACGGGTCATTCTCGTCACAACCCCGGGACTCGGAGTCGGCGTCGAGATCCAGGAGGAATCCGCGGCGAGCAGGGAGCTGCTGCAGCAATCTGTGAACCTAACTAATTCTTGTTGTTTGCCATTCGCGATGCAGCCGGGCGCGCTGGCGAACGTCCGGAACGCACGGGCATAACGGCCCGATGGACCGCTTCGTGCGAACTCTTGGCCGATCCGCGGTGAGGCTCCGCGCTCCTCGACGATGAGCTACCGGATGCTCTGGACCCTCTTTTCGTCCGGTCGCACTAGGTGGCGGTTTCTCCGCATTAGGTCGGGCTTACTCCGCGTTTGGTCGGAGCGCCGTTCGCGTCAAAACCCCAGTATTCATCGGCGATTCACGAACTTAGTGCGGAGTTGGCAGCGGATGGCTCAACTCCGCGTTAGGTAACCCTTAACTTTTGAGCCCTTCTGCGGCTGAAAAGAGTGTGTTTGCAGGGATTCCTGTTGACTTAGTGCGGAGAAGGACGCCAAATCGACCGGAGACTTAGTGGTAGGTGTGAACCGTTGCCCTATTGACGAGATGGGGCTCGACGCTAGGGCCGATAGCATCGCCTCGCGGCTTGGGCGTCGGGTCCGGCACGAGACGGTTAGGTGCCGGCAGATGTGATCGCACCGGGTGCTACGAACGCGTCATGAACCACGCCGTCGTGCCGTCGGCAGCAACCTTATGCTAGGACGCTCCCAGAGGGTCGGGCTGATTCCGTCGTGTGAAAGGACGTTCGGATTCCGGACTGGTGGCTCGTATTTGGGCGAGGCCTTCGGTTGTCCGCCCAGTACCTAGTAGATATCGCGGTTTCCGCGCTTTCTCATGATCTTGACGGCGTTCAACTCCGCTTCTCTCAGGCATCGCGCCTCGGTCACACTGACGGAGCGTTGATCGTGGCTACGGACGAGTCGTCGATCAACGTGATGGGTGAGTTCGGCATCCTCGAGGCCCACGAGGTGGCCGAGCTGCTCAAGCTCCGCCACTCGACCGTGCTCGACCTCAGCCGGCGCGGGGTCCTGCCCGCTTTCAAGATCGGCAAGCACTGGCGCTACCGCCGCTGCGATCTCGAGGAGTGGATTGCGAACCGGCGCGACGCCGCGTGAGTACACCGCTCCGGCCGAGCCTCTCGCTCGCACGCGCGTCCTTTCGGAATAAGGGACGCGCCCGCCGTCGGCATCGGTCAAGCGGTGTCGGGATCAGGTGGGACGCGTGCATCGATGACCGGGCATGGAAGGTGCTCGGCGCGGTCGATGATTTCAGGATCGCCCGTGATCAGCGTCGCGCCGTTGGCGGCCGCAGTAGCGATCGCAAAGCAGTCCGCGAGGGCGATCGGATGATCGCCCTTCAAAACGGCGACCGAGCGCATCCGCGATACACCCGGAAGCTCCTCACTCACCAATTCTCTCACCCGTGACAGCGTCGTCTCGGCCTCCGAGGGGCCATGCTGCCGGCGAACCAGATACTCGACCTCCACTAGGTTGATCCAACTCATCACAGGCCGTCCGTGGTCGAGACTGCGCTGTACAACTTCGGCTGCCGGCTCCTCACCATCGAGCCATGCGAGCACCGCCCAGGAATCTAGGCAGGCGCTCACCTCGGCTCGGCAGCCCGATCCTCGAGCAACTTGCGGGACATGCCGCTGCGCCGATACCGGCCGCGTAGCGTGTCCGTAACCGGCTCGGCCCTCACCAACACGCCATCGGGGCGCTCCTCGAACACCACCTCGGTGCCCGGTGTCAGGCCCTGGCGATCGCGCAGCCGCTGTGGAATCACCACCTGGCCCTTGGCTCCAATTCGATGAGTCATACCTGGTGAGTATAACTTAACCGCTGGGGATGGCGCTTGCTTCCCCCGACGCGAACCTGGGTTCCCAGCGTGCCGAACGATTCGTCATCGGGTCCGGACCCCGAAGGTCGGACCGCGCAGGATCCCGAGGACCCGCTTCTGGAATCACGCGAAAGGAGCGATACCAGCCAAGCTCAGGTCGGCGCCTAAGCACACGTCCGGCGTCCGACGTGCTACGTACTAAGAAGCGGCTTCGTACTCGTCGTGCCGCCTTACCCACAGGGGCTCGGAGGCGCTCTCGTGGCGGCCCTTTGCGGTCCGGTCGAGCAGGCCGTAGTACGCCATCGCCGGCTCAAGACCTCGGGCGGTCGTGACATACGTTCGGTACACGGTCCCGTTCGACAGCGCGTACGCGCTCAGCCCCGGTCCCTCGGTGACGTACCCGGCGGCGTCTGTTCCGCACATGCGCGCGTTCTGCTCGACGGTGGCCGGGATCTCGCCCTCCAAAAATGGCCTCAGCTCCTCCGCGGTGTGCAGGAAGCCGAGGTCGCGGTTGAAGTCGCTGCCGCCGCTCGAGACCCAATCGATCCCCCAACCCATCCGCTCCCTGTAGGCGAGGAGCGTCTCCAGCGGGGCGCGGGAGGAGAGCAGCAGAGTGGTGTCCCTGGCGTTCAAGTGGGGCACCTGGGGAGCGAGCGTGTCCGCGATCGAGGAGCAGACCGGGCAGCCAGCCTCATAGGGCGGCCCGAACATGAAGTGGTAGATGAGCAGCTGGGAGCGGCCGCCGAACAGATTGGCGAGGGTCTTCGGGCCGTCCTGGGTCTCGAACCGGTAGTCCTTCTCGACCGGGACCCAGGGCAGCTCGCGCCTCTTGCTGGCCAGCTCGTCGCCGCGCCGGGTGAGCTCCTTCTCCTCCCTCAGCAGTTCGTCGCGCTCTGCCTGCCAGTCCTCCTGCGTGCCGATCCTGTGCTCGCTCATCAACATGCCACCTCCGGTCTTAGTCCGCGTCGATCGCTGCGGCAATGCAGTGCGCGACTAGCTCGTCCAGCTCTTCGCGGGGGACGCTCACACCGTCCTCAGGTTAATCCACATGGCCGGCGGACGGTCCATCGCTCCTGCTGCCGCGTGATCTCGGCAGTCAGCTCCATTGGATGCGCGAGCCGCTGCGCGCTTTAACGAGCGGCCTTACGGCTCATCGCTGATGACTCCTAGCACGTAACGTGATCCACGATCGGCCTTCGGGTCTGGAGCCCGACGAGCCTCTGACAACCCTCCCTCATCGCCGGGAGCCCCTGCCGCGGCTCTAGCGTTCACGTGCGCCGGAGCGTGCCGGTGAAAGCGCTCACGCGTACGACTCCAACCGAGCGAGCGATGCCTATGTAGATGCGCCGTGCGCACCTTAAGGGCTCGCTGTCGGGTTTAGACCAAACCAGAAGCCGGTCTCCATCGCTGCGTACTTCACGCCGGCACCGATCGTTAGCAACGACCTTGCAAGCACCGCGTTGTTCGAGAGCGCGCAATTGGCGAACCTCAGGGCTGGCGTGCTGTCCCCGGCCGAGACCTGCTTCGCTATCAGTGCGGTAAGGGTGACGCTCTCCCCCAACGGGGTCACGTCTGGCCCCGCCGTGATGCTTAGCCACCGTCCACCGTCTCAGCGGATGAGTCCCGGCCCTCGCGACCGGGCAGTGTCCGCACGCAATACTTTGAGCCTGTGGCGGTCGCCGGCAATGACCTGGGTGCTCCGCTCCTGCGGACGAAGCTCGTTGTCCCCAGCTCTCCTCGCCTCGTAGTCCGTAAAGCCCTGATCGACGCACTATCTGAGGGGCTGTCGCAACCGCTTACGCTGGTGTACGGTCCCGCTGGTAGCGGAAAGACGATGCTCGTGGCGCAGTGGGCGGCGTCCGCAAGGGAAGAGCGACGGATCGCCTGGCTCTGGTTGGAGGCGGACGATAACGATCCCGCGAGGTTCTGGATGTACGTCATCGAGGCCCTGCGCTCCGTGGTGCCTGGGATTGGGGAAGCCTCGCTAGCGGTGTTGCGTGCGCCGGGCGTCAACCTTGTTGAGGAGGCTTTCCCGGCGCTGATCAACGAGCTCGCCGCCCTCTCGGAGCAGTTCGTCCTTGTGCTGGACGACTATCACTCGATCGAAGACGAGCGGATCCACGAAGGCATGGCTTCGCTCATCGAGCATTTGCCGACCACGCTGCGCATCGTGATGACCTCACGCGTGGAGCCGCCACTCCGGGTGGGAACGCTGCGCGCGCGAGCTCAGCTAAATGAGATCGACGCTGGGCAGCTGCGCTTCTCAGTTTCAGAAGCGGAGTCGATGCTCAATGACGTGCATGGCCTCGACCTGTCTCCCGACACCGTCAAACGCTTGCACGACCGTACGGAGGGTTGGGCAGCCGGCCTCTATTTGGCCGTTCTGTCGATGCGCGGGCGCGAGGATGCGAGCAGCTTTGTCGCGTCCTTCACTGGTAGCGATCGACGGGTGGTCGACTATCTCGCAGCCGAGGTGCTCGGTGAGCAACGCGAGGCGGAGCTGGACTTCCTGCTTCACACGAGCGTGCTCGACCGGTTCTGTGGCGCTCTGTGCGACGCCGTCACGGGCGCGCGAGACAGCAGGGCGATGCTTGACCGGCTCGAGCGCGTGAATTACTTCCTGATTCCCCTCGACCCAGGGCATGAGTGGTACCGCTACCACCACCTGTTCGGCGAGTTGCTGCGGCACGAGCTCGAGCGCAGAGAGCCGCGACGCGCCGCAGAGCTCCATGACCGAGCCGGGCGTTGGTTTCTCGATGCCGGGATGGTGTCCGAGGCGATCGGACACTTGACGGCAGCTGGGGAGCTCGATGCGGCTTCCGAGCTGATTGACAATCATTGGCTGGCGTTCACGAATGCGGGCCAGCGGGAAACGGTCGCGCGGTGGATGGACCGGCTCCCCCGCGGCTATATCGTGAACGACGGCCGCTTGTGTCTGGTCCAGGCGAGGACGGCACTAACAGTCGGCGAGCGTGCTGAGGTCCTGAGGTGGGTGGACTTGGCTACGCAGGCGCCGGCAAACAACCCGGGTGATGACGCGGCGTTGGGGGAGGAAGTAACCGTCGTCCGCTCGGCGGCATGGCAGCTGCTCGGCGACATGCGTCAGGCTGAGCAGCTGGCTGGGAGACTCGCGCCTCTGGATGGGAGCTCCATCTGGCACTCGCTCGCGGCCTGTGTGTTGGGCACCTCAGCGCGATTTTCCGACGCCAACGACGACGCGCAAGCGCTGTTCGACGCGGCGTTGGAGCTCGGCGGCTCCAGGAACTTCATCGTGTCGACGCTCTCGCTCGGACGGCTCGCCCTTATTGCCGCCGATCGCGGGGACTGGCGGGGATGCCGCGCCAAGATCGAAGCCGCGTTCGATGTGGTCCGCGCAAATGGTCTGGAGGAGTACTGGATCTGCACCCCGGCCCACGTCGCACGCGGGCGGTTGTTCCGTCACAACCGGCGACCGACCGAGGCACGAGCCGAGCTCGAACGCGCGGTCGGCCTCGCTCGGCGCGGCGCTGGCCTGGTCGAGTGGTCGTACGCACTGACGACGCTCGCCGAGCTGCTGCGCGAGCTGGGCGATCGCCGCGCAGCGCGTGAGCTGGTGCTCGAAGCGCGTGAGCTGCTCTCACGCTCTCCTGAGCCCGGCACGCTCGCGCCGCGACTGGTCGCGCAGTTGGAAAGCGCGCTGCGACTCGTAGTCGATGTGTCCGGCGCGAGGCCAGTCGTCATCGACGAGCTGACAGCGCGGGAGCAAACGGTGCTTGGGCTCCTCCCAACGGGCCTGTCGGCCAGGGAGATCGCAGATGAGCTGGGCATCTCCCGCGACACGGTCAAGACGCACACCAAGCGCATCTACCAAAAGCTGGGTGTGTCAAGCAGACCCAGCGCCGTCGCGCGCGGCCGGGAGCTGGGACTGCTCTAGACGCGCGTCGCCCTGAGCTGACCGGGCACGGGGTGATGGGAGCTCACCCCAGCTGGCCACATCCTCTTGGCATGGCAGGCTGGTCATCGAAGCTCCCGTCATCTCGGCCGACCGAGCTGGGGCCCTCCGCCCAAAAATCGGAGGCATGACAGCGCGACCGTCGTCTCGATCTGCGCGACCTTGTACGGCATCGCTGGGTCGTTCTCTTCTCTTCTGCAGGCAGCCGCTCTTGTGCGCGCTGGCTCGGCACCGGAGATCTCGATCCCGTTCATCGCCATCTTGACCGGCGGTCATGCAATCTGGCTGGCTTACGGCGTCGGGATCCCGAATGTGCCGGTCATCGTGACCGACTCCGTCGGTCTGTGCTGCGGCCTGGTGACGTGGGATCACCGCCGTGCGCCTCAGCCGACGCCACTTTCTGCGTGACGCGACTCATGACGCCGCGTGAGGGACTGCTCTGGCCGCGCGTGGCGGTCACACCGGGGTGACGGTGGTCGGGGTGATGTCAGCTCACCCCAGGCGGCCGGACCCTCCTGACCTGACACGAACGCGACGCGCGAAGGAGTCGAACTTAGCCATGCAAGCCAATGATCGAATTGAACTCTCCACCAACGTGGGTCCCGCACTCGAGCGCAACCGCGTCTTCGCCGCCGAAGGCGGGCACCGAGACGCGGTCGTGTTTCCTAGGTTGGGCCTGTTCGTGGTCACGTGCCTCGACCCGCGCGTCGACCCTGCCCACTTTCTGGGCCTCTCCCTCGGCGACGCGGTCGTGGTCCGCAACGTTGGCGGTCATGTGACTCCGGAGATGATCAACGACGTCGCGTTCATCGGCCAGATCGCGGAGAACGTGCTACCCGACGGCCCGCTGTTCGAGGTCGCGGTCATCCACCACACGCAGTGCGGAAGCGGAGCGCTCGCCGACGCCACGTTCCGTCGCCGCTATGCCGAGCGCATCGGCGTCGACGAGACGACCCTGCGGGAGCACGCAATTCTCGACCCCGTAGCCACCGTGAGGAGCGACGTTGAGCGCCTCCGCTCGGCTCGCGCGATCCCGGAGCGCGTGGCCGTGTCCGGGCATGTCTACGACGTCGTCACCGGCTTGGTGGAAACGGTCGTGCCCGCATGACGAGGGTGCGCGCACATCGGCAGACACGAGAAAGAGAGAGGTCATAGCCATGTTCGAAAAGCTCGCGACATTCGTATACTCCAACCGACGCCGCGTGCTGTTCGTCGCGGTGATCGGTGCGGCGATCGCCGCCGTCTTCGGCGCCGGGGTGTCGAAGAACCTGAGTCCGTACGGCGTCGACGACCCGGCCACGCAGAGCGTCCAGGCGAAGAACCGCTTCCAGGCCGCGACCGGGCGCCAGATCGATCCCGGCGTGATCGCGCTCATCTCGAGCGGTGACGTGCGCAGCCCCGCCGCCCGACAGCGAGTCGAAAGCATCGCGGCGGAGCTCAAGGCGCCTGACGTGGCGAGCGTTCAGAGCTTCTACACCACGCACGACCCCGCGATGGTGGCGCGCAATGGGAGCTCGACATACGTGGTCGCGTATTTCAAGGCGCGGTCGGACCTGCAGATATCCAACGACGCCAAGCTGATCGAGAGTCGCTTCTCCTCCCAGCACGACGTCAAGCTGGGCGGCGACGCGATCGCCAACGCCCAGGTAAACACGCAAGTGGGCAACGACTTGGGGCACGCCGAGCTGCTCGCGTTCCCGTTCATCTTCCTGCTCTCGCTCATCTTCTTCCGATCGGTCGTGGCGTCACTGCTGCCGCCGCTGCTCGGCGGACTGGCGATCCTCGGGACGTTCTTCCTCCTGCGGCTCGTCTCGACGTTCGCGGACCTGTCGGTGTTCGCGCTGAACCTGACGACGGGGCTGGGACTCGGGTTGGCGATCGACTACAGCCTGTTCATCGTCTCGCGCTACCGCGAGGAGGCCACCCGCGACGGGTTCGGCCTCCCAGCGCTGCGCCGAACCCTCCGGACCGCCGGGCGTACCGTGTTGTTCAGCTCGGTGACGGTCGCGGTCTCGGTGGCCGCACTCGCGATCTTCCCCCAGCGGTTCCTGTACTCGATGGGGATCGCGGGCGCGATCGTTGCACTGCTGGCGGCGACGCTGGCGCTGACGGTCCTGCCGGCGCTGCTCGCGGTGCTCGGCCCGCGCGTCAACGCGCTCTCGCCGCAGAGGCTGCGGCGGGCCGCCGAACGCGACGCGCGGCCCGCCCGCAGCGGTGCCTGGTACGGCCTCGCGCAGGTCGTCACCAGGCGCCCGGCGCAGGTCGCAGTCGCGAGCGCGGCGCTGCTGATCGCGCTCGGCATCCCGTTCTTCACGCAGATCAGGTTCATCACCGCCGACGCCCGGGTGCTGCCCCAGAGCGCCAGCGCCCACCAGGTCCAGACAACGCTCGACGCGCAGTTTCCCCCCAACCGCACCACGCCGCTCGAGGTAGTCGTCGGGGCGTCCGCGTCCTCATCGGCAGTGCGGTCGCTCAGCGAGCGGATTGCCCACCTGCCGGACGTGTCCGCGGTCGCGCCCGCGCGGCCGGCGAGCCGCGGGACGTCGCTGCTTCAGGTCGCGCCGGTGCACGGTCCGCTGACCGGTGGTACCGAGCAGCTCGTGCGTGACGTGCGCGCGATCCACACGCCCTACTACCTGGGCGTGGCCGGAGAGACGGCGTCCTACCTCGACCTCGAGCACAGCCTCGGCGCCCACCTTCCCGCCGTGCTCGCCGTCGTGGTAAGCGCGACGCTGATCGTCCTGTTCCTGATGACGGGCTCGGTCGTCCTGCCCATCAAGGCCGTCCTGATGAACGCGCTCAACCTGAGCGCCGTGTTCGGGATCCTGGTGTTGATCTTCCAGCACGGCAACCTCCAGGGGCTGCTCGGCTATCACAGCGTCGGCGCGCTCGACGCCACCCAGCCGATCCTGCTGTTCGCGATCGGCTTCGGGCTCGCCACCGACTACGGCGTCTTCCTGCTGGCGCGGATCAAGGAAGCGCACGACGCCGGCGCGCCGAACTCGGAGGCGGTCGCGCTGGGGTTGGAACGGAGCGGGCGCATCGTCACCAGCGCCGCCCTGCTGTTCGCCGTCGCCGTCGGTGCGTTCGCGACCTCCCAGATCGTGTTCATCAAGGAACTCGGGATCGGCACCGCACTCGCCGTACTGCTCGACGCATCAATCGTCCGGGCCTTACTGGTCCCGTCGCTGATGGAACTGCTGGGATCGGCCAACTGGTGGGCGCCCCGTCCGCTGCGGCGGCTGCACGAACGGATCGCGCTCCGGGAGACGGCGCCGCAAGCGGCGTGACGGCCGACGCCAATCTCGCTGATTGACGAGACCGGCGACGGTCCGACCACCACGACGACAGCTCCCGCAGGGCCAGAGAGGATGCCGCTGACGTTGTCATCGAGGTCTCCCGATCAGCGGCGCCGTGGCTCGCGCTAAGCAGCCGCTGGCCGCCGATCCTGGGCACTGGACGGACACGCTCGACGGCTCAGCGACGTGACCCGTCGACGCTCGCCCCGCTGACCCAACGCGTTCGCTCAGCGGCGCGAGCGCGCACTGGCGATCGGCTTTTGTGGGCGGGCTTCCGACAGCTGCGCCTGTTCTAGCGGCGCGTCGCATCTCATAACGGGGTGACTGTGGTCGGGGTGATGACACCTCACCCCAGCTGGCCGGATCCTCCTGCGAGTGGTCGCCCCGCAGACCCAAACATCAAACCAAGAAACACCCAGCCACAGAGCACCGCAGCCGAGAGGAACGAAGATGCATTCTCACCTCACCCACGTCCTTGCCCGACAGCGCCAGCAGGAGTTGAACGCCGCCGCCCGCGGCCGGATCCGTGAGACCCCCTTGCGACCGTTGTTCGCGTCGATTGCGGTACGGCCCGCCACGGCGAACGACCGGGAGGCGCTCGAGCGGTTGGCTGAGCTCGACTCGACCGAGCCACCGAGAGGGTCGACGCTGGTCGGCGAACTTCTCCAACGCCCGGTCGCAGCGCTGTCGCTCAGCGACGGCCGGGTCATCGCCGACCCGTTTGTGGCGACAGCAGACATCGTCGCCCTGCTGCGCCTCAGAGCGCGGCAGCTCACGGCCAGGCGCCCTCGGCAATGGAGAAAGAGAGGCGCCGCCACCCAGCCAACCACGGCGCGCTACATCCTCGTACGAGCGGTCCCCCACAGGCCCGAAGCATCAAACCAACCGACTAGCGCAAGGAGACAACGCATCATGAAAACCGCCATCGCCCCGAACGTCCAGCCGGACCGCTACGACGGCGAAAAGTGGCCGGCGCCCGTCCCAGACATGCCGGACGGAGCCCGCGAAGCGACCGACGCTCGCCCGCTCGACCCGACGCAAGGAACAAAGATCGGCTCCGAGCCATACGACGATCCCACGCAGGGACGCCAGATCGGATCGGATCCGTACGACGACCCCACCCAGGGACGCAAGCTCGGATCCGACCCCTACGACGACCCCACCCAGGGACGCAAGCTCGGCGCCGGGCCGTACGACGACCCCACCCAGGGACGCAAGCTCGGCTCCGACCCCTACGACGACCCCACCCGGGCTCGCTAGAGAGAGGAAGTCGGCAAATGCTCAACAACCTCACCACGTTTCGTCACGCACGTGGGCGCCGCGTGCTCCTGGCCGCGGTGATCAGCACAGCGATCGCTTCCGAACAGTCAATTCACACCCAAGAGAGCACAACATGAATCATCTACCTGCATATCTGTGGGCCCTGACGTACGCGGAGGTCACAGGCATCGCCGCGGCGACCGCATACGTGCTATATCGCGGCGCTCGCGCCGCCGGTCTCGGCAATCGAGTCTCGACGAGGATGGGGTTGGGCGCCGCCCTTCTGTTCGGCGGCTGGCTTGCCGTGAGTAGTCTGGTCGCAGGCGGTGGCAGCTACCGCTCACGCCTCGGGCACGGCGTCCCTTGGCTGCCACTGGCAGTGCTCGGCTTCTTCGGCTTGCTGTTCGCGCTGACCCGTTCGCCGTTGATCAGGCGAGCCCTGACCGCCCCAGGTGCTCAACAACGGCTGCTGTCGCCGCACTCGTTCCGGGCAGCAGGGATCGTGTTCGTGATAGCGATGCTGCTCGGGAAACTCCCAGCGCTCTTCGCTGTGCCCGCCGGGTTTGGTGACATCGCCGTTGGCATAGCAGCGCTATGGGTCGCGCGCAAGCTACGCGAGGGATCGCGGGCCAAGCCGCTCATTTGGTTCACCCTCCTCGGGATCGCAGACCTCGTCTCGGCGCTGACCCTGGGAGCGCTGACAGGCTTCCTGCAGATCGTCCACGTGAACCCGGCCGCGACTCTGAACGCTGACCTGCCGCTCGCAATCATCCCCACGGTCGGTGTGCCGTTGCTCCTGGCGATGCACCTCACCTCGCTGCGCGTCCTCTTTGGGGATCGCGCGGCCGACCGGGTCGCGGATAAGTTGGTCGTCACTCCGCTGACTGCGTAGCACCGACGCGCCTGAATCGACTCCCCCGTCCGTAGCCACAGCCGGGCGGCGGGGCGCGGGCGCGAAGAAATCAAACCCCAAGAGCAATCAGAACGGACGACGATGAACACGACTCCCGCGAGCACAACTGAGTTTCTTGACCTGCCCGACGGGCGGCTGGCCTACGACGACACCGCCGATGGGACCCGCGTGCTACGCAACGAGTTCCAGCCAACGGGCGTGTACCTGGACTCCGCCACCTACGGCCTGCCGCCCAACGCGGCGCTCCAAGCGCTGTCGGCGGTGACTGCCGCCTGGGCGACCGGACGCTATGACCCCAGCTGCGATCAGGCAGTCCGCCGCGCACGCAGCACGTTCGCGCGACTGCACAGCGTCTCCGCGGCGGATGTCGCGATCGGCCACCAGGTCTCACCAATGGTCGGTCTCATCGCCGCGACCCTGCCTCCCCGAGCACGCGTGCTGGCGGCCGAAGGCGACTTCACCTCGCTGCTGTTTCCGCTGCTCGCCGCCGGCTGCGACGTGCGCACGATCCCGCTGAAGCGGCTCGCCGACGCGGTCGATAACCGCACCGACCTGGTGGCCGTCTCCGCCGTCCAATCCGCAGACGGACGGCTCGCCGATCTGGACGCCATCTCGAGCGCAGCAGCCAGCTACGACGCCCTGACGTTGGTCGACGCCACCCAGGCGTGCGGCTGGCTCCCGCTCGACGCCGGGCGTTTCTCAGTCGTGGTGACGGGCGGGTACAAATGGCTATGCCACCCGCGCGGGACCGCGTTCATGACGATCGCGCCCGAGCTACGCGACCGGATCGTCCCGCTAGCCGCCGGTTGGTACGCCGGCGAGCATCCCTGGGACAGCTGCTACGGAACCCCCTGCGACTCGCCAGCGACGCCCGCCGCTTCGACGTCTCGCCCGCTTGGCTGAGCTGGCATGCCGCCGCCACGGCGCTGGAACTGTTCGAAGCCGTCGGGCTCGGACGGATCCACGAGCACAACCTGGCGCTGGCCAACCGGCTCCGAACAGGCCTCGTGCTCGAGCCGGGCGACTCGGCGATCGTTTCGCTCGACGCCCCTGACGAGGCGACTGAGCGGCTGGCAGACGCCGGAGTGAAGGCCTCGGTCCGGGCGAACCGCATACGGCTCAGCTGCCACCTCTACAACGATGAAGAAGACGTCGACCGCACACTCGAAGTTCTCACCGACTTTATCCACGCGGGCGGCAGGTCATCCTCGGCACGCTCTGGGAAAGCTCGCGCGTAGTCGCGCACGAGCCCGAGAACATCATCGAGACAAGCATCGGGCGCAATGCTCCCCAGTCCCGCATTCGTGTCGCGACGAGCATCTCCTCGCCCCCCACGAGCGCCCTGCCTTGCGCGGAACCCGAGCACACGCCGGCGCGGGTGCTGGCAAGATCGCTGCTAGCGAACTGACCGGAGCAGAAACGTTCCCCGGTCTTAGGCCTGCAACGATCGAGCAGGAGAAGTCGAGCCGCAGTCGCAGTTAGCCCAAACGGACCGTGTTTGCCGTATCTCAGAGATGCCCGCCGCGCGAAGAATCGGTGAGTGCCGAGGAGAATGTTCGATCGATGCGTTTGTTTCTGTCATCGTGGCGGCTCAACAAAAGGGCGCAGGCATTGACCGAGCTCGTCGGCGCCGGGGTGAGAACCGCGGTGGTGCTTAATGCGTTAGACAACCTCTCCGATTTTCCCCGTGCGGAGTGGCTGGAGGAGGAACGCCGTGTCCTTGAGATGCTGGGTCTTCCTGCGTTTGAGCTTGACCTTCGTGCGTACTTCGGTCAGCACGCGGCGCTCCGGACTGCGCTCAACGGGGTAGGTCTGATCTGGGTTACCGGAGGAAACGTGTTCGTCCTGCGCGAAGCGATCCGGCGCAGCGGACTTGAAGACTTCATCGGCGAACAGCTTCGCTCAGAAGCCGTCGCTTACGGCGGTTATAGCGCCGGGGCGTGCGTCGCTGGCCGACACTGCGCGGTCTCGAAATTGCGGACGACGCCACGGCGGTGAACGAGCCGATTGGGAGGGCCTCGGACTAGTGAAGTGTTCGATTGCTCCGCACTACCGCTCAGACCACCCCGGATCTAAGTCGATCGAGGAGGTCGTCGGGTACTTCGAGGCCCGCCGCATCCTATATCGGCCGCTGCGCGATGGTCAAGCGCTGGTCATCAGCGGCGGCACGTCGAGAGTCGTGGAGTGGGCGCAGGCGTAGCGAGACGGCGATGAGCTGGTGCGGGCCCGCTCTCGGCGCGTGTGTTGCTTTGGATCGGGGCGGATTTGGAGTGGCCCGGCCCATACGGCATGCGAAGCGGTTGACGCCGCTAACGGGTTCTTAGCCGGCATGCTGCTGGCGCCAGTCGCGGACGACGCGCTCGACGTCGTATGGCGTGAGCGTGAGTGGAGGACCAGCGATTCCCTTGGTGTTTGCCTCGCGGATCTTCGTGTTGATGTCGGTGATGATCTTCCGCACCTCGGCCTCTGACTTGGCGCTCGACGCTGCCCGGCGCGCGTCGTGCGCCTCTTTGCGCAGAGCAACCGATGGCGACATGTAGGTCAGGCCCTCGCGACGGAGCGTGTTCTTGACCCACCACATCTCGTCGTAAGGCTTGTCGAGGTCGGGGATCGGCTGCCCGGCTCCCGGCAGATCGTTGAACTCGCCCTGCTCCTGCGCGTCGCGGACCTGCCTGTCTATCCAGCTCTCCCACGGCATGCGGGGCGGTTTTCGCCTCGTCATGCTCGCATTCTCGCAAAGCACCCGCCGACCGGCCGCGGCTTGCGTTGGTGGCGACTCAGAGGGCCACCGTCGGCTCAGACGACAGTGGTCGCGGCGGCGTACCCGTTCCATTCTCCGCCTGCGAGCCGGTACCACTTGCTCGCTCTGGATCGGATATTCACAGGAGTTCGAGACGATGTGGGCGACTGCGGCAGGGGCGAGCTTGGAGCACGCAGGCGACGACCCCCACCACGCGACGATCCTCGCCTCGATGTCGGCCGTGTCGGGTCGCTTCTTGTAGTGTGGAACGCGTGTCCGCGTCGTGGTCACGGACTGGGTACTCGACCGAACCGAGAGTGCAGCATGCCCGCATCGCTGGATCTCACTGAAGCGTCCGCTGCCGGCACGGCGGTGATCGACTGTCCGTTGGCGCAGACGGCCGCCCTGGGGACCGACTACTGGAACGATTCGTGCTCGATCGAGGAGCTGACGTACGCCGTCGAGCGGGGGGCGGTCGGCGCGACCAGCAACCCGACGATCGTCGGCGAGGTGCTCAGCAGGGAGATGCATCTGTGGCGCGTGCGAATCGCGGAGATCATCGCCCAGAACCTGACGTCCACCGAGGATGACATCGCTTGGCAGCTGATCGAGGAGATGGCGGTCCGGGCGTCGAAGCTGCTGCTGCCGGTATTCGAATGCGAGGGCGGTCGCAAGGGACGGCTGTCGATCCAGACTAATCCGAAGTTCTTCCGCGACCCGGTGCGCGTCGCCGCGCAGGCGCTGCACTTCAGCGATTTGGCGCCGAACATGCAGGTCAAGCTGCCGGCCACGCGAGGGGGTGTGCAGGCGGCCGAGGAGGTCACCGCCGCCGGAGTCAGTATCAACGCGACGGTCTGCTTCACCGTCCCGCAGGCGATAGCGATGGCCGAGGCCGTGGAGCGCGGCCTCGCGAGGCGCGAGGCGGCCGGCGAGGACGTCAGCCGCATGTCGCCCGTGATCACGATCATGGTGGGGCGCCTCGATGACTGGATGGGTGTGCTCGTCGCGCGCGACGGCCTGGTGGTGAACCCCGGAGTCGTGCACTGGGCTGGGATCGCCGCTTTCAAGCGGGCCTACGTGGAATTCCAGGAGCGCGGGTATCGTGCCCGACTGCTGGCCGCCGCGTATCGTCACCACCTGCACTGGTCGCAGCTGATCGGCGGCGACATCGTGCTGACGATCCCGTGCGCGTGGCAGAAGAAGTTCAACGGCTCGGAGATCCCAGTCATGCGGCGGATCGACGACCCGGTGCCGGCGGAGGTGCTCGACGAGCTGCTGGCGCAGTTCCCCGACTTCCGGCGGGCGTACGAACCGGACGGGCTGAGCGTCGATGAGTTCGACAGCTACGGCCCGACCGTCCGCACGTTGCGCGGGTTCATCTCCTCCTACCAGGATCTCGTCGCCGTGATCCGCGACTTCATGCTCCCGAATCCCGATAGGCGCTGAGCCGCCTCACCGTCGCCGAGGCGCTCGTGCGGTTCCTCGGCGCGCATGAGGTGAAGCGCGACGCCGGGGCTCGCAGTTCTTCGCCGGGTGCTTCGGCATCCTCGGCCACCGCAACCTCGCCGGCCTCGGACAGGCGCTGCAGCAGCACGACGACCTGCTCCCCTATCACGTGGCCCGCAACGAGCAGGCGATGGGTCGTCGAGGATGGGCAGTGGCCGGAGACCGATCAGGCCACGCCGCAGAGCGCATCTGTTTCGACGCTCTTGGCGAACGTGTATCTCTGCGAGATCCACCAGTCCCTACAGACTTTGCGCTTCGATTTGCCTCACTCTGGATCGCGACGTCGGATCCGGGAGCACTAGGCACAACCGGCAGCCGCACCTCACTTCCGCTCCCACGAACATCCGACAGTCCGGAAGGAGTTGAAATGAGTTGCGCAGACAGCCGCTTCGATCGACAAGGAAAGCAAGCGCACCGATCAGGTGACGCTACGGTGTCGTGCTGGTCGTCGTCCTGGGCGCGGAGGTGGTCGTCGTCACCGTGTTGGCGGTGGTGACAGTGGTCGTCCGCGGCGGCGAGGTGACCGTGGTGCCGGTCGTGGTCGTCCTTGTCGGCTGCACGATGGTCGTGGTCTTGCCGACGCTCACGGATTTTGTTGTCGGCGTCGACGAGCTGTTCGACGAGCTGCTGTTGGCCAGTAGCACCACGACGACCACCACAGCGGCGATGGCCAGTGCGATCCCGCCGGCGATCGCCCAGCCGCGGCCCCCGCCTCCGCGCCCCGGCCCGTATGGACCGGTTGCCGGCCGCTCGCCCGGTGGGACGGGGCCGTCGCCGGGTGAAACCGGACGGTCGTTGGGGGGAGGATCGAAGCTTTCAGACATGCCAGCAACACTGTCCCGTCCCGGGGAGAGATGCGTCATCCCGATCGGATGAAGGCGCCGTCCGGACCGATCTGTACACCGGTCGTCTTAGCCATGGCGACCCGGGATCGGAAGCACGCTGGGCTCGCACATTACGTGCCGGCGGTCGGTTGGCTGCCTCGGTACGAGCGGCGGTGGCTGCGTGGTGATCTGACGGCAGGCGTCGCGGTCACAGCGCTGGTCGTGCCGAAGAACCTCGGATACGCGGGCATCGCGGGTGTGCCGCTCCAGAACGGTCTCTACGCCGCAGTCGCGGGGGCGCTCATCTACGCCCTCTTCTGCACGTCGCGGCAGATCTCGACCGGCCCGAGCTCCTCGCTTGCCGCGGTAGCCGGCGGCGCGGTGCTCGCGACGGGCCTCGGCGGGCAGGAGGCCGCGCAGCTGGTCGCGGCCATCACGCTGGCCACCGGCATCCTGTTCCTCCTGCTTGCCGTGTTCCGCCTGGGGTGGATCGCCCAGTTCCTCTCGAAAGCGGTGGTCACGGGCTTCCTGGCCGGCGCGGCGGTGGACGTAGTCATCGGGGAACTGCCGAAGCTCACCGGCACGTCATCGAAGGGTGACAGCGCATGGCGCGAGCTGGCGACATGGGCCGGAACGCTCGGCGACATCCATTGGACAACGCTCCTCGTCGGGGTCCTGTCGCTCGCGCTCATCCTCTCGCTCCGCTTCCTGGCCCCGGCCGTCCCCGGCGCACTGGTGCTCGTGGTCGCGGGGCTTGTCGCATCGACCGTGTTCGATCTCGGTGCCCACGGGGTGGCGCTCGTCGGACACGTGCCACGCGGACTGCCCGCCCCCCAGCTGCCCGATTTTACGATCGTCAGGCAGCACTACGCGAGCATCGGCATCGCGGCGGTCGCGTTGCTACTGATCGGGTTCTCGCAGACCGCCGGAGACGCGAGAGCGTTCGCCGCCCGGCATCGGTACCGGATCGACGTCAACCAGGAGTCCGTGGCGCAAGGGATGGCGAACGTCGGCGCCGGCGCGTTTCAGGGGATGCCCGTGTCCACGAGCCTCTCGGCCAGCTCCCTGAACGAGTCCGCGGGCGCGCATACCCCGGTCGCCTCGCTCACGACCGGGGCGCTTGTGATCGCGACGCTGATCGTGCTCGCCCCGGTGTTCTCGCATCTCCCGAAGGCCGTCCTCGGAGCCGTGATCATCGACGCGGTCGTGTTCGGGATGATCGATATTGCTGAGCTGCGCCGCCTTCACCGGGTCGCGCGGTTCGACTTCTGGGTCGCGGTGGCCGCGATCATCGGCGTGCTCTCCGCCGGAGTGCTCGCCGGGGTGGTCATCGGCGTCGTCCTCTCGCTGGGGTGGCTCGTCTATGTCGCCACCAGGCCGCCGATGCCGCTGCTGGGCCGCGAAGCCGGAACGCAGGTGTTCCGCGATCTCGACGAGAACCCCGGCGACGAGACCTTCCCGGGGATCGCGGTTGTGCGTCTCGACGGCGGGCTGTTCTTCGCCACCGCCGAGGCGCTCGAGGATCGCATCCGAGAGCTGACCGAGGACGGCCCCCACGCTCGCGCCCTCGTGCTCGATCTCGAAGGCGTCGATTTCGTCGACTCGCAGGGCGCGGCGAAGCTGAGCGAGATCCACCGGTTCACCCAAACCGACGGCGTCACGCTTCGCTTGGCTCGCCTGAAGCCACCCGTTCTCAAGGTGCTCCGGGCCGACGGGATCCTGGAGCTGATCGGCTCAGACCACATCCACGGCAACGTGAACCGCGCGATCGAGGCGCAGCTCGCCGACGGTGAGACCATCGGCCCGCCCCCCAAAGGCGACAGCGCGGGAGCAGCGTCATGAAATGGGACCTCGCGATTGTCGCCGGAGCCCTGCTGGCCGTGGCCGGCATGTCGCGCCGGCTGATCGACACGCCGTTCACGCCGGCCATGGCCTTCGTGCTGATCGGGCTGCTGGTGTGACCGTTCGTGCTCGACGAGGTGACGGTGTCCTCCACGGGCGCGACGGTCCGGACGCTCGCCGAGGCGACGCTCGCGGTGGTGCTGTTCGCCGACGCCTCGCGGATCAAGCTCCGCGTGCTGAGGCACGAGTACGCGGTACCGCTGCGACTGCTCGCCATCGGGCTGCCGCTCACGATCGTGATCGGCCCGCTGCTGGCGGCGGCTATGTTCGCGCACCTGAACGCCGGTGAGGCGGTAGTGCTGGCCGTGCTGCTGGCGCCCACGGACGCCGCCCTTGGACAAGCGGTGGTTACCGAGCCGCGATTCCCGTCACGGATTCGGCAGGGACTCAACGTCGAGAGCAGGCTCAACGACGGGATCTGCGTGCCGCTGCTCTTGATCGCGCTGGCGGCCGCGGACGTCGAGGCCAAGGCGACCACGAGCCACCATGCGGTCAGCATTGTGGCCGAAGAGATCGGCTACGGGATCCTCGGTGGCGTGGCGGCGCGCCTGGCGGCCGCCGCCGTGGTCGCGATCGGCCACCGGCGGGACCTGATCAGCGGCTCGTGGCTCCAGGTCATCCCCATCGCTGGCGCGGCCCTCGCCTACGGTTTCGCGGCGGCGCTCGGCGGCTCGGGGTTCATCGCGGCCTTCCTCGCCGGGGCCATTTTTGGCGGTCTCGTCCCGGAGGAGTCCGAGGAGGCCTCACGCCTGAACGGGGAGATCGGGGCGCTGCTCGGGGGAGTGACGTTCCTGCTCTTCGGCGGTGCTCCTGGGGCCAACTCTGAACCACGTGAGCTGGCAGATCGCGCTCTACGCGGGGCTGAGCCTGACCCTCGTTCGGATGCTGCCGGTCGCCATCGCGATGCTCGGCACCGCCGCCAAGTTGCCAACGGTCGGGTTCCTCGGTTGGTTCGGCCCGCGGGGCCTGGCATCGATCGTGTTCGCGGTGATCACGGTCCAGCAGGCCCACTTGGCCGGCGTCGAAACGATCCTGCGCGCCACCTGCCTGACCATCGGCCTGTCCGTTTTCGCACACGGAATCACGGCCGCGCCGCTGGCCAGGCGCTACTCCCGCTGGTACGAGACGCACCCGCGGCACCGCAGGCCGCCGATGGAAAGCGTCCACGCGTCACATCATCGCGCCCGTTGGAGACCGCGACCCCCGGACGAGCCTGGGTCATCGATTCCAGCGTGAAGAGCCGCCTTCGAGTTCCCGCTCGCGGGTTCTCGTCAGCTCCCGGTTCCGGCTCGGTGGTCGTCGTCAGGCCCCAGATGATCCAACAGAGCCGGGGCAGACACGGCGATGGACCACAAACGGGCGCGCGGGGACGAGCTGCGCTCCGATCGCCAACAGGTTAGACGGCTTGTTAGACGCCTTAGGATGCGCTCGACGTCAGCGTCCCGGTCTCGTCGCTGTTGATCACCGTCGTCCCGCCGAGCGACCTTCCACGACCGTCCCGACCGGCTCGCCGGTGGGATCCTCGAGGAGCGGCACTTCATGACGGTGAAGGGTGCGCCCGACGTGGTCGTGCGCCCATGCTCGGTGACCGCGAGCACCAGCGCCGCGGCCTTGCCACCGAATCGTGCTTGTAACTGGCCGGCCGTCGCCGAGGCTTCCCGAGCCCGTCGTGCATGGACCCCGGCCGCGATCAAGTGACTCCGGCACCTGTCTGAGACAGCAGGGCCGCGACTTCGAGCGGTTGGGCGATGAACGGAGCTTCGTCCACCCGGCTCAAACCGGCACGCATCCGCGCGGCATATGAGGCTGCCAAGTGGGTCTTCGGCAGCCCACGGTCCAAGGAAGCACGACCCCGACCGCGGTCACGATCGAGAAGCAGTGTATGCCCCCGCCAATTTTGGGACATCGTTCCGAGGACTCGGCGAGCATGTCCCGCCACCATCGTCGGTCTGTTCACACGGCCTTCACGTCCGACCTTGGCGCGATCGTTACGCTGCGGACCGGCGCAACCCCGGGTGGCTAACCAACAGATCGGAGTCGAAACGAAGTGGTCATCGCATCGTCGTACCCGTTCCTCGGCGTCTTGTGGTCAATGCTCATCTTCTTCGCGTGGGTGATCTTCATCTGGATCGCGATCACCGTGCTGATCGACGTCTTTCGCCGCCACGACCTCTCGGGGTGGGGCAAGGCCGGCTGGACGATCTTCGTCGTCCTCATCCCGTGGATCGGTGTCCTCGTCTACCTGATCGCCAACCACGACGGGATGGCCGAGCGACGGGTCAAAGAAACTCAGGCCAGCCAGGCGCAATTCGACGACTACGTGCGTAAGACGGCCGGTACCGCCGGCGCGGCCGACGAGATCGCGAAGGCTAAACAGCTACTCGACACCGGCGCGATCGATCAGGCCGAGTTCAACGCGATCAAAGCCAAGGCGCTCGCCTAACGCCAACCGTTCCGGAACGGTGGCGGATCGTCGCTGACCGCCGACGGACGCGACGCCACAGCCACTACCGTTGGGGATGAGAATCGAGTCGAGGCGTTCAGCCACGCCTACGTGACTGAAGCCGCGCGCCGGCGAGGCCCCGGCTCCGCTTGAGGCTGAGCCGAGCGCCCACCAGTCGGTGTTCATCGCACTGAAGGCTCCGAGCGAGCGCCGCGCAGGGCTTTTCGAGCGCGAACGAGGTGCTGGCCCTCCCGAACCTAGACAGACCGGGGGGGCGATCGGACCAAGCGCCGATGGTCGATGGGCTCTGTCCCTGGATGCTAGAGGCGATATTTTCCGACTCCGCAGAGCGGGGACGAAGCTCCACAGTATTGGCGCCGTCTCGCCGGTGGCATTGAGATCCGCTCGTTTGGTGGCCGACCGCCGCTACTTCGAGTGTCCCCTTAATGAGCGGTCCTGTGGATATGGAAGGCAACGAAAGCTAGCCTGGGCCGATCGATGTCGTCGTGATCCGCTATCCCGCGGGGGCGCCGATGACCGGCGATGCCGTGCCGATGTTCCTCGACCTCGTAGACCGCGGGATCATTCGCGTACTTGATGCGCTGTTTGTGCGCAAGGACATCGACGCAACGTTCTCGCGTCATGACTTTGCCGATCTTGACCAGGCCGCGGTGGGCGACCTGACCGCATTCGCGGGAGCATCCACCGGCCTGCTGGACGACGATGACGTCGCATTGGTCGCGGCGGAGATTGAGCCCGGTGATGCGGCCGTGATGATCGTCTATGAGAACCGCTGGGCGGCGCCGTTCGTTGCCGCCGTTCGGCGCAATGGGGGCGTGCTGATCGCGAACCAGCGTGTAGGCGTGCAGGCTCTGACAGACGCTCTCAACGCCGGGGAGGCTTCGTAACCGAAGGGAGAGAATGGGACTAGTTGGGGGAATCGCCCGTACTGCCATCGCCGCCGGTACATGGACGGCCGTGTCCAACCGCGTTAACCGCCGTCAGCAGAACCGCTGGGCGCGGCAGGATCAGCAGGCGTACCAGCAGCCGGCGGGACAGTACTACCAGCAGCCCGCGCCACCGGCCTATCAACAGCCGGCGCCAGCGCCGACCGCGCCAGCGGCGAGCGCGGGCGGCTCGGACCCGGTCGCAGCCCTAAAGGGTCTAGCCGATCTGAAGGCACAGGGGATCCTGACCGACGAGGAGTTCACCGCCGCAAAGGCCCGCATCCTCGCGGCCTAAACGTCATTGCACTTCGGTAAAGACCGATCGCTGATGTTGTTGCGAAGCGGCGGCGATGCCGGGCGGGACGCGCTCACGACCTGACGTGACTCGGTGAAGCTCTGCTCGTCCGCATTCCGACCGCGGTCCATTGATGCGCTCTATCGCGGTTTGCTGTCGCGGTGCAAAGAGCCTTGGCGCTCGCGCTCATTCGCAATGGGCCAGGCTGCGTCCTTGGCCGCAGCTTCCGTCTGAGCGAAGTGTCGACACGGTTCTAGCCGGATTGCGTCTCGCGCTGCGCTCGTTCGGTTTCGCCGGCGTTGATCGGGTGGTCACGGGCGTCGGCGGTCCCGAACCCTTGACCGGTTCGGTTTTGCCAGACCGCACCCAGGGGGCGCCGAGCGCGAGGACCGAGGCGACCAGGATGAACCACCGTCCCAACCGTGAGGGTCGCTACCTCTCAACACGACCAGTATCGCAGCGCTCGCGCACCCTGGGGTCTCGCGCTTTCCGCATTAGCAAGCACTCTGGCGAGCGGCGGCTCGGACCGGTGGATCGGCCTTACCCGACAGCTGAGTCTGGCCCTCGACCGCCAGGCCGCCCTCGGCGATCAGGGACGTCGGGGAGCTCGGCGACCTGCTCGCGGGTGAGCGAGAGAGGCGTGCCGACGCGAGCTAGATCATCGATGATGTGGACGCACAAGCCAACCCCACGCGCTGCGTCCGCGAGCGAGAGCGCGATTACTAGCCTGAACGGAGGGCGAAGCCATGGACTGTCATATCGAGTGGAGCACTAGCAAAGTGGAGCATGGCAAGCTCAGCGTGAGCCTCGAGCCGGCGCCCGACTTCGCGTTCATGATGGAGTTCGATCGGATCGTAGATCCGATCGCGCATCCCCGGCACGACGGCTGGGGCGGGGTTCTCCTGGCCCACGGCCGGGTCGTCGTCAGCGACGTGCGCCTCGAGTCTGCCCACGACCTGCACACCTTTCTCGATGAAACAGTACGAGAGGCTAATCAGCTCGCCGCAGACACTCGCGCTCGCGAGCAACAGCAGGAGCAAGCCCAGGCGGCCAGCGCGGCGCAGCAGGAAGCTAAGCAGTCGACCGCCGCGGAGGCCGCGGCCAACCGCGATGCGCAGCTGACGGATGCGTTCCGGCGTTCCGGGTGAAAGCCCGCGGATCCTCGCCCGCAGAGCGCCTCAGGTCCCAACCAGCGGCGTTCGGACACGGGCCGAGACCGCTGCTCGCGCCTCGTGCGACAGCGAGCACTGAACGTGCGAACAAGCGCCTCTGCCTCTAGGCAACCCCAGCGAGGCGCCTCATAACGCGAAGCCGCGTGTGCGAATCACGCCGTATCTCGAGACCGGCGTAAAGATCGCGGACCTCCGAGAGGTGTAAGGCATCGGATTGCGCCGACGGCTATCAGTCAGTCAACTGCGTATGCGATCGTCGAGAACACGGCGTTTGCACTCTGACGTGAATCCAGCCGAGTTTGCTGCACGACGATGGGAACGTCGCTGCGGATCAGAGCGCAGAAGTCGGTCGCCTGTGGTACGGGCTCAGGGTCGGTTAGATCGTTGAGCCGCTGGTGGAAGGCTCTTCGTGCCGGGACCAGCAATTGGTAGGGACCCACTGGCTCGCGGTCATTGAAGTAGAGGGTGATCTCAACGTGCGCGTCGCTATTTGATGCGTTGAGCATGCAGGCACTGTCGTGACTGGTCATTTCCGGCTCTGGACCAGTGCTCCGCGGTGGGATCCAGCCGTCCGCGATGACCCACGCTGTTCTTCCGATCTCGTGCGAGCGCATCCGTGGCTGTTACTGGAGTCCGAGCCGCTCGTGGTGGGGGACGACCTCGGTGAGGTGAGCGGCCATCCGCTCGGCGGCCAGTTCCGGGTCGGCGTCGCGGATCGGCTCGAACACCGAGGTGTGCTGGGCGAGTTCCCACTCGCGATAGCCGGGCTCGGACTCCAGGATGGGCCCTCGCTCGGTCATCATCTCGGCGAAGGAACTCACGAAGCTCGACAGGACTTCACTGTGTGCGGCTTCGCCGATGCGGACGTGAAATCTGACCGACGGTTCTACCGCTGGCTCACCTCGCTCGATCGCGCGCGCATGGTCGGCGAGACAGTCGGCGATCTCGCTCAGATCACTGTCGGTACGTCGCTCGGCTGCGAGCCGGGCCACGTGGACCTCGACCAGCATGCGCGCCTCGAAGAGGTCTCGCGTGATGCCCCTGGAGAGGGCTACTGCGATCCCTCGAGGCACGACCGCGGCGGCGTCCGGATTGCGCACGAACACTCCCTGGCCGTGACGGATATCGACGACCCCGAGCATCGCAAGGCCGTTCATTGCCTCGCGGATCGTCGAGCGCCCTACCCCGAGCGCAACCATCAGCTCCCTTTCCGACGGCATCCGGGTGCCCGGCTCGAGGCCGTTACCGCGAATCTGGCCGACGAGCTGCTCTGCGACATCGGCAGCCAGCTTGTTCCTCGAGATCGGGGACAAGCTCATCGATGCGGCTGCGGACCGGGTAGGCATTGGCGTCACGTTACCAGCAGAGCAGTCATCAGACCAGCAAACCTCTGAAGCCACGCGCCCTCGGGAGTGTGGCGGGCAGGATGTGGTGGTCGGCGCACGCTACCGCTCAACCCTTGCCGCGCTCCCTGCCATGACTCGCTCGACCTCGGCGAGCGAAGCCATCGAGGTGTCGCCCGGCGTTGTCATCGCCAGCGCGCCGTGGGCCACCCCGTAGGCGAGTGCACGATCGATGTCATCGCCGGCGAGCAGGCCGTAGAAAAAGCCGGAGGCGAAAGAGTCTCCTCCCCCGACGCGATCGAGGATCTCGACCCCGTCCATCCATGGGCCGGAGTACGTCGCACCTCGGGTTGCGCAGACCGCGCTCCAGTCGTTGATCGTCGCGGTGCGCGCCTGGCGGAGCGTGCTGGCCACCGCGGCGACGCTTGGACTGCGCTCGAGCACCTCCTGGAGCAGGTGTCCATACGCGTCGGGGTCGAGCTCGAGCAGATGCGGGTCGGCACTGCCGAGCTCGTAGCCAAGCCCGGCGCTGAAGTCCTCCTCGTTACCGAGCAGCACATCTACGACATCGACCAATCTCTGATTTACCTCGATCGCCCGTGCGGTACCGCCGCGAGCCTTCCACAGCGATGGCCGATAGTTGATGTCGTACGAGACGATCGTGCCGTGGCGTTGCGCCGCCTCCGCCGCCTCCAGCGCCAGCTCTGCTGTCGTGTCTGAAAGCGCGGCAAAGATGCCACCGCAGTGAAACCAACGCGCGCCTTCGACGCCGAAGATCTGCTCCCAGTCGACGTCTCCCGGCCGCATCTGGGACGCCGCGCTGTTGGCCCGATCGGAGCATCCGAGCGCGGCCCTGACGCCGAACCCCCGCTCGGTGAAGTTCAGGCCATTGCGGACCTGCCGGCCGATTCCGTCGTACGGGATCCAGTTGAGCAGTGCGTGGTCGACGCCGCCCTGGTACATCAGATCCTCGATCAGTCGGCCTACCGGATTGTCTGCCAGCGCGGTGACCACCGCGGTGCGCAGACCGAAGCAACGTTTGAGGGCGCGGGCGACGTTGTATTCGCCGCCTCCCTCCCAGACCCGGAACGAACGCGTCGTGGCGATCCGCCCTTCTCCCGGGTCGAGTCGGAGCATGACCTCGCCGAGCGACACCAGGTCCCAGCGGCACTGATCCGCGGGTCGCAGCTCGACCACGCTCACGCGACCACCTCTACAGCCTCGCGGGCTCGGCGCGCGAGCTCATCGAACGCCCTCTCCCGCACGACCCGCTCATTGGCAAGCCAGCTGCCACCGCAAGCCAGCACGTTTGGCATCGCGAGATACTCGCCGAGCGTGGAGGCATCGACGCCGCCCGTCGGTATGAATCGGACGTCCGGGTAAGTCGCCGCCACGGCCCGAAGAAACCCCGGTCCGCCGAGCAGATTCGCGGGAAACAGCTTGAGCACCCGCAACCCAAGTCGACGAGCGTGCTCGATCTCGGTCGGCGTGGCCACCCCGGGGAAGAACGGCAACCCAGCAGCAGCGCTGGCAGCAACCACTTCCTCGCTCAATCCCGGAGCCACGGCAAACGCCGCGCCGGCATCGGCGGCAGCTCGCGCCTGTTCGGGCCGGAGAACCGTTCCGGCGCCGACGAGCAAGCCCTCGACGCGCGCCGCCTCTCTGATCGCCTCCACCGCCCCGGGTGCGCGAAACGCGATCTCGATACACGGAAGCCCCGCCTCGACCAACGTCTCGCCGACCCGCCTGGCGACGCTGGCATCGAGGGTCGCGAGAGGTACGACACGAATTCGCTCGAGCCGACGCACCACGTCCTCGATCCGGACTGCTCGGAGGGTGGCGGAGCTCACGCGACGCTGGGCGTTCACGAAGCCGGTCCCTGCGAGTTCGCCCCGCCTTCGCTGGCCACCGCAGAGGGTTCGGGCTGTGGCTCGCGAGCTCCGTTCGGCCTGTCCGCAGCAGGCTCCAGCACGCTATCTCCCGTGCGCGGGTCGAACAGCTTCAGGCCGGAAACATCGAGCGAGAGCATCGCCTCCTGACCCACGGCCACACAGCTCGTGGGCGCTAGCCGGGCGGCGACCTGCACCTCGTTTCCCTGACGACCGACAGGCGCGGCCGCGCCGCCCGCGGACCCAAGCACGTCACCGGAGAACTGAGCATCACACTCGACGCTGAAGTAAACGTACGTCTCCGATCCAAGCAGCTCTACCACGTCGATCCGAGGGGCGAAATGCACAGCGTCGCTGCGCTCTCCATCTCTCGCCTCGCCGATCGCTTCGGGGCGGACGCCCGCGATCAGCTGGTTCGAACCGAGCCGCTCTGGCAACCGCCGGCGTAGCTCATCCGGCAGCGGGAACTCGCCGAAGGGCAACTCAATCGTCTCGCCGGTCAGGCGGGCGGGAAGCAGGTTGATGGGTGGAGATCCGATGAACCGCGCGACGAACAGGTTCACGGGGTCGTTGTAGAGGCCCTGGGGCGTGTCCACCTGCTGGATCAGCCCCTGATTCATCACCGCGACTCGATGCCCCAGCGTCATCGCCTCGACCTGGTCATGCGTCACGTAGACGGTGGTAGTTCCAAGTCGCTGCTGCAACCGCGCTACCTCAATCCGCATCTGGACGCGCAGCTGTGCATCGAGGTTGGACAGTGGCTCGTCCATCAGGAATGCCTGAGGGTCGCGAACGATCGCCCGTCCCATCGCCACCCGCTGGCGCTGCCCACCGGACAGGTTCGCGGGCTTTCGATCGATGTGCTCAGTGAGATCGAGCGTCATCGCGGCGTCGCCGACCCGCTTGTCGATCTCACGCTTGTTAACCTTGGCCAGCCTCAGCGCGAAGCCCATGTTCTCGCGGACGCTCATGTGCGGATAGAGGGCGTAGCTCTGGAAAACCATCGCGATATCGCGATCCTTGGGCACGAGGTTGTTGACAACGCGACCGCCTATTCGCAGCGTCCCGCTGGTGATCTCTTCGAGGCCCGCGATCATCCTTAGCGTCGTCGTCTTGCCGCAGCCCGACGGGCCGACGAGGATCATCAGCTCGCCATCTCGGATCGTCAGGTCGATGTTCTTGACCGCTTCGGTTCCATCCGGATACCGCTTGGTCACGCCTCGTAGCTCGATCTCAGCCATCGGCCGTCCTTTCGCTCATCCCGTGGCCGCGGCCCGTTTGGCGATCTGCCCGAGCTGGGTCTGAAGGTTGCTCGCGGCCTGCTCGGGCGTGACCTTGCCGAGTACGTTGGCCTGGAACTGCGTCGACATCGCCGTCGACATGTCCGCGTAGTAGGGGTTCTTCGCGGGCGCGACGGTCTGGAAGATCTCCGCCCGAGCCAGGGCGGGACCGGAGAACGGGTTCTGCTTCGCCACCGTCGGGGAATTGATCAAGCTGGACAGCGTCGGGACGTAGGTAATCGTGTTGAGCGTATACAGCTGCTGCGCGGGGCTGGTCATGAACTGGATCAGCTTCCAGGCGGCGTCCTGGTTGTTGGAGTACTTGTTGATGTAGATGTTCCACCCGCCGCCGACGTTGACCGGAGCGATCGCGGTCGACGCGCGGGGAACCGCCGCCACCCCGACCTGGGACGGATGGACCTTCGACTGCTTCGGGTCGGGAAACACGCCGAACATGTAGTTCCAATTCCGCAGGAAGACCGAGTCGCCGGCGACGAACGGCCCCTCGACGGTGCCCTCCATGTACTCGGCGACGGCCTGCGGCGAGATTCCGCTAGTGATCAAGCCTCGTTGAACCTTGAGTCCCTCGATCGCCTCGGGGGTGTTCATCGCGATCGTGTTGCCCTGAATCGGGTTAGCGCCGTTGGTCCGCATGAACTCCAGCCCGAGCACCGTCCCGCCCTCGTAGTTCGCCCCGGTGAACGTGAACCCGTACTTGAGGTTGTGGTCCTTCATCACCTTCTGCGCCATCTCCGTGAGCTCGCTCCACGTCTGCGGCGGCCCGGAATAGCCGGCCTTCTCGAGCAGGTCCTTGCGGTAGAAGAGGTAGCCATCGTCCCAATAGAACGGGACGCCGTAGATCTTCCCTTGCCAAACGTTGGCGTCGATCGATGCTGGCAGGAAGGCTGCCCGCGCAGACGGGGGGAAGCGGCTCGAAAGGTCCACGAGCCAACCCTGGTTTCCGAACTGTGGCGGCCACGACACGTCGCCGGCGAACGCGTCGACCTCGGCGGCGCCGGCCTGCAGCTGGGTACGCATCTGCTCGAAGTACGTGCTGGTGTCGCTCGACTGGGTGACGACCTTGACCTTGATGCCGGTGAGGGCCTCGAATTGCTTGAACGGAGCCGTCTGGCCCTTCGGTCCCTTTTGCGTGAATGCCGGAAACAGGTCGCTCGTCATTCCAATCGCGACGTTTTTCGTGGGGGCTTGAGCGACGCTGCTACTGGTACTGCTGCTGCTACTGCTGCCGCCGCAGCCCACGAGGCCGAGGATCGAGCCTCCGGCGACGATCGAGCCGCCCTGCTTTAGGAAATCGCGCCGGCTGGTCCCGCGCCCGTCTGCACGGCGTGTCGAAGAATCTAGGTTGGACATCGCTTCACTCCTTGGAAGGACCGAGATTGGTCTGGGATTGACGCTCGTGCGGCCACACGGCGGTGATCGCGCTGCGAGCGTCCCGGCGCGACGTACTGGACGATCATCCGACGACTGCTCCTGTTGTCAGGCCGGAGACGATTCGACGCTGGAACAGGAGGACGAACAGGAGCATCGGAATCGTCACCACCAGCGCGGCGGCGGCCTGGGCGCCGTAGTCGGGCACGAGACGGAACTGCGTGTAATTCGGAATCAGAACGGTGACCGGCCACTTATTGGGACTGATGAGGAACGTGATGGCGAACAGGAACTCGTTCCAGGTGGCGATGAATGTGAGAATCGCCGCCGTGAACACCCCAGGCGCGGCGAGGGGCAGGATCACGAGCCGGAATGTCTGAAGCGTCGTCGCGCCGTCCACCTTGGCGGCATGTTCCAAATCGGCAGGAAGCTGTCGGAAGAAGGCGGCCAGGATCCACACGGCGAGTGGCAGCGCGAACACTGATTAGACTGGGTGACGACTTTGACTTTGATGTCGGTGAGTGCCTCGAAGTGAAGGGCCGTCTGGCCCTTCGGACTCTTTTGCGTGAATGCCGGAAACAGGTCGCTCGTCATTCCAATCGCGACGTTTTTCGTGGGGGCTTGAGCGACGCTGCTACTGGTACTGCTGCTGCTACTGCTGCCGCCGCAGCCCACGAGGCCGAGGATCGAGCCTCCGGCGACGATCGAGCCGCCCTGCTTTAGGAAATCGCGCCGGCTGGTCCCGCGCCCGTCTGCACGGCGTGTCGAAGAATCTAGGTTGGACATCGCTTCACTCCTTGGAAGGACCGAGATTGGTCTGGGATTGACGCTCGTGCGGCCACACGGCGGTGATCGCGCTGCGAGCGTCCCGGCGCGACGTACTGGACGATCATCCGACGACTGCTCCTGTTGTCAGGCCGGAGACGATTCGACGCTGGAACAGGAGGACGAACAGGAGCATCGGAATCGTCACCACCAGCGCGGCGGCGGCCTGGGCGCCGTAGTCGGGCACGAGACGGAACTGCGTGTAATTCGGAATCAGAACGGTGACCGGCCACTTATTGGGACTGATGAGGAACGTGATGGCGAACAGGAACTCGTTCCAGGTGGCGATGAATGTGAGAATCGCCGCCGTGAACACCCCAGGCGCGGCGAGGGGCAGGATCACGAGCCGGAATGTCTGAAGCGTCGTCGCGCCGTCCACCTTGGCGGCATGTTCCAAATCGGCAGGAAGCTGTCGGAAGAAGGCGGCCAGGATCCACACCGCGAGTGGCAGCGCGAACACCGTGTCGGTGAGAATGACCGCGCCGTAGGTATCGATCACCCCCAACTTGTGAAACTCAATAAACAGCGGCGCGATGATCGCCACCATCGGAAAGAACGAGATCGCCAGGATTCCGGCCATGATCGTCGTGCGCAGCCGGAAACGGAGCCTCGCCAGCGCATACGCCGCCGGCGCGCCCACAATCAGGGAAATCAGCGTGGTACCGCCGGCGATGATCAGGCTGTTCCTCAACGAGTCAAGGAACAGCGGGTCCTTGAACACAGTCTGGAAGTGCGAGAGCGTGAAGGAATGGGGGATCAGCCGAGGCGGGAGTGTGTTGAGGTCGGCGGTGCTCGCAAGGCTGTATCGCAAGACGAGCAAGATCGGGATGAAGACGGAAAGCAACATCACCACGACCACGAGGTAAAACGCGACGCCGTTCTTCTGCTTCACCGACGCGGTCCGGAAAACCGACACGTCAGGCCTGCTGGACGGTCTGGGTGCCGAAGCCCCGGATGAACACAAGCGCGATGAGCAGCGAACTGACGAATGTGAGCACGGCGGCCGCCGTGCCCGGCGCCAGATAGAGATCGCTCTCTCGAACGTCCTGGTACACGTACGTCGAGAGCGAGTTGATCTGGTGGACCGCAATCACCTGGAACAGGTCGAAGGCGGCCCAGGCCTGAAGCGTCCTGAACAGCGTTGCCACCAGCATCGCCGGCTTCAGCAACGGCAGCGTAATGTGAAAAAAGCTTTGGACGGGAGATGCCCCGTCCACCCTCGCCGCCTCGAGCACCTCGCTGGGAATCGTCTGCAGACCGGCCAGGAGCAAAACGGCGATGAACGGCGTCGAGGTCCAGATGTCGGCGATGATGATCGCGATCAGCAGCCCGGAGTTAGTCGTCAGCGGATCGCTGTTGAGGCCCAGCTGACCGAGAAGGTGCGACAGGATCCCGAATGGAGGCACGAGCATCAGGCGGACAAGAGCAGCCGCAACGGAAAGTGGGAACGCCCACGGAATCAGCACGATCGCCCGCACCGCACCCCGGCCCGGGAACCGACGGTGAAGCACGAGCGCCATGCCCATGCCGAGAACCAGCTCGACGCCTACGCACACCACGGTGAAGATCGCCGTATAGAGCAGCGATTGACGGAACACGGGGTCGTCGAACACGAACGTGTAGTTACTGAATCCCGCCCAGCTCCCGGTCTGGATCAACGTGGCGTTGTGAAGGCTCAGCCAGATCGTCCACAGGACGGGGACGAACGCCACCGCAAGGATCATGACCAGCGTGGGCGACACCATCGCCCACGCGGTACGGCGCTCACCGCGGCTGAGCGAGCGGCCGCCGACGACCTCCGCGTCCCTGTCGTGAAGCCCCGGATCGCCGCTCAACCGGGTTCCCGGCGGTGTGATGTTCGCAGCCGTACTCATCGCACAGTCACGTCGACAACAATCCCTTCGTCCCCGGCCAGCGGCAGGGCTCCAGAGAGCTGGGTACCCGTTGCCCGTGTGCTCGTCGAGAGCTCGACCGTTCCGCGCTCGATGATCCGCAGCTCGCGTGGCTGGTCAGTGAGGTTCAGCGCGACGAGTTTGCATTCACTCTCGGTCGTGCGCGTGTAGACGAGACAGTGCTCGTCGGTGGCGGCGTGTCGCCGGTACTCGCCCCGGAGCAGAGCCTCGCTGTCCCGACGCAGCGCGAGGAGCCGGCGGTAGAGGTTGAGGCTCGATGCTGGATCGGCGAGCTGGGATTCGACGTTGATCGTCTGGAGGTCCGAACTCACCGGTAGCCACAGCTGTTCCGGATCCGCGGTGGAGAATCCACCGTTCCGGCCGGCTGTCCACGGCATCGGCGTGCGTGTCGGATCGTGGCTGACCCCGCCGCTCAGGCCGAAGTAATCGCGCTGGCGCTCCCGCGGGACCACCTGATCCACCATCCCGAGCTCGTCCCCGTAGAGGATCGTCGGCGATCCGCGCAACGTGAGCAGCAGCATCGCGGCCACGCGCGCCTGCGCTCGTCCGATCCGTGACGCCAACCGCCGCCGGTCGTGGTTACCAAGCGCGAGGATTGGCCACGCACCCTCGGGGAGCGCCGATTCGAGCGAATCGATCGTCTCGGCGAGGTCCGCGGCGCGCCACGGCGTTTCGATCAGCTGAAACGCGAAGGGCAGGTGGAGCTCATCGAGTTTCGCGCCATAGAACTCCGCCCATCGGTCCCATTCGAGCGCCTGGATCTCGCCAATGGCGACACGGTCCCCGTCGTAGGAGGCCAGCATCTGGTTGATCGAGCGGAGCACATCGTGCAGGTCCGGATGGAGTCGGTCGTAGACGTGCAGCTGGGAGTAGAACTCGGGGTCCTGGAGCTCGAACGGATTCGGTTCAGGGTTGGGGTTGGGAGGGTTGTCGCGGAGTTCCGGGTCCTTCATCAACATGTGTGCCACGTCGATGCGGAACCCATCCACCCCGCGGTCCAGCCAGAACCGCAGCACATCGAGCATCGCCGCCCTGACCTCAGGGTTGCGCCAGTTGAGGTCCGGCTGTTCCTTGAGATGAGAGTGGAGGTAGAACTGGCTCGTGTGCTCGTCCCATTCCCAGACCGAGCCGCTGACCTCGCTCACCCAGTTGTTCGGATAGCGCTGGCCCGGAGGGGCGTCGGCCCATACATACCAGTCACGCTTCGGGCTCGTGCGCGACGAGCGCGACTCGACGAACCACGGATGTTGATCGGACGTGTGGTTGGGGATGTAGTCCGCGATGATCTTCACGTTGCGACGGTGGGCCTCGGCGATCAGCCGGTCGAACGTGGCCAGATCGCCGAACACCGGCTCGACGTCCAGGTAGTCGGTGATGTCGAAGCCCATATCGAGGAGGGGCGAGCGGAAGAAGGGTCCGACCCAGACCGCTGTCACACCGAGGGTGTACGCGAGGTAGTCGAGCGACTGGATGAGGCCCTCCAGATCACCAATGCCGTCGCCCGATCCGTCACGTACGCTCGGAAGGTGATTCTCATAGAGCACCATCTCGCGCCACCACGGCGTCTCGCGCGCCGCCGGCGCGACCCGCCCCTGCGCAGCCTGACTCCTCAAGCTCACCAACCCACCGCCTGCGCCTCGTCCGCGTATGCCGCCAATGCCGTGCGGTCGAGCTCGATCCCGAGTCCGGGCTCGGTGGGAAGCGGGAGCGCTCCGTCGACCATCTTCAAGCGGTGGTCGGTGAGATCCTGCCTGAGGCCAGACTCAGCGAGCTCGGCGGGGAGAAATTCGATGAAATCGCAATTGGGTGTCGCTACCGCGAGATGCAGCGCCGCCGCAATCGAGATCTCCGTCTTCCACAGATGCGGGCAGATGCGCCGTCCGCGCTCCGCCGCCAGGCTGCAGACGCGACGGGCCTCGCTCAGGCCACCGACCCGTCCGATGTCCGGCTGGACAAAGTGAACCTGTCCGCGGTCCATCAGGTCGATGTGCTCAAACCGGGTGGTCAGCCATTCTCCGGAGGCGATCGGAATTGGCTGCTCGGCGGCCAGCCGGCGATGCCCGTCGAGATCGTCGGGCCACAACGGCGTCTCGACGAAGACGAGGTCGAACTCCACCCAGTCCCTCATGACGCAAAGCGCCGTGTCGGCGTCGGGGAATGCGTACTGCACGTCGACGAGTAGCCGGGTTTCGTCCCCGATCGCCTTCCGTACCTCCGCCAGAACCTGAGTGCTGCGGTCCCATGGCTCGCGCAGGCCCGTGTGCGCGTACGGGCCCTCGAGTGTCACCTCGGCTTTGATTGCGCTGAAACCGGCGGTAACGGCCCGGTTGGCCCACTCCACCATCGACTCGAGGTATTCCTCGAACGACGAGGTCTCGGGTTGTAGCGACGCATATGGGGTGATGTTGTCTCGCACCGCCCCGCCAAGGAGCTCATAACACGGCTTACCGAGCGCCTTCCCACGGAGGTCATGGAGAGCGATATCGAGCGCGCCGATCGCGTTGATGACCGCTCCCCGGCGGCCGTTCATGGCCGAGCCGACGTACAGCCGCTGCCACAGCCCCTCGACGTCGAGCGGATCGCTGCCGATCAACAACTCGCTCAACCCAAGGCCCATGTTGTGAGTTCCGGGCGCCTCTATACACGCGCGCGCGATCCATGGATTCAGGTCCGTTTCCCCGATCCCAGTGATGCCCTCATCGGTATGGATCTCAACGACGATGTCGTCCTGGGCGGAGCTCGCCGCGGTCGTGTCGAATGAGGGTTGGACCAGGACGTGGCAATCGATAGCCGTAACCCGCAAGTTCAGTCCTTTCGGAGGTAGGCGTTCATGTGATCAATGGGCGGTCACGTCGTTCTCGCCCCTCAAACCGTCACCGACGCCTTGGCGAGGACACCCCCGTCGCATGCCAGCTGCGATCCGGTCACGTACGACGCGGCGTTCGAGAGCAGCCAGACGACGGCCCGGGCAGGCTCCTCGGGATCCGCGAGCCGACCCAGTGGGACCTCCTTGCTGATCGTCTCGCGCATCTCGGCGACGCGCTCGGGTTGCACGCTCGCCCACATCAGGTCGGTCTCGGTCGGCCCGGGAAGCACCGCATTGACCCGGATCCCGTGGCGTGCATAGTCGACGGCGAGGGCACGGACGAGGGACGAGATCCCACCTTTGGACGCGGCGTAGGCCCCGGCCCCTCCAGGAGGAGCGACGAACGCAAAAGGGGAGGACACGCACACAATCGAACCCCCGTGGCCGAGCATGCCGCGCAACGCGGCGCGACAGGTCAGGAAGGTGCCGCGCAGGTTCACGCTGATCACCTCATCCCAGTTCGTCGCTGACAGCTCGTGGAGCTGGCCGCCGCGATCGATCCCGGCCGATGCCACCACACCCGCCAGCGGGCCTAGTTCGCGTTCGGCCTCGGCAAAGGCCGAGCCCAGCTCGTCCTCGTCGCTCACGTCGCACGCCAGCACGAGTGCGGCCCCGCGTCCGTTGCCCCGGAGCTCGGATGCAGCGGCGCTGACCCGAGCGGCGTCGCGATCGAGTAGCGCCACCGGATTACCCGCGCGCGAGAGGAGACGCGCGACCGCCAATCCGATGCCCGCCCCAGCCCCTGTAACCAAAGTGGGGCCGACCAGTAGCGAGTCGTCTACTGGTCTGACGTTCGACATCTGCGTAACATGCCAGCTGATAACTGCTATGTCAACCGGGAACCCGCAGCAGTCGGTCTCCATCGACTCTGGTGCACTGCGCTGAGCAGTCAGCGCGGCCCACCACCGATCACCGAACGGGCATCCAGCGTGACGCGTTGAATATGTGCGCCTGGACGACATGACCTTGAGTTGCTCGACGCCGTACTGACGTTCTGATCGGTCCTCGGGCCCGGGTCGCCGAGCGCGTCCCCGGCCCGAGGAGGTAGGCGCGCTCCGCCGCCGGGCGGCCGCAGACTGCCCGCGGCCATATCCGGACGACCACGACCGGGTTCGAGGAAGGGCAAGGCCGATTTGACCAACCTTGTCTCCTGTCCGGCTCGCAAAGAAGTTGCGACGAGCCCGCGGACCGCGCTGCGCCTTCAACAGGTCGGGGGCGGCGTCCCGGACCAGGCCGGACCGGAACAGGCCGATCTCCCGGCGATGTTCCTCATCGACGCGACCTTCCAACGCTCTCGTTCACATGGCGCGGGACCCTCTCAACTCACCCCGCCCGCCCGAAGAGGGAACTCGTGTCACACAAAACAACAGGCGTCACCGACAGCACGCCGGCGGTCCGCCACGGATCGCCCGGCCCGAACCGCAACACCCACGCCGTCGCGGCGACCGCGATCGCCTCCAACGAATCCGGCGAAGCCAATACCGGCCGGCAGCACGGGACCGAGCTCCGGATCCACCGCCACCGCCCACCACCTGAACTGCGTCCGGATCAGATCACCCCGCTCACTGAACCGGCGCAGCCAGCGGTCGCCACGACTTGCGCTTCCGTGAGCGGCTCGCGAGTTATGGTTCGCCTCATATCAACGTCGAGGAGGCGTTGGCATCCGGCACACGTTCCGGCTGTAACCCCATGACGCGGCAGATGCGCTTTGCGGGTGGCCGTCGGGCAAATGGTTAGAGCGCGGTTGTAAGCGCTGGCGGCAGGGACCAGGCTTCGCTGTCTGTCCGGTCGGATGGACGCGCGCGGCTATCGCCGTTCCGGCCCGCCCTCCGGGCGAGCCTCCACGACGACAGCCGCATCACACCCCGGCAAGCCCAGCCGTCTCTTCCGGCCTTTAGAGTCACCGACCACACCGCGTTGCGACGACCGGTTGAGCTCAGGCCGTCATCTCCGATGTATCAGCTGGCCCTCCCCCGCCCTCTTCCCTGGGAGGCATCGCGCGACGAGACCGGCGCAAGCTACCGGTCGGGAACGGCATGCGCTCACCCGATACCACCAATCCGCAGTAACCGCAAAGGGAGGTAGTCCCATGTCTTTCGAGGCCAAGCGCCGACGTGTGCAGCTACTCGTGTCTAGTTCAATCGCGGCGCGGCTCGCCGGCCTCGCCGTGGCGGCGGTGGCCGCAACCGCGGTGACCGCTGCACCAGCGAGCGCGTACTTCGTCCAACCGTGCTCCAAAACGGGTCCAGAAATCCAGCTGACGACGTACACCTCCCCGATCAGCGGGCTGAGCAGCCAATACATCTCAGCGAGCAACCAATGCTACGCCGCCAACTCCACGGTCAGCGTCGAGTTCACCGCAACGTGGACGTACTTCGGGGGGACGAGCTGGACTCCCGAATTCGTAAGCGAACCGATCAATGCCAGTGGCGTCTGGCCACCGGTGCTGCTTCGGACCGCTCCTTGCCAGGGCAGCATCAACACCGAAGACTGGCAAACCGAGTCGATCAGAGCAACGAACGACGGCGCCACGAGTAACACCGTCACCATCACGATCCCGCCCTGCCCGCGCTACTGAGCTGAGATCCACCTGCCTGGGGGCCGGGGCCGGGGCCGGGGCAAAGGGTCGCGGCCCCGGCCCTCAGGCAGTTGTGCCACGGCGCTGCGTTCGGCGCACTCGGTCATTGGATTCACGCAGTTCGCGCCTAATCATCGCTCGGCTCGCGGTGCAGCCCCCTAGCAGACCCTAGGACGGGTCAGGCGCCCCACGACCCGTGCGCAAGCCGCAGGCATTCCGTTCGGATCCGGCGCCTGCCTCGCAAAGATCAACGCGCCGGCGATCACCTGCGACCAGCACAACTCCGCAGTCACCGCATACCCGCGACGCAACTGCCCGAGAGCGACCGGGACCGGCTCCCTCGGCTCCCACAGATCGCACTGCACCAACGGCCGATAGATCGTCCGCTGGAACGTGCGACACACCTGGAACCGCGGTCGGACCTCGCAAACATAATCATCGACGATCGACTTGCCACCCACATAGCCGAGCTCGGTAGCCATTTCCCGCAGCCGCAACGACTGGATCACCGGGTCGGCCCGCGACTGCTCACAAATCCACGCCTTGAACGGATCGAGCTTCGACCCCGCCCGCGCGCGCACATACCTCGGCGGCGCATCCGACAAGAGCGCCCGAGCGACCGTGGCACGCGCCAACCCCAACGACTGCGCGACCTGCCGCTTCGAACGCCGCTCGATCAGCACCAACCGCTTGATCTCAGCCCACTGCTCCACGCCAACCACACTCTTCCTCGCCCGACCCACACCGATCAGACGAGCGTCAACGGCCAGCCGGACAACACCCCGACCCAGCGCCAGGTGGCCCTAGTTTGCGACCGGCGCAGGTGGCCCAACATTCGACCGGCGCCCACAGACGGCGTCGCCGATCGTAAGCCCGACCACCACGATGGTCTTCAACACTGCGGGCACTTTGACACCCCTGAACCGCGAGGGTCGGGCAGCCGAGAGCGCAACGCTAAGAACGAACACGACCTCCGGCAACGGCTGGCGAGTTGGTCCGAAGGAATGTGGTAGGCCGCGGTGGTCACGTGTGACGTATCCATGCGACGACGCGTCGCGCGGCCGCGAACAATCGTTTGGGCAAGGGCTTAGCTGTTTCGAGAGGTTGAGCCCCCTGGGTCCGAGGACCCAGGAGGTCCTCCGTCATCGCGCGCCGTATCAAAGCCTCCTCAGCCATGAGCTGATCGATCTCGATGTTTCTCCACACCATTGACTATCTCTGCTCGTGTGAGAGCAGCGTGGTCGACGCCTGATACGCCGGGTGGAAGCCAGCCGGTTATTGAGCTTCCGTATCAAAGCGGCCGCTGCTCCCTCTTACGGATTGCACGTTGAAGGGCTAGGTCCAAAGGAGCTCAGTGTCCACTCACATCGCGATCCACTTGTGCCGCATAGACCGTGATGCCGTCGGAGCGAACCACCTTCGTGGACATTCGCAGCTTGCGAGGTCGACGCTGACTCGAGGCGACGTTTCGCGTCGCGCGGCGCCCTGACGCGCGCCTGAAGCGACCCACGCACGTCAAAGCCGTTCGAGCCCCGGTGTGACCGGCGGCGAGAGGAGAAATCATGGTTTGCCGGGGCGTGCCCGCCTGGAGGCGGGTCCGCTGCAAATTCATATTGCCCGCGTTGCTGCTGCTACTAGGGATCAGCAACGTTCCCGCAGCCGCGACCGCGGGCCTGGTGGCGAACAATCCGATCGGCGTGCATTCGATGCTCTTCCTCACGCACCCGTTCAGCGCCAAGCAGGCGATGTTCGAAGAGGCCGCCGCGGTCGGCGCGTCTACGATCCGACTCGACATCGAGCTCTCAGGCGTGTTCACCAGCCCCACCGGGCCACCCGACTGGAGTGGGGTCGACCAGTACATGTGGCTCGCAGCGCTCTACCACCTGCGCGTGCTCGCCGACCTGCTCGCGCCACCCTCCTACGAGGTCGACTGCCCACCGGAAACCCCCGCGGCCGCGACCGACACCTGCCCACCCAGAGACCCGTCACAGTGGGGCCGTCAGGCCGGCATTATCGCCGCGCACACCCGAGGGGTGATCGACGACTTCGAAATCGTCAACGAGCCCGACGGACACTGGGCGTTCCTCGGCTCACCCCAACAGTACGCCGCGATGCTCCAATACTCCTACGACGCGATCCACGCCGCCAACCCCGACGCCCGCGTCGCACTCGGCGGCCTGATGAACGTCGGCACCCCCGGCCAGGACTGGATGAACGCGATGCTGGCAACCCCCGGCACCGACGCCGCGCGCAAGTTCGACATTGCCAACATCCACGTCCGTACCCCACCGGCCCAGACGGGCGCGATCGTCGCCGACTGGCGGCGCTACTTCCTCGCCAAAGGCTTCACCGGTCCCCTCTGGGTTACTGAAACCGGCTATCCAGCTGACCCAACCCAACAGACCGACCCCGGCTACCAAGACGGCCCGGCCGCCCAAGCACGCTACCTCGCCACCGCGATCCCCGACATGATCAAGGCTGGCGCGTCAAAGGTATTCGTCACCGAACGCGACACGCTCACCGGCCCCTACGCATCCGAAGGGTTCCTCCAAACCCCCGACCCCCTACCCGCCTTCCCCACCTACGCCCGGCGGCCCAGCTTCTACACCATTCAGCAGCTCGCCCAAGAAAACTGGCCGACAGCCTCCGGCTCGCAAACATCTCACCCCAAAACCGCCACACGCAAGCGCAGCCGAGTAAACACCAACAAACCAACAAGCTGCCAACGCCCCCACCATCACCATCACCATCGCAAGCACGGCCACGCTCACAACACCAGCTGCCCCACACACCAAACGAACTGCCGATGCCTCACCCCACCACGACGCACCCATTCGCGCGACGAGCGACGATACGGGCACAGCTCGCGGTGAATGGTGGTGTGACGACAGTACAATTCACGCCGTGTCGGCTCCGATCTTCACACTCGCCTCGGTGGCCGAGCTTGAGGCGCGTCTGGAGGCCGAACGCACCGGCCTCCCGTTCGTGATGCTCCGCGACGACAGTAGCCACCAGCGGATCGTCACTCTCGATAGCGAGGAGGTCGTGATCGGTCGCGAGGTGGACCGTGGGATCCGGCTCGATTGGAACCGTCAAGTATCCCGGGTTCACGCCGTCCTCGGCCGGGTTGGCAACACCTGGACGCTCATCGACGATGGTCTGTCACGGAATGGGACCTACGTCAATGGCAAGCGAGTGGTCGGGCGTCGGCGACTCGCTTCGGGCGACGTGATCCGGTGCGGGGAGGTCGACATTGGCTTTTGCGACCCGACGTCGCCACAAGGTGAGAAGACGCTCATGGCCCCTGAGCGTTCCACCCCGGTGCAGATCCCACCGTCGCAGCGACGAGTGCTGGTCGCGCTCTGCCGGCCGTTGCGGGACGCACCGTACGCCCCTCCAGCAACGAACAAGGCAATCGCAAGCGAACTCTCGCTGAGCATCGATACCGTGAAGAGCCACCTACGGCGACTTTTTGATCTGCTGGGCGTCGATGAGCTGCCTCAGAATCAGAAGCGCGCTCAGCTCGCTTGGAAGGCCCTGACGTCCGGGCTCGTGACGTCGCAGGACCTCGTCGAGGCGTAGCGACCCGCCGACGCGCATCGTCAGACCTCGGCCGCAACCGAGTCGCAACTCCATGGGTTTTCTCGGACTCTCGGGTACGCGTTCCACGTCGCTTGACGCGATGCTTTTCCTGCGCATATCCTCCTTTTGGACCATCATGTCCGGGGCGCGCAACGGAGCCGTGAGCATGGGGAGAGGTCGAGCAACGAGTCGACCGGCACTGCGAATGCTCAGACGCGCCTGCGCATGACTCCCGATCGCGACACGACGCTTCCTGCCGAGCAACTAGGCCCGGACTCGAAGAGTTCCGGACGGGACGCTATGACGCTTTCGATTGGGCGATATCGAGTTCTGGAACCGCTTGGGCGGGGAGCGAGCAAACGTGTGTTCCTCGCTCGCGACGAGCTGCTCGAGCGGGACGTGGCGTTGGCGCTGATCACTGACACGGACGTGCTAGGCCCGCTGCACACCCGATTACTCCGCGAGGCGCGCGCTGCGGCACGGCTTGGCGACCATCCGCACATAGTCACGCTCCACGACGTTGGCGAACGCGATGGCGTCACGTTTCTGGTATCGCAGCTCGTTCGTGGCGGATCCGTTGCGCAGTGGCTAGGGCAGTCCGCGCCGAATGCACTGCCGCTGCCAGACGCCATCAGGATCGCGCGCGAGGTGGCAAGCGCGCTCGCCCACGCCCACGAGCAGGGGGTGGTCCATCGCGACGTCAAGCCCAGCAACATTCTGCTCGCGGAGGACGGCGCTGCCTTGCTCACCGACTTTGGCATTGCCCTCCTGATCGATCGCGCCCGCGTCACGACTGAGGGAGCCGTGATCGGTAGCGCTGCCTACATGTCGCCTGAACAGGCCCAGGGGCGGGAGGTCGACACGCGGGGCGACCTGTACTCGCTTGGCGCGACGCTGTACGAGATGGTGTGCGGCCGGCCTCTTTTCCAGGGCGACGCGCTCGCCGTCCTTTCGCAGCACGTACGGCAACCGCCGGCCGACCCGCGCGCTTTCAACGCCGCCGTCCCCGCTCGGCTTGCGACGCTGATCCTCCGATTGCTCTCGAAACTGCCTGCGGACCGCCCCGGATCGGCCCGTGAAGTCGAGCTGACGCTAGCCGAGATTATCGCTGCGGGAACAGCGGCGGACGACGCGAGCCGACCGGTCTCCCTGCCGGTGCAGCTTGCCGGCCCGGCGGAGCGGCCGTTCGTCGGCCGCGATCACGCGATGGAGGCCCTGCGTTCCGGCTGGCTGCGAGCGGCGGAGGGACGGCCGAGCCTGCGACTGATCACGGGCGAGCCCGGCATTGGGAAGACACGGCTGGCAGCGGCATTCGCCGACGAAGTCCAAGCCGAGGGGGCGCTCGTGCTCTACGGTCGCTGCGACGAGGATCCGTTGATCAGCTATCAGCCCTTCGTCGAGGCGCTGCGTGAGCTCATCTCCAGCCAGCCGGGGCTCGAAACCGCACTCGACCCGCGGCTCGAGCCGGAACTGGTCGAGCTGGGCAGGCTGGTACCTGAGCTGCGTCGATCAGCTCCCCCCGAGGAGGCGCCGGCAACCGCGGATTCGGAGCGCTATCTGCTGTTCGAGACCGTCGTCGCGCTGCTGACCGCCGCGACGGCGACGCGTCCTCTGCTGTTGGTGCTCGACGATCTCCATTGGGCAGACAAACCCACAGTGCTCTTGCTTCGCCAGCTGCTGCGCGCGCCTGCCGGGAAGGCGATGGTTCTAACGACCTCCCGACCGGACGGGCTGAATTCCGATCAGCCTCTGTCGGCTGTGATTGCCGACCTGCATCGCGAGGAGGACGCGACGCGCCTCGAGCGCGTAATGCTCGATGGCCTCGACGAGGCCGAGACCGGCGCCTTGGTCAGCGCGCGCGACGAGCGACAGATCGACGACGAATTCGTGAGCCTCCTGCACGGAGAGACAGCCGGCAATCCATTCTTCATCGAGGAGGCGATGCGGGCGCTTCACGACGCGGACCTATCTACCGCGGCTGGCGCGGCGTCAGCGCTGCATTCGGTTGGTGTCCCGGCGGGAGCCAAAGAGGTCATACAACGCCGCCTCGCCCGGCTCAGCCCCGAGGCAGTCGAGCTGCTGACGAGAGCCTCGGTCTGTGGCCGGGACTTCCGACTCGGCGTGGTCGCCGAGCTCGTGGGCCTACCCATCGGCCAGCTCCTTGGCCCGCTCGATGAGGTGATGGCGACCGGCCTCGTGGTGGAGCCGATCGTTGACCGCTTCTCGTTCTGCCATGCGCTTGTGCGCGATGCGCTCTATCTCGGCATCGCTTCCGATACCCACCGCGCGCGGCTGCACCTGGCGGTCGGGGAGGCTCTCGAGAACCTTGGCGACGGCATTGCGCCGCCCGCCGAGCTGGCCCTCCACTTCCACGCCGCGCGGGCCGTCGGAGGGGCTAAGGAAGCCGTCAAGTATGCACATGCTGCCGCCGAGGCCGCCCGATCCGCTCTGTCCTACGAGGAGGCAGCGAGCCACACCTCGCGTGAGCTCGACGCGCTCGAGGAGCTAGGACCCGATCACGACAGGGAACGGGGACGACTCCTTCACTCGCTTGGCCTTCTGCAGTGGCAGGCCGGAGATCGCGCTTCGGCGCAGGCGACATTCCTGCGTGGGGCGGAGCTCGCCCGGGAACTCGGCGATCCCGGTCAGCTCGCGCGCGCCGCGCTCGGCTTTGGCGGGCGTTATTACGACGCCGAGCATGTCGATTCGGTGCTGATCGGCCTGCTCGAAGAGGCGCTCGCCGCCCTACCGCCTCGGGATGGCGCGGTGCGTGCCGAATTGATGGCGCGGCTTGCTGACGCGCTGCACTTCACCGATCCCGAGGGACGGGCGGTGAGCCTCAGCGGAGATGCGGTCGACATGGCCCGCCGCACCGGGCACCCAGCGGCGCTGCTCTCCGTTATCGGTGCGCGGCACGGCGTCCTGTTGCACGCTGCCCACGCTCGGGAACGGCTTGCCCTAACTGGCGAGTGGCTTGAACTCGCCGAGGAAGCCGGCCATCAAAACGAGAAGGCACTGGCCCTGAACTGGCATATCTACGACCTCGTGGAGTCCGGTGACGGGGACGCGGCGCGCCGCGCGCACCGGCATCTCGACGAGCTTGCCGAGCGACTTCGCCAGCCGCAGTACCGCAATTTCGCGACGGCCTGGGAGTTCAACTGGCTCGAGATTGCCGGCCGGTTCGCGGAGGCGGAACTCAAGGCGACGGAGTCCTATCGATACGCGCGCCGAGCCCAGGTGACCTACGCCAAGAGCCTGTTCGCGGGCCAGCTCTTCGCCGTGCGGCACGATCAGGGGAGCCTCGGCGAGGTCGCGGACCTGGTCGCGCCACTTGTCGGCGAATACCCCACCCTTAGCGCATGGCGTGGCGCGATGCTGGTGGCACACGTCGCCGCCGGCGAGCTCGAGCGGGCGCAGTCCGAGCTCTCCCTTCTGTCCCGGGACGGGTTCTCAGTCATCCCGATGGACGGCTTTTGGCTGGGCGCCATGTGTCTGCTCGCGGAGGGTTGCGCGGCCGTGGGCGATGCGGCGATCGCGAGCGAGCTCGTCCGCCTGCTGGAGCCGTACGCCGACCTGAACGTGGTGGTAGGACTCGCGTTCCTCCTCGGTCCGGTGCATCGGTTCCTGGGCCTGCTGAGGGGTCGACTCGGCGACTGCGAGACGGCTGAGCGGCATTTCGTGGCAGCGATCGAGCGCAGTGAGGCGCTCGGCGCGGCGACTGCGGAGGCGCAGGCGCAGTGCGAATACGGCGAGCTTCTACTGCGGGCGGGTAGAGGTGGTGCTCGCGCACAGCTTGAGCAGTCGCGTGGCACCGCAGAGCGGCTAGGCATGGCGGCGCTGTTGAGGCGGGCTTCGGACGCGCTCGATCGTGCAACGACCGAGGACTAGCCCCGACTGCGGGCGCGCGGGTTGGCCAGGCCAGCCCGGGCGGCTCGTACGCCGACTCGAAGCAGCTCGGCGCAGACTCGCAGCGGCGGCCGGCCGAGTGGGATCTCGCCGATCCAGCCCGGGATCGTTGCCCCCCGATCGCGGGCGACCTGGTTTGCCTCATCTGCCAGTTCGTGGGGGACGCCGTGCTTCCCTAGGCCGGTCTCCATCCATCGCAGCATTGCCTGATATCCGACGAGGAAATCGGTTGCCCGCAATCGCTCCGAAACAAATCCGACCGCCGCTCCAGAAAGGTCAGAGTCATCGCGAGCCGCCACGACGTCTACGGCCACCGAGTGCTTGTCCTCGAGGCCAGCAGCGGCCTGAACCGACTGCCTGAGAAGGCCCTCGAGGTCTTCCGCCACCGGCTTCCCCTCGCTGCCGCGCAACTCCGCGTTGTCGCCTTGAATCCTGTGCATGAGTTCCTGAAGCATTGGCTTCGCGGACTCGTTCTCCCGCAGCAGCTCTTCGAGCGTCTCGATCAGGGACTCCGTCCAGGCGATCCGGGTGTTCGTCCTCTCGACCTTGTGCAGATCCTCATAGAGGCTATGGGTCACCAGGATCCGCAGACCACGCGCCAGCGTCGTTCTCCAGCGCGGCGACTTCATTTGGCCCGTCCAAGCCTCATCGTCAGCACCGGGGGCGTTCTCGGGGCAGGGCCGGACGACGAGAACTACCCGCTGCTGGAAGCCTCCTTCGGTGCGAGCGCGGATCAGCTGGAGACAGCGCCCGACCGGCTCGCGGTCGACGAGGCCTCCGTCGGCGTACCACAGCTCCGTCGGACAGGCGGGTGCTGACAAGTCCTCGGACACCGCTGGGAGGTTCGAGACGCCGCGTCGTCGATATCCGTCGCGCTGGCGTGATCGGTCTAGCAGCATGGGTGGGAAAGCCAACGGGAGCGATGCCGATGCGACCGCCGAATCGATCGCTGCCGACCACTTCTCGGTCAAGCCCGTGAGGTCGTCGGGACCGAACCGATGCTCCGCCCAATCGAGGTAGCTTGTCGCCGAGACCGCTCGCCGGTCCGGAGACGTCAGCGAGCTCGGATGTCCTGGAGCTGAACCGCGTCTGGTCCGTGAGGCTGTGGAATCTGGTAAGAGAAGCCGCGCAGGCAGGTGAGCGAGAACTCGAGCTCGACGGCCGACGGTTGCGCCCGTCGCCTGTGTTCCGCCGACCCCGCGGCCGGGAGCAACATCTCTCCCAGGAGCTTGTGGGCGACCTCGCGAGCGAGATCGAGGTCCAGGGGCGCTCGCACATCCCCTCTGCTCAGTTTTGTCAGACTCGGCTCGGAAACCCACGCTCGGCGGAGCGGTGCGACCGGGTCTGTTCCGGTCAACAGGGCCGCGACAGCGATAACGGCGGTGAGCGAGCCCGATGAGGCTCCAGTCATGACGTCAACGGCCGCCGCCTCCCGATCACGTTCGTTGATGCACTGCAGGGCGACGAGGAGCGCGCTGAGCGCGCCCGCCTCAAACGTCCCGAGCGCGGCCTCGCCCGGGATGGTCAGCGCGATGCTGAGCTGTGCCACGTCTCCGTATCTTGACGGACGGATCGCCGATCGCCTAGGGTGAGTGTTCAGCTGTGGCGGGCGACACTGACCAGCGCGCGGACGAGAGATACGGATCAATCCTCCGGCTGACCACCCTGTCTCCCGTTCGTCCTGATCGGCTTGCCGCGCTCCGTCGTCGACTGGCGTTCGTGGCGTGGGCTCCAGGAGTCGGGCGACCGCTGCTCGAACTCGCAACGATCCATTACGCCCGCTGGATTGTCTTCGGCAGCCTCCCTCATCCAGATGGCAGCGACCGGCGGTGGTTGCTCAACTGGAAATACCTGTTATTCGCCGCTACCTACGATGGCCCGGGCGACGTTTACCTCAACACCTTCACAGATATCCTGCCGCTCCGAATCGCGGCACTATTCGGTGACTGCTTTGGCTTCGAAGCCCGGGTCGAGGACGCTCCGGGCGCCGACGGTCGGGTGTTCGCGGCCTATGCGTTTCGGGACTTCGTCGAACGGAACGCGCTGTCCGACACCGATTCGTACGCCGCAGTCGGAGCCACAGTGAGGACGATTCGTCAGGCGCTGGCCATCAAACGTACCGCGCAGCGCGGCGATCGCTTGACCGGAGCCGCGCTCGAGCGCGTTCAGAGTGAGGTCAGCTCGATGGCGCTTGGCCCACCGCCGACCGAGCCCGGATTTCGTGACGCCGTGGTCGGCCAGTGGGGCCGGCTAGCCCGCCCCGCCCGCGTCGTGAGCCCCCTGACCGTCGTCGCCCCCCTGGATCACGAATGGGACACAGGGTCGCGAGTGTTTAGCCGGCTCCCCGACACTGTGTTCGCCCGCCTCGTCGTGCTGCCGAAGACCATGCAGGACGACCTCGGCCAGCAGCACCCCGACCGGCTGCCAAAGGACTATCTGGTCTTTATCAGCGACTACTACGGGAGGCTCGCGGACTACATCGAGGTGCTCCGCGCCCAGCCGGTGGCCGAGTCAATCTTCGGGCGATGTGCGGGATTTCCAGGGACGAAAGGACGTCAGAGTTTTCGCGAGTGGATCCTGACCCACAGCCTGAAGACGCAGTACTACCTCGCTGGTTATCCAGCGACCCCGGTCGATGAACTCAAGCGCCTGCTCGCGGTCCGTGCGGAGATCGCGCGCTGGTCGCTCGGGGAGTCCGAAACGGTGGGCGAGTTGCGCATATGAACACTTGGGTGGACTAAGCGAGGTCCAGGGCAACGTGGTGCGTAGCTACGGACCGGGGGCCCGCGCGGCTCGATATGTCTTCCTGAAGGCGCCCAAGCTCCGCCCGATACGCGACGTGTGGTGCGTCGCTGGCTCACCGAGGTCACGTTCGGCGACCCACGGCTCCGCGACGTCGCCCGCTCGAGCAACGATCCTTTCGAGAGCACCAGGGACGTCCAAGATGACCATGCTGGCTTCGTCAATATCTCGTTCACCTTCAAGGGTCTCGTTGCGCTTGGCATCCCTGCCTTGGAGCTAGAGGGATTGCCTCGCGATTTTCGTGAGGCGCCGCCGCACGAGCGCCGCGACTCAAGGATCATTGGCACGAACGCCGCAATGTGATTCCCCTCGATGATGCGCACATGATGCTGTCCGTCCACAGTCGATGCGCTGAAATCGTGGAGGACAGGTGGCGGGAGCTCCAGGAGGTCAACGAGCAGCTGCGTTACCCGTTTGAACTCGTCCACGCACTTGACGCCGGCTTCTCGCAGGACGGGCGGGAACGCGAGGGATTCGGGTTTCGCGACGGCCTTTCGCAACCGGCGGTCGAGGGCGTGGACACCGACGCTGTCGGCGATGGCGTCTACGCGGGTGCGCACCCCCCGGGCCCCGCTCTGCGGAGGCAGGCCAGCCTGATGCTCGAGGACCTGGACTGCGCGCGCTGTCACGGAAATGGCGCCTGATCAGGACGGGAGAGTTTCTGCTCGGCTACGAAAATGAGGACGGATGCCTGCCCCAGGGCTCCGACACTTCACTGGGCCCGCACAGCACGTACATGGTCTACCGAGAGATCGATCAGGAAGTCAAGGCATTCGATAGCTATGTAGAGGAATCGGCGGCCCGATTGGGCCTAACCCAGGATGAGCTTGGCGCCAAGATCGTCGGGCGTTGGCAGAACGGAACCCCAGCCATCCGCCGCCGCCCCGATCCTTCAGGAGTTGCCGCCATCCGTCGGCGGCTGAATACCTTTCCAGTTGTCACGGACACGATTGAACGGTTACGCGTGCCCGCTCGGCGCTCACGCCCGCCGAGCAAATCCGCGCGATGCTCTGCCGGGTGGCGCGGAGCAGACGATGCGACATCGCATCATCCGCCGCGGGATGCCATATAACGCGGGGGAGACAAACTCAGGCCCGAGCGACAGGGTCTCGCCTTCCTCTGCTTCAACGCCGAGCATATCACGAACGGATTCGAGTTCATCCAGGGGAATTGGATCAATGACGGTCACGCGTTCGGGCTCGGATCACAGCGCGACTTCATGGCCCAGGACTGGGAAGAAGGGGAGAAGGCCCACCAAGATGGTGGTACAGGGGTTCCGGCCCACGATGTCCTCGAACCGCCAAGTGAGCCGTTCGT
>CAWEMC010000021.1:0-44551 GCA_963810015.1 uncultured Solirubrobacterales bacterium
GGTTCTCGGCCCAGGAGGCGTCGGGGGGTTCATCGCAGCCGCGCTGGCGCGTGCCGGCAACGACGTGACCGTCGTCGCCCGCGATCAGACCGCTGAACTGATCGAGCGCGACGGGATCACCGTTGAGAGTGTCCGGCTCGGCGATTTCGAATCCCGACCACGGGCGACCACCGAGCTCGTCGATCCCGTCGATGTGCTGATCGTGTCGCCAAAGGCCACCGGGCTCGAGGATGCGCTGGGCCGCATCCACGCGCAACCAGGCCTTGTGGTGCCGCTCCTCAATGGCCTCGAGCACATGCGCCTCCTGCGTGAGCGGTTCCCGGGACGGACGGCGGCGGGCGTGATCCGGATCGAGTCCGACCGGCCGGAGCCTGGCCGGATAGTTCAGACCAGCCCGTTTCTGCGGGTCGATCTCGCATCCGATGACCTGCGGCTCGACCCATCGCTGAACAGATTCGCCGAGATCCTTCGCAGCGCCGGAGTTCCCGTCGAGGTCGGGACCACCGAAGCCCAGATCATGTGGTCGAAGCTCGTGCGCCTGAATGCCTTGGCCTGCACGACGAGCGCGTGCGACTGTCAAATCGGCTTCATCCGTACGGATCCGAGCTGGAGGACCGCGCTCGAGGCGTGCGTCAACGAGACGGCCGCCGTCGCCAACGCCGAGGGCGCGAGCATCGATCCGGCAGCGCTCGTCGCCGAACTCGACGACGCCCACGCCGAGCTCGGCTCCTCGATGCAGCGGGACATCGCGTCCGGCCGTGAGCCCGAGCTGGACGCGATCCCCGGCGCTGTGCTGCGCGCCGGAAAGCGCCACGGGATCGAGTGTCCGACGATCGCGCGGCTGATGGCCCTGATCGCAGACCGGGCAGGGATCCCGGTGCCGGCGGCGTGAGCTGCTACGGGTCGCGGACGAGCGACCCGGTCAGCCGCTCGCTCAGCTCTCGCAGCCGGCGGCGAGCGTTCGGATCGTAGGCCTGAGACTCGGCGCGAGACTCGCGCTGCCCGTTGTAGTAGCGGCCGGTGACGCCGTCGAGGCTCGGGTCCACGACGAGGCGGAGGGTGGCCTCGACCCCCTCCTCCAGCGTCGAGGTGGCGGAACGGAAGGCGAGAACGATCTTGGTGGGCATGAAGGTGGCCGGGTGCAGGCAGTTTGCGGTGACTCCGCTGCCCTCGAGCCGTTCGGCAAGGTCGAACGTATGCATCACCTGAGCCAGCTTGCTCTGGCAGTAGGCGCGCATGCCGTCATAGCCGCGCTCGAGCATCACGTCGTCGAAGTCGATCGGCATCTGACCGGCGGAGGAGACGTTGACGATCCGCGCCGGCGCTGAGCCGACGATCACCGGCTCGAGCAGTCCCGTGAGCAAGAACTCCGCGAGGTAGTTGACCTGAAAGCGGAGCTCGTAGCCGTCGCGGCTCTCCATCCGCCGGCCGTCGCCGGGGACCGTCGAGCCGATGCCCGCGTTGTTGACGAGTGCGTGCAGCGCTCCGTGCTCAGAGGCGATCTGCTCCCCCATCGCCCGAACCTCCGCAAGCGACGCGAAATCGGCGAGGTACAGACGGTGGCGGTCGTCGCCGGTCTGCCGGCGCAGCTCCGCGAGCGTCCGCTCGCCGCGGTCGCGATCGCGACCATGGACGAGCACGGTGGCGCCCGCCTGAGCGAGCTCGCCGGCGAGGGCGCGGCCGAGGCCGTCCGTCGCGCCGGTGACCAGGATGGTGCGGTCGGCGAGCGCGGTCAGGTCGCTATACCGGCGGCCGGACCTTAGGCGGAGTGAGCGGTCCCGGGGCGTACACCGGCTCGGCCAGCTCCTCCTCGATCCCGACGGCTTCGACGATCTCCTCCTCTTCCTGCTCCTCCGACTCCTCGTCGTGCAGACCATCGCAGAGGATCCGGAATGCGCCGGGCTGGCCACCGTCCGCCTGCAGGACGATCCCGGGAAGGATCTCCTCCCCCTCCTCCAGTCCGAGGCGCTCGATGTCGAACTGGGCCATCCCGACGCCCCAGGCGTTGTGGTCGGGGTTCGCGCGATCGTGAGCGGCGATCCCGTTCGCCAGCGCCTCGAGCAGCTTGCCGATCCTGTTCGTGTCCACCATCGACGTTCCTAGGGTACCCCGTTCACATTCGGCGGACGGTCCAGCACGAAAGCACAAGAGCTATTGATTCTTGCCGACGCTGCCGATACCCCTATCAGACTCCTCCTCATGTCTCCTCGATCGCCACCAGCGGTCGAGGACGCGGAGCCGCCCTATTCGGGCGGCTCTCGCGTTTCTTGGGGGTGCTGCCCGTTGGGGGACGGGCTGCGGCGGCGGCGGTCGAGGCGACGTTCTGTGGGGGAACGCCTCGGCCAAAGCCGCTGTGTCGTCCGGGGCTGTGGCGACACTTCGCCGATGCGCAGCGGGCGTCACGGACCGACGCTGGTGGTGGGCATCGCCTTTTTGACCGGAGGTGCGGTGGCGCTTGCGGGTGGCGGGCAGGCGTTCTGGCTGTGCGTTCCGGCCGCGTTGCTCGCGTGCACGCCGTCGGCCACGCGGACAGGCGCCGCGCTCGGCACGGCGGCCGTGATCGTGGCGGCGGTCGCGCCTGCGCTGGCCCTGATGGATCCGCTCCCCTCGCTGGCGCTCGCGATCCTCGTCCCGACCGCCAGCGTGGCGATCGTGGTCGGGCTCCGCGAGCGGTTCGAGCGCGAACGCGCGGCGCTGCACGACCTCGCGCTCGGCGATCCGCTGACGGGCATCGCGAACCGGCGCTCGCTGCTGTTGCGCGCCGAGTACGAGATCGCCCGGCACACGCGGGTGCGCCGGAGGTTTGCGCTCGTGATGATCGACCTCGACGGGTTCAAGCGGATCAACGACCGCTTCGGCCATGCCGCCGGCGATGATCTGCTCCGTGAGGTCGCGATCGCGCTGAACAGCTCGATGCGCGGCCAGGACACGGTCGCGAGGCTCGGCGGGGATGAATTCTGTGTGCTGGCGCCAGAGACGGGCGACTCCGGCACGGTGCGGCTGGCGACGCGCGTCGCCCAGGCGGTCGGGAGCGTGACCGCAGGCGTCGACGTGGTCCGGGCGTGCATGGGCGTCGCCATCTTTCCCGAGGACGGGACGACCGCTTCGGCGCTATTGGAGATAGCCGATCAGCGGCTGCTGGATGCAAAGCGTGAGCGCCGGCGCGGCCGCGTACAGCGGCGCGCTGCCTGAGTCCTCAGCTCACGCCTGAATGCGTTACGTCTTGGCCATTGGTCGCGGCCGTCGTTCGCTGCACCTGGTAGACCGGCCCGTGCTGAGTTGCCGATCACGCGCAGGACGTACGCGTCACGGCTTGTGGAGTAGCGGAATCCGAGCAAGCTTCAGCGTCCAAACACGCCGAGACGAGATCCTCCGACGAGGTCGCGGCGTGGTAGCGGGCCATTGCGAGGTACTCCCTTCGATCGGTTGCTGGACAATCGAAAAAGCAACACCTCTCTATATACACATCTACGTATCCGCAGGGTAAACCTGACCGCGCTCGCGGTCAAGCTCACATCTGGTTAATGGCCGCGCCGAGCTTCGGCGCGCGACAGGGCGCGATCAGCCCCGCTCGAGGACTTCGACCCGATAGCCATCCGGATCGCGCACGAAGCACAGGCGCGATCCGCCCTCGCGAATCGTGTACGGGGGTCGCTCGGGCTCGATCCCCTGCTCCCCGAGGCGCGCGAGCATGCCGTCGAGATCGTCGGTCGTGATCGCGATGTGGCCGTAGCCGGTCCCGATCTCGTACGGCTCGGTCTGGCCGAAGTTGAAGGTCAACTCGAGCCGGGGACTGTCGCCGTCGTCGGGGAGGTTCATGAACACGTTGACCGCCTCATCGCGGATCGGAATCCTGCCCTTCTCCTCGAAGCCGAGCGCGTTGTAGAACGCGACGGAGCGATCGATGTCGGTGATGCGATAACAGGTGTGGATCAGACTCATGGCCCCGAGCCTACCGGGCCGCGTCACGCCGGTGAGCGCGTGACGCAATTAACGGCCATGAAGATCGGCTGGAGCTGGCTGGCCGCGATGGTGGCGCTCGCGCTCGCGGGCTGCGGATCCGCCACCGAGCGCGTGCAGCTGCAGATCCAGGCGCCGGCGGCGAGCCTCTCCCGGCAATGCGACCCGCCGTCGCACAGCCTGTCCGGCATGGCGTTCGCCGGCGCCTGCGGACGGCTGGGCGCTCGCGACGCCGGAACCGCCCGGATGGCGCGCCGAGCGGCGCGGAGGTCCTGGGCACCCGTAGCGCCGGCGGCGCCTGGATCTGTCAGTGGCGGGGATCGCTGACGCCCGAGCAGATCGTGCCGTCGATCCCGACCACGCGTGGGTCTTGGGTGGCGCGGGCAGCGGGTGCGGAGACTTCCTGCCGGTGCGTCGCTGCAGTTCGGTGCTGCTGGGCACCACCGACGGCTCCACCTGGTCGCCGCTGTATCAGGACCGGCGAAGACATCGAACAGGTGGCGTTCGCCAACCCGATGGTGGGAGTCGCGGCCGCGCGGGACCGCGGTTGCCGGCAGCCCGGGGACATGCCGCCGGCCCGGTGTCCCGGCGAGGTGCTGCTCACGGGCGATGGCGGTCGGCAGTGGCGCGCGGCGCTCCGGACCGCGGATCCGGTCGTGGCCGTGGCCGCGTCCGCGGGGACGTTCTGGGCCGTCGAGAGCCACCTCGGCGTGGCCCCCAAATTGGGTGGCCGGCCTGGAGATGTGGTGTTCGCGAGCCGCGACGGCGGGCGGTCCTGGTCGACCGAGGCGACGATCAACGCGCCGACGGCGGATCTGCTCCAGCAGGTGCAGCTCGTGAGCGCCCCCGACGGTCACCTGTTGCTGAGCGTGTTCGATCTCGACAGCGTGCGCCATGCACGGCTGCAGCCCCGATGACGTGTGGCGCAGCGCTGACGCCGGGCGCACGTGGGAGCTCGCCGATCCGGTTGACCACGCCGAGGGATTCCCGGGCCTCGCCTGCGGCGTCGCTGGACAGATCGCGCCGACGCTCGACCCGGAGGGGAATGCGTGGTCGGTCTCCGGGCCACCGCAGGCCACCTGCGAGCGCCCCGCCGCGACCCTGTTCCGGGGGGTTGGCGGCGGCTGGCGAGTCGCGCACCGCTGGGCCACGTTCCGCCCGACCGAGCTGGCCTGGCCGGCGCCGTCGGTCGCGTACGCGCTCGGCCCCGCGGGGCTGGCGCGGTCCACGGACGCGGGGCGGACTTGGGTTCAGGTCTTTCCCGCGCCCGCCCCGGCCGCCGGCATCGCCGCCGCCAGCGCCACGATGGCCTACGGGGTGCAGGACGCCACCGACCAAGGCGCTCTGCTCGCGACTGTCGGCGGCGGCGTCGACTGGGGCGTGCGAGGTGACCTCCCCACGGCGCTCACCGGCGTCCAATTCGTCTCGGCGCGCGACGGCTTCGCGGTCGGTGCCGCGTGGATCGCCGCGAGGAACAGGCCGTCGTGGCAGCTCTACGCGACCGCCGACCAAGGGCGGTCATGGGCGCTGCGCTCGACGCTGCCGCCGGCCGCGGGCGAACAGGTCAACGGTCTGTGGATGGCCGGCCCCCGCCGCGGGCTGATGCTCGTCTCGTCGGGCTACATCTGGCCGCAGATCGGCGGCGGCGTGGCTCCGGTGGCGCTGTGGCAGACGCTCGACGGCGGGCGGACCTGGACCAAGCTGCGGGCGGTGCCATTGCCGCCCCTCGGCACCCTCGGCGCCGCCAGCTTCGTGGACGCGGGGGCCGAGTGGACGGGCTGGCTGGCCGACTCCTCCGGACTGAGCGCCACCGACGACAGCGGTCGTACGTGGCGTCCGCTCCCCGACGCACCGAGCGTTGACGGCGTCGACCTGGTGACCTCGAGCTTCGGCGTCGGATGGAGCGCCCGCAACGGGCGGATCTGGCTTGGGCGAACCGCGGACGGCGGCCGCCGTTGGACTCCGCTGCCCCTCCCGCAGGCGCTCGCGGGGCACGCGAACAACATTCAAGACCCCGTCAGCGTCTCGTTTACCAATCCGGCGGTCGGATGGCTGCTCGCCGACGACGCCACCTGGCGGACCACGGATGGCGGCCAGAGCTGGCACGCCGTCAGGTCAGGGTGAGGAATCCACGCTCGCCGGCAGCGCCCCGAGCTTCCGCAGCAGCGCCGCCAGGTTCCCGCTCTCGGCGAGCGCCGGCCAGCGATGGCCGCGAATCGAGAACGACAGCCCGCCGCAGCCGTCCTCAACGGCGCGCGCCAGCGGCGATCCGCCGATGGCCGGCAGGAACCGCAGGTCGAGAAGTGGAGTGGTGGTGCCGATCATCGGGCAGGCGGTGGCGCCCGGCTGCGCTCGCTGCCGGGAGTCGATGAACGCGATCAGCCGCCGGACCTTCCACGGGGCGCTCACCGTCCTGACCGGGGTGGCGTGGCCGTCGAAGTGGTCGACGAAAACGGCGACGGCGCGCGTGCCCCGGGGAACCACCTCGGCGGCCGGCCGCGGGATCAGCCAGATCGCGAACGCGTCGGCCCGCATCGCGGTCCCCCCGCCGTCCGCCGCGGTCACGGCGACGCCGAGCCCCTCCTCCGAGATCCGCCCCGGCGCAGCCGGGTAGCGGAACCCGACCGACCAGGTCACGGTCTTCCCGCGGTCGCCTCCCGTACCCGTGAGCGACACGGTCGCGCCCGGGGGCGGGTGCGCCTCGAGCCACCGGAACACCGCGTCGGGGTCTCCGGGCACCCGCCAGAAGCGGTGAAAGTCGACGAGATCGGGCGTTGCCGGCGCGCCCGACACCGGGGAGGAGAGCCACGTCGAACTGCTCGGATCCGTGCTCACCTCAGTCGCGCCCGGCGGCAACGGAACCTGGCCGAGGATCCGGGCGGCGGCCGCGCGGGCGGCGGCGCGATTTGACGCGGCGGTCGTCCCGCCCGCGGCGCCGGCGAGCAGCGCAAGCCCGCTGCCGGCGGCGAGCACGGCGACGATCAATGTCAGGCGGCGCATCTCCACAGACACTACGCTCGCCGAGCGAACGCATCACGGTAGGCTCCCGAACGATGATCATCGAGCGCTCGATGGACGACAGCTGGCTCTCGAACACCTACCTGGTGGCCGACGAGCAAGGCTCCGAAGCGGTGATGATCGACGCCGGCGGACCGGTGGCGCCGCTGCTCGACACGCTCGACCGGATGCGGTTCCGGCTCACATACGTGCTGCTCACCCACCATCATCACGACCACGTCGCCGAGCTCGACCAGGTGCTCCAGCGCCATCCGGGTACTCCCGTGCTGATCCATCCGCTCGAGCGCGAGCTCGTGCCGGGGACGACCGGAACGATGGAGCCCGGCCAGACGCTCTACAGCGGCGCAGTCGAGATCGAGCCGATTCACACCCCCGGCCACACGAGCGGAATGCTGTCCCTGCTGGTCAACGGCACGGACGTGTTCACCGGCGACACGTTGTTCAAGGGCTCGGTCGGCGGGGTGCGCGCTCCCGGTCACACGACCTACGCCGACCTGAAGTCCTCGATCATGGACAAGCTGCTGAAGCTTCCGCCCGAGACCCGCATCCATCCGGGCCACACCGACCCGACCACTGTCGCCGACGAGCTCGAGAACAACAAGTTCGTGCGGATCTGGCGCGGCCTCGACCCCGAGGGCTCCGAGCCGTGCACGGCGCTCGGCGAGCCGGCGACCCTGATCCTGCTCGGCCAGGACTACGACGGCGGCCACAAGGCGTGGGTGCGCTGGCCCGACGGGTCAGACGACATCGTGCCGGGCTCGCAGGTACAGCGCTAGCGTTACGCCAGATGGCGTAACGCTGCCCGGCGTAAGCGGGCCGAACTGAGCGGCGCGGGGCTGGCTGGCGGCAAGGCGCACGCATGGGACGGCTGTTACGCTTCATGGCGTAACGCTATCCAGCGTAATCCGTCCCGTGAACGGCCCTCCAGCCAACCCCTTCCGCTTCGGCGCGCTCGCGCTCGACGACGCTTTCGCCGATCGAGCCTCGGAGCTCGCGGAGCTGACTGCGGACGCGCTCGCCGGGCAGGACGTTGCCCTCTTCGCCCCGCGGCGCTTCGGCAAGTCATCGCTGGTGTGGCGGGCCTCCCAGGAGCTCCTGCGGAAACGGGCGCTGGTCGCGCAGGTCGATCTGATGACGACGCCGACGCCGGGCCGGCTCGCGGACAAGCTCGCCCAGTCGATTCATGAGGACCTGGCGTCGCGGCTGTTCCGGGCCCGCGAGCGACTCCGCGTGTTCCAGGGCCTCCGGGTGACGCCGACGGTCACGGTTGATCCGGAGGACGGCTCGATGAGCTTCAGCTTCACGGCGGCGGCGGCGCCCGCGGACATCCTGGCGACGATCGAGCGCCTGCTCGAGTTGCCGGGCCAGCTCGCCGGCGACCGCCAGCGACGCGTCGTACTCGTGCTCGACGAGTTCCAGGAGATCGTCGGCATCGATCCCGGCCTCCCTCGTCTGATGCGCTCGGTCTTCCAGCGCCAGCCCGAGGTCTCACACATCTACCTGGGCAGCCGACGCCACACGCTCGAGCAGATCTTCAACGACGAGAACGAGCCCTTCTGGCGAAGCGCGAAGCGAACCGAGCTCGGGGTGATCGAACCGGACGCGTTCCGTCCGTTCATCGCCGAGCGGTTCGAGCGGACTGGACGCGTGATCGACGACCCGGCGCTCGACCTCGTGCTGGCGACGTCGCGCGGTCATCCCTACGCGACCCAGGAGCTCTGCTACTTCCTGTGGCAGCGGACCAGCGAGGGCGCCACGGCCACGTTCGCCGACGCCGAGAGCGCGATCGCAGACGTCCTGCGTTCCGAGGACTCGCACTTCGCGAGCGTGTGGGACGGCGCGCCGACGCAACAACGGCTCCTGCTCCAGGCGCTGGCGGTCGAGGAGGGGCGTCCGTTCGCGGCCGACTACCGCCGCCGCCACGGCCTGCCGGGCACGTCGAGCATCCAGCGGGCGCTCGGCCGGCTGGAGGAGGCCGAACTCGTCTCGCGGTCGGAGGGACGGGCGTGGATCAGCGAGCCGTTCCTCGCGCAATGGGTGCGCTGGAAGATCGGCTGACGCGACGACAGGCGATACTGCGCTCGTGCGGATCGCCGTACTAGACGACTACCAGCGGCGGGCGCGCGAGTTCGCCGACTGGGACTCGCTCGGCCCCGAGGCCGAGGTCACGTTCTTCCACGAGCCGATCGACCGCTCGGCGCTGGCGACGACCCTCGCGGACTTCGGGGTGCTCGTACTGATGCGCGAGCGGACTGCGTTCCCGCGGGAGGTGCTCGAGCGCCTGCCCAAGCTCGAGTTGCTCGTGACGACGGGGATGGGCAACGCGTCGGTGGACGTCGCCTACCTGCACGACCGCGGCGTCGTCGTGTCTGGAACCGGCGGGACCGGCGCACCGTCCGCCGCGGGATTGCCGAGCACCGTGGAGGTGGCGTGGGCGCTGATCTTCGCGGTTCTCAAGCGGGTGACGATCGAGGACCGAGCGCTGCGGACGGGGTCCTGGCAGCTCGGACTGCCTCGCAATCTGGCCGGCGCGACGCTCGGTCTCGCCGGGCTGGGGCGCCTCGGCGGCGCGATGGTCGCCCCCGCGCGCGTGTTCGGGATGGAGGTGATCGCGTGGAGCGAGAACCTGACCGAGGAGCGCGCGGCCGAGCTCGGCGTTCCCAGGGTCTCGAAATCCGAGTTGCTGGAGAGCTCCGACGTGCTCTCGATCCACCTCGTGCTCAGCGAGCGCACCCGGGGGCTGTTCGGGGCGGCGGCCCTCGCGCTGATGAAGCCGACGGCCGTGCTGATCAACACCTCGAGGGGCCCGATAGTCGATGAGTCCGCGCTGATCGAGGCGCTTGGCACGGGGACGATCGCCGCCGCCGGGCTCGACGTCTACGACCGCGAGCCGCTCCGGCCGACCACGACCTGCTCACGCTCGAGAACACGGTGCTGCTGCCCCATCTGGGATACGTGAGCGAGGCCACGCTCCGGACCATGTACGCGCAGGTGGTCGAGGACATCGCCGCGTTCCGCGAGGGGACGCCGATCCGCCTCGTCGGCTGAGCTAGCCGACGGCCTCGAGCGGCAACGGCGAGGCCGGCTTCAGCTCCTCGAGGCGCAGGAGCGTCGTCACACGCGCCGCGCCGCCGCGAGTCGAGAGGCGCACGAGCACGCGCTGGAGCTCCGCGACCTCGCGGGCCACCACCATCAGCATCGCGTCCGTCTCGCCGGTCACCCAATCGGCCGAGATCACCTCCGGCATCTCGCGGACGGCCTGGCCGAAGCGCCGGTGGCTGGCTTCGTCGTGGCGCTGGAGGGCGACCGCGACGTAGACCTGGAACGGGAACCCGGCGGCCGTCGAGTCCAGCCGCGCGGAGATCTTCCGGATGATCCCCGACTCCTTCAGCCGGCGGACCCGGTGCAGCGTAGCGGCCGGAGAGAGCCCGACGAGACGGGCCAGCTCGACGTTCGAGCGGTCCGCATCGGACTGAAGCTCCTCGAGCAGTTGCCGGTCAATGAAATCAAGCTCAGGCGCCATTTCACAAAATATTTCATCGTGTTCGACCGCATCTGTCAAATCTTGACGTGCAATGTGGGCAAATTCGCTCATCATGATTTACATGAACACCCGCATTCGCCCCGCTCTGCTCTCGCTCGCCGCCGCCGGCGCGCTATGGGGCCTAACCGTGCCGCTCTCGAAGCTGGCGCTCACGTGGCTGGGCCCGGGCTGGCTCACGGTGGCGCGGTTCGGCGTCGCCGCACCGCTGCTCGCCTTCGCAGGGCGCCGCGGGCTCCGCGAGGCGCTCACGCCGCGCGTCGCCCTCGGCGGCGCGGTCGGATTCGGCGCCGTGATCGTGCTCCAGAACGCCGGCATCGACCACACGAGCGTGAGCCACGCCGCGGTGATCGTCGGCGTGGTCCCCGTGCTGGTCGCGCTGTTTGCGGCGGGGCTCGGCCGGGGGGCGGGGCGGGCGAGCGACTGGGCGGGCTACGCGCTCGCGCTCATGGGTATCGCGCTCGTGGCCGGGGACGGTGGCGGCGGCGCGACGCCGCTCGGCGATGGGCTGGTGCTCGCCTCGGTCGTCCTGTCGGCCGGGTTCATCGTGGGCCAGCCGCGCCTGCTCGCGGGACGCGACGCGGCCGCGGTGACCGCGGTCCAGTTCGCGGCGGGTGCCGTCGTCGCGCTCCCGGTCGCCGTGTTGATGGACGGGACGCCGGCGGCCCCGGCGCACGCCGCCCCGGTGCTCGCGCTCGGAGCGCTGGCCACAGTCGGAACGCTGCTGCCGTTCTGGCTGTTCGCGTTCGGACAGGCTCGGGTCCCGGCCGAGCTGGCGGGCGCGTTCGTCAACCTCGAGCCCGTCGTCGGCGCCATCGTGGGCTGGCTCGCGTTCAGCGATCCGGCAGCGGGCTGGCAGATCGCCGGCGCCGCCGCGGTGCTCGCCGGGATCGCCCTGAGCACGCTTCCGGCGAGCCGAAGCCACTGCGGCTTGGATCGGCCGCCGGATAGCATTCATAAGAGTGGCGAAGGACAACATCCCGACCTCGCGCGTCGGGCGTACGGCAAAAATCGGGGGGCTGGCGGCGGGCCAGGCGATCCGCCAGGCGGGCACCCGCGCCGCAAACGTGACCCGTACGAAGGAGGGGCGCCAGGCGGCGCTCGAGCGCCGGCACATCGAGGCCGCCGAGCAGATCGTCACCGCGCTAGGGACGATGAAGGGCGCCGCGATGAAGGTCGGCCAGGTGATGTCGTTCCTCGACGTCGGGCTCGTGCCAGAGGATTACCGCGAGGAGTTTCAGGCCAAGCTCGCGGCGCTGCGAGACGCGGCGCCGACGGTCAACTTCAACGACATGCGGAAGGTGATCGAGCAGCAGCTTGACGAGCGGCTGTCGGACGTATTCGACGAGTTCGAGGAGGAGCCGATCGCCGCGGCCTCGATCGGGCAGGTGTACCGCGCGAGGCTGATCGACGGCCGGCGCGTGGCGGTCAAGGTCCAGTATCCGGGCGTCGCCGCCGCGGTCCGCGCCGACATGCAGAACCTCGGGCTGATCCTGCGACTCGTGAAGCGGATCGCGCCGGGGATGGACCCCCAGGCGATCGGCCAGGAGATCCGCAACCGCGTCGCGGAGGAGCTCGACTACGAGCTCGAGGCCCAGAACCAGCGAACGTTGGCGCGGATCTTCCGCGGCCATCCGTTCATCGTGGTCCCGGACGTCGTCACCTCGCTGTCCCGCGAGCAGGTGATGGTCTCCGAGTTCGTCGACGGGACGGGCTTCGAGGAGCTGAAGAGCTATCCGCAAGAGGAGCGCGACCGGATCGGGGAGATCCTGTTCCGGTTCTACTTCGGATGTCTCTATCGCCACCACCAGTTCTCCGGCGATCCCCATCCCGGCAACTCGATGCTGCTCGACGACGGCCGGATGGCGTTCATCGACTTCGGGTTGTTCAAGCGGATGCCGCCGGGCACGGTCGAGCTCGAGATCCAGGTGGCGCGCGCGGTGATCGAGGGCGACTGCGAGACGCTGATGCGGATCGGCGCCGAGACGGGCCTCTTCCCCGAGCCCGAGAAGTTCCAGCCCCAGCGCGTGCTCGCCCATTTCCGCGCCGCTACCTCCTGGTACACGATCGACGAGGAGGTCCAGCTCACGCCGGAGTACGCGACTCAGGTCCTGATCGACATGAGCGACCCCCGGTCGGAGTACTTCGGCCAGATGCGCCACGAGTCCGCCCCGCCCGACCACATCTTCGGCCGCCGGATGGAGGTGCTGACGTTGGCGGTGATCGCGCAGCTCCACGCCCGCGGGAACTTCCACCGGATCGCGCGCGAATGGTTCTACGGCGACGAGCCGGCGACCGAGCTCGGGCGCGAGGAGGCGGCGTTCTACTCGCGGGCGGCGGCGTAGGCAACTTGAGCCACGGGTAGGTTCAGTCCGCTGAACGTTTGCCCACAATTACTTGCCTAAGCCTCCTCGCGGCTATACATTCCTTACAAGGGGGGACGTTTACACTGAGTCGCGGTCGACGATTGCTGTTGGGGCCCCGGGTCGAGTGACCGGAATGTCATGCCTTGCTTGCCGGTGAACGCCCCGATCAGGTACCTAAGGCCCCTACAGGGACCGTCATCCGACGCTCCTCTCACCCTATGAGTCGTCGACGGGGGTCACCGCGGAATCGACCTGGGGGCTCGCGCGTCGCGCCAGAGCTGGCGATGGGCGACCCACGGCCGCTGAACCAGACGCTGCGGGCTCTGATCGCTTTTCAGTGCGTCGTGCTCGCCCCGATTGTCGTGTGGGCACGGCCGATTACTGAATTGCTGCTCGGATCACGCTATTCACAATCGGCCGAGGTCCTCAGGGCTCTGGCCCCCTTCGTGTTCTTCGCGGGCCTTGCGCCCTTAGTTGTACGCGCCGCCGGCGGCCCTGAGGTATCGCCTCGCGTTTCGATCTACGCCGGGACTCTGGCCATCGCGGTCGCGGCCGGGTTCATCCTGATCCCCCGCCGAGGAGTGGTCGGCGGCGCGATTGCCGCCGACATCGCGATTGGTTTCTACGTGCTTGCGTATATATGGGTCTGCCGCCGACGGTTCGACCTTCGGATCCGGACGCTGGTGTGGGCGCTGGCAAGCTCCCTCACCGCGGCGGCAGCTATGGGAATCGTGCTGGCGTCAGTCGGGACGAAGGACCTCACCCTGGCCGACTGGCTCATAGGCTGTTTCGGTGGCCTCGCCGCGTACGTTGCGATGCTGATCTTCACGCGCGAGCTCACCACTGCGCAGATCGCACGCGCAGCATCCGTGGTGACTGCACGACTGACTGGGCTGAAACCATCCCCAAGACAAGATGTGCCGCTCGCAGCGGCGCCGTCGCCGAATCACCCTGGGAGTACTCCGCTGGTGGACGATCTCGCGACTCCTCGACGGGGTCGGGATCGCGACGCCAATGACGCTGACCAGGGCGGGCACGCGGGGTTGACGTATCGCGGTGCTGACGCGGCGGGGGGCGCCGCGGGTGCGTTCAACCTGGGCGTGTTGCTGCACCAGCGCCGCGACTTCGCTGCCGCCGCTGGCGGCGTATGAACGCGCGGAGCGCAGAGGGGATCGCGATGCCGCGTTCAACCTCGGGGTGCTGCTCTACGAGCAGGGCGACCTCGATGGCGCTGAGGCGGCGTGGCGGCGGTGCCTGAGCGGCCACCACGTCCAGGCGGCGGCCAACCTCGGCTTCCTCCTCCAACGCCGCGGTGACCTCGAGGGAGCTCACGGGGCGAACGCGGCGGCCGAGCGGTGGGCGGCTGCGGAAAGAGCCGGCAGCACCGTTGAGGAGCCAGTGCCTTCTGCGAGCGACACGGAGCTGACGTATCGCCGCGCTGACGCGGCGGGGGACGCGAGGGGCGCGTTCAACCTGGGTGTGCTGCTGCATCAGCGGCGCGACTTCGCTGCCGCGGCGGCGGCGTATGAGCGCGCGGAGCGCAGAGGGGATCGCGATGCCGCGTTCAACCTCGGGGTGCTGCTCTACGAGCAGGGCGACCTCGATGGCGCTGAGGCGGCGTGGCGGCGGTGCCTGAGCGGCCACCACGTCCAGGCGGCGGCCAACCTCGCCTTCCTCCTGCAACGCCGCGGTGACCTCGACGGAGCTCGCGCCGCGTATGCGGCCGCCGAGCGGTGGGCCGACGCCATACCGTCCGGCTAGGACCCAGCGTTCGGCTCTGGCCGCTACTGCTTCGTCCCCGGCAGTGGCAGCGGCGCTGAAACGTGCGAAGCGTCGCCACTCGCGGGGTCCGCCTCTGCTGAAAGCGGATGATGCGGCACGCGTCAGAGGAGAGAGCGGATACAGCTCGAGCGCGACCCTGGCCGCCGGGCGCGGATCAAGGCCCGCAGATGCTCTGATCAGGGCCTCGGAGTACCGCAGCTCCCAGTTATCCGGATCGCGCTTCTCGGCGGCGGCTATGGCGTCCAGCGCGAGCGAGTAGTGGTGTGCTCCGGCCTGGCAGTAGCTGATCACCTCGAACGGATCCCAGCGCGAGATCAACGCCGAGCTCGACGCTAAGGCGTGTCGTTGGGCGCTGATACAGTTGCCGCGCTCGAAGGCGTGGACAGCCTGCACGATCTGGGTCTGGGATCGCCAGACCGCCGCGGGCGTGATGACGAGAACCAGGGATCCGAGCCCGATGGCCAAGCGAACCCATAGCCGAGTTTGGCGCTGGGGCCGCTGAACCGGCGACGCCAGCGCAAGCCCTCCCGCGGCAAAGAACCATGCTGTTGCCGCGGGCATCTGCCAGTCCCAATCGACGCCGGCGTGGACAGCCCACATGAGGGCCCCGGCGAAGAGCGCGGCCCACACGGAGCGACCTGGTCCCCGCGCTCGCCGCGCGAGCGCGACCAGTATCGAGACGACAACCGCGATGAGAATTCCGCCTCCGAGGATCCCGAGTTCGGCGAGCACCTCGAGGTACAGGGAATGAGCGTTCAAGATGCGGGTGGACGATCGCCCATACCGTGTCCACAGGGTCGCGTAGGTCCCCGCTCCATTTCCGTCGATGGGGTGGCGGAGGAACCCGTCATCAAGGGCGACCCGCCACGCCTCGACTCGCCCATTACTCCCGAATTGCGTCAGCCGTTGCCGGGCGACGGTATTGGGAACGCCCTGCGTGCCTGAGGCGACAAACTTATGCACCGCGGTGCGAACCGCGTTCGGCCCACCCAGGACCAGGAATGCGATCGCCAGCGTCGCCGCGGCCACGCCGAGCGCTCCCCGAACTTGAGCACGCGTCCACGGCGCGCGGGCGGCGGCGATCCTGGCATCGAGCGCAAGCAACAGCGTCCGGACCGCGCCCGCCGCGACCGAGATGACGAAGAGCAGGATCATCGTCTGATGCCCGGTGTGGAGCGCGTGCGGCGTCGGCGCGTTGACGTTGAGCCCGGTGACGGCGAGGGATATCGTCGCCGAAACGGCGATCGCGGGGCCAGCTGTCGCGACACCCCCCGGAGTTGCCGGCGACCGAATCATCGCGGTGGACACGGCCAAGCCAAGCAGCGCGACGGCTGTAGCGCCACGCGAGGCCGTGAAGATCAGCATCGCTGTCGGCCAGGGGACGGCCATGGCCGCGAGGACGCGCACGCCCGCTCGCTCGGCCGAGCTACAGCTCAGGCTAAATGCCCACACGAGCCCGAGCGCTCCGATAAGTCCCGTTACGTTCCAATAACTCGTCGGCCACGACAGCCGCTCACGCGGGATGTCGCGCGCAACCGGCAAAAGATCGGGAAGGAGCCACGTCGCCACCGCCGCGATGCTGATCCCGACGCTTACCACGGCCAGGCTGAGGAGCAGGACGCGCGCGCGCGCGGTCGAGCGGCAGACGGTTCCGATCAGCACGAACACCGCCGCGTATAGGAGGACCAGGTCGTACGCGAACATGGCGCGAGCCCACGAGCCCGACCACGAACCCGACACCAGCGTCAGGACCGTGAACACGATCAACGCAGCTGCGATGACAAGCGCGCCAGGACTCAGCCCCGCAAGGGCCGTTCGCGACAACATCGCTCTTGCGCTGAAGATCGCGAGCACGGCAACGGCGGCGACGCTGGTTGAGTCTGGGAAGAACCCACCTGACGCGAGGCCCAGCCCCAGGAGGAGCCCGGACGGCACGAGGAGTACTCCCACCACGCCGATCCGTCGAATTCGGCCGCCGTTCGCAGGCGCCATCGCGGTCGCGGCGGCTCGAGGCTGCGTAGCGTGCGGCATCGACGTGGCGGAAGCGTAGAACATCGGGCGAAGCCCCCGGGCGACTTCACCGGCGCTTTACACTGTGTTGGGGTGTTTCGGTTGTCTCGCGTCTTAGCTTTGTGCCTCGGCATCGGATTGCTCCTGGCGATGCCGGGAACGGCCTGGGGAATCTCTGGGTTCGCCAGCGGTGGAACTGCCGTCGGCGCGCAGTATCCTGACTCCGCAGCCGCGCAATCGGGGAGCCCGAATCCCGAGATCACAAACCTCGCCGACGTGACGAACGCGACACGTAGCTCGCGGCTGAGCGACCCCGCCGCGTGGCAGGCACTGGTTCCCCGCGAGCTCGAAGCCGCGTCGAGCGGAGCCGCCGCCGCCAGTCTGAGCCGCACGGGGTCGATCGCTCTCCTCGTCGCCGCGGTCGGAGTAGTCCTCGTTGCTGGCGTCGTGCGCTGGCGGAGGGGTGACGGGCGGACCGAATGATGAAAGGTCCGACGTTCGCAGTTTGATCGGCCGCATTTCTCAGTGCGAGAGCGCGCGGTAGTCCCTCAGGAAATCCTCATGTGAGCCGGCGAGCGAGCTCGGGCGCGAGGAGGCGCAGTTCTACGCCAAAGCGCCGGCTTGAGCGTGGGCTGACCGACCGGCACTCGGTTTAAAGGGTTTAGAGGAGCGACGCCGTGCGGATTAACTCCCCCGTGCTGGTGCCTAACACGGCAATTCCGCGCGAAACTCCGAGGCCTGTCGAGCTGTGCACGAAGAGTGTGCTCAACACGACAGGGCTCGCCTAAGAAGCCGGTCCTGACGCTTTATGCACGACGTGATGGGCCCGAGGCGAGGGGGTCTGGTCCGCGTCCCGCGCCCCTCGCGTTCCGGCCAGACCATCCCGCCACCCGGTACCGGAACGCACGGGGCGCGGGACGCCGGGCCAGGCCCCCTTGCATTGCCGCGGCTAACACTTAACCGCGCCAAAGGCCCCTCTCAGCGAATCCTCAGCTTCGCATTCAATAATCGCCGCGTGGACGACCGGCAGGAACCGCTGCGGGTGCTCGTCGTCGACGACGAGCCGAACATCGTCGATGTCGTCTCGATGGCGCTCCGGCACAACGGGTTCGCGGTCGACGCGACCGACACGGGCGCGCGGGCGCTGGCCAGGGCGAGGGAATGGCGCCCGAACGTGATGGTCCTGGACGTGATGCTGCCCGACATGAACGGGTTCGAAGTCGCGCGAAGGATGTCCGGAGAGCATCTCGGCGTCCCGATCCTGTTCCTGAGCGCCCGCGACGCCACTTCGGACAAGGTGCGCGGCCTGACCACCGGCGGGGATGATTACGTCACCAAGCCGTTCAGCATCGAGGAGCTCGTCGACGCCAATAACGGAACGGTCGCGGCGGCCGACCATCCCGACGGTGGCGCCCTGTTCACGGTCCGGCTGCCCGAGGCGGCCGGCGAAACTCAGGAGATTCTCAGCGTTTCTTGGGGATCGGCTCAGACAGGGCACGCATAGTCGTGCGCGATGATGAGCCTCAGGGAGTCGTCGGCTCTACTTCATCGGGTTGCGCGTACACGGGTGAGCCGGCTCGCGTGGGCAGCGTCAGTGGTGACGCTCACCTCGACGGTCATGCTCCTGGCGCTGTCGGACCACGACGCCGCGTCACGAGATGCCGATGGGCACGCCTGGCGGCAGGCGCACGCTCTCCTGACGGTCGAGCTGCACGGCGCGACCCAGGTCCCCCGGTCCTACTTCGGTCTCTCGACCGAGTACTGGGCCCTCGCGCGGTTCGAGCGCCGCCCGGCGGTGTTCCAGCGGGTCCTTTCGTCGCTGCGGGGGGACGGCCCGTTCGTCCTGCGCATCGGCGGCGATTCGGCTGATCGCACCTTCTGGGACGCGCGCTCGACGCCGCTGGCGCCGTGGGCGATCGCGCTGACGCCCGCCTGGCTGCACCAGCTGAGCGGCGTCGTGGAGCGCGCGCGTCTGCGGCTCATCCTCGACCTGAACCTGGTGACGGGCTCGCCCGCCGACGCCGGCGCCTTGGCGCAGGCGGCCGTGCAGGGTCTGCCCCACGGCAGCGTGATCGGGTTCGAGATCGGCAACGAGCCTGACATCTACAGCCGCAAGGCGTGGCTCGCGAGGACCACCTCGACAGGGCTCGGCGTCAGGCGCCCTCCAGGCGATCTCGCCGTCGCGCCGCTGCCGACGGCCGTGAGCTCGGCGATCTACGACGAGGACTTCGGCGCTTACGCGCGGGCGCTCGCGCAGGCCGCGCCGGGCGTGCCGCTGCTCGGCCCCGTGCTCGCGAATCCCGTGCTGAACGCGCGGTGGATCTCGAGCCTGATCGAGGCCGGCGGGCTCGGCGAGGTGAGCGTGCACCGGTACGCCTTCTCGGGGTGCGCGAAACCGCGCTCGCACCGCTACCCGACGATCGCGAAGCTGCTCAGCGCCCGGGCCTCCGCGGGAGTTGCCGACGAGCTCAGAGGCGCCATCCGCCTGGCCCACGCGGCCGGCCTCAAGCTCCGGCTGACCGAGCTGAACTCGGTCGATTGCGGCGGCGTGCCGGGCGTCAGTAACTCGTTTGCGACCGCCCTATGGGCGCCGGACGCCCTGTTCCAGATGCTTCGCGCGGGCGTCAACGGCGTCAACGTCCACGTCCGCCCCAACGCGATCAACGCCGCGTTCTCGATCGACGGCCGCGGGCTCGACGCACGGCCGCTCCTCTACGGGCTGATCCTGTTCGCGAGGACGCTCGGGCCAGACGCGCAGCTACTGCCCGTGCGGGTGCATGGTGGCGCCCCGTCGGCGCTCACCGCGTGGGCGGTCCGCGTTCGCGGCGGCGGGCTCCACGTACTGCTGATCGACAAGAGCCGACGGCCCGTTGCCGTCGCGCTGCGGCTGCCCGCGAACGCGCCGGCGCAGGTGGACCGCCTCCTCGCGCCGTCGATCCGCTCATCCTCCGGCGTCACGCTCGACGGCCAGCGGCTCGGACGCGACGGGAAGTGGCTCGGCCGTCCTGACGGCGAGACGGCGACACCGAGCCGCGGTCGATACGAACTCGAGGTGCCCGGCGAGAGCGCGGCGCTGGTGGAGGTGCGCGCGGGGTGATCCCGCAAGCTCCGCCAGTCCGCCCACCGGGCCGAGCGCCGGGGCTGGCAGATCACCGCGTGCGAGGGGCGCGAGATCGACGCCGAACTGGAGCGCGAGATGGACGCCCTCGAGGTCGCCTGGCGGGCGGCACGGCGGCGGCTGCTCGGGTTCGCGATGGGGATGGGCACGTTCGAGCCCGGCGTTCGCCCGAACGACCTCTACCTGCTCGCGCGGTCGCCGGACGGGGAGCTCGGGGCCGTGATGCACTTCATCGCCCACTGCGGGAAGCTGTCGCTCGACACGATGCGGCGCGTCGGCGAGACCCCGAATGGTCTCAACGAAGCGCTCGTCTGCCGGGCGCTCGAGACCGCCCGCAGGTGGGGCGTCCCCGAGGTGAGCCTCAACTACGCGGGCCTGGCTCACCTGGTTCGGCCCCAGCCCGATCGCACTCCCGCGAAGCGGCTGGTCGCCCGCCTGGCGGTCGCGCTCCTCGGGCGGCGGTTCCAGATGGAGCGACTCGTGCGCTTCAACGAGAAGTTCTCGCCGGAGTGGCGCCCGCGCTATCTCATCTACGAGTCCCGGTTCGGCCTTCCGCGAGCGATACTCCGCGTGCTCGAGGTCGAGGGATACGTCGGGCAGCGCGGCGGATCGCGATCGCTCGACGAGCACCGTCCGGCGCCGCTCTCTCTCCCGCGCGCCGAGCGCTCTGGCCTGGGGGAGGTGCCGTAGTTGCTGGCCTTCGGGCTCAGGCGCGCGGTGATGACGGTGGCCGCCGTCGTGCTGACCGTCAGCGGACTGCTCGGCGCCTACAGCTACGGGGAGGCCTACTACCAGCACCGCGGGTTCGTGACCGTCGCGCGGTTGCCGCGAGCGGGCAAGGGCAGGCTGCTGAACGTCCACTTCTACTCGCGCGCGCTCCATCGCCAGGCGTTCTACCTCGTCTACCTCCCGCCGGGTTACACGCGCTCGCGCCACTACCCCGTCTTCTACCTGCTGCACGGCATGCCCGGACGGCCACAGGTGTACATCGACATCGCCAACATGGACGTCAGGCTGGACAACCAGCTCAGCGAGGGCCACATCCGGCCGATGATCCTGGTGTTCCCCGACGGGCGGATCGGCGGGAGCACGTACTCGGACTCGGAGTGGGCGAACACGCCGTCCGGTCATTTCGAGGACTACGTCCTGAACGTCGTCTCCGACGTCGACAGTCGGTTCTCGACGTTGGGGGATCGCCAGGATCGCGTCATCGCCGGGTTCTCCGCCGGCGGCTACGGCGCGATCAACATCGCCCTGCACCACCTGTCGGTGTTCGGCAATGTCGAGGTCTGGTCCGGCTATTTCACCGAGACCCGCACCGGCGTTTTCGCGCGCGCGAGCAAGGCCTACCTTAAGTACAACAGCCCGATCGACTACGTGCGACGCCTCCGCAAGGAGCTCGCGTTCGAGCCGCTGCGGGTGTTCATGTTCGTCGGGCGCGACGACGACGACAGCGCCCAGATCGTGCCGATGGCCGCGGCGCTCCAGCGGGCCCGCGCGAACGTCACCTACACGATCTACCGCGGGGGCCACGACTGGAGCGTCTGGTACCCGCGTCTGAATCAGATGCTGATCCTCGCCTCGCAGGACGTGAGTCACCCGCTGCGTCCGCGCGAGCGTGTGCCGAACGACGCGCGGGTGGCTGCGGCACACCGGCGGCGGGCCCCTCGCCACAGACGCAGGCGCGCCGCCGCGGCCCATCACCGTCGCCGGGACTCGAGGGTGCGTCGGCACGAGCGCTCCGCCGTGGCTCGCCGCGCGCACCGGCTTCCCGCCGCTCCACCGGTCCCGCCGGTCCCGGCCGCGCAGCCACCCCAGCCGGCGCCGAGTCCTTTCCCGTTCGTCCCGGCGCTCGCGGTCGCGGCGACCCTGGCGATGTTCGCGGCGCTCTTCCTGGCGCTGCGACGGCGTGGTCTGGCGGGAGTGCTGCTGATGCCCGTCTGCATTCTGGCCGGGATCGGCCTGCTCTATGCGCTCCGCGGACTGGGCTGGTTCGCGATCGGTCCGCGCATCCGCGATTCGCTGCCGTTGCTCCAGCTGTCCGGGTTCGACGGTCAGCCGATCGCGCGCGTGGCGGCGGCGTGGCTGCCGATCGGATACGTGTTCGGGCTCGCCGTTCCGCGCGCGAGACCCCTATGGCTGGCGCTCGGGGCGGCTGCCTTCGGAGCGCTCCTGCTCGTGGCGGCATCCAACGCCTCGTTCGCGCTGGCGGACAACCTCAGGCTGACGGCCGTCCTCTGGCACCGGCTGCCGCCGCTCGGTCCGTGGCTCGAGGCCGGCCTGTTCGCCATAGGAGCGTTGTTGCCGGCGGCGCATATGCCGCGGCTGCGCGCCCCCATACCGTCTGAATCTGGGGGCTTCCCTGGACGAGTGATTGATCGACGCGCGCCGACCCCGTTACGTACTTCGTCCAGTGAATTGACTTGGCACAGAAAAACGTGACAAGGTTGCACAGATTCGCGGGCGCCGGTCGTGGACTGACGTGGGGGCATGGAGTCCAGTCCGGCGCCCTTGAATCGTTTTTACTCTGCTCGCCACGACTTCTTGCACGTTGGTGGCGGTACCGTTCGCTCCGTGATCGAGGCGCCGAAGCTCGAACAAGAGGCCGAAGCGGTCTCGATCGCGCCCTCTGAGACAGAGGCGCCACCGGGAGAGCCCGGACCGGCGGGCGAACCGGTCGCGCGCGAGCGTTGGCCGTACTGGCCCGCCGTCGCGATCCTGGTCGTCGGGCTCCTGGTCACGGGCATCCTGACCTGGGTCTCGCAGACGAACTACACCAACAACGAGAAGCGGCTGCTTCAACTGCGGGTCAAGGAGGTGGCGGCGGTCCTGGCCTCAGCTCAGCCGGGCATCGAAACGCCACTCGCCTCCGCCGCCGCCCTCGCCGATGCGACCGACGGGAGCGCCCACCAGTTCACCCGGTTCGCCACGCCGTACATCGGGTCCGCGCAGGGCCAGTTCCTGACGCTCTCCCTGTGGAGGATGGGAGCGACCGGGGGCCCCGTCGCGACGGTCGGCGGCGCGTCGCAGTTGAGCGCGTCACCGTCCGCGGAGCACGCGTTCCTGGCCAGAGCGGCGAGGTCGCCGATGCTCAGCATCATCGGGATGGCGCCTCCGTTCCTCACGCGCCTCGGCTATGCCTCCCCGGCCGCCGATCGTCGCTTCATCGTCTACGGCGAGCGCGCGCTGCCCGCCGACCGCCGATCGCGCCTGCAGCGCAACTCCGCCTTCTCCGACCTCGACTACGCCGTCTATCTGGGGCGCTCGGTGCGCCCGGGGAACCTGCTGGTCGCGAGCGGGCGCATCCCGCCGCTCCACGGGGAGCGGGCCAGCACGAAGTTCCCGTTTGGAAACAACTTCCTGACGCTCGTGGTGTCTCCGCGCGTCTCGCTGGCGGGCACGCTTCCGCAGCAGCTGCCGTGGATCATCGCGATCGTCGGCACCATCCTGACGCTCGGCGCCACCGCGTTCACGGTTCGCCTGGTCCAGCGTCGGCGCTCCGCCGAGCATGTGGCGGGGCGGCTCGACCGGGCCCTGAGCGAGAACCAGCGGCTCTACGCGGAGCAGCGGACGATCGCGCAGACGCTCCAGCACGCCCTGCTCCCCGAGGTGATGCCGGCGATCGCCGGCGCGCAGGCCAGTGCCCGGTTTGAGCCGGGAGAGCGCGGGGTCGACATCGGCGGGGACTGGTACGACGTGATCCCGCTCGACGAGCAGCGCCTGCTCGTGGTCGTCGGTGACGTCTCCGGACGGGGGCTTCGGGCAGCCGCGACGATGGCCTCGCTCCGCTACGCGATTCATGCCTACGCGGCGCAGAACGATCCTCCCGCCGCGATCCTGACCAAGCTGTCGAGGATCCTGAGCGTGACCGACGAAGGACACATCGCGACCGTGCTGTGCGCGCTGGTCGACCTCGGGGCACGGAAGGTCACGATCGCCAGCGCCGGCCATCTGCCCCCGTTGCTGATCGCCGACGGCCACGGCGAATACCTCAGGTCCGAGATCGGGCTGCCGATCGGCGCGCAGACGGGCGCGGCGTACGAGTCGACGACGGTTCAGGCGCCGCCATCCGGGACGCTGCTGGCGTTCACCGACGGGCTCATCGAGCGTCGCGGTGAGGACCTCGACCGGGGCCTCGCGCGACTCCAGGAGGCCGTTACCGGCAACCACCTCGGCCTGCCGGACCTGCTCGGGAAGCTCGTGACCGAGCTGCGCCACGGCCCCACCGACGATGACACCGCGATTGTGGGACTCCGGTGGAACGAGTGAGCGCCGATGCGCATCCGGAGATGACGTTCGACATCGTCACCAACGGCGAGGGGACGACCGTGACCCTGACCGGCGAGCTCGACATCGCCAACATCGACCGCCTCGCGGCGGCGGTGGCGCCCGTGATCGAACGGCATCCGGATCGACTCGTCGTGGACGTGGCCGGACTGCGGTTCGCGGACAGCTCCGCGATCGCACTCTGGGTCCGCTGGTCGGCGATGGTCGGGGAGATCGAGTTTCGCGATCCCTCACCGCTGTTGCGACGGGTGATTACGTCAATGGGCCTCGAGGGAAAGTTCGGTCTGGCGCCATGACCAAGACCCGTCGCTTCCCGAGTGAGCCGGAATCGGTCCCCGCGGCTCGGCGGTTCGCGACCGATGCACTGCAGGGTGTCGCGCCCGACGTCCTGGATTCGGTGGAGCTGATGGTCTCCGAGCTGGCGACGAACTGCGTCCGCCACGCGAGCACGCAGTTTGACCTGACGGTGTCTCGCCGGCGCGGCACGATCCGCGTCGAGGTCACCGATCGCGGCGGCGGCACGCCGACGATGCGCTCGCCCGGGCCCGACGAGCCGACCGGCCGCGGACTTCAGATCGTCAACATGTTCTCCGAGAGCTGGGGCGTCGATCACCAGACCGCCGTCGGCAAGACGGTGTGGTTCACGATCGCCGCGGGCTCGTCGGAGCCGGCCAGGGTCGCCGGCTGCTAGCGGGCCAGCCTCCGGCTCACGATCCGTCGGATAGGATCGCGCTCCCGAACAGAGAGGAGACGTGCAGCATGGCGATCGACACGCTCATGGCCTACGTCGGGGTTTACGACAACGTCGCGGACGCCGAGGCTGACTACCAGGTCGTGAAGGATCTTCACGTCGAGGCGGGGTTGATCGATGCCTACGACGCCGCCGTCATCGAGCGCCGCGACGGCGGCAAGACCAAGATCGTCAAGAAGCACGAGACTCCCACGCGCGTTGGCGGAGTCCTGGGCGGCGGGGTCGGCCTGGCGACCGGGCTCGTCGTGGCGCTGTTCCCGTTCGCGGCGATCGGCGGGGGCCTGATCGTCGGCACCACCGCCGCCGGCGCGGCCCTCGGCGCCGTCGCCGGTCACGCGGCGGCGGGCATGAGCCGCCACGATCTCAAGGAGCTCGGCGAGCACCTCGACACCGGCGAGGCCGGCCTCGTCGTCGTCGCGGTGTCGGACATGGGCGCCAAGGTCGAGCAGGCGATGAAGCGCGCCGAGAAGCTGCAGGCCAAGGAGCTCAAGGCCGACAACGACGAGATCGAGCGCGACGCCGCCGCGGCGAGCGAGAGCCGGGCGTAGCCGACCCGCCGCCGGCGCCGGCGCGCCTCGCGGTCGTCGGGGCCGCGATCATCGGGGCCGCGATCATCGGGGCCGCGATCGAGGGCGTCGCGAGAGCGCGCCTCCAGCCGCTTAAACCTCCGCGGAAATACACATCAGCCCCCATTGCTTGACGGAGGTCAGGACGCGAGCCTGCTGAGACTGGGTGGTGGCGCGTTCTGACAACCGACGAAGGGGACAAAAATGACCGAAGTAGCTGTCGGCCGACTTCAGGAGGAGTTCGCGGGCCAGTTGGTCCGGCCCGGGGACCCGCAGTACGACTCGTTGCGCCGACTCTTCAACGGATCGATCGATCGCCGTCCCGCGGTGATCGCCCGGTGCCGAGACGTGAGCGACGTGGTCGCGGCGGTCAACCATGCGCGCCACGAGGGGCTGCCGATCGCGGTCCACGGCGGCGGGCACGGAGTCGCGGGGCACGCCGTCTGTGACGACGGGGTGATGATCGACCTGCGGCCGATGAAGGAGATCCAGATCGACCCGCAGCGGCGAGTCGCCCGGGCTCAGGCGGGCCTCACGTGGGGCGAGTTCGACGCCGCGACCCAGGAGTTCGCGCTGGCGGTGACCGGCGGGCGGATGTCGACGACCGGCATTGCGGGCTTCACCCTCGGCTCCGGATCCGGCTGGATCGAGCGAAAGTTCGGGCTGGCCGCGGACAACCTGATCTCGGCCGAGGTCGTGCTCGCCGACGGGTCGCTCGTGACGGCGTCGGAGAGTGAAAATGAGGATCTGTTCTGGGGACTGCGCGGCGGGAGCGGGAACTTCGGGATCGTCACGGAGTTCGAGTTCCAGCTGCATCCCGTCGGCCCGACCATGCTCGCGGGGATGTTGGTCCATCCGGGTCCGCGCGCCGGTGAGGTGCTGCGCTTCTTCCGGGAGTTCATGGCGGACGCGCCCGACGAGATCGGGGCGGCCGTGGCCCTGATCACGGCTCCGCCTCTGGACTTCGTGCCCGAAGAGGCGCGCGGCAAGCCCGCCGTAGGCATGATCGTCACCTACGCCGGCGACCTCAACGACGGCGCGAAGGCCCTCGCGCCGCTTCGCGAGTTCGGGCCGCCGGCGATCGACCTGGTGGCGCCCATGCCATACACGGCCGTGCAGCAGCTGATCGATCCCACCACGCCTCCGGGGATGCAGAACTACTGGGGCGGTGACTTCCTCGCCGACCTCCCCGATGAGGCGATCGACGCCCTGTGCTCGGCCGCGGCGGCTCCGCCCTCGCCGCTGAGCGTGATCCTGGTGGTTCCGGGCGGCGGACAGATCTCGCGGATCGACGATGACGCGATGGCGATCGGGCAACGGCAGGCGCCGTGGAACACCCACCTGCTCGCGATGTGGGCGGACCCACGTGACTCCAAGGCGAACATCGATTGGCTGCGCGGTGTCCAGGTCGCGACCGCCCCCTACACCACGGGCCACGCGTGGCTCAACTTCCTGGGGGAGGAAGGCGAGGGCCGGGTCCGGCGGGCACTGGGCGAGGACACGTACGAGCGCCTTCAGGGCATCAAGAACCGCTACGACCCGCAGAACCTCTTCAACCTCAACCAGAACATCCGACCGACGGAAGGCTGACTGTCATCTCTCTCCAGAGCGTGGGCGGCGGCGGTTGACACCCCCGTCGCCGCCCATGGAGAGGCGCCGGAGCTTTTAGCCCCCACCTCGCGGCTGTGGTTGGCGGTCGGCTTGGTAAAGGCGCAGGGAAGGAGGGTGGGTGAGGGCTTCGGCGGCTCGCCCGAGTCCGTGTTTGACCTACTCCTGCGCCAAACCCGCGACTTTGTGCCGAGAGTGTCACGGGAAACCTGCATAGCCCGTCAACACCGGCGCCAGATCCGAGCCGTGTCGTACTACGCACGCTCTTCATGCATAGCTCGACAGGCCTCGAGTTTTGTCGCGGGATTGTCGTCCTGTGCAGGTTCTGGGCGGGTGCGACGGCACCCGCTGCTAGCTAGCGCAGGGCGCCGACGACCCCCCGAATCACCTCGAATGTGCCGACGAGAGTCAGCGCCCAGAACGCCAGCACCAGCAGGTTGCGATCGAGCCACGCCTTCGTCGTGACTGCCGCCGTCTTGGTCCGCTCGGGGGCGACGACGAAGCCGACGATCGGGAGCTCGATGAACGTGAACATGATCAGGTAGAAGCCGAGGATCACGACCAGCGTCGGGATCGCGTCGTAGCCGAGTTGGGCGATGTCCGCCATTCCGAGCAGGACGAGCGGGCTCGGGAAGAGCGAGCCCACGACGCCCGCGGCGAACGACAGATGGCCGCCGTGTTCGACCAGATGCTGTATCCGGTCGGAGCTCTTCGACTTCTTCTTCTCCTTCGGGGCCTCCCGCCGCGCCCGATCCCGTTTGCGCCTGGTGTCGACGCGCCGGAGGACGAACGCGGCGAGGAGTGCGAGCAGCCCGATGACGATGTCGACTCCCGGGGCCGACGGCAGCCGCGGCCCGGACATCAGCGGGCTGTCCTGGAGGCCGAACACCAGCGCCGAGCCAACCGCCATCGTGGTCAGGAGCCCACCGAGGTAGAACCAGACGAGGATGCTCAGCGGCTTGCCCGACTCGAGCGCGACGAGGACGACGACGAGCAACAGCGGCCAGAACATCGAGGCCACCGCGAGCAGAGCTATCTGGAGCAGTGCCGCCACGCAACCCTCAACCCGACTCGCGCAATCGTATCCGCGCGATCCGTCGACTCACTCGGGGCGGTCGCCTCCCTGGACTTTGCCGGCGGGCTGACCGATACTGGCCCGCCGTGGGATCGATTCGCGGGGTTCCGGTCCGAGCAACGGTGGCGCGGCGTGCCTGCATCGTCGCGGCTGGGATCGGCTTGGTCTCCGGCTGCGCCAGCGGATCCGGCGACGGCCCCAAGGAGCTCGCCGGATTCCAGCATCAGGCGCTCACGGCGATCTCGAACGTCACGCAGGCGGGCATCGGCTACAGCGGCCACGCGATGCTGCGCCTCCGGTACGGCATGCGGGCGAAGGCGCGGGCGGCGAAGGCCGGCGCGGTCGGGCTCGGCCACGATCGAGCGCCAGGCTCGGTGCGCTCGCTGAACGCGCGGCTGGTGACGGCGCTGTGGCGGCTTCACCGGGACTTCGTCCGCGCGGCGAGGCTCGGCGCGAGGACCGCGCTGGTCACCGATGCAGCCGATGTGCAGCGACTGATCGGCCTGCGCTCGGTCGTGCAGTCGTCGTCGGCATACTGACAGCGCGCGGCCGTTCTGAACGGCCGGCCGATCCAGTGACCGACGAACCTGCCTACGACGTCCCCCGCATCCCGGCCTCGGCCGGGGCGTTGATCTTCGACCAGGCGCGGCTGCTGCTGATCCTGAAGCCCAACTACAAGAAGGGCTGGACGATCCCCGGAGGCCAGGTCGAGCCGGACGGCGAATCGCCGTGGGAGGCGTGCCGGCGGGAGACGCTCGAGGAGTGCGGGCTCGAGGTCGTCGAGGGGCGGCTCGTGTGCGTCGACTTCCTGCATCCGAAACCGAACCGGCCGGGGGGGATGCGGTTCCTCTTCGACTGCGGCGCGTTCACCGATCGGCAGCTGAGTTCGTTGAGACTCGACGGCACCGAGATCGACGAGCACCGCTTCCTGGCGCTGCCCGAGGCGACCGAGCTCCTGAGCGGCCCGGTGCGGCGCCGGGTGGCGGCGGCCGCGGGCGCCGACGCGTGCATCTATCTCGAGGACGGCCGTCCGATCGCGGCGGTTCAGCCGAGGAGCCGGTCATAGGGCGTAACGCGCCGTGCCGCGCTCGGGCGGGGCCCCGCGGTAAGCCTGGTTACAGCGGTGGCGGGGGCGGTACTCGGGCCGACTAAACGCTCGAAGCGGCCGGTTCACTTCGTCGAACCAAAAAGTAGCTGCTGATCCGCGGAAAATCGGGCAAACGGCGTCACCCGTTCCGGGTGACGCGGTCACTCGGGCCTCGCCCGCCCGGTCTCTATGCGATCTACGAGCGAGTACCCCAGCCCAGCCCGGATGATTTCCTCGGAACCTGGGCGCTGCTCCTGACCGCGTTCTCGCCCGTGTTGCACAACTTCGACGGCGGCCCGGGGGAGGTGGCGATCCATGGACGCGGTGGCGCGAGCCTGCTCGACCCGCTCGGCAGCGCGCGATCGCACGGCTGCATCCGGATCGACAACAGTGACGTCGACATCCTGGCGCGCGACGCTGCCGAGGGCACACCGGTGCGGATCACCTGAGGACGGGGCGCGTTCGCGGCGCTCAGAGGGTGACGAGCGCGATGCTGTAGGCCGGAACGTAGACGTGGTAGTAGCCGCCGGCGCTCGGCACCCGATGCTGGATCTCGCGGCCCTGCCAGCGACCATCGCGGCCGATCGACATGCCCGCGAAGCGGACCCCGCCATGGGCGCCGAGGCTCGGCGCCACCAGGCGCCGGACGACCGCCGGGCCCGGACGGGCCGGAAGCGCGATATTCGCCCCACGGCCACCCTTGTTGTCCAGCATCACTCTGACGGTGTTGTAGCTCTTGACCCCCCACGCCTTGACGTGGAGTCCAGGAGAGCCGTTCAACGTCAGGTTGAGGAGGGTCGAGGGACCGCGCGTCATGTCCGCGAACACGGCCAGGCCGTAGAGCTCGGGAAGCGCCTCGATCCCGTCCCCGACGAAATGGAACGGCGCGTTCCCGTTCTTGGGCCGCACCTCCCAGCTGACCCCGTCGACGCCGACCTTGATCATCTCGAACAGCGCGTCGGGCGTCCACAACGCGGTGGCGAAGCTGCCGGCCACGCCGGCGTCATTGCCACAGCTGACCGTGTTGACCTCGGTCAGCCGCAACGCCATGCCGTGAGAGTGGGCGAACTGCACGGCCTGCGTCACCGAGGCGGCGAGGCCGGCCGTCACCTGCTCGCTCAGGAGCCGCGGGATCGTCGGGTACAGGGGCGAGCTCTTCGACCAGCAGGTCGACCCCGCGTAGCGGTGAATGGCGAGAAAACCGGGATTGAGCCTGCCCAGCCCGGAGACGGCGCTCAGCCACGTCGGCTCGTCGGAGACGATGTCGGGTGCGCCGAGCGGAATCCCGCCGATCCTTCCCTTGAGCGCCCTTGCGTAGCTCGCGTAGTCCCGTCGGTAGTCGGCCGGCGAGTAGTTGCGCCACCAGCCCAGCGGCGTCGCCCGGCTGGTACTGGCGACTCGCTCGCGCTGGAGCGGCGGCTGGAAGTGGTATTCGTCAGGCTCGTTCCCGATCTCGAAGCCCGCCAGCCGACCGCGCGGCACCGCCTTCTGCAGCGCGGTTGCGAAGTCCGTTTCCATCGTCGTCGAGTGGACCGCGAGATTGAGATCGACCAGCAGGCGAAGGTCCTGCCGGCGCACGAACTGCCCGAGGTTCGCGAGCCACGTCCGTCCGATCGCCCTGACGCCGCGGGGCAGGTGCTTCTGCTTCGCCTGCTCCGTCGCGTTCAGCGGATCGGGCTCCCACAGCGTGTGGTCCGCCGACTTGCCTCCCACCCGGAGGGTCATCGGCCCGCCGTCGCGCGGACGGATGATCGCCGCGACCCGCCCGAACAGCACCCCGGCCTTCTCGTAGACCGGAAGCTCGTTGTACTCCATCGCCAGACCGAAGAAGCCGCGCGGGATCCGGCGACCTCCGGCGGCGAACGTGACGGTGGCGGATGGCGGGCCCGCGGCGGTCGGTCCGGAGGCGGCGGCGGCGGTCGGTCCGGAGGTTGCGGCGGCGATCGGCGCCGAGCGGTCGATCGCCACGTGCGCGTCCGCTGCGCCCGCCAAGCCGACCGTGACGGCAGCCACGGCGAACGCCGACCGCACCGGCGAGGGCAACTTCACGCCGGCCATTCCCTTCCCTCTTCGATTTCCGTTCCCTCCGGCACTCTCGCTCTGTATCGCGCCCCTATCGGCGGAAACAATAGTGTTTACGGGCGGTGACGGGCGCTCCGGTGAGTGCAAACCGCCCTGAATCAGCCGTTTGCCGGGCACGTGGGCGGGAGGTTGCAACCGTCGGTCGTGGGCTCGCCGACGGCTAAAGTTTTCGGCGAACACGTCGAACAACGTGCGCACGGATGCAGTGCACGAGCCGGGACGTTGTTCCTGCAGGAAGATCAGGAGCATTGCCATGACGTACCTCAACTGCCCCCGCTGCCGGGCTAGATATCACAGCGGAGTCATCTACGAGTCCCTCGACAGTTGCCCGCGCTGCGGCGCGCCTCTGCGCCCCGAGCGCCCGAGGCTCAGGGACCACATCCTGGGCGCGCGCGTCCGAGGACGGCTGCAGGCGCCCGACTGGGAGGCCATCACGGGCTCGCAGTACCTCCGCCACCACCTGATCCGGACGGATCCGGACGATCAGGGGGACACGACGGCGGCCGCCTGAGGTCTGGCTGGGGGCGCAGGTGTGGGCAAGGCTGTCTGTTGACTCTCGGCCTGCCTGGATTGGCGACCGGCTCGGTAAAGGCGCTGGGAGAGGGGGTGGGTGAGGGCGGTTGGGGTCGCCAGAGCCCGTGGTCTGGGCTGCTCCTGCGCCAAACCGTCGGCTTTGTGGCGAGAGTGTCACGGAAAACCTGCATAGCCCGTCAACACCGGCGCCGGACCCGAGCCCTGTCGTATTACGCATGCTCTTCATGCATAGCTCGACAGGCCTCGCCATCTGAGCCGGGATTGTCGTGCTGTGCAGGTTCTGAGCGGGTGCGATGGCGCCCGCTCCCCTCCCCTTCTCAGCGCCGTTTGCCGAGCCGATCGCCAGCCAGAGCTGCCGAGCGTCGAACGCCTAGAGCGGCAATGGGCAGCGGGGCGCGAGCGCCAGTCCGGTGATCGGGCGTGTGACGGTGAGCTTCTGCTGATCGACGCACGTGTCGACGCTGACGGTGTAGGTGCCGGGAGCCAGTCGGACGGCGAAGTGGCCGTGGACGACCACCCGGGTTCCGCCACGGGCGAACACGGCCCGGTCCGAGCACCTCCGTGGTCGGCCGGCGAATATCGGCCCCACGCAGCTGCGGGCAACCTGACCACTCACCGGCACCGGCGCCACCGGGCTCGATGTGGTGCTGGTCGTGCTCGAGCCGCACCCGCCCACCGCGAGGCCCACGACGAGGACGATGAGACGAGCGATCAGGGGTCGGGCCGCCATCGGAAAGACGGTACTGACTCTGGACTGTACTGATAATTGTCTATATCGTGTGGGCATGACAGAGGAAGCTGGCTGGATCGAGACGTGGCCACTCCCCGCCCTGCTGCGGGCGGCTCGGACCGCGTATGGCTCGGCGATCCGAGCGGACCTGGATGAAGCGGGCTGCGACGACGTTCCGCGCAACGGCATCTACGTGATCGGGGCGATCGCTCGTACTGAGGCGCCACTGAGCGACATCATCGACCAACTGGGCGTGTCCAAGCAGGCCGCCGGCGCGCTCGTCGACACACTCGTCACCCGCGGCTACCTCGAGCGGACGATCGACGCGGAGGACCGGCGGCGGCTGAGGGTCTCCTTGACGGAACGTGGCGAGGCCGCGGCGGCGGTCGTCCGCGAGGCGGTCGAGCGGATGGACGCCGCGCTCCTCGCTCGCGTCGGGCCCGAGTACGTGGCGCACACGCGGGCGACGTTGGCGGCGCTGATCACCGGAGGCCAGGCAGGTGCGTGAGGGCGAGCCGTCGCCCACCGCGCAACGGGTCGCCGCCTATCGCCTCGGCTACGAGCGGCTGCCGGCGCCGTTCGGCGATCCCGACGCCGACGAGCGCCTGGCGCGCGACGTGGCCGGTTCGCTCAGCTTCGACGAGCACGAGGCCATGGGGCGGTACCTGCGGTGGCGCACGGCGTTCTTCGATCGAGTGGTCGTGAACGCGCTGGCGCGGAACGTCCTCCAGGTCGCGACGATCGGCGCCGGATACGACGGACGGTCGCTGCGCTACGCCAAGCCGGGAGTGCGATGGTTCGAGGTCGACCACCCCGCCACCCAGCGCGACAAGCGACTCCGCCTCGAGCGCCTGTCGATCGACGCCTCGCACGTCACGCTCGTCGCCACCGACCTCGCCGACGAGGCGCTGACCTCGGCGCTGATCGACGCCGGTTGGGAACCGGACGCGCCCTCGGTGATGCTGTGCGAAGGGCTCGTCGTCTACCTCGAGGCCAGGGTCCTCGAGGCGCTGCTGGGCGACCTGCGAGCGGTGGCGACGGTCGGAACCCGGCTGGCGATCTCTCTGTCGATCCAGGCGAGGGACCCTGAGGATCTCGCCCGGCGCCGGCGCTTCGAGGAGGCCGTCGCGGCGCTCGGCGAACCCGCGCGCAACTGGCTGGATCACGAGGGGGCGGTCCGGATCCTCGCCGGCACGCGCTGGCGACGCGTCGACGTGTCAGAGCGCGCCCAGCGGGCTGGGTTCGTCGTCGCCGCGCCGGTGTGGGAGACGGCCGCCGACGGCGTGTCACCCACCGCCAGCCGGATCGGCAGATTCATGGAGCGGATGTACGGCCGCCGGGACACGGCCGGCCTCGATGGTCATCTCCGGGCGACGTACGGCATCTCGATCACCGGCTTGCGTGAGCTCGACGTAGCGGTGTTCCGCGTGGGACGCGACGACGGCCCGGACTGGATCGCCCGCGTGTTCCCGTCCGAGCGCTCATTCGAGGCGGCGGGAGGCGACGCCGAGATCCTGCGCCACCTCGAGCGAGCCGACTTTCCCGCGGAGCGATGCGCGGATGCCGAAGCGGTGACGAGCTACGAGGGCCAGGCGATCCTGGTCACCAGGCACGTGGCCGGCAAGAAGCCGAGCGTGACCCAGAAGAGCTTTGCTCTCCTTGGCGAGCTGGTCGGCCGGCTCCACAAGCTGCCGCCGGCGACCGGGGAGCGCCCCGGCGGTGCCTGGCACCACTGGGTCTTCCAGGGCGACGCGAACGCCGAGAAAGCGGCTGCGGTGGCGCTCCTCGACGCCGCCGAGGCCAGGGTCCCCGATTCGGAACGATCGCTATACGCCACGGTGCGCGACGAGCTTTCCCAAGCCGAGACCTGCGACGGGTTACCGGAGGCGTTGATCCACCCGGACTTCGTGCCGGCCAACGCGATCACCTCCCGCGAACACGGGACGGTGCTCGTCGACTGGACCGGCGCCGGCCGCGGGCCGCGCCTGTGGTCGCTCGCATTCCTGTTATGGGCGGCCGGCTTCGAGAGACTCGACTGCGCGGACGCCGTGATGGCGGCTTACGGGCGCCACGTCGAGCTGACTTCGGCGGAGCTCGAGCGGCTCGCGCCGGCGATCGCCGCCCGCCCGGTGATCTTCGAGTCCTGGGCATTCTGCACCGGACGCAAACAGCTCCCCGAGGTGGTCGAGTCCCTCTCCGCGGACCGCGCTCGCGCCGAGACCATCGCGATTCGTGCGGCCGCCGCCTTCGACCGTTCAGGCTGACCCGTCAGCCACGGGCGCCGGCGTGTTCGTGATCAGCCTGAGCCCGGCATCGAAGCTCTGCAGACGCCGGAGGTGACCGTGGCGCTCGTCCCAGGCGCCAGTCTCGAGGTCGCGTTGCACCGCGCCCACGACGCGCTCGACGACGTCCGGGCTCATGCGCGCAAACCCGGAGGTGCCGGCCCGCGCGGCGGGATCGAGGACCCGTTCCGGATGTGCCCAGAACGACCCGATCGTCCAGTCGGGCGTGTCGTGCGAGATCTCGAGCGTCTCGACCTCGGTGCTCCCTCCGAGCCAGCTCGCCACCCGATCCACGCTTGGGAGGATCCGGCTATCCATCTCCGCGACCTCGGGAAGGTAGTCCTTCATCAGCCACATCTCGTTGCTGACCTCGTGGACATACGTGACGATCACCACGGGGCCGCGGGCCACGCGCCTGAGCTCGCGGACGCCACGCTCCTGTTCCTCATCCCAGTGGTGGATCGTCAGGATCGCCATCGCCGCGTCGACGCTCTGATCACGCAGTGGCAGAGCGCCGGCGCCGCCGCGGACCGCCGGCGGCAGGTCCGGCGGGCGCTGCGCCGCCATGACATCGCTCGGCTCGATCGCGATCACGTGGCGATCGCGCGGCTCGTAGGAGCCGGCGCCGGCTCCCACGTTGACGACCGTGCGGGCGCTTCCGAGCGCGAGCGTGATCCGCCGGGCGTTCTCCGGGTCCTCGCGGCGCGTGACGGAGTACGTCTTTCCGATTTTCTGGTAGCGGGTCAGCTGACAAGAACAATATGCGCGGCGCTGTGACATCGTCGTGGCTGGGCGCCGGCAAACGAGCGATCGGAGGTCACTTATGAGCGAGTTCGTCGGCCAGACGCCGGCGGACCGCCTGCTCGGACTCGCGCTCTCCGGGAGCTCGGCGTGACGGCCGTCGCGCTGCTGGCCGCGAGTCTGATCGCCGTGGGGGCCGGTTCCGCCGCGAGACACCGGCCCGTGCCGGTCAGTGGCGACATCTCCGGGAGCTGCGTCGGGCCGATCATCGCCGGACGGCCGCCGAGGTGTTTTGATCGGGCCGTGTTCATCCACGGCCGGCGCCGCGTCGTCGTCCACGGCAGGTTCCGCGTCAGGTTGCGTCCGGGCACCTACCGCATCACCGTCGACACGTGCGTCGCGCAGCAGACGCTCACGGTCAGGCACGCCATCCACGGGCTGAGATTGTTTCCCCGCTGTCCGATCCCCCTGCTCGTCAGGCGACGGCGACGATGACCGAAGTTGATCTCACCCCGCGCTGCGCCACCGCGGCCGATGTTCCGGAGCTGAGCGCGGCGCTCGCCGCGGCGTTCGAGGACGACCCGATCTTCGGGTGGCTGATCCCGAGTGACGAGCGCCGCCGGGGCCGCTTGACGAGGTTTTTCAGGCTCGAGCTACGACACGTCGCGCTACCAAAGGGCAGGATCTGGATGCCGCTCGACAGTCTTGGGGCATGTCTGGAGATGCCTCCGGGTGCGTGGCGGATGCCTTTCAGCACGCAACTCGCGCACGGGCCCGGATTCACGCAGGTGTTCGGCGCGCGGCTACCGCACGCGCTCGCATTGATCACGCTGATGGAGCATCGCCACATCAGCGAACCTCACTACTACATCCCATACGTCGGCGTCGCTCCCGAGGCTCAGGGGCGGGGCCTCGGGACTCGGCTGATGCAGCCGATGCTCGAGCGCTGCGACCGGGAGGGAGTGCCGGGTTACCTCGAGGCGACCAGCGAGCGAAGTGCAGCTCTCTACGAGCGGCTCGGCTTCCAGTTCAAGGGCGAGCTGCGGCTCGGTTCCAGCCCGCCAATGTGGATGATGAGACGCCCGCCGGCGACCCCGACGGCGTGACGCGGCTGCGGCGCACCCTGTTTCTGGGGGTTTGGTTGGCGGTGTCGCTCGCCCCGGCGGCGCGCGCCTCGCCCGTCGCACCGCCACCGCTGTCCGACGGTGGATCGGCACCGTCGCTGGCTTCCCGATACGGGAGTGGTTCGTTCGGGTCCTGGGGAGTCGACGATTTCGGCCTCCCCGTCTACCGGTACACCGCCGATGAGCAGCGCGATCCAAACGCGCGACAGGTCGAGCTCGACGGTGCGACCCGGGCGCAGCACCAGGTCGGCAACGACCACATCAAGGGGATGGCGTACAACGACGGCTACACGCAGTTCTGGAGCGAGGACCGCCTCGCGGAGTGGGCAAACCCCTACCAACCTCAGAGCCGGCACTACGCGGGTGGGTACGGCTATCTCAATGTCGACGGCAAGACGATCAGCACCCTGTACCTCGACCGTCCCCCCGGAGCCCGCGTGGACCGTGAGTTCGGCGTCGGTTACTACCACCGCGAACTGCGAGTCGATCGCGTCGCGATTGCCGAGGACGTATACGCCCCGTTCGGCAACGACCCGCTGTTACTTCACGACGTCAAGATCACCAACCACGGCCCTCGGACACGACGGATGAGCTGGTATGAGTACTGGGACGTCGACCCGTACAACCAGACCGCGGGCGCACACGTCGCGATCGGCAGCCCGAGTTGGACGCCGAAGACGCACACGCTCGCGGTCGCCCAGGAGGATCCCGGCGACTCCCGCCCGCTGAGCATCTTCGCCGCTTCGTTGTCGGGCCCGAATTCCGGTTTCGAAACCTCGCTGCCCCGCTTCCTCGGCGACGGGACGCGAGCGCGGCCGGCCCAGGTCGTCGCCGATCGCGTTTCCGATTCGATCGCCGCGCCCACCGCCCAGAACCAAGTCAGCGAGACGGTGTTCGTGTTCCGCTCGTCGTTCACGTTGCACCCGGGCCGGTCGATGACGCTTCGCTACGCGTACGGGATGGCGCACCCGGCACAGATCCCAGAGCTCGTGTCACGGTACGCCCGCGCCACGAATCCGTTCCGGGCCAGCGAGCGGGCGTGGGCGCACTGGTTGCCGAAGGCGAGCTTCGGACGTCGCCACCGCTGGGTGGCGCGCGAGCTGGTGTGGGACTCCTACCTGCTGCGGTCGGCGACGGTGTACCAGGAAGGTTGCGGAGAGCACACGATCACGCAGGGTGGCGACTACCAGTACGGGCTGGGGCTTAACCTGGGGACCCGGAGCTGGCTCCATTACCTGCTGCCGATCACGTATACGGATCCGGGCCTGGCGCGCCAGATCCTCCGTTACGCGATCAAGCTCCAGCCTTCTGGCCCGGCGGCCGACGCTGGGCTCCCCTACGGCACGGGGGAGTTCTGCCAGCCGATCTACTCGATCAAGTCCAACGACAACGACTTCTGGCTGATGCTGGCCGCCGTCGAGTACGGCCTCGGCACCCGCGACACGGCGTTCTTTCGCGAGCGGCTGCCGTTCTACGGCACCCATCAAGTTGCGACCGTCTGGCAGCACATCAAGATCGCGTTCGCCCACCAGGAGTCGCTCGTGGGCCCACACGGCGTGTACGCCCTGCCGCCCGGGTTCTTCGGCGACTGGAACGACGAGAGCACGCAGTTCGAGCATCTAACGGAATCGACGCTTGTCGCCGCCCAGCTGGCGTACGTCTACCCCCGCCTGGCCGCACTCGCTCAGCGCCTCGGTGACGCACGCTTCGCCCGTCAGCTACGCCGCCGCGCGCAGGCGCTGCGCAGCGTGATGCGCGGCCAATGGACCGGCCGCGGCTGGTACGCGCGCGGGTACGCGGGATCACGGCAGGTCGGCGCCGGCGTGATCTTCGGGGAGCCGCAACCGTGGGCGATCCTTGCCGGCATTCCGGACCGGGCACAGGCGGCGACGCTCGTTCACAACATCCGCCATTTCCTGGGCGGAGTCGGCGAGCCGGGTGGCCCATCGCGGATCGGCGCGGCGATGATCCCCGCCTACAACGCACCGGACATCACCGAGCGTGGAGACAGCGCGATCGTCGCGCTCGGCGCCGCCGAACCCGACTCCCCCGCGGCGAACGCCGCCGAGTGGCCGGGCGGCAGTTGGTTTGACATCGACGGGTGGCTGACGTGGGCACTCGGCTCGCTCGACGGCGAGCTCCCACACGCACGCCAACTCGCGTGGAACGAGTACCTCAGCGACACCCTGGCAGAGCACGCGACCGCGTTCCCGGACACCTGGGACGGCACGATCTCCTCCGACGACGTCTGCAACGGCTACTCCTCGCCCCACCCGGCGCTGTGCGGCAACGACCTCTCAACCGCATTCGACGGGCAGAACACCGAGCAGGCGACCTGGATGGTGATGGACGCGATTCGCCTCGTCGGCGTCACCCCGACCGAGTCCGGGTTCCTGGTCACGCCGCACCTCCCGCTCAGGCGGTTCAGCCTGCGACTGCCCGAGATCGGGGTGTCCTCGACCCCCGGGCTGCTTCGAGGATACGTCCGCACGCAGCAATCGGGCACGCTGACGATGAAGGTCGCCCGCCCCGCGAGCGACCGGCGCGGGATCATCGCGTTCGCCAACGGTCGCCGCGTCAGCGCGGCCATACGCCGAGGGCTGGTCGTATTCGCGCTACCGGCTCACGCCGGGCAGAGCGCCACCTGGGCGGTGGAGTGGCGTTAGGTCCCTCGCCGATCGTGGTCGACCGCCGGCAGGTCCCGCACCTGATCGAGCGTGAGGCTGAGGCGGACACCGTCGTCGAGGCGGTCGACGGCGCTGATCGGGATCGCCACGGTCTTGTGACCAAATACGTGCCCTTCCTCGAGGAGGAAGTGGGTGACGTTGTGGTCTCGAGGGTCGATGATCAGCCCGTGGACCCTCCCGATCTTCCCGTCGGTAGCGAGGACGTGGTCGCCCCGGCGGATCTCCACCTCACCGAGCGGGACGCTGTCGTGGTCCTCGATGTGGCGGTCGACATAGGGGCGTCCGTGGTGCCCGCCGCTCGTATACATCGCGTAATACGGCCACGAGAACACATGGCTGGGGTCATAGGCGGATTTTGGGCTGGTCTCGGCCGGCAGGAAATCGGAGTCGTCGGCGTACTCGAACCTCTCGAACTGAGCCTTGGTGCAGTCGAGCACGATCTCGCTGCCGCCCGAGGTCACGCGATCGATCGGGACGAGACGGCCGTCCTTCTTCCCGTGCTCGGGCTCGACGGCGAGGTGCGTGATCGTGCGCGCGACCGGATCGATGACGACGCGGGCGAGCTTTCCACAAACGCCGTCAGTACAGGCGACCTCGCTCCCGATGTCGAACTCGGCCGTGTCGATCATGGCGTGAGCCTACAGCGCCCGGTGGCCGCTGGCGACCGGAGGCCGTGGGTCGACCCGACGGCGGGGGACGTCGCCGCCTACTCGTACTGCAACGCCGCGAGCACGTTCAGGCGGCCCGCCCGGCGGGCGGGGATGATCGCCGCGACCAGGCCGGCGACGATCGCTGCGATCACGAACACGATCAGCGTGCCCCAAGGCACGGTGAAAGCGGCGAAGTTGATCGCCACCCCGATCATCAGTGCGAGCAGGATGCCCAGCGGAATTCCGAACGCCGCGCCCAGCAACGCGGTGATCACGCTCTCCTGGCGGATCATCCGTCGCACCTGGCGCCGGCTCATCCCGACGGCGCGGAGCATTCCGAGCTCGCGCGTGCGCTCGAACACCGTCAGCACGAGCGTGTTGATGATGCCGAACAGGCTGATGATGATCGACAGCGACAGAAGCACGTAGAGCAAGTTCAGCAGGGAGTTCAGCCCCTGTTCCTGGTTGCTCTTGAACTGTGACTTGGTCTGGAGCTTTGCGTCGGGAAAACCGTTTAGCGCAGCCTGCAACTTGGCCGTGTTGGCAGATGTGACCCCACCTTGGATATTCACGAACGTGAATAGGTTCTGGGGATTCTGGTAGACCTGATCGAAGCGGGCCGTCGAGATCGTTACGTCCCCGTACGGAGAGCCACCCTTCGGCGGCGAGAACACACCTTTCAGTATCAGGTGCAACGTCTGCCCGGTCGGAGTCTCGACCGACAGTGGCGACCCGATATTCAGGTGCTTGGCTTTCGCGTATGAGCTGTCGACGAACGCGCCGTCGCTTCCGAGTTGCGCGGGCGTCTGCGGGCTCCCGTACTTCCATTTGACGTCGATCACCCGACTGACGTTTGGCTCGACGCCGGTAACGTTGATGTGTGAGCCGAACGCCTTGCCGTCCCCGCCGCGCACGCTGGAGACGACCGTGACGCCCGGGACGGTGTGAAGCGTGGCTGCCGAGGCGATTCCGATCGGGCTGAAGTTGTTGCTCGCGGTGACCGCGTAGTTGGCCACGAACAGCTGGTTCACGGCACCCTCGAAGCGTGACTTCAGGCCCGCCGCGAGCACCCCGACGAGGGTGACCAGGGCGAGCCCGATCATCAGCGCCGATGCGGTCGTCGCGGTCCGCGACGGATTGCGCAGCGAGTTGCCCTGCGCCAGTTCGCCGGCACCGCCGCCGAACTTCTTGGCCGGCCAGCCGAGCACGCGCACGAGCGGCGGCACGAGCCGCGGGGCGAGCATCGAGACGCCGATGAACACGAGGACTGCCCCGATCCCGATCGACAGTAGCCGCAGGCCAGTCGAGAGCGAGCTCACGAGTAGGCCGATCAACATCAGCGCGAAGGCGGCTGAGATCGTGGCGATTGCCGGGTAGGCGCCGAACCGCTCAAACCGGCCCGGTGGCAGCACCGAACCCTCGCGAACCGCGGCGATCGGCGGTACCCGGGTCGACCGGATCGCCGGTCGCAGGGCGGCGATCAGCGTGATCAGGATGCCGACGACGAGGGAGACGATGACCGTGCGCGTCTTGAACACCGTGCTCGTCTGCGGGAGGTCGATCCCGAAGGAGACAAACAGCGCGTTCAGCCCCTTCGCGAGCGCCAGCCCGAGGAACAAGCCGACGATGGAGGCGAGCACGCCGATCACGAGCGCCTCCAACATGACGGACGCCCTCACTTGCCGGCGCGTCGCGCCGAGCGTGCGCAGCGTCGCCAGCTCTCGCGTGCGCTGGGCCACCGTGATCGACAACGTGTTGGCGATGACGAAGCTGCCCACGAACAGGGCGATGCCGCCGAACGCGAGTAGGAAGTCCTGGAAGATGTTGAGGAATCCGGAGGTGTCCTTCGTGGCCTGCTTCGCCTGGCCCTGGCCGGTTCGCACCTGGGCGCTCGGCGGGAGCAGCCGCTGAATCGCCGCCACGAGCTTATTGGGCGAGACGCCGTGTGCGGCGGCGACGTCGATCTCGTCCAGCTGCCCGACCTTGTGGAAGAGCGCCTGGGCGGTCGGGAGCGTGAAGACCGCCAGCGTCGCGCCTCCGAGCGAGGACAGGCCGGCGTACTTGACCGTGCCGGCGATCTTGAACTGACGCACGGGACCCCGCGCGACGACGCCGATCTCGTCCCCCACGGAGAAATGCTCCTTGCTCGCCGTGGAGGCATCAATGTCGACTTCATTCGGAGCGCTCGGCCAGTTGCCGCTGGTAAGCGACATCGGGTTGAACCGCTGGCCGGCCGGGTCGTAGCTGAAGGCAAGGCTTGGAGCGCCGCCGCGCGAGATGACCTTGCCGTTGTGCCCGACAAGCTGCGCCTGATCGGAAACGCTCCCGTCGGCCGCACCGACCTCGGGGAGCCCGCGGACACGAGTGAGCAATGACTGCGAGAGCGACGGCACGGTCTCCCCGTTGCCGCTGGTGTTGTTCGAGATCGCGCTCTTGCCGGTAATCACCGCGTCTGAGTTCTTGTAGGCCTCCGTGAAGACGGTCGTGAACGCCGCCTTGATGGTGTCGGTCAGTATGTACGTCCCACTGACCATCGCCACGCCGAGCACAATCGCGACGGCTGTGAGCGAGGCCCGGAGCTTGCGCCCGAGCAGCCCTCTGATCGCGACGCGCGTCATTACTGCAGCGTGGCCATGACCTCGAGCACCTCGGCGGCGCTCGCTTCGGTCAGCTGCTTGACGATCAGCCCGTCTGCGAGGAACAAGATCCGATCGGCGATCGATGCGGCCCGGGGCTCGTGGGTGACCATGACGATCGTCTGTCCCCACGAATCGACGGACTCGCGCAGCAATTCGAGGATCTCACCGCCGGTCTTCGAGTCCAGGTTGCCTGTCGGCTCGTCGGCGAACAGGATCGTCGGGTGCGTGATCAGCGCACGGGAGATCGCGACCCGCTGCTGCTCGCCGCCGGACAGTTCCGACGGACGGTGGCTGCGGCGGTCGGAGAGGCCCGTCTTCGTGAGCAGTTCGTCGAGCCACGCGCGGTCGGGCTTCGCCCCGGCGATCGTCAGCGGTAGAAGGATGTTCTCCTCCGCGGTCAGCATCGGCAGCAGGTTGAAGAACTGGAAGACGAAGCCGATGTGGTCGCGACGCAGCAGGGTCAGCTTTGCGTCGTCGAGGTCGTTGATCTCGGTGCCGGCAATCGTGACCGTGCCACCGGTCGGCTTGTCCAGTCCCGCGAGGATGTGCATCAGCGTCGATTTGCCGGAGCCCGACGGGCCCATCACGGCGCCGAGCTCGCCGTTGCTCACATCGATCGAAACTCCGCGGAGGGCCTCGACGGCGGTCGCGCCCTCTCCATATGTGCGCGTTACGTCACGCCCTTCGACGACGTACGCGCCCTGCGTGACGTCGACGGTCTGTGTGGTATCTGCGCTTTGTGGTGTCACGTTTGTGGGTATAGCAGTCGCCTCCTGTCATGCCGAAGTGACCTTAATCACAGTCTCACAGTCCGGGAAGGACCAATCGCCGGTCGCGGAGTTGGACCAAAGAGAGGGCAAACGGAACGGTTCCCGCCTGACCGCCAGCGACCCCTGGTTCCCGGGACTCACGACCCACGGTACTCCAGGCGCCAACAGCGGGGCAATGGGCTCTAACCCCCAGTCCGATAACTGACATCGGCGCGGCGGCGTTCAGCGGTGATGCACGGCCAGGCAGCCGCCGAGCGCGCACGCCCAGGAGCAGCCCTCCAACGCCCAGCTCTGCGGCGAGCTCGAGCGGCAGATCGTGGGCATAGAGGCTCGGGCTCGAGCCCTGGTGGACCAGCGACGCCTGGTAGTACGCGCCCGACCCGGCGCCCGCCAGGGGCCGATCGAGCCACGTCTGGACTGCCGCCTTCCACTCCTGGGTCCGCCCGTGGGCGAGGCCTCCTCGGCTCGGCGACCCGCCTGATCCGCTGACCGTCACGATCCCGATCACAGCCGTGGCAGCCGCCACGATCACGACGGCGACGACCAGCGCCCTCCGCGGCCGCCGACGGCGCGCAAACGCCTGGAGCCGGCAGCCAGGCCGCCGCGAGCGACGAGGCGGCCACGCCAGCGCAACTCAACCGCGACGGCGGCCGCGAACACCAGGTCAAGCCGGCTGCCGGCGCAGCCGAGGACCGCGCCCGCCAGCGCCGCGCCCAGAGCCGCGGCCACCGCCACGAGCCTCCCGGCGGTCATCCCGCGAAGAAGAACCGGGAGCGCGGCGACCTGGAGGAGCCCGAGTGTGGGCGGGTACTGGAACGTGCCTCCCGGCCGCCAGCTCCCGCCGATCCGCTCGGCGTCCGGGAGCGAATGCAGGGCCGCCGCGCTCAAGCCGATCGCCGCCTCGACGCCGGCGAGCGCGACCAGCACCAGCACAGGTAGCTGGCGCGCGACTGCAGTCACCTGATCGGGATCGAACAGGACCGCGATCAGCAATGCGACCGCCGACAGCAATATGAGCACGGTCTGGGACCCGGCCGAGAAACCGCCATCGTCGAGGGCCGTGGCGGCGACAGCGGCGGCGACCGCCGCTCCAACGGCGGCGAGACCAACCTCGACCCGATGTCTATGAATTCTCACATACTG
>CAWEMC010000022.1:0-168545 GCA_963810015.1 uncultured Solirubrobacterales bacterium
ACGTAGAGGGCGGCGCTGTGGGATGTTGGCATTACAGAAGGTTCGCACGGATCGGCAGTTCGTCAAGCCGTGGCGAATACGGGCTTCCGACAGCTTCAACATCTTTTTCAAGATCGCGGAGCGCTGCTTCGCTGCCATGGCCTCGCGTCGAGACCTCTCGAATGCTAGTATGGCTTCTACCCGAGAGATGTTTTCATTGCACCGGACACACGCGCCAGCCGAAGGCGTGCGAGGTAGCATCGATCACAGCTTTCACGATCACGAGACGCAAACCTTGCCGTATCCTGGGGCGCTGGCCCCCACAAGGCGAGCCATCGATGACGGATTGGTGGGAGTGGCTTCTTTGGGTCATTGGCGTCTGGTCCGGTATCGTCGTGGTTGCGCTCGCAATCTTCTTGCATATATCGCCACGCCGCTGATCTGGCTTCATCATGACCTGGAGCCATGGCTTTCACGATCACCGTCTCATTCAGCACCCCGCTGGACCTCCTTCCAACCCGTATCTGGATACGGTCAGCGTGACCTGGACACCCCGATATGGAGCCAATTCCAGCGACAGTCAGCGAGGAGGATTTCTGAACAGCACCGGAGTACCGGGCGGATACGAATTCCCTCGCTGCAACGGAAGTCTGCGAAACGGTGTAAGCCCTGCGGTCATTCCCGGCGGTCTCCTGCCGTCCCGAAGCGGCCTTGAACAGAGCTTCCAGTCCAGGCCAGTTGTCGCGTCCCGTCCCTCGCTCTGGGGAACACGGCACCACCCCACGCTGTTTGTCATCAGATGATGTAGGTGGAAACCCCTACATACAGGCAGACCGAGGTTTTGTTAGTTGGCTATACGGAATGACTACCGCCGCGAGACGCCGTCACGGGCCGAACCACGTGATTCCCTGAAACCCCATCAGTTGCGACCCCACGTTGCGCCGCGAGTGCTCTAGCCAGCTTCTCGGCTCCTTTTGCAAAGTCTCGTAGCATGCAGCAATCTCTTCCAGCCCTCTTTTTGCGAGCGGGTTTTTCATTAACTCAGCGCTCGCGTAGGCTCTTGCGGCTTCCGCCATCCAAAATGCCGGGCTGCGGTCTCCCGACTCCATTGATACCACCACCAGCAACCACCACTGGAGGACTGCGCTTAGCGCCTGTCCGACATAAGTAGAATATTCGGTCCGGGCATCCAAGCCCAGCAGACCCACTCGCGCATTGCATCGCCAGCGTCTTACCCAATAGTGCTGCATATGGTCTGGGGTCGGAAGAAACGCGATGGTTCAAGCTTCACCGATCCGATGCCGTTGTTGCCGACTATACCCGCCAACGAGGTGGCGGACGGCACCGTGGTCGCGTTGCCGATTTCCGGTCGGGCCGTCGCGGTCACAAGATGATTGTCAACACTGCTCCACATGCCCGAGAAGTCCACCTGCACCTTGCCGTTGAAGTGGACGACGATGGTGCCTGGGGTGGGGTTCGCCAGCGCGCCCGGCAGCATCGGCGCCTGATAGTTGTTGTTGTTGTTGACGTAGGCCGTTGGCGCCGGCGCCGCGGGCCAGGCCTGCTGCCCCTGGGTCGGTGCTCCATTGGCCCTGATACCGGTGCTGGTGCCGATAGTGGTGCCGGCACCGGCGCCCCTGGTGGGGTCTGCGCCAGCGCCGCGCCTGTCAATCCCCCGGTCCCCAACGTGCTACGCTTGCCAGCAGAAACTTACGCATTCCATACCCGAACAGGGCAACCAGGAAGTGTCAGGGATTTCAATGATTTACAGGAATTGGGCCGCCCGCGGTGATTTCCCGCTGCGGTCACAGCCTGCTGGTGGGCGACCACAGACCCACCGTAGGGTGGCACCAAGCGTCACTGTGTAATGCGACGGCCTCTCTCAGAAACGGTCGTTTTTGGGAGAACCCGAGACTAGTTCCGATTCCGTCTTGAAAGCGGCCATGCGGCGTCCCAGAACTCATTCCCGAAACCCTCGTCTCGATTGCACGGGGGTTGGACGAGTTCTGGGAGACCTCCGATGTTGGTCGGCTATGCGCGTGTCTCGACCGATCTCCAATCCACTGACGGTCAGATCGACGCTCTCCATACTGCCGGCTGCGAACGGGTGTTCGAGGAGTTGATGAGCGGCACCCATGCCGATCGCCCGCAGCTTGCCGCCGCCTTGGAGTTTGCCCGCGAGGGTAATGTGCTGGTCGTCGCTCGGCTCGACCGACTGGCGCGATCCATGCGCCAGCTTCTGACCACGGTGGACGCCTTGGCCGCACGCGGCATCGGCCTGCGGTCGCTGCACGAGAACATCGACACCACCAGCGCGACCGGGCGGCTGATCCTCCACATCTTCGCCGCCCTCGGGCAGTTCGAGGTGGAGCTTCTGCGTGAGCGCACGCGAATCGCCCTGGCAGCCAGCCGCGCCCGTGGCCGTGTCGGCGGTCGCCCACCTGCGTTGGATGCCATCAAGGTCAGGGCGGCGAAGGCAATGCTGGCATCCGGCACCATGACTGCCTCCGAGGTTGCTCTGCAGATCGGGTGCAGTGCCTCGACGTTGTATCGCCATGTGCCAGGTGGACGCACCGCAGTTGCCGAGAGCGCGACATCAGCCGCCGTCTGATTGCCAACACTGTTGGGCGTGCGATTACACGGTTCGTCGGGCGATCCGGTGGAACCGCCAAAACCCGCTGATGAGACGGAACCGACCGACAGCGCATCCTGGCACCGCAGGGGTCTCCGGCTCCGATAAATACCGCTATCAGCGAAAGGATGGCGGCGATGGAGACCGAGGAACCAGATGATCTGAAAGACTGTGAGGACGTGGCGGGTCACCGCGATCGGGCCAGGAACCTGCTGCCCCAGATCACCCAGCAAGTGAGGCAGGCGCTCAACGATGCCGATATCGACCTCGACGTGTTCTTGATGATCCCGGCGAGCGGCGATTTGGTTGCCACCTTCGGCACGGTCGCCGACCCTGACGACGAACTATGGAAACGCGTCACCGAGATCGTCTCGTCCGTCGTTCGCCGGACGGTTGGGCTGGATCGAGTGCGGTGCCGGCCCATGGTGTGCGCGACGACGCATGACCACCAGCCGGTCCAGTCGGCTGGACTATCGGGATGCCGGTCGCTGCCAAGCTCAGCTTTGCAGCCTTCGGGAGCAACGAGATGAGATACCGCGACGTCACACCCAATCCGAGCAATCGCTTTCGGCTGCCGGCCTCCCATCCAGTCTTGGCCACACTCACAATCGACGTAGCGAACTGGGGCCACCTCCAGCGTCTCAATGCCGACAATGAGGACACCCGCATCGTCGGCCACGACCCTCCACGGGCGAAAAGATAACCGTGTTCATCGCCTGTTCGGCGGAGGACATTCGGGATCGCCTGGAAGACGCCTGGGACTGATATTAGACGACCAATTCTCGACCTCCCAGGAGATCGAGATATTTCCTCTCCGAGACCCTCCGAAAATCCCGAATATACATCGCTCCAGCCTGCCTATGGATTTTTCGGGGTTTTCGGGATTTTCGGACGCCATGCAGAAAGTGACGAGTGCGATGCTGCACCCGATCAGCCGCCCACTGGATGCCGTGCTGACCTCCGACGAACGGGGATCATGGTGCAGCACGATAACATGCATCGGCTCTCGAATATGACCGGAACAGTGGTGGACAATGCCCACCACTGCACGATCCTCAGCACCCGCCCGATAATCCCGAAAAAGACGAATAATCGGTGGAGTGGTGCTTTTGCGGTGATAGACGGGCCATCGTCACTTCGGGATCGAAGCCAGAAGGGATGCCCAGCGCCATCCCTCCCGAGCATCATCAGTCTTTGACTTGCTCAAGCACCTCCCACAGACGCGGATTAACCCGGTAGTCACCACGGGGCCGTCCGCGCTGGCCTGCATGGGATTTGTCGATCAGCCAATGAGCCTCCACCAAGTAATGGCACGCCGCCTTCACGTCCTTTCGCCACTTGCATCGTGAGGAATGCTGTGCTGATTGCGCCGCCATGAATCATCGTCGCTCCTACCGCGAATGGGCCAGTCTCGCGCATGACACGTGTTCCGTTAGGTTCGGGCATCCCGCCCGGCACAGGCGTAACCCGCCTGTCCTCTTTTGCGGAACAACACCAACGTGGCATTCAAGCAAAATGGCTTTCAGAAGCCACACGTAAGCCAACAGTCGGCGGCGCCACAGCAATATCTACAACTTCCAGCTATAGTTCTAACCCTGAGCCGCCGAAACAAACCACGGCAGGGCTAATCCAGATCATCGAGGCGCAATTTGGGAGTGCGCTCACATGATCGCCCCGAAATCGGCATATGCGCGACTGATCGCACTGCTCGGTCACATCGTGAACAGTACCGGTCCAGAGCATGACAGGCAGTCGCTGCGTTCAAGCGCCATTGTGAGCAACATAGCATCGCCTACGGCGATCTATTGTTTACCGATGAGGAACAGCTACGCCGCTCTCAGGCACAATTCCAAGCAGCCCAACAACAAGCCGAGGCAGAGGCGCAGAAGCTCAAAAGGGAAAACACGAAGCTCCGCAGGGAGGTTCGTGAACAAGCAAAAGCTGCGTCGGCACCCGCCGAGCCAAGGCCGCCTGATGAAGCGACTGCATTTGTCAAGGCTGCGTTGAGCGTCGATGTAGCGAATATGTCAGCGAGCGACCGCCGAAACATGGGACGGAAGCTTGCCAAGGAATCCAGTGACGCTCGCACGAATAGGTGTCTGTCGCACGATCTGCCTTTCGGCGCATTGGTGGATGCCGAGCTTCAGCACCATAAAGCTATGAAAAAGGAGGCCAAGGCACAACGAAGGAATGAGCCGGTGCCGACCGCAGAGGAGCATCTGGTCGCCGTCTTCGGTTGCTCGAAACAATGGTGCTATCGCTGTCGGCATGCGTGGAAGGTTGTCACGGGTGACTCGTGGGAGTCGATCTTCGCGCATTTCTACGGGAACCGCTTGCCCTACAGTGATGAAGACGGGACGGTACATGAAGGTTGGCGAGACCCCAAGTTTACGTTGACCATCACGGTTGACGTGATCGTACGGTGGGACAGTGAGTATGCGAAGTTTCCTGGCCGGATAATCCGCCACCCAAAAGGGTCAGTACCAGAAAAAGCTTGCCACGATGATACGAAAGTATGACGCACTACGTGATGCGTGCATGCATTCCAACGACCCTGCGCTACGAGAAGTTGTTGAGAGGCTCGACGCGGAGCCGGAGAGTAAAGCTACTGGACCATTCTCACATCGGAACAGACGCAACCGAGGGAGGTAGTTGCTGAGTACGCTTTATATTTTCCTCGGTCGGCGTGCGAATCATTTTGATTTCCGCTCTCCGCCTGTGAGATAAATATAGGCAGATGCATTCGCGTCTGGCTCCTGGCGGGGGCGCAGAGAGTATAGTGCAGCGCGGTCACAATGGGATGGGCAATCGCGCCCAAGGCCCGACCAAGCTGACACTCCAGTGGAACCCGCGAGAACCGCCAGCCTCGCGGGTTCTTCTATTTCAACTGGAGTGTATTTCATGACCGACTTTACGAGCGAGGATGCGTCGCAAGCGCCGCCGCTTACTCTTGAGACAATGGCCGATCTGCGTCGCTGGGTTGCATGGCAGCTTGAGCGTAGTGGTGAGCGCGTGACCAAAGTGCCGTATGCACCGCTTGGCGGTGGCAAAGCGAAAGCTAATGATCCTCTTCTTGGGGGACGATGTACCAAGCCTATGATCGGTTTGAGCCACTCCCTAAGCCCTACAACGGAGAGGGCGGCATTGGGGTCGAGCTTGGCGATCTGCACAACGGCACATCTCTCGGCGGTGTCGATCTGATAGCTGCCGCGACCGGGATGGGAACACCGCTGAATGGGCGCAGGAGGTCATCTCGCGGCTCCGCACATATACCGAGGTGTCGCCCAGCCTCACGGGCGTAAAGCTCCTCCTTCTGTATGATTCGAAGGAGATGCCGCTCCTTCGCAAGATCATGGGTGCCGAGTGGGGCAAGATGTTCAAGCGAGGTGGCGGCGAACATCCGCCTGCCATAGAGGTTCATTTTGGGAATCGCTATTTCGCGACGACAGCCTTAGGCATCAACGGAACACCTGCCAATTCGGCATGTGTCCTTTGATGATTTGCTTTGGCTCCTGGAACAGGCTGGCCCCGCGTTCGCGCAGAACTCGCAGCGCGAAGTGGTGGAACCGAGCAGTTCTGATACGGTCACCGACATTGGCAGTCTGATTTCCCAACTGGGGGCGTACACTCGGCGCTGAAACGATACTGGTCTGGGGATTCAGTGACCTGACAGACCAGTCGCGCTCAGCGATGGCAATGGCCCTTGGTGCCGCGTTGAAGCGTGCCGGATTCGACTATGAGACCATGTGCCGTGCGCTTCGATTGCACCACGCGACTTCGGATTGGACACGTGAGAAAGGAGACGCTCACCGCGAGAGGGAACTGAAGCGTATCTGGGACAAGGTCGATGTACAGGCGGAAGGTTCGTCTGCGACAAGAGAACCTTCGATCGCCGTGCTGCGTCGGACGATTATCCCGGCTCCAGCACTGCCACTCGCAGCTTTCGGCCCATTCTGGGGGGATTGGATTTCTTGCGCTGCTGCGGGAGCGAATGCGCCATCGGATTACACGGCACTCGCCCTTCTCGCGCTGGCCTCCGCTCTGATCGGCAATTCGCGATGGGCGACGGCGTGGGATGGGTGGAGTGAACCGCCAGTCCTTTGGTCTGCGGGCGTAGGTGATCCGTCCTCCGGCAAATCGCCGGGTGCAGCCCCGGTAATGCGCGACGCGCTGGCCATAGTGGAGGCATGGATGCAGCGGGATTATCCTGTGGTTCGCGACGAATGGGTGGCTAGGAGCGTTGCTGCGACAGCCCGGCGGAAAAATTGGGAGAAGTCCGTAGCCCAAGCTGTGGAGTCGGGCGAGAAGCCTCCGCCAATGCCATCTGATGTTGATGCCGGGGACGAACCGAAGCCACCGCGAGTACGGGTGGGAAACATAACTATTGAAGAGTTCATCCGAGTCCTAGTGCGGCTACCGAAGGGTGCGTTGTGCAGCAACGATGAACTAGCGTCGTGGCTCGGAAACATGCAGCGATACAATCGCGGATGCGACCGTCCATTCTGGCTTGAAGCCTATGTTGGCGGGCCGATCCCCTATGATCGGGTCAACGTCGGTCGGCCTATTTCGATTTCGAGATTGGCGGTTGCGATGTTTGGCACGATCAGACCGGACAGGCTGGCAAACGCGCTGACGGAAGGTAATGACGGACTCGTTGGTCGGTTTCTCTGGTCATGGCCCGATCCAGTACCTTTCCGCCGACCGTCCCTATCGCACACATTCGCGCCGCCAGTGATGCCCTTTGCCGGCTGGCTGATCTCTCGATGACGACTGATGATGATGGCATTTTGCAACCAATCTTCATCCGCTTGACCGATGACGCCGCCGATGTTCTCGAATCATTCGTCCTGCGTGTGCGCGAAAGGGAAGCGCGGGCGCATGGTTCGATGAAATCCACCCTAGGTAAGGCCCGTGGACAGGCGCTCCGCCTCGCGCTTGTTCTAACATACCTATGGTGGTCGGGTGCCCAGGGTGCGGAGCCGCAGGCGATCCATCGCGCGTCGTGGAAGCTGCCGTTGGGCTGATGGACGAGTACCCCCTTCCCATGGCAGAGCGCGTATTCGGGGATGCTGTTGTCTCTACCCAGGAGTGCAATGCGCGGACGCTCGGGAAATGGATCGTTGATACGAAGCCGACGGGGGTGAACGTCACAAGTTCGGGACAAAGCTCGGCTACCTGGACTCGGGGAGAGTGACGACGTGAAGAATGCGATCAGGTTCCTCGTCGAAGCGAATATTCTGCTGGACGAACGCCCCATGGGCGGGGCTGGACGGCCCCGTGGTGACTACCGGGTGAATCCGCGTCTGTGGGAGGTGCTTGAGCAAGTCAAAGACTGATGATGCTCGGGAGGGATGGCGCTGGGCATCCCTTCTGGCTTCAATCCCGAAGTGACGATGGCCCGTCTATCACCGCAAAAGCACCACTCCACCGATTATTCGTCTTTTTCGGGATTATCGGGCGGGTGCTGAAGATCGTGCAGTGGTGGGCATTGTCCACCACTGTTCCGGTCATATTCGAGAGCCGATGCATGTTATCGTGCTGCACCATGATCCCCGTTCGTCGGAGGTCAGCACGGCATCCAGTGGGCGGCTGATCGGGTGCAGCATCGCACTCGTCACTTTCTGCATGGCGTCCGAAAATCCCAAAACCCCGAAAAATCCATAGGCAGGCTGGAGCGATGTATATTCGGGATTTTCGGAGGGTCTCGGAGAGGGAATACCTCGATCTCCCCGGAGGTTGAGAGTTCGGTAGTCTAATATCAGTCCCAGGCGTCTTCCAGGCGATCTGAATGTCCTTTGCCGAACAGGCAATGAACACGGTTATCCGCCCCGTGGAGGGTCGTGGCCGACGATGCGGGTGTCCTCATTGTCGGCATTGTGAGCTGGAGGTGGCCCCAGTTCGCTACGTCGATTGTGGGGGTGGCCAAGACTGGATGGGAGGCCGGCAGCCGAAAGCGATTGCTCGGATTGGGTGTGACGTCGCGGTATCTCATCTCGTTGCTCCCGAAGGCTTCGAAGCTGAGCTTGGCAGCGACCGGCATCCCGATAGTCCAGCCGACTGGACCGGCTGGTGGTCATGCGTCGTCGCGCACACCATTGGCCCGCACCGCACTCGATCCAGCCCAACCGTCCGGCGAACGACGGACGAGACGATCTCGGTGACGCGTTTCCATAGTTCGTCGTCAGGGTCGGCGACCGTGCCGAAGGTGGCGACCAAATCGCCGCTCGCCGGGATCATCAAGAACACGTCGAGGTCGATATCGGCATCGTTGAGCGCCTGCCTCACTTGCTGGGTGATCTGGGGCAGCAGGTTCCTGGCCCGATCGCGGTGACCCGCCACGTCCTCACAGTCTTTCAGATCATCTGGTTCCTCGGTCTCCATCGCCGCCATCCTTTCGCTGATAGCGGTATTTATCGGAGCCGGAGACCCCTGCGGTGCCAGGATGCGCTGTCGGTCGGTTCCGTCTCATCAGCGGGTTTTGGCGGTTCCACCGGATCGCCCGACGAACCGTGTAATCGCACGCCCAACAGTGTTGGCAATCAGACGATGGCTGATGTCGCGCCCTCGGCAACTGCGGTGCGTCCACCTGGCACATGGCGATACAACGTCGAGGCATGCACCCGATCTGCAGAGCAACCTCGGAGGCAGTCATGGTGCCGGATGCCAGCATTGCCTTCGCCGCCCTGACCTTGATGGCATCCAACGCAGGTGGGCGACCGCCGACACGGCCACGGGCGCGGCTGGCTGCCAGGGCGATTCGCGTGCGCTCACGCAGAAGCTCCACCTCGAACTGCCCAAGGGCGGCGAAGATGTGGAGGATCAGCCGCCCGGTCGCGCTGGTGGTGTCGATGTTCTCGTGCAGCGACCGCAGGCCGATGCGACGTGCGGCCAAGGCGTCCACCGTGGTCAGAAGCTGGCGCATGGATCGCGCCAGTCGGTCGAGCCGAGCGACGACCAGCACATCACCCTCGCGGGCAAACTCCAAGGCGGCGGCAAGCTGCGGGCGATCGGCATGGGTGCCGCTCATCGACTCCTCGAACACCCGTTCGCAGCCGGCAGTATGGAGAGCGTCGATCTGACCGTCAGTGGATTGGAGATCGGTCGAGACCTCGCATAGCCGACCAACATCGGAAGTCTCCCAGAACTCGTCCAACCCCCGTGCAATCGAGACGAGGGTTTCGGGAATGAGTTCTGGGACGCCGCATGGCCGCTTTCAAGACGGAATCGGAACTAGTCTCGGGTTCTCCCAAAAACGACCGTTTCTGAGAGAGGCCGCATTACACAGTGACGCTTGGTGCCACCCTACGGGTGGTCTGTGGTCGCCCAGCAGGCTGTGACCGCAGCGGGAAATCATCGCGGCGGCCCAATTCCTGTAAATCATTGAAATACCTGACACTTCCTGGTTGCCCTCCGGGACGAAATGCGTAAGTTTCTGCTGGCAAGCGTAGCCACGTTGGGGACCGGGGGATTGACGGGCGCGGCTCTGGCGCAGACCCCACCAGGAGCGCCGGTGCCGGCACCAGTATCGGCACCAGCACCGATATCAGGGCCGATCGGCGCACCGACCCAGGGACAGCAGGCTTGGCCGGCGGCTCCGGCGCCGACGGCCTACGTCAACAACAACAACAACTATCAGGCACCGACGCTGCCGGGCGCGCTGGCAAACCCCACCCCCGGCACGATCGTCGTCCACTTCAACGGCAAAGTGCAGGTGGACTTCTCGGGCGCATGGAGCAGTGTTGACAATCACTTGGTGACCGCGACGGCCCAACCGGGAATCGGCAATGCGACCACGGTACCGTCCGCCACCTCGTTGGCGGGTATACTCGGCAACAACGGCGTCGGCTCGGTGAAGGTGCAGCCGCAAAATCTCGAGAGCTTTGCGCGTATCTATGCCGGCGGTGATGGCATGGCGACCAATGGCCTGCGCTACGGTGCGGCGATCGAGGTACGGCAGAATTTCACCGGTCAGATCAGCAGCAACTCCAGTTCCGGTGCATCGGGCTATGCCTCGTTGGAGACGTTCTATGTTCGGCGCGCCTTCACCTACGTCGCTGGCGAGAACTGGGGCATCGTGCGCGCCGGGCAGGCTGACGGCCTGATCGGCATCTTCGACAACGGCGTGACCACCTTCCAGTTCCTGCCGACCGGCAACCTGAACGGCGGTGACCTGCAGGGGAATTTCCTTCCAACGTCTCGCCCGCCTTCGTGTACCTGGCCCAGGCGGGCAACGAGTATGTCAACGCGAAGGCGGTGTATCTGTCGCCACAGATCGCGGGGTTCGACTTCGGCCTCCAATATGCGCCCGAACACGTCGAACGGCAACGGCATGGGAGCCTCTGGCCTTGCGCTGAACGGTTCGATCACCGGCACCGGCACCGGCACCGGCCTATCTTGCACGGTAGCAAACTCGGGATGTCCTTCGCTGTCCTCTGGTCCGGGCATCCAGGACGGCTCGCGTTCGATCAATCAGATAGCGATCGGTGTGCGCTATCAGGGCGCGTTCGGCGGCCTGGGCGTGCTGGCCTACGGCGTATTCATGGGCAGCCAGCACGCCACTACACCGGCCTGACCACGCCGGCGGTCCTCGGCACCACGTCGACGCCCGGCAGCAAGTTCAACGGCAGCTACAACGACCTTGGCATCGGCAGCGGCGGCGTTGCGGTGACGTTTGCTGGGTTTACCGTCGGTGGCAACATTGTCGGCGGTAAGATGAACGGTCAGTTGGCCCTACAGCCGTCGGGCGGTGCTCCGTTGCTGGGTTACCTGCTGGGCGCGAAATACGTGAACGGCCCGTGGACCGTGGGCATCGTCGGCGAAGAGTACTGGGAGCAGGGCACGGTCCAGCTTGCCGGCCTCACCCAGCGGAAGGCGCGCGCCCTCGACATGGGCGTTGGCTACGCTGTGGCGCCCGGCTATTCGGTGTTCGCCGAGTATCTCTGGCAAGATCAGACGCAGAGCGGCAACAACTTCCTCACCGGGGCGGTCGGTACGGGGGCTGCCGGCGTAGCGAACGGCGCCAACTTCAACAACAACATCAAGGGTCAGGGCTTCCTGGTCGGCAACGTCGTGAACTTCTGAGTTCGGCACGGCTGGAACAAAACGGGCGGCGGGGAGCAATCCCCGCCGCCTTTTTCTTGCCGAATTAGCTGTCGTCGGCGTGCCAATTGTCATCGCAACGGCGCGGAACCGTCCTCTAGCCCGGTCGGCTTCTATCGCCCGTGCCGGCCCCCATGTTCACCGTCGGGGGCGCGTCTCATCGACGGGCAGCCGACGACTTCCAGACGATGATTCCGACGGAAGTCGTTGACGGATCAATTGGGCCCGAACAGCAATTCACGGGCCCGAAAAGACCTGAAAAATCCGCAAATTCTGGATTTCCTTGGGCCGCGAGCAATCAAATTATGAGATGCGTTTACCCTGCAAATGCGATCTTTCGGCACCAACGACCACACAACTGAAAATCGTGGTGTCCCCAGTTCGAATCTGGGTCTCGCCACTCGACAAAAGTCCAGGAACTGCACGCTTTCTCATCGATTGCCTCCCTGCGAGTGAGAGCTTTTTTGGTCCAATAAATGGCCGAAAACGGGCGCAATCGTGCAGGCGATCGCGTCGGGCAGCGGCAGGTGGCCATTAATCGTGTCCCACTGCGGTGGGTTGTTCTCAGCCATCTACACCAGGCCACCGTATCTAGACACCATTTTCATGATATGATGATCCTGTATCGGTGGGAGGGCTGTGAAAGTCCCTCCACACCCGCTGTCTCCGGCCGAGGGGTCGACGACACCGGTTAGGCGCGAGAGTACGGCCACCAACGGCTCTGACTCCAACGGAGTCGCGCGCGTCCACTCATCGCTCGCAGTTCGGGGCGACGCCCGAAAGCGCCGACACCACCGCCGAGTGAGCGCATTGGATCTCAACCGGCAGTGGTTGGCGCTGACTGCCGCACCTGTTACGCACCGATCGAAGATCATCAACGCAACCAGGAGAGATCAACATGGATAACAGCCAGCTAGACCAAGGCAAAGGCCGTCTGAAAAATGCGGCGGGCTCGCTGACCGGCGACAAACACCTCCAGAACGAGGGTCGTCGCGACCAGGCCAAAGGCTCCGCAAAAGAAACCGTTGACAAGGTTGTTGACACCCTTCCAGGGCGGGGCACGGAGTAGGACGCGCGCGCGCCCCAGCCCACTCAACCGAAGGCTGAGCAGGTGACATGCTCACAGTCATCATCATCGTTCTGCTCCTTCTGTTCGTGTTCGGCGGATACGGCATCCGTCGTCGCGGTCGCCGCGCCACCTAGGTTCTAGGACCAGCGCGCAAAGGGGGGCGGCTCGATCCGGCTCGAGGCTCCGCCTTCAAGGGCTCGAGGCCCCGCCAGGACGTCACGGACATCGACCGGCCGGGAGGCCACATCGGGCTGAAGGCCGGCTCGAAGGCCAAGCACGAGCCATGGCCCGAGCTCGCGAACCGGTTCCGCGACGCTCGAGCCCCTAAAAACAAGGAGAGAACATGTCAGTCACAACAAAGCCAGCCGAGTCCACGGTAAGGCGCCCACATCTGCGCGGGCGCGTTGCGTTCGTGACCGGCGGCACTCGCGGGATCGGTGGCGCAATCTGCCACAGCACTTGCGGAACAAGGAGCCGACGTCGCGGCCGGCTATAGCAGCGACCTCGACACGGCCGAGGCGTTCGTCGACAAGCTCACCCGGGAACAGTTGAAGGGCAGCATCCACCAAGGGAACATCGGATCGGCGGAGGATTGTCGGCGCACAGTCGCCGAGGTCATCGAGCAGCCCCTCCGACTCGACAACCTCGTCAACAACGCCGGAATCACGATCGATAAGAGTGTCCTGAAGATGACCGACGTTTATCACCGGGGCGATTTGGGGGGTCAACGGCGGGATGGACATGTGAGCGGAGAGTCGCTGACCGCTCGTCACGAGCGGCTGCAGCATCGTCAAGCGCACCGGCTTCATCGTCTAGCCGACGCTGAGCCCGCGTTTCATTATCGGGTGGATCCTTCGGGCTCCGCCCGACCGTTTCCCCGTCGGACTGTGTCGGGTCTTGGGCTATCAGTCGGTCTGGGATGCGCTCGAGTCCCGCGCAAAGCAAGACCGTCAAGGAAGGGTGCATCAGCCGCCACCTAACCTTTGTGCCGCTATGGGGGATCACGGTGGGTCTCGACGATCTGCAGGTCACCGTCAGCAAGGAGCAGGTGGAGGCGGCGCCGAATATCGAGCAGCACGGCGAGGGAGCTCTCCCAGGCCGACGAGTCAGCGCTCTACCATCACTTCGAGCTCAACTACACGCCGCCTGAAACCGAGAGCGGGCGCCGACTCGCCCGACGCTGACCAGTCCGGCACCCGTCGTCGACCACGCCCCTCCTCTGTGACCCGAGCCGTGTCCACCAGTCATCTCGATCAGCTACGCGCCGAGGCCCAATACGCCCGCCAGCGCTACGACTTGTACAAAGCCAAGGCATACGGACCGCGACCCACCAGCCAGGCGCGCATGCGCGAGCTCCAACGAGCGTGCGAGCAAGCAGAAGCGCGCCTTCGCGCAGCCGAGGCGGAGCGGCGCGACACAGATTCCACGGGCGACAGCTCACCGAGTCCAAGCTGACGCCCGGACCCTAGCCGCCCTCAAGCCCCCTGCCGCCTTCGAGCCGGCAGCGTGCCCAGAACCGGGCTCTGCGATGCTTATTCGGCTTGCCGTCGAGTAACGAGAGAGGTCGACTGATGCCGGGTCCGTTGCAGGTCATCGCCGTGAGCTTCAGTCCCGGTTCTGACTTCCAGGCTCGCGTGTTGGTCGAGGTCGATCGACTGCAGGGCCGAGGGGTATTGCGTCTGCTCGACGTGATCTTCGTCGCTAAGAATGCGGACGGCACGATCGAGCCTGTGGTCGTCGGCGGTGACGACGATGACCTCGGCGCTCTTCTGTCGAGCGTCTTGCCGCTTGGCGGCGCGCGTATTGTCGAGCCGACGGGGGACATTGGCTCGTCGGGTTTTGCTCTGGCGGATGCGTGGGCGTTGGCAGAGTCTCTGTTGCCTGGGACGGCGCTCGCTCTGCTGCTCGTCGAGCACGGCTGGGCGCAGGCGCTCTTTGACGCGGTCGCTGAGTCTGGTGGGGCGCTGTTGGGGGAGGGCTTTCTGACGGCCGAGGCCGGGTTGGTCGTCGGGGCTGAGGTCGCGGCGCTGGAGGAGGCGGCCGAGGTGATTGCGGTCGCGCAGGCCGCCGAAGCCCGCGCGACGCTGGCCGCGATCGCGGCAGAGACCGAGGCAGCCGACGCGATCGCAGCTTCAGAGGCAATCGTCGCCGGTGCGGCCGCTGTCGCGGTTCGGGCGTTGATCGACGCCGGCATAGTGCAGGAGGCCGCAGCCCACGAGGCCGTTGAGGCGTTGAACGCCGCCGGTCTGATGATCGCGGCGGCCGACGAGGCGGCCGCGGAGGCCGTTGCCGAGGACGCCGCGGCGGTGCGGACCGCCGACCAAGTGGCCGCCGAGGCAGTCGTGCAAGACGTGAGGGAAGTGATCATCGCCGACCAAGCAGCGGCGGAGGCGGTCGCCGGAGCTGCCGCGAACGTCGCCGCTGGGTCGATCACCGTGGCTGAGGCGCGAGTCCTGCGCTACCTGCCCACGCGTCTGACCTTTGCGCTGATCGCGGACAAGTTGGGGATCTCTCGCTCAGCGGCAAAGGAGCGAGCCGAGCGCGCCTACAAGAAACTCGGGGTGCACAACCGCGCCGATGCGGTCAACCGGGCACGCGCGCTGGGACTGATCGACTGACCCTCAATACCTTTCCCCCGCGTCTGCGTATCGGCTAGGTACGGTGGCGGCGTCGGCTTTGGATTAGTGCGTGGTTGAGGATCGCCTGCTCGTCGTTTTCACGGGCAACGACGGCGATCTTGTTCCAGGCACCGGGATGGTCGACGCGTTCGTTGTAAGTCTGGGTTCGAAAGCGTTCTGTGTAGAGCGTGGGGAGAGTGTCACCGGCGCCGTACATTCGCCGTCCGCCGTCGCTGCCGCGGATGACGGCGATGAGCTCGCGGGTCTGCTCGTAGTCGTCGGCGGCGACGAACTCGACTAGCGGCTGCTGCGGGGATCCGCCGCTGAGAAACGCGACGATGTACTTGCGGTCGCGTCCCCACTTGTTCTTGCGGATCGTCTCGCCAAGTCCGATCTGAACCGCACCCTCGGCGCGCGTCGTGCCAATGAACACGCGGTAGGGCGAGTAGCGATCGCGCCCGTTCGGCCATCGATACGACTCTCCTTCGCGCTCGCGTACCAGGCGCCAATCGTCCGGGAGGTCGGAGGTCCGCCGGCGGGCGAGCGCGTCCGCTTTGTCGGAAGCGCCATCGGCGCTCAGGGGCGTGATGATCGGGCTGTCGAAGCCGGCTTGCGAGAGCTGCGTCAGCAGGGGGCCGAGTTCCCGATCGGGAACGTTCGGCAAGGTGACCGAGAACGGGCACACACCATCACTCCTAAGTTAGTAACGTAAATAAACGTAGCATTATAGATCTATGTCATCAAGAAGTATGCTACCGTACGTCGTGCGGTTCAACGCCCCCCGCCGACGTAGTCGAGCGTACAAAGCTCCCTTCTACGTCACCTCGGGCCAGCCCGCATCGGGATGACTCAACCGAGTTATGCCTATCTGAAAAAAGAGAGTTGGAAGATCAATATGAATGCCACCATTCGACGCTACGAGGCGATCGACCAGAACCGCACGAGCGAGCTCGTCAAGAAGGCCGAGGACACCCTCCTCCCGCGCCTGGCCGAGCTGCCGGGCTTTCACGGCTATTACCTCATCAAGGCCGGCAACGGCGTCATGAGCTCCGTCGGCTTCTTCGACACCGCCGAGCACGCCGAGGAGTCGGTCCGGGTCACATCCAACTGGATAAGCGAGCAGAACCTCGAGACGGCGCTCCCGAACCCGCCGAAGATCACCAACGGCGAAGTCGTCCTCCACAAAACGCCCGAGCTCGTAACGGCGTAACCGCCGCGAAGCTCGTACCACGAGACGCGCGAGCGCGTAGGGGCGTAACCGCCCCGAAGTTTGCCCACACGACGCACGACGCTCGTAGGGGCGTCACCGCCCCGAAGCCGTCGTCGTCAGCGAGAGGGCCCGCCACCGCGGGCCCTCTCGTCGGTCTCGACCAGTTCACCCGGCCGCCGCTCGGTTGGGGAGCAGCGGGAACGCACGGTCGGCTCGTGAGGGGAGGATGTAGTTGGCGCGTTTGAGGACGAAGATGAACTCGTTGATGCCGTTGTTGACCGTGTCGCCGATGGCCGGGTTTTGGAGTTGAGCGTTGGACGAGTTCATCGCGTTGCGGGTGGTGATGAAGTCCTCGATCGTGCGTTGGACCGAGACGAAGTGAAGCCCGGCTTGTCCGCCGTCGACGGTGTTGAAGTCGCGGCGGATGATCAGCGGCTTGCCGTGCTTGCGGGCTCGGGCTGATGTTTGGGCGTGTCCGATGACGCCGTAGCGGCTGATCGCCTGACCAAGCAGAAGAGTTGAGCGTGACATGCTCTGGCCGACTTGCGGTGAGCGCGCGGCGCGCGGAGGCAGCCGTAGCGGCGAATCACCTCGCGTAGGACCCACGTTCCGGCGTGGAAAACCACGGCGAGAACGAGGCCGATGCTCGCGGCTGCCGGGATCGCCCACCAGCCGCCGTAACCGAACACACCGACGAGCCCCGCCGGATGACCGGTCGCGAGCAACCCTTCCAGGAACTCCTGGGCCGCGTAGATCGCGACGAGGGAGGCGGCGCACAACAGCCACAGGGCGAGGAACGAGCCGGCGTACCGCGGGATCGAGGACTGGCCGGCGAACGCGCGTCCGAGTGCGCGAAGGAACAGGCCGACGGCCAGTGCGATCAGGACGATGATCCACGGGACGATCGAGTGCAGGTACGAGTGGCCCGTCCGTTGGAGCTCGATGCCCGCAGCGCTGCCGCGGGCGCCTCATCTAGCCGAGCCCGTAGTTGTAGATGTCCTCATCCAGAGAACCCTGGGAGTCGTACTGACCCGTGTGGACATACGCCACTCGTCCGGCGCGGTCGATGAAAATTGTAGTCGGAAGGCCCTCGATGACCGCCAGGGAACCGAGGCTGGTGGTGCTCGTCTGATAGCTCGGGTAGCTGACCGGATGCTGGGCCAGGAACGCCCGCGCGTCTCCGGCGGAGTCATCGGTGTCGGCGCCGAGGAAAGCCACGTCGCGCCCGTAATGCGCGGACGCGACAGCGAACAACCCGAATTCCGAGCGGCACGGTGTACACCACGACGCCCACGCGTTGACGACCACCGGGAAGCCACGCAGAGCGCGTATCCGCGCGGCGAGCGCCGGCTCGCTACCAAGCAGCTGGTCCGCCTGCCGGTGCAGAGCCGCCAGCGGAGCCGGCGAGTTGGCGAGCTCCTGCGCCGCGACGGCCGGGCTCGCCGGCGCCTTCGGCGCCCGCGCCAGCGCCGCCCTCACGTGCTGGACGAGCGCGCCGCGGCTGAGCCACCCTCCGGTCGAGACCTCCCAGTACCAGAGGATCCGACCCGTGGGCGAGGCGAGCACGAACCAGGGCTCACCCTGGACTTCGTAGCCGTCTGCAATCCGGCCGCTCTGGTCTATGGCGACTGGATAGGAGAGAGAGTGGGGGAGCCCCGCGAGGAAGCTCGTGACGGCGGAGCGCGACGGTTCAACGCTGCCCTCGTCCACCGCGGTCAGCTTCGGCAGGCCCGACCGGGCGGCCTGCGCCTGATACGCATCCAGCGCGTCGAGCTGTCCGGCGAGGCTCGTCACCTCCTGGTCCCACGTGGCGAAGAACAGGAACAGGCGGGGCGAGCCTCCGGGCCCCAGTTGCACTGTCCCGCCGCCGGCCCGCGGCAGCGACGTCCTCATGCCCGGGCTGATGCCCGAGATCTGCGCGTACGACAGGTTCGAGCGTACCCGCGGATGGCTGGGGAGCAGCTTGGAGGCCTCCTGGGCCAGGATCTGGGCGAGCTGGCCGACAGCCGCGTAGGACTGCTGGGTCATGTACAGCTTTGCCTCGCGGCCCTCGGGGTCGATCATGAACAGGGCGGGGGTGTGAGAGATCAGTCCGTGCTCGACGTCGGCCTCGACGGCGTAGGCCTTCCATACCCGTCTGAGCTGCGCCAGGGACCCGGTCACGAACCGCCATTGACTCATCATCCCGTGGACCTCCGAATAGGACCGGACGTCCTCGAGCGATGTCGCTGCCGGGTCCGCGTCGACCCCCAGCAACTGCACCTTGGCCCCGGCCGGGCCCAACATTTGCTTGGCCTGAACCATGGCCGTCGTCGTCAGCGGACAGATCGTCGTGCATTCGGAGTCGTTGAAGGCGAGGATCACGACCTTCCCGCGAAACGAGTCCAGGGACACGTGCTTGCCGAACTGGTCGGTCAGCGTGAAGTCGGGCGCGGCGCGGGCCAGAGGCGTCCCCGGGTCGAGTTCGGGATTGGTCGCGAGCGCCTCGCTCGAGGCCGGGCCAGACCCACCCAGCACGGTCAGTCCGATGATCGACAGCGCGATCACAGCGGCGAAGCTAAGGGCGAACGTTGGGAGGCGGCCGGGAAGCGGTAGGCGTCGCGGATGCGCTTTCGGGCCTGCTGGCCGAGCGCTCCGGGACCTCCGCCAGGCGTAGCGAACCCCGAGAATGATCGCCGCCAGAGCGCCCACTATTGCCGCGATCAGCGCGACGCGGACATCCTTCCCGCGGCCGGCTGGCGCGGCGGCCGGCGCCGTCGGCCCGGTGCTCGAAGCGGCGCCTGCAGCAGTTGCGCGTGCCGGCGCGGAGAGCTTCACGCCGGAGGCCGCGGCGAGCGATCGCACCCCAGTCTGCGCGGCGTTCAGCAGGCCGGCGCCCCCCGTGCCGATCGGAATCTTGCCCAGCACCCGGTATGCCGAAGCGCTCCCGTGGCCGGGCAAGTTGAAGCCGAATCCGTCCGGCATGACCACGAGGAGCCGCTGCTTGTACGAGAGCGACAACTCGAGCCCCAGGAACCGGGCATACGACTGCGGCTTCTGCCACAGAGCGGTGACCGCGCCGAGGTCAAAGCGGTTCGCGATGATCGCGACCCGGATTGAAAAGCCGGCTCGTGCCGCATCGGTCAGGAGCTCACCGAGCTGAGCCTGCTGTGTGACGGAAACCCCCGCCTCGGAGCCGACAAACAGATTCTGGAAGACGAGCACGTCGCTGCCCGGATCGCCGTCGGCGCGCGCTGGCGGCGAAAGCCCGCCGCCAGCAGCGATCGCTGCGAACAGACACAGCAGTGCCCTCCTGAGCATCATCCGTCTCGCCCGGGCTGCTCAGGCACGAGAGACCTGTCGCAATACGGTCTTGACGTCTTGCGGATAGTACGGCCACCCGAAGAGCGCTCGCACATAGCCCGCCGAGTCGATCACGTACGCGACCTCGTCGTGGGTGATGTAGTGCACCGTCGTCCCCGCGATCCGCTTCGTCGCCACCGAGACGCCGATCTCGTAGTGCTTCCAGACGGCTGCGAGCTGCCCGGGCGAGCCGACGGCCCAGTGCCATTGCGGGACCAGATCCCACTTGTGGAAGTCCTCGAGGAGATCCGCGCGCTTGTCGGCGTAGATGTCGACGCTTACGGCGATGATCGCCGGTCGCTCGCCGGCGGGCAGCGTCGCGTCGACGTCGTTGAGCACGTGGGCGGCCAGCGGACAGAGGTTGCGACACAGCGGATCGATGAACGTCAGGATCACGGGGCGGCCCCGGAATGCCGCCAACCTGATCGGGCGGCCGTCCTGATCGGTAAGCCTGAAATCGGGAGCGCGACGCTGGCCCGGTGCCCATCGATACGGGGTGGGCACCCTGGTCGCCGCGATCGCGGGGGTCGCGCCTCGGTGGCGCAACAGGACCACGGCGACGATTGGAAGCCCCGTGGCGAGGCACACCAGCACAGCGAAGCCCGGGACGAGCCACCGCGGCCGAATCTGACCGGCGGCGGGCGGGGCCGCCGCCGGGGCCGAACGGCGCCGGCGACCTGAACGCCGGCGCAGCGCCAAGGCTCCCGCTGCCATCAGAAGCAGGACGGCGGCGATGGCGACCACGGCGACGACGGCACTACCGCCGCCTGACCGCGCCGAGCTTCGCGCCGACGGCTGCGCCTCGGGTACGAGCCTGACCCCGGCGCTCGCCTCCAGGCTTCGCACGGCCGTTTCGGCTGCACCGAGCAGACCGCCAGAGGATGACGTGGCCGGGATCGTCGCGAGCTGCCCGTTCGCTGTGCCGGAGGGGTGACCCTGCCAGTCAAAGCCGATCCCGTTGGGCATCACGACAAGCAGCCGCTGCCGGTAGGTGTCGGCGAGCTCGATCCCCAGGAACCGAGCGTAATCTCGCGGCCGCCTCCAAAGCGCAGTGACCGATCCGAGGTCGTAGCTATCCGGGATGATCGCCACCCGGACGGGAAAGCCTGCCCGCTGAGCGGCCCGCAGGACGCTCAGCAGCTGCGCGTTCTGCCGGTTGGTCGCGCCGGTATCCGATGGCACAAATGCCGCCTGAGAGACCAGCACATCGCTGGCGGGATCTCCGTCGCCCCGCGCGACTGGAGCGAGCACGAGGGTCATCACTGCAGCAGCGGCCAGCGCGAGGCCCCGACTACGCATCGTCACGTCAGCTTACCGCCGTGGGGGCCAGCGAGCGACGGGAGAAACCCTGCCGTAGCCTTCCCGCGTTGGCTGCCGTCAAGCACATCACCATGGTCTCGTGGGACATGGGTCACAACGCCGTCGGTCGACCGTATTTCCTCACCGACATGTTGAGACGGCGCTATGACTCGGTCCTGATCGGACCGCTTTTCCCGGCGTTCGGCGGTCGGCTCTGGGAGCCGATCCGGGCCAGCGACGTGCCGATGCAGACGTTCCCCGGAGCCAACCTGCCGGAGTACGTCGAGCTGGCCGAGCGCGCGATCCGCGAGCTCGAGACCGACCTCGTGATCGCCTGCAAGCCGCGCTTTCCGGGACTGCTGATCGCGATGTTGCTCAGGCGAGCCAAGCAAGTTCCGGTCATTGCCGACCTCGACGAGTGGGAGCTCAGCTGGACGGGCGCCAACGACGGGCTTACGGTCGACGAGGTCGAATCCCGGCGCGCCGAGCGCGACGCCGAGCGCCCGTACGGCCCCGTGTGGACCCGGGCTGCCGAGGGGTTGCTCGGAGGCGCCGACGCGGTCACGGTCGCGAGTCCGGTCCTGCAGGACATCTACGGTGGCACGATCGTTCCGCAGGCACGCGACGAGCTGGTGTTCGACCCCGGGCGCTACGACCGAGACGCGGTCAGAGCCGAGTTCGGGTACACCCCGGACGATCGCGTCGTCCTATTCCTGGGGACCCCGAGGCGCTTCAAGGGCGTCCTCGAGCTCGCACAGGCGCTCGAAGAGCTCGGAGATCCCCGGTACAAGCTCTGCGTGATCGGCTCGATCGCCGACCCCGCGGACCGAATGGAGCTCGCCCGCGTAGCGGCGGGTCGAACGCAGCTCGTCGAGTACCGCCCGGTGTCCGAGGTTCCGCGGCTGACGCTGATCGGCGACCTCGTCTGCCTCCTGCAGGATCCAACTCACAGGACGACGGAGCACCAGCTGCCGGCCAAGCTCAGCGAGGTCCTGGCGATGGCCGTGCCCGTTCTGGCGCGCGAGACCCCGCCGCTGGAGCCGCTCGTCCGCGCCGGTCTGATCAGCGGGATCGGAGACGTCCCGGTGGCAGCGCGAATCGCGGAGCTGTTCTCGGAGCCCGAGGGGATGCGAGCGCAGGCCGAGCGTGGGCGGCAGTTCTTCATCGAGGAGCTCAGCTACGGCGCCACGCTCGAGAGTCTCGGCGGCGTGTTCGGGCAGCTCGAGCACGGCCGTGGCGAGATGCCAGCGAATTGGGAGCGCGCCTACGAGCTCGCACGGAGCACCCCGCGGCGCGCGGAGCCGAGCCCGCCCCGCGCTGATCCGGCGCCGGACCTCGCCGAGCCCAGCCGCGGCCCGCTCGAGATCGTGGGCTACGGCGTCCGGGTCCCCGTCTTCCGCGGGGTCCCGGGAAGGGTGACGATCATGCGCCGCGTCCGGGCCAACCTGTACCAGGCGATGCTCGACAACCACCCGCTCTACTACTACTCCGGCGACACCAAGATCGGGTACACCAAGGGCCAGGGCGTCAAGGCCCCGGGTGGCGTCTGGCACGTCATCAAGGCCAGCTGATCGATCCGTTCTGCCCGCCTGATCTGTCCATTCGTACACGAGGCCCGGCCGTAGCGCCGGGCCTCGTGTCGCGCCCGCCAGTTCACCGTCCCGATCACGCTCGACGTCTACGAGCTCAATCTGGCCCGGAACTCAGGACGCGAGTCCCTTGGTTCGCAGCTGTCGGATTGCGCCGGGCCGCTTGCGCAGGTGCTCCAGCCCCATTCCGCGGATCACGGGCGGTGCCTTCGTGAACTGGATGTCCCGGTAGTCGACTACCTGGATCCGGTTTCCCCAGGGGTCGAGGAAGTCGAGCCGCGGACCGGGAAGGATCTCTACGCCCTGGACCTCGAGGCAGGCTCGGACCGCCTCCTTGTCGTTGACCACGAGTCCGAAGTGGCGAGCATCATCTCGCGCCTGGCTCCGTCCCTGGCTGAGCGCGATGAACTGGTCTCCCATGTCGATGAACGCCATCCCCGGCTCGCGATCGACGCCGCGCACCTCGAAGATCGCGCCGAAGAACGCCAGCGCCGCCTCGAGCTCGCCGACCTCCAGCGCAACGTGATTGATGCCGACGAGGCGGGGACGGCTCTTAAGGTCATTGTGGCCTCCTTGATCCATCGCTTCACTATGGCTCCGAGGGGGGCATAAGGTCAAATAGGGAAAAGCAGGGGCAGTTCTAAGCTGTGCTTATGTTCGAGCTGCGGCACCTGCAGGTCTTCCGCGAGGTCGCCCGCCTCGGCTCCCTGTCGGCAGCCGCCGAGTCGCTCGCGTACACGCAGCCCGCCGTCTCCCAGCAGATGGCGGCGCTCGAGCGCCGTGCGGGCCTGCCGCTGCTCGAACGGACCACCCGTGGCGTGCGTCTCACCGATGCCGGCGAGGCGCTGCTTCGTCACGCGGAGGCGATCCTCGCCGAGCAGACCCTGGCCGAGCGAGAGCTGGAGGCGATCGCCGGGCTCCGCGGCGGTCGTGTGCGGATGGCATCCTTCCCGACCGCCGGCGCCGCGCTCGTGCCGGCGGCGGTGTCCCTGTTCAGCGCGCGCTACCCCGAGGTGGAGCTAGCGGTCCTCGAAGCCGAGCCCGAGGAGTCGGTGCCGATGCTCCGCGGAGGGCAGCTCGAGGTGGCAATCGTCGGCGCCCGCAACCAACCCGACGGGTTCGGAGACCTGTACGAGGGCATCGACCTATACCACCTCCTCGACGAGCCGCGCTACGCGGTGCTTGCGCGTGACCATCCGCTCGCGGACCGCAAGCGGCTGCGTCTGAAGGACCTAGCTGACGAAGTGCGGATCGAGCTCGCGCGCAGCCCCACCCGCGAGGGCCGCATCTATCTCGAGTCGGGCGGCGAACCTCGCCCCGGAGAGCCGCGCATCGCCTTTCGCAGCGACGACTTCAACGTGGTTCAGGGCTTCGTCGCGGCCGGCGCGGGAGTCGCGGTCGTTCCCGAGCTGGCGCTGACCAACCTACGATCCGACGTGAGCATCCACAACCTCGGAAACTCGGCCCCGATGCGCACGATCGCCTCCGCGACGCTCTCCGGCGTACATCGCTCGCCGGCGACATCCGCTCTGCTCGAGCTCCTCGCCGAAGTCACCGAAAGACACCTCGCCACACGGGCTCCCAAGAGGAACGTGAGGGCGCTCAGCCAGTCACGGGCACTTCGAGCTGGCGCGCGGCGTTGACCGCGGCGCGCCCCAGGGCGCTCGCGTAGGTCGGAAACGAGAACGGGACGAGCGCGAGCTGGTCGACCCTCATATCAGCTGCCATCGCGATCGCCGCGAGCTGCGCCAGCTCTACCGCGCGTTCTCCCACGATGTGGCAGCCGAGGATGGTGTGGAGCCGGCGATCGGCGATCAGCTTGCAGAACCCAGTGGGGCGGCCGTCGATGATCGGTCGCGGCAGCGAGTCGAAGCGCTCCGTGGCGATGATGACATCGTGGGTCTCTCGGGCGGCCGTTTCGGTGAGTCCGACCGAGGCGTATTCGGGGTCGGTGAAGCTGCCGAGGGGACTGACCTCGGCTGGAAGCGATGTCGTTTCTCCAAGCACGGCGTTGGTCGCCGCGAGGTACGCCTCGCGCGTGGCTTCGTGGACGACCATCAAATGACCCGTGACGTCGCCGGCGGCGAAGATATGCGGTGCCGTCGTACGAAGCTCCGGGTCCACCTTGATGTAGCCGCGCTCGTCGAGCTGGGCGCCCGCGGCCGTGAGGTTGAGGTCGGCCGTGTTGGCGACCCAACCGACCGCGACAACCACGAGGGCCTTTTCGATGACGCCGCGGCCGCCGTCGCGCGAGTGGATCATTCGCACCCCGTCAGGGGCGGGCTCGAAGCGCTCGATCGTTCCAGCGTCCTCGAGGACCTCGATTCCGGACGCTTTCAGAGCGCCGCCGACGGAGGCGGCGACATCGTCGTCTTCGCTCATCAGGATCCGTGGCGCGGCCTCGTACAGCGTGACCCGTGATCCGAACGCGTTGAAGATCGATGCGACCTGCACTCCGGTCGCGCCGGCGCCGATCACGAGCATGGACGGCGGCGTCGACGCGAGGCCCCAGGCGTCGCTGTGCGTGTGGGTCAGATCGATGCCCGGCAGGTCGAGTCGCCGCGCGATCCCGCCGGTGCAGATGATGATCTGCTCCGCCCGTACCCGCGGTCCGTGCTCGCTCTCGATCACGTGTGGGTCGACGAACCGGGCGCTGCCGGCGTCCTCGTGGATCGAGACTCCGGCCTCCTCGAGGTCGGCTCGGAGCAGTGACTGGCTGCGCACATCGCTCGTGACCTCGCGGACGCGCTCGAGCAGCCGCGAATAGTCGAGCGCGGGTTCACCGGTGGTCACGCCGTAGCGTGGGAGCTGTCTCGCTTCCCGAATCAGCCGCGCGGCGTGCGCCAGAGTGCGCACGGGGACCGGCCCGTCGCTGGCGGCCATCCCTCCGAACGCATCCCGCGTGACCAGCGCGGTTCGGGCTCCGAGGCGTGCGGCGCGGAGCGCCGCGAGAACGCCGGCGGGCCCGCCGCCGATCACGAGCACGTCGACGTTGGCGTCGCTCAGTGCCGGGCCCCGTCCTGCTTCGCGAGCTCGCCCGGGGTGGGCGCGCCGCTCAGAAGCCGGGCTTGAGCCAGGGCTTGGACCCATAGTCGCCCTGGACTTCGGCGATGTAGTTCTGCGCCTTTGAGTCGTACCAGTTGCCGGAGTTCCACGACCCGACGCACCCCCACAGCGCGTAGTCCTGGCCGTGCTGGGCGATCACCTGGGCGATGGTCTGGCCGTCGTAGAGCCAGGACCCGCCGTTGTAGAAGGCGCCATCGAAGCACGCGCGCAGGCGCGCCCCCCAGTAGTCGGCGTCGAGCGCGGTGTCGTCCTGCGTATACGGCCATCCACCGTGGATCGAGTCTCCCGAGCAGTCCTCGTTCATAACCTGGAGGATCCCGTATGACGCCTCTCCCGTCACGCCGCAGTTGTCGCCGACGACCGACTGGACCCAGTAGGACTCGATGACCGCGTCGGCGCGGACGATGTTCTCGTCGATCCCCCATTTGCAGGCGACCCACTGCAGGATCTCGTCCGTGGTCCCGACGAAATCACCGGTGATGCGATTGCGGTCGGCGATGAAGTCCGTCCAGTAGTCCAGGGACGGGCTCCACGAAATCGCGGAGGGATTGGCCGGGACCGTGTGGTTGGCCGTCGTGTTCTGCGGCCGGTTCTCGGGCTCCGGGGTGACCTCCGCGGCGCAGGTCGCGTCGGGCCGCGGGATCCCGGCCGGCGGCAGCCCGTTCTGAGAGGACGGGACCGTCGAGAAATAGGGGTGAATGGGGGGAGGCACCGTTACGGGCGGGCTGGGCGAGGTCGGCGGCTGGTTGGGGCCGGGCTGCGCCGGGCCGGTCGCTCCCTTGACGACGGCGGTGGGCGGTGAGGTCGCCGAGGTCGCTCCCCACGCGTTCGTCGCCCGAACGGTCACGCGTAGCCGGTGACCCATGTCCGAGGCGGTGAGCTTGTACGTCCGCGCGGCGTACGGGCGACCGCCGTTGCGGCCCCGGAGCAGCCTGCACCGGGTCCCTTTGGCGTTGCATCGCTCCCAGCGATAGCGGAGCCTGTCGGCCCGGGTCCAGCGGCCAGACGACGCCCGCAGCACGTCGCCCGCCTCCGCCTTGCCCTTAATGGTGGGAAGGCTATGACGCGCCGGTGCACGTCCCCGGGCCCCGGCCATTGCGGCCGAGGCCGTGGCGAGCGCAGGTGCGACCGCCGCCGAGACGGCGATGGCGCACAGGAGCAGCGGACGATGTCTCACCACGATCGGCTCAAGCGGTCGGGACCAGCTGGCCACCGGTAGTCATCGGCAGACGCCGCGGCAGTCTACAGAGGGGACCGGAGTTTTCTGCTGGCCGAATTGCGGCGCGGTCTTTTCGGGTCGGCGAAGTGCCGCGCAGTCGTCTGTTCGGCTTCGAATGTCTGGAGGCAGTGGCTCGAGCAGAAGTAGTGGGTGTGCCCATCGACGTCCTTGGTCAGCGCCTTTGCGCGGTCGACCTTCATCCCGCACACGGGGTCGGTGGCACCGTGCCGCGCGGTCAGCCAGAACAGGGCGCCGAAGATCGCGGCCCCGAGGACGTTCAGCGCGAGCTTGTAGTTCACCTGGACGGAGCTGAAGATGTCCGCGCGCGTGGGACGCGGGCCGGTGGGAATCAGCCCGAGCGCGCTGAAGATTCCGGCGACGATCAGGGCGGCGATCACCATGGTCACGAACATCAGCGCGGTGATGCGGACCGTGAACCTCATGCCGTAGTACTTGCGATAGATCAGCAAGATCGGGAGCACGATCAGGTCGGCGAACAGGAACGCCAGGACTCCGGCGAACGAGATCCCGCCCGACCACAGCACCGCAGCGAGCGGGACGTTGCCGACCGAGCAGACGAAGCTGAGCACGGCGATGATCGGACCGACGATCACGTTCTCGATCGCCGGCAGCGGCGCCGGCGCGTGGTGGATGAAGAGCTTCTCGAAGAAGTCGTTGCCGAACTGCGCGATGAAACCGGCGAGTACGAACCCGAGGGTGATCTCCTTCCACAACATCTGCCAATCGCCACGGAAGTTGTGCCCGACATCCGACCACGCGCGAATCGAGGTGAGGCGCTCGCGCCACGGAAGCTGCTCGCCCGCGCCGGCGTGCCGATGCCCGGTGTCGGCCGCGCGCGCGTACTCGCGAGCTTGCTCTTCGACCTGGCGGCTCACGAACGCCCGGAGCATCACCGTCATGAGCAAGATCATCACGATCCCGCCGACGTACTCCGCGATCGTGAACTGCCATCCGATCAACACCCACAGGACGAGCCCGAGTTCCCACACTAGATTGGTGGAGGCCAACTGGAAGGCCAGCGCGCTCGCGGCGGAGGCGCCCTTCTGGAACAGCGACTTCGCGATTGCGATCGCGGCGTATGAGCACGACGAGGAAGCGGCGCCGAGTCCCGTGGCCCAGCCGACCGAGCGGGCGCCTGAGCCGCTCATCACGCTCTCGATCCGCTCGCGCGGCACCCACGCCTGCACGATCGCCGAGATCGCGAACCCGAGTACAAGCGCCCACCACACTTCCCACGCCATCAGGAACGAGTCCCTGAGGCCGTGCCAAATCACGTCCAAAACGCTCATACCAAAAGACTACCAGATACCCCTAGGGGGTAGGGGTTATTTGATATGATTCCCTCATGTCCACTTCTGAGACCCCCGCGAGGGGCTACACCGCGAGTAAGGACCAACTACTCGCGCGGCTACGGCGCATCGAGGGCCAGATCCGCGGGATCGAGGGGATGGTCCAGGACGATCGCTACTGCATCGACATCCTCACCCAGATCAGCGCCGCCCAGGCCGCGCTCGACAAGGTCGCGCTCGGGCTGCTCGACGGGCACGCGCACACGTGCGTGATCGGCGCCGCGCCCGACCAGCAGGACGAGCGGACTGAAGAGATGATGGCCGCCGTCGGTCGACTCCTGCGGCGCGGCTGACAGACGCCACCGGGTGCTGAAGCTCACGCTGTCGGTGGTGCTCATCGCGCTGCCAGACTGCATCAACCCGTCGCTGATCGGCGGCGAGTTGTTCGTCGCCACGGGTACGCGGCCCAGGTGGCGAACTGCCACGTTCACGCTCGCGGCGTGGACCGTCACGTTCCTGTTCGGCCTGGCGTTCGCGCTCGGTCTTGGCGATCTGATCCTGTCGCTCGTCCCGAAGCCGACGGCGACGGTCAAATACCTGTTGATCGCGGCGGCCGGGCTCGTGCTGACGGTCGGAGGCGCGACCGTCTGGGTTCGACGGAGATCGCTCGCGGGCTCCACGGCCGCCGATGATCGGCGCACGCTCCATGGGTCGCCCGCACTGATCGGTGCCGGCATCGCCGGGTTGGAGCTCCTGACGGCATTTCCGTATTTCGCGGCGATCGCGCTGATCGTCGGGTCGGGTGCCTCGACCCCGGGCAAGTTGTTCCTGCTCGTCCTCTACTGCGTGATCTACACGCTCCCGCTGATCATCATCGCTGTCGTGGTCGCCGTGATGGGGCAGCGCGCTGAGGGCGTCTTGCAGCCAGTCGGCGATTGGCTGTCTGGGCACTGGCCGGCGATCGTCGGCCCGCTGACGGCAGCGATCGGGATCGCGGTGCTGGCCTTCGGAATCGTCGAGCTCGCATCCTGAGCGAGGCGCCTCGGGCTTTTAGTACAGTTTCGGCCCGTGTATCAAATGCGGCGCCGATGATCGCGCATACGGCTGGCTCCGAGCAGGGCTCCATACACGGACCGGAGCCGGCCAAAGTCGCCGCGAAACCCGCTCGCCGCGTCGGCATACAGGAAGGACTCGGCCATGCGGACGATCGCGTACGCGAGCACTTCCGCGTCCGCGGGCGGCACATAGCCTCGCTCGATCTCGGCCTCGATCATCTCGTGGATGAGCGCGACCACGCGAGGCTCGACGACGCCGTCGGAGGCGGTGAGAATCCGTTGCGCGGCCTCGCGCTCGTGCTCGAGGAATCGGCGAAACGCTCGGTCATCCGCGAGCGCGCGCAGCTGACGCTCGAACACGACAACGAGCCGCTCGGCTCCGGCTCCTGGCTCGGAGCGCTCGATCCGGCGAAACAGCGGCGCGACGAGCTCGATCATCGCCATTCCGATCACGGTGTCTCGGGAGCCGTACCACCGATGAACCGTGGCCCGCGACACGCCCAGCTCGGAGCAGATGGCCTGGATGTCGATCCGCTCTCCTGCCAGGAAGCGCTGCTTGACGGCGTCGAGCACCTGCTCCTTGGTGGCCGCCGCGGGACGGCCGGGCCGTCGTTGGACGCCGCGGTTCAACACGCAGAGAACGGTATCCGCGGGAAGGGACCTCATCCTGGTAGGAGGGAAGGAGATATCGATGTCGGTTCACGCACTGTCCGGTAGGAACGTTCGGTTGGCGATCGCGGGGTTGGCCGCGATCGCGACGGCTGTGGTCTTGGGGGCCGCCAGCCCCGGCGCAGGGGCGACGGTGTGGCTGTGCAAGCCGGGCGTGAAGCCCGATCCGTGCACGCCGGGCCTGTCGACCACCGTGTTCAACGCTCCGCTAACTCAGGCCGTCGGCGTCGAGCACCCCAAGGCGCAGCGCAAGCCTCCGGTCGACTGCTTCTACGTCTATCCGACCGTCAGCGACGAGAAGACCGGTAACAGCGACCTGCAGATCCAGGACACCGAGCAGTCGATCGCGCTCTACCAGGTAAGTCGTTACTCGCAGTACTGCAAGGTCTACGCGCCGATGTACCGGCAGGTCACGCTCGCTGGCGCGGGGCTCGGCGGGACGTCGAGCACCAAGGCAAATCCGGCCCTCGGCCTGAGCGACGTCGAGAACGCGTTCGAGGACTATCTACAGCACTACAACCACGGCAGGGGATTCGTCCTGATCGGTCACTCGCAGGGCGCGGGCGTGCTCGAGGCGATGATCGCCAAGGACGTCGATCCCAAGCCCGCGGTTCGCAAGCGGCTGCTGTCGGCGATCCTGATGGGCGGCAACGTGCTCGTGAAGCGGAACACCGGTATCGGCGGTGACTTCAAGCACATCCCGGCCTGCCGCCGCCCGACGCAGCTCGGGTGCGTAATCGCCTTCTCCACATTCGACCAGCCGGTGCCGAGCGACAGCCTGTTTGGTCGTCCCGGGACGTTGCTTGGCACGGGAACGCCCCCGAAGGGCGATGAGGTGCTCTGTACCAACCCGGCCAACCTCACGGGCGGGAGTGGGCTGCTGGATCCGATCCAGCCGAGCGCTCCGTTCGCACCGGGCTCCACGATCGCCCTCGGCCTCAGCGTTCTGAAGTGGAAGGTCCCGGCGCCCGCGACGGTGTACTGGACATCGCCGCGCGCATACAGCGCCCAGTGCGAGGACTCGGGCGGCGCCCACGTGCTCGAGGTCACGGCCCACAACGGAGCGCAGACGCCCACGCCGGCGCCGACTCCGGCGTGGGGACTCCACCTACTCGACGCGAACCTCTCGCAGGGGAACCTGATCTCGATCGTCGCACGCGAGTCGAGGGCGTTCCTCGCCCACCACCATCACCACCACAAATAACCCCTGGAGACCGCACTGGGCGGGCCCACGGTCGCCGACGCGCCTACGCCGGGGAAGGGCAGGGATCCAGGCGCCATCGCACCCGTTCCGGAACCTGCATGCTGCCGTTTACTGGGCGGCCCGGTAAACGGCGCTGGGGAGAAGGAGAGGGAGCGGGCGCCATCGCACCCGCCCAAACAAACCTGCACAGCACGACAATCCCGGCGCGAATGGCGAGGCCTGTCGAGCTATATATATAATGCATGAAGAGCATGCGTAATACGACAGGGCTCCGATGTGGCGCCGGTGTTGACGTGCTACGCAGGTTTCGGTGACACTCTCGGCGCCCTCACCCACCCCCTCTCCCCGCTACCTCTTACCGAGCCGATCGCTCGCCCGCAGCCCCGATCGGCGGGCGGCTCGGTAAACGGCGCTGGGGAAGGAAGGGAGCGGGCGCCATCGCACCCGCCAAAAAAGCTGCACAGCACGACAATCCCGGCTCAGATGGCGAGGCCTGTCGAGCTATGCATGAAGAGCATGCGTAGTACGACAGGGCTCGGATGTGGCGCCGAGGTTGTCGTGCTATGCAGGTTTTCCGTGACACTCTCGGCACAAAGCCGCGGGTTTTGGGCGGCTGAGGCAGGTCGACCACGGGCTCAGGCGGCCCGCCGGCGCCGTCACCCACCCCCCCTCCCGGCTGCCGTTTTACCGAGCCGATCGCCAGGCAAAGCCGCGGGCGCGCAGCGCCCGCGGCTTGAGCGTCGACAGCCTCCTCGCGGGCCTAGGGCTGACAGCCCCCGACGCGCCTACGGGAAGAACGCCTCGATCGCGACGAAGCCGACGTAGAGAGCGATCATCGTCGCCCCGGCGGGCCGGCCCATCCCGCGAGGGCGCGCCAGCTTGCCCACGCAGATCGCCGTCATCCCGACGAGCCACCAAAGCTGGAGCTCGCCCGTCGTGGTCAGCGCTCCGAGCGTCGTGAACAGGGCGGGTACCAACACGCCGACGCCAAGATTGATGGTGTTGCTGTTGAACGTCTCGGCGACGAGCGCGGCGCCGCGACCGGCAACTCCGAGCCGCACCGCCGTGAGGGCGTTCGGCAGGCTGGTCAGTGGGGCGAGGATCAGCACACCGAGGACGGATCTGGACACGTGCCAGTGTCCGCCGAGGTCCAACGCGGCCTGCACCATGCCGGCGCTCGCCGCGATGATCAGCACCACGTCAAGGGCAATTAGGGCCAGCAGGTGATGCGTGGGGTCTGAAGGTGGCGCTGCCGATCGCTCTGGACGAGGCCGCTGGTCGAGGTAGCGGCTGAGACTCCCCGTGGCCCGGTGGGCTCGCTGCCGGCGCAACAGTAGATCGGATCCGCCCACCACGATCGCGAGATAAGGGACCGCGACGCCGGCGCCGAGCGCCACGGCGACGGGGGACGACAGCCAGCCGAGCAGCAGAGCCGCGGCGATGAGCGTGACCGCTGCCCCGGCGAGTCCCTCCAGCAGCAGGGCTTCCCGCGCGAGCACCACGGAGCCGGCGAGCAGCGCTCACGCCGATCATCGCCGCGAGCTGGAAGGCGTTGGAGCCGATGATCAAGCCGACGCCGACGTTGTGGGCGCCACGGATAAGCGCGTACAGAGCGGATGAGACGTTTGGGCCGTCGGCGGCGAGCGCGGTCAGCAGCCCGATCAGGGCCTCAGGGAAGCCGAACCGCTTCCCGAGCCGATCGAGCCTGCGCGCGAACAGGCGCGCGGCGAGCAACGTCACAGCCAGCGATGCCAGGAACAGAGGAATGGCCGCGAGCACGGGCATGCCCGGTCAGCCTCGTGCCCCAAATCCAGAAATCACGGTGGCCGGGCGTGACACCTACTCCCCGATCGGTCGACGACGTAAGCGCCGACCAGTCTTCCCGGCTCACCTGGCGACGATCGTACCTGGAGCTGGAGTCGCCCGTACGCGCGCCCTCGATCACGCGGCGGGCGACTTGATCGACTCCACGTAGCCCCGGACGTCCGCCGCCGGCTCCGAATAGGCGTCGCCGAGACTCGCCTCGACCGCGCTCATGTAGTCCTTGGTCCACTTCGGGAAGTCGTAGTCGATCGCCTTCAGGAACTCGAGCGTCGCGGTCAGCCGGATGTCGGCTATCGAAGGCGTGTCACCGCCGATGAACCGCTTATCGTCGAGGAAGAACGCGCGGTAAGCCTCCAGCGGCTGGGCGATCGCGGCCACGGCATCCTTCTGCGCCTGGGCCTTCGCGGCGTCGTCGGCATCCGACGAGCCGACCTCACCCGCGTACTGGGGGAAGCCGAGCAACGGATAGGTGGCGCGCGCGACGACCGGGTACAGCGTGCCGATCAGATAGAACATCGCGCTGTCGACCATCGCCCGCTGGGCCGGATCGGTGGGGTAGAACTGGCTCAGGCCGTGCTTGTTGCACAGGTACTGCATGATCGCGCAGCTCTCCCACAGGGACCCCTGCGCGAGCCCGTCCTCCTCGAGCAACGGGGTGAGATCAGCGGGGTCCTTCGCCAGGAACTCCGGCGTGCCCTTCTTGCCCCACACGTCCACCTCTTCGAAGTCGAGGCCCGCGGCCCTGACGAAGATACGAGCCGTCAGGTTGTTGACGCTCGGCTTCAGGATGCTCAGCGTGTTTGTTGCCATTGGATCTCCTCCGGTCCGTTACACGACCTTCTCGTGCTGATAGGGGTCCTTCGGCGATCGGTCATCGGAGAGCGACGCCCGCGATCGCCTGACGAGCGCCTCGATTGCATCGGCGAGGTGGATCGGGGCGATGTTGTAGTCGCCACGCTCCACACGAAGCTTGTGGGCTTCGAGCAACACCTCCGCGTGCGTATAGCCGTGCGGCGGCTCGAAGCGATACGACGCCAGCTCGATCAGCAAGCCGAGCGGATCCTCGAAGTAGATCGAGTCCATAAAGCCGCGGTCCTTGACGCCGCTGTGTCTGATCCCCCGCTCGTCGAGCCGCTCCACCGCCTGGTGGAAGGTGGCCTGGGAGACCGACAGCGCGATGTGGTGCACGCAACCCGGATCGGTCGGTGTCCTGCTCGAATCCGCGGCGCGATCCTCGTTGGTGAAGATCGTGATCAGCCGCCCGTCGCCGGGATCGAAATACAGGTGACTCTCTGACGGGTTGTCGAGATTGGGTTGCTCGAACACGAACGGCATCCCCAGGACGCCCTCCCAGAAGTCGATCGACGTCTGGCGATCGGCGCCGACGATCGTGATGTGGTGAACCCCTTGGGTCTGAAGCTTTCGCACGGTTCGCTACCTCTCGACGAGTTTCGACTTGTATGCGCTGCGCTGCAAGGTCCCCCACGGCACCAGATCCACGCGCGTCTGGACGATCAGGCGGTTGCGCAGTTTGTCGCGGATCGCCTCCGCCAGGCCGGCGGGCGGCGTGGAGTCCCGCGCGAGCTCGACGCTCACGGGGAGTGGTGGCTCCTGCTTGACGCCCGGCGCCCGGGGCTTGACGAGGATGTGGCCGCTGACCTCGGGCGTGAACGCGCTCACGACCTCGCGGACTGCTGACGGGAACACGTTCACACCCCGGACGATCAGCATGTCGTCGCTGCGCCCGACGCACCGGACGCGCGGACTGGTACGGCCGCATCGACACGCGCTCGTCCAGACCCGCACATGATCGCGAGTGCGGAACCGCAGGAGCGGCGCCGCCCGGTGGCGAAGATGGGTCAGCACGAGCTCGCCGGTGGCGCCGTCGCCCAGCTCGATCGAGGCGCCGGTCTCCGGATCGATCAGCTCGGCGTGGACAAAACCGCGGGCGCCGAGGTGCATCCCCTCCTGTTCCTCGCACTCGCCCCACAAGGACGGACCGATGTCGCCGATACCCATCGCCTCCGTCACCTTGGCTCCCCAGCCATCCTCGAGGGTGGCCCGGAAGGCAGCCTCACCGCCACCAGGTTCTCCGGCCACCAGCACGCGCTCCACGCTCGAGCCGCGGAGATCGAAGCCTCGCTCCGTCGCCCGCTCGATCAGATACGCCGCGTATGAAGGCGTCAGCACCGCCGCCTCCGGCCTGAGTCGCTCGATCGCCGTGAGCAGGCCGTCGGTATTACCTGTGCCCATCGGGACGTGACACAGGCCGATCCGGTCGAACGCAGCGAGCGCCGCGCCGGCGACGAACGGCCCGGCGTTGTAGGTGGAGACGATCCGCTGCCCGGGGCTGACGCCGGAGGCCGCGTAGCTGCGAGCCGAGCTCGTCACCCAGTTCTCGAGATCGCTCGCCGTCAGCGGGATGTAGCTGGGCGTACCGGTCGTCCCACTCGTCGAATGGATGCGCACGACCTCTGACGGTGCCGCACAGAGATGCGCTCCGACCGGATTCTCCGCCGTCAACGTGGCTCTGATCTCGTGTTTGTCGGTCAGCGGCAGCTGCGAGATCTCCGCTAGGCCCCCCGCGGCGCGCTCGGACGCGAACCCGGCCGCCCCGAGCTTCCGTCGGTAAAACTCCGACCGCGCGAACAGGTACGAGAGCTGGTCTCGGTACGAGGAGTCGTCGGCCGCCGACTGCTCCGCCCACGGTCGTCCCTCGATCTCCCGGGCGAGCATCAGCCGCTTCCGTCCTGCCCGGAACGCTCGTAGACGACCGTCTCCTCGGCCCCTCTGGCCATCAGGAACCCGACGGAGTCCCGCTGTTCCTCGGCGAGATGGGCCAGTAGTCCGGCGGTGCGGGCGAGAATCGGAATCGACTTCACCGCCGCCGCCGCAAAGCCCAGGTCGAGCATCACGGCGGCGATCGGCATCGAGACGTTCATCACGAGCGGCTTACTCCACGCCTGCGCCGCGCCTTCCCGCAGGCAACGTGCGAGCAGCACGTGCGGCCCGCTCACGCCGCGGGCGTCGGCGAGCTCGAGGATCCGCTCGGCGCGGGGATCGACTGGATGGTGAATGGGGTGTCCGAACCCCGGCAGACGCTCGCCTGCGGCCCGGACCGCGCGCGCGATCTCCGCGGCGACGGCCGTGGGGTCCTCGCCGGCTCCCACCCGCCGCTGTGCCTGCTCGAGCAAGCGCGCGCACGACTCCGCGGTCCCGAGGATGACCGGACCGCAGCCGAGGATCCCGGCCGCGACCGCGCCCTGGAGCGAACCCGGATCGGCGGCCAGGGTCATGCGGGCGGCGACGTTGGTGGGCATCATGCCGTGCTCGGCGATCGCGACGAGCAGCAGGTCGAGGAAGAAGCGCTGGTCTTCGGTCGGCTCGCGGCCGGTCAGCAGGAGGTGGAAATACTCGGTGAAGCTGAGGCGACCCATCAGCTCGCCGCACAGGTCCCGGCCTCGGACCTCCACTCGGTCCGGATACGCCTGGCTAATGTGAGTGACGGGGCTCGGGGTCACTGCCGAGAAACTAGCTTGCCGAGCCGCCGGCGGCTAGGTCGCGTTCGATTCGAGCCGCGGTCTGAAGCAGTGGTGGAAGTAGCTCGGCCTCGATCATCTGCGGCGTCCGGCGGCTCGCCTGCGTGGAGAGGTTGATCGCCGCCGCGACCTTCGACTGCGCGTTGTGTATTGGGACCGCCACCGCGCGCAGCCCGTCCTCGAGCTCCTGATCGACGAGCGCCCAGCCCGCTTCACGGACGGCCTCGATCACCCCCCGGAGCGCGTCCTCGCTCGTCACGGTTCCGGCGGTCAGCGGCGTGAGCTCCGCCCGGCCGAAGAACGCGTCGAGCTCGGCGTCGTCCAACCCGGCGAGGAGCACCCTGCCCATCGATGTGGCGAAGGCGGGAAAGCGCGTGCCGACTGCGATCGCGACCGTCATGATGCGCTGCGTCGGTTCGCGCGCCACGTAGACGACGTCGGTCCCGTCGAGCACCGACACCGACGACGACTCGTGCACTCGCTGGACGAGGTCGCGAAGATGAGGCTGGGCGATCTCGGGCAGGGTCAGGCTCGACAAAAACGAATAGCCCAGCTCGAGCACGCTCGGGGTCAGCGAGAACCGGCGGTCGTTGCAGCGAACGTATCCGAGATCGACGAGCGTCAGGAGGAAGCGTCTCGCCGCGGCGCGGGTCAGGTCCGCTTCGCGCGCGACATCGGTGAGCGTCAGGCCCGGCGCGGGGACGTTGAGCACGCGGATGACCGACAGGCCGCGCTCGAGCGACTGCACGAAGTGTCGTTCGCGGATGCCGCTCGCGGTGCTCACGGGTGTCAAATCAAATGTCGAAGAAGACGGTTTCGTTGGGCCCTTGGAGATGGATGTCGAACCGGTACCCCTGCTCGGTCGCCGTGGCCAGCAGCGTGTGCCGGCGGTCCTCGGGAACGCTCGCCAGCACGACGTCGCCGGCGTTGGCGTCGAGCTCGTCGGCGAAGTAGATCCGGGTCACGCAGCGGTTGAGCATTCCACGGGCGAATACCGAGAGGTCGATGTGTGGCGCCTGCAGCCCGCCGCCGGGACCGGGCACGGACCCCGGTTTGACGGTCACGATCTCATAGCTGCCATCGCCGTCCTCGGCCGCGAACCTTGCGAATCCGCGGAACCCCTCGAGCTCGGAGCGCTCGCCATAGCCGTGCATGTCGGCGAAGCGCCCCCACGGATCGGCCTGCCAGGTCTCGATCATCGCGTCGGGGACCGCATGTCCCGCCCCGTCGTGCACGCTTCCCGTGATCCGGATTGCCCCCGGCGTACCCTCAGCGACCGCGAACGGCCCGCGCTCCCACGGCAACCCGATGGCGAAGAACGGTCCGACTGTCTGCGACGGCGTCAACTCAAAGCCTGTCAATGTGACTCCTCGAACGGTGTCGCCCCCGGTCCGCGAAGGTATACGTCGAACTCGTAGGCGAGTGCCCAGTTAGGGGCGGTCTGGCGCATAGAGAACCGCGAGACCATCCGCTCCCGTGCGTTGGCATCGCGGACCGAGTTGAAGATTGGATCGAACTCGAACAGCGGATCGCCGGGGAAGTACATCTGTGTCACCAGTCGCTGCGCGAACGCCCGCCCCAACAGCGAGAAGTGAATGTGCGACGGGCGCCAGGCGTTGTAGTGGTTGCCCCACGGGTAGGGGCCGGGCTTGACGGTCGTAAAGCTGTAGCGACCCTCGTCGTCGGTGAGGCAGCGCCCGGCACCGGAGAAGTTGGGATCAAGCTCCGCCGGCCACCGATCTCGCGAATGCCTGTACCGACCCGCGGCGTTCGCCTGCCACACCTCGACCAACGTTCCCTTGAGCGGCTTGCCCTCGGTGTCCAGGACCCGGCCGCAGACGGTGATCCGCTCCCCGATCGGCTCTCCTCCGTGCTGGGCGGTCAAGTCACTGTCACCAGCGACCACTCGCTCATCGCCCAATTGCGGACCTGTCACTTCGGTGATCGTCTGTGGCAAATACACCAGCGGATGCTTCGGATGGCGCAGCGCCGTCGACTTGTACGGCGCGAAGTCGAGAGGCGGATCCACGTCGGCTCCTGCACGCACATAGCTCGTCGGCGTATCCGACACACCGTCGTAGATCACGCGCTCGTCGCTGCCCACCTCGGGGACACTGCTCATCAAACGGCCTCCACCACAATCGCCAAACCCTGTCCGACGCCGATGCAGATCGCCGCTACGCCGAACCCGCCACCCCGTCTCTTGAGCTCCTGCGCGAGCCCACCGAGTACGCGCACCCCGGAAGCGCCGAGCGGATGCCCGATCGCGATCGCGCCGCCGTTCGGATTGACCTTCTCGGGGTCGAGCTCCCTCCACTCGCCGATGTCGGCGAGGCACTGCGAGGCGAACGCCTCGTTGAGCTCCACCACCGACACGTCGTCCCAGCCGATGCCCGCGTGGCGCAGCGCGGCATTCGCGGCCTCCACGGGTGCGATCCCGAACACGTCCGGGTCGACCCCCGCGGCTCCGCGCGACACGATCCGCGCCAGCGGCTCGAGTCCCGCGGTCTCGGCGCCGGCTTCGTCGGCGAGCAGCACCACCCCCGCGCCGTCGTTCAACGGGGAGGAGTTACCCGCGGTCACGGTGCCGTGATCCGCGAACGCGGGCTTGAGCTTTGCGAGCTTCTCGAGTGACGTGTCGGGACGGATGCTCTCGTCGCGTTCCAGCTCGGTGTCGGGAACGGGGACCACCCACTCGTCGTAGAAGCCGTCGTCCCACGCCGCCGTCGCGCGCTGGTGGCTGCGGAGCGCGAACTGGTCCTGTGCGGCACGCGTGATCTCATACAGACCGGCGAGTTTCTCCGCGCTCTGCCCCAGCGAGATCGTCCACTGGTCGGGCATCTCGGGATTGACCATCCGCCAGCCGAGCGTGCTCGAGTAGAGCTGCTCGTTCTGGCGCGCGAACGGCCGGTCTGGCTTGAGCAGGATCCACGGTGCCCGGCTCATCGACTCGACCCCACCGACCATCACGATTGATGCGTCGCCGCACTCGATCATTCGACTCGCCTGCATCGCGGCGTCGAGGCTCGAGCCGCACAGGCGGTTGATCGTAGATCCCGTCACTGAGGTGGGAATGTCGGCCAGCAAGCAAGCCATCCGCCCCACGTTGCGGTTGTCCTCGCCGGCTTGGTTGGCATCGCCGAAGATGACATCGTCGATCCGTTCCGGATCCAGAGACGGGGCCCGCCGCAGCGCTTCCCGGACGACGTGAGCCGCGAGGTCGTCGGGACGGACCTCGGAGAGCCCGCCGCCGTACCGACCGAACGGGGTGCGCACCGCATCGAGCACGTAGGAGGCGCTCATCGCCCGGAACCCACCCCCGGCTCTGGTGATCGCATGGGTTTCACGATATACGCTCCGCCCCGTGCCCCTCCCTCTGGCCATGCTGCGAACACAGTGAGGACACAAGTGGGAATCGTCGGCGGCGGCCCCGCCGGCCTCACTCTCGGCCTACTCCTTCAGCGTGAGGGCATCGAGTCCGTGGTACTTGAGGCGAGGAGCCGTGAGTACGTCGAGAAGCGGGTACGCGCCGGACTGCTCGAGCAGAACACCGCCGACCTGTTCCGCGACCTCGGTGTCGGTGAGCGTCTCGCACGGGAAGGCCTTCAGCACGACGGCATAAACCTCCGCCGGCAGAGGCGCACGGTGTACATCCCGATCGCCGAACTGACGGGACGGCACGTGACGATCTATGGGCAGCAGGAGGTCGTAAAGGACCTGATCGACGCCTCGCTGCACCGCGCCTGCGAGCTGCACTTCGAAGTGGGCGATGTGACAGTCCACGACCTCGATAGCGAGCGGCCGAGGATCAGCTACAGCGAGGACGGCATCACCTACGAGCTCGAGTGCGATTTCGTCGCCGCATGCGATGGTTTCCACGGCATCTGCCGCCCGTCGATTCCCGCCGGGTTCCTGACCGAGTACGACTTCACGTATCCGTTCTCGTGGCTAGGGATCCTGGCCCATGCCGCCCCCGCCACCGATGAGCTCATCTACGCCTGGCACGAGCATGGCTTCTCGCTTTACTCGATGCGCTCGCCGACGGTGAGTCGCCTGTACCTCCAGGTCCCCGCGGACGAGGACATAGAGCGGTGGCCAGATGAGCGGATCTGGGAAGAGCTACAGACCCGCCAGGCGACCGAAGGCTGGAGAGTCAACGAGGGGGAGATCTTCGACAAGGGGATCACCCCGATGCGGACCTACGTTTGCGAGCCGATGCGTTTCGGCCAGATGTTCCTCACCGGCGACGCCGCCCACATCGTTCCGCCCACCGGGGCCAAGGGGCTGAACCTGGCGGTCAACGACGTCCGGTTACTGGCCGTGGCCCTGAAGCGTTGGTATGCCACCGGCGCGCGCGATGGGCTCGACGCCTATTCGGACACGGCTCTGCGCCGGGTGTGGCGCGCGCAGGACTTCTCCAACTACATGACCCACTTGCTCCACGACCTCGGGACCGGGGAGTTTGACCGCATGCTCCAGCTCGCACGGCTCGACTATCTGGAGCGCTCGAGAGCAGCGGCGACGAGCCTGGCGGAGAACTACGCCGGCCTGCCGGCCGCTCCGGACTTCTGACGCCGGCGACGCTTAAGCGGCCTGAGGGCGGTGACGGTCAGGCGGCGGCGGAATGGCTGGCGGCGAGGGCCTTGGCGTGGCCGACGAACGGCACAAGCGTGCAGTAGTGAAGCTCCTGTGTGAGCGCCGGCAGCTGCTCGGCGTCTCCCACCTTGATGCGGTTGTAGAGGGCTTCGCACAAGCCCCCAATCACTGCTTCCGTTAGCGGTTCGTATCTGGCGAGCGCCGGTGGGAGCCCGCTACGGCCGGGCTCGAGGAACTGGGCGAAGCGACGAAGCGTTGCGTCACGTCGCTCGAGCGCGACCCTCCCGGCGGTGTGCACGTCGACCACGACGAGATGGGCGAACGCGGGGTCCTCCGCGCAGAGTTCGAGCAGCCTCTTCAGAGCCGCCCCGACGCGAGCCTCCCATGATGGCCCGGCGGCTGCATAGGCACGGTTGAGAGAGATGAAAACCGCTTCGATGCACACGTCGTAGGTCGCCAGGAAGCAGTCCTCCTTGTCGGAGAACAGGTCGTAGAACGTCCGCCGCGACACCCGAGCGCCGTCGGTGATGTCCTTGATCCTGACGGCGGGGTATGTCTTCTCAGCGCACGCCTCGGCGATGGCGATCTGGAGCCGCCTGCGCTGGTTGGTGACGATGAACGCATGGGGCAGACCGTGCCTCCCGCGGGGCAACGGTGGTGTGGTTGGCGGGGCTTCACCGGGGAATGCCCGCGGAGTCCCCGCGGTGCCACTCATCGCTCACTCCAGTGCCGGAACGAGTTGTGCTCTTGAGGCTGCGCCCTCCGGCCCATGCATGGGAACGAGCACCATGTACATGAACGTCGGGAGCAGCTCCTCGAGCTGCTCAGCATGACCAGTGAGCACGGCGGCGTAGATCAGCTGCCAGATCGCCCCCGCGATCGTCTCGAGCATCAGACGAGGCACCGGCGCCGGCGCTGCCTCCAACGCCTCGTCGCCAAGCAGCGCTGCGAATCCTGCGACGAGCCGGTCGCGCTCGATCAGCGCGTCCGGCCCCGCCGCCATCAACTCGACCACGCCCATATCGGCGACGTCGGGTCGCGCAGCGAGGAACCGGAGCAGCGCGCCCAGCGCCGATCGCGTGCGTTCGGCCCAGTCGTTCCCGACGGCAGACGCCGATTCGACCACGGCGGAGAGCTCACGCGCGTACTGGCGGTAGGAGGCGAGGAAGCAGTCGCGCTTGTCGTGGAAGTTCTCGTAGAAGGTCTTGCGCGAGACGCCGGCTCGGCCCGCCAGATCCTCGACCGTCATCGCGATGAACCCCTTCTCGTGGACCACCGCCGGGACGGCGTGGATCAACCGCTGGCGCTGGTTCTCGACGACGGCGCCGGGTAGCAGTCCGTGCCTTCCGCGCGGCAGGCGGCGGGCGTCAAGAGTTGCGCGCTGTTCGGCCATCGTCGCGAGCATATCGGGCTGCAAAGGACAAAGACAATAGGAAACGTATATGTCTGTAGAACTGGGAGCGCCTGTATGTACAGATGTCCAAACGCATTTGAACACAACACAGTCTCCAAATGGGAGCGATTTCCCCGAAGCGGACAAATTGGAGATGCAGCGCTACACATCGGGAGGGCGATGCTCGGGCGCCGGAGCCCGGGCGCGGGAACGTATAGACGGGGATGGCGCCGCGCCGCGGCGCACCCAGGACCGCCGGCTGCGCGCTGCGGCTAGACCGCGGCCGCGAGCGGCTCGAACATGCCGGTGAGCTCCTCGAGCTCTCCGCAGAGATCGGGCAGGTCGTCGACCCGTCCTTCGGCCACGCGGGTGGCGATCAGGTGGAAGCTCGCACCGAGCAGCATCTCGAGCTGTACCGGCGAGAGCTGGTCGAGTTCACCCCGCCGGCGGTGCTCGGAGAGGATCAGGGCAAACATCCGCTGGCGCCCCTGCTCGCGCCGGCGCCGGAGTTCCCGGTCGCCGCGCAGCGTCTCGACGAACAGCATGCGCGCCTCCTCCGGGTGCTCGGCGAGCCTGGTCAGAATCCGCGAGCGGGCGCTGGTCAGCCCCTCGGGCCAGCTCAAGGCGCAGTTGAAGGCATCCGCAATCTCATCGAGAAGATCCTGCGAAAGCTCGTCGCAGGCCTCGTAAAGGCAGGCGCTCGGCGTGGGGTAGTGGTCCACAAACTCCTCAGGCGTAAGGTCGGCGGCCTCGCATAGCGAGGCGACAGACAACCCGCTGAACCCTTGATCTCCGACCAGCCGCAGCGCGGCAGCCCGAAGAGATTTGCATGTGGTGCAGGCCGTGGCGGCGTACATTTAGACAACCCCCCGATCATCACGGGGTCCACGTCGGACCGGTGAACGCGGCGGACTCTACTTTTGGGGTACACGAGAAACAAGAGAGTTTCCTGAGCCTAAACGAATGTTCTAGGGGGACAGTTCTCGATGTATAAATGGACCAGTTTTCAGCAAGTCGTCTGGAACGCCTCCGGAGCGGCTACTTTGTGACGCGGATGTCTCCAAGCGCCAAACGTCAGGCACGCCAAGCTCATCAGCTCCCCCCGGGCCGGCATGGCCTCCCGCGGTCGTTCATCGTCTCCAACCAGCGCGAGCGGATCCTCGACGCGGTCGCCGATGTCTCGAGTCTCGCCGGCTATTCGGCGATGAGCGTCGAGGACATCATCGTCACCGCGGGAGTCTCGCGGCGGACCTTCTACGACCATTTCAGCGACAAGCAGGAGGCGTTCCTGGCCGCGTACGACGCCGTCGTGGCGCAGCTGGTGCAGCGAGTCCAGGAGGCGTTCACGGCGAACACGACGTTTGCCGGCCGCGTGCGGGACTGCCTGGCCGAGTTCCTCGGCTTCGTCGCCAGCGAGCCGCGATTTGCGGACATGTGCATCGTCGAGGTGCTCGCGGCCGGGCCGCAGGCGATCGAGCGCCGAAACGCGGTGATGAGGACGTTTGCGCAGATGGTCCACGCCGCCGCCCAGGCCGACGGCACCGCCCAGCAACCCCCCGAGATCACCGCCGAGACGATCGTCGGGGGGATCTACGAGGTCGTGTACTCGCGCGTGGTCCAGGGCCAGACGTCCCAGCTGATGGGATTGCTGCCCGACCTTGGGTACTCGCTGATGCTTCCATACATCGGCCATGCCGCGGCGCAGAAGGAGGCGGCCAAGCCGGCCACACCGGGGGCGACCGAACCGGTGGCGATCGTCTCGAGCCCCTCAGTCCTCGACGAACAGGCCGCGGCCGCGCTTGACGACCTCGCCTGAGGTCGTGAGCTCGCGCACGGGGCGGTACAGCGACGTCGGCGGCACCTCGAGCATCGACGCCAGGTCGGTGATCGTCGAGCCCGGATGGGCCCGGAGGGCATCGATCACGCGCGCGTCGCGCTCGGCTCCGGTCTCGGCCTCGGCCTCGTCCGGGGCCCGTCGCCGGCGCTGGCGGGCCGGCTTCGAGCGAGCGGGCGATCCGGCCTGACGCGAGCGTCGCCGCGTGGCCGCGGTGTCCGTGGCTGCAGCGGCGCTTCCACCCGACGCCGCATTGGCGCCGGCGCCCGCTCGGGCGTCATCCCGGGCCGGGCGAGTCGCCGAGCGCGATCGCCTGCGGCCGGGTACCTCGATTCCGAGTTCGTCGGCGAGCTTCACGAGCTCGTCGTATTCCCGCACCAACGGCTCGAGTTCGCTCAGACGAGCGGCTACGCGCTCCCGGACGGTTCGGACTTCATCAGCGAGGGACATGAGAGATCTCCCGGAAAGCGTGTGTATAACACGCGCGGCCGAGCTGAAATCAAGGGGGGATCTTGCGTTACCCCCAAGCGGGGGGTCAGCTCCCCACGCTCGGCGCCGGTTCCGCGCGCAGTTGCGGGAACGCCGTCGTGAAGCCGGGGACGTGTCCCTGCTGGATGCACGGTGGGGCGGCGACGTTGCGGGAGTCGGTGCGGAACACGTAGGACTTGATCAGCGGCACTAGCGTCGAGGGGAACGCGCTCGTCGGCGGGGCCGGGTTACCGTTCGAGCACTCCGCGCTGTTGAGTACTGGGAGGCCCCGCGCGAGCTGCGAGTACGCGCCTGGGGGCCGGTAGGCGTCGTCGCGCTGGAGGCCGAGCGGGTGATCGAGGAAGGCGAGCCCCTCCGGCGTCAGCGTCTGCGAGGTGCGCAGGTAGTGGACCTCGTTGGACGTGCGCGGCAGTTCCACGTCGTGCGACTGCGATGCGCCGGTGACGTTGCCGAAGAAGCCGGTGATCTCGTGCTTGTACAGGCCGATGTAGCTGACGATCGGGTTCGCGTTGCGCAGGAACGGCTGGAACGCGCCCAGCAGGGGCGGGATCGCGCCCAGGATGCTGTCGAGTGCCGGCAGCCCTCGCTCGGACGCGGTGACGGTCGGGCCCAGCCGGTCGAACAGCGCGTGAAGCTGAGGGGCGAGCTTGGCGGTGGTTCCGAAGGTCCCCGTGAGCTCGGTGGCGATCGGCTCGAGCGCGCGGACGACGGGATCGGCCTGCTGGCCGAAGTGCGTGATCGCGGGGAGCACCAGGCGCGCCTGGAGCTCGAAGTTCGGCAGCGCCCGGAACACGTCGGCGAGCTGCTGGTTGCGCTGGGCGGTGGTGTGGAACAGGTTGTTGGCGGCCGTGATCAGCCCCGAGAGCTCGCCCTGACGGGCGCTGATCGCGCTGAAGAACGTCCCGGTGTTCGCGACGAGGCGGCGGACCGCCGCCGACTGGGAATCGAGCGTCGCGAGCAGGCTCTCTCCTGAATCGACGAACTGAGGCAGGATTCCGAACGTGTCGTTGATGTCCTGGCCGCGTCCGGCCAGCGCCCCAGCCTGCGATTGCATCCAGGTCTGGAACGCGGCCCGTGTCTGCGGGTCGAACGTCGCGAGGATCTGGTCGAGGTCGACGTTCGTCTGGACCTGGCCGTCTGGAATCCGGCCGTCGTCGGCGAGCGTGCCCGAGTGTGGATTGCCGGCGGTCAGGTCGATGTAGGTCTCCCCGAGCAGCGTCTTGATCCGCAGCGTGGCGTGCGTATCACTCGGGATCGGGGCGTACTGCTGCGAGAGCTGGATGGTCGCGACGGTCCGGTTGTCCTGCTTGTCGAGATTTAGGGCGACGACCTTGCCGACGTTGACGCCCGCGATCCGGACGTCCGCGCCGGTCGCGAGCTCGTTCGCCTGGGGGAACGCCACCTGGATCCGGTATCCCTGGGGAACGAACGGAACCGAGCCGCCGAAGTCGATCCAGAGGTACGTCAGGACGAGCAGGCACGAGAGCACGAACACCGCCAGGACGCCGATCCGCAGTGGAGATGGCGGGGTCTTGATCATTTCCGCGGCAGATCCACGTTGCAGAGGTTGTTGTAGTTCGGCGTCGTGAGGAGCTGGATCACGGTGGCGAGCGTCGGGTTGTTCTTCGGATTGGCGAGGTCCTGGAGGATTTCGAGCGAGCCGCACGAGAACAGGATCAGGCTGCGCCGGATCGGGCCCACGCCGTCCTGGGTCGAGAGGACTGAGTTCGTGTCGTGGTTGGCCCAGGGGAGGTAGAACAGATAGCTCTGGCCGTTCTTGGGCTTATAGGCGAGCTCGTTGACGATGTTGTTGAGCTCGGTCGCGAGCGTGCCCAGGTGCGGCGTGGCCGTGGCGAGCTGGTGTGTGGCGGGGACGAGCTCCTTGGCGGTCGGCTGCGCCTTGACCGAGAAGGGTCTCAGCTGGTCGCGGAGCACCGGCGTGGTCTCGTTGAAGAACGGGCGCAGGTCAGACAGGGTCGGGCCGAGACCGCGGGCGCTCGCGTCGAGCGAGCTGAGCGTCGAGGACAGCGTCTTGCCCAGTGTGGTCGCCTGGGTCAGCGCGGTGTTCGTCGCGCCGAGCGCTCCGGGCAGCAGCTGGATCGTCTGCTGGAGCTGCTGGTCCTGGTCCGAGATCGCCCGGAACACCCCCTCGTTGCCCTTGACGAACGCCGTCAGCTGCGAGTCGCGATCGCCGAGTTCCGTGGCGATCTTCGCGAGATTTCCCGTCAGCCGCTTGAGCTCGACGCTGCGGAGCGCGACGAGGTGGCTCGCTTTCAGGGCGTCGCGCGAGAGCGGGTCGAAGCGACGGAACACGTTGCCGAGGTTCGTGCCGCCGCCGTTGGCGAGCGCCTGGCCCGCGTTGGAGACGAGCATCATCAGCTCGTCCCGCGTATCGCCGTCGAGCTGCGAGAGGACCTCGTCGAGGCTGACCGTCGGCAGTGTCTGGGACGCGCCCAGGGTCGCGCCACTGTGTAGCCGCGTTCCGGCGCCGGCGCTCCCGGGATCGAGCTCGGCGACCATGTCGTTGAGGCCCGTCTTCGGCCGCAGCAGGACGGTCGCGTTCGAGTAGATGCGGCTGGCGTACTGCGGGTTGATTTCCATGCTGACGACCGGCACCCCGTTGGTGAGGGTCACGCCGTCGATCTCGCCGACATCCACGCCGGCGATCGTCACCGCCTGGCCCTGGCCCGGAAGCACGCCCGCCACCGCGCTGACCTGAGCCTTGAGCACGAACTCCTGCTTGCCGGCAAATGGAACCCAGGTCGGCCAGACGATCCGCTGGTGGACGACCAGATACACGCCGACGGCCAGACCGAAGACGATCACCGCCGCGAGCAGCACGACCGCGCGCGCCTGGCGCCGGATATCGCGGAGGGTGCGGTTCACGGGATCTTCCCGGTCGGGTCGTTGGGCAGCGGCGGCGGTGGCGCGTCCGGACGCGCCCCGTCCGCAGGTCCGGTCGACGCAGCGCCGTTCACGTTCGGGACGGGCTGCGTGTAGCAGGGGACGTTCCGGTTGAGCGCCGGGACCCGGTTCGGATACGCCGGGCGCGTCCGCAGCGGCGGCAGATCGGCCTGGGCGAACTTGGTGCCCGCCGGGCCGTAGTAGTTGGTCTGCCCGGTCTCGATCGTGTCCGGACCACCGGCGGCACCGATCCGCAGGAAGTTGCCGTTGCCGTCCTCGCCCTGTGTCTCCGCCGCCTGGCCGGCCATCGCGTACCAGAACTCCTGGTAGTTGGGGACGCCGGTCGACAGCGGCCCGTCGTTGACGACGATGTTGCCCGTGGGCAGGAACACGCCGGTAATGCAACGATCGAACTCATCGATCCGTGGCAGGAACTGGCGGGTCGCGTGAGTCAGCTGCGCGAGGTCGCCGGTCGCCGGCGCGAGCTCGTGCAGGAGGCCACCGAGCTCGGACGACGAGAGCAGCGGTCCCGCCTGGGCGAGCCACGGGTAGGCGGCGCGGATCGTGGCCGGGAGCTGCGGGATCCCCCGCGCGAGGTCACGCGCGAACCGCTCGGTCGGGGGGAGCCCCTGGTCGAGCGCGGTGAACGCGGTCTGCGCGTTCTGGGCCGTCGGGCCGAGGATCGCGATCGACCTGCGCAGCGGTTCCTGCTGGGCGGCGGTGGCCTGCATCGTCTTGTCGAACTCGGAGATCAGCGCGGTCAGCTGCGTGTCCGCGCGGGCGAGCCCGTCGCTCGCGTGGGCGAGACCCGAGATCGTCTGCGCCAGCTCGTGTCCCGTCGGCCCGGTCAGCGCCTCCGAGACGATCGTCGTGTCGCGGAGTGCCGCTGGGCTCGTCGTCAGGGCCTTGTTGAGCGCCTCGCCGCCGGTCAGATCGCGAACGGCTGGGTCCTCGGTGGCGGCTTCGGCGGGGGTCGGCGTCGTGTCGAGCGCCGTGCCGAAGCCCTGGATTGCCTGCTGGAGCCGGACTCTCATGTCCGCCGGCAGCGCATCGAGCACCTGATCGATCTGGACCGGGTCTGTCGTGTGGGCTACGGGGATCGTGCCGCCGCTGTGAAGCACCGGCGCGCCGGGGGTGCCGGGCGAGAGGTCGACGTAGAAGTTGCCCTCGAGGAACAGGCGCGGTCGGATCCTGATCGTCGCGTCGTCGTGGATCGTGCCGCCGCCGGAGATCTGCATCTGGACCAGCGCGAGATTGGTGTTGCGGTAGCGACCGACGCCGGTGACCTTGCCGACTCCGACCCCGCCGATTCGCACCGGCGAACCCTGGACGAGCAGATTCGAGTTCCGGACGACGGCGTTGATCGTGTAGTGCTGCTCGAACGGGATCGCCTTGGTGAATGCGAAGTAGACCCCGATCGCAAACAGCGCAATCCCGATCAGGCTCGCCGCGATCGGTGAGATCCCGTTGCGCCGGCGGCTCACTTGATGCTCCGCTTCGTCGTCTCGGTGACGAGCCCCTGGTTGCCGGGGTCGTTGCCGATCACCTGTCGGCCCGGGATGTAGTGCTCGTTCCCCGCCTCGCACTCCGCGGTCTGGCCGGGTGCGTCGGTGTTGGGGTACGGGTTCGAGTGGAGGAAGCTGTCGTCCACGAGTGTCCTCGTTGAACCCGTGAGGCCGGGTATCGCGCTCGCGGGAGGTCCGTCCGCAGCCGCCGAGGACGGCCCAGCCTCGCTATTCGGCAATTGTGGAAGGGCCAGGATCCCGATCCGCAGGAAGCTCCCGACGACATCGGACTCCGACAGCGCGCTCTCGAGGTTGCGGAAGAAGAGCGCGAGGTAGTTGCACGTCGTCTGCGCGGGTTTGATGAACGCGAGCGTCGGCTCGAGCGACGTCGCGGTCTGGGTCAGAAGGATCAGCCCCGGGACCGTTCGCGAGTCGGCGGCGAACCGCTCGACGGCATCGAGCGTCGCGACCAGACGGTTGTCGAGCTGCGGCGCGCGCTTGACGGCCGGAATGCCGGCGGCGATCGCCGGGGCGAGCTGCACCGACGCCGACGCGAGGTTCACGAACGCCGGGTGGAAGCGGCGGAACAGCTCGGCCGTGTCATCGATGAACCGGGCCTGCGCGGGGAGCTGCTGCGTCCCCGTCTGGAGCGCCGCGGGACCGCCCGCGATCGCGGCCTGCAGCGCCTGGGTCGCGTTTGAGAGGGGCGTGAACGTCTCGTCCAGGCCCACGAACAGCTGCGCGTCGGGACCGGCCACGGGGGCGACCTCGTTGGCGGCCTGCTCGAGGCTCGGGAACAGCCGCGCAAACCGCGTCTGCGACGCGTTCAGATTGGTCGTGACCGCGAGCAGGTGGCCGACCAGCGGCTGCAGCTGGCTGAGCGCGTCGTTGAGGTCGCTGCCCCGGCTCGCGAAGCCGTCCCCGAACTCGTCCAGGTTCTCCTTCGACGCCGCCCTCGTGCGCGCCGTGAACATCTTGAAGATGTCGTCGACCTGGACGGGCAGCTGGGTCTGCGTCATCGGGACCGTTGCTCCCGGCCCGAGCGTCTGCTTGGAGTGCCCACGCTCGATCTGGAGATACTCGAGGCCGAGCGGGGATACCGGACGCACGAGGTCGGTCGAGTCCGCCGGCAGAGGCTCGATCGACTTGTCGAGCTTCACGTGGACGACCGCGTACAGCGTGCCGTCGCTCGTCTTCGCGGCGCTGATGCTGCCGACGTACCCGACCCGGGTCCCGCCGATCAGCACACTGTCGGAGGCAATTAGCCCGGAGGCATTCGGAACTTCGACGTTCAGGTTGTAGGTGGGGACGAACGGGAGCCCGTTGTTGGCGTTGTACGCCAGGTAGACGGCGACCACGAGGATCAGGATCGTGATCGCGCCGATCAGAATCGGATTACGGAACGGCTCCTGTCGGCCTCTTCTGGTCACGATCGCAGGAGGTAGTTGAGGAGGGTCTTGGCCGTCTTGGCGCGGGTGTCGGCGGTGGCGCGGCGCTCGGCGATGGCGACGCCGCGTCTTGCCGCGGCGGCCGTCGCCTGCAGCGTGGAATCGCGGATCGTCGTCGTCCTGAATGTCGAACCGCAACCCCCTCCCTCGGTGCTCGACCGCGCCGAACAGCCGCTGACCTCGAAGCTCGCGCGGATGTAGTGGCTGACGGCGTCCTCGCCGTTGACGGTCCCCGTGTAGTAGTAGATGAAGCGCATCACGTCTTCGATCCCGCCGGCGTTGTCGAAGCTCGAAGCGATCGCCGCGATGTCGGCCGCGACCGGCAGCAGCGGCTTGCCGAGCTGCGAGAGCTGGGACACGACGCCGTGGATCTTTGGGAACACGGTCTCACCACGCTGGGCCACGCTGCCGAGCGTCTTGAGGGCCGGGATCGAGTCCTTCGCCAGCGGACCGAGGCCGCTGAGCGAGGCGTTGACCGCCGGCGCCTGAGCCCCCAGCGCCTGGAGCGACGGCGTGATCGACTCGGCCAGCGTCGTCAGCCGCTGCGCCGCCGGTTTCAGCTGTCGCAGGAACGGGGGGAAGTCCTGGAGGTTCTCTTCGATCGCCTTCCCTTGCTGGGCGGCGGCGAGGCCCACCTCGCCGACGTGCTGGAAGAATCCGCCGAGGTGGGCCCGCTGTGCGGCCAGCGGGGCGAGGATCTTGTCGGACTGGGCGGTCAGGCGAGCGAGAAGGCGGTCCTGGTTGGCCAGCACGGCGATCACCTGATCGGTCTGCTGCAGCGCCGGATCGGCGCGGAGCAGTGCGGCGTTCAGCTCGTGGCCGTTGCCGGAGAGGCCGACGCCGAGGCCCGAGATCACCAGCTGCAGCCGCTCCTGCTGGGGCAGCCGCGTGATATCGGAGATCAGGTCGATGCCGATCGGCGATGTCGTGTTCTGGAGCGAAACCACGTGTTCTCCCGCGTCCGGACCGGACGTGATCGCCGGCAGCGCGGGAGGGGGAGCGGTCCCAGGGGCGCGCGGCTGCGTGGGCGTGCACTGCACGAACTGCTCGCCGAGTAGCGACTCGAGCCCGATCTCGCAGTGGGCGTCCGTGCGAAACGGGACGTACTGGGGCGCGTCGATCTGCAGCACGAGCGCCGCCTTGTTCTGCGGAGTCAGCTGCACGGCGGAGACCGTCCCGACCTTGACGCCCGCGATCTTGACGTCCTCACCGGCGATCATGAACGAGGAGTTGTCAAAGATCGCGCGGACCGTGTACGTGTTTGGGGACCCGCTCGTGGTGCTCTTGATCCCGACCGCGACGACGACTGCGACGAGGATGCCCATCCCGATCGCGATCAGCCACCGTCCGAGCCTCACGGAGTACCCCCGATCGAATCCGAGCGCCGGCAGTGGGCGTTCGACAGCGGCCCGGAATCGACGAACGGCGCCGACCCGTCCGGCGGTGGCACGATCCCCCCGCCCGGGCAGCGGTACAGGAACCCCGTCTTGAGCGCCCCGCCCGACCCGCGCAGGTTCGGCGGCTTGGCTATCAGCGTCCCGCCTTGCGCGTTGTCCTGGAAGCTGAACCCGTCGAACACCGGGACCGTCCGCGCGTAGTGGCCGTTGGCGTCGTAGGGCGCGAAGATGCCGTCCCAGCCGGCGACCCAGGCGACCAGATCGGGAATGTACGGTCGGACGAACTCGAAGATCGGGGTCGACTGCTGGAGCGTCTTGATCGCGCGCGGGAAGTCACCGCGGACTGCGCTGGCCAGCGGCGGCAGGTCGCGCAGGGCATCGAGCAGGTCGTTGTTCGGACCAGGCTTATCCAAGAGCTGCCGCAGCAGCGAGACCGTCGGGACGGCCTCGTTCAGGACCGGCTGTAGCTGCGCGAGGAATGGACGCAGCGGCGCCGTCACCGGCCGGGTGACGTTGACGAGCTGTTCGAGTGCGGGCAACGTCGTAGTGCGTAGCCGCTCGAACGTCGCCGATCCCTTGGTCAGCGCACCGGGCAGGTCGGTCAACGCCTGCGAGAGCGCCTGGTCCTCGCTCGAGAGCGCGTCCGCCGTCACCCGAGCCTGGCTGACCAGATCGGTCAGCTGCGAGGAGCGGGCATCGATCGCGCCGAGCGCCGAGCTCGTCTGGACGATGAACTCATTCAGCGTCGGCGTCGACGCGTCGATCTGCGCGAACAGCTGCGCGTAGGACTGCAGCGCGGGCGGGAAGTACTGCGCCGAGACGTTGGCCTGGGTCGACTTTCCGGCGTACCACTCGGAGAATCCGTCGATCAGGCGCCGCAGGCCCGCGCGCGTGTTGGCATTCAGTGCGTCGAACAGTTCGTCGATGTCGACGATGCCGCTCGTCTTGGATGCCGGGAGGACGCCGTTGTTCGGCAGCGCCGGATTGAACGACGGTCCAGGGCTTACGTCGATGTAACGACTGGCGACGCCGACGAGACTCTGCTCCCTGATCGTCGCGGTCGTCCCCTGCCGCAGGGGGCCGAAGTTTGAGTCGATTGAGACGGTCAGCTGCGCCTGGCCGCTCGGGGTCAGCTTGATCGTCTGGACGGTCCCCGCGGGCGTGCCGCCGATCCGGACCAGGTCCCCGGTGACGAGCTGGCCGGCGTCGATGAAGTCGAACCGATACTGGTAGGAGCTCCCACGGGTGCTGAGGTAGACGACGACGCCTATCACCACGAGCAGCGCCGCGAGCGCCGGCAGCCGCCACGGTGAGCGAGCCGGAGAGCGCGGCGCGGATGGCGGTGGTTGCGGCGAGTCAGCCGCCGGGGGTACTTCGCGTGTCAGCGTGGACAAGAGACGCTCCGGCGGCGGCTCGGGAGAGCACCGCCAAGTGGTCGACGGGGATCGGCGCGCCCCCGCCAGGCGCGGGCAGTATAGACGCGGCAGTTCCCGGATATCAAAGATGAACCTCTCCCGACGAAAGCCCAGTGGAAGCCGGGTGGTACGCTAGCGTTTCGCGCTTAGGAACGCTAATGTGTTCAGTCAGGCTGATTCTCGCGGCCGGCTGGTTTGTGGGAGACTCGGCGAATATCTCACGAGGGAGGTAGTCCAACATGCGTAAGCTCGGAGTCGCCGCAGTTTGTGGCCTCCTCGCCGTGGCCGCAGCCACGGCCATCGCCCAGACGACCACGAGCCCACCACCGGTGAAGGTGGGCGCGAAGGTCACGCCGAGCAAGGCGGGGACGCGGCACCATCCGCAGGGCGTGAAGCTGAACACGACGATCAACTGGGAGCAGCTCGGCAGCTCGGCCCAGCCGATCGTGCAGACCTTCGACGTGCTGTTCCCGAAGGGCTCGCTCTACAACGGCGGAAAGATCAAGTCGTGCTCGTACGGCCGGCTGAACGCAGGTGGGCCGACGGCCTGCCCGAAGGCCTCGATCGTGGGCTCGGGAACCGGCAACGCATACGCCGACACGGTGATCACGCACCCGAAGATCACGGTCGTCAACGGCGGCAAGAACAAGATCTTCTTCTTCACTGTCCTCAACAACCCGGCCCGCGTGCAGTCGCCCGTGGTGGGGAACATCACCAAGATGTCTGGCAAGTACGCCTACAAGCTGCACGTGGTCGTGCCGACGCTCCTCCAGTTCGTTGCCGGCGTGCCGATCGAGCTGACCGAGCTGCACGTCACGGTCGGCAAGGGCTCGTACCTGTCCACGACGAGTTGCGGTCCAGGTGGGAAGTGGCCATTCAGCATCACCACCGGTTACCTGACGTCTGCGGGCACTCCGGACGGATCGGCCAGCGACACCGCGTCGATCGCGTGCCGTAAATAGTCACGCGGAGACCAACGCTCCAAGGAGCCCGAACGCACTACAGTTTGCGCACGATGGACCGGCTCGTCGCGCTTGCGGTCGTGCTATTCGGGCTCCTGGCTGCGGTCGTCTGTAGCTGAAATGCGACCGTGGGATCGGATCACTCGCTGATGGGAGGACTTGGTCAGCGGGCGTACCTGATCACGCGCTCGAGCGTCCAAGAGGTCGGCGAGATGATGGTGCTGACCGGCAAGACGCTGGTCTCGGCGATCCGGCCGCCCTACCCGTACGGGAACGAGTTCGTCCTCCAGTTCCTGTTCGCGATGCGCCTGTGCTGGTTCCCGATGCTGATCTCGACGGTCGCCTTCGGGTACGAGGCCCCGGGTCTACAGGCGGCCAACTTCCTCGTGCTGTTCGGAGCACTCGATCGTCTCGGCGGGTTCTTCGTGCTCGCCTCGATCCGGGAGTTCGCGCCATTCGTCGACGCGATCGTGGTAGCCGGCGTCGCGGGAACCGCCATCACCGCGGACCTCGGCGCGCGCAAGATCCGTGAAGAGCTCGACGCGCTCGTCGTGATGGGTGTGGACCCGATCAAAAACCTCGTCGTTCCCCGGTTCCTGGCGCTGATGATCGTGACCGGGCTGTTCGACATCTACGCGCTCCTGTTCGGGATCTTCGGCGGCGTCCTGGCGACCCTCGTCAACCATGCGCCGCTCGGGCCATTCTTCGCCACGCTCGCCAACAACGCCGAGCCGACCGACCTGTGGGCCTCGGTCGTGAAGACGACGCTGTTCGGGGCGGTGATCGCGATCGTCTGCTGCTACAAGGGGATGAACGCCTCCGGCGGTGCCGCGGGCGTCGGACGCGCGGTCAACCAGGCGGTGGTGATCGCGTTCCTGGGGATCTTCGCCTTCAACTACACGTTCACGCAGGTGCTGCTGGCCACGCATCCCGCGATCACGACGATTGCGAAGTGATCGGGTGAGCACGGGGAGAGATCGCACATGAACGAGTGGCTCGAGATCCCGCAGGGCTGGCTCGTCAGCACGGGGGAGATGCTCAAGTTCATCGGGGCCGTCGTGCGCGACGTCTTCAACCTGCGCGTGCTGCGCTTCCTCGGCGAGGCGCTTCGCCAGGCCGGGATCCTGATCGTCTCCTCGACGCTCGTGATCTGGGGCCTGATCTTCATCATCGGCCTGCAGTGCGGGATCGAGGGCGCCTATCTGCTGCGCGCCCAGGGAGCTCCTCAGTACTCGGGGGTGTTCTCGGCGTGGTGCGACCTGCGCGAGCTCGTCCCGCTCGTGTTCGGCTACATGATGGCGGCGAAGGTCGGCACCGGGATCGTCGCCGAGATCGGCTCGATGCGGATCTCCGAGGAGATCGACGCACTCGAGGTGATGGGGATCAGCGGGATCACGTTCCTGTGCGCGACGCGGCTCCTCGCCTCCTGGCTCGTCCTGCCGTTCGTCTATCTCGGGGGGGTGGGCTGGGGCTTCCTGGCCAGCTATCTCGCTGTCGTGCAGCAGGTCGGCGGCGTCTCGCCGGGGGGTTACCTGCTGATCTTCTGGGAGTTTCAGAACCCGCCTGATCTGCTGTACAGCATCATCAAGGCGATGGCGATGGCCACGGTCATCGTGCTCGTCGGCTGCTACTACGGCTTCACGGCGAGGGGTGGACCCGTGGGGGTCGGAACGGCGACCGCAAAGTCGATGGTCGTCAATATCGTCTCCGTCCACATCATCGGGATGCTGGGCACCCAGATCTTCTGGGGCGCGAATCCTCGCGCGCCGATTGGCGGCTAGCGCCGGCGGCTGAGGGGCTCTGCCTCGAGGGCCCGAGCCGGTGGCGCTGTGTATCGCCGGTCCGGGCGGGGGCCTGTGGACGCTGGGCGGCTTTCGCTGGCGATCGGCTCGGTGAACGGCGCAGGGAAGGAGGGTGGGTGAGGTTGGTTGCGGGTCGCCTCGGCCCGTGATTTGACCCGCCCCTGCGCCCAAACCCGCGACGTTGTGTCGAGAGTGTCACGGAAAACTGCATAGCGCGTCAACACCGGCGCCACATCCGAGCCCTGTCGTATTGCGCATGCTCTTCATGCATAACACGACAGGCCTCGCCATCTGAGCCGGGATTGTCGTGCTAGGCAGGTTTTGACGGGTGCGATGGCGCCCGCTCCCTTCCCTTCCCCAGCGCCGTTCACCGGGCCGCCCGCCAGCCAAGGCCGCCGAGAGTCGACAGCCATCGTCCGTCCGACTCGGACTCGGCCGTTTCTCAACCTCCGAGCTGCGGCTGGCTGAGGACCGCGGAGAGGGTGCGGAGGATCGGGTTCTCGCTCCGTCCGACGTTCGTCAGCCCAAAACCTTGACTTTTGAGAACGCGGCTGTGTATGGTGCTTCTTTCGGGCCTTGAGAAATGCCCGTGTGTATCGCGGCTTGCCCGCCGCGATACCTCGGGGTTGACGGAGGGAGCGGATCCATGACGGCCCTGTCGACGGGAATCGGGCGACGCCGCGAGGGCGCAGCCGAGTCGGTGCGGTGTTCATCCTCGATTGCTGTCTCGCGCTCGTCAGTCGCATTGCGCGCGGTCGTGCTGGTGCTTGCTGCGCTATGCACGCTGTGGGCGATGGCGGGCCGTGCCAGGGCGGTGACGCTGCCTAACGGTCGGGCCTATGAGCAAGTCTCGCCTGCTGCCAAGAACGGCGTCGACCCCGGTTTCGCCGCGGCCTCGAGCACCGGCAACCTGATCGATTGGGAAGGAATCGGCGGGTGCTGCGGTGCCAGCACGGCGTCGGTCGAGCTCTACCAGGCCGCGCGGACTGCCACCGGCTGGGAGACGACCGCCCAGACGCCGAATCCGAAGGTTCCGCTGGAGGGGTTGCTCCAAGAGCAGGCCCCGATGTGGATGAGTCCCGATCTGTCCCAGACGATCTATTGGACCTCGGCGTCGTACCCCGGCGGCGCTAACCGGACCCCCGGTCCGGGCTCAACGAACTACAACGACCTTTACCTCCAGGGCCCGACCGGCACGCCGACGTGGCTCTCCCAGGGCCCCGGCGTCACCGGTGAGAACCCGGCGCCGGGTACAGGGCCGTACAACGCGACGCTCGCCGCTGCCACGCCCGACGCAAAAACCGTCCTCTTCAACACGGCGGAGCAGCTGACACCCGACGCCACCGGTCTGGCCGACCTCAACACGCCGCCCGAGTACCTCTACGCGCGTACCCCGGCGGCCCCCGGTAAGACGACGCTCGTCGACGTAACCAACACCACGCTTTCGGCGCCCGCGAGCATCGGCGACACCACGATCACGGTCAACAGCACCACGGCGTTCGCGCAGGGCCAGCCGATCACGATCGGGAACGTCTTGCAAGGCGGGGCGGATGTCGAGACCGACACGGTCGCCGGCGTAACCCCTCCGAACCAGATCACCCTCAACACGGCGCTTGTCAACGCCCACGCCTCCGGCGAGTCGGTCGAGGCGCTGATCAGCCCCGACGGCGCAATCGCCGGCAACGGGAACTGGCTCGACCAGCCGTGGACGCCGGCCGACCTCTTCGGCACCACCACGAACGCGATCTCGAGCGACGGCACGAAGGTGTTCTTCGAGAGCCCTCCGACGTTCGCGGGCGGCAGCGGCGGCGCTGAGGGCGTCGGCGTCGCGCACCTGTACATGCGCGATCTGAGCAATGACACAACGACCCCGATCGACAATCCGAGCGATTCAGCGAGCGGGGCCCAGTACGAGGGTGCCTCCCAGGACGGTTCGCTCGCGTTCTTCACGAGCAGCGAGGGCCTCGGCGGCAACACGAACACCGACAACGAGCTGTACGAGTTCAATACGGCGACCAAGTCCGTGGTCCCGCTTTCGGAAGGCAACACCGGGACGGCGGACGGCGACGTGCTCGGCGTGACCGCGATCTCCAACGACGGATCGCACGTGTACTTCGTCGCCGAAGGCATGCTCGCAGCCAACAAGAACGCTGGAGGCGTGTCGGCGACCAGCGGGGAGCCGAACCTGTACGTGTACAACACGACGGCGCCCGCCGCGAGTGCGACGACCTTCATCGCCACGCTGTCGCAGTGGGACGTGCAGAGCTGCATTCCCAACTGCGTTACGAACGGCTCCGGATCCGTGCTGACCGCCGAGCCCGACCTGGACCGGCCGGCGATCCCGACCGCCGACGGCACGGTGCTGGCGTTCGACTCCAACGCGCAGCTCACGACCTACCCTGACGGCAAGCCTCAGAACCCGGCCGGGCCGGCGACCACCTTGACGACCACCGCCAACTCCGGGGACACCTCGATCACGGTCGCGAGCACAAAGGGCCTCGAGCAGTACCACTTCGTCTACGTCCAGGACGGCACCATCTCGCAGGAGCTCGCGATCGCGAGCATCCCGAACAGCACCACCCTCGACCTCCGCAGTCCCGTGAATGGCACTCTTACCGCCGGGGACACGGTCACCCAGCTCGCTTCATTCCAGATCTACCGCTATTCCACGACCGACGGCTCGCTGACGTGCATCTCGTGTGATCCGGAGGGCGGCACGTCCATCGGCAGCTCGTCGTTCGGCGACAGCGCCGGCGGTACGTACGCACCCGCGGGCCAGGCGGTGGCGATGAACAGCACCGGGTCGCAGATCTTCTTTAACACGCCCGACCCGCTGGTTAAGGGAGACACCAACACGGGCGCGTTCCCCGGCGGATTCGGGTCGCTGACCCTGAGCCGGGACGTGTATGAGTGGGAGAACGGCACGCGTTCGCTGATCTCTGATGGGACCACTTCCACCGGCGCGATCCTCGGTGGCACGACCCCATCGGGCAACGATGTGTTCTTCAACTCGCTGGCGCAGCTGGTGCCCCAGGACACGGACGCCTACGACGACATCTACGACGCACGCGTCCACGGTGGCTTCCCCGCGCCCCCCGCGCCCGGCCCAGTATGCGGTGACCCCGAGAGCTGCCGGACGGGCGTCAGCCCGACGGAGTTCTTCCCGATCCCCGGCAGCGCGACGCTGATCGCACCTAACGTCGCGCAGCCAACGTTCACGGTCAGCGGAATCTCGAACCGGCAGCGCAACCAGCTGATCAAGACCGGGAAGGTGACGCTGACTGTTACCGCGACCGCGCCCGGAAAGATCGTCGCGACCGTGTTCGGGAAGATCCACGGGCTCCAGACGCAGGTCGCCTCAGGCCATAAGTCCTTCTCCGGCGCGGCCGGGGGGAGGGGCAAGATCACGTTGCGCCTGGCGCGAGCGGCCCGCCGCACTCTGAACAAGAAGCACAAGCTGGCGCTGACGATCTCTGTGAGCTATTCACAGAGCACGCAGACCGATGTGGCGACGCTGACACTTAATAAGAAGCCCAAGAAGAAGCACACCACGAGAGCACGACCAGCGTCCATCCGCGCACGTCGAGTCAAGGGAGCGTGAGGACGAGATGAGTCTCAACACAGCTACGACAACCATGCATTCCCTGACCACAAAGACCCGGCTCTTCGGCCTCGGCCTGTTGCTCGCCGGATTCATGATCGCGGCTCCGAGCGCGCACGCTGCTGCGTCGTTCGGCATCCAGTCGTTCAGCACCAGCTCCTCATCGACGCAAGCCGGCGCGCACGCCAACCTGTCGACATCCTTCACGTTCAACACGGACTCGCTCGGGAACACGGTCGAGCAGGCAAAGGACGTGAAGGTCACCCTGCCTCCGGGCGTGGTCGGCAACCCGCAGGCGATTCCGAAGTGCTCGGACCTGGACTTCCAGGCCTTCAACTGCCCGACCGACTCGCAGGTCGGAATCCTCAATGCGTCGTTCGTAACGTCGCCTGGGGTCGGGACCACCCTGACCGCGGCAAACCTTGCCCCCACCACCCTCACCGCCGACGCAGGCCCGTGTAACGAACTCTGCCAGTACGTCACGCTCAACGTCGCCGACCCGACGGGGATCAATACAGGGGACTACCTCACCATCTGCGGAGTGAGCACCGGGCCTTGTGACACAGGGCCAGGCGGCCAGGCCGAGCACGCGACGGTCATCAGCATCACCGGTGACGCGATCACCGCGCTGACCGGAGGGCCGGTGCAGTCAACGTGTGGGCCGAATACATCGTTGCCCACGAGCGTCGACTTCTGCCCGCTGTCGGGGATGTACTACGCGCATGCGTCCGGTGACCTCGTCTACGACGACACGATCAGCGTCGCCAACACGCACGGGTTCGAGGGTTTCGACGGCGGCAACAACATCACGATCGGGACGGCGGGGGCGCCTGGTACCGAGACCGACACGATCGCGTTCTTCCCCGGCAACCTGACGCACCTCGATCTGCAGGAGCCGCTGCAGAACATCCATACCCCCACGACGGCCAACCCCGTGCCGATCGTTCACCCCGCGACCACGGCGTCCGCCGGGGTCCCCGTCTTCAACCTTCAGCCGGATCCGGGGCACGTGGCGACGCTCGCGGCCTCGCTGCTCGTGGCCACGATCCCGATCCAGATCGACCTCGCCGACAACAACGGCACATATCAGCTCACGGCGACGATCAGCGACATCTCGTCGCTGCTGAACCTGTCGGCGACACAGTTGACGCTCTGGGGCGTCCCGGGCGATCCCAGCCACAACGCCCAGCGCTGCAATCAGATCTCGCAGCAGTGCGGCTTGGCCTATGGCGCCTCGATCACGCCGTTCATGACCAACCCGACGAACTGCCCGCCGGCGGGCGGTTCGCTGAACACGACGCTCTCGGTCGACTCGTGGCAGGGAAGCTCTGCCTCCGGGAGCGCCTCACAGGCTGCCCCCACGGGCTGCAGCAAGCTGAGTTTCAAGCCGACGGTGAGCGCCTCCCCGGACACCTCCCAGGCGGACACGCCGGCCGGATACGACGTCAACCTGGGCGTCCCACAGAACTCCGACCCTTACGGCCTCGCCACGCCTGACGTGCAGAACGTAAAGATCAACCTGCCCTCCGGCGTCGCGCTTTCACCGGCGGTCGCCAACGGACTGGCGGGCTGCACGAACAGTCAGTTCGCGGCGGGAGCCTGTCCGAGCGCGTCCAAGGTCGGAACCGTGTCGATCGCGACCCCGCTTCTGCCGGACCCGCTGACCGGATCGGTCTGGATTGGAGCGCCGGTCCCAGGACACATGTATCGAATATTCCTCACCGCCAGCGCTGACAACGCGACAATCAATCTCACGGGACAGGTGACTCCCAACCCGAGCACCGGCCAGCTGACTGCCCTGTTCAGCAACAACCCGCAGCTGCCGTTCAGCGCACTGAACGTGCACTTCTACGGGGGACCTCTGGCCGCACTGGCCAATCCCGAGAGCTGCGGATCGTTCACGACCACCTCAGCGATAACGGCGTACGGATCGGCGACGGCGACCCCGTCCTCGTCATTCAAGATCACCGGTTGCACGACGCCGACTCCGTTCGCGCCGTCGTTCACGGCGGGCACAACGAATCCGACCGCCGGCGCGTACTCGCCGTTCACGCTGACGTTCTCGCGCTCGGACGCCGACAAGGAGTTCTCGAGCATCTCCGCGACGTTGCCGCCCGGACTGTTCGCGAAGATCGCCGGCGTGACGCAGTGCTCGAATGCGGCCGCGGCGACGGGCGCATGCCCGGCGTCCTCGCAGGTCGGCACCGCCACGGTAGGTTCGGGTGCAGGCTCGCACCCGCTCTTCCTGAGCGGCCAGGTCTACCTAACCGGTCCATATAAGGGCGGGGCCTACGGGCTGGCCACGGTCGTGCCGGCCGTGGCAGGGCCGTACAACCTCGGCACCGTGGTGGTCCGCCAAGCGCTGGATATCAACCCCACCGATGCCCACGTCACCGCGGTCTCGGATCCGTTCCCGACGATTCTCGACGGCGTCCCGTTGCGGATCAAGACGATCAACCTGAACCTCAACCGTCCGGACTTCATTATCAATCCGACCTCGTGCCAGCCGTTCGACATCTCGGCCACGGTCATGGCGGTCGGCGGCTCGACCTCCTCGGTGGCATCGCCGTTCCAGGTCGGCTCGTGTGCGGAACTCCCGTTCAATCCGAAGCTGGGGATCTCGCTGAGCGGGAAGGGCCAGACGAAGACCGGCAAGCATCCGACGCTCACCGCTAAGCTGACCGCTCCGAGCAGGGGGCAGGCCAACCTGAAGACGGCTAAGGTCACGCTGCCGCTGAGCCTCGCGCTCGATCCGAGGAACACCCAGGTGGTGTGCTCGGTGGCGGATGCCGCGGCGATCGCCTGCCCGTCGAACACGATCGTCGGAACCGCCAGCGCGATCTCGCCGCTGCTGCCCGATCCACTGAGCGGCAACGTCTACATCGTGCAGGGCATCCGGACGAACGCCCAGGGCCAGCAGATCAAGACGCTGCCCTCGTTGCTGATCCCGCTGAGGGGCGACATCGCCCTCAACCTGCAGGCTCAGACATCGGTCAACGCAGCCGGCCAGCTGGTGACGACGTTCCCCGCGATTCCCGACGCGGCGGTGTCGAACTTCCAGCTCACGATTACCGGCGGCTCGCACGGGATCCTCGTGATCACCGGCGGCAAGAACATCTGCAACTCGAAGCAGATCGGATCGTCGGTGCTCGGCTCACAGTCCGGTAAGACCGTGACGTCGAACATGAAGTTTTCGACGCCCGCGTGCCACGGCAAGAAGCACCATAAGAAGAAGCACCATAAGAAGCACAGCAAGCGTCGGTAGTGGTCCGATTGGCGCACGGAGGCGTAAAGCGAGGTGGCCGGGCGGTAGCGCTGGTGTGCGCTCTTGGCGCACTCGGTTTCGCTCCCTCAGCCGCCGTTGCCTCATCGCCGTTGGCTTGGTCGAATCCGGTCCTCGTGGAGAATCAGGCCCCGTTCAGCTCCACTAGCGAAGTCGAGTCGATGTCGTGCCCGTCGAGCACCCTGTGCGTCGCGGGTAGCGACGGCGGGAAGATCATGACAAGCACCGACCCGACCGACGGCGCAACCTCGACGGGGGCGACCTGGACGATTCAGGGCCCCGAGCCGAGCGAGAGCATCCTTGGCATGTCGTGCCCGTCGACGTCGCTCTGCGTCGGCGTCGACGACGGCGGGAACACGCTGACCTCGACCGATCCAGCGGACGGGCCGACCGCGGTTTGGAGCGTCGATCCCGGGGTCGACGGCACCAACGTGATGGACGGTATCTCCTGCCCCTCGACGTCGCTGTGCGTGGCCGTCGACCAGGACGGCAAGATCCTCACGACGACCGATCCCGCCGACGGGGCCGTGGCGCACTGGGCGGTCAAGCAGGCCGGCGCCAGCACCGACTACATCAGGGGCGTCTCGTGCGAATCGACGTCGTTCTGCGTTGCCGTCGACGACGAGGGTGACGCGCTCACCTCCAGCGACCCGAGCGCCGGTGCGGGCGCGACCTGGACCGTGGAGGACATCGACAGCGGGAAACGCCTCGACGCCGTGGACTGCCCGTCGGCGTCGTTGTGCGTCGCCGTCGACCACCAGGGGTCCACCCTGACGAGCATCGATCCGGTTCCGGCCGCGAGTGCAACCTGGACCCCCGACGACCTCGACGGCTCGACCGGGATTGTCGCGATCTCCTGCACGTCCGCGTCGCTGTGCGTCGCCGTCGACCAGAAGCGGCAGGCGCTCACCACCGCGGATCCGGCCGATGGTGCCAGCGCGATCTGGTCCTCGGAGACGATCGAGAGTGCTGGCCTGTTTGGTTTCAACCTGCCGGTCAGCCTGTCGTGCGTCGGGTCGCTGTGTGTCGTCGGCGACACGTTCGGCAGGACGATCACCTCGTCCGATCCGGCCGACGGCGCGACCGCGACCTGGACCCAGTCCACGGTTGTCGTCGGCGAGAATCGGATCGCAGGGATCTCCTGCGCCTCCGCGTCGCTGTGCGTCGCGGTCGACAGTGAAGGCAACACGTTCACCACCTCGGACGCCGCCGACGGGGCTAATGCGAGCTGGGCGGAGGAATCCGACGCCGACGGGCCGGGCCGTGACTTCAACGACGTCTCTTGCCCGTCTCCGACCCTATGTGTCGCGGTCGACAACTCGGGCAGTATTGCCACCTCGACCGATCCCGCGAGTGGCGCCACGGCGGCCTGGGCGCTCGATGCCGTCGAGAGCGCAGCCATCGATGCCATATCTTGCCCATCTGCGTCGCTGTGCGTCGCCGTCGACGACGCCGGGAACGTCCTTGAGTCGACCAACGCCGGCGCCGGCGTGAGCGCCAAATGGAACGTGCTCTCCGTCGACGGAACCGCCACGCTCACGGGAATCTCGTGCATCGCCACACCGGAGCTGTGCGTGGCCGTGGACAACACGGGAACCGTCATCACGTCGACCAACCCCGATCAGGGCGCGAGCGCGACGTGGACCAGTCTCCAGGCCGACGTCGGCGGGGCGCTGAACGGAGTGTCTTGCTTCGCCTCTCCCACAACATGCATCGCCGTCGACAAGCAGGGAGAGGTCTTGAGCACGAGCGACCCCGCGGATGGAGCGACGGCCACGTGGAGCAGGGCCAGCGTCGCCTCTACCTCGTTGAACGGCATCTCGTGCCCGTCCTCCTCGCTGTGCGTCGCGGTCGACGGCAGTGGCGACTCGGTCACCACGACCAGCCCGAGCGCGCCGACTCCGACCTGGTCCGCGACGACCGGAATCGACGCCAAGAACGACATTCTCAGTGTCTCGTGCGCCTCGGCCGAGTTGTGCGTGGCCGGGGATGACTCCGGACACCTCCAGTCCGCGGGCGGCCACGTGCTACAGCTGACGTTCGCCGGCGATGGCCTGGTCACGGGCAGCCCGGGAGGGCTCGCGTGTACGGAGACTTGCACGGGCAGCTACCCGTCCGGAACGAAGGTGACCCTGGGGGCGAGTCCCGATCCGGGGTGGACGTTTACGGGTTGGAGCGGCGGCGGCTGCTCGGGGACGGGGACGTGCACCGTGACCATGAACGCAGATCAGGCCGTGACGGCGACGTTCGTCGCCAGCCACTCGTTGACGGTCGCCATTGCAGGATCCGGCGCTGGCAAGGTGACGAGCAGTCCTGCCGGGATCTCGTGTCCGACGACCTGTTCGGCCACCTACCAGTCGGGGACGAAGGTGACGCTCAGCGCGAGTCCTGCGGCAGGGTCGACGTTCTCGGGTTGGAGCGGCGCTGGCTGCTCCGGGACGGGGACGTGCGCGGTGACGATGAGCGCCGATCGGAACGTGACGGCGACGTTCGGCACGGAGCATTCGCTCACGGTCGCGGTGGGCGGGTCCGGCTCGGGCAGCGTGAGCAGCAGCCCCGCCGGGATCTCGTGCCCTGGGACATGTTCGAGTAAGTACGCGTCTGGGAAGAAGGTGACGCTCATCGCGACTCCTTTGACGGGCTCCACGTTCGCCGGTTGGAGCGGCGGCGGCTGCTCGGGGACGGGAACCTGCGTACTCGCGATGGGCGCCGACCAGAACGTGACAGCGACGTTCAAAACCGTGCCGCCCCCGCCGCCGCCTCCGAAGCCCCCGTCCTGCACCCTGGACCCGGCCGGCAATCGCGTGGCGGTCAAGGCGAGCAAAGCGCATCACCACGTCAAGCCGCGGACGCTCGAGGTGACGATCACGTGCGACCAGTCGGCTCAGGTGAAGCTGACGGGGAAGGTGACGTCGGTCCCGAAGGCCAGGAAGGGCAAGAAGCCGCCGAAGGCGAAGACGTTCCGGATCCGGGCCGTCACGGCGCAGGCGTCGGCCGGGAGCGCGCTGAAGCTCACAATCGAGCTCCCCGCCGCCGCGCTCAAGCTCGGCAGGCACGATTCGGCCAGCTTCACGCTGACCGCGACCAATGCCAACGGCTCGGGAACGGCGGCGGCAAAGATCCGGAAGCTCGTGTTGGTGTGATCCGACGGCTTCTGGAAGTTGCTTAAGCCTCCCGTTTCCGCAGCGTCTATGTGGGTAAGTGGGTGAGGGAAGAAAACGAGCTGGAGGCCGGGATGAGAGCAGTTGTCTTGCGCGCCGTCGGCCAGATCCGTGGCGACGCCGTGGCAGAGCCGGGGGCCAACCAGCCTGTGGATGCGGGCGAGCGATGTCCGCAGGAACCGCAGGACGCGGCCGTGCCGTGGCGGGCCCCGCCGGCGCGCCCGAAACGGCGCCGCGCGCGCTCCAGGTCGTCTGCGTCCGGCGGCCGCCGGTGGAGCTGAGCGGCCCCGTCAGCGGCCGGCGGTAGCGCGGCCGACCCGGTCGATCGTTGCTCCGGCCGGCAGCCGGGGCTTGAGGTTCGGAGAAATGGGTAACTATTTCGCCAGATGAGCGTCGTGGGCTGCCACCACAACAACAGCTACCCCGCGTGCGCGGAGTCCGTACCGCGAGTGCGTCGGGTCGTGGGTGAGCTCGCGGCCGCCGCTGGGGCGACCCCGGAGCAGGTCGAGGCCATCCGCCTGGCGGCTTCGGAGGCGGCGACGAACGTGGTCGTTCACGCGTATCGCGAGCGGCCCGGAGAGATCCACGTGACCGCGGCCGCGGTCCTCGACGAGTTCTGGATCCTGATCGGCGACGATGGATGCGGCATGCGCGTCAGATCGGACAGTCCGGGGTTGGGTCTGGGGCTCATGCTGATCTCGCAGGAATGCGACGGCTTCACGGTCCTTCCCAGATCATCGGGAGGGACGGAAGTGCGGATGCGCTTCGACGTGGCCGGTGTCGACGGGCGCCGATCCGGCGCTCAGGTACGCGGGTCGGAAGCGGCGGCTTCGCGGCCGGCCTCGTCGCGCTTCTCAACCACCACGTAGCCCGGCATCCCCTGGACGACGGTCTCGACCTCCTCGAGCTCGTGCCCGGGGAGCATGACGAACCGACGCGGGAAGGCACGCACGCGCTCGTACTCGTTGGGCGTCAGCGACACGAGAGCGTTGCAACCGAGCCTGGCGCACTCGCACCGAAACCCGACGGCAGTGTCTTCATCCCCGGGGTACCCGCCGCGGCTGATCGCTTCATTGACCTCGCGGAAGATCGACTCGTTGTCAGCCAGACGGCGTTCGAGCTCGTCGTTCATGCACGGATCCTCCCACGCGGACGTCAGGGCCTAGGGCATCGCTTTACCTGCGAACGGCGATCCTCCGCAGGAACGGCACGAGCCGGGCGAAGAACGCGTTGTGCGGGTACGCGCCGGCCGGGTCGTTGTGGGCGTAGGTGGTGTGGCGATCCACCAGCGTCAGGTTGCGCTTCGGGATGTTGGACTGGGCGGCGAGGGCCTGCGCGTCGGACAGCACCCCGGGTCCTCCCAGAGAGGTGTCGAACGCGTAGATCAGCAGGCGTCGCGGCAGCTTGTGCCCCATCGTGGCGTGGACGTCGAGCACGCTCTGCGCCGGGTTCGCGTTCCCGTTACCGACGGCCCCGGTGTCGAGCGTCAGCCGCTCCGGGAAGTACCACTCGGTCCCGTCGACGTTGTTGATGCCGAACCCGGAGAACATCGTCGCGAAGCGCTTGATCGGGGTCAGGGCGCCGGCGGCGTTCCAACCATGGACGGGGCCCGCGGCGGCGACCCCCGCGCCGAGATGAGCCTGCGCGGCCGCGAGCGCAGGCGGCGAGCTGCCGACGTTCAGCGCGTACGCGTACTGCGCGAGGTTCGTGACGCGGACCGGAGGCTTGAGATCCGCCGGGATGATGCTCGACTCCTGTCCGATCGAAGGCTGGTTCGGCGCGACGAGCGCCGCGAGCGACCCGGTGGCGTTGAACACTCCCGCGAACGGCGCGAGGATGCCGCCGAACGCGAGCCATGGGGACGTCGCCGGCTCCATGAGCTTGTCCAGCGCTGACGTGGCGGACGCGGCCGAGATCGCCGGCAGGCTGCCGCCGTCGTCATAGATGAGTCCGGCGAGCTGATCGGCTCCGGCACGACCGTGGAAGTTCCAGGTCGCGTACGCCGTCACGACCGAGCCGCCGAGCGAGTGGCCGCCGAGCACGACCTTCCCGCCGAGCTTCCGAGCCGCCTCGATCACGTCATGAAGGTCTTCCACGGCTACCTGCATGCCCCACTGTTTGGGGTACTGGAGGCTGAGGTATTGCTGGTAGTTGAAATGATGCGTGATCGAGCTGTTCGAGAGGAATCCGAGGTAGTAGTTGAACACCGTGGTCGGCGACGCCTTGCCCTTCTTGGCGAGATTGAGCACCGACTGATCCTCGAGCAGGTTCTCCCGCCGCTCGACCGACCAGACCTGCCATCCCCTGGTCTTGGCGACGATCCACCTCGCCAACGGAACGAAGTAGGCGCTCCCGGCGGAGGTCCCCGGCTCGAGCACCAGGACGTTCTTGGCTTTGGCCGGGCCGACCCTGATCACGCCGACCTTGTCGTACCTGGCGGGGGTGTCGGGGGCTTTGAACCCGCGCATCCACGAGACCTTCAGCGCACTGGCGGCGGGGGCGCTGAAGGCGAGCACGCAGCCACTTATGAGGGTCAGGCGGAGCAGTCTGTTGGCGAACACGGGGACTCCTGGTTGGCGGGAAGCTGGCTTCATATCAGAGAATTGTTGAGCTGCGACTGAAGGCTTCGGGTGTGGTTTCGGTGCGTAAACACGCGAAAACGGCTTACGGTTCGGTCGCCGGAATAGCCTGACGCCGTGCGAGCACTCGTCGCCGCTGCCGATCCGCCCCACGTCGAGCTGGCCGACGTCGCCGATCCGATCCCCGCCCCGGATCAGGCGGTGGTCGAGGTGAAGGCGTTCAGCCTGAACCGCGGCGAGACCCGGCGGCTCGAACGCCTGAAGCCAGGTTCGATCACGGGCTGGGACGTCGCGGGCGTCGTGCGCGACGTCGCGGCCGACGGCGGCGGCCCGCCGGCGGGCGCGCGCGTGGTCGGGCTCGTGGACTCCGGCGCGTGGGCGGAGCTCGCGGCGGTCAGGACGGATTGGCTGGCGGAGCTTCCCGAACGCGTCTCGTTCGAGCAGGCGGCAGCCATCCCGGTGGCCGGCCTCACCGCGTTGCGGGCGCTCGAGATTGGTGGATTCGTGCTCGGTAAGCGGGTGCTGGTGACGGGCGCCAGCGGCGGCGTCGGGAGGTTCGCGATCCAGCTCGCGAACATGGCCGGGGCGGACGTCACGGCCATCGCGACGCGGACCGAAGGCCTGATCGAGCTCGGCGCGGACGAGGTGCTGCCCGAGCTCGAGCCGCACGGGCCCACGTTCGACGTCATCGTCGATGCGGTCGGCGGCCCGACGCTGGGCGCGGCGCTGAGCCGGGTTGCGCCATTGGGGAAGGTCGTCAACTTCGCCGCGACCACTCCGGAGCCGGTCTCGTTCCCGACCCGTGAGCTGTACGGACGCGCGCCGGGGGCGTTCCTCTACGGGCTCTACATCTTCACCGAGCTCGATCGGACCGGGAGCGCCAGCGCCGACCTGCGCCGCCTGGCCGATCTGATCGAGGCCGGCAGACTCGACCCCCAGATCGACATGGTCCGCTCGTGGCGGGATGCCAAGGCGTCGATCGAGGCGCTCCTCGAGCGGCGCGTCAGCGGCAAGGCGGTCCTTACCGTCGACTAGTCGTGCCGGCAGTCTCCGAGCCCCGCCATGCGCCATCCCGGCTACCGAGTGATTTTGCTCCGTTAGGACTCTTGTTGCGGGTTGATTAGGAATGGCTCCCGGCGCTCACCGGGCCCCGATTGTGATCTAGATTTCGCTCCGACCGACCAACCTCTTTGGAGGAGGAGTTTTGAGGAGACACTCTAGATCGGCTCTGATGGCCGTTCTCGCAATTGGCTCCGTGCTCGCGATCGCCGCGTGCGGGAGCTCGTCAAGCTCGTCCACGACAACCACCAGTTCGTCGTCCGGTTCGACCTCGACGTCGAAGTCCGGCGGCACCGTCACGCTGTTGATGGGCACCGCTCCGGACTCGCTCGATCCACAGTTCGGCTACACGACCCAGGCGGCTGAGCCCGACTGGCTCTCGTACACCGGTCTGATCACATACGCGCGCGCCAATGGGATCCCCGGGACGGCCCTGATTCCCGGTCTGGCCACGGCGCTGCCGAAGATCACCGACGGCGGCAAGACGTACACGATGACGCTGCGGAAGGGGCTCGTTTTCTCGAACGGTAAGCCCGTTATGGCGAGCGATTTCACGTACACCGTCGAGCGGGCGATCAAGATCCCGTGGGGCGGCTCCGGCCAGTTCATCACGGCCCAGATCGTGGGCGCGACGGCGTATTCCACGGGCAAGGCCAAGAGCATTTCGGGAATCACAACGAACAACTCGACCGGCCAGATCGTGATCCACCTGAACGCCCCCTACGGGGCGTTTGAAAACGTGCTCGCGTTCCCGTCGCTCGGAGTCGTCCCGACCGGGACACCGTTCAAGAACGAGCCCAACAGTCCGCCGCCGGGCGTCGGGCCGTACATGATCACGAACATCGTCCCCAACGCGTCGTTCTCGCTGGTCAAGAACCCGGAATGGGCGAAGATGAACCTCCCGGGCATCCCAGCCGGGCATGTAAACGTCAACGTGAAGATCTCGTCGAACGTCGACGCCAACGCGCTGTCGGTGCTCAACAACACGGCCGACTTCTTCGACTGGGCCGACACGATCCCCGGCAGCCTGCTACCGCAGATCAAGTCGCAGGCCGCGGATCGGTTCACACAGGTGAACCTCGGCGCTTCGACGTACTACATCTTCCTGAACTCGAAGGCGAAGCCGTTCTCGAGCCAGCTCGCACGGGAGGCGGTGGTCACCGGCCTGAGCCTGCCGGCGATGAACCGGCTCAGTTCGGGCACGCTGGCGTACGGCTGCTACTTCCTGCCGCCGGCCATCGTCGGACATCCGACAGGCGTCCCGTGCCCATACGGGAACCCGGACGCCGGTGGGGACATCGCCAAGGCCAAGCAGCTCGTGACGCAATCGGGCATGGCCGGCACGCCGGTCACCGTCTGGAGCGAGACGCGCTCGCCGCGCCAGCAGTGGATGACCTACTACACATCGTTCCTGAACCAGATCGGGTTCAAGGCGACCCAGAAGGTCATCGCCGACGCGACGTACTTCACGACGATCGGGAACCTGAAGCTGAACCCCCAGACCGGTTTCGCCGACTGGAATCAGGACTTCCCGAACCCGATCGACTTCTACCTGCTACTGAGCGGACAGGCGATCCTGCCGACGAACAACCAGAATTTCGGCCAGATCAATGACCCGCATATCAACTCGGAGGTCAACAAGCTCGGCCCGGTCCCGACGGCGAACCTCCACTCGGTCCAGAGCGAGTGGCAGGCGCTCGACGAGTACACGGCGAAGAAGGCCTACCTCGCCGTCTTCGGGTATCAGACGTTCCCGAAGTTCACGTCGAACCGGATCAACTACGGCGCGGCGATCTTCAGCCCTCTCTACGGATGGGATTACAGCTCGTTCCAGCTGAAGTAAGGCAATAGCGGTAACACTTGCGGGCTGGGACAGGTAGGCTGTCCCAGCCCGCATCTGATGGCCACCACATCCTCAACCGGCACCGAGTTTTCCGGGGATATCCCCGCCGCGTATCTCGCTGAGGGCGAGGAGCTTCCTCCGGGGCTAAGCCCGTCGCGACTGGCGTGGCGGCGGCTGCGCCGCAACAAGACGGCGCTCTTCTTCGGCGGCGTGTTCGTCCTGATCGTCGTGCTGTGCCTGCTGGCGCCCGTCTACTCGCACGACATCGCGCATATCGGCCCGGCGACCGAGAACATCACCGGGACGGTCAAGGTCGGCGGCAAAGAGAAGGACATCGTCAGCGTGACCGGGATCCCGATCGGGCCGACGTGGACGTCTCACTATCTCCTCGGCGCTGACGATCTCGGCCGCGACACCGCGGTCAGGCTCCTCTACGGAGGCCGCAACTCGCTAGAGATCGGAACGGTGGCGACGATCATCACGATGGTGCTGGCGATTATCCTGGGAGTCATCGCCGGGTACTTCCGCGGCATCACAGACGGTTTTGTCAACCGCGGGCTGGACATCATCTGGGCCTTCCCGGCCGTGCTCCTCGGCCTGACGCTGGGAACCGTGCTGGCCACCGGCGGCATCGGCCCGCTCAAGGGCACGAACCTGTTTGTGCCCGCGATCGTGATCGGGATCGTCTACATCCCATACGTCGCCAAACCGATCCGCGGGCAGGTCCTGACCCTGCGCGAGCGGGAGTTCGTCGACGCCGCGCGCCAGCAGGGCCTAGGTCACTGGCGGATCATGTTCTCCGAGGTCCTGCCCAACGTCGCTTCCACGATCATCGTCTTCATCCCGCTGATCCTGGCCAACGCGATCCTGCTCGAGGCCGCGCTGACCTACCTCGGCGCGGGCGTCCAGCCGCCGAATGCGTCGTGGGGAACGATGATCAGCGACGGCATCGCCACGATCCCCGAGGCGTTCCACAACGTGCTCGTGCCGGGCATCATGCTCGTGCTCACGGTGATGTCGATCAACATCTTCGGCGACGGATTGCGCGACGCCCTCGATCCGCGGGCGAAGGTCCGCATCTCACGGTAGATGGCTCGGTTCGCGGTCCGCCGACTCTTTTCGATGCTGCTGGTGATGTTCGTGATCTCGCTGCTCACCTTCCTGCTGTTCGAGGCGATCCCGAACGGCAACCCGGCGCTCCGGCTCGCGGGCCGCTCGGCGACCCAGCTCGAGATCAACCAGATCGAGCAGAAATACGGCTTCAACCAGCCGATCTACGTCCAGTACCTGAAGACGATGAAGAACATCTTCACCGGACAGGCGTACTCGTACACGCAGGGGTTCAACGTGACTGACGAGATCAAGGCCGGCCTGCCGGCGACGCTGTCGCTGGCGTTCGGGGCCGGGATCATCTGGCTGCTCACGTCGATTCTGTTCGGGACGCTGGCGGCCATCAAGGCGGGTCATTACACCGACCGATTACTAACCGTGGTGTCGATGCTCGGGGTTTCGTTCCCGCCGTTCTTCCTCGGTGCGGTGCTTCTGTACTACCTCGGCTACAAGGCGAACATCTTCCCCCTGGAGGGATACGTGAAGTTCACCTCGGACCCGTGGCAGTGGTTCGTGCATCTGATCCTGCCCTGGTTCACGCTGTCGGTGCTGTTCATCGGTTTCTATTCCCGCGTCCTACGCTCGACGATCCTCGACACCATCAACGAGGACTACGTCCGCACGGCCAAGGCGAAGGGGCTCTCGGAGCGCCAGGTGCTGATGCGGCACGTCCTACGTAACAGCCTGATCCCGATCATCTCGCTGTGGGGGCTCGACATGGCGGCCGTGATCGGCGGCGGCGCGATCCTGACCGAGTCGGTCTTCGGCCTGCACGGGGTTGGGGAGCTCGCGCGCGACTCGATCGGCCGGCTCGACATCATCCCGATCCTGGTGATCGTGATGCTTACCGCCTTCTTCGTGGTGCTGTTCGCGGCGCTGGTCGACATCCTCTACGCGTACCTCGATCCGCGGATCCGCCTGACATGAGCGACGGAGCGCGGGACGGAGCCCTGCTCGAGGTCGACGATCTGCACGTATCGTTCGCGACCGAGGATGGCACGGTTCAGGCGGTCGATGGGGTTTCGTTCGGGGTCGACAGCGGCGAGGTCGTCGCGATCGTCGGCGAGTCCGGGTCTGGGAAGTCGGTGACCGCGATGACGTTGATGGGTTTGACCCGCGGGCCCAACGCGAAGTTCGGAGGTTCGGCGACGTTCGATGGCCAGGATCTGGTCACCGCACCAGAGGACGAGCTTCAAAAGATCCGCGGAGCCGGGATCGCGATGGTCTTCCAGGACCCGATGAGCTCGCTCAACCCCGTGTACCGGATCGGCAAACAAATCGTCGAGCAGATCCGCGTCCACGACAGCGAGGTCTCCAAGTCCGAGGCGATGGACCGCGCCGTCGAGCTGATGGAGCGGGTCGGAGTCCCGCGCGCTGCGGACCGCCTGCGGTCCTACCCGCACGAGTTCTCCGGCGGAATGCGCCAGCGCGTGATGATCGCGATGGCACTGTCGTGCTCGCCCAAGCTGCTGATCGCCGACGAGCCGACGACCGCGCTCGACGTCACAATCCAGGCGCAGATCCTGGACGAGCTTCGGCAACTTCGATCCGAGACGGGGGCGGGAATCATCCTCGTCACCCACGATCTCGGCGTGGTCGCGGACATCGCCGACCGGGTCGTCGTGATGTACGCCGGCCGCGTCGTCGAGCAGGGGACGCTCGATGAGATCTTCTACGACCCACAGCACCCCTATACGTGGGGTCTGCTGGGTTCGATCACGCGGGTCGACCGCGACCGCGGGCAACGCCTGCCGGCGATCGCGGGACTGCCACCGTCGCTCTTGAAGCCGCCCACGGGCTGCCATTTCCGGCCGCGCTGCCCGCACGAGTTCGATCGCTGCCGCGAGGTCCCCGAGCTCGCCTCTCGCCTCGCCGAGGCGCCGGACCATCTCGATCGCTGCTGGCTCGATGTCGAGCAGAAGCGGCGTTTGCGGCAAGTCGGCGACCAGATCGGGCTGGCCGCCGGCGAGACGGTGATCTCGTGAGCGTCGGCGGCTCGTCCGAGGAGGCGCCGGGCGCGGAGACAGCGCCGCCGGCGGAGACGGGGCCGGCAGCGGAGATCGAGGAGCGGCGCAACGGCGGGCAACTGCTCGAGGTCGACCACCTCAAGGTGCTGTTCCCGATCAAGTCGGGGCTGATCATCGACCGCAAGATCGGGCAGGTGCACGCCGTCGACGACGTAACGTTTGAGCTCGAGGAAGGGGAGACGCTCGGGATCGTCGGCGAGTCGGGGTGCGGCAAGACCACCTTGATCCGGACTCTGGTCAGGCTGATTGACTCGACCGGCGGCGGCATCCGCTTCCGCGGCAAGGACATCACGACCGCCGGCCGGAAGGACCTCGAGCCGATCCGGCGGGAGATGCAGATGGTCTTCCAGGACCCGCAGGCATCGTTGAATCCGCGCAAGCGCGTCGCCCAGATCCTGTCAACGCCACTGCGGATCCGGGGCGTGCGGAGGGACCAGATCGAGTCGGAGAGCCGTCAGCTCGTCGAGCGGGTCGGGCTGCATCCCGAGCACCTGGGCCGCTTTCCGCACGAGTTCTCCGGCGGCCAGCGCCAGCGGATCGGGATCGCGAGAGCGCTGGCAATGAACCCGCAGCTGCTGCTGCTCGACGAGCCCGTGTCGGCGCTGGACGTCTCGATCCAGGCGCAGGTGATCAACCTGCTCGACGAGCTCCAGGACGAGTTCCACCTCTCGTACGTGTTCGTTGCCCACGACCTCAGCGTCGTCCGCCACGTCTCGAACCGGATCGTCGTGATGTACCTCGGCAAGCTGATGGAGGTCTCGCCCGCCGAGGAGCTCTACACCAAGCCGATCCACCCGTACACGTCGGCGCTGCTGAGCGCGATCCCGATCCCGGACCCGGTCGAGAACCGCGCCCGCACCCGCCAGGTGATCGGTGGCGAGCCCCCCAACCCCATCCGTCCACCGTCGGGTTGCCGCTTCCACACCCGCTGCCCCCGGGCCACCGACATCTGCCGCCAGGTCGAGCCCCAGCTCACCGAGTACGCCGACGGCCACCTCGCCGCCTGTCATCACCCGCAGAACGTCACCGCGGACGAGGTCGCGACCGCCACGCGCTCGGAGACGTCGCCGGCGAGCGCCGGCGAGGATCGCCCGGACTTCACGAACTAGGCGCGCTGGCGCGGGCGGGTCGGGTGGCGCGGTAAACGGCGCTCGGGCGCCATCGCACCCGTCCAAGAAACCTGCATAGCACGACAATCTCGGCCGGAATGGCGAGCCCTGTCGTGTTATGCATGCTCTTCATGCATAGCTCGACAGGGCTCGGGTCTGGCGCCAGTGTTGACGTGCTATGCAGGTTTCCCGTGACGGTCTCGCCACAAAGTCGCGGATTTGGGCGCAGGACCGGGTCGACCACCGACTCCGGCGACCCGCATCAAGCCCTCACCCACCCCTTTCCCTGCCGCCTTTACCGAGCCGCCCGACCAGCCAAAGCCGCCGGCGCCACCTAAGGGGTCGCCCCCACCCAACTAAGGCATTGCCCCCCGCGATCGGCTCCATTCTCCCGATGTGCGACCGCGCGTCTCAGTCCATCCTCATCGCAGATGGATTTCACTGAGAGGAGCACAGAATGCACCCCCACATCAGCAGCGCAATCGCGGCGGCGAGGGCCGAGGAGCTCCGCCGCAACGGCGAGATTGAGCAGCGCGCGAGTCATGCACGGCGCCGGCGTCGAACTCAGCTTGTCTTCTCGCGATACTTCGGACATGCACGCGAGGCTCACGAGCACACGCTTCGTTGGTCGCGTCGGCGAGCTGGCGGAACTGGAGCTGGCGTCGCGGGAAGCGGCCGATAGCCGGCCGGTCCTGGTTCTGCTCGGCGGCGAATCCGGCGTCGGCAAGACGCGGGTCGTCACCGAGCTCGAGCGGCGAATGGAGGATGGCGCCCTCGTTCTCCGCGGTGACGCCGTCGACGAGGGCGATGGCGAGCTGCCGTACGCGCCCGTCCTGGGGGCGCTGCGCCCGCTCGTGCGCGAGCGCCATCCGGCGCTGCGCGAGCTGAGCGCGGGGAGCCGCGCCCAGCTGGCGGGCCTGCTACCCGGACTCGACAACGGGGGGCCGGTGGCCGAGCGGGACGACCCGTCCGCCCAGCTGCGCCTGTTCGAGGCCTTGCTCGAACTGCTCGACCTGCTCAGCGAATCGTCCCCGCTGGTCCTGATTCTCGAGGACATGCACTGGGCGGATCGCTCGACCCGCACGTTCGTCTCCTTTCTCGCCCGGAGCCTCCGGCAGGAGCGCGTGATGCTGCTCCTCACGTATCGAAGCGACGAGCTGCACCGCCGTCACGCCCTGCGCCCGCTGCTGAGCGAGCTCGAGCGACTCGAGCGTGCCCGCCGGATCGAGCTGGCGCCTTTCGACCGCGTAGAGCTCACCGAGGCGCTCGCCGACATCCTCGGCGACGCGCCGAGCGCGGATCTCGTCGAGCGGCTGTTCGCCCGCAGCGAGGGCAACCCGCTGTACACAGAGGAGCTGCTCGCGGCGGGGCTCGACGGCCGGGGCGCCGCCCCGCAGAGCCTGCGCGACGCGTTCCTGCTCCGGATCGAGCGTCTGCCGGCGGACGCCAAGCGCGCGGCGCGCGCGATCGCCGTGGGACGGCGGCTCGATGAGGCGATGCTGGCCGAGGTGACCAGGATCGAGTCAAGCGCTCTGCATGAGGCCCTCCGCGCGGCGGTCGCCGAGCAGGTGCTCGTGACGGTCTCGGGCGGCGCGTTCACATTCAGACACGCGCTGCTGCGCGAAGCGGTCTACGACGACCTGCTCCCGGGCGAGCGGGTGGAGCTCCATCTCGCGCTGGCGCGCCTCCTCGAGCAGGGCGAGCCGGCCAGCGACGAGCGGGAGGTCGAGCGGGCGACGATGGTGGCCAGCCACTACGCCTCCGCGATGGACCAGCCGGCGGCGTTGCGCGCGACCGTACGCGCCGCGGTGGCGGCGCGCAAGGTTCACGCCTATGGCGAGGCCGCCGACCTCGCCGAGCGCGCGCTACAGCTTTGGCCGCGGGTGCCGGATGAGGAGAGGACCTTCGATCTCGATCACGTTGACCTGCTGCTGCTCGCGGGGGGCGCCCACTGCGTCGCCGATGACCGCAGCCGCACCGAGGTGCTGTTCGAGAGCGCGCTCGAGGAGCTCGACGCCGACAGCGACCCGCGGCGCTACGCGTCGGTCCTGGCGCGCCTGGCGAGCACCCAGTGGCAGCTCAACCGCGGTCTGGAAGGCGTGGAGACGGCGCAGCGGGCGCTCGACATGCTTCCGGATGGCGAGAGCCGGGAGCGGGCCTCGGTGCTCGCATTCCTAGCTCGGACTAGGTTCCTCCGCGGGCGCTTCGGCGGCGCGCTGACCGACGGCGAGGAGGCGTTGAAGCTCGCGGTCGCCGTGGGCGACCGCGCCGCCGAGATGGAGGTCCTGAACACGCTGGGGATCACCCAGATCGCGCTGGGCGACGTCGACGAGGGCGTCGCCTGCCTGCGCCGGGCGATCGAGATCGCCCGCGAGACCGACAACGTGGATGGACTCGCCGAGGCGTATTCGAACCTCGCCGACATGCTCAACCTCAGAGGCCGGACCCGTGAGGCGATCGAGACGGTGAAGGAGGGCCTCGCGGCGGTGCCGCGCCGTCTGCCGATCAGCCGGCAGTGGATGATGCTGACGCTGTCCGAGCTGGAGGTCGAGGCGGGAGAGTGGGAGGAGGCCCGCGCGAATCTTGGGCTGCCGCCCGCGCAGCTCACCGGCATCGTGCTGATCTTCCGGCTGTTGCGCGAGGCCGAGCTCGCGCTCGGAGAGGGCGATGACGAGCGGGCGGGCCGGCTCCTCGAGGAGGCGGAGCCGCTGGTCGAGCGCTCATCCGAGCCGCAGTGGATCGCCTCGCTGGGCTCGCTGCTGGGCGAGCTGCGCCGGCGCCAGGGCGATCTGGCCGGGGCGCGGGCCGCGGTGCAGCATGCGCTGGATCGGATCGAGCTCTGCACCGACGACGTGGCGCGCATCGCGCGTGTGACCGCGGTGGGCGCCCGTGTCGAGGCGGACTTCGCGCAGCGCGCCCGCGACCTGCGCGAGAAGCGCGAAGAGCGCGACGCGCTCGCGCGGGCCCGGATCCACATCCAGCGGCTGCGCGCCATCGCGCAGGAAGGCGGCCCCGTCGAGCGCGCCTGGAACGCGGTCGCCGCGGCCGACCTGGCCCGGGCCCGCGGGCGTAACGACCCGAAGCTGTACGCCAGGGCGGCGCGCGAGTGGGAGGCGATGGGCCGCTCGTACCTCGCTGCCCTTGTCCGGTGGCGCGAGGCCGAGGCGTACGTCGAAGCCGGGGACCGCGCGGCGGCGGTCGAGCCGGCACGCGTCGCCCTCGAAACGGCGGAGCGCCTCGGAGCGGCGTGGCTGGTGGGGGAGGTGTCGGGCCTCCGCGATCGCGCGCGGCTCGAGCTCGAGGTCGGGTCCGATGGCCGCGAGCCGTCAAACGGCGACGGCCCGACAGACGACCCCTTCGGCCTGACCGCGCGGGAGCGGCAGGTGCTCGCCCTGATCGCCGAGGGCGCCACCAACCGCCAGATCGGGACGGCGCTGTTCATGGCCGAGAAGACCGCGAGCGTCCACGTCTCGCGGATCCTCGCGAAGCTCGGCGTCAGCAGTCGCACGCAGGCGGCCGCGGTGGCGCACCGGATGCACCTCAGTAGGTAGGAAGACCCGGCCCTCCAGCCCGTCCCGTTCGGCATCCGGCCTCACTTGATCGGAACGCGCTGGAGTCATCCGGCTGCGGCCGGGTCCGGATCGGCGCATGCGCCGATCCGCGGGTGGGCGCATGCGCCCACCCGAACAGCATGTAGGCTCGGACCCAATGCGCGCCCCGGCTGAATGGGAACCCCACCACCGGACGCTGATGGGATGGCCGTGCCGGCTCGAGCTGTGGGGCGAGACCATCGACCAGGCGCGAGCGGACTACGCCACGGTCGCGAACGCGGTCGCCGCGTTCGAGCCGGTGACGATGATCGCCAATCCGGGCGAGGATCCCGCGCGGGCGCGGACCGCGTGTGGAGAGGGCGTCGACATCGTCGAGTTGCCGCTCGACGACTCGTGGCTGCGGGACTGCGGGCCGATCTACGTCTACGGCGACGACGGCCGGCGCGTCGCCGTCCACTTCCGGTTCAACGCATGGGGAGAGAAGTTCCCGCCGTGGGACCGCGATGCCGCCGTGGGCGGCCTGATCGCGGCGCAGCTCGGCGACGACGTGATCCCAGCGCCGATCGTGCTCGAGGGCGGCTCGATCCTGACCGACGGCGCCGGGACGCTGCTCACGACCGAGCAGTGTCTATTGAACCCGAACCGCAATCCGTCGCTGTCGCGCGAGGAGATCGAACAGGCGCTCCGGGATCACCTCGGCGTGCAGCGGATCGTCTGGCTCGGACAGGGACTGGTCGAGGACCGCGATACCGACGGCCACGTCGACCTGATCGCCTCGTTCGTCGCACCGGGCGAGGCGCTGCTGCAGACGGTCGGTCCGGACAATCCGAACTACGAAAACTGCCAGGAGAACAGCGCCCGTCTCCGGGACGCCGGGATCGACGTCGTCGAGCTCCCGTTCCTGGCGTACGACACGGTGGCGGGCGAGCCGATCGCCGTCAGCTACCTGAATTTCTATTTGTGCAACCACGCCGTGATCGTGCCGGTCACGGGCGCTCCGACCGACGCCGAGGCGCTGTCGGTGATCGATGGGGCCTACCCTGACCACGAGGTCGTGCCGGTGCCGGGAGCCGTGCTCGCCTACGGTGGCGGCGGCCCCCATTGCATAACCCAACAGGTCCCGATCAAACATGGCTGAAGAACTACGACTACTCACCGCGTATCCACCGCCGCCCTCGCCGGCGCGGACCCAACCGGCTTCCCGGCCGCCGCTCCGCGCGGGGCTGGTCCAGGAGCGCTGGCACCCCGACCCCGACGAGCACGAGGCGGCGCTCGCCGCCGGAATCCGGATGGCCGCCGCGGAGGGCGCACGGATCGTCTGCCTGCAGGAGCTGACGTTGTCGAGGTACTTCGCGGTAACGCCCGACGGCCCGACGGCGGCTGGGGCGACGCCCGAGGATCTCGAGACGGGGCGCACCGCGACGTTCGCGCGCCGGCTCGCGGGCGAGACCGGGGCCCACGTGCACGCGTCGCTTTACGAGCGCGCCGACGGGCCGGACGGGCTCGGCTACAACACGGCGATCGTCGTCGCGCCGGACGGCCGAATCGTGTCCCGGACGCGCAAGCTGCACATCCCGGTCACCGCCGGCTACTACGAGGACCGCTACTTCCGGCCCGGACCCGCCGACGGCGATCCGTTTCCGTTGACCGTGCTCGAGACCGAGGCCGGCCCGGCCCAGCTCGGCTGCCCGACGTGCTGGGACCAGTGGTTTCCGGAGCTCGCCCGCGGCTACTCGCTCGCGGGCGCCGAGGTGCTGATCTACCCGACGGCGATCGGCTCGGAGCCGGACCACCCCGACTTCGACACCGAGCCGCTGTGGCAGCAGGTGATCGTCGCCAACGGGATCGCGAACGGCACCTTCATGATCGCGATCAACCGGATCGGCTTCGAGGACCCGTTGACGTTCTACGGATCGAGCTTCATCTCCGACCCCTACGGCCGAATCCTGGTCCAGGCGCCGCGCGATCAGCCGGCCGTGCTCGTGGCCGACCTCGACCTCGACCAGCGCCGAGATTGGCTCGAGTTGTTCCCTTTCCTGCGCACTCGGCGACCGGAAGCTTACGGTCGACTTGTGGAAAGTCTGCAAAATTAGTGCATTGATAGACGTGGAGGTTTGAGCCGTCATGTTTCCCATCTGCCTATGAGCGACGCGAGGGCGACAGATAGGGCTGTGGGGACCCGGACTGAGCTCGAGCTGCGCCGGCTCGCCTACCGGGATCACCTCACGGGGATGCCGAACCGGATCGCGATGGCGGACCGGATCGAGGCGGCGGTCGCGCGCAGCCGGCGGGAAGCCCGCAGCGCCGCGCTCCTCGTGATCGACATCGACTCCTTCAAGCGGGTCAACAACACGCTCGGGCACGCGGCGGGCGACGAGCTGCTGGCGCTGGTGGCGAACCGGCTGCGCTCGCTCGGCCAGTCCCACGTGGAGGTGGGGCGCCATGCCGGCGATGAGTTCCTGCTGCTCGTCGACGACCTCCCGCACGACCCGGCCGGCGCGAAGCGGGCCACCGAGGAGATCGGCCGCCGGGTCCTGGCGGCGCTCCAGGAGCCGTTCACCGTGCAGCGCTGCTCGTTCGAGATCAGCGTTTCGCTGGGCGCGAGCATCTTCCCGCTCGACGCCGCGAGCCACCACGAGCTCGTCGACCACGCCGACCAGGCGATGTTCCTGGCCAAACGCCGCGGCCGCGGCCAGCTGGCGATGTTCGATCAGCCCGGGGCCCACTCGGTGCTGGAGCTCGAGTCGACGCTGCGGACGCGGCGCGCGCTGTCGAAGGGCGAGCTGGAGCTCTTCTACCAGCCGGTCGTCGACATCGGGGACGACAACCGGCTGTGCGCGCTCGAGGCGCTCCTGCGATGGCGCGATCCCGATCGCGGCCTGCTGCTTCCGGGGGCGTTTCTGCCGTTCGTGGAGCAGACCTCGCTGGTGGTGGAGATCGCCGAGTGGGTGTTCACCGAGGTCTGCCGCCAGACCGCCGAGTGGGGCAGCCGTGGGTTCAAGCCGAAGGTCAGCTTCAACATCCCCGCGCGCCAGCTCCAGCGGGCGGACTTCGCCGAGTTCGTGGTCGAGACCGCGAAGCGATACGACGCGGACCTGACGCGGTTGGTCGCCGAGATCACCGAGACGAGCCCGATCTCCCTCGAGGAGGTGTCGCCGACGCTCGACGCCCTGCGCCAAGCCGGCTGCGTCCTCTCGCTCGACGATTTCGGCACCGGCTATAGCTCCCTGTCGCGACTGCGCTCGATGCCGTTCACCGTGCTGAAGACGGACCGCAGCTTCATGCACGGGATCCCGGGCGATTCGGTCGCGGAGGAGCTCCTGGAAGGGATCATCGCGCTCGGAAAGGCGCTCGGGATGAGCGTGATCGTCGAGGGGATCGAGAACGAGGATCAGGAGCGCGAGCTGCTGCGGCTCGGTTGCCGGATGGCCCAGGGCTATTACCTGGGGATGCCCGCGCCCGCCACGGGAATCGAGGCGCACTGGGGCGCGATCAAACCGTCAAGCGTCCAGTGAGCTCAGGCCTGCGAGGCGCGGGCGCGCGCCTCGAGGTCCGCGAGGTTCAGGAGGTGCGCCGGCGGCCCGTCGATCACGGTTCGCCGCACGACCTCGAGTGCGGGCGTGACGTGGACGAGCTCGCCTGAGCTCAGCGCCCTCCAGCCTGGGTCCTGGTCGAGCAGCTCCGTCGCGAGCACGACGGTGTCGCGCTCGGCGGCGTGGTCGGAGTGAATCTGCGTGCCATGGCTCGAGACGTGGTGGAGCGGCTCACCGGTCGCCGGTCGCTCGAGCAGGTACAGGTCGTGCACGTCCGGGTATCTGAGCGCCCATAGCTCGTCCTGCTCGATCATCACGAAGTTGAGCGACAGGAGCGGGAGGTTGGCCGCGACCCATGTGATCGCGGCGGTGATCCCGGCCTCGACATCGCCGTCGTGCTTGTCGATCTCGGTCGTGATCAAGGCGAACAGGCGCTCCGAGTCGGTGTCGCCCTGAACGAGATCCATCCTCTTGCCGATCCGTCGCTCGAGGGTCGGCAGGTCCTGGACGACGCCGTTGTGGGCGAACACTCGCCCCTGCTGCTCGAACGGGTGGGTGTTGCGACGCTCGAGCGCGCCGGTCGAGGCGAAGCGAATGTGAGAGACGAACGTCGTGGACTCGATCGTCCTCGCTTCGCGCGCAAACGCCTTGTCCTCGAACGCGGCCAGCGGCTGCTTGTCGACCCGGGGGTGGACCCTCGCGTCGAAGTAGCCGATCCCCGTGCCGTCGGGCTCGCGGTGGCTCTGCTCGCGCAGCGAGTCGGGCGCGTCGAGCAGCCAGAACGTGGCGGTCACCCGCTGAGCCCCGGCGCTCAGACCAAACAGATGGCACACACCGCGTACGGTAAGGGATCTGCAGTTTTCGTGTTCGGGGCGCCTGCGCGGGGGTACGATTCTTGCGTGTGGTCGAGGATGGCTGAGCGTCGGGGGCGCAGGCGGGCGCAGGCGCTGAGCCGGGCGATCGCGGAGCTGCCCAGCGGGACGCGCCGGGCGATGCTCGACGCCACCGAGACGGAGGAGCTGATCATCGGCGCCTACACCGATCGGCGCGGCCGGATGTGCCCGATGCTCGCGGCGCACCGGCGCGGCGGCCGGGCGCAGGTGGGGACCTTCCCGCGCGCGTGGGATTCGTTCGGGCGCGCGCACCGGCCACGGTTGGCGACCGAGCGCGAGCTGGAGATCCTGAAGGCGCTCCTCCAGGAGAGCCTCGCCGGCGCCACTGCGGATCGGCCGCGCCAGGCCGCCCCGGGAGCCGGCGCCGGCGTCGAGCGCGCGCTGTCGCCGACTAGCGGTGGGCGGGCGCCCTAGCGGAGGGTCGCGTGGCGACGGCCGTGGCGTTCGTGTGGCTGCTCGCGCTGGCGATCGTCCCGCTGGCGCTCTGGCACAACGTCCTCGCGAGCATCCTCGTCTCGTTCCACTGGAACCTCAGCTACGTGCTCGGCGAGCTCAGCCCGTGGTTGCTGCTGGCGTCCGGGGTGGGGTTCCTGATCCCGGTGGCGATCTCCACGGGCCGGAGCCCCGAGAGCCGCCTCTATCCGCGGGCGCGGCGGGCGTACATCGCGTGGGGGACGTCCGTCTACTTGCTAGGCGTGATCCTCGCGGTCGAGGTCGCGGCGGTGTGGCGCTACCAGCACTGAGGGTCTGGTGCGCTCGTGGCGCCACCGGTGGCGGGCGGCTGGGTAGGCGCGTTTGAGCGCCCGCCGCGCCGATTCGCGTCGGCCCTTGTAACGGCGCTGGGGAGGGGGAGGGAGCGGGCGCCATCGCGCCCGTCCAGAAACCTGCATAGCACGACAATCCCGGCCGGAATGGCGAGGCCTGTTGAGCTATACATGAAGAGCGTGCGTAATACGACAGGGCTCAGGTCTGGCGCCGGTGTTGACGTGCTATGCAGGTTTTCCTTGACACTCTCGCCACAAAGCCGCGGGTTTGGCCGCAGGAGCGGGTCGAACTCGGCCTCTGGCGATCCGCGACCGCCCCTCACCCACCCTCCTTCCCTGCTGCCGTTTACCGGGTCGCCCGCCAATCGGGGCTGCTGAGAGTCGACGACCTAGAAGTCCGACCCACTCGCGGCGCCACCGCTGGCGATCGGGAGCGCGTAATAGACGGCGATCGCCGCGCAGATCGCGAGCGACGCGTAGGCGGAGAAGATGGCGACGACGATGGCGACGATGTAGGGCCCGACGCCACGGATCGACCGGCGCAGAATCTCTTTCCGGCGCTCCTCCGGCAGCTCGGACGTGAGCATGTGCGCCTTGCGGAGCAGGATGTGGCGCTGGAGGAGCACGAAGAAGAACGCCATCACGGTGAACGCGCCGGCGTACACCCCGGCGGCGAGGTGCTGGCCGCGGCTCTCCTTCAGATACGCCGCCATCAGCGAGGTCGCGAACGGCAGAATGGCGATGCTCATCAGCAGTAACAGGTTGAGCCCCAGGATGGCGTGATCGGTCACCCGCAGCCGGCCGATCATCGCGTGGTGGTTGATCCAGATGATCCCGATCGTGAGGAACGACGTGACGTACGCGGCGTAGTGGGGCCACTGATGCACGAGCGCGTGGGCAAGCGTTTCGTTCGGTCTGACGGGCGGGACGCCGATGTCCAGAACGAGCAGCGTGATCGCGACCGCGAGGACGCCGTCGGAGAACGCTTCGAGCCGGTTCGTGCTCACGTGACGGGATTCGGCGGCACGGTGGCGCCTCCTTGCAGCAGGACGACGCCACAGCCCGCGGACCTCAGCTGCCCGGCGACCGCTTCCCGATGGGCCTCATCGCGGCAGACGGCGACGATCGCGCCGCCCGAGCCGGTGTAGTTGGCGCGCGGCGCCGGCGGCGCGGGCGACTCGATACATCTCGACGTGGCGCGGGATCGAGCGGCAGCATCCGCCGCGCGGGCGTCGAAGCTCGCGTCGACGCAGGCGCGAAGCGTCCGTGGTCGCCGGCTCGAGCAGCGCCGCGCGCGGCTCGTGCGCGGCCGTGGCGGCGCAGCTCGCCCATCGCGTCGACGACCGACTCGCTCGCCGCGCGTCGAAGCGCGCGCGCAGGTCGGCGTGGACGGCGCCCGAGTCCGCGGCCGCGTCGCGCGCGCCAGGCGACGACCAGCGGCGGCAGCAGCGCCGGATCGAGCGGCTCGTAGCGCGCCGGGCGCGCGCGAAGTCCATGAACGTCAGCCCGCCGTAGGCCTGGGCGACCCGGTCCTGGAGCCCGGCGGCGATCCCGAGGTCCTCGACCTCGACGGCGAGCGCGAGCGCGGCGAGTCGCGTCGCGGTGCGAGCGCGACGCCGTGCAGCTCGCACAGCGCGCGCAGCGTGGCGATCACGATCGCGCTCGAGCCGCCGAGCCCGACCCCGCGCGGGATCGAGGTGCGCCACGTGACCGCGGTCGCCGCGCGCGGCCCGCGAGCGAGCTCGCGCGCGAAGCGCGCGCACGGTCGCCGCAGACCAGCTCGCTCGGCGGGCGTCGACGCGCGCGCGTCGCCGCCGGCGTGGCCACGCGCCTCGCGCGCAGCTCGTCGAGCGTCACCGCCAGCACCGCGCCGCCGTAGCCGTCGGACGGGTTGCCGGCCAGCGCCGCGCGCGCGGAGCGCGGCGCCGCGCCCCGCGCCAGCGTCTGCCATCGAGCAGCGCGGCGGCCTGGGCGCGCAGCGCGGCGCCGAAGCGCGGGTCGCGTCAGCGCGTGCTCGAGGAACGCGGCGCAGTAGCTCTCGACCGTGCCGATGTCGTGCCGGCGCTCGCCCGTCGCCGAGCGGGACCGCGACGACGCGGCCGCCGCGCTCGATCACGCGCTCAGCGCGTCGGTCGAGCTGCACCTCGCCGCGACGCGTCGGGCACGGGTCTCGCGCAGCGCCTCGAACACCGCCGGGCCGAGCACGTAGCGGCCCAGCGACGCGATGCGGCTCGGACGGCGCGCCGGGTCCGGCTTCTCGACCACGTCGCGTCGACCTCGAACGGTCGCCGCCGGCGCCCGGCAGCCGATCGACGATCCCGTAGCGCGAGACGGCCTCGTCGGGCACCTCCGCGACCGCGAGCGCCGCCGCCGGCGCCGCTCGCGCTCGTAGGCCTCGATCAGCCGGCGGAACGATCCCCGGCGCGGCCGCCGGCGGCGGCGTCGATGATCGCGTCGCCGAGCGCGCACGACCGATCGCCGTCGCTCGCCCGCGAACGCCGTCGCCGTAGCGGAGCGCGTCGCCGAGCCCGGCCGGGCGCGCCTGGCGCGTGTACAGGATCTGCAGCCCGGTGCGCGGGTCGATCAGCGGCTCGGCGTCGAGCTCGGGGTCGGCGTCGAAGTGGTCCTCGATCGCGCGCTTGCGCCGTCCGGTGACGAACAGCACGCCGCGCGATGCCCGGCGCGCGACCAGCTCCTCGACCACGTACTGGACCACCGGCTTGTCGACCACCGGCAGCATCTCCTTCGGCTGCGAGCGGGTCGCGGGCAGCAGCCGCGTGCCGAGGCCGGCGACGGGGATGACGGCGTCGGTGATCGCACGCGCGCGATGCTACGCGAGCTGCTGCGGTCAGGCGACCGACCGGCGCCGCCGCGCGCTCGAGCGCGAGCCGGTAGCCGCGCGGCGAGCCGCTCGAGCGACGCCTCCCAGGTGCGGTCCGCGGACCGCGGCCAGCGCCGCGCGCGCAGCCGCTCGCGCGAGCAGCGGCCGCTGGACGAGCGCGACGCAGCGCGTCGGCGAGCGCCTCGGCGTCGGCCGGCGGCCAGCAGCCCGGTCTCGCCGTGCTCGATCAGCGACGCCGGGCCGCCCTCGGCGACCGCGACGACCGGCAGCCCGCTCGCCTGCGCCTCGAGGATCACCTGGCCGAACGTGTCGGTCCGGCTGGCGAACAGGAACACGTCGGCGCTCGCGTAGGCGCGGGCCAGGTCGTCGCCGCCGAGCCAGCCCAGGAACGTGGCGTGCGTCGCCGAGCCGCTCGCGCAGCGCGTCCTCCTCGGGGCCGCCGCCGGCGAGCACCAGGTGCAGCCGCGGATCGCGCGCAGCGGGCGGCCAGGAACGCGTCGGCCAGCAGCTCGACGCCCTTCTCCTTGGTCAGCCGGCCGGCGTAGAGGACGTTGATCTCGCCCGGGAGCAGCGCCCGGCGTCGCGCAGCGCCGGGTCGAACCGCTCGAGGTCGACGCCGCGATCCCAGCGGCCGATCCGGTCGGCGCGCGATCCCGAGCTCGGTCGAGCCGCTCGTCGCTGGCCGGGCTCGGCGAGAGGACGACGTCGCAGGCGCCGTAGAACGTCGCCAGCGCGATCGTCGGCGAGCGCCTCGAGGTGCGCCTGGCCGGTGCGCAGCCCGGCGTAGGCGGCGAGCTCGGTGTGGTAGCTGCCGACCACCGGCAGCTCGAGCACCCGGGCCAGCAGCCAGGCGCCGAGCCCGGCCGGGCCCGGGGGAGCACAGGTGGACGAGGTCGTAGCGGCCCTCGGCGAGCGCGTCGACGATCGCCGGCACGCTCGGGACGCCGATCTTCAGCCCGCGGTAGAAGGGGACGTCGATCTCGGCGACCGCGCTCAGCCGCCGGTCGACGTCGGCGTCGGTGCCGATCACCTCGACCTCGAAGCCGGGCACGCCGCGGTCGCGGATCTGCTGGATCGTGTGGGTGACGCCGTGCATCCCGCCGAGCCCGTCGGCGACCAGCGCGACCCGCGGCCGGTCGCCGTCGCTGCGGGTCAGCTTGGGCTTCTCGCGCCCGAGGAACGCGGCCGCGGCGGCGTACGGGATCGCCGGGATGCAGGCGTCGAACAGCGTCAGCGCGCGCCGCTGCCGAGGTCGGCAGCTCGCCGCCGCTCGGTCATCGCCACGATCTCGTCGACCGCGCCGGCGAGCTTGCGCTCGTGGATCCGGCGCGCGCGGCGGTAGAGGTCGGCGTGGCTGAGCTCGCCGTCCTGGAGCAGCGTCGAGCAGCTCGCGCTCGTCGATCTCGAGGTCCATCGACTGCGAGCCACGCGCGCAGCAGCGCGAGCGCGTCCTCGGGGCCGAGGTCGGCGCCGGCCGCGCCGTGGCGGACGTCGCCCTCGCGCATCACGCGCTCGACGATCTTCAGCACCGCCGCCGGGTCGGGCCGCGCCGCGCCGTCGCCGTCGCCGAGCGACGCGGATCGCCAGCGCCATCGCGGCGTGGGTCCACTTCGCGGCGCTGCCCTGGTCGCCGTGGGCGCCGGCGTCGCCGGCGCGGATGTGGGCCAGGAACTCCGCGGGCGTCGCCGCCGCGGGCGTCTCGGTGAACGTGCGCCCGATGTCGATTCCGGCGTGGTCATCGGAGCCGCCGATCGCGGTGCCCCCGTGGGTCTCGATGTAGACGAACGCCGGCAGGTTGAGCTCCTTGGCGCGCGAGCCGTTGCGGGTCTCCCAGATCGGGAACAGCTGCGCGAGGCGGCGGCGGTGGCGCGGCGGTCAGCGGCGCCTCGACCGCGTAGAACGGGTGCGCGAGCGCGGCGGTGATCTCGTGCGCGTGCAGGTACTCCGCGCACGCCTCGACGTCGTCGTTGTGGGCCTGCAGCCACTCGTGGTCGTCGGGCGTGATCCCGTAGCAGAGCACGTGCACGGCCTGCGGCTCGCCCTTGAACCAGACGGTCAGCTCCTCGGAGATGAACGTGTCGGGCAGGTGCGCGAGCGTCGAGCGCGCCGGCGATCGTGTCGTGGTCGGTGATCGTCACGAAGTCCATCCCGCGGCGCTTGGCGAGCTCGTAGACCTCCTCGGGCGCGGTGGCGCACTCGGGCAGGTGCAGCGAGCGCTGGATCCCCAGCTTCGACAGCTCCGATGCCGTCGAGTGGACGTGCATGTCGGCGCGGCTCGTTTCGTTCATGGCTCTACAGCATTGACCTGCAAACGCGGCGCGCTCTGTGAAGAACGGGCTCACGTCCTGTGACCATTCCGTGAACGCGGTGCATGGACCGCGCGGCCGATGTCGAGAACCATTGCGGCGCGATGCCGACGACGGCGACCTCGATCGGCGCTGAGCCGAGCCGGTCGTGCTCGAGCGCGGCGCAGCTGCGGGTCGAGATCGCGCTGCGCCCGTTCGCGCTTCACGGTCCGCCGCGCCGGCCGGCGGCTGCTGCGCGCCGGCGGCGTGTGGGTCGCCGACGGGCGCGGTCCACGACCACTTCATCCAGTTCACCGAGGGGGTGATCGCCGCGCGAGGAGCTGCGCGCCGGCCGAGCGGGCGCTGCCGCGCCGAGGTCGTCGAGCTCGGCGAGCTCGGACGGTCGATGCTCGCGGCTGGCGCTCGAGCGGCGGCCGCGGCGCGCGGCTGCGGCGTCGCGCTCGCCGCGAGCGACCGCGATCGTCGCTGCGAGCTCGAGGCCGACGGGCAGCCGCTGCGGCTCGCGCTCGACTGGGACCGGCGCTCCGAGGAGCGCTTGGTCGGGCTCGGCGCCCGCCACTGCACGCAGCTCGACCAGGCCGGGCGGACGGTCCAGCTCGGCGCCGACCGCCGCTACACCGGTCCCGACTGCCCGCCGGAGATGCTCGCCGCGGGCGGGATCCCGCAGGGCGACTGCGCGCCGGTGCCGTGGCTGCTGTCGAGCCGCGGCTACGGCGGTCTGGTGCCAGACCGACGCCAACGGCACCCGCTTCGACCTGGCGGGCGAGCGGATCGTCGGTCTCGACCCGCGCCGAGCGCCGGGCCGCTGCGAGCTCGAGCTGCTGTGCGCACCGCACGCCGGCGGCGCGGCTGCGCGCGTTCTGCCGGCTGACCGGGTTCCCGGCGCTGCTGCCCGAGTGGGGCTACGGCTTCTGGAAGAGCCGCGACGTCCACGAGCACCAGGACGACGTGCTCGACGACTTCGACGGCTTCCGCCGCGCACGGGATCCCGCTCGACGCGATCGTGATCGACTCGCCGTGGGCGACCCAATACAACACCTGGGAGTTCAACCCGCACCAGTTCCCGGACGCGCGCGGGGATGATCGCGACGCTGCGCGCCGACGGGGTGCGCACGGTGCGTGTGGGTGACGCCGTGGGTCAACCTCGACTCCCGCGACGGCCAGATCCCGCCCCAGCCCGAGTCCGAGCGGCTGCACCGCGAGCCCGCGCCGAACTACGCGCCGGCGGCCGCCGGCGGGCCACTTCGTCCGCGAGCCGACGGCGAGCCGTTCGTCGACGCAGTGGTGGATGGGGACCGGCTCGCCGGTCGACTTCACCAGCCCGGCGGCCGAGCGAGTGGTGGCGCGAGCAGGTCAAGCGGGTGCTCGAGCTCGGCGTCGAGGGGATCAAGGCCGACGACGGCGACGGCTACTACATCCCCGACGACGTGCGGCTGGCCGACGGGCGCACGCGGCGCCGAGGCCGCGTGGGCGCTCGGCGGGCTGCACCGCGCATGCCTGCAGCGCGCGCTCGACGAGGTCCACCCGGGCAGCGGCGTGCTGTTCGGGCGCAGCGGCTGGACCGGCCAGCAGGCGACCGGGCTGCACCTGGGGCGGCGACCAGGCGTCGGACTTCTGGTCGCTGCGCGTGCTCGTGGTGGCGACGCTGGCGGCGGCGTGCAGCGGCATCTCGAACTGGTCGCACGACGTCGGCGGCTACCTCGGCCACCGGCTGGTCGAGCGCTGCCCGCCGGAGCTGCTGGTCCGCTGGCTGCAGTTCGGCTGCTTCACGCCGCTGATGCACGCCCACGCGCGGATGCCGCAGGAGCCGTGGAACTACGGCGAGCGGGTGCTCGACCTGTACCGCGCCTACGTGCTGCTGCACGAGCAGCTCGTCCCCTACGTGCGCGCGGCGGCCGCGACCGCGGCGCGCACCGGGCTGCCGATCATCCGGCCGCTGTGCCTGATCGATCCCGCCGATCCGCGCGGCTGGACGATCGCCGACGCCTACGGCTACGGGCCGGCGCTGTGGGTCGCGCCGGTGCTCGACGACGGCGCCCGCGAGCGCGAGGTGGCGCTGCCGCGCGGCGACTGGATCGAGACCTGGTCGGGCCAGCGGGTGCGCGGCGGCGGCGAGATCGTGGTCGCCGGCGCCGCTCGAGCGGATCCCGGTCTGGGTGCGCGCCGGCTCGATCGTCGTCACCTACCCGGCCGAGCACGTCGCCGCGCGGGCTCGGCGACGTGCCGGAGTCCGAGCGGCCGCTGGTGGCGACGCTGTGGGGCGAGCCGCGGCTCGGCCGGACGGCGGCCCGGCTGGCCGACGGGACCCGGATCGGGTGGCGCGACGGCGAGTGGTGGACGTCGCCGGAGCCGGGGACGTGACGTTTGAGGTCCCCTCGGTGGGGACGCGTAGCCTAGACCTCGGCGGCGCTCAGGATGCCCGGCTGGTCGAGCCCCGGGATAATTTCGGTGATGCTGAAGTTCACACCAGCCCCTGCGTGGAGGTCGACGTCGATCCGGATCCGCTGCGCCAGTTCACGATCTGGTTCGAGGCGGGCGGCCGGGGCGGGAGTGCGGGTGCTGGAGGCGGTCGTGCTCGCCACCGCGTCCCCGGAGGCGGTGCCCTGCGCCGGCACTCGGCGTTGCTCAAGCAGCACGACGAGCGCGGGTTTGTCATCTTCACGCTCGACGAGAGCCGGAAGGCCCTCGAGCTCGACGCCAATCCGCGCGCGGCGCTGGCCGTTCAGCCAGACTGGGATCCCCTCGGACGGCAGGTCCGGGCATCAAAGGTCCGGTGCAGCGGGTGGGTGTCAAGGAGTCGGCGGCGTATGTGCGCAGCCGACCGCGCGCGGTAGCTGAATTGAAGCGCTCTGGCCTCTCCCCAGAGCCGATCCATCGCCAGCCGCGGAAGGCGCTCGAGCAGCGGGTCGCGGAGCTCGCGGCGCGTGGGTACGAGTGGGAAGACCTCCCAGCACCCTAGGGCTACGGCTTGTTTCGCCTGAGCCCCGAGACCTACGAGTTCTGGCAGCACCGCGAGGATCGGCTCCATGACCGGCTGCTCTACACGCGCCGGGGCGGCGAGTGGGCGCTCTCTCGGCTCGCGCCCGAGTGTCCCGAGTCAGCGATCGGATGGCTGGATTCGAGCTGCCCCTGGCGGCGTCTGGCTTGGTCCTCGTCGGCTCGCGCAGCGCTGCTGCGCGTCGCCTCCTGCGTCCTCCCCAGCCATCCACCAGTGACGTCTCTCGGTGTCACCGAATTTCTGACTCGCGACACTAGCTGTCTGGCGCCGACACCCCGCGCCGGGTTATTCTCGGGGCCATGCACATCGCGGAGCTGACCCCGCCCGAGCAGCGGGTGCTCGGCTGCCTGATCGAGAAGCGGTGGACGACGCCCGATGAGTATCCGCTGTCGCTCAACGCGCTGAGGCTGGCCTGCAACCAGTCGACGAACCGCGATCCGGTCACCGACTACGACGAGGCCACGGTTCGCGAGGCGGCCCAGCGGCTCTCCCGGTATGGACTGGCTCGCCTGACGAGCGGGCACGGAAGCCGAGCGGCCAAGTACCGCCACCTCGCCGAGGACGCGCTCGGCCTGGGGCGCGAGGAACTCGCCGTCCTCGCTGTGCTGCTGCTCCCGGGGTCCAGACCCCGGGCGAGCTGAAGGGGCGGACCGAGCGGATGGCGCAGCTCGGTGGCTGGACGAGGTCGATCGGGTGCTGGAAGTGCTGATCGACCGCGGCTACGCGAGACGGCTCGAGCGCCGTCCTGGCCAGAGGAGGACCGCTTCGAGCAGCTGCTCGGCGGCGATGGCGATGCGGAGCACCCGGCGCCGGCCGCTCTGTCGGCCCCCTCCGGCTCCGTGTCGGGGCGCGACGGCGGGCTCGCGGCCCGCGTCGATGCCCTGGAGGCGGCGGTCGCGAGCCTGCGGGCCGAGTTCGCCACCCTGCGCGAGAGCTGATCGGCCGCGGCTACGTGAGGAGCGCCAAACCCACCAGGTTTCTCGCGCCACCGTAGCGTCGGTGCTCATGCGGGCTCACAGGATCCCGATCTCGGAGTTGTCGCCGACGAGGAATCGGTAGGCCCGGGGCTGGTGCTGGTCGCGGCCGATCTTGACGTTGCGGCCGAGCAGCGAGGACTCCATCCGGCCGTCGAGATCGTGGACCGCCGCGCCGGCGAGCAGGATCGAGTGCTCGACCTCGGCGTTCTGGATCGTGCACCCCTCGCCGATCGCGGTGTACGGGCCGACGTAGCAGTCGGTCAGCCGCGCACCCGCGCCGATGATCGCCGGCCCGCGGACCGCACAGCGCTCGAGTCGCGCGCCGAGCTCGATCACGACCCGACCGTCGACCTGGAGTCGACGAGCTCTCCCTCCAGCCGGCGCTGGATCGTGTCGAGCACGAGCGGTTGGCGGCCAGCATGTCCTCGAGCCGCCCGGTGTCCTTCCACCAGCCGCGGACGATGTGCGGCTCGACCCGGTTCCCCTGATCGACGAGGCGCTGGATCGCGTCGGTGATCTCGAGTTCGCCGCGCGGCGAGGGCTCGATCGCCTTGGCCGCGTCGTGGACGCACGATGTGAACATGTAGACGCCGACAAGCGCCAGGTCCGTTTTCGGATTCGGTGGCTTCTCGACGAGCCGCGTCACCTTGCCGTTGCTCAGCTCGGCGACGCCGTAGTGCTCGGGGTCCGGTACCGGGGTCAGCAGGATCAGTGCGTCCGGCCCCTGCTCGCGGAACGACGCGACGAGGTCCGCGATGCCGCCCTGCAACAGGTTGTCACCGAGGTACATGACGAACGGCGACTCCCCGAGGTATGGCTCCGCGGTCAACACCGCGTGCGCCAGGCCGAGCGGCTCGTCCTGGACGATGTAGGTGAGCTTCACGCCGAACCGCGACCCGTCCCCGGCCGCCGCGCGGATCTCGTCGCCCGTCTCCGGCGCGATGATGATGCCGACCTCGGCAATGCCGGCCTTGGCCATCGCCTCGATGCCGTAGAACAGCACCGGCTTGTTGGCGACCGGCACCAGTTGCTTGGCGCTGGTATGCGTGATCGGCCGCAGCCGCGTCCCCTTGCCGCCGGACAGGATCAGGCCCTTGAGGTGCTCCATTGCGGGCTGAGCGTACCGAGCGAGAGGTCGGTCCCGGCGACTAGTACATCCCGCCGAATTTTCCGTGATCCCAACCGACGATCCGTTCGGGGACGAACTGGAGCGCCACCCGCTTGGCCGCCTGAGCACGGATCAGCTGTTCGAGCTCGGGGCCGCCGGCGCCAGATCCGTAGCGCGGCAACAACTGCCTGCCGAACTCCGCCACGGCCTCCGTCTCCCTGTGGATCACGGTCTGCGCCTCGATCATCACGCCGCGCAGCTCGTGGTACTCCTCCCCGTCTTCCACCTGGAGCGTGGCCCGCGGATCGCGTTCGAGGTTGAGCACCTTTTGGGATTTTGCGTACGTCCACGCCCAGATGTCGCCGTCGCGCATCAGGTACCACAGCGGCATCAGGTGCGGCCAACCGTGGTGGCCGTTGGTCGCGCAGATCACGACCCGTTGCTCGCGGAGGAACGCCGCGACCTCCTCGGAGCTCATGCGGATCTGATCGCGCCGGCTCAACGGGCGATCGAGCCGGCGGCCGCGGCGATCGCTTCGGCGGCGGTGCGGACGGCGTCGCGCGCGTCCTCGGGTTCGAGCACGACGGCGTCGCCCGCCTCCTTGAGGACGTCGCGCACGAGGTAGCGGAGGCCGGCGAAACTGCGCTCGACGATCACCGATCCGTCCCCCAGCTCGCTGATCACCCGACGCTCCTCGCGCGCCCACCGCGCCCGCTCGGGCGAGATCCACACGCGCGCGCGACGCGACGCGGGCACCTCGCCGGTGCGCGGCCAGCCGTCGACGTCGGCGGCCGGATCGACGTCGGGACGGGGCTCGAAGGACTGGTCGGTGACGGTCGCGGACTTGATCCGGTCGAGGCGGAAGTGGCGGACGTCCTCGCGGGCGGGGTCGAACGTGGCCACGTACCAACCCTCCCGGCCGTTGATCAGCGCGTAGGGCTCGACGACGCGAGTCGAGAACTCATCCTCGTTCTCCTTGTAGTACTCGAACGAGAGCAGCCGGCGACTGGCGATTGCGCGAGAGACCACCGGGGCGATCTCGGTGTCGTCGCCGGACGGGGATGCGACCTGGAGACCCTCGTGGACGGGATCCTCGCCCAGCGCCGCGACGACCTTCTCGCGCACCGAGGCGAGCGAGCCCTTCGGGATGTGCTCGCCGATCAGGTCGATCGCTCGACGAGCGGCCTCAACGGCAGCAGTCGCGCGGGGCGCGCGAACGAGTCGCCGTACGGCTCGGGATCGACCTCGATCGTCCCGTCGGCCACGATCTCCGCGTAGAGCACGTAGGTCCCCGCGCCGAAGTTGACGACGTTCAGGACGGCGATGTCCTCGTGCAGCTCCTGCTCGGAGATGTTGAGCGATCCGCACACGTCGGCGGCCACGAGCCGTCGTCCGACGCGACCGGCCTCGATGAGGACGCTGGCGAGCGTCACCAGCCGCGCGAACCGCTAGGGCCGGATCGCGGCCTCCGGGTTGTGCCCGTTGCCGGTGTCGGCTTCACCCGGTTCCGGCGGCGGCGACGGCGGTCGCGGTTGGCGCCACGGTCGCCGAGAGCTCGGGGTCGCCGGTGTGGCGGTCGATCAGCAGCTTGATGCGGTCGAGCAGCTCTGTGACGAGCTCCGGCGGACTGATGATCCGGGCGTGCTCGCCGAGGCCGAGCACCCAGGCGATCAGCTGGCGCGAATCGGCATAGCTGGTGACGGACGCTCGTATCCGTCCTCGCCGGCGGATCGCATCTCTCCGTAGGGCCCCAAATGGCGCTCGATCTGCCACGCGATCCGGGTTCCGATCCACACCTCGGCGACGCCGATCGGCGGCCCGAACTGCCAGTCGATCCGGTTGGCGTAGGCGCGTGGGTTGAAATCGGCCGGGCGCTGAAAATCGTGCTCGGCCTTGGTCGCATAGCCGACCTTGCCGCGGATCCGCGAGAGCCGGAAGACCCGGATCGCTCCGCGCTCATGGGATTTCCCGACCAGATAGAACTGCCCACCCTGGTACAGGAGCTGGTAGGGATCGACCCGACGGGTCCCGACGTCGCCGCGCGCCATGGTGTAGTAGTCGAACAGGATCGTCTTGCGGCGGAAGATCGCCGTCTCGATCTTGGCCAGGCGCTGGGAGATCTCGTGCCCGCCCGCGGCGCCGGTGATCCCGAGCGCCACCGTGTGCTGCTCGGGTGCGTTCAGCGGGCTGGGGCGGCCCCAGGAGATCTGCTGGAGGGCGAGCCGCAGCGGCTCGGCGTACGCGAACTCCCCGTCGAGGAGTTGAAGGGCCGTGTGCAGCGCCGCCAGCTCCTGGTCGGTGAACTCGATCGGAGGGAGGTGGAAGTTCTCCGACGGCAGCGAGTAGTTCTCTTGCTCGACGAGGCCGTCGATCGGCTTCTCGACCGCGAGCATGATCCCGAGCGCCTCGAGCTCCGAGCGGTCTGCGTAGAACCGGCGCGCGAACGCATCCTCGTTCATCACGCTGTAGCCCTCGACATCGCGCCGGATCTCCTGCGCGGTGACCGGGCGCCGCTCCGCCATCAGGTACGAGATCAATGACAGCTGACGGATCAGCTTTTCGGTGTCCTTCGCCATGTGCCCCCTCAAACTGTAGTTGGGGTGGCGTGAGCGCTGGTCCGTGGCGGGGTTGGGGCTGGCGCTATTTGCGGTCTTTTGACACATGGCGCGACGATGGCGCCACAGGTGGGCGGTCAGATTTATGGTGGATCGGAGGTGGCGGTGGCGGCACGGTGGGCGGGCTCGGTGGCTCTCGACTCTGGCCCGCGGGCGCTGCGCGCCCGCAGCCCCGATTGGCGGGCGGCCCGGCATTTGGCGCTGGGGAAGGGGGGAGGGATCGGGCGCGATCGCGCTCTTTCGATGCTGCATAACACGACAATGTCGGCCCGATGGCGAGGCCTGTCGAGCTATACATGAAGAGCATGCTTAATACGACAGGGCTCGGATCTGGCGCCGGTGTTGCCGTGCTACGCAGCTCCCGTGACACTCTCGACACAGCCGCGTCGCAAAGTGCCACAGGGCCCGGTCGACCACGGGTCCGCCCAGACCCGCCGGCGCCCGCATCCACCCCCGCTCCCGCGCCGTTTTACCGGCCGATCGCCAGCCAAGGGCGCCGGCGCCACCGGCCGGAGTCGATCCCCGCCCCGACCCGGCGATCACAGCCTCCCGCCCGCGGGCCGCTCGCCAACCAAGCCTACGGGCGCCAAGACCGGCCCGCGGCCGAGAGTCAACCGGCCCCGCCCCCACCCAACTCGACGCCGAGCCCGGCACCGCAGCGACCTACGCCGCCTGGCGCTCCGCCTCTGCCGATCGGCGAAGAACGCCCCGCCACCGAGCGCCTTGTCGTACGCCGACCACTGCTCGCCGGCGGGAAGGCCCCGCTCCAGGCGGTCGAAGCTGCCGAGCCGGCCGCCGAGGTTGTCGATCATGTGCACGAGCGTCGCTTCGCGCGTGCAGGGCACGACCGGGCTGCCGTGCTCAGCGCGCCGTGGTGGCTGAGGATGATGTGCAGGACCGCCTGTTCGAGATCGGGGGGAAGCCGTCGATCCGCTCGATCAGCCGGCGGACGAGGTAGTAGCCGAGCGGGATCTCTCCGTACAGCCGGCCGCGGTCGGACATCGAGATCGCGTCGCCGTCGAGGTCATAGGCGTCGAGCTTGCCGAGGTCGTGCAGAAGCGCGCCGGTGACGGCGACGTCGCGGTCGATTCCGGGAAACGTGGCGGAGATCGCGCTGACGGCCTGGGCGACCGTCAGGCAATGCTCGAGCAGGCCGTGGCGGTATGCCTGGTGGTAGTACTTGGCGGCGGGCGCCTCGCGATACTTCGCCCACATCGATGATCCGGGCCGGAACACGAGGCCGAGGAGGCGCCGGAGGTGGGCGTTCTGGATCGTCCCCAGCAGCTCGCGCAGGTCGGTCTCCATCTGTTCGGGGGCGCGCGCCGGTCCGTCCACGAGGTCCTCACGCGAGTACTCGCGCGGCCGGGCGGGGCGGATTTCGTGGATCGTGAGCTGGCGTCCGTGGCGAGGGTGAACCGAGCAGCGGCCGGCGAACCAGGCGACTTCGCCCGCGCGGCAGATCTCGCGCGCGTCGGTGACGCCGTCGACCACAGCGCCGGGATCGTGCCGGTGCGATCGCCGAGCGTCAGCCTCACGGACTCGGCGCCGTCGCGGCGCCGGCGAACGTCGATCTCGCGCACCAGCAGCGCCTGTGCGATCTCGATTCCGTCTGCAAACTCCCGGACTTTCATCGCGCGACGAAGATAGAGTGGAGCGCGGACGGCACATGACCATGGAGCGCACTGCGATCGTGACCGGTGGGACGGGCGGACTGGGCACCGCCGTGACCCACCGCCTGCTCGAGGACGGCTGGCGCGTGGTCGTCCCGTGGGTGTTCGAGCGCGAGCTCGAGCGGGTGCAGGAGCGCGAGGGTCTCGAGCTCGTCGAGGCCGACCTGCTCGATCGGGCGGCCGTCGAGAACGTGGTGGCGACCGCCACGATGGGCGGGGCGCCGTTGCGTGGGCTCGTCAACCTGATCGGCGGGTTCGCCGCGGGGGGCCGCGTCCACGAGACGCCGGTCGACGAGTTCGAGAAGCAGTTCCGGCTCAACCTCCGCCCGACGTATCTGATGACGCAGGCGGCCCTGCCCCACATGATCGAGGCCGGCGTGGGTTCGATCGTGTGCGTGGGAACGCGGGCGGCGCTGCAGCCGTTCCCCGGCGCCGCGGGCTATATCGCCTCGAAGGCGGCGGTGATCGCGTTCGCGAAGGCGGTGGCGGTCGAGTACAAGAACGACGGCGTTCGCTGCAACGTGGTGCTGCCGAGCGTGATCGACACGCCCGCCAACCGGGCGGAGATGCCGAACGCCGACTTCGATCGATGGGTCAAGCCGGCCGAGATCGCCGGGGTCATCGCCCGCGTGTTGACCGACGACTTCCTGCCGACGAGCGGCGCCGAGATTCCGGTCTACGGCCGGGCCTGAACGGCACCGGGCCCCGGTGGTTTGACCGAGCCGGGTAGCATCCGCGACTTATGGAACGTAAGTGGTGGACGCTGGTCGTCGTGTGCATCGCGACGTTCATGTTGCTGCTCGACATCACGATCGTGAACGTCGCGCTGCCGAAGATCGCCACGGACCTGAAGGCGAGCTTCTCCGACATCCAGTGGGTGATCGACGCCTACGCGCTGACGCTCGCGTCGCTGCTGCTGACCGCGGGCTCGCTGGCCGACCTGTTCGGCCGCAAGCTCCTGTTCTCGATCGGGCTGTCGCTGTTCTCCCTGACCTCGCTGCTGTGCGCGCTGTCGCCCAGCGCCACCTTCCTGATCCTGGCGCGGGCCGGGCAGGGGATCGGCGGCGCGATCATGTTCGCGACCGCGCTGGCGCTGCTGGCGCAGGAGTTCCACGGCCGCGAGCGCGGGACTGCGTTCGGGGCGTGGGGGGCGACGATCGCCGCCTCCGCCGCGGTCGGGCCGCTGCTCGGCGGCTTCCTGACCGAAGACTTCGGCTGGTCATCGATCTTCTACATCAACGTTCCGATCGGGATCGTGTGCGTGGCGCTGACGCTCGCCAAGGTCCACGAGTCGCGCAATCCGGAGGCGCGGAGGGTCGACTGGATCGGGACGATCACGTTCACCGGCGCCCTGTTCCTGATCGTGTTCGCGATCATCCGCGGCAACGCGGAGGGTTGGGGCAGCACGATGATCGTGTCGCTGTTCGCCGGCGGAGTGGTGCTGCTGATCATCTTCCTGATCAGTCAGTTCATGCAGGAGGATGCGATGTTCGACGTCACGCTGTTCCGCAAGCCGACGTTCGACGGCGCCTCGGTGGTCGCCTTCACGATCTCCGCGGCGATGTTCGCGATGTTCCTGTACCTGGTGCTCTACATCCAGACGATCCTGGGGCTCTCGCCGCTCCAGACCGGTCTTCGGTTCCTGCCCTTCACGGTGGTGTCATTCTTCGTCGCGATCCTGTCCGGGAACCTGTCGACGCGCGTCCCCATCCGGTTCCTGCTCAGCGGGGGGCTGCTGCTGACCGCGATCGGATTGCTGCTGATGCGCGGCCTCACCGTCAGCTCGGGCTGGACGGCGCTGCTGGCTGGGTTCATCGTCGCCGGCGCGGGCGTCGGGCTCGTCAACCCCGCGTTGGCCTCGACGGCGATCGGCGTCGTGCCGCCGCAGCGAAGCGGGATGGCGTCGGGCATCAACAACACCTTCCGCCAGGTCGGAATCGCCACCGGGATCGCCGTCCTCGGCGCGATCTTCGAGAGCTCGCTGACGACCGGGATCGCGCCGAAGCTCGCCGGCACGCCCGCCGCCGGCCAGGGCGCTGAGATCGCTCGGGCGGTGGCGGCAGGAGGCGCCCAGAAGGTCGTCGCCGGGATTCCCGCCGCCGATCGGGCGACCGCGAGCACCGCGATCCACGCGGCCTTCGCCAGCTCGATGAACGACATCCTGCTCGTCGCGGCGATCGTCGCCTTCGTCGGCGCGTTCCTGGGGTTGGTCCTGGTCCGCGGCAGCGACTTCGTGACCTACGGCCCGCCCCAGCCCGAGGCCCAGCCCGAGCCCGCGGCCTCCGCCGTCGGCTGACCCGCCGGGGTCCGGCCCCGGAGCGCTCTACAGCCCAGGCGGGTGCCGGACCACGAAGCTCGACAGGTCGGGCTCGTTCGCCGGCGTGTTCGACCACCGCGAGCCCGTCTCCGCCAGCGCCACGGTGTCGAACCGCAGCCCCGCCACGTACATGAACGTGTGACCCGGCGCCGCGAACACCGTGATCCACTTGCCCGGGCCGGGCTTGCCCCAGGTCATGAGCTGGCCGGAGGTGACCGTCGTGTTCAGCAGGCCGGCCGCGGCGAACACGAAGCTCAGCGAGCCCGAGCAGTCGTAGGCGGTGTCCTCGAACGTCCCGTGGCCGCCGCCGAAGCGGTAGGGCAGATGCGCGATCTCGTTGCCGGCGTTGATGATCTCCTGCACGACCGGAGGTGCGTCGATCGGGGCGATCGCGAGGCCATTCGATGTCAGCGTCGCCTGGTTGGCGCTCGCGCTCTGTCCGCTCTCGGCGAGCTGCTGGCGGACGACCGCGTTCGAGACCGGCTGCGGGAGCGGCCCCGAGGTGGGGCCGACGCTCACCACCGCCGCGCCGGCGGAGCTGGCGCTCGCCCGCGGGGCCGACCCGGCGACCGGCTCGATCGCCTGCGGGTGCCCGTGGAGCGCCGACGCGGTGGAAGCCGGCGCGTTAGTGGCAGCGCCGGCAGTCGGCGAGGACGGCTGCTGGGCCGAAGAACCGCAACCGACGAGGACCAGCGCGCTCAGCGCAGCGACGATCGAACCCGCTCTACCCATGCTCATCAGTATGTCGTGATTCCCGCGGCCAGACGCCGGCGCGCGCGGACTCTCTCAATCCTCGAAATGACCCGAATAAAGTGCGAAGTAGGCGCCCTGGGGATCCTGCACCACCGCGATCTTGCCCATGCCGATGTCCATCGGGGCCACGATCTGAGTGCCGCCCAGCTCCGTGGCTTCGCGCATCGTCGCGTCGATGTCGTCGGTGCCGAAATAGACGAGCCAGTGCGGTGGCGTACCCGGTGGCACAACCGGGCGGATTCCGCCGTTGCCGTGTCCATCCTGATTTTGGATCGTCATGTAGGGCATCCCTGTGCCCTCTATCGGCATCGTCGTCCAATCGAATAACTCCCCGTAGAACTTCGCGGAGCCGTCCATGTCCGGAGTGGCCAGCTCGTTCCACGACATCGCGCCGGGTCCGTTGACCAGAGAAGCGCCGATGTTGCTCTTCGGTTCCCAGATCAGGAACCAGGCTCCCTGCGGGTCCTGGATGACCGCCATCCGGCCGACGTCCATCACGTCGAAGGGGGGCGCGTGGACGGTCGCGCCGAGCTCGGTGGCGCGCTTCGCCGTCTCGTCGGCGCTCTGCACGGTGATGTAGTTGTTCCACGCCGGCGGGACCCCGGCGTCCCGTTGCTGCTGCTGCTGCCCCGAGATCGCCGCGACGTTCTTGCCGCCGATCTTCGCCATCGTGTACGTCTGTCCGTCGCCGACGGGCAGGTCCTCCGTCTCCCACCCGAACAGCCCCGAGTAGAACGCCTTCGCCCCCTCCGGATCGGTGGTGTTCAGGTCGGTCCAGCTGAAAGTGCCTGGTGTGTACTTCGTTCGTTCACCCATGCGGCGACCCTACCACCGGGGTGTTGGCGCGAATGAACGGTTCAGTTAGATCGCTCATAGACTTCGCGCATGCCCAACTACTCCAAGAAGAACCTCAAGGAAGTCGACGACTCGGCCGCCGATCGCGGCGGAGATATCGAGGCCCGGTTCGGCCGCAAGCATCTCGACTCAGACCACCTCGGCGTCAGCTATTTCCGCTACGGCCCGGCGTTCAAGGCGCCATTCGGCCATCGGCATCGCGAGCAGGAGGAGGCGTACGTCGTGGTCGCGGGATCCGGCCGGATGAAGCTCGACGGCGACTTAGTCGACGTCGGCCAGTGGGACGTCATCCGGGTCGCGCCGGACGTCGTGCGGGCGTTCGAGGGCGGACCGGACGGCCTCGAGGTGATCGCGATCGGCTCGGACCGCCCCGAGGGCGGCGACGGCGAGATGGTCCAGGACTTCGGGGTCGACTAAGAAGGGGCTCTGCCTCAAAGGCCGGGCGCGGGTAGCCGGATGACTCGCGCGCGGCCCGATTAGCGAGGCTGGATGCCGAGCGGGCCGCTCAGGCGCGAGGCTGTGTATCGCCGGGCGCCATCGATGAACCCGGTGAACAGGGCCCCGGCGTCGACCGCCGCCCGGCCGCACTCCCGCGAGGTCTCGGCTAGCAGGGCCTGAACGTCCAAATCCTCGTCGCGGCTGTCGTGCGCCCACGCCGCGACGATCCGAGGCGTGACCTCGGGGTGGAACTGAACGCCGAGGTGGCGGCGCAGCCGGAACGCCTGCACGCCGCTGTCGTTGTGCGCGAGCAGCTCGGCGCCGGCGGGGAGCGTGATCTCATCGTCGTGCCATGTGAGCCACGGCCCGGGCGCGATCAGCGCCGGCTCGGTGGTCGTGATCCGCACCCATCCCCGCTCGGGCCGCCTGGCGCGGCCGACCCCGCCACCGAGCGCGAGGGCGAGCGACTGCGCGCCGAAGCACACGCCGAGGATCGGCGTCTGCGCGCGGTCGGCGGCTCGCAGCCAATCGAGCTCGGTGGCGATCCATTCGTGCCCGTCGTTGGCGGACGCCTCGGACCCGAGGACGATCGCCAGCGCCACCGTTTCCGGGTCGGGGAGCGCGTCGCCTCGGTCGAGTCGCACGACGCGATGGGGCATCGCCCGCGACTTGAGCGCGTCGATCGCCAGCCCGGCGGGAGCGTCGTCCTGGTGCTGGAGGATCAGGGCTGTGGTCGGCGGCGTCGCATCGCGGATCGTCGTACCGCTTAGCGGCACCGCATGGCGACGAAGGCCGCCATTACTCTTCAGCGCGATGCGACTGCTGATCACAGGAGCGGCGGGATGCTGGGGCAGGACTGTCGGTGCGCGTGCGCCGCCGGACACGAGGTGCGCGCTCGCGCGCGCGAGCTCGACATCACCGACGCCGGCGCCGTCGCCGCGGCGGTCGCGCGGCGCGCGCCCGACGTCGGTGATCAACTGCGCCGCCTGGACCGACGTCGACGGCGCCGAGACGCGCGGCCGGACGCGCTGGCCGTCAACGGCGCCGGCGCCGGCAACGTCGCCGCGCGCGGCGGCCGCGGCCGGCGCCTGGACGATCCACGTCTCGACCGACTACGTGTTCGACGGCGCCAAGCGCGAGCCGTACGTCGAGTCCGACCCGGTCGGCCCGCTGTCGGCGTACGGGCGCTCCAAGCTGGCGGGCGAGCGGGCGGTCGCCGCAGCGCGCGCCCGAGCGCCACACGATCGTCCGCACCTCGTGGCTGTTCGGCGCGGGCGGGCCGCTGCTTCCGTCGACGATCCTGCGGCTGGCCGGCGAGCGCGAGGAGCTGACCGTGGTCGACGACCAGGTCGGCTGCCCGACGTTCACCGGCCATCTCGCCCGGCGCTGGTCGCGCTGGCGCCGAGCGCGCCGCGCCGGCGTCGCTGCACGTCGCCGGCGGCGGCCAGTGCTCGTGGTACGAGTTCGCCGCGCGAGATCGTCGCGCGCCGCGGGCTCGACTGCGAGGTGCTGCCCGGCCGACGAGCGAGGATCCGCGGCCCGCGCCGCGGCCGGCCTACAGCGTGCTGGGCACCGAGCGCGCGACGCGCCCGGCGCTGCCCGACTGGCGCGAGGGCCTGCGCGAGTACATGTCCGCGGCGGCGGTGGTGCAGCATGAGGCTGCTGGTCTGCGGCGGGGCCGGGTTCATCGGCTCGAAGTTCGTGCGCCTGCGCGTGCGCGAGCACGGCGACGAGGTCATCGTGCTCGACAAGCTCACGTACGCCGGGCGGCGGGAGAACCTCAGCGATGTCGATCGACGAGATCCGGTTCGTGCACGGCGCGATCGAGGATCCGGCCGCGGTCGCCGACGCGGTCGGCCGGCGCCGACGCGATCGTCAACTTCGCCGCCGAGACGCACGTCGACCGCTCGATCTCCGGCCCCGACGCGTTCATCGTCACCAACATGCAGGGCACCCACGTGCTGCTCGAGGCGGCGCGCGAGCGCGGCCTGCGCTACGTGCAGGTCTCGACCGACGAGGTCTACGGCTCGATCGAGACCGGCTCGTTCACCGAGGAGTCGCCGCTGGCGCCGTCGAGCCCGTACAGCGCCACCAAGACCGGCGCCGACCTGCTCGTCGTCCAGCTACTTCCACACCTACGGGCTGGAGACGGTGATCTGCCGCGGCTCGAACAACTACGGGCCCCACCAGTATCCCGAGAAGCTGATCCCGCTGATGATCCTCAACGCGCTCGCCGGCGACCAGCTGCCGGTCTACGGCGACGGGCGCAACGTCCGCAACTGGCTGTTCGTCGAGGACTTCGGCCGCGGCATCGGCCACGTGCTCGAGCACGGCGAGCCCGGCGAGGCCTACAACTGCGGCGGGCCCGACGAGTGCGAGAACCTCGAGGTGGTCAAGCGGATCCTCGAGCTGACCGGCGCCGACGAGTCGCTGATCGAGTACGTCACCGACCGGCCCGGGCACGACCGCCGCTACTCGCTGTCCTCCGAGAAGCTCGAGGCCTCGGCTGGGAGGCGCAGGTGCGTTTCGAGGAGGGGCTCGCAGCGGACCGTCGAGTGGTATCGCGACAACGCGCTGGTGGTGGGAGCCGATCCGCTCCGGCGCCTACCGCGAGTACTACGAGCGCCACTACGGTCGCGCGCTGAAGGGCGTGAGGCCGATGGCGAGGCAGCTCCGCCCGCGGCGCGGGGGCGGCACGCACCGCCGCCCGAGGTGCGGCTCCCGCTGCAGCGTGAGCGGCTGCTGCGGGCGGCCGCCGCGGAGTTCGCCGAGCGCGGCTACGCCGGCGCCAGCTCGGAGTCGATCAGCCGCCGCGCCGGGATGTCGAAGGCGACCTTCTACGAGCACTTCGCCAACAAGGAGGAGTGCATCCTCGCGCTGTTCGACGCTGCGCGCGGCGACGGTCGGCCGAGGCGATGGCGGCGCGGCGCGCGGGCGCCGCGCGACGACGCGCGCGAGCGAATGCGCGCCGGCACGCGCGCGTTCCTGACCGTCGCTCGCCGAGCATCCGGAGTTCGCGCAGACGCTGCTCGTCGAGATCATCGGCGCCGGGCCCCGGGCGGCCGAGCGGCGCGACCAGATCCTGCAGGGGTTCGCCGACGATGCTCGACGCCGAGAACGCCGCCGCCGCGCGGCGCGGGCTGATCGGCGGTTCGCCTCGCCGCACGACGCGTTCGCGGTCGTCGGGCGCGATCACCGAGCTCGATCTCGCGCCAGGTGCGGCTCGGCGACCCGGCGGACGTGCTCGAGCTCGCGCCGGTGATCGACCGGCTGATCGACGGGCCTGCTCGTCGCCGAGCGAGCGCGTGAGCGTCGCGCCGGTCGCTGGCGCGAGCTCGAGCGCGAGATCGTCGCGTGCCGGCGCTGCCCGCGGCTGGTGGCCTGGCGCGAGGAGGTGGCCCGCGACAAGCGGGCCGCGTTCGCCGACGAGGAGTACTGGGGCCGGCCGCTCCCGGGCTTCGGCGATCCGGCGGCGCGGGTGCTCGTGCTCGGGCTGGCGCCGGCGGCCCACGGCGGCAACCGCACCGGGCGGATCTTCACCGGCGACCGCTCCGGCGACTGGCTGTTCGCCGCGCTGTACCGGGCCGGGTTCGCCAACCAGCCGACGTCGGTCGCGCGCGACGACGGCCTGGCGCTGACGCGACTGCTACATCACCGCGGCGGTGCGCTGCGCGCCGCCGGCCAACAGGCCGACGCCGGCCGAGCGCGACAACTGCCTGCCGTACCTCGTGCGCGAGCTGACGCTGCTGCCGACGGCGCGCGTGATCGTGTGCCTGGGGGCGTTCGCCTGGGACGCGCGCTGCGGGTGCTCGCGGCGCGGCGCGCCGTGCCGCGGCCGCGGCCGCAGTTCGGCCACGGCGCGCGAGGCGACGGTCGGCGGCTTCGCGCTGCTCGGCTGTTACCACCCGAGCCAGCAGAACACGTTCACCGGGAAGCTGACCGAGGCGATGATGGATGACGTGTTCGGCCGGGCGCGGGAGCTGGCTGGGCGATGACGCCGACGCTGCGGCGCGGTGGCGGTTCGCCGATCCGGTGGAGCGCTGGTCGGCGCTGGGTTCGAGCTGTCGCCGGCGCCGGCTGCTGCTCGGTGGCGTCACGCGTGGTTCTCGACGCACGGCGCGGATCGCCGGCTGGGCGATCGACGGCGTCGCCGAGCTCCCGACGGGCTCGACTGCTCGAGCGCCGCCGGGCGGGCGCCCCCGCTGCCAGCGCCCATCCAAACGGTGCGGTCGGGATCGACCACGTCGTGGGCCATCACGCCGGACTTCGACGCGACGGCCTCGCGCTCGAGCTCCGCCGGGCTGGCGCTGCGGCGCGTCCGCGACGCCGGCGGGTTCCGGCAGGGGTTCCGCCGGCTCGGCGCCCACGATCCTCGAACTCGTCGAGGCCTCGGCAGATGCGGCCCGGCCCGGCCCGGTTCTGGGGTCTGGTCGTGATCGTCTCCGACCTCGATGCGCTCGCCGAGCGCCTCGGCCGAGCGCCGCGGCTCGGTCTGATGCCACGGCGCGGTCCAGCCGGGACGCGCTGGATCGCGACGCTGCGGGACCGCCGGCTCGGGCCGCGCGCGAAGCGGTCACGTTCATGCGATCCCGAGCCGAAAAGGCACAGTTGGCGCTCGCTACGCTGGCTCGTCAGTGCCGCTCGCCGCCTTCAGCCCCCGCACCCGCGACTGGTTCCACGCGCGCGTTCGCCGAGCCGACGCCGGCGCAGGCGCAGGCGTGGCCGGCGATCGCCTCCGGCGAGCACGTGCTGATCTCCGCGCCCGACCGGCTCCGGCAAGACGCTGGCCGCGTTCCTGTGGGCGATCGACCGGCTCTCGAGCGTCGCGAGCCGACGCGCGCGAGCACGCGGCATCCGGCTCGTCTACGTCTCGCCGCTGAAGGCGCTGTCCTACGACATCGAGCGCAACCTGCGCGCGCCGCTGCGGGGGATCGGCGCCGATCTGAACGTCGCGGTCCGCACCGGCGACACGCCGCAGCGCGAGCGCCAGGCGATGCTGCGCGAGCCGCCCGACATCCTGATCACGACGCCCGAGTCGCTGTACCTGATGCTGACCGGCCGCGCGCAGGAGCTGTTCGCCGGCGCCGAGTGGTGCATCGTCGACGAGATCCACGCGGTGCGTCGACCAAGCGCGGCGCGCACCTGGCGCTGACGCTCGAGCGGCTCGTCGCAGGCGGCCGGACGCGACGTCCAGCGGATCGGCCTGTCGGCGACGCAGAGCCCGCTCGAGGAGGTCGGCCGGTTCATGGTCGGCCCGACGCGCACGTGCCGGATCGTCGACACCGGCGTGCGCAAGGAGCTCGACCTCGAGATCCAGGTGCCGGTCGAGTCGATGGTCGAGCCGGACGCGACCCGGCGCCCGACCTGGATCCGCTCGCCGGCGGCGCCGAGGCGACGCGGCGCTCGATCTGGCCGGCGATCTACCCCGAGCTGCTGGAGCTCGTCCAGGCGCACCGCTCGACGATCATCTTCGTCAACAACCGCCGCGCCGCCGAGCGGCTCGCGCTGCGGCTCAACGAGCTCGCCGAGCGCGAGATCGCGCGCGCCCACCACGGCTCGCTCGCGCGCGAGGAGCGGACCGTGGTCGAGGAGCTGCTCAAGGCCGGCGAGCTGCCGTGCCTGGTCGCGACCTCGTCGCTCGAGCTCGGCATCGACATGGGCGCCGTCGACCTGGTCATCCAGGTCGAGTCGCCGAAGTCGGTGGCGCGCGGCCTGCAGCGGATCGGCCGCGCCGGGCACTCGGTCGGCGACGTCAGCCGCGGGCGGATCTTCCCGAAGTTCCGCGGCGACCTGCTCGAGTGCGCGGTCGTCGCGCGGCGGATGCGCGACGGGGCGATCGAGACGACCGTCGTCCCGCGCAACCCGCTCGACGTGCTCGCGCAGCAGATCGTCGCGATCGCGGCGGCTGCCCGAACGACGAGCCGGTCGCCGTCGACGAGCTGTTCGCGCTCGTCACGCGCACCCACTCATACGCCGAGCTGAGCCGCGGGCCAGCTCGAGAACGTGCTCGACATGCTCGACGGCCGCTACCCGTCGACGGAGTTCGCCGAGCTGCGTCCGCGGATCGTGTGGGACCGCATCGCGGGCACGATCCGCGCGCGCCAGGGCGCGCGGCAGCTGGCCGTCACCAACGCCGGGACGATCCCCGACCGCGGGCCTGTACGCGGTCACGCTGCCCGACGGCCGGCGCGTCGGCGAGCTCGACGAGGAGATGGTCTACGAGGCGCGCCCGGGCCAGACGTTCCTGCTCGGCGCGACGACGTGGCGGATCGAGGAGATCGGCCGCGACCGCGTGATCGTCACGCCCGCGCCCGGGACTGCCCGGCGCGGTGCCGTTCTGGAAGGGCGACGGGATCGGCCGCCCGCGCGAGCTCGGAGAGGCGATCGGAGCCTTCGCGCGCTGGGCGGTCGAGCAGTCGCCGGAGGCGCTCGAGCAGCGACTACGACCTCGATCGCCGCGCGGCTCGCAACCTGATCGAGTTCCTGCGCGAGCAGCAGGCGGCGACGCGCGTGGTCCCGTCCGATCGGGCGATCGTGATCGAGCGTTTCCGCGACGAGATCGGCGACTGGCGGCTGTGCGTGCTGAGCCCGTTCGGGGGCCGGGTCCACGCCGCCTGGGGCCTGGCGCTGAGCGCGCGGATCCGCGAGGAGCTCGGACTCGAATCCGACGCGATCTGGTCCGACGACGGCATCATCGTCCACCTCCCCGACGCCGACGAGCCACCCGGGGCCGATCTGGTGATGATCGAGCCCGACGAGGTCGAGGATCTGGTCGTCGGCGGAGCTCGCGCTCGAGCGCGCTGTTCGGCGCCCGCTTCCGCGAGAACGCCGCCCGCGCGCTGCTGATCCCGCGGGCCCGCCCCGGCAAGCGCACGCCGCTGTGGCAGCAGCGTCTGAAGTCGCAGTCGCTGCTCGAGGTCGCGCGCGACTACGGCGACTTCCCGATCGTGCTCGAGACGTACCGCGAGTGCCTGCGGGACGTGCTCGATCTCCCGGGGCTGACCGACCTGCTGCGCAAGCTCCACCGCCGCGAGATCTCGCTCGTCGAGGTCGAGACGCCGACCGCCTCGCCGTACGCGTCCTCGCTGCTGTTCGACTACGTCGCGACGTACATGTACGAGGGCGACACGCCCAACGCCGAGCGCCGGGCGGCGGCGCTATCGCTGGATCGCGAGCTGCTGCGAGAGCTGCTCGGGCAGGAGGAGCTGCGCGACCTGATCGACCCCGGCGCCCTCGCCGAGGTGGAGGCGGATCTGCAGTTCCTCTCGGACCGGCGCCGGGTCGCGACCCGCGACGCCCTGCACGACGTCCTACGCACGCTCGGCGATCTGACCGCGGCCGAGTCGGCGGCGCGCGCCCTCGACGGGGTCGATGCCTCCTCGATGCTCGCCGAGCTCGAGCGCGAGCGCCGCGCGGTGCGCGTGCGGCTCGGCGGTGAGGAGCGCTGGATCGACGCCGCCGACGCCGGGCTGTATCGCGACGCGCTCGGGGTGGCGCCGCCAGGCGGCCTTCCGGCCGTCTTCCTCGAAGACGTCCCGGATGCGCTCGCGCGGGTCCTCAGGCGGTACGCGGCCACCCACGGGCCGTTCACGACGGAGGAGCTGCGGGAGCGCTATCGGGTCGATTGCTCGGCGGTGCTGGCATCGCTTGAACGCGCCGACGAGCTCGTCCGCGGTGAGCTGCGTCCCGGTGGCTCCGCCCGCGAGTGGTGTCATCCCGAGGTTCTCCGCCGGCTGCGTCGCGCGTCGCTGGCCGTGCTGCGGGAAGAGATCGAGCCTGCCGATCAGCGCGCGCTGGCCAGGTTCCTCCCCGCCTGGCAGAACGTCGACCGCCATCCGGCGACCGGCGCCGGCGTCGATCGCCTACGCGAGGCGCTGGTACCGCTGCAGGGGCTGGCGCTCCCGGGCGATGTATGGGAGCGAGACGTCCTCCCACGCCGAGTCGGCGCGTACTCGCCCGCGTGGATGGACCAGCTGTGCGCGAGCGGCGAGGTCGTCTGGATCGGAGCCGGCGCGCTCGGGCGGAACTCGGGACGGGTGGCGCTGTACTTCCGCGACGACTTGGCGCTGCTGGGGCCGCCGCCGTTCAAGGGAGCGGTCCCGGACTCGGACGCACACGCCGCGGTGCGCTCGCGCCTCGCCGCGGGGGCGTGCTTTTTCACCGATCTTCTCGTCGACGTCGACCTCGCGCCCGAGGAGCTGCAGGAAGCTCTGTGGGATCTCGCGTGGGCGGGCGAGGCGACGAATGACGCCTTCGCGCCGCTGAGGGCGCCCCGCCTGACGCTGGCCCGGGCCCAGCGCGAGCGGACGCGAGCCACGCGCGCCGGCCGCTTCGGCGCTCGACGTCGCGCCGGCGCCGCCGCCCAGGTCCAGGGCCGCTGGTCGCTGACGGCGCCGCTGTTCCGCGAGGCCGTGGACCCGCCGGCCCGCCGGCGTGCCGTCGGCGAGCTGCTCCTCGAGCGCTACGGGATCCTCACCCGCGAACAGGTCCTCGCCGAGGGAATCCCCGGAGGGTTCTCGGCGATCTATTCCGAGCTCTCGCAGCTCGAGACGCTCGGGATCGCCCGCCGGGGGTATTTCGTCGAGGGCCTCGGCGGCGCCCAGTTCGCGCTTCCGGGGGCGGTCGAGCGGCTTCGCGCGCTGGGTGAGAGCGATGAGGTCTCGGTGCTGTCGGCCGTCGACCCGGCACAGCCGTACGGGGCGGCGCTGTCGTGGCCCGAGCGCGAGGGGATGCGCGCGCCGGCGCGGGTCCCGGGCGCCTACGTCGTGCTCGCCGGCGGCGAGCCGATCCTGTACGTGGAGCGGGCAGGCCGCGCGCTCCAGACGCTCGTGGCGGCCGACGATCCGCGCCTTCACCCCGCGCTGGAGGCGCTCGTGGACCAGGTCCAGCGAGGCCTGCTGAGGCGACTCGCTCTCGAGAAGGTCGACGGCGAGCCCGCGATGGCCTCGGATCTGGGCCCGGCGCTGGTCGCGCTGGGATTCCAGGAGGGGCCGCGGCGGCTGACGCTGAGCGCGTGACGCCGTGCCCGAGGGCGACACGATCGCCTACGCCGCGAAGCGGATGCGGCCCGTGCTCGAGGGCCACGTTCCCGACGAGATCCGCACGCCGCAGCCGCGCCACGCGCTCGACCGGTGGCCCTCCCGGCTGAACGGACTGCGCATCGTCGCGGTCGACACTCACGGCAAGCACCTGTTCCTGCGGTTCGAGGGGGATCTCGTGATCCACTCGCACCTCGGGATGAGCGGGATCTGGGGGGTCTATGGAGGTGGCCGCCGGTGGGGCCGGTCGCCGGGACGGGCGTGGCTCGTGCTCTCGCGAGCCGGTTATGAGGTGGTCGAGTTCGATGGGCCGTTGCTCGAGCTGATCACCGAGGGCCGGCGCCGGTTCGACCAGCGGCTGGCCGCGCTCGGCCCCGACGTGCTCGCGGAGCGCTTCGATTTCGAGACGTTCCTGCGCCGGATGCGCGCCGACGACCCGACGCGCGCGTTCGGCGACGCCCTGCTCGACCAGCGCAACGTCGCCGGGATCGGGAACATCTGGAAGGCTGAGGGATGCTGGGAGGCGGCGATCGATCCGTGGCGCCCCGTCTCCACGGTGGCCGACGCGGAGGCGATCGCGGTGATCGAGGCGGTCAGGCCGCGGATGGCGCAGTCGGCTCTCGACGGGCCGCGGGCGATCAAGCCCCGGGTGTACCGGCGCGTGGGTCAGCCGTGTCTCCGCTGCGGAACCGCGATCACCAGTCGTGGCCAAGGCGACGCCAACCGCACGACATACTGGTGCCAGGGATGTCAGCGCTGAGGCGAGTCGGACACAAGGGGGCGGACCTGATCGCCCCCGGCAACACGTGCGCGAGCTTCGACGCGGCGCGCGATGCGGGCGTGGACATGATCGAGTTCGACGTGCTGCCCGAGAGGGGGCGACGGCGGCTCGTGCTGGCGCACGACTACGAGGACGCGGCTCGGCGGGTTCCGCCGACGCTGGAGGAGGGCCTCGACCACCTCGCCGGCGAGGCGTTCGCCGGTATCGAGTTCGACGTCGATCTGAAGCTCCCGGGATACGAGCTTCGGGTTCTGGACGCGCTCCGCGACCGCGGGCTGCTCGAGCGCGTGCTGATCTCGACCCAGTACCGGTCGAGCCTGGCAGCGATCCGGGCTGCCGAGCCGCGCGTCAGGCTCGGCTGGTCGGTCCCCAAGCTGCGCCGCGATCCGTTCAAGTCCAAGGCGCTGATGGTCCCGGCGCTCGCCGCGATGCACGGCCTGCGGGCGATCCTCCCGCTCCAGGCGGCGCGCGCGATCCGGGCCGGGGAGTGCGACGCGCTGATGGTCCAGTGGCGTCTGGTGACCCCTCGGCTCGTGCGCAGCGTGCGCGGCGCCGGCGGTGAGCTGTACGTGTGGACCGTCGACGAGCTGCCGCGGCTCCGCGTGTTCGAGGCGCTCGGGGTGACGGGCGTGATCACGAACGACCCGCGGCTGTTCGCCGGACTCGCCGCCTGAGCAGCCGGCCTCAGCCGATCACGCAGCGGGCGGCGCTGTACCGGGGCGGATCGCCGAAGTTGGCGCTGGGATGGCCGCGTGTGGTGACGAGGGTCGATCGCCCGAGCAGCCAGTGTCCGAGCCTCCACTCGAATTTGACCGTGCCCCGCAGAGCGCCGGCGTGCGAGGGGAACGAGAACGTGACCCCGTCCTGTTGCAGACCCTTCTTGACCGAGCCGAACGACACCGATCGCTTGGCGCCCGAGACCGGGCGGAACGACGCGCTCCGTGCAGATCGCTGATCGATCTGGAACTTCATCTCGAGCGTCGCGGCGAAACCGAGTGCCGGCATCTGGGCCCGAATCCCGATCGCGTCGGGGTGGCGCCGGGTGTTGCAGATGTTGACCGTGGCCCAGAGGTAGTGGGATCGTTCCGCTGAGCGCACGGCGGCCAGCATTTGCGACCTGGTCGGGCGCGGCGCGGGCGTGCGCGCCGCGGAACCGGCCGCGAGGGCCAGCAGGGAGACGACGGTGAGCGCGAATATGACGGAGCGGCGGCGCACCAACAAGAAGATATTGGAGCGTGACGAATGATTGCGCCGTTCGTAGTGAGGGCGTGATCGAGATGTCACCGTCGGCGGCCGCGCAACTTGAGCCGAGCCCTTGGGAGCGGTTTGAGGCGCTGTACCGGACGAGCCGCGACGACGTCTACGCGTACGTGATGACGCTGCTGCGCGACCGCCCCGCCGCCGAGGACATCACGGCACTCGCGTTCGAGCGCGCTTTCAGACGGCGACGTACGTTTGACCGCCGGCGCGGGGAGGAACGCGCCTGGTTGTTCGGGATCGCGCGCAACGCCGCGCTCGACGAGCTGCGCCGGCGCCGCCGCGTGGCCACGCTGCTGACCGAGCCGGCGGACCAGTCCGCCGAGCCGATCGCGGACTACGCCGACGTCACGCTGCGCCGGACCGCCGTGCGCGAGGCGCTCGAGTCCCTGTCCGCGCGCGAGCGGGAGATCATCGCGCTGAAGTTCCACGCCGGCCTCTCGAACTCGGAGCTCGCCCGTGTGCTGGGCGTAAGCGAGTCGAACGCCGGGACGATGCTGCACCGCACGATGCAGAAACTGAGGAAGGCCTGCGATGCGACGAGCTGACGACGACCTGATCGATCCCGAGATCGCAGCCGAGCTCGAGGCGATCGACGCAACCCTCGCGGGGGAGCCCGTCGCTCCCCGGCACGCCGACGTGGCGGAGCTGGCGCTGCTGCTCGTCGCCACCCGGCCCGAGCCACAGGCGGAGTTCGTGAGCTCGCTCGACGCTCGCGTCCACAGCCGGTTCGCCCGGGTCGACGAGGCGAAGCCGAAAGGCGCGCGCGCTGACTTCCGGCGGTGGTTCGGGCCCGTGGCGGGGTTGGCCGCCACCTTGGCGGCGGTGGCCGTGGTGGTCGTGGCACTGAATTCCGGTGGATCACAGGTCGCTCTCAAGGCGGCGACTTCCCCCGCCGCGTCGTCCTCGTCGGCCGGCGCGGCGTCCACTTCGGCGCCCCCCCGCGCGCCCCGCCTGGTCGCGAAACCCGCCAAGCAGGCCACTCCGCTCGCCGGGTACAAACAGGCGACGTCCGGTGCGGCCGCGTCGACCGCGACCAGCTCGGCCGCGGTTCCAAACTCCGGCAAGGTCATCGCGGCGCCACTCCCCAACGGCCGCAAGATCGTGCAGTCGTCGCAGCTGGCGCTGAGCGCACCGGCGAGCCATATCGATGACGTGGCCCAGGAGGTGTTCCGGGTCATCGGCGACGAGAACGGCGTCGTCAACAGCTCGACCGTCACCGCGAGCGCCAGCGGCTACGCCCAGTTCCGGCTGAGCGTTCCGAGCTCGGCGCTGCAGGCGACGATGACCTCGCTCTCGGAGCTCAAGTACGCCTCGGTCAGCTCGCGCACCGACGCCACCCAGGACGTCAACGGCCAGTACGTCTCCGACCAGCGCCAGCTCGCCGACGACCGAGCGCTCCGGACATCGCTGCTCAAGCAGCTCGCGAACGCCACCACCCAGGCGCAGATCGACAGCCTGAACGCCCAGATCCGCGATGCCGAGGCCTCGATCCGCGGCGACGAATCGAGCCTGAACGGCCTCAACCATCGGATCAACTTCAGCCAGATCTCCGTCACCGTCAACGCGGCTTCGCCGGTCCCGGTGGCGCACAAGAGCACCGGATCGTTCACGCTCGGCAAGGCCGCCCACGACGCCGGGCGAGTGCTGACGGTCGCCGCCGGCGTCGCGCTGATCGCCTTGGCGGCGCTACTCCCGATCGCCCTGATCGTCGCCCTGATCTGGTGGATCTGGTCGGCGCTCCGGCGCCGGCGACGCGAACAGGCCCTCGATTTGGCTTAGGACCTTCACCACCTTTGTGGTATTCGTCTCCTCGTGCCGGCGACGACCGAGGACACGATTGCTCTGCTCCAGCGGGTTCCGGCGTTCTCGACCTTGGGGGCGGAGGAACTCGCGGAGGTGGCGGCCGTGGCGGTCCCGCGGCAGTTCAACGGGGGCGAGGTGGTGTTCCGCGAGGGCGACGCGAGCGACACGTGTTACATCGTCCGCTCGGGCCGCGCGCGCGCGATCCGTGAACATCCCGACGGGCGTTCGATCACGCTCGCGAACTTCGGGCCGGGCGAGATCTTCGGCGAGCTGGCGATGTTCGATGACGAACGGCGGTCGGCCACCATCGAGGCGATCGAGGAGACAGAGGCGATCGCGATCCTCGGCGGCGACATGCGCCGCCTGCTGCGCGAGCACCCCGACATCGCGGTGAAGTTGATCTCCGCGCTCGGGCGACGCCTGCGGGAGACGAACGAGCGCCTCGCCCGCCAGTCGTTCCAGACCGTCCAGAGCCGCGTGGCGTCCGTGCTCGCTCAGCTCGTCGCGGCGGCCCGGGAGGAGGGCGCCGGCGCCGGCGACGTCCTGATCACCTCGACCCAGGCTGACCTGGCCCAGCTGGCGGGATCGTCGCGCGAGTCGGCGAGCCGCTTCCTGGCCGTCCTCGAGCGTGCCGGGATCATCAGCCAAGGCCGAGGGAAGCTGACCGTTCACGACCCCGACGCGCTCGAGCGGTACGTCTACTAGCCGTGAGCGATGAGTTCTCAGCCGGGGGCGTGGTCGTGCGCGGGAACGACGTCGTGGTGATCGTGCCGGTCAAGCGCGACGCCGCCGGCAACCGCGTGCTCGGACTGCCCAAGGGCCACGCCGACGGCGACGAGACTCCCGAAGCCGCGGCCACGCGCGAGGTCCGTGAGGAGACCGGCGTCGACGCCGAGCTGGTCGAAGAGCTCGGCGACGTCCGCTACGCCTACCAGCGAGGCGGCCGCCAAGTCGACAAGCTGGTGCGCTTCTACCTGTTCGAGTACCGCTCCGGAGACGTCGCCGATCACGATCACGAGATCGAGGACGCGTGCTGGATGCCAATGGCGCAAGCCGCCGAATCACTGACGTACTCCGGGGAGCGCGAGATGGTCGCGCGGGCACTGTCGCGACGTACACCGGATCTGTAGGCTGGCGTCGGTGCGCGTGTTGAACTTCTACTCGTCGGTGTTCGCCGACCAGTTGCGCCGTGGCCGCAAGACCGCCACGATCCGGCTCGGCGACAAGTCGCACAAGTACCGGAAGAACGACTGCGTGCTCGTCACGATCGGCTACCAGCACTCGCCCCGGGAGAAGATCTTCAACGCCGTGATCGACCAGGTCGAGGTCAAACGCGTCCGCGACCTCTCCCCGCGGGACATCGAGCACGACAACCCCGAGTTCCGCCGGGTCGACGAGATGGTCCACTTCCTCGAGCAGATCTACGGGCGGAAGATCACGATGGAGGACACCGTGACCGTCGTGCGCTTCTCGCAGATCATCGAGAACCCGCCGGAGCTCCGCGATCGGATTCACGGGCTGGGCGGGGCGCAGAACTAGGCGGCCGTCCGGCGGCCTTGTAAACGGCGCTGGGGAAGGGGGGGATCGGCCGCGATCGCGCCCTTTCATGATGCATAACACGACGACCTCGCCCGGGATGGCGAGCCCTGTCGACCTATGCATGAAGAGTGTGCTCAATACGACAGGGCTCGGGATTTCGGAGGGTGTTGTCGCGTTAGGCACCATCTGAGGCCTCGATTCGGCGACCAAGCCCTGCCTTGCCCCCTTCCCCAGCGCCGTTTACCGAGCCGCCCGCTCGCAACAGCCGCCGAGAGTCGACAGCCCATACTCGCACCGGCGATACACAGCGCCACCCGCGTGGACCCTCCGGGCAGAGCCCAAAAATTGGCACTCTTCACACGAGAGTGCCAAATTTCTTCTTGAAACCCGATACGTACAAGCTATAGTCTCCGGTGTTGGCACTCTGGGTCTACGAGTGCCAAGCGTTTTCCATTCCACCCGGAGGTTGTACACATGAAACTGAAGCCGCTTGGCGATCGGTTGATCGTGCGGGCAATCGAGGAGGAGGAGACCACCGCGAGTGGCATCGTCCTGCCCGATACCGCCAAGGAAAAGCCGCAGAAGGGGAAGGTCCTCGCTGTTGGCGACGGCAAGCTGAGCGAGGAGACCGGCAAGCGGGTACCGCTCGACGTCGCCGAAGGCGACGAGGTCCTCTACAGCAAGTACGGCGGCACGGAGATCAAGGTGGACGGCGAGGAACTCCTCGTCCTCCGCGAGTCCGACGTGCTGGCAAAGGTCCAGTAAGACCCTTTCAGGAGACTAAGAACATATGGCACATAAAGAGTTGAAGTACGACGCGGAGGCCCGCAAGGCGCTCGAGCAGGGCGTCGACGCGGTAGCAAACGCGGTCAAGGTCACGCTCGGCCCGAAGGGCCGGTACGTGGTCCTCGACAAGAAGTTCGGCGCCCCGACCATTACCAACGACGGCGTGACGATTGCGCGCGAGATCGAGGTCGAGGACGTCTTCCAGAACCAGGGCGCCCAGCTCGTCAGGGAAGTGGCCACGGCCACCAACGACGTGGCGGGGGATGGCACGACGACCGCGACCGTGCTCGCCCAGGCGATCGTCCGTCAGGGCCTGAAGAACGTCGCCGCCGGCGCCAACCCGTTGGCGCTCAAGCGCGGCATCGAAAAGGCCGTCGACGACGTCGTCAAGAACATCGAGTCGCAGTCGGTCGAGATCTCCGGCAAGGAGCAGATTGCCCGCGTGGCGACGATCTCCGCCGGCGATGACGAGATCGGCGACGTGATCGCCGACGCGATCGACAAGGTCGGCAAGGACGGCGTGGTCAACGTCGAGGAGGGCCAGACGTTCGGCATGGACCTCGAGTTCACGGAAGGAATGCAGTTCGACAAGGGCTACATCAGCCCGTACATGGTCACCGACCAGGACCGGATGGAGGCGACCCTCGAGGATCCCTACATCCTGATCGCCAACCAGAAGATCGGCTCGGTCCGCGACCTGCTGCCGGTGCTGGAGCAGACGATCCAGTCGGGCAAGCCGTTGCTGATCATCGCCGAGGACGTCGAGGGCGAGTCGCTCGCGACGCTCGTGGTGAACAAGCTCCGCGGCACGTTCACCGGCGTCGCCGTCAAGGCTCCGGGGTTCGGCGATCGCCGCAAGCGGATGCTCGAGGACATCGCGGTCCTCACCGGTGGCGAGGTGATCACCGAGGAGATGGGACTCAAGCTCGAGAACACCCAGCTCTCGCAGCTCGGCCGTGCCCGTCGCGTGGTCGTGGCCAAGGACACGACGACGATCGTCGACGGCCACGGTGAGGGCGACGCGATCAAGGGCCGCATCAACCAGATCAAGAACGAGATCGAGAACACCGACTCCGACTTCGATCGTGAGAAGCTCCAGGAGCGCCTCGCGAAGCTGTCGGGCGGCGTCGCGGTCGTCAAGGTCGGCGCTGCGACCGAGACCGAGATGAAGGAGAAGAAGCATCGCGTCGAGGACGCGCTGCAGGCCACCCGGGCTGCCCTCGAGGAGGGCATCGTGCCGGGCGGCGGCGTGGCCCTGCTCACCGCACAGAAGGCGATCAAGGTCGACGCGCTCGAGGATCCCGACGAGCAGACGGGCGCGAAGATCGTCGTCCGCGCGCTCGAGGAGCCGCTCCGTCAGATCGCGGACAATGCCGGGCTCGAGGGTTCGGTGGTCGTCGCTGACGTTCGCAAGGCCAAGAAGGGTTACGGCCTGAACGCGGCGACGAACGAGATCGGCGACCTCGTCCGGGAGGGCGTTATCGACCCGGCGATGGTCACGCGCTCGGCGCTCCAGAACGCCGCGTCGATCGCCAAGAACATCCTCACCACCGAGGCGATCGTCGCCGAGGTTCCTGAGAAGGATGGCGGCGGTGCCGGTGGCGGTGGCATGCCCGACATGTCGGGGATGATGTAATTCGCCACAACAGGCGAGTGTTTTTCGCTCGAGGCCCCGGGAAACCGGGGCCTCGAGTCGTTAATGCCACGGTTTATTAAGGCGCGCGCCGGGGCGAAGAACCAGGAAAGTGGGCTCGTTAAGTCATTTGGGGACCGGACATCGGCCCGGGGCCCCTCTCTGGGGGGCCCTGGAGTTGTCGTGGCCCGGGACCCACTCGGGCGGCCCCGGCGACGGCCGGGGCCCCCCTCTGCTTGTCGAGCGCCCGCCGTGCGCGGGGTCAATGACCTTAGAGTTGCGTCCGTGCGACGTCTCTTCGGACCCACGTTCGTGTTCGCCGGGATCATGCATTTCGTGATCCCGCGCGCCTACGAATCGATCGTGCCGGACTACCTGCCGGCGCATCGGACGCTCGTCTACGCCAGCGGGATCGCCGAGATCGCCGGCGGCGCGGCGGTTCTTCACAGCCGGACGCGCGCGGCCGGGAGCTGGTGGAGCATCGCCACCCTCGTCGCCGTATTTCCGGCGAACGTGCACATGGCTCTGCACTCCGAGCGCTACCCGAAGGTTCCGGGCGGACGCCCGGCCCTGATCGCGCGGCTGCCGCTCCAGGGAGTGTTCATCGCCTGGGCCCGGGCGGCGGCGCGCTGAGCCCTACCCGGCCCCGGTGACGCCACCGTCGAGCGGGATCACGGCGCCCGTCATGTAGGACCCGGCGCGCGAGGCGAGGAACACGGTCAGGCCGGCGACGTCGTCCGGCCGGCCGATCCGCCCGAGCGGAACCGTCCGCTCGATCTGCTCGCGCGCCTCGGGGTTGTCGAGCAGGAACGCCATCATCTTGCTCTCGAACGGCCCGGGGGCGATCGCGTTGACCGTGATGTGATCGGCCGCGAGCCGCTTCGCCAGGTGGCGGGTGAGCATGTGGACGGCGGCCTTGCTGGCGCTGTAGCTGTAGTTGTCCAGGATCGGGGCGCGCAGGCCATCGATCGAGCCGATGTTGATCACGCGCGCCGGGTCGTCCTCCGTCGCCGCCGCGCGCAGCGCCGGCAGCAGCGCCACCGTGAGGTGGAAGATCCCCTCGACGTTGGTGTGCATCGCCCGGTCCCAGCCGGAGGCCGGGAACTCCTCGAGCGGGGCGCCCCAGTTCGCGCCGGCGTTGTTGACGAGGATGGCGAGCTGGTCGAACTCGCCGCGGACGGCCTCGGCGAGCGCCACGGCGCCCTCCGGGGTCGACAGATCTCCGGGGATCGCCGTGCAGCCGAGCTCGGCGGCCGTCTCCCGGAGCTCGGCCTCCTTGCGCGAGGAGATGATGACCCGCGCGTCCGCCTGGACGAGGCCGTTGGCGATCATCCTCCCGATTCCGCGAGAGCCGCCGGTCACGAGCGCGGTCTTGCCGGAGACGTCGAAGAGATCGCTGGGCACGCGGGCATGGTATGCGACGGTGGCGGTCGACTCTCGGCCCGCGGCTTTTGTGGCGCCGGCGGCTTTTGGCTGGCGGGCGGCCCTTTTAACGGCGCTGGGGAAGGGAATCGGGGAGCGAGCGCCATCGCGCCCGTCAAGAACCTGCACAGCACGACAATCTCGGCCGGAATGGCGAGGCCTGTCGAGCTATGCATGAAGAGCATGCGTAATACGACAGGGCTCGGACGTGGCGCCGGTGTTGTCGTATTACGCAGGCGTAGGGCGCCAGCTCAACGCCGGCGCCCCACGAAACCGGCCTCGCCTACGGGAGCGTGTACGGGAAGGTCTGGGCCCCTCCCGCGCCTCTCGGGCACACGATCCCGATCGAGAACGGCTCGGCCGTCGCCTGTCCGTGTGTGTCGTAGGTGTGGACGAATACGACGGTGGCGTTGTTTTGCTGGGTGACGATGTTCGCGTTCGCGAACCCGGCCGCGCCACCGGTCGACTGGACCGTGACGATCGGCGAGCAGAAGCTCGCGAACGCGTCGCCCCAGGTCAGCTCATACGTGCCCGGGGTGGTCCCTTCGGTCTTGCTCGCGCCGGACGGGCTGCCCGACAGGTACTGACCGGTGGCGGAGATGTTGGCGAAGCGCCGCACGAACGCGGTCACGTACGCCGGGTCCCACTTCACCGGGTCGATCGTCTTGTTCTTGATTTTCGGCTCCGTCACGGCCCCGTTTCGCAGCTGGTTGGTCCCGATCTTGGTGGCGGCGTACGAGGCACCGGCGAGCGCCAGCATCGAACACACAAGCGCCAGGTAGGCGATCGAATGACGACTGGCGTGGTGGAGTAGACGTCGGGTCATCTGAGCGCTCCTTTTGTTGTGGACGGCCGGGTTCGGAGTGGGATCGCGACGAGTTCGCGGTAGATGGCCGCGGTCCTCGTCGCTACTTCTCCCCAGTCGAAACACAGAACATGCGCTCGCGCTTCGGTGACGAGTTGCTCTCGCATCGCGTCGTCTCGCAGGACCTGCTCGAGAATCTCCCCCAGTGCAGCGGAATCACGCGACGGAAAGCGCAGGCCGACGGTGCCGTCGCTGGGCACGACCTCGCGCAGCCCGCCGGTGTCGGCGACCACGCACAGGCACCCGGAGGCCATCGCCTCGAGCGCGACCAGCCCGAACGGCTCGTAGATCGAGGGGACGATGCAGAGGTCGGCGACGCGGTAGAGCGAGTGGAGCATGTCGTCGCCGACCCACCCGAGGAACGACCCGTGGCGGGTGAGGCCGAGCCGCCGCGACTGGCGCTTGAGCTCGGCCTCGGCGGTCCCGGTGCCGGCCACGACGAACCGCACGTCGCCGAGCCGGCGGATCACCGCCGCCAGCGCGTCGAGCGCGAGGTGGAACCCCTTCTCATAGACGAGGCGGCCGACGAGCAGCACGAGCCGCTGGTCGGGCTCGGCGTACCGGGCCCGGAGGCCGGGCAGGTCGGGGACGACCGGCTCGAGGTCGCGGGGATCGATCCCGTTCTGGACCACGGTCACGCGCCGGGGCGAGACGCCGAACACCGTCGAGACGTGGCTGCGCATGTACCGCGAGCACGTGATCACGCGGTCGGCCCGCCTCACCATCTCCCGCTCGGCGCCGTGGATGTGCGACTGGGGGTGATTCTGCACCCAGCCCTGGTGGCGTCCGAACTCGGTCGCGTGGACCGTCACCAACCACGGCCGTTCGCTCCGGCGCGCCACCGGCTCGGCCGCGCCGGCGACGAGCCAGTCGTGGGAGTGGACGAGGTCGAAGGCGAACCGGTCGCACAGCTCGAACGCGAGCTCGCGCATGTCGGCGTTCATCTCGTCGACCCAGCGGACGAACGCGCTCGGGTCCTTCGGGAACGCCGGCTCGCGGACTCGGTGCACGAGCACGCCGTGTCGTTCCTCCTCCACGGGCAGATGGCCGCCTCCGCGGGTGAGGACGTGGACCTCTACCCCCTCGCGCACCAGGTGCTCGGAGAGCTTGCGCACGTGGCGCGCGAGACCGCCCTCGATCACGGGCGGGTACTCCCATGAGATCAGCAGAACGCGCATCCCAAACGGGGGCACCCTACCGATCGAGCACGAGCCGCACCCCGCCGAGATCGATGTCGTCGCGTGGCGCCGTGCCCCCGGCGATGCGGATCTCGGTCAGCCCCCGATTCCCCTCGTCCTCAGCGAAGCGGACCCCCGGCAATGCGTCGCCGATCACCTCCCGCCAGCGCGCGGCGACCGCGCGCGCGTCGCTCACGGCGAGCGTCGCTCCCGTGACGCGCAGCGGCGCGCTGCGCCGCTCCCACCCCGGGCCGCCCCACCGCCACGAACCCGGCGGCCGCGGCTCGCTGAGAGACACGATCGCGCCGCCGATGTCGGCCGGGTGGAGATGGACCTCGGCGATGTCATCGAACTCGACCTCGAACACCTCGCGAATTTCCAGTCCCGCGGCTCGCCGCCGCGCGCCGGCGAGATCGTCGAGCTGGGCCATCACCATGTACCCGCAGTCGCCCTCGCGCCGGTCGAGCTGGCGGCCGGCGGCCGTTCCCGGTCGCAGCGGCGAGACCACCTCGAGGAACGTGTCCCCCAGCGCGAAGACCGCGTTTCGCAGCCCGAAGTACTCGACGCCCGGATCGCCGTAGGGCTCGCCGAGTCCGAGCCCGGAGCGCAGCCGCTCGACGACCGGCTCGAGCTCGCGCGCGGCGATCACGGCCTGGCGGAGCCGTGGCGGTTCCGAGCTCACGCCCGAAGCCTCTCGAAAACGGCGAATCCGTGCTCGCCGACCAGGCTCGCGAGACGCTCACGCGCGCCGAACGAGTGCTCCTCGCCCCGCAACACGTCCCGCCAGCGTCCGGGCGGCGCCTCGACGGTCGCCTCCAGACCGCCGGCGCGGACGGCCACCGCGACCAGCACCTCGCCACCGCGGACGAACGCGCAGGCGTCCGCCCCGGCATCGAGGGGCTCGTAGGAGCCGCCGATCAACGTCTCGGGCCGCCGCGCGCGCAGCCCGAGCAGCCGCAACGTCACGAGCAGCTTCATCGTCTCGGCCGTCGGTGGCGAGCCGCCCATCAGCCGGCGGAGCATCGCCTGATACCAATCCCATTCGACCGGACGGCGGTTGTCGGGATCGACGAGCGCCCGGAACGGGAGCTCGTCGCCCTGGTAGATGTCGGGGATTCCCGGCGCGGTCAGCTTCAGCACGAGCTGGCCGAGCGCGGCGCGCTCGCCGAGCGCCGCGACGCGGGCCGTGAACGGCTCGAAGTCGGCGAGGAATTCGCGGTGGGAGTAGAGCGCCTGGCAGAAGCGCTTGACCGCCGCCTCCCACTCCGTGTTCGGGTCGACCCAGTTCGTGTTGCGCTTGGCCTCGCGCAGCGCCTTCTCCATGTAGGCCTCGATCCGCTGCCCCTCGATCGGCCACGCCCCGACCAGCGTCTGGAAGATGAAATAGCGCTCGACGTCGTCGGGGGCGCCGCCGGCGCGGAGCCCCGCGGTGAGCTCGAACCAGCGCTCGACGTGCACGGCCCAGTCGGAGGCCACCGACGACAGCACGGCGATCCGCATCCGCACGTCTCCCGAGCGCTTGGCGTCGTGGGTCTGGGTCGTGAGCAGGTTGAGCGGGAAGCGCCGGGCGCGCTCGAGGCACTCGCTGTGGAAGCTCGCGACCGGGATCCCGAAGCGCGACGGGTCGCCCCCGACGTCGTTCAGGGCCAGCAGCCGGCCGTAGCGGTAGAAGGCCGTGTCCTCGACGCCCTTGGCCATCACCGCCGGCGTCGTCTGCTGGAAGCGGGTGACGAACTCCGCCGGCGCCGGATCCTTCAGGAGCAGCACGCGCCGCAGCTCGGAGCGCAGGCCGGCGCGCTCGAGTACGTCGCGATCCTCCGGAGCACGATGCCGTCCGCCGCCTCCACATAGGTGCGGTAGACGGGCAGCGCCGACACGGCGCCGGCGAGCTCGTCGGCGCTGAACCGGTCGCCGATCGCCCGGCCGAGTCGCTCGACCTCGGGCGCGAACGTCCCGCGCGCCTGCTCGAGCTTGCACTCGAGCGCGACCTCCTCGAAGCCGCGGCACTCGCCCGAGACCCGCTCCCACAGCCGCGTCAGCGGCTCCTCCCCGGCGGGGTCGACGAACAGCGCGCAGACGTCGGCCGAAAACTCGTAGCCGACCGTCCCGCTCACCGGCCAGTTGCGCAGCCGTTCGCCGGGGTCGAGGATCTTCTCGACCCACACCCGCCGGGCGCCGCGCTCGCGCAGCCGCGCCAGGTAGCCGGCGGGATCGGCGAGGCCGTCCGGGTGGTCGATGCGCAGGCCGTCGACGAGTCCGTCCCGCACGAGCGAGAGGACGAGCTCGTGCGTGCGCTCGAAGACGAACGGGTCCTCCTGGCGGACCCCCGCGAGGTCGTCGATGTCGAAGAAGCGCCGGTGGCGGCCGGTGACCGGATCGATGTCGAAGAACCGCGAGCGCGCCTCCGGGTCAGTCCAGTAGCGGTTGTGCTCGTCGACGGCCATGTGATTGGGGACGACGTCGAGGATCAGTCCCATGCCGGCGTCGCGCGCCGTCCCGGCGAGCCGCTGGAACTCCTCGGCGCCTCCGAGCGAGTCCGACACGCGACCCGGGTCGATCACGTCGTAGCCGTGGGTCGAGCCGGCGCGCGCCTGGAGCGACGGAGACAGGTACAGATGCGAGACGCCGAGGTCGCGGAGATAGGGGACGAGCGAGCGGGCACCGGCGAACCCGAAGCCGGCGGTCAGCTGGAGCCGGTAGGCCGCGCGAAGCTCCGCGGCGAGCTCGCTCACCTGGCGCGCTTGAGGATCACGATCGACCGAGCCATGACGTCGACCTGGGTACGGGCGCCGAACACGATGCTGCCGGCGAGCGCCTCGGGATCGGCGGTCGAGAGCTCGAGCGCCCACTGCGCGCCGAAGCGCCGGCGCGGGAGCATGAACATTCGGTCCTCGTCGTGAGCGTTGAACAGGAGCAGAAACGAGTCGTCCTCGATGTCCTCGCCGTGGGGCCCGGGGGACGTGATCTCCCTCCCGTTCAGGAACATCCCGAGCACGTGCTCGCCTCCCTGCCAGTCGCGCCGGGTCATCTTCAACCCGTCGGCGCGGAACCACCAGACATCGGGAAGGCCGGAGCCCTTGAGCTCCGTGCCACCGAGGAAGCTAGCGCGGCGGAGCACCGGATGCGCGCGCCGCAGCGCGATCAGGCGCTTGGTGAACTCCCGCAGCCGATCCTTCTCCGAGGAGTCGCTCCAGTCGTACCACGAGAGCTCGTTGTCCTGGCACCAGGCGTTGTTGTTGCCGCGCTGGGTCCGGCCGATCTCGTCGCCGCCGAGCAGCATCGGCGTCCCCTGCGAGATGAGCAGCGTGGTGAGGAAGTTGCGCTGCTGGCGCCGTCGCAGCGCCAGCACCGCCGCGTCGGCGGTCTCGCCCTCGACGCCGCAGTTCCACGAACGGTTGTCATCGGTCCCGTCGTGGTTGCCCTCGAGGTTGGCCTCGTTGCGCTTATCGTTGTAGGAGACCAGGTCGGCGAGCGTGAACCCGTCGTGCGCCGTGATGAAGTTGATCGACGCGAACGGCTCCCGGCCGTCGGACTTGTACAGGTCCGAGGAGCCCGAGAGCCGTTCCGCGAACTCGCCGGAGTTCGCGGAACCGCGCCAGTAGTCGCGCATCGTGTCGCGGTAGACGCCGTTCCACTCCGACCACAGGACGGGGAAGTTGCCGACCTGATAGCCGCCCGGCCCGACGTCCCACGGCTCCGCGATCAGCTTGACCTGGGAGAGCACGGGGTCCTGGTGGATCGTGTCGAAGAACACCGACAGGCGATCGACGTCGAAGAACTCACGCGCGAGCGCCGAGGCGAGATCGAAGCGGAACCCGTCGACGTGGCACTCGGTGACCCAGTAGCGCAGTGAGTCCATGATCAGCCGCAGCACGCTCGGATGGACCGGGTTGAGCGAGTTACCGGTCCCGGTGAAATCCATGTAGTGGCGGGGATCGCCGGGCATCAGGCGGTAGTAGGAGGAGTTGTCGACGCCCTTGAACGAGAGCATCGGCCCCAGGTGGTTGCCCTCGGCCGTGTGGTTGTAGACCACGTCGAGGATCACCTCGATCCCGGCGCGGTGAAGCGCCTTGACCAGCCCCTTGAACTCCCGTACCTGCTCGCCGCGGCGGCCGGTCGCGGCGTACTCCGAATGCGGGGCCAGGTAGCCGATCGTGCTGTAGCCCCAGTAGTTGCGCAGCCCTCGCTCGAACAGGAACGACTCGTCCGAGATGTGGTGGACGGGGAGCAGCTCGACGGCGGTGACCCCGAGATCGGACAGGTAGCCGATCGCCGCCTCCGAGGCGAGGCCCGCGTAGGTCCCGCGCAGGTCCTCGCGGACCCCGGGGTGGTCCATCGTGAACCCCTTGACGTGGGTCTCGTAGATGATCGTGTCGGCGAACGGGATCCGCGGCGGGCGATCGCCCTCCCAGACGAACGCGTCGTCGATCACCACGGACTTCGGCATCGCCGCGGCGTCGTCCTCGTCGTCGGCCTCGAGGTCCGCGTCCTCGTCACCGGTGGGCACGTAGGGCAGGACGTTGGCGTCGTGGGCCCAGTCGACGGTCCCGTCGATCGCCTTCGCGTACGGGTCGAGGAGCAGCTTGGCGGGATTGAAGCGCTGGCCCTCGAGCGGCGCGTAGGGGCCGTGGACGCGGAACCCATAGCGCTGCCCCGGCCCGACGCCCGGCAGGTAGCAGTGCCAGTTGAGCGCTCGCCGCTCGGTCAACTCGATCCTGGTCTCCTCGCCATCGTCGTCGAACAGGCACAGCTGCACGCCCTCGGCGTGCTCGGAGAACAGCGAGAAGTTGGTGCCGCCGCCGTCCCAGGTGGCGCCGAGCGGAAACGGCCGTCCCGGCCACATCTCGCTCACCTGATCAGTGCTCCCGAGAGTGGGGCGAGCTCGACCAGGCCGTCGCTGATCCGCGGCTCGCCGTGCGTGGCCAGCTCGACGCCGGTCCCGGAGCACGGCACGCGGCGGACGTCGGCGGCGAAGTTGCAGGCGAGCTCGAACGGCCCGCGGCGGACGCGTAGCCAGCGGTCCCCCTCGTCGAACTCGATAGCGTCGGCGTCGCCCTGTGGGAGGTGCCGTCGGGCCAACAGCAGCCGGCGGTAGAGCGCGACGATCGCCGGGTCGCACTCCCGCCGGAGCTTGGAGCGCTCGAACGTGGCCGCATCCTGCGGATCGGGAATCTCCTGGTCGAAGTGGGCGAACGCCGCGAATTCCCTGCGCCGCCCCTCGCGGGTCGCCTCCGCGATCTCCTCGTCGATGTGATCGGCGAAGAACTGAAAGGGCGCCGACTCGCCGTACTCCTCGCCCATGAACAGCAGTGGCACGAACGGTGAGAGCAGCGTGCAGAAGGCGGCGAGGGGACGAGCCCGGGGAGGCATCCGGTCCCCGAAGGCGCGGTTTCCGATCTGGTCGTGGTCCTGGGAGAACACCACGAAGCGTTCGGGCGGGACGTCGTCGGCGGGCGCGCCGAACCGCCGCCGGCGGAAGGTCGAGTAGTCCCCGTCGTGGACGTGAGGGCGGTGCATCGCCTTGGCGAGCTGCCCGACGGTGCCGAACTCCTCGTAGTAGCCGTCGCGATCCTCGGTCAACAGCGCGTGCAGCGCGTGGTGGAAGTCGTCGGCCCAGGCGGCGTCGCACCCGTAGCCGCCGCGGCCGCGGACGCGCATCACGCGGGGGTCGTTCAGGCCGCTCTCCGCGATCACGAGCGCCTGCGGGTCGACCTCGTGGACGCGGCGGGCGATCGCGGCCACGATGTGCTCGGCGCTCGAGTCGAAGATCGCGTGGATGGCGTCGAGCCGGAGCCCGTCGATCCCGAAGTCGGCGATCCAGCCGGTGGCGCTCTGCAACACCCACTCGCGGACCGGGTCGCAGTCGGCATCGTCGTAGTTGATCGCCCTGCCCCACGGCGTCTCGTACTTCTCCGTGAAGTACGGCCCGAACGCGTCGAGCGCCTCGACGCCGGAGGTGCCGACGTGGTTGTAGACGACGTCGAGGATCACCGCGAGCCGGTGCTCATGGGCCGCGCAGACGAGCGCCCAGAGCCCCTCGGGACCGCCATAGGAGGACTGCGCCGCCGACAGGTAGACGCCGTCGTAGCCCCAGCCTCGCGTCCCCGGAAACTCGGCCACGGGCATGATCTCGATCGCGGTGATCCCCAGCTCGGCGAGCTCGCGCAGGTACGGGATCGCCCCCGCGAACGTCCCGTCGGGCGAGAACGTGCCGGCGTGCAGCTCATAGATGACGAGCTCCTCCAGCCAGGGCCGAGCCGGCCAGCGGGCCAGCCCGGGGACGGCGGGTGACGGGGCCGGCGCCCGCACTACGCGGGAGGGCCCCCTCAGGCCCTCCGGCTGCCAGCGCGAGCACGGATCCGGAAACCCGCGCCCGTCGAGCACAAACACGTAGTCGTCCCCGGCGCGAGCCGGGGCGACTACCTCATAAACCCCGTACCCGGCGTGCTCGAGCCCGACCTCGGAATCTCCCAGCCGCACGGCCACCGACTCCGCGCGTGGCGCCCAGACCCGAAACTCGACGCGGCCATCGGCGAGTGGGCGCGCCCCCAGCGGCCGCTCCCACGGGTAGGTCGGGCTCACTCGGGGACCAGATAGACCGCCGCCAGGGGCGGCAGCGTGATCTCCGCGGACACGGGCTGTCCGTGCCACGGGACGGGCTCGGGCTCGACGCCCCCGAGGTTGCCGACGTCGCTACCCCCGTAGAACGTCGAGTCCGTGTTGAGGGCCTCGCGCCACCGGCACGCTCGCGGCAGTCCCAGCCGGTAGCCGGCGCGGGGCACGGGGGAAAGATTCGCGACGAACACGACAACTCGCGGTTCGTCGCCCGAGCTCGGGTTAGACCCTGCCCGGGCGAACGCGAGCACGTTCGAGTCGGCGTCGTTCGGCTCGATCCACCAGAACCCGGCGGGATCCGAGTCGAGAGCCCACAGCGCCGGCTCGTCGCGGTAGATGGCGTTCAGGTCCCGGAGCAGACGCTGGACCCCCGCGTGGTCCGGTTGCTCCAGCAGATGCCAGTCGAGCGAACGCTCGTGGCTCCACTCCTGCTCCTGCGCGAGCTCGCCGCCCATGAACAGCAGCTTCTTGCCCGGGTGGGCCCACATGTAGGCGTACAGCGCCCGCAGGTTGGCGAGCTTCTGCCACCGATCCCCCGGCATCTTCGAGTACAGCGAGCCTTTGCCGTGCACTACCTCGTCGTGGGACAGCGGCAGGATGAAGTTCTCGCTGAACGCGTACATCAGGCTGAACGTCAGCTCGTGGTGGTGGTAGCGGCGGTAGATCGGGTCCTGCTGGAAGTAGCCGAGCGTGTCGTGCATCCAGCCCATGTTCCATTTGAACCCGAAGCCGAGCCCGCCGAGATAGGTGGGTCGCGATACTCCGGGCCAGGCGGTCGACTCCTCGGCCGCCGAGATCACCCCCGGCTCGCGGGCGTAGATCACCTCGTTGAGCTCCTTGAGGAACGCGACGGCGTCCAGATCCTCCCGGCCGCCGAACTGGTTCGGGACCCACTCGCCCTCCTCGCGCGAGTAGTCGAGGTACAGCATCGACGCGACGGCGTCGACGCGGATTCCGTCGGCGTGGTACTCGCGCAGCCAGAACAGCGCGTTCGAGATCAGGAAGTTGCGGACCTCGTGACGGCCGTAGTTGAAGACGAGCGTCCCCCAGTCCGGATGGGCTCCGCGTCGCGGGTCGGCATGCTCGTACAGGGCTGTCCCGTCGAAGCGCGCCAGCGCGAACTCATCGCGCGGGAAGTGGGCAGGGACCCAGTCCAGGATCAGTCCGATGCGGTTCGAGTGCATCCGGTCGACGAACTGGCGGAAGTCGTCGGGCGACCCGTAGCGTGGCGTCGGCGCGAAGTACCCGCTCACCTGGTAGCCCCACGAGCCGAGGAACGGATGCGCCATCACCGGCAGCAGCTCGACGTGTGTGAACCCCATGTCGGTCACGTAGGCGGACAGCTCGTCGGCGAGCTCAACGTAGCTCAGTGGCCGGTTGTCCTCGAGCGTGTTGAGTCGCCACGAGCCGAGATGGACCTCGTAGATCGAGATCGGCTGCGCCAGTGGCTGGCGCTCGGCGCGCGCGGTGAGCCACTCGGCGTCGGGCCGGCTCCAGCGATGGTGGGGCTGGAACACGACCGACGCGGTCTTCGGCGGAGACTCCGCCTCCAGCGCGTACGGGTCCGCCTTCAGCGTCAGCTCGCCGTCGGCGGCGAGGATCTCGTACTTGTAGCGGGCGCCGGGCTCGACGCCGGGGAGGAAGAGCTCCCAGATGCCGCTCGACCCCAGCGAGCGCATCGCGTGCAGGCGGCCGTCCCACGAGTTGAAGTCGCCGACGACGCTGATCGCGCGGGCGGCGGGGGCCCACACGGCGAACGCAGTGCCGGTCACGGGTGGGCGGGTTGGCATTTCGCGGACGTGCGCGCCGAGCTTCTCGTAGAGCTCCTCGTGGCGGCCCTCGCCGATCAGGTGCAGGTCGAGCTCGCCGATCGTCGGCGCGAAGGCGTATGGGTCCTCGATCGTGAACGTTCCGGCGGAGCCGTAGTCGACCTCCAGCCGGTAGTGCAGCGGCAGCTCGGCGCCCTCAACGACCCCCTCGAACACGCCGCCGGGGTGAATCTGCTCGAGCTCGATGGTCGCGCCGTCGTCGAGGAGCACCTTGACCTCGCTCGCGGACGGCCGCAGCACACGGATCGCCACGCCGTCGGCGACCGGGTGGGCGCCGAGGACCGAGTGTGGGTCGGAGTGCTCGCGGCGGACGAGCGCGTCGAGCTCGCCGGTGGCGACGGTCGTCACGTCTCCTCCAGCAGCCTGCGGATTCCGGCGACCGGGATGGAGATCCAGTCGGGGCGGTTGTCGAGCTCGTACTGGAGCTCGTAGATCGCCTTCTCGAGCTCGAAGATCGAGAGCAGGTTCGCGATCGCGGCCTCGCCCGCCGGCAAGAGCGTCGAGTCGACCGCGGCGAGATAGTGCTCGAGGAACCGCTCGCGGGCCCGCTCCTCGAACTCCGGCGGAGCCTTCCCACCTCGCTGGATCTCGACGGCGGAGGTCGCGTAGGCAAACGAGCGCAGCATCCCCGCGACGTCGCGCAGCGGCGAGCGCTTGGCGCGGCGCTCGGGCAACGGACGCGCCGGCTCGCCCTCGAAGTCGATGATCATCCAGCGCTCGGGCGTGTACAGCGTCTGTCCGAGGTGATAGTCGCCGTGGACGCGGATCACGCGGCCGCCGACGCCGATCTGGGCCCTCGAAGCGAGCCGCTCGCGCACGTCCTGGCCGCGGCCGATTATCGGCTCGACCCGAGGGTCGTCGGGCAGGCGGACGAAGATCCGCTCGATGTCCTCGTCGACCGTCGCCGTGAGCAGCGACAGCGCCTCCTGGCTCGGCTCCTCGGGTGAGAACGCCGGATCGCCCGCATCGGAGGCGAGCACGGTGTGCATCTGGGCGGTCACCGTCCCCAGGCTTCCGAGTTGATCCAGGAACCACTGGGGCTCGCTCTCGATCCGGTCGAGCGCCAGCTCCCACCCGTCGAGCGCCTCGGGCAGGAACTGCTGGGCGACGCCCAGCGTCGAGGCCAGCGCCTGGCCTTCGTAGTCGTACCAGCCGTGTAGCGCCGCGATGTTGGGGAACTCGCGCCAGGTCAGAAAGCGGAGCACCTCGAGCTCGGGATTGATCCCCGGCTCGAGCTTGCGGAAGATCTTGAGCACGAGCTGATCGTCGATCACGACCGAGGAGTTCGACTGCTCGATTCCGATCTGGCGGACCGTCGCGTCGTCGGAGACGCTCGTGGCCCCCTCGACGCGGTGGAAGCTGAAGCGGCCGTCGGCCGTCTCGATCTCGTTGCCGGAATCCATCCGCAACACCAGGTTGAGGAGCCGAGCGGGCTCGGCATAGGCGTCGTAGGCCGTCCAGTCGCCGGTCTGGGCGATGGCGTCGGTGAGCGTCTCCTCGCCGCTGGGTCGCAAAGCGAGCGGCAACTGGTAGAGCTCGTGGATGCCGGTCGCGAACCGTGTCTGAATGAGCGCGAGGAAGAGCACTGGGTCCTCGCTCAGCGCCACCGCCTCGACGATCTCGATGCCCGCGACCGCGCGCGACTTCGACGCGTACCAGCGCTGCTGCTGCACCCAGTCGCGGAGGGTCTCCTCGTCCAGGCACTGACGGATCTCGGCGGCGACGACCTGTACGGGCTCACTCATCGGGCTGGGTGGCCGTCTCTTCGGCCAGTTCGAACCAGTAAAAGCCTCGGGGTGCGAGCGTCAGCAGATACGGCAGCTGACCGATCGGCGGAAACCGCGAGCGGCCGAACAGCTCGACCGGGTAGCGGCCCTCGTAGGCGCTCAGATCGAGCTCGACAGCCTGGGCCGAGCGCGCGAGGTTGTGGACGCACAGGACGAGGTCGTCCTCGAATCGCCGGATGAGCGCGAAGATCCGCGGATTCGAGGTCTCGATCGGCTCGTAGGTACCGAACCCGAACACCGGGTGCTCCTTGCGCAGCGCGATGAAGCGGTGTACCCAGCGCAGAAGTGACGTGGCCGTTCGCAACTCGGCCTCGACGTTGACCGCCTGATAGCCGTAGACGGGGTCCATCAGGGGCGGCGCGTAGAGCTGGGCGAAGTCGGCGCGCGAGAAGCCGCCGTTACGATCGCTCGACCACTGCATCGGCGTCCGGACTCCGTCGCGGTCGCCGAGAAAGACGTTGTCGCCCATGGCGATCTCGTCGCCGTAATAGAGCACCGGCGAGCCCGGGAGCGAGAAGAGGATCGCGGTCATCAGCTCGATCTCGTCGCGGCCGTTGTCGAGTAACGGCGCCAGCCGCCGGCGGATCCCGACGTTGATCTTCATCCGAGGGTCCTTGGCGTACTCGGAGTACATGTAGTCCCGTTCCTCGTCGGTGACCATCTCGAGCGTCAGCTCGTCGTGGTTGCGCAGGAACAGTCCCCACTGGCAGCTGTCAGGGATGTGTGGCGTCTGCTTGAGGATCTCGTAGATCGGCACGGCCTCCTCGCGCCTGACCGCCATGAACATCCGCGGCATGACCGGGAAGTGGAAGGCCATCTGGCACTCGTCGCCGTCGCCGAAGTACTCGACGACGTCGGCGGGCCACTGGTTGGCCTCGGCGAGGAGCACTCGGTCGGGGTAGCTCTCGTCGATCGTCTTGCGGACCCGCTTCAGGTAGGCGTGGGTCTCGGGGAGGTTCTCGCAGTTGGTCCCCTCGCGCTCGTAGAGGTAGGGCACGGCGTCGAGCCGGAGCCCGTCGAGGCCGAGGTCGAGCCAGAACCTGAGGACATCGATCATCGTCTCCTGGACCTCGGGGTTGTCGTAGTTGAGGTCCGGCTGGTGAGAGAAGAAGCGATGCCAGTAGTACGCGCCGGCGACCGGATCCCAGGACCAGTTCGAGGTCTCGGTGTCGACGAAGATGATGCGCGCGTCTTTGTAGCCCTCGTCGTTGTCCGACCACACGTACCAATCGCGCTTCGGCGAGTCGGGGCTCGAGCGGGATTCCTGGAACCACGGGTGATCGCTCGAGGTGTGGTTCATGACGAGATCGGTGATCACCCGCATGCGACGCGCGTGCGCGGCGTCGATCAGCTCGTGTACGTCGTCGACGGTGCCGTAGTCCGGGTGGACACTGGTGAAATCGGCGATGTCGTAGCCGCCGTCGCGCAGGGGCGACGGGTAGAAGGGCAGCAGCCAGATGCAGTCGATCCCCAGCCACTGGAGGTAGTCGAGCTTCTCGGTGAGGCCGCGGACGTCGCCAGAGCCGTCGCCGTTGGCGTCGAAGAAGCCGCGGATGTGGATCTCATAGAACACGGCTCGTTTGAACCACAGCGGCTCGGCCTCGAACCACTGGTGGGTCTGGGCCTGGACGCTTGCCGGCACCTCAGGCGGGCTGGACGACGGCGAGGAAGCGCGCTCGGCGTTGATCAGGTGGGTAAGTGTCGGCGGGCCGGTCATGGGGTGTCGGGGCTCATGCTTCGACTCTGAGAATGTGAGCCTGCCTGACGCCTGGTTCCAGGCGCACGTAGTTCGGTCCGATGCGCCAGGCGAAGCGCTCGCCCGAGAGCAGGTCGTGGACCGTGAAGCTGGGCGCGACGCCGAGGTGCGCCGGCATCACCGCCAGCCCTTCCTGCGGTTGATGGGGGTCGATGTTCACCACGGTGATCACTGTATTGCCCGGCGAGTGCTTGGCATAAGCGATCAGTGCCTCGTTCGCCGTCTCGAGGAACGTCACGTTGGAGAGCCGCTGGAGGGCTGGGTTGTCGCGCCGGATGTGGTTGATGCGCCCGATCATCGGCAGCAAGGGGCCGTCGAGCGCCCGGCGCTTGATCTCGTACTTCTCGGAATGGAGGTACTCCTCCGACCCCTCGCGGACCGGAACGTTCTCGAAGTGCTCGTACCCGGAGTAGATCCCGTAGCTCGGGCTGAGCGTCGCGGCGAGCACCAGCCGCGCCACGAACGCGGGCGGCCCGCCGTGCTGGAGGTAGGCGTGCAGGATGTCCGGCGTGTTGGCGAAGAAGTTCGGCCGGAAGTATTCCTGCTCGCCGGAGTAGGCGAGCTCGGTCACGTATTCGGTCAGCTCGAACCGCGAGTTCTTCCACGTGAAGTACGTGTAGGACTGGCTGAAGCCGAGCTTCGCCAGGTGGCGCATCACGGCGCGGCGGGTGAACGCCTCGGCGAGGAACACGACGTCGCGGTCGCGGGCGTGCACCTCCTCGATCAGCCACGCCCAGAACGCAAACGGCTTGGTGTGGGGATTGTCGACGCGGAAGGCCCTGACGCCGAGGTCGACCCAGTGGAGCACGACTCCCAGCAGCGCCTCCCACAGCTCGCGCCAGTCCGGCGACTCCCAGTTGACGTTGTAGATGTCCTGGTAGCGCTTCGGAGGGTTCTCGGCGTACTTGAGCGTGCCGTCGGGCCGGTGGTGAAACCACTCGGGGTGCTGGGTCAGCCACGGGTGGTCGGCCGAACACTGGATCGCGAAGTCGAGGCAGATGTCGATGCCGAGCTCGTCGGCGGTCTTGGTAAGCGAGACGAGGTCGGCTTCGGTGCCGAGGTCTCTGTGGATCGCGTCGTGGCCCCCGGTTTCATCGCCGATGGCCCACGGGGAACCGGGATCCTTAGGCCTGGCTTTCAGTGCGTTGTCACGGCCCTTGCGGTTCGTGTGGCCGATCGGATGGATCGGCGGCAGGTAAACCACGTCGAAGCCGAGCTCGGCGAATTTCGGGAGCTGCTTCTCGACGCCCTTCAACCCACCCCACGACCGCGGGAACAGCTCGTACCAGGCGCCGAAGCGCGCCCTGACCCGGTCGACCTCGATCGCGATCGGCTCGCTCCGGACGCAGCCGTGGCGCTCCTGGGTGCGCTCGACCGCGGCGAACAGCTCCGCCCCGAGGACGACGTCGTACTTCGCCGACTCGGGGATCGAATCGTCGTCGAGCGTGGTGAGGGCGTGCTCGATCAGCGTTTTGTCGCTCTCGTTCGTGGCGTTCCCGGCGGCCGCCTTGAGGAGGAGCACGCCCTCCGATATCTCGCCCAGCAGAGACTGTTCCAGGCCCGCCTCGACTTTCCGGCTGAGCTCGTCGCGCCAGGTGCCGAACATGTCGGTCCAGGCCTCGATCGTGTATTCCCAGGAGCCGATGTGATCGACGGTGAACTCGCCCGCCCAGCGAACGCCATCGAGATGCGCGTCAATCCGGCGCATCTCGCTCTCCCGCCAGCGCCGCTTCTCGGGCCCGCGATAGCGGACGACGGCGCGCAGCAGGTCGTGCCCGTCGCGGAACACGTCCGCGAAGACGTCAACGCCGTCGCCGATGCACCGCTTCGCGGGGAACCGTCCGCCGTCGACGACCGGCGCCGGATATTGGATTTCGATGCGGTTGGGCGGGTTCTCGGCCACGTTTCCAGAACATATCCGTGGGCCGTTGTGGGGTAAACAGTGGTCGCGTGAATGCAGATGCCCGCTCGAGCGGCGTCCAGCTCCATCTCACGTCGCTGCCGGACGGGCGGCTGGGGCGCGGGGCGTACGAATTCGTCGACTGGCTGGCCGTCGCCGGCCAGACCTGGTGGCAGATGCTGCCGCTCGGTCCGCCCGACCGCTACCGCTCTCCCTACAAGGCGCGCTCGGCGTTTGCGGCGTGGCCGCGGCTGCTCGCGTCGCCACGGGCCCCGGTTCGGGACGCGGAGATCCTGGACTTCCGTGACCGCCACCGCTTCTGGATCGCCGACTGGGAGCGGTTCGCCGGGCGCGGCGCCGTCGCGGATCAGGTGCGGTTCGAACGGGAATGGGGCGCGCTGCGCGCGTATGCCGCTGCCGCCGGAGTGCGGCTGTTCGGCGACGTCGCGATCTACGTCTCGGGGGGGAGCGTCGATCACGTCTCTCATCCGGAACTGTTCCAGGAGGGTCTCGTCGCCGGGGCGCCACCGGACGCGTTCTCCCCAACCGGGCAGCTCTGGGGTAACCCGCTGTACGACTGGCCGGCGATGCGCCGGCGGGGATACCGGTGGTGGGTCGAGCGGCTGCGCCGGACGTTCGAGCTCTTCGACCTGGCGCGGATCGACCACTTCCGCGGGTTCGTGTCCTACTGGACGGTGCCGGCCGGGGCGCGGACCGCGGTGGCGGGGCGGTGGAAGCGGGGGCCCGGGCGAGCCGTGTTCGACGCGGCGCGGCGGTCGCTCGGTCCCGAGCCGGCGTTCGTCGCCGAGGACCTCGGCGTGATCACGCCGGCGGTCACGCGCCTGCGCGACGAGCTCGGGTGGCCGGGGATGGTCGTGCTCCAGTTCGCCTTCGACCCATCCGATCCGGGCAGCCCGCATCGGTTCGAGAACCACGCGGTCAATCGGGTGGTGTACACCGGCACGCACGACCACGACACGGCGCGCGGGTGGTACGCGTCACTCGACCCCGGCGTGCGGGCGGCGGTCGACGCGGAGTTCGCTCTGCGCGGCGTCCTCGAGCGCGAGCCGTGGTGGAGCCTGATCCGGCTGGCGATGAAGTCGCCGGCGCGGCTCGCCATGGTCCAGGCGCAGGACGTGCTCGGGCTCGGAAGCGAGGCGCGGATGAACGACCCGGCGCGGGCGGGTGGGAGCTGGCGGTGGCGGATGGAGGCCGGGTCGTTGACGCCCGGGTTGGCGGCGCGGTTGCGCGAGGCGGTGGCGGATGGCGGGCGGAGTGGCTGAGGCCCTGGCCGGTGCTCGGTGCTGGGTGCGGACCGGGTGTATTGACTCTCGGCCCGCCGGCCCTTTCAGCGCCCGCAGCTCTGATTGGCGATCGGCTCGGTAAGGCGGCAGGGAAAGGGGGTGGGTGAGGGTTGCTGCGGGTCGCCTGAGCCCGTGGTCGACCCGCTCCGGCGGCCATACCCGCGGCTTTGTGGCGAGAGTGTCACGGGAAACCTGCGTAGCACGACAACACCGGCGCCAGACCCGAGCCCTGTCGTATTACGCATGCTCTTCATGCATAGCTCGACAGGCCTCGCCATTCCGGCCGGGATTGTCGTGCTATGCAGGTTCCGAAACGGGCGCGATGGCGCCCGCCCTCCGTTCCCCTTCCCAGCGCCGTTTACCGAGCCGTCCGCCAATCGGGGCGGCCGAGAATCGAGCGCCACCGAGCACACGAACCGCCGCGGCCCGCCCATCACCCCCGCCACGCCACCGCCCGGATCGCCACCGCCCGGGCGCTCACCTTGGCGTGTCGATAGGCGAACGTCACATCCCCCTGCAGCCGTCCCCTCCAACTCGGGTCGTAGCGGACCAGGGCGCTGGGCCGGACGCGGACACTAAAGCCGTTGCGCTCGAGCACCGCCAGCGCCCGCTCCGCGATCGCGATCTGCCCGAACGCCGTCGGGTGTACGTGGTCGGCCATCACCAGGTTCCGCCCGCGGAAGTCGCTGAGATCGAGGAGCAGCGCTCCCGCGTCCGTGGCGGCTGCCGTGATGATCGCGTTCAGCTCCGCCACCTTTGCGCCGACGCGCGGGCGCCCGAGGTCGAGTGGGACGGTGACCGTCAGCGTGCGGTCGCAGCGCCCGCTCAGCGTCCCCAGGACGACGCGGAAGTCGCGCTCGAACAGGCTCGCGTTCCAGTCGGGGCTGCCGACATTGTTGGCGCCGATGTACAGGCATCCGAGGTCGTAGGACGCCTGCGGCAGCGCGTTGGTCCGCTCGAACGCGAATAGCTGGCCCTCCAGCACGTCGGCGACGGTGGCGCCGTCGACCGCATAGCCCGTGTAGGGCAAGCCCAGCGCGCGCGCCACCCACAGCGCCCATGACTGCAACGCCACGCCCCACTGGAGCTCGCCGCCGCCGTTGGTGATCGAGTCGCCGAAGGCGAGAACGCCGAGATTGTTACGAGTCAAGGGCGCGAGGGTATCGGGCTGCTTGATAATCCCGCCCTTGCAAAACTCGACGACAACCCTGAACGACGGCCGCGCGGACGTCCGGCGCGCCGCCGGCGAGCTCGCCGAACGGCTGCCCGAGCCGCTGGCGCCACTCGCCCGCCTGGCCTACAACTACCGCTGGTCGTGGCTCCCCGGCGGACCTGAGCTGTTTCGCTCGATCGACCCCGAGCGCTTCGAGATCGCTCGTGAGAACCCCGTCCGCCTGCTCCAGGAAGCGCCGGCGCGAGCGCTGCGGCGCGCCGCCGGCGACGAGCGCCTCGTCGAGCGGGCGGCCTCGCTCGAGGCGCAGGTGAACGCCGACCTGGAGCGTCCTCCGTCGGGCGCCATCGACGCCTCGGCCGGCCCGGTGGCGTTCCTGTGCGCGGAGTACGGGGTGCACGTCTCGCTGCCGGTCTACGCGGGCGGGCTCGGCGCGCTCGCCGGCGACCTGCTCAAGGAGGCGTCCGACCGGGCGGTGCCGCTCGTCGGCGTCGGGCTCATGTACCGCAAGGGCTATTTCCGCCAGCGCGTCGACGCCGGCGGCTGGCAGCACGAGTACTGGATCGACACCGACCCCGAGCGGCTGCCGGCGGCGATGGTCACCGGCGCCGACGGGACGCCGACGACGATCGAGGTCCCGATCTACGACCGGAGCGTGAAAGCGCGCATGTGGCGCGTCGACGTCGGGAGGGTGCCGCTGTTCCTGCTCGACACGGACGTCCCCGACAACGCCGTGCTCGACCGCTGGATCACCGCCCGGCTGTACGACTCCGACGAGCACACCAGGCTCGCGCAGTACGTGCTGCTCGGAGTTGGCGGCATCCGGGCGCTGCGGGCCCTGGGGATCGAGCCGGGCGTGATCCACCTCAACGAGGGGCACGCCGCGCTCGCGCCCGTGGAACTGGCGAGGCGCGGTCAGGGAGGCGACCTGGAGACGGCTCGCGAGCGCACCGTATTCACCACGCACACTCCGGTCGCGGCCGGCAACGACTCCTATCCGCGGGAGCAGGTCGAGCAGGCTATCGCCGGCCTCGCGCGGGAGCTCGGGCGCGACCCCTCGGAGGTGATCGCCCTCGGGCGCACGGATCCCGCGGACGGAACGGAGCCGTTCGGGGTGACGCAGGCGGCGCTGCGGATGAGCCGGGCGGCGAACGCGGTGAGCCGCCGACACGGCGAGGTCGCGAGGGAGATGTGGAGGGTCCTGTGGCCCAGACGAGCCGTGGCGCAGGTGCCGATCGGACACGTGACCAACGGCGTTCACATCCCAACGTGGATCGGCGCGCCGATGCGCGAGCTACTCGACCGCCACCTGGGAGACGGGTGGATGCGGCGCGCGGCGGACCCGGAGACGTGGGACCCGGTCGATCAGATTCCGGACGACGAGCTCTGGGCCGTCCGCCGGCGCCAGCGCGAGCAGCTGGTGTCGTTCGTGCGCGAGCGCAGCGTCACCGACCGGCTCGTGCGCAACGACGTGCGCGAGTACATCGAGGCCGCGGCCGAGGCGTTCGATCCCGAGGTGCTGACGATCGGCTTCGCCCGCCGGGTGGCGACGTACAAGCGGCTCGAGCTGCTGGTCCGTGACCCGGAGTGGACGATGGCCCTGCTCGACGGCGGGCAGCCCGTGCAGGTCGTCCTCGCCGGCAAGGCCCACCCGCGCGACGAGGAGGCCAAACGGTCGCTTCAGCGCCTGTTCGGGCTCAAGTATTCGCGCATCATCGGCGAGCGGGTCGTATTCCTCGACGACTACGACCTCGCGTCGGCGGCCCAGCTCGTTCGCGGCTGCGACGTGTGGCTGAACCTGCCGCGGCCGCCCCTAGAGGCGAGCGGCACCAGCGGCATGAAGTCGGCGGTCAACGGCGGCCTGCAGCTGAGTGTGCTAGACGGGTGGTGGGCCGAGGCATACCAGGGTGACAACGGGTGGGCGCTCCCGGGCGACGTCGATCCCGATCCAGCGACCCAGGACGAGCGCGACGCCGAGACCCTTCACCGCCTGCTCGACGATGAAGTCGTGCCCACGTTCTACGCCCGGAACGAGCAGCAAATGCCCGCAAAGTGGCTGGCCGTGATGCGGGCCTCGCTACGATCCATATCACCCCGATTCTCTGCCACCCGGATGCTGTCGGAGTATGTTGGAGGACCGTATCGCGGACGGTGAGTTCGGGCCGTCTTTCGGGAAGGTTGGGAGCGTCAAAGGCGTCTTTAATCCGACTGACCCAGAGAGTCCCGATGGCACACGTTTCGAACACTCCAGATCTCACCGCAAAGCAGCTCGCCGACCTGTCCGCGCTCGCGGACGGAACGCTCGATCCCGCCCGTCGCGGTGAGGTCGAGGCGTGGGTCGCGTCCTCGCCGGACGTGCGCGCCCTGTACGAGCGCGAACGGCGGGCGGTCGAGATCCTCCACCGGGCCCGCGCCACCGATCGCGCTCCCGCGGCGCTCCGCGCACGGATCGAGTCCGAGCGCCCCAGCCCGCGCGTGCGCAACCGCCGGCGGTTCGCATACGGAGGAGCCGTGGCGGGAGCGATCGCGGTCGTCGTTCTGGCGCTGGCGCTGATCGTTCCGTCGGGCACGCCGGGCGGGCCATCGGTCAGCCAGGCAGCCGCGCTCGCGCTCCGCGGCCCGGAGGCCCCCGCGCCGATCGTCGACCCCAATCATCCGGCGTCGCGCCTCCAGCAGGACGTCCAGGAGGTCTACTTCCCCAACTGGGCGAACGCTTTCGGCTGGCACGCGAAGGGAATGCGCACCGACGACATAAAGGGTCGCCAGGCGGTCACCGTCTTCTACGAGGGGCACGGCAAGTCGGTGGCGTACACGATCATCAGCGCTCCGGCGCTGAAGCAGCCGGCGGCGAGCGCCACGACGCTGCACGGCACCGAGATGCGGACCTTCACCGTGGACGGCCGGTGGGTCGTCACGTGGCGCCGCGACGATCACACATGCGTGCTCTCGGGCGAGGGCGTCTCGCCGGCGACAATGCGCATGCTCGCCGCCTGGAAAGGCCGCTAACGCTCCAGCTGTTCGGATGCCTCGGAGACGAGCGTCCGGGCAACCCGCTGGCGCGCCCGATGCAGTCGGGTGGTGATCGTCGCCTCCCGGACGCGGAGCGCGCGGGCCGCCTCGCGGTAGGAGAGCCCAACGACGTCGATCGCGATCAGCGCATCCCGGAAGTCGTCGGGCAGGGCCGAGATCGCCGCGTATAGCTCCGCTGACTCGAGTTTCGCCTCCGGCCGGGGCGCTCCGCGGTCCTCGATCAGATCAAGGTCGTCGGGCAGGGCGGTCGTCTGAGGGCGCCGGGCAGCGGTCCGGCGGGTACTGAAGTACGTGTTGCGCAGGACACGCAGCAGATAGCCCAGATCGTCCTCTGAGCGCAGGATCCGCGGCTTGCGCAGCACGCGGGCAAACGTCTCCTGCACCAGATCCTCGGCCTCTTCGCGTGAGCCGCAGAGGCTCCAGGCGGCCCGGTACAACCTGTCGATGTGGTCGCCCAGCGCCTCGGGGTCGAGCTGCCGTTCGGGTGTCATACGGTCGCTCGGCGAGCTTAGACAGTGTTGCCCACCACGCGCGTGGGCTCCTCGTTAGGGTTCGGGTTCAGTTCTGGAGGTCGGACAGGGGGCGCGGCGGCGGGCCGACGTACCGTGCCGTGGGACGGATCAGGCGACCTTCGCGCTTCTGCTCGAGGATGTGCGCGGACCAGCCCGCCGTCCGGGCGCAGGTGAACATCGGCGTGAACAGCTCGGGCGGCACGTCGGCGAAATCGAGCACGACGGCGGACCAGAACTCGACGTTGGTCGCCAACACGCGATCGGGCTTGCGCGCCTGGAGCTCGGCGAGCGCGGCCTCCTCGAGCGCCTCGGCGACCTCGACGCGCGGCGAGCCGAGCTTGCGCGCGGTCCGGCGCAGGACGCGGGCGCGGGGGTCCTCGGCCCGGTAGATGCGGTGGCCGAAGCCCATCAGGCGCTCGCCCCGGTCGAGCAGGTCCTTGACGTAGAGGTCGGCGTCGCCCATCTCCGCGACGTCATCGAGCATCTTCAGCACTCGGGACGGCGCGCCACCGTGGAGCGGGCCCGACAGCGCGCCGACCGCGGCCGACAGCGCCGCGGCGACGTCGGCGCCGGTCGACGCGACGACGCGCGCGGTGAACGTCGAAGCATTCATCCCATGCTCGGCGGCGGAGTTCCAGTAGGCGTCGATCGCCTCGACGTGCTTTGGATTGGCCTCTCCGCGCCAGCGGATCAGGAACCGCTCGGGGATCGACTTCGCCTTGTCGATCTCGCGCTGCGACACGGGCGGCTGCCCGATGCCGCGGGCGGACTGGGCGACGAACGACAGCGCCATCACCGACGCGCGGGCGAGGTTGTCACGCGCCTCCTCATCGGTGATGTCGATCAGCTCCTGGAATCCCCACTGGGGCGCGAGCATCGCCAGCGCCGCCTGGACGTCGACGCGCGGGTCGCCGGAGCGGGCGCTCAGTGGGTGCGGCTCGGCGGGAGGCAGCCCCGGGAGCAGCTTGCCGTCGACGAGCAGACCCCACACCTGCTCGAACGGGACGTTTCCGACGAGCTCCTCGATGTCGACGCCGCGGTAGCGCAGGGCCCCGCCGGCGCGGTCGGGCTCTGCGATCTCCGTGGCGAAGGCGACTACGCCCTCGAGTCCTGACTGCACTTCTGCGGTGGCGGTCATCTCATTTGCTCCTGGGGGCGAGCGGTTTCCGGGGATTGTGCGCGCACGACAGGCTAGCTGGCAGTAGGGTGCGGCCCGTGTCCGAGCTGATGTTCCGTCCGATCGGCGAGCTCGCCGGGCTCGTGCGCTCCGGCGAGCTGAGCGCGACCGAGCTGGTTTCCGAGTCGCTGGAGCGGATCGACGCGCTCGAGCCGACCATCAACGCGTTCACGCACGTCGCACACGACCCCGCGCTGGCAGCGGCCGCGACGATCGGACCCAACGATCCCCGGCCGTTCGCGGGAGTGCCGATCGCGATCAAGGACAACCGCCCGGTCGAGGGGATGCCGATCACGATGTGCAGCGACCTGTTCGGCGACCACATCGCACGCCACGACGCGTTCCTGGTCCGACGGCTCAAGGACGCCGGATTCGTGATCGTTGGCAAGACCACGCTGCCGGAGATGGGACTCTTGCCGACGACCGAGTCGCGGCGGTTCGGCCCGACCCACAACCCGTGGGCTCTCGACCGTACGCCGGGGGGCTCGAGCGGCGGCTCCGCCGCGGCCGTGGCCGCCGGGATGGTCCCGATCGCGCACGGCAACGACGGCGGCGGCTCGACCCGGATCCCCGCCGCGTGCTGCGGCCTGGTCGGGCTGAAGGCCGCGCGCAGCCGGGTCTCAGTCGGCCCCGACGGCGGCCAGAGCTTCCTGACAATCGACGGAGTGCTGACCCGCACGGTCTCGGAGACGGCCGCGGCGCTGGACGTGATGGCGGGCTACGAGCCCGGCGACGCGAACTGGGCGCCACCGTTCGAGGGGTCCTACCTCGACGCCGCGGCGCTGGCGCCAGGGCGACTGCGCGTCGGACTCGCCCTGAACCCGCCACTCGACGGCGCCGAGCTGGACCCGGTCTGCACGGCCGCCGCCGTCGACGCCGCCGGGCTGCTCGAGTCGCTGGGGCACGAGGTGCAGGAGATCTCGCCACCGTGGTCGAGCGCCGAGCTGCTCTCGGACTTCACCCGCGCGTTCGGCCCGATGGTGGCGATGAGCGTGATGGTCGGCGGCCGGATCGCCAAGCGCGAGCCGGTGGAGGACGACGTCGAGCCGCTCACGTGGGCGATCTGGGAGCGGGCGTGCAAGCAGGACACGATCAGCTTCCTCGCCGTCGAGGGCCGGCTCGAGGGGCTCGCCCGCAAGATCGTCGCCTCGCTGGCGCCGTACGACCTCGTGGTGACGCCGGCGCTGGCAAAGCGCCCGCTGGCGATCGGCGAGTGCCACGGCCGGGGGCCCAGATCCGTGGGGCAACTACCAGCGCTCCGGCTACTTCACGCCGTTCACGGCGGTCGTCAACGTGACTGGGCTACCCGCGATCTCGCTGCCCCTGTACCACGGCGAGGACGGGCTGCCGACCGCGGTTCAGCTGATCGGGGCGCCGGCGCGGGAAGACGTCCTGCTCCAGGTGGCGACGCAGCTCGAACAGGCGCTGCCGTGGGTGGGGCGGCGGCCGGCGGTGGCGGTCGGGTAGGTTTTTCGCTGCGCGCCCGCGGCTTTGGGTGGCGATTGGCTCGGTAAACGGCGCAGGGAGACGGGGTGGGTGAGGGCGCTTGCGGGTCGCCGAGCCCGTGGTTCCCCCGCTCTTTTGGTGGCGAGAGTGTCGCGGGAAACCTGCATAACACGACAACACCGGCGCCAGGTCCGAGCCCTGTCGTATTACGCATGCTCTTCATGCACAGCTCGACAGGCCTCGCCATTCCAGTCGGGATTGTCGTGGTATGCAGGTTTTTGGAGGGGTGCGGTGGCGCCCGCGAGCCGAGAGTCGACAGCCGGGGCCACGCAAGCCCTAGCCCACGCCTAGCACCGCCTCCATCCGCCTCGGCGCCACCCCCAGCCGCTCCGCATCGGCGGTGCCGCCGCGCGAGACCATCGGCACTCCGAGGAGCTCGACCTCATCCCACGTGGCGAACGCCGTCGGCCCGGCAAGGAGTTCGACCACTTTGAGCGTCCGCCGGACGACCGGCGTCGGAATGCTCACGATCGCGCGGTGGCGGTGGAACGCCCCGAGCGCGATCTCGACGATCTCCCGGTAGCTGACCTTCTCCGGCCCGGCGAGCTCGTAGCGGGCGCCGTCGGACTCGGCCGCAAGCGGGCCGCCGGGGAGCGCGGCGAGCACGCAATCGGCTACGTCCTCGGCCCAGATCGGCTGGAACAGCGCGCTGCCGGGGCCGGGGATCGGCATCACCGGTAACAGCGACATCCGCTCGAGCACGGTGAGAAACTGGTCGCTCGGCGAGTAGACCCAGGAGGGCGCGAACACGGTGTGGGCGAGCGAGGACTCGATCACCGCTCGTTCGGCGATCGCCTTGGCGCGCAGGAGCCGGGCGCGGCTGCGGGTCGAGGCTCCGAGCGCCGAGAAGAACACGAACCGCTCGACGCCGGCGCGTTCGGCCGCGCGCACGAGCCGCCACGTGGCGACGCCGGCGAGCTCCTCGATCGAGCCCGTCGGCTGGTCGCGGATCACCGAGGCGAGGTGCACGACGGTGTCGACGCCACGGAGGGCGTGGCGGAACGACAGGTGGTCGGAGAGGTCGCCGAGGGCGATCTGGACCCGGACGCGCTCGGCCCCGAGCCGGCGCGGATCCCGGACCAGGCAACGCACCGGCGTGCCCATCGCCGTCAGCCGCCTGAGCAGCGGCAACCCGATCGTTCCGGTGGCGCCCGTCAGCAGCAGCACGCGCGGCAGGCTACCGGCGCGCGCCGGCGCTCCCTAGAATAAGGCTCCCCTAACAGCGGAATCGACACAGGAAGACTGAAAGACCCATGGCCTACGTGATCGCCGAGCCCTGCATCGGCACGAAGGACAACTCGTGCGTTGAGGTTTGCCCGGTCGACTGCATCCATCCGACGCCGGACGAGCCGGAGTACGACTCGGTCGAGATGCTCTACATCGATCCCGAGGAGTGCATCGACTGCGATGCGTGTGTCGAGGCCTGTCCGGTCGACGCGTGCTTCGCCGAGGACCAGCTCCCCGAGGAGTGGCAGAAGTACGCGCAGCTCAACGCGGACTACTACGCCAAGTAATCAGGGGCTCTGCCTCTAGGGGCGTGGGCGGGCGGCGCTGTGTATCGCCGCACGGCCCTCAGGCCATCGGCAGCGACATCCCGGCCGGCTTAGGCGCCGCCGCGGCGGCCGGCTCCTGCATCACCGGCAGCTCGACCGGCGAGAGGGCCACGAGCCCTCGCGCGGCATGGTAGAGCGCCTGCGCGGCGGGGTCGTCGGGATTCGAGAAGACGAGCGGGACGCCCGAGTCGGACTGCTCGCGCAGGGCCATCGTCAGCGGCACCTTCGCGAGCAGCGGCACCTCGAGCTCCTCGGCGAGCAGCTGGCCGCCGCCCTCGCCGAAGATCGGGTAGCGCTCGCCGCCGGGGGTCACGAAGCCGGACATGTTCTCGATCACGCCCGCGATCTCGAGCTTCAGCTTGGTCGCCATCTCGGCGGAGCGGCGGGCGACCTTCTGGGCGACCGGCTGGGGCGTCGTGACGATCAGGAACTTGGCCTGGGGGAGGAGCTGCGCGAGCGTCATCGAGACGTCGCCGGTCCCCGGCGGAAGGTCGATCAGCAGGTAGTCGAGCTCGCCCCATTCGACGTCCTCGAGGAACTGCTGGAGCGCCTTGTGCAGCATCGGGCCGCGCCACACGACGGCGGCGTCCTGCTCGACGAAGAATCCGATCGACATCACCCTGATGCCGTCGTGCGCGGTCAGCGGGACGAGCTTGCGCTCGGCGTTGACGCGGGGACGCTCGGCGCCGAGGCCCATCATCCGCGGCTGGGAGTAGCCCCACACGTCGGCGTCGAGGACCCCGACCTGCTTGCCGGTGGCGGCGAGCGCGGCCGCGAGGTTCGCGGTCACGCTCGACTTGCCGACGCCGCCCTTGCCCGAGCCGATGCAGACCACGTTCGAGACCTGGGCGAGCGAGCCTTCGGGCAGCGAGCCACGGCCGAGCTTGCGGCCGAGCGCCGACTTCTCGGTGTCGCTGAGGACGTCGAAGCTGATGTTGACGCCGCTCACGCCGTCGAGCCCGCGGATCGCCTGATCGACGCCGGTCTGGAAGTGGTTGCGGATCGGGCAGCCGGGGGTCGTCAGCGACACGGTCACGTCGACGACGCCGTTGTCGTGAACGTCGATCGAGCGGACCATCTCGAGCTCGACGATGTCCCGCCGGAGCTCGGGGTCGATCACGGTGCGCAGAACTTCGATTACTTGTTCACGAGTGGGCATGGGTCCATTGTAGGCGCGGCCTGGCGATACACAGCGCCACCCGAATACAGCCCTCGAGGCAGAGCCCCCTAAAGGACCGACGGGGCGCCACTCTCGTGACGCCCCGGCGGTTGAGGGAGGAGAGGGTGCTACGTCCGCCGGCGAGGATATGAGGCCGGCGAACCTCTCCCGCTCCGGCGCTCTCCACGGGCGCGGGCGGGGGAAGTCGTTGCTCAGACGGCCGAGTTCAGGAGCTCCTGAGCGTTGGCGACGAGCTTCTCGAAGTCGCGCTCGACGCGTCTGCGGTTCTGCTTGATCGTGCGCTCGACGCGCGTCCGGCGCTGGCGCAGCTCGCGCTCGAAGCGCGTGCGGCGCCGGCGCACCTGGCGCTCGAACCGGTTGCGGGCGGTGGCGCCCCGGCGCTCGTAGCGCTTGAGCTCGCGCTCGAAGCTCTCGCGGGTGCCGTACCGGGTGGCGAGGCCCTTCACCGTCGAGACGAGGTTGTCGCGGGCCAGGAGGCTCGCGCCGACCGGCACGAGCACGGCGCGCTCGGCGATCTCCTGGGCCTGCTCGACCGAAGTCTTCGGCTGCGTCGAGGTGGTCGTGGACGCGGCGCGGCGCTTGGCCGCGGTCTTCCGCGTGGTCGTGGCCTTTCGCTGGCCCGGGGACTTACGAGCCCCGGAAGTGGTGTTGCTGGTGGTTGCCATGTCGCGTTGCTGCTCCCTGACGATGTTAGAACCAGAAAGAATAATCGAACGTGTGTTTGTAAACCGGCCGGCGGACTTCGTTACATTGAGTTACGGCGAATTCCCTTCTGCGAACCAGCGGCGGCCGAGAGCGAACGCACCGAGCCTTGACCAGTCCACTCACCCAGTACGCCCACAGCGGCGATGCGAGCATCGCCTATCAGGTGTTCGGCAGCGGCTCGCACGACCTGGTTGTGATCAACGGCCCGGCGTCGCATCTGGAGCTGATCTGGGAGGAGCCGAACACTGCGCGATGCTTCGAACGGCTCGGGTCGTTCGCGCGCGTGGTGCTGTTCGACCGCCGGGGCACGGGTTTGTCCGATTCGGTGACCCGTCCCCCCACGCTCGAGCAGCAGATGGACGATCTGATCGCCGTGCTCGACGCGGTCGGGATCGAGCGCACCGCGGTGTGGGGCGCGAGCGATCTTGGTCTCTCGGCCCTGTTTGCGGCGACCTTCCCGGACCGCGTCACGGCGCTGATCCTGTCGTCGGTGTCGCCGCGGGGTGCCGTGACGATGAAGCCGGAGCTGGAGAGCCAACTGCTGGATGCGATCGAGAACCACTGGGGGGAGGGGACGCTGCTGTCCCTCTACGCCCCCAGCCAGGTCGGCAATCGGTCCTTCGAGGAATGGTGGGGCCGGTTGCAGCGCTCGGCCGTCAGCCCGGGCATGGCCCGGCAACTGATGGAGATGATCGCGGAGACCGATCTGACTGCCGTGCTACCGACGATCCGGGTGCCAACGCTCGTGACCCACCAGACCGACGACCACTACATCCCGATCGAGATCGGACGCGACGTGGCCTCGCTGATCCCTGGCGCACGGTTCATCGCGTACGAGGGCCAGGACACCTACGGGTGGGTCGAGTCGCCCGCGATCGACGACGTCGAGGAGTTCCTCACCGGCCGCCGGCCGCCCGAGCAGGTCGACCGGGTGCTCGCCACCGTGATGTTCACCGACATCGTCGGCTCGACCGAGCACGCCTCGCGGCTCGGGGACGGGCCGTGGCGGCAGCTCCTCGGCGAGCACAACACGGTGGTGCGCTCGGCGTTGGTGCGGTGGCGCGGGACCGAGGTGAAGACGATCGGTGACGGCTTTCTCGCGACGTTCGACGGGCCGGCCCGCGGCGTGCGCTGCGCCGCCGAAATCGTCGATCAGGCCGGTCGGCTCGGCCTTCACGTCCGCGCCGGGCTGCACACGGGCGAGTGCGAGCTCGTGGGCGGCGACGTCGCCGGGATCGCGGTCCACATCGGGGCCCGGGTGATGGGCGAAGCGTGCGCCGGCGAGGTGCTCGCGTCGAGCACGGTGAAGGACCTCGTGGTCGGCTCCGGGCTCCCGTTCGACGACCGCGGGGTGCACGAGCTGCGCGGCGTGCCCGACGCCTGGCGGCTCTACGCGCTCAAGTGGGGGCGGATGACGTCGCCGTCGAGGCCGGTGCGGTTCAGCCAGGCGGCGGGGTCCTCGAGCTCGGTGAGCGTCGGCAGCGCCTCGGGACTCGAGAACACGTGATGCAGGGCCTCGACGCCCCGTGCCCGCACGATGGCGTCGCAGAAGTACTTGCCCCGCTCGTACTGGCGGAGCTTCATGTCGAGGCCGAGCAGCCGCGCCAGCAGCCGCGAGAGGCCCTTCTGCGAGCGCCGGCGGCGGTCGATCGCCGCCCGTAGCCGCGGGAGCGAGGGCAACAGATCGGGCGCGACCGCGTCCATCACGTGCTCGGCGTGCCCCTCGATCACGGCCATCACCGCCTGCACCCGGTCGAGCGTCGCGCGCTCGGACTCGTCGGTGACGACCGAGATCAGGTCCCCGTGGCGCAGGGCGTCCACGATCCGGCGCAGCTCCGCGCCCGACGGCAGCCGCAACTTGCGCGGCGCCTCGATCCGCAGCTCGGCGGTGCGGAGCAGCTCCTGCACGAGCCCCGCGACGTGGCCCTGGAGCCACGGCACGCCCGCGAACTGGACCGCGTGGGTGACCTCATGCAGCGTCACCCAGGTCATGAACTCCTGCTCGTCGGCGCCGAAGTTCGTGACCGCCTCGCCGAGGTTCGGGAGCACGAACAGCAGCCGCGGCGGCCGGTCTTCGACCGCTTCGTCGAGGAGCACGAGCTCGTACTGGCCGAGCACCCGCTGGGCCAGGTAGCCGAGCACGACGCCGACCTCGGTAGTCAGGGTGAAGCCCATCGCCAGCTCGATCGCGGGGCGCAGGGCGCCGAGGCTCTTGGTCGTGCGCTCGAGCACCGGGTCGAGCAGCACGCGCATCGCGCCGATGTTGCTCGTGACCCACTCGCGCCGGCCGATCCCCTCGGGCTCAGGGAGTGGTCGGAGCGGCTCGAGGCCGGTGTATGCGCTGACCCGCTCCTCGGAGACGGCCGCCAGCGCGGCCAGGTCGACCGTCGGGGTCTTGCCGTTGCCGCTGCCGGCGACGTAGGTGGCGATCCGCTCGGCGAGGATCCAGTCGATCACGCCGGGATCCCCTCGAGCCGGCGGAGCGTCTCCATCGTGCGCGCGGCGACGACCGGCGAGTGTGGGGCGGCGTCCAGCGGCGCCGCCAGCGGGTCGTCACACCACGGGAAGCTGACCACGCCGCCGCCTTCACGCACGATCAGCTGGCCGGCGGCGGCGTCCACGCCTCGCGAGCGTTTGAGCGAGACCATCCCGTCAAAGCGGGTGGCGGCCACCTGGCAGAGCGTCGCCGCGATCGAGCCGAGCGCGCGGAGGCGGTAGGCGGAGCCTTCGAGCGCGTCGATCGAGGCCGCGACCCAGCGCGGATCCGCTGACTCGATCCCGAGCACCTCGAGCCGGCCATCATGGTCGCTGCGTTCCTGAAGCGAGGGGTCGATCAGCTCGCCGTCGAGCCACGCGCCCTCTCCGCGCCGGGCCCACCACTCCTCCGAGGGCCCGAAGTCGTACACGTAGGCGAACGCCACGTCGGCCATGGTCGGGCCGTCGGCGACGGCGACCGACAGGGCGTAGTGGGAGATCCCGCGCTTGGCGTTCAGCGAGCCGTCGATCGGGTCGATGATCACGCGGACATCGGGATCGCCGTAATCGATCTCGCCCCGTTCCTCGGACAGAGCGGCGAACCGGTAGCCGTCGGCCTTGAGGCGATCGAGCTCGGCGAGCACGAGGTCCTCGGCCGAGCGGTCGATCACGAGCGTACGGTCCCCGCCGCTGCCCCGTTCGCCCGTCTCGACCGCGCGCTCGGTGGTCGTCGGCGCGTCGGCGAGCACCTGTCGCAGGCCGGTCACGACGCGCCGGCACGCGTCGAGCCAATCGGCGTCGAGGGCGGAGGATGTCGAGGTCATCGCAGATCTATGCTGACAGAGTGGGCGTCGGTCTCGATCCGGACTTGCTTCCCGCTCAACGGGAAGCGGTCACATTTCGCGGCGGGCCGCTGCTCGTGGTGGGCGGCGCCGGCACCGGCAAGACGACCGTGATCGAGGCGCGGTTCAGGTGGTTTGTGGAGCTCGGCTGCCGGCCGGAGCGGCTCGCGGTGCTGACGCCGTCGGCGGCCCGTGCCGACGCGCTGCGCGAGCGGCTCGAGGGCGTGCTCGAGAGCGGATACGAGCAGCTGTACGTCGTCGGGCCCGTCGAGCTGGCGGCGCTCGTGCTCGGGGAGGCGGGGGCGGAGGCGGTCGACTCGATGCTCGGGCCGGGCGATCGGCTGGCGATGCTGCTCGACCGGATCGACGAGCTCGAGCTGGAGCACCACGACTTCGGGGGCAGCGCCAACGCGCTCCTCGGAGGGTTCGTGCGGCGGATCGACCAGCTCAAGGCCGAGCTGGTCGCGGTCGAGGACTACGCCGCCTGGGCGGATGGCCTGCTGGATCCAGCCGGCGCGGCCCTGGAGCGCGAGTTCGCGGAGGTCTACCGCGTGCATGAGCGGATGCTGGCCGAGGCGAGCGCGATCGACGCCGGTGACGTGGTGCTCGGCGCGATGCGGTGTGCCGCGGAGCGGCGCGGTGGCGGTCGCGGCTTCGACCACCTGCTGATCGACGACGTCCAGGAGCTGGATCTCGCGGCGGCGCAGCTGGCGCTCGCGGTCGGCGGGCGCGAGCTCACGGCGGCCGGCGACCCCCTGCAGGCGCTGCGGCGGTTCCGAGGCGCGGGCGTGGCGCGCGTGAGGCAGTTCGAGCACCGGGGCGCGGAGGTCGTTCGGTTGGAGCGCGGCGTGCGGTGCTCGGCGCGGGTGCTGGCGGCGGGGTGCTCGGCAGTTGGCGTGTCGGCTTTCGAGGCCGAGCCGGGCGGCGCGGTCGAGTTCTGGCGCTGCGCCACCGACCGCGCCCAGGCCCAGTCGGTCGCCGCCGACATCGAACGGCTGATCTCCCGGGAGGGGGTGGCGCCGGAGGCGATCGTGGTGCTGGTCCCGGCGATCGCGCGCGAGGGGCAGGCGATCGCGGTGGCGCTCGAGGAGCGGGCGGTGGGCCATCGCCTCGTCGGGGAGGAGGCGTTCTTCCAGCGCGCCGAGATCAGGGACGTGCTGGCGTGGCTGCGGCTCCTCGCCGATCCCTCCGATGCCCCGGCGGTCGTGCGGGCGCTGGCGCGGTCGCCGGTCGAGCTGCGCTCGGTCGACATCGCGCGGTGCACCCAGATCGCGCGGCGTCGCAAGCTGGACATGGTCGCGGCGCTCGCGGCCGCCACCGAGTCGCCGCAGGTGCCGCCGGAGGCGCGCGAGCGGATTCGGGTGTTCTTGAAGCTGTACCGCGCAGGGATCGGGGCGATCGACACGACCCGGCCCGACCTGTACGTGCACAGGCTGATCGAACGGCTCGGGCTCCGCCGCCAGCAGCTGTTCGCGGCCCAGGCGGATGTCGTCGAGCGGCTGCGGGCGCTGGCGCGGTTCGGCGAGCTCGCTTCGGCTTATGTCCGCCGGGCGCCTCAGGCCACGCCGCGAGAGTTCGCCCGGCAGGTCGCCGCCGTCGCCGACTTCGGGCTGCGCGAGCAGGAGCAACCCTCGCTCTCGGGTTCTTCCGGGGTCGTCCAGGTGCTGACTTTCCAGGCCGTCGGTGGGCTCGAGGTCGAGCACGCGTATCTCGTTGGGCTGCAGGCGGGGGTGGCGGCGCCCGCGTTCGAGCTCGTGCCCGACGAGCTCCTCCGCGAGGAGTTGCCGCCCGACGATGAGGTCACGCGGCGGTTCGCGCTCCGGCAGGCGCTGTATGCGGGGGTTACGCGCGCCCGGTCGCGGGTCGTGCTCGCGTATCCGAGCTTCAGCGACCGGGGCGCTCGGGTTGTCCCCTCGCCGCTGGCGGAGGAGATCCGCGTTTCGGTTGCGGGTGAGTGGGAGGACCGCGAGGAGGAGCTGTTCGGCCCCGCCGAGACGCTCCACTCGACCTACCGGCTGCTGCGCGACGAGCTCCTCGAGTCGACGATGCGGGCGGGCTCTCGCCTCGGCGAGCTGCGCTTCGACACCGATCTCGACGTCTCGCACGCCGTCGTGAGGTACTTGGAGCTGTTGAAGCTGGCGGCGCTGATCGCCCGTCCCGAGGGTTCCGGTGTGGCCGAGGCGCTGCGAGACGTGAACTCGCGGATCCTGCAAGCGGTCACCGCGGAGCAGCGCGAGATCTTTGGGTCATCGACGCTCGATGACTATCTGTTGGATGCCGATCTGGACGTGCGCCGCCGGGCGCAGACGATGGCGGCCCGCGACGAGCCGTCGTTGGAGCCCTTCCTGCCCACGCGCGGCGAGGGCATCGTCCTCTCAGCGTCCGACATCGACACGTACCGGACGTGTCCCTTGAAGTACAAGTTCGCGCGGGTGTTCCGGATCCCGCAGGAGCCGACCGTGCACCAGCGGTTCGGGATCCTCGTGCACCAGGTGCTGGAGCGCTTCCACGCCCGCGCCGGGGACGCGGGGTCGCTGGCGGAGCTGCTGGGGCTGCTCGACGCTGGCTGGCGCCGGGGAGGGTTCGGTGACTCCGAGGAGGAGCGCCAGCTGCGGGGCAAGGCGGCCGCGGCGTTGACGCGCTATTTCGAGCGCTTCCAGTCCTCGGAGGCGGAGCCGGTGTGGTTCGAGCGGCAGTTCACATTCAAGCTCGGGCCGCATCTGTTGCGCGGGCGGGTCGATCGAGTCGATCGGCTCCCGGGCGGCGAGTACGAGCTGATCGACTACAAGACCGGCCGCCCGAAGAGCGCGGCACAGCTCGCCGACGACGTCCAGCTGTCGCTATACGCGGTCGGCGCGCGCGAGGCGTGGAGCCTCGAGGCGTCGAGACAGGCGTACTACTACGTGCTCGACGACGAGAAGGTCGCCGTGCCCGTGCTCGCCGGCGATGCGGATCGAGCGGAGTGGATCCGGGAGGTGGCGTACGAGGTCGCCGAGGGGATCCTCTCGCAGGGGTTCGAGCCGACGCCGTCGTTCGCGGCCTGCTCGGTGTGCGATTACCGGTTGGTGTGCCCGGCGGCTGAGCGGTAGAGCCCAAGCCCTACTTACTGCCGAGCTGTGCCCGGGGGCTCGTCGCCGCGCTGGCGCAGGAAGCGCTGGAGGTCCCTGGCGATCGTCTCGCCGGAGGGGAGCGAGCCCGGGTCATCGCCGGCCTCGCTGCTGACCGCCTGCTCGAGCTGCTCGACGAACGCCTGGACATCCGGGTCGCTCTGAACCGCGAGGTTGACCTGGCGCTCGTAGTCGGCGCTCGCCACCTCGAGCTCGGAGGCGTCGACCGCCACGCCGACCAGCCCCTCGAGCTTGCGGACGAGGGCGAGGGCGGCCTTCGGGTTCGGGGTCGCGGCGATGTAGTGGGGCACCGCGGCCCACAGGCTCGCCGACGGTAGCCCGGCCTGCTGGCAGGCGGCGTGGAGGATGCCGACGATTCCGGTAGGCCCTTCGTATGAGGATGAGCTGAGCCCGAGCCTTGCGATCAGCGAGGCGTCCGAGGCGAGGCCGGTGACCGCCACCGGCCGCGTGTGGGGGACGTCGGCGAGCAGGGCCCCGAGGGTCACGACGAGCTGAGCGTTGAGGGCCTCGACTAGCTCGACGATCACCGTGCTGAACGTGCGCCACCGGAACGAGGGCTCGGTCCCCGACAGCAGGATCAGATCACGTGGCGCCCGGGGCACCCGCGCTTCGTAGAGCTCCACGGCCGGCCACTCGATCTCCCGCGCCCGGCCCTCGGTCAGCTTGATCCGGGGACGGGTCGCCTGGAAGTCGTAGAACTCCTCCGGATCGATCGTCGCGAACCGGCGGGCGGTCAACGCGCTGCCGACGAACGTGATGGCGCTCGATGCCGCGTCGGCCGCGTCATTCCAGCCTTTGAACGCGCAGACCACAGCCGGGGCCCGGAGGCCGTCGGGGCGGTACTCCCATTGCAGTGGCTGCATCCGGTTCACCGTACATCATGGGGCTATGAGCCCTGTCCAGACCGTCAGCGCGCTTCGTCCCGGCGAGGACGTGGACGGAGTCTTCGCCTGCACGCGCAAGGACCGGTTGATGAGCCGCAACGGCTCGCCATACCTGGCCCTCGAACTCCGCGATCGGACGGGGACCGTCCCCGCGCGCGCGTTCCGGGAGGCGGACGTCCTCGGGGGCCGCTTCGATCGCGGCGACCTGGTGCGGGTAGCGGGCCGCGTCGAGCGTTTCCGCGACGAGCTCGTGGTCGAGATCGCCGACATAGCGCGGGCGGTTTCGGGCGAGGGCACGCCTGTCGATCCGGCCGCCTTCCTGCCCACCGCGTACCGCGATCTCGACGAGCTCGACGGCTTCCTCGAGCACCTCGCGCGCGAGGTCTACGACGCCCGTTATCGCGCCCTGCTCGACTCGTTGCTCGCGGATCGGGATCTGCGCGCCGCGTGGCGCCGCGCGCCGTGCACGCGGGCCGGCCACCACGCCTATCTCGGCGGGCTGTTGGAGCACACGGTCGCGGTCGGCACGCTCGCCCAGGACGTGTGCCAGCTTCACCCGCGGCTGAACTCCGACCTGGTGCTGACGTCCGCGCTCGTCCACGATCTCGGCCGAACCCGCGAGTTCACCTACGGGGCCGAGATCGGCCTGACCGACGAGGGGCGGCTGCTCGGCCACCTCGCGCTCGGGCAGCAGATGCTGCTCGAGCGGGCGGCGCCGCTCGACGAGGAACGCCGGCTCGCGCTACTGCACTGCGTCCTGTGTCACCACGGCGCGGCGTCGGCGCCGGGGGGCAGGTTCGGCTCGGCAGAGGCGGTGGCGCTCTACCGGATCAATGCGCTGGACGCGGTGGTCAAGGGCGTGCTCGAGCACGGCCTGGGGCCGTGAAGATCGGGATGCTCGCCGCCCCTGATTGGCGGGCGGCCCGGTAACGGCGCTGGGGGAGGGGAGGGGAGCGGGCGCCATCGCAGCCCGTTCAGAACCTGCAGAGCACGACAATCCCGGCTCAGATGGCGAGGCCCGTCGTGTTATGCATGAAGAGCATGGTTAGTACGACAGGGCTCGGACTCTGGCGCCGGTGTTGTCGTGTTGTGCAGGTTTCCCGTGACACTCTCGCCACAAAGGCGCGGGCTTGGCGCACGAGCACGTTGACCACGCTCCCGGACGACGCGCTGGCGCCCTCACCGACCCCTCTCTCTGCTGCCGTTTACTGGCGGCCCGGTAAACGGCGCTGGGGAAGGGATCGGGCGAGCGGGGCGCCGTCGCACCCGTCCAAAAAACCTGCATAGCACGACAATTCCGCGCCGAATGGCGAGGCCTGTCGAGCTATGCATGAAGAGCATGCGTCAGTACGACAGGGCTCGGCTCTGGCGCCGGTGTTGTCGTGTTGTGCAGGTTTCCCGTGACACTCTCGCCACAAGTCGTGGGTTTGGCCGCCGGAGCGGGTCGACCACGGGCTCTGGCGACCCGCCGGCGCCCTCACCCTCCCTCCTTCCCTGCTGCCTTTACCGAGCCGCCCACGAATCGGTGCTGCCGAGAGTCAACAGCGACCGAGCACACGACCCGCGAGTCTCGCCTCATCGACAACGACCCCGCCGCGGGCTCACCCCAACCGGTAGGTGCTCGAGGCGTGCGCCGCGTAGTAGCTCTTGATGAAAGCCCCGTACTGGTTTGCGGGCGTGCCGGCGTAGTTGGAGATCAGCGCCGTGCAGTTCCCCCAGGTATCCCACGTCCAGGCCGCATCGCCGACGTGTTCGCTGTTGGCCCAGGCGAGGATCCGCGAGATGTTGCCTGAGCCACAGCTCGAATCGTTGTACGTCTCGCCCGTCTCGCCGAGGATCAGTGGCACGCGGTGTGCGACCGGATCCATCGTCTGGTTCAGGCAGGCGGTCGAGGCGCAGGCGTTGCCTCCGTACACGTGTGCTTCCGCGACGAGTTGGTGACGTGGATCGCGAGGCTTGTAACGCAACCAGTGCGTCAGATCGTCGGCGTAGTCGATGCCGGGTATCGCGATGACGCCGCGGTACCCAGCCCGCCGCATAACGTTGACCGCCTGTTGCATGCCGGCGACCCGATAGGGCCGATTCGACGGCCCGTACGTCGCCCCACACATGCCGCCGTGCAGGAAGCAGGCTGCATCCACAACCGTCTCGCCCCACGGCGCGAGCAGCACGTTGTGGTCGTGCTTGAACGTCGAGGCGAGGCTCGCCCACGCCGCCGGCGCGTGATTCTCGTCGGGCGCTCCCGCCTGATACGTGGCGCGGTAGTGCCCCGGCGCCGCCCAGATCAGCGACAGCTCGACATACATGCCGTAGCTGTGAAGCAGCCGCACGTAGTTGACGATCGCCTGGCGGTAGGCCCGTCCGCCATAGGCGGGCTTGACGCCGTTGATCCCAAGCCAGCAGTCCTCGTTCAGCGGCACGCGGACGAAGTTCATGTGCCAGGCGGCCATCGCCTGAACCGAGGCGGCGGTGTTCGGGCCGTCGAAGATCCCCCAACCCTGGATGCAGGCGTACTCGGTTCCGGAGCGATTGATGCCGCGCAGGATCAGCCTCCGCCCTTGACCGTCGAGCAGCCGGTTGCCGGAGACGTGGAGGCCGCGCCCGGCGCCAGCCGCGTGTGCGTGTTGGGACGTGCGCGAGTGGGCGTGCGTCGGCGACGCCGAGATCGCAAGCAGCACGACTGCGATCGTCGTCAGCAAGGCGAAGAAAGGCTTGCGCTGTGGCGTTCGGATCATCCGTGTTCTCATCGGCCGCGCAGGGTAGAACCTAACACCTCGTAGGATCAGCCGCGGCGCGGCACGGGCCTGGTGGCCCATCCAGTCTTCAAAACTGGCAGGGCCGGGCAGCCCCCGGCTTGGAAGGTTCGATTCCTTCGCCGCGTCGTGGCCCCAAGTCCCCGCCGTCCATTTCCGGGGCCGCAAGGGCGACCCGCTCCGGCGGGTCAGCCCGCGCCCTCGTCCTGCGGCCGTGGTTCCCCACATCGGCGTGGGAACGGGCTCTCCCGAGGAGCGGAACGTGACCACGAGCGCGTATTCCGCGCCCTATAAGGACAGAGCATCCCGCACCTCAAGCATCGCCTCTATACGCCCACCCGACGTGTCAGGAGATGGTGCGGCGACGCGCGAAGGTGACGGTGACCGCCAGGCCGCCCCCGTCCCTCGGCCTGGCCTCGACCCGCGCGTCGTGGGCGGTGGCGATCGCGCGGACGATCGACAGTCCGAGTCCGTGGTGCCCATCGGGCTCGGCGGTGCGCTCACCGAGACGCTGAAATGGCTCGAACAACTGCTCGATTGCCGATTCGGGCACTACCGGCCCGGTATTGACCATGGCCACGTACACCTCGTCCTCGTCGCCCTCTGTGGTGATCTCCACCAGCCCGCGGTCATCGTTGTAGCGCAGCGCGTTGTCGAGCAGATTCGCGATCAGGCGCTCGATCAGGGCGGGGTCGCCGCCCACAAGCGCCGGCGCAAGCGAGGCCCTCACCGAGCGGGCCCCCACCGAGCGGGCACCCACCGCGAGCAGTGCCTGGCCGGCCACATCGGCGAGGTCGACCGGCACTTGGCGCTCCAGGCCACGCTCGCTCGAGGCCAGGGTCAGCAGCGCCTCCAGCAGCCGCTCCTGTTCCCGGCCGGAGGCCAGCAACTCCAAGAGTGTGGCCCGTAGCTTCTCTGCGCCGGCGTTCGGGTCGGCCAACGCGACCTGCGCCAGCGTCCGGTCGACGGTCATGGGCGTGCGGAGCTCGTGCGAGGCGTTGGCCACGAAACGGCGCTGGGCCTCGAACGACGCTTCGAGCCGCGCCAGGAGATCGTCGAGGGTGTCGCCGAGGCGTTTGAACTCGTCGTCGGGGCCGCTCAGGCCCAGCCGCCGGCTGAGGTTGCCGGCCGAGATCGTGCGGGCGCTGGCGTCCATCTGACGAAGCGGGCGCAGCACGCGGCCGGCGATGAACCAGCCGAGCACGGTCGACGCGAGCGCGGTCGCGGCGAGAACGAGCCAGGAGACGCTGAGCAGGCGGTAGTTATCGGCGGCCTTCTGCAGGTTGACAGCAGGCACAACGAGCGTCCTGGGCGGCTCCCCGGAGTGGTGCAGGATCCGCGCCTGCGGCACCGCCGAGCTGACCGCGTGGACGGTCGGACCCGAGTACGCGGCCCCGTAGATGATCCCGATCATGAGCGTCCCCAGCACCAGGAACATGCCGCCGTAGAGCAGTGTGAGCCGCAGCCGCGCGGTGCGCCGGGGAAGCGACAGCGCTCGACGCAGCCCGGGCATCAGACCCGGTAGCCGCGTTCGCGCACGGTCTCGATCACCGGCGGGTCGCCGAGCTTGGCCCGCAGGCGGCCCATCGTCGTCTTGACGGTCGTCGTGAACGGGTTCGCGTGCTCGTCCCAAACGCGCGCGAGCAGCTCCTCGGCCGACAGCACGCGGCCGTTGGCGGCGAGCAGGCATTCCAGCACGGCGAACTCCTTGGGGCTGAGGTCGAGCCGCCGATCACCGCGAAACGCGACACGTCGTGCGGGGTCGAGGCTCAAGTCGAGGTGTACCAGCACGGGCGGCACCGCGGCCGCCACACGGCGGCCGAGGGCTCTGACCCGTGCAACCAGCTCGGCGAACTCGAACGGCTTGCCCAGGTAGTCGTCGGCCCCGAGCTCGAGCCCCTCCACCCGGTCACGGATCGTGCTGGCCGCCGTGAGCATCAGGACGCGAGTCGCGCTGCCTCGGGCCACCAGCGTCCGGCAGACCTGGTCGCCGTGGACGCCGGGCAGGTCGCGGTCGAGCACGACGACGTCGTAGTCGTTCACCGCGGTGTGCGACAGCGCGTCGGCCCCGTCGAACGCGAGGTCGACAGCCATCCCCTCCCGGCGCAGCCCTTCGGCGAGCGCGGTGGCCAGCCGTCGGTGGTCTTCGGCGATCAGCACTCTCATCGCGTAGGCGCAAAGGATGCCGACCTCAGGTGCCAATCAGGTCACAACCGCCGTCACCGTGCTGGCACCACCCGGTCTCTACAACTGCCGCGACCAGCAAAAGGAGACCGAACCATGCGCACCGTCAAAACCCTCCTGGCCGTCACCGGCGTCGCCGTGCTCGCCGCCGGCTGCGGCACATCGGGTCACAACCCCTCCACCGACTCGGGCGCCCAGTCGCCTCAAAACTTCGCGTCCACCGCGTATAAGCACGCCGCGTGCATGCGCAGTCATGGCGTGGCCAACTTTCCCGATCCCCAGATCACCACCAACGGGAATCAGGTTTCGATCCGCCAGGTGCTGTCGCAAAGCGTCGCCGACTCGCCACAATTCAAAGCCGCCGACAAGGCCTGCCGGGGGCTGGTGCCCGGCCTAGCGAACGAGAGTCCCGCCCAGATATCCGCCCAGCAGCACGCTCACGCTCAGACCCTGCTGGCCTTCGCCCAGTGCCTGCGTGCCCACGGCGTGCAGGGCTTTCCCGACCCGACCGCGCAGGGACAGCTCACCCTCCAGATGATCCACGCCGCGGGCGTAGATCTCCAAGCCCCATCGCTCCTGACCGCGGCCAAGGCGTGCGTGGGCGTCACGCACGGCGCGATCACGCTCGCCGAGGTTGAGCAGGCGATCCACAACCCCCAGTGATGAGCCTGCGACGTTCGGCGGTTGTGCTCGTCCTGCTCGCCGCAGTCGGCGTGATCGTGGGCTTGGTGCTCAGCACCGAATCGCCGTCCAAACCGCGCGACGCGACAGGCTCGACATCCTCGGGCGCGACCACCATCCAGCGCCAGGATCTCGTCGAGACGGACACCGAGTCCGGGACGCTCAGCTACGCCGACCCACAGACGGTTTACAACCGCCTGAGTGGCACGATTACGTGGCTGCCGAGGGCCGGGCAGGTGATCAGGCCCGGCGGGACCCTGTTCAAGGTCGACGGCCGGTCGGTGGTCCTGATGAACGGCTCCACGCCGGCTTACCGCGATCTCGGGCCGGACGACAGCGCCGGCGAGGACATCTTCCAGCTGAACAGCAACCTGGTTCACCTCGGCTTCAACCCCGAGGGAATCGTGGTGGACGACGAATGGCAGTCGGCCACCACGGCCGGCGTCGATCAGCTCCAGGCCTCGCTGAGCGAGACCGAGACCGGAACGCTGGCGCTCGGCCGGGTTGTGTTCCTGTCCGGCGCCCAGCTCGTCTCCACGCTCGAAGCGGAGCTCGGCGGCGACGGCGGGAGCTCCGGTACGGGCAACCCGTCGGGCGTCAACGCCAGCGATCCAGAGCCGACTGCCGCGCCCCAGTACGTGAGCCTTCAGACACGGGTCCGGCAACGTGCGAAGCCCAGGAGCACCAAGCCGCATGAGCATCGCAAGCCGACGCGGACCCACACACTTCAGACATTGATCGCCGTGCTGAAGGGGGAGATCGCCGAGCTCAAGTCACGTCCGAACCACAAACCGGGCTCGAGCAGCCCCCACAGCGGCAGCACGCCCAAGTCATCGAACGACAACACGCCGAGCCCGGAAGGCCCGTCGACGAGCGACGGCGCGAGCCCAACCCCGATCCTGCAGACGACCTCCGTGCGGCTCGTCGTCACCGTCGACCTCGACCCGAGCAAGCAGAGCGAAGCCAAGGTCGGTCGGCCGGTGGCCGTGCAGCTGCCCGACGGAGCCACGGTCAACGGCAAGATCACCGCCGTGAGCCGGGTGGCCCAGAACTCGAGCGACAACACCGGCAACAGCGGCTCGGGCCAGCAGGGAAGCGGTGGCAACACTTCGGGCAGCTCCAGCTCGACCGTCCCAGTGACGATCACGCTCTCAGGACACCACACCGGAGCGGGTCTCGACCAGGCGGTGGTCAGCGTCAACTTCACCCAGGCCGTCGCGAACAACGTCCTGACCGTCCCGGTGACGGCCCTGCTGGCAACCGGCGGTGGGAATTACGCCGTACAGGAGGTGGCCGCGCCGCACGAGCTGATCCCGGTCACCACCGGGCTGTTCGCGGCGGGCGACGTCCAGATCTCGGGTCCGGGGATCTACCCAGGCCTGCATGTGACCGACTCCCAGGGATGACGGCGATCGAGCTCGAGGCCGTGCGCAAGGACTACCCCGGCGGGGTCGTGGCGCTCGACGAGGTGAGCGTCGAGGTGGCCGATGGCGAGCGCGTCGCCGTCGTCGGTCCGTCCGGGTCGGGCAAGACGACGATGCTTACGATCATGGGCACGCTGGAGCGGCCCACTGGCGGCCACGTCCGCGTCGCCGGCCATGACCTCGCCAGGGCCTCCGACGCGCAGCTGGCCGGCCTGCGCGCCCACCGCGTGGGCTTCGTGTTCCAGGGCTTCCACCTACAGGAGTCGATGAGTGCCCTCGACAACGTCGCCAACGGGATGCTCTACACCGGGGCGCCCGGGAGACGACGGCGCGAGGCGGCGTTGGAGGCGCTCGAGCGTGTCGGCCTCGGCCACCGCATCTCGCACTGTCCGCCGGAGCTCTCCGGCGGCGAGCGTCAGCGTGTCGCGATCGCCCGCGCCATCGCCAAGCGGCCGCTGATCTTGCTCGCCGATGAGCCGACCGGCAATCTCGATTCGAGGTCAGGGAGCGAGGTCATAGGGCTGCTCCACGACCTCGCCGGCGACGGCGCCACGCTCGTGCTGATCACCCACGAGGAACGGATCGCCTCCTCGTTTCCCCGGCGGCTGCACGTGCGCGACGGCCGGATCGTGTCGGACGAGTACTCATGAGCGTGGTCGCCTCGACCACCATCGACGCTGCGCGCCTGCCGCCCGCCGAGCTGCTCGGTTCGGCGCTCCAGGGCCTGCGCAGCCGCCGGCTGCGAGCCGCCCTGTCGGCGCTCGGGATCGCGATCGGCATCGGCGCGATGGTCGCGGTCGTCAGCGTGTCCGCATCGGCGCAGTCGAATCTCCTCGCGGAGATCGACGCGCTCGGGACCAATCTGCTGACCGTCACTCCCGGGCAGACGCTCACAGGCGCGAACGAGGTCCTGCCGGCCACCTCGGTGGCGATGATCGACCACGTGCGCAATGTCGAGAGCGACGTGGCCGTGTACCAGCTCGCGAACGCGAACGTGTACCGCACGCCGTTCGTGCCCACGTTGGATACCGGAGGGATCGCGGTCGACGCCGCAGGCGACAATCTGCCCCAGGTGCTTCAGATGAGCCTCGCCTCGGGGCACTATCTAACTACGGTCTCCGACCGCTTTCCGGAGGTCGTGCTCGGCGCCCAGGCCGCGAGTGTTCTCGGTATCACGCACGCCACCGGGCACGTACTCGTCTACCTCGGCAACGCGTGGTTCAACGTGGCCGGGATTCTCAAGCCGGCGCTCCTGAACCCCGAGCTCGACTCCACGGTCTTCATCTCGCTCCCGGTCGCCGAGCGCCTGTTCGGGCTGCGGGCCAACCCCTCCGAGCTCTACGTTCGCGCCCACGTCAGCGACGTCGGCCAGGTGGCGAACCTGCTCGCCCCCACGGCCGACCCGCAGAACGCGGACGGCGTCCAGGTCAGCCGCCCGTCCGACGAGCTCGAGGCCCGCGCCGCCGCCAAGGGGCAGTTCACCACGCTGCTGCTCGGCCTCGGTGCCGTCGCCCTGCTCGTGGGCGCGATAGGCATAGCCAACATCATGGTGATTTCGGTCCTCGAGCGACGGGGAGAGATCGGACTGCGGCGGGCGCTAGGCGCTACCCGGCGCCACATCGCGACCCAGTTCCTGGCCGAGTCGGCGCTGCTCGCAGCGATCGGCGGCGTCGCCGGGCTAATCCTCGGCGCCGGAGCGACCCTGATCTACGCCGAGGCCAAGCACGAGCCGTTCATCGTCCCGCTGTACGCGCTGATCGCGGCGCCGGCGGCCGGCTTCGTGATCGGCGCTGTCGCCGGGCTGTATCCGGCCGCCCGGGCCGCCCGCCTCAGCCCCACCGAGGCGCTACGGGCCTAGCTGCTCAGCCTGATGCGAGTCGGCGCCGCGCGGGCGAACCGAGCGCTCATCCCCGGGTGACGAAGACGGCAGTGCTGGACTCGGGCATTTCCGCTAGCGCCAATGGGGGCCGCGCTATGCGTCGCGGGTCACTCGCGCGCTGAAGGAGGACTCGTCCTGCCGACATGCCCTGTAACGCCTCCTGACGAATGCGATCGCAGGCCGTGGCGGGTCAGGCCAGATCCGGACGATTCCTATGGCGCCCATATTGCACTCGTCCGCTGCGTGCGGGCGGGAGCACAAATGCGATCGCCGCCGAGGGGTGAGCGGAATCGCGCGCCTAGCGCCTCGACAAATTCCGGAAGGGCCTGGATCAGGGGGGCGAGCGCCAGGTGACCTCCCGCATTACGAGCATCGTCTGGAAGGCAACCGCGCGGCTATGGTCGCGGAGAGGCGCCGCCGTGTTCCTGGCGATTTGTCCGGGCGACCACGGCCTCGCACCAGTGATTAGTGGCCGATCGACCGCAGCACGAGCACGGGTGCGCGACAAGAGCTCGCGTATGTCTGCGGCGAACGCCGTGGCCGAGGACCGCGAGGCGTGCTTGGCGGCCCTGCTGGACGATTACGTGGCGAAACCAATCCGTCCGGGGGAGCTCGAAAACGCGCCGGCCGCGCCCGCCACGCTCGCCTCGTTACCTCCACGCCGCAGACCTATCAGCCTGTCGCGAGCGGGGCCACTACCGGTGGATCGCGCAACACCTCCGCGACCAACGACCGCGCGCGCCGCACGTTCTTGGCGCCGACATACACCTCGGCGAGCTCGGTCGGGAAGACCCGATCGGGGCCATTCACCTCCTGCCCCACGTCGGCCGCGACGTCAATGATGAGCCCCGGGCCAGCCTCCGACGTCACGTCCGCGAAGGGCAGCGCGGTCAGCTGGCCCGTCGCCGGCGCGTACACGAATGCGTTCGCGACGCCGCATCGCGGCTTCCGGCTCGGTCTGAGCTGCTGAGCCAATCCAAGGGCGGAGCGCAGGTGAGCCTCGATCAGGTCCACCTCCCACACCGCTTGGACTATCTGATTGATCCTCCCGCCGCCCATGCGCGCGTTGACCTCGACGATGCGAGGCCCCTTCGTCGTGCACTTGCCCTCGACGTGCAGCACGCCCCGTGAGAAGCCAAACGCCTGGACGGTATTCACGGCGAGCTCCACGAGCTGACCGACCGCCTTGGCACGATGGTCCGGGGGGCAGTGAAGACCGGCTTCCTGAAACGACGGCTCCGCCGTCGGCCAGTTCTGGGAGACGCTCGAGAACACGCACGCGCCGTCGTCGAGTACCAGGTCGATGTCGAACTCGACGCCGTCGAGGTACTCCTCGAGAAGCAGATCGTTGCCGGCTCGGAAATCGATGATCTCCGTGCTGTCGAGCTCTCTGCGGACGATCCAGTAGATGTCGGGTAGAGACTCGAAGGAGTCGACCCGGACGGTCCCGAGTGCCAACGCGCCGAACTCCGGCTTGACGACAGCGGGGAACCCGATTTCGGCCGCGGCGGCAAAAAGCTCATCGAGCGACCGGACGCGCCGTGATCTTGGTGTGGGGAGACCCGCACGCTCGGACGCTTGACGCGTGCGCAGTTTGCTGCGCGCCGCGTCGACGGCCTCGGTGGGGTTGCCGGGCAGCCCCAGCGACGCTGCCGTCCGGGCCACCACCGGCACGCTGAACTCCCAGAAGGTCAAGACGCCGTCGGGCTGAATCGCCGCTGCGGACAGCGCGTCGACCACTGCCACACCATCCACGTCGGAGTCCCCCGTGACTGGCACGGCGATCCAGTGTGAGGCCACTCCCTCCGCCACGAGCTGCTCGGACCAGTGACCGGCCTCGTCCACGATGACCAGGCGCGCGCCGAGCTCCGCCATATGCTCGTAGATGGGTCGCTTGCCCGGGTAGCCGGCGCCGACGACCACCACGGTCGCCTCACCGACCGTCACGCCGGCGCCCATCTGGGATCGTCGACCAGCTGCCGCTCTTCCGCTGGGACGTCGACAAACGGTCGGCCACCGTTGCTCCGGTCGAGGGCGGTCGTCAACATCGGTGCCTGCTTGAGCACCTCGAGCAAGACATCCCCGTCTATGCGCAGCAGCGTCGT
>CAWEMC010000023.1:0-18685 GCA_963810015.1 uncultured Solirubrobacterales bacterium
CGACCACCGTCACCCACACCTGGTCGTCGAGCTTCTCGTCGAGCATCGCGCCGAAGATGATGTTGGCGTCCGGGTGTGCGGCCTCCGCGACCGCCTTGGCGGACTCGTTGACCTCCCACAGCGAGAGGTCGTTTCCGCCGGTGATCGAGAGCAGGATCGAGCGGGCTCCCTCCATGCTCGTCTCGAGCAGCGGCGAGGCCACGGCCTGCTCAGCGGCGTCGATGGCGCGCCGATCGCCGGTTCCCATCCCGATGCCAAGCAGCGCGTTGCCCGCGTCGGCCATGATCGTCCGCACGTCCGCGAAGTCGAGGTTGATCAGCCCCGGGAGCGTCACCAGGTCGGACACGCCCTGGACTCCCTGGCGGAGCACGTCGTCGGCCACGCGGAACGCGTCGACCATCGAGACGTTGCGATCCAGCACCGACAGCAGCCGGTTGTTCGGAACGACGATCAGCGTGTCGACCTCTTCGGCGAGCGCCGCGATCCCGGCTTCCGCCTGCTCGCGCCGGCGGGTCCCTTCGAACTGGAACGGGCGGGTGACGATGCCGACCGTCAGGGCCCCGATCTCGCGCGCGATCTGAGCGACGACCGGCGCTGCCCCCGTCCCGGTGCCGCCACCGGCGCCGGCGGCGATGAAGACCATGTCCGAGCCGCGCAGCAGCGCCTTGATCCGGTCGTACTCCTCGCGGGCCGCCTGGCGGCCGAGGTCGGGGTTGGACCCCGAGCCGAGCCCGCGCGTGAGCGAGTCGCCGATGTGCAGCGTCTCGTGGGCGGCGCACTGCTGAAGCGACTGCAGGTCGGTGTTGATCGCCAGGAACTCGACGCCCTCGATCTCCGCCTCGACCATCCGGTTGACGGCGTTCACGCCGGCGCCACCGACGCCGACCACTCGCAGCACGGGTCCTCCGACCGGCACGGGAGGAGCAAAGGCATCGCTGGCTCGCTCCGGACGGGCGTAGACGTCGTCGGTGCCGCGCTGCGAGGGCGAAGGCGTGCGCCTCGCCGGCGGGTCCATCAGGCTCTGCGGAATGTCGGCGGAGAACGCGTGGCGCAGCCGCTCCTGGGGGCTCGGCACGTGCCGCTCCTCGACCTCGGGCTCCGGCGGGCCCTGGCCCGCTCGATAGTCCTCGGGCGCCAGCGGTCGCGTGTCGGGTTGCCCCGGTGGCGGCTGCTGAGCCGCCGGTGGCGGAGTCTCCGGCTGGCGCGTCTGCTCCTCAGGCGTCTTGGTGTCCTCTGCGGTCTTGCGGAAAAGAGCAGCCAGCGGGCCCTCACGCATGCTTGCGCGCTTACCGTTTGGCATTTGAGAGGACCTCCTTCGCGAGCTGCCTGTAGGAGTGCGCGGCGATACCGTCCGGATCGTACTTCAGGACTGACATGCCTTTCACAGGTGCCTCCGCAAAACGTACGGTCTTGCGGATTCTTGACGCGAATACGCGGTCGCCAAAGTTCTCCTCTAACAACTCGATCGCCTCCTTGGCGTGGAGCGTCCGCGAGTCGACCAGCGTCGGCAGGATCCCCTCGATGTCCACGTCCGGGTTCAGGTTCTCGCGGATCATCGCCAGCGTGTTCTGGAGCTGGATCAAACCGCGCATCGACAGATACTCGCATTGGACGGGGACGATCACTTTGTCGGCGGCTGTCAGCGCGTTGATGGTGAGCAACCCGAGGCTCGGCGGCGTGTCGACGAAGACGAAGTCGTAGTCCTCGTCGACCTCCTTCAGCGCCTTCTGGAGCGAGCGCTCCCTCCCGATCATCGTCGACATCGCGATCTCGGCTCCGGCGAGGTCGATCGATGCGGCGGCGACATCGATCTCGCGCTTGCGGATCACCTCGCGGATCGAGATGTGGTGGACGAGCACGTCGTACATCGACTTCTCGAGCGTGTCTGGATCGATCCCCTGCGACATCGTCAGGTTTCCCTGCGGGTCCATGTCGCAGCACAGAACGCGATGGCCCTCCTCGGCGAAGGCCACGGCGAGATTTAGCGTGGTCGTGGTCTTGGCGACGCCACCCTTCTGGTTGGCGAACGCGATCACCTTGGGGGTCACGGGCGTCTCCGATGCTCCGGGGAACTCATACGCGCCTGTATTCGCAGGCGCGGAGCAGAATCCTCCGCGGTGGCGGGGCGCGCACGCCGGCGCAGACGGCGAGGCTGCTCAAAAAGCGTCGTATAGCGACCCTTATCGGACAACCTCCCCCAAGGACCCGTGGCGCCACTGGATCCCCTCGCCACTATCTTCCGCCACCGTGCCCGCCCTCTTCGACCATCGCCTGATCTTCGTCACCGGCAAAGGCGGCGTCGGCAAGTCGACCGTCGCCACGGCGATCGGCCTGCTGGCGGCGCGCCGTGGCCTGCGCACGATCGTCGCCGAGCTCGGGAACCAGGAGCGCGTGCAGCGCGCCTTCGATCAACAGGGCAACCAGTTTCAGGAGCTCCAGATCGCCCCTCGCCTGTTCACGATCTCGATCGATCCCCAGCACGCCATGGAGGAGTACCTGCGCGTCAAGACAGGAAAGCTCGGGCAGGCGCTCGGTTCAAGTCGCCTGTTCCACGCGTTCGCGATGGCGACCCCCGGGATGCGCGAGCTCCTCAGCATGGGCAAGGTCTGGGAGCTCGCGCAGCTGGAACGCCGGACCCACGGCGCCGCTCCCTACGACCTCGTGATCGTGGACGCGCCCGCCACCGGGCACGGCGTGGGCATCCTGCGCACGCCGAGGACGTTCGCCGAGATCGCGCGGGTGGGGCCGATCGCCCATCAGGGACGGACGATCGCGGCGACGATCGCGGACCCGGAGTTCACCGCCGTGGTCGCGGTGGCGACCGCGGAGGAGATGCCGGTCAACGAGACCCTCGCGCTCCACGAGGCCATCAACGAAGACGGACTCGTCCTCAGCGCCGTGATCGTCAACGCCGTCTACCCGGCGCGGTTCGACGAGGACGAGGTCGAGGAGCTCGTCAGGGCGCTGAAGCGCACGCGCTCAAAACTGGGTCGCGGCGCGGTCAACGCCGCGCTCTCCGAGCACGCGCGCGGCCTCGCGCAGCGCGAACAGCGCGACCGGCTCAGCGACGGTCTCGGACTCGAGCTGGTCGAGCTTCCCTACCTGTTCGCGGAACAGATCGGCCGGCCCGAGCTGACGCTACTCGCGGACGCGCTCGAAGCGGGTCTGTTCACGAACTCAGCGAAGACGCGCGGATCCCGGCGCGCAGCCCCGACTCGATCGCGCCGTCGATGAACCCGGCCCAACCGTCGGCGAGGTCCGAGCCGGCGAACAGCACGTGGCCCTCGGGCCGGCGCATCGCCGCGTGGTAGTGCTCGTACCAGCCGGGCCGGTGGATCGCCCACGTGCCGCGCGAGAACTCGTCGGCAAGCCAGTCGTGGGCCGTCGCCTCGAGCGCCTCGTAGCCCGGAAGGATCGTGTCCACGTCACGCTGCACAGCCTCCAGCTCCGAGACATCGCAGTTCTCCGCGTCGGGTCCGAAGCCGATCAGCAGCTGCGTGCCGTCGTCGAACAGCTCCTCGGTGTCGAGATAGCCGAACGGGTGACCGGGCCTGATCGCGTTCTGCATCGACGGCTCGCCGCGGGCACGAATCATCACCTTGATCCCGCGCGAAGCCTGACCGAGCGCGATCGCGCGGCGCTTGTCCTCGGCGAGCTCGGGCGTGAACTCGATCGCCCCGAGCGCGTTCAGCGGCACCGTGACGACCGCCGCGCGCGCCGCATATCCCCGGCCGTCGCGGGTGCTGACCTCCACGCGCCCGTCGCGTGCGGCGATCCCAGCGACGGGCGAGCCGAGCCGGACGTCAAATGGCGCCGCACTCGCGATCGCGTCGAGTAGGGCGCCGGTGCCGCCCACGATCGTCGCCCGGCCGCCGGTCTCCTGCGTCAGCGCGAGGCTGTAGCCCGACAGCGCGTGCCAGCGCAGGACCGATACTGCGCCGGCCTGGTCAAGCGGTGCGTGCGCGAGAGATTCGAGCTCGGCGCTGAGCACGTCGCGTTCCTCGTCGTCGAGCTCGAGCTGATCGAGCCGCTCCGCGATCGTCAGCCGGTCAAAGCGCGCGAGCTCGGGCAGCGCATGGAGCGGGGCGTGCGGGAGGGGAAGCGCCTCGGTGACGCCATCGACGAACGCGTCCCAGCCGCGGCGGGCGATCTCGTCGCGCTCGGCGATCGTGCCCGAGCGCCGCTGCGCACCGACGTACCAGCTCGCGCGTTCGGCGTCGCGTCCGAGACGCACGGGCAGTCCGGCGCGGGTCAGCTCGGAGAAGGAGTGCGGCTGATGCCAGTGCACCCAGGCGCCGCCGAGCTCGATCTGGGTGCCGGCCCAGTCCGTGCTCCAGGTCCGTCCGCCGAGCCGTTCGCGGCCCTCGAGCAGCACGGTCTTTCGTCCGCGCAGCGCGCACTCGCGTGCCGCCGTGACGCCAGCGAACCCGCCGCCCACGATCACCACGTCGTGCATCAGCTGCTCACTCGCACAACCGCGTCAACCGCGACCGCGCCCTGGCCGGGCGGCCCCACGAGCACGGGGTTGCACTCGACCTCTGCCAAACCATGCTCGATCACCAGCGTCGCCAGGTCCGCGGCCAGCCTCGCGGCGGCCCCAATGTCGACGGACTCGCCACCGCGCCCACCGAGCAACAGGGGCGCGCCCCGCAGCGAACGCAGCGCAAACTCAATCCGTGCCGCGTCGGCCGGCAGCGGCACGATCGCGACGTCGTCGAGCAGCTCGGTCCAGATCCCGCCGAGCGCCAGCACCAACGCGGGCACGATCGCATCGGTGCGGACCGCGATCATCAGCTCGGCCCCGGATGGAGCCATCCGCTCGGCGAGCACACGGCCGTCGTGCGCCGCCGCGAGTTCGGCAAGCGGGCGGTAGGCGGCCCGTACCTCCTCAGCCGAGTGCAGCCCGAGCGCGACGCCACCGAGCTCGGACTTGTGCTGCACCGCGGCCGAGCTCAGTTTCAGTGCCACGTCCCCGCCCAGCTCCCGGAGCGCCACCACGGCGTCGTCCTCGCCGGAGACGACTCGCCCGCCGGGCACCGCGATTCCATGGGCCCGCAGAAGCTCCTTGGCCTCGTGCTCGGCCAGCCACCGGCCGTCGCCGCGCTCGCACACGGTCCGGGCCAGCGCGGCAATCTCTCTCAAGCGATCGGGATCGGCCGTCGTCGCGCAGCGCTCGGCGGCGCAGCGGATCCCGGTCCGCAGCCCGGCCGCGGCGGCGACGCCGGCGCGCGCGAACTCCCACGCGGACTCGTCGTCGAGCAGCTCGGGCAGCGTCGATGAGACGAGCGTCGGGACCGGACTGCGCGCGGCCCCGGCGATGATGCCCTCGCGGACCGCCCGCCACGACTCCTCGGAGGCGCCGGTCAGGCCATACGGTTGGTCGTAGAAGACGAGCACGCCGCCGATCGCCGGATCCTCGCCAAGCGCTCTGACCAGCTCCGCGAGCGCCTCGCGATCGCCCCAGATCACCGCCGTGTAGTCGAGCGGATTGGCCACCGTCGCGGTCGACGGGAGCAGCTCCCGCAGCCGCTGCTCGGTCGCCGGGGCGAGCGGCGGCAGCTCGAGTCCGATCCGCTCGGCCTCGTCGGCGCCCTGGGCTGAGTCGCCGCCCGAGCAGGTCATGATCGCGACGCCGTCTCCCGCCGCCGCCGCGGGCCGTCGCCGGGACACGGCGATCGTCTTGGCGAGCTCGAGCAGGTCGTGGACGTCGTCCGCCCAAACCGCGCCCGCCTCCCTGACCAGGCTCTGGAATACCCGCTGGTCGCCGGCCAGCGCCGCGCTGTGTGCGGCCGCAGCCCGGGCGCCGGCGCGCGACCGTCCGACCTTCAACACGACGACCGGGACGTCGGCCTCGGCGCACGCCACCAGCCCCTCGCAGAACCTCGGCCCGCCGTCGTCCTCGAGGTACAGAGCGACCGCGCCGATCCCCTCCTCGGTGGCGAGGAACTCGAGATAGTCGGCGGCACCGAGCACGGCCTGGTTGCCGCTCGAGATCACGGTGTGGAACCGAAGCCCGCGACGCGTGGCCAGCGCGTTGACAGCGACGTTCCCACTCTGGGACACGAGCGCCACCGGCCCGGCGTCCGCCGGCGCGAGCGCGTCGCCCCAGAGCGCAATCCGGGTCGCCGGTGCGGCGATCCCGTTGCAGTTGGGCCCGCACACCGGCAGGCCGTGCCGCGCCGCCGCCGCGACGAGCCGATCGCCCAGCTCCACGCCCCCGGCGACCTCGCCGAAGCCGGCGCCGATCACGACCGCGCCGCCGCATCCGCGAGCCCCGGCCTGGTCGATCACCTCGGGGATGCCGGCCGCCGGGATTGCCACCACGAGCGCATCGACCGCGACCGGCAGCTCGGCGATGCTCGGCACACACGGGTGGCCGAGGACCTCGTCACGGCTCGGATTGACACCCCACGCCTCCCCCTCGAAACCGATCGTCTTCAGGTTGAGCAGCGACTGCGCGGCGTAGCTCCCGGGCCGGTCGGTCGCGCCGACGACCGCGATCGAGCGCGGATGCATGAGGCGCCCCAGGTCCACGGCCGCCCCCGTCTCGATGGCGCTCAATGGATCGTCGCCTCGACGCCGCGGCGCTCGAGCGCGCGAGAGATGATCAGCCGCTGAACCTCACTCGTGCCCTCCCAGATCCGATCGACCCGGAGCTCGCGGTTGAAGCGCTCGGCGACGTAGCCGCGCATGTAGCCGCGGCCGCCGAACGCCTGCACCGCGCGGTCGGCGCAGCGCCCGGCCGCCTCGGAGACGAACAGCTTCGCCATTGACGCCTTGGCGTGGATCAGCTTCGGGTCGGCGCCGGAGTCGGCCATCGTGCACACATGCAGCGCGAGCAGCCGGCCGAGTGTGGCGTCGGTCGCCGAGTCCGCGAGCGGGAACGAGATCCCCTGGTAATCCATGATCCGGTGTCCGCCCTGCTGGCGGGTCAGCGCCCAGCCCGTCGTCTCGTCGAGCAGCCGCCACATCGCGCCGAGCCCGTGCGTGGCGATCCCGAGCCTCTCCTCGGTGAACCAGCCGCGCTGGAGCTCCTCGCCGTTGCCGATCCCGCCGACGACCGCGTCGGCCTCGACCTCGACCTCCGTGAAGCGGATCGTCGGATGGCCGTGCGGGTAGTTGTGGGTGAACTTCGGGTTGTCGACGAACTCGACGCCGGGGGCGTCCGGCGCGACCAGGAACAGCGTCGGCAGCCGCTCGGGACCGTCGAGGACATTTGCCATGACGATCAGCACGCGGGCGACGTCACCCGAGGTGACGAACCACTTCTCGCCGTTGAGCCTCCAGCCGCCGTCGCTCGCGACGGCGGTCGACGCGATCCCACCCGGATCCGAGCCGGCCTCGGCCTCGGTAACTGCGTATGCGTCGCCCCCCTCGCCGCGCAATGCCGGAGCGATGTAGCGCTCGATCTGCTCTGGAGTCCCCTCGAGCAGCACGTTGTAGACGTTCGGGACGTGCCAGTGCAGGCCGTTGGTGACGCGCCCGAACTGCTCGTTGACGAGGAACCACTCGAACATCGACCACCCCTGGCCGCCGTGCTCAACCGGGACCCGGCCGCCGTGCAGCCGCGCCGCGATCGCCGCGCGCTTGATCTCGTCGATGGTGTGCTCGGGCAGCGCGCCAGCGCGCTCCTCGGCCTCATTCTCGAGCGGCATGAGGACGGCTTCGACGAACGTGCGGGCACGGTCGCGGAGGTCCTGCTGCTCGGTGGTCAGCTCAATTGGGGCGGTGGTCGTCGTGCTCATCCGGTTCCTCTGTGGTTGCCGTGGTTGTTGTTGAGTGGGTCGCCTCGCTCCAGGCGTGCCAGGGCGGCGCGATCGCCGGCCGTGTGGGCGGCGCCGCTTCCCGGTAGCGCCAGCAGAAGATTGTGGTGATTGAGGATCACCCCGGCCGCGCGTGAACGCGCGCGGGCCACGTCGGGATCGTCGAGGCCGCCGCGCGCCTCGATCAGCGCCACCACGTGGTGCAGGTAGTCGAGCCACCGGCGCTGGCTGCCGCGCAGCACGAGGCGCTCGATCCGCTCGCGCTCCCGCGCGACCTCCCGGTCGTCCGCGCGACGTCCGGCGGCGAGCGTCGCGACCGCCTCGGGCAGCTCGCGCTCAGGTTCAGGCGTGACCGACAGCCAGGACGCGCGCTTGACCATGGCGATAAAGTATAACTGATCACAAAGTCAGGATGAGGTCTGATATGGAATCTGCTGCCCTGCCCGTCTCCCCCGCCACGACGCCCCCGGCCACCGCCGGGACGGCGCTCGAGCCCCGGCTCTACATCGACCCCGAGCTGCTCGAGTCTGAGCAGCTGCTGATCTTCGAGCGCACCTGGCAGCTGGCCGGTCACGTCGCTTCGCTTCCGAAGCCCGGCAGCTATCTGACGGCTCAGGCGGGAACCCAGCCGGTGCTCGTCGTACGCGACGAGGACAACCAGCTGCGCGCGTTCAAGAACGTCTGCCGCCACCGCGGGTCTCGCCTGCTGAGCGGGTCCGGTCAGTGCAAGGCGGCGATCCGCTGCCGCTACCACGGCTGGACCTACAGGCTCGACGGCTCGCTCATCGGCGTCCCCGAGGGACTGTCGTTCGAGGAGAAGATCGACAAGCGGAAGTTCGGATTGATGCCGGCGCGCGTCGAGGAGATGTGCGGGCTCGTGTTCGTAAACCTCGATCCCGACGCGACGCCGCTCGCGGACCTCGTCGGCGATCTGCCACAGCGACTGGCGCCCTACCGGATCGAGACGCTCGAGTCATTCGGGCCGGGAACCGGCAAGCAGCCCGCCAACTGGAAGGTCGTCGCCGACAACTACCTCGAGGGCTACCACATCCCAATCGCGCACCCGGGCCTGATGCGGATGCTCGACTACAAGCACTACGACGTCGAGGTCCACGATCACTACGTGTGGTTCGACTCGCCGCTGCGGACCAAGCCGAGCAGCAACCGGCTCGAGCGGGCGTACGCCAAGCTCGTCACGCCGATGCCGGGACTCGGCGAGAAGGACCGCTTCATCTGGCGCTACGCGTTCATCTATCCCAACACGACGATCGACCTGTACCCGGACCAGGTCAACACATGGCAGATGCTTCCTGACGGCGTCGGTCGGACGAGCGACGTGTTCGAGTCCTACCGGCCGGCCGGCGCGGGGCCGCGGACCCGGTTCGTGCAATGGGCCAACCAGCGGCTCAACACGCTCGTGCTTGACGAGGACATCGACCTCGTCGACAACGTCCAGCGAGGTCTGGCGACGCGGGGATACCGCTGCGGCCCGCTCTCGCGTCGCGAGAGCGGCGTGGCCTGGTTCGCCGACCGCATCCGCGCCGACCTCGCCCCCGCACTCGGAGGCGACGAGACGGCGTGAGCGCGCGCCGCACCCGAGCGGGGGCACGCGACCGGATCCTCGCCGCCGCGGTGCGGAGGATCGCCAGCGAAGGGATCGACGGCGTCCGGATCGCGCGGATCGCGATGGACGCGGGCGTCTCGCCCTCGCTCGTGCACTACCACTTCGCCAGTCGCGAGGACCTGCTCGCGGAGGCGCTCGACTACTCCTACACCCGCGCCGGCGACGCCCGGATCAGCGACGGCGAGCCCGTCGGCGCCTCACACGCCGAGCGTCTGCGCTCGATGATCGGCCAGTGCCTGCCGACCACCGAGTCGCTGCGCGAAGACTGGGTGCTGTGGGTCGAGCTGTGGCTCCGGGCGGTCCGTCATCCCGAGCTGCAACCGGTCGCCGAGGAGCTCTACGCCCGTCTGCACGCCTGGTTTGCCGACGAGATCGCCGCGGGCGTCGCCGATAAGGAATTTCAGCGCTGCGACCCCGACGAGGTCGCCGACCGCGTGGTGGCGATGCTCGACGGACTCGGGATCCGCAACTTGATCGGCGACAGCTCGATCACCCTCGAGCGCGCGCAGAGGACGGTGGAGTCCGCCCTCGCCCGCGATCTCGGCCTTGGCGAACAGCTCGTGGCGCCCCGCGCCGGGCATTCCGCGGACGCGCAACCCAGGGCGGGACGCGCCGGCGTCTGACCGTAGGGGGCTCTGCCTCGAGGGGCGAGTGCGGAGCCGGATGACTCCCGCGCGGGCCGGTCTTGGCGAGGCTGGATGCCGAGCGGCCCGCAGGCGGGAGGCTGTGTATCGCCACGCCCGGGCGCGACGGCCGCCGCGCGCCCGCGGCCCTGATTGGCGGGCGGGCGGTAAACGGCGCTGGGAACGGAAGGGAGCGGGCGCCACCGCACCCGTCCAAAAACCTGCATAGCACGACAATCCCGGCTGGAATGGCGAGGCCTGTCGAGCTACGCATGAAGAGCATGGTTAATACGACAGGGCTCGGATCTGGCGCCGGTGTTGTCGTGTTATGCAGGTTTCCCGTGACGTGACCGTGACACTCTCGGCACAAAAAGCCCTCACCCACCCCCTTCCCTGCGCCGTTTACCGAGCCGAGCGCTCGCCAAGTACGGGCGAGAGTCGACAGCCCGGATCGCGCAACCGAAAGGCTACGCCGGCGACCGCGCCCCAAGCGCCGCCGCCGCCGCGCCTCGCCCAGTCTTGACCGCGCCCTCCATGTACCCGGCGACCCAGTGATCGGAGCCCGCCACGTAGAACGGTGGCTCGTGCGTGCCGAGCAGCGGACCGACCCGCATCAGGTCGCCGGGGGCCCACGAGGCGATGTATCCCATCGTGTAGGGGTCGGCGCCCCACGCGCGCTCGAGCATCGCCGCCGGCTCGCGAGCGTCCTCCCCGTACAGCGCCGCGAGTCCGTCGAGCACGGTCTGGCGGCGCGCCTCGAGCGGCGCCGCCAGGAACGGAGCGAACCGCTCGGGCGGGACCAACAGCGACAACACGCCGCCGCCCTGCGGCCACGTCGAGCCGAACAGCCACTCGGTCTCGGCGAGACCGTTCTGCCCCTGGCACTGCCAGAAGGACTCCCCGTAAGCGACGACCACCTTCGCCGCGAGCGCGTGGCGCTGCGCGCGCAGCGAGGCGAGGCGAGCATCGCTGAGGCCGGTGATCGATACCGCGCGTAGCGGCCCGGCCGGGATCGCGCAGATCACGGCCTCCGCCTCGACGCGCTCGCCGTCGGCGAGCGTCACCGCGACGCCGCCGGGGGCGACGTCGATCTCCGTGACCACCGCTCCCAGACGGAGCCGCGGGCCGAGTTCCGACGCCATCCGCAACGCGACCGCGGCCGACCCCTCGGTGACCCGCAGCCCCTCCCACTGTTCGAGGTCGTAGAAGCCCTCGCCGGCGAGCGTGGCGTGTTTGCGCAGCTCGCCGAGCACCGAGGTTCGCTCGGGGCCGTCACACGACAGCGACAGCGACGCGAGCTCGTGCCGGCGCGAGACGGCTCCAGGAGCGCCCTGCTCTCGTAGCCACGCGCCGAGGCTCAACTGATCGAGGCGGCGTGCCTGCGGATGGCTCCACGGATCGTCGGGGTCGACGGTCGCGGCCAGCGCGGCGAACTCTCGGTCCAAGCGCTCGCCGTCGGCCCGCTCGCGCTCGCTCATCCACGGCGCCTCGTCGCCAACGAAGACGCCCTCTTTCAGGCCCCAGGTCATCTCGCCGGGGTCGGCGACATAGCTGTCCTCGATCGCAAATCCCAGCTCGGTGACGAGCTCGCGGTAGGCGGTGTGCTCGCGGCCGAAGACCTCGCCCCCGGCCTGGACGGTGCGGCCATCGGGCAGCGCGACCGCCTCGACGCGGCCACCGGGGCGTTCGCGCGCCTCGAGTACGACCGCGTCAGCACCCGCGCGATCCAGATCACGCGCCGCCGAAAGCCCCGCCAGCCCAGCCCCGAGCACTGCGACGTCGGCCATGGACAACTTCCTCCTAACGCTTCCCGCTTGACAGCGCGACGCTTCCTGGTAGTTTTCTGAATCGCCATTCAGGATACAGGCAAGGGCAAGCCTGTGAGAAGTTCGAGGAGAGATGAGTCCCCGCCCCAAAGTCGATCACCTGCGCAAACCGCAGATCATCGCCGCCGCCGCCGAGGTCCTCTACGAGCGCGGCTTGTTTGACACCCGGATCGGGGATATCGCCGAGCGCGCCGGTACGAGCTCGCCGACGATCCTCTACTACTTCGAGTCCAAGGACCGGTTGCTGGAGGAGGCCGTCGCGTATGCGGACCGCGAGTTCTACGAACGGCTGTCCGACGGCCAGGACCAGTACAAGTGCGCGAGCGACAAGCTCGTAAATCTGATCGAGGAGACGAGCCTCGGCCCCGGCGGGCTGAACGACTACACGCTGTGGATGGAGATCTGGGTCCGGGCTCGGCGGGACCCGACGGTGAGGCGGTCCTATTTCCGGCTGGATCGTCGCCAGCGTGCACTGATTGCCGACATCGTCCGCGAGGGTCAGGAGGCGGGCGAGTTCAGCCTCGACGCCGACCCCGATGAGTTCGCGCTCGTGCTCAGCGGTCTGCTCGACGGTCTCGGCGTCCAGGTCACGCTCGGCCAGCCCGACGTCTCACCGGCGCGGATGGTCGAGCGCTGCCTTACGCTCGCATCGAACGAACTCGGCTGCGACATCCGGCAGCCCAGGGGCGACGAGAAAACCAAGAAGCGAACCCGAGCAACGCGATGAGCATCGATCGCGACGCCACACGAATTCTCGATGAGGAGAGTTGGCATGCATCCACGTGAGGGATGGTCTGAAGGAGGGATCCGGCGCAGTCCCGACCCGTTCGAGAGGGCGATCTCCCGTCGCCAGTTGCTCGCGGCCGGGGCTGGGCTCGCGCTCTCGGGCGTACTGGCGGGCTGCGGCGGATCGGGCTCGAGCTCCGGCGGAGGCTCGAGCAGCGGCGGCGTCCCGCTGCCACGTCAGGACAACCCGGTCAAGTGGCCGATCTACTCGGACAACAAGGCGATCGCCTCGGGGCTCGCCCCTGAGAAGGGCGCCACGCTCCAGCTCTACAACTGGGTCGCCTACATCAACGAGAAGGTCCTCAAGGACTTCTGCAAGGCGAACAACTGCAACTACACGCTGACGACGTTCAACACGATGGAAGAGGCGATCGCCAAGCTCGGCAGCGGCCAGCTGAAGTTCGACGTCTTCTTCCCGACCGTCGACGTCCTCGGACAGCTCGTCGCGGCCAAGATGATCCGGCCGCTCAACCAGAGCTACATCCCCAACATGGCCAACACGTGGCCCGACTATCGCAATCCGTTCTATGACCAGGGCTGGCAGTACACGACGCCGTACTCGATCTACACCACGGGGATGGCCTGGCGCAAGGACAAGGTCAACCTCACCCCGTCCTGGAACATGCCGTGGCAGGGGGCGCCCTACAAGGGCAAGGTCGCGATACTCGACGACTACCGCGAGGGCATCAGCCTCGCCCTGCTGCGGGCCGGGAATCTGGACGTTAACACGACCAGCACGCCCCAGATCCAGGCCGCGGGCAAGGCCCTCAAGGAGCTTTCGAGCCTGACGGGCGTGCGCATCGACAACAACGACTACACCGACGTCCCGACCGGGAAGACCTGGATCCACCACGCCTGGTCGGGCGACATGGCCTCCTCCTACGAGTATCTGCCCAAGGGCACCTCGATCGACACCCTCGGATACTGGTTCCCCGCCAACAAGAAGGGTCCGGTCGCCAACGACCTGATGGTCAACCTGACCAGCGGCCAGAACCCCGTCCTCTCGCACATGCTCATTAATTACTTACTCGACGTGAACAATGCGCTCGAGAACTACAGCTACGTGGGCTACATGCAGCCGCTGAACCAGGTCACTCCCAGCCGGCTGATATCCGAGAAGCTACTGCCCCCGCAGTTGACATCGACGGTCGTGCTCCCGGAGTACTTCCGCCAGGGCGTCTTCCAGCTCGAACTGCCCCCGGCGGCCAACACCGTCTGGGAGAACACGTGGAATACGTTCTCGAACGGGCTGTAGGGTAGGACGATGGGCCGGCGGCAGGACACCCACCGGCGCAACCGGTGGCTGTGGATCGGGCTAGCAGCGCCTGGAGCGATCTGGCTGCTGGTTCTGTTCGTAGCGCCGTTCTACGTGATGCTGTCGGTCGCCGGTGGCAGCGTCAACTCGTTCTTCCAGACGGCTGTGCCGATCTGGAATCCACTGCAGTGGTCCAGCGCCAACCTGACCGCGGTCTGGCACGACATCGTTGGGTCCGGTTCGTTTCTCGGCCCACCGGCGCTCCGCACGCTGCTCTATACGGCGATCGCCACGGTGATCTCGATGGGGATCGCGTACCCGGTCGCCTATTTCGTGGCTCGGTACGCGGGCAGACGCAAGACGCTGTTCCTCGTCCTGCTGATCGCTCCCTTCTGGGTCAGCTACATGATGCGCATGCTGGCGTGGATCGACCTGCTCCAGCAGGGCGGCTTTTTCAACAGTGCCTTGTCGTTCGTGGGCCTGCCCGGCAACACCGACTGGCTCGGCGGCAAGTCGCTGACAGTGATCTTGGGCCTGGTGTATGGGTACATCCCGTACCTGATCCTCGTCCTGTATGCGTTCCTGGACCGGATCGACCAGAGCCTGCTCGAGGCGGCGAGAGATCTGGGGCTCAGCAAGTGGCGCACTTTCTGGAGCGTGACCGTTCCTCTGAGCAAGCCGGCGATCATCGCTGGAACGTTCATCACCGTGCTGCCGATGCTCGGCGACTACTACACCAATCAGCTGATGTCCGGAGCGCCGGGAACGACGATGATCGGCAACGCGATCGAGGGACAGCTCAACTCGCCCGGCGAGACCGGACAGGGGGCCGTGCTCTCGCTGATGCTGCTCGTCGTCCTGCTGATCCCGATGATCTATTACGTGGTCAGCACCGCCCGGGCCTCGCGGGAGATGGCCTGATGGCTACCGTTCAAACGCCCGTCTCGGAGGCGTCACGCTCCGAGCCCGTCGCCTGGCGAAGCCGGCCTCGAGGAAACCCGTGGCGGCGGCCATGGGCAATGGAGGGCTTCACCTGGCTTTACATCATCTGGTCGATCGTTCCGATTGCGATCGCCGTGCTGTTCTCATTCAACAAGGGCGCATCACAGGCCACGTGGCAGGGCTTCTCCACCAAGTGGTATATCGGCAGCCAGGTCACCTCCGTGCTGCACAATCCGAGCCTCCATCACGCCGTAATCCAGACGCTGGTGCTCGGGGGATTGACGACGGCGATCTGCGTCCCGATCGGGGTCGGTTTTGCCATCGGCATCGATCGCTGGCGCACCCGAACGGCGAACGGATTGAACTTCGTGATGATCTTCTCGTTCGTGATCCCGGAGCTGCTGCTGGCGGTGGCGCTGTTCTTTCTCGTCACGCAGGCCCTGACGTTCATCCGCCTGGGAACTCCGGCTGAGGTCGCGGGGCTGGTGGTGTGGAACATCAGCTGGCCCGCGATCATCGTGCGAGCCCGGCTGGTCAGCATCGGGCGGACGTACGAAGAGGCGGCCGCGGATCTCGGCGCATCGCGCATGGGAGCGATCTACCGAGTGCTGCTTCCGCTGCTCATGCCGGCCATCTTCGCCAGCGCCGTGCTCGTCTTCGCCAGCACCGTCGATGATTTCGTGATCGTGGAGCAGCTCTCCTCGACGGCAAACACACAGCCGATGTCGGTGCTGATCTACTCCAACGTCCATGGCGGGCTGAGCGGGCCGTCGCTCAACGCCCTGGCCACGATCATGCTGTTCGTCTCGCTCCTCGCCGCGCTCATTGGCTTTGTCGCATACCGGTGGTTGACCCGGGGCGAGCGGACGAAGGGCGCCAACGAGGCACTCACCGGCATCGCCGGCATCTGAGCGGAGAGGAATGCAATGAGTGGAGGAAACGTCAAGCTCGAGTCATTGACCAAGCAGTTTGGTGACGTGATCGCCGTCGACGACATCTCCGTCGAGATCCAGCCCGGCGAGTTCTTTTCGCTGCTCGGGCCGAGTGGCTGCGGAAAGACCACCACGCTGCGGATGGTGGCGGGCTTCGAGCCGCCAACGGATGGGAAGATCTTGCTCGACGGCGTTGACGTCGGAAACTGGCCGCCCAACCGCCGCAACGTCAACACCGTCTTCCAGAGCTATGCGCTGTTTCCGTTCCTGAACGTCGCCGAGAACGTCGCCTTCGGGATGAAGTACAAGTCGGTGCCCAAGGCGGAGCTGAACGCCCGCGTGGCGGAGGCGCTCGAGCTGGTCCAGCTCTCGGGATACGACAAGCGACGCCCCAACCAGCTCTCGGGCGGCCAGCAGCAGCGCGTCGCCCTCGCCCGCGCGCTCGTCCTGCGCCCCTCGGTCCTGCTGCTCGACGAGCCGCTGGGGGCGCTGGACGCCAAGCTGCGCCGCATGCTCCAGGTCGAGCTGGGGGAGCTGCAGAAGCAGGTCGGAATCACCTTCCTGTACGTCACCCACGACCAGGAAGAGGCGCTCACGATGTCCGATCGCCTGGCCGTTATGAACCACGGACGGATTGTCCAGCTCGGCACTCCGGAGGAGGTCTACAACGAACCCGCCGACGCCTACGTCGCCGACTTCCTGGGCGTGTCGAACCTGATGGACGCCCAAGTCGAGCAAGCCGGCGACCGAACGAGTCCTTGCCGCCTGCGGCTGGGCGACTTCACTCTCGACGCCGAGTGCGGCCAGCTCGACGCGACGGGCGCGGTCAAGCTCGCGATCCGACCCGAACGCATCCATGTGAATCCGTACGAGACGGGCGGCGCCAACCGCGTGCCCGGGATGGTCGAGCGCCTCGTCTTCCTCGGCTCGACGACGCACGTCTACGTCCGCCTCGCCACCGGCGCTGCGCTTCAGACGCTTATCCGCAACGACGGGGCCGAGCTGCCGTATAGCCAGGGAACGCCGGTCAGCGTCGTCCTTCCGGCCGATGCGCTCCGGGTGCTGCCCGATCCCGGCGTCAGCGTGGCCGAGATCCACGACGAGACGAGCGGCGATCAGCTCCTCGACCTTACCGGCACGAGCACGACCTGAATATCGGACCCTCGGCGGTCCTACACTCGTGGCGGTGAGCGTCGCCGAACTGCTGGACGGCAAGCGGGTCTGTGTGTGCGGCGGATCGGGTGGCGTGGGCAAGACGACCACGTCAGCCGCGATCGCGCTCGGAATGGCCACGCGCGGAGCCAAGGTCGCCGTCGTGACGATCGACCCGGCCCGGCGGCTGGCGAATGCGCTCGGCCTCCACGAGCTCGAGAACGAGCCGCGGCGCGTGGAGCCCGAACGGCTGAAGGCGATCGACGTCCACGGCGAGCTGTGGGCGATGATGCTCGACCCCAAGCGGACGTTCGACGAGCTGATCGAGCGGATCGCGCCCGACGCCGAGCGCGCTGCCGAGATCAAGGCGAACCGCGTCTACGGCGAGCTGTCGACCGCGGTCTCGGGCTCGCAGGAGTTCACCGCCATCGCCAAGCTCTACGAGCTCGATCAGGAGGGCGATTTCGACCTGCTCGTGCTGGACACTCCCCCGTCGCGCAATGCGCTCGATTTCCTCGACGCCCCTGGCCGCCTGACCTCGTTTCTGGAGGGCCGGACGCTGAAAGCGTTCATGCGCCCCACCGGGGTCGGGATGCGGGTCCTCGGGCGCGGCGCGACGCCGCTGCTCGGCGCGATGCGGCGGATCACGGGTATCGACCTGCTCGCCGATCTGTCGACGTTCTTCCAGCTGCTCGGAGATATGACCGACGACTTCAGCGTCCGTGCCCGCAAGGTGCAGGAGATGCTCACGGCCGAGACGACTGCGTTCCTGCTCGTGACCTCGGCCCAGGCCGACGCGATCGATGAGACGATCTGGTTCCGGCGCACGCTCGAGGAGAGCGACCTCCCGTTCGCCGGCGCGGTCGTCAACCGCGTCCACCACGACATGCTCGGTGACGGCGACGGCGAGCCGGATGCTCTAGACGCGGCGCTGGCCAAGGAGCTCGGTCCGGAGCTCGCGTCCCGCGTGGCCCAGAACTTCCACGACTACCACGTGCTCGCGCGGCGCGATGGGGGCAACGTCGCCCGGCTCGAGCAGGAGCTCGACGGCCGGCCGATGGTGCTCGTCCCGCACCTCGACGGCGACGTGCACGACATCGCGGGCCTGCTGCGAATGCACCGCTACCTGTTCGCCTCCGACGCCGACCGCGAGCGGCTGATCGCCGACCTCGTCGCCTGATCAGGGCTCGGTGATCGCGACGAGCACGATCCCGGGCGTGGCCTCGTCGGTCCACGTCTGCCAGGCGAGCACAACGGGCTGCCACTCGTCCTGGTCCACCTCGACCTCGCCGCGAAGCATGCGCACGCGGCCCTGATGAAGCAGCTCCCATACTGAACGCTCGGCAAGCGCGAGTTGCTCACTGGCTCGCGCGCCGGGGTGGTGCCGCCCGGCGAGTGCCGGGATCTCGTGGAGCTGAACCGCCCGATCCGCCGCGTAGCCGGTGAGCAGTAGCTTGAACTGCTCGACCGACGCGGTTGAGTCCGGCACTACGACGGCCGCAGCCTCCTCGAGCACGCGCTGGGTGACCTCCTCGCAGTTTCGGGTCACGTTGCCCCAGCTGCGCCCCAATCCCATGTCCTCGGCGCGCAGCTCCGGGCCCTCGTAGATCGTCAGGCGCGCCTTCGCCGGAGACCACCGCCGATCGTCGAGCTGGACGGGGCGCTCGGCCACCCACGGGACGAGGATCTGCACGTCGAGTTCGGCTCGCGAGAGATTGAACGACCGCGCCACGTTCGGGAACTGGCGCAGCTCGACGTGAAACACCGCGGGGGGCGTCAGAT
>CAWEMC010000024.1:0-1356686 GCA_963810015.1 uncultured Solirubrobacterales bacterium
TCGGCCCCCACTACGAGGCCGGATGTCCCAGTTGCTCGTCGACCGCCGATAGCTTCAACGACGTACTGACCCACCTCGAGGCCCGCGACGTGACGATGATCTGCGTCTCACGCGCGCCGCTGGAGAAGCTGCTCGCTTATCGCGAGCGGATGGGCTGGAGCTTCAACTGGGCGTCCAGCCACGACAGCGACTTCAACTTCGATTACGGCGTGTCGGCCGGGGAGGGCATGACGAGCGACCCAGCCACGCCGCTGCTCGAGGCCAACGAGCTCGCGCTTCTGAAGCTGCTGGGCGAGCAGCCGACCGTCCGTGAGCACCTACCGCTCGTCTCGAAACAGAACGCGGGCGCGACCGGGACCACCCTCGACGGCTATTTCTCTGAAGGACACGGGGTTAGCACGTTCGCGCGCGAGGGCGACACCGTCTACCGCTGCTACTCCAGCTACGCCCGGGGTACGGAGTTCCTGATGGGCTACTACGCGATCCTCGACCGTGCGCCCAAGGGCCGCGACGAAGGCGATCAGCCCATGAGCTGGCTGCGCCGCCACGACGAATACGACCGCCAGTGAGGCGCTGCCGCGGCTCGGATTCCCCACACACGGTTATGAAGTCCGAGGCGTTCGTTGACCGAGACATCTGCGGAGCTCAACGGAATTTCAAACCTCGACGACACGGAGGAACAGCGTGACCACTGGAGCTGATCGTCTAGCCGGACAGCCAGGGCTCCCGCTGTGTCCGTGATTGGCCGTATCACCGCTGCGACGACCGGAGTGGTTCCCCGGCTCACGCCACCGATCTCGATGTGAGACACCGTCGGTCGCACGAGCCAACCAACTTGATTCGACGACAAGCAGGAGGCAAGACAGTGACTGACCACACGACGGGAACACGTGCGGAGTGGCTCGCGGCGCGGCTGGAGCTGCTCCAGGCGGAAAAAGAGCACACACGACAGGCCGACGACCTCGCGCGGCGACGGCAGGAGGTGCCGTGGGTCAGGATCGAGAATGAGTACCGGTTCGAGACCGACGATGGCGCCGCGTCCCTCGCCGACCTGTTCACAGGACGCTCGCAGCTGCTCGTCTACCACTTCATGTTCGGCTACGGGGACTACGTCGACGAGCGCAACCCGGGCTGCACCGCCTGCTCGTTCGTCGCCGACCACTTCGACGGCGCCGTCCCGCATCTCAACGGCCACGACGTGACGCTCGTGGCCGAGTCGATCGCGCCGCTGGAGGAGCTTCGCCGGTACAAGCAGCGGATGGGCTGGCGATTCCCCTGGGTCTCGTCGCTCGGCAGCGACTTCAAGTACGACTTCGGCGCCGCCTTCACCGACGAGCAGCAGCGCAACGGCGCCGAATACAACTTCCGCCACATCCACGATCCCGGCCAGCAGGCGCCCGGGATGAGCGCGTTCGCGCTCGCCGACGGGATCGTCTACCACACCTACTCCACCTACGCGCGAGGGGTCGAGCAGCTGATGGGAACCTACCGCTACCTGGACCTGGCGCCGCTCGGCCGCAACGAGACCGGGTACTGGTGGCGCCGCCACGACGAGTACGACACACGGGCTGAGTACAACGCCAAGATCATCGCGGAGTTCCGCGGCAACCGAGGACACGTTGGCGGCATGTGGGAGGAAACGCCACTGCTGCTGCTCCACCACACCGGCGCAAAATCGGGTCAAAGCCGGGTGAACCCGGTCGCATACCTGCCCGACGATCGGCGCTACTTCATCTGGGCAGCCAACGGCGGAGCGCCGAACAACCCCGACTGGTACCACAACCTCAAGGCGCAGCCGAACACGAGCATCGAGGTTGGGAACGAGACGATCGATGTCGTGGCCGAGGAGGCAACCGGCGCCGAGCGCCAGCGCCTGTTCACGACAGCAGCCGAACGCTACCCGCAGCTGCACGAGCTCGCTCGCAAGACCCCCCGTGCCATCCCGATAGTTGTCCTCACACCCAGCGGGAAGGCTTGAGCGTGGGTCGAACGCCTTCAGCTCGCGCGTCTCCCAACGGACAGCAACGATGAGGACGGACCGGGCTGCGGTGGAGCCTCACTATCGGTATTCGTCGACGGTGGTAGCGGCCAACCTTGCGCTTTCGCCGTCCGAGGCGGCATCCGGCTCCCTTCTGTCTTCGCGTGTGAAGGCGAGAGCCGGCAGGTCCAAACGGCCTACTTCTCCACGTCAGTCATTCAGATTCAGCCTGCCGGCGTCCGGCGATCGCTCTTATCGTCTCGGTTTGGCAACGAAAGGGATCGTCAGAGTCGACGAGCGGCCGCGCGTGAATGCGGCCGGGCGTGTCGCCGAAGTCGCGCTGCTGGGGGACGTGACGCAGCAGCCTGGATTCCGTGGCTGCGTTGGCGACGAAGCACGGAGTCTCGCCAGGGCTCTCTTGTGCGACCCTTCGCGTTCGGAGCCGGGGGATGTCGAGAGCTGCGCTTGGCGAGGAGCTCGTCGCCAATGTGACACTCGTGCGTGGGCACGGGTTCGGCATCGACCGGCCGGCCGGCGCTTTTCAGCTTCGTCCGCAGCGACAGTGTCGGCGGGCCGATGTGGACCGTTCCGGATGTCCGTTTTGCTGGCGGTTCGAGAGTCTCGAGAGATCCTTCCAAATGGGTCCCAACCACCGCTTCGGGCGGCTGAGCTGGTGTCTGTGCGCCGCGATGTCGTCCACTGCTTGATGTCCCTGAGGGGATCGATGACGGGAGCGCGGTCGGTCGTCGGGTTGATTTGGCTCTCCTTAGACGATCCCGGTCGGGATGGTGATCGTGATGTTGCGTCGCTGGTCGGCTGCGGTTTTCCCGACGCGTCGCGCCCAGGTGTGGGGGGAGCGCATCCACGCTGGCACCCCGGTCGGCACGTCGAACTCGGGGATCTCGACGCGCTCGTTCGGCTTGAAGTCCGCCCCGTAGGGAACGAGCGGGCCGGGGGTGTCGGGGTGGGTAATGTGGGGGCGGAGCTGCGCGAGCGCCTGGTTCCAGTTTGCAAGCATCGCCTGGATCGCCTGTTTGAGCTTGGTCGGGTCGCCGCCCGAGCTGCTCTCCGGCTCGGTCGGGTGGATGACCGGCTGGGACGCGGGGGAGTGCGCCTGGCCTGCCGCGGTTTGCGTCCATTTCTGCCAGGCGTCGTTGGCGAGCTGGCCGAGCGTCAGCACGGCCTCGATCTGGTTGCTGGCGAAGATCGCGTCCAGCCACCGGTTGCGATAGCCGACGATCCCGGCGTCGTTCTTGTGGTGCCCCCCTCCGCTCTGGCCGTAGACCGAGTAGAGGAAGGTGTTGACCAGCAGGTAGCTGCGGTCGAAGCCGAGCTTCGCCATCAGCCCCTGGGTTCGATGGCCGGCCTCGCCGATCAGGATCCGTCGCACGACCGTCTCTGATTGCGCCGGGTCCTGCCCGATCACGAGCAGACGGGCGCTGCCGTCGAGCCGGCCGCGATGAAAGATCGGCCCCCACTCCACCCGGAACGAATCCGCTGGGTATACCTCCGGGCCAGGGTAGTCGCGGACCAGCGACGCGAACGGGTCGTTCACTGGTCCAGGGTCGAAGTCGTGCGCCATCACAACCTCCGGTAGTAGTCGCGCACGGGATCCAGCAGACCGCCGTGCAAAGGGCTGTCTTTGACCGCCTGGAAGTAGGAGGCGTCGTGGGTGAGCGAATCCAGTGGCGGTATCGCCACCGTCACCGACACTTCCTTGCCGGTATTTGAGGGGTCATCCCAGGGCTTATCGGTCATCAACCACGGCGGCGGCTTGCCCAGCTTGTGCAGCTTCTCAATCTCCAAATAGCGTTTGACTGGATCCGCCTTTGCCGTCTTGACATCTGCTAGCACCGCCGCCCAACCCATGTCAGCGTCGGGCACCGCCGGATAGATCAACACGATCGAGCGCTTCAACCGACCAACCGTGATCGGCTCGCCGTTCTTGGCCCCCGCCGCACCCATCAGCTCGCGAGTGCCGTAAAACGGCTGGCCGTTGATCGCCACGAACAGCACGTCACGCTCGACCGACTCGATCAGGTTGCGATACGGATCCCCGCCCCGATCGCTGGTGACCAAGACATCGCCATGCAACCCAACCTCCAGACGCCCGAGCCGGTCGCCCCAACCGAGGGCATCCGCCGGATTACACGTCGCCATCTCACACAGCTCCAGATCAGTGAAGGCGCCGCCCAGGTGCGTGCGGTTCCACATGTCCGCGACCTTCAACTCCCCGAGCAGATTCTTCGACCCAGACGGCGACCAATCCGCCCCCAAACAGACCCGCACCCCCGCCTTCTGCGCCTCGGCCACGTGCGTGGTCTCACGGTAAAGCCACAGGTTCGAGAACGGCGACCAGATCACAGAACCGCCATGCGGCGCCCAGTCCTCGAAGTTCGACTCGCCAAGCGCCGTGCAGTGGATCGCCCCGAGCCCACCGCGGACGCAGTCCTCGTCGCGCAGCTTCGTGTACTCCTCGACCAACGCCGGGTCCGTGCCCTCCGACAAGTGATAGATAAAGGCGCTGCCGTCCTTCATGTGCTGCGCTTCTCGCCTGTAATCCGCATCCGTGCGCAGCGGCAACGCCGACTGGAAGACGCTCTTCTTGCCGGTCGTGAACGTCTCGTACTCGACGTTGCGCACGAGCCAACCCTCGTACGGGTAGGCCATCTTCGCCGACCCCTGCACCGCCGTCGTCCCGCCCACCACCGACTTCACCTCGACGTACTTCAGCAACGCCTTGCCTGCCAGTGCCCCAAGCGCGTTCGCAGGATCCGAGATCATCCCCTCGTAGCTCTTATCGCCAGGCCACTGATACCGCGACGTGTAGGGCTGCGTCCTACCCGGCGGCGACCACAGCGACAAGCCGTTGTAGACCATGTGCCCGTGCAAATCGATCAAACCGGGGTAGATCACCCCGCCCGTGGACACCCGGCGAACATTTCCGAACCCACTCGGCGCAGGATCGCTGGCGTTCTGTACCGCCGCGACCAATTCGTCGCCGCCGATGTACAGCGCGCCATCGCCGATCACCGGGCGTGCCGGATCGAACGTCACCAACCGGCCGAGCAGCACAAGCGGATCCGTCACCGCTCCCACTCTCCCGTTACGCCTGAGAAGACCGGCGTGCCCAAGCAGCCCCCGCCGTGCCGTGCCGCGCCACGCGAATCCAAAGCGACTGACAGATCACACAAACAGGTCAGCCGGCATGAGTCAACACGACGGTATGTAAAGCAAGCCTTGGGCAACTTTTGAGCCCCACCCTCCCTGACATGACGCAAACCAGTAGTCGATGCGGGTCCTGACCAGAGTCGCTCGAGGCTTGCGGACACCAGCAGAGCGATCGTGATCGTCCGCGCTCGCGTTCTACACTCGCCGGTCGCCGTTCCGGTTGGTATGGGGGAGGGGCCCCATTTCCGGCGTGTGGGAGCCCGAGTTCCGACGGCGAGGTCCGGCTCACCGAAGCGCGCGGCCGTGCCGCGCCCGGCGAGTGATGGATACGCGCGAGCGACGGGGTGTTCCGCGTGATTGCGCTCGCGACGGTTCCGGCCGAGCACGATCGCGCGCCCAGAAACCCACGATCGCTCTTTCGCACTTCCGCTGCCACGCTTCGCGCGATTGCGGTGGCAACGCAGTGATCAGGCGGAATAACGTCAGCGGGGCGAGCGCTTCGCCACGCGAGCAATCGTCCGCGCCCGGAGGGCTTTGATGGCGAGACGCCTCTGTCGGCGCCGAGGTCGGCCGTCTCGCTAGGTGCGGAAACCCGTACGCGGCCGGCGCGTCACCTCGGTGAACGCCCCGTAGCTAGCGCATTCGTGCGGACGGGACGGGGTGCCTCCCAAGCGCGGTGTGCAATGGCTAGATGCGGACTATGGCAACCACGGTGTCTTGGAGCACCGTGCTGGCGTGACCCGGCCCGGAGGTGTCCTCGGCGAGCACGACGTCCCCAGCCGATAGCAAGCGTGTCTCGCCCCCCGCAGAGACCTCCCAGGAGCCCGCGAGAACGCTGAAGAACTGACGCGCTGGCGCGGGATGCATGTGGTCGTTCCAGCCTGCTGGAGCGCGAATGATCATGAATTCGGAAGCCTCAACAGGTCTGAGACATCGACCGGCGGAGCTGGAGGGACAAACTGCTGTGGAGCAAACGCGAACTGCTCGTCGTCGAAGCGCGATTGCCCATCGTCGTCGGTGTACAAACGGACGTACCTCACGACGGCATCCTACTTCGGGTCGGCCGTTTCACAGAGGCGAGTTCAGGGAGGTGCTCCCGACGACCGAGGGGCAGCAACGTTGCCCGAGTGACGTTCTCGTGGAGGCAGAACCTCCCGTGGGCGCTCACCCGAGTCCGGCAGCTCCAGTCCGACCCTCAGCCGTGGGATCTCGATGAGCAGGCTCCGTTCGGAGCGTCAGCCAGCTGGACATCCCCAGGGGTCGGATCGGAATGAAGCTGCCTTGATGTCGGTGCCGACGCGGGTTCGATCGCGTCCTGGTTGTGTGAACGCGTCGGCGGTGATGGCATGCGTTTGGCGTGCGATCTACATCCCAAGGTGGCGGGCGCCTGGTCCCAGCGGGGGAAGGCATCGCCGCGTGCAGGCGTCCTTGATAGGGAGAGTCCTGGCGCGGTTCGGCCGGCCGCGCTCCACGTTGACCGACGGAGGTTTTGGATGTACATATCGAAGCGAACAGCCGTGGCGTTGCTTACAGCAGCTGCCCTTGCAGGGTCAGCGACGATGGCGGTGAGCGCCCTAGGAGACCAGGGACACCCAGGTCGAGGGCATCGAGAGCATGCCGGTCGCTCTGTGTTAGATACGTCGCTGGCGCCGAGCGTTCCGAGCGACCCGACGCTGCTCGGCGCAGCGGCAGGTAGCGTTCCTTGGGTGCTTCGCTTCGGCGAGGCTTCTCTTCGCGACAACGGCCGCTTGGACGTGAGCATTCGCGGGCTCGTGATTCCGACCGCGCCATTCACTGGGACCGCCGGTCCGGTTACGACGGTGGAGGCGTCGCTCTACTGCGCCGGCAATTCCACGCCCGTCGCCACGAGCGTCCCGGTCCCGATCTCGAACACCGGTAACGCGCGCATCCGCGCAAGATTCACGCTGCCGGCGACGTGCCAGATTCCCGCGCTGCTAATCCACCCGAACGGCGCGGCAGGCGTCTATATCGCCGCCAGTGGATTCGGCGGGTAACCGGCTGAACTAGCGCGACGCGGCCGCCGGCCACGACGTTGCCCCAACCACCGCGGCCCATGCGGCCAGAGTTGCGCGGCCGAGTCGATCCAGTGACTTCCCCGCGCGACTCGGCCGCGCCGCCTCTGCGGCCCGCGCGTTCCCTCCACCCGGTGGCCTGTGCGTGTAGCTGCGCCGGCACGCCTACAGCGTGCTGCGGATCAACGGGCTCTCGGATGGGCACGTTGTTCGGCCGCCCGCTTACGGCAGCAGATGCGCGCCGTGGGACCAACGAGCTGATCTCCGACGGAGAGGTACCGAGTCCGAGCGAACGAGTGGGTCTCGTTAGCGAGCTGCGCGCTCGCGACTGGATCGCCGCCGGCGGCGAGGTCACCCTCCTCGGGCGCGATGCACTGAGGCGCTGGAGGGACAGCACGAACCCGAGCTGAGACCACGACGCGGTATAGGAGGTCTTTTTTGGGGCCGTCCTCTTTTGCCGATAACCGGCCCGGCGTTACGTGACGCGGAGGGGACATGTATCGCGTAATTGGATCTCTTGAATCCGCGATCTACCGAGATCGGAGTCATCCGAGCTCCTAACCAGCGACCGCTCCAGCTACCTCACCGGTCCACCAACCCCGGACGCACAGCGATCTGAAAGCCAAGCCACCGCGCCCGCGCCTGGGGCGAAATGAAGCGCAATGCAACGAGCACGTTTTCGCGGAAAACGCGCTGGCGCCTTCACGCGATACCAGCGACGCGCGGAGTGCCGTGCGAGGGCGTTCGTTTTGGGCGATTGCACAACTCTGAGGCGCCATCCGCCATCGTCCGCAGACGCTTCTGCTTCCGGGACGAGGTTGCCCCGATCGCTGTGACTTTGGGTGACGGCAGGCCCGGGTTCATGGTTACACAGTGAGGCCGGCGGTGAGCTCTTGGTGGGCGGCGTTGCGTCGGCGGGTGAGGTCGCGTTCGATCGCGATGGCGATGTGCGCGAGGCCGCGGTAGCCCTGGACCTTGCGGAACCGGGTTTCGGCTTCGAGCATCCCGGCGGCGGTCCAGCGCAGGCACATCTCGCCTGAGCTCCAGTGTTTGACGTTGCGGTGGATGACGCGGACGGTTGAGATCATCGATTCGATCGGGTTCGTGGACTGGAGCGTGAGCTTGAGCTTGCCGGTGATCCCTAGCCGGGTCACGGTGAGCGTCTCGGCTATCCCTTCGCGTAGTGAGGCGGCGGCGCCGGGGTGGGCATGGTCGAGCTCGAGCGCCAGTGTGTTGAGCTGCTCGAGCGCGCGGTCGTGGTCGGTGTCTTTCCACGCCTGGCGCAGCCGCGACTTGACTGCCTCGCGGTCGCGCTCGGGGAGATTCGCGCACGTCAGGAGCGGATCCAGATGCACGCATCCGAGCTCGCCGCACGCGGAATCTATGTCTTCGGGTACACGGCCGCGGGCGAGGTTCGCTACTTCTCTTTGGACCAAGAGAGAGGCGAATTGCTCATTCGGGAGCGTTTTGGTGGCGATGCGAGCCTCAGGTATCTCGGCGCTTCCCGGCTCGCCCTGCGCCCTCAACCGTTCGGGAGCTGGCTCGCTGAAGACCGGACATTGCATCTGTTCTACGCACTCCCTCACAACGGCGAGCAGCACGGTGGTTGCGTGGTCGCAGAGCGCGAGGATTGCGTGATCGTCGCGCTCACCATCGTCGACTGGCTAGGCGCCAAGACGCTCATCGGTGGCTTCACACCGTCCCACGTGACCGTGACGTTAGACGCAGAGCTCGGCGATCGCGCCGTCGTCGACAACTTTGACAACCGCGTGCGCCCGCATTGGAAAACGGCAGCTGAAGTTCCTCTGCCGCGCCCGCAAGACCTGTAGACGAGGTCCTGGGGCGCTACCGGTTCGGGGTACGTCCAGCGCTGTCGGTCCTCGATCGTTCCGGCAGACGGCGCCACGCGAGAGCAACACAGGAATGGGCCGAAGCTCGGCACGGGCGGTTTGGCGAAAGAAGCGGGGAAATCTCCCGATGCGCCATTCTCGGCACGTCGTTGGTCGGCAACCTCGGGGTTCTTTGGTTCTACTTCTGCCGTCCGAATTTCTGGCAGAGCGCCATGATCTGCTCGGGCGTCGGGTTCTTGGGCAGCGACGCCGCGGCCTGCTGCACGTTGGGCACGCGGCAGATGGGCACCAGCGGCGTGCTGCTGCTGTTGCCGCTGTTGCTCGGGCCTCGTTGTTTCGGGCCGACGTAAATCCCGTCCGGCACAGGGACCTTGCGTGGGCCGCGCCTCGTGTGGACGGTGATGCTCTGGACGGCTTGGGGGAGGATCCTGTAGCTCCTCGTGACGCCGGGAGACCCGAGTGTCATGAAGATGCCGTGGGCTTCGACGTACGGAAGCAGGTCGCAGCTTCCGCCGCCTCCGTCGGTGAAGAGGCAGAGTCCGCGCCTGCCGGGGATCACGTAAAGACGTACGCCGGAGCGCGTGATGACCTGGCGAACCTGGCTGGGGTCGAGCTGGAACGGTACGTGGAGCCACTCGCCGCCCTGCACGATGTCGAGCGGAAGGGACGAGATTGGCGGGCGGGAGATGATGTCGCCGGCTGCGGTCTTGACCCCGGTGGGGCTTGTGACGGCGAACACCGCGAACGCCGCGAGCAGCGATCGGTCGGCCCGGTGGGCGTGCTGGAGGTCATAGCGGATCGCCCGTGCCTTCGGCCCGGCGTCCTACCGCACAGACCCTCCGGAAGCTGCGGCAACGCCGCCAGCTATGGCGCCCGTAAGCACAACTAGCACGCCGATCGCAGTGGTGCGTCTAGACATCGCTCCGCTGACTCAAACTGCAGGCGCGACAGCGTGCCGTGTCCAACTGTCCGAACACGGACGACCGATCAACGGTCCGCGCGAGCCAGGCCAACCCGGCGACTTCTCCCTAGGACCTTGTCCGATTCTCCAGCCCGGCCGTCCCAGGCCTCAGCCAGCCGATTCGGCGCCGCCGCTCTCGGGATCCTCGTCGTGGCCACGATCGCCGCGTTCTTTCTCACGCAGGTCTTGAAGGTCTCGCTGCCGCTGGTCGCTGGTGATCCGATGCCGTTTCCCTCCACGATCGACCCTGTTAGCGGGCACTCATGCTGGGCCGTCGGCCCTCGCGGCGAGCGCGAGCGGGTTAGCTACCGCTTCACGAGGTTCTCGTTCTACCTTCAGTACCGAGCCGACTATGTCGATGTGGACGTGATCAGCCGAAGCGGCAAGATCATCCGTACCGTCGCCGCCCGCCGACACATGCGCACCAATCGGCGCTACCCCGACGGCTCCTTCGCGTGGAACGGGCGAGAGGACAACGGCACGATGGCGCCCGATGGGGCCTACTACTTCCGCATCAAGCTCGTCCAGCAGCACCGAACAATCGTTCCGAACAAGCCGATCACGATCGCTACCGCGCGGCCGCGCCCGCTCGTTACGAGCGTGTCGCCTCCCGTCATCACGCGCGACGCCGGGGTGAAGATCACGATCCGCTACACAGGGACCGAGGGTCGGAGCGCCGCGATCTTGATTTATCGACTCGGTCGCGGACGTCCGCGCGTGGTCAAGACGTTCATCACCAAGGCTCACGATAACCAGGCGATCTGGGACGGAACGATTCATCGCCAGCCGGCACCACCGGGCATCTACTTGATTGGCCTTGACGTGACTGACAAAGCTTGCACCACCGGTCGCACTCCGCGACCTCGAGGCTTCCGCGCCCCAAGCCATCGTCCGCGTCCGATAGCGGTGCGCGCATCAGCAACCCCAGTGGCCCGGTGACCGTTCCGCAGAGGCTCGACTACCAAACGCTCCGGGTGTCCGTTACCACGCCCGATGTCGGCAGCGTGACGTCTCAGCAACCAAGCGCTACTTGCTCATTCACAGCGCCGCTACGACTGCCCCTACTCGATCAGACGGGAAACGCCTGGAGCTGTGAGCGTCAGCTGGGCGCGGCGCTGGGCCTTGAGTGTCTTGGTTCGTAAAGCGACATCGGCCCCGCGCCGGGAAGCTCGAAGGTCGTGGTGAGACCCCACCGCTCTTCGGCGATCTCTGCTGTGAACTCGATCCCCCGGGCCTTCAGTTCAGCGACCGCCGCGCGGATGTCGTCGCACATCAGGAATAGCTCGTGGCGAGGATGGTCGTCGGTCGGGTGCGCCGCCAACTCGGCCGGCGGAAGCGCGAAGATCAGCCAACCGCCGCCAGCATCGACCGAGCCCAGCCTCAGCGTGTCGCGGAAGAACGCACGCGTGCGCTCCGCGTCTTCTGAGAACACGACGGCGTGAACGCCATTGATCACCGCAAGTAAAGACTACGCGCTGTTCCAACTTTCCCCGCGCTTCTCCTCCGGTTCAGAGTGCATGCTGCTGCGTTTCGATCGACGGGGAAGCTCAGGTCCCGACATGCGGGGATCGCCATGTATCGAGCTTGAGGGCGGGGATCTCGGGGGACCCGGTTGTGCGTTGGCGATTCGCGCGTTTCACCCGATTCTGTACGTCGCCGACCCGTATGCCGAACGTGATTTCTTCGCTCGGTTCGGGTTTGACACAGTGTACGAGGGCGATGAGTTTCCGGACTTTCTCGCTGTCCAGTGTGGATCGGTCATCTTCGGGATCTCGGGCAACAAGGAGGATCTGCCTCTGACGGCCCACGAGGGGGTGCGCTGGCAGTTCCGCGTCGACGACGTCGACGAACTCGTCGCCGTGTGTGAGTCAGTAGGGCTCGCGAACGAAGTCATCGTCGAAACGTGTGGAGAGACGCAGTTGGCCCGGATCGTCAAAGTGACTCGCCAATGGCGTTTTGGTCTGGTTCGAAGGGCCGAACGAGATCGCGGAGTAGCACAAACCTTCTGCGTTCCCGCATAACTCTGCATCGCGGATAACCTCTGCAGCCCCAACGGGGCGACTGTTTCTTATCGATCATCCCGCGTCGATCTCGGGCAGATCCCACACGCGGGGGAATGCAGCCTGGAATCGCCGCGGAACGCCGGGCAGAGCCGCTATCCTCGCACTCCGTTAGCGTCCGTCCCATGCCTGATTTCGGACGCGAACTCGACGCAATCGCGTCCGAGACAGAGTTCTCGGGCGTAGTTCGGAACGACCGAGGCGAGCGGATCGAACTGGCGAGGGCGTACGGCCTCGCGCATCGCGGCTTCGAGATCCCGAATCAGGTCGACACGCGCTTCGCGATCGCGAGCGGAGCGAAGGGCTTTACGGCGCTCGCCGTCGTGAGCCTGATCGAGGAAGGGGTGCTAGAGCTTTCGACGCCCGCGCGCTCGGTGCTCGGCCACGATTTGCCTCTGATCGACGACGGCGTGACGGTGGAGCAGCTCCTGGCGCACCGGTCGGGCATCGGCGACTACCTCGACGAGGAGGCTGGAATCGAGGTGGCTGATTACGTCATGCCGGTCCCAGTCCACGAGCTCGCGACCACCGAGGACTACCTCGCGGTGCTCGACGGCTACCCGAGCAAGTTCGCGCCCGGCGAGCGCTTCGCCTACAGCAACGGCGGCTACGTCGTACTGGCGCTCATCGCCGAACGGACGAGCGGTGTGCCCTTCCACGAGCTGGTTGAGCAGCGTGTCTGCCGGCCTGCCGGAATGATGGACACGGAGTATCTGCGCTCGGACGAGCTTCCCGCGCGGACCGCCCTCGGCTACGTCGAGTGCGACGGCGCGTGGAGGACGAACGTCTTCCATCTCCCGGTGAGGGGCAGCGGAGACGGTGGGATCTACTCGACGGCGGCCGACATCCACGCTCTGTGGCTCGCGTTCGTAGCCGGTGGGATCGTCTCGACCGAGTGGGTTGCGGAGATGGTGCGCCCCCGCAGCGTCGTGCCAAGACAGTCGATGCGCTACGGCCTGGGCTTCTGGCTCCACGCCTCGACCGACGCCGTCGTCCTGGAAGGCTGCGACGCCGGAGTCTCTTTCCGTTCGCTGCACGATCGCCGCGCGCACGTGACGGTGACGGTGATCTCGAACACGGCTGAGGGTGCCTGGCCGATCGCTCGGTATCTCGAGAACGCGGTTTCAAGCTGAACGATGTCCTCCAGGGCTCGCGCTACCCGAGCGCGGGGGCGTGCTGTCAACTCGACAGGTTGCGGCTCAACTGCGTGCGTAGCCGAACGGCGGAGCTGCGACTGGTCCGTATGTGTGAGGGTCTGTCGCCAGGGCCACGGACGCTGTCATCCGCTGACTATTCGCACGGCGACATTCCAGCCGTCAGTGACGAGGGGCTTCACGAGGCGCGTCGCGCAAAGAGACCGGCTTCCGCAATGGTCTACGAAGAGCAGCTGTCTCCGGGACCCGACGGACCGCCTCCTAGCCGCGAGTGCTAGCAACGGATTGGGATAGCCGCAAGCATGCCCCGCCTGAAGAGCAGAAGCCGACGAAGCCGGCCCTGCCGCGGTTAGACCAACCCAGAGAGTGAATTGCTCTACCGGCAGAATTGGGCGAGGATCCGCGAAGCAGCGCCTCCGCGGTGTCAATCGTCAGGCAGTCTGTAGGCGGCTGATGTCGCGCAGCGATTCGCGGGACCACGGCGCGCGTCCGCTTGGATAGCCCCAAAGGACTAATCAGGATCACGAAGGAACCGGCGCAGTCGTAGCCGCCGGACCGCTCCAACCCTAAGCGCAACCGCTCTACCTTCGCCTGGCGCCGCTTCCGGGTTCAGCGGTTCCCAGGTCGTCCGGCGCAGCCGCGAAGAACTCGTCGGCGGGAATCTGGACGGGCTTGTCGCGCTGCCTTCGACCAGTTTCTGTCGTTGGAGCGAGGTCAACCAGCACTAGGTGCAGCCGATAGGTCTCCATCTGCAAGACGGGGGGCAAGTCGTAATAGGGGCCCTCGCGGCGGAAAACCACACAGAACGCTTCGTCAACGGCATAGGGGCTACCTCGCAGCCGACCGACGGTGTCGAGCACCTGCGCCACGCTCGTGACGATGTCGGCGCGAGCGCTCGACGCCGCGTACTGCTTTGCCTCGACGTAGAAGCTTGCCTGAGCCTCGAGCAGGTCAGGTTGTAGGCCACCCGCTAATGGTTTTGTCAACGGGGACAGCCCGGCGTCGAATAGATAGCGGGCGAACTCCCCGGTCAGGCGGTCCTCCGGTCCGCCCGCGAGCCGGTCGTCGTCCGCGACTGCGAGCATGCGGTCACGGTCGTGCCACTCACACCGCAACTTGAATCGGTTCACGAGCGCCAACCGCGAGCGCGTGGTACCGATGCGACGGTGCAAGTCCTCTCGCAGGCGTTCAACAGCGTCGCGCAGGTCGACGACACGCTTGTCGATGACGCCGACGTCTGCCGGATCCAACCGCTCCTCCCAGGCCAGCTTGAAGACCGAATGACTCTCCGAACCCGCCCACCGCATAACGTCACTCGCAGTCCTGAGGTTGTCCTCGCCCTCGTCGCCGAGGAGTCGAGCCGGAGGGTTCAGTTCATCCGGCACGGCCTCCAGCTTGAGCAGCGCAAGCCCAGCAGACGTCCGCGTGCGCAGCCTCAGCAGACGGACGGCATAGGCGAAGCGACGCTGCACATTCCCAAGCCGTCTTCGCCACGCGTCGAGTGGGTCCCGTCCCGGCCGGTTCTGCTCGTCTTCGGTCGGCGTCCGGGCCTCGGTCGAAACGTCCTCGGGGTTCGACTCAGCTTCGGCGTTCTCGCGACCGGATGCTGCCTCGACTTCACGCAGGTAGGCGCTGTCCTTGCTCTGGAGGATTCGTAGGAGCGTCTTAGCCAAGCCACCCTCGCCGTCGGCATTGAACGGCTCTGGCTCGGACCTGGCCCACTCGTCGAAGTAGGCAAGCGTCCCCCTGTAGCTCAAAAACGCCCCGAGTTTGACTTCCCGTGCGCCCGACTCGGACGGCGGTTCCACGTTGGAATCATCGGCCTCGGGCCGAAGCTCGACGAGCTCACGCCGCAAAACCAGAAGCTCGGACGTGAGCTCCCGGTCGACCTCTTCGATGTCATCGATGACCTGCACGACCTCTTCAACAAGATCGTCGAGATAAGCGGCAAGTCGCGGCTCGTCTCGCAGCGCCCGGAGAAACGGCTCGACCTGAATGAGGAACACCGCAGGGTCTATCTGACGGAGAAGGAAATCCACCTGGCGGTCAAGCAGCTCGACAAGCGAGTCCACGATCGCAGTATGGCCTCTTCCAGACCTCTCAGCGCTTCAAACGCAGCGGCCGCAAGGATCGACGTTCACCAGCGAGCGGACCGAAGGAAGGCTTCGGGTTCATTCCGCATGGGGTGGTGTGGCGGCGTCATCGGGCGTACGCTCTTTCTATGACACGTGATCGCATGTGGCCGATCGTCATGCTGGCGTTTCTGGTCTTCCAAGCGATCTGGTGGGGTGTCTGGCTTGCGTATCCACCTGGCGTCTGGCTCTTCGTCCCATAGCTCGGTCGGGGCCGAGCAGCCCCTTAGATCGAGACCGAGCACTCTGCGCCGCGGCTGCCGAACCGAGCTGCGCTGAACAGTCAGCGCCGGATCCGGCTCATTAGGCCCATGGACCGTTGCTGAGCGCCCAGGCGAACCAATCACGCGCCGAGCGCCAAGCTCTTCGCCGGTAGTTCTCCAACCGGCGACGTGAACGATGGAGGTATCCCGGACGATTATCGACACGCAGCAGTGAGGACGCAGGGATCCGCAACGGTTGGGCGAGCGGTAAACCCTGCGGCGGTAGCAGGGACGTATGGTTGCTGGCATGCGTCGCTCCGCGTTGTTCGGCGCTCTGGTTGTCGTGGTATTTGCTCTGGTGACGGCAGGAGCGTCAGCGCGCTCGTCCGGTAGTGCGCCCGGGCCTTTGCCCTGGGCGACTAGGGAAGGCGCACTCGAGCCATGATCGCCTGTAATGGCCGCGGGGCGTGCGGCCCGCGCCCTGTGGGTCTTGAGGGGGTTGGGGTCCGGCTGGCAGTCGGTTGACAGCCGCCGGTTGATTGTCCAGTCTCATCTCTGACAGGGCCGCCTGCTGGTGGCGTCCCACAACAGAAGAGGGGTATGAGATGAGAGGGGCTTTGGGCCGGAGGCCGTCCGGCGCGACGGTTATCGCGGTTATCGCGCTCGTCCTGGCCGCGTCGGGAACCGCCGTCGCAGCGACGAAGCTAGTCAGTGGCGACAAGCTGATCAAGAAGGGCACGCTGTCGGGCAACCGGCTGCGCAACCACACGATCACCGGCACGCAGGTCAAGCTCAGCAAGCTGGGCAAGGTTCCGGCCGCGACCAACGCCGATCACGCCACCAACGCCGATCACGCTACCAATGCAGACCACGCGACGAACGCCGACGATGCCACGAACGCGAACCACGCCAACGACGCGACCACGTTGAATGGCCAGTCCGCAAGCTCGTTCCTGTCGAGTAGCCGCCGGATCGGCACGCCGGGGATCGTCAAGGCATCGGGTACCGCGAGCGGCGACACGGTCACGCTATACACGCTCGGTCCGTTCACGGTCAGAATGAAGTGCACCAAGGATGGGGGCGGAAACGTCACCCTCGCGCTTACCGGCAGCTCGAGCGAGGCGGGTTCGGTTATCGATGGCTCGCTGGTCGCGACGGCGAATACGCCGGTGGATCTCGGCGACGTCGGGCCTGCCACGGGGTTCGAGCAATTCGACAACGTCAACGACGACTTCGAGGCGCCGAGCGGCGCCCAGGGGATCCTCGAAGGCGCCGCCGGGATCAACAGCCTCGGCAGCGACTGCTGGTCGAACTGGACCGGGATCGGCTGATCACGATCTAAGCGTCATGGGGGGCGCGAGCCGCCGGGTTCGCGTCCCCCCGTCGTTATCAGCCCGGGCGGCTTTGTCTGACCGATGGGACATGTCCCGAAATCTCATGCCCGAACTGATCGCGAGGCCTGCGAGAAGTGCGTAGCACCTCACGCGTACCGGCAGAGTCACCAAGTCTTCGTCGCCGACGGGGCGGTGAGCCGCCGGCTGCTGCTCGCGCTACTCGGCGGCTCGAAGCAGAAGTCGCGAAGCGCCGTCGCCGTGCCGTCCAGACGGCTCAGCCTTCGTGGAACGAGAAGTCTCGCGGGGCGAGGCCGGCACCGGGGCCGATCTCGGAAGGTGGCGCGATCGGAGGTGTGTCCCGGGAGTCGCGGAAGTGGCATCGCGCTCTGGCGACGGCCACGTTAGGGTCGGCGGCATCGAAAGTCGATATCAGCTGCTCGCCGGCGCTTCGAAACGAGCGTGCCGTCCGGTCGCGGCTTCGAGACTCGATCGTCTTCGCGCCCACCACCTGTCAACAAGAACCAGGTCCGGGTAGGCGGATGAGCCGCAAACAAGTCGAGCGGTAATCGTGCGGCGGGCGGCTCAGACCGCGATCCCGGCGAGTTGCCGACACGCAGGAGTCGCAGCGAGCGGGCGCCCAAGATCGGCGAATACGACGCGTAGTTCGTTGCCGATCTCGGTTCCCAGGACCTTGGCGTTCCCGAGATCGCCGACCAGCGTGCCCATCGCCGCGAGGTTTCCGCCCGCGACGCTGTGCACATCTCCCTGGATCTTGCGCACCCGCGACGCGACATCGGCGCGGAACTGCCCGATCTCAGCTCGCGCTTGCGCCGTTCGCACAGCCGGGGGCGGACCGAGCTTCTTGATCTGATTCAGGACTCGAGTCGTCGCAGCGACCGCGTCCTCAATCCGGCCAAGCGCGGCGAAGCTGAGGTTGAGCCCCTTGGTGTCGCGTTGGATCGCGTTCTTCCAGGCGAGAATGTTCGTGCACGTCGCAGAAGCCCACCGTATGTTCGCGGTCGACTCGCTCGACGCAAGCGACGCCTGCTCGTCGGTCTGGATGCTCGGCTTCCTGTGGCTGGCGCCGGGGAGCGCGACAGCGCCAGTTATAAGGGCGACTGCGAGGGCCGCTGCAACGCCGGCGACGAGCAGCAGTACTCGGGCGCTCGTCGCGTCGAGCGAGCTTTCGCGCCCGATCGCCGGGGCTTTCGGACCGCGCGATGCGTCCTCCCGAGGTGAGCCCGACTCGACCGCCCGCGGATCGACGTCCGGCGAGTCAGGTCCGCTGTCGCGAGGTGTCGACATCAGCCGCAGGCAGCCGCAGCGCAACGGCAGCGAGCCATGCCGACGGCCGCGCAACCGGCGGTGAGTGCGAACGCGGTGGCCATGATAGTTAGCCGAGCATTGCCGGCGCTGTGAAGAACTGACGCAGAGAATCCCCACAGGCCCGTAAGAACCTCTGGTCGACCAGACCATACGAATCGTGCTCCCACCGCCGTTGGCACACGAAAGCCGGTCGACGCGCGAACCCGGGCGCCCTCCGCCCAGACACCGCCGCCGCACGTTCGCTGCTGCTTATCTGAACGGTTGGTTGGTGTCAAGGCCTCCGATCGGGTGGGTGCGTGTTGGGTTGGCTCCGTGGGCGCCCGGGCTTATCTGGGTCGTCGAGCACTGGCTGGTGGTCGCGACGTGATGGTTGATCGGTCGTCCCTGCGGGGTTGACTGCGGCCGCTCGGTCTTTGTCGGGGTCTCCACTGGTGGTGGGTGCCACGGAAGCTGAGGGAGCTGGCCGCAAGGGTGATCATCTTGGAAGGGGGCGATCGGAGCCGGGCAGCTATTCGGGGATCGGTGCGATCGCGGCGGGTCCGAGGTTGTGCAGTAGGTGGTAGCTGCGCCGGGCGATCTTGCGCGCGATCGTCAATGACGCGCGGGTGTGCGTCAGCCCGCGGGCTTTGAGCGCGTGATAGTCGGCGTAGTCGGGACTCCGTGGCCGGGTGGCTGACTGCGCGGCCTCATAGAGCGCCCAGCGCAAGGGCGAGGAGCCTTGGCGGGTGAGCTTGCCGACGCGCGCGGTCTGATCGGAGCGGTGCACGCCAATGTCGATCCCGGCGAAACGGACCGCCTTGCGCGAGCTGGACATGCGGGTGACGTCCCCGAGCTCGGTCACCAAGGTCAGCGCGATCAGCTCCCCGACCCCGAACTGGGTCATCAGCGCCTGGCAGCCCGCCTGGCGGCGCGCGACCCGGCGCAGGGACCGCTCGACCTCTCTGATCTCGCGCTCGAGCGTGTCGATCATGCCAAGCGCGACCGTCACCCGTTCGCGGGCGTCGTCGGGCAGATCCAGACGCTTGAGGAACTCGCGGCCGTCCGCTCGTGCGATCCGAGCCGGCGCGCCCGCGCTGATCCCGTGGTGATAGAGCACCGACCGGATCCGGACAAGCCACTGCGTGCGCTGATCGATCAGCGCCTTTCGCAAGTGCAGCCGCGAACGCCACTGACGCACATGCTCAGGCGCGATCCACGCCTCGGGCAGCCGCCCTCCGCGAGCAGCTCGCGCAGCCACAACGCGTCCTGGCGGTCGGTCTCAGCGCGACGCTTGCGCCCCCGCAACGCGCGCGTCTCCACGGTCTCGGCCAGATGCGCGACACCACCCGCGCGCGCGACCGCCCGAGCAACGAACAGCCAGCCAGTGCACGCCTCCATCGCGACATGCACCTCCCGGCCCGAGAACCGCGCGACCCACTCCTCCACAGCCGACGGCGACGCGCCGATCCGCCCACGCCAGACCTCGCCGGTCTCAGAGTCCAAACAGTCAAAGGTGATCTGCCGCAGATGCACGTCAAACCCGGCGATGATCGCCCCAGCCAGCCGCGGCGAGATCACACCCGCCGCGTTCTGGGCGACCGATGACATACCGTCGTTCACGGTCGGTACCTCCTGTTCGATTGGCCGGCCGCGCGGCTCGTACCCGCGCGCGCCTATCAGCGCCGTTCGACACGGTCGAGTCGCCGGGGGGAATCTCACCCCCCGGCGCTCACAGAATCGGGTAGGGGCCAGGCTCGCCCTGGCCCCTCCCACACCACCCGGCATGCGGGTCCGCACCGGGCGGTTCGCTCAGCATTCCCGGAAGCGTCGGTAGGGATCGGTGAACCCTTTCAGGCCCATGGTCTGGTGCCAGTAGGCGTTCGGCAGCGCGCGTTGGAGTGGCCAGGACCCGGCGACGCGCCAGTACCCCTTTTGCGACGCCGCCCATGAGCGGGCGTCCCGGCCGGAGATACCGAGCGCGAGGAGGTTCCGGTAGCGCGTTTGTGGACGCTTCCACTCCTTCCAGCGCACCTGTCTGAGCCTGCGACGCAGCCACTTGTCGAGCTTCTCGAACGGCAGGACGGTGTCGGCCAGCGCGAAGTAGGCCGTCCATCCGACCGTGAAGCGGTTGATCTCCTTGACCCGCCGCTCCATCGAGACACCCCAGTTGCGCGTGGTCAGTTCTCGCAATCGATCCTCGGCTCGTTTGAGAGCCTTCGGAGCGACCGTGACCCTGACCTTGCCCGCCTTATCCCGGAAGAAACGAAACCCCAGTAGGGGCCGCTCGACCGCGGGGGCGACCGCCGACTTCTGTCGGTTGACGCGCAGCTTCAGGCGCTGCTCGACGTATTGCGTGATGCTCTCCATGACCCGCTGCCCCGCGCGCTCGCTTCGGACGTAGATACGTCCGTCGTCGGCGTAGCGCACGAAGCAATGCCCGCGCTTCTCCAGCTCCCAGTCGAGGTCGTCGAGCATGACGTTCGATAACAGCGGCGAGAGCGGAGAGCCCTGAGGGGTCCCCTCTTCTGTCGCGTGCACCAGCCCGCCATCCATGACGCCCGCTTCCAGGTAGCGTCGGATCAGCTTCAGCACTCGCTTGTCGTGGACCCGTCTGGCGACCCTGGCCATCAGAGCGTCGTGCTGAACGCGATCGAAAAACGAGTCGAGATCAAAATCGACGCACCACGCCGCGTCATCAGCGATGAACTGGCGTGCCCGCTTCACAGCATCGTGCTGCGAACGCCCCGGGCGAAACCCGAAGCTACGGGGATGGAAAAGCGGGTCGAAGATGGGCGTGAGCACCTGCGCGATGGCCTGGCAGATCAACCGATCCACCGCAGCCGGCACCCCCAGCGTTCGCAGGCCGCCCGAGGGCTTGGGGATCATCACCCTGCGGACAGGCTGCGGCCGGTAAGTGCCCGCGTCAAGCGCTGAGCGGACCTGTGGCCAGTGGTCTTTCAACCACGGCCGTAGCTCCTTGGTGCTCATCCCGTCGATGCCCGGGGCACCGGCGTTCTGCTCGACGCGTCTGAGCGCCTCGGCGAGGTTCTCGCGGGACAAGAACAACTCCCACAGGCTCACCGAGGCGGGGTGAGGAGCGGTGTCGCCAGCCGCCGGGGATGGACTCCGCTCTGCACGGGGACCCTCAGGCTTCACCCTCGGACCTCCCCGCCCAGGCCCCATATGGGGTTGGCTGCCTTCATCGTCCGTCCCACGAGCACGGGCGTCCTGCGCCTCGGCTTCGCGTTCGGCCCTTCCCGGCGAACATCGACCCCGCCGGTACTTTGGCCTCTGCTGACTGCTCCGCGGCGAGCCGCGGCCTCTCGACCACGACCGTCCCGCACCACCCCGCGAACACGCCAAGCGTGACGGGGCATCCTGGGACACCCACAGAGCCCTCCGAGGGTAAGACCAACAACCTTCATCGCACACCCACCGCGTTTACGGAACGGCCCCTTGATGACATCGGGCTTCGCCTCGTGGGAGCAGACTCGCCCGGACCGCCCCGCCTTCTACGCGCAGCCCACCAAACCCGTCCGGGTCCGATGCGCCATGTGTTCCTAGGGTCGCGACTTCGCACTCCGGCTTCCTCCCCACCCAGCCTCACGACTGAGCAGTTGCCATCGGCTTGTGGTTGGTGCCATCAACCTCCACAGGGGACTCGCACCCCCGAGCTGTTGGTCATGCCTCGCACACTCCCGGCGTGAGCCTCTCGACTCACCGGGCTCTTGTCATCCGGCCGATGGCTGCGCGCCCGCCTTCCAGTGAGCGAAGAGAGCGGGCTCGCGTCTAGCGACGGTCGCCACGAACCTCCGCGCTCGATGGGGATGGCCGCGCAGTCGCCTGAACTTCCGTGTGGCCCATCGCGCGAGGTACTCGTTGATGCGTCTGAGAAGCGAGATCAACCGCGACTTGTAGAAGTAGCCGTAGTAGTCGATCCAGCCCCGCACGATCGGGTTGATCTCCTGTGCGAGGTCGACGAGGGACTTCCCGCTCCACAAATGCAGCCGCCAGCGCTTGATCGTGCCGCGCATCCTCTTCACGGCGTCGTCAGAGACCGCCGGGCAGAAGCTGACGAACAACTCGCCGCTGCTGGCCCGAGCACGCCGGGGACGAAACGTGTACCCGAGGAAATCGAACCGCTCGTGCTCGTGAGAGCCGCGACGATTCGCGTCCTTGCAGTACACGATGCGCGTCTTGTCCAGATTCAGCTCCAGACCGACCGCCGCCAACCGCTTGATGATCGCGTCAAGCACGATCCGCGCCTGCTGCTTGCTCTTGCAGTGCAGGATGACATCGTCCGCGTAACGCTCGAATGCGACCGCCGGGAACTCCCGGCCAAGCCACAGATCCAGCGCATAGTGCAGGAAGATGTTTGCCAGCACCGGCGAGATCGCAGAGCCCTGCGGACTCCCGCGATCTCGTTGCTTGAGGGTGCCGTCCTCCAGTTGTAACGGCGCTTTGAGCCACCGCTCGACATAGAGGAGGACCCACCGCAGGTTCGTGTGATGAGCGACCGTTCTCAGAACGAGCGAATGATCGAGCGTGTCGAAGAACGACTTCAGGTCCAAATCGAGAACCCAGTCGTGCTTCCAACACCGCGCCCGGCACGTCCGCAGCGCATCATGAGCCGATCGTCCCGGCCTGTACCCATAGGAGTCCGGGTGGAACACGGGCTCCACCTCGGGCTCCAGAACCAGGTAGCAGACCGTCTGAGCGACTCTATCCGCGACCGTGGGCACGCCTAGCATCCTCGACCCGCCCGACTTCTTCGGTATCTCAACCGCCCTCACCGGCGGCGGGATATAGCTCCCCGAGGACATCCGATTCCAGACCTTGTAGAGGTTCGCCTTCAGGTTCGCCTCGAACGCCCGGATCGACTCCTCGTCAACACCCGCAGCCCCCCGGTTGGCCTTGACCCTTCGCCATGCCTCCCAGACCAGCCGCTTGGAAATCACAAACGACTTGCCGTCCGGCTTTGACTCGCTCACCGGTTCCTCCCGCCTCATCACGGTTGACCACCGACCAAGCCAGGATGACCAGCCCCCGTCGCTCGACCCGCATTACCGGGCGTCATCGCTACCACGAGGCTGTCCGCCCCTGTGCCCCGCATCACTACTCTCCCCCTCGCAGTTCCGCTGCTTGAGGTTCTCGCTTCCGCGGACAACCGCGGGCCACAACCGCTCCACTGGCCGCCCGCGAGCGCGGGACGACAGGTTCACACGTTCCACACCAGAGCCCAGGCCAAGCTCGCGCCACCTCCATGCCGGAGACCACCTGGCCAATCAGCAGGCACCCGCCAGGCTCATCCCGGGCCGGTCCTCCAGACCCGGTTTCGATCTCGTCTAAGTGGTTTCGACACGTCATCAGCAGATCGCTCACGCTCGCCTTCTTGACCCACACCGGACGCGCTCAACGGCGCGCCGTTTCCGCAACGCTCACCACCACGGCTCTTGACCGCAGCAGCTTGCGGTGGTTTGCGACCTCCCCCTGCAGGGCGATCGCGGAGGACCACCAGCCCAACGGGCCGGCCCCTCCATCTCCGATGCAGCACCGCATCAAACAGTCCGACCTCCTACATCGAGCCTCCTTGTTGCGTTTCGTGTTCACACGAGGACCGGCCACCTTCACGCCTGACCAGCCACCCGAATCACGGGCCGTTCATGCCATCTCCGTCGCCGACTGGGCGGTGAGCGACCGGCTGCTGCTTTTGCCCTCGCGGATGCCGGAGGAGAAGTGCGAGTCAGGCGAGCAGCGCCCGATCAGGATGCCGGGGCTTCGTGATTGCGGCAGTTTCGCCGATTGGCGCACGCCGGTCCTGCCCGTGGGGATTAGCGCGTGCTTCGGCATGCTCGCGCGGAGACCCGCATTCATGCTCGCGCGCCGGCACGAGCGCCTGAGCGTCCGGACGGTTCCCCTTGACGGCGCCTCTCGTGTCAGTTTGGCTTGACAAGACGATGCTGTCAGCCTAGACTGACAGCATGAACATCGATGAGATCACCGAAGCGATCGGCTCTGAGGATCCGGCGCAGGGACTGCGTGCCGCTTTGGCGCTGCACCGGATCGCGGAGCGCGTCGAGGCACGCCAAGTCGCGGTCGCACGCGGTCAGGGGTGGTCCTGGCAGCAGATCGGCGATGCGCTGGGGATCACCCGGCAATCGGTGCACGCCAAATACGGAAAGTGGGTTTCATGATGACCGCGAAAGCAAGCAAGGTCGGCGGGTTTAACCCGTGGGCGACAGCCGTGTATGCGCGCGAGGAGTCGCGTCGACGTGGTAACAGGCGCGTCGGTACCGAGGACCTCGTGCTCCGGCTGTTGCGCGAGCCCGACGTCGCGCAGCTGCTGGGCTGCGATCTAGGCACGGCGCGTGAGGCGCTGGATGCGATGGATCGCGACGCGCTTGTGGCGATTGGAATCGACAGGCCGCTCGACGCGCCGCCGGTGCCAACCCGCGAACCGACGCTCGGCGGCCGACGGGCCATTGTGAAGGCGGTCTTGACGGACCACCTGCCGATGACGCCCGTGGCCAAGCGCGTGATGGAGGAGGCCGGAAAGGACCGGCGCCACCGTCGTGGTTCGGGGGCGCCGTGGGATCCATCGCCCCGGTGGTCGCGCGAGCGGGTGCTGATCGCCTTGCTGTCGCTCGCGCCACCCGACCCAGCCGCGGCGCTCCTTGACGCGCTCAAGGTCAACCGAGATGAGGTCAGCACGCGCCTCAGCGAGCCGTCAGCGGCCTAACGCCGCGGGACGGTCGATAAGACTCAAGGGCATCAGCTACGACGTGGGCCGCAAGCTCGCGGCTGCCGCTTGGTCGCCAACGCGGCCGTTAGACGGCTGCTTCCGCTTCTCGGGATGCCGCACGCAGAGCGGGAGCCGACAGGCTGGCCTGTCCGGTCGTTGGTGTCGCAGCCGCTGACTGTTGGCGGCGTAGCATTGCGTGCGTGACGGGCTTCATATAGCTGTAGGGCACAAGACATAAGCCTCGAGGGCCTCCCGTGGCGACCGCTTCCGCGACCGCCACTTCGAGAGGAGGCTCCTCTGGGCTACAGACGCCCACGACTGCGCACGCTCACCGCCGAGCTCGCGCACCGCCATCCGCGCCTGGGAGATCCTGGCGCATTGATCGCCGGTGGCGACATTCTCGTCAACGGCTTTCCCCGTACCAAACCGGCTTCGCTTGTCAGCGCGAGCGACGCGATCACCGTCCGCTCGCAACGGCCGTTGCGTGGCGCTGCGAAGCTCGCGCACGCGCTCTCGGCGTTCGGTGTCGATGTCGACCGGCGCGTCGGAGTCGACGTCGGCGCCGCCGCCGGCGGATTCACTCAGGTGCTCCTGGCAGCGGGCGCCGCACGTGTGTATGCGGTCGACGCGGGACATGGGCAGCTTCGCGGCGAGTTGCAGCAGGACCCGCGCGTCATAAATCTCGAGCGGACGAACTTGGGTCAGCTAAGCACAGGACTGGTGCCCGAACCGGTTGATGTGGTGACGATCGACCTGTCGTACCTGTCGCTCGCGGCAGCGGCGCCGCAGCTCGTGGTGCTGGACTTCGCGCCGGCGGCCGACCTGATCGCGCTGGTCAAACCGGTCTACGAGCTGGGCTTGGCCACACTGCCCGAGGATGATCGCGTGATCGCCGCGGCGGTCCGGCACGCGGCCGACGGCCTGAAAATCGCCGGCTGGCTGGTGAGGGCCGCGGAGCGCTCGCCAGCCCAGGGCGCGCGAGGCGCGATCGAGTGGCTCCTCCACGCCCAACGACGACCATGAGACCCTGTCCCGTACTGTCCCGTGCCGGTCCGCGCGTCCCCAGGAGTCCGCTCGAATCAGAGTGTGATCGCGCCGACCGACCCCACTTCCGCATCGTCGCCGACACGGGTCTGCTTGCGGCGCTGCCGCCCTCGGTGTCCGCAAGGCCGTAGCGGAAGTCAGATCGCCGGCGCCACGATGCTCGACGCAACCAGCGTTCGTGCGAGCGGCAGTCCTCGGCCCGGACTTGAGCAGCTCGGCAGGTACAGCCGCCCGACCGGGGGCGGGTTGGCTTCCGCAGTCAGCTCTCAGCTTGCTGGCACGACGGCGGTTGACCACGCCGATCAACTCCCACCTGTCCTCCCGCAGCACAGCGAGCAGCGTTGACGACAACGATGAGCGGTCATCGGATCCGTTCCTGGGATGTGCCGGTCATCTGTCGCGTGTCGCCCAGCACACTGCCCGCACCCGATCGAAAGCAGGGGGCCACGACCGAAGCGCTGAGCACGAGCTGAGGCACTCGCGTTGAGAACCGCATCTCGGCGGCTATGTGCCCTCGAAAGCAGCGAGTGCTTCGGCCGGAAACTCAAACCGGAACGGCATCGCGATCAACTCCTGTTCAGACACGACCGTGCCGTGCTGTGCGAGAAGCTCGATCAGAGGGTCCCAGCTCAGCCGAGGCGGGCGATGCATCTCTGGATCTCGACCAAGCAGCTGGTTGATCGCATCCTCAACGTCCTGGCGCTGCACGCGGTAGGCCGCCAGGACACGTTCGCGTGCATCGGGATCCTCGGGCAGCGGCGGTCCGGCGTAGCGCTTGGTGATCGCCGCGAGCCCACGGCTCGGCCCAGCCGAGCCCATGTGGGCGGGCGTCGTCGCGATCCGTCTGCCATCCGCGCTGACAGCAAAGAGCGTCGCTTCGGCGCTCCATTGCTCTCTTGTGATTGCGACGTCAACGACTGCACCCAGGTGATCGATCTGGAAGGCCATCTCGATCGCTGTATGTCTTCCGGTTGCGTCCGGGAACCTTCCTCGTCAGCTGACTAGTCACGACCCGCCTGGCTGGCGTCGTCTTCGCATCGACAGGCTGCTGCAATGTCGCCGCCGGGGCGGTCCGATCACCGGCTGCTGCTTCGGGGCGGCCGTAAACCGCAAGCAGCAGTTCGCACAGGTCAGAACCGGTCCGGCCAGACGGCTCGGTCTTCGAGATTGGGGAAGTCCTTTCGGGGTTGTGTAACGATTGGGTCGTGGTCTCGCACTTAACGAGTGTGGGCACCCCGAAGATCGAGCGGCAGTCGCGTCTGGGCCCACGGGAAGACGAGCCCTTCGAAATGATCTACCGCGCGCACGTCGGGGCGGTCAGCGCGTTCTTTGCGCGGCGGTCGAGCGATCCTCAGACGGTCGCGGACCTGACCTCGGAGACGTTGCGCGAGCGATCGCGTCGATTCACACCTATCAGGGGCGTGGCAGCATCCGCGCGTGGCTGATCGCGATCGCGCGAGCGGTCTACGCCCAACATCACGCGACCCTCGCTGCCGAGCGCGCGGGGACGCAACGGCTTGGCGGCCTAGTCGTCTTGCACGAGGACGACATCGACGATCTGCTGGAGCGGATCGACGCGCAGCAGGCCGGCCGCGAGCTGCTTCAGCGCGCGGCGTCAATGCCCGAGCTCGAGCGCGCCGCGATCGAACTGGTCGATCTGGCCGGGCTCTCACCACGCGATGCCGCCCGCACGCTGGGGATCTCACCGGGCGCGATGCGCGTCCGACTGTTCCGAGCGCGCGCCCGTCTACGAAAGGAGGGCCGACCACGATGACCAGCTTTGAGGACACCGTCCGGGAGGCGACGCGCCTGGTGATTCGTGAAGGCGGCACTCGTGTCGATCTGCCTCGTGCTAGCGGCGTTGCGGCCGCGGCAGCCACTGCGGCCTTCCGTCGAGCCTGGTGCTGGGTCCCGGCTGGACCAGCGCCGAATTCCACGCGGAATGCAGGCGCTCGGATTCGCTGAGACGCTCTGATCGGTGTTGGGGGCGGGGCGGCGTAGGCTCGGCAGCGAGCGCTGCGATCGACGATTCGTCGGGCTGGTCACAAACGAGGGGGTCGCTGCGTCTTTATCGACCATGAGCGCTGCTGTGCATGTCCGCGATCGTGACCTGCTGAGGCGCACGCGCGAGGGTGATGCCGAAGCGTTCGGCGTGTTCTACCGAGCACGACGAGTCGATGTCCTGGCTTTTCTGCGGGTGCGGGTTCCCAGCGCCGAGTTGGCGGCGGATCTGATGTGCGAGACGTTCGCCAAGGCGCTTGTCGCGGTCCACGACGCGGACCGTGAGCTGCCGATGGCGCCGGTCGCGTGGCTTCTCGCGATCGCGCGGAACGAGCTGACCGACTCGGTCCGCAGGGGCCGCGTCGCGGATGACACCAGGCGTCGGCTCGCGATGCAGCCGCTGGAGTTGTCCGACCGTGACCTAGCGGCCGTTGACGACGCGACAGCCGACGTAGATCTCCTTGGCGAGCTGCGGGAGTTGCTGCCCGCCGATCAGTTTCAGGCGCTCACGGCCCGAGTGATCGACGGGCGAGAGTACGCGGAGATCGCGCGTGAGCTGCTGACGTCTCAGAGCGTCGTGCGCAAGCGCGTCAGCCGTGCGCTCGCGCAATTGCGATCGATTCGACAGGAGGAGGGCTCATGAGCTCCGCACTGGACCAGTTTGAGCGGTCGCTGGTGACCGCCAGCCGCGCGCTCCATGCGCTCGAGCAGAGCGCTCTGTCGCAGACCGAGTCCGCAAACCAGACGCGGCGCCCGCCAGCCAGGCGTCGTCCCAGAGGGAGATCGTTTCGACCGAGGCGGTTGATGATCTCGCTCGCGGCGCTGGTCGTCGCGGCAGGCGGTGTTGCCGCGGCGCAGTCCCTGCTCTGGCCTTCCCAGCGGCTCGCCGACGGCACGGTCAACTGCTTCGATGGGCCATCCGGAACGGGCATCTCCTCGAAAACCTTTGCCGTCGGCGGTGCCCCGCCCAACGGACAGCTACCGACTAGCGTCTGTCGAAGGTGGTACCGGATCAACCGATACCGGTTCGACAATCGGCCGACTGGCCGACTGGTCGCCACCGTTCCGCTCGTCGCCTGCCGACAGAACCCCACCACCGTCGCGGTCTACGTCGCCACCGGCCGATCCGACCAATGCCAACGTCTCGGCGAGAGGCCGCTCCCGGCAACCTACGCGACGGCGGCCGCGCGGCTGCGCACCCTCCAACGCACCTTGGTCGCCCTCCAAGCCGAGCACGACTGCGTCTCTCCGAACACGCTCGCGCAGCAGGCCAGGAGCGTCCTGGAAAGCCAAAGTTTTCAGGCGTGGCGGGTGATCACGCCGCCCCCCAACCCGGGCAAGGGCTGGCTTTTCGGCTACGCCCTCCCCACCGGCACCGGCGGGACATGCGGCACCTTCGGGATGGGCAATCCCCCTACATACCGCGTCAACATCGACACGCAGCATCAGACCGTGACCGTGAGCGTTGCCCCACCGCGGTCGATCGGCCTGAGGCTCGACCACATCGACTACGAGCTCTACACCACAACATACCAGCGATGCTTCACGGCCACCTCCGTGCGCGCGCTCGTGCGTCAATGGTTCGCGAGCACGCCGCTGCGCCCGCGCTTCGCCACCGCGAACACATCAGACGGCTCAACCTACGAGCCGCGATCCCAACGCCTCTACGACCAGGGATGCGTGCGCTTCGATTCCGCCATACCCGGCAACAACGACCGCTTCATAGACGTCCTACTGAACGCCCGCAACGCACTCCGGCTTCCCGCCGGCCAGGTCTACCCGCCCGCACGCGCCTTCCACCCCTAAACGACCGTGGCGAAACCAGCGAAGAAGAGTACTCGGCGGGCAATCGCTGCTGGCTTCCGCAATGTCGCCGACGGGATAGTCTCGACCGCGCTACTGCTCCGACCGAAAACGAGAAGCTGCTCGCCACTGATGAGCCCGTCCGGAGGAGAGAGCGGGGCGCGGCCATGCGCGCGATGACTCCCCTTCGCCTCGCCACGAGCAGGCTGGCGGCGGGTCAGGACCTGCGAGGTCGCTCAGCGGGGGTTGGCGCGGGGGTCTGAGGCGCGTGATCGGCGACCCGCATGAGTCGTCGTGTATCGTTGCCGCGACCGAGCGTGCTAGCCGTCGACCGCGCTGATCCTGACCTCGCGCAGCGAGCCGTCGGCATCGATCCGGGAGTAGGCGAGCTCGACCCGCTGACCGATCAGCGCGGCAAGCCGTGGACTGCCGAGGGTTGTCACACGGCGGCCGTCGAGATCAGAGATTGCGTAGGTGTGCCCGTCACGTCCGAGCCGGACGTCGCGCAGGGTGGCGGCGGCGCGGTGGCTCGCTTTGTACTTGCGCCAAGTGGTCTGGCGGCCGGGGCGATACGCCGACCCGGGCCGCTTGAGCACCGAGCCCTCGAACCCGAGCGCGACGAGCTGGTCGTGCGCGGCACGGCTGGCCAGCTGCGTCTGGATAAGCCGCAGCCGGTTGTCGGCGCGGAAAGTCTCCCGCAGAAGCGGCGTGCGTTTGGCCCAGGGCAGCGCTCGGAGGTCCTCGCCGGCGAGCTCCAGCAGGTCGAAGGCAACGAGGTGCAGCTTGGTCGCCGCCGCGGAGTCGGCCTGGAGCGTGGCTCGGCATACCGCCGCGAAGTCTTGGACGGCTCGGCCGTCACGGGAGCTGAGTGCGACGAGTTCTGCGTCGAACACGGTCCCGCGAGGCGTCGCGGCGAGCGGCGCGAGTAGCGAGTCGAGGCGATCGCCCAGACTTGTGCCTCGGCGCGACCAAGCGCGTATACGTCCGTGATGGTCGATCGCCACGAGCAGGCGGAACCCGTCCCACTTGGGCTCCATCATCCAGTCCCCCTGTGCCGGCCACGCGGCGGCGCGGGTGCTCAGCATTGGTTCGGGGATCGGCATAGTCCGAGCGTAGAGCCGACCATGGTGGGGGTCGGGTTCTCCGGTCATGGCGGCGGGCAGAAGGATGACGCTCCCGGTGGTCTCGCGGTACCGGCGCTAGCTCCTACCAACCCGTCACTTTTGGCGGTGGATTTCCCATTGGCGCGCTCGTGTCGGGCGACACGAACCTGACACCGCCCGCGACATGTCTTGGCATTGGAGCGCCCGGGAAGCGACGGCCATCTCGCGGCTGCTGAAGGCCAGTGCGTAGCGCATCTTCATACGAGATCCTGCCATGAGCGGGCACGCCGGGAGTAGGACACACCGCCGAAAGGGACGCACGCTGCGCTTGCCGCTCGTGACGGTCGCGTAGCGACTACCATTCAGCTCGTGACGACTGTCTGACCTCAGGGCCTGTATGGCCGCGATCGATGTGTTCGCGGTCCGTCCTGTTCGTTCTTCGCCTTGGAGGTCACTGGAAGTGGAGAGTCGTCACGAGCTTGATGCGGCTGCGCGCGGGCGCAACGTATGAGCAGGGTTAGCTCGACTCAGATCCGCGCGATCGTGGCTGCGGAAGTGGTGTCGTCGATCGGTTCCTCGATGACGGTGTTGGCGCTGCCCTGGTTCGTCCTCGTGACGACCGGGTCGGCGACGAAGCTGGGACTCGTTCTCGGCATCGGGACCATCCCGTTCGTCACGCTGCCCCTCCCGGCGGGCTCGCTGATCGCCCGGATCGGGGCAAGGCAGACGATGGTGATCGCGGACGCGGCGCGACTCCCGCTACTTGCTGCAATCCCGGCGCTCTACAGCCTCCACGCGCTGTCGTTCCCGCTGCTGGTCGTCCTGGTCGCCCTCACGAACGTGTTCATGGCGGCACACATGCCCGCCCAGCGTCTGATCCTGGCCGAGGTAGTCGGCGACGAGGAGAGCGTCGTCGCTCGCGTGAACGCGTACCTCGACGGTGCGCAAACGACTGCGCCCCTCGTCGGGCCAGCGCTGGCGGGCGTCCTGATTGCCGCGCTCGGCCCGCAGAACGTGCTGTACGTCGATGCTGCCACGTTCGGAGTCGCCGCGATCGCCGTCGGCTTCTTCGTGCGACGGAGTAAACCGATGACCGAGGCCGGGGAGCGCGGGCTGCTTGTGGGTGTCAGGTACATCCTTCGGAGCAGGCTGCTCGTCGTCCTGTGCGTGAGCATGTTGGCGATGGAGTTCTTCTTTACGTTGTTCGTGACGACGCTGCCCGTATTTGCGTTTTCCAACTACGACCAGAACGCCCATATCGCAGGTGTCTTCTACGCCGCGATGGGCGCCGGTGCGCTGCTCGGGATGGCCGCCGTGCCGGTTGTCGTGCGCCGGTTTGGGGCGCTCCACGTCGCCGCGGGAGCACTCGTGCTCGCGTCGATCCCGAAGTTTCTGCTCGGGATTCCTCTACCCGCGGCGGGGGTCGTCGCTGTGCTGGTCATGCAGGGGTTCGTCGGCCCGCTGACGGGTGCGCCGATATTCACCGTCATCACGACGCGCACACCCGCGGCGCTCCGCAGCCTGGTGCTGCCCGCCGCGTTCGGGCTGATGTTCCTCACCGGGCCGTTAGGCCCGATTGCCGCCGGGCCACTGATCCACGCGGTCGGGACAAGAATGGTCTTCGTCATCGCCGCGGCCGGATCCCTGGTCGGGTCGGCGCCGTTCGCCATCTACGTTGCCCGAAACCGGAGCCCGGACGATCCCGTCGCGCTCGCGCCCGACACCGAACTCCCGGAGGCGTCAAGCAGCGTGTAGCCATGCGGGCTGGCGGGCAGCTTGCGCCAACTCCGTCTCTTAGGGTCGTAGGCCGCACCGTCACCGACCGCCGGGCCGTGCTTGACCGCTGGGTTAAGCCTCCCCAGACCAACATTTTGGTTCCGGTCCACACCGAGAGGTCCTGTGCCGGAGCGGGAATCGGCGCCCGCGGGAGCGTGGACCAGTGGCCGCTGCGGGCCGGGGCCGGCGAACCATCCCCGGCGGGCCGATGGGATGCTGGGGTCATCCCTCTCGCGCCGGCGATCGCCGCGACGCCTATGGCCACGACAAACGCCGTGCTGATCGTCGCCGCGATCCTGGACCGCGCGCGGCGACGATTTATCCTGTCGTGCAGGGGTGCATCCAGCTCTGGGCGCGGCTCGGCGCCCACCACGGTTGTTCGCAGCCGGATAGGTAGCTTCCGTGCGAACGCGCCCGTCACCCGCTTGACCCTGTCCCGGCGGCACCAGTCGCCGAGCCACGCCAGGGCACACCGGTCCGAACGTATGTCGTGGCTGCAGCTAGCGCCGGCGGGGTCCGTCGACCGCGACATCTAGCGTTGGCCGGGTCCGTTGACCGGGACGACCCTCGCCCAGGCCAATGATTCGACGACAGCGCCCTTGGGCGGCCAGGACATGCACTGCACGCTCGCCTTGCCGGCAACGGTCTGCGCAACGGTCCTTGGCGCCGTGCAGATGCCGGTGCTGACCGTGCGGATGCCGGTCACCTGGTAGGTCAGCGGGTCCAGCAGGAGTTGGGACCCCCAACCGCCGTCGGACAGGCCGATCGCCGGCTGCCCGATCGCGTTCGTGATCCCTCGCTCGACGCCAACCCCCGGGATCGCCGCAATCGCCTTGAACACCGTGGCCTCAGCGGCGGACGGTGCGCCCGCATACGAGTTCCACAGCAGTGACGCCAGGAACGCGAACTCCAGCTGATCGCCGCTCTGGGCCGGGGATGGCGAGCCTGCCGGGAGTGCGATCGAGTTCGGATTCGCCGCGACGACCTGGTCGACAACCTCGAGCAACGCCTTCGGGCTCGAAGGAAGCGACCTGAGCGCGTCGTAGGTGCTCATGGGTGTCGTGTTCGCGTCGTAGGCACCGAGCGGGGTGCGGTCGCCGAGCTTGGGGGGTGCAGGACCGGTGTGCACGACGAGCTGTCCGCTCTGGAAGTACGCACTCTGTCGACCGTCGAAGCGAATCCAGTTCTCACTGGTCGAGGTGCCGTGCCGCGCGTCGTACTGAACGACCCTCGTGTAGATCCACTGCGTCGGAGCGGGGCGGACGTCAGGGCGCGCCTCGGCGCTCAGCGCTGCGGCGTTCAGGACCCGGGCCGCCAAGACCAGATGCATGCTCGGGGCCACGCGCGACCGTGAGCCTGCGGTGAGGACGACCCCGCCCGCGACCGCCACGAGCGCCACGCCGCCGAGGACGATCGCTCGCGGGCGGTATCGAGACCGCGACGGCCGCGCGATCGACGCGAGCAGCCGGGCGCGGCCCACAGCGAGCCGCGTCGGACTCGGCGCAGGAATGCCGGCGCGCAGCGAGCGCACCAGATCGAGCTCACTCACAGACGACCTCCTCATTCACGGACGTCGGGTCCTGTCCATCGAATACCTCACGAACCTTCCTTCGGGCCCTGTTCAGCCGCGAGCGGACCGTGCCCACCGGAATGTCCAGCGCCACGGCGACCTCGTCATAGGAAAGATCCGCCCACGCGATCAAAAGCAGGACATCGCGATCTCTCGCCGCCAATCGCGCCAGCGCGGCCGCCAAATCCCGCTGCATGGCACGCGCGGACACACGCTGATCAACCGGCTCACTATCGCCGTCGGTGACCGGGTCAATCCCCGTCCGCGCGAGCGCCCGCAACATCCGGATCTCCGTCCGACGATGTTTGCCGATCACCTTCGCGGCGATCCCGTACAGCCACGGCCCGGCGTCCGCCCGGCTCAGGTCATAGCGATACCGCCGGCGGAACGCCGCGAGGAACGTCTCGGCCAGAACATCCTCAGCCGCCCGCTCGCCAAGCCTTCGCTCAACGTAGCGGTAGATACGCGCGGCATGCCGGTCATAAAGCTCCGCGAACGCCTCCGGATCACGCCAAGACCGCTTAATCAACGAGGCGTCGTCCAACCGCTCACGGGGCAGTGCAGTCATACCGTGGCTCTATACAACTCGCGCGCATCACGATCCACCCCCTTATCACCCGGACAGCCGAAAACGGTTCACGCCCGAGACCACACCCGGCCGGACACAACGACGTCAAAGCGGCGAGGCCTCGGCCGATAACGGCCGCCGCCCTCGCGACTCATGTCGCTAAAAGCGATGCACCGAGTGGCGCCGCGCTCGCCATAACGACCCCCACGGCCACACAGAACGGCACACTGCCGACAGCTGCCCTCCACAGCGAGATCACGCGATTCCAGGACACGCACCACCACCGCCGGCGATCTCGATCACCCATGGGGAAGCGTCAACTCCGAGCGCGATCGAGAAGTCTTCCTCGACACGACAGCCATCCCCGACTCAGACGAGCTACGGTCTTAACCAATCGCCGTGATGAGACACCGCGTTTCGCATCCACGCGAGCGGCGCTCTCTCATTCAAATCGGAGAGCGAAGGCGCCGACGATGCCCGCGCCGGCTAGCGCCCCGGACGAATCTGAGAAGCGCCAGCCGGCCCGTCGGTGTCGAACCTGTGCGTAAGTACAGACGCTGCGCTCGCGACGCCGACGTCGGCGCCCACAGCTTGCGCCGTCGCCCCAATTCTGATCCTGGGCGCTCGCGTCACGAGCACGGGACGCGGCTTCCGCTCCGTCGCCCCACCGGCTACCAGACTGTTGCTGCCGCGTCTCGCATCCGAGGAGCAAGACCAGTAGTCCGGTTGAGGCCGCAGCCCACAGCTGACGCGGCCCCTGTACGTGCGGTACGACGATCCGCCGTTTGTGATCAGGTGTCGCCCGGCGTACTGTTCGAACCGACATGAGGAGAGAAAAGGCCGCCTACTGGCTGTTCGTCGCTGTCGGGTTTACGCAGCTCGGGACGCTCGTCTTGATCGGCGATAGCGACATCAGCGCCCGGGCACTAGTCCCCGTGATCCTCATGGTTGCGTGGCTGGGTCGCCGATCCCGGACCGCGTGGTGGATCTTCGTGCTCGTCAACGCCTGCGAGGTCATCGCGACCGCCGCGATCGTGCTCGCATCGGCGAGCGGCACGTCGGCAGGCTCGGGAACGCTCTGGGGCGACGTGATCACCATTCTGCTGGGATCGTCGGCACTCATCGGCATCCTGCTCTCCCGCCCAATGCGCGAGTGGACGAGCCCACCGGCGGTCGCCTGAGCAGCTCGTCTCTCCCGCTCATCGCCTCAGCGGCCACCAAGCTCTGGGTCCCGCTTCGCTCACCCGCCGACCAAGAGCAGCAGTGCGGTCGGCGCCGCGGGCGCCGGTCGACGCCCCCGGGTCTTCGTGACAGCAGAACTGCGGCGTGGATATCGGCGGCCTTCGGGAAGTGGCAGAGATTCGTGCATTGCCCAGCTCGCATTGTGGCCGACCGCCGCGACCACTTGCCTATGTAAAACCTGGTTGCGGGCGGACTGAGCAGCGCTGATGCTTGTAGCCCGATCCGGCAGCCGTGCTGGCGTCTGCTGGTTTGGCGACGATGCGGAAGCCACGCAACCCGGCTCCAGCCGCGGTGTAGTTTGGCGTAGTGCCGACGCTTCTCGTCCTCGTGGTGGTGGTCGCGGTCGCGCTAGTCGCGTTCATGGCTGGTCGGTGGTCGGTGACGCGCGGACGCCGCGCCGGGCTCGGTGAAGCCCCGGCTCCGCCGTGGGCGACTACTGCGCCCGCGCTGCCGCCACCAGAATCGCGTCCTCCAAAGCCGCGGCGTCCGCCGCCACCTTCGGGCCCGAGAGAACCACGCCGTCCGCGACCGCAGCTCGGGTCTGACGCAGTTGCGTTGTCGGAGCCCAGCGAGCCTCGACCGCCGACACCAGCTATTGGCCGTAAGCGGCTCCAGCGCAAGAGCACGCGAAACGCCGCGTAAGCCCGAACTTCTGCTTGTGGTGCATGGCACGCCGGAGCGGCAGTCGTGATCCGACTGCCCCGGCGGCGACGAAGCAGGTGCCACTGCATGGCGCGTCCGGTATCAGACCGCCGAGTCGTCCTCGTTCTCGCGCAGCCAGCGGGCTGCCTCGGCGGCCTGGGCGTCGTCGACGACGACCTTCTTCCCGGCCGCGTAATACTTGTCGATCTCCGCGAACAGCTCCTCGACGAGTTGCTCGGTGGGGACCTTCCTCAGCGGCTGACCCTTGGCGTAGATCATGCCGGTGTCCTTGGCTCCGGTGATCCCGAAGTCGGCGTGGCGCGCCTCGCCGATCCCGTTGCGCGCAGAGCCCAGCACCGAGACCTCGATCAGGTCGTCGTAGGCCGCGAGGCGCTCCTCGACCTCGGACACGACGGTGTCCATGTCGAAGGACCGAGGCTCAGGATCCATAAGCGTCCAGTATGGCCCAGGGCGCCGGTCGACCCGCTCGCAAGAAGCAGAAGCTGCTGGGGAACCTCGGCCGCGACTCCAAGAGACCTGCTTTCACGAACATCCGGCAGTCTCGTAGGAGCTGAGATGAGTTGTGCAGACAGCCGCTCCGATCGAGTTGCAACAGCGCTGAGCAACTCACTGATGCCCGATATCTACCTAGGAGACTGGTGTTTTTCGGGTTGAGCCGGTCGGGCTCTGTCCGAGTCTCAAGTCATGCTTGAGGGTATGAGCCTTGGATTGACTCCGACGCAGGCGGATGTGTTCACGACGACGAGTTTCTGCGAGGGGAGGGTCGCGGCCGACTCGATCTACGGACTGTTGCACCGTGAGTGTTTTCAGCTGTTCCCTGACGAGCTATTCGCGGATCTGTTTTGCGATGTCGGGCGGCGGTGTGTGCCGCCGATGATCGTCGCGGTGGTGATGGTGTTGCAGCGGATCGAGGGGTGCTCTGATCGTGAAGCTGTCGATCGGTTCACGTATGACGCGAGGTGGAAGTACGCGGCCGGCGGTTTGGGGTTTGACTATCCAGGGTTCGCGCACACGGTGCTGGTCGACATGCGCGCCCGGCTTGCCGCCTCCGAGCGTCCGGACCGGATTTTCGAGGTCGTGCTGGAGATGGGCCGGCGGGCTGGGCTGGTCGGCCGCCGGCGGGTGCTGGACTCCACCGCGCTCTATGACGCGGTCGCGACGATGGACACGGTCACGTTGATCCGCTCGGCGATCCGCGGGGTGCTCGCCGCGTGCGACTCTGAGCTGGAGGCCGAGTTGCGGGGCGTGCTGGCGCGCGATGACGATTACGCGAGCGCGGGAAAGCCGGTCTGTGATTACGAGGACCCCCGAGCGCGGGAGGTGTTGATCGACGCGCTCGCCAAAGACGCCCACGCGATCCTCGGCGCGTTGGACGGCCGAGAGGTCCCGAGCGCTGTTGAGCAGGCCGCCGCAGTGCTCGCGGTGGTTGTCGGGCAGGACCTCGACGCGGACGCGGATGGCGTGTTCCGGATCGCGAGAAAGGTCGCGAAGGATCGGATGATCTCGACGGTCGACCCGGATGCCCGGCATGGCCGCAAGACCAGTTCTCGCGGGTTTGACGGCTATAAGGGGCATGTTGCGCTGGACCCGGGCAGCGAGTTCATCACCGCCGCGACGGTCACCGCCGGGAACGCAGGAGAGGGCCAGGAGGTCACCGGGCTGCTCGCCGAGGACCTCGCAGAAGCCGACGACCCAGCCGGCGAGGACGAGCCGGCCGCGTCGGGAACGGCAACCGAGCCGCTGTCGGTCTACGGCGATTCTGCGTACGGCACCGGGAGCGTCCTGGACACGCTTGAGAACGTCGGCGCGAACATCCTGTGCAAGGTCAAGGCGCCGGTCGCGCCTGCCGGAAGGTTCACCAAAGACGACTTCCGGATCGACATGGAGCTCGGCACGGTCGTGTGCCCCGCGGGGCGGACCGCCTGGCTGCGCGAGGTCAAGGGCGGGCAGGTCGCCCGCTTCGGCAGCGCCTGCCAGTCATGCCCGCTGTTTGCGCAGTGCACCACCGGATCGACCGGCCGGACGATCGGCCTGGGCCCGCACGAGCAGCACATCGCTCGCGGACGCGAACGCCAAACCGATCCGGTGTGGCAGGCCGACTACACAGCGACCCGCCCGAAGATCGAGCGGAAGATCGGTCATCTGATGCGACGCCGACACGGCGGACGCCGTGCCCGTGTCCGCGGTCGCACAAAGGTGAACGCCGACTTCAATCTCCTCGCAGCCGCAGTCAACCTCGCACGCCTCGCAACCCTCGGTGTCACCAGCCACAACGGGCAGATCGCCGCGACCGCCTGAGACGCTCACCGGCCCGAAAAGCCGGGTCCAAAACGACACTCACCGTGCCACACCGCGACGAACGCAAGCCGCCACCGGGCGCGGCACGGCGCCGACCATCAGCCGTTGCGTCGCAGCCACCCCACGACCCGCCGTCCCAGAACGGCTCGATCCGCCCGAAACGGCCGATTCACACCAGCCTCCTAGGCAGACCGGCGGGCGGGCCCTTCGGGCGCAGCGTTGCGCTTGTGGCGACGAGCAGGGCGCTTAAGGTTTCGGACGAGGGACCTCTCGTCGAATGAAAGCGCGTCTGCGGATCGGCCGCACCGCGCGCTGCCGCGCGTATACGCGCGACGCGAAAAGCGGGTCCTTCGGGCGGCGGTCGTACCGACGAGCCGATCGACGACCTTCGGCGGGACGCGCTGCTGGCGAAAGCGCGGCTGCCGCAGGCGCTGACCGCGACCTTCCTTTGTGGTCGTGCGGGCCTCGTATGTCTGGCGGCCGGCCATGTGGCTCTGCGTGCTGCTACCAACTGAACGGAGGATCGGGCTGGCCGGGTGGCTGGCCGGATCGGCGCGAGTGTTCACGCGCTACGCGGTTCGCAAGGCCTCGGTGGGTGAGAGACGGGCCGCGCGCATGGATGGGTAGAGGCCGGCGACGGCGCCGATGAGAGTGGCGGCGGCGATGCCGCCGTAGAGTGCGAGGGCGGGGATTTGGACGGTCTCGTGTTGGCTGAGGGCGTAGGCGACGGTTGCTACCGAGCCGATGATGGTGCCGGCAGCCCCGCCGAGGATGGAGAGGAGCAGGGCTTCGGTGAGGAATTGTGCGGCGACGTGTCGTCGGCTGGCGCCGAGTGCGCGGCGCAGCCCGATCTCCGAGCGACGTTCGAGGACGGAGATGACCATGACGTTGGCGATGCCGACTCCGCCGACCAGCAGGGCGATCGCGCCGAGGCCGAGTAGCAGGCCGTTGTAGGCGCCTTTGGTGACGAGCTCGGCTTTGATGATGTCTGCGGGGAAGGTGACCGTGACCACTGAGGGGTTGGCCGGGTTGACGGTGGCGGGGAGGACGGCGGTGACGGCGTTGACTTGGCTGGGGGCGCTGCGGACGTACAGCTCAGTGGGGTGCCCGTCGAAGCCGAAGTCGCGTTGGGCGATGGGGAAGCCGATGAAGGCCATGCTGTCCATTTGGGAGATGAGCTGTACGGGGTTGAGGATGCCCACGACGGTGAACGAGCGCTGGCCGATCCAGACCTGGGTCGGGTGGGGGAGCGTGGTGATGCCGAGCAGGGTGGCTGCTTCGGCGCCGAGCACGACCGTCGGGAAGTGGACGGTCGCGGCGTTGAGGAAGGTGCCATGGGCGAGGGTGGCGCCGAGGGTGGCCGGGAGGGCGGCGTCGGTCGCGGTCAGGGAGATGCCGTTTGTGTCGATGGCGGGGACGAACGGGCTGCGGTACACGTAGGTGCTCTGGATGGTGGCGATCTCGGTTACGTTGGTGACCGGGCCGATGCGCGAGGCCATGCCTTCGGCAGTGGTGGGCAGCTCGGTGGCCTGTCCAGAGGCGGCACTGGCGGGCTGGACGGTGATTAGATTGCCGAGCCGTCCGAGCTCGTTGAGCAAGCCTGCTTTGGAGGATTGGGAGATGCCGAGCACGCCGACGATGGCGGCGATGCCGATGCTGATGCCGAGCGCCGACAGCGCGGCCCTGACTCGCCGGCTGCGCACCCCGAGGCTGCCGACGCGCAGCAGATCCCGTGCGGACAAGCGCGAGCTGCCGGCGTCCCGGTCAGGAGGCGGTCGACGTATCACCGACGATCGTCCCGTCGCGGATCTCGACGCGGCGGTGCATGGCGGCGGCGATGTCGAGGTCGTGGGTGATGACCGCGATCGTCGTCCCATCACGGTGCAGTTCGCGCAGTAGCTCGAGGAGCGAAGTCCCGGTGGCGCTGTCGAGGTTGCCGGTGGGTTCGTCGGCCAACACCAACGCGGGCCGACCCGCCAGGGCACGCGCGATCGCCGTGCGCTGCTGCTCGCCGCCGGACAGCTGGTTGGGTCGGTGCGCAAGCCGGTGGCTGAGCCCGACCCGCTCCAACGCGGCCTCTGCGAGTTGACGGCGCTCGGCGAGCTGGGTGCCCCGGTAGATTAGGCCGTCGGCGACGTTGTCCAGGACGCTCAGCCCGTCGAGCAGGAAGAACTGCTGAAAGACGAACCCCAGCTGGCGCGCCCGCAGGCCCGAGAGCTGGGTGTCGGACATCGTCGAGGTGTCCTGTCCCGCGACGCGGACCGCCCCGGCGGTGGGCCGTTCCAGCGTGCCCATCACGTGCAGCAGGGTGCTCTTGCCCGACCCTGATGGGCCGACGATGGCGACCAGCTCGCCGGTGTCGATCCGCAGGTCGATGCCGGCGAGAGCCCGGACCGGTGGGTCTCCGGGGTACTCCTTGAGGACATCGACCAACTCCAGGACCGGCAGCGGCACGTCAGTCGCGCGCGCCCGGTCGGGGGCCGTTAGGGTCATGAGGCAGGCACCTGCACACGCATCCCGGCCGCGATGCCCGGTCCGCTGACCTGGACCAGGGTGTTGCTGTACAGCCCGGTGGTGACACCGACCAGGTGGCTGCCGTGGGCTGTCACGACGTCCACGCCGTACCCGCCGCCCTGGAGGGCGAGCAGGGCGTTGACCGGGACAGCTAGAATGTTCTTGGCGGTCTGGGAGGTGATGTTTACGTTGACGGGAGCCTGGTCGAGCTTGGCTCCCGGTGGGGTGCGCTGCAGCCGGATGGTGACCGGCACGGTGGGTGGCGTGGATGTTCCCGACCCGCTCGATGCGCACGGGGATTGGTCGGCTGTGCCGCCTGTGGCGTTGCCTTGGCCGGTGCCGCCACCCCCGGGGCAGGTGGCGACGTTGCCGACGGCCTGAATTCGTCCGGGCACAGTCGATGTGCCGTCGGGCAGCACGACTGACACCGTGTCGCCACGTTTGACGAGATACTCCTCGGTCACGTCGAGCTGAACGACGACGATCGGGGCGGCGCTGGTGGCCATTAGCACAGTGCTACCGCCACCACCCCCGCCTCCACTGGCACCGCCGGCGCTCGCGCCGCCGCCACCCGCGGTCGACGTGCCGACCGACGCGGTAACCGATGTGACCCGAATCGGCCCGGGTTCGAAGACGACCTGACCCAGCAGGATCTGCCCGGTCACGGGGAGACCCAGTGTCCGCTGCCAGCGCTTGACCGCGATGGCGGTCGCCGTCGAGTAATGCTCGCTAGGACGCAGCCCGGCTCCGTCGCCCAGCGCGATCAAATCCCGCGTCAGCTCACCGACATCGGCGCCATCCGACATGCCGACATAGAAGGCGCGGTAGGCGGCGACGGGCCCGTAGAGCAGCGGGACCGGCTCGTTGCTGAGCGAGTAGACGGCTTGGTCCTGCCTGATGATCGCACCGATCTTCGGCAGCCACGTGAACGTCGTGCCGGCATTGACCGCGGTGGCTTGCATGGAGGCGAGCGTTGCTTGATCGCCGGCGAGCTTGGTCTGATCGGCCCCGACCTTGCCGGCGTTCTGGTCGTGATCAAGGGTTGCCGTCGCCCGCGCGCCGGCAAGCTGCTGCTCGGCCTGGGTCAGCGGTGTCTGGTCTTGGCTGACCTTCTGGGCCGCCTGGGTGCACGCCGGAGTGGACGGTTTCTTGCCGGCGCACGCGCGGGTCTTGGCGGCCCGGTCGGCGCTGAGGGTGGCTGACGCGCTCGTCACGGCGGCCTTGTCGGTCGTGATCGTGCGCGCGTCGGCCGTTGACGCGTCGGCGGCGGTCCGTTCGTCCGCGGACAGGGCCTGGTGATCCTCGCTCACGGTTTGCTGAGCCTGCAGGATCTCCTGGGGGCTGGAGCCCGAGGGAGGGGCGATCGCGTAAGCGCCGGCGTAGCCGATCGACCCGCCGACCTGCACCGTGTTGGCTAACGTTGTCCGTACCACCGCGGCCGTCGCCAGCCCGCCGGCGGACGCGGAGGCCGTCGTGGTTTGACCGCCGGCATTGGCCACCATGGCGACCCCAGCTGCCACCGCTCCCCCAACCAGGGCGGCGGCCACAGCGGCGATCACTGTCACCCGTCTGGCTGAGAGCTCAGCCACCGGCCCCGCCCGGCGCGTCTCCGTTGAAGACGACCGCCCCCGGCGGAGGCGAGCCGCCGGTAGCGAAGCCTGGCACGCCGGTCTGCTTGGCGCACAACGTCGAGGCTTTCTGGAAGGCCGGGTTGGTCGGGTTCAAATCACCGGCGCGGTTGAACGCCATCCCGCCATTCGACGGGTCAGGAAAATCCGCGATCCCGTTGGCCCGCATGCACCGCGAGAACCTCACCAGCTGGGCCTGGCTCGGCGATTGCAGATGCTGGCTGCCCTGCAGATCATTTATCGCCTGGTCTATGTAGGTGCGGCAGTATTGGCCCGGTCCGGTGTTGCCCTGCCCGCCCTTGTTCGTCCCGTATATCCCCCCACGGGTGGCGTCGTTCCAGGTCAGGTGGATCACGTCGTTGGCGTCGATTGTCGGAGCGGCCTGATTGGGATCGCCGTGGGTGTTCATGCAGCCGGCCCACTTCACCAGCAGTGCTGTGGCGTTGCCGGTCACCGGTCCGGAGCGGCGGTGGTGGGTGCCCGTGGCCGTGGTCGATGGGCCGTCCGGCGTGGCCCCGCTGGCAGGGTTGCTGCTCGTCGGCAAGCTGGCCACATGCGGGGTGCTGGACGACCCGCAGGCGGTCAGTCCGATCGCGGCGATCACGATGATCGCGGCGAGCCCGCCGCACCGCCCGTACGGTCTAGGTGTCCTTGCGCGGTTGTCTGCCGCTGTGGTGTTCATCGCACTCTCCTTGGGCTGGTGTGCGACCCGGTTGTAGAGAACCGTTGGTTTCAGCCCGGTTTCCCGCGCCGCACCAGCCGCCAGCCGGGGGCAGGGAAACCGCCGTGAAACGTGTGGCGGGCTACCGTCCTCGGGAGAAGGAGCGGTCGATGCGGGTGCTTGTGATCGAGGACGACGAGGAGCTGGCCGAGACGGTCGCCGCGGGCCTGCGTGATGCGCGGATGGCCGTCGACGTCGCGCTGGACGGCAGCGCGGGCCTGGTCCGCGCCCGGGTCACCGACTATGACGTGATCGTGCTCGACCGCGATCTGCCCGTCCTGCATGGTGATGAGGTGTGCAGGCAGCTGGTCGCGGCAGGCGGTCGCAGCCGGGTGCTGATGCTGACTGGCGCCGCCGAGAACGAGGACCTCGTCGAAGGGCTCGGGCTCGGCGCCGACGACTACCTCCCCAAACCGTTCGCGTTCGCGGTGCTGATCGCGCGGATCGGCGCGCTGGCACGCCGCGCGCAGCCGAGCATCCCGCCCGTCCTTGAGCACCGCGACCTCGTGCTCGACACCGCCCAGCGCACCGCGCACCGCGGCGGCAAGACACTGGGGTTGCGGCCCAAGGAGTTCGGGGTGCTCGAGCTGCTGCTCAGCGCCCAAGGCCGGGTCGTCTCGTCCGAGGAATTACTCGAACGCGTCTGGGATGAGGCTGCCGACCCGTTCACCGGCGCAGTCAAGGTCACCATCAGCCGGCTCCGTGCCAAGCTCGGCGACCCGCCCCTGATCCAAACCATCGCCAAGGCCGGCTACCGGATATGACCGTCGTCGCACGCCTGAACCATCGGATCACCGCGCTCGCGGCCACGCGCCACCTCCCGCACCGGACCGCCCGTATGCGCCTGACGCTGCTCTACGGCAGCCTGTTCCTGCTCTCCGGCGCCGCGCTGATGGCGATCGCCTACGCGCTGCTGGTCAACGCCGGCTTCGTCTTCACCCTCGGCCCGACAAACGCCGCCTCGACACAGCCCGGTCTGTCGAGCCCCTCATGGCCGGGCGGCCTCCCGACCCCCGGGGCCAAAACCCACCCCTCCGCGCAAACGATGGCGCACTGGCGAGCAGTCGCACAGTGCATGCGCCAGCACGGCGTTCCCGCGTTCCCCGACCCCACGACCTCGATGCCACGTGCCGGATCGGTTATCAGCGATCACGACGGAGCGATCTTCGCGATCCCAGCGAGCATCAACACCCAGTCGGCGGCATACACGCACGCCGCCGGAAGGTGTGGGCTGATCGACGCCTACCAGAAGAAGCTCTACGCCGAAAACACCCAACGGCGCGCAGGCGCACGTCAGCAACTGCTCATTCAGTCCGCGATCGCGCTGGGAGCGATGTCGCTGCTCTCCCTCGGCTTGGGATGGATCCTGGCCGGACGCGTCCTGAGACCGCTCGAGGACTCCTACCGCGCGCAGCGCCAGTTCGTCGCCAATGCCTCCCACGAGCTCCGTGCACCCCTGACCCGCCTGCGCGCGATCAGCGAGGTGGCACTCGCCAGCCCCGACGCGAGCGATGCGTCACTACGCGCCGCACACGAGCGCGTGATCGCCTCCGGGAAGAACCTCGAGCAACTCATCGACGGGCTGCTGGCCCTGACCCGCGGCCATGCCGGGCTCGAGCGCCGCGAGCGCGTCGACCTCAGGGCCCTCACCACCCACGCCATCCTCGCCCACCAGTCCCGCCTCACCGACCGTGAGCTCGACCTACGCACGACGCTTGAGCCTGCGGCCACCCAGGGCGATCCCCGACTGCTCGAGCGCCTTGTCGACAACCTCATCGACAACGCAATCCGCCACAACGTCGCCGGAGGTCGCGTGGACATCAGCACGGGCACGCGCGACAAACGTCCGTTCCTATCGATCACAAACACGAGCCCGCCGATCCCGCCCGACCAGCTCGAGCGTCTCTTTGAGCCCTTCCAACGGTTGGCTGAGCGGACCGGCCACAACAACGGTCACGGACTCGGGCTAGCGATCGTGCGAGCGATCGTGACCGCGCACCAAGCCACTCTCCGCGCACACCTAGCCCCAGGCGGCGGACTCGCGATCGAGATTGCCTTCTCGTCCGCGAGTGACACACGCCCCAAGACGGCCTCGATCACCCATCCGAGCAAGGCCACCCCCGACCCGCCGTCTCAGGACAACCGCGCCGGTCGAGACCCTGCGCGCGAGCGTGGCGGGCCACGACGCACGATCAAGCCATGGCCGGACCGTGCTCCGGCGAAGAAGGCTCCCGGCCCCGGCGCCGCAGCGACAGATCAGACGCGAGAGTGATCCACCACTCACTCACAGGTGCGATCTCCCGACGTCAGCCGGCTCAGCCCCGACCCGGAGGCGCGTGATTCGATGAATGCAGGGAAGGCACCACCGGGTTCACCGAACCGATGCTGTGACCCGGCAAATCGTGGATGCAGGTCTCCGCTCGTCGTGCGGTCGACACATGCTTTGCGCGGAAGCCAGTACAGGGCGATCGCGTCATCTCGTGTGCGCGCCGTAATCAGCGCAGGATGTTTCGAGGGGACGGACTGGCGTCCACGCGCCGTGTGGAATGGCTAGACGCGGACTATGGCAACCACGGTGTCCTGGAGCACCGTGCTGGCGTGACCCGGCCCGGAGGTGTCCTCCGCGAGAACCACGTCCCCAGCCGAGAGGACGCGGGTCTCGCCACCCGCGGAGACCTCCCACGAGCCCGCGAGAACGATGAAGAACTGACGCGCCGGCGCGGGGTGCATGTGGTCCGTCCAGCCTGCTGGGGCGCGAATGATCATGAACTCGGAGGCCTCAACAGCGTCTGAGACATCAACCGCCGGAGCTGGAGGAGCGAACTGCTGTGGGGCAAACGCGAACTGCACGTCGTTGAAGCGCGACTGCCCATCGGCGTCGGTGTACAAACGGACGTACCTCACGACGGGCATCGTACTTCCGGTCGGCTGTTGCGCGGAGGCGAGTCCAGAGAGATACTCCGACGACCGAGGAGCAGCAATCTTGCCCGAGTGGTCATCTCGTGGAAGCAGAACCTACCCCGCGGCGCTCGGGGTCCAGCACAGCCGGTACCTGGGATCGAGTTGTCCCGCGCCACAAAGCTGTCAACGTCGCCGACAGCTCCTGTCATCGCGCCCCGCGTTCGGTTTCTGTCCGCGAGTTCTCCTGGGTCCGTTCATGCGTCGGTCACGGCTGCATCGAGCAGTGATAGCCCCAAGGCGTCGAGAGCTCCTCGAGCCATCAGAAGCAAATCACCTGCTCAGCGACCGGGATGGTGAAGCCACAGCCGGACCTGACGAGACCGCCGGTGCGGACGAAACTGAGGAGCGCTGGTCGGCTCGTCGATGCCGAAGTCGTACCTAGTAGGTCGCAGACACCGTGAACGCCAACAACGATGTCGGCCGGCACGGCCTTCGCAATCGTCAAGCCGAGCCCCGGCGCTCGCCCGACTGGGCGCTTCCCCTTTGTCGACGCACCAGCGGGCGCCGCCGGGACTGCTGCTTGAGCTGCCTGGCGGCCCAGAGCAGAAGCCACGCTGCCGGTCGTCTCGGCGGACGACGTGGCCGCTGGTTCGTGAATGCGGAAGCCGTCGTAGACACTGTGGGTGCTGATACACCGCCGGTGCCTACCTACGCGGACGTTGGGCAGCTCCGGCTGGGAAGACGCTTCTCCGATCTACTACTTGACGATGATCGTCCCCCGCATGAACGGGTGGATCAGGCACTGGAAGTGATACACGCCGGGCTTGGTGAAGTCGATCCGCCCGGTGGGCTGCAACGGCGTCGTCGGGTCGCGATCCAGTGCGCCCGTGTTGGCGAACCCGTTGCCATGTGACGTCGTGTCGAGCTGGATCGGTCCGAGACCCGGATTGCTGCTCGGATACAGCGCCGCCTGTGCGTCGGGTGTCGGGCCGCCGATCGCGTTGGACAGCACCTTGAGATAACTCCTGGGGCCGAACGTCGCGGTATGTACTTCACGTGAATCGGCGGACATCGAGAAGGACACCACGGTTCCAGCTTTTACGCTGAGCTTCGCGGGGAACATCGACAAGAGCTCGACGCCCTGCGAGTTCGACTCGCCGAGGCTCACGTGGTTCGCCGGCTGCTTGATTTTGAGCAGCTTGGCGGCCCCGCGGATGTCCTTGGTCAGATGCTTTCTCAGCGCCGCCGCGTCTTGCTTGGCGGTGGGGATCGGCTTGCTCTTCGGCTTCACGACCACATAGCCGATCATGCCGGGGTGGATATCGCAGAAGTACCGGTAGACGCCCGGCTTGGTGAATCTGACCTTGAATGTGTTGGGGGGGTGAGCCGAGAACGGTAGGCCCGAGTCGATCCGGCTCGCCCCGCCGTAGGTCGCGCCGCCGCTGGGCGCGAACAGCTGTGGGTTGAAGCTGAGGCTGGGGACGAGACCGTTGAACCAGAACGGGTTTCCGGCCGCGTCGTTGACGCCTGCCGCGGTGGCGCCCGGGACAATCAGCGGCAGATCCCCCCCTCCCTTGGGCGGCAGGTCAACGGTGTGAAAGTTGGCTGCGAGCCCGACCCACTTGACCGAGTCGCCCTGGTGGATCGTCACGCGCTGATTGGAGAAGGCATTGATCTCTGGAGCGTGCTGGCCGACCGCCTTCGCGCGCTTGCCGAGCAGTTTTATGGCAAGCGCCTTAGTCTGAGGCGGCGTACCCGCGAACACGACCTTGGTTGCTGCGCTGGCAACGCCGGGCAGCGCGAGCACCGCAAGAAACAACGCGATAACTACCCTAAGTCCGGCCCTGCGACTCATCCTGGCCCCCTTTTCGAAGCTACAACCCCGCCGACAGCATATACGGCACGACCCGAAATGTGAAGATTTCTCGAGAAGCGACCCCGATCGCGCTCCCCACCTCAGACGAAATCCTCCGCGAGTAGCCCCGGAGTCCAGCCGAGCGGCAGAATTTTCGGAACGCGGCCACAAGCACGGAGCCAGCCCCGGCCTTAGGAGGACGCGAGGCAGGGGGTCGAAACCAAGCGAGACACCCGCTCGCCCACCGGGGCAGCGATGGCCCGACTGCCGCTCGGGAAGATTGCTGACTCAAAGCAGAAGCCCCGATCGGCCACTACCGAGCCGGCGAGGTGCCCGTCGTTCGTGGAAGCGGTAGTGCGGCGAGGCGCTGGCGGCGGACCGAGCCGTCGGTTCAGTCTTGTGTGTTCGCGTGTGAAACCAGCACCGATGCCGCCGGTCGTCGCGCGCCCGCCGTTCACTCCGGGAGCGGTGGAGTGCGGAGGAATGAACCAGATCAAGCAGGCGATGGCGAGCACCGCGCTGCCGGCGGCGCGGGGGGCGCGGCGGCCGTCACCGCCACGCCCCGACCGACCACGACTTCAGAACGCGGGCGCGTCGCTCGGGTTCGTGTCGATCCGAGCGCCGGGATGCTGCGCGGTCACGCTGAGCAGATCCCGGTTCGCCGGCGTCATCGGTAGGTATTCGTAAACCTCGACACGGAATCGGACCACAGTGCCGTCTCGCTGTGGAGCATCTACATAGCGCGGCGCGTAGTTGCTCGTGTCGAAGTAGCCGACGAATCCACGCGGAAGGTCGATCTTGTAGAGAGAAGTACCTTCGATGACGACCGTGCCGTTGACTTGCGCCTGCCCGCTCGCGAGCTCCTGGCGGATCTGTGCGACCGGGTCGTTGGGGGCCGGCCGTGGTGACGAGTCTGGGCGCTCATAGATCGTGTTCGTCGCAGGGTCGTATTCGAACGAGGTGGTGCCGTTGTCGGAGAACTCCACCTGATCCTTGATGGCTCGGCCGGCGTAGGGCGGGGCGGTCTGCCGCCAGACCTCCGCCGCGAACGTCACCCCGTTCTGGGTGCCGACCACCTTCGTATGCAGGATCTCGCCCGCCGGCGGGGTCACGGCACGGAGCGCGTGGTGGATGATGGCCGCGTCGGCCGCTGTGGGTCCACCGGATCCCGTGCTCCCCACGAACGCCACCAGCGCGATCGCGGCTGCGGCGCTGACCGCGCTCACGCCAGCAAAGATCCGCATTCGGGGGCGGCGGCGCGGGCGGGGACGCAACTGGCCAACGAGCTGCCTGCGAAGCGCCTGCCGTTCGCTCGCCTGCCGTTCGCTCGGGGAACTCAATCCATACAGGTCCTGGGCGGCGGCGGTGAGCTGGCAGCCAATCCGTTCGAGGTGATCCGGGAGGCGATCAACGGTGGTCATCGGTGAACTCCTTGTAGTCGCAACGAGAGGGTCTTGAGGGCGCGCGACACGCGGATCCGAGCATTCTGCTCGCTGGTGCCCATGAGGGCGGCCGCTTCGTGGTAATCGAGCTCATCGATCACCCGCAGCTGCAGGGCTTATCGTTGGCCGTCGGGCAGGGTGTTGAGAGCGTCAGACAGATCAGGAGCCTGAGCGCACGCGTCGATCTGGGCTTCCAGGCGCGCGAGTTCCCCTTCGTCATGAACAAGCTCGATACCGAGACGGCGGCAGACCTCAAGCTCCACGCGGCCGCGACGACGAAGCCGGCGCACGAGATTGCGAGCGATGCCGAACAGCCATGCGATGGCCTGCTCATCGCTAGTGCCGCGAAACCGGTCCAAGCCCACAAGCGCTTGGGCGAACGCCTCGGCCGTCAGGTCCGCCGCGGTCGCCAAGTCCGGCGTCTGCGTTCGCAACCAGCGCTCCACCCCAATCGCGTCACGCCGGTAGAACTCGCCAAATGCCTCGGGATCGGCCCGAGCCGCCACAAGCAGCTCGGCGTCGCTCGACTTCAGCCTGTAATCCCTCATCAGAAGCAAGTACCGTCTGCGCCAAAAATGTGACAGGCCGCGCCGACACCTGCTTTGTCGCCGTTGCGATCACGCGCTGCGTGGCGCCGAGACGACCAAAAGGAATCGTCCGACGCCGCGTCCCTGTGACCGATCCCACTGACGCCCGGTTCAATCCGGGCGCACCGATCTGCGAAACCCGTATGACCACACACGGGTTTCGTCGTTTCTGGAGCGGGCCATGGCGACAACGTGGCGGCAATTTGCCGCCGTGCGGTCAGATGCTCGGAGTCACGGGCCTAGGCTGGCCTGCCGGATTGCTATATCGGCCACCGAGCGCGTATCGCGTCATCGAGCCGGAAAACTTCACGGAAGCCCGGAGCTTCGATCGCGCGTCGCGCTGCCGTTCGGAGCACGTCCTGAAGGCGGGCGACCGAGGCCATCGCGTCGCGCTGTGCATCGTTCGCGGGCCCGCCTTCGCCACGGTGCGAGCCGCCCGCGAACAGTTCGCATTTGTTCCCGTGGACCCAATCTGACCGAGCGTCGTACATGTCCTCGCAAAACTCCTCCGTGATGCCATCGAGGCCGAGTTCTGCGGCGAGCGCTGCGACTCGCACCTTGAACTGACGTGTGGCTGGGTGGCGCTCCGTCTTTACTAACGCCTCTAGCCCGCTCACCAGGATCGGCAGGATGAGATCGGCCCATTGGATCCAGCTCGCATACTCCGTACGCCACAGGGCACGCCTGACGCGGGACGGCATGTCTGGAATCGACCAATACGCGGCGAGCAGTTCCCGGAGCTGAGCGGCGTCGTCGTAGTCGAGCCAGTCGCGCGTCCGGCGAACCCGGTACACCTGATCGAGTTCCGAACTAAGCCTGTAGGCCACGACACGCTCGCCATCCTGAAAATCGATTATCCGCGCCGCAAATTCCGTCGAATACGCGTTATCTCGCACGAGCCGCGAGAGCATCAGCGCGTCGGTCATCACGCCCTCGCGGTCCCAGCCGTACGCGTGACCCTCCCACTCGGAGACGTCGAGCTCGCGAACGAACGAGAATCGCTGACCGAACTGCTTGATCGGAACGAAGTGATGGCCGCGAGGCGTGCAGGCGGTCATTACAAGCTCAGCCTCGTCGTCTGGGAGTCGATCAAGCCGAAGGCCGCGCCCTAAGTCCACAGGATCGGCCGACCCTACCAGCCTCCTCATGAGCGGGCTGCCGACCGGAGGATGTGTTTGGAATTCGTCTATATCGGCATCGGTGTCGCCGGTCGTGCAGATCATCACGTCACGCATCCGGGCGACCGTTGTGTCGGATGCCGGACCGACGTACCTGCCGATGGTCGCGCTGAATATGTCGGGGTCCGCCACGGCTTGAGCCTACTTCCCCATCCGCGGAAGGCACAAGCCGCACCGGTCAGAGCACGGGAAGTACAAAGACACCGTGGATCCTCCGACGGCCGGCGAGACTACCTCAGTGAGGCTCTCGCTCAAAGCCGCGACCGTGCGCCGCAGCTACCAGCTCTCCGGCGTCCTCGAGACACGAAGTACCGCGGCAAGCTCACCACCACAAGCGGGACCGGCCGGTTCGGCCATGTCACCGAAACCGTGCAACTCAGCTGCATCGCTACGGTGCCGATCGTCAGGTGCAAAGCGTCCGGCACCATAGCTGGCATCTAAGTCAGCCTGCTGCTCCGCGGGAATGGACCGGCCGGTACGCGCGTCGCCCACGCTAGTTCTCTCGGACGAATCTGAGAAGCGCCGGCCGACCAGTCGGTGTTCAACCTGTGCGTAGGTACCGACCTTAACCTGCATGCGATTTCGCGAGCCCTGCAATGGCGAGCCGCAGGTACTCCGGTTGGGGGGTCAGGTGTCGATCGTAATAGTGCCCCGACGGATCAGCGTGTCGAAGTCCGACAGCGTGAATCCGTCACCGTCATGGCTAACGTCGGTGATGTAGAAGCCAATGCGGCGCATCTTGGAGCGAATCGTCTTTTGACGAGTCGGCTCAGCCCGGCGGAGCTCGCCCAGGAGAACGCGAAGCTCGTCGATCTCGGATTGCGTAAAACGGAGGCGTCCCATGATTGACGATCGTATGGCTGGTCCCAGTCCGACGCAACACCACCGCCAACGAACGCGCGACTACCACTCAGCGTGGCCAAGGCCAGGTCGAGAATTGCATCGCGGGTCAGATCAGAGTCGCACGGCCGTGACGTCTGAGCATCGCGACGCGCACGGACGGCAACGCCGACCGAGTTTGCAGCTCGGCGCGCCCGCGGGGGCCCTGCGGATGCCTGGCGCCTACGCAGCGCCGGGATGCTCCACGCGTTCTCGTCAGCCCTGCAACCGGCAACAGGGAGCCACGTCGGAACGATCGCGTCGTCGCCGATGCGATCGCGAGTTCGGCCGGGGCGGCGAGCCCAAAAGCGGTCGTCTGCGGCGGCGTGGGGTCGGCGCCAGTCACCGAGGGATGGGTGGCGCGCGTTCTCCGCCCTGCTTGATCAGTCTGGGGGTCGGGGGCGAGTCTGCTACTCGGCCGCGGCGAGGGCAGCCGCTTGCAGGTCCGTGTGTAGTGCGGGCCCCTTCGCGGCGTCAAACAGCCGCTGGGTCAGAACGATCACGACCAGGTCGCGGGCTGGGTGTAGGAGGAACGATGTGCCGAGCCCACCGTCCCAGCCGGTCGCGCCGGCCCATGGCCCGTCCAGCACCACCGATGTCCCGAGCCCCCAGCCGCGCCCGTCAAGGAACGCCGTGCCGAGCTCACGCTGCCCGGCGGTCAGGTAGTCACGGCTCATCTCGCGCACCTGGTCGGCTGCCAGCACCGGACTGCCGCCGCGGAGCAGCATCCGTGCGAACGCCAGCAGGTCGTCCACCGTGGACAGAAGGCCGGCGGCGCCGTCGTGGAACGACGGCGGGCGGCTCCATTGGCCGTCCGGCGGGTCCCAGACCACGAGCCCGTCCGCGGTCGGCTGGTACGCCGTCGCCAGCCGCTCGACGTCCTCGGTGTAAAAGCCGGTGTCACGCATCCCGAGCGGCTCGAAGACCCGGGTGCGCAGGACCTCGTCATACGACGTCCCCACAGCTCGGGCGCAAAGCACGCTCAGGACGTGTGCGCCCGTGTTGTAGAGCCACCGCTCACCGGGCTGAGCCATCAAGGGCAGCTCGCCGAACCTCGCGATCCACGTATCAGCGTGGACGAAATCGTCAGGCTGCGGCGGTCCGATCGTGGCGAGCCCGGCGTCCGTTGCCGCCGCCACGACCGGCCACGGCTCGGATGCCATGAACATCTCCATCACCATCCCGAACCCGAACGTGAACGTCAGCAACCCTCGAACCGTTACTGGAGCGTCGGCGGGAACCGTGTCGTCGAGCGGGCCGTCCATCCGGCGCATGACCCGGCGGTCCGCAAGCTCCGGCAGCAGCCGGTCGACCGGCTCGTCGAGCTCAAGCAGGCCCTCGCGGACCAGCGCCAGCGTCGCGGCCGCCGTGATCGGCTTGGTCGTAGACGCAATCCGAAACAGCGACGTCCGCTCGGCCGGCCTCCCACCGACCGCGAGTGTCCCCGGCGCCTCGACATGCACCTGGTCGCCACACGCCACCAGCGCTACCAGTCCCGGCAACTTCTCATCCCCCACGTGCGAGGCGGCGAGCGCCCCGAATCGCTTCAGCCCGTCCTCATTCAGTCCCATGTGCACTCCAACGTGTAGCGATCATCGATAACGCAAGGACGCTTCGGAGGCGGCTAACTCATCGGCCCGCGCACGAAAATGTCCGCAGACACCGACGCACGGCTGATCGCACCTGTTTCGCAGCGGCGGTACCGACGCCGAAGCTCGGCGCCATTGTGGCGTCGCCAAAGGCATCGCGCGGTGTGCGGCCATCAGAGAACAAAAGCAGTCGCGGGAGCGCCGGGCGCCCGACCGTGCCGGTTGGCGGAAGGAAGACTCCGACCGCTGGCGGCTTTGTCGACTGAAGCAGTCGCCGGCGCCTGCGCATGCACGGATTACTCGAGGCTCCACAGAGGTGTGACTGCCAAGCCGCTCGGGAAGGCAGATTTTGTGCCCGCCGGTTCAAGTCGCGCGGCGGTGGACTCGCCAGACGGTCGTCGCGATGAGGAGCAGGGAGAGGACGAGGAGCCAGTCGGCCTCGATCAACTGGAATGGCCAGAACCTGTTTGCGGGCTGGTAGGTCGTCAGTTGGGTGTAGCCGTGCTGGATGAGGTACTGGACCGGGTCTGGGGGGTTGGGGGGTGTCGAGGGGCCGGGATGGAACAGCGTGGGCGTCAGTGCCTGGACGTCGATCGCGTGGAGGGTTTTGTTGATCATTTCCAGGCTCGCTGGCTTGCGGTCCTTGAACAAGCCTTGGTTGATCACCAGTGCGCCGGCGGGAGCGTTGGCGCTATGGGTCACGAGCGCTGTCTCGTAGTGCGGGCGAAGGTACGCACCGGTCAGAACGGCGAGCGCAACCCATACGGCGAGCGTGGCGAACATTGCGGGGATGACCCGGCGGATCAAGATGCCGGCTAGCGCTCCGATCGCGAAAGCGGCCAGCGTCCAGGCAGGGAGCGCGACGCCGCGTAGGTCAAAGATCGTGGGACTCAACGGGCCGCTGTCACCACCTCCCGCGCCAATGATTGGTTGGTAGTACCAGGAGAAAAGTGCGCCGAACGCTGCTGCCGCGAGTGTGACTGCGATCGCGAGTAGCGCCAGCTTTGCGATGGTCCACCGGGTCCGCCCGAAGCTCTGGGTCCAGACGTAGCGGAAGGTGCCGGTCTCGAACTCTCTCGCGAGCAGCGGCGCGCCGAGGAAGGCTCCGATCAGCACCGGAATCGCCTGCATGAGGCCGGCGGTGACCAACACGCCGTGCCCATAGCTAGCCAAGAAGTTCTGGGCGACCTGCTGGCAGGCACTCGAGCTCGCCGGGCGGCAGGCGGTCACGGTGGCATATGCGTTGTGCATCGGCAGGCCGGTGATCAGTAGGTACACGGCCGCCGCGCCGAACACCGCGACGACACCAGCGAGCGCCAACCGATGCTGCCGCCAGGTCACCCAGGTCATCCGCCGCCAGGGCAGAGGCCGCAGGCTGGCATTCTGCTCCGGCGCGGGCATGGTCTGTGTGGTCACTGCATCACCACCGCTCGCGCGGACGCCCAAACGGTACGTTTGTACCACCAACTGGTACATTTGTACCAGTCATGCCTGCGGCCACCACGCAAACCCGTGCGCCCCGTCCGCGCGGTGCCGCTCGGCGCGAGGCGCTGCTCGAAGCGGTGCTCAAGATCGTCGGCGAGGTCGGGGCCGACGCGGTCACGCACCGCCGCGTGGCTGAGGTCGCCGATCTGCCGTTGGCGTCGACCACCTACTACTTCGAGTCCAAGGAGCACCTGCTGACGGCGGCGCTCGAGCTCGCCGCCGAGCGTGATATCGCGCGCCTGCACGAGTTCTCGGTCGATGTCGGCGACGGCGCGGATCCGCTCGAACTGGCCGTCGCCGCGGTGCTGGACCCGATCGACGAGACCGTGCCGGCTCGCCGGGGCTCGATGATCGCCACGTACGCGCTGTTGCTCGAGGCCGCGCGGCGTCCGCCGCTGCGGGCGGTCGTGCGCCGTTGGACCGACGCCTACGTCGCGGCCCTCGGCAGTCTGCTCGAGGCCGCCGGTTCGACCGCCCCCGCCGCCGACGCCGAGCTTTTGATCGCGGCCGCCGATGGGCTGTTGATCGAGCAGCTCGCCACCGGCGACCGCGGCGAGCTCTCGTCGCGCCTGCGCCGGCTCGCGACCGCCTTGGTGACACGGGCATGACCGCGCTCGCGGGCCGCCTCGCGGCGCAAGCGCGCGGTCCGGAGGGCCGGATCGTGCTTCTGATCAGCGTCCTGTTGGGCTTCGAGGCGATGCTGTACTCGACCGTCGCGCCGATTCTCCCCCATTACGCGCACGAGTTCGGCGCCTCCAAGCCGGCGATCGGGGTGCTCGCGGCCTCCTACCCCGCGGGCATGATCCCCGGCGCGCTGCTTGGCGGCTGGATCGCAATACGTGCCGGCGTTCGCCGCACGACGATCGTCGCTCTTCTGATCTTCACGGTCTCGATTATCCCGTTCGGGTTCGCCACCGATATGGCGACGCTCGACCTCCTGCGGTTCGTCCAGGGCGCGGCGTGCGGCTGCATATGGAGCGGCGGCCTCGCGTGGGTGATCGCGCTCGTGGCGCGCGAGCGCCGCGGCGAGGTGCTCGGCTCGGTGATGGCGGCCGCGATCTTCGGCACGCTGCTGGGCCCGATCGTGGGAACGCTCGCGGTTGCGGTCGGGACAGAGATCGTGTTCACCGGCGTCGGCGCCGTCTCACTCGCGCTCGTCGCGTGGACCCTCCGGCACCCGGAACCGCCGCCGCTCGAGCATGAGCGCCACACGCCGGTGCGAGCGCTCGCGCGCAGCCCGCAGCTGATCCTGAGCGTCTGGCTGATCGTGCTCGAGGCCGCGATGATCGGGGCGACGGCGACGCTGTTGCCGCTGCGCCTATCGCATCTCGGCGCATCGGGCGTGGCGATCGGCGTGACGTTCGTGCTCGCCTCACTCGCCGCCACCATCACCTCGCCCCAGATCGGGCGGCTGGTAGACCGCCGTGGCCCCAGACTGCCGATCGCCGTCGGGCTGTTGGTGACCGCGCTCCTGATCGCCGCGCTGCCCCTTCCGGCATCCGCGCTCGGCCTCGCGGTCCTGACCGTGATCGCGCTCGGCGGGCCGTCGACCGGCCTGATGATCCCCTCGATGTCGGTGATCACAGACACGGCCGAGCGGCTCGGAGTCGCGATCGCGCTCGCGACGATGGTGCTCAACCTCGCATGGGCCGTGGGCGAGGCGGTCGGCGCCCCGACCGCCGCCACCGTCGCGCACCTGACGAGCGACGCGGTGGCGCTGCTGCTGATCTCGGCAGCGATGCTCGCCACGCTCGTTGTCGTACTGAGCACCGGGCTGATTCGCAGCACACCGCGGCCGGCCTCGGTAGATCCGTCCCTGCCCGAACGCGCCAGGGCCGACGACGAAGACAGCCCTAGCTCGCGCGAACGAATCCCCGTCGTCGGCAGCTGAACAGGTATTGCGGGTAATTAGAGAACTTCGGCGATCGCGGCGGCGGCGCGCGCCGCTCCATCGACGGCCACGGAGTGGTAGTCAACGGTGCGGCCGATTTCCTCCGCGATGGCCTTGGCGATTGCGTCGGGAGGTGATTTGTCGTAGTCCATCCGTCGCCCAGCGCGGTAGCGCTCGAGGCGGTAGTTAACGTGGAGGTTCTGCTCGAAGTGGTGCTTGAGGGGGAAGTAGAGAAACGGTCGGCGGTTGGCGGTCAGCTCCATGGCGGTTGTCAGGCCCCCTTGGATGACCGCCAGATCGGAAGCAGCCAGGTGTCGGTAGAGGTCGTGCACGTAGGCCCGGATCTCCAGCCCGTCCGCGGTAGGCAGGCTCGTCGGATCGATGCGAGGCCCGGCGATGACGATCATCCGCAGTTGCGGCACGAGCCGCTTCGCTTCGGGGAAGCTGTCGATCACGCGTCGCAGAAGCGACACACCGACACCCGAGCCGCCGACGGTGACCAGGCATACCTGCTCGTCACGCCCGTAGCCGAGCTGCTCGCGGATCACTGCGCGGTCGGCGAGCTCGGCTTCGTTGAAGCCGGTGACGTACCCCGCGAAGCTGAAATGCTCCTCGGTCCAGTCGCGGATCCTCGGCAGCCCCGGGCCGAAACGGTCGGGCACGATGTCCTCGAGATCGCCGACGAATATCGCGCGATCGCGAACGCGCGAATAGCGCGCGATGTGCTCGATCATCTCGGCGTTGTAGTCAGCGGTTAGTAACTCCTCACGCTCGCCGCCGTCAGGCATCGGCAGGTAGCCGACGAAGTCGGTCAGCCACACGTAGGCCGCCGTCTTGAGCTCGGGGTTCTCGTGCAGGTAGTAGTCGACCTCCCAGGCCTCATCCCCGATCCACAAGTCGTACGGCTCGCGTTGGACGACCTCGAGGAACACCATGAAATTCGCGAGCAGGATCTCGTCCATCCGTCGCAGCGCCTGAAAGCAATGCAGCTCGTGCTCGCCGGACTCGGCGTGCATGTGCGCGGACTCGCTGGCCAGAAGCGCGCTTGCGGGGTGGATCCGTTCGCCCCGCTGCTCGAGCAGCGCGGTCACGGGGTGCTGGGCAAGCCAGTCGATCTCGAGATCGGGGTGAAGCTCGCGAAGCGCATCGGCGATCGCAACATCCCTGCGCGCGTGGCCTAAACCGATCGGGGAGGACACGTACAGCGCCCGCTTTCGCCGTGCGCGAGCCCGGGTCCACCGTGTCTGCTGCGGCGCCGCCGGGGCAAGGAAATCCCGCAGCGCGAGGTTGAACTGCACCGGATCGCGCAGATGGGGACCGTGGCCGGACCCGTCGAAGAACACCAGCATCGAGTTTTCGATAGCGGTCGCGACCGCCGGACCGCGTGCCGCGCCGGCGATCCTGTCCGCGGACCCTTGAATCACCAGCGTCGGGCAGCGCACCCTACCCAGCAGAGCCCGGGCCTCCAACTCCCCGTTGCTCCAGAGCGCATCCAGCCCGCGCTGGATCGTGTCCGCATCAGTCTCCAACGCCCAGCTGACTCCGTCCTCGATCTGCTTCGTCGAGTGTGGTTCGGGAAAGGCGTCGGCGAAAAACTCCGCCGCGAATCGCGGCCAGTCGGCAATCCGCTCGTAGCGTTCCGCGTTTGGCGTTTCGCTCAATCGCAGATCCGGTGCGATCAGCACCAGCGACTCGATCCGTTCCGGATGCTCGACGACGAGCGCCAGATCCTCCCCCGGCTCACACCACGACACGAGTGTCGCCCGCCCGACGCCCGCGGCATCGAGCACGGCGAGCGCATCGAGCGCTCGCTCGTCGCGGTCGTACGCAGCGATGGCGGTCGGCCGGTCGCTCCGCCCGTTGCCACGCGGATCGAACGTCACCACCGTGAAGCTCTGGGCCAGAAATGGGATCTGAAACTTCCAGACCCGTGAGTGCACGATCTCCCACGTCGGCATCAACAGCACCGCCCGCTCACCTGACCCGTATCGCTCCCACGCGATCCGAACGCCTCCACGATCGACACATCCACTCTCGTCTGGATGGCGAGCTCGGGTCTGCTCAGCGCGCTCAGCCAACACGATGGCGCCGTCTGGAGCTCTGACAGACGGGCCTGCCGCCTGTCGCTCAATGTCGCTCCACGGACCACTTCGATCAGTCATGCCTGTTTGCCCCAGCTTCAATGCGATGCCCACCCACCCTACGCTCGCAGCGGCGAGCTCGCATCAGGGAAGCACCTAGTCCGCGAGCGCGCCGCGGCCGGTGAGTCGGGCGCGATCGTCCGCTCCAACCGCTGCAACAGCGCGGTCCTTCCGAAGAAGGATCGCGGAGTCGGACACGCCTTCCCCCGCCAGCGCACTGACCGACCTCAAGCGACTTGACCAGCCGAGCCGTGAATATCGCGACCCCGTGAAGTGGTCGTTAGGTGATCGTGATCCTTCTTCGCTCGACGATCCGACCTTGACCGTGGCGCGCTCTGAGCGTAGGGGTGTAGCGGCCAGGCCACAGTTCGCGGAGGCGATGTGTGAGCACGATCTGCCACCGGCCGGTCCCGGTCGGGATCGCCACACCGGTGGCGTGGTCGACCCCTCCGCGCGAGACAGTCGCGCCCCGCTCGGCGCGGCTCGTCGTGAATTTGACTGGGCCGGTGACGAGCTTCGTGGTGCACTTTCGCACCTTCCGTCGATGGCCCTTGACCACCTTCGTCGAGGTCTTGCACGTGACGAGCTCGACCTGACCAGCGTGTCCTCGCGGCCCTTCGCCGCCCGTCGCCCCGGTCGCGCCTTGAGGCCCTTGCGGTAGCGAGCCGCCGGTACCCGACAGCGACACGGTCGACGGACTGGCGGGGTCGTTGCTGGCGATCTGCAGTGTCGCGCTGCGGTGTCCCTGCCCGGTGAACCTCAGACCAGAAAGTTCAGGCGGGGCGACGCCGGTATCCCTGATGGTCACCGTCTGGGGAGCCGAAAGCGTCTGCTCACTGACTGCCGGAAAAACTCAATCCAGTCGACGGGCTGTACGACAAAGGCCGGAACTCCGTAGCTGATCGACGGGGCCTCAGGGGTATAGGTCCCGGCCCTAGTGACCTCTCGCAGACACGTCCATTACCCGGTTGTGCCCAAGAGCAGCGCGTAGAAGATCGGCTCGCCGGTAGTCGTGATCCTATGTCGAAACCGTGTCCGTTCGATCACCTTGAGATCACCCCCATCCACCAAACGCTCGACCACGAGGCCGAAGCCATCCGGGTCCGAGTCCTCAATCCACCGTTCGTCGATCGTAAAAGCGACCGGGGCGCCGTTGGGAAGAATCGCGAGCGCATTGACCAGCGCTGCGGGCGGCGCGTGAGTGCCGCCGAATGCTCCCGCCGACACGAGCCCTCCGAACGCGTACTCATGGAGCGCGGTGAAGAGCTCCGAGTCGCGCGAGGCGAGATCGCCGACCAGGTAGCCGGCATACACACCAGGCCGGTCTCGTCTGCAGGCACTACGCCCCGCCGGCAAAGCGTCGAGACCAACCACCCGGCCCACCCCGCCGCGACGCAAGAGCTCGCCAACCAAACCCGTGCCGGCGCCGACATCGAGAACCGTCATCGAGCTTGCCTCCAACCCGAGCCGTGCAATAGTCCGCAGAAAGCCTTCGGCTGCGACATGGGGCGAGCGGCACTGCAGCCGCTCCTGTACGACGTGCTCGTAGAGGCCGGGCACGGCGTAGATCCGCGTGTAATCGTGCAGCTGAACGACGTCCTCGTCGCCGAGCGCGAGGTACTCGCCGTCGACGGTCGGCGGACCGAGCAGTCGGACGTCTTTGAACAAACCAGCCACGCCCGGAGGGTAGGGGAAGACTCACTCCGAGTACGGACAGATGTCCGCCCGCAGCGCGGAGCTAGGGAATGAAGGTGACGGTCATCGGATCATGGAGCGCGTCGATGACCGGCCGCACGGACCCGGCCCGTCCAGAATGATGTCGATCTCGTTGTTGTGGTCCTCCTGGTAGCACTCGTCGCAGTGCGATTGCTTGTGGCCGAGGTTCGCCAGACCAAGGACGCGGATGACACCGCCAGGTAGGTGATAGTTGACGCCGGCGCGGGTGAGCAGCACGGTTCGGCCGTCGGCGCCGCGGGCACGCAAGCGGAAGAAGCGGGAGAAGTCGGTGGGGAGCAGGGCCTGGACCCCGTTGGGCGAGAAGCCGCCGCTGGTCAGCAGCCGCAGGCGGAACCTGGCCGCCTTCCCGTAGAGCGCCACTCCGTCGTTCGGCAGCACCGCCCGGAACCCTGGCGGCGCCTCGTCGCCACGGGTCGACATGCGGCTCAGCCTGGCGGCGACCAGATGCGCCCCGGTCCACGACCGTGGCGCCGAGTGCGCGTCTGATCACCCGCACGATGCCGCTCTCCTACAGCGGCCTCAGGCGCGTTCGCTCCACGTACGCGAGCTTGGCCTTGAGCCGCGCGTACTCGCGCTCCTGAGCCGGTGTGCGCTTGCGCCCTCGGTAGGCCAGGTTGTGGCGCTCGAGGGGGTCTGTCTTGAGGTCGTACATCTCCCACTGGTCGGGCACGTTGCCGTCGGCGTCGTAGTAGCGGGCGAGCTTGTAGCGTCGTTCGCGGATGCTGACGACGTGGTTGGGCGGGTCGGGATACGGTCCGCTAGCCTGCCCGGACTGCCAGTCGTCGAAGGTAAAGACCGTGTAGTCCTGCGGCCGCCGGGTTGGGCGACCGACGATCTGGGCGGAGTAGTCGACGCCCTGCCAGCGATCGCGCGCGTCCGCAGGTGCCCCGACCAGGCTTGCCAGCGTCGGCAGGAAGTCGACGTGTGAGACCAGCGAGCGGTTCACCTCGGGTCGCTTGAACAGGCGCGGGTTCGAGTAGACCAGCGGCACGCGGAGTGTCTCCTCGTAGAAGTTGAAGTTCTTCTGTCGCATGCCGCCATGGCAGGTGCCCATCTCCCCGTGATCCGAGGTGGCGATCACGAGCGTGTTGTCGAGCAGCCCCTCGCGCGTAAGCGTGTCAAGCACCTTCCCCAGGTACGCGTCGGAGGATCTCCGTCCCGGTCGAAGACGTCGATCGCGCCGGATGCGAACGACGCCGTGTACACATTGGCGCCGTCGGGTGACACCGCCAGCCCCTCGGGATCGATCAGTGTCCGGCCAAGCGAGCAGGCCACGGCCAGCAGATAGATCGCGCAGCCGTCGGTGCCGGCCGACTGGGCCAGCTGGCCGCTGCCCGCGGTGCGCACGAAGGTCGCGACGCTGTTGGACAACGCTGAGGTCACGTATACGTCCTGGTCGTCGGGGCCGATCGCGACCGCGTCCGCGCCGCTCAGCTGCCTGCCGGCGCCGCAGCCGTCGAGCGCGCCCGCGATGCATCCGCTGCCATCGGTGGCCTGCGTCAGGGCCCCCGTGGATTGGTCGCGAGCCAGGACGTCCACCGCGCCGCTGCCCGCCGCCGCGACGTACACGCTGGTGCCGTCGGCGCTGACCGCGACTCCCTCGGGCGCGTCGAGCGCGATGCCCGGGGCGCAGCCCGCGCCAGGCGCCTGGGCGATGCAACCGGCGCTGCCGGAGGGCTGCATCAGCGCACCATTCGACGGATTGCGAGCGAACACCACGATCGCGCTGCCGGTGAACGATGCCACGTAGACGCTAGTCCCGTCCGGGCTGACGGCGACCGCGTCGGGGCCGTGTAGCGCGCGCGCGCTCGCGCAGCCGCGGGAGACGACGCCGGCGATGCAGCCCGCCGCGCCCGCCGGCTGGCTGAGTGCGCCGGTTTTTGCATTGCGCCGGAAGATGGCGATCGAGTTGCTTTGCAGCGAGGTGGCGTAGACGTTGCGTCCGTCGGGGCTGATCGCCACGGAGTTGGGCCCGTCGAGCCCGACGGCGCGCGCGCATCCGCCGGCGCCCATGGCGGCGATGCAGCCCGAGGCGCCGGCGGCCTGGCTCAGCCTCCCGGTCCGCGCGTTTCGCTCAAAGACCGCGATCGCGTCGCTTTTGAACGACGCGACATACACGTTGCGCCCATCGGGGCTGACCGCGATCGCGTCCGAGCCGACGAACGGCCCCGGCCCGCGCAGCGCGCGAGCCGGCGCGCACCCCCGGTGGGGGGTCGAGCGATCGACGATGCACCCGCCTTTACCGGACAGCTGGGCCAGCTCTCCCAACGCTCGGCTGGTGGGGTGCGGGTGACGGGCCACCGCGGCCACCGGCACCGACGCCCACGCGACGCTCGCGGCGCCGGCGCTCGCGGTCCACAAGCCGGCCGCGAGCAACGCGCCTACCAGTGTCGCTTTCGCTCGCGTGATCATGCGGGGCAGATTGCCCGCGCCACGCCGACACGACAATGGGGAGGCCCCCAGGGTTTCCCCCAGGCTTTGCCGGCGCGGCGCGGCTCTGCCTCCCGCAATCCCCGGGTTAGGCGTCCCGCTCATCTTCACTCCCTAGGGCCCCGGAGTCGTGTGCGCCGCCGATCGAGTCCTTGAACTCCCGCAGGCCGGTCCCCAGCGAGCGGCCCAGCTCGGGCAGCCGTCTTGCTCCGAATACCAGCAGCAGCACCAAGGCGATCAGCGCGATGTGGATCGGGTTGGTCATTCCGAGTCCCATGTCGGTCCTCCTCGGTCGGGCTTGATGTGGCGCGACCAGATCGTGCGTGATTCCACCTGCTTGCCGGCCAGCAATCGCACGACCGACAGCCCCTCGTATCGCACCGGGGTGCCGGCATGGGTGTCACCTCTTCGGGCGCCCGCTGCCCTCCAGGCGACTGCCACCCGGTCCTCCTCGGCGATCAGGCCGTCGACCTTGACGTACAGATCGGACACCGCCCATCGACACTCAGCGACCCGCTGTCGGACGCCGGTCGGCCCGAGCACCGGCGCCGGATCGGCGGGGCAGTGTCCGACGTAGTCGGCGGCGACCAACTCGTTCACCACCTCCAGCGCGCCCCGGTTCCACACCATCTCGACGAAGCGAACAAGCGACGCCTTGTTCTGCCGGGACACGCTCATGCTGGCGAACACGGCCGCAGTGTCACCAGCCAGGCTTGGCACGGCAATGGGGAGGCCCCGAGGGTTTGCCCCAATGTTTGCCGAGCCCGCGCCACTCGTCGGGACAGCTCCGATACCCTCTTTCAGGGGCCGGGGAGAGGGACCCCGATCAGCGTGCACTTCGCGTCCTTTCCCACAACCGCGCAGCTGCTCGAGCGCGAGCATGAGCTCGAGGCGGTGGGGGATGCGATCGCGCGGGCATCCGTCGGCACCGGTGGTCTGATGCTGATCGAGGGGGCACCGGGGCTGGGCAAGAGCCGGCTGCTGGCCGCCGCGCGAAGCTCCGCGCGTGAACGCGGGATGCGCGTGCTCGAGGCTCGCGGAGCCGTGCTCGAGCGCGAGTTCGTGTTCGGCATCGTGCGCCAGCTGTTCGAGCCCGTCACCAACGCGCTCGCCGACGCCGAGCGAGAGCGGTTATTCGCGGGTTCGGCGAGGATGGCGGCTGGTCTTTTGGACCAGACTGGCCCACCGCTGTTGCCCGCGCAGGACGACAACACGTTTGGCGTCCTGCATGGCCTTTACTGGCTGACGATCAACCTCGCCGACGAGGGACCGGTGATGTTCTCGGTCGACGACGGCCACTGGTCCGACGCCCCGTCGCTGCGCTTTCTCGCCTATCTCTCACGACGGCTGGAGGGGGTACCGGTGCTCGTCGCGGCCACCGGCCGCCCCTCCGACCCCGAGGCGGACGCGCTGTGGCGCGAGCTCTCCCAGGACCCGGGCGCCACGGTGCTTCGGCCGGGCAGGCTGTCTGAAGTAGCCGCGTCCGCCCTGGTGGGTGCCCGCCTCGGGTCGGAAGCCGACGAAAGATTCTGCCGAGCCTGTCACCGGGCCACGGGCGGTAACCCGCTGTTCCTCCACGAGCTCCTGAGCGCACTTGCGGCGGCGGAGGTGCGCCCAACCGCCGACGCTGCAGCGACCGTGACGGAGGTCGGGCCGCCGGCTGTGGCGCGCTTCATGCTGCACCGTCTGCAGCGGCTCGGTCCGTCTGCCACCGCGCTCGCGCAGGCGGTGGCGGTCCTCGGCGGCGATGCCGAGGCGACTCTGGCCGCGCGGACAGCCGGCCTGGACCCCACCGAAACGACACACGTGGCCGATCTTCTCGTCCGCGCCGACGTGTTCGCGCCCGATCAGCGTCTGCGATTCGCTCACCCGATCGTCCAGGCGGCGGTATACGAGGATCTGCTGCCGGGGGAGCTCTCGGCACGCCACCTGGCGGCCGCCAGATTGCTCGAGTCCGTCAGCGCGCCGGCCGAACGGGTTGCCGCCCAGCTGCTCAATACGGCTCCGACCGGTGAGCCATCCTCGATCGCGGCGCTGCGCGCGGCAGCGGCGAAAGCGGCCGAGCAGGGAGATCCCGCGGGCGCGGCGGCGTACCTTCGTAGGGCGCTCCAGGAGCCGGTGGGCGACGAGCTCAGGCCGGAGCTGCTGTGCGAGCTTGGCCGCACCGAGGTCGCGACGCGGGCGTTCGAAAGCGCCCACGACCATCTGCTCGCGGTGTTGCGCGAGCCCGCCCCCCCACAGCTGCAGACGCGAGCTGGCGTCTGGCTGGCGCGCGCGGCGATCACGTCCGGCCAGCCCCGATCGGCCGGAGCCGCGTTCGAGGCTCTCCTCGGCGAGCTAGAACCGGCGGCCGGAGAGGCCGCCCTGGAGCTCGAGGCCGAACTCGTGGACCTGGTGCGAATGGAGCTGACTCTGCGCCATCTTGTACCGGAGTGGCTCGAGCGCTTCGGCCGCGACGCCACCGGCAACGGTCGCTTCGAGCCGATCGCAGAAATCCACGCTGCCGCCGAAGCGCTGGCTCGGGGCGAGGAGGCCGCGCCGCTCGCCGACAGGATCGAATTGCTGTTGCCGCTCGTCCCGCCCAGCGACCCGTTCGCGTTCGGTGTCGGATTGGACAGCCTGATCGTCAGCGAGCGCTACACGAGTGCGTCACGCTGGCTGGACGTCGCGTTCCGAGCCGCGCGCGCGATTGGCTTCGGCACCCGGATCGCAAACCTCCACACGCAGCGCGCTTCGGTGGCGCTCGAGCGCGGAGAGGTCGGCGAGGCGCAGCTGGACTCGCAGACCGCGCTCGAGCTGGCCGGAACCGACCACTTCTACGCCCCGCGGGTGGTCGCCGTGGCGGTCCAGGCTGCACTCGAGCGTGGAGAGGTGCAACAAGCCAAGGCGCTGATCGACCGCGACCCCGAGCGCCTAGCCCGCGAGCGGCTCTTTGTGGATGAGTTCCTCACCAGCCGAGGCAACCTCCGCATCGCGCTGGGGGATGTGCGCGGGGGGTTGGAAGATCTGCTGCACTGCCGAGAGCTGCACGCCCGCTACGGGACCGCCCGGCCGGCCGACTGGCGCTCCAGCGCTGCGCGGGCGCTAGCCGAGATCGGCCAACAGCCTCAGGCGGATGAGCTCGCGCTTCAGGCGCTGGCCGCCGCACGCAGGTTCGGCGCGCCCCGCGCTCTCACTCGGGCGTTGCGCACAGCCGGGACCCTGACCCAAGGCGTCGCGAGTCTGAGCCTGCTCGAGGAGGCGGTTGCCGTCGCCACACCATCACAGGCGCGTCTCGAGCTCGCTTACGCGTACGCGGACCTGGGAGCCGAGCTTCTCAGCCGCCGCCGGCGCCGCGACGGGCGCGAGATGCTTCGCCTCGGGATCGACCAGGCGCTCACATGCGGTGCCACCGCGCTCGCGCAACGACTTCGTGGCGAGCTCGGGGCCGGGGGTGGCCGCCCGCCTCCTCTGGAGCTCACCGGCGTCGCTGCGCTGACCCCGGCCGAGCGGCGCGTATGCGATCTCGTCGTCCGCGACATGAGCAACCGAGAGGTGGCCCAAACCCTGTTCGTAACCGAGAAGACGGTCGAGCTGCACCTCACCAGCGCCTACCGCAAGCTCGGAATCCGCTCGCGATTCCAGCTGTCAACGATCATCCCAGCCGCGGTTACAGCCGAGTGAGATCTTGACCTACTTGCCGATTCCGGTGCCCGCTTGATGATCGACCCCTTGACGCTGCCCAAGGCTGAGTTGCATCTGCATATCGAGGGAACGCTCGAGCCGGAGCTGATGTTCGAGCTCGGTCAGCGCAACGGCGTCCGCCTCCCGTACGCCAGCGCCGATGCGGTCAGGCGCGCCTACAGGTTCAGCAACCTGCAGTCGTTCTTGGATGTCTATTACCAGGCGTGCTCGGTGCTCATCCACGAGCGGGATTTCTACGAGCTCACCACCACCTATTTGGCCCGCGCACGCGACCAGGGCGTTCGTCACGTCGAGATCTTCTTCGATCCGCAGACCCACACCGCTCGCGGTGTGAAGTTCGAAACAGTCGTGCGAGGAATTGATCGGGCCTTAATCGAGGCGCGCGAGCTCGGGATCACCTCGCACCTGATCATGTGCTTCCTGCGTGATCTGTCGGTCGACAGCGCAGTGGCCACCTTGGAACAGTCGCTTCCGCACCGCGACGTGATCTTCGGCGTCGGGCTCGATTCGGCCGAGGTTGGCAATCCTCCACGGAAGTTCCGCGACGTATTCGAGCAAGCGATCGACGCCGGGTTCCGTGCCGTTGCACATGCCGGCGAAGAGGGGCCACCCGAGTACATCTGGCAAGCACTCGATGTGCTCGGCGCGGAGAGGATCGATCACGGCGTGCGCTGCCTGGAGGATCGTCGCCTCGTTCAGCGCCTCGAGGCTGATCGGATTCCGCTAACTGTCTGCCCGTTCTCGAATGTGAAGCTGAGGGTTGTCGACACGCTCGAGCAGCATCCGCTGGCGAAGCTGCTGCAGCATGGACTGTGCGCGACCGTCAACTCCGATGACCCGGCTTACTTCGGCGGCTACGTAGGCGAGAACCTCGCCGGCGTTGCAAAAGCGCTCGAGCTCGACGACACCGTGCTCGTCCAGCTCGCCCGCAACAGCTTCGAAGCGTCGTTCCTCGACGACGCCGCCCGAGCGCGTCACCTGGCCGAGCTCGACGCCGAACTCAACGCCGCTAGCTGAGCGCTCCCAGCAAAGACTGGTGGAAACCCTAGGGAGGTTCCCATTGTCGCGATGCCCACGTCCCAGGAAGCTGCAGCCTGCTAGCGACGAAAGGCATCCGATGAGACGGGTTTTGTATATGGGTGGCGGCCTGGTGTGCAGCCGGCATTCCTTTCGACCACACACCCGGCCGGTGTAGCGGTCCACGAGGGGCACATCTACTGGACCAACTCCGACTCGCAGATCCGGCGCCAGCAGGCAGCCGCCACGGCGCGCGGCGCCGACACCGTCACGGCGCGCGGCGCCGACATCCCCCCGTCACAAGATCGAGGTCTTACAGCTTCGCGTTCGCGGAGACGCTCGCCGGGAGCGAGACGATGCCCCGCGTCGAGACCATGTTCGTGTTTCGCACCACCGGCCCGCTGATCACGTAGTCGGGGACCCGGGCGAGCAGAGTGGCCAGGGCGACCCTCGCCTCCTGGCGAGCCAAGGGTGCCCCGAGGCAGTGGTGGATGCCGTTACCGAAGGAGAGGTGTCGCAGCACCGGGCGTCCGAGATCGAGCCGATCCGGATCGTCGTACCGTCGCGGGTCCCGGTTGGAGGCGCCGTAGAGCAGGAGCACACGGGCTCCCGCCGGCAGCCGCCGACCGTGGAGCTCGACCGGCTTCGTCGTGTTGCGCGCCAGAACCTGCACGGGCGCGTCAAACCGGAGCAGCTCCTCGACAGCATCCTGGAACCGGTCCGGATTGGCGGCCAGCCACGCCCGCTGCTCGGGATGCTCGGCGAGATGCAGCACCGAGTTGGAGAGCAGATTCGCCGTCGTCTCGTACCCAGCGATGTAGAGGACGATCGAGAGCTCGGCGAGCACGTCGATCTCGAGCCCAGGGGCGTGCGCCCGGACGATCGTCGACAGCACGTCGCCTGTGGGATGCCGTTCTCGCTCAAGCAGCCGAGCGGCGAAATATTCGTGGATCCGGGCGGCGGCCACCCGCGACGGCGCGTCCTGGGCGGGCTCGATCCACAACCGGTTGTCCTGCCACAGCAGCTCGAAGGTGTCTCGCAGGAACGGGAAGTCCTCCCGCGGCAGGCCGAGCAGTGTCATCGTGACCTTGAGCGGCAGGCCCCAGGCGAAATCCGGTGCGAGATCGGCCTCGCCGGCCTCGACGAACGTCCCGACCAGCTCCTCGGCGACAGCGCCGGTGGTCGCTTCCAACTCTTTGATCGCCTTGGGTGTGAAGTGGGCCTTCACGATCCGCCGGAGCAGGTCGTGCATCGGCGGGTCGAGGTCCAGGAAGCTATTGAGGCGCAGCCGAACTCCGACGTAGTCAGGGTCGACGCACGGCTCACTCGAGAACGTCTCCCAGTCGCGCGCGGCGGCCTGGACATCCTCGAACCGCGACAAGGCCCAGAAGTTCCGGTCGGGGTTGTGGTAGGCCGGGGCCTCGTCCCGCAGGCGCGCGTAGAGAGGGTAAGGGTCCTCGACCCCGAGCTCGGCGAACGGGTCGTATTGAAGCTCGGCGGTCAGGAAGCTCACAGTCCGTGCCGGGTCAGGAGGTCGCGGCTCTGTCAGCCCAGCGGCTTCCATTGAGATCGATCACTACCTTCAGCGCCTCGCCTGTCCGCAACAGCTCCAGGCCATGGCGCACCTCGTCGAGGGTGAGGCGATGGGTGACGATCGGCGACAGGTCGGGCACCCCGCGCTCGAGCACACGGATCGCCGTCGGGAACGTGAAGTTCGTTATGTAGGAACCGAGCACGGACAGTCCGCGCCGGGTGATCTCGTTCTGCGCGACCTCCGCGCGCGCAGTCGAGTTCATACCGATGAGCACGATGCGCCCCCCGGTGGCCACGGCCTCGAGCCCGGCCGCGAACAGTGATCCCACCGCGTCCACCACGACGTCGGCGCCTCCGGGCAGCAACTCGCGTCCGGAGCTCGCCCACTCCTCCGGCGAGAGCGCGTGGTCGGCGCCGCACCGCAGCGCGATCTCGCGTCGGCGCGCCTCCGGCTCCACGACCACAGTCGGGTAGGCGCCGGCGGTGCTGAGCAGAGCCGCGAACATGCACCCAATCGAGCCTCCGCCGAATACCACGGCGCTCTCGCCCGGCTGCACGGCGCTGCGCTGCACGCCGTGCACGACGCACGCGAGGGGCTCGGCGATCGCCGCGAGGGAGGCGGGCACGCTCTCCGAGATCTCGAACGCGGCCCGCGCGGGGACGCGACAGTGCGCCGCGAGGCCGCCGTCGCGGTAGACGCCGATCGCGCGCAGCCGCAGGCAGGCCGACGGCATCCCGCGCTGGCAATTCGCGCACGAGCCGCACTTGGGGTCAGGGTCGATCACCACGCGCGTGCCGAGGGCAGGTTCCTCGACGCCGCTCCCCCGCGCCACGACGTGCCCCACGAACTCGTGACCCATGATCGTGTTGGGGGCGGTCGGGTGGCCGGGGGGAACGGCGATTGCGTGGACGTCACTCCCGCACAGCCCGCAGCACTCGACCTCGACTAGGAGGTCGTCGGGAGCGAGTTCGGTCGGCTCCGGACGGTCGAGGACGTCGAGCACCCCAGGTTCCAAGAACACAGCAGCCTTCATCGTCTAACCCCCAGATCCGATCGTTGCTTCACTCGGCGACGCGGAGCCGCCTTCTGACACAGAGCGTCGACGTGCTCCTTGGCGATTCGCCTCGCCGTCTCGACGTCAACGTGCTTGGTCACGCGCGTGTACAGCGCGAGTCCGTCGATCATCGACGCGAAGGCCAGGGCCTCGTCCCCCGGGTCCGCGCTCAGGAAGAACACGCCGTCCGCCGCGCCATCGGCCAGCACCTGACTGAGCAACGCGATCCACTCGGAGTGCGCCTCCTCGAATATCGCGCGGTAGGACGACTGCCGCGAGGCGCGGTACCAGAAGTCGACAAAAACCGCCCAGTCGGGACCGTCGGCTGCCTCGTCGGGGAAGCACAGATCCACGACGCGCGCGAGCTTGGCCGGATATTCAGGCGCATCCTCGACCGCCTCTCTGACCTGACTGCGAAACCGAGCGTCCGTCTCGGCGACGGCGGCGCGGAGGAGCTCGTCCTTGCTCTTGAAGTAATAGTTGACGCTCCCCACCGACGCTCCGGCGGCACTCGCGATATCCCGGACCGTCGTACGTTCGAAGCCCCGTGCGGAGATCACGTGGAGCGTCGCCGTGATCAGTTCCACGCGACGGATGTCCTCGATGGCGACCCGGGATTGGGTGGAGTTATTTTCCATGTTCAACCGGGCGCTGCTCAGGCTGGCTGACACCGTGAAGGGCATCGTGGAGGCTCGGGGCCGCCGCGAGGAGGCGTTGCGTGTAACTGTGCCGGGGAGCATGCAGGACGGTGAGCGTCTCACCGGTCTCCACGAGCTCGCCGCGCTCGAGAACGAGCACTCGCTCGGCGACGGACGCGACCACCCCCAGATCGTGGGTGATGAAAAGCAGGGCGAGCCCGAGTTCGGCGCGCAGCTGACCGAGCAACTGGAGCACGGCCGCCTGGACCGACACGTCGAGGGCGGAGGTAATCTCGTCGCAGACGATCAGCTCCGGCTCGGCCGCCAGCGCTCGGGCGATCCCGACTCGCTGGCGTTCGCCGCCCGACAGCTCGGCGGGATACCGGTCCCCCGTGCCGCGCGGCAGGCGGACGAGCTCGAGCAGTTGGTCGGCCTGCGTCAGGGCCTCTGGCCGGGACAGACCGCGCAGCGTCCGCGCCGCCCGGGCGACGATGCTGCGGGCCTGGTGACGCGGATTGAGTGCGTCGCTCGGATTCTGGAAGATGATCTGGACCCGGCGGCGCTGCTCGCGCGAGCGGACCCGCGCCGCGCCCGCGAGCACCTCCCCGCCGAGCGTGATCCGCCCGGCGGCGATCGGGTGCAGCCCGACGATCGTCCGAGCAATCGTCGTCTTGCCGCTCCCCGATTCGCCGACCAGCGCCACGCACTCGCCATGGGCGACCGTGAACTCGACCTCCCGGGCCACGGTGAGGACGCCGTGTCGGCCGCGGTGCTCGGCGCGCAGGCCGCTGATCGCGAGGAGCGGCGCTCCGGGAGCGCTCGCCGCCGCGGCCCGGACGGGTCGCTCCGGGGGATCGGTCACGGCGTCGGCGTGCAGGCACCGCGAGCGATGTCCGAGCCGCACGGTCCGGAGCTCGGGCATCGTCTCAGAGCACGCGTCGGTGCGAAGCGCACAGCGCTCCTCGAACGCACAGCCGGATGGGTGCTCGCCGACGCCCACCGCTACGCCCGGCATCGGGTCGAGCTCCTGGGGGTGGACGTGATCGGGGATCGAGGTCAGCAGTCCGCGCGTGTAAGGATGCTTGGGACGACGCAGGACCTCGGCCGTCGGCCCCTCCTCGATGATCCTTCCGGCGTACATGACCGCGAGCCGGTCGGCGAACCCGGCGACGACGGCGAGGTCGTGCGTCACGTAGAGCATGGCCATGCCGTGATCGCGCCTCAGCCGGCGCAGCTCGTCGAGGATCCGCGCCTGGGTGACGACGTCGAGCCCAGTGGTCGGCTCGTCGAGCACGACCACTGGCGGCTCGCAGACGAGTGCCACCGCGATGCAGACGCGCTGCTGCTGGCCCCCCGAGAGCTGGTGCGGGTAGCGCTGCTGAAAGCCGGTGTCGGCGGGTAGCCCGGCCCGTTCGAGTGCGGATCCGGCGACCTCGAGCCGCGGCGCCGTCTCGCCCGAGAGATGGGCGCGCAACATGTCGAGGACCGCCGGACCGACGCGCATCGAGGGGTTCAGCGCGGTGCCGGGGTTCTGCGGGACGTAGGAGATCAGGCGGCCGCGCAGCCGGCGAGCGCGACTCGGGCGGCTCGCCTCCATCGCCTCGCCGCTGACCGCGATCTCGCCCGCAGTGATCCGGGCGCCGGCCTGGGTGTAGCCGAGCAGCGAGAGGACCGTCGTGGTCTTGCCCGAACCCGACTCGCCGACCAGGCCGAGGGCCTCACCGGGCGCGAGCTGGAGCGAAACGTCGGCGACGATTGGGGCACCCGACGCCGTCTCGACCCGGAGACCCCGGACGTCGAGAACCGGGGGCTGAGACTCGGGGGCGGGAGCGCTGAGAGCCATCACGTCCTCGTGCGGAGACTCATCAGGATCGAGGGGCGAGTCCTCACGGACGTCGACCGGCCCAGCGTGCGGACGTATGCGTCGGCGACCAGGTTCACGCCGATCGTCAGCAGCGCGAGCATGATCGCCGGCGCCAGCACGGCCCATACATTTACCGCGATGAATTGCTGGTTCTCGGACATCATCAAGCCCCAGTCTGCGGCGGGCGGAGCCAGGCCGAGGCCCAGGTAGTTGACGCTCGCGATCAGGATGATCGAGTAGCCGAACCGGATCCCGAAGTCGGCCAGGATGATCGGCGCGATGTTCGGAAGGATCTCGCGCGTCAGCAGCGAGGGGGTCGACTCCCCGCGCGCCTCGGCCGCTTCGACAAATCCGCGCGTGGACATCTCGAGCGTCGCAGTGCGCACGATCCGAGCGATCCCGGGGAGCTGTACGAGCGCGACGCCGACGATCAGCACGCCGACGTGCGGCCCGAGTCCCCCGACGAGAAGGAGCAGCACGAGGAGGGCCGGGAAGGCCAGCAGCACGTCGACCCCGCGCATCAGCAGCGGGTCGACGATCGACCGCATATACCCAGCCACAAGTCCGATCGTGACCCCGATCAGGTACGCGAGCAGCGTCGCCACTCCCGCGATCCAGATCACCGACCGTCCGCCGTTCAGGAGCCGGGACAGGACGTCGCGCCCCAGGTAGTCGGTGCCGAGCGGCGCGGCGCCGGACGGTGTCTGTCCGGGAGCGCCGATCGGCGTAGCGATGCCGTGCGGGGCGAACATCGGCCCGAAGATGGCCACGGCGAAAACGAACACCAGGATCGTGAATCCGACCGCGCCGGACCGCGTGGTGAGCACCCGAGGCATGCGTTCGCCCAGCCGTCTCACGCTTGAGTCCGCAGCTTCGGAACCGCGAGCATCACGGCCAGGTCGGCCAGGATGTTCGTGAACACGTAGACCGTCGCGAGGATCGCGGCGATCACCGCGATTTCCTGGACATCGCGGACCGACACGGCCTGGACGAGCTTGCTGCCGATCCCCGGGTAATCGAACACGCTCTCGGTGACGATGATCCCGCCGATCAGATACTGCACCGTCTGCGCCAGGGCCTGGATACCGGGGCCGAGGGCGTTGCGCAACGTGTATCGGACAATGACTCTGCGCTCCGGCTGCCCGTTCAGCCGGGCCATCGCCACGTAGTCCTCCCGCAGCACCTCGACTACCGAAGCGCGCACCAGCCGGGTGCCGAAGGCGGTGCTGACCAGGAGGAGGGTCAAGACGGGCAGAATCAGCCCGCTCGGATGCGAGAACGGTGTCTCGCCCGGAGTGATCTGGGAGACGGGCGGAAGCAGGTTGAGCTTCGTGAAGAAGATGACGATCAGGAGCGTGCCGATGAGGAACTCCGGCATCGCGCCGATGCTCAGCGCCCCCAGCGAGATCGCGTGGTCACCCTTCCTGCCGGCGAACAGGCCGGATAGCGTCCCCAGAAAGAGGCACAGCGGCACGTACACGATGATCGTGAGCACGGCCAGCACGAGGCTGTTGCGCAACGGGTCTTTGATCACCTGCCACACCGGCAGAGTGCGGCCTTGCGCCAGGGCGGCCGACGAGTCACCCAGGTGCCCGGTCACCAGGTTTCCCAGAAAGCTCACGTAGCGCGTCGGAAGCGAATCGTTCAGGTGAAGATCGGCGCGAAGGGCGGCCACGCGCGCCGGTGTGGCATTGCGCCCGAGCACGACCGACGCCACGTTCCCCGGTAGCACCTGAACGGCGGCGAAGATCAGCATCGTCGCCACGAGCAGCGTGGCCAGCCCGGCCCCGACCCGCCGGATCAGGAACGCGACGGTGGGATGACGGGTCCGGAAAGCCAGCATCGGCGAGCTTCCGGAGTCGGACTCGTCCAGCACCTCGTCGTGCACCTCGCCGGCCGGTAGCGCCTCCTCGAGTGGGAACACCGAGGCCACACTATCCCCGGACGATCAGGTGGCCAGCCATGCAGTCTTGAAGTTGTAATAGTCACACGGCCCCGCGGAGGTGGTCTGAATCCCTCTAACTTTCGGGGCGTAGGCATCGAGCCAGTTGAAGTTGTTGGTGACGATGTAGCCGCCCTGGTCGAACTGCATTTGCTGCACGGCGTGCCACTTCTGCTCAGCACTGGCGTCATTGGTGTCCGAGAGAGCGTCGAACAGCAACTGGTCGGCCTGAGGACTGGTCCAGTGCGTCTCGTTATACGGCGCGTCCTTGTACAGCGCCGAGAGGTAGAACAGGGCCATCGAGCTCGTCTCGGTGGTCCAGTTGTTGAGCGAGAACGTCTTGGCGAGATAGTTGCCTCCGGGCGACGCCGCGCTGTAGTAGATCGACGGGTCGACGACCTTGACACTGATGTTCACCCCCCCGGCCGAAGCCTGCTGCGCATACAGGGTCGCAGTCTCGTTCATGCCGGGAATGATGTCCGACGTGTAGAGGGTGAGAGGCAGGTTCTCGTGACCGGCCGCCTTCAGCAGCGACCGCGCCTGCTCAGGGTCGTGGGGACGCTTGAAGTCGCCGGCCCAGAACTGAAGGGTCTGGCCAGGGAGATCGTTGCCCGGCGTCCCGTAGCCGGCGAGCGCCTCCAACGCCAGGGCCTTGCGATCGGCGAGCAGCCGCAGGGCCTGGCGGACCCGAACGTCCGTGAACGGGGGCTCGGTGACGATCATCGTCGGCGCGATGAAGGCCGGGCCGGGGGCGTTGCCAAGGACGATCCGGCCCGAGGCGGCGTTGGCCTTGGCCAGGGCGGGGGCGACGGTCGGGACGATGTCCACGTCTCCCGCCAGCAGCGCGTTGAGCCGCGCGGTGTCGTTGGCGTAGCTCGAGTCGATTATCAGCGTGTCCACGTACGGAGTCGGCGCACCCCAGTAGTTGGGGTTGGCGGTGAACACACTCTGCGAGCCCGGTGTGAAGGACTGGAGCTTGAACGGCCCGGTCCCGATGACCTTGTTGAAGTCCGTCGTTCCGTTCTTGATCACGGACGAGTTCTGCGTGAACGTGGTCGAGGGGAATTGGGCAATTCCGTGCTTGAGTCCGACCTCGACCGTGAGCTTGTCTCGCTTCCGCAGCCGCGTGTAATCGATGATCGAGTCGGCCAGCGAGTAGATGTTGCTCTCCTTGGTGTGCCACGACTGCATCGTGTAGATGACGTCGTCGGCCGTGAATGGAGAGCCGTCCTGCCACTCCACGCCGGGTCGCAGCTCGAGCGTCCACACGGTCGCGTCCTTGTTCGGGTGCGCCGCCTGGCACAGGCCGGGCGTGACGAGGCCGCCGGGAGCGGCGAAGAACAGCGGATCGAGGAGATTGAACAGACGAACGTAGTCAGGGAAGTTGAGCGCCTTGCGAACGTCGATCGTCTCCGCGCTGCCGGCGGACACGAGGCCGACCCGCAGTGTCCCGCCTTTGACGGCGGCTCCACCCGTGGGTCCCGTGCTGGTCGCGCTCGTTGTGCCCGCGGTGGCGGCATGCGTGCCGCCACAGGCAGCCAGGAATGCGGCGCTCGAGAGCCCGAGCGCACCCATCGCGCCGCCGTGCAGGAAATCGCGCCGGCTGACTCCATCGCGCCCCGAAACGTCTGTCATTGGTCCCTCTCCCGATCTGGCTTGAGTACTTACTCACCCGTGTGAGCGCCTCGGCCCCCCCGGACGTTGAACGTCCGCACGGTTGACTGAATGCCTAATCAAGAACTTGAACAGCCGTTCAAGCCTAGTCGCGGGGTGCGGGGTTGTCAAGCATCTGGTTTTAGGCCCGGGTTCGCATGGTGAAGCTTGGCCGCGCACGCCCGTCGTAACCTGGAAGGCCACGGAATAAGCAGATGGCCAACCGAGAAGAACACGACCCGAGCCCCACGCCGCTGAGCGAACTCTCGGCCCTTGCCGACGGCAGTCTCGATCCCAGCCGGCGGGCGGCGGTGGAGCATTGGATCGCAAGCTCACCGCACCTACGCTCTCTCTATGCGCGCGAACGGGCGGCCGTCGACGCGCTGCAGCAGGCCGCCGCTGAGCGCGCCCCGGCGCGGCTGCGACTAGGCATTAACGCTCAGCGCGCCCCCGGCGCCGCGCGGCGCCGCCCCAAGCCGGCCTATGCACTACTGGCCGGCGCGCTCGCCTTCGCTATAGCGGCGGTAGCAGTGCTCCTGCTGGGCGGAACGCCCGGCTCGCCATCTGTCTCGCAGGCAGCCGAGCTCGCGCTGCGCGGACCGTCCAATCCCGCCCCAGCCGCTGACCCCGGCGACCCGCGGGTGAAGCTCGACGTGCGGCTTCAGGATCTGTACTTCCCAAACTGGTCGGAAACTCTCGGATGGCGGCCAGTCGGCGAGCGAAGCGACCGCCTTGGCGGGCATCCGGCGGTCACGGTTTACTACCAGCGCCGGGGCATGAGCGTGGCCTACACGATCATCGGTGCGCCGGCACTCGCCCAGCCGGCGGCGCCCGTGACACACCTGGGCGGTTTCGTCCTTCGGGCGTTTAGCCTGGGCAGCCGGACCGTGGTGACGTGGCGCCGCGCGGGACACACCTGCGTCCTCTCGGCGTCAGCCGTGCCCATGCGGATGCTCGATCAGCTCGCGAACTGGCCGGCCACCCGGGCCGGCGACTAAGTCACTGCAGCCATCAGCCGCTGAGCCGCCGCGCCGAGTCTCCGTTCTCGTCGAGCTCGCCCTCGACGGCCAACGATCTCGCTAAGCGCTGGCGGGCGCGATGAAGCCGAGTTGTGATCGTCGCCTCACGAACACGGAGCGAGCGCGCCGCCTCACGGTAGGACAGGCCGACCAGGTCGATTGCGATCAACGCGTCGCGGAAGTCTGGCGGCATCGTCGAGATGAGCGCATACAGCTCACGCGACTCGACCCGCGACTCGGCCCGGACGGCGCGGGGATCCTCGACCAGGTCCAGCTCGTCGGGCAGGGGCGCGGTCTGCGGGCGACGCCCCGCAGCACGCCGTTGGCTGAAGAACGTGTTCCGTAGCACCCGCAGCAGATAGCCGATGTCGTCCTCGGATCGAACAAAACGCGGCTTGCGAAGCACGTTTGCGAACGTGTCCTGTACAAGGTCCTCGGCGTCCTCGCGCGAGCCGCACAAGCCCCATGCTGCGCGGTACAGCCGGTCGATGTGATCCCCCAGCTCGGTCGGGTCAAGCTGACGATCGTCTCTCATCCGCCGCCGACGTAGGATCCGAACACCGTGAAGGTCGATGCACACGCGTTCTGGCTCCGCGCGCCGGGCTGCGGGGAGATCCGACCAGTCACACTGCCCCAGCGAGGCCACGATGAGGTAACGGTGCGCACCTTGCGGTCCGGCGTCAGCCGCGGCACCGAGACGTTGGTGTTCCGCGGCGGTGTGCCCCCGGGCCAGTACTCCGCCATGAGGGCACCGTACCAGGAGGGGGAGTTCCCCGGTCCTGTCAAATACGGCTACCTCAACGTCGGCGTCGTGGAGCAAGGACCGCCGGAGTTGCGCGGCCGAACGGTCTTCTGCCTGTACCCGCACCAGACCGCCTATGTGGTGCCGGCTCGCGCAGTCACGGTCGTCCCCGAAGGCATTCCGCCCTCTCGGGCCGTGCTCGCGGGTACCGTCGAGACCGCGGTCAACGCGTTGTGGGACGCTAGACCACTGCTCGGTGACCGCGTTACGGTCGTCGGCGCCGGGATGGTCGGCTGCTGCGTCGCGCGCCTGCTCAGCCGCTTCCCGGCAGCGGACGTCGCGCTCGTCGACATCGATGACGGCCGGGCTGAGGTCGCGGCCGCGCTCGGCGTCGACTTCGCTCTACCTGCCGACGCCGCCGATGGTCGGGACCTGGTCGTGCACGCCAGCGCGACGTCCGCTGGTCTCCAGCGGTCGCTCGAGCTGCTCGCGCCCGCGGGTACGGTAATCGACCTCAGCTGGTACGGCGACAGGGAGGTCCGGCTGTCGCTCGGAGGCGCGTTCCACACGCGTCGTCTGGGCATCCGCGCGAGCCAGGTCTCCACGCTCTCCCCGGCCCACGGCGGGCGGCGCACGACGGCCGACCGGCTGGCCCTGGCACTCGACCTGCTGCGCGACCCTGCCTTCGACGCCCTCCTCACCGGTCAGTCATCGTTCAACGAGCTGCCAGACGTGATGGCGCGGCTCGTCGAGGGGAGCCTGTCCGCCCTGTGTCACACCATCACTTACGACGGGGACTAAAGCGTGTTCACCGTCACCGTCCGCGATCACATGATGATTGCTCACAGCCTTCGCGGCGAGGCATTCGGGCCCGCGCAGCGCCTGCACGGCGCGACGTACGTCGTAGACGCCACATTCCGTCGTGCGGACCTCGACGCCGATGGGATCGTGGTCGACATCGGCCGGGCGGCCGAGGAGCTCCACGCCGTGGTGGCCGAGCTCTCGTACCGCAACCTCGACGACGACCCCGCGTTCACGGGCATCAACACCACGACCGAAGCACTCGCTCGAGTGGTTGCGGACCGACTCGCCGACCGCGTGCACGCCGGAGCCCTCGGCAGCGCCGCTCGGGAGCTCGACGGGTTGATTGTCGTCCTGCACGAGTCGCACATCGCCTCGGCGAGCTACGAACGGCCCCTGTGACGGCTGTCCATGTCCTTGTACCGGACGGCATCGACGATCCCGCGCGGCCGAGCGGAGGCAACAACTATGACCGCCAAGTCTGCCGCGGTCTGGAAACTCTCGGCTGGTCGCTGCACGAGCACGCCGTACCCGGCCGGTGGCCGGAACCCGACGCCGAGGCGCTCGCCGCCCTCGCCGGGGTCGTCGAACGGATCCCCGACGGCGCCCTCGCGCTGCTCGACGGACTGGTCGCCTCGACGGCTCCGGAGGTTCTTGTAACTCAGGCGCCCCGGTTGCGCCTGGTCGTGCTCGTGCACATGCCGCTGGGTCACCGCCCGGCCGCTACGGTCGGCGAGGACACCCGGAGGCGCGAGCGCGCGGTCCTTCGGGCCGCTGCCGCCGTCGTCACGACCAGCCAGTGGAGCAGGAGTCGGCTATTGGGGCTCTACGAGCTGGCGCCGGACCGAGTTCACGTCGCCGCCCCCGGAGTTGACGCTGCCGATCTCGCGCCCGGGACGGACGCCGGCGGTGCGCTGCTGTGCGTCGGCGCCGTGATCTTCGAGAAAGGCCACGATGTGCTGGTCCAGGCGCTGCTGTCGATCTCCGAGTTGTCCTGGGAGTGCCTGTGCGTGGGCAGCGTCGAGCGCGATCCGGCGTTCGTGGAGGATCTCCGCCGGCGCACCCTCGCGCACGGCCTCGCTGACCGCTTGTCGTTCCCGGGACCCTGCGCCGGCTCCGATCTCGACCGCCGCTACGCCGCCGCGGATCTGGTTGTGTTGGCGTCGCGGGCCGAGACGTACGGCATGGTCGTCACGGAGGCTCTGGCCCGCGGGCTGCCGGTGGTCGCGACCGATGTCGGCGGGGTGACGGAGGCCATGGGCTACGGCGCCGGCGGCACCCGGCCTGGGTTGCTGGTCCCGCCCGATGACCCAGCGGCACTCGGCGAGGCGCTCCGGGCGTGGCTCAGCGACCCTGAGCTCAGACGGCGGTTGCGATTGGCCGCCCGCCAGCGGCGTGAGTCGCTCCTCGGATGGTCTGCCACCGCGTCCGTCATCGCCGGTGTCCTCGCCGGGGGGTGGGGATGACTGCGCCGGGGATCCGGGTCAGCGGGGAATGGCTTGCCCTCCGCGAGCCCGCGGACGCCGCGGCCCGGGCCGGCGACCTCGTTGAGCACCTGCGGCGTCGGTCCAGCGCGGTCAGAGGCTGGGTGATTCACGATCTCGCCTGCGGCACCGGCGCGATGGGCCGCTGGCTGGCGCCGCTCCTTCCCGGGCCGCAGCACTGGGTCGTGCACGACCGGGACGCAGACCTCGTGGAGATCGCCGCCACCCACCTTCCCGGCCCCGCCGCCGACGGGGCCGCGATCACCCTCGAGGCGAAGCACTCCGACATCACCCGGCTGCACCCAGGCGACCTCGCCGGCGCAACCCTCATCACCGCCTCCGCCCTGCTCGACCTGCTGACTGAGGATGAATTGGCCGGGCTGATCGCCCTCGGTGCCGGCGCCGGGTGTCCGATGCTGCTGACCCTGTCGGTCGTCGGTCGTGTCGAGCTGATCCCGGCGGATCCGCTGGATCGCCGGGTGGTCCGCGCCTTCGACGACCACCAACGCCGGATGACCGAGCGGGGCCGTCAGCTCGGCCCCGACGCCGTTGCGCTTGCTGTCAAGCTGTTCGGCCGGCTGGGGGCCGACGTTCTCGTCCGGCCCAGCCCCTGGCGACTGGGCGCCGCTCAAGCCACCCTGGCAGCCGAGTGGCTCAGCGGGTGGGTGGGCGCTGCCTGCGAACAAGAAGTCGAGCTCGCCGCCGAGGCCGAGCTCTATAGCCGCCGACGTCTGGACCAGGCAGCCGCCGGAGAGCTCGCCGTCACCGTGCACCACGTCGACCTCCTGATGTCACCCCGCTGACGGCGCGAGGGTCAGTAGTTCTGAAAGCGCGGCGAGAGCGCGTAGCGCAGCAGCACCACGTCCCCAATCTGGCGGACCGCGGCAAGCGTCGCCCGGCGCCCAGAGTTCCAGGGGAAGCGCCCGTCGCTCACGAATCGCGGGGCCCGCGAGTCGCCCACGAAGAAGGGAGCGACGACCAGCTGCAGCTCATCGGCGAGGTTGTCGGTCAGAAACTGGGTATGGACCTTGCCCCCGCCCTCGACCATCAGCCGCTCCACCCCGCGAGCAGCGAGATCCTCACTAATCGTGCGCATCTCGACCGGCTGGCCGGCGTCGACCACGGTCGCGATCGGTCCGAGCCGGGAGCGCGCGTCGATCACCTGTCGGCTGGCGCAATAGACGAGCTTTTCGGTCTCGCCGGCGGTGAAGAAGTCGGCGCACGCGTCCAGCTCCACGCGCTCGGTCACGGTGACCTTGATCGGCGACGGCGGGAGGCCACGAGCGATCCGCTCGTCGCGACGCGTTTTCGAGCGCACCACGAGGCGCGGGTTGTCGTTGCGTACGGTGGCCGCGCCCACCAGGATCGCGTCGCACGACGCGCGAACGGCGTCGACTCGATCGAAGTCGTCCTGATTGGAGAGCTCGAGGCGCCGCGGCATCGCGGTGTCGAGGTAGCCGTCGATCGACATGCTGCAGCTCAACAGGGTGTACGGGCGGTCAGGCATGAGCAGCTCGCTCCCGAAGCGGCGGTTCGGTCCGCGTGGGGGCCCGGATGCCCCGGAACCATACGACGAGAAGCACGGCGGCACCGGGCAGGCTGGCGAAGAGGACCATGACCCCGTAAACGACCGCGGTGGCGACGCCGCGCTGCGCGCCCAGACCAGCCGCGGCGAAGATCCATGCAGTGGCGCCCTCGCGCGGGCCCCAGCCGCCGATGCTCGGCAGCACCATGGCCGCAATCGCGAGCAACGCAAGCGGCAACATCCGCGGCACCGACGCGGTGGCGCCGGCGGTCCGCGCGGCGATCAGGAAGGTGGCCGCGTGGCCGGCCAATACAACTGCAGATGCCAGCACGATGGGCAACCAGGCCCGCCGGGCGAGGAGGGCGTCCCGGATGTCGCTGGCCACCGCGCTCCGGGTTCGCGCCCAGACGGACCGCGGGTTGCCGGGGCGCCTCCAAACCAGCAGCACGAGGCAGATCGCCGTGCCGGCCACAGCGAGCGCCACGACCGGCATGGACGAGTGCACTGGAGAGGGGAGCATGAGGAGGACGGCCAGCGTCAGGAAGACCTGCACGACCTGCCCCGCGGTGCGTTCCCACGCGACCGCGCGCGCCGCGCGGCCGACATCGCTCACCTCCCGACCGTGACTGACCGCCCGGTGCACATCGCCCACGACCCCGCCGGGCAGAGTGAGATTGAGGAACATCGCGCGATAGTAGGCCGCGACCGCAGCCGGGAGCGAAATGTCGACGTCGAGCCCACCGGCCACCGCCTTCCAGCGCCACGCGGAACAGACGGTCGTCAGCACCACGAGGCCAGTGGCCGCCGCCAGGGTCGGGCCGTCGATCGAGCGAAGTCCCGCCAGGAATGGGCCCGTGCCCAGCCGCCACACCAGGACGCCGAGCACCGCGGCCGCGCCCACGAGGCGCCCCCACGAGCGTACGTATCTGCTCACGCCATCACCTCACCGGCCTTCAGCGCCGCCCCGTCGGGACAGGAACACGCATGGCCCGCCCGTCCGTATTCACCGCGAGCTACCGCTTCGCCGGAGGCGAGTCGAAGGCGGTGAAGAAGCGGTTGCGGAACGCGTTCATCGGCCAGACCGGCGCGTTCTGACTGGGCCGTAGGCCCTCCGACCAATGCCAGACGGCGACGTCCTTGAGCACCGCCGGGTCGTGGGAAATGATCGAGATCGGCACGTCGTGATTGGAATTAGTCCCGCTGACGATCGGAAGCGGCTGATGGTCGCCCAGGACGATCATCACGAGATTCTTCTTGCCGTAGTGCTGGACGAACGACGTCAGCGTGTTCAAGGCGTACACGATCGACGTGCCGTACGCGGCCTTTACGCGGACCGGGGTGTTCCAGAACGACCCCGTCTCGTGGATCATCGGAACCCGGTTGTAGATCGAGCCGTTGCCGACCTGGTTCCAGGGGACCTCCTCTGGGATGCGGTTCCACGGCATGTGGCTCGAAATCGTGTCGATCTCCGCAAACACCGGCTGCCTGTGAGGTTTCGCCAGCTCGAGACGGTTGAACGCCGCGAAGAGGTACTGGTCGGGCATCGTCGCGTAGGTGAAGGTGGGGCCGTGATAGCCGACCTGATAGCGGTTGTAGACCTGGTCGTAGTGGTAGTAGGCCTTCCCCTGCGGCCACGGGCGGTCGTTCGATGGATCGTCCGCGACGGTCCGCCACCCGGCCTGCTTGAACGCCGCGGCCATCGTGAAGCGCTTGGCGGGTAGCAGCTGGTTGTAACGGTCCTGATTGTCGACCCAGAGTCCCGACTGCAGGCTTGAGTGCGCCAGCCAGCTGATGCCGCCGTACGTCGCCGAGGTGAGGAAGCCGCTGCGAGAGGAGAAGCCGGCGCTCTTCAGCCGTTTGTTCCCCTCGGCTAGCGCAGCATCGACCTCCGGCGAGAAAGACGCCCCCTGCACCGCCTGCTGCCCGTAGGCCTCCACGAACACGAGCAGGACGTCCTTGCCGCGCAGTGCGGTCAGCAGCCGGCTGGTGGGAATATGGCCCATTGGGTCGTACTTGATCTCAGCGGCAAACACGCTCCTGTCGTGGATGTCCGCCCGAATCGCATTGACCTCCTTAACGACCAGACTGGCGGAAAGCGTGGAGGCGATCGGCGTGTGGGAGATGAGCTGCGCGCCGAAAACCCAGAAGAGTGCCCAGACCGCGCCGAGCCCCGTGACCGTCCGCAGCGCCCAGCGGCGGTTGTCGGCGGCAACCCGGGTCAGCCGCAGTATCGCCAGCGTCAGCACGACGATCAGTGCGATGGTGCCTGCCACCGCGCCGACCTCGATCAGCTTCGTCTCCGTACCACCGACCAAGGAGCGCAACGTCTCGATCCCGTTCCCGAGCTGAGTCGTGTCTCCGAGTGGGTCGTACGGCCTGTCATAGAGCGTGAACATCTCGTAGTTGATGACCTTCAGGACGATCACCGCCGCGAGGACCAGTCCGCAGGTCACGGCCAGGATGCGCCGAGGGATGCGGGGCAGGACGGCAGCCACTGCGATCAGGATCAGGCCCTCGAGCGGGATCCTGAAGAACGCGTTCAGCGTGAGAGCTTTCGGCTCGTAGGGAGCGACGAGGGCGACCCACACGAGTAGCGCGGCGATGATCGTGAGCACGACGCCAATCGCCATCCGCACCCGGCTGCGGGTTGATCTTTGTCCGGGGGAGAGGGCGACTGCGGGGCCAAGCTTGGGTGGGTCCGCGACCGCGGCTGCTGAAGTTTGCATGGCAGTCTGGTGGCTCCACAGCCACCATACATCTCGGCCGAACGACTCGGCGAGAAGAGCGAGGGCAACAAAGAGGGCCGCCTGAATCAGTGGCTCCGGCAAGATGTTCGCCGCCGCGACGGTCAGCACGATTCCCTGTGTGGCGGCGACGAACTTGCGCCAGTAGCGCGGCGGCAGCGGCGCGCGCAGCCAAGGCAGCGCCCACCCAGCGGCCAGGAACGCGTAGCGCGCGGCGCCGATCGCGAGTACCCACGCACCGACCGAGCGGGAGACGTAAACACTGAGGACGAGGATCAGGAAAGCGTCGACTTCACCGTCAAACTGCGCGCCGAACGTCGCGGTCGCGCTCGTTTGGCGCGCGACCAGTCCGTCTACGAAATCGAGCGCGAGTGCGAGCGCGCTGATTGATACCAGCAGCGTGACGGGAGCCGCATGGGCGAACGAGTCAGCGACCAGCGCGGCGACGCCGACGGCGAGCGACGCCCGAGTAAGCGTCACCCAATCGCCGGGTCCGAGCCCTTCAGAGCTGTGGCGGGAGAGGCCGTGCGCCAGGACCGCGTCGATGATCACGCCGCAGGCAAGTCCGACGATCCAGCCTCTGGCGTTGAGGCCCACCGTGGCAGCGAGCACGGCCAAGAGCAGCACCTGGGCGATCAGCCCAGCCAGCGGTCCGGCATGAACCGCTCGCACTGCGCGTTCGGAGTGCGGCACCCTCAGCGACCGTGCGCTTGCCTCCATACGCCCCATGACGCCGCCGCGATGCAAAGACTTCCCGCCCGACGGCTGTCATTGTTGGATGGGTGAACGATGGACTGGCTCAGAGATCCTGCGCGCATCGGCCCGTGCTGACGTCGCCGTGAAGCAGGACGAACGCGCGCCATTCGAGCGGGCCCTGCAGCGAGCACGCGTTGCCGCGTACGGGCCCGGCGAATTCGTCGACCAGGAAAGCTTCATGCGTGCCGGGGAGATCCTCGCCCTCGCGCGCCAGGCCGGCATTGCAGGCGGCAGCTCGGTGCTCGACCTGTGCTGCGGAGTGGCCGGTCCCGGGCGGTTCATCACTCGGAAGCTGGGTTGCGCCTATCTGGGGGTGGACCTCAGCGCCAGCGCCATCGAGATCGCGCGTGAGCGTGCCGGCGATCTCCCCTGTCGCTTCGAGGTCGCCCGGATCCCCCCGATCCCTCGCGGGCAGTTCGATGTTGTGCTCTTACTCGAGGCCATGCTTGCGTTTCCGGAAAAGGAAATGCTCCTCCGGGAGATAGCCAGGGGGCTCAGGCTCGGTGGGCGGTTCGCGTTCACGATGGAAGCTGGCCCGCCCCTCAAAGACACGGAGCGCGCAAGGATGCCCGACGCCGACACAGTTTGGCTGAGCCCTCTCCAAGAGATGCTCGGTTTTCTAGGCCGAGTTGGGCTCGTTGTTCGCTGGCAGGATGAATGCACTCAGTCCCACCGGGCCGTGGCGGACTCGCTCGTCAACGCATTTGCCGCCGACGCTGGGGACATTGCCCCGCAGATCGGGCATCGCGCATTGGAGGAGCTGTTGGCCGCTCACCTTCTCTGGTGCGATTGGCTGCGCGACGGTCGAGTGCGCAAGATCGCTTTCGTTGCCGAGAAGGTCTAGAGCCCAGCGAGCGATCTCAACTTCGGCTCGTCACACTCATGGCCCGCTCCCCTGCGCTCGTTCATCGACGGCCCGAGAGCCGCGGGATCCGGCAGCGAGGAATGCGGACCCGAAGAACAACTCGGTCCAGGAGGGATCGGCCAGCCTATCGTGCATAGCTGCCCGAATCACCTCCCACGGGCGGCGCGCGATCCACTCGTCTATGCGGCCGAACGGCCGCACAGCTGCGATTCCGAGCTGCGCTAGCCACCGAGGCGCGATGTCGGGAACCTTGAGATCCAGCACGACCCAGCGCCCACCGCGGGAGAGTGCCGCGGCGCCGTGGGCGATGACATCTGCGCATTGAGGCACCTGCGTCAGGGCGTATGTGGACAGGATCGCGTTGACCTCGGTTGGGAAGTCGAACACGGCCGCGTCGGCTTGCACGAGGCCGATATTGCTCCAGCCATTGGTCTCTATCCGATGCTGGGCTTGAGCGAGCATCGCGTCGGTCAGATCGACGCCGACGATCCGGCCGTGCGGACCGATCACTTGCTCGATCAGCGGGAAGTTCAAACCCGTGCCGCATGCGATCTCGACCACTGTGTCACCCGGGCGAAGCCCGAGTGCCTGTACGGCCCGGAGGCGCTGGGCCCGCTGAGGATAGCCGGGCACGGGGTAGAACCGGGAGGTGATGTCGTAGTGCCTCGCCTTCTTGCGGTAGGTCTCGATCAGGTGCTCTCGCGTACTGTCGATCTGGCTCACGGTGTGGCGCCCACCCGCAGCTAGGAATCTGAGCCACTCGGCGTAGCGGACTCGACCGCGGCCTTGATCGCTGCCATCTCGATATCCATTACGCGCTGGATCCTGCCTCCGAGAACACGGCCGGGGATCGCGCGCATGACGCTCCTGAGGTCGACCTCGACCCACATCATGGCGTCGGTCTGGCCACCGTCCATCGGCTCGAGCTCAATGCCCCAGCGCGCCGCCGAAGTGCCCATCGGCCCGGCGAACGCCACGCACCGGGGCGCCTCGACCGCGGTCACGTTCTGGGCCCGGTAGCGAGTCGCCCCGAATATCAATTTGGCCCGCTGCTCCACCCGCGAGCCGGGCTGAAGCGGAGCCCCGCCGGCAACCCAGCATTCGTGAACCGTTGGCGCCCACTCCGGCCAGCGTTCAACGTCGCAGACATACGCCCACACCTCAGGGACACTGCCGGCAATGGTTATGCGGCTCTCGGATCTGACCGCCATCGCGGGCACTTTGTATCAAGCACTTTTCCGGTTGCGTAAGGTCGTCGGCGAGGCCGCATCCTAGGGCCAGGTTCCGGGCATGTCGGCCGCAGGGTTGCTGCTCGCGACCAAGCGCCAGGGGACCTCCGCCGATTCCGTCAGCTCAAGCGTCCAGTGGAGCCTGATCTCGTGTTGGTATTCGAGGCTCCCCGCGAGGTGGCTTCCATCGGCAGTGTTGATCAGGTAGCGGACGGCTGAGACGCGCAGGAAGATCACGATGCGTGCTGGCTCGGGGCGAACTTCGACACCCGTCGGTCTCCAGGCGCGCAGCGTCGCATCGCGTAGCACCAAGCGCGTGGGGACATTGCCGCCGCGCGGATGAAGGAGCTGATCGTACGCCTCGGGCGAAACTCGCAATGACAGCGCCTCGTCGCTAGCGATTGTTGCCTGCTCCCACGCATCGATGAGGTGGCGGAGCGTCGATTGGACGAAGAGAGGTACGAAGCGGCCGTCGACGACTGAGAGATCAAGCAGCTGCCTGTAAGGGGGCGCGTCATCATCAGCTAGCTCACTTACAAGAACGCCCGGGTGATCATCGTGGGCGAGCTCGGCCAGGCTTCGTTCACCGAGCCGCTCCTGGTCTGCCCACTCCGCCGGGATCACCTGCCCGCGCAGCAACTCGCTTGCCAGGGGGTCAGCGTCGAACTCCAGCAGCTCCCAGCCCTCTCCGTCTCGACCCAGCGTCCAGCGCTCATCGAACCTGACGGTATGCGGCCCAAGAGGGATGGATGCTGATGTTGATGTACTCGACCGCGAACCCTCACCGACACGCGATCCTCGGTATCGCCCGCGCGATTGACCACGCGTAGCAGATCAACGCGCGGTCGCCCCTCGACGTGCGTCCCGGTGTCCGAGCCATGCGAGAGGGCCCAAGCTCTGATCACGCCCGCGTCGGCGTGAGACTCCAGAATCGGCTCGTCCGTCCCCGTCCACACCGCTGTCGCAAACGCCAGGATCTCGTGAACGGCCTCCCGGACCTTCTCCGGTGCAAACGCCTCGATCTCTAGTGACGCCTCGATCGAGGCAGCCTCCGCTTGCCTTGCGCGACGTGTCGCCCAGCGCTCGCTCGGCCACCGGCGCAGGGCATCCCTGGCCAAGGCCAGCCACGCGATTCCGACCGTCGCGAGAACCGCACCCCCGCCGATGATGTCGTCAGGCCATATCGCGGACACCTCGTCATTCTGCCCTCCTGCGGAGGCCCCACAAGGAAAGTAGCCCAATGCGCGGTTGAGTATTGGGGGTAATGTCAGGAAACGGATCGACGATCAGCGTCGTAGATCCATCGGCCACTCAAAGTGCGTGCTGCTCTTCGGGCTCGGCCGCCAGCAGGCGGCGGGGGGTGGGCGCGCCGGCGGGTGCAGGGTCGCCGTCGTGGGCGGGGTGGCCGCCGCGCATCAGCGACGCCGCGGCGGCGATCAGGCACGCGATGATCGCGAACAGGAACGCCGCATGCAGTCCATTGTGAAACGGCGCGGAAATTAGGTTGGGGAAGAACGAGTGGCCGGTCAGGATCGACTGGTTGCGGGGCGAGAGCCCGGCGAGCAGGTGGGACCCGAGCAGGTGCTGGATCGGGTTGTAGCCGAGGAACGCGGCGAACAGGATCGACACCGGCGGCAGCGTTGAGGCACGGTGGGCGGCGGCGGCGGAGACGCCGTGGGCCTGCAGACCGGCGCTCATCGTCTGAGGCAACGTGGATGCCAGCCCGATGATCAGCAGCGTGAAGAAGACGCCGATCGACAGCACCTGGGCGGAGTTCTGGAACGTCTGGTTCATCGCGCCTCCCGCCCCGCGGTCGCCGCGCGGCAGGCTGTTCATCACCGCGGCGCGGTTGGGCGAGGCGAACAGCCCCATCGAGAGCCCGATTAGCAGCAGGATCAGCCCGAAGGTCGCGTAGGAGAAGTCCGTCGGTAGCAGCAGCAGCAGCCCGAACCCAACCGCCGTCAGCACCATGCCCGCCGTGGCGAACGGCCGCGCGCCGAAGCGGTCGGACAGGTAGCCGGAGACCGGCCCCGCGCACAATAGCCCGACGGTCAGCGGCAGCATGTAGATACCGGCCCACAGTGGGGTCTGCGTGAAGTCGTAGCCGTGCTGGGGCAGCCAGATGCCCTGTAGCCAGATGATCAGCATGAACATCAGCCCGCCGCGCGCAAGCGACGACAGGAAGGTCGACAGCGTGCCGAATGTGAACGCGCGGATCCGGAACAGCGGCAGACGAAACATCGGATCGTGCGAGCGGCGCTCGACGATCACAAACGCGATCAGGGACACCGCTCCGGCTCCGAGCAGACTGAGCACCCGCAGACTGCCCCAGCCGACCGGGTGCCCGCCGGCCGGACGGATGCCGTAGGTGACCGCCGTCATGATCAGGATCAGGCCGAGCGCGAACGTCGCATTGCCCCACCAGTCGATCGGCGCCGCCTTCGGCGAGCTCAGCTCACGCAGGCTGCGGTAGGCCCAAACGGTCCCGAAGATCCCGACCGGCACCGAGATCAGAAATACGAGCCGCCAGTTGATCGGAGCGAGCACTCCGCCGAGCACCAGGCCGATGAAGAAGCCGCTCACGCCGACGATGTTGTTGATGCCCAGGGCCATTCCGCGCTGGTTGGCGGGGAACGCGTCGGTGATGATCGCCGCCGCGTTGGCCAGCAGGCAGGCGCCGCCGACGCCCTGCACGAGCCGCAGCCCGATCAGGTACATCGCCCCGTCGCGGCCCTGCATCCAGTCGACGGCGAGCAGCAGCGACGCGACCGTGTAGATCACGAAGCCAAGCCGGTAGATCTTGACCCGCCCGACCATGTCCCCCAGGCGCCCGAGGCTGACGATGAGGACACTGGTCACCACGAGATACCCAAGGATCATCCACAGCAGATAGAACGAGTTCGCGGGAACGAGCGGGTCGAGATGGATGCCGCGGAAGATGTCGGGCATCGCGATGACCGTGATCGACCCGTCCAGAGTCGCCAGCAGCACCGCCAGGGTGGCGTTCAGCAGGGCGATCCACTTGTAGCGATCCGGATTCAGACGCGCATTCGTACTAAGCACAATACACAGGTTACCTGAACAGTTTGCCTGAAGATCCTCTCGCTTCCGTCCATGCCGTTCCGGCAGCCCACGAGCCCCCTGTTGGCTCACGAGCTGCGCGAGCCATCTGGCCGGCTGCGAGCGCATCCGCCCACAGTCGATGCCCCGGACCGCGCTCCTTCTGGTGAGCCCGCACCGCGGACGCTTGAGCCATGCCTCCGAGACCGCGCCAACGGAGCCGGCTCAGCGAGCCGGCTCCGTCATCGACCTTATGCCTCGCGGCTACGAAGCGGGCAGTACTGGAGTCGCGACGTGGAAGAAGTGGTTCGTGGCCAGCCCGGATGCGTGAATCGTTGCCGGCGTGAACCATACGCCGACGGCGTTGTTGAAGATAATGTTGTTGGTCACAGTGAAGTGATACAGGCTGACGGCAGACCAGATCAGGATCCCGGTCGTCTGGGTGTCCTTCGGCGACACATCAGCGCCGTCCTCAAAGGTGACGTTGTTGGTGCCGATGACGTTCCTCGTGAACACGTTTCCGTCGACGTAGGCGTTGGGAGCGTGACTGTGAACGGAAATACCCGCGAGACCGTTGCCCTCGACGAAGTTGCCGGACACCAGATTGTCGTAGGAAGCGCTGAACGGCGACGGCGCGAACACACCAATTCCGGCGCCGAAACCCTTTGTCCCGTTGCCGGTGACGACATTGCCGATGACCTTGTTCCGGTACACCCCGCCAAAGGACGGATCAGGCTTCCCCGTCGTCGGATCGAGCCCCAAGTTGTGACTCGGGATGGTGATGCCGCAGTCGTTGACGTTGTTGCGGACGAGATTCCGAGCGATGAGATTGTCGTGATTGGGACCAAACTCATCGGTCAAAAGGATCCCGCCGGAATTCCCGACCGACTTGTTGCCGAGCACGATGGAGTGAGCCACGCTCAGGAGATGGATTCCTTCACCGCAATCCCCACCGCCGTTCGGGGTGCAGAACACGTACGGAGAATCTGGGTTCTCGTTGCCGAGGTCGTTACCCGTGACGTCATTGTGGAGAATCTTCACATCCGTGATCGGGGTGCCGGTGAACAGTTGCATCCCGGCGACCGTCTCTGGCACCGGATCCGGGTTGACCGCGAGGATGCCCTCGCCTTCCGCTCCTTCCACCTTGAAGCCCTCGACCGTTACGTGTGAAGACTCGATCGTGATGCCATTGAAGGGCGCTTGACCCTCGATGGCGCCGGTGGGTGCACCCGCCAAGCCGGTCGCGTTGATCGTGGCCGATTCACCGATGAGCGTCAAAGGGATAGGGATGACCACGTCTTCCGTGTAGGTGCCCCGGCACGCCACTACCACGCCCCCTGCCTTCGAGGCGACTACCGCTGCGCTGATCGTGGCGAACTTGGCGGTGCGGCACGACCTCCCGGACCCAGCGGGGTTCGCGCCGGGCGCGGCAAAGAGCACTCTCGGACGGGTCCGCGGCAGATGGTGCGCCGATGCCCCAGAAGGCATAGCCAACATGGCTCCCCCGCCGACCAATGCCGCTGCCGCGGCTGCTATCCGCGCGACCCGACCACTCAGAACGTTCATCGATGGAGCCCCCTTATTTGTTTGCACACCCGACGAGCAACCTAACGAGTCGGCTCGAACTGGTCAAGGGGCGAAGCGGCCCTGGACCTGAGCTCGCCGTGTCCACCGGCCCGGGCTCCGCCAACGGAACGCTTGTCGGCACGAGCGCCTCGCGCTGCGATGCCGGTATCCGGGGGGGCAGTGCCATAGGAGGCGAACTGCGGGGGTGTTATCTTCGTGACAACGCGGCCGCGGCAGCTACCGGCCTACCTGATGCACACGACCCCGTCGTCAGCGGGGTTTGACACCCAACCAGTGGAGGTGCCAGATGGCCGAGCTCCCAGCGCGCCCAGAGGGAATTGTGCTGGCTCACTTCATCGTCTCGGACGACGTCGAGCGCTCTCGTCGCTTTTACACCGAAGTACTCGGCGGGAGGGTGGTCTTCTCCGGGCCCGGGGGGCTGACCTACGTCGCGCTATCTAACTGCTGGATCATCATCAACGTCGGCGGAGCTCCGACTGACGACAAGCCCGAGGTCACGCTGGAGACGCCAGGCGATCCCGACCGGGTCAGCAGCTTCCTCAACATCCGGGTCAAGGACATCGCGGCCGTGTACGCCGAGTGGAGCGCAAGGGGTGCTGAATTCCTGACAGAGCCGAAACAGCACCAGTACGAGATCCGGTGCTACATCCGCGATCCCGACGGTCATCTGATCGAGGTAGGACAAACCACGGACCTAGAGGGCGACTGGGCGCCCGCTCAATGGCCCTCGAGTACGTCCGCCGAGGAATTCGGGCGAGCGGCGGCGGGCTAGTGCCCGACGCCGACGATGTCTCGGTCATGACCACCGCGATCATCGGCACCGGAGGGCTCGGATCGGCCATCGCCCGCCAGCTCGCCTCGGGCGGCGAGACCCTGCGGCTCTCGAGCGCCAACACTAAGTCGGCACGAACGCTGGCCGCGGAGATCGGTCGAGCTGCGGTCGTTGCCGACGACAACCGCGACGCGTTGCATGGCGCGGATGCCGTCGTCCTCGCTTTGCGGTTTGTGGTGCTAAAGGGCGTCATAGACGAGATCGCCGACCCGCTAACCGACAAGCTGGTGGTCGTTCCGAGCAACCCGGTCGGCCTCGAAGCGCGAGGTAACGTCACACGTCTCTTGCCGAAGGGGCAATCCTCTGGGGAGGTTGTAGGCGGGTGGTTGCCGGCGGCGGCGCGGTTGGCCATGGCGTTTGGAACCATGTCGGCCGATCTCTTCGAGTCCTCTAGCAACCGGTCACCGGAGCCGGCGGTCCTCTTCTACGCGACGGATGATGACCGCGCTGGCGAGGAAGTCGAGCGGTTGATCCGAACGGCCGGCTTCGAGCCGGTGAGAGTTGGCGGGATCGAACAGTCGAGTCGACTCGAGGTGGGCGGCGACCTTCACGATCTCGTACTCGGCCCCGGAGAAGCGCGATCATTGATCGCTGGGGCCTGACCGCTTCGCCGCGTTTGTCCTTCCGCAGCGGCGTCCAGGCCGGTGGCTCGTGGCTGCCGGTGGCTGGCCACGGCGCCGCCGGCGCGCACGATGGCATCCTGCGCGGGTGACCTCCGAGGAGCCCAGCGCCACGACCTCACCCGATTGGGCTTGGGATCCGACGCTGTACGCGGGCAGCGCTCGCTTCTATGCCACAGGCCGGGTGGCCTACCCGGCCGAGCTCGTCGACGTGCTGGTCGACGCGCTCGCACTGGACGGGTCCGGGCGACTGCTCGACGTCGGCTGCGGTCCCGGGTCGTTGACCTTGCTGCTCGCTTCGCATTTCGCCGAGGCGATTGGCGTTGACGCCGACCCCGACATGCTGGCCGAGGCCGCCCAGCTGGCCGAGGAGCAGAACGTACGGAACGTCAGCTGGCAGCAGCTACGCGCCGAGGAGCTGCCGGCGGGGCTGCCGCCGGTGCGGGTGGCGACCTTCGCTCAGTCCCTTCACTGGATGGATCGCCGTCGCGTCACCGCCGCGGTACACGCCATGCTCGAACCCGGCGGCGCCGCCATCCATGTGCATGCCACCACGCATCGGGGCCTTGCCACCAATGCCCGGCTGACGCACCCACGCCCGCCGCGCGAGCAGATCACCCGGCTCGTGCGCCGCTACCTTGGTCCGCAGCCGCGCGCTGGGCAGGGCGTCCTGACAGCGGGCAACTCTGAGCCCGAAGAGGTCGTCTACCGGGCCGCCGGTTTCACCGGCCCGGAGCGCTTCGAGGTGCCCGGCCGGCAGATGCGCTCGATCACCCTCGACATCTGGCGCTGAAACGTGCGCGGGGCGGCTAGCTGTGCCCGATCTTTGGTCCGAGGTACGTGACTTCCGGGATCGGCTGCAGCGCCCAGTCCGGTGGCTCGACGCCCGCTTCGGTGGCGGCGAGCCGCGCGAATTCGCGTTCGAACCCTGGTGGGATTAGCACCAGCAGATAGCGGGCGGGTGACTCGGTGAGGTTGGCCAGCGTGTGGGGCACGCCTCGTGGAGCGAAGATCAGCTCGCCCGCGCGCACGGCGGCCATCGTGTTCTCGGCGATGCGACCGCGCCAGCGCTTTCCTCGCTGCGCAGCAGCACCTTGTTGCGGGGGGTTGTCGGCATGTTTCCTATCGAGTCGCGGTGGCCGGTGCGGGTGGGCCGCTGGTTGCCTCTTTTGGAGTTGCCTGGGGTTGTGGCGACTTGGCCCCGCCGCGCAGCGGAACCTCCTTGATCGCGATGACCGCGGTCAACCCGAGCAGCGCAAGCGGCGCCGTGACCAGGAACACCGTGTGTACTCCGCCGATCACGGCGCCTCGCCCGGCTGCCCCGACGGAGATTGTTCCCGCTCCGGCGGTCCCGACGCGGGCGGCGAAGATGGCTCCGAGGATGGCGGCGCCGACCGCACCGCCGAGGGCGCGGAAGAAGCTGGTGACGGCCATCGCGACTCCAAGCTCGCGGCGGTCGACGCCGTTCTGGACGGCGATGATCAGGACTTGGCCGACCATCCCGAACCCGAGCCCGAACAGCGCGAGCGCGAGCCCCGTGCCGACCTGCGAGGGGCGCTCGGCCACCACGGCCAGCCCGACCAGCGCGACGCTGATCATGACGAGGCCGGCGAGCGGAAAGACCTTGTAGCGGCCCGTGCGCTCGATCATCCGCCCGGCGAGGTTGGTCGAGAGCGTGATCCCAACCAGCATCGGGATCAGCAGCAGTCCCGCCTGGGTCGGGGTCGCGCCCGTGGTCGTCTCCAGGAACAGCGGCACGAACACAGTGATCGAAAACATCGTCGCCGTGACGAGGAACAGGGCGGTGCTCGACAGCGCGACGACGGGCCGGCGCAGGAGGGCGAGCGGCACGATCGGGTCCTCCGCTCGGCGGGTGCGCGCGACGAGCGCGATCGCGCTGATCGCCAGGATGCCGAGCAGGCCGGTGATCTCGGGCGAGCCCCACGGGTATCGCTGACCGCCCCAGATGCAGATCAGCAGCAATGCGGCCGTGGCGGTCGCGAGCAGAGCCGCGCCCGTAACGTCGAGCGCTGTCTTCGGCGAGGGGGTGCCCACAGCGGGTAGGCGTAGCCGCAGCCCCGCGAGCGCCAGCAGGCCGACGGGCAGGTTGACGTAGAACACCCACCTCCAGCTTGCGTGCTGCACGAGCAGCCCGCCGAGCAGCGGCCCGATCGCGGCTGCCCCGGCGAACGTGGCCACGATGTACCCCTGGTAGCGGCCGCGCTCGCGCGGTGAGACCAGGTCGCCGACCGCGGCGTAGGCCAGCGTCATCAAACCGCCGGCGCCGGCGCCCTGGACGGCCCTTGAGACGACCAGCATGAGCAGGCTCTGGGCGATGCCGCACAGCGCAGAGGCGGCGAGGAAGATCGCCAGCGAGGCCTCGAGCAGCCGCTTGCGGCCGTGTCGGTCCCCGAGCTTGCCCCACAGCGGCGTGGCCACCGCGGCGCTGACGACATACGCGGTCACCACCCACGAGACATCCGCCAGACGGCCCAGATCGGTCGCGATCGTGGGCAGCGCCGTGGCCAGGATCGTCTGGTCGAGCACTGCTGGGAGCATCGCCAGCACGACCGCGGCGAACGCGAGGCGTGTCGCCCTTGCGTCGCCGCGATCGGCGACACTTGCATCGGTCGATGGAGTTCGCATTCTCGATACCTCCAAATGCTTGTGTTGCATAAAACTTAGGGTCACTCTATCATTGGTGCGACTATGAGTCAAGAGCTTGGTCTGCGTGAGCGCAAGAAGCAGCGCACCCGGGAGCTGATCGCGGACACGGCCCGGGACCTGTTCATCGAGCGCGGGTTCGAGGCAGTGCCGGTCGCCGAGATCGCACGCGCCGCGGAGGTGTCCGAGGCGACGGTGTTCAACTACTTTCCGACCAAAGAGGACCTCCTCTACAGCCGGCTCGAGGCGTTCGAGGAAGAGCTTCTGTCGAGCATCCGCGAGCGCCAGCCCGGCGAATCGGTCCTCGCTGCGTTCGGCCGGTTTCTGAGCGTGCCGCGCGGGCTTATGGACTCCGAAGACCCAGACGTCGTCGAGCGGCTCGCCGCGATCGTCCGCGTGATCGCCGAAAGCCCCTCGCTACTGGCGCGCGAGCAGCAGATCTACGCCACATACACCGCCTCGCTAGCCGCCGTGCTCGCCGAGGAGAGCGGCGCGCACGCGGACGACGTCAGGCCGTGGATCGTCGCCAACACGCTCATCGGCGTCCACCAAGCGATCGTGAATTACTCCCGCCGGCAGATCCTCGCCGGAACCCGGAACCCTGAGCTTGTGCGCCGAGTCCGACGCCAGATCCGTCAGGCACTCGACCTACTCGCCAAAGGACTCGACGACTACGGCGCCTAAACCCGGAGCGCCGCACGTCGGCTGAACTCTCCGGGTGTCACGACCATCGTTCGCGCGAAGAGATAGCGCGTCGGCTTCGTGGTTAGGTGAAACGTCACGCTTGACAAATACGTGATGTCTCACGTATTCTGCGTGTCAGGGCGGCATCCAGCACCGCTCCACATACCTCTTGTACGACTCACGCATTGGAGGACCGGTCATGCCGAGTGCTTGCGTCCTAACTGCATATGGCCCGCCTGAGGCTCTGGAGTGGAAAGACGTTCCGATGCCGGAACCGGCTGCGACGCAGATCAGGATCGAAGTCCGCGCCTCCGGCGTCGGTCCGACGGATCTGAAGATCCGCCGCGGCGACCTGGACGGGGTCTTCCCTCTACCGGAGCCTGCGGTCCTCGGGTTCGAGACTGCCGGGATCGTCGACGCAATCGGTAGTGACGTCAGCGGCGTGGCGGTCAGAGACGAGGTGGCCGCTTGGCTGCCATCACTCGGCGGGTACGGCGAGTTCGTGCTGGCCGGAGCCTGGACTCCTAAGCCGCCCCAGGTGAGCTGGACCGACGCTGGCGCGCTGCCCGCGTCGGCTGAGGCCGCTGTCGGGGTGCTACGTCAGCTCGAGGTGGCGGAGGGCGAGACTCTCTTGATCCTGGGCGCCGGTGGGTCGGTTGGGATCATCGCCACCCAGCTGGCGGTTCGGCAGGGACTCAAGGTCATCGGAGCGGTCGGCCCGAGAGACGAGGCACTCACCCGAGATCTCGGAGCCACGCCAGTCCTCTACGGCAGCAACCTGCTCGCCAACGTCCGCAACGTCACCGACCGAGTCGATGCGACGTTCGATGCCGCGGGCAAAGGCGGACTTCAGGACGCCATCACGGTCACCGGCGGCTCCGAACGCGTGATCACGCTGGCGGACGAGCGCGCGGCGGAGCTCGGCGTCCGCCTCTCAGAACCGACGCCCGAGCGGGCTCCCGAGGGCGTCGAGATCGGAATGCAGCTCCTCGCCTCCGGCGAACTGCGCCTGCGATCGCAGCAGTCTCTACCGATGTCGCAGGCTGCCGAAGCCCACCGGCTCCTCGACGAAGGACACGCTCACGACAAGCTGCTCCTCACGTGTCGTCCATAACCCGCAGAGCAGTGGGCTCCCCGCGTTGCCCGGTGGCTCTCATGGCCGCGAACGCTCGGCCGAGTTTCAGTCGTCAGCGGGCGCGGGAAGCGTTCCGCGGTCGATGATGTTGTCGTACACGCTCTCGAGGCCGACCGTGAGCGGTTCGAGCAGCTCGTCGGGCAAGCCCTCGAAGAACAACCGTCGCACGAGGTCGATGTGCCCACTCGATGCGCGTGTGATCTCGTCCCAGCCCCGATCGGTCAGCGATATCTCGGTCGATCGGCGATCGGCCGGCGCTGGACGGCACTCCACGAGCCCTCGTTCCTCTAGGCGCCGGACGTGGTGCGAGACCCTGCTCCGCTCCCACCCGATCCGGGCGGCCAGGGCCGTTATCCGCATTCGCCCGCCCGGCGCGTATCGCAGAGCGTTCAGCACGTCGTAGTCGGACAGCGAGAGGTTGCTGTCCGACTGCAGCTGGCGGTTCATCTCGTAGGTCAGGCGCAGCTGCACCCTCATGTACGCCAGCCACGCTCGCCGTTGGTCGGGCGTCAGGGTTGCGAACGCGGAATCTGATCGGCCGTGACGTTTCTGTGACATATCATGTATTCTGGCGTAGTGTGTCGCAGCTCGCAAGACGGCGAGCGATCTGATCGTTCGAGGGCGTAGCCTGATCGAAGCGCACGACCGTGGCGACAGGCTGAGCAGCTTGGCGACAATGCAGCACACGGAGCACCTGGAGCAGCCGATCTCAAGAGACGTTTCTGTCGCCCGGCGCCTGCTGGATCGGGAAGACCTCCTTCAGATGCTGGACCGCGCCGTGTCCCAGCGGGTGACGATGGTCTCGGCGCCGCCGGGGAGCGGGAAGACTTCGCTGTTGCGCGCGTGGGCTGCGCGCTCGGCGAACCTTCGTCGGGTCGCGTCGGTGTCGGTCGACCGGGACGAAGAGGATGCGCAGCGGTTCTGGTCCGCTGTTCTGGACGCGATCCGCAGCTCGACACGCTCGATCGACCCTCAGCCGCAGCATGCGGCAGCCACTGGGGTTGACGCCGACCAGCTCGTCGACACAGTCGTTTCGGAGCTCGCCGAGGAAGTCGGACCGGCGGTGCTGATCGTCGACGATCTCCACGAGCTGAAGTCGGGTGAAGCCCTCGCGCAACTCGAGCGTTTGCTAGCGGCTCTGCCGAGCTCGGCGCGCGTGGTGCTGTCGTCTCGCCGGGATCCGGCGATCAGGCTTCACCAGCTCAGGCTTGCCGACGAGGTCGCCGAGATCCGGGCCGGCGATCTCCGGTTCACCGAGAGCGAGACGCGCGCGCTGCTCGCTGGGTCCGGGATCAGCTTGTCCGACGGCGGTGTGGCCGCGTTGTACGAGCGCACGGAGGGTTGGGCGGCCGGTCTGCGCTTGGCGGTGATCTCGCTTAGCGGTCACGCGGATCCCGAGCGGTTCGTGGCGGAGTTCTCGGGCACCGACAGGGCGATCGGGGAATACCTGATGGCCGAGATGCTCGAGCGCCAGCCGAGCGAGGTTCAGAGCATGCTGCTGCGAACGTCGCTGGTCGACCGGCTCAACGGCGAGCTCGCCGACCTGCTGGCGGGTCGCTCGGGCTCGGAGCGGATGCTGCTGGAGCTGGAGGACGCCGACGCGTTCGTCGTCTCGCTGGATCCGCAGCGCACATGGTTTCGCTACCACCGCCTTCTGGCGGATTTCCTGCGCCTGGAGCTCAGGCGAAGGTCGGCCGATGAGGTTCCTGACCTCCATCGTCGAGCGGCCCGGTGGTTCGCGGATCACGGCGAGGCCGTCGAGGCCGTGCGACACATGCTCGCGGCCGGCGAGTGGCCGGTCGCGGCGCCGCTGCTCGCGGATCACTTGTTCAGTTTGACGCTCGACGGGCAGGAGGGCACGATCGCCGCGCTGCTGCGGTCCTTCCCGGCCGGGGCGTCAGTCGACCATCCGGACCTGGCGCTCGCTCACGCCGCGGTTGAGCTCGCACACGGCCGGTTGGAGGAAGCCGCTGCTCAGCTGGCACTGGCCGAGCCCCACGTCCAGAGCGCCCCGCCCGCCCGCCGCCGGCGCCTGTTGGTGGCCATCGCGTCGCTGCGGTTGGCGCTGGCACGCCGCAGCGGTCAGTTCGCCGAGGTGATCGAGCAGCTGAACGTGCTTGACGCTTCGATCGCGGGCAAATCGAGCGAGCCGATCGCGATGGGCAGTGAGCTGCGGGGAGTCGCGCTGATGAATCTCGGGATCGTCGAGACGTGGTCGCGACGATTCGACGATGCCGAGCGGCACCTTTCCGAAGGCGCCGAGCTCGCCCAGGCGATCGGCCGGCCATACCTCGAGGTCGCGTGTCGCGCTCACCAAATTTTCCCGACAAGGGTTGTCTCGCTCGCGAGCGCGCGTGAACGGGGGCGTCAGGCGGTCGCCCTGGCGGAACGCTATGGCTTGGGCGATCGGCCGATACTCGCGCCGGCGCTTGGGGCGGTTGCCTTCTGGGCGATCTGGATGGGAGAGTTCGACGAAGGAGAAAGGGCGCTGCGCCGCGCCTGGGAGATCGCGGAGCCACAAATCGACCCGGCCGCAGCGGTGCTGTTGCACATGGTGACGGGCCAGTTGCACGCCGCTCGCGGGCAGCATCAAGCGGCGCTCGAAGCGTTCGCTGCGGGAGCGCAGTCGCAGTCGACACTTACGGGCGTGCACGCTTTCGCGACGCCGATCGTCGGATGGCTCGCCGCCACCCAGGCTCGGCTCGGGATGCCGGATGAGGCGCGCGAGACGCTGACCGAATTCTCCGCCGAACCCGGTCGGATGGGTTTCATTTACAACGCGCGAGCAGTGATCTGCATGGCGGAGGGAGACCCCGCCGGCGCCTTGGACGTACTTCGAGACGTTCCGGAGGTCACGCCCCCGACCGGCCCCGCGTTCACGCTGGTTGAGGCGCATCTCCTCGCTGGTATCGCGCACCTCGCGCTGGGAGATCGCCACGCCGGCGCCGATGCAGCCGAGGCAGCGCTCGGGGCGGCAGAGCCGGACCGGCTGATCTTCCCGTTTGCGATGACCGAAGCCGCGGAGCTGCTCGACGCGGTACCGCGTCACCAAACCGCTCATGGCGCTCTCCTCAAGGACATCGTCGATGTGCTGCGAGGCGAACCGGCGCCGAGCGCCGAAGGAGGGCTCCTCTCGCCACCGGAGGAGCTGAGCCCGAGCGAGCTGCGCGTACTGCGATATCTGCCGACAAATCTGACGCGGCCCGAGATCGCGGGCGAGCTGTACGTCTCCGTCTCAACGGTCAACACGCACATCCGCAATATCTATTCCAAGCTCGGTGCGCACAGTCGCTCTTCCGCCGTCAGGCGCGCGCGGGAGCTGCGGCTCCTCTCAACCGCTACGTCGCGAACATCGCAGAAATAGCAGGGGCGCCAGCCGCCCAATCGCCAGATTCCGACGATGCCGGCTCGCTATGTCGAGCTGCAGGATGATCGCGTGGGCACCCCGCCGGGCTTATACGCGATCCGAATAAAGGGTCGGCTCGGGGCTACCGCCCTGTCCGCCTTCCCCACGATGGCGTCGGAGCTGAAGGGCGGGGACACCGTCCTCACCGGCCCGCTCGAAGATCGGTCCGCGGTGTTCGGCGTGATCGCGCAGATTGAGGCACTCAGCCTCGAACTGCTCGAACTACGACTAGTCCGGGCGAGACCCGAATCGTCTGAATTCGACGATGACCGCTCACCGGACGGCATGTGAGGCTGAGCCAACGTCGCCAACCGAAAGTCGAGCCTCCATGCCCACTGAAACCGTTCGTGACCCTAATCGATGGGCGGTTCTCGCTTTGCTGAGCGTCGCGCAGCTGATGGTGGTGCTGGACGCGACGATCGTGACCGTCGCCTTGCCTTCGGCGCAGCGGGCGTTGCATTTCTCTAACGACAGTCGGCAGTGGGTCGTCACCGCGTACGCGCTGGCGTTCGGCAGCCTGCTGCTGGTGGGCGGCAAGATAGGCGATCTGTTCGGCCGCAAGTGGACGCTGATTGCCGGGTTGGTGGGGTTCTCCGGGGCGTCGGCGGTCGGTGGGCTGGCGCAGTCCTTCGGGGTGCTCGTCGCCGCGCGGGCGACGCAGGGGGTCTTCGGCGCGCTGCTGGCTCCGTCGGCTCTGTCGCTCTTGACGGTCACGTTCGCGGGGACTGAGGACTGGCCGCGAGCGTTCGGGATCTTCGGCGCGGTCGCCGGCGGCGCCGGAGCGGTTGGGCTGCTGCTCGGGGGTGTGCTGACGCAGGTGCTCTCGTGGCGGTGGTGCTTCTACGTCAATCTGGTGATCGCGGTACCGACCACGATCGTGGCGTTGGGCCTGTTGGTCAACCACAGCGATCCCGACCGCGCCCGAATCGACATTCCCGGCGTGCTCACCTGGACATTGGGGCTGTTCGCGCTCGTGTTCGGCTTCTCTAACGCCGAGACGCACGGGTGGGGCGCCACGGCGACCATCGTTGCGCTCATCGCCAGCCCCCTGCTGCTGACCGCGTTTGTGCTGATCGAGCGCCGCGTCGAGCACCCGCTGCTGCCGTTGCATATCGTGTGGGACCGGGCTCGCGGGGGGTCGCAAGCCTCGCTCTTCGTAACCGGAGCCGGGATCTTCGCGGTTTTTCTGTTCCTCACCTACTTCATGCAGCTGACCCTGAGGTTCTCGCCGCTCAAAACCGGCCTGGCGTTCCTGCCCCTGACCGTCGTGCTGGTCATCACCTCGACAACCGTCCAGACCCGCGTGATCCAACGCACGGGCGTCAAACCGCTGGTGCTGATCGGCATGGCGCTCGGGGTCGTCGCCATGGTTCTGTTCGCACAGCTGACACCCACCTCCAGCTACGGCAGCGCCGTCCTGCCGGGCCTGCTGATCACCGGCGTCGGGATGGGCTGCATCTTCGCGCCAACGTTCTCGGCCGCGACGCTCGGCGTGGCGCCAAACGAAGCCGGCATCGCCTCCGCGATGGTTAACACGTCCCAGCAGATCGGCGGCTCGGTCGGCACCTCGCTGCTTTCAACGATCTACGCCACCGCCGTCGCCAGCTACCTGACCAGCAATCCCCAGGTCCAAGGCCTTGCTTCTGCCGCGCAGGTCCACGGCGACACGACGGCGTTCTGGTGGGCTGCCGGAGTCTTTGGCGTGGGCTTTCTGCTCGCGCTGCTGATCCTGCCCAGCCGATGCGAGGCCCGCACGGCGACGACCATAACCGCTCTGGCCCGACACGCGATCGGCAACTGCCACCACGACGAGACCGTAGAAGGGGCGGCCGCCATAGACAGCCCGGGCGCCCCAGAGCCGGCCTTGGCGCCGTAGGACTACGCCGGCCGGCCACGTAAACCGGGTTCATGTTCGTCGAGGCCCCGGGGCCGGATCAGCTCGCCAGCGCTGCCCGAATACGCTCCGCCGTCGCCGCGAGCTCCTCTTCGCCGGCGGGACGGGCACGACGAAAATCGAGGTCGTGTAGGCCGTCGATCGGCACGAGGTGCATGTGCGCATGAGGGACCTCTAGGCCGATGACGGCAACCCCGATGCGCGTCGCTTGGGTCACCTGCTGAATCGCGCGCGCGACCGGCCTTGCGAACGGCAGCAATCCCGCGAGTAGCGGCTCGGACAGATCAAACATGTCTGGAACTTCGGCCTTCGAAATGACGAGGCTGTGTCCCTCGCGAATCGGACGGACATCGAGGAACGCCAGGAAGTCGGAGTCCTCACGCAAGATATGGGCCGGAATCTCCCGCGTGACGATGCGACTGAATACGGACGGCATCGTTCAGGAACGCTAACTGGTCCGCGGCGGAGACGGCAGCAATCTCGGCCGTGTGGTCTGGGATGCGCGAGCGTCGCGGTTGCGCCGCTGCGTCGGTCACGCACGGAAGCGCCCGCCGATCCGCTCGGCGACCGTCTCCGGCTGAAGATCGATCGCACCCTCCCAGTGCAGGCGCTCGAGGAAGGTCGAATCCGACCGGTAGAACGGTCTCAGGTTGGAGCGGCAGGCGAGCCGCAAGTTCAACGGATACGCATCGATCCCCGGCGGCGCGCCGTAGACAGCGAGGTTGAAGCTCTCAAACCCCATCTCGGCATACGCGTCCAGCGCCAACACCAGCCCACTGGCGAGCTCGACGACCAGGTCCTCGTCGAGCTCGACCGGTGATGAGATCCCCCGGATGAAGGCCCTCAGCTCCGCCGGCGCGATCGGCGCGAAGCTCACGAGCCACTCCACGCGACCGGTGTCCCCGAGGTACCGCTCCCCGGCGCGTCGCTCGGTCTGCAGGTAGGCCTCGAACCGCTCACCTGGTACCTCGGCGAGCATTCGTTGAAGCGTCGTCGGCTGGGAATCGACGATTCCCTGCAGGTGGGGATGGAACAACGAGCTGCCCGACGGCAACATGTGGTTGGCGTTGATCGACGCCCAGCGCGCCTCGGGGTCGGCGGCGATGACAGCCTCCGCATACGCGACTTGGGTGAGGAGATTGTCGGCCACGAGGCGCTCGGTCATGGCCACGAGCGGGAGGTAGTGGAACCGCGGCGAGTAGACAGAGACGCAGCTGTGCGAGGAGTACGCGTGAAGATTCGGAAACAGGATCGCGTCGCCGCGGACGATGCGGCCGTCGGGATGGATCGCCGCGGGCAGCTTCGGGGTGAAGGAGTCAATCCGCTCAGGGCAAAACGGACACCGCGGCTGGTTCTCGCGCGCGAACGCGGCCAGGTCGAAGTCGTTGGCCGGCATCAGACCGCGCTCGGGCAGGATGCGAGAGCTGTGGCCCGTAAGCGGATCGATGCGCACGTCGATCGAAGTGCGAACCAATCTCTCCGTCCCCGGATCGAGCATCTCGGCAGTGAGAAGGTGACTTCTGAGTTCCATGGCGTGGCGTCGCCAGAGAATCGTCGCAGCTTGCCGACACAGGAGACCACGCTCCGCACGCTCCGCCGCCTACAAGCTTGCGGCCTGAACACCGCGACCGCCCGCCACCTCTCCGACCTGGTCGTCCGTCTTGCTTTTGGAAACGCTGCTGTGTACGGCGTGCCGCTCGATCGGAGCAGCGTGCATCGACCAGGTTCGCGAGGTTCGACAACCATCCGCAGCTGGCGTCCGGCGGGTCTCGGCTGGACTTCTCCGTCGGGCGGGGTGCGCCAGTGACGGTAGGTCGATTCTGGTGACGGCGTGGGTCTGATCTGCCGGGCGCTTGTCGTTGCGGGGGTCGCGTTCGCATCGCTCGGAGGCGTGATGGCCGGTGGCGCGGAGGGCGCCTCGACGGCGACGCTGTACGTCGACAACACCAACGCCCAGGCCACCGACACGGGCAACGACTGCCAGACGCAATCGACCCCGTGCGCGACGATCTCGCATGCGGTCTCGCTCGCGAATGGGATGCAGTCGACCGCGACGACAATCGACGTGCTCGCCGACGCCTACGACGAGGCCGTCACGATCACCGACGAGCCAAGCAGCTCGACGCTTACGATCACCGGCGGCGCAGGCGTGACCGTGACCGCGCCCGATGGCGACAGCATCTTCACCGCTACTAGCACTACCTTTCCCACGGGCAAGATCACGCTCTCGGACCTGACGATCACAGGCGCCCAGGCCACGGGCAACGGCGGCGGGCTCGAGGACAACTCCGCCGGCGTGAATCTGATGAACGACACGTTCTCGAACGACTCGGCAGCCAGCGGCGGCGCGGTTGACGCCGGAGGCGGCAACGAGATCGTTGGCGTCACGTTCGTTGACGACTCGGCCGTCAACGACGGCGGCGCGATCTCCAACGGCGGCAGCTTCACTGCGACCAACGACACGTTCGTCGACGACACGGCCGGCCGCGACGGCGGCGCGATCTCCACCGAGACGTCCGCGACGATCGAAAACGACACGTTCGCCGGCGACACCGCCGCGAGCGGGGGTGCGCTCTACAACGAGTTCGACGCCACGATCGCCGCCGACATCTTCGACGACGGATCGGGCGCCGGGTCAAACTGCGTCGACGACCCGATCAACGGCGGCAGCGGCGTGACGGACGAGGGCTACAACGCGGCCGATAATTCCGACTGCGGTATGTCCGCCCCCACTGCGTAGCCCCGGCCAGACACAACCGCAAGGACCCGCGCTGCACGCGGATCGTTGTGCTGCGCAGCAACTTCATACTGAACGGCAAGGCTGGCAAGAACGCGTTCGGGTTCACCGGACGGCTCGCGGGCAAAGAACTCGCGCGTGGAACCTATGTGCTCGCCGCAAGTCCAAGGACAGACGGGATCGCCGGCACCATCGTCAAGATCGCGTTTCGCGTCGGATCCTCAACCTAACCGACGGGACCGAAAATCACCGTGATGCGGTGATGACGTTTCACGCGAACCTTGGTAATTGTTCGTCGGGTGATTGGACGCCAAGGACGTGGCCCGAGCCGACAGCCGGGCAAACCTACACCTGGAGGCTGCATATGCCCGAGTCTGTTGACCCTCATCACCTCCTGCTGATCGGGGCCGGACCCGGCGTCGGCGCCAGCGTCGTTCGGCGCTTCGGCCGCGAAGGCTTCCGGAGCACACTCATCTCCCGCGACAAGACGCTCGAGCAACTCGCCCCTGAGCTCCGTAGCGACGGGCTTGAGATCGAGGCGGTGAGCGCAGACATCGAAGATCTGGACGGCTACCGTGCGACGCTCGAGCGGATCTTCCGCGCCCCAGGCGCCCCCGGTGTCTCCGTCTACAACGCTGCCCTGCCGGACCCTGGCGAGATCCTCGATACGACGGTCGGACGGCTCCGGACCGCACATGACGTCGATGTCCTCGGCGCCGTCGTGGCGGCCCAGGTTGCGGCACCCGTCCTGCGGACCGCCGGCACCGGCACACTGCTCTTCACCAGCGGCGGCTTCGCCGACCATCCGGTGCCCGCACTGGCGAGCCTCTCAATGGGGAAGGCCGCCTTGCGCTCGGCGGCGACCCTGATCGCCGCCGGTGTCCACGAGGACGGCATCCATGCCGCAACCATCACGATCGCCGGCACGGTCGTGCCTGGGACGGCGTTCGATCCGGACAACATCGCGGAACTCTTTTGGACCGCCCACACCGACCCGACCGACGCCTGGCAGACCGAGTATCGATTCACAGGCGCGTAACGGCTCCACGACACCGAGACGTTTCCACGCTCGGGCCGGACAGGGTTCGGCGGACTACACGGCGCAGGCGCGGACGGCCGTCATGACGACCTCGGCGACCTCCTTGGGGTGGGAGATCATGGAGACGTGCGAAGCCCCTTCGATCTCAGTCACCGTGGATCCCGCGCGCTCGTAGCTGAAGTGGTGAACGCCAGGGTCAATAGCCCTGTCAGCGGTCGGAAGCACCGCCCAGCTTGGACGGCTGCGCCACGCCGGGGTCGGCGCCGCCTCGGTGAGTGCAACGCCGGCAAGGGGGCGCTGGGTGATCGCGAGGAACGCCGCGTCATCGGCCGGGATGTCGGCGCAGAATGACTCGTGAAAGCCCTGAAGCGAGAGCGTGAACTCGCTGCCGCCGCCAGGCAACTCGTGCTGCACGATGTAGGAGGCGATCCCCGGCGGGGGGAACTTGGACTGGAGGTCGGTCAGGTTCTCGCCCTCGTCGGGAGCGAAACCGGAGATGTAGACGAGGCCGACCACGTTGTCAGCGGTGCCCGCCGCGGTGATGACCGAACCTCCGTAGGAATGACCGACGAGCAGGACCGGCCCGCCGATCTCGCCGATCACGCCCTTGAGGTACTCGCCGTCGCCGCCGCTCAGACCTCGCAGCGGATTCGGCGGAGCGATGACGCTCGGCTTCTGCGACGTGACGATCACTGTCGACTGGGCACTGAAGTTCGTCGCCCACGCGCCTCGCGCGTAACACACACAGCGAAGGAGTCAGACCATGCACCCTGAGGTTTCCTTAGCGATGGCCCGTGCTCGGCAGATGGACATCCAGCGGCCCACCGAATCGCACGGCTTCTCGAACCCTCGCCACCGCTCGCGGGCGGCCCGCCAGCACTGGCGGCTGCTCCCCCGACCCCACCTCCCGTTCGTGTCGCACCGAATTCGGCCGGGCCATTAGAGCCGCGGACAACCGGGACGTGCGGTTGCGGCGCGCCACCGCCGCCACCCTGGCATGATTTCCCCAGAAGCCGCCCATCTGATCCGGGGGAGGAGAGGAATGCAGACTAAGGCCCGCGCGCGCGGACGCGCGCTCACAACGGGAATCGCGGTCCTGGTGCTCTTGTGCGCCGCCGCTGGGCCTGCTCAGGCCAAGAAGCACCACAGCCATCCCCGGCCCCGTCTGTCGATCGCCGTCCTCTCCGGCCGGGCCGACCTCGTCAGCGGAGGCTCGGCACTGTTGGCGATAGACCTGCCGAAGCGCACGGACGCCAAGCACGTCACGGTCACGCTCAACCAGAAGAAGATCACCAGGGACTTCGCGTTCCGCCAGGACGGGCGCTTCGAGGGCCTCGTCACCGGACTCAAGCTCGGGCGCAACCTCCTGCAAGCCACCCTACGGAGCGGCTGGGCGACGCGGATCACGCTGACCAACCATCCGAGCACCGGCCCGTTGTTCTCAGGCCCGCAGCTTCAGCCGTGGACCTGCCAGACGGGCGCCGTCGACAAGGACTGCGATCAGCCGCCGAGCTTCGAGTACCTCTACATGTCGAACAACCCCGCCAAGAGCGGCTTTCAGCCGTACGACCCGTCGAATCCACCGTCGGACGTGGCCATGACCACGACGGATCAGGGCGTCACCGTGCCGTTCATCGTGCGCGTCGAGACTGGCTACATGGATCGCGACCAGTACCAGATCGCGGTCCTCTACCAGCTCGGCAAGCCGTGGAGCCCGGTAGCGCCCCAGCGGCAGTTCGACCACAAGCTGCTGATCCTTCACGGCGCGTCGTGTGGCGTGGACTTCGGGGCCGGCACCGCGCCGGGGACGACGGGCGACCCCGCCGGCAACTACGCGCTCGGCAAGGGTTTCATGACGATGTCGACCGCGCTCGACAACAGCGGCCACAACTGCGACCTCCCACTCCAGGCCGAGTCGCTGGTGATGGCCAAGCAGTACATCGTCACCACCTACGGCACGCTTCGCTACACGATCGGGACGGGATGCTCCGGCGGCTCGCTGGCTCAGCAGTGGATCGCTAACGCTTACCCCGGCGTCTACCAGGGGATCCTCCCGACCTGTTCGTTCCCCGACGCCTGGAGCACCGCGACGCAGTTCCTCGACTACCACCTGCTACTCGCGTACTTCAATACCCCATCCAAGTGGGGGACGGGTGTCGCCTGGCTGCCGACACAGATGGACGATGTGCTCGGCGGGCCGGACGGCCTGATGAATGCCGAGGTCTCAGACGCTGCCCAGTTCCACGTCTCTGTCCCCACCGACCCGTGCGGCGGCACGACAAGCGCCGACCGCTACAACGCGCAGACGAACCCGGGCGGTATTCGCTGCACGATCCAAGATGCCGCGATCAACGTGTTCGGCCCGGAGCCGCAGGCGCTCTGGGGGCCGATCGAGCAGAAGCTCGGCCGGGGCTTCGTGCGCCCACCGATCGACAACGTCGGGGTCGAGTACGGCCTCGGGGCGCTGAAGGCGGGCCAGATCACCCCCGCCCAGTTCGTCGATTTGAACGAAAAGATCGGCGGCCTCGACATCGACACTAACCCGATTGCGGCGCGCGACAACGCCAGCTCGGCGTCGCTGGCCCGCGCCTATCGCAGCGGGATGATCAACGAGGCCAACAACCTCGGCCAGACGGCGATCATCGACTGCCGCGGCCCCAATCCCGGGCTCTTCCACGACGCCTACCGGGCGTTTGCGGTGCGGGCACGGCTCGATCGCGCGCTTGGCACGCACGCCAACCAGGTGATCTGGGAGGGACCGGTCCCGCTCGTCGCCGACACGAGCTGCGAGCTCAACAGCTTCATCGCCATGGACCGCTGGCTGAGCACGGTCGAACAGGACCACAGCCGCAAGTCGCTTGCTCAGAAGGTGATCCGCGACAAACCCTCGGACGTCACCGACGAATGCTGGAGTGGCGCCGGGCGGATGGTCTCGCATAGCCTGTGCCCCGCCGGCGAGGTCAACGTCGAGGGGACTCCACGAACCGTGGCCGGTGACGCAATCACCACCGACGCCAACAAGTGTCAGCTGAAGCCGCTCAACCGCAGCGACTATCCCGGCATAACGTTCACCGGCGCGCAGTGGGCGACGCTACAGGAGGTGTTCCCAACGGGTGCCTGCAACTTCTCAAAGCCGGGCGTCGAACAACAGCGGACCGTCCCGTGGCTCACGTACCAAAACTCCAAGGGCCAGGTCATCTACGGCGGCAAGGCGCTGGGGAACCCGCCGACGTCCAAGGAGTTCCGGGTGCGCAGCAACCACCGCGGGCGCCGGTAGCTAACGACGCCGGGCTCGCGGCTTGTGATCCCAGCGACCGGCTAGGTCTGGGCCTCGAAGTCCTCGCCGAACACGACTAGGCCGTGGAGGACCCAGAGGCAGACGACGAAGATCCCGAGCGCCCACCACGGGTGCGGGCCGCCGATCGCAAACAACGACTCGATCGCTCCGAGCATCGCCGCGAAGATCCCTATGAAGCGACCGTACCCCCCGCCACTGAACAGCGAGAACCCGCCCGTGAGCTGGATGATCCCGACGATGATCCCGATCCAGCCCCAGGTGTGAAGACTCGAGAACGCGAACTGCGTGCCGTTGAAGAAATGAGCGTTGCTCACCGCTGCGATTCCGTAAACGATGTTGAGCGTTCCCGCCAGTAGCAGCAGGATCGCCACAAACACCACCCGACCGAGACCTCTCATCGCGCTTCCTTTCCGCCCGGTGAATGATTCCCGGGACCGCTGGGATCAGGTTCAACGGCTCGCGGATGAATCCTCTGAGCGGGCGGCTCGAGCCGCGCGGTCTGCGCTTAGGCCGCTGAGCCCCAGCGCGCCCCATTTACCGACCTGGCTCACCAGCCGTTCCGGTGTACGACCTCGTCGAAAGGCCGGCGCTTCAATCGGGTGCCGGGCCTGAGCGGCCGGTCCGCCGGATAGCCGAGATCGATCACGAACGCGACGAGCTTATCGTCGGGAACGTGGAGCAACGACTTCGCCAGGTCCTGATCGCCGACGGCCGAATGACCGCTGCCGATCCCCCGATCGGCAGCGGCGATCATCATCTGCATCGTCGCTTGGCCGATGTCGAAGCGATTGCGCTCGCGGGCGCGGGGCTCCTCCTCGTCGGGGATTACTACCGCGATCGCGGCAGCCGCGTTTGCGATATGCCCGCCACCCCGCCAGACCCTCGAGAGCTCACGCAGCATCTCTCGATCGGTCACGACGACGAAGTCCCACGGTTGGTGGTTCTGCGATGACGGCGCGATCCGGCCTGCCTCGAGCACCCGGTCCAGGTCCGCGCCCGGGACCACGCGGTCGGCGAACTCGCGGACGTTGCGCCGAGCTGTGATGGCATCCCAGGTCTCCATCTACAACCTCCTCACTGGGCAGCGATTGCGTTTCGGGCACGCCCCAGGCTTCGGCTTTGCTATTCGGGGGTCGAGACGGTTTGCGATGGGGCGCACTCGGCGAACGCTTCGACCAGTCGCTTGCGTTGAAACTCGGCGGTAGTCGGGCCGGTGTCCTGCCAGCGTTTGGCGGCAAGATCCTCCATCAGCGTGTCGAACGTCGTGCGAGCCTCGACGGCGTCAGCGTCGGTCGGGGAGTTTGCGAGCAGAAGCCCTTCGGCTGCCCACAAGATGCTGTCGGCCTCGCCGTCAAACAGCTTTACGTCGCGGAGCTCCTCAACCAGGCCGCGAACTGCTTTGTAAGCGTCGTAGCGTGTCGTCCGGGTGCTGTCCATGAGGTGCTCTCTTCGCTGGAAAGATTCGTTGGGTCCTCATTGACTGTAGTGAGTCACGGCACGTTGACCGGAACTCTGCGCTCGGATATCGATCCACGAAGGCCGCGTTTGGCGCGAATCGGCTCTAATTCCGAGTCCGATGGTCGGAATCTGCTAGCGTCATTGGTGCGCTCAGTGAGCCCCTTGCTCTTCTCGCTTCCCGGGCGACATCTTCGGCCAGAAGAGCAGAGAGGCGGTCGGCCATGGCCACCGCAACAAAGAAATCCCGAGCTGCGAAACAGCTCGCGCGCCGCCCAGCTCGCACGCCCTCGCCGGAGTCGATGGAGTTCCTCATGTTCGAGGACAACGGCGGCACGTACCACTGGACGCTCGTCGCCAGCGACGGCATAACCCTCGCGCGCTCGGGGGACTTTGCTTCCAGCGACGCCGCCGAGCAGGGCGCGCAGCGCGTCCGTGACGCGGCTAGCTCGGCGCGGTTCCAGCCCCGCGATACCGCGGCGCTCCCGGTCGACCTCATAGCGCGTCGCGCTCCAGCAAGCGACGACGACGATGCCGAGCGTTGGTTGGATGAGGGCGGGAGCTTCAGCAGTGAGGCGGTAGCCAAATGGCCAGCGTCACACTGATCGCGCCAACCGAGCGGCTCCCGCAGTCATGCACGCATGATCCAGGAGCGTGGTACAGCTGCCCCGAGTGCCGTCACGTCCTGCGCGTGTCTGGCCTCGGGCGCCACCGCGTGTACTTCGAGCTCGATGACGAACGATCCGACGAGCCGGTGATGAACCGCGTCTGCCCAGCATGTAGCCACGGCCTCCCGGGAAAGAACACACTGTGAGCACAGCCATGGTCCAGCCTTGCTACCCAGCCTGCCGGCGGCGTTTCACTGGCCAGCGACTGCGATCGAGGCGGCGATCGCGTACTGTGGCTCGCAGGGCAGACCCCGCCCCGTGAGCCAATCGTTACCGACCCACACACCCCATTCTCCACCGGGAGCTCCTTGAGGAACGCCCAGGAGATGCTCGCCAACTGACAGGCTGGCGAAACGGGCCGGTTTGACCGAGGATGAATGGAAGCATGGAAGGCCGAAAGAACGAAAGCGAGTTTTATCGGGAGCTCCTCCGCCGCGCCAACAGGGTACGCGAGCGCTCTGCCGAGTCCCTAAGGCGCTCCCGCGTGTTGCGAAAGAGACAGGGAGATCCTGGGGAGCAGACCGATGCCACTCAAAGGCGGCGCAAGTTTCGGCGGCAGGATTGACTGCGCCCTGAGCGGACCACTCGCTCTGAGCCTGGCGGCCGTCAGGCGTCAGTCCCTTCCTTATAACGCTGAAGCGCTTCCTCGACGAGCTTGACCATCTGCCAGTACGCGATGAGATCTCGCTCTGCCTCGGTCGTATGGGCGAAAAAGCGCCGGGCTATCATCAGCTCGCCCCGATCGGGTCCTGCGGCCTGCTCGGCAACCCAGGCGCGCGCGATCCGCTTTTGAGCAATCAAACCTATCGCGGACTCGATCTCCGAGCCGGTGCAATCACCGAGGCGTTTGAACGCGCCGCGACCGATCTCGAGCGACTCCTCTGGGTTGACCTCGCCCATGGCCACAGTTTCGCTTACGCTCGCGTGTACGTGAGCTCCGCCGATCGAGAATCGAGCTACGAGTCCATCCAGCGCCTCATCGCAACCTACGCCGAGCTCGTCGACGATGGCGATTTCGCAGCCGTTGGGCTTCTCATGGCTGACGCCACCTTTACGGCCAGCGCCGGATCGGTGAGCGGCGGCGATGCGGTCGAGGAGATGCTCAGGGCCAACGTAATCGTCTATGACGGCGGTACACCGCGGACCAAGCACATCACGACAAATCTCGCGATCGAGGTCGACGAAGATAGAGGCACAGCGGTATCACGTTCGTACTTCACCGCGCTGCAAGCGCTACCGGGCCTGCCTCTACAGCCCATCGTCAGCGGTCGGTACCACGATCGCTTTGAGCGCCGCGACGGACAGTGGCGCTTCGTGGAGCGGCGCGTTCGAACCGATCTCGTCGGCGACGTGAGCCGCCATCTTCGCCGCTCGCCCACCGAGTAGAGTGTGAGGAGAAGTTCCACCGCTTGGGTGCCGCGCTCTCGCATTCTTCCTGTGGCCAGTGTTCCTAGTGGAGCGACGAGGAGTTCAGCGCTATGCCGAAGCAGATTCAACAACCAGGCCCCGGACGGTCGACCGCGGCGGACGCGTTCGACGAAGTTCGCAAGGAGATCGCGCAACGCAATGAGGCGGCCCACCGGAAGGCTCGCAAGCTTCGGACCGAGCGCGAGCAGGAGCAGATCCGCGCGCGTCGCCAGCGCGACTTTTAGTTTCGGGAGTTTGCTGGGCGCCGTCGTCGGCGCCGCAGGGCTGCTTGGAGCACTCACCATCGGGCACGGTGTGATGCCCGCTGTGGCTGCGCCCGCGCCGCGCACCGCGACCGCGCCGGTCGGGACCACGTCTGCAGCGTTGGTGCCTGACTTTGGTAACCCCAAGCGGCACTTATATGTGCCGCCGGCCGGGCGCGCGGTGAGTACCAGGCATCCCAACCATGTGATCGGGAATGGGAGGGCGGCCAGTTGTACGTCGGGCGCCGTGGTACGCGACGTTGCCGCGGGCGGCGTCATCACCTTCAAATGCGGGCCCAAGCCCGTCACGATCGTGATGACCTCGACCGCTCGAGTGATCAAGACCGTGCGCCGCGTCGTGCTCGACGGCGGCGGGCGCATCACCCTAAGTGGAGGCGGCAAGCGCCGAATCCTGTACTCGAACACGTGCGCGGGCACCTGGTCAACCGATGACTGCGTCAACCAGCCGTATCCGCAGATCGTGGTGCAGAACATCGCCTTCAAGGACGGCTACAGCGGTGCGCATCAGGACACCTGCACCGCCAACGTCCCGAGGTGCTGGTATGGCGGGGTCAACGGCGGGGGAGCAATCTATGTCGAGGGCGGACAGTTCAGGGCGGTCGACTCGCGGTTCGTCGACAACCGTTGCTACAGCTACGGCCCTGATCTCGGCGGAGGCGCGATCCGGGCCCTGGCTCAGTACGACAACCGTCCCATATACATCACCGGCGACACGTTCCGCGGTGGCCGGTGCTCCAACGGCGGGGCGCTAAGCAGCATCAGTGTCCAGTGGGACGTCCTCAATAGCGAGTTCATCAACAACAAGGCCATCGGCTGGGGGGCCAACCCGGCCTCAAGGAGCACGCCGGGCGGCGGCAGCGGCGGCGCCATCTACCTCGACGGCCAAGACGACAACGCGCTGATCGCCGGCACCGTGATGGATAACAACAGTGCCAGAGAGGGCGGCGGCGCCGTCTTCGACGTCGTAGACACTGGCTGGGGCACGCTGACTTTCAACCACTCGCATTTGCACAACGACATCAGCGGAAGGTTCCAGACCTTCCCTGGCATCTACTACGACATTGACGGGAGAGACACGGTCCCGCTGATGATCAAGTCCAGCGACAGCTGACCAGTTCTTTCAGAGTGTGCTCTCCACTGGTACGAGGCGCGGGATAAGCCGAGCGGCCGACCCAGCCAGAATGCCCCGGCGCTCGCCGTCGTCAAGCTCAGCGGTGTTCTGGAGCTGACGCAGGCCAGCGATCGAGATGGCGTCGCGGGGGTACGGGTAATCGGTCCCGAACACTACGTTGCCCAGCCCGGTGACCGACCGGAGCATGTGTAGGACGGGATCGCTGAACGCCGAGGCGGTGTCCCAGTGGAGGCGAGGGAGGGCGTCGGCGAAAGCTCCCCGCTCCTGCGCCCCCGGGATGACGTTCATCTCATCGACGATCGCAAAACGCGAGGCGACGAATGGGATCGTGCCGCCGGCATGCGAGAACACATATTTGACGTCCGGCGTTCGGGCGAACGTGTTGCTGTAGTGGAGCTTCGCGATCGCGCGCGACGTGTCAACCGGATAGTCGAGGAGCGAGTCAGGGAGGCCGAGGGTGTGCGCGATCGGATCGGGGGACGCCGTGGGATGGACGAAGACGACTGCCGCGCGCCGCTGCAACTCCGTGAAGACTGGATCGAAGCGGCTGTCTCCCAAATAGCTGCCGCCGGCGTTGCTGAACATCGAGACACCGTCGAGCTCGAGCACGTCCAACGCGTATGCGATTTGGTCGAGCGACCCCTCGACGTCGGGCATTGGCAGGACCGCGAATGCTCCGAACCGGTCCGGACGGTCACGTTTGATGCCCGCGAGGTATTCATTGACTTGGCCGGCAAGGTTCCGTGCCGCCGCATCGTCACCGAAGTGCACCCCAGGCGTGCTGATCGATGGGACCGCGACGTCGATCCTCGCCTCGTCGAGGTACGCGATCGCACCATCGAGACTCCAGCGCGGGGGATTGATGCCTCCTGCGGCATTCCCATCCTCGTTCGAGGCCTCCCAATAGAAGTCGGGAATGGCGTGGCAGTGAAGGTCGACGGTGCGGGTCATGCGGGCAAGAGGCGGTCGGTGAGAACGATCTCGACGATCGCGGGGACCGTGTCGAGGCGTGCCCAGTCACGCTGTAACTCGCAGGCGAGCGACACCCAGCTGATCGGCTGCGCCCCGGCCTGCATGACGCGCTCGAGCCCGGCGCGGTGCGCCTCAAGCGACGTGCCGCCGATCGCGTCGACGACTGGATAGACCTCGTAGCCCTCGCGTAAGGCGTCGAGCGCCGCGAACGCCATACAGACCTCGGTCCACAGCGCGCACAGGATGAGCTTCCGGCGACCGGTCGCGTGGACGGCTTGCACGAACTCGGTGTCCTCCCAGGAGTTGACCGTCGTGCGGTCGAGCGGCGGGTCATCGGTCAGCAGCTCGCCGAGCTCGGGCACCGTCGGCCCGGTCTGGCCGGAGGCAACGTTGACGGTCGAATGGACGACCGGCACGTCGAACGTCTTCACCGTCCTGACCGTCGAGACGACATTCTTCAGCAGCAGTTCAGGATCCATCGAATTGACCGTGGCGAACTGTTCGGGCTGGTAGTCGATGAGGACGAAGGCCGCGTTCTGCGGGGTAATGAGATGGTCCGCGAGCGGGTCACGAACCGCTTGGCTAGTCATTAGGTATCGGCTTCCTTTCTTTGCTAGGGCTAGACGGAGGCGTGCTGCTGCAGGACCGCGTCGAGGTTCCCCAGCACGCCGAGCTGGCCCAGGATCACGGTGCCCGACGGGTAACAGTCGAACAGCTGGATCCGCCCGTTCTTCAGCTTGAACACATCGCAACAAGGGGCGTCCATCCGGTTTCCCGTCGGCGGGAGGATGCCCTGAGGCAGCCAAAGGGGTCCGTCGTGCGTTCCCTGGAGCGCAAGCTCGACGGCCACCACGTCACCACTCACGTAGACGTCATAGAGCTCACGGTGCATGTCGGAGAACGCGCCTCCGTAATTCTCCACAGGCTTTGCGACCTCATCGGGCCCGCGGTAGGTCACGCCAACCGATTCGTCGACGAATACACCGTCTGGGTTGAAACAATCCACCCACGCCGGGATGTCCCTGACTTCGGCGATCGCGTATGCCTGGCGGACGAACTCTTCGTTTGTCATGTCGGTCCTTTCTGTCGCTTCTCAGGCGCTCAGGCTCTCGGAGCCACTTGGACTCCGCGACGGCCGTGGACAGGCTCACCTGCGTACACCCCCTTTGCGATCCGCTCGGCGATCATGATCGTCGTGGGGTTCAGCGCCACTGATACGACGACCGGCATGATCGATGCGTCGACGACACGGAGTCCGTCGATCCCCTTGACGGCGCCATGCGAGTCCACGACCGCCCACGTGTCCCCGGGACCGCCCATCGGCGCCGTCGCGGCCGGGTGGCCGTAGGAAGCGAGGTTGGAGGCGATCACGTCCGCGAGCTGGTCGTCCCCGACTGCGTCGCCGGGCATGATCTCGAGCTCGGTGAACTGGGCGAGCGTATGGTTGCGGCCGATCTTGCGGGCCAGCTTCACTCCTTCGAGCATCCGGCGCGCGTCGCGCCCCTCGGCGAGGAAGTTGCAGTCGATCTCTGGCTGCTCGCGCGGGTCGCGGCTACGCAACCGTAGGGTTCCGCGAGAGTCGGGCTTGACTATGGCGACGCTCAACGTGATCGCTCCGCCGGTCGGGCTGTATTCCGGAGGCAGTAGGTGCGTCACAGCGATGTGCATGTCCAGCTCATCGCCGTGGGCTTCGCTGGACTGCCTCCACAGCAAGGCGCCAACCGCTGGCCGCATGTCGAGAGCCTCCGGTTTGAGCGCGTACCCGTTGTAGTAGAAGGGCTGGTCGTGGAGGTGCTCCCCGACGGGCAGGTCGGCCACGACGTCGATTCCGAGCTCCGCCAGATCGGCGGCCGGGCCGACGCCAGAGCGCAGCAGAATCGCCGGACTCCCGTATGAGCCGCCGGAGAGGATCACCTCGCCGGCAGGAATCTCAACGCCGCTCGCCGTGACGACGCCCACCGCATGTCGCCCGTCGAAGAGGACGCGATCGACGAGCACATCGCCCGAGATCTTGAGGTTGGCGCGGCTGCGCACCTCCTCGGTGAGATAGACCATGCCAGTGTTCTGACGCACGCCGTCGATGACGTTGACCGGGTACCCGCCGACGCCCTGCGGCGCCGGCCCGTTGAAATCCTTGACTCGGGGGAACCCCTCGGCCACGGTCGCGTCGATGAACCCGCGCAACGAGGTGGTCAGATCGTCGTACCCCAGCTGCCGTATCGGAAACGGTCCCGTCCGCCCGTGGTAGGCGGGATCGCCGTCGGGCGTGTTCTCCATCTCCCGGTAGGTTTCGTAGACCTCCTCGATCGTCCAATCCTCGAGGCCATGACGTTGCCAATCGCGAATGTCGCTCGGTCGTGCGCGCATCGCCACCGTGGCGTTGTGAGCCGAGCAGCCGCCGAGGACCCTGGCGCGCGCGGCGTCGATCTCCGGGGCGGCAGCCCCACCGCGGGCCCTGAACCCCCATTCGTGCTCGGGGTTGGCCGGCACGTGCGCGGCGTCCCGCAGGTCGTCCGGATAGCCGTCGGCCCCGTACGCCGTGCCTGCCTCCAGCAGCAGGACCGAGCGGGTCGGATCTTCGCTGAGACGGCTAGCAAGGACGCCGCCCGCTGACCCTCCTCCCACGATGACCACGTCGGCGCGACCGGCGCGACCGTTGCCGATATCGGACATTAACTCGTTCTCCCTCGGGTCGATACTCGAGGCGGAATCGTCGCCAGCGCGCGGGTGATACGTCATCGCCAGATCCCGGTGATTCACCAACCGACTGCGCGGTCACCGTCCGGCGCCGGGATCCGCCGCAGCCGGATTACGACAGTCGAGCTTCTAGCTGTGTGCGTGACTTGACGTCGAGCTTGCGGAACGCCTTGCGCAGGTGGTACTCCACCGTGCTCGTGCTGATGAACAGTCGATCGGCGATCTCTCGATTGGTGTGGCCTTCCGCCGCAAGGCGAGCGATCTGCGTCTCCTGCGGCGTGAGCTGGTCGAGCGTATCCACGGTCCGTTTGCGCGCACGCTCGCCCGTCGCGAGCAGCTCGCGCTCGGCGCGGCGCGCGAACGCCTCGGCGCCCATGCTGGTGAACGCCTCAAATCCGGTGCGCAAATGCCTCCGGGCGTCGAGGCGGCGACGTTCGCGGCGCAGCCACTCCCCGTAAAGAAGGTGTGTCCGGGCGAGCTCGAGTCGCAGACGGGTACCGGAGAGGTGCTCGATCGACTCGCGGTAGAGACTCTCAGCGACCTCGCCCTCGCTCAGCAGCGCGCGCACACGCGCTTCGATTCCACTCGCCCACTCTGAGCTGATGATGCGGGTTCGCTCCGAGAGCCACTCCAGGGCGGACTCGACCAGCCCTCGGTCGGCGGTCCGGGCCGCCGCCTCGGCCAGCTCGGGCACCAACAACGTTCCGTAACCGATCGGATCGGGCTCCAACGCGTCCCGGGCTGCATCGCGCGCGGCGTCATGTCGGCCTAGGCCGTTGTAGAGGACGCATCTCGCGTAGTTGTTCGAAGTCCATCGGCGTTCGGCAGCCTCCTCGGAGGTGACCTCGATCAGCTCAGACGCTTGCGCCTCGTGGCCGCGCCAAGCGGCGAGAATCATCGGCGCGTTCACGAGCGCCGGATTATCGGTCGCGTCAGCGATCAAGCGTGCTTCGTCGATCATCAGCGCGGCCTCGGTCAACTCGCCGGCGAGCATGTGGCTCCGCGCCAGGAAGCTGAGCGCGAACTGCAGGTGTACGAGTGCGCTCGTGTCGCGAGCGACCTGTACCTGGCGAGCGGCGAGGAGATGCAAAGCCTCGTCGTCCCACATCTCGAGCGCGACGATGTTGCTGTTTCTACCGCTGGAGAGCGAGAGCCACTGACCGACATCCCGGCTGGCGACGTCTATCGCGAGCAAAAGCTCGAGAGCTCGAGCGAGTATCGGCGCCGCAGCCACGTATCCGTCGGTCACGCGGATCGCGAACGCATCGAGCAGCACGTCAACCGTCCGTGGCGGAACGGTGCCGGGTGGCGCCGCCCGCGCGGCGGCCGCGACCGCCGGCGCGCCACCGACGACTTCAACGTCGTTGGCCATCGCCCCCCCGAGCGCCTCGAGGTACGTCTCGCGGGCTAGCTCGGGGTCGAGTGGCTCGAGGCGGCTCGCCGCGCTCAGAAACAGGCGGCCGGCATCGCCGCCCCGGCGCTGCTCCAACGCGATCTGGGCCCGCAGAAGGTCGACCCGAGCGCGCCCGAGCTCGTCGAGAACGCCCTCCTCGACGGCTGCCAACAGCCCGAGCGCAGCCTCCAGATCGCCGGCATCGCGCTTGGCGCCGGCGGCGGCAAGCAGGCGCTGGGCGCGATGCGTGGACTCGGGTGTAAGCGCGGCGGCGCGCTCGAGGAAGGCCGCGACAGCCGCCAATCCGCCGCGCGCCTGCGCCCGTCCAGCGGAACGCTCGAGCTCCGCGGCGACGCCCTCGTCGGGCGTGGCTGTGGCCTGCGCGCGGTGCCAGGCGCGCCGATCCGGATCGGCCTCTGGATCGGTCGCCTCCGCGAGGGCGCGGTGGACCTCGCGTCGCTCACTCAGCCCGGCGGCGCCGTAGACGGCCGAGCGAACGAGTGGATGTCGGAAGACCACTCGCGGAGACAGCGCCAACAGCCCCTCCGATTCGACGGTGTGCGCAGCCGACTCGGGGATCCCGAGCCGCTCGGCCGCCCGCCACACGAGCGCCGGATCGCCCACGGGGTCGGCCGCCGCCACGAGCAACAAGCGCCGCGCCTCGTATGGAAGCCTCGCCAGCCGTCGCGTGTAGCCCTCCTCGATGCTGGCAGATAGGGGCACCGTGGTCGGCAAGCCAAACCCACCCGCGAGCTCGGTCGGGCTCAACCCGCGCGGCAGCTCTAAGAGGGCGAGCGGGTTCCCTCGCGTCTCGGCGATGATCCGCTCCAGCACGCGATCATCGAGCCGAGCCGGCAAGACCGACTCCAACAGCGCCCGCGCGTCACGACGACCCAAGGGCTGGGCGTGGAGCTCCGGCAAACCGGCGAGCGCGTCGCCCACCGCTCGCGTCGCGAACACGAGCGCGATCTTCTCCGCCAGGAGACGCCGCGCCACGAAGGCCAAGGTCCCTGCGGACGCGCTGTCGAGCCATTGCGCGTCATCCACGAGACATACGAGCGGCTGAGCCTCGGCGGCCTCCGCCAGCAGGCCCAGGACCGCCAGTCCGACCAGGAACCGATTCGGCGCGGGGTGGGCGGGCCCCCCAATCAGTCCGAACGCCACGCCAAGCGCGTCCCGCTGGGGCTGTGGGAGGCGCGCCATAAGCTCGAAGAACGGGGAACACAGCTGTTGAGCTGCCGCGAACGGGAGCTCCATCTCCGCCTCGACCCCGGACGTCCGCGCAATCCGAAAATCGGGCCCAGCCTCGGCCACGTACTCGAGCAGAGCCGTCTTGCCGACCCCCGCTTCGCCATGCACCACCAACACGCCGCCGCGCCCGGCGCGCACGGCGTTCAGCAACCGGTCGAGCACCTCGCGTTCGCGTTCCCGGCCGAGCAACCGCCTCCCCGAGGGGAGAACCGGTGGCGACGCTTCGCTCATTCCGCCTAAGCATGACTGAGGGCAACGCTCGGGTCACGACTAAGGATTCAAGGATTCGAACGCCCGGCCGCGGCGCCACGATGGCATGGCCGTGGAGAGCAACCTTCCGGACTGTGCGCCAATCCCCGGGTCGGCCCTCGGCCCCGCGGTCAACGAGCAGGGGTACTACGTCGGGCGAGTCGAGGGGAATCTCTATTGGGTCACGGACGGGACCTACCAGTCCGCGTTCCTGACGACATCCGACGGCGTCGTCCTGTTCGACGCGCCTCCCACCATCGGTCACAACATCCAGCGGGCCGTGGACGAGATCGCCACCGCCAACGGCGTCAGCAACGAGGTGACGCATCTCATCTATTCCCATCACCACGCGGATCACGCCGGTGCGTCCTCGCTGTTCGGCCGGAACATCACCCGCATCGGGCACGAGGAGACGCGGAAGCTGCTGCTTCGCGACGACGACCCCGCGAGGCCAGCACCGGAAGAGACCTTCCTGGACCGCCGCACCCTCGAGATAGGCGCCGAGCGGATCGAGCTGGCCTGGCACGGCCCCAATCACTCGCCGGACAACATCTTCATCCACTTGCCCGACCACGACGCGCTGATGCTGGTGGACATCGTCAACCCCGGCTGGGCGGCGATCTGCCAAAGCAATCTCACCGAGGACGTGCCTGGCTACATCGAGGCTCCGGATACCGCGCTCACGTACCCGTGGAAGCACTTCATCGGCGGCCACATGGGCCGGCTAGGCACCCGTCAAGACATCGCGTTGCACCAGCGGTACATGGCGGACATCGCGAGCAGCGCGCGCGAGGCGCTGGACACCGTCGATCCCGCCCCGTACTTCGCCGAGTACGGTGAGAACACCTGGACCGCCGCGCGGTGTTATCTGGACGCGGTTACGGCCACCGCCGCGGCACCCGTGATCGAAAAGTACACCGGTGTTCTCGCGGCGGCCGACGTGTGTACGGCGGGCGCCACCTTCCACGTCATGCAATCGATCCGCCTCGACCGGGGCTACGGGTCGCAGGTTCACCCGTGAGCCCCGCGATGCACTGGTCCTCGGCGATTGCCGCGGGAAGCGGTGAACGGGATGTCAACGACAACGACACACCAAGGAGCTAACGATGAATTCGGATCTGGGTGTCTGGACTTATGAAGACTGCGCGCTAGTCCTGATCGATTACCAGAAGGAGATGTTCGAGGTCATTCGCTCGGAGACGGGCGCCGATTTGGTCGAGCTCAACGTCCGCCTGTTGGCCAAGACCGCCAAGGCGTTCGACATGCCGATCGTGCTGTCCACCGTGGGGGTCGGGTACGGCATCAACGGGCCGACGCTCCCAGCCATCCTGGACGAGCTGGACGGCATCGAGCCGATCGATCGGACGTCCATGAACGCTTTCGAGGATCAGGCCTTCCGCGAGGCAGTGGAAGCGACCGGGCGCAAGCGGCTGATCATCGGTGGACTCCACACCGAGATCTGCCTCACGTTCGCGACCGTCGAAGCGCTCAAGAACGGTTACGACGCGATGTTCGTCACCGATGCCGTCGGCGGGCGATCGCAGACGGCGCACCGCACGGGGGTCGAGAGGCTGGCGCACGGCGGCGCCGTGCCGACTACCTCGCTCGCGGTCACCACCGAGGTCTTCCGCGACTGGGCGGGCCCGCTCGCCGGCCCGGCCCTCGAGGTCATCCACTGGTATTTCCTGGGCGTCTCGGAGATGACCGACGAAGTGGGTGTGGCAGAGGCGGAGATGCTCGCCGCCCAAGCCCAAGGAGCACACTGAATGTCGGGCCGGCTCGAAGGAAAGGTGTGCGTCATCACGGGCACGGGCGGGAGCATCGGCCGCGCAACTGCCGTGGCGTTCGCCCGAGAGGGCGCGTCGGTCGTCGGTTGCGATGTGACGGTCGAGCCCGCGGAAGCCACCGTCGAGATGGTTCGCGGTGGGGGCGGAGAGATGGTCTCCATGCAGCCGTGCCATCTCACCGAGACGGCCGACCGTCGGGCGCTCCTCGAGCTGGCACTTGGTGCGTACGGTCGCGTCGACGTGCTGTTCAACCTCGCTGGGAGGCAGTACTTCAACTGGCTCGAAGACATCACGGACGAGGAGTGGGATCGCGCGCGCCACGACGAGGTCGACCTGGTCTTTTATCTGACGCGTGAGGCGTGGCCGCATCTGAAGGCCAGCGGCGGCGTGATCGTGAACATGGCGTCGCTGAACGCGTCGCTCAGCTTCAAGATCCTGCCATCGCTGGCGCACACGACGAACAAGGCCGGAATCATCGGGATGACGCGACAGCTGGCAGTGGAGGGCAGGGAGCACGGGATCCGCGCCAACTCGATCTCCCCGGGCCTGATCGAAAGCAACGCAACACGAGAACAGCTCAAGGACCCGGAGTGGGCGAGCTACATGCTTGGCAAGACGCTGTTGGGTCGGCTCGGCCGGCCCGAGGAAGTCGCAAACGTCGCTCTGTTCCTCGCCTCAGACGAGAGTTCCTACGTGACGGGCGTCGATATCGTCGTCGATGGCGGGATGAAGGTCTGGTAACGGTGGATCGTGTCTTGCCGAAAGCGGCTTGAGAAATGAGTCCGAGGACTAAAAACCGTCGCCGCAATGCCGCCAAGGTCGCCGACCCCGAGGCGCGCGAGTTTCTGCGCAAGGCGGATCCGGTGCTCGCACAGGTGATCGATGCGCACCCCGACTTCCACCCACGCGCGTGGATCGACGAGCTTCCTCCGTTCGATGCGTTCGGGACGCTCGTCTTTCAGGTCATCGGCCAGCAGCTGTCGGTCAGCGCGACCCGGACGATCCTGGGCCGCCTTCAGCAGCACTTCGGAGGGCACATGCCGTCGCCAGCGGAGCTGCTCGCCGCAGACCCCCAAGAACTGCGCGCCCGCGGCATGTCGACGCGCAAGGCCGCAACCCTCCGGGCACTCGCCGAGCGTTTCGTGGACGGACGCCTGAACGATGACGCGTTCGCCCGCATGACGGACGACGAGATCGAAGCGGGCCTGACCGAGGTTCCGGGCATCGGGCCCTGGACGGCACACGGGTTCCTGATCTTCGCCCTTGATCGGCCCGACGTCCTGCTCTCCGGCGATCTCGCGCTGCGGCGCGCGGTCGAGCGCGCCTACGGGCTGGACCACCTTCCAACGGAGGACGAGTTGGTCCAGCTGGCCGAGCGCTGGCGACCGTATAGAAGCCTCGCCGTGGGATACCTGTTCGCGTCCGAATTCGAGAAAGGAACGTAATGGAACCAGCGAACCGCAAGCACGTCGGAATCATCGGCGCGGGCCGCATCGGGCAGGCGATGGCACGGATCGCGCTGCGGGGCGGCCGCCCGGTCGTGATCGCCAACAGCCGCGGCCCCGACTCGCTGGCCTCTGTGGTCTCAGCGCTCGGCGGTGGTGTGTCGGCAGGGACGGTTCGGCAGGCAGCGGCAGCCGACATCGTCGTCATCGCCGTGCCGTGGCCCCGTGTTCAGCAGGCCCTCGAAGGCCTCGAGTGGAATGGCCAGATCGTGATCGACGCGACCAACGACTTCGATCCGAGCGATCTCAATGGGAGGACGTCTAGCGAGGTAGTCGCCGACCTCGTTCCCCCTGCTCGCGTCGTGAAGGCAGCGAACACGTTCACCGCCGCGGTGCTCGCCTCCGACCCGCACGAGGCCGGCGGCCAGCGCGTGATCTTCCTCTCCGGTGACGACCTCGACGCCAAGTCCGACGTGATCGCACTGTTCGAGGATGGGGGTTTCTTCACCATCGACCTTGGCGGTCTGAGGAGAGGCGGCGAGATGCAACAAGTCCACGGTCCGCTCTCGGGCGTGAACCTGGTCCGTGTTCCTTGAGCGCTCCCGGTCTACTCCGTCGTGACGACCTCCTAGGCGCGCTGGATCGCGCGGTTACGAGGAGGGTGACGATCATCTCTGCCCCGCCGGGAAGCGGTAAGACGTCGCTCCTGCGTACGTGGTGTGAGCGCTCGAGCGAGGATCGTCGGGTCGCCTTCGTGTCGGTGCCGCGCGACCAGCAGGATGCCCAGCAGTTCTGGCTCGGCATTCTCGAGGCGATCCGCCAATCGGCCCTCACGCCTGATTTGCGAACCCAACCAGCTCCGCCGGCGTTCGATGGGGACGCGACGGTCGACACAATCGTCTCGGAACTCGCGGAACGGGCCGAAGTCGTCGTGCTGATCATCGACGACCTCCACGAGCTCAGCTCAGCCGACGCGCTACGCGATCTCGAACGGATGCTGGCCCAGCTGCCGAGCTCGGCCCACGCTGTCCTGTCGGCTCGGCGCGATCCATTGATCCACCTACACCAGCTGCGGCTTGCCGGCGAGGTCGCGGAGATCCGCGCTGGCGACTTACAGTTCAGCGAGGACGAGACGCGCGAACTGTTGCGAGCATCCGGCGTCACGTTGTCTGCGGACGCAGCGGCCGCGCTGCACCGGCGCACCGAAGGGTGGGCGGCGGGGCTACGGTTGGCCGCAATCTCCCTGGACGGTCACCCGGATCCCGAGCGTTTCGTGGCTGAGTTCTCCGGCACCGACCGGGCGATTGGCGAATACCTAATGGCCGAGATGCTCGGGCGCCAACCGAGGGAGGTCCAGAGCATGCTGTTGCGAACCTCGCTCGTCGACCGCATGAACGGCGAACTCGCCGACCTGCTGGCAGGCCGCTCGGGCTCGGAGCAGACGCTCCTGGAACTCGAGGAAGCCAACGCGTTCGTCGTGTCGCTCGACGCTGAGCGCACCTGGTTTCGCTACCACCAGCTGCTGGCGGATTTCCTACGCCTGGAGCTGCGCCGAACATTGGCCGATGAGGTTCCTGACCTGCACCGCCGGGCCGCGCAGTGGTTCGCTGACCACGGGGATGTCATCGAGGCGGTGCGACACACGCTCGCGGCCGGCGACTGGCCAGATGCCGCCCAGCTCGTCGCAGACCACTCGTTCAGGTGGGTACTCGACGGGCAGGCAGGAACGATCGATGCGGTGTTGCAGGCGTTTCCCGGAGGCGCATCAGCCGATCATCCCGATTTAGCGCTTGCCCACGCGGCAGCTGAGCTCAATCAGGGACGGGTGGAGGAGGCGGCTGCTCAGCTGGCACTGGCCGAGTCCTCCCTTCAGAGCGCTCCGCCGGCGCGCCGCCGCCGCCTCGGGGTGGCAATCGCCTCCTTGCGGCTAGCCCTGGCGCGGCGCAGCGGTCAGTTCAGTGAAGTAATCGAGCAAGTGAACCTGCTCGATGCTTCGATCTCAGACGAATCGAGCGAACTGATCGCGACGGGTAGTGAGCTTCGGGGCGTCGCGCTGCTGAATCTCGGGATCGTTGAGACGTGGTCTGGGCGACTCACCGACGCCGAACGGCACCTCTTCGAGGGAGCTGCGCTCGCCCGAACCCTCGGCCGACCCTACCTGGAGGTCGCGTGTCGCGCGCACCTAGGTTTCCCGTCAAAGCTAGTCTCGGTCGCGATCGCTCGGGAGCGCGGCCGTCAGGCGGTAGCCCTCGCCGAGCGCTACGGCCTCGACGATCGCCCGGTACTCGCGCCCGCGTTCGGTGCGGTGGGCGGCATGGCGCTCTGGATGGGCGAGTTCGACGAGGGAGAGCGTTGGCTACGCCGCGCCTGGGAGGTGGCCGAGCCACACGTTGACCCGGCCGCGGCAGTGCTTCTGCACGTGGCGACGGGCATGTTGCACGCCGGCCGCGGGCAGCATCAATCGGCGCTCGAAGAATTTGCGGCCGCAGCGCGCTCGCAGTCGCTACTCACGGGTGTGCACGCTCTCACTCCGCGGATAATCGGATGGCTCGCCGCCACGCAGGCTCGCCTTGGGATGCTCGATGAGGCGCGGGCAACGCTCATTGAATTCTCCGCCGACCCCGGGCAAATCGGAGCCATTTACGACGGGCAAATGGGTGCCATCTACAACGCTCGTGCGGTGATCTGCCTGGCGGAGTGGGACCCCGCTGCGGCGTTGGATGCGCTCGGCCGCGTTTTGGATATTTCGCCGCCGGTCGTCCCCGCGTTCACGCTCGTCGAAACGCATCTGCTCGCTGGTATCGCGCACCTCGCGCTAGGAGATCGCCACGCCGCCGCCGATGCAGCCGAGGCAGCGCTTGGGGCCGCCGAGCCGGACCGGCTGATCTTCCCGTTTGTGATGACCGAAGCCGCGGAGCTGCTCGACGTCCTCCCGCGTCACGAAACGGCCCATGGCGCCCTTCTCGCCGAAATCGTCGACCTGCTGCGCGGCGCATCGGCGCCGAGCACCGACCGAGAGCACCTATCGCAACCGGAGGAGCTCAGCCCAAGTGAGCTGCGCGTGCTTCGATACTTGCCGACAAACCTGACGCGGCCTGAGATCGCCCGAGAGCTCTACGTCTCCATCAATACGGTCAACACGCACATCCGCAATATCTATTCCAAGCTCGGTGCGCGCGACCGCTCTTCCGCCGTGAAAGGCGCACGCGAGCTGCGGCTCCTCTCGACCGGGCGCTCATGAATAGGGCCGATGTAGCGCGAGCACAGGCGTGCGCACAATCACCGGATTCCGGCGTCGACGGCTCACTGGGTCGGGCTGCAGGATGATCGCGTGGCCACGCTGCCGGGCTTGTATGCGATCCGAATAAAGGGCCGACTCGGAGCTACGGCCCTGTCGGCCTTTCCCTCGATGGTGTCTGAGCTCAAGGGCAGCGAGACCGTGCTCACGGGTTTGCTCGAGGATCGCTCCGCCGTGTTCGGCGTCCTTGCGCAGATCGAGGCGCTCGGTCTCGAACTGCTCGAACTTCGACAAATCCGTGCGAGAGCGACGTCGCGTGAGTGAGGCGATGATCGAATGAATACGACGACATTTCTCGGTGACAAACCGATCAATCGCATGGGTTATGGCGCGATGCAGCTCGCCGGTCCCGGCGTGTTCGGGCCACCGCGCGATCCGAGTGCGGCTTTGGCCGTGCTGCGCCGGGCGATCGAGCTCGGCGTTGACCACATCGACACTTCGCAGTACTACGGACCGGACGTGGTCAACGACCTGATTCGCCAGGCGCTGCATCCATATCCGGAGAATCTCAAGCTGGTAACCAAGGTGGGCGCCCGTCGCGACGGCGCGGGACGGGTGCTCCCTGCCCAGCGGCCCGACGAACTACGCGCTGGGGTCGAGGCGAATCTTCGCTCACTTCGAGTGGAGCGTCTGGACCTCGTAAACCTGCGCCTGGTTGACGCGCCCGATGACACCGCCATAGCGCTCGAGGATCAGTTATCTGCGCTCGAGGACATGCGCCAGGAGGGCAAGCTCGATCTGATCGGGCTCTCCAACGTCGATCGAGCGAAGGTGCAGCGAGCGCTTGAGTCCGTCCAGGTGGCCGAGATTCAGAACGGGTACAGCATCATCGACCGCCAGGACGACGAGATGGTCGAGTTTGCTCGGGAGCGCGAGATAGCGTTCGTGCCGTTCTTCCCCCTTGGCTCGTCGTTCAGAGGCGGGGCAGCGCGGCTGGCCGGAGAAGCCACAATCGTCGAGGTCGCGGACAAGCACGGGGCCACGCCGACCCAAATCGCTCTCGCGTGGTTGCTGGCTCGCTATGACCGGATGCTGCTGATCCCCGGCACGAGATCCGTCGCGCACCTCGAGGAGAACATGGCTGCGATAGAGCTCGAGCTCGATGACGACGACATGGCCGCCCTCGACCGCGTCGATCAGCGCGACGACGGCGCGAGGTGAGGAGCCCCCCGCCGGGGACGGGTCGCCGGAGAATCACCATCATCCGGTGAGGACACCTCACCTGGGTCGGGGCGAACCTGCGACCCATGCAACGTACTCGAGTCAGGTCGAGATGGGGCAGGGGATCCACACGGGCCTCGCGACGATCGTTGCCGAGGAGCTCGATGCTGACTTCGATTCGGTTCGAGTCGTCAACGCCGCGAACGGGAGGGGCCCGAACGGTGACGTCTACGGAAACCCTGACCTCGGGAGCGCCTTCCAGCTGACGGGGGCGTCCAATTCGATGAAGGGGTTCTGGGTGCGCTACCGGCTGGCCGCCGCGGGGGCGCGGGCGCGGCTCGTGGCCGCGGCGGCCGAGGCGTGGGGGCTGCCAGGCGATGAGGTCGAAGTCGAGAAAGGCGTTCTGCGCCATGGAAGCGGAAGGCAGGCAACGTTTGCCGAGCTCGCGGCGCGCGCTGAGCAGCTTCCGGTTCCCGATGACGTCGAGCCGAAGGACCCGGCCGACTACAAGCTGATCGGGCGGGAGGGGCGGTTGCGCGTCGACGCCGTCCCGAAGATTCTCGGCATCACCCAGTACACGATCGACCACAGCCTCCCGGGAATGCTGACGGCGGTTGTGCTGCACCCGCCGAGGTTCGGCGCCACGGTCGCCTCGCTCGATGATCAGGCGGCGCTCGCCGAGACCGGGGTGACGGCGGTCGTCCCGATCGACGAGGGCGTCGCTGTCGTTGCGGACACCGTCGCTGACGCACAGCGTGGACTGCGCGCGCTGGTGGTGGAGTGGGACGATTCGCACGCCGAGCGGAGGAGCACCGCAGAACTGCTCGCGGAACACCTCCGGCTGCTCGAGTCGGGCGAGAACGCCGTGGCGGCTCGCGACGAGGGCGACGTCGACAGGGCTCTGACCGACGCGGCCTCGACGGTGGACGCGACGTACACGTTGCCGTATCTCGCTCACGCACCGATGGAGCCGAACAACGCGGCATGCCGGATGCGTGAGGACGGCGTGCTCGAGGTGTGGGTGGGAAGCGAGGCGCCTGAGTACGTGAAGATGAATGCCTCCTCGATCGCCGGGATCGACAAGGAGCAGGTCGAGGTGCACATCACGTTCGCCGGCGGCTCGTTCGGACTGCATTCGAGCGCCGAGCACGATCCCACGGCGGAGGCAGTGCAAGTCGCGCGAGCGCTCGACTGGGAGCATCCGATCAAGGTCCAGTCGCTCCGCGAGGAGGAATTCAAGGTCGGCCGCTACCGCGCGATGGCGGTTCACCGTGTGCGGGCCGGGGCCGACGCGGACGGCCGCCTGACGGCGTGGCATCAGCAGATCGTGGCCGCGCCGACCTCGGTGAACCTGCCGTTTGTCCGCGACGTGATGTTCAAGAACGGCGTCGACTTCTTCACTACGACCGGCGCGGTCGACCCGCCATACGCGGTCGCCAACTTTCGCCTCGAGTCGACGAACTTCGAGTCGGCGATCTCGACGATGGTGTGGCGGTCGGTCGGCAACTCCCACACGGAGTTCGCACGCGAGTCCGCGATTGACGAACTCGCGATCGCCGCCGGGCGCGACCCCGTCGAACTACGGCGCGAGCTGCTCGCCGGGAGTCCGCGGACACTGCGGGCGCTCGAGCTCGCGGCCGAGCGGGCTGACTGGGGGTCGCCGCTGCCCGAAGGCAGGGCGCGCGGGATCACGAGCTCCGGCTTTCTCGGCCATAGCGCCCAGGTCACGGAGGTCTCACTCGACGAGCGCGGTCGCGTCCACGTCGAGCGGATCGTCTTCGCGCTCGACTGCGGACGAAACGTCAACCCCGACCTCATCCGCGCGCAGGTCGAAGGAGGGTTGCTCTGGGGGGTGAGCGCCGCCGCGTGGGGCGAGGTCGTCCTCGGGGAGGGCGGCGACATCGTCACCCAGAACTTCGACACCTATCCGGTCATGCGGATGCGCTCGGTCCCGCAGATCGAGGTTCACTTGATCGACTCCGCCGAGCCGCCGACCGGAGTCGGCGAGGTCAGCGTCCCTTCGGTCGCGCCGGCACTCGCGAACGCGATCGCCGCCCTGACCGGCACCCGCATTCGCCAGCTCCCCCTGTCCCAGACCATCAAGATCTACTGAGAGAGAGGTCACCACATGCCCGATATCAACATCACTCCGAGCGAAAACGGCCCGTACATCGTCTCGGGTCCGGTGACGCTCACTGACGTCGACGGACGGGTCATCGAGCATCCCGATCCCATGGCGATGTGCCGTTGCGGAGGGTCTTCGAATAAGCCGTTCTGCGACGGCACGCACGCCACGATCGACTTCGACGGAACCCTGGCGAACTGATCAGAGCGCGAGCGCGAGCGCGACGTCGGCGTTGGCGTCGGAAGACCAGGAAGGAGCGCCACATGTCATGACTCCTAGGGATCGCATCCGCACGATGTTCGCCGCCTTCGACGCGAAGGACGTCTCGGCGCTGGCGGCGTTCATGACCGACGACGTGCGCCTACGCCTGGGCAACGTAGAGCCGGTCCAGGGCAAGTCCGCGTTCGTGGGGGCGGTCAACGCGTTCCTCGCCTCTGTCGCGGGCTTTCGGCACGAGGTGCTGAACGTCTGGAGCGACGGGGACGCCTTGATCGCCGAGTTTGACGTGCACTACACCCGCCTAGACGGGGACGAGGTCACCGTTCCCTGCTGCAACGTGTTCCGGCTCCGGGACGACCTGGTTGCGGAGTACCGCAGCTACATTGACGCCACGCCCGTGTACTCGTAATACGGTTGTGGGCGGCATGCCGCATCGTCCTACTACGTAGTGCTTGAAACGTGAGCTCGGACGAACTGTCCCAACCGGAGCAGGTAGACGCTTCCAAGGCGCGCCGGAGCCTCCGAAACGGCTTTATCACGCTGATCCTGGGACTCGCGCTGGCGGCTGGGCTGCTGCTGGCAGTCCCAGGGCTCAAGGGTGTGGCGACCACGGTGTCGCACATGAAGATCCAGTGGGTGGTCGTCGCGGTTCTGCTCGAGGTTCTCTCGTGCGCCTGCTACGTGGTGGCCTTCCTTCAGGTGTTCGAGCGGGCGCCGCGGCGGATCGGGGCCTGGGTGGCGCTCAGCGAGGAGGCGTTCGGGGCGGCGGTGTCGCTGGGCGGTGTGGGCAGCTTGGCGGTGGGCGCGTGGCTGTTGGTCGAGCGGGGCGCCCCTGCGCGGCGGATCGCCGAGCGCTCGGCGGTGCTGTTCCTGTACACGAGCGCGATCAACGTGATCACGCTGATCCTGGCCGGCCTGGGACTGTTCCTCGGGCTCCCCGGTCCCAGCAACCCGCTGCTTAGCATTGTGCCGGCGGCGGTCGGCGTCGTCGTGCTGATCCTCTTCCTTCTGTTGCCGCGCTACGTCGACACCATCGTCCGGCAACTGGAGCCGGGGCGGCTCCACGCGTTTTAACCGAGACGGCGGCGAGCGTACGCGACACCGAGCGACTCGTGTTTCATCCCGACTGGCGGATCGTCGGCGCGATCGGCTACCTGTGGTTCGACATCGCGGTCCTGTTTGCGTGCTTTGCCGCCGCCGGCCACGTGCCACCACTGGCCCCGGTGGTGTTGGCGTACCAGATCGGCTACCTATCGAACTTCATCCCGGTGCCTGGCGGGATCGGCATCCTCGACGGCAGCATGATCGGCATGCTCGTTCTCTACGGTGTGGGCGGGACGGTCGCCACGGCGGCCACGCTCGTCTACCACGTGATCTCGCTGTGGGTCCCAGCCCTCTGGGGCACGGTCGCATTCATCCTTCTACAGAAGAGCAAGAAGCAGCCGATCGTTCTGCGCAACCCCACCGAGGAACTTGTGCGCTCCCCACCCGAGGAAGTTCGGACCAAGCCCGGCTGATCCTTCATGTGTGTCTATCGTGATTGGCGATGGCTAGTCGCGAGGACATTCGGAACGTCGGGATCGTCGCTCATGTGGATCACGGCAAGACGACGCTTGTTGATGCTCTGCTGTGGCAATCGGGCGCGTTCCGCCCGGGTCAGGAGGTAGCCGATCGGGTGCTCGACTCGATGGATCTCGAGCGAGAGAAGGGGATCACGATCCTTGCAAAGAACACGGCCGTCCGTTACGGCGGAGTCAAGTTCAACATCGTCGACACTCCGGGGCATGCGGACTTTGGCGGGGAGGTCGAGCGCGGTCTGACGATGGTCGACGGCGTGCTGCTGCTCGTGGACGCGAGCGAGGGACCGCTTCCGCAGACTAGGTTTGTGCTGCGCAAGGCGCTCGAGGCGCGGCTCCCGGTGATTCTGGTCGTCAACAAGGTTGACCGGCCCGATGCGCGGATCGGGGAGGTTGTCGACGAGGTGTACGAGTTGTTCCTCGACCTCGACGCCGACGAGTCGCAGATCGATTTCCCGATCGTCTACACCAACGCGAGGGCGGGACGCGCGTCGCTCGACCCTTCTACAGAGGGTCGCGACCTCGGGCCTCTCCTGGAGTTGTTGCTCGAGCACGTTCCTGCGCCCGAATACGATCCCGGTCACCCCTTCCAGGCGCACGTCACTAACCTCGACGCCTCCCCGTACGTCGGTCGGCTGGCAATTTGTCGCGTGCGCCAGGGGGTCGTACGCCGCGGCGAGACGGTGGCGCGGTGCCGCGCCGACGGAAGTGTCGAGCGCGTGAAGGTGAGCGAGCTGTACGTGACGGAGGCGCTCGAACGTGTCGAGGCTGAGGAAGCGGCGGCCGGCGAGATCATCTGGGTCGCGGGGATCCCCGACATCACGATCGGTGAGACGCTGGCCGCTTCCGATGATCCCCGGAGGTTGCCGGTCATCACCGTCGATGAGCCATCGCTGTCGGTCACGATGGGGATCAACACCTCACCGCTGGCGGGGCGGGACGGCGACAGGCTGACCGCGAGCCAGGTCAAGGCGCGGCTCGATCGCGAGCTCGTGGGGAACGTTTCTCTTCGAGTCCTCGAGACCGAGCGCCCCGACGTCTGGGAGGTTCAGGGCCGCGGTGAGCTAGCGCTCGCGGTGCTGGTCGAGCTGATGCGGCGGGAGGGCTACGAGCTGACGGTCGGCAATCCGCAGGTCGTTACCAGGACGATCGACGGGAGGCTGTGCGAACCGCTCGAGCGGATGAGTGTCGAGGTGCCCGAGGAGTACGTGGGCGCGATCGCGCAGATGCTCGCGATGCGCAAGGGACGCCTGGAGCAGATGGTCAATCACGGCACCGGCTGGGTTCGGATGGAGTACCTCGTCCCAGCGCGCGGGTTGATCGGTTTTCGCACCGAGTTCCTGACCGAGACGCGCGGCACGGGTCTTCTTCACCACGTTTTCGAGCGCTGGGAGTCGTGGCAAGGTGAGTTGCGAACCCGGCCGACCGGGTCGCTGGTCGCCGACAGACGCGGCTCTGTCGCGGCATTCGCATTGTTCAACCTGCAAGAGCGGGGAACCCTGTTCGTGTCGCCCGGCGAGGAGGTGTACGAGGGGATGATTGTTGGTGAGAGCTCACGCGCCGAAGATCTCGATGTCAACGCCTGCAAGGAAAAGCACCTCACCAACATGCGCTCATCGACGGCGGACCAGCTCGTGCGACTGATCCCCAAACGCGAGCTTTCGCTCGACCAGGCCCTCGAGTTCCTGCGAGCGGACGAGTGCGTCGAGGTCACGCCGCACGCCGTCAGGCTGCGCAAAACGCTGCTCGACGCGACCCGCCGCCGCAAGGAGGCCCGCTCAAACCGGCAGTGAATTTCAGGCTCTAGACTCATGGCGGTGAGCATCTTTGGCGGGATCGGCCCAGCGCCCGACGACCCTTCCCTGACGCCGCGGGCCGCGACGGTGTACGAACAGAAGCGCCGGGCGATTCGCTCGACGCTGCTGGGAGTCGGCACCTTGGCATGCGGTGGCTGTGACGCGCCGATCGCGATTGGCGATCGCACGCTGTCGGTACGTGACGAGCTGATGTGCCCGTTCTGTGGTCGGAGCGGACCGGCGCGCGACTTTCTGTCGCTCGCACCACCGACGCGACCGGCCCGAGTGCTCGTGCGGATGACCTTCCCGTAAACCGCCCGGACAGGGAAGCCGGCGCGGCACACTACCATGGGCCCGTGAGCGGCCAGAGAGTTCCCGGTGGGGTGGTGCATAAGCTGCCCGCGGACCTGCGTAAGGCGCTCATCGCCAACGCCACGGCACTCGATGCCTGGAACGACATCACGCCCTTAGCCCGCAATGAGTTCATATGCTGGGTCGAGGACGCCAAGCAGGACACGACCCGAGAGCGCCGCATTCGACGGACCCAGGAGGAGCTCGAGGAGGGCCAGCGCCGGCCCTGCTGCTGGCCGGGGTGCAAGCACCGCGACCACACCGGCAGTTAGCGGCGCCCGGCCTGGCTAGTGGCCCGGCTCGGCTCGCACCTCAGTAGCTCACGCGGGCAGGAAATCGACCAGAAGCCCGCTCACCTCAGCGGGCGACTCGAGCTGCATCCAATGGCCGCGTCCGTCGAGGCGCTCGTAGCGCCACGTGCCGGCAAGATTGCTGGCGGATCTGGTCATCTGGCCCTCGCTCAGCGCCAAGTCTCCCGAGCTCCACACACCCATCGTCGGAGCCTGTATGGGTGGCAGCTCTAGGCGCGTGTAAAGAAAGCGCTCTGGAGTCATGTTCGCGCGGTAGTAATTCAGGCCCGGGGTCAGTGAGCCGTTTGCCTCCAGCTCGGCGATTGTGGCGTCGGTGTCGGGGTGGTGGCCCCACGCCCGGAAGTTGGCCCAGTCGTTCCCTGACAGCCACTCCTCGGCGATTCCGGGGAACTGGAAGAGCAGCATGTACCACGACTTTTGCTGCTGCTCGAAGCCATCCGCGAAGAAGGTCGCCGGATGCCCGACCGACAGCGCCACGAGGTGGTCGACGCGGTCGGCGCCCATCAACGCGGTGGCCCACGCTATGGCAGCCCCCCAGTCGTGGCCCACCACGTGCGCTCGCCCGGCTCCGGCGGCGCTCATGACGGCGAGCACGTCACCGACGAGCACGTCCAACCGATAGGCCGCCACCTCCGTCGGCTTGTCCGACTGGCCATAGCCACGCAGGTCAGGGACGATCACCTTAAACCCTGCCTCGACGAGCGCCGGCACCTGATGACGCCAGAGCCGTCCCGAGTCCGGGAACCCATGGAGCAACACCACCGGAGCGCCATCGCCGGTCACCTCGTACTCGATGCCCACACCATCAACGTCAACGCGCACGGTCACCCTCCTGTGAATGTGGACAAGGAGCGCCTCTCGGGAACGGCTCGCACCAGGTGCCCGGTCCGGTCGAGCCGCTCACGGCAACCCTACACGTCAGCGGATCTCGCCAGGCACGGAGAAGGACCACCTCGTCGGCCAGTGGCGGGTTCGGAAGCTCCAACTCGGGCATGAGTCTGGGCGCAGTCGATCAGCTCGTCGCCGGGGGTTCTCGAGCGCCGCGTCGGGATCGATGTCACCGCGTACATCGCCGCGTGCCTGTCCGCGCTCGATGATCGACCGCACGATCGCGCGTCGTGGCAGCAGGACGTATCGCCGTGGATTGACACCACTGGCGCCGCCTGCTACCTTGCATCGCATGGCACCAAAAGTCCGCGAAACCGGGATCTCGCAGCTTCGACGAGGGGTGCTCGAGTTCTGTGTGCTGGCGCTGCTGCGAGACGGCGAGCGTTACAGCTACGAGCTCGTCCGCGCGCTCGGTGATGCCGATGGCCTGGTGACGACGGAGGGAACGCTCTACCCGCTGCTCGGTCGGCTGCGTCGCGAGGGCGTAGTCGATACGTCCTGGCGCGAATCGCCGTCAGGGCCCCCGCGCCGTTATTACCGCCTCACCCCAGACGGCCAAGCGGCGCTGGGCGGCTTCGTGGTCGAGTGGGCGCGATTCCGCGACTCCGTCGACGCCCTACTTGCGAATGGAGTACTGAGATGACTACCGACACCCTCCATCCGGTCGCCGCCGAATACCTGAAGCGCCTGCGGCGCGCCGGACGGGGTCTCCCGCCCGGGCGGCTCCGGGAACTGCTCGCCGAGATCGAGGGCCACCTATCCGAGGCGATCGACCCGAGTGCGTCGGATGCGGAGGCACTCACGGTTCTCGACCGGCTCGGCGAGCCCGAGGCGATCATCGCGGCCGAAACGCCGCAAGCGGACGAGCCTCCGGAGCGCCGCGGACTAAAGGAATGGGCCGCGATCATCCTCCTCCTGTTCGGCGGCTTCATCGTCGTTATCGGCTGGTTCGTCGGGCTGGTCCTGCTGTGGAGCTCGCGCGCCTGGACCACGCGCGACAAGTGGATCGGAACGCTAGTCATACCTGGCGGCCTCGCGACAGGCTTTTGGATCGGACTAATCGCGATCAGCGCGCCGACTAAGCAACTGTGCCGCAGCTTCGCCGGCGGCGTACCGCACTGCACCAGCGCCGCGGGACAGAGCACCCTCCCGGGCATCCTCGGAGTCGCTGTGTTCGTGGTTCTCGTGCTGGCTCCGATTGCGACCTCGGTCTATCTCGCCCGGCGCGCAGCCTAGCCCGTACACACCAAAATTCAACGACGCGCCGCAGCAACAGCCACGCGGGCCACTCACGAAACGAAAGAGTCAGGCAACCGCCCGCGAGTCTTGACTCAGCCAGGCCAAGAGTTCGGACATGCGGTCGTACAGCGCGAAGTGCCCGCCGTCCAGCAGGACAACCTCGACATCCGGGATGGTTCGTGAGAGCCACTCGCCATGCCCGGTCGGCACGAGCGTGTCATGCGGCCCGTACCAGACCGCTGTGGGAACCGAGATGGCCTGAAGATCGATGCCCCAGCGCTTTGCGAAGGCTAGGTCGTCGTCGACAATCCCGTCGATTGTTTGACCGACGCCCTCTCGGATGCTGGTAGCAAGCATCGTTCGGATGTCACTGCGCCGCACCACCCCGGCGTCCTGCTCGGACAGTTTGTAGTCCTCGCCCAGCGCGTCGTCGGAGTCGGACTCGATGCTCGAGAGAAGCTCCTTGACCATCGGCTCGAGCCCCCGCCGAAGCTCCTCCTCTCCGGCCAGAGCCCAGCCGAACTCCTTGACGTTCCCCTCGACCATCCCCTCAAACCACTCGTCTCGGGGCAGGCCCCCCTCGCCGAACGGGGCGGGTCCGACGACGCTTGCGCACCTGGTCACCCGCTCCGGGAGACGAGCGCCGCAGGCCAGCGCATGCGGCGCCCCACCGGAGCCGCCGAACACGGCGAACCGGGCAAGGCCGAGCCCGTCGGCGATAGCCGCCACGTCGTCCGCGGCATCGACGACCTCGCGCCCGGGATGCCGCGTCGACTCGCCGTACCCGGGCCGGTCGTAGGTGATCACGCGCACCCCGCCTCGGATGTAAACGTCTTCATCAGGATGACGGCCGAGTCGAGAGCCGGGCGTCCCGTGGAGCGAGAAAACCGGAAATCCTGCCGGATCGCCCCATTCGCAATAGGCGAGCCTGCGTCCGTCCAAGGTGGTCGTTGTCGCCGCGTTCATCCGCGCACGGACGCTATCCGATTGGCGTCGCGCGGCGACCAGCGATGCTCAAACGTAGGTAGGCTCGAGCCGAACGCACGTTGACAGGGAGGAAGCAAGACATGGCGACATCCGCGGTTGCCCGGCTCGATGAGATCGAGGAGATCGATGACGGGCGGTGCCCATTTCGGCCGGTGCGTCACCACTTCGGGATCATGACGTTCGGCGTCAATGCGATGACCGCACGCTCCGACGGCGACCGGCTCATCAACGAGCACGAGGAGGCCGAGCCTGATTCGAGCGAGGAGTTGTACGTCGTCGTGTCCGGAAACGCCAGATTCGAGCTCGACGGAGAAATGCACGACGCTCCGGTAGGGACCTTCGTCCACGTACCCGCGGGCATCAAGCGGACAGCGTTTGCAAAAGAGGCCGGCACGACGGTGATTGCGATCGGCGGAGCGCCTCGGGGCGAGCCATACGCGCCCAACGGCTGGGAGCTATTTGCGCCGCTGTTTCCCTTATTCGAATCCGGTGACTATGAGGAGGGCGCTGACCGTGCCCAGGCGCTCATTGCCGACGACCCGCCCTACGGCGCGGTCTACTACAACACCGCGTGCTTTGAATCTCGAGCGGGCCGGATCGACGCGGCACTCGCTCATCTGCGTCGTGCGGTCGAGCTGTCGCCATCGCTGGCCGAGCTCGCGCGCGGTGACGATGATCTGGCGGCGCTACGCGAACAGGCGGGGTTTGCCGAGATCGTCGGCGGCTGAGCGGTCGGGTCTCCTCGCTGACTGGCCGGCGCATAGGTGGGTGCAGTAGCCTGGGTTTCGTCTAGTAGTGATTGCTTTGCCTAGGGGGTCGAGATCCGTGTCTCGGCGGGACCACCCTCCCGCAGTCGTATTGCGCGCCTCGCCATGACGTATGTGGCCGGCACCGTGGCAGCTCGGAAGCCGCCGATCATCGGCCGGCGACCGGAGCTGGCCGCGCTCGCCGAGTCGCTGAAGCGGCTGGAGAGTCGCGGGTCCCCGATCGTCGCGCTGAGTGGCGAGCCCGGGATCGGCAAGACGCGCCTTTTGGACGAGTTGTGTGCGCGAGCCGATGATCACGGGCACCTGGTCCTGTCCGGACGGGCGGCCGAGATGGAGCAGGATCTGCCGTTCGCCGTGATCGTCGACGCGCTGGGCGACTATGCCGCTTCGTTGGGCAGCGATGGCCTCGAGCGCCTGATCGGCGGTCAGGCCGAGGAGCTGGCGCCGGTCGCGCCGGGCGTCGAGGGGCTCGGCGGCGGGGGTGCGAGTCGATTGCACGACGAGCGCTTCCGGACCCATCGCGCCGTGCGCGCACTTCTCGAGGCGCTCGGTGCGGGTAGCCGGGTTGTGCTTGCGCTTGACGACGTGCATTGGGCCGACGACGCGTCGCTAGAGCTGATCGGACATCTGTTGCGCCGGCCGCCGCGCCGCGGGGTGATGCTCGTCCTGGCCTTCCGGCCGGCGCCTGCCCGTCCTTCGCTGGTCGACGCGCTGGCCAGCGCCGCCCGCGACCAGGAGCTGGCCTGGTTATCGCTGGGGTCGCTGACGCGCGTAGAGGCCGACCGCCTACTCGAGGAAGACCTGCCCCACGGCGCACGCGCGGCGTTGTTCGCCCAGTCCGGCGGCAACCCGTTCTACCTGCAAGAGCTGGCGCGAGGATGGTCGGCGCGAGCGGGGGTGGCGGCGGCTGACGTGCCCAACCAGGTTGCGCTGGCGATCGATCAGGAGGTTCGCGCGCTGCCTGACGACGCGCAACGCCTCGCCCGCGCCGCGGCGGTCGTCGGCGACCCGACGGCTCTCGATGTGGCGATCGCCGCCGCCGAGCTCGAGGAGGGCGCTGCGCTGACCGCGCTGGACGCGCTGCTGAGTGCAGCGCTGCTCGTGCCGAGCGATGTGCCACGCCGCTACCGCTTCCGGCACCCGCTCGTTCGGCGCGCGGTCTATGACACGACAGCCGGGGGCTGGCGGCTCGGCGCACACGCTCGCGCGGCGCGCGCGCTGGAGGAACAGGGCGGACCGCTGACCGCACGCGCGCATCATCTGGAGCGCTGCGCCCAGCCCGGGGATGCGGCAGCCATTGACGTGCTCGTCGCGGCGGGCGCGACGGTTGCCCCGCGTGCTCCGGCAACGGCGGCCGCCTGGTATGCCGCCGCCCTGCGCTTGCTGCCGGAGGGGGTTGAGACCGCCGGGCAGCGACTCGGACTGCTCGTGGCCCTGGCCCAAAGCCAAGCGGCCACCGGCGAGCTGATGCCTGCCCTGGAGGCGTTGGCGGCGGCGCTGGATCTGGCTCGAGCCGATGATGCGCTAGCCCCACTGCGCGCGCGCCTGATCGCAGGCTGCGCGATGTGCGAGAACCTGCTCGGTCACCACGATGCCGCCCATGGCCGGCTCGTCGCGGCGCTCGACGACGTCGCTGACCCACGGTCGGCCGCCGCCGCAGACCTCGAGGTCCAGCTGGCCGCGGACGCTCTCTACGACGGGGACTTCACGACGATGCTCACGTGGGCGCACCGCGGCATGGAGGCGGCGATTGTGCTCGCCGAGCCGGCGCTCGAGGTCCTCGCCGGGAGCCTCGTCTGCTACGCGGAACTCGGACTCGGCCGGATCGCCGAGGCGCAGGCTGCGGCCATTGCCGCAGGTGCGGGGCTGGACGGGCTGAGCGATGACGAGATCGCGCTCCGCCTCGAGGCGCCGTACTACCTCGGATTCGCAGAGTATTTCGCCGAGCGCTACGGGGACGCGATCCGCCATTGGCGTCGCGGTATCGCCGTGTCGCGAGCCTCGGGGCAGGGGCAGTTCGCCACGCCGATGTCGATCGGTCTCGCCCACGCGTACGAGGTGACCGGCCGCCCTCGCGCGGGACTAGACCAGGCCGAGGCCGCCGTCGACGCCGCACGGCTGTCGGGCAACCACCAGGTTCTGTGCTGGGCGCTGACCGCCGAGGCGTGGATCGCCGCGATCGCGGGAGAGCTGCCACGCGCCCGCACGGCGGGAGCCGCAGCTGTCGACCTGCTCGGCGACCTCGACGAGAGCGTGCTCTCGCGCGCGACCCGCGTCCACGTCGCGGCGGCGCAGCTGGAGGCCGGCGAGCCGGAGCGGTGCCTGGAAGCGATGGCCGACGCGGGCGGCCCCGAGTTCCCGGGCGTCGAACCCGGCCGGCGCGCCTGGCTCTACGCGATCCTCGCGCGGGCCGAGCTGGCTCTCGGCCATGAGGTGGTCGCCGAGGACTGGGTTGACCGCGGCGAGCGGCTGCAGCGGACGCTCGGCCTCGGATACGTCGAAGGCGCCGTCGCCTATGCCAGAGCGATGCTGGAGCTGGCTCGCGGCAACGCGCGGAGCGCGCTTGAGCAGGCCGAGCGGGCCGTCAAGCGAGCTGATTCCGGGGGCGCCGCCGTACAGGCCTCGCGGGCGCGGATCGTGGCGGGGCGGGCTGCGGGAGAGGCCGGTGACGTGGAGAGCGCGGTGAAGTGGCTGGAGCGGGCCGAGGCCGAGTTGGCTTCGATGGGTGCCGTCCGCTTCCGCGACGAAGCGGCGCGCGAGCTGCGCCGTCTCGGCCGGCATGTGGGCGCGCGTCATCGTCGCGCCGAAGGCGGTTCGGGGCTGGCGAGCTTGAGTGGCCGCGAACGCGAGATCGCCGAGCTGGTTTCCCGCGGACGCACGAATCGTGAAATCGCCGCGGAGCTATTCCTGTCGGAGAAGACGATCGAGAGCCATCTGACGAAGGTGTTCGCCAAGCTCGGCGTGTCCGGGCGTGTGGCTGTCGCCGAGGCGGTGGGGCGCGAACGCGACCCCGGGGACTGAGGGAGCAGAAGTAGGGGGTTCCCCGATGTTCGCCGGGGCCTGCGGGCGTCAGTCTGCACCACGTGCCGACATTCCTGCTGACCCACCACCACACGGCCGTCCAGTGCGGGCCGATGTTCGCGGCGTGGCGGGGCTTCGCCAGCCCGCTGCGCCACCGCGACGCGCTGTCGAGCTGCCCGCACGGCGGTCACAGTCTCTGGTGGCTGGTGGAGGCTCCCGACGAAGCGGCGGCGCTCGGCCAGTTGCCCCAGTGCGTCAGCCGCCAGACCGAGGTGACCAGTGTCTGTTCCTTCCCCATCCCGTGACCGCGCGATCATCCCCGTGGCCCCCACCCTGCCGATGACCACCTCCGTGCCCTCAGGAGGAATGCAGCGCTCGACGCGCGCCGGTGTCGGTGTGCTCCTTTGCCTCGCGATCCTCAACGCGGGATTCCTGTACTTCCTCCCCGCCCGCGCCGCCACCGGCTACGCCTGGGCCATCCGCCCACCGATCTCGGCCGCGTTTTTGGGCGCCGGCTACCTCGCCGGCGTCGTGGCGACCGCGCTCGCGGTGCTCGCCGCACGCCGCTGGCGCTCGATCCAGCCGCTGGCCGTCGCGCTCGTGACCCTGTCGGTCGGCCTGCTGGCCGCGACGCTGCTGCACACCGACCGCTTCCGCTGGGGTTACCCGCCGACGTGGGCCTGGACGGCCGTGTACTCCCTGGCCCCGATCGGCGTCGTAATCCTCGCTCGCCGCCAGCGCGCGAACACGATCCGGCCCTCGATCGCCGACCCGCGTCTGCGGCTGCTGCGTGCGCTGTCCTTGGCTTTCGGCGCCTTGATGCTGGCCGGCGCGATCGCGCTGTTCGCGTTCCCCGCCGATCTGGCGAGCCACTGGCCGTGGCCGCTGACGGCGCTCCTGGCACAGGCCATCGCCGCCTGGATCGCGATGATCGGGGCCGCGCTGCTCTGGTGCGCGTACGACTTGCGGCGCGCCCACGAAGCCCTGATCCCATATGCCACGCTCGGGGCCTGGTGCCTCGCGCTCCTGGCGCTCCCCGCGTTGCACGCCGGCGAAGTCACTCGCACCGGGGCGCCCCTGTTGACCTACCTCGGCGCGCTGATCGCCCTGACCGTCCTGGCCTGCCTGGGCGTCACGCGCGCCGGGCGCCGCGCGCCTGTTTAACGTGGCGGTTTCGACTCATTTCACGGGATGGGGCCGCGTCGCGCGTCGACGGCCTACGGCGAGTGGACCGCCGGCGATCGATGCCCAAGTCAGGGCGCGGTTCGCTGACGGCGACCCCGATGCCGTGCGGGCCGTGTACCGCGCGTACGGGCGACTCGTGTACGCGGTCGCGTACAGGCTGCTCGCCGACCGGGGCTTGAGCGAGGAGGCGACGCAACAGACGTTCCTGAAGGCGTGGCAAGCCTCGGCGAGTGTCGATCCAAACAGGGAGCTCGGTCCCTGGCTGGCGACCATCGCGCGGCGGGTCGCCATCGATCTCCACCGGCGCGAGGCGAGGCACTCGGCAGCCTCACTTGACGAGGTCACGTCCGAGGACCCCGCGCTCGTGTCGATGCCGATGACCCTTGAGGCGGCCTACGAAATCTGGGAGGTACGCCGAGCGGTCTCAGCCCTGCCGGCCGACGATCAGCAGGTCGCGCGCCTGCAACATTTCGAAGGACTCACACACGCCCAGATTGGCGAACGGCTCGGAGTACCGGTCGGCACTGTGAAGTCGCGCTCATTCCGCGCGCACAAGCGTCTGGCCACAGATCTCCATCACTTGCGTCAGGAATCGACGTGATCTGGCGAGCAGGGGGATCCGGGATCGATCACCTCGTTGGAAGGATTCGTCGCGCTGAGCGTCTTGCACCCGAACGGCCAATGTCGGATGACGTGATGGCGAACTTCCTATTGACACATCGACACGAGGCGGAGGAGTGTGCGGACGTCGTCGCCGCATGGAGCGAATTCGCCGGCCCGCTTTGCGGCCCACGACCGCACGGGTCCTGCGCGGCTGGCGGTCATCGTCTCTGGTGGACAGTGAAAGCCCGGGACGAACGGGCCGCATTGTCGCTGTTGCCCGCCTACGTGGCACAGCGGACGATTGCGGGGGAGATTCGAAGCACGCCGTACCCACGTGAGGAAGTCGTGCACTCCCCTGCGTATGCCATCTCGGCCGGGTCTTGAGGTCGGGCTGATCCTGACCAATCGAACGATCTGAGCAGCGCCGCGCCGTCGTCGCCTGTCGGCTACGTGCGCTTCAGCCGCGGTCCGGACGAGCGCGGCCACTCCATCCAAAGCCAAATCCACGAAGAAACCTGAGGAGGTTCGATGCTTACTCGGCATGGGCCTCGACTGCTGCGTGCAGTCGTGGCAACTATATTCGTCGTCCTTGCGGGAGCCGCCGCCGCCGCGGCGTTTCAGGCGCTTCCGCCCGGCACGCAGGTCAACGATGACCCCGGCGCCGGAATCGACAAGAACAAGAGCGTCAGCGGCGAAGATCCAAGGAACGCGGACGTCGTCGGCGGCGCTCTGACCGCGGGCAGGCCGGCCGTTCCGTGGTCGATCTTCCGGCAGCTCACGAGCGGACACGACCAGATCTTCACCCGCTCGTTCGCCGGAGCAGCGTGGACTACGCGCGGCAACGGCACGGTCGGCGGCCGGTCGGACACTACCCGTCCGTTCCCGGGCTCACTCAACTTCGACCAGGGCCAAGACGGTGAAGCGCCCCAGATCGACTTCGCGGGCACGGGCCGGACGGTGCCGTGGGCGACGTGGTATGAGAACACGACGGGAAGCGGCTTCAACCACAACAACGTGTTCGCCAGTCGCTTTGACAACACCGGCGACGCGAACCAAGGCAAGTGGATCTTCGCCGGCCAGAGCCGAGGCACCGGAGGTGGGACGGTGCCCGTCCCATCACTCAACATCCATCCCAACCGAGACGCCGAGAACCCGTCGGTGGCGGGCGGCTCGGCAGTCGATCCGACGAAACCTGGCCCCTGGGTCAGTTGGCAAGAGCGGACCACCGCGCCGGTCAACGGCAAGTTCCAGATCTTCGTCGAGAGGCCGATCGGACCCGGCGCCGCGAACTGCGACGGGGTCACGCCCGCGGGCCACGTCGACGGGACCGGACACGTCCCGGCGATCGGCGGGTTCTGCTTCCAGCAGACTGGGGTCCCCCGCGTCGGCCAAAACGCCGCCGATCCCAGCCTCAACGTCGACCCGACTCGCAACGGGATCGAGCCAGACATCGCCTTCACCGGTCCGAGCGACAGCGTTCCGTGGGTCGTCTGGTCCGAGCTTGGCAACTCTGGCATCGGCCTGCATAACAATCAGATGGTGTTCGCCGCCAGAGGCGACAGCGACGGCCTCGCCGCCGACGGCGGCTTCCATTGGGTCGCAGTCGGCAACAAGGCCCAATTCACGATCAACACGCAGGGAGAAGTGCACCAGTCCGGCTTCTGCGCCGAGGCCGTGACCATCGAGGCCGAGTGCTCGATCAACCTGGACCCGAACCGCAACGCGGAACATCCGCGGGTGGCAGCAGGGACGATGAACCCCGCGAACCCAACCGTGCCCTGGGTTGCGTGGGACGAGAAGATCGGACACATCCACCGGATCGTCGTCACGCGGCTCGTCGGCACAGGCGCGACGGCGGGCTTCGAGACCGTCAACAACGACGCGCCGATCTCGAGTGGCTCGGGCGATGCCACACGACCGAACATCACGTTCTCGGGCAACACGCCGTACGTGACCTGGCGACAGAACGTCGGTGGGGTCGACAAGGGGTTCGCGGGACACTTCACCAACGCGGAGGACCCGACGTTCGTCCTCGACCAGTCCAACATCCCGCTCACCCCAACCGCCGAGGCGTCTGTCGGCAATCCGGTCTCGTCGAGCTGCACGGCAAATCCGTTCAACGCGGACGGCACTGCCTGCCAGGGCGGGGCGACGGGAACGCCGTTCTTCCTGTTCACCAACGGGGTCGCTCCGCTGGGCCTATTCGCCGGCGCATACCGCCCAGACTCTGTGTTCACGGCCGCGGCATCGAACGTCGGCTCGACCTCGGCAACGCTCAACGGATCGCTCGATCCGCGGGGCGCGGAGACAGAGGTCTCATTCGAGTTCGGCACGACGACGGCCTACGGAACCACCACAACTCCCCAGACAACGGGTGCCGGCGAGCAAACCGATCGATTCATCGCCAGGGTCGATGGACTGCCCTCCGGAACCACGATCCACTACCGATTGGTCGCGAAGACCGACTTCGCGACAGTCGTAGGCGCCGACCAGACGTTCACCACCACGGCTGGTTGAGCGCCTGTCGTCAACAGCTGGGGAACCCGTACGGAGCCGGCGCGTTACGGCGCGCCGGCTCCTCTCAGCCAGGCGGCCTACCATTGCGTCGGAAAGCGAGGGCGTCGGAACCGGAACTAGCCCGGCTAGGGAGATAGTCATGGGAATCTACGGCGAGCAAATACTCCCCCGGATGATCAACGTGGCCTGCGGGATGAAGGGGGTGGAGCCGCTGCGGCGGCGCGTCTGCGACGGACTTGAGGGAGACGTCGTCGAGATCGGTTTCGGCTCGGGGCTGAACGTGCCGTTCTATCCGTCGGCGGTCACCCGGGTTGCCGCGGTCGAGCCCGCAGACCTGGGGTGGAAGCTGGCCGACAGGCGCCTCAGGGCAACGAGCGTCCCGGTAGTGCGGTCCGGCCTGGATGGGGAGTCGTTGCCGTTCGAGGACAACAGCTACGACGCCGCCCTATCGACCTGGACGCTGTGCACCGTTCCCGACGCTGTCGCCGCCCTGCGCGAGCTCCGACGGGTCCTCAAGCCGGGTGGGATGCTGCACTTCCTCGAGCACGGGCTGGCCCCGGACGAGCGAGTGCGCCGCTGGCAACACCGCCTCGACCCGATGCAGCAGCGGCTCTTCGGCGGCTGCCACCTCACCCGACCAATCGCCGAACTGCTGAGGACCGCGGGGTTCACCATCACCGAACTCGACGTCTTCTATGAAAAGGGCGCGCCGAAGCCCATGGGCGCCGACTCTCTCGGCACCGCGGTGTCGCCTTAGGGTGACGTGTATCGTCGGTCTCGTGGAGTCTTGGGGCGTCGCGAGCTTTGAGAACGAGGCGGCCGGGGACTGGTTCCTGCTTGTCGAGGAAGCGCCCGAGCCAGGAGCGGTTATGGCCTCGTCGATTGACGAGGTGCTCAGTGCCGCTGAGTTCCTCGAGGTCGACATGTGCTGCGAGGCGATCGCGGCCGCGGAACTCTGCGCGTGTTGCGCCGGTCAGCTGCCGGATCGGCTGCCAGACAACGTCTACGGTTGGGTTCAGGCGAATCCTCACGGGCCACACGCCGACGAGATCGAGCTCGCGGTTCAGGCCGTCACTCGGGTGCGCGAGGAGAGCGAGCTGCGCGACCTGCGGGAGGCCGCGGGAGACCGGGCTCAGTGGCTGGCTGAAGTGGATGATCTCGTATCGCGATTGGGACGCTCCAGCGCCGGGAGCCCACCCTCTGTGTCCCCCTGACGAGCGAGGAGTACGGTGTGAGGAGTGGAGGACGACGCGATTCTCGCATTGGTGACGCGGCTAGCCCGGCCTCACGCGTCAGGGGGCGACGTCATCGAGCGTGCCGCGATCCTCGCTGAGGGCGCCGATTTCCCTGCGGTCATGGCGTGGATCATCAGCCATGATGGGGAGCCCGAGGTAGCTGTAGCTTCGGTTTCGACCGGCGGGCTGCACGGCTCGCGGCTAAGCGGCGGCCGCGATGGACCCTCCCGGCCGCCACCCAGGTTCGTGCTGCCGGCCGGCACTCTGCACTGAGACCAACTTTGGCTCGATTCGGGAAACGAGCTGTACCGCTCAGCGACGAGGAGCTTCAGGCGGCCGCCGTTGACCTTGAGCGCATCGGACGCGGCGGGATTCCGCTGGGAGCGGAGCAGCGTCTCAAGCGGATCGCGGCGGCGAGCTCACCGTTCTTCACCAGCGATCTGAGTGCCAAGGAGTATGCGATCGCGGAAGCCTCGGGGCTGGAGCCGATCGCCCAGATCATGGGCTCATCAGTCGTTCAGCACGGCTGGCAGAACTACGGCTGGTCCGCCTATGGAGGAGGGATCCGTGAGATGCCGTCCTTCGCGATGCCCTGGAACCTGTCGCGCCAGCGCTCGTTCGACCGTCTGCGTCAGGAGGCGCAGTTCGCCGGCGCCGACGCGGTCATCGCTATCGAGATGACTGCCAACGCGTTTCTCGGGGATCCGGGCAACGTCGAGTACGCCGTCTTCGGTACCGCGGTCCGCGAAACCACGCTCGCGCCACACGGTGGTGCCGGGCCACGGATGTGCGCGCTGTCCGGACAGGATGTCGACAAGCTGCGCCGCATCGGGGCCGAGACCTTGGCGGTCATCGGACACACGTCGGTCGTGTGCGTCGCACTTAATCCAACAGCCAATCAGATGATGGGGACCTGGTGGGGCAACCAGGAGATGGTCGAGGTCACTCAAGGTGTCTACGCCGCCCGTCAGCTAGCGATGGATGAGGTGATGCGTCAGGCGAGCGCGGCCGGCGCGAACGAGATGGTCATCTCAACTCTCACGCACACGATTGATCACCACGAGTACGAGGGCGGCGGCTATCGGCGGCACTTCTTCATTGTTTCCATGCACGTGCTGGGCACCGCCATTGCACTCGGCGCCCACGCGCCGCACCCGGCCCCTCTGGGCGCGCCGGTCATGTCGATCAACCTCGGCTTTAATCCGCCACCACTCCAGGAGAGCACCTGATGTCGGCATACGACCCGACGAGCACCGAAGGCCTCGCCGCTCACGCCAGCGAGCGACTGCAGATGAACGCCCGCGGGCTGTTCACGTCTGACCTGTCGGTGAACGAGTACCTGTGCGTAGAGAAGGCCGACTTCGAGCCAGTCGGCCTGGTGGTCGGCTCGAGCATCTACCACATCGGCTTTCAGCAGTCCAACTGGAAGGCGAGCCAGGAGATGGGCGTCCTCACTCAGGCGATGTACTCCGCGCGCGAGCTTGCCATGACGCGGATGGAGGAGGAAGCCGATCAGCTCGGGGCCGACGGCATCGTCGGAGTCCGCCTGGACATCGGGCGCTATGAGTGGGGCGCCGACATGGCGGAGTTCATCGCCATCGGGACCGCGATCAAGCACAAGGGTGGCAAGGTCCACCGCGCCCCCAACGGACGCCCGTTCACCAGCGACCTCTCCGGTCAGGCCTTCTGGACCCTGATGCAGACCGGCAAACGCCCGGTTGGCATGGTCATGGGCAACTGCGTCTACCACGTCGCTCACCGCGGCATGCTCCAATCGATGCGGCAGACCGGCCAGAACGTCGAGCTGGAGCAGTACACCCAGGCCCTCTATGACGCCCGCGAACTCGCGATGGAGCGCATGCAGAAAGAGGCAGAGGCGATCGGTGACGGCGTTCTAGGCATCGTCGAGGTCAAGCTGCATGAGAACAACCACGGCTGGGGAAGCCACGTAATCGAGTTTTTCGCCCTTGGTACGGCCGTGGTACCCAACGAGCACGCCGATGCCGGACAGCAGTTGCCGGACATAATGCCGGTCCTCGACATCAACGACTGACACCTCAGCGGACGCGGTAGGCAACATTTTGGCTGTGCGGCGGCGACGCTGGAATGCGCTGACCGATTGGAGGTCGGTAACCACGGCTACGGTGGTGCTCCTGCTTGCCGTCTGTTCGACGGCGGCGGCGCGCACGACAGACGCGTCGGTGGAGCGCGGTCTCCGGCGTCTCGTGTCGGCGCCGGGCGGCCCCATCGGCGCGATCGCGACCCTGTACCGAAACGGTCGTACGACCGTCCTCCGAGCCGGGCGGGCCGACCTGACCCGGCCTGGGGCACCTCGGCTGGGCGATCACATGCGGATCGCCAGCATCTCCAAAGCGTTCAGTGGCGCGATCGCACTGCACTTGCTGGCCCAGGGCCGCTTGGGCCTGAACGACACGATCGGGCAACGGCTACCCGGGATGGTGCCCGCGGCGTGGTCCGCGGTCACGGTGCGAGAGATGCTCAACCACACCAGCGGACTTCCCGACTACACCCAGTCGGATGGCTTCATCGAGCAGGCGACCAAGAATCCGAGGGGCTTTGTCTCGCCGATGCGGATCATCGATTGGGTACGTGGTGACGAGCTGAACTTCACGCCCGGTTCACGGTACGAGTACTCCAACACCGACAACATCGTCGTTGGTCTGATCGCACAGCGGGTCACCCGCCAGTCCTATGGCCAGTTACTCTCGAGGATCGTCTTCCGACCGGCGGGGTTGACGCAGACGACATTTCCGACGCTGAGGATCTCGCTGCCGGCGCCGTTCCTACACGGCTATCAGGTCGCGCCGGGCAAGCCGCCGCAGGACGTCACCACTTTCCTAAGCCCGAGCGGTGCGTGGGCATCGGGCGCCATCGTCTCCACCCCGGCCAACCTCGGCGCGTTCATCCGGGCGGATCTCGGCGGCCGGTTCTTCGGCAAGGCCCAGCGGCGTCAGCAGATGCGGTTCGTCCGCGGCTCCTCGAGCCCGGCCGGTCCCGGCAGGAATTCCGCGGGTCTGGCGCTATTCCGCTACCAGACGCCCTGCGGCACCGTCTACGGTCATACCGGCAACTTCCCTGGCTACGTGCAGTGGGCCGCCGCCACGGCCGACGGCCGGCGATCGGTGACGACGTCGCTCAATATCGCCGCGCCGACGGGGGCCCTGTTGGCGCGGCTGCGTTCACTTCAGGCATCGGCGGTCTGCGCTCTGCTCGGCAGGTAAGGCCTCGGGACGCCGATCCTACGTGTCCTTCCGGCTGATTCCCGTTCGTCGTCTGGTTGTAATCGCCAAATAAATCCAGACCGAAGGGCGGCGACATGAAGCACACTCACCGAAAGATCGACCGACGTGGGAAGCGCACCCACGGAGAGATCGACCAACGCGTGCAGGCGGCGCGCGAACAGGCGATCATCCGTTATGTCTACGCGAAGCCAGGCTGAGATGAAGTACCTGCTTTTCATCTGCGCTGACGGCGTGCCGGCACCGGAGGAGTTGGCGGTCCTGCAGCGTGAGTGTCCCGGCTGGGTCGAAGAGATGGATAGCCGCGGCGTGCGGCTGTTCGGTCGGGAGCTGGACCTCCCGGAGACGGCGGCGACGGTGCGCGTGCGCGACGGCGAGACGCTGGTGAGCGACGGCCCGTTCGCGGAGACCAAGGAGTTCGTGGCGGGGTTCGACGTGCTCGAATGTGCCGACCTCGACGAGGCGATTGAGATCGCGGCCAAGCACCCGTCGTCCTGGTTCCAGTCGATCGAGATCCGGCCGTTCGCGCCGGGACTGGAGCTGGGCGAGGCGGCGCAGGCGTTTGCGCGCGGCGACGACTCGGCAGGCACCCCCTACTGCCTGATGATGTGCCTCGACGGGATCACCGCATCGCCCGAAGAGGAGGCGGCGGTCGTGCGCGACGGCAAGGCGTGGTCGCAGGACTTGGAGGCGCGCGGCCTCGAGGTCCTCGGGCACCCGGTGCAGCACAAGGACACGGCCACGACGGTTCGCGTCCGCGACGGCGAGACCCTGATCAGCGATGGCCCGTTCGTCGAGACGCGCGAGTTCATCGGCGGGATCGTCGTGATCAACTGCGCCGGCCGTGAGCAAGCGATCGAGGTAGCCGCGGCCCACCCGCTGGCCAGGCACCACATGGTCGAGGTACGCCCGTTCTGTAGCGAATGACCACGCCCACCGTTCAGCGCGCGCTCGATGCGGCCTTCCGCGAGGAGTGGGGCCGCATCGTCGCCGCGTTGATCCGGCGGACCGGCGACTGGGACCTGGCCGAGGAGTGCGCGCAGGAGGCGTTTACGGAGGCGCTGCGGCGGTGGCCGGTGGATGGCGTCCCAGAGCGCCCCGGCGCCTGGCTGACGACCGTCGCCGGCAACCGCGCAATCGACCGGCTGCGGCGCGGCGCGCGCGGCGCCGAGCTGCTGGAGCAGGCCGGGCGCGATGCGCTCCGGCAGTCCAACACGGACGAGGATGCGATGCACGAGCTGTTAGATGAGACCGATGAGATCGAGGACGACCGCCTGCGGCTGATCTTCACCTGCTGTCACCCGGCCCTTCCGCTGGAGGGCCGCGTGGCCTTGACGCTGCGGAGCCTCGCCGGGCTCACCACGGCCGAGATCGCCCGCGCGTTCCTGGTGCCCGAGGCGACGATGGCCAAGCGCCTGACCCGGGCCAAGGCGAAGATCGCCGCGGCCGGGATCCCCTACCGGGTGCCGCCCGCGCATCTGCTGCCGGAACGCACGGCTGGGGTGCTGGCGGTGCTGTACCTCATGTTCAACGAGGGCCACTCGGCCTCCTCGGGCACGGAGCTGATCCGCGCCGGCCTGTGCGACGAGGCGATCCGCCTCGGGCGGGCTCTGCACGAACTGATGCCGGACGAGCCCGAGGCGATGGGCGCGCTGGCGCTGATGCTGCTGCACCATTCCCGCATCCACGCGCGCGTGGGCGGTGAGGGTGAGCTGATCACGCTGGAGGAGCAGGACCGGGAGCGCTGGGACGCTGCCGAGATCCAGGAGGGGCTGGCGCTGTTGGAGTCCGCGCTCCGCCGGCGGCAGGTCGGGCCTTACCAGCTGCAGGCGGCGATCGTCGCCTGCCACGCCCGCGCCGAAAGCGCCGCCGACACCGACTGGCGGGAGATCGCCGGCCTCTACGCGCTGCTGGAGGGTCAGATGCCGTCGCCCGTGGTGAGGCTCAACGGGGCGGTGGCGGTGGCGATGGCCGGCGACATCGAGGCGGGACTGGCGATCGTCAACGAGCTCAGCGGCGACCCTCGGCTGGAGCGGTATTACCTGCTGGAGGCGACCCGGGCCGACCTGCTGCGGCGTCGCGGTGATCAGGCCGCCGCCGCGGTGGCCTACGAGCGCGCGCTGCCGCTGGCGCCGTCCGAGGTGGAGCGCCGGTACCTGCTGAGCAGGCTGCAGGCGCTCGCCAGCTGATCAGCTTCCCGCGGGAGCATCAGTTCCTGAGACGGCGTGCGGGCTGCCGCGTTGCCTCCGGGAGGGGGCGAAAGTCACCGCCGAGCCGGAGCCGATTGCGGGCGGGAATGAGATTTCAATGGTGAGTCCACCCTCCACCCAGGGGCGCGCGCTGATTTCGGCACCGTGCGCGTTGGCGATCGCTTGAACGATGGAGAGTCCCAGTCCGTGGCCGTTGTCGTGGCCGGTACGGGCGCCGGCCAGTCGTTGGAAGGGTTGGAAGAGACGCTGGATCTCCTCAGGCGGGACGGTCGGGCCAGTGTTCGCGATTGACACGAAGGCGTGGCGGTCTCGCGTCCCCGTGGTGATTTCGATACGTCCGCCGGGCGTGTTGTGGCGGATCGCGTTATCGGTCAGGTTGGCGATCAGGCGCTCGAGCAGTCGTGGATCGCCGGCCGTCGGCGCCGGGTCGATCGTGGCGCGAACGTCGAGATCGAGGCCGGCGAGCTGTGACTCGTGGGCGAGCAGCGCCTGGGAGGTGAGGGTCGCGAGGTCGAGGCGCTCGCGGTGCTCCAATCCCGCTTGGCCGCGCGTGAGTGCCAGCAGCGCGTCGATCATCTGCTCGAGCTGTTGCTCGGATGCGAGCACGCGCTCGTGGGCCTTACGCAGTGAGGCGAAGTTCGCCTCGGAGCTGGCGAGCGCGACCTCGCTCACCGCCCGCAGGCGTGTCAGTGGCGCGCGGAGCTCGTGGGAGGCGTTGGCGACGAACTGACGCTGCGCCTCGTAGGAGTCCTCGAGCGGTTGCAGGACGCGTCCGGCCATCAGCCATCCCAGGCCGAGCGACAGCAGCGACATTCCCGCGAGCGCGATCCCGGACTGGATCAGCAGCTCTCCCCTTACCTGCGTGCGCCGTCGGGTGTCCTGAGCGCTGAGCGTGGTGTAGTCGGGCATGAACCCGCACGTCGCCGACGCCGCCGTGAACGCCGGCGCCTGCGTGTTGATCGTGGCCGGGATCGCGAGGATCGCTCCGTCGCGATCGCTCAGTTCGCGGAGATAGGGAGGGTTAGGCCGGACCGAGGTCGTGGGGTTGGGGAACCCGGAGACGCCGTGCTGGCGCATGCACTCAGCGACCTGGCGCCAGTGCGCCATCGTTTTTGCTGAGGGGTGCGTCGTCGAGCCGACGCTGGGAAAGCCCTGGGGTCGTCCCGTGCGCACGACGTTGGAGGGCGACGTGGTGAGTGGCTCAGTACTCGTGCCGTTCTGGAGTGTGAATACGAATCCGGCGTTGACGAGCAGCGCATAGGTGATCGCCATCAGCGCGGCGCCGGAGAGCAGGAACAGGCCGCCGTACAGGAGCGTGAGGCGCACGCGGACGGTCCGGCGCGGGAGTGCTCGCCCGACCGCGAGCTGGGTGATCCGGGTGTTCAGGCGCGCGGTGATGCTCATATGCGGTAGCCGGCCTTGGCGATGGTCTGGATCACGGGCGGGTCGCCGAGCTTGGCTCGCAGGCGGCTGATCGTGATCTTGACGGCGCCGGTGAATGGGTCGGCGGCCTCGTCCCAGACGCGTTCGAGCAGTTCCTCGGCGGAGACGACCCGGCCCTGGGCGGCGAGCAGCAGCTCGAGCACGCCGAACTCCTTGGGCCGCAGCGCGAGCGGCCTACCGGCCCGGTGCGCGCAGCGCTGGGCGGTGTCGAGCACGATGTCACCGTGCTCGAGCACGGGCGGGATGCTCGGCTGCGCCCGCCGCGCCAACGCAACGATCCGCGCCACAAGCACGGCGAACGCAAACGGCTTGGCCAGGTAGTCGTCGGCGCCGAGCCCGAGTCCGGCGATGAGATCCTCGATCTCCGCCGCGCCGGTCAGCATCAGCACCCGGCTGCGCCCGCCCGCGGCGACGAGCCTTTCGCACACCTCATCGCCGTGGACGGCCGGGAGGTCGCGATCGAGCACGATGACCTCGTAATCGTGGACGCGCGCTCGCGCCAGGCCGGCCTCTCCGTCGAGCGCGATATCGACCGCCATCCGCGCCTCGCGCAGGCCGGCAGCGACCGTCTCCGCGAGTTCCTCGTCGTCCTCGATCACCAGCACGCGCATCGGCCGCTCCTTCTCAGAGTGAAGGTACCCGCCGCGAGGTTTCAACACGGTTTCGCTGATCCCCCGGACGCACCCTCGCTCGGTCTCCGGGTGAGCGAAACCGTCCGGAAACCGATCGTCGCCTACAACCGATTCGCACACCCGAAGGACACCAGAAGGAGACCCGATGCAAGACAGCATCGATTCACGGCGGCTGACCCGCTCACGACCAGCGCGCTTGCTCGCCCTCGCGACACTCGTGGGTGGGGTTTTGATCGCCGGCTGTGGGGGCAGCTCCCCCAACACGACCAGGGCAGTCACGGCGGGCGACGCGACCACTTCGGCGTCGACCCCGCCCGCCGCCAGCGGCTCGGGGGCACTCGCGTTCGCCAGGTGCATGCGCGCCAACGGCGTGCCGAACTTCCCCGACCCGAGCGCCGGCGGGGGCGCCCTCTTCTCCGTGGGCGTCGGAACGAATCCCGCGGCGCCCGCGTTCCAGGCGGCGCGGGCGAAGTGTCAAAAGCTCCTGCCTGGCGGCGGCCCACCAGGCCCCGGCTCGAAGACGCACCCTTCCGCACAGACGCTGACGAAGCTGCTCAACATCGCGCGGTGCATGCGCCAGCACGGCGTCCCAGAGTTCCCGGACCCCAGGACCTCGGTCCCGTCCAACCCGCTCGCCTCCGGTATCCGCGAGGTGACCGATTTCGACGGAGCGATCCTTCTGTTCCCGACGACGATCAACATGCAGGCGCCGGCGTACAGGCAGGCCCTGGCCGCGTGCGGCGCGCCGCCGCTCGGCCTCCCTCACTGATGGGATCCGGTCGTCATGAGCCTGCCGTGTTAGCGCCTGCTGTAAGAAGAAAGACCCAGGCGTTGAGGAGGCCGGCGAGCAGGGCGCAAACGTGCACGGCCAATAGCCAGTACAGGCCGCCGAAGTGCCCGACGATCAGCGACGCGCCCGCCACGATCAATCCCGTGGCGACGATCACGCGAGGAGAAAAGCGGTCGACGAGCACTATCGCTCGTGGCTCGTCGTCCACTTTCTCACTGCCGAGCGCGAGGAGCACGCGGCCCGTGAGCAGACCGAACGCGACGATCTCGATGCCGAGGGCGGTGGTGCTCTGTCCCGGGACCAGCAGCAGGAGGGCCGTCACCAATGTGACGATGAACAGGACGAGGGCTTGGCCGGCGCGTTGTCGAATCGCCTTCGATGAAAAGAACCATGCGCTGTTGACCGAAACGGCGACGAATAGAAGGCCGGTTAGGGCTGCGGCGCCGCTGACGACGGCAACCCCATAGTTGCTCCAAGCCGGGATGTCGAACCCCATCGGTCCGGGGACTCTGACATGCCCATGGGACGTTCGCGGTAACTTGAGGATTGATGGACCACCTGGCGATTCCCGTGCGGGATCAGGTGCGCTCGCGCCGCTTCTATGAGACCTACTTCGGGTTCGGCGCACGGCCCGCCAAGCGCTACGACGATGGCGTCCTGATGCTCTACAACGCCGCCGGCTTTGCCCTCGCGCTCGGGCCAAGCCCCGAGCCCATCGCCAGGCCGTCCTGGATGCACTTCGGCGTGGGGCTCCCCAGTCGTGACGAGGTCCTGGCCCTCCGCGAGCGGTTTGTCGGCGACGGCGTCGAGCTCGTCGAGGAGTCGGACGAGCCCGGATACGTGAGCGTCAAGTGCCGGGATCCGGACGGCTACATCATCGAGGCCTCCTGGGAACCAGAGCAGTGACCCCAGCGCACCCGCGATCCGGATAGCCGTCTCGCCGAGACACGGGCCCCGAACGCTAGAGCTGCACGAAGACCGACTTCGGCTCCAGGTATGCGTCCAGCCCGGCGGTGCCGTGCTCGCGTCCGACGCCCGAGGCCTTGAAGCCGCCGAACGGCGCCGCGGCGTCGACGATGCCCCAGGCATTGACGTAGATGGACCCGGCGCGAAGCAGGGAGGCGAGGCGGTGCGCATTGGAGATATCGCGCGTCCAAACGCCCGCCGCGAGGCCGTACTCGCCGGCGTTGGCCCGGCGGGCGACCTCCTCGAGCGACTCATACGGCTGCGCGACGAGCACGGGGCCGAAGATCTCTTCGCGCACGATGCGCGCGTCGTCGTCACTGGTTGTGAATACCGTCGGCTCGACGTAGTACCCGCCGTTCCCGAAGTCGCTCTTGCCGCCGGCGACGAGCTCGGCCTCGGAGCGGCCGACGTCGATGTAGCCGCTCACGCGCTCCAGCTGTTCGGCCGAGACGAGCGGGCCGACGAACGTGTTCGGGTCCAGGCCGGGCCCGGGCACCGTCTGACTCGCCTGATCCGCCAGCGCACCAACGACATCGTCGAACATCTCCTTGGGCACGAGCAGCCGCGACGCCGCGTTGCACGCCTGGCCGCTGTTGTAGTAGATGCCGGTGAACGCACCCTTGACTGCCCGTTTGACGTCGGCGTCGGGCAGCAGGATGTTCGGCGACTTGCCGCCGAGCTCGAGCGTCATGCGCTTCAACGCGCGACCCGCGCGGGCGCCGATCTCGCGCCCGACGACGGTCGACCCGGTGAACGCGATCTTGTCGACGTCGGGGTGGTCGACGAGCGCCGCCCCGGTCTCGCCGTCGCCCGTGAGGACGTTGAGCACGCCGGCCGGGATTCCGGCCTCGAGAGCGAGCTCGCCGAGCCGGAGCGCGCTCAAGGGCGTCTGCTCCGCGGGCTTGAGCACCGTGGTGCAGCCGGCGGCCAGCGCCGGCGCGACCTTCCAGACCGCCATCAGCAGCGGGAAGTTCCATGGGACGATCTGACCGCAGACGCCGACCGGCTCGCGCTGCGTGTAGCAAAGGACGTCACGCGCAGACACCGGCACGACGGCACCCTCGATCTTCGTGGGCCACCCCGCGAAGTAGTCGAGGTGCGCGACGGCCTTGGCGACGTCGACCGAGCGCGCGAACGTGACCGGCTTGCCATTGTCGAGCGACTCGAGCTGCGCGAGCTCCTCGGCGTGCGCGTCGAGGAGCGCGGCGAGCGCACCGAGCCGACGGCCGCGGTCCGCGGCGCTCATTTTGCGCCAGTCCGAGTCGTCGGCGAACGCGGTGCGCGCCGCCGCGACGGCGCGGTCAACGTCCTGCGCGCCGGCTTGGCTGACCGTGGCCAGGCGCTCGCCGGTCGACGGATCGGGTGTGTCGAACGTGCGTCCGTCGGTGGCATCGACCCGCTCGCCGTCGATCAGCAGCGGGTGGCTGTCGGCTGCGAGGAACTCGCGAACGGGGTCGGCGATCTCTGCGGTGGTCATCGGTTCTCCTACGGGTCGTTCCTCTTCGACGATCGAACTGACGCCATTTCGTCCCGGAAAGCGAGAGAAAATGGCGTCAGTTGCGAACGGGGTAGACGATGTGGGCTGGTCAAAGGCTTGCGCTATTTCTCGGCATACGAAATGAACTCGAGCAGGCTCCCGTCGGGATCTCGGAAGTAGACGCTGCGGCCCTCGCCCCTAGCTCCGCCGCGCGCCACCGGACCTTCCTCCAAGCGGACGTCGTTTCGCTCGAGGTGCCGGAGCGCATCGTCGATCGGGCCGGGCCACTCGAAACACAGGTCGCTGTTGCCGGGTGCGACCGGTTGACGCGCGAGTGGGTGGGCATCCACGCCGGGGCCGTGCACGTTGAGCTGCTCGGACCCGAACCTGTAGGACCAGGCGTTGTTTGCGCGCTCGACGAGCTCCGCCCCGAGTACATCCCGATAGAAGCGATTCGAGCGGTCCCAATCAGACACGTGGATCACGCAATGGTCGAGCTTCACATTGGGCTCACGCATCCGCCCACAGTACATTGACGCCCGCCGCGCTTGAAAGTGGTGGTTCCCACGACGTAGCCTGCGCACTATGTCCACGGACCTGACCGTCGTACTGAAGGACGAGCCGGGACAGCTGGCCACGCTCGGTGGGGCGACGGGCGCCGCCGGCGTGAACATCGAAGGGATGTGCGCCTTCACCGGCGAGGGCCGCGGAATCATCCACGTGCTGATCTCCGATGACGCGGTCGCGCGCGCCACCGCAGCCCTGACGGAGGCGGGCATGGCCATCGCCGATGAGCGAGAGGTCCTCGTCGTGGACGTCGCGGACAGACCGGGATCACTCGGTGAGCTCACCCGCGAACTGGCGGAGGCGGGTGTGAACATCGAATTGCTCTACACGACGTTCGGTGGCGTCCGAATCGTGATCGCAACCGACGACATGGAGAGCGCCAGGGCCGCCCTGGCGTGAGCCGGCAGGACCCTCCCGGGCATACGGACCCCGGGGCCGATCAGCTCGCGCGTGCGTGAGCTGCTTTCCTGATCGGCCCGTGACACTGACGAGGATGGAGAAACGATGAACGGTGCGCAGTCCCTGATCAGCAGTCTTGTCGGTTCCGGCGTCGAGGTGTGCTTCGCGAATCCCGGGACCTCCGAGATGCACTTCGTCGCGGCGCTCGACCAGGTTCCAGAGATGCGCGGAGTGCTCGGGTTGTTCGAAGGCGTCGTCGCCGGCGCCGCCGACGGCTACGGCCGAATCGCCGAGAAGCCAGCCGCCACCCTCCTGCATCTCGGCCCGGGGCTCGGCAACGCCATGGCGAGCCTGCACAACGCGCGCCGTGCCTTCACCCCGATCGTGAACATCGTCGGCGACCATGCGACTTACCACAAGCAATACGACGCCCCCCTCGAGTCGGACATCGAGCCGGTCGCCGAGTCGCTGCACGGTTGGGTGCGGCGCTGCAACGACACCGCCGAGGTCGGGGCGGATGCCGCGGCCGCGGTCGCCGCCGCGACCGACCCGCCCGGCAAGGTCGCCACTCTGATCCTTCCCGCCGATGTCTCGTGGGGCGACGGCGGGAAGATCGCCGATGCGCTGCCGACCCCCGCCCGCGCGACCGTCGCCGACAACGCCGTCAGCGCGGTCGCCGACGCGCTCCGCCGCGACGAGCCCGCGGCGATCCTGATCGGGGGACCGGGCTGCCGGGCGCCGGGCCTGCGCGCCGCCAGCAAGATCGCGAACGCGACCGGGGCGAAGCTGCTCATCGAGACCTTCCCCGCCCGCCTCGAGCGCGGCGCGGGCCTGCCGTCGATCGAGCGCCTCGGCTACTTCGCCGAACAGGCGACCGCCCAGCTCGAAGGGGTCAAGCATCTGATCCTTGCCGGCGCCCGCTCGCCGGTGACGTTCTTCGCCTATCCCGGCAAGCCGAGCGAGGTCACGCCCGAAGGCGCCGAAGTCCACACCCTCGCCGACCGCGCCCAAGACGTCGTCGGCGCGCTCGAGGAACTCGCCGAGACGGTCGCGGCTGGTGCCGAGCCGACCCTCGCGCAGCCCAGCAGGCCCGAGATTCCGGAGGGCGAGCTGAGTGCCCAGAACTGGCCCGACGTGCTCGCCGCCCTGCTTCCGGATGCGGCCATCATCTCCGACGAATCGAACACGTCGGGCGCGCTCGTCCCCCTCGCGACCGCCGGAGCCCCTCGCCACGACGTGCTGACGCTCACCGGCGGCGCGATCGGACAGGGCATGCCCGTGGCCACCGGCGCCGCGATCGCCGCGCCCGACCGGCCGGTGTTCAACCTGCAGTCGGACGGCAGCGCGATGTACACGATCTCTGCGCTCTGGACCCAAGCACGGGAGAACCTCAACGTCACCACGATCATCCTGAACAACAGCGCGTACGCGATCCTTCGCATCGAGATGCAGCGTGTCGGCGCCCAGCTGGGCGGCCCGGCGGCCAAGGCGCTCCTCGATCTGTCGGCACCCGAGCTGAACTTTGCGGTAATCGCTGAGGGCATGGGCGTGCCCGGATCCCGCGCCGCCACGTGCGAGCAATTAACGCAGCAGCTCGAGCGGGCGATCTCCGAGCCAGGTCCCCACCTCATCGACGCGGTCGTCCCCTCCCTGATCTGAAGCCCACCGATTAGTTCCGCGGCGCTCGCCGGTCTGTACGGCAAGACCAGCGAAAGAGGAGCGAGGAAATGCTGCGGACGACGAACCAGAACCAGAGAGCCATCGCCGAATCGGGCGCCAGCCGCAGGCCGTGGCTGGCGCTCTACGTGCTGTGTGCAGGCGTGCTGATGATCGTCCTCGACGCGACGATCGTGAACGTCGCTCTGCCCTCGATCAAGCGGAGCCTGGGCTTCTCACAGAGCAATCTCGCGTGGGTGGTCAACGCGTACCTGATCGCGTTCGGCGGCCTGCTGCTTCTGGCCGGCCGCCTGGGCGACCTCGTAGGTCAGCGGCGCGTCTTCCGGATCGGTCTTGCGGTCTTCACCACTGCGTCGGCGCTGTGCGCGATCGCCCCGAGCCAGGGCGCGCTCATCGCCGGCCGCTTCATCCAGGGCGTCGGCGGCGCGCTGACCTCAGCCGTGATCCTCGGAATGATCGTGACGATGTTCCCGGACCCCCGGGAGCGGGGGAAGGCGATCGGCGTCTACGGGTTCGTCGCGTCGGCCGGCGGGTCGATCGGGCTGCTCGCGGGCGGCGCGCTGACCCAGGCGATCAACTGGCACTGGATCTTCATCGTGAACCTGCCCGTCGGTATCGCGACGACTCTTCTCGCGGCGAGGCTGGTCGAGAGCCGGCCCGGTATCGGCCTGAGGCAGGGCGCCGACCTCGGTGGCGCCGCGCTCCTCACCGGCGGCCTGATGCTCACGGTCTACACCATCCTCCAGGCCGGCGAGCACGGCTGGGGATCGGCGCGGTCCCTCGGACTCGGCGCCGTCGCGATCGCGCTGATCGCGGCATTCCTGGCGCGCCAGGCCCGGATCACCAACCCCCTGATGCCGCTGCGGATCTTCGGCTCCCGGGCAGTGTCCGGCGCGAACGGTGTCCAGGCGCTGGTCGTGGCCGGAATGTTCGGGATGTTCTTCCTCGGCGCGCTCTACCTGCAACAGATCCTCGGCTATGACGCGCTCGAGGTGGGCCTGGCCTTCCTGCCGTCGACGATCGCGATGGGGCTGATGTCACTGCGCTTCTCAGGACCGCTGACCACCCGCTTCGGGCCCCGGGTCACGTTGCTGCCGAGCCTCATCTCGATTGGCGCGGGTCTGCTGCTGTTCGCGCGGACTCCGGTGCACGCCGACTACGTCGTCGACGTGCTGCCGGCGACGGTGCTGATCGGACTCGGAGCCGGTCTCGGGTTCCCGTCGCTAATGATGCTGGCGATGTCGAGCGCCACGCCGAGCGACTCAGGCCTGGCGTCCGGCCTCGTCAACACGTCGGTTCAGGTGGGCGGCGCGATAGGTCTCGCGGTCCTCGCGTCGCTCGCCAGCGAGCGCACGCATACCTTGATCGCGCACGGGTCCTCGACGGCTGCGGCGCTCAACGGTGGCTACCACTTGGCATACGTCGTCGGGGCCGCCCTCGTGCTGGTCGCCATCGGGGTTGCCGTGGCGGTGCTGCGTCCCGAGCGGGCGCCCGTCGAAGAGGCTCGGATGCCTCAGGTGTCGCCGCGCCAGCCCAGGGCGCGGCGGCTCGCCCGCGGCAGCTTGCTCACGATCAAGTCGTAGGAATCCTCGACCATGTCGCGGAGCATCTCGTCGGGCAGTGAGCCGTCAACGATCACCGTGTTCCAGTGGCGCTTGTTCAGGTGATATCCCGGGAGCACGGCGGGTTGCGCCTCCCGCAGCGGCACGACGAGCGCCGGGTCGCATTTGAGGCTGACGCGCAGCGGGCGCCCGGCGAGCCGGGACAGCGCGAATATCTTGTCGGCGACCTTGAACACCGAGTTCTCGGGGCCGAACGGGAACGTCTCCCGCGCTCCGGTGAACGACAGGCGGTAATCGCGAAGCTCATCCGGCTTCATCCGGGGGATGATGACCCAGCGGCGCCGGCGCCGACTCGCCTCGGCGCCACCGGCCGTTCAGCGCTTGGCGTACGGATCGATGTAAAGGTCGTCGATCCGCCAGGCGCTGCCGTTCCCGGCGAAGAACACGAGCCGCTCGATCATCGTCGTCGAGTCATCGAGGACGGGACCGAGCCCCAGCGATCCGGTGGGACGCCACGCCCGGAAGCGCCCGCCCCTCAGGGTCGTCACGGGGCTCACGCCATGGTCTCCGTTCTGATCGGTCCACTGCACCGCGACGGCAAGCGATGACCCACGGGATTGGCCGGCGAGGCGGGCAAAGAAGCGCCACGAGGGGTATTGATCGGTCACGCAGAACGGTGGCGAGATCGCCGAGCCGCCGGGCTCGATGTCCAGCGACCGGGAGTCACCGGCGCCACCGACGTACCAGGGCTCGTTGCCGGACACCACGGATGCGCCTCTCAGCGTCCAGCCCCACGTGTCGCCTTCGAAGTTGCCGCCCGGGAGGAGCGAGTAGTAGGCGTCGTCTCCAAACTGCGAGAACACCTGTGACGAAGGAGGGGTGGGGCACGCGAGCGCGTCCGCCGCGGCTGCGGGCGCGCCGACGATCAGCGCGAGGGCAAATGCGGCGATGGTGGCGGTGACGGCAAACAGGCGCCTCGACGGCCAATCGCTGACGTACGGCATTCAGACCTCCGTGTCTGGGCTCGTTCAGGAGATCGGCGGCTGGGCTGTCTCGAGGAGACCCCTGGCTTTGCGTCCCCGCCTCGCGGCGAGTTTGCCTTTGTCGACACTCTCAATATCGGTCTATAGCTCCCAAAACCTGATCATCATGGCCGAATGTTGGGGAGTCGAGTTCATCCGAGTTGGCCCGAGATTTCGCGCCAATTTTGGTCCTGGCCAAACGGCCAGCCCCGTCCTACCGTGCTACGTGCGATGACTGACGCTCATAACCTGGACAGAGCTCTCCTGCGCTGGCTAGAGGCCAAGCTCGCCAACAGCGACGAAGAGACCTACCACGAAAACGCGCTCAACTACTTGATCGGACTGCTGCTCAGCGAGTGGGATGCTCCAGAGACGGCCGCGATGGCGCCGGTGATGTAATCCCCGGCTCCGCGTGCTGTTCGCCGGCGCGCCCCGTCTGCGGAACGATCCTGATGCCGGCGGCCAGCAGTTTCGATTCCAGCTCCTTCAGCGTGCAGATCTCCTCTGGGTCGAAGCACCCACCCCGGCGCCCCTGCGCGCGCAGCGCCTCGGCGAACACAACCGTGCTGCGTGCCGCGTGCAGAAAATCGCCGCGGCACTCGACGGTCCTGGCCCCCAGCCGGCGCTCGCCGCGGTTGGCGGCGATCCAGTGCGCGACGGGCTCGCGGCTAGCCGCGCCGCCATCGGGCAGCTCCCTCGAGTGGATCAGCGATCTGGGGAGCGTGGTCATTGCGCCGGCGCTGTTGCGCTCCAGCATCCGCTCGTGTGGCCCGGGCTCGCACAGGCAGATGTAGAGACGGACGACGCGGCCCTCCGCGACGCCACCGAGCCAGCCCGCCTCGCCCTCTCCAAACCCGAGACAACGGCGTTGGCCGAATGGAGCCGGCAGGGGGACCACCCGCGTCCTGTGCCGGGCGACCGCGGTCAGGCCACGGTGGATGAAGTCGGCGCTCGCCGGCCCGCGGGGAGTCGTGCTCGAGAGCGTGAACACGATCTCGAGCTCCCGCGCGTCGGGATGCCGGTGCAACAGATCTGCCGCGACAAGCGTCGTCACCCCCGGCCCCAGACCGGCGTTCATGAGCACCGTCCCGCGGGCGCCCCCGGCAACGGCACGCAACGAACGTCCGGCAGCGGCCGGCAACGCGGAGATATTGATCAGCGTGCCGCCCCACTCCAGGACGAAGCGCTCGGCCAGGAGCGCGGGATGTGGGACGGTATTGACCACGAGCTCGTCCTCTCGCAGGGTGGCCGCGACGGACTCGAGCCGGTCGAGATCCACCTGAACCTGGCCCGGACTGGGCTGCCGGCTGGCACCCCGCACGTCCCAGCCGGCGTCCGTGAACGCCCGCGCCGTGAGCACGCCGAGCACACCTCTAACCCCGATGATCAGTACACGCTTGGCTGGTCGGCCCTCCATGGTGTGAGCTACGCGTGGCGTCCTCCGTGAGACCCCAGATGTCGTCGGCGATCCTACGGACGCGTCGGCCCGCGGCGAAGGGCCAATCGACCTGCTGTTCCGTGGACCAATGCCGGTTCGTCAGTGCCCGGCCGCGATAGCCAGCTCGCGAACGGCGCGCGGGATCGCCGGCTCGACGACGAGTCCGTAGCCCAGCAGCAGCGCCGGCGGGAAGGGTGCCGTGACCGCGCAGTCCTCGTGCAGGGAATGGACAGCGACGCCACGGCCGGCCGCCGCGTCGACGATCGCGGTCTCGTCCGTCCCGTGCGGGAGCCATGCGATCAGGTGGAGGCCGGCCGACGCCCCGCCGACGGAGGCCTCCGGCAGATGCGCTGCCAGGGCGTCGGCGAGCGCATTGCGGCGCGCGTTGTAGCGTCGCCTCGTTCGCCGGAGGTGGCGGTCGATATCGCCGCGGTCGAGCAACGTCGCGTAGGTCGACTGCGTGAGCACGCTCGGCGTCGCGCGGGTCACTCCGTGCTGGGCTGCCATCTCCCCGACGAGATGACTCGGCACGAGGATCCATCCCAGGCGAAGGCCTGGCGCGAGCGTCTTGCTGGCGGTGCCGACGTAGACGACGCAGTCGGGGGCGAGGCCCTGAAGCGAGGCGATCGGATCGCGGTCGTACCTGTATTCGGCGTCGTAGTCGTCCTCGACGATCAGGCTCCCGCGGCGCCGCGCCCACGCAATCAGCTCGGCCCGGCGCGCCGGCGCCAGGACCGTGCCCGTCGGATATTGGTGCGCGGGGGAGAGCACGACGGCGTCGGCGTCGACGCCCTCCAGCTCTGAGACGTTCAGGCCCTTCGCGTCGACGGGGATCGGGACGGCCTCGAGCCCGGCCTGCACGATCGTCTCGCGGATCGCCGGCCACGTTGGGTCTTCAACCGCGATTCGCTGGGCGCCACGCTGCCGAAGGGTGAGCCAGAGAATCGACATCCCGTGGACGGCCCCCGCGGAAATGAACATCCGCTCGGGATCGGCGACGACCGCGCGTACGCGACCGAGATAGTCGCTGAGGGCGATTCGAAGCTGTCGCAGACCGCGGCGCGATCCGTAGGTGAAGGCTGCATCCGGCAGCTCGCGGAGTGCCGTCGCGGTCGCTGACTGCCACTCCCGGCGGGGAAAGAACGACAGGTCGGGGATGCCGCTCCTGAGGTCATAGCGAATCCCCGGAGTCGCGCGCTGCACCGCGCGCGTGGCGGGCGGCTGCTGGGCGAGGCCGGCCGCGATCCGAGTCCCGTCCCCCGGGCGGGCGACCAGATAGCCCTCGGCGACGAGCTGCGAGTACGCCTCGACGACGACTCCACGTGACACGTCGAGCTCGTCCGCGAGCAGGCGGCTGGGGGGCAGCTTCCCCCCGGCCCGCAGTCGACCGGACCGGATCGCCTCCCGTAACTCCCGTTCGAGCTGCGCCCGCAGAGGTGCCGCTCGATCCAACACGAGATGGATCTCCATTGGACTAGCCAAACACATCGTAGAGATGTCGGCGCCGGGTACCAGATCCGAGGCGGTTTTCTGACTTGGTCCTTGGCTCGAGCGGCGCATTGGATCTTCTCAGGAGGCCATCGGCGACCTACCTTGACTGCCATGAGTGGTGGTCGGTGGAAGACGTGAGCTCCGGAGCCGTCGCGATCCGGCCGGATCTGGTCGATCTGATGATGGACCTCTACTGCGACTGGCGCACCGAGTGCGCGCAGGTGCAGGCGGCTTACGAACGCTTCTCGGGCGCCTGGCCGTCGGACCGAGCGCTGGCATTCGCCGGTTACACCGCCGCGCTCGATCAGGAGGAGGCGGCTTGCGAGGCCTACGCGGAACAGCTGTCGCTGATCACGTCCCACATCACCGGCGACCGTCCGGCGCTGGCGCGGCACGCAAACTGCGGACGTCCCTAACCTGTGGGCTAGGCGGAGAGGATCCGTCGCAGGCCGTCCTGGCCGGCTGTGGTCTTTCCGCCGAAGCCGTGGCGGGCGCGTTCTGCCCACTCGGCCTCCGTGATCGCGTCGGGTTCGGGGGGCACGTAGTGGGTGAGGACCAGCTCGCGTACGTGTGCCCGCTCGGCGACGCTCCCGATCTGGTTCACGTCGGTGTGGAGCGCGGCCATTCGCTCGAGGGCGGCATCGGAGAAGCCGTGTCGGGAGAGGTAGTCGAGGTCGGCGACGCTGTGGACGAGGATGTCGGCGCCCTGGGCGAGGGCGATCAGATCGTCGTTGACCGTCGTGTCGCCGGCAAAGACGACCGAGCCATCCGCGGTGTCGAAACGGTAGGCCAGAGCCGGGACCGCTCGCCCGTGCATGACCGCGACGGAGCTGACTCGAACGCCTTCGTCTTCGAACACGATGACCGGGACCTGAGGTGTGCCGTGAGACATCGCCGGGAGCGTCACGTCGATGGCTCGGACGAGTTCCCCGGGATCGGGCATCCGGGCATCGAGGGGCATGACGTTGAGGTGGTAGGCGTAGGCGTCGAGGATGGCTTTCACCAGGTCGGCCGAGCCGGGGTCCGGAAGGTCAGGGTTGATCGTCGTTTGTCGGTGGAAGCTCGCGTCGCCGTCCGGCAGGGCCCTGGGTCGCGGAGGCCCGTAGACCCGGATCGGAGGGAGCGGGCCGTCGTCGCCGGCGCGGAGCCCCCACGGGTAGATCAACATGCCGGGCAGATCGCCCGTGTGGTCGGCGTGCAGGTGCGTGATGAGCACCGCCTCCAGACGCGCGAAGTCCAGTCCGGCATCCGCGAACGCGGACGGCGACCCGCGCCCGCAATCGATCACGAAGACTCGCCCGTCCACGATCAGCGCCGACGAGATCCCCGCGCGGCCGGCGACGGGCGCCGGCGCGCCTGCGGTTCCGAGGAGTACCAATTCGGTCGTCACGGTCCTAGCGCCCGGCTCGCGACACTAGCCGAACGTGAACACGCACGGCTGAACGCCCGCATCGAGGAAGACGATCTCAAACGTATGCTCGGTGACGCGGCCGGGTTGGCGGATGAGCTGGTACAGGCGCGGCTCAATGACCGTGCCGGCACCCTGCTCGTCGATGTCGAGTCCGCGAGCACCGTTCGGAGGGTGACCATCGATGAGCACCCGAAACCGCACCGGAGCTCCGTCCTGCGCCGGCGCCATCACGAGATGGACGTCGCGGGCCTCGAAGCGGTGGACGATCCGACCGTCGGCGCGATTCAGCACGGCGGGTTGTCCTTGGATCGTCCACTCGCCGGCCAGAGCCCATTGATTGAGGCGGAGGTGCTCCGGAGCGGCGTATATATGAGGCACGTCGAGCACCGCGCCGCCCGGGGACGCAAAGCCCTCGGCGCGCAGATACCCGAGATAGGTCTCCGGCGTCCTCAGCGTGCTCCAGTCGGCCGCGGCCTCGACGCCACGCGCCTCGACCGTGACCAACCCATCGGGGACCTCGTTGGTCCCGGCTTCGCCCAGCAACCGCTGGATCACGATTTCCGAGCGTTCGTAGTCGCCCTCGCCGAATGCGTGATGGCGAATGGCTCCCTCGGCATCGACGAAATAGAGCGCCGGCCAGTATCGGTTGCTGAAGGCCCGCCACACGGCATAGTCGCTGTCGATCGCGATCGGGTAGTCGACGCGCATGGCGGCGGCGGCACGGCGAATGTTGTCGACGTCCTTCTCGAATTCGAACTCGGGCGTGTGTGCGCCGATCACCACCAAGCCGTGGCCGCTGTACTTCTCGGCCCACGCGCGCACGTAGGGAAGTGACCGGATCCAGTTGATACAGGTGTAGGTCCAGAAGTCGAAGACGACGACCCGCCCGCGCAGCTCGGATGAGTTGAGCGCTTCGGAATTGAGCCATCCGACCGCGCCACCGAGTGACGGCAACTGCCCTTCTATCCCTAGCCCCGACGCTGCGGACATGAGTGTGTCTCCTCTCCGATCTGAATCGAATCCACGTGGCCCCCGGCTCACTCCGCGACGATCACCTCGAGCCGACGCGGGCCGTGAACCCCACCGACCCGCACCATCTCGATATCGACGGTGGCGGAAGGCCCGGAGACGAACGTGAGCGGACGGGTCGCGTCGAGCTTGGCGATCGCCTCTGGCACGGAGCTCACGAGTTGCTCGGCGCGGACCACGCAGAGGTGGTAGTCGGGAACGAGCGACAGGACCCGTCGGCCCATACCGGCGCTGCCGTCGAGGACGATCGTTCCGGTCTGAGCTATGGCGACGGCGCAGGTCGTGATCACGCCGTCGACGCGGTCGAGTACGTGGGGCTCGAGCGCGGGCGTGTCTGACAACGCCTCGACCTGCTCCAGCCAGGCTTCGGGTATGCCGTCCGGCGTGACCAACCGCCGAACGCCGCGGTCGGCCAACGTCGCCCGGACGGTGGCGTCGAGCTCGGCGGCGGGGATCCGTTTCGTGCGGGCTTCATAGTCGTGAAGCCGCTCGATGAAAGTGTCGAGCCCGTCGTCGGTGTGAGTGCGGTACTCGCGCGGCACCTGCCGGTCCGGCGCGCTCGCCTGACCGATCGCATCGCGAACGCGGGCGAGTATCTCGCCACGGGCGCTCATCGCTCGGGCCGCTTCGCGCCCGGCGGGCCGGCGGCTTGATGGTGGTTGACCCACCAGTCACGAAACGACTCGCGCGGCGGCTCGGGAAGGTCGCGCACCGAGGTCCAGGCGGACAACGGCGGGGGCCCGCCCCGGCGGACGAACCGCAGAAGCGGGGCGAGCTTGAGGGCCTGCGTCCAGCGCCGGCGGCCGTTCATCGCTACGGCGGCGGCGGCGAAGACGGCGTCCTGCGCTCGGTGTCGCTCGGCGCGAACCGAGTCGTGGCGAAGCTTGACGAGAACGGCGGGGATGTTGATCTCGACCGGGCAGACCTCGTAGCAGTAACCGCACAGGGACGAGGCGAACGGGAGCTTGGAGGCGTGCTCCACGCCGACGAGCTGCGGCGTCAGGATCGCGCCGATCGGCCCGGGATAGGTGGACTGGTAGGCGTGCCCCCCCGTGCGCTCGTAGACCGGGCACACGTTCAAGCACGCCGCGCACCGGATGCAGCGCAGCGCCTGGCGCCCGAGTTCGTCGCGCAGCACGTTGGTGCGACCGTTGTCGAGCAGCACGACGTGCACCTCCTGCGGCCCGTCGCCGGGGGTGACCCCGGTCCAGACCGAGTTGTAGGGGTTCATCCGCTCGCCGGTCGCCGAACGCGGCAGCAGTTGGAGGAACACCTCGAGGTCCCGGAATGTCGGCACGAGTTTTTCGATGCCGACCACCGAGATCAGCGTCTGCGGCAGCGTCAGGCACATGCGCCCGTTGCCCTCCGACTCGGCCACGAGTAGCGAGCCGGTCTCCGCGACCGCGAAGTTGGCGCCGCTGACCGCGACCTTGGCCTCGAAGAACTTCCGCCGCAGGTGGCGCCGAGACGTTTCCGCGAGCGCGCGCGGGTCGTCGGACAATCTGCTCGGAGCGTCGGCCATCTCCCTGAGGAAGATCTCGCGGATCTCGGCCCGGTTCTTGTGGATCGCGGGGACGACGATATGGCTCGGCCGGTCGTGGCCCAGCTGGATGATCAGCTCGGCGAGGTCGGTCTCGATCGCGTCGATGCCGTGCTCGGCGAGCGCTCCGTTCAGTCCGATCTCCTCGGAGACCATCGACTTGACCTTGATGACCTCTGTCTCGCCGGTCGCCTTGACCAGCGAAGTGACGACGGCGTTCGCCTCGTCCGCGTCGCGTGCCCAATGGACGTGCGCGCCGCGACTCGTCGCCGCTGCCTCGAACTGCTCGAGGTATCGATCGAGGTGGAGAAGCACGTCGTCCTTGATCGCCGCGCCGGCGGCGCGAAGCTGCTGCCAGTCCGGCGTCTCGTCGACCACGCTCGCGCGCCGTTTGCGGATCGTCGTGGTCGCGTTGCGAATGTTGCGGCGAAGCTGGGCATCGTTGACCGCGCGCCTGGCGTTCTCCGGAAACGGCGGATCGTCGGTCCAGATCGTCTCGCCGGCGCTCATGCCGAGGCGTTCACCGTGGCGGTGGACCGACGCGCGGATCGATGGTCTGCCTCGGTGCTCGCGAGGATCTCGGCGAGGTGCAGCGTGCGCACGCCGGCGCGGATCCGCTCCAGGCCGCCGCCGATGTGCATCAGGCACGACCGATCGCCCGCGCACAGGACCTCCGCGCCGGTGTCGATCACGGCCTCCATCTTGTCGGCCAGCATCGCGGCCGAGGTGTCGGGATTCTTGACCGCGAACGTGCCGCCGAACCCGCAACACTCGTCCGAGCGGGGCAGCTCCACCAGGTCGATGCCGCGCACGTTTCGCAGCAGCCGGAACGGTCTGTCGCCCACACCCAACAGCCGTGCCGAGTGACACGTCGGGTGATAGGTGACCCGGTGTGGGAAGTACGCGCCGACGTCGTCGATCCCGAGCACGTCGATCAGGAACTGAGACAGCTCGTAGGTCTTTGACCCCACCGCCTCGGCCCGTGCCGCGAGTGCGGGGTCACCGGCAGCACGCGAGATCATCGGATGCTGATCGCGGATGCTGGCAACGCACGAGCCCGACGGCGCCACGATCGCGTCGTAGCCGGAAAACACATCGACATACCGGCGTACCAGGTCGACCTGGAAGTAGCCGCTGTTGGCGTGCATCTGGCCGCAGCACGTCTGCTCGAGCGGAAACTCCACTGGCTGCCCGAGGCGCTCCAACAGACTCACAGTCGCCCGGCCGGCATCGGGGAAGAGCGCGTCGACGAGGCACGTGGCGAACATCGCAACCCGCCGGGGCCCTACACCCTCGGTCACCTGGGCCCTCTTCGATGGCGCTGCGATGTCGTGTCCACCCGGATGCGCGCGAGCCTATCCCAGTGAATGGCCGCGGAGAGGAGAAGGCGTGTCGAGAATTGTCGCGGGGACCTGCACAGCGCGTCAACACCGGCGCCAGGGGCGAGCCCTGTCGTACTACACACGCTCTTCATGCATAGCTCGACAGGCCTCGCCATTCCGGCCGGAATTGTCGCGTTATGCAGGTCTTTTGGACGGGCGCGATGGCGCCCGATCCCCCCTTTCCGGCATTATTCCTGTCAGAGCTTCGCTTCAGCGATCGTCGGCTGGAAGAGCTCGATCGGGTTGCCCGCCGGATCCTCCACCAGGATCTGCTTGCCGCCCACCCCGGTGACGATGTCGTTCCGGAAGCGGGCGCCGTGTTCGCGCAGATCGGCGACGGTCGCCTCGATGTCGTCGACCTCGAGCTGGAATCGGTTCCACCCGCCCGGTTCGGGTGCCGTCCCGTCCGGCATCGCCTGCCCCCCTCCGGGACCGCCGCCGGGCGCGCTCAGGACGAGCCGCAGGTCACCCCGCGAGAGCATCGCGAACGTCGGCGCCGGATGCATGTCCTCGTGAAACCCGAGCCGCTGGCAGTAGAAGTCGATGGCGGCATCCACGTCGTCGACGATGTACCGGACGCTGACTTTGGCCATGAGGTCCTCCTCGCGAACGTTTCTGACTGGAACCTACCCGAGGCGCGCCCGATTCTCGATTCGCCAGAGTCGACCGGAAAATCGAATATCGGTCCAGGCCGGTAAGGCGCGGCCCCGGCGCGACCGATATCCGATGTGTCGTCAAAGGCAAACTCGTCGCGAGGCGGGGACGCAAAGCCAGGGGTCTCTCAGAGACAGCCCAGCCGCCGACCTCCCTACGTTCCGGACAAGGAGGTCTCATGCCTTACGTACCTCGCTGGCCCCACAAGCGCGTACTAGCGTTCGCCTCCAGTTGCGCCCTGATGCTGGCCTTCGCGCCGGCGGCGGTCGCGGACTCGTCCACCGACGCGAGCGCGACGGACACCGCAGCCGCGGTCGTCGTCGCATCCGCGCCGACGTCGCCGGCCGACGCCACGACGACCGTCGATCCCTCGACCCTGACGACTCCGGACGCCGTCACGGTCCCGGTCGATGTGGCGCCGGATCCGACGGACGTCTCTGATCCGTACGCGAAGTAGCAGAACCGGCTTCGCTCGCGGAACCGCGACGCACAAAGTCGTGGGGCGGGATCCACCCGACCCGCCCCACGGAACTGCAATCGGTGTCATTGTCGCTTACTCCCAGGAGGTGCCTGAGCAACCGCCGGGGCTCCCCCCGCCGCTGCCCGCCGCGCAGGTGCGGGTCACGGTGCCGCTTGCATCCTTGAGGGTGAACGCATCGCCGGTCGAAGCGGCGGTGGAGGTCAGGGTGTAACCAATGGTGCGGTTGCCGGTCACCGTCGTGATCGACGCGCCGGTGCCGGTGTCACCGAGCGTCGGCTCGATCGCGGTCAGATCGGACTTGTTGGAGGTGTACGTACCGTTGTGATCGGTCGCGTACGTCTCTTCGGCCGTCTGTGCGGTCTTGACCTGCGACCTCGCCGCGGCGTCATATGCCTTGCCGCGCTGGTTCTGACCGATCGCCTCGTGCGCGATTTCGCTGTCGTCGCTGCCCGAGATCAGGAGCACCCGGACCGATGAGCTTTCCGCTCGCAGCCGCCGCAGCAGGCCGAGGCCGTCGAGCCCTGGCATCCGCACGTCGAGCAGCGCGACGTCCCGCGTGAGCGAAGCGACCATTTCGAGCGCCTGCTCCCCACCGTGCAGTCTGGCTCAGCGGAGTAGAGTCCCGCGGTGAGCATGACCGACACCAGAGACATGCTCGACGCCTCCCCGGTTAAGGTCGAGCTTGGCGCGACCGAGGTGGCGGCGGCCATCGATGCTTGCCTGAACTGCCTGCAGTCGTGTGTCTCCTGTGCGAACTCAGACCTCGCCGAGGACGACTTCGAGGAGATGCGCCAATGCGTTGCGATCGACCAGAACTGCGCTGACATCTGCGACGTCACGGCGCGCGTCCTTTCGCGACCCGCCTTCAGCGACGATTTCGTCGTGCATCGCTTGCTCCAGGCCTGTGTCCGCGTGTGCACGTTGTGCGCCGAGGAGTGCCACAAGCACGCACACCACCATCGGCATTGCGCGATCTGCGAGAAGGCGTGTCTCGCGTGCGTGTACGCGTGCAACGCGCTGCTCGATGACGAAGCCTTCGAGGAGCTCGGGAAGCTCGCCGGCGCGTAGCCGGGATTTGTCGTAGCGGGCGGCGCCTTGGGGGCGCGCCCGGTGAGATGGCGTGGGCTCGCTAAACGGCGCTGGGAGGGAGGGAGCGGGGGCGATCGCGCCCGCGAAGACCTGCACAGCACGACAATCCCGGCCTGGATGGCGAGGCCTGTCGTGTTATGCATGAGGAGCATGCGTAACACGACAGGGCTCGGCCCTGGCGCCGGTGTTGTCGTGTTATGCAGGTTTTCCGTGACACTCTCGGCACAACGCGGCGGGTCTCGGCGCCCGAGCGGGTCGACCACGGCTCAGGCGACCCGCGACAACCCTCACCCACCCTCCCTCCCTGCGCCGTTTACCGAGCCGACTGCCCGCCAGTGCGCCGGCGCGAGAGCCGACAGCCCCAGCCCGGACCGGCGATACACAGCGCCACCCGCTTCCACCCCTCGAGGCAGAGCCCCCACCCCTGGAGCCAATCGCCGGCGACGTGGATACTTCGAGAGGTGGTGGGCGCGCTCGCAGTAATCGTCCTCAGGCCCGGGCCGTTCCTCGCGATCATCACGGCTGCGGCGATCGCGGCGACGCTGGCGGCGTTGGCGTCCAGTCGCGGGCTTGTCGTCCCCGTGGTGGTGATCGAGCTCGTCGCCGGGGTGATCATCGGGCCGCACGTCCTCGGGCTGCAGCCGGACGACGTCATCTCGTTCTTCTCGGACCTGGGCCTCGCGCTGCTGTTCTTCTTCGCGGGCTACGAGATCGACCTGCATCGGATCAGCGGTGAGCCGCTGGAGCTGGGATTGGCGGGCTGGCTCGTGTCGCTGGCGATCGCCTACTCGGTCGCCGGCCTGCTGGCGCTCAACAACATCGTGCTGTCGGATCTGTACACGGGATCCGCGCTGGCGACGACGGCCATCGGGACCCTGATCCCGATCCTGTCCGACAGTGGCGAGCTGCACACGCGGTTCGGCACGTACCTGCTCGGCGCCGGCGCGGTCGGCGAGTTCGGCCCTCTGCTCCTGTTGACGCTGCTCCTCTCGGCACAGGGAACGTTGCACAACGCCTTAATCCTGATCGCGTTCGTGGCCATGGCGGTCAGCGTGGCCGTGTTCGCGGTCCGCTTCTCGAGCCGGACGATGCCGCTGTTCGAGCGCACGCTCGAGACGAGCTCACAGCTCGCCGTGCGCTGGATCCTGGTCCTCATCTTCGCGCTCGTCGTGGCTCGCCTACCACCTCGGCCTCGACCTCCTGCTCGGTGGGTTCGCGGCCGGGATCATCACCCGCCGCGTCCTCGGCGACCAGGAGGTGCGCGTGTTCGACTCCAAGCTCACGGCGATCGCGTTCGGCGTCTTCGTCCCGTTCTTCTTCATCGTCAGCGGCATGAAGCTCGACCTCGATGCCCTGTTTGCTAGCCCGAGTGGCGTCGCGAAGATGGCCATGTTCTTCTTCCTGTTCCTCGTCGTGCGCGGGACGCCGGCGCTGCTGCTCTACAGGCGGGTGCTCGACCGCCGAGCGCGCATCGCGCTGGCGCTGATGAGCTCGACGCAGCTCCCGCTCGTGCTCGTGATCACGACGCTGGCGATCGCCAGCGGCCACATGCGTCCATCGACCGCCGCAGCGCTCGTCGGCGCCGCCGTCCTGAGCACCCTCGTGTTCCCGGTGCTCGGTCTTCGCGTGCGAGGCACGCTCGGGCGACGACCGACGGCGGCTGTCGAGAAGAAGTCGCAGCCCAGGGCCGCGACCGCCCAGCACGAGCCGCCGCGCGAAGTCGTGTGAACAGCGCCGGTAAAAACGACTAGACGGAGCGGCGCACGAGCCGGCCCTGGATGTCGCGGTTGATGATCGCCACGATCCGCCCGCGCACCGTCGCCTCGAACACGTTGTGTTCGACGACCGGCACGGTCACCCGGGATCCGCCGGCGAGGACGAGCGTGACCGTCGAATTGCCATCCGGCACGAGACCGGCAAGCGTCTCCCTATCGCCCGCGCCGGTGAGGGGCCCGGTGATCCCGGCGGGGCCCTGCTTGCTCAGAGCTCCGCACGCCGTCGCCTGCGGGTCGCTGATGCACACCCCTCGGCCTCCGGGGACGACCCACAGGCCGCGCCCGTCGATGCCCTTGAGCGACCCGACGTAGCGGATGTCCCAGTAGTTCAGGCCGAGGCCGCCAATGCCGCCGCCGTCGATATACGGCGCCAGGAGCGTCTGGTCCCGAACCAGATCGACGGCGGGGACCGCACGGAACAGGCTGTAGTGCGCCAGCAGCTCCGGAGCGATCGGACGGTGGCGCCCAGCGTTGATGGCGCGGATCTTCTGCAACTGCTGGCGCGTCGCGGCGTCGGTGCCGGCGGAGGCGATGACGCTCCCGCCGGCGCCATACGAGACGCTGTGGACCAGCGGTCCCTGCCCGGGGACGACGGGCGCGACCGCCACGTTGTTCTGCACCCGCGCGTACACGGTCACGGGATGGGGGTGCTGAACCCCGAAGCCGACGCCGCTGAACGTCCACTTCACGCGCGTGACGCCGTCAGGAACGAGACCGACCGTGACGCCCACGTTGGGATCGACGGCTCCCGCGGCGGTGAGCAGCCCGGACGCCACGGAGCTCGGGGCCCCGAGTTGCGCAGCGCTCACGGACCCGCTGCCGTTTCGGATCTGGCCGCCATTTGCCGTGACCGCGGCACGTGCGAAGTACTCCGGGCGCACCTTCGAGGGATGTACCGGGAGCCGATCGACGACCACCCACACGCGCACGCGCCCCGCGGTGGTCGTGTCGACGGTCGCGGCGAGCCGCGTCAGTCTCGCGATCCCGGGAAGCGCCTTCACCCCACGGTCCGCCGGCGTCTGGGGTCGGCGCAGGATGGCGAGCTTCGCCTCGAGCGCGCTGAGGCTCGATGGGGCGCCGCGACCGGCGGGCCGAGGGACCGGGTGGTGTCTGAACGCGAGGAGCGCCACCGCCGCGACCGCCAGCGTGCAGCCCACGCCCAGCGCCATCGCCAGGTGCCCGAGGCGGACGCGCGGCAGCCTGACCGCACGGTGCCATCGGGGCCGTGCGGCCCGCCTGGTCGCGGTCGCCACGAGCTCGGCGCGAACCTCGGGAAGCAGACTCATCTCGATCCCTCCATCTCTCGTCGCAGCGCGCTCAGTCCCCGGCTCACGCGCTGGCGCACGACCAGTTCGGACGCCTGCAGCTCGCGCGCAATGTCCCCGTAGTCGCGCTCGTCGAGGACCCGAGCGCGGATGGCGTCGCGCTGCTCTGCGGGCAGGCGGCCGAGCATCTCGAGGACCCACCGCTCGCCGTCAGCGGCGCCGAGCCGCGCGAGCGTGTCCTCCTCGAGCTCGATGCGCCCCACGCCGAGGCGCCGGCGCGCCTTCGCCTCGACCTGGCCGCGGCGGAGACTGCTGAGCAGCGTATTGCGGGCCATCGTGAACAGCCAGACGGCCGCCGTCTCACCCTGGGGCCGATACCGTGGCGCCGCGGCCAGCGCCTTGGCGAACACCTCCGCGGTCAGGTCGGCGGCAGCCTCCGGGGGACCGACGCGGCGCAAGAAGTGGCCGGCCATCGCGTGCTCGTAGCGGTCGTAGAACCGCGCGAACGCCTCGGGATTCGACCTGGTCGCCGCCAGGAGCTGGGCGTCGGTCTCACCACCACCTCGATCCACGCTCCTATAAACGCGCACCGATCAATCTTGTGACCGCCTAGCCCGTCATGCCGCCACGAGCTCGTCGCGCTTGGCGGCCACACCGTCGAGCAGCTTCCTGAACGAGTCGGCGAACTTCTCGACGCCTTCGTGTTCGAGAACGGCCACGACGTCGTCGTAATCGATGCCGGCCTCTGCGAACAGCTCGAGCGTCCGGTGGGCGGCCTCCACGTCACGCTCGAGCGTCGCCTCGACGCGGCCGTGGTCCTGAAACGCCTCGATCGTCTCGCGCGGCATCGTGTTGACGGTGTTCGGCCCGATCAGCTCCTCGACGTAGAGCACGTCTCGGTACGCCGGGTTCTTCGTCGACGTCGACGCCCACAGGCAGCGCTGCGGCGAGGCGCCGGCGGCCTCGAGCTCCTCCCAGTCGCTGCCGGTGAACAGCTCCTGGTAGGTCTGGTAGGCGATCTTGGCGTTGGCGATCGCGAGCGTGCCCTTCAGGTCGTCGTGACCGCCGAGCTCATCGAGACGGCGGTCGGCCTCGGTATCCACGCGCGAGACGAAGAACGAGGCGACCGACGCCACCGAGCGCAGGTCGCCGCCATCCGCCCGTAGGCGCCGGAGCCCGCGCACATACGCCTCGGCGGCGGCGCGGTGGCGCTCGAGCGAGAACAGCAGCGTGACGTTCACGGGGATTCCACCGGCGATCGTGTCCTCGATCGCCTGCAGCCCTTCCTGCGTGCCGGGGATCTTCACGAACAGGTTCGGCCGGTCGATCATCGCGTGCAGGCGGCGCGCCTCGTCGGTGGTCGCCGCCGTGTCGTGGGCAAGGTTGGGGTCGACCTCGAGCGAGACCCACCCGTCACGGGTCGAATCGCCGCGATCGAACACCTCGCGGAGCTCATCGCACGCTTGGCGAATGTCGACCTGGGCCAGCTCCAAGAACACGTTCTTGGGGTCTGTCTCGGATTGCATGACCTCTCGAAGCTGGTCGTCATACACGTCGGTGTCGGCGATCGCGCCCTGGAAAATGGTCGGATTCGACGTGACGCCGACGATTCCATCGCGGATGAGCTGCTCGAACTCCCCGTCGCGAAGGAACGGCCGCGAGACGTAGTCGATCCAAGGACTCTGGCCGTAGTCGGCGAGTGATTGCAGTGGTTTGGGCATCAATGTCCTCCTGGCTTGGACTCCCATCATTGCGCATACCCCACCTCGTGGTGGAGAAACGGCGCCGCCCCAGGTATTGCCAAGCGCGCGGCGCGGTGGTAAACCCGGTCCGTCGAGTGGCTGCCCGCGTCAAAGAGACGCGGAGCAGGGTGCGAAGAGCCGAGAAAGGTCACGCATGTCCTTTAGTGAAGATCCAACACAGGGCGAGACGGCCGGAAACCCGCCAGGCGAGGACCCGATGAGCCCGGGCAGCGCCGGAGCCAAGGAGTCTGAGGACCCGACCCAGGGGGGGACGATCGGGGATCCCGAGGGAGAGGATCCAACCCAGGGGACCGAAGTCGGCGAGGACGAGTACGAGGACCCGAGCCAGGGGAGCACCATCGGGAATCCCCCCGGCGAGGACCCGACGGCGGTCTAATCGCGCGGGCCGCCCACGGGCGGGCTAATCGCGCAAGCTGCCGATCCCGAGCGATTGATCGTCGGGCGCCGAGTCGGGCGCCGCTTGCGGCGCTGCGTCCTGCGCGACCCCGGGAGCGGGCGGGTCGTCGAGAAAGTCGACCGTCGGCACGAAGAAAAGATTGCCGGTGACGGCAGTTGAGAAGTCGAGAATCCGGTCGTAATTGCCGGGCGGATCGCCGATGAACATGTTCCTCAACATCTGCTCGGTCACGTCCGGTGTGCGGGCGTAGGCGATGTAGTACGTGCCGAACTCGCCGGCGCCGACCGCACCGAACGGCATGTTGAAGCGGACGATCTGCTGCTGCTCGCCATCCTCGTCGACAATCGTGTTCAGGGCCACGTGCGAGTTGGACGGTTTGACATCGTCCGGCAGCTCGATATCGCTCAGCTTTGTGCGACCGATTACGCGCTCCTGCTCCTCCACCGGCAACGCATCCCAGGGCTCGAGATCGTGCACGTATTTCTGAACGATGACGTAGCTGCCCCCGGCGAACCCGGTGTCCTCCTCACCAATCACCACGGCGTCGAACGCCGCCGGGCCGGCGGGGTTCTCGGTCCCGTCGACGAAGCCGAGCAGATCGCGCTCGTCGAACGACCTGAACCCGTGCACCTCGTCGACCACGCGCGCGTACCCCTTGAGCCGGTCGACGAGCCGCTGGGCGAGCTCGAAGCACATGTCCAGCCGGTGCGCGCGGATGTGAAACAGCAGATCGCCGGGCGTCGCCACCGCGGTGTGCTTCTCGCCGGCGAATTCGCGCATCGGATGTAGACCAGCGGGACGAGGTGCGCCGAACAGCCGATCCCACAGTCCCGACCCGAGGCCGACCACGCAGCTGAGCTCGCCCTCCGGGATCCGGAACCCGACCGATCGCACCAGTCCGCTGACATCCGCCAGCATCTCACGGAGCGCATCCTCGGCGCCCGAGTTGACCGTCAGGACGAGGAAGATCGCCGCCTCGGTCAGCGGTGTGAGAACTGGTTGAGGCTCACTCTCGGCCATGCGGCTCGTATTCTCTCCACTCGAGGAAGGACGCGTGGTGGCTACGATCGAGCCGTGGCTGAACTGAGGACTCCCCGCCTGTCGCTCAGGCAGTGGCGGGATGCCGATCTGGAGCCATTTGCAGCGCTCAACGCGGACCCTGAGGTCATGCGCCACTTTCCGGCCCCGATGACGCGTTCGCAGAGCGACGCGTTCGCCAACGCAATCCACGCGACGATCACTCAGCAGGGATGGGGTCTGTGGGCGGTCGAGGTTGTCGGCGGGTCTCCGTTCATCGGGTTCGTCGGCCTCAACCGGCCCAATTTCGAGGCGCATTTCATGCCCGCCGTCGAGATCGGCTGGCGCCTCCGGCGGCCGTACTGGGGCAACGGGTACGCGACCGAGGCGGCCGGAGCCGCGATCTCCTACGGCTTCGAGCACGTAGGACTCGATGAGATCGTCTCGTTCACGGTACCCGCCAACGACCGGTCACGGCGCGTCATGGAGCGGCTCGGCATGACCCGCGACCCGTCGGAGGACTTCGACCATCCGCGGGTTCCCGAAGGACCCATACGGCGCCACGTTCTCTACCGCATGCCCCAACTGATGTGGGAGAGCGGTGGCGGCTAGCATCGAGAGCTCGTGATCGAGTCGCCCACCGCAGACACCGACCAGCACGACGAGCAGAGCGACAGGCCCCGCCCGGCGATCGTGGCCGTCGACGACGAGCCGGCGGTGCTCGCCGCCGTCGCCCGCGACCTTCGACGCGGGTTCGGCGAGCGCTACCGGGTGATGCGTGCCGGGTCGGGCGCCGAAGGGCTCGACCTGCTCAAGCAGGTCCGAGCCCGTGGCGATCAGGTTGCGCTGCTGGTCGCCGATCAACGGATGCCCGGGCTGTCCGGAACCGACTACCTCGTCCAGGCGCGCCAACTGGTGCCCGAGGCAAAGCGGGTGCTGTTGACGGCCTACGCCGACACCGAGGCGGCGATCCAGGCGATCAACGAGGTGGATCTCGATTACTACCTCCTCAAGCCGTGGGATCCTCCGGAAGAGCAGCTCTTCCCGATCGTCGAGGACCTGCTGACGACCTGGGAGAACGGTGCGGCGCTCGAGTCGGGCGGGGTCCGCGTGATCGGCCACAGGTTCTCGAAGGACTCCCACGACGTGCGCGACTTCCTGGCGCGCAACCGCGTCCCGGCGCGGTGGATCGACGTCGAGCGTGAGGCGGAGGGACGCGAGCTGCTGGCCGTCACCGGCGTCGATGAGGACGGACTGCCGGTTGCGCTGCTCGAGGACGGGTCGGTCCTCGAGCGCCCGACGACGCTCGAGCTCGCCGAGCGGCTAGGCATTTCGGCCCAGCCGGTCGGTGATCATTACGACCTGGTGATCGTCGGTGGCGGCCCAGCTGGGCTTGCCGCCGCCGTGTACGGGGCCTCAGAGGGGCTGCGGACCGTGATGATCGAGTCCGAGGCGCCGGGCGGCCAGGCCGGCCAGTCGAGCCTGATCGAGAACTACCTCGGTTTCCCGCAGGGCCTCAGCGGTTCCGAGCTCGCCAGCCGGGCTTACATCCAGGCGCGCCGGCTGGGCGCCGAGATCGTCAGGGTGCAGGCGGCGGTGGCGCTCAACGTCGAGGGATCGGGGCGACTCGTCGAGCTGACGGGCGGGGGCATCCTGAGTACGAACACCGTGCTCGTCGCTTCGGGCGTCTCGTATCGCCAGCTCAGAGCGCCCGGCTTCGAGGAGCTCACCGGCGCAGGGATCTACTACGGTGCCGCCCTGACCGAGGCGCAGGCCTGCAAGAACCAGCACGTCGTCGTGATCGGCGGGGCCAACTCTGCGGGGCAGGCCGCGGTCTACTTCAGCCGGTTCGCCGGCCAGGTGACGATGCTGGTGCGGGCTGACTCGCTGGTGAAGTCGATGTCCCACTACCTGATCGAGCAGATCGCCGCGCTGGACAACGTCGAGGTCCGAACTGGAGCCCAAGCCGTCGGTGCCGAGGGCGCGGACGGTCACCTCCGGGCGCTGAGCATCCGGGCGTCGGACGGAACCGAGACAGTCGAGGACGTGGACGCCTGCTTCGTGTTCATCGGGGCGGCGCCGCGCACCGACTGGCTCAAAGACGTCGTCGCGCGCGACGAGCGCGGGTTCATCCTCGCGGGTCTGGACGTGCGCGACCATGGCTGGCCGCTGTCCCGCGATCCGTACGTCCTCGAGACGAGCGTACCCGGGGTGTTCGTGGCCGGCGACGTGCGAGCGCGCTCGATCAAACGGGTGGCAAGCGCCGTCGGCGAGGGCTCGATGGCCGTGTCGCTGATCCACGAGTACCTCGCGAGCGGATGAGCGAGCCGGAGCGACCGACGCTCGAGGAGCTCCGCCGGATCGACCTGTTCGATGGTCTCGACGACGAGCAGCTCAAACGGTGGCAGCAGGTCGCGGTGATGCGCACGGCGAATGCGGACGACATCGTCGCCGAGGCGGGGGACGCCGCGGCGGGGGTGTTCCTGCTGCTGGACGGCGTCGTGCAGGGGATGATCTTCGAATCCGGCCGGCTCGAGCCGGTCACGCGGCAGGTGGCGCCGACCTGGATGGGCGCGATCACGGCGATGACCGAGACGGGCTACGCGGGGCAGATGCGAGCAATGACGGATGTGCGGATGGCGGTCATCGCTCCGGAGGACTTCACCGACGTGGTCCTGACGCAGAAAGCGGTCCACCGCCGGGTGATGCGAGCGGTCCGGACCGTATCGGCACGGACCGCCGTGCGCGAGCAGAACCGGGAGCGGCTCGCAGCGCTCGGGACGATGGCGGCGGGGCTCGCGCACGAGCTGAACAATCCCGTGGCGGCGGCCCGGAGCGCCGCCAACGACCTGGCCGAGGCGCTCGACGTGCTGGCCTCCACCGTAGGCGAGTTCGTCGAGTCGGGGATCGAGCGCGAGCAGGCGGAGGAGCTCGTGGCGATGCAGCGGCAGGCGATGGATCGTGCGGCGTCGCCAGACTCCCTCTCGGCGCTCGACGCGGCGGACGCCGAGGACGAGCTGCTCCACTCGCTCACAAACCTGGGGATCAGCGAGCCGTGGCGGGTGACCGACCCGCTCGTGGCGGCCGGCATCGACGCCGCGTGGCTCGATCGGCTGTCGACGGTCGCCGGGTCTGGGTCGAGCGCCGCGGTGGCCTGGATCGCCGCCACGCTGACCGCGCGGGGTCTGGCGTCGGAGATCGCCGAGTCGACCGATCGGATGGGCAAGCTCGTGAAAGCGATCAAGGCGTACGCGTTCATGGACCGCGGCGATCTCGTCGAGACCGACATCCACGAGGGTCTGGACACGACGCTGCTCGTCCTCGGCCACAAGCTCAAAACCACCTCGATCGAGGTCGAGCGCGACTATGAGCGCGACCTCCCCAAGCTGACGCTGAGGGGCTCCGAGCTCAACCAGGTGTGGACGAACCTGCTCGCCAACGCGATCGAGGCGCTCGGCGACTCGGGGACGATCAAGATCGTGACCGAGCGTGACGGGCCGTGCGCGCGGGTCGACATCATCGACGACGGCCCCGGGATCCCCGCCGGGATCCGCGATCGAGTGTTCGACCCGTTCTTCACGACCAAGGACGTCGGCGAGGGCACCGGACTCGGGCTCGATACAACGCGCCGGATCGTCACCGAGCGGCTCGATGGGTCGATCGACTTCGACTCCAAGCCCGGCCGGACCGCGTTCCACGTCTGGCTGCCGCTCGACGGCGCCAAGGCCCAGTGAATTTTGCGCCGCCGTCTCACGTTTGGGCGCCCCGGTGCGTTGACATCTAGATGACGACAGAGGCAACGACCGTCGGGCCCCCCACTCACGATCGGACGCTCGTCATCGCCGCCGCGCTCACGAGCGTGACCTTGTGGGCGTCGGCGTTCGTCGCGATTCGCCTCGCCGACCGGCAGCTGGGAGCCGGACCGCTGGCGCTCGGCCGCCTCATCGTCGGGAGCCTCGCGCTCGGCGCAGCGATGGTGGCCCGCCGCGGTTCACTGCCGCCGCGTCGTGCGCTGCTGGGGGCCGTGGTCTGCGGCGTGCTGTGGTTCGGCGTGTACAACGTCGCCCTGAACGCGGCCGAGCGGCAGATCGACGCCGGCACGGCCTCGCTGCTCGTGAACACTGGGCCGATCTTCATCGCGATCCTGGCCGGCTGGCTCCTCCACGAGGGATTCCCCAGATGGCTCCTGGCCGGCTGCCTCGTGGCGTTCATCGGGGTCGCGCTGATCGCCGTGGGCGTCTCGCGCCACGGACTCGGTGCCACGTGGGCCGCCGCGCTGTGCGTGCTGGCGGCGCTCTCCTATGCCGGCGGCGTCGTGGCGCAGAAGCCGGCGCTCCGATATGCCCCGGCGCTGACGATCACGTGGCTCGCCTGCACCGTCGGCGCTCTCGGATGTCTGCCCTACGCGCCCTCGCTGGTCCACCAGGTCGCCCACGCCCACGCGGACACGATCGTGTGGATGGTATACCTCGGGCTGTTCCCGACCGCCATCGGGTTCGCGACCTGGGCGTATGCGCTCGCCCGGACCGAGGCCGGACGGCTCGGCGTCACGACCTATCTGGTACCACCGATCGCGGTCCTGCTCGGCTGGGTCCTGCTCGGCGAGGTGCCGCCTCTGCTCGCCGTCCCCGGCGGACTCCTCTGTCTGGCCGGCGTGGGCCTGGCGCGGCGGCGCACATCGGTGCGTCCGGTTTTCACAAAGTGGACCACGTTGGTATCGAGATGACCCACTTTGGTGATCGTCTATGCGTGTAGTTCAACGCTCTGGCTGGCTGTGTCGCCGGGCGCACCCGTCGCTTGGATAAATTCGTTCAGAGACACCCTGAGCCACTTGACACACCCCTGCCCTGGTGTAAGACTCGACGGTTGTCTGCGTTCGGCAAGTGACCGGCTAGTAGGTCACTCGCTCCCCACCGGTATCTGCAGCCGTAGCGACATCGGGAGGTGCTGCGACGTCTTGCTGCCCGCGCTTGCGGGCGCGCTAAGTGTTACTACGTGACATACCTTCGAGGTTTTGCGCGTCTACGTCGCACGCCGTCGGATGCCACCGGACCGAGCGCCGTCATGTAGTGACCGGCGTCAGTGTCAGTTAGTGTCACAGGTGTGTAGGGAGGGATTTGTGCGTAAGAAGATGTCGGCAGGCCGCGCCAGGTTGGGACGGCTGCGGAGCCGAACCATTGGGCTGCTCGCCACCGTGATCTTGGTTGGCGGGGTGGCCGCTTTCATCGTCTCTGGTTCCGCGACCGGGCGGGACGCCAGGTCTGGGAACGCAACGCCGATGATGGGCGGCGGCGAGTCCGCTTCGCTCACGCTGCACCGGGCTTCTGCACTGACGCTCGGACTGTCACCGGATCACCAGAAGATCGTCATGAACTTCCTCGGCAACCTGTGGACGATGCCGAGCACCGGGGGCACGGCGACGCGGATCTCGAGCCTGATGCAGGACACGGCCTATCCCGACTGGTCGCCGGACGGGAAGACGATCGCGTTCCAGTCCTATGAGAGCGGGACGTTCCACATCTGGACGATGACCCCGGACGGGTCCAACCTCCGCATGCTCACGACGGGCTTTTACGACGATCGCGAGCCCCAGTTCTCCCCCGACGGGACGCAGATCGCGTTCTCCTCGGACCGGCCTCCGCTCGGGTCGGCTCCTGGCATCGCCACCGGCTCCTACAACATCTGGGTCTTGACCCTCGCCACCGGGAAGCTGACCGAGGTCACGGACGATTCCGGTGGGGCGAACGACTACTACCCAACGTGGTCCCCAGACGGCAAAACGATCACGTTCGTCGACAACACCCACGCGATCGCCTCGATCGCCGCGGACGGCCAGGGCCCGATCACGACGCTCTATTCCAACGCGGCGGACACCTTCTATTCGCCGACATGGTCGCCGGATGGCAAGAGCCTCGCGTACACGGCACTCGTCAACGCAGGCACGCTCACCCAGCTGTTCGTCAACCGCGCCGCGGTGTCAGAGAAGGAAGACGTGTTCGCGTTCCCGGCGCGGTGGGAGTCGGATGACACGTTGGTCTACGCCGCCGACGGGAAGATCCTGCAGCGCAACGTCACCAGCGGGTCGGTCACCAATGTGCCGTTCTCAGCGACGGTGGCGTTCAAGAGGTCGTCCCAATCCGCTGAAGCAGCACAACTTTTCATCGACCCAGAAGTCCCCCGTCACCGGGATCCTGACCCCCGAGCTCTCGCCGAACGGACGCGACATCGTGTTCGTCGCGCTCAACCAGCTGTGGGAGATGCGATCCAGCGGCGGGAGGCCGTGGAAGCTGACGAACGACCCCTACGCCAAGGCGACTCCCGCCTGGTCGCCGGACGGCAGGTCGCTCGCCTATTCGAGCGGTCGCGATGGGGCCATGGCGATCTACATCCGGAACATGCAGACGGGCAAGACCCGCAAGCTGACCGCGCCGTTCACAGGGGCGCAGGCGAAGCTCGCGTGGTCGCCGAACGGCAAGTACATCGCGTTCGAGTCGGCGCTCGACAGCGAGGCCGGTAACCAGGGCCTCTACGTCGCGGACGTCCAGAGCGGCCTCTTCAACCAGATCTTCGGGCCGGCGAACGAGACCGGGGCCCAGTACGAGATCGCGTTCGAGCCCGGGACCCCCACATGGGGACCCGACAGCAACACGATCGCGCTCGCCGTGCAGCAGAGCTACTCGACGCGGTTCCGCGAGGGCGAGAGCGAGATCCTCACCGTCAACGCCACGACCGGCGCCACGAAGATGTACGACCCGTATCCGTACGAGACGATCACCAACCGGGTCGACGGCGATGGTCCGGTGTGGTCGCCGAACGGCAAGTACATGGCCTACGTCCTCGATGACGTGCTGTGGATCCTGCCGGTGACGCCGACGGGCGCGCCGGTGCCAGGCGCAGCGCCTCGCCAGCTGACGACCGAGGTCGCGGATCAGCTGAGCTGGTCCGGTGATTCGCAGCGGATCCTCTACGACTCGGCGGGCACACTCCGGATGGTCTCCGTCCACGGCGGCCGGCCGTGGACCGTGCCGGTCCGGCTGTCCTGGAGGCCGCAGGCTCCACCGCGCGGCGAGAAGGTGATCCACGCGGGCACGCTGTGGGACGGGACCGGCTCCTCCGAGCAGCAGAACGTCGACATCGTCGTGCAAGGCAACCGGATCGTCAGCGTGGGGCCCGCTCGCCCACGCTCCGACTACCCGGCCAACGCTCAGTACATCGATGCCTCGTCGGACACGGTGATCCCGGGCCTGTGGGACGCGCACTCACACGAGGGGATGGATCAGCCGTATGCCGGCGACAGGCGCGACCGGCTCGAGCTGTCGGTCGGCGTAACCAGCGAGATCTCGATGGGGGACGAGCCCTATCGAGCCCTCACGCAGGTGGAGTCTCAGGAGTCGGGCGCGACGCTTGGGCCCCGCTACTTCTGGTCCGCCGAGCCCGTCGACGGCCGGCGCATCTTCTACGGCTGGATGCGCGCCGACCCCGACATGACGGCGCTCGCCGGGATCTGAGGCGGCTCAAGAAGCTCCAGCCGGACATCATGAAGACGTACGTGAGGCTGCCCAACAGCTACGAGCAGATCGCGATCGACGAGGGCCACGAGATGGGCATCCCGTCGTTCTCGCACTACTTCTGGCCGGCGCTGGCGTTCGGCCAGGACGGCACCTCGCACTGGGCCACCCAGCGTCTGGGCTACCAGATCGCGACGTCAAACGACACCGTGGCCTACGGCGACACGATCCAGCTCTACGGCAAGTCGGGGATGGCGATCACCAACACGCCGTTCTTCGGCGTCCAGTACCTGAAGAAGGTGAACGGCAGGGCGATCCTGGCCGACCCGCGGCTCGAGGCGCTGCTCAGCCCGTGGCAGTACGCGGCCGCCGAGGAGGAGTACGCGGCGGGACCGATCAGCCCGGCGCTGCAGGAGTCGATCCGCGGCTGGAGCCATGCCGAGGCGAAGATCCTCGCCGCGGGCGGAATGGTGCTCGGCGGGACCGACAATCCGATTGGCATCGGAAACTTCGGAACGCCCGTGGCGGTGAGCGTCATGGCCCACACCGGCCTGACCAACCTCCAGTCCCTACAGGCGTTCACGGTCGAGCCGGCGAAGATCATGGGGCTTTCGAACCAGATCGGGACGATCCAGCCCGGGATGATCGCCGACATGGACATCATCAACGGCAATCCCCTGGAGAACATCGAGACGATCGCGAACGACGTGTACGTGATGCAGAACGGCAACGTCTACACCGAGAAGCAGCTGATCGCGCCGTACGCGAACGTGCACGACAACACGCCGCCCGCGTCCACCTCGCCGGCGGCCTTCGCGCAGGCGGAGGAAGCCACGCTCTCCGGCACCGGCAAGCTGAGCTGGACGACGCCGTTCCAGCTGAGGAGCCTGGAGAAGGCGGTCATCCTGCTCTGCCACACGGACTGATCCCCGACGGTGCTCGATCTCCTCAGGGGAGGAGATCGAGCCCGTCCGGTTTGTTCAGGAATCCCGGCGCGATCCCCGGCGCACCGTCGTGACCGTACTGCCACACGATCCGTCTGCTCGCGCGGTCGATGACCACCACCCGGTGGTTCCAGTCGTCGGTCGCGGCGATCATTCCGTTGGGGAGCTCGACGGCGATCGACGGCTCGTCGAGCGCTCCCGGGCCCGACGGCGGCCCGTAGGTCCAGAGGATGCGGCCGTGGGGGTCGAGGATGTCGATCCTGCCTGGCGTGTTGAAGCCGGCGACGAGCACGTCTCCGTTCGGCAGCAGCTGTGCGTCGGACGGGTACGTCGTCGGCGCCTTGATCGACCACACGAGCCTTCCCGTGTGGGTGAAGCGGTCGATCCAGCCGCCGATTTCGGTGACCAGCACCCCGCCGTCGGGAAGCGGCGTGTCTCCGTTCGGCTCCAGCAGCGCCCTCGGCGGGTCATGGGCGCAGTCACCGGCGCTGCCGATCGACCGGACGATTTGCTTGGCGCGGTTCAGCCAGAGCACGCGGCAGTTGATGATGTCCGCGACCTGAACCTGGCCGCTGGTCAGCAGGTAGGCGTCGTCGGGGTGCGCCAGGTAGCCGGGGGAGCTCCCCTGCACGCCCTGGTGGCCGTACTGCCAAACGATGCGCGGATTGCGATTGAGCGACAGCACCGCGATCGCATCCGAGAACTCCTCGTTCGTGATGATGTCCCGGTGATCGGCGGAGACGAACGCGTCGTCCGGACCGGAGAATTGCTGGCCCGGGCGCAGCGCCCCCGGCGCCGGGAACCGCCACACGATCCGCTTGCTCGGACTCACGACGATGATCCGGTTGTTGTCGCGGTCGGCGATCATCAGGTAGCCGTCGAGCGGCGATCTGCCGTGTAGCGGGGGTAGGCCAAGGCGCGCGAGCACCGGGTCGACCGACGCTTGGTGCGCGGCGGTCCGAAGTCCGGTCGACGTCTGCGCTGTGGTGTGGCCGGCGTGGGAGCTCGCGCTGTGAGAGCCGCCACCGCACCCGGTGAGCACCAGCGCGGCGCTCACCGCCAAACCGGTAATGGCGGCGCTGCCTCTCATCAGCTGAGGTGGGGGGTCAGGGCCAGGACCGCCCGCTGGGTGCCGTCGGTGCTCTCACCGCCGGCGACGATGACCGCTTTGCCGATCGTCGCGGTCGACGCATCCGACAACGGCAGCGGCAGCTGCCCGACGCGCCTGGTCGCGCCCGAGTTCGGATCGACAGCGAGGATCGACGACGTCTGCTCGCCCGTCAGTTGCCGACGACCTCCGATGATCAGAATGCGACCGTCGACCACGGCGGCAGAGGCGTGTGTGAGCGCCACCGGTAACCGCCCGATCTGCAATACCTTTCCGGTCGCCGAGTTGAAGGTGAGGATCACGTCGCTGATCCCCGACGGCGTGGTGCCACCGGCGACGATCAGGCGCCCACCGTCGGCCGCGATCGCGGCGTAGCGCAAGCCGAACGGCAGATGCGCGACGACCCGCGGCGGCGAGCCCGGTCGCCACGCCAGGATCGTGTCGAGCCAGTTCGTGCCGTCGTAACCGCCGACCACGTAGGCGGTGCCGCCGACCGACGCGACGGCCACGTCGGACGCCGGAGTCGGCAGGCTGCCGACTTGTGAGACCACGCCGGTCGCGGGGTCATAGCGGAGGATGTGGTCGTACTGCGCGAACTGGCCGCCGCCGAACACGTACACGTAGCGACCGAGACGGGCCGCCTGCGCATCGTGTTGCGGGGTGGGCAGCGCGCCGCGGGCGGCCGCACCGCCACCGGTGAGCTCGGTGATCGAAGCCGTCGAGGTATCGGCGGAGTCAAGGCCGCCCAGCAGTACGGCGCGACCGCCATCCAGCGGAGCGCTCGCCGCGTCGGCGATCGGGGCCGGAAGCTGCCCGACCGTCGCGGCCGTGAGCACCAGACGCACGGGTCGGCGGGCAGCACCAGTACGTGAGGAGTCCCGCGTAGTCGAGGACGTGGACGCGGCCCCGCCGCCACACCCTGCGAGCAGGGTTCCGACAGCAGCCAGCGATCCCAGCGACCTCCAAGCGCGGCGACTCACGTCTGCGGAGTCTTTGTTGCCCGACCAAAGTGAGCCTTAACGGCCGGTGAGAGGGCGTTCATCTTGCGTCCGTAGATCCCCACTTGATTCGGTATATGCGCGACAGAGCGGATGTTGCTCGTCGCGAGCACCTATTACGTGTTACCGCGTGTTCGGTGGGTGCGATGAACGCACCAATGATCCAGAGGATCGGGATAAAGAAGCCGATCCAGAACATCCAGTGCGGCGCAACGCGGATGCGAGTGGCGACGCCGAGATCACGGGGCAGGACGCGACGGTGAGAACCCTGGTCGTCCACGCGCGCGAGGACCTGGAGATCGCCCGCCAGGCTCGTGCCGTCGTTGGCACGAGCCGCGTCCGCTGAATAAAGTCACCCGGGCAACCTCGAAGGAGAGCTAGCAGATGTTCAAGCGCGTGATGTGGGCGACGGATGGCTCCGACGCCTCCGACAAAAGCATGCAGACCGCCAAGGAGCTGGCCAGCGAGCCGGGCGGCGAGTTGCTCGTCGTCTACAGCGAGGAGTTCACATTGCCGGGCAAGGGCGGAGGAAGCCTTCCTCGCCACGCCGATGAGGAGGTCGTGCAGGACAAGATTAAGCGCCAGGTCGAGGAGCTTTCTCAGGACGGGGTGTCCGTCCGGCTCGAGATCACGAAGAGCCGCGTCGGCAACGCAGCGCACGAGCTCGCCGAGGTCGCGGCGAAAGAGCACACCGACGTCATCGTCGTCGGTACTCGCGGTCATACGCTGCTGCGGGGCCTACTGCTCGGTAGTGTCACGCAGCGGCTGCTTCAGATCGCGCCCTGCCCCGTACTGGCGGTGCCGACCCGCCTCGAGGGGAGCGACTGAGGCGCCCCGTGATCCTCATTGCCTACGACGGCTCGACCGACTCCAAGGCAGCGATCCAACACGCCGGCGAGCTGTTTCCCGGGCAGCCCGCGACCGTTCTGACGGTCTGGCAGCCGTTCGCCGATGTCATCGCGCGCACGCCTTCGGGTTTCGGCTGGGCGCCCGGCGAGGTCGACTATGAGGCAGTCGACACGGCCGCCCGCCAGAGCGCCGAGCAGCACGCCGCCGAAGGCGCGAAGCTCGCCCGCGCTGCGGGCCTCGACGCCCAGCCGCGCATCTCCGAAGAGAGGACGACGACCGCGAAGGCGATCCTCGCCGAGGCTGATGCGATCGACGCAAGCGCCGTCGTGATGGGATCGCGCGGCCTGACCGGGCTGAAGTCGCTGCTGCTCGGGAGCGTCTCGCACGCCGTCCTCCAGCACGCCGACCGAACGGTGATCGTGGTGCCCTCGCCGGACGTGTCGGCCGGACGCAGGGACCAGCAGCGCGAGTAAGCCGGCGCGGATGAGCGCGATCCGGACCGAGAAGCTCACAAAGCGCTACGGGAATACGGTCGCGCTCGACTCCCTCGACCTCGACGTCCACGAGGGCGAGGCATACGGCTACCTCGGTCCGAACGGAGCCGGCAAGACCACGACGATCAGACTGCTGCTCGGCCTCCACCGCCCCACCAGCGGCCGCGGGGAGCTGTTTGGGATCGATTGCTGGCGCGACCCCGTGGCCGCCCACCGGCGGGTCGCGTATGTCGCCGGCGAGCCGTACCTGTGGCCCTCGCTCACGGGTGAGGAGACCCTGGAGTTCCTGGCTCGGGTCCGCGGCAGCACGGACCGTGCCTACCGCGACGAGCTGATCCGGCGGTTCCAGCTGGACGGTGCGAAGAAGGTCCGTGCCCTGTCAAAAGGAAACCGCCAGAAGGTCCAGCTGATCGCCGCCCTGGCCACACGCGCGGACCTGCTCCTACTCGACGAGCCGACGAGCGGGCTCGATCCGTTGATGGAGATGGCGTTCCGAGAAGCGATGACCGAGGCCAAGGAGCGCGGCCAGACCGTTTTCCTGTCCTCGCACATTCTCAGCGAGGTCGAGGCCGTCTGCGATCGCGTCGGGATCCTCCGGGCGGGCAGGCTAGTGGACGAGGGAACCCTGCAGGAGCTTCGCCACCTGAGCGCCACGACGGTCGAGGTCACGTTCGATGGACAGGCGCCGAAGCTCGCACCGCTGCCCGGAGTGAGCGTCAGTCCAGCTGGGCCATCCGCGCTCCGCTTCGAGGTGTCCGGCAGCATCGGCCCGCTGATCGCCGCCCTCGCAAAGGAGCCGGTGACGGCGCTCACGAGCCGCGAACCCTCGCTCGAGGAGATCTTCCTGCACCACTACGACCATGACGACGGTCGCGGCGGGGACTAGGCCACCCAACTCGCGCTCGCAGTGGCGAGCGCCCCTCGCGATCGCGCGTCGCGCGCTCCGCGACGCCCGCGTCCGCACGGTCGCATTTGCGTACCTGTTCGCCGCGATCGCCTACATACAGCCGGTCAGCTATCGCCACGCGTACCCGACGCTCGCGGACCGCCTGTCGTTCGCGCGCAGCTTCGGAGCCAACAAGGCCGTGGTTCTGTTCTACGGCAAGGCGTACGACCTGCTCAGCGTGGGCGGGTACAGCGCCTGGCGCGTCGGCGGAACGCTCGCGATCTTCAGCGCGGTGTTCGGCCTGCTGGCCGCGGTCCGCGCACTGCGCACCGAGGAGGAGACTGGGCGCGCCGAGCTGGTCCTCGCCGGGCCCGTCGGCCGGCAGCCCGCATTCCTCGGCTCGATGGCGGCGATTGCCGCTGGCGTGCTGCTGCTCTGGGCCGCGGCCTTCCTGGGCTCGGTCCTGGGCGGATTGCCCGCGGGCGGATCGGCGTACCTGGCACTCGCGGTCGTCTCCGTCGTCCCGGTGTTCATCGGGGTCGGCGCTGTGGCAAGCCAGCTTGCGCCGACGCGGAGGATGGCCCTCGAGCTCGGCGGCGGCGTCGTGGCGCTCGCGTTCGTCCTCCGAGTGATCGCCGACACGTCGAACGGCGTCGGCTGGCTCCGCTGGGCGACGCCGCTGGGATGGGCGGAGGAGCTGCGGCCGTTCACCGGCGCTCAGCCCGCCGTGCTGCTGCTCCCGCTGGCGACCGCCGCCGTGCTGATCTACGCCGCGGAGAAGATTTTCGCCGGCCGGGATATCGGCAGCGGCCTGCTCCCGGCACACGACACCGCGGAGCCACGACACGGGTTGCTGTCCTCGCCGACGGCCCAGGCGCTGCGCAGCGAGCGACCCACCCTCGTCGTGTGGCTGCTCAGCGTCGGCGCCTTCGCGTTCATCGTGGGCGTGATCTCGAAGAGCATCCACGGAGCCGGGATCTCCAGTCAGGTCAACCGAGAGCTAGCGAAGCTCGGGGCCGGGTCGGTCCTGACCCCGAAGGGCTACCTCGGGTTCTCGTTCATCTTCTTCGTGCTGGCGGTCAGTCTGTTCGCGTGTTCGCAGATCTCCGCGGCTCGCCAGGAAGAGGCGACGGAGCGGCTCGAGACGATCCTTGCGCTGCCGGTGCGAAGGCGCGGATGGCTGACCGGGCGCCTGGCGCTCGCCGTCGTCGCGGTCCTCGCGATCTCCGTGGTCGCCGGGCTGTTCGCGTGGCTGGGCGCCGTCTCGGCAGGCATCAGTCTGTCGTTTGCGCGAATGCTCGAGGCGGGACTCAACTGCGTTCCCGCCGCGATCCTGTTTCTTGGCGTCGCGGCCCTCGCCTATGCCCTGGCGCCCCGCGCGAGCACGGGGATCGCCTACGGGCTCGTGACCGTCGCGTTCCTGTGGCAGCTGTTCGGCGGCCTATTCGGCGCGCCCAAGTGGCTCGTCGACGTGACGCCCTTCTCCCACATCGGATTCGTCCCGGCGCAGCCGTTCCGCGCCGGCGCGGGTGGAGTGATGGTGGCGATCGGGCTGCTCGCGGCGGTGATCGCGATGCTTGCGTTCGAGCGGCGCGACCTCGCCGGCGCGTGACCCCGCCGGATAGGTTTCACCTCAATGCGCCCGCCAATCCTGATCGCCGCCGTCCTGGGGGCGGTCGCCATCGCGATCGCGGCGCCGAGCGCCGGCGCGACGTCGCGACCCGGCCCGTACTTCTCCGCGCCTTTCCGGGTCCGCCAGAACTCGTACACGTTCGGACAGACGCCGTCGTGGACGCGGCGCGGGGATGTGCTCTCGCAGGAGGACGACGCGGCGGGGATCCTCCAGGTGTACCGGTCGAAGCTCGGTGGCGAGGACATGCGCTGCCTCACCTGCACTGCCCTGCCCGGTCCGAATGGCTTTCCCCAGGATCGCCCGCAGGGGGACTGGATCCTGTTCTGCTCATACGGAGATCAGCCCGAGCACTACGGGAACCCGTGCCTGGGCGGTTACGGCGGCGATCTGTACGTGATGCATCCGAACGGCACCGACGTCACGCGGCTGACTCAGAGCAGCGACCCGAACGACGGCGCCCACTTCGACGTGGCGGGTGGGATCCCCTACGACAACTACCACGCGTACTGGTCGCCCGACGGCCGACATCTCGTGTGGACGCGCACTGAGGCGTATCCGCTCGCGAAGGGCGGCCAGCGGTGGGAGATCATGCTGGCCGACTTCGTCTCGTCGAGGCATGGCAGGCCCCATCTCGCGCACGTGCGGGTCGTCGGTCCCGCCTATGGCGTCTACGAGACCCAGCACTGGGCGCCCGACGGCAGCGGCTTTCTGTTCACCGCGTTCGGCCCGCGCGAATCGCCCTACCAATCCACCCCGCCGGGATGGATGAACCAGCAGCTGTACTTCATGCGTCTCTACGGTCGGGGCGCGTCGCCCGCTCATCCGCGCGTGACGGAATTGAGCGACAACCTCCCGGTCTACCAGGAGCAGGCCGCGTTCACGCCCGACATGCGCGACGTGATCTTCATGACCAACCGCAACTCGCCGATCGGCTCGTGGTACGACGAGGTCATCGCGGCGGCGCAACGGACCGGTTTCGATGCGCCCGACCCGGGGTCCACCGGGACGGTGCAGTTCCTGGCTGACTTCTCGGACCCGAACTTCCGCAGCGATCTCTACATGCTCGACGTCCGCACGCACGATCTGCGCGAGCTGACCAACTTCCACAACGTCGTGCCCGAGTTCAACTGGAACGCCGGCTACACCAAGCTGCTGTGGTCGGGGATCGTCGGCGGCTCCAACCACGACTACATCACGCGCGTCGCCAGCTTCGCCGGCATCACGACCTCCGAGCGTCGGACCCCCCGCCGGATCCCGGCGCCCGGGCTATACGGCGAGCCGATCGACATGAGTCGCGTGACGGCGCCGGCTGCGCACGCGGACACCGCCGGCAAGAACGTGCCGCAGACGGGCAAGGACAAGCAGACGCTGCCGCCGGTCGTGGTCACCTACTACGCGCTCTGGATCCAGCAGCTGAAAGCGCTGGGCGCCGCCGCCGGGCTGGACATCAGCGACCCGTTCTTCCTGACCTCGGGCAGGTAGAACGATCTCCCTCCACTGCTAGATTCCGACCAGCTCGATGGCACGCCCAGTGGTCAGACAGGAACTCTCCAGCGCACGCGGTGACGCCCGCGAGCGGCTGCTGGCGGCTGCCTACGAGCTCTTCTCCCGCGAGGGGATTCAGGCCGTCGGGATCGACGCGATCATCGAGCGCTCGGGAGTCGCCCGCCAGACCATGTACCGGCACTTCTCCTCCAAGGAGCAGCTGGTCCTCGCGTTCCTCGAGCGACGCGAGGAGCTGTGGACGAAGGACTGGCTCGTCGCCGAGGCGCTACGGCGCGCGGACGAGCCGCAGGATCGCCTGCTGGCGATCTTTGACGTGTTCGACGAGTGGTTCCGCAGTCCCGGCTTCGAGGGCTGCTCGTTCATCAACGTGATGCTCGAGCATCCTGATCCGGCGCACCCCGTCCACAGGGCGGCGGCAGCGTATCTGGCCGGCATCCGCCACTTCCTAGCGGATCTCGCCAGGGAGGCTGCGATCCCCGACGCTGACGGCTTCGCGCGGCAATGGCACATCCTCATGAAAGGTTCGATCGTGGCCGCCGGGGAAGGCGATCACGACGCGGCGCTGCGAGCGAAGCAGGTCGCGATCGGGCTGCTGGCGCAGGCCACCGAAAGCAGCGCGTAGCGCTTGACAGTGGCTTGATCGCGGGAGTATGGTCGGACTATCACGAGGGAGATCGGTCGGTCTAATTTCCTCGATTGCTCGCGCCTCACGCTTCCTACGAGGGAGGACAACTCATGTCTATCCGCACCGAGCTCGTCGGGTCTCTGCCCCGACCGATGAAGCTTCAGCAGGCCTACGCGGACCATGACGAGGGGAAGATCACGTGGGACGAGCTCGTCGCGGCGCAGGACGAGGCCGCCGCCGATTCGATCCGTCGCTTGGAAGAGACGGGTGAGCCGATCGTCACCGATGGCGAACAGCGTGAATCGAGCTTCGCCACCTACCCGCTGACGCATACTCTTGCCGGAACGGGGCTGGGGCCCAATCTCGCCGGCGACGGTCAGTTCTTCGCGATCTTCGATGACGGCCATCATCGCCAGCTGCCCCGGCTGACCGGCGGACCGTTCCGGTATCAGACCTACGCGTCGGAGTTTGTGCAGAAGAACGTCGAGGTCGCGACGCATCCCGTCAAGCAGGCCGTTATCGCCCCGTCGATGCTGATGTTGCTGTACCCCCTCGACGAGGAGATTCCCGGGTATTCCCGGGAGCAGTTCCTCAGCGATCTCGTCGACGAGTGCGAGAAGGACATCCGCCGGTGCTTCGAGGCAGGCGCCGTTCGCGTGTCGGTCGACTTCACCGAGGGCAGGCTCGCCAACAAGAACGACGCCCGCAACCCGTGGACTGGGCGGAACATGCTCCAGGACTTCATCGACCTCAACAACCGGGTCTTCGCCCGGTTCTCGGCCGCGGAGCGTAAGAACATCGGGCTCCACACCTGTCCCGGCGGCGACTGCGACTCGGTCCACAGCAAGGAGGTCCCGTATGAGCAGTTGCTCGAGCACATGTTCGACATCAACGCCGGCTACTTCCTGATCCAGTGCAAGAGCGAGGAGGACAGGGAGAACGTCTACAGGCTGTGCGGCAAGTACAGCCGGGAGGACGCTGACGGCGTCGCGCAGGTCTGCTTCATGGGCGTGATCAACCCACTGACGCCGGACGTCGAGACTCCCGAGGACGTGAGGGACGAGCTCCTCACCGCAGCCAGCTACATCCCGGTCGAGCGCCTCGGCGCCACCGACGATTGCGGCTTCTCTCCGTTCAGCCGAGACGTCAAGCCCAAGCACGGCTCGCCTGACTTCGCCCGGGACGTCGCGATGCAGAAGATCACGGCCAGGCTCAAGGGCGCAGAGCTTGCCTCGGCCGAGCTGGACCGCGACCTCGCGCACGTCTGACACACGGGGGCTGCTCCTGCGCCCCAGCACCAGGGCCGCCCGGGGGTGGACCGGGCGGCCCGGTCAACACACAACTAGAGTGCACTGCCTTGTTCGACCACGTCACGATCCGCGTCGCCGACCGCGAGGCATCGGAGCGGTTCTACAACACCGTGCTGGCGCAGCTCGGGATCGATGAGACCTACAGGACGGCGTCCCACTCCGAGTGGGGGAACTTCATGGTCACGCGCGCCCAGCCCGAGCATCCGCTGACGCGCGGAGTGCACATCGGCTTCGTCTCGCCGACGCGCGAGCAGGTCGATGAGTTCTGGCGGGCCGGCACGGAGGCCGGGTACGCGAGCGACGGCGAGCCCGGGCTCAGGCCGCAGTACAGCGAGGATTACTACGGGGCGTTCCTGCTCGATCCAGACGGCAACAGCGTCGAGGCGGTTCATGGCGGCGACCAGCGTGACGGCGTCATCGACCACCTGTGGATCCGGGTCGCGGACCTGGGCGAGGCGAAGCGTTTCTACGAGACGATCGCACCCCCCGCCGGCTTGCGGCTGGACCATGAAGAGCCCGATCGCGTCACGTTCGCGGGCGGCGGCGGCACGTTCTCGTTGGTGGCGGGAACGCCGACCGAGAATCTACACGTGGCATTTCCGACCGACGACGACGGACACGTGCACCGGTTCCACCAGGCCGCCACCGACGCCGGGTTCACGTCCAACGGCGAGCCCGGCGAGCGGCCCCAGTATCACCCCGGCTACTACGCCGCCTTCGTGTTCGACCCCGACGGCAACAACATCGAGGTGGTCAACCACCATCGGACGTAGGTAGGTAGGATCGAGTTCGTGGCCGAGGTGAGTGCATTCGTCGACGAGGTCGCCAACGAGCTGGCGACCTGGCCCGGCGTCCAGATCGGGCGGCGGGCGGATGGAGCGGCGCTCGTCACCTACGAGGGAATCGAGCTCGGAGTCCTGTACCCCGATCGCGGCCTGGCCGAGCTGCCATTCATCATCGCCGAGCGCGACGACCTGGTCGAGCACGGCGAGGCCGAGCCGGCGGAGCTGGCGCTGCCCGACTCAGAAGGCGTCAGCCACGACCTCCGTGGCCCGTCTGACATCACCGAAGTGCTCGAGCTGTTCGACCGCCGCTACCGCGACGTCCGCGGCGAGGACGAGCCGTACAGCTCCGAGGACCCGGGCTACAAGGACGAGCCAAACTAGCCGTTGCGGATGATCCGCAGGATCACCGGTCGCGAGGTGTGGCCGGCCGCCTCGAAGACCACGGACAGCTCGTCCTCACGCAGCTCCTCGGCGGCCTCGACCTCGATCACCAGCGGCTCGTCGCCGGTGCCGGCCTCCTCGATCACGCGTCGCACCTCGTCGGCCTCGCGCCTGAGCCCCTCGGGCGACGGCACGGCGTAGACCGCCTCGCCGCCGTACGGCGGCTCGAGGTTACCGGCCTCGTCGGTCGCTCCGATTTCGATGACGACGTCGTCCCCGGCGGCGCTCGGCGGCGGGTCGGAGCTGAGCTGGCGCTGGATCGGGCCGCCCCGCGGCACCTCGATGATGAGTCTGGGCTGATAGGCCATTCGCTCAGGCGCGCTCGGTCGTGGGGATCTCGATCTCGCGCTTGAGGATCTTGCCGGTCGGTCCTTTGGGGAGCTCGTCGAGGAACCACACGTGGCGGGGGTACTTGTACGCGGCGACCTGCGACTTGACGTGGTCGCGCAGCTCCTCGGCACTCACGTCGGCGTCCCCGCACAGAACCACGGCCGCCCCAACCTCTTCGCCGAGCTCGGCATGGGGAATGCCGACGACCGCGGCCTCGAGCACGGCCGGATGCTCGTACAGCACCTCCTCGATCTCGCGCGGGTACACGTTGTACCCACCTCGGATGATCATGTCCTTCTTGCGATCGACGATGAACAGGAAGCCGTCATCGTCGCGGGTCGCCATATCCCCCGTGTGGAACCAACCCCCGCGCATCACCTCCGCCGTGGCGTCGGGACGGTGCCAGTACTCCTTCATCACGTTGGGCCCGCGGATCGCGATCTCTCCCACCTCGCCGTCGGGTACCTCGTTGTCATCGGCGTCGACGAGCTTGATCTCGACACCCTCGATCGGCGTGCCGATCGAGCCAGGCTTGCGCGGCCGGTCCGGATGGTTGAATGAGGCGACCGGCGAGGTCTCGGACAGTCCATAACCCTCGAGGATGATGCAGTTGAAGGCTTCCTCGAACCCGCGCAGGACCTCGACGGGGAGGGCGGCGCCTCCGGAGACGCACACGCGGAGGGTCGAGGTGTCGAACTCGGCGCGCTCGGGATGATTTAGTAGCGCGGTGTACATCGTCGGCACGCCCTCGAAGATCGTGACGCCGTCGCGCTGGATGATCTCGAGCGCGCCGGCCGGGCTGAAGCGCGGGAGGAGGGTGAGCGTGGCCCCGGCCGCGACTCCGGCGTTGAGCGCGCATGTCTGCCCGAACGCGTGAAACAGCGGCAGGCCCCCGAAGATCATCTCGTGCTCTCCGAACTCGAAAAGGTCGAGCACGGCGGCGACGTTGCTCGTGAGGTTGCCGTGAGTCAGCTCCGCGCCCTTCGGGGTGCCGGTCGTACCCGACGTGTAAAGGATCACCACGGTGTCCTGCGCGTCGCGCGGTTCGACGCCATCGAGCGGCTCGGCGCCGGCGAGGAGCTCGGCAAACGCGGCGGGCTCGACCGAGATCTGCTCGACGCCGGCGTCGTCGGCGCCGGCTTGCGCCTCGTCGGCGAACTGGTGCCAGGCGAGCAGCAGCTTCGCTTCCGAGTTCCCGAGGTAGAACGAGACCTCGCGCCGCTTCAGCAGGACGTTCATCGGCACCACGACCGCGCCGGCGCGCGCGATCCCGTAATAGGCGATTGCGAACGGCGGGACGTTCGGGAGCATCAGGCCAACGCGGTCCCCGGGCTCGATGCCCCTCGCGCGAAGCACGCCGGCGAGGCGGGCGCTGGCGGCATCGAGCGCGGCGTAGCTCAGCTCGAAGTCGTCGAGCTTGATCGCGGCCGTTTCCGGTCGGCGGGCGGCGGCCCCGGTCAGGTTCTCGGCGAGATTCATTGGCGGCTCTCCTTTGTCAGTGCGACCATCCTCGCACGGCGAAGGTCGCCGTGACCGCAAACGTAAACCGTAGGAGCCGCCATGTCGACCACCGCCATGCCGTACGAGCACCTCGGTGAGGCGCTCGCGACCGACTACTTCCACCTTCGCGAACAGTTCACCGAAGAGCAGTGGGAGCGTTTCATTCAGACGCGCCAATTCGTGGACGAGGAGGTGCTGCCGGCGATCAACGAGTATTGGGAGAACGCCGAGCTTCCATGGCCGCTGATCCGCCGCCTTCCCGAGCTCGGGCTCGTGGGCGAGGACATCGAGGGGTACGGGTGCCCGGGCATGAGCCCGTTCGCGCTCGGGCTCGTTCACATGGAGCTGCACAGAGGCGACGGCAGCCTCGGAACGTTCCTCGGCGTGCAGGCGGGCCTGGCGATGAAGTCGATCGCGATGCTCGGCTCCGAGGAGCAGAAGGAGCGCTGGCTGCCGGCGATGGCCCGGCTCGCCGCGATCGGCGCGTTCGCGCTGACCGAGCCTCGGCACGGATCGGACTCCATCGCGCTCGAGACCACGGCCCGCCGCGACGGGGATGACTGGATCATCGACGGCCACAAGCGGTGGATCGGCAACGGTTCGATCGCCGATGTGGTTGTCGTCTGGGCCCGCTCGGAGGAGGACGGCCAGGTCAAGGGCTTCCTGGTCGAAACCGAGACCGAGGGCTATCACGCCACGACGATGACGGGCAAGGCCGCCGCCCGCGCGATCTGGCAGGCCGAGATCCATCTCGATGGCGTCCGCGTGCCGGAGTCGAACCGGCTACCGCACGCGAAGTCGTTCAAGGACGCCGGTCGCGTGCTGGTCTCGACGCGCAGCACGTGCGCGTGGGGAGCGCTGGGACACGCGGTGGCCGCGTACGACATCGCCTTGACCTACGCCAAGCAGCGAGAGCAGTTCGGCCGCCCGTTGTGCAGCTTTCAGATCGTCCAGGATCGGCTGGTGAAGATGCTCGCGGAGGTCACCGGCATGCAGCTCTACTGCATGCAGGTCGGCCGGCTCGCGCAGTCGGGCGGGCTGTCCGACACGATCGCGGGCCTCGCGAAGCTCAACAACACGCGCAAGGCACGATTCGTGATCGCCGAAGCCCGCGATCTGCTCGGAGGCAACGGCCTGCTGCTGGAGAACCACGTGATCCGCCACATGTCGGACATCGAGGTGATCCACACCTACGAGGGGACGGAGACGATGCAGACGCTGATCGTCGGCCGCGACATCACCGGCGTCAGCGCATTCACATGAGTTCAGCGGCCGGCGCTTCGCGCTGGTCGGCCTCGACCGTGCGCGCTGGCGGCATCAGGATGCGCGTCGCCCGGCGCGGAGAGGGACCGGCGCTCCTCCTGATCACCGGGATCGGCGCGAACATCGACATGTGGGAGCCGTTCGCTCGGTTGATGACCGACCGCGAGCTGATCGCGTTCGACGCTCCCGGCGCCGGTCTGTCGGACCGGCCGCGGACTCCGCTGCGGATGCACGGACTTGCCCGGGTGGTCGTCGAGCTGCTCGACGAGCTTGGACTCGAGCAGGTCGACGCGCTGGGGTACTCGTTCGGGGGCGCGCTGGCGCAGGAGCTCGCCTACCGCTCCCCGGAGCGCATTCGCCGGCTGATCCTGTGCGCCACCGCTCAGGGCCTGATCGGCGTCCCCCCGCGGCCGCTTCCGGCGCTACTGCTCATGACGCCGGCGCGCTACTACCACCCGTTGCTGTTCCGGATGATCGTGCCCCGAATCGCCGGCGGACGCACGAGGCGCGATCCGGCCCAGCTCGACCGGCAGGCCTCGGCGCGACTGGGCCGCCCGCCCGACCCCGTCGGCTACGCGCTCCAGCTCTACGCGGCGACCGGGTGGACGAGCCTTCGCTGGCTACACCGGGTGGCGCAGCCGACGCTGATCCTCGCCGGCGACGACGATCCGGTGATTCCCGTGGCCAACGCGCGGTTCATGGCCTGGCGGATGCCGGCGGCGCGGCTGCGGGTCGTCGAAGGTGGCGGCCACCTGTTCCTGCTCGACCAGCCCGAGACCGTGATCGACGAGATCTTGGCGTTCCTGGGGTCTTAGTGAGCGTTGACTCTCGGCGGCCTTGACTGGCGGACGGCTCGGTGAAAGGCGCCGGGAAGGAGGGTGGGTGAGGGTTTGTGGCGGGTCGCCGGAGCAGGTGGCCGACCCGCTCCTGGGCACAGACCGGGGACTTTGTGACGAGAGTGTCACGGGAAACCTGCGTAACACGGCAACACCGGCGCCAGATCCGAGCCCTGTCGGATTACGCATGCTCTTCATGCATAGCTCGACAGGGCTCGCCATTCCGGCCCGGATTGTCGTGCTGCGCAGGTTTTTTGGACGGGTGCGATGGCGCCCGATCCCGGGTTCCTTCCCCAGCGCCGTTTACCGGGCCGCCCAGTAAACGGCAGCAGGGAGAGGGGGTGGGTGAGGGCTTTGGCGACTCGCCGGAGCCCCCGGTTGACCTGGTCCAGCCGCCCGAATCCGCGACTTTGTGGCGAAAGTGTCACGGAAAAGCTGCATAGCGCGACAACACCGGCGCCACACCCGAGCCCTGTCGTACCAACCATGCTCCTCATGCATAACGCGACAGGCCTCGCCATCCGGCGCAAGATTGTCGTGCTATGCAGGTTTTTGGACGGGTGCGATGGCGCCCGGTCAAGCCGCCTGGCGGCGCTCCCCGACGAACGAACCGGCGAGCGCGTCGCGGAGTGCGGCCAGGTCGGTCGGTGCGGTCGATCTCCCCAGGCCGCGCATGATCCGCAGCGTCCAGAACGTCGCCTCGGCCGCCTTCCCCTCGAGCGGGAGCGGCCCGTCGAGGTTGTCGACGAGGATCTCCTCGAGGAAGTCGGCGGTGGCGAGCGCGCCGTCGGCCCAGTTCGGGTTGCCGCTCAGCTCGCTGGCGCGTTTCACATCGTCAGGAAAGGTGCCGCATGCGTAGTTGCGAAGCCGCTCCGCCAGCAACTTTGTCTGATCGTCGGTGAGGCTGTAGACGACTCCGGAAAACTCGACCATCGCCACCGAATCAGCGTAGGTGATGCGGCGGACGTGACGCCCGAGCGGGGGTCTGAGCGGGGCGGCGCTCGTCAGGCGTCCGTGAGATCGAGGCGGCCGCCGGCGGTGAGGGCGAAGCCGTGCAGCCCGAATCGCTCGCCCAACAACCCCGGGATCTCTGGGCGCTCGACGGGTGTCACGGTGGTCCCGGCGGGCGTCTGCTCGGCGAGCTGGAGCCCGCTCCAATCGCTCAGCGAGGTGCGGGTGCCGTCTCGCCCCTGCGCGCTCACGATCAATCCGGTCACGAAGGGCGAGCGGGGATGGGTGCATGTGAACCAGTTGCTGACCTCGACGTCGACCATCGGCGCCGGACCCGGAACGAACCCGTAGAGATCGCGCCACGTGTCCTCTTCCACCGTCTGTAGCACGAGCTCGTCGCCGTCCTCGACGACGCGGAAGCGCCAGCCCGCCTGGTCGTGGGCCTCGCCCGGGCCAAACGGGATCGGCTCGAACAGACTGCCGAGGCCGAAGCCGACGTCAGCGTGCCAGTCGCCGCCGTCGCGGACCCGCAACACGAGGTGGCTGCGCGGTCTGATGACGCCGGGCTCGCTGCCCCTTCGCACGCGCGCGAGCAGGAGATCGACGTGCGCTCCGAGCGATTCCAGCGCCAGCTTCAGTAGCAGATTCATCTCGAAGCAGTAGCCGCCCCGGCGCTCGTCGACCAGTTTGCGCTGGAGGTCATCCACCGCGAGGGACACGGGCACGCCACGGTGAGGATCGAGGTTCTCGAACGGGATCGAAGTTATGTGCGCGCGGTGCACTTCGGCGACACTGGGGCGTCCGCTCAATCCAATCCGAGCAAGGTACGCGTCCAGGTCGAACATGTACCGACACTACTTATAAGGAGACGACGATGCCCGTCGGTAAGGCCAAGGCAGCAACTGCGGAGACGGCAGGCGACGAGTTCCGAATCGCCGTGCCGTGCTTCACGGAGATCGATGAGAGTCGTATCCGCGATCGCCTGAAGCACGATGAGTTCTTCTGGCTCGACCTGACCACGCCCACCACGGACCAGCTGATGAAGCTCCGTGAGATCTTCGGCTTCCACCCGCTCGCGCTCGAGGACAGCGAGCAGTTCCACCAGCGCCCCAAGCTCGACAACTACGACGACTACATCTTCCTCGTCTTCTACGGCGCCTGGGACGAGGGCACCGAAGGCCCCGGCCTCCTGCGTGAGGTCCACCTGTTCGTCTCGGGCCAGTACCTGATCACCCTTCACCGCGATCCCGTCCCGGCGCTGGTCGAGCAGCGCGCGGAGCTTGATGGACGGCTGCTGCACAGCGAGCAGTTCCTGCTCTACCGAGTGCTCGACGCGCTCACCGACAGCTTCTTCCCGGTTCTCTCCGATCTCGACAGCCAGATCGACGACCTCGAGGCGTCCGTCCTCGCCAACCCCACCGACGAGCAGCTGCAGCAGCTCTTCCACCTGAAGCGTGAGCTCGTCGCGATGCGCAAGGTCGTGACTCCGCAGCGCGACCTGTTCGCCCGCTCGATCGACCAGATCGCCGAGCTCCCGGGCCTCCAGCTCGACGAGCGCGACTACTTCCGCGACGTCTATGACCACCTGATCCGGATCAGCGACCTGATCGACTCCTACCGCGACCTGCTCTCTGGCGCCACCGACCTCTATCTCTCGACGGTCAGCAACCGCCAGAACGACGTGATGAAGCAGCTCACGGTGATCGCCACGATCTTCCTGCCGTTGAGCTTCATCACCGGCTTTTTCGGCCAGAACTTCAGCTATCTGGTCATCCACCTGATCACCGGCGAGTTGACGTTCTGGCTCGTCGGCATCGGCAGCATGGTCGTGACCTGCGTGATCCTCCTGTTCTATTTCCGGCGCAAGGGGTGGGTCTAGCTCACGGCGCGCCTGGGCTGGCGACCTACTCCCCGAGTTCGTCGACTTCCTCGATCACCTCGTAGACGCCCGATACGTACTCGTTCTCCACAAACGCCGCCATGTGATCCTGGCGTTGGAGCTCCTCGGCGTCGGACTCCTCGCGCCAGCGCCGGTAGTCCTCCTCGGTCATGTCGAACAGCCCGAACGAGATCACTTCATCCTCGTCGCGGATGTTGCGCGCGTGGTAGGCCCGCTGGAGGCCGGGCGGCGCCCCGCCACCCGAGTCCCAGGCGCGGCGGAACTGGTCCCACGCACCCGGCTTGAGCCGGCGGGCCGTGAACATCACGATCATCTGCTGTCCTCCTCGTAGGGGCGCTTCGTCGGATTCAGCCTGACACTACCTGGCGAGTTCCGGGACTGTCAGCTAGTCAGCGTCGCGGGGATCCATCGGCTTTGAGCTCAGCGGCCGGACCGATATCTCGGCCGCGTACACGGTCAACTCACTCGGCCGTGCCAGCAGGCCATCGAGCGCGAACTGGAAGTCGGCAAATGCCTGGGAGCGGTAGTGCGCGTCGAGGGCGCCCTCATCCTCCCACTCGCTGACGAGGACGAACTCGTCGGGATCTGCAACCGTCGCGGCGAACGTGTAGCGCCTACAGCCCGGCTCGCTCGCGGACTCGCGCTCGGCCCGCTCCATGAGGGCGATCAGCTCATCCCTAGCCGCGGTGATCCCGAACATCTCGGCGACGGCGATTACGGGCATGCCGTCAGCTTGACAGGATCGTCATGCTCGGGTCATCCACGGTGGTGAGACTGAGCGACGGAGGTTCGGATGAGTGCAACAGGTGATCGTCAACCGGTGCGGTTTCTCGTGTTCGCGGCGACACTCCGCGACGGTGCGTTGAACCAGCAGTTGGCGGAGTTGGCGGCCGACGCGATTGTCGCCAATGGCGGCACGGTCGATCTCGCGTCGATGGGCGAGTTCGACGCGCCGTCCTACAACTACGACATGCAGACCAGCGAGGGCTTCCCGGCCGCCGCGGAGGAGTTTCGCGACCGCATCACGGCGAGCGATGCGTTCGTGATCGCGAGCCCCGAATACAACGCCTCGATGCCCGGGTTCCTGAAGAACTCGATCGACTGGGTGTCACGCTTCAGCCCCCAGCCATTCAACGAGCGCCACGGGCTGTTGATGTCGGCGTCCCCATCGATGGCCGGCGGCAGCCGGGGACTGTGGGCGCTGCGGATGCCGCTCGAGCATCTCGGGTCGCGCGTCTACCCGGACATGTTCTCGCTGGCGAAGGCCCATCAGGCGTTCGACTCCTCCTGCCGGATCGCCGACGCGCAGCTCCAGGATCGCTTCGAGAGCAACATCGTCGGCTTCATGGACCTCGTCGAGGCGTCCAAGCACTACCCGTGCGTGAAGACCCGATGGGTCGAGTACCTCGGCGAGCACCCCGACCCGGCAATCGATCGCGTCGAGTAAGGGGGGGGCGGGGCCGGTCCCGCGCCGGGCGGACGGGCTCAGCGTCCGGGCCATGCAACGGAATGGTCCCCGCCAGCCTCGTACCCGCGCCGGGCGCAGACTCGATGTTGAGCCGCCCGCCAATCGCGGTCAGCCGGTCTTGCATGTTGGCTGCGATCGAATGACGTCGAGACGGCGAGGTCAGTCAGCGCCCTGGTGCGACGCGGCGGCGGTGGCCACGTCGCGCGGATAGGTGGAGCGCGCCTTCAGCAGAACTACGCCCGCTGCCCCGAGCGTCCCCAGCAGCAGCAGGAAGGAGATCTCGAGCCCCCTCGCCGCTCCCGGCGAGATCACGCCCGGGTGCGTGCCGATCGGAGCCTGCTCGGGGGCGATCCCGGCGATCAGATCGGCGAGACCGCCGAACACGACGGGAGCCAGGGCTTGGGCGAGCGAGCGCAAGACCGTGCGCGTGCTCTCGGCACGCCCCCACAATCCCGCCGGCATGATGTCGAGCCGGGCCGCGTCAAGTGGCGGATTGGCGGCTGACAGGAGCGACGCGCCCGCGATGTCGAACCACACCGCCGGCGTGAGGTCGCGTCCGAGGACTCCCGGTATGAGCAGCGCCGCCGCGCCGAGGTAACACAGGGCGGGCACGTACACGCGCACCTCAAGGACGCCCCGCCGGAGCAGCGCATCGGTCACGCGCCCGCTGACCAACGTTCCCACGAGCGCCCCTCCGACGAGCAGCGCCAGCACGAGCTCCGCCTCCGCCTGACTCGCGTGGTAGCGGCCGCGAACGAACAGCAGCGCGAACGTCGACAGCCCGGAGAAGTAGAAGTAGCCGAGCGATGAGCTGATGATCATCAGGACGTTGGTCGGGATCGAGAGGATGTAGCGAACTGCGGGTCCCAGGCCCATCGCGCGGGGATCCTCGCTCAGCACGAGCTCTGGATCGGGCTCGACGCCGCGCTCTCGCGCCGCCTGTTGCGCGAGGTCGTCTTCGTTCTCGGGCTCATCCTCGGTCTCCTCGGACGGCTCACGGGAGGAGGCTGTGGCGACGGCCTCCTTGAGATCGACCACGCCGGGTTCCAGCCGGCTCTGACCGCCCCGGAGCGGCTCGGGCACGGTTCGGTAGAGCTCCCGGGCGAGGAAGAACCCGGGGATCGCGAGGAGCAGAAAGGCGGCGCGCCACGAGATCAGGCTCGCCACGCTGCCGCTGACGATGAACCCTGCCGCCGTCCCGGCGATCTCGCCACCGAGGATGTACGCGTAGACGCGGCCCCGCTCGCGGGCGGGGAAGTAGTCGCCGGTCAGCGAGGCGATCGCCGGACCGGCGCTGGCCGTCACCGCGCCGAGCAGCAGCCGTGACAGCAGGAGATCTGAGTAGCTGCCGGCGAACGCGCCGAGGAGCGAGGCAATGCTCCACAGCAGGATGCTCAGGCTGAGGATCGGGATCCGCTTCGTGCGGTCGACGAGCAGTCCGACGGGAATCGTGAACACGGCCCCGACGAGGAGGGAGACCGAGCTCAGCAGCCCGATCTTGGTGTTGCCGATGTGAAGCGCGTGCTCGAGCTGCGGCGCCACGGCGCCGACTGTCGCCATGTCGGCGCCTTGCAGCGCGAGCACCGCCCCGAACAGCGTGATCACCCGCGCGCGGGCGGGCCCGCCCACCCGCTTGACGACCTCGCCGCGCACGGCGCGCCCTGTCCATCTGGTGGCGCGTACCGTGGCGCTGCCCGCACGACCGGCGATCTGCTTTGCGGCCATCTCGCTTAAACCTCAGTATTCCCCAGCGCCGGTTCTCTCCTCAGCCCGCAGGTTTGGCGACCACCGGTCCCTGCCCGATGATCTCGACGACCTCGCCCGGCTGGCAGAGGTCGATCGACTCCGCCTCGCGGCGCAACAGCGCACGCAGCTGGATGAACGCGACGATCCCCAGGATCGCCGGAACCCACAGCTCGATCACCCGGTAGAGCAAGACCGCGGCGGTCGACAGCAGGGCCGGGAGGCCGTAGAGCACGAGCGTTGCGACCAGCCCGAGCTCGACGCCACCGATGCCACCGGGTATCGGGATCAGATTGCCGAGCTGGCCGATCAGGTAGGCGATCCACACGATCGTCAGCTCTGGCGACGCTCCCAGCGCGCGGAAGCTCGCCCAGAGCACGAGGATGTCGAAGACCATGTAGCCGATGATCCCGAACAGGAGCAGGGGGTTGGCGTGCTTGAGCAGCAGCAACGCCTCGTCGACGCCGTCGGCGGTCGCGCGGAGCGCAGGCGCCAGACGCGCCAACTTGGACCCCTGTTTCGCGGTCGTGAGCTTTGCCTCGAACCTTCGGCTGGCCCGGCCGACCATCACGACCAGGGCGACGGCGCAGACGGCGGCGAAGGCGGGAACGACGCCCAGCGCGACGCTCGTGTGGCCGGGGAGCAGCCCGATCGCAAGGCCGACGCCGATCAGCGCCAGCGTCCCGACATTCGGAGCGCTCGTCAGCAGGAAGAACGCCACCGACTTGTGGCCGATCTCGTCGGCCGGCATGCCGCCTCGCCGCAGCGCCCACGCCCCGAGGGCCAGGCCGCCGGCGCCGCCGACCGGCAGGAGGGAGTCGGCGCCGAGCTCCGCCATGGCGATCTTGTAGCTCGTCCCCCAGCTCATGCGCGTGCAGAACACGACCCGGAACGCAACGACGTACGACAGCGCTGAGGCGACCTCGAGGGCACACCCGATCACGACCCAGCCGGCGGCCGCGTGATCAAACTGGTGGCGGAGCCCGCCTAGGCCCGGGCCCAGCGTGATCACGATGACCGTGGCCACGAGCAGCGCGGAAAGTCTCCACAGCGCTCGCTTGATGCGGCGCGGGCCTACCTCCGCCGGCAGCGGCGCAGCCGCGAGATCCGAGTTGGTCTGAGGCTGTGCGTCCGTCAGCCCGAGACCCCTGCCGCGGCCTGCAACTCGTCTGTGAACGCCTCCGAGGTCCTCACGTCGGAGAACATCGGGTAGTCGAACCGGATCGCGTTCTCGTGCTCCTCGGCCGAGGTCGCGGCTACGCAGTCCGACAGGGTGATTACCTCGTAGCCCTTCTCGTAGCCGCTTCGCATTGTCGACTCGACGCAGCAGTTCGTCAGGAAGCCACTGAGCGCGATCGTCGTGATACCGCGGGCGCGGAGGATGAAGTCGAGGTTCGTCGTCGCGAACGTGTCCAGACCGCGCTTGCCTTCGACGATCACATCGCCCTCCTGGGGGGCGAGCGCGTCGACGATCTCGGCGCCCCATTCGCCCTTGACGAACGCGGTCGAGTCGACAACGCCCTTCAGGATCCCATATGGATTCTCGGCGAGCTCACCGTACCCCGGCGCGAACGTGATGGGTGCGTGGACGATCGTCGCGCCGGCTTCGCGCGCTGCCTCAACGAGCCTGCGAGTGTTGTCGAGCATCCCCGTCGAGTCCATCACTTCCTTGACCGCGCCGTGGAGAGCGCCGCCCTCCGATGTGAAGTCGTTCTGGTACTCGATCAGCACCACGGCAGTGCGCTTCGGGTCAACGGCCACGGGGGCTCCTTTCGGGCTTGAAATCGGATACGGACTCTAGTCCTTCGGTACCTGCTGCCCATGGAGTGCTGCCGGGCGGTGTTCGAGCGATTGCCTGGTCAGGCGTGCACCTAGCCCTGGCTTCCCCGGCGCCGCTTCTGGCCGTAGGGGTCCGAGGCCGCCCCACGTGGCGCCTCGGCCTCGAGCTCGGCGCGGGCTTCCTTCAACGCCCGTTTTTCTTCCTGCGTCACTCTCGGGTACTGCGGGTCGAGCCCGACCAGGGCGTGGGCCAGCACGGAGCCGACCGCGATCCGCGCGAACCACTTGTGATCAGCGGGGATCACGTACCAGGGAGCCCACGCTGTGCTCGTGTGGCTCAGCATCTGCGAGAACGCGCGCTGGTAGTCGTTCCAGTAGGCGCGCTCCTTCGCATCGCTCGCCGAGAACTTCCAGTTCTTCTCGGGGCGGTCGATGCGCTTGAGGAAGCGAATCCTCTGCTCCTCTCGCGAGAGGTTGAGGAACAACTTCACGACCGTGAAGCCGTTCTCGGCGAGGTAGCGCTCCCATTGGTTTATCTCCTCGTAGCGGCGGCTCCAAAGGTCGCCGAGACGCACCGCCGAGGGGAGCCGCTGCGGCTCGAGCAGCTCCGGATGCACCCTGACTACGAGCACCTCCTCGTAGTGGGACCGGTTGAAGATCGTGATCTGTCCGCGTGCGGGAACCCGACGACCGTACCGCCACAGGTAATCGTGGCTGAGCTCCTCCGAGGAGGGGACCTTGAAGCTATGGACCGAGACTCCCTGCGGGTTGACGCCGCTCATCACGTGCCGGATCGTCCCGTCCTTCCCCGCCGCGTCGATCCCCTGTAGGACAACGAGCACCCCGTTGCGCTCGTCCGCGGCGAGCCGTTGCTGGTATTCGGCCAGCATCTCCACCGTCAGCTCCAGCTGCTCCTTGCCGTCCTTCTTCTTCAGCCACCCGGCCCTGAAGCCCGGGTCGTAGTCCTTGGAGAGCGTCACTTTCGTGCCCGCGGGTACGCGCAGGCGGTCGATCAGCTCATTCAGCCGCTTGTCTCTGGGATCTGCCATCGCCGCTCCATCGCTGTCATTTGAGGTGGCGCCGCTCGCCGCGGAGCCGGGACAGGTACGGCCGGCGCCGGGGCTCCCCCGGGCCGCGCCCGCGCTCCCCGTCCGGGTGCTCGCCCTCGGCCATCCGGCGACGCTCGATCTCGCGCTCGCGTTCGGCTTGTCGCTGGCGATCTGCGTCGGGCCCGTGCTCGGCCTCGTGCGGGCGCGCGGGCTCTTGGCGACGCTCCGACTCCTGGCGACGCTTGGCCTCGCGCTCGCGGTCGCGATCCTCGCTCAGCCCGACCTCGAGAAAGACGAGGCTGGTGGCGAGGACGAGGCCGGCGCTGATCAGGATGAACGCGAGGACGGTGCCGAGCGTGCCACCAAACGCGACCGCGCAGACGATGCCGGCGATCACCAGCACGCCCGCGCCGCCAAACCCAATGATCCGGGAGGTCCTCCTCATCCCCAGTTAGCAAACGGCCGCACCACGCAGGGAGTTGCGCGCTCAGTCCGGATGCGGCGAGGAGTGGAGCGAGTGGATCTCGATGCCGGCACTGTCCACGCCGGCGCACTCGATCGCCGCGAACAGGTTCTCGCGGTGCGCCTCGAAGTGCTCGGGCGACTCCCAGACCTCGAACATGTTGACGTCATCGTTGCCGTAGGCAGCGTGGTAGTGGCGGCCGTCCGGGTCGGACGCGCCAGACGCCTCGAGCTCCTTGATGAGTCGTTCGTAGTCGTCCTTTGACATGTGCCCGCAGGTGATGTGAACGGCGACGGTCATGGCGTCTGAATCATCAATCGTAATACCGACGGGTCGCATCATGCGGATTAGGTGATGGGGAGGTGGTCGACGTGCTCCTGCGCCCACACCCGGGACTTTGTGCCGAGAGTGTCACGGGAAACCTGCATAACACGACAACACCGGCGCCAGACCCGAGCCCTGTCGTACTAACCCTGCTCTTCATGCGTAACACGACAGGCCTCGCCACCTCAGCCGGGATTGTCGTGCTATGCAGGTTTTTTGGACGCGTGCGATCGCGCCCGCTCCCTCCCCTTCCACGCTCGACGAGCGTTACGCCACCCAGATGCGAAGAGTGGCCGCAGAGGAGCGGCCCCTCAGTCCTTGTACGGGTCGTACACGTCGCGTCCGGCCATCGCCACACCGAGCGGGCGGAGCGTGTGCTTGACGCGGATCGAGCCGGCGTGGGCGGCGAGCACGTCCGGGAGGCGCTTGTACACCTCCGGGGCCTCGTCCGCGCCGCCGCCGATGAGCACGATCCCCTTTCCACGCAGGCGCGTCTGCACCGCCGGCCAGTCGACCTTGCCGGGCCTCACCTGCTCCTCGACCCACACCTTGTGTAGCCGTGCGTCGGGGTGGTCCGGGCAGACGCCGCGCTTGCGCGAGCCGACGGCGTCAGCGTCGAAGACGCGGTCGCAGTCCCGGACCCCGCACGCCCACCGCTTGCGACGGCGGACGCGTCCGGCCGCCTGCGTGCGGCTCATGACTCGGCCGGCGCCGTGGACGGTCGAGAACAGCGCATCCTCGGATTCACCGGACTCGACGCCCTCGAGGATCACCGACTCGTCGCCCATCGAGCCGCCGACGAAACCCTCCTGGCCCGGCCGCGCGGGGGTGCAGCCCTTCCGGATCACCCAATAGGTGCGACCGAAGTGCGACTCCCGCCACGCGAAGTTGTGGTGGTTGTGCACCTCGTGCACCGACCGCGCCGACAGGATCTCGAGCACCTTGGCGACGACGACATCGCGGCCGGCGTAGGCGTACTCGCCGGCGAGCTCCATCGCCGAGATGTACGCATCACCGAGCTCGCTGCCGACCTCGAGCAGGACCGGAGGCGAGTCCATATCGCCCTCGCTCGCGTGCCCCCCGAACGGGAGTCCCTGAGCCATGGCAAGGAATCCCGACGCCGTCTTGTGGCCGAAACCGCGCGAGCCAAAGTGGACGCCGACCCACACACGACCCCGTTCATCCTCCATGAGGTTCACGTAGTGGTTGCCGGAGCCAACGGTCCCGAGCTGCGACTCGGCGACCCCGGCGAGCTTGCGCTGGGGCGCGAACTCGGCGTGGCGGACCTTGTCGAGCACCGGGTGGTCGGCGCGCTCCCGGGCCGCAACGCCCATACCGAACGACACCCGCCTAGTGATCTCGTGCATCACCTTCTCGACGCCGCCGAGCGCGTCGAGGCCGGCACGCGTCAGGTCCGTGCACACCGCCTTGTTGCCGCAACCGATGTCGTAGCCGACGCCCGATGGCGAGACGAAACCCTCGTACGCGATCGCGCCGCCGATCGGCTGGCTGTAGCCCGGGTGATGGTCCGCGCACAGCACGCCGAGCTCTGCGTCGCCGGCGTCCATGCAGCGCTCGAGCTGCTTGAGGCTCCGCTCGTCGACGGAGCCGAAAGTCTTGATCTTCATCGGGCACATCCTCCTCTCTCGATGCGGCCGTTTGTGAGTGGTTGGGCCGAGTCCAGCGGCAGCGGAGGGTCGGTGCTGCCGCTGGACTACGGCCGTGGGTGGAGCTGCCAAGCTGACCCACCCGGTGAAACGGTGCTTCCGTCTCGGCTTCGCACAGCCGTTAGAACAGGCGCGGTTGTTGCGGTAGCCGAGGGAACTCCACGACGTTGGTCTCCCGCGGTCGCTTGCGCTCGCCGAGCCGTTCGAGCAGCTCGGACTCGCTCACCCTCATGACGGGCTTGACGCGCTTCACCCGTGTCCTCGTTGGGAACATGACCACACGTCCCCGGAAGGGCATGACGCGAGAACTCGTCGATACGCGAGTGCCTCCCATGGGAGGTCCTCCTTTCTCGTTGGTTGGGTTCGTAAGCTCTGTGGCGCCTGAGTGCTCGGGTGGGCGCCGGTAAATGGCTCGGCGCCGCCGCCTGGACTGCTCGGCGACGGCGCGTCTCCACCTCGCCCGCCGAGGTGCTGTCCGCGGGCGAAGTCAGGGATTTGCGCAGGGGTGACCGGCCGGACTCGAACCGGCGCCGCGGGGATCACTGCCCCGAGTGCTCGTCCCTACACCACGGCCACGAAGAGACTGGCTGCGTGGATCCGCCTCCCGATTAGCGCGCGGGTGGGATTCGAACCCACGGTCTCGAGCTCATGAGGCTCGCGAGGACAGCCGCTCCTCTACCGCGCAACGCGCCTCTCCGTCCATCCCCCGCTTCAGGAGATCGACGCACAGGCGAGCGCGCTCGTTGGGAATCGCTGTGTCACGTCCGCGCTAACGCACAGACGATGTTGTCTAAGCCACTCGCCCACTCTTCGACCCTGGATCACGGTTAGCCGACGGATACGTCACCGTGTCCTACGTGGAGGAGTGCTGGAGCCCGGTCTCACCGCGGCACTTGCCGAAAGAATGCGCACGTGTAACTGACACCTGACAAATCAGGCGTAAGAAGGTGCATATCTACACGGGAGGACCTTTCTCTCTCAGGCGGGGCCTCAATTGCAATTAGATCTTTTTCAAGCTGAGCATCACCTTTGGTTGCGAAATTTATTGACTGCCCCCAGGAACGACGAAGGGCGACCCGTTGGGTCGCCCTCGCGTGGCTCTGGTATTTACGCCGGAGTTACCGGCGCGCACACCTCGCTGCGAGGGCGGAAGCATTGCCAAACTGGCGTGAGCCGTCGAGGACCAGGCCGCATGCCATGGCGGGCGCGGCGATCGCCGCGTCTTGCGTCTTGGGGTGGGTGTTAGTGGTTCTCAACATGGGCGTGACTTTCCGTAAGGTGCGAGCCAGGGTAACTCACACACCGGACGTTTGCAAGGGTAATTTCGAAGGAATTTCTCCGCCGTCCGACCGCTGACGGGTGAACGGGACTTGATTCCGCGGGTGGCGCGTCAGGACTTCGGGACACTGTAGCCGGGGCCGCTGCTCACCGTGAGCTTGACCTTGGTCCCGGCCTTGTGCCTCGTCCCGGCCTTCGGACTGCTCGAGATCACATCGCCCTTGGAGACCGTGCCAGACGCCTTCTTCGTGACCGACCCCGCCGAGCAGTTGGCCTTCTTCAGCGCGGTCTTGGCGGCAGCGAGAGCCTTGCCGACTACGTTCGGCACGATGCAGGCCTTCTTTGGAGGCGTGGTCGTGCCGCGCTTTCCGCTGCTGACGGTCAGCGCCACCTTCGTTCCCGCCTTGTGCTTGGTTCCGGCGCCAGGCTTGGTCGAGATGACCTTGCCCTTGGCGACGGTCGAGGAGGCTTTCTTCGTCACCTTTCCGACGGCGCAGTTCGCCTTCTTTAGCGCTTTCTTGGCCGCCGCCAACGTCTTGCCCTTCACCGCCGGCACCTTGCAGGACTTCTTCGTCGAGCCCTTACCCGTGCCGGCTTTCTTGCCGCGGCTGACCGTCAGAGAAACCTTCGCTCCGGCCTTACGCTTCGCGCCGGCCCCGGGCTTGGTCGAGATGACTTTGCCCTTGGCTATCTTCGCCGACGCGGCTTTCTTGACCTTGCCGACTCCGCAGTGAGCCTTCTTCAGGGCCTTTTTCGCAGCGGTTAGCGTCTTTCCCTTCACCTTCGGGACCTTGCACTGCGCCTTCGACGAGGCCTTGCCGCCGCCCTTGGCCTTCGCCTTGCCGCTGCTGATCGTCAGCGCGACCTTGCTACCGGCGTTATGCGTCGTGCCCGCCGCGGGACTGCTGGAGATCACATCACCCTTTGGCACCGTTGAGGACGCCTTCTTGGTGACCGTTCCCTCGGAGCAGTTGGCGGCCTTCAGGGCCGCCTTCGCGGACACGAGCGTCTGACCCGCCAGCGCCGGAACGACGCAGTTCTTCGGCGGCGGACCGCTGCTCTCGACGATGTTCACCTTCGTGCCAGCCGGCTCGAGGCTGCCGGCTGGCGGCGTGATCGAGATCACGTCACCCTTCGGCACCGTCGTCGAGCTCTGCTGGGTGGTCGTTCCGGTCGCGCAGTTGGCCTTGCTTAGAGCCGTCTTTGCATCCGACAGCGATTTGCCCGCGACCGCGGGGACGTCACAGACCTTCGTCTTGAACGTAGGCGTGAAGTTCCAGCTGAGCTGGGCCGGGCCAAGGTCGCCCGTCCCCGAATCGACGCCGAGAAGCGTGGCCATCTCATGGGCCCACGTCGAGAGCGGGCCGAACTCGTAGAAGCCGGCTTCGATTCCTGACAGCGTCGACGGTCCGACGCCGAAGGCATTGATCGTGATGCTCCCGGACAGGTTGAAATCCGTGGGAATCGGCATATTCGGACTCGTCGCGGCATCGGAGATGCCCTCGTCGGTGAAGGCCCCAGTGGCTGTGCCGGGCGCCTCAACGCTCGCCGAGACCGAGTACACGCACGACGACGGATCGAAGGAGATCTCGGCGTCACTCCCGGATACGGGCGGATTGTCGCCGGTCAGGCTGGCCGTCGTGGTATGCCCGTCGTTGGTGTCGCTCCAGCTGTCCCCGATGCTGACGTCGCCGCTCAACGAGGTACTGGTGAAGTCCTCGTCGGCCTTGTCCGGAGTCATCGTTCCGGTGTCGAGGCCATCGGCGCTGTGGCTCATCGTCTCCGACGCCGCCCCCCCGTTCCCATCGGGCGCGTCGCTCACCGTGCGCGAATACGACAGGCTTACCGTGCCGCTGTAGCCCTGAACGTTGCTAACCGAGCACGCGCCGGCCGCTGCCGCCGTCGAGGGTAACGCGACGACGGCCGCGCACAGAAGCGCCGCGCACAGCATGGCGCCAGCCCACAGCCGCCCACCACGGATCCTTCCGCCCCCAGTCATTTGAGCGCGGCATCATACGCACCGAGGCGGCGGGCAGCAACCGAACCTGGCTCGCCCTAGGCGAATGTTTCAGTTACCACTAAGCCCCTCGGACGCTGGCTGGTGGCGCGCCAGCACCGCGACCGTCACGAGGTAGCACGGAAACATCACGGCCCCCACGGCGAGCGCGTAGTTCGTCCACGGCTCGCCCGAGAAGCCGAGCTGGGCGAGGAACAACCCCGCCACCGCCGGCGGGGCCATCCACGCGGAGTAGAGCACCCGTCGGTCCTGGGCGGCGAGCCCCGACGCTCGAGCGATGACGAAGGCCACGAGGCCGCCCGCGAACGTCGCCACCGGGACCAGCCAGGCGTGCGATTCGGAGGCATGGCCGAGCCCGCCCCCATTGCCGAGGGTCGACTCGAGCCACACCACGATGCTCAGGACCTGCGCGCCGAGCCAGAAGCGCACGACGGCGCGCCACAACGGCCCGCCGAACCTGGGGTCGACGTCCGGACGAAGCTGGCGCCCAAGCGGCGGCGACGTCGCTCCGCCGCCGTGCGACGGTCCGTCATCGAGAATCCCGCCATCGCCAGCCATAACCACCAGGCCGGAGGTTATCCCCAAGCCGGTGAAGGCAGGTTGGATGTACGCCCTAAAGCCCGGTCTCGGCCTTGATCTTGCCCTCCTTGACCGCAGCCGACAACCGGTTGTAGTCGCGCTCGTTCTGGTCCGCGTAGGCGATTGAGAATGCGAGCAGCGCGCGATCAAAAGTGTCTCCCTTGCCGAGATACGCGGCGAGCGCGATCCGGTCGCTGCTCCGAGCGTGCGCGCGAGCGAGGGTTCCGCCACACAGCTCGCCGTAGAAGGCCAGCCCAGCCGGGGCCAGCCGCTCGGTCTCGATCGAGCCCTTCCAGTCCCTGAGCTGGCGGACATAGAAGTCGCGCTGCCGGCGATCGAGAGGGGAGCGGACGCGAAGCCAGCTCAGGAAGATGTCGCTGCTCGCCTGCATCAGCCGCTGCCCCACAACCACTCGCTCGCCATGATTCTCCTCGTGGCTCGGGCCGAGCGGCCGCTCCAGCACCGACGCCTCAGCCTCCTTCATCTGCAGGATCAGAGGGTCGCCCCCGTCCCGCCCGTACAGAAGCGCGATCCAGGCCCGTGTGCCGACGCTACCCACCCCCACCACCTTGCGCGCGAAGTCCGCCAGCTCGTAACCCTCGAGCAGCACGCGCCGGGGAAGGTCGAGCGTGGCGCGGTACGCGTGAAACAGTTCCCGTAGCGCCTCAAATGACTCTTCGTACTTGTCGGCCGGCACCAGCGCTGCGAGGGGCACGATCAACGGCGACTGATCGACTATCTGTCGCCGGCCGTTGACCTCCTCTGTCAGTTTCTCGAACGCCGACATGCTGTCGCGTGTGTGAGCCTTGGCCAGGATCTTCGCGCTCCCCCTGACCTGTCGCCGGCGTCCGCGCCGAGCGATCTCCGCCGTGATCTGCTCGGCCTCGAGGCGCACGTACCACACGTCGAGGTTGCCCTGTGCGGCGAACTGGCGCATCCAGCTTCGGTACGCGCCCACGGTCTGGAGCACGGCTCGCTCCTGGTCCTTAGCCGCGAAGCCATTGTCGCGGGCGGCGATCAGCATGCTCACCGCGAGCCGCTTTACATCCCACTCCCAGGGTCCGGGAAGCGTCTCATCGAAGTCGTTGAGGTCGAACACGAGCCGTCGCTCCGGCGAGGCAAACAGGCCGAAGTTCGACAGATGCGCGTCCCCGCAACACTGGGCAAGAAGCCCCGAGCGCGGAGTTCCCGCGAGGTCCTCGGCCATGATCTTCGCTGCTCCGCGATAGAACGTGAACGGCGAGACGAGCATCCGCCCATAGCGGATCGGCACCAGCTCGGGCACGCGACTCTTCGCCTGCTGTTCGAGCAGCGTCAACGGATCCCGACGTCGCCGCGGCGGCTCGTAAACGGCGTGACTGGAGCGCGGAACCTCGGCGCGCGCCATCTTCCCGCGCGCAACGCGATCGACCACGCTCATGTGACCCACCGCCTTCACTTTCTTCTCGTTCACGGTAAGTGTGGCCATGGCAAATACTCCCTGTAGTTGTCCTCGGTAGGGCGACCCTAGCCCGCGCCGTCAGCTCGAGCATCCCCCGAACGGGGTGATCCCGCGAGCGCCGCCGCTACCGCTTCGGGTAGTTCGCGGCGAGGATGTGGGGGATCTGGCCCGGCTTGGCGCCGGGCAGGGTCGGCGCGACCCAGCAGGCCTCGTCGGTCGACGTCGCCGGCCGCGATCCGTTACCCGACGCGCCGGTGCTCTTGCAGTCCCACGAGGGCAGCGCGAAGCTGCCGGGGAACTTCCCTCCGGCGGAGAAGCTCTGTGGATCCGCGAGCCACAGCGACGGCGGATACGTGTTGCCGCGACTGTTCACGTCGCGCGTGGTGGCGAGCCCCGAGGTCTGGGGACCGATGGGGGAGAACTGCCGCAGGTAGTGACCACAGGGCACGCCCTGGCACGTCACCCCGGTGCCGCCGTAGGCGGTCGTCTTCGCCGCGACGCCGACGGCGCCCACGGAGATGAAGTCAGAGATCAGCTGCTGATGCAGTGACAACCAATCAAGGATTGGATTGAGTTGCTCGAGGAACGGTCCAACTGAGGCGAGGAGGGGCTCCGCGCCGCGCAGCACGTCGCTGATGGCCGGGAAGCCCGTCTCTGAGGCGGTCACCAGCGGGCCAAGATTGACGAATAGCCTGAGCAGGTCGGGTGAGACCTGTTGCACCGCGGACAACGTCGGCCCGAGGTTCTGCGCCACTGGGTGCAGCTCATTGATCAGCGGATTGGTGTTCACGGCAAAGGTCTGCAGCCGCGCCAGCGTCAGCTTCGTCTCGTTCAGGAACGTGGGGAAGACGTGGAACGTGGCGGCGAGATCGCCGCTGTTGGCGGCGGTGGTGGCGAACGTCGCCCCGGCGCTCGTGATCAGGTTGCGGAGAGCGGATTGGTTCTGGCTCAGTGCGGTGAACACCGTGCCACCGTTCTGGACCAGCCGGACCACCGCCATGTGCTCGACGTCGAGGACGCGCAGGATGTCGGTGGCGTCCGCCGCGAACTGCGGAAGGTTGCCGATTGCATTGTTGAGGTTTGCGCCGTTGCCACGGACGGCGATCGCCAGCTGTTGTTGCCATTCCCGGAACGCGCTGCGCGTGACGGGATCGAAGGCATCGAAGATCTGGTCGAGCTGCACGGCGGGTTCTACGTTGGTCCGCGCGAGCAGACCGCCGTCTGGCAGGTAGGGCGCGGTCCGCGACCCCGGCGTCAGCTGGACGTAGGTCTCACCGAGGATCGTCTTCTCGCGCAGGATCGCTCGCGCGTCGATGTGGATCGGCGCGTACTGATTGTCGAGCTGGATCGTCACGATTGTGCGGTTGCCCTGCGGATCGAGCGACTTGGCGACCACCTTCCCGACCGACACGCCCGCGATCCGCACGTCCGCTTGTGTAGCCAACTCCTGAGCGTAAGGAAATGACGCGCGGAAGCGGTAGCCCTGGGGAGTGAACGGAACCGGGCCACCGAACGACAGCCACAGGAACAGCAGGAGGCCGATGCACGACAGGACGAACAGGACCATCGTGGCGATCTTTCCGCGTGAGGGAGCGTTGGTTAGCATCAGCCCGCAGGGAACTTGCCGAGGGTGTGCTTGAGCTGGACATCGCGCGCTGTCGAGGACCCGCAGAACGTCCGAAGCGGTGTGATGTTCAGGAGCCCAGCGACGAGGGCGAACTCCGAGCCGGGGTCGGTCATCAGCTTGATCTGCGAGCAGCTGAACTGGATGAACAGAGGCCGGTAAGGCCCGTTGGCGTCCTGGACGGAGAACAGGGTGCGCGTGTTGTGACCGAGCCACGCGAGCCACCACAGGTACCCGTGCTGCCCGCCTCCCGGCGAGTAGCCGAGCATGTTCACGAAGTGGTTGAGGACGACGAACACCTTCTGCAGATTGGGCGTGGCCGTCGCGAGCTTGGTCGCGGCCGGCCGCAGCTCGCGGACGACCGGCTGCGCCGCGACCGCGAACGGACGGATCTGGTTCTGCACGATTGGAGCGCTCGGCTTGGAGAGCGCCGCGAGTGCGGCGTTGGCCGCGGGAAGCGCGTGCGCGGCCGGCAGCAGGTTGGTGGCGGTCGGCTCGAGCTGCTCGGCGAACGCCTGTACCTTGGCGAGCGTCGCCGTCGTCTGACTGAGCGTGCCGGGCAGGTCGGCGATCGCTCGGCTGATGTTCTGGTTCTCGGAGGCGGTTGCGCTGAAGACCTTGGCGCTGGCGTCGACCAACTGGACGACCTGGGTCTGCTTGGCGGCGACCGCCGTGTTCAGGCGGGCCAGCGCGTTGACGAGCCGGCGGAGATTCGCCCCGCGCTCCCCGATCGCCTTGTTCACGCGCGCGAGGTCTCGGAACGTCGGCTCGAAGCGCTCGAACACCTGGGCGAGCTCGTTGCCGCCGTTGCCCTTTAGGCCCTGCCCCGCTCCGTTCACCAGGAGCGCCAGGTACGAACGCGTGTCGGCATCGAGGGAGGCGAGGATCTCGTCGAGGTTGACGTCGGGCAGCGTGTTCGAGACCGGGATCGTGAAGCCGGGCTTCGCGACCGGCGCGTTCAGCGCGCCCGGATCGACCTCGATGAACATGTCCTTCAGCCCAGTCCGCGGACGGAGCAGAGCGGTCGCGTCCTGGCGGATCAGGTTCTTGTACTGCTGGTCGATGTCCAGCTCCACGACGGCGAGCCCGTTCTTGAGGGTGACATTGCCGATGTCGCCGATCTGCACCCCCGAGACACGCACCGACTGGCCCTGGCCCGGCATCACCGCCTGCGCCGTCGAGAACTGCGCATACAGCTTGAACGGCGCGGACTGGATGATCGGGAAGCGCAGGCGTTCGTGGTTGAGGATGTAGCCGGCGACGACGATCGACAGGACGATCAGCGCGAGGATTGCCACGACGTCGCCCGCGTGATTCTTGATCGCGAGCTTCACTTCAGCTCCTCCAGCGACGGCCCGGTCGGAGCGGAGAGAGTGGTGATCGGCGGCTGCGTCTCGCACGCGACCTTCGGTTCGAGCGGTGGCCGGCGATCGCCCGGCGGAGGCGTCGGCTGCGTCGCGATCAGCGGCGCGACCGCCTGCCCGAACGTGTTCGGTGACAGGGAGTAGGTGAGGTTGCCCGCCGTCAGCAGGACGCGGATGTAGGCGCCGTTTGCGTCGAAGTTGCGCGACTCGCCGGCGAGGCCCGGGAGGTAGTCGACCGCCTCGACGTACACCTTGCGCGGGGGGAAGCCATTCGACGCGTTGAAATGCGGATCGTTGATCGTGAGCTGCGACCACGGGTGGACGACGTTCGCCAGGCAGCTCGACGCTGGACGGACGCCTTTCTTCATCAGCGGGATCGTCTCGGAGGCGAGCTTCGCCAGCTGTGGGACGGTGGCTGCGAGCGCAGAGGCCAGGCCGCCCAGCTCGGAGGGCGCGACTAGGAGGCGCAGCTGCTTGATGAACGGGAGGCTCGCGTCGATCGCGGGTCCGGCCGATGTGACGCCCGGGATCAGCGCGCGGGCGAGCGCATCCACCGGCGGGAAAGCCGCGTTGAGCGCGTTGAACGCAGGGATCGCGGCGGCGAGCGTCAGCGGCAGCTCCGCCACGGCGCGCTGGAGCGCGATGTTCTGCCGGGCGAACGCGTTCGCGGTCGTGTTGAGGTCGGTGACCAGGTTCTCCAGGTTCTGGGGGTGCGCCGTGAGCGCCGCGGCGACCGTGCCCTGAGCGGCAATCCAGTTGGAGAGGTCGTGCGGCTGGATCCCGAGTGCGTCATGCGCGACGACCGACGTGTACTGGTAAGCCGGCAGCCAATACGGGATCGAGGCGTTGTATGAGGCGCCACCGAGCTTGACCGCCTTGCCGTACTGCTGGACCAAGATCTGCAGGTTGCGTCGGGTGTCGAGCTGGAGCGAGGTCAGGAGCTGGTCGAGCTGGACCGGCTCGACGCCCTGCTGGACCGGGAACGTATAACCGCTCGGAGCCTTCGGAGCGGACGGCGTCCCCGGATTGACATCGACGAAGAAGTTCCCCTCGAGGAAGGTGCGGGGGCGGATCCAGAATGTCGCGTCGGTGTGGAGCGGGAGACCCTGCTTGTCGATCGTGATCGTGACGTCGGCCGCCGTACACTGTGCGGACGCGGCGCGTCGAACCTTGCAGGTCGACACCGGGCTGATGCTCTGGACCTTGCCCACGTCGACTCCGGCGATTCGCACCAGCGATGCGGGGCGCAGACCGCCGGCGCTCGAGAACGTCGTATGGATGGTGTAGGGACTCGCGAACGGGTTCGCGAACTTCGTGAAGACGAGATACGTGATCAGCACGAGCACGACGATCCCGATCAGCCCCGCGCTGAACGAGCTGATACCGCTTCTGCGTCCGCCCCGGCGTCTCATGGGTTCGACGGGTTCTTGGGCAGCTGCGGCCCGGTCGTCGGGTTGCGGCTGAACGTCTCCCCCTTGGGAACGCGCGCCCGGCCGTTGAACGTGGGTCCCTGATCGCCGGGGGTGTGGGCGTCGAGGGCGAGATTCCGGCCCTCGGGGTCAAACGCGTTGAGCTTCTTCGGCCACCCGCGCTGGCCGGTCTCGCAGTCGGCGTTGCCGTGATTGTCGATCGCCGCTCCGTAGGACTGGGAGTGCAGGAACTGCTGGCCGCCGAAGACCGTCAACGGCGGGCTGTCGCTCCCCGACGTCCCGTTGACGGGGGTGGTGGCGCCCTGCTCGCCCACGCCTCCGCCCGAGGGCGCCGCGAGATTGATCATCGCGCGCTGCGCGAAGCCGTACGACGTATGGGCGGAGAGATGCTCCGCCACGTACGTCCACCAGTAGTTCCAGTCGTTGCAGACCGTCTGGAACGGCCCGAGATAGCGGACCATGGGATTGAGCGTGTGGACGGTCGCGCTCAGCCCGGTGAGGGCCTGATCCGTCCCGGGCGCCAGGACCAGCTGCTCGAGCGCCTTGAAGACCTGCTCCAGGCCACGGTTCAGGATCGGCGTGCGCGCCAGCGTCCGGGTCCCCGCCTCGATCGCCGGGTTGAGCACCGGCAGCGCCGCCTTCAGAGAGACCGTCGCCGGCAGCAGCTGCTCGCCGAGCGTCGTCAGATTGGCCAGGAATGGCTGCAGCACGCGCAGCGACTCGGTCCCGACCGCGAGCGTCGAGGGTGACTCCGCGATCGTCTCGGCCAGTGCGTTCGGATCGCTCGAAATCGCGGCGAACGTCGTCGCCATGTCCGTGAACAGCCGCGCGAACGTGGGCGCCACGGGCGCCACCGTCCCCGTCAACCTGTTGAGCGACCTCAGGAACCGCGTCAGCTGGGTGCGCGGATCCGACAGGTACCGCGCGACCGGCGTGAGATAGCCGAGCAGCGCGGGCAGGCTCGCGATCGTGTCGTTCAGCGCCGAGCCCCGGCCGGCCAGTGCGTCGCCGAAGCCAATCAGGTTCTGCTGGATCGCCCGGCGGGTCGGCGGGTTGAACGTCCCGAAAATGTCATCGAACTGCACCGGGACAGTCGTCTGGGACAGCGGCAACGTCCCGCCGTCCGGGATCACGGTCTCCGACGTCCCTCTGTGAAGGTCCAGGTACTTCGCGCCGAGCACCGACGCCGGCCGGATCGAAGCGGTCGAGTCGACGGGGAAGGCCCCGTTCGCCCGGTTCAACGAGAGCGTCAGCTGTGCGCCGATCTGACCGTCCGGCAGCTTGATCGGATCCATGTCCGACACCAGGCCGATCCGGTAGCCGCCCTCGCGGACGTCGTTGCCGATGACCAGGTTGGCGCCGTTGGTGAAGTCGACCTTGAGCTCCCGCGTCGGGACGAACGGCAGCCCGGTGTTGGCGTTGTAGGCCAGGAAGACCGCGACCATCAGCACGAGCACGGTTACCGCTCCGATCAGGACCGGGTTCGCGAACGCGGATTGCCTCTGCCTTCTCACGGATCGAGCAGGTAGTTGAGGAGCCGCTGCGCCCGTTGATCGCCGTTGGCGGGTGGGCCTGAACCGCTCGCGCTCGCCACAGGGGGCGCGGTCTGCGCGGTCGCGACCACGGCGCGGCTCGCGGGGTAACGCTCGTCGCGGTTCGCCCTGGCCCGGGCATCGACGTCGGGCACGGTCAGCTTGCAGGCCGTCGTCTTCGGCCCCCGCTCGCCCGGCGGCGCGCCCCCCGGATCGGGCACGCAGCCCTTCGGATTCGAGGGATCCGTCTCGTTGACACCCGGCTGGCTGGGCCCGAGCCACGCGTAGCACTGGCGGTAGCTCGGCCCGTACTGCTTGAGGCTGAGCGCGATCGTCGCCGGCGTCGCGTACGGCGAGCACATCGGACTCACGAACGAGTCGACCGCCAACAGGTGCCCGAACGGTCCGAACGTGTTGATCGCGAGTGTCTGGTTGAACACGTACTGGAGCAGCGCCTCGAGTCCGGTGTAGCCCTTGCCGCCGGGGCTTCGGGAGTCGCGTTCGACGGCGCGGCTGCGATCGTCGAGATCGTGAAGCACGATCGCGAGGTTCTGCGAGAGCTCGGGCGTCGGGCCCGCGAACTGGTTCAGGAGACTGACCGTCGGCTCGGCGGCCTTGACCGCGGGTGTACCCACGGCCGACGCCTGCCCGAGCGTCTTGATCGCCGGAATTGCCGAGCGCGAGAACGCCGGCAGGTCGACCAGTAGCCGGTCGAGCTGGCTCGCTGAGGCGTTCAGGTTCGCGAGCACGGGCTCGTACACCGTGGCCGCGGCGCCGAGCTGCGCCATCGTCGGCCGGAGCTGCTCGAGGAACCCGGGCAGCTGCTGGAGGGTCGACTTCAGATTCCCCTGCTGGCCCGCGACGACCGTAGCCGTGTTGTTCGCCTCGGTGATGAACCGCTGCACCTGCAAGCTGTTGTTGGCGAGCGCGCTGATGACCGTGTCCGCGCTGACGGTCAGCTGCTGGAGCGTCTTCGAGTCGTTTGCGAGCAGGCTGAGCAGGTTGTCCGTCTCAGTCAGCGCCGGGACCGCGCGTCGGAGCGCCGCCTCAAGATCCCCCGAGCGGCCCGCGGCCGCGGCGCCCAGCTCGTTGATGATCAGCGTCAGCCGCTCGCGGTAGGGCAGGCGCATGATGTTCAGCAGCAGATCCGCGGGGATCGTGGACTGCGTGTGCGTGACCGGGATCGTGCTGCCCGGCGCCAGCACCTTGCCGTACTGACCGGGCTCGCAGTCGATGAAGTACTCGCCGATCAGCGACTGCGGGCGCGACTGGCAGAACGCGTCGGAGCGAAACTGGCCGAAGCCGTGCTGCGTCACGTTGATCGTGACGACGGCGAGACGGGTCCTCTGGTCCAGGCCGATCGACTCGATCGTCCCCGCGGGGACACCCGCGACCTTGAACGGGGCGCCGATGACGAGGCCGAAGGCGTTGTCGAACTGGATCTTGTACGTCGTGCCCGAGCTGCTCGTCGCGGCAAGAACCAGGGCCACCACGACGGCTAGTAGCGCGAGCCCGGCGATCACCCCGACGACGATCCGCCTCATGGCCCGGTCGGCACCTCACTTGGGTTGCACGGGAACCCGCTCTCCGGGAAGAACAACCCGCCGCGCTCGATCGATCCCGGACAGCGGTCCCCCTGGAACGCGGTCAGCCCCCCGCCGGACCCGGTGAGTAACTGCACCGCCTCGGTCAGCTGCTGCTGCAGGGGCAGCGAAGCCAGCAGGGCGCTGTCGCTGGCCGAGAGCACGTTCAGCGTGGCCGCCACGCGGCTCGCGCCGCCGTTCGCGTCGATCGTCCCGGGGTGCGAGAAACCCTCGAACCAGCCGGTCAGATCGACCGAGTACGGCCGCGCCACCGCGAGCTCGGGCGTGAAGTCGTTGAGCGCGACCGTCGTCTGAGGAAACGCTCCCGGGCGCACCTTGCCGTTCGCGCGGACGGGGTGGACGGTGACCGCCGCCAGCGGCACGCCGAGATTGGTCAGGTCGATCAAATCGTTGTTCGGGCCCGGTCGCTTGACGACGTCCGCCAGTTCGCGGACGGTCGGGACCGATTCCTCGGCGAGCGGCCGCAGTTGCACGAGCAGCGCCTCGAGCTTGGGAGCGACCGGCTTTGAGGCATTGACGAGCGGCGTGAGGGCGTCGAGCGCGGTCCGGAGGTTCACGAACGTCGTATTGGCGAGGCGCATGAAGCCCGGGAGACGCTGGATCGACTCGCCGAGCGCCGTCTGCTGGGCGGCGAACGCCTGCGTGGTCGTGGCGAGATGCTCGACGAGGCCGCTCAGGTCGGCGCTGCGCTGCGCGAGATCCGTGACCAGGTCGCTCGACTTCACGATGAACTTCGTGAAGCTGGGGGTGCTGCGGTTGATCTCGCGGAACAGCTCGGCGCTCGAGGCGACCGCCGGGTTCAGGTACTGCCACGCGGCCTGGGCCTGCCGGCCGCGGCCCGCGTACTGAACAGCCGAGCCCTGAATGACCTCCTGGAGGCCCTTGATCGTCGGCGCGTTGAGCGTGTTGAACAGCTGGTCGAGGTCGACCGCGCTCGTCGTGTCCGTCGTCCCGATCACGCCGTTGTTCGGGATCGCCGGCGCGGTCGCGGGACCCAGCCGGAGGTCGATGTAACGGTTCGCGATGCCCGACAGCGATGCCTGACGAACCGTCGCCTCGGTGCCCTGGCGCAGCGGCTGATAGGTCGAGTTGTCGATCGTGAGCGTCAGCTGCGCCTGGCCGTTCGGCGTCAGGGCGATGTCCGACACCGAGCCGATCGGATTGCCCGCGACGTCGACGGTGTCGCCTTTGACGAGCTGGCTGGCGTTCTGGAAGATCGCCTGGATCTGGTACGAGCTTCCCGAGCCGAAGACGATGAAGGCGACCGCCACCAGCACGACCACAATGGTCGCTGCGACGGCGACCCTTCCAATCACCGTTGTTTTCTGCACCTCCGGGCCTGAGCCAGTGGTTTCCGCCCGGCCGAGTCGGGCGATGGCCAGCCGACCCTAAGTCTGCGGATTCGGGGCTGCATCATCCGCATGGGGTGAAGACGGCGCCGGTATTGTTGGCTCAGATTCCAGGAGGGAGCGCGGCATGATGTTCGACTTCGTCTTCAAACCTCTCCGGTCGGCTCTCGGCCTCGTTGAGCACGACATGACGGAGCCGATCGTCGACGCCGAGGAGGAGATGGTGGACGCCGCCGACGCGATCCGCCACGCGAGCGATTCGATCGAGCGCCACGTCGAGGTGATCGAGGGCCTGGCGACCTCGGTCGGGCCTTTGAAGGACTCGGTCAATGAACTGACGGCAACGATGAACGCGCTCGTGTCCGTGCTGGCGCCGCTGGCGGCGGCCGAGCGCGGGGCGCACCACGTCGAGCAAGAAGCGGAGCACGTCGAGCGCGGCATCGGGCACCTGTTCGGGCGCCACCGCCACGACAAGGATGCGGACGCGCCCGTGGCGGCGTCGGCGCCGGCACCGGCGCCGGCGCCGGCACCGGCCGAGCCTCCTACCGGCTAGCCCCGACTCGACTCGGCGCGGAGTGCGACGCGGCGGCCCTATTTGGGAGATTTCTTTCCCATAGGCAAAGAAATCTCCATACACCGAGTGATCCAAAGCCCTTGGGCGACCGTAACCGGGTCATCGCATCCAACTTGATCGGAGCAACTCATGGGACTCGACAATCCGGTGCACATCGCCATCCTGCTGGTGATCCTGCTGCTGGTCTTCGGCGCCAAGCGCCTACCCGAGATGGGCCATTCACTGGGCGCGGGGCTGCGCGGCTTCAAGGAGTCGATCAGCGGCGAGACGCCGGCGCCTCAGAACGTCGAGCAGCTCCCGGCGGCGACGCCGGCGCCGGTGGCGGCCCAGCCCGAGCAGGTCCGCGAGCCGGCCCAGCCCGCCGCGTAGCCGCGACCCGTCCAGGCGCGTAGCCGCAACCCCATCCACGCCATGTCGATGCCGATCGCGATTCGGAGGGTCGCCCACGACGATCAGCTGACGCTCGTCGGTCATCTCGACGAGTTGCGCAGCCGGATCATCGTGTCGCTCGTCGCGGTGGCGATCGCGTTCGGCTTCTGCTTCTGGCAGAACAACGCGCTGCTTCGGCTGATCGACAGGCCGCTGGCGCACCAGACCGAGCAGCAGGTCCGCGACGGGCACGGCCCGCTCGGCGCCACCTACCGCGTCCAGGAGAGCACGCGCGACGTCGCCGTTCAGCTCCGCACGGTCGTCGACGCGCTGGAGAAGCCCTCGCTACAGCACGTCAAAGCCAGCCTGGACCGCGACATCGCCCAGCTGTCGGCGCCACCGCAGGGCGACCGCCCCGTGACCCTCGGGATCGGGGAGCCGTTCACGACGACGGTGACGGTATCGCTGATGTTCGCCCTGATCCTGTCGCTGCCGATCGTGCTCTGGCAGCTCTACGGGTTCCTGATGCCGGCATTTGATCCGCAGCAGCGACGGCGGATGCTGCCCCTGATGCTGGCGATCCCGTTCCTGTTCGTCACGGGCGTGGCGTTCGGGTACTTCGTGGTCCTGCCGGCCGCCCTGCACTTCTTCCAGAACTTCAACAGCACCGAGTTCAACGTGCTCGTACAGGCGGCCCCGTACTACAAGTTCGCGGCCTCCACGATCCTGGCGATGGGACTGCTCTTCCAGGTCCCGGTCGGGATCCTGGCCATCACCCGCGCCGGCGTGGTCAGCCCACGCCAGCTCCGCCGCCACCGTCGCTACGCGGTCGCGGCGTGTGCCCTGGTCGCGGCGATCCTGCCGGGGGACGCGATCACGATGCTCCTCGAGACCGTGCCGTTGTATCTGCTGTTCGAGCTGAGCCTGCTGCTGGCGACGATCTCGGAGCGACGCGCCAGGTTACGCGGCGAGCGCCTCGGGACGGGCGGGGAGCCCGTACCAGAGCATGGCCTGGGGAGCTGAGCCCACCAGGCGGACCGGATCGCGCTCGCCGCTACCGGTAAGCGCATCGAGCGCCACTCGCAGCGCCGGCATCCGCTCCGGTCCGTGGGCGTCGGAGGCGATCGCCACGCGCGGCGCCGCATGGAGCAACCGGAACGCGTTGATCCGCACTCGGTCGCCGTAGAGGCCGGCCACTGACCAGGCGTTCACCTGCATCGCGCTCCCAGCGGCGATTTCGTACTCGCGCCACCCCGCGTGGAAGTTCACGAGCGAGCGCTCCGGATGCGCGGTCCTCGACCTCCGCGACGCGGTCGGGCAGCGTACTCACGTCGGTCGGGCAGGTGGGATTGACGTGCGGTGTCGCGACGATCGTTCGGGTGCCCTCCGCCACGGCCGCAGTCGCGAGCGCGACGCTCTCCTCGATCGACGACGGGCCATCGTCGACTCCGGGCGACAGATGAAAGTGCAGCTCGGTGTAGTTCATTGACTTCGATGATCGGTCAGCGGCACACCACGACTGTGAGGATTCGGTGAAGTCACCGAAACCTCCCCGGTACGCTCGGTGCTAACCACCGGACCACACGAGGAGGGAAAGATGGATCGGGATTTCGCCCGCCGCGGGATGGCTGTGCTGTTGCTCGCCGGCTGCCTCTCTTTGATACTGGCCGCGACAGCGACAGCAAAGCCCGCGCCGAAGGTGACCCCCGGGTCGCGTTACCTCGCACTCGGGGACTCGGTGACATTCGGCTACCAGGAGCCGACCGTGGTGCCGACGCCCAACTACCACGTCGCTTCAAACTTCCTCGGTTATCCCGAGATGCTCGGAGCGGAGCTGCACCTGAAAGTGACGAACTCGGCTTGTCCCGGTGAGACCTCCTCGAGCTTCATCGACACGTCCGCGCAGAGCCTCGGGTGCGAGAACTTCTATCGCAAGGACTATCCGCTGCACGTGTCCTACAAGGGATCGCAGCTCGCCTATGCGGTCAAGTACCTGCGCCGGTACCACAACGTGAGGCTTGTCTCGCTGATGATCGGTGCCAACGACGTGTTCATCTGCGAGAGCACGACGAAGGACGGCTGCTCGAGCCCGTCGGAGCAGGCGGCCGTGTTCGGCAAGATCGCGTCGAATGCGCGCCAGATCCTGTCCGCGATCCGCAACAAGGCTCACTACCGGGGCCAGTTGGTGCTCGTCAACTACTACTCGCTGAACTACACCAACGCGTTCATCACCAACGGCTCGATCGGCCTCAACAAGGCGCTCGACAGCTCGGCCAAGCGGTTCCACGCGACCATCGCGAACGGCTTTGCCACGTTCGAGGCGGCGGCGCTGCGCTCCGGAAGCAATACGTGCACGGCGGGCCTGTTGACGATGCTCGGGAAGCCCGGGGACTGTGGCGTCCACCCAAGCTATGCCGGCCAGGCTCTGCTCGCGCAGACGGTGGAGAAGGCGATCCGGCTCTAAGTCGGCGAGCCGGTAACCTCGGCCGAGGATGGCTCGGCTCGTAGGGATCAATCACATAGCGCTCGAGGTCGGCGACGTCGAAGAGGCGCTGCGGTGGTACGGGCAGTTCTTCGAGTTCGACCTGCGTGGCCGCGGGGGGCGGATGGCGTTCGTCGATATGGGCGACCAGTTCATCGCGCTCGCGGCGGGCCGGACGCAGCCCGAGGACCGAAGCCGTCACTTCGGCCTCGTCGTGGACGATAAGGAGGGTGTGCGGTCCGCACTACGGCAGGCGGGTGTCCCCGTTCAGGCCTCGGGCTCCCTCGACTTCCTCGATCCGTGGGGTAACCACGTCCAAGTCGTCGATTATCGCGACATCCAGTTCACAAAGGCGCCGGCCGTGCTCGAGGGCATGAACCTCGGCTCGCTCGAGAAGTCCGACGCGGCCGTGCGCGAGCTGCGCGACAAGGGGCTGGCCGAGTAGGTTTGGGCTCGGCCGGCGCAGAACTTCGCATCCGGTCGTTGCGGCCCGCCGACCTGCTGGCGGTGGCAGCGATGTCGGCCGACGCATTCGAGTTCGACATCAGCGAGCCCGCCACCGCGCGCCGGTGGCGGGAGCGTCTGGGGTACCTGGTCGACACCGACCCCGACGGCGGGTTCGTGGCGGAGCGCGACGGACGTGTAATCGGCGCAGCCCAGGCTCTCGTGCGCGAGCGCCTGTGGTGCCTGTCGCTGCTGGCCGTCGACCCCGGCCTGCAGAGCACCGGCGCAGGACGGGCCCTATTCGCGCGGACGCTCAACTACGGGGCCGACGCCTCGGGTGGCCTGATCGTCAGCTCCAACGATCCACGTGCACTACGGCTCTACGCGCTCGCCGGATTCTCGCTCCAGCCCACCTTCGAGGCCAAGGGGGCCGTCGACCGGCGTGCGCTACCGCGAATGAACGGCGCCGTCCGCGACGGCGACGAGTCCGATCTCCAGGCGCTTGCCGGCATCTCGCGCCACCTTCGCGGCGCCCCGCACACGACCGAGCTGGCGTTTGCACTGCGCCGGGGGTCGCGGTTGCTCCGGCTCCGGGACCGCGGGTTCTGCGTCGTCCAGCCCGGGCACGCGGTGTGGCTTCTCGCCGCGCGCGACACGGACTCGGCGACGAAGCTGCTGTGGAGCGCCCTGGAAGGCGTGGGCGAATCCGACCGTCCCGCGGTTCGCTGGATCACAGGGGAGCAGGGCTGGGCGGTCGACGTCCTCGTGCGCGCGGGCCTCAGCCTCAGCGCCTACGGCGCGCTCGGCGTGCGAGGGCGGCCGGGCTCGCTCGCGCCGTTCATTCCGAGCCCGCCATTCGCGTAGCGCCATCCAGGAAGGGGACGGCGAGCTCCAGAACCTCCGTGGGGGCTTCCTCGGGAAGGAAGTGGCCGGCGCCCGAGATCGTCTCGACCCGGAGGCTGGGGCCTGGCTCCGGCGCCAGCGTCCATTGCAAGAAGCTCGCGGAACCCATCGCGAGCAGCGTCGGCACCCTGAGGTCCCGCGGTCGATGGAGGCCGCGGAGGGTCATGGGCAGCTCGCGGGTCAAGAAGGTGCGGTAGCACGCTGAGCTGGCCGCCGCACGGGCTGGCTCGCGGAGCACGTCGGCGTACGCGTCGAGCTCCTGCTGTGACCAGTTATGGGTCCGGGCACTCCCGCCGCGGATGATCGTCCGGATGAAGTGGTTGCTGCTGGTCATCGTCCATGGGCCAAGCCCTGGCGAGGCGACCAGCACCTGGTAGGCGAGAAACAGCGGCAGTGCGAGCTGGCGCAGGCTACGCGGGCCGGGCCACGGTGGCGGGATGTCGAGCGCCACCATCCGTTCGATCCGGCCCGGGTACTCGAGCGCGAGCAAGAACGCCGTATAGCCGCCCCAGTCGTGGCCGATCAGCTTGACGCGGTCGAACCCTTCGGCGTCGAGGAGCGCGATGACGTCGGCGGCGAACGTGCGCTTCGCGTAGCTGTCGCTGGGTGCCTCGGACCATCCCCAGCCTCGGAGGTCCGGCGCGAGCACGCGGTAATCCTGCGCCAGGCGGGGAATCAGGTGCCGCCAGCTCCACCAGTGCTGCGGCCAGCCGTGGAGCAGGATCAGCGGCGGGCCCTCCCCTGCCTCGGCGACATGCAGCCGAACGCCGTTGACGTGGACGTCGCGATGCTCGACGCCGGGAACTGGGGGAAGGTCAGTGAGGTTCATGGTGCGTGTTCCGCCGACAAGTATCAGTATTCGAGACATGACGCTAGTCGCGATATCCGCCTCCTACGGTGCCGGCGGCAGCCAGATCGCGCCGGCGCTAGCCGAGCGACTCGGCGTCCCGTTCGTCGATCGCGCGATCCCCATGGCGGTCGCGGACGAGCTCGACATCGCCTACGACGACGCGGCGACGCTCGACCGGCAGCTGGGACTGAGCTGGCTCGAGCGGGTGCTGAGCGGGTTCGTCGGCGGCGACACCGGGGTGCCGTCGCCGGCGCCGGCGGGCACCATCACGTCCGACGATTTCCGCCGCGCCACGGAGGAGGCGCTGGTCAATCAGGCCGCGACCGGCATGGGCGTGATACTCGGCCGCGGGGCCGTGATAGTCCTCCGTGAGGACCCCCGGGCGCTGCGCGTCCGGCTCGACGGCCCAGCCGACCGCCGGCTCGAGCAGGCGATGCGTCTCGGTAACACGGACCGCGACACCGCCGAGCGGGCGATGAAGCGACTCGACCGCGTCCACTTCGACTATGCCAAGCACTTCTACGGTGTCGAGCTCCGCGACCTGTCGCTCTATCACCTGGTCCTGGACTCGACGGCGTTGCCGTTTGAGACGTGCGTTGACCTGATCGCGGCGGCCGCGCTACAGCGGTCGTAGCCGCGTCCCATAACTGCCCCGCAAACCGCGGAGTCCGCGCCGGTACGCCGAGCCGTCCAACCCGGCCACGCCGCGTACCACGAGGCGTACGATTTGTGTATGACTGCGCTCGGTATATCGCTTCTGATTGTCGGGGCGATCGTCGTCGTGGCGGAGGCTCACGTGCAGTCGTTGGGCCTGCTCGGCGGGCCAGGTGTCGTGCTCCTCGGGGCGGGGACCGTCCTCGCGGTCAGTGGTCTCGGCGGCGGCCTGGTCCTCGGCCTTGTGACGGCAGTGATCCTTGTCGCGATGGCCGCCAGCGTCCTCACGCTGTCATTGAGCAAGGGCATGGCGGTGCGGCGCCGCCGGGTCCGCGCGGGCCCCGAAGGCATGATCGGACACGTCGGGGTCGTCCAGAGCTGGGCGGAGCCGACGGGGAAGGTGGCCGTCGACGGCGCGCTGTGGCACGCCCGGCGTTCAGCGTGTGAGCCGGATGAGGAGGTCCAGCTGCATCAGGGGGACAGGGTCATCGTCGAGCGGCTGAACGGCCTGACGCTGTCGGTCCGTCCGGCCGAGGAATGGGAGCTGATCACCTAGCCATGCTCACCGCAATCATCATCATCGTCGTCGTCCTCGCGGTGCTCGCTGTCGCGGCCGCCGGCGCCTCCATCCGCGTGCTGAGGGAGTACGAGCGCGGGATCGTGTTCCGGCTCGGACGGCTGATGGACACGCGCGGGCCCGGGCTGATCCTGCTCGTGCCGTCGATCGACCGGATGGTGAGGATCAGCCTGCGCACGATCACGCTCACGGTGCCCGCCCAGGAGATCATCACGCGCGACAACATCCCCGTGCGGGTCACGGCCGTCGCCTACTACCGGGTAGTCGATCCGAGCATGGCGGTGACGCAGGTCGAGAACTTTCACAGCGCGACGCTGCAGATCGCGCAGACGACGCTGCGCTCGGTCCTCGGCGGCGTCGCCTTCGATGCGCTCCTCTCGGAGCGCGAGCAACTGAACGAGGCGCTCCAGCACGTGATCGACGCGCAGACCGAGCCGTGGGGGATCAAGGTAACGACGGTCGAGATCAAGGACGTCGAGATCCCCGAGCGGATGCAGCACGCGATCGCCCGCCAGGCCGAGGCGGAGCGCGAGCGGCGCGCCAAGATCATCAACGCCGAGGGCGAGTTCCAGGCCGCCGCCAAGCTGGCGCAGGCGGCGGACGTGATCGGCCGCAATCCCACGACGCTCCAGTTGCGCTACCTCCAGACGCTGCGAGAGATCGGCGGCAACCAGAACTCCACGATCGTCTTTCCGATGCCGATCGATCTGGTGAAGCCCGTGCTCGACGCGGTCCGGAACGGGGTCGCCGGCGGGCAGGCACAGGCGGGAGAGGCGGAGGAAGGCGAGGCCGAGGAGCTCGATTCCGGCGAGGCCGAAGAGCTCAGTTCCAGCGAGCCCCGCAGCCTCGGCCCCGGGGTCGCCGAGGTCCTGGCGGGGCTGGCGCCCGAGTCGGCCGCGGACCCGGAGCAGGTTGAGCCCGAGTCCGAAGGGAACCGATCTACAGAGTGATCGCCGCGCCGGCTGGCCTCGCTGATGGCCTCCGGCGGGCGTACCACAGGACCCCGGTCACGAGCAATACGTACTGCGCGTACTGAGCGATCCCCTCCTGGAGCGTCAGCTCGGGTGCGCCACTGAGGGAGTTGTGCGTCTCGGTGACGCCGGTGAACAGGTGCCGGAGAGTGCCGTACACGGTCCCGTACGGTTCCAACAGGAGTGAGGCCAGGATGAATGCGAACGCAAGCCCCATCCACTCACCCACGCTCGCGCCACCTCTGGTGAACACGATCAACAGCAGCAGGAACAAGGGCGCCAGCATCACCTGGTAGTGAGGCCACTCGAACGGCCCGGTCATCGCCGAGAGCGCGCACACGAACGCAAATACCTCCCAGCTGAGGATCCAGTGACCGCGAAGAGCCAGGACGACCCACGTCCCCAGCAACAGCACCAGGCACGCCGCGATGATCCGCTCGAGCGTCCAGTACTGAAAGCCCGCGGCCGCCGCGTGACAGATCAGCGACGAGGGAGAGAAGTTCCCGGGGAAGCACAGGAACAGGTTCGACTGGCTCTTGTTGATCAGATTGCGCAGGCCGAGGAGCGGATCGAGCGTCGCGAGGTTGCCGGCCCGGGCAGCCATCAACGCCTGGGCCGCGATGTTCAGACCCACCACCCAGGCCAACGCGAACGCCCCGGCGCGGCGGGTCTCGCGGCGCGCGAGCAGGACGAACGGCAGCAAGATCACCATCGGCTTCAGCGCAACCGAGAAGCCGATCGCGGCGGCCGCCGACGCCACGCGCCCCTTCCGTAGGAGCTCGAACCCGCCAAGCGCCAGCACCAACGCGATCACGTTGAACTGCTTCCACCAGACGGTCGACATGAGTGGCGCGAAAGCGAGCAAGCCGAAGGCGGCGACCCACCACCAGACCGGCGTCAGCAGCGAGCGGATACGACGGAGCACGACCACCGCAACCCCGACCACCAGGACGGCATTCAGGCTGGTGACGAGATCGGCGGCCGCTCGGATGCTGATCACGCGGCTGACGATCGCCATCGATGCAGCAAGAAACGGCATGCCCGTCCAGCTGTAGAGCGTTTCCGGATGGCCCGTGGCCCACGCCAGCTGGCCGGCTTCATACGCCGCCCCGGTGTCGTATGTCCCGGCGTCGTGAAACGCGCGCCAGGTCCAGGCGGCAACGATCGCGGCCAGCGCGAGATAGCCGACGTAGTTCAGTCTCGCCGGCTCTCTCAGGGTCGCCGCTCCGACGCTCATCCGGCGCCGGGCAGCGGACAGACCGTGACGGACGACGAGGGTGGACCGACCGACGCGTGCCAGGGCACCGATGACCGGTCGAACGGGATCCGCAGATCTACGGTTTCTCCCGCCGCCACATCGCCAACCGGAACGGTCGTGCTCGACGCGAAGCGCCGGAGCGCCACCTGTCCAGCGGCGGCCGAGCGCAACGCGATCCCCGGCGGTCTGACCAGGACCGTCGGCGGCGCTCCAGCGGCTCCTCCGGTCACGCGCCGACACGCGGCCACCGGTTCGCCGCCCGAGGGGGAGAGCGAGATTCCGAGCGCGGCCACGAGCGTGGCGTCAGCCGCGTGTCGCAGACCGTCCGGTTCTCCCACCAGTTGCGCCTGCGAGTAGGCCGGGGAGCCGATGCGGGAGACGGCCGCGAGGTAGGGGCCGGCCTCGATCACCTCGAGCGACGGCGCGCGTGCCAGGCGGAAGGTAGGAGACACATGATCTCGGGCGATCTCGAGGCCCGTCAGCTGAGCCCGCAGGGTTGTGCCGAAGCTTCGATAGAAGCGCTCGCCATCCCGCAGGCGGGCCAGATTTCCAACGATGGCCAGGGCCGTGATGGCGTAGAGAACGCCGAGCTTGAGCGGGGACAGCCTGACCCCCCGCACCGCCTCGGCGATGATCAGCATGACCAGGACCCCTCCTGCGTACACGTACCGTGCCATGGCGGGGTCGCGTCCCTGCCCGAACGCCAGCGCGAGCGCCACCCAGAACGCGAGCAAGGTACAGATGAATGCCCACAGTGGAGGCCGCCGCGAGCCCCGCCGGATGCTGATGAGCACCACGGCGACCACAGCCACCGCGAGCACCGGCCCGTAGTCGGAGGTGGTGGTGAAGACCGCGAGGTACGAGGGCTGGAAGCCGTAGTTCAGCCCACCGAGAGCGCCCATCACCGCTGATGCCTCGTCCGCGATGTAGTTCGGCGCCAGCAGGATGTTGGAAGCAGCGATGTTCTGGACCTCGCCGTGCGCCGGCACGTAGTCGAGCCGGACCCACAAGAGCCAGGCTCCGTAAAACACCAGCGGCACCAGCGCCACCCACGCCCGTCGCCAGGGCTTCGGCTGGAGCAGGATCAGAACGAGCGCCCCCAGGGCGAACGCGACCCCCACGGTCCACGAGTAGACCGCCACGATCAGCAGCACGCAGGCGCCGGCATCTCGCATCCAGGATCGCCGCGGACGAGCGTCTCTCGCGCCCGCGGGTCCGGCTCCCTCCAGCAGGAGAAAGGCTCCCAGTCCCGCCGCGACCGCATCAACGGTGCTGATGCCGGAGATTGAGAGATCGTTCTCCCAAGCCGTCCCGAACAGCAACAGCAGGAGCGCCGGAGCGAGCGCAGCGGCGGCGCCGATCCGGCGCTTGACGAGCGCAAAGAAGGCTGCCACCACCGCGACCACGCTGATGGCCTCGACGATCCTGGGGAGGACGAAGCTGGCGCCGAAAAGCTTGAAATCAGCCGCGTAGAGCAGCCGTTCCCACAGAATCAGATGCCCGTTGACCGGGGCAAAGAGCACGGACGGGTGAAGTCCCGCGTCTGTCTGGAACAGGGTCTGCTCGTCGACGAACATCGTCGTGCCGCGCGTCGCCCAGAGCACGAACAGGGCATACAGGACCATCGCAGCACCGAGCACCACCCAGGCGCCGCCGGCTTCGAGCCAATCGACGACTCGAACCGCCTGCGACGCAGCGGCCTCCTGCGAGCGCGGCCGTTCCGTCATGCGGGCGCCGGACCGCCGGTCCCGCCAGAGCCGCTCTGTGCTCGGCATGCGCGGCGATTATAGGTTGGCGCGCCGTGGCAGCGGACAGGAGATCGGCTCGACTGAGCTAGGGTGTTGGCGTGTCTGCCAGCGCCGATCACCCCTTTCCGCCCGTCGGACTCGCTCGCGTCCCCTTCGCCTCAAACGGCGAGGACCCAATCGAGGTGTACGAGCAGCAAGGCGAGGAGACGAAGGACGCGCTGCTCGGCCTCCTTCCCGATGATTGGTCCTTCGACGGAAAGCGCGTCCTCGACTTCGGATGCGGCGCCGGGCGAACGCTGCGCCAGTTTCTGTCCGAGGCGCAGAGCGGCGAGTTCTGGGGCGCTGACATCGACGGCGCGAGCATCGACTGGCTTCGAGCCAACCTGTGCCCGCCGTTGCACGTGTGTCGATCGTGGGCGATGCCGCCCCTTGACCTGGAGCCAGGCTCGTTCGACCTCATCTGGGCCATCTCGGTCTTCACTCACCTGACGGATAACTCTCTCGCGTGGTTGCACGAACTCCATCGCCTACTCAGGCCTGGCGGTCTGCTGATGGCGACCTACATGGGGCGGTGGAACTCAGAGTTCCTCGCGGCCGAGCCGTGGGACGAGGACAGAGTCGGCATGAACGTGCTGCAGCACTACCAGGACTGGAGTCGCGGAGGACCCAGCGTGCTGATGTCCGACTGGTGGGTCCGAGCCCACTGGGGGCGGGCGTTCGAGATCGTACGCGTCGCGCCGCGGATACAGAACCAGAGCTGGGCGATGATGAGAAAGCGCGACGTCGAGCCGACGGTCGATGACCTCGAGCGGCCGGAGGATGACCCCCGAGAGTTCGCGGCACTGCGCCACAACCTGTACCAGCTACAGCGTGAGTTCGACCGGACGCGCTTTCAGGAGGGTGTGCTGGCCCTGCACCAGCAGGAGCTCTCCGAGGTGAGCCGCAGCTACGAGACCACGCTGAGCTGGCAGGTTACGCGCCCGTTTCGCGTGTCGGCAAGGATGGTCCGGGCGCTGCGCGGCGGTCGTGGCGCAGACAGCGGTTGAGTCGCGTCTGGCGATAGCCGACGGCGTCAACGATGGTTCGTTCGCAATGCCCGCCCGATGCGCCGCAGCGGCCGGGTGACGTTCCAGCTTGCCGACTCCTCGTACCCCCGGATTCGGTCGTCGCAGGCTTTGGTCTGCTCGCGGACGACTCCTTTGTAGTACTCGTGAAGGTACGCCAATTCGTCGACCACCTCGCGCTGCAGTTGCTTCACGTTGTGACGAATCGCCGCGTATTCGCGCGGATCGTCCGACGGGCGCTCGATGTCGTCAGTCGTGAGTTCGACCTCGCGCTTGCGCATGACACACCAGCTGAAGTTGTGGAACTGAGGTGCGATGTCCACGATTTCGAACGCACGACCCCAATGCTCTCGCACCCACCACTCCGACATCAACACCGCCGGCCCGCCGCTGTCCCAGTCGCGGTTGTGATGGAGCACGTTCATGCCGACGCGATCCTCGACCCACGGCTCTTTGGCGAACCATTCCGAGTTCCAACGGCCCATGAATGTGGCGATCAGCAGACCATCCGGCTTGAGCAGACGATGCAATTCGAGTAACCACTGGATCGAGTTGTCGGTCAGGTGGGTGAACACGGAGATCGCATAGATCAGATCGAACGAGCCGTGCTCCAGTCCCAGAGGTGGATTTATCGTCGATTGCCAGGCGTGAAACGGCGGGCTCAGGTTCTCCTGCATCCACGCGATGCTCGGTTCGTCTATGTCCGCGCCCCAAAACTCGGCCGTTTCCGCCGCCGTCGCGAAGTGCCGCAGAGTCCGTCCGGCGCCTGAGCCGAAGTCAAGAACGCGCTTGCCGACGAACGACCAGTCCGCGGGAAGCAGCCGCACAAGCTGATTCTTCGTCTGTGCTCCGAGCTCGTCATACGCGAGGTCTGGATCGCTCCAGCCCTCGACGGCGAACACCCGTGCGGCAAGCTCCCGCGGTGGTCGTGGCAGATCGACCCTCGTGGTGCCGGACATTCCGCGCCAGTCTACCCTCAGCCCCGCTCCGGGCATGCCTACGGCCCGCCGTGCGTGCCCGCGATCTGCGCCGGGTGACCGCCCGCCCTCGGCCCTCTGATCGGCCGGGCCGGGACAACGACCTCGACTGGGACGCGAGTCCGTGCGCGTAACCCTCGCCGTTCGCGAAGCGCCCCCGGGAGCAACCGGAGCGCCGCGACCGCGCCCCGGAGGTGCCACATCAGTCTCCCCTCCCGAAGCGCGTGGTACGTCCATGCGGCTTGCCGGTACGCGACGAGCGGCAGCCATGTCGAGGGGAACGCCTTGGCGACGAGCACCAACGTGTTGCGCTCCACGAGGTACATGTGACCGCCCGGCAGGCGGTCAGATGATGCCTCGGCGGCATGAAACGCAACGACGGGCTCGTAGACACACTTCCAACCAGCGAGCCGCAACCTGAGCGCGAGATCCACATCCTCGAGATAGGCGAAATAGCGCTCGTCGAAGCCGCCCACCGACGTGACCGCCGAGCGTCGGTAGAGCGCGGCGCCGGCGCAAGCTCCGAACACTTCGCCCGGCGCGTCCCAGCGCCCGTCATCGCGCGCAAACCGGCCGCGTTGCTCGCAGACGCCGTCTCGCCGGAGGATGTCGCCCGCGTCGTAAACCAGCCGCGGATCGTTCAGGTCGAGCATCTTGCATGCCACGGCCGCGACGTCCGGCCGGCCGGACAACGCGCCGGCCATGCGGCTCAGCCAGTCCGGAGCCAAGACGACATCGGTGTTTATCGTGGCCACCAGCTTGCCGCGCGCGGCGTACAGCCCTCGGTTCGCGGCGTGCGCGAATCCGGTGTTTCGCTCGAGCGCGAGAACGGTGACACCGGGATGCTCGGCGCGGAGATAGTCAACCGAGCCGTCGTCCGATCCGTTGTCGACCACGACCACCTCGAGCGGTGCCAACTCCTGGGCGCCGAGGCTCCGCAAGCAACCAGGCAGCCACGCGCGTCCGTTCCAGTTCGGTATGACGACCGTCACGGTTGCTCGGGACTCAGGCACGCTTAGTGCGCTGATCGGGCATCATTGAAGGATGGCCAGGATCTCGCTGATCCGCGTGCTGTCGATCGCGGGTGCCCTCGTCGTTTGCGCGTGGTTCGCGCTCGGGATCCGACAGGCCCATGACACGGCTCAGGCGAACACGATCCTGTCCAACTCATCCAGTCTGAGTGTCGGGCAAGCCGAGCACGTCGACTCATTGCTGCACAGCGCCGGGTTCCTGAATCCCGACCGCCAGGTATCGGTGCTCCGGGCGCAGGTCGCGCTGCAGCGGGGTGATCACAAGATGGCCCAGGCGATCCTGCAGGGGGTGGTGCGCGCCGAACCTCAGAACGCCCAGGCGTGGCTCGCCCTCGCCCGCGCGGCGACCAACCGGCAGACGTTTGACCGAGCCCTGTCCGTGATTGCGCACCTGCTGCCACCCGTCCGGCACTGACCAGGTGCAGACGGTCAAAGCTCTTCGGCGATCCGCGGGGCCTCGCGGTTGAAGATCCACACCCCGAGAACGCAAATCACGACGTAGATGACGGCCGCGATCAGCAGGCGCGTCGGCCCTCCGGCCGCCGCCGAGCCGGGGCCCGGCGCGTGCGGGTCGATGATCCACTTCCGCGCCACCCCCAGGATGGGCGTGATCGGATTGATCGCGATGAGGTCGCGGAGGCGGCCGCTGACCCTCTCCAGCGGATAGAGCACAGGCGTGGCATAGAACAGAGCGGTGGCGACCACCGTCCAGATGATTCCGATGTCCCGAAAGCGCGGATACAGCGACGACAGGATCATCGACAAGCCCAGCGTGAACCCGAACAGCAGCGCGATCACCACGGGCAGCAGCAGCCAGGTCCACATCGGCGAGATGCGGCGTGGGGCCAGATCAGGATGAACCCGAACACGACGATCAGGTTCAACGCAAGATCGAACAGGCCGGTCACGATCACCGCCAGTGGGATGGCAAGACGGGGAAACTGGGTCTTGCGAACGATCCCTTCCTGAGCCACGATCGACGACACCGACGCGCCGGTTCCGCCCTGGAAGAAGCCGAACAGGACGATGTTGAACAGCAGGAGGACCGCATAATGCGGGACCGTCGAGCCGAGGCGGAAGATGTGCGTAAATACCTCGAGCAATACCACGAACAGCAGTAGCGGCCTGCAGATCGACCACAGATAGCCGAGCGCTGTGCCGAAGTAGGTCCGCTTGAACTCGGTTACCGACATCAGGTAAACGAGGTCGAAGAACCGCTTCCAGCCGCCGCCGAGCGCCGCCGGCCCACGGACCTCGCGGAGTTCCAGCTCGCTTACCTGCTGAGTGCTCATCGGATGGCCTAGGTGCCCACCGTCGCGCGCAGGTCTTCCTGCACGGCGACCATGCCGGGGTTGGGGTCCGTTCCGCGGACGAGGAAGTCCATCAGTTGCACATCGTGCATGACCGTGTCGCCGAGCGTGTTGTTCCGGGCGATCGAGCACTTCAGACCGTAGCGGCCGGGGACGAGCGGATTCTCGACCTTGGCGGTGATTCTGACCCGTTGTCCGGGCCCGATCCGGTCGATCTCGTCCTCCTCCGTCATCCCCTTGCCGAACCCGAAGATCGGAACGCCATCCACGTTCAGGCACTGAAACGCGAATATCGGCCCGCGCAACTCGCGCCGCGCTTCGACGATCAGGTTGAAACCAATCGGCTCGCCCTGCTCAACATTCTCCACCCGCTCACCAGCCCCATTCTCCAACCACACATCCACCAAACTCACATTCACATCCGGCACCGCCCCCACACCACCCCCACCATTACCCCCACCACCACCAAAATTCAACCGGAAATAACGCAACGCCGCCTCCTCCGGATCCCCCACAAACCGCAACTCCCCATCATGAATCAACATCGCCCGATCACAAAAATTCTGCACCGTACCCATATCATGCGTCACCAACACCAACGTCTTCCCCACCCGCCGCCGCTCCCGAAACACATCCATACACTTCTGCGCAAACGACGCATCCCCCACCGCAATCACCTCATCCACCAACATAATATCCGCATCCGCCTCAACCATCACCGAAAACGCCAACCGCACCATCATCCCCGACGAATAATTCTTCAACTTCAAATCCACAAACTCCGACAACCCCGCAAAATCAATCACCCGATCCAACCGCGACCCCGCCTCCCGCCGACTCAACCCCATCATCACCCCATTCAACAACACATTCTGCCGCGCCGTGAACTCCGGATTGAACCCCACCCCCAACTCAATAAACGGCGCCAACCGCCCCGCAATCCGAACCCGCCCCCGATCCGCCCGATAAATACTCGCCATCACCTTCAACAACGTGCTCTTACCCGAACCATTACGACCCACAATCCCAAAAAACTCGCCCTTGTGAACCTCGAACGAAATGCCGCTCAGGGCCTGAAGCTCCCGGTACTGCCCGCGGCTCAACGGGTGCGCCACCCGCGCCCTGACCGTGTCTGCGCGCTGCTCGGGGATCCGGAAGGTCTTCTCCAGGTCTCGCACCTCGATCACCACCGGCCCATCGATCACGCGCACGCGCCGGTCCTCAGGCCCTTCGTGATCACCATCTTCGGCGAGTGAAAACGCCCTCCACTGCAGCAGCGCCTGGGAGGTCGGCATCAGCCGGCCCGATCCGGCAGCGGGATTGGCGGGGTCGTCAGTCACGGTGGCAGAAACAGGGACATCGGACGGGCTCCGCCCCCGCTCGCTCCGCAGGCTACCAAACCGGATCGGACTCTCAGCCGGTGTACAAACACGGATGGCAAGCGCCACGGGCCCACTCTCTCCGGGGGTCCGGCGGGTGCCGGTGGCTACGATCCGCGGTCCACGGAGCCAGGATCCCAGTGACGGACAGCCAAACCCAAGCCAGCATCGACGCTCTCGGCAGGCTTCTGCGCCACTACGACCGAACACAGCTCTGGTTCCAGCTCACCGAGGTTGTGACCGAGCGAACGTACCTCCAGCACGGCATCGATGTCCGCGAGGGAGACGTGGTGCTCGACGTGGGCGCGAACGTAGGCGTGGCGGCCGCCTTTTTTGCCTCGGAGTGCAAGGCGGGGCTCGTTCACAGCTTCGAGCCCGTCCCGCCCCTGTTCGAGCTGCTGCGCGAGAACGTGCGTCACTGGGACGCCTGCGTCGCCCATGGCTACGGCCTTTCCTCCGCGGCGGCCACGGCCGAGATCACGTTCTATCCGGGTGCTGCCGCCATGTCCGGGCTGTACGCGGACGCGGCCGAGGATCAGGGCCGCGTGCACAGGTATCTGATCAACAGCGGGATCTCCGCGGACGTCGCCGATCGGCAGCTCGAGGGTCGCTACCGAGGAGTGCCGCTCAGCTGCGAACTGCGCACGCTCTCGACCGTGCTGCGCGAGCATCGTCTCGGGCGGGTTGACCTGCTGAAGATCGACGTCGAGAAGGCCGAGCTCGACGTGCTCGCAGGAATCGAGGCCGGCGACTGGGCGCGGATCATGCAGGTCGTGATCGAAGTCCATGGCGGACACGATCGCATCGCGGCGATCTCCAGCCTGCTGATAGGACGCGGCTTCGCCGTGGCCACCGAGCAGGACCCGCTGTGGAGAGGTGCGGGGATACAGATGCTGTACGCGAGGCGACCGTGAGCCGCGGATGGACGGCCCTGCACCGCCTCCCCCGGCGTGCACTTGAGAAGGCCGACGAGATCGTCTTCCCGCTGGCCCCCACGGCGGCGGAGCACTGGCAGCGGGTGATCATGAACCGGGCGGCCGACCAGTTCATCGAGTCGCTCGATCCGCGGCGCTGCAGCGCGGCCGAGATCAGCGGGGACACGCATGCGGCGAGGCCGTGGCGGGAGTACCAGACGCTCATGTACCCGGAGTTCGATCTGTGCGCGCCGCTGTCGGTGGGGCGCCGGTTCGACGTCGTCATCTGCGAGCAGGTGCTCGAGCACGTGGTCGATCCATGTACCGGCGCCGCAAACCTCCGCGGCCTGTGCGAGGTCGGCGGCCACGTGATCGTCTCCACGCCGTTCCTGATCAAGGTGCACGAGCTGGCGCTGTTCCTGATGCGCGACTACTGGCGCTTCACCCCGAGAGGACTCGAGACACTCCTCGAACGCGCCGGCCTCGACGTTGTGGCGATGGGCTCGTGGGGGAACCGCCAGTGCGTGGTCGGGAACTTCAACCGGTGGGCTGCGTACCGACGGTGGCACTCGCTGCGCAACGAGCCGGACTTCCCGGTCCAGGTCTGGGCGTTCGCACGAAATCCGGACTAGCCGGAGTTACAGAGCGGTCCGGAAGCGATCGGGGATCAGCTCCCGTCCGGTGCCCTCGAGATCGTCACCGTGGAAGTACCACTGATGGAACTCGTTCGGCTCGACGACGCGCGCCTGCGAATTGAGGTTGAGCTTCAGATCCTGCTCTGGCCACTCCCGGCTGGACACGGCGCGGTGACGCGCCAGGCAGTAGTCGTAGTCGACCCGGTGCAGGTGGACGAGGCGCAGGTCGGGATCGGGCAGCGCAGCTGGAGCGTTGTACTCCTGATGGAGGCCCACGTTCCAGGCAAGCGGAATCCTTCCGAGCAGACGCTTGGAGTACCACTCCGGCGAATGGTGCCAGTACCGGCGCTGCTGGAGCACCGGCTGATCGAAATGCAACGGCGACTCGTCCGGATACTGGACAACGTTGTAGCCCGTGCAGCACGCCGCCGGCGCGTCGAGGTTGTCGATGTAGCTCCCGAGGTCGGGATAGCGGAGGGGATCCGCGACGACGAACTCGTCGACATCGGTGAACAGAACGGCCGGATAGGAGCGGAGCAGGAAGGAGAAGAAATCCTCGACTGTGCCCTTCAGCCAGACGTGGTCGAAGGTCTTGTCGCGGTGGACCCTGATGACGTTGCAGCGCTTCGCGATCGAATCGACGCTGCCGTCGGTGGTCTCGTGGTCGAGCACGTACAGGTCCTCGGCGTCGAAGTGGCGGCGGTAGTAGTTGACCCACAGCGGCAAGAAGGTCGATTCGTTCTGAGTGATCGTGAACGCCGCGTGGCGTCCGTCCGAACGTGCCTGCGGCTCGACCCTGAGCTCCGAGGTGTCGATCTCGACCCAGTCGCCCCGAGCCGTCCGCGCGACGAGCGTGAGGCTGACGCTTGGCCCATGCACATCGCGGAGGTCGATGATCGCGTCCCACCCGGACTGTTCGGCGTGCGCCACATCGGGGTGCAGCGCGGCCACGTCCGGACGATTGTTGCCGAGCCGCACCTCGGTCACCTTGTCGTCGACCAGCAGCATCGCCGCGCTCATCGGCCCCTCGGCCCCCAGCACCCAGCCGGTCACGATCACCGGCGTCCGGGGCACCAGCGCGCCGGCGGCCGGCCAGCCGATGCCGCCTCCGGGAAGTGTGGGCGCAGTTTCGATCGCGGGGTCACGCACGGGCATCGCGGCGGTCACGGAAGATAGACCAGAGGCGGACGAGAACGGCGGCGGCGAGCAGGACGCCCAGCGCACGGCTTCTCCGCAGTCCGTATCCGGCGCTGAGCCAGTAAAGCGAGAGGACGACGCGCTCGGCGCGCGATCGTCCCGGGTCGTTGCGCCGCATCTCCATCTCCCCGTAGTGGAAGTCGTCCGCCGCGCTCCTGTCACCGCCGTGCTCGCGACCGTCCCGTAGCGCACGGTAGATCGCCGCCACCTCGCCGGCGTCGATGTCCTGCTGATCTGGCAGCGACTCGGACTCCGACAGCCATTCACTCCTGCACGGCGCCGAATTCCAACCCTCGCCACGCTCCCCCTGGCGGGCCCGCCACCTGTGCTCCTCGGCGATCGTCAGCCGCGGTGTCCATCTCCAGGGAAGCCGGCCCCGGCGTCGCCACCCGGTTGGTGCCGGGGCGAGACGAAGCACACCGTCGATGCGTAGTCGCTCGAGCCCGCGAGCACCCGCGAACAGGCAGGGGCTGAGGTCCAGATCGGCGAGGACGAGTTCGGCGATGTCCGCCCGTCGAAGTGAGACGAGGCGGGGCTCGGGCGTCCGGTCTGCGACGCCAACCCGACCGGCCGCCACGACTGAGCGCCCCGCGAAGCGGGCGTCGTCCAGCGCCACCTCGGCTCCTGACGCGCGTAGGTTGACGCCGTCCAGGAAGCGGGTCCCGACGCACGAAATCCGGGCCGCGCTGACATCGACGATCGCCGCAGCTCGGTATACGCCGAAGTCGAGCACGACCGTCCCGCCAACGTGCATCGGGCCCAGAATCGCGGCGCCTTCGAACGTCGCCGCGCTGAACGCCGCATCTCCCGCGAACGTCGCCCGCTCGAACTCCGCCCCGAGATCGAAGACGGCCTCACCGAAACCCGCGTAGTGGTTGAAGGCGGCCCCCTCAAACACGGCGTGACCCTGGAACTCGGCCGCCTCGAACGTCACCGGTCCCGAGAACTCAGTGCGTTCGAACCCGGCCAGAGTCCTGAACCTGGACGGCGCGCGAGCCCGATCGCGCCCGAACGAGAGCTCGCTCGCGCCCTCGAACCGCGTCTCCCCGAACCAAGCGACGCTGTCGAACCTGGCTCCGTCGAACGCCGTGCGATCGCCGAACCGGGCGCGCCCGAACCCGGCGTAGCCGGCAAACGTCGCCGATTCGAAGCTGGCAGCGCCGACGAACGCGGCACGCTCGAAGTTCGCAACGCCATCGAACGCCGCGAGCTCGAATATCGCCTCGCCGTCGAAGGTCGTCGTTTCGAACAGTCCGTAGCCCCCGAAGCGGGCGCCCCGGAATTGCGCCGGACCGGCGAAGGTCGCCTCGCGGTAGGCCGCGACGCGCTCGAACGCCGCGCCTTCGAAGTTTGCGCCGCGCTCGAACCTGGCCTTGTCGAACGTGGCATCGCCTTCGAACCGGGCGCCTCTGAACGTCACCGGCCCCGCGAACACAGTCCGTCCGAAGCCGGCCAGGCCTCGGAACATGGCGTCGTCGAAACGAGCGCCCGCTGCGAGGACGCGCTGCTCGGTGAGAACGCGCGAGAGGAGCGCTGGCCCGAGCGTAACGCCACGCGCGTCGAGCGGCTCCGATCGGCACCGCTCCACGGCGGCGGCGAGCTCGTCCTCGGCCAGGTGCGCGAGACACGTGTCCGCGCCGGCTCCATGAACGCCTGAGCCACCGCAGCCGGCGCGAGCGCACGCGGGCCATTCGGCCGGCATCAGATCCGTGCGCGCCAGCGGCGGAGTCGTCGTTGGTCGAAGGTCGCGGGGTCCGGAAGGCTCGCGTCGTAGTTCGTGCGCCCTGGGAACTTCGCCCGCCTTGCCCGGATGACGATCAGCCACCGCCACAGAATCCCGCGCGTCAGGTCCGCCTCGCTGCCGAGCGTCTCGGTATGGCCGAGCACGGTGCGCAGCGGACGAACCGCCAGCCATGCGAACGCCAGCGGCGAGCGCGGGCTGTCGACGTACCGTTGCAGAGCGCGGCGCTTGGGCGGAGTAAGGCTCGCCGAGCAGCGGATCAGCACCGTTCGCGCCAGGACGTCACGGGAGAGGTATCCGTAGAAGTACGCAGCCCTCCAGCGGCTGAACCATGCCCGCCATCGCGCCGTGCTCGGTCGTGGCCGTCGATCGCTCGCGACGGCCGCAGAATCTCGTTCGCCGTGGGTGACGTCGCCGAAGATCGCTCCGCCATGCTGAACGTAGTCGTACAACGGGCGGTCGACGAACGCGATCTCCCCCGTCGCCATCGCGACGAGACCGATCCAGTGGTCGTGGAACATGAAGCCCGGTCCGTCCGGAAACGGAAGCGCAAGCTCCGCCACGTCGCGTCGCATCAGCATCGCCGCGCCCGTAATCGTGTTGGCCACGAGCTGCGAGGCCAGGTTGCTGTAGTTGTTGCTCCGGCCCTCCCAGAGGGTGTTTCGGAGCACGTTTCCCTCGGCGTCGACCAGCCGCTGGTCCGAGTACACAAGTGGCGCTTCGCCGAGCGCACGCCGCAGGACTTCGAGCTTCTCGGGGTGCCAGCGATCGTCCTGATCCGACAACGCCACCAGCTGCACCTCGGGCGGGACCATTCTCATCGCTCGCTCGAAGTTCCGATAGAACCCCAGCCGCTCGCCGGACCGGGACAGCACGAACCGGCGATCGGCTCCCAGCACTCGCTTGATCTGTTCAAAATGCTCAGGCTTCGAGCAGTCGTCGCTGATCAGGCAGATCCACCGGCGATCGCTCTGCGCGCGCAGCGAGTCGATCTGGGCAGCGAACAGCTCGATGTCCGGCTCGAACGTGGCCATGCAGATCGCGATCAAATCGCCGCCGGATCGGCCGTCGGGCGCCTCGAGCCTGGGCACCGGCGCCAGCTCGACGACGTCGATCGACCCGAGGTCGGAGATCAGTTCGGTTCCGCTCGCAAGCCGGACCGCGACTCGCAGCTCGATCGCTCCGGAGTGCGCGCCGGCCCGGGCCGGGATCGTGGCCCAGAAACCGCTGCGGTAACTCGCCTCGTGGCCAAGCATCCGCAACACGTCCGGGCGTGGCATCGCGAAGGCGGCGGGACGCTGCCGCACGCCGTCGACGATGATCTCGAGCTGCGTGACGGTCTCGCGCCGGTGAAAGCAGTAGCCAAAGCAGAAGACCGCGCCGTCCCTGCCGACCGGCAGCGTCGAGGGCATCAGGCGCTCGAGTGACGCCACGAGCTCCTGCGTCGGTCGCGCGGTCATCGGGAAGGCCTGCTGATCCTGGGAAGCGCTCACGGGCGAACGGAAGCGAACGCCTGGGCCCTAAACGCCGGGAGGATCGATGACGGCCTCGACGTCGGCGCGCGCACGAACGCTTCCGGCCCCGCCCTTCGTGCCGAAGACGAAGAAGTCGAGCAGTCGCATCACGTGCAGGGCCTGGTCGCCCTCTTCGCGGTCGCGCGACATCCAACACCCGATCGCGTAGCGGCCGGGAAGGAGGGGATTCCCCACCTGGCCGCTGATCGTGATCCGCTGGCCGGACGCGATCCGGTCGCCGCCCGCGAGGACGGACAGCGTCCTGCCGAACCCGAACACCCAGATTCCGTCTTCGTTGAGGACGTGAAACGCGAACGCCGGTCGTACGAGCTCGCGTCGGGCTTCGACGATCAGGTTGAAACCAATCGGCTCACCCTGCTCAACATTCTCCACCCGCTCACCAGCCCCATTCTCCAACCACACATCCACCAAACTCACATTCACATCCGGCACCGCCCCCACACCACCCCCACCATTACCCCCACCACCACCAAAATTCAACCGGAAATAACGCAACGCCGCCTCCTCCGGATCCCCCACAAACCGCAACTCCCCATCATGAATCAACATCGCCCGATCACAAAAATTCTGCACCGTACCCATATCATGCGTCACCAACACCAACGTCTTCCCCACCCGCCGCCGCTCCCGAAACACATCCATACACTTCTGCGCAAACGACGCATCCCCCACCGCAATCACCTCATCCACCAACATAATATCCGCATCCGCCTCAACCATCACCGAAAACGCCAACCGCACCATCATCCCCGACGAATAATTCTTCAACTTCAAATCCACAAACTCCGACAACCCCGCAAAATCAATCACCCGATCCAACCGCGACCCCGCCTCCCGCCGACTCAACCCCATCATCACCCCATTCAACAACACATTCTGCCGCGCCGTGAACTCCGGATTGAACCCCACCCCCAACTCAATAAACGGCGCCAACCGCCCCGCAATCCGAACCCGCCCCCGATCCGCCCGATAAATACTCGCCATCACCTTCAACAACGTGCTCTTACCCGAACCATTACGACCCACAATCCCAAAAAACTCGCCTTGCCGCACGTCAAACGAAATCCCTCGGAGCGCCCGCAACTCCCGAAACTCCCCCCGACTCAACGGATGCACGACACGCTCCTTCAACGTGTCGACCTTGTGCTTGGGGATCTGGAACGTCTTGTCGAGGTCCCGCACCTCGATCACGACAGGCCCATCAACCGCCCGCGCGCGCCGACCACCGCCGTCCGCGTCACGTGAGGGCGAATAGAGAGTGGCTCGATTGGCAGCGTCGGTGTCAGGCACGGTAAGGGGTAATTGAGGACTCGACCGCGGTCAGCCGAGTGGCATGCAGGCTACCAACGGCAACTCGACTTGCACGCCGCAGGAACAGGTCGCTAGCTCAGTCCGCATACGCTCGCGCGCGAGGCGGCCACGACGAGGACGTCCCACCGCCGCGTTGAAAGGTCGGGCCCGATCCGAACCGTCGAGCGCGTCGAGGGGAGCACGGTCCCGACGTACTGGAACTGGGCCGCGAAGCGGCGCACGCCGACGGTGGCGGGTCCACCCTGTGCGGTGATCACGAGTCGGGGTGATGTACCCCTCACGGCGATCTCGCTCCTGGCGGCGGCGCCGTTGCCGCTCCTCAGCAGAACGCACGAGCCTCGGCCCGTCACCGCCCCGGAGGCGAAGACGACCGGCGGCCGCGGCCCAACCGCTAGATGGCCGCTTGCGGGGTGCGGCGCGATCGCGTGAATGTGGATCAGTTCCTGGTCCGCGACGAGGCGGGCGCCGTCCGGATCGGCGGCGATCTGCGTCGGCGTCGAGGCGGGCGTTCCGAACGCCTTGGCGGCAGCGAAGTACGCGTCCGCACGGATCGCCAGGAACGGGCTGCCCGGCAGCCCACGCAGGACGTAATCGGGCGCGGCGAGCGGTCGCCCGATCTCCAGCGCACCGAGGTCGGCGCGAGTGATCTTCGCGGTGGCGCGCAGGTCGAAGGCCGCGTTGCGGAAGTTGGCGACGTTCAGCACGACTGCCACCGCCACGCCGGCGCCGATCAGCAGGGCGACGGGGCGTGAGACCGAGATCCCGCGCAAGAGCTCGACGGCCAACAGGACCAGCAGGAGTGCGGCCACGTACACGTACCGGCTTTGCCACGCTTGGGACCCCCCGATGATCGACGCCCGGGTGAACGCCGTGAGCACCCAGAACGCGCCGAGCATCGTCGCCAGCGTCACCACCCGAGGTGACGGAGGCCATGCGCGGATCAGGCGCCAGATGATGAGGGCCAGGGCGACCACGGCGAGCGGCCGACCCCAGGTCAGGAGCTCGCCGCTCATGGTCACCAGGCTCGTGGGGCGAGGGGCGGTGGCGCCGGCCAGGCCTCCCACGGCGGCGGCGGCCGAGTCCGCGACGAACCGCGGCACGAGTCGAGCGGAAGACAGCGTCGTGCCGCCCTGATATGTCAGCCACCACAGCCCATACAGGGCGAGGGGGGCGGCGACGATCCACGCGTCGCGCCACCGACGGCGCACCAGCCCCACGTCCACGACCAGCCCTAGCGCGAAGACGACGCCGACCCCGGAGCTCGCGAGCGATACCCCGAGCAGACACGCCGCAGCGACGTTGCCGGTGCGATCTCGGCGGTCCAACATGATCAGCGCGGCGAGCCCGGCCGCGAGCGAGATGAGCCACGCCATCTGGAAGGGCCAGATGACGTCCTGCCAACCCGCACCTAACAGCAGGATCAACGCCGCCGCGCAAAGGGCCAGATAGCTCCCGATCCGTCGTCGTGCGTAGACAAACACGAGCGCACCGCAAACGAGGTGCGCGATCACGGCGACGGCGCGGTACGGGCCATAGCTGGCGAGCCCGACCGTCGCGAAAAGCAGCCGGTAGATTGCGATCGGGATCAGCGAGAAGTGGCCGTTGTACGACCTCAGGAATGTCCCGACGTCAGACCCCCGACGATAGGCGATCCAATCCCACTCATCGAACCAGAACGTGGTACCGCGAGCGATGTAGTACAGGAAGCCGCCGGTACCGACCAGCAACACAGCGAGCCCGGCCCACGCAACGACCGCGGGCTTGCTGATTGCACGGTTACGCCAGGGCCGGTGGCTGCCGACGGCGACCGCATCCACCGGCGGGCTGACCGTTTCAGGCGTCATCTCGCCGGCCGGCGCTCGGGGTCTTCCCACAGGCGCAGAAGTTAGTCAACGGTGATCGCGTTCGGCTGTTCCATAATCTCGCCGCCGGCCTATGACAAGTGGGCCGCGCGGGGAATCCGGCTCGCCAGGGAGCCAGACTCCCGCGTGTTCGCGGTTCAGGCCGCCGGCTCGATCTTTCGGAGCTACAACCTGATCCTCGACCAGGCGGCGGCTTGCGAGGGCCTCGAAGCGCTCGTGCTGCTCCACGAGGACACCGAGATCCTCGATCCGCGCCTCGGCCCAAAGCTGAGAGAGGCGCTCCGGGATCCGGACATCGCCGTGGTTGGCTGCGTCGGCGCGATCGGGGCGCGCAGCATCGCCTGGTGGGATGGCTCGACGACGGTCGGCTCCTACGTGCACCGCTACCAGGAGCTGGGAGGAGGAGAGCTTCGGCCATTCGCGTCCAACGGAGCGACTCCGTCCTCGCATCCGCCGATGGTCGAGGTGGATACGGTCGACGGGCTGCTGATGGCGTTGTCACCGTGGGCCGTACGAAACATACGGTTCGACGAGTCGCTAGGACCCCACTTCGGCTACGACTTCGATTTCTGCCAGCAGGTCCGCGTAGCCAGCCGGAAGGTGATCACGGCCGACCTGAAGGTCGCCCATCACCACTCGCTGGCGCTGGTGGGCGACGGCGAGCCGTGGATCGCGGCGCACATGCGCGCAGCCGAGAAATGGGATCGCCGGGCGACGGAGTGCAAAGACGACTCCGATTGGCAGCAGCGGGCCCGCCGGGCCGAGGCCGAGGCGGTGGTGGCGCGCCTGACGGCCGCCGCGACGCTGCTCCAGGCCGACGCGCGCACCGCCGCGCATGCTCGCCGGCTCGAGCAGGTGACGGGCACCGCGAGCTGGCGAGTCACGGCTCCGCTGCGCAGGATCAACGCGTGGCGCAAGGCCCGGCGGCGCGCCTGACGGCCGGCAACCCGCCACGATCGCCTTCGAGTGGCCGTGATATCGTCGAAATCCGATGCTCTTTCGCTCGCGAAAGCGTGGCGGCGAGGCGCCGGCGGCGGGTCCGGTCTTGGCCGAGCCGGCCCCGACCGAGAGTCTCGAGGAGCTCCTGGGGGAGATCGATCGACTGTGCGCGCCGTCTCGCGCCAACCCCGATCCCACGGCGGATCGGCGGGCGCTCTCAGCTCGCCACCGAGCGGGGCTCGCGATGGTCGCACGGGAGGGGCCGGGCGCCGAACACCCGACACCGGACGGCCGCGCATTCGCCACCGATGCGGGCGTGCCCCAGGTGCGACGGGAAGAGCTCTCGCCGCAGTTGCTGCGCGCCGCCATCCTCAGCCACGGCTGTCTGCTGGTCCGAGGTCTCGTCGATCCAGACGAGGCGAACGAGTTCCGCGGTGAGATGGAGCGCGCGTTCGGGACCCGCGAGGCGGCGAGGGCCGGCGAGCCCGCCGGCGATGGCTACTTCGAGGAGTTCGTGCCCGACTCGCGCTACGACCTCGGGCTCGAGCGGTTCATGGTGAGCGATCCGAACGGGATGTGGATCGCCGACTCCCCTCGCGTGGCGGCCGATCTGTTCGCACTCCTCGGCCGGGCGGGATTCCTGGAGCTCGCTACCGGCTATCTGGGCGAGCGTCCGGCGATTTCGGTCAACAAGTCCACGCTGCGCCGTGTGAAGGCCGATCCCGATGCCGACTACGGCATCAGCTTCTGGCACCAGGACGGCGCGTTCCTCGGCGACGTCCGCGCCCTGAACCTCTGGCTCTCGCTGTCGCGCTGCGGCGACGTCGCCCCCGGACTTGACCTCGTTCCGAAGAGGATCGACCACGTCGTGCCCACTGGCACCGAGGGGGCGGTGTTCGACTGGTCTGTGTCGCAGGCGGTAGTCGAGCAATCCGCAGGCGACGTCGGAGTCACCAGGCCCCGGTTCGACCCCGGCGACGCGCTCCTCTTCGACGAGCTGTTCCTGCACGCCACCGGCGCGTCGCCCGAGATGACCGAGACGCGGTACGCCGTCGAGTGCTGGTTCTTCGGCCCCTCGGCGTTCCCGGCGGATTACCCGCCCCTGGCGAGCTGAGGCGCCGAAGCTTGCGGGCGTCGTATCGCCGGTACCGCCGGTGGCGCCGCGAATTCGCGCACCAACGGCTGGGGCCGCGGCTGGCCCGCCTGTGGGAGCTCCTCACCCTCCCCTCGACCGTTTTCTACCTGTTCCTGGATCCGCACATCGATCCGGCGTACGGCCTCACTTGGAGGGGGAGGTTTCGGCTCGCGCTGCGGATGTTGCGCACGACTCGAGCCGTCAACACGGCGACGTCGTACAAGGCGCACCTTGCGATGGCCGTGAAGCTGCTCGAGGTTCCCCACGACCTCGACGGGGTCGTCGTCGAGTGCGGTTGCTTCCTCGGCGGCTCGACCGCGAACCTATCGCTCGTGTGCGACATCGTCGGGCGCCAGCTGATCGCCTACGACTCCTTTGAGGGGCTGCCGGCGCCGAAGGGGAACGACAGGTACGCACGCCCAGAGTGGACGGGGTTCCTGCGGGCGGACCTGGAGACGGTGCGCTCGAACGTGCGCCGGTACGGGGCGATCGACCGCGTCACCTTCCGCAAGGGCTGGTTCGAGGACGTCCTTCCCCGACACAGTGAGTCGATCGTGCTCGCGTTCGTCGACGTCGACTACCAGTCCAGCCTCGACGCGTGCGTCAAAAACCTGTGGCCCCACCTCACCGAACGCGGGTACATGTTCATCGACGAGTACGTCCTCACCGACTACTGCGCCCTGTTCTGGTCCGAGCGCTACTGGCGGGAGAACTTCGACACGACGCCGCCGGGGCTGCTCGGCGCCGGGACGGGAGTCGGAGTCGGGCAGTACTACCTCGGGCCGCTCTCGGAATGGCACGCCCCGCAGGACCCGACGAGCGTCGCCTATACCCGCAAGGACTTCTCCGGCTACTGGGACTACGACGCCAATCGCGCTCCCAGCGGCGACCGCTAGCCGGGCCTCCGCTCGCCCGCCGGGGCGGGGCTCTGCTCGCCGCGCCCGATGACTCGCTCGACGACCCGCTCGACGAGCTGCGTGTTCGCGGCGGCTCGGACGTCCTGCCGGGTAGCCGTGATCATCTCGGCTAGCAGTCCGATCGTGAAGAACTGGATGCCAGCGATGATCATCAGGATGCCCAGATCGAGCAGTGGTCGATTGCCGATCTCGTGGCCCGTGATCCGCTCCACCGTGAGATACAGGCACAGCACGATTCCCACCAGCCCGCACGCCAGACCGGCCCCGCCGAACAGATGTAGCGGCCGGTACTGGTAGCGGCCGATCAGCGCGACACCACAAAGGTCGAGCAGGCCGCGCACATATCGCTCGGTCCCGAACTTTGAGCGCCCGTGCGTGCGTGCGCGGTGATGGACGGGCAGCTCGGCGACCCTCCAGCCTCGTTGGAAGCCGAGAATGGGAATCAGCCGGTGCTGCTCGCCGTAGAAATCCAGTTCCCGGACGGCGTCGCCGCGGTAGACCTTGAGCCCGCAGTTGACGTCGTGAAGCGGCACGCCCGACAACCGCGCGGACGTCGCGTTGAAGAGGCGCGAGCTCCACCGCTTCAAGAGCGGGTCCTGCCGCTGGCGCTTCCACCCAGACACCACGTCGTAGCCCTCTTTCAGCCGCGCCACGAGCGCCGGCAGCTCCGCGGGATCGTCCTGTCCGTCGGCATCCATCGTGGCCACGATGTCCCCCCGGCTCTGGACGAAACCGGCCCGGAGCGCGGCCGACTTACCGAAATTGCGTCGTAGCCGGACCAGGCGCACGTTGTCATGGGTCAACGCCAGCTGCTCGAGTACGTCGGCTGAGCCGTCGGTGGACCCGTCGTCCACCCACACGACCTCCCACGTGCAGTCGAGCCGGTCGCACGCCGCCTCGATCTCGGCGAACAGCGGAAGCAGCGACTCCCGCTCGTCGAGGACGGGGATGACCACCGAGAGGCCCACCGACGCGACAGTCGCCGTCTCTGCCCGGTCCGCGAAGGCTGGTCCGGTCATCGGCGCTATCTTCGCATGTCTCCCCCGTGCACACCGACAGCTTCGGGCAGCAGACCGACAACGCCGCTAAGTACACGCAGCGCAGCGGCGTGGAGCGTCGCTTGCTCTCGCGCTTCCGGGCGCGGATGCTGGCGGAGCTGCAACCGTTGCGTCCGGCCACCATCCTCGACGCGGGTTGCGGCGAGGGATACGTGACCGAATGGCTCGCCCGCGCGCTCGATACGAAGGAGATCACCGCGGTCGACGGACGCGCTGAGGCTCTACGGACGCTCGGCGAGCGCAATCCCAAGATACGCGTCCTCGAGGGCGATCTGCGGGTGCTGCCGTTCGCCGACGACAGCTTCGAGCTCGTGGTCTGCACCGAGGTGCTCGAGCACGTGCCCGAGCCGCTGCCCGTGCTGCGTGAGCTCTCGAGGGTGAGCGCGGCCCACCTTTTCGTGACCGTGCCGCACGAGCCGTTCTTCCGGCTCGGAAACCTCGCGGCCGGCAGGTACGTGTCCCGGCTCGGGTCCACCCCCGGCCACGCGTGGACCTGGAGCGCTCGGGGCTTTCGACGGCTCATCGCGGCCGAGGCGGAGCCAGTGCGCTGGGTTTCGCTGTTTCCCTGGCAGGGCGTGCTGGCGCGGACACGCCGGTGAGCACGGCCCGAAGAGCGGGAGCACTGCTGGCGGCTGCGCTGGTGGCGGCGTTTCTCGTCTGGGGCGTGGCGGGAGGATGGTCCAAGGCCGCCAGCTATCCATGGCAGGTCAACTGGGGCCACCTGGCGCTCGCGGTCGTCGTGCTCGCGCTGTTCGACCTGGGCTGGGGCATGGGCTACACGCGCTTGATCGAGACCCTCGGCGATCAGCGAGTCCAGCGCCGGCGGGTGATGTCGATCTGGGCCCGGTCCCTGCTGGGGCGCTACGTCCCTGGCAATGTCGTGATGTTCGCTGGGCGCGTCGTGCTCGGACGCGAGGCGGGCATCTCGGGGCAGGTCTCGGTCGCCGCGAGCGCCTACGAGCAGGTCGCGATGCTCGTCCCGGCAGCCGTCGGAGCGACCGTGTTTCTGCTCGTCGCCAACCGTTCGGGGTGGTCGCCGTGGTACTGGATCGTCGTCGCGGTGCCGTTCGGAGTCGTCGTGCTCGATCCGGTGGTCCTCGAACACGGGGCGGAGCGCCTGCTGAAGCGCTTCGGGAGAGCCAGCACCCTGATTCCGCTCACGCGTCTCCGCGTCGCCGTGGTGCTCGCCTGGTTCACGGTGGCGATGGCGTTACTCGCGGCCGGAACGGGCCTGGGTGTCCGAGCGGTGGCGGGCGCCCGCGTCGGCAGCGTCGTCTATGTCGGGCTGGCCTTTCTGCTCTCGTGGGTGGTCGCGATGGTCGCGTTCATCTTTCCGTCTGGGCTGGGCGTGCGCGAGGGCGTGTTCGCCGTTCTGCTCGCCCGGCACATCCCGGCCGCCGCTGCGGTTTCGGTCGCCGCGGCAAGCCGTCTGCTGCTGACCGCCGTGGAACTGGCGGTGGTGGCGAGCCTCGTCGCCGCGGGACGCGCTCGTCGCTGAATGCGGCGCGGGCAGCCGACGCGGGCGCCGATTACCCTCCGATACGATCGCGGCGTGGCGGAGACGACGGTCCCAGCCGAACGCCAGGGCGTCGGCGTCACAGGCGCTCGGTGGCGGTCCGCCGCTGCACACGTGCGGGGCCAATCGAGGGAGCTCAGCTCGCGGACGGTCGCGCTGTCGCTCGGTGCGCTGACTGTATTCGGCTTTGTGCTCCGCGTGATCGGCGTCAACCAGAGCCTGTTTGGCGATGAGCGATACACGTACGCGATCGACACGGAGAACGGGCTGCGTGGGGTGTGGCACCAGGTCTACACGACGTCGATCACCCCCCCGCTGCACTATTTCCTCGCCTGGCCGTTTGTGCAGTTCGGCGGGGACCGAACTGTCTTGATCCGCGTCCCGTCGCTCGTGCTCGGCACGGCGATGATCCCGCTGATCTTCGTCCTCGGCCGGCGGGTCGCCGGCAGCCGCATCGGTCTGCTCGCGGCCGGAATCCTCGTTCTCAGCCCGTTCGCGATCTTCTACTCGACCGAGGCCCGTGCCTACGAGACGATGACCTTCCTGGTCACGCTCTCGACGGTGGCGCTGCTGTGGGCCACGGACGGGAAAGGGCGGGGCTGGTGGGTGGTGTATGCGATCGCCTCGTGCGCCGCTGTGTGGGCTCACTACACGGCGGTGTTCGTGCTGCTGGCCCAGGCCGTGTGGGCGCTCTGGACGCGGCCGGAGAGCCGGCGCGCGCTCCTGATCGCCGAAGCCGCAGTGGTCGTGGGCTACCTGCCGTGGCTGCCCGGCTACCTCCACCAACGGCACAACTCCGGCGTGGCGATCTTCAACGCGCTCAGTTCGCTGACGGTCGGCTCGTTCTTCAACTTCCAGCTCAGCACAGTGATCGGCCGCCCGTTCATCGGGCTCGCCGCGCTACCCGGCACCGTGGGCCTGTTCCTGCTCGCGGTCCTCGCCGGGCTGGCCGTCGCCGCGGTCGTGCATCGTCCAGCGGCGCTCGGTCGAGTGCCGTCGCTGCGCTCCGAAGCCGGGCTGATGATCATCCTTGCCGCCGCCACCCCGATCGGATTGCTTCTCTACGCCCTGCTCGGCACGAACCTGTGGAGCGCCGACCGCGAGCTGAGCGCCTCGACACCGGCGCTGATCATCGTCCTCGCGCTGCTGATCGGTGCGCTGGCCAGAGCCGCGCCGACCTGGATCGCGACGGGCGCGATCGCGGCGATGGGTGCGCTGCTCGTCTTGATCGGTGTCCAGAGCGTCGACGCCAACAACCAGCGGCCGCCCTACCGCGAGGTCGCGCAGTACCTCGACAACATCGCGGGCAACGACCCCGTGGTGGAGATGCCACTCGTGCTGTCGGCCGACGCGCGGCTTCACCAGTCGACGCTCAGCATCTACTTCAAGCGCCAGCATCCCCTCTACACCTGGGGTCAGGGCGACGAGGCCGTATGGCGCGGGGTGAGCGCCGGCCAGACCGCGTTTGCGGTCCAGCCGCGGCAGTGGCCCGTCCTCGACGCCCTCGGGCTCGCGAATCCCCCAGCCCCGCTCAAGGCGCGGATCGCCATGCTCGGCGGACCCGACGGGCTCGCCATCGCCCGCAGCAGCAGGACGTTCCCCGGCTTCTATCCGCTGGTCGTCCAGCGGTATCAGGGGGCGGTGACAGGCCGGCTCGAGCGATCCGGCGGACACGAGACGATCTCCTGGTCACTTGGAAGGCACGTGACCGTATCCCCGGGGGTCGCGCGGGGAGCCGTCACCGTGGTCACGCCGTCGACCAAGCCCCTGCTGATCGGCGGATGGGCCGTGAACGCGAGCACACACGCGCCCGTCGACTGGTTCCTGCTGTTCTCCGGTGGGCGGCTGTTCGCCGTCCAGCCGAGCGTGCAGAAGAACGTCCCCGTCGCCAGGGCGCTCGGGTCACCGTCGTCGCTACTCGGGTTCGGCCTCGCCCCCGGGGATGGGCCCGGGAGCCACGCCCGGATCCAGGTGTTCGCCGTCGTCGGCGATCACGCGACGGAGTTGCCGTTCAGCGAAGCGGCCCGCCGCGACCTTCAACCCTGACCCGGAGCGCACAGATAGCCGTAGATCCCGGCGAGCGCCGCATCCCAGTCGCCGTGGTTGGCCGCGATGTCGGCGATCCCCTGTCGCGCCAGCCGCTCACGCAGCGGAGCGTCGGTCGCCATCCGTTCGATCGCCTCGATCAAGCCGTCGACCGTCCGGGGGCAACGAAGTGAGTTCTGCTCGTGGTGCAGGATCCAGTCGCCGGCCGGGTTGTCGAACGCGACGACGGGGGTGCCGCAGGCGAGCAACTCGAGCGGGAGATAGGACGGATGCTCGGAGACGGTCAGCACTAGCCCGAGGTCACAGGCTCGATAGAGATCGCCGGTCTCGCGGTAGTCCAGTAGGCCTAGGTGCTCGATCCCCCGGCCGAGGTCGTCGGGGCGGGCCCACGACCCTGCCGTGACGATCCGGATCCGCTCGCCGAGCCGCCGCTTGACCGTTTGGAGCGCGAGCGAGGCGAGCTCCCAGCAGTTGCGCCAGTGTCCCGGACGGGCGTAGGTGAAGATCGTCACCGGCTCGCCCGCGCGCGCGCCGGCGCGGCCGCCGGCATGGAACACCGATCCGTCGACCGCCGGCATGAACGACGTCCCTTCGCCGCCGTAGCGATCGCGGTACAGCCCGAGCATGTGCTCGGTGTTGCAGATGCCGTACAGGCCGAGCCGATAGGTCTCCTCGGCGAGCGCGTAATTGGATCCGGCGGGGTAGAACAGCGGCTCGAAGTCTTGGATCAGGTAGAACCGGCGGGTCGTGTGGGGGAAGCTGGCCGCCATGTAGGCGGTGTGCCACTGGGTGCCGATCGATACATCCGCCGCCGGCATCGTGTCCAGATTGGGCCCGACCCGGCCATTGCTGAAGGCGATCAGCGAGTCGCCGAGGGCGGGGAACGCGGCCCTCAGCGCCGACCGTACGTAGCGCTCGTTGGCGTCTGCCAACAGCACGAACTGGTTCTCGACCCCATGCTCGCGGGCCAGCACGTCGGCGATCCGCAGCGCCGTGTTGATCCCCCCGTAGAACGGGCTGTCGATGTCGGGCAGGAACCAGTTGACCGACCGGACGTGCAGCGCCTCGCCGTGATTCGCACTGCGGACGCGCTGCGCGAGCCCGCTGTCGGCGCGACAGGCCTGGACCAGGAAGCTCGTCTCCTGCTCATCGGATCTCTGGCGAAAGACCGAGAAGCTCCGGTTCAGAGCGCCCCCGACGACCGCCATCGGCTCGGGCTCTTCGGGGTCGCGCAGGCGCGGCTCGGTGCTCTGGAGCGAGAGGTTGGGCGAGAAGTACGGATCGCCGCCGCGAAGCCACCGCTGATAGCGCCAGTAGCTGGAGAAGAAGTCCTCCGGGGGAATGTCTCGACCTCTGGTCTCCCCCTCGAGGTGACGTACCCCGCCGTACGGCGAGCACACGGTGCGGCGGCCGTAGAAGCGGGCATCGAGCCCGAGCACGACGTCACTGCCGCACAAGACGAAGCGCTCGTCGAAGCCCCCGATCCGCTCGAACAGGCTCCGTTCGATCGCCACGCAGGCGGCGGTAACCGACAGGCAGTTGCGGTACCACATCGTCGAGCCGAGCAGGCTGTCCGCACCCGGCGCCATGCCGGCGAACAGGTGACCCGCGAATCCGTTCATCCCGACCACGGCGCCGCCGTGCTGGATCGTGCCGTCGCAGTCCAGCAGCTGTAGTCCCGCCAAGCCGATCTCGGGCTGCATGACCCACCCGACGAGCTCCTGGAGCCATCGCGGCCCGGTGAGCTCGGTGTCGTCGTTTAGGAACACGAGCACTTCACCGCCGGCGGCGCGGGCACCGCGGTTGTTGGCAGCCGAATAGTTGAACGGCCCCTCCCACGGAACCGCGCGGACCTGCAGCGCCGGAGGCCACTGGCGATACCAGCGCGCCGCCGCGCCGTCCTGCTCGCCCCCGTCGACGACGACGACCTCGATGCTCGGGTAATCCGTACGCGCGAGCCCGTCCAGGCACCGGGTCAGGAGGGTCTCCCTGCTGCGGGTGGGAATCACGACCGTGACCGACGGCGGCGCGTCGATTCGCCAGCTCACCCGGACCGCGCCGTGCTCGCTGGCGACGATGGCGTCCCTGCCGGACCGCCGTAGATGGGCGCTGACGACCGCGGTCGACTCCGCGGGCTCGGGCGCAGGTCGGCGGCGCACGTGCTGGAGGATGCGCGGCACCCGCGCCACGTGGCGCTCGTCGAGATCGAGCGCGAGCAGGAGCTCCCAGTACCGCGCATCGCGAGAAATCGCCGAAAACCCCCCAGCCGCCGCGATCCGCTCGCGCCGCACCGCGAACGCGCGCCCCAGGTAGTTGGCCGATAGCAGCATCTCGGGGGACCAGCTGGGGCGGAAGCGCGGATCGCGGACGTTGCCGACCGCGTCGATCAGGTCGTCGTCCCAGTGGACGAGATCCGCGAACGGGTCGTCCCAGCCGCGCGCGGCGATGTGGAACAGAAGGTCCGGCTCGAGCACGTCGCCGGCTTCGAGCACGAGCACGAAGTCGCGGCCTCGGCCGGCGGCGACGAGCTCGCCGAGCGCGTCCAACTCCTCGCGGCTGGACTGGGTTATCCGGCTGTCGAGCAGCGACGCCGGGACCGTCCCGCCCACGATCCGCGCCGACCAGTTGCGCAGCGTCTGGCCCTTGAGCGACGTTACCGTCCGCATCAAGCCGTTGCCGCGATCTCGGTTCAGCACCAGGCAGTCGACCGCGATGTCGATCGCCGCCTCGCGAATCCGGTCGCGTTGGGCCTTGAGCTCCTGCGCCGTGAGGCGGTGGTGGTCGAGCCACCCCGCGTACTCGGGCTCGGCTCCGCCAGGGGTCCGCGCCCGCCGCCAGCGCCAATGGGTACGGCTGGCGTAGGTGATGACTTCGCGAGCCGTGGCTGCCCCGACGCTCAGCGACGCCCGCGCGCGAGATCCCTTTGGCGCCAGGCGTTCGAGGGCGCTCCGAGCATCGAGCGCCTTGCGCGTCGACCGGTCGTCGTGGTTCGCGCGGAAGAGCAACTCAGGTGGGTCGCGGCCGCCCCGCCCTGCGCAGCGCGTTCAGGCGGCGCAGCGGGGCGGTGATCCGCCAGCTCGTGCTATTCACCAGCTCCTCGAACTCACGGTCCTGCTGGCGCTCGCGGGCATCGATCTCGAGCTGCGCGCCGATCGCCTGGGCGCGGGCCGCGGCCGCCTCGGCCTCGGCGCGCCGAGCTCGGGCCTTCCAGTCTCCGCCGGCGACGCCGACGTTCGGCATCCGTCCGTGCCACTTCTCGGCGATCTTCATGTGGGACTCGACGTAGGTCTCCGGGTCGCTGACGAGCTCCAGCGAGTGGTGATGGACGACCTTGGCGTCGATCGTCACGACCTTTCGCTGAGCGGCGCGAACCTGGAGGCAGAAGTCGAAGTCGTAGCCGTGCAGTTGGAGCCCGAGCGACTCATCGAAGCGCACGTTGTGGACGGTCCAGGGCGACAGGCCGAGCACGAACCCGTCCACCATGTCCACCTCGCCCGTCCGCGCGTACGGCGGCAACTTGTCCGTGTTCCACGCGAACGCCGGAAACTCCCCTCCGCCCTGCTCCTGGTAGCGATGCGTGAACGAGCCCCAGGTGGTGGAACCCTCCCACCAGGCGATGCTGCGTACCCCGACGGCGCCGACGCAGCCGACCACGCCCACCTCCGGATCGCTCAGCGCCCGCCTGAGCTTCCCGCAGAAGCCTAGCTCGACGATCTCGGCGTCCTGGTGGACGAGGACGAGCGCCTCGAGATCCTCCAGCGCCGCCGCCTGCTCGAGAATCAGGTTGTAGCTGCGAAAGATCGAACCGGCCGCGTCCTGGGCGATGATTCTCGAGTCAGGCTCGGCGGCGAGCCTGATTCCCGGCGCCGCGCACCGCCTGTAGACATCCGGCGCCGTGATCGACGTGCCGAACGCGATCACCGCGAGCGCGCCTTTAACCGGCGGAGCGGTACCGTGATCCGCAGGCTCGTGCTGGCGGCCACATCGCTGAGCGCCCGTTCGTGCTGTCTCGTGCGGGCATCGATGCGCAGCTGCCAGGAGCGGGCCTGGGCGCGGATGACCGTCGCCTCGGCCTCGGCTCGCCGGGCTCGAAGCTTCCAGTCCCCCGGAGCGACGCCGACCTCCGGCATCCGTCCGTCCCACTTCTCGGCGAGCTTCATGTGCGCCTCCACGTACGGCTCTGAATCATCGACCAGCGCCAGCGAGTGGTGGTGGACCACCCGCAGATCGTCTGTCAGCACCTTGTGCCCAGCAGCGCGAACCTGAAGGCACAGGTCGAAGTCATAGCCATGGAGCGGTAGGCCGAGCGACTCGTCGAACCGAATGTTGCGCGCGGTCCACGGCGAGAGGACCATCAGCAGCCCGTCGATCGTGTCGACTTCGCCTCGACGTGCGTAGGGCGGAAGCTCCTGGGGATCCCACGTCAACGACGGGAAGTCGCCTCCTCCCAGCTCCTGATAGCGATGGATGAACGACGCCCAGGTGACCGACCCCTCCCACCAGGCGATGCTGCGCACACCGATCGCGCCCACGCAGCCGACCACGCCGACGAGCGGATCGCTGAACGCCCGCCTCACCTTGGCGCAGAAGTCGGGGTCGACGATCTCGACGTCCTGGTGGGCGAGGACGAGCGCCTCCAGGTCCTCGTGGGCCGCGGCCTGCTCCAGGATCACGTTGTAGGTGTGGAAGATCGAGCCGACGGAGGGCTGTGCCAGCACCACCGAGTCCGCCTCGCCGGCAAGGCGAAAGCCGGGCTCGGCGTACCGCGCGTAGGTGTCTGGAGCAGTAACCGATGAGCCGAACGCGATCATCGCCGGAGCCCTGCCGCGCCCGACGACCCCGAGGGCAAGTCGACCTTCATGCAGCGCTGATGATACGAGAGCGCAGATATCATCGCGCGGCGATGACCGGCGGATCCCAGGGCGAGAGATGATCGCTTTCGGCTGCGCGATCTCCGATTCCGAGCGCTACGAGCGCTACGCAAAACGGGGGATCCACCTCGCGGTCGAGCCGGACGGGATCGTGTTCGCGCAGGCCTCGCCGGGCTCGGTCGCTCGTATCTACAACCTGATCCTCGAGCAGGCCGCGGCCCACGACGATCTCGAGGCGCTCGTGCTGATCGACGAGCGGGCCGAGATCCTCGACCCCCAGTTCTGCCAGAAGATTCGGCGCGCGCTGAGCGACCCGCGCGTGGCGGTCGTGGGATGCGCCGGGGCGACCGGCGTGCGCAGCATCGCCTGGTGGGAGGGGACGGTGACGTGGGCGTCGTCGGTCTATCGCGACGACGAGCTCGGTGGTGAGGAGTTCCCGGGCCTCCCGCTCGCCGGCCAGAACGGCGACGGGCCCCGTACCGGCGAGGTGGACGCCGTCGACGGTGTCGTACTGGGCTTGTCGGCATGGGCGGCACGCGAGCTGCGGTTCGATGAGTCGCTCGGCCCGCGCTACGGCTACGAGTTCGACTTCTGCATGCAGGCCCGCGCCGCCGACCGCAAGATCGTCACCGAGGACCTGAAGCTCGCGCACTACTACCCGCTGGCGGTGATCGACGATCCGGACACCTGGATCGAAGCCCACATGCGGGCGGCGGAGAAGTGGGACGGCCGGATGCCGAACGGCGTCGAGGTCGAGCAGGACTGGAAGCTGCGCGCCCGTCGTGCCGAGGCGGAAGCGGCCACGGCCCGGCTGCTCTCGGCATCCAAGATGTACGAGATCCAGGCATTAGCGTGGGAGCACGAGCGCCAGCTCGAAGCCGCGACCGACAGCCTCAGCTGGCGGATCACCGCGCCTCTGCGAGAGATGAGCACGGCGTACCGGACCGTCCGCGAGCGTCGGACGAGTGAGCCGTCCGGCGATTAGCGCCGAGCTCACTCCTCCAGCAGCCGCCTGACCTCCTCGCGCGAGAAGGCCGGCGTTCCCCGCTGCCGGACCGCCGATATGCGTTCGGCGATTGCGAATGCGTTCGAGTCGAGCAGGCGCCTCAGCAGCGCGTCCTGGCGCGCGATCTTCTGACCCTGAAGCATGCTCTGCACCGCCTGCGAATGCATCGAGGCGAGATGCATGACGCGGTTGGCCTCCATCCGCTCGAGCACGGGATTGCGGTCGAACGGTCCCAGGAACTCGGCGAGCGCCCCCGCGTAGGGGACGTCCTGGTGCCAGACGATGCCGAGACCGAAGAACGTCGGGACGATCGCCAGCCGCAGCCCGTCGCGAGCCTCGACGAAGTCCTCGACCGCGGTGAGCACGCCGTTGCGAGGACCACCCTCGCGGGTGGCCACGGACGTGTAGGGCAGGCCGTCGTCACGGATGCCGGGATCGCCCGGGAACAGGCCTCCGTTGACGGTGGGCTGACGGTGCTCGGCCGGGATCAGCTCGGGCGCGAAGTAGTGATCACGGCGCGCATGGGGCCAGCGAACGTCGTGAAACATCAGCAACGGCAGCGGCGCGCCGACCGCACTCGCCTGCTCTTCGGTCAGCCGCAGCTCCTCGCTGACGGTGTAGTAGTTGTGGTCGCCGTCGATGATCACCGCATCGGCCCGCGGGAGGTGACGCAAGGCCTCATGACTCGTCTCACGGACGAGCTCGAGATCGGATCGCTGCTGCGCCAGCTCCGCGAGGCTGTCCTGGGGGGACGGATCGATTGCCACGACCCGGGCCCCGGTCTCGCCCGCCCAGCCCAGCAGAAGCCGGGTGACGTCGCCCGCGTACGCACCCACCTCGATCACCGACCGAGCCCCCGCCGCGTCCAGGCAGGGGAGCAGGATCTCGGCGTTGTTGACCAGCGAGTGGCCCCACTGACCCGGATCGCTCGCGATTTCGCAGTGGGGTCCGAGGGTCCACCGTGCCGGGTTTTCCTCGAGCCACGCCACGACCCGGTCCATGTCCAGAAAGACAGCCTCCACGGGAGTTCGGCAGTGTAGAGGGTCCCGTCTGGGGGCCGCTACGCTGGCCCGGTCGTGGGAGACGATCTGCACTTTCAGCTCGACTTCCCGCTGCCGGACGAACTCTCGGTCGGCCGCGGCACGGCACTATTCGTCGGAGGGTGGTGCTTTTCGGCGGAGGGCCCCGTTCGCTCGCTCGCCTTCGTCGTCAACGGCGAGGAGCAGCTCCCGCTCGCCTACGCCGCGCGGCGGCTCGATGTCGCGCGGGCGCATCACGGCCCGTTCGTCGACAGCGGATTCTGGGGGATCGCCCGCGTCGCCCAGGGCGCGGCCGACGGTGTGTGCGAGCTGCTCCTGCGAGCCGAGCTCGAAGGCGGCGGCTCGGCCGTGGCAGAACTCGCAAGGATCCCGATCGTCGAACGGCACGTGCCGGTCAGCGCCGCGCCGCTGGAGCGAGGGTCAGGGGCTCGGGTCGCGATCTGCATGGCCACGTACGACCCACCCGCCGACCTCCTCGCGCGCCAGCTCGATTCGATCCGAGCGCAGACTCATCAGGACTGGGTTTGCCTGATCAGCGACGACTGCTCCGCGCCTGAGCGATTCGACGCCCTGCGCGAGGCGGTCGGGGACGATCCGCGCTTCGTCGTATCTCGCTCGCCGCGCCGGCTCGGGTTCTACCGCAACTTCGAGCGGGCCCTGTCGATGGTCCCGAACGGCGCCGATTTCGTCGCGATGGCCGACCAGGACGACCGCTGGTACCCGGAGAAACTCGAAACGCTGCTCGCCGAGATCGGCGGCGCCCAGCTCATCTACAGCGATGCGCGGATCGTCACGAGCAGCGGGGAGCTGATCTCGAACACATACTGGAACCACCGGCGAAACAACTACTCGGACATGCTCTCGCTGCTGGTCGCCAACTCGGTGACCGGCGCTGCATCGCTGTTGCGCGCCGATCTGCTCGAGTACGCCCTCCCATTTCCGCCGGCTCAGTTCCTCGAGTACCACGACCACTGGATCGCTCTGACGGCGTTGGCGGTCGGGGAGATCGCGTTCACCGAACTGCCGCTGTACGACTACGTCCAACACGAGAACGCGACCCTCGGCCACGCCGCCGCCAACCGGATGACCGCCCTGGGCGACCGACTCGCCTCGCTCCGGCGCGATCCCCGTGAACGGCTGAAAATGTGGCGGTGGCACTACTTCGTCGACGTCTGCCGGCTGCTCGCGGTCGGGACTGTCCTCAGAATGCGTTGCGGACCGCGCATGAGTCCGGCCAAGCTCCGTTCGCTCGAGCGGTTCCTGAACGCAGAGTCCTCGCTCGTCTCGATGGCCACCCTGGGGCTCAGAGGGGCACGTGAGCTGGTTGGGCCGACCGAGACGCTGGGCGCCGAATGGATGCTCGTTCACGCCTTCGGATGGCGGTGGCTGCAGCGGATGAGCGCCCGCCGTTGGCTCCCATCTCGCGCGCGACTCGGCGCGTCGCCACCGGTCGCGCTGGTGCCCAGCAGGGACCTCGCGGGCCTCCGCGGAACCGCTCCCGGGGTGGTGGCCGAGAAGGTCGCTCCGCTCGCGCTCGCGGTCCGAGACGACGCTCCGGCTCGTGTAAACCTCCTGATCCCCACGATCGATCTCGAGCACTTCTTCGGCGGCTACATCGCCAAGTTCAACCTCGCGCGGCGGTTGGCGGAGCGCGGCGTCAGGGTTCGCGTCGTGACCGTCGACCCCGTCGGCCCGCTGCCGAGGTCCTGGCGTCGCGAGCTCGAGTCCTACAGCGGCCTCGCGGGGGTGCTCGAGCGGGTCGAGATCGCGTTCGGCCGCGAGTCGCAAGGGCTCGAGGTCAGCCGCGCCGACAGGTTCATCGCCACGACCTGGTGGACGGCCCACATCGCCGATAGCGCCGGACGCTCGCTGGATCGCGACGGCTTCGTCTATCTGATCCAGGAGTTCGAGCCGTTCACCTTCCCGATGGGAAGCTACGCCGCCCTGGCGCAGGAGTCCTACGCGCTCGAGCACTCGGCGCTGTTCTCGACCGAACTGCTCCGCGACTACTTCCGCCGGCACGGGGTTGGCGTCTACGCGGACGGCTTGGCTGCGGGGGACGCGAAGTCGGCGTCGTTCGAGAACGCAATAACCCCGGTCGATCCCCCGGCGGCCGGCCAGCTCTCCGGCCGACGTCCACGCAAGCTGCTGTTCTATTCCCGACCCGAGCCCCACGCGGCGCGCAACATGTTCGAGCTCGGGGTCCTGGCGCTCCGCCGGGCGGTCGAGCACGGCGCTTTCGAGGGCGACTGGTCGCTCGAGGGCATCGGCTCGCTCGACGGGGGCCGGCCGCTCGCGCTCGGCGACGGGACAAACCTCAGGCTGATCGCCCGCTCAGGGCAGCGGGCCTACGCCGAGATTCTCCGCGACCACGACGTGGGGTTGGCGCTGATGTATACGGCGCATCCAAGCCTCGTGCCCATCGAGATGGCATCCGCCGGGATGCTGACCGTGACGAACAGCTTCGAGCACAAGACGCCGGAGCGCATGGCCGAGATCTCGCCGAACCTGATCACTGTGGAGCCCACCGTCGAGGGGATCGCCGCCGGCCTCGCGCGCGCGGCCGGCGCGGTCGAGGACGTCGAGCTGCGGATCCGCGGCAGCGAGGTGCGGTGGAGCCGCGACTGGGATCGGTCGTTCGACGACGAGGTGCTAGCGCGCGTGATCTCGTTCCTCGGGGTGTGACGGCGCCCGCGGGGCGGGCTGTACCCTGGCGGTCCCCGTTGCCCATGTCTTCCGAGACCTCAGCCGAGATCCCGACTCGCGAGATCCGCGCCTCCCGGCCGCGGCCCGACGTGGTCGCGCTTCGCGCGTCGTACCTAGACCTGCTGAAGCTCGCCCTCTGCGACCTCGCGGGCGCCGGCACGCTGACGATCAGCTGGACCGGCGATCGGCGTGTCTTCTCGCGCGAGCTGACCGGCGAGGACCAGTACCGCTGGCGTGCTGACGGCCGGGACTGGCCGCTGAACGCGCTCACGATGACCGGGCTGCAGCGACTTGACGATCTACAGACCTGCGTCGAGACGGTCGTCAATGACGGAGTCCCGGGAGACCTGATCGAGGCCGGATCCTGGCGAGGCGGGTCCTCGATCCTGATGCGGGCCACGCTCGATGCGCTCGGGGCGGACGAGCGCACCGTCTGGGTAGCCGATTCGTTCCAGGGATTCCCGGTCCCGGAAGCGAACGGCGTCAGCGAAGACCGCGAGCTCGAGACCGATATGAGCGGGCTTGACTACCTCGCGCCTTCGCTGGAACAGGTAAAGGGCTACTTCGCTCGGTTTGGCTGCGAGCAGGGCGTGAACTTCGTGCCCGGCTTCTTCGAGGAGACGATGGCCGGTCTCCGCGGTCGCGAGTGGTCGGTTGTCCGGCTTGATGGCGACACCTACAAGGCGACCCGCCTGACATTGGAGGCGCTGTACCCCGGACTGGCCGTCGGCGGCTTCCTGGTCAGCGATGACTACGCGTTCCTTCCTGCGTGCAGGAGGGCGATCGACGACTTCCGCGAGGAGCACGGCATCGCCGAGCCGATCGAGCAGATCGACTACAACGGAGCGCGCTGGCGCCGCGAGCGCGCCCAGCCGGATCAGCCGGATGAGGCGGCGGCCCCGGCGACGACGTCGGCGGGCTCGCCGCGCGCCGTCTCGCAGCGAACCGTCGCGGCGATCCCGACCGGCCGGGAGCTCCAGCTCGGCGACGAGGTCGCGGAGCTGCAGGCCCGTCTGGCTGCGGCCGAGGCGCAGCTCGAGGCGCTGAAGAGCTCGCCCTTCGCCGGTCCGTCGGCGTGGTGGGCGCGGCGGCGGACCAAGCCGGGCGCGTGACGCGCTAGCGCGGTCGCGGGGCCAGGGCTTCGGCGGGTCGCCGGAGCGGTGGTTTGGCCTGCTCCTGCGCCCAAACCCGCGCCTTTGTGGCGAGAGTGTCACGAAAAACCTGCATGGCACGTCAACACCGGCGCCAGGGGCGAGCCCTGTCGTACTACGCATGCTCTTCATGCATAGCTCGACAGGCCTCGCCATTCGCGGCCGGGATTGTCGTGCTATGCAGGTTTTTTGGACGGGTGCGATCGCGCCCGCTCCCTCCCTTTCCACAGCGCCGTTTACCGGGCCGCCCGCCTGTCGGGGGGCAGCAGGCGAGCGAACGACCCCGCAGCTAGGCGACCGGGGCGACCGACGGCTCGGCGACGACGGCCGGCTCCGATCGTCGATCGGCCGCCTCCGGCTGGGCCAGGGCCAGGAGGGCGCCACCGAGCACGATCGCGACGAGCGTCAGGGCCGGCATCTGCCAGTCCCAGTCGAGCGGGGCATGGGCGATGTAGGTCACGAAGCCCGCGATCGGGCCGGCGGCCAGCGCCGGGACGGCGCGCACCGCCTTGCGGGCGCTGAACCCGATCCCCGCCAGGAACACCGCGAGCAGCGCGAGTCCGACCACGCCGAGCTCCGCCATCGTCTGGAGCGGCAAAGAATGGGCGTCCTGGGCGAAGTCGTTGATCGTTCTGTCCCGCAGCCACCAGACCGCCCATCCGCCGGCGCCGACGCCACGCAACGGCTCGCTGGCAAAAGCGCGCAGTGCGACGTCCCAGTACGCGTATCGGTCGCTCTTGAGCGTGCCGAAACGGCCGGCGCCTGCGGTGATCGGCGTGCCCGACTTCTCGTGCGCACCGACGACGATCGCGAGCGCCAGGCCGGCGCAGATGACCGCCGTCGCGATCAGACCAGCGTGCCGCGGCAGACGCAACTCCGCCGGACGCTCCCGGCGAACCATCCAGGCTTCGGCGAGCCCGGCCGCGACGACGATCACGGCGAGCAGCACGAACGTGATCGCCCCCTGGCGCTCGCGCGTCGCCAGCGCGCCCGCGAGCGAGGTGACTCCACGGAACGGCGCGGCGGCGATCGAGCTCAGCGCCCCGGCGGCGATCGCCAGGCCGATCGCCAGGAGCTGCTCTCGGCGCCGTGCCACGAAGAACAGCGCGAGGAGACCCGCCGCGCACGCGAACAGAGCACCCCGCGAGAAGCTGAGGTAGAGCCCGAGGCCGAGCGGCGCGGTCGCGCCGGCGGCGAGGATCCGCAGCGCCCGGGGGCGGGCGCTGTCGCCACAGAGGCGGGCACACAGCACGAACCCGAGCGCGGCGAGCTCGCCCATGGCGTTCCAGTAGGTGAGCGGTTGCTCGAGCCTGCCCTCCGCCGTGACCGAGCGCGAGAAGTGCAGCAGTCCGGGCAGCAGTCGCTCCGAGATCCCGTAGCCGATCACGATCAGCACTCCGGCGGCGAGCGCCGGCTCGACCGTCCGCTGGACTGTGCGTCCGCGCAGCAGCATCGCCGCCGCGAGCAGTGCGCCGGTGTACAGCATCACGATCTGACCGGCCTGGTAGGCGCTCCCCGCGATGGGCGCCCACGTGATCGACAGCAGCGTCCACGCGCCGAGCGCACCGAGGCCCCCGATCGCGAGCCACGCGTCTCGGCCGCTCGGCAGCGGACGCGACGAGCAGAGCAGCGCGACCACGACCAGCAGCCACGCGACCAGGCCCGCCACCGCCTGTTGGGTCTCGAAATAACCGCCGGTGAAGAACGCAAGCACGGTCGGTCCAGCCAGCAACGCCGCGCGCGCCACATTCAGTGCAACTGCGCGCATGCCCTACCGGTGGGCGTCTCGCACCGCGCGCCTCACCAGTCGCGTGGACGGCAGCGGCTGGCGTCCGTTGAGCGCCTGCCGCGATCCGTTGGTGAGCGCGACGTCGACCTCGGCCAGAACGCCGCGGCGGAAGCTCGTTGCGTCGAACCGGGCCGCGTTCTCTGCGCACGCGCGCGGGTCGATTCCCGCGTCGTCGAATCGCAGGACCGTGGCCGCGAGCTCCGCCGGGCCGCCCGACCAGAAGCAGCCCGTCACGCCGTCGATCACGGTCTCCAGCGCGCCGCCGCCCCGGCGAGCGATCACTGGCCTGCCCGCTGCCTGGCTCTCGACCGCGGCAATTCCGAACTCCTCGATCGAGGTCACGACCAGCGCTCGCGAGTGCTGCAGGATCTCGGCGACGCTCTCGTCTCGAAGTCTCCCGGTGAACGTGACCGTCGGGCCGGCCATCCGGCGCAGCGACCGTCTGGCGGGGCCGTCGCCAATCACGATCAGCGGTAGGCGGAGATGGTTGAAGGCGACGATCGCTTCGTCGATCTGCTTGTGGCCCATCAGTTCGGAGACGATCACGTAGTGGTCGCATACACGTCCCGGCTTGAACCGGGACGTCTCGACGGGCGGGTGGACGACCCTGGCCTCGCGCCCGAAGTAGGCGCGGATCCTCGCCTGGGTGGTGCGGGAGTTGGCGACGTACCGGTCCGTGCGCTGCGCGGCGATCCAGTCCCACTGGCGCCAGCGCCGGAACGCTCCGCGCAGGAACGCGCGCGTGGCGGGATTGCGCCTCAGTGCGAGCGTGCGGTCGCGATCGTTCCAGGCATACCGGAATGGGTTGTGGCAGTAGCTGACGTGGACCGAGCCCTCGTCGCAGAGGACCGCGTGAGCCCACGCCGAGGAACTGGAGACGACCAGGTCATAGCCCGATAGGTCGAACGACTCGATCGCGGCGGGATACAGCGGGAGGAGCATCCGGAAATTCCGCGCCGAGGGCTTGAACCGTTGCAGGAAGGAGCTGTACACGCGACGGCCGGCGAACCGTCCCTCCGTCCCCTCCTCGTCGTAGACCGCCGTGAATATGTCCGCTTCGGGCCACATCCGCGACAGCTCGAGGAACACTCGCTCCGCTCCGCGCACGTCGAGCAGGAAATCGTGTACGAGCGCCACCCTGGTCCGAACCTCCGCATTGTTCACCAAGAGCGACACGCCACGGGCAGTCTATGGGTCTTTTCCTTACGCTGAGCTGACGCCGAGTTTGTACCTCATCTCGGCCCGGTCAGTCCTCTAGCCTGCCGCCCGATGGTGCTGTTCGCCACCTACTCGGGAGCGTTCGGCGGAGCGGAGCGGCTGCTCCTGGATTTCGCCGGCTCGCTCGAGGGCGTGGTCGTCGTGGCCTGCCCGACGGGAGGGCTCGCTGACGCCGCGCGCGCCCGCGGACTCCCGGTGTTCCCGCTGGCACGGCGGTCGCTGCACCTCCGGGACGATCGGCTCAGGGCGAGTTTGAGACTGGGAGCTCACGGCCTGGAGCTCCGGAGGCTGGTCGATGACCTCGGGCCCGAGCTCGTCGTCGCCTGGGGGATGCGCTCGGCGATTGCCTGCCTGCTCGGCCCCCGTTTGCCGTGTCCGGTCGTCTTTCAGCACAACGACCTGCTCCCGAGCCCGCTGGTCGGCCGGGTCGTGCGCGCGGCGGCGGCGCGCGCCGATTGCGTCATCGCCCTGTCCGACGCGATCGCGCGCGATCTCGACCCGTCCGGGTCGCTCCGCTCGCGCTTGGTCGTCGTCCGTCCCGGGATCGACATCGCGCGGTTCGAGGGGGCGACGAGTCCCGCGGATCCGCCGGAGGTGCTGGTGCTGGGCGCGATCGCCGGCTGGAAGCGACCGGACCTGGCCCTCGATGCCTGCACGATCGCCCACCGCGACCATCCCGAGCTGCGGCTGCGGCTCGTGGGGGCACCGCTCGACGATGACGGGCTGCAGGCGGCCCTCCTCGAGCGCGCGGACGCACTCGGGTTCGTGTCGCTTCCCGGGGCCGTCGCCGATCCCGCGCCCACGCTCGCACGGGCGTTCTGCCTGCTCCACTGCGCCGAGCGCGAGCCGTTTGGGATGGCCGTGCTGGAGGCGCTCGCCGCCGGGCGTCCGGTGGTGGCGCCGGCGGCCGCGGGTCCCGCGGAGATCGTCGATCGCTCCTGCGGGTTGCTGTACGAACCCGGCGACGCCCGAGCGGCGGCCGCGGCGCTGACCGATCTGCTCGGCGACCCCGAGCGGGCCTCAGCGCTTGGCGCCGCGGGGCGGGCACGCGCCGGCCGGGAGTTCGGGCTGGATGCCGCTCGCTCCCGGTACGCGGCTGCGATCTCGCCGCTGATGCGGTCCCCCGGCCGGCCGTCGGTTCCCGGGCTGGCGCTCGTGACGGTCACCTACGACTCCGCGGAGGTCTTGGGCGCGTTGCTCGGGTCGGCGCGGAGGTTCCTGCCCGGCGTGCGGGTAGTCGTCGTCGACTGTGGCTCGAAGGATGAGTCCGTCGAGATCGCCCGCGGCTGCCCGGATTTCGTGGAGGTGATCGCCCTGGGCGAGAACGTCGGCTTCGGCCGCGGCTGTAACCGCGGGCTGGCCGAGGTCGGCGAGCCGGTGACGGCGCTCGTCAACCCCGACGTCGAACTCGTCGACGACTCGCTCCTCGAGCTCGTTGCGGAGGCCTCGCGAAACGATCGTCTGCTGGCCCCCCTAGTGATCTCTTCCGACGGCTCGCGCCAGGACTCGGTTCACCCGGTCCCTACTTCGGCAGCCGAGCTCGTCCGCGCCGTCGTTCCGCCCGCCGCCGTGCCCGGTCGGCTGGGCGAGTGGCTCGCGCCGTGGCGGGCGTCGGAGCCGCGCCGCGTCGGCTGGGCTGTCGGCGCGGCGCTCGTCGCGCGGACCGAGACGCTGCGGCAGCTGGGGCCGTTCGACGAGCGGATCTTCCTGTACGCCGAGGACCTCGACCTCGGGCTGCGCGCGGCGGAGCAGGGCGTCGAGAGCTGGTTCTGGCCGGCGGCGCGCGTGCTCCACCACCGCGCTCACGCGACCGATCCGGCGTTCGGCGGTGAGCCGTTCTCGCTGCTGGCGCGGGCACGGCACGACGTGATCGCGCGGCGTCTCGGCTCCCGGCGGGCGCGGCTCGACGACGCGGTCCAGGCGCTGACCTTCGCGTCCCGGGGAGCGCTCAAGCGGATTCTGGGCCGGGACGCGGATCGGGAGCGACGCCAGCTCGACGCCGTCCGTCGAGTGCCCCGCTGATGGCGCCGGAAGGGGACGAGCCACGAAGGCGGCCCGTCCTGATCGCCGCCGGGATCGTGGCCGCGATCGCGGCGCTGATCGTGGTGCTGGCGCTCGTCGTGTTCGGCGGCGGCGCGACGCCGAAGCGTCCGCCCGCTCCCACCGTGCCGGCGAGCACTTCGACGACCGCCACTCCGACCCAGCCGGCGGCCGGCCCGCCGGCCAAACCGGCGCCGACCCGCGAGCAACTCGGGATCAACGTCAACCGGCTGTTCAACGACCGCACGTTCACGCCGGCGCAGATCGACTCGTCGCTCGCGGCGCTGCGGCGAGCCGGGGCCACGCTCGCGCGCAGCGACGCGCTGTGGGAGGCCGGCGAGCCGACGGCCCCGACGGATGGCGTCCATCGCTACGACTGGAGCTTCGACGACCAGATCGCGGGCTCGCTCGCGGCGCACGGCCTCCAGTGGCTGCCGATCCTCGACTACTCGGCCCCGTGGGCCCAGTCGATCCCCGGGCAGGACCATTCGGCCCCCCGATCGGCGAGCGATTTCGCCGCGTGGGCGGGTGCGCTCGCCGCGCGCTACGGGAGCAGGGGCACGTTCTGGCGTCAGCATCCGGCGCTGAGAGCGCTCCCCGTCGACACATACGAGGTCTGGAATGAGCCCGACAATCCCGCGTTCTGGGTGCCGGAGCCGAACGCCGCCTACTACGCGAACCTGTACCTGGAGACGCGCGACGCGATCGCCGCGGCCGATCCCGGCGCACGCGTGATCGTCGGGGGGCTGACGAACCCCAGGGCGTTCCTCCCGGCGATGTTCCACGCCCGGCCCGATCTCGCCGGCCACATCGACGGGGTCGCGATCCACCCCTACGGGGCGAATCCCTTCGTGGCGCTGGCGATGGTCCGCACGGCACGCAGCGTGCTCGACTCGCTGGGGCTCTCGGCCGTGCCGCATGTACGTGACCGAGTTCGGTTGGACCACATCGCCGGAGGGAGCGCTCGACTGGGCGCCGGCGCAGGCGCGCCCGGGCTACATCTCGGCGACGCTGGCCGCGCTGGGTCACACGAACTGCGGGATCGCCGCCGCGCTCCTCTACACGTGGGTGACGCCCGAGCGCAATCCGAAGAACGCGCAGGACTGGTTCGGGATCGAGCCTCCAGCTGGCGGCGGCAGTCCCTCCGTGACCGCGTTCACGGCAGGGCTCGCAAAGGCCGCGGCGCCGGCGCCGACCGTCCGGCTGTGCGCGGGGTGACGCACCTACTTCAGGCAGCGCGTCGCGACCGCGTCCTTGGCGCTACACCCCTCGACCTTCAGCGCCGCGCGCTTGAATGCGGCGAGCCCCGGCTTGTCGACGACCGTGCCGTTCGGCTCCAGGCTGCTCAGCCCGGCGAAATCGAAATCGCTGAACGCGCCGGGGGTGCCGGCGTCCATCCACGTGTAGTAGTAGAAGGCCCGCAGCCCGAGGGCCTGGCGATGCGCGGCGAGCATCGGGACGACGGCCGCGATCCTGCGCGCCTGACCGGCCTCGGTCGTGTCCCAGTCGAAGTGCTCGAGCGACTCGCCGAGCGAGGCGGGCCAGCTCATCTCGGTGTAGAGCAGCGGCTTGTGGCGGTCGCCGGCGCGGGTCATCGCGCGGCGGACGAGGCGGAGGAACTCGATCACCTTCGCGGGGGTCGAGGTGAAGCCGTTTACCGCGACGACGTCGAACAGGCGGCGAGCGCCCCGGATCGCGTAGATCCTGGCGAGGTCCTTCCACGCGACGTTGGTGATCGCGCCGAGCACGACCTGGGCGCCACGGTCCGCGCGCTTGATCGCCGCGTGTGCGGCGCGCAGCAGCTTGACGTAGCTCGACGCAAACGGCTGAGGCCAATAGACGGTCAGGTTCGGCTCGTTCCAGATCTGCCACATCCGGACCGCGAGCTTCGGTCGGTGCGCGCGCCAGAAGCTGCCGCGGGCGCCGTAGCGGCCGATCAGTGCGGTCAGGTAGTTCGCGTAGGGACCCGTCCGGGCGGGCGGCGGCGCTCCGCCGCTGGGGTTCTTTCCCTGGTCCCATGCGGGCGCATTCAGCACGATCGGTAGCACGGTCAGTCCGTGCCGGGCCGCCAGGCCGACGATCTGATCGGTCGCGCCGAAGTCGGTCGGGACGCCCCTGACGTCGACGAACGCGCTCCGCTGGGCGGCGGGAACCTCACTCTCGTTCGCGTACGGCTGCGCCTGGCTCCAGTCGAACAGGACGCGCACGGTCTGCACCCCGCTCGCGACCATCTGGCTCATCTGCTGGCCGAGGTTCACGCTCGAGGTGAGCAACGGACCGCTGGCGTTGACCCCGACGAAGCGGCCGGTAACGCGGTTCTTGTGGGTGCGGGCTTCTGCGGGGCCGCCGAGGATCAGCGCGAGGGCCACGATCGGGATGGCGAAGCGGAGGCGCACTGAAGGTCTGAACACGTGGCGGTGCGCCTAGTTGTCCGCGAGCAGCTCGTCGATGACGCGGTCGGTCTCCGTGGCTGTCCGGGCCCATGGGAAGATCGCTGCGCGGGCCCTCCCCTTGGCGATCATCGCTGCCCTGAGGGCCTCGTCCGTCGCCGCCTTTTCGAGTGCGCCGGCGAATCCGTCCTGGTCGGTCGGATCGACGAGCAACCCGGCGTCGCCGACCGTCTCGGGCAGCGCGCCGGCGGCGGCGGCGACCACGGGCACGCCGCTGGCCATCGCCTCGAGGCAGGGCAGCCCGAAGCCTTCGTAGCGCGAGGGCATCGCCAGCGCGCGGGCGCCGGCGTAGAGGCCCGGGAGGTGCTCTTCGGACACGTATCCGAGGCGCCTCACGCCGGCGTCGCCACCGCGGAGATAGCCGCGGTCGGATCCGGCCATCACGAGGTCGATCCCGAGTTGCTGCAGTGATCGCCTCGCCTGGCCGAGATCGCCCAGGTTCTTGCGGGCCGACGCGGTCCCGACGACGAGCACGTACGGCCTCGTGAGCCCGTAGGCCCGCTGGGCGGACTCCCGATCGGCGTCTGGCGTGAACCGCTCGTCGACGCCCTCGGGGATGACGGCGACCTTCGCCGGGTTGAGGTGTAGAGCTTCGGTCAGATCGCGTTTCGAGAATTCAGAGACCGTGATCACGAGGCGCGCGCGTGCGGCAATCGCCGGCAGCAACCGCCTCTGATAAGCCACGTATCCGGGCGTGTAAGCCTCCGGATGCCGAAGCGCCGCGGCGTCGTGAATCACGACGACATTGCCTGGGAAGAGCACCGGCGCCAGGTTCGCCGGCGAGTACAGCAGCGCCGACCCCGCGGCCCTGAGCGGCAGCGCCGCCTGCTCCCACGCGTGGCCGGCGCGGTGGGCGAGCGCCGGCGCCGGACTGATCACCGTGTAGCGATCGGGCCGGAGCGCCGGCAGGCGCAGCGCCATCTCGCGCGCCAGGCGCTCGACGCCGCCGATCTCGGCGCGGATCGCGGCGCGGGCGTTGATGGCGACGGGAACTGAAGCCTTTTTCTCCCGGATACCGAGACAAAAAGGCTTCAGTACGCGCAGCCTCGGTCCCGAGCAACTAGGCGCGGCTGCTGACCCGGCGCAGATATACGCCCGAAGCCAGCATGGACAATCCGAGACCGACGGCAAGCCACACATCGAACCCCGTGAACGGCAGCGTCTTGCCGGCGGGGTCGTGGGACTTCGACGACGTCGTGGTCGTCGGCGCCGGCGTGGAGGTTGCGCTCGTCGCAGTCGGCGTCGTTGTCGTCGTCGTCGGTGTCACGGGCGACGTGCTCGGACTCGGCGAGGTCGATGTCGACGTCGTCGTCGACGAACTGCCGCTGCCAGTGTTGCTGTGGCTGTGATGATGCGATCCGCCACTGAGGGGATCGATGTATTGCTGATCGCCCGCCGATGGTCCGTTGGCCCATGCCGCTGCCGGCCCCAGCAGCGCGACAACACAAAGGACAGTCAGCGCGGACAGGAGTCTCTGCCAACTCACGCTGCGAGTATTGCAAGCATTGAGAGCCTTCGCGTTCAGTACCGGGGCGGAGGGGCTGGCCGTTAAACGCGAATATATGGCGTGTTTCGCGGCCAGGCTCTAGCTCCGCGCCACCGACCCCCGGAAGGCGCTGGCCCGCCAGCCGGCGACGGCGCGCCACCCTACGGCCGCCGCCCCGCCAACCAGATCGCGCTCTGCGGCGCCGCGGCGAAATTCCCGGCGACCAGCCTGGCCAGTTGCCAGGCGAAGCCGACCCCCTTCGACTCATACGGCTGAGTTCCCTGGTGGAAGCGACGGATGTCCTCGAACCCCGCCGCTCGCAGAGACGCACGCAGGCCGCGCACGGTGAACCCGCGCTCGGTCCAGCCCGTATCGCGCGACTGACGGTGCGCCGCGGGCGACAGGCGGTGCAGCCAGGACGTCTCGCCGAGCAGCAGCCACCCACCCGGCGCCAGCAGGGCGCCGGCGCGCTCGAGCACGCGCTCATGGCGGTGGGAGTGGTGCAGGGCGTCGTGGATCAACACGAACTCGAACCGTCCGTCGAGGTCGAGCTCCTCCATGTCGGCGACCTGCGCGGTCACGGTGGCACCCCAGCGCGCGGACCGCTGGGCGGTGAGCTCGACGTTCGCAGGCACGAGATCGACCGCGGTCACGTCGTATCCGGACTCCGCCAGGAACAGGGAGGTCCAGCCTGAGCCGCACGCGACGTCGAGAACGCGAGCGCCCCGTGGGATCGCGAGCCGCCTGAGCACCTCGGCGATCGTCGCCCACCGCACCCAGTGATAGGTCTCCCATCCAAACGGCTTGGTTGACTCGGCCGCGATGAAATCGGGCGTGCGCGAGTCGATCTCGGCTTGCTTGTGCGCCTCCGGTGCGGCCACGGCGCGCCCGATGGTAGCCCCGGGGGGCCGAGTCGGCCGAGCCCGCTCCGATCACTCCGGCGCTGCCGTGATCGTCGGATCGCTCCCGCCGCCGGCCAGACCGCGCCGCGGGGCTTTTCGCGCTAGTCTCGCCGGCCGGCTGCCCTGCGGCCTCCCGGAATCCGGTCGTTTTGCAGGATTTCTTGCAGACGCAGGAGGACGGGGTGGTGTTGCGACGGGCCGTGTTAGGGTGCTGCCGCCCCGCCCCCAACGTGGGCTCAAGATCGAGATCAGTCCCTTCTCCGCGCCCCCATCAAGGCGATCTCGACCTTAGTTTTCGCATGCGTGCCGCCAGCAAACATCGAACGCTATTCCGCGCGCTTGCCGGCACCGCTGCGGTCGCCGCCGGGCTGCTCGGCAGCAATCTGACCGCCAGCAGCTCCGGCGATTTGCAGGGCCAGATCGCGGCCGGCCGGTCCGCTGCGGCATCGCTGCGCCAGACGGTCGCCACCGATGAAGCTCAGATCCGCCAGACCGCCGGCGGCGTGCAGGCTGCCGAGCTGAGACTGACCGCCCTGCAGAGCGAGCTCACGCGGCGCGAGGATCAGCTACGGGCGGTCCAGACCGCGCTCCTCGCGGCCCGCAACCACCTCGCCGAGCTCGAAAACCGGCTCCAAGTGGCGTCCAAGGCGCTCTCCGCGAATCTCGTGGCCGCGTACGAAGGCAACCAGCCCAACCTGATCACGGTCGTCCTGAATGCTCGGGGCTTCACCGACCTGCTCGAGCAGGTGAACTTCCTCCAGCGGATCGGCCACCAGGACGCCACGATTGTCGCCGCCACGCGCGCCGCCCGGGCCGCGGTCATCAAGCAGGCAAACCAGCTCCAGGGGCTCGAGTCGCGCGACCGGACGCTGACGGAGCAGGTTCTCAACCAGCGCAACCAGGTCGCCGGCCTCCAGGCGGCGCTGATGAGCCGGCAAATCAGCGAGGAGCACGCGCGCGACAGCGCAACCGCCCGGCTGAGCGGGCTCAACGCACGGCTGCGGACCCTCGAGGCGAAGGCGGCCGCCGAGGCCGCCGCGGCGGCTCGAGCCGCTGCCGCCCGCGCCGCGGCCGCCGCGTCCGCCGGCGCCGGCGCCGGCGCCGGCCCCGTGGGTACGCCGAGCAGCCCGGGCGGCCTCGCGACCGACTCCGGCGGCATGGTCCAGGCCCCGCCGGGAGCTCCGGCCGCCGTCGCGCAGGTGATCGCCGCCGGCAATGCGATCGCGACGCTCCCCTACATCTGGGGCGGCGGCCACGGGTCCTTCCAGGCGGCCGGCTACGACTGCTCCGGGTCGGTCAGCTACGCCCTGGCCGCCGCCGGATTGCTCAGCTCACCGCTCGACTCGACCGGCTTCGAGAGCTGGGGAGAGCCGGGGCCGGGGCGCTGGATCACGGTCTTCGCCAACGCGGGCCACGCGTGGATGGAGGTCGCGGGCTGGCGCTTCGACACCGTCGCGCTGGCCGAGACCGGCACCCGGTGGGCCCAGGGTGGCGGCGAATTCGCCGGGTTCGTCGAGCGCCATCCGCCGGGCCTGTAGCACCAGTTTTCCAGGGTTGGGGGCGTTCAGGCGGGCTCGGGAACCCGGGGAGCCCGAGCCCGCCGGCCAAGACGAGCGTCAGCTGCGAGCCGGCGCCTCTTGCCCGCGTTGGACGAGATCGGGGCTCTGCCTCGCGGGATGGGCTCGGGGGGCGCTGTGTATCGCCGGATTCCACAACCACCGCGTCGCCAGCAGCACGATCGCCGGGATCGCGACGATCGCCACCATCGCCAGGAACCAGAGCTGACCGGCATCGGTGCCCTCGCCGAGCGCGTGCGCGATCCCGACGAGCCACGCCAGCGCTGTGAACCGGTGCAGCTTGCGCCAGCGGGTCGCCCCGATCCGGCGACGCGCGTAGTACGACAGCCCAAGCAGGACCAGCGTCCACCCGCTGACGATTCCCAGCGACGTCCAGATCGACCTGTAGCTACTGACGAATGGGATCGAGATGTCGGCCAGGGACGGATGGAGGTACTGGTCGCCGAGCAGCGCGACGCCGTGCACGACGATCGCGACGATCGTTGAGAGCGACAGGATCTCGTGCGTCACGACCAGGTCGGCTCCCCGGCGCTTGAGCAGCTTCGTGCTCATCAGCAACCCGAGCGACACGGCCAGGCTCGCCAGCACGAGCGCGGCCAAACCGGCGGCGCGGCTGGTGATCCAGAAAAGGTGGGGTGCCGGATCGGTCACGCCAGTTAGGTTGGACGGCCCGCGCTAGAGGGACGTAGGGGGCGCGTAAGAGGTAGGTGAGAACGATCCGCGACAATCGGGCCATGGAGCAGCGGCTCAGCCTGGTCACCCTCGGGGTTGCGGATCTCGACCGCGCCCGGACCTTCTACGAGGGGCTTGGCTGGGTGACAGGCGCCGCTCCCGCAGACGACGTCGTGTTCTTCCAGGCCGGCTGCATGATCGTCGCGCTGTGGGATCGGGCCACGCTCGCCGAGGACAGCGGCGTCACGGACGGTGGCGGTTGGGGCGGCGTGACGCTCGCGTACAACGCGCGCTCCCCGGCCGAGGTCGACGCCGTGATCGACGAGGCTCGCGCGGCCGGGGCGCAGGTCCCACGCGGAGGAGCCGAGACGTTCTGGGGCGGCTACTCAGGAGTGTTCGTCGACCCCGATGGTCATCCGTGGGAGGTAGCGCACAATCCGCACTGGACCCTCGAGGACGACGGATCGATCAGGCTCAGCTGATCAGTGCACCAGGCGCGCGTCGCGTACGGATGCCTGACGGGCACCGAGGAACGGGTTGCCCTTGAGCTGGACCGCCGAGTAGCTCACGCTGAACTGCGAACCGTTGCCCGACAGAGTCGACGGTTTGGACTGGCCGACCGGGACGCCATCGTTGGTGGCCACGACGAAGCGCCTACCCCCGGGCCGCAAGAGGAGCTTGGTGAAGCCCCACGCCGAGCTCGAGATCGACCCGCCCCGCCCCGTGGTCGTCTTCGCCTGCGCGGAGTTGAACGTCGTGGTGCCGAAGTCGGCGAGCGGCAACGTCTCGCAGGCGCCGTCGCTGATGCACGCGGATGGCGCCTCGGCGATCCACTCGGCCGACGTGACGTCGACGGTCCTGTCGTGAAGCGTCTTGACGAACGAGCGGTGGCGCGTGATGTCGCGTAGCTCGACCGTGACCTCGTGGCCGACCACGACGACGCTCGCACTCATCGCGTCGCCCGGTTGAACCCGTAGGTGAACCGCCCTCGACCCCGCCGGCACGAGCTCGTACCAGGCGGTCGACCGGACGGCGCCCGACGCGGTGCAGTCGACCTCGGTGCCGATCTGCTCGAGTGAGTTCGAGGTCATGTTGTAACCGCCCAACCCGACCCAGAACGCCGAGTACGTCTTGTGACCCGAGCTGCACGTCGCGCTCGGTTGGGTCCAGGACCCGGAGACCCGGTGAAACTTCACGCCCGAGCGGTGGGCCGCGTAACCCGACCAGTTCGCGCTGGTTCGCGTGCCCGCCAATGCTGCCGGCGCACCGAGCGTCAGCAGCGCGAAACCGGTTAAGCCGGTTGTCAACGCGCGGCGCACGACGGCGGATTTTCTCTTACGTATATGAGATGCGAACTGCATGGGCCCTTACTTCGCCCCGGTCTTCGAAGCGCTCAGGATGGCCGCACCGCGACCCAAGCAGTCATACATGGTAACTCGCGTCCCACCACTGGTCGTGAACGTCACTGCCCGGCAGACCTTCGCCACGACGCTCAGCGCCGCCTGGCTGCCGGTGCGCGTGTCGCCGGGAAGCCTCGCCCCCTGGCCCTGGTCGACGAGGACCCAACGCAGGTGCCCGGCGCGGACCTCCGCCGCCAGCCACGTCGCGGTGACCGAGCTTTCGCGGCCCGAGAAGCCGCCGAGTCCCGCCACGTTCGCGTCCGAGGACAGGATCACGGTAGCCGCGCTGCTCTGACTGGCGACGCCGATCGTGCCGCCGCCGTGAGCCTTGGCGTAGGCGATCGCCGCCTGGAGCGTGGCGGTGTCGCCGCCGAATCCACCGGCGCCTGCGCCGAATCTACCGCGAGCGCTGCCGCCACCGGCAAACCCGCCGCCGCCAAATAAAGCGCCGACGCCCGGAGCGCCCGACGGCGGTCCACCGCGCCCAGCGCCCGTCCCAGCGAACCCTCCCGGCCCGCCTCCGCGCCCACCAAACCCGGGGCCGCCGCCCCCCATCGTCGCGACGCTCGCCGGCCCTCCCATCGGGAACGTCCCACTCGTGGCGTGGCCGAGCGTCTCCGCGGCCCATGTCGCCGGCGCGGCGAACAACGCCGCGAGCGCGACCGCTATCAGCGCCAGGCGCACCTTCGGCGCGAGCGCGACCGCCAGCAACACGGCGCAGACTCCGGCGACCCCGATCGCGACCGGCCTTGCCCACGCCAGTTGCCCACCAAGCTCGCCGAGCACGACGAGCTCCGTGACCACGCCGGCGCCGATCGCCAGCGGCGCGATCACCCGCGCCGAACGCTTGCCCGAGAGCATTTCCCCGACGCCGGCCCCGATGAGCGCCGCCGTGAACGGCGCCAGCAGCGAGACGTAGTACGGATGGAAGATGCCGCTCGCGAAGCTGAAGACGACGGCCGTCGTCAGGAACGCGCCACCGACGACGATCACCCAGCCGGTCCGTGGATCGCCACGACGAAGACGACTGAGCACGACGAGAGCCACGGCAGCGACCACGGCGAAGCCGAGCAGCCAACCGGCCTGGTCACCGAGCGCCGACTGCAGCAGGCGAAACACCCCGGTGGGACCGCCGAACATCGTTCCGCCCCCACCCGCGCCACCGCCTGGGCCGCCGGTCTGACCCGCGACCCGCCCGAGCCCGTTGTAACCGAAGATCAGCGACCAGATGCTGTTGTCGGACGTCCCTGAGATCCACGGTCGATCCGCGGCCGGGGTCAACCACACGAGCACGGGCCACGCTAGCCCGACGACGGCCACCGCCGCGCCGCCGGCGAACAACTGGCGAAAGGCGATCCAGCGGCTGCGCACAGGCGCAACCCACATCCACGCCGCCGCGATCCCCGGCACGACCATCAGCGCGACGCCCATCTTCGTCTCGAAGCCGAGGCCGACGGCGACGCCGCTGAGCACGAGCCACCTGGTCCGCCCCGTCTCGAGCGCGCGGACCGCGAACCACAGCGCCGCGACCGTGCACAGCACGAGCAGTTCGTCGGGGTTGTTGTGACGAGATACGGCGACGATGACGGGCGTGGTCGCGAGCGCGAACCCCCCGACGAACCCGGCCACGCGTCCGAAGCGCCGGCGCACCAGGTCGTAGAGGAGGCCGACGGCGACGATGCCCATCAGCGCCTGGGGCACGAGCAGGCTGAGGGGATGGAAGCCGAACACGCGCGCCGAGAGCGCCTGGATCCAGAGGCTCAGCGGCGGCTTGTCGACCGTCATCAGGCCGCTGGGGTCGAGCGAGGCGAACAGAAAGTCGTGCCAGCTCGTGCTCATCGAGCGAACGGCGGCGCTGTAGTACTGGTTGGCCCAGCCGTTGATGCTGAGCCCCCACAGGTTCAGGATGCCGGCCAGGCCGAGCAGCCCGAGCAGCTCCGGCCGAGCCAGCACGCGGTCCAGGCGCCCGCGCGCCCGGCGACGCGAGAGCCGAGCCGACCACGGCGCGGCGTATGACATCGAATCCGAGCTCATGGCGCGAGCATCGGCCGTCGGGGTGAGACCAACGTAAGACGGTCGGATGGGCGCCGAAAGAGCAGCCGCACGACGCCCCGTAGATCGGCCAGCGCGGTCGGCAGGATCTCAACCCGCGAGTCGGTGTCCTCGACCCAGTCGACCGGCACCTCGTGGATCCGGAGGCCGCGCCGCTGCGCGACCACGAGCAGCTCGGTGTCGAAGAACCAGGCCTCGTCCTGCACGGCCTCCAGAAGGCCGTGAGCGACGTCGCCGCGGATCGCCTTGAAGCCGCACTGCGCATCGCTGAACCGGACGCGGAGCGCGAGCCGTAGCAGGCGGTTGTACGAACGCGAGATCAGCTCGCGCTTGATCCCGCGCCGCACGCGGGCCTGGCGGTGAAGCCGGGTGCCGATCGCGACGTCGCTGTGGCCCGACAGCAGCGGCGCCACCAGCGGCAGCAGCGCGGCCAGGTCGGTCGAAAGGTCGACGTCCATGTAGCACAGCACACGAGCGCGGCCCTCCGACCATGCGCGACGGAGCGCGCGCCCGCGCCCCTTCTGCCCAAGATGGATGACCTCGACGGCGTCGAGCGAGTAGCTGAGCCGCCGGGCGATCGCGAGCGTCCCGTCGGTGCTCGCGTTGTCGGCGACCACGATCCGCCACGAGAACGGGAACGAGCCCGCGAGGAAGGCGTGCAGGCGACGGATCGAGCCCTCGAGCGTGAGCCGCTCGTTGTAGACCGGCACGACGATCTCGACGTCGACCACCTCCAGTTCGGCCCCGGAGCGGGGCCTCAACGGAATCAGTGCGGTACCCATGACTACGGCTGGTCGGGCGCGCGGTGCGCCTCGGCGTACGCGCCCGCGGCGGCGATCGCGCCGGCAACGGCGAGCGCCACGGCCGTGAGCGTCCAGGTCAGGAATGTCATTTCTTCGCTCTCCTTCGACGACAGGTGAATAACTGCGCCGAACGATCGGCCTTGCTTCGAAGGTCGCTCGAAGATGTGGCTAAGCCGGATGTAGGAACTCGCGCTCGCTGACGGCGCTCGGGCTCACGGCAGCCGTACAGTAAGAGTCATCCCATTTGACCAGGAGACTGAAATTGACCACGAACAGCTACGACGCGAAGGCCACGCTCCGTGTGGGCGACCGTTCGTTTGAGATCTTCCGCCTGGACGCGCTGCAGTCCCGCTACGACATCGCCCGGCTTCCCTTCTCGCTGAAGATCCTGCTCGAGAACCTCCTCCGCAACGAGGATGGGGAGTCGATCCGCGCCCAGGACATCGAGGCCCTCGCCACGTGGGACGCGAAGGCCGAGCCGAGCAAGGAGATCGCGTTCACGCCGGCGCGGGTCCTGATGCAGGACTTCACCGGCGTCCCGGCGGTCGTTGACCTCGCCGCGATGCGCGACGCGATCCGCGAGCTGGGCGGCGACCCCGAGAAGATCAATCCGCTCGTCCCCGCGGAGCTGGTCATCGACCACTCCGTGCAGGTCGACGTGTTTGGCTCGCGGCTCGCGTTCGAGCGCAACGCCGAGCTCGAGTTCGAGCGTAACCAGGAGCGCTACGCGTTCCTGCGCTGGGGCCAGGGCGCATTCCGGAACTTCCGGGTCGTCCCGCCCGAGACCGGAATCGTCCACCAGGTCAACCTCGAGTACCTGGCGCGGGTCGTGTTCGAGAGCAACGGCCAGGCGTACCCCGACACGCTCGTCGGCACCGATTCCCACACGACGATGATCAATGGGCTGGGCGTGCTCGGCTGGGGCGTTGGAGGCATCGAAGCGGAGGCCGCGATGTTGGGTCAGCCGATGTCGATGCTGATCCCCCAGGTGCTCGGGGTCAAGCTCACGGGCGAGTTGCAGGAGGGCGCGACGGCGACGGACCTCGTGCTGACCGTCACCGAGATGCTCCGCCAGCATGGCGTCGTCGGCAAGTTCGTCGAGTTCTACGGCGCCGGCCTGGCAAATCTGCCCCTCGCCGACCGCGCGACGATCGGCAACATGTCGCCGGAGTTCGGCTCGACCTGCGCGATCTTCCCGATCGATGCCGAGACGCTCCGCTACCTCGAGTTCTCGGGTCGCCCCCGGGAGCTGATCGGGCTCGTCGAGGCGTACGCCAAGGAGCAGAGCCTGTGGCACGACGAGAACTCCGAGGAGCCGACGTTCACCGACCTGCTCGAGCTTGACCTTGCGACGGTCGTGCCGAGCATCGCCGGCCCGAAGCGGCCGCAGGATCGCGTGTCGCTGACGGAGTCCAAGCCGGCGTTCCGACGCGCCCTCGAGGGCTATCTGCCGGACAATGACGAGGAGGACGAGGCGCTCGAGGAGAGCTTCCCCGCCAGCGATCCGGTCTCGACCCACGTACCGAACGGCGACGGTCACGAGCCCGGCAGCACCACCGTTACAGAGGTCGCGGAGCGGGTGCGGACGACCTCGCCGGTCACGCTCGCCGACGGCACGCAGACGGAGCTCGACCACGGCCACGTCGTGATCGCCGCGATCACCAGCTGCACGAACACCTCGAACCCGTCGGTGATGCTCGGAGCCGGGATTCTCGCGCGCAACGCCGTGCAGAAGGGTCTGAAGGTCAAGCCATGGGTGAAGACATCGCTGGCTCCGGGCTCGAAGGTAGTGACCGAGTACCTCGACCGCGCCGGCCTGACCGAGTACCTCGACGATCTTGGCTTCAACCTCGTGGGTTACGGCTGTACGACCTGCATCGGCAACAGCGGGCCACTGCCGGACGAGATTTCGGAGGTAGTTAATGGACACGACCTTACGGTCGTGTCCGTTTTATCCGGGAATCGCAACTTCGAAGGCCGCATCAACCCGGATGTCAAGATGAACTATCTCGCGTCGCCGCCGCTGTGTGTGGCATACGCGCTCGCGGGGACGATGGACATCGACCTCTACGAGCAGCCGCTCGGAGAGGACGGACACGGGGAGCCCGTGTTCCTCAAGGACATCTGGCCCACCGAGGCGGAGGTTGCGCAGACGATCGAGCAGGCCGTCCAGTCGGACATGTTCCGTAAGAGCTACAGCGACGTGTTCGAGGGCGACGAGCGGTGGAACTCGCTCGAGGTGCCCACGGGTGAAAGCTTCGCGTGGGATCCGGAGTCCACGTACGTCCGCCGGCCGACGTTCTTCGACGAGCTCCCAGTCGAGCCCGAGCCGGTGACCGACATCGAGCGGGCCCGGGTGCTCGCGGTGCTGGGTGACAGCGTCACGACCGACCACATCTCGCCGGCCGGGTCGATCAAGCGAGACAGCCCCGCCGGCAAGTACCTGATCGAGCACGGCGTCGAGCCGAGGGCGTTCAACTCCTACGGCTCGCGACGCGGCAACCACGAGGTGATGATGCGCGGCACGTTCGCCAACATCCGTCTTCGCAACCTCCTCGCACCGGGCACCGAGGGCGGTGTCACCCTGCACCTTCCGGACGGCGAGCAGATGGCGATCTACGACGCGGCGATGCGCTACCTCGATGACGGCGTGCCGCTGGTCGTGCTCGCGGGCAAGGAGTACGGCTCGGGGTCGAGCCGCGACTGGGCCGCCAAGGGAACGCGCCTGCTCGGCGTCCGGGCCGTGATCGCGGAGAGCTTCGAACGGATCCACCGCTCGAACCTGGTGGGGATGGGCGTCCTGCCGCTCCAGTTCAAGGACGGTGACTCGGTGCAGTCGCTCGGGCTGACGGGTCAGGAGACGTTCACGATCGCCGGCCTCGCCGGCGCCGAGGAGATCGCCCGGGAGGTCGTGGTCCGCGCCAATGAGGCCGAGTTCGAGGTCACGGTCCGGATCGACACGCCCAAGGAGCAGCGGTACTTCCGCCACGGCGGCATCCTCCAGTACGTGCTGCGGGAGCTGGCATAGGTCCGGTCGCCGGAACGGATAGCCTTCCGCGCTCGTGCCGATCCCCCAATTGCTCGAGAACCTGCTGACGGCGGTAGGGCCGTCCGGTCGCGAAACCAGTCCCGCGCACGTGTGGCGGGAGTGGTGCGGCGAGTTCGCTGCCGAGGTCGGCGGCGACCAGATGGGGTCCTCATTCGCACGGGTCCCCGGAACCGCGGACGGCCCGACGCTGATCGTCGTCGGCCACATCGATGAGATCGGACTCGACGTCACGCACATCGATGAGGAGGGCTATCTGCGCTTCGGGCAGGTCGGCGGCTGGGATGCGCTCGTGCTGGTCGGCCAGCGCGTGCTGCTGATGACGCGCGAGGGCCCGATCCACGGGGTGATCGGCCGCAAGCCGATCCACCTGCTCAAGGACGAAGATCGCAAGAAAGCCCCCGAGCTCAAGGACCTGCACATCGACATCGGCGCGATCGACGCCGAGGACGCCGCGAAGCTCGTGCGGATCGGCGACGTCGCGGTCATCGACGCCAACCCGGTGCAGATGCCGAACGGACGTCTGGTCTCGCGGGCGCTCGACAACCGCGTGGGCTGCTACGTCGCGGCCGAGGCCGCCCGGCTGGTGGCCGAGGCGGGTGGCGCGCCCGGAGACTTCGTCGCCCTGGCCGTTGCCCAGGAGGAGACGTCGCTCGCGGGGGCGCGAACCAGCGCGTTCGCGCTCGAGCCGGACGTCGCGCTCGCGGTCGATGTGACGTTCGCGACCGACCAGCCCGGGATCGAGCTCGGCCCGATCACGAAGCACACGCTGGGCTCGGGCCCGGTGGTCGCCCGCGGAACCTTGATCCACCCGCAGATCTTCGAGCTCCTCTACGAGACCGGTGAACGGGACGACATCCCGTTCACCGTCGAGTCGGTCGGCAGAGTGTCGGGTACTGACGCCGACGCGATCTTCGCGAGCCGCCGGGGTGTGCCGACCGGCCTGGTCTCCGTGCCGATTCGCTATATGCACTCGCCGGTCGAGCTCGTTCAGCTGACGGACATCGAAGCCACCGCAAAGCTGATCGCGTCGTTCGCCCAGCGGTTGGAGCCGGGAATGTCGTTCCAGCGGTAGCGGCTGCTTGCTGCTGCTGTTCGACATCGACGGCACCCTCCTGCACGGCGCCACCGACGCTCACCGCGACGCCCTCCAGGATGCACTGCGCGAAGTGCACGGGATCGACGCCCGTCAGGCAACGGTCGTCGCCCCCGCCGGTCGTACCGACGGGGACATCGCCCGCTCAATCCTGCTCGACGCCGGAATCTCCGCCGAGCGGATCGACGAGCGGGCCGATGACGTCAAGGACGAGTGCTGCCTCCGCTACTCGCAACTATGCCCCTCCGATCTCAGCAGGACCGTCCTCCCCGGCGTTCGCGAGCTGCTCGAGCGGCTCTCCGGACGGGACGGGGTGATCCTCGCGCTGCTCACCGGCAACTACGAGCCGGTCGCGAGGCTGAAGCTGGAGCGCGCCGGCATCGGGCAATCCTTCCCCAGCGGTCAGGGAGCGTTCGGATCGGACAGCGAGGATCGCGCCGCACTGCCGGCGATCGCTCGCCGGCGCGCCAGCGAGCGCGGCCGTCGCTACCCGCGCGAGGAGACGCTGGTGATCGGAGACACCCCGCGCGACATCGCGTGCGCCAGAGCCGATGGCGTCAGGTGCGTGGCGGTAGCGACCGGCTCCTACGGAGTCGAGGAGCTCGAGCAGGCCGACTGGGTCGTCGATGGCGCGCCGGCGTTGACCGAGCTGCTCGCGCGCTTGCTCTCCGACTGACGGCGAAAGCGGTGGTACGGTGCCGCCGACGTGGCGAACGGGCCCCTGATGATCACCTGTCCATCGTGCGGGCGCCAGTCCGCGAAGTGGGCTCGCTTCTGTTCCAAATGCGGGTGTCGGATGCCTAAGCCGGGAGAGATGGCGGTCCTCCCCGCGGTCCATCGTGACGCGGCGCCGACCGCCCCGATGGAACCGGTCGATCCACCCGCCACTGGGCCGATGGAGCCGCTCGAGGCGCCACTCACCACGCCAACGGAGGCGGTCGGCCCGCCGGCGAACGCCCCCGCTCCCTCCGGGGAGCTGCCGACGCCGGTGCACGTGCCCGCAGTCGACCCGCCCGTGCGCCCTACGGTCGCCCGACGGCGGCTCAGGAGCTCCCCGCCGGCGCCACCGCCCTCGCGATCCGGCTCATCCCGGACGCTGGCGTTCGCGGCGGCTGGCGCAGCGGTGCTGTTGATCGTCATCGCCGGTTACCTGATTGGCAAGGCGGCGAACTCCGGATCGAGCTCGAGCGGTCATACCCCCTCCGTCAGTCGGTCGGCCGGCGCCAAATCGGCGTCAACCCCCGCCAAGGCCGGCGGCACCACATCCGCGTCGGGCTCAACCACCTCCGCGTCCGGCTCAGCGACCCGCGCGCCGGCGTCCGCGCACACCGCGACCTTCACCGGTCGTGCGTTCTCGATCAAGTATCCGGCCGGGTGGATCATCCAGACAAACGAGAAGCGCTATCCGTGGGGCACCGATACGACGGTCGTGTCGCCGACGAACGCGCACACGCTGCTGCGCGTCGACGTCTCACCGAATCTGAAGACGAGCGACCCGCGGACGGCGTCGCGGGCGGAGATCAATCAGGTCTCCCAGCAGCCGGGTTACCAGCAACTGGGTCTCAACTCGAACACTGTCAACGGCAACCCGGGTGAACGCTGGGAGTTCCGCGTCAATGAAAGCGGCGTGGTCGAGCACAGCGTCGATCAGTTCATCATCACGCCGAGCGGAGATGGTTTGGCGATTCTCACCCAGGCGCCGGCGAGCCAGTACGCCTCGCTCGCCAAGGAGTTCACCGCTCTTCGCCAGACGATCGCCGTTCCCTGACGGCGGGACCTCCAACGTGTCACCGCCCCACGGTGACACGTTGGACGGCTGGGCCGGGCGAGCACGTCGTCAGGGAACCCGCCCGGCCCAGCTCCCCCTACTTGATCGGCACTGTCACGTCACCGTGCTGCTTCAACAGCTGCCCCCACGTGTCAAAAGACATGCAGAAGCGGCCGCCGACCCCCCAGCCGGTGCCCCAGCTGTTCCAAAACCAGACAAGCTGGTTGTCAGCGTCGATCTCGTCGGCAACGATCTCATGCCCCCCTCTGATCGTCGCCCCCGGAGCAAGCTCGACAAGCCCCTGCGGATCCGGCTGGTCGAAACTCGTATACCAGTTGATCCCTGTGATTACCGGCCGCAGCACCAGCGCCTGGAGCGCGTGCTGGAGCCCGAACGCGTGGCTGTAGGAGCTGATCAGCCCCATCTCCTTGCCGGCCTTGCACACCATCAGCCCGCTGCCGCCGGGATCATTCGGCGGGTACGGATCGCCCTCGAGCTGCGTCTCGAGCTCGTAGACCTTCACGGCCTCGGTCTCGTTCAACGGCGTGCCGCCAGCGAAGTTGGGCGCCGAATCAAGGGCGCCGCACAGCGCGTTGGCGGTGCACGATCCAATCGTCCCCTGGTTCAACGGCAGGCCGCTGGCGTTGTGCGTCACGCTCTGGATCTTCGGCGCGCGCTCCGCCTGGAAGTCGCGCGAGCGCGGGTCGTGCAGGACATGGCGCCCGAGCCGCATCCCCGCGACGACACTCTCGTTGAGCTGCTCGCGAAATACCCCGTTGCCGTTTCCGGCCATTTACGTCACCCCCGATTTGCGGTTAGCTTCCGGTCGGATTCTTCCGGGCCGGGGTTGGTGGCGGGGTGAAATTTGTCACGGGGGTGGGGTGGCGCAGGGCACAAAAGGTGACAAATGTTTATGAATGGTGGCGGTCTTGCGCTGGCGCTTTTCAGCGCTCGCGGCTGTGGCGGGCGATCGGCTCGGTAAACGGCAGCAGGGAAGGAGGGTGGGTGAGGGCTTCGGCGGGTCGCCTGAGCCCGTGGTTTGACCCGCTCCTGCGCTCGTCCGGCGCCTTTGTGGCGAGAGTGTCACGGGTAACCTGCATAGCTCGACAACACCGGCGCCGGGTCCGAGCCCTGTTGTATTACGCATGCTCTTCATGCATAGCTCGACAGGCCTCGCCTTTCCGGCCGGAATTGTCGTGCTGTGCAGGTTTTTGACGGGTGCGATGGCGCCCGCTCCCACCCCTTCCCCAGCGCCGTTTAACAGCCGACCGCCAGTCACGCCTGGCGAGAGGCGACCGCGCGTTACGCCTTCGGCGTCGGAAACTGCGTCCGCATCATCAGATCCCAGACGCGGTCCGGGGTGATCCGGCGCTGGTTGATCAGGAAATGGGCGCTTGGAGTGACGGCGTACCGGGCCTTCGGTCGTTTGGACTTCAGCGCGCCGGCGATCGTGTTGGCGACCGCCTCGGGCCCGGCGCCGAGCTTCGCCAGCGGCCCCTTGTATGCATCCTCGGTGGCCTGTGCGACCTTTCGGTTGAAGTCCTCGTAGGCACCGTCGGCAGCCGACTCGCCGACGGACGCCGCCGCCACCTCGCCGAACTTGGTGACGATCAGACCGGGCTCGATCAGGATCACGTCGACGCCGAAGCCGCGAACCTCGAAGCGGAGCGCGTCGCTGAGCGCCTCGACCGAGTACTTGGTGGCGTGGTAGACACCGCCGCCCGGGAAGACCAGACGACCACCCATCGAGCCGAGGTTGACGATCTTCCCCCAGCGCTGCTGGCGCATGCCCGGCAGCACGAGCTGACACATCCGGATCAGGCCGAACACGTTCGTCTCGAACTGGCGCCGGATCTGCTCGATCGGGACCGACTCGACGGCCCCTGACTGGCTGTAGCCCGCGTTGTTGACGAGCACGCCGACCGCTCCCTCGGCCGCGATCACCGTTTCGACGGCGGCCCTCATCGAGGCCTCGTCGGTGACGTCCAATGCCAGCGTCTCGCAGCCCTTCTCCTTCAGGCCGCTCAGCGCCTCGGGCCCGCGCGCGGTGGCGTAGACCTTCCACCCATCGGCCGCGAAGCGCTCGGCCGTGGCGTATCCGATCCCGGAGGAGCACCCGGTGATGAGGACGGCCTCCGAAGGCACGGGGGCAGTCTAGCCGTGGGTCCTCTCAACTTTGGCGTTCTTGTCCCACCCCTGGTTATAAGAACGCCAAAGTTCGTGGGTTGGCGGTGGCGCCAGCGCGCCCGTGCGCTCAGATCTCTATGACAACGGCCCCGCCGGCGTGGCCCGCCACCGCGGCGGCGAGCGCCTCGCCGGCGTCGGCCAGCGAAAACGTCGAGCCGACCCGGATGGCGAGTCGGTCCGCGGCGAGGAGCTCGACCATCTCCTGCAGCCGCGGACCGTCCGGGCGGACGTAGACCGTCGAGGTGCTGATCCCACGCTGCGGGTCGGGCTGGTCCGAGGTGATGGTGACCAGGCGGCCGTCGTCGTGCACGACACCGATGGCGTCGACCGAACCACCTGGGACGGCGTTGACCGCCAGGTCCACTCCCGCCCCGCCGGTGATCCGCCTCACCTCCTCGGGCCAGGCGCCGTCGTGGTAGTCGAACACCTGCGCGGCCCCGAGTGACCTCAGGTACTCGTGACCGGCTGAGCCGGCGATCGCGATCACCTCGGCGCCGCGCACCGCCCCGAACGACACGAGCAGGCTCCCGGTGACGCCGCCGGCGCCGTTGACCAGGAGCGTCTCGCCGTGCTCGACGCCGAGGGCCTCATCGATCGACTGTGCGGCGGTGAGAGCGGGTACGGGGAACGCCCCGGCGGCGGCCCAGGAGACGCTCTCCGGCTTGTGCGCGAGCTGTGCCGCCGGCGCCAACAGCTCCGCCGCCCAGGCGCCCTGGCCGCGCAGCGGCAGCGGGTGGGTGAGCACCTCGTCCCCCGCCGAGAAGCCATCGACCGCGTCTCCGACGTCCGCCACGACGCCGGCGGCCTCGACGCCGAGCGCCATCGGCGGACCGATGCCGACGTCCCAGTCGCCCCGGCGGACGACGTCGTCCCAGTTGGCGACACCGGCGGCCCTGACTTCGATCAGCACTTCGTCGCCGGCGGGCGCCGGAGGGTTGGCCACGTCGATCAGCTCAACCGGACCACTCAGCGCTTGGATCCCGGCCACGCGCATGGCGGACCTACGACCTGTCGATCAGGCGCGCGCCGCGCCCGTGGGTGACGAAGCTGAACCCCCACTGGATCATCACGAGCAGCCGGTTCTGGAACCCGATCAGGTAGTAGAGGTGGACGAACAGCCACACGAACCACGCCGGCAGTCCGCTGAGCTTGATCCCCCGGAGGTCGGCCACCGCCTCGCCGCGCCCGATCGCCGCCACGTTGCCCTTATCGAAGTAGCGAAACGGGTGTGTCGATCTGCCCTGGAGCCGGTGGCGAATGAGTCGGGCCACGTAGTGCCCCTCCTGGATGGCCACCGGAGCCAACCCCGGGAGCGTCTGCATGGCCCCGCTGGGCGCGCGGACCCTCACCATGTCTCCGAGCGCGATGACCTCCGGGTGTCCCGCGAGTGTCAGGTCCTTCTCGACGGTGAGACGCCCGGCCTTGTCGACCTCGGCCCCGGCGAGCTTTCCCAGCTCGCCGGCGAGACCCGATGCCGTGACGCCCGCCGCCCAGATGATCGTTCTCGACTCGATCTGCTCGTGAGCGCCATCGGGCGCGGCAATCGTGACGGAGTGCTTGCTGACGTCGACGACGGTGCGATTCACCATCGGTGTCACTCCGAGCCGACGCAGCGACGCCTCTGCCTTGACCGAGAGTGACGGTGGGAACGCCGCCAGGATCCGATCGCCGGTGTCGATCAACAGGACCTTGGCCGAGCGGGAGTCGATGTTGCGGAAGTCGTGGGGCAGGGTGTCGCGGGCGAGTTCGCCGATCTGACCCGCCATCTCGACGCCGGTCGGCCCAGCTCCGACGATCACGAACGTCATCTCGGCATTCCGGATGTCCGGATCGGCGGTCAGCTCGGCGCGCTCGAAGGCGGCCAGGATCTCGGACCGGACGTTCTTGGCGCTCTCGAGCGTCTTCACCTCCGCGGCGAACTCTCTCCAGTTCTCGTGGCCGAAGTAGGAGTAGCTCGAGCCACCGGCGACGACGAGCGTGTCGTAGGGCACCGATCGCGGCGCGTCCACGTCAGGCTGGTCGGCGAGCAACACCTCGCGGGCGTCGAGATCGAACCCCGTGACCTCGGCCAGGAACACACGGACGTTCGCGTAGGACTTGAGGATCGCCCGCAGCGGGTATGCGATTTCCCCGGGCGACAGCGATCCGGTGGCGACCTGGTAGGTCAGAGGCTGGAACAGGTGGTAGTTGCGACAGTCGATCAGCGTGACTTCGACCGGCGCGTTGCGCAGCCCCTGCACCGTGGTCAGACCGCCGAAGCCGCCGCCGATGACGACGACCCGGTGCGTCGAAGTGGACGAGGGGTCGGGAGATGTCGTGCTCACCGGGTACCCGAGCCTACGGAACTGAATCGTCGGGCGCGGCCTGGCTGGGCGCCGAGAAGTAGTGGTGCCCGACTCGATGGGTTCCCGGCACGAGCAGGCCGTCGAGCGTGTTGAGCAGACTCGCGTCGTGCTGAGTCTCACGTTCGTGCTGGCGCTCGTGCTCCTCCCACGACTCGACCAGGAACACCTCCACGAAGCGACTCTGGGCGGCGTTGTCGACGAACAGGCGCCAGTCCTCCCCGCCGGTGCGCTGCCGGAAGTGGCGCAGCTGGTCCCGATGGGAGAGAAACTCGGCCTCCGACCCAGGGGCGACGTCATAGGTCGCTGTCACCATCACCGGCCCCGAGGTGGGGTCGGGCACGTCCGGAATCGGCATCAGGTCCGCCGGCGTGACGTCGATCGCACCCGGCTTTGGCAGCGCGAGGCGCGCCGTTGCCAGTCCGCCGGCGAGCAGGCCCGCCGCGAGCACTAGCAGCGCCGTCTCGAGCGAGGTGAGCTCGGCAACAGCACCGATCGCGATGGCACCAATCCCCGTCGCTCCCTGGAACGAGACCGTGAAGTAGGCCATGCCCCGGGCCTTGACCCAGCTCGGCAACGTCGACTGAAAAGAGGCGTTGAGCAGGCCGAGCCCGGTGATCCAGCCAGTACCGGCGAGCACGAGCGCGGCGCCATCGAGCACGACCGTGTGCGAGACGGCCATCACCACCGCGGTCAACGCGATCGCGCCGCCGCAGGAGAACAGCAGCTGTCTCGGAGACAGCGCCTCGCGGATCGCCGGGGCGAACGTGGCGCCGAGGACCGCGCCGATCCCGACGCAGCCGAGCAGCAGGCCGTAGCCGCCCGAGCCGAGCCCGAGGGTCCTGCGAGCGACGAGCGGGAGCAGCGCCCAGAGCCCGGTGGCGAAGAACCCGAACGCCACCGTCCGGACGATCATGCCCAGCAGCGCCGGCGAGTTGCGCACGAACCTGCCGCCGGCGCGGGTGGCCGAGCGAAAGTGCTCGCGCGGCAGCGCCGACACGCGCGCGGGCACGGTGACCAGCGCGACGGCGATCAGGACCGCGACGAACGAAAACGAGTTGACGAAGAACACGACGGCCGCGCTCGTGGCGGCGAGCAGCAATCCGCCGATCGCCGGCCCAATCGCCCGGGCGAGGTTCTGGTTCACCGACCCGAGCGCGATCGCCTGAGCTCGCTGTGCGTTCGGCACCAGCTCGGGCTGGAGCGTCTGAGCCGTCGACGCCGTGAGCCCCTGGCCCACGCCGATCCCACACAAAACGATCAGCAGCACTGCGGGCGTCACCGCGCCGGCGACGTCGAGCACTCCGAGCGCCGCCGCCGAGAGCAGCATCACGAACTGGCCGAACAGGATCAGGCGCTTGCGATCGAGCAGGTCGCCAAGAACGCCGCCCGGAATGGCCAGGGCCAGCACGGGCAGGTTGGTCGCCTGGATCGCGCCAACGAGAATGGCCGAGGAGGTGAGCGAGATCATCAGCCACTGGGCCGCGACCGTCTGCATCCAGCTGCCGACGTTCGAGGTGAGCTGGGCCACCCACCAGCGGCGAAACGCCACGTAGCGCAGAGGGGTCCAGCCGGACTCGTGGCGAGCGGGCGGGGACTCGGCGGGCGTGGATCACGCGCTCATCCGGGGCAAACACTACGAGGGCCGCGATGGTGTCGCCGGTATGCTCACCCGGCAGGTGCGCGCGCTCGTTCTCTCTGACACCCATTTCGGTGCGTGGACGGGCGACGACATTCTGCGCGAGCCCGAGACGCTGGCGCTGCTGGAGCCACACCTCGACGTCGACGAGGTGATCTTCATCGGCGACCTGTTCGACTTCCTGTTCGGCTCGGTGCGCGGCGCGTTCGCATCGGCGGACGGACTGTTCGACCTCCTACGGGAGAAGCTGCAGGGCGGGCGGTTCGTGTTCCTCGCGGGCAATCACGACCATCACCTCGTCGTCGATCAGGCCGTCGAGCTACTCCGGCTCGAGCTCCTCACCGGCAAGGCGCCCGACGAGCTGCAGGGCGAGTCGCGGCGCCTGGACTTCTTCCACCGATTCCTGACCTCACGCCTCGCCGGCGTCGAGGTCGATATCCGCTATCCGGCCTACACGTTCGCGGGAGTTTTGTGCACGCACGGTCACTACCTCGACTTCTACGCCCGCCGCAACGGTGCGGCCGGCGGACGGCTTCTGGCGCGGGTGCTGTGGGCGATCTCGGTCGGCGGCGACGAGCACCCCCCGACGGTGCAGGACTACGAAGCCACGATCACGCTCCTCACGAGCCTGCTCTACACGATCGCCCAGCTGCCGAACGGCACGCGGGCCCAGCGCCGGGTGTTCCGGGGCTTCCAGGCGCTCGAGCGCGCGGTCCGCACCGGCGAGGCGCCGATGAGAGCGATGGAGGAGCTGACCCACTGGGTCGGAGTCCAGACGCGCGCTCACCGGAACGCGTCCAGCCGGCACGAGGCGGAGGCGACGATGGCCGCGTACAAGGGCGCGCGCAACCACGAAGCGGACAGGCGCCTGCGGACCGGCGCCCCGACCGGAGGTGAATCGGCGAGCTACGCGATGGCTCGGGTCGTGCGGCCCAGCGATCCCAGCGGACCGGCGATCGACGCGTTCGAGAAGGTCGTCATGAACCTGGGCTGGGCGCGCGACACGGACAAAATCGTGTTCGGGCATACGCACCAGCCGCTCAACGGTGTGATCGGGCCGAGCCGTCGCGTTCGCTACTGGAACGCCGGCTCGTGGATCTACGAGCCCGACCTCACCTCGAAGGAGGCCTACAGGGCGTACGTGAGGAACGCGTGGCCGGGATCTGCCGTGCTGATCGACTCGGACGAGCCGCATCCGCGGCTCCTCCGACTCCGCGAGCATCTCAAGCCGGTTCCGGAAAGCGACAGCTAGTGCTGCGCGAGGCTGCTGAATACCCGAATTCGTTCGTCGAGCTGGGGCCTGACGAGGAGCGGATCGAGACCGACCGCTACACGCTCTGCATGTCGAGCGGCAAGCGCTGGAACACGGTGCAGCGCCAGCGCTTCGGCCGGGAGGAGCTCGATGAAGTCCTGAGCGAAGTGAGGGCACTGCTCACCGACCGGGGACGGCCGAGCACCGAGTGGGAGGTCGGCAGCAGAGCCGAACCCGAGGGCCTGGTGGAGCTCCTGCTCGAGCGAGGACTCGTGCGCGACAGCGATCCGGTGGCGATCGCGCTCGTGCTGCGCACCCAGCCGCCGGCGCCGCCGGCGAACGTGATCGCCCGCCGGATCGAGACCGAGGAGGAGTACGTGGCCGCCGGCAACGTCCAGGCGATCGCGTTCGGGGCGCCGGCCGAGGAGGCGGCCGAACGCGCCGCGATCGCGCGCGAGCGGTGGAGGCGCCGGGCGCCCACCTTCATGCACGGCGTGTGGCTGGACGGTGAGCTCGTGGGCGCCGGCAACTGCACGTGGACGCCGCACGGGTTGGCGCTGTTCGGCGGCGCCACGCTCGAGGAGGCGCGGGGGCAGGGCGTCTACCGTGCGCTGATCCACGCCCGCTGGCGCGAGGCCGCACAGCGAGCCGACCCGGCCCTGATCACGCAGGCGGGCGCCATGTCGCGGCCGATCCTCGAGCGGCTGGGGTTTGAGCCCGTGGGCCGGATCGACATCCTGGTCGACGAGTTCGCTACCGCCGGCGAATGAGCGCGTCGATCCCGTCGAGGATCCTCCCCAGGCCGAACTCGAACTCCGCGTCGATGTCGTCATCGTCGTCGAGCGAGCCCGAGGCGATCGCTCGGTGCACCGCCGGGAAGCCATCCGGCTCGGTGAGGCGCGAAAGCATCGCGCCGTAGCCCGGCGTCGCGGGGTCGCCGCCCGCGGCGGCGGCGAAGTCCGCGGTGAAGGTCGCGTCGCTGCGAACGAACCCGCTGATCAGGATCACGCTCGAGAGCTTGTCCTGCTCGGCGAGCGGAGTGTCCGAGAGCGAGCGCAGCGCCTGCTCGAGCCAGGCGACGTTGTTGGGCCCGAGCGGCGGGCCGCTGATCGGCACGCGGAGCGACCATTGGTTGCGGCGGTAGGCGTCGCGTAGCCCGACGGCCCACCGCGTCAGGCCGGCGCGCCAGTCGGTCTCGCCGTCGTCGGGCTGCGGCGGCGGCCCGAGCGCGGTGTCGACCATCAGCGTGAGCAGCTCGTCCTTGGCGGCGACGTAGCGGTACAGCGACATCGTGCCGACCCCGAGCTCGCTGGCGACCCGCGCCATCGACAACCCCCCGATCCCTTCGGTCAACGCCACCTTGATCCCGGCGGCGACGATCCGATCGAGCGTAAGGCCGCGCTTTGGGCCGCGCGTGCCGCGGTCGCGCAGCCCCCAGGCGAGCTCGATGCTCGGGGGGATCGCGGGGGTGTCGGTCATCTGACTCGCAGCCTACTTGACGGTTCGACGTAATTGCGTATAACCTACGCACAATCGCGTAGCGAATACGCAGTTTATCGGAGACTGGAGACGACATGACACCCGACATTGCAATCGAAGCCCACGACATGACGAAGTCGTTCGGTGGCCGGCGGGTGCTCGACGGCGTCGATCTGAGCGTCGAGCAGGGCAGCGTGTTCGCACTGCTCGGGCCCAACGGGGCCGGCAAGACGACGGCCGTCAAGATCCTGGCGACGCTGCTGGGGCCCGACTGCGGGCGCGTGATGGTGGCCGGCCACGACGTCGTCGCCGAGCGCCACGAGGTACGCCGGCGGATCAGCCTGACGGGCCAGTACGCCGCGCTCGACGAGCTCCAGACTGGCGCCGAGAACCTGGAGATGATGGCCCGGCTGCGGCGCCTGCCCCGACGAGCTGCCCGAGCGCGGGCGCGTGAGCTGCTGGAGCGATTCGACCTCGCCGAGGCGGCCGACCGGCGGGTCGAGAAGTACTCGGGCGGCATGCGCCGGCGGCTCGACCTCGCCGTCGGCCTGATCGACCGTCCGGAGGTGATGTTCCTCGACGAGCCGACGACGGGGCTTGATCCGCGCAGCCGACAGGCGATGTGGGGACTGGTCACCGGGCTCGCCGATTCCGGCGTGACCGTGCTCCTGACCACGCAGTACCTCGAGGAGGCCGACCGGCTCGCGGACCGGATCGCGGTGCTCGACGGCGGCGGGATCGTCGCCGAGGGCACGGCCGACGAGCTCAAGCGTCGGGTCGCCGGACATCGGCTCGAGCTCGAGGCCATCGACGGCGAGGCTTTCGACGAACTAGCCGAACAGCTCGGGGATCGCCCCGCGGGCGTCGATCGCGCCGCGCTGACGATCTCGCTCCCGACGGGCGGTGGCGCCGGCGAGGTGCGAGCGCAGCTCGACGAACTGGATCCCAATCGCGTTCGCATCGCCCACTTCGCCGTCCACCGAGCGACCCTCGACGACGTGTTTATGACCCTGACCGAAACGGAGCCTGCCCATGTCTGAGATCGCCCTCGTCGCAGAGGCGCGGACGCTGGTCGTCCGATCGCTGCGACTCACGCTGCGCAACGTCGACAGCCTGCTCACGGCGCTCGTGCTGCCGATCCTGATGATGCTGATGTTCGTCTACCTGTTCGGCGGCGCCATCCACACGGGTACCCGGTACGTCGACTACGTCGTGCCGGGCGTGCTCCTGGTATGCGTCGGCTTCGGATCCTCGACGACCGCGATCACGGTCTCCAAGGACCTGACCGGCGGGATCATCGATCGCTTCCGCTCGATGGACGTCCGGGCCGAGACGCTGATCAACGGCCACGTGATCGCGAGCGTGGCTCGGAACCTGCTGTCCTCGACGCTCGTGGTCGCGGTGGCGCTCGCGATCGGGTTCCGGCCGCATGGAAACCCGGCCGGGTGGCTCGAGGCCGCGGGCATCCTTGCCCTGTTCGTGCTCGCGGTCTCGTGGTTCGCGGCCGCGATCGGGATCATCGTGCGCTCGCCGGAGGCCGCCCAGGGAATCTCGTTCCTGGTCAGCTTCCTTCCCTACCCGAGCAGCGCGTTCGTCCCGATCCACACGATGCCGTCGGCGTTGCAGGGCTTCGCGCAGAACCAGCCGGTGACCGCCGTCGCCGACACGCTTCGCGCCCTGCTGAACGGGGCGCCTCCGGGCCCCGCCGCGTGGCACGCGATCGCGTGGAGCGCCGGGATCCTCGTGGTCTCAGTGGCGTTGTCCGGAGCCCTGTTTCGCCGCCGCCTCAGCGGCTGACCGGCGTGCGTTCGCGAGGTCGTCCTCGGCCTCGCGCAGCGCGTCGGCGGCGCGGTCCCGGCGGGCCTGCGCGGTCTCGACGGCGCGGTTGGCGCGCTCGAGCGCACGGCGGCGCTCCGCCTCGGCCTTCTCGGCCGCCTTCTCCGCGGCCCTGTCGCGCTTGGGCGCCGGCGGGCTCGCCGCCAACTCCCCGAACGCGCCCAGGCCGACATGGCGGAGCTCGCGCTCGAGGCAGCCGTCCTGCACCTGCGTCCGGGCGTCGTCGTCGAGCGCGGCCGCGTGGAGCGTGTCCGAGACGCGCTCGAGCGTCGCCGGCGTGAGCTCGTGACCCTCGGAGCTCAGCAGGCCGCGGGCGGCCGCGGTGAGCTCGTCGACGGCTTGGCGCTCGCGCTCGGTGGCGGCGCGGAGCTTGGAGGCGTCGCCCTTGCCGGCGAGCAGATCCGACTGCGCGCGCTGGAGCTGGTCGCCGGCCTTGAACAGGGCCTTGACCTCGCGGCTCTGGGTGCGAACGAGCTGGTTGACGGCCCACGCCGCCACCGAGGGCTTTCGCAGCTTGGCCACCTCGGCCGCCTCGTCCCGGTTACCATCGGCGCGCATCGCCTTGGCCAGCGCGCCTCGCTCCGCGACGAAGCGGTCCAACGGGAGGTCGTAGAGCTCGCTGGTCTCCAACGGCCAACCGCTCAGTTGCCTGGCTCGCGTTCAGGCGATCGTGATCGATTGACAGTTCGAGTTGCCATGCCGTCCGGCGTAGCTGTTGCTGACAATCGCGCGGTCCCATATGCGGACGTACATGACATAAGAGCAGGGCTCAACGCCGGCAGCCCGCGGGTCCCAGGAGATGTCGATGCTCGGTACCGGGGCGCCGATGTCGGTGAGGTTACCGTTGTACGCCTTCGAGAAGATCGGGACGCTCAGCCCGCACCCGCCCTCGAGGTCGACCGAGAGCAGGCCGAACCTCGCGTGTGCGGCCCCGAGGTGATCGATCGTCGCCACCCGATCAGGTGCGCGCGCGCGGCGTTGGGTGGACCGGATAATCCGGGACGTCTCCATCGGAGCGTGCGCTATGGCACTCCAGGTGCGCTCGGCCGCGCTACGCTGCTCTCGTTGAGCCAACGCTTTCCTGAACCGGAATCGGGCGAGGGGCTCGTCGAGGAGCCGGTCGACCTGCGGCGCTACGTCGAGCCGCCCCGACCGGAGGTGAGCGAAGGGCTCGTCGAGGAGCCGGTCGACCTGCGGCGCTACGTCGAAGCATTAAGGCGTCGCGCCGGGCTCATCGTGGGCCTCGCGGTTGGCATTGGCCTTCTCGTGTTCCTGATCTCGCTGGCGCTGCCGAAGAGCTACACCGCCACCGCGAAGATCGCGCCTTCGGTCCAGGCAACCACGAGCGCCGCGTCAGGCTCGACGACGACGCAGCTAAATCTGGCAACGATCGAGGCATATGTCACCTCGCCGGCGGTTCTGGCGACCGCAGCCCACCAGCTGGGTGGGGAATCGGCCGCGAGCCTGCAGCAGAAGATCACGACATCTCTCGACACGGCCGCGGACATCGTCAGCATCACCGCCACCGACGGCAGTGCCCCCCGCGCGGCGCAGCTTGCCAACCGCGTCGCCCAAACGTTTCTGAGCGTTCGAACCGCGGCCGAGCGCGCGCAGCTCGCCCAGCAAGCGACCTTGCTTACTAGCAGGATGCGGGCCGCTCGGGCAGCCGGCTCCACGGGCCTGGCGACAGCGCTGCAGCAACAGATCTCTGGCATCCTCGCGCAGGAGGCAAGCGCCGGCTCGGACCTCGAGCTCCTCGCGCTCGCTCCCGTGCCAGGTAGCCCCAGCAGCCCGCGTCCGACGCGCAACGCCTTGTTCGCGTTCATCGCCGTTCTGTTCATCGCGATACTTGCCGTGGGTGGACGGGAGCTGCTCGCGCCGAGCATCTCGGGCGGTCGTGAGCTGAGCGCTCTGATGGGAATGCCGGTCCTAGGGCGCGTTCCTCGGGTCGCAAACGACCAACGCGTTCGCAGCAGGGCAAGCGATACCGCCGAAGCGGAGGCCTACCGCTTCCTCTCGAAGTCGCTCGAGTTATCCGTGTGGCCAAACCGGTCCCGGCTTATGGCGGTCACCAGTGCCGTACGCGGAGAGGGCAAAACGACGGTGGTGAGCCGGCTCGGCGCGGCGTTCGCCGAGACCGGCAGCAAGACCCTGCTGGTCTCTGCCGACTTGCGCTGGCCGGGGCTGGACAAGGTATTCGGATTGCCACCCGACCACGACGGGCTCAGCGGCGAGCTCAGCAGCCTGAACGGTAACCGAGGGACGGCAGAATCGAGCCAAATTGAGCGCGTGGATGAGAACCTCTACGTCCTGCCCAGCGGTCCGCCGCCAACCGACCCCGCCGCCATGCTTACCAATGACGTCGTGACGTCGCTGTTCGAGCGCATCCGGAAGCTCAACTTCGAATACGTGCTGTTCGATCTGCCGCCGCTCATCGCCGTCGCCGAGACACAACTGTTCGTGCGCCAGGCCGACGCGGCGATTCTGGTCTCGATGGTTGGCCGTGCCACCGTGGAGCAGCTGTCGCAGACGCGTGACCTGCTCAACCGCCTTCCGGTCTGGCCGGCGGGGATCGTGGTGCTTGATGTGCGCGCGGCCGGACGCCAGCTCACCCTGCGGAACGCGGGCCAGACCGTGGCGCGGCCGGATGGCAGCGCGCGAGCGCCAGGCGCCCAAGTGTCGCCCCCGCCCGCGCCGGCGTCGTCTACTCGAGCCACGGCGCCGTCGTCGCCCCGCCAGCCGTCTGAGTCGGCGTCGTCCCCCCGGCCGGCGCCTGCATCCCGCCGCCGGCCGCCCCAGAAGACGAAGTCCCCTGAGCCGCCTCATCCGGCGTCGACCCAGGCATCCCAGCCGGCGCCGCCCCCCGAAGCAACCGCGCCCGTGTCGCGTCCGAAGGCACCCACGCGCGCGCCGGACCCGCAGGCAACCCCGCCGGCGCCGCCCCCCGAAGCAACCGCGCCCGCGTCGCCCCCGGAGGTACCCACGACGCCGCGGATCCCCCAGGCATCCCAGCCCACGCCGCCCGCCGAGACAACCGCGCCAGCGTCGCCCCGCCGGCCACGCCAGAAGGTGCCGCGCTCGAAATCGACCCCGCCGGCTTCGCGCCGCGAGCCGCGCCAGAACGCGCCGCGCCCCGAGCCACCCCCGCCCAAATGAGCGCAGCGACCAGCCAAAGGTGACGCCAGTGCAGCGTGTCGATGGTTGCGCTGTTCACGAGCAAACCACACCACGCGGCGAGCAGAGCTGCCGAGCCGATGCCGTAGGTGTCGCGGCCTCGCACGACGTTGCGCGCGGCGAAGCCGAGGGTACCGAGCACCAGTGCGAGCAGCAGCAGCAGACCCAGCGGACCTTGTTCCGCGAAGACCCGCACGTACACGTTGTGCGTCGACAGCGGCAAGACCAAGTCGGCCTGGCCTGGACCGATGCCGATCGGATTGTGCTCGCCGAGGCTGATGCCGGCCTGCTGGGCACCAAAGCGCGCGGCATCGTAACTCTGCAGCGCGGCTCGCTCCTGCAGGAAGCTGCTAGCTCCGGTAATCGCAATAGCGGCGGCGCCACTGACGACTGCCACGAACAACACGGCGAGGAAACGGGCGGTCGTCCGCGCGCTGCGACGTCTCAGCAGCAGGACGGTGAGCATCACGACGAGCGCAACGCCGAGATTGAGCCATGCCGCGCGCGAATACGAGAACAGCACCCCGAGCGCGAGCAGGATTACCCCCGCGGCCTTGAGGGAGCGCGGCGCGGCGAGCAGGCGCGGCCTGACGGTCTCCTCGAGCAGTATCAGCAGGGCCGGAATCAGGAATGGGCCGAAGACGTTCGGGTCCTTGAACAGCGCCTCCGAGCGACCGTCGAACAAGAACGCGCTGCGCGAGGGGATCGGCGCCACGATCGCGAGCACCCCGAGCGCCGCCGAGATCAGCGCGGCGACGAGGTAGCAGACCACCACTTGCTTCGCGCGACGCCGGCTGTCTACGTAACCGGCAAGCCAGACGGCGAAGACTGCCAAATACAAGGTGATGCCGAAGTAAGACGCCGCCGTGCCAACGCTGATTGCCTTCGCAGCCGAGACCACGTTGAGCGCGAGCAGCGCCGCGAGCAATCCGAGTACCAGCGACGGCACGCGGCTGGCATGAAAGCGGCCGCTGAGAGCAGCAACTCCGATCACGAAGGCGAACACCGCGTCGGTTGGCGCCGGCTGGAACCGGACGACCGCCAGCAAAACCAGCCCCAAGGCGATGGCCGCCTCGTAGCGGACGACGGCGAGCCCGGCGATTGCAAGCGCAGCGAGGGCACCGACACCCACGAGCGGCGGCGAGGGCATCGTCTGATGCGCGAGTACAACCGCGAGCACCAGCGACGCGGTGACCGCCGCGCCGGCGCCCGCAACCAACCGATGCGAGGTTGACGTTATTCGGTTTGGCGCAGATATCGTGGACATGCTCATGTCGTGCGCCTCCGGGATGATCGCGTCGCTCGACCGGGGACGCAAGGGCCCGGCCTGAGCCGGTGGCTTTCCGGCGGGAGCAATTCGCGTTCGAGCCAAGCGCGCTCTACGCCGCAAAGGCCGTCTACACCCACGCACGCTCCACGTGGTGGCAGATGCGCACCCGCGGGCGCGCCGACGCGGCCGGCCTGCGGATCCTTGCCTACCACCGAATCTCGCCGGACCGCGATGAGCTCGCCGTCACGCCGTGGAGATTTCGTGAGCAGATGGAACAGCTCGCCACCGCGGGCTACCGCGTCGTCGGCGTTGGCGAGGCAGCCGCCGCGCTCGACACGGCGCAGCCCAGCCGCATCATCGGCCTGACGTTCGATGACGGTTACCAGGACGTGGTCGAGAACGGGCTCCCGGCGCTTGTGGAGCTGGGCTTTCGCGCGACCGTCTTTCTGCCCACGGGGGCGATCGACGGGACTAATCCATTTGCCTGGTACGAACATCCGCCTCCACTGCTCGATTGGGCGACGATCGTCGAGCTCGATCGCGGCTCGACGATTGACTTCGGTGCCCACACCGTTAGTCACGCCAACCTGCTGGCGCTCGACTACGCGGCGGCGGAACGGGAAATCGCCGGCTCCAAGCAAACCCTCGAAGCGCGGCTCGGGCATTCGGTGGCGGCGTTCAGCTACCCGGCAGGCGTGTACGGCGAGCGCGAGCAGAAACTGGTGCGCGCCAGCGGCTTCGAGCTCGCGGTCGGCGCCGAGCCGGGCCCGAATGGTCCCGACAGTGACCGCATGGCGCTGAGGCGGATCGGCATCGGCCCCCGTGACCGCCTGCTCGACTTCCGGTCCAAAGTCGGCGGGGGTCACGACAGCCAGCCGCCGCTGCGCTCGATCTACCGCGCGCTGCGCTTCGGCAACCCGCGCTCTTCGAGCAAGCGGCGGTAGAGCTCGAGGTGCGCATCTCGGAATCCCGGCAGGTCGTAGCGGTCCAGCGCCGCGTCCCGTCCTGCCCGGCCCATGCGCTCGCGCAAAGCCCGATCGCCGATCAACCGCGCCAGCGCATCGGCCAGCGGAGCCACCGCGCCGGGCGCCACGAGCAACCCGGTGACACGGTCGTCGACTATCTCGGGCACGCCGCCAACAGCGGACGCGACCACCGGCAGACCGACCGCCATCGCCTCGAGGATCGAGACCGGCATGCCCTCGGAGCGGCTGCTGCAGACGAATACGTCCGCTCCGGCGAGCAACTCCGGGACGTCCGAACGGTCACCCAGCAGCCGCACGCTCTCGGCGAGCCCGAGACGATGCAACTCGGCTTCGATCATCGCTCGATCGGGGCCATCGCCGACCAGCGAGGCTCGGAAACAACCGTGCTCGAGACGCGCCAGCGCCCGCACCAGCGTGACGAAGTCCTTGGGCGCGCGCAGGCGCCCGACGCTGATCAGTTCGACGACGCCGCTGCGAAACACCGCTCGGGGGAACGCGCTCACGTTGACTGCGTTCGGGATAACGACCGTCTGCTCGGGTAGGCAAACACGGGCGGCCACGCCCGCGAGCCGCTCGCACTCCGCCACGCAGACGATTGCGCTGGTGATCGGGCGCATCGAACGATCGGCCAGGCGGTACAGCCGACCTGGGACCCCGGAGTAAGCCGCGAACGCCCAACCGTGAACCGTGAAGATTCTGATCGGGACACCAGCGAGCCATCCGGCCAGGCGTCCGAGGACGCCGGCCTTCGAGCTGCTGGCGTGGAGGATGTCCGGTCGCTTTCGGCGAATCAGCCCAACTAGTTCCACCAGCCCGAGAATGTCCTGCCACGGATTGAGCGCGCGGCGCACGTGGCGCAGCGGGACGAACTCGACTCCGACCGCGCCCGCCGCATCAGACAGCGGGCCGTAACCGTGAGCCGCCAGAGTCGTTTCGAACCGCCCGCTGATGGCGGGCAGCAGCGAGGCGACGTAGCTCTGCGCGCCACCGCGCTCGGCCAGCGTGACCAGCAGCAGCAGCCGCGGTGTGGCGCGGTCGTCGCTCAACTGGTGCGGTCGACGAGCTCGGTCACCGTCTCGACACTGCGGCGCCAGGTGAACCCGGCGCGCGCCTCATCGCTTCCGCAAGGCAATGACGCTTCGTGAGCGAGGACCCGCTTGATATGCCCGGCGAGCTCCCCCTCGCCGCCGGCGACGATGCCGAAACCGTTGTCGACGATCACGCGCGCGGCGATCGAGTCGGACTCCCCCCAGGCGATGATTGGCCGCGCGGCGCCGATGTACTCGAAGATCTTGATCGGCAGCGCCGCCCGGTCGCCGTCGTTGAGGGGCAGGATCAGCGCGTCGGCGCCGCACATCCGCGTGAGCAGCTCATGCCTGGGGATCGGATCGCTCGCCCGGACCAGGTCGCCGACGCCGAACCGTTCTGCCTCGAGCCCGGCGCGCTCGGTCACACGACCGATGAAGCTCACCTCGAGGTCGGCTGCCCATAGGCGCCGCTCGCGTCTCAGATGCCGCAGGGCCGCGAACAGCGGCTCGAGATTCTGGCTCGGGTACAACGCACCGGCGTAGAGCAGCTTGACCGGTGCGGCCCCCCCGTCCCGGCGCGGAATCCCGGCGAAATCGACCGGGTCGAAGCCGCTGTAAATCGTCGTCACCGGCTTGCCCGTGCGCCGGCGCAGCTCCTGCACCATCGCGTCGTTGACGGTGGTCAGCTCAGTTGCCGCGCCAAGCGTGTGCCGCTCGAGGAAGACGTCGATCGCGTCCCGGAGGCGTCCGTTGCTGCGGTGAGGATTGAGCGCCCAGAAGTCGTTGATGTCGGCCAGCCACGGGCGCCCCGCGACGACGAGGCGGGCCGCGAGATGGGCGGAAACGGGTCCCGTGCTGATCACCGTATCGTGCTCACGTCCGTGGCGCCAGGCGGTGGCGGCGGCACCCGGGATCCAGATGACGTAACGATCAGGGATCGTCGTCCGGGCCACGATCTCGCGCAGAACCGAGTTACGCGGCTTCGCGCCGGGCCCCCGCGGTCGCGGAAGATCGCGCAATTCGACGCCGACCCGCCTGGCGTGTGACTCGACGTCGGTCCACGGTGACGGTATGACCTCGACGCCTGCCTCGACCCTCCGCTCGTTGCCGGCGCTGCGAGCGCACACGACGGTCACCGCATGGCCGGTGGCGCGCAGGCCCGTGGCAATCGCGTGCGCCCTGACGCCAGCCGCCCCGGCCACTCCCTGGGGGGGGCGGTAGAGGGCGGTCAGCATTAGCACGCTCGGCTTCAAAGGTGACCCAGACGGGAGAAGCGGAGGATTAAGATGAGCCGAGCGCGAATGTACGGGATTCCGTCATCTTGGGGGAGGGCAAGGTACCAGGAGAGCCGCGTTGCCCACGCCCGTTGGTGGCGCGCGCTGGCCGGCACGGCGCTGATCGCCGCCGGCTGTGGTGGGTCGGGCAACACCGCTGCGAATGGGTCGACGGTGTTCGTGGCCGACAGCCGCGCCCCGGCGGCGGTCCCCGCGAGCGCGGCGGGTAAACCGCTGGCGGTGGCATACCGCGGGCCGCGCAGGCTACGGGGACGGGTTAGCCTGCGCGCGCGGATTCGTGGCGACGCGCGGATCGTCGCCGCGACGTTCACGCTCGCCGGCCGGCCGCTCGGCACGGTGACGCAGCCGCCGTGGGTACTGGACGTCGATGCCGCGGTGTTGCCGGACGGCCCGGCGCCGCTGGCCGTCGTGGCAGTGGATCGCTATGGACGGCGCGCGGCTTCGCGCGCGATCAATGTGCGCGTCCTCCCGGGGGGCGAGAGGTTGCTGCACGCCTCGCCCGACCAATCTCTGGCGCCCGCGCTGCGGGCGCTTGCCCGCGGTTCGGCGACGGTCCAGCTGTCCCCCGGCCGCTACCGCCTAAACCAGGTTGTGCTCGGCCCAGATGCTCGGCTGATCGGCTCAGGGCCCGGGACGATTCTCACGCCATCAGCGGGCGTGAGCGAGGTGGCGATGCTGAGCACGCGCAGCAGCGGCGTCCGGATTTCGGATCTCGCCGTCAAGGGCGAAGGACAAGTAGATGATGCCGTGTCGATCGGGGACGGCTCAACGGACGTGCGCGTGCAACGGATCGAGGTCTCCGGGGTGCGGGCCAACGGCATTGCCGTGTGGGGCGCCCACCGGGATGTCTCGATCCAGGACTCGACGATCATCGGCGGGGACGTCGCCGCCAACGCAGGGGTCCTCGACGAAGGCTCGGTCGATAGCCGCAACACCAGCGTCGTGCGCACGCGAGTCAGCGGCTTCGTGGGCTACGGCGTGCTGTTCGCGCAACGCTTCTACGGGCTCCGATCCGCGGCGATCCACAATCTCGCGCTTGACGACACGATCAGCGACATCATCGACCCGCACCGCCACGACGGCACCGATGCGGGTGGCATCTGGACCGGCGGCGTCGAGGCGGCGGTGATCGGCAATGCGATATCCGATACCGGGACGGACGGGATCGAGACGGTCGGCTCCTCGACCGCCGACACGATCATCGACAACCGCGTGCAGAATACGCCGGTGGCGATCTACCTCGAGCATTCGACCAACCTCTCCCTGGTCGAGGCGAATGGGATGCGGAACGTCGGAACCGGCATCAATGTCGAGTGGCGGCACGCCGGCGGCGGCTCGAACGCGAATGCGCTTGCCTATAACCAGATCGCCGCCACCGAGGTCGGCATCTTCGTCGACGTGCAGGAGGACGACTACCGGATCGTCGGCAACCACTTCAGCAGCGCGCGTGCGACGCCCGTCGTCCTGCAAGGGTCCTCCCACAACACGGTCCAGGGGAACATGGCCTGCGCCCTCGCCGGCGCTCCGTTCGTCATCCAGCGGTCCGCGCTCTCGCAGACCGGTGCCCTGGCGCGGAGTAGCGACAATCAAGTGGTCGACAACGAGCACACCAGCCCCTGCAGAGCGGCCTGACGCCGACACGGCGGCTTCCCGGGGCGTTGGCGCGCAAGTGAGCCAGGGCTCGATCGGGCGAAACTCGCTCCGCGTCCTGATCAGCCAGGTGTCGGGTAACACCGGGTACTTCGTCTCCGTGCTGTTGCTGGCGAGGGCGCTCGGTCCGACCGATCGCGGGACCGTCGCCTTCATCACGACGACCGCGCTGGTCGCTTCTCAGCTCGCGAACCTCGGCGTCAGCGCGGCGACGACCGTGTTCGCCGCACGGTCTCCGAATCTGCGGCCGGCGCTGCTCGCGAACATCACGCTCGTGACGCTGCTCGGCGCGACGTTCGTCGGCCTGGTGATCGTCGCCCTGTTGGTCTTCGTGCCCGGCCTGCGACCGGCGGGCATCAGCGCTGGGGGCCTCGCGTTCCTGGCCCTCGGGACAGCGACCTGCGCGAGCGCTGCCGGGGGCTACGCCTTTCTGCAAGGCTGCGGCCGTTTCCGACCGTATTCGTACGTCCAAGCCACGGTCCCGTGGGTGTATTCGTTCGCCCTGGCGGTAGTCGACCTCGCCGCGGGGCTGACGATCGTGCGGGCTGCGGCGATCTGGACGGGGATGGAAGCGCTAGGCGGGGTGCTGACGGTGACGGCGGCCGCAAAGGGCACTGGTTGGACCTGGCCCGATCTCAAGCTTCTTCGCGACTCGGTGCGCTTTGGTGCGCGCGCATGGATCGGAAGCCTGTCCCAACTGCTCAATGCGCGGACCGACCAGATCATCACCGCAATCATCAGTACCGAGGCCGTGCTCGGCGTCTACGCCGTGGCCGTCAACGCCTCGGAGGTGCTCTATTACCTGCCCAGCGCGGTAGCAACCGCCTTGCTACCGGCGGTCGCGGCCGGTGATCCGGGCACCCGGCTCGAGCGCACCTTGCGCGTGTACCGCGCGGTCTTGCTGTTCACGCTGGTGTTGATCGTATTCGCGGCCGCTCTCGGCCCGCTGATACTGCCGCTCGTCTTTGGGAGTGCGTACCAACCTGCGGTGGTTCCGTTCCTGATCCTCGTGCCCAGCGCGCTCGGCTTTGCCACGATGAGCGTGTTCACGGGCTCCGCGCTGGGCTCGCTCGCCCCCGGCCGCGCGTCGCTTGGTCCGCTCGCCGCCCTGATCTCCCAGACCACCCTTGACCTGATCCTGATCCCCCGCGCCGGGGCCAGCGGCGCCGCGATCGCCGCGACCGTCGCCCTGCTGACCGGCGGTGCCGTCGCCGTCTCCCTCTATCGCTCGCGCTTCCCGTTCGCCTGGGGTCTGTTACGGCCGCGCCTGCGGGACTTTGGCACGATTCGCTCACTGGCCCGCAGGATCCTGCGACCGCCTGCCGTGGCGCCGTCGTGATCAGCGTCGAGCCGGTGCACAGCGTGCTGCCGCTGGCGGCGGAATGGGAGGCTCTGGCCGAACGGCTCAGCGCTGGGCCGTTCATCTCGCCGGACTGGATCGAAGCGCACTGGCGGGCCTTCGGCGCGGGGCAGCTCGTGATCATGGCGGTCCGGCGTGACGGAAGGCTTGGAGCGGTGCTGCCGCTCGCGCGCCGTGGCGGCACGGCGCGATCGGTGACCAACGGCCAGACGCCGGGATTCGGGGTTCTGGCCGAGGATAACGAGCTGTCGGGACATGCGCTCGCGGCTCTCGCAGACGACGGCGTGTCGCGCATCGCGTTGTCCTACGTCGACCGCGAGGACCCGCTCCTAGGCGCTGTCCGCGAGCAGGCGCTCGCGCGGAGCCGGCTGCTCGTCGAGCGCCTGATGCTGCGCTCCCCGTACATCGAGCTGGCCGGGAGGGCCGACCACGGCGGCCGAGCGAAGCCGTCCTCGGCGTTCAAGGCCGATCTGCGCCGTCGCAACCGGCGGCTCGCCGAGCGGGGCGCCGTGCGGTTCGACGTCCACGACGGTTCGCGCGAGCTCGACGAGCTGCTGATGCAGGGCTGGGAACTCGAGGCGGCGGGATGGAAAGGCAAGCTCGGCACGGCGGTCGCCGCGAACGCCTCGACTCGGGACTTCTACGCCGAAATCGCGCGCCGTGCCGCCCCGCGCGGTCGGCTGCGGCTGTATTTCCTGCGACTCGGCAGGGCTCCGATCGCGTTCTTCTTCGCGCTCGAGGAACGACATGTCCTCTATCTGCTGAAGGGCGGGTTCGACCCCGCCCACGGGCGGATGTCGCCGAGCCAGCTGCTGCTGGAGCGAGTGATCGAACATTCGTCCGCCGCGAGCCTCGAGCGGATCGAACTGTTGGGCGGCGACGAGCCGCACAAGCTCGCCTGGACCGACCAGGTGCGCGAGCGCGTTTCGGTGCAGAGCTTCGCCCGCTCACCGTTGCGCTCGGTGCAGTGGGCGGCCTACGCCCACGGGCGTCCGCTCGCGCTGCGGATCGGGCTCGATCGAGCCCTTCGACGACTGCGCGACCGTGGCCGGCGCGCCGGCCAGACGATGCGCAGGGTTGGAGGTTTTACGAACTCCAACCAAGGGTTACACTGATTTGGTGATGCTAAGCGGCGGAAGTGGACCGCTGCGTCGAGGAGGTGAGGGTGTGTCAACGACCGGCTCGTCCCGACAACTGCTTGACTTCGAGGAGGGCAACTTTTCGCGATGCTTCTCACGGCGGGCGTTTGCCTTCCGCCACGAGCTCGCGGACGATCCGAGGCTGACACTGGAGGCGATGGCCCAGCTCGCCGACCGTCTGCCGCTGAGATCGATCGAGCGCCATCGCGCCGATCTGCCCCTTCTGTCCCCCGGCAAGCCTCCGGAGCTTGAGGGACCGCCCTCGGAGACGGTGCGGGAGCTCGAGTCGGGCAACGCCTGGATGGTCATGTGGTACATCGAGCAAGTCCCCGAGTACCGCGAGTTGCTGGATGACTGCCTGGACCAAGTGGAGGGCTACGTTGGCACCCGACACGGCGGCATGCGATATCGCAAGGCCTATCTGTTCCTGTCGGCGCCGGGCGCGACCACCCCCGCCCACTTCGATCCTGAGCAAAACCTGCTGCTCCAGATTCGCGGCAGCAAGGACTTCAGCGTCGGGCGCTTCCCCGACCCTAGCCAGCAGCAGGCCGAGCTCGATCGTTATTTCGACGGGGGGCACCGCAATCTCGATCGGATGCCGCAGCAGGAAGACACGTTCCATATGGAGCCCGGCGACGGCGTCTACGTGCCTCCGTTCATGCCGCACTGGGTGCACGTCGGCGGGCAGGCTTCGATCTCGCTGTCGATCACGTTCCGTACCCGGGCCAGCCTCGAGATGGAGCGAGTCTCGCACTTCAACGCCGGCATGCGGCGCCTGCATCTATCGCCGCATCCGCCCGGGACCTCGCCGCCGCGGGACCGCCTCAAGGCGTCGGTGATCGAGAAGCTTGGCTCGCTGCGGCGCGTACGCGGCGACGCCGAGCACGGCGACCCCGGCGCGTAACAGTGGTGAGACGCTCGCTAGCGACGCACCGCGGATCGAAGCCGTCGCGCGGGCGCCAAGCCCCGGTAATAGACGCGATTGATCGCCGGCGTGCGCTTCAGGCGTAGCCGCGTGCGCACCCGGGCGATAGCCATTCGCGCCAGAAGCTGTCCGCGGATGCCGCGGGGAAGGCCGACCAGACGGTGCATCGGCTCGACGTCGTCCGCGAGCTCGAGCTTGTAGCGCTCGCTGCCGCCGAGGAACTCGACCCGCCGAGCGCCCTCCCGCGCCGCGGTCGCGATCGCGTCGAGCGTGTTCACGAGGCCGGGCGAGTAGCGTGCGTAGGCTGGATCAAAGGCTAGCCGGTGAACATACATCCGCTCGAATAGCGCGAAGTAGTAGTGAAACGCGATCGCTCGGCCGTCGAGGCGCAGCGTGACGATTCGTGGCGCGTCGAGGTCGAGCAGCGCGCGCAGGGCGGCGCGATGGAAGCGCATTCCGACGGGTGTGGCGAAGCCCGAGTGGTCGGGTCGGCCGCGCCAGCGCAGCTCGTGCAGGCGAAATGCCTCCTCGAGCGCCGGTTCGAGTTCCCCCGCCGAGCGCGCGACCGAGATCTCGAGCTCTCCGAGCCGTTCGAGCTGGCGTCGCCGGCGTGCATGGAGGTTTCGCTTCTTGGCGCTCGTCTTGTCGCGGTAGACCTGCTCCCAGCCGCGGTCGAGAGCGAGCACCGGCGCCTCGACGACTGCGATCTCCCAGAGACCGTACGGCGCCAGTGCATGCGCCATGTGGCTGTGCGCGGGCGAACCGAAAACGTCGAGCAGATGGTTGCCCGCGGCGGCCGCACTTTCGAGCAGGACCGCGCCAACGGCCTCGGGGTTGGTGTCCGCGACCAACAGGTCGGCCATCGCTGCGCTGTCGCCGCCTATGTAACTTGCCACCCGCGCGCCGCGCCGCCGAGCGACGAACAGCGGCAGCGCGCCAACGAGCCGACGCTCGCGGCGCGCGACGTGAACCTGAAGCATCGCGTCCTGCCCGTAATGGCGCCACCACTCGAGCAGCCAGCCGTGACACAGGAATGGGCTCGGGCGCTTCATCGCCGCGACGAGCGCGTCCCACTCGCCGGCGAGGCCGGCGAACGCGCGCTCGTCTCGCACGGTTTTAACCGAGATGGCTGGCGGCATCGGGAGAGAACTACCTAGGCGCCGCCGGGCGGGTGCCGCCGGCCACCAGCCGAGCCGAATCCGGCTCGACCGTCGTCTGCCCAACAGCGATCCCGACCGGCGCTGTGGGTTTCGCTAGCGCTTCGCGCCCGCGGATCGCGCCGAGCAGGGCCAGCCTGGCCGTCACCGCAAGGATCCAGAGGTCAACTCGGATCGAGCGGTGCTTGAGGTAGTACAGATCGTGGCAGTGCTTCCAAACCGACCCCGAGTCAGACCGCGCATAGCCGCAATTAATCTGGGCCCAGCCCGTGATCCCGGGACGCACCAGGTGACGCCGTTGGTAGAAGGGCACCTCGCGTTCGAGCCGCTCGACGACAGCCGGCTGTTCGGGCCGCGGCCCGACGAGGCTCATCTCTCCTCGTACTACGTTGAGCAGCTGTGGCAGCTCGTCGAGGTGCGTCGAGCGCAGCCAGCGACCGATAGAAGTCACGCGCGGATCGTCGATCTGCGCCCATTGGGCATCGGTGCCGCTGCCAGGACGCATCGTGCGCACCTTGTAGAGCGTAAACGGCCGTCCGCCCTCGCCGATGCGCTCCTGGCGGAAGACCCCCGGGCCACCATCACGGCGGACGAGCACGAGCAGCACACCGCACAGCAGCAAAGCGGGCATCCCCAATACGGCCGCTCCCAGCAGGTCGATCGTGCGCTTGGCAAGTCGATCGGGAGACCGCGAGTAAGGATCGACGAGGTACTGAAACCAGACCACGTTCATCTCGGAGATCGGGACATAACCGAATGCCGCTTCGTAGAACGAAGGCAGCTCGACGAGCCGCACCGGGAGGTCCAAGCAACGGCTCACCAGCTCGTCGAACACCAGCAAGCGTGGTGCCGCGGAGCTCAGGATCAGAAGCCGGATATTTTGCTCGACGACTGCCTGGCGAAGTCCGTCCAGCGAAGCCAGCGCCAGAGCGGAGCCGTCGGATTCGCCGGGCAGCGCGATCCGCCCAACGAGCGCGAAGCGTCGCGAACAGTGTTTGAGGTCGTCCTGCAAACGCTTCGTAACGGCGGCGCTACCGATGACGGCGACGCGCACTGGCGCTCTGTGGGACCGGCCTGGCACGAGCGGCCCGACCGCCTGGCTAATTGCAGCCGCCGAGACCAGGAGCGCGGCAACTAGCCCGAGCACATCTATGCCGCCGAGACCCGTAAACGTCTCCAGAATCACGACTGTCACAGACCCAACGAGAAGAGCCCCGCGGGCGTCAAGAAGCCCGGAGCGTCTTGACTGTCCGGGACCTGGGGTCAGCGTCAGCGACCGTTCCCGTACACGAGCCCCTTTTGCACTGTCATCCTTGCCCACTTGGGCAACCAACCCACCCTGGTCGACATCTTCCCCCGAAGCTGCCTCTTCCTCAACGAAAGACGGTGTTTCCTCAACGAAGACGGCGGTTCTTCACCGACGACGCCGATTCTGGCCGACAGCGCCGAGTCTCTCAGAATCTTCTGCCTTTTTGGCACAAAAGTTATGGATCGGACTAAACCCTCGCGAAGCCACCCCGCGCGGTGACTAATTAACACTCGGTTTGAGTAACTTTCGGACACGGGTTAATCGCCGTCCGGGGAACTCCACATCCTTTGGCCGTGTTGGGAGCTACAGCGTCCCGGAGGCGAGGCTGCGCAGGATCGCGTCCCATTGCGCCCCGATCGCCGCGAGGCCGAAGCGCTCGCGAGCGCGAGCGGAGATCGCCGCGCGATCGTAGGCCTCCGGGCGCGCGAGTACCGCCTCGATCGCCACGGCGAGCGCGGTGCGGTCGCCGGGCGGCACCAACCGCCCGCCACGTTCGTCGACGATCTCGCGCACCCCACCCACGTCGCTGGCGACGACGGGCAGACCCGTGGCCTGCGCCTCGACTATGACGACGGGCAGGTTCTCGGAGAGACTCGGCAACACCAGCAAGTCCGCTCCTCGCATCAGCTCCCCGACGCCACGAGGGCTCTTGAGCCCCACGAATCGCACCGCCTCGGCGAGCCCGAGGCGGTGTGCGAGCACCTCGAGTTCCGGGCGGCTCGGCCCGTCACCGGCGACATCGAGCGCGACCTGCCGTCGCGCTCGTACGATCGCGAGCGCGTGAAGCAGGTGCTCGACGCCCTTGACGCGACGCAGCAGCGCGACTACGAGCAGCCGCGCCGGCCCGACGCGCGCGTGCGGCCCGGCGGGTGGGTGGAAAATGGTCGTGTCGACGGAGCTCGGGACAGTGCGAAACCGGGCCCGCGGAGCGAGCGCAGCCAGGCGGCCGCCGAGAGCGTCGCTCACCGGACAGACGAGATCGGCGCGCTCGTACGCGACCTTCGCGAGGAGTCGCTGCGGCCGGCCGACTCTGCCCTCGATAAACGCGCCCAGGTGTTCGACGACAACGACCGGCACGCCGGTGCGGCGAGCGAGCAGGACGGCTCCGGCACCGGCGAGATACACGTGGGCCTGCAGCACATCGGCGTCAAAGCCGGAACGAACGAGATGGCGATACCCGCGGAACAAGGCCCGGAAGCGGAGTGGCAGCGAAGCACTGGAAGTGGGCCAAACATGAAACGGCACGCGCACCGTCCGTAGCCCGTGCTCGAGCGGGTCGCGTCGGGTCGCCGGCCCGCACGGGCTGGGCGTAGAGGACAGCGACGTCGTGGCGACAAGCGACGGCGCGGACGGCCTCGCGGACGAAAATGCCATGGACTGGATCCTCGACAGTCGGATACCACGTTGCGAGGACCGCGCAGCGCAGCCGTCGCTGGCCGGTCTCTTCCAATCTGCCTACCCCGCCGGCGCCCCGCCCATCCCAGCGGCAACTGGCTGAGCCTCGAAGTGACCCTGAGCCATCCCCGTGTCGATGTTACCGCTGCACTCCGCCGCCCCGGTGCTCCTCGGCTCCGGAGACGGTGGCGATACACAGCGCCACCCGCGCGCGGCCCTCGAGGCAGAGCCCCTATCCCCGAACCAGCTTCTTGTAGGTGATCCGGTGAGGGCGATCGGCGTCGGCGCCGAGCTGCTCGTGGCGGAAGCTCTCGTAGGCCTCGAAATTGCCCTCGAACCACCGGACCTGCGAGTCGCCCTCGAACGCGAGCACGTGGGTCGCGATCCGGTCGAGGAACCAGCGGTCGTGGGTGACGACCATCGCGCACCCGGCGAAAGACAGCAGCGCCTCCTCGAGCGCGCGCAGCGTGTCGACGTCGAGGTCGTTCGTCGGCTCGTCGAGGAGGAGCAGGTTGCCTCCGGTGCGCAGCAGCTTCGCGAGGTGGAGGCGGTTGCGCTCGCCGCCGGAGAGCTTCTCGACCTTCTTCTGCTGTTCGGTGCCCTTGAAGTTGAAGCCGGCGACGTAGGCGCGGCTGTTGACCATCCGGTCGCCGAGCGGGATCTGATCGGCGCCGCCCGAGATCTCCTCCCACACGGTCTTGGATCCGTCGAGCGCATCGCGGGACTGATCGACGTAGGCGAGTTGCACGGTCTCGCCGAGGCGCAGCGTGCCGGCATCGGGCTGCTCGGCGCCGGTGATCATGTTCAGGAGCGTCGTCTTGCCGGCGCCGTTGGGGCCGATCACTCCGACGATCCCGGCTCGGGGAAGCTGGAACGAAATTTCGTCGATCAGCACGCGGTCGCCGTAGGCCTTGCGCACGCCGTCCGCCTGGACCACCACATCGCCGAGCCGGGGGCCGGCGGGGATGTGGATCTGGACCTGGTCGAGCTTCACGTTGCGGTCCTCAGCGAGCAATGCCTCGTAGGCGTTCAGGCGGGCCTTCGGCTTGTTGCGGCGGGCGCTGGCGTTCAGGCGAACCCACTCGAGCTCGCGGTCGATCGTGCGCCGGCGCGCGGTCTCCTGCCGCGCTTCGGTCTCGAGGCGGGCGCGCTTCTGCTCGAGCCAGCCGGAGTAGTTGCCCTCGTAGGGGATTCCCCGGCCGCGGTCGAGTTCGAGGATCCAGCCGGCGACGTTGTCGAGGAAGTAGCGGTCGTGGGTGACCGCGACGACCGTCCCCTGGTAGTCGTGAAGGTGGCGCTCGAGCCAGGCGACGGACTCGGCGTCGAGGTGGTTGGTGGGCTCGTCGAGGAGCAGCAGGTCGGGCTGGCGGAGCAGCAGCCGGCACAGCGCGACGCGCCGGCGCTCACCGCCCGACAGCTTGGTGACGTCGGCGTCCGGTGGCGGGCATCTCAGAGCGTCCATCGCGATCTCGAGCGTGGTCTCGAGGTTCCAGCCGTCGACGGCGTCGATCCGCTCCTGGACGGCGGCGAACTCGTCCGCGGTCTCGTCGGAGTAGTTCATCGAGAGCTCGTTGAAGCGGTCCAGCAGCGCCTTGGTCTCGGCGACGCCGTCCTCGACGTTGCCGCGCACGTCCTTGGACTCGTCGAGCTGGGGCTCCTGCTCGAGCAGCCCCACGGTGGCGTTCGGGGCGAGCTGGGCGTGGCCGCCGAACTCGGTGTCGATGCCGGCCATGATCCGCAGCAGCGTCGACTTGCCGGCGCCGTTGTAGCCGAGCACGCCGATCTTGGCGCCGGGGTAAAACGACAGCGAGATATCGCTGAGCACCTCCTTGTCCGGCGGATAGCGGCGGGAGAGCTTGTAGGTGGTGAAGATGTACTGAGCGGACATTTGCCACTTTGAGGATAGGCGTGGCGGGTTAGGATCGCCCGGAGGGCCGTTGGCAACCGAGGGGATCCGATGCTCAAAGAGGCGTTCGACCGCGACGAGCTGAACCGGTACGTCCAGGCGATCCGGGCCAACCTCGACGCCCCCGCACTCGCCGACGCCGCCCAGCAGGCCGCGCCCGTTCTCGACGGCGACCAGGATCCGCAGGCGGCGGTGCGGGCGAAGCTCAAGGACGTGACGGACGCGCTGGCGTCATCGGGCGGGCGCACGACGCCCCGCGTTCCCTTTATGGCTCGCGACCCTGTGCACAGCATCCTTCAGAGCACGGTCGAGTCGAAGCTCCGCGAGCAGGGCGTGGAGGACGCGGCGCCCCCGCACCGAGAGGGCCTCGCCAAGCTCATCCACACCTGCGAGTCGTTCCTGCACCCGCTGCGCTACGGGCCGACGAACGTCGACTGGGTGATCGACGTCGGCAAGGCCATGCTCCACCGTGTGGCCGAGGGCAACCATCCGTTCAACCCGAAGCCGGCGAAGCAGGTGATGATCAGCGACGACGCCCGGGTCGTGGTCGTCGGAGACTGGGGAACCGGGCTGCCACGGGCGCGGGCGGTGGCGGGCTTCATGGCCGATGAGGTCGCGCACGCGCTCGCCGACGGGCGCGAGGCGCACGTGATCCACCTCGGAGACGTCTACTACTCGGGGATGCCCGACGAGGTGCGGCGCAACGTGCTCGCGCCCGGGCTGTGGCCGGTCACGGCCGAGCAGGCAGCGGCCGGCGTCACGTCGTGGTCGCTGAACGGCAACCATGACATGTACGGCGGCGGGTTCGGCTACTACGGGACGCTGCTGGCGGATGAGCGGTTCGCGGCGCAGCGCTCGGACGACGCCGAGGCGACGAGCTTCTTCCGGCTGACCTCGCCCTCGTGGGACATCGTCGCGCTCGACACGTCGTGGGATTCGAATCCGCTCTGCCAGGGGCACGTGGCGGTGTTGGAGGATCCCCAGGCTCAGTTCGTTGCCCAGGTGGCGGGCGAGTCCGACCGCAAGCTGATGCTGATGAGCCATCACCAGCTGGTCTCGGTGTATGACCCCGAGGATCTCGGAGCGGTGCTCGGGCACAAGCTCGCGCCGGTGCTGGACAGCGGCCGGGTGACGGCGTGGCTGTGGGGTCACGAACACCGGTGCATGGGGTTCGCGGCCGATCAGCACATCGAGTTCCCCCGGTGCATCGGTCACGGTGGCGTTCCGGTGCTCATGAACCACGCCGTGGGCGACCCGGTCCCGGCGCCCGGGATCTGGGAGGAGCGCGGCTTCCTCGAGGACCGCGGCGATCACTGGATGCGCTTCGGCTTCGCGATCCTCGATTTCAACGCGGCGCGTATCAACGTCCGCTATCGCGACGACCAGGGAACACAAACGCGAACCGAGGTGATCTCGTGACTTCGCCGGCGGCGAGCCCCGAGCACTTCGACGCGGTCGTCGTCGGGTCGGGATTCGGCGGGTCGGTGACCGCCGCCCGGCTGGCCGAGGCGGGGTGGCGGGTGTGCGTGCTCGAGCGCGGCAAGAGCTACCCACCGGGCTCGTTCCCCCGCACGCCGCTCGGGATGAAGCACAACTTCTGGGATCCGGCACAAGGACTGCTCGGGATGTTCGACCTGTGGGCGTTCAGCCGGGATCGACGCGGTGTGCGCGAGCGGGCTCGGCGGCGGCTCGCTGATCTACGCCAACGTGTTCCTGCGCAAGGACGAGCGGTGGTTCGTGGTCGAGGATCGCGAGGGCGGCGGGTACGAGGACTGGCCGGTGACTCGCGCGGACCTCGAGGAGCACTACGACCGCGTCGAGCGGCGGGTGGGGGTTCAGGAGTTCCCGCTCTCGGACTCGCCCTACGATCAGACCGCCAAGGTGCTGGCTTTTCGCGATGCGGCGCACGGACTCGATCTCGACTGGTCGCTGGTGCCGCTGGCGGTCACGTTCGCGAACGAGGGTGCGTCGCCGGTGCCGGGTGAGCCGATCTCGGAGCCGCCCAACCTCCACGGCCGCACGCGGGATACGTGCCGGCTGTGCGGCGAGTGCGACGTCGGGTGCAACTACGGCTCCAAGAACACGCTCGACTACACGTACCTGACACAGGCGTGGCGGGCCGGGGCGGAGCTGCGGACGCTGTGCGAGGTGCTGGCGTTCGAGCCGCTCGAGGGGGGCGGCGGTGGCTACCAGGTGGATTACGTGGTCCACGACCCGGAGCGGGCCGCCGAGGCCCGGGCGCTGGAACGGCATGTCGTGACGTGCGGGCACCTGATCCTGTCCGCCGGCACGCTCGGGATCGACCGCGCTGATGCTCCGAAACCGTGCGGGCCTGCCGGCGGCGCTCGAGCCGCTTGGCTACGGGTTCTCCGGCAATGGCGACCTGCTCACGTTCGCCATGCGCGCCAAGCAGGACGGCCACCCGCGGGTGCTAGAGCAGGCGATCGGTCCAGTGATCACGAGCGCGATCCGGATTCCGGATGCGCTCGACGGGCAGCCGGTGCCCGACTGGCTCGGCCAGGGACGGGGCTTCTACCTCGAGGACGCCGGCGCGCCGGCGTTCGCGAGCTGGATGCTGGAGCTGCTCGAGGAGCCGGAGACGATCGTCAGAGAGATACCGAAGGTGTGGCACTACGCAATGTCGCTGCTGCACGGCCCGCGCCACAGCGAGGTTGGCGACATGGCCGCGGCGCTGTTGGGCAACTGCGATCTGTCCGCCGGCGGACTGCCGCTGCTGGGCATGGGCCGGGACATACCCAACGGGCGGTTGCGCCTGCGGGGCGACGACCTGCTCGAGCTGGATTGGGACAAGGAGGGCGCGTCGGCCGCTTACTACGACCGGGTGCGCGAGCTCTCGCGCCGGGTGGCGCACGAACTCGGCGGCGAGTTCCTCGACAACCCGATCTGGCACGAGAACCGGGTGATCACCGTGCACTCGCTGGGCGGGTGCCGGATGGGGCGCAACGAACACGAGGGTGTTGTCGACGCATACGGAAATGTGTTCGGGTGCCCGGGGCTGCATATCGCCGACGGGTCGGTGATGCCGGGACCCGTGGGGGCAAACCCGTCGCTGACGATCGCGGCGCTGGCGGATCGCTTCGCCGACGCGATCCTGGAGCAGCCGCGTCCCGGGGGCTCGCGCATCGCCTCGGTCACCGAGGCGCCGGCGCCGGCGGGCGGCCTGACGCCCACGAGCGCACACGCGGTGTCACTGTCGTTCACCGAGGAGATGAAGGGTTACGTGACCCTCGGCGAGTCCGACTACGACCGGGGCTACCGGGCGGGCAAGAAGGCGGAGAACGCCTTCATGTTCCACCTGACGATCACGGCCGATGACATCGACCGGTTCATCGCCGATCCCGGGCACACCGCCCGAGCCGAGGGGTGGATCGAGTCCGATCAGTTCGGCGGCAAGCTGCCGGTCTCGGACGGCGTCTTCAACCTATTCGTCGCCACCGACTCGCCGGGCGAGAAGCGGATGCTCTACCACCTCCAGTTCAGCGACGGCGAGCAGCATCCGTTGACGACGACCGGGTTCAAGGAGATCCTGCACGGTCACGGTCTTGACGGTTGGTCGGAAACCACGACGCTGTTCACCCGCGTGCTCGCGGGGCACGTCGCCCTCGGCGAGGACGCCGGCGCGCGGATCGTGGCCGGCGGCATCCTCCACATCCATCCGCTCGACTTCGCGCGCCAGCTGACCACGTTCCGCGTGCACCCGGCGGAGCGTGTGGACGCGCTGGCGCGGTTCGGCGCGCTGTTCGCCGGCGAGCTGTGGAGCGTCTACGGGCCCGGGGGCCGGGCGTGAGCGAGACGGTGATCGAGTTCGCCGCGGGCGACGGTCTCGAGTTGAACCTGATCCACGTCCACGGCTCCTCGCCGCCCGCGAAGGGGCCGGTGCTGCTGGTGCACGGCGCCGGCGTGCGCGCCAACATCTTCCGGGCTCCGAGCGGACGCAACCTCGTCCAGCTGCTCGTCGACGAGGGCTGGGATGTGTGGCTCGAGAACTGGCGAGCCTCGATCGACATCCCGCACAACCACTGGACGCTCGACCAGGCCGCCGTCTACGACCACCCGCGAGCGGTCCAGACCGTCTGCGAGCAGACCGGGACGGACGAGCTCAAGGCGGTGATCCACTGTCAGGGCTCGACGAGCTTCATGATGAGTGCGCTCGCGGGGCTGGTTCCGCAGGTCAAGACGATCGTCTCCAACGCGGTGTCGATCCACCCGAAGGTCCCGTGGCTGGCGAGCATCAAGCTGCGCTCGATGGTGCCGTTCACCTCGCGGGTCCTCGGTTACATGGACCCGCAGTGGGGACGAAACGGCGCGCCCTGGGTCGTGCCGAAGCTCGTGGGCCTGTGGATCAGGCTCGACCATCACGAGTGTCACAACAGCGTGTGCAAATGGTCGAGTTACACGTATGGCGCCGCCAAACCGACACTGTGGCGACACGAGAACCTCAATGACGACACCCACGAGTGGCTACGGCACGAGTTCGGTGCCGTACCCCTGACGTTCTTCAACCAGATCGACCGCTGTGTCAGGGCCGGTCACCTGTTGAGCGTCGATCACCTTCCCGAGCTTCCCACCGACTTCACGGCCCAGGCTCCGAGGACGGACGCCCACGTCGCGTTTCTGGCCGGGGCGCGCAACAGCTGCTTCATCCCGGACAGCCAGCGCGAGTCGCACGAGTGGTACGAACGCCGCGCGCCCGGCCGCTCGAGCCTGCACATCTTTGACGGCTACGGCCATCTCGATGTGTTCATGGGTGACCGCGCCGCCCGCGACACCTTTCCCACGATCGTCGAAGAGCTCGAAAGGAGCCTGTGATGGCGGACCTGGCGGCGCTACTGGCGCAGTACCGGCCGTTCGTGCAGTACGACTCGCTCGAGCCCTACTACACCGACTCGGCGGCAGTCATCACCGACCACCGCGGTAACGCACTCAAGCGGGTCGACGGCACCGTGCTCGCGGTGGCCGGCGCACCTAGCGGCGGCGCCGTGCCGCCGCTGACCCTCGACTTCCTGAGACCCGACACGTATCCCACGGGCCACCCCGCGCTCGCCACTGACTTCATCGGCGAGACCGCCGACTATGTAGCGGCGGCGCACGAGATGCATGGCCTGCCCGGCTACGCGAACAAGGTGCACGGACGCATCGTCGAGGAGCCCGGCGACACGTGGCTGCAGTACTGGTTCTTCATGTACTACGACGATCCGGGCTTCCTCGACCTCGGGCGTCACGAGGGTGACATGGAGATGATTCAGGTGCATTTGGATTCGGCCGGTCAACCCGACATCGTCACCTACGCCCAGCACCGGAGCGGGCTCAGGGCGCCGTGGGACGAGGTCGAGCTCCAGGACGGCGCGCCGGTCGTGTTCAGCGCACGCGGCACCCACGCCTCGATGATGCGTGGAGGGACGCAGTTCAGCGAGCGCTCGTTCATCCCCGACCATAACGACGGGCTCGGGCCGCGGGTGCAGCTCGAGCTGGTCGAGATCTCCGAGACAGATACGCCATGGGCGTTCTGGCCGGGCAACTGGGGCGGCACCAAGCCCAAGATCCGGATCCTCGGCAAGGAGGGCATCGAAGCCAACAGCCCCTTTGCGATGGGCGCACACCCGGCGTGGAAGAACCCGACGGCGTTCAACGACGGCTGCGATCAGGCCGACTTGCCGCCGGTCGGCGCCCAAATGGGAGCCGAGCGAGCGGCGCCACCGGCGCCGGAGCTTCACGTCGAGACGGTTCCCGGAGGGCGGTGCGGTGAACATCAAGTACGCGATACCGTCTCCGGCCGCGGGCGCCCCAGACGCCTCGCAGCTGGTGATCGGCGTGGACTCGTCCGGGGGTCGCCTGCCGCCGGCGGTCACGGTCATTCACCATCCAGGGGAGAGCGGCGAACTCGAGGCGGACGTCGATCCAGACGGGGGGCCGGTCGTGGTCCGTGGCACCACGCACTCCGCCGAGGGTGCCGTCAGTTCGACGAGCCAGGTCCACGTGGATAGCGGGGCCTAGCAATGCTCGTCGACCTGCACGCCCACTATCCCATGCACCTGGTCCCGGGCCCGCAGCAGCGGACCCACGAGCGGGTCCGCGCCTGGACGCGCCGGCGCTGGCAGGCGCGGGTCGTCGGACTCATCTCGAAGTTCGCGAACTATCAGGGCCCGGGTGACACGCCGTCGGTCACCGAGGAGCTGATGCGCGACGGCGACGTCGGGGCTGTGCTGTCGGTCCTGTACGCCCCGTTCGACGAGATGGACCTGGATCAGCCGTACGGCGCCCCGCCCCAGCGCGGCTACCCGGCCGACATCGTGGCCGAACTCGACCTCGTCGAACAGCACGTGGCGGAGCGCAGCGATGTGATCGGCGTGGCGCACACGCCGGCCGAGCTCGACGCGCTGCTCGGCGAGGGCCGGATCGCCCTGGTCCACGCGATCGAGGGCGGCTTCCAGCTCGGGCCCGACGAGTCCGCCGTCCGCGACCACGTGCGGACGCTCGCCAGCCGGGGCGTCGCCTATGTGACCGTGGCGCACCTGTTCTGGCGGGAGGTCGCCACCAACGCGCCGGCATTGCCGTTCCTTCCCGACTGGCTCTACAACCTCGTCTTCCCCCAACCAGACAAGGGACTCAGCGACCTCGGCCGGGCGGCCGTCGAGGCGATGATCGACGAGGGGATCCTCGTCGACATCACCCACATGAGCGCGCGCTCGATCGGCGACACGCTCGCGCTGTTCGACCGGCGCGATCCCGATCGGCGCATCCCGGTGCTCGCCACGCACATGGCGTGTCGGTTCGGCGGGCTCGAGTACACGTTCACCGACGAGACGATCAGGCGCGTCGCCGAGCGTGGCGGCGTGCTCGGGTGCATCCTCTGCGAGCACTACATCAGCAGCGGCCTTAGCAGGGTCCGGTCCTTTGAGGACTCGGTCGGTGCGTTGTGCAAGCACATCGACCGCATCCACGAGCTGACCGGATCGTTTGACACGATCGGGATCGGCTCGGACCTCGACGGCTACATCAAGCCGGCGCTGCCCGGACTCGAGCACATGGGCAAGATGCGTGCGCTGCAGGACTCCTTGCGCGAGCGCTACGGTGACGAGAACGCCGACATGGTCTGTGCTCAGAATGCGTTGCGGGTGTTGCGCTCCGCCTGGACGGTCCGGCACCCGGCGGCCTGAGCGCGTTCACTGTCACAACGCGAGCGCCTCGCGCATCTGTAGCAGCATGCACCCCGTGGTATGGCGGTGATGGAAAGGGACGACGTCATCGGGCTGTACGACCGGCACGCCCGAGAGCTCGTCGGCTTCTTCACCCGGCGAACGGGTGATCCACAGCTCGCGCTCGACCTGCTCGGCGAGACGTTCCTGACCGCGTTCGAGCAGCGCCGGCGGTGCCGCGGCCAGGACGATCGTCGGCAGGCGGCGTGGCTGTTCCGGATCGCTACCAACAAGCTCAACGCCCACTACCGGCGGGGCGCCAGCGAGCGGCGCGCCACCCAGCGGCTGGCATCGCAGCTGCGGGCGCTCACGCAGCCCGAGCTCGCCGCGATTGGCCGGCTGGCAGATGCCGCCGGCGGGCCGGACCTGGCGTTGGCGCTCGATGGGCTGAGCGAGGATCAGCGGCGTGCGCTGGCCCTGCGTGTTATCGACGAGCGCTCATACCACGAGGTCTCCGAGGAGCTCGGCGTCAGCGAGCCGACGGCGCGAGCGCGGGTCAGCCGCGGGCTGCGGGCGCTGCGCCAGGCGATCACGACCGACGCGGAAGGGAGCGCACATGGGGACTCCTGAGCGATTTGACGACCTGCCGATCCTGGGTGAGCTGCGCGATGTGCTCGAGGCGCGCTTCAGAGCTTCCGAGCGACGGGGGCCGGCGTCGCTCCGGCGTATGCGCGCGTGGACGGGGTCTGGGTTGCGCGCGGTCCCGATGCTGCTCGCCGCGCTCGTGGCGGTGGTGGTCGCGGCAGGAGCGCTCACCGTCTTCAAGCATGGGGCTTCGACCGGGGGCGGCCCGTCCGGGGGCGGCCCGAATCCGGTCTCGCTAACGACCACTCAGAAGCGGCACATTGCTACGGCGATCTCGGCGACGATGTTCGCCGACCACGCGTGCAGGCCGTCTGTGAATCGCGGCAAGACATTCCTGCAGGGCTCGCCGGGTCCTGAGCTGCTGTCTGAGTTCGGCGTGCTGCGGCGCCCAGCGCTCCCGGCGGACGCGACCACCCGCACGCTCTTCAACAACGGCTTCGACGCGGGCGCCGGCGTGTATGTCAAGTACATCCGTCGCGCGCGCACGGAGTACGGCAAGGCGTTCTACCTGATCCCGGAGGCGCGGACAACCCCGTTCGGGCCGATTCCGGCGCGCTGCTACGCCGAGATGAAGGCGACCCTGATCCGCGAGCGTCGGCACGAGCCGGTGACGGTGACGGCGGCGGCTCTGACGGCAGAAGTCGAACAGATCCAGGCGTTGCAACTCGAGTCGGAGAAACGCGCCGGCATGTGTTTCGCCGTCGTCAGCGTCCATCATCGGGGCAAGATGGGAGGCGTCGACGAGGGCTGTGATCAGGGGCTCGCGTGGCTCAAGCACTCAGTCGCCGACCAGGGGATCGGCGAGGGAGACCACGCCGGAGGCACGATCTACGCGGCGATCGTCCCCGACTCGGTGAGCAGCGCCACGCTCGAGTTCAAGGCCGGCGCCGGCGACCCCGCTCGCTCCGTCACCTCCCGGGCCGTCAACAACGTGGTCGTCTTCAAGATCCCGCCACGCACCTACCGCCAGGCGTTCCCCGCGAAGTTCATCGTGCGGGGCGCGAACGGGAAGATCCTCCAGGAGTCGTAGCCAGCTGCCACCATCCGGGGCGTGCGCGCGCTCGCCGCCGTCTTCGCCCTGATCGCCGTGGGGTGCATGTCTCTGGCGATCGTGGGCATGGTCACGGGGCGGCCGAGCGACCGCGCCGGCGTGTTCCTGCGGATGGGGGCGCTGCTGACGTTCGCGATCGCGGTCGCGTTGGGCGTGGCGGCGCACTAGGGGTGGCGGCGCGCCAGGGAGTGGCGGCGCGCCAGGGAGTGGCGGCCACCAACTTCGGCGCCTGACTAACACCCCCCGTTACCAGAACGCCAAAGTTGGGCGTGGGTGAGGGTGATTGCGGCCGCCGGAGCCCGGGTCGACGTGCTCAGCCGCTCAGCCGCCCACACCCGCGACTTTGTGCCGGGACTGTCACGGGAAACCTGCACAGCACGACAACCTCGGCGCCAGACCCGAGCCCTGTCGTATTACGCATGCTCTTCATGCATAGCTCGACAGGCCTCGCCATTCCAGCCGGAATTGTCGTGCTATGCAGGTTCTGGCGGGCGCGATGGCGCCCGCTCCCTTCCCTTCTCAGCGCCGTTTCCAAGGCCGCCCGCCAATCGGGGGGTTGGGCGCCCAGAGCGGCGCGGCCAAGCCCGACGGACGGCCCGGGCCGGTGCGCGGGCCACGCCCGATGTGACAAGGCTCACGATCAGCGCGACGGGTAGCCCCTACCGTTGGTGAGGAGTCAAAGGGGGTCTTCACGATGATCGATGTGGCTTGTTTTTGTGGTTGTTCGTATTCCTTCGAGGGCGACACAGGCGCCTGTCCGGACTGCGGCGAGCCGGTCGCATTCAGGCGGGGTTCGGCCTGTGAACCGCAGGGGAAGCCCGAAGCGCCCGTGCGGCTGACGGCGGCGGCGGGCGATGCGGCTGCAGACGATCTGGCGGCGTAGGGCCGCTGGGGGCGCCCGGTGACCTATGCTCGCCGGCGTGGGTGCCGTTGACTCTCGCATCCCGGATCCGTCGTATGCGACGCACACGTTTCTGTTTACCGATGTAGAGGGCAGCACCCGCCGCTGGAACGAAAACCCGGGCGACATGGCAGTCGTGCTGGCCGACCACGATCACACGGTCAGCGCGGTGGTCGAAGCCCATCGGGGCGTCGTCTTCAAGCGCACCGGCGATGGCATCTATGCCGTTTTTCCTTCAGTCGTTGAAGCCATTCGTGCCGCCGTCGAGGCGCAGCGCCAGCTCGAACTTCCGGTGCGCATGGGCGTCCATTGCGGAGAGGCGACTGAGCGCGACGGCGATTTCTTTGGGATCGCCGTGAATCGCTGCGCTCGGCTGATGGACGCTGGGCATGGGCGCCAGGTGCTGGTGTCGGCCACCGCTGCTTCGGTCGTGGCCGAGGTGCTTGGCCCGGAGATTGCCTTGCGCGATCTTGGCGAGCATCGCCTGCGGGATCTGAGCCGACCCGAGCGGATCTTTCAGGTTGTGGCGCCCGATCTGCCGAGTCGGTTTCCCCGGCTGCGCTCGCTCGATGGTGTTCGCCACAACCTCCCTGTGTTGCGCTCGTCCTTCGTCGGGCGTCAGGTGGAACTCGACGAACTGCGCGAGCGTCTTCTCGGAGGCCAGTTCGTGACGCTCACGGGGATTGGCGGATGCGGCAAGACCCGTCTCGCGCTCGAGGCCGCAGCTCGTCTCGTCGAGCAGTTTCCTGACGGCGTCTTCTGCGCCCAGCTCAGCTCGATATCGGAACCTGAGCTGCTCGGTCAGGCAGTCGCGAGCGCGCTCGGGCTGCAGCTGCTGGACACTGGAGTCGAGAGCCTGGCGCGATACCTGCAGGGACGACGTGTGCTGCTCGTGGTTGACAACTGCGAGCACCTCTTGGATGCCTGCGCCGAGTTGATCGCCGGCCTCTCGGCCCAGTGTCCCGACCTGTACTTACTGGCGACCAGCCGCGAGGCGCTCGGGCTCGACGCCGAGCACGCGTTCCCAGTGCCGTCGCTCGATCCCGGGACCGACGGCGTGCGGCTGTTTGTGGATCGGGCCCGCGCCGCCGGTGCCGAGCTGCGGCTCGGTGCCGGGGACAGACAGGTGATCGTCGAGATCACCCGCCGCCTCGACGGTATTCCACTCGCCATCGAGCTCGCCGCGGCCCGAACCACTCATTTGGCTCCCACCCAGATCCTCGAGCGACTTTCCGATCGTTTCCGCCTACTGACAGGGGGTCGGCACAGAGTTCAGCGTCAACAAACGCTCGCGGCGGTGATCGATTGGAGCTACGAGCTGCTGAGCAAAGAAGAGCAGACGCTGTTCCGGCGTCTTGCCGTCTTCCGTGGGTCGTTCTCATTGCCGGCCGTCGAGGAGGTGTGCCGTGCGGATGCCCTCGACGACCTCGGCTCACTCGCCGCCAAGTCCCTCGTCAGCGTGGCCGAAGGGGACGACATGGCCCGCTATCGGCTCCTTGAGACCGTGCGCCTGTACGCCGAGGAGCGGCTGCTGGCGAGTGGCGAGGCCGCCGCGCTCCGCTCCGCCCAGCGCGACTGGTCACTGCGATGGCTCGAATCGTTCCCGGTTGCCGAGCTGCTCGGGTGGGGCGGCGGCCGGCAGCTGGTGCCGGAGGCTGACAACCTGATCGCCGCTCTGGATTGGTCCCGCGAGCAAGACCGGGTTGATCTCATCGCCCGGATGACGTCCCGAATGATCGGCTACTGGTGGTCATACGTGCGGGTTGCCGAGATGGCCGCTTGGTGGCGCGAGCTGGAGAGAAACCTCGCCCGGCTGACCCCGGACCTGCAGGCCCTGGCACTCCTCGTCGGCATGGAGCACGCAAGGGTCACGGGAGCGTTCGAGGAGATGGAGCGGCTCAGTGGTGCGGCGCTCGCCCTCGCGCCCTTCGACAGCTGGATCGCCGCTTACGCCTGGACAAGACAGGCTCTCTACTGGACCTACGCCGACCGGGAGAGGGGCGAGCGCTGCATCGAGGAGGGGCGGGCGTCGGCGATGGCTGCAGGCGTTCCCGAGTTCGCGCGGATAACTGCGCTCTGGGCCGCAAATCTGCTGACCGGAGACACCGAACGTGACCAGGCGTTCCGGACGCGAGATCTCATCGACGATCTGTTGGCCACGTTCGAGGAGGAGCCAACGGTCAACGCGCAATGGTTTCTCGGCATCGTCGCGCTCCTCGGCGACCCGGAAACTGCGGCAAGTCGAGCCGCGCAGTTTTCGGCCCGCACCCCCGTGGATCGGTACAGCCAGGAGTTCGTGGCCGCCACGATCGCCATCAGCCAACGACGTAGCGACGCTGCAGCAGAGCACCTCGCGGCGGTGGTCAGGATCGTGCGCGAGTATGCGATCCCTCTCGCCGACGTTTCATGCCTGATTGGCTACGCCGCACTCGCTGCCAGTGATGGCGACTACGCAAGCGCGTCACGTCATCTGGCCACGGCGCGCAGCGCAGCGCCATTTCCCTTCCGGACACCACTGGAGGTCCTCCTCTACCGCCGCGCGGTGGCCGTCGTTCGCGAGGCGCTCGCACCCGACGTCGCCCGGCGGTGTCGCGCCGAGGGTGCGGCGACATCGGTCGATGAGGCACTCGGCGCCGAGCTCGCGCGGCGCGGGGCGTCCTGACGCCCGGCGATACACAGCGCACCCTGGTTACGGCCCGCGAGGCAGAGCCCCACTCAATGCAGGACGAGCTTCAGCGCCACGATCATCAGCCCGAAGATCGCCCCCGTCCCGGCCTGGAGCAGGAGCTCCGAGCCTCCCAGCCGCGCTCGCCAGCCGGCGGCCAGCTCGAGGATCACGACCATGACGGCCGTCGTCCAGAGGGCGGCGGTGGTGCCATCGGTGGACTTCGCGCCGAGAATCCACGCGATCAGCAGCGCGAGAACCGGGATGACAGCGCCCTGGAGAATCGGCAACTGGTGCAGCACGCTGCGCCACAGGAGCTTCGAGCTGAGTGTTTCCCGCGCCCGCAGGCGCATCCCCAAGTAGTACGCGTACAGGTGCGTGAGCAAATAGAGCAGGAGGATGATGAGCGCTGCCTCGACCGTCTCGGCATACGTCTCGTGCGTGCTGTCCTCGACCGCGAACAGGACGCCGATCATGACCGTGCCGTAGACGGCGCCTTCGACGTTCTCGGCAGTGGCATCCAAGAACCGGTCGACGAATCGCCGGACCGGCCCGGGCGACGTTTGCGACGCCATCCGCGGATTATCGGGGGCGGTCCGGCTCGGAGCCACTCAGCTCTCGGGCTGCCAACCGCTGACGACCCACTGGCCGGCGGCGACCTCGGCCACCACGGCGAGCGTGAGGTGCCACGCCGGGCGCAGGCCCTGATACGCGGCGGAGTTCGTCGCCGTCGTCTGCTCACGGGTCACCACGACGTACTGGTCGCGGCTCCCGATCACGGGCGCGATCGCCTCGACCCGGCCGCTGTTGGCGATCCCGCCACGCCGCAACTCGTAGTCCTGGGCGGTGGTCGCGGCCGCGAGCTGCATCGCCGAGCGCGCCTGACCGACGCTGGCAGCGGCGAGCGCGCGCATGTCGGCCGCGACGGACCCGGCGTGCCAGTTGATGTAGGCGTCGGCGAACGCCTCGATCGCGCGGATCGGGCTTTGTGAGCTCCGGTCGCCACGCTGGCGCGGCGGTGGCGCGGAGACGTATTCATGCGTCCTCTGTGCGTTGGCGAGCCCCGTGGTCTGAGTCGCGGTCGTGGTGGTGGTGCGGGGCTCGAGCCCGCTGCAGCCCGCCAGCGCGAGCGACGCAAGCGCGGTGGCGAGCGCGGCGCGCACGCCTACAGCCCCGCGGGGTGACGCGCGACGAAGCCATCCGAGCTGCGCACCAGCGGATGCCAGCCGATCCCACTGCTCCCGTCGCCCGGCCCCGCCGCATTGTGGGTGTCCCAGCGCAGGCCGGCCACGTACATGAACACGTGGTCGGCGTTCGCATACAGCGTCACCCAGCGCCCGGGACCGGGCTCGCCGAACGACTCGAGCGCGCTCGACGCGGCGGAGTCCGTGACCGGCAGCAGCCGCGCTCCGTAGAGGAGGTGCTCGACGCTGCTCGAGCAGTCGTAGGCCGGCGCGATCGCCGAAAGCGGCGACCCGTGGCCGGCCCCGTAGACGTAGGGCTTGCCGACGATCTGATTCCCGGCGGCGATGATCTCCTTGACGGCCGGTGGGGCGTCCCGGGGCGCCGCGGCGAGGCCGTTGGGGAGGAGGGTCGCGTGCTCGCCGCCGGTGAGCGGGAGACCGGCCCCACCGGCGGGGGCACACGCGACGGGGTCGTCGTCCGCTTCGGGGCCCGGCTCCTCGGCGACCGGTTCCAGGAGGTTCCCCGCCCCGGCCGCAGGCGGCCGCTCGATCCGCACCGGCCCCGACCAGAGCCCGTGCTCGTACGGGATTCCGAGGCCGCGGGCCAGCTCCCACCAGAGGTCGATCACGCGCGGGTGGCCCGCGATCGGTCCGCCCCCGAGCCCGAAGTCACGCTTGTAGGCGATCGCGGACCGGCCGGCGAACGTGATCCGCAGCGGCGTCATGTACGGCAGGCCGCCCATGTCCGTCGCCGTCTGCAACGTCAGCCCGCCCAGCTCGGCGTAGCTGTCGGGGTAGGCGAGCAGGTCCTGTCCGTCCGCCCCGATCTTGCCCGAGCTCGGGTCCCCGGGGCCGCCGTATTCGCTGGCGCCGACGAGCTGACCGGTCCCCGGAGGGCCGAGGACGACCGCGCCGACGGCCGGCGGAGCCGACGTGGCGCAGCCGCCACGACGCGTGAACATGGAGGCCAGGAGCGAGAGGATCGCCGCGCTCAGACCAGCGACCGCGATCGTCCCGATCAGGGCCGAGGCGAGGAGTGCGCCGCCGTGGCCGCGCCTGGTTGCCAGCATCGGACCACGGTATGGCGCGGGTGCGCAGCCGGCGCGAATTGGCACTGAGTTGTGACGGCCTACGCCTCGACCATCTCCGTCGTGAAAGCGCCCGGCGCGAGTTCCGTGCGATTGCCGCCGTGGGCCTTCGCGGCGTACAGAGCCAGGTCGGCGCGTCGCAAAAGGTCGTCGAGCTGTTCGTCGTTGGCCCAGCGCGCGATCCCGGCGGAAAAGCTCGCGCGCGCGGGCGTGATCTCGCGTAGCCGCCTCAGCGCGGTCGACGCGGCGTCCGGCACGGTGGCGGCCAGGAGCGCGACGAACTCGTCTCCTCCGAGCCTCGCGACGACATCGCTGGCCCGGAGCGTGTTGCGCATGCGCTCGGCGCTCTCGCGGAGCACGCGGTCTCCCTCGTCGTGTCCGAGCGTGTCGTTGAGCTTCTTGAACTCGTCCAGATCGAAGGCGATGATCGAGACGAAGCTGCCGTTGCGATGAGCCTGCGCCAGGGCCTGCTGGGCGGCCAGCTCCCAGCCCCGCCGGTTCAGCAGTCCGGTCAGCGGGTCGATGATGGCTTCCTTGCGCAGGCGTTCGGTCAACCGGCGGGTCTCGCGCATCGCCATCCGCAGAGAGCCCGCGACCGTGGCGCCGATCAGCACCAGCAACGTGGCGTTGCCCCAGCGCACGGGGTACGCCGGAGGACCGACGAGCAGCATCGGCAGGTATGCACAGGCCGCGAGCAGGGCGATCATCGCGAGCACCTCCTCGTCGGTGCCCTGGAGGCCGAACCACACCATCGCCATCATCATCAGGACCGAATAACCCGACGCCGCGCCCCCGCTGTAGGCCTGGAGCAGCGTGAGCATGGGAAGGCCGGCGAACGCGGCCGCCCGTCTCACCGTCGTGAACCTCGGTGGCACCAGCGTCACGATCAGCGGCACTGCGCAGCCACCGACGGCCCCGACGAAGAACACCACGTGGTGGGAGGACCAGTTGGTCGCGCTCGCGATCGCCACGGGGATGACATTGCCGGCCAGCGCGAATCCGACAGACGTTGTTCGACGGGTGGTGAAGCGTTCCGCCCCCACACGTCGCAGTTCGGCCGCTGCGCCGCGAAGCGTGACCCAATTGGCGAGTCATCAACGACCATTTCGGCGCGGGGTTACGCGCGTAAATCCGCGCGGCAGCGCTCGACACCGCGCAGGGTCACTGGTCTACGCGATACTGGACAGGTGGTCCAGGGCACCCGGGAGATTGCGCTGTCCGAGTTGATCGGTGCGATGTCCTATGCACTCGACGTAGCCGAGGGGGAGCCCCCCGGGCACGCCAAGCGGGCGTGCTTGATCGGGATGCGCGTCGCCGACGTGCTCGGGCTGGACCCCGCGGCGCGAGCGGATCTCTTCTATGCGCTGCTGCTCAAGGACGCCGGGTGTTCCGCCAACTCGGCACGGATGGCGGCGCTGTTCGGCGCCGACGATCAGCAGGCCAAACGGACCTCGAAGCTCGTCGACTGGTCCCGGCCGTTCTCGGCTTTCGTCTGGTCGGTGCGGACCGTCGCGCCCGGCGGCTCCCTGGTGGCCCGCGTCCAGCGGCTGGACGCGATCCGCACCCAGGGCGAGGTGACGAAATCGCTGATGCTGGCGCGCTGCGACCGGGGCGCCGAAATCGCGCGCATGCTCGGGTTCTCCGACGCTACTGCGGAGGCTATCCGCGCGCTCGATGAGCACTGGAACGGGCGTGGCCAGCCTCGTGGTCTACGCGGTCAGGAGATCCCGCTGGCCGGGCGGATCCTGTGCCTGGCCCAGACGGCGGAGGTATTTCACCGCGCGCGCGGCGCGGGCACGGCGTGCGACGTGGCGGCGAAGCGAAGCGGCCAGTGGTTCGACCCGACGCTCGTCGACGCCCTGGCCAGCTTCCGAAACGACGGGGCTTTCTGGGCGTCGTTGCGTGAGCCGGACCTCTCCCGCGTCGCCCCACCCGACCGGATCGAGGCCGCCGACGACGACCGGCTGGACCAGGTCGCGAACGGATTCGCCGCCGTGATCGACGTCAAGTCGCCGTGGACACACCAGCATTCGGATCGCGCCTTGACGTTCGTCAAGGGCGTCGGGACGCTGCTCGGCCTCGAGCCACCGACGATGCGCGACCTCGGTCGCGCAGCGCGCCTACACGACATCGGCAAGCTCGCGATCTCCAACCGGATTCTGGACAAGCCCGGGCGGCTCACCGACGCCGAGTTCGAGAAGGTCAGGGAACATCCGCTGGTCACGCAGAGGATCCTGGAGCGGGTACCGGGTTTCAACGACCTCTCGGCACTCGCCAGCGCCCATCACGAGCGCCTCGACGGGAGCGGCTACCCACACGGGCTGACGGGAGCGGAGCTGACGATGCCGATGCGGGTCCTCGCGGTCGCCGACGTCTACGAGGCGTTGACCGCCGAGCGCCCCTACCGCCCCGCGTTCAGCATGGATCGCGCGCTCGAGATCATGCGCACGGAAGTGCCGCAGCGCCTGGACCGCGACGCATTTTCCGCCTTGCAGATGCTGCTCGGAGCGCCGATCGACGAACCCGCCCCGCGGTTGCAGATGACCGAGCGGGTGCTCGGGCGCCAACCTGACGAGTCCCGGCGGCGATAGGTCAGGTCCCGCGCCGCGACGGGTGCGCGGATCCGTTCCGAGCCTTCGCCCGCCTCGTCCGGCGCGCGAGCTCGTGCGCCCGCCAGCGTGACAGCCGTTCGCGGGCGCGATCGCGCTCTTCCTCGAGCTGAGCGAGCGGAGGGTCCGGATCCAGCGAGGGGGTCCCGACGTAGAACACCAGCCTGATCGTCCCGAGGCACTCGGGGCAGTCAGCGTGGTGGTCGCGCACGGCCTCGACCCGGAACGCCGTCGTGGCCCAGCCGCATCGCGCGCAGCGGTAGAGCGGCATTACTCAAGAGGTTCCCACCAAAGTTGTAGTTCAACCATTAGCGCTCCGTGAGCAATTCGCTCTGCGTGAGCGTCGACACAGAGGTCATATGTCACAAAGGAGCGAGAACCGGACGGCGAGCATGTCCGTACTGCAACACATGGCATCGCTCGCGATTGGACCGAGGGGGAGCATCATGGCGATCACTGATCAAGAGGTCTTCGAGACCGGGACGGACGCGTTCAACGAGCACGACCTCGCCCGGATCGAGGAGCTGCTCGACGACGATGTCGTCTTCCTGGGGCCCGGTGACGAGCGCGGCGAGGGCAAGGCGGCCTGTCTGGAGTTCTACGGCGGCTGGTTCGACGACTTTCCGGACGCCCATCTCGAGATTCAGGGAATGCACTTCTTCGACGACGTGGCGATCGAGGAGGGCACTTTCACGGGGACCCACTCCGGCCGGGCTCGCACCGGACGCGAGGTCAGCCTCGACTACGTCCGGATCATTCGCTCGTCCGACGGCAAGCACGTCTCGGAGCGAGTGATGCTCGATGTGCTGGTGATGCTCGAGCAGCTCGGACTCAGCGACGACGCAGCGCCCGAAGCATGAGGCCGCCTCTCGAGCCGCGAGCGCGCTCGCTGCAGATCCTGTTTCTGGTCTCCGCGCACAACGGCCTCAGCCAGCGCGCGTGGATCGAGTTGACCGAGCGTGGCCACGACGTCGAGGTCGCGGTAGTCGACTCGGCGGCCGCGATGGAGGCCGCCGTCAGCGACCACGATCCCGAGCTGATCGTGTGCCCGTTCCTGAAGAAGATGATCCCGGAATCGATCTGGTCAGAGCACCGTTGCCTGATCGTGCATCCAGGCCCGCCGGGCGACCGGGGACCATCCTCGCTGGATTGGGCGATCGAGCTCGGGATGCGCGAGTGGGGAGTTACCGTGCTCGAGGCCAACGGCGAGTTCGACGCCGGGGACATCTGGGCGACGCGGACGTTTCCAGTCCGGGCGACCGGGAAGAGCAGCCTCTATCGCCACGAGGTGCGCCGGGCCGCGGTCGAGGCGCTGGTGGAGGCGGTCGGGAAGATCGCCGAGGGCGCGCGTCGCCCCGACGGGCCGTGCGACGACGCGGCCACGACCGGCACGACGCGTCCGCTGATGAACCAGCGGGTTCGCGCGATCGACTGGGACTCGGACAGCACCGGGGTCATCGTGCGCAAGATTCGCGCTGCCGAGGGGCACCCCGGAGTTCTGGACGTGATCCAGCGCACCGAGTTCCATCTGTTCGGCGCCCACCCCGAGCGGGTCCTGAGCGGCCGGCCGGGCGAGATCATCGCCCAGCGCAACGGGGCGATCTGCCGCGCGACAGTCGACGGGGGCGTGTGGATCACGCATCTGCGCCGTGCCGACACTCCGACCGAGCGGTTCTTGAAGTTGCCGGCGACGCGCGCGCTCGAGCTCGCCGGCGTCGAACTCGAGGCGCCGGAGATCTCGGTGGCCCTCGACGCTCGTTGGCGGGTAGATCAGACCTACAGGGAGATCGTTTACCAGCAGCTGGGCGGGGTGGGCTACCTGTATTTCGACTTCTACAACGGCGCGATGAGCACCGAGCAGTGCGAGCGCCTGCGGGAGGCCTACGCCTACGCTCGCTCACGGCGAGAGACCAAGGTGATCGTCCTTATGGGCGGGACCGACTACTTCTCCAACGGCATCCACCTGGGCGTGATCGAGGCGGCCGAGGATCCGGCGGAGGAGTCGTGGCGCAACCTGAACGCGATCGACGACCTCGCGCGGGACATCATCGAAACCGACTCGCACGTCGTGATCTCGGCGCTCGGTGGCGACGCGGGGGCCGGTGGCGTGATGCTCGCGCTCGCAGCCGATCGCGTGGTGGGGCGCGAGGACATCGTGCTGAACCCGTACTACCAGCACATGGGCGGCCTGTTCGGTTCGGAGTACTGGACCTACCTGCTGCCCCGCCGGATCGGGGTCGAGATGAGCGCCCGCATCGTCGGCGCGCCGTTCCTGCCCGTCGGCGCCCACAGGGCCGTGCAGATCGGGCTGCTCGACGACGCGTACGGCGCCACGCTGGCGGGGTTTCAGCGCCAGACGCGCGATCTTGCCGCCGAGCTCGCCGCCGACCCGAGCCTGGAAGCGCAGCTCGAGGAGAAGCGCCGGCGGCGTGCGGAAGACGAGAGCATCAAGCCGCTCCAGGCCTACCGCGACGAGGAGCTGGCCCGCTCGCACGAATGCTTCTTCGGCTCCGACCCGAGCTATCACCGGGCCCGCCAGCGGTTTGCCTACAAGCTGCCCGCGCCCCAGCTCACGGTCGTGCCCGACGCGGCGCTCCTCGAACTCGTGGGCGCGGCGGAGCGAGCCGCGTAGCGCTCAGGTCAGGCGCTCGGGGAGGCCGAAGCGCCCGAACGTCCCCGTGAGCCGCCTCGGATCGGCGGACTGCTCGGGGAAGCGTTTGTATGCCTCCGGGTCGGATGATCCGGTCGAGCGCGCGATGAACGCGGTGACGTTGCTGATCTGCGCCCCGCTGAGCGTGAGCACGTTCAGCGCGAACGGCAGATAGACCTCCGCCTCGTCGTCCCAGGCGTAGAAGCCGAGAGCGGGCTGGCCGTTCGCGCGCGTGAACACGGCCCGCCACCGCCACGCTCCCGACATCGGCGAGTGGGCGGCCCAGATCGCGATGCCGTCGCGGCTCTCGTACCACGTCGCGAGCGGCGGCATCGCGAACGTCGCGTCCTCGGTGAGCATCGCGGTGAACGCCTCGATGTCGCAACGCTCCCAGGCGTCGATATAGCGCTCGACGATATCCCGCAGACCGTCATCGGAAAGGGAGCGCAACGTTTCCTGCTGACTGTGCTCGGGAACCCGCTGCTCGACCGCGGCGCGGGCCCGCTGTAGCGCGCTGTTAACGGACGCGACCGTCGTCTCGAGCATCACCGCCGTCTCCTTGGCCGAGAACCCCATCACCTCGCGGAGGATCAGCACCGCCCGCTGGTTGGGAGCCAGGTGCTGGAGCGCCGCCACGAACGCGAGCTCGACGCCCTCCCGCAGCTCGTAGCGGGCGTCCGGCACCGCGTACCCGTCCTCGATCCCGAGCATCTCGTCCGGGTAGGGCTCGAGCCATACCGTCTCGACGATCGGCGTGCCCGGCACGTCGTGGGGATCCGCGGCAGGCCCGTAGTCGATCGGCAGCACCCGCTTGGGGCGCCGGGCGATCTGCGTCAGGGAGACGTTCGTGGCGATCGTGTAAAGCCACGAACGCAAGGCACTCCGTCCCTCGAACCGAGCGACTCCGCGCCACGCGCGCAGCAGCGTCTCCTGGAGCGCATCGTCGGCGTCGTAGACGGAACCGAGCATGCGGTAGCAGTGCGCGTGCAGCTCGCCGCGGTACGGCTGCACCAGTTCCGAGAACGCCCGCTCGTCGCCGGTGCGGCCGGCGGCCAGCAGTTCCGCCTCGGACTTCCTCGCTGCGCGAGTGCTCGCCATCAGCATCACGACCTTAGACCGTCCAAACCTCGAGAACTCATCGCCGATTAGTTCGGCTGTTTGCCTGAGTCCAACTGCTAGAGATGAAGCCTGGCGACTCAAGCGCGATGGTCCACCTCGAGCTGCACACCGGGGATCTGGCGGCCGCGCAGGCGTTCTACGCGAAGTTGTGCGGCTGGAGACCGGAGCGAATCGAGACCCGACATGGGTCATATCTGGCCCTCGACGTCGGAGGCGGTATCGGCGGCGGAATCGTGCAGTGCCCGACCGACCGGCCGCTGTGGCTGCCCTACGTCGAGGTGCAGGAGATCCGCGAGACGACCGACCGCGCCCGAGGGCTCGGCGCGAGGGTTCTGCTGGAGCCGCGCGAAGGGCCCGCGGGGTGGCGAAGCGTCGTCGCCACGCGAGACGCGGCCGAGATCGCGTTCTGGCAGCCGAAGCGCTGAGAGGGCGGGGGCGCGCCCCGGAGAGCGGGCGCGGGATCCCGTTTGAGCTTCCGTTCAGCTTGCGGGCGCCGCTACCTTAAGGGGTTCATGCCTCGGATCCTGGACGTAGAGCAGGCGCTGCTGCTCCTCGAGCTCGAACCGCCGTTCGACCAGCGCGCCGTGCAGCTGGCGCGGCGGCGGATGGCCAAGCGCTGGCATCCCGACATCGCGCCGCCGGGGCGCCAGCACGAGCACCAGCGCCACCTGCAGGCGATCAATGAAGCGGCGGACCAGCTCGAACAGCTGGCCGAGACCTCGCGTGGCGGCCGCGTCACGCGCAACGCGGTGAAGGTCTCCGCCGCGGCCACCCGCAAGGCCCGACAAGAGGCCGGTCGGCGGGCGTACGAGGCCGAGCAGCGCGAGCGGACCCGGGCCGAGGAACGGGCCAAGCACGACCCGTTCGGGTCGCGGGTTCCCGACCACTCGGTCGTCCACCGGTACGCGCGCTGCCTCTCCTATCCCGAGTGGGGCGTGGGGACGGTGACCGGCATCTACTTCTCCGGCGACGAGGACGACGTCCAGCAGTGGGCGCGGGTCTCGTTCGCCGTCGGCGTGCGCACGATCCCCGCCGGCTCGCTCCAGTTCGTCGACTTCTCGAAGCCGGATCCAGCGGCGGACCGGGTGCAGCGATTCATGACAGCCGCCCAGCACGCGCTGGCCGAGGGCGACGCGAAACTCGCCGCGCAGCGACTCGTGTACGCGCGGGACGCCGAGCCGACAAACCCGGTCGTCCTGCGGCTGCTGACTGCGGCCTTCTGGCAGGCCGGCAACCTCCCCGCTGCCGCGCGCACGGTACGTGACTGGGCCCGCGTCGAGAGCGACCGTCCCACGCCCGAGCGATTCGCGTCGAGGATCTACGAGGACATGGGCGCGATCGACCTCGCCGCCGACGCCGCAGGGAGGGCCGCAGACCGCGCGCCCGGCGATGCCTCCGCGTGGGAGCGACTGGGTCGCCTGCGTCTGCGCCAGATGGACCGGGCCGCGGCGATCTCGGCGCTCGAGCACGCGCGCCTGATGGGGCCGACGGTCGAGGGTCTGCTCGACCTGGCGCTCGCGTACCACCTCGCCGGCGACGTCGGCGCCGAGGTATCGACGGCCGAGGCCGCGACGCGACTCGATCCCGACTCAAGGGCAGCGTGGTCGACGTACGCCCACGCCCTGGCGCGCACCGACCGCGCCGGCGAGTGCCTCGCCGCCTGCCGCCGGGCGCTGGAGCTCGGGGACGACCCAGACGTGGCGGACCTGCTGGCGCGGGTCGAGGCGGCGCAGCCGCGGTCGCTGTCGGAGCGGACGGCGGCTTAGGCGCGCGGGCGCCGCGCCGGGTTGGGGGCTGGCGACTCTCGGCCGGCCCCGACAGGCGGGCGGCTCGGCAAACGGCGCTGGGGAAGAGGGCGCTGAGAGGCCCAGCAGGCCGAGGGCGGCTCCAGATCCTGCATAACACGTCACGACCGGAAAAATCGGCGAGGCCTGCGGTATTAAGCACGCTCCTCATGCACAGCACGACAGGGCTCGGGATCTGAGCCGAGATTGACGTGTTAAGCAGGAACTGAAGGCCGGAGCGAGCGGTCGCGGGCGCGATCGCGCTCGATCCCTCCCTCTTCCCTAGCGCCGTTTACCGAGCCGACCGCCAACCAAGACCGCGGGCGCCGAAAGCTACGCCACCGAGCCTTCGCGCCCGCACACGGGGCAGGCCTCGCTCGGGCCGAGCGGTCGTCCCCTGCAGCTCGGGCAGTCGCCGACCTCCTCGAGGACCCCGAGGAGCTCGCCGACGCGGCACACGAGCAGCCGCTCCTCCTCGACCTCGATCCAGGCGCCGGCGGAGGCGGGGAAGACGACGTGGTCGCCGGGCCTGACCGGCATCTGGACACCGACGTGATCCCACCAGTCGAGCCCAGGGCCGACGGCGAGCACGATCCCGTGCTGTGGCGGCGGCTCATCGGAGCCAGGGGGCACGAGCAACCCTGAGCGCCGGACCCGGTCGGGGTCGAGCTCCTTGATCACGATGCGGTCGAAGAGTGGACGCAGCTGGTTACGCATGGGCGCTGTGGCTCTCATCATAGGATGGCGCCGTGCGGTTTCTGCCTCCCGGGTCGATGCTGTGGGATGCTCTGCGGCGGGCGGAGACGAGCGGCGGCAAAAGATGAAACGACTAATTTGGATCCTGGGCGTGTGCGTTGCGGTCGTCGGAGCCCTGAAGAGGCTGCGGCAACGCAGAGCCGCCACCTGACCCTCAAATAGGGTCTTCGGTCCGGGTGCGGGCGTACGGTTCTGCACCTCATGCGCCTGCTCGTGGCCCGCTGCTCCGTCCGCTACTCCGGACGCCTGACGGCCGTGCTTCCCGAGGCCCTGCGTCTGATCATCGTCAAGGCCGACGGGTCGGTGCTCGTGCACGCCGATGCCGGCGGATATAAGCCCCTGAACTGGATGACGCCTCCGACGGTGCTCGAGGAGTCTCCAGAGGCGATGGTCGTCCGCAAGCGCGCCGGCAAGTCCGAGGACCGGCTCGAGATCGAGATCTCCGAGAGGCTGTCCGACGTCAGCCACGAGATGGGTTCGCCGGACGAGGAGGCGGCGCTCGCGAAGGACGGGGTCGAGGCGCATCTCCAGGAACTGCTGGCCGACCAACCGCAGTGGTGTGGCGAGGGCTTCCGACTGGTCCGTCGCGAGTGGCCGACCGACATCGGCCCGGTCGACCTGATGTGTCGTGATCTCGAAGACCAGTGGGTGGCGGTCGAGATCAAGCGAGTCGCGGGAATCGAGGCGGTCGAGCAGCTGACGCGTTACCTGGAGAGGATCCGGCTCGATCCGGCGCTCGAGAGCTGCCGTGGAGTGGTGGCGGCGCAGACGATCAAGCCCCAGGCACGCGTGCTGGCGAGCGCGCGGGATATCGCGTGCGTCGAGGTCGATCTCGCGCTGGTGCGCGGCGAGCGCGAGCCCGACCTGAGATTGTTCGCTGCATGAACGATCAGCCAGCCGTCCTCACAGAGCGCCGCGCGCGCGTCCTCTTGATCACGATCAACCGCCCCGACCAGCGAAACGCGGTCAACGCCGCGGTCGCCCACGGGATCGCCGCCGCGCTCGATGAGCTCGACGGCGACCCGGGCCTCTCGGTCGGCGTGCTGACCGGCGCCGGCAGAGGCTTCTCCGCCGGCATGGACCTGAAGGCATTCGTCGCCGGCGAGAGCTCCTGGGCCGGCGACCGCGGCTTCGCCGGCATCACGCAGCGCGCGGCCGACAAGCCGCTGATCGCCGCGGTCGAGGGGTTCGCGCTGGCCGGCGGGCTCGAGATCGCGCTCTCGTGCGACATCATCGTCGCTGCCCTCGGCACCCGGTTCGGGATTCCGGAGGTGAAGCGCTCCCTGGTCGCCGCTGCCGGGGCGCTGCTGCGCCTTCCTCGCGTGCTGCCCCGCACGGTCGCGATGGAGCTGGCGCTGACCGGCGAGCCGATCGATGCCGAGCGTGCCTACGAGATCGGACTCGTCAACCGGCTCACTGACCCAGGGGAGACGGTGGCGAGAGCACTCGAGCTCGCGGAGGTAATCGCCGCCAACGGCCCGCTGGCGCTGGCGGCCACCAAGCGGGTCATGACGGAGTCGATCGACTGGCCCGACTCGGAGTTCTTCGCCCGCCAGGCCGAGATCATCGGCCCCGTGATGTCCTCCGAGGACGCTCGGGAGGGCGCCCAGGCGTTCGCCGAGAAGCGGGCGCCCGTGTGGCATGGGCGCTAGGCGACAGTTCTGGGCACACCGGCACGTTATTGCTATGTAAAGGCCGGTCGGGGCGAGGATTTAGACCGGTAGGCAAACCCGCGTGGAGCGGAGGAGCGCCACTGGCGCGAACTCTGTCGTGAGCCTCGCCCCGACGACGGCTCGGGCAGCGATCATGAGGGTGCCGCGCGGCGGCGCGGCGCTCAGTTGGGTGGGACGTTAGTCACGACGCTCGGACCCGTGTACCGATGCCGGTGGTCCTTGCACGCGGCCGGGAACGAGAACTGGACGAGGTCCTCGTGGACGTTGTTGTAGCTGGCGAAGATCGTCACGACGCCGTGTGTGCCTCGCCGGCACCTCGGATCGGTCGTGCTCTTGACCCTGACGTGGATCTTCATGATGTTTCCCGGGACGCCGAACTCGACCGCGTGGTGCGAGGTGTAGATCACGTGGCGGCCGACCGCGAGGACTATCTGGCGATCCGGCGCATTGCGGACACGGTCTACCTGGCAGATGATCCCGTTGGCGGTCTGCGCCGACAGGTTGATCTGGCCGTGACCCCGGGTGTAGCTCCCGGTGGCGCCCGTAATCGGCTTCCCGCCGTGGAAGCCCCACGCCTCCTTCGCGACCGGGACTTGCGGGATCACCTGGCAGTAATTCACCGTCTGCGCCGCCGTTACGCTGACCAGGAGGAGCGCCACGGCGACGACGGGTGCCGCCAGCCCTGATACGACGACTGCTCGGCTCCACCGCCCCCTCCTCATACGGGTCACTCTAACCGCGCGGTTACGCCCGCGTTCTACTGATTTCATCGACGGCGTCCAGCAGGCGGTCGACGTCGTCGCGGTCGTTGTACAGAACGATGCTGGCGCGGACGGCGCCGCCGCTGTCCTGAAGTCCGTAGCGCTGCATGAGTTCGTAGGCGTAGTTGTCCCCGTCCCAGACGGAGATGTTCCTATCGCCGAGGAGTCGCGCGACCTCGTGCGGATGGTGGCCGTCGATCATGAAAGAGATCGTGGAAGTCCGCCGGCGCGGCGCTCCGAGCATCAGGACTCCGGGGATCTCCGTGAGTCCTTGGAGAGCGCGCTCGAGGAGTTCGGTCAGATGGTCCTCGACGGCCGCCAGCGCGACCAGAACCCGCTCGCGGCGATTGCCGGCAGCGGCGGTCAGCCCCGAGATCCAATCGACCGCCGCGGTGACGCCTGAGAGCATCTCGAACGCCGGAGTGCCACGCTCGAAGCGGTCGGGCACAGCGTCCGACGATGGGACGAGCTTCGCCGGCCTCAATTGCTCCAGCAGTCCCGGGTCGGCGATCGCTACGCCCGCGTGCGGTCCAAATAGTTTGTAGGTCGAGCAGACGTAGAAGTCCGCCCCGAGCGCGGCGATGTCGATGGGACCGTGGGATGTGGCGTGGACCCCGTCGACGTAGGTGAGCGCGCCGGCGGCGTGGGCACGGTCGCTGATTGCGCGCACGTCGGGCTTTGTTCCCAGCGCGTTGGACGCCGCAGTCACCGCGACCAGGCGGGTGCGATCGCTGATCAGGCCGTCGAACACGTCGGCGGGAAGCTCGCCGGTCTCGGTGTCGAACTCAGCCCAGCGGACCGTCGCACCGCGGCGTTCCGCGGCGATCAACCAGGGCCGGATGTTGGCGTCGTGATCGAGCGAGGTGACGACTACCTCGTCGCCCGGTCTCCACGTGCGGGAGAGGGCGTCGGCGAGATGAAACGTGAGAGTGGTCATGTTCGGGCCGAAGACGACACCGTCCGGAGCGCCCCCGAGCAGATCGGCCACGGCACGCCGCGCCGCATCTACCGTCTCTGTGCTCCGCTCGCTGGCGGCAAATTGGCCGTGGGTGTTGGCCATCGAGAAGCGAAGCGCGTCGGCCACCGCCTCGATGACGGCATCGGGGACGAGCGTGCCCGCCGCACCATCGAGCATCGCGGTCCCCTCGAGCAGCCCCGGAAACTCCGTGCGGATCGCCGCGATCGAGCGCGATAACGTCGGGCCGCGGCCTTCCATCGGGGTCACTCCGTCCCCCACACCGTGGCCACGAGCGACCGCGAGCCGCCGCGGTCGCGGTGCTCGCACAGATAGATCCCCTGCCAGGTCCCGAGCGCCAGCCGTCCCCTGGAGATCGGCAACGTCAGAGACGGACCGAGCAGCGCCGCTTTGACGTGAGAAGGCATGTCGTCGGGGCCCTCGGACGTGTGCGTCCAGTAGGGCGCACGCTCGGGGACCGCCTGATCGAACCACGACTCGAGGTCGCGCCGGACGTCGGGCGAGGCGTTCTCATTCAGCGCGAGCGATGCCGAGGTGTGGCGGATCAGCAAGTGGAGCAGGCCAACGTCGACGGCTCGCAGCTCGGGCAGCTCGTCCAGCACCTCGCGCGTCACGATGTGAAAGCCGCGCTGGCGAGGCTCGAGCCGGATCTCGCGCTGGATCCACATCAGAGATCGGCCGGGAGCCGAGCCACCCGCATGTCGACACGTGCGCCACGGAATGGGACCCCCTCGGCCTCGAGCAGCGCCCGCTGGCGCGCGCCCTTGGCGAGCGAGCCGTCGGCCCGCACGATCCGGTGCCACGGGACCGATTTATCCGCGCAGTCGTGGAGCACTGCGCCCGCTACACGTGGCGCCCCCGGCGAGACATCCCCATAGGTGCGCACGAACCCCACGGGCGTAGCGCGGACTCTGCCCAGGATCTCGCTCGCGTGGTCCCGGGACAGCTGCGAGGGCACGCTTGGAGGATACGAACAGCCGGCGCCTGATAGGCTCCGCGTCGCCGAATTCCCCGCTGCGCGCGGGGAAGCGGGGGACCCAAGTCTCCCCGGGGCGAATCGCGGTCTGTTGACCGTGTAGCGCAACACCAGCGCGAGCCCGACAGCTAACCCCGTAGGCGCACAAGATGACCATTGGCCGGCGCACCAGCACTGTCTCAATTCGACTTCGGCTTGCCAGCGTCGCCGCGCTCGCGACGGCAGGCGGGGCGCTCGGCGGCCTAGCGCTCGCGCTGTCGAGCAGCGCCCCGGCCCGTGCCGCCAGCATCGGCGAGCTCAGCTCGCAACTCGACCACGAGCGGGGCCGCCAGCAGAGCCTGTCGGCGAGCATCGGGCGGCTGTCAGGGCTGATCGGATCGCTCGACTCCCAGATCACGCTCGTGCAGTCGCGCGAGGCCGCCGTGCGTGCGGCGCTCGTCAAGGACCGCGCCGCCCTTGCCAAGGACCAGCTGATGCTCACACGCGAGCGGCACCTTGTGACCAAGCTGATCGCCCAGCTCGCGCGTGCCCGCACGATCCTCGCCCAGCAGCTCGTCTCGAGCTACGAGGGGAGCAGCCCGGACATCGTCTCGGTCGTGCTCGAATCGCATGGCTTCAGCGCCCTGCTCGACCAGCTCAACTACCTCAACCACGCCGAGCAAGAACAGAAGTCGACGATCATGGCGACAAAGCTCGCCAAGGCCGAGGCCGATAATGCCGAGCGACGGCTAGCGAAGCTCGAGGCGGCCGCGATCCTGGTGACCGAGGCGGCCACGACGAGAGAGCGGGCGCTGGTCGGCATGAACACCCTGCTCCAGGCCAAGCAGGCGGCGCTCGGGCGCGCTCGCGAGGCTCAGCAGTCGGCGCTGGCCGCGAGCCGGGCCAGGGGCGCCCAGCTGCAGTCGGCGATCGGCCGGCTCCAGGCGCAGCAAGCGGCCGCAGAGCGTGCCGCGGCAGCGGCGGCCGCCGTGACTCCCACCGCCGGCGGAGGGTCGGCGACGCCCGTGGCCACGGCACCGACGCTCGGCCCGTCCGGCGGCTGGGCGATCCCATACGCGATCGTGCTCTGCGAGTCGGGCGGCCAGAACCTCTCGCCCAACAGCGCCGGCGCCTCTGGCTACTACCAGATCCTTCCGAGCACCTGGAAGCTGTTCGGCGGGACGGGACCTGCCGCCTACCTCGCGAGCAAGGCCGAGCAGGACGCCGTCGCGTCGCGGATTTGGAACGTCGGCGCCGGCGCCTCAAACTGGGTCTGCGCCGGCATCGTCGGCATTCACTGACGCCCCCACAAGCCCAGCGGGCGAGCCAAGGTTGGTTCGCCCGCTGGGTGCCCCCGTTGCACACCGCAACCTTCCCCAGGTAGCGGGGTTGTTTTTCTTCATGAGGAGGACTCGTGGCCTGCTGGTGGCCGTCGTGTGCGCGCTCGGGTGCCTCGCCGCCACGGCGTCAGCGGGGTCGGCGGCGGTCAGCGTGTTCCCCAGTCCGGGCACGCGGTACGCCGAACCGGGAGCTCAGATCACATTCCGCGGCGTCGCCGCCGGTCGCATCGGCTCGATCTCGGTGGTGGGCTCACGCAGCGGCGCCCATTCCGGCCACATTGCCGCGGACTCGGACGGAAACGGCGGTAGCTTCCTGCTGGACCATCCGTTCGACTCCGGCGAGACGGTGACGGTCACGACGGGGCTGAATGTGGTCGGTGCCACTCATGGCGACTGGCAGTTCAAGGTGGCCACACCCGCCGCCGCGATCAAACCGATTCCGGTAGCGCACGTGCGCGCCGGCGCGCACGGCGTGCAGCACTTCCACTCGCGTCCCGACCTACAGCCGTCCTCGGTCGAAGTCCTCAACCGCCACGCCCCCGCGGGGCAGGGCGACATCTTCGTCGCCCCCCAGTACGGCCCCAGTCAGGACGGCCCGATGCTGCTGGACACCTCGGGGAACCTGATCTGGTTTCACCCGGTTCCAAAGGGTCAGCTCGCGACCGACTTCCGCACGCAGATGCTCGGAAATCAGCCGGTGCTGACCTGGTGGCAGGGCTACATGAACAACGGCAGCGGACGGGGCGAGGACATCATCTTCAATCGCAACTACCAGCAGATCGCCATCGTCAAGGCCGGGAACGGGCTCCAGGGCGCCGATCTCCACGAGTTCCTGCTCACCCCGCAAGGCGACGCCTACATCGTCGCCGTCGAGCCGCTCCGCTGGCCGGGAACGCGCAAGCCGTTGATGAACTCGGTCGTGCAGGAAATCGACGTGAAGACGGGCTTGGTCATGTTCGAATGGGACGCCGCCGATCACGTCCCGGCGAGCGACTCCTTCTTCAAGACGCCGCACACGCCGGGGCACGTGTGGGACCCCTATCACCTCAACTCGATCGCGATCGATCACGACGGCAACCTGATCGTCTCGATGCGAAACACGTGGGCCGCCTACAAGATCAACCACAGCACCGGCAACATCATGTGGACGCTCGGCTCAGGGAAGAGCAGCTTCAAGATGGGCCCCGGTACGCGGACCGCCTTCCAGCACGACGTGGTCGTGCAATCGAACGGCGATCTGACCATGTTCGACGACGGGGCCGGCCCGCCCAAGAAGGAGCCGCAGTCGCGCGCGCTCGTGATCTCCCTTAACACCAAGTCGATGACAGCGACCCTGGTCAGACAATACGTGCACAGGCCCGCTCTCTCGTCGGCCTATGAGGGCGGGGCACAGCTTCTCTCCGGCGGCGATCTGTTCGTCGGATGGGGCGAGCAGCCGTTCTTCACGGAGTTCAACAGCCAGGGACAGATCGACTTCGACGCCCGTTTCACAACCCGTACCGACAGCTATCGCGCCTATCGTCTGCACTGGGCGGCGCAGCCGCCGACGCTGCCGGCGATCGCTGTCTCCCGCGGGGCTCACGGTCTCACGACCGTCTACGCGAGCTGGAACGGGGCGACCGACGTGAGCGCGTACCGCGTGCTCGCGGCCTCGAGCCCGAGCGGCAGGTTCTCGTCGCTACGGATCGTGCGAAAGCACGCGTTCGAGACCGCGCTCCCGGTTCGGACCACCGCCCGCTACTTCAAGGTCCAGGCGCTCGGCTCGAAGGCAAAGGTCCTGACCTCCTCGAAGCCGATCAGTTAACTCGCCTTTCTGCTCGCGTGATTCGCTTGGCGCGAGGTGCTCCCGGCGGCGTGCGCGATCGCGACGGCGCTAGGCCGTGCGCCAATCCGGCGTATACGCCGGGCGCCACTGCCGGCTCGACGCGCTCAGCTTGTCGAAGTGCGCGAGCGCCTCGCCTGATCCGACGGCCACGCACGTCAGCGGGGACTCGGCCAGGTACACCGGCATCCCCGTCTCGTCGGCGACGAGGTCGGGGAAGCCGCGGATCAGCGTGCCACCGCCGGCGAGCAGGATCCCATCGCGCGCGATGTCGCTGGCGAGCTCGGGCGGGGTCTGCTCGAGCGTGTCGCGGATCGCTCGGAGGATCTCGTGGAGCGGCCCCCTGATCGCGTCCCGGACCTCTTCCGTGCGGAGCTGGATCGCGGTCGGGAGCCCCGTGATCAGGTGGCGGCCGCGGACCTCGATCGTCTCCTCCTCGCGGAGCGGCGTCGCCGAGCCGGCCGAGATCTTGATGCTCTCCGCGGTCCGCGAGCCGATCGCCAACTGGTAGACGCCGCGCAGGTAGTGCGTTATCGCGTCGTCCATCTCATAGCCGCCGACCCGCACCGAGCGCGAGATCACGATCCCGCCGAGCGAGATCACGGCCATCTCGCTCGTCCCGCCGCCCACGTCGACGACCATCCGCCCGACCGGCTCCTCGATCGCGATCCCAGCCCCGATGGCCGCGGCGATCGGCTCCTCGATCAGGTGCACGTGGCGCGCGCCGGCGGCGAGCGAGGCTTCCTCCACCGCCCGCTTCTCGACCTCGGTGACGCCCGACGGGGCGCACACGATCAGGCGCGGGTGGGCCATCCGGCGGTGGAGCACCTTGCGGATGAAGTAGCGGAGCATCTCCTCGGTCACCTCGAAGTCAGCGATCACGCCATGTCTCAGCGGCCGGGTCGCCGAGATCGTCGCCGGGGTGCGGCCGATCATCCGCTCGGCGTCGGCGCCGACCGCATGCACCTCGCCGGTGCCGACGTCCGAGGCCACCACCGAAGGCTCGGATACGACGATCCCGCGCCCTCCCACGTAAACGAGCGTGTTGGCGGTGCCCAAGTCGATCGCCATGTCGTGCACGCCAACCGTAGGAGCGAGATGGCGACGGGAGGTGTCGCGGCGGGATCCGTCTCTACGTAACCGGATCTTGGAAGAGTGGCAGAAGCTGGCCGTGCGCGCTGGGAAACCTTGTAATTCCAGTCTGAACCCCGACCTGACGCCGGCGGACTTTGCAGAACGGAACGCTTTGTTCCGCTATCATCCGTCGCCCGACTTGCCCGACGGACCCTCCCCACTCTCTGGCCGCCGCGCCCAGGCGGCCCGCAACGACGAGATCATCCTCGAATCGGCCCGGGCCGTGTTCATCGCCGACCCAGGTGCGCCGATCAGCGAGGTCGCCAAGCACGCCGGCGTCGGGATCAGCGCGCTGTACTCGCGCTACGCCAGCAAGGAGGACCTGCTCCGCAAGCTCTGCAACGACGGATTGCAGCGGTTCGTCGACGAGACCGAGGCCGCGCTGGCGGACGACCGCGATCCCTGGACCGTGTTCAGCGAGTTCATGGAGCGGCTGGTCGACGCCGACACGAGCTCGCTCACCCTGGCGCTGGCCGGCCGATTCACGCCCACCCCGGAGATGTTCGCTCTCGCCGAACGCGCCAACGAGCTCTCGGTGGAGCTGTTTGAGCGGACGAAGGGAGCGTTGCGAGATGGGCTCGAGGTCCACGACCTGTCCCTCGTGTTCGAGCTGATCGCGGCGATCAAGCTCCCCGACCGGGTGCGGACCGAGCAGTTGCGCCGGCGCTACCTGGCGGTCGTCCTCGACGGTCTCCGGGCTGGGTCTGGGTACGGGCTGCCAGGGCCGGCGCCGAACTGGCGGGAGATCAACGAGCGGTGGGTGGCGTAAGAAATCCGCCTCGCGCGAATGTAGGATTCGCCCGCCGTGGGGAGTGGGTGTCGTGAGCGATCGGCGGTTATCGCTGCTGGCGCAGCGGCGATCAGCTGCGCCGTCGTGCTCGGTGCAGGGAGTGCCGTGGCCCAGGCGCCGGGAGCGCCGGCGCGGTGCGCTCGGCGCGGACCGCTGCACATCGCTGCGGACGCCTGGTGGCGTGCGCGCACCGCGATGTCCCCGAGCGGCGCGAGCGCGATGCGGCTGTGTCGCTACGCGGGCCTGAACGCGCGGCCGCGCTTGAAGCTGAAGCGGGCGATGCTCGTGACCGATCCTGAGACAATCGCCAGGCTCGTGGCCGATTTGGATGCCCTTCGCCCGATCCGTGGCGCGTTCTCATGTCCGACCTCGGACGGCTCCCAGGTGCTGGCGCTCCTCGCCTATCCGAATGGCCATCGGGTCACGATTTCGATCGCCAGCGGGGGCTGCGGGATCGTTACGAACGGGAATCTCGTGCGCACGATCGCCAACCGTCGCGACACAAACCCGGCTGGCCCCCGGCTCTCGCGACAGCTGAAGCGGCTCGTGGGCGCGAACGTCCGCCTCCCGAGGCGCTGAGCTCGAGCAGCTACCGAGCGCTCGTTCGGCTGCCGGGCGTGCGCCCGCAGGCGGTAGCCGGCCTGCTCGCCCAGGTCAGCCAGGGGGCGATCAGCGTCGGGATCATCCTCCTCGTTCACGAGCAAACGGGCTCGCTGGCGCTCGCCGGCGTGGTCGTCGGCGTGGTCTGGATAGCCGCAGGCATCTCCCGTCCGATCCAAGGACGGCTGATCGATCGCCACGGACCGGGCGAGGTGACGGCGGCGTGCGGCGTCGTCCACGCCCTGGGGATTGGCGCCATCGTCGGGCTCGCGGCGCTGCGCGCTCCCGGCTCGCTGCTGGTCGCATTCGCTGCGCTCACCGGGCTGGCCCTGCCGCCGGTGTCTGCGGCCATGCGTGTCGCCTGGGCCGATGTCGCTGAGCCCGACGAGCGGACCGCCGCGTACAGCCTCGTCTACCTGGTCCAGGAGGTGGCGATCCTCGCCGGCCCGCTGATCCTCGCCGCCCTGGTCGCGGCCGTCACGGTTTCGGCGGCGCTGCTGGTGGTCGCGGCGGTGACCGTCGCGGGGTCGCTCGGCTTCGCCGTCGCGTCACCGGCCCGCGGGTCTCGGCCGTCGGGCCCGGTGGCACACGAGGAGGCGGTGCTGCGCATCCGCACGATGTACGTGCTGCTGGCCGTCGCCGTGTTGCTCGGGGCGATGATCGGCGGGATCCAGGTCGGGGCACCGACGTTCGCAACCGCCCGCGGCGCGCCCGCGGCGGCCGGGCTGCTGGTCGCGTCCCTGTCAGTCGGCGGCATCATCGGGGCTGCGATCTACGGAAGCCACCGCTGGCGGACGGCGCCGTCGACGCGGCTGTTGCTGTTGCTGGCTTGGATGACGGTGGCGCTCGCACTGACGGTCGGCGCCGGCAGCTTCGTCGTCCTGGCCCTGTTTTTGGCTCTGGCCGGGTTGCCATTCAACCCGTCGCTGAGCACGCTCTCGCTACTCGTCGATCAGCACGTCCCGTCCGGCAGCGCCGGCGAGGCGTTTGGCTGGCTATCCACCGGGATCGCCGCCGGAACCGGCGCGGGTAGCGCTCTGGCCGCGGCGCTCGCTCAACACCAGCAGCACTCACGCCCGGCGTTCATCTTGGCCGCCGTGGCCGGTGGGGCGGCCACGGCCGTGGCCCTGGCGGCGCGGCGGCGGCTCGCTCAGGAGGCTTAGCCCTCGGCCGGCGCCCCGTCGGCCACGGCCAGCGCCTGCTCGATCGAGATCTCGCCGCCCGCAGCCCGCGCCGCCTCCCACGCAGCGGCGTCCGGGACCGATGCCCGCGCCTCGGCCTCGTATCGCGCCCGCAGCATCCCGTGCGTGGGGGTGTCCAGGGATCTCGCGCGGGCCCGGGCACGATCGCTCGCTGCCCACAGCAGGGCAGCTCGTGTGGGGGTGCCCACGGCCGCGGCAATCGCACCCGCCACCAACAGCAGCGCAACTGCATTGTCGACGTCATACGTCCGACCCGCCACGATCGCCTCGTGAAGGTGTGCTCTGGCGCCGTCGAGATCGCCTTGCATCAGCGAGAGGACCGCCCAGCTCCCTTCTGTACGCGAGATGAGCGTCCAGAAGTCGATCTCCCGCGCCCGCGTGATGGCCTCCTCGATCAGCGTCTCGGCGTCGTCGAGGTCGCCGGCGTCGAGTGCGAGTTCCGCCAGATTACCCGCGGTCAGCGCGATCGCTCGGGGCTCTCCGATGCGGCGGCGGTGGCGGAGCGATTCCTCGAGCAACGAGCGCGCGCGGGCGACGTCGTGCCACACGGCACTCACGACCGCGTAGTTGTTCAGCGCGACTCCGAGCGCCCAGTCGTCTCCGGCCCGGCGAGCCGCGCTGACTGCCTCCTCGTGGCAGCGCAAGCTCTCGACGGGGTCGGCCGCGTCGGCCGCCCAGCCAAGGTGGCTCAAGATGAGCACGACGAGTCGCTCGTCTCCGCCCTCTCTGGCCAGCGATAGTGCGTCGAGCAGCCGCGGCCTCGCCTCCTCGGGCTCGCCGACTAGCAATGCCATCCTCCCGGACGCGAACAGTGCCTTTGCCCGGCCGGGGCCGTCTGCCGACGCCGCGGCCAGCGCTGCGTTTAGCCGGTTTCGCGCTTCGGGCACGTAGCCTCGCATGTCCCAGAACCAGGTCAGGTTGCCCGCCATGTGCAATGCCCGCTCCGGGTCATGTTCGGTCAGGTGATCGAGCGCGCCGCGCAGGTTCGGGTATTCGCTCTCGAGGCGGTCGAGCCACTGCCGCTGCTCTGGGCCGAGCAGCGGGTCCGCCGCGGCGTCGGTCAGTTCCAGGAAGTGCTCGGCGCACCGGTCGCTCGATTCGCCCGGGCCGCCGTCCGCCTCGGCGCGTTCGGCCGCGAACTCCCTGACTGTCTCGAGCATCCAGAACCGCGGCTCCCCGTCGCGGTCCTCTCGGGTGCGAAGCAAGCTCTTCTCGGCGAGCGAGACGAGCGCCTCGATTGCCGTCGGGCCCCAGATCGACTCGGCCGTATCGATCCGCACACCGCCGATGAACGGCGCCAGCGATTGAAACTGCTCGCGCTCGTCCGGGGTGAGCAGTTGGTAGCTCCAATCGATGGTCGCGCGCAGCGTTCGCTGCCGCTCGGGCAGATCTCGTGATCCTTCAGGCAGTGCCAGTCGCTCAGCGAGCCGCGCCTCGAGGACGCGCGGGCGGAACACCTGGACCCGGGCCGCAGCCAGCTCTAGCGCCAGCGGAAGACCGTCGAGCCTCGCGCACATTCGCTCCACTGCGGCCCGCTCGTCGTCGTCCACGGTTAGCCCGGGACGCACCGCGCTCGCACGCTCGAGAAACAGCTCCGTGGCGTCCGGCAGCGCCAACGGCGGAACGTCCATCAGGTGTTCGCCGCGAATTCGGAGCGCCTGCCGACTGGTGATCAGAACATCGACGCTCGACGTCGCGCCGAGCACGTCGGCGACGAGTGTTGCTGCGCCGAGAAGATGCTCAAAGTTGTCGAGCACCAGCAGCAACTCGCGCTCGGCCAAGGCGCCGATCAGCGTTAGCTCCAACGGCTCGGCTGCCATCGGCTCGATCTTAAGCACGCGGGCAATCTCGGCGGCCATCAGCGCCTGATCGACGATCGGCGCCAGCGGCACGATCCAGACCCCATCTCGATAACGGGTGACGGACTCCGCTGCCACGTCGATGGCCAGCCGACTCTTGCCCGCACCACCCGATCCGAGCAGCGTCAGCAGCCGCACTTCTCCCTGAGCCAGGAGATCGAGCGCGCTCGCCATCTCAGCCTGGCGACCCACAAGCGGGTTGGGAGGGACCGGGAGGTTCGAACGGTTCAGCGATCGGAGCGGCGGGAAGCGGGTGGCGAGCCCGGGCGCCAGAACCTGAAACAGATGCTCCGGCGCGGCCAGATCCTTGAGACGGTGATAGCCGAGGTCGCGCAACTCGACGATCGTCCCGAGGCAGCGGCTGGCGTCCTCGGTCACCAGCACCTGACCGCCGTATGCAGCCGCCATCACCCGCGCGGCCCGATGGACATCGAGCCCGACGAACCTGCCGTCGTCGACCGCTGGAGCGCCGGTGTGGATGCCGATCCTCACGCGCGGCACCTCCCCGCCCGGCCAGTCTGCCGCCGCCAGCGCGAGCTGTGCACGCCGCGCGCAGTCCACCGCATCCGAAGCCCGCGAGAACACCACAAAGAACGAGTCCCCCGCGGTCTCGACCTCACGGCCTCCCGTCGCGACGATCGCCTCCCGCATCACGCAATCGTGATCGCTGAGCAGGTCGGGATATCGGTCGCCCAACCGGCGCAGCATCTGCGTGGACCCTTCGATGTCCGTGAACATCAAGGTCACTACTCCCCCACTCATGGCCGGATCATCGTAAATCGGGAGCCCCGCGGCAACTTGTCCAGCCGTCGAGCTCAGAGGGCTGGGGGCCAACTTGAGGAGGGCCGTAATCTGGAATTGTGAACAGCGTGGTCGCACTCGAAGGTCTGGCAGTGGCGGTATCAGCGGGCGTGCCCGTGCTCCTATGGGGGAGCCCAGGCACGGGTAAGACGTCCGCGGTCGTGGCGCTGGGTGAGGCGCTCGAATGGCCGGTCGAGACGGTGATCGGGTCGATTCGGGAGCCGAGCGATTTCGCCGGGCTGCCGGTGGTGATCGATGGGTCGGTGCGGCTCTCGCCGCCGGCGTGGGCGACGCGGCTGTCCGAGGCGGGGGTGGGCCTGCTGTTCCTCGACGAGCTGACCACCGCTCCCCCCGCAGTCCAGGCGGCGATGCTGCGCGTGGTGCTCGAGCGCGTGGTCGGCGATACGAAGCTGCCTGCCGGTGTGCGGGTCGTAGCCGCGGCCAACCCGCCCGACGAGGCGGCCGATGGCTGGGAGCTTGCCGCCCCGCTCGCCAATCGCCTCGTGCACCTCGACTGGCCGGTCGAGGGCAAGCGGATCGCCAAAGGGCTGGCGGTCGGGTTCCCGCGCCCGGTGCTGGCGGGAATCGAGAACCCCCCGAGCACGGCGCAGACGATGGCCGCCCGAGCTGCTGTCGGCGCGTTCCTGGAGGTTCGTCCGCCGTTGGCGTTGCAGCTCCCGCGCACCGCGGCGGACGCCGGCCGTGGCTGGCCGAGCCCGCGGAGCTGGGAAGCCGTGGCCAAGCTGCTGGCCGCGTGCGAGGCGGCCCATGCCTCGGAGGCGGCCCGGGCGGCGCTCGTCGAAGGTGCCGTCGGCGACGGGGCAGCGATCGAGTTCCTCGCCTGGCTGGAGCACCTCGATCTCCCCGACCCGGAGTCGGTCCTGGCCGACCCGGACAGCTTCGTTCTCCCCGAGCGCAGCGACCGCGCGTTCGCCGTTCTGACCGCGGTCGCGTCCGTCGCGGTGGCGGACGGCAGCGACGAGCGCTGGCAACAGGCGTGGCGAGTCCTCGCGCGTGCCGCCAATGGCGCACCCGACGTCGCGACCCTCGTCGCTAGGACGCTGGCCGCCAACCGTCCGGCGGGGGCCGAGGTGCCCGAGGCGTTGATGGAGCTCGCCCCGGTGTTGCGTGCCGCCGGGCTGCTGTCGTGAGGTCACCGGCCGGCTGATGCGGTACCTGCGAATTGACGATCTGTCCCAGGATCTGCGTCGGCAGTGGGCGGCAGCGCGTGTCTGGGCGGCGCACGAAGCGCCGTACCTCGCGAGCGCGCTGTTGGCGTTGGACCCGGTTGTGGTCGACCTCGAGGGCGATGGCTCGGTCGACCTTCGGGCGTTCCCCGCCGATCGCGATTGGCACGTGTATATCGACCCGCAGGCTCTGAGCGCGGTCGAGGTCAGCGAGCTCGGCTTCTGGTTGTTGCACCAGGTCAGTCATCTGCTTCGCGAGCACGGGGCGCGATACCCGGGACCGCCCTCTCCACAACAGGCAACCGGTCCCGGCGGGGCCCGCAGCCGGAAGCAAAAGCTTTGGAATGTTGCCGGCGACGCCGAGATCAACGATGACCTGCGCACCACGAACCTCGCGCTCCCGGACCGCGCGGTTCACCCTTCTCAGCTCGGCCTTCCCGAGGGCTGGACCGCCGAGCAGTACTGGGACGCGCTCGATCCAGAAGTCGAGCCTGACCCGGAGGATGAGGCCGAGGTAGGTGAGGAGCATGACTGCGGAAGTGGCTGTGACGGTCAGCCTCGCCCGAGTGACTGCAACAAGCCCGGCCTCAGCCACGTCGCGGCTCGGCTTCTCGCGCGCGAGACGGCGCGGCGAATACGCGACCACACTCGCGAACGTGGGGACACGCCCGCAGGCTGGCAGCGCTGGGCCGAGGAGGTCCTCGAGCCAAGCGTCAACTGGCGCCGGCAGCTCGCCGCGCACGTTCGTCGCGGGGCCGCTGATGTCACGGGCCGGGTGGACTTCACCTACCGCCGGCCGTCGCGACGGGCGAGCGCGGTTCCCGACGTCGTGCTTCCGAGCCTGCGACAACCTCTCCCGCAGGTCGCGTTGGTGATTGACACCTCCGGCAGCATGAGTGACTCAATGCTCGGTCAGGCACTCGGCGAGGTCACCGGGGTGCTGCGCAGCCTGGGGGTCGCGCGGCGGAACCTGCGAGTGATCGCGTGCGACGCGCAGGCCTACCACGCGCAGCGAGTACGCAAGCTCGACGCGATCCGGCTCGAGGGTGGCGGTGGCACCGACATGGGCGCCGGGCTGGACGCGGCCGCCGACCTGCGCCCGCGCCCAAATCTGATCATTGTGCTCACAGACGGCTTCACCCCCTGGCGCCCGGCACCGCCGCCCGGCATCCGCGTCGTCATCGGTCTGATGGACCGTCGCGGCCAGACGCCGGATTGGGCGGAAACGGTGTTGGTGGGCGACGCGACGGGTGTCCGACCATGAGCCGGCATTCGCTCGACCCGCTCGAGCCCGAGGACCGTGGCCCGTTCGACCCCGAGCGGTGGCGGGCGTTGGGGATGTCGACGGAGGACGGCCTGATCTGGTTCAAGCACCGGATCGACCCCGGTGACGCTCTGCGCTGGCAGCGTGCCGGAGTGTCTAAGCCGATCGACGCGGTGCGCTGGAAGATCGCCGGCGTAAGTCCGGACACGGTCCGGGAATGGATCTACGCGAACATCGACGCGCGGGAGGCCGTCGCCTGGAACGAACTCGGGTTCAGCGTCGCGGAGGCGCGAAAACACAAGCGGGCCCGTCGGACCCCAGTACAGGCATATGGCCGCAAGCAGCGGTTGTTCATGGCCGGGGCGCCCGGGCCGCCACAGCCAGTGCCTCCCAACATGGCGAAGTTGCAAGCGCAGAATGTCGCTCGCCTGGGCGGGGCGGGTTACGCGCAGCTGAGTGGTCGCGAGTCCGCTATGCACCGCTTCATCGAGGCTGTGCACGCGCACGGTGGTCAGGTCGTTCATTCGTACATGCAGCGGAAGTGGTTTGACGACGAGGCCATCGCCTGGGCCTCTCACGGGATCGAAGCCAACGATGCAGTCGCATGGAAGGAGCTCGGGCTCACTCCGGTCGAGGCCGGGCGATATCAGGAGCAGGGCATGAGCGCCATGCAAACGGCGAAGGCGTGGTGGCAGGCCGGCATTCCGTTCGAGGAGGTCGCCGACTGGATCGGCGCGGGTTTGACCCCGAAGGAAGCGGCCGAACAGCGCGCGAAGGGCGTCACCGCCGAGAGGGCCGCCGTCCTGCGCAGCCTGAGAAAGGACCGATAGTCGCGATCTACCAGGAGAAGTTGAATGAATAGAAGAACACTCGGAGCTCAGGGTCTGGAGGTATCCGCCGAGGGGCTCGGCTGCATGGGGATGACGCATGCGTACGGACGTGGAGATGAACGGTCCGGACTCGAGACGATTCACCGAGCGCTCGAGCTTGGAATCACCTTCCTCGACACCGCGGAGGTCTACGGGCCGTATACGAACGAGGAGCTCGTGGGCCGCGCGGTCGCCGGCCGGCGCGACCAGTTCGAGATCGCGACGAAGTTCGGGTTCGTCATCGATCCGGAGCAACCGAGCGACCGAAGCGTCGACGGACGCCCCGAGAACGTCCACCGCGCGCGCGAGGGCTCTGGACGAAAACGCGGCGGGCGCCGACGTCAAGCTGTCGGCGGGCGACATCGAGGAGCTGGACGGCGCCATCTCGCCCGAGGCGGTCCGGGGCAGCCGCTACAACGACGAGATGATGGCGCTGCTGAACAACTGAGACCGGTCAGATGGCGTGTAGCGCCCCTCCGTCGACGGCGAGAGCGGTGCCGGTGATGTAGGCGGCGCGCTCGGAGCAGAGAAACGCCGCCGCCCACGCCATCTCCTCGGGCCGGCCGAGACGGCCGGCGGGCACGGCGCTGGCGGCGCCCGCCTCGGCCGCGGCCATCGATCCGGCAAACGAGACCAGCCGCTCGGTGGCGATCGATCCGGTCAGAAGCGTGTTGATCGTGACTCCGTCGCGCGCCACCTCCCGGGCGAGCGTCTTGTAGGCGGCCAGCGCGGCCGAGCGCTCAGCGTTGGAGAGGATCAGCGCCTGGATCGGCTCGCGAACAGTGGTGGAGGCGATCCCGACCACCCGGCCCCACCGCCGCTCGCGCATCCCGGACAGCACGAGGCGAAGCAGCGTCATCGGGGCCAGAACCAGCGTGCGATGGGCGTGGTCCCACTGCTCATCGGTGAACACGAGCGGGTCGGGGTTGACCGGAGGGCCGCCGGTGTTGGTGACCAGGATGTCGATCGGGCCGACCTGCTCGGCGATACGAGAGACGAGCTCCGGGGCCGCGTCGAGGTCGTCGCTGTCCCAGGCAAGACCGGCCGCGGCGCCGATATCGGCGGCCACCTGCTCGGTCCGCTCGGCGTGACGCGCGGTGATGACCACCTTCGCCCCTTCCGCCACGAGCGCCTCGGCGATCGCCCGGCCGATGCCCTGGCTCGCGCCGCCGACCAACGCCACCCGCCCGCTAATGCCGAGGTCCACGACTCACGTCCTGCCGGATTCTCGCGCGGCGCTGCGATCTCGTTCGTTCACTGGCCCGACACATGCTCACCTCCGTATTCTGGCTCCATGGACGGTCCGCGGTGGGCGACATTTGATTGCTACGGAACGCTGGTCGATTGGAACGCCGGCATCGGGACTGAGCTTGATCGCCTCTTCGGTTCCGAAACGGGCGAGGAGATGCTCAGCCGGTACCACACCATCGAACCGCGCGTGCAGCGTGACAATCCGTCGTGGAGTTACCGGAGCGTAATGGCAGCGGTGCTCGCGGAGCTCGCGCGCGAGTCCGGGCGTCCGCTTCCGGAGCGCGAGGAAGACGCCCTGGGTCGCTCGCTCCCCGGGTGGCCGGTGTTCGAGGAGGTCCCAGAGGCGCTGAGCGAGACCCGGGAGCGGGGCTGGAAACTGTTCGCGCTCTCGAACACCGATCGGGACTTCATCGACGCTTCGATTCGGGAGATCGGGATCCCTTTCGAAGGCGCGATCGTCGCGTCCGAGATCGGATCGTACAAGCCGGCCCACGGGCACTGGCGCGCGTTCTACGAAGCGACCGGCGCCGACCCGAGCTGCCACGTCCACGTCGCCCAGAGCCATTTTCACGACATCGCTCCGGCGAACGAACTCGGTATCCGGTCGATCTGGATCAACCGCCTCGGCGAACGCGGGGAGCCCGCGCCGACGCGCGAGCTGCCGAATCTCTCGGGCCTCGCCGACGCGCTCGACGAATTAGTAGCTAGCGGATCATAGGGGCGCGCATTCGCGCGCCCGTTTTTGGGTGTGGCTCCCGCGCTCGGTTCGGTGGCGGTCGAGGGCCGTCGGCCCGCTAAACGGCGCTGCGGAAGAGGAGGGAGCGCGGCGCGATCGCACCCCGTCCAGAACCTGCGTAGCACGACAATCTCGGCCGGAATGGCGAGGCCTGCCGAGCTATGCATGAAGAGCATGGGTAATACGACAGGGCTCGGACGTGGCGCCGGTGTTGTCGTGTTGTGCAGGATTCCCGTGACGCTCTTGGGCAATCCGGCCGGGCCCGCGGCCGCGAACGTTCTACCCTCAGGTCATGGCCATCATCGCCTGTCCAACGTGCGGCGCCCGCAATCGAGTCGGGCCCGTCGCGCAGGGGATCCCGCGATGTCCTCGCTGCAAGTCCGAGCTCCCGTGGGTCGTGGATGCCGATGCCGACACCTTCGCCGCCGAGACGAGCGCGTCCGTTCCGGTCGTGATCGACTTCTGGGCGGCATGGTGCGGTCCGTGTCGCATGATCTCGCCGGTGCTCGCGGACCTCGCCAAGAGCCACGCCGGACATCTCAAGGTTGTGAAGGTCGACGTCGAAGCTAACCCGGGACTCGCGGCGCGGTTCGGCGCGCAGTCGATCCCGCTGTTGGTCGTGATGCGAGACGGTGCCGAGGTCGACCGCATCGTCGGGGCACTTCCTCGGGCCGCGCTGGAGCAGCGCCTCGGCCCCGTGCTCGCCGCCTGAGCCCGGCGGTTCACGCGCGAACAGGGCCCTGCTTGTCCCCGCGGTCGTCGACCGCCGGTTCTGGCTCGCCACGTAGGTAGCCGATCAGGGTCGCCAGCTGGTCGATGAAGCGCTCAGCTTCGGCGTCGTCGAGGTCAGCGAGAAACCGTCGCAGTGGGGCCGCGTTGCGGTTTCTCATCTCGGCGACGGCCGGTTTGGCCTTCTCCGAGAGGGAGACGATGATCCGCCGGCGATCGAGCTCGTCGTGGTCACGGTCGACCAGCCCGGCTTCGGCGAGCTCGCCGACGACGAGGCTCGCGTGAGCGGTGCTCATGTCCAACCGCTGAGCCAGATCGGAGACGGTGGCCGGCCCGCCGACGCCGAGCGACACCAGCACCGAGATGTGCCGTGGCCCGAGCCGGCCGGGTTGCTGGAGCACCGTCGGCAGCTCTGCGCGCTGGCGCCGGAGCGCGAACCCGAGCTGCGGCATCAACGGCGCGAGGCGCGCTATATGCGGGCGAATATTCTTCAAGTTGACTTGACTATCAAGTGTGCTTGGGTAAACTCTAGCGGACCATAAGCAGCAAGTGAAGGGATCGCAAATGCCCGAGAGTTACACCGATCATCGGCAGCCGCGCGATCACGGTCTGCGGGCCGGCGATCACGACCGGGATGCCGTCGGAGAGATCCTGCGCGAACACCACCTCGCCGGACGCCTCGACGCCGAGGAGTTCCAGGAGCGCCTCGATCGCTGCTACGCCGCCAAGACCTACGCCGAGCTCGACGACCTTGTCGCGGACCTCCCGCGCCAGGAGCCAACGCGCCCGCCTCGACGCGCCTGGTCTTGGCCCGCGGTGGCCCTGGTGCCACTACTGATCGCAGCGATCGCGCCCCGCCACGGTCATCTGCTTTGGCTCGCGGTACCGCTGTTCTTCTTCGTCGGCCGTCCCCTGCTGTGGAGGTCGGCCGGCGGTCGCCGGGGTTGGGGCATCATGGGCTGCGCCGTCGAGCGGAACCGACCGCGCGGCAGCTACGTCTGATCGAAGGGAGACCGATGCCAGTTATCGACGCGAGCGACCTCACGACCGGAAACCTCCAGGGCGCAGCCCACGGAGCTACCGTGTCGCTGATCCTCGACCACAGCGAGCCGGGCCAGGGGCCGCGACTGCACCGTCACCCCTACGACGAAACCTGGGTCGTGCTCGAGGGGAACATCACCTTCCAACTCGGCGATGAGCCCCACCACGCGGGCCCCGGCGACATCGTTATCGCCCCACCCGGCGTGCCGCACAAGTTCACCAACGACGGCCCCGAGCGCGCCAACCTCGTGTGCATTCACGCCAGCCCCACCATGAAGACCGAATGGCTCGAGTGAGCGCGGCGCGACGGTGGCGCGTCCGGGCCTGCGTTTGCACTAGTACCCGGTCGGGGCGGTGACTTTGGTGATCGCGGCGCCGGAGGGTGCGACCAGCCACCACCTCGCGCCGAAGCTGTCGCTGCCCTGCCCGGTGATCACGCCGGCGCCGGAATCGGCCGCGAAGTAGTACAGAGGGTGGCCCATGTAGGTCACCTGCTTGCCGCCATCGGACCGGGTGATCGTGCCGAGGCCGGCGGCCTTAACGCCGTTGGACGGGGTCGCACTCGCGGTCGTGATGAGCGGGGGCCATTGCGTGGCGCAGTTGCCCGAGCACCTGGACGTACCGTTGGCGTCGCCGAGCCACAGATAGAGCGCTCTTCCGTCGGCGCCCGTCAAATACGTTCCGTCCGGACCGTTCGCCGTGCCGATCACGACTGAGCCGGCCGGCGGGCTCGAGGACGGCTTGCTGCTGGACGTCGTGGAGCTTCCGCCGGAGCTGCCGCAGGCCGCGACGACCAAGGCGACGACCGTCATCGCCACAAATGTGCACGCACGGGGAGATGACGATGGTCGGTTGGACACAGGCGTGAGCGGGACGTGGTCGATCCAATTGTCCTATAGGAAGAACTCGATCGACCACGTCCGTGGCTGCCCGCCGGTGGCTCGCTGGCGTTCCGCTCACGCGGCGAGCGCGTAGTCTCGATCGGTGTAGACGTACGGATGGCGAAACGCGGCGAGCGCGTCGGCCGGATCGACCTCGAGTTCGAAGGTCTCCTCTGAACGCTGGTCCTCGACGGTGATCGAGACGCGGTCCGTCTGGGGATTCCAAAGCAGCCGAACGTCGATGCCGTCGTTGGTTCTGCGATCCAGCTCGCGGACCGCGGTGTGGGATGTGCGAGTCATCGGTCCTCTCCTGCCTGTCTGCTCGGTGTTGGATTGCTGATTTCGCATCTATGCCAATGACACGACGCGCGACCGGAATGTGACGCCGGAAGAGGATCCGCCGAGCGGCGGCGAGGGGACCCGTCAGCTCTGCGAGGCGGTCGGACTCGTCGTGGCCCCGTCCGCGACGGCGAGTGCCGAGTACGTCGCCGCGAATCCCTGGCGCCAGGTCGGGTACCGCGGGGCCCACCCAAGCTCGCGCTTGGCCTTCGCGTTCGAGGCGCCGCGCGCCTGTGTCCCCATCACGGCCGCCGCCTCGCCGGCGACGAGTCGCGCCAGCCACGCCGGAAAGTGCCGCGGCGGCTTGGCTCCGAGCGCCTGCGCGAGCACCGGCAGCCACTCGCGCACCGGGGCGGGCTCGTCGTCGACGATGTTGTAGATGGCGGGCCCGTCGTGCTCGAGCGCGAGCACCGTCGCCGCAGCTCCGTCCTCGAGGTGCAGCCACGAGAAGACGCCGTTGCCATCGCCGACGATCGGAAACTGGCGCTTGCGCACTGGCTCGACCACCCCGTCGTTGGCGGCGCCGTAGAACCCGCCGTAGCGCAACGCGATTCCGCCGAAGTCGGTGGCCGCCTGATCGACGTGGGTCATCGCTTTGTTCGTCTCTTGCGTGTTCGGGGGTGGGGTCGGGTCGAGTGGGTCGTCCTCGGTCTTGACCGTCCCGCCCTCGCGCGCGTACCGGTAGGGGGCAAAGCTCTGCGCCACGAATCGGCGAACTCCCGCCTCCCGCGCGGCGGCCAGGAGCGCGTCGATGCCCTCGGTCCGGAGCCGGTTGGTCTTGGCGAAGGTCTTGTCGAGGCTGCGGCCGAACTTCACGTTGGCCAGAGCGGTCGCCTGATGGACGATCGCCTCAGGCTCGGTCTCGAGCACGGCCGTGCGCACCGCGGGTGCGTCGAGCAGATCCAGTGCCACGGGCGTGGCGCCGAGCTGCCGCAGAAGCTGGTCGCTGGCCGCCGAGTGGTAGGTGCCGATCACCTCGTGACCGCCGTCGATCAGCTGGGGAACGAGACGGCTGCCGAGCGCGCCGCTCGCCCCTGCTACGAAAACTCGCATTTGTGGTCCTTTCGATACGGGAATCTGGGTCCCAGCCGACCGGAGCGCTCCGAGGAGGTCGAGATCTGTCACATCCCCGGGGGCTCGCGGGTCTAGTGGTACGACACGACACGGTGGAGGAACGTGACATGGACCAGCAGGAATGGCTCGCTCAGCAATTTGAGGACTGCCGACCACATCTGCGAGCGGTGGCCTACCGGATGCTCGGCTCGCTCAGCGAGGCCGACGATGCCGTCCAGGACGCCTGGCTGCGGCTGAGCCGCGCCGACACGAGCGAGGTCGAGAACCTCACGGCATGGCTTACGACCGTCGTAGCCCGCGTGGCGCTCAACATGCTGCGTTCGCGTAAAACGCGCCGGGAGCAGCCTCTGGACGTACATGTGCCCGACCCGATCGTCGACCCCGTCGACGGGACCAACCCCGAGCACGAGACGATGCTGGCCGACTCGGTCGGCCTGGCGATGCTCGTCGTGCTCGAGACGCTCAGTCCTCCCGAGCGGCTCTCGTTCGTCCTGCACGACATGTTCGCCGTGCCATTCGATGAGATCGGAACGATCCTCGACCGGTCTCCGGAGGCCGCACGCCAGCTGGCGAGCCGCGGCCGGCGTCGCGTGCGCGGAACGGCCCCGGTGCCCGATGCCGACCTGAGCGCTCAGTGGGAGGTCATCGATGCGTTCCTCGCGGCCGCGCGTGACGGTGACTTCGATGCGCTGGTAGCGGTGCTCGACCCGGACGTGACGCTCAGAGCAGACGGCGGCCTGGCGGGCATCTCCCGGCAGGTCCGCGGTGCGGAGACCGTCGCGAGTCAGGCGCTGATGTGGTCACGCGTCGACCTGACCATCCACCGCGCGCTGATCAACGGTGCAGCCGGGCTCGTGTCGATGCGCGGGGGCCGGCCGTTCTCGGTCGGTGCGTTCACGGTCAGGGGCGGGAAGATCGTCGAGTTCGACATCCTCGCCGACCCCGACAGGCTCGCCAAGCTCGACCTCGCCATCCTCGAGGACTGACGCCGGCCGAGGGAGCGCAGCGGCCGCCGGGCTCACCCGCGTTGGAGATGCTCGTCGATGTACACCTTGGCCAGACGCTTGGGAGCCCGAGAGAGCCAGGCCTCGACGATCAGCTCCTCGAGCTCGCCGGTAGCGATCCTGGGCAGCCGCACGAGCACCGCGGGATACCCATCGAAGTGCGGCGTGGTGAAGTAGACGGACGGATCGTCCGCGATCAGGGCCTCCTTCGCGCCGAGGTGCTCGACGCGAGCTCCGAGAATCGGCCCCGCGGGCGCGGCGTCGCCGAGAGCGCGAAGGTCCGAGGGACGTAGCGGGCGTTCCCAAACGAATGTCTTGTCGCGCACTCGCCAAGTGGCAAGCCCGCGCGAAGACTCCTCGCGGGTCTCCGGCAGCTCGAGCGCGATGCGGCGCACGTCATCCCAGCCTGCCACCTGGCGGACTGTACTGGCGCCCGAGCGCTCACGGTCAAGAGTCCAGCAACGTTGGCTGCAGCGGCGGATAGGTGATTGCTCCGGTCGAATCGACGACCGCGAACTCGGTCAGCTCGTGTACGGCCCGGGCCTCACCGATCCCCAGGTGCTCGACCCGCCAACCGCGCACCACTAGCGCGTCGGAGATCAGCCGGCGATGGCAGCGCCACCACACGGCCTCGGCGCACATGACCGCGGTGGTCAGCTCTCGCGCGACCGCCTCGAGATCCGCGAGTGCCGTTTGAAACTCGGCGGACTGCATGTAATCCGCGTAGCCCTGAAAGGCCGCTTCTCGCCAGCCACCGTTAGGCGAGCCTGGTACCGGCACGCGCCTGCCACCGAGGCCGGGCATGTGCACGTAGCGGATACCCGCCGCGCCCAGCCACTCGGTCAGCGCGCCTCGATTGAACTGTGGATAACGTCGCGAGCTTGGAAACGCTCTGACGTCGGCGACGAGCTTGACGTCAGGATCGTGAAGGAGCGCCAGCACCTCCTCCTCCGACCGCGTCGAGTGTCCAATCGTGTAGACGGTCACGGAGGCGATTATCCGACGGCCTTGCGTCGCCCGCCGCTCTCTGCTCCAATCGACGGATGCGCCGAACCTCGGAGGACCGCGAGCCACGCAGGACCTCCGAGCCCGCGGGACCGCGACCCGGTGAGCAGCCCCGCCAACCCGATCCGATCCTCGCCCTCCAGCGCTCCGTCGGAAACCGCGCGGTGTCGCGTCTGGTCAGCCGGGCTGAACGAGGGGGCGGCCGCGTGCTGGCCCGGGACGGGTCAGGCTCGGGCACGCCGACCGTGGCGCCACCCGAACCGGACTTCAAGGTCAAGGACGTCAACCGCGAGATCACGGAGACGATCAGCCACGCGCCGGCCACGCTCAGCCAATGGAACGGAACCTACTCGTGGCACTCGAAGTGGCGGCTGCGCCTCGACCTGCGGGCGGAGGTCGGCAAGCTGGAGGTGATCGTGCGCCTCAAGTCGAGCGCCTCGGACGCGGTCAAGACGGCTTGGGAGAACGCGATCGTCGCGAAGTGGGACAACAAGTTCGCGTTCTGCGTGCTGCGAGACCGGCCGATCACCATCAGGCCCGGCGTGGTCGATCGCTATGCCGAGATGTATCCGATCCGGATCGTGATCGCGTGGGTCGACAACGCAACGGATGCCGACTACGTCGTGACCGCCAACGCCGCCGACGCCACGGAGGGCGGGCGCGCAGGCCAGGGCGGCACGACCAGCATGACCGGCTGGGGAACCGCGGACACGCAGGACATGACCCACGAGTTCGGGCACATGCTCGGATGTCCAGAGGAGTACTTCACCACCAACGGCGTCGACTATGCCACGGGGGGCGCCCGCGGCTACCGGGACGAAGGTGCCGGCGTCATGAACAACCCCGCCGGGGCCGCGCTGGGGCGCAACTTCGACGTCATCAGGCAGGAGGCCGCGCCGCTGCGCGACGTGCCGCTGGCGAAGACCGAGATCGCGCCGTGGCGCTGAGCGCGACGGTCGGGCTCTCGAGCGAGCAGCTGACCCAGCCGGCCGCCTGGGATATCCACGTCGAGCTTCACAACGACGGGCCAGAGCCCGTTCGGCTCTCCACGGCAACGATGCTCGGGGCGGTCTCGTTCGAAGTCGTCGACGCCGCCGAGCGGCGAGTGTCGCTCGGGCCGCCACCCACGCCGCCGATCGACCTCGCAGCCGGCGTGCGGACGATCGAGCCGCACGCTTCGCTGCCGCTCGATTTCCGTGGCGATGAGCTGTTCGCCGACGCGCCCGCGCCGGGCAGCTACAGGCTGCGGTTCGCCGGCCAGGCCCCCGGCGTCGGTGACACGTGGGGGGGACGGATCGTCTCCCCGTGGGTCGCCTTCGAGGTCACGGGCTGAGTCCGCTCAGCCGGCCGGCAGGTGGCAGATGCTCTTCTCCCCCGACCAGGCAAACCACTTTCCGAGCGACCCGCCCGGACGCGAGGGCACGCGCTCCTGTAGGTGGGTGTACGCGCGTCGGCCGTTGGTGCTGCAGCGCCCGAGCCGCGTCGCTCGCAGCTCGCTGCGAACGAGTTGCGGGTAGTAGCCGCCATGCGGCTTGAAAATCGACGTCTCGCCCCAGCCCGTCGCCGTCCGCTGACCCCAGTGAGTCCATTGGATCTTCTCAACCAGCCCGCTGGGATCCCCGCCATTGAAGATCTCGCGCGGCGCCACGGTCCCGAACCCCTTGCCCATCGGCGCGAACGCCCTGCTGCCGAGCACGACCCGCGAGCCTCCGGCAGCCGCGGCAGCGCCGCACAGCACGGCCGTGATGAGCGACGTCGCCAGAACGAGTCTAGTGGCGCTTCTGATCGTCATGACCAGGGAACGTTGACAGACGCTGCAGATGGCTGTCGCAGCGTGGCGATACACAGCGCCCCACGCGTCCGGGCCTCGAGGCAGAGCCCCCAAACCCACGGGAGGAACCAATGGCGGTCACGGCGGTAGTGCAGCATCAAGTCAAGGACTACGCGGCGTGGCGCGAGATCTATGACGGGTTTGTGGACGTCGGGCCGGCTGGTGTCGCGACTCCGGTCGGCGTATACCGCGGGCTCCACGATCCGAACAACGTGTTGATCATCGTCGGCTTCGAAAGCCCGGCAGATGCCGAGCTCTTCTCGGAGGCCGCGTACATGCGCGAGGTGATGCAGCTGGCGGGCATCGAGGGACAGCCGCGGATCGAGCTCTACGAAGACGCCTGAGCCTGCTTTGGGACGGACTGCTCGCCGGCGGCGCGCGGCCTCAGGCTCGCGCTCATCTTGATCGCCCTGACCGCCCCGGTCGCACCGGCTTGCAGCGTGACTCCGAGCGCGAACAGCACGATCCCGAGGATGAACAGGTACCGCGTTCCGAGCAACAGCAGTCCGACGCGCCCGAGGACGTATGGCGGCGTGCAGACCGTGGCGCTGATCGCCCCGCTGATGGCGCTCGTTATCAGCTTGTCGCGCCGTGACTGGGTCTTCTTGACGCCGATCAGCCGTCCCGGCACGGCCACGTAGCAGACCATCATCACGCCGACCACGACCCCGAGGCAGAGCGCGAACCACGGCCGGTGCCAGCGCGGCACCACCAACACCGAACCGGCGAGCAGTACCCCCACGATCGACCCCGACGCAAGGATTGGCGCCAGATGCTTTCGCGCCGTGGCAAACGCCGGTCGGATCTTGGGCGGGGGGTCCGCGATCGCGAACGCGAACACGGCGTTGAGGAAGAAGCAGCCCGCGGTGATGGCGACGATCAGGAGTGCGAGCGGGATCAGGATTGGCCCGCGAATGACGTGAAACGACTTGCCGTGCAGCACGTGCAACTTCAGATCGAACATCGCCAGCCAGATCCACACGGCTGGAAGCAACGAGACCAGAGTGAGGCGCCAGTGAGTGACGATCAGCTTCAAGGCGTCGAACAGAACCGCGACCGCGCCGACCGCAAAGGCAAGTGGCGCAAATATCTTGCGCGAGCGGCTCAAGCGGAGAACCGCCTGCTCGATCTCCGTCTCGTCGCCGTCCTCTATCGCCCGGAAGAGAGACCGGATGCGAGCGACGAGCCGCCTGAAACGGTGTTCTGAAGCGGCCGCAGCCGTCTCGGTGTCTGCGGCACCGGGCTCGGCCGCCGCCGGCGCGGGCTCCTGCCGTTCCCGATCAGTCTGCGTTTCTGTCACCGATCCGCTCCGCCACCGTCAGCGGCTCCCAATCACCGATCCGAGGCACAGTCCACCCCACGCGCTCAGGCTACCGGACGTTCCGCGCGCTGAATCTTCGCGTGCGCAAAAAGAGTCCCGCTAACCTGACGCGGCTCATGGACGAGCTCGATTCACATCCCAGCGTGAGCGAGACGAACTGGCGATGCTGACCCGGCGCGGCTTCCTGATCGGCGCCGGCGGCCTGGCGGCAGGCACCGCCGCCGCGACGACCGCCGGGTCGGCGACGGCGCGCCCGCGGCTTCCGGCTTCCGTTCCGCTCGGCGTCCAGCCCGCCGGACTACCCAAGCGCCAGTACGGATGGACCGCCACGCTGGCTCGGGACGCAGACGGCAATCCGATCGCGCCCCGGTTCGACCGGCTTCTGTTCTTCGACATCCACCGTCGCCCGACGCCCGCGCACGTTCGCGTCCTCGAGGCCGCGCTCCGAACGCTCGAGCGTCGCTACCGCTGGGGGCCCTCCGGCCTGCTGTTCACGGTCGCTTGGGGGCCGAGCTACTTCGAGCGCGCGCTCGGGATCAGCTCGCCGATCCCGCGCGCCGTCGAGCTCTCGAACTTCGAGTTCCCCGCGATCGACGACTACGACATGTGCCTGCACCTCGCCGCCGACGACGAACACCGCCTGGCGTCGGTCGAGGCGGCGCTCTTGCATGGGGAACGGCCCCCGGGGGCGCACGGATGGCTCTCGATCTCGAGCGCTCTGCGGTGGCGCGAAACCCGAACGGGCTTCGTCGGCACCGGCCTCCCCGCCCGCCACCAGCACACCGGCGGGATCCCTTCCGGTGACCCGGTGCCTCGCGACGCCCCGCTGTTCATGGGATTCAAATCGGGCCTGCGGAAAAACCAGGCGACGGAGGACGCGGTCGCAATCACCGAGCACCCGTTCGTCGACGGAACGACGATGCAGGTCAGCTATATGCGCCTCCGGCTCGACGGGTGGTACGGCGCGCTGAGCGAATCAGAGCGCGTGGCGCGGATGTACGCGCCGGAGGTCTCGCCGGATCAGGTCAAGCACTTCAAGACGGACGCCGAGAGCGATCCGCAGCTGCTGAACCAGGCGATAAGGCGCTACGGCGTGGTCGGCCACGCCCAGGCGTCGGCGTGCGCCCGCAAGCACGGCAAGCCCCGGATCATCCGCCGCGACTTCAATACGGTCGACGGCGGGCAGGCGGGGCTTCACTTCGTCTCGGTCCAGCGGTCGATCGAGGACTTCATGATCACCCGGACCGCGATGAACGTGACGCAGGCGCGCCTGGAGAACCCGGCGGTCGGCGACACCGCGAACAACGGGATCAATGACTTCATCACCGTGCTCAAGCGCGGTAACTACATCATTCCCTCGCGGGCACACCGCGCCTTTCCGCTGCTCGGCGAGGCGCAGTAGTCGCCTGGGGGCCCGGGTGCTGGTGCACCCGAATCTGAGGGCCCGGGCGGGTCAGCCAACCGCCCGGGCACCGTCAGATCTCAGGCTCGGCCGGGGAAGTCGGCCCGCCAGGGGACGAGCACTGCCTCGGCATCCCCAACCCGCACCTGTGTCACGAACTTCTCGACGCCGGACGCGCCCCGCGCGAGCCGCCGCTGGATCTCGAGCCGCAGCGGCCTCCTCGCACGCGAGGTCCGATCGCGAGAACGTCTTACCAGTACTTCTGAGTTGTTTTCCATCATGCTGCCTCCAGTTCGAACTCGACCGGCTCCTGGTCGCGGATCTGGGCGACCTCCTCCGCCCGCTTGGGCGCGCGCAACGTCAGCAGCGCGATCACCGCCCCGACGGCCACCGCGACGGCGCCAATCGACCAGGCGAGATGAAAGCCGCCGGTCAGCGCCTGCACCTGGTGCTGCCCAAGACCGGACAGCACCTTGGTCCGTTCCGCGGCCACCGTCGCCAGCGCCGCGATCCCGATCGCTGCCGAGATCTGCAGCGAGGCGTTGACGATCCCGGACGCGAGCCCGGCATCTGCCAGCGGCACCTCGGCCATCGCGATCGTCATCAGCGGCAGGAATGACAGTCCCGCGCCCAACCCGAGCAGCGCGAACGGGGCGAAGATCGTGGGGAAGTAGCTCGTATGCGCCGGCAGTTGCGAGAGCAACGTCAGCGCGCCGGCGATCGCCACCAACCCGACGAGCAGCACCCGCAGCGGCCCGAAGCGGCCCATCAGCCGCGCGGTGATCCCGAGCGAGAACGTGCCCATGATCAGGGTTAGCGGCAGGAACGCCAACCCGGTCGCGAGCGCGCCGTACCCGTGCACGTGCTGGAGGTAGAGCACCCCGAGCAGGAAGGTCGAGAACATTCCGCTGACGAGGAAGCCCCGCACCACGCTCGAGGCCGCGAGCCCCGGCACGCGGAGGATGCGCAGGGGGAACATGGGGTGCTCGAGCCGCGACTCGACCGCCACGAACGCTCCCAGCAGCGCCAGCGATGCGGCGCCGAAGCCGAGCGTGTGCGGCGACAGCCAGCCGTACTCGGTGACCTTGACGATCGCGTAGACGCCGAGGATCAGCGCAACCGTGGACAGCAGCGCGCCGAGCACGTCGATGCGCTGGCCGAGCCCCTGTCGCTCGGTCTCCGTGATCAGCACGCGTCCGAGCGTGAACGCGATGATCCCGATTGGCACATTGATGAAGAAGATCCAATGCCAGTTGACGGCCTGCGTGAGCACGCCGCCGGCGAGCAGCCCGATCGAGCCGCCGCTCGAGACGATGAACGTGTAGACGCTCATCGCGATCGCTCGCTCGGACGGCTTCGGGAACTCGGTCACCAGGAGCGCCAGCACCGCGGCCGACGCGACCGCGCCGCCGAGGCCCTGCACGAACCGGGACACGATCAGCAGCACCTGGCTGTCGGCCAGACCGCACGCGACCGAGGCGGCCGTAAATACCACCAGTCCGATCAGGAACATTCGTTTGCGACCGAGAAGGTCGCCGAGCCGGCCCGCCAGGAGCAGGAAGCTGCCGAAGGCGATCATGTAGGCGTCCACGACCCAGGCGAGATTTGCCTGCGAGAAGCCGAGATCGCGCTGCATGGAGGGCAGCGCGACGTTCACGATCGTCGCGTCGAGCACCATCATCAGCTGGCCGAGGCAAACGACGGCCAGCGCAACCCAGCGCCGTCGCTCGCCGTTGATTAGACGATGAATAGTGATCATCCCCTCTCTAGAGCTCGTCGCTATCATGGTGATCGTCACTATAACATGGACTATCTTTAGATGCGTGATGATCACCCTGATAACCTGCAAACTGCGATGGCTGTAGACACCTCACCCGGCACGGTGGTGATGCTGCTGCGGCTGGCGAAGACGATCCACAAGCGGAGCACGGAAGAGCTCCTGGGGATCCCGCTGCGGTACTTGATGCTGCTCAGCTACCTGCGCGCCAAGGCCCCGGCGCTCCAGCAGCAGCTGTGCGAGTCCCTGTGGCTCGACCCCAACAACTGCGTGCTGCTGCTCAACGAGCTCGAGGAGTTGGGTTACGTCGAGCGGCGCCGGGACCCGATCGACCGTCGTCGGCACGTGGTCGACATCACCGACGAGGGTCGCGCCGCGCTCGAGCGCGGCGAGCGTGCGCAGGAGAGCCTCGAGGACGACATCCTCTCCGGCCTCAGCGACGAGGAGCGCGCGACCCTACGCCTGCTTCTCAGCCGCGCGCTCGAGCAGCCACAGCCTTAGCCCGCTCCCGGTCACAAATTCGCGCCCCCGGATATGTAGGGGGTGACGACGCGGCGCGGCGCCGCGCGTGAACACAGGAGGGAGTCACATGAGGTGTCGCGTTGACCGAGGAATGCGGCCGCGGGCGGTCGCGATGGCCTTGACCTCCGCGCTGGTCGTGCTGGGCGCCGGCGCCGGCGCGAGCTCGGCGCTGACCGTGCGCGCTACGGTCGCTCGAGCGCCGGGCCTTCGCGGGGCTCGCGTTCGCCCCGCCCGGAGCGCGTCGTCCCCGGTGGCGTGGGCGGGGATGAATTGGGGGGCCAGCCGTGGGTCGGTCACGCTGGACGGCAGTCCGGGCGTGCCGATCGTGAATCCCAAGACTCAGACGCTGTACGTGCCGATTCAGTGTGGCGATCCAAGCACGAACGACTCCTGCAGCGCGACGGCCGACAACGTGGTCGACGTGGTGAGCGCGGCGAAGTGCCGCCCGGGGTCGATCTCGGGCTGCGCGGTGATCGCGAGGGCGACGGTGGGCTCGTCGCCGCTCGCGGGCACGATCGACGAGCGCACCGACACGATCTACACCGCCAACGCCACCGGAACCGTGTCGGTGATCAACGGCGGGACGTGCAACGCCCACGTGACGAGCGGGTGCGGCACGCCCGTGGCCACGATCCCGGTCGGGGGTTTTCTCGTGGACGCCGCGCTGGACCCGGTGACGCACACGCTCTACGTCGCGGACGCCAATGGTCACGTATTCGTGCTGAACGTCGCCGCCTGTGACGGGACGACAGCCACCGGGTGCGGGGACCCGGTGAGGACCATCAACGATCCGCTCGACCCCGATTGGCTCGACGTCGACATCGCCACCGACACCGTCTACGTCGCGAACGACGGGGACAACGAAAACGGGGACACGGTGTCGGTGTTCAACGGCGCCACCTGCAACGGCACCGACGGGAACGGCTGTGCTCAGAGCGGGCACAAGATCCACTCCGGACCCAATCCGTTCGCCCTCGCCGTCGATCAGGCGACGGACACCGTCTACGTGGCAAACACGAGCTTCGGCGACGGGTCGGTGGCGGTGATCAACGGCGCGACCTGCAACGCCAAGATCAAGTCCGGCTGCGGGCAGTCGCCGCCACAGGTTCCGACCGGGTCGGACCCCACCTTCCTGGCCCTCGATGGTTCGTTGCACACGCTGTTCGCGATCAACGACACCGACGACACGATTTCCGAGATCGACACGAGGTTCTGCAACGGGACGGCGACCTCTGGGTGCTCGGCGCGGCCGCTCAACGAGCAGGCCACGTTCAATCCGCCTGAATCGGGCGGGAGCCCGAACTGGTTCGCGCTCGATCCCGAGACCGGCACGGCCTTCGTCGCCAACGTCGGAGGTCAGAGCTTCCTGCAGGCGGTGAGCATCCGCCACTGCAACGCGGTTAACAGCTCCGGTTGCCGGCTCGAGGCTCCGAGCGTTCCTGACTCCGAGTTCCTGACGGTCGTCGACCCAGCGACGAACACGATCTACGCCGCCAACAGCAACCTGCCACAGATCGACGTGATCAACGGCAACACGTGCAAGGCCGGAGACGTGAGCGGCTGCGCGCCTGTCGCGGAGATCCCGGTCGGCTATGCCCAGGCCAACTTCAGGACGGGCGCGATCGATGACGCCACCCATACGCTGTACTCCGCCGACTTCTTCGGCAACTACATCTCGGTGATCAACATCGCGCACTGCACGGCCACGGACACGAGCGGCTGCTCCGCGCCGGCGCCACAGATCACCGTCGGGCCGAACCCGGGACCGCCGGTACTCGACGCGAAGACCGGCACCCTGTATGCGCCATACGAGGGCGATGCCGCGGCGAACAAGGTCGCGGTGATGAACGCAGCGACCTGCAACGCCGAGGTGAGCACCGGATGCACCCAGAAGCCCGCCTCGGTCACGGTGGCGGACGGCACCGAGTTGCTCGCGCTGAGCGTTCGCAACAACACCGTCTACGGCCCAGGGTTCGGTCCTCCGGGAGCGCTTTCCGTCATCAACGGCGCGACCTGCAATGCGACCGACCACTCGGGCTGCCACCACCCGGCGCCGACGTTCAGCGCCGGATTCGAGCCCAACAACATCGGGGTCGATGACCGCACGGACACCGTCTACGTGCCGGACTGGAACGATGGCGATCTTCCGGGGACCGTGTCGATCTTCAACGCAGCGACCTGCAACGGCACCGACCTGTCCGGATGCGCCGAGCCGTCGGCGACGGCGACGGTCGGCATCGGACCGTTCGACGTCGAGATCGACAGCCGCACCGGCTTCGCATACATCCCCGATCTCCTGAGCGCCGAGGTGTCGGAACTCAACTGCAACGCCGAACGCACCCGGGTGTGCGCCGGCGCCGTACGGGAGCAGCCGGTCGGATCGAATCCCAACGTCGTGGCGGTGAGCACGCGCACCAACACGGTCTACTCGATGGACAGCTACGGGTCGGGGACGATGGCGGTGTTCGCGGGGGCGCGGGGCGGGGGCCCGGGCTGACGCGGGCGCGGGGCGGGCGCTGGCGGGGGCGCGGGGCGCGCGCTGGCGGGGCGGGGCGGGCGCCTGACGGGGGGCGGGGCGCTGAGAGCGTTCAGTTTTTGAACGCTCCGCCCCGCAGTGCCTCCGCAAAGCTCACCAAAGCTCTCCGTTGCTCGGGGCGTTTTGGGGCGCCCCGGCGGCGCCCGGCGAGGTTTGGGGGGCCACCGCGGGCACATATGGCGAGTTCGTGCCCGGAGTGTGTCGAGAGTGTCACGGGGAACCTGCGTAACACGACAACACCGGCGCCAGGGGCGAGCCCTGTCGTATTACGCATGCTCTTCATGCATAGCTCGACAGGCCTCGCCATTCCGGCCGGGATTGTCGTGCTGTGCAGGTTTTTGGGCGGTGCGATGGCACCCGACCGCCATCCCTTCCCCGGCGCCGTTTACCGGGCCGAGCGCGAATCAGGGCGAGGAGGCTGTCGACTCTCGGCCCGCGGTCGCTGCGCGCCCGCAGCCTTGACCGGCGATCGGCGCGGTAAGGCGGCAGGGAGGGGGTGGGTGAGGGCTTCGGCGGGTCGCCGGAGCCAGTGGTCGACCGCTCGGGCGCCCAAACCCGCGACTTTGTGCCGAGAGTGTCACGAGAAAGCTGCATGACACGTCAACACCGGCGCCAGGTCCGAGCCCTGTCGTATTACGCATGCTCTTCATGCATAGCTCGACAGGCCTCGGGTTTTGGCGCGGAATTGTCGTGCTGTGCAGGTTTTGGACGGGTGCGATGGCGCCCGCTCCCCTCCCTCCCCAGCGCCGTTTACCGAGCCGCCCGCCAATCGGGGCTGCGGGTGAGGGCGCCGGCGAGTCGCCCGGGCCGTTGCGAGGAGCCTGGCCGCCAGCCTCTCGATCACGAGCCGCCACCGCCCCACCCCACTGCCACCGCCTGTAAATCCCCGCGCCCCCACCCCCGCCCGTAACGTAGGCCCGTCCTCATAACCCGATGAGCCCCTACGGGCTCTAAGGAGGTATCACGCATGAGAGGAAAGGCGCATCACCTGCCCGCCTGGGGGGCCAAGTCGCGGGTCACCCTCGCCATCCTTCTATCGGCCGCCGCCGCATTTCTGGTCATCGGCCTACCGCGGATCGCCGACGCCGCGCGGGGCCAGGCCGCGCACCACGGCTTCGGGCGCCACGACGGACGGGGCGGGCAAGGCGGGCGGGGCGGCCACGTCGTCCACGTCATCGAGCACGCCGTTACCGACACCGTGGTCCACTCCGGCGGCGCCGGCGACGTCACGGGCAACCTGCTCACGTGGCACAACAAGGTCTATGACCCCACCGACACGACTCAGGTCGGGACGGACCAGGGCTCGTGTGTGCGGATCTCGCCGGGGGACGGGAGCTGGGAGTGCGCCTGGACCACGTTCCTGGCCGGCGGTCAGATCACGGTCGAGGGCCCGTACTACGACACCAAGAACAGTGTTCTGGCGATCACCGGCGGCACCGGCGCCTACAGAGACGCGCGCGGCCAGATGGCGCTGATCTCACGGGACGGCGGGACTGAGTACGACTTCATCTTCCAGGTGGTCTAGACCACGAACGCAGAGCGCCCCGGCATGCCGGGGCGCTCCGTCAAACGGGTCAGTCCGACGCCGCTACGTACAGGCGTTGTTGCGAATCGGGCCGATGAACTGCGGATACCCGAACGTCTCGGTCTGGACCGTGCCGTACTGGGCGAACTTGCCGAACGTGCGGATGGTGGAGCCGGGCGGCGCCTTGCTGACGTTCCCGAACTCCAGCGTGCACTTCGAACCCTTCACGACCCTCGTCCAATACGGGTAGAAGTTACCCGGACCGGTCGGGGGCACGTTACACGTACCATTGCCGGGACCACCGGCGGTGTTCCCCGGGCAGTAGGACTCGCTCAGCCCCAGATCCGTCTGGATGAAGAACCTCGAGTACTGCTGCCCGCCCGTCGTTGGTAACGCCTGGACGAAGCTGCCCGGATTGACGCCCGCCGTGGTTGAGGTGGGCCACTCGGGATAGTACGGCGTCCCGTCGAAGTCGAGATCGCCATTCTGGAAGAAGTCGTCCAGGCATCCCGTCGTGATGTCCGGGTCCGAGGCGAGGCTTCCGTGTGTATCGCCCGCCGGATAGCACAGCGCGTCCGAGACCTCCAGGCTCGTGTCGTCGGGCGGTCCCTGATTCTCGTACGGGCCGATACAGGTCTGGTAGGCCTTGTCGGTCGCGCCCGGGATGCCCAGGTCCGCGGTCGGGAACTTGAACGGATTCAGAAGCGTCTGGCACGACTCCCAATGTCCTGTCTCAAACTGGGTGCTGATGTCGACCTGATCGGCACCCCACGGGTTGATGTTGTTACGAGCCGCGGTGTTGTACTCCGGCTCGAAGTTGAACGGAGTGCCCGAGCAGTCGATGATCGACGTGTTCATGAATCCGTTCGCGGCGGACGCCTGCATGAACCCGCTCTGACCGGTGGTTTTGTCGTTTATCACCACCTCAAAGGCATGTTGACCGGGCTCACCAGGCACTGGGGCGTCGAACATGTGAACCTGCACCTTGTCCCCCGGGTTCATCAGCAACGTCTGCCCGTTGGGAGTGCGAGTCGAGATGTTGGCGTTCTGTGGGCTCGGCGGCCCAGTCGGAATGCCATTCCTCTGGATGAACGCGGCGTTGACCGGCTCCTCGCATTGAGGGTTGCACTGGACGAAGTTCTGCGTGCATTCGAGGCTGTCGATCGTGATCGCCGCACACCAGTGACTGTTGTCGCAGCTGACGGCGGTAGACAGAGGCGAAAAGCCAGGCGGATAGAACTGCATCTCCATGAACGCGCTGCCACCGCCGACGAAAGTGCCGGCGCCGCAGGCCGCCCCAAGGCACGTGGGAGCGTTGGCATCGCTCTTGGGGGTGCAGGGGGTCTGGGGATACGAGTTTCCGTCGCACATGGCCATCGAGAACCACGGGGCGATGGAGAGCTGGAACCAATGAGACACGTCACTTCCGGGCACCGAGTCGGTCGGAGGTGTGGCCGGGTCGGTACCGAGCGTTTCGGTCCAGACCACGTTGTTGCCCGAGCCCGGCTGGGACGAGAGGAAGGTCATGTCGGGTTCGTCGTGCCCGATGTAGTGACCGTTGTCGTAGAACCGCCCATCCCAGGTGTTCTTATTGCTGACCCGGTTGTCACCGCGGATGTCGGTGCACGCCATCGTCAGCTGCACCGATTCCTGATTCGGAGAGAAACCGTTGCAGTCCAACTCGCCAAACGACGTCTTGGACGTCGTCTGGTGCCCCGAAGGTAGCTTCAAAGAGCCGACTGACCTCTCCTTGGATAAGGACGTCGCACCGGCTGGCGCGGCGAAGAGGAACATCGCCGCTACCGCTAGTGCGAAGAACAGCCCTCTCGTCCGGGCAGGACGGGAGGAGGCACCCAAATGCATGAAAACCTCCCCAGCTGTCTGGGGCCCGCTCACCGTGGGGCCCGTTGTTGGTCGCGAGAGCAACCTAACTCTCGAAATATGTAGGCGATGTTAAGCGTGGGGTTTACGCCCCCGGACAGGCTGTGGCGGACAGGCCGGCGTCGTTTTCGCGATCGCCGGGTAGACAAGGTAGGAACAGCACGTGAGGAGGCCTGCATGGCGAAGCTTGGCCGCACCATCGGGAAGAAGGCGACGAAGACGACCGTTCGGCATTCCGTACGGGGCGTCGCCTCCAAGGCGCAGCGCAGGCCGCTCAGAAGCGTCGGCCTGCTCAGCGTCGGCGGCGTCATCGGCGCCACGGCTGGCTGGTTCGCAGGGCGAAGAACTGGATGACGACGAGCAGGCGGAACCGAGAGCAACTTCACGGTTCGGGAAACCCTGCTCGCCAGTCCTCCCGGCTAATCGAGTAGCCGACAACCGGCTCCTCGAGCAGGAGCCGGTCACTAACGCCGGCGCGCGGTGGAAGAATCTCGCCATGACGGAGCCTGACCGCAATGCCCTGGAGCGGGGCAGACAGGCGTTCGAGGGGCGCGACTGGGCGAGCGCATACGAGGCGCTGCGGCTGCAAGCCGCCACCGAGGCGCTCGCGCCCGAAGATCTGGAGCGCCTCGGCGAGGCCGCGCGTTGGTCACGTCACTTCGACGAGATGCTGGACGCGTTCGAGCGCGCGGCGAGCGCCTATGAGAGCGCGGGGGATCGTCGCTCCGCCGCACGCACGTCCGTCAAGCTGACGCTCGAGTACCACGCACGGGGCAGCGACGCGCTCGCCGCCGGATGGCTGGCGCGGGCGGGCCGGTTGCTCGAGGCCGAGCCGGCGTGTCGCGAGCGAGGACTAGTCCTGCTGTGCATGGCGCAGGGCAACTTCTTCATGGGCGACGCCCCGGCGGCCCTCACCATGAGCCGCGAGCTGGTCGCCCTGGGCCGCGAGCTCGGGGATCGAGACATCGAGGCCCTCGGGCGCCTGGTCCTCGGCCACGCGCTCCTGCTCGACGGGGAGGTGAGCGAAGGTACGGCCCTGATCGACGAGGCGATGGCCGCCGCCCTGGGCGGCGACCTCGACCTGTGGACGACCGGCCAGATCTTCTGCTCGACGATCTTCGCCTGCCGGAACCGAGGCGACTGGGGTCGCGCCGGCGAATGGAGCGTGGCGTCGCTGCGGTGGTGCGAGCGGCAGTCACTGAGCGGATTCCCGGGCCTGTGCCGGTTTCACCGAGCCGAGGTGATGCGCTTCCGCGGCGAGCTCGACCGCGCCGAACGCGACGCGAGCGACGCGATCGATGACCTGCTCGGCGCCGCGCCCCGGTGGGCCGCGTGGGGATTGCACGAGCTCGGCGAGATACGCCGGCGGCGCGGGAACCTCGAGGGAGCGCTCGAGTGCTTCCGGCAGTCCGCCGAGCTGGGGTTCGATCCGCAGCCCGGGCTCGCGCTCCTGCGCTTGGAGGAGGGCAAGACAACCGTCGCCCGGCGCGCGATCGTGGAGGCGCTGGCGGACGAGTCCGGCCTGGCGCGCGAGGGCCGGTGGCTGGTGTTGCCGGCGGCGGTCGAGATCGCCGTCGCCGCGGGAGACAGAGAGCTGGCGGCTTCGGCGCTCGCCGAGCTCGACGAGCTCGCGCACTCACTCGACACGATGGCGGTGCGCGCCGCCGCGACTGTGGCCAGCGGGCGCAACGCGCTGCTGGAATCGCGAACCGAGGACGCCGTTCGGGAACTGCGGAGCGGGGTGCGGATGTGGTCGGAGGTCGACGCTCCCTACGAGGCGGCGGAGGCGCGCGAGCTGCTGGCCGGGGCCTACGAAGAGCTGGGCGACCCCGACGCCGCAGAGCTCGAGCTGACCGCGGCCAGGGCCAGCTTCGAACGTATGGGCGCCGAGCACGCGGCAGGCCGCGTCGCGGCGCTTCTCTCCAGAGCCGGCCCCGAGCCACGGAGGGCGGTTCGGACCTTCATGTTCACGGACATCGTCGACTCGACGCGCTTTCTCGAGACGCTCGGCGACGAGCAGTGGGAGGCACTGCTGGCCTGGCACGACCGCACGCTCAGGGGATGCTTGCAGGAGTGCTCAGGTGAGGAGATCAAGCACGAGGGCGATGGATTCTTCGTCGCCTTCGCCGAGCCCGGCAGCGCGCTCGAGTGCGCGTGCTCGATCCAGCGCTCACTGCGCGACCACCGGCGCGATCACGGCTTCGCGCCGCGCGTCCGCATCGGCATCCACGCCGCCGAGGCGACCGACCGCGGCGGCGACTACGTGGGCCGGGGAGTCAACACCACCGCACGGATTGCCGCGGCCGCCGGCGCCGGCGAGATCCTCGCCAGCCGCGAGGCGCTCGTTGCCGCAGGCGATGCCGTCCGCGCCCTCGAGGAGCGGACGCTCGAGCTGAAGGGGCTGGCCGCGCCGGTCACCGTGGCCGCGGTCGACTGGTCCGACGACCTCGTGTCCGGATAACGGACGGCTACCGCTCGCCTGGCAGCAACCGGGGGAACTGCGACACCGCGGACTCCATGTCGAGCGCGGTCTGGACGATCCGGTGCTGCTCCTCGGCGTGCGCCACCGGGTACCCCTCGCCGGAGGCCGCCCGCTCCGGCCTGCCGATGTACCCGAACCGGATCCCCGCGGGGAGCAGCTGGCGCAGCCGCGCCGACATGTGTGCCCGCGCGCCCATGTTGCGAGGCTCCTCCTGCACCCACACCACCTCGGACAGCTGCGGGTAGCTCTGCATCAGCTCGAGCAGCTCGCCCTGCGGGAACGGATACAGGAGCTCCATCCGCCCGATCGCGATCTCCGGACGCTCGGCTCGGAGCGGGTGGTCGGCGATGTCGTAGTACATCTTGCCGCTGCACAGGATCAGGCGCGTGACCTCCGACGGCTCGACGCCCGGCTCCGCCAGCACCGGTTGGAACCGGCCGTTCGCCAGCTCTTCCAAAGACGATGTCGCCTGCTGCAGCCGCAGCAGCGACTTAGGCGTCATCACCACGAGCGGCCGCTGCTTGGCGATCCGCGCCTGACGGCGCAGGAGGTGGAAGTACTGCGCCGGCGTCGTCGGGTTGGCGATCCTGATGTTGCCCTCGGCGGCGAGCTGCAGAAAGCGCTCCAAACGTGCGCTCGAGTGCTCGGGACCCGATCCCTCGTAGCCGTGGGGCAACAGCAGCGTCAGGCGCGAGGTCTGGCCCCACTTGGCCAGCCCCGAGACGATGAACTGGTCGATGATCACCTGCGCGCCGTTGACGAAGTCGCCGAACTGCGCCTCCCACAGCACCAGCGTCTCCGGCCCCTCCTGCGAGTAGCCGTACTCGAACCCGAGGCACGCCATCTCCGACAGCGGGCTGTTGTGGAGCTCCATCGGCGCCAGCGCCCCGGGCAGGTGCTGCATCGCGCAGTGCTCCTGGCCGGTCTTCGGGTCGTGGAGGACGAGGTGGCGCTGGGAGAACGTCCCGCGCTCGGTGTCCTGGCCCGTCAACCGGATCGGGATCCCCTCGGTCAGCAGCGAGGCGAACGCCAGCGCCTCGGCGTGAGCCCAGACGATCCCACCGGAAGGCCCCAACGCCTCTCGCCGCTGCTCGAATTGGCGGACGAGCTTCGGATGGACGGTGAACCCATCCGGGACCGCGAGGAGCTCATCATTCAAAACCTCGAGGCGATCCGCCGAGACCGCCGTCTTGACCTCGGGCGAGGCGGTGCGGTCGAGCTGGTACTCGCCCGTCGCGTGCTCGACCTCCTTGTGGGAGGCGAGCCGCTCCTTGAGCTCCTCGTGGTCGTCGGTCAACCGCGCCCACACGGCGTCGGTCATCTCGGTCGACTCCTCCTCGGTCACCACGCCGGCCTCGATCAGCCGGCGCGCGAACAGCTCGCGCACCGGGGGGTGCTTCTTGATCACCTGGTACATCTCGGGCTGGGTGTAGGCCGGCTCATCGGCCTCGTTGTGTCCGAAGCGCCGGTAGCCGATCAGGTCGATCAGGACGTCGTGGCCGAACTCCTGCCGGAACGCGAACGCGAGCCTGACCGCCGAGACGCACGCCGCCACGTCGTCGGCGTTGACGTGGATGATCGGGACGTCGAAGCCCTTCGCCAGGTCCGAGGCCCAGGTCGTCGACCGAGCATCGTCGGGGTCGGTCGTGAACCCGACCTGGTTGTTCTGGATGATGTGGATCGTCCCGCCGACCGTGTAGCCGTCGAGCGCCTGGAGGTTGAGCGTCTCGGCGACGACGCCCTGCCCGGGGAAGGCCGCGTCGCCGTGGAGGATGATCGGGATCGCGGCGTCCGTGTCCTGATGGGCGTGCGGGCCCTGGCGCGTGGTCTGGGCGGCGCGCGTCGCGCCCGAAGCCACGGGCGCCACGAACTCCAGGTGCGAAGGATTCGACTCGAGCCGGACGATGATCGACTCGCCGTGCGGCAGCTGGTACGACCCCTGGGCGCCGTGGTGGTACTTGACGTCGCCGGTGCCGCCCTGCGGGATCGTCGTGATTGCTTCGAGCGTCGAGGTCCCCTCGAACTCCGCGAAGATCGTTCCGTAAGGTCGCCCCAGGTTGTGCGCGAGGATGTTCAGGCGGCCCCTGTGGGCGGTCCCGATCACGACTTCGCGCGCGCCGCGCGTGGCCGACAGCTGGATCAGCTCGTCGAGCATCGGGACGGTCATGTCGAGGCCCTCGATCGAGAACTGCTTCTGCCCGAGGTAGGCCTTGTGCATGAACCGCTCGAGCGCGTCGACTTCCGTCAGGCGCTTGAGGAGAGCCTTCTGCTCGTCGTTGGTCAGCGCGTGGCGGAACGTCCCCGACTCGATCGCCTCCCGCAGCCAAAGCCGCTGGCGGTGCGAGGAGATGTGCTCGATCTCGTAGGCGATCGGCCCGCAGTAGGTCTCCCGCAGGTGCGGGAGTGCGTCGACGAGCGTCGCGCCGGGCACCGACACGCGCAGGATCCGCGCCGGGATCTTGGCCATCAGCTCTGGGGTCAGGCCCAGCGGCTCGGGGTCGAGCGCCGGGTCGCCCTCGGGCTCGCGCCCCAGCGGGTCGAGCCGAGCCGCCAGGTGCCCGTGGGTGCGGTGCGCCTTGAGCAGCGAGGTCGCGGCCTGGACTGCCTGGAGCAGCTCCTCGTCGGGCGCCGTGACCGTGGCCGCGGGGGCAGCCGCGGCGGCTGAGGCCGCGGCAGCCGCGGGGGCGGGCGGTGGCGACAGCTCGGGGAGCTCCGCCCCGAGATCGCGAAATACCCCCTCATAAAAACCTTCCTCACCCTGAAGCAGCGCCTCGATCCGCTGCAGGAACCGGCCCGACTCGGCCCCCTGGATGATCCGGTGGTCGTATGTCGAGGTCATTGTCATGACCTTGTCGGCGCCGATCATCGCCCCGACCGTGCCGAGCCCGACCGGGTAGGCGATCGAGCCGGTCGCGACGATCGTGCCCTGCCCGACCATCAGCCGCGGGACCGACGCGACCGTGCCGATCCCGCCCGGGTTGGTGAGCGTGATATTGCCGCCGACGAGGTCGTCCGCCCCCAGGGTGTTCGTCCGCGCCTTCTCGACGAGCGCGTTGTACGCCTCGAGGAACTGGGCGAAGTCCAGCCGGCCGGCGTCGCGGATGACCGGCACCATCAGCGTGCGGCTGCCGTCCTTCTTCTCGACGTCCACGGCCAGGCCGAGGTTGACCGCGCCGTCGTCCACTCGATTCGGCTTGCCGTCGATCTCCGCGAAGTGGTTGGCCATGACCGGCATGTCCGCCGTCCCCACGCGCGCGATCGCGTAAGCGATCAGGTGCGTGAACGACACGCGGTAGCCGGCGTTCTTGAGCTGCTTGCGCCGCTCGTCGAGGACGGTGACCGTCATCGTCCGGAACGATGTGGCGGTCGGGATCGAGCGGCTCTCGTCCATGTAGCGGGCGAGTGCCGCGGCGCCACCCCGGAGCGGCTGGTTTATGGGGGCGGCCCTTTCAGGGGCCGCCTTTTGGGGTTCGGCTGTCGCGGCCGCGCCGTTGCCGGCTGCCGCCAGCACGTCGGCTTTCGTGATCCGCCCGCCGCGGGCGGTCCCGACGACCGCCCCGAGGTCGATCCCCTCGCTGGCGGCGATCCGCCGGGCGACCGGGGAGATATTGGCGCCGTCGCTCGCGGCCAGGTCCGGGGCCGGCTCCGGCGCTGGCGCCGGCGTCGATGGCGCCGGGACGCTCGCCCCGGCGGCGCTCTTCGTCATCCGCGCGATCACCTGCCCGACCGTGACCGTGTCGCCCTCCTCGGCCAGGATCTCGGTGATCGTGCCTGACGCGGGGGCGGGAAGCTCCATGTCGACCTTGTCGGTCGAGACCTCCACGACCGTGTCCCCGTCCTTGACGGTGTCGCCGACCTTGACCGACCACTCGAGGATCGTCCCCTCGGTGACCGACTCGCCGCCCGTCGGGGTGACTATGTCGATCGTCTCGCCGACCGTCGCCTCCGCGGCGGCCTCCTGCTCCGCCTCGGTGGCCGCGCCGGCGACGGCCTCCTCGGGTGACACCGGCGGCGACTCGCCCGACACGGGCGCGGCCTCGGCGGGCGTCGTCGTGGCGCCCCCGTTGCCCGAGATCTCCGCGAGCACGGTGCCCACCCGGACGGTGTCGCCTTCCGCCGCGTAGATCTTGACGACCGTGCCGCTCGCGGGTGCGGGGACCTCGGCGTCGACCTTGTCGGTGGAGATCTCGACGATCGTCTCGTCGGCCGCGACGGTGTCGCCCTCCTGCTTGTGCCACTCGAGCACGGTGCCCTCGGACACCGAGTCGCCCATCGCGGGCATCACGACCTGCACCGTGTCAGTACTAACCGCCATCTGGGAGTTCTACTGTAACGAGAAAAGACGGGAGATCCGGGCCGATCCGGCTACACGTTCTGAACCCAGACCATCGCCGAGATCGTGGTCCCGTCGCTGAACGTGGTGAGCACCTTGAGTCCCGCGGGCGGCGAGGTCAGGGACAGCCACGTCCCCCTTCCGGCGGTGATCTGTAGGGAGGTGTATTTGATCGGAACGCCGGCCACGACCTGCAGGTTCGGGGGGATCGTCGCGCTCAGGCGGTAGGTGAAGTCGCCCCCAGCGCGGGTGATGTGGCCGACGACCGGCACCTGCACGTGGGCGGGGTTGTTCAGCACCGTGTAGAAGTAAACGGTCCGCGCGCCACCGTTGACCACGGTGATCGTCGGACGCGTGGGCACCGTGTCGGCAAACGCCGTGGCGGTCCCGCTGCCCATGATCGACCCCTTGGGACAGCGCGTCGGCCCGACCGCAGCGAGCACGCGCTCGCTACAGCTCGGATAACGCCCGCCGTTGTACAACGCACCCCTGGGAAACCACACGTCGATGTTCGTGATCGTGGGCTGGTTGGCGGTGCTGGCTTCGTGCCAGCCGAGGGCCATCGTCAGCCTCACGCCCCGCGGATGTCGCGGAGAACCGGGCGAGAGCCGCGCGGCGGCGGTTCTCACCGTGACCGTCGCCGTCTTGGACGAAGCGATCGCGATGGTCGCGACCGCGCCAACGACCGCCCCGGCGACAAGGGCCAGGGCGAGCTTGCGCTTCATGATCGACCTCCTTGGGACACCGAGCGACGAGGCTACTCCCGCGCCTCAGGCGTGGAAGGTCATCGCGCGCGCGAGACATACCGCGCGTGGCGGTCAGTGGGCCATCGCGGCGGCTACGTCGGGGTCGATCTCCAGCGCGGCGGTGCCGTGCTCGAAGAGCGTCGCGGCGACGATCGCGCCGACGGCGGTTCGTAGTCGAAGCCTAGCACAAAAGTGGATAGTGTCAATCCACTTTTGCTAAGCTGTCGGCATGGCACGAACGGGGACTCCCGAGCGCCCGATGCGCAAGGACGCGGCGCGCAACCGCACGCGGGTCCTCGACGCTGCCCGTGAGCTGTTCGCCGAGCACGGGCTCGGCGTCACGCTCAACGACGTCGCGCACCACGCCGGGGTCGGCGTCGGAACCGTCTATCGCCGGTTCCCCGACAAGGCGCAGCTCATCGAGGAGATCTTCGAGCAGCAGATTGGCGACCTGGTCACCCTGATGGAGGAGGCCGTCGAGGATCCCGACCCGTGGCGAGGCCTGACGGGCTTCCTGGAATCCAACCTCGAGCTGCAAACCCGAGACCGGGCGCTGCGCGAGATCATCATGGGGACGCCCGAAGGCGCCCAACGCGTCGGACAGATCCGGGAGCGGATGTTCCCGCTCGGCAGCGAGCTCGTACAGCGGGCAAAGGACGCCGGCGCTCTGCGCGCCGACTTCCAGCCGGCGGACCTCCCGATCCTGATCCTGATGCTCACCGCCGTGGTGGACGCCGCCCGCGACGTACAACCCGAGCTCTGGCGCCGCTACCTGGCGGTTGTCATCCAAGGCCTGCGCGCCGACCCCGCCCCACCGGACGCCACGGCAGAACCGCCGCTGGATCCCGACCAGGTCCCGACGGTGATGGCGGCGTTCAAGCTATCGCGGCGGTAGTCCTAGCCCTCGGCCTTGCCCGGCGGGCCGCCGAGCGCGTCGATCAGTGCCGAGAAGTTCCGTCCCGTTCGGCTCGGGACGCTGTCGGCATCGCGCGTGTAGTCCCACTGGCCCAGCTTGGCGGCCAACGTCTTGGTGCTGATCCCGGCGCCCCACCCGATCTCGATCCCGCTCGAGTAGTCGGGGATGATCGTGGCGATCGCCTGGCCGGCGCTGACGGTCTGGCCCACGCGGAGGTGGCGCGCGGGGGTTACGCCCTCGGCGTAGTAGACGTAGCAGCCCGCGTCGGGCCCGGATGACAGCCGGTACTCGATGAACGCCCCCGGCCAGCCGGTCTCGGACATGCTCAGGTACGTGACCCGCCCTGCGCCGATCGCGGACAGCGGGCCTCGTCCCGCGTAGTCGACTCCCTGGTCGATCCGCTCGGGCATGACCTTGGCCCCCCGGAGCGGGTTGACGTAGCCGGTGGCCTGGACGATGAGCGGACACGTCCTCGGGTCGTGCCGGAGCGCGGCCGCCGACGCCGCCTTGGCGGCGAAGTCGACAGCGCGCGGAGCCGGCCCCGGACGGAGCGGTAGCGGCTGGACGGCCGCCAGCGAGGGTTGGGCGCCGTGTCCGCCGAACAGGCTGGGCAGCGCGACGGCCAGCGCCGCGAGCGCTGACACGCCGGCGAGGCTCGCGACCAGCCTCCGTACCCGGCGAGGCCGTCGCCTGCGCGCGCGGTCTGGCTGATTTCGCCGCGCCCGCGAGCGCTCGAGCGATTCCTGCCACGGCTCTAACTGTCCGAGGTCACGCGCGACCTCCAAGCGAAGCCTCCGATGCTGGTTAGCCTGCGGGGTTAGCTGACGGGCTCGCGCTGCGCGCTACGCCACACTGCTGTGGCGATTCGCCCCGGCGGCATGGGGCCGCTGTGGGTCCCCCGCTCACCGGCCACGGATGGTCCGGCGATTCGGCTCGTTATGTCGGCGCGGCACGCTATCACGCCCGGCCAGCGTCCACACTGCTCGGCGCTCGCGATCGCAGCACACTGTGTGCGTGCAGCCGTTCGAGCCTCGGCGAAGCCCAGAACGTGAGGTGCTCGCGCGAACGATCAGGCGCGCGGACGTATGTCATGATGTATGGCATGAAGCGGACGACCATCTATCTCCCAGAGGACCTCAAGGCAGCGCTCGAGCGCACCGCGGCCGCCCAGGGCCGGAGCGAGGCAGACGTCGTCCGCTCTGCGCTGGCCGCTGCCGCGGCTGAGCACCTGTACCCGCCGCCGAAGCTGCCGCTGTTCGAGAGCGGGGATCCGACGCTCGCCGAGCGGGTCGACGAGGAGCTCGCCGCGGGCTTCGGCGAATGATCCTGCTCGACACGAGCGGTCTCTTGGCGGCACTCGACGCTAGCCAGAACCAGCATTCCCAAGCGGCCGCCAGCCTGCTCGCCGCCTCGCCGCCGCTGCTTCTCTCGCCGTTCGTGCTGGCGGAGCTCGACTACCTGCTGGCCACGCGGGTCGGCGCGGCGCCCCGCGCGAGCCTACTCGCGGAGGTCGAGCGCGGTGCGTATGCGTTGGCCCCGATGTCGGGGGCCGATGTCGGATCAGCTCGCCGGGTCATCGATCAGCACGCAGATCTCGGGATCAGCCTGGCCGACGCATCGATCGTCGTGCTCGCCGAACGTCACCAGCTGGCCGACGTCCTGACGCTGGATCAGCGGCACTTTCGCGTGCTTTCCGCGCGCGGCAGGCCGTTTCGCGTCCTTCCGGCCGACGGATAGTCGGATCCGGGGCCCGCCGCAGGCCCACGGCGGAGACGTCAGTCCCGGCAGTCCTCGCACGCCCCGCGCAGGACGATCTCGTGCTCGTCGACGCGCATCGGGACGCGGCCGGTGAGCTTCCTGATCGCGCCCTCGAGCTCGTGGTCGGTGAAGGGGGTGACCGTGCCGCAGTTGTCGCACACCAGATGGTGGTGGTGGCCCTCTCCGGTCCGGATCGGCTCGTAACGGGCCATCGACTGCCCGACCTGGAGTTTCTGAATCAGGTGCAGGCGCTCGAGCTCGTCCAGGATCCGGTAGATGCTGGCGCGGCCGACGGGGCGCTGGCCGGCCCGCAGCGCATCCTCGATCTCGATCGCCGACAGCGCGCAGGTCTGTGAATCGAGCTGTTCGAGCAGCGCCCGACGGGCGGCGCCGGTGTGATGGTTGGTCCGGTCGAGCACTCGCTGGGCGTGCTCCGCCCAGGTCTCTTTGCGCTTACTCGCCATCGTTCCCAGTCTAGGTCCCGCCCGCGCGGATCACCGCGCGTGACACGTCGCTGGTGGCGAGGAAGGCCAGTCCGTATACGCCGACGGCGACGCCGATGATCGCCGAGCTCGGGGGCAGCTTCGGGATCTGATAGCTGAGCGTCAGCCCGGCCCAGGTCGAGAGCACGGCGATCGCGGCGGACACGCCGAGCCCGCGGTACGGGTTCGAGGTGAGCCGGTGGGCGGCGCCGGCGGGCGCCGCGAGCAGGCCGAGGAACAGCAGGGCGCCGATCGCCTCGGTCGCCTCGGCGGTGGTCGCCCCGAGCAGCGCGAGCAGCAACAGCCCGAGCAGACGGACCGGCACGCCACGGGCGGCCGCCACCGCCGGGTCGATGCTCGAGAACAACAGCGGCCGCGCGACCGCGAGCAGCACGATCACGATGCCGGCACCGACGACCAACGCGAGCGTGGTGTCGGCGCCGCTGAGCCCGAAGATCGAGCCGAACAGGGTCCGAGCGCCGAGGATGCCGTTGCCACCGCCCGCGCCGGAGCTGAACACGGCGAGGAAGAAGACCCCGAGCCCGAGGATCGCGGCGAATACGATCCCGATCGTCACGTCGTCGGGCTGGGCGCGATCGCCGAGTAGGCCGAGCAGCACCGCGATCGCGATCGTGGCCGCGAACAGCCCGATGCGGGGATCGAGCCCCGCGGCGGCCGCGGCCAGCGCGCCGGTGAAGGCGATGTGGCTCAGCGCGTCGCCGGCGAACACCTGAGCGCGCAGCACGACGAAGTAACCGACCAGGCCGCTCGCGAGGGCGATCGCCGTCCCGGCCAGGAAGGCGTTGCGGACGAACTCCTGCGCGAACATCAGGCCGGAACCTCCGCCGTCGGGGCGCGGCGCAGCAGCGTGGGATGGTCGGCCAGCGCTCGGCCCAGGCGCGCGACGACGTAGACGCCGAACGCCAGCGCGGTGATGTAGAAGCCGACCGGGTAGTCGTAGAAGTACGCCAGCGCCAGGCCTACCCACGTGATCAGCACTCCGAGGGCGATGCTCAGGACGAGGCTGGCCCCGATGCGCGGCGTGATCAGCTGCGCCGTCGCCGGCGGCGCGACCAGCAGCGCGAATACCAGCAGCGCCCCGGTGATCTGCGCGGTCGCGGCGACGGTGAGCCCGAGCGCGAGCAGGAAGGCCAGCGACACCCCGCGGACGGGGACGCCGCGGGCCCGCGCCACCGGCTCGTCGACCGAGGCGAACAGCAGCGGCCGGCCCACCAGCGCGAAGAAGGCGAGCGCGAGCACGCACACGATCGCCAGGGTCAGGACCTCGCCCCGGGTGATCCCGAGGAAGTCGCCGAACAGCAGGTTCTCGTAATTGGCGAGCACGCCCTGATAGAGGCTCAGGAACACGAACCCGCAGGCCAGCCCGAAAGCCTGCACGGATCCGGTGACCGCCGACTCCTCACCAAGGGATCGGCGCGTCCCGGTGCCGGCGACGCCGATCACCAGCGCGCACGCGCCGCAGAAGATGAAGTAGCCGGCCGCGACGGGCAGCCCGACCAGCAGCGCCCCGGCGGCGCCGGGGAACGCCATCACCGACAGCGTGTGGCCGGCGAAGCTCTCGCGCCGCAGCACCATGAACCAGCCGACGACGGCGGCCATCACGGCCACCACGGTCCCCGCCTCGAGCGCGTTGACCATGAACGGGAACGTGGTCAGCTGCCGGAAGTCCGATACGAGATCGGGCGATACGCCGGCGATCGGGAGCACGCTAACCGTGGTCGTGCTCGTGGCGGTCGCTGTGATGCGCGGGCGCCTCGGGCAGCCCGACCACGACGAGCCGCCCGTCGGCGGTCTCGATCACCTCGATCGGGACCCCGTAGAGGTCGCTGAGCATGGCGGCCGTGATCACCTCGCGAGGGCCACCGACAGCCGCGCGCCCGCCGCCGAAATAGATAACCCGGTCGAGGTAGGAGAGCAGCGGGTTGACGTCGTGGGCGACCAGCAGCACGGTCACGCCCTCCTCGCGGCAGATCCGCCCGAGCAGCGCCGCGACGGCTGTCTGGTTGGGCAGGTCGAGGCTGTCCAGCGGCTCGTCGAGGATCAGCATGCGCGGGTCGCTGACCAGCGCCTGGGCGATCAGCAGCCGCTGCTGCTCGCCTCCCGACAGCCGGCCGATCGGCCGACGCGCGTACTCGCTCGCGCCCACCCGCTCGATCGCCCGCTCGACGCGCTCGACCCGCTCGCCGCCCGAGCGCCGCAGCGGAAGGCCCCAACGGGTGCCGTCGAGCCCGAGCCTCACCAGGTCGACCCCGCGGATCCGGACCCCCGCCTCGAAGTGGCGGCGCTGGGGCAGGTAGCCGATCTGTCGGTTGGCCGAGCCCGGGTCCCCCCCGAGCACCGTCGCCCGCCCGGAGCTCAGCGGCAGATCGCCGAGCAGCACTCTCAGGAGCGTCGTCTTGCCCGATCCGTTCGGCCCCAGGATCGCCGTGAACTCGCCCTCGCCGACGGCCAGATCGACGCCGCTCCAGACCGTGCGGCCGGCGATCCGCGCCTCGGCGTCCTCGAGCGCGACCGCGGTTGCGGTGAGCGTCGCGGTCATCTTCCCGTCGCCTGGTGGAGCGCCTGGGCGAGGCTTTTCAGTTCCGCGACCTGCCACTGCTCGAAGCTATCCGACGCGGGCGAGAGCGTCTCGGTGATCGTCGTGATCGGGATGTGCGCGGCCTGGGCGAGCTGGTTGACGCGTTGGACGTCCGGGGTGGCGTTCTGGCTGTTGTAGACCCACACCTTGATCCGGTGATCCTGAGCCTGCGCGTCGACGGTCTCCTTGTCAGCCGCGCTTACGTCGGTGCCCTCCGCGATCGCCTTGGCGAAGCTGTACGGAGTCAGGAGGTCGAGCCCGAGCGCCTCGCCCATCGGCTGGAAGATGCTCTCGCTGTACCCGACCGGGACCCCGGCGTAGCGCGCCCGGATCGAGCTGATCATGTGGCGGTAAGCGGCGAGGTCGCGCGTCTCGAAGATCGTGCGCTGGCGCTCGAAGTAGGCGGCGTCCTTGGGGTCGAGTCGCCGGTAGTCGGCCACGATCTGATCGATCACCCGCTGGACGGAGCTCGGCGAGTACCACTGGTGCGGGTTATCGCCCTGGCGAAGCCCGAGCAGGTCGCCGACGTCCAGCACCGCGCGCGAGCTCGACGGATTGGCGGCCAGCAGCTTCGACGCCCACGTGTCGTAGCCGATCCCGTTGACGATCGCCATCTGCGACTTCGCCAGGGCGATCCCGTCCGACGCCGTGGGCTCGTAGGAGTGGGGATCCGTGTTCGGGTTGACGATGATGCTCTGCACCGCCACCTTGCTTCCACCCAGCTGGCTGGCGACGCTGCCCCAGAAGTTCTCCGCGGCGACGACCACCAGGCGGCCATGCGACGCTCCGCCTTCGGCGCCGATCGCGGCGCCGCCGCAGCCGGCGAGCGCGACGGCGATCAACGCCACCAACGGCAGGAACCGCAACCGAGACCGTAACCGAGACCGAATCACGACCGGGTCACAATATCACAAGAATAAGATTCAGTCTTGTTCTTGTTCGATTTGGGTGCCGGGGCGCTTTCGGCGCTGGCGGCTGTGCAGGTTTTTTGGACGGGTGCGATGGCGCCCGCCCCCCTTCCTCTTCCCCAGCGCCGTTTCCCGAGCGGCCCGCCAATCAGGGGCGCCGAGAGTCGACAGCCACGGCAGAACCGAACCGGGTGACGAGCCGTATTGAGCTCTAAGGACAGAGCTCAAAGGAGGGCAAAATGTCGAGAATCGTTGTACTCGGCGCGGGGATGTGCGGGCTTGCGACCGGAATGATGCTCGCGCGCGACGGCCACGCGGTGACGGTTCTGGAGCGCGATCAGGCGCCGGTGCCGGACTCCCCCGAGCAGGCCTGGGAGGACTGGTCGCGCGACGGGGTGGCCCAATTCCGCCAGGCTCACTATCTCCAGCCGGGAGGCCGCGCGGTGCTCGAATCGACGCTGCCCGATGTCGCGGCCGCGCTCGAGGCCGCCGGAGCCATCCGGTTTGACGCGCTGTGCATGCTGCCACCCGCGATCACCGACCGGGCGCCACGCGCCGGCGACGAGCGCTTCGTCACGATCACCGCTCGCCGTCCCGTGCTCGAACACGTCCTGGGACGGGCCGCGCACTCCGAGCCAGGGGTGGAGATCCGCAGGGGGGTCGAGGTCCGAGCGCTCCTGACGCGCAGCTACGACGGCACGCCGCACGTCACGGGGGTGCGGACCGAGTCGGGCGAGGTGCTGGACGCCGACCTGGTGGTCGACGCCATGGGGCGGCGCTCGCAGCTCCCGCGGTGGCTGGCCGCGGCCGGCTGCCGAGCACCCCACGAGGAGGCCGAGGACGCCGGCTTCATCTACTACACGCGTTACTTCCGCTCGCTCGATGGCCGGATGCCGCAGCCACGCGGTCCGCTGATGGCGGCGATCGGGACGTTCTCGTTGGTGACGTTGCCGGCCGACAACGGGACGTGGTCGGTGACCGCTTACATCTCCACCGGCGACCGCCCGCTCAAGCGCCTGCGCGATCCCGACCGGTTCACGGCCGCCGTTGCCGCGTGCCCGCTCCAGGCCCACTGGCTCGAAGGCGAGCCGATCACCGGCATCGCGCCGATGAGCGGCGTGATCGACCGCTACCGCCGCCTGGTGGTGGACGGTCGCCCCGTGGCCACCGGCGTTGCGATGGTCGCCGACGCGTGGGCATGCACCAACCCGGTGCTCGGGCGCGGGATGACGTTAGGGCTCATGCACGCGCGCCGGCTGCGAGATGTCGCGCGGGCGCATCTGGACGATCCCCGCCGATTCGCCACTGCGTGGGACGCCGTGACCGAGGCGGAGCTGACGCCCTGGTATCGCGAGACCGTCGCGGAGAACCGTGGCCGGCTCCGCGAGCTCGAGGCCCTGCACGACGGGCGGGAGCCGGCGCACCCAACACACGGTCCTGAGGCCCTGACCGCCGCGCTGCTCGCGGCGATGCCGCACGATGCGGATCTGTTCCGCGTGTTTCTCGCGGCGCGGTGCTGCATCACGCCGCTGTACGAGGCGTTCGCCAACGATCAGGTGGTCGAGCGGATCCGTGAGGTAGCGCGTGATCGCGACTGCCCCAAGATCCCCGGCCCCAACCGCGAGCAGTTGCTCGAACTGCTGAACCGACACGGCTCGGGGCGCGCCCCGCTGGGCCGGCGATCCGCGGTCACCGATCACGGCTCGCTCGCGGGCCCTACAGCTCGAGCGGCGGGTAGTAGTTCTCGGCGCCGAGCTTCCGCACCTCGGTGAGCCAGTCCGAGTCATAGACGTCGGTCGGTCCCTGGAGCGGGTCGGCCAGCGACCAGGCCTGCCGCCTGTAGGTCCAGTTCTCCGGCGCGAGGCGGTGGGCCACTCGGAACCACTGCGCCGCGCCCGCCGCGTCGCCGGCATGGTGGAGGTGCTGTCCCATTTCAAACGACGCCGCCGCGCGCGAGAGCTCCTCGCTGACCGGGCTGGAGCGGGCGACCACGTCCTCCGGCGAGAGGGCGTAGGGCGAGGACTCGCCGTGCTCCACCCAATCGCGCAGAGCCGCCACGTACCGGTCCGGGTCGATCCGCATCTTCTGCGCCTCCCGGAGCTGCTCGACCAGCAGGGGCGGCAGCTGGCTCAGTAGCTCGTCACTCGGTTGACGGGGACGCCACGGAAAGGCCGGTTCCGGCGGGCGTACGATCAGGCCGCGCTCGTCGATCCAGACGCCGCTGGGGACGTTCACGATCCCGAGCAGCTCGTCGAGCACGTGGGCGTCGTCGATCAGCGCCGGGTGACTCGTCCGGGCCCGCTCGATCCACGGCCCCGCCGCATCGATTCCGCCTGTGTCGAGCGCGACGCTGACGACCTCGAGCCCGTCCCCGTGAAGCTCATCTCGCAGTTTCCGCCACCCGGGCAGATCGAAGCGGCACCCTCACCAGGAGGCCCAGGCGATCATGAACACCTTCGTCCCGCGGAGCGAGCCCAAGGCGAATGGTCGTCCGTGCTGGTCCGGCAGCACGATCTCGGGCAGCGCCGCGCTGGATAGGACGTGGCCGTCCGACGGCGGTCCCAGCGCCCACAATTCATGATCCTCGTCGTGGACGAGCGCCATCCGCAGCCTGTCCGCCAGCTGCCGCACGTCGAACGGCGCGGAAAGCGGCACGCACACGTCGGCGCGGCACGCACCCTCGGGCTTGATCGCCCAGCCTGTACGCCGCTCGAGCTCCTCCGGCGGCTCGTCGAGCCTCGTGATGATCACGGCGCGGCCATCATCGCACCGCCGTGCTGCGTCCGCTCAGGCGGCGACGGTGCGGCGGCGCCGGAAGAGCCCGCGGCGCGGCCGCCGCTCTTCGACCTCTCCGGCCGCGGCGCCCGCAGCCACGAACGGCTCCTCGGCGACGCGCGGGCGAGACACGAATCGGCCCATGGCAAACGCCGCCAGGCCGGTGATCGCGGCGCCCAGGGCGTAGAAGTAGCCAAGGAGCTCAAGCGACTGCCGGACATGACCGCCAACCGGCGCGCCGATCGGGTTGCCGGCCGCATGCCACCACAGGCTGACGACAGGTCCGATCGCGAACCACACACCAGCAGCGATTGCCAGCCAGCCTCCGAGCACTCCGCTCGAGCGGCGCGAGCTCCTCAACAGCATCAGGCCGCCGATGACGGCGACAGCGCCGGGCAGGATGTCGAGCCAGAGCCGGTTGGTCGTGAAGTGCCACGTGCTGATAGCTGCCGAAGGCGTAGTGGAAGTACCCGCCGACGAAGGGAACCAGGGCCCCCCACAGCCCGAGGATGATGATCAGGACTCCGCTCAGCGCGCCCGGTTGTCCGCGGAAGCCGCATCGGTCCTGCTGGTGGCCCGGTCGCGGTCGCGTCTGGTCGGTTGCCGACGCGTCTGTTCGGTTGCCGGCTGCGTCTGTGTTGTCTCTGTTGGCCATACACTGAGGGCTACCCCCGTCTCGGCGGGAAACGTCGAACGGCCTGCCGGCGGCTGTCTACGCCTTCACCGGCCGCGCCGCGTTCGTCGCCGCACGCCTGCGCCGGCGGTCCTCGATCACGAATCCGATCGACCCGCAGAACGGCCCCAAACCACCCAGCACGGCCACGTTGACGGCGAGCCAGAACGGGATGATCCGGATGCGCGCCGCGTAGATGCAGATCAGCGACATCCCGATCCATATCAACCCGTGCGCGAGCCCGAGGATGAAGGTCTCGGGCTGCGGGCTGCCCAGCACGAACGCGCACAGGAGCAGGGAGAGGTAGATGGTCGAGTGAAAGAAGGACGCCACCTCGAGGCGGCGGAAGGTGATCAGGCTCACGATCGCGCCAGGAACGTTCCCATCCTGCGCAGCGGCTCGTCGGCCTCCGGCGGCCACTCGCCCACATCGGCCGGCCACCAGGCGAAGTCGTCGTGCTCGTGGTCGGGGACGACCGTCGCCCCGTCGGGCAACCAGGCCTGACCGACCATCAGCACGACCTCGCTCGGAAGCTTCACGAGCGCCTCGACCCGCAGGCGGCGAGGCTCCACCGACCACTCCTCGCGCAGCTCGCGCCCCATCGTGTCGACGGGGTTCTCGTCGACCTCGACCGAGCCGCCCGCGCCGAGCGCCCACCGCTCTGCCCACGACGCCAGCCACGCGGCGCGTCGCCCCGCCAGCCAGCGCCCGCCGGCGTCGCGGACCACGCACAGCACCGACAGGCTCTGCGCTGCGTTGTCGGCCAGCAGCCGCAGGGCCCAGCGAGCGGGCTGGAGCTCGAGCGTCAGCCGGTCGGCCCGCGCGTCGAACGAGGCGAGCCTCCCCGCGAACCCGTCGTGGCTGGGCGATCCGCGCTCGCGCAGGGCGTTCAGCGCGACGTCGGCGGCGTCGGTCTCACTCTGCTCGGGCTCGTACGGGTCCGGCCGCCACGAGGCCTCGACCTGGGTCGGTTCCCAGGGTCCGCGCGCAAGCAGGCCGGGTGCGGTCGCCACGAGGCAGACGGTAGCGGGGCGGATGTCCGCCGTGCCCGCCTACGGCGGAGTGATGTACTTCTTGTCGGCGGCTATCGCGCCTGCGTACGCAGCGCCGGCGGGGGTGTTGTACAGCTCGAAGGCGCTGTCGTAATCCTGACCGCACCCCCAACAGAACGGCTCCATGTCGACGACGTCCGGATCGCGGGCGATGAGCTCGGTGGCCTGCTTGGTGTAGTCCTCGCGCTTGGCCTCGGTCACCCCCTGCCACGTGCCCGGCGTGCCGTTCCACCCGTACTCGTTGATGTAGATCGGCGCGTCCACGGTCGATGCGTCGAGCGAGATGTCGTAGTTGACGGCGGTCTCCATCGCGTCCGCGCTCCCTCGGTACGGATGGATCGCCACCCCGTCGGTATTCCCGCGCAGGCTGGGCTGAGCGGCGTACAGCGCCGGGAGCGAGGTCGACGCGTATACGAGGCCGCCGATGATCACCTTGGCCGTGGGATCGACCGCGTGGATCGCCGCGCGCGTGTACAGATACAGCGCGGCGTATTCGGCGAGGTTCGGGGTCGGTTCCCAGAAGATCGGGATGTCGGGCTCGTTCCAGATCTCGAACACCTTCACCGGCAGATACGGGACTCCAGGGGTGTTCTTCCAGAACGTGCCGCCGACCCCGAACCGGCGAGCGAACGCCTGCGCATACGCGGCGTAGTAGCCGATGTATCCCGGCGCCAACCCCGCCTCCGGGCCCGCCGCGCCGTCTCCCGACCACCACGTCGCGTAGTCGACGATCGGCTGCCACCGCAGGCCCGCCCTGGCGAGCGCCAGCGCCACCCGGTTGTCGTAGCTCCAGGAGTACGCGAGCTTGCCGTCGACCGGCGGCTGGGGTTCGGCGGTCGCCCAGAACGTGTCCGTTCGGGCCACGCTCGCGCCGATGCCGTGAAGCGACGTCAGCGCGGCACTTACGTCCTTCGGCCACGAGCGAATTCGGCGGGAACAGCGAGCTGACGTTCGCGCCAAAGGTAACGGCGCTCGCCGGGCCCGGCAGCGCCACCGCGGCACCCGTCAGTGCGAACGTGAGGCACAGGGCGAGAAAGGTCCGCCGGACGGCGCTCATCGACCCCGTCTTCACCCCGGCCCGAATCTCCGACACGCCCCCAACTCTCGAACCTCTACTCGTAGCTGATGAAACCTTACCGTGAACAACGCGTTGCCAGGTAGCCTGCCTCCGTGCCGCGTCGACTGAAACACTGGGGCTGGGGGTATGAGGACGAGCAGCCGTCCGACGAGGAACTGCGCGGCGCGTGCGCGTTCCTCGCGCAGCGACTCGGGTTCGGCTCTTCCGAGCCCGCGCAACCCGTGCCGCTCTCCGAGGTCTCGCTGCCGGCGCCCCGCCTGGCGCCGCCGGCGTCGCTCGCTGAGATCTGTTTCACCGACACCTACGAGCGCGCGCTCCACGCGTACGGCCGTTCCTACCGCGACGTCGTGCGGGCGTTTGGCGGACGCTTCGATCACCCGCCCGATGTGGTCGTGCGCCCGCGCTCCGAACAGGAGCTGGCTGCCGCGCTCGAGTGGGCGCTCGCCGCCGGGGCGGCGGTGATCCCGTTCGGCGGCGGGACGAGTGTCGTCGGCGGCGTCGAGGGGCGGATCGACGGCGGCGAGTTCGCGGGGCGTGGTGACGATCGACGTCAAGGGGCTCGACCGCGTGCTCGAGATCGACCCCGTGTCGCTGTCGGCGCGCATCCAGGCCGGCGCGACGGGACCGGGCTTAGAGGCGCAGCTCGCCGAGCACGGCCTCACCCTGCGCCACTTCCCGCAGTCGTTTCAGTTCTCGACGCTCGGGGGGTGGATCGCGACCCGCGCCGGTGGGCACTTCGCGACGCTCTACACGCACATCGACGACCTCGTCGAGTCCGTGCGGGCGCTCACGCCGAGCGGGGCGTGGGAGTCGCGCCGGCTGCCGGGCTCCGGGCGCCGGCGTCTCCCCAGACCGGATGCTGATCGGCTCGGAGGGGATCCTCGGCGTGATCACCGAGGCCTGGGTCCGCGTCAGGCCCCGCCCGCGCTTCCGCGCCTCCACGGGCGTCCGGTTCTCAGACTTCGCCGCCGGCGCCGCCGCCGTGCGGGCGCTGTCGCAGTCCGGCCTGTACCCCACCAACTGCCGACTGATCGACGCCGCCGAGGCGGCAGATGACGGGCGCCGGCGACGGGTCATCCGCGCTGCTGGTGCTGGGGTTCGAGTCGCCGGCCTTCGACGTCGAGCACCCGATGGCGCTGGCGCTGGAGTGCTGCGGCGATCACGGCGGGTCTTGGGAGCGGCGCTCGTCCCGTGGCGAAGCGGGCTCGGAGTCCGTCGGCAGCTGGCGCGAGGCGTTCCTGCGCGCCCCGTACCTGCGCGACACGTTCGTCGCGATGGGCGTGTTTTCGGAGACGTTCGAGACGGCGATCACGTGGGATCGCTTCCCCACGTTCCACGAGTCGGTTCTGGAGGCGGCGTCGGCGGCGGTGCGCGAGATCTGCGGCGCCGGCTCGGTCACGTGCCGTTTCACCCACGTCTATCCCGACGGCCCCGCGCCCTACTACACGATCCTCGCGCCGGCGCGCGCAGGGCGCCGAGCTCGAGCAGTGGGCCGAGATCAAGCGGCCGCCTCGGACGCCGTGATCGCCGCCGGCGGCACGATCACCCACCACCACGCCGTCGGCCGCGACCACCGGCCCTGGTACGACGTGCAGCGGCCGGAGCCGTTCGCGGTGGCGCTGGCGGGGGCGAAGGCGGCGGTGGATCCCGGCGGGGCGCTGAATCCAGGCGTGCTGATCGGGCCGTAGCACATGTGCTACAGTGTGCGCCATGGCGAGGAAGATTTCGCAGCGCGAACTGCGCAACGACAGCGGCGAGGTCATGCGCGCCCTGGATCGCGGAGAATCATTCGTGATCACGCGCAACGGGACCGAGGTTGGAGAGCTGAGCCCGTATCGCCGCCGGCAATTCGTTTCGGCTGCTGCGGCCGTGGCGGCGTTTGCTGGCGCACCCGAGCTTGATTCTCGCCGTTTCCGTGAGGACGTCGACGCGCTCCTGGATCAGGATCCGGGACCCCGCGCATGAGCCAGCGGCATGCGCGAGCCCTGATCGATACATCGGTCGTGATCGGCCTCGGGCGGATCGATCCCACACATCTGCCGTTGGAGGTCGCGATTTCAGCCATCACACTGGTCGAGCTCGCGGCCGGGCCACATGCGACAGCCGATCCGGATGAGCGGGCGCGTCGCCAGGATCGGGCGCGCTCAATCCGGGGGCTGATCGGGCCGTAGCGCGAAGCGCCGCTGCCGGAGCAAATAAGAGTTACCCGAAACCTGTCAGCCCAGCCGCGAGCGCGTTCGTATCCTGAATTGATGAGACGCTTCGCGCTCGCGCTGATCGCGGTTCTCGCAGTTGCCCGCGTCGGCGGCGGCCAAGGGCGGCACCACGACGATTGCGCCGCCCGGCAACTCCGGCGTATCCCAGTACGTCGAGACGGTTCCCACCGCCCATGGCGGCCAGCCCACGAGCTCCGTCCACAATCACGGCGGCGGCTCGGGCAACGCTCGCGGTAGCGGTGGCGGCTCAGGCGGCGGCTCGGGCGGCGGTTCCGGCGGAGGCGGCGCGATGCCGTCGTCTACGCAGCGCGCACTGGCTTCGCAGGGAGCAGCCGGACGAGCCGCGGCGGCGTTCATCCTGGCAACCGCTCCGACCGGAACTCATGCGAGCAGCCAGGGGCGCGGGAGCGGCGGCAGCGCTGGCGGTGCAGGCGTACCGGCAGTGCGAGTACGCGGCTCTAACGCAGATGCTTCGCAGGGCGAACGGTGCCCTCAGCCGCGAACGCCGTGTTCCACGCCTTGACCGGCTCGAGCGCCAGTGGCGGGCTCGGGTCCGATCTTGCCGATCATCTTGATCGCCAGTCTGCTTGGCCTCTCCACGCTAGCGATCCTCCGCGCGCAAACGGACTAGCTCGTAAGTCGATCGGGTGCTCGCCGTTCGCCGGATTGCCACGTTGGCCGTGCTGCTGCTCGCGTCGCCGCTCTGCGCCGGCGGCGCACGCCACGCGCGGTCTGACGACGGGGTTTGCGCTCGATCCCGCGCTCACCGACGGCAGCACGACCGCGAACAACGTCTGGATCCCGCGCGCGGTCGCCGAAGGCGCCGGGATGGTGCGCGTCGACGTCACCGTGGTCCCAGGTAGCCCCGGCCAGCCGCCCGGCGGGCTTCGTCGCCACCGATCCCGCCAGTCCTGGCTACAACTGGACGAAGACCGACGCCGCCGTGCGCGAACTCACCGCCCACGGGATCAAGGTCGTGCATCACCATCTCGGGAGCCCCGACATGGGCCGAGGGAGGCGGACGTCCCAGCTCGGCGCCCGCGGGAACCTGGGAGCCGTCGTCGTCGCAATTCGGCGCGTTCGCGACGGCGGCCGCCCGCCGCTACGACGGAAGCTTTCCCGGACCCCGACAATGCGGGAGCGAACCTCCCGCGCGTTCGCTACTGGCAGGCATGGAACGAGCCCAACCTCAGCACCTACCTCAACCCGCAATGGCGCCGTGTCCGGCAGGCACTGGATCGCCGAGAGCCCGGTCATGTACCGAGGGCTGCTGAACGCGTTCTACGCGGCGGTCAAGGGGGTGTCGGGGTCGAACTTCGTGGTGACCGCTGGAACCGCGCCGTACGGCGATCCGCCCGGAGGCCAGCGGATACCGCCGGTCGCATTTGACGAGACGCTCTTCTGCCTGACCGGGACCAAGCGGCTGAAGCCGACGAAATGCCCCAACCCGGCCCATTTCGATGCGGTGTCCCACCATCCGTACGGGATCGGCGGGCCGCTGTGGCACGCGGAGAACGCGGACGACGCGGCGGTACCCGACATCTACAAGATCGCGCGCGTGCTGCGCGCTGCCCAGCGGTTCCACCGCGTGCTGCCTCGCGGCCACAAGCAGCTGTGGGTCACCGAGATCTCCTGGGACAGCGATCCTCCCGACCCGAACGGCGTGCCGATCGCCGAGCAGGCGCGGTGGTACGAGCAGGCCATGTACGTGCTCTGGCGCCAGGGCGTGAACACCGTCCTGTGGCTCCAGATCGTCGACTCGCCACCGATCCCGAACTACGGATCGACCTACCAGGCGGGGATCTACTACCTGAACGGCACGCCAAAGCCTTCCGCGGTGGCGTTTCGCTTCCCGTTCGTGACGCGTCGACTGAACCGCGGCCACGTGCAGGCTTGGGGCCGTGCTCCCCAGGCCGGCAAGCTCACGATCGAGGCGCGACGCGGCGGGGCATGGAAGGTGTTGAAGCGCCTGTCAGTTCGATCCCGCCAAGTGTTCCTGACGACGCTCAGGATCCGGGGCAAGGCCGTGCTGCAGGCGACCGTCGGCTCGCAGACGAGCCTTCCCTGGACTCAGGGCTAAACACCGCCGCTCTAGAAAACGCCAATCGCGACGAGCGCCCCCAGCGCGACCAGGGACGCCCCCGCACCCGCATAGCCCGCCACCATCAGCCGCAGCCGCTCGGGGCGGGGACCGTAGCCCGGATCATGGGCAGCCAGGTAGCGACCCAGAGCCCCCCGGAACACGGCGCGTGGCACCGGGCGCTGCTCTTCGAGCCGAGCGGCGATTTCCTGCTCCACGGGGTCGAATCCGTCCGTGTCGCCGTTCCGCGCAGTCATTGCTTGAACACCTCCGAGTTCGGATTCAACGAGCGCGCCCGAATGAAGGCAGCCAGCGCCTGGTGGGGATTGCCGGTCTCGGCCTCCAGTCGAGAGATGATCAACCATGTGCTCCAGTTCGCGGGCTCATCCGCCGCCGCACGGCGAGCCGAGATAAGCGCGGCCTGCGGGTCGCCCTGAAGCTCCTCTACCAGGGCTGCCTGGATCTGAGGCGAGGCAGCTCCAGACTCGACTCGGACGGCGGCGCGTGCGTCCGCGAGAGCGAGCGTCTGATTTCCGCTAGCCGACGCGGCCTGACTGCTGCGCACCGCATTCGTGGTGGCGAGTGGGACCGCGATCGCCACGAGGCAGAGGACTGCGACAACCCCGAGACCTGCACGGATCGCCCGGAACGAGGCCTCCACGGACGCGGGCTTCTCGACTCTCGGCGCCAGCGCCGCTGCCGCCAACAAGAGAAACGCAGCCGGTAGAGCCGGCACTTGCCAGATCCAGTCGAATGCGGCGGACACGCAGAATGCGACCAAAGCCGCAGTCAGACCGGCCGCCTGGGTTCGTGCGTCAAATCGGGACCGGACGACTGTCCTCAGCGCGGTTCTGAGCACCACCGCCAAAAAGGCCACGAGGAGCGCTAGGCCGATTATTCCCACGTCGGATAGCGTCTCGACATACAGCGAATGGGCGTCCTGGACGTAGCTTTCGAAGGGGGCGCGGGGCAGCCAGACGAGCTGGAACGTCCCCGGCCCGTTTCCGGTGAGGAGACGATGGCCACTGGTTGCATCAACCGCGACCTTCCAATACTCATAGCGACCGTTCCCGCTGACGCTGCCAAAACGGCCGATCGAGTCCTCGCGTAGGATCGCCGCCGTCGGATTTTTGAAGTCCCTCCAAGCGTGCGAGAGAGCCGTCGGCACCCCAGCGACCAGCGCCGCGATCACACAAATGACCGCGCCGGCTCCAAGCAGCACGCGCGGGCGGCTAACTGAAACTGAAACCGTGGGCACGCGAAGAGGTGCCCCGTGGCGTACCGCGAGCCCAATCCCGGCCTGGATGACAGCCACTCCGACGCACACGAGCACCGTGGCGAGGAGCAACGTCGAGCCTTCGTGCCTGGCAGCACCATTGGCGAGGCCCTGTTCGATGGCACCGCGGTGGACCGATCCGACGATCAGCACCGCGCTCCCCGCGGCGCTCACGAGTACGGTCGCCAGTTTCGGAACACGTTCCGGCGCGAGCGCGATGAACACGACCACGGCAGCCGCCGCCGCGATCGCGCCGCCCCGGGAGAAGGTCAAATATCCGCACAGCGTGACGGCCGGAATGCCACCCGCCGCCGCCGCTTGCGTGCGAAGATTGCGCGCGGAGGTCGAGATGCCAAGTAGCAGCGGCAGCCCCAGGGCCATCAGCGCGGCGAGCGCATTCCAGTAGTTGAGTGGCCAGCTGAGGCGGTCCCCGGATCCAGGTAGAAACGATCCAGTCTGCTGGGCGGCCGGAAACAGATCGGGGCGCAAGCGCGAGAGAAGGGCTAGGACCGCCACCACGACCACCGCCGCGCTCAGCGCGCCGACCGCGTGGCGAATGGCCCGCGAGCGTTCCCGGTAGACCGCCAGCCCGAGCAGCAGGATGCCGAGGTAGCACGCAACAAGCGATAGATCCTGGAGGCTTCGTTCAGAGCTCTCAGACCACGTCGAGGCGAGCGCCGTCCAGACCACAAAGGCGCCGAACAGCGTGAGAGCAATCCAGGCGGCACGACTCAGGCGTCCCGCCGGCAATACCCCCCACGCAGCGCCGATCAATACCACCCACCAGACGACAACGCCGACCTGGCTGCGAACGACGATGTCGTAGCCCCCGCCGTCGATCGCCAGATACAGGACGATCGTCCCGACCAGCGCCCAGATGCTGAGCGTAGCTCCATCGACGCGGCGGAGCATGCGCGTCCCGGGAACAGTGCTGCGGGTGGCTACGGACTCCATCGGTGGGGAATACGCTCCGGCTGTCCGATCGCTGACGTCGGGTGGCCGTGTGGATTGCCATCTGCGCCCGTTTCGAGCAGCGTCCGCAGCTTGCGCAGGGAGCGGGACAGAATTTGCTGAACATTGGCCAGCGTCAGGTCCATGAGCTCGGCGATCTCAGGACCCGTCAAGTCGCCACCGAACCTCAGCGCCAATGCCTCGCGATCGCGGTCGCTCAGCTGTGCCAGAGCGTCGGACAGCTCTGGTGCGGCCTGAGCCCGTTGCTCGGGTCCGGGAACCCTCGGCAGGAGCCGCTCGTCGATTGGCTCGTTGCGATCGGACTTGTCTCTGCGGTGATGGTCGATCAGCAAATTGCGCGCGATCGCCAGCAGCCACGTCAATTCCGAGGCACGCCGGGGATCGAACCTGCTCCACGCCCTCAGCGCCCGCTCGAACGTGGCCTGAGTGAGGTCCTCGGCCACGTCACGGTCGTGCAGGCGGTACGCCAGGAATCCGTACACGCGCCACACGTGTTCCTCATAGACGCGCGCGAATTCTGCTTGTCCTCGGCTCATTCCTCGATCTCCCGCGGCCCCTGAACGACAAGCCTACCCATGCATGGCGCAAGGCGCTTCCAATGACTCTCCAGAATCATCTAGACTGTCGCGTGCGTAGGGCAATCGGCCGGTCGTGGGCGACATCTACCAGGGAGAGGATGTGCTCTGAGGGCATCAGGGCACGGGGACAAGGTATTTCGTGATGCTGCGGGCACCGGTCGCGCTCTGCCGTTTGGGTGCTTTCATTGCGAGAGCCGTGCTGTTTGCCGCAGCAAGGCCGCGACGGACCACCGACGGGCATGAATGTGATAGACCACCGCCGCGGCAATTCTGGTGGCCGGGGGGCCTGCGGTTCGTGGACGCATATTTCGCAAGCAACAGGGCGGGAGAGCTGATGTAGGCCACGATGGTCATCCGGGGCCATTCGCCGAGCGTTGCGTTAGGGATGCGCACAGCCATTAGAGGGCTGGAGAAATTGGCACGTTTGAACGCGGTTGGGGAAATTTTGCTGAATTCAAGTAGCGGCACGCTTTCGCAGGATTGGACCGAATCACCGATTTATGGCGCGACACGACTAGACGGAGCACTGGTCGCTGCAGCGTCTCAGGACGACGTCGCGCACAAACCCAAACGCGGCCGCTTCGCAAGCGCCGAGCGCGATGTGGTCTACCGCAGGGCCCTCGCCATCGCCGACGCGACCGCGGCAGCCGGCGCCGCCCTTCTGGCGTTCCTCGTAGTCGGGCAGCAGCGCACGTCAGTCGCGATCTTTGGCGCGATCCCGCTAATCGTCCTGATGAGCAAAGCTCTGGGAACGTATAACCGTGAGGACCTCCTCGTCCGGAAGTCGACACTCGACGAGGGTCCTGCGCTGTTCCAGCTGGCCACGTTTTTCTCGCTCGTGGCCTGGCTGATCGACGGGTTAGTGGTCAGCGGGTACCGCAATAGGGTGGAGCTGGCCGTCATCTGGGCGTCGTCGTTCCTGCTTCTTCTGGTGCTGCGGACCGCCGCGCGATGGTTCTCGCGGCGCATCACGGCACCCGAGCGGTGTTTGGTCATCGGTGATGACGCGTCGTGCGCTTGGATGCAGCTGAAATTCGCGCGCCGACGCTCGCTGCATGCCGTCGTGGTGGCGCGGATTGTGCCCTCCGAGCCCGGCACCAGCATGCCCGCTGACCTCGACGCCGAGGAGCTTCGCCAGGTTGTGGCGCCCCTCGGTGTCGATCGCATCATCGTCACGCCCGATACTTCCGACGAGGACGGTGTCATCGGGATCGTGCACGCCGCGACGTCCCTCGGCCTCAAGGTCAGCGTTTTGCCGCGCGTGCTTCAGGTGGTTGGCTCCTCCAGCCAGTTCGACGACGTGGAGGGCGTGCCTCTGCTTTCGCTTCGTCCGCTCGGCTCGGACGAGGTTCCCGCCTCACAAAACGTGTCCTCGGACATCGTTGGATCGAGCCTCTGCATGCTGTTCCTCGCCCCAGTTCTGAGCTTGATCGCTGTGCTGATCAAGCTGGATTCTCGCGGCCCGGTTCTCTTCCGTCAGGACCGCATCGGCCGCGACGGCAAGCGCGTTTCAGATGCTCAAGTTCCGCACGATGGTCCAGGATGCCGACGAGCACAAGGATGAGCTCCGGCACCTCAACCAGGCAGATGGCCTGTTCAAGATCGCAAAGGACCCCCGCATCACGCGGGTTGGCAGTTTGCTTCGCCGCATGTCGCTGGACGAGCTGCCGCAGCTGCTCAATGTGCTGCGTGGTGAGATGAGCCTCGTCGGTCCACGGCCGCTCGTGATTGACGAGGACAGCCTTCTTGAAGGATGGCGCCGCCGACGCCTGCATCTGACGCCCGGAATGACGGGCCATTGGCAGATCCTCGGGTCAGCGCGTCTCCCGCTCGAGGAGATGGCGCGGATCGATTACCTGTACGTGAGCAACTGGTCGCTGTGGCTCGACGTCAAGATCCTCTTGCGCACGATTCCCTACGTCCTCAGCGGTAAGGGCTTTTAGCGGTGCCCGGCCGCGAATACTCAGGGACGTGCGGTGCCTCTCAGCGGGGTCAGCCCGATTCCCGCTAGCGCGGCCAGCTCCCTGACGCGCGACCGGTACGTTGTTCCGGCGCCTACACGCCGTGGTCCCGACCGAGCGAGTGTGCTCGGCTGCAAGATCGACCGGCTCGACCTCGATCAAGCCGTTGCGGTTTGCCAGCAGGTAATCGAGCAGCGCGGCTACGCCCAGCACATGGCCATCAACGTCGCGAAACTCGTGGCGATGCGGGACGACGCGTTCCTTCGGGACAGCGTGAGCCGGTGCGAACTGATCACTGCTGACGGGCAGCCGGTGGTTTGGGCGTCGAGGCTTTTCCGCGATCCCTTGCCGCAGCGCGTTGCTGGCATCGATTTGATGCAGAGCCTTTTGGCATTGGCGGCGGCCCGGGGCTATCGCGTTTACTTGCTGGGCGCGAAACCTGATGTGCTGGAGCGCGCGGTCGCGCGAGATCCGCGCTCTGCATCCGGGACTGGCAATCGCCGGCTACCGCCACGGCTACTACGACGAGTCGGACGAGCATGTCATCGCCACGGAGATTGCGGCCGCTCGGCCGGACATGCTCTTTGTGGCCATGAGTTCTCCACGCAAGGAATACTTCTTGGCCCGTCACCGCGAGACCATCGGTGTCCCGTTCACGATGGGAGTAGGCGGCTCGATTGACGTGATCGCCGGGGTGCGCAAGAGGGCGCCTTCTGTCTTCCAGCGGCTGGGGCTGGAATGGCTGTTCCGCCTTCTTCAGGAGCCGCGGAGACTCGCGAGGCGATACGCCACCACGAATACGCGTTTCGTTCTGCTGGTGTTGCGAGAGCTCGTCGATGGACGGACTACTCGGAGAAACGGTCTCTCGTGACGGCGACTTCCGAGCGACACACAGGCTCAGGTTTCGTCGGGGTGCTCGATCGAACGGAGCGGCACCTCGAGCTACAGAAACTTCGAGGTTGGGATCCCTACGACGCGCTTTGCTCCCCGCTGTTTAGCTTGCCGGTACTCCGCTCCAATCGCCTCGTGCGTTTCGGGGCGCAGCAGACTTTGAAGCGCTCGCCATGGAACTTGCGGCCGCTCTTGCGAATCGACCGCCAACTCAACCCTGTCTCCATCGGTCTGTATCTCCAGGGCCAGGCGCACCGCGCACGGAGCAATCCCCGGAGCGCGCCCGAACGACTGGAGAATGCCCGCTTAGCTGTGGAGCGTCTCGTCGCCACATCATCGCCCGGTTACTCAGGGATCTGCTGGGGCTATCCGTTCGACTGGGAGGCACGCTACGCATCGATCCCAGCTAATACGCCGACTGTCGTTGCGACCGGAATCGTTACGAATGCTCTATGGACCGCTTACGACGTCTTTGGCTTGGAGATAGCGCGCGAGCTGATTCTGGATGCAGTTAAGTTCGTGCTTCAGGACCTTAACCGCGTTGACAGTTCAGATGAAGCGTTCTGCTGGTCATACTCGCCGGTCGATCGGCAGGCAGTTCTGAACGCAACCCTGAAGGGATCGCGTTTGCTCGCGCAAGCACACGCCCTCGGCGCTTCCTCCGAGCTCCTCGAGTCCGCCGCACGCTCGGTGCGCTTCGTGCTGTCGCATCAGAAGCCGAGCGGCGCCTGGCCATATTCTGCAAACGACGCGCGGACGTGGGCTGACAACTTTCATACGGGATACGTGCTCGAATGTCTCAACGCCTACCGCATCCATTCTGGAGACCACTCCGTAGATTTGCCCCTGGAAAAGGGCTGGCGCTACTACCGCGATCGGTTCTTCGCCTCCGACCTGACGCCGAAGTACTACGACAACCGCTCGGACCCGCTCGACGCGACCGCATGCGCGCAGGCGATCATCACGCTCTGTGCTTTGGGCAATCCGGACCGGGCCGCCATCGCAGCACAGCGCTCCATCAGCGCTCTCGCCCTTCCGGACGGGTCGTTCGCCTATCAGCGGCGAAGGGGCCGAACCCGCCGAATCCCTTTTCTTCGCTGGTCGACGGCATGGATGTACTCTGCTCTGAGCACGCTCGAAGCGGTCCGGGCGCCGACCTCGTCGCAGGCCGCACTTCAGGCGCGCGGTGAGGGTTGATGGCCAGCCTGCGGATCCTGGCGTACCGGTTGACGGCATCGACAGCCGTGAACCGCGCTTTCTGCGCTGAGAATGGACTGGATGCTCCCCCGGAGGCTTTGGCCGCCTCCGATCGACGGCATCAAGATTCGATAAGCATTGACTGGGGACGGACCGCGGCGCAGAGGACGTCTGCTATACCTGCGTCGAGCACTTCTGGGGTTGAGTCGACTATGCAAGACGAGGTTGAGCAAGGCGGACTTCGGCCAGGCGATCGCCCGACACGGATAGGGGCATCACCGCGGCGCTCACTCGAGCGGTAGGAAAAGGGTTGCAGAAAGAGACGACAAGCCGAGATGTGTCGAACGCCCTTCGGGTTGCCCGGCGCCGCGCATGGTTGGTCGTGTTTTGCGTCGTTCTTGGCGCTGGTGCGGCATTTGCGTACTCCAAGGCCAAGCAGAAGGAGTACACGTCCTCTGCTGAGGTGTACTTCCGCAATGCCCAGCTCGATCAGGAAGCGGCGGGGCTTCAGGTCGTCAACAATCTCGACCCGCAGTCACAAACCGACACAAACCTGCGGCTCGCGACGTTGCCACTCGTGGCGGCAAACACGTCATCCGCGGTCGGACACGAGGTCACTCCGTCACAGGTTGCCGCGAGCGTCAGTGTCAATCAGGTCGGCGATACGGATTTGGCCACAGTGTCAGCCACGTCAGCGTCGCCCAGGCTGGCGGCCACGCTTGCGAATGCGTATGCATCGCAAGTCGTCGCCAATAGTCAACGCACGAATTCGAACTACTACGCAGGGGCGGTTCAAGCGCTGAACCTCCAGTACAAGGCACTCACCCCCGCGCAGCAGAGAGGTCTGCAGGGAACGGACCTGCTGGACCGCGCCAACTCACTGCAGATTCTCGGTCAGCTCCAGTCGAGCGACGTCCGGCTTGAGCAGCCGGCGAGCATCCCGTCTTCGCCATCATCACCCAAGGTGGCGCGCAATACCGTGCTCGGTGGAATTCTCGGCCTACTCCTGGGGCTTGGTCTGGCGTTCCTGTTGAATCGAGTCGATCAGCGCATAAGGGAGCCGGGCGATCTCGAGGATGTGTATGGGGTTCCAGTCGTGGGCATCGTGCCGGAGAGCTCTGCGTTCAGGATTCCGCAGGCGACCAAAGGCTCACCAATCGGGGTTCTGCCTCCCAATGAGGCTGAGATCTTCGGCCTTCTTCGTGCTCACATCAGGTACTTCAACGTGGATCGCGAGCTCCGAGTGGTGGTGGTCGTATCGGCGACACCAGGCGACGGCAAGACCACCGTAGCTCGCAACCTCGCGACCGCGACGGCGATGGTTGGCTCGCGCGTCCTACTCATTGAGGCGGATCTCCGGCGGCCAATGGTCGCTAGAAACTTCGGCATCGATCAAGAACCTGGCCTGTCGGAGGTGTTGGTTGGCGCCGAGTCGCTCGAGAGCGCCGTCCAACGGGTCGAGGTCGCGAGCAAACGAGACATGCACGCAGGGCTCGATGTCCTCGTGGCTGGAGGGGTTTTGCCCCCGAACCCTCCACAAGTGATCGAGAGCCAGGCGATGGAATCGGTCCTCCAATCGGCGAGGAACACGTATGACCTCGTCATCATCGACACCCCGCCGCTCGCGTTGCTCCCGGACGCCTTCCCGCTGGTCTCTCGTGCCGATGGCGTATTGGTAGTCAGTCGCCTCGGCCGGAATCGGATGGATGTTGCAAAACGTCTGCGCGAGACTCTGGCCAGCGCGAACGCCCCGGTAATCGGCGTCGTGGCGAACGGTATGAAACGGTCTCGTGGGCGTCTTGAGGGCTACGCCTATAGCTACGACTACTCGGCGTACACCGCGAATGGCTCGTCTGCCGAGGGCAACGGAGCAATCGGTGGCACCCCGGAGACGTCATCTGGCGCTCCCCCGGCCCTTTCGGGCCAGCCCCGCGAACGGTGAGGGCGGAGGACGCAACCGTTGCACCCCCGCACGTAGGATCCAACCAGACACCTATCGGCTACCGGGTGGTCTGACGTGTGTGGAATTTGTGGAATCGTCGGCCGGGTCGACGAGCGGATCATCAACAACATGACGTCGATGATGGTCCATCGTGGACCTGATGGCGGCGGCGTTCGACTCTTCAAGCCGGCCAGGGGCCTGCCGGGCGCCGCACTAGGGCATAGGCGCCTGAGCATCATCGACACGAGCGAACGGGGGGCACAGCCGATGTCCGATGCCACCGGCCGCTACTGGCTCACCTACAACGGCGAGATCTACAACTTCCCTGAACTGCGGGCCGACCTTGAGCGCGATGGACATCGGTTCAGGTCGCGCACAGATACAGAGGTTCTGGTCGAACTATTCGCCCGCAAAGGGCCAGCTGCGTTAGAGAGGCTCAACGGAATCTTCGCCTTTGCCATCTGGGACTCGCTCGCCGGGAGTCTCTTCCTTGCGCGCGACCGGCTTGGCGTCAAACCGCTCTACTACGCGCAGACAGCGGGACAGTTCTACTTCGCGTCCGAGATCAAGGCGCTCCTGCCGGCTCTGCCCGCGCCGCGGCTGCGCCCGGACATGCTCCTTGACTTCCTCACTTTCCTGTGGGTTCCCGATCCGGACACCCTCTTCGATGGCGTCATGAAGCTGCCGCCGGGGCACCTCGCAACGTGTGAAGACGGCCGGCTCAGTGTCCGCGCCTGGTGGGATATGACCTTCGCGCCCGAGCGCCGCACCGAGGCGGATTGGAGCACCACGGTCGCCGACACGGTCGCCACGGCCGTCAGACGGCAGCGAGTGTCCGACGTCCCGCTCGGTAGCTTCCTCAGCGGCGGCCTCGATTCAAGCGCAATCGTGGCTGAGCTCGCCCGAACCGGAGAGCGGCCGGTGGCCTATACCGTGGGATTCACACGCGAGGATCTCGCTCACGACGTCGTTCCCGATGACGTCCGATACGCTCGCCTCGTTGCCGGGCTGTTCGATGTCGAGCACCACGAGCAGACGCTCCATCCCGACGCCGAGGAACTATTGCCCAGCCTCGTGTGGCACATGGATGAGCCGGTCGCTGACCCAGCAGCGCTCGCCACCTATCTGATCTGCAACGCAGCCAGCGAGCGGTTAACAGTGATCCTCAGCGGCATGGGAGGCGACGAGGTCTTCGCAGGCTATCCGCGCCATCTCGCAGCGCGTATGGCGCTTGTGGCCGACGCGTTACCGTTGTCGGCGCGCAAAGGCCTTAAAGGCCTCATCGAGAAACGCGTAGGGATCGGCGCTCCTGGACGGCTGCGCGCGCCTCGGCGAAACGCCCTAAAACTGTTGCGCGGGATCGATCTTCCGCCCCACGACCGCTACCTCGCCTACTGCTCCTATTACCGGCCGGACGAACTGCCGGACATCCTCTCCGCCGACCTTCGCACCGAGCTGGTACACCACGACCCGTTTCGCCGCCATCGCGACTATCTCGCAAGGGTCTCGGGAGAGCATTGGCTCAACCAGGTCCTTTACCTGGACATGAAGACGTTCCTTCCATGCCTGAACCTCACGTACACGGACAAGATGAGCATGGCTGCATCGACCGAGGTTCGAGTCCCGCTGCTCGATGACGAACTGGTTGCACTCTCCGGACGGATCCCGCCCGACCTGAAACTGAGACGCATGACCCGTAAGTACATCCTCAAACGCGCGATGGAGAATCGCCTCCCGAAGGAGGTGATCTGGCGCCCCAAGGCCGGATTCGGGGCACCCATCCGCTCGTGGCTCGTCGGCGGTCTCCGCCCAATGGTCGACGATCTGCTTTCCGAAGAGCGCGTGCGCGCGCGGGGGCTGTTCGATCCAGCAGCAGTGAAGGGTTTGGTTGACGATTTCCGCTGCTCGCGCGAGGACAACGCGCTACGCATTTGGGCGCTGCTGACGCTCGAGCTCTGGCAGCGGCAGTTCATTGACAAACAGCCCGAGGTTGGATCGGCCGGGGCGCCCACGAGGTCGTCGGATGACGGCGATGACCAACGCTGCCGAGGCGAACCGCGAGTTCTACGCGAAGCGGCCCAGACTTACGACACCAGCGAGGATTGCATCATCGATCCCCGGCTGACTGATCGTCTTCGCGAAGACTCTTCGCTTCGCAGTGAGTCGAATGCACGCACGAGACCGCCCTCGCGCGCTCGATGCCTGCGGTGGATCGGGCAACGCGTCCCTGATGCTCCTACAGATGGGTATAACCCCGCTCACCGCGGACATTTCGCCCCACATGTTGGCGATCTACGAGAGCAAGGCGCGCGCAGCGGGTTATTTCCCCGACACGATCGTCGATGAGATCGCAGCGTTCCTCAGAGCCGACGAGAGAACATGGGATCTGATCGTATTTTCGTCCGCGCTCCATCACCTCGACGACTATTGCGATGTTATGCGGCTCGCGATGGATCATGTCGCCCCCGGAGGGGTCATCGTGACGATTTTCGATCCCACACGGGTGGGACGCCTTGGTTTGACCGTCCGAGCCGTGGACTACGTCGTTCACCTCGCTACTCACGACTTCACCCACTTTCTCTCACGCGTCCGGCGTCGGGTGACAAGGCTTGGGCGTTCCACCTCGGAGAACGTCGACAACGTTGGGAGCCTCGCCGAACGACACGCGCTTACTGGCGTGGACGATGCCAAGGTGGCAAGTCTTGCCTCAGACCGTGGATGGGAAGTTCTACGCCACGTACAGTTCTACGAGGCGCGCTTCCAGCTATCCCGTCAAGTCTTTCGAGGTTTACGGCAACCGTCCTCTTTCTCACTGGTTCTCCGCTCACCCACGCCTCCAGCGACGGATGAGGCAACGCTGTGAAACAAGTCACCCAGCGTCTTCGGGATGGTTCTATTGAGGTGATCGACGTGCCAACTCCAGAGCTCCGCCCCGAGGGGGTTCTGGTCGACGTGCGAGCGAGCCTGCTCAGCGCCGGCACGGAACGGGCGAAGGTGATCACAGGGCGCCAGAGCCTTCTCGGCAAAGCTCGATCACGGCCCGACCAGGTGCGCAAGGTCATCGATAAGGCTCGACGAGACGGCATCTCCGAAGCGATCGACGCAGTCCGAATCCGGTTAGACCAGCCCGGAAGTCTCGGCTACTCCTCATCCGGAGTCGTGATCGCCGTTGGCTCGCGCGCGCGAGACCTCACCGTTGGTGACCGTGTCGCGTGCGCAGGAGCCGACTACGCCTGGCATGCCGAGATCAACTATGTCCCTGCCAACCTCTGCGCGCGACTCTCCGACGATGTCACGTTCGAAGAAGGCGCATTTACGACCATCGGAAGCATCGCACTCCACGGGGTGCGACAGGCGGATGTGCGGCTCGGTGAACGGGTCGCGGTGGTCGGACTCGGACTCGTGGGTCAGGTGGCTGGTCAGATCCTCCGTGCGGCCGGTTGTCTTGTCATTGGGGTCGATCTCGATCATGAGGCAACGGTACGGGCGAAGGAGAATGGGGCAGTCGACCACGCCTATCCTCGATCCGCTCTCGCGACCGACGCCATCCCGCCCGACGCTTCAGGATGCGACGCGATTCTCATCACCGCGGCTACGACATCGTCGGATCCGATAGCGCTCGCCGCCGCGATCGCTCGGGATCGCGCGCGTGTCGTCGTCGTCGGCGACGTCGGTCTAGAGCTGGATAGGGCCGATTGGTACGAGAAGGAGCTCGATCTGCGCCTGTCGCGGTCATACGGCCCTGGTCGATATGACGCCGAGTATGAAGAGCGCGGCCTCGACTACCCGATCGGGTACGTCCGCTGGACCGAGCGCCGCAACATGCAGGCTTTTGTCGACCTGATCGCCACCCACCGGATTGACGTTTCGCGTCTCGTAACCGAGAGACTTGCCGTCGACAACGCGCCAAGCGCCTACGACTCGCTCGCGCAGGCGACGGGTTCGACACTTGGCGTACTCCTCACCTACGAAAAGACAGAGTCGTTGGAATTTGCAGCCTCGGCAGCCGATGCGGTGCGCTCGGCGGTACGTGGCTCTCCGGCGGTGACGCCAGGCAATGCGGTGGGTGTACTTGGCGCCGGAAGCTTTGCTCAGCGGATGCTGATCCCGTCGCTGAAAAACGCGGGGTTCGAGCTCGTCACGATCGCCAGTGCAACCGGTCTCAGCGCCACAGCCGCTCGCAAGCGCTTTGGTTTCGCTCGCGTCGACACAGTCGATGCCGTCCTATCGAGCGATGCTGTCAATCTGGTCGCCGTCGCCACTCGCCATGCCACTCACGCAGAGTTCGCTGCACGTGCTCTCCGGGCCGGTAAGCACGTGTTTGTGGAAAAGCCGCCCGCTATCACGGCCGACGAGCTTAACCATCTTCACGCTGCGCGCGCTGACGCCCCCGGGCTCCTGGCGGTCGGCTTTAACCGACGCTTCGCACCGCTTGCCGCTCGTATGCGCGCGCACTTCGCGGACCGGTCCGAGCCACTCGAAGTCATATACAGAATTAGCGCAGGGCCGCTTCAAGCGACCCATTGGGTCAATCAGCTTGATGACGGTGGCGGCAGGCTCATCGCGGAGGGATGCCACTTCGTCGACTTTGCAATTTGGCTCGTGGGCACTCTTCCATCCACGGTGTCCTGCACGATGGCGCCACAGCCCACGCAGCCACTCGCTGCCGCTCAGCGCTTCGCTGTCACCCTCTCGTTCGACGACGGCTCCCTCGCTTCGGTTTTCTACGCAGCCGGGGGCGCTGGCGCGGTCCAGAAAGAGTACTCAGAGGCCCACGCCGGCGGGCGCTCCGCCATCCTCTCTGACTTCACGCGTCTTACTCTCTTTGACGGTGCTCGAAGGAACAGCATTCGTTCGAGGCGCAGGGATAAGGGCCATGAGGCTCAGGCTCTGGACCTCTACACGCGCGTTACCGCGCAGTCAGGACAACTCTTCTCGCCGGACCCGCTCGCGACCATGGCCGTCACCCTCGACGCCCTCCACTCTGCGGAAACGTCCCGAACGCAAAGCACGGACGCCTCACGACGCTCGAGATGCCCCTAACCAACGCTGAGGAAACGGCCTCGCAGCCTCCCGGACCATCATTCTCCTCGCTGCTCGTCGGTCCTGCGGGACCCCCTTGGTCAGGCATGGAAACTGCCACGGCCGGCCTCAGAGCGGCGCTTGCCCTGCTCGGACCGGTCGCGTGGATCGACACATCCGTGGCTAGCTCAAACAACGACCGCGGCCGTCCTTCCACGCAGAAGGTGACCCGGCTAGCCCAGGTGCTGAGATCGGTCCGCTCCAACCAGAGCGACGTCGCGCACGTCCCGGTTTCCCAGAACGTACCGGGGCTGCTGAGAGATCTCACGGTCATCGGGGCGGCCAAAATGCCTGTTATCGCCTATCTTCACGGCGGAGCCTATGGATCGCTCATCGCAGCTGGCGGAGTTCGGGGCGTTCTCATGCGGCTGGCGTTCGCGCGTGTTGTCGGCATTGCCTGCCTGTACGACGCCCAGTGCGAGGAATTGCGCTCCGTCGGCGTAAGGCAGCCCATGCTCGCAGTGGGCAATGTTGCGCCGCGCACCTTCGTTTCGCCGCGTCCGTCCCAATCACCGCAGGTCCCATTCCGTGTCCTCTTTCTCGGGCAGTTGTCCCGTGCGAAAGGCTTCGACATCCTCTGCGAGGCCGTACGCGACCTCGACGCGCTTGCCGTGACAGCGGTCGGAGATTGGATCTACCGCGATCGTAACCTCGGGCTCGGCGACCTTTCGCGGAATATGCGGCTACCCCCCAATGTGGCTGTCCATCCCCCCGCACCGCCGACCGAAATCCCGCTGCTCCTCAAGCAGCACGACGTTCTTGTCCTTCCGAGCCACTCGGAGGGGATGCCTATGGCTGTCCTCGAGGCCATGAATGCCGGCATTCCCGTCATCGCCTCGATGGTCGGCGGGCTCGGCGCCTTCGCACGCGACGGTTACATCACACCACTTCGAACGGTGGACTCGCAAAGCCTGAAACGGGCGTTACTTCAGGTCTGGACCTCGTATGCCGACGCTCTCGTGCGCGCAGACCAGGCTCGCCAAATGGTTCAGCAGCGCTACACCGAGAGCGAGATCGCCTGCCGCGTGGCTCAACTCGTTGAGGCATCCGGTCGTTTCCAACGCAGGGGCCTCGGCCAACCGGCCGTCGGCTACGGAGTCGCAGCCTGGGTATCGGCCCGGTCCAATTCTGTGAGACGTCATGGCCGGTAACCGTCCCTCAGCCAGCGACTCGCCGATGCGTATTCGTGTGGCAGCAGTGATCCCCAACTGGAATCAGGCTGATCTGACGGCCGAATGCGTGGCCGGAGTTCGAGCTCAAGTTGACCACGTGTATATCGTAGACAATGACTCACGACGAGCCGACCAGGAGATCCTCGCGCGACTCGCCGATAGTCACACCACGCTCGTCGTGAATCCGAGGAATCTCGGATACGCGGGGGGCTGTAACGAAGGGGTGTCCGAAGCGGTGAGAGCGGGGTTTGACGCCATCCTCATCATGAACAACGATGCTTTCCCCGATCCCGGCAGCGTGGGCACGCTATTGGCCCGGCTCGCCGCCTCACCAACAATCGGGGCCGTCGGACCAACCGTCGTTCAGCGGTACACCCGGCGGGTTCTCCACGCCGATTGCTCCCTCGATCACGAGACTGGACGCGCCGAGTTTCCTCGCACAGGCGCCCAGTTGGGGTCACTTGGAACGAGCCCCCTCGTCACCGGCTACATCAGCGGCGAGGCGATGTTGGTCCGGCGCGAGGCCGTCGAGCAGATCGGCATGTTTGACGCCCGCTATTTCTGCTACTACGAGGACGTCGACTGGAGCATTCGCGCAGTTCGAGCGGGGTGGAAGCTCGAAGTCGCGCCCACCGCAGTTTTCGAGCATCTCGGCGGGGCGACGTCCGCTGGATACGTGGGTACCTATTACCGAGCACGAAACCTGCCCTTCATGCTGCGCATCACGTGCGGGCGGAGCCGCCTCGCCGCACTGCGCCTGTCAGCTCCACGAGAGCTCCTGGCATTTTTCGCTCTCCTGCGGAGAAAGAAGCCGGCCCTCGCATTTCGTGGCGTTCTCGGCGGTTGGATGGTCGGACTCGTCATCCGAGGCTGAAATGCGGGTCGTTCTTGCGGACAGGGCTGTCATGAACGGCTACACCCTGGGCCTTGCAGCTGGCCTTCGCGCCAACGGCATCGACGTCTTGGTGGGTGGTCCGGCACATGCCGCCGCTCACGACACCAGGCCCCTCTATCCGAGGAACGGCGTCCCCGGGCAACGCGTCGCGAAGGGATTTGATGCGGTCGTCGGCATAGCAACGAGCCACAAGTTATTCGCGTTGTCGCGCCCGGATCTCGTGCATATCCAGTGGCAAACGCCAATGGACGAGCTTCACGCCCTCACGGCAAAGCGCGTCTACCGCATTCCGCTGGCCTACACGGCGCAGAACCCCGGCGACCGAATCGGCTCGCCGCTCCCACACGTCGCCACGCAAAGACGTCTGGTCGAACTTGCCGACGTGGTGTTCGCCACGGGACCTTCCATGCTCAAGCGTTTACAAGCCGCGTACCCATGCGTCACCACCAAGGGCCACGTCCTGCCTATTGGCAATTACGAGCACATGATCACCCGATATGACCGCCGAACGGCCCGCGAGCAGCTCGGCCTTCCGCCCAATGGCCCTGTCTTTGCCTGGGTGGGCCAACTGGCGCCGAGAAAGGGTGTCGAACTCCTAGTTTCAGCGTTCTCCGCGCTTCGGCGCCAGTCGTCCGGCGCGCGCCTGCTGATCGCCGGCTACGCGCCTGACCTCGGCTACCTGCGCCAGCTCAAGGCCCTCGCGCCTGGCGACGGTTCGATCGATTGGAGACTGGCCGACAGACCCGTGCCTCACCGCGTGCTTGACCTGGTGATCAGCGCGGCAACGCAAGTCGTACTTCCATTCCCGGACGCCACGCACAGCGCCAGCCTTGTCCTCGCGATGACACACGGCCGATGTGTCGTCAGCACGGATGTCGGAGAAGTTGCCGGCGCGTTGCGAGGCCGCGGGATGCTCGTTTCGGCTGGCGACGCCGATGCGCTTTTGGCGGCAATGCGTATCGCAGAGCAGGACCCCACACGGTGTGACCAGCTAGGCAACGCCGCTCGGCAGTACGCTCTTACCGATCTCGGTTGGCCGGCGATTGGCGCGAGCGTTTTGCAGCATTACCGTCGGGTGCTCGCTCGGTGAGAGTCGCCTTCATAACGAATCTCGCCCCCTACTATCGTCAGCCACTGTTCAGAGCGCTTGCGAGTCGGCACGAGATCGACTTCTTCTTCTTTTCCCCTGGGTCTGAGCGCTACGTAACCCCCTACCTTCTTCAGGATGTGGGCGAGGATGGGGTCGATGGCGCCGACGAGTACCGGCGTTGGACCATTGGGGGCCAGGCATTTGTCCCAGATCTCGCTTGGCGCCTCCGGCGGGATCGCTATGACGCGGTCGTCAAATGCCTGAACGGTAAGCTGATGACGCCGTGGGTGGTGGCGCTAGCACGAAGTCGCCGTCTGCCTCTCATCCTGTGGACGGGGATGTGGTATCACCCCGAGACTCGTCTCCACCAGCTGACGGCCCCGATGACGAGACTGCTCTACCGCCAGTCTGAGGCGATCGTCGCGTACGGTGAGCATGTCAAGCGGTTTCTCGTACTCGACCAGAATGTCGACCCGTCTAAGATTTTCGTGGCGGGACAAGCAGTTGACGGAACTTTGTTCGAGTCAGCCGCCAAGCAGCGACCTGAGCTGCCGCAGCAACGGGAGGCCGTTTTCGTCGGCCAACTCGAGGAGCGCAAAGGCATCCGCGATCTCTTGTCGGCCTTCTCTCGGATCTCCGAGCCGGATGCTCGCCTCGTCGTCATCGGCGATGGGGCTCTCCGCCGCGAGGTAGAGCGGCACAGCGGAATCGATCCTAGGATCGAGGTCCTCGGACCTCTTTCACAGGTACAGCTGGCCAATCGTCTAGCTCGCGCGGCCTTTCTTGTCCTCCCTTCCATTACGACGCGCACGGACCGCGAGCCCTGGGGGCTGGTGGTCAACGAAGCGATGCACAGCGGCATTCCCGTGATCGCCTCAACCGCTGTTGGTGCCGCCGCCGGAGGGCTCGTCCAGCACGAGACGACAGGACTGGTGGTCCCCGAGAGAGATACTCGCGCGCTCCAACGAGCTCTCGAGCGACTGCTGGGAGACGAAGTGCTGGCGCGAAGAATGGGTGCGCACGCCTCGGCCTTGGTGCGTGCATTTGACTACTCCAGCATGGTCGCGGCATTTGACGCTGCACTGCAGCGCGCGACCTCTCGCCCGCCGCAGGCACAGACCCGTTGAGACCATCTCCGTTGCTGATCACCCATTTTGTGGCCGGCGCGTGACAGAGAGACTCCGAAGCGCTGTCACGTTGACGCCGACACGCCGTCGCGCGAGTACGACGAGAACCGAATTCCATAACACCAAGCTGGAAGCGAAGCCGATGGCTCCGCCCGTGATACCCAATGGAGGAACGAGGATTATTCCAAGGACCAGATTTGCGAGGAGACCGAGAGCGATACCGCTCACTGCGGCGCGCTCGTGCCCCGTCATCATGAGCACATTCCCTGCTGGGCCGGCGGCAGCGTTCACGAGCTGGCCAAGAGCCAAGATCGTCAACGCGGTGGTGCCTGCCAGGAAACTCGGACCAAAGATGCCCAAATATATGCCCGGAAACAGCGCAAACGCCAGCGCAACCGGTGCTGACACCAGCAACGTGAGCTGCGCGATGCGTTCGGTTGCGTGTTCGAGGCCACGGCGATCACCGCGCGCATGCAACCGAGCGACAGCAGGTGCGAGGGGCATGTTTGCCGCGACCAAAAACACAACGATGAGTCCCGCGCCCTTCTCGACAACGCTGTAGATACCCGCAGCCCGAGTCCCGTCTAGTGTGCCGACGACGAGGGTCCCCACGTAATTGTTCGCCGCCCACACGCCGCTGATCAACATCATCGGTAGTGCGCTGCGCAGCCAAGATTGGGTGGCAAAACCAGGACGACTCGCGCGCACCGCCTCCGGTATGGCTCGCCTGAGGAGCAGAGCGCCGACGACACAGGCGACTCCCAATCCGACGATGTTCGCGCCGACCGCCGTCGTCGCGGTGAGAGCTCCTTCTCCGAGAATCGCCAAAGCACTAACGGTCACGAGAATTACCAGAGGGCGAATCAAGTACTCCGGCATCTGTCCGATCACAACCTTGCCCAGAGCTTGCATCGCACCCTGTCGTACCGCCGTCAGCGCGCTCAGCGGAACGAACAGCAGCGCGAGAACGAAAGGCCATCGCAAGGACGGCGACAGCCACAACAACGCCACGGCGACCCCGCCGAGGCCCATCACGATCGAGGTGGCGATCACGAGCTCGTTTGTGCGGCGAAGCAGGCCGCGGGCGAGATCCCATTTCCCCTCTACCTCGTACACGGCCATCCCGCGCACAAGGAATCGATCGAAGCCGAGCACAGCGATCGTGCCAAGAAGACCCGCCCACGCAATGCAGAAAACGTAGCGTCCATACCCACCCGACCCCAATGAGCGCGCGAGTATCACTGACGTGACGAACCCCAGTCCCATCGAAGCGCCCTGCAACATAACCGTCGCGGACGCGCCGACCACCATTCGGCGTACAGAAGGCCGACCGGCTTGCGCCGCCTCATGTCCCTGCACTGGCGTGCGGGAATCGACGGCCGTTCGCTCCGTCAACCGCTGTCCGCTTCTGCCATGGTCCACGGAGGAAAGATCCCGAGCTCACTCAGCCGCTTGCGCTCCTCGTCGAAGTGTCCTCGCACGCGAGCCTCGGCGCATGTCGCCTGCCCGTTCAATCCGATCGAGCGTCGGTTCCACAGGTCGAACCGGTATGCGAGTCGCCGAAACTCCCGATCGACACGCCCGCGAGCACCCGTAGGCAGCGCGTGCCACGCCGACCGCGACATGCTGTTTGAGGACAGTGCACGTTGAAGGCCTTCCGGCGTAAGCCGGGAGAAGCGCCGCGTGGAGGCTCCCACCCGGTAGCGCTTCCCAAGGTTATCCGGCACAAACTCCGGCGCAGCACCGATGAATTCGTACACCCTTCGTAGAACTACGCCGGGTGTCGCTTCGAGCTCCTGCGTAAACACAACCAGGATCTGGTCCCGAGGAAACAGTGCGAAATAGGGATCGAGAATTCGCGCGTATTCTCCCCAGGCGATGTAACTGTTTGTGTAAGTCGGCCGCGCCCGCGCAGACTCGAGGCTTTTGGGTTGGAGTTGCTCGTCAATTGCGTCAGCGAATGCGCGAGTCTCTCGACCGTTCATGGTCTCCATCAGGTGGTGTGATCGCGCTCGAGCGACGGGATCCCGCAGTAGGGCCACGATGCGGACTGAGGGGAGTCGTTCGTGGATGCGCATCGGTATGGTGACCTCCCCGTAGCCTTCGCCCGCCGTAACGGGCGTTCTGGCGCGTTCGAACACGCTGCCCGCCATATAGTCCGGCGTGACTGTCCCCCACGCCTGGTTTGGCTCGGCCGATGCAAAGTTTCTCTGTAAATACGACTCCCATCCGCGCGCGAACGTGGTATCACGGCTGAAGTACGGCGCCTCCTTGTCGCTGGGAATCGCAATCCCAGGGTGCCGGCGCAGGTACTCGAATAGAGAGGTGGTCCCCGCCTTGGTCGCGCCGATCACGAGAAAGTCCAAATCCTCTTTCATCTTGGGTTGGTGCACGCGCTGTGACGAGTTGGCGAGAGAATCTCTACTCGCTCGGACGTTATCGGACGACATGTCTCCGGACCTGAAGAAAGACGTCCGAGCGCCGTAGCTCACGGTTGCGATTGTAGGGCAGGGCGGCTGTCCCGGCGGTCAGCTCAAGTCGGCCGGTGGTTAACCACACCTTTTCCCAAACGCGGTCTGCAAATGGATCGCGGCCCGCGTGACCCGCGAGCTGCCGAGCTCGGCAGTTTGGCATCCGTCGGGCTTTGTCTGCCTCCGGGTCAACAGAGGCGGCTCGCGCGAGGATGCCCGCCGATCCATGACGTTCCCGGCGTCGCAGTACTCGGCCTCTCGCATCCCTGCTCTCAGCGCGCGTCCGCACCATGGCCCGCGGACGGCAAGCGCACGCTAGTCTTGCGTCATGCGCATCAACTGCAGGTTCGAAGTGCCCGCTCTATAGCTGGACCCGTGCGGGCCGCGTCCACGCTTCCTGTGCAGCACGTCAATCCTGATCCTCGGTGATCTGCCGATGTCTTTAGCCCCTCGCGCTTGGCGTCATCAGGGCATCCTGCTCGGCCTCTTGGTACTTGGTACTCAAAACGGTTTGCCGTTCTTCGATACGACAGACCACTTCGTGCTCGGCTACGCCATCAGTAACTACATGGTTTTTGCCCTTCTCGTCTTTCTCATGTTCCGCGTCCCTCGTGCGACACGGAAGCCGGGGATGCGATCGATGACGCTAGTTGGCTATGTTTTCGTGATCTGGTGGTTCGTGACCGTATGGCACTCGGGCGGAGAGCCAACGAGCGCTGCCGTTGGCTTCGGTCGTAATTTCCTTACGTTTGCCCTACTAGCCGTCTTGTTTCCACTTGGACTCTCAGACGCTCAGGAGCGCCGCGAGATGCTCTTCACGGTGTGCGCTGGGGCGACCCTTTACGCGGTAGGCGAGATCGTGATCACGGTAAGCCATCACCCCATACCGTGGCTTGTCCACCCCGTGGCGGTCCGCGTAAGTGACGTCGGGCTGCAACGTGTCTATGCATTCATGAGCGAAGCAGCTGTGCTTCTCTTTGCCGTAGCATTGGGGGCCGCGTTGCTCGCTCCGGACCGCCGCATTCGACGGGCCGGAGGACTGCTCGCAGTAGTCAGTACCGCCGCGCTCATCCTTCAACAGACAAGAGCGGTCTACCTCAGTCTCGCCGTCGCGCTGATACTCGTCATCTTCTGGTGGTTTGTGTTCGTGCCGAGCTCGCGAGGCCAGTTGGCGGGCCGAACAGTCGTTGTCGTCGTGCTTGCGGCCGGCCTGGTGGCGATCCTCGCACTGGTCGTCCCGTCAGTTCTCAGTACATATGCCGCGAAGCCGCTCTCTCGGCTCAGTGGTGCGATCGTGCAGGTGTCGTCCGGCACCGGGAACCTGGCCTACCGCTTCCGCGTCGCACACGATCTCCTCGCGCTGTTACACGGAGATCCGCTGAAGTGGCTGTACGGGCTCGGCTTCCTAAGCCCTAGGTATCATTACTTCCCTGGACTCCCACTCGGTTCGATCAAGAACTCAGATCTTGGGCTCGTCGACGGCATCATGTTGTTTGGGCTTGTCGGAGTCGCCCTGACCTACCTCTTGGTTTTGATCCCGATGAAGCAACTCGTGTCGGAGACTCGGTCCCTCGATCTGCCAGTTTCCACCGGCTGGTTGAGCTTTGCGCTCATGGTGTGGCTTACGCACGTGCTCTTGGCGTCGTATACCCTCCAAACGCTTTGGGAGCAGTCCGGGCAAGTGCTTGTCGCGATGGTCGGCGGGCTTGCGCTGCAACTGAGTCCACGGCTCGACTCAGCCCCTCAAGCAGTGCCCTTCTATCGCGCACGGCAGATTGGCAAGCTGGAGACTGCTGTGCCCACCGGCATGTCGTCGAGCGTCCCGGGTCACGGCGAGGGCACGTGGGCACAGCAGTAAGCAACGGTTCGGGAAGCGCCAGCGTTTCTTGACTTCTTCATATGCCGAGGAGCGCGAAGCGACAGCCGTCGACCCGTGCGCTCGCTGTTGATAGCGTGCCGCGCATGCGTCGGCGACTGCGATGGCTTCTCTGGCATCCGCACCAAAAGCTCTGGAACTGGTCGCTCGTCGCGGTCCTACGCAAGCTGCTCGGATCGCGCCTTTCGACCATCGCCATTAGGTCGCTGATAACGGCCGATTCCTTGCTCCTCATCGCCCGCGTCCTCGCACGATGTGTAGCGTCGCGCTCCTTTCGTTCCTTCCCCAACCGCGAGACGCCCGTTCTTTACATCGACTGCGGCACACACAAGGAAGGTGCCGAGATCAGATGGGTGCATCGCTGGTTCAGCGACCAATACGACCTTCGCATCTTGGCCTTCGAGGCCAGCAGCGAGCATTTCCGTGACGCCCAGAGCGCTCTCGTAGACCTGAACCCTTCGCTTTGTCAGGTTGCGCTTGTCGGCCCAGAGCAAAAGGAAGACACTGCCAGGCTCTACAAGGGCGGCGGCGACGGGCGAGGCGACTCGCTGTTCGCGGCCCGCGGCGACGATTACGAAGAAGTGAGCGCCCGGCGCTTGTCGGGGATCCTTTCGGATGCTGGCTACGACCTAGCCCGCATCCCCGTCATCCTTCGTATGAACGTCGAGGGCGCCGAGCAATTCGTGATCGCTGACCTCATCGATGTGGGTCTGGATCGCCTCGTTGACGGCTACTACGGTATGTGGGATGACCTGTCGAAGATCGATCCGGCTGGCGATTTGCAATTTCGCCGCAAGCTACGTGATCGTGGGATCTCGCCGCTGACGTTCAATCAGCGCGATCTAGGGCACCGATTGAGGCGCGTGGCGATTCGTCTTGATATCAAGCGAGCAATTCGATCGGGTGCTGCTCGCAAGCGTGCTTGAACGCTCGACCTGAGTTGCCGTGGCCAAGTCGATCAGGCGGGGCTTGTCGAGCATCGTGGTGAACGCCATCGCAGATCCTTCTCCGTCAGGATTCTGACGGCGTGAGATGAACGCAGTCGCAGTGGGTCCTGCGGATGCTGACCACCTATCCGCCTGACTTTGAGGGGCGTTACCTGTCCGGCCGCGAGCTCTGGGGCGATGACTTCGACGAGGACGAAATCCGGGAGTGGTTCGCCGCCGAGGAGAACGCCTACGCGGAGATTGGCGGCTTCAGCTACGAGGGCGTCACCGATACCGACGAGCTCGGCTATGCGTACAGCGAGCTGATGTGGTGGCATGGCTGGCGGCACATCCCAGTCTCGCGCCGGTTCCAACACGTGCTGGGGATCGGCAGCGCTCACGGCGGGGAGCTGCTACCGGTCGCTGACCGGGCGGAGCGGATCTCGATCGTCGAGCCCAGCGAGCGCCTGCAGATCGCACGGATCCGCGGCAAGCCCGTCGGCCACGTGCGTCCTGATCCGACCGGCGCGATCGCGCTCGACGATGGCATGGTCGATCTGATCACCTGCTTCGGGGTGCTGCATCACATCCCGAACGTGTCAACGACGGTCCGCGAGATGGGGCGTTTGACGATGCCCGGGGCGATCGTGCTGATTCGGGAGCCGATCGGATCGATGGGCGACTGGCGCTACCCGCGTAAGCCCGGTATCACGCCGCGGGAACGTGGCATCCCGCCGAAGCTGCTCGCCGCGATGGCGGAGGACGCCGGCTTCCGAGTCCGGTGGGAGTACTGTGCGTTCCCGCTCACTCGCCGGATCAAGGTCGGCCATCGCTGGGCGTACCGGTCGAAGATGGGGGTGGCGATCGACCGTGCGCTGTCGATCCTCACCGCGCCGAACTACCGGTACAACCCGACCCGGCCGTGGCACAAGATCGCTCCGAGCGCGGCCTTCTACTTCCTCGAGAAGACCTAGCCCGCCGGCGAGCTTGCTTGCGGATGCCGTTCGACAATACGCTGTTCGGAGATCGTGCCGGCAAGCCGGTTCTCCTCATCCGCCTGCTCTCGCTCGACAAGCTTCTGCACGGGGGCAGGAGGTCCGCGTTGCCGGCTGCACCTGTTCCAGCGCCTTATCAAGCCCGTCGGCTGCGCGTAGGTGTGGCCCGTGTCGGGATAAGGTCGTCCTCGCTCTTGCCGTTCACGATGGTCTCATCGTCGACCACCAGCTGCTCGCGCTGGGAAGCCGGCTTCGGGGGGCGTCGGTAGCGCAATCGAAGAGACGGGCCGCCGGCTGACGCCGGCGGGCCCTCTCAGCCTCTCGAGCCGCTTACGCCGCCCGATGGCGATTCCTAGTGGTGGTGGTGATGATGATGGCCATGGCCGTGACCGTGGCCGTTGCCCGTCACCTGTAGCCGGTTGATGACGGTCTGGCTGCCGCAGCTCTCCTTCGCCACGACGCCCAGGGTCGTAGCTGCCGCTCTTGTTCGGTGCCGTGATCCGGACCGTGAACGTGCCGGCTCCGCTGCGGGCCCGTTCGGATCAACGTTCACGACGCTGCCGTGGCGTGCGATGAAGATCGTCACCTTGGCCGGGGCGCTCAGCGTGACGCTCACGTTGAAGCGCTGCCCGCGCCCGACCTTCCTCGGCGATACGACGTTCACGATCGGCGGCCACGAACTTCGTCCTGAAGGTCTTGTCGGCGCCTTTGGTCCTGCCGTCGGAATTCTTCGCGACGACCCTGAAGTGATACATCGTGCACGGCAGCAAGCCCGCGAACCCTCGCCGAAACCTGCGTACTGTCAGGGGTGGTGCAGTACGGGCTCGGAGGACTCACTCCGGGCTGGCATGCCCCGAGCGTCATCTGCGGCGTCTTGAACCGTACGCGGTCGTAGGTGCCGTACTGGAAGAAGAACTTCGTTGGGTCGCCGCCGGCGACGCCCGCGCCCGCCATGCCGTTCAGCTTGGCCGAATTCGCCGCCACATGCGTGCGCCGGGCGTCACCGCCCTCGGCTTGACGTTCTTGCAGTACGGGCCCGTTCCGCCGCCCGGAGGTGGCGTGTGCCCTGGCGGGCAAACGATCGTCGCGCCCGTCGGCACGGCCGATAGCGCAACAACGGCTGCCACAACCAAGCGCGCCAGCGAGACGAGCCGTCTGAGGTCCCTCGTCATGTCAGTCCTCCTGATCGGGAGCTGCCCCCAAACGGGGCACCACGTTCGTACGCCCTGTTCCCCCTTTCGGCTGACAGCGGCGCACCAAGGCGGCCAAAGGTGAACGAAACCGATCAGGATCCGTTGCTAATTCGTCACGCCCACGAACAAGGGCCCGCCGGCTGTCGCCGGCGGGCCCTTGATAGCGAACGACAGGTCGCTCGGACTGCTAGTGAACCTTGAGCTTGTGCTTGATGCTCTGGCTACCGCACGACAGCTTGGCGTGCACCTCGATCGTGTACTGGCCCTTCTTCTTCGGCGCCTTGATCGTCTTCGTGTGGTTTCCGGCTTTCTGTGACCCATAGTCGTAGGTCTTCAGGATCGAGCCGTTCTTTCGCTTGAGGAAGATCTTCACAACCTTCGCGTTGAAGTTGAGCGTGAACTTCACCTTGAACTTCTTGCCGTGCTTGACCTTCTTCGGCGACTTGAAGCTCTTGATGGGCTTGGCGAAGCCCGTCTTGAATGTCTTGTCGCCACCACCGACCGGGCTTGTCGTATCGGGATTGTTCGCGAAGATTTGGAAGTGGTACGTCGTACACGGCGCCAGGTGCGACACATTCGCGGAGACTCCCTGGAGGGCCGGGGTCGTGCAGTACCCCGGAGGGAAGGCTGTGTGCCCGGGCTGACATGCTCCGAGCGTCTGCGTCGGGGTCTGCTTGCCGTACGACATCGTTGTGCCGTACTTGAAGAACCACTGCGTCGGGTCGCCACCTGAGACGTTGGCGCCAGCCGCTCCGTTCAGCGTCGCCGAGGTCCCTTTCACACTCGACGCGGCGCCCGTCACCGCCTTCGGCTTAACGTTCGTGCAGTAAACGCTCGGCGGCGTGTGCCCCGGCAAGCAGACGATCGTCGCGCCCGCCGGCGAGGCGGACAGCGCCACGACGGCCGCCGCTACCAAGCCCCCCAAGGGGGCGAGCCGGCTCAGGTACCTCGTCATGTAAGTCCTCCTGTAAGAAGCTCCCCCAAAACCGGGGCCACCTCTAGGTACGCGCCATTCCTGTCGCGGCTGACAAAAAATCTGAAGATCACCCCAGACCGAAGCGCCAGCGTCTGCGTCCGCCCGTGTCCACGGGCGGCTCCGGGGGCAGCTGAGCGCCTTCTACGATCGCGTTCGGGGCATCGGCCGCCATCCAGCGCGCGCGCTCCGTTCCGACCAGGTCGGCCAGCGCCACGACGCCTTCTCCTAGCTTCGTGATCGGTCGCCAAGAACTCGCGCGATGCCCGTCGGAGGCCAGCACTTGCGCGAGACCCTCGGTACAAAGATGCTCGGCGAGTCTGCGAACGCCCGATCTTCGGCCAGCATCGACCAGGGCATCGGCATTTACCTGGAGAAGCACCCCCTGGGTCACCAGATCTCGCAACCCCTGGAGATCACGCACGAACTCGACGCAGCGCTCGGGGTGAGCCAGAGTAATCCGAACGCCCCGCGCCCTGAGCTCGTACAGCATCCGGTTGAGGCCGAAGACCCCGGCGGATGGCGACTCGATCAGTAGGTCGGTGCCGCGCTGCTCAAATGTCGCCAACTTGAGGTCCCGATCGCTCGCCTCGACCGCCCAGACGAGCGAAACTTCGGCAGCACCGACCAGGCGAACTCGGATGTTCTCGCGCTCGAGCGCGTCACGCACGTCCTGAGTGCGCTGCGCCAACTCTTCGACGTGCACATCGGGGAAGTCCGAGCGCAGATGGGGCGTTGCGGCCACCACAGAGACACCCGACTCGGCCGCCGCGCGGGCCATCGCAACTGAGCCGTCGATGTCGGCCGGACCGTCGTCGATCCCAGGCAGGATGTGCGAATGGATGTCGACGTAGCCGTGCAACAGGAGGATTCTTCCCCGTCCAGCCCAAGACGGCTCCGGTACGAGCTTCAGTCCGTCAGCCGCGCCAGGACGGAGGCGGCGGACGGGGCCACCTCGGCCGGCAGGCGGCCGAGCAGCTCGCGCCACGGCGGATGAGCTTCGATCGCCGCACGGACGCGCGCCACGCCGGTGTCGAGATCCCCCGACTGGGCCGCCCCCAAACCGGCCCAGAACAGCAGCTCATGGTTGTCCGGCGCAAGCTCGCTTGCCCGCTGGTACAGACGCGCAGCCTCGTCGTGGCGCCCCTCGTTGACCCGCTCGTCAGCCTCGCCCGCGAGCGCGTACGCGTCGTGCAGACGCACCAGTCGGCGGAGCTCGACGAGCGGATCGGGATGATCCTCGACATGGAGCGAGACCACTCTGTCCCACGAGTTCCCTTCGCTGGGCGCGACGACGATCGCCGCCGACTGACGGCCGCGCGCATCGCCCCCTTCTGCCTCCGCCGCATCGAGCGCCGCGAGCAACCGCTGTGTGAGCGACCCTTCCGCTGAGCGGTAAGCCTCGAGCATCGCCGGCCAGATCCGCTCGGAGACCATGATGTTGGCCTGGCAGGAGACAGCGTCGCCGATTACGTGCCCGGCAAACGGGATGCAGGCCTCGCCGGTGTGTGTGGCGACGTTCCCGAGCGCGTCGACGACCGCCACCTGCCGGCCCGCGGAGCCCTCGTCCTCGGCCAGGAGCCGCGCCAGCGCCGACTGCGCGTCGAGCCCGTCCCTCATCAGTTCGAGCGCGCGAGGCCCGTACGCGATCTCTGCATTCGCCTGCGTGGCCACGGCCCCGACTCCGGGAAGCGCCCACGGGACGATCGGGCCGACCGCGAACCAATGGGACTGGACGGCGGCGCCGAGCTCGCCCGTAGCGGGATCTCGCGCGACGATCGAATACGTCATGGCCCTACTCTGGCAGGCTTCGACAGGTGGAATCAATCGCGGTTCTCGGCCCCGGAGGCGTCGGCGGATTCATCGCAGCCGCGCTGGCGCGTGCCGGCGAGGACGTGACCGTCGTCGCCCGCGATCAGACCGCTGAACTGATCGAGCGCGACGGGATCACCGTTCAGAGTGTCCGACTCGGCGATTTCGAATCCCGGCCACGGGCGACCACCGAGCTGGTCGATCCCGTCGATGTGCTGATCGTGTCGCCAAAGGCCACCGGGCTCGAGGATGCGCTGGCCCGCATCCACGCGCAACCAAGACTCGTGGTGCCGCTCCTCAATGGCCTCGAGCACATGCGCCTCCTGCGCGAGCGGTTCCCCGGACGGACGGCGGCGGGCGTGATCCGGATCGAGTCCGACCGGCCGGAGCCTGGCCGGATCGTTCAGACCAGCCCGTTTCTGCGGGTCGATCTCGCATCCGATGACCCGCGGCTCGACCCATCGCTGAACAGATTCGCCGAGATCCTTCGCAGCGCCGGAGTTCCCGTCGAGATCGGGACCACCGAAGCCCAGATCATGTGGTCGAAGCTCGTGCGCCTGAATGCCCTGGCCTGCACGACGAGCGCGTGCGACTGTCAAATCGGCTTCATCCGCACGGATCCGAGCTGGAGGACTGCGCTCGAGGCGTGCGTCAACGAGACGGCCGCCGTCGCCAACGCCGAGGGCGCGAGCATCGATCCGGCAGCGCTCGTCGCCGAACTCGACGACGCCCACGCCGAGCTCGGCTCCTCGATGCAGCGGGACATCGCGTCCGGCCGTGAGCCCGAGCTGGACGCGATCCCCGGCGCTGTCCTGCGCGCCGGAAAGCGGCACGGGATCGAGTGTCCGACGATCGCGCGGCTGATGGCCCTGATCGCAGACCGGGCAGGGATCCCGGTGCCGGCGGCGTGAGCCGCTACGGGTCGCGGACGAGCGACCCGGTCAGCCGCTCGCTCAGCTCTCGCAGCCGGCGGCGAGCGTTCGGATCGTAGGCCTGAGACTCGGCGCGAGACTCGCGCTGCCCGTTGTAGTAGCGGCCGGTGACGCCGTCGAGGCTCGGGTCCACGACGAGGCGGAGGGTGGCCTCGACCCCCTCCTCCAGCGTCGAGGTGGCGGAACGGATGGCGAGAACGATCTTGGTGGGCATGAAGGTGGCCGGGTGCAGGCAGTTTGCGGTGACTCCGCTGCCCTCGAGCCGTTCGGCGAGGTCGAACGTGTGCATCACCTGAGCCAGCTTGCTCTGGCAGTAGGCGCGCATGCCGTCATAGCCGCGCTCGAGCATCACATCGTCGAAGTCGATCGGAATCTGACCGGCGGAGGAGACGTTGACGATCCGAGCCGGCGCTGAGCCGACGATCACCGGCTCGAGCAGTCCCGTGAGCAAGAACTCCGCGAGGTAGTTGACCTGAAAGCGGAGCTCGTAGCCGTCCCGGCTCTCCATCCGCCGGCCGTCGCCGGGCACCGTCGAGCCGATCCCCGCGTTGTTGACGAGTGCGTGCAGCGCTCCGTGCTCAGAGGCGATCTGCTCCCCCATCGCCCGAACCTCCGCAAGCGAGGCGAAATCGGCGAGGTACAGACGGTGGCGGTCGTCGCCGGTCTGCCGGCGCAGCTCCGCGAGCGTCCGCTCGCCGCGGTCGCGATCGCGACCATGGACGAGCACGGTGGCGCCCGCCTGAGCGAGCTCGCCGGCGAGGGCGCGGCCGAGGCCGTCCGTCGCGCCGGTGACCAGGATGGTGCGGTCGGCGAGCGCGGTCAGGTCGCTATACCGGCGGCCGGACCTTAGGCGGAGTGAGCGGTCCCGGGGCGTACACCGGCTCGGCCAGCTCCTCCTCGATCCCGACGGCTTCGACGATCTCCTCCTCTTCCTGCTCCTCCGACTCCTCGTCGTGCAGACCATCGCAGAGGATCCGGAATGCGCCGGGCTGGCCACCGTCCGCCTGGAGGACGATCCCGGGAAGGATCTCCTCCCCCTCCTCCAGTCCGAGGCGCTCGATGTCGAACTGGGCCATCCCGACGCCCCAGGCGTTGTGGTCGGGGTTCGCGCGATCGTGAGCGGCGATCCCGTTCGCCAGCGCCTCGAGCAGCTTGCCGATCCTGTTCGTGTCCACCATCGACACACCTAGGGTACCCCGGATCGGCCACCGCAGAGAGGGGATGAAAAAGATAGAAAGAGTGAGAGAATAAAGAGTAAGGGAAAAGATAGGAAGAGGGAATAAATAAAAAAAGAAGAGAAAAGAGAGAGAAAAAGAGAGAGAGAGAAGAAAAGAAGAGATAGAAAAAAAGAGAGAAAGGAGATATGTAAGATATAGAGAAGTATAGATAGAGGAAAAAAAAAAAAAGAAAGGAAGAGAGAAAAAAGAAGGGAGAAGAAGAAAGAGAGAAAAAGAAGGAAAAAGAGAAAGAGAAGAGAAAAAAATGAAGAAGAAAAGAAAAGAAGGAAAAAGAAGAGAAAGAAGAGAGAGAAAAAGAGAAGAAGAGAAAGAAGAGAAAGAAGGAAAGAAAAAAAAGGAACAAAGGGTGAGAATAAAGAAGAAAGAAAATAGGAGAGAAAAGAAGTAAAGAGATAAATAAAGGAGAGAGAAAAAGATAGATCTAGGAGAGTGCAACTAGGTAAACTGAAAAAGAGAGAAAAAAAGGAAGGAAAAAAAGAAAGAGAAAAGAGAAGAAGGAAAGGGAAGAAGAAAAGGAAGAAAGAAGGGAAAAAGAAGAGAGAAAAAAAAAAAAAAGAAAAAGAAGAAAAAAAAGAAAAAGAAAGAAAAAAAAAAAGAGAGAAAGAAGAGAAAAAGAAGAAAGAGAAAGAAAAAGAGAAAAAGAAAAAGAGAAAAGAAAAAAAGAGAAAGAAAAGAAGAGAGAAAGAGAAAGAAAAGAAAAAAGAAAAAGAAGAAAAGAAAGAAAAAGAAAAAAGAAAGAGAAAAAGAGGATAGAAGAAAGGAAGGAAAGAAGGAAAGAAGAAAGGAGAGGAGAAACGGAGAAGAAAAAAAAAAAGAAAAAAAGAGAGAGAGAAAGAGAAAGAAAGAGAAGGCTGAGGGAAAAGAAAGAGAGAGGAAAAAAAGGAAGAAAAAAAAAAAAAAGAGAAAGAAGGAGAAAAAAAAAGAAAGGAGAAAAAGGAAAAAAAAAAAGAGAAAGAGAGAAAGAAAGAAGAAAAAGCAGAGAAAAAGGAAATATAGATATAAGAGAGAAGAAAGAAGAAGAAAAAAAAGAAGAAAAAAGAAAAGAAAGAAAAAAGAGAAGAAAGAGAAGAAAAAGAAAGAAGAGGGAAGAAAAGAAAAGGAAAAGAAACGAATAGACAAAGACCTGCAAGGATTGACGCGAGCGAAAAGGGGAAAAGGAGAAGAAGAAAAAGAGAGAAGAAAAGAGAGAAAAGAGAAAAGAAAAAAAAAAGAAGAAGAGAGAGAAAGAAGAGAAGAAAGAAAGAGAAGAGATAAAAAAGATAAAGAGAAAAGAGAGAGAAAAAGGAAGAAAGAAGAATAAAAGGAAGGAAGAAAAACTGAAGAGAAGGAAAGAAGAGAAGAAATAGAAAAGAAAGGAAAGAAAAGAAAAAAGAAAAAAGAAGAGAAAGAAGAAAGAGAGAGAGAAAAAGAAAAAGAAAAAAGAAAAAAGAAGAAAAAAAAGAGAAGAAAGAAGAGAGAGAGAAAGTCGAAAGAGAGAGAAGGAAGAGAAAAAAAGAAAGAAGAAGAGAGAAGAAGAAGAAAAGAGAGGAAAAGAATAAAGAAAGAGAGAGAGAAAAGAAAAAAAAAGAAAAGAAAAGAAGAAGAGGAGGGAGGGATAAAGAAAAAGAAGAAGGGAAGGAAAAAAGAAGAAAAAGAAGGAAAAAAGAAGAAAAGAGAGGAGAAGAAGAAAAAGGATGAGAGAAGGAGAAAAAAGAAGAAAAAGGAGAGGGAAAAGGATGATAAAGAGAATAAAGAGAGAAAAAGAAAGAAAGGAAAAAAATAGAGAGGAAAGGAGAGAGAGAGAAGGAAGAAAGAGAAAGGAGAAAGAGAGAAAAAGAGAAGAAGAAGAGAGAAAGGGAGGAAGAAAAGAAAAAAAGAAGAAAGAAAGGAAAAGGAGAAAAGAAAGGAGAAGGAGAGAAAGAAAAGAAAGAAAAAGAAAAGAAAGAAAAGAAAAGAAGAAGAAGAAAAGAGAGAAGAGAAGAGAAGAAAGAAAAAAAGAGAAAAGAAGAAGAGAAAGAAAAAAAGAAAAGAAAAGAAAAAGAAAAAAAAAGAGAGAAAAAAAGAAGAAAGAGAGAGAAGAGAAAAAAAAAAAAAAAAGAGAAAAAGAGAGAAAAAAAAGAGAGAAGAAAGAAAAAAGAGAAAAGAGAGAGAAAAAAAGAGAAAAAGAGAAAAAAAGAAAAAAAGAAAAAAAAAGAAAAAAAAAAAAAAAGAAAAAAAAAAAAGAGAAGAAAAAAAAAAAAAAAAAAAAAAAAAAAAAAAAAAAAAAAAAAAAAAAAAAAAAAAAAAAAAAAAAAAAGAGAAAAAAGAGAAAAGAGAAGAGAGAAGTATCGTATTGATGGAGGGCAAAAAAAAGTAAAAGAAAGGAGGAAACGACCTCGGCTCACCTTGATCCTGACAGTCCGATGCATGGAGGCCGTCCGTCGCGCCGGTAACCAGGATGGTGCGGTCGGCGAGCGCGGTCAGCTCGCTATACCGGCGGCCGGACCTTAGGCGGAGCGAGCGGTCCCGGGGCGTACACCGGCTCGGCTAGCTCCTCCTCGATCCCGACGGCTTCGACGATCTCCTCCTCTTCCTGCTCCTCGGACTCCTCGTCGTGCAGACCATCGCAGAGGATCCGGAATGCGCCAGGCTGGCCACCGTCCGCCTGCAGGACGATCCCGGGAAGGATCTCCTCCCCCTCCTCCAGTCCGAGGCGCTCGATGTCGAACTGGGCCATCCCGACGCCCCAGGCGTTGTGGTCGGGGTTCGCGCGATCGTGAGCGGCGATCCCATTCGCCAGCGCCTCGAGCAGCTTGCCGATCCTGTTCGTGTCCACCATCGACGTTCCTAGGGTACCCCGTTCACATTCGGCGGACGGTCCAGCACGAAAGCACAAGAGCTATTGATTCTTGCCGACCCTGCCGATACCCCTATCAGACTCCTCCTCATGTCTCCTCGATCGCCACCAGCGGTCGAGGACGCGGAGCCGCCCTATTTGGGCGGCTCTCGCGTTTCTTGGGGGTGCTGCCCGTTGGGGGACGGGCTGCGGCGGCGGCGGTCGAGGCGACGTTCTGTGGGGGAACGCCTCGGCCAAAGCCGCTGTGTCGTCCGGGGCTGTGGCGACACTTCGCCGATGCGCAGCGGGCGTCACGGACCGACGCTGGTGGTGGGCATCGCCTTTTTGACCGGAGGTGCGGTGGCGCTTGCGGGTGGCGGGCAGGCGTTCTGGCTGTGCGTTCCGGCCGCGTTGCTCGCGTGCACGCCGTCGGCCACGCGGACAGGCGCCGCGCTCGGCACGGCGGCCGTGATCGTGGCGGCGGTCGCGCCTGCGCTGGCCCTGATGGATCCGCTCCCCTCGCTGGCGCTCGCGATCCTCGTCCCGACCGCCAGCGTGGCGATCGTGGTCGGGCTCCGCGAGCGGTTCGAGCGCGAACGCGCGGCGCTGCACGACCTCGCGCTCGGCGATCCGCTGACGGGCATCGCGAACCGGCGCTCGCTGCTGTTGCGCGCCGAGTACGAGATCGCCCGGCACACGCGGGTGCGCCGGAGGTTTGCGCTCGTCATGATCGACCTCGACGGGTTCAAGCGGATCAACGACCGCTTCGGCCATGCCGCCGGCGATGATCTGCTCCGTGAGGTCGCGATCGCGCTGAACAGCTCGATGCGCGGCCAGGACACGGTCGCGAGGCTCGGCGGGGATGAATTCTGTGTGCTGGCGCCAGAGACGGGCGACTCCGGCACGGTGCGGCTGGCGACGCGCGTCGCCCAGGCGGTCGGGAGCGTGACCGCAGGCGTCGACGTGGTCCGGGCGTGCATGGGCGTCGCCATCTTTCCCGAGGACGGGACGACCGCTTCGGCGCTATTGGAGATCGCCGATCAGCGGCTGCTGGATGCAAAGCGTGAGCGCCGGCGCGGCCGCGTACAGCGGCGCGCTGCCTGAGTCCTCAGCTCACGCCTGACTGGGTTACGTCGTGGCCATTGGTCGCGGCCGTCGTGCGCTGCACCTGGTAGACCGGCCCGTGCGAGTTGCCGATCACGCGCAGGACGTAGGCGTCGCGGCTTGTGGAGTAGCGGAATCCGAGAAGCTTCAGCGTCCAAACACGCCGAGACGAGATCCTCCGACGAGGTCGCGGCGTGGTACGCGCCATCGAGGTTCTCCTTTCGATCGGTTGCTGGACAATCGAAAAAGCAACACCTCCCTATATACACATCTACGTATCCGCAGGGTAAACCTGACCGCCGCGGCGGTCAAGCTCACATCTGGTTAATGACCGCGCCGAGCTCGGCGCCGCGACCGGGCGCGATCAGCCCCGCTCGAGCACCTCGACCCGGTAGCCGTCGGGATCGCGCACGAAGCACAGGCGCGATCCGCCCTCGCGAATCGTGTACGGGGGTCGCTCGGGCTCGATCCCCTGCTCCCCGAGGCGCGCGAGCATGCCGTCGAGATCGTCGGTCGTGATCGCGATGTGGCCGTAGCCGGTCCCGATCTCGTACGGCTCGGTCTGGCCGAAGTTGAAGGTCAACTCGAGCCGGGGACTGTCGCCGTCGTCGGGGAGGTTCATGAACACGTTGACCGCCTCATCGCGGATCGGAATCCTGCCCTTCTCCTCGAAGCCGAGCGCGTTGTAGAACGCGACGGAGCGATCGATGTCGGTGATGCGATAACAGGTGTGGATCAGACTCATGGCCCCGAGCCTACCGGCCGGCACCGGCTAGCCGATTCGCCTCGGCAGCGCCCCGAGCTTCCGCAGCAGCGCCGCCAGGTTCCCGCTCTCGGCGAGCGCCGGCCAGCGATGGCCGCGAACCGAGAACGACAGCCCGCCGCAGCCGTCCTCAACGGCGCGCGCCAGCGGCGATCCGCCGATGGCCGGCAGGAACCGCAGGTCGAGAAGTGGAGTGGTGGTGCCGATCATCGGGCAGGCGGTGGCGCCCGGCTGCGCTCGCTGCCGGGAGTCGATGAACGCGATCAGCCGCCGGACCTTCCACGGGGCGCTCACCGTCCTGACCGGGGTGGCGTGGCCGTCGAAGTGGTCGACGAAAACGGCGACGGCGCGCGTGCCCCGGGGAACCACCTCGGCGGCCGGCCGCGGGATCAGCCAGATCGCGAACGCGTCGGCCCGCATCGCGGTCCCCCCGCCGTCCGCCGCGGTCACGGCGACGCCGAGCCCCTCCTCCGAGATCCGCCCCGGCGCAGCCGGGTAGCGGAACCCGACCGACCAGGTCACGGTCTTTCCGCGGTCGCCTCCCGTACCCGTGAGCGACACGGTCGCGCCCGGGGGCGGGTGCGCCTCGAGCCACCGGAACACCGCGTCGGGGTCTCCGGGCACCCGCCAGAAGCGGTGAAAGTCGACGAGATCGGGCGTTGCCGGCGCGCCCGACACCGGGGAGGAGAGCCACGTCGAGCTGCTCGGATCCGTGCTCACCTCAGTCGCGCCCGGCGGCAACGGAACCTGGCCGAGGATCCGGGCGGCGGCCGCGCGGGCGGCGGCGCGATTTGACGCGGCGGTCGTCCCGCCCGCGGCGCCGGCGAGCAGCGCAAGCCCGCTGCCGGCGGCGAGCACGGCGACGATCAATGTCAGGCGGCGCATCTCCACAGACACTACGCTCGCCGAGCGAACGCATCACGGTAGGCTCCCGAACGATGATCATCGAGCGCTCGATGGACGACAGCTGGCTCTCGAACACCTACCTGGTGGCCGACGAGCAAGGCTCCGAAGCGGTGATGATCGACGCCGGCGGACCGGTGGCGCCGCTGCTCGACACGCTCGACCGGATGCGGTTCCGGCTCACATACGTGCTGCTCACCCACCATCATCACGACCACGTCGCCGAGCTCGACCAGGTGCTCCAGCGCCATCCGGGTACTCCCGTGCTGATCCATCCGCTCGAGCGCGAGCTCGTGCCGGGGACGACCGGAACGATGGAGCCCGGCCAGACGCTCTACAGCGGCGCAGTCGAGATCGAGCCGATTCACACCCCCGGCCACACGAGCGGAATGCTGTCCCTGCTGGTCAACGGCACGGACGTGTTCACCGGCGACACGTTGTTCAAGGGCTCGGTCGGCGGGGTGCGCGCTCCCGGTCACACGACCTACGCCGACCTGAAGTCCTCGATCATGGACAAGCTGCTGAAGCTTCCGCCCGAGACCCGCATCCATCCGGGCCACACCGACCCGACCACTGTCGCCGACGAGCTCGAGAACAACAAGTTCGTGCGGATCTGGCGCGGCCTCGACCCCGAGGGCTCCGAGCCGTGCACGGCGCTCGGCGAGCCGGCGACCCTGATCCTGCTCGGCCAGGACTACGACGGCGGCCACAAGGCGTGGGTGCGCTGGCCCGACGGGTCAGACGACATCGTGCCGGGCTCGCAGGTACAGCGCTAGCGTTACGCCAGATGGCGTAACGCTGCCCGGCGTAAGCGGGCCGAACTGAGCGGCGCGGGGCTGGCTGGCGGCAAGGCGCACGCATCGGACGGCTGTTACGCTTCATGGCGTAACGCTATCCAGCGTAATCCGTCCCGTGAACGGCCCTCCAGCCAACCCCTTCCGCTTCGGCGCGCTCGCGCTCGACGACGCTTTCGCCGATCGAGCCTCCGAGCTCGCGGAGCTGACTGCGGACGCGCTCGCCGGGCAGGACGTTGCCCTCTTCGCCCCGCGGCGCTTCGGCAAGTCATCGCTCGTGTGGCGGGCCTCCCAGGAGCTCCTGCGGAAACGGGCGCTGGTCGCGCAGGTCGATCTGATGACGACGCCGACGCCGGGCCGGCTCGCGGACAAGCTCGCCCAGTCGATTCACGAGGACCTGGCGTCGCGGCTGTTCCGGGCCCGCGAGCGACTCCGCGTGTTCCAGGGTCTCCGGGTGACGCCGACGGTCACGGTTGATCCGGAGGACGGCTCGATGAGCTTCAGCTTCACCGCGGCGGCGGCGCCCGCGGACATCATGGCGACGATCGAGCGCCTGCTCGAGCTGCCGGGCCAGCTCGCCGGCGACCGCCAGCGACGCGTCGTACTCGTGCTCGACGAGTTCCAGGAGATCGTCGGCATCGATCCCGGCCTCCCTCGCCTGATGCGCTCGGTCTTCCAGCGCCAGCCCGAGGTCTCACACATCTACCTGGGCAGCCGACGCCACACGCTCGAGCAGATCTTCAACGACGAGAACGAGCCCTTCTGGCGAAGCGCGAAGCGAACCGAGCTCGGGGTGATCGAACCGGACGCGTTCCGTCCGTTCATCGCCGAGCGGTTCGAGCGGACTGGACGCGTGATCGACGACCCGGCGCTCGACCTCGTGCTGGCGACGTCGCGCGGTCATCCCTACGCGACCCAGGAGCTCTGCTACTTCCTGTGGCAGCGGACCAGCGAGGGCGCCACGGCCACGTTCGCCGACGCCGAGAGCGCGATCGCGGACGTCCTGCGTTCCGAGGACTCGCACTTCGCGAGCGTGTGGGACGGCGCGCCGACGCAACAACGGCTCCTGCTCCAGGCGCTGGCGGTCGAGGAGGGGCGTCCGTTCGCGGCCGACTACCGCCGCCGCCACGGCCTGCCGGGCACGTCGAGCATCCAGCGGGCGCTCGGCCGGCTGGAGGAGGCCGAACTCGTCTCGCGATCGGAGGGACGGGCGTGGATCAGCGAGCCGTTCCTCGCGCAATGGGTGCGCTGGAAGATCGGCTGACGCGACGACAGGCGATACTGCGCTCGTGCGGATCGCCGTACTAGACGACTACCAGCGGCGGGCGCGCGAGTTCGCCGACTGGGACTCGCTCGGCCCCGACGCCGAGGTCACGTTCTTCCACGAGCCGATCGACCGCTCGGCGCTGGCGACGACGCTCGCGGACTTCGGGGTGCTCGTGCTGATGCGCGAGCGGACTGCGTTCCCGCGGGAGGTGCTCGAGCGCCTGCCCAAGCTCGAGTTGCTCGTGACGACGGGGATGGGCAACGCGTCGGTGGACGTCGCCTACCTGCACGACCGCGGCGTCGTCGTGTCCGGAACCAGCGGGACCGGCGCACCGTCCGCCGCGGGATTGCCGAGCACCGTGGAGGTGGCGTGGGCGCTGATCTTCGCGGTCCTCAAGCGGGTGACGATCGAGGACCGGGCGCTGCGGACGGGGTCCTGGCAGCTCGGACTGCCTCGCAATCTGGCCGGCGCGACGCTCGGCCTCGCCGGGCTGGGGCGCCTCGGCGGCGCGATGGTCGCCCCCGCGCGCGTGTTCGGGATGGAGGTGATCGCGTGGAGCGAGAACCTGACCGAGGAGCGCGCGGCCGAGCTCGGCGTGCCCAGGGTCTCGAAATCCGAGTTGCTGGAGAGCTCCGACGTGCTCTCGATCCACCTCGTGCTCAGCGAGCGCACCCGGGGGCTGTTCGGGGCGGCGGCCCTCGCGCTGATGAAGCCGACGGCCGTGCTGATCAACACCTCCAGGGGCCCGATAGTCGATGAGTCCGCGCTGATCGAGGCGCTTGGCACGGGGACGATCGCCGCCGCCGGGCTCGACGTCTACGACCGCGAGCCGCTCGCGGCCGACCACGAGCTGCTCACGCTCGAGAACACGGTGCTGCTGCCCCATCTGGGATACGTGAGCGAGGCCACGCTCCGGACCATGTACGGGCAGGTCGTCGAGGACGTCGCCGCGTTCCGCGAGGGGACGCCGATCCGCCTCGTCGGCTGAGCTAGCCGGCGGCCTCGAGCGGCAACGGCGAGGCCGGCTTCAGCTCCTCGAGGCGCAGGAGCGTCGTCACGCGCGCCGCGCCGCCGCGAGTCGAGAGGCGCACGAGCACGCGCTGGAGCTCCGCGACCTCGCGCGCCACCACCATCAGCATCGCGTCCGTCTCGCCGGTCACCCAATCGGCCGAGATCACCTCCGGCATCTCGCGGACGGCCTGGCCAAAGCGCCGGTGGCTGGCTTCGTCGTGGCGCTGGAGCGCGACCGCGACGTAGACCTGGAACGGGAACCCGGCGGCCGTCGAGTCCAGCCGCGCGGAGATCTTCCGGATGATCCCCGACTCCTTCAGCCGGCGGACCCGGTGCAGCGTGGCGGCCGGAGAGAGCCCGACGAGACGGGCCAGCTCGACGTTCGAGCGGTCCGCATCGGACTGAAGCTCCTCGAGCAGTTGGCGGTCAATGAAATCAAGCTCAGGCGCCATTTCACAAAATATTTCATCGTGTTGGACCGCATCTGTCAAATCTTGACGCTGCAATGCGGGCAAATTCGCTCATGATGATTTACATGAACACCCGTATTCGCCCAGCTCTGCTCTCGCTCGCCGCCGCCGGCGCGCTGTGGGGCCTAACCGTGCCGCTCTCGAAGCTGGCGCTCACGTGGCTGGGCCCGGGCTGGCTCACGGTGGCGCGGTTCGGCGTCGCCGCACCGCTGCTCGCCTTCGCAGGGCGCCGCGGGCTCCGCGAGGCGCTCACGCCGCGCGTCGCCCTCGGCGGCGCGGTCGGATTCGGCGCCGTGATCGTGCTCCAGAACGCCGGCATCGACCACACGAGCGTGAGCCACGCCGCGGTGATCGTCGGCGTGGTCCCCGTGCTGGTCGCGCTGTTTGCGGCGGGGCTCGGCCGGGGGGCGGGGCGGGCGAGCGACTGGGCGGGCTACGCGCTCGCGCTCATGGGTATCGCGCTCGTGGCCGGGGACGGTGGCGGCGGCGCGACGCCGCTCGGCGATGGGCTGGTGCTCGCCTCGGTCGTCCTGTCGGCCGGGTTCATCGTGGGCCAGCCGCGCCTGCTCGCGGGACGCGACGCGGCCGCGGTCACGGCGGTCCAGTTCGCGGCGGGTGCCGTGATCGCGCTCCCGGTCGCCGTGTTGATGGACGGGACGCCGGCGGCCCCGGCGCACGCCGCCCCGGTGCTCGCGCTCGCCGCGCTGGCCACGGTCGGGACGCTGCTGCCGTTCTGGCTGTTCGCGTTCGGACAGGCTCGGGTCCCGGCCGAGCTGGCGGGCGCGTTCGTCAACCTCGAGCCCGTCGTCGGCGCCATCGTGGGCTGGCTCGCGTTCAGCGACCCGGCAGCGGGCTGGCAGATCGCCGGCGCCGCCGCGGTGCTCGCCGGGATCGCCCTGAGCACGCTGCCGGCGAGCCGGAGCCACTGCGGCTTGGATCGGCCGCCGGATAGCATTCATAAGAGTGGCGAAGGACAACATCCCGACCTCGCGCGTCGGGCGTACGGCAAAAATCGGGGGGCTGGCGGCGGGCCAGGCGATCCGCCAGGCGGGCACCCGCGCCGCAAACGTGACCCGTACGAAGGAGGGGCGCCAGGCGGCGCTGGAGCGCCGGCACATCGAGGCCGCCGAGCAGATCGTCACCGCGCTAGGGACGATGAAGGGCGCCGCGATGAAGGTCGGCCAGGTGATGTCGTTCCTCGACGTCGGGCTCGTGCCAGAGGATTACCGCGAGGAGTTTCAGGCCAAGCTCGCGGCGCTGCGAGACGCGGCGCCGACGGTCAACTTCAACGACATGCGGAAGGTGATCGAGCAGCAGCTTGACGAGCGGCTGTCGGACGTATTCGACGAGTTCGAGGAGGAGCCGATCGCCGCGGCCTCGATCGGGCAGGTGTACCGCGCGAGGCTGACCGACGGCCGGCGCGTGGCGGTCAAGGTCCAGTATCCGGGCGTCGCCGCCGCGGTCCGCGCCGACATGCAGAACCTCGGGCTGATCCTGCGACTCGTGAAGCGGATCGCGCCGGGGATGGACCCCCAGGCGATCGGCCAGGAGATCCGCAACCGCGTCGCGGAGGAGCTCGACTACGAGCTCGAGGCCCAGAACCAGCGCACGTTGGCGCGGATCTTCCGCGGCCATCCGTTCATCGTGGTCCCGGACGTCGTCACCTCGCTGTCCCGCGAGCAGGTGATGGTCTCCGAGTTCGTCGACGGGACGGGCTTCGAAGAGCTGAAGAGCTATCCGCAAGAGGAGCGCGACCGGATCGGGGAGATCCTGTTCCGGTTTTACTTCGGATGCCTCTACCGCCACCACCAGTTCTCCGGCGATCCCCATCCCGGCAACTCGATGCTGCTCGACGACGGCCGGATGGCGTTCATCGACTTCGGGTTGTTCAAGCGGATGCCGCCGGGCACGGTCGAGCTCGAGATCCAGGTGGCGCGCGCGGTGATCGAGGGCGACTGCGAGACGCTCATGCGGATCGGCGCCGAGACGGGCTTCTTCCCCGAGCCCGAGAAGTTCCAGCCCCAGCGCGTGCTCGCCCATTTCCGCGCCGCTACCTCCTGGTACACGATCGACGAGGAGGTCCAGCTCACGCCGGAGTACGCGACTCAGGTCCTGATCGACATGAGCGACCCCCGGTCGGAGTACTTCGGCCAGATGCGCCACGAGTCCGCCCCGCCCGACCACATCTTCGGCCGCCGGATGGAGGTGCTGACGTTGGCGGTGATCGCGCAGCTCCACGCCCGCGGCAACTTCCACCGGATCGCGCGCGAATGGTTCTACGGCGACGAGCCGGCGACCGAGCTCGGGCGCGAGGAGGCGGCGTTTCTACTCGCGGGCGGCGGCGTAGCCCTCGTCGACTGCATAAGTCGATTGACTTACTGGAGGATCTGGTGCAGGGTGATTGCCGCGGCGCCTGACGGGCCGGGTCGCGGTTGAGGCGTCAACCCCTGCAGAGGACCGCGCCTCATGATTCGGAACGAGCTCATCCTCGCCGGCACGTGGTCTTGCCAGAGCTGTGGCACACCGTCGCAGATGCTCCCGCGCGCAGCGGTGAAGCCGCACCGTCGCTGCGGCGCTCGCGCTGGCGCCGGCGGCGACCGGGGCGGGCCCACCGCTCCGCCCCCCGTCACGATGCTCACCTCGAGCGGCCACGTCGGCCGCGGCGACATCTTCATCACCCCGACCGGCGACACCGGCACCTATGCCAACGGCCCGGAGATCCTCGACCCGACGGCAACGTCGTCTGGTTCCACGCCGATCCCGCCGGGACAGACCGCCGCCGACTTCGCGCGCAGACGCTACGACGGCCAGCCGGTGCTCACCTGGTGGCAGGGCACCGGGCTCGGCGGCCTGTCGAGCGGCACCGACTACATCTACAACAACCACTACCAGCAGATCGCGACGGTCAACGCCGGCAACGGCCTCAGCGCCGACGGCCACGAGTTCCTGATCACCCCGTGGAACACGGCGCTGATCCTGGCCTACACGACCGCGACCGCCGACCTGACCTCGATCGGCGGCCCGGCCGACCAGACCGTGATCGACGGCGTCGTCCAGGAGATCGACATCCGCACCGGCAAGGTGCTGTTCCAATGGAACAGCGCGGACCACGTGCCCTACGGCGCAGAGCGAGCAGCCGCTGCCCGCGTCGGCCGAGCACCCCGTGGGACTGGTTCCACATCAACGCCGTGCACCTCGACAGCGACGGCAACCTGCTGATCGACGCGCGCAACACCTGGACGACCTACAAGGTCAACCGGCACACCGGCGGCATCATCTGGCAGCTCGGCGGCAAGGCCAGCGAGCTTCACGCTGCGGGCCGCGCCCGGGCAGGACGCTGGACGACGCGGGCGAGATCTTCGCCTGGCAGCACGACCCCGAGGCGATCGGTCACGACGATGTACACGTTCTTCGACAACGAGTCGTCGCGGCCACGCCGAGCTCGCCGCTACGAGCCGCGCCGTCACGGTCAGGCTCGACCAGCGCGCACCACGCGCCACGCTGGTCGCGTCCGACGACCAGCCGGAGGGGCTGGTCGCGGCGTCGCAGGGCAACGCGCAGACGACTCCGCGACGGCGACCTGTTCGTCGGCTGGGGCAGCCTGCCCTACGTCTCGGAGTTCGACCGCGCGGGCAACTGCTGTTCAACGCCGAGTTCCCGGCCGGCGTCAACACCTACCGGGCCTACCTGCTGCCCTGGCACTCGAGAGCGTGCGGACAAGTGCCAGCGAGGACCCGCCGAGGCCGCCGTGACCGGGATCCCGGCCCGGTCCATGGCTCTCCGCTCGCGTCGACGGGCCGGCCCTCCTTCACGAAATCATCAAGATCGCGTCGCGGCGGTAGCGGGCGGCGCCGCTGCGCGTCACGTGATGGGCCCTGGGCGAGGGGGTCTGGTCCGCGTCCCGCGCCCCTCGCGTTCCGAGCCGACCATTCCGCCACCAGGCCCCGGAACGCACGGGGCGCGGACCACCAACTCCCTGGCGCGACGCCGGCCGGCCCCTCCGCGGGACGCTGGGCCAGGCCCGCTTGCATTGCCGCGGCTAACACTTAACCGCGCCAAAGGCCCCTCTCAGGGAATCCTCAGGTTCGCACTCAATAATCGCCGCGTGGACGACCGGCAGGAACCGCTGCGGGTGCTCGTGGTCGACGACGAGCCGAACATCGTCGATGTCGTCTCGATGGCGCTCCGGCACAACGGGTTCGCGGTCGACGCGACCGACACGGGCGCGCGGGCGCTGGCCAGGGCGAGGGAATGGCGCCCGAACGTGATGGTCCTGGACGTGATGCTGCCCGACATGAACGGGTTCGAGGTCGCGCGAAGGATGTCCGGAGAGCATCTCGGCGTCCCGATCCTGTTCCTGAGCGCCCGTGACGCGACTTCGGACAAGGTGCGCGGCCTGACCACCGGCGGGGATGATTACGTCATCAAGCCGTTCAGCGTCGAGGAGCTCGTCGCCCGCCTGCGCAACATCCTGCGCCGGACGGGCGCGCTGACCGAGCAGTCGGGCCGCCTGACGTTCGCAGACCTGGAGCTCGACGAGGACACGCGCGAGGTGTCTCGTAACGGTCAGCCCGATCGAGCTCACCGCCACCGAATACCGCCTGCTCCGGTACCTGATGCTGAATCCGCGCCGCGTCCTCACCCGCGCGCAGCTGCTTGATCACGTGTGGCGCTACGACTTCGCGGGCGACGCCCGCGTGCTCGAGACGTATATGAGCTACCTGCGCAAGAAGATCGATGCGGACCATGTGCCGCTGCTCCACACCGTGCGCGGGGTCGGGTACATGCTGCGTCTGCCGAGGGAGTGAGCGCGTGTCGCTGCGCACGCGACTGCTGGCCGGGATGCTGTTCCTGGTCACGGTCGCGCTCGTCGTCGCCGCTGCATCGATCTACGCCGAGCAGCGGTCGTACCTGCTGACCCACCTCGACCAGCGGGTCATCGCGGCCGCCACTCCGCTGTCGTACCAGCTCGGGGTCGACGCCCGCCTGTTCAGCCACCACGTCTCCCCCGAGAGCTCGATCGACCGGGATCACCCCGCAGGATCGCCGCTGGGCCGGGGCCTGGCCGAGTTCCTTCCCTCCGGCACCTACGGCGAGCTCGTCGATCCCGGCGGCCGGGTGCTCCGCGGGCCCGTGACGATCTACGACGGCGAGGCGGTTCTTCCTCCGCCGCGCTTGCCCAAGCGGCTTCCCGTGGCTTCGTCCGGCGGGCCTGCGCTGTTCACCGTCAACTCGACCCACGGCTCCGGGCTTCGCTACCGCGTCGCCACGCTGCCGCTGATGACCGGCGCGGGAACGGTCGTCGTGGCCCTGCCGCTGCGCGAGGTCGACCAGACGTTGCACGATCTGATCGTGGTTGAGGGGCTCGTCGTCGGGGGAGTGATCATCCTTCTCGTCGCCCTCGGGTGGGTGGTGATCCGCGTGGGCCTGCGGCCGCTGGGCCAGATGGAGCGCGTGGCGAGTCAGATCGCCGACGGCGACCTGACCCGCCGTGTGAGCCCGCGACCGGCCGGACGGAGCTGGGACGGCTCGGGCTGGCGCTCAACAAGATGCTGATGCGGATCGAGGAGGCGTTCGCCGACCGCGAGCGCAGCGACGAGCGGCGCCTGCAGTTCCTGGCCGACGCCTCGCACGAGCTCCGCACCCCGCTGGCGTCGATCCGCGGGTACGCGGAGCTGTTCCGCCTCGGCCCGCGCAGATCCGGTGGCGCTGAAGCGGGCGATGGCGCGGATCGAGTCCGAGGCGACCCGGATGGGCGTCCTCGTCGAGGGCCTGCTGCTGCTCGCCCGCCTCGATGAGCTTCCGGAGACCGAGCGCGTGCCGGTCGACCTCGGCGAGCTCGCCGCGCAGGCCGCCGCCGATGCACGCGCGCGGGCCCCCGAACGGACGGTCACGCTCGACGTGCAGGACCCCGTCCACGCGCTCGCGGACCCCGATGCGGTCCGCCAGGTGCTCGCGAACCTGATCGGCAACGCGTTGATCCACACCCCCGAGTGGACGCGCGTCGACATCTCCGTCCGACGCGAGTCCGGCCAGGCGGTCCTCAGGTCCGCGATCACGGGCCGGGACTCCCCACCGACGCCGGGGAGCGCGTGTTCGATCGTTTCTGGCGTAGCGAGGGAGGTCGGACTCGTGGCGCGGGCGGCGCGGGTCTCGGTCTGGCGATCGTCCGCGAGCTGGTCGACGCTAATCACGGAACGGTCGCGTCGGCCGACCATCCCGACGGGGGCGCCCTGTTCGCTGTCCGGTTGCCCGAGGCGGCCGGCGAAACTCAGGAGATTCTCAGCGTTTCTTGGGGATCGGCTCAGACAGGCACGCATAGTCGTGCGTGATGATGAGCCTCAGGGAGTCGTCGGCTCTACTTCATCGGGTTGCGCGTACACGGGTGAGCCGGCTCGCGTGGGCAGCGTCAGTGGTGACGTCGCGTCGACGGTCATGCTCCTGGCGCTGTCGGACCACGACGCCGCGTCACGAGATGCCGACGGCCACGCCTCGCGGGAGGCGCACGCTCTCCTGACGGTCGAGCTGCACGGCGCGACCCAGGTCCCCCGGTCCTACTTCGGTCTCTCGACCGAGTACTGGGCGCTCGCGCGGTTCGAGCGCCGCCCGAGCGGTGTTCCAGCGGGTCCTTTCGTCGCTGAGGCGGGGGGACGGCCCGTTCGTCCTGCGCATCGGCGGCGATTCGGCTGATCGCACCTTATGGGACCCGCGCTCGACGCCGCTGGCGCCGTGGGCGATCGCGCTGACCCCGCCTGGCTGCACCAGCTGGGCGGCGTGGCGAAGCGCGCGCGGCCTGCGGCTGATCCTCGACCTGAACCTGGTCACGGGCTCGCCCGCCGACGCCGGCGCCTGGCGCAGGCGGCCGTGCAGGGTCTGCCCCACGGCAGCGTGATCGGGTTCGAGATCGGCAACGAGCCTGACATCTACAGCCGCAAGGCGTGGCTCGCGAGGACCACCTCGACCGGGCTCGGCGTCAGGCGCCCTCCGGGCGATCTCGCCGTCGCGCCGCTGCCGACGGCCGTGACCTCGGCGATCTACGACGAGGACTTCAACGCTTACGCGCAGGCGCTCGCGCAGGCCACGCCGGGCGTGCCGCTGCTCGGCCCCGCTGCTCGCGAATCCCGTGCTGAACGCGCGGTGGATCTCGAGCCTGATCGGGCCGGCGGGGTCGGCGAGGTGAGCGTGCACCGGTACGCCTTCTCGGGGTGCGCGAAGCCCGCTCGCACCGCTACCCGACGATCGCGAAACTGCTGAGCGCCCGGGCCTCCGCGGGGGTTGCGGACGAGCTCAGAGGCGCCATCCGCCTGGCCCACGCGGCCGGCCTCAAGCTCCGGCTGACCGAGCTGAACTCGGTCGATTGCGGCGGCGTGCCGGGCGTCAGTAACTCGTTTGCGACCGCCCTATGGGCGCCGGACGCCCTGTTCCAGATGCTTCGCGCGGGCGTCGACGGCGTCACCGTCCACGTCCGGCCAACGCGATCAACGCCGCATTCTCGATCGACGGCCGCGGGCTCGACGCCGGCCGCTCCTCTACGGGCTGATCCTGTTCGCGAGGACGCTGGGGCCAGACGCACAGCTCCTCCCGGTGCGGGTACACGGCGGGGCCCCGTCGGCGACTGAGCGTGTGGGCGGTCTCGGGTTCGCGGCGGCGGGCTCCATGTGCTGGTGATCAACAAGAGCAGCCGGCCGGTGGCCGTCTCGCTGCAGGCTGCCCGCGAGGGCGCCGGCGCGGGTGGAGCGTCTCGTCGCGCCGTCGGTCTCCTCGACGTCGGGCGTCACGCTCGACGGCCAGCGGCTCGGACTCGACGGGAAGTGGCTGGGCCGCCGGCGCGCGAGACGGGCGCACCCAGCTGCGGTCGCTACGAGCTCGAACTGCCCCGGGACAGCGCGGCGCTGGTGGAGGTGCACGCGGCGTGATCACCGGGCTATCCCTCGGCGCCGTCCTCTTCGCAGCGTGCCTGTCCGTGATGCTCGTGCTCTCGGCGAGGCTGCACGCTCCCCCCGGCGACCGCCTCAACGGCCACGGCGAGCACGAGCTCCGGCACGCTCGCGCGGATCGTCGAGCGCCACGGAGAGGACTCGATCGCGCCGTTCATCCTGCGCCCCGACAAGGCGTTCCAGTTCGCCGCGGGCGGGGTGCTCGCATACCACGTGATCGGCGAGACCGCGGTCGTCTCGGGCGATCCGGTCGGCCCGGACGGCGTCGGTCCCCCGCGTGCTCACGGGTTCCTGGCGCTCGCCCACGCCCGCGGCTGGCAGGTCGTCGTGTGGGGAGCCTCATCGCGTCACCTCGCGGACTACCGGGAGTTGGGGCTGGGCGCGCTCTGCGTCGGCGAGGAGGCCGTCGTCGACCCGGCGCGGTTCACGCTCGAGGGGCGCGCGGTCCGCAAGCTCCGCCAGTCCGCCAACCGGGCCGAGCGCCGCGGGCTGGCAGATCACCGCCTGCGAGGGGCGCGAGATCGACGCCGAACTGGAGCGCGAGATGGACGCCCTCGAGGTCGCCTGGCGGGCGGCGGCGGCGGCTGGTCGGATTCGCGATGGGAATGGGACGTTCGAGCCCGGCGTCCGCCCGAGCGACCTCTACCTGCTCGCGCGGTCGCCCGAGCGGCGAGCTCGGTGCCGTGATGCACTTCATCGCCCACCGCGGAAAGCTGTCGCTCGACACGATGCGCCGGGTGGGCGAGACCCCGAACGGGCTGAACGAGGCGCTCGTGTGCCATGCGCTCGGGACCGCCCGCCGTGCGCGGCATCCCCGAGGTGAGCCTCAACTACGCCGGACTCGCGAACCTGGTCGCGTCAAGCCGAGCGCCGCCGGAATCCGGCGGATGCGCGCCTGGCGCCTGCGCTCCTCGGCCGCCGCTTCCAGATGGAGCGGCTCGTCTGCTTCAACGAGAAGTTCGTGGCCGCAGTGGCGACCGCGCTATCTCGGTGTACGAGTCGCGCGCATCACTGCCATTGTGCTGTGTTCGCCGTGCTTGAGGCTGAGGGATACCTGCCCGAACCGGCGCTGCGGGTCGCGAGCGCCTCGCCGAGCTTGGTCGCCCCGCGGCCCGCGCTGTCCGGGCTTGGGCCCGGCGTGGGGAGGACGGCCCCGGCGAGGGGTTGCGAGTGGGGGCGATGAGCCGTCCAGCGGGCCTGCGCCGAGCGCATGTGCGATCGCGGTCGGCTCGCTCACGCTCATCGTGGCCGGGCGGCCTTCGGCGCCTACACCATGCCCGGGAGAGCTACGCGTTGCATCGCGGCTTCGCAAGCGTGGCCCCAGCTCGCGCGGGCGGGGTACGGGCCGGCTCCTGCAAGTGGACTTCTACTCCCGCTGCGCTGCACCGCAAGGCCGACTACATGGTCTACCTGTCCGCCCGGCTACCGCACGACCCAGCGTTACCCGTCTACTACCTGCTGCACGGGATGCCCGGCCAGCCACACGTGTACGTGGACGATCGCCAACATGGACGTCCGGCTCGACAACCAGTTCAGCCTGCGCCACGTCCAAGCCGATGATTCTCGTCTACCCCGACGGCCGGATCGACGGCGACGTGTACTCCGACTCGGAGTGGGCCAACACCCCCTCGGGCAACTTCGAGAGCTACGTGATCGACGTGATGACACAACGTCGAGCAGCCAACTTCTCCCACGCTACGCGACTCGTCAGGACCGGGTCATCGCCGGCTTCTCGGCGGGCGCCCTACGGAGCGATCAACATCGCGCTCCACCATCTCTTCGGCTTTCGGCGCTGCCCAGGTTTGGTCGGGCTATTTCACCCAGACCCGGTCCGGGGTCTTCGCCCACGCCGGGGCAGGCGGCGATGCTCGCCGACAACAGCCCGCTGGACTACGTCGGCTCGCTCCGGACGGGCCTCGTCGCCCGCTACCCGCTGCACCTGTACATGTTCGTCGGGCGCGACGACGACTCAGCGCAGCTCCTGCCGATGGTGCGCGCCGCTCGTGCCGCGGCTGGAGCCACGGTCGCCTACGCAATCTTTTCCGGCGGGCACGACTGGTCGGTGTGGTACCCCGCGCCTGAACCAGATGCTGATTCTCGCCTCGCAGGACGTGACCCACCCGCTGCGTTCGCGCGAGCGGGTGCCGAACGACGCCCGGGTGTTCGCCGGCGCGCCTGCGCGCTGCGCGCGCCGCGCGGCACCGCCGCCGGGACGGAAGGGTGCATGGGCGCCGGCGCTCCGCCGTGGCTCGCCGCGTGCACCGGCTCCCCGCCGCTCCGCCGGTCCCGCCGGTCCACGCCGCGCAGCGGCCCCGGCCGGCGGCGAGTCCGTTCCCGTTAGTCCCGGCGCTCGCGTGTCGCGGCGGCGTTGGCGGCGCTCGTTGCGCTCTTCCTGGCGCTGCGACGGCGTGGCCTGGCGGGAGTGCTGCTGCTGCCCGTCTGCCTGCTGGCCGGGATCGGCCTGCTCTACGCGCTCCGTGGACTGCGGCTGGTTCGCGCTCGGTCCGCACATCCGGGATTCCCTGCCGCTGCTCCAGCTCGCCGGGTTCGACGGCCAGCCGATCGGGCGGGTCGCGGCCGCGTGGCTGCCGATCGGTTACGCCTTCGGCCTCGCCGTTCCGCGCGCGAAACCGCTCTGGCTCGCCCTCGGGGCGGCGGCGTTCGGAGCGCTGTTGCTCGTGGCGGCGTCCAACGCCTCGTTTGCGCTCGCCGACAACCTCAGGCTGACGGCCGTCCTCTGGCACCGGCTACCACCCCTGGGTCCGTGGCTCGAGGCGGGCCTGTTCGCGCATCGGAGCGTTGTTGCCGGCGGCGCATGCGCCGCCGGCCCGACCGGTGCATGCACCGGTCGGTGGGGGCGCGCATGCGCGCCCCCATACCGTCTGATCGGGGGACGGGCGCGGGACGACCTGGACGGGTGATCGATCACCGTCCGGCGACCGGGTTACGAACTTCGTCCAATGAATTGACTCCGCACAGAAAAACGTGCCAAGGTCTCACAGATTCGCGGGCGTCGGCCTGGACCATTGTGGGGGCAAGGGGGTCCAGTCCGGCGCCCTTGAATCATTTCTGGGCCCGGAGGCCTGACAACGTCCACGCCGGGGGCGGTACCGTTCTGCGCGTGATCGAGGCGTCGAAGCTCGAAGAAGATGCTCGAAACGGCGTCGATCGCTCCGCCCGACGTGACCGCGCGCGGCGAGGACGGGGGACCCGTGGCCGCGAGGCGACCTGCCGCTCGCGAGCGGTGGCCGTACTGGCCCGCGGTCGCGATCCTGATCGTCGGGCTCGCTCGTGACCGGGATCCTGGCCTGGGTCTCGCGGACGAACTACAACAACAACGAGAGGCGACTGCTCCAGCTGCGGGTCAAGGAGGTGGCGGCGGTCCTGGCGTCGGCCCAGCCGGCGATCGAGACGCCACTGGCGTCGGCCGCTGCCCTCGCCGACGAGACCAGCGGGAACGTCGAGAAGTTCAGGAGCTTCGCGTCGTCGTACATCGGGCCCGGCCAGGGTCAGTTCCTGGCTCTCTCGCTGTGGAAGGCGGGAGCGGCCTCGCGTGGGCCGATCGCGGCGCTCGACGGACCACTCGAGCTGAGCGCCTCGCCCGCGGGCGCCCAGGCGTTCATCGCTCGCGCGGCCTCCTCGCCGATGCTCAGCATCATCGGCCTGAAGCCGCCGTCGCTGACGCGCCTCGGATATGCCTACCCCACGGCGACACGGCGCTTCGTCGTCTACGGCGAACGGGCCCTCCCCGCCAATCGCCGATCGCGTCTACAGGGCAACTCCGCCTTCTCGGACCTCGACTACGCCGTCTACCTGGGCCGGGCCGCAGCGGTCGGGGAACCTGCTGGTGACGAGCGTCACCCACCCGCCGCTCCGCGGCGAGCGGGCCAGGACAACGGTCCCGTTCGGAAACAACGCTCCTCACGCTCGTGGTCTCCCCGCGCGTGTCGCTGGCGGGCACCCTTCCACAGCAGCTGCCGTGGATCATCGTGATCGTCGGCGTCATCCTGACCCTCGGCGCCACCGCGGTCACCGTTCGCCTGGCCCAGCGGCGCCGCTCGGCCGAGCACCTCGCAGGGCGGCTCGACCGTGCTCTGGGCGAGAACCAGCGGCTCTACGCCGAGCAGCGGACGATCGCGCAGACGCTCCAGCACGCCCTGCTCCCCGAGGAGATGCCTGTGATCGCCGGCGCCGAGGCGAGCGCCCGGTTCGAGCCGGGAGAGCACGGAGTCGACATCGGCGGGGACTGGTATGACGTGATCGGGCTCGACGAGCGAGCGGCTGCTGGTGGTCGTCGGCGACGTCTCGGGACGGGGGCTGCAAGCGGCCGCGACGATGGCCTCGCTCCGCTACGCGATTCACGCCTATGCGGCGCAGAACGATCCGCCCGCCGCGATCCTGACCAAGCTCTCGAGGATCCTGAGCGTGACCGACGCCGGCCAGATCGCCACCGTGCTGTGCGCGCTCGTCGACCTCGGGGCGCGGCAGGTCACGATCGCCAGCGCCGGCCATCTGCCGCCGTTGCTGATCGCCGACGGCCACGGCGAATACCTCAGCTCGGAGATCGGCCTGCCGATCGGCGCGCAGACGGGTGCGGCGTACGAGTCGACGACGGTTCCGGCGCCGGGATCCGCGACGCTGCTGGCGTTCACCGACGGGCTCGTCGAGCGCCGCGGCGAGGACCTCGACCGGGGGCTCGCGCGGCTCCGCGAGGCCGCCACCGGCAACCACCTCGCCCTGCCGGAGCTCCTCGGGAAGCTCGTGGCCGAGGTGCGGCACGGCCCAACCGACGATGACACCGCGATTGTCGGGCTCCGGTGGAACGAGTGAGCGCCGATACACATCCCGAGATGACGTTCGACATCGTCACCAACGGCGAAGCGACGACCGTGACCCTGACCGGAGAGCTAGACATCGCCAACATCGACCGCCTCGAGGCGGCGGTGGCGCCCGTGATCGCACGGCATCCGGACCGGCTCGTCGTGGACTTGGCCGGATTGCGGTTCGCGGACAGCTCCGCGATCGCACTCTGGGTGCGCTGGTCGGCGACGGTAGGGGAGATCCAGTTTCGCGATCCCTCACCGCTGTTGCGACGGGTGATCACGTCAATGGGGCTGGGGGGAAAGTTCGGGCTCGTGCCATGACCAAGACCCGTCGGTTCCCGAGTGAGCCCGAATCGGTCCCCGCCGCCCGGCGGTTCGCGCGCCATGCCCTGCAGGGCGTCGCGGCCGACGTGCTGGATTCGGTGGAGCTAATGGTCTCCGAGCTGGCGACGAACTGCGTGCGCCACGCGGGAACGCAATTTGAGCTGAAGGTCGCCCGCGAGCGCGGCACCATCCGCGTCGAGGTCACCGATCGCGCCGGCGGCAGGCCGACGATGCGCTCGCCCCGGCCCGACGAGCCGACGGGCCGCGGGCTTCAGATCGTCAACATGTTCTCCGGGAGCTGGGGGGTCGATCACGAGCGCGCGGGCGGCAAGACGGTCTGGTTCACGATCGCCGCGGGTTCGTCGGAGCCGGCCAGCGTCGCCCGCCGATAGCGCTGGGATAGGATCGCGCTCCCGAGCAGAGAGGAGTTGGTGCATGGCGATTGACAGCTGATCGAGTATGCCGGGGTGTACGGCAACGTCGCCGACGCCGAGGCCGACTACAGCTGGTCAAGCAAGCCCACGTCGAGGCAGGGCTGATCGACGCCTACGACGCCGCAGTGATCGAGCGCGAGGGCGGCAAGACCAAGATCGTCAAGAAGCACGAGACGCCGACGCGGGTCGGCGGCGTGCTCGGCGGAGGCATCGGACTCGCGCGGGCGGCGGTGGCGCTGTTCCCGTTCGCGGCGATCGGCGGCGGCCGGCTCATGGGACCCGGCCGGCGGCGCGATCCTCGGCGCCGTTGCTGGTCACGCCGCCGCGGGCATGAGCCGGGGCGACCTCAAGGAGCTCGGCGAGCGCCTCGACGCGGGGGAGGCCGGACTCGTCGTCGTCGGGGTCTCGGACATGGGCGCGAGGGTCGAGGCGGAGATGAGGCGCGCGGAGAAGTTCGAGAGAAGGAGCTCAAGGCCGACGCCGACGAGATCGAGCGCGACGCCGCCTCGGCCGGAGCGCGAGCACGACGTAACGCGGAAATACACGACAGCCCCCATTGCCGGAGGGGGACCAGGACGCGAGCCTGCTGGGACAGGGTGCCGCGTTCTGAGAACCGACGAAGGGGACAACGATGACGGACGTAGCTGTCGGCCGGCTGCAGGAGGAGTTCGCGGGTCAGCTCGTGCGGCCCGGGGACCGGGAGTACGACTCGCTGCGCCGGGTCTTCAACGGATCGATCGATCGCCGCCCCGCGGTGATCGCGCGGTGCCGAGACGCGAGCGATGTGGTCGCGGCGGTCAACTACGCGCGCCACGAGGGGCTGCCGATCGCGGTCCACGGTGGCGGGCACGGAGTCGCCGGGCACGCCGTCTGTGACGACGGAGTGATGATCGACCTGCGGCCGATGAAGGAGATCCAGCTCGACCCGCAGCGGCGAGTGGCCCGGGCCCAGGCGGGCCTCACATGGGGCGAGTTCGACGCCGCGACCCAGGAGTGCGCGCTGGCGGTGACCGGCGGGCGGATGTCGACGACCGGCATCTCGGGCTTCACCCTCGGCTCTGGGTCCGGCTGGCTCGAGCGCAAGCTCGGACTGGCCGCGGACAACCTGATCTCCGCCGAGGTGGTGCTCGCCGACGGCTCGCTCGTGACGGCGTCAGAGAGTGAGAATGAGGATCTGTTCTGGGGGCTGCGCGGCGGGAGCGGGAACTTCGGGATCGTCACGGAGTTCTCGTTCCGGCTGCATCCCGTTGGGCCGACCATGCTCGCTGGGATGGTGGTCCACCCGGGTCAGCGCGCCGGCGAGGTGCTGCGCTTCTTCCGGGAGTTCATGGCGGACGCGCCCGACGAGATCGGCGCGGCCGTCGCTTTGATCACGGCTCCGCCGCTGGACTTCGTGCCCGAGGAGGCGCGCGGCAAGCCCGCCGTCGGCATGATCGTCACGTACGCCGGCGACCTCGACGAGGGCGCGAAGGCCCTCGCGCCGCTGCGCGAGTTCGGGCCGCCGGCGGTCGACCTCGTCCAGCCGATGCCGTACACCGCCGTGCAGCAGCTGATCGACCCCACCACGCCGGCGGGGATGCAGAACTACTGGGGCGGCGACTTCCTCGCCGACCTCCCGGACGAGGCCATCGACGCGCTGTGCGCAGCCGCGGCGGCTCCGCCCTCGCCGCTGAGCGTGATCCTCGTGGTTCCGGGTGGCGGACAGATCTCCCGGATCGACGACGACGCGATGGCGATCGGTCAGCGGCAGGCACCGTGGAACACCCACCTGCTCGCGATGTGGGCCGACCCGGCCGACGCCAGGGCGAACATCGATTGGCTGCGCGGTGTCCAGGTGGCGACCGCCCCCTACACCACGGGCCATGCCTGGCTCAACTTCCTCGGGGAGGAAGGCGAGGGCCGGGTCAGGCGGGCACTCGGCGAGGACACGTACGAGCGCCTTCAGGGGATCAAGCACCGCTACGACCCGGAGAACCTCTTCAACCTCAACCAGAACGTCCGGCCGACGGGCACGTGAGCACCGAGTAGCCGACGGTCTTCTCTCTCCAGAGCGTGGGCGGCGGCGGTTGACACCCCCGTCGCCGCCCATGGAGAGCGTGGCGGTCGCGGCTAGCCGGGCCCGCCGGCGTCGGCGGGTTCGCTGTTCTTCGCGCGGTAGCTCGCCTCCTCGCGCTCCCATGCCTCCTCGGACGGTTGCTCGGCCCGCTCGATGTACTCGGGTTCGTCGCGCCCTTTCGCGAGCGGGCTCGTGTCGGCACGACCCATCGTGATCAGCCCGAACCACCCGACGCGGGTCGTGAGCTGATCGGCCACCAGGAACACGATGATCAGCGTGGCAACGGCGAACCCTGCCGTCTGAACTCCTGGGGAGCCGACGAACACCGCCACGATCGAAGCGGCGAGCAATACCAGCAGCACCACACCCACCCGGGTTATCCGGAAACCCTGTTTCACCGCATCGGCAGTCTAAGGCTCCCTTCTTGGCCTAGCTGAGGGTGGCGGCGGCCGTTGCAGAACCGAGGCTGGCCGCGAAACGCAAAGAGAGTTTGCGTTTAACGGCCAACCTTCCCCGGCGAAGGCACCCAGGCCGGTCTTCGCATGCTCGGCACTGCATTCGTAGGCCCGGGGATTCACAGGCCAGCCTCAGCCCAGGGCGCCGACGATCCCGCGGATCACCTCGAACGTGCCGACGACGGTCAGCGCCCAGAACGCCAGCAGCAGGAGGTTGCGATCGAGCCAGGCCTTGGTCGTGACCGCCGCTGTCTTGGTCCACTCGGGGGCGACCAGGAACCCGACGATCGGCAGTTCGATCAACGTGAACATGATCAGGTAGAAGCCGAGGATCACGACGAGCGTCGGGATCGCGTCGTAACCGAGTTGGGCGATGTCCGCCATCCCGAGCAGGACCAGCGGGCTCGGGAAGATCGAGGCCACGATCCCGGCGGCGAACGACAGATGCCCGCCATGCTCGACCAGCTGTTGCATCCATTCGGAGCTCCTCGACTTCTTCTTCTCCTTCGGGGCCTCTCGCAGCGCCAAATCTCGCTTGCGTCTGTTGTCGACGCGCCGGACCACGAACCCGGCGAGCAGCGCGAGCAAACCGATGACGATGTCCACCCCGGGGGCGGACGGCATCCGCGGCCCGGACATCAGCGGACTGTCCTGGAGGCCAAAGACGAGCGCAGAGCCGACCGCCATCGTGGTCAAGAGCCCACCCAGGTAGAACCAGACGAGGATCCGCAGCGGCTGGCCCGACTCGAGCGCGATCAGGACGACGACCAGGAGCAGCGGCCAGAACGTCGAGGCCACCGCGAGCAGAGCTATCTGGAGTAGTGCCGCCACGCAACCCTCAACCTGACTCGCGCAATCGTATCCGCGGGTTCCGTCGACTCGCTCGGGGCGGTCGCCCCCTGGACTTTGCCGGGGCGCTGACCGATACTCGCCCAGGGTGCGATCGATTCGCGGGGTTCCGGTCCGAGCAACGATGGCGCGGTGTGCCTGCATCGTCGCGGTTGGGATCGGGTTGGCGTCCGGCTGCGCCAGCGGATCGGGCGACGGCCCCAAGGAGCTCGCCGCATTCCAGCATCGGGCGCTCACGGCGATCTCGAACGTCACCCAGGCGGGCATCGGCTACAGCGGCCACGCGATGCTCCGCCTGCGCTACGGCATGCGGGCGAAGTCAGGGGCGGCTGCGGCCGGCGCGGTGAGGCTCGGTCGCAACCTAGCGCCGAGCTCGGTGCGCTCGCTGAACGCCCGGTTGGTGGCCGCACTGTGGCGCCTTCACCGGGACTTCGTCCGCACCCTAAGGCTCGGCGTGAGGGCCGCACTCCTCACCGATGGAGCCGATGTGCAACGACTGGTCGGCTTGCGCTCGGTCGTGCAGTCGTCGTCGGCATACTGACGGCTCGCAGCCGCTTGAGCGGCGGACCGATCCAGTGACCGACGAACCCGTCTACCAAGTCCCTCGCATTCCGGCGTCGGCCGGGGCGTTGATCTTCGACCAGGCGCGGCGAGTACTGATCCTGAAGCCCAACTACAAGAAGGGCTGGACGATCCCCGGAGGCCAGATCGAGCCGGATGGGGAGTCGCCGTGGGACGCGTGCCGGCGGGAGACCCTCGAGGAATGCGGGCTCGAGGTCGTCGAGGGAGGGCTCGTGTGCGTCGACTTCCTTCATCCGAAACCGAACCGGCCGGGAGGGATGCGCTTCCTGTTCGACTGCGGCGCGTTCACCGATCGTCAGCTTGGAGCGATCACGCTCGATGCGGCGGAGATCGACGAGCACCGCTTCCTGGCGCTCACCGAGGCGGCCGAGCTGCTGAGCGGGCCGGTTCGGCGCCGGGTGGAGGCCAGCGCCGGCGCCGAGGAGTGCGTCTACCTCGAGGACGGGCGTCCGGTCGCCGCGGTTCAGCCGAGGAGCCGGTGATAGGCTGCCGCCCGATGACGCCGTCGGTGGGGCCGCGTGGTAAGCCTGGTTACAGTGGTGGCGGGGGCCGTACTCCGGGCCGACGACCGGTCAAAGCGGCCGAATATCCGGCGGCCAGGACGCACGATGCGGCGGTCGCCACGGCCAGCATGGCGCCACGCGGCCTTTCCAGTTTTTGCCCGGAAATCACCCTAAATCGGGCAGGTCGTTGGCACGTGCGATCCCGTCCGAGCAAAGTACGCGCCAGGCTTCTGGACCGGAAGCCGGTCCGTTGCACCGAACCAAAAGGTTGTTGCAAATAAACCGGAAATCCAGCAAATAGCGTCACCCCTTCCGGGTGATGCGGTCACCCCGGTCTCGCATAAAGAGGTCGATTGGGATCGGCACGCTCTACCCGTTCGGGAAGGAATAGATGCCTCAGGCACAGTCGGCAATCACGCTGCTCCGCCGCATGGCGGTCCGGGTCGGTGGCAGGTCGCTTCGTTCCCTACCGGGCCGGGCTGCACTCGGATTGGGGTTGCTGTTCGCCGTGCTCGCGAGTGCGCCGCCGGCGCTGGCCGACCGGTCGTTTACGACCCGCTTCAACGCGGATGTGCCCGGCAACATCACGATGGCCGCGAACACGCTGATGGTGTGCCCGCCGTCGACGGCGTGTACGACGGCTCGGGGCGCGCCGCCGATCGCGAGCGGCAGCAACACTAACAACAACAACAACTTCAACATGACGTATGTCAACGCCGCGTCCGGGACCGTGCCCGGCGAGGGCGCGTCGTTCGATTCGTCGAGCGCAACGTTGTCCCTTCCGTCGACTGCGACGGTGCTGTTCGCGGGGCTGTACTGGGGTGCGGATACGAGCGCGAGCACTACCGCTGGGCTCGTGGGCTCGCCCGCGCCGAACGCGGCGCTGCGCAACCAGGTCGGGTTCCGGCTGCCAGGAGCGTCGGGTTATACGTTGATCACGACGAGTCCGAGTCAGGTCGATAACTCGCCGCCCCCGGCGCAGACGCGCTACAACGCGTTCGCGGATGTGACGGCGCAGGTCAAGGCGGCCGGCCCTGGGATCTATAGCGTTGCGAATGTGCAGGCGGGGACGGGCGGGGATCGCTACGCGGGCTGGTCGTTGGTGGTGGCCTATCAGGATCCGGGGCAGCCGCCGCGCGACTTGACGATCGACGACGGGTTCGTGACGGTTGCGTCCGGCTCGCCGGCGATCACGATCCCCATCTCGGGGTTCCGGACCCCGCCGTCGGGACCGGTCAACACCACGCTCGGGTTCGTCGGCTACGAGGGCGACGGGGGGCTCACCGGCGACAGCGCGTCGTTGAACGGCACGACGCTGAGCGATGGGGCGAACCCGCCGAATAACTTCTGGTGCAGCGCGATCTCGAACTTCGGGACGAACGTCCCGGCACGATGCGAACGCCCAGCGACGTCAACAACTTCGCGTTTGACGCGAAACTGGTGAGCGGGAACGGGATCCTTAAGAACAATGCGACATCGGCCAACATCGTGGTCACGACGAGCGGCGATACCTATTTTCCGGCGGTGGTGACGCTGGCGACGGATCTGTATTCGCCGAATATCGTGAGCTCGAAGTCGGTGGCGAACCTCACCCATCCCGGGGGCCCGGACCAGTTGGGGGACACGCTCCGTTACACGGTGTCCTACACGAACACCGGCTCGGATTCGGCGGTGAACTTCGTGATGCGCGATCCGATCCCGTCGGGGGCGACGTACAAGCCCGGGAGCCTGCACATCACCGCCGGTCCGCTCGCGGCGACCAACCCGAACCCGACCGATGCGCTGGGGGACGACCCGGCGAGTTCAACGCGGCGTCTAATAAGGTGATCTTCCGGCTGGGGGCGGGCGGGAACGCGACCTCGGGCGGGAGGATCGCGCCGGGGGAGACGGACACGGTCACGTTCGACGTCACGATCGACGGCGACGACAGTCCGGGGCAGCAGATCGTCAACCAGGCGACGGCGAACTTCAACGGGCTGACGTTGGGCACTCCGTTCTTTGACACCTCGCCGCAGGTGACCGACACGGTGGCCGCTCCCAGCCTGTCGCTGGCCAAGAGTCACACCGGGAGTTTCGTCGGCGGGCAGGCGACCACGTTCGCGCTCGCGGTGTCCAACGTGGGGAACTTCGCCACCGACGGGTCGACGGTCACGGTCAGCGACCCGTTCCCGCCCGGCTCGTTCACCGCGCTGGCCAACGCCAACGGTACCGGCTGGGGCTGTTCGATCGCCGGGCTGACCCTGACGTGCACCCGCAGCGACGTGCTGGCCGCGGGCGCCAGCTACCCGACGATCTTCGTCGACGCGACCGTTCAGGATCCCGCCCCGGCGACCGTTTCCAACACCGCGACGGTGTCCGGCGGGGGATCATTGCCGGCCACCGGGAGCGACGGTGGTGGGGGCGAGCGGGCTGGCCGACGTGTCGATCGCTAAGACCGCCGATCCCGCGAGCGTGTTCAACGGGCAGACCGTCACCTATACCCTCAACGTGCAGAACTCTGGGCCGTCCTCGGCCCAGAACGTGACGGTCAGCGACCCGATCGACCCCACCGCTCTGACCGGCGTCGTCGGTCGAGTCCAGCCAGGGTAGCTGCGACACCACGGTGTCCTGCTCGCTCGGGACGCTGGCGGCGAACGCCACCGCGACGATCACGATCACCGCGACCGCGGCCGCCAACACCAGCGCCGGGGCGGTGACCGTCACCAACTCCGCGAGCGTGTCGAGTTCCACCCCCGACCCCAACCCCGGGAACAACACCGACACCGCGACCGTCACGGTGCTCGGGACGGCCGACCTGTCGATCGCCAAGACCGGCACCGCGAACCCTACGCAAGGCGGCGCCGACAGCTTACATCCTGACCGCGACCAATAACGGGCCAGACAGCGCCGAGCAGGTGGTGATCAACGACACTCTCCCGAGCCAGTTCACGGCGACCTGCCGCCTCCGGCGCGGCTTGCACGCCGTTGCCGAACACCGGCGGCACCCTGGTTTGCACGCTCGGGACGATGGCGGCGAACACCACCGCCACGATAAGCGTCGCCGGCAAGTTAGCGCCGGGAACCGCCGGGCAGACGATCGCCGACGCCGCCGCGATCAGCTCCAACACCGGCGATCCCGACCTGTCCAACAACAACGCCGGCTTCACGCAACTCATCGGGTCCGGTCGCCTACCTCACGCTGGCCAAGGCCGCGCTCCTGAGCGCCGGCGGGGCTGCCCGTCACCAACCCGCTCTCGGTGGGCGACACCTTTGCCTACGCGCTCGGCGTCACGAACAACGGGCCGAGCCGACGGCGGCAAACGTCGCGGTCACCGATCCGCTCCCCGCCGGCATCACGCCGACGCCGGCACCCTCCGCCGGATGCATCGTTCGCCGCATCAGGCTCACCGGCACGGTCACCTGCACGATCGGGACGGTCGCCGCCGGCCACGACAGCGACGATCGAACCTGAACGTGACCGTGGGGGTGGCGCGCCAACAACAGCGCCCCCACGAACACGGCGACGGTGACGAGTACGACCGCTCAATCCGGACACGACCGGCAAGACCACGGACAGCGGCGACCGTCGGCGTGGGATCGGTCGCGAACCTGGGGATCGCGAAGTCCGTCTCGCCCAGACGGCGAAGGTCGGCGATCTCGTCACCTACACGATGACGGGAACCAACGACGTCTCGATCGGTGAGGCCGGCGGCTCCCCCGTTGGGTTGGGGACAACCGGCGGCGTGATCACCGACCCGCTGCCACCCGGGATCCAATTCGTGTCCTCCGCCCGATAACTGCTCGAGCGACACGGCGGGGGGGATCGTGACCTGTCATCTCGGCCCCACTCGCCAAGGGAAACACCGTGACGGTCATCGTCACCGCACTCGTGACCTCTGCCGCGGCGGGAACGAGCGTCACGAACACCTGCCACCATCTAGAGCGAGGCGACACCCCCGTCCGCAACCTGCCCCACCGGATGTCCCGCGCTTCCCGACTTCAACCCACGCAGACAGCATGGACTCGGCAACCCTGAACGTCAACCCGGAGGCCGATCTGTCCCTCACCAAGACCGCCTCCAATACCAACCCCACCGTCAATGACGCGGTGGACTACACCCTGACGGCCAGCAACGCCGGCCCCAACGACGCGACCGGGGTGACGATCGTCGACGCGCTCCCGCCCGGACTGGCCTTCATCGACGCGACTCCCGGGTGCGACGACCGGGACGGCACCATCACGTGCGACCTCGGCACCGTCTTGGCCGGCGGGAGCGTGGCGGTGACCGTCCGAACCCACACCACGAACGCGATCGCGGGAACGGGCGGTGACGAACCTCGCTACCGTATCCAGTGACGACCTCGACCCCAACGCGGCCAACAATCAGGCCAGCGCGACGATCGACGTGCAGCCACTCGTCGACCTCGGACTGACGAAGGTAGCGTCGACCCCGGCGCCAGCGGCCGGTGGCCCGGTCACCTACACGCTTACGCTCACCAACAGCGGACCGAGCCCGGCGACGGCGGCGACGATCACCGACCCGCTCCCAACCAGCCTGTCCTTCGTGTCGGCGGACGTCTAGCCCGGGCAACTGCAACGCCTCGGGGCAGACGGTGACCTGCGCGCTCGGAACGCTCGCAGCCGGAGGGAGCGCGGCGATGACAATCACCGCGCACATCGCCCCGTCCGCCGCGGGCACCACGCTGGCCAACACGGCACGGGCCTCGGCCGACGAGCCGATCGCGCGGCCCGAAAACCTCACTTCGGAGGCGTCCATAACTCCGACCGCCGGGCCTCCGCCCGCGGCCGCCGACCTGTCCGTCGTCAAGACGGTCAACCACAAGGACGGCCGCGTCGGCGAACCGCTCACGTACACGATCACGGTCACCAATCACGGTCCGGCCACGGCGTCGAGTCCAACCGTCACCGATGCGTTCTCCGCGAGCGTCAAGGTGGATTCGATCCACAGCACCAGCGGTTCGTGCACGACCGGCCATCCGATCACATGCAAGCTGGGCTCGATCGCCAGCGGTGCGCAAGTGACGATCACGGTCGTGGCCCGGCCGAACGCTCTCGGCGAGCTTCACAACTCAGCCAGCGTCACCTCATCGACGCCTGACCCGGACTCGACGAACAATCTCTCGAAAGTGACCACCAAGGTCGGGCCAGGTCGCGCATCGCTGAAGCTGACGAAGACGGCCGGTCGGAAAACCGTCGCCCCGGGTCAGGCGTTCTCCTACACGATCACGGTGCGCTCGCTCGGACCGGAGGCGGCGCTGGCCGTCAAGGTCTGTGACAAGCTCGGCTCCGGGATGACGTACATCACGGTCCCCGGTGCAACGTTCCGTCACGGCACCCCGTGCTGGACGATCCACTCGCTGGCGAAAGGAAAACGGCGCAAGTTTGTCGTCAAGGTGCGCGCTCCGATGGTCGCCGGGCCCCGATCGCTGACGCAACGTGGCGACAGCCAGCGCCGACGGTGTGCGCACGCGTAGGGCGCGCGCGAGGGTCGAGCTCGTCGGAGCGCCGCCGCCGCCGCCGGGCGGCGGGGTGACGGGTTAGCCCGTCGTGCAGGGTGCGCGCCGGAGCGATCCTTCTCGCGCTCCTGGCGCTCGCGGCGAGCAGCCCCGGAGCGGCCACCGCCCATCGGTCGCTCCCGGGCCGGCCCACATCCCAGGGGGCGTGGGTGGCCCACATCGTGATCCCGACGCCGGCGCTGGCCGCCCCGGGCCGCGGGGCTCGGGAGACGACGATCCCGGCGGTTGCGAGCTGGGACGGTGGACCGGTCGCCCTGTTGGTTCTCGGAGCCCGAGTGCTCCCGAACCGCACGCTGTGGCTTCGGGTGCTCCTCCCGCAGCGCCCGAACGGGTCATCGGCGTGGATCAACTCGAACCTCGTCCGGCTGACCCGCACGCCGTGGCGCATCGACGTCTCGACGGAACAGCGCACCGTCACGCTGCTACGTGGCGGAAGCATCGTCGACAGCTGGCCGGCCGTCGTCGGCAAGCCCTCGACGCCGACGCCAAGAGGACTGTTCTCCGTCTACATGCGCGTGCCCCAGCCGAGTCCGAACGACTTCGTCGGGACTTGGGCGCTGATGCTCACCGCGTTCTCCGACGTGCTCCGCAGCTTCGACGGAGGGCCCGGAGAGGTGGCGATCCACGGGCGCGGTGGCGCGAGCCTGCTCGACCCGCTCGGGAGCGCGCGATCGCACGGCTGCATCCGGATCGACAACAGTGACGTCGACGTCCTGGCGCGCGACGCCGCCGAGGGCACACCGGTACGGATCACCTGAGGTCGAGGCACGCTCGCGGCGCTCAGAGGGTTACGAGCGCGATGCTGTAGGCCGGAACGTAGACGTGGTAATAGCCGCCGGCGCTCGGCACCCGCCGCTTGACCTCGCGGCCCTGCCAGCGACCATCGTGGCCGATCGACTGGCCCGCAAAGCGGACCCCGTCGTGGGCGCGAAGGCTCGGCGCCACCAGGCGCCGGACGATCGCCGGCCCCGGACGCGCGGGAAGCGCGATATTCGCCCCGCGGCCACCCTTGTTGTCCAGCATCACCCTCACGGTGTTGTAGCTCTTGACCCCCCACGCCTTGACGTGCAGTCCCGGGGAGCCGCTCAGCGTCAGGTTGATAAGGGTCGAGGGGCCGCGCGTCATGTCCGCGAACACGGCCAGGCCGTAGAGCTCGGGAAGCGCCTCGATCCCATCCCGCAGGAAATGGAACGGCGCGTTACCGTTGTCGGGACGGACCTCCCAGCTGACCCCGTCGACGCCGACCTTGATCATCTCGAACAGCGCGTCTGGCGTCCACAACGCGGTCGCGAAGCTGCCGGCCACGCCGGCATCGTCGCCACAGCTGACCGTGTTGACCTCGGTCAGCCGCAGCGCCATGCCGTGTGAGTGAGCGAACGCCACCGCACCCGACACCGAGGCGGAGAGGCCCGCCGTCACCTGCTCCGCTTCAACAGCCGTGAGATCATCGGGTACGGGGGCGGGCTTCTCGGCCAGCAGGTCGACCCCGCGTACCGGTGAATCGCGAGAAAGCCCGGACTGAGCCTGCCCAGCCCGGAGACGGCGCTCAGCCACGTCGGCTCATCGGAGACGATGTCGGGAGCGCCGAGCGGGATCCCGCCGATCCTTCCCTTCAGCGCCCGGGCGTAGCCGGCGTAGTCCCGTCGGTAGTCGCCGGGCGAGTAGTTGCGCCACCAGCCCAGCGGCGTCGCGCGGCTGGTGCTGGCGACTCGCTCGCGCTGCAGCGGCGGCTGGAAGTGGTACTCGTCCGGCTCGTTCCCGATCTCGAAGCCCGCCAGCCGACCGCGGGGCACCGCCTTCTGCAGCGCGGTCGCGAAGTCCGTCTCCATCGTCGTCGAATGGACCGCGAGATTGAGATCGACCAGCACGCGCAGGTCCTGCCGGCGCACGAACTGACCGAGTTTCGCGAGCCACGTCCGCCCGATTGCCCTGACGCCACGGGGCAGGTTCTTCTGCTTGGCCTTATCCGCCGCGGTCGCGCGCAACGAGCTGCCGCAGCGTGTGGTCCGCCCGACTTTGCCTCCCACTCGCAGCGTCATCGGTCCGCCGTCGCGGGGGCGGATGATCGACGCGACCCGCCCGAACAGCACCCCGGCCTTCTCGTACACGGAAGCTCGTTGTACTCCATCGCCAGACCGAAGAAGCCGCGCGGGATCCGGCGAGAACCGGCCGCGAACCTTCCGGTGGCGGATTGCGCCCGGAGGGCTCGCGGCGGCGCCGGCAGTCGGCCCGGAGCGGTCGATCGCCGCGTGCGCGCTGGCCGCGCTCGCCAAGCCGGCCGCGCTCGCCAAGCCGGCCGCGACGGCAGCCGCGGCGAGGGCCGACGTAACCGGCGATCGCAACCTCACGCCAGCCAATGACCATCCCTCTTCGATCTCTCGTTCCCTCCGGCACTCTCGGTCTGTATCTCCCCTAGCCGCCGAAACAATAGTGTTTACGGACGTTGGCGGGCGCGCCGGTGAGCGAAAAACGGCCTCTTTCAGGCGTTCGCCGGCGACGTGGGCGGGAGGTTGCAACTGTCGGCGCCGGGCTCGCCGGGGGCTAAAGCTTTTCCGCAAGATCGGGAGCAACGTGCGCGCGGATGCTGTGCGCGAGCCGGGCCGTTAATGCTGTAGAAATACGCGCGAGCATTTGTCATGACGTACCTCAACTGTCCCCGCTGCCGGGCCAAGTACCACACCGGCGTCATCTACGAGTCTCTCGAGAGTTGCCCGCGCTGCGGCGCGCCGCTGGGCCCCGAGCGCCCGAGCCTTCGCGACCACATTCGCGGCGCGCGCGTCCGAGCGCAGCTGCAGGCGCCCGACTGGGAGGCCATCACGGGCTCGCAGTACCTCCGCCATCACCTGATCCGGACGGATCCGGACGATCAGGGGGACACGACGGCGGCCGCCTCGCAGGTATTTCGCGCCCCGTGTGCCGGGAGTGTCACGGGGATGTTTCATGCCGCGTCAACGCCGGCGCCAGATCCGGGCCGTGTCGTGACCATTGCTGCTTTCATGTACAGCACGGCAGGGCTCGGCGTTTGGCGGGAGATTGTCGTGCTGTGCAGGTTGTAGGGGCGCGATCGCGCCCCATTCCCCTCAACTTCCCCAGAGCCGAACGCCTACAACGGCAACGGGCATCGCGGCGCCAGCATCAGGCCCGCGATCGGGCGTGTGACGGTCAGTTTCTGCTGATCGGCGCACGTGTCGACGCTGACGGCGTAGGTGCCGGGCGCCAGCCGGACGGCGAAGTTGCCGTGGACGACGATCCGGGTTCCGCCACGGGCGAAGACGGCTCGGTCCGAGCACCTCCGTGGTCGGCCGGCGAATATCGGCCCCACGCAGCTGCGGGCGACCTGACCGCTCACCGCCACCGGCGCCACCGGGCTCGGTGTGCTGCTCGTCGCGCTCGAGCCGCACCCGCCCACAGCGAGGCCCGCGGCGAGAACGGTGAGACCGGCGATCAGGGCTCGGGCAGCCACCGGAAGAGACGGTACGGGATCTGGACTGTACCGAGAATTGTCTATATCGTGTGGGCATGACAGATGAAGCTGGCCGGATCGAGGCGTGGCCGCTGACCGCCCTGCTGCGGGCGGCTCGGACCGCTTACGGCTCGGCGATCCGGGCGGACCTGGATGAAGCGGGCTACGACGACGTTCCGCGCAATGGCATCTACGTGATTGCGGCGATCGCGCATGCAGAGGCGTCACTCGAGCGACATCATCGACCAACTGGGCGTGTCCAAGCAGGCCGCCGGCGAGCTCGTCGACACGCTCGTCACCCGGGGCTACGTCGAGCGGACGATCGACCCCGAGGATCGACGGCGGCTCAGGGTTTCCCTGACCGAGCGCGGCGATGGCGCGGCGGCCGTGGTCACAGCGGCCGTCGAACGGACCGACGCCGCGCTCCTCGCTCGGGTCGGGCCAGAGTACGTGGCGCATACCCGGGCCACGCTGGCAGCGCTGATCACCGGAGGGCGCGCGGGTGCGTGAGGGCGAGCCGTCGCCCACCGCGCAGCGGGTCGCCGCCTACCGCCTCGGCTACGATCGCCTGCCGGCACCGTTCGGCGATCCGGAGGCGGACGAGCGCCTGGCGCGCGACGTGGCCGGTTCGCTCAGCTTCGACCGGCACGAGGCCATGGGGCGCTACCTGCGGTGGCGCACGGCGTTCTTCGATCGGGTGGTGGTGGGCGCGCTGGAGCGGAACGTCCTGCAGGTGGCGACGATCGGCGCCGGCTACGACGGACGGTCGCTGCGCTACGCCAAGCCGGGATCCGGTGGTTCGAGGTCGACCATCCACCACCCAGCGCGACAAGCGACTGCGGCTGGAGCGGCTGTCGATCGACGCGACGAACGTCACGTTCGTCGCCCCGACCTCGGCGACGCGGCGCTCGCCTCGGCGCTGATCGACGGCGGCTGGGAGCCGGACGCGCCATCGGTGATGCTGTGCGAAGGGCTCGTCGTCTACCTCGAGGCCAGGGTGCTCGAAGCGCTGCTGGACGACCTGCGAGCGGTGGCGACGGCCGGGACCCGGCTGGCGATGTCCCTCTCGATCCAGGCGAGCGGCGCCGAGGATCTCGACCGGCGCCGGCGCTTTGAGGAGGCCGTCGCCGCGCTCGGAGAGCCCGCGCGCAACTGGCTGGACCACGAGAGCGCGATCCGGATCCTCGCCGGCGCACGTTGGCGCAGCGTCAAGGTGTCCGAGCGCTCCCAGCGAGCCGGGTTCGTCGTTGCCGCGCCGGTCTGGGAGACGGCTGCTGACGGCGTCCCATCCACGGCCAGTCGGATCGGCAGGTCCATGGAGCGGATGTACGGCCGCCGCGGAGTCGACGACGCCGACGCTCGCGTCCCCGACTCGCAGCGGCCGCTGTACGCCACGCTGCGCGCGGCGCTCTCCCAGGCCGAGACCTGCGATGGGTTGCCGCAGGCGTTGATCCACCCGGACTTCGTGCCGGCCAACGCGATCGCCTCTCGGGCGGCTGGGACCGTGCTCATCGACTGGACCGGCGCGGGCCGCGGGCCGCGGCTGTGGTCGCTGGCATTCCTGCTGTGGGCGGCGGGCTGCGAGGGCCTCCGTTGCGTCGACGCCGTGGTAGCCGCCTACAGGCGCCACGTCGAGCCGACCTCGGCGGAGCTCGAGCGGCTCAAGCCGCGATCGCCGCCCGCCCGGTGATCTTCGAGTCCTGGGCGTTCTGCACCGGACGCAAAAAGCTCCCCGAAGTCGTCGAGTCCGTCTCCACGGACCGGGCTCGCGCGGAGAGCATCGCCGCTCGGGCGGCCGTCGCCGCGAATGGTTCAGGCTGACCCCTCGAACACACGCCCCGGCGTGTTGGTGATCAGCCTGAGCCCCGCATCGAAGCTCTGCCGCCGGCGGAGGTGCCCGTAGCGCTCGTCCCAGACGCCGCTCTTAAGGTCGCGCTGCACCGAACGGACGACGCGCTCGACGACCTCCAGGGTCATGCGGGCAAAGCCGGAGGTCCCGCCGCGGGCTCGGGGGTCGAGGACTCGTTCCGGATGCGCCCAGAAAGATCCGATCGTCCAGTCGGGCGTGTCGCGCGAGATCTCGAGCGTCTCGACCTCGGTGCTGCCGCCGAGCCAGGTCGCGATCCGCTCGGTGCTGGGAAGGATCCGGCGATCCATCTCCGCGACCTCGGGAAGGTAGTCCTTCATCAGCCACATATCGTTGCTGACCTCGTAGATATACGTGACGATCACCACGGGGCCGCGGGCCACGCGCCTGAGCTCGCGGATGCCGCGCTCCCGCTCCTCGTCCCAGTGGTGGATCGTCAGGATCGCCATCGCCGCGTCGACGCTTTGATCACGCAGCGGCAGGGCGCCGGCGCTCGCGCTGATGGCCGGCGGCAGGTCCGGCGGGCGCTGCGCCGCCATGACATCGCTCGGCTCGATCGCGATCACGTAGCGATCGAGCGGCTCGTAGGAGCCGGCACCGGCTCCCACGTTCACGACCGTGCGGGCGCTTCCGAGTGCGAGCGCGATCCGTCGCGCGTGATCGGGGTCCTCGCGGCGCGTGACGGAGTAGGTCTGGCCGATGTGCTGGTAGCGGGTCAGGGTCGAACAATATGCACGGCGCTGTGACATCGTCGTGGCCGGGGGCCGGCAAACGAGCGATCGGAGGTCAATTATGAGTTCACGCCCGACCGGGAGTTCGGCGTGACGGCTGTCGCGCTGCTCGCGGCGAGTCTGATCGCGGTCGCGCCCGGTTCCGCCGCGAGAGACCGGACCGTGCCGGTCAGTGGCGAGGTCGCGCGGAGCTGCGTTGGGCCGATCATCGCCGGCCGGCCGCCGAGGTGCTTTGATCGCGCCGTGTTCACCCACGGTCGTCGCCGCGTCGTCGTTCACGGCAAGTTCCGCGTCAGGTTGCGTCCGGACGCCTATCGCGTCAGCGTCGACACGTGCGCCGCGCAGCAGACGCTCACGGTCAGGCACGCCATCCACCGGCTGAGATTGTTTCCCCACTGCCCGATCCCCCTGCTCGTGACGCGAGCGCGACCGTGACCGAAGCCGATCTCGATCCGCGGGCCTCGGCTGGCTCCGATCCCTCGCCTCCGCGTGCAGGTGCCGCCTCGGATGTCCCCGCGCTGAGCGACGCGCTCGCCGACGCGTTCGTCGAGGACCCGATCTTCGGGTGGCTGATCCCCAACGACGACAGCCGGCACGGGCGCCTGCGCAGGTTCTTCGAGCTCGAGCTGCGGTATGTCGTGCTGCCGCAGGGTCAGATCTGGACCTCGGCCGAGACCGACGCGGCGTCGCTGGAGCTGCCGCCCGGGGCATGGCGGATGCCGTTCAAGACGCAGTTCGCCCACGGCTCTGGGTTCACGCGAGTGTTCGGGACGCGGCTACCGCACGCACTGACGTTGATCACGCTGATGGAGAACCGCCACATCCGCGAGCCCCACTACTACATCGCGTACGTCGGAGTGGCCCCCGAGGGGCAGGGTCAGGGCCTCGGCACAAGACTCTTGCGGCCAACGCTCGATCGGTGTGACACGGAGGGACTGCCCACCTATCTCGAGGCAACGAGCGAACGCAACCGGGCGCTCTACGCGCGGCTCGGGTTTCAAGTCCAAGGTGAGCTGCGGCTCGGCAGCAGCCCTTCGCTGTGGCTGATGCGACGGCCGCCGGCGAGCCCGGCGCGTTGACGGGCCCGCCGGCGGCCGTCGCGGTCAGGAAACTCGGCGTGGCTAGGGTTGGCGCCGCCGTGCTTGGGCGTCCACGACGCGTGCGCTGGTCCGCGTTGCCGCTCGCTCGAGGTCTTCCCGCCGGTCGGTGGATACGGCGTCACGGTTGTGATCGACAGCGTCGTGGTTGCGGAGTTCTCGCTGCCGGTGGTGCGCTAGCAGCCGAAGAATGCGAATGTGCGCATCGGTCATGAGGTGGCGCCTCCTCGGCGCCGCGGGGCACGGGTGCGCCAGTTGAGCCTCGCGCTGGCCATCAGCCCAAGCCCGCAGCCAAGTATCGCGGCGGCGAGCACAAGCCATACGAGCGAGACGCGGGAGCTGCCGATCAACCAGTTGACCTTGACTTGTGCGGTGTTCGACGCGGCGAGCGCGATCAGGAAGGCGACGAGTGCGACGGCTCCGATCGCGTAGCCGCGAAGTCGCCCCCGGAGCGCCTTGCGCCGAAAGTGCTCGGCCCGTGTCTCGGTCCCGTTTGCCGCTGCGGCGGCTTCCCGCGCGCGAGCGGTGTTCGGGACCGCCACCGACGACTGGTCGAGCACTGGGTCGCTGATCGTGTCTGGAATCACTCCCGGAGCGGACGCGGTGACCGGCGAGCTGCGTGTATTGGAGAGCATTGGGGACCTCCTCGGGACGGGGCGAGGGGATCTTCGAGTCCTCTCGTAATACTTGACCACTGTAGCATGAAAAACAAGTCTAGAAATGGTAGACTTCTGTTGATGGCTGAGCGCACCTCCCCAGGTTGGACGTTTCTGACCAACCACGCCCAGGTTCTGGTCTGCATCGCCCGCGATCCCGGCGTGCGTCTACGCGACATCGGCGACCGTGTCGGGATCACCGAGCGGGCCGCATATCGGATCGTCGCGGAGCTCGCCGACGCCGGCTACATCGGGCGCGAGCGAAACGGGCGCCGCAACCGCTACACGATCAACGCTCTCTTGCCGCTTCCGGATCCGATCGCGCGCGAGCAGAACGTCGGGGAGCTGCTCGAGATCCTGACCGCAACGGACGGGTCCGAGCGCCGGTTCGATCGCGCCGGAGCGAGCGGGTGATCGCGGGCCTGCTGCTGGCCGTCGGCTGCGCGCTGGCGGGCAGCGTGGGGGTCCTGCTCAAACAGCGCGGCGCCGTCGCGGCCCCGGTCGTCCTCGCACGGCATCCGGTTGCCAGCGCGATCGGGTTGTTTGGCTCCAAGTGGTGGACGGTAGGCTGGCTCGTCGCGGTCGGCGCGTGGATGTTGCACGTGGCCGCGCTGTCGCTGGCGTCGCTGTCGCTCGTGCAGGCCGTGATCTCCGGCGGACTGGTGTTCCTGGCGATCGTCGCCGAGCGGTTCTTCGGCTTTCATCTCGGCCGGCGGCAATGGATTGGTTTGCTGGTCACCGCCATCGGGCTGGCCATTCTGGGGCTGACTCAGGCGCCTGCCACGCACGAGCACGCCTCGGCGGCCGCGCTGATCGCAGTCGAATGCGGCGTGATCGTCCTCAGCGCCGCTCTGATCTGCGCTTCGATTCGACTCGAGCGCCTGCACGTGCGAGAAGGGATCCTCCTCGCCACGGCCGCGGGCGGCCTGTTCGGCGTCTCCGACATCGCGATCAAGCAGCTCGTGCACCCCGCGCTGTCGCATGTGATGCTGCTCGTCAACCCGTGGACGCTGTCGGCGCTGATCGCGATGGTCGTCGCCTTCTACGCCTCCGCGCGAAGCCTGCAGCTCGGTCCCGCGATCGTGGTCATCACCTTCACCTCGGTGACTGGCAACATCGTCGCGCTGCTCGGCGGAATCCTCGTCTTCCACGACCCGATCGGCCTCGGTCCGCCGCAGATCGCCGCGCGGATCGCCGCGTTCTGCCTGGTCATCCTCGGCGCCGCGCTGCTGCCCGGACGTCTCCACGCCGGCGCGCCGACCGTGGTCGACTCCCGCAGTCCCATCCCAGCCCCGGGCGTCGCGATGCTGCATCAAGCCGGGACCTAGGCAGCTGCGAGGTCTTCGAAATGCGACCGCCAGGGAATGCAGACGCAACTCGGCACCCGCCGTCGATCGGTCGGCCATCCGTGCATCGCGCCACAGCCCGACGATCAGGCGGATAGACCGCCTGCGCCGTTCGCGGCTCGCTTGGCGCGCCGGCCTGGCGCTCGGCTCGCTTGCGCTGGCCGGCCTGATCGTCCTCGCGCTGTCGGGCATCGGGTTCGCCGGGATCGGCAGGTCGCTGAGCCACGTGCGCCCCTGGTGGCTCGTGGCGGCGCTCGCGCTGAACGGGCTCTCGATGTTCCTACGGGCCGTCTCCTGGCAGGCGGTGCTCCGCGCGGCGCTGCCGGACCTCAGACTCCGATGGTCCGTCGTGGTGCGCGCCACGATGATCGGCGTGCTGATATCGGCGCTCATCCCCGGCCGTGTTGGTGAGCCCGCCAAGGCCTACCTCGTCGCTCGCCGCACCGGCGACACGGCGCGACGCTTCCCGCTCATCCTCGGCACCGTGTTCGCGCAGACCCTGATCAACCTCCTCGCGCTCGCGATCCTGGCGGCGATCACCATCGCCAGCCTGGCGCTAATCCGCGGCCACGCGACGGCGCTGATCGCCGCCGCGACCGTCCCGATCGCCGTCGTCGTCCTGGTCGTGGCCGGCCCGGCGCTGCTCGCCGCGGCCACGCGCTCCAACCACGCTCACCTCAGCCGAATCGCGCGCTGGCTGAGTGACCAGATCAGCCAGGTGCGCGACGGCCTGCGCGTGTTCACGAAACTGCGGCTGGGGGCCGGGGCGATCGCCGCCCAGCTCTCCGCATGGGCGGTCCAGACACTCGCCGCCTACGCAGTCCTCTACGCGCTGAACCTCCAAGGCAAGGCCGGGCTTGGCGCCGCGGCCGCGATCCTGCTGGCCGTCAACCTCACCGCGCTGGTGCCCGTCACGCCGTCCAACATCGGCATCTTCCAAGCCGCCACGATCGCCGTCCTCGCCGCCTACGGCGTCGACGCCGGCCACGCGCTGGCCTACGGCATCCTCCTCCAAGCGATCGAGATCACCACCGCGATCGTGCTCGGCGTACCCGCGTTGCTCAGCGAGCGGATCTCGCTCAACGACGTCCGCCGCTACGCCACCGCCACACAAACGCCGCCACCCTCAAGCGCGGCCGATCTTCCCGGCTGCCGTAGTGCGCCGCGGCTCGACCCCGGGCGATTCGTCGCGGCTAGCCTCGTTGGCGTCGGCGGCGGTGCGGGTTGCGGCACACGACCACTAGGTCCCTCGCCGATCGTGGTCGACCGCCGGGAGGTCTCGCACCTGATCGACCGTGAGGCTGAGGCGGACACCGTCGTCGAGGCGGTCGACGGCGGTGATCGGGATCGCCACGGTCTTGTGACCCCACACGTGCCCTTCCTCGAGGAGGAAGTGGGTGACGTTGTGGTCGCGAGGGTCGATGATCAGCCCGTGGACCTTCCCGATCGTCCCGTCGGTGGCGAGGACGTGGTCGCCCCGGCGGATCTCCACCTCACCCAACGGGACGCTGTCGTGGTCCTCGATGCGGCGGTCGACGATAGGGGCGTCCGTGGTGCCCGCCGCTCGTATACATCGCGTAATACGGCCACGAGAGCACATGGCTTGGGTCATAGGCGGATTCTGGGATGGTCTCGGCCGGCAGGAAATCGGAGTCGTCGGCGTACTCGAACTGATTCGAACTGAGCCTTGGTGCAGTCGAGCACGATCTCGTTGCCGGCCGAGGTCACGCGATCGATCGGGACGAGACGGCCGTCCTTCTTCCCGTGCTCGGGCTCGACGGCGAGGTGGGTGATCGTGCGCGCGACGGGATCGATGACGACGCGGGCGAGCTTTCCACAGACGCCGTCGCGTACAGGCGACCTCGCTCCCGATATCGAACTCGGCCGTGTCGATCATGGCGTGAGCCTACAGCGCCCGGTGGCCGCTGGCGACCGGCGGCCGCCGGTCGACCCGAGGCGGGGACCTCGCAGCTACTCGTACTGCAACGCCGCGAGCACGTTCAGGCGGCCCGCCCGGCGGGCGGGGATGATCGCCGCGACCAGGCCGGCGATGATCGCCGCGATCACGAACACGATCAGCGTGCCCCACGGCACGGTGAAAGCGGCGAAGTTGATCGCCACGCCGATCATCAGCGCGAGCAGGATGCCCAGCGGGATTCCGAACGCCGCGCCCGAGCAGCGCGGTGATCACGCTCTCCTGGCGGATCATCCGTCGCACCTGGCGCCGGCTCATCCCGACGGCGCGGAGCATCCCGAGCTCGCGCGTGCGCTCGAACACCGTCAGCACGAGCGTGTTGACGATGCCGAACAGGCTGATGATGATCGACAGCGACAGAAGCACGTAGAGCAAGTTCAGCAGGGAGTTCAGCCCCTGTTCCTGGTTGCTCTTGAACTGTGACTTGGTCTGGAGCTTTGCGTCGGGAAAACCGTTTAGCGCAGCCTGCAACTTGGCCGTGTTGGCGGATGTGACCCCACCTTGGATATTCACGAACGTGAATAGGTTCTGGGGGTTCTGGTAGACCTGATCGAAGCGGGCGGTCGAGATCGTTACGTCCCCGTACGGAGAGCCACCCTTCGGCGGCGAGAACACACCTTTCAGTATCAGGTGCAACGTCTGCCCGGTCGGAGTCTCGACCGACAGTGGCGACCCGATATTCAGGTGCTTGGCTTTCGCGTATGAGCTGTCGACGAACGCGCCGTCGCTTCCGAGTTGCGCGGGCGTCTGCGGGCTCCCGTACTTCCATTTGACGTCGATCACCCGACTGACGTTTGGCTCGACGCCGGTAACGTTGATGTGTGAGCCGAACGCCTTGCCGTCCCCGCCGCGCACGCTGGAGACGACCGTGACGCCCGGGACGGTGTGAAGCGTGGCTGCCGAGGCGATTCCGATCGGGCTGAAGTTGTTGCTCGCGGTGACCGCGTAGTTGGCCACGAACAGCTGGTTCACGGCACCCTCGAAGCGTGACTTCAGGCCCGCCGCGAGCACCCCGACGAGGGTGACCAGGGCGAGCCCGATCATCAGCGCCGATGCGGTCGTCGCGGTCCGCGACGGATTGCGCAGCGAGTTGCCCTGCGCCAGTTCGCCGGCACCGCCGCCGAACTTCTTGGCCGGCCAGCCGAGCACGCGCACGAGCGGCGGCACGAGCCGCGGGGCGAGCATCGAGACGCCGATGAACACGAGGACTGCCCCGATCCCGATCGACAGTAGCCGCAGGCCAGTCGAGAGCGAGCTCACGAGTAGGCCGATCAACATCAGCGCGAAGGCGGCTGAGATCGTGGCGATTGCCGGGTAGGCGCCGAACCGCTCAAACCGGCCCGGTGGCAGCACCGAACCCTCGCGAACCGCGGCGATCGGCGGTACCCGGGTCGACCGGATCGCCGGTCGCAGGGCGGCGATCAGCGTGATCAGGATGCCGACGACGAGGGAGACGATGACCGTGCGCGTCTTGAACACCGTGCTCGTCTGCGGGAGGTCGATCCCGAAGGAGACAAACAGCGCGTTCAGCCCCTTCGCGAGCGCCAGCCCGAGGAACAAGCCGACGATGGAGGCGAGCACGCCGATCACGAGCGCCTCCAACATGACGGACGCCCTCACTTGCCGGCGCGTCGCGCCGAGCGTGCGCAGCGTCGCCAGCTCTCGCGTGCGCTGGGCCACCGTGATCGACAACGTGTTGGCGATGACGAAGCTGCCCACGAACAGGGCGATGCCGCCGAACGCGAGTAGGAAGTCCTGGAAGATGTTGAGGAATCCGGAGGTGTCCTTCGTGGCCTGCTTCGCCTGGCCCTGGCCGGTTCGCACCTGGGCGCTCGGCGGGAGCAGCGGCTGAATCGCCGCCACGAGCTTATTGGGCGAGACGCCGTGTGCGGCGGCGACGTCGATCTCGTCCAGCTGCCCGACCTTGTGGAAGAGCGCCTGGGCGGTCGGGAGCGTGAAGACCGCCAGCGTCGCGCCTCCGAGCGAGGACAGGCCGGCGTACTTGACCGTGCCGGCGATCTTGAACTGACGCACGGGACCCCGCGCGACGACGCCGATCTCGTCCCCCACGGAGAAATGCTCCTTGCTCGCCGTGGAGGCATCAATGTCGACTTCATTCGGAGCGCTCGGCCAGTTGCCGCTGGTAAGCGACATCGGGTTGAACCGCTGGCCGGCCGGGTCGTAGCTGAAGGCAAGGCTTGGAGCGCCGCCGCGCGAGATGACCTTGCCGTTGTGCCCGACAAGCTGCGCCTGATCGGAAACGCTCCCGTCGGCCGCACCGACCTCGGGGAGCCCGCGGACACGAGTGAGCAATGACTGCGAGAGCGACGGCACGGTCTCCCCGTTGCCGCTGGTGTTGTTCGAGATCGCGCTCTTGCCGGTAATCACCGCGTCTGAGTTCTTGTAGGCCTCCGTGAAGACGGTCGTGAACGCCGCCTTGATGGTGTCGGTCAGTATGTACGTCCCACTGACCATCGCCACGCCGAGCACAATCGCGACGGCTGTGAGCGAGGCCCGGAGCTTGCGCCCGAGCAGCCCTCTGATCGCGACGCGCGTCATTACTGCAGCGTGGCCATGACCTCGAGCACCTCGGCGGCGCTCGCTTCGGTCAGCTGCTTGACGATCAGCCCGTCTGCGAGGAACAAGATCCGATCGGCGATCGATGCGGCCCGGGGCTCGTGGGTGACCATGACGATCGTCTGTCCCCACGAATCGACGGACTCGCGCAGCAATTCGAGGATCTCACCGCCGGTCTTCGAGTCCAGGTTGCCTGTCGGCTCGTCGGCGAACAGGATCGTCGGGTGCGTGATCAGCGCACGGGAGATCGCGACCCGCTGCTGCTCGCCGCCGGACAGTTCCGACGGACGGTGGCTGCGGCGGTCGGAGAGGCCCGTCTTCGTGAGCAGTTCGTCGAGCCACGCGCGGTCGGGCTTCGCCCCGGCGATCGTCAGCGGTAGAAGGATGTTCTCCTCCGCGGTCAGCATCGGCAGCAGGTTGAAGAACTGGAAGACGAAGCCGATGTGGTCGCGACGCAGCAGGGTCAGCTTTGCGTCGTCGAGGTCGTTGATCTCGGTGCCGGCAATCGTGACCGTGCCACCGGTCGGCTTGTCCAGTCCCGCGAGGATGTGCATCAGCGTCGATTTGCCGGAGCCCGACGGGCCCATCACGGCGCCGAGCTCGCCGTTGCTCACATCGATCGAAACTCCGCGGAGGGCCTCGACGGCGGTCGCGCCCTCTCCATATGTGCGCGTTACGTCACGCCCTTCGACGACGTACGCGCCCTGCGTGACGTCGACGGTCTGTGTGGTATCTGCGCTTTGTGGTGTCACGTTTGTGGGTATAGCAGTCGCCTCCTGTCATGCCGAAGTGACCTTAATCACAGTCTCACAGTCCGGGAAGGACCAATCGCCGGTCGCGGAGTTGGACCAAAGAGAGGGCAAACGGAACGGTTCCCGCCTGACCGCCAGCGACCCCTGGTTCCCGGGACTCACGACCCACGGTACTCCAGGCGCCAACAGCGGGGCAATGGGCTCTAACCCCCAGTCCGATAACTGACATCGGCGCGGCGGCGTTCAGCGGTGATGCACGGCCAGGCAGCCGCCGAGCGCGCACGCCCAGGAGCAGCCCTCCAACGCCCAGCTCTGCGGCGAGCTCCGCGGCCGCCGACGGCGCGCAAACGCCTGGACCGGCAGCCAGGCCGCCGCCAGGACGAGGCAGAGCACGTCGGCCAGCACGAGCCGCGCCGCGCTGCCGCCGGCACCGCGGGAAACGTGCTCTCCCAGCAGGCTGTGCCCGCCAATCGCTGCGAGCACGATCAACACGAACGCCGCGAGTAGCTCGCCGCGGTGCCGGGCACGAGGCGGCCACGCCAGCGCAACCAACGCGACGGCGGCCGCGAACACCAGGTCAAGCCGGCTGCCGGCGCAGCCGAGGACCGCGCCCGCCAGCGCCGCGCCCAGAGCCGCGGCCACCGCCACGAGCCTCCCGGCGGTCATCCCGCGAAGAAGAACCGGGAGCGCGGCGACCTGGAGGAGCCCGAGTGTGGGCGGGTACTGGAACGTGCCTCCCGGCCGCCAGCTCCCGCCGATCCGCTCGGCGTCCGGGAGCGAATGCAGGGCCGCCGCGCTCAAGCCGATCGCCGCCTCGACGCCGGCGAGCGCGACCAGCACCAGCACAGGTAGCTGGCGCGCGACTGCAGTCACCTGATCGGGATCGAACAGGACCGCGATCAGCAATGCGACCGCCGACAGCAATATGAGCACGGTCTGGGACCCGGCCGAGAAACCGCCATCGTCGAGGGCCGTGGCGGCGACAGCGGCGGCGACCGCCGCTCCAACGGCGGCGAGACCAACCTCGACCCGATGTCTATGAATTCTCACATACTGCGAGCTTGACAGGCGAGGCGGGGGATCACCGGCGTGCGCTGCCACGGCAAGCTCGGAAAGCATCGGACCGTCAAGATCTCGTGCAAGATCAAGTCGAGCAGCGCCCGATCCAGGGTGCAGCTGGCGATCGCACTGACACGCGGCCCGCGGTTGTACGCACTCGGATCGCGGACGATCCGAGGTCGGCGACTGGACGCCGTTCTCCGGCTTGAGCGGCAGGTGACACCCGGCGCGTACCGGGTCACGATCGCATTCATGAGAGGCGACCACATCGCCCGCCTCCACACGCGCTTGCGGTTGCGGTAATAGGCGTTGGACGGGCGACCTTGGTTGGCGGGCCGCCCGGTAAAACGGCGCTGGGGAAGGGATCGGGCGAGCGGGCGCGATCGAGCCCGTTTCGAACCTGCATAGCACGACAATCTCGGCCGGAATGGCGAGGCCTGTCGAGCTATCCATGAAGCGCATGCGTAATACGACAGGGCTCGGGTCGGGCGCCGGTGTTGACGCGCTATGCAGGTTTCCCGTGACACTCTCGACACGCCCGGGCACAAACCCGCCACATTCAGAAGTTCGCCCCGATCCGTGACGTCTGGTAGGCGACGCGCCGGCAGTCACCGGGTGTGAGGCGACCGGCGACAACCTCAACTGAGGAAGGTGTTCCGTGCACGGACGACGGAAACCAGGCCTTCGGGCCCGCATCGGGGTGGTGGTTCTGGGTTCAAAGTCGCGATCACGCTGACTGCCACCGCCACCGTGACGGTCGTCATCACCCATCACGGCCACGTCGTGAAGACCCTCGAGGACGGCGCTCGGGCGGCCGGCGCGGTGACGGCGACGCTCAAGGCGCCCAGCAAGAAGGGCAGGTACGGAGTGCGCGTCGTGGCGAGTGAGAGGTGCGGCACCCAGCAGCTCTCGAAGAAGCTCAGGGTCCGCTGAAGCCGGGTCAGACCCGCTGGATCTGCATGAGGCTGGTCGTCCCCGGCTTCCCGCTGGGGAGGCCGGCGGTGATGCCGACGCGTGCGCCGGGCTTGACCCAGCCGAGCTCGACCACGCGCCGGGCGGCGTCGGCGATCAGCGCCTCGGTAACTTCGTGGCGCCGCATCGAGCTCGCCTCGACGCCCCACATCAGCGCGCACCGGCGGACCGTCTCCTTGCCCGGCGAGAGCGCGAAGATCGGCACCTGCGGACGGTGCGCGGAGATGAGCCTCGCCGAGCGTCCCGACAAGGTCGGAACGACGAGCGCAGCCAGATGCAGCTCCCGCGCGGCGTTGCACGCGCTGTAGGCGACCGTGTAGGCGGGATCCCGCGCGTCGCGCCGCACGCGATCCTCGTTCCACTCCCGGTACGGCAGCTCGTGCTCGGTGCGGTCGGCGATCGAGGCCATCATCGCCACGGCTTCGACGGGATAGGACCCGACCGCCGTCTCCTGGGAGAGCATCACGGCGTCGGTGCCGTCCAGGATCGCGTTGGCGACGTCGGCGACCTCCGCGCGGGTCGGGCGCGAGGAGTTGACCATCGAGTCGAGCATCTGCGTGGCGGTGATCGAGGGTCGCGCGAGCTGGCCGGCCAGACGGAGCAGCCGCTTCTGAACGAGCGGGACGTTCTCGATCGGCAGCTCGATCCCCAGGTCGCCGCGGGCCACCATCACGCAATCCGCCGCGCGGATGATCTCCTCCATCGCATCCACCGCCTGCGGCTTCTCGATCTTCGCGATCAGGGGCAGGCGCGTGTGCTTGCGCACCGAGGTCACGTCCTCGGCGGTCCGGACGAACGACAGCGCGACCAGATCGACCCCGATCGACTCGCCAAAGCGCAGCATCTCGAGGTCCTCCTCGGGCACGGCCGGCAGGCCGCGTGTCGAGCCCGGGATGTTGAGTCCCTGCCGGCTGGCGACGCCGCCGCCGATCTCGACCTGTGTCTCGATCTCGCCGTCGTCCTCGCGCACCCGCGTCACGCGCAGGCGAATCGCGCCGTCGGCGAGGTAGATGATGTCGTCGGGATCGACCGCGCCGGCGAGGCCGTTCCAGCTCACCGACATGCGCTCGCCGTTGCCGACGAAGCTGGCGCCGCAGGACAGGATCAGGGTCTCGCCGGGTTTGAGCTCGGCGATGTCGTCCTCGACCGCGCCGATCCGGATCTTCGGGCCCGGCAGATCCTGGAGGATCGCCACCTGGCGCCCGACCTGGGCCGACGCGGCACGGACACGCTCGGCGTTCTCGGCGTGGAGCTCGCGGTTGCCGTGCGAGAAGTTCAGCCGCGCGACGTCCATCCCCGCCTCGACCAATCTGACCAGGGTCTCGGGGTCGCGGGAGGCGGGACCAATCGTGACGACGATCTTCGTGCGGCGCATGGGAACGCGCGACACTAGCCGACCGGCCAAAGGAGCTCGTTAAGGACTTGCCCGTCCGCGCTCAGCCGTCCGCCGTCGCGCAGGTCGCAGATCATGTCCCAGTGGAGCGCTGAGGAGTTGGTCCCGCCCGTCTCCGGATACGAGCGCCCGAGGGCGAGGTGGACGGTGCCGACCATCTTCTCGTCGAGCAGGGTCGTGCCGGTCGGGCGATCGATCCCGGCGTTGGTGCCGATGCCGAGCTCGCCGAGGAACCGGGCGCCGGTATCGGTCGCGAGCGCGGCCTGGAGATAGTCCTCGCCCCGCTCGGCGCTGGCCGCCACGACCTCCCCGTCGGAGAACGTGAGCCTGATGCCCTCGACGGTGCCGCCACCGCGCGGATTCGAGGGGACAGTGAAGAGGATCGTGCCGTTGGCTGAGCTCTCGAGCGGCCCCGTGAAGACCTCGCCACTCGGCATGTTGTGCTTCCCGTCGGAGTTGATCCACGTTCGCCCGTCGACGCGCAGGCGCAGGTCGGTGCCCTCGGCCTCGATCCGGATCTCCCCTGCCTCCGCGAGCTGCTCGACGACTCCCTGCTGGCGCGTGCTCAGCTCTCGCCAGGCGCCGACCGGGTCGGGACGGTCCAGATACAGCGCCCGCTCGAGGAACGCCTCGTAGTCGTATTCGCCCATCCCCGCCTGCTGCGCGAGCGCCGGCGTCGGCCACTGTGTCCCGCACCAGCGCGATGCCAGGCGCGCTTCTTGAACCGGCCGACGAGCGCGGGCGGCACGGGTGATGAGGGCCGGATCGACGCCGGCGAGCGCCCGCGTGTTGGCGGGCGCGGAGATTCCGATCAACGCGTCGGCGGCCTGCGCCTCGGCGAGCTCGAGCGGGGCGAAGGAGTCGAGATGAAGCTCGCTGGCATGACGGTAGAACTCCTCGGCGAGGTCGCCCGGGGCGACCCGGACGAGCGGCCAGGCGTCGCGGTCGAGCAGCGCCCGGTGCAGCCCTCGGGCGAGCGCCATCGCCGTCAGCGGAGCGCCGATCAGCACCTGGTCGCCCTCGCGCACGTCGATGCACCAGTCGCAGAGCAGCCCCGCGAACCTGTCCGCGTCGATCATGGCGCCTCGAGCTCCGGGAAGTGCTCGTGCACGTGCTCGCGCAGTGAGTCCCGCACGAACCTTCGCTCGTCGCTCGAGGCCATTCGGTAACGGCCGAGCAGCTCCTTCTGGCGGGTGAGCTCGAGCCCGGCAATCGTCCACGACGCCGTCAGGCGCTCGAACAGGTACTCGCTGGCGCGCTGCCACGCATCCTCCCGCTCGAGCCCGCCGGCGAGCGTCTCGGCGTACTGGCGACGGGACGCCGGCGAGAGCGAGCCGCGCAGCGCCAGCACGTTGCCCTCGGCATCGCGGTACTCAGTGACCGGCGCGGTGAGCTTCTCGCGCTGACGGTTGCGTCGACCCACCGCTCGCTAAGACGCCGCGGCGGCGCGCTCGAGCTGTCCAACGACATCGCCGGTGACCGGGTTGGCGTGACCTGGCCAGACGACCGAGGGGCCGAGTGCGGCGAGCTTGCGGATCGACGCTCGCGCCTGCTCGGTGTCGGCGTTGAACGCAGGGTGGGGAACTCGAGGGCCGCCCTTGATCCCGGTCTGGATGTCGAGCGTGTAGACGCAGTCGGAGACGAGCGCGAGCCGGTCGGAGTCGCGAAACAGGCCGATCAGGCCGGGGGCGTGGCCGGGGAGCTCGATCACCCGGAACCCCGCCACCTCATCGCCCTCCTGAACGGTGCCCGTGATCGGCACCGCGCCCCCATCCCACACGGGCAGCAAGCGGCCGAGCACGAACCGCGCCTGGGGCTGGAGCTTCGACGGATCCCAGTAGTCGCGATCGGGCACCTCGGCCTCCGCGGTCTCTCGCTCCGCGGGGTGGCAGTAGGCCGGCGCGTCGATCCCCGGCGCGGACCCGCGATGGTCGGGATCTGCGTGACCGAGCACGATCCGCTTGATCCCGCCGAGCCGGACACCGGCCTGCCTGACCGCGTCCGTCATGTCCTCGATCCCGGCGTCGAACATCGTCACGCCGCCGTCGTCCTCGATCAGGTAGACGTTCATCGTCCTCAGCGGAAATCCGCCGCGAACAACCCACACGCCGTCGGCGATGCGCTCGGCCTCGTCGCCCTGGAACCGCGAGCGGAGCCGGGTCCGGAGGTTGGCGACCCGCGTCAGCCGGAGCTCGGCCTTCGACCCCGCCGGCGGCAGGACGCGGAGCTGGCGGGCCACCGAGGCGAAGTCGACGTAGGCGTCGTTGTTCGCGATCCGGTCGTCCTCGAGCGTCATCACGTCGCAGCCCTCGAGTTCGATCGGGGCGCCATTGGGGGTCAGGCCCTCGAACATGCCCGGCCCCGCGAACGTCCCCCGTGCGCGCCACTGGACGACGGAATGGTGGCGTGCGCTCGTTATGTCGAGGATCTCGAGCGAGAAGTCCGGAAACGCCGCGAACACCCGCGTGAAGTAGTCGCGGACCTCGGCCGGGGAGTTCAGATCCTGCTCGTTCACGAACCGGCCGGTGCCGTCGGGCTTCCACAGCGCGATCGCCGTGTCGAGATCGTGCGCGTCGAGCGCCTCGAAGTAATGCCGGGCGATGTCGGTCGAGTGGGCCATCGGACGGCCTGAGTCTACGCGCCGCCAATATCGTCCGGTCTCGTGGCGCGACAACGTGAACTTGGCCGAGGCGAGCGGGTCGTTCCGGGGCTGTGGCGGCTGCGCCTGCCGCTGCCCTGGCCCGGGGTGCCGCACGGCAACGCGTGGGCGATCGCGTCCGGGGCGGGAGTGGTGCTGGTCGATACGGGGACCCACGAGGCAGGGTCGCTGGCGCAGCTCGAGCGAGCCATGGAGCAGGTCGGGCTCCGACTCCCGACTCGTCCGCCTCTTGGTATGCACGCACGCGCACTCCGACCACTGGGGGCAGGCCGCCCCGATCCGAGAGACGGCCGGCTGCGAGTTCTGGATGCATCCGAACTACGAGCACGCCGTTCGCGGACTCTCGGATCCGGAGGCCGCGCTGGCGCGCAGGCTCGAGGTCGGGCGCCAGAGCGGCATACCCGAGGAGGCCCTGCGGCGGTACGCGGAGCGCTACGGCTCGATGCCGTCGGGAGTCGCGGCCGTGATCGAGCCCGATCGGCCCCTTGTGAACGGCGTCGTGGTGGGAAGTGATCTCGGCGAATGGCGCGTGTACGAGACGCCCGGCCACGCGCCGTCGCACGTCTGCCTGTTCCAGCCCGAACGCCGGATTCTGATCTCCGGCGATCACGTGCTCGGGCGGATCTCGCTGTTCTACGACTACGGGTGGACCCCCGACCCGGTCGGTGAGTTTCTCGCCTCTCTCGACGTCGTCGACCGCCTGGATGCCCGGCTGGCCCTATCCGGTCATGGCAAGCCGTTCGTCGACGTACACGGACACATCGAGGGGAATCGGCGGCTGGTGGCGGCGCGCCTGGCGTCGCTCGTCGAGGCCCTCGGCGGCGGCGCGGGTCTCACGGCGATCGAGCTCGCCCCCTTCGTCTACGGCGAGGAACTGACCCAGTACAACGTCCAGTGGCGGCTCCAGGAGACGCTCTGCTACCTGCGCCACCTGGAGGTGGAGGGGCGGATCTCGGCCGAGGATGGCGCCGCGGGCGAGAGGCGCTGGCGGCTCGCCTGAACAGCGCCCGGCGGAAACGCGGAGGCTACCCTGGACCTAATGACGAGCACATCGACCCCTGCCATCCCGACCGCGGACGCGGACATCGAGGACGGCGCATGGCACCTTGACCCGGAGCACTCGAGCGTGGAGTTCCACGTCCGCTACTTCTATGGCCTGGTGACGGTCAAAGGTCGGTTCACTCGCTACGAGAGCATGCTTCACCTCGGCTCGTATCCGGCCATCGAGCTCACGATCGATGCGGACAGTCTCGACACCAGGAACCGGAAGCGCGACGCGCATCTGCGCTCTGCCGACTTCTTCGACGTCGAGCACCATCCGCAGGTCCGGTTCGTCTCGGATGGAGCGACGCTCGCGGGCGACACCCTGAAGGTCACGGGGCAACTGCACGCAGCCGGCAAGTACATCCAGCTTGGGTTCGATGCAAAGGTCCGCCGCGTCGACGGCCGGCTCGAGATCGAGGCGATCACGCACGCCGACCATCGCCAGCTCGGGATGACCTGGAGCCCGTTCGGGACGTTGCGCGCTCCGAGCAAGCTGATCGTCCGCGGCCGGCTCGTGCGACCGGCCGGTGGGCAGTAGCCGCGGCGCGGATACGAGTTGTCAACCCCTTGTCAGGCTTTGCCTGCATAATTTCGGGACGCGGGGGTCGGGGTCGGCGCGGCCCCGCCGCGCAGTCGTAACCGGAGGCTCTCCACCGTGAGAAAACTTGGCAAGTGGTGCTTCACGCACCGGCTCATCACCGTGCTGGCGTGGGTCGTCACGCTCGTGGCCCTGACCGCGATCCACTCCGCGGCGGGCAGCGCGTACAGCGACAACTTCGACCTGTCGGGAACGCAGAGCTTCGACGCCGTCCATCTGCTGCAACGCTCCGCGCCGAAGGCGTCGGGTGACACTGACCAGATCGTGATCGCCGTCGACAACGGCAGGGTCACCGATCCGGCGGTGCGTTCCCAGGTCGAGTCGATGCTCGCGAATGTCGCGAAGCTGCCGCACGTTTCAGCGGTCTCCTCGCCGTACGGCCCCACCGGCGCCGCCCAGATCTCTCCATCGGGCCAGATCGCGTTCGCGAACGTCCAGTTCGACGTCCAGGCCAACAAGATCACGGCTGCGGCCGCCAAGCAGTTCGTGAACACCGCGCGCGCCGGGGCGGGCAACGGCGTCAAGGTCGAGGTCGGAGGACAGGTCGCGCAGGCCGCGAACCAGAACGGCGCGGGGGGGTTGCCGTTCGGCTTTCTCGCCGCCGGGGTGGTCCTGTTCCTCGTGTTCGGCTCGCTGCTGGCGATGGCGCTCCCCCTGCTGACCGCCGGCCTCGCGCTCGGCACCGGGATCGCCGTGATCGGCCTGCTCTCGCACGCGATCCAGATGGCGTCGTTCAGCAGTGAACTGTCGCTGTTGATCGGGCTCGGAGTCGGCGTCGACTACTCGCTGTTCATCCTGACCCGCTATCGCCAGGGCCTCCTGCGCGGGCTGAGTGGCGAGGAGGCCGTGGTCGAGTCCCTCGACACCTCCGGTCGCGCCGTGCTGTTCGCTGGGGTGATCGTCTGCATCGCGCTGCTTGGACTGTTCGCGCTCGGCGTGAGCTTCCTGTACGGCGTCGCGATCGCGGCGTGTATCGCGGTGGCGTTCACGGTCATCGCCGCGCTCACACTCCTGCCAGCGCTCCTCGGCTTCTTCGGCGTCCGCGTGCTTCGCCGCAGGGATCGGCGAGCGCTCGCGGGCGGACAGCTCCGGACGACCGACGAGTCGGCGAGCTGGGCGCGCTGGGCCGGCCTGCTCGAGAAGCGTCCTGCGCTGTTCGCGGCAGCCGCAGCGGCCGTGATGATCCTGATCGCGATCCCCTTCTTCTCGATGCGGCTGGGCTCGGCCGACGCTGGGTCCGACCCGTCCGGGTCGACGACGCGCAAGGCCTACGACCTACTCGCCAAGGGCTTCGGAGCCGGGTACAACGGGCCGCTGCAACTGGTGGCGCAGGTCTCGGGGCCCCAGCAGGAGGCGCAGTTCAGACAGGTGGTCGACGCCGCGGCCGCGACCCCGGGCGTCGTCAGCGCGACGCAGCCGCACTTCATCCCCAGCCGCGCGCCCGGAGGCGAGGGGGTGGCGCTCGCCAACGTCTATCCCAAGGGGTCTCCACAGGCCGTCTCGACCTCGAACCTGTTGCAGAAGGTCCGCGACACGGTCGTCCCGGATGCGACCCGCGGCACCGACCTGCACGTCCTCGTCGGCGGCCAGACGGCGATCTTCTTCGATTTCAGCAAGGTGCTCTCGCGCAAGCTGCCGCTGTTCCTCGGCGTCGTGGTCGTGCTCAGCTTCCTGCTGCTCATGTGCGTCTTCCGCAGCCTCCTCATCCCACTGACCGCGGCGCTGATGAACCTGCTCTCGGCGGCCGCGGCGTTTGGCGTGGTGACGGCGATCTTCCAGGACGGGATCGGCTCTTCGCTGCTGGGCATCGACAAGACCGGCCCGATCGAGGCGTTCGTCCCGGTGTTCCTATTCGCGATCCTGTTCGGCCTCTCGATGGACTACGAGGTGTTCCTCGTCACGCGCATGTACGAGGAATGGCACCGCCGTGGCGACAATCGCGAGGCCGTCACGCATGGCCTCGCCGCCACGGGCCGCACGATCACCGCCGCGGCCGCGATCATGATCCTCGTGTTCGGGGCGTTCATCCTCGGCGGCGAGCGGATCATCGACCTGTTCGGAGTCGGCCTGGCCAGCGCCGTCCTGCTCGATGCCCTGATCGTGCGCTCGGTGCTGGTCCCGTCGCTGATGCTGATCTTCGGCGATGCCAACTGGAAGCTGCCGGTCTGGCTCGACCGGCTGCTGCCACACCTGAGAGTCGAAGGAGCCACCGCCCGCGCGGCGGCTCCGGCTCCCCCGGGCGAGCGCGCGCTCCCCGAGCCGGCGGCGGGGTGACATAGCCCGTCTCAACCTTGACACGCTCGTGTCAAGGTTGCTAGAGTCCCGCCATCTTGAGGATCGACGAGATCATCGCGGCGAGCGGCGGACCTGTTTTCTCGTTCGAGTTCTTCCCCCCCAAGACGGACGAGGGGGAGCAGAACCTCAGGCTCACGCTCGAGGACCTGCGGGCGTTCGACCCCGATTTCGTGTCGGTGACCTACGGAGCCGGCGGCGGTACGCGTGCCCGGACGGTCGAGGTGACGAAGTGGCTCAAGCAGGATCTGGGCATCGAGGCGATGGCCCACCTCAGCTGCGTCGGCGCGACCAGAGAGGAGCTTGGAGAGGTCCTCGACGACATCGCCGCGGCCGGAATCGAGAACGTGCTCGCCCTCCGTGGTGACCCTCCTCGGGGCGAGGCCGAGTGGAAGCCCCACCCCGGTGGTCTGCACTATTCGACCGAGCTCGCCGCGCTGATCACCGAGCGCTACCCGTTCGCGGTCGGAGCGGCGTGCTTCCCGGAGGTCCATCCCGAGGCGCCCGACATGGCTCACGACCTACGGTTCCTGCGCGAGAAGGTCGCGGCCGGCGCCACGTTCCTGATCACCCAGCTGTTCTTCGACAACGAGTTCTACTTCCACTTCGTCGACGAGGCGCGGGCGGCAGGGATCGAGGTTCCGATCGTCCCGGGGATCATGCCGATCACCGACGTCGGCCAGATCAAGACGATCACCGGGATGTGCGGGGCGTCGATCCCGCAACTACTGCTCGAGGCGCTCGAGTGGCGTGCCGCCGACCGCGACGCGGTCCTTCAGCTCGGCGTCGCCTACGCGACGCTCCAGTGTGCCGAGCTCCTCGCGCGCGGCGCGCCCGGGATCCACTTCTACACGCTCAACCGCTCCCCGGCCACCCGCGCGATCCTGTCGGCGTTGAGGCTGCTCCAGCCGTGGGTAGCCCGCGACGTCGTCAAGACTGTGGGGGGATGATCTCGAGGGCGTGGGCCACCGTCGGGCGGCCCTCGACCTCGTAGCGGACGTCGACCTCGTCGTTGCGCTTATAGGTCCCGATCCCCCAGAAGCCGATGAACCAGGCCCACGGGCCGAGCTTCTGGCTGACGAGCTCGCGCTCGAACACGAGCTCGTGCTCGGTGATCCGGTAGTCGACGCCGAGCTCCTGGGGCACGCCGTTGACGTAGACCTGGAACGGCGATCGGACGCCGGCGGGGAGCTTCACGCGGGGCTTGCCGCTCATCGCACCAGTATCTACCCGCCCAGGTCGCCCGGAAGGAGCGACAGGATCGCGCAGTCGACCCGGCGGCGGCGCTCGAGCGTGTAGCCGCGGAGAATCCCCTCGTGGGCGTACCCCGCTGCGCGCGCGGTCGCGAGCATCGCGGCGTTATCGGGCTCGGTCGTGATCTGCAGCCGCTCCAGGGGGGCGTTGGTCAGCAGCCAGACCGACATCAGCCTCAGCGCCCGCGGCGCCGTGCCCCGTCCGCGGACCTGCGGCGCCAGCCACATCCCAAGCTCGGCGCGGGCATGGCGCCACTCCACGTCGGTCGTGAAGATCCGACCGCGGCAGACGTCCGAGCCGGGCTCGAGGATCGTCAGCGCGAGGTGGATCCCGGCCGTGCGCTCGATCGCGGCGCGCTCGGCGTCGCGGCCGAGCTCGGCTCCGCTCGGCGGCCGCTCGAGCCCCAGCCGCTCGTGCATGTGCCGGTCGTCCTGGTAGGCGATGAGGATCTCGGGGATGTCGCGCTCCGCCCCGAGGCGCAGCGTGACTGCGCCGTCGCTGAGCGGCTCTGGCAGATCCGGAAAAGAGGGCACGTCAGGAGGGGACCGTACCCTGTCGCGCCGTGGAGCAGATCTTCTACAGCGTGCGCCGGTCCGAGCGCGCTCGGCGCGTGCGGGTCACGGTCGACGCCACCCGCGGCGTCGAGGTCGTGCTTCCCCGCAGGGCGCCCGAACGAGAGGCGGCAGCGGCGATCCGCGAGCTGCGCCCGTGGATCGAACGTCGGGTACGAGAGCTCGACCGGGCACGACAGGCGGTGGCGGCCCGAGCCAACACCCTCCCCTATCTAAATCAAACGCTCCACGTCGTGCCGATGCCGGGGAGGATGCGCGTCCACCGCCGCGGCGATCAGCTGCTCGTCCCGGCCGAGCCGTCGGAGCGCGAGGCCGCGATCGAGCGCTGGTTCCGCCGCGCCGCCCACGCCGAGATCGCGCCGCGCCTCGATCGGGCCTGCGCAGAGGCGGATGTCTCCTACTCGCGGCTGACGATCCGCGGCCAGCGGACCCGGTGGGCGAGCTGCTCGCGCTCGGGTGCGATGAGCTTCAACTGGCGGTTGCTGCTGGCGCCCGAGCCGGTGCTCGACTACGTCGTCTGGCACGAGGTCTGCCATCTCGAGATCATGGATCACTCGCCTCGGTTCTGGGCGCTGCTGCGCTCCCGCTGCCCCGACTACCGCGTGCACCTGCGCTGGCTCCGGCGGCACGGGGCGACGCTCGTGCTGTAGAAGTCCCTGTCGCAGGCCACTTCAAATAGACTAATTCGATTGAATTAGCGCGACCAGAGGGAATGCGATGAGCGCAACGGACGAGTTTCTGAACAACAATGAGGCCTACGCGGCCGAGTTTTCCAAGGGCGACCTGCCAATGCCGCCGGCCAAGAAGACGGCCGTGGTGGCCTGCATGGACGCCCGGCTTCACGTAGCCGGAGCCCTGGGCCTCGAGGAGGGTGACGCCCACGTGATCCGCAACGCCGGCGGGGTCGTCACCGATGACGCGATCCGGTCGCTGGCCATCTCTCAGCGGCTGCTCGGCACCGAGGAGATCATCCTCATCCACCACACCGACTGCGGGATGCTGACCTTCAAGGACGACGAGTTCAAGGCGGCGATCGAGCAGGACACGGGTATCAAGCCGGAGTGGGCCGCCGAGGCATTCAGCGACCTGGACGCGGATGTCCGCCAGTCGATCGCGCGCATCCAAGCATCGCCGTTCGTGCCTCACAAGGACTCGATCCGCGGGTTCGTGTATGAGGTCGAGACGGGGCGCCTGCGCGAGGTCACCTGAGCGGGCGCCCCTGGCCGTCGGTGAGCCGCCTCAGCCTTGGCTGGTGGGCGACTCGATAAACGGCGCTGGGGACGGAGGGTCGGGGGCGGTTGCGGGCCGTCCGAGCCGGTGGTCGACCCGACTTTGCGCCCTAACCCGCGACTCTGTGCCGAGAGTGTCACAGGAAAGCTGCGTAACACGACAACACCGGCGCCAGGTCCGAGCTCTGTCGTACTACGCATGCTCTTCATGCATAGCTCGACAGGCCTCGCCATTCGGGGCGAGATTGTCGTGCTATGCAGGGTTTTGGACGGGTGCGATGGCGCCGGCTCCCTTCCCCTTCCCCAGCGCCGTCTAAGACGCCGCCCGGCCGGCTGACCTCTTCTTCTCGCCGGCGCGTGCGGCCAAATCGCGCCTCAGGGCGTCGTATGAGCTCTCGCCCTTGCGTTGGTCCACGAGCTCGCGCTTGACGCGGCCCCGGTAGGCCTCGGTGGAGCCGTCGCCGCGGACGTCGACGCCGGCGCGGACGCTCGGCAGCAGGCGCTCCGGGCCGGCGAGCTCGAGCCGCGCGGAGACCTGCTGCACCGGGTCGAAGCGCTTGATCTTCGTGTCGACCTCCTCCCGCGGCGTGTCCTGTGCGAGCTCACGGCCACGTCGTTCGAGCGCATCTAGCGCATCGCCGAGCTCGGCGAAACGGCTGCGGTCGACCTGGGGCCCAACGCGGACGGTCAGCTTCCAGGACACCCGGCGATCATCGCAGGGAGGCGGTCACGCGGCCAGATCGACCTCGAGCTCGTCGAGCGTCCCCCGCCGGTTCAGCCTACCGGGGCGACCGAGTCCCTGCAGCAGCCGGTGGGCCCGGACGTTGCCGGCGAGCATCGTGGCGCGGAGGCGCTCGATGCGATACGCCGGAGCCGCGTGCACCAGCCGCGTCAGCAGCTCGCTCGCGAGCCCCTGACCCTGCCATGGGTCACCGACGACGACCGCGAACTCGGCGGCCTCCGGCTCCTCGGGCACGCGCACGAGGCGGGCGACGCCGACGATCCGCTCTGGATCGTCGAGCAGCGTCGCGACGAGCGCGAGGTGGTTGGCGCGGTCGATGTCGACGAGGTACTCCACCTCGGCGGAGCTCAGAAACGGCTTCGGCACGAGGAAGCGCCCGTAGCGGGACTCCGGCGAGAGCCGCTCGTACGCGGCGCTGATGCGAGGCCCGTCATCGCGTCGGATGGGCCTGATCGTGACCTCCGTTCCGTCGCGGAGCCTGAACGTATCCATGATTTGAGCTTACGTTGAGTAAGCGCCCGGCTCTGTGCGGGCCGTCACGGTTTGACTCGCCGGTGCCGCAGGGGCGAGAATCGCACCACATGCGCGAAGGCGCGTCGAGATGAGGAGAAGACATGTCCTGGAACCTTGAAGGCTCCTATTTCGAGACCTGCTCGTGCGATGTGGTGTGTCCCTGTACGGCGTCGTTTGCGCTCCCCGCCACACACGAGCGCTGCCGCGTCACGCTCGTCTTCAACGTCGAAGACGGGGAGGTGGATGGGACGGACGTCAGCGGGCTGACGGTCGCCGCCGTTGCCGACACCCCAAAGGTGATGACCGACGGCAACTGGCGTCTCGGCGTGTTCATCGACGCCGCGGCGACGGACGAGCAGGCGGAGATGCTTGGGGCTGTGTTCTCGGGGGCGCTGGGCGGCCCGATGCAGGCCCTCGCTCCGCTGGTGGGCGAGAACCTCGGCGTCGAGCGCGCGCCGATCGTCGTGCAGGAAGAAGGGCTCCGCCACTCGATCCGGATCGGCGACGCGATCGACTTCGAGATCGAGGATGTCGTACCGTTTGGATCGGCGACGGGTGAGCCGGCGAGGCTCACCGGCATCTTTCATCCGGCCGGATCGGACCTGACGGTGGCGCATGCGACGCGATCGAAAATCGACGCCTTCGGAATCCAGTACGAGGGGAACTCGGCTTTCTCCCGATCGTCTTTCTCGTGGGTCGGATGAGCGCGGTCGCCTCCCGCGCGCTCGACGACAGCTCGTCTGATCGAAGCGAACTCGGCGCGGCGTTTGCGGCCGTGCGGGCCCGCCTGGGTCTGGTCGTCGTGTTGCTCTTGCTCGCCGCGCTCGCGTGGTGGTCGACGGCCGACCGGATGGCCGGGATGGACGCCGGACCAGGCACCGCGCTCGGTGCGCTCGGGTGGTTCCTGGGCGTCTGGGTGGTGATGATGGCGGCCATGATGTTCCCCGCGCTGGCGCCGACGGCGGCTCTCTACGCGACGATGACCCGGAACCACGGGCAGAGCCGCGCGGTGCTGTTCGCGGCGTCCTACCTCCTCGTATGGGGCGCCGCTGGTGTGGTCGCGTACGGGCTGTTCGAGCTCGGCAACAGCCTGTTCGGGGGCGCGCTCGCGTGGCACTCCGGCGGGCGATGGGTGGCGGCGGGGGTCCTGGCCGCCGCCGCGGCCTATGAGCTCACCCCGCTGAAGGACGCGTGCCTGGCGAAGTGCCGCAGCCCGCTCGGATTCCTGCTCGGGAGCTGGCGCGACGGGGCGGTCGGCGCCGTGCAGATGGGCTCACGGCACGCGGCGTGGTGCCTGGGGTGCTGCTGGGCTCTGATGGCCGCGCTGTTCGCACTCGGAGTCATGAGTCTCGTGTGGATGGCGTTGATCGCGGCGCTGATCGTGCTCGAGAAAACCCTCCCGTGGCGGCGGACGGTGACCTGGGGCACGGCGGCGATCCTAGTGGCGCTCGCGGTCGGGGTCCTCGCGTTCCCGCACTCGCTCCCGGGGCTCACCGTTCCGGGCGGCTCGCATGGGGGCGCGATGAACTCGATGAACTCGATGCAGTAGCGCCGCCCGCGTGAGCCCGGGGGCCGACGGAGGCCCTGCTCGATCCCGCCGTGCGCGCCTCCCAGTCGATGTGGACGTTGCTGCCCGACGGGGTCGAGGACCGGATCGTCGAGCGACTCGGTGGCGCGCTGGCGAGCGGCGCCTGGGATGCCGATCACGGTCACCTGCGAGGGCCAGGACGAATACGCCGGCGCGCTGCGGCTCGTGATCTCCGAGCCTGGGTAGGCGGGGGCGTGACGAAGGACGGCAATAGCGCGGTTTGCCTCATGCCCCCGGCGGATCGATACTGACAACGCGATGGCAGTCGAGGAGCTTGCGCCGGTCACTGACCCAAGGCCCTTGGCCGAGACGGAGCTGCCGCCCGGCCCGCGCATGCCTGGACCGGTCCAGACCGTCTGGTACACGTTCGACCAGCCCGGGTTCTTCACGCAGTGTCGCGCGCGCTTCGGGCGCACGTGGACCGTTCATCTTCCGGGATTCCCACCGGCAGTCGTGACGAGCGACCGCGACGCGATCCGCCGGCTGTTCACCGGCGATCCGCTCGTGCGCCGCCACGGAAACGACATCCTCAAGACGCTTGTCGGTGAACGCTCGCTGATGGTGCTCGCACCGGCCGAGCATCTCGCTCGCCGGCGTCTCGACCTCCCGCCGTTCCACGGAGCGGCGGTGAAGTCGTACGCGCCGCGAATCCGTGAGCTGGCCGAGGTGGAGGTGGCGACCTGGAGCCATGGCGAGTTGATCGCGACCTCGCCACGCGCCCGAGCCGTGACGCTCGAGCTAATTCTCGAGCTGGTGCTCGGCGTCCGCGATCTGCAGCTGCGCACCGAACTCGCCCGGATCTTCGAGTCGTTCAACACGCCGCTGAGCAACCTCGCCATGTTCATGCCCGACCTGCTCGGCAAGCGGGCCTGGTGGAATGTCCTGGCCGAGCCGGTGTTCGCACGGCTCGACCGGCTCGACCTGCTCCTCTGCGAGCACATCGCGCGCACCCGCGAGGACCCGGCCCTGGACGACCGCAACGACGTGCTCGCGATGCTCGTGCGCGCCCGTGACGAGAGCGGCCTCGGGCTCTCGGACCAGGATCTGCGCGATGAGCTGGTCACGCTCGTCGCCGCCGGTCACGAGACGACCGCCACCGCGATCTCGTGGGCATGTGACCTGCTCGCCCACCATCCGGCCGTGGCCCGGCGGATCCGGGACACGCTCGCGGCCGGTGACCGCGACTATCTGAAGGCGGCCGCCAAGGAGGTGCTGCGGGCGCGAACGCTGATCTACGCGAGCGCGGGTCGCCACGTCCTCGAGCCGTTCCCGATCGAGGAATGGGTGATCGGTCCACGGTCGCTTGTCCTCGTCGACGCTCAAGGCATCCACGGCGACCCCGAGCTCTACCCCGAGCCCGAGCGCTTCCGACCTGAGCGGTTCCTGGGCGAGCAGCCCGACGGCTACGCGTACATCCCGTTCGGCGGCGGTGCCCACCGCTGCCTCGGCGCCGCGCTCGCGATGCTCGAGCTCGAGCTGTTCATCGAAGCCGTCGTCGCCGCCCGCGAGCTCGCGCCGGCCGGACCGCCCGCCCGCCCGGTGCGCCGCGGCCCGACGCTCGCGCCGTCCAACGGCGGCCGCGTCCGCGTCGGCTAGCCGCCGTCGACCTGGTCCGCCGACCACACCCGGTCAAACACGACCGGGTCGAGCGGCAGGAGCCAGCACGCGGCGATCAGGCTCTGGCGGATCCTGTAGAGGCCGACCGTTCCCCAGCGTTGCTCGACCCCGCCGACCGTCGCCGTGCCGTCGGTGAGCACCGCGATGTGGTCTCCCTCGCCGACCATGATCTCGCCCGGGTGCAGGCGCATCGAGTTGGCCGCGAGCTCGCGCCGGCGCCGGAAGTATGCGAGCACCTCATCGACGCCCCGGTAGACGCCGGCGATGGAATTGCGCCCGGGCACATGCCAGGCCACGTCGTCGGCGAGCAGCGCGCGCATCTCCTCGACATCCCCGCCGGCATACATGGCGTTCTGCGCCGCGTGGAGGCTCTGGAGGATGGAACTGGCAGTGGCGCGATCCATGGCGATATTCGGCGACTTCGGTCGCACACGATGTCACTCGCTCGCGAGTGGCGCTCGCCATACGCTTCGCCCGTGCTGGCGCTGCTACTGGTTGCCGGGTCGCTCGGGTTGGACAACTTCGCGGCGTCGATCGCGATCGGGCTCTCCGGAGTCGATCAGACGCTACGAGTACGGATCGCGCTGGCCTTCGGGCTGTTCGAGGCGCTCATGCCCGCGATCGGGCTCTTGCTCGGCCGCCAGCTGTCGGGCACGCTCGGCGATTGGGCTCACGTGATCGGCGGGTTGCTGCTGATCACGGTCGGCATCCAGACCGTGGTGGCGGGCGTTCGGTCTAGCGCCATGGGGCTGGCGGACGCGGGCCTGGGCCGCATTCTCGCGCTGGCCGCAGGCCTCAGCATCGACAACCTGATCGTCGGGTTCGCGCTGGGCGCCTACCGCGCCCCGCTCGTTCTGAGCATCGCGATCATCGCCGGCGTCAGCGTGGGGCTCTCGCTGGTCGGGTTGGAGCTCGGCGCCAAGCTCGGAACTCGGGTCGAGCACCGCAGCGAGCTCCTGAGCGGGGTCGTCCTGATCTCCGTCGGCGCGGCGATCCTCACCAATCTTCTCTAATCATCACCATCGCTCAGAGGCCGACGGTTCCCCGTTGCAGCCCCTCGGACCGTAGTGCCGCGCGCAAGCCGGCCAGCCGTGCTACAGCCCGCAGGAGATCGAGCACGCGTATGGCGTCGACCAGCTCCTGAACCGGGGGGACAATGGAAAGGGCCAGACGATCGTCATCATCGACTCGTTCGGGAGCCCGACGCTGAGAGCTGATCTGGCGAACTTTGACGAGGGCTATGGCCTGCCGGCGCCGCCGTCGCTGAAGATCCTCTCGCCGCTCGGGACGGTGCCGTTCGACCCGACGACGACCCCGGACCAGGTCAGCTGGGCCGCCGAGACGACGCTCGACGTCGAGTGGTCGCACGCGATGGCCCCGGCCGCAAAGATCGTGCTCCTGACGAGCCCTGTCGACGAGACGGAGGGCGTCCAAGGCCTGCCGCAGTTCGACTTCCTCCTGAACTACGCGCTCAAGCATCACCTCGGGCACGTCATCTCCGAGAGCTGGGGCGCGACCGAGAACACGCTGTTCACTCCCCAGGGCCAGCAGGTGTTCAACAGCTTCGAGAACACTTAGCGACATCAGCTCGCTGGCACGCGGCAGCCACTCGATGAACTCGATGGTGGCGCGCGCCCGAGCGCTTCGCTAAGTAGGCATCTTGTCCCCGGCGCGGCGGATGGCCGCGCCGGGGGCTACGCCTCCTCGGACGCGACCTCGCCCTCCTCGGTCGGTCCGGGCGACGCGGCCGGCGTCCCGCTGAGCGAAGACTGGAGCGCTGCGACCTCATCCGGCGTGAGCGAGCGGCGGAGCACGTCTGCGCCTTCGCCGATCGCGGCCAGCATCTCGTCGACGTCGGTGGGCGACGCGATCAGCACGATCGCTGAGCCGTCGCGCGGGACGGCATCTCGGATCCGGTCGGCTAGGTCCTGCGGCTCGGGCTCGGTCTCGTTCGGGTCGCCGACCTGCGACCCGATCGTGGCGCCGGCGATCATGCCCGCCGCCATCCCGGCCGGGCCGAGGAGCGCCCCGAGCACCATCCCACCGGCGAAACCGCTGACTGCTCCGCTCCCCGATACGCGATGCCCCTCTTCGAAATCGACGTAATGGCCTGCGAACGTACCCCGCATGACCAGGTGATCGTTGTGATGGTGCTCGACGAAGCCGACCTCGCGCGGCCAGCGGGCGTTCGCGCCGGCACGCCCGCTCGCGGCGTAGTACGCGCCGCTTGCTGCGTTACGGCCGTCGAACCTCGCGAGGGCTACGTCCAGATCCACACGGACATTCTCCAGCGGGGACGGTGAGCGATCGTCACCCGATGCGGGTGAGCAGAGCTCGGTGGTAGCCTCACTCGGAGGGCCCAGCAGGGGGCTTAGATATGTGCAACCGGATGAACGAGCCGTTTGAGGGCGACGGATGGCGAAGGCGATGAGCGAGCGTAGGGCCCCCGCCGCATCCCGCTTTCTGCCGCTGGTGATCCTGGTCACGGCGCTCGTCGTGGTGATGCCGGCGGTGGCGGTCTGGGTGCTGCGCGAAGAGGGAGTGATCTCCTCTTGGTGGCTGTGCGTGGTGATAGCGATCGCATTGTCGCTGACGATTTCCTGGCTCGGAAGCGCGTACTGGAAGCGCGGCCGTCACTCCGGGGATCTGATGTTCAGCGAGCTCCTACTGTGGGGATGGCTGCGCCGTGTCAGGGCCGATCGGAAGCTCGCCAACGCGAGCCAACTGCTCGAGCACACGCAGGCGGAGGAAGGCACGCGAGCGGGTACGGCTGACGCCGAACACAACGGCCGACTGCTGAAAGACGTGACGGCGGCGCTCGAGACCCAGGACCGATACACGATCGGCCATTCGCGGCGTGTCGCTCGCAACGCGGCACTCGTCGCCAGCGGGATGGGCCTCTCGGACGAGGAAGTCGCGACGGTGCGGGCGGCCGCGACCGTGCACGACATCGGGAAGCTCGACGTGCCTTCGGAGATCCTCAACAAGCCCGGAAAGCTGACGTCCGAGGAGTTCGAGGTCGTCAAGCGCCACGCGGCGGACGGCGCCGCGCTCGTCGCCTGCTTGGGTGACGCCGAGCTGACGACGATCGTCCGCCACCACCACGAGCGCATGGATGGCACCGGCTATCCGGATGGCTTGTCGGGCGACGAGATCCCGATCGGCGCGCGCATTCTGGCCGTCGCCGACACGTTTGACGCGATCGTCTCGCCGCGGCCGTACCGGGCGGCGGCGACCCACAAGCGCGCGATCGACGTGCTGCACGAGGAGTCCGGCACGCATTTCGACCCCGACGTGGTGCAGGCATTCCTGAACCGCTACTCGGGCAGGCGCGCGCTGGCGCTGTGGGCCGCGCTGGCAGCGCTGGCGACACGAGTGCTCGGTGGGCAGCGCGCGGGCCGGCCGTCCTCCGCGGGACAGACGGCCGCGACCGTGGCGGCCCTAGCGGCCCTCGTCACAGCGGCTCTGGCGGCGCCGATCGGCCAGCACATGACGACTCTTGAATCGACCGCGGCCCAGCCCCCGGCGGCGCCGGCAGTCGCCGTCAAACGAACCGAGAAGGGACCCTCCGGGCGCGCTTCGGCTCACGCCGCCGCAGCCAGCCCCAGCTCGACCTGCCAGGCGTACAACCCGCAGCTGTGCTCGGTGCTGGCGGTCGGCGCCAGTGGCTCCGTCGGCGGCGCCGGCGCGGGCGGCACCGGCGGCGGCAGCGGCGGTGGGCTGCCGTTCACCGGTCTCGACCTGGTCGTGCTCGCGTGTCTCGGCGGCTCCCTCGCCGCGCTGGGCGTGGTCATGCGGCGGCTGTCGCGGGCCCCCGGCGCAGTCGAGTAGGGCGTCAGCGCCGCAGGGCGCCGTCGTACGCCTCGAGCCCGGAGATCATCACCTCGAGTCCGAACGCGAAGCGCTCATCGCCACTGCCGGCCGGGCGCGCGAGGGCGACGCCGAGGCGGTGGTGGTCAGTGGCGCGACGCCTCAGCCCGAGCCCGTGGGCTGAAGTGGCGGGCGGGCGCCGCTCACGCCCACGCCGGCGCCCGCCCCTGCTCGCGCACCCACTGCCCGACGAGGCCGCGAAGATGCTCGATGAAGCGGTCGTGCTCGTGGGCCGGGTAGGTCGAGCGGACGGTGGTCACGAGTAGGCGATCGAAATCGGCGGAGCCGACCCAGTCGAGGACCAGTTCGTCAACGTGGCTCAACCGGCTGGCGCAGAAGTCGTGGTAGCGGTCGGCCTCGAAGTACTCGTCGGCCAGGCGGCGATAGGCGCCGAGCTTCTCCCGGTAGCCGAGGTCCTCGCGGTCGCCAATCTCGAAGTACCGCCGGGTGTCGAGATCCAGCTGCGGGCGCCGCCCCGTCACCAGGCAAAACGTGCACCACTTCAGGAGCGTCTTGATCGCCCACGGGAAGTAGTAGTGCAGGCTGGTCAGGGCCACGTCCGGAGACGCGTTCGCGTAATCGATCGGGTGGACCTCGTCACCGCGAACAAGGCACTCGCACGAGTTGAACTCCCAGCGGAAGAACGCATTGACGAGCCGGCTGATGGTCAGCACCTCGTCGCCCAGCTCAGGCGAGAGAAAGTCGTGGGCGACGGCATAGCGATCGTGCATCGGCAGGTCGGGCTGGAACTTCATCACCATCGTCTCAGGCCCGATCGAGAGCGAGCGCGCAAACACGTCGAACCCCTCGACCGACGCCTGGAGGTGCATCAGACGTCTGCCGGAGGCGTCGTAGGCGCGCATCAGCTCGTCGCGGTCGCGGACACGGTTGACGCCGATCCACTGGCCGCCGTCGTACGGCTTCATGAATAGCGGGTAACCGATCTCCTCGGCGATCGCGGCGAGGTCGAACGGCAGGTTGTAGCGGGCCGCCGTGTACTGGAAGCGGGCGCTGTCGGGCGGGTCCTTGTGTGGCACGAGCACCGTCTGCGGGACCTTGAGCCCGAGTCGGATCATCGCGCAGTAAGCCGCGTGCTTCTCCATCGACTGGAACGTGAACGGGCTGTTGAGGAGGTAGACGTCGTCCATCAGGGCGACCTTCTTCAGCCACTCGCGCGGCAGGTAGTACCAGTAGGCCAGGCGGTCGATCACGAGCTCGTACCGCGGCCGGTCCCGCAGGTCGAACGGCTCCATCGTTATGCGCTCGGTGGCGATCCGGTGGCGGTGCCCGGCCGCGTCGGTGATCGTCCCGAGGCGCGAGACGAGCGTCTCGAACGCGGTCGGCCAGTCCTCCTCGGTGCCGAGCAGCATGCCGATCAGGTGGTCGGTGGTAATCGCTGTCATCAGCAGAAGCGCGGTAGGTGGTGCGCGAATTGCGCGCGCCACGACGGCCAATCGTGGGCAACGTCATACCCCCAGAGGTCCAGCTCGCAACGGATGCTCTTCGAATCGAGCAGCTCTGCCAGTCGGCGCGTCGAGACCAGCGCGCCGGTTGTGTCCTCCCACTGTCCCTGCCCGCAGACGAGCAGCACACTGACCTGCCGGCGCAGCCACTCGAGGTGGTCACCCTCGAGGTGGGCGACGTAGTCCATCGGATTGTTGAAGTACGCCGCGTCGCCGCGCTCGCCCCATCCGTCCCACGCGGAGGGGTCGTAGCTCCCGGACATGCAGATCGCGAGCGGGAACACGTCCGCGCGCTTCAGCGCGAAGTTGGCCGCGTGAAAGGCGCCGAGACTGCAGCCGCACGCGATCACCTCGCTCGCTCCCCCGCAGTCGTCGCGGATGAACGGGACGACGTGGTCGAGGATCCAGGACTCGTAGGATCGGTGGCGGCGCGCGCGTTCCTCCAGGGGGACGTTGCGATTCGACCATGATTCGCCGTCGAAGGAGTCGACGCAGTAGAGCTTGGCGCGCCCGGCCTCGAGCAACTCACCGATCGCGGCGACCATTCCCCGGCGCTCGAACTCGCCGGCGTCGCCGGCCTCGGCCGGAAATGCGACCACCGGGCGGCCCCAGTGTCCGTAGGTCGCCACGCCGTTCATGCGGGCGTCCAGAGACGCGCGAGCATCCGCGTGAGATGGGGATCGAGGGCGTCGCGCCAGCTCGTGTAGTTGTGCAGGTCCGGGACCTCGTGCAGCCGCGCCGGGTAGCCCTGTGCGGCCAGGGACGAGGTCATCACCCGGTTGTCGTGGATGTTCTCCTCCTCGGCGCCACAGGTCAGCGTCACTCGCACCGGATCGCTCGCCGCCGGAGCGCGCAGAACCCCGGCGACGAAGCGCGTGATGCGACCGTAGCGAGGGAATCGGGACTCGTGGCGATCGAAGCGCGGCATGAAGAAGCTCCCGGATTGCAGAAACAGCCCGCTGAAGGCGCCACGCCACGCCCGTTGTGCCTGGAGCAGCGCGAGTGCCCCCAGGCTGGCACCCATCCCCACCAGAGGACCCGCGACGTCGACCTCGTCGTAGACCGCGGGAAGGATCCGGCGACAGAGCGCGCGACCGTAGACGGCCGACGCGGAGTACCACTCGTCGCGATCGCCGGGCGGGAGGAGCGCGACCCGAAACGGTCCGAGCGTGCCGCGCTCGATCATCGCACCGGCGTAGTGCGTCAGGCCTGCGAGCGCGTCGTATTCGGGTCCGTCGTGGGCGACGAGCAGCGGCAACCTTCCCTCTTCGGGCGACCAGATGGCGACCTCGATCTCCTGCCCGAGCACCCGCACCCCGACCTTGTGGATGGTCCCCGTGGTTGCCGGCTGGTTCAGCCAGGCGGGCGGGCGGTAGCCGAGAGCCAGCGCGACGGACTTCTCCCCGAACGCGCCCGGGGCCCGCTCGGGGTTGCTCGGGTCGCAGACAATTCGAGTGGCGCCGTCGCGGTCTGAGAGCTCGAGCTGGTACTCGAGACGCGCGAGGCGGGTCGGCGGTAGGCGCAGGACCCAGCCGCCGTTCTCGCGGAGGAAGTTGGGATCGGGGAGCGACAGGTCCGAGCGCAGGCGCACCGCCGCGTAGCGCAGCTCGGGATCGTCAACGCGCAGACTGCCGACCATCGGAGGCAAGGTACCGACGCGGCAGGCAGGTCAGCTGCTCGGCGGAGGTGGAAGGCCGAGCTGACGGCGAAGCGTCCTGACGGCCGCCTCGACCGGTTTGTTCGCGTCGTCGAGCCGCCGTTCGTAGGCGTGGAGCTCGCTCACGGTCATCGAGTGGGAGGCGGCGAGGGTGAGGCTCGCTCGCGCCTGGTTGACGCGGTACAGGGTGCGCGCGACCCGTTCGGACTCCGGCGGGAACGGGATCTGGAGCAGGCGGCGGTCGAATGTGTGCTCGACGCCGGCGGCGTAGCGGAGATCCGCCCTGGCCGGTCCGAGCCGGCTCTTGTCGCGGTCCTCGAGCGGATCGAGGGAGTGATCGAGCCCGCGGTTGCCCGCTCTGGCGATCGCCAGGTAACGCGCGGCCAGCGCGCGCCGCCCGGAGCCGGTGGCGAGTCCGCCGCCAGCGGTCTCGGTCGCCGTCGACGCCGGCGCGGAGGCCGTCGACGTGGACGCGGTCTGCTGGGCGGCGGTCGCCGGGCCGCCGCTCCCGCATCCCGCGCCGAACACGACGGCACAACCGAAAGTTGCTGCTGTGGCGGCGGCGCGGCTGACTCGGCCACATCCGGCCATGCCCGCATCGTAGCCGCTGCCCGGGTTCCGGCCTACAGCTGGCGGCTGACGTGGCGGCGATACGCCGCGAGGCCCAAGACAGCCAGTGCGATCGTGCCCCAGTCGACGACCCGGGAGGTCACGACATACGAGCTCGTCGAGAGTGACACGGCCAGCGCGATGTGGATCAGGGCGTGCAGGATGAGGAAGCCTCCTACCGCCACTCCCAGTGGGCCATCGATCTTCTTGGTCGGCGTGGGGATGCGGAGCAGCCTGGCGACCGGTATCGGCCGGCGGATCGCCGCCGCAGTCAGCAGCACCAGGCCAATCCCGAAGGTGATCACCGCTTCGTCCACCTTCATTGGCAGCGAGCTGCCTCCGCTCAGGACGGAGAAAACTTGCGTATCACGCAAGTTGTGCGTGATACGCAAGTTCTAGAGCTTGATGTTCTTCGTGAAGAGCTGGTAGGTGGGCGCGGCGACCGTGAGCTTGACGTGGCCGCCCTTGGAGCCCTTGAGGGTGAGCTTCGCCACACCGTGAACGTTGGTCTTCTTCTTGTGGCCCTTGACCGTCACGGCGGCGCCGGACACCGCGTCCCCGGCGTCGGTCACCGTCACGGTCAATCTGTGCGCGATCACGTGCTTGTGCTTGTTCTTGACGGCTTTGACGGATACTGACGCCGAGAGCACCGGGAGCACGCGGGCGTGGTAGACGGCCGTCGGCGGCCCCGCCGGCGGGATCTCATCGACGAGCAGGTCCAGCGGGCCGAGCCGGCCATCGCCGGACAGCCGCTCGAGCGTCGTCAGGTGGTCGGTGATGTGCTGGATCGGCTCGAACCGCGTGACGGCCTTGTTCGAGCGCGTGAGTGCCAGCTGGCCGCTGTCACTCCCCCACATCACCCAGATCCGTCCGTCGATCCCCGTGGCGACGCCCATCGCCGCCGGCGTGACCGACGCGAGCGATCCGACGGCCACGCTTCCACCTCCATAGCGGAGCAGCCGCACGTGCTTGCTGTCGGTCGTGTAGGCGGCGAACACACCGGGGCCCTTGTCACGGCCGGCGATCACCTGCTCCGGCCGGGACGCGCCGGGAACGAGCTGCGGAGTGCCGGCCGTCGGGGCCACCTGCTGGAGATAGATGCCGCCCGGATTCGCCAACGACACCCAGCTCGCGACCACCGCGCCCGTTCCGGCATCGACGGCGGAGTTGACGTCGGTCGCGTCGCCGTCGCTGGAATTGGTCACCTGGTAGGTGGGAGTGTTCTCGCCGAGTCCCTGCTGGATCACGAGATTCCCCGCCTGGGGAACGGTCAGGACCGGAGTGCTACCCGACAGGTTCGCCGTAATCGGCGCGTTGTAGGAGAGCGCCTCGAACGTTGGACCGCTGCGGACGTACGTGGGCGCGGTCCACGTCGACCCGCCGTCGCTCGAGCTGATCCCCCAGATGCCGTCCTGGTTGTTCACCGGCGAGATTGCCCCGAACACCGCTTCGAGCGTGCCGCCCGGCAGCGCCACCAGGCCGGGCGGCGTGACTCCCCAGTCGGTCGACAGCGCCTGGATCGACGGTCCGATGCTCCCGGTTGGAGCGATCGTCGTCGATGTCAGGCCCTGCGCGCCATTCTGGGACGTCGGGAACACGAGGTGAAGCGTCCCGTTCGAGGTACGTGTCACCCCCTCGACCGGGCCACCGACGCCGGGAATCGTGCCGACGCGCGAGAACTTGACTGCGCCCATCGCTCCAGCCGGCGCCGCCAACGTGAGCGACGCCGCCACCGGTATCAACAGCAACCAGCGTCGATTGCCGCGCCGCACCCTCATACGGTCCCTCCCCGGTCGTACACCTTCCACCAGAAGTGTCGCCGGAGTCTAATCCTGCCGACGGTGCGAAACCAGCATCATTTGGCCGATGGCCGACGTGCGCCTCCGAGCCTGGCGGGCCAGCCGGGCGGGTGCCCTCTCACCGACTGCGGACGAGGCGTTTTGCACTAAGTCGTGATTGAGTTGGGGCGGAAGCATGGGCTGCCGATCGAATTGCCCCACACTGACATGCGCGACGCCGTGTTGCTGCGACCTGGCGATCCCGGGTGTGCCTCAAGACGCGAGCCACGCCGGTTTTTGACGAGTGTCGGGAGCTGTCGGTGTCGTCGTCCTGGTCGTTGGACTCGGTGCGGTCGTATTCGCCGCCGACATGTTCGTCGACGGGCTGCTCGGTATCGCTCTGGCGCTCGGGATCGCTCCGTTCGTGTTATCGGTCGCCCTGTCCGGGTTCGAGACCGAGAACCTCGCGGCCGGGATCGCGGCCAATGCGAAGGGATTGCCCGGCGCCGCGGCCGGCACGTTCCTGGGCGGCGTGACGTTCCTGGCGTTCGGCGTGGCGGGCCTCGGCGGGCTGATCGCGCCGATCCGCGTCGAACTCCCAATCGGCTTCGCGGTTTGGACAGCGATCGCGCCACTTCCGCTGTTCGCCTTTGCGATCAACGGGCGTGTGTCGAGACTCGAGGGCGCCCTGCTCGTGGTCTGGTCGATCGTGGCGCTGGTTGGGCTGGCACGGACAGGACGCAGGCTGCTCGCCGCCGAGGACGAGGAGGAGCGCGTTCGGCGGCCCGGTCTGAAGCTATTCGCCGGACTGGCTCTTCTGACGGGTGGGGGATGGCTGATCGGCCAGGGTCTCCGCACGACCGTGCGCCAGTTCGGCGTCCCGCAGACGCTGCTCGGCAACACTGCGCTGGCGGCGACCGTCGAGGCCGAGGAAGTCGCCCGCTTCGCGGTCCCGGCGCGTCGCGGCCGGCCCGAAATCGCCCTCGGCAACATCGGCGGAACCGTGGTCCACTTCGCGGCGTTCAATGCCGGCATCATTGCTCTGGTCAAGCCCCTTACGCTCGGACCGGAGACCACTCGCTTCTATCTGCCGGTCGCGGTCGCCAGTCCCGCGATCCTCGCCGGGGTGCTGGTCGTCCGCAAGCGGCTCGGGCGGCTCGAAGGCGCCGTCCTGACGGGGCTGTACATCGCCTACATCGCGGTCGCGATCGTCGTCTCCACCTGAGCCGATCGGCGGACACCGCCCCTCAAACGAGCGGATGCCTATGCTGCGGCACCTCGGAGAGGGCCGTCAGCTGCAGCTCGTCGATGGTCGCGACGGCCTCGCTGACGCAATCTCTGATGATCGTGTAGCTGACGGTGCCCCGTAGCAGCCCGTAGTTCTGCACGGTCCGCTGCGCCGCGATTTCGTAGAGGTGAATCCCATCCGTGAGGTACGTCATTCCATAACACCCTGCCTTCGGCCCCTGTCCACAGCGCACGCCGCCCCCGGCAAGTGCGGATCTGCACTAGATCAACGGTTTGTGCTTTCCCAAATTTGCGCTATTTGCGAACATCCATCGGCATTGCGCAATTTCTCTTTAGGCCACCAAAAAGGCGATAGACGCCTACCGTCGCGAGTACGGGGCGCTCTGGTTGTCTACGCGGCCGGCAGCGACTCGGCCAGGCCGGCGACCAACAGCCGCCGCCGGCACCGGGCCACGGCGAGCTCACGGGTGGCCGCGGGCACCGCGTCCCCCCAGGTGGCCGCTGCCTCCGTGGCGCGGACGAGCACCTGGTCGAGAAGGATGGCGGGATCCTGGGCCTCGGTCAGGCAGCGCACGCCGAAGCCGATGTGCCAGCGCTCGTCGCGCTCGACGTGCTCGACTCCCTCGCGTACGCCGGGTAGGGCGCCGTCGGCCAGGTCGTCGAGCAGGGCGCGCTGTCCGGCGGAGAAGACGGCCCCCTCGAGCACCATGTGGTAGAGGCGGACGCCGTCGAGGATCTCGGTGCGCCCCGCCGCGAGATCGGCTGCCACCGCCGGAAGGCGCACCTCGAACAGCTCGAGCAGCGCGGCCGGGACGTGCTCACGCGCCGCGGCACGCCGTTCGGCCGGGGTATCTCCCGGCAGCTGGAGTACGTCGGTGGCGACCCGGTCGAAGAACAGGGCGTGGCGGTCCTCGTCCCGGCGCTGCAGAAAGAAGATCCACATCATCATCGTGTCAACGTGCTCGGCGACATCGGCGAACGGCGTGAGGTGCTCGGCAACGGCGTCCTCGGCCACGCGGAAGCCGGCGAGCAGCGTGGTGAGGCGCCGTCGGCGCTCGGCCGGGAGCTCGGACCATGCGCGGGCATCCGGGCCAAGTTCGATGGCCGCCGGCTCCCACTGCAGACGGGCGACGATCTGGGAGTACGTGGCGAGCCTCGGAAACATCAACAGCTCGGAGCGATCAGCGGTGGGGACGCTGAGACCGCCTGCTCCGGCAGGGATGTACGGGTCTTGCGCCATCAGAAATAGTTTGCCGAATTGGCCCCCGCGCCCACGACTCAGACCCGCGCCGGCCGCTTCATCGTGCGGTAGACGAACTCGTCGGTCTGCGCCGACTCCCGCACCGACACGACCCGCTCGTGATGCGGCGAGAACCGGCAGACCGGATCGGTGGCCGCCGCATCGCCTGTCAATCGCAGCGCCTGACACCGGCAGCCGCCCCAGTCCACCTCCTGGCGGCCGAGCGGGCACGACCGGCACGGCTCCTGCATCCAGTCGGTACCGCGGAAGCGCGTGAACGCGTCCGACTCGTTCCAGATCCACTCGAGCGGATGGTCGCGGACGTTGGCGAACTCGAGCCCCGGGATCGTCGACGCCGCCTGGCAGGGCAGCACGTCGCCGTTCGGAGCGACCACCATCGCGGTCCGGGCCCAGCCGCCCATGCATGGCTTCGGCAGATCCTCGTAGAGGTCGGGGAGCACCCAGAGAACGTCGACCCTGGGGCCGACCCGCTCGCGGAAGCGCTTCACCGCTTCTTCCCCGCGCCGGAGCTGCTCCCACGTCGGCAGCAGGGCCTCCTGGTTGACGACCGCCCAGCCGTAGTACTGGGTGTTGGCGAGCTCGAGCCGCTGAGCGTCCAGGTCGACGGTCAGATCGAGCAGCTCCTCGATGTGATCGAGATTCTGGCGGTGCAGGACGCAGTTGATCGTCAGCGGGAAGTCGAGCTCCCTGGCAGTGCGCGCGGCCGCGATCTTCTTCGCGAACGACCGGTTGCCGGCGATGCGGTCGTTCTCGTCTTCGATAGGGCTCTGGATCGAAATCTGCACGTGGTCGAGCCCTGCTGCCTTCAGCGCCCCGGCGCGCTCGCGTGTCAACAGGGTGCCGGCGGTGATGAGCGACGAGTAGAGACCCGCGTCGCGCGCGCCCGCGCACAACTCCTCCAGGTCGCGGCGCAGCATCGGCTCGCCGCCCGTCAGCGCCAGCTGGAGGACACCGAGGCCGCGCGCCTGCCGGAACGTGCGGATCCAGTCGTCGGTCGCGAGCTCGCGGCGGTACATCTCGCCGCCGATGTCCACCGGATTGGAGCAGTACGGGCAGTGGAGCGGGCACTGGTATGAGAGCTCGGCGATGAGCGTGAACGGACTAAGCCGCTGCATCGACCAGGAGTCCTCTCTGCGCCATGGCGTCGACCAGGCCGCGGACGTCCGCAGCCACATCCGATCCGTTGTACCGCGCAGTCAGCACCCCGACGATCTCCTCCAGCGAGTGCTCTCCGTCGCACAGTTCGAGCACCTCCGCCGCGCTCGGATTGAGCCGCACCGCGCCCTCGGGGACGAGCAGCAGGTGCTCCTCGCGCACCTCGTCGTAGCGCAATCGCGCGCCGGTGACGAGGCTGGGATTCCTCACGCGACCGGCCTCGGCGGCTGGGAGTCGCCGCGCTCGATGGCGTCGAGCTGCGCCCACAGCATCTCGGTCTTGAAGCGGAGCGCCGCGACGGCGGCTTCCTGCTGCTCGCGCGTCCGGCAGCGCTGCACCGTGAGGTTGAGCGCGTATGCCGCATCGCGAGGCGCCTTCACCAGCCGCGTCCGGAAGTACTCGAGCCCGGCGGGATCGATCCACGGGTAGTGCCGTTCGAGGGCGTCGAGCCGCACCCGGATCGCCGCCGGGCCGAACAGCTCGGTGAGCGATGATGCGACTGCCTCGAGCCACGGCTTCCGGCGCGCGAAGTTCACGTAGGCGTCGACCGCGTAGCGCACCCCGGGGAGGACGTCGTGCTCGGATTCGAGCTCCTCACGGGAGACCCCGAGCGCCTCGCCGAGTCGCAGCCACGACTCGATGCCACCCGTGCCCGCCGTCGTGCCGTCGTGATCGACGATCCGCTGGATCCACTCGCGGCGGACCGCTACTTCGGGACAGTTGGACACGATCGCCGCGTCCTTGAGCGGGATGCACTTCTGGTAGTAGAAGCGGTTGGCGACCCAACGCTGCAGCTCCTCGCGGGTGAGCTCTCCAGCGTCCATCCGTCGATGGAACGGGTGCAGGTTGTGGTACCGCGTCCCTTGCGCGCGCAGCTCCGCGATGAACTCATCGGGCGCCGCCGGCCCCCGCCCCCCCGTCTGTTTGGTGGCAGTGTCGATCACAGCGCGACCTCGAGTCCATCGTAAGCGACTTCGATTCCCGCGCGCAGGACGGCCGCCCGCTCGGGAGAATCTTCCAGCAGGATCGGGTTGGTGTTGTTGATGTGGACGAGCACCTTGCGCGGTCGCTCCAACCGGGCCAGCGCCTCGAGCGTCCCGCCCGCACCCGAGAGCGGCAGGTGTCCCATGTCACGCGCGCTGCGGGTCGAGATGCCGAGCCGGGCGAGATCGTCGTCGCGCCAGAAGGTGCCGTCGACGAGTACGAGATCGCTGGCGGCGAACCGGTCGAGCACAGCGTCGTCGAGGCGGGCCAGGCCGGGGACATAGGTGACAATGCTCGCGCTGGCAGAGTCCCGAAACACGAACCCGCTCGCGCCGAGCTCGATGCCGGATCCGTCCAGGTAGCGCGGCGCATCGCCGCCGACGTCGAACGGCTCGACGGTCAGGCTCGAGCCGTCGACCGGAAATGCCCGATCCGGCTGCAGCGTTTGCCACTCCAGTCCGCAGTAGTGCTCGAGCATCGATAGCACGGGGTACCCCTGCCTGAGCGCGCGCTCGACTCCGGCCTCGCCGTAGACGCGCACCGGGGTGGCCGACTCGCGCAGAAGCAGAAGCCCCGCCGTGTGGTCGATCTCAGCGTCGGTCAGCAGCACGCCCGCGACGGGCGGTGACCGAACGCTGTCGACCTCCGGGTCGGTGATCGCCTCGAGTTGCTGGCGGGCGTCGGGCGACGCGTTTACCAGAAACCACGGACCGTCACCGCCGCGAATCGCCAGCGACGACTGCGTGCGCGGCCTTGCCCGCACGCCACCGCGAGCGGCCTCGCACGTAGGGCACCGACAATTCCACTGCGGAAATCCCCCACCGGCGGCCGAGCCCAGGATCCGAACGCGCACTCGCGCCCCGAACCCTTGCGCAGCCTCAGGCTGATGCCGGGGGCCACGCCAACTTCACGCTCCTACCGGTGGTAGAGGTAGGAAGTGACTTCCGAGCACATCTCGATGAACTCAAACTTCGGCTTGGTCCAGGTCATATGCCTCTCCCTCTTTAGAGTTCAACGGTCCGCCCGCATCTTACACACCAAGTGCAAGCCGCCGAAAAGCCCTCCGATCGATGTTCGTCGAGGTAACCGCGGCCAGTCTGGAGTCGACTGAAGCCGATCTGGTGGCGGTCGCAGCAGGTCCGGGTGCCTTGGAGCTCGGCGCTCCCGAGCGCGCGGTGGCGGACCCCGTCGCCACCGTGTACCGGGAGTCCGACCCCCCGCTCGCCGTCGTAGCGCTCGAGCCGAACGTCGAGGGGATGCGAACGGCCGCTGCGCGTACTGTGCGTGCGTGCCGCGGCGGGGGAACCGTCGCGTGGGCGCTGGATTCCTCGCTCCCGCTCGCTCTGGAAGAGCAGGTGCGGGCGTTGGCCGAGGGCGCCGTCATCGGCGGCTACTACGGGCGTCGTTGGAGCAGCAGCGAGTCACCGCGCGGCGTCGAGCGGTTCGTGATCTGTCGGTGCCCCGCGGAGCTTGCGCAGGTAGCCGACCGCGCGGCACTCGTCGCCCGCTGGACAAACGTCGCGCGCGAGCTGGTCGACGCGCCGCCGAACGTGATCTCGCCCGCAGGACTAGCCGACCGGGCAGTGAAGTTTGACCATCTGGACGGCGAGATTGTCGACCCGGTCAGAGCGGGGCTGGGCGCGCTGGCCGCAGTCGGCGGGAGCAGCCCGATCCCGCCGCGGCTGATCGTCCTGCGCCACGAGCCACCGACGGCGCCCGCCACGCCGCGGCTGGCGCTGGTCGGCAAGGCCGTCACCTTCGACACCGGTGGCTACTTCCTCAAGCAGCAGTCCGACATCGTCCGCCAGAAGGCGGACATGGCGGGCGGGGCGGCCGTCGTGGCGGCGCTCGGGGCGATCGCCGAGCTGGGGCTCCCGCTATCGGTCACGGGTGTCGTGCCCGCTTGCGAGAACATGCTGAGCGGGAGCGCGATCCGGCCCACCGACGTGATCACGACCGCCGCCGGTCTCACCGTCGAGGTCACCAATCCCGACGCCGAGGGACGCCTGATCCTCGCTGATGCGCTGTGGTACGCGCGGCGCGACGGCGCAACGCACATCGTCGACCTGGCCACCCTGACCGGTGCGATGCGCGCCGGCATGGGCGACCTCTACGCCGGGGTGTTCGCGCCCGACGAGTCGTGGCGGGACGCGGTCGTGCGAGCCGGCAACGCAAGCGGCGACCTCGCCTGGCCGTGGCCGCTTCATCCGCGCTACCGAACGCTGATCGACTCGACCGTGGCCGACCTGCGCAACACCGCGGGTAAGAGCTTCGGCTTTCCGATCGTCGCCGCGACGTTCCTTGCGCAGTTCGCGGGCGAGGGGCCATGGGCACACGTCGACATGCTCGGCCCGGCCCTGCTTGACGAGGATCGGGGCGACGCGTTCGGTCGCGGCGCGTCCGGCTACGGCGTCCGCATGCTCGTCGAGCTCGCCACCCGCCTGAGCGGTGTGGCCGTAACGTGAGCGAGCGGCCAGGCGTTAGGCTGGCCCGATGAAGCCCCGGGATGGCGATCGGGTGACGCCCCCCGCGACGCCTGGGCGGATCGTCGACGCCTCGAAGCTCGACCTTGCCGCCGCAGAGCAAGCCGCGCAGGACTTGCTGCGCGCGATCGGCGCCGATGTCGACTCGATGGATCTGCTCGAGACGCCGCGCCGAGTCGCCGCCTCCTTCGCTGAGCTGGTGACGCCCGCCGAGTTCAGCGCGACGCTCTTTCCCAACGAGGGCTACGACGAGCTCGTCCTGGTCCGAGACATCCCGTTCCAGACGCTGTGCATGCACCACCTCCTGCCGTTCCACGGAGTCGCCCACGTCGCGTACCTGCCGGGAGAGAGGATCATCGGAATATCCAAGCTCGCGCGTGTGGTCGAGGCGTTTGCCCGAGACCTGCAGCTGCAGGAGCGCATGACCGTGCAGGTCGCCGACTGGCTGGAGGAGGAGCTCGTGCCGCGCGGCGTCGGGGTGGTGCTCAGCGCCGAGCACATGTGCATGACGATCCGCGGCGTCCGCAAGCCAGGGGCGCGAACGGTCACCTCGGCGCTGCGGGGCTCCCTGCGCGACGACGCGCGCACCCGCCAGGAGTTCTTCAGTCTTGTCGGCTGATGCCGGTGAGCGGTCGCCGCTGATCGAGACCGTGGTGACCACAACCGGCCGTGACGGCGTGGTCAACTGTGCGGCGATGGGGGTGCGCTGGGGCGAGGACGAGCTCGTGTTCTGGCCGTTCGACGCCACTCGCACGCTGCGGAACCTGCGCCTTCATGGCGAGGCGGTCGTCCATCTCACCGACGACGTGCTCCTGTTCGTGCAGGCGGCGCTGGGCCATCCGCGCCCGGAACTGCGTCCCGCCAGCGCGATCGACGGTTCGGTGATCGAGGAGGCAAACTCCTGGCGGGAGGTGGTCGTGATCGAGATCAGCCCTAGCCCGGGCGAGCTGCCGCGGTCCCGGGTGCGCGCCCGGGTGGTGGCGTCCGGTACGGGCGCCAGGCAACCGCTCGGTCTTTGCCGCGCCCGGCACGCCGCCGTCGAAGCCTCGATCCTGGCCTCGCGGTTGCGGTGGCTTGGCAGCGAGCACGTGCGGGCCGAACTCGCCCGCCTCCAGGAACTGGTTGACAAGACAGCCGGACGCCGCGAGCGCGCCGCCATGGACTACGTGCACCGCTACGTCGACGAGCGAACGTGACCGAGATCGTGGTCACAGCGCCGGCGAGGCTGCACTTCGGGATGCTCGATCCGGCCGGCAGAGGCGCGCGCCGCTTCGGGGGGGTCGGCGTGGGCGTGGAGTCTCCGCGGGTGGTCGTGGGGATCAGGCCCCGGTCCGGCGGGGAGGTCGTGGCGCACGGATCGCAGGCCGAGCGCGCCACCGCGTTCGCTCACCGCGCCCGCGTCGCATTCGAGCACCCGGGTGGCGTCGAGGTGGATGTGCGCGAGGCAATCCCGACGCACGTGGGGCTGGGATCGGGCACCAAGCTCGGCTTGGCGATCGCGCGAGGAGTGGCCGAGCTGGCGGGCATCTCGGCGGGGCCCGCGGAGCTGGCCGACGCGAGCGGCCGAGGAGCGCGCTCCAGCGTGGGCTGCTGGACATTCGCTGCTCCGGGCCTCGTGGTTGAGGCCGGCGTGCGCGACGGAGGCTGGATCAGCCCGCTCGTGGCTCGGCACCCCATGCCGGAGCGGTGGCGGTGCGTGCTCGCGCTGCCCCTCGGTGGAGAAGGACTCTCCGGCGATGCTGAGGAGCGGTTCTTCAGCCGACTGCATGAGGAGGCGACCGCCGAGCCGCACGTGTCGCGGCTGCTGCTCACGGCCCTGCTGCCCGGGCTGCTGATGTGTGACATCGAGGAGTTCGGCGCCGCCCTCAGCGAGATCCAGCGCGAGATCGGGTCGATCTTCGCGGCCCGGCAGGGTGGTGTGTTCCATCCGCGTGCGGCTCCGGTCGTCGACGCGCTGCTGGCGCTGGGGATCGGCGCGGTCGGACAGAGCTCGTGGGGTCCGTCGGTCTACGGGATCGTCGATAGTCCCGAGCGCGCCGCCGACGTCGCTGAACGGCTGCGCTCCGCGGTGGATGCCGCCGCCGACGTCCGCGTGGTCGACTTCGATCGCCGAGGGGCCTGGGTGGGGCGCGCCGGCTCTGGAGAGGCAGCGGCATGAGGTTGCTCGTGAGCGTCGTGTCCGCCGAGGAGGCCCGGCGCGCCCTGACGGGCGGTGCCGACATCATCGACGTCAAGGATCCGAATGAAGGGGCGCTCGGTGCGCCGGCGCCTCGCGTGCTGTCCGATGTCGTTCGGGCGGTCGGTACGGCTGCCCCGGTCAGCGTGGCGCTCGGTGACCTGCCGGCACTCCCGCATACCGCGGCGCTGGCGGCGCGCGGCGCCGCGCTCAGCGGCGCCCGCTACGTCAAAGTCGGGCTGCGGGGGGTGCGGGAGCTCGATGGCGCGGTGACACTGATGCGCGGGGTCGCTGATGCGGTGGGTCCGCAAACCGCCGTGATCGCGGCGGCATACGCGGACGCCGCCGCGCTCGAGCCTCCGGCCCTGGCGCCCACGTGGCTGCCCGTGCTGTTGGGGCGAACGGGGATCGCGGGCGCACTCGTGGACACGTTCGTCAAGGACGGCCGCGGCCTGTATGGCTGGTTGTCAGAGTCCGAGCTGGCCGACCTGATCGCGCGCACGCACCGGGCGGGCGCGACGTTCGCGGTCGCGGGACAGCTGCGCCAGGGCGAGTTGGCCCGGGTGGCAGCCGATGTCGTCGGAGTGCGCTCGGCGGTCTGTCGCGGTGGCGACAGGGCAGCCGAGCTCGACGCGGACCTGGTGGCGGCCGCGGTCGCGGAGTTGCGGACCGGCGGAGCCGATCAGCCAGGGACGATCCGCGTGCCGGTGGGGCTGATGGCTCCGGGGCTCCGGACCACAGCGACCACGCCGGTGCGGCGCACGGCCTCGGGCAGGTAGGAGTCGACGGCCCGCCCGCCCCCGGCGTCCTGCAACGCCTGCAGCTCCCCGGCGGTCAACCCCGGAACCGGTGGATCCTCCGACGGCCACCGTGCCAGCACTCCCGCCACCGGCTTGAGCAGGATCGCCTCCTCGGCCCCGATCGCGGCCGCCGCGAGCACAGCCAGTGAGTCGCTCGTGACTGCCCAGGCCTCGAGTATCTCGGGGCGGCCCTCGAACGCCGGCGCCGCCACAAGCAGTCCCAGCGCGCGGGGCGCGGCCAGGCGGGTGAGAAGCTCGGCCGCCGGCAGTAGTCTCGCCAGCAGGAAACCGAGCTGGTCCATGGCCCGCAGCGCCAGCGCATGCGCGACGTCGTCGGCAAGTCCCACTTGCGCATCAACCGCGCGCACGGCATCGGCGAACGGGCCACCACCTGGAACCACGAGCACCGGTCGGCGGCTGGCGACCGCGGTTGCTTCCGCGCAGGCGCCGCGCAGTCCCTCGAGCCCCTGCGCCCGTAGCAGCCCACCTCCGATCTTGACCACCAGCGGGCGGAGCTCACTCACCGCCCAGCACCGACAGCGCGACCGCGGCCGCGACCTCTCCCCCCTTGCCACGGAGAGGGGAGCACGGGCCGCTATCCGGATGGACCTGGAGGCCACATCGTTCGGCCGCCGCGCGGGCCAGAAAAGCACCGACGCCAACGGCGACCACCTCGGCGCCGGCGGCAACGTCCGCGGCGACGCGGCGAAGGGCCACCGTGATCGCGGCTATCTGCGCCTCCTCGACCGTGGCCGCGATCGCCTCCAGATCGCCGTCGCCGAGCTGCTCGGGGTCGGCGCACACGACGCGCGCCAGCCGGGCGCGGACCTCGCCGGGCGCGGCGCCGCGATTGTCGGGAAACGTGCACGTGCACTGCTCTGGCTTCAGGGCGCCACGCAGCAGGTGGGCGTCGGCGGAGATCGCGAACAGCTCCGAGGACACCGGGCATGGCCGTCCCCCGATCGGCACGTGGGAGAGCACCGCTGCGACGTTGGTCCGCAGCGCCCCCGTGTAGACCAGCTCGCCGGCGAGCAGCCGCTCCAGGTCGCTCCGACCCCGCGCGGCGACCTCGCCAGCGACGATCGGGATCACGTCCGTGGTCGTTCCGCCGCAGTCCAGCAGGATCGCGTCGGGCAGGGAGCGCGCTGTCAGCAGCGCGGTCGCCATCCAGTTGGCGGCGGCACATCGCAGCGGTTCGGCCTGCGCCTCGCGCAGGCGGATCAGCTCGCCGGCGGTGGTCATCACGCGCAACCGGCGTCCAGGTAGAGCCTGCCGGGCGGCTTCCAGCACGTACAGCACTCCCTCTCGCTTGCTGGCGAACACGTCGACGAGCTCCGCGGTCGTGGTCAGCGCGACCGGCACGTCGTCGAGCCCGAGTCGCCCGACGACATCAGCTATCACGCCGGGCATGGCGTCGGGCTCGCGCCACACCTCGAACGGCTCGGACACGGTCCGGACGCGCATGTCGCCGTCCACCACCGCGGCCTTGGTGTTGGCGCCGCCAACGTCGAGCCCGATCACCGGAACCATCAGGGCATCATGACGCGGACGATGCAAATCGTTCCGGTTCTCGATCTCAAGGGCGGAATCGTTGTCCACGCCCGCCGCGGAGAGCGCGTCGACTATGCGCCACTGTGCAGCCGTCTGGTTGAGGGGTGCGACCCGGTTGCCGTCGCGCGCGCGTTGTGTGCACTGTGCCGGACGAGCAGCCTGTACGTCGCCGACCTCGACGCGCTCGCCGGAGCGCCTGCGGACGAGGCGACGCTGGAGGCGCTCGCGTCGGTGGCGGAGCCATGGGTCGATGCCGGCGCGACCACGCCCGGGGCGGCGGCCGCGCTCCACCGCGCCGGCGTGGCGCGTAACGTGCTCGGCACCGAGTCGATCGGGCCAGACGCCCTGGCGGAGAGTGTGTCGGCGGCTCGTGAGCCGCCGCGGGTCCTGAGCGTCGACCTGCGCGAGGACCGGCTGATCTCACCGGATCCGGAGCTTGCCGGCCGGGACCCGGCTAGCGCCGCGCCACTGGCCCGAGCGCTCGGGGTGCGCGAGCTGCTGGTGATCGATCTCGCCCGCGTGGGCACCGGCTCCGGCCCGCCGCTGGACGCCGTGGCCGACCTCGCCGCGGCCCTGCCCGGAGTCGCGGTCTACGCCGGCGGCGGTGTACGCGACGACGCAGACCTGCGTGCGCTCGAGTCCGCCGGGGCCGCCGGCGCACTGGTGGCCACCGCTCTGCACGAGGGTCGCCTCACGCCGTGACCAGCGCCTCGCAGGCGCTGACCACAAGCTGCGTCAGGTCGCGCTCGCACACCGACTGCAGCGCTTGCCAGCCGGGGATCCCGTTGACCTCGAGCACGACCACCTCGCCGTCCGGCGTGACGAGCAGATCCACGCCCGCGACGTCGACCTCCAGTGCGCCTGCCGCCGCGAGCGCGAGCCCGCGCTCAGCCTCGGTCAGCGCGACGGCCCGTGGACGCGCGCCGCGTGCGACGTTGGCTCGCCACGAGTCGCTCACGCGCTCCATCGCGCCGGCCACCTCCCCCCCGACGACGAGCACGCGCAGGTTCCTCCGGCCGGCGGGCGCGATCGTACGTTGGACGTAGTAGACCGCTCGCTCCAACTCGAGAGCGCGGAACGTTCGGTGGGCCAGGTCGCGGTCCTCGACGCGCACGATCCCGTTGCCCATCGCGCCGAACAGCGGCTTGACCACGACGTCGCCGCCCAGCCGCTCAAACGCCTGCATCGCGTCGTCGTAGCGCTCGCATACGATCGTGGGCGGAGTGGGCACCCCGGCGAGGGCGAGCACCCCGCCGGCCCAGGACTTGTCGATCGTCCGCTCGATGGCCCGCGGGCGGTTGACGCAGCGGACCCCTCGCTCCGAGAGGATGTGCAGCGCGTCCATTCGGAAGACCACCTGCTCCAGCGACCCCCGCGGCAGCCCACGGACGATCAGCAGGTCAAGCGTGTCCAGCACGGCGCCGTCGGGTCCGAGCACGCGCACTTCGCCGTGCTCGTCGACCTCGGATCGCAGCCGCGTCGCCGGGATCGCGAGCACCTCGTGGCCGCGAGCGGCGAGGCCGGTGAGCAGTCGGCGCGAGTGCCACGAGCCGGTCGCGCCCAGCACACCGACTCGGAGGCGTCCGGTCACCGGGTGAACGAGCGCTCAAGCACGTCGGGCGCGAGACCGCCCCCGTGATGTGCGCGCCCTGACTCGGTGCTGGTCAGCGTCACGGCGGCGGGGCTGAACAGCATCGGGTCGATGTCGTAGAAGTTCCAGTCGGCGGCGGCCAGCAGCTCGCCGAACGGGGTCCCGAACGCCTCCGAGGCCGCCGAGGGCAGCCGCTGGGCGAGGTCGGCGGCCTCCTCGTCGGAAGCCTCGATCCACAGGTTCACGGTCGCGCCGTACAGCACCGCATCGTTGGTACGCCCGATCGCGGCCGGGTCGTTCTTTGCCACCGGCGCGATCGGGCAGCAGCCCCAGCCGCTCCGCACCGCGGCCGGGGCGACCCCGAGCTCGTGCAACTTGTGCAGCGCGGTCTCGACGACTCGTGCCGAGATCTGCACCGAGCCGCAAACGGAGGCGGTGGGCGCGATCAGGAACGTGACCGAAGACGCCTGAACCCCACAGCGCTCCGCGACCTTGTCCACTATCTCAGCCGGGGGGTCCTGCCGGGTCTCCAGGCACAGGACCGCCCGGTCGGCTCGCTCGCGCCAGGCCAGCTCCTCGAACAGCTCTTCGGCACGCGCCAGCGCGCGTCCCGGGCCGCTGGCCATCGCGAAGAAATCCTCGTGCTCGAGCTTCCAGCCGGCGTACTGCGCGGCCAGGCACGCGGCCGCGGGATCGTCGGTGCCGACCCCGACGCCGGGCCAGGTCCGATCGCCGACCGCGACCGGCACCGGGTCTAGCCTGCCCAACCCGCCCATGCAGGCGGCCGCGAAGCCCAGGCCGGCCTGGAGTCCGCCGCGGGCCTGGACGCCGCAATCCACCACCCGCGCGCCCGAGTCCAGCGTTCGGACCTCGATCCCCAGGCCGCCGGCGTCAGCGACCAGCGCGTCCACCAACCGAGCGGCACGTTCGTTCATCGACAGGCTCACCGGTCGTCCTCCTCGTCGAAGATCAGGATCTCGCCCCGAGTGAGCTCGGTCCGGTCGCCCGACCACCGGGCCCAGGTCCCGCGCAGGAGCTCGTCGCGGACGGCGAGCCCAAGCTCGAGCAGCCGGCGCAGCTGCAACCTCACCGCGGGCGGATGAAAGCGGGTCGCGAAGGCATAGGCGGGCAACGTTTCGACTGCCCGGCCCGAGACGAGGCTACCTCGCTTGTTGCCGAGCCCGGCCTCCGCGCCGATCCCTTTCAGCGCGATCACCGTGCCGGCGAGCATCCGCAGTCCGGCCCCCGCTCCAGTCCGACCGCCGACCGCCACCAGCCCACGTCGCATGCCGGCGCCGGCCTCCTCGCCGGCGTCCCCGGAGACGATGATCTCCCCGCCGGTCATGCCTGCCCGGACACCCGGATAGGCGGCGCCGAGCCGGGCGCCGGCGTCGCCCGAGATCCGCACAAGCCCTCCCTGCAGCTCAGCGCCCGCCCAAGCGCCGGCGTCGCCGCGCACGATGATCTCGCCACCGCTCATGCGGGCGCCGACGTGGTCTCCGCATGCGCCATCCACCAGAACCCTGCCGCCCGACATCGATGCGCCGATCCCGTCGACGCGGCGCAGGTCGCCGGCCAGCACCAGCTCCTCATCGCCGGCGCCCGACACGTCGAACAGCTCGCCTACCGTCAGCGTCTGGCGACCCAAACGCAGGCGCAGACCAGCGACCTCAGCGGCGCCGAGCCCGCGCAGACGCTCTGGAATCAGCGGCGCCGCGAGCACCCGCGCCGACGGTTCGGTTCGGAGCGTCAGCGTGAGCGTCACGGCGGGTCGCGCAGTTCGGACAGCGGGAAGTGAAATTCGCCGAGCTTGCCGCCGAAGTTGGCGGCGGTGACGTGGGTCGCGCGGGCGCCCGCGGCGGCGTGGAGCCCGCGGCGCATCGCCTCGCGTACGGCGTCCTCGGACACTCCGTCGATCACGATCTCGAACAACGCGCCGACGCCCTCCGGGACCAGCGTGTCAGGGACCTGGGCGCGCAGCGTCGGCGCCATCTGATGGTTGGTGGAGGCGGGCATCGACTTCGAGGTCAGCGCGCCGACCTTGCTTCCGCTGCGGACGATTCCGCCGGGGAACGGCAGCGCGATGCCCTCGCCGCGCATCGCGTCGGCCGCCGCCTGCGCCGCGGTGAGCGCAGCATCTTCGTCGCCGGCCGCGATCACGAGGTTCCCTCCTCCGACCCCCCGGCCGACGCCGACGGACTCGCAGACGAGAAACTCGCCCTCCATCACCGGGATACGCCAGAAGCGCTGTCCGGCGATCACCTTGCTCGCCTGGAACCCGTCGCCGAAGTAGCGCAGGCTCGCCCCCAGCGCCACGGTCTTTTCGGCCCCCGGAAGCCCGTCGAAGCACGCAGTCGTCGGGCAGGTCAGAACGCTCTGGCCGACTCGCTCCAGCACGCGCTTGCCGACGCCCTCGCGGTCCATGGCAAACAGCAGCACCGCGATCCCGGGCCGGCCGTCGGGGGTCTCCCCCGGGTCGACCGAGCGCTCGATCGCCGCCTCGCACTTGCAGCCGATCACCGAGGTGGCGAAGCCGGTCATCGAGCGGGCCGCTGCCTGCGCCCAGCCGTCGGTGGCGGCGGTGATCACCAGGCGCGCGTAGCGCATCGGGAATGCTTCGGCGAACGTGTCGGCAACCTCCGTGGCGCCCAACGCGTAGCCGCTCATGTACCGGCCTCGACGATCCGACACGGTTCGCGCAGCGCCGGGTCGCGAACCGGATAGTGCTCGAACGCCACCGTGTAGCGCTCGCCGAACAGCGGCTCCAGGACCCTGCTCACTTCGGGATCGAAGGCGGCGCGGCTCGACAGCAGCAGCCCGTCCTCGGAGCGGCGCAACTCGCCGTCCTCGACGACCACCTCACCACCCTTGATCACGTAGCGAGGCGTGGCGAACATCTCCTCGCGATCGGCGCGATCGTGGTAGATCGTGACGTCGGCGTCAGCGCCGATCCCGAGGTGACCCTTGTCGTGCAGCCCGAGCCGGCGGGCGGGCGCGGCGCGGGTGATGATCGCGATCTCGTTCAGGGAGTACTCGCGGTCGAGCCCGTCGGGAAGGGCGGTGCGCCCAATGGCCCGCTGGTTCGCGCGGCCCATCTGGTCCTCCCGAAAGGCGCGGTCCATCAGCAGGCGGATCAGCTTCGGATACGAGAGGAACGAGCCGCCGTTGGGGTGGTCGGTCGACAGCATCACCTGCCATGGGTTCTGGCCCAGCAGGAACAGCTCCAGTCCGATCCCCCATTGCAGAGCGTGAACATAGTTGCCGGCCCGGTATCTGTAGGGGACGATCCCGCAGCCGGTCTCGACCTCGGTGTCCTGGTTGATCCACTTGTCGGCGCCGAGGTCACGAAGGAGGGCCGACACCGCAGCGTCGGCTGTCATTGTCACCGCCGGCCCGAACATCACCTGGCCGACGTCAGCGGTGATCTCGGGATGAGAGGACAGGTAGTCGAGGAGCTCGGGCGCTCGGGACCGAGGCGATCCGCCGGGCTTGCCGCCGTAACTGTGAAACTGGAGGTGGGCGAAGTGCGCCTGCCGTCCCGACAGCGTGCGCATGGTGTCCAGGGTCGTGTCGGCATTACCCGGTACCCCGAGGTTGTTGGCGTGGACGTGGACAGGATGGGGCAACCCGAGCTCGTCCACAGCCCCGCCGATCGCCTCGAGCACCTGCCGCGGGGTCACATCGAAGCCATCGACCCCGTCGTCGAGCGAGTGGACGTTGCCGTTGTCCTGCTTCCAGCGCTCCACGCCGCCGGGGTTGACGAGCTTGACTCCGTAGCCGCCGGTCGCGTCGAGCCACCACGCCACCGCGTCGCGCAGCTGAGGCGAGACGGCACCGCCGGATTGGCGAATCAGCTCGAACAGCACCTGGTTGTTGCCCATCAGGATGAGGAAGGCCTTGTCGATCAACGGCGTGTCGCGCAGCTCGGAGAGCACATGGCGCGCGGCCAGCGGCGGGGCGGCCGCCTCCACAACGGTCGTATAGCCGAGCAGCGAGTAGCGGTAGCCAGTGGCGAAGGTCGAGGGGACGAGGCCACCGGTGCCCGAGCGCAGCAGCTCGGTTCGATCGAGCGGATCCCCGCGGCGGTCGTCCGGGGAGAGCTTGCGGGCGGCATTCACCTTCGGCCCCGCGATGTGAGCGTGGATGTCGACACCGCCGGCCATCACGACCATCCCACGAGCGTCAATCCTTCGGGCTTCGGGCCCGACGCCCGCGACGACCTTCCCGTCATTCAGGCACACGTCGCAGCGCTCGCCGTCGAGGTCGTTGGCGGGATCATGGACCAGGCCGCCGCTGATCCGGATCGCTGTCACCGCTGCACCTCGTCGTGCAGCCGCGCGAGCACCGCGGCCGCCGTTGGTGCGTTCTCGGGACGGAGCGCCTGCAGCGCCAGCGGGACCCCGTCCAGCCGGTGGGCGGTCCCGGTGGCCGACACCCCGGCCCCCGCGGTGCGGATCGACACCTCAACACCGGGCACCGCCGGCGCGCCGCCCACCGCGATCTCCGTCATGCCGGCGGGCAGCTTCGCCGGCGTGGCCTCGATCAGCAGAGACACATCGACGCCCTGGTGTTCGTCGAGCCGGTGCGTGGCGGTGATCAGCTCGGGATGACCGCCGGCTAGATCGATCGCCCCGGTGTACCCGGTCTGCCAGGCCAGCACGTCGTCGGCGCCTCTGGTCCCGGTGGCGGCAGGCAACTCGAGCGTGACCACATGGCGCTCGTGGCACAGCGCCCGCACGAGCTCCTGCAGCGCGAGCGTGCGTCGCTGGCCACCCGCCGCGCCGGTCAGGCCCGGTCCGTACACGAACGCGGCATGAGGAACCGCCCTCAGGCGATCCATCAGACCGGTCACCTCGCCTGCCAGCTCACCAGGCCCCAGCGCCAATCTCCTCTGCAACACGTGCAGGCCGGTGAGCGCGTCGAGGTCGTGATCCCGCTCCCAGCGCAGAAGCGTGTCGGCGCGCCGCGCGGTCGCGGTGTCACGGTCGTCGACCACCACCAGCGTGCGCTCGGCCCCCGCCCGCGAGGGGGCCCGGCCGAAACCGAGTCTGTCGAGCAGCCGCGGATGGGTGGTCTCAGGATCCTCGCGCCAGATGACGACCAGCCCCGAGCGATCGCGGATCTCACCCAGCGTGGCGCTGGACGCGCCCCGCAGTGGCACCGCCGGGGCGCCGGGCCAGACGCCGTCGACGCGCTCGGTCACGACCAGCGCACCGAGCCGGTCGGCCAGGGCGAGCGCTGCCCGCGCGTCCTCCACGGTGGCGCCGTCGAACCCATGAACCAGCGGACGGCGCGCGCCGCGCAGCAGCTCGGCGGCTCGCGCGATCGCCGATTCGACGTCTGCCGGCTTGCCGTTGATGGTGGCCGGCGCTCCGCCTCGACGGCGCATGCGGTCTGAGAACCACTGCGAGCCCAGCGGGCAGTCAGGGCGCAGCCGTATATCGTCGCTCGAGGCGTCGAAGGTCACGTCGTCGCAGAGCAGACCGCAACCAGCGCAGGTGACCGGCCCGAAGTCAGACACCGACCCGAACTGCGTCGGGAAGCGCGGACAGGAGGCGGGCGCCACGCTCGACGAGCTGGGACACACTGGCACTAGCCGAAATCAGCGTGCACACGGGCGCGCCCCGTTCAATGGTCTCGCCCCCGCGAGGGATGTCGTGCACCAGGCCCGCCGGCCACCAGTCAGGATCCGGGGCGCGGAGGTCGCGGTCTGCGAACAGCACGAGCTTCACCTTTGCACGCTTCGTCGCCGGGGGTGCGCCGGCGATCGGGAGCCCGAGGCCCCGCGCCCCAAGGACGTGCGCCTCGAAGCTGCCAGGCCCGAACAGCTCGAGCCCGGCCGGCGGCCGCGGGTTGACCTCGAGCACCCACGCATGGCGCCCGTCCCAAACGGCATCCACACCAAAGGCTCCCCGGACACCAAAGCGGGCCGCAACCTCGCCGCATACAGCGCGCAGCTGACCGTCGAGCTCGTCGAGTTCCGCCTCGGGCATTCGCGGAGGCGCCACGTTGCCCATCCACCCGAAGCCCGGCGAGCGATGCAGCTGCTCAGTGAGACCGAAGACGGCGGCTCGGCGGCCGTCGCCGATCGCCGCCGCCGAGCACGACAGTCCCTCGACCCCGCGCTGCAGGATCTCCGTCGGCCGCATCCGGCCTCCCATCCACCGGCGCACGCCGCGCCCGCCGCCGCCGTGGAGCGGCTTACGCAACCACGTATTGCCGTCTCCCTCGCGCCGGCGAGCGCCGGTGGACGCCGGGAGCTCATCGACCGACCGCGTTTCTGGGGCGCACGCGCCGGCCGCCCGCGCCGCCGCGCCCACCGCCCAGGGGTCGCGCACAGCCGGCAGCAATTCGGGCGGCGTTCCCAGCAGCTCACGTCCTTCGGCCAACCGCCTCACCAGATCGGGTCGATTCTCGAACCCGGCACCGTAAACCACGGCATCGGCCTCGAAGTCCCCGGCGAGGGCCGCCAGCGCGTTGCTGCTCGGCGCCGTTGCTCCGGGCGCAACCGCGCGCAGGTCGACGTCGCCGAAGCGGTCGAGCGCGGTCACGTGATAGCCGTCGGCCACCGCTAGCTGGGCGAGCATCCGTGCGCTCACGGCAACCACCAGCACGTTCATGGCAGCGTCACTCCGCTCAGCTGTGCGGCCAGCAGCGTGGCGGCCACCAGGTCTGCGGTCGTACCTGGGTTCAGACGGTGGTCGGGTCCGCGCAGGGAGGCGTCGAACTCCTCGACCGTGCGGGTGCCGGCGCGCACCTCGCGCGCCGCCTCGGTCACAGCCTGCGCCACCGCGGCCCCGGCCTTGCGCTCGATCAAGGTGTCCGGGTGGCAGGCGAGCAGCCCAAGGTGGAGAGACACGATCGCCTCGAGCGTCGGGGCGCCGTCGTCGAGCGCCTCTGTCAGCACCGGCAGCGCGGTGTCGAACACGATCGCGTAGCCCGTGGCGTACTCCGAAGCGATGCTGTCGCGGTGCGCGGCGGCCGCCATCGCCTCGCGCAGGGAGACGCGCGCCGGATGCCGGACGTCGTGCTCCGGCGCGTCGCCCAGGCCGCCGGGATTTGCCCGGGCGATCGCCGTGAAGGCCGCGGCCGCATCGCCGACACTGAGTTGCGCGAGCGTCCGCTCGATGGCCGCTCGCAACGGTTCGTCGGGCCGCCGGGTCACGGCCGCGCGGACCAGCGGCGCGAACAGGAGCACGATCCCAAGGTTGGTGTTGGCGCCTACGACCCGCCCCGTTGCCTGCACCCCGTCCACGATCAGCGCCCCCACGCTTCGCTGCAGGACCCGGCCGCGCCCGAAGACCGGACCGAGCGCGAGCGCCGAGCGCACCATGTCCGCGTAGGTCGTGTCCGCGAAGTCATGAGCGGGCGTGATGTTGCCCGGCTTGGCTGCTGACACTTCAAGCAGGCACGCGAGCTGCACCTGACGCTCGAGTAGGTCCTCGCTCAGTGTCAAGTGAGCTAGGGTTGCGGTCACCCGCGTCACCATACGATAGGAGAGAGGAGACTCACTTTATGGCCATCACCCTGGCAACCGGCGAGGCTCTGGTAGGCGAAGGTAACGAGGTCGCCCACATCGACCTGCTGCTCGGATCCAAGAGCGGACCGGTCGGCGAAGCGTTCGCCAACGCGTTCGTCAACGAGAAGGAGGGGCACACCAACCTGCTGGCCGTGGTCACGCCCAACCTGCCCGCCAAGCCAGACACCGTGATCAGCAACAAGGTGACGATCAAGGGCGCGAGGCAGGCGTTGCAGCTGTTCGGCCCCGCGCAGGCCGCGGTCTCCCGCGCCGTGGTCGACTCGGTCGTCGAGGGCGTGATCCCCAAGGACCAGGTCGAGGACCTGTGCATCATCGTGGGCGTGTTCATCCACTGGGAGGCCGAGGACGACCAGAAGATCTACGACTGGAACTACGAGGCCGTGAAGAGCTCGATCGCCCGCGCCCTGGGCGGTGAGCCGAGCACCGACAAGGTGCTCGCAGAAACGCCGGCCGCGCGTCATCCGTTCGCCGGCGGCGCCGAGGACTAGCGGGGGAGCAGTTGACCGCGCAGACCGGAGAGCTGGCGCTCGCCGGTCTGCGCACCGTCGTCACCGGAGCCAGCTCCGGGATCGGAACAGCGATCGCGACCGCGTTCGCCGCCGCCGGCGCCCGCGTCGGCATCGGCTTCTGGCACTCCTCGGAGGCGGCGCAAGCGCTGGCCGACGAGCTCGGTCCCGTCCATCCTCTGCTGCGGGCCGACCTCAGCACAGCGGACGGCTGCACCTCGATCGTGGAGGAGGCCTTCGCCGCGCTCGAGAACGTCGACGTCTGGGTCAACAACGCCGGCGCCGACGTGCTCACCGCGGAGGCCGGGCAGTGGCCGCCCGAGCGTAAGCTCCAGGCGCTGCTCGAGCTCGACCTGAAAGGCACGATCCGCTGCTCGCGGTTGGTCGCCGCCCGCATGCGCCCCGGCGGCTGCATCCTCAACATCGGCTGGGATCACGCCACCGCCGACGGAATGGGTGGTGAGGACCCGGAGCTGTTCGCCGCGGTCAAGGCGGGGGTGCTCGGCTTCTCCAAATCGTTCGCGCGCTCCGTGGCCCCCGACGTGCGCGTCAACGTGTTATGCCCCGGGTGGATCGAGACCGCCTTCGGGGCGGGCGTGGACCGCGCGTTCTATGACGGGGTCGCGGCGGGCACGCCGCTGGGGCGCTGGGGCCAGCCGGAGGACGTTGCGGGCGCCGCGGTGTGGCTGGCTTCGCCCGCGGCCGGCTTCGTCACGGGTCAGGCGGTCAACGTCAACGGTGGGACAGTTGGCTGAGACGCTGTTTGTCACCGGCCGGCTGGCCGAGCCGGCGTTGCGCAACATCGCGTCCGAGCTGGAAATCGACCATCAAATTGCGGTAATGAACATCAGCGTCGCGGCGCTGATGACGACGCGCTGGATCGCCAGGCGGCTGGAGGTGCCGGACGGGGTGGACAGCATCGTGATTCCAGGTCTGTGCGAAGGCGACTTGGACACGCTGCAGCAGGCGACCGGCCTGCCGGTGCGCAAGGGCCCCGCCGACGTACGGGCGCTGCCGGAGTGGTACGGGCGGGAGGCCATCCGGGCGGAGCTCGGTCCGCGGGATGTACGTGTGTTCGCCGAGATCAACGGTGTGCAATCGCTGTCGCGGGAGCAGGTGATCGACCGGGCGGAGGCCTACCGCGCGGAGGGAGCCGACGTGATCGACCTCGGCCTGTCGCTCGATCGCTCGTGGCTGACCGAGGGGCCGCCGACGATCGCGGCGCTGCGAGAGCGCGGGCTGTCGCTCAGCATCGACACGCTCGACCCCGAGCACATCCGGATGGCGGACGCGGCCGGCGTGGATTACGTGCTCAGCCTCACGCCGAACACGATCGAGCTGGCGAAGGACCTGCACGCCACCCCGGTGCTGATCACGGAGGACCCGGACGACCTCGACGGGCTGGACCAGCTGGCCGCTCGGATGGAGCAACTCGACCGGCCGTACCTGCTGGATTCGATTTTGGCTCCGATCAATTCCGGCTTCGCGGCGTCGCTGGCCCGCTACGTCGAGGTTCGTCGCCGCCATCCGGGGGCCGAGATCCTCATGGGAATCGGCAATCTGACTGAGCTGACCGAGGCCGACTCGACCGGGGTCACGGCGCTGCTGATCGGCTTCTGCCAGGAGGTCGGGGTCGGCGCGGTTCTGACGACCGAGGTGATCGGGTGGGCGCGCGGAGCCGTGCGCGAGACGGTGCTGGCGGCACAGATCATGCACTTGGCCCAGCGCCAGGCGCGACCGCCCAAGCACATCGACTCGGGGCTCGTCACGAGCAGGGATGAGTCGATGCGCGCGCCTTCGGAGCAGGAGCTGCGGGCGATGCAGGCCGAGATCTCGGACGCCAACTACCGCCTGTTCGCCGATGCCGACTGGCTGTACGCCTTCAACGGCGAGCGGTTCGTCCGTGAAGCCAACATGTACGCGGTGTTCGATCAGCTCGGCGTGAGTGACGCGTCGCACGCCTTCTATCTCGGGAAGGAGTTGATGAAGGCCACGATCGCGCGCGGACTGCAAAAGAACTACCGGCAGGAGGGTCCGCTGGACTGGGGCCTCCTGAGCTTTCCCGAACCTCGACGGGAGGACATCCGATGAAGAAGATCCTGGTTCAGCTGGACACCGATCAACACCCGAGTGCTTTCGACGCGATCGCCGCCTACGACGCCGACGTGGACGTAGTGATCGGATACGGCCAGATCACCGCTGGGAATCTGGCAGGCGTCGTCCAGGGCGCGATCTTCCCGCGTGGTCCCGACGGCCTCGCCAATACCGCCTTCTGGGTGGGAGGGTCGAAGGTGCGCGATGGCGAGGCGGTGTTCGAGGCGGCGCAGAAGCTGTTCTTCAAGCCGTTCAACCCGTCGATCATGCTCGACTCGGACGGCTCCAACACCACGGCGGCCGCCGCCGTCGCCCGAGTCCGCGGCGCGGTGGCGCTGGAGGGCAGCCGCGCAGCGGTGATCGGGGTCGGGCCGGTCGGACTGCGCACGGCGGAGCTGCTGCGGCGCGAGGGCGCCGCCGTGACCATGTTCACCTTCCCGCCCGATGTGATGGAGGGCGGCCATCGCCGCGCGTCGGGCATTCCGGTGGCCGAAGAGGCCGGGTTCGAGGTCGTCGAGCCGGCGTCCAGTGACGAGCTCGACGCTGCGCTGGCTGGCCATGTGGTCATCTTCGCCGCCGGCCCGGGGGGCACGCAGATCCTGCGGCGGAACGGCTGGGCGCAGGAGGGCGTACGCGTCGTGGTCGACTACTCGGCGGCCGAGCCAGTTGGGGTCGAGGGCGTCGACCGAGGCGACAGCCTTAAAGAGGAAGAGGGGGTTCTGAAGCTCGGCGCGCTGGCCGTAGGCGGCCCGAAGATGAAAGTGCAGAAGGCCTGCATCCGGAAGATGTTCGAGACCAAGGGCACCGTGCTGGATCTCGAGGGCGTGTACGACGTGGCCCTCGAGGCGCTGTGAGTAACAGGCCCCCTATTCAGTTGCGGGCCGACTATTTGGAAAAGACGAACTTGCCCATCGGTCCGTCGAGCGGGCTGTCATCTTCGGGGCGCCACAGGATTGTGTCCTCGATCTTGCGCGCCAACGTGAAATCCTTGTCCGTGATGCCACCCGCCGAGTGCGTGGCCAGCTTGACCCAGAGCTTGCCCCAAGTGACGTTGAGGTCGGCGTGATGCCCGGCGGCCTCGCACAGGTACCCCACGGCGTTGACGGCCATCAGCGTCGACGGCCAGCCGTCGGTGTTGTACTTGCGCCGGATCCACTTGTCCTCGTAGTACCACCCGTCGAGTCCGTACTCGGAGAACTTCGCGGGGATCTCGTCCTCCGCATAGGTGCGCGGCTTATCGGTTGTGCTCATCGGCCAATGATATGCCTCGTGTAGCGGGCGTCGATCCGGGAACCGTCTCGTTTGACCTGTGCGTGCTGCAGGACGGCGCGCCGGTCGTGGAGGAAGTGTTCGAGACCGACTCGCTGGGCGAGGACGGCGCCCCATTGCTGGACGCGCTGGCCCGCAACGGGCCATATGACCTCGTCTACGGCCCGAGCGGGTACGGCCTCCCGCTCGTGGCCGCCGCCGATGTCGGCGAGCGCGAGCTCTCCGAGATGGTGCTGGTGAGGCCCGACGAGGCGCGCGCCGACGCGGGTGTCGGTGGTATGCGGTCGCTGCTCAGAGCACTAGCGGGCAGCGGCTTACCCGTCGTGTTCGGTCCCGGCGTCATCCACCTGCCCTCCGTTCCGCCGTGGCGCAAGTACAACAGGATCGACCTCGGAACAGCGGACAAGGTGTGCGCGGCCGCGTGCGCGATCATCGACCAATCCGCTCGCCGCGCGATCACGCCACAAGAGACGTCCATGGTCCTGCTCGAGCTGGGGGGCGGCTTCACCGCGGCAATGGCGATCGACGGGGGACAGATCGTCGACGGCATGGGCGGGTCTTCGGGACCACTGGGCGTACGGGCCGCCGGCGCCCTGGACGGCGAGGTCGCGTACCTGCTCGGACCGGCGCTGCGGAAGGACACCCTGTACAGCGGGGGGGCCCTGGATCCCGCCGGCGAGCTCGACATGACGGACCTGCGGGCGCTGTGGGCCTCATCCGCATCCGCTCACGTTGAAGGCTGGACGGCACTGCTGGAGGCAGCGGCCAAAGCCGTGCGCGCCCTGGTGGTGAGCGTGCCGACCCCGCGGGAGATCGTCGTCTCCGGCCGCCTGGCCCGCCTCCCCGAGCTGATCCTGAACCTCAGCGCGTCACTGGGAGCCATCGCGCCGGTGGTCGCGTTGGTTCCGGGTCGGGCGAGCACCGCCGCGTGGGGAGGCGCCCTGCTCGCCGACGGATTGGCCGGCGGCCGGAACGTCGCCCTCGCGGAGGTGCTGAGGCTGCGCGAGTCGAGCGGCACCGTGCTCGACTATCTGCGCGTGGCCGGCGCCCAGACGATCTCGCTTGGCTGACAGCGGCAGGGTGAGCCTTCTTACCCGGCCAACCAGTGGTTTGTGCACTGACCGGTCAGTGTCACACCTGACCGGTCAGTCAGTGTGTACCTGACCTGTCAGTCAGTAGGTTTGTCACTGACAGCCAGGTTGTGCCGCGGTCGTGCCCCTGTTAGGTTGTTTTTGGCCCATTTTCCGATGGAAGGAGAGAGTCGCGTGACCGCCACCGTCGACGAGAGTGTTATGGAGGGGCTGGCAAAACAGAATGGGGTGACGCTGGGCCGGATCCTCGGCCGCGGAAATGTCGGGATGGCCGAGGAGGGATCCGACGGCAAGATGCACGCCACCGTCCGGATACCGATGGACGAGCTGGTGTTCGACCCCGGGGTCCTGGTCCTCCCTCATGCGGGCGACCTCGAGCTCGAGATCATCAACGACGACAACAACTCCCACTGCGCGGTTCTGCCGTGCAACGGCGACGCCAAGTTCATCTGGCTCGTGAACTTCTCGAAAGGGACCGCAACCCTCAACCTCGACGGCCCGGGCTATTACTGGTACGGCTCTCGGACCGGAAACGACGAGGGTGGCGGCTTGACCGGCACCATCGTCGTCGGGGGAGAGGTCCCGGACGAAGCCAAGCTCGACCGCCCACCCCAGCCGCGGCCGTAGAAAGGAGCAGTTGATGGCAACTGAGACTGAGTACGTCGACGCAGGCGAGGCGGTCGACTTCAGGAATCTGAGCCCTGGCTACATCGGCAGCGCCCCGCCCGTGGCGAAGGGCGTCAACTACGACCGGATCCTCAAGGGTCGCGACGCGGAGCCCCACAACTGGCTCACGTACTACGGCGACTACGACGGGAAGCGCTACAGCCCGCTCGACCAGATCAACACGTCGAACGTCAAGGGCTTGACTCCCGCGTGGGTGTTTCAGTGCGGCTCGGTGGGCATGCACTCGGGCGCGTCGACGTACTCGTTCGAGGCGTCCCCGCTCGTGGTCGACGGGATCATGTATGTCACCGGCTGGGATGGCTGGATCTGGGCACTGGACGCGAAGACGGGAGCCGAGCTATGGCGCTACCACCGCGCGTCCCCGTACGACGTTCGGCTGTGTTGCGGCAACGTCAACCGCGGGTGCGCCGTGGCGGCCGGAAAGGTCTTCATGGCGACCCTCAACGCCCACGTGATCGCGCTCGACGCCGAGACCGGTCAGCTGGTCTGGGACCAGACGTACGGCGACGTGCGGGCCGGCGAGAGCGCCACGGTCGCGCCGCTGATCGTCAAGGACATGGTGATCGTCGGGAGCTCCGGCGGAGAGTTCGGGGTGCGCGGCCACGCCGACGCGTTCAAGCTCGAGACCGGAGAGCGCGTGTGGCGCTGCTACATGGTTCCCGAACCCGGCGAGCCGGGGTCGGAGACGTGGCCGTCGGAGGGTGAGGCCTGGGCGCGGGGCGGCGCGAACTGCTGGACCACGCCCACGTTCGATCAGGAGCTCAACCTCCTGTACTTCAACACGGGCAACCCGTGCCCCGACTTCGACGGGGCGGTCCGCGAGGGCGACAACCTGTTCACCAACTGCGTTGTCGCGGTCGACCCGGACAGCGGCCAGATCAAGGGCCACTACCAGTACACCCCGCACGACGTGTGGGACTACGACTCGACGATGGAGAACATCCTGTTCGAGATGGACGGGCGGAAGTGTTCCGGCCACTTTGACAAGAACGGGTACTTCTTCGTCCTAGACCGCACGGACTGCAGCCTGATCCGGGTCGTGCCGTTCGTCGATCGCATCACCTGGGGCGAGATCGATGCGAGCGGCAAGGTGACGCCGCGAGTGTTCCCCGACAAGGAGGGCGAGCCGGTTCACTTCTGGCCCGGCCCGGCCGGCGCCAAGGAATGGACGCACGCCGCCTACAGCCCGGACACGGGACTGTTCTACGCGCCCGTCCAGGATGTTGGGGCGACGGCCACGCGACGGCGCCGGGAGTTCAAGGAGAGCATCCCGTACTGGGGCGCGGGGGTCGCCGTGGACACCGAGGACGTGGCCGGCTACCTGTCCGCCATCGATCCAGCCACGGGTCAGGAGAAGTGGCGCTTCCGCAATGAACACCCGATGACCGCGTCGGTGCTGACCACTGGTGGCGACCTCGTCTTCGCGGGCGACCCCGCGGGGATATTCAGGGCGTTCAACGCCAGCAGTGGAGACCTGCTGTGGCAGTACACGTGCGGCAGCGGCCACCACTCGAGTCCCTGCTCCTACAGCGTCGACGGACGGCAGTACATCGCCGTGCCGGTTGGATACGGCGCCTGGACCGAGGGGTTCTACCCCGGAGCGCTCGCCCAGGCCGGTGGATCCGCGCTGTTCGCGTTCGCGCTGCCGGAGTAGAGCACAGCGACCGAAGCCTTATGCGATCTGTCACGGCGTGGAGTCGTGACAGATCGCAGGCCGCACCACCGACCCTTCGAAAGAACCAATGTTCGCGCTCCTTTCTCTCGGATTCACGCTGAGCCTGGACAACTTCCGGATGTCGATCGCGCTGGGGGGGCTAAAGCCGAACTTGCTTCGGTCGGTCAAGACTTCCTTCATCTTCGGCCTGTGGGATGGCATCGCACCGCTCGTCGGGATAATCGTTGGCGACTACATAAGCAACAAGATCGACTCCACCGCCACCACGGTTGCCGCGGTCGGCATCGGTGCCTACGGCCTGTTCGTCGTCGTCCGGGCGTTGCTGAAACCCGAACACGCGGATCCGGACTTGCGCTGGGCGACGCGCGGGCTGCCCCTGCCGTTGAGCGTCGACAACGTGGCCGCCGGCGCGACCCTTGGCCTCGCTGGATACTCGCCCTGGCTCGCGCCACTCCTGTTCGGGGTGATCACGTTTGTGATGTCGGTGGCCGGGCACCAGATCGGCCGCACGGCGGCCCACTTCATACCCCGCATCCGCACCGACCTGTTGACCGGGATCGCGTTCGTCATGATGGCGGTGTTCCTGTCAATTGGCATTAGCCTTCCGGGTGGCAGCTAGCGCCGGACGCTAACCGCTGCCGATCAGGTCCGGCAGGATCCGCCGCAGTTCGGAGGCGTCGCGGGCGACGGCGTCGGCATCCGTCAGTGCTTCGCTCACATACGCGCCGCTCGCCACAGCCACGCAGCGGACTCCGTCCGCCCGCGCGCAAACGATGTCCTGGGGCGTGTCGCCGATCACGATTGTCTGCCCGCGTGACCACGGCGACCCGGAAGTCCCGGCGCGTCGACGGGCTATCGCCGGCAATGCCGTCCGATCTTCGTCGTCCGAGCCGAAGGCGCCCTGCCCGGCGGGAAACGCCGCCCCGATGCCGGCTCGCGTCAATTTCATCCGCGCAATCGGCTCGTAGTTCCCGGTCAGCAGTCCAAGCTTCACGTCCTCTTGCTCGGTGAGCCAGCTGAGCAAATCTCGCACTCCAGGAAGCACCGACCCGGAGATATCGTCCGGGATCAGGCGGGCGGACCATTCGCAGCAGCGGTCGCGCACTCGATCGGCCCAGGCATCGATCCGGTCCGCGGGGATGCCGGCGTCGCGCAGGATCGCGCGCGCGATTTCGCCGTCGGTCCGCCCGGCCGTCGGGATGGGCGTCCGGATGAGGCTGGTGTCGACTCCGTGCACTTCACGCAGGGCAGCCGTCATTGCCGCTCCGACCAGCGGCGCCGTGCCTTGAAGCAGCGTTCCGTCGATGTCGAAGAGTAGAAGCACGATTGTGGGGTAGGCGCAGTCTGGTGCGTAGCACACCAGATCGGCACGTTTCGGAGCCGGGCGCACGGCGCACGCATCGATCACCGGTGATCGGGGTCGTCGATGTGCGTGCTCCGGTGGTTTTTTGTGCGCGAGGACGCAAACGACCAGCGGCCAGAGCGGTAGGATCGGACGGCAGTCCGGCCTAGGAGAAGGGATTGGAGCAGTTCACCCCGAGACCAGCGGCGGCGACAGAGGGCGCGCCCTCGGCTTCCACTGCGGTGGCTCCCGCGTCCTCTGAAGCCACTCCCGTGTCTACGGAAGGCCCACGCGCAACATGGCCGCCGCGAGGGCGCGTGAGCAAGTTCGTGACCCCGGAGGTGATCTTTGGCATAGGCACGCTGGCGGAAGTAGGCGGCGCAGTCCGCCGGGTCGGCGGCCGGCGCCCGATGCTCGTGAGCGATCCGGGCGTGCTCGCGGCCGGGTGGGTCGAGCGCGCGGTGCCGTACCTCGCCGACGTGGGCGTGCGGTGGCGGTTGTGGCACGACCTGACGCCCAATCCGAAGGACGTCGAGGTCCAAGCGGCGTTCGAGAGCTACCTCGAGAGCGGCTGCGACGCGCTCCTGGCGGTCGGGGGCGGGAGCTGCATCGACCTCGCCAAGGCGGTGGCGATCCTCAGCGGCAACGGCGGTCAGATCCTCGACTACGAGGGCATCGACCGAGCCACCAGCCCGATCCCACCGATGGTGATGGTGCCGACGACCGGCGGCTCGGGATCGGACGTGTCGCAATTCTGCGTGGTAACCGACACCAGGCGACGCTTCAAGGCGACGATCGGCGGCCGCGCGCTCGTTCCCGAGATCTCCGTGACAGACCCTCAGGTGCTGACGACGATGTCCCCCGAGTTGACCGCGCACACCGGCATCGACGCGCTCAGCCATGCGATCGAATCTTTGGTTTCCGAAGCCTGCGACTTCCTCAGCAAGGATCTCGCGATCGCGTCGGTCCGGGGGATCGTGGAACACCTCCCGGCGGCGGTTGAGGATCCGCTCGATCTCACGGCGCGTGAGGGGATGGCCCGCGCAAGCCTGCAGGCCGGGATGGCGTTTACGAACGCGCTTCTCGGTGCCACGCACGCGATCGCCCATCAGATCGGTGGTGCCCTCGACCTCCCGCACGGGCTGCTCAACGCGATCCTGATGCCGCACGTGATGCGCTTCAACGCCGAGACTCACGCCGACCGCTACGTCGACGTGGCGAGAGCGCTTGGCGTCGCGACGGACGGGCTCGACGCGTGCGCTGCGGCCGAGCGGGCGATCGAGCGCGTCGACGAGATGAGCCGAGCCCTGGGAATTCCAAGCGGGCTGCACGAGATCGGCGTCGATGCGGGCGACTTCGACCTATTCGCGGTGAACGCGCTGCGCGACGCGTATATCGCGACCAACCCGAGACCCGTCAGCGAGGACGATGTCCGCAGGATCTGCGTCGCCGCCTACTGACGAGCGCGCCCCCGTCGACCGGCTCGCGCTCGAGCGCCTGATCGGCGTCCGCTCTTCCAAGCCGAGCTTCTACGCCGCCTGGCGCGACAAGTCGGCCCGGCTGGACCATACGATCGAGACGCTCGAGCGGATCTCCTCAGCGCTGTGCACTGCGCCGGCTGGGCCCGTCGCCGTGTGCGACGCCGTCGTCGAGGCGGCTGCGCGCCACTTCGACGCGCGCTGGGCGGCGATGGTGTTCTCCGGTGAGTACCCCGGCGTCGGGATGGCGCGGATGTTCGTCCATGCCAGCGATGGCGTCATCCAGCGCTGGGCCGTGCCGCCTCGGATGCTCGAGGCGCTCACCGACCGGACACTCGCCGTCAAGGGGCCGGTACTCGCCGACCACGACGAGGGGCTCGAGTTCGGCGGCGAGCCCTGCGTCATCGTGGCGGCTCCGATGCCGGTGCACGGCAAGCCGGCCGGGGTGCTCGCGGTTGGCCTGTCCGACGGTGCCGAGGTCGCGCCAGGCGATGTGTCGATCCTGGTCACGCTTGCGAACCATGCCGGCGTCGCTCTGCACAATGCCTCGCTGTTTCAGGAGAACGGGCGCCGAGCGGCGGAGCTCGAGCGCCGGCGCGCAGAGCTCGAGGGGACGATGCGGCGTCTGGAGCAGGCCGGCCGGCGCCAGCTGATCAGCGAGGAGCGCAACCGGATCGCCCGCGAGCTGCACGACAGCGTCGCCCAGCACCTGCTGACGATCGGCATGAATCTCGAGTGGTGCCGGCGCCACCCCACGATCCAGCCGGTGGTGCTCGATCGGGTGCTGGCCGCCCAGGGGCTGGCTCGCTCGGCGGTGGACGAGATCCGCGAGGTGATCTTCGGGCTCGCCAGCGACGGGCAGATCGAGCTGCCTCGGGCGTTGCGCGAGGTGATCCAGGACGTCGAAGCCGGCACCCGGCTTGATGTCGGGTTACGCGTCTACGGGGAGACCCAGCCGTTGCCTGTCGGGACCCAGCACGCCCTGGTCCAGATCGCTCGCGAGGCACTGTTCAATGTGGTCCGCCATGCCGAGGCGCACCATGCGTGGGTCGCGCTCCGCTGGCGGACGCAGGTGGTGTCACTCGCGGTCGCCGACGACGGTTCGGGTAACCACCGCAAGCTCCAGCACCAACTCTTCATCTCGGGTCCGGATGGCGATCACCTCGGGCTGGCCGGGATCGCCGAGCGGGTGCGCGGCCTGGGCGGCGCCGGCTGGTTCGAGCGTCGGCCTGGGGGAGGCGTGAAGCTGCGAGTCGAGGTGCCGCTCGGAGGGGCGGTTGGCGTCGCCTGAGCCTGTCCGGGCCCCGGCCCGGGTGATGCTGGTCGACGACCACGCGATCGTCCGCCAGGGGCTGCGCTCGATTCTCGAGCTCGAGCCCGACATCTCCGTAGTGGCCGAGGCCGGTGACCGGGCCGAGGCGCTCCGGGCACTCGAGCGCGCGAGTCCTGACGTGATTCTGCTCGACCTCAAGCTGAGCGCTGACCACGACACCGAGGGGCTCGAACTGTGCAGCGAGATCGTCCGGCGCCGGCCTCAGTCAAACGTCGTGATCCTCTCGACATTCCTCAACGAGAGCCTGCTCAATCAATCGCTTCGCCGTGGCGCGAAGGCATACGTCCTCAAAGAGGTCGATGTCGTCGAGCTCGTCCGGATCATCCGCGCGGTCTCCCACGGGGAGTCGGGCTTCGACGCTCGCAGCGCGGCGATGGTGAGGGCGCTCGTGGCCGGCGAGCACACCGACGACGAGGCGGCCTTCACCGAGCGCGAGCGCGAGGTCACCGAGCTGCTCGCCACCGGCCTCACCAACGCCGAGATCGGGCGCAGGATCTTTGTCAGCGAGAGCACCGCCAAGTTCCACGTCCGCAACGTGATGCGCAAGCTCGGCGTCCACAGCCGCGCGGAGGTCGCCTACGCCGCCGGCAAGCGCGGCCTGCTCGACGAGCCGTAACACTGGCGCGTCATCATGCGAATCCTCGCCCTCGGCGGAAGCCTCCGCGAAGCCTCCAAGAACCGGGCACTGCTCGTTGAAGCCGCAGCAATGGCTCCCGGCGATACCGAGCTGGACCTGAGCCAGCTTGCGATCATCGGCTCGCTTCCCCTGTTCAATCAAGACATCCTGGACCGCGACGGCTTCCCGGCTGCAGTGGCGCAGCTGAAGGATGCACTGCGAGGAGCGGACGGCCTGCTGATCGCGACCCCGGAGTACAACTGGGGGATCCCGGGGTTTCTCAAAAACGCCGTCGATTGGGCGTCGCGCCCGGCGAGCGACATCCCGGACGTCTTCGGCGATTTGCCGGTCGCGCTCATCGGCGCTGGCGGGGGCGCTGGGACACGCTTTGCGCAAAACGCCTGGTTGTCGGTGTTCCGCTTCCTCAAGATGCGCCCCTGGTTTGGCCAATCGCTCTACGTCGAGCGCGCCCAGGAGCGCTTCGACGGTTACAACCGTCTGACCGACGAGGCGACTCGCGAGCAACTACAGGCGCTCGTCACCGGCTTCGCAGGCCACTGCGCGCAGCTACCCCGCGTCCGCCCGAGCTAACGACCGCGTACTCCCACGGCGGGTAGCCTTGGGCGATTCGGCCCAGTCGACAACAGCGAGGAAGAGGCAGAACCGTGACGTTCACCCGGGCGCAGATTCGAGAGTCGATCGAACGTGCGGGTGATGGGCACTGGCAGGCCCTCGTCCGGCACCACACGGACGTTTACCCTGAGAGCAATCCCACCCCCGGTGACGTCGCCCGCGCCGAGGCTGAGCGACTGAACGCCCTCGGGTTGGGCGACGACGCTAACGTGAAGCTTATTGAGAGCCGGGTCGAGCGGGTTCCGCCCGCAGTCCGGATCACTCACGTCTTCGAGGAGCGCGACACCGGCACCCGGTTCGAGACCGAGCCGTTCACCGGCTACGAGTAAGCGTGCTTCCGCATTCCGGATCTGTATCCACAGCAGAGCTTGGAAGCTGGGTGGCGTCGCGAGAGTGCGTGCGCTCGCGCGTAACTACCGCCGGCAGGCGAGCCGTTGTCGCCGCGCCATGGCGTCAAGCCGAAAGCGACCTGATCACCTTCCGTGCGCGATAAGGAGTCCGAGCCTGCGACGCGAGACCAGCTAACCGTCTGCTCGCGCCACGATTAGCTCTGTCACAGAGGTATTATTCGGGGCGATGACCGTCACCGCCGGCGTAGACCAGCACGCGATCGCCGACACGCTGGTCGCCCAGACCGCACGGATCCGTCGTGCCGGGCGTCGCTACAGCGGCCGGCCTGTCGAGTTGTCGCTGCTGACAGGTGCCCAGCTCGAGCTCGTGCGCCTGCTGCGTCGTCGACCAGGCATTTCGGTCGCCGACGCCGCGCAGGAGCTCGGACTCGCGGCAAACACCGTCAGCACCCTCGTGCGGCAACTGACCGACGTAGGCCTGCTGGTCCGTCGGCTCGATCCGTCGGATCGCCGGATCGCCCGGCTGGAGTTGTCGCGCAGGATCGCCTCCGAGGTCGAGGCCTGGCGCGACCGGCGGGTGGTCGCGCTCGCAGACGCGATCGGAGAACTGGCGCCGGAGGAGCAGGAACGGCTTGCCGAGGCGGTGGCGCTGCTGGCTCGCGTTGCCGATCGGCTCGAGAGGGCAGGTCAAGAGTGAGCGAAACCCGGGTCGTCGCCGAGCCACCGCTCAGCCCAGAGGAAGAGGCCGGCTCCGAGGCCCCCGCCGTGCTGTGCCGCGGTCTGCGCCACCGGTTCGGCGAGCACATCGCGCTCGACGGCGTCGACCTCATCGTCTACCCGAGCGAGGTGTTCGGCCTACTCGGGCCGAACGGCGCCGGCAAGACGACCACGTTGCGGATCCTCAACACGCTGCTACCGCTTCAGGAGGGTTCCGCCGCGGTGTTCGGCTATCCCGTGGACCGCTCGCCGATGTCCGTGCGCCGGCTGCTCGGTTACGTGCCACAGCAGCTGTCGATCGAGGCGGCGCTGACGGGACGGGAGAACGTCGCCTGGTTTGCCCGGTTGTTCGATGTCCCCCGCCGCGAGCGACCGGGCCGCGTCGCCGAGGCGCTCGACACGATGGGCCTGTCGGACGCGGCAGACCGTCTCGCCGGCACCTACTCGGGCGGCATGGTCAGGCGGCTCGAACTGGCTCAGGCGCTAGTCAACCGCCCGGCGTTGCTGATCCTCGATGAGCCGACGGTCGGGCTCGACCCGCTGGCCCGCGACGGGGTGTGGCAGCGCGTCTACGAGCTCAGGGGACAGACCGGGATGACCGTGCTGCTGACGACGCACTATATGGAGGAAGCCGACGCACTGTGCGACCGCGTCGCGCTAATGCACCTCGGGACGATCCGCGACGAGGGTTCGCCGGACGAGCTCAAGCACGCGCTCGGCCCCGGCGCCACGCTCGAGGACGTATTCCGACACGCCACGGGCGACACGCTCGACGGCAGCGAGCTCGGGAAAGGAGGCCTACGTGAGATCCGTCGCACTCGCCGGACCGCGCGCCGCCTCGGGTGAGCTGATCCTCCCGCCCCAGCGCCCGGCGTGGCGACGGTATCCGTCGCGCGTCGGCACGTTCTGCCTGGTCGAGCTCCAGAAGCTCAGCCACGACCGCACCGAGCTGTTCACCCGCGCCGTCCAGCCCGTCCTGTGGCTGCTGATCTTCGGCGAGACCTTCAACCGGATCCACGCGATCCCCACCGGCGGCCGGCCCTACCTCGATTTCCTCGCGCCGGGGATCATCGCCCAATCGGGAATGTTCGTCGCGATCTTCTACGGGATCCAGATCATCTGGGAGCGCGACGCCGGCGTTCTGACCAAGCTGCTCGTCACGCCTACGCCACGGTCGGCGCTGATCCTCGGCAAGTCGTTCTCCGCCGGCATCCGGTCGATGGCCCAGGTCGTCGTCGTGCTGGTCCTCTCGGCGATCCTCGGCGTCGCACTCACGACTGACCCGCTGAACATCCTCGGGGCATTCGCGATCGTGATGCTCGGCGCGGCGTTCTTCTCGTGCCTGTCGATGACGATCGCCGGAATCGTGCTCAAGCGCGATCGGCTGATGGGCATCGGCCAGATGATCACGATGCCGCTGTTCTTCGCGTCAAACGCGCTGTACCCGATCAGCGTGATGCCGGGATGGCTCAAGGTGCTTGCCCTCGTCAACCCGCTCAGCTACGAGGTCGATGCGCTACGAGGGCTGCTGATCGGGACGCACGCCCATCTGTTGCTGGATTTCACGGTTGTGGGTGTGGCGGTCGTGATCGGCGTCACGACGGCGTCGTCGCTGGTGGGGCGGTTGGCGCGGTGAGCGTGGCGGTGGCGGTCGGGGCGGGGCCGTAAACGGCGCTGGGGAAGGGAGGAAGCGGGCGCCATCGCGCCCGTTTCGAACCTGCATAGCACGACAATCTCGGCCGGGATGGCGAGCCCTGTCGAGCTATGCATGAAGAGCATGCGTAATACGACAGGCCTCGGATCTGGCGCCGGTGTTGTCGTGCTACGCAGGTTTCGCGTGACACTCTCGGCACAAAGGCGCGGGTTTGGGTGCAGGACCAGGTCAACCGCGGGCTCGGTCGAGTCGCGGACGCCCTCACCGACCCCCTCTCCCTGCTGCCGTTCACTGAGCGGCTCGGTAAACGGCGCTGGGGAAGGAAAACGGGGGGTCGGGCGCCATCGCACCCGTTCAGAACCTGCACAGCACGACAATCCCGCCCCAGATGGCGAGGCCTGTCGAGCTATGCATGAAGAGCATGCGTAATACGACAGGGCTCGGATGTGGCGCCGGTGTTGTCGTGCTACGCAGGTTTCCCGTGACACTCTCGGCACAAAGGCGCGACCGCCCCCACCCACCCTCTCTCCCTGCCGCCTTTTATCGAGCCGACCGCCAGGCGAAGCTGTCGAGAGTCCAGCCCCAGCCCCCGCACGGAACGCGCCGGCGCTCACGCCGGGTTACCCCTCGCCCACGCCACGATGTTCTGCGACTCATCGACGATCGTGCCGTCGTCCAGGACGAGCGTCGGGACCTTGTAGTTGCCGGTCAGACGGTGGACCTCCCGGCGCCGCTTCCACAGCGGATCCGTCCCGAGGCACCCGTAGGTCCTGACCACCTCCGGCTTGTGGCCCGCCTCTTCGAGCGCCGCGAAGGCCCTCCCGCACGGGTGGTGTTCCTTCGGCCCGAAGGTCCCATAGCAGACGTAGAGGCGCACGGGTCAGTCGTATCTGAGCGCGGGATGGTGCTCGCCGCGGCCATCGGGGGTGCGGTCGAACATCGCCCACATCGGCCACATGAAGTCGACGTGGCGCGGGTCCTGGCCCTGTTCGCCGCGTATGAAGAACAGCTCGCTGGTCCAGAAGTGGTGGATCTTCCCGTCGCGGCGAACGAACACGGTCGCCACGGGCCACTGATCTCCGTTCTCCTCCGCGGCCCGATAGTCGCGGTTGTAGGTGCTGCCCCTGGAGGAGAGGAATCGGACGTTGCGCCATCCCCGCGACCGGGCATGCGCGTGGAGCTCGTCTATCGGCCCGATCGCGGCGGCCGCGAAGCTGATCCGTTGCTCGAGGTGCGGCACCTGACCGTCGATCCCGTCGATGATCGACGTGCAGCTCGGGCAGGGACCCACGAACCCGAGGCCCTGCGACTCGGGCACGAACATGAAGCTGTAGAGGTACAGCGTGTCCTTGCCATCCTCGAACAGCTCCGACAGGCGCACCGTCCGCGGACCGCCCGCCGCCTCGTCCCACTCCTCGAATTCATAGTCGGTCTCGACCTCGCCGCCGAGCGGCAGCTGCCTGCGCCGGGCGGCGACGGTGCCGATCTGCCGGCGCAGATCGATCTCGGCCCTCAGCAGCTCATCGCGGGCGTTTCGGTACTCGTCGCTCTCGCCCGGAAAGCGCACATCGTGAAGTGAGCCCATGGCTTGATCCTCCTCGGTCTCGTCGGAACGGCCGCTCTTGAGCGTCCACCCGAGCCTAATCCCTCTCGTGAGTGCGCGGCGCGCGCTGTCCGGTTAGAGTCGAGTTGTGGACCCGCACACCCCCACCGTCGCCGAGCTCGTTCGCCGCGCGGTCGAGGTTGCCGACCCCGACGATCGCGACGAAGCGCTCGGACATTTCGAGGAACAGCTCGAGGACGACGACACACCGATCACCGCGGTCGAGAACCTTGAGGAGCGGCTCGCGATCGCCGCGGAGGGCGCCGACTACGAGATCGACGACCCGTCGGTGTCGATGGCGACTGCCGTGGTGCTCTACCTGGCGTCGAAGCACGGGCACGCGAGCGGCGACCGCAATCCCCGCGAGCTGTTGGAGCTCGCCGCGAGGGCGCAATGGCGCGGCGACCCGCCGAGCGCCGTCGCCGACTGGCTCGCCGACCGGGGCGTCCGCCGCTGACGATGGCGAGCTACACGAAGAAGAACCTCCGGGAGATCGAGGACATGGCACCGAAGTTCGGTCTCGCGCCCGACCTCGAGGCCCGGTTCGCGCGTCGAGACCTCGAAGCCGAGCAGACCGGCCTGAGCTATCAGCGCCTGGCGCCGAACGCCCGGGGCGCGTTCGGGCACAGCCATAGCCAGGACGAGGAGATCTACCTGATCCTCGCGGGCACGGGCCGGATGATGCTCGACGACGAGGTGGTCGAGATCCGCTCATGGGACGCAATCAGGGTGGCGCCGGAGACCGTCCGTGCGTTTGCGGCCGGCCCCGACGGACTCGAGCTCCTGGCCTTCGGCACGCACACCGAGGACGACGCCTCGACGCAGCAGGTGGACTGGCGCGGATAGCCGCTCGCGGCCTGGCGCCGCGACCAACCCGGTGGCGAAGGGCTAGCCCGTCTGCTCGGCCGCCGTCACGAGCCGGTCCGCCAGTTCGCTCACCTGTGCCGCGTCGACGAACTCGCTGGCGACCCCGGTGCCTCCGATCCGGGCGACCGCGTCCTCCAGCGTCTCCGCCCATACGTGCTGCACGATCACGGCGGCGACCGCGTTGCCGGGCGCAAGTCGATCCGCGAGCGCCTGTACGGCCTCGCCGTTGGCGCCGGTCAGGGCGCGATCGGTCGCGGCCTGGCGCTCGCGCTCATCGAGCCGGAAACCCAGCAGCTGGCCGATGATTCCGCCCGATCCGTCGGTACTGAGAGCGACCGCGCTGAGGTCGCCGGTTTCAGGCGCGCGGGCGACGAACAGCGCGTCGAGCACGCGCATCGCGCCGCCGCTCTCGATTCGCTCGAGCGCGCCGACGAGCTGGCCCTCGAACCTCGAGTCAGATCCGAATCTGTAGGTCAGAAGCTGGCGGGACGGCATCGCTAGGGCGAGACGATCGCAGCGATCGGCCCTCCGTGCATCACCCTGACGAGATGACGGCGCTGCGCCGGCCAGGGCCAGGATTTCCGTATGGTGTGCCCCGTGCTCGAGGCTCTGATGCCACTCGGGCGGAATCGCGTCCGGCCGAGTGAGTCGTGAGCGCGACCACCGCGCCTCCCCGGCACCCGCGCGGGCGGCAGCTGCCCCCCGGCCCGCTGCCGCCCACAGAACCGCCGCCCGACGCCAAGCGGCGGCCGCGGGTGTGGCGGGTCATCGTCGGATGCCTGATCGTCGTCGCGCTCAGCGCCGCGACGACGGTGGTATTCATCAAAGGCGAGATCAAGACGCTGGCGAGCGCGCTGAGCCAGAACAAGGCACTCGCGCTGGGTTCGGGATCTCTGGCGTCCGCCGGCTTCGGGGACCCCCAGACGATCCTGCTCGTCGGCAACGATCAGCGCAAGCACACGACGACGACGCCGGTGCTGCCGCACTCGAACGAGATGCTGCTGGTGCGGATCGATCCGGGCAGGCCGTGGATCTCGATGATGTCGATCCCGCGGGAGCTCGAGGTGACGATCCAGACGCCGGCCGGACCGGTCATCACCCGGCTGAACGCTGCCCTCACGTATGGCGGCATCTCGCTGCTGGTCTCGACGATCAAGCACCTCACCGGCTTGTCGATCAACCACGTCGTGATGATCGACTTCAACCAGTTCAAGAACGCGGTCAACGACATCGGGTGCGTTTACTCGACCGTCGACCGTCGCTACTACCACGTCAATACGCCGTCCAGCGAGCAGTACCAAGCGATCAACCTGCAGCCCGGCTACCAGAAGATGTGCGGCACCCAGGCGCTCGAGTTCGTCTCCTACCGTCACGGTGACACCTCGCTCGTGCGTGACGCGCGAGACCAGGACTTCCTGCTCGACGTCAAGAAGCAGTACGGCCCGTCCCTGTCCGACCTCGGCAGCATTCACAGGTTCGAGCGGATCTTCGGCCGGACGGTCGAGGTCGACCGTGGGCTGCAGTCCGAGGACGGCGTCGAGAACCTGCTCGGGACGCTCATCTCGTCGCAGAGCTTGCGCGTCCGCCAGGTCCAGTTCCAAGTCAACCTGCAACCGGTCGGCGCCAACCCCTGCAACTGCGACACCGCGACCCCGCAGCAGATCTCCGCCAGCGTCAGCTCGTTCCTACACGGCTCCGACAACCTCCCCAAGAAGACCACGGCCGCCGCGGCGCGCGCGGTCCACCGCCACAACGGGACCGCGAAGCTGCCCTTGGTCACGGCCTCGACCGCCGGGCTGATCAAGGCGACGACCACGTCCCGCACGCTCCCCTTCCCGCTCGAGTACCCACGCGTCCAGGACGCCGGCGGCAGCGTGATGCCGGTCAGCCTCCGCAACTACCTGATCCACGGAACGAATCGAGGCACGTATCCCGCCTACGTGGCCGTTTTCTCCGCAGGCCTTCTCGGCCAGTACTACGACGTGCAGGGAATGACCTGGACGGGTTCGCCGATGTTCGCCAACGCCGACCAGACGGTCACGGTCGGCGGGCGGACGTACTCCCTGTACTACTCGGGACAGCACCTGATGACGGTCGCGTGGTTCGAGCACGGCGCCGCCTACTGGGTCCACAACACGCTCACGGACGCGGTCGGGAACGGTGAGTTGCTGGCGATCGCCGAGCAGACCGAGCCGATCGGCAGCCCGGGGACTCCCGGCAGCCCGATCGGCGGGAAGGGTCGCGTTCGATTAAGAGCCGTCGTCGTGCCGAAGCGGTCGGGTGCTACGGCGAACACGCCGCTCGTCCAGACGATCGGCTCGATCGGCGGCCTGCTCACCCTGGTCGCCGTGCCACTGCTGTGCATCGCACTGCTGCGCCGCCGGCGTGAGCTGTCCGCGATCCGCGGTCAGCTCTACACGACGCTGACGCGCGAGTCCCAGCTGCGATCGGCGGCGGGCAGGCGGCGGCGAGTCAGGAGATAACCGGCCGCGACCGCGTTGGCAGCGGCCATCGCGACCAGCAGCGAGCGGTAGCCGACGACTCCGATCAATGCCGCGCCGACCGCGATCGAGATCGTCTGGGGTGTGGTGATCAGGGCTTCGGCCGCCGCGTAGACCCTCCCCTGAAGGTCGGGAGGGGTGGCACGCTGGAGGAGCGTCGTGAGACTGACGATCACCCACGGAAGGCTGAGCCCGAAAACGATCACACCCGCGATCACCGAAGGGAGCGAGGCCGGGATCTCGAGCAGCGCCCCGGCGCCGAGAAGGAGGAGCCCGGCCCCGATGAGAGAGCACTCACCGAGGCGCCGTAGCAGCGGCGCCGCCGTCACCCCTCCGAGGATCGCTCCGAGTCCCTGGATCGAAAGCAGGAGCCCAACGAACGCCGGCGCCCGGTGCAACCCCTTGCCCGCGACGGAGAAGATCGTGGTCTCGCTGAACCCGAAGCCGAGCACCGCGCAGACGGCCGCCACCGTCACCTGCCGGAGCACCTGCGTCCGCCCGATGTGTCGTACGCCGGCGGTCAGCTCCCCGCGCCAGTGCTGCTCCCTGGGGTGGGGCGGCGGGTCCTCGACACGGAGGCAGAGGAGCGAGATCACGGGCACCGCGAACGTGGCCGCGTCGAGAATCACGATCGGTTGTGGTCCGACCAGGACGAACAACCCGGCGCCGGCCAGCGGCGCGACCAGGCTCAGCGTTCCCTGGATCGTCCGCAGCGCGCCATTCGCGTCCGCAAGTAGTTCCGGCGGGAGCATCGTCGTCAGCAGCGCCGACTGACCCGCGCCCAGCACCGAAAACGAAAAGCCGTAGACGACCATCACGACGTAGATCAGCCAGAGCTGACCGGCGCCGTCGACGAGCAATAGCAACAACACCGCGCAACCCGTGAACGCGTTCGTCGCGATCAGCAGTCGCCGGCGTCGCACGCGATCCACGACCAGACCCGAGATCGGCGCGAACAGCATCGGGGCCGAGAAGAAAAAGAAGACCAGTCCGGCCGCGCCGCTGCTGCCTGTGAGTCCCTTGACCCAAACCGCCACCGCGAGCCACAACGCCGAGTCGCCGAGGGACGAGACCGCCTGACCGGCCAGGAACACGCGGGCGTCGCGCACCGCCAGCAGTTTCCGCGCGCCCATGGCTACGGCGTCGGGGTGCGGAGGGGGTAGGCAAACAGCAGCAGCTCGACCGGCAACGACTCCGCGGGGCGAAGCGCCGGGTCCGCGATCCTGTCGCGGAACCGGTGCAGGAGGGCGGTGATGTGCTCGTCGAGAGCGCGGAGCTCCTCGGGCGTGACGTGCAGCACGAACTCGCTCTCCCCGGTGACCTCCTGCCACGCGACGGGGTATTTCGAGCGCGCGTCGTAGTAGTCCTGGAGGCGCGCCAGGTAGCGCTCGCGCAGCGTTCGGGCGAGGGCACGGGCCGCGATCGAGGTCTCAGGATCCTCGTGGATGTCGCTGAACCGCATGCCGATCGTGCTCAGCCGCCAGCTCCGTTTGCGCCCCGGCCCCACGCTGGCCTCCTCGACGAACCCGTACTTCGCCAGCTGGCGAAAGTGAAACGAGCACGTGGTCGGCGATTCGCCGATCACTTCGGCGGCCTCCGTGGCCGTCAGCGGGCCCTCGAGTCCGAGGGCCTCGAGCAGCGCCAGGCGGACCGGATGGGTAATGGCGCGCATCGCTCGGGGATCCGTGAGCTCGCGGGGTTCGCCCAGTGGCTGGTCGAATTCTTCGCGTCGAGACATCCCTTTCGAGAGTAATCTCTCGAAAGAAGTCTGTCAAGAGCTTCTCGGAGCATTCGAACCGGCCAACTTTGGCGTTCTGCTCACGGGGCCGGGACCAAATCGCCAAAGTTCCCGCCGGCGCGCGGAACTGAAGCCATTTTCTTTCGGTTTCCGGGACGAAAAGGCATCAGTTGGGCGTTTGGGCGCGGGTCGGCCCCCTCAAAGGCCGTCGAGGTGGCGCCAGCTAGGCGGACCGTCGGTTAGCGAAGGGCGTGGACGCCAGGGCGCTTCCGCTTCGCATCAGGTCCGCGCTCAGCAGCACGGCGAGCGTCAGCACGCAGAGGGCGAACAGCTCGAGATAACCGCCATAGCCTCTGTAACGGAACACGATCTTGTGTGTGCCCGCGGGCACCGTGGTGCCGACGAGCGCCGGCGCCACCATCTGCGTCCTCTGCCGATGGCCGTCGACCGTGACCGTCCACCCCGGGTCGAACGAGGCACTCAACACGACCGTTCCGGGGTGGCGCATGGTGACGGTCGTGGTGACCTGGCCACGATCGAGATCGTCGAGCTCAGAGGTGACCTTCCCGGCGAACGGTTCCGGCGCCGGCGAAGGCAACCGCCGCGCGCCGGCGTCTCCCCGATCGAAGTCGACATCGAGATAGTCACCGTCTTGCGCCAGTCGAGAGTCGAGCAGGGGAATGCTGCGAGTACCTATGTCGGTCCGGTTGGCCGTCAGCATGCCCACGATCCGCCCGACGTGAACGTAACCGGTCGTCCCGAGTGTCCACAGAGAGTAAGACCCTGCTTCCATCACCCGGGTCGCGTGGACCGGTGGGTAATAGCCGGTCGGAACGATCAGATAGTGAATCCCGAAAAGCTGATAGTCACTCGGGTTTCGCTCGTCGAAATAGTATTCCGGGTCGGTCATCAGCGATGCGGTCCGAAGCGTGTAACCAACCTCGTCGACGTCCCGGCTCTCGAGGTACTTGAACACCGGAACCTGTCCGACCGTGAAGTCCGCTCCCCAGTTGGTGGGCATCCCCGCGTAGACGCGCCCGCCGCCGTTCTCTTGGATGAGCGCGATCAGCTGATCGAGCTCGGCCCCCTGCGTGGCGTCGGCGTGCCGTTGGGCGGTGATCGCCGAGCTGTTGTGGCGGTCCAGAGCACCGAGTTGCCGCCAGGCCGGCGCCAGCAAGACCACCGCCGCCGCCAGCGCGATCGTGGCGGCGGCGACGCGCTCGCTCCGCGTGGTCGCCACTGGCTCGCGGCGAAGCCCGAGGCGCTGCAGCCCGTTCCAGATTGCCCCGGCGCACCAGGCCGCGCCACCGCCGGCGAGCAGCAGGGCGGCGAGCTGAATGCCCATCATGAAGCGGCGGAAGAAGATGTCGCCGCTCCCGGGGATCGCGTCGACCAGCGACCCGAACGTGGACCGGCCGAAGGACAACAGCAGACAGGCGAGGAACACCACGATCAGGGCGCGGGCGTTCGGATCCGTTCGCCACCGCGCGCAGGCGAGAGCGAGGCCGATCGCGGCGAATGCGGTCAGGACCGGGATCCGGCCGTGATCGAGCAGCTGGCCCGACGCGAGCCAGCCGAGCACACGCCCGGCGCCGTATCCGTTCTCGAGCCCAGTCCCGCGGAGGATCTCGTTCGTGGCGGCCCACGCGCGCTGCTCGATCAGCGGCACGATCACCCAAGCCGACGCGAGCAGCGAACCGCCGATGACCACGGCGGCGCGGCCGGCGCTCCTGAGAACCGGCCCTCCGGAAACGAGCGGCCACAGGAGCACCGGCACGAGCGCCAGATAGCCGGTCTCGAAGTGCAACGCGATCGTCAGCGAGACGAGCGCCACCGCCGGGAAGAAGTTGCGGCCATCGCGGATCGCCCGCCAGCTGAACCCCCAGGCGAGCGGCAGCGTGAACGCGGCCCACAGCTGCGTCCACACCCCGAAGCCGACCCACAGGTATGCCCGCTGCTCGTAGCCGATCCCGATCACGCTCATCACGAACGGCGCCATCGCCGCCGAGGCCGCGGCGGCCGGGCGGGGGGCGCCGAATAGCCGAGCCGAGAGGTAGACGCTGACCGGCCAAAGCGACAGGAGCAGGTAGAGCGTCCAGCGAAACGCGGTGTCGCCGCCCACGGCGAGCCCGATCAGCCCCGTCAGCATCGACGGGAGGCTCTGATAGTGAAGGTACTGCGGCGATCCGAGGCCCAGAGACGGGAACCAGCTCGTGAGCGGGAGATGTCCCCCTCGGAGCAACTGCTCGGCGAAGCGCCCCATCTGCTCGTGGACGGAGCTGTCGTTCAGGTACGAAACCCCGAGCGTCTCGGCGCGAAGGCTTACGAGGTTCCAGGCAACCGCCGCCCCGACGAGCACCCACGGCCACCGCGGCGCCCGCGATCCAGTCTGCACAACGCTTGATGCCTTGGGGCTTTCCGACGACGACCGCCGGCGCGACGTCCGGAACCGCGGTCAGGGCTCTAGCGGTCTTCACGGCGCGGCCCCCGCCTTTCGGCGGGGGCCGGAGATGAGGACAGACGTGGCATCAGTGCCGGACTCAGTTCTTTGCGCTGCTCCCGGATTTCGCGTTGCTCGCCCCGCTCCCGCTGTTGCCGGAGTTACCGCTGTTACCCGAGTTGCCACTGTTGCCCGAGTTGCCGGTCGTCGGGAACGGATAGGAAGTGCAGTCGATCGCGCGTTGTGCCTTGACGGTGTACCCGCCGGACCCGCTGTTACCGCTGTTGCCACTGTTTCCATTGGGGCCGCTGTTGCCGGTGGTGCCGCTACTGCCGCTGTTGGCGCCGTTGGCCTTGGCGGCGCGCGCCTGAGCCTTCGCGACGAGGGCCTTCAGCTCCTTGAGGTTGGATCTCTTGACGACCTGGAATTTGGGGGTGTTGGCGGAGCCGCTCGTGGCGGCGCCGCTGTTGCCGCTGTTGCCGCTGTTGCCGCTGTTGCCGCTGTTGCCGCTGTTGCCGCTGTTGCCACCGCCGGGAAGGACCTGGATGCGGCAGGCCGCGTTGACTGCCGCTGCCTTCGCCGCCTTCGCCGCGGCGGCGGGGGCCAGACACGCCGGCGGCGGTCCGGCGACCGCGCGTGACGCGTACAGGTGGACCTGCTGGCCCGCACGCCAGGTGGCGATTACGACCGTGCGACCGGCGGGGATCCTGCCCGGATCGATCTTGGCCCCGGCGGCCATTCGAGCGGCGGCGAGCGCGCGAAACTGGGCGGGCGTGGCGCGTTTGAACGACGGGGCCGCAACCTCCTGTTTGCTGACCGTCCAGTTGCTGTCACAGCCGGCCCCCACAGCGACGGCTCTCGCCCTGATCCCGAGCGAGGCCAGCTTCTCATTTGCACCGGCGATTCCGCTCAGCCGTTGGATCGAGACCGACACTGTGCCGTCGGAATTTTGGGTTACCGCGAACGCCGGCGAGCTGCTGGCTGCGCCGAGCACCAGGGCCACCGCGGTCCCGATGCCGGCCAGCCCGAGCGTGGTGCCGGCAAGCATGCGCGGACGGGACCGCCACGCATGCTTGGCCGCCGGCCTGCGTATCTGCTCCAGCTCAGCCCCGTGCTCGCGTATGAGCCGGCGCCAGAGACGGTCTTCAAACTTGCCCATCGCTCTGATGCTCCTTTCTAAGCCGGGCGCGTGCCCGGGACAGCCGCTTGCGGAGCACTACGCGAGAAACGCCAAGGGCAGTTGCGGCCTCCTTCGGGGTCAACCCGGATAGGTCGACCAGCTCGAGGGCTGCTCGCTCCAGCTCAGGCAACTGCGAGCAGCGCTCGACCAGCTCACGGCCCGCGCGCTCGGCGTCGATCTTGCCGGCCAGCTCGTCGATCTCGTCGCTCTGCAACGCCCGCCGGCCGGCGAGCCTGGCGACTGCGACGCGGCCGTCGGCGGTCTCGGCGCAGTGACGCGCAAAGACGTGCGTGGCGATCCCGAACAGCCAGGCTCGCGCCGAACCCCTTCCGGGGTCAAAGCTCCCGAACGTGGTGGCCGCGCGTACGAAGGTCTCCGACGTGAGATCGGCCACCATCTGGGGCTCCCCACAACGCCGGGCGAAGTAGGCCATCACGGTCTCCGCGTTCGCGCGGTAGATCTGTTCGAACTCGGCGACCGCTGAGCCTTCGGGACTTCCGGGAGTCGCTGGCTTTGCACCCGCGTAGCTCCGGACCATCGCCACCTTCGCGCTCGCTGCTGTGCTCATATATCGCTAGTTGCCAAATTGGCACTCGTCTGTGACATCGATCGCTCGGCACGGGCTGCGGAGCCGCCGCCTTTGAGCGACGGAGTATGGTCCCCGAATGCGCATTGGGGCGCGGGCGCTCGCGTTGTCGTTGTTGTTAGCTGTCTGTTGTGGCTCGGCCGCGCTCGGCGCCGTGCGCTCACCGCGGGTCACGTTCTACTTCGGCCTCAAGCGACCGGAGGCGAGTGCCGAGCGCGCGTTCTTCGCGGTCGAGCAGCCTGGGTCGCCCAGCTATCGCCACTTCCTAACCGTGAGCCAGGTCGCCCGCCGCTACGGCGCCAGCCAGGCGACCAGCAAGGCGTTTCTCCGCGCCGCGGCGAGACACGGGCTGAGGGCGCGGATCGATCCGTCGGGCGTGTTCGCGCGCGTGAGCGGAACCGTTGCCCAGTTCGATCGCGTGTTCAAGGTCCGTATTCACTCCCTGTTCACGCAGGATCCCAACCGGATCATCTACGTCCTGAAGGGCAACGGCCGACTCCATCTCCCCGCGGACATGCGCCGGCTCGTCGAGGACGTCGTGCCGTCCTACTCGCACTCGGCCAGCCCCTCGGGCAAGCCCGACGAGCGCGCACACGCGGCGGCGCGGCCTAAGCGCCCCCGGCGGACGGGAAGATGGACCCGCGGCTGCGCCAAGGCCAAGAAGACGGGCGCGTTCAGCTACGGGCAGGTCCGCACCGCCTACGGAATCCGCCGGCTCGGCAGCGGCAGGGGAGCGTCGGTGGCGATTCTGAATGTCGGCGAAGGCTCGATGCCGCGCGACATCGCTGCAAACGCACGGTGCTTCGGCTATCCGAAGCTGCGCGCGAGGACCCTCCTCAGCGACGGCCAGACCCACCGCTTCGGCCCACAGTCCTTCGAGCCCGACGAGGACCTGGCGCTGGTCCGGGGCATGGCGCCGGGTCTTACGTCGCTCACGTTCTCGCAGGCCTGGCTGTCGGCCGAACTGTGGTTCCTGGGAGCCGCGCAGGTGCTCGACGCGCCGCGGCTTCCCGACAGCTTCTCGATCTCCTACGGCGAATGCGAAAGACAGATCCGCGGCAAGGGATCGACCCCGACCACCCGCGCCGGCGCGAACCTGATGGACGCGATGCTCGTGCGGCTCGGCCTCGCCGGCGTCGGCTCATACGCCTCGTCCGGCGACTTCGGGTCGACGTGCGACGGGGCGGCTTTCAGCGGTGTCACCTGGCCCGGGTCCTCGCCATTCGTGACCTGCGTCGGCGGCACCCGTCTAACCCTGAACCGCGCCAACCAACGCACCAACGAGGTCGTGTGGAATGACCTCAAGTGGCTGTCGCCCGCGCAGGGGGGCGGCGCCACCGGCGGTGGATTTTCGGTCGCCTCGCCACGGCCACCGTTCCAACTCGGCTTGGGGCTACCGGGAAACCGGCGCGCCGTTCCTGACGTGTCCGCGGCCGCCTCGAACCTCCCGGGCTGGCCGGTCGAGCTCGGCGGCAACTGGACGGTCGATGGCGGCACGAGCGCGTCGACGCCGCTCGTCGCCACGGCGATGGCGATCATCAGCGCTCATCAGCAGCGCCGCCACCGGCCGCCGATCGGGCCGGCGAGCGGGCTGTTCTACTACCTCGCCAAGCGCGCGCCCAAGACGATGTGGGACGTGGTCAGCGGCGCCAACGGCTACCTGCGGAAGGTCCCCGCACGCCACGCCAAGCGTGGCTACGACGTGGCGAGTGGACTCGGAGTTCCGCAGTTCGCGCTCGTCGCGGCGGCGCTCCCGCCGCCGGCGCGCTGAGGCCTCGATTCACGCCGCGGGGGTGAGGTTGAATAATCCGGCCGACTGCGATCTTGGAGGCGGCGATGATTGAGTGGCTCGAGGACATGCCAGAAGGAACGCTCGGCTTCCGAGCGGTGGGAAGACTCAGCCGGGAGGACTACGCCGAGGCGATGATCCCGAGACTGCGAGAGGCGGTCGAGGCGGGAGACATGCGCGTCGTGTGCGTACTCGGACCGGACTTCCACGGCCTCGACGCGGGCGCCATGTTCGAGGACGTCAAGTCGGGGTTCGAGTTGACGGTGGGGCACCGGTCAGGTTGGAAGCGGATGGCGCTCGTTACGGACCTGGACTGGATCCGGAACTCGGTTCACCTACTCGGCTGGATGGCTCCAGGTGAGCTGAGGCTGTTCCCATTCAACGAGCTCGACCAGGCGAAGGCCTGGGTCGCGGCCTGAACATGTTCGAGGTCGCGGATGATGTCTGGCATTTGCCGCTCGTTCCGCGCGACGGCATCAACGCCTATCTGGTCGGCGATGTGCTGGTCGACACCGGCATCAAGCAGTCGGCCGGGAAGATCGCCCGGATGCTCGCCGGGCGGACGATGTCGGCCATCGCGCTGACCCATGCACACCCCGACCACGCCGGCGGGATGAAGCGGCTCGTCGAGCAGTTCGGGGTACCCGTGTGGTGTGGCGCGTCGGACCGCACGGCCACTGAGACCGGCCGCCTCGATCTCTCGCCGATGTTCAAGCGGCTCCATCTCGGCGACATTGCCCACTCCGCTGCGGGGTTTGACGGCACGCCGGTCGCGCGAGCGCTCGAGGAGGGCGATTCGCTGAGCGCCGGGTTCACGGTCCTCGACACCCCCGGCCACTCCCCGGGCCACGTGTCGTTCTGGCGCGAGGCAGATCGGACCCTGATCTGCGGCGACGTGTTCTTCAACATGAACGTGCTGACGACGGTCCCCGGCCTGCACCAGCCTCCGGCGCTGTTCTCGCCCGACCCGGCGGAGAACAGGAATTCGGAGCGCAGGCTCGCGGCGCTGAGCCCAGCCACGGTCGGGTTCGGCCATGGGCCCGTCCTGCGCGAGGCCTCCGCAAAGCTGCGCGACTTCGTCCAGGCGCTGCCGTCGTAGACCCCCGGTGGCGCTTGCCAACGCGCGGCGAGGAGACTAGCTTCCCTCGCAATGCTCGAGGAGCAAGACGTCACGAGCGTCGTCGGCGATGTGGAGCCGGCTCCGGTGTCCGAGCTGAGCCCGCTTGCCGAACGGCTGGACGGGCTGGCGACGTGGCTCTACTGGGTCGCGGGGCTGGTGCTCGCGTGTGCATTCGTGTCGGGGCTGATCGTGTTGAGCACGAACGCCGACACGTTCGGCCTGGTCAGCCCTCAGGTCGAGACCGACGGTCGGGTCGCAGTCGCCCTCGCGCTGATCGCCGGGGGGTTCGCCGGCGCCGGCATCGTCGCCGGGCTGGCCGGCATCCTCAAGGCGCTCGTGCGCCGGCGCGAGCTGTAGATCCCGCTGTCAGGCGGGACGCATCACGACGAGGTCCTGGTGACCGGCGAGCCCGCGCTCGATGAACGTCGCCAGCTCAAAGTCACGAGTCCATGACCGCTCGATGAAGTCCCTGGTCTGGTAGACCATCTTGTAGTAGTCGGAGGGAGCGATGCCTTCGAGGTGAGCGTCGGGGAACCGGTCGATGATCCCCGCCCGCCGCAGGGCGACTCGCTTTCGCAGCGCGGCGGCCCGAGGGAGCAGCGAACCGGGCGCCTGTCCCGGACGCCGGAGTCGCGAGGCGCCGAGGGTGAACGCGTACTCGCCGGCAATCGAGGCGACGAGCAGTCCGCCGGGGGAGATGATCCGTCGCAACTCGCTCAGCCACGTCCGTTGGTGGTCCCTGTCGAGATGGGTGAAGACCGAGCTCGCGACCACGACGTCGACCTCGCCGTCGCCGTAAGGCAGCGGCGGCTCGGGCCCGCAGCGGACGAACTCCCCGGGGAGGTTCTCGGAGCACCAACCGACGGCGGCCGGATCGATGTCGCAGCCGCGGAGCCCGCTGACGCCCGCCCGCGCCAGGTACCTCGAGATGCGTCCACACCCACAGCCCCAATCGAGGATCGTCAACGCGCGGGGGTCACCGGTGTGCTCGGCGATCTGATCCCAAACGTCGGTGAAGGCCTTCAAGCCCGACAGTCGGAAGGCATCGCCGGAGAGATCCGAGACACGCTCGGCGAGCGCCGGCGGTGGAAGCGCCGCCTCCTCGAGCTGCGGCGCGATGAACAGCGTCGTGAGAAGCCCGGCCGGACGCCCGTTCAGGTCTCCGGTCAGCGCGAGGCGCCCCTGGGCGTCGTGCCCGGGCAGGAAAAAACTGAAGCCACACCGCTCCGGTGCGCGGACCCAGTACAGATGGGACTCGAGATCGGGGCGCTCTGCCGGCGAGGCGAGACCAAGATCTCGGTCCTCCCACGAGACGCTGACCGCGTTGAACGGTCCCGAGTCGGGCAGCGCCATCCAGCCACCGATCCTCCAGCCGTCCGCCTCCTGGCGCGCCGAATCGGCCCAGCCGGCCGGCCGCGGCAGGTCACGAACGTTCGCCATCAGTCCTGGCTTTCCGGCGCGCTCGGTCATCGGCGTGGGCGCGAGAGTACGCGAGTACAGTCCGGCCATGCGGCCTTTGGCCCGGAGTCATCCGCTCGCGGTGGGTGCGGTTGTCCTGTTAGCCGCCGCCGCGGCCGCCCTGGTGGTGGTCTGGCGCTCGGAAGCGGCCCCGAGGCGCCCGTCAGACCGGATCCGGCATCGCGCCCTCGCCCCGGACGCGACCGTCACGATCGGTCCGGGCACGTCAGGACAGACGGTGAGACCAGGATTCCTGGGATTCTCGTTCGAGTTCTGGGCTCTCGAAGGCTACGCAGGCACTGACCCCACCAGGCTCGACCCCGCGTTCGTGCGCTTGGTGCGCAACCTGACCGGCGGTCAGAGCACGGTGATCCGGATTGGAGGCGTCTCGACGGATCGGGTCTGGTGGCCGGTCGGCGGCGTTTTCCGGCCGCCACCGGACTATTACACCCTTACGCCCCGTCGGCTCGAGGTCGCCAGGGCCCTGGCCCAGGCCACCAATGCGCGGTTGATCATGGGCGTTCAATTTGAGGCCAACAGCGCCAAGGAGGCGGCGGCGGAGTCCCAGGCGATGGACCGCATCATCGGGCGCCGGCTAGTCGAGAGCTTCGAGTTGGGAAACGAGCCCGAGCTGTACGCAAACCGGTGGTTCTACAAGCTGAACGGCGTGGACGTGTTCGCCCGCCCACCCAGCTGGGATTTCCAGTCCTACCTGCGCGACTACACGGGCATAGCGTCCGCAATGGGGAATGTCCCCATCGCTGGCCCGGCGGTTGGCGTGTATTCGTGGATCTCGCACCTGCAACAGTTCATTCTCGCCGAGCGGCCCTCGGTAGTCACCGTGCACCGATACCCGCTGCAGTCGTGCAGCGCAGTGCCGGGATCGTTCAATTACCCCACGATCCCCCACCTCTTGGGCACGACGGCCTCGTCCGGATTGGCGGATGGGCTCGAGCCATACGTCGCCATCGTCCACGCGCATCACCTACAGATTCGCAATGCGGAGATGAACACCGTCTCGTGTGGCTCTCATAACCAGGTCGCGGAGACCTTTGCCTCGGCGCTGTGGGCGACCGACACTCTCTTCAGCCTGGTCAACGCCGGTGTCGACGGGGTGAACATCCACACGTTTGATGGGGCCAACGCCGAGCTCTTCTCGACAACGCAAACGGGCTCGCGATGGCACGCATACGTCGCACCCGAGTACTACGGGGTGTGGCTGTTCAGTCAGGCGGCGCCACCGGGATCGCATCTGCTGCGGACGTCCGCGACGGGACGGACGGGCTCGCTCCGGACCTGGGCCACGAAAGCAAAGAACGGGCGCATCCGCGTCGTGTTGATCAACGACTCGATGGCGCATGCCAGGACCGTGGCCGTCCGGGTCCCGGGCAAGCCGACGGCCGCAACGCTCGAACGCCTCCGGGCGCCGGACGTCGGGTCGAGACGCGGTGTCACGCTCGGCGGGCGGAGCTTCGGGTCCCACACCACCACGGGTCTGCCGCGCGGTCGGTCGCAAACGACCAAGCTCGCCCCCACCGTCGGCGTCTACGTCGTTCGCGTTCCCGCAACCAGCGCGGCGATGATCACCGTCGGCTGACAGCTACGCGCCGACGCACGCATTCCCCGGTCGGTCACCGGATCGCTTCACGCGAAAAACTTTCCAGATCCCCGCGCGGGCGATCAGGTGGCCGTGCAGTCCATCTGCAAACGCGGTCGGCGCGCCGCCGTTGATCGGGTTGCGCGGCGCGAAGAACGCGAGCGCGGGCCGACGCAACGAGGTGTCCACGTCGGTGACGGCGAGCACGCGCGTGAGCGGGACGGTGAGTGCCCATGCGAGGCTCGTCTGCACCGTATGGTTGACCGCGGCGTAGCTCGTCGGGCACGGGAAGATCCGCTTCGTGCCCCCGACCTTGTCGGTGGCCGCGACCATCTGGTCGTAGATCCGGACGGCCTGCCTCGCGGTGTGCACTTCGGTGGTTGCCTCCGATACCCGTCCGTCGAGGAACGGAACCGCGACCGCAACAAGCACGACCGCGACAGCGAGCGACGCGAGCCCTCCGCCGGCGAACGCCGCGAACCGCGCCACCGCCACTCCCGCCAGCACACATGCGATCGCGGCAGCAGGCAGCATGAACCGCTCGAGGCCCGGGTAATGGTCGAGCGTCATCGCCTCGACGACGGCGACGTACGCGAGTGCCGCGGCGGCGAGCGTCACAGTCAGCCAGTCCTTCGTCCGGATCGCCAGCACCGTCACTGCTGCCGCGGCGATGATCACCGGCCACACCGTCAGATTGGTCGCGCGCTTGAGCACCTCGAGCGCCGGATGGGGGCCGAGCTGGCCGTTGAAGGCGCGAGCGTGAATCGACGCCAGCAAGGGCTCACCGGATGCGATCCATGGCGGGACGAACCACCCGACGGGAATCGCCACGATTCCCGCCACCAGCACCAACCGCGTGCGCAACCGCGGGTCGGCGAAGAACAGCCACACGGCGTAGAGGCCGACGAACACGCCCGCTTCCGGGCGGAGCAGCACGAGCGCCACGCCCGATACGAACGCCGTCACGCGCCGGCCGGCGAGGTGGCGCTCGATCGCGAACAGCGTCGTTGTGACGACCATCGGCTCCGATGTGGCGCGCAGCATGTAGTGCGTCCACCCCGAGGTGACGAAGACGCCGAATGCGGCCAGGACCCCAGCGATCGGTCCCGCGAGCCACCACCGGGGCGAGGCGCCGAGCCGTGAGCCGAGCCGGTAGGCCACGAACAGGCCGAACAGGCCCGCCGCACGACCGAATGCCACCCACAGCTTCGGAGCAGCCCCGAAGAACCCGAACACCGTCGTGAAGAGGACCGGCAGCGGCTTCCACGACGGCCCGCCCCCCACGATGAACGGCTCGGCCGGCGCGATCACGTGATGGGCCAGCTCGCGGCCCCACACGATCCATGCGAAGACGTCGTACCCCGGGAGGGAGGGCAGCGTCAGCACCGACACGGTCCCCAGGATCAGACAGACAACGGCCGCGATCCAGGTCGGCGACCACGTGGGGCGGGCGCGGGCGCGCACGCCGGCGCCGGCGAACGACTCGGCGTCAGGCGACCCAAGGACGATCTGGTCGGCCACGAATTCACCCCCGCGTACACGAGCGGGAGCGAAAGTCTAGGGCTTAGGGTGATGCCCTAGAGCCGACGGTTGACCCGCGCGCGGGGACTACGCGCGACGGACGGCCGGGCCCCTCAGCTGGGCGGCCAGTGGCCGCCGCTGGCGCTTGGGGCGCCGCAACCGGTCGAACAGCCCGCGCGTCTCGCGTCCGGTGATGACGCCGGCGTCGGCCAGGCGCTTGAAGTCCTCGGTACGAGACTGTGCCATTGCCTGCTGAAGATAAGCGTTCATCTTGGGTCTCCAGGTGGTCGTTGTTGATCCCTATGACCGTCCTGTATGCCAAGAGTCATCGTTCGCCAACAGGTCATTTGACCGGCTCGTCTCTGACGGCAATCCGACGCCCAGGAAATTAGGCTTACGCAAAAGCCAGCCCTGAGGCTGAAACTGACCAAGCCGATGGCGCTGGCGCTGACCGAGCGGCGACTCGTCGTGTTCAGCGTGAGCGCACCGATCGGGATGGGCAAGGGGGGCGACATCAAAGAGTTCGTGAGCGCCGTGCGCTCAGCGAGATCGACTCGATCGAGATCAAGCGCCTGCTGATCGGCACGGTCGTGGTCCTCACGGTCAATGGCAGCTCGGCCAAGCTCGAGGCCGGCGCGGGCGCCGACGCGAAGGGTCTGGCCGAGGAGTTCGCGCGCGCGAAGGCCGTTGCCTAAGGCTCAGCCGTGTCGCAATCGTTGGCGGGTGCCAGCGAGCAGTCCGTCTCGCAGCCGACCATGAGGCTCTGCTGGAGCGCGGTCAGGAGCACGCGCAGTTGCTCGCGCTGCTCGTCGTCAAGGGCGGCGAGTAGGGCATCCTCGGCCTCGCGCTGAGCCGTGGCCGCGCGAACCAGCTGCTGCTCCCCCGCCGGCGTCAGCGAGACGAGGTGCCGACGGCGATCCTCGGCGTCACGGTCGCGCGAGATCAGCCCGTCGGCCTCGAGCGGGTTGAGCATCGTGACCAGGATGCTCGGGTCGGCGCCCATCGTCGCCCCGAGCTCCCGCTGGCCCATCGCACCCTGATCGTGGAGCAGCCCGAGCAGGTGAAACTGGCGGGGACTGAGGTTGTGCGCGGTGTGCGTGTCGCGCAGGCGGCGCATCGCGACGTGCCCCAGCAGCGCCAGCAGCAGCGCCGGGCTCGACAGTCGCTCATCGATCAGTCCAGCCTCGCTCAACGGTTGACCTGTGCCCCCGGTCATCGGTGGGCACTATAGCGTCACGAATCGTTGCGTTTACTATATCTTTCTCGCGCCTATACAATTGAACCGTAGGGAGGGAAAGGCGATGAAGGTTGCACGTCTGCTGTTGCGCCTGCTGGTCGGTGGGTTGTTTATCGGCCACGGGACGCAGAAGCTGTTCGGCTGGTATGGCGGCAGCGGCCTCGACGCGACGGCGGCGGGGTTCGAGTCGATGGGGATGCGCCCGGGTCGACGCCACGCGATCGCCGGCGGGGTCGGCGAGGCCGGAGGCGGCGCTGCGCTCGCCCTCGGGCTGGCTACTCCGCTCGCGTCGGGCGTGCTCACGGCGGTCATGCTGACCGCGATTCACCGCGTCCACCTCAAGAACGGGCCGTGGGTGACCAAGGGCGGATACGAGTACAACGCCGTCCTCATCGCTGCCGTGCTGTCACTGGCCGAGGCCGGCCCAGGGAAGCTGTCGCTCGACGCCGCCCTGGGTATCGAGCGCTCCGGAGCTCGCTGGGCGCTCGCCGCGGCAGCACTCGGCGCGCTTGGCGCACTCGGCGCCAACCTCACCAGCGCCCCGGCGCCCGAGCCCGAGCCCGAGCCCGAGCCGGTGGCCGAGCCCGAGCCGGCCGCGGCCACAGCGTAGGACAGGGAGCCGTCCCGCCCGTCACGCGGCGGGCGGGACGGCGGCCTTAGACCAGCACGCGGCGCCTGAAGTTACGCAGACCCAGCGCGAGGAAGACGGCGAAGAACCCCGTCAGAACCGGATAGATGACGTATAGGGGCATGTGCGAGATGTTGGTGAGGCCCGCGCGCATACCCTCGGCGACGTAGATGAGAGGGTTGATCAGGACGACCGTCTGAAGCCAGTGGAAGCCGTCGACCGTGACCGGGGACAGACGCGTCCACTGGTAGTACGTGCCGCCCAGGAAGGTGAGCGGCAGCACGACGAAGCCGAACATCAGGCCCATGTTGCGGGGCTCGAAGGTCGTGCCGAGCAGGAGGCCGAGCGAGGTCATCGCCACGCATGCCAGCGGGATCATCGTCACGATCACGGGCCAGTGGACGTTGAGGTGGGCGTGGACGCCGGGAGCGTGGACCACTGCGGCCATCGGAAACACGATCACGGCCGCGAGCGTGCCCTGCGCGGCGCCGGAGAGCACCTTGGCGACCGCGACCAGCCAGATCGGGCACGGGGCCTGAACGCGATCCTCGATCTCGCGCGTATAGCCGAACTCGGTCGACATCGGCAAGGCGACGGCCTGGATGCCCTGGAACATGATTGAGATCGCGACCACCCCGGGGACGAGCACGGTGGCGAAATGCGACTCCGCCACCGGACCGGCGCCACCGCCCACGCCCTGGCCGATCCGCGGAAAGACGTAGAGGAAGACGAACACGAGGAGGAACGGCTGGATCAGCGTGCGCACGACGAACTCGCCAAAGTGCTTGCGCAACACGACGAGGTCGCGCAGGATCAGGGCCCGCAGTGCGGTACGGCTGGCAGCAAAGGTCGAGCGCGTCGGCTCGCGTGAGATCGCCGTCGGGGGCCTGGCCGGAAGGGGAACCGTGCTGGTCTCGGTCATTCGCGCAGCTCCTTACCGGTGAGATTGATGAAGACGGTCTCGAGCGTCGGCTCGGCGACGGTCAGGTCAACCACGTCGAAGCCTCCGCTCTCGGTCGCGGCCACGAGCCGCGGCACGATCCGCTCGGCGCCGGAGATGTGCAGCTCGACGCCACCGTCGATCTCGCGCATGCGCGTGATGCCGTCAATCTCGCCCGAGAGGTGATGGGCGACGGCCGCTGGATCCGCACTCGTCTTCACGGTCACGATCGTGTCCGCGCCCACCGAGCGTTTGAGCGCAGCCGGCGTGTCGAGCGCGAGGATCTTGCCGTGGTCGATGATCGCGACCCGGTTGCACAGCTGATCGGCTTCCTCCATGTAGTGCGTCGTGAGCAGAATCGTCTGCCCAGCGGAGTGCAGCTCGCCGAGAATCTCCCACAGCGCCAGGCGGCTTTGGGGATCAAGTCCCGCGGTCGGCTCGTCCATGAACAGCACTGCGGGCCGGTGAAAGATCGCACGCGCGACCATCAGGCGCTGCGCCATCCCGCCCGACAGCGCGAACACCGAAGCCTTGGCCCACTTCGTCAGATGGAACTGCTCCAGCAGCCTGTCGGAGGTCTCCCGCGACTCGGCCGCGGAGATGCCGAACAGGCGCCCGTGGAAGTACAGGTTCTCCCACACCGTCAGCTCGCGGTCGAGGGTGTTGGTCTGGGACACCACCCCGATCAGCTGCTTGGCGAGCGCCGGATGCTCGATCACGTCGACGGAGCCGACGTGGGCGCCGCCCGAGGTCGGGATGACTCGCGTCGTCAGCATCCCCGCGGTCGTGGTCTTGCCCGCGCCGTTGGGACCGAGGAGTCCGAAGATTTCCCCGGCCTGCACCGTGAGGTTGAGCCTGTCGACGGCCGCAAAGTCAGTGCCCGCGTAGACCTTGGTCAGCTCGTCGGTGCGGATGATCGGCTGCTCGGAGCCGTTCCCGGCGGCGGTGTCTGGCGTGCGGATCTCGGTCGTGGTCATGGCGCCGTCATCAATGATTGCGAATCGGCGAGCGGTGGCGGTGCGGTGCGGTGCGGGCCTGGGCTGTCGACTCTCGGCCCGCGGGCGCCGCGCGCCCGCGGCGTCGCGAGCGGCCGGCCCTGTAAACGGCGCTGGGGAAGAGGGCGGGTCGGGTCCGATCGCGGGATCGGGGGCCTCAAATGCTGCATAACACGACAACACCGGCGCCGGACCCGAGCCCTGTCGTATTACGCATGCTCTTCATGCAGAGCTCGACAGGGCTCGGGCTTTGGCGCGGAATTGTCCTGCTGTGCAGGTTCTGAACCGAGCGCGAGAGCCACACCACCGGGCGCGCTCTGCGCGCCCCTTAATCCACCCGATCTGAGCTCAGTCCGGCTCGGGGCGTTCCTGGAGACCCAGGTGCTCGCGCTCGGCTCGGGCGATCCGGCCGCCGGCCGCGGACACGAACATCCCGATTATCGCGGTGATGATCGCCAGGAACGGCGGAAAGCTGCCGAGTGAGACCTTCGCGTGCGTTCCCACGATGGCGTGGGTGACGAGGAGGGCGATGCCGTAGAAGAGGCCGCCGAAGAACCCGCGATCGGCTCCCCCCCAACCGTCGCGATGCTCGAACCCGGCGATGAAGCCGCCGATCGCCGCGAAGATGCCCCACGCCCAGTAGGCGCCGGCGGAGACGCCGATCAAGATCCCCGCGACTGCGCCGAAGATCGCCGGGAACACCCCCGCCAGGATGATCTGGAGGTGGCGGGGACGGTCGCGGAGCAGGACGGGTACGTAAGTGAACATCCGGCCGCGGGAACTCTATTCGAGCGCCGGGTACCGCGAGACAGCAAACGGGACGAACACCCGCCGGGCTCGTCGGACTGCTGCGACGAACTCTGGCGTTTTACTCACACCCCCCGGGACAAGAACGCCAAAGTTCGACAGTTGGCGACGTCTCGGGCGATACAAGGGGTCGCCTAGGCTATGGGGGATGCGCGTCGTGATCGTCGGCGGCGGGATCCTGGGGTTGGCCACCGCCCGGCTCGTGGCGCGCGAGGTCGCGGACGCTGACGTCGTGGTCCTCGAGAAGGAGCACGACGTGGCGCAGCACCAGACCGCCCACAACTCGGGCGTCGTCCACGCCGGTCTCTATTACGCGCCGGGGTCGTTGAAGGCGCGCCTGTGCGTGCACGGCATGTCGTTGCTCAAGGCGTTCTGTCTCGACCGCGAGATCCCCTACGACGAGTGCGGAAAGCTCGTGATCGCGACCGGTGAGCGGGAGATGGCGCGCTTCGACGCGCTCGAGGAGCGAGCGCGGGCGAACGGCGTGCCCGGACTCCGGCGGTTGGGTGAGTCCGAGCTTCGGGCGATCGAGCCCAGCGCCACCGGGATCGCCGCGCTGCACTCCCCGGCGACGGCCATCGTCGATTTCGTCGCGGTCGCGCACGCGATAGCCGATGACGCGAGGGCCGCCGGCGCGACGATCAGAACGGGGGCTGAGGTGGGTCGCGTTCTCGGAACCGGACGGGCGGCTGAGATCACGCTGGCGGACGACACGGTCCTGGAGGCCGATCGGGCGATCGTGTGCGCAGGGCTCCACGCGGACCGTCTCGCGCGCGCCTCACGCCAGCCCGCCGAGCCACGCATCATGCCCTTCCGCGGCGAGTACTGGCAGTTGCGACCCGAGCGCCGTCACCTCGTCCGCGGCTTGATCTACCCGGTGCCGGACCCCGCGCTGCCGTTCCTCGGTATCCACCTCACCCGTAAGGTCGGTGGCTCGGTGCTGATCGGGCCGAACGCGATTCTGGCGTTCGCGCGCGAGGGGTACCGGCGTACGACGTTCGACGCCCGCGACCTCCGGGACGCGCTCGGGTGGCCCGGTGCCGTGCGGCTGTTCGGCCGGTACTGGCGCGTCGGCGTGGCCGAGATCTACCGCACGCTCTCGAAGCGCGCGTTCATCTCACAGGCACAGCGGTACGTGCCAGAACTGACCGCGAGCGACGCGATCGGGGCGCCCGCCGGCGTGCGCGCCCAGGCCGTGGACCGCGACGGGACGCTCGTCGACGACTTCCGGCTCGGAACCGACGGTCCGGTCCTGTGGGTACGCAATGCGCCATCGCCGGCGGCGACGTCGTCGCTCGCGATCGCGGAGGAGATCGTTCAGCGCGCCGGGCTCGACCGGGTGGCGCCGTACAGCTCGGTGTGAGCCGATGGCCGACCTCAACGAACGAGTCTCCGACGCCGACCGTGAGCACGCTGTGGTTCAGCTGCGCGACCACCTGCTTGCCGGGCGGCTGACGCTCGAGGAGTTCTCGGAGCGGGTCGAGCTCGCGTACGGCGCCCAGGTCGGCCAGGAGCTGGCCCGCGCCGGCGAGGATCTCCCGAACGCCGGGAACCGGCCGGCCATCCGCTCCCGGCGCAAGCCGACCCGCGTCACGGCGGCGTTCTTCGGCCACGTGGCCAGGCGCGGACGGCTGAGGCTGCGCCGCCGGACCTTCGCCGGTGGCGCCTTCTCCGACGTCGATCTGGATCTGCGCGACGCGCAGCTCGACAGCCAGCAGGCGTCCGTGAACGTCGCGATCGTGTTCGGCAACGTCGACGTGTATGTGCCCGAGGGCATCAACGTCAGCGTCGGCGGACTTGCCGTGATCGGCCACCGCCGCGACTGGGGCCGCGAGCTCGACCGGCCGGATGCTCCCGTGATCCATGTCCGGGCCATCTCGCTGTTCGGCACCGTCGACGTCTGGCGGGTGCCCGCCGATATGAAGGGCGGCTACGGCGAGATCATCCGCCAGCTCCAGGAGCGTCAGCCGCAGCTCCCGGAGTGAGCCGGCGTCGCGTCATCCGGCCAGTGCCACCCCCTCAGCTGAAGAACTCGACGAGCTCCCCCGCGACCTCGTCGGGTGCGTCCTCGACGAGGAAATGGGACGCCCCCTCGACGGCGCGACCGCTCACCTCCGGCGCGAGCGGGCGCCACAGTTCCAGCGGCTCTGGCGGATACCGGTCGTCGGACTTGAGACCCATTCGCTCGACGGCGACCCAGAAGGTCTCTGGAGCCCCCAGCCACAGACGCTCGGGCAGCGGAGCGGGCTGGGCGAGAAAGCCCCAATGCCAGTAGCCGAGCGCGAACATGTCATGGGCGCGGGCCCAGATCTCTCCCGTGGGGACGATGTCGAGCGCCATGAGCCGGGTCACCGCCTCGGGATGGTCGAGCGCCATGCGGTAGCCGACGCGACCGCCGCGATCGTGCCCGGCCACTGCGAACGCGTCGTGTCCGAGCTCGATCATCGCGGCGAGCAGATCGTCGCCGAGCGCGCGCTTGCTGTGGGAGGCGTGGTCCTCGCTGACCTCGGGGCGAAACGAGTCCCCGTATCCGGGCAGATCCGCGGCGACCACGGTGAACGACTCGGCCACACGACGTGCCACCCCGTGCCACATCAGATGGGTCTCGGGGAAGCCGTGCAGCACCAGCAACGGTGGCCCGGATCCCCCAACCCTCGCGCGGATCGAACCGCGTGGCGTCGTGACGTCCACGACGTCAAACCCCTCGAAGAGCATCGCCTAAGGCTATGTGTTCAGGCGACGCGCTTGCGGGACGGGCTCGCGATCCTCCCGAGCGGCCGTGACCGGACGACGGTCGGACCGAGTTTCCACAACGGCAGATCGATGTTGCTGGAGTACCCCGTGCCCGCGCAGACGCCGCCCTTCGGCATCCGCGCATCAATGGCGAACAGGTACCAGGAGGCGAAGCGGCCTCCCAGCCGCGTGCGCGAGCTGCCGTCGGGACAGCCGTACTCGCCACCGCCCAGCATCCGGCAGTGGTGCCCGCCGTGCGTGCGACAGGCCTCGACGCCGAGCTGGTCGTACTCGGAGCCCCAACCGCCGCTCCAACTTCCCGCCACCGGATTGACGACCCCGCCCACTCTCCGGCTGCCTCGCAACTTCGGAGGCGTAATCGCGTGGACCGGACCGCGCCAGGTGACGCTGGCGGCGTAGGTGTGTCCGCCGTAGCCGGCAGTGGCGACGAACCTGGTTCCGGGCGGCTCGGGTCCGGGCTCGAGCGCGCCGCGGATGGACTTGGCGGCACGGCAGGCGATGCCGCCAGGCGGACAGATCGCCCACCCAGCCACGGCGAGCGAGCCATCGGGGCTGAAGTTGGCCACCAACAGCGCGTTGCCCGCTCGATCGAATACGGCCTGGATCATCACCCCGTACCGCGGAGGGTCCGCTCGGAAGCCGCGACCGCGATGGCCTTCGTTGCTCCCAGCGACGCCAACGTCAATCCCAACCGCGGCGACCGCGATCACCGTGACACAAATTGCGGCCCGTTGCCAGCGCCCTCCGAGCATCACCGCCCACACTACGCGGGCGGCGACCGTCCGTCACACCGACAGATCGAGGATCGCTACCGCTGTGATCGACTGGGTCTGCCGCGGGCAGGCGATCTTCGCGCCGGGCTGCGCCCGGGCTCGCGAGCTGGCCTTCGCTGGGGCATCGGGAGCAGCTGCGCGAGACGACGATGGTCGCGGAGCCTGACGCGGGCCGGCTGTGCGTTCTCCAAGGGAACGCCGCCCGGCGGCGGAGGCGGCGGTGGTGTAGGCCGCCGCGGCGGACCCCCTCCGCCCTCGTCAGAGTCCGAGCGAGGAGGTCCCGGCGAGGAGAAGAATCGCCCGATGATCGCGGGGACGAACAGCGCCCCGGCAAAGACCATCAGCATGTAGACCAGCGCCAGAGGGTCGACCTGATTGACCTGAGTCCCCTTCGCCATCCACGAAGGGTACCGCCGGCGCGAGCTCGCTTGAAGGTCCCGCCGCGATCAGAAATTTGGCGCGTGAACTACGGCTCAGGCCTCGTCGGCGTCGCGTGCGATCACGCGGTCGACCTCGACTGCGCCGCCCTCGCGCGTGTCGGCGTACACGACGAAAACGGTCGGCGTCCCTCCGAACCAGGCGCTGAGCTCGCCTTCGCCCACGTACTCGGCCGCGCGTTGGGAGCCGTCAGCCTCGATCACCCATACCGGCTGTCCTTTGTGAAACTGACCGTCGCCGATGTCTGTCATCGCCGGTGACACGATAGGCGAGAGCGCCCGCCATAGGAACAAAGAGCACGCCGCGCCAAACACGAGTACGGAGGCCAAGAGGCCGCCGGGATCGTGATGAACCATGGCTTCGGCGCTGCCCCCGAGCGTCAGCCACCCGAAGAACAGCGCGTACAGCCTGGCGCGAAGGCGAGGAGCACCGATGACCACAGTTGCCGTATCGGCGCTCTCGCTCTCATGCTAAACAGCCCGAGTCAGTCGGTCGTACGCCGGCGGTACAGGCGCCCCGCCAGCGGCGCGAACACCGCGATCAGCGCGACCGACCACAGGAGCGATGCCAGCACGGGATGCTGCATCGGCCAGGTGTGAATCGCCGCCGATGGGTTCGGGTTGCCGAACAGGTCACGGCCGGCGGCCGTGACGGCGCTGACCGGGTTCCAGTTCGCGATCGTCCTCAGCAGCGCCGGCATGTGCTGGGTGGGTACCAGTGCGTTGGAGACGATCGCGAGGGGGAACAGGATCACCAGCCCGATGCCCTGTGCCGACTCGGCGCTCTCGCTGACCGCGCCCAGGCAGGCGCAACCCCAGGAGATTGCGTAGCTGAACAGCAGGAACACTCCGAACCCGGCGAACACGGACGCCAGGCTCGCGTCGGGGCTCCAGCCGACGACGAGCCCGGTCAGCGCAACGAACATCGTGCAGATCGCCGCCGTCAGAAGGTCGGCGACGGACCGCCCCACGAGGATCGCGGACCGCCACATGGGGAGGGTGCGGAAGCGGTCGATGACGCCGCTACCGAGGTCGTCGCTGAGCCCGACCGCGGTCCCCATCGCCGAGGTCGTGAGGTTCAGCGCGAGCAGGCCGGCGATCGCGAAGTCCGTGTAGCTGCCGCCGCCGGGCAGCACGACGCCGGCGCCGATCACGTACACGAACAGCAACGTGAACAGGACCGGCTGGACCGTCACGTCGGACAGCCGGAGCGGCTCACGCCTGATGTGCACGAGGTTGCGGAATGTGAGCACCGCGACGTCCCGCACCTGTTGCGCGAACCGGCGCGACCTCGACGGTGCTGAGATCCTCGCGACCGCATCGAGTGTCGTGGCGCTCATCGGGCTACCTCCAGGAGAGAGTCGGGGGATGCGTCGGGGTCGGGGCCGTCGCCATCTCCGTCGGCCGGATGTCCGGTGAGCGCGAAGAACACGTCGTCGAGCGACGGTTGACGGACCTCGACGTCGTCAACGGTTATGCCCGCCTCGTCGAACGCGCGGACGACCATCGTGGCCAGGCCGGCGGCGTTGTCGACCGGCCCGCGCAGTCGGCGTCCGTCGTGGCTGACGTGCACGCCGCCGGTCACAAACGGCTCGAGCGCGCCCTCGGCGTCCGGCTCCGCCTCGCTCAGCGTCACGTCGAGCCGGGCCCCGCCGACCTGCGCCTTCAGCTCGGCCGCCGTCCCGGCGGCGATCGCCCGGCCGTGGTCGACGACGACGATGCCGTCCGCGAGCTCGTCGGCCTCGTCGAGGTACTGGGTCGTCAAGAGCAGCGTGGCGCCGTCGGCGACCAGCTCTCGGATCACCCCCCACATCCGCACCCGGCTGGTGGGGTCGAGGCCGGTGGTCGGCTCGTCGAGGAACAGGACCGGCGGCCGCGTGACGAGGCTGGCGGCGAGATCGAGACGCCGGCGCATGCCGCCCGAGTACTCCTTCAGCATCCGGTCTCCGGCATGCGCGAGGTCGAACCGATCGAGCAGCTGCCCGGCTCTTGAACGGGCATCGGCCCGGCGCAGCCCACTCAGGCGGCCGATCATCACGAGGTTCTGGCGCCCGGTCAGCACCGCGTCGAGCGTGGCGTCCTGAGCCGCGACACCGATCTGACGCTGCACCGCGGCGGGGTCGCGGATGACGTCGTAGCCGGCGACGCGCGCCGACCCGCTGTCGGGCACCGACAGGGTCGTGAGGATTCGAACCGCGGTGGTCTTGCCGGCGCCGTTCGGTCCGAGGACGCCGAGGATGGCGCCCGCCGGCGCCTCCAGATCGAGTCCGTCGAGGGCCACGGTGGGCCCGAATCGCTTGGTGAGGGACTCGGCTTCGATCATCATGGTGTTCGGCATGAGATTTCCTTACTAGTCGGCCGGTTAGGTCGCACGGCGCGCCACCATAAGAATTTTCTAGCCGGTTGTCAAGTAAGATATTTGAAGTGGCCACACCCCCAGAACCCACGCTCGAGCAGCCGCAGGAACCCCGCCGGCGCGGGCGGCCTCGAGGATCGACGCGCGAGCGGATCCTCGACGTGGCGCTCCAGCTGTTCAACGAGCAGGGCTACGAAAGCGCGTCACTCCGCGACATCGCGGAGCGACTCGGCGTCACGAAGGCCGCGCTCTACTACCACTTCGAGCGCAAGGAGGACATCCTCCTCGAGCTCCACCTGCGACTGCACGCCATCGGCAACGAAGCGCTCGAGCAACTCGCCAACCTGAGCGAGGCCAAACAGGCGGACGCCTGGCCGGCGGTGTTCGACCGCTTCATCGATCAGGTCTTCAGGAACCCCGATCTGTTCCTGCTGCACGTCCGCAACCTCAACGCGCTCAAGGTGCTCGCGAACAACGAACGCCACGAGGCCGAGAACGAGGATCTCGAGGAGCGGATCGAGCAGCTCCTGTCGAGTCCCAAGGTCCCGGTCGCGCAGCGCGTCCGAATGGCCGCCTCGATCGGCGCCGTGACGGCGGTGATCGCGACCGCACCGAACCTATTCGGCGACGTGCCGCCGGCCGACCTTGCCGATGTGGTCCGCAGCATCATCCACGACATTCTCGGGACGGGCGACGCGTGACCGAGGCGCGGCTCGAGCACGGGGTGCCTCAGACCGCGGGGTGGTTCGTCGTCAACGCTCGCGACGTCCGGTGGCTGGACAACGACATGCGCTCGGTCTTCCGGTTCGGAGGTCAGGGAGAGGCCCACTTCGACGAGCTCGGCGTCAGCCTGTACTGGCTCGCGCCGGGTCACCCGATGTCGATGTACCACCACGAGGCCGGACAGGAGGACTTCCTGGTCCTGAGGGGCCACGGCATCCTGATCGTCGAGGGCCAGGAGCGAGCCCTGAAGCCCTGGGACTTCATCCACTGCCCGCCCAGGACGGCGCACACGATCGTCGCCACCGGGGACGAACCGGCCCTGGTGGTCGCCGTCGGCGCGCGCGTCGAGCGGGGGAGCGTCCGCTATCCGTTCGAGGCCGCCGCCGTGCGGCACGGCGCCGGCGTGGCAGACGCCACCGCCTCAGTCGATGAGGCCTACGCCCGCTACGGCGAGCCCCAGCCCGGCCCCGCTCCAGACCTGAGCTAGCGCCGACCCTACGCAGGCTCCACGCGGTGCTCCAGGGCCCTACGCGCCCCCTCCGGCCGCGACCGCGGCGTCCTCTTCCGTGACCTCGCGCGCCTGTTCCTCCGGCGAGACGACGCGCCCGCGAGGGAGCCAGCGCACCGCGACGATGAACGTCGCCACCATCACGCCGGCCATGATGTAGAAGACGGTCTGGGTCGATTGCGCGAATGCGAGCTGGACGTCGTGGACGAGCGGCAGCGGGTGCGCCGAGCTGCTCGAGCGTCCGACGCCGCTGGTGCTCAGCGAGCTCGCGACCTTGTGAGCGACAGACTGCGAAACGCCGTGCTTGGTGAGAGCGTCGGTGACGTTGGTCTTGTTCTGCGTGACGAGGATCGCGCCGAGTACCGCAAGCCCCAGGCTGGCGCCGAAGTTGCGGGCCGTCTGGGTGATCCCGGTGACCTCGCTGTAGCTCGTGCTCGGCGCGCGGTTGACCGCGTCGGTGCTCGCCGGACTGAGCATCAGCCCGAGCCCGGCGCCGGCGATGATGATGTCGAGGCGCTGCGCGCCGAGTGACAGGTCGGTGAGCTTGTGGGCGAGCAGGTAGAACCCAACCGCGCCGATCACGCATCCCCCCACCACGGCCGGCTTCGCGCCCCGCCTGTCGAGGATGCGGCCGCCGATCTGCGAGAGGATCACGAATCCGATGAAGAAGTAGAGGATGTACTCGCCGGCGTTCGATGAGCTCTTCCCGAGCGACACCTGCGCATAGACGCTCGCGAAGAAGAAGAACGGTACGAACACGATCGACATCAGGCCGAGCACGGCGGTCTCGGCCGCGAATCCCCGGTCGCGGAAGATCGCCAGGCGCAGCAGCGGATCGGGCGTCCGGAGCTCGTGGCGGATGAACGCGATCATCAGCAGGACTCCGCGACGATGCACAGCCAGGTCGCCGCGCTGCTCCACCCCCACACGCCGGACTGCTGTAGGCCGAGCACGATCAAGGCCCATCGCGCCCGTGATCAGGACGACGCCGCGATAGTCGAGGTTCGCCGGATGACGCTCATCGTCGAGCTTTGACCGCCAGATCAGATACAGCGCGATCAGCGCGACCGGAATGTTGATCCAGAAGATCGCGCGCCACGTCCATTGTGTGAGGAACCCGCCGGCGATCGGGCCGATCGCCGTCAGGCCGCCTGAGATCCCGAAGAAGATCGCCATCGCCTTGCCCCGTTCCTGGAGCGGGAACGAGGCGACCACGATCCCGACGGCGGCCGGGAACATCAGCGCGGCGGCGGCGCCCTGGACCACGCGCCAGAAGATGATCCACGCCTGGGCGATGCTGCCGGTCGGAGTGAACCCGCAGAACGCGGAGGCGACCGCGAACCCGATGACGCCGTAGACGACCATCCGCCGGCGCCCGAGCACGTCTCCGAGCTTGCCCCCGAACGCGAACAGCGCCGACAGCGAGAGCAGATAGCCGTTGATGATCCACTGCGCACCGGTCGCCGTGATGTGCAGGTCTTTCTGGAGGCTCGGGATCGCGATCGCGACGATCGTCTGATCGATGAACGTCATCGCGACGGCAAAGACCATCGCGGCGAGAACAAGGTTCTTGTTCGAGCGGCCGGATCCGGCCCCACCCGGCATCGATACGCCCGCGACGCGCGCCATCGACGCTCATGATCCGTGGTATGTCAAGTGCATCGATCGACTACTGTCCCCCGGCATGAACGACGACTGGCGTCTGCGGGTGGAACTTGCGAACGGTTCTCAGGCCCGTGAACTCGCAGATCACCTGGCGAACTTCGATCGCGAGCACGGGCTGAAGACCTCGTTCATCGATCGGGTCGTCGTGTCCCGGGACGACGCGGAGATCTTCTGTTATGCCGCGACGCGCGATCAGGCGGAGGCGGCCGAGCAAGCGATCCGTTCGGTCGCGGACGAGCACGAATTGGCGCCGAAGTTCGAGCTCAAGCACTGGCACCCGACGGCGGAGGAGTGGGAGGATCCGGACAAGCCCCTGCCCGAGACCGACGCTGAACGCGCCGCCGAGCGGACCGAGCTGATGGAGGAGGAGCGGGAAGAGTCGAAGGACCAGGGCTACGCCGAATTCGAGGTCCGCGTGAAGACCCCGCATCACCACGATGCGCGAGCGCTCGCGAAACGACTCACCGAGGAGGGGATCCCCAACGTCCATCGGTGGCAGTTCGTCGTCGTGGCGGCGGCCGACGAGGACAGCGCCAATGCGCTCGCCGAGCGGATTCGCGCCGAGGCGCCGGAGGGAACCGTCGTCACCGCCGAGGGAGGCGTATCCGAGGTCGTCTCGGAGGCCCCACTCGCCACTCCGTACAGACCGTGGGCGGTGTTCGGCGGACTCGAGGGCTGAGGACCGCCGCCCGCCAAAGAAGCCCGCCGTCGACGGTCGATGGGCACCGACCGCCGCGAGCTAGCCGCGATCTTCGTCGGCGGCGCGATCGGCGGAGGGGTCAGGACCGGACTCACCGCGCTGGCGGGGACACCCGCCGGACACTGGCCTTGGGCGACGTTCGGGGTCAACCTCGTCGGGTGCTTTTTGCTCGGGTACTTCGTGACCCGCCTCCAGGAGAGGCTTCCGATCACCGCCTACGGTCGGCCGCTGCTCGGCACCGGGATCTGCGGTGGGCTGACGACGTTCTCGATGTTCCAGCTGGAAGTGCTGCGAATGCTCGACAACCACGAGGTCGCGCTGGCGATCCTGTACGTCGTCGTCAGCGCGGCGGCGGGATTCGTCGGCGTGGCGCTCGGCACGGCGATCGTGCGACGCGGGAGGCTCACGTGGTGAGCACGGTCGTGCTCGTGGCCATCTGTGGCGGGCTCGGCTCGATCTCCCGGTTCCTCGTCGACGGCGCCGTTCAGTCCCGCCGGCTCGGGGAGTTTCCACTGGGGACGCTGGTCGTCAACCTGACCGGATCGTTCACGGTCGGGCTGCTCGCGGGGCTCCACACGCCCACGCACACGATGCTGATCCTGGGAACGGCGACGGTCGGGTCCTACACCACGTTCTCGACGTGGATGCTCGAGACCCACCGTCCCGCCGAGGACGGCGAGCACGGACTGGCCCGGCAGAATTTCGCGATCAGCCTGGCGGCGGGTCTCGCCGCCGTGCTGCTGGGCAGGGTGGTCGGAGGCCTGGTGTGAGGGAGCCGGCGATCAAGCTGACGACGTACTTCAGCGAGCGCGACCGCAGCGGCGGACGCTTCCTGGCGGACGCGCTGTTCGACGTCTACGAGCATCACGAAATCCATACCAGCGTGTTGCTGCGCGGCGTCGAGGGCTTCGGTCACCATCCGCTGCACACCGACCGGCTCCTGACGTCCTCGGAGAACCTGCCGGCGGTCTCGATCGCGATCGACACGCGCGACCGCATCGAGCGCGCACTGCCCGAGATCTCGACAGTCACCACGCACGGGCTGATCAGCCTCGAGCGGGCGGAGCTCGTGAGCCATGAAGACATCTCCCGCCTGGTGCTACCGGACGACCCGGACCGAGCGATCAAGCTCACGGTGTACGGGGGCCGCTCGGTCAGGGCCGGAGGGCGGGCCGGCTACGTGGCCGCGGTCGACCTCCTCCGGCGCTCCGGCGCAGCGGGGGCGTCGGTGCTGCTAGGCGTCGACGGCACGCTCCACGGCGAGCGACAACGAGCACGGTTCTTCGCCCGCAACGCGAACGTGCCGCTGATGCTGCTGACGATGGGCGACGCCTCCACGCTCGGCCCGGCGCTGGCGGACATCGCCGAGCTGCTCGACGACGCCGTGGCGACGATCGAGCGCGTGCAGATCTGTAAGTCGCACGGCCAGACGCTGTCCGAGCCGCGGGCGATCGATGAGCACGACGCATCCGGCTTCCCGGTCCTGCAGAAACTGATGATCCATGCCGAGGAGCAGGCGAAGGTCGACGGCGGGCATCCGCTCTATCGGGAACTGGCGGTCCGGCTCAAGGAGGCGGGAGCCGCCGGGGCGACCGTGCTCCGCGGGATCCGTGGCTTCTACGCGGACCACGAACCGTTCGCGGACCGGCTGCTCGAGCTCCAGCGCAACGTGCCCGTCCACGTGATCGTGGTCGACACGCCCGACAACGTCCAGCGCCTGTGGCCGACTGTCGATCAGCTCACGCGCGATGCGGGCCTGGTCACGTGCGAACTCGTGCCGGCGACGATCGGCGGACGTTCCCAAGCCACCGCGGCGGATGCTGCCATCCGTCTGCGGCATCTGCGGCGATCTGAGCGACGATCGGGGGCATGATCGTCGACGCCTGCTTGTCGTCGAACGGGATGAGCAGCTCGTCGCTGATCGTGGCCGCCGGGTCCTGGAGCTCGGCCAGCCAGATCAGATTGAGGTCGTGGGCCCCGTAGCTCCCGACGACCTCGGCAATGTAGAGGAGCTGTTTGGGAACTACCTCGAGGCCGGTCTCCTCGCGCACCTCGCGGACGAGCGCGTCGGTGATCGATTCCCCATCCTGCACCCGACCGCCGGGGAGGAGCACATGCTCGATCGCGCGCCGGCGCTCGCGCGAGACCAACAGGCGCCCGTCGCGGACCACAACGGCTCGTGCCTTGACCCTCATTGGCAATCGAGTCTAACCGTCCGAGCGATCATTTTGAGACCGCCGCGTCAGCACCCCGACCACGGCGACGGCGGAGACCGTGCCGATGATCGTCACGAGCAGCGAGCGCCCGACCGGCGCAGTCGCGACGACCAGAACCAGGGCGGACACGGCGATCGCGCCGAGCCCCGCCGTGACGAGCCAGGCGATCCCGCGACGCGCTTCCGGCTTCGGCTCGGTGCCGCGCGCGGCGGCGAGGAACACGCCCTCCGCGGCCACGAACACGCAGCCCGCCACGAGCGGGGCGGTGACCGCGGCGGTCGTGACCTGAATGCTCGCGAGCGCCACGGCGTAGGCGGCGCCAAGCGCGGCGAGGCCCCAGAGCACGAGCCTCGTCCACCGCGTCACGGCCGCGACCGTGAGCAGCGCGACGCCGATTGCGGCCAGGGCGGTGAACACCTCCCACCTCATGCGGCCGCCGGTCGTCGCATCCTGCGGCGAAACGCCGACGCCGACGCCACGGGGACCTGCAATGGCTGTTCCCCGTGCCACTCGGTGACCGGCACCCCAAACTCCTCAAACCGCGTGCGCAGCGCCGCGCGCCGGAGCAGCCACAGCCTGTAGGCGACGGCGTCGGCTCGAATCGGACCCGGCTCGGTGAAGGGCACCGGCGAGATCTCGATCACCGCGAGGTCGAACCCGCGCGCGCGCAGGTCGAAGAGGGCGGCGATCGAGCGGTCATCGATCAGGGGCGTGATCGCGATCACTAGTGCCTTCGGGGGCAGCATCTGGCGCGGCACGAGGCTTACGTCCTTGTGCGTGTAGCTGAACGTCACCTCGCTCCCGATGAGCGCGTCGAGAATCCGGTATAGCTGCGCCGCCCCGAACCGGGGACGCAGGCCCGTGACGGCGCCGCCGAACCCCACGACCCCGACGCGATCCCGGCGGGCGAGATACCCGGCCGCGACCGACGCCGCGGCACGGACCGCCAGCTCGAGGGTGCTGCCGCTCGGGTCGCGGACCTCGGCGAACGTGTCGAGGAACACGATCACGTCGGCGTTGCGTTCGGGGTGGCGCTCGGACACGTACGGGACGCCGCGCCGGGCCGTCACGCGCCAGTTGACCCGCCGGACGCGATCGCCGGGCGCGAACTGGCGGACCTCGGCAAACTCGATTCCATCGCCGCGCTCGCGGGATACCCGGTTGCCGGTGGTCGCCTGGAGCTCGAGCGGATCGATCATGGCGTTCAGCGTCTCCATCCGCGGAAACACCCGAACGGACCCGAGCTCGATCGGCGCGAGCTCGTAGTCGATCAGCCCGAAGCGGTCATGGGCGCGGCACGCGAGCACCCCGGCCCGGTGCGCTCCCCAGCGCTCGGCGCGCACCGTCGGGCGCAGCCGGCGCCGCTCGCCGGGTTCGAGCCGGGCGGCGATCCGCGCCGTGGAGCCGGTCGCGGTGAGGCCAGGCCCGGGTCGGAACTCGAGCTCGAGCCACTCGATCGGCGAGCGTGCCTCGACCTGCACGGTGAGCGGCACGGCGTCGCCCTCCAGCACCCGCTCCCCCGGAACCGTCGGCGCCACGACCGCCTCGACGGGGTGTCCGAGGACGATGCCGAGTGCGACGAAGGCGGCGAACGGCGCCGCCAGCGCCACCAGCTCCGGCCGCCCCGTGGCCAGGCCCGCGAGCGTGGCGGCGGCGGTCAGCGCCAGATATGCCCGGAGCTTCGTGGACGGCGTCCGCTTCATCGCCTCACGGACGTTCGAGCTCGGCCGGCGGCACCGGCACGACCCTCAGGCAGTCATGAACGATCTCCTCGGCCTCGATCCTCTGCACCCAGAGCTCGGGCCGGAGGACGAGCCGGTGGGCGAGCGCCGGAGCCGCCACCGCCTTGACGTCGTCGGGCACGACGAACTCGCGCGCGTCGAGGGCCGCCCTCACCCGCGAGAGCTTCATCAGGGCGAGCGTGCCGCGCGGGCTGGCTCCGACCTCGACGCTCGGGTTCTCGCGCGTCGCCGCGACCAGCGCCACCATGTATCGCCCGACGCTCTCGGCGACGTGGATGTTCTCGATCGCGCGCTGCATCCCGAGCAGCTCCTCACGTCCGACCACAGCCATCAGCCGCGGCTCGTCCTCCGTCCGCCCGAGCCGGCGCTCGAGGATCTCCCATTCCGCGTCCGCGGACGGGTAGCCCACGCGCATCCTGATCAGGAAGCGATCGAGCTGCGCCTCGGGCAGCGGGTAGGTGCCCTCGTACTCGATCGGGTTCTGAGTCGCCAGCACGAGGAACGGGCGCTCGAGCGGCCGCGTGCGGTCCTCGGTGGTGACCTGTCGCTCCTGCATCGCCTCGAGCAATGCCGCCTGGGTCTTCGGCGGGGCGCGGTTGATCTCATCCGCCAGCAGCACGTGCGTGAACACGGGACCGGGCCGGAACTCGAAGTCCGCGGTGCGCTGGTTGAAGATCGACGCGCCGGTGACGTCTGAGGGCATGAGGTCCGGCGTGAACTGGATGCGCGTGAAGCGGATGCCGGTGACGGCCGCGAACGACCGGGCGATCAGGGTCTTGGCCAGACCCGGGAGATCGTCGAGCAGTACGTGGCCGTCGGCGAGAAGCGCGGACAGCGCCAGCTCGAGCGCGTCGCGCTTGCCGATCACGGCCCGCTCGACTTCGTCGAGGATCTGCCTGGAGCGGGTCGCGACGCCCTCGACGGCGATCGTCTCGATGGCGTCGCTCACAGCTGCTCCAGACGGGCGGTCATCGCCTCGAGTTCCTCGGACGTGATCCCAGGGCCGCGGGGGTCCTCGGGGCGGGGACGGTCGGGCCGCACCAGCTCCCACAGCTCCTCGCCGAGCAGCTCCCTGGCCTCGATCTGGTTGTAGTCGAGACGGACGCCGCGGCTCCCCAGCCGCGCGATCGCGATCTCCCGCAGAGGTGGACGGAGCCGCAGATGCACCTCGGAGGCAGTTGCCCTCAGCATCACGAGCCGCTCCATCCGGGCCAGGTCCGTCGGCCGCTGTGGTGGCTTGCGCCGGCGCCGGGACCAGCTGATCCGCCCGCCACGCGGGAGCACGGACACCATCGCGACGGCGCCGAGCACGAGCGCGATGATCTCGAGCGCCAGCGTCACGCGAGCTCCTCGAGCTCGTGGTTCATCGCGACCAGGGCGCCGATCGCGTCGTCGCGGAGCGGCAGATCGACCGCGAGCAGGCTGAACTTGGCCCGTTCGAACAGAGCCGTCAGCGTCCTGGGCGGCTCGGGGCTCAACTCGAGCGAGCCGAGCGCGCGCGTCAGGTACTCGCGGGGCGCTTCGGCGGCAGATCGCGGCAGGCCGGCCGCGGCCAGCGTGGTCTCCATTCGCCCATAGGCGGCGATGACCGCGCGCCGCGCGTCGGGGTCGTCGCGGAGGTCGGCGAGCGACGCCTGCACCGCCGCCTTCACTGCCGGCGCCGCCGATTTGGAGGGGGCGGTGTAGGACGGCGTCCAGCGCTCGGATGGCCGGATCAGAAGCAGCGCAGCGGCAACGAACACGAGCCCGAGCACGACGAGCGGCACCCATCCCGGCAGGTGAAACGACGGCGCCGAGCCGGTTGCCCGCGTCTGTGCGTGCCTTTCGCCGCCGCCAGGGCCGACGTGCCGAAGGATCAGGCTGGTGTGGGGATGAGATCCGATGACGCCGGCGGCGATCAGCACGCCCCCGATCAAGATCGGCAGGACGATCAGCGCGATCTGCACGTTCCAGCTGCTTCGAAACGGCTTGCCCTCGAGCGGATCCTTCTTGCGCCGGAGCGCCATCTGCAACCGCTGGTAGACGAACAGTCCGAACAGCCCCAAGAACGCCCCGACGGAGACGAGGATCACGCCCAGGGGGGTGCGCCCGATCCGCGGCGCGTTGCTCGCGGCGCCGGCGCCCACCGTGGCCAGCGAGCCGCCGAGCGGAGCCCGGCTGGCGAGCGCCACGATTCCGAGCAACAGCAGAACGGTGGCGAGCAGCGTGCCGTTGGGCGCACCCACCCGATCGGCCGGTCCCGAGCGCTTGGTCAAGGCGAGCCTCATCGCCTCGCCGAAGGGTATCGGCGGGACCGTCGGCTTGGAGCCGGCGGCCGCTGCCTTGGTTTGCGGTCCGCTCGGTAAACGGCAGCAGGGAGAGGGGGGGTGGGTGAGGGTGTTTGCGGGCCGCTTTGTGCCGAGAGCGTCACAGTCACGGGAAAGCTGCATAACACGACAACACTGGCGCCAGACCCGAGCCCTGTCGTATTACGCATGCTCTTCATGCATAGCTCGACAGGCCTCGGCATTTCGGCCGGGATTGTCGTGCTGTGCAGGTTTTTGGGCGGGTGCGATGGCGCCCGTTCTCGCGATCGAGGATCAGCCCGTGGCGCCCGGCCGCGCCGCCGGCGCGTTGCTCCGGGCCCAGGCGATGATCTTGGCGCTGCCGTTGATCGTCGACCCGTCCTCGAGGCGGAGCACCGGAAGCTTCTCCTGCCCGCTGATCTCCTTCAGCTCCGGACGCTTCCCGGTCGTGAACAGCCCGAACGGGATCCCCTTGCCGGCGACGACCTTGTCGAAGTCGTATCCGGCCGCCCGGAGCGCCCGCTGGGCGCGCTTGCACGCGTGCGGAGGCGGACCACCGTCATCGATGTGACACACGAACAGCGTCAGCTTCTCGCTCACCACGGCGAAGCTTAATCACGACCCCAGAGCAAATGTGGTTTGGGGTCGGCGCATGCGCCGACCCCACGGTGCGCGCATGCGCGCACCGGGACGGGCCGCATGCGGCCCGTCCATCCCGATCATCGCGCTGGCAGACTTAGTCGGGCATGAGAGCCTCGCGCTACTTCGCGGCCGTCGATTCGCACACCGAGGGCATGCCCACGCGCGTCATCACCGGCGGCCTCGGCACGCTCCCGGGAGCGACGATGCAGGAGCGCCGGCTGCACTTCGAGGCGCACCTCGACGACCTGAGGCTGATGCTGATGCGCGAGCCCCGAGGCCACGCGGCGATGTCGGGGGCCTTCCTGCAGCCGCCGACGCGCCCGGACGCCGACTGGGGTGTGCTGTTCATCGAAGTCTCGGGGTGCCTGCCGATGTGCGGGCACGGGACGATCGGCGTCGCCACGGTGCTCGTCGAGTGCGGGATGGTCGCCGTCACCGAGCCCGAGACGGTGATCCGGCTCGACACGCCGGCGGGCCTCGTCGAGGTCCGGGTGGCCGTCGCGGACGGACGCGCGGATCGCGTCACGCTGCGCAACGTGCCGGCATTCGTCGCCGAGCTCGACGCCGGCGTGGAGGTCGACGGGCTCGGCGCGCTGAAGTACGACATGGCGTTCGGCGGGAACTTCTACGCCCTCGTCCCGGCTGAGTCGGTCGGCCTCGAACCGGCGCCGGAGCGGGCCGACGAGCTGATCGACGCGGGCCTTCGGATCATCGATGCGATCGAGGCGACCAGTCCGCCGGAGCATCCGACAGACCCGGCGATTCGCGGCTGCAAGCACGTCGTCTTCCACACCGCCGGCCACAATGGCGCCGACGCGCGCAACGCGACCGCGATCCACCCGGGCTGGCTCGATCGCTCGCCGTGCGGGACGGGAACCTCGGCGCGCATGGCGCAGCTGCACGCCCGCGGCGAGCTCCCGCTCGGCGTCGACTTCACGAACGAGTCGGTGATCGGGAGCCGCTTCGTGGGACGGCTCGTCGAGGAGACGCGCGTCGGCGACACGCCGGCGGTCGTCCCCGAGGTCAGCGGGCGCGCCTGGATCACCGGGATGGGCCAGTACCTGCTCGACCCGTTGGACCCGTTTCCGACCGGATTCGACCTGTGAGGTCGGTAGTCGTCGTCGGCGGTGGCGCGGTCGGGCTGTGCGTGGCGGAGTCGTTCGCGTCCCGCGGCGTGTCGGTGACGACGCTCGAGCGGGACCGGTGCGGCCTCGGGGCATCGGCGGGGAACGCCGGCTGGATCACCCCGTCGCACGGTATCCCCGTCCCGGGTCCGGGCGTGATCGGGCAGTCGCTGCGATGGCTCGTCGACCCCTCGGGGCCACTGTGGATCCGCCCGACCGTCTCACCCACGATGCTGGCGTGGATCTCGCGCTTCGTGGTCAGCTGCCGGAAGAGCTCCTACCGACACGGGCTGGCCGCCCTCCAGACCGCCACTGCCCGAGCGCCGGCTTCGTTCGATCGACTCGCCGAGCGCGACATCGAGTTCGAGTTTCACTCGCACGACCTGCTGTACCCGGCGTTCTCCGGCGGCGAGCTCGAGCATCTGCTCGGGGTCGCGGCGGACGTCCGCGCGTCGGGCTCCTCCGCGCGGATCGGCCAGATCGGTCGGGCCGAGATGCTGGCGCTCGAGCCGGCGCTCAGCGACCGGCTGGTCGGCGGGCTGATCGCCGAGGACGAGCGGCGCGTGCGCCCCGAGTCCTTTGTCGCCGGAATGAAGCGGGCCGCAGAGGGCGTTGGCGTCGACGTGATCGAGCGCGCGCCGGTCACCGCGCTGCGACGCTACGGGAGCGAGTGGGTCGCATCGGGGCCGTCCGGCGAGTGGCGCGCCGACACGGTGATTCTGGCGAACGGGGTCCCCGCCGCGAACTTGGTGCGGCAGCTCGGCGTCCACCTACCGCTGGCCGCCGCCAAGGGGTACAGCCGCACGTTCGCGCGCACGCCGAGCGGGCCGTCGCGGCCGGTGTACCTCGAGACCCCGAAGGTCGCGATCAGCGTCTACGACGGCGGCGTGCGCGTATCGGGCACGCTCGAGCTCGGGGCGCAGACACTGTCCCTCTCGACGCGACGGCTGCGCGCGATCACGACCGCCGCCCGGGAGGCCCTGCCCGACTGGGAGATGCCCAGCGGCGCGGTCGACTGGGCCGGGATGCGGTCGCTCTCGCCGGACGGGCTCCCGTACATCGGCGCCGTACCCGGCCTCGACGGACTCTACGTCGCGACCGGCCACGCGACGCTCGGGATGACGCTCGCGCCGCTGAGCGGCGAGCTGCTCTGCGACCGGATCCTGGATCACGGGACCGACCGGCTGCTCGCGGCGTTCGATCCCGCCCGCGCGGTGCGACGTCACACACACAGACCACGACAGGAGGAAGGCCATGAAAGGCGTGAGCGCAGCGATCGTCACCCACTTCGCCTCGGATCTGACGGTTGACCACGCGGCGGTGCAGGCCGAAGTCGAGCGGTTGATCGACGACGGCATCCACGGGATCGTCGCGACGGGAACGATGGGAGAGGCGTCCGCGCTCAGTCCCGAGGAGCGCCGGACGGTCGTCTCAATCGCCGTCACGACCGCCGCCGGACGCGTGCCCGTGTACGTCGGCGTGTCGGCAATGACGCCGGCGCAGGCGGTCTCGTACGCGGCCGACGCCCAGGACGCCGGGGCCGATGGCGTGATGGTGCTCCCGCCGCTGCTCTACCGCGCCGACCGCCGCGAGCTGCTCGAGTTCTTCTCGGCCATCGCCGGGGCGACCGAGCTGCCGATGATGGTCTACAACAACCCGCCGGCGAGCGGGAGCGACATGGAGCCGGCCCTCCTCGCCGAGATCGCTCGCGAGGTTCCGCAGGTCAGAGCCTTCAAGGAATGCTCCGGCGACGCGCGGCGGATCGCCGAGCTGATCGACCTGTGCCCCGGGCTCGACGTGCTCGTGGGTGGCGACGACTGGGCGCTCGAGGGGTTCTGCGCCGGCGCCGCCGGTTGGGTCTCGGGCGTGGCCGTCGTGCTTCCGCGTCAGTGCGTGAGGCTCTGGGACCTCTGCAGCGGCGGCGACCTGGCGGCGGCGCGCGCGCTCTACAGCGAACTGCTGCCTCTGGGGCGCACCGACATGACGCCGAAGCTAGTCCAGTACTTCAAGGCGGCGCTCGACGAGCTCGGCCTCGGTGGCGGGCCCTGCCGCCCGCCGCGGCTGCCGCTGGAGCCGGACGAGCTCGAGGAGCTGCGCGCCGCCGTGTCGCGGGCCGCGCCGGCGCGAGTGTGAGTCCGATGGCCGAGGTAATCCAGGCGGTCGATCCGCGGACGGGAAGGCCGGGTGTCTCGTACCCGGCGACGGCACCGGAGACGTTGCGGGCGGTGATCGCGGCGGCGCGGCGGGCCCGCGACGAGGAAGGCTGGCGGCTGGGGGCGGCGCGCGCGAAGGCGTTGTCGGGGCTCGCGGAACGACTGCAACAACATGCCGAGCCGCTGATCGAGACGTGCATGGGAGAGACGGGCCTCGGACGGGCTCGGCTCGAGGGCGAGCTCGAGCGGACCTGGCGCCAGATCCTGCTGTTCGCGAGGCTGATCGAGACGGGCGCTCACTACGCAGCGACGATCGACACCGCCGACCCCGACGCCCGCCCGGTGCCGCGGGCCGACCTGCGCCGGATGATGGTGCCGATCGGGCCGGTGCTCGTGTTCGCGGCGAGCAACTTCCCGTTCGCGTTCTCGGTGGCGGGGGGCGATACGGCCTCGGCGCTCGCCGCCGGCTGTCCGGTGATCTGCAAGGCCCACCCGGGCCACCCCGGGACGAGCGAGCTCGTCGGCCATGAGATCTCGCAGGCGCTCGAGGACGCGGGACTCGACGCGGGCACGTTCGCGCTCGTCCAGACCGAGTCGATTCAGACGGCGCTCGAGTTGGTCGGCGACGACGCGATCGAGGCGGTCGCGTTCACAGGGTCGACGGGGGCCGGTCGCGCGATCTTCGACGCCGCCGGCGCCCGCGAGCGCCCGATCCCGGTGTTCGCGGAGATGGGAAGCACCAACCCCGTCGTCGTCACGGGGTCGGCGCTTAAGGACCGCGGAGGCTCGATCGCGACGGCGCTGGCCGGGGCGATCACGCGCGACGCGGGACAGCTGTGCACGAAGCCGGGAGTGATCATGGTCCCGCACGACTCCGCCGACGAGTTCCGCGACTCCCTTCGCGAAGCCGTACTCGCCGCCGACACCGGCGTGATGCTCAACGAGCGCCTGTACGAGTCGGCGGTCGCCGCGGTCGACTCGCTGTCGCGTCTCGACGAGGTGGCGCCGGTGCTCGCCGAGGGGGCCTCGCGGGCGCGCGACGGCTTCGGGCTGGCCGGGGCGATCTTCGCCACCTCGAGCGCCGCGCTGCGCGAGAACCCGGACCTGCGCTCGGAGCGGTTCGGGCCGATCGCGCTGCTCGTGACCTACGAGGACCTCGACGACCTGCTCGCGACGATCGACGGTTTCGAGGGCCAGCTGACGGCGACGCTCCACGCGACGTCGGCCGACGAGGAGGTCGCGCGGAGGATCGTCGAGCACCTATTGCCGCTCGCCGGACGCCTCGTGTTCGACGGAGTGCCCACCGGTGTCAGCGTGACCGCGGCGATGCAGCACGGCGGACCGTATCCGGCGACGACGTCGGCGGCGCACACGTCGGTCGGGAGCGCGGCGATCCAGCGGTTTCTCAGGCCCGTTGTGTGGCAGAACGCGCCCGGATGGCTGTTGCCAGAGCCGCTCAAGGACGGAAATCCGCTTGGCGTTCCGAGGGTCGTCGATGGCGAGCCCGAGCGGGGGTAGTCGGTGGCCGTCGTGACTCGGCTGGGCCTCGATCGGTGGACGGCTCGGCGTTAACGGCGCTGGGAAGGAGGGTGGGTGAGGGCTTCGGCGGGTCGCCGGAGCCCGTGGTCGACTGGTGCTGCGCCCTGAAACCCGCGACTGGGTGCCGAGAGTGTCACGAGAAACCTGCATACCACGACAATTCCGCGCCGAATGGCGAGGCCTGTCGAGCTATGCATGAAGAGCATGCGCAATACGACAGGGCTCGGGTCTGGCGCCGGTGTTGTCGTGTTATGCAGGTCTGGACGGGTGCGATGGCGCTCGCTCCCTTCCCCTTCTCAGCGCCGTTAAAGGGCCGCCCGCCAACCAAGGTCGCGGGCGCCAAAACGGCGCCCGGGCTCAGCTCCAGCCGAACAGCCGCGCGAGCAGGTGCGGCGCGACGTAGACCTCCCATAGGGCGGTCAGCGTCAGCGTCGGCACCGCCACCGCGACGGTGACGATCGTCGCCGCGAGCAACCGGTCCCACTCGCCGCGCCGGCTGGCGACGATCCACGCGGCCAGCGGGAGAAACAGCGCCACGAGCTCGGGCACGGCGTGGGGAAGCAGGCCGATCAGCAGCAGCACCGGCGGCACGTGCAGCGCGTACGAGACGTGCGCCACCGATGTGCCGATCGCGTACGCCTGAAGGCTCAGCGAGAACGTCGTCGCGCACACGACGAAGCCCATCGCCACCGGTTGACCGCGCTCGTGGACCAGGCGCACCAGACCGTTGTGCTCGCCCGCCTGGAGCGGCAGCGAGCTACCGGCGATGAACCCGGCGACGCACGCCATCGCGTGCAGCGCGAGCACGAGCAGGTTGTGTCCAAGTATCTGGGCGACGTCCGATGGGCCGCCGACGAAGAGTGGGGGCTGGTCCTGGAGCTTCGTCGTCACGGACCCGTAGGAGACGAGCGCGATCACCAGGATCGCGACGAGGAGCACGCCAGCGGCGGCGAGGCTCCCGAGGAGCCAGCTCCGCAGGATCGGCCACGGGCGATCGCGCCACAGCGACAACGTTCGCCGCGTGGCGCGGACTCCATGCGCCAGCGCGTACGCGGAGGCATCCATTCCAGATGTGATCGGCGCGAGGAGCCGTTCGGTTGAGGCGCAGCATCCTGCGCTCGGCGGGCGCGACGCGTCAAAGATGAGGTTCCGTCCCCATTCCGGACCCGCGGGGGCCGCGGCACCCTGGTGTCGATGTCGATCCACAACGGCCACCTGAGATCCGGGAGGGCGCCGCGCCGATCCTACGTGCCGCTATTCCAGCGCGTGGCCGGCATAAACGCGCTGTTGCTGATCGCGGCGGTCGCCGTGACGCTGGTCGTGACGGCTCCTCACCGGCTCTCCTCGTTCGCCGTAGAGGAGGTGGCTGTCCTGGTCGCGGCGCTGGCGCTGATGGCGCTGACGAACATGTACCTGCTGCGCCGGGTGATCGGGCCGCTACAGGCCTTGACGGCGCTGGCCCGGCGCGTCGACCTTGCCAATCCCGGCGAGCGGATGCCGGATGTCGAGCCGACCTCGGAGGCGGGCGAGCTCGCGCTCACCTTCAACGAGATGCTCGACCGGATCGAGGCCGAACGGCGCGACGCCACCGGCCGGGTGCTGGCGGGCCAGGAGGCCGAGCGACTCCGAATCGCCCAGGAGCTGCATGACGAGGTCGGCCAGCAGCTGACCGCGGTGCTGCTCGTCCTCTCCCGGGTGCAATCGGGTGCGCCAGAGCGGTTGCGAGACGAGGTGCAGGAGGTCCAGTCGGTCGTCCGGTCGGGACTCGAGGACGTCCGCCGGATCGCGATCGAACTACGACCGGAAGCGCTCGACGACCTCGGTCTGGAGAGCGCGCTGGCGGTGCTGTGCGAACGGTTCGGCGAGCGCACCGGGCAGCCCGTTTTTCAGCGCGTGGCTCCCGACCTGGCGCCGATGGGCCCCGAGGCGGAGCTCGTCGTCTACCGGGTGGCTCAGGAGGCGCTGACGAACATCCTCAGGCATTCGCGAAGCACGCAGGCCGCGATGACGCTCGAGAGCCGGAACGGGCTGACGACGCTCACCGTACGCGACTGTGGGGTCGGCTTGCCGGTCGACCATGCTCCCGGCACCGGCATTCGCGGGATGCACGAGCGGGCGGCATTGATCGGCGCCCGGCTGAAGATCGGAGCCAATCCTGGGGGCAGCGGCTGCGAGGTCCGCCTCGAGATCCCCAGCGAAGTCCCGAGTCTCGTCGAGCGGTAGGTCGACACCAGATGCTGAGCGTCACTCCCCTCGGGTGGGCGGCCACGCTCGCAGCGATCGCGGGGTTGCTCGTACTTGACCTCTGCGTGGCGGGACGGCGGCGGCGCGGGATCCGGCTGCGGGAAGCGGTTGGCTGGTCGGCGTTCTACGTCGGCGTGGCGCTGCTGTTCGGGGTCGTTTTCGGCGCGATCGCCGGCTGGGATCTCGGCGCCGAGTACTTCGCCGGATACGTCGTGGAGAAGAGCCTGTCGATCGACAACCTGTTCGTGTTCGTGGTGATCCTCGCCGCGTTTGCCGTACCGGCCAAGCAACAGTCAAAGGCGCTGACGATCGGCATCATCCTCGCGCTCGTGCTCCGAGGGATCCTGATCGCGGTCGGCGCGGCGCTCCTGGGCGCGTTCTCGGTGATGTTCCTGCTGTTCGGGCTCGCGCTGCTCGCGACCGCCATCGCCCTGTTTCGCCACCGCGACCACGACCCATCGGTCGAGGACAACTTCCTCGTCGGCGTCGCCCGCGCGGCGCTGCCGGTCACGAGCCGATACGACGGTGGGCGGATCGTCACCCGCGCCGGCGGACGGCGTGCCCTGACCCCGATGTTCCTCGTACTGCTCGCCATCGGCAGCAGCGATGTTCTGTTCGCATTGGACTCGATCCCGGCGGTGTTCGGCGTGACCCAGCACGCCTACATCGTGTTTGTCGCCAACGCGTTCGCGCTGCTAGGACTCCGCGCCCTGTTCTTTCTCGTATCCGGACTGCTCGATCGGCTCGTGTACCTCTCAACTGGCCTGGCGGCGATCCTCGCGTTCATCGGCGCGAAGCTCGTCCTCCATTTCGCCCACACGCGAGCCCACGACGTACCGGAGATCTCGACGGTCGCCTCGCTCGTCGTGATCCTGGTGATCCTCGCGCTGACCACGGTTGCCAGCCTGCTCGCGGCTCGCGGGGACCCGAGCAGGCGCGGACACGCCGGCTCCCTGCGTGAGCGGCGGGGGGCCCGCCGCCCGACGGCGCAGGTGGCGGTAGAGCCCGATCGCGACGACGACCAGGGCGATCCCGCCACCCAGCGCCAGCGTCCCCTGCTCGGCGATCGCCGCCACCTGGTCGAGCGACTGCCAGAAGAAGTAGCCGAGCAGACAGAACGTCGCCGACCACAGGCCGGCGGCGACGAACGCGAACGGCACGAACCGCCGCGGCGGCATCCCCGAAGCGCCGGCGATCACCGGGGCCAGCGGGCGCACGAACCCGACAAAGCGCCCGAGGATGATTGTCTTGCCCCCGTGCTGAGCGAAGAACCGCTCGACGCGCTCGATGTGCTCGACGGTCAGCCTCAGGCTCGGGCCGTGCTTGCGGATGAATCCCGGTCCGAGCCGACGTCCCAACACGTATGAGGTGATGTCGCCGGCGTGTGCGCACGCCCAGACGGCGATGATCAGCAGCACGATGTCGGTGTGCCCCTGACCGGCGGTGACCCCGCCGACGATCACGGCAAGCTCCCCTGGCGCGACAAGACCAATCGCCGCGGCGGTTTCGAGAAACGCCATCAGACCGACGAGCAGGTACGCACCGGGCCCGAGCGTTTCCCCGACCTGGCGCATCGTCCGCTCGAGGTTGGGCGGGTGGACAACGCCGCTTCCGTAGACCGCGAACGCACACGCCACGGTCAGCCCGATCGCCCGGGCACGCGTGGGCAGGCGCCGCCAGCGCAACAGCGTTGCGGCGAGCACCAGCCCGGCGACTATCAGTCCGATCAGGTTCAGTGTGTACTCCGAGGGTCCGGTCCCCGACCCTCAGTCGGGAACCAGAAGCTTCCCGTGGCGCGGGCCCCGCGGGAATGGGGTCAGACCCGCATCTGTGCCGGCCCGGGCGGCGGGCGCAAGATGAGGCCTGGTCCCCATGGGCGCGACGAGCTCGCGTTGAGATCGTCCGATCCTGCAAGAAAGGACGCCCATGACCTACACGCAACACATCCCCGCTCCGATATGGGCCGACCCGTCCGCTCGGCCCCCCCACCTCCGCCAGGTCGCCATCGAGCCCATCGACGGGTTCGTCCTGATCGCAAACGACCTGACCGCCACCAACGAGCTGCTGCTCGACGCCCTCCGGCGCGCGGCGCCGGGCGCGCGATTCGTCCGCCCCGCCGACCTGGGGACGGTCGTCACCCCCGCTCGCGGCGTGGCCCGCCTCGATGTCACCAGGAACATGACCGGGCTCGAGGACGGCTTCACGGAGCTCCGCCGGTTCGAGCGCTCGGCGGACGTGATGAATCCCGCCTCCGCGCTGATAGCGTGCCACGACAAGCTCGCCACCGCCCGACTGCTGGGACGCGCCGAGTTGCCGCATCCCCGTACCGCGCCGCTCCTGGAGCGGCACGACCGCGCCGAGGGACTCGAGCCTCCGTTCGTGATCAAGCCCCGCTTCGGGGGCTGGGGCCTCGAGGTGACCCTGTGCGAGGATCGAGTCGCGCTCGGCCGTCATATCCGCCGCGTGAGCAACACGGCGTGGTTCCAGCACCAGGGAGCGATCGTGCAGGAGCTCGTGCCCCCGACGGGCGCTGACCTGCGCCTGCTCGTGGCGGGCGGCGAAGTCGTCGGCGCTGTGGAGCGCGTGGCCGCCGCCGGCGAGTGGCGCACGAACGTCTCACTCGGCGGGACCCGGCGCCCTACGTCGCCTCCGCCGGATGTGCAGGCGCTCGCGATCGCCGCGGCGGCAGTTGTACGAGCCGACCTCGTCGGCGTCGACCTCGTCCGCGGGCCCGACGGTGGCTACCTGATCCTCGAGTGCAACGGCGCGGCGGACTTCCGACACGAGTACTCGCTCCACGGCGAGGACGTGTTCGACCGCGCGGCGTCCAGGCTCATCAGCCCGAACGTCGCGTCGGTCGGGAAAGCGGCCTTGGCGGCGGGCTTCTGATCTCTCGACTGCCCCAGCGATGATTTTCTCCGCGCGCGTCGGTCGAACTGACACGACGAGCACACCACACCAAAGGAGTCAATCGTGGGCGAGATCCTGGTACATGAATTCATCACCCTTGACGGCGTCATCGAGGCGCCACGGTGGACGATGGAGTTCGGATTCGATCCGAAGATGGGCGAGGCGATCGGCGGGATCATGGGAGCCAGCCGGGGACTGCTGCTGGGCCGGCGCACCTACGAGGAGTTCGCCCCGGCGTGGTCGGGCCGGACCGCCGAGCAGGATCCCGGCGCCCCGTTCATGAACGAGACACCGAAGTACGTCGTCTCATCGACGCTCCAGAGCGCGGACTGGAACCCGTCGACGATCGTCGGCACATACACCGCGGACGCGATCCGTGACCTCAAGGCTCACGTCGACGGCGATCTGTACGTCAGCGGCAGCGGCACGCTCGTCCGGGCGATGCTCGGCGACGGTCTCGTCGATCAGCTGCACCTGTTCGTGTATCCGATCGCTGTGGGGTCCGGCCAGCGGCTGTTCGCCGATGGCGCGGGCGTCAAGTTCGCCCTAGCCGCGTCCGAGACATACGACAACGGCGTTGTGCATCTGGATTACCGGCCGACTGCGTAGCGTGCGACGCTTCATGGGTGTCGGATCCTGATCGTGCCCTGTTCGACGGCGCCCGCGACTTGCGGGACGGACAGCTGCCTCTGGCAAAGCGGTTTCGCCGGCACGCCGAGGCGCTAGAGCGCTCCGGGCGCTCGCCGCTATGCGTCGCGCTGATGCGCGGTGGCGCGGACAACATCGACGACGGCGGTTTGGTCGCCGATCTGTTCGATGGCGTGCCCGCGCCACCGGGGTCGGTCCCGCAGCTGCGGCTGATGGCCGCGCTGCACTATCTCGTGTTGAGCGACAGGGCACCCGAGCTCGCCGGCTTCTACCCGAGCGCCGGCGGCGACCGCCCTCCCGAGGCGGTGTGGCCAGTGGCGCTGGCGGCGCTCGAGCAGAACGTCGAGCTGGCCAGGGGACGGTTGCGACGGACGGTGCAGACGAACGACCCCGGCCGCTCGACGGTCCTGTACGCAGCGTTGCTGTGGCTCACGGATCGCTACCGGCTCCCGATCCGGTTGCTTGAGATCGGCGCGAGCGCCGGCCTGAACCTGTTCGCCGACCGCTACTGCTATCTCGTGGGCGGCGAGGTGCTCGGCGACCCGTCCTCGCCAGTTCGGTTCCGCGAGCCGTGGGAGCGAGCGCCGGCGATCGACGTCGTCGCCGCCGCGGAGCGCCTTCGGGTGATCGACCGGTCCGGGTGCGACAGACATCCTCTGAACGCCGCCGATCGCGAGGACCAACTGACGCTGCTGTCCTACATCTGGCCCGACGAGCTCGAGCGGTTCGCGCGGACGAGGGCGGCGTTCGAGGTCGCGGCCGATCGTCCCGGACTCGTCGCCGCGGCGTCGGCCGACGAGTGGCTGCGCTCGGTGCCGGCGCCGACCGACGGCGCGCTCGTCGTCGTCTGGCACTCGCTGTTCCGCCAGTACGTTCCGGGGGCCGAGTGGGAGGCTTTGGAGGCGGCGTATCGCGACGACCTCACGGCCGGCGCCGGCGACGCCCCGGTCGTCTGGCTCAGCATGGAGCCCGAGCCCGACCACAACCACGGGGTGCAGTTGACCGCCTGCACGGCGCCCGGCGAGCCTGTCGTGGCGCTCGCGCGCTGCGGAGACCACGGGCCGCCGCTCATCTGGAATTGAACCGATGATCCTGCGATCGGCGGGGGACGAAGATGTGCCCGCTGTGCTCGAGCTGTGGTCGCTGGCGCGCAGCGAGCACGCGATCACGCCCGACCGGGCCGAGGACGTCGAGCGGCTCGTGCGCGAGATGCCCGGCTCGCTGCTCGTCGCCGAGGACGGCGGGCGGCTGGTCGGTGCGCTGATCGCGGCCTGGGACGGGTGGCGCGGGAACATGTACCGCTTGGCCGTCCACCCCGATTACCGGCGCCACGGTATAGCGCTCTCGCTGGTCGAGGAAGGCGAGCGGCGGCTGCGCTTGAACGGAGCGCGACGAATCACCGCCCTGGTGGCGCGGGAGGATGACGTCGCTGGCGCGCTGTGGGTCGCCGCCGGGTACGCGTACGACGAGGTGATCGGGCGGTTCGTGCGGGACGTATAGGCGGGCACTGAAAGCGCCCGCTGCCTTGGTTGGCGATCGGCTCGGTAAACGGCGCAGGGAAGGAGGGTGGGTACGGGCTTCGGCGGGTCGCCGGAGCTCGCGGTTTGGCCTGCTCCCGCGCCGAAACCCGCGCCTTTGTGCCGAGAGTGCCACGGGAAACCTGCATAGCACGACAACGCCGGCGCCAGACCCGAGCCCTGTCGAGCTATGCATGAAGAGCATGCATAACACGACAGGCCTCGCCATCTGAGCCGAGATTGTCGTGCTGTGCAGGTTCTGGGCCGGCGCGATGGCGCCCGCGAACCAGGGCTGCGAGTCCGCCAGCTAGGGTCATCGACAGAACGATGGCGATCACGCACGTATTCGCCGGCATTCCGGTGGCCGACCACGAGGCGGCGCTCGAGTGGTACGAGCGGCTGCTGGGGCGGCCGCCCGATCGGATCCCGACCGACGGAGACGCCGTCTGGGGCCTGTCCGAGACTGGGCTGATCTACGTGGTCCGCGACGCGCCACGCGCCGGCGGCTCGCTCGTAACGCTGATCGTCGACGATCTCGATGCGTGGATAGCTGACGTGTCCGCACGCGGGATCACGGCCGCCGAGATCGACACTGTCCCCGGCGCGGTGCGGAGGACCGCGGTGACGGATCCGGACGGCAACCGGATCACGGTCGGCGAGGTGCCGAGGGCAGGCTGACCGCCAGGAACCGGGCGAGCATGGCGTTGACCTGGTCGGGAACCTCGAGCGGGCTGAAGTGGCCGGAGCCGACCGTCCGCCCCACGACGAGCTGCGGGGCCAGCGAGGCGGCGCGCGCCAGGTCGGCGTTCGGAGTCCCCGCGTCGAGGTAGAGCAGTGGCGCGCGACAGCGGCGGAGAGCCTCCGCGTCATCCCAAGACCGGATCGACTCCTCCCAGACGGAGCTCGTCACGTGCGGTGGCGTCCGCACGACCTCGTTCATGATCCAGGCGGTCGTCGCGGGATTGTCGTGGGGTCCGAAGAAGGCGGCGTAGTAATCCCGCAGGGCGCGGTCGGCGCCGGCGGTGTCCAGAGCGGCGACGAGCTCATCCACGACGTGTTCGCGATCGCCCGCCGGCAGTAGCACGGAATCGATCAGGACGGCGGCGCGGACCTGCTCGGGGTAAGACGCGGCGAATTCGAGCGCGACGAGGCCACCGAGGCTGTGGCCGATCACCGCCGGACGCTCGATCCCGAGCTCGGCGCAGGTCCAGGCGACGTCGTCGGCGAGGGCGACGATCGTGTAGGGCTGCTCGGGCGCGTCGCTGTCACCGTGGCCGCGGAGGTCGACCGCGAGGACGCGGTGAGCCGGCGCGAAGTAAGGAATCTGCGCGGACCAGAAGCCGCGATGGCAGGCCAGGCCGTGGATGAATACGAGAGGCGGATCTCCTCGCCCCGCCTCCTCGTGGACGAGCGTCACGCTGTCACGGACGAGCTGCCCCACGGATACAGTCTTGCGCATGCGCCTGGGGCTCCACGCACTCGGGATCGGAGCCGGCGCCCGCCGCGAGGTCATCGATGCCGTCGCGAGCGCCGCCGAGGCCTCCGGCTTCGCGACGCTGTGGTCGGGCGAGCACGTGATCATGGTCGATCGTTCGGCGTCGCGCTATCCGTACTCGGCCGACGGACAGATCGCGGTACCGGCCATGGCGGACTGGCTCGATCCGCTCGTGGGGCTCAGCTTCGCGGCCGCGGCCACGCACGAGATCGGGATCGCCACCGGCGTGCTGCTGGTCCCCGAGCACAACCCGCTCCTGCTCGCCAAGCAGGCGGCGTCGCTCGACGCGCTCTGCGGCGGGCGGCTGACCCTGGGCGTCGGCGTCGGGTGGTCGCGCGAGGAGTTCGAGGCGCTGGGCGTGCCCTTCGAGCGTCGCGGCAAACGCGCCGCGGAGTACGTGGCGGCGATGCGCGCGCTGTGGCGCGACGACGTCGCCTCGTTCGAGGGCGAGTTCGTGTCGTTCGACTCGGTGCGGGTCAACCCGAAGCCGCCCCGCGACCGGCGGATCCCGGTGGTGCTCGGCGGCAACAGCGACGCCGCGCTCCGCCGGGTGGCGGCGTGGGGAGACGGGTGGTACGGCTTCAACCTCGCCGGCGTCGACGCGGTGGGCGAGCGGCTGGCCAGGCTCGGCGAGCTGTGCCGTGAGGCGGGGCGGGACATCGGCGAGCTGCACGTCGCTGTCGCGCTCGACGGCGGCGCGCCGGCGGACGCGCCGGCGCTGGCGCGGCTGGGTGTCGACGAGCTGGTGCTCGTCCAGGCGCCGCCGGAGGACCCCGGCGTGGCCGCAGATTGGGCCTACGAGCTCGCGCGTCGCTGGAATACCGCGACTTCGTGACCCGCCCCGGGTTCAACAGCATTGGACCAATGCGGGTCAGAAGAAGCGTCCGGATTTCCGTGATCGGTGGGCTGCTCGCGCTCTCGGGCGCCGCCGCGTTGATCGTGCTCGGACTCGGCGGCGGGGGCGCTTCCGGCAGCGTCTCGGCCGCGCGGGCCGCGGCCGTTGAGCAGGCCGGGGTGGCCACGGGAGTCGGGATCCACAAGATCAAGCACGTCGTCGTGATCATGCAGGAGAACCGGTCGTTCGACAGCTACTTCGGGACGTTTCCGGGGGCCAACGGGATCCCGGCGCGCCACGGCGTCGCGACCGTGTGCTCGCCCAACCCGCGCACCGGTCACTGCCAGCGTCCGTATCACGATCCGGCGGACGTCAACGGTGGCGGCCCGCACAGCCTGGCCGCGGCGACGCGCGACATCGCCGGCGGCAAGATGAACGGGTTCGTCGCCGAGGCCGAGGCCGGGGCCAAGGGCTGTGGACTCAACCAGGTCGACAACCCGAACTGCAGCGAGTCAGCCACTCCCGACGTGATGGGCTACCACGACGCGCGGGAGATCCCGAACTATTGGCAGTACGCGCAGAACTTCGTGCTCGACGACCGCATGTTCGAGCCGAACCGGTCGTGGAGCTACGCGGCGCACCTGTACATGGTCTCGGACTGGTCGGCCTACTGCACGAAGTTCGGCGATCCGATGAGCTGCCACAGCGACATCACGCAGCACGCGTTCAGCCGCCTGAACCACCGCGCGGTGTTCGGACCGGCGCCGCGGTACCCGCAGGTTCATTTCGACTACACCGACCTCACCTACCTGCTGCACCGCTTCGGCGTGAGCTGGGGCTACTACATCGAGCAGGGCGTGGAGGCTGACTGCCCCAACGATCAGGTGACCTGCGCGCCGCAGCCCCAGCGCGTCGGCAATGGACTGTCGACGGTAGTTCCCGACATCTGGAACCCGCTACCGGAGTTCGACACCGTCAACCAGGATGGCCAGACCGGCGACATCCAGGACGTCTCCAGGTTCTACGCGGCCGCACGCGCCGGCACGCTGCCCGCGGTCTCCTGGGTGGTCCCCAATCAGGCGGACTCCGAGCACGCGCCCGGCAAGGTCTCCGCGGGGCAGGCGTACGTGAGCGGCCTGATCAACACGATCATGTCGGGCCCGGACTGGGACAGCACCGCCATCTTCCTCTCTTGGGACGACTGGGGCGGCTTTTACGACCAGGTGGTACCGCCGACGGTCGACGGAAACGGCTTCGGCCTGAGGGTCCCGGCGATCGTGATCAGCCCCTATGCCAAGCGCGGGTGCGTCGATCACCAGACGCTGTCGTTCGACGCCTTCAACAAGTTCATCGAGGACGATTTCCTCGGCGGCCAGCGGATCAACCCGGCGACCGACGGACGCCCCGACCCTCGTCCAGACGTCCGTGAGTCGCTCCCGATCCTCGGCAACATGGCCAAGGACTTCGACTTCTCGCAGAAGCCGAGGCCGCCGATGCTGCTGCCGCTCCACCCGCGTCCCGGGCCGTCGTCGCAGATGGGGCCCAAACGGCTCACGTCTTCGAGCTGCGGATCGGACCTGACCGTCACCGCCTCTCCGCGTACCGTCCGGGCCGGGCGTCGCACGCGGATCCACTTCACCGTGGCGGTGCCACCCCAGCCGTCGCGCAGCCGGCGAGCCGGTACGCCCGTCGCGGACGCGCTGGTCACGTTCGACGGGCGGCGCGTCCACACGAACCGCCACGGCCGCGCCACGATCACGCTGAGACTGCGCCACCGGGGCTCCGTCCAGGTGGCCGGCACCAGGTCCGGGCTCCGTGCGGTCGGAACCGTGCGGGTCCGCTGAGCCGGGTCAGGCCTCGAACGCCAGGAAGTGCGCGGTCCACGGGTCGAGGCCGACGTAGAGGCCGTCCGCGGCCATCTCGTCCCCGGCGCGCGTGAACTGCGTCCCGTTCAGGCGGTCGGTCAGGCGCCACTCCTTCCCGCTCAGCTCGGGCCACGGGACGTGCACCCGAGCCTCCGCCGGCTGGCCCGCGTAGTTGACGACGACCAGGTTGAAGGTGCCGTCGGATGACCAGCACCACGCGATCAGCTGCTGCCAGGAGGCGTTGTCCGGCCACCCGCTGCACTCGCACAGGCGCCAGTCGCCTCGCCGCAATCCCGACTCGGCGACGGCGCACAGCAGCCGCTCGTAGAACGCGCGGAGCTCGGCGTCGGGCGGCTCGTCGGGGCCGCGCGCGAGGAACACGGGGATGTGGGTGCGGAATCCGTCGAACTGCCCGTCGTGGTAGAGGCGCGCTCCCTCCAGCGCAGACATCACGATCGCCGCGGCCCGGTCCTTGGGGCGCTCGAAGGTCGCCGCCGCTCTCGGCTCATCGTGGTTCTCGATGAAGCGGATCAGCCGCTCCTGGTAGGCCGGATCGGCCTGGAGGTGCCCGCGGATCGAGTCGGCGGAGTCGTGGACCAGCCGGTCGTACAGGCGCTTGTCGTAGCAGAGGTCGAACCCCTGCTGCTGAAGCGTCCATTCCATGTCCCAGTACGCCTCGGCCATGAACAGGAGCTCCGGATGCGCCGACTTGACGCGCCCAATCAGCTCCGGCCAGTAGTCCGCCGCGGGAGCGGGGCCGGCGCGCTCGCCCCACGTCCGGGCGAACACCTCGTTCGTCATCAACATCGCCATGTCGCAGCGCAGCCCGTCGCACTGAGAGCCGACCGAGATGAGGGTGTGGGCGACGGCGTCGCGCAGCGCGGGCGAGAAGGCGTTGAGCTGCACGACGTCCGGCCACGGCGGGAAGTACGGATCCCGGCCGTTGGCGAAGATGCCACCGGCCGTGCGCAGGAAGGCCTCCGGGTGCTCGGCGAGCTCCTGCTCGCTGCCGGCAAGCAGACAATCCGGCTTGGTCGTGATCCACGGATGGTCGGGCGCCACGTGGTTGGGGACGTAGTCGAGGATCAGCGCCAGACCCCGCTCCGCGAGCGCGGCGCGGGCAGCCGCCAGCGCGTCCTGTCCGCCGAAGCGATCGTCGACCGCGTAATCGCCCACGCAGTACGGTGACCCGATCACGTCCTCCGGTCGGAGATCCGGCAACGCGGCGCGATTGCCCCGGTCGAGGTCGGGGTTGCGCAGCGCGATCTCGATCCCGGCCGGGCTGCGCTCCCAGACGCCCATCAGCCAGACCGCATCGACCGGCAGCCACGCCAGCGCGTCCCACTGCTCGCCCGGCACTTCGTCCAGCGTCAGAGGGCGTCCGCGCGGCCGGCCGAGCCGCTCGAGCCAGACCGCCGTGTTGAGCTCGTAGACCGTGGGCCGTGCTGGTACGCGCATCGCGCCTGCCGGTCAGCCGCCCAACGCCTCCGCCATCTCCGGATCAGCGAGCCGAGCGCCGGCGATCAGGAACAGCAGGGCGACGGTTCCGGTCCACCCCGTCTGGTGGCTGGCGCCGATCCCGGCGCCGTTGTCCCCGTGGAAATACTCGTGAAACAGCAGGAGGTCGTGCCAGTGGGGATCGGTCTGGAACTTCTCGATCCCGCCGAACACCGGCCGCCGGCCGTTCTCGTCGTCGGTGAACGTGGTCGCCAATCGCGTGGCGATCTCGGCGCCCACCTCGAGCAGGTTCATCTCCTTACCCGAACCGGTGGGACATTCGACCTTCAGGCGGTCGCCGTAGTAGCGGTGAAGTTGCATCAGGCCACGCAGGATGACCAGGTTCATCGGGAACCACACCGGGCCCCGCCAGTTCGAATTGCCGCCGAACATGCCGGTATCAGACTCCGCCGGCAAGTAGTGCACGTCGTATTCCTGGCCATCCCACTCGAACCGGACCGGCTGTGCCAGGTGGCGACGCGAGATCGACCGGATCCCGTGGGCGCCGAGGAACTCCTCCTCGTCGAGCATCGCTGACAGGACTCGCCGCAGCCTGGGTTCGTCGACCAGAGACAGGATGCGCCGGCCCTCTGGACTGGGACCGGGCAGGTTGCTCAGACCCGGCAACGCATCGCTGAACAGGCCGATGAACTGCTGGAGCGATTGCATCATTTCCGGGTAGCTGTCGGCGACGTCGGCGTCGAACACGGTGGCCGCACAGACGGGCATCAGACCGACGAGCGAACGAACCTTGAGCTTGATCTCGGTCCCGTCGGGCATCCGCATCGCGTCGTAGTAGAAGCCCTCGTCCTCGTCGTAGAGCGAGTCCTCGCTGCCGGGTGGATTCATCGCCACTGAGATCCACGCGAAATGGGAGATGAACTTAAGCGCCATGTCGAGGTACGCGCGATCGTGCTTGGCCAGCTCGATCGCGATCTGGAGCATCCACTGCGAATACAGCGCCATCCAGGCGGTACCGTCGGCCTGCTCCAGCGTGCCACCCCCGGGCAGTGGCGCCGAGCGATCGAAGATGCCGATGTTGTCCAGCCCGAGGAAGCCGCCTTGGAAAAGGTTGCGGTCGTCGGGATCCTTGCGGTTGACCCACCAGGCGAAGTTGGTCAGTAGGCGGCTGAACACGCGGGCCAGGAACTCGTGGTCGCCCTTGCCGCGGATCTCCACCTCGCGCTCATAGACGTACAGCGCCGCCCACGCGGTCACGGGCGGGTTGACGTCGCTGAAGTTCCATTCGTAGGCCGGGATCTGACCGTTCGGGTGCATGTAGCGCGTCTTCAACAGCAGTTCGATCTGGTCCTTGGCGAAGTCGACGTCGACCAGCGATAGCGGCGCGCAGTGGAATGCCAGGTCCCATGCGGCAAACCATGGGTACTCCCACTTGTCGGGCATTGAGATCACATCGCCCGAGATCATGTGAAACCAGGAGACGTTGCGCACCGGAGCAGCCATGGCGTTGGGATCCCAGGGGCTGACGCCGTGCTCGCGTAGCCAGCGGTGCACGTTGTATTCGTAGTACTGCTTTCCCCATAGGAGCCCCGCGAGGGCCTGACGCATCACCATCGCCCCGTCGGGCTTGAGCGTCGACGGGATCAGCGTCCGGTAGAACTGATCCGCCTCGGCTCGGCGGGCGGACAGCACGCGCTCGAAATTGGCGCCGAGCGGCTTCCCCCGCTCTCCGTTCCGCGAGGCACCCGGTCCGACGAGGCGCAGGCGAACCGCCGCGCTCTCGCCCGAGGCCAGCTCCAGGACGTGCTGAGCGGCCATCTTCGTACCCTCCCGCTCCGGGTTAACCGCGTCGCTGCGGCCGGCTACCACGAAATCGTTTACACCGTCCTTCACGTAGGGCGTGGCGTTCGGCGCGCCGAACAGCCGCTGATTGTTCGTCTCGTTCTCGCAGAAGAGCAGCTGAGCGGACTCGTCGGCGTACAACTGCCATTCGCCCAACTCGTGGTGAGCTGCGCGCACTGAACCGTTGCCCACGGCGGTGATCTCCGGCTTCGGAACGTCGTCGCCCCAGGACCAGGTATTGCGAAACCAGAGCGTTGGGAGTAGGTGCAGCGTCGCGGACTCTGGGCCACGGTTGTAGGCAGTGATGAGCATGAGGATGTCGTCGTGCTCCGCCTTGGCGTACTCCACGATCACGTCGAAGTAGCGATCGTCGTCGAACACGCCGGTATCGAGCAGCTCGTACTCCATCTCCTGTTTGCTGCGCTGCGCGTTAGTCGAGACGAGGTCCCAGTACGGGAAAGCTCGCTGCGGATACTTGTACTGGCACTTGAGGTAGGAGTGCGTCGGGGTGCTGTCGAGGTAGAACCAGTACTCCTTGACGTCCTCGCCGTGGTTGCCCTCGGAGTTCGTCAGCCCGAACATGCGCTCCTTGAGGATCGGGTCGGCGCCGTTCCACAGCGCCAGCGCGAGGCACAGCCGCTGGCGCTCGTCGGAGATCCCGGCGATCCCGTCCTCTCCCCAGCGATATGCCCGCGACCTCGCCTGGTCGTGGGTGAAGTAGCTCCAGGCGTCTCCGCCGGCGCTGTAGTCCTCGCGGACGGTGCCCCACTGGCGCTCGCTCAGGTATGGGCCCCACGACTTCCAGGGGATCTCGCCAGTGCGCGCCTGCTCGAGGCGGCGGTGCTCGGGTGTGTTCGCGGTCATGGTCGGGGAGTGTCCGCCACCGAGCGGTGGCGCACAAGCGTGCTCACCCCCAGGCGGGCGGATGCCTACCTGTCGTTGTTGTGAAGGAGGTGTTGCGCGCTACGCGAGCGCCTCGGCGACGGCGTCCAACGCCCGCTGCACGGCCTCGCGGCTGATGTCGAGATGTGTCACCGCTCGCACGCGATGAGCATCCACCGCTTGCAGCTCGACGCGCTCCGCGAGCTCCGCCACGAGCGCCGGGGCGTCGTCAACCCCGAAGATCACGATGTTGGTCTCGACCGTGCTGGGGTCGAGCTCTACGGCGGGGAACGCGGCGAGCCCCTCGGCCAGCACCCTCGCGTGCTCGTGATCGTCGGCCAGCCTGTCGACGTGGTGATCGAGCGCGTACAGGCACGCGGCCGCGAGCACCCCCGACTGGCGCAGCGCGCCGCCGAGCATCTGCTTCCAGCGCCAGGCCTCGTCGATCGTCTCCCGCGAACCCGCGAGCACCGCGCCGACGGGAGCCCCGAGTCCCTTCGTGAAGTCGAGCCACGCCGTGTCGAAGCCGCTGGCGTAGTCACTCGCCGATACGCCGGAAGCGACGACGGCGTTCATCAGCCGGGCGCCATCGAGGTGCGCCCTGAGACCGTGCCGGCGCGCCGTCGCGACGACGGCGTGAACCGCCTCCAGCGACCAGATCCGACCACCGCCGAGGTTCGTCGTCTGCTCGACCGAGACCAGGCGCGAGCGCGGGACGTAGCGGTTGTACGGCGGCCTCACCGCGGCCTCGAGCTGCTCGGCGCTGAACACGCCGCGGTCGCCATCGAGCGCGCGGATCATCAGCCCCGCGAGCTGCGCCGGGCCGCCCGCCTCGAAGTTGACCGGGTGCGATGTCCGATCGAGGATCACCTCGTCGCCACCCGGTCGCGCGTGGACGCGGAACGCGATCTCGTTGCACATCGTCCCGCTGGGCAGGAACACGGCCGCCTCGTGCCCCAGCAACTCGGCGACGCGGTCCTGCAACGCGTTGGTCGTCGGATCGCGGCCGCGCTGCTCATCGCCGACCTCGGCGTTCGCGATCGCCGCGCGCATGCCCTCAGTCGGACGCGTCTGCGTGTCGCTGTGGAGATTGATGGGGGGCAAGCCGCAGCGCAGGCTACGACATCTGGGCGGGCTCGCTCAGTGCCTCGGTAACGTGCCTCTCGTGGCACGCGCGCAGGTCGACCAGATCACCGGCGGCATCTACCGGATCTCGACCTTCTCCCCGGAGACCGGGATCACGTTCAATCAGTTCCTGATCGACGACGAGCTGCCGACGCTGATCCACACCGGCCGTTACGACGATTTCGAGGCCGTCGTCACCGGGATCGGCGAGGTCCTCGACCCGGCGCGGCTCGCCAACCTCGTGCTGCTCCACTGGGAGGGCGATGAGAACGGTGGGATGGATCGGCTGATGGCGATGGCGCCTCGCTCCGAGCTGGTCGGCTCGGCCCTCTCGATCGTCCTCAATGCCCACGGGTTTGGCTATCACGAGCGAACCCGAGGGTTCCGCGACGGCGAGTCACTGGATCTCGGCGGGCACACGCTCCGATTCCTCGAGACCCCTCACGTCCACCACTGGGACTCGATGATGGTGGTGGAGGAGGCGACGGACACCCTGTTCCCGTCCGATCTCTACCTCCAGCCCGGGGAACAGCCGCCGGTCACGAGCGAGAATCTGTCGGCCGAGATGATCGAGGCCTACCGGCAGTACGGGATCTTCGCCCACGAGGACCCTGTCCGGGCGGTCGCTCGCCGGATAGAGACCCTCGCGCCGAAATGGATCAACACCATGCACGGCGCGACGATCGCCGGCGAAGCGCTCCCGTACTACACCGACGCGCTCCTCAAGCAGGAGTTTGCCTACCGGGGGGAGCTGTTCGGACGCCCGATCGGCGACCGGGCCGGGCCCGGATCCTGACTCCCGGCGCCAGCGCCAGGTACGCGCTCAGCGCCACTACGGCGACCGCCTCCGCCACTATCGTCGTCACGATCGCGGGCCGGAAGCCGTAGTCGGTGAAGCCGAACAGGCTCCAGGTTTCGCTGATCCACAGCGCCACCAGTGAGCTCGCCGCGATCCCGATCCCGGTGATCGCGAGGAGCGCCCGGATGGGTCCGGCGAAGCGCTTGGTGATCAGTCCGAGCGGCAGCAGCAGCCCGATCCCGACCACCGTCGCGGCGATGAAGTTGAGCAGGAACAGCGTGCCAATCGTGGGCACGGTTGAGAACATGTTGACCGTGTACTCATCGAGGTGGTCGGCGCCCGTGACGAGCACCGCGAGAGCGCCGACGACCACCGCCAGTTGGGTGAGCACGGCGCGGGAATTTGCGGGCATCTGAGTACTCCATTTCGGTTGTCTTACCTCTGATGACCGCGGCTGGCGGTGCTTTCTTCCCGGCTCCGATCGGGTAACGGGAACAGCCGAAGAAACGATTCCGCGGCGGCTCGGTCGCCGTCGAGCCTGATCGCACCCCCGCGCATCGCCTGCGCCAGGCTCCGGCCGTGCCAGAGCACGCCGGCGAGCGTCACTGGGTCGGTTTCGATGATGGCGTCCGGGCGCTCGGCGTCGCCGCGCGCCACCTCGAACCGCCGATCGCTCACGCGGACGTGGAAACGCTGCTCCCCGAGTCGCAGCTCGTAGCGGGCGTCGAGCCCGTCGGCCGCCGCCGGCGCGAACAGCGTCTTCAGCGCCAGCACCGCCGAGTCGGCGCCGAACAGGGCGTCCTCATCGGGCATCGGCGCGCTGCTGGCCCACCGGCCGAGGCCGAGGACGATCGGCTCCAGCTCGTGGCCCCAGTCGGTCAGCTCGTAGACGCGCGAGGCGGCGGGTGGCGCCAGTGTGTGGCGGCGCACGACCCCAGCCTCCTCTAGCTCGCGCAACCGCCCCGAGAGGACGTCCGGGCTGAGGTGCGGCAGCCCGGCCCGCAGGTCGGTGAATCGCTTCGGCCCCAGCAGCAGCTCCCGAACCACGAGCAGCGCCCACCGTTCGCCGACGATATCCAGTGCCCGCGCGATGCCGCACCGATCGCCGTACGTCCGCTTACTTGACATACGCACATCCTACCGTATCATCCGGCCGACCGACGGAAGAGTTGGAAAGTCCAATCAGATAGTTTGGAAAGCGAACAAGCCAGCGAAGCGGGGAGCGAACGAAAGGAGCAACGATGAGCGAGCGCAACGATTATCCGAGCGGAGTGCCGTGCTGGGTCGACACCCTGGCCCCCGACCCCGAGGCGGCGATGCGCTTCTACGAGCAGTTGTTCGGCTGGGAGTTCGAAGGACCAGGACAGAGTCCGGGCGACCCGCCCGGTCAGTACTTCGTGGCTCGCCTGCGCGGGCGCGACGTGGCCGGCGTCGGCTCCGTGGCCGACGAGAGCACCGGCTCGGGGTGGAGCACCTACATCTCGGTCACGAGCGTCGACGAGGTCGTGGCGCGGGCGACCGCAGCCGGCGCCGTGCTGCTCGCCGGCCCGATCCAGGCCTCGCCCGCGGGGCGCCTCGCGGTGCTCGCCGATCCCGCCGGGGCGGTATTCGGCGTGTGGGAGGCGGAGGACCGCCAGGGCGCGCAGCTGGTCAACGAGTTTTCGGCATGGGCGATGAGCGCACTGCAGACGAGCGACGTGGATGGGGCCAAGGCGTTCTACGGCGAGGTGTTCGGATGGCAGGCGGAGCCGTTCGACATGGGCGGCCTCGAGGGCACGCTGTGGCGGCTGCCTGGGTACCTCGGCGGCGAGCCCCACCAGCCGGTCCCGCGCGACGTCGTCGCGGTGATGGTGCCGCTCGGCGGAGAAGGACAGGCGCAGTGGAGCGTCGACTTCTGGATCGATGACGCCGACGCGGCGGCGGCGAAGGCTCCCGGGCTGGGCGGCACCGTGCTCGCCCCCGTCCACGACACAGGCGGGTTCCGGCAGGCCGTCCTCGCCGACCCGCACGGCGCCGTGTTCTCAGTCAGCACACTGCACGCGTAGCGCGTCGATCACGAATTCCAGATGCCGGTGCCAGTCAAAGCCGGCACCCGAGTGGGGCATCGTCGCCGACACGCCGCACATCAACATCGGAATGTCGTCGACGGTGACGTCCGCGCGCATCGTCCGCGCGCGCTGCGCCCGGGCGATCAGCTCGGCGGTCGGGACGTAGAGCTCCTGGAGCTCGTCCTGGGCATACACCCAGACCGACTCCCCGTAGTCGGTGATCGCCTCCTGGACACCGGCGTCGCGCGCGCACAGCTCGGCGTTGGTCCGCAGGAGGTCGGCGAACACGGCGAACGGCTCTCCGTCGCGCTCGAGCGCCTCGCAGGCGTTCACGGCCATGACCCTGAACTTCTCGCGTACGATCTCGGCGATCAGCGCCTCTTTGGTCGGGAAGTGCCGGTAGACGGTCCCGACCCCGACGCCTGCCCGCCGCGCGACGTCGTCGATCTGAGCGTCGGCCCCGGATTCGGCGAACACCTCGCGGGCGCTGTCAATGATCCTCGCGCGATTGCGGCGAGCATCCGCCCGTAACCGGCGATCAGTTTCGACCGGCGCATGTGTCTCTACTTGTGGAACCGTCACAAAATCACCCTCCGCCGGGTCATCAGATCAGATACACCCGGCTTGACAAACGGAATCGTAGTTCACTATATTCAAGAAAGCAACCGGAACCGGAGGTCATGTTCCAAATGACTTCGCTGATGCGGCCCCCCGAACCAAAGCTTGACACGCCCCGGGCCAAGAACCTGGCGCTGATCCTGCTCGCGATGACGCAGTTCGTAGTCGTGATCGACGCGGCGATCGTGAACGTAGCGCTTCCGTCGATCGGCACGCATCTGCACTTTTCGCGCGACGACCTCTCGTGGGTTGTAAACGCTTACACGCTCACGTTCGGCGGCTTCCTGTTGCTCGGCGGTCGCCTCGCCGACCTCTTGGGGCGCCGGCGCATGTTCATGGGCGGGCTCGTGCTGTTCTCGCTGGCGTCGTTCGCCGGCGGCCTCGCGCAGTCCGAGCCGTGGCTGATCACCGCGCGCGCCGTCCAGGGTCTCGGCGCCGCGATCGTGTCGCCGGCCGCGCTTTCGATCATCACCAACACCTTTGCCGAAGGCGCCGAACGCAACCGCGCGCTTGGGATCTGGGGCGCCGTCGCCGGCGCCGGTGGCGCCGCGGGCGTACTTCTCGGCGGGATCCTGACCAGCGGCCTGAGCTGGCGCTGGGTGCTGTTCGTCAACGTCCCGATCGGCATCACGGCCGCCCTGCTCGCTCCCCGCTTCCTCGCCGAGAGCCGCGCCGAGGATGGCGCGAAGACGTTCGACTTCCCCGGCGCCGTGACCGTCACCGCCGGCCTCTCGCTGCTCGTCTACGCGGTCGTCGACGCCGTGAACGCCGGCTGGGGATCGACTGCCACGATCCTGCGCCTCGCGGGCGCGGCCGCGCTGCTCGTCGCCTTCGTCCTGATCGAGCTGCGCACGCGCGACCCGCTGATGCCCTTCTCGATCTTCCGGCTGCGGACGCTGAGAGGAGCGAACATCGTCGGACTCCTGATCGGCATGTCGCTGTTCTCGATGTTCTTCTTCATCTCGCTCTACCTCCAGGACGTGCTGGGCTACTCGCCCATCAAGACCGGGATCTCATACCTGCCGCTGGCGGTCGGGATCATCATCTCGGCGGGCGTCGCCTCGCAGCTCGTCACCCGCTTCGGGTTCAAGCCGCCGCTGATCGCCGGATTGCTGCTGATCGCCGCCGGTCTGCTCTGGTTCGCGCAGGTACCGGGGACGGGCGGCTCGTATTGGGCGGACATCCTCGGGCCGTCGCTGCTCGCGGCCGTCGGTCTCGGCTTCTCGTTCGTGCCCGTGACGATTGCCGCGGTGTCCGGCATAAAGCCGCACGAGGCGGGCCTCGCCTCCGGGCTGATCAACACGTCGCAGCAGGTCGGCGGCGCGCTCGGTCTCGCGATCCTCGCGACGGTCGCCAACAGCCGCACCCAGGACCTCTTCCACTCCGGCGTGCACACCGCGTCGATCGCGTTGACCAAGGGCTACGACCGCGCGTTCCTGTTCGGTGCCGGGTTCGCGATCGCCGGCGCGATCCTCGCCGCCGTGTTGATCTCCTCGCGCGACAGCCGCACCCACTCCCAGGCGGCGCGCGCGGAGACCGCGGTGGCGTCCGCGAGCGCGAGCTGAGCACCGCGCCGGTGGACCCGAGCTGAGCACCGCGCCGGTGGACCCGAGCTGAGCACCGCGCCGGCGGGCGCCGGCTGAGCCCGTGCGAGCCGAACCGGAACCACAGCGACCGCGCGCCCCCCTAGGGTTGGGCCATGGAGTGGTCCCTCGTCCTCGTCGCGCTCACGGTGCTCGCGGTCGCGTCAGTCTCCCGCCTGCTCGTCGGGACGCCGGTAACGCCCGCGATGGTGTTCGTCGCGGTCGGCGTGTTGCTCGGTCCGCGGATACTTGGCGAGGTCGAGCCGTCCGCCCACGGCGAGACGGTGCAGACGCTCGCCGAGGCGACGCTGGCGCTCGTGCTGTTCGCCGACGCCTCTCGGATCAAGCTCGGCGTGCTGCGCCGGCAAGCGGGTGTGCCCGAGCGGCTGCTGGCAGTCGGCCTGCCGCTGACGATCGTGCTCGGCGCGCTCGCCGCCGGGCTGTTCAACGCCATGACGGTCGGGGAAGCGCTCGTCCTCGGGGTGCTCCTGGCACCGACCGACGCGGCGCTCGGCCAGGCGGTGGTCACGCTGCCGCGGCTGCCGTCGCGGATCCGCCAGGGGCTCAACGTCGAGAGCGGGCTGAACGACGGGATCTGCGTTCCGGTGCTGTACATCGTGCTGGCGGCGGCCGACGTCGAGTCCAACGTCGCGAGCTCGCACCACGCGATCGCGATCGTCGCCGAGGAGATCGGGTACGGGATTCTCGGCGGCGCCGGCGCCGGCCTGGTCACGGCCGGGGTCGTCGTCTTCGCCGGCCGTCGCGACCTGATCGCCGGGTCGTGGCTGCAGGTCGTCCCGCTCGCCGGAGCGGCGCTCGCCTACACGACCGCGGCCGCGCTCGGTGGCTCGGGGTTCATCGCCGCGTTCCTGGCCGGCGCGATCTTCGGCGGGCTGGTGCGGCGCGATACGGCCGACGACACGCGCCTGATCGAGGAGATTGGGGAGCTGCTGAGCGGAGTCACGTTTCTGCTCTTCGGCGCGGTACTGCTCGGGCCGTCACTCGGCCACCTGACCTGGCGCGTGGTGCTCTACGCCATCCTCAGCCTCACGATCGTGCGGATGCTGCCGGTGGCGGTCGCGATGGTGGGGACGCACCCGCGCCGGCAGACGGTCGCGTTCCTCGGCTGGTTCGGGCCACGCGGCCTCGCGTCGATCGTGTTCGCGCTGATCGTCGTCCAGCGATCGCACCTCCCGCAGGCGCCGACGATCGTCCTGACCACCTACTTCACGGTCGGGCTGTCGGTGCTGCTGCATGGGGTGTCCGCGGCTCCGCTCGCCGATCGCTACGCGAGCTGGTTCGAGCGCCACCCACCCGAGAAGCAGCCCGGGATGGAGAGCGAGCCCGTCGAACACCACCCGGTGCGGCGGTCGCTCGCGGGGTCGGCGCCGGCGTCGTGAGGCTCAGCGGCTGGCGAGCCGCTGGTGCACGAGGCGGACGGCCATCGAACCCTCGCCGACGGCCGACGCGACCCGTTTGATCGACCCCGAGCGGACATCGCCAACGGCGAAGATCCCGGGCCGGCTGGTCTCGAGGAAGAACGGCGGCTCGTCCTCGAACGCCGCGAGCTGGTCGTCCTCGAGGTCTCGGCCGGCGAGGAGGAAGCCGTGCTCGTCCAACGCGACGTGACCCCGCAACCAGTCAGTGTGGGGGTCGGCGCCGATGAACACGAACAGCGCCTTCGCCTCGAGCTCTTCGCGCTCGCCGGTCCGGTTATCCGCCACGACGATCGCCTCGAGCGCGTCCTCCCCCTTGAGCTCGACGACCTCGCGACGGGTCAACAGCTCGACCCGATCGCGGCGCTCGAGCTCGTCGATCAGGTAGCGAGACATCGAGCTGCTGAGATCGTCGCCGCGGATCATCAGGCGGCAGCTTGCGGCGTCCCGCGACATGAACATCGCGGCCTGGCCCGCGGAGTTGCCGCCGCCGACGATCACCACCGGGTCGCCGTAGCAGAGCTGCGCCTCGGCCTGGGTGGCGGCGTAGTAGACGCCGAGGCCCTCGTAACGCTCGAGGTCCGGCAGGTCGAGCTTGCGGTACTGGGCCCCGGTCGCCACGATCACGGTCCGACCGTTCACGACCGACCCATCCGCCAGCGCGATCGCGAAGTGGCCATCGGGCTGGTCGAGCCCGACCGCGGGCGCCGGGACGACCAGCCGCGCGCCGAGCCTCCTCGCCTGCAGCTCCGCGCGTTCGGCGAGCTCACTGCCGGAGATGCCGGTGGGGAAGCCGAGATAGTTCTCGATCCGAGCCGAAGTGCTGGCCTGTCCGCCAAACGCGACCGCATCGATCGCCTGCGTGTCCAGCCCCTCCGAGGCTCCGTAAAGGGCGGCCGCGAGGCCCGCCGGGCCTCCGCCGACGATCACCAGGTCGCACATCGCCGGCGGGGCCCCCCGCGACCCAAGGCCGAGCATTTCCGCCAGCCTCGCGTTCGTGGGGTTGCGGAGCACGTCGCGACCACCGACCACCACCGGCGTCTCGGCGGGCTTCACCCCCAACGCCTGGAGCAGCTTCTCGGCTTCCTCGTCACCGTCCAGGTCCATCCACTGGTAGGGCACCCGGTTGCGGGTCAGGAACTCGCGCAGCCGGCGGGAATCGGACGAGTAGCGCGATCCCACGAGCCTCACCCCTGCGCCGAGGTCGATCAGGATCGCCCGACGCCCGAGGTAGGCACTCAGGATCAGGTTGCTGAGGTCTTGGTCGTCGGCCACGACGTCGCGCAGCCGGGAGGCGGGAACCTCGATGACCTCGCCGGCGTCCCGCACGACGGCCGACAGGTAGGCGGGCGACCCCGTCAGCAGGTTGAGCTCGCCGAGGAAGCGGTGCGGGCCGTGGATGGCGACGACGCGGTTCTCGCGCCCATACCCCTGGACGATCGCAACGGCACCGGACTCGACCACGAAGAACGGGTAGTCGGCGTCGCCGTCCGTGAACAGCACGTCCCCCGGACTGACCGTCCGGACCTCGCCGGCGGCGCGCAACCGGGCCCGTTGGTCGTCAGTCAGACGCGGAAACGCACCCTGGCTGTCGGCGGGCTCGTCCATGCCCACGCCGAGCGGCTCGCTCACTCCGACTCCTGCAGCATGAACGCCACGTTGTCGACGTAGCAGTAGGACCAGTACTCGCCGGTCTCCAGAGAGGTGACGATCGGGTGAGAGGTTTCGCGGACGTGCTGGCTGGCGTGACGGTTTGGGGAAGAGTCGCAACAGCCGACGTGACCACATGTCCGGCAAACGCGCAGATGGACCCAGGTGCCTCCGATCTTGAGGCAGTCCTCGCACCCGGCGACGTTGTCGGGCCGCTCGACCTTGATCTCGTCGAGATGAGTACAGGTAGCCATGGCGCCTCCTTTGCTTTCAGGTTCGGGCAGGCTCACTAGCGGATCGCAACGTCCGCTGATTTCACCATGGCGAAGCTGTCAAGCGGGCCCGCGCCCGCCGGGGCGGTTCGTGCTACGCGCTCGCCTGCGCGGCGCGCGGCTGCTCGGACTGCACGAGGTGCAGACGCGGTCCCGAACCGGGCCCGGGCGTCTCGAGCACGATCAGGGCGGCCCGCGGCGGCCCGCAATGGCTGATGCGGGCACGGATCCTGATGCCGTAGGCGTCGCGCGGGCGGACGAACGTCGAACGACGCCCCTCGTCGTCGTGCGCCGCGCTGAGGAGAGCCGCCGCGAAGCTTTGCGAGTCGTCGATCTCGACGTCCGCGTCCGTCAGCAGCTCTGTAATCGGGTGGTCGGTGACCTCGGCCTCGACTACGCCGAAGATCTGCTCGGCGCGGCGGGACACGGCCTGCACGGTGAGGCGCGCGTCGACGACGAGGAACGGGTCGTTGCAGTCCGGCGCGACGTCCGCGGGGGCCTCGAGGAGCAGGCCCGCGGCGCAGTGCTCGCACACGCGCGACATCGGCGCCGGCAGGGCGCCGTTCGCCGCGGTGCCGCAGTAGCCGCAGAACCAGTGCGTCTCGGTCGTCTCGGGACCGGCCGTGTCGACGAGCTTCAAGGTCGGAGACGATGTCGTGACCGGATGAAGCTCCGAGGTGGTGGCCGGATGAAGCTCAGAGCTCGCGGCGGGCTGCAGGTCTCCTGTCGTGACCGGTCGGAGCGTCGGCGCCGGCCCGGAGCCCGGCGTCGTCACCGGACGTAGGGCGGGCGGGGGAACCGGCGTCAGCGTCGGTGGCGTGCCGGGCGTAGCCGAGTCGTTTGCATCGGCGACCGGCGGCGCGTGACGCTCCTCGTCGAACATCGTGACGGCCGCGATCGTGAGCGCGAGCGTGCGCAGCTCGAGCCAGATCGACCAGTTCTCGATGTAGTGGTTGTCCCACTCGACCCGATCCGCGATCGAGGTCTGCCCGCGGAGCCCGTTGACTTGCGCCCACCCGGTGATGCCGGGCTTGACGCGGTGGCGCTCGTCGTATCCGGGGACCTCGCGCGTGAACCTCGCCGCGAACTCCGGCCGCTCGGGCCGCGGGCCGATCGCGCTCATCTCACCGCGGAGGATGTTGAACAGCTGCGGCAGCTCGTCGAGCGAGGTGTTGCGCAGCCACTTGCCCACTGCGGTACGTCGATCGGCTCCCTCGATGCCGCCGGGAGCGGCCCCGACTGCCGGGCTGAATCCGGCCCGACGTCCGTTGCTCCTCATCGAGCGGAACTTGAAAAAGTCAAATTCGCGGCCACCGAGACCGACCCTCCGCTGGCGGTAGATCACCGGGCCCGGCGAACTGAGCTTGACGGCGATCGCGATCGCGAGCATCAGCGGCGCCAGCGCGGCCAGCGCGACGAACGCGCAGACGCGATCGATCGCGTACTTGATCGTGAACCGCCAGCCCTGGGATCCCCGTGCGCGGAAGCTCATGAGCGGCAAGCCTCCGACGTGGTCGAGCGACGCACGTTCATTGACCGTCTCGTAGAGCCGAGGGACGACCGCCACCTCGAGGCCCGCGTCCTGGCAGCGCCTGACGACGCCGGCCAGCTGGTGGTCGCGCTCCCACGAGAACGCGAATACGAGTTGACGGGCCCCGGTCATCCGCGCGACGGTGACGGCCTCATCGGGCGTGCCCAGGATCGGGAGCTCCGTGGCCGGATCGAGCGAGGCCGAGTCCGGGTCGAGGTCCAGAAACCCGATCGGGTTCAGGCCGAGCGAAGGTTGCTGCTCCAAGCGGCGGACGACCCATCCACCGACCGCCCCGGCTCCGACGACCAGCGTCGGCGTCATCAGCAAGCCGCGCGCCCGGGCGCGGCTCTCGGCGACGCCCAGAGCGGCGCGGACCGCACACAGGACGCCGACGGTCAACAGCCACAGTCGCAGGCCGATCAGGTCGGGGCTTGCGGAGCCGGCGACGACCCCGACGGCGATCGAGACCATCGCGCCGATCGCGCACGAAGCGACTGCGCGGGCGCACGAGTCGAGGACGCCGACGCCGAGGTGCTTGCCAAAGCTCCGGCGCGAATACATCAGGATCGGCGCCGTGACGGCGAACGCGCCCGCCGCGACGAGATCGGGAAGCTGAACGGCCGGGCCGACGAGCAGCGCCAGGACAACGCCCACCGAGACGGCGAGAAGATCGGCGGCCTGGCGCAGCCGGGCCCATCGCCTTGGGTCTCTCAGTAGGCGCCCCGGCAGCGACGAGCGGCCCCCGTGCGGCGCCCCGCTGGCGGTGAGCTCGGGCGCACTGAGCCCGTGTTCATCTAAGACCGGCGTGAGTGTCACTTGTTTAGGGTTGCCACTGGTTTGAAGAGTCGGGTAAGGGTCCTATGCAATAGATAGGCAGGGTTGATGCGGATTTGGTAGCGATGCTCTCGAGCTCGCGCGCCTGTGCGCCCCCAAAGTCGCGACGCGGCGTGCTCTCACCGCCTGCTAATAGGTGCTCGCCTCAGTAATCAGTACGTCGGCGTTCACTCGACTCCCTCATTCTTGCACAGCTCCCCGGATTGTCCGAGGTGACTAGACAGCTGGCCCAATCGTCCAGATCCCCCGCCTAGACACCCGTTCGATGCTCGAAGAGCTATCGACGGTACGAGCATGTTCCCCGAGCCCAGCCCGGAAAACCGCGACATTTGTGGCAACGGGTTTGCGTAGGTATTAGGAGCGGCCGTGATGAACGGCTTCTATGTTGTGCCCATCTGGATCAAGGACGAAAGCGCCGTAGTACTCGGGGGAGTACTCGGGCCGCAGGCCGGGCGCTCCGTTATCTCGGCCTCCCGCCGCAAGCGCGGCCGCGTAGAACGCATCCACCTGCTCGCGCCGGTCCGCGGCGAACGCGACGTGTACCGGCGAGCTCGTGCCGTAGCGGGTTGAGATGGCGAAGTCGTCGGCCTCCTCGAGCCCGAACTCCACCTCGTCCAGCTCGGGCACGGTCCTGATCTCCGTGAAGCCGAGCGGCAGCAACGCCCGCGTGTAGAACTCGCGACTGCGGCCGAGGTCGCTGACACCGACCGTCACGTGATCGATCACCACCCGGCGCCGGGGCACACGCGGACTCTAGTCCAGGCCGGGAAAGATGGGGGAAACGCCTCATGACGGACGAGCCGACTGCACGTAGCCTGGCGCCAGATCAAACGAAGGAGGAGGCGAGACACATGCCGAAGGTTTCGAAAGAGAGTGCGCGGGCCGAGGATCACGGCCCGGTAGTGGATCACTCGGACGAGCTCGACGGATACACGGTGAACTTCGTGTCGTTCCGCCAGGACCTCGACGCGACGCCGTTGCTCAAGGGCCTGCCCGACGATCAGTGCCAGTGCCCGCACTGGGGCTACGTGATCGCGGGCCGCGTGAGGTACCGCCGCGGCGAGCGCGAGGAAGTCTTCGAGGCCGGCGATGCCTTCTTCCTACCACCCGGGCACGCTCCGGTCGGCAGCGACCCGGGCAGCGAGATCGTCCAGTTCAGCCCCACCAACGAGTTGCGCGAGGTCGAGGCGGTGATGGCGAGGAACATGCAGGCGATGATGGCCCGCTAAAGGGGGGTGCTCGCGGGCGCCGGCTAGGCGGCCGCCCTCGCGGGAAAGCCTTCCTCCGGGAGCAGGCCGTGCTGCATCGCGAACAGTCCGGCGGCCGCGCGAGTCGAGGCGCCGGTCTTGGCGTAGATGTGCTCGGCGTGGTTGCCGACCGTCTTCGGCGAGATCACGAGGCGCTCGGCGATCTGCTTGTTCGAAAGCCCGCGCGCGAGCAGCCTCAGGACCTCGACCTCACGGGCCGTGAGACCGGCGGGACCCTCCCGCCGGAGCGAGACCCGATGGCCGGCGGCACCGAGTACGGCCTCGACCGCTTCCGCGTCGTACCGGCCGCCCCTGACCTCCGTCCGCAGCTCGCTCGCGGCCTCGTCACCCGACCGGGCGGGGCGATAGGCCCGGGGTTCGCGCATCGCCTGGTATGCGTCGGCCGCGCCGAGGATCCGCGCGAGCGGGGAGATCGCAGCGCCGGACAGCCCGCGCGGGTACCCCGACCCATCTAGGCGTTCGCGGTGCTCGATCGCGACCGCCGCGAGCGGCGCCAACGTCGACGACTGGCGGAGCATGCGCTCGGTCAGATAGGGCTCCAGTCTGACCCGCTCCCATTCGCCTGCGCCGAGCGAACCGGGCTTGTCCCAGATCGCGTTTGAGACCCCGAGGCGTCCGAGGTCGTGTGCCAGGCCGGCGCGGCGGAGTGTCCGCAGCTCGTCCTGGGGGAGCCGAAGCCGCGCGCCTGCCTCGGCGGCGAGCTCGGCGACGGCTCGGGCGTGACCCAGGAAGTACGGCGATTTCAGGTCGACGAAGTTCGCGACGGCGAGCAGCGCCGCCTCGAACCGGTCTCCCGAGAGCACCACGGCGAGCGCGGGCTCCGCTCCGATCACGGCGTCCCAGGTCTCGACCGCGTCCAGGCCGGCCAGAACCACGTCGGCCTCGGCGTCGAGCAGGTCGACGACGGCCGGGTCGAACTGTTGGCCCCGCCGCTCGCGCGCGAGCTCCCTCACGGCCCCCACTCCGCCGAGGCGGTTTGCGACCTCGACGTACTCGGCCACCACCGCGATCCTGGACGCGACCGGGATCTCCTGGCCCTCGAGCTCGCCCGGCCATCCCCGCCCGTCCCATTGCTCGTATGCCGCCGAGAGTGCGTCGAGCACGGGCTCGGGGAGGTCGAGCTGCTCGCCGAGAGTTCGCGCGATCGCGGCGTGGTGGGCGATCATGCCATCGACCTCACGCCGGCCCGAGATGACGAATTCGAGCCCGAGTCGGAAGCGGTGTAGCGGCGGATAGCCCGCGCCGAGCTGCCGCATGCCCGCCAGTGCCGCGCGGGCGCTCCGGGGCTCGTAGTCGTACTTGCCGGACTTCAGCGTGATGTCGTCGCCGAACCACTTCGCCTGCTCGTGAGCGTCGGAATGACACCCGACATTGATCAGCAGCGCGGTGTAGTAGACGACCGCTCGCTGTCCTTCGTCGAGCCCGAGCCCGTCCGCCAGCCGCAACGCGATCAGGCTCTGGCGCAGCACGTGCTCCATCGGCTGCCCGAAGCCGAGGTCGATCCCGAGCGACAGCGCAGCCACGAGCTCAGCCAGGCGAACGTGGTCGCGATCAGTCATCCGCAGCTCCCCAGTCCCAGCTCCCCAGTCGACTCCCCAGCGTTCAGCTCAGCGCGTGGCTCTCACCATCCGCGAAGGTCAGTAGTTGCCCGAGATCATGTTCCAGGCGCGTCTCAACTTGCCGTGGAACGCGCCGCCCGAGTCGGTCGGGTCGTCGTACATGACCGCCGGATTCGCCGTCGGGACCGGGAGCTGATCGGCGGCCGCCCCATCGAGCTTCAGCACCACGCCCCGCTCGTAGATCTCGTCGATGACCTCCTCGTCGGCGAACCGGTGTCCGCCCCTGCCGTGGTGCTCGGCGACCACGATGCCCTCGAAGATGTCCTCGTGCTCGGCCGCGAGTACGTGCGCAACGGTGCCGACCTGCACATCGTCCGAGCTGTAGACCGGCGTGCCCTGTGCAAGCACTTCGTAGCTGACCCGGTCTCCGAGATCCACGACCGCCAGGATATAGCGCCAGCGAATCGCAGCATCCTGGACAGGTGATTTGGTTCGCGGGACACTAAGCACCGTGATTCGACCAGGCGCGTCGCGACGGCACATCGCGCGTACGCTCAATGCGGCCTACGGCGATGGGTTGCTGAGCGAGGAGACGCTTCATCATCGCCTGGATCAGCTGCTCGGGGGGCGGCTGATCGACCCGTTCGGGCTAATCGGGGACCTTCACCCACGCAGCCGTGGCCGCGGATGGGGTACGAGGGTCGTGGGCGCGGCGAGGGCGGCGCTGCGCACAGTGACGAGCACCCGTTCGGGGGCGACCGCGGGGCCACCGGTCCTGCTCGCGCTCGACTGGACGGGCGGCCAGAGCGAGTTGTTGGTGGGACGCCACCACGGCTGCGACGTGGTGCTGCCCAGCCTCGCGGTTTCGCGCCGGCACGCCAGGCTCGTCTTCCGAGACGGGAACTGGGTTCTGCAAGACCTCGACTCGACGAACGGAACGACGGTCAACGGCGTGCGCGTCGGGCGCTGCGAGGTGCGGCCCGGGGATCTCGTCGAGGTGGGCGACGCGCGTTTGCAGATCGACTAGAACGCTCACCATCGGTGTAGCGTGCATCCGACTAGAGGAGGCGGTGGCTGATGGCAGGAGAGCAGAACCTCGAGATCGCAAAGCGTGCGTACGCCGCGTTTTCCGCCGGCGACGCCGAGGGCGCGATGGCGAACATGGCTGACGACATCGTGTGGATCACGCCCGGCAACAGCGCGGTCAGCGGCACCCTGCGCAGCAAGCAGGACGTCGGCGCCCTGTGGGCCAAGTTCGCGGAGAAGGGCTTCACGACCTCGCCGCAGTTCTGGTTCTCGGACGAGGACCGTGTGGTCGTGCTGACCCAGACGACGCTCGACGGTGAGCACGCCGACACGGCGGACGTCATGACGTTCCGTGACGGCAAGCTGATCAGGTTCCAGACGGCGGGTGACACGGCGCTCCTGGAACGCGTCTTCGGTCCCGCGTGAGAACCGGTCTCGCCGCTCGCTAGGGTCGGCACGTGCGGATCGCCGTGTTGGCGGACGTGCACGGGAACCTGCCCGCCCTGCGGGCCGTGCTCGCGGATGTCGATCGTGATCCGGTCGACTGGATCGTCGTCGCGGGCGACGTCGTCGGCGGCCCGCTCGTCGCGGAGACGCTCGAGCTGCTGGCGTCGCGGGCCGAGCCCGTGCACTGGATCAAGGGCAACGCCGAGCGCGAAGCGGTCGCGGCATACGACGGCGCGCCCGTCGCCGACGACAACGCGGGGAGGGCGGCGGCCTGGAGCGCGAAGGCCCTCGATCGGCGTTGGCGCGACGAGATCGACGCGTGGCCGATCAGTCTCGAGCTCGACGGCGTGCTCTTCTGTCACGGCTCACCGCGACGCGACGACGAGATCCTCACCCGCGGCACTCCCGAGGAGGCGTTGCTCGACGCGCTCGCCGACGTAACGCAACCACTGGTCGTCGGCGGACACACACATCAGCAGATGGTCCGGAGCGTCCGACGCGGCCTCACCTACGCGAACGCGGGAAGCATCGGGATTCCGTACGAGGGACGCGCCGGCGCATTCTGGATGGTGATCACCGACGGCGTGCCCGAGCCGCGCGAGACGAGCTACGACCTGAGCGCTGCGCTAGTTGAGCTACGGAGCTCGGGCCTCGCCGACCTCGACGAGCTCGTCGACGAGTCGCTCCTGAACCCGGCCCCAGCCGACTGGGTCACGGCCTATTTCGAGTACGGCGCCGGCCGTGGTCCGGAGCCCAACTGATGCCTTTCTCGCCCGGAAACCGGGAGAAAATGGCTTCAGTTAGAGGGTCGACGCGAACTTTGGCGTTTTGCTACCACCTGTCGGGACAAGAACGCCAAAGTTCGCCGGCCGCGGTCCTGAGCCCGGCGAGCTGGCGCGCTAGGGCAGCGCGGCCCGGGGCTGCTCGGGCCAGAAGGGCCACTCCTCGAACGCCTGGCAGCGCCCGGCCTGATCGAACCTGATCACCCACAGGTCGCGGTACTCGCGCGCCGGCGGCCCCGAGTAGTCGACCGCCACGCGGACGACGGCGGTGTCTCCGTCGATCGCGACGATCTCGGAACTCATCGTGAACTGTTCGTCGGGACCGGTGCGTTCGCGCTCCCACATCGCGGCGATCGCGTCGAGACCCGCGATCGACTCGTCGTAGGGCGAGAGCTGGTACGTGGCGCCCTCGCTGAACAGCTGTCCCAGCCCGGCGGTGCCGCTGGTTCTCCAGGCGCGTTCGTACTGGTCTAGCCAGACGCTGAGCTGGGCTCGCGTCACGTGGGGGCCTCGAGCGCGTGGAAGTGCGAGACCAGCTCGCCGTCGATCAGTGCGTGGACGGCGAACCCGATCGGCTGTGCGCTCATCACGAGCTCCTCGGTGGAGAGGTCGAGCACCGCCTGCGCGCACGTGCTCGGCGCGGTGAGCGCCGTGTGACCGCGGATCTCCCCGATGATCGACCTGTGCACGTGGCCCGCCACGATCCGGCGCACGTTCGGGTGGGGACCGACCACGCCGGCGAAGGCGGCCGTGGCGCTAGGTGCGAGCCCGATCGCGTCGAAGGCCGGCAGGCCCGTGTCGAACGGTGGATGATGCAGCGCGATCACGGTCGGCGCGTCCGGCCGCGCCGAGAGCTCGGACTCGAGCCAGCCAAGCTGCTGGGCGTCCAGCTGTCCGCCGTCTCTGCCGGGCACCTTGCTGTCGAGCACCACCAGCCGGATCGGGACCAGGTCGGCGACGTAGTGGACCGGCTCATCGCCGGCGCCGGGGACATCGAAGTTGCGGCGCAGCGCAGCGCGGTCGTCGTGATTGCCGGCGAGAACGAACAACGGTACGGCGAGCGGCGCGAGGAGCTCGCGGATCGTCGCGTACTGCGAGTCGGCGGCATCGTCGGCCAGGTCGCCCGAGATCAGGACCGCGCCGGGAGTGGGCCGGATCGCTCTTACCGCCTCGACGGCCGCAGCCAGCCCGGCGATTGGATCGCACTCCACCCAGTCGGCGCCGATGTGCGGGTCGCTGAGCTGCACGAGTAGAAACGGATCAGTCATCGTCCACGGCATGATTTCTAGTCGATGCGGGCCCTGCGCGACCGTCCGGGAGGCGCCGCTGCGCCGGGTCGCGGTGGTCGCCAGCGCGAGCGGGAACGGCAAGACGACGTTCGGCCGCGAGCTGGCGGGGATCCTCGAGGTACCGTTCGTCGAGCTCGATTCGCTCGTCCACGGGCCGGGGTGGACCGAGACGCCGGATGAGGCGCTGCGCGCCGAACTCGAGCCGATCCTCGCCTCCGACGGCTGGGTGATCGACGGCACCTACCAGCACAAGATCGGCGACCTCGTGCCGCGCTCGGCGGACACGGTCGTGTGGCTTGATCTGCCGATCCGAGTCTGGTTCCCGCGCCTCGTCCGGCGAAGCTGGCGGCGATGGCGGGGCCACGAGCGGCTGTGGAACGACAACAGGGAGTCGATCTCGTCGCTCGTCTTCGCGCGTGACTCGCTGTTCGTCTGGGCGTTTCGCTCCCATTTCCGCCTGCGCCGCGAGTGGCCGGAGGCTCTGCACGCCTCCCGAGTGATCCGGCTGGTCGCGCCCGAGGGCGTCGAACAGTTCCTCGCCCAGGCTCGGATCAGGTATGGACCGGGCGCCACCGAAGGCTCAGACGCATCTCCTCGCCAGCCGGGCGCGCCGTGATCTCGGGCCCGTGCGGGCCGAGTCGCTCGAGGGCGCGCCAGCGGTCGAGCAACCGCTCGAGCTCCGCGCGGGGCTCGTCGGACTCGCCGTAGCTTTGCATCCGCCAACGGGCGCGCGCCACGTTCGGATCGGGATTCCGGTCCCACACGCTGGGGATCGACACGACGGCAAGACCACGTCCGTCGCGGCCCACGACCCCGATCCCGTGCCACCTGCCGCGGCGGACCCAGACGCGTCGCACATGCGGGATGGCGATCAGCAGATAGATCAAGATCAGCGGCGTGTGACCGCGGGCCACCGCGCTCCGACCCTGACTGCGGGTCGACGGCGGGTCGATCACAGCGGCCAGGAGGCGCCGTCCCGCGGCGTCGGACATGCGAGCCACCGGGGCACCGCTGATCGACGCGTACTGGGAATGCTTGCCAGGGCGATGACGCGCGGCGGTGAGGCTCGCGGGCGGCGACCGCCAGCCGCCGTCGCCGCCGTGCAGCGGCATGAACCCTCCGGAGGTCGTCTCGAGCGAGCGCAGCCGCTGCCCGCGGCGTTCGAAGATGGGGATCAGCTGGATCGCGTCCGCGTCGGGGTCGAGCCGCACCGGCACGATGATCCGGCCCCCTTCCGCGAGCTGCTCCAACCACGCGGACTGGAGCTGGTCGGCGCTCGCGGTCACGATGATTCGGTCGTACGGCTGGTGCTTGGCAAAGCCAGCGCGCCCGTCGCCCTTCGTCACGTCGGCGCGATAACCGGCGTCGCGCAGCGCCTGTTTCGCACGACCGACGATCTCCGGATCGATGTCGATGGTGGTCACGCGGCCCCGCGCGCCGACAAGCTGCGAGAGCACCGCCGCGTTGTAGCCGGTTCCGGCGCCGACCTCGAGCACCCGCTGGCCGGGGGCCAGCTCCAGCAGCTCGAGCATCTCCGCCATCATCGCCGGCTGCGAGGAGGAGCTGATCGGCATCCCCTGCCCGTCGTGCTTGGTCGGGAACGCACGATCCTGGTAGGCGGCCTCGAGTCCCTGCTCGGCGACGACCTCGGGGATGAAGCGCTCGCGCGGGACCGTGGCGAAGGCGGCGGCGATGGCCTCCGAACGGATCACTCCGCGCGACCTGAGCTCGCTAACGAGCCCGTCTCGCAGGCGCGCCGCGTTAGTCATAGGTCTGTCCGGGGGCGCGCATGCGCGCCCCCGCGGATCGGCGCATGCGCCGATCCGGGCCGGGCCCTCCAGCACGGCCCGCTACGCATCCGGCTCCGCTTTACCGGGCCGCGCTGGAGTCATCCGGCTGCGGCCCGGCCGTCCCACTAATGACGCTCGTTGATCGGGACGTAGTCGAGGCCGTGCTTGCCCGTGTAGATCTGGCGCGGCCGGGCGATCTTCTGCTCCTTGTCGTCGATCATCTCGAGCCACTGCGCGATCCAGCCGCTGGTGCGCCCGATCGCGAACAGCACCGGGAACATCTCTACCGGCATGCCGAGCGCCTCGTAGATCAGGCCGGAGTAGAAGTCGACGTTCGGGTAGAGCTTGCGGGAGATGAAGTAGTCGTCCTCGAGCGCGATCTTTTCGAGCTCGGTGGCGATGTGGAGCAGCGGGTTCTTGCCCGTCACCTCGAACACGTCGTCGGTGGCCTTCTTGATGATCTTGGCGCGCGGATCGAAGTTCTTGTAGACCCGGTGGCCGAAGCCCATCAGGCGCTCATTGCCGTTCTTGACGCCCTCGATGAAGTCGGGGATGTTGTCGGTCGTCTCGATCCGGCGCAGCATCCGCAGCACCGCCTCGTTGGCGCCACCGTGGAGCGGCCCGTAGAGCGCGGCCACGCCCGCGGCGACCGACGAGTATGGGTCCACCTGGGTCGACCCGACACTGCGCACGGCGCTGGTCGACGCGTTCTGCTCGTGGTCGGCGTGGAGGATGAACAGGACGTCGAGCGCGCGCTCGAGGCGTGGGTCCGGCTCGTACTTGAGCTCGGCGACCTTGTAGATCATCGAGAGGAAGTTGCCGGGGTAGGACAGGTCGTTGTCCGGATACACGTACGGCATACCGCGGTTGTGGCGATAGGAGAACGCCGCCAGCGTCGGCATCTTCGCCAGCAGGCGGATCACCTGGAGGTAGCGCACCTCATGGTCGTGGATCGCGGCGGCCTCGGGATAGAAGGTCGAGAGCGCCCCGACAGAGGCCAGCAGCATCCCCATCGGATGCGCGTCGTAGCGGAAGCCCTGCATGAACTCCTTGACGTTCTCGTGTACGAACGTGTGGATCGTGATCTGGTGCGTCCACTCGTCGAGCTGCTGCTGTGTCGGCAGATCACCGTGGATCAGGAGGTAGGCGACCTCGAGAAACGAGGACCTCTCCGCGAGTTGCTCGATCGGGTAGCCGCGGTACTCGAGGATCCCCTTGTCACCGTCGATGTACGTGATCGAGGAGCGACACGACGCCGTGTTCAAGTACGCCGGGTCGTACGTCATCAACCCAAAGTCGTCGTCGTGGACCTTGATCTGGCGCAGCTCGATGGCGCGGATCGTCTCGTCCTCGATCGGGACCTCGTACTCCCTGCCGGTCCGATTGTCGATGATCGTCAGCGTTTCCTTACCCGTGGCTACGCCGGCGCCATCCTTTTCCTGAGTTTCGGTGGTCATCGCACTCCTCTCGCGCAGTTGCCGGGGTGGTCTCTCCGGCACTGGGCCGAGCAGAGCGACCACAGATCACTCTAGTACCCACGACATATGGGCGAGTAAGCGAAGCCGCGGCGTTGCCTATGCGCGGTGCGGTGGAGAGCCGGGCCGTCGGGGAGGCCCGGCGTCAGCCCGTCAGGATCGCCGCGGCGAGCGCGATCAGGACGAGCAAGAGGCTGATGCCCATCACGACTCGCTGGCCGCGCAGGTTGTACGGGAAATCGGGCCGGGATAGACCGATCCACGCCAGGGTCACCGCCCACAGCGCCAGCAGCAGACCGGCGATGTACCACGGCACTTTGGACGGCTCGCTGGAGGCTAGAAGGACCGGGACCACCGTGGCGCGAGCCTATCCAACTTTCTGCGAATCCGCGGCGCTACCCCGTGCCCCCTCGTAGCGCGATTCGGTCGCGGCGCGCTGACCCTGGTAGTGGCTGCCGAGCTCGGGGCTCCCGTAGGGGCGCAGCGCCGGCCGATCGAGCGACATGAACGACAGCTGGGCGATCTGCAGGCCCGGGTAGAGCTTGATCGGGACGCGGGTCAGGTTGTTCAGCTCGAGCGTCAGCGTGCCCTTCCAGCCGGGGTCGCAAAAGCCGGCGGTGGCGTGGACGATGAGGCCGAGGCGGCCCAAGCTCGACTTGCCCTCGATCCTCGCGACGATGTCGTCGGGAAGCTCGACCCACTCGAGGGTCCTGCCCAGGCAGAACTCGCCCGGGTGGATTACGAACGAGTCATCCTGTGGGACCCGGACCTCCTCGGTCAGGTTCTCCGGCGGACGGCGGAGGTCGATCGCCGATGCGCGGTGGTTGTGGAACACCCGGAACGAGTCGCCGAGGCGGAGGTCGACGCTGGCGGGCTGCACCAGCCCCGGATCCCACGGGTCGATCCTGATCCGGCCATCCTCGACCAATTTAAGGATGGTCCCGTCGGACAGGACAGAAGCGGGGGCGTCGGGCATGGAGGAAGTCTGCCAGCGGCGGCGGATCGGCGCGGCTTGCGCCGAGGTGTTGGCAACTCCATACCTTGGGCGCATTGCCCACCCGCCGCTGGGAGCGGATCATCGTGGTGCGGCCATCACTCACGAAACCGCCGCAGAGAGAATGTCCAAGTTCGTCGTCAATCCGGAGACGCTCGAGGCCCTGCAGCAGGCGGTCATCGGACTCGCCCTCGAGCTTGAAGACGGTGCCGCCCCCACCGCCCAGTACGCCTCTTCCTCCACGCCTTACAACTCGTGGCAGCGGGGCGTACACGGCGGTCAGCTCAATGGCGCCGACCAGGTGTTTGCCCAGTTCTTCTCGGCCTGGACCGCGGCGCTTGGACAGATCGGCCAGAACATCGAGAACGTCGGCAAGGCGCTCGGAAACGCGGCCGAGTACTACGTCGAGGTCGACCAGCACGTCTGCCTGCCTGACCCATGAAACCCTGGACTCCGCCCGCGTCGCTGCGTTCTTGGGAGGCCGAGTACGACCCGGCCAGCAGCCGGTATGCCAACAATCCGGCCTTCCACCAGTACGTGGCCCAGCTGCTGGGCGCCTCCCCGGGAGCGTTCGCGGCGCTCGAGGAGCAGCTCATCTCGACCGCCCAGCTCGCCGGGATCACCGCTCAGGGGCTCCAGGACGCAAAGGCCGCCGACTGGCATGGTGAGGCGGCCGATCAGTACCGCCGATCGTTGAGCAGGCTGCCGACCGACCTGCATCAGGTCAGCCAGTCCTACACCGACGCGCTCGGCGCGCTGTGCGCGTTCGCCGACACGTCGCTCAGGCTCAAGGCGCAGTACAGCGCCTTTCAGGGCGAGCTGGCCACGCTCAAACAAACGTGGGCCTGGGTCCTCGACACGAGCTATCCGGACGCGAGCGCCGGGTGGGCGGCGATCCACGGCGTCCAGAACCAGCTGACCGACGTGTGCGCACGAGGTATTCGGATCCTTCAGCAATCGGTCGACGCGGGCTACGAGCTGAGCAGCCGGATCGGCCCGCTCGCCGCCGCAGCCCCGCACGAGAGCAACCTCACGAAGGCGATGGCGCCGATTCGCTGGATCGAGGACGCGGGCAAGGACCTGTGGCACGCGATCAGCAGCACCCCGGACGCGGTCAGGGCGTTCGTCGACGACCCAAGCTGGTCGACGCTGGCGAATATGACCGAGGACCTCTCGGTCGACGCGTCGATCATCGTCCTGGCGGCGGCGGCCCCAGAGGCGCTGGCCGGCCTGGGCGTGATCGACGCCGGCGCGGACAGCAGCATCCTCGCCGTCAGCTCCGGGATCAAGGCCGGAGCCACCGGAGTGGGGATCGGAGAGGATGGGATGAACGTCGTATCCAGCATCGGTCAGAAGCAGTACGCCGGAGCTGCAATCGGAGGCGTCCTGCTCGGGTTCGGCATCAACGGCGATCTCGGGAGGGACGAGCTGGACAAGGCCCTCGATGACGCGAGCCTGCTTGACAACTATCAGGCCGAGCTGGACGCAGGGGTGACACCGGACCAGGCCCTGTCGAAGCTCAGCAAGGACGACGCCAAGCAACTGCAGGAGTTGGTCCCCAACTACAAAGATCCGAAGGCGGTTGCGGAAGCGACGAAGGACGTCAACAAAGACCTGGCCCAGGCGCGCAAGGTGACTGGACTCGTCGACGATCCGAAGGATTTCGTCAAGGACCACTTCGTCACCGATCCTGCCAGCAAGGCCGTGAGCCAGTGGCTCGACGGAAGCACGGGCGACGGCAGCGGCAACGGCGGCTGATCTCCGGCGCCGCTAACGTGCCGACTGGCTGCCTTCACCCGGACAATTTCCCCAGCGAAGTTCGACGCCCCCCCTAGTGCTCGCCCATCGCATCCGGTCCAAACTTACACGGCAGTAGTCAAAGCCGTCAATAGTCAGTTAAGTCGATGCAAACCTAGCTATTCCGCGCCGGGGCCTGTATCGTACGCATGGCGATCCGGACATGCGCGTATGAGCTACGTGCCGGCTTTGCTCTAAGGGGCCTGGACGGTGTCCTGGGGGATGATTTTGCGTGACCTCCGGTTTGTGTGTGAGAAACCACGCCGAATACGACTCCGGGGGCTAACGCAAATGTCTACCTGCTCTGCTTGCGGCACTGAGGCCGCTTCTAGTGACGCCTTCTGTCAGGCATGCGGCACCGCGCTGAAAGCTGCGACCCCGACGGCCACGATGATCCCGCCCGTCGGTCCCGCGCCTCCCGGACCATCAGGACGTGCCATGCGACGCCCGACGCCGCCCGCTTCGCGTGAGCACCGGGATGAAGCAGGCATGGTAGGGATCGTCGTTCCGCCAGCTGTCCAGGAGAGCGAACTCGAGGGCCAGGCCGTTCCCAACCAGTTCTATGTTGGCCAGCGCCTTGGCTACAAGGATGGAGGGGCGGAGACGCTCGACCCCATCAACCCGCGCTTCTTCAAGGCGATCCTCACACACTGGGCGGCCGTGTTCTTGATCTTCCTACTCGGCAGCGCCGTGATCTTCGTGTTCGGCAGGATAGTGAAGTCAACCGGGCTCGAGGTCCTTCTCTTTGGGCTGTGGTGGCTCGTGACGGGGATCGTGGCGTGGTGGTTTCCCGTGTGGGCGTCCATCTCAGAGTGGAAGTTCATGGTCGATGGTAAGGGTGCCGCCTCCAAAATGGCGTTCCAACACATCACGACGGTGTTCGAGCAGCGGCAGTCACCCGTAGATCGGATCAAGATCCAACGTATCTCGTTCGGTAGTGGCGAGAGCCGCGAATACCTGTATGTGCAGGACAGCTGCTTCCCGGCATTCGTCGCCTGCTTTCCGTACGGACAGGACCTCTACGTCGGCTGGACGATGTGGTGGCGCCTGTCAGCAGTTCGCTGGCTCTGGGTACTTGTGACGCGCTTCTACCAAGCGCTCACGCTACGCGGTTCCGAGCTTCACTGGGTGCACCGGTATGACTCCGCTAAAGCGTTGCGAGAGGCAGTCCACGGAGCTGCTCGGGAGGGCTTGGACGTCGCCGCGGGCCTCATCCAGCCGGGCAGCATGGGCACGGCGGGCTCTGGGATTGCTGTAGAAGAACTCGGCGCGATGGAGGACCTCGAGCCACGATGGGCCGGACTCTCTCGCCCAGGCACCAGTTAGAGCTGCCGTGACGACATTGCTGCGCACCGCTCCGCCGCCCGCGTTGCGCGTCAATGGCGACGCCGCAGCCGTACCGTCCGCGATCTTCGGGATACGGATCGAGTCCGCTGTGAACCTTCTCGAAGCGCGCGAGTACCAAGGCCTCGATCGAGACCAGCGGCTGGGCAAGGCACTTGACGAACAGCGCGCTTTTGTGAACCAGCTGCTGGACCCGCGTCTTGGCCTGGTGGACCTCCGTACGAGGGTTGAACCTGGGGCCGCCGTGCCGATCGCGATAGCCCTTCTCGGGCGCACCTGGGACACCGAAGCCACTGGGCATGAGGGGGACGCCGTCGGTCGGCGTGAACATCTACTCGCATCGATCCCGCGCCACCTGAGCGCCTCGCCGATCGACGACACCGACGAGCTCGGGGCGTGGGTGGCGCCATTCGGCTCTGATCGAGGCACCGAATCCGTGATGATCACCCGGCGCGAGACGACCGCCATTCCCCGGCGCGCTGATGCCCGGGTCGCCTACTACTTCTCGGTCGTCCCTTTCAACTGGGCTGACACCGACTGGACGAACCTCTACTCGACGATCAGCGCCAGCCGTGTGCCGCTGATGCTGTCCGTAGCGCTTCTGCCGGTGGCGCTACCGGACGAGTACAACCTCCTACTAACGCACTACGCGACCTTCTACGCCAGGCTCGCTAAAGAAGATCGTATGCCAGGGGGCCTCTATCAGGGGGACCGGATGATTCCCCCTGATGCCTTCGCCGTCGACGCTCAGCCGGTGTTTGAAGACTACGCGCGCCGATACGCCGGCCAAGCGTTTGCGATCCGCATCCAGGTGACAGCTGAGGGTCCGATACCGGGCGGGATCTCCGAGGCGATCGGTGCTGCGATCTCTCCCGGGGATGTGACGCTGACCCACCTGTCGGGCAACCGAGCCTCCTCCTCATACTCAATTCGTCGCGCTCAGACAGCGTACGAGCAGGATCTCTGTCGTTGGAACCTCTCGGCGCTCGACATCGGGCTCTTGGATGGTCGGCCAGAGATCTGGGAGCGGCCCGACCCTCCACCACTCCCGCTCGCGGCCCTTTGCGCGCTTGGTGACGCACGCGACGCCGCCTGCGCATTTCGCTTTCCGATCGCGGTTGACGGCACCGTGCCGGGCTTCAGGGTGAGGCGCGGCCATTTCGGGCACGTCGAGCAGCTGCAGACGACCGGGGCCGATCATCACGCTCGGGAGCTTCGGCGGCGGACACGGCTCGGTGACCCTGCCGGTCAACAGCCTCAACAAGCATGCTCTGATCGCTGGCAGCACCGGCTCGGGCAAGACAACGACCGTGCTTGAGATCCTGCGCCAGCTCTGGGTTGACCACCACGTGCCGTTCCTGGTGATCGAACCGGTGAACTCCGACGCTAATGACTACCGCCGGTTATTGGCGGAGGCGGGTTTCGAAGACGCTCAGATCTGGACGGTGGGAGACGAGAGCGTTCGCCCGCATTCGGTTCAACCCGTTCCGAGTTCCCCCGGGGTGCTCGTCGGTGAGCATGTCGCGAATCTGCTCAACTGTTTCAAAGCCGCGTTCGGCCTGTGGGAGCCTCTGCCCGGCATCTACGAGGAAGCGCTGAGCCTCACCTATGCCACCGCCGGAATTCTCCCATCGGAGCGCGCGGATGACACACCCGATCGCTTCTGGCCGACCGCCGTGGAGTTCATGAGGGCGATGGGCCGCGCAACCGCCGAGCTGGGCTACGCCGGCGAGGTCAAGGCGAACATCGAGGCCGCGTCCGTTCGCCGCGCCACCCAACTGACAGTCGGGGTGTGCGCATCAGCATTCATGACCGATCAGAGCTTCGACATCGAAGGACTGATGGCGCGCCCCACGATCCTCGAACTCAAGGCACTTGGGGCCGGCGATGAGCAGAGCCTGATGATCGCCCTGCTACTCAATGCGATGACGGAGAACTATCAGGCGGTGCGAGGCGCGTCCGCGACGCTGCGCCACGTCACCGTCATCGAGGAAGCCCACCGACTGCTCGCGCGAGGACACAAGAGCGGAGGCGCCGAGGAGGCTCAGGCGAAGGAGAAAGCCGCCGAGGCGTTCGCGAACACGCTCGCGGAGAACCGAAAATACGGCGAGGGGCTAATCATCGCCGAGCAAATCCCGTCCAAGCTGGTCGAGGACGCGGTCAAGAACACGAACCTGAAGGTCATGCACCGCCTCACCTCCGAGGAAGAGCGACGTTACCTCGGGGAGACGATGGGCTTCGACGACGCGCAGAGTCGTTTCGCGACCCGTCTATCGACCGGTGAGGCGCTGGTCTACGCCGACGAATATCCCGAGGCGACCCTTGCCGAGATCAAGCCACGGCTGACCGCGTCGACGCCGCAGCCCGTGTCTGCTGACGTGCAACCACCCTTCTCCTTCTGCGCCCCATGTCAGCGGAAATGCCAGTTCCGCGGCGCCGGCTTGGCGATTAGCCGCGACGGTGTGCTGCGGACCAAGATCGACACACGACTGGCCGCCCTGGTCAAGCCGGGCCTCGCTAGCGAAGACATGAAATCGGAATACAACGGACTGACCACCGACTTACGATCAGCGGTGGCGGCCTTCTCATCGCTCCCGTCAGAGGAGCCGGAGCGCGGTCACGCAGCGCTATGTGTATTCGTGCACGTCATGGCCGCGCAAACAATGGAGATGTCACCCAACTGGCCAAAGGTCGTCGCTGAGAAACTCGGCATCCGCGAGAGGGCGGTGGTGTGAACGATGGAAGGCTCCGACGTCCCCCCACCCGCCAACGACAACGTATCGGCCGGACAGGCAGCTAACGACAACACACAGTCAACCGCCGTCGAGGCCGCGAAGAGCGACCCGCCGAGCGATGGCGGCCAGTCAACCAACAACGCGGCGGCTGGCGAGGCCGCTCGGGACAACGCGGCGGCCGCCCAGGCAGCCGCCGACAACGCGGCTACCGGGGACCCCGTTAAGCCCGGAGGCGCCGGAAGCGACGACGTGTTGGCCGGACAGGTGGCGATGGACAACACACAGTCAAACGCCATCGAGGCGGCAGAGAGCGGGCCTCCGGTCAAGCCGGCGAACGACAACCACACCCCAACCGCTGCGGATCTAGCAAGGATGAAACAGGCTACGACGGACAGCAAATTCGGGGTGGACGATTGGAAGAACGAGACCCTGGATACGCCTAGGGTCGTCTGGGCGGCCTCTCCGGGTAATAGTGGCTTCGCTGTCTTCGCAGACACCGCTTCCCAAGTCGACGGCGACGCCCGCGAGTACGGTCGCGTAACGCAGAGCACGCCACGCCGTGGGCAGGGCGAGAGCGAACCGACGTATCGGGCAGAGCTCCGTGCCTATGAGATCCCGGCGGGCCACCAAATCGCCGTCAGCTCGGCCTCGAACAGCCCTCAGTGGGGACCCGGCGGGGCCCAGCAGTGCTTCGTCCCCAACTTCAAGCAGGTTGCCAAACCGCTGGATGACCGGATCCAGCTCCAGTCCAACCGTTCGGCCGTCTGGCTCGCGAAGGACGACAAGTGATGCTCACACGACGACCGGCCGGACCACGGAATCAGTCTCCGATCGAGAACTCGCTGAAGCGAGCCAACTGAGGCAAGCGGAGCGTCAAGTCGCGGACCAATCGAAGGAGCAAGTCGACGAGTTTTGCCGATGCTAACCCCGACGGTCGGTCTTGGGAGGGCAGTGCGCCGACGAGAATGACAAGACGGGTTAGAGAAGACAACGCTGATTGCGTGCCAGGGCTTCAGATGTCTGTGCTCAAATCTGCCCTGCCGTGTACGTGGGCGTGTTGTACCGAGCGGCGATTGGATTGAAGGTAGCCAGGAAGGCCTGCTTGAGCCGGGTCGCCCCCTGGTCGACGCTGACTGAACAGTTCAGTCCGCACGTCGTGTCTGCGTGCAACGAATAGCTTTCGGCCACTTTCAGCGCCTGGACGCTGGGGGCGAGCTGGGAGTCGGGCTTCAACGCGTTCAGCTCTTGGAGCACGGTGCGGCGATTGGCGATTGTCGCGGTGATGTCGCCGTTCGCCAGGGCTTGCCGGCCGTTCTCGGCGAGCTTCAGGATCGAATCGACGGTCGCGAGCTGAGTCGTCGTTTGAGCTGCGACGTTCGTAGCGCTGCTCGTCGTGGTAGTCACTGCCGCAACGGCAGGCGTTTGCGTCGTCGAAGTCGCGGCGGGAGCAGCGCCAGCGGACTTCGTCGCGTGCTTCGAGGCAGTGGCGACGTGCTTTGAGTTGTTCCCGCCGAGCGCAAGTACGAGGACGGCAGCGACTATGAGCACGAGGACTCCCCCTGCTGCCGCGAGCACGCGTCGATCATTCAGGCGCGGTCGCCGCCGATCAGCGAACACCGGTTCGCTTGGCGTCGCCCGATCAGCAGGCGAGGGTTTCGCGGACGTCCTAGCAGTCTGCGGGGCAGGCGCAGGCGGGGTCATCGTAGAGATCGATGCTCCCTGATTGCTGGAATCTGGCGTAGGGGACGCCTGCGACTGCGAGCCAGGGTCGGGCGGGGCCGCGGGCCGCACGGGCGTCGTCACGGAGGCGCGAATCGGAGGACTCATCGCCGCGACCGCGGAGGAAGTCGCCCGACTCTGCCTCGGCGCCTCTGCTGCAGCGACCAGGGACCCACATCCAGGACAGAACTGCGCGCCTCCCCGAAGCTGGTTACCGCAGTTGGCACACGTACCCACCTGCGGGGGACTGGTGACGGTCACGGCAGCGGAGGACGGGTGACTCTGCGTCGGCGCCTCGGTGGAAACGACAGGAGGGCTTGGCGCAACGACAGCGCTCCCACACCCAGGACAGAACTGCGCGCCTTTTCGAAGCTGCTTGCCGCAGTTAGTGCATGTGCTCCCTTGCATGGCTTCCTCTCATAGGCCAACGGGATCTCTGATCTGCGGCGCAGACCCGCACGTCCCGGCGCCTGATCACGGAGCCCTCGTGTCCGACGATCACGCCCGTTCCCATCACCACCGGTCCGGCTGTCGAACGAATCCCAAGCGGCCCCCGGCCCAGCGCTCCGGCAAAACCATGCCTCGCACAACTGAGCATTTAGCAACGTTGATTAGCAAAGCTACTACTTTGACGTCAGGAAGAAAAGCGGATCCGCTGTGCCGCCCTTGGTTAACCCCCGTCTGCCGATCCGGATGAGATCGTGCTCCCGCCTGTAGCTGGGCTGAAGGGGATAAGGGCGGACCGGTCGTGTCGCTGACGCGAGCTCTCCGCGAGCTGCAACATTGGTGGATCCTTGGTGTCGCCTTGGTGGCGGCAGTGGCCCTGGTGGTCACCTTCGCGGGGCCGTCCCACTCACCGTCGAGCGCGGCCAGGACTCAGGGACTCCCGCGCCGCTCACCCGGTCCCGCTGCAGCTCTACGTACACCTGCTCGTATTCCGACCGGCCGGCCGCCGCGCCATAGCGCAACGGTCCCCCCTCTGCTCCCCCGGGATGCGGCGGCCTCTTTCGCTCGTCTTGGCTCCGAATTGCCCGGACGCGTGCAAGTCGCCCTGCTGCCGGTGGGCGGCGGAGCCGAGGTGCTTCTCGGCGGCGACGACCCCGCCCACGGCTGGAGCACCACGAAGGTGCCAGTGCTGGTGGCGCTCCTGCGGGCCCGAGGCGCTCTGGGCCTGACCGCCAGCGAGAGTAATGAAGCTCATTCGGCGATCACCGCATCCGACAACCAGTCGATTCTCGATCTATTCGGCGATCTCGAATCCATCACAGGCGGATTGGTCCGCGCCAGCGAGTACGTGCAGAATCTCCTACGCACGAGCGGCGACGGCATAACGACCGTGGCAACCGCGCCGCCGCCGCCAGGAGCAGTCACGACCTTCGGCCAGACCGAATGGGCTCCGGGCGAGGCGGTGAAGTTCTTCCGCGCTCTCTCGCTGGGACGCCTGTTACCTGCCGAGCAGACCTCCTACGTGCTTCATCTCATGGAGCACATCACCCCCAGCGAGAGCTGGGGTCTGGGCGCCGGCAGGTTCACGGTGCCGCTCGCGTTCAAAGGGGGGTGGGGTCCAGAGCCATCCGGGAGCTACCTCGTGCGTCAATCGGGCATCATCGACCCCGGTTCATCGCGTGGGCTCGCCGTCAGCATCGTGGCCTATCCGCCCGCCGGGGCGGATTCCTTCGCCACCGGCACCGAGATGCTCACCCGTACGGCCCAATGGCTGCGCGCGGAGCTGCAGTTTTCGAATCCAAACTGAGGCCGGCCGTCCGGTCGTCAGACTTGCGCGATGGGATGCACGCCTCGGGAGGCCGCGGAGCAAGTTCCGGCCCGTCCCTGCGGCTGGTCCAACCGCAGGAAGGCGCCTCCGAGGCGTCTCCCCAGCGAACCACCGCGCGACGGCTCGCGAGTGAGCCGAGGGGTGGATCTGGAAGCGCAGGACCTCAACGGGCGTCGGGCTCACCTCGCGTATCACCCGGGGTGGCGGACGTTACCCTCGTCCTTGAGCTCCGTCATCAGCCCGAACTGCTCCTCGCGCGGATCGCCGCGGACTCAGTGATCCAGCGTCCGCGCCCGGGCCCGGACCGTCCGCACGCGCGGCGGCGCCGCCGGGGCAGGGTCGCCGTGGGGGCCGCGGCGGGGATGGCGCGGGAACGGCCGCCGTGGGTGGTGCGGATGGCGCTTGATACCGCCGTCGTCGTCGGATGACGGCGACTCCTCAGGCGTCTGCTTGACCGCCCACCACACGATGTAGATCAGGGCAGCGATCGGAACCTTCAGCGCCAGCATCAACCACAAAAATCCCCACGTCACAACGCGCACGATCCTACCCTGATCGGCGCTGGATGTCACGGCTGGCGTATCGGAGCCGGCGGAACGGTTGCCACGGTGCGCGAAAGCGAATAGGGTCAGCACCAATGGGTGTCGTGGGACGCCGTCGGTTGCTATCGCTTGCGGTGCTCGTCGTCGCGCTGGCGTTGCCCGGCTCCGCCGTGGCGCAGGCCACGCGGACGTGGGTTTCCGGCGTCGGCGACGACGCGAATCCGTGCAGCCGCACCGCGCCGTGTAAGACGTTCGCCGGCGCGATCGCGAAGACCGACCAGGGCGGGGAGATCAACGTCCTCGATTCCGGCGGGTTCGGCGCCGTGACGATCACGAAATCGATCACGATCTCGGCGGTCGGCGTGACGGCTGGCGTGCTTGTCGCCGGGACGAACGGCATCGTGATCAACACGTCATCGGACGTCGCCCCAGGCGATCCGGACAGGGACGTCGTCACGCTCAAGGGGCTCGACATCGACGGCCTCGGCCTGTCAGCGGGCGCTAGCGCCGGCCTGAACGGAGTGCTCGTCCAACACGCCGGCTCGGTCAGACTTGAGAATGACGAGATCTACGGATTCGGCCAGAACGGCGTCGCCTTCGCCCCGACTCCTCCGACTGAGACCGGCGCCCCGGCCCCGAGCCTCTACATCGAGAACTCGACCATCCACGACAACGCGCAAGACGGCGTCCTCGCGGTCGCTCCGGGGTCCAAATCGGGTCGGGTCGTGATCGAGAACTCGCAGATCGAAAACAACGGCTGCGGCATCGCGGCGGGCGTCTCGATCGCGGCGTTCTCGACCGCTAGCTGTGGCACAGGCGCAACCGGGACTGGGACGATCGAGATCGATTCCGCGAGCACCTCATCTTCGACGAACACCGGGGCCGGGATCTCGTCCAACGGCGCCACCGCGACAAACGACCTGGCGAGCGATCTGATCGTCGGCAACGGCGTCGGGCTTCAGGCGCTGAACGGGGGCGGCATCGTCTCAATCGGCGCCGACAACAGCGTGTTCGGGAACACGACCAACGGAGCTCCAACCTCGAGTCAAACGACCGGAGCGCAAGGACCGCCCGGCCCGCCTGGGCCGAGCGGAGCCACGGGCAAACAGGGCGCGGCCGGCAAGGTGGAGCTCGTCGTGTGCAAGCAAGTGAAGGTCAAAAAGCGCGGCAAGGGCAAGAAAGGCAAGAAGACCGAGCAGAAGTGCACCGGAAAGCTCGTGTCCGGGACGGTCAAGTTCACCTCGACGGGCAAGATCGTGAAGGCGACGCTATCGCGCGCTGGGCGCATCTACGCTAGCGGTGTCGTGCGGATGGGGACCGCCGGCACCGAGGGCACGCTGCGGCTGCGCCGGGGGTTGGCGCGCGGGCGCTACACGCTCACGCTCTCAAAGGGCGGCAAGGTTCTCCGCCGCGAGACCCTCGTCGTCTAGCCCTACCTCGTTGTCCTGCCCACGGAGGGCGGTGGACCTCCGAGTGCGCGAGTAGCGCGCGGTCGGCTCGGTAAACGGCGCAGGGAAGGAGGGTGGGTGAGGGTTGCCGGCGGGGCGGGCGGAGCCAGTGGTCGACGGTGTTCTGCGCCAAACCGGCGACTTTGTGCCGAGAGAGTCACGGAAAACCTGCATAACACGACAACGCCGGCGCCAGACCCGAGCCCTGTCGTAGTACGCATGCTCTTCATGCATAGCTCGACAGGCCTCGCCATCCGGGCCGGGATTGTCGTGCTGTGCAGGTTTCTGGGCGGGTGAGATGGCGCCCGCCCCTTCCCCTTCCCCAGCGCCGTTTGCCGGGTCGCCCGCCGAGCAGGGTTCCGGAGAGTCCTTATGACCCGCAGCTAGTCAGTCGCGCAGCGCGATCCGCTTCTCGACGAAGCTCGTGATCCGCTGGAGCTCTGAGACGCGCTCGGCGACCTCGTCGGGGGTCAGCCTGGCCACCCGCTCGACCCCGAACTCCTCCACGTTGAACGAGGCGAGCGCGGTTCCGTACGCCATCGCGCCACGGAGGGTGTCGTCGTCGATCTCCCCGTCGGGATGCGCGGCGATGTAGCCCATGAAGCCGCCGGCGAAGCAGTCGCCGGCGCCGGTGGGGTCGACGACCGTCTCTAGCGGGAAGGCGGGGAGGCCGAAGAACCCGTCCTCGGTCAGCACAGCCGCGCCGTACTCGCCCTGCTTGGCGACCACGACGCTCGGGCCCCACTCGCGCACCTGGCGCGCGGCCCGGATGATCGTCGGCTCGCGGGTCAGTTGCCGGAGCTCGGCGTCGTTGAGCATCAGGCAGTCGACGCCGGCGATCGTCTCGATCAGCGAGTCGCGGGCGATGTCGATCCAGAGGTTCATGGAGTCGAGCGCCACGAACCGCGCCGCGGCGCACTGGGCTCGCACCTCGCGCTGGAGGTCGGGCTGAATGTTGCCCAGGAACAGGACGTCGGCGCTGCTGGAGACCTCGGAGAGCTTGGGCTGGAACTCCGCGAACACGTTGAGCTGGGTGTCAAGCGTCTCCCGCGTGTTGAGGTCCCAGCCGTACTCGCCGCGCCAGAAGAACGTCTTGCCGCCCGGGACGTGCTCGATGTCGCTGGTGTCGATGCCGCGCGCGCGCAGCACTGCGTACTCGGCCTCGCCGAAGTCATCGCCGACCGGACCGACCACGTGCACGGTGTCGAAGAACGCGGCCGCCAGCGCGAAATGGACGGCGGAGCCGCCGAGCATTCGCTCGCGATTGCCGAACGGGGTCCTGACCGCGTCGAACGCGATCGATCCAACGACCGTGAGAGACATGAGGCGCGCTAGCGTAGCGGCGCGCGGACGCGCTCGCCACGCGGGTCGAACAGCGGCTCGCGCACGACCTCGCCGGCCACCCAGCGGCCGAAGATGTCCACCTCGACCGACGCGCCCACTTCCACCGAAGGCGGGAGATACGCATAGGCGATCGACCGCTCGACCGTGTAGCCGTAGCCGCCACTCGTGACCCGTCCACAAATGTTCTCTTCGATTCGCACCGGCTCGTTTCCGAGCGCGACCGAGCGCGCGTCGTCGAGCACCAGGCACCGCAGCCGCCGGCGCGGCTCGGCCCCTGCGAGCGCGTCAGAGCCTATGAACGACTTGTCCGAGCGCACGCAGAACCCGAGCCCGCCTTCGGAAGGGGTCTCGTCGGGCGTGATGTCCGCCGCCCACACGCGGTAGCCCTTCTCGAGCCGCATCGAGTCGATCGCCCGATAGCCGCCGGCGCGCATGCCGAGCGGCTCGCCGGCGTCCCACAGCGCCCGCCACAACCCGGCGCCGTACTCGGCGGGGCAGTACAGCTCCCAGCCGAGCTCCCCGACGAACGTGACCCGCAGTGCCCGGACGGGGACGTCGCCGACCGTCAGCTCGCGCATCGACATGTAGGGAAAGTCGAGCGCGTCGGATGTCAGCGGCGCCAGGATCTCACCCGACCTGGGCCCCCACAACGCGAAGCACGCCCACCGCGAGGTCACGTCGGTCAGCTGCACCGAGCCGTCCTCGGGCAGGTGGCGGCGGATCCAGCCGGCGTCGTGATTTCCGAACGCGGTGCCGGTGACGATCTGGAACAGCTCCTCCCCGACGCGCGTGACCGTGAAGTCGCACTCGATCCCGCCCCGGCGGTTCAGCATCTGGGTGTAGGTGATGGCGCCGACCGCGCGCGCGACGCGGTTGTCGCACAGTTCCTCGAGCAGCGCGCCGGCGCCCGGGCCGGAGATCTCGAGCTTCGCGAACGACGACTCGTCGAACAGGCCGGCCGCTTCGCGGGTGGCGCGGTGCTCAGCGCCGATCGCCGGCGACCAGTGCATGCCCGCCCATCCGCGGGGACGGAGATCCGGATCGCCGTCGCCGATGTTGGACTCGTACCAGTTGACCCGCTCCCAGCCCGACTTCTCCCCGAAGGCCGCGCCGTGGTCGCGGTGCCAGGCGTACGCGCTCGAGACTCGCAGCGGCCGGCCGGCCTGGCGCTCGTGGCCGGGATAGCGGATGTCGTAGTAGGTCTCGTAGACCTCTCTGGCGCGTTTCAGCGTGTAGCTCGGCGAGCGGTACTGCGGACCGAAGCGGCGGATGTCCATCTCCCAGACGTCGCTCTCCGGCTCGCCGGCGAGGATCCACTCCGCGACGAGCTTTCCCATCCCGCCCGCTCCGGCGAGACCGTGCGCGCAGAACCCGGCCGCGACGAACAACCCGCGGACTTCGGTCTCCCCCAGGCAGAACTCGTTGTCGGGCGTGAACGCCTCCGGGCCATTGATCAGCCGCGTGACCTTGACGTCCTCCATCTCCGGGACGCGGCGGGCGGAGTTGCCGGCGATCTCCTCGAACCGCGGCCAGTCCTCCTCGAGCAGACGGCCGTTGAAATCTCCGGGAATTCGATCGAGTGAGTGCTCGTCGAGCGACCACGGCGCGCTGTGGCGCTCGTAGCCACCCATCACGAGACCCGCTCCTTCCTCGCGGAAGTAGATGAGGAGATCCGGGTCGCGCAGCGTTGGCAGGTGATCGCCGGCGGCGCGCTCGCGAAACGGCTGAGTCACCAGGTACTCGTGCGCGAACGGAACCACCGGCACCCGTACCCCGCCCATCCTCCCGATCTCGGCCGCGAACATCCCGCCAGCGTTGACGACGATCTCGGCCTCGAGATCGCCCCCCTCGGTGCTCACGCCGCGCACGCGGCCGGCGGCGACGTCGATCCGCGTCACGCGCGTGTGCGTGAACACCCGACAGCCGCCCTGGCGGGCTCCGTCGATCAGCGCGTAGGTCAGCTGCGAGGGGTCGAGGTAGCCGTCGGTCGGGAGATAGGAGGCGCAGCGGACGCCGTCGGTCACCATCAGCGGGAAGAGCTCGCGCGCCTGCTCGGGCGAGAGCAGCTCGAGCGGCAGGCCGAACGTCCTCGCCCACGCGACCTGACGCATCGCCTCCTGCTCGCGCTCGGGGGTGCAGGCCAGGCGGATCCCCCCGCACTCGACCCATCCGCAGTCGAGTCGGCGGTAGAGATCGACCGAGTCCATCATCATCCGCGTCAGCGAGACGCTGCCGCGGAGTTGCCCGACGAGGCCCGCGGAGTGAAACGTCGAGCCGCTCGTCAGCTCGTTGCGATCGACCAGAACCACGTCGCGCTCGCCGAGCCGCGCGAGGTGGTAGGCGATCGCGGCGCCGCCGACGCCGCCACCGATGATCACCACGCGCGCGCGTTCGGGAAGCTCACGCGGACGCGGAATCGAGCCACTCCCCGAGTCGAGGGTCCTCGGCTGCGGCCGCCAGGCGATCGAAGTGCTTCTGCGCGTACCCCGCGAAGTCGAACTCGAGCTCCGAGATCACGCCCTGGACGACGCCCCACGCGGCCTCGCGCGCGTCGGACATGATCTTCATGAGCTTCAGCGCGGCGCGCCGGCCGTCCGTGACCGGAGCGCCGAAGTAGCCCGCCAGCAGCCGCTCCTCCGCCGCTTCGTCGAACTCGTTGTTCACCGCGAGGTTGCCGAGGTCGAAAAGGGGGTGGCCCATGCCCGCGTACTCCCAGTCGACCAGCAGCGTCCGCTGACCATCGCCCAGGTTCACGCGGAGGAGGTTGGCGGGGAGCAGGTCGTCGTGGCACGCCGCCGGCGCCGACAGCGGCAGTGCGTCCGCGACGCGCGCGGCGATCGATCGCGTCGCCTCGTACTCGGGCGGCAACGTGCCGCCACGCTCCGCCACGATGCCGGCGTAGTCGTCGAGCAACTCGGGGACCCAGAAGCGGGTCGGAAGCTCGGTGCCCGAGTCGTGGAAGGCCCGCAGCGCGCGCGCCACGTCACCTGGGTCGGCCCGCAGCTGATCGGGATCGACGTCGGTGCAGTCGAGAAACTCGGTGACGAGGCAGTCGTCGTTCCCGGCCGCCACGGCCGGGGCGATGCCGAGTCCGGCGGCGGCCGCGTTGGCGATCCGCTCGGCGTCGCGGCTGATTCCGAGCAGCTCCGTGTCCTTGCCGGGGAGTCTGATCACGTAGTCGCGCCCGCCGAGCCGCGCCTTGTAGTTGCGGTTGGTGATCCCACCCTCGAGTGGCAGCGGCGGACCGCTGATCGGCCCCAGCCTCGGTTCGAGCCACTCCACGATTCCCGTCAGGTCAGCCACGGGTGCGTAACCTAGCTTGTAAGGGGCAGGTTCTATACCTTTGCGGCCATGCGGCAGGACGCTGCGGTGGAATCGGTCTTCAAGCCCGTCCGCCCCCCGACGACGTTCGAAGAGACCGTCGAGCGGCTGGGGACGGCGATCCGCGCCGGGATCCTGCCGGCCGGGAGCCAGCTTCCGGCAGAGCGCATGCTCGCCGACCAGCTCGGGATCTCGCGGAGCACGCTCCGGCAGGCGCTGACGGCGCTCGTCCAGAGCGGCCACCTGGTCTCGCACCGCGGTCGCGGGGGCGGGACGTTCGTGACCGAGCGACCGCCGCTCGCCGGCGTCGATGAACAGCCGCTCGGGGCGGGCGCATGGGCGGTTCTGGAATTCCGGGTGGCGATCGAGGCGGGGGCCACGCTGCTCGCCGCCGAGCGCGCCGAGCCGGCGCAGCTCGACCGCCTCGACGAACTCGTGACGCGGATGGCCGAGGTGGCGAGCGCGCCGCCGTTCGACGACTATCGGCGGGCCGACATCCGCTTCCACATCGGGATCGCGGAGGCGGCCGGGTCACCGCGTTTGATCAGCGAGATGACCGAGGTACAGGGTCAGGTAAGCGACCTGATCACGCTCATCGCCCATCCGCCCGAGGTGCTGCTGCACTCGAACGAGCAGCACCGCAAGCTGGTCTGGCTGCTGCGGCGCAGAGACTCGCTGCGAGCCGTCCGGGTGATGCGCGAGCACATCGAGGGCACCGAGCACATCCTCGCCGGTTTGATCTGAGGTCTTACAGGCGGGCGGCCTGCTCGACGAACGCGCGCCATCGCTCGTGCTCGGCGGTGCGCCACCGATCGTCTCGACGGGGTTCGATCGTCTCTCCGACCGGGATCCGGTCCGCGATCTCGAGCGTCGATGGCCACACGCCCGCCCCGACGGCGGCCAGCGCGGCCGCTCCCGTCGCGGTCGCGTCGACCGCCCCGCGCTGGACGCGGACGCCGGCGAAATCGGCCTGAAGCTGGAGGAGCGTCGGATCCCGGGTCAGGCCACCGTCGACGCGCAGCGCCTCGACCGGCACGCTCTCGCGCACGGCGCCGACCACGTCGGCGACGCGCCAGGCGATCGACTCGATCGCCGCGCGGGCGATATGAGCCGGGCGCGAACCGGCGGTGAGGCCGGAGATCACGGCGCGCGCGTCTGGCACCCACCACGGAGCCCCGACGCCGGCGAGCGCGGGCAGCACGCGCACGCCGCCGGAGTCCTCGACCGTCGCCGCCTCGGCGGCCAGCCCCGCGGGATCGGCCGCCAGGCCCAGGTCCCGGCTCAGCCACTCGAGCAGCGCGCCGGCCGTGAACACGCCTCCGTCGATCGCCCACTCCACGCGGCCGCCGACGCGCCAGGCCACGGTCGGCAGCAGCCCGCCGGTGGGTTGCGGGCGCTGATCGCCGGCGTGGGCGAGCACGAACACGCCGGTCCCGTACGTCGCCTTGACGAGGCCCGGCTTCACACATCCGGCTCCAGCGAGGGCCGCCTGCTGGTCGACGCAGCGCGCCCGGAGCGCGAGCTCCGCGGGCCACGACGGATGACTGAGCGTGCCGAGGTCGCCCACGGTGTCCTCGATCGCCGGCAGCACCTGTGGCGGCACTCCGAAGATCTCGAGAAGGGTCGGGTCCCATTCGGGCGCTCCGAGCTGCGTCCGCGAAGCGGTCGAGGGGTCGGTGGCGAAGCCGGCGCCGAGCCGATCGCAAAGGAAGGAGTCGACGGTGCCGATGCGTGCGGTCCCGGCGGCGAGGTGCGTCGCCACGGTCGCGTCGTGCTCGAGCAGCCAGGCGATCTTTCCCGCCGAAAAGTAGGGGTCGAGCGGCATTCCGCTGCGTTCGGAGATCTCTGCGCCACGGCCGTCGGCCTCGAGCCGGTCGAGGATCTCCTGCGAGCGCTTGTCCTGCCACGTGATGACCGGGGTGAGGGGCGTTCCGCTCTCGGCGTCCCAGGCGAGTATCGACTCGCCCTGGTGGTCGAGGCCGCACGCGGTGATCGGCGCCGGCGCCTGCTCCAGGACCTCCCGGACCGCCTCGACGACGGCCGCGAAGACGTCCTGCGGGTCCTGCTCGACCCAGCCGGGTCGCGGATGCGAAAGCGGCTTCTCGCGGCGGGCCTCGGCCACGGTTCGCAGGTCGCCGTCGTAGACGGCCGCCTTGACGGCGGACGTTCCTTCGTCGATCCCGAGCAGCAGCGTCATGCGGCCTGGGCCTCTCTGAACTCTCGTGTCCGGCGCCACCATGGACGACTGGTGGGCGGGGGCGCGGCCGGCTCAAGCGGTCGCTCCGGGCCGAGCCTGATTCCCAGGGCGCCGACGATCTCGGTTACCCGCTCGCCGATCCCGAGCGATGCGGTCAGGCCTGTGGAGCGGATCGCGGCGACGTTGACGAGCCCGCGGCACGACGGCGACGGGCCGATCACGTAGTTGGAGCTACGGCCGGCCGGTCGCAGACCCGCGTACGTGGCGATCGGCTCTGCGCCGCGCAGCGGCGGATACATCGCGGTGGCCTTGGGGATGATCTCCTCCGGCGCCTGCGGTCGGACCGACCAGTCGCCCTTGTCCTCTTGATCGATCGCGGTCGGGCCGGCCACCACCTTACCGTCGATGGTCGGGAACACGAGTACGCCCTTGGTGCGCTCCGTGGGCACCGGCAGCAGGATCGTGTCGAGCGGCTCTCCCTCCGGCGGGTCGAAGACCAGGAACTCGCCCTTGCGCGGGTAAATGTCGAACGAGTCGTCGCCGAGCAAGCGGGCCACCGAGTCGGCCTCGAGCCCGGCGCAGTTGACCACGACGCGGCAGCGGATCGTCTCGTCCGTCTCGGCGTCAACCCCGAAAGTGTCGCCGGCGCGGTCGATCTCGTACACCCGCGCGCCCGTGCGCAGCTGGACGCCGTGGCGCTCGGCGGCGCCGGCGAGCGCGAGCGTGTACACGACGGGGTCCGTGACGGCCTCGGTCGGAACCTCGAGCGCGCCGTCGGAACGCACGTACGCCGTCACGCCGTTGCGGCGGGCGTTCTCGGCGAGCGCGCCGACGACTTCTCGCTCGGGCTCATCCCGTGGGCGAATCAGCGCGCCACACCCCAACACCGGGATCCCCAGAGCGTCGATCACCGCGTCGCGGATCGCCGCCGCGGCGAGGATCATGTCGGTCTCGAGCTCGCCCGGCGCCGAGTCGAAGGCGGTGTGCAGGAGCCCCGAATTCGTCCCGCTCGCGCCCAGCCCGGGCTCGGGCTCGGCCTCGAGGAGGGCGGTGCTCACGCCTCGGCGCGCGAGCGCCAGTGCGACCGCGCAGCCGACTACACCGGCGCCAATGACCGCAACCTCGACGTCTTGCCCCAGAGCTGTTGACACGGTCCGGGGCCAAGCGTATCGTCGCGCCGACATTAGGTGCGAACTTCACACCATTGAGGGGCGAGCGCACTCGTGACCCGGACCTGGGGAGGTAAGACGTGGCTGATGTAGTCGGACAGCCCGATGCGACCGGGCAGATGGGAGCGGACGAGCGCGAGCTCGCCGACCTCGGTTACAAGCAGGAGCTGCATCGCGGTTGGAGCAGCTTCACCAACTTCGCGATCTCGTTCACGATCATCTCAGTCCTCGCTGGATGCTTCACGAACTTCGGGTTTGCGTGGAATGCCGGCGGGCCGATCGCGATCTCGATCGGGTGGCCCGTGCTCTGCGCGTTCGTGCTCCTGGTCGCGTTCTCGATGGCCGAGCTGACGTCGGCGTTTCCGACCGCGGGCGGCCCGTACTGGTGGTCGGCCAAGCTCGGCAGCCCGGGCTGGAGCTGGATCACGGGCTGGTTCAACATCGTGGGGCTGGTCGGGATCGTCGCGGGAGTCGGCTACGGGGCGGCGTTCTTCCTCCAGGCCACGCTCGCGCTCTACGGGCTAAACGTCCTCGGGATCAACTTCGCCACCGCCAACCCGACCACAATCCTGCACCAGGACTTCCTGCTGTTCCTGATCATCCTGGTCGGCTACACCGTCGTGAACATCTTCGCCGACCGGCTGCTGGCGATCTTCAACAACATCTCGGTCGGCTGGCACGTGCTCGGCGTGGTCGTGATCATCGCCCTCGTCGCGTTCGTTCCGAGCCACCACCAGAGCCTCAGCTTCGTGTTCGGACAGCGGTTCAACAACACCGGCTTCCACGGTGGCGCGACCACGGGCCCCTTCTTCTGGCTCTACGTGCTGCCCCTCGGCTTCATCCTCACGATGTACACGCAGACGGGCTACGACGCGTCGGCCCACACGGCGGAGGAGACGCGCGGCGCTGCCAGGGCGGCGGCCCAGGGCGTGTGGCGCTCGGTGTTCTACTCCGCGCTCGCCGGCTGGGCCGTGCTGCTCGCGCTGCTGTTCGCGGCCACCCACGTGCCCGCCATCACCAAGCTCGGCGGCGGCTCGATCCCGGTGATCGAGACGGGCCTGAGCGCCTGGGCGGCGAAGCTGGTGCTGATCATCTGCACGGTGGGCCAGCTGTTCTGCGGGGCGGCCGGCCTGACCAGCGCCTCGCGCACCTGGTACGCGTTCTCGCGCGATCGCGGGATGCCCGGCTGGGCGCTGTTCCGCCGCGTCACCATCAAGCGAGTGCCGCTGTACGCGGTGCTGGCGGTCTCGATCGTCTCGCTGATCATCACGATCCCGGCGTACTTCGGCACCAAGACCGGCGTCCCGTGGGCGTACTTCGCGATCACCGCGATCTGCACCGTCGGCCTCTACCTGGCCTACATCATCCCCGTCTACCTGCGTCTGCGACAGGGCGACAAGTTCAGTCCGGGGCCGTGGACGCTTGGGCGCCATTACAAGTGGGTCAACATCCTGGCGATCGCCTTCGTCGTGCTGGTCGTGTACTCGCTCGACGGCCCGACGACGGCGGTCGGAGCCCCGTGGAATCCCGGCTTCACCTGGACGGCGTTCAACTACTCGCCGCTCGTCCTGGTCATCGGACTGCTCGTCGGGATCTGGTGGTGGTGGGGCGGCGCCAAGAAGCGCTACCACGGGCCGGTGCGAACGATCGACGAGGCGGACTTCGACGCGAGCGGGTCACCACCGAGCGCCCCGACCGAGCCCGCCGGTACCGCAGCCGAATAGCGAGGAGAAGCACATGGAGCCTGCTGTGAGCATCGCTGGCCAAGCGACCAACGGGGCCCGTCCCGGCGGGCCCGGACGAACGCAGGGGATGCTGTCGTTCGACGAGCTCCGGGCCGAGGCGGAGGCCGGAAGCATCGATACCGTCCTCGCTGCCTTCACCGACATGCAGGGGCGCCTCATGGGGAAGCGGATCGACGTGTTCTTCTTCCTGGACGAGGTCGCCGAGCACGGGATCGAGGGGTGCAACTACCTGCTCGCGCTCGACATGGAGATGGATCCGGTACCCGGCTACGAGATGGCGAACTGGGAGAAGGGCTACGGCGACTTCGCGCTCAGCGCGGATCTCTCGACGCTGCGGCGGATTCCGTGGCTCGACCGGACCGCGCTGGTCCTCTGCGACGTGGCGAACCACGACGGCTCGCCGGTGGCGGCCTCGCCCCGGCAGGTGCTGATCGCCCAATACGAGCGGGCGCGGCAGACGGGCTACACCCCGATGTTCGCCTCCGAGCTCGAGTTCTATCTCTACAAGCAGAGCTATGCCGAGGCGAACGAGCTCGACTACCGGGGCCTGACGCCGACGATCCCGTACATCCTCGATTACCACATCCTCGCCACGACGATGGACGAGGCGATTATCGGGCAGATTCGCCGCGGAATGCAGGGCGCGGGGATTCCGGTCGAGTTCTCCAAGGGCGAGGCCTGGTACGGGCAGCACGAGCTCAACTTCCGCTACGCCGATGCCGTCACCTCGGCCGACAGGCACACGATCTACAAGAACGGCGTCAAGGAGATCGCGTTCCTCAACGGGATCTCGGCGACGTTCATGGCCAAGCCCTCGGAGAAGGACATCGGCAGCTCGTGCCACATCCACTCGAGCCTCGTGACCGCTGGCGGCGAGAGCGCGTTCGTGGACGGGCACGACGAGACCGACGTCTTCCGCCACTACCTCGGCGGGATGCGCGCTCGGATCCGAGAGCTGGCGTTGATGATCGCCCCGTCGATCAACTCCTACAAGCGCTACGCCACCGAGAGCTGGGCCCCCACGTCGATTTCGTGGGGGCGCGACAACCGCACCACTGGCTTCAGGATCGTCGGCCATGGCCAATCGCGGCGCGTCGAGTGCAGGATTCCGGGGGCTGACGTCAACCCGTATCTCGGGTACGCCGCCCTGCTCGCCGCCGGACTGGATGGCATCGACCTGGCGACCGATCCCGGTCCGGAGCTCGTTGGCAACGCCTATGAGGCCGCGCAGGCCGAGCCGTTCCCGTCGAGCCTTCGCGAGGCCGTCGATCTGTGGGAGGGCAGCGTGTTCGCCCGCACCGCCTTTGGCGACGAAGTGTGGCGTCACTACCTGAACTACGGCCGCACCGAGCAGCGGCTGTACGACCAGGTCGTGACCGACTACGAGCGTCGCCGCATGTTCGAGCGCGGATGAGCGAGGCGAAGCCGAGCGGTCACCCGAGGCCGGAGCCCGAGGGTCTCCATCAGAACGCGAGTCGGGATGACTCGCGGAGCACTCTCGTCATAGAGCCGGCGACCGCCGAGGTACTCGCGACGGTCCCGCGCGCCGGCGCGGCCGAGGTCGACGAGGCGGTCGCCTGGGCGCGGGAGGCGTTCCCGGCGTGGCGCGATGTTTCGCCAGGCGAGCGGGCCTCTCTGCTGCACGGCCTCGCTGACGCGCTCGAAGACAGCTTGGAGGAGCTCGCCGTGCTCGAAGCGCGCAACGCGGGCAAGCCGATCGCGGACGCCCGCGGCGAGATGGGGATGGTCGTGTCTACATTTCGCTACTACGCGGGCGCGCCCGAGCGGCTGCTCGGAGACACGATCCCGGTCACCGGGGGGCAGGCGTGGACCGTCCGCGAGCCGCTGGGCGTCGTCGGGCTGATCGTGCCCTGGAACTTTCCGCTGACGATCGCCTCGTGGAAGCTCGCGCCGGCGCTCGCCGCCGGGAACACGGTCGTCTTGAAGCCGGCCGAGTTGACGCCGCTGACCGCGCTGCGATTCGCTTCGATCGCTTCTGACGCCGGGATACCCGACGGGGTCGTGAACGTGGTCGCCGGACCGGGAAGCGTGTGTGGACAGCGGCTCGTGGAGCACCCGGATGTGGCGAAGATCGCGTTCACGGGCTCGACCTCGGTGGGGCGGTCGATCGCCGCCGGCGCGGCGGCGACGATCAAGCGGGTCACGCTCGAGCTCGGTGGCAAGTCTCCGAACATCGTTTTCGCGGACGCGGACCTCGAGGCCGCCGCCGCCGCGGCGCCGCCGGCGGTGTTCGGGAACGCCGGGCAGGACTGCTGCGCCCGGTCGCGGATCCTGGTGCAGAAGTCGGTGCTGGACGAGTTCATGGACCTGCTCTCGGGCGAGGTCCAGCGTCTGCGCGTCGGCGACCCGCTCGACGAGGCCACCCAGATGGGGCCGCTGATCTCCGAGGGTCAGCGCGAGACGGTGGCGTCGTACGTCGATGGGGAGGCGCCGGTGGCTGTGCGCGGCACGGCCCCGTCCGGCGCCGGATACTGGTTCCCGCCGACCGTGCTGTGCCCGGTGGCGCCGGATGCCCGCGCGGTCCGAGAGGAGATCTTCGGGCCGGTCGCGACCGTGATCCCGTTCGACGACGAGGAGGACGCCGTGCGGCTGGCCAACGACACGATCTACGGGCTGTCGGGTTCGGTGTGGACCCGCGACGGCGCGCGAGCGCTGCGGATGGCCCGAGCCGTCGAGACCGGCGTGCTGTCGATCAACTCCAATACTTCGGTGCGAGTGACGACGCCGTTCGGCGGGTTCAAGCAGTCCGGCTACGGCCGCGAGCTCGGACCGCACGCGCTCGACGCGTACACCGAGGTCAAATCGATCTACTACGCCACGTGAGCGGGCGACTGCAGGACAAGGTCTGCGTGATCACCGGCGCGGCGGGCGGCATCGGCGCCGCCACCGCCGCGGCGTTCGACCGCGAGGGCGCGCACGTGGTCGGCGTCGACCTCGTGTCGCACTCGGTCGGAGCGCTGGCACTGCAGGCGGACGTCGCCGATGAGGGCGCAGTGGCGTCTCTGTTCGGGCGCGTCCGCGAGGAGCTCGGCCGGATCGACGTGCTCTTCAACAACGCCGGGATCTCGCCGGTGGACGATGCATCGGTACTCGACACCTCGCTGGAGGCGTGGGAGCGGGTCCAGGCCGTCAACCTCCGCAGCGTGTTCCTGTGCTGCAAGCACGGGATTCCGCGCCTGCTCGATGGCGGGGGCGGCTCCGTCATCAACACGGCGTCGTTCGTCTCGGTGCTGGGCGCCGCGACCTCCCAGATCTCCTACACCGCGTCGAAGGGCGGGGTGCTGGCCCTCTCGCGCGAGCTGGGGGTCGAGTTCGCCCGCCGCGGCGTCCGCGTCAACGCCCTGTGCCCGGGGCCGGTCGACACGCCGTTGCTCCGCGAGCTCTACGCGGCGGACCCGGAGCAGGCCGCGCGGCGGATGGTCCACGTGCCGATGGGGCGCTTCGCGCGCGCCGAGGAAATCGCGGGAGCCGTGGTGTTCCTCGCCAGCGATGAGTCGAGCTACGTCAACGCCACCGCGTTCCTCGTCGATGGCGGGATCACCGGGGCATACACGACGCCTCTGTAGTCGTTTAGGCTCGTGGGCGCCGGGAAGCCCTCGGTTAAACCGAGGAGGTCGCATGGCGCGGGGAACGCAAGAGCACGAGCACGCGGCGGTCAGCGGCCGAGGGACGAACGACGGCCAGGCTGAGGACTCCGAGCCGAGGGAGGGGCGGACGGAGCGCCGTGGCGGCTCGTGGATGGGAGTGCTGAAGCGGACCTTCGCCGGCTACCAGAGCAAGAACCTCAGCGACTGGGCCGCCGCGCTCACCTACTACGGGATCCTGGCGATGTTCCCCGCGATCATCGCGCTCCTGGCGATCGTCGGACTGATCGGGCCATCGGCGACCCAGCCGCTGATCGACAACCTCGGGAAGCACGCGCCCGGTGCCGGCCGGCAGATCTTCACCACCGCGGTCCAGGGCCTCGCCAAGGACCGCGGCGCCGCCGGCGCGCTGTTCGTCATCGGCATCGTCGGTGCGCTGTGGTCGGCATCCAGCTACGTCGGAGCGTTCATGCGGGCCTCGAACGCGATCTACGAGATCGAGGAGGGTCGCCCGATCTGGAAGACGATCCCGGTGCGGGTCGGCCTCACGCTCGTCTTGATGGTGCTGCTGGCGGTGAGCTCGCTCGCCGTCGTCATCACCGGTGGACTGGCGAGGCAGGTCGGGAATCTGCTCGGCGTCGGCGGCACCGCGGTGTCGGTCTGGGACATCGCCAAATGGCCCGTGCTCCTGCTCGTCGTGAGCATCATGTTCTCGCTCCTGTACTGGGCCGCGCCGAACGTGAAGCACCCGGGTCACAGGTGGCTGAGCCCCGGCGGCCTGTTCGCCGTGCTGATCTGGGTGATCGCGTCCGCGCTGTTCACGCTGTACGTCTCGAACTTCGGCTCCTACAACAAGACCTACGGCGCGCTCGCCGGCATCATCATCTTCCTCGTGTGGCTGTGGATCTCGAACGTCGCGATCCTGCTGGGCGCCGAGCTCAACGCCGAGGTCCAGCGCGGCCGCGCGATCGACGCCGGGCGTGCGGCCGACGACGAGCCGTTCGTCGAGCCGCGTCAGGAAGCGAAGTAACGATCGGACGGCGACGGGGCGCGGAGCTGGGCTGGCGCCTCAGCCCCGCGCACCTTCCGTCGCCGCCCGTGGGGGCAAGGAGGGCTCGACCCGTAGCCACCGCGCCGGCCGGGCCGGCAGCCACCAGTTCCAGCGTCCGAACAGCGACACGATCGCGGGCACGAGCAGCGCCCTGATCACGGTCGCGTCGAGCAGGATCCCGGCGGCGAGGCCGGTGGCGAACACCTTCACGTCGGTTTCTGGACCCGAGGCCATCGACACGAACGCGAGGAACAGAATCAGCGCGGCGCTCGTGACCAGCCGCCCGGTGCGGCCGATTCCGCGCACGACGGCGGCGTCGGTGGACCCCGTCCGGTCGTACTCCTCCCGCATCCGGGAGAGGATGAACACCTCGTAATCCATGGACAGGCCGAACAGGAACGCAAAGACCATCAGCGGGATCCAGGCGCTCACCGAATGGGTGGCCGCGATTCCCCACAACATGCTGGAGCCATGGCCCTCCTGCCACACGAGCGTGATCACGCCCCACGCGGCCGCGACGCTGATCACGTTGAGGATCACCGCCTTGAGCGGCAGCAGGAGCGAGCGGAACGCACGCGCGAGCAGCAGGAACGTCAGGACCGCGATCAGCCCGATCATCACCGGGAAGCTGCCGTAGATCGCCGAGACGAAGTCGGCGTTCTCGGCACCGATCCCGCCGACGCGGGCGCCGGCGGCGGTGGCGTGAGCGGCCGTCCTGACCGCCGTGATCGTGTCGCGTCCGGCCGAGGTCGAGCCGTCGGCGACGGGGATCGCGTCGACGACCGTCGTGCCGTCGCGCTGCCAGGCTGGACCCGTGGCGGTGAACGCGCCGTGGACGCCTGGGATGTTGCTGAGCGTCGCCGCCAGCCGTTGTCCGTCGGCGGCCGGCGCGAGCGTCTCGATCGGCTGGAGCGCGCCGGCGCCGATCCCCGAGCGCTCGAGCGCGACGAGCCCGGCCCGGGCGCTGCCCTTCTTGCTGAGCGTGTTGGCGTTCGGGGTACCGGGCTGCAGCGAGGTCGCCGCGAACACGAGCGCGGCCAGGACGACGACGGCGCCGGCGGCGGCGATCCAGCGCCGGCGCACGACGAGCTGCGCCCACGCCGTCCACGACCGGCTCGCCTTGTCGTCGCTGCGGACGTGGGGCCAATCGAGCCGGTTGCCGACCTTGACGAGGACGATCGGCAGCAGCGTGACCGCGACGACCACGCTCACCAGCGGGATGAGCATGCCGGCGTAGCCGATCGAACGCAGGAACGGCAGCGGCAGGACGATCATGGCGAGCAGTCCGATCGCGACCGTCGTGCCGCTGAACACCACGGCTCGGCCCGCCGTCTGCATCGCGCGCAGAACCGCCTCCTCGCCGTCGTGGCCGTGTGCACGCTCCTCGCGCCAGCGGACGACGACGAGGAGCGAGTAGTCGATCGCGACGCCGAGGCCGATCAGCGCGACCAGGAACTCGACGATCATCGACACGCTCGTGAACGCGCTCACGCCCCACAGGACCAGGAACGTGGACATGATCGAGACGATCGCCATCAGGAGCGGCACGAACGCGAGCAGCGAGGCGAACACGAACGCGAGCACGACCAGCGCCCCGAGGCCGCCGAGCACCGACTCGACCAGAACGCCGGGGCCGCCCGAGCCCCCGGTCTGGCTCTGGAGCGCGTCGAGGCCGGTCACGCGGACGGGCGCACCCGCCACCGTATCCCCGGCGAGCAACCGTTCGGCGGTCTTGGCCGCCTTCGTGTTGTCGCCGAAGGACTCGTTATCGGGCGGTTCGTAGGCGAGCACGAACGTCGTGCGCCCGTCGGCGGAGACGAAGGCGCGGTTGCCGGTCGATGCGTACGACGCCGTCCGCGTTCCTGGCAGCGCCCGGCGGAGCTTCGCCTCGATCTGCTCGAGGCCCTGACGGACCCGCGGCGAGTTCACCGACACTCCGGCGGGTAGGGTCACCACAGGCACGAGCGGCGCGTTGTTGCCGCCGTCGTGGTAGATCCTCTGAATCGCGGCGTTGGTCTCGAACCCCTCCCGCCCAGGAACCGAAAAGGTTTTGCTGAATGAACTCGTCGACGAACCGACGGTGGCGATCCCGACGAGCGTGACAAGGATCCAGAATGCGGCGACGATGCGCCTGTGGGCGAGCACCCAGCGGGTGATAGAGGTCAGCATTGACAGGACTCCCTAATCGTTGTTCGAGCGAATCGTTTGTAGCAAAAATAATTGCGGCTGTACATACTTAGCGTGATATATTTCACACTGTGATGTCTGAGCCTCCGATCACCGGGCCCTTCGGGTTGCACAAGGCGCTCACCCGCCACACCGGCTTCCTGATCAACCGGATCGCCGTCGTGGCGCGCAAGCAGTTCGCCGCGCGACTCGAGTCGCTCGACCTCAACCTGCGCATGTGGGGCGTGTTGAACGTCCTCGACGTCGAGGGGGCGATCACTCAGCAGTCGCTAGGTCGATCGGTCGGGATCGACCCGAGCTCGATGGTCGCCACGATCGACGAACTCGAGTCCCGCGGCCTCGTAGAGCGCCGGCGCCACCCCAGCGACCGTCGCGCGCACGCGCTCTACCTCACGGAGGCCGGCACCGAGACGCTCGCGCGTGGGCGCGCGCTGGCTCGCCAGGCGCAGGACGAGCTGCTCGCCCCGCTCGACCCGCAGGAGCGCGAGGAGCTGCACGAGCTGCTGCTGCGCGTCGCGATGGCGGTCGGCGAGCCGGCGGCGGCGACCGCGGCCCACGAGAGCACTGAGTCCGCTGCGGGCTGATTGCCCGTGCGATGTGTGACCACTGACCACTAAGCGCGCAGCGGCGCGACATAGTGTGCGCGCGGTGCACGACAAGCTGATCGTCCTCGGCGGTGGCGGCTGGTTCCCGGCCAACGGGCGCCACACCGCGTGTGCCCTGCTACGGGACGGCGATGGCGCGATCCTGATCGACGCCGGGACCGGCGTATGCAGGCTGGTCGAAAACCCGGATTTGCTCGCCGGCGTGGAGCGGCTCGACATCCTGCTCACGCACTTCCACCTCGACCACGTGGTCGGGCTCGCGTACCTCCCGGCGCTCGGGTTGCCGAACCGGATCACGGTCTGGGGTCCGGGCCGGTCGCTGTACGGCGCTCCAACTCAGGCGGTGCTGACGAGCATGTTCCACGAGCCGATGCACTCGGTCTCGCTGGAAATGCAGGGGATCGAGATCCGGGACCTGCCGCTCGGCGAAAGCGAGCTCGCCGGCGTCCGAATCGACACCCGGCGCCAGGATCTCCACTCGGCGCCAACGCTCGGCTATCGGTTCGGCGACACGCTCGCCTGGATGACCGACACGGCGTGGGACTCCGACGCTGCGGGCTTCGTCTCCGGGTGCCGGGCGCTGGCGCACGAGGCCTGGTACACGAGCGGCGCGCCGCGCAACCCGGACGTTCACAGCTCGGCGGCGCAGGCCGCGGACATCGCTCAGCGCGCCGGGGTCGAGCGGCTGCTGCTGATTCACATGCCGCCGTTTGACGGCGACGTGTCGGCGCTGGCGGCGGAGGCTGGCGCGATCGTGGCGGGGGCGGAGGTGGCGGTCGACGGTGGCGACTTTTCGCGGTTGATGATGGCGTAGGGCGGTTTGTGCCCGCAGTGCCTGCGGCTGGCGATCGGCTTAGTAAACGGCAGCAGGGAGAGGGGGTGGGTGGGGGCTTCGGCGGAGTCTGGGGGGCGACTTCGTGCCGAGAGTGTCACGGGAAACCTGCATGGCGCGTCAACACCGGCGCCAGATCCGAGCCCTGTCGCATTACGCATGCTCTTCATGCATAGCTCGACAGGCCTCGGGTTTTGGCGCGGGATTGTCGTGCTGTGCAGGTTCTGGAGGGGCGCGATGGCGCCCGCTCCCCTCTCCTTCCCCAGCGCCGTTAAAAGGGCCGACGCGAACCACGGCTGTTGCCGCTCTTGAGCGCCGGCAGCCCGGGTGGGCGGACGGCTCGGTGAACGGCAGCAGGGAAGGAGGGCGGGTGAGGGCGTTTGCGGTCGCTTTGTGCCGAGAGTGTCACGGGAAACCTGTACAGCACGTCAACACCGGCGCCAGGTCCGAGCCCTGTCGTACTACGCATGCTCTTCATGCATATGCACAGCTCGACAGGCCTCGCCATTCCGGCCGAGATTGTCGTGCTATGCAGGTTCTGGACGGGGGCGATGGCGCCCGCCAGCGCCACCGAACCGAGCGCGAAAGCCACACCACAGGCGCGCGAATGCGCGCCCCTAAACCCGTCCTCAGGCCGGAGCGACCGCCACCGCCGGCCGCCGGCGCGACGTCACCCGCTGCTCGGCGCGAGCGGTGACCGCCAGCGCCGTGCCGACGCCGAGCAGCGTCCAGCTCGCCGGGTCCTCGAGGAAGTCGGCGTAGAGCATCGTGTGGAAGACGAGCGCGAGGAAGGCGGCGGCGATCGCCACCCGGGCTGGGTCGGCGCGGGCGCCGCGGAACAGCCCGACGAGCGCCACGAGCACCAGCGCGACGTACGCGAGCTCCCCGATGAGCCCCTGTTCGGCCGCGATCGTGATCGGGATCGTGTGCGACGCCGACAGGCTGGAGATGCTCTTGTTGTGGCGGTGGTATTCGACCTGGAACGAACCCGATCCGTAGCCGAACAGCGGCCGCTCGCGGAACAGGTCGATGCCTCCTCTCACCAGCCCGGCGCGCCCGCTCGAGGCGCCGTTCAACCCCTGGTTGAGCCCGAAGGTCTTCGGCGAGATGGCGATCGCGGCGGCGCCGATCACGACCGCGACGCCGGCCGCGACGACCGCCGGCCACGCCTTCCAGCGAAGTGCGGCGAGCGTCCCCAGGCCGACCAGCAGCGCCGCGAGGCTCGAGCGCGAGAGCGTCAGCAGCAGCCCGGCCCACAGGATCGCCAGGACGACGGTGGCGGCGACTATGTCCCGCGTGCGCTGTCCGTAGAGGAGCACCGACGCGAGCAGGATCATCACGAGCGCGAGGAACCGCCCGAAGATGTCGGGATCGAAGAACACCGAGTTGACGGTGAAGTAGGTGTGGACGTTGTTGGCGGCGATCAGCTTCGGGTTGAGGAACAGGGTCTTGGTCTCGAACTCGACGAACCCGACCGCCGCGAACACGACCGCCAGTCCCACGAGGACCAGCAGGCACGTGCGCAGTCGCTCGCGCGTCCAGCGCAGGCGCCTGAGCAGACAGAACAGCAGCGAGAACGGGACGTAGAAGAAGACCATCTGCTGGAGCGCCATCTGGAAGTCGGACGAGTAGATCCCCTGCACCGCGTAGAGCACCACGTAGAGCGCGAGCAGCCGCTCGATCCAGCCGGGCCGAACGCCGGCGGCGTCGGCACCCGGCTCGAGCTCGCCGTCATCCCGCCACGCCATGATGATCGACGCCACCGCGCCGGCGGCCACCACGAGGTACAGCGGCACGAGCAGGTTCGAGGTCGTACCGCCGGCCTCGATCGGGATCCGGAACGGGAGCGCGACGACGACCAGCAAGCCGAGGAGCGCGGGGCGCCGGATTATCAGCAGCGCGATCGCGACGACGACGGCCAGACCTGCGATCGCGGCGACCGCGGCATAGAGGGGGTGATGGTGCACCAGATGCAGCTGGGGCGAGTGCCAGATCTCGCCCAGCAGAAGCACGGGAGCGAGCACGAGTGCGCCGGCCATCGCGGTGGCGCGGGAACGCGGCTCACCGGCTAGGAGTGCCCACGCGGCGAGCAGCGCCACGACCACCACACCCGCCTTGGGCAACGGCCCCGTCAGGACTGCAAATGCGGTCACGCGCGAGAGACTAGATCAAGGCAGCGCGACGATCATCTACTCTCTGGCGACATGTCTTCCGCGAAGCTCGCGATTGCATGCGGGTTCGTCGCGGTCGTCCTGTCGGCGTGCGGAGCGACGAGCAATCCGGAGGCCGGCACGATCTCCCCGGCGGCCACCACCGCCGGCCGGGCGAGGCTCGACGACCCGCGCACCACGCACGTGAAATGCCTGCAACAGGCCAAGATCCCTGTGACCGAGGTCGGGAGGACGTGGCTGCGGATCAACGTCCCGGGAAGCCCGAAGGTCCTGTTCGCGCCGACGCCCGGTGCCGCTCAGGCACTCCAGATCGACTCGCAGGTGCAGGGGGCCGAGGTGCTCGGAAGCGCGCTCCTCTACCCCGAGCAGGCGTCTGACCAGACGCTGACGACGATCGAGAACTGCCTCGACCAGGGAGTCAAGGGATAGCTACAGCGGGTGCGCTCTCGCGCCCAATCGCTCGCGGAGTCCCTGACGGGGGAAGGGCTCTAGAATCCGCCCGTGCCTGCGCTGCGGGCACGAGGTCTGCGCTCCCACGCCGACCGCGCATTTACCGTTTGTCGTGACTCGAGACCGGAGCTCTCTCCTCGGCCTAACTCGGGTTCGCCGTCGCGGTATGCGAAAAGCAGCATTTTTCTATGTCCGTACCCAGTGCTGAGCTGACTGCGCCGTCGATCGGCGCCCCGAGCAGGGCCGCGGCCGGCGCCAGCCTCTGGCGCCTGGACGGCTGGCGCCTGTATGGGGTGCTCGCCGCCGGCGCGCTCGTCATCGGCGCGCTGTCGCTGCTGATCCCCTCGACGCCGAGCTACGACCCGTGGGCCTGGCTCGTGTGGGGCCGGGAGATCGTGCATCTCAACCTGCAGACCACGGGCGGCCCGACCTGGAAGCCGCTGCCGGTCATCTTCACGGTCATCTTCGCGCCGTTCGGGAAGGCGGCGCCTGACCTGTGGCTGGTGGTGGCGCGCGCGGGCGCGGTGATGGCCGCAGTGATGGTGTTCAAGGTGAGCGCGCGGCTGGTGACTTGGCTCGCCAGCGGAGTGCTGCCGATGCGGACGCAGCGCGATCGGCTGTCCGCGCTGATACCGGCGCTGTTCGCGGGAACGATCGCGGTGATCGCGCTCGTCCTCTCGGCGGCGTTCATCAAGGACAACGCGCTCGGCTACTCCGAGGGGCTGATGGCCGCGATCGTGCTCGTCGCGATCGAGCGCCACCTCGACGGGCATCCGCGGCAGGCCTTCGCCATCGCCTTCTTCGCGGCGCTCGACCGGCCGGAGATCTGGCTGTTCTGGGGTCCCTATGGGCTCTGGCTGTGGTGGAAGGATCCTGGCGCGCGCAAGCTTGTCTACGCGCTCTTCGTGCTCATACCAGTGCTGTGGTTCCTCCCTGAACTGTGGGGATCGGGTCATCTGCTGCGCGGTGCCGAGCGCGCCCAGAACCCGCGCTCGAACAGCCCCGCATTCGCGAAGTGCCCGTTCTGCACCGAGCTGAAGAACTCGTGGGTGACCGTGCTCAGCCGGGTCAAGTACGCGGCCGGGATCGGCGCGATCGCGGGCGCGGTGCTGTTGTGGCGGGCGGTGCGGACACGAGGCAGCTGGCGCCTGGAGGGAAACCGCGAGCGCGCCATGTTCGTGATCATCTGCGCCGGCGTATTCGGGATGGCCTGGTTCGTGCTGATCGCGCTGCTCACACAGGCGGGTTTCTCCGGCAACAACCGCTACCTGGTGCTCGGCTCGGCACTGATCGAGATCGCGGGGTGCGCGACGTGGGGCTGGGGCGCCCTCGAGCTCGGTAGGTGGCTTGCCCGCCGCCGTGGCGGCACCGGGCGGAGATTCGCGACGCCGGCCGGATCCGTGGCGGTCGTGGCCCTCGCGGCTCTCGTGTTCGCGTTCGTCCCGAGTTTCGTCGGCGGCAGCCTGACCGACATTCCTAAGACCCACCGCGCCCTCGTCTACCAGGCGCTCCTGCGCACCGACGTGCAGGCGGCTGTGGACAAAGCCGGCGGCAAGAGCAAGATACTCGCCTGCGGGACGATCATGACCGAGGGCTTCCAGGTGCCGATGCTCGCCTACTACATCGGCGTCCACACGCTCACGGTCGAGGCGCCACCGGCCGCGGGCGCGCCGCCAGGCCCGGCTCCGAACATCGTCTTCCAGGCGGCGGAGACGCGCGATGCGACGCTGCTTCCCATCCTGCAGGAATGGCCGAACGTCCACTACCAGCTGATCGGCACGACCCGCACCTTTAGGGTCTTTGAGCATTGCGCGGGTAAGGTGAGCGGCTAGATGGCCACCGTTACCGACCGCCCCCTTCGGACGATCCCGAAGGTCCCGGACTTCCATCAGCCGCGGTGGTTCGCGCGGCTGCCGGTGTGGGTCGCCACCGGCGGGTTCCTGCTGATCCTGATCGCGGCCTCGACGTTCATCCGGACGCGCTACATCAATGGACAGTTCTGGATGGACGAGGCGATCACGACCGGGATCGCCTCGCATTCGCTCTCGGCGATCCCGGGGATCCTTCGCCATGACGGCTCGCCGCCGCTGTTCTACGTGCTGCTGCACTTCTGGATCCAGGCGTTTGGCGACAGCGAGGCGGCGACGCATTCGCTGTCGCTGCTGTTCGGATTGCTGACGATCCCGGTCGCGATGTGGGCGGGTTGGAGCCTGTTCGGCCGGCGGGCCGGGATGTACGCGGCGACGCTGTTCGCGTTCAGCACATTCCTGACCGAGTACGCCGGCGAGACGCGGATGTACGAGTTGATGGGCCTGCTCGGGCTGATCGCCACAGCCGCGTTCATCCACGCGTTTATCTACCGGCGCCGTAAGTACCTGATCGTGTTCGCGCTGGCCGAAGCGGCGATGCTCTACACGCACGCCTGGGGCATCTTCTTCGGCGCCGGCGCGGCGTTCGCGCTGATCCCGATATACCGCGCGAGCGACGACCGCAAGGCGCTCCTGCGCGACGCCGTGATGGCCTTCGTGGGCGCCGGGATTCTGTTCCTGCCGTGGCTTCCGAACTTCATCTACCAGTCGACCCACACCGGCGCGCCGTGGGCGCCGCCGCCGCGGTTCGGCGCGCCCGTGTTGCTCTCGCGCGACCTGCTCGGAGGCGACCGGATCACGATCGGACTCCTGCTCGCGACGGTCATCGGCGTGGGCGCGCTATTCACCCGGCGGTACCGGCGCACGACGGACGCGACGAAGCTGTGGGTGCTGATCGTGCTCCCGTTTGCGACGCTGGCGCTGGCGTGGCTGGCGTCACAGATCACGCCGGCGTTCGTGTCGCGGTACTTCGCGCCGGTGCTGGCATCGATCTTCCTGCTCGCGGCCTGGGGTTGCGCCCGGTCCGGGATCGTCGGCCTCGTGGCGATGGTTCTGTCGGTCGTGTTCGTGGTGCACATCGCGTCATACGCGCCTCAGTTCAAGAGCGACATGCGCGATGTCGCCGCCGAGGTGGGGCCGCTCATGCACAAGGGCGATCTCGTGATCGTCGGGCAGCCGGAGCAGACGCCGCTCGCCTGGTACTACCTGCCCTCGGGCTTGCGATACGCCAACACCCTCGGCCCCGTCGCCGACCCCAGCTACATGAACTGGGTGTACGCGCTCAAGCGGCTTCGGAAGGCGAACCCGCAGGCGACGCTCGCGCCACTGCTCGCCAGCGTCAAGCCCGGACAGGATGTTCTGTTCGTGCGACCGTTGACCGAGGGCGTGAAGAACTGGGAGGCGTCGTGGACACAACTGGTCCGCCGTCGCTCTGCGCAGTGGGGTGCGCTGCTGGCGAGCGACCCCCAGCTGAAGCAGATCGCCCGGGCTCCCCACGACTACGAAGGCGCCTGCTGCGTGGCTGACAGCGCGGTTCTATTTAAGAAAGTCTCCTGACGCTGTCGATATGACTGACGCGATGAACGATTCGACCTCTCCCGTGCCCGCCGCGGACCCTCAGCGCGGGGCTGACATCACCGCGGAGCGACCCGTTGTCGTGCTCGGCGGCGGCCCCGCCGGCCTGACTGCCGGTTATCTCCTGTCCAAGCAGGGCAAGCCGGTGATCGTTCTCGAGTCGACCGATCAGGTCGGCGGGATCGCGCGGACCGAGGTCCGCGACGGGTACCGGTTCGACCTCGGCGGCCATCGGTTCTTCACCAAGGTCAAGGAGGTCGACGACCTCTGGCACGAGATCATGAAGGAGGAGTTCCTCAGGCGCCCGCGGCAGTCGCGCATCTACTGGCACCACAAGTTCCTCGAGTACCCGCTCCAGGGGATGGACGTGATGCGCAAGCTGGGTCCGGTCGACCTGACGAAGGCTCTGTTCTCATATCTGTGGGCGGCCGTGAAGCCCAAGGGTCGCGAGGACACCTTCGAGCAGTGGGTGACGAACCGCTTCGGCTACTGGCTGTTCAACCAGTTCTTCAAGTCCTACACCGAGAAGGTGTGGGGAGTCCCTACCTCTGAGATCCGTGCCGAGTGGGCAGCGCAGCGGATCAAGGGCCTGTCGTTCTTCGCCGCCGCGAAGTCGGCGTTCCTCGGCAACCGCGGCAACAAGATCAAGTCGCTCATCTCCGAGTTCAACTACCCGCGCTACGGCCCCGGCCAGATGTGGGAGCAGATGACCGCCGACATCCGCGCGTGTGGCGGCGAGGTCCGGCTGAACGCGCCGGTCACCCGGCTGCGGAGCGACGGAGGCCGGATCGTGGAGGTCGTCGCCGGCGGCGAGACGTTGACACCTTCGTACGTGATCTCATCGCTCCCGCTGCGAACGACCGTCGGAATAACCGAGCCAGAGGCACCGGGCGAGGTCCGTGACGCGGCCCGTGGCCTGCGCTACCGCGAGTTTCTCACCGTCCTGCTCGTGATCGCCAGCGAGGATCTGTTCCCCGACAACTGGATCTACATCCACGATCCGAGCGTGCGGGTAGGGCGAATCCAGAACTTCAAGTCCTGGAGCCCATGGATGGTGCCCAACGACGAAGATGCCTCGATCGGGATGGAGTACTTCTGTTTCGAGGGCGACGACCTGTGGACGATGGACGACCAGAAGCTCGTCGAGTTCGCCACCCGTGAGATCCAGAAGCTCGGCCTGGCGAAAGCGGAGAGGGTCAAGTTCGGGTTCGTCGCCCGCGTGCACAAGGCCTATCCGATCTACGACGCCGAGTACGCCGAGCGGGTGGCCACGATCCGCGGCTGGCTCGACGGGATCCCCAACCTGATCCAGGTCGGCCGCAACGGCCTCCATCGCTATAACAATTCGGACCACTCGATGCTGACCGCGATGCGCGCCATCGACAACATCCTGCTCGGGACCAACCACGACATCTGGGCCGTCAACGCCGAGAGCGTCTATCACGAGGAGCACGTCGAGCCCGAGCAGCCCTACCGAACCGCGCCCGAGACGCCCGCGATGGAGCAGCCGCTGGCTCCGGAGAGGTAGGGTCGTTGGTCGTGCGTCGGGTCTTTGTTGTCTTCTGGGTCGTTAGCGTCCTGTCCGCGCTGCCTTCCGTGGCTTTGGCCGCCACGTCGACATCGACGACGCCGGCGGTGGGGGCGCCAGGATCGAACCCCCTCGGAAACCCGATCACGCCTGGGATTCCGCAGTCGCAGGCGACGACCCCGACGACGACGACCGCGACCACGGCGACGACCGGCAACACCGGGACGTCCACGTCTGGGGGGAGCGGCCTCAGCGGATCTGACGCGCTCGTCATCGTCGGCTTCGCCGGCGTGCTGCTGGTCGGGGTCTCGTTCTTCATCTGGCGCGACGCGCGCCGGCGGGCGCCGGTGCGGGCGCGCGCGGCGGCCGCTGGCGGGGCCGACGGGATGAACGGCCGGCGGACCGGATCCAAGCAGCGGGGCAAGCCGCGGAAGCTGAGCCCGGCGGAGCGGCGGCGGCGCAAGCGCGGGCGCGCGCGGTAGCTGTTCCTCGCCCGCCGAGGCCCCGAGGTGCTCGAGCCCCGGAGCGCCGGCGATGGAGATCTGGGTTGTATAGGAACCCAAATCTCCATGGCGAGACCTACTCTCCGGCGGTCCGAGCGAGCTTTGCCTTGGCGCGCATCAGCTGGCGCTCGACGGTGCGCGTCGTGGACGCTTCGTGCGAGGCCATCTCGGCGTAGCTGAGCCCGAAGCCCTGTAGCCAGAGCAGGCGCTGCTGGCGGACGGGAAGGGCGCGGAGCTCCTCCAGGCGCTCTAGGCGCTCGACGACCTCATCCGGGCCGGGGATGACCGCCGGCGCCACGTCTCCGGCGTCCTCGAACGTCGCTTCCAGGGAAAGCGCCCGGCCGTCGCGGCGCACCGATCTGACGGCCTCGCGGACGGCGGTGGTCGCGAGCCAGGACAGGGCCGCCTCGCGGCGCACGCGCTCGCAGTGGTTCAGCAGGCGGATCCAGGCGAACTGGCAGGCGTCCTCGATCACCGCGTCGGAAGCGCGGACGTCGCTGCGGACGATCCGCTCGAGCCGCGCCGCCAGGCGGCGGTAGAGCTCGCCGACGTCATCGACGCCAGGTCGGTCTTTGAGAGCTACTGAGTCCAATTGAGTCTAAGTTGATACGAATAACCCTAGCACTACTAAATCAGTATTGCTAGGTTCAGATGGACTTATTTAGTCCCACTTGGCTCAGGAGGACTTGATGGCCGTAATTCGTCTCGCCGTCACCGCTCATCCCAATCTGAACGGGCTGCCGGGGAGCAACGTCCTGCAGCAGCTCGTCAATGGCGCGGAAGCGTGGGCGCTGGCGATTGCGCTGCTGGGCGCGTTCATCGGCGCCGCGCTATGGGCGGTCGCCTCGCACACCCACAACCATCAGTACGCGGCCCGGGGCCGGATGGCGGCGCTTATCTCAGCGGCCTCGGCGCTCGTCGTCGGCTCGGCGCCGGGGCTCGTCAACTTCTTCCAGCACCTCGGGACGACCGCGAAGTGATGCGGACGCGGACTGTCCTCGAGGCGTGTGGGCGCGCACTGGCGGCGTGTGGGCGCGCACTGGCGGCGTGTGGGCGCGCACTGGCGGCGTGTGGGCGCGCACTGGCGGCGTGTGGGCGAGCGCTGGCGGCGGGGCGGCGGGCGCTCGTCGGGGCGCTGGCGCTGTCGTGCGCCACCGTCGCCATCGCGGCGGCACCCCCACCCGCCGCGGCGTTCAACCCCGTCAAGCCGGTGTGCGGCGTGGGCGGGCTGATCAGCGGCCTCGTCGGCAAGGCCTGCTCCGTCCTTCAGAAGAGCAGCCGCCTGCTCAGCGCCAGCAAGAAGCTCCTGTCGGGCCACGTTGGCGAAGCGGCGAAGGCGCTGGTCGGCGGAGGAGTCTCAAAGGTTGGATTTGCCGCAGGGCTGACGGCGGTCGGGGCGTGGGTTCTCGTCGGCGCCAGAGCCTCGATGGACGAAACGGCCAGGTTGATCGCCCGGACGACCAGCCCCCAGCTGCAGACGACGTGGTTCTCGGCGACGTACTGGCGAATGGCGGGCATCGCGGCGGTGCTGACGCTGCCATTCCTGTTCGCGGCCGCGGTCCAGGCAGTGGTGCGCTCCGACCTCGCCCTGCTCGTCCGCGCCGCGTTCGGTTATCTGCCGCTGGCGCTGCTCGCCGTGAGCATCGCCGCGCCGGTGACGATGCTGCTGCTCGCGGCGTCGGATGAGATGTCGGCGATCGTGTCCTCCGCCGCGGGCGGCGATGGCGCCCGAGCCCTGGCGAAGATAGGCGGCACGATCGGCGCGGTCTCGACGATCGACGGGTCGGCGTTTCTTGCCTTCCTGCTCGGGCTGTTCGTGGTCGCGGCCGCGTTCGCGCTGTGGCTCGAGCTGATGATCCGCGAGGCCGCCGTCTACGTCGTCGTCCTGATGCTGCCCCTGGCGTTCGCGGCGCTCGTGTGGCCGGCCCGGCGCGTGTGGGCGGCGCGCGCGGTCGAGCTGCTGATCGCCCTGATCCTGGCGAAGTTCGCGATCGTCGCCGTCCTCACGCTCGCCGCCGCGGCGCTCGGCCATGGCGTCTTCGCCGGACCGACCGCGATGCTCGCCGGCGTGGCGCTGCTGACGCTCGCGGCGTTCGCACCATGGGCGCTCGTGCGGCTGATGCCGATGGCCGAGGTTGCCAGCGGCGCCGCCGGCTCGCTTCGGCGCGAGGCGATGGGCGGCCGCATGGCGGCCGAGGGCGCGGAGGGCACCGCCGATCGGGGAGCAACCGCGTTGGAGACGCACGCCCAGGGCGGGCACACCCCGCCGGCGCCGAATGGAGCGCGCGATGGAGCGATTGCCGAGACCGAGAAGCTCGGCGACACGTCCGGCTCCTCCGTGCCGCCAACAGACGGTGGCCGGCCGAGCGGGAACGGAGGCGAGCCGAGCGGGAACGGTGACTCGGGCTCGCCGGCGCGGACTCCCGGGGTGCCCGAGACCCGGCTCGAGGACGATGTCCCTTCCTCGCCGATCTGGATCGGACAGGAGCCGCCGCCGCCCCGGCGCTCGGGAGATGACGAGGGATGACCTCATCCCGCCTGACCTATATGTTCGGTCCGCTCGAGCGCCGGGGGATCCTCGGGCCCGTTCGGGCCGGTCAAGCCGCGATCCTCGGAGTAGGCACGGTGCTCGCGATCGTCACGCTGGATCAGGCGCCGAGCGCCACCGGAGCGCTGGCGGCGACGCTCGCGTTCGCCGTCGCCGTGGCGGTGGCGGTCGCGCCGATCGGCAGTCGCACCGTCGAGGAGTGGTCGCCGGTCGTTGTGGCGTTCGGGTGGCGAAAGCTCAGTCGGCGAGACAGGTTCCGCTCGCCGCTGCCGGGCCGCGGATTCCGGGTCGGGAGCCGAGCACCGGAGGCGCTCGAGCCCGCCGTCCCCGCAGCGCTGCGCGGCGTGCGGATCCTCGAAACCACCTACCGCGATCGCGCGATCGGCCTGCTGTCCGAGGGTGGGCGCCGGCTGACCAGCGTGCTGGCGTGCCGGGTGGTGTCGTTCTCACTGCTCGATCCCGAGGCCCAGGAGCGGCGACTGGCCCGCTGGGGTCTCGTGCTGTCGGGCGCGGCGAGCACCTCAATCCGGCGGATCCAGTGGATCGAGCGGACGGCGCCGGCGCAGGGGGACGAGCTCGCGCGCTGGCTGCACGCCGAGCGAGATCCTGAGGTCCCGCTGCGCGGCACGCCGATGATCGAGTCCTATCTCGAGCTGATCGGAACGACCGCGACCGTCGCACAGGAGCACGAGATCCTGCTCGCCGTTCAAGTCGACGTGCGCCGGGTGCGCGGGCGCGGCAACGATGCCCTCAGGCATGCGGCGATCGCCGAGACCGAACGCGTCGCTCAGGCGCTCGGCGCGGCAGAGGTCACGGTACTGGGCGCGCTCAGTCCCGGCCAGCTCGCCCGCGCGCTTCGGACGGCCTTCGATCCCTACGCCCGAACAGAGCTCGCGACGCTCGAAGCCGCCGATCGCTCCCGGGACGGACTCGAGGAACCGAACGCCTGGCCCCTCGGAACCGAGGAGGGGTGGGATCACTACCGCAGCGACGGCGCCATGCACATGACCTACTGGATCGGTGGTTGGCCGCGCGTCGAGGTCTCGCCGATGTTCATGGACGCGCTGCTCGGGCGCTCGAGCATCGTGCGAACCGTCGCGGTGACCTTCGAGCCGATCCCACCCGAGCGCTCCACGCGCGAGGTCGAGGCCGCGATCACTCGCGATCGCGCCGATCGCGAGCTGCGCCATCGATTCGGCCAGTCGGAGACGGCCCGCCAGCGCCAGGCACAGGACGCCACGGTGCGCCGTGAGTCGGAGCTTGCGGCCGGCCACAGCGAGGTCAGGCTGGCCGGCTTCGTCACGGTCTCCGGCCGCGACCGAGCAGAACTGCGCCGAGCAAGCTCGGAGGTGCTCGAGCATGCCGCCCGCGCCCGTCTCGAGCTCCACTGCATGTACGGCCAGCAGGCCGATGCGTTCACGTTCACGCTGCCGCTGTGCCGGGGGCTGCGATGAGCACGGCCCGTCCCGGTCATCGGTCGACGACCAGGCACGCCCAGGCGATCTACCCCTTCATGGCCGCGGGCGGGCTCGGCGGGCACGGGGTGTTCATCGGCAGGGACTCGAGCGGTGGGGCGTTCTGTTACGACCCCTGGGTCCTGTATGGCGACGGCCTGCTCGACGACCCGAACGCGATCGTGCTCGGGAAGCTCGGACAGGGCAAGAGCGCGCTGGTGAAGACGCTGCTGTGGCGGATGCTGGTGTTCGGGCGCCGCGCGTTCGTGCTCGATGTCAAGCGCGAGTACGGCCCGCTGTGCCAGGCCGCCGGCGTCGACCCGATCTCGCTCGTGCCAGGCCGGGGCGTTCGGCTGAACCCGCTGGCCTCGCGGCCGGAGGAGCACGCGCAGCTCGAGCTGCTGCGCGCGGTGACGGTGACCGCCGTCGGCGGTGAGATCACGCAGGTCGAGGCGGCCGCGCTGCGCGAGGCCCTTCGCACGGTGCGCTCGCGGGGCAAGGGCGAGCCGACGCTGCCGGAGATCGCGGCGGTCCTGTTCGACCCTGTCGCCGAGATGGCGGCGCGGCTGCGCACGACCGCGGAGCAGCTCGCGCGCGATGCTCGACGTGCCGCGCTCGCCCTCCAGGATCTGTGCGAGGGGCCGCTGCGCGGGATGTTCGACGGCCCGACCTCGCCCGGCCTCGACCTCGACGCGAAGCTCCTGGTGCTCGACCTCCACGCGGTCAGGGACTCGCCGGCCGTCGGCATCCTGATGGCCTGCGCGACGGCGTGGATGAGCGCGCTCCTGGCCAGGATGGCGGAGCGCCCGGGGCGCGAGCGGCTCATCAACGTGGCGGACGAGTCGTGGAAGATCGTCCAGCACACGGGCCTCGGGGAGTGGTTTCAGTCGAACTTCAAGCTCGCGCGGCAGTTCGGCGTCATGAACCTGGTCGTCCTGCACAAGCTGGCCGATCTGCACGCGGCGGGTGACGCCGGTTCGCGGGCGTCACGAATCGCCGAAGGGTTGATCGCGGACGCTTCGACCAGGATCGTCTACCACCAGGACGAGAGCCAGGTGCCGCTGACGCGGACGCTTCTGGGTCTCTCGGAGACGGAAGCCCAACTGATCTCGATGTTGGCGGCTGGGCAGGCGCTGTGGCGGGTCGGCTCGCGGTCGTACGTCGTCCAGCACTATCGCTCGGCGCTGGAGGCGGAGCTGACCAACACCGACACGGGCATGCGACTCAGCGATCGAAGGCTGGCGCGCGGATGAGCTCGCACCGCTCGGAGGGAATCTCGGACGTCGGGATGCTCGTGCTGATCGGTTCGGTGGTGTCGCTCGCGGGGGTGGTCTGGCTGTGGGGCGGCATCGCCGGTCTCGTGTTCGGCGCGGGCTGGCCGCGCCTCGGCGCCGGCCAGCTCCTCGGCGTGCTCGTGCGGCTTCCCGGCCGCCTCGCGGACCCCGCCGGCGCGTGGCCGAAACCCGCTCGCGGCGATCTCCCCGGTGCCGGGGCGTTCTACGGCGCGCTCGCCATCCTCGGTGTCGCTGCGGCCGGTGCCGCGACGTTGTTCGCTCGGGCGGGAGCCTTCGCTCTGCTCGGCCGGGCCGGGCCGGGAGCGAGGTGGGCCGGCGCCGGCGATGTTCGCGGGCTGCGCGCACGGGCCCGAGGTGGCGGGCGGCTCGCGCTCGGGCGCCACAGGGGCCGGCTGCTTCGCGCCGAGCACCGACACGCGCTGGTCGCGTTCGGTCCTCCACAGTCCGGAAAGTCGGCGGGCCTGGCGATCCCGGCGCTGCTCGAATGGGACGGACCGGCGGTCGCCTCTTCGATCAAGACCGACCTGCTGGCGGCGACCGTCGAGCGCCGCCGGCGACTTGGGTCGGTGTTCATCTACGACCCGTTCGCGCTCGCGGGTACCGCGGCGCACACCTGGTCGCCGCTGCACGGGGCGCAAACCTGGGACGGTGCGCTCGAGGTCGCGTGGCGGCTTGCAGCCGCGGGCGCAGTCGACCAGAGGAGCGTCGAGGGCGGGGATTTCTGGGCAATCGCGGCCGAGCAGCGCCTCGCGCCGCTGCTGTTCGCCGCCGCCGGAAGCGGGGCGAGGATCGACAGCGTCGTCCGCTGGGCATACGGGCAGGGCCAGCGGGAGCTGCATCAAGCGCTGGCGACGCTCGCCGGCACCGCGCAGGACGAGGCCCAGCTCGACGGCGCGAATGCCGCCTACGACGCCGTCTCGGCGTTCGAGGTGCAGGCCGATCGGACGCGGTCCTCGATCGAGGCGACCGTGCAGGCATTGCTTCGGGCTTACCGCTTCGCCCGCGTGGCTCGCTCCGCCGAGAGCTGCGAGATCACCGCGGATCGGCTGCTGGACGAGCGGGCGACGCTCTACCTGATCGGAGACGCCAAGGCGTCGAAGCTGCTGCGCCCGATCTTTCTCGCGCTTCTGTCGGAGGTGATCGACCGGGCCTACGAGCGCGCGACGATCGCCGGCGGCAGACTCGAACTGCCGCTGCTGCTGTGCCTGGACGAGGCCGGCAACGTGGCGCCGCTGCCGAACCTCGCGGAGGTCGCCTCGACGGCGCCGAGCCACAACATTCAGCTCGTCTCGATCTTCCACGATCTCGCCCAGGCGCGGTCGCGCTACGGGCAGCAGGCGGAGACGGTGGTCAACAGCCACCGCGCGCGGATGCTCCTACCCGGCGTCGCCGACCTGGAGACGCTGCGCTACTTCGCCGGCCTGGTCGGCGAGGAGGAGGCCCGCGACCTGACGCGCACGACCGGTGCCGGCGGCACCAGCCGGTCGACGGCACGGCGACGCCGTCCGCTGGTGGCGCCGGAGGCGCTCCGCCAGCTGCCGGAGCGCCACGCCCTGCTCCTGTACGGGCGCCTGCCTCCGGCCGAGATTCGCCTGAGGACCTGGTTCGACGACCGGCATCTGCGGCGACTGGCGGGGGCGTCGTGAGCTGGCTCGAGCCAGAGGACGGGCGTTGGGATGACCCGTACGGGAGTGGCTGGGAGGATCCAGACGGACGGCGATGGCCCCTCGACTGGCGGGGCCTCTACCCGCGCGAGCGATGGATGTGGTTCGAGCAGCTGTGGACGGACGTGTGCACCCTGCGCGAGCGCTACCGACTGCCGATCAGGTCAGGGTGGTGGGAGGACCAGGTACAGGTCGAGGCGTTGGCGGCGCTCGGCGCGTGGTGCCACCGCTATGACTCGGGAGAGTGGGATGACCCACCGGGGAAGCTCGCGCTCCTCTACGACCTCGAGCGAGTGGCGGCCTTGCTCCGAGACGGCAACGAGCCGTTTCACCCCGACCGCGATCGATTGGCGTTCGCGCGCTATCTGATCGACATCGGCTGCCAGCCGCCACCCGGACGGGAGGCGGCCCCGGAATGACATGCTCACTTGATGGGGTCTGGACACCGCTCCCCGCTGGGCGCCGCCGTCACGGTGGCACAGCTCGAGCACGATCCCCACCCGCTGCTGGCCACGCTGCGCGAACGCGAGCCGGTGTCCTGGATCGAGGCGCTCGACGGGTGGCTCGTGACCAGGCACGACCTGGTGCTCGAGGTGATGCGCAACCCCACGACGTTTACTGTCGATGATCCCCGCTTCTCGACCGCGCAGGTGATCGGGCCGAGCATGCTGAGCCTCGACGGCACCGAGCACGAGCGCCATCGGGCACCGTTCGTGGCGCCGTTCCGGGCGGTCGCGGTCCGCGAGCGGTTCGCCGATGTCACGAGGCGCGAGTCCGTCCGTCTCGTCGATGCCCTCGAGCCGGACCGCGCCGGCGAGCTGCGCCGGTCGTTTGCCGGGCCGCTGGCGGCCACGATCGTGGCCCGGGCGCTTGGGCTCCAACGCGGCGAGGTGCCCGAGATGCTCGCGTGGTACGACTCGATCGTCGCGACCGTGACCGAGATCACGGCAGGTACGGACGGCGGGGCGGGTCGGGAGGCGTTCGCCGCTCTGCGCGAGCGCCTCGAGGCCGTGATCGGGCACGGCGATCGGACGTCGCTGCTCGCGGCCGCCGCCACCGGATCGGCGTTGAGCCACGATCAGATCGCCTCGAACGCCGCGGTCCTGCTGTTCGGCGGGATCGAGACGACCGAGGGGATGATCGCCAACGCGATCCTGCAGCTGCTCATGCACCCCGACGTGCTGGCGCGGGTGCGCCAAGACCCGCAGCTGCTCGACGCCGCCGTCGAGGAGTCGCTGCGGCTCGAGCCCGCGGCCGCCGTGATCGACCGCTACGCAACTGACGACAACGTGCTCGAGGGAACGCAGATCGCGCGCGGCGAGCTGGTCCGCCTGTCGATCAGCGCTGCCAACCGCGACCCCGAGATCTTCGACGATCCGGACCGCTTCGACCTAACTCGGACCAACGCCCGCCGGCACCTCGCGTTCGCTCAGGGTCCGCACGTGTGCGTCGGCGTTCACATGGCCCGGCTCGAGGCGCGCACCGCGCTCGCTGAGCTGCTGGCGCGCCTGCCGACACTCCGGCTGGATCCGGAGCGCCCGGCCGAGGTTCGCGGGCTCGTGTTCCGCAAGCCCCTATCCCTTCATGCACTGTGGTAGTGCGTCCACCCTTGCAGGAGCTCCCGCCATCAGGCGATGATGCGCCAACCCCAGTCGCTGAACCTGACCAAGGAGAAATTTCATGGCGCTGCACCGACAGGGCGAGCGGGCCAACCGCCGCCGGCCGGCAGTAGTACCCACCCCCGAGGACGATCCGCGCCTGCAGGTCCCGCTGCACATGATGCGGGACACGGGGATCGATCAGGGACTCGCCTACGAGCTGATCACGAGTGAGTTGCTGCTCGACGGTCAGGCTCGGCTCAACCTCGCCACGTTCGTGACGACCTGGATGCCGACGATCGCGGACAAGCTGATGGAAGACACCGCCGACAAGAACATGATCGACAAGGACGAATATCCGCAGACCGCGGAGATCGAATCGCGGTGCGTGAACATCATCGCCCACATGTGGAACTGCGGTGAAGAGCTGGCGACCGGGTGCTCGACGACCGGCTCGAGCGAGGCGGCGATGCTGGCCGGCATGGCACTGAAGTGGCGGTGGCGCGAGCGGATGGACAAGGCCGGCAAGGCCACCCAGCGGCCGAATCTCGTGATGGGCGCCAACGTCCAGGTCTGCTGGGAGAAGTTCTGCCGCTACTGGGAGGTCGAGCCGCGGCTGGTGCCGATGGAGGGCGACCGCTACCACCTCGGCCCCGACGAGGCCGTGGCGAACTGCGACGAGAACACGATCGGGGTCGTGGCGATCCTCGGATCGACGTTCGACGGCAGCTATGAGCCGGTCAAAGAGATCTCGAACGCTCTCGATCAGCTCGAGGCCGACAAGGGCCTCTACGTGCCGCTTCACGTCGACGCGGCCTCGGGAGGGTTCGTGGCGCCTTTCATCCAGCCTGACCTCGAGTGGGACTTCTGCCTTCCGCGCGTTCAGTCGATCAACGCCTCGGGCCATAAGTACGGACTGGTTTACCCCGGAGTGGGTTGGGCGGTCTGGCGTGACGCGCGGGCGCTGCCGAAGGATTTGATTTTCGACGTCAACTACCTCGGGGGTCACATGCCGACCTTCGCGCTCAACTTCTCGCGGCCCGGAAGTGAGGTAATCGCCCAGTACTACATGTTCACGGTCCTCGGACGGAAGGGCTACATGGAGGCCATGCAGGGCGCTCAGGACATCGCGGTCCACATCTCCAGCAGCGTCGCTGGCATGGGTCCGTACTGGCTGCTGTCCGAGGGCAAGGAGCTGCCGGTGTTCGCGTTCGCGCTCAAGCCGGAAGTCGAGAACTACACGGTGTTCGACGTCGCCGACCGGCTACGCCAGCGGGGCTGGCTCGTGCCGGCGTACACATTCCCGGAGAACCGCCAGGATCTGAGCGTCCTGCGGATCGTCATCCGGACCGGCATGAACATGGAGATGGCCGACCTGCTGCTCGAGCACCTACGCGACGAGACCGAGTTTCTGGACTCGCTCAGTGCGCCGCTCCCGGGGCCGGCGGCGGAGAAGCGACAGGCGTTCGCTCACTGACCCTGGTTTGGGCTCTGCCTCGAGGGTCGTGCGCGGAGCCGGATGACTCCCGCGCGGGCCGGTCTTGGCGAGGCTGGATGCCGAGCGGCCCGCAGGCGGGAGGCTGTGTATCGCCGGTCCGGGCAGAAGCTGGCGACTCTCGGCCGCGCCGGTGGCCGTCGGCTTGGTAAACGACGCAGGGAAGGAGGGTGGGTGAGGATGGTCGCGGGCCGGCTCAGCCCGTGGTTGACCTGCAGCTTGGTCCAAACCCGCGACTTTGTGGCGAGAGCGTCACGGGAAACCTGCATAGCGCGTCAACACCGGCGCCACACCCGAGCCCTGTCGCACTAAGCATGCTCTTCATGCATAGCTCGACAGGCCTCGCCATTCGGGCCGAGATTGTCGTGCTGTGCAGGTTTTTGGGCGGGTGCGATGGCGCCCGCTCCCCCTCCCCAGCGCCGTTAAAAAGGGCCGCGCGCGGATCAGGGCGACGGGCGCGCGAGTCCTGGCCCCTTATAGCCGACGCCTATACGACCCGCGCCAGCGCCCGCCCCGCAGCCTCAATCTTCTTGAGCGTCCCGGCCTCCTCGACTACCTGAAGATCCAGGACGCGCGTCCCGAACGTGTCGAGCTCCCGCCGGCCGACGATCGCGTAGCTCGGCACGCCGGCCTGGCGGGCGCGCGTGGAGACCTCTGACACCGCCTTCCCGGCGAGGCTCTGCTGGTCGAGCTTGCCTTCGCCGGTGACGACCGCGCGAGCAGCGCGCATGCGCCGGTCGAAGTCGATCTCGTCGAGGATGAAGGCGGCGCCGGGGACCAGCTCGGCGCCGAACGCGGCCCACAGCCCGCCGGACAGACCGCCGGCGCCACCGGTCATGGGCACGCCGCGAGGGTCGCGCTCGAGCCGGCGCGCCATAGCCGCCAGCCGCCTGGTGAGGCGGCGGACGTCGTCGGGCCCGGCGCCCTTCTGCGGCCCGAACACGCGGGCCGCGTCCTCGAACGGCGTCCGTACGTCGCACAGGACGACCAACCGAGCGCCTCCCAAACCCCCCGCCCGACGGATCGCCTGGATCGCCCCGGCGCCGCCGTCGGTGGTCGCGCTCCCGCCGACGCCGACATAGACGACCCGGGCGCCGGCCTCGATCGCGGCAAGGATCAACTCCCCCGTGCCGAATGTCGTCGCCGCCAGGGCGTCGCGCTCGTCCTCAGCGACCAGTCCGAGCCCGCTGGCCGCCGCCGTCTCGACAACACCCACGCCGTCGCCGACCGCGAACTCGGCGTCGATCTCGCGCCCCAGCGGGTCGGTCACGGTGGCGCCGGCAGGCGAAAGGCCAAGCGCCGGCGCCAGCGCCGCGAGCGTTCCCTCGCCGCCGTCGGCGATCGGGCAGAGGTCGACCTCGTGGCCCGCCGACCGCAGGCCGCGACCGATCGCGGCCGCCACCTCGGACGAGGAGAACGTGCCCTTGAACGAGTCCGGCGCGACGAGGACCGTCGTCGGGATGCCCGGGATCGCCATGTTCTAGGCCAGGAGCGGGTCGGCTTCAGCGGCCTCGCGCATCGCCGCCAGCGCATCGCGGCGGAGATCGAGCTTTGTGCGCGTATAGACATCGGCGGGCATGGCGGCCAGCTCGCCGGCGATGGCGACCGCGCGGCCGACTACCTGCGAGGGCTTGACGACCTCGTCGAACACCCCGAGCCGCAGACACTCCGATGAGTCGGTGAGCTGGTTGCCGAGCGCCAGCCGCCGCGCCGCGTGCGGCGCCAACTCGGCCGCGACGACGCGGATCGCGGCCTGGGGATACGGGACTCCGACCTTGATCTCGGTGAGTCCGTAGCGCCCCTCCGTGGAGGCGATCCTCACATCAAAGCCGAGCGCGAGCACCATCCCTCCGGCGATCGCGTGACCGGTGACCGCCGCCACTGCGGGACAGCTCAGCCCGTAGGACGCGAGCACGATCCGGTTGATTCCACTCACCATCCGCCGACGCTGCTCGGGACCGTGATTCGGCACCGCCTTGAGGTCGGCGCCGGCCGAGAAGAAGCCAGGGCGGCCGGACAGGACGATGGCGCTCGGTGGCGCCGTGGCGATCTCCTCGAGGACGCCCACCAGCTCCTCGACCAGCTCGACGTTCAGCGCGTTGGCGGGCGGGCGATCGATCGTGATCACGGTGACGGCCTCGGACCGATCCAGCGAGACAAAGGCCATGAGCTACAGCTGCATCTGCTCCAGCCGGCACTCGATCGGCGGCTTGTCGTCTCGCCACCGCAGGATCTTGGTTCCGTGGCGGATTCGACCTCCGCTGGCGTGATCGAACGTCACCTCGACGACCAGCTCGGGACGGAGCTCGATCCATTCGAGCTCTCGCTCGTTTTGCCAGCGGCTCGGATCGCCGTGGCCGCGGTTGCCGGTCTCGTAGGGGGCGAGCCGGTCGACGAGTGCTCGCTTCTCGGCGGCTCGCAGCCCCGAGGAATGACCGACGACGTGCATCTCGCCGCTGTCGTCGTAGAGGCCGAGGATCAGCGACCCGACGGTCCCCTCCTCCTTGCCCGGGCGGTAACCGACGACGACGGCGTCGATCGTGCGGACGCGCTTGACCTTCACCATGCCGACGCGCTCGCCCGGACGATAGGGCGCGCCGACCTCCTTGGCGACGACTCCCTCGCCGCTGCGCAGCCACGGCTCGGCCTCGGCGCGGTCGTGGGTCAGGGGCGTGACGTCGAACCCGCCATCGGCCAGCCCCTCGAGCGCGCGGCGGCGCTCGGCGAAGGGCCGCTCGAGCAACGTCTCGTCGTCGCGAGCCAACAGGTCGAAGGCGACATAGCGGGCCGGGGTCTCCTCGGCGAGCATCGTGATCCGCGACAGCGCCGGGTGGATCCGCTGCTGAAGGGCGCCGAAGTCCTGGCCCCCGTCGTCCGCGTCGATCACGATCTCGCCATCGAGGACGTAACGGCCGGGCGGAAACGAGAGCTCGGGGAAGTACCTGGACAGCGGCTTGCGCCCCCGCGACTGGAGCATGCACTCGTCGCCGTCGACGAACGCGATCGCCCTGAAACCGTCGTACTTCGGCTCATAGGCCCACTGATCGCCGGTCGGCAGCTCGGGCTTTGAGCGGGCGAGCTGCGGCTCGATCGGCGGCTTCAGCGGGAGTGCCACGAGGCGCGATGCTAGATGACTGACGGGATCGGGACCGGATCGGCCGACCGCTACGATCCAGACATGGCCAGCGAGCACGCGACCGTCGCCGAGCAGGAGTATCTGGAGTCGCTGTTCTGGCTGTTCGAGGCGGGACTGCCGATGACCGGCGCCAACCTGTCCCGCGCGATGCGGCTCTCCGCTCCGACGGTCCATGAGATGCTCGGCCGCCTCGAGCGCGACGGCTACATCACCCGCGACACGGGGCGCACGATCGACTTCACCACCTCCGGCCGCGAGCACGCGGAGGCGATCGTCAGCCGCCACCGGATGATCGAGCGGTTCCTGACCGACGTCGTCGGCGTTCCGTGGGACGACGTGCACGAGGAGGCGGAGCAACTCGAGCACGCGATGACGCCGCGGTTCGAGGCGTATGTCCGCGCGACCGTCGGCGACGCCAAGACCTGTCCCCACGGCCATCCGATCAAGGTCGGCGAGCGGACCGACGGGGTCCCGCTGGCGGACTGCGAACCGGGCGCGAAGGTCACGATCCTGCGCCTCGAGAACGAGGCCGAGGACCTGTTGCACTACCTCAAAGACGCCGGGATCGAGCCCGGACTGGAGGGCAAGATCTCCGCCAACGACGGCGAGAACGTGACGGTGGCGGGCGACGGGCAGACCGCGACGGTGACATCGAGCGTCGCCGAGACGGTATCGGTGATCGCCGATCCCTCACCGCCGCCGCGGATCGCGCTTCCTGAGCAGCTCGTGCTCGGGCGCGAGCGCTACGGACGCTGAGTCCTACCGTCAGGCCGCGTCGGCGCTGGTCGCGCCGGCGGTGACCTCGCGGTACGCATCCGCCAGCCGCTTCACGCCCTCGTCGATTTCCGCCGGTGTGACGCCCGAGTAGGCGAGGCGAAGGCTCGCGTCGCCTCCTTCGAGCACGAAGTCCGAGCCCTTGACGAACTGCACGCCGCGCTCCGCCGCCGCTTCGAACAGCGCGGACACGTCGGTGCCACGCGGCAACTCGACCCACAGGAAATAGCCACCTTCCGGCTCGACGAAGCGCCATTCCGGAAGGTCTCGCCTCAGGGCATCGCACAAAGCCGTGGCCCGGTCGCTCAGCGCCTGTTTGACGGTCTCGATCGACCGCTCGAGCGCGCCCGAGCGAGAGAACTCGTAGACGATTCCCTGCGAGACCATGCTCGGCGAGATGTACGTGCTGGTCGCGAGCTTGGCGATCCGCGCGATCAACTCCTGCGGCCCGACCAGATATCCGACGCGGATCCCCGGGCAGACCGTCTTCGAGAAGGACGATGCGTATGTGACGGTGTCGCCGTCGGTCGAGAGCATCGTCGCCACCGGCGGCCCCTTGAACCGCAGCGCCACGTACGGGTCGTCCTCGAAGATCATGAACTCGTGCGCGCGAGCGAGCTCGAGTAGTCGCGTGCGCTTCTCGGCCGAGAGCGTGTAGCCGGCTGGATTCTGAAACGTGGGGATGATGTGGGCGAGCTTCGGACGGGCGCCGGCGGACAGCACTCGTTCCACCGCGGTGACGTCGATCCCGTCGTGCTCGAGCTCGACCGCGCGCACGTCGGCTCCCCGATTCCGAAGCGCGAGCAGCGTACGGTCATACGTCGGCCGCTCGACGATCACGGAGTCGCCGGGCTCGATCAGGGCGTCGAACAGGAATGCGTCGGCCTGCATCGAGCCGTTGGTGACGAGCACTCTGCTCGGGTCGACCTGGTGGCGCTCGGCGAGCAGCTCGCGTAGCGGGGGGTACCCGATCGAGGTTCCGTAGGCCGTGACCCCGGCCGGGTCGTTCGTGAACGCGCGCTCGGCGGCGGCCTTCAACCCGTCGACATCGACGATGTCGAGCGACGGCGCGCCGCGTGCGAAAGAGATCGCCTTGGCCATGCTCAGAAGACTACGGGGTCGAAACGGCGAGCTGCACGTCGATCACCACGCGGTCGTCGCCTTCATAGCCGCGCAGCGACACCTCGCGCACGCCGGGAAGCCGCGCAAGGTCACGTTCGAAGGCGTGGACTGCCGCGATCGTGGTGAACGGTCCTGCCGAGATACTGATCCTCGTGCTGAGGGGCTCTTGCAGCTCTGCCACCGTCTCCTGGAACTCCGCGAGCAACGTGGCCATCGAGGACAGGAGGCTCGCGTGAAGCTCGGCCAGACGCTCGACGACCGGGGGCATCTCGGTGTGCTCCGCGGCCAACGTCGCATCGCCGTTGGGCGCGAGCTCATCCTGAATCTCGCGCAACCTCCGATCGATCTCCGATATCTGAGTGTGGAGTTCGGGCACCTCGGGCCGGATCCCTGTCGTTTGAACAGCGCGAGGGTATCGCGGGCTCGATCGGAGACGAAATAAGCTCCCGCCTGATGCGGGCGATCGTGTTCGAGCGAAACGGCGGTCCGGAGGTCCTCTCGTATGCGGATGTGCCGGATCCCGTTCCGGCCGACGGCGAGGTGCTCGTCGACGTCGAGGCCGTCGGCGTCAACTACCGGGACGTGTACGAGCGCGACGGCGACGGCTACGGCTCGCCCCCGCCAGCGATCCTCGGCGTGGAGGGCGCCGGCGCGATCGCCGGGACGGGCGAACGCGTGGCTTGGGTGGCGGTTCCCGGCAGCTATGCCGAGAAGGTGAGCGCGAAGCCGCGCGCACTTGTGGCGATTCCCGACGACGTCAGCTCCGAGGTCGCGGCCGCGGCGATCCTCCAGGGGATGACCGCCCACTATCTGGCGGCTCACTCGTACCCGGTGCAGCCGGGCGACTGGGTGGTCGTGCATGCCGCGGCGGGCGGCGTCGGACTGCTGCTGACACAGCTCGCGAAGCTGCGCGGCGGTCGCGTGATCGCGACGACCTCGACCGAGGAGAAGGCGGCGCTGGCACGCGGCGCCGGAGCCGACGAGGTGATCGGCTACGCGGGCTTCGCCGGACGCGTGCGTGAGCTCACCGGTGGCGAGGGTGCCGCCGCCGTATACGACGGGATCGGCAAGACGACGTTCCTCGATGGGCTCGGTGCGCTTCGGCCGTTCGGCAGCATGATCCTGTACGGAGCGGCGAGCGGGCAGCCCGACCCATTCAGGCTCCAGACGCTCGCCGGCGCCGGATCGCTGTACGTCCAGCGCCCGACGCTTCAGACCTACGCGCGGACGCCGGAGCTCCTGCACGACCGGGCGCGTGAGCTGTTCGGCTTGATTGAGTCCGGAAGGCTCGACGTCCGGATCGGCGCGCGCTATCCGCTGGGGCAGGCCCGGCGGGCGCATGAGGATCTCGAGGCGCGCAAGACGACGGGCAAGCTCCTGCTGATCCCCGAGTGACGGGGGCCCTAATCGTCTCAGCCTCGCGGCCGGCGAACCCTCAGCGGCTTCGGGTAGTGCGCCATCACCGCGCCCGGCCCGATCTCGTTCCACCCGGCGGCGGTGTGGTAGTCCTCTTCGCCACCGCGGCCGAAGGTTCGCGGCGCGTGGAGCAGGCGCGCCATGTCCCACGGTCCCGGCCCGGCGCTGAACCAGGACGGCGTGACGAAGTCCGAGACGTACACGCCGTGCAGCCAGTACCAGACGAACTGCACCGGGTCGCAGACCTCCTCCAGGTAGTCGGAGTTTTCGGTGTCTCCGATCGGGTCCTGGAGCATCTCGAGCAGTTCGTGTGAGGCGCCAACCGTCCAGTGACGCCCCCACCGCTGAAGGTAAATGACGGCGAGCAGCCGCCCATGTGCGCCGGTGGTGTGATAGCCGCCGGTGCGCGCCGGCGACCTCGAGCCGCTCAGGTCGATCAGTGGCCATGTGGCGGGAACGTGGCCGCGGACGGGTTCGATGTCGACCCGTGGCCCGGGCCAGAAGCGTCGCAGCTGATCGTTCACCTGATAGGTCAGGATCTGCGCGTCCCGCGCGAGCACCTTTCGCGAGACGCGGTGTCCGTGCTGCACAATGGCGATCCGCTCGAGGGCCTGCGCAGGACTCGGCGCAAGCGCCGACCCCTCAACCGCGAACGCCAAGGACAACGCCCCGACGATCGCCGCGATCCCCCCACACCTTCGCACCCTTGGCATGCCCGACGAGAGTAGCCGTGGCGCTGAAAGGCCGTCAAGAAACGAACGGTGCCTTCGGCTAGTGTGCCGAATCTAGGCGGCCACGGACGTGAGACTTGATGCCGAAGAGACGGGGCGGGTTGCGGACCTGACCGCAGAGGTCAATGGCCTGCTCGCGCCCCCGCCGGCGCGCGAGCGCTGGCCGCACGTGTCGGCGATCGTCCCAACGCACGACGGCCGTGAGCTGCTCGAGACGCTGCTGCGCGGGCTCGCGGACGTCACCGACTATCCGGCGCTCGAGGTCGTCGTCGTCGACAACGCATCGGCCGATGGCACGGTCGAGTGGCTCGAGTCGCTGGCCGTTCCGTTCCCACTGATCATCGTCCGCAACGCGCGCAACCTCTCTTTCTCGGCCGCGATGAATAGCGGCACGGGGCGGTCCACCGGCGAGCTCTTGCTGTTCCTCAACAACGACGTCCAGCCGATCGAGCGCGGCTGGCTACGCCGGCTCGTCACCTCTCTGGAGCGCCCCGGGACCGCGATCGCCGGCGCGGTGCTCGTGGATCCCAATCGCGAGTCGGTGACCGGGAGGCCCGTCGCGGTGCAGCACGACGGGATAGCCTTTCGCCTGGACCACGGCGTACTCCGACCCATGCTCCGTGGACTGGGCACCGACGTGGCGGAGGTCATCGGGGCCGACGGAGAGGTCGCTGCGGTCGCCGCCGCCTGTGCGCTGATCCGGAGGCGGGAATTCGTGCAGACCGGGCTCTTCGACGAACGCTTCCGCTACGGCGGGGAGGACATCGACCTGTGCCTGCGGCTCGCGCAGCGTGGCGGCACGATCGCGATGAGCAGAACAACCGTCCTCCTGCACCGGCCCCTCTCGACCCGGCGGGGATCGCCCGACGGCACCGGCGATGCGATCCGGGCCAACCACACGAGGCTCCTCGAGCGCTGGGGCCCCACACTGCGCCGGCGCTACGCCCGTGACCGGGCCGGGCGGATCTGGAACGGGGACGGTGGCGAGGCTCACGAGGGCGTGACCTACTGCGTCAAGCCGAGCCCGGCAAGCGGCGAGGAAGAGGTCCGCCGGGTGGTCGCCGAGATCGAGGCGACCGGCCATCCCGCGCGCGAGGCGGATGGCAGCGACGCTTGGCTTCTCGACGATGTCGTCGTGCACCTGTTCGAAGGCGCTGGGCGTCACGCCTTGACGCTTGGGCGGTTGAACGCGTTGTTCTGCACGGACGATCCCCCGCCCGCCGGCGAGGCCAGCGAGTACGCCGTCGTCGTATCCGCGCCCGACAGGATCGCCGATCTCGTCGAGGCCGCCGACAGGTTGCTGGCCATCATCGACGACTACAGGCCACGATGGCAGCGACGGGGCTCGAGCGGCACCGGATTAAGGCCTCAGCCGCCGGAGCCGCGAATCGTGGTCGTGCTCGGGATGGCGCGCACCGGCACATCGACGACGATGCGCATGCTGAACATCCTCGGCGTCTACCTGGGAGCGAAGGACCGGCTGCTCGGGCCGATCGACGAGATCAACGACAAGGGATTCTTCGAGCACTACGCGATGATGCGCCTGAACACCGCCCTCTTGCGGCGACTCGGCGGCTCGTGGTGGGATCCGCCGCCGCTGCCGCCAGGCTGGCAATTCGATCCGGAACTGCACGATCTGCGCGAGCAGGCCAGCGCGATACTCGAGGACGAGTTCGCAGACCAGCCGCTGTGGGGCTTCAAGGATCCCCGGACGTGCCTGACGCTGGCGTTCTGGCGCGGGCTGATCGGGCCGGCGATGTTCGTCATCTGCCACAGGCACCCGCTGGAGATAGCCGCCTCGCTCGAGCGGCGGGACGGGCTGTCAACCGAGCAGAGCATCGCGCTGTGGCGGCTCTACACGGCCCAGGCGATCGCGGAGACTAAGGACGACCCGCGCCTGTTCGTCAGCTACGAGACGTTGCTCGACGATCCGCTGGCGGCGGCGGCGGATCTTGCGAGCTTCCTCGGTGCGCCTGCGCGTGCCGCCGAGCCCGCGGTCCGTCGCGAGATCGAAGCCTGGGTCGAGCCGGCCATGCGCCACCACGAGCGGGCACCGGCGGAGCTGCTCGAGGACCCGCGACTGAGCCCCCTGGACGTTTCGATGGCGCTGGCGCTGGACCTGGCGACCCGGAGCGGGGCGCGCGATACGCGCCGATACGCGGACGCGCTGAACGCCATCGCCGCGCGCGTGCTGGAATCGATCGCCACGACGCGCGTGGCAGCCGACGGGTGAACCGCGTCCGGCTCATCACGTTCGGCTCCGTCCCCCCCGAATGGGGCGGCGGACGCCGGGGCGGGGTGGCGACGTTCCACGCGACCCTCGTCGAGACGATTCACGGCGACGGCGAGCTCCCGGTGGAGGTGGTCGGGACCGTCACGACCGGCTCGGGCGACGGCCAGGCTCCCGTGCCCGTCCGGGTCCTCGAGCAGGGTCAGCGACGGGAGGTCTTTCTCGAGGCGGTCCTCGATGAGCTCCGGCCCGACGTGGCGCTCCTCAACCACTTCAGCACCAGCTGGGGGCTGACGCTGCCCGTCGTTGCACCAGAGCTGCCGCTCGTCGGCGTCGCTCACTCGTGGCATCAGATCACCCAGGCCGAGGACCCCGAGGCCGCGCGTGAGCGGATGCACCGCGGGATGGGAGGGCTGTCCGCGCTGGTCGTCCCGTCCGAGTACTGCTTCGACGAAGGCCACGAGCTTGGGCTGCCCTTCCCCGACGCGATCCAGGTGATCCGGTACCCGCTGCAATCTCGCTTCGCGGAGCCGGTCGAGGTCGATCGACCGCGGTCTGGCACGGTATTTGCCGGCGAGCTGATCCCGCGAAAGAATCCCGCGGGGCTGCTCGGTGCCGCCGAGCTAGTACCGGACCTGACGCTGACGATCGTCGGTGAGGGAACGCAGCGGGCGGCTCTCGAGGCGATGACGGCTGACGCAGGGATCGCCGATCGGGTGCGATTCGCGGGATCGCTGGATCCTGCCGCGATGCGGGCGGCGATGTCGGGCGCCGAGGTGTTTTGCCTCCCGAGCTTGAGCGAATCGTTTGGAATCGTTTACATCGAGGCGCTGGCGTGCGGTACGCCGGTGATCGGCTTTCCGACGATCGGCGAGATCTCGAGGGCGTGCGGCATCGACGTCGGCATCGGCTTGGAGCAGCCGACGCGGGAAGCGATCGCGACCGCGATCGAGCAGGCGAGGGCAGCGCGCTGGGACAGGGGCGCCCTGAGGCGAGCAGCGCTCGGCGCGTACTCGGCGCGCGACGTCGCCGCTGACTACGCCGCCGTGCTACGCGAGGCTTGCGGCTAAGCCGCCGCCCCCAACAACGCGACGGCGACCTCTGCGACCTGGGTCGGCGTCCGACCGACCTGCACGCCCTTGCTCTCGAGCGCCTCGGCCTTCGCGGCGGCGCCACCGCTTGACCCGGAGACGATCGCGCCGGCGTGCCCCATCGTCTTGCCGGGCGGTGCTGTGAAGCCGGCGATGTAGCCGACGACGGGCTTGGTGACGTTGGCGGCGATGTACTCGGCCGCCTGCTCCTCGGCGTCGCCGCCGATCTCACCACACATCACGATCAACTCGGTCTCGGGATCGTCCTCGAACATGGCGATCACGTCGATGAAGTCCGTGCCCGGCACCGGGTCGCCGCCGATCCCGACGATCGTCGAGTTGCCGAAGCCGCGCTGCGCGAGGACGTTGCCGATCTGGTAGGTGAGCGTCCCGGAGCGCGAGACGACGCCGACGTTGCCCTCGCGGAAGAAGGACGCCGGGATGATCCCAACGGTCGCCTTGCCGGGCGACAGGATCCCCGGACAGTTCGGACCGATCAGGCGAGCGCGGCCGTTCTTCTTGATCGTGTTGAACACGCGCAGCTCATCGTGCGCCGGAATGCCTTCGGTGATCGCGATGATCAGCTCGATGCCCGAGTCCTCGGCCTCGAGGATCGAATCGGCGGCGAACCGCGGCGGTACGAAGATCATCGCCGTGTTCGCGGCCGTCTCCAGCACTGCGTCGTGGAAGGTGTTGAACACCGGGATGCCCTCGACGTCCTGACCGCCCTTCCCCGGCGTCACGCCGCCCACGACCTGAGTGCCGTAGTCGCGATTGCGCAGGGAATGGAACGTGCCCTCCCGGCCGGTGATCCCGGACACGCACAGCCGGGTCTCGCGATCTACCAGGATGCTCACGAGGATTCCCGGGCCAGCTCGACGACCTTCTCTGCCGCACCGTCCATCGTCGACTCAGTATGGACGTTGGGGAGATTGGCTTCGGCCAGCAATTGCCGCCCCTCGACGTCGTTGGTGCCATCGAGGCGGACGACGAACGGGACAGTCGGCTTGATCTGATCGAACGCCTCGATCAGCCCGCGGGCGACCTCGTCGCCGCGCGTGATCCCGCCGAAGATGTTGAACAGGACGGCCTTGACCTTCGGATCGGAGAGGATCACCTCGACCGCGCTCGTGATCGCCTCGGCCTTCGAGCCGCCGCCGGCGTCGAGGAAGTTCGCTGGCGAGCCACCCGCCTGCGCGACGACGTCGAGCGTCGACATCACGAGGCCGGCGCCGTTGCCGAGGATCCCGATGTCGCCGTCGAGCTTGACGTAGGTGAGGCCGCGCTCCTTGGCCATCCGCTCCTGCGGGTCCTCGGCCGAGATGTCGCGCAGAGCGGCGTTCTCGGGATGGCGGAACATCGCGTTGTCGTCGAGCGTGACCTTCGCGTCAAGCGCCTTCACGTCGCGTTCCGGCGTGACGATCAGCGGGTTGACCTCCACGAGCGTCGCGTCCTCTTCGACGAAGACCTCGTAGAGCTTCGCGAGCATGGCCCCGACCGGCCGCACCACATCCTTGTCTACTTCCGCCTCGAACGCCACCCGGCGGCCGTGGAAATCCTGATAGCCGAGCAGTGGGTCGATGTGCAGACGGGCGATCGCGTCGGGGTCGGTCTCCGCGACCTCCTCGATGTCCATCCCGCCCTTCGTCGAGAGCATGATCAGCGGAGCCTTGGCCGAGCGGTCGAAGATCACCGAGGCGTAGTACTCCGAGGCAATTTCCGACGCGGCCTCGATCCAGAGCTCGTGGACGGTGAGGCCACGGATGTCCATGCCGAGGATCGCCTCGGCGTGCTCGCGCACTTCGTCGCGGTCGTGCGCGACCTTGATCCCACCGGCCTTGCCGCGACCGCCGATCTGGACCTGCGCCTTGACGACGCAGGGGTAGCCGATGTCGTCGGCCGCGTCCAGCGCTTCCTCGACGGTGCTCGCCGGCCGGCCATTCGGGACCGGCACGCCATGGCGCGCGAATAGCTGCTTGCCCTGGTATTCGAGCAGGTCCATTCGGCGTCGGACTCTATTGCAACGGCACGCTCGCCAGCCCGGAGGCGGCGTGAAATACTGCCGGCGGGGTTCATTCAAGGACTCTCACGGGGAGAGTCCCAAAACCTAGGGGTGTGTTCATGTTGAGAGGTGCTCGGGCGCTCGCGGCCGCCATTGTCGCGACGGGAGCGTGCATCTTGGTGGTCGGGGTCGCCGATGCGTCGGCGGCTTCCCTGTTTCTCTGCGTGCCGACCACGGCGGGACAGGCCGCCGTATCAGGCGGCTCGTCGGCGTCGAACTGCGGGGCCGGAACGACCGCGGTCGACACCGCGATCCTGTCGCACGCGTCTTATACCGACACCGGGATCGACGGCAAGCCGACGATCACGTTCACCGGCGTCAACGTGCAGGTCGTGTCCGGCTCGGGCTCGACGAGCGGCGCCCTCAACGGCGAGGGCAACGTGATCATCGGCTACGCCGAGGACACGAGCGGCCACGCCCAGACCGGCTCGAACGACCTGATCGTCGGGTCCGAGAACGGCTGGAAGAGCTACGGCGAGATCGTCGGCGGGTTCAAGAACCAAGCGAGCGGGAAGTACGCGACCGCGGTCGGCGACGACAACAACGCGGCCGGCGCGTACAGCCTGACCGCCGGCGAGGTCAACAAGGCATCCGGCAGCGCGTCGGCGGCGATCGCCGGCGAGCACAACCAGGCCTCGGGCGACTGGTCGGACGTCAGCGGCGGCGAGTTCAACCTCGCCTCGGACCCGTTCTCCTCGGTCGGCGGCGGCTGTGATGGCGTGACCGGTACCGCTGCCGCCCTGACCGGCGCGTGCGGAAGCACCGGTTACGAATCGATCTCGGGCGGCGTCATCAACCGGGCGCAGGGCGTCTTCTCCTCGGTCAGCGCCGGCCAGCAAAATCAGGCGAACGGTTACTCGACAGCGATCACCGGAGGGGATCACAACACCGCCGGCGGCGGCGGCTCGGGCAACTTCGCCTCGGTCACGGGCGGCGGCGGCAACAACGCCAGCGGCGACGAGAGCGCGATCACCGGGGGCCAGTACAACCTGACCACCGACGATGACTCGTCCATCGCCGGGGGTTGCGACAACCTGGCCGGCACCGGGACGGCGCCGACCGGGAACTGCGTCAACAGCGACAGCGGCCTCGAGGACGGGCACGACACGATCCTCGGAGGTCTCACGAACGCCACGACCGCGCTCGGCAGCTCGGTCTCCGGCGGCGAGAACAACAAGGCGACCGGCCAGGCGAGCTCGATCCTCGGCGGCAACGGGGTGACGGTCAGCGCCACCGACAAGACCGCTCCGACTGGTGTGGTCGGCTCGGTGACGGGTTCGGTCGGGTTCAGCCTCGGAGCCAACGCGTGCGGGGCCTTTAGCGTCGGCGACTCGGCGCTGCAGTTGGGCGATGTCCCGCTGTTCGCATACACGACAACACCGCCGACCCAGAATGTGGTGTTCACGCCAGGGGCGGTGACGACCGCCGGCCAGGCCAAATTCACGGCCTGCAACCTCTCGAGCTCCAGCACCACGTTCAGCGGCTCGATCCACCTCGTCGCGTTCCGCGGCTAGCTGTCGCAACCGCGGGCGCGCCCGCGCGCGACGGCGGTCCGGCGGCCCGGTTCACCCCGCCTAGGGTGAGTCGGGCCGCCTCCGCCGCCATCCCCATGGCATCATGGCCGCCGCATGACGATCCCGAAACAGATCTCGTTCGTCACCTTTGACGTATACGGCACCCTGATCGACTGGGAGACCGGCGCGTTCGACGCGTTCGAGCGCGAAGCCGAGCGCGACGGCTTCACGATCGACCGCGACGAGCTGATTCCGCTCTTCCACGAGATCCAGCAGAAGATCCAGGCAGGGTCGTACGAGCTCTACGCCGAGGTCCTCCGACGGACCGCCGTTGAAATCTCGAAACGGCTGGGGTGGCCGCTGGAGCCTTCGCGCTCCGGATTCCTGCCCGACTCGGTGCAGCGCTGGCCGCCGTTCAAGGAGACCAACCCGACCCTCCAGAAGATCGCCAAGAAGTACAAGATCGGGTTGATCTCGAACATCGACGACAAGCTGCTCGGCCAGACCCGGCGCCACATCCCGCTCGACTTCGACCTCGTCGTGACCGCCCAGCAAGTGCGGTCATACAAGCCCGATCCGGCCCACTTCACGGAGTGCGAGCGGCGGATCGGCGGCAAGAAGGGCTGGGTTCACGTCGCCGCGAGCTACTACCACGACGTCGAGCCGTGTCTGAAGAAGAAGATCCCGGTGATCTGGGTCAACCGCCACAAGGCGCAGCTCGACGCCGGACAGCGGAAACCCGACGCCGAGGTCACGTCGCTGCGCGAAGCGGCGAAGCTGATCGGCGTCACCTAGCGTCCCGCTCGGTATGCGGGCGTTCGCTCTCCACGCCGATGTGATTGTTTTCATCAGCGCGGTCTGGCAGACGACCTGCACGGCGGTACGGGCGGGGGAGGAAGGGTTCGTGATCGATTCGCCGGTGTACCCGGACGAGCTCGACGCGCTCCCCGGCGTGCTCGACCAGGCGGGCTTCCCGGTCTCCGGGCTGCTGGCGACACACGCCGACTGGGACCACCTGCTCGGAAGGCTCGCCTTCCCGCAAGCGACGGTCGGGTGCGCGCAGAGCACGGCGGCGCGGCTGCGAGCCGAGCCGGGGGCGGCGCAACGCCAGCTGCGCCGCTTCGACCAGGATCACTATGTGGCGCGAGCGCGACCACTCGCGCTGGCGGGCACGCAGGATCTTCCAGTCCCCGGACACGTCTCGCTCGGCATCGACCACGAGCTCGAGCTTCATCCCACCGGTGGCCACACCGCCGACGGGATGGCCGTCTGGGTCCCGTGGACCGGCACGCTGGTCTGCGGGGACTACCTCTCGCCCGTCGAGATACCGATGATCTCGCCGGGCGGATCGGTCGACGACTACCGCGCCACGCTCGAACGGTTGCGAGGACTCGTCGAGGGTGCCGAGCGCGTGGTGCCGGGTCACGGCATCCCGATCACCGGTGTGCAGGCGCTGGACGTGCTGGGCGAGGACGACGCCTACCTCACGGCGCTGGCGAAGGACGGCTCCGGCGCTCCGCTCCCGGCGGGACGCCGGAACGCGAGGCAAGCGCAGATCCACGCGGAGAATCTCGAGCGCACCCGGGCCTAGGAAGCAGATGACCCGCCCGATTGCGGGCGGGTCATCGAAAACGTTGCCTTTGGCTTAGGACCCGTCAGCGCTTGCTGACAGTTGCCGACTCACTTGGGCGGCGGGACCTTGTAGCCCTTCTTCTTCTTTTTCTTCTTCTTCTTTTTCTTGGGCGGCGGCTTCTTCTTCTTCTTCTTCTTCTTCTACTGGTCTTCTTCTTCTTGTGGTGCTTCTTCTTCTTCTTCTTGGCCGCGTGCGCAGCGGCAGGAGTGCGAGCTGACGCTGTCGCGACGATGGGCGCGGCACCCACAATCCCGAACGAGGCGATGATCACGATCGCCCAGAATTTGACGAGGTATTTCCTCATAGCTCTACGAAAGTCCTTTCGTCCGTGTGCCCCGATTCCGCGTGGCAGCGGGTTGCGTCAGAGGCGGATGCCCCCCAGACGGCCGGACACGATAACCACCGCCAAGGACGCCGTCAAGCAGCCATCAATGGGTTAGTGACAAGGTGTCGCGATTGCAATGAAATCCGGTTGCTTTCAAACGGAAGCGCACCTGGACGCGGCCTCGACGGCGCCAACGACACTGGCATGCTGTAACTCGGTCATGTGTGGGAAAAGCGGCACGGTTAACGTTCTGCGGCCGTAGTCCTCCGTCACCGGCAGCGGCCGCCCGCGCGCGTCGCGGAAGCCCCGGGTTTGGTGGAGCGGTGGATAGTGGACGCTCGTCTGGACTCCGAGCTCGCGCATGTGGGCCCGGAACGCTGCCCGGTCCATCCCTGACTCGAGCAACAACGGGAAGATGTGCCACGCGCTCCGCACCCCTGCTTCCTCGTCGATGGCGGGCCGCACCACCCGGCTGTCCGCGAACGCGGCCAGATAGCGGCGAGCGTGCGCGGTGCGCCGCTCGGTGTCGGTGTCCAGGCGTTCCAGCAGCTGGATCCCCAGCGCGGCTCTGGGCTCGTCGAGACGGAAATTGAAGCCAGCTTCGACCACGTCGTAGTCGGCCTCGTCGCCCCGGTGGCGGGCCCATGTGTCCGCCGAGAGCCCGTGTGAGCGGAGCAGAGTCATCCGGTGAGCGAGTTCCGAGTCGTCAGTCACCGCCATCCCGCCTTCTCCGAGGGGCAGGTTCTTGTTGGCGAAGAAGCTGAACGCGCCCGCATGTCCGAATGTCCCCGCGTGCCGGTCCTCGAGCACCGTGCCGACCGCGTGGGCCGCGTCTTCGATCAGGACCAGGCCGCGGTCGGCGGCCAGTTCCCGCAGCTCGCGCACCTCCCCCGGATGTCCGGCGTAGGCGACCTGGATGATCGCCCGCGTCCGCGGTCCGACCGCCGCTGCCACGGCGTCGGCCGACAGCCAGGGCTGGCCGGTGCTCCGGACGTCGGCGAATACGGGAACCGCGCCCGTGTGCACGATGGCCGCGGCAGTGGCGGCGAACGTGAGCGAGGGCAGCACGACCTCGTCCCCCGGGCGCAGTCGAATCGCCGCGCAGATCAGCTGAAGCGCCGCCGTCCCGCTCGCCACGGCGACCGCGTGCCGAGCGCCCACATAGCGCGCGAACGCGGACTCGAACGCCGCGACCTTCGGGCCCTGTGAGATCCATCCCGACCGGTATGTGTCCGCCACCGCCGCGATCTCGGCCTCGCGGAACTGAACGTCGCTGAGTGGTACGACCCAATCGGCCATCGCGACGTCACCGTACGAGATATCGTCAGCGCGCGTGGAGTCCTGGGAAGGGCGCCAGACGCTCGTCACCGGCGGCGGTGGTTTCATCGGCGGCCACCTCTCGGTGGCCCTGAACCGAGTCGGCGCACGGGTCCGCGCTTTCTGCAGGTACAACTCTCGCGGCGAGCGCGGAACGCTCGAGTGGTTCGACTCGGCTGATACCGAGGCGATCGAGGTCGTGCTGGGGGACCTCCGCGATCCGGAGTCCGTGCGCCAGGCCATGGACGGAATGGACGCCGTGTTCCACCTCGGGGCCCAGATCGCGATCCCCTACTCGTTCATCAACCCGCGGGACTTCGTCGAGACCAACGTCGGCGGCGCCCTGAACGTCGCCCAGGCCGCGCTGGCGGCGGACGTCCCGCGCGTCGTCCACGTCTCGACCAGCGAGGTCTACGGCGACGCCAGAAACTGGCCGATCAACGAGCGACAGCCGCTCGCTCCGCGCTCGCCGTATGCCGCCAGCAAGGTCGGCGCCGACATGCTGATGGACGCCTTCAGGCTGTCGTTCGGACTTCCGCTCGTGATCGCCCGGCCCTTCAATACCTATGGACCGCACCAGTCCGCCCGTGCGATCATTCCGACGATCGCGACGCAGGCCCTGCGCGGCTCCCGCGTCCAGCTGGGGCTGCTCGAGCCACGGCGAGACCTGACGTTCGTGACCGACACCGTCGCGGGGTTGATGGCGATCGGCGCGGCGGACGGAGTCCTGGGTGAGACGCTTCAGCTCGGAAGCGGCAGCGACGTCTCGATCGGCGAGCTCGCCGAGCTGATCGGAGAGCTGGTGGGCCACCGACTCGAGATAGAGCTCGACACCGAGCGGCTGCGTCCGGTCAGCAGCGAGGTCCCGCGACTGCTGTGTGACTTCAGCCGCACGACCGAGCTCACTGGCTGGGAGCCACGAATCGAGTTGCGGGCGGGTCTCGCGCAGACAGTCGCCTGGCTTGAGTCCAACCGACACCGATACCGCGCTCACGAGTACGCGCGATGAGGGCCGCGGTGCTCGCCGGCGGTCTCGGCACGAGGCTCCTTCCCTACACGACGGTCTTGCCGAAGCCGCTCGTTCCCGTCGGCGATCGGCCGATCCTCGAGTTGATCTTCGACTGGCTGGCCCGTTCGGACGTGCATCGTGCCGACGTCTGCATCGGCCATCTCGGCGAGCTGATCCAGACGTACTTCTCCCAGGCGCAGACCATTCCGCCTGGACTGGATGTCCGGTGGCAATGGGAGCGCGAGCCGCTCGGCACGGCCGGCGCCCTCCGTTTGATCCCCGACGTGGACGAGACGCTGCTCGTCGTCAACGGCGACATCGTGACCGACCTCGACCCGCGTGCGATGGTCGAGTTCCATCGCGCCAGCGGAGCGGCCCTGACGATCGCAACGCGCCAGACCCAGGTGCAGACCGACCTCGGCGTGATCGAACACGTCGACGGAGTCGTCTCCGGCTACCGGGAGAAGCCGGTGCTCGAGTACAGCGCCAGCATGGGGATCTACATCTATGAGCCCCGCGCGATCGCGGCGCTTCCCGAGGGCCTGTGCCAGTTTCCGGATCTCGTGCTCAGCCTGCTCGAGCGGGGCGAGCAGATCGCCGCGTTCGAGACCGCCGCCGGCTGGTCGCACATCGGCACGTTCGAACAGCACGTGGAGGCGACCAAGCTGCTTGGCGATGGGTGAGCTCGAGTGGCGCGCCACCATCAACAGTAACTCCATAGAGTCAACTAACTTGATGGAGTTACTTACTGTGAACTTCTCGAGCCTTTGCTGTGAACTTCCCGCGCCTTAAAGGATTTTCACGGCGAAACCGACTGTTACTCACAGATTCTCTGGTATTTTTCCCGCCGCCGGCAGGAAACCGGTGAGGCGGGCGTCTCGAGATTTGAGGTCAGCTGGTGCTGGTTGGTGCGCTCGTCGGACGCAATTGCTAAGTCTTTCTGGAGGGACCGTGGAACCAGGGGGCGAGAAGTCGGTGGCGTTGGTACCGGCTGTCTTGGGTTCGGGGGCATATCGGAACGTTTCGGGATTGCAGCGGGGATCCGACCTCCTGCTGACGGTGATCCTCGCGCCTGTGTTCTTGATCGTCGGGGCCGCGATCGCGATCGCGATCTACGTCGACTCGCCGGGGCCGGTGATCTTCCGCTCGCGGCGCATCGGCAAGAACGGCGTCCCATTCGAGATGCTGAAGTTCCGCAAGATGCGGGCCGACGCCGGCAACGACCCGGTCACGCTCGCCGACGACGAGCGGTTCACGCCGATCGGGCGGTTCCTGTCCGCGACGAGGCTGGATGAGCTACCGCAGGTCTGGAACGTTCTGCGTGGCGAGATGCGGCTGGTCGGACCGCGACCCGAGCTCGAGTACTTCGTGGCGGAGTTTGCGCACGAGTACGACGAGATCCTGACGGTGCTGCCCGGGATCACCGGCGAGGCCCAGCTCCGCTTCCTCGACGAGAAGTCGCTGCTGTCGGGCCCGGACCCGGCGGGTGCCTACCGCGAGACGGTCCTGCCGGAGAAGATCAAGATCGACCTTCACTACGTCCGCTCCCACTCCCTGCTCGGGGACCTCCTCTTGCTCGCCCGGACAATCGCGCTCCCGGTGACGCTGCCGATCCACAAGCTCCGCCGGAGCTCGCGCAGCGTCCGCGTCTGGATCCCGACCGCCGTGTCAGCTGTCGTGCTCGTGCTCATGTTCCTCGTAACATCGAGCCACCTCTCGTAGTGATCGCCCATCTCCTCCGTTCTCGCCCGCTGATGCGGGTCACTCTCCTCAGCGCGCTGTTGCTCGGCGGCCTGACGCTCGGCGCGGCCGCGCTCCCGGGCAGATCCTCGGGCGCGCCGCGGGCGTCGTTCGCGCGCGCGCCGTTGGAGCACCGGGCGCGTCATTCGGCTCGTTCCTCGCCGGTCCCGAAGATGATCTGGGGGCCGATGGTGCTCCCGAATGGGCAGTCGGCGTTCCCGACGTATCACAAGCTCGGGGTGAAGGTGTTCGAGGTCGACCTCTCGTGGGCGGCGACGGCCCCGACCAGGCCAGCCAACCCCGAGGATCCCAACGACCCCGCCTACCAGTGGTCCGCCCAGCTCGATCAGGCGGTCAGCCAGGCGGCGCACTACGGGATCAAGATCTGCTTCCTGGTCAAGAGCACGCCGGGCTGGGCGAACAGCAACCGCGCGCAGCAATGGGCGCCGAACAACGCCAACGACTACGGCCAGTTCCTGATCGCCGCCGCGCACCACTACCCGACCGTGCACTTCTGGATGATCTGGGGCGAGCCCAATCGCGACGGGGCGACGGACTTCGAGCCGATGCCGGCCAACTCGCCGGTCGGGCCGCGGCGCTATGCGTTGCTGCTGAACGCCGGGTACCACGCGCTCAAGTCGGTCTCCCCGTCGAACATCGTGATCGGCGGCAACACCTGGAGCTTCGGGGTCGTCGAGCCGGCCGACTTCGTGAAGTGGATGCGGCTGCCGAACGGCAAGCCACCGCCGCTCGACTACTACGGCCACAACCCGTTCGGGCGACGCTTCCCGGACCTCAAGGAGAAGCCCTACTTCCCGGGCGGCCGCGACATCAACGACATCGACACGCTCGAGGTCCAGCTCCGGCACACCTATCACCGGCGCGTGATGCTGTGGTTGTCGGAGTTCACGATCTCCTCGGACCACAACAGCTTCGCCTTTGCTTTCCACGTCTCCAGGCGCGGCCAGGCGCGGTGGTTGACGGCGGCCTTCCGTCTCGCGAACTCGGTCAACTACGTCACCGGGATGGGCTGGTTCAACCTCACCGACGATCCCCCCACCAGGCCGATCGGCAATCAGCTCACCAACGGGCTGATGACGTACAGGCTCAAGCCGAAGCCCGCGTTCTACGCGTACGAGCACGCGCCCTGACGCCGGCGATCCCGGCGCCAGCGCCCGCCCGTCCCGTGCGCCATCCTGACGCCGGATGCGCGTCTGCTTCTTAACGCACTACTTCCCGCCCGAGGTCGGGGCACCGCAGACGCGGATCGAGCTGGTGGCCCGGACGCTCGCGGCCGACGGCGCCGCGGTCACGGTCCATACCGGCTTCCCCCACTATCCCGACGGCGGGGTCAAGGCGCCGTACCGTAACCGTCCGTGGCTGACCGAGCGCCGGGACGGCGTCTCGATCGTGCGAAGCGCGGTCTACCCGGCCGCCAACCGCGGGTTCGCGCCGCGGCTGCTCGACCACGCCGCGTTCGCCATCTCGGCCCTGGCGACCGCGCGCCTCACCGGCCCGCTCGACGTCGTCGTCGCCGAGACCCCACCGCTGTTCACCGCCGCCGCCGGGGCGCTGTACGCGCATGCTAAGGGCGCCGCCTACGTCGTCAACGTGGCGGATCGGTGGCCCGCGAGCGCCGTCGAGCTCGGGGCGCTTCGCAACCCGCGGGCGATCGCCACGGCCGAGGCGCTGGAGAGGTGGGTTTACCGGCGCGCCGACCTGATCCTGTCGCCGACCGAGGGGATCGCGACGACGCTGGCTCGGCTTCCAGATGCCGCCGGCAAGTCGTGTCGCGTGTGGCCCGTCGTCGACCTCGATCGGTTCGACCTGGGCTCGCCGGCGCCGAGCGACGGCGGCGCGCCGCTCCGACTTCTGTTCGCGGGGACCGTCGGGCTGGCGCACGGGCTCGACGTCCTCGTCGAGGCGTCGAGGCTTGCCGGGCCGGAGGTGGTACGGACGACGATCGCCGGTGGCGGCGCTGACGACACACGGATCCGGCGGCTGATCCGCGAGGGCGACGTGAGCAACGTCGAGATGCTGGGCGTCGTAGCCGCCGACCGGGTCCCCGCCCTGTACCGCGAGAGCGACGCGAGCGCGGTGCTGCTTCGCGACCTGCCGATCTTCGCCGGGGCACTTCCCACGAAGATGCTCGAGGGGATGGCGGCCGGACGGCCGTTGTTGCTCTCTGCGCGGGGCGAGGCCGCGCGTTTCGTCGAGGCCACGGAGGCGGGGCTGGTCGTCCCGCCCGGAGACGCGGCCGAGCTGGCGGCGGCGATCCGGCGTTTGCACCGGGAGCCGGACCTGCGCCACTCCCTCGGCAGAGCCGGGCGGGCGTATGCCGAGGCGCACTTCGGCCGCCGCCGGGCGGCGCAGGAGTGGGGCGCGCAGCTCGAGGCTGCCGTTACGTCGAGTTCGGCTCGGAGGCGCGGCGGCTGAGGCCGATCCGCGCGAGCTGCTGCAGGCCCGTATCGAGCGGATCGAGCGCCAGCGCACGGCGGTAGTAACTGCGGGCGGCGGCGACGTCCCCGACTCGCGCCTCGAAATCGCCGAGCACGCCCAGGGTCGCGGAGTTCTTGGGCTCGAGCGACAGGGCCTGGTTCAGCTCGTGAAACGCCTTCGGGCGCTCGCCCAGCGACTCATACGCCGAGGACTCGAGATAGTGCGGCGTCACAGACCAGGGATCGAAGATCGCGGCCATCTGCGCGGCCGGCAGCTCCTTGCTCGGCGTGTCCTCGAGCGTCCGCGCGCGCTGGATGTAGGCGTCCGACAGGAACAACGCGAGCACCCCGACGACCGCCACGAGCAGCCCCGCCACCGCCGCGGGTCGCCCCAGGCCCGCGAGCCGCGAGCGGCGCTCGCGGTGGCCGTTCTGACGCGCCAGTGCCTCGATCGGGTCACCGGCCGCGGCCTGCGCCGCCGCCACCGACAGCGCGAAGATCCCGACCGCCGTGAGGCCCGGGATCAGCCAGATCCAGTCGACCGCGCTCTGTCCGAGCAGGACGGCGCCCGCCGCCGCCGGGCCGATCACGTGGCGCCGCTCGGACTCTCTCATGGTCGGCCAGCCGCGCCGTATCACCGCGGCCATCCCGCCGAGGAACGCCAGGAACAGGACCACGCCGACCGCGCCGTTCTCGGCCAGCAGCGCGAACGCGAGGCTGTGCGGATCGTCGAGGTTGCGGTTCGTCTTGCGGTGGAGGTAGTAGCCGAACTCGTAGTTGTCGGAGCCGACTCCGAGGATCGGTGAACCCTCGAACTCCTTGACCGCCACCCGCCAGAGGTCGTAGCGCTGGCCCCCGACGGACAGGAGCCGCGTGGAGCTCGGGTTCGAGTTGGCGGTGAGGCTCGTGAACTGGTCCCACTTCTTGCGGGCGTAGGTGACCGGATTGCCGATCGCTGCGAGCGCACCCACGACCGCGACCACGGCGACGACCGCGAGCCCGATTCGTGCCGCCTGACTCACGTGGCGCATCTGAGGCGAGTTGGCGCGCAGGCCCTGGTCGAAGAGGGCGATGAGCAGCCCCACGCCGAATGCGACCACCGTCAGGATCGTGAGCGCCTGGGCCGCGACCGCGATGTCGTGGGTCGTGACGAGCTTGCCGGCGGTGAACGCGTGATAGGGCCGGAGCAGCACCGGAGCCGCGGCGGCCACGCCGGCGAGCGACAGGCCCGCCACCCATGCCCGGCGCACCCGGTCTGGGCCCAGGGTCAGCGCGACGCAAGCCCCGACCGCCAACCCGAGGACGATCCCTCGGGACTGGGTGAGGAACGCGAGACCCAGGCACAGCGTCGCCACCGCGAAGGCGCCCGCGCGCAGCCCGCGGCGGTAGGTGCGGGTGGCGGCCGCGACGACGAGCGGCCAGAACGGGAGTACGAACAGCAGCGCCGTGGCGTTCCGGTAGTTGACCGGGCCGTTCAGGCGGCCCGCCAAAAACAGCGGGGACCCGTCGATCAGCAGGCGGATGAGCACGTATACGGCGACGGCGCCGATCCCGATCGAGATCGACCATCCGGCGGCGGCAAGCGACCGCCGCGAGACCGGGAAGGCGAAAGGCAGCGTGGCGATGGCCGCGTACAGGATCATCCGGTCGCCGGCCTGGAAGGCATTGCCGCTCGACTTCGCCCACAGCATCGAGAGCATCGACCAGGCGGCGAGCGCCCAGATCGCGCCGAGCGCCACGTAGACCGGCCGCGAACGAAACGCGATCCCGCCGCGGGCGAGCAGCGCTCCGATCAGCGCGGCCAGCGTGAACAGCGTCAGCGGCGCCCACCGGCTGATCGCGAACGCGCCCTGCGAGGTCGTCGCGAGCACCAGCAGCAGGACCGCGAACGCGACCGCGATCGTGGCCTGAGGGATGCGGTGCTGGTGTTCGCCGGGCAGCTGTGGCTGCTCGTCGAACGATTGACGGTCCCCGGTTGCGGGTCCTTCCTTTGCCGGTATCATCGGCGCCAGCGTGGGACGACGCTTGGTGGGCATACTCTCTCTGTCGGTCCTCTTGGCCCTCGCCTTGACCGACACCGCCTTTGCGGGCGGTGGCGGTGGTGTGGGCGTTCAGGCTACCGATCCGAGCGCGGGCAGCCCTGCAGGTGTCGTTTACTCGATCCCGCTCGACAGCGCCCGGCAGGACGCCTCGCCGCACGGACACGGCGGCTCGAGCGCAGGTGGCGGTGGCGGTCCGAGCTCGGGTTCCGGCGGCGGCGGTGGCGGCATCGTCGGCGGTGGCGGCAGCGGAGGTTCGACCGGCGGCGGAACCGGCGCCACTGGTGGCGGCGGCTCGGCCGGTGGCGGGGGCTCGGCGGGCGGCGGCGGGTCTGCAGGCGGCACGGGCGGCAGCGCGGGCTCATCGGTGAAGCTCGCGAAGGTGACGCCGGTGCTCGTCCCCGGTGGTCAGCCCGGCTCGCTCGTCAACTCATCCAACGGCTTCGGCTCCTCCTCCCGCATCCCGAGCCTCAACGCTCCGGCCGCCGCGGGCCTCGGCAGCGTGCAGAGCAACGCGAGCTCGGCGCCACTGCTCGCGGTCCTCCTCGCGGTGCTCGTGCTGGTGCTCGGCGGCTACATCGGAATCCGCTCGTGGCGGGGGCCCCGGCGCGCCCAGCTCCCGGAGCCCAAAGAACCGCCACAGCTTCCCGCCGGCACGCCCTAGCCGAACGGTCTCCCGCTGCCGGGATTGGCGGCGGCACCGTAAACGACGCTGGGGAAGGGATCGGGCGTGCGGTGCGCCATCGCACCCGCCCAAAACCTGCACAGCACGACAATCCCGGCTCAGATGGCGAGGCCTGTCGAGCTATGCATGAAGAGCATGCGTAATACGACAGGGCTCGGGTCTGGCGGCGGTGTTGTCGTGTTATGCAGGTTTCCCGTAACACTCTCGACACAAAGGCGCCGGTTTCGGCACGGGAGCAGGCCAAACCGCGGGCTCCGGCGACCCGCCGAAGCCCTCACTCACCCCCCCTCCCTGCTGCCTTTACCGATTGCGAAAACCCCCGCCTGGACAACTCGCCGTAGAGCCCCGTCAGACGGGTCTGCTCGCGCGACCAGCGAAGCTCCGCGGCCGCGGCCTCGAGCCTGCCCCGCAGCTGCGGATCGCCGCGCTCTGACAGGGCCCGGCGCAGCACCTCGGCGACCGCCACCGGGTCGTCCGGGGCCGCGCACCAGCCGATCCCGTAAGCACTGACCAGCCGCTCGGTCTCGGGCAGGGCGCTGGCCACGACCGGGACTCCGGCGACGATGTATTCGAAGAGCTTGTTCGGGAGCGCGAGCCGATGGTTCTCGCAGGTGTCCTGGAGCAGGGTCACGCCGACGTCGGCCTCGGCAGTGTGGGCCAGCAACTGGTCGAGCGGGACGCTCGGGAGGACGGATACTCGCGCCTCGAGCCGACGCTCGCGGATGCGCGCCGCCAGCTCCTCGCCGTAGCCCGGCTCGGGATCCCCGAGGAATACGAGGCGAGCGCCGTCGAGGAGTGCGATCGCCTCGACCAGCACGTCGCAGCCACGCGCCGGCGCCGGCGCACCCTGATGGAGGACGATCGGAGCCTCCCGATCGAGCCCGAGCTGCCGGCGCAGACCTCCCTCGCCGGAGACCTCGAGCGCGGAGACATTGCGGACGACCGTGGGCCTCGCCGGCAGGCGATACCGCTGCTGCAGACGCGCCGCGATCCCATCCGAGACCGTGATCACCGCGACGCACCGAGGCACGATCAGCCGCTCGATCGCGGTCACGAACCAGGCCCAGGTGCGCTCGCGATACGGCACGCTCGCGGCGAGCTCGTGGGAGTCGTAAACGAGCCGGGCGCCGACGAGCCGCGCGCCGACGATCCCTGGCAACAGCATCGCGGCGTCGTGGGCGTGGACGATCTGCGGCCGGAGCCGGAGGATGCCGCGCACGAACCACACGAGCATGAGCGGGCGGTAGACCGCGCTCGGCAGTCGCCGGCGGATCCAGGCGGGAGGCATGGCGCAGACGCGCCGGAAGCCGTCCATCATGTCGTCGTCCGAAACCGCCGCCAGCTCGAGCACGGAGACGTCATGCCCGGCGGCGGCGAGCGCGCTGGCCTCGCGCCGGACGCGCGAGTCAAACTCGACCGACTTGTGCAGCAGCATCGCGATCCGCACGGTCAGTGCACCAGTCCATCCCTGATCTGTCGTTTAGCCATACCCCTATGATTGCGGTCTCTGTGGCCGGGCCGTTTGCGCCGTGCCCCGAACAGAGAAGTGGGCGTTTCGAATCTGCAATTGTCGGCAGGCCCCAGGCCAGATGTTGCCGAATTGAAATCAAGGGAGTCCCGTTGTTGAGAATGCTTGCGTCGGTCGCGTCGGTGGCGGTCCCCGCGATCGTCCTGACCGCCTGCGGCGGCGGTGGGCACAAGACGACGACCACGACGCCGAAGACCACGACGACGACGGCGACGACCCCGGTCAAGACCAAGCCAAAGCCCGCCCCGCTGTCCGCCACGGTCGCGGTCGCCAAAGCGGCGGGCCCGGCCTCGAGCACCGCCACGGCCAAGAACGGCGACATCGTCGAGTTCCGGACGCGCGTGCCTGTCGTCACGGGCAAGCGCCACGTCACGGTGACGGTCGACCTCTCGCAGAGCCCGGCCTCCAAATGGACGATGACGGCGACCGCCGCCGGCCAGAAGGCTCACGCGACGTTGACGAGCACTAACGGAAAGGCCCTGATCCTCTCCGAGCTGCACTACACGTGCACGCTGGCGCCGGTTCCGTCGTTCTGCCCGGCCCGCAAAGTGAGCTCGGCGAGCAAGAAGCTCTCGATGCAGTTCACGACCACGCCTGCGACGCCGGTCACGCTGGTGGCGACCGTCGGCCCGATCAGCGGCGCGCACCCCACCACGCCGCCGGGGACCCTGGTCGTTCCCGCCTACGCCGTGACGGCGCTCGTCCTGGCCCACGCGCCCGGCGCCAGCTCGAGCGCGAAGCCGAGCTCGACCACATCGGCGCGCCCCGGAAACGTCGTCCTCCTGCGGGCGCGGTTGAAGGGTGGAAAGGGCTCCGAGAATGGTGCGCCGCAGCCGGTGACGATGACCTTCGATCAGGGGCCGGGCAAGACGCTCAACCTCTCCGCCGGCGTTCCTGGCGGCGCCGTGTCCCACGCGACGATCACCAGCGCAAACGGGAAAACGATCGCGCTCGTCACCCCTCGCTACACGTGCTACCTGCCGCCGACGCTGACGTTCTGTCCCGCGACGACGGTCACCGCCGCGTCGCACCGGTACTCCGTGACGTTCCCCGGTACCCCGAAGACCGAGATCACGCTCGAGGCCGTCGTTCAGGCAGCCTGAGACGCCGCGCCCCGCGCGCTTTGCAGCGGCGGGCGCCGGGCCTCGGTCAACTGCGCCCTCGACGGCAGCTCCTCGCGCGCGAGCACTTCGACGACGCGCTTCGCCGCCGCTCCGTCCCAACCGTCGAGGGACGGGCGTGGCCGGCGGCCGCGATCGGCGAGCAGCTCCGGTACAGCGGCGATCCGGCGAGGTTCGAGCCCGAGCAGGACGTTCGTCCCCTCGGTGACGGTGATCGGCCGTTCAGTGTTCTCGCGCAGCGTGAAGCACGGGATTCCGAGAAAGGTGGTCTCCTCCTGGACCCCGCCCGAGTCCGTCAGCAGCGCCGCCGCCGAGCCGACGAGGCTCATGAACTCGATGTAGCCGAGGGGGTCGAGCAGCTCGATCCCCCGCGTGTCGAGCTGCTCGGCTTCGATCCGCGCGCGTGTCCGCGGATGAACCGGGAAGACGACCGGCAGCCCACGAGCGACCGCTCTCAGCTCCCCGATCGCCTCGGCGAGCAGCGGGCCGTCGGTCAGCGCCGGGCGGTGCAGCGTGACCAGCAGGTAGCCCTCGTCTTCGAGGCCCAGCTCAGCGTGGGCGTTCGCCTCCTCGACCCTCGGCAGCATCGCCACCAGCGTGTCGATCATCGTGTTGCCGACCGCCAATATCGACTCCTCCGGCGCACCCTCGTCGAGCAGATTCGTCCGTGCTTCGGGCGAGTGGATGAACAGCAGGTCGGCGACCGAGTCGGCGACGAGCCGGTTGATCTCCTCCGGCATCGTGCGGTCGAAGCTCCGCAGCCCAGCCTCGACGTGGCCGACGGTGTGCCCCAGCTTGCACGCGACCAGCGCCGCTGCCATCGTCGAGTTGACGTCGCCGGGGACCAGGACCACGTCCGGATCGAGCTCGAGCAGGAGCGGCTCGAGGCGCTCCATCACGCGAGCGGTCTGCACGCCATGGGTTCCCGATCCGACCTCGAGCAGGTGATCGGGCGTGCCGACTCCGAGCTGCTCGAAGAAGATGCGGGACATCGAGTCGTCGTAGTGCTGCCCGGTGTGGACGAGCACGTGCTCGAGGTCATCGCGCTTGGCGAGCTCCGCCGCGATCGGCGCGATCTTCATGTAGTTCGGGCGCGTGCCGACGACCGAGACGATCTTCCGCTGCTGGAGGGGCATGGGCGGGGACTGTAGCTACCCGGCGGTCGCTTCCAGGTGCGCCAGGTAGGACGCGTCGTACGTCCGGGTCCGGAGCACCGTCTCGCGCTGCGACCGCATGTCGTATGCGGCGAGCGGATCGACCGGCGAGCTCCGCGTCGACCAGGCATCCGGATAGCGCGCGGCAAGCTCGCCCAACGAGATGCCCTCGACCTGGGGCCGAGCCGCGAGGCGCTCCAACGTCTCGGCGAACGTCGCCACGTGCGCGGGTTCCGGGCCCACCCAGAACCAGAACGCTGCCTTCGGCCCCAGCCTCGAGATCTCGTATTCCTCCGGGGTCACGAGCTGCGCCCAGCGTTCGTTCCACGCCCGCTTGGCATCAGGGCCAGCCGGGCGACCTCTGCGGAGGAATGACACCGAGTGCGCGATGCAGCAAACCGTCGCCGGAGCGGCCGATGTGGCCGCGACGGAGTCCTCGAGCGCCGGCAACTGAAGCGGAGCGTCGATTTGCGGTACGTACTGGAGCGCCCGCCACGTGCCCCGCTTGAAGCGCGCCCGCAGCGAGATCGGGATCTCGAGCACGCCGTCGATGCGGAACGGCTGGGTTCGGGTCCGCAGCCACGGCGCCACATTGCAGTTCTTGAACGGGTTGATGGAGGAGTCGATCGAGATCCCGAGCTCGCGCAGGATCGGGAAGTGAGAGTCGAAGATGCGGTAGGCGCCCGCGCGGTAGGCGACCGGAAGCCGCCCAGCGCGTCGTTCGAACACCCCGAGCGCGAGTTCGATCGCCGCGCGAAAAGCGGCGGGGTCATCGTCCCTGGTCGCGTTCGTGAGCCGCCGGATCCGCTCGTCCGAGGCGAAGCGCAGTGCCGGGTTCGGATGGAGATGGAGCTGGATGTCGTGGCCTCGCCCGAGGATCTCGTCGAACACCGGCTGGAGCAGTCCGTCCTCTCCGGCCCAGTACTCGGCCAGCACGTCGACGAAGAACGTTCCCTTGAAGCCGTGCGCGTCCAGCAGGTCCATCTGCTTTCCGATCCCGGCGTCGCCGTCTGGAAAGCGGCCCCAGATCTGCTCCTGGACGGCGCGCCGGAAGTCGGGGACCGGCATCCTGGTCAGCCCGAACTCTGTGTCGGAGGTGAACAGGAACAGGACCTTGGCGTCTTCGCCGGCGACCGGCCGCTCTCGCTGGCGGACAGCGATCGCTGGCGAACCGCCGGGCGCGGCCAACGGCCGGTAGTCCTCGCCGTCGATCCAGCCGTCCTGCTCCCAGCGCTGCGTCCGCCACCGGTAGCGGTGCGACGGGTCGAGCCGTCCCCACCCGAGGACGTACTCGCCGCCGAGCGTCGCCGCCTTGATCACCATGCTCGCCAGGGTGTCGTCGTAGACGAGCACGCGATGGACCTCGGTGCCGTCTTCGGGCCAGGCCAGCGTCGACGTCGAAGTCTCGGGCGCCGCCGGCCACTCCAGGAAGGGCAGGTGCTGCGCCCACGACCCGTGTTCGTCGGCAATCTGGACGGTCCACTGCGGCCATTCGCCATCCGTCTGAGGCAGGCGGTCGATGACGGCCTCCGGCCGGTCGACCTCCAGGTCCAGCAGCGACCCGCGACCTAGGATCCGAACGATCACCCGATAGCGAGTCGCACCCGCCACCGCGGGCCAACGCAGGCGTGCTGACTGGGCGGGGGGCATCCGACTCAGTCGGGCGCCAGCGCGGGCAGATCCTTCGGATCGATCGGCTTCACCATGCGCACGTCGAGGTCGGCACAGAACAACTCGTCGTCCGAGATCCCGGGCAGGAGCTCGCGGATTCGATCCTCGATCTCCTCGCGGTTGGCGGCGCTGTTGCGCCGGCGGACGACGTCGATGATCTCGAACCCGCTGTAGTTGTAGATCGCCAGATAGCTGGACGCCGTCAGGAAGTTCAGTTTGGGCAACTGTCGCGCGGCCTCGGCGGTCACGGTCTCCAGGGCCGGGCGACCGTAGAGGAGGTGTGGATACGGGACGTCGAACACGCGGTGGAGATCGCTGCCGATGTGGGAGGTCGCTGTCCGAGTTCGGATGATCGCCTCCCCCCCGGGACGCAGCACCGAGTTGGCCTTGAGACAGGCGGCCTCGACCTCGTCGGCGGTCATGTATTGAAGCGTGGAGGAGCTGATGATCAGGTCGACCGAGGCGGGTTCGAGCTGGTCCATCTCGGCGAAGTGGCCGTCGTGAAACTCCACGAGTCCGCCCAGCAGCTCGTACTCCCAACCGTGATCCACGGCCTGCCACCGCCGGGTCAGATCGACGCCGATCAACTTCGCGGGTCGGAAACGCTCGGCGAAGAACTTCAACGTGTAGCCCCAGCTACACCCGAGGTCGAGCACGACCTGGCCATCGATCAGCGGGTCGTAGCGTGCGAACAGTCCATCCCACAGCCCCTGCGCCCATTGCGTGCCCCACTCCTGGGTGCCCTTCTCCGGCGTCGCGCTCATGGCGCCATCAGCAACCGTCGGAGCTCCTCGAGCTCGCTCTCGTCATCGTATGGACGCCGCAGCCGGGCACGGAATCCGGCCGCGCTGCGCTCGGACGAGTCGTAGACCTGGAGCTTGTCGAGGAACGCCTGCGGCTCGTGCTCCTCGACCCGCACCTCCTCGATCCCGAGGCCGGCCCGCCGGAAGAGCACGAAGTACGTCGCCCGGCACATGCGGTTGCGCGCCGTTGGGGGGTCCCAGCCGTTCGCGTCGAAGTACTCCTCGACCGCGTCCCGGGCGAACGCCAGGTGGGCGTACGGCGTGCGCACGTGACTGCCGAGGCCCCCGCCGTCGGGCCCGAGCCAGGTCCGCGTCTGCACCAGGCACTCGCCTCCGGGTCGCAGGTGATCGCGGATCCAGCGAAAGGCGCCGTGGACCGTGTCCGCAGAGCACTCATAGAGGACGTCGCCCACGACGACGACGTCGTAGATCCGCTCCTCCAGTTCGCCGCCGATCCCTTCCGGAGACTCGAGTGCGTCGACGTCTGCCACGCCACCGTCCGAGCGCAGCAAGTCGGCGACGCCGGCGGCCCCCGGCGCGATCACCAGCACCGACCGGTCGTTCCAGTCGATGCCGAACTCTTCGAGCAGCTCGATCATGTTGTCAGCGCGGACTCGAGCGAGGCGAGGTATGACTCGGAGTACCGGCGGGTCGCGGTGGCGGTGGGGCGGCGGCCGCGGCCGTCGTAGCCGGGGAGCGGATCGAAGGGCGCGCCCGAACCGGGCCACTCATGGCGCCGCTCGGCCAGCTCGGCGAGCGAGATGCCGGTGACCGACCGCCTGCGGGCGAGCTCCTCGAGGACCTCGCTGAACGTGTCGATCCGGCGGTTGTCAACGTGGTCGAGTTGGATCAGCGGCGCGCCGACGTTGTATCCAGAGATCGCGCGCTCCTCCGCGCCGACCAGCTCCTCCCACCGATGATTCCACGCGGCCCAGGCGGCCTCGTCCCGGATCGTCGTGCGACCGAGGAATGAATACGAGTGGGCGATGTAACAGACCGTCGTCGGCGGCCCCGTGGCGGCGCCGGGCGTGGCCGCGACCGCGGCCCGCTGCACCGTCGGCGAGGTCACGGGCGCGAACTGCTCGGCACGCCAGCGACTGCCGTTGTGCCACAGGTGCCATGTGATCGGCACCTCGAGCACGCCATCGACCCATGTCGGCTGCGTACGCGCGCTGAGCCACGGCGCGACGTTGCAGTTCTTGAATGGATTGACGGAGGAGTCGACGACGATCCCGAGGTCCCGAAGCACCGGAAAGTGCGAATCGAAGATCCGGTACGCGCCGGCCCGATACGCCACGGGCCGCCGTCCCGCCCGTCGTTCGAACAGCTCAATCGCCACCTCGAGGGCAGCGCGAAACATCGCGGGGTCATCGCGCAGCGTGGCAAAGGAGAGCGCGCGGACTCGCTCGTCCTTGGCGAAGCGCAGATGCGGGCTCGGGTGCAGGTGCAGCTGGATGTCGTGACCGCGTCCGAGCACCTCGTCGAAGACCGGCTGGAGCGACCCCTCGCCGAACTGAAGCTCGGCGAGGATGTCGACGAAGAACGTCCCCTTGAAACCGTGCTCGTCGAGCATGTCCATCTGCCGTGCGATCCCCACGCGCTCGGGCTCGCCTTCCAACGAGCCGAAGATGTGCTCCTGGATCCCCCGTTTGCCGTCGGGCTCCGCCATCCAGCGCATGTGAACCTCGGTGTCCGACGTGAAGAGGAACAGCACCGCGCCGGCGTCCGGTTCGCGATCCGCGGTCTCGACGCCCGGTCGCGAGATCGTGACGGTCGTCGGCAGTGACCGGTAGGCGCCGGCGTCGACCCACGTACCGGCGTCCCATCGTTGGACCCGCCACCGGTAGGCGTGGGCGGGATCGAGCCGCCCCGGGTCGAGCGTGTAGGACCGCTCGAGCGTCGCCGCCTTGATCACGACCGCGCCCGCGGAGTCATCGTGGACGACGACCCGGTGCACGCTCGCGTCGTCGTCTGGCCAGGCCAGCGCGATCGTGCCCTCCGCCGGCTCGGTCGGCCATTCCATGTAGGGGAGGTAGTCGACCCACGCGCCGCCGGGGCCGGAGACCTGGACACGCCACTCCGGCCAGTCCCCCGCCGGCGCGGGACCCTCGATCGCTACCTCGGGTCGGTCGGTCTCCAGCTTCAGCAGCTCGCCGGGTGCCATATTGCTCACCACCACCCGGTAGCGGGTCGCGTCCGGCGCGGACGGCCACCGCAAGCTGACCGGGAAGTGAGGCGGCATCGGGGCGCCAGTGTACATAGGGGAACACGGCGCTCTCATATGATCGGGACGTGGGCGAACACGAGCTGAGCTGGCCCGAAGTCGAGGGCGTGCGGGAGTACCGCGTGCTCATCCGCGAGGACCGCAGTCAGGCCTTCGTAGCCGATCACGTGCTCGCCGCGACTTCATGGACGGTTCCGCCCGGCGCGCTCGACGGCGACGCGCTCCACTCCTGGCAGGTCCTCTCGCGCGGCGGCGACGAAGGCGTCTGGCGGCCCCTCCTTCCCGAGGTGCCGCTCGAGCCGCTGCCGCATCCCGCCTCGGCGCGGACGAGCGAACTCAGCTGGGAGGACTCGGGGGCCAACGCCTACCGGGTCCTGATTCGCGACGACAGATCCGACGGCCTGCTGCTGAAGCTACCGGTGCGCGGAACGAACTACACGGTCGACTGGGCGAGGCTTCCACCTCCGGCGCGTTACCGGTGGCGATTGCAAACGTGGGACATCGAAACCGCCAGCTGGCAAGACCTCGCGCCGTACGCGCCCCTCCCCGAGCCCGCTCGTATTGCGCCGGCGGGCACCGGCGAGGACCCCGTGCCGAGCGAACCGCGGGTCCTGTTGCTGTTCACGGTCGACACCGAAGCGACCCTCCAGTACATGTTCGATCCGGACCCCCGGCGCGCGGTCGACGAGTTCATCTTCTGTCGGCACCCCGAGGGCGACGCGGGGATCGAGATGATCATGGACGCGCTCGACCGCCACGGTTTCAAAGGCACGTTCTTCCTCGACGTCCTCTCCGAATACCAGTTCGGAGAGGGGTCGCTCGAGCCGGTCGTCGACGCGATCAGAGGTCGCGGACACGACATCCAGCTTCACATGCACACCGCGCCGCACCTGCGCTTCGCGCCGGATCCGAAGACGCGCGCGCTGTCCGATGCGCTGGCGTCATACGACGCGGACAAGTTTCGAGCGGCGCTGGAGCTGGCGATCGCGCTGTTCGTCGAACGAGTCGGCGAGGAGCCGGTCGCGTTTCGCTCAGGGGCCTACCGGGTCACTGACGAGTTCCTTCAGATCCTCCCGGAGTTCGGGCTGCGGATCGACTCGTCGATCTACGCGTTCAAGAACTGCGAGGTGTCCTCGTGGATGCGGGCCCGGACGCAGCCGTTCCGAATCGGGCCGCTGCTGGAGATCCCGGTGAGCTGGCGTCTCGAGTGGCGCCGGAGCGGACCGGTGCCAATGCAGTTCGCGCCATACCGGCAGGGCGGCGACGAGAACCGCTCGTTCACGCAGCTGTCGCCCGCTCCGCATGGGCCGCCGACGACGCTCGTGTACCTCGGTCACTCCTACCAGTACCGGATGCGCGGCCCGGACATCGGTCCCGATGAGGTGCTGGGCTGGCGCACCACACTCGAGTCGAGACTGCTGCGGCCCGAGCACACCGGCTCCTACGATCGCACCGCGCCACCGTGGTTCTTCGGAGCGCCCGACGCCAGCCGGATTGAGCTCCTCGAGCAGAACCTGGGCGAGCTGGCTGCCCGTGGCGACGCGGCGGCACCCACCATGCGCCAGGTGGCGGACGAGATGATGGACGTGTGGGACGAGCGAGCAACGCCCGTTGACTTTGTCCCCGAGCTGCGCGACGAGGGCGGCCCCTCCCACCTCACGGCCACGCGCGTCTACTCGCAGGACTATCTGCGTCACCTGACGTAACGGGCGCAGGCGCCAGGCGGGCCAGGCACCCGGGGGGTCAGGCCCGTGGCGGGTCCGTGATCAGCGCCTCGTCGAACAGCCGCCGGCCGCGCATCGAGTCGTTGATCATCGGCGCCGTGGAGATGCTCGAGCCCGCCAGCGCCTCGCCCAGCCGCGCCACGCGATTGGCCGACACCGCGGTGCCGACGAGACCCACGTGGCGCAGGCCGCGCATCCTGGCGAGCGCGTCGAGGCAGCGGTCGGTGACCGGCGTCCGCGCCAGGTCGAGCTCGACGAGCGCCGAGAGACCGGCGAGGCGCGCCACGAAGTCGTCGGTGACGTCGAGGTTGCCGGCGAGGCAGAGGCTCGACAGACAGCCCGCGGGCAGGAGCTCGGGCAGGCGCTCGAGTCCGACCGTCCACGCGCCCGGAGACCGGAGACGCGCCATGGCTCCGGCGGGGATCGTGAACGTGCCCGCGGCGGCGCCGGCGCGCTCCCATCCCGCAGCGGCATCCGGGCGGATGTGGATCTCGCCGAGCACGATCCCGTCGGGCAGGGTGATCGTGTGCTCCCGGACGAGCGGGATGAAGTCGAGCGGCTGCCCCTGGCAGTCGTCGAGCTCGTAGCCGAGGGTGTCGAGCACCTCGGCCATCCCCGAGTGCATCAGCAGCTTCTCTTTCGCGGTGGCGGTCTGACGCCAGGTCTTCGAGTTCTTCGACAGGTTTCCGCGCGTGGCGAGCCCCTGGCGGCGGGCCGCGGCGCTGTGGCGGTGGGCGACATCCTCGATCACCTCGTCGGTGATTGGCTCTCCTGCCCGCGCCGCGATTGCCCGCAGGGCCGGCGCGGCACCCTCGCGCAAGGCTTCGTAGCGGACCACGAGATCTGGCCCGACCGCGGTGCCCAGGACCTTGTTCAGGCTGACCCGATTGAAGATCAGCATCAGCCGCAGGAAGTCCTCCACCGGCTCGACCGGATACGTTCTGCGCGCTCCGGGCTTCCGGTAGGTGAACGACAGCACCTGGTCTCGGGGGTCGCGGACCAGGTGGACGAACACGCACCCGGGCTCGGTCAGCTTTGCCCTGATCGGCCTGACGTCGCCGTTGCTGTTGACGACGTGCAGATCGGCGATGTCGTGATGGGGCCGGACGTCCTGATCCGCGTAGGGCTGACCGGACCACGCATGCAGCAGATGGACGCAGTCGATGAACAACGATCGCTCGTCGGTCGGCCAGGACGCGATCGTTCTCGACACCGACGCGGGGATCGACACCTCGCCCGCATCGGCGAACGGGCCGAGGTCGCCGAGCATCTCGGCCAGCCAGTGCGAGCCCGACCCGCCCCGGCCGCTGACGTATACCGTCGCTGGACGATCCACGAGCCGCGCCTGCCCGAACGCGATGACCTGCTCGATCGCCTCGTCGCGACTGAGGCCGATGTGGTTCTCGATCACCTCAAGGTGGCGCCACAGTTTCACGCACTGCTTGGTGTCGCCGCGCGGGGCCCAGAACAGCGGGCACTCGTTCACGTAGCGCGCGAGCAGTTCACGCGTTCGCGAGGTCTCGACGCCAATTCTGGTGGCCGTAGCGGCCAAGCGACCTCCTCTGCCTTGGGCTCGCGTTCAGGAACGCCAAGCGCGACTGCCCCAGTCGCGGTAAGTAGTTAGCTAAACAACTTACCAAAGGCCAAACTACTGTCAAGAAGCCCGTTAACCTGCGGTTATGTAGGACTGGGACGATCCGCCCGGTCCGTCAGCGCCGGGCCGGCGTCAAAGAGGAGTCATGGCCGCCACGAGCACCAAACCGTTCGGAGAGACGCTGCGCGCGCTGATGGATGCGCGCGGCATCACGTACCGCGAGCTCGCCGAGGAAACCCGGCTAGTCGACGGCAAGGGGATGACGCACGCCTACATCAACATGCTCGTGAAGGGGCGCGACAAGCCATCGGTGCGCGCGATGGAGTTGATCGCAGCGGCGTGCGGGGTGAAGCCGGACTACTTCGCGGAGTACCGACTCAACGTCGCGATGCGCGAACTCGATCCGGCGGAGGTGGGACTCGAGCGCGCGCTGCAGAATCTCAATGCTCGGCTCGAGAGCCGTCGCCGATCCGCCGCCATACGACGATCAGCGCCCCAGCAATGAGCGCCCATTGATCCCAGGCCGTGTGCAGCGGGTCGATCGGCGTCACGCAGATGACGAGCAGGACGGCCCATACCAACCACGCGACCTGCACGCCCGGACGGGTTACTGCCGGGTAGCGCCACAGCATTCGCGCCAGGCGGTCCGAGAAGTACCCCAGCTCGTTACGGTCGCCGAGCAGCTTGGCCGCGGCGGACAGCGCCACGAGCGCAACGACGAACGCCAGGTAACCGAACGGCATCACGAGCGCCCGCAGGAACCGACCCACCACGATGGGCGATCTTAACACGGTTCTTAGATAAATTCTCCGTAATCCAAACCATCTCTACTGGGGTGGCTCGCTCGTTCGGTCCTCGTCGAACAGGTGACGGCCACGGATCGCATCGGTGATCAAAGGCCCCGCGGACACGTCGCAGTCCGGCCGCGCGCGGCGAAGCCGATCGACGCCCTCGGCTGACATCCCGGCACCGACGACGCTGACGTGGCGCAGGGTCTCGATCGCGGCCAGGCCATCGATGCATGCATCGGTAACGGGCGTCCGCGCCAGGTCGAGCTCGACCAGACCAGACCACCTCGCGAGCCGTGCGACGTCGGCGTCGCGGATCGTGGAGTTCCCGGCAAAGCACACGCTCGAGACACTCCCTGGCGGGAGCAGCTCGGCCACGCGAGCCGGCTCCGCGGACCACCCGCCGGGACAGCGCAGGCGCACCATCGTGCCCTGTGGAACGGTCACCTCGCCGGCCGCGTGGCCCATCCGCTCCCACGGAGAGTCGGCGCTCCGGCGGACGTGAAGCTCGCCGAGGACGACATCATCGGCGAGACGGAGCTCGACGGTCGATCCGATCGGCGAGAAGTCCAGCGGGCGACCCGCGCAATCGTCGAGGTCATAACCGAGCGTGTCCACGACCTCGGCCAACCCGGCGTGCATCAGCAACCGCTCCTGCCCGGTGGCGCTCTCGCGCCATGTCTTGGTCGGTGTCTTCGACAGGTTTCCCAGCGCCGAGCCGACTCCCTGGCGCCGCGCCTCGGCGCTGTGGCGGAACGCGACGTCCTCGATCAGCTGGTCCTCCACCGCTACGCCCACTCGCTCGACGATCCGGCGCAGGGCCGGCGCCGCGGTGGCGACCAGGTCCTCGTAGCGGCAGACGAGATCAGGGTGAACGGGAGCCATCATGATCTCCGCGAGGCTGGTGCGGTTGAAGATCAGCATCAGTCGAAGGAAGTCCTCCAACGGCTCGACCGGATAGTTGGCGCGGGCGCCCGGCTTACGGTGGGTGAACGAGAGCACCTGATCGCGGGGATCGCGAACTAGGTGGATGAAGACGCAGTCATGCCCCCAGAGCCTTGCCCGCAGTGGTTGCGAATCGCCGTTGGTGTTGACCACGTGCAGGCTCGCGATGTTCTCGTGCGGATTCGCGGGTGATTCGGGATAGGGCTGCCCAGCCCAGGCGTGCAGCATGAAGACACAGTCGACGAACAGTGCCTGCTGCTCGAGCGGCCAAGGGGCGATCTCCTCTCTCAACCGGTTTGGAATCGAAACCTCGCCGGCGTTGGCAAACGGTCCGAGGTCGCCGAGCATCTCTCCGAGCCAATGGGATCCGGAGCCGCCCCGGCCGCTGACGTACACCGTCGGCCGGCGAGCCGCGAGCCGCGCCTCTCCGTATTCGACCACTCGGTCGAGCGCGTCGTTACGCCCGAGGCCAAAGGCGCGCTCGATCGATTCGAGTTGGCGCCACAACTTGGAGCATTGGCGCTTGTCGGTGTTGCTCTCCCAGAAGTACGGGCACTCCGAGACGTAACGGTCGAGAAGCTCGCGCGTGCCGGTCATGCTGATGACGGCGCTCATGTCAGGGCCGAGCTGTTCTGTGATGGAGCGCCGGCGAGGCTCGGCTCGGCACCGAAGCTCGCGAGCAACTGCATGGCGACCTCAGGCCCGCGCTCGCGCAGGAAGATCGGATGCTCGTTGGGACCGGGCCGCGCGCGCAGCAGCGCCGGCACACTCCAGTCCTCGAGCTGGGCGTCCAGGGATCGCAGGTGCAGGATCGGATGCTGGCGATCAGTCGGATCGACCGGCGTCCCGGGAGGCTCGACCACCACCACGAAGGACGCTAGAGCGGGATTCCGAGCAAGACGCGCGCCGGCGGGACCGGCTTCGACGGACAGCGGGAAGCCAATGCCCACTGGCTCCCCGCCGTTCCCCTGCAGCGCGGCGATCCGGCGATCCACGGCAGCCGGGACGCCCGGATGAAGCGCGTCGCCCGCCGTCAGCCACGCGACGGCGACCCAGCGTCCGCCCGCACCGAACGTCGGGCGGGGAGCCTCGTTTTCGCCGAGGAGATGCTCGCCACAGAGATCTCTCAGCGACGCCATGATCGGCTCGGGCAGATCCGGATCCGGAACCAGGAACCACAGCGCGCCGGCGCGGGCGAGAAGGCCCAGCGAGGGAAGCGTCAAGCGCTCGAACAGATTCAGACGGCTCACCAGCAGCGCGTCGGGACGCCGCACCCCGTACGGAGCGTCGAGGTGATGGGCTGGGAAGTGAACGACCACCACATGCTCGACGTCGGTCGAGGGACTCGGAGACACGGGTCGCAGGAGGAGCTCCGGCGGAGGAAACGCGATGCGATAGGGCAGGTGGTCGCGCCAGCCGCCGGCGACCCACGCCTGAACGCGAGCCCGGTGCTGATGTGAGATGTCCAGGGCCGACCAGTCGACCCGTCCGGGGGAACTCAGGAAGCCGAGCTTGGCGACTGTCCGATCGAGCTCGCGGTCACGGATCACGATTCGGTATGCGAGCGCCCCTTCGACCTCCGACCAGGCGAGCTCGGGCTGTCTCATGAACTGCTCGTCGGGGATGACGATCTCCGGCAGGTACGGCTCCCACTCGCCCGCCTGTTCCCGACGCACGGATACGTGCCACTGGGACAGCACCCCATTGGTAAGGATTGCCGCCGGGATCCGGACCCGAGGCTCGGTTACGTCGAGGTCCAGGGCCGGCCCGTCCCCGCGGACGGGGCGTACCGAGAAGCGGTAAGCGACTGCGTTCGCGTCGTGCGGACAGGCCAGCTCGACGACCTCACCTTGGGTCTGCTCCGGTGGCGGCAGCACCGTCCTGTAGGGCAGGTGGTCGTGCCACTCATCGTCGATCCAGGCCTGGACCCGGGCCCGATGCAGGTGGGAGGGATCGAGGCGCGAGAAGTCGATTCGACCCGGTGGAGCGACAAAGCCATCCTTCGTCACCACCTCGCCGGCGTTGTCGTCGCGCACGAGCACCCGGTAGGAAAGCGCCCTCGGCACCGGTGGCCAATCCAACTCGGGGCACGCGGCGAGCGCGTCGTCGACGATCACGAGCTCAGGCAGGTACTGGCGCCACGGACGGAGCTTCGACCGCCTGGTCGAGACCCGCCACTCGCATCTCGCACCTTCCGGCAGCGCCGAGGCGGGGACGCGGACGACCGGTTCGAACACATCGGCGTCGAACACCGTCTCCGTTTCCCCGCGGACCCACACCGACACCCGGTAGTCCAGCGTGTCCGCGGCCGCGGGCCATCTCAGCTCAACCCCGTCCACGGCTCGTAATCGTAGACACAGAAGCCCGCTCGATCTCCTCTAACATTGCTGCGCGTTGCGAATCTGCCTGCTTGTTGATGGGGCGACCGGGGCCGATTCCAGAGCGGTGCGGATCGCCGGGGCACTCCGGGTAGCGGAGCACGAAGTTGTGATCGTCCCCACCTCGCCGGGCGGCGAGTCGACACCCGGCGGGCTGACCGTGCTCGAGCCTTCTCGGTCCCACCGCGTCGCCCGACTCCTGCCACCGCCGCTCGGACGCTCGCTTCGACGCTGGGCCGCGAAGCGCCGGGCGCGCGGCAGCAAGCCCGACGCCGTGCACGCACTCGGCCAGTCGATGGTGCGGGCCGGCGCGAAAGTCGCGGGGCGAGCGGGTATCCCGCTGATCCTGGACCGGGCGCCCGAGGACGGCCGTGTCCCGGTCGGCGCCCGCGCCCTGCGGCGCGAGCGCAAGTGCCTGCGCGCGTGCGCGGCGATCCTGTCCGCCTCGGAGAGCGACGCGCTGGCGCTGTCCGAGCGTCACGGCCTCGCCGCGCGTCCCCTGGTCTGCCGGGACATCGCCGAGCCGCCGGCATACAGCCCGACGGCCGCGAATCTTCGGCAGCGGCTGCGGATCCGCGACGAGCCGGTGGTCCTGCTGCACGGCATCGAGCCGACCGCCGATCAGGCCAGCGGTGTCGTTCGCGCGCTGGCCGCGTGCCGGGACATCCACCTCGTCGTGCTCGGCGCCGACCGATGGCGATCCGCGGACACGATTCAGCTCGAGGTCGAGCGCCTGCGCTGCGCCGGACGGTTCCACCTGTTGCGCGACGTGCCGCTCAAGCGGATTCCGGCCTACGCGGACGACGCCGATGTCGGGCTCTGCCTGCCCTCGGCTACGCGCCCGCGCGCGCTGCTCGAATCGGTGTACCGATACGCGCACGCGGGGATGGCCGTGATCGTCCCGCCCGCCTCCGAGGGCGAGTTGATCGTCGGTCGCTTCGAATTCGGCTGGACCGCCGAGCCGGCCGATCCGGAGAAGCTGACGGCCGTTCTGGAGCGGGCCTGCGGCGCCGAGCGCGGGACGCGCCGGAAGGCCGCCAGACGTGCGGGCCGAACGCTCACGTGGCGGGCGGAGGCACAGGTGGTGGTCGGCCTCTACCAGCGGCTTCAGGGCGCCGACCAGCGGGTGCTGTCGCCGACGTCATCCCGGATCGTGCAAGCCCCGCGCTACGCAACCGCGCTGGCTCGCGACCTACGGTCCCGCCGGGCGCAGGGGCTGAGAACCAACCCGCGGGCCTTCGCTCATCACGTGTGGGGTCGTCACCTCCGCGATCGCGGCGAGTACGGGCGCTCGGTCGCCCACTTCGAGCGAGCGCTCCACCACTCGCCCGAGGACACGACCGCCGCACTCCAGCGCGCGGCGTCGTTGAAGGACGCGGGGCGCTCGCAGGAGGCGATCGAGGCCTACAAGGAGCTGCTGGCGGCACAGGAGGGCAAGACGAACACGGCCGCGGTGAACGCCGCGATCAACCTCGTGCGGCTCGGGGTCCGGCAGGAGCCCCGTGTCGTGCTGGAGGGACTGACCAAGAAGGCCAAGGCCCCCGGCCAGTTCGCCCGGGCCGCCGAGCTCGCCGTTGCGCTGGGTGACGTAGCGGCCGCGTCCGAGGCGATCGAGCAGGCCGTCGAGCTTGCGCCCGACGACCCCAGCCTGTGCAAGGTCCGGGCTCGCGTGCTCGAGCAGGCCGGCGAACCGGAGCGGGCGCTCGAGAGCGCGCTCCGCTGCTCGGATTCCGCTTCGGTGGCGAGGCTCGAGGGCCTGCTGCGGGTGTACGACCCGACGTGGCGCCCAACGAGCCCCCCGAAGCGCGTCCTGAAACCCGTAACCGGCCGCGTCCAGCATCTCCTGGAGACCTCGCTGCCGCACGCGACTTCGGGCTACTCGTACCGGACGCGCACGGTGCTGGCTGCCCAGCGCAACGCCGGGCTCGAGCCGGTCGCCGCCACCCGTCTCGGGTTCCCCGCCAACCGCGGCATTCACGAGTTCGCTCACACCGAGATCGTCGAAGGGGTCGTGCATCACCGCTTCACGCTTCCAGGCGTTCGGCGGTACACGTCCGTCCCCGTCGATCAGCAGCTCCAGAAGAACGTGCAGATGCTCGGGCGCCTGGTCGAGACCGTGCGGCCTCAGGTGCTCCACGCGGCCACGCCCCATCACAACGGACTGCTCGGGCTGAGCCTCCGAGAATCAACCGGCATCCCGCTGATCTACGAGGTGCGCGGGTTCCCCGAGATGACCTGGGCCGTTCGGGCGGGCGGGGAGGACGCCTCGGTCTACCAGCTCCGCCGGAAGGCCGAGACGCGCTGCATGATGGAAGCCGACGCGGTCGTGACACTGAGCGGCGTGATGAAGGACCACATCGTCAGCAGGGGCGTGCCCGCCGACCGCGTCTGGGTCGTCCCGCACATGATCAATGTGGACGCGATCGCTCCCACGCCGCGGGCGCCTGAGCTCGTCCGGCGATACGGGCTCGAGGGCAGGATCGTGGTGGGATATCTCGGCACGCTCGTCGACTACGAGGGCATTGACCTGCTCCTGAGGGCGCTCGCCCAGCTGATTCCGCAGCAGCCGGCGCTCACCGGACTGATCATCGGCGGCGGACCGGCCGAGCCGGCCCTCCGCGCGCTCGCCAAGGAGCTCGGCATCGAGGCCCGTGTGGTGTTCGCCGGCCGGGTCCCGCACGCGGACGTCAATCGGCATGTGGCGCTGTTCGATCTGTACGTCCTTCCCCGCCACGATCACGAGGTCTGTCGGTGGGTCACGCCGCTCAAGCCCTACGAGGCGATGGCGTCCGGCCGATGCGTCCTGACCAGCGACGTCGAGGCGCTCGCCGAGACCGTCGCCGACGACTGCGGTGTGACGTTCCGCGCCGGCGACGTGAACGCGCTCGCCGAGGCGATCGCCGCGCTCGCCGACGACCCCGAGCGTCGTGAACAGCTAGGGTCCCGGGGACGGGAGAAGATGGTCAGCGCGCACGATGAGTCCGTTCTCGGGGCAGTGGCAGCGGTCCCGGTGAGGGCCGCCAGCGAGCAGCCGGCAAGCGCGAGGTGATGAATGGCGCTACGCCGTAACAAGGAGACGAAGCTGCTGCTGGCCTGGCCGTCGGCGGATTCGGTCGAGAGTTACCGCTTCCTTCTGCGTGACAGCTCGGTCGACAAGCTGGTCGCCAAGATCGAGTGCCCTCGGGCTAGCTATCAAATCGACCTCCGGACCCTCCACGCGGACCACCACTACGAATGGTCGGTGCAGAAGCGCCGCGACAAGTTCGAGGACTGGGGCTACCACCTCCCGTACCTGCGCCTGTTCCGGCCGACCGATCAGCCCAGCCCGACCGAGCTCGAGTGGGACCCGACCGGCGCGCCGCTCTACCGAGTGGTGATCAACGATCGCCAGCTCGGGGTGGCGGTCGTCAAGGACGCGCTCGTCGGGACGCGCTACCCGGTCGATTGGGGACGGCTGATCGCCGACCATGACCATATGTACGTCGTGCAGGAGCTCGTGCCGGGCCCGGCGGAGGAATGGAAGACCGTGGTCGAATATCAGCCGCTGCCCGCGGCTCCGGACGACGTGCGGATCCTATTCCTGCGCGAGCAGGCCGAGCCTGGAGCCCGGCCGCTGATCTTCCTGTGGACGTGCGACACGGAGGTGAACCTCCGCCGCATGGAAGATCCGGACCCCGAGCGGGCGGTCGACCTCCAGATCTTCGGCCGCTCCGGCGAGCGGGAGTACGGGATCAACTTCATGATGGACATGCTCGAGGAGTTCAACTTCCGCGGGACGTTCTTCGTCGACATCCTCATGGAGTACCAGCTCGGGCGCGGCGCATTGGAGCGCACGGTTGAAGCGATCATCGGGCGCGGGCATGACCTGCAGCTTCACCTGCACCCGTCGCCGAACCTGCTGTTCGCGGCCGATCCGAGGCTCGAGCGGTTCGCGCCGGCGCTCGCCAGCGACAACCGCGACCTGTTCCGCGGCGCGCTCGATGTAGCGGTCGAGCTGTTCGTGGATCGTGTCGGGTACGCACCCGTCGCCTACCGATCCGGGGCCTACCACCTGTGCGATGCATTTCTGTCCGTACTGCCGGAGTTCGGGATCAGGATCGACAGCTCGCTGTACCCGTTCAAGAACTGCCGCACGTCGGACTGGATGCGGAGCCGCACCGAGCCCTTCTGGGTGGGAGACGTGCTCGAGGTCCCGGTCGGCTGGATGCTACGCAAGGGAGAGTCCGTCACCCGCGAGTTCGGCCACGAGCAGCTTGCGCCGGCCAAGCACGGGATCCACCAGGACGCATTTGCCGGCTATCAGCCACCGCCGGGGGCCTCCCAGGCGCCCGGGACGCTGGTCTACCTCGCGCACTCGTTCTCGTTCTTGTCGCAGAAAAGGCCGCAGGGACAGAAGGTCATCGACGACTGGAACGAGCGGTACCGGCGGCAGGTTCCGGCCGAGATCTACGAGCGGATCCGGATGGGGCCCGACCACGAGACGGTCTTCTTCGAGCTGCCGCCTGACACCGACCGGATCGCGGTGATGACCCGTCTGCTGCACGGGTTGGCGGCGCGGACCGACGTCGTTCCGGGCACGCTCCGCGAGCTACACGACGGCGGACTGAATCGCTGGCGCGGCCAGCGAGCATTGCCCGTGGACACGGTTCCGGTCTGGGACGAGGCCGGGCAGCGCCGGTCGGCAGTGCCGCTTCAGATCTATTCGCGCGGGATGCTCGAGCGAATGCACCGGGAGCAGGCAGCGGTATGAGCGCGTCGCCTGCAGCCGGCGCCGAGGAGCGTTACCGGCTCACCCGCGAGCTCGCCGAACAGTGGGGGCAGCTCCTCTGGGACGATTTTCTAGGCCGGTTCGAGCTCGAATGGGAAGGGTCGACGGTGCTCGACTTCGGGTGCGGCGCGGGTTACACGCCGATGTACCTGCTCGCGCGGGCCGGGGTCGCCGAGGCGCACGGCGTCGACCTGCACCCGGTGTGGGAAGCGATGGCCGACGGCTTCCGTCCCGACATGCTGCCGGGGATCCGCCTGCACTGCGGTGACGTGCTCGAGCTGGGTGAGCTCCAGCGACTGCGCTTCGACGTGATCGTCTCGAGCGAGACGGTTTCGCTGCTCGAGCCCACGCGGCTGATGCGCGTGCTCCATTGGTTCTACGACCACCTCAAGCCTGGCGGGCACTGCCTGATCCAGACACGGACGTTCGCGCATCACGACGCCGCCGGGCTGGGACAGCGCGCGGCTCCGCTCGCGCACCTGCTGTTCGGCGAGCGTGAGATCCGCGCGTTCCTCGGGCGGGCCGCGTCCGACACGCCGCGGTACGCGAACCCAAGCTGCGCCGCCACATATCTCGTCCAATTCGTACGCGCGGGATTCACGATCGAGCGGGTGGAGCGGCTCCAGGACGGGGTCGACGAGCCGCTCCTGAGCGAACACGCCGCGAAGCTCCGCTGGATCGAGCCCGAAGAGCTCCGCACGACCGGGCTTACCGTTCAGCTACGGCGGCCCGTGATGCCAGAACTGTCGCTGGTTGATCGCGATGTCGAAACCCGATAGCTCGATTCGCACCCGTCTGTGGCGCCTCAAGACGCGCGTTTTTCCATGGACGCGGCCAAAGCCGCCGCCGCCGATCGTGCGTCTCGCGCTCCCGCCGCCCGCCGTGGTCCCGGAGCCGCCCGACGATCCGCTGCTGACGCCGGAGCGGATCTGGAGCGAGCTCCTCTCGCGCTACCTGCCGCCGCTTTACGGACTCACCGTCCTCGATCTCGGTTGCGGCAACGGAGAGCTCGTCCACCACCTCGCCGAGCAGACCCCCGCGGCCGCGCTGATCGGCGTGCAGGGCACACCGATCGTCGATCGCAACGCGCCGGCGATCGACCACGAGGCGTTCGGAGGGCGCGTTCGCGTGATCTCGGGCGAGTTGAAGCGGGCCGGGCTCGAGCCACAGTCAGTCGACGCCATCATCTGCGTGGGACTACTGGAGCGCCTGACGCCCGAGGCCGTGAGCGAGACGCTCGAGAGGTGCTACGAGCTGTTGCGGCCCGCTGGCACGCTCGTAATCCGAGCCGGCCTGTGCACAGCCTCCGAGCCGACCGCGGTGCACCGCCAGTTCGCCAGCCCTTACGCCCAGCTGCTCGTGGGTGAGCGTGACCTCGCGCGGCTGCTGCGCGCGCGTTTCGATCAGGCGCTGCCCTACCGCAACTGGCTGACCGCGAGCTCGTACGTGATGCTCCTTCACCAAGCCGGCTTCGAGATACTCGACGCTCAGCGCGTGCGGGAGGAGCCGCCCGATCCCGAGCTGGCCGAGCGCCTCGGGCACGTGCTCGCCGCTGAGGGGCCGGGCGAGCTCGTCCGCAGCCTCGAGGCCCACGCGATCCGCCCGCTGACGCTCGAGGATCTCGCGAAGACGGGCGACTTCGAGGACACCCGGCCGACGTCGATCCGGGAAGGCGCCGAGGTCGGATGAGCGCGCCGGCGCACGAACGGATCACCGAGCTCTACGAGGGGACGATCGGGACTCCCGCGGAGCAGCGGCTGCTCGCGGCGCGGATCCACTGGATGATCTCCCAGGTCGACGGCACTGAGGTTCTGGACATCGGTTGCGGACAGGGGATCGCCGCGCTGTTGCTGGCGCGCGAGGGGCGGCGGGCCGTGGGAATCGATCGCGAGTTCGAGCTGATCGAGTGGGCCCGGGAGCGGTGTGGCGCTGAGCCCGAGGCGGTTCGCAGACGGCTGGTGTACGAGCTCGCGGAGGCAACAAGCCTCCCCTTCCAGGACGCCAGCTTCGACGCGGTGCTGCTCGGCGCCGTCCTCGAGGAGCAGGTGGATCCCGGTCAGGTCGTGCGCGAGGCGCTGCGCGTGCTCCGGCCGGGCGGACGGCTGGCGATCACGTCTCTCTACGCGGAGCTTCGGGCTCCGCCGTTCGGAGAGCCGCTCTATCTCCAGGGCTTGATCCGCCTGCTGACCGAGCGGATCGAGGTGGAGGACATCGCCCTGCTCGATCGCTATCTGGCTGTGGCGGGGATCGCCACCCCCGGCGGAGCGGCGAAGCCGGGCGTGGCGACGTGGCTGGGCGCGTTGGGGGTCGCCGAGCGCAATCTGGCCCGGTTGCTCGATGAGGCACTGCTGACCCGGGCCGAGCTCGAGCAGGCCCAGGCCGAGCTCGAGCATTCCCGCGCGGACGCCGCGCAGGCAACCGAGCGCCAGCGGACGCTCGAACGCACGTCCGAACAGCAGCTGAGCGAGGCGCGCAGCGAGGCGCAGCAGCGCCTCGATCAACTGAGCTCGGAGCTGATGAGCGCGCGCGAGCGGCTGGCACGAACCGTGGCCGAGCTGGACCCAGCCCGGCGCGACGCCGTGGAGACACGTGAGCGGCTCCAGCTCGCCGAGCGCGAGCTGAGCGCGCTGCGAGGCGCGGTCGGCGAGGCGTCCCACGACGTGGCCGCGCTCCAGACCGAACGGGCCGCGCTCCAGGCGGAACGGGCTGCGCTCGTGCGCGAGGCGACCGAGGCGACGGGACAGGCGGTGCGGCTCCAGGACGCGCTGGCGGCCGAGCGCGCCGCCGCCAGCCACGCCCGCCGCGAGGCGACCGAGAACAAGATCGAGGCCGAGACCGCCCATCACGAGATCGCCGAGAAGGACGCGGTGATCGACCGCCTGAGGGAGAAGGCATCCGAGCACGCCCAACGCGTCGCGGCGCTCCAGGACAGCCTCGCGGCTGCCGAGGCCGAGCGCGCTCGCCTCGTGCAACGCTCGCACGAGGCACCAGCGCCAGTGACGGCAGCGCCTGCCGCCACCGTGCGCCGACACCTCACCGGCCCGCCTGCCCCGCGTGTCCTGCATCTGCTGGCCCGGTCGCTCCCGCACGCCCAGTGCCCGATCGCGCTCGACCGGCACGGGCTGCTCCTCGCCCAGCGGCGCGCCGGGCTCGATTCGAGCGCGATGACCGATCTCGACTTTCCGTGGGATCTCGGCGTCCTGGACCCGCCGAGCTGCGAGTTCATCGATGGGATCGCCTACTACCGGCTGCACAACCCCGATCAGCTCTCGACCGAGGACCGCCTCGCTTCGGCCACGCGAATGGGCGAGCAGCTGCTCGACATCGTGGAGCCGCAGATTCTGCACGCCGCGAGCCTCGACATCGCTCCGCTGGCGGTGGCGCTGGCAGAAGCTCATTCCCTGCGCTGCGTGGTCGAGCTCGCCAACGACTTCCCCGCCGGCGAGGGACTCGATGCGGACCTGCTCGCGGCAGCCGACCAGGTCGTGGCGCTGAGTGCACAGCAGCGAGACCGCGCGGTCGAGGCGGGAGTCCCGGAGGCGCGCCTGGCGGTCGTGCCCGCCTTCGTCGACACGGCGCGGTTCGCCGCGGTGAGTCGGCCACGGCGCAACGGAACCCGGACGCCGTTGGTCGGAGTGGTGGCTTACCAGCCGGATTCACCGGCAGCCGACGCGCTGCGCGACGCGATCGCGGCCGCCGCCGAACCGGCGCGCGGAGTCGTGCTCCGCGTCGCGGGGGCGGACGAACCTCGCGCCGCCGAGCAGTCGCCGCCGGAGCACGAACACATCACTGAGACGGTGCTCGCCGCGGGCGAGGTCCCCGCGCGGCTCGCGCAGCTCGACATCGTGATCGCCGCCACCCCCCACGAGGCGCTCGATGCGATGGCCGCGGGGCGCCCGGTGGTCGGGGTCGGTGCCGCGAGAGACGTCGCACCGTCGATCGACGAACTGCCGGAGCTGTTGGGCGACCGACGGCTCCGGAGCAAGCGCGGCGCCGCGGCCCGAAAGTCGATCGAGGCGCACAACACGGTGGCCGCAGTCGAGGGCTACGCCCGGCTGTACGCTGTCGGCGGGGCATGATGAGATCCGCGCTGTCGAGTACCTCCGCACCGCGCATCGTGGTGGACGATGTGGCGGCGTTCCGCGCGCGCCAGCGCGAGCGTCCGCTAGTCGGCTACGAGAACGTGATGGACGAGCACGCTCCATCCGAGGCCGCGGTGATCGTCGCCGACGGCTGGAAGCTCGGCCCGTTCCCTCGGATCAAGCTCGAGGCGCCGCTCGCCTGGGACGAGATCTGCGCCGGGAACCGCAGCTGGCACTTCCACCTTCAGGAGTGGGACCCGATCGGCACCGTGCTCGCCGCCTACGACGCCACTCCGATCCCGCCGTACCTCGGGTGGGCGACGGAGCTCGGCGTCGACTGGGCTCGCAAGTTCCACGACCCGGACGTCGAATCGGCGTTCGCCTGGTACGACATGGCGGTGGGGGTGCGCGCGTACCGCATCGCGTACCTGATCGACGTCGCCGCGCGGTCCGACTCGGTCTCCGACGAGGAGATCGCCTGGCTGCTGAACGCGGCCGACATCCACCGCGAGCTGCTCGCGAACGATGACACGTTCACCGCCCACTCGAACCACGGCTTCTATCAGGCCGCCGGTCAGCTGGCGCTGGGGCGGCGGCTCCCCGACGTGCCCGGCATGGACCGCGCGCTCGCCCAGGGCGAGGACCGCTTCCGCGGGCTGATGGAGCGTCACTTCGCCGAGGACGGCATCCACCTCGAGCACTCACCCGAGTACCACTGGATCCTGATGCAGGGGCTGTCGGGCATGATCGGCTCGGGGCTCGTGCGGGAGCCGTGGATCATCGAGCGCTTCCGGAGGGTGCAGGAATCCATGGCGTGGTTCATCGCGCCCAACTGGCGGGTCGCGATGTTCGGCGACTCCTCGCCCCGCGAGCCGAAGATTCGTAGACCCGAGCGCATCAACGAGGACACGTTGTTGTTCGCAGCCAGCAAGGGCGCGCTCGGGAAGCCACCGGAGGAGACGACGCGCCTGTTCAGCTTGGGCGGCTATGCGGTCCTGCGCGATCGCTGGCCGCGGGGACAGGACGACTACGCCGACTGCAGCTACATGGCGCAGGCGTGCGGCTTCCACTCCCGCGTGCACAAACACGCCGACGACATGACGTTCGTCTGGTACGACCGCGGCCGCGAGATCCTCACCGATTCCGGACGGTATGGATACGTCGGCGAGATCGAGTCCGGCAGCGAGCTGTTCGAGCAGGGCTTCCACTACTCCGACCCCAAGCGGGTGTACGTCGAGTCCACGCGCGCCCACAACGCGCTGGAGATCGACGGAGTCAGCTATCCCCGGCGCCGGGTCCGCTTCTTCGGCTCCGGTCTCCTCCAGGCGGGCAGCTCGAACGGCGTGCTCTATACGGAATCCGAGCTGCGACAGATGCGGACGGTGCGCCACGCCCGGATGCTGCTGCTGAAGCCGCGCGAGTGGTTGATCGTGTTCGACTGGGCACGCGACGGTAACGGCGAGCCTCGTGACTACCGGCAGTGGTTCCAGTTCGCGCCGGAGCTGGCCATGGAGCGTGCGGATGGAGAACAGCTCATCGGATCGTTCGACGACGGCGAGCAGCTCCGCGTCGTGCCGCTCCTGCCCAACCGGCTGGGCGAAATCGGCACCGGGGTGGAGGAGCCGCTACTCGGCTGGATCTCGCGCGAGATTTATACCCTCCAGGCGCGCACTTCGGCGTGCTACGCCGCCGAGCAGGTACCAGGCGAGACGTTCGCGACGCTGTTGGCGCTGGGACCCGATCCGATCGAGCCCCAGTTCGAACGCTCGCGCGTGAACGTCAGCGGGCGTAACGGCCGTCTGTGCTGGAGCGCCGGCGGCGCACGGCACGAGGTCAACTTCGCCAGGGACCCGGGCCGCGACATGACGGTCCACTACGAGGTCCGCTGATGGCCGGCGCACGCTCCGTCACCGGCGCAGCGACCCCACCGGTCGGAGGGCGAGCCGAATCGGCCGGTTCGCGCGTTGTGATCTCCGCGGACGGCCGGATTCGGGTGGTCGTGAGCGGAAGCGATCCGCTGCCGCTTCGGCTCGAAGGGACCTACTTCACGCCACAGTCGAGGGTGTTCCTGCAGGGGTCGGGCAGTCGAGAGCGCATTGACATCGCGCCCGCCGAGGGCTCGTCGGCGCCGGCGTTCATCATCGGCTGGCCCTCGTCGATCGAGGGCGAGCTGCTCACCCTGTTCGTCAGGGATCCCACGCGGGACGGAGATCGCCCCCTGGTTCCGGCGATCTCGCTGCAGCGCCGGTCGCCATCGACGGGACTTGCCTCCCAGTTGTCTTGGCGAGCGGTGGTCGGGCACGGCCCCTTCGATCTGAAGCTGATCTCGATGGAGAGGAAACGAACGGCGCTGCACCACGTCGTGCTCGGCAATACGTGGGAGGTCCCTTGGGACCGCCTGGAGAGCGGCAGCGACTACCGCGTGGTCGTGCGTGAGCTCGACGGTCCGGATTTCCGCCCGGTCTGCGAGCTCTGGCTGCTGTCGGGCAGCGATGGGTTCCCCCAGGAGGTCACCCAGCTTCCGGCCCCGCTCCATGCCCTACGGGCCTCGCTCATCCCCGGAGATCGGGAGGGCGAGATCCCGACGGCGATCCTCGAGCTGGCACACGGCGACGACGGCCCGCAGATCGCCCGCGAGCTGGGCTTCGTGCTCCGCGACACGTTCGACGCGCGCGGTGGGGTGCACGCGAGGAGATTCGCGATCAACTTCCCGGCGATCGAGCAACTGGGTACGCGCGCCGCGACGCGCGTCGAGGGCTCCGCGCACGTCCGCGACACGCTCGAGTATCTGGCCCTGTACGGAGTCGTGGACAAGTATTTCCGCAAGCACGGGCTCCGCGATGAGAAGTACGTCGACCGGTTCTTCTCGATCTACGACTACTTCAGCCGAGAACACGCCGACGCCTTATTGATCGAGCTCCGCGAGTCGCCGGCCTATCGCCCGGAATCGTTCGCCGCTGCGCTGGTCGAGGGGCTGGTACTGAGCACCTTCGACCGGAATGCGGCCGCGTCGACGTTTGCCGGCGCGCGACCGGCGAACCCGCAGCTGTGGGAGAGCAACGTGCTCGACCGCGGATCCGCGAGCTACCTGAGCGCGGAGGACATCCAGCAGCACGCTTTGGCGCTCTCGCGTCAGCGCGAGCAGCTTGGAAGGAACTTCATGTTTCTCTCGTCGCTGCCCCGGTGGACCCCGGGAGATCACATGTACCTGTGCTCGTGCGACCGCGTGTACTTCAGCGCGTACTTCCCGTTGTGGTTATCGATCGCCGAGGCGCTGAAATCGAGGCGGGTCTCGTTCCATTTCCTGCTGAACGGGCCGCCAGAGGAGATCAAGAGCCTGGTCGAGACGGCCGCCGCGCTCAGGCGCCAGCTCGGCGCGCTCCGGGGCGACCGCTCCCGGCGCTACGCCGACAACATCTCGTTCTCGATGGTTTCGGCCCCGACCGGTCTCGCCGAGCCACGCACGTTCTACGCCTGCTCCCGGTTCCTGTTCGCGCGGCGCGTAGCCCGCGAGTATCAGGGCCCGCTGGTCATCAGCGACATCGACCTGTTCTTCCGGGAGGACCCGAAGCGCTACCTCGACGGCCTGGATCTGGAGCGGATCGGCCTTCAGGCGCACCAGGGGTTCATGACGCTCAAACCGTGGCGTCGGTTCACCGCCGGCACGTTGCTGCTCCCGTTCGTCGACCGCGCCCACGACCACTTCGAGGCCGTCGAGCACTACCTGGTCGCGGGCATCGGTCTCGACCACAGCTGGACCCTGGACCAGAACGCGCTCGCCTACATGGTGGAGCGCATGATCGCTGGGGGGGACCACGACCTGCTCGTCGATCTGAGCCGAAGCGCCGCCAGGCGCCCCACCGCGAGCGAGCGGATCAAGCTCCTGCTCCGGGAGGAGCAGTTGCGTGTCGAGGCGGCACGAGGCGACCGTGAAGCCGCCTCCCGCCCCTTGCTCGGACCGGGAACATGAGCGCGATTGCCGAGACGCTCGGCCGCCGAGCGACAGACCAGGTCGAGACGATCGCGGTTCTCCGGCGCGAGGTCGACGAGTTGCGCGCGGAGCTGGCGGTCGCGATCGACGCGAATACGACGGCCAGGATCGAGCGCGACGCGCTGGGCCGCGCACTCGCTCGGCGGACGTACGAGCTGGCTGCGCTGAGAGCCGAGCTCGAGTCGCTGGAGCGCTCACTGACCGGTGCGCTCAGCCACCTCGGCACTGCCGAGACGACACGGGCCACGCTCCGCGAGGAACTTGAGGCCGCCCAAGGGCAGAACGAGCAGCTCACGGCTCAGCTCGCCGAGGCGCTGGCGCAGGTGCAGGAACGGGACGAAGAACTCGACGAGATCGAGCGCGCCGGGGCACGGCGGGCCGCCGATGATGCCGGCGCCGCTCGCGGGCTGCGCTGGCAGCTGGCGATGCTCGAGCACGACCGGGCCGCGGAACTGCGCCGCTCCCGAGCAGACACGTCGAAACGCGATCAGCGGATCGAGCAGCTCGACGGGCAGATCGAGGAGCTCGAGGGCCAGGTCGCGACGCTCGACGGACGGCTGGAGCGGCTCACCGAGGAGCGCGACCGGTCGGTCGACGCGGTCCACGACCGAGACCAGTCGATCGAGACGCTCCACGACCAGCTCCGGGAGGAGACCGCCATCGCGGAGAGCGTCACGGCACAGCTGGACCGGGTCGAGCGGCGACTGGCGGTGCGGGCGACGCAGCTTCAGGCGATCCGCCAGAGCCGCAGCTTCCGGGTCGCGCTGCGCGCCTCCGCCATCAAGGACGCCGTGCTGCATCCCCGCCGCTCGCGCCAGCGGCGCCGCGCATCGCAAGCTGCGGGTGACACTGAGGCAGAGCCCGAGTAGGCGGTCCCGAGGTGCAACTCCTCGCCACGTCGGTCCCGGTCACCGCCGGCGCGCCGCGGCGCAGAAGGCTCGCGCGCACGCGCTCTCGGGCGCGGTGGGGCGAGTACGGGCCATTGCTCGCGCATGCTTTGCACCGTGGCTACCGGGTGATCTCCCTGGAGCGCTTCGTGACCGAGCCGCCGACGGACGACTGGCCGGTGCTGGTCCTGCGCCACGATGTCGACCAGCATCCCCGCTCGGCGCTGAAGATGGCCGCGATCGAGCGCGAAGCCGGCGTCACCTCGACCTGGTACTTCCGGTGGCGGACGGCCGACGCGCGAGTGATCAAGCGGCTCCGCGGCGAAGGATTCGAGGTCGGTCTGCACTATGAGACGCTGACGCGCCGGCTGCTGGCGATGGGCCGCGGAGTCGACGCCGTCGACCGCCGCTTGCTGGACTCGTGTCGCGAGGAACTCCGGTTTGAGATCGACGCGTTCGTCGATCGGTTCGGTCCGATCTCGAGCCTCTGCCCCCACGGCGACACCCGCGTACCTGGCGCCCACAACGGCGTCCTGCTCCGCGACCTGCCACCGGCCGACTTCCGCGGCATGATCGACTGCAACGAGGCCATGCGCGGCCGCGAGCTCGCCGCCTGGGTCACAGACCGCTCCGTTCCGGACGGCAGATGGGTCGGCGGGCTCGATCCCGACGCGCTGATCGAGGCCCGGTCGACGCCGATGCTCTGGCTCACCCATCCGAACAACTGGACCGGCGGCGCCGGGCTGCTGCTCGACCGGGCCCTCGGCACTGCGCTGCCGTCCCGCTTTCCGCCGATCCCGATCCGTACCAGGCGGGACCGTCCGCCGATCGCGAGATGAGTGGCGAGTTTGGGGTGATCGTCGGTTCGTTTGAACGCGAGGTGACCGCGCATCTGAGTCGCCTCGGCGAGGATCCCGCCGCCGGCCGCGTGCAGACGACGATCGCGACCAACTCCACGCTGATCGAACAGCGGGGTCGGCCATTGGTCCAGCTGGTCTGCGCCGAGCTGAATACGTCTAATCTCCGCGGTGTGCGCGTCCTGGATTTGGGCTGCGGCTATGGGGCCTTATCGGCGTTATTCGCCACCGAGGGTGCGTCGGTGCTCGGGATCGACGCCGAGGCCGAACGCCTCGAGGTCGGGCAACAGATCGCCGCGAGCCATGGTCTCGACGTGTCGCTGCGCGCGGGGCGGATGGAGCGGCCCGACGTCCCGCACGCGATATTCGACGTCGTGTTGGTCAACAACAGCTTCTGTTACGTCGTCGACGAAGAGGCGCGGCGCCGGATCCTCGAGGAGGCATACCGGGCGACACGGCCGGGCGGCCTGATCGTCGTGCGGGACCCGAATCGCCTTCATCCACGTGATCAGTTCACGGCGCTGCCGTTGATCGGAATGCTGCCCAGACGTCCGGCGAACTTCGTGGCCGCCGCTCTTCGCCGGCGCCGCTCAGCGGTCCGGCTGCGGACACCCCGCGGTGCGCGCAAGGAGCTCTCGCAGGCCGGATTTGTCAGAGCGCGCGTCGCCTCGCCCGGTAGCCGGGTCAGGCGGACGTTCGCCGGCTACAACCACATCACGGCACGGAGGCCGCTGTCGTGAGCGCGATCAACCTGCCCCGGTCGCCACTGGCCCGGCTCGGCGCTCGGTGGGGAAAGGCGACGGGGCAGATCATGGCCGCGAACATCGCCGCGCAGGTGATCGGGCTCATCACCGCGATCTTCCTCACGTATTTCCTGACCCTCAGCCAGTACGGCCGCTACGCGATCGCCGTGTTCTACGCCTCGCTGCTGACCCACATCATCAACAGCGGGCTGCTCCAGGGCGCATTCCTGACCGTGTTCGGCGCCGGTGGCGACGACGACGATGACGGCGGCGACGACGACAGCGAGACCGCCCTGATCAACGCCGAATGGTTCGATCGCCGGCGGTTCCTGACCACGTCGCTGGTCGCCACTCTGCTCATCGGGTGTTTCTGGGTGGCGGTCTCGGTGGCCTTCGCCCGGCCGCTCAGCAACCTGCTGTTCCGCGGTCCCGGTCGTAGCGACCTGCTGATCCTTGCCGCGGTCTCTGGCGCGCTCGGCGGCGTGTGGCGCTATGCGGTGAACCTGCTCCGGGTGGAGCGGCGGATCCTCGCCTATTGCATCCTCCGGACGACGCGATCGATCTTCGTGTTCATGGCGATCGCGGTCCTGATGCCGCTGAACCCCAACTCGATCAGGGCCGCGCTGATCGCGCTCATCGCCGGCACCGTGGCATCGCTGATTCCGATCTTCATCATGTCGTTCCGCAGCTACCGGCTGGCGATCCACCCATGGGACTTCGGCATCGCGTTTCGCAACGGCCTGCCCTACATCCCGATCACGCTGTTTTCGGGGTTCGTCCATTCCGCCGGGGTGTACCTGCTCGCCGGCTTCCGCGGCCCGAGCGTGGTGGGGGAGTACTCGATCGCCTCGAGCATGTCGAGCGTCAACGCCCACTACGTCTCGGGATTCCTCTCGAGCTTCTCCCCGATCAAGCGCACGTCGGTGTTCTTCGCGGCCAAGCACGAGGGAGATCAGTACCGCTACGCCCTGATCAACCTGTTCGCGGCGACCGCTCTGTGGCTGTTTGTAGGGATCGCGCTGCTGGCCACCGAGCTGATCAAAGTGTTGCCCGACCGCTACCAGGGCGCGGCGCCGCTCATTCCCTACGCGATGCTGGGGTGGACGGCTTACGGGTTCTACATGGTCACCTACCGGACGTCCGAGATGAACTACAAGCGCAAGATCTACGTGACGGTCTCGGTCCTGTCGGCCGCGCTGTACGTCGGCCTGAGCCGCCTGCTCGACCCGATGTGGGGCGGCGCCGGCCAGGGCGCGGCCATGGGCGCGACCTACCTGGTGATCGGTTCGATCATTCTGTTCTTCTCGCAGCGTGGAGAGGCGCCGCTGCCGGTCAACTACGGGCGGATCGCGCTGGCTGCGGTCGTGACTGGGGCGTGGACCATCGGGTTCCTGCGCCTGGCCAGGACGTTCCCGGCCTGGGAGCTCGAGATCGAGCTGGCCGGGGTCATCCTGTTCGGCGCCGTGCCGCTGCTGTGCGGGCTCGTGCCGTGGAGGATGGTCGTGGCGCTCAAGGGCGTGCTCCGGGACATCTTGCCGCGCCGCGGGACGATCAACGGCCTCCAGAAGGAGATCGACGAGCTCCGCCCCGATCACGCGATGATCCTCCGTTCGCTGGGCCGTGCGCAGAACCCGAAGGAGCAGGCCGCCAGCCTCGGGATGACCGAGCCCGAGTTCGAGATGCGCGCGGTCGCGGCGATGCGCGAGCTCGCCGACCTCGGCGGCCCGCGCGCGTGCGACATGCGGATCGGCGCCTATCTGCTGTCGGCCAAGTCGATGGCCGAGCGCGACGTGCTGGCGCGCAAGCTCCGCCTGGAGATCGACTCCGGCGAGATCGACATGCTCGAGACGACGATCGCCCTGGTCCGCAAGGCGGCCCGCCAGCGCGAGCAGCGCCGTCTGGCGTGGCTGCGGCTCGGAAGCGGACGGGCAGCCCGGCGCGAGCTGCCGGCAGGCCCGACGCTCGCGCTCCCCGCCGGGGACGACGACGGCCAGCCGGCGCTCGAGGCCGGCAAGAACGGCGGACCGCTGGCGCTGCCGCCGCCGGAGGACGATATTCCGCTGGCGCTGCCCGCAGGACAGGGCAACCGGTCGGCGGGGCTACAGACGCGGTGAGCGCCGGCGCCGAGTCGGCACGGCCGCCGGTCGCGCTGATCCTCGTCCGCAACACCGTGAGCCACGACGCCCGCGTGATGCGCGAGGCCGAGACGCTCCGCGGGCTCGGCTACCGGGTGCTCGTCGCCGGCGTGGTGTCGAGCACCGAGACCGAGCGGCGGCTCTCGCTCGACGGGACGACGGTCGTGCGGCTGGCGCCGGGGGCGGGTCTCCGGCGGACACTGCGCCGGGGGCCGGATGCCGCCGCGCCTGCTCCGGTATCGATGGAGATCCGGGGCGATATACAACCCAAATCTCCGTCGCGGGCTCTCGGCGGCCGCGTCCGCCGCCTCGCCCTGACGTTTGCCTACTACGCCAGCGGCGTCCGCCTCGCGTTGCGGGTCCGCCCGGCGGTGCTGCACGCCAACGACTACAACACGATGTGGATCGGCGTCGTCGTGAAGCTGCTGCTCGGTACTCCGGTGGTGTACGACTGCCACGAGCTGTGGCCCGATCGTAACGGCCGTCCGGAATGGCGGCCGTGGCTGATCGCGTGCGAGGCGCTGTTCGTGCGATTCGCCGACGTCACGATCACCGCCAGTCCAGGTTATGCCCGGGCGATCGCTTCGCGCTACCGGGTGGCCCCCCCTCAGGTGGTCCGCAACATCCCACGCCTGCCCGTTAACACGGCCGGACGCAACGGAAGGCGTAGTCCGCCGGTCGCCGTGTATCTCGGGGGGGTCATGCCCGGAAGAGGGCTGGAGCAGGCGATCCAGGCTCTGCGGTTGGCGCCTCAGGTATCGATGCGCGTGATCGGCCCCGGCCGGGCTCCGTATGTCGCCTCGCTGGAGCGGATGGCGCGCGAGGTGGGCGTCGAGGATCGGCTCGAGATCCGGGAGGCCGTGCGGCTGTCGGAGGCGCTCGAGTCGATCGCCGAATGCGAGATGGGATTGATGCTGATCCAGCCGGTATGCCGCAGCTACGAGCTGACCCTTCCGAACAAGCTCTTCGAATACGCGGCGGCCGGTCTCCCCATCCTCGCCAGCGACCTCCCGGTGATCGGCGAGGTCGTTCGCTCCGAGGGGATCGGCGAGGTCGTGCCCGCTGAGGACGTCGAGCAGATCGCCCGCGCCATGGAGCGGGTCGCCGACCACGACGTCAACGTGCAGCTACGCCAGCGCGTGGTGGCGTTCGCCGAACGGGAGACGTGGGACAGGGAGCGGGCGATCCTCGCCGGCGCCTACACGGTCGCGAGCGGACGCCGATGAGACCGCGGCGGATGGTGTGGCCGGTGGCGATCGCGCTGCTCGCGACGTGCGCTCTTGCTGCGGTGGCCGGTGGCACCGGTCGCTCGTCGCGTCGCGGGTATGCGCGGACGATCGTCTCGCTCGAGTTCGATCACGCCTTCACCGATCAACTCCCGGCGATCGAGATGGCGAACAGCCACGGGATGAAGGTCACGCTGTTCGCGATGAGCGGCCGCCTGGGGATGACCGGCTACATGACCGCGGCGCAGTTGCTCGGGCTCCAAGCCAAGGGCAACGAGATCGGCGGCCACACGATCGACCACCCCGACCTGGCGGAGCTCTCGCCCGCGGCGGCGCGGCGCGAGATCTGCGGCGACCGGACGGCGCTGGAGGCGGACGGCTTCGACGTCACCGACTTCGCGTACCCGTACGGCTACTTCAATGCCCAGACGCCCGGCATCGTTCGCAGCTGCGGCTATGAGAGCGCGCGGATCGCCGGCGGCCTCGGCGCGCGGGGCGGTTGCCCGAATCCCTGCCCGCCGGCGGAGACGATCCCGCCGCGCAATGCGTTCGAGACGCGCACTGTCAATTCGGTCATGAAGACGACGTCGCTGACGACGATCGAGAACTACGTCGTTGCGGCGGAGCGCTCTGGCGGCGGCTGGGTCCAGATCGTCTTTCACTACGTGTGCGACGGTTGCGACCCCTATTCGGTGAGCGCCTCGACGCTCGATCGGTTCCTCGCGTGGCTGTCGACCCGGGCGCGCTTGGGGACGACCGTCGAGACCGTCCATCAGGTGATCAACACGCCGTTCGTCCCAGCGCCGGTGAGCGTGCGGGTGGGCGCGCGGCGAGCCATCCGGCTGCGCGCGGGCAAGATCTGTCCGGCGACGCCGGTCACGGCGCGGTGCACGACGGTCTCCCGGTCGCCGGTCGCTGTTCGCCTCGCGCCCGGCTCGAGTCTGGTGGTGATGACCGGGTCGCCGTCGAAACGGGTGGTGCTCGGATCGCACGGTCTTCGGCGCCTCGACGGCGCGGGGAGGCGCTGGAAGCTCACGATCCGGCATCCGCTGGCGGGCGCGAGACACACCGTGACCGTGACCTATTCCCTCGGCACGGCGACCTACCGGCTATGAATGAGCGCGAGCGGGTCGGCGAGGTCTACCGGGACTACGCGGAGAGCGCCCACAAGCAGCGCGACTGGAGCGCCGAGAACCCCGGCAACCTGGCGATCCGCGCCGAGCTGGTGGACGCCGTGTTCGAGCTCGCCGGGTCGACCTTGCTGAGCGCCACGCGGATCCTCGACGTCGGGTGCGGCTCGGGCTGGTGGCTCGAGCGGCTCGCGGGCGACTCGCGCGTATCGGCCGCGCTGGAGGGGCTGGAGCTCCTGCCCGAGCGGCGGGCCGCCGCCGAGGTGCGAGTTCCCGGCGCCACGATCACGCTCGGCGATGCTCGCCGGCTTCCGTACGGGAACCGGAGGTTCGATGTGGTGACGATGTTCACGGTCCTCTCCTCGCTCGCCTCCGTCTCGAATGCGCTGGCCGCGTTCGGCGAGGCGCTGCGGGTGGTCGGTCCGTCCGGGGTCGTGCTCGTGTGGGAACCCCGGTTCCCGAATCCGCTCAACCGCCACACATTGTCGATCCCCGGCGGCATGCTCAGGGAGGCGGCCGGGGACAGCCGGGCCGCGGTCCGCACGACGACCGTGCTCCCGCCCCTGGCCCGCCGGCTGGGGAGCCGCACCGACCGCTTGTATCCCCGGTTGGAGCGGGTGGGGATCCTGCGCAGCCACCGGCTGGTCTGCGTCTACGCGGACTGAGGGCGCTCAGCCGTCCGTGATGACCGCGAGCTGAGGGGCGCTCAGCCGTCCGTGATGACCGCGAGCGTGTCGCCGCTCGCCACCGAGGCGCCGACGGCGATCGGCAGCTCCAACACCGTCCCCGCCTTGTGGGCGGTGATCTCGTTCTCCATCTTCATCGCCTCGATCACGCACACGAGTGCCCCCTCCTGGACGGCCGCACCGCGCTCTACCGCGACCTTCAGCACGGTGCCCTGGAGCGGCGAGGCGAGCGTGTCGCCACCGCCACCGCCACCGCCACCACCGGAGGCGGCGCGCTCGCGTCGCGGCGCCTTGCGGGCAGCCGTGGCGCCGGCGGGAGCGGGTCCCGCGCCGTTCGCGGCGGCGCCACCTCCGTACGGCGGCCCGATCACCTTGACGTCGAAGCGCTTCCCGGAGACCTCGACCGTGTACGTCTGCTCGACCTTCGGCCCCTCTCCGTGGTCGTCGATGGCCTCCACGGGCGCGGCGGGCTTCGGTGGCGCGAGCGATTTCAGCCACTCGCGGTCCTCGACCAGGTCGCGGCAGGTCTCGGCGTTCGCCCACTGTGCGGTGGCGAGGATCGCCTTGTGGAACGGCAACAGCGTCTTCAGCCCGTCGATCTCGTACTCGCTCAGGGCCCGGAGCATCCGCGCCGTGGCCTGCTCGCGATCGACGTCCCAGACGATCAGCTTCGCGACCATCGGGTCGTACATGGGCGAGATCTCTGAGCCGCCTTGCACTCCGGAATCGACTCGCACGCCGGGACCCGCGGGCTCCCGGTACGCCGAGATCGTCCCTGGCGCCGGCGCGAAGTTCTTGCTCGCATCCTCGGCGTTGATCCGGCACTCGATCGCGTGGCCGCGCAGCTCAACATCCTCCTGGGAGATCGACAGCGGCTCGCCGGCCGCGACCCGAATCCCCTCCTTGACGATGTCGACACCGGTCACGAGCTCGGTCACGGGATGCTCGACCTGGACACGGGTGTTCATCTCGAGGAAGAAGTACTCGCCGTCCTGGAGCAGCCCCTCGATCGTGCCTGCGCCCGTGTAGTTGACGGCCGCGGCGGCCTCGGTGGCGATCCTGCCGATCTTGGCCCGCAGCTCGTCGTCGACCGCCGGCGCCGGGGCCTCCTCGATCAGCTTCTGGTGACGGCGCTGGATCGAGCAATCGCGTTCGCCGAGGTGGATGACGTTGCCGTGCTTGTCGGCGAGCACCTGGACCTCGACGTGGCGCGGGTCGGGGAGGTAGCGCTCGAGATAGACGGTCGGGTCCGAGAAGAACTTCTCGCCCTCGCGCGCGGCGCCCTCGAACGCGTCCTTCAGCTTGTCCTCGGTCAGCGCGACGCGGAACCCCTTGCCGCCACCGCCCCCCGCCGCCTTGACCGCGACCGGGTAGCCGATCGTCTCCTCGATCACCCGTTTGGCGTCCTCGAGCGTTTCGACCGGCTCCGTCGTTCCCGGGACGATGGGCACGTCCGCCTTGGCCATCAACTCGCGGGCGCGCGTCTTCGAGCCCATCGCCTCGATCGCGCTCGCTGGCGGCCCGATGAACGTGATCCCGAGCTCTTCGAGCCTCGCGGCGAAGTTGGCGTTCTCGGCCAGGAAGCCGTAGCCGGGGTGGACAGCGTCGGCGCGGGACTGCTCGATGACCTCGAGCAGCTTGTCGATGTTGAGATAGCTCTCGGTGGCGGGCCCGGGCCCGAGCAGATACGCCTCGTCAGCCCGCTTGACGTGGATCGCGTCGCGGTCGAGCTCGGAGTAAACGGCGACGGTGGGGATGCCGAGCTCTTCGCACGCACGGATGATTCGTACCGCGATCTCGCCGCGGTTGGCGATCAAGACCTTCGAGAACATGCGGCGGGGACTTTAGCGGGGGTCCCGCCCGCCGCCGCGCCCCCCGACGGGGGGAAGGGAGGGGAGCGGGCGCCATCGCACCCGTTCAGAACCTGCACAGCACGACAATCCCGGCTCAGATGGCGAGGCCTGTCGAGCTATGCATGAAGAGCATGCGCAATACGACAGGGCTCGGGTCTGGCGCCGGTGTTGTCGTGCTATGCAGGTTTCCCGTGACACTCTCGGCACAAATCCGCGGGTTTGGGCAGCTGAGCGGGTCAAACACGGGCTCCGGCGACCCGCCGGCGCCCTCACCCCGCCCCCTCTCCCTGCGCCGTTGGCCGAGCCGCCCGCCGACCAAAGCCGCGGTCGCCAAGAAAGCGCCCGAGAGGCGACCCGCAAGAGCCCCTACTGCTCGACGCGAGCGTACGCGGGCTCGGGGTGGGGTTCGGGCTCTGGCCGTCCCGGCGCGCCACCTGGCGCCTGGACCGTCCGCTCGCGCCGCGCCGCCCACCACTGGCTCACGGCCCTCGCCGCCAGCACCGCGACGATCGTGTAGATCCAGCCGAGGAGGATGTCCGAGAAGTAGTGCTCGGCGCCGTAGATGAGCGAGAACGCCATCGCCAACGGGTACAGGGCGACGAGCGGCCGCAGCCACTTGTGCTTGCGGGGCCAGAGCGTGATCGCAACCAGCAAGGAGAAGGCGGCATGCAGCGAGGGCACGGCCGCGACGTTGTTGGCGTAGGCGTAGCCGCCCTCCACGATCGAGCCGGCGGAATGAAGGCCGAGGTAGTGCCAGACGAGCGGGATGACCCGCGTCACCGGCGGCATCAGGCCGGCCTGTGAGGCCATCCACGGTGGCGCCGCCGGGTACAGGGCGTACGTGGCCAGACCCGCGAACGACAGGATCGCCACGAGCACGATGAACTTGCGGAACCGCTGGCGATCGATCTTCCACAGCACCGCCGCCAGAATCGGGGTCGCGAAGAAGTGGGTCAGGTACACGGCCCAGAAGATCACGTCGTACCAGACCACGTGGCCGTGCCACAGCCAGTGCTGGAGGGTCACCGTCGGGGCGGTGCCGCCGAACAGTGCCTTGTCGACCTGCAGCTGGGGCAGGTAGTGGACCCCGAACAGGTGCGCGGCGGTGCCCCGCAGCGAGTCGTACGCGATCAGCAGCCCGATGAACGGCAGCCACTCGAGCACGACGCCCCGGGCCCAGCCACGGACGTCGGTCAGTGAGAAGCACAGCAATCCGATCAGCAGCCAGATCGCCAGCAGATCCCGCTGGTAGGGGATGCCGAGCAGCACGAAGATCGCCAACGAGGCGACGATGAAGACGGCAGGGGCTACTACGGTGCGGCGGGGCAGACGCAGCAAGCCACCAAATATAAGGGGGCTGGACTCGCGACTAGCTGCCGCCGACGACCATGCCCGCGGCGACGGTGTCGTTCGTGACCTCATCGATGAGGATGAAGCTACCCGTCGTGCGGTTGCGCGAATACGGGTCGACCATCAGCGGAGCGCTGCACCGCAGCCGCACCCGCCCGACCTCGTTGAGCCTGAGCTCGGTGGCGGGCTCGTGACGGAGCGTGTTGACGTCGATCCGATGTTCGAGCGCGTCCACGACCGCGCGCGCGGTCCGCGTCGTGTGCTTGATCGCGTAACGCCCGCCCGGCGCCATCGGCTGCTCGCTCATCCAGCACAGCCGCGCCTCGAGCTCGCGCGCCGTCACCGGCTGATCCTCGGCCTCGACGATCATGTCGCCACGCGAGACGTCGAGCTGATCGGCGAAGCGGACGGTCACCGACATCGTCGGGAAGGCGGCCTCCTGCGGGCCGTCGAAGGTATCGATCGCCTCGATCGTGGTCCGGTGGCCGCCGGGAAGGATCGTCACCTCGCCGCCCGGGCGCAGCACGCCTCCGGCGACCTGACCGGCGTAGCCGCGATAGTCGTGGTGCTCCTCGCTCATCGGCCGGATCACCCACTGGACAGGGAAGCGCATCTCCGACAGGTTGCGATCCGGCGCGATCACCACGTGCTCGAGGTGGTAGAGCAGCGTCGCGGCCCCGTACCAGTTCATGTTGTTCGAGCGGTCGACGACGTTGTCGCCGTGCAGCGCCGAGATCGGGATGAACGTGATGTCCGGGATCTCGAGGCGGGCGGACCAGTCGGTCAGCTGGTAGACGATGTCGTAGAAGACCTCCTCGTCATAGTCGACGAGGTCCATCTTGTTCACGCAGAACACCAGGTGGGGGATTCGGAGCAGCGACGCGATGTAGGCGTGGCGCCGCGTCTGCTCGCTGACGCCCTTGCGCGCGTCGACCAGCACCACCGACAGGTCGGCGGTCGAGGCGCCGGTGACCATGTTGCGGGTGTATTGCTCATGGCCTGGGGTGTCGGCGATGATGAACTTTCGCCGCGGAGTGGCGAAGTAGCGGTAGGCGACGTCGATCGTGATCCCCTGCTCGCGCTCTGCCCGCAGGCCGTCGGTGAGCAGCGCCAGGTTCAGGTAGCCGTCACCCCGGCGCTCCGAGGTCAGTTGCACGTGCTCGAGCTGGTCCTCGAAGATCGCCTTGGAGTCGTGCAGCAGGCGGCCGATCAGGGTCGACTTGCCGTCGTCGACGGACCCCGCCGTGGCGATCCGCAACAGCTCGCTCACGCGTGTCCGGGTCATATGCCCGTTTGTCGCCGCGCCCGGGGTCATGGCCCTAGAAGTAGCCCTCGCGCTTGCGATCTTCCATCGCCGCCTCGGTGACCCGGTCATCGGCACGCGTCTCCCCGCGCTCCGTGACCCGGGTCGCGGCGATCTCGGCGACCACCGTCTCGAGGGTGGTCGCCGTCGAGCGCACGGCGCCGGTGCAGGTCATGTCGCCGACTGTGCGGTAGCGGACCGAGGCCTCGAAGGGCTCCTCGCCGTCCATCAGCTCGACGTGCGGGCTGACCGCGTAGAGCATCCCGTCGCGGGCGAATACCTCGCGGGTGTGGGCGTAGTAGATCGGCGGAACGTCGAGCTTCTCCTGGGCGATGTACTGCCAGACGTCGAGCTCAGTCCAGTTCGAGATCGGGAACACGCGGACGTGCTCCCCCTTGCGGATCTTCCCGTTGTAGAGCGACCACAACTCGGGCCGCTGGCGCTTCGGGTCCCACTGCCCGAAGTCGTCGCGGAACGAGAAGACCCGCTCCTTGGCGCGGGCGCGCTCCTCGTCACGGCGGGCGCCGCCGAAAGCGGCGTCGAAGCCGTGCTCCTCGAGCGCGTCGAGCAGCGTGGTCGTCTGCAGCCGGTTACGCGAGGCCCTCGGGCCGGTCTCCTCGACGACGCGGCCCTTGTCAATCGAATCCTGGACGCTGGCGACGATTAGCCGCTCACCTATCCTCGAAATCAACTCGTCGCGGAAGTCGAGCACCTCGGGGAAGTTGTGGCCCGTGTCGACGTGCATCACCGGGAACGGGAACTTGCCCGGTCGGAAGGCCTTCTCCGCGAGCCGCAGCAGGATCAACGAGTCCTTGCCCCCGCTGAATAACAGAACGGGCCTCTCAAATTCCGCTGCCACCTCGCGGAAGATGTGGATCGACTCGGCCTCGAGCGTCTCGAGGTGGGATAACTCGTATTGAAATGGGTTCATACGTCGGCGGGGACTAAGTGTGGATTCCGCACTCGGTCTTGTCCTGGCCGGCCCAACGACCTTCGCGTCCTTCCCCAGGTGACGTGCACGGAGAGCATCCGATCGAGCCGTAGCCCTGATCGTGAAGCGGATGGTACGGCAGATCGTGCTTGAAGATGTAGCTCCAAACGTCCTTCTCGCTCCAGTCCGCGAGCGGGTTCACCTTCCAGATCCCGCGTTTTTGATCGCGTTCCAGCTTGGGGGCCGCGGTCCGAGTGCTCGCCTGCTCACGGCGGATGCCGGTGATCCAAGCGTCGACGTCGCCGAGCGCGTGGCCGAGTGCTTCCACCTTGGCGGCGCTACAGCACCGCTCCGCGGTCCACGCCTCGCCGGGGCTCGAGGCGTCGAAGACCTCGACCTTGACGCCGAAGCGCTCCTCGAACTGCTTCCACGTTTGGAAGGTCTCGGGGAACAGGACACCGGTGTCGATCGTGAACACGCGGGCCTGAGGCTCGATCGCCATCAGCATGTGGACGAGGACCGACTCCTCCTTCTGGAAGGAGCAGGCCATCGTCAGCCGCGGGTGGAACCGCTCCACGGCGTAGGTCAGGACCTCCTCAGCGGTGGCCTGTTCGACGAGATCGGGGGAAGTCGTAGCCATCGGAGGTCGTAAAGCCTAGACGGCGCACTCCCCTTCGCCGCGAACGACCTCGAACGGCGCGTTCTTGGTCCAGTCGACGAAGTAGTTCATGTTCTCCAGGTTGAATTCGATCGGCATCGTCAAATCCTTCACGCGAGCCTCGAATTCCTGGGGGCCGACGCGGTCCACGAAGGCGATGAATTCCTCGCCATCGTGGCGCTCCGATTCGTAGTAGCGGACCCACCGCTCGACGGCCTCGGGGACGCGCTTTGCGGGCAGGCGCGCCTTGAGCCGCTGACCGTAGCGCACGTCGCCACCCTCGTAGGCTCCCCCGATGTGGGGAATGTAGGCCGGAATCGAGTGCTCGCCGACCTTGATCGAGGCCCCGTAGAAGCCGATGTGGGCGATGTGGTGCTGGCCGCAGCCGTTGGGGCAGCCGCTCATCTTGACGTGGATTCGGCGGGTCAGCTCGTCGTCGATCCGCATCTGCACGAGCCGGTCCTGGATCGCCTCGTTCAGGCCCATAGAGCTGGTGATCCCAAGCTTGCACGAGTCGGTGCCGGGGCAGCTGACGACGTCGGTGATCTCGTCCGCTCCGGGGTCGCCGAGCTCGAGCTCGGAGAGCCGCCGCCACACCTCGTAGACGGACTCGTCGCGGACCCAGCGCAGGACCAGGTTCTGGTGGACGGTCGTGCGGGCGTAGCCGCCGCTGTACTCGCGCATGATCTGGCCGAGCCCGCGAAGCTGGTCCGGCGTCAGGTCGCCACGGAGGACCTTGACCTCGACGGTCGAGAACCCCTGCTGGCGCTGGGCCTGGACGTTGGTAGCGGCGAAGCGGTCGAACTCCGTGAGATCACCGTTCGCGGTCGCGTACGTGCTGCGGGGGGCGGGAGCGTTCGCCCCCTCGTCGTGATCGAACAGGATCCCGTCGAGGGAGAAGTCGCGCTCGGCGACCCAGTCGCCGGCGAGCTCTTCCTCGACCAGGTTGCGGAACTCGTCGATCCCGATCTTGTCGACGAGGACCTTGATGCGCGCCCTGGCGCGGTTAACCCGCAGCCAATCCTGGCGGTCGAAGATGCGCATGCACGCCTCGGTGACCTTCAGGTAGTCGCCGTTGTCGAGCTCGACGAACTCGTACAGCGTCGGCGCCAGACGGGGCATGATTGACGTGCCGCCGCCGACTCGGATCTCGACGCCGCGGCTGCCGTCGCGGACCTTCGGGACGAACGCCATGTCGTGTATCCGGGTGATCGCGTTGTCGTCGTCGGTGGCGGTGAACGCGGTCTTGACCTTACGCGGCATCGCCTGGGTCGTCGCGTGCCGGACGAAGTAGCGGACGTAGGCGCCAGCGTACGGGGTGATGTCGAACAGCTCGCCGTCAAGCGTCCCCGCCCGAGGGTCGCCGGTGACGTTGCGCATCGTGTTCCCGCAGCCCTCGCGGCTCGAGAGGCCGGCGTCGCCGAGCTCGCGGATCAGCTTGGCGGCGTCGGGGAGCGGGACGTGGTGCATCTGAATGTTCTGCCGGGTGGTGATGTGGCCCTTACGCAGCGGCACGTAGCGGTCGATCACGTCGGCGAAGGCGTCGAGCTGGTCCGGGGTGACCCCGCCCATGGGCAGCTTGACGCGGACCATCTGCACGTTCGCCTGGCGCTGGCCGTAGACGCCCTGCTTGAGGCGGAACTTGGTGAACTCGTCGCCCTCGAGCTCGCCCTTGAGAAAGCGCGTTGATTCGGTATCGAAGTCGTCGAACTCGCGCTCGAGGATGGGGATCACGTGTCCGGGGACGTTCTCCAGCACCTCGGGGTTCTCAAGCGATCCCGTCCGGGCTCCGTGACCTGCGCTCTGGGTCTTCGGGTCAGTCCTGGTGGTGTCGAGCGAGGCTGGCTCCATGAGGTCCTCCCGGCATCGGAAGCAGGACAAGTCAATGTACCAAAAGGCGATCGGGATATACCCTTTTTTGCCGTATGCGGGAGTTTTGGGGCGGGAAGCGGTGGCGCTTGGGGCGTTGGGGCCTTTGAGCGCCCGCCAGCCCTGATTGACGGCGGCCCTTTTAACGGCGCAGGGAGAGGGGGGTGGGTGCGAGCGCCACCGCCCCCGTCCAAAACCTGCATAGCACGACAATCCCGGCCGGATTGGCGAGGCCTGTCGAGCTATGCATGAAGAGCATGCGTAATACGACAGGGCTCGGGTCTGGCGCCGGTGTTGTCGTGTTATGCAGCTTTCCCGTGACACTCTCGGCACGGAGTCGCGGGTTTGGGCGCACGAGCAGGCGAAACCACGGGCTTTGGCGACCCGCAAACCGCCCCCACTCACCCTCCCTCCCTGCGCCGTTTACCAAGCCGATCGCCAGCCAGAGCCGCGGGCGCCGCGAGGCTAAAAGCCGACAGCCCGGCCAAGCAGGCGCCACGCCTATCTACGCCACACGAACCGCCGCGCCGCGCCTCTACCGCCGGCAGGCTGCGCCCGCAGCACGTAGTGGCCGCGCCGGCGCCCGACGAACCGCACGAACGCCACATCGTGCCCACGACCCGCGCCAATCACGACTCGCTTCACCAGGCGGCGGCCGCCGCGCCGGGTGACCGTCAGCACGACGGAGTCGGCGATGGAGAGCTTGAACCGCACGCGCAGACCGCGGGCGGTGCAGTGGCGCGAACGGCGCGCGCACACCTTGACGCCCAGGCCCGACAGGCGAATTCGCCGGGCCTTCTTGACCTTCGTCTTCCGGACGGTCACGGTCTTGCCGACGGTCGCACTCAACGCGCCGGCGCTGTTCTCGACGGTGAGCTGCACCCTGAATTTGCCCGCATTCTTGTAGCGATGGTCGGCGACCGCGAAGGCCGAGGTCGCCGAGGACCCGTCGCCGAACGTCCACATGTACTTCGTGACTGGGTGCTTGCCGCCGGTCGACTTGGATCCGTTGAACTGGACGGACTGGCCCACCTGCGGGTGGCCCGGCACGAAGGTGAAACGGGCCTTGGGGGCGGCGGGGACCTTGTACGCGGTCGGCTTCTTGACCTTGATCACGACGGTGTCGGGAGGGCTGGTGACCCCTCTGGCGTCGACGACGGTGAGCGACGCGGCGTACTTCCCCTTGATCGCGTAAGCGTGCGTCGTCGTGGGCGCGGAGGTCGTGGCGGTGGCGCCGTCGCCGAAGTTCCAGCGGTAGGTCGTGATCGCCGCGCCGTCCGCGTCGCTCGACTTCGAGCCGTTGAAGAGCGCCGCCTGGCCCTGGGTCGGGCTCTTTGGGGCGACCGTGAAACGCGCCACCGGCACCGAGGTCGGTGGCACGACGACGATCTTCGCACTGGCGGGGGAGCTCGCGTTGCCGTGTGCGTCGACGACGGTCAGAGTCGCGGTGAATGTCCCCTGCTTCGCGTATACGTGAGTGTCCGTGGGCGTCGTGGTCGTCTGTGAGCCGCCGTCGCCGAAGTTCCAGAGGTAGCTCGTGATCGAGTCGCCGGAGGCAGCGGTTGAGGCGGAGCCGTTGAACGTCACCGCCTGGCCGGCGACCGGCGCGGCGGGGCTCGTCGTGAAGCTCGCGGTGAGCCCGTTTCCGGCGAGCGCGCCAGGCGCCACGAGCGACAGCCCGGCGATTGCCCCAGCGAACATCCCCAGCAGCTTCCGTCCTCTTCTCTGCACTGTTGCCCCTCTCGAGTTCTGCCGGCCGCAGCGAGAACAGTATTCGTTTTTGGACCCGGCGTGGAAGCGATCAGGCCCAGGGGAGCGGCTCGGACGGCTGGCGATCGATGCCCTCCTGGAGCGCCGCCCGCTGCCACGGATCGCGGCGCGGCGCCGGCGGCTGGAGGGGTGGCGCCGTGGCGCGCATGAACTGCTCGAGCGCTGCGACGACGGCTGCCGCCTCCTCGGGAGAGGCGCTCGGAGCGACGATCGTGAGCTTCGGCCGACGGTTCATCCCGCCCGCGAGGGTATCGTGCGCGACCCATGCCGGAGATCCCCGTCCTCGACTACGACGCCGTGCTCGAGGCGGTTTCGGCGACGACCGCGATCGATCGGGTGCGCGAGGCGCTGCTGCGCTTCCACGCCGGCGAGTGGGCGATGCCGCCGAAGGTCTACCTCGAGAGTCCTCCGTTCGGCGACTTCCGCGCGATGCCCGCGCGCGGCGACGGTCTCGCACTGCTGAAGTGGGTGACCTCGTTTCCCGGCAACCCGGAGCAGGGACTGCCGACGGTGATGGGCGTGATCTGCCTCTCCGACGCGAGCAACGGCGAGCCGGTGATGCTGCTCGACGCGCGCTCGGTCACGGCGCTCCGCACTGGAGCGGTCGCCGCCGTCGCGGCGATGGCGCTGGCGAGACCCGAGGCGAAGACCGTCGGGATCATCGGGTGCGGATTGCACGGGGGGTGGGCGGCCCGCTGCCTGGCCGCCGCGGGGTACGGACCCGGCGTCTGCTACGACCCCCGCGCCGCGGCCGCGCACGCCCTCGCCGGCGAGCTCGACTGGGATGCCGGCCCGCGGGAATCGGCGCTCCGCTCGCAGATCGTCTGCTGCGTGACCCCCGGCTCGGAGATCGTGGTCGACGCCGGCGACCTGCGGCCGGGGCTTCACCTGAACATGCTCGGCGCCGACGGGCCCGGGAAGGCTGAGGCGTCGATCGGCGCGGTCGCGTCGTGCGCGCTGTTCTGCGACGAGTGGGAGCAGGCCTCGCACGGCGGCGAGCTGACCGGCGCCGTACAGGCCGGCTTGGTGACCCGCGAGCAAGTGACCGAGCTCGGCGCCGTGCTGGCGGGCGACGCGCCGGGGCGACCGGGCGCTGAGGCCGTGACCTTGTTCGACTCGACCGGCCTCGCGATCCAGGATCTGGCGGTCGCGGCCGCGGCGCTCGAGGCGTGGCGCGACGGAAGGGTCGCGGCGCAGACCGTGAGTCTGTGAGTTAGTGCTTCCCCCGGCTTAGGACGAGGGCGATCCGCGCCCCGCGCTTGCGGTGCACGCCCTTCCCGGGTCGCGAGGAGATGACGTGACCCTTGCGAACCTTGCCGCCGGCCTTCCTCGTCACCTTTCCCAGCGTGCAGTGGGCCCTGCGCAGGGCGCGCTTGGCGGCCCCGAGCGAGTCGCCACGAAGCTTCGGCACGACGCAACCCTTCTTCGGTGGCGGCGGCGCAGCCTTCGTCTTCAGTGCCGCATGCCCCGACGCGCTCGGGTCGACCGACAGGTCGGTCCCGGTCAGCGTGACCGTGCCGGCGCTGTGCGTCGAGGTGATCGTTGCCGTGTAGGTGCCGCCGGCGCCGCCACTGACCGCCCCGGCGGACGCCGGACCGGCGGTCGTGACGACAACGTCCTGGCCCGCCACCGCCTCGCCGTGCACGCCGGTCAGCGTCACGGTCGCGGTCGCAGTCGACTTGCCGTCGGCGGTGATCGAGCTCGGCGTGACCGAGACGTGCACCTTCGGCGGCTCCTGGGTCAACGCTACGGTGCCCGAAGGCTTGGCCGCATCGGACTCATCGGTGGCCGTGATCGTCGCCGTGCCCACCTTCTCGGAGGCGGTGATCGTCGCCGTGTACTTGCCACCACCATCGTCCTGTACCGGGCCGATCTTCTGACCGGCGTCGGAGCTCGAGAACGAGACGGTGGCGCCGGCGCCCGAGCTCACCTTCGCCGTGGCGGTCGTCGTCGCCTGACCGTCGGCGGTAATCGTGCTGGGGGAGAGCGACACCGACACCGACGCGGCGGTAGGCGTGACCACGATGGCGTGGTATGTCAACGAGGAGTCGATCCAGTTGCCGACGGCCAGGCAAGCCCCCGCGGCCGGGCAGGAGACGCCGGTCAGCGTCGCGTCCGGATTGCTGGGTGGCGCGGGCGTCAGACCGGCGAGCGACGGGGCCGCGGCCGACGATGCTGTTCCCGCGATGGTCTCGAGGATCGCGTCGTCATCGCCGTTCGCTTCGGCGTATTGCCCGACCCCGACGCAGTCGCTCGCGTCGGCGCATGACGCCGCGTTCAACCCCGGGCCGGCCGGCGACGTCGGTGCGGGTTTCAATCCCGACAGCGAGGCGGCCGTTGTCGCCGGACCGCCTGAGCCACCTGTCGTCGTGACCGTCAGCTGTCGCCCTGTGAATCCTCCCTGTGGGTACGTGTACGCGCCGACGGCGATGCACGTGCTGAAGCAGGCAACCCCGGTGAAGCTGAACAGCGGATTGCTGAACGGCGGCGGCTTGATCTTGCTCAGATCAACGGCGGTCGTCGAATTGCCCGTGACAATCAATCCCTGGAATGCACCGGTCTGGTCCTCATAGCTACCGACTGCGGTGCAGGCACCTGAACTCGAGCAGGAGACGTTGCTCAGGGATCCCCCGCCCGCGGCTTTTGGCGTCAGTCCAGAGAGCGACGGACTCGAGGCCACCCACGAGCCACCCGACAACTTCTCGACGAGATCGCCCTGGCCACCGTCGGTGTTCCCTACTGCCGTACAGGCGCCGCTCGATGAACACGAGACGTCGAACAGTTGACCCATCGAGCCCGCCGGGCTCAGCGTGTCAACGGGCGCAGTCTGCGCTTGCCACGCGCCGCCGGCCAGCCGTTCGGTCAGGGGTTGATTGAGCGATTTGGCGGTGTACGCGCCGACGATCACACATGCTCCCTCCGCCGGGCACGACATGCTGCTGACTCCGGGCAGCGCGGACGCGTCTGCCGCCGGGTTCAAGCCTGTCAGGGGAAGCGTCGTCGCGTGCCACGAGCCGTTCGAGAGCATCTCGGCAAAGAGGTGCATCTGGTCCGAGCTGTCGGCGTACTGCCCGTCGGCGACACACCACCCCGTCACCGGACAGCTCACGTCGAACATGAATACCTGCGGATTGGCGCCGGCGGCGGGGCTCAGCCCGGCCAGCGGCGCCGTGGTGGCAGTAAACCGGCCATCTGAGAGCGTTTCAATCAAGCCCTGGTGGGAGCCGCCGCCATCGGTGTAGGTGCCCACCGCCACGCACCACCCCACGGCAGCGCATGAGTCCTTTTCCAAGAGCGCGGAAGGCTTGCTGCCGGCGGCCGGATTCAGCCCGGTCAGCGGAGGGCTCTGGGCCACCCACGTGGTCGCGGCCGCCGGCGCGGCGAACGCGAGAACACACCCCACAGCAACCCCCCAAGCCACCAGAACTCGCCGGTCGAGCCTGAGCAACATCGGTCCCTCCTTACTGCACAACCCCTCAATCCGGATTATCGGGGATCGCTGGGCGCGGCGCAAGCCCCTGAGCAGGCGTGACTCCCGGGCGAAACCAACAGGCGCGTCCCCGCAGGGGCGCGCCCCTATCCCTACAAGGGGATGTTGCCGTGCTTGCGCTTGGGGCCGGGCTCGCGCTTGGTCTGGAGCGTTTCGAGCGCGGTGATGATCTTGGGGCGGGTCTCGTGGGGGATGATCACGTCGTCGATGTAGCCCCGCTCGGCCGCCGCGTAGGGGTTCGCGAAGTGGGCCTTGTAGTCGGTGATCAGCTTCTGGCGGCGCGTGTCCGGGGTCGGCGATGACGTGATGTCACGGCGGTAGATGATGTTGACCGCGCCCTCGGGGCCCATCACGGCCACCTCCGCGGTCGGCCAGGCGAAGTTGAAGTCCGCGAGCATGTGCTTGGACGCCATGACGTCGTAGGCCCCGCCGTAGGCCTTGCGGGTGATGATCGTGATCTTGGGGACGGTCGCCTCTGTGTAGGCGTACAGCAGCTTGGCGCCGTGGCGGATGATGCCGCCCCACTCCTGCGCGGTCCCGGGAAGGAAGCCGGGAACGTCGGTGAACGTGATCAGCGGGATGTTGAAGGCGTCGCACGTGCGGACGAACCGCGCGCCCTTCGTCGAGGAGTCGATGTCGAGCACGCCGGCGAGCTGATTTGGCTGGTTGCCGACGATTCCGACGCTATAGCCGTTCAGCCGCGCGAACCCGCAGATGATGTTGCGCGCGTAGTGCTCGTGGACCTCGAAGAACTCGCCGTCGTCGACGATCAGGCGGACGACGTCCCGCATGTCGTAGGGCTTGTTGGGGTTGTCGGGGACGACGTGGTCGAGCTCGGGGTCCTGCCTCACCGGGTCGTCCGTCGGCTGGACGCGGGGCGGGATCTCGAGGTTGTTCTGCGGCAGGAAGCTGAGCAGGTAACGGGTGTCCTCGAGGCAGCTGTCCTCGTCGTCGGACGCAAAGTGGGCGACCCCGGACTTCGTGTTGTGCGACATCGCGCCGCCGAGGGACTCGAAGTCGACCTCCTCCCCGGTGACCGTCTTGATCACGTCGGGGCCGGTGATGAACATGTGCGAGGTCTCCTTGACCATGAAGATGAAGTCGGTCATCGCCGGGCTGTAGACGGCGCCGCCCGCGCACGGACCCATGATCAGGCTGATCTGGGGGATGACGCCGCTGCACATGACGTTGCGGACGAACACGTCGCCGTATGCGCCGAGGCTGACGACGCCCTCCTGGATGCGGGCGCCACCGGAGTCGTTGATCCCGATCACCGGGCAGCCGATCTTGGCCGCCAGGTCCATCACCTTGCACATCTTCTCCCCCATCACCTCGCCGAGCGAGCCGCCGAAGACCGTGAAGTCCTGGCTGAACACGCACACCCGGCGGCCGTCGATCGTCCCGTGGCCGGTGACGACGGCGTCGCCGTAGGGGCGGTTCTTGTCCATGTCGAACTCGGCGGTGCGGTGACGCACGAACGTGTCGAGCTCCTGGAAAGAGCCGGGGTCGAGCAGCTTCTGGATCCGCTCGCGGGCCGTGTATTTGCCCTTCTCGTGCTGCTTGGCGACGGCCGACGCCGTGCCGGCGTGAATCGCCTCGTCGCGGATCTCCTGGAGCTGCTCCAGCTTCTCTTCGTAGGTTTCGGGGGCTTTGGCGCGCACTAGGGCGAGTGTATATACCCCCTTGGGCCCTCCGCCGGACGTCAGGCGCGCGAGTAGGGGCGGTGGTGCGCCTGGCCGAGGCTGTCCAGCGCCGCGGTGAGGACAGCCGTGTGGTCGAGCCCGTCGACCACGTCGGGATCCGGCGGCTCCGGCACGTCAGGCTCGGCTACCGGCGTGACGCTCTGCGGAGAGCGGGCGGCCGGCCGCGGGACGGCGGCCGGCCGCGGTGTGGGGGGCGGGGTGGAAGTTGATGGCGGTGGCGTCGACGCTGGGCTCGCGGTGGTCGGTGGCGCCGGAGGCGATGCCGACACGAGCGGAACGGGCGCCGGCTCGGGAGGCTGGAAGAGAGCCACGAGCCGCGCGAACAGCCCGGTCCGGCGGACGGGGCGCGGCGAGGTGGTATCCGCCGGCGTGGATGCGATAGGCGAAGGCCCCGCGGCGGCAGGAGGCAGCGGCTCTGGCTCCGGCTCGGGATCGGGCGCCGGGGGCGGCTCGTCGCCTGACTCCGACTCATCGAGCTGGGCTGGTTCCCCCACCGTTTCTTCCTTCAGCTCGGGCTCGGCGACCGGCACCTCGGGCTCTCCGCTCGCACGGGCGGTCAGGATCACCCTGGTCCCCCACCCCGACGGCTCGAGCCGCACCGTGCCGCTCACTTCCTCGCCCTCCCAGGCAACGGCGGTCTCTGGCTCGAGCCTGGTGATCCGAATCTCTCCGAACTGGCCCAGGTGACGGGCGAGAGAGGCGGCCTCGCTGCACTCGGCCCACAGTTCGGGTGGGGACTTCACCAGGGTCCGGCTGGCCTCGTGTTCTGTCATGAGTCGTGATTTCGCGTGGCCGGGCGGGACTCCTTCAGCGATGGCAGGGTTGCAACAATGCTCCAAATGACCACCAAGCTCGGCGCTGCGGGTCCCGAGGTCTCCCAGGTTGGCCTGGGATGCATGGCGATGTCCGGCGTCTACGGGCCCGCCGACGAGGACGAGAGCATCGCCACGATCCACGCGGCGATCGACGCCGGCATCAACCTGCTCGACACCGGCGACTTCTACGGGATGGGCCACAACGAGATGCTGATCGGGCGGGCGCTCAAGGACCGCCGCGACGAGGTGATGATCAGCGTCAAGTTCGGGGCGCAGCGCGGCCCGGACAACAGCTGGCTCGGCTACGACGCTCGACCCGCGGCGGTGAAGACCGCGTGCGCCTACTCGCTCCAACGGCTGCGCACCGACCACATCGACATCTACCGCCCGGCGCGGCTCGACCCGAACGTCCCGATCGAGGAGACCGTCGGCGCGATCGCCGAGCTGATCGAGGCCGGGTACGTGCGCTACGCCAGTCTCTCCGAGGTCGGGGTCGAGACGATCCGCAGAGCCGCGGCGACCCACCCGATAGCCGACCTCCAGATCGAGTACTCGCTGATCTCGCGCCGGATCGAGGCCGAGATCCTGCCCGTGTGCCGCGAGCTCGGGATCGCCATCACCGCCTATGGCATTCTCTCGCGCGGCCTCATCAGCGGCCACTACTCCGCCGAGCGTCAGCTCGGACCGGGCGACTTCCGCGCTCGCGCGCCGCGCTTCCAGGGGTCCAACCTCGAGCAGAACCTGGCCCTCGTCGAGCGCCTGCGGTCTGTCGCCGAGGATCGCGACGCGTCCGTGGCTCAGATCGCCATCGCGTGGGTGATCGCGCAGGGCGGGGATATCGTCCCGCTGATCGGCGCGCGCACGCGCGAGCGTCTGAGCGAGGCCCTGGGCGCGCTCGCGATCCGTCTCATCCCTGAGGAGCTCGAGCGGATCGAGCAGGCGATTCCCCCTGACGCGGCCGTGGGCGAGCGCTACCCCGCGCCACAGATGGCCCAGCTCGACAGCGAGCGGTGAGCCGGTAAACAGGCCGGGCTCAGAGCTGGAGCGACATGAACAGGATCGTCGCCGCGGCGAGCAGGAGCTGGACGAGACGCCCAAGCTCGGCCTGGCGCGCCGCCGACCGGTACTCGTCGCTCCACGAGACGACGCCGCCGGTCGCCGGGACGACGCCCGACTCGCGCTCGGCCATCTCGGCGAGTCGCCTCTCCCGGGGCGCGATGTAAGCGCCGCCGATCCCGCCGATCACGATCGACGCCGCGAGGCCCCAGCCGACGAAGAACTCGCTCCACTCGTGCAGGTAGCTCGCGAGATAGATCCCGGCGAGCACGACGACACCCAGGCCAGGGGCCTGCACACGCGTGTGGACGGCGAGCTGGAACCGGTGGAACGACGGCATCGCCTGCGGCGGCGCCGAGCAGCATTAGTGTCCCGAGTCAGAAATTGGACGCCATTCGAGCGGCCTCTCTCACTCGCGACACTAGAAGGTCGGCTGATACTCGCCGAACACGTCGCGCATCGCGCCGCAGGCCTCGCCGAGCGAGCAGCGGTCTCTAAGCGCCTCGCGCAGCACCGGCAGGAGGTTGCCGGTCCCGCGCGCCGCCGAACGGATCTCCTCGAGCCGCCGCTCGACCACCGTGGCGTCGCGATCCTCCTTGAAACGTTTGAGCCGCTGCACCTGCTCGCGCTCGGACTCCGGATCGACGCGCAGGATGTCCGGGACTTCGGCCCCACCAGCCGTGTCCTCGACGAACTTGTTGACGCCTACGACGATGTCCTGGCCCTGGCGGTAGCGCTCGTGGTAGCCGAACGCCGATTCCTCGATCTCGTTCTTCATGAAGTCGATCGCCTGGACGGAGCCACCGAGCTCGTCGATCTTGGCGATCAGCTCCTTGGAGCGGAGCTCGATCTCGTCGGTCAGCGACTCGACGAAGTACGACCCCGCGAACGGATCGACCGTGTCGGGCACGCCCGACTCGTAGGCGATGATCTGCTGGGTCCGGAGGGCGATCTTCGCCGCCCGCTCGGTCGGCAGCGCCAGCGCCTCGTCGAATCCGTTCGTGTGCAGGGACTGGGTCCCGCCGCACACGGCGGCGAATCCCTGCAGCGCGACGCGGACGATGTTGTTCTCGGGCTGCTGTGCGGTCAGCGTCACGCCCCCGGTCTGGGTGTGGAAGCGCAGCCGCCACGACCGCTCGTCCCGGGCCCTGAACCGGTCGCGCATGATCTCCGCCCACATCCGGCGCGCGGCGCGGAACTTGGCGACCTCCTGGAAGACGTTGTTGTGTCCGTTGAAGAAGAAGGCGAGCCGGGGGCCGAACCTGTCGATCTCGAGACCGGCGTCGAGCGCCGCCTGCACGTACGCGATCCCGTTGGCGAGCGTGAACGCGACCTCCTGGACCGCCGAGCAGCCCTTCTCGCGGAAGTGGTAGCCGCTGATCGAGATTGTGTTCCACTTCGGGACCCGCTCGTTGCAGTACGCGAACAGGTCCGTGGTCAGTCGGATCGCGCCCTCGGGCGGGTAGATGAAGTTGCCGCGGGCGATGTACTCCTTGAGGATGTCGTTCTGGGTGGTGCCGCGCAGCTGGTCGGCCGGGACCCCCTGCTCCTCGCCCACCAGCTCGTAGAGGAGCAGCAGCACCGAGGCCGGCGCGTTGATCGTCATCGACGTCGAGACCTGGTCGAGCGGAATCTCGTTGAAAGCGGTCCGCATGTCGTCGATCGAGTCGATCGCGACTCCCGTACGGCCGACCTCGCCGAGGCAGCGCGGATCGTCGGAGTCGAGCCCGAGCTGGGTCGGCAGGTCGAACGCCATGCTGAGCCCCGTCGAGCCGTGCTCGAGCAGGAACCGATAGCGCTCGTTTGACTCCGTCGCGCTGGCGTAGCCGGCGTACTGGCGCTGGGTCCAGAGCTGCTTGCGGTACATGTCGCGGTGGATCCCGCGCGTGTACGGATACTCGCCGGGCTCGCCGAGCTTCTGCGGCAGGTCGGGCGGCAGGTCCTCGTCGGTGTAGAGCGGCTTGACCTCGATCCCGGAGTCCGTGAACCGGCGGGGGTCGTCTGGTCCGACGATCGGGGCGATCGTGCGGTGCTCGGGGGTGGTTGCCATCGTCTGGAGATTATCCCGGGGCGCGCATGCGCGCCCCGGCCGGTCGGCGCATGCGCCGACCGGGGGCGGGGTGCATGCACCCCGCCCTACAGCACTTTGGAGAGGAACTCCTGGGTGCGCGGTTCGCGCGGGTTGTCCAGGACCTGCCTGGGCGGTCCCTTCTCGACGACCAGGCCGTCGTCCATGAACACGGCAGTGTCGGCCACCTCCCGCGCGAAGCCGACCTCGTGGGTGACGACGATCATCGTCATGCCGTCGTGGGCGAGCTGGCGCATCGTGTCGAGCACGTCGCCGACGAGCTCCGGGTCGAGCGCCGAGGTGGGCTCGTCGAACAGCATCAGCTTCGGCTGCATCGCGAGCGCGCGGGCGATCGCGACGCGCTGCTGCTGGCCGCCCGAGAGCGCCACCGGGTACGTCTCGAGCTTGTCGCCGAGGCCGACGCGGTTCAGCAGCTCCGTGGCACGGTCGCGGGCCTCCCTGCGGGAGACGTCGGCGACCTGAACCGGCGCCAGCGTCACGTTCTCGAGGGCCGTCATGTGCGGGAACAGGTTGAAGTGCTGGAAAACCATCCCGATCTCGGCCCGCTTGCGGGCGACCTCGCGCTCGTGGAGCTCGTGGAGCTTGCCGCCCTGCTCGCGGTAGCCGACGAGCTCGCCGTCGACCGACAGCCGCCCAGCGTTGATCTTCTCCAGGTGGTTGATGCAGCGCAGGAACGTCGACTTACCCGAGCCCGATGGGCCGAGCAAGCACATCACCTCCTTGTGCTGGACCTCGAGGTCGATCCCTTTCAGGACCTCGAGGCGGCCGAAGCGCTTGTGGACGGCCTCGGCTTTGACCATCGGCTCGGTCATTGCTGTTTAGACCCCCCGCCGATACTCAGCCAGCGACCTCGCATCGTCGCGCGTTCCGCCCGCGAGAAGCCGCGCCCGTAGTGGCGCTCGATGAAGTACTGGCCGACGTAGAGGACGCTGGTCATAGCGAGGTACCAGATGCTCGCGACGATCAGCAGCGGGATCGTCTGGAAGTTGACGTCGTAGATCTGCGTGACCGAATAGAGCAACTCGGTGAACGCCGCCACGTAGAGCAGCGAGGTGTTCTTGAGCATCGAGATCGTCTCATTGCCGGTCGGCGGGATGATCACGCGCATCGCCTGGGGGAGCACGATCCGTCGCATCGTCTGCAGACGGCTCATCCCGAGTGACTGCGCGGCATCGGTCTGTCCCTCGTCGACCGAGATGATCCCGGCGCGGACGATCTCGGCCATGTACGCACCCTCGTTGAGTCCGAGCGCAAGGAGCGCCGCAACGAGCGGTGTGATCAGCGAGTTGGACGACTCGTTGATAATCGCCGGGCCGCCGAACGGGACCCCGAGCGCGATCTTCGGAAAGAGCGCGGCGATGTTGTACCAGAACAGCACCTGGACGAGCAGGGGTGTCCCGCGGAAGAACCAGATGTAGAGCCAGCTCGCGCCCGAGACGATCGGATTCGGCGACAGGCGCATAACCGCCTGCGAGAGATGCCGAGCAGGATCCCGATCACCATCGACAGGAACGTCAGATAGATCGTCGCCCATGCCCCGCGTAGCACCCGCGGGTCGAACAGGTAATGGCCGACCAGGTGCCACTCGAACCCCTTGGCGGTGACGATGGCGCGGACGATCGAGGCCGCGATGACCAGCACGATCGCCGCCGCGATCCATCGCCCGGGATGCCGGACCGGGACGGCCTTGATCTCCTCGGGCCGTCCCGTCCGCGTCGCGTCTGAAAGCTCTGAGGTGCTCACCTCGGAGCCGTAGTTTGCCTGCAGCCGCGCCGGCTAGCTAGTGGCGCCGTTGATCTTCATCTCGGAGGCGGGCAGCGCGCCGCTCTGGATGCCCCACTTCGTGAGGATCGACATGTACGTGCCGTTCTTCTCCAGCACCTTGAGCGCCGCCAGCACCGCGGGCGCCAGCCCGCTTGCCTTCGGGAGCGCGAGGCCATATGGCGCGGTGCCGTACGTCGGGCCGACGAGCTTGAACGTCCCGTGGGACTGCTTCACCTGATACGCGGCGACCGGCGAGTCGGCCATCGAGATCTGCAGCGCGGCCGCTGGACAGCGCCAGGTTGGCGGCGGTCTGGGTCGGGAACACGAGTACGGTCACCTTCGGCTTGCCGGCGGCCGTGCATTTCTTGCTCTGACCCTGCGCGTCGCTCTCCTCCGTGGTACCGCTCTCGACCGAGACGCTCTTGCCGCACAGGTCGGCCAGCCCGGTCACGGACGTCCCGCCAGAGGACTTCGTGAAGAACGAGGTACCCGCCGAGAAGTAGTCGACGAAGTTCACGACCTTCTCCCTCGCCAGGGTGTCGGTGAACGATGAGGCACCCATGTCGTATTTGCCTCCGGACAGGCCCGGGATGATCGTGTCGAACGTGGCGTTGACGATGTTCGCCTTCAGCCCCATCACGGCGGCGAGGGCGTTGCTGAGATCGGCATCCATTCCGACGACCGTGTGCCCGTCGGAGCCGATGAACTCGTTCGGCGCGTAGCTCGCGTCGGCCGCCACCGTGATCGTGCCCTTGGACTTGATCGCCGATGGGACCAGCTTGACGACGGCCGCGTTGGCGCCCGCGGCGGGCGTCGACGACGTCGTCGAGGTCGCGGCGGTCGTGCTGGTGGTGGTGCTGCTACTGCTGCTACTCCCGCACGCTGCCAGCGCCGCGACGCACAGCGCCACGACGGGCACGACGAGACAGCTCCTCCAATTACGCATCTTGCTCCTTCTTGGTTGACACCCCGGTCGAGGCAGGATATGCAACGAAAGGTCCGGCTTGCAGACATTTAACGGCGCGCAAACAGTGGATAGCCTGTGTCCATGCACGTCCGAGTGCGTCTTTTTGCCGTCCTGCGCGAGCGCGCCGGCTCCGGGGAGATCGAACTCGAGCTCCCCGACGGCGCTGCGGTGAGCGACGCGCTCGAGCGCGTCAGCGCGCTCACGGAGGGGGTGCCCGTCGTTATGGCCGTCAATCACGAGTACGCGGACGCCTCGGCGCCGCTGTCAGCTGGGGATGAGCTCGCGCTGATCCCACCCGTCTCGGGAGGTTCGGTCGGCTCGATGCACGCGCGCGTGACCGACGGGCCGCTCTCGCTCGAGCCCCTGATCTCGCTCGTGCGCGATCCGCGCGCCGGCGCGGTCGTCACGTTCCAGGGGGTCACCCGCGACGTGCCCGAGCTCGACTACGAGGCCTACGCGCCCATGGCGGAACGCAAGATCGCCGAGATCGTGGGAGCCGCGCTCGAGCGCCACGGGCTGTGCGCGGCCGCCGCCGAGCACCGGGTCGGGGTGGTGCCCCTGTCCGAGCCCTCGGTCGTCGTGGCGGTATCGGCGCCGCATCGCGACGCGGCGTTCGCCGGGGCCCGAGAGATCATCGACGAGATCAAGGCGCAGGCGCCGATCTGGAAGAAGGAGGAGGGCGAATGGGTGGCCGGGACGAGTCCCCGCCCGCGGAGCTGAGGGGCCTTCCCTCGGTCCACGAGCTCGCGGGCGCCCTGGATGCGCCGCACCCGCTCGCCGTCAGTGCCGCGCGGCGGGCGATCGAGGAACGGAGGGCGGCCGTGAAGGCAGGGGCGGACCCGGGCGGCGACGTGGTCGCGCGCGCCCGCGAGATCCTGGCCGGATACGGGGAGACGTCCCTGAGGCGAGTGCTGAACGCCACCGGCGTGATCGTCCATACCAACCTCGGGCGGGCGCCGCTCGCGGCCGGCGCGCGAGAGGCCGTCGCGCGCCTCGCCGAGGGGTACTCGAACCTCGAGCTCGAGCTGGAGGCCGGCGCTCGGGGGAGCCGCCAGACGCACGTCGCGGGGCTCGTGTCGGAGCTCACCGGTGCCGAGGACGCGATCGTCGTCAACAACGGCGCCGCGGCGGTGCTCCTGGCGGCGGCCGCGCTCGCTGGCCCTGGCCACGCGATCGTCGTCTCCCGGGGGCAGCTCGTCGAGATCGGGGGCGGTTTCAGGATCCCGGACGTGATCGCCCAATCGGGAGCGACGCTCGTGGAGGTGGGCACGACCAACCGGACGCGCATGCGCGACTTCGAAAGAGCGATCGCCGCGTCGCAGACGCCCGTCGGCGCGATCCTCCGCGTTCATCCGTCCAACTTCCGGTCGGTGGGGTTCGTCGAGGACGTCTCGATCGAGCAGCTGTGCGGGCTGGGTGTGCCGGTGATCGACGACGTCGGCTCCGGGGTTCTCGCCGACGCGAACGGGATACCCGAGCTGTCCGACGAGCCTTCGCTGCGGCACTCCGTGGCCGCGGGCGCCGCGCTGGTGTGCTGCTCGGGCGACAAGCTGCTCGGGGGCCCGCAGGCGGGGCTGCTCCTGGGGACGCATGACGCCGTCGCGGCCGCCCGAGCGCATCCGCTGGCGCGGGCGCTGCGGATCGACAAGCTGTCGCTGGCCGCGCTCGAGGCGACGCTGATGCTCTACCGCGACCCCGAGCGGGCGCGTCGGGAGATACCGGTCCTGGCGATGCTCGACGCGAGCGAAGCCGACCTCACGCGACGGGCCGTCGAGCTCCGCGACGCGATCGGGCCGCAGTCTTGCGACATCGTCCGGGCCGTGGGCAGGGTCGGCGGCGGGGCACTGCCCCTGCTCGAGCTCGAGGGCCCGGTAGTCGGGCTTCGGAGCGTCGTCGAGCCGGCGGCGCTCGCTGCCGCCCTGCGGGTCGGGAATCCGCCGTTGCTCGGCCGGATCCACGACGGGGCGCTGCTGCTCGATCCGCGCACGCTCGGCGAAGACGAGGTCGCGGCTGCCGGGGCCGCGGTCCGCGCAGCGCTCGAGCGGCTGGCGCAGCGGTGACACCGACGCCGCTGACGCTCGGGACCGCGGGACATATCGACCACGGCAAGACCGCGCTGATCAAGGCGCTTACCGGCGTCGAAACCGACCGGCTGCCCGAGGAGCGCGTGCGCGGGATCTCGATTGCCCTGGGCTACGCGAAGCTGACGTTGCCCTCGTCGCGGGAGCTGTCGGTGATCGACGTGCCCGGCCACGAGCGGTTCGTACGCACGATGGTCGCCGGGGCGACCGGCATCGACATGTACCTGATGACCGTCGCCGCCGACGACGGCGTGATGCCGCAGACGCGCGAGCACGCTGCCGTGCTGCACGCGCTCGGCGTCGGCGCCGGCGTCGTCGCCGTCACGAAGTCGGACCTCGCCGACCCCGAGCTGGCGCTGGTGGAAGCGTCCGAGCTGCTTCCCGGAGCCGAGCTAGTGGCGGTTTCCGCGCGGACGGGCGAGGGATTGGAAGCATTGCGGGCCGTGCTCGACCGGGTCGCGGCGCAGCTTCGCAGCCGGGCCGACGACGGCGGGGCGGCGCGGCTGCACATCGACCGGGTGTTCACTATCCGCGGCGCCGGGACCGTCGTGACCGGCACGCTGTGGTCGGGGTCGATTGGACAGGGCGACGAGGTCGTCGTCCTGCCACCGCGGCGGCGGGCGCGGGTCCGCGGCGTCCAGGTCCACGACGTCGCCGTCGAGCGGGCCGTCGCCGGCCAGCGCGTGGCCGTCAACCTGACCGGGCTCGCCGTCGACGACATCGACCGTGGCGACGTGCTCGCCTCCGCCGGCGCGGACCTGCGTCCGACCTACCTGATCGACGCGGAGCTGTTTTTCGAGGCCGACGAACCGGATAGCGGCGTGCGAGTGCAGGTCCACCACGGGACCCGTGAGTCGGCGGCCCGGCTCGCGTGGCTGGGCGGCCGCTTCTGGCAGATCCGCCTCGAGCACGAGCTCGTCCCGGTGCGCGGCGACCGGCTTGTGATCCGCCAGATCGCGCCGCCGGACACGATTGGCGGCGGCACGGTGCTGGACGCGCATCCGCGCAAGCACGGACCCTCCCGCGACCTCCTGGTCGGGCTGGAGCGCCTCGCGCGAGGCGAGGAGGTTCAGGACGTCACTGAGCCGCCGGCGCCCGCGGAGCCCGAGCCGGCACCGGAACCGGAGCCGCTGAGCGCCGGCGCACTCGCGCTCGAGCAGCGGCTCCTCGAAGCGCGGTTCGAGCCACCGCTCGATGCCGAGCTCGACGCCGACGACCTGGCCGCGCTGCGCTCGGCGGGCCGAGCCGTCCGGGTGTCGAAGACGCTCCACTACCACGCGGCGGTGCTGGACGAGGCGCGCGAGCGGGTGATCGCGGTGGCGCAGCGACACGGGGGCGCGGTGACCCTCGGCCAGCTGCGCGACGAGCTGTCCACCTCGCGCAAGTTCGCCCAGGCGCTGCTCGAGCACTTCGACGCGGAGCGGGTCACGATCCGGCGCGGCGAGGCGCACCACGTTCGGCGTGGCGTCAGCTGACCGTCAGGCCGCCGGGGACGAAGATTCCTTGAAAACTCCCTGGCTGTAGATTGCGCGCATGGCTACGTGCCTCGTGACCGGTGGCGCCGGCTTCCTCGGCTCGCATCTGTGCGACGAGCTGCTCCGGCGCGAGAACCGGGTGATCTGCGTCGACAACCTCGAGACGGGCTCCCTGGCCAACATCGAGCACATCCGGAGCGACGCGTTCGTCCATCTCAACATCGACATCATCGAGCCGTACTTCGTCGATGAGCCGATCGACTTCGTCTACCACCTGGCCTCGCCGGCCTCTCCGATCGACTACCTGAGGCTGCCGCTGCACACGCTCAAGGTGGGCTCCTACGGCACCCATCACACGCTGGGGCTCGCCAAGGAGCACCGCGCGCGGTTTCTGATCGCCTCGACGAGCGAGGTGTACGGCGATCCGCAGGAACACCCGCAGCGCGAGACGTACTGGGGTCACGTCAACCCGATCGGTCCGCGGGGCGTCTACGACGAGGCCAAGCGCTATGCGGAGGCGTTGACGATGGCGTATCACCGCCAGCAGGGGGTCGACACGGCGATCGTCCGCATCTTCAACACGTACGGACCCCGGATGCGCCCGCGCGACGGCCGCGCGATCCCCACCTTCCTGCGACAGGCGCTCCAGGACCGGCCGATCACCGTGTTCGGCGACGGATCCCAGACGCGCTCGTTCTGTTATGTCGCGGATGAGATCCGCGGGCTGATCCTGCTCGCGGAGTCGGGCCACCACGACCCGGTCAACATCGGCAACCCCGACGAGTTCACGCTCCTCGAGCTCGCCGAGACGGTAATCGAGGTGACCGGCTCGGGCTCGGAGATCGTCTATGAGGCGCTGCCCACGGACGATCCCCAGGTGCGCCAGCCGGACATCACGCTCGCGCGCGAAATACTCGGATGGGAGCCGCAGATCAGCCTCCGGGAGGGGCTGAAGCGGACAATCGAAGAGTCTGGCACCGAGACGCTGATCGGCTAAGGCCGCCCAGACGCTCCTGTTCTGCACAACAGGACGGGCGCAAACACCCAGATACTGCGTAACTTAGGTGTCAAGATACCGTTACGACGGGGTAGGGGGAGCGACATGAACCGCACTCGCGTAAGGTGACGATCGACCAGCAGGAGGCCACGGGCACGACGCGTGCCAACGGCGCCCACCAGGGGCCTGTCGGCGCGCCTTTGCCGGGACGCGATGTCCGGCGCAAGCGCCCGCCGGTGCTCCTGTTCCTCCTCCGGCTCGAGACGCTCCGCCGCGTAGTCCGCGTTGTGTCGCTGCTGATCCTCGACTTCATCGGCGTGGCGGGGGCGCTGATGACGGCCCTGGCGGTGAAGATCTGGATTCAGGGCGACCACTTTTCGTTCTCGATCGTCTGGGATCAGACGCGCCACTGGCTCGCGTTCGCCTACCTGATCACCGTGCTCATGTTCGCGCGGGTCGATCTGTACGCCGATCGCACGCGCCGGCCGGGCTTTGCGCAGATCGGCACAGCCCTGTTCCAGGCGACGATCATCGCGCTCGTGTTCGCCCTCGCCAACGGCGAGCACTTCTCGAGCTACTACATCTTCTATAGCTCGCTGTTCTTCGGGACGATCTACATCACGGCCCTGCGCGAGCTACACCTGCGCACGACCGGGTGGCTGCTGGAACAGGCTGGCTACCAGCGGCGCGCGCTGCTGGTCGGGTCGGGCAAGCACATCGAGGCGGTGGCGCACGCCCTCGCCAACCGGGCGCGAACGCAGGTGCTGATCGTGGGCTACATCTCGCTCAAGCCACGGCCCCAGAACGGGCTGCGCTCACTCGGCAAGCTCGACGACCTTTCCGATGTGCTCGACCACGAGCGCGTGCAGGAGGTGATCATCGCCGACCCCGACTTCCCCCAGGACAAGGCGGTCGAGCTCGTCGACCTCTGCCACCAGAGCGGCGTCAGCGTCCACGTCGCCCCGTCGACGATGGAGATCCTGATCGACCGCGCCGAGTTCGTGCCCGGCCAGACCGTCCCGCTGTTCACGCTGCGCCCGCCGGTGTTCGAGGGGATCGACTACGCGCTGAAGCGGACGTTCGACCTGATGTTCGCCACGGTCGGGCTGATCCTGCTCTCGCCCGTGCTGCTGGCGATCGCCATCGCGGTCAAGCTCAGCTCGCGCGGGCCGGTGATCTACCGCTCGGTCCGTCCCGGCATGGCCTGCAAGCCCTTCGCCTGCTTCAAGTTCCGCACCATGCGCGACCGCGCCGATCAGATCCAGGACGACCTCGAGCCGCTCAACGAGCAGTCGGGCGCGCTGTTCAAAATCCGCCGGGACCCTCGGCTCACGACCGTCGGGCGCTTCCTACGCCGCTTCTCCCTGGACGAGTTTCCCCAGCTGCTCAACGTCGTCCGCGGCGAGATGTCGATGGTCGGGCCGCGGCCGCTGCCGATGCGCGACTTCGGACGGCTCGAGGAGTGGCACAAGAAGCGCTACCTGGTCCTGCCGGGGATCACCGGCCTCTGGCAGGTCTCCGGCCGCTCCGAGCTGGACTTCGACGACCTCGTCCGCCTCGATTTCCTCTACCTCGAGCGGTGGTCGATCCTGCTGGACCTCTCGATCCTGCTGAAGACGATTCCGGCGGTGTTGACGAGGCGGGGGGCGTTCTAGGGGTGGCGTTTTCGGGCGGCTGTGTCGGCGTCTGTCGGCTTTTGGCCCGGCGGGGCGCGTTTGAGCGGCCGCAGCCCTGATTGGCGGCGGCCCTTTTAACGACGCTGGGGAAGGAAGGGAGCGGGCGCCATCGGGCCCGCCCAAAACCTGCACAGCACGACAATCTCGGCCGGAATGGCGAGGCCTGTCGAGCTATGCATGAAGAGCATGCGTAATACGACAGGGCTCGGGTCTGGCGCCGGTGTTGACGCGCTATGCAGGTTTCCCCGTGACACTCTCGCCACAAAGGGGCGGGTTTGCGCGCAGGGGCGAGTCAAATCACGGGCCCAGGCGACCCGCATCCAACCTCACCCACCCTCCCTCCCTGCTGCCTTTACCGAGCCGCCGGCCAGCCAAAGCCGCGGGCGCCACCGGCCGCGAGTCGACAGCCCCTGCTCGGACCGGCCTCGGGTAGGCTCTTCGCCACCCGATGCCCACCGCCGACCGCTTCGTCATCAGCTTCGCCGCCGAGCCGCCGCAGGAAGGCCTGCCTTACGGCCGCTGGGCGGACACGCTGCGCGAGCACTTCATGGCCGCCTACGAGGAGATCGACACCGAGGGTGAGGAGCTCGGCGAGGCCGGCGAGATCAGGTGGTTCCCGGACCGCTCCTACGGCGGCCGGACGTACATCCCCGCGGTGGCGCGGACGGCCGAGGGCTTCGAGCTGTTCGGGTTCGTGTCGTTCACCGAGGGATCCGGCGGCCCGGGGAACTTCGAGGGACGGGCGGACTTCACCTCGGAGGTGGCGGAGTCCAATCCGGAGTGGAAGCTCGACCTCAACGACGACGTGATCGGGTCGTGGCGCGGAGAGGAGGGCAAGACGGCGGACATGACGCTCGTGTGGGGCGTGCCGTTGATGGCCGGTGGCGCGATCGTGACCGCCGAGCTGGCCAACCTCGCCGTCGATCAGTGCGAGCTGGTGGACGAGCGGTTCACGCTGATCGCGCCGGACAACTACCGCGGCGATTTCCTGGAAGTGAAGCTGTGGAGCCGGCGCGGCGAGGAGCTGGCGGTCGAGTCGCTGTACGTCGACGACGCGGAGTAGGCGCGACCGCTACGAGGACGTCGAAGCTGCGTCGGTGCGGATCAGCGCGCTCGGCAGCCTGAGCTTTACCTCGGCCTCGGTCAGCGGGAAGTGGCACGCCGCGCGCGTGCCGGTGCCCTTGTCCTCCAGCGGCGGCTCGTCCTGGGAGCAGATCTGCTGGGCCTTCGGGCAACGCGTGTGGAAGCGGCACGCCGAGGGCGGATTGGCCGGAGACGGCACGTCGCCTGTGAGCAACTCACGCTTGCGGTGGGCTGCGTCGGGATCAGGAACAGGCACCGCCGACAGCAGCGCGCCCGTGTAGGGGTGGCGAGGGAAGGCGTACAGGGCATCGCCCGGGCCGATCTCGACGATCTTGCCGAGGTACATCACGGCGACCCTGTCGCACATGTGGCGCACCACAGACAGGTCATGCGCGATAAACACGAGGGTCAGACCCATGTCCCGCTGCAGATCGCGCAACAGGTTGAGAACCTGGGCCTGGATCGAGACGTCGAGCGCGGAGACCGGCTCGTCGGCGATCAGCAGCCTCGGCTCGAGCGCGATCGCGCGGGCGACGCCGATCCGCTGACGCTGGCCGCCTGAGAACTCGTGCGGATATCGGTTGTAGTGCTCGGGGTTGAGCCCGACTCGATCCATCAGCTCCTGGACGCGCCGCTTGCGCTCGCCCTGGCCGGTGTGCAGGCCGTGGATGGCGAACGGGTCGGCGATAATCGACCCGACGGCCTTGCGTGGATTCAGCGACGAGTACGGGTCCTGGAAGATCATCTGGATCTCCCGATGCAGCGCTTTCAAGGCCGGCCCCTTGCGGGCCGCGATGTTGTCGCCCTGGTAGAGGATCTCACCGCTCGTCGGGTCGAGGAGGCGCACGAGCAGGCGGGCCGTGGTGCTCTTGCCGCAGCCCGTCTCGCCGACGATCCCGAGCGTCTCGCCCTTCACGATGTCGAAGCTCACGTCGTCGACTGCCTTCACCGACCCGATACTCCGCTGGAAGACGACTCCCCGGGTGATCGGGAAATGCTTGACGAGCGAGCGGACCTGGAGCAAAGCCTCGTTCGATGAGCTCGAGCCGCCGGACGCTCTCGCTCCTGTCGGCGCGTTGTACGCGCTCAACCCGTCCGTAGCAGCCGGGCCGTCCGTCGAATTCAGCGCGTCGCTCGCGCCGGGCCCAAGAGGGGCGTCGGGACCGTCAGACCCGATCGGGCCGTTGGAGGTGGTCACTGGTCGGCCTCCTGGACTGGCGGGGTGGACGCCGCGAGGTGCGCCGTCGGCGTCAGCGGCAGCGCACCGGACAGCCGCCGCAGCTCCGCCGGGTTCTCGCCGGCTTGCAGCCCGCGCCAGATCCTCGTGCGGGTGTCCGTGGAGAGTAGGCAAGCGACCTCGTGTTCCTCTCCGCCGTCTACCCGCTGAAGACCTGGGTCGACCCGCTTGTGCTCGTCGCGAACGTATGGGCAGCGGGGATGGAAATGGCAACCGGAGGGCCGGTTGATGAGGCTCGGAGGACGCCCGGAGATCGGCACGAGGTCCTCGTCGCGCGGGTTGTCGAGCCGCGGGATCGACCTCAACAGCCCCCACGTGTACGGGTGCTGTGGCCGGGCGAAGATCTCGTGTGAAGAGGCGTGCTCGACGATCCGGCCGGCGTACATCACGCAGATCTCGTCGGCGATCTCGGCGACGACCCCAAGATCGTGCGTGATCAGGATGATCGCCATCCCGAGCCGCCGCTGGAGGTCTTCGAGCAGGGCCAGGATCTGAGCTTGCACGGTCACGTCGAGTGCCGTCGTCGGCTCGTCCGCGATCAGCAGCTTCGGCTCGTTGGCGAGCGCCATCGCGATCATCGCGCGCTGGCGCATGCCGCCTGAGAACTCGTGCGGGAAGGCGTCGACGCGCCGCTGCGGTTCCGGGATCCCGACCAGCTCGAGCAGATCGATCGCGCGGTTCCGCGCCGCCGCCTTCGAGACCTTGCGGTGCGTCTGCACCGCCTCGATGAGCTGGGCGCCGACCTTGTAGAAGGGATGCAGGGCGGAAAGTGGGTCCTGGAAGATCATCGCGACGTCGTTCCCGCGCAGCCGGCGCAGCTGGTCATCGTTCATGGCGACGAGGTCTTTGCCCTCGAACATGATCCGTCCCTCGATCTGCGCGTTGCGGGCCCGGGTGAGCCCGAGCGTGGTCAGCGACGAGACGCTCTTGCCCGAGCCGGACTCCCCGACGATGCCCAGGGTCTTGCCGGCCTCGACCTTGTAGGAGATCCCGTCGACCGCGTGCACCACGCCGTCGTCGGTGTGAAACGAGACGCGGAGGTCCTCCACGCTCAGCAGGGGCTCGCTCATCCGGGCTGGTGAGTGACCGCGCAGCGCCTCACGAGTAACGCACCCGCGGATCTAGATAGGCGTAGGAGATGTCGACGATGATATTCGCCACGACGATGAACATGGCGGCCAGGAGCACCGTCCCCTGCACGATCGGGATGTCGGTGTTGACGATCGCGTCGTAGTTGAGGCGACCGATCCCCGGAATGTCGAACACGGTCTCGGTCAGAACGGCGCCGCCGAGCAGGGCGGCGATGTCGATTCCGATCACGGTGACCACCGGCGTTATCGCCGAGCGGACGCCGTGGTGCCAGATCACGCGGCTCTCCCGCACGCCCTTGGCCCGCGCGGTGCGGATGTAGTCCTCTCCCATCACCTCGAGCAGGCTGCCGCGCAGTAGGCGCGAGTAGATCGCCGCCTGGGTGGCGGCCAGCACGAACCACGGCAGCAGAAGCGACTTGAACCACTCCCAGGGATCCACGGTGAGCCCCACGTAGGAGTTCGCGCCGGGCAGGATCGGGAATTTTCCGATGTCCGAGGCGAACAGGAAGATCACGATCAGGCCGAGCCAGAACACGGGCATCGACACGAACGCGAGCGAGGTGCCCATCGCAGAGCGATCGAGGAAGTCGCCCTTCTTGGCGAAGAAGACGACGAGGATGACGACTCCGGTGAGCGCCCAGAGCAACAGGAAGACCCCGCCCCAGTCGGGGGTGGCGACAACGAACAGGATCACGGGGATCAGTACCGCGACCAGCCACGCCAGCAGCATCGTCATGCGCGCGCGTCGCGACAGGGGGCGTCCGCGCATGACCGCGGAGATGATGCCCACCGGAACGCCGATCGCGACCCAGAGCACGACCGCGCCCACGGTCAGCGAGATCGTCGCCGGCAGCCGGTTGGTGATCAGGCTCAGCACCGACTGCTGGCTGTAGTAGCTGTAGCCGAAGTTGAAGTGCAGGACGATGCCCTTCATGTAGTCCCAGAACTGCGTGTAGATCGGCTTGTCCAGCCCCAGCGCGTGGGTGATGTAGGCGATCACCTTTGGGCTCGGCTGGCGTCCGGCGCGCAGCGCCGCGGGGTTTGCGGCCGGGAAGACGTAGAAGACGAGGAACGTCAGCAGGCTGACCAGGATCAGCAGGACGATGCCCCACAAGACACGGCGAATGATGTATCGGGCCATTCTCGGAAGTCGTCAGGTGGGCGCCACCGTGGCCGCCGCCCGAGGGCGGCGGCCACGGCATTCGGCGATCACTACTTCAGTGAGGTGTATGCGTAATCCCACGAGCCGACGTTCCAGAGGTCTTCGACACCGGCGACGTTGGCGGCGCGGATGTTGGGCTGGTTGTCGTACTCCTCAGGAACGCCAACCGCCAGGTTGACCAACTGCTTGTCGATGTTCGCCCATGCCTGGGCGGCCTGGGCGGGATCCTGGATCAGGGTCGCCGCCGTCATCTCGTTGTTGATCGTTGGGTCGTTGAAGTTGCTGAAATTGGAGTTGTTGGTGGGGACGATCGCGTTCCCGTTGAACGGCACGTACAGGATCGTCAGCGGGTTGTTGAAGTCCCGCACCCACCCGGACGACGGACAGACGTTGATGTGCTGCTTGGGCACACCGCAGTACTTCCCGTACATGACCGACTGGTCGACCTCGCTCAGGTGAGTCTTGAAGCCGAGCGCGTTCAGCGAGCCGGCGATGATCTGAGCGACCGCCGGGGCGTTGCCGTTGTTGCCGGCGACGACCTGGAGCGTCACGTTGCCGGTGTATTTGCCGCTCGGATACCCGGCGGCCTTCATCAACTTCGTCGCCTCCGCCATGTTGCCGTTGACGTTGGTGTTCCACGCGTAGTTCGGGCCCACGGCGCCGCCGGACTGGTCATAGCCGTCCGTCCCGGGGGTGATGAAGTGCGTCAGCGGCTCCGCGACCAGTGGCCCGCCGCGGGCCTTGACGATCGCCTCGCGGTCGATCGACGCCCACACGGCACGGCGCAGGTTGACGTTGTTGAACGGGGGGGATGTCGTGTCGAGGCCGCCGTAGTGGTCGCCGGCTCCCGTTGTGAACGTGATCTGCGACGGATACTGGAGGTAGGCCTGCTTGACAATCGACTGGGTCGGCGTGTCCTCCTGGACGAGGTCGCTCCCCTTCAGGACCTGCTGGCCGATGACCGACGCGGATCCGCCGATGTTGATCGCGATCTTGTCGAGGTACGCCGGCGGCTTGTAGGCCGACGTGTAGGTGTTCGGGTCCCAGTTCGGGTTGCGAACCAGCGTCGCCGACTTGCCGGTCTGGTACCCAATCCCGGCGACCTTCCCGGTCTTCGGGTCGGACTGGAACATGTAGGGGCCGGTCGCGACCAGGTAGGTGCCGTACGTCGAGGGTGAGTGCTTGTCCAGCGGCCCGGCGAACGACTCCGGCACTGGTGCCGTCAGGGGCATCTGGAGGGCGCCGATGAGGGTCGAATCGGTCGGCTTGGTCAGGTGGAAGACGATCGTGTACTTCCCCGAGGTCGTGACGCCGGGGAACGGACCGCCCTTGGCGCTCGGGGCCCCGACCAGGTTGCCGAAGTAGGCCTGGAAGTAGCCGTTGCCGACGTTCGGGTTGGCGCCGCGGTCAATCGCGTACTCGACGTCAGCCGACGTGACCTCGCGGTTCACCGGCGGGCTGAACTTGACTCCGGGCTGGATGTGCACGGTGATCGTCTTGCCGCCGTTGGTGATCCCGCCGTTGGCCGCACTCGGCACCTCGGTGGCGAGATTCGGCGCGAGCTGGGTGGTCGAGTTCGGCGGATAGATCAGCAGCGTGCGCTGCGTCGCGTAAACGGCGGTGTAGTCCGTCGTGAAGTACGCGGCTCCCGGATCGAGGTGCAGGAAGTCCTCGCTCGAGTACGACGTCAGCGTCCCGCCCTTCTTGCCGCTCGGATTCAGGGTCTCGGTGGCCGGGTTCTCGCCCGACTTGAGCGGGACGCCGCCGGCCGTTGTGGTCCCGCCGCCGGAGCTCGACGACGAGTTGCTCGATCCGCACGCGGCGAGACCGAATGCAGCGAGCACTCCCACCACGACTGAGACGGCCACCCTCGGGTGGTTCGTCATTGGATTACCTCCTCTGTTGAATAGCGCGGCCGCAGGGTCGCGTTCGCGCGGTTGTTGCCGCTCATCGGTCCCCTCTGGGGTTCAGGGCGTCAAGCAGGCCGTCACCGACCAGGTTGAACGCGAGCACCGTCAACAACAGCGCAGTGCCTGGAAAGACCATGTACCACCAGGTGGTGTTCAAAGTGTTGGAGGCGTCGGAGATCATCTGGCCCCAGCTCGCGGTGGGCGGCCGGATCCCCACACCGAGGAACGAGAGCGCCGCCTCGAACAGGATGTTCGTCGGGATGAGCAGGCTCGCGTAGACGATCAGCGGCGCCATCAGGTTGGGCAGGATCTCCCGGAAGAGGATGCGCCTGTTGCTGGCGCCGAGCGACCGTGCCGCCTCGACGAACTCCTTCTCTCGCAGTGACAGTACCTGGCCGCGGACGATCCGGGCGATGTACGTGAAGCTGGCGATCGTGATGATGAAGATGACCGTGATGATGCCCGGCTGGATCAGCGCGTGGCCGGCGACCTTCAGGCAGCCCCGCACCTCGCAGGCCGCCCCGATGCCGAGGCCGAGGATCAGGACTGGGAACGCCAGGAATACGTCGACCGTGCGCGAGACGATCGTGTCCGCCCAGCCCCGGTAGTACCCGGCCACCAGTCCGAAGACGGTGCCCACCACCGTCGCCACAAGGGTGCCGACGATCCCGACCACGAGCGAGACCCGCGCGCCGTAGATCGTCCGCGACAGGATGTCGCGCCCGAGCTGGTCGACCCCGAAGGGGTGCGCCGCGCTCGGCCCGGTCGGGCTGCCGAAGACATCGAGCGCGTTGGGGTTCTGGACATTAGGCCCGGAGACCCCGAGCACGTCGACCAACAGCGGAGCGGTGATGGCCATGATGATCAGCAGGATGATGAAGATGGCCGAGGCCATGGCGACGCGATCGGACCGGAACCGGCGCCAGAACAGCTGGCGGGGAGAGCGCGCGACGATGTCGCCCGGGACCAGTTCGACGCTGGCGTCGAGGTTGTCCTCATCGACCAGTACTTCCTGAACGCCTAAGCTCATCGGAGCACCACGGTTCCTCGTCCACCGACGGATCCCTCCCCCAGGCGCGCTGGTCCTCCAACCACGAGCGGGAGATAACCACACGGGAGGCGCGATGTCACTCGGCGTTAACCCGCTCACAACGAAGCGACGACGCGGGTACCCTCCCGTGCCCGCCCTCGTAGCTCAATGGATAGAGCACGCGCCTCCTAAGCGCGGGATGCAGGTTCGATTCCTGCCGGGGGCAGTGGTCCCGAGGGGCCTCGAACCCGCGGCCCCGACGCCGCTCGCGGGGCCCCGTAGCGGCGCGCTGGGGGCACCCGTTCCTTTGCTACCGTCACGACCTCCTCGTGTCTGAGAACACGCTAGAGGTCAAAGCGCCCGGACGTTCCGGCCCTCCTGGACCTGCGCGAGCCGCCCGCGCCGGCGCGGGCCCCTGGCAACTGGTCCGGCAGTACGCGTGGTGGCTGGTCGGGATCGCGGTCGTCGTGGTCGCGTTCGTACTGATCCGGGTCACCAACACACGACCGGGCTACGACCCGTACGGCTGGCTGGTCTGGGGCTACCAGACGTGGCACCTGAACCTGAACCTGGGTGGGGCCCCGTCGTGGAAGCCGCTGCCCTACTTCTTCACGGTGCCGTTCGCGCTGTTCGGCCACTACGAGCTATGGCTATGGATGCTCACCGCCGTGGCGATCTCGCTGAGCGGCGTGATCTTCGCCGGAAGGATCGCGTACCAGCTCGTCGGCGTCGAGGACGGCGACCATCGCCCGGCCTGGGTCGCCGCCGTGTTTGCTGGCGGCGCGCTGCTCGGGATCGAGAGCTACATGCACTTCATCCTCAGCTTCCAGTCGGACACGATGATCGTGTCCCTGTGCCTGGGCTCGATCGACCAGGCACTCGCGGGGCGGCCGCGGTGGGCGCTGGCGATCGGCACGCTGGCGTGCCTGGGCCGGCCCGAGGCGTGGGCGTGGCTGGGCCCGTGGGGGGTGTGGATGTGGTTCAAGGAGCCGGCGCTCCGGAAGTGGCTCATCGCCTCCTGCGCGTTCATTCTCTTCATGTGGTTCGGAGTTCCCACGATCACGAACCACCGGCCGCTCCTTGCCGAGCAGCTCGCGCTCCGCTCCCCTCGCGAGCTCAAGCAGAACAAGATCGTCGGCACGATCCATCGCTTCACGTCGCTCCAGTGGCTACCCGTCCAGCTCGCCGCGCTTTACGCGACGATCGTCGCCTTCCGGCGGCGTAACTGGACGGTGCTGGCCCTAGCGGCCGGCGTGATCTTGTGGGTGATCGTCGAGACGATCCTCGTGCTCCGCGGCCTGCCGGGGGTGCAGCGATACCTGTTCGAACCCGCGGGCGTGATGACGGTGCTCGCCGGGGTCGCGCTGGGGTGGATCATCAGAGACGCCCTGCGTGCGGACTGGCGCGTGCCGAAATGGGCCGGGATTGCGGTCGTCGGGGCGGTCTTCTTGATCATGGTCCCGGCGGCCGTCTCGCGCTTACGCGACGAGCACCAGGACCTTCGCCACGAGCGCGGCCGGACCAAGGTGATCAACATGCTCCAGACCGCGATCAACCGCTTCGGCGGCTACAAGCACATCGTCTACTGCGGCGAACCGGTCACGAACGTGGAGTACGTGAGCATCCTGGCCTGGGATGCCAAGCTCAACGTCGGCTCGGTCGGCTATCTGCCCAAGCGAGAGATCAAGCACGGCTACCCGATCGTGCTGTTCACCCAGCTCCCCAACGGCTGGCTGGCCGACCCGATCCACACGGCGTCCTCGCGTACGGCGGCGTGCGCGAACGTCAACTCCTTCTGGATCGACACGCCCGCGCATCCGAACGGCGCGCTGTACCCACACCACGGCTGAGGCTCGGCTAGGAGAGGCGCCAGCGATGTCCGTGCCCGAGTCAAAGCTTGAGTCCCAGACGGTATCGGCCCCGCCGGCCGCGGGGCGCCCGCGCGACCGGTCTCGCGGCGGGGAGCTGAGCCGGTACTACCCGGCGGTGCTCACCGGGCTCGGCCTGCTCGCGATCTCGACGGTGCTGGTGCTGTGGGCGCGCACCCGTCCGGGGTTCGATCCCTACGGCTGGCTCGTGTGGGGCCACCAGACGGTGGTCTGGGCGCTGGACACGAACGCGGCGCCATCGTGGAAGCCGCTGCCGTATCTGTTCACCGTCCCGTACGCGCTGTTCGGGCACGACGAGATGTGGCTGTGGCTGATCACGGCGGTGGCGGTCTCGCTGAGCGGCGTGATCTTCGCCGGACGCATCGCCTACCGGCTGACCGACGGCGACGGAGTGCCCCGCTACGCCCGGATCGCCGCGGCGGTGTTCGCCGGCGCGGCGCTGCTCGGCATCACCCAGTACTGGCACTACATCCTCAGCGCCCAGTCCGACCCGATGATCGTGGCGCTCGTTCTGGGCGCGATCGACTGCCATCTCTCGGGCCGGCACCGGTGGGCGTTCGTGCTCGGAGGCTTGGCCTCCCTCGGGCGCCCCGAGGCGTGGCCGTTCCTGGCGCTGTACTCGATCTGGGCGTGGCGGCGCGTCCCCTCGATGCGGCCGCTGATCGTAGGCGGGGGCGTCGCGATCCTGGCGCTGTGGTTCGGGATACCGGCGCTGACCTCGCGGACGCCGTTCGTCGCGGCCAGCAACGCGATGGACTCGGGGCGGGCGCTCACTCACAACCGGGTGTTCGGCACGATCGGCCGCTTTCTCGACCTGCACACGGCGGTGGTCGAGGTGCTCGCGCTGTTCGCGGTGGCGGTCGCGATCTGGCGACGTGACCGGGTGACGCTGGCGCTGGCCGCCGGGACCGCGGCGTGGGTGATCATCGAGATCGCGTTCTCGCTGCACGGCTGGCCGGGCCTCGCGCGGTACATGTTCGAGGCCGGCGGGGTGATGGTCGTGCTCGCCGGGGCCGGATTCGGGTGGCTGCTCAGCGAGTCGCGCCGGCTCTCGCCAGCCGCCGGCCTGGTGGGCATCGCGCTCGCGGTCGTCCTCGTCGGCGCCCTGGTCCCGCCCGCCGTCTCGCGGGCGCGCTCCGAGCACGCCGACATCGTCACCCAACGGCGCCGCACCGACGAGATCGATCGGCTGACGGGCGTGATCCGATCGCTGGGAGGCGCGGCGCGACTGCGCGCGTGCGGCGAGCCGCTGACGCGACTCGAGTACCAAACGATGCTCGCGTACCAGCTCGGCGTGAACGTCTCGAGCGTCGGCTACAAGTACGGCGAGGCGATCGCCCACAGCAACCCGATCGTGCTCTTCACCCCGTACCCGACGGGGATCGGGTGGCAGGTCCAGGCGCTTCATCAGACGAAGCCGTCGTGCCTGGAGTTGCCGCATTAGCTTGGCGCTGCTGCCCGGTCGTTGACTCGGACGCGATCAGGCCGACGTAGCTCATCAGCTGCTCGGCGCGGGCGAACCGCTCGAAGTCGCCGATCTCGGCGCGGCCGTCGATCAACATCGCCTGGCCGGCCCAGCGTGAGCGTCGCAAGCTAGTCGCGGTGGCGCTGCGTCCACGCGGCGCCGTTATCGAAGCGGAGCCCGTGACCCAACGGTCGAGGACCTAACTACGCGAGACAGATGGGATGCTGTCCCTGCTGCGTGTGATGCTTTCGCTGGCGCGTGGCCGGCGGGTCGCAGGCTCGCGTCGTATTTCGTTGCCTTGCAGCCCAGTTGTGGGAGCCTCGGGGAGGCGCCACCTAGCGTCCCCCCCGACGACTTCCACTGGTCAGTCCAGTCGTTCAGTACCGACGTACCGGTTCACCCTCCGTTGCCCAGTGTCGCCCCGCTGAAAGCCTGATTCGCAGAATACGTGTTGCAGATGTACTCCTCGATCTTAGGCGCGTAATAGCTCGTAAGACAGTATTTGCTGACCTCGCCATAGTCTTGTTCAGTGTGGATCGCGTAGCCGCCCGAAACATGCGATATTCCGACACCATAGATAAGCGGGATCGCTGATCCGCTAGTGCAACCCCACAGTATTTGTGGGTTCCCGTCGGTGAATTTGGTCTGATAGTTATCGAGGCAATATGGAGCACCCACGCTAATGAATTCCCAGTTCCCTTCAGCCCCGAGCCCTGCGCTGAAGGCGTAGTCCCATGACTGATTCTTGGACCCGTTGCACGTATATTCCTCGACGTCGGAGCCTTTGGTGTCCGGATAGCTGCTCATGCACTGGCCGTTTCCTAGATTCTTCACCTGAGAGCAACTGTTACAGTAGGTATCCGCTTGACGCGCGACGATTCTCCCGTGCCTCCGAACTTGGAGAACGAACGGAATGGCCCAGACCCTTCTGCCGTGAAGCGTCGTCCACCGTCCCGACTTGACCAAGCTCGGCGGGAGGCTTCGGGCGAACGCGGGAGCCCGCGCCGCCGAGCCACGTGCTCCAGACTGCGCGGAGGCGCCCTGAACGAGCGCGCCTATAACACCACCTGCCACTACAGTCACAGCAGCAACTACTCCTACCTGCTTTTTTAACATGGTGGCCTCCATAGAGTGAATTGTGAGAGCGCGGAGCTCCGAACCCTCGAGGCTCGAAGTTCCAGGCCGGAACCGAGGCGCTGATTGACGCGCACGTGACTGAGCAAGACGATTTACGACCGAGGCGGTGACGCCACTCGGCCGATCGTCTAACTAGCTAGTTCGCTCACCTGCGTGGCTTGGTCCTTTTTGCTGACCCTCGAGGAACCTGGCAGTGATGAACCGAGTTTCGGAGAGCTGGCTTTCGCAAACTACTCTCAGCGCAGGATGTCTGTAAATGGCCCGTTCGGACCTCGTCGGGGGGCCCGTTCGGGCCGTTGGGAGGCCAGAACTTATCGGAGGGTCACAACTCCTAGCTATTCAGCCGCTCGTCGTCGAGTGGCGCGTAGTCGCGCTTGCATAGAGTCATAGTCTTTGCGCCAGGTGCCGGCTCAGCAGGACTCGACCTTGGAGCCTGGGCGACGGATTACGGTCGTCGTGGTTGACGACGAGCAGATGATCCGTGGCGCCCTGGCCCAGACGCTGACAGGCGGCGGACTCGACCTCGTCGGCGAGGCCGCCAACGCCCAAGACGCCCTCAGGATAGTCGTCGACGTGCGCCCCGACGTCGTGCTGATGGACCTCCGGCTCCCCGACAGCCAGGGCGTGCAGGCGATCGAGCAGCTCGGCCTCCTCGCCCCCGCCTCGCGCATCCTGATCCTCACCCGCACCGAGCAAAACCGCGTCGTCGAGGCGATCGTCGCCGGCGCCAGCGGCTACATCCTGAAGACCGCACCACCAAAAGCGATCATCGCCGCCGTCAGGGCAACCGCCGCCGGAGAATCGGTCATCTCCTCCCAGATCGCCGGAAAACTCCTGCAGCGCATCCGCGAACGCGACATACCCGTCACCACCACCAGCGAGAACGCCGCGAGCGCGATCCGCGCCGTTTTGACCGAACGCGAGCTGGAGATCTTCGAACGGCTCGCCAGCGGCAGGAGCAATGACGACATCGCACACGAGCTCTCGCTCAGCACCAACACGGTTCACAACCACGTCGCCAGCATCCTCGCGAAACTCCACCTCGACAACCGCATCCAGGCAGCCGTCCAAGCTGTGCGCAGCGGCATCTCCTAACCCGCGATCATCGGGCCGAGCGTCATCGCCAGATCGAGGAACGTACGCCCAGCTCACGCCCCGGCACGGTGGCCAGACCTAGCGGTCGGGTCGCTCCGGGTAGACCTCGTCGATCGTCGTCAGCGCGACGAACGGGGCCCCGGCGGCCTCCTCGATCGCCTCCGCGCCACCGGCGAGCCGGTCGCAGATCGCCAGCACGCCGCACACCGGGTGGCCCTCGTCGCGGAGCGCCTCGAGCGCGCTGATCGTCGAGCCCCCGGTCGTGACCACGTCCTCGACGAGCATGCACCGATCGTCGGCGTCGAGCAGTGGACCCTCGATCCGGCGCGAGAGGCCGTGCTGCTTGACGTCCTTGCGGACGAAGAACGCCTTCACGTCCGCGCCGCCGGCGAGCGCCGCGCACGCGATCGGATCCGCCCCCATCGTCATCCCGCCGACCGCGGTGGCGCCCCACTCGCGTGCCTGCGCGGCCACGAGGTCGGCCAGCGCGTTGAAGCCAGCAGGGAGCAGGATCGCCCGTTTTGCGTCAACCAGGTACTCGGCCGCCCGTCCACTGGTGAGGACGAAGGACCCCTTTAAGAGCGCGTGCCTACGAAGTTCTGCGAGCAGCCGCTCGCGTGATGTGGCGACGGTGTCGAAAGTCATCTGCGAAAAGTCATGCTAATCGGCGTCCCGGCCGATTAAGCACGCGTGATTCACCGCGTGCTTGTGCTGGTCTCGCTCATCTGCTGTGGGCTGATACTGGCGTCGTTCGCGCTGTTCGCGCGCAATCAGCTGGCCGGCGCCTCCAAGCACCAGCAGACCGAGATCGTGGCCGGCAATCAGGTCACCTCGGAGACCGTGACGGGCAACCACGCCAAGGGGCAACCCGGGAAGTTCATCGACGGCGCCGCCTCGGAGCTGACCTCGCCGTTTCGTGCTCTGATCAAGACCAACAGCGTATGGGTGCTGGAGGTCGTGCCGACGCTGCTCGCGCTGCTCGTCTACGGGGTCGGCCTCGGGTACCTGGCGCGGTACACCGACGGCCTCTCCTGACGGCTCAGTAGTAGACGTCTACCCAGTCGCCGAGCGCGAGCCAGTTGTAGGCCGTGATCGCGTCGGGGATCGGCAGCCGCATGCAGCCGTGGCTGGCCGGGTAATCAGGCGCCGGGTCATACCCGTGGATGGCATATCCGCGGATGAAGAAGTCCGAGTAGTACATCCCGTCAGGTAGGTAGCCGGGCGTCCGCTCGTAGATGTGGAAGTCGCCGAGGATCGTCGGCGTGGAGGGCTTGCCCGAGCTGATCGGGAAGATCAGATCTACCTTCGAGCCGTCGATCAGCGCCACGAGCTGCTTTGCAAGGTTCCCCTCCGCGTGCCGGCCGTGGTTGGGGAAGCGGACCTTGAACTCGCCCCAGCCGTTCAGCAGGAAGCTGATCGTGCGCCCGTCGAGCGTCTTGTACGTCCCCCAGCCGAGGAGCCGGTGGTAGGCGTCGATCGCCAGCTCGGTGCCGTTGTCGTAGACGCCCGTCTGCGGGATGTAGAAGTGGAGCGCGGCGAGGCGCTGCTGGACGAGCTGCACGAAGCGCCCGGTCGAGCCGGGACCTACGTGCACGTCCAGCGCCTGGTAGGCGCGCTTGGCCGTGAAGCCGCCCATCTGGGCCGTTCGGGCGTGGGTCGCGGAGACGACTACCTCGCCGGCGCTGGGGCTCGCCAGAGTCTCGACGAACCGTCCGTAGCTGTGGTTCGGCGAGGGCTTGATCCGCAGCCGATCGCGCTTGATCAGGCGGTGGCCGACGGACGCCCGAATGTCCACCCACTGCCCGGGCACGAACGGTCGCACGATGCCCGCGATCTGAACCCGCCGGCCGGGGGTCGTGACGGCCTGGTGGGCGACGACGGAGATGCCCGGGAGGGAGAGCTTGGCCGAGCCGCTCGGGACCTTGGCGGGAGTCTTCGGCTTGACCGGGGGCGTCGTGACCAGCGGCGTCGTCGTCGTGGTTGTGGGCGTCGCCGGCTGGGTTGAGGTGGTCGCCGGCTGGGACCCGACGATCGGCGTCGTTGACGTCGCCCCCGCCGCGGCCGCCGTCGCCGGCACCAACAACAGCACCGCGAACGACAGAACCGCGCGCTTCAGTGCCCCACTCATCAAATGGAAGTAAATCAGGCCGACATGTTGGTTACACCCGTCCGCATCGGCGTGCGCTGGGCGAGGGGCACGGTGATCGAGGCGATCACGACGAGCGACGAGGCGATGAGACCGAAGATCTCGAGTGCGTTCCAGTGCAGCTGGTTGATCCCCAACGCGAGCGAGTTGTTGACCGAGTGCAGCGCCATGCATGGGTACAGAGAGCGCGTCTTCCACCGGACGACGCACAGCACGAAGCCGAGGAATCCGAGCGGGATCAGATACTGCGAGGAGGCCGAGCCGGTGTGGGCGAGACCGAACAGGATGCCGGTGACGATCGCGGCGAACACCGTGCCGAGGTCACGGCCTGCGAAGTTGATCTTCCAGTGCCGGAGCGCGCCGAAGACGAATCCGCGAAAGAAGAACTCCTCGCAGATCGGCGCGATCACGCAGACGAACACCGCCGCGCCCACCAGTGCCAGCGTGCTCTTGCTGACGCCGAGCTCGCTGGGAAGCTTGTCGCTGCCGTGCAGATGCACGAGCGACGCGTAGATGGCCGTCACGATGTAGTAGGACACGGCCGCGAGCGCAAACGCCCCGACTCCGAGCTTCCACGGGATCAGGCGAAATCCGAAGTCGGCCGGCGTCGCGCGCCGGAGCGCCGCGAAGTAGATAGCGGCGGTTACGAACGACAGATCGAAGACGAGATCCTCGAGCAGGCTCACGCCCGGACTCGGGTGGGTCAGGCTGCCTCCCGACGCGGCCGCGACGATCCCGACGACGATCGTGCCCACGAGCCCGATCGCGAACCCCCCGAGGATCGCCGCCGGCGCCGTCCACAGCTGCCACGGCGGCAGGTCGTCGGCGCGTGGTTCAGGGACCGGCGCCGCCGCGCCGTCCGCAGCGGCGGTGGGCGGAGGTGGGCTGGCGCTGGGTGGGGGCACGCTGGGCATCGCTGTGATTCAGGTTAGGGATCCTGAGGGCTTAACTCGGCCAGACTCGTCACGGTCTGGATCCCCGGAGGCGAAAGACCCCCGTCGCGCGAGATCAGAACCGGCCGTACCCCGACCGCCCGCGCGCCCGCCACGTCCTCTTCGAGGCTGTCGCCGATGTGGACGGCTCGCTCCGGCGCGGCCCCGGCGAGCGCCAGCGCCCGTTCGAAGATCGCCGGCGACGGCTTGCGCACGCCCGCCTCGGCCGACGTCAGGATCGCGTCCATTAGAGGCGCGAGCGCCAGCCGTTCGAGCACGTCGTGGAGGGAGACATCCCAGTTGCTGACGACGACGATCCTCGCGCCGGCGGCCCGCCACGCGCTCAGCGCCGGTCGTACGTCCGGGAAGGCGCTGAAGCACAGCGACGCGAGCAGCGCCTGCGTGAGCATGGGGTTCGGGATCGCCCGGAGCCCGTCGCGCTGCGGGAGGGCGGCCCGCAGCGCCTCGGCACACCGGCCGCGGAGCGCGTCGAGCGAGGCCCGATCCCGACCTTCGTCGAGATGAGCGCGGTAGTAGCGGATCTCGGCCGCGATCGCGCGCCCCGCCTGTTGCTCGGTGACAGCGATCGCAAACCGCTTCCGGAGCTCCGCCCGCAACCGTGGGGCGGGCGGCTCGAGCGCCACCAGCGTCCCGAGCGCGTCGAGCAGGACCGCCTGCGGAAAGTCCTGACCATCCATACTCGGGACTGTCCCACTGACCGCGCGCTGGCGCTTGCAGGAGCCGGGCGGCACGGGACCGAAAGAGCCCCACGATGAGCCGACGCGAACGAAACCGGCGCCGCAGGCGCCGCGGATCGCCCTTCAAGCGGGCGCTGCTCGTGGTCGGTGTCGTGGCCGTCTCGGTGCTGACAATCGGCGTTCTTGGAGTCGTGGGGTGGGTCGTCGCCGTGGCCGACTCGGCCCCGAACATCAATCAGCTCAGCCCCCGCGATCCCGGCCAGGTATCGCAGATGTTCGCGGCCGACGGCACGCGGCTGGGCTTTATCCATTCCGACATCCTCCGCACGGTCGTGACCGGGAACCGGTTGCCGCTGATCCTCAGGCGCGCGACCGTCGCGATCGAGGACCGGCGGTTCTGGACCCACGGCGGCATCGACCCGGAGGGAATCGCACGCGCCGCGTTCAAGGATGCCCTCGGCGGCGGCGACGCGCTGCAGGGCGGCTCGACGCTGACGATGCAGTTGATCCGCAACATCTACCTGCCCTATGACCTCGCCGATACCCGCACGCTCAAGGTGAAGATCATCGAGGCCAAGCTCGCCGACGAGCTCGAGAACCGGCGCTCGAAGACGTGGATACTCGAGCAGTACCTCAACGACGTGGACTACGGGACCGTCGGCGGCCAGACGGCGATCGGCGTCGGCGCCGCGTCGCAGATGCTCTTCGACAAGCCCGTCTGGCGGCTGAACCTGGCCCAGGCGGCCCTCCTGGCCGGCCTTCCGCAGGCGCCGTCGGAGTACAACCCGTTCGAGGCGCCCGCACTGGCCCGGGCCCGTCGTCACCAGGTGCTCCAGGCGATGGTCGAGTCGGACTACATCACCCCGGCGCAGGCGGCCGCCGCCGACGCGTCGCCGCTGCAGGTCAAGTCCAACGCCACGTACGGGAAGGTGGTCGAGCCGTATGTCTTCGACTACGTCAAACAGGCGCTGATCCAGCGCTTCGGGCTCGCGACCGTCGAGAAGGGCGGCCTCAAGGTCTACACGACGATCGACCTGACCAAGCAGCAGGAGGCGCGCCAGGCGATCCTCGACCACGAGGGAGAGCCGGGTGACCCGGCCGCGGCCGTCGTCAGCATCGATCCCAGCAACGGCCACATCCTGGCGATGGCGACGTCGTCCAGCTACGGGCAGACCAAGTTCGACTACGCCACGCAGGCCCACCGGCAGACGGGATCCGCGTTCAAGGTGTTCGTGCTGATGACGCTCATCCACGACTTCGACGGCGATCCCAACACCACCTACTACAACTCCCACGAGCTGTTGCCGGGGTGGCTGCCGGGATTTCCGACCTATCACGTCCAGACTGCCGAGCACAGCTATCAGGGGAACATCAGCGTGACCAAGGCGACCACGCTGTCGGACAACACCGTGTACGCGCAGCTCGACGCCGACGTCGGTCCCGACAACGTCCGCAACACCGCCTACGCGATGGGCATCACGTCGCACCTCGACGGACTCCCCGCGGAGGGGATCGGGGGCCTGCGAATCGGCGTCTCCCCGCTCGAGATGGCCGATGCCTACGCGACCCTCGCCAACGGCGGGGTCCACATCGCGCCGACGGCGATCACCAAGGTCGTGTTTCCGGATGGGCGCGTGGTCGACCTCGGGGACCCCACGCACAAGCGGGTGTTCCCCTATGGCCAGGCGTACGCCGCCACGCAGGTCCTGAAGACCGTCATCCAGAGCGGGACCGGGACCGCCGCCAACTACGGCTGCCCGGCCGCGGGCAAGACCGGGACCACCAGCAACTACACCGACGCGTGGTTCGTCGGCTATACGCCACAGCTCGCGACGTCGGTGTGGGTGGGCTATCCGAACTCGACCGAGTCGATGGACGACGTCAACGGGCTCGGTCCCGGCTTCGGCGGCACGCTGGCCGCGCCGATCTGGCACGACTACATGGAGCAGGCCAGCGACGGCTACTGCGGAGACTTCACGCCTCCGACGGATCCGTGGCAGGGGATTCCGTACAAGGGCCACTTCGCGACCACCGGCCAGGCGACACGCCTTCCACGACGGGGAGTTCGAGCGGATCCGGCGGCGCGACGCTCAGCGGCACCACGACCAGCCAGAGCACCTCGACGCAGACGACGCAGCCGTCGAACACCGGCACCGCGCCCAACCAGCAGGCGCCGACCGCCCCCGGCGGCGGTGGCGGGCCGAGCTCGGGCGGCGGAGGAATCAAGAAGCACTAATAGTTAGAGCACGCGGGGACTGCTAGCGTTCTCGCGGGTCCGTGGCGATGAGCGATGCCGTGGCCCCAACTGACTGATGCCCAAAGAAGAAAAGGTCGAACTCGAAGGCGAAGTTGTCGAGGCTCTCCCGAACGCGATGTTCCGGGTGAAGCTCGACAACATGGATCGCGTCGTGCTCGGGCACGTGGCCGGCAAGATGCGCCGGTTCAGGATCAGGATCCTCCCGGGCGATCGCGTCCGGGTCGAGCTCTCTCCCTACGACCTCGACCGCGCCCGGATCGTCTACCGACATCGCTGATTGCTGGGCCGACCGGCGCCGTGCGGGAGCGTGAGCTGATCGAGGGGCTCGAGGCGACGTTCGCCTCCGGGCGATCGGGCCGTGTCGTGCGTTCGATCGGGGACGACGCCGCCGTCGTCCGGGGGCGCGGCTACGCCGTCACCTCGCTGGACGCGATGGTCGACGGGATCCACTTTCGCTCTGAGCAGCTCTCGCCGGAGGAGATCGGCCACCGGGCGCTGGCGGGAGCGCTCTCCGATCTGGCGGCGATGGGTGCCGACGCCGGCGAGGCGTACCTGCTCCTCGGGCTCCCGGCTGGGACCGACCTCAAGCGGGCCCTTGGCGTCGCCGCCGGTGCCCAGGAGCTGGCCGCGCGCCTGGGCGTTTCGATCGCGGGCGGGGATGTCACGTCGGCGCCGGCGCTGACCGTCTCGTTCACGGTCGTCGGCTGGAGCGACGATCCGGCCCGGCTGATCGGCCGCGACGGGGCGTGTCCGGGCGACGTCGTGGCCGTGACGGGCCGCCTCGGCGGCGCCGGGGCGGGACTCGCCGTGCTCGACGGCCGGGCGCAGGTGGCCGAAGAGCAGCGGGAGTCGCTCGTCCGGAGCTACGCGCGACCCGAGCCGCGCCTGGCTGAGGGGCGCGCGTTGGCGGTCTCGGGCGCGCGGGCGATGATCGACCTCTCCGACGGGCTGGCGACGGACGCTCTCCACCTGGCCGACGGCAGCGGGGCGATGATCGAGCTGACGCTCGCGTCGCTCCCGCTCGCGGACGGCGTGGCGGAGGTGGCCCGGGCGCTGGGCGCCGAGCCCGGCCCGTTCGCGGCGACCGCCGGCGAGGACTACGAACTGTGCGTGTGCCTGCCGCCCGAAGCGCTCGACGCCGTGGACGGGGTCCCGCTCACGCCGGTCGGACGCGTGCTGGACGGGCCAGCCGGCGTCAGCTTCGCCGACGCGAGCGGCGGGTTATCGGGCTACGAGCACTCGTTCTGAGGGGGAGGACCGTCGAGTCGGCGGCGCTCCCCGACGCGGGCCTAAGGAGCCTCAGCACGATCGCGTCCGCGACCGCCTTCGGATCCACCCGATACGAGCCCCGCTCTATCTCTTCCCTGAGCTGGTCCATCCTGGTCTCCTGACCCGCATCCGTCGAGCCAAGCATGGTGTCGGCGACTAACACCCTGCCTCCAATCCTGTGTGCGTCGTCTCCATTTGAATCATGACCAGCATCGGTATCGGGCGGTGGCTTCTGCATCCGGTCTAGACCCTAACTTGCCTGTCGACGGTTCCCATTCGATCGATTAACGCGGCGTGAGCGGAGAAAAACGCGCCGGTCCCGCCCGGGCGAAACCCAAAAGCGCGCCCGGAGGGCGCGCCCCATAAATCACGCCGCGGAGCGTGCCGGGCCCAACGGCTTCATCGACTGGAGCTTCGCGAACACGATGATCCGCTGAGCCGCGCTGTACAGCGGGTTGCAGGCCGACAGCACGAGGCGCTCGTAGCCGACGTTCTTGGTCACCCACAGCGCCGTCGGCAGGACGATCTGGTGGTACTGGACGTCGTAGGTGAACTGGGCGTAGGGCATCTTCACGACGATGTGATCGCCCGGCTTGAGCTCGTCGATGTGGCGGAACGGGGCCAGGTAGGTGGTCCGGTGGCCGGCGATCGCCACCGTCAGGCCGAGGCCCGGGAACGCGGTCGCCGGGTAATGGCCCGGCCCCGCCTCGAGGCTGGCGGTGTCGGTGCCCTGGATGATCGCGTAGTCGGCGTGGATCTTGGGGATGTCGATCCGGCCGATCGCGTCGCCGGTGGCGACCTCGTGGGACTCGCGGCGCGCCAGGAATGCCACGCGCTGATCGATCTTCTTAAAACTGGCCAGCGCGTGGTGCTGGACCGGTGTCAGCGGCGCCGTGTTGAAGCTGAGGTACTGCTTGTTGATCTCGCCCTGCTTGATCTTTCCGATCAGCGCGGTGACGGGCTCCTGCCACACCAGCGTCACGCCGGCGTCGATCACGAGCAGCAGCCCCGAGATCAGCAGTACGGATGAGACGTCGCGGATCAGCCTTCTCATCGCCGCAGAGCGGATTCCGTTCCGCCCAGCGATCCCGGCCCGGCGTACGTCGCCGGGCCGCGCACCGTCACTGGCGTCTGCTCCGGACGCGAACGGTGCAAGCGCGGCCGTCTCGCCGCTATCGATATCACGCTTACCAAACACCCCAAAACAACGCTCCACTGGACTGCCGCTAGCAAACCAATGTACCCACCGGCGATAAGCAGGACGCCGTTCCAGACGATCTGCACGGGGCTGAGGCCAAGCGACTGCGCGTAGTAGAGGATCACCACGACCGGTGGCGCGAGCCCCACGAGCACCATCAGTGCGACCACCGGACGCGGTATCCGAACGTCGGGATCGAGCACCCACATCCAGAGGTGCAGCGCCGGGACGAGCAGCGCCGCGGCGAACGGGTTGCGCACCCAGACGGCGAGCGCCACCGCGCATAGCACGAGCAGCACGGCCGCGCCGGCGCCGGCGTTTGCCGGCGAGCCGAGCGGTCGTCTGGTCAGGGCCGAGAGCAGGGGCCGCCGGAAGAGGAGCAGGGCCACGATCACGATGCCGACCACCACGATCACGGCCGTCCCGGCCCCGCCGAGCGGCATCGCGCTCGCGCCGAGCGGGCCGGGCGGGGGCGAGGCGAGCGCGCCGGTGACCTTGGCGCCGAGCACGACGAGGACGGCGAGGAAGAACGGGACGGCGCCGGCGAGCACCCACAGCAGCCAGCGCAGGATCGGGTTTCCCCGCCGGCGGGCCCGGGCCAGCCCGTCGACCATCGTCAACAGCACCGGGAGGATCAGCGCGAGCACCAGCACCTTGATCGCCCACGCCGGGATCACCTTGCCGTCCCAGATCAGATACGCGCTCGGCCCGGGCACCGCGGGGCCGCCCTCGAGCGCGTTGATCGTCTGCTGGACGGTGCGTCCGAGCGCCGCGAGCCGCGCCGCGGATGCCGGTTGACTCGCGGCCGGCTGGCGTTCGCCGGACAACGAGAGCAGCACCGCCGGGTCGCCGAGCGGGCCGAATGGGCCCTGCTCGGTGACGGCCAGCGGGAAGGCCAGATGTGAGAACTGGGCGACGAGCCCCGGGTCTCCGGGCTGCAGGTTGGCCTGCGCGCCGAGCGCCCCCGCGACGGTGTTACGGAGCACCGTGGGCGCGAGGAGCTGGCCGTCTGACCACGGGACGACCACGGGTTCGCGCACTCTCGCGCTCGTCATGTCGCCGAGCGCGATCACGGCGTCCACCGGCGTCCCGAGCCTGCGCGCGAGCTGGGTCGCGCCCGCCGCGCCGGCCGATCCGCTCGTGGACGCCAGCACCACCGACCGTTCCTGCGTCTCCCCGGCGAGGACCTGCGCGAGCTCGAGCAGGACCGCGGTACCGGAGAGGTCGGCCGGCGTCGACCGCCCGTCCGCGTCTCGGTGTGCGACGACGACGATGCTGCCCCCCGCCGACTGCCCGGCCATCGTCCCCGTCACGGTCTGGAGCGTCCGGGTCCCGTCGACCGTGCGCGTGCTGGCGCTCGTCGTGGAGACCGCGAGCCCGTCCTTGCGCAGGGCCATCGCGACCTTCTGGGCCAGCAGCGCGTCGCCGGTCGAGCCCGGCCGAAGGTCAGGGAGGTGACGCGCCAGGCCGACCATGTCGGCGTAGGCGGTCTGCCCGTTGAAGGCCTCTGGAGGCAGCGTCGTCCCGACTGCCCCCTGCTGATTCTCCAGCGAGAACGCCACGACGACCACCGCCACCACGACCGCCATCAAGCCGGTCCGGTAGATCCGCGGATCAAGCATCGGCGTCAGAGGTTAACCCCGCTAAGAGAAGTTCCGCGCATTCTTAGACGTCTCTCAAACAAGCGGGGCTAGTCTTTTTCCAGCAAAGAGGCAAGATAAAAAATGTCAGACCGATTAGCGCGCATCCTGCTCGTGGACGATGAGCAGTCGATTCAGACGCTGCTCTCCTACCCCCTGCGCCGTGACGGCTACGAGGTGGTGCAGGCAACCGACGGGCGTCAGGCGCTCGACCGGTTCGATGAGCAGGCGTTCGACCTCGTCGTGCTCGATCTGATGCTGCCCAAGATCGACGGCCTCGAGGTGTGCCGGCGGCTGCGCAACCGCAGCTCGGTCCCGATCATCATGCTCACGGCCAAGTCCGAGGAGATCGACAAGGTCGTCGGCCTCGAGCTCGGGGCCGACGACTACATCACCAAGCCGTTTTCGCTGCGCGAGTTCTCGAGCCGGATCAAGGCGGCGCTGCGGCGAGCGGAGATGAGCCGGCCGGTCGAGACCCAGCCCGACGAGGCGCCGCTCGTCGTGGGCCAGCTGCGCGTCGACTTTCCGAAGCGCAGCGTGCGGGTGCGCGGGCGGGAGGCCGAGCTGACGTTCGTCGAGTTCGAGATCCTCTCGGTGCTTGCCCGCGCGCCGGGCCGGGTATTCACGCGCGACATGCTGCTGGCCCGTATCTGGGGCGATAGCGCGTATCGCGATCCGCGGACGATCGACGTCCACATCAGGCACCTGCGCGAGAAGATCGAGCGAGATCCGAAAGGCCCCGAGTACCTGTTCACGGTCCGGGGAGTCGGATACCGCTTCCGAGATACGGAGCCGTGATCGGAAGGGCATCCATGCCTCGGCTGAGGATCTCGCTTCGCAACCGGCTGGCGCTGGTCTTCTTTGCGATCACGTTCGTCGCCATCGGGGTCCTCTACCTGTACGTGGCGCCGGGGCTCGAGACGAGGCTGATCAGCGAGAAGCTCCAGGCGCTGGCGGGCGCTGCGCAAAAGACCTCGGGCCCGATTGCCCGGACCGTGGGCGGAGATGAGGCCGCATCGACGGTCAGCGACCTGGTGAGGAGCGCCAGCGCTCAGAGCGGCGACCGCGTGACGCTCCTGTCGGTCTCGACGGCGGTCTCGCCAGGCGGGCCCCAGCTGACCAAGCAGGCCGACTCGAGCCCGTTGGGCACCGCCACCAGCCTGAGCTTCCCGGCCGCGTACCGAGCGGCCACGACCGGCCGGCTCAGCACCGGCACCGAAAGCTCCGGGTCCGGGGAGATCGCCGAGGCAGCCCACCCCGTCTCCTACGACGGCGGCGTCGCGCGGGTGATCGTCTACTCGGCGCCGGTCGCCGACATCGTCCGCAACGTCGCGATCGTCCGTCACGAGATCCTGGTGGCGGGCGGGATCGCCCTGCTGCTGGCGCTGGTCGGCGGCTACCTGCAGGCCCGGGCGCTCTCCCAGCGGGTCAAGCGGCTCGAACACGCCGCCGGGCAGATCGCCGCCGGCGACTTCGAGCACCCGATCCGGGTGGACTCGAGCGACGAGCTCGGGCAGCTGGCGGTCGCCTTCAACGCGATGCAGCACCAGCTCGCCCAGCTCGAGTCCGCTCGCAAGAAGTTCATCGCGACCGCCTCACACGAGCTGCGGACGCCGATCTTCTCCCTCGGAGGGTTCGTCGAGCTGCTCGAGGACGAGGATCTCGACGCCGAGACCCGCCGGCGGTTCCTGGACCAGGTGCGCGACCAGGTCGAGCGGCTGCGCAAGCTGTCGGTGGACCTCCTCGATCTCTCGCGGCTCGAGGCGGGGTCGCTGGAGCTGCGCGAGGAGGAGGTCGACCTAGGGGAGCTGACCCGCGCCGTGTCGGGGGAGTTCGAGCCGACGCTCGCGCAGCACGACGCGCACCTCGAGCTGCGGCTGGCCCGGCGGGCGATCGAGGTCAGCTGCGACCCGGTCCGCGTCGCCCAGATCATGCGGATCCTGATCGACAACGCGCTCATCCACAACCCGCCCGGGACCCAGATCGTCGTCACCGCCGCCCGTGACAACGGCCACGCGCGGCTAGCCGTGCGCGACGATGGCGGCGGGATCGACGGCGAGGCGATGCCGCGGATCTTCGAGCCGTTCTACACGGCCGACGATGCCCAGGGGTCGGGGCTCGGGCTGGCGATCGCCAGCGAGCTCGCCGAGCGGATGTCGGGGCATCTGTCGGTGCGGTCGAGGCGTGGCGAGACGGTGTTCACGCTCGAGTTGCCGTCGTAGGCGGGCGGCTCGGACAACGGCGCAGGGAGAGGGGTCGGTGAGGGTGGTCGCGGGTCGCCTGAGCCCGGGGTTTGGGCTGCTGCTCCGGTCAAACCCGCGACTTTGTGCCGAGAGTGTCACTGTCACGGGAAACCTGCACAACACGACAACACCGGCGCCAGACCCGAGCCCTGTCGTACTACGCATGCTCTTCATGCATAGCTCGACAGGCCTCGCCATTCCGGCCGGGATTGTCGTGCTATGCAGGTTTTTTGGCGGTGCGATGGCGCCCGCTCCCCTTCCCTTCCCCAGCGCCGTTCACCGGGCGGACCGCCGGCGACAGACAGCGCCACCGCGAAAGCCCTAAACCTCCCCGTCGTAATAGTCGACGTGACCGTCGGCGCGCCGGAGCATCACGTTGTCGCCGTCGTTGCCCGGCCACACGCCGATCTTGTCGCTGTCCGGGTAGACCGCCACGGCGGGTTCGCGCGCACTCGAAAACATCAGCAGCTTCGCCGGCGCGTCGCTGCGATTGGTGACCCTGTGGGCTCCCTCGGGCCCTGGTGCGAAGCGAACGAGATCCCCTTTGCCCGCCTTGTATTCGCCTTTCGGGACCCGCAGGTCGACCTCGCCGTCGAGCACGAGCAGCCACTCCTCCTCGAACTCGTAGTGGTAGGGACAGAGGCTCTCGCCGGCGGGCACCTCGTAGAGCTTCACCGTCAGGGCCTCGCCCCCGGCGCGCTCGCCGACCCGCGCGACGCCGGATTGATAGCCCGCCGGGTCGCCGTCGTCGTACTCGAACTCCGCGTCGAACACGTTGGAGCGGCTCACGCGCCGATCATCGCACGTTCAAAATGCAGTTCGTGGCCGACGCAACGAACATTGGATCGAGGGAGCGCGACCTGGTTCTCGAGCTCGCGCGAGGGCTGCGCGAGCTCGTGCTCCCGCTTCTGGGCTCACACGCCGGTCGCGAGTTCGCCGGCGCGGGCGCCGGGGGCGATGTGACCTTCGCGGTCGACGCCGAGGCCGAGGAGTTCCTGGCGGAGTTCGTGGCCGAGCGCGCGCCGCGGATGGCGTTCTACTCGGAGGATCGGGGGCTGGTGGCCAGAGGAGACGACACTCACGTGCTCGTCGTCGATCCGATCGACGGAACCAGGCCGGCGATGGCGGGGCTCGAGTCGGCGTGCGTCGCCGTTGCACTCGCGCCGCTCGACGACGGCGAGCCGACGATGGCCGACCTGGACGTGGGATGCGTCGTCGAGATCAAGTCGGGCGACTGGTTCTTCGCGGTCCGCGGCGAGGGGGTGCGCTCGACGCGATCGGTCGCGCTCAGCGGCGGCGTCGACGTGGCCCGGATGTTCTGGTCATACGGCTTCCGCGGCCGGCCGGCGCGGGCAGTGGTCGAGGTGCTGGGCGACCTGATCGATTCCTCCTCGGTCGGCGGCGGGACGTTCGAGCTGGGCTCGCAGGCGTTCTCGATGACCCGGGTCGTCACCGGCCAGCTCGACGCCGTGGTCGAGGTCGGCTCGCGCATCATCGACGACGTTCCGGGGATGCGCGCCGAGTTCGAGCGGATCGGTGGCGGCGAGATTCTCAACAATTCGCCGTACGACCTGGCGGCTCCGTGGCTGTGCCTGCGCGAGGCGGGTGGCGTCGTCAGCGACGGCTGGGGCGAACCGCTCGACCGCCATCGCCTCCTCGGTTCCGGGCACCAGTTCCAGATGTCCTCGATCTCGGCCGCGAACGCCCAGCTCCACGTCGAGCTCGTCCGCGCGATCGATGCGGGAGTTGCACGATTACGCCGCTTGCAGGCCTGAGGTTCCCCGGCTCGCTATCGTGCCCCGGCTGCCTTCCACCGGGGGGCACCTCAAAGCCATGCTCCAGCCCGTCGCCGTCGCCCAGAAGCACCTCTCCGACTACACCAGCATCGTGGGCCGTCCGCTCGTGGACGAGATCCGGGAGCGAGCCGACCGGCTGAAGGGCAAGCGCATCCTGCACTTGTCCGCGACGGCGTTCGGCGGCGGCGTCGCGGAGATCCTCTACACGCTGGTGCCGCTGATGGCCGACGTGGGGTTGAAGGTCGAGTGGCAGGTGATCTATGGCCGCGAGGAGTTCTTCAACGCGACGAAGGTCATGCACAACGCGCTCCAGGGCAACCCCCAGGACCTGACCGAGGAGCAGTGGGACGTCTGGCAGCGCTACAACGAGATCAACGCGCGCGAGCTGTCCGAGGGATGGGACGTCTGCATCGTCCACGACCCGCAGCCGGCGGCGGTGTGCTCGCTCGTGGGGCAGAAGGCGCGGCGGTGGGTGTGGCGCTGCCACATCGACCTCTCGACGCCGAACCAGTTCACCTTGGAGCGCCTGCTCCCGTATCTGGACCCGTATCCCGCCGCCGTGTTCCACCTGGACCAGTACGTGCCGACCGGGATGGACGGGCGCGCGCACATCGTCCCGCCGGCGATCGACCCGCTGGCGCCCAAGAACATGGCCTTCTCACCCGAGGACGCCGTCTACATCTGTGGCCAGTTCGGAATCGACGTCGACCGGCCGCTGCTCTGCCAGGTGTCCCGGTTCGATCCGTGGAAGGACCCGCTCGGGGTGATCGATGCCTACCGACTGGTCAAGGAGGAGATGCCCGACGTACAGTTGGCGCTGGTGGGTTCGATGGCCACGGACGACCCCGAGGGATGGGACTACTTCAACGCCACCGTCGCGCATGCCGATGGCGACCCCGACATCCACATCCTCAACAACCTCAACAACGTCGGCGCGATCGAGGTGAACGCGTTCCAGTCACACTGTGATGTCGTGATCCAGAAGTCGACGAGGGAAGGATTCGGTCTGACCGTGACCGAGGCGATCTGGAAGGGGAGGCCGTTTATCGGCGGCGACGTCGGTGGGATACCGCTGCAGGTCTCCAACGGCGAGTCGGGATTCCTCGTCTCGAGCGTCGAGGAGTGCGCCGGGCGCTCCCTCGAAATCCTGCGCGATCCGGGCCTCGGCAAGCGTCTCGGACGCGCGGGCAAGGAGTCCGTCCGCCAGCGGTTCCTGACCCCGCGGTTGCTGCGCGACTGGCTGAGGCTGTTCGAGGAGATCGGGGCCTGAGCGATGGCGATTCGAAGCGTGATCGTGGTGGGAAGGCGCCGGCGGGAATGAGTGACTCGCCTCTGGTGCTCGTTTCCAACCGAGGTCCGGTCACGTTCCAACCGGACGGTTCGGTCCGACGCGGCACCGGGGGGCTCGTCACCGCGCTGATCGGGCTTGCCTCGCACCGCGAGGTGATCTGGGTTGCGTCGGCGATGACGGACGAGGACGTCGAGGCGACCGAGCGCCACGGTGGCAAACCGTTCCCGGTGCAAGCGCCGGACGGCCACGAATACCACGTGAAGCTGGTGGCGTCCGATCCGGACGCCTACGACCGCTTCTACAACATCATGGCCAACCCGATGCTGTGGTTCATCCAGCATTACCTGTGGGATCTCTCGAACGCGCCGGATATCCGCCGCAACGAGACGGAGGCGTTCGAGTTCGGCTACAACGCCGTCAACGAGGACCTCGCGCGAGCCGTGATCGACGAGATCGAGGACGTGGAGCGACCCGTCGTGATGGTGCACGACTATCACCTGTACACGCTGCCCGGGCTGATCCGCCGAGCGCGGCCGGACGCGTTCCTGCACCACTTCGTGCACATCCCATGGACCCAGGCGGACTCGTGGCGCGTCCTCCCCTCGATGATGCGCAGGGAGATCTACGCCGGGATCCTGTCGAACGACATCATCGGCTTCCACACCCGCTCCTACCGGCGGAACTTCCTGCTGTGCTGCGAGGACCTGATGGGGTTGGACGTCGACCACGACGCCGGAGTCGTGCACTTCGACGGCCGTGAGGTGTGGGTGCGCGCGTACCCGCTCCCGATCGACTCGGGCGCGGTGCAGGCCGTCGCGCGCCGGGACCGCACTAGGCAGTTCGAGGACGAGCTGCTGCGCCGCCGGCGCGACCACCTGATCCTGCGGGTCGACCGCGCCGACCTGTCGAAGAACGTGCTGCGCGGCTTCTCGGCCTTCGATGTCTTCCTCGAGCAGCACCCGGAGTTCCGCGAGCGGGTCACGTTCATCGCCCAGCTGATGCCGTCACGGACCGATGTTCCCGAGTACGCCGAGTACCTCGAGCGGATCGAGGCGGTCGTCGCGGTCGTCAACCACCGCCACGGCTCGCCCGACTGGATGCCGATCCAGCTGAAGCTGCGGGACGACCTCGAGGAAGCCGTGGCCGCCTACAAGCACTACGACGTCCTAATGGTCAACGCGATGTTCGACGGCATGAACCTCGTCGCGAAGGAAGGGCCGATGGTCAACGAGCGCGCCGGGGTCTCGATCCTGTCGGAGAACACCGGCGCCCACGAGGAGCTGGGCGAGTACGCCCTGTCGGTGAATCCGTTCGACATCCAGGAGCTCGCGGACTCGATCCACGCGGCGCTGACGATGCCCGTCGACGAGCGCAAGCGGCGCCTCGACGGCCTCAAGTCGATCGTGACCGCCCGCGATCCGGGCGACTGGATCGACGACCAGCTCGCCGACATCGGCAAGAAGGAGCTGGCGGACCGGTCAGCCGCCCTCGGCGGAACTTAGTCTCCGCGGCAAGTACGTCGGGGAGCGCTTAGTAGAACGTTTCGTGGTTGTTCAGCATCGCGACGAACTTCGCGATGCGCTTCTGGCGGGTCTCCGGGCGTTTGGCGTCCTGGATCCGGTACAGGAACGCGAAGCGGTTCTGGCCCCTGAGCGTGGCGAAGAACGCCTTGGCCTCGGGGTTGCGGTCGAGCGCCTCCTGTAAGTCGGCGGGCACCGTGGCCCTGCTCTGAGGCGCGTACGCCGCCTCCCAGCGGCCGTCGGCCTTGGCCGCCTGGACCTGTTCCAGTCCCGCGGGGCGCATCTTGTTGCTGGCGATCAGCCGTTCGGCCTTCTCCCGGTTGACCTGGGACCACTTGCTGCGCTTCTTGCGGGGCGTGAAGCGCTGGAGGAAGAACGTCTCGTCATGGGGGACCCGCTGCCCGTCGATCCATCCGAAGCAGATCGCGAGCTCGAGCGCCTCGGGGTGTGTGACGGTGGTGACGCCGGCGCTCCTCTTGGCGGTTTTCAGCCAGGCGCCGGGTTCGGTGGCGTGGTTGGCCTCGAGCCACCATTCCCACGCCAGGGCGTCTGGGAGCTGGAGGATGGGGAGGTCGTCCTTCGCGTGGCGCTCGGCCATGGTCCCAAGGATGCCAACGGCGATCGGGAACGGTCGCATGATTTGCTACGTGGACGATCGAGTTCTTCGTATGGACGAATAGGATCGACCACGTCCCGGCGGGGGTCGTCCCGGCGGAGGTCGCCTCCCCGGCGGTCGCCCCGGCGGCGGCCGCCCCGGACAAGCCCGTCCGCCACAAAGACACCCGCTATAGTCGGCCGCCGCCTGTCCGGCGACTCGACCTATGGCTGAAGAAACCACGATCTACGACCTCGTCCTGTTGCTCTCGACGACCGCCGAGGACGACGAGCGCGCGAAGATCATCGCCGACGTTGAGAGCGCCATCGATACCGGTGGCGGATCGATCGAGCGCAAGGACGACTGGGGCGTGCGGCCGACGGCCTTCCGCATCCAGCATCAGTCCGACGCCGACTACCACCTGTTGCAATTCTCAGGGCCGCCGGCGCTGCTCGAGTCGCTGTCGCACAACCTGAGGATCGACGACAAGGTCCTTCGGTTCCGGATCATCAAGGTGCTCCCGGGCCAGCCGCCGGCTCCGGACTCGCCGCCGCCCGTGATCGCCGTGGCGGCGCATGGCGGTGGCGGACCTCCGAGCCGAGACACCGAGGCTGAGACCGGGGGCTAGGCGTACGGCGCGTCTCGTGACGGCACTGTCACGGCGTGTAACGGGCGACGAACGAGTTCGCAACGATTGCGCCCATTTTCCGGGGAGATCGAGGACTTCCGCCTGTCCCCCACCTAGACTCGGCAGCGAGCTTTAAACGTCCTAGAAGGGAGCCTCGAGCATGAACATCAACAGAGTCGTGCTGACAGGGAACTTGACCAGAGACCCCGAGATGCGGTCGACCGGCGGGGGTCTGACGGTCTGCAAGCTGGGGATCGCCGTCAACACCCGCAGGAAGAACAGCAGCACGGGCGAGTGGGAGGAGAAGCCCAACTACTTCCGCGTCACCGTGTTCGGTGCCCAGGCCCAGACCTGCGAGCAATACCTGAGGAAGGGTCGGGCGGTGGCGATCGACGGCCGGCTCGAATGGAGCCAGTGGGAGAGGGACGGACAGAAGCGCGAGTCTGTCGATATCATCGCCGACACCGTGCAGTTCCTCGGCGGGCGCGATGACGCTGGCAGCGGCAACGGGAACGGCTTCTCCAGCAGCGCCCCCGCGACGGAGAGCGACGTACCGATCGACACCGGCGACTTCGAAACCGCTCCCGTCGGCGCCGGAGCCGATGACGACATTCCGTTCTGAGGCCGAGTTCAGATAAATCCAAGCTAGAGTGGTAGCTCGTGGCAAAGCAACGTAGAAGGCCGGTTCGCCGGCGCGACAGGAAGGGTGGGCCGACTTCAGGTCGCCGTAAGCCCTGCCCGTACTGCCGTGACAAGGTCGATCAGGTCGACTACAAGGACATCTCGTCGCTGCGCCGGTTCATCTCCGAGCGCGGCAAGATCCGCTCGCGGCGGATCACGGGAGCGTGTCGGCGCCATCAGAGCCAGGTCGCGCGTGCGATCAAGCGCGCCCGCGAGCTGGCGCTGCTGCCCTACGTTGCGGAGGGCGGGAGCGAGCGTGGCGAACGCGGTCGCGACCGCGACCGCGATCGCGACCGCGACCGCTGACCGACGGAGCTGGCAGCGTGCCGCAGGCGATACTGCTTCAGGACGTGGAGTCGCTCGGCGAGCAGGGCGCCGTCGTGGACGTCTCACCCGGGTATCTGCGTAACTACCTCGTCCCGCGCAAGCTCGCCGAGCCGGCGACGAAGGGGTCGATCGAGGCAGCCGCCCGCAGACACGAGCAGGCGGAGCGGGCGAAGCAGGACGCCGAGGACCGGGCGCGCGACAACGCGGCGCTGCTCGGCCGGACCGTGCTGACGATCCCGCAGCGCGCCGGCGACGACGGCCGGCTGTTCGGCTCGGTGACCACGCAGGACATCGCCGACGCGATCCGCGACGCCCGCGGGATCCGAGTCGACCGACGCAAGATCCACCTCGAGGACCCGATCCGGCATGTCGGGACATACATGGTCGTGGTCGAGGTCGCCGATGAAGTGATGGCGACCGTTAAGACGATGGTGGTCGCCGAATAGGCGGTCGTGGGCCGCGGGCCAGGCCGCTGCCCGCGCTGGTCGGAACCGAATCGTCCCCGCGCTGCCCTGAACGCGATGGCAGCGGACGCCGCACCCACGACCCCCGCTCCGGCTTATTGGAAGCTCGAGGCGCCACGCCTCGGAGCATCCGGCTCCACCAACAAGCTGAAGGCCACCGCGTCAGCGAGGAGGTCCGGCAGCATGAGGAACGGGCTCAGGCAGCCAATGCGGCACCCAGGCGCCCAACGAGCGGCGCGCCGGTCAGGGAGGTGGTCGGAGGGTGTGCCCCCCTCCGTCGCGTTCCGGGCGCATCGAAGCGCCATCGGTGGCGGGCAGCGCGGGAGGGGCGGCACATCCTCCGAGCCACCTACTCGCGTGGACGTCCGAGCGACCGCTCATGGCTTTTCGTGCTGGTTGCGGGAAGGCGATCTTCTAGCCGTCCGGCCCAGACCTAGACTCGAACGCTGGTCATGAGCGCCGTTCCGAACATTGGGGTTCCGCCACACAACCTCGAGGCCGAGAAGTCGGTCCTCGGGGCCGTGCTGCTGGATGACAGGCATCTGTTCGGCCTGCTCGTCGAGGAGCATCTGCGGCCCGAGCACTTCTATCGAGAGCAGCATGGCGCGGTGTTCGAGGCGATGGTCGAGCTGTACAACACGAGCCGGAAGATCGACCATCTCACCGTCGGGGAGGCCCTGCGCGAGATCGGCAAGCTCGAGCTCGTGGGCGGGCCCGAGGCGATCGAGGAGCTGGCGGGGTGGGTGCCCGCCGCCGGACATGCCCGCGAGTACGGACGGATCGTGCGCGACGATGCGCAGAAGCGGGCGCTGCTGACGGCGTCCTACGAGATCCAGGCCAGCGTCCTCTCGCGGGAGTCGCCGGCGCGCGAGCTGGTCGAGCGGGCCGAGCGCATGATGCTCGAGGTCGCCCACGACGACCGGCAGAAGAAGATCCGGTCGATCGAGGACATCCTCGCCGAGGAGACCGACAAGCTCCACCGGCTGTCGATCTCGAAGACGGCGCTGACCGGAACTCCCTCCGGCTTCAAGGACATCGATGGGATGACGGGGGGCTTTCAGCCGGGCAACCTGATCGTGATCGCGGCCCGCCCGTCGATGGGTAAGTCGGCCCTGGTGGCGAACATCGCGGAGAACGCCGCGCTCGAGGGCCACGCGGTGGCGCTGTTCTCACTCGAGATGTCCGAGTCGGAGCTCGCCCAGCGTTTCGTCGCCTCGCAGGCGAGGATCAAGGGCGAGGAGCTCCGCCGCGGCAAGGTCGCCGAGGCTCGGTGGCCGAAGATCCTCGAGGCGTGCGGGCGGCTCGCGCACGCGCCGCTGTACGTCGACGACTCCAGCGACACCGGCGTGCTCGAGGTCCGTGCCAAGGCCCGCCGCCTGCACCATCAGCTCGAGGGGGGCCTCGGTCTGATCATCATCGATTACCTCCAGCTGATGCGCCACGAGGGCCGGGTCGAGAGCCGCGTGGAGCAGGTGGGCCAGATCTCGCGTGGGCTGAAGGGGCTCGCGCGGGAGCTGGACGTTCCCGTGATCGCCCTGTCTCAGCTGAGCCGCGCCGTCGAGCAGCGCGGTGGCGAGAAGAAGCCGATCCTGTCCGACCTGCGCGAGTCCGGACAGATTGAGCAGGACAGCGACGTCGTGATGTTCATCTACCGCGAGGAGTACTACGACAAGGAGTCCGAGCGGCCCGGCGAGGCGGACATCATCATCGCCAAGCACCGCAACGGCCCGGTGGGCGATGTGGTGTTGACGTTCCAGAAGGACTATCCGAAGTTCATGAACTACGCGAGCGAGCGGTTCGCGGCATGAGGAACCGCGTATGAGCGAATGCGCGTTCGGACTGTGCGACGGCTCGGGGTTCCTGTACGACGCCGAGACCAACACCGCGTACGACTGCCGGTGCCGGCCGCACCAGGTGGCGCGGGCGAAGGCACGTAGCCTCTCGGCGGTGATCCCGCGGCGTTACGCCGACGTGGCGTTCGAGCGCCCGCCGGTGACCGAGATCGAGCTCACGGACCGCCCGGTGGTCGGCGCGGTGCGGTCGTTCGTCGGCCGGATCGACGAGCACCTCGACGCCGGCAGGGGCCTGTGGTTCGTGGGTCCCGTGGGCACGGGCAAGACGACGCTAGCCATGCTGGTCTCGAAGGCGGCGCTCAAGGCCGGGAGGTCGGTCGCGATCTACTCTCTCCCGCGGCTGCTCAACGAGATCCGCGACACGCATCGCTCGGAGCGCTCACACGTCGGCCTGCTCGACCGGCTCACCGCCGTCGACCTCCTGCACGTCGACGACGTCGGCGCGGAGCGGACGACCGACTGGGTGCTCGAGGAGCTCTACTCGATCGTCAACGCCCGTTACGAGGACGAACGATCGATGGTGATCACGACGAATCTCGACTACGACGACCTGTGCACCCAGATCACCGCGCGCACGGCGTCCAGGCTGGCGGAGATGTGCGACCAGCTGCCGCTCGACGGTGCCGACCGGCGGGTCGAGCTCGTCCACGCCGAGGCGTGACCGGCGTCGACGGAGCCGCGGCGCTCGGTCAACCGTCCAGTTTGCGCTCCGATTCGGCGCGCTCCTCGAGCTTCTCACGGAGGTAGCGCGCCTTCTCGGCGCGACGCTCGTGCTGGGCGGACTCTTCCTCGTCCGGCGCGCTCTCGGCACGCTGCTGCTCGTCGGCCTCCCGACGCTCCTGCTCGAGCCTCAGCTCCTCGGTCTTCGGATCTTCGGACATCACCCCGCCCGAGCGAGGTCGGCGCTCGCGAGCACCGGCTGATCGGCCACCCACGTGGCACTGATCTCGCGCAGCACCTCGAGCATCGCCACCGCCGCCGCCGAGCGATATCCGCGCGGTAGCGCCGCGAGGATCGGGCGAGCCGGCCCCGGCGGGTCGAGCTGACGCACCACCACGTCGTCGCGAACGCCACGGGCGACCATATCGGGGATCAAGGCGACGCCGACGCCGGCCGCGACGAAGCCGAGGATCGCCTGATAATCGTCGTTCTGGAAGGCGATCTGCGGCTCGAACCCGGCCTCGTGGCACGCTCGCAGTAGCAGTCGCGAGTCCGGGCACGTCCGCGACGTGGCCAGCATCCACGGGTCTTCGGCGAAGCGCGCGAGCTCGAGCGGGCCCGCGCCGGCCAGCGGATGGTCGGCGCGCATCGCGACGTACATCGGGTCGTCGAAGAGATGGACGAGCTCGATGTCGCCGGATCCGCCCGGCGCCGGCGCGAACTCGCCGGCGCCATCGGGCCCACCCCCGAGGGCGTCGTGGGAGATCGCGAGGTCAAGGTCGCCGGCGCGGAGCTTTGGAATCGACTCGATGGGATCGGCCATCGTGATGCCGAGCTCGATCGCCGGGTAACGGTGGCGGTAGGCGGCGACCGCGAGCGGGACGATCGTCGCGGCGGCCGACGCGAACGAGGCCAGACGGAGCGTCCCGCCCTCCAGGCCCTGGAGCGCCTTGAGCTCGAGCTCGGCGTCGATCAGGCGGGCGAAGATCGTCTCGGCGCGGTCGACCAGGAGCTGCCCCGCGTCGGTGAGCACGATCCCCTGGGGGACGCGCCGGACGAGCAGCATCCCCGTCTCGGCCTCGAGCGTCGCGATCTGCCTGGAGATGGCGGGTTGCGTATAGCCGAGCGAGTCAGCGGCGGCGGAGAAGGAACCCTTCCGAGCCACCTCGCAGAGCACTCGCAGACGCCGCGTGTCGAGCATTACCTGGGGTTATATCAGGCCCAGCAAACCCCTATTTGCATTTATGGCAGGTTCGCGGCAAATTTGCGTCTCTAAGGAAGGAACCAACGATGACGCTCCGCCGTATGAAAATCCCGCCCCTCCGAATCGGCCCCGCCTCGATCACGATCCGGCCCGCATACGCCGACGACCACTCGCCGGTCGCGAGGCTGGCCGCGCTGGACAGTGCCGAGATCCCGTCCGCCCCGATGCTGCTCGGCGAGGTCGACGGTCAGCTGCGGGCCGCTCTCTCGCTCGACGACGGAGCGGTGATCGCCGACCCTTTCTTCCCATCAGAGCACCTCGTCGAGTTGCTGCGTTCGCACGCCGCCGCGACGACGCCGGCGCCGGCCAGGCGTCGCAGCTACCGGCTCCGCTACGCGTAGCGTCCCTGCCGCCTCGCCGGCGGCCCGACCTGCCAGTATCCTCACCTCGCCGGTGGGCTTGGGCTGATCGAAATCATGGCGGTAGACAAGCGGGCGACAGCGGGCGAGAGGACGAGCGCCATCTCCGGCGAGGAGATGGCGGCGATCCTTCGCGCCCACAACGAGAAGACGCTGCTGCGGTTCGTGATGTGCGGGAGCGTCGACGACGGTAAGAGCACGCTGATCGGCCGACTTCTCTACGAGTCGCGGTCGCTGTTCGTGGACCAGCTGGCCGCACTCGAGGCGGACTCCAAGGTGGCGGGCACGCAGGGCGACGATCTCGACCTCGCGCTCCTCCTCGACGGCCTATCGGCCGAGCGCGAGCAGGGGATCACGATCGACGTCGCGTACCGCCATTTCTCGACCGAGCGCCGGCACTTCATCGTCGCCGACACGCCGGGCCACGAGCAGTACACGCGCAACATGGTCACCGGCGCCTCGACCGCGGACTCGGCGGTGATCCTCGTAGACGCCCGCAAGGGGGTGCTGACGCAGACCCGCCGCCACAGCCAGCTCGTGGCCCTCCTCGGCGTGCGTGACGTGGCGCTCGCGATCAACAAGATGGACCTCGTCGAGTACTCCGAGGAGCGGTCCCGCGAGATCGAGGCGGAGTACCGGACCTTCGCGAGCCAGATCGGACTCGATCGCATCACCTGCATCCCCGTCTCGGCGCTGAGGGGCGACAACGTCCTCGTTCGAAGCGACGCGATGCCGTGGTACCACGGACCGACGTTGATGGGTTACCTCGAGACGGTCGAGGTCGACCGCGAGCTCCAGTCGCTGCCCTTCCGGATGCCCGTGCAGTGGGTGAACCGTCCCAACCTCGACTTCCGCGGCTATGCGGGCACGATCGCGAGCGGCTCGATCCGCGCCGGCGACCCGATCGTCATCTCGCCATCCGGCACGAAGACCCGCGTGGAGCGGATCGTGACCTACGACGGCGATCTCGATGTCGCCGTCGCGGGACAGTCGGTCACGTTGACCCTCGCCGACGAGATCGACGTCACGCGGGGGGACGTGATCGCGCACTCGACCGAGCCTCCCGGCGTGGCCGATCAGTTCGAGGCGACGATCGTGTGGATGGGCGACAGGCCGATGCTGCGCGGGCGCAGCTACCTCATGCGCATCGGCGGCAAGACGGTGACCGCGACGATCGCGCCGCTGAAGCACAAGCTCCGGATCGAGTCGCTCGAGCACGTGGCCGCGACCAAGCTCGAGCTGAACGAGATCGGCGTCGTCGACGTCGAGTGCAGCCAGCCGATCGCTTTCGACCCCTACGTGGAGAACCGCGACACCGGCGGCTTCATCCTGATCGACCGGATCACGAACAACACGATCGGCGCGGGCCTGATCCACTTCGCGCTGCGCCGGTCGCAGAACGTGCGCTGGCAGGCGGTGACCGTCGACAAGTCAGAGCGCGCGGCGAGCCTGCACCAGCAGCCGACGGTGATGTGGTTCACGGGCCTCTCGGGCGCCGGGAAGTCGACGATCGCGAACCTCGTCGAGGGCGAGCTCCACCGTCGCGGGCACCACACCTACATGCTCGACGGCGACAACGTTCGCCACGGCCTCAACTCCGACCTGGGCTTCACTGAGGCCGACAGGGTCGAGAACATCCGGCGGATCGCCGAGGTGGCGAAGCTGATGGTCGACGCCGGGCTGATCGTGATCGTGTCGTTCATCTCGCCGTTCCGGGCCGAGCGCCAGATGGCGCGGTCGCTGTTCGAGCACCACGAGTTCCTCGAGGTGTTCGTCGACACGCCGCTGGCGGTGGCCGAGGAGCGCGACCCGAAGGGCCTCTACAAGAAGGCGCGGCGCGGCGAGCTCGCGAACTTCACCGGCATCGACTCCCCGTACGAGCCGCCCGACCGGCCCGAGATGCACGTCCACACGGTCGAGCTCTCTGCGCGTGACGCGGCGCGAACGGTGATCGAGCTGCTGGAGGAATGGGGCCGTCTGGCTCCGCCGGGACACGAGTAGCGAGAGCCACACCCAAAAAGCGCCCGAAGGGCGCCCCTAAAAATATCCCTCCTGCTTCTTCTTCTCCATCGAGGCGGCGGCGTCGTGGTCGATCACTCGCCCCTGTCGTTCGGACGTGGTGGCGAGCAGCATCTCGCGGATGATCGCCGGAACGGTGTCGGCGTCGCTCTCGATGGCGCCGGTGAGCGGATAGCAGCCGAGCGTGCGAAACCGAACCCGCCGCTGCACGGGCGCCTCGCCGAGGGCCAGCGGCATCCGATCGTCGTCGACCATGATCAGCGTGCCGTCGCGTTCGACGACGGGGCGGTCGGCGGCGAAGTACAGCGGGACGACCGGGATCTGGCGCATCTGGATGTAGAGCCAGACGTCCAGCTCGGTCCAGTTCGACAGCGGGAATACGCGCAGCGACTCGCCCTTGCGCATGCGGGCGTTGAAGGTGCGCCACAGCTCGGGCCGCTGGTTCTTCGGATCCCACGCGTGCTGCGCGGTCCGGACCGAGAAGATGCGCTCCTTCGCGCGCGACTTCTCCTCGTCGCGGCGGGCGCCGCCGAACGCGGCGTCGAAGCCGTGCTCGTCGAGGGCCTGCTTCAGCGCCACCGTCTTCATCACGTGCGTGTGAATCTCGGACCCGTGCTCGAACGGGTTGATGTTCATCTCCCGCCCCTCGGGATTGACGTGCACGATCAGCTCCATGCCGGTCTCGAGCGCGGTGCGGTCGCGGAACGCGTACATGTCCTTGAACTTCCACTGCGTGTCGACGTGCAGCAGCGGGAACGGAGGCTTCGCGGGGTAGAAGGCCCGGAGCGCCAGGTCGAGCATCACCGAGCTGTCCTTGCCGATCGAGTAGAGCATCACCGGCTTCTCGGCCTCGGCCGCGACCTCGCGCATGATGTGGATGCTCTCGGCCTCCAGTTGCTGGAGGTGAGTCAGAACGCGCGGATCACCCGCCAGTGGCGCCTCGGTTTGCATCGTGCACACGCGAGCGTACCGTGCGAGGTGCGGCCGCCCCGGCCCCACCTACACTGTCTCTAGATGCCGGGAATCGTGATCGTCGGCGCCCAGTGGGGCGACGAAGGCAAAGGAAAGATCACCGACCTGCTCGCGGAGCAGGCCGACGCCGTCGTGCGCTTTCAGGGCGGCAACAACGCCGGGCACACGATCGTCCGCAACGGCAGGACGTGGAAGCTGCACCTGATGCCCTCGGGGATCCTGCAGCCGGGGACGCTGAGCGTGATCGGCAACGGCGTGGTGATCGATCCCAAGGTGCTCACGCAAGAGCTCGAGGAGCTGTCGCGCAGCCGGGTAGACACGCAATGGCTGCGGATCTCCGCCAACGCGCACCTGATCATGCCCTACCACCTGATGCTCGACGACGCCGGCGAGGCGAAGCTCGGCAAGCTCCAGATCGGCACGACCCGCCGCGGCATCGGTCCCTGCTACGCCGACAAGGCTTCCCGACTGGGCATCCGGGTGCAGGACCTGCTCGACGAGAAGATCCTGAAGAAGAAGATCGTCGCCGCGCTCGAGCCGAAGCGCCTGTCGCTGCGGCCGTTCGCCAAGGACCCACAGCTCGACCTGCAGACGATCACCGAGGAGTACCTGACCTACGGCCACCGGATCGAGCGCTACATCGCCGACACGAGCCGGCTCGTGCTGGAGCTGCTCGACGCCGACAAGTCCGTCATCTTCGAAGGAGCGCAGGGCGCGCTGCTGGACATCGATCACGGCACCTATCCGTTCGTGACCTCCTCGAACCCGATCGCGGGCGCGGCGTGCATCGGCGCCGGGGTCGGGCCGAAGGACATCGACGAGGTGTGGGGCGTGACCAAGGCCTACAGCACCCGCGTGGGCGCCGGTCCGTTTCCGACCGAGCTCGACGGGACGCTGGCGGATGAGATCCGGGAGCGCGGCGGCGAGTACGGCACGACCACCGGCCGCTCGCGCCGCGTCGGCTGGCTGGATCTCGTGGCGCTCCGCTACGCCGCGCGGATCAACTCGCTGACGGCCCTCGCCGTCACCAAGCTCGACGTCCTCTCGGGCCTCGACCCGCTGTGCGTCTGCACCCGCTACCGCGGAGCCGAGGGCGCCGAGTTCGATTACTTCCCCTATCACCAGACGGTCCTCCACCACACGGTCGGCGAGTACGTCGAGCTGCCGGGGTGGAGCGAGGACCTGACCGGGTGCCGCACCGAGGACGACCTGCCGCAGACCGCGCGCGACTACCTGCAGTTCGTCGCCGACTTCGTCCGGGTCCCGGTGGCGCTGATCGGGGTCGGGCCGGCCCGCGAAGAGGTGATCTGGACGCCGGCGAGCGCCGAGATGGCCGGCGGGGTAGGGCGTCTCGCAACGGCGTAGGGGCTCTGCCTCGAGGGGCGAGTGCGGGCGGCGCTGTGTATCGCCGGGTCCGGGCTGGGGCTGTCGACTCTAGACGCCACGTGGCGGGCCACGGCTCGGTGAACGGCGCTGGGAAGGAGAGGGAGTGGGCGCCGTCGCACCCGTCGAAAACCTGCACAGCACGACAATCCCGCGCCGAATGGCGAGGCCTGTCGAGCTATGCATGAAGAGCATGCGTAATACGACAGGCCTCCGGCCTGGCGCCGGTGTTGTCGTGCTACGCAGGTTTCCCGTGACACTCTCGGCACAAAGTCGCGAGTTTGGCGCGCGAGCAGGTCAACCGCGGGCTCGGGCGGCCCGCCACAACCCTCACCGACCACCTCTCCCTGCTGTCTTTTACCGAGCCGCCCGCCCCGCCACGTGCGCCCGAGAGTCGACTCGATCGGCTAAACCGCCGCGCGCGAGGGGTGACCCACGCCTGGCCAGGGCGAGAGCACGAGCACGAGCCGGGCGTCGGAGACGGCTTTGACGGCGTGGCGCTCGTTCGGCGCGAAGTGCGAGAGGAAGCCGGGGCCGCCGGTGACGGTCTCGCCGTCCTTGGAGACCTCGATCTCACCCTCGGCGACCAGCAGGTAGGCGCGCTCGTGGACCTGGTGCTCCTGTAGCTCCTCGCCGGCGGGGAGGTTGATGGCGATCGCCCTGGTCTCCTCATCGGAGCGAAGCACCTGCGGCTTGTGGGGCTCGATCGTCAGTGAGCGGATGTCCCAGGTCTCCATCGCGTTCTCCTCGCCTCTCGTGTCGAACAGGATCCTGCCAGCTTTGGGAAGGGCAAGACCTGGCGTCACCGCCATCGTTCGATCAAATCCTCATCCGCCACCTTTCTCACCACGCGCGCCGGCGCTCCCATGACGACGTCCCGATCGCCGACGTCGCGGGTCACCAGGGCGCCGGCGGCGACGAACGCCTCCTCGCCGATCGTGACCCCGGGGACGAGCACGGCGCCGCCCCCGACGCGGCAGGCGCGCTTGAAGCGAGGGCCGAGCAGCGGCGCGCCGCGCTCATGGCGGCCCATGGCGTTGTCGTTGGTGGTGACCACGCCGGGTCCGATGAAGACGTCGTCCTCGACGACCGACCCGCCGGTCACGTACACGCTCGTCTGGATCAGCACCCGGGAGCCGACGACGGCGTCGAAATCGATGCACGAGGCGCGGCCGACGACCGAAGCGGAGCCCACCACGCAGCGCTCGCGCACCTGGGCCTGATCGCCGATGATCGCCCGGTACTCGATCCGGGCGCCGGCGTAGACGACGGCGCCGCAGCAGACGGTGACCTCGGGGTCGAGTACGAGCGCCCACAGCTCGCCGCGGGCGGCACTCGAGCCGGGGCGCAGGCGGGGTCGCTTGCCGAGCACGGCGCCGTCCTCGATCACGCACCCCTCCCCCACCGACGTGCCGGTGTGGACGACCGCAGCCGACCCGATCGCGCAGCCGTCGCCGATCTGGGCGCCAGCGTGGATGACCGCCCCGGGGGCGAGCTTCACGCCCGAGCCGACGGTGGCGTCGGGCGAGACGAACACGGCGGCCGAGAACTCAGCCGCCAACGCGGGTCTCCTCGGCGTCGAGCGAGCGCTGGAGCCGCTCGAGCACGCGCACGACGCGCAGTCCGCTCTCGCCGTCGGACCGGGGCCGCTCGCCCCGGCGGATGCACTCGATGAAGTGCTCGCACTCGATCCGAAGCGGCTCGGTGTTGAGGATCCGGGGGCTGAAGATGTCACCGGTGCGGGTGATGTACTCGCCGTAGCCGCGCGCGTCCTCGTCGACGCCCTTGTCGTAGATCGTCAGCTTGCCCTCGAGCGCCATGTCGTCGAACGTCGCCATCCGTCGTGACCCCACGACCGTGAAGCGGCGCTCCTTGTGCGGGTCGAGCCAAGAGAGATGGAGGTGGGCGGACACGCCCGACGGGAAGCGCAGGAAGCAGAACACGACGTCCTCGACCCCCTCGCGAACATAGGACTCGCCGTGCGCGACGACCTCCGTCGGCTCCTCGCCGGCGAGATAGAGCACGACCGAGACGTCGTGCGCCCCGAGGCTCCAGAGTGCGTTCTCGTCCGCGCGCAGCTTGCCCAGGTTCAGGCGGTTGCCGTAGATGTAGTAGATCTGCTCACCGAGGTCGCCCGAATCGACCAGCTGTTTGAGCTTCTCCACTCCCGGGTGGTACTCGAGCAGGTGGCCGACCATCAGGACCCGGCCCGACGCGTGCGCCGCCGCCACCACGGCCTCCGCGTCGGCCACCGACTGCGCCAACGGCTTTTCGACCAGGCAGTGCTTGCCCGCCTCGAGCGCCCTGATCGCGAGCTCGGCGTGAGTCGGGACGGGGGTGGCGATCGCGATCGCGTCGAGGAGGGGGTCCGCCAGGAGCTCGTCGAGATCGGCCGTCACCGCGGCACCCGGGAACCTCGCCGCCGCGCGCTCGCGTGCGGCCTCCGAACTGTCGCAGCACCACGTCAGCACGCTCCCCGGGATCGCCTCGAAGTTGCGAGCCAGATTGGGGCCCCAGTAGCCCAGACCGGCGACGCCGACGTGCAGCGGCCGCTCGCTGCTCTCCGAGGACGGGCTCATGCGTAGCGCAGTGTAAGTGCCGCCACGACGCGTTCCCCGGCGTGGCCGTCGCCGTAGAGCGGCGGGCGCTCGGCCGGCGGCTCACGCTCGAGCGCGGCGAGGGCCGCGTCGAGATCGAGGTCGACGAGCACGTTCCAGCCCTGGGCGACGGTCTCGACCCACTCGGTGCTCGGGCGCAGGGTGATGCACGGGACGCCGGCGAGATAGGCCTCCTTCTGGAGGCCGCCCGAGTCGGTCAGCACGGCGCGCGCGTTGCAGACGAGAGCGGCGAACTCGACGTAGCCGAGCGGTGGCGTCACGATCAAGCGCTCGATCCGGTCGAGCAGCCCGGCCTCCGTCAGCCGCGCGCGGGTACGTGGATGCAGCGGGAGCACGACCGGCAGCGGCAACCCCAGCAACAGGTCGACCAGCCGCTCCAACCGATCCGGGTCATCGACGTTCCCGGCTCGGTGGGCCGTGCACAACACGTAGCGACCTGGCGAGACGCCGAATCTCTCGACGAGGTCAGCGCGCTCGCGGGCCCGGGGCTGGACCGCCTCCGCCACGTCGACCATCACGTCCCCGACGAGCTCGACCTCGCCGCCCACGTCCTCCCGGTGGAGGTTGTCGACCGCGACCTGCGAGGAGCAGAGCAGCAGCGTGCTCGCGTGATCGGCGAGGACGCGGTTGAGCTCCTCGGGCATCGAACGGTCGAAGGAGCGCATTCCGGCCTCGACGTGCGCCGTCGCGACTCCGGCCTGCGCGCCGGCCAGGGCGCCGGCCAACGTCGAGTTCGTGTCGCCGTAGACGAGGACGACGTCGGGGTCGGCCTCGGCGACGGTCGACTCGAGTGCCGCCAGCATCCGCGCCGTCTGCGAAGTGTTGGATCCCAGTGCGATCCCGAGCTCCCGGTCGGGCGCGGGAAGCCCGAGCTCCTCGAAGAACACGGCGGAGAGCTCATCGTCGAAGTGCTGGCCGGTGTGGACGAGCAGCTCCTCGTGGCGTTCCCGCAGTTTCGGTGAAACGGCCGCCGCCTTGATGAACTGCGGACGGTTGCCGATGATCGTGAGGACTCTCAGGCGGCGAGCTCCGACTGGATGCGGGCGGATACCAGGCCCGCCACGCGCGCAGTGACCGGCCCGACCCCGTCGAAGGTGCACCCGTCGATCGCCGCCACCGGCTGGACCTCGCGTGTCGTCGAGGCGATGAACGCTTCATCGGCGCCCTGCACATCCTCGAGCGTGCACGGCTGCTCGGTGGCGCCCGCGACCTCGATCACGATCGCACGGGTGATCGACGCGAGGATGTGTTCGTCGAGCGGCGGGGTCAGGATTGCCCCGTCCTTGACCCAGAAGATCGAGCTCGTCGGCGCCTCGAGCACGCGTCCGTGCGGCGTGACCAGCAGCGCCTCATCGAAGCCGTGCTCGCGAGCGATCCGTCCGGCGAGCATGTTCGCCGCGTATGAGAGCGACTTGACGCCATCCAAGACGCGCGTTGGCGAATAGGTGACCGTCCCCAGGCGCACGCGATCCGCCGCGGTCGGCAGCCGCTCGGTCAGCAGCAGCCGCCGGCCGCCCCGGGTGAGCACGATACGCAGGCACTCGTGGTCCGGACCGGCGCCGGCGTGGGCCAGGAGTCGGTAGGCGTCGGCGCGTACGGCCTCCACATCGACCGGCAGCCGGAGGTTCGACGCGGACCGCTCGAGACGGCGCAAGTGGGCATCCATCGCAAACGGACGGCCGTCATAGACCCGGATCACCTCGAACACCCCGTCGCCCCGCAGGAGACCCTCGTCGGTGGCCGGGATCGTCGCAGCCGACGCGAGCGTGATCGAGCCATCGACCGAGGCCAGCGAGGCGCTGAACTGAGGGTTCACGGCCGCCAATCTAACTTGAAGCGCGGCTGGGTTGTTCCTCACGGGCTCTACCCGCGTACTCCGGCCGGCGCCACACCTCGGCCAGCCGAATGACCGTCGCCGCCGCCGCGGCCATGTCCTGCACCGAGGCCCACTCGCGAACCGAGTGGTACTCGTGCCCGCCGGTGAAGATGTTGGGCGTCGGCAGGCCCATCTCGCTCAACCGCGAACCGTCGGTCCCGCCGCGGATCGGCGAGCGCAGGGGCTCGATCCCCTCCGCGCGGATCGCCTCCTCGGCCGCGTCGGCGACATACGGGACGGACTCCAGATAGGCGCGCATGTTGCGGTACTGGCGGTGGACGTCGATCTCCACCTTCGCGCGCGGCTCGGTGGCCGCGATCTCCTCGGCCGTCCGCTTCACCAGCGCGACGTGGTCGGCGAGCTCATCCTCGTCGAAGTCGCGAACGATCGCTCGAAACATCGCGCGCCCGGCGGTGCCGGTCAGCTCGTAGGGATGTATGAACCCCTGGCGGTCCGATGTCGACTCGGGCGTCAGCTGGTCGGACGGCAACGCCGCGATGATCTGGGCCACGAGCCGCAGAGCGTTGACGAGCTTGCCGGTCGCCTGGCCGGGGTGGACATCGATCCCGGTGACCGTGACCGTCACCTCGAACGCGCTGAACGTCTCGTCCTGGAGCTCGCCGATCTCCGAGCCGTCGAGCGTGTACGCGCAGAGCGCACCGAACCGCGGGATGTCGAACAGGGTGGCCCCCTCGCCGATCTCCTCGTCCGGCGTGAAGCCGATCCGCAGCGTCGGGCGGGGCAGATCCGGATGCGCAGCCAGATGCGTGATCGCCGCCATGATGATCGCGACGCCGGCCTTGTCGTCGGCGCCCAGGAGCGTGTCGCCGCTGCTCGTCACGATGTCGTGTCCGACCTTGTCGAGCAGCTCGGGCATCGTCGCCGGATCGAGGCGGGTGCCGGCGCGGGGGAGCTCGATGACGTGACCGTCGTACTCGCGGTGGACGATCGGCTCCACCCCGGCCCCCGGCGCGTCCGTCGTCGTGTCCATGTGAGCGAGCAATCCGATGACCGGCGCCTCGTCGTCGCCATTGGCTGCAAGCGTCGCGGTGACGTAACCGTTCTCGTCGAGCGTCGCGTCATCCAGTCCCAGCTCGCGCAGCTCCTCCACGAGTAGCCGACCGAGCTCTAGCTGGCCGTCCGTGCTCGGTGATTGCGTGCGGTCGCGGTGCGATTGGGTATCGATTCGCACATATCGCAGGAAACGGTCCAGCAGATCGTCAGAAACGGCCTGTGCCAGCGGGGATGTGTACGGAGCGGAAGCCATTGCCTCTCAGTATTGCGTGATCCGTCGCGAAGGCCGTGGAGACGTGCCCTTCCGTGTCAGACCGGTTTCCGGTATTATGCCCTCGCGCTCGCCGCCAAATCCGGGGCGGCGGTCCGCAAATAGGGGTCGCGCTACACCAAAGACGGGCGACAGAGGGGCCCGGATCTGATAAAACAGATTCGTCTGCGAAGGGAACAAGCGATGCCGTTGACAACAGAAGGTCGCGCGCACGCAGCTGCTTCCAGTTCTGCCGAGTTGTTCGAGCGGTGGCACCGGTACGGAGACCGACGGGCGCGGGATCAGCTCATCGAGCGATTCCTGCCACTCGCACGGAAGCTGGCGCGTCGATATATCTCCTCGAGCGAGCCATACGACGACCTCGTCCAGGTCGCGAGCCTCGGACTCGTCAAGGCGGTCGAGCGCTTCGATCCCTCGAAGGGCTTCGCGTTCACGTCGTTCGCCGTGCCGACCATCGTGGGCGAGTTGAAGCGCTACTTCCGGGACAGCGGCTGGGCGCTTCACGTCGATCGCAGCGCGCAGGAGCGCGCCCGCAAGATCACCGACGCGCAGCAGCGGATCAGCGCCCGGACGGGCCGCGCGCCGACGGTCAGCGAGCTCGCCCAATACCTCGAGTTCTCCGAAGAAGACGTGCTGGAAGGACTGCAGACGGCCGACGCCTACGACGCGATCTCGCTGGATGCGCCGCTGGCGAGCGACGACGATGGCACGAGCACCCGGATCGACACGATCGGCGACGACGACGATCGGCTGGAGATGGTCGATGACCAGGCCACGATCTTCGCCGCCGCGCGCCACCTCCCGCGCCGGGAGCGCCAGATCCTCTACCTACGCTTCGGCGAGGATCTGACGCAGACCGAGATCGCGGAGCGCGTGGGCGTCTCGCAGATGCAGGTCTCGCGGCTATTGCGCAAGTCGCTGCAGCGACTCAGCGAGCTCACCTAGCCACCGACCCCGCGCTCCCATTTAACGGGCGCCGTTACTAGCGCCCGTACCACCGCCGGCGACCACCGCCGACAGCGTTCGCCGCGCCGCCGACGAAGAACCCGATGACCCACAGCACGAGCGCGACGATCAGGACGATCCACAGGACATGGGCGGCAAAACCCAACCCGCCGAGCACGGCGAGAAGAAGCAGCAAAACGATCAGCGCAACCATCGAAACGCCTCCTATTCAGAGTAAAAACGAATCCCTTTCCGGCTCAGGGCTACCCGATAATCGGAACCCTCACGCTTCTTAGGAGACGTCTTAGACCGCGACACGGCGCCCGCAAATCAGTAGGCTCGCGCCAGCGTGCAGAGCCAGTTCCGGGTACACGTTCGTCACGAAGAAGGGGGGACTGTCATCTCCGTGAGTGGCGAACTCGATCTGGCATCCAGCCCGGCTCTCGAAGAGAGGCTCGATGAGGTGTTCGGCTCCGATGCCGAGCTCGTGATCCTCGACCTGCGGGAGCTCGAGTTCATGGACTCCACCGGGCTCAGCGTGCTGATCCGAGCCCATCAGACGGCCGAAGCGGGAGAGCGGCGGCTGTGCGTGGTCAAGGGGCCGCCGCAGGTCCAGCGGCTGCTCACGCTGACCGGCGTCGGCGAACGCCTCGCCGTGGTGGATACGCCGGAGGACGCCCTCCGCGGCGGATGACCCTGTCGGGAACCGGCTCATTTGGCGGCCCGGTCAGTGGCGACTGGCACGCGGTCGTCGACGTCCTCGAGATCCTGGACGAGGCGGTGACGATCCGCGACCGGGACGGGAGGATCGCCTACGGCAACCGCGCCGCGCTCGAGAGCATGGGCCTCGCGTCGATCGACGAACTGCGGAGCCGTTCCTCTCGCTCGATCATGGAGGACTACATCGTCGAGGACGAGCGCGGGGCGCCCCTGACGCTTGAAGACGTTCCGTCGATCCGGATGATGCAGGGGCAACCCGTCCAGCCGCTCGTGATGAGGACGACGCACCGCGACACGGGCGAGGTCCGCTGGCGCCAGCTCAAGGCGGCCCCGGTGACCGACGATAAGGGCGAGTTGATCGCGGCGGTGACCGTGATCGAGGACGTCACGGCCGTGAAGACGGCCGAGACGCGGATGCGGCTCCTGGCCGAATCGGGGCGGATGCTCGCTTCGTCGCTCGACTACCAGCAGACGCTCCGGAACGTCGCGAATGTCGCCGTGCCGGTCCTGGCGGATTGGTGCGCGGTGGACCTGGTCGACGCGAACCTCCGCCGCGAGCACGTCGTCGCCGCTCACAACGATCCCGAGAAGGTCGCGCTCGCCGTGCGGCTGCGCGAGATGGCGCCGGCCGAGTTCGACCCGGGAGAGGCGACGGGCCGCGTGCTCCGCACTGGTGTCTCCGAGCTCTACCCGGATGTGACCGACGCGCAGCTGGCGGCAACCTCCCGGAGCGAGGAGCACCTGCAACTGTTGCGAGCGCTGCTGATTCGCTCGGTATTGATCGTGCCGATGCGAGTGCCGAATCGCACGGTGGGAGTGATGACGCTGGTTACCGCGGAGTCGCTCCGGCGTCTGACCAACGATGACGTCGAGCTGGCCGAGCAGCTCGGCCGCCGAGCCGCGGTCGCGGTCGAGAACGCCCGTCTTCACACGACGCTCTCGGAGATCTCGGACACACTGCAGCGGAGTCTGAGGCCGGGAGCGCTGCCGGACGTTCCGGGGTGGGAGGTCGCATCCCTGTACACCCCCGCGGGAGGCGAGGAGAGGATCGACGTCGGTGGCGACTTCTACGAGGTGTTCCGATCGGACTCGGGGTGGTTCGCGATCATCGGTGACGTCACCGGCAAGGGCATCGGCGCCGCGACCTTGACTGGACTGCTCCGACACGGGTCCCGATTCGCGAGCCGCCATGATCCCCGCCCGGCGGGGATCCTGCGCCAGCTCGACGAGGCGCTGAGGAGCCGTTCCGAGCACTCGCTCTGCACGGCGCTGTGCGCGCGTCTGGAAGATCGCAGCATCACGATCAGCTCGGCGGGTCATCCCCCAGCGCTGCTCGCGCGCTCCGACGGGACCATCAGCGAGGTCCCGCGGGCGGGACCGCTGCTGGGGGCGTTCACCAACGGCAGCTGGCCCGACGAGGTGATCAGCGTGGCGGAGGACGACCTGGTGCTGATCTACACCGACGGGGTCACGGAGGCGCGGGGAGGGCAGGAGCGGTTCGGAATCACGCGGCTGAAGCGCTTGCTCTCTGAGCAGGCCTCCAGCGCGCCGGCGGAGGTTCTCGCGCGGCTCGACGCCATCTTGGAACAGTTCCGGACGGGGCCGCGAGCCGACGACATCGCGGCACTCGCGTTCAGGCCCGCTCGGCGCTGACCCTCACTATTGGCGGTGGTCGATCATCACGACCCGCAGCAGCTCCGAGCCGTCGCCATCCGGTCCGCTCGACAGCTCGTCGCTGAGCAGGACGAGCGGCGATTTGGACCCGCCGCGATCGCCGACGAGGGCGTCCGTCGAGCCGATCTCGAAGGGGCCGATCGTCAGCTCGAGCCGCCGGATCGCCGCCTCTAGCGAGAACCCCATGCGTTGGCTGGTGGCGGCGCGAACGGCGTGGGCCGAGATCGAGTCGGTCACGAGGTAGACGTCGGAGAACCGGTCGAGCGAGAAGCGCGCCGTGGCGGCCAGTGCCCTGGCGAGCCGCCCCAACACGGACGGAAGGAGGGTGACGGGCGAGATCGAGATAACGGCATCGCCAGAGAGCCGCTCGGTCCAGCCATCCTCGGGCGCGGCCGGAACCGGGCTGCCGAACATCGACCGGCCGTCGCGCTCGGCCGGGAACAACATGCGCACTTCGGTGCCGCCCCGCTCGCCGCGGCGGAAGTCGGCGCGCTGAGCTAGAGCCTGCATGACCGGCATGCCGACGCCTTGCAGGCGATCCTCGACGGGCGCCAGCGTCGACATCCCCACCCCCTCGTCGCGGACGAGGACCTCGATCCCGTCGCCGGTCACAAACAGCTTGACCTTGAGCGGGCCTGGCTCGCCGTCGTAGGCGTGCATCACCACGTTGTTGGCGGCCTCGCTGACGGCGGTCTTGAGGTCGTCGAGCAGCTCCGGGTCCATCTCAAGGAGCTCAGCGACGCCGCCGAGCATTCCCCGCACGAGCGTCAGGTTCTCCGGGATGCTCGGGAGCTCCAACGTCACGATGGACGGCGCATCGCTCACATCCGCCGCCTCATCCCGTTTCTCCGACGACACACAGCCACCGTGTCAACCTCTTCCTTCCAACGATCCGGCCGATGAGCCAGCCGGCGCCGCGACCAGGGCTCGTGACACGGTAGCGGGCTGCCGATTCTTCAGCGTCGAAAGAGTATCTGCAACCGCACGAGACCGCCGACAGGCCTCGGGATGGATTAGAGCGCGGCGTTGGCTGGAGGAGGGCTTACGGCCCGTCCTCGCCGCCCTCGGTCAACGCGCGCAGCTGCGACAGGGCACGACGGAGGATGCGCGACACCTGCATCTGCGAGACGCCGACCTCCTCGGCAATCTGGGTTTGTGTCAGGTCCTCGACGAATCGAAGCTCGAGCACCCGGCGCTCGCGCGCGGACAAATGCTTCGCCGCCGCCGCGATCGAGACGCTCGCCTCCACCAGCTCGAACCGGAAATCCGGCTCGCCAAACGCGTCGGCGAGCGTGCCCGACTCTCCGTCTGGGTCCTCTCGGGGCGTGTCCAGCGAGACGCAGTGGTGAGCTCCGCCGGTCTCCAACGCGTCGAGCACGTCCTCGACGCTGAACTCGAGGTACTCGGCCAGATCGGGCACCGACGGGGGGCGGCCGGTCTTGGCGGTCAGCTGCTGCTGGGCCTCCTCGACCTTGAGGGCCATTTCCTGGGCCCCGCGCGGAACGTGTACGGCCCAGCCCAGATCCCGGAAGTACCGCTTGAGCTCCCCGAGAATCGTCGGAACTGCAAACGACGAAAACGCGGTGCCGCGGGTCGGGTCGAAGCGGTCGATCGCCTTCACGAGCCCAAGGCTCGCGACCTGGAGTAGATCATCGAACGGCTCACGGGCGCCGGCGTAGCGGCGGGCAAGCTTGCGGGCCAGCGGCAGAAAGCGGTCCACCAATTCCGCGCGGGCGCGCTGATCGCCGTGGCGCTGCCAGCGGACGAACAGGAGGTTGCCCTCGACCGCGGAGCCGATCTCTGGGGTTCGGGTGGCAGTGCTATTTGGATTCATGGTTGCCGATGGCATCGGGTAGTGCCTACCCCCGCGCAAGGGATGGCAATCGAACTCCTTGTCAGAAATCTGACCACCGTGCAGTGGCGCCGGGCGCGCGGCCGGGCGGCTACGCCGACGGGCCGGTCACGGTGGTTTCGGCTTCCGTGGCCGTGTGCCCGTCCGTAGCCGCCCGTCCAGCGGCGGCCTCACTCTTCCCCTGCACCTCCAAGTCTTCTTCCCCCGCCCGATCCGGATTCCATGAATAGGCGTACTCGGGGTTGTCGTGCTCGCGCCACAGGGGCGTGAGCCGGAGCGGCCGGAAGGTGTCCCACATCACCGCCAGCTCGTTGGTCCGCTTGGCGCCGAGCGCCTTCTCGACGGTCCCCGGTTGGGGGCCGTGGGGCAGGCCGGACGGATGCAGCGTCAGGCAGCCGATGTCGACGCCCTTGCGCGCCGCGTAGTCGCCGTCGGCGTAGAACATGACCTCCTCGGACTGGATGTTCGAGTGGTGGTAGGGCAGCGGGACGGCCTCGGGATCCCAGTCCAGCAACCTCGGAGCGAACGTGCAGATCACGAAGTTCGGGCCCTGGAACGTCTGGTGGGTGGGAGGCGGCAGATGGAAGCGGCCGGCGCGCGGCTCGAAGTCGTCGGCGTTGAACGTGTACGGGAAGACGTAGCCGTCCCATCCGACGACGTCGAACGGATGGCGGTCGAGCACGTACTTCTGCAAGCCGCGGCGGACGCGGACGGTCAGCTCGTAGACGCCCTTCTCGGCGAACGTCTCGAGCTGCTCGGGACCGTGGAAGTCTCGCTGCGAGAAAGGTGAGTGCTCGAGCAGCTGCCCATAGCGGTTGCGGTACCGGTTGGGCGTCTCGATCTCGCCGGGGGTGTGAAAGCACACCCAGACCTGGTCGGCGTCGGGGTCGAGCTCCCACGTGTGGGTAGTCCCGCGCGGGATCACGACGTAGTCGCGCTCGCGGAACGGCACGCGGCCGAAGACCGTGCGCAGCACCCCGCCGCCGCGGTGGATGTAGAGGACCTCGTCCCCCTCTCCGTTGCGATAGAAGCCGCCGAGCGGCTCCGTCGGCTTGCAGATCGACACCTCGATGTCGTCGTTGAACATCAACATCCGGCGGCCGGCGACGGGATCGCCGCCTGCCGGGACGGGATTGATGTCAGCGAGCCGATGGACATGGGCGTCTGGTACCCACTCGTCGCGGACGATCGGCGTGAACGAGCCGACCTCGTCGAGCCGGCACGGCGACTCGAGGTGGTACAGGATCGACTCGTTGCCCGAGAACCCCTCGTAGCCCATCACCTCCTCGACCAGAAGGCGCCCGTTGTCGCGGACCTGGACGTGCCGCTTGTGCGGCAGCTGGCCGATCGCGATGTAGCGCATCAGAGGTTCCCGCGCCGGGCCTGTTCCCGTTCGATCGCCTCGAACAGCGCCTTGAAGTTGCCCTCGCCGAACCCGCGGGCCCCGTGGCGCTCGATGATCTCGAAGAACATCGTCGGGCGGTCTCCAATCGGCTTAGTGAAGATCTGGAGCAGGTAGCCCTCGTCATCGCGATCCACGAGGATGCCGAGGCGCCGCAGGTCCGCGATCGACTCGTTGATCTCGCCGATGCGCTCGGGGACGTCCTCGTAGTAGCTCTCGGGCGTCCGGAGGAACTCGACCCCCTGGCCCTCCAGGCGCTCCACCGTCCCGACGATGTCCCGCGTAGTCAGCGCCACGTGCTGCGCGCCGGGGCCCTCGTAGAACTCCAGGTACTCGTCGATCTGCGACTTGCGCTTACCCTCGGCGGGCTCGTTGATCGGGAACTTGACGCGCCCGTCGCCCGTCGTGACCACCTTGGACATCAACGCCGAGTACTCCGTCGAGATCGCCTCGTCGGTGAAGTGGATCATCTCGGTCATCCCGAACACCCGCTCGTAGTACTCGACCCACTTGACCATGGCGCCGAGCTCGACGTTCCCGACGATGTGATCGATCGTGAGGAGCATCGGCTCGCTGTCGTCGGCGGCGCCCGGGACCACCTCGAATCCGGGCATGAACGGGCCGTCGTACTTGGATCGATCGACGAACCGATGGATCGTCTCGCCGTAGGTGGCGACGTCGGCGATCCGCACCGTGCCCTGTTTGTCGACGAGATCGTGCGGCTCGGTTACGCCAGTTGCGCCACGCTGCGTGGCTTCCCGATAGGCGTGATCCACGTCCGGAACCGACAGCGCGATCACCTTCGTGCCGTCGCCGTGCTTGGCGTGGTGGGCGGCGATCTCGGTGCCCGACGCGAGGGTCCCGGTGAGCACAAACCGGATCCGGCCCTGCTCGAGCACGTGCGAGACGTGGTCGCGGACGCCGGTCTCGAGCCCCTGGTAGGCGACCTCGGTGAATCCGTAGGCACGGGTCAGGAAATAGCTCGCGTGCAGCGCATTGCCGACCCACAGCTCGACGTGGTCGATGCCGTTCAGCGGCATGAAGTCATCGTCAGGACCCGGCGCCGTGTGGGCGAGTTGCTGCTGCGTAGCCATGTAAGCCTCCTGGATCAGGGTGTCGCCGCGCCGGCGCGCTCCGCCATCGCAGCGATCGATTCGTCGGTGCAGGTGCTGAAGAAGCCGCCGACCACCTCGACGATTTCGTCGACCGATTCGGCCCGGTAGAGCACCGGCTGGTACTGCGTGATGTCGTAATCGGCGGTGCCCATCTCGACCAGATCGATGGGCCGATGCTCCATTCCCCGGAACTCGTCGATCTCGCCGTAGCTGGAGAGGATGCCGGCGCCGTAGGCGCGGAGCACTCCGTCTTCGACGACCACGCCGAACTCGAGCGAGAACCAGAACACGCGCGACAGGAAGCGGAGATTCTCGATGTCGGTCAACCGCCGCGCGGCGTCGCCGGCCGTTCGATGCAGCTCGCCATAGGTCGGGGTGGCCAGCAGATGGCCGTGCCCGATCACCTCATGGATGATGTCCGGCTCGGGCGTGTATAGCGGGACGGCCGGGTGGCGAACGTACTGGGTGGAGTGGAAGACCCGATCGGCCAGCGACCCGTAGAACTCGTCGAGCGGGACGAGCCCCGCCGCCGGTACGTAGCGCCAGCCGCTGATCGGGATGAGTCGCTCGGAAACCTCGTCGAGATTCGGGATGCGATCGACCGGAAGCGCGACGTTCTCCAGCGCCTCGCGGTACTCGGTGATCGCGTAGCGCGCGTGCTTGGGCGCGAGCTCGCGGCACACCGTGCGCCACACATCCTGCTCCTCCTCGGTGTAGGGGATGGTGGGACAGGGCTCACCGGGGCTCCAGGCGAGCGCGGCTGCCGCGATCTTCCCGCGCCGCCGGCGGTACACCGGGTCATTGGCGCCGGGATGGTCGTGGGCCAGATGGACGGTGACGGAACCGTCCTCTTCGGTTGTGACCGGCGAGTAGAGCTGTGCCTCTTCGAACATATCTCAGGTAGTGGAGCACCTGTCGCGGACATCTGCAAGTGTGACCAGTAAGACGGGGCAAAATGACCACGCCAGACGGCGGAGCGGCTAGATTACTGGGCAAAATGTCCATTGATGAACTCGACGCGAGGTTGATCGAGGTCCTTCGTGAGAACCCCCGGATCGGACTGCTCGAGGTGGCCCGGCAGCTCGAGGTCGCCCGCGGGACCGTGCAGGCCCGGCTCGCCAAGCTCGAGGCCCGCGGGGTGATCACGGGGTTCGGCCCGGAGGTGGATCCGACCGCACTCGGGTACACGATCACGGCGTTCGTGTTCATCGAGCTGGCGCAGGGCCGCCTCGCCGAAGCGGTGGCGGTGATGGACGCGATGCCGGAGGTGCTCGAGGCGGACGCGATCAGCGGCCCGCAGGACGTGATCTGCCGCCTCGTCGCGCGCGACACCGAGCATCTCCAGGAGCTCGTCAACGAGCTGCTTCGGACGCCGGCGATCCGGCGATGCACCAGCTATATCGCGCTCTCACGCCAGGTGCCTCCGCGGACCGGGCCGCTTGTCGGGGCGGCGGCGCGGCGAGAGTCCTAGGCGGGCTTGTCAGCCTGGGCCAGGCAGCGATCGCAGATGCAATGGCGGCCGTGGACCGGCGAGACATTGATGCCGACCATCGCGGGATGACAGTGATGGCTCGCGTCGTGCGCCGTAGGCTCAGGCGGCGCTGCCGCGACGGTCCGGCGTGAACGCCTCGACACGCGTATGAAAGTCGGCCAAGACATGGTCTGTTCGAATCTAGGTCCCGAATGTAAGAGTTCGACCAGACAAGATCATCCCTCCCCGGAGCGACGAATCTTGTGAGCTTTGACACCATCTCCCCGGTCTTCTTAGCGTTGAAACCTGCGGTTTCGTCAAGATTGGCTGGATTGGGGTAGAGGCGGGCCTCCGGCGGAGACAATGTGTGAGATGGATGTCGTGCGAACGAGGCTGGCCGGACGCTACGACCTCGAGCAAGTGATCGGGCGCGGCGGAATGAGCACCGTCTACCGCGCCACCGACGCGCTTCTCGGGCGGACAGTGGCGGTCAAGGTGCTCTCGCCGGCGCTGGCGGAGGGCGATCCGGTCTGGGCGGCGAGGTTTGAGCGCGAGGCGCGCGCCGCCGCGTCCCTGAGCCATTCGGGGGTGGCGACGGTGTACGACACCGGCGTCGAGGACGGAACCCGATTCATCGTGATGGAGTGCGTCGCCGGCAAGAGTCTCGCGGCGATCCTGCACGACGAGGCACCCCTGGAGGCGGCGCGCGCCGTGCAGATCGGCGCGCAGATCGCCGACGTGCTCAGCGCCGCCCACGCCGCCGGGATCGTTCACCGCGATATCAAGCCGGGCAACGTGATGGTCGGCCCCGACGGAACCGTGACGGTCCTCGACTTCGGCATCGCCCGGCCGGCCGACGCCACCGGGCTTACCCAGACCATGTCGCTCCTGGGAACCGCCGCCTACATGGCCCCCGAGCAGGCGTCTGGCCGACCCGCTGACGCTCGCTCGGACATTTACTCGCTCGGTTGCGTGCTCTACGCGACGCTCTCCGGGGCGCCGCCCTTCACCGGCGATCTCGCGGCCGCCGTCTTGCACCAACACGTCAACGCCGCACCCCGCCCGGTGCGAGACGTCGCGCCGGCGACACCGAAGCCGCTGGCAGGGCTGATCGACCAGATGCTCGTCAAGTCACCGGGCGCCCGGCCGCAGTCCGCGGAGGAGGTCCGCGATCGGCTGCTGGCGGCGCTCGACCCGACCGCGCCGACGGTGGCGGTGGGTCCGGGCGTGGCGGCTGCCCGCACCGCGCCGACACTCCCGCTGACCCGGCGCCCGCGTCGGAGGTTCAGCCGGCGCGGCTCGCTCGCCGCGACGGCGGGGTTGGTGCTGGTGATCGCGGCACTCACGGTCGCCAAAGGCGGCGGCTCGTCGCGGGACAACCTGTTCCGGAACCAAACGACCTCCCCGCCCAGCACCACGGTCGGGAGAACGGCGCCCCCGCGGGCCAAGAACAGGGCGCCGGCGAAGGCCACCCCGCCACCGAAGACGGCGAAGGCGACCCCGCCCGCGAATCAGGCGCAACCGCCCGGCGGGGGCCCGGGCCACGGCGGGCCCCCGCCGGGCCGGGCCAAGAAGCACCATGGCGGGGGCGATGGGGGCGGAAACAGCCAGGGCGACGGCGGCGACTGATCGCTAGGCGCGATGCGCGGGCATCGGGGTCGGCTCGGGCCGGCGGCCGATGCCGCGGAACGACAGCACCCGGAGCCGCCCGGCGCCGGTGCCGCTGCGCTGCATGCGCTTCTCCCGCCGATACTCGGCGAGCGCGGCGCGGCTGAGTTCGTCCTGGTGTGCCTGCGCGTGTACGAGTGTGAGGTGGGAGTTCATCGTGCCTCCTCGGTGTTGCGGATCGCCCGACGCGTTCCGCTTATGGGTGGCAAGGTAAGGCCGTCGCTGGCCGCTCACCACGTCATCTGACGTGTTGGGCAGGGGCGGCGCGCGACGTCGCGGTAGGGTCGAATGCGATGGCGGCAACCGGCGTCCCCCGAACGACTTTCCTGCAGTCGCTGCCCCCGGCTGAACGGACGGAATTGCTGGACAGTGGGCGGATGAGGCGGTGGGGCGCCGGCGAGCTCGTCGTCCGCCGGGGAGACCACGCCGATAGCGCGATCGTCCTGGTCGCCGGACTCGTGAAGATCCACACCACGACCGCGGAGGGGGGCGAGGTCGTGCTGGCGTTCTCAGGAGCAGGTGATCTGCTGGGCGAGGTCACCGCCGTCCGCGACTCGGTGCGGTCGGCCAACGCGACCGCGATGGACGCCGTCGAAGGCGTCGTGATACCCATGGCGCCGCTTCGCTCGTTCCTGACCCGCCATCCCGGGGCCACGCTCGCGCTGCTCGACATGTCGCTGTCGCGGCTGCACGTGGCCGATGTCCGCCGCATGGAGTTCGCCACATCCACGAGTCTCGCCCGGGTCGCGGCGCGGCTGATCGAGCTCGCCGAGCGGTTCGGCGTCGCCGGTTCCGGCGGCGCGATCGAGGTGACGCTCCCGATCTCCCAGGAGGAGCTCGCCTCCTGGAGCGCGTCCTCACTGGAGTCGACCGGCCGGGCGTTGCGCACGTTGCGGGGACTGGGGCTGATCGAGACCTCGCGCCGGCGACTGACCGTGCTCGACCGAGACGGGCTGCTCGCGCACCGGCCGCGGCTGTAGCGCCTTGACCCGCGACGCGCCCGCCTGCGAGGCTCAAACGCCGTGACTGCCCGTCGTGAGACGATCGAGCTCGATGGCGATCGCCGCCCGCGCCGTGGGTCAGGAGGAAGAGGGCGAAGCCGCTGGCAACGAGATGCAGGAGATGCTCGCGCGACACGACGGGCAGCCGTGGTACCCCGCCGCGCGGGCGACGTGGGACGCGTGGACCGAACGGGTCCTGGCCGCGACCGACTCCTCCGAGGTCGACGCGATGATGTCGGAGGTCTTGCCCCTCTACACGGCCGACCCCGACCGCCCCGAGGTCAGGCGTCTGATCGAAGACTGGCGACGGGAGGGGGTTGTGACCTGGCCGCGGCGAAGGCCTGGGAGAGCGGCCTGTGGCAGACGATCGACATCCGGCCGCTGCTCGCTCAGGTGAAAGCGCCGACGCTGGTGATCACCGGCGCGCTCGACATGATCTGCGGGCCCGCACACACGGCCCCGATCATCGAGGCGATACCCGGGGCACAGTCCGTCCGCGTTGCGGACTCCGGCCATTTCGTGCCCGCCGAAGCACCGGAGGCGTTCCGCGAGGCCGTGCTGGCGTTCGTCGGATAGCCGTGGACGTCGTCGAATTCGGAGCACTGACTGACGCGTACCGGGCCGAGCTAGAGGGCGACGAGGACGACCCGTTCGACGCCCGCGGCACCGAGCTCAGTTGGCGAAGGAAGGACCGCCACGTGGCGTTGCGCGGCGTCGACGGCCGCCTGGTCGCGTCCGCCGGTCTGCTCCTCGCCGAGCTCCAGGTCGACGAAGGGCCAACAGCGCCCGTCGTTGGGATCGGGGGTGTGTTCGTCAAAGCCGCCCACCGCGGTCAGGGCCTGGGCGACCGCGTGATCGTCGAGGCGCTCCGACGCGCGGCGACGCTCGGGCCCGACGTCGCGATCCTGTTCTGCCACCGCAACCGGGCCGGGCTCTACGTGCGCCACCAGTTCGTCGAGATCCCGCCACCCGTCCTCGTCCAGCAGCCGGACGGCTTTGTGGAGATTCCGCAGGTGGCGATGTGGCGGACTTTGCACGACGGGGCGTCGCTCCCGGCGGGCCGAGTGAAGCTGCTCAGCCTTCCGTTCTAGGCGCTAGCGGGCGGCGATCCGGTAAGGGCCCGGCCAGCGAAGAGCCGCACCCGGCCCGCTTTAGACCGTGCAGTGAGCGACGGGCTTGGCGGTGTAGGTGCCGCGCTCGTTGCTGGTGAAACCAGCCTTCTCCTGAGCCTGACGGTTCTCGAAGGCGATATCGCCGGTCACTCGCTTTGGTGTGGCGTGCGTTACCGGAAGCTTCGCCTTGATCGCGAGGGAAAACGGCAGTGTGATCTTGAGTCCGTCGACGTCGACCGTGATTTTGAGCTTGTCGGTGCCGCTCATCGAGACTCCTCCACCATGACCGGAGAGGCGGCCAGCGCCCGTGAGCTTGCCTCTGCCGATGGCGCCGGCCGAGTTCTGCTCGCTGATCACTGTGGGCTTGATGACCCAGCTGCTGCCATGCGAGGAAACGCTGCCGCCGGGGGTCTCGCGAAGGCAGAATCGAAATGCCCCACCCTTCGTGATCCGGACGTTCTCTCCCTTGCCGTGGAAGCCGCCGGTGAGATGGCCCTTGCCCTGCCACACCCCGGGCGCAAAGCCGGCCGCGGCAACCGCGCTGACGGGCACGACCAGCAGCGCCGCCGCAGACAGCACCGCAGTTCTCACCACCCCAGTCCCCAGAAGCGTTCTCACTCCGGCTGGAATGATGGGAGGCTATGGACTTGGGCGAGCGGTACCTCGAGCTCGTGCTGGGGCTGCGGAGGCTTTGTCCCGAGCTGGTCGAGAGCTACGTGGGTCCGGCGGAGCTCGCGACCGCCGTCGAGGCCGAGCCGCCGCCAAGCGCCGGCGCGCTCGGCGAACAGGTTCGGGAACTGCTCGCGCTCGTCGAGAAAGCCGAGTCCGATCCCGACCGCCGCGGGTGGCTGGGGGCGCAACTGTCGGCGATGTCCGTCGCGCTCGCGTGGCTGGGAGGAGAGCGGTTCACCTGCCGCGAGCTCGTCGAGCGCTGCCACGGGGCGAAGGTCGCACTCGTGCCCGACGAACAGTTCGAGGACGCTCACGCCAGGCTCGGTCGGGTCCTTCCGGGCCGGGGCGACGTTCGCGAGCGTTACGGTCGCTGGAGCCGGACCCACCGCATTCCGCGGGAGAAGCTGCTGCCGGGGATGCTCGCGCTCACCGATGAGCTCCGCCGCCGCAGTGACGAGTTGTTCGGCCTCCCACCCGGCGAGGAGGTCGCGTTCGAGCTCGTGACCGACAGGCACTTCGCTGGAAATGCCGACTACTTGGGCTCTTTGCGCACGCGTATCGCGATCAACGAGGAGCTTCCGATCACCGGTTGGTGGCTGCTGGAGCTGGTCAGCCACGAGGCCTACCCCGGCCACCACACCGAGCACGCGTGCAAGGACGCAAACCTCGCCGCGGCCCGCGGATACGTCGAGCTGGGCGTATTTGTCTATCCGACTCCCCAGGCGCTGCTGTCAGAGGGGATCGCCTGCCTCGCGCTCGAGGCGCTGCTCGGGGACGAGGCCGAGGACGTCGCGGCGCGTTGCCTGCGTCCGCTCGGCATCCCGTTCGACATCGAGACCTCACGCGCCGTTCGCAAAGCCGAGCGGCTCCTGCACGGTGTCCGTCCGAACATCGCGATCATGCTCGACGAGGGAGAGGTGGGGACCGACGAGGTGGACGCGTACGCGAGGCGGTGGATGCTCGAAAACGATCATTTCGTCGCGCGCTCGCTCGAGGGCTTGAAGGCTCGCGTATGGCGTCCCTACGAGTCTTGTTATCCGGCCGGCCTCGAGCTCTGCCGCCGCTACACGGCTGGCGACCCCATCAGGTTCAAGGAGTTGCTGAATCGGCAGCTCACGCCAGGCCAGCTGCTCTGAGCCGCGCTAAGGCGTCGACCTCGCCGAGCCGAGCCTCGAGAGCGCACGGCCGGCGACGCCGACCGCGAGCATCACCAATCCGGCGAGGATCGCTCCCGCCGGGAGCGACGCGACCAGCACGAGGCAGGCGACGAGCCCGACGACGTTCAGGGCGCGCGGCCACCGGCGGTGCGGGGCGCGCTGGGTGAACGCGGAGGCGTTGGCTACGGCGTAGTAGACGAGCACCCCGAACGAGGAGAACCCGATCGCCCCGCGCAGGTCGGTCGTCAGCACCAGCACCGCCACCGCCGCCCCGACCGCGATCTCGGCGTGGTCGGGCACTTGATAGGTCCCGTGCACCGACGCGAGCCAGCGTGGCAGATCGCGGTTGCGAGCCATCGCCAGCCCCGTGCGCCCGATGCCCGCGATCAGGGCTAGAAGCGCACCGAGACTTGCGACCGCGGCTCCGATCCGTACGACCGGCAGCGCCCAGCTTTCCCCGACCGCGCGGACGGCCGTGGCCAGCGGACGCGTGCTCGCCCCCAGCGCGGTTGGCCCCGCTGCGGCGAGCGCGACGACGCCGACGGCGAGGTACAGCACCACGGTGATCGCCAGCGCCAACGGGATCGCCCGCGGGATCGTGCGCGCGGGGTCCCGGACCTCCTCGCCGAGGGTCGCGATTCGCGCGTAACCGGCGAACGCGAAGAACAGCAGGCCCGCGGCCTGGAGCACGCCGTGCAGCCCGCCGCTGCCGAGCGACGACAGGCCCCCGATCCGGGACGCATCGGCGTTGCCGCTGGTCGCGATCGTGACGATCACGACGAGCAACGCGATGACCGAGACCGCGACCAGCACGCGCGCGAGCCGAGCCGTGCGAGAGATCCCGCGGTAGTTTGCCGCGCTCAGCGCCACTACCGCGGCCACCGCCACGAGGCGCTGGACCCAGCGCGGGCCGGCGACCGCGTACGACGCGAACGTGAGCGCCATCGCCGCGCACGACGCCGTCTTTCCGATCACGAAGCCCCAGCCGGCGATGAAGCCCCACCACGCCCCCAGGCGCTCGCGGCCGTAGACGTAGGTGCCGCCGGACGTCGGATATTGCGCGGCCAATTGGGCGGAGGCGACCGCGTTGCAGTAGGCGACCGCGGCGGCGACCGCAAGTCCGATCAGAAGACCGGCACCCGCGGCCGCGGCGGCCGGCCCGAACGCCGAGAACACACCCGCCCCGATCATCGAACCGAGCCCGATGATCACGGCGTCACCGGTGCCGAGCCGGCGAGCCAGTTGGCGCGGCTCGGTCACATCGCCGCCGCGACGCGCTCGGCCGCGGCCGCCAGCTCCTCGTCGGGGACGTTCGGCAGTACGTCCTCCCACAGCGGCAACATCATCCCGGAAGCCTCGACCATTCCGAGTGGCCGCGGTATGAACCAGACGTGAAAATGCCCACCGCCATCGCCCCAGCGGTAGAGGTGGACGCGGGCAACGTTCCCAAGTGACAGGATGGCGCGCTCCACGCGAGCGGCGAGTCGGCCGAAGTCCGCGGCCAGCTCGGGGGACAGATCGGCGAACGAGTCGACGTGGACCCGACTGGCCACCCAGACCGCGCCTGGGAGGCTGCCGCCGACCGGCGGATGCAACGTCCAGTTGTCGTCGGACCACACGACGGGCGTGACACGGCCCGCGCAGATCCGGCATGGCGGACCGCCGGGTTCGCCGCGTCGTGGCGGCTCGGGGATCTGCCGCTCGCGCGGCTCCAGCGGGACGAGCGGCTCCCGGTAGGGCAGGGTCATTGTCATGATTGCTCCCTTCGTGGTTTTCGCGAGCTGGGCCGCGCCGTCCGCCCGGCGACTCCGTTCATCACGACGTCGACGACGCGGTCCCGAGCCTGATCCGGCGGCCATCCGTGGCGGCCTCGCAGGTGGACGTACGGCCACGCCACTGCGTTGAACGCTATGTCCGCGGTCGCGACCGGATCCCCCGAAGCGGGCAGCGAGCCGTCCTGCGCTCCTTCGCGGATAAAGCGAATGAACGGATGTAGGTAGTCGGGCGGCCCCCCGGGACCGGTGTCCTGGTGAAAGGCCTCGTCGGTCGCGAGCATGAGTGGCAGGTGGCGATCGAGCAACTCGCACAGCGCCTCGAGACCCCGCTCCAGACGCTCCCGGCCACTGCCACCGGAGGTCAGCACCGCGAACATCGTCGAGCGGAAGTCCTCGGCGAGCTCCTGGACGAGGGCGCCCAGCAACTCCTCGCGGGTCAGTCCCTGACGCCACAGGGTCGTCCGCGCGCGGCCGGCGACCTCGGCGACCCGCTCGAGCGTCAGCCCGCCGAACCCGCGCTCGCCGAGAACCGCGATCGTCGCTCGTCTGAGCTCTTCATCGACGACCGGCTGCTTTGCCGCGGACGGTTTCCGGACGGCCACGCAACACAGATGTTGCATAACCGCAACACTAATGTCAAGCCGAAGAGGACCCCGCCGGTTCGGCCTGCTCCTGAAGCTGGCCGCGGTATTCCCACAGCGCCTTCGTTTCGCCGAACGTCAGCATCCGCCAGCGCTCGGCTTTCGCGTCCCAGACGTAGACGGTCACGTCGACGATGCTGGGAACGTCCTCGAGGACCTCGACCGTCGTGCGCGCGTCGGCGTCCTCAGCGAGCACCTCGCGAGTCATCACGTCGACGACCTTGAAGAGGTGCGGCCGTCGCGACTCCTCCGGATCGCCTGCCGGCTCTCGAAGCGCCGGCAGGGCAAAGTCCGGAACGGTGTCGGAGCCCTTCCGGAGGACGCTTTCGAGCGGGACCATCTCCGCGCCCGTGCCCTTGGTCTCTGTCTTCAGAATCCACGTTTTCGCCATCTACATCAAGGTTAGCCACGCGCGGAGAGCCACTCGAGGACCTCCGAAGCGTGCTGATCGGGCGGGAATATCGGGTAGAAGGCGTGCTCGATCTGGCCGTCGGCGACGATCAGCGTGATGCGTTTGTAGAGCGGTCCGCCGTTGGCGATGAACGTCGGAAGGCCGAGCGCGTCGACGAGCGCGAGCTCAGGATCCGAGAGGATTTCGAAGGGCAGATGGAGGCGGTCGACGAGCTCCGACTGGTAGTCGGTGTCCTGCGAGGACAGGCCGTAGACGTTGGCCGCGCCGGCGGCGCGTAGCTCGGCGTGGTGATCGCGAAAGCCGCACGCCTCGGGGGTGCATCCTCGCGCGCCGGGGATCGCGTCCCAGCCCTCCGGCAGGGGTTCGCCGGGAACCCCACTGCGGGGATAGATGTAGACGACGGTCCTGCCGGGTCCGAGCTGATCGAGCGCGACGGTTCGACCTGAGGTGCTGCGCAGCTCGATGTGCGGCATCGCGGTGCCCGGGAGGTGATCGGCCGCGCCGTCGTCCTCGGGGATGGGCAGGTCGGTGGGGATGTTCATGTAGTCGGTCACGGCGGGCTCCTTCGCGTCAGCGCTTCCCGAGATTCCTAGCATGATCTTCGCGGACGAGTTTCAGACCGTGGCCGTCGCGAGCGCTTTCTCCGACGCCGTGACGGCGTGGGCGAGGGCCAGCGGCCATACTGGGCAGCGCCGTGACGCCACCGTCGCTGCACGACTTCTTCGTCGCGTCCGCCGGCGTCGCCGGGGCGCTGATCGGTCTGCTGTTCGTCGCGATCTCGGTCGAACATGAGCGTCTCACCGCCGAGGATGCGGACCAGGTACACCGGGTTCGGGCCGCGGCGGCTCTGACCTCGTTCACCAACGCCTTCGCGATCTCGCTGTTCGCGCTGATCCCGTTCGGCGGGCTCGGGTGGACGGCCCTCATCGTCAGCCTGCTCGGTCTGTTCTTTGTGATCGGCTCCTTGCTGTCGATCGCACGCGTTCGCCGAGTCCAGCCCGTCGCCCAACGCGACGCTCTATTCCTGATCGGCCTCGCCGTCACCCTCGTCTTCCAGCTTTACTACGCGGCGCGGCTGATTGCACGCAGCCACAATCACTCGGCCGCGGATGGCATCGCGGTACTGGTGATCGTGTGCTTTCTGATCGGGATCGCGCGCGCCTGGGAGCTGATTGGCGGACCGTCGATCGGCCTCGGTCACGAGGTCAGGGAGATCGTCCGCGACCGCGCTCACCGTGCGGACTCGGACGACGGTCAGATCCCGGCAGGTGCTCACCGCGACCGTCCGTCCGGCGAACCCGTCGACCGCGGTTGACCTCCGCCGGCCCGTGGCGGAGCCGGGACCGCGTCCGTCAGTTTCAGCTGACGATGTGCAGCTCGCGGCTGGTGTTGTTCAGCCGGCGTGCGCCGCCGTCGGTCGCGGCGACGATGTCCTCAATCCGCACGCCGAAGCGACCCCGGAGGTAGATCCCCGGCTCGATCGAGAAGCACATCCCCGCTTCGATCGGGAGGCTCTCCCCTTCGACCATGTACGGCGGCTCATGCGCGGCGAGGCCGATGCTGTGCCCCACGCGATGGATGAACTGCTGACCGTAGCCAGCGTCGGCGATCACCTTGCGCGCGACCCGGTCGATCTCCTGGCAGGCGATCCCCGGACGAACGGCCTCGAAGGCGGCCTGCTGGGCGCTGCGGACGACCTCGTAGACGTTCCGCTCCTCGTCGCTCGGCTCGCCCACGTGAACGGTGCGCGTGACGTCTGACGAGTAGCCGTCCTTGACGCCGCCGAAGTCCATCACGACGATGTCGCCTTCTTCGATCGTCCGCTGACCGACCTCGTGGTGAGGATTGGCGCCGTTGGGCCCGGAACCGACGAGCGCGAACTCGATGCTCGAGTGGCCGTGCTTGCGCATAAGGCTCGAAAGCTCCTCGGACACTTCGATCTCGCTGCGCCCGGCGAACGACGTGCGGACGATCTCCTCGAACGTGGCATCGACCGCGGCTCCTGCGGCGGCCAGCAGTTCGAGCTCGTGGGCGTCCTTGATCGCGCGGATCGTCGGAAGCGCCGAGGTCATCGACACGTAGCCCGAGTCGGGCATCGCCTGCTGAAGGCCGAGCACGTGCATCGCCCAGGCCGAGTCGGAGACGGCGTAGCGACCCCGCGAGTCGAGCAGGCTCGCCGCCGCCTCGTAGGGATCGCCGTCGTCGCCCCAGTCGGTGAGCGAGACCGCTCTCGCGCCCGGGGCGGACTCCGCGTCGGGGCGCTCGAGGGTCGGCACGATCATCGCCGGATCCGCGCCGGCCCGGATCACGAGCATCGTTATCCGCTCGGTGATTGCGGTCGGCTCGTACCCGGTGAAGTACGTGAGGTCGGGACCCGGCGTCACGAGCACGCCGGTCAGCCCGGCGTCGGTGGCCAACGTGACTGCGCGTTCCATGCGCCTGGCGAAATCGTCGGATGTGAACTGTGAGGTCACCGTCAAGTCGCCGGGTGATCGTGGGGTTAAGGCGTCTACGGCGCCGGCGGAAGGTTCTGAATGTCTACCACAGGCGCCACCTTTTCCCACACCGAGACGTGTGCGGTGCTCTCGTCGGTGAACGGCTCGCGCCGCCAACTGCTCCAGCGCTCGCACAGCCTCATGCCGGCCAGCCGAGCCATCAGGTCGAGCTCCGACGGCCACACGTAGCGGAACGGGATGGAGCGGACCTCGAGCTTCCCGTCGGTGACCGAGTAGTGGTGGGAGACCAGGCTCTGCGACGCCACTTCGTACTCATCGAAGCCGAGATGGGTGTCGCTGATCGCGAACGGTCTGATGGTCTCGCCCGGCGGGAGGCGCCGAAGCTGCGGCACTCCCACCTCCACCACGAACCGGCCGCCCTCCTCCAGATGCGCCGATACGTTCTGAAAGCACGCCACCTGCTCGTCGAGGGTCGTGAGATTCATGATCGTGTTGAAAACGAGATACGCGAGGACGAACTTTGCCCGTGAGCACCGTGGTCGCGAAGTCGCCGATCGCGACCGGGATCTCCGCGCCTCCGGGCTTGGCCCGGAGGCGTTGAACCATCGCCGGCGAGAGGTCGACGCCGTGAACCTCGACGCCGCGCTCGGCGAGGGGCAATGCGATCCGACCGGTGCCGATCCCCAGCTCGAGCGCACGACCCGGGATGGCCAGGTCGGCAAGAAAATCGACGGCGGGAGCGACCAGCGAATCGTCGAACATCTCGGCCACGGCCTCGTCGTAGCGCCGCGCCACGCGTTCGCCGAAGTGATCTTCAGGCATACGACGGACTTTGGCAGGTAGAGGCGCCCGCAACCCGAAGCGGTCGTCGACGTCGGTGGGCTAGGTGATCGTGATCGCCCGCGTGGTGATGGTCTGGGTCGGCCAGCCGCTCGGGGTGAAGCGGATCAGAATCCGCATCTTCAGGTTCCGTCGGCGGTGAAGCCGCGCCGCGCCCCGGCCGCTGAGCCGGAGGGTCAGCGCGACCACCCTCGCCTGGCGGATCCTGCGGCTGACCGTGGCGAGACCGGCCCCGCCGACGCGCAGGCGTCCCGCGGACGGCACCCTGACGAGGACGCGGACCTTGTGACCGACAACGCGGACTCGCTCGACGATGGCACGCTTGGCGCAGGGCACGCCGATCGTCACCGCGAGGCCCTTCGTGGCGCCGCTCTGTGACCCAAATGCGGCGAGCGCGGTCGGCTGCCCCTTGCACAGGTTCGCGTTCCCGGTCACCACGAGGATCCCGTGCCCGCCACCGTTGATCGTCAGGGCGAAACTGGAGAACGGCACATCGGGAGCGCTCGGGAATTTCGTCACCAGCCGGCTGCGGGAATCGACCGACGTCTGTCCGCGCAGATCGATCGCCACGCCTCCGCCACGCAGCGGGATGAGGAGCGCCGGCAGCGTGCGTAGCTGCTGACCGTTCGGGGCGGTGCGGATCCCCTGCACCAGATAGACGGTCCCGGTCAGCGGCTGACTGAGCAGCGGCGTGATAACCCGCGCCGTACCCACCGCGGTATCGGCTGAGCAGCTGTCGCTGTCGCTGGCGGCGACCGAGCAGACATTCGCCGAATTGCGGGGGTCGAGCGCGAGCGAGAGCGGCAACGTCACGCTCGCGGAGCGAAGGTTGGACTGCCCGAGGCTCGACGTGATGGCCGCGGTCAGGGTCGGGTGGCCCCCGGCGGTGGTCTGGCGATTGCCGCTCAGCGCGACCCGCAGCGCGGGCGAGAACCCGAGCGCCCCGCAGCCGGTGGCCTGAAACGGACTCGTCCCGGCGGCGCTCGCCCCCTGGGTCGATGTGATCGTCGCTCCGATCGCCAGCGGCGCGCAGCTGGTCGGGTTGAGCATGAACCCCGATCGGTCGATGCTCACGCTCACGCGCTGCAGCCGCAACGGCACGCCGCCGACGAGCTGCGGCAGCGGGTCGGACACGACCGAGATGTGAGCGTCGGTGCGGTCGACCTCGATCGCGGCGCGAACGAGCGCGGTACCGAGGTCAAACGGTCCGGCCACGGCCGGCACGACGATCGAGAGCCCGAACGGCGCGCCCGCGTATGGGCCGGTCAGGTAGACCGGTCCTGACTGCGAGATCGGATCGGTTCCCGCCCCGGCGAGCACGCTTGACGTTCCGATTCGCGATGCGCTGGGGCAGTCGCCGTCCGCCGCCTGGGGCCCTGGGCACTCGGGCACACTAGCCAGAATCCCCACCAGCCCCGGCGGCAACTGGAGCGAGATTCGCCCCAGGTACTGTTGCTCGGCGGCGCGAGTGATGGTCGCCGTGAAGGGATCGTCGAAAGCGCCCGCGGCGAAAGTGCCGGCGCTCACCGAGAACCCGGGGGCAAACGCAGTCGGCTTAGCGCACGCGGCGCCGGCGCCGTTTGCATCGACGGTGAACGTCGATGTCGGGGCGGCGGCGGCGGTGCCCGAGTACGGCGCGATCGAGGTGGTCGTGACCGCGCGTCCGCACTGCAGCGGGTTGGCGATGGCCGCCGTGGGGCCGCCGCCCAGATTCAGGATGAGGTCGTTGAACGGGACCTGCGGCTCGTTCGCGAATGTGGTGGTCACCTTTCCGGTCGAGGGATTGGTGCTGACCGTCCCGACCAGCTTCTGATCGAGCCCCTGGCCGGGCGCGGTTGCGTAGAGGTAGAGGCTCGCGACCAGTGGTCCGCCCGGAGTGGCGGGCGCGCACGGGGTCGCGCTCGAGCTCCTATCGCAGCCGAGGTAGACCGTGCCGGTCAGTGGGTTGGGCAGCACGGGCGTGTCGATCTCGACCGTCCCGAGCCGGGAGCCCGCTGGACACGTTGGAGCAGCGTCCGACCCGAGACCGAACTGCGCCGGCGAGCAGGCGGACAGGCCGTTGGCGGCCGAGGGGTCGAGCGTCATGCCCGGCGGCAGCGTCACGACGGCGGTCTTCAGATCCGAGGTCGCGAGATCGTTGGGGTTCTCGTCCTGGGGGACGTGCAGGTCCACGCGCACGCCCGCCGGCGAATCCGACCGGGTCGTACTGGGCGTCAGCGTGATCGAAGGGTCGAAGCGGACGCTGGCGCAACCGGTGGCCGGGACGGGCGTGGCACCGGTGGCCCGGCCGACCGCGCCGCTCGAGTCGGTCAGCGTCAGAGTGCTCACCTGGCCGGCGGGCAGGCAGCCGCTGGGCAGGGTCAAGAACGGCGTACCCGACAGGTCGTAGGTGGTTCCGCTGGGCGGAGGCGTGCACTCCGGGTCGCTCAGGTCAAGCGTTCCCGCGCAAGACCAGCCGAGATCGGGAGTGTGCGCCGAATCGCCGGGCACCCCCCAGAAGATCAGCGCGGAGCGGACGAGTTCGGCCGGTAGCACCGACGACGGCACCGCGATCGTGAAGTAGAGCCCGTCGTCTGAGGCCGACCGGATCCCACCGATGACGTCGGTGCGGACGTTCACGACCGGGATGTTGAACGCGTAGTCGCTGACCTTGCCGGCCGGCGGACTCATGTTGTAGACCGACGCGCCGAACCACTGATCGGTGCCCGCGGTGTAGAGCTCCATCTGCACCACGCCGAGCTGCGTCGACGTGGGGCAACTCGGAAACTCCGCGCTCGTGCACCGCGGCGTCGCCTGCGGATCGGAGATGAGTCCCGGTGGAATGTCCACTCGGACGCCCGTGATGTCGTCGTCGGGCACGCCGTTCGTGTTGGCCACCGTGAAGTCGGTCACGCCCTCGTAGGGGTGGCCGGCCGCCTGCGTGTAGTAGTCGGTATCGCTGGTTCCGGTGTAGTCGCCGCTGTAGATCCCGGGCACCCAGCAAGGTCGGTTCGGTGCCGTGGCGGTGCCGGTGGTCGGGGTCGTGCACGTCTGGGCCACGCCAGGTCCCTGGGCGAGCGCCGCCGGCGCGAGACACAGGCCGACGGTTCCCGCGAGCAACAAGCTGAGGCCTCCTGCCCGTAACAACCGCTTGGCTCCGACCAGCATCAGGCTGAGGGCCCACTCCGGCCCGATGAGCGAGGTTCGCTGCCACATCTTCACGTCCTCCTGCGTCCGCTGTGAGCGGCACTTTACCTACGCTCTAGTTTTCGATGCGTCGGTTCGGCAGACTGGCTCAGGCAACCCACTCGGTCCTCGAACGCCGACCGCGCCCGTGGACCCACTCTGCGTCCTCCGACCAGCATCCCGAGCGCTTGAGGTCGTCCATGAACGCCTCGACGCGGGCGGTGACGTCTTCCACGAACTCCCGCAGTTGGCCGTCGTCGACGGCCTGCTCGACCCGGCGCCTGAGGTTCTGCCATTCCTCGTGGCTGCACATGCGTCAATCGTACTCGGGCCGGTTTCCGGCGAAGACCCGCCTGGCGCATTCAGTCGTAGCGGGCGCTCCGCACCCCGGCCATCATCGCTTGCTCGGCCGCGCGGGTGCTCTGGATCGGCCAGTCAGCCTGCTTGCGGAGGTCGAACCAGATGAACGACTTCACTTCGGGGTGGTCGGCGAGGAACGTGAACATGCCTTTGATCCAGGCGGCCTTGTTGCCGCCGGCCTCGGCACTCGCGACCTCGGAGAGGTCGATCGGCAGTCGCGGCGCGAGGGCATGCAGTTGCTGGATCGACTCGCCGCAGATGGCGGCAAAGCTCCGCCATCCCTCGGTGAATGCGGCCGTACCACCGTTCAAGCACGTCACGCCCAGCCGGTTCACGTACCGAAGGCCCGGGAAGTACTGCCTCGGCGCCCCGGAGACTGGGCTCCAGACCCACTTCACGTTGGTCGCCCCGGCGGCGGCGAAGATGTCATGTACGTGTCGCCAGGCGGCGACGAACTCGGCGGGGGTGTTGCCATTCGTCCCCGCCCCCCAGGGGTACCAGTTGCCGTTCATCTCCTGGGCGAAGCGCAGCCGGACGGGTTTGCCGTACGCTGCCAGCGCCCGAGCCCAAGTGCGGATATAGCCGTCGAACTTACCGTCGACAATGTTGCGCAGCGCATATTTCGGCTGCGGGGCCCGCAGGGCCTTGGTGGAGTCCCAGGGCTCCCAGGTGATCTCGGGAATGCTCCCGCGACGCTCGATCAGGCGCAGTTGCGTGAGTGACGGTGCGGAGTGCTGCCAGTCCGCGTACCACATGACGACGTTGGCGTGTTTGTGGATGTCGCGCTCGAACGCATTGACCGTCCAGAGGTCGCGCGCGGTCCACGGTCGCGAGCCATTGCTGGCGAGAGGGGTGGTGGTGACGCCCACATCGACACTCGAGTGCGCGGCGGCAACGGCCGGTTGAGGTGACACGAACTGCTGCGCGGCCAACTCATGCTGTCCGGGCCACGTCATGCCCTCGAGCCCCTGGCGGCCGTGCAGGGCGGCCGCGAACACAAGTGCCGCCGCGACCGTCGCGATCGCGACCGACCTCGCGCCGGCGAAGCGAAGCGTCGATCGCAGATTGCTGTGCCCCCTGTTCTCCGCAATGTGAAGCGCGACGACGGCGATCGACACGAGCAGGTAGGTGGTGCCGTTCAACAGCGCCCAGAAGTAATAGCCGCGGGCGGCGCCCGGGTTGCTGACGAGGAGCACGGGAAGGATCGACACAGCCGCGAGAAAGAGGTAGGGCAAGATCACGCGAAGGGGAAGCGGCTGCTCTCCGCCACTGCGCTTGGGCGTCACCTTGAATCCATCCTCCCGTCCAGTGACGCAGCCCCATAGGCCGTTCACACATCCGATCAGCGCCCATGGCCAGCGCACGAGCTGGAACAGAATCGACTCCCAGCTGATCACTGGCGCGTTCGAAGGCCGCAGCAGCCCGCGGATGCGGAGCAGCAGCACGGTCGCGAGCAACACCAGGCCAACCGGAATGAAGTGCAGGTAGAACGCGCCGACGCCGACGCGCACGAGCGGCGCGTGGCTGAGCAGCGCCCACGCCGGCAAGAGCACCATCACCAGCATGACGACCGTGTGCAGCGGGTACCAAAGCTGGCAGCCCGCGAGCCTGGCCTTCGCACGGACGCTGAGGCCCTTCCAATACTTCGGGGTGACTGTCAGCAGGACTCTCGTCATGCTGCGGGCCCACTGGAAGTCCTGCGTCACGCAGTCGGCGAGGCAATCGGGGCCGTTGCCGTGGGCCTCTGCGTCCATCGCGAACACGCCTTGCCAGCCGTGGGAGCTCAGGATGAGCGTGGTCGAGAAGTCCTCGGCGAGCTCTGGGCCGAGACCGCCAACCTCCTGGAGCGCGGCGGTGCGAACCGCGTAGTGGGAGCCGATGCAACTCGGGGCGAAGCCGGCGTTGGACCCGGCCTGCGTCGACCCGTGCAGGACGGCTTCGGCGTACAGGCGCCCGCGGGCCGACCACGAGGAGTCGGCGTTGCGGTCACAGATGCTCGGCGCTGCCACGTAGCCGACGCGCGGATCCGCGAACGGCGCGACCATCTGCGACAGGTAATCGGGTGCCGGGACGTGATCGGCGTCGAGCTGGGCCACAACGTCGTAGTCGCGATATCCCCAGTTGTCGTAAAAGAACGCGAGGTTGCCCTCTTTGCACCTGGTCCGGCGCGGCCACTTCGAGTTGTGGTATTCGGCCACGCCCTCGCGGCTGGACATCCGGATGCCATGCAGAGCACACCAGTCGATCACCTCCTCGGTCAGTCGCTCGTCGGCCAGCCAGACGTCGTACGGGTAGGGGAACTCCTGCCTGAGCATCGCTTCGAGCGTCGTCCGTACGAGCGGCCACGGCTCCGATGGAGCCTTAGTGACGATGATCGCGGTTCGCAGCTCCGGCACCTCGAGCGCCGGGACCGAGCGGCGCATCCGCAGCACGAAGAAGAAGAACCACGCCGGCACCATGACGAGGTCGAACGCGAGCACCACACTATTCACGACCAGGCCGCCGAGAGTGGCCTGATGCCCGGGCTCGAGCCACCACAGCCAGAAGAACACGGAAGAGACGAGCCACAACGCGGCGAGCGCCGCCAGCGCTACACGATCGCGCCTCGGTAGCGCCCTAACCAGTCCACCGGAACGCGGCCGACCAGCCTGATCGGTGGTTACTTCGGTCAGGCCTGCGCTGTGTCCTCCCCGGCGTGGACGGACGGTCAGCTCAAGTTCGCGCGGGCTATCCAAGCCCGCACGGTCACGCGTGCGCGATGTCATTAAGTCTCCTGTTGGCGGCGCCCACTGCGAGCGCCCTGAGAGCAGCGTCCGTCGCGCCCCAGATCAAAGGACGGGCGTTTGCCGACTTACGATCTCTGTCGCGGGCAGGGCCCGCGATCGGATTAGAAGGCTCCGCCGAACATGGCGAAGTGCGCCCCCGCGGATTTGCCGGTTACTGCTTCTCTTGTTTCGTTGTCATCGGCACCGTCTCGTGTGCGTGGCGGTGCTTGCATTACATATCGCGAGCGTCACTCCTCGGTTACGAGCCAGGAAGCAACCCTTACCGAACTCATAGGATCAGGCCATCGGCGGTGGGTTTGCACGTCGACGAGTCCGGGTCGGAGCGGCGTGGCGAGTCGTCGGAGCGGCGTGGCGAGTCGTCGGAGCGGCGTGGCGAGTCGTCGGAGCGGCGTGGCGAGTCGTCGGATCGCGCAGGCCGGTCGATGAGTACAGGTGCAGCTGGGAGCGGCGCCTCGACCGCTTCGGCGGCGTCCCGAACGCGTTCGATCGACTCGAGCGACACATCCGGGGACGAGACGCGCTCGCGAGATGAGGTCCTGGGTTACCGTCGGGCCGTGAGACGCCGGCGGTCGAGGCCGTCGAGGATTAGGTCGAGCCCCCACGCGAACTCGACGGCGTTGTCGTATCCGGACTCGGGGAGCTTGGCTGCGATCTCGGCGAGATACGGGTAATGGTTGAGCGCGCCGATCGCGTGCGCTCGTCTCTGTGCGGCCCGTCCGGCGTCGCCGGGCGCTTGGAACCCGAGCGTCCTCTCCTGCAGCGCGAACCCGTATATGTAGGCGTCTTGGACCGAGTAGGCGTGGATCGCGGTCTCGAACGAGAAGCCCGCCTCGCGTAGGCAGCCCATCACCGCGTCGTGGTTTCGCAGGTTGGCCGGCCCGGGGTTCCTCGTCTCCATAAGCCCGATCGCCCAGCTATGGCGCGTGAGCGCGTCGCGCGCCGAGATCGCCCGGCGTCGCATGGCCGACCTCCAGTCGTCGTCGATCGGGGGAGACTCGATCTCGCCGAAGACGATGTCGACCATGCCATCGAGGAGCTCATCCTTGTTCGCCACGTGCTTGTAGAGCGCCATCGGCACCACGCCGAGCTCTTGCGCGAGCCGGCGCATGCTGAACCCGTCTAGCCCGTCTTTGTCCGCGAGCGCCACGGCAGTCTGGAGCACGAGCGCTCTGCTCAGGCGTGTCCGGCGGGTGTTCGCCTCTTGGGTCATCGTGGTTGACAAGTGTACGCCGTACACCTATAGTTCGCAGCAGAGTGTACGCCGTACACCTGACAGACAGGGGATCACCATGGATCTAGGACAGACGCCTCCACCTTCGCCGGGCGACGCAGTCCCGCCGAGCGGTAGCCACGACTACCCGCTCACCTTCTCGGTCGACTATCCCGACCGCCACCTCAACCGCCTCACCACGGCTCTTCGCATCTTCACGATCATCCCGATCGCGATCCTCGCCGCGACGCTCGAGGGCGGGAGCTTCGGCGCCAGTGCCGGAGGCAGCGGCGCCCGGTTCGCCGGGGGCGGCATCGGGATCCTGGTCATCCCCGTGCTGTTGATGCTGCTGTTTCGCAAGAAGTACCCGCGCTGGTGGTACGACTGGAACCTTCAGCTGACCCGCTTCAGCAACCGGATCGCGATCTACTTCGCGCTGATGGACGACCGCTACCCCTCGACCGACGAGCAGCAGGCAGTCCGGCTGAACTTCCCCTATCCCGACGCCGAGCACGACCTCATGCGCGGAATGCCGCTCGTCAAGTGGCTGCTCGCGATCCCTCACTACATCGTGTTGTTCTTCCTCACGATCGGTGCGCTGCTCGCCGCCATCTTCGCCTGGTTCGCGATCCTCTTCACGGGCCGCTACCCGCGCTCGCTGTTCGACTTCATCGAGGGCGTGATCCGCTGGCACAACCGCGTCGCGGCCTACGCCTTCCTACTGATCACCGACCGATACCCGCCATTCAGCCTGCAGTCCTGACGGCGGGCTTACCTGGGGCCAGATCCGGGCGGAGGGGCCCCGCGCGACGGTGGCGGTGGCATCGTCGTCAGCTCGGGAGCGACGTCGGGCCAGATGAGCAGCACCTGGCAGGGTGCGTGGTCGATGACGAAGCGCGTCGCGGGACCAAGGCTGCGCGGTCCGAGCCGCTCGCGGTCGCCGTCGCGGGCGAGGACCAGGACGTCCATGCCCTCGGCGGCGGCCACGACCTCGCGTTCGATCCGGCCGCGGCGCGCCTCGAGCGTGGCTGGGCGTCCCAGGCGCATCTGCGCTTCGGTGAGCAGCTCGTTGGCGGCGTGCTCGGAGATCTCGCGCAGCGGCCCCGGGATCGCGGGTGGAGGTGGGTGTCGGCCCAGCAGGCCGCGGCGCGCCGCGCGGGCGACGGTTTCGGGTTCGGTGCTCGCGACGTGCAGCAGCGTGATATCCGCATCGCCCGGCAGGAACGCGGCGGCCTCGGCGACCGTGGCCTCCCACGTGTCCTCAATGATCCAGACGAGCGCGCGCATATCGGTTCAGACCTTGAGAGCGAACCATAGGAGCACGGTCGCGGCGACGAGCGCCGGCGGGACCGTCAGCGCGCCGAGGCGAAGGAACTCGCCCAGCTCCACGTCGGAGTCCTCGGCGCGCAGCACGCGGCGCCACAGCAACGTGGCGAGCGATCCGACGTAGGTGAGGTTGGGACCGACGTTGACGCCGACCAGCGTCGCCAGGACCGGTCCGGTGCCGGCGACGGCGGTCACGGGGACGAGCATCAGCGTCGCCGGGAGGTTGTTGACGAGGTTGGCCAAGAGGGCGCTCAGGGCGGCTATCGCGAGCAGGGCGGGTAGCGAACTGCCCGTCGGGAGCACGGCGCGGACCGCCGTGTCCAGACCGTTGACGCTCGCCGCCTGAACGATCACCCCGAGCCCGAGGACGAAGATCAGAAACCCGGGCTCGGAGGCGCGTACGAGCGTCGCCGGCGTGGCCGTTTTGCGGAGGAGCGCCGGGATTGTGATCGCCACGGCGCCCGCGGCGGCGAACCACACCGGTTCGATTCCCACCACCGAGCTCAGCGCGAATCCCGCCAGCGTCAACGCGAGCACCGCGACCGCGAAGCGCGGCAACTCCGGTCGCGCTGGCCGCTGACCCGCGTGGCGCGGGCGTTCGAGATCGACCGCGAAGAAGCGTCTGAACACCACCCACTCCACGCCCACCGCCGCCATGGTCGGCAGCACCATCAGAGCCCCGAAACGCAAGAACGAGATCTTGCTGTCGTGGAACGCCAAGAGGTTGGTGAGATTGGACACCGGCAGCAGCAGCGACGCCGAGTTGGCCAGGTGCGCGCACGCATAAACGTACGGCTTGGCGCTCCTCCGCATCCGCGCCGCCGTCGCGAACACGACGGGCGTAAGCAGCACGATCGTCGCGTCAAGGCTGAGGACCGCCGTGATCGCCGCAGCGATCACGAACACGAACGCGAGCAGCCGCTGCGGGCTTCCCCTCGAGCCCCGGGCCATCAGCGCCCCCATCGCGTCGAACAATCCCTCGCGCCGGCACCCCTCGGCGATCAGCAGCATGGCCGCCAGAAAGCCAACCGTCGGCCCCAGATCCCGAAGAGCATCGGCCGCCCCTGAAAGCCCTATAGCGCCGACAATCACGAGAAGCAAGCCACTCGCGGAGGCCGCGACTGCCTCCGAGAGATACGGCGGCCGTGCCACCGCGACCGCGAGCGTCGCCGCCAGAAGCAACAGCGCCAGCGCGAGCGCGAGGCCGTCCGTCACGCCGGCTGCTCGTGGTCAGACCGGTGGGTAAAGGTCATCATTCCCAGGGTAGGCTCGATGAGTGCCGAGTAGCTTGGTTGAGCGCGTTGACGGATGGGCCGGCCAAGGCATCGAGGCCGCGATCGGTTGGCATCACCGTCGCCGGTTGGAGCGCGTGGGTCGGCTCGATCAGCTCGATCCTCCGGTCGGCCCGTCATTGTGGGCCGCGGGAGATCCCCCGCCGCGCCCCGGGGGCGCGCTTGACGTGTTGGTCGACGGTGGGGAGGCGCTGCCAAGGATCGCCGCGGCGCTGGCCGGCGCTCGCTCACACGTGCATATCGCCGGGTGGCACGTCACGCCTGGGTTCGGGCTGACACGCGACGATCAGGCTTGTCATCTACGCGAAACGCTCGGTGATCTGGCCGAGAGAGTCGACGTTAGGGTCTTGCTGTGGGCGGGAGCGCCGGCGCGGGTCTTTTCGCCGGCTCGTGCAACGGTGCGCGGCGTGCGCGAAGAGCTCATCCGCGGCACACGGGTGCAGTGCGCGCTCGACTCGCGTGAGCGACCGATGCATTGCCACCACGAGAAGCTGGTGATCGTCGACGGCGAGCTCGCGTTTGTCGGAGGGATCGACCTGACCTCGCTCGGCGGGGATCGGTTCGACACCAGCGATCATCCGATGCGCGGTCGTCTGGGCTGGCACGATGCCTCAAGCCGGGTCCGCGGGCCCGCGGTGGCCGATGTCGCGGCGCACTTCGACGCCCGTTGGCGCGAAGTGACCGGCGAGCAGCTCGAGCCGACGCCGCCGCCCGCCGCGGCTGGGGACGTGGAGCTCCAGGTGGTGCGCACCGTCCCTGACAAGGTCTATGACTTCTTGCCACGGGGCGACTTTCGGATCGTGGAGGCGTACACGCGCGCCTTGCGGTCAGCCCGCGAGCTCGTCTATCTCGAGAGCCAGTTTCTGTGGTCGCCTCAGGTGGTCGAGATCCTCGCGAACAAGCTTCGCGAGCCGCCCAGCGACAACTTTCGCGTCGTCGTGCTGCTGCCCGCAAAGCCGAACAACGGCGCCGACACGACCCGGGGCCAGCTCGGTGTCCTGGTCAGCGCCGACAACGGCGCCGGCCGGTTTCTGGGCACGACGATCTCGGCCCTCAGCGGGCGGCTGGCCGGCCCGCTGTACGTCCACGCCAAGATCGGGATCGTTGACGATGTCTGGCTGACCGTCGGGTCGGCCAACCTCAACGAGCACTCGTTCTTGAACGACACCGAGATGAACGTCGTGACCTGCGACCCGCGGGTCGCGCGCGAGACCCGACTGCGGCTCTGGGCCGAGCACCTGGAGCGCTCGGTCGAGGAGGTCTCCGGCGAGCCGGCCCGAGTCATCGATGGGATGTGGCGCCCGATCGCCGGCGAGCAACTCGAGCGCCGGCGCCGCGGCGAACCGCAAACCCACCGGCTGCTAGAGCTCTCCGGCGTCTCGCACCGCTCGATGGCGCTCCTGGGACCGCTCGACGGCCTGTTCGTCGACGGGTGATCCCGGCCGGGAGAGATTGCACGCGCTCCGAGACGGCGGATCGTGCAGGCCTTGCGCCCCGAGTATCTGTCTTGGAGAATCAGGGCCTGGGCGAGAGGGGTTTGAGGTGACTGTGGAGAGTTCAGTGACGGTCGGGCGCGCGGTGTCGCCGGGGCTGCTTGAGCGCGATGGTCATCTGACGGCTTTGGGGGATTTGCTGGCGGCGGTAGTAACCGGGCGGCAGGGTCGGCTTGTGCTCGTCCGGGGTGAGGCTGGCGTTGGGAAGACCGCACTCGTGCGGCGGTTCTGCGAGGAGCAGCCGCCGCCAACCCGGGTCCTGTGGGGCGCGTGTGAGGGGCTGTTCACCCCGCGTGCGCTCGGCCCGTTTGTTGATATCGCGCGCCTCACCGGTGGCGGGCTCGAGGAGCTTGTGGACCGTGGCGGCCTTCCGCACGAGGTGGTGTCGGTACTCGCCCAACACGTGGCAAACCAAGCGCCGACGGTGCTCGTGCTCGAGGATCTGCATTGGGCGGATGAGGCGACGCTAGATGTCCTCAGATTGCTTGGCCGTCGGATCGACGCGATTGGCGTCCTGGTGCTGGCGACGTATCGCGACGATGAGCTTGGCGACTCCCACAAGTTGCGCATCGTGCTTGGGGAGCTCGCCCGGGCGCGAGTCGTCTCACGGCTGGATATGCCGCGGCTCTCACAGGGTGCGGTCGCTGAGCTTGCGCGGCCGTACGGCGTTGACGCGGAAGAGCTTTACCGCAGTACGGGCGGCAATCCGTTCTTCGTCTCCGAGGTACTGGCGGCGGGAACGAGTGAGATCCCGTCGACGGTGCGGGATGCCGTGCTGGCACGAGCCGCCGGCTTGAGCAGCGCTGCGAGGGGGCTGCTCGAGGCGCTCGCGCTCGTCGCGCCATCGGCGGATGTCGGCGTGCTCCAAGCGCTGGCGGATGATGCTGCGCAGTCCCTTGGCGAATGCATCGGCTCGGGAATGGTGATCGCGACCGCTGGTGCTGTCGCGTTTCGGCACGACCTGGCCCGGTTGGTGATCGAGGAGGCGATTGCGCCGGACCGACGGGTGGCGCTGCACGCCCGTGCACTGGAGGTCCTGGCCGATTCATCCGATCACGCGCGGCTGGCGCATCACGCGGAGGCCGCTGGCGACGTCGGTGCAGTGCTGTGCTTTGCGCCGGAGGCGGCCAAGCGTGCCGCTGCGGTTGGCGCGCACCGTGAGAGCGCGGCCCAGTACGGACGGGCGCTTCGCTTCTCGGACGCACTCGCCTCCGAGCGGCGGGCTGAGCTGCTCGAGCGCCGCTCCTATGAGTGCATGCTCACCGACCAGATCGAGGACAGCCTCAACGCGCTGCAGAGAGCGATCGCCCTGCGACGGGAGCTCGGCGACGTTCGGTCGGAGGGAGAGGGGCTGCACCAGCTGGCAGACGTGCTGTGGTGTCCCGGCCGTATTGCCGAGGCGCGAGATGCCGCTCGACAGGCGGTGGCGGTGCTCGAGCGTGTGGAGCCGTGTCGCGAGCTGGCAATGGCGTACTGCCGGCTGGCGTCGCTGTGTATGGACGCAGAGGATGTCGCTGGCACCGTTGCGTGGGGCACGCGGGCGCTTGAGCTTGCGGAAGCGCTCGGCGAGACAGAGATGGTCATCCATGCTCTGAACAGCGTTGGTACGGCCAGGTTCTTGAACGGCGACGTTGCCGGCAGGGAGCAGCTCGAACGAAGCCTTGCTCTCGCGACCGATGCTGGGCTCGACGAGGGAATGTGCCGCGCGATGTTCCATATCGTCTGGGTCGCCCGGCGCACGCGCGCTTATGCGCTCGCCTCCGACTACCTCGGGCGCGCGCTGCCGTTCGCCACCGAGCGCGGCTTGGAACTGTGGCGCGGTTACCTGCTTGGTTACCGGGCGCAGATCGAGCTCGACTTGGGCCGCTGGCAGGACGCGGTCGACACGGCGGCGCTCGTCCTGCGCGAGCCGCGCCGGTCCCGGGTTCCGAGGATCGTCGCGCTGACGGTGGTCGGCCGAGTGCGCGCTCGCCTGGGGGATCCCGACGTCTGGCCGCTGTTGGACGAAGCTCTCGCGCTGGCGCAGCGCGGGGAGGAGCTGCAGGCAAGCGAGCCTGTGGCGGTGGCGCGGGCCGAGGCGGCGTGGCTGGAGGGCGATCTCGATGGCGTGGAGCGCGCGACCGCGTCCGCTCTCGCGCTCGCAACGCTTCGGCGGTCAACGTGGGCCGTGTCGGAGCTGATGTCGTGGCGAAGGCGTGCTGGGATCGTCGACGAGCTTCTTGACTGCGACACGGCCGGCCCGTACGTACTCGAGATTGCTGGCGATTGGTCCGCAGCGGCCGCGCACTGGCACGAGCTGGGGTTCCGCTACGAGGCGGCGCTGGCGTTGGCGGAAAGCGACGACGAAGCGACCGTGCGCCAGGCGATTGATCAGCTCCAGCAGTTGGGGGCCAGGCCCGCGGCGGCGGTCGTGGCACGCCGGTTGCGCGACCGAGGGGTGCGCGGCGTCCCGCGCGGACCGCGACCCGCTACGCGCGAGAACCCTGCAGGACTGACCGCGCGCGAGCTCGAGGTCTTGACGCTCCTAGCCGAAGGGCTCCGCAACAGGCAGATCGCCGAGCGCCTCGTCGTGTCCGAGAAGACGGTCGATCACCACGTCTCGGCGATCCTTCGCAAGCTGGGCGCGCGCACCCGCGGCGAGGCAAGCGCACAGGCAGCGCGACTCGGGCTCACCGTTCCAGTCGCCGACGGACTTCGCAACCGCTAGACCAGCGAAGTATTTGTGTCACCTGTAGGTGCCGGGCGTGACGACGCCGGCGTAGTGAAGGAAGTGCGCACGCGTGTAGCTGCGGTTGCCGGTGATGTCGAGGTCGAGGTTGGACCCGAGCCGTAAGTCGGTGCCGAGGAAGGGCTGGAATCGGGGGAACAGGCTCAGGTAACTGGTTGGGTCTGCGCGTAGCAGCCCGATCAGCGTCTCGGTGACGATCCGTCCGCCGATAGGTCCGAGGTTCAGTCCGTCCTCGATCGTCTTGGCTTCGGCGAGGATGTAGTACCACAGTGGGGTGCTGGCGGCGAACGGCGCGTACACACCCGCGATGTCCGAGAGGTCGTTCGTACTGAGCGCTGGCGCGTTCATCGCGGCCGCGATCGCCTGGCCCGAGGGCAGCCCCCACGTGAGCTGGCGCAACAGGTTGCGTTGCGGCAGAACCGTGGGGCTCGTCTGGGTATGCGGGGCGATCGCGGGCACCGGCAGTGTGAACAGCACACTGGAGATGGTGGTGTCGATCTTCTTGTTGTTCTTGACTTGGCCATCGCCGAAGTCAAAGAACGTCTGCCAGCCGATGTAGCGTCGCCCGCCGGGATAGCCGCCCAATAGATCGTCGCGGTCAGCTGTGATCGGCCCGGTGCCCGGCAGGCTCGGGTCGAACACCAGCCCAAAAAACGGGTCCGCGGTCGGGCTTGTGCTATCGCCGGTGCCGCTGGTGAAGTTCGCCCGGTAGGAGGGGCGGACCATGCTGTGCCCGAACCGGTAGGACGCCGCGCCGAACTCGATCGGCATAAACGCATCGCCCCGCGGCGACTTGTAGAAGCGGTTGCCGTTCTGGAGGACGTCGTTGACGGTCGCCTGTCCGGCGATCTGCGGCAGGTGTTCGTTGACCAAGAGCCACTGGTAGTGCCACAGCGTCACCTGGCGCGCGATGAGGAATGCGACGTACGGGTTGGAAATATCACCCGCGCGGGTGGCCGGGAAGTGACTGACGTCGAACTCCGAGAGGTCGTCTACCACGCGGTTGTAGAACAGGATGTGGGCGCAGTGAAGCCCCGCGATCATGACGTTCTCGTCGTTGCGCGGGTCGCCCAACAGCGCGCTGTAGCTGCCGTCGCCGCTGGCCACCCTGGGGACGTCCTCGTGCGTTGCGTAGTTAGGAGCTGGTCCGATCACGGATCCGATCTTCAGCTTCGGGCCCACCGTGCCGTCGGGGTTATCGACGTACAGGTCGGGGCGCAGCCCCGGGCCGCCCCCGAACACCGAGTCGAGGTCGAGCGCCGGAGTGCGGGTGTTCGGCGAGGTCAACGGGTTCTGCGGTAACCCCAGCTGCGAGGTCTGATCGAACGTGATGTCGTGATCGGTGAACTGCCCCACGAATGTCGATCCCGCCGTCATCGTCGGGTTATCCGGATTGGTCCCATACGGATTCGTCACGGTGGGGTTCCCGTTCACCGTTGGATCGACGATGAGCGCCTTCGGCCCTGCCGTCAGGTCGTCCTGCGCGTCGAGGACCCCGCCCTGCTGTCCCACCTCGAGCAGCGCCGAGCGGACGCTGTCGTTCGCCTCGGCAAACGGCGGCAGATTCGGGAATATACGGCCGAAGTCGACACTCGAGGCCGGCGCACCGCCACCGCCCCTTGCGTAGCTGTGTGGAGAGGCCGCCCGCACATCGGCCTTCGCGGACCCTGCCAGTCCCCCACCGCCGCCGATCGAGCCGGCCACCAGTCCTGCACCAGCCGCTCCCGCACCCTTCAAGAACTCCCGCCGCGACGGGACCGGATATCGCGTGCCTGCACTCATTCCAACGTCCTCACTCTGCTCACGGTGACTCGCAGATCTCTGTCGCGCACTAGATCTGCCGTGGCGCCAACGTATGAGCACGACGCCGGAGGCGCATCGGGAGGACCACCTATGTTGGGAGGTGGGGATACCCATCTTGGGACGGCTTGACGGGCAGATCGCGCGGGGGGACGATGTGTCCGTGGGCGACGCGGTTCGGGACCTGGTTACTCCCGCCCGCTCCGGGGGCTTGCTGGAGCGCGGGGGGTTTCTCGAGGCGCTCGAGGCATCTCTGGCGGACGCTCTCGATGGCCGCGGCCGGCTGGTGCTCGTCACGGGCGAGGCCGGGATCGGGAAGACCGCTCTGGTGCGCGAATTCTGTGACCGTCAGCGGCCGCAGCGGCGGGTGCTGTGGGGCGCGTGCGATGGACTGCGCACCCCACGGCCGTTCGCGCCGTTCGTCGATATCGCCGCGACCGTAGGCGACGGACTCGCCGAGGCGATCGTGCGAGGTGAACGCCCCGCACGATGTTTCGCCGCCCTGATCGACGAGCTCGCGGTTGCTGTACCTACGATCCTCGTGATCGAGGATCTGCACTGGGCGGACGAGGCGACCCTCGATGTGATGACGATGCTTGGGCGCCGTGCCGAGATCGTGCCCGCCCTGGTGGTTGCGACCTACAGAGACGATGAGCTCACGGCGGACCACCCGCTACGGTCGGTGCTGGGTGAACTGCGGATAGGGCACGGGGTGCGGCGTCTGCCGCTTTCGCCGCTGTCGCTGGACGCCGTTGAGACGCTGGCCGCGCCGGCCGGCGCCGATGCAACTGACCTGTATCGGGTTACAGGGGGCAATCCGTTCTTCGTTACTGAGGTGCTCGCGACAGCAGGAGAGCGCGTTCCCCCGACCGTCCGAGATGCCGTGCTTGCTCGCGCGGGACGCTTGTCCAGACCGGCGCGCAGGCTGCTGGAAGCTACGGCCGTGGTTCCCGGGAGGATGGGTCTTTGGCTTTTGGAGGCCGTGGCGCCCGAGCTAGTCGACCGCCTCGAGGAGTGCCTTGCTTCGGGGATGCTCATCGCGGGCCGGGCCGACATCGGCTTCCGACACGAGCTCGCGCGAGTCGGGATCGAGGAGTCGATTCCGCCTGACCGTCGCGTAGCGCTTCATCGCGCCGCCCTTGCAGCACTCGAGGATCGGCCAGGCGAGAGTCCGGATTTCGCGCGTCTGGCCGATCACGCCGAGGCGGCGGGCGATCGCGAGGCGGTGCTTCGGTGGGCGCCTCAGGCGGCTGAGGAGGCGGCTCGAGGCGGCGCGCATCGCGAGGCGGCCGCGCAGTACGCCAGGGCGCTCAGGTTCGCAGACGGGCTGGCGCTCGATCGCCGAGCGGAGCTGCTGAAGCACCGAGTCGACGAGTGCTGGATGACCGATCAGTTCGACGCTGCGATCGAGGCGCAGGAGGCAGCGCTCGAATGCCGTCGGCGGCTCGGCGACCAGCTAGGCGAGGGGGACGCGCTGCGGACGCTCTCACGGCTGATGTTCTTCGTCGCTCGGGTCCGGGAGGGCGAGGCGCTGGCGTTGGAGGCGGTCGAGCTGCTCGAGCGACTGCCCCCCGGGCACGAGCTTGCGATGGCCTACGGCAACGTCTCCCAGCGCCGCATGGTGGTCAAGAAGCTCGAAGCGGCGATCACGGCCGGCAGCCGCGCGCTCGCTCTCGCACGGCGACTCGACGACACCGAGGCGACTGTGTACGCGCTCACGAACATCGGTGCGGCTGAGTTCCAAGCAGGCCTCAAGGAAGGGCTGGGCAAGCTCGAGGAAGCGCTGGCGCTCGCCCTGAAGCACGACCTCGAAGACTACGCCGGAAGGGCCTATTTCAGCATCGTTCGCTGCGCTGCGCTGCAACGCAATTTCACGCTCGCGGACGCGTATCTTGGCCCTGGCCTCGAGTACTGTCGCGAGCGGGGGCTCGACACGTGGCGGCTGTACCTGCTCGGGTGCGGCGCGCGGACAGAGCTCGACCGCGGGCACTGGGATCAGGCCGCCGAGACGGCCATGCTGGTCCTGCGCGACCCCCGCAGCGCGCCGGCGCCACGCGGCATAGCTCTGGTCGCCCTGGGACTGGTCAGGGCCCGCCGCGGCGACCCCGAGGCAGACGCGCCGCTCTCCGAAGAGCAGCTGCTCGCGTGGCCCACCGAAGAGCTCCTCCGTGTCGCCCCGGTCGCGGCGGCGAGGGCCGAGGCGGCCTGGCTCGCGGGCGAGACGACGGCCGTAGAGCACGAGACAGACGCGGCGCTCTCGCTCGCGCTGCAACGTCAAGCGCCCTGGGTGGTAGGGGAGCTGGCGTGCTGGCGGTGGCGCGCGGGGCTGCGCGATCGGCTTCCCCCGGGAGCCGCCGCGGAGCCATACGCGTTGTCGCTGGCCGGGGAGCCAGCGCAGGCAGCAAACGTCTGGCGCGAGCTCGGGTGCCCGTACGAGGCGGCCCTGGCGCTAGCGGACGGCGACGCGGCGGAGCCGCTGCGGCGGGCACACGAGGAGTTGCAGGTACTGGATGCACGCCCGGCAGCTGCGATCGTGGCTCGCAAGCTGCGCGAGCGCGGCGTGCGTGGCGTCCCGCGCGGGCCACGCCCAAGGACGCGGGCGAATCCCGCCGGCCTCACCGCTCGCGAGCTCGAGGTACTCGCACTGCTCGTCAGAGGGCTGCGGAATGCGGCGATCGCCGATGAGCTGGTGGTCTCTGAGAAGACCGTCGATCATCACGTCTCGGCGGTCCTGCGCAAGCTCGACGTCCGCACGCGGGGCGAAGCGGCCGCCGAGGCTGCGCGGCTCGGGCTACTCGGCCCAAGATAGGTATCGGCGGCTCCCAACATAGGTGCTCCTCCCGATGCGCGTCGGTCGCGGCGTTCGTACGTTCGCTACATCCCACAGGCCAACCACTCAGGAGAACGCACATGCCCCGATACGTCGTGCAGCGCACCTTCCCCGACGGACTCCAGATTCCCGTAGGGAACGGTGGCTCGGAGCTCTGCCAAACGGTCGTCGAGCGAAACGCCGAGGAAGGCGTCACCTGGGTGCACTCGTACGTAAGCGCTGACACGCGCACCACCTTCTGCATCTACGACGCTCCCACCCCTGAGGCGATCCGCAAGACCGCCACTCGCAACGAGTTGCCGGTCGACCAGATCACCCAGGTGCGCGTACTCGACCCCTACTTCTATACAGGCGAGGGGGTGTGATGCAGATCGCGCCGGCTTTCGTCGGCGCTTCATCGCCGTGATTCCGTCCGGGGCGCCGTTTCGGACGCCTGGCCGCTTGTGGTCGGGCCAGCGGGCCCCGGGAGACGATTGGAGGTCGTAATGACGACGTTGTTTCATCGGCTCGCGAGACCTGTTGTAGGCCGTGCGACAGCCACCGCGCTCACCCTGGGCCTCGTTGGCGTGGCCCTTCTGTTCAGCTCACCTGCGAGCGCCCAAACCAGACCTTGTTCCGACGATGTGATGAACGCCCCGACCGGCCCTGCGACCGTGTCGGCCGCATCCACGACGTCCTATGGCAAGGTGCTGGTCGTCGGTTCGGGCGACTACGCCGGTTGCTCGCTGTACCTGCTCACCTCAGACCGGCTCCATGCGCTGTTCGGCGCGGACTTCGCGTGTAGCGACAACATGAACGTCCTAAATACGCCTTGCGACAGTGACCTGTGGCCGGCGCTCCTCACCAAGGGTGCTCCCATCGCGGGGCCGGGGGTCAACCCCAGGCTTCTCGGGACGGTGACCCGCACCGACCTCGACCTGCCAGGCGTGTCGTCGGTGAGGCAGGTGACCTACGCCGGTTATCCGTTGTACCGGTTCTTCCTGGACCAAGCGGCGGGGGATACGCAAGGCGCCAACTTGGACGATCCAGTGACGAGTCCCCCGGGCATCTGGTACCTGGTCGATCCGCGTCGGGGCACTCCGGCGACGGGTCAGGCTCAATTGCAGCTCGAAACCGCTCCGGTCGGCGGCACTGGACCCGACGAGACCGTGCTGGCTGCAAGGATGAACAATGACTTCAGCGTCTTCCCCAACGCGAGCTTCCCCGTCTACACCTTGAGCCGGGGCCATCGCCACAGGCGGGGCGACGCCAGAGGTCACGGGAGGCACCATGGAAGGGGCCACGAGGTCGCGTGTCAGGGGCTGTGTGCCGTTTACTGGCCGCCGCTCCTGACCTCAGAGCGGCCTGAAGCAGGGCCCGGCGTTGACCAGCATGCCCTCGGGATCGTCGTGAGACCCGACGGCAGCCACCAGGTGACCTATAACGGCCGGCCCCTGTACCTGTTCAACAACGATGCCTATATCGGGCCCATCCCGGGAGCCGGGACGCAGAGCATCAACGGAGCGGATGCGCGCACCCCGTGGGGCGTGTTCAACACGATCCCGCCCCTGCCCTAGAACTCCCTAAGTTCCCGAGCACGCCGAAAGCCCCGGCCGACCCCGATCGACCGGGGCTTTCTCACGCGGTCTACCCCTCACCGACGGTTCGCCTAGCCGAAATGGCCCCAGTGCGTGGCGATGATGAGAAGCACACCAGCGATCGCGAGCGCTACGCCGGCGACGATTGTCCTTGCAGTGTGTAGCCCGAGCCGCGGGATCTGTGCGGCAGCCAGCCAGATCCCAGCAAAGAGCACGAGCAAGAACCCGACTTCGGCAAGGCGCGTGCCGGTGTGATGCGTGAGAGCGAGGACGACGGTCATGCGCGGCATTGTGCCGCTGACTGCGGCGCGATACTGCGCGTGTCGAGTTGATCGAGTTGAGCGAATGAGCTGGCGAATCCGCGGCACCTACTTTGAATCGTGCAACTGCGACGCGATCTGTCCCTGCCGCCGGATCGACGGCGCCGCGGGCGGGCGCTCGACCCATGGTGTCTGCATGGGCGTGCTCTCGTGGCTCGTTGAGGAAGGCGTGGCGGACGGCATCGACCTATCCGGACTGCCGGTCGCGCTGGCGTGCCGATACAGCGACGACGAGCCCGGCTCGCCGTGGACCTGGGTGCTTTACCTAGATGCGCGCGGTTCCGAGGAACAGCGCCTCGCGCTTGAGGGGATCTTCACCGGCCGGTTCGGCGGCGACGCCGAGCGCCACTTTCCCTGGGCGTGGAAGGTAAGCCAGTTAGTGGCGGTGCGGCCAGTGGAGATCACCGTCGATCACACTCGCCGTCGCCAGCGCTTGCGGATACGAGACCACGTCAGTGTCCGGATCCGCGGTCGCTACGAGGGCAACGAGACCGTTACGTGCGTGATTCCCGGGCACGCGCAGGCGGGCGAGGAGCTCGTCAGCGACGAACTCGTGGTCGAGGACGAGAAGCTCTCGTTCGAGTATCGCGGCGTCTGCGGCTATGGCTCGACGTTCGATTACGCGGGTTAGAGGCTGGCCGCGAAACGTACCGTATGGCCCGCGAATGACGCCAGGGCACCACAGCCCGCCGACCGACGGCTCCGCAGCGGGGCGTTGTGTGATGGGCCGTGGAGGACTCGAACCTCCAACCTTGGGATTAAGAGTCCCCTGCTCTACCAGTTGAGCTAACGGCCCTCTGTCCGGCGGGCGATGTTAGCTGCCGAGTGGCGCGAGCCGGAGCTTCCTCGCCACCCGGGTGGCTAGCACTGCTGCGCCACCGTGGGGCTCGTCTTGGCGGCGTCGATCGCCTGCTTGAGCGAGGCCTGCGAGGCCTTCGGCACGAGGCTGAGCGCCTTCGCGGCGGCGAGGTCGCCGGTGCGGGTCTGCTTGGCGGCGTATGCGGAGGCGGCGAGGCACTCGAAGCCCTTGGCCTGATTCGGGTTCGCGAGCGTGTACATGTCCCAGGCCGCGGCCTGGTTGGAGTAGTTGCTCAGCTGTCCATATGCCCTCGCCGCCATCACGGCGAGAGTCGAGTCGGGCTTGTTGTTGGTCAGCTTGAGGTAGGTCTGCCAGTCCTGCGTCATCCGCTGCAGCTCGGCCTTGCCCTGGGAAGTGAACGTCCCGTTCGTCGAGTTGTAGTCGCTGCCCTGCTCGGCGTTCGTGAAGCGGGCCTCGACCAGATTGCCCCAGGCGGGGGCGCTATTGGGTTGCAGCTTGACCTGCGCGAGCGCGGTCTTCTCCTGCTGGCTGACGACCTGCTTCTGCGCGCTCGAGCCGCCACCGCCGTTGAAGGCGTTGAGGATGCCGCCGAAGCCGTTGCCGGCGCCGACGCCAAAGAGGACGAGGCCGCCGCCCATCAGCACGGCGAGCCCAAGGTAGACCGCCTGCACGGTACGGCGGCGGCCGCGGCTACGAAGATCAAAGAGCATTCGGTTTTAGGTGGGATCCAGTCCGTCGTTCATCTGCCCCAGCTCGGCTCTGGCGCGCGCCGCCGCGCGCCGGTCGGCGATCTTGAGCATCACGATACTTGCCAAGAAAAGAACAACCAGGGGAAGCGTCTCGAGTCCGGTCGTGACGGGATCGGCCCCCGGCATCGCCGCCGCGATGACGGCGATGATTACCACAGCGTAGCGCCAGTGCGTGGTCAGGGTGCTGCCATTGATGACCCCGATCCGATGAAGTCCCAGCAATCCCAGCGGAAGCTGGAACGCGAGACCGATCCCGAGCATCGTCAGGATCTGGAACGTGTAGAACTGTTTCGCCTGGACGAGGATGTTGAACTGTTCGCTGTTGTAGCCCTGAAGGAAGTGAACCGCGGGTTTGAGCACGACAAAGTAAGCGAACAGGCCCCCGATCAGGAACAGGAGAGGGGCGACCGCCATCAGCGGGAAGGCGACTCGACGCTCGGTGGAATTCAGGGCGGGGATCACGAACGCGTAGCCCTGGTAGATCAGGATCGGGAGCGAGAACAGCAACGCGAAGTAGGCGCAGACGGTGAGGGTGGTCGTGAACGACTCGCCGACCCCGATCGTGATCGGCTTCTCCTGCTGCGGGACGGTGCTCGGCAGCGCTTTGGCCGCCTCGTTCATCGCCTGCGAGAGCTGCGCGTAGTGCTGCTGGTCCGCGGCCGAGACCCCGGAAGAGGCGGCGAGCGCGGCGGCGGCCGCCGCGGCCTTCGAGAACGCCTGGCGCTCCTTGACCGCCTGGGTCGGGATGGCAGCCAGGCCATGCTGCCCAGCCGCGCTCGAAGACGACGGCAGCGCGCGGTTGAGGATGTGCAGGAGCGCGTGGTTCTGCCAGAAACAGAAGCCGAATGCGACGATCAGGACTGAACCACAGATGATCAGCCGCGACCGGAGCTCGTCGAGGTGGTCGACGATGCTCAGTCGATCCTCGTGCCCGATCGGCCGTAGGACCTGCGCCATGCCTACACCGTCCGAAAAGGGCCGCTACGAGCGGCGCTCGGACCCGACCTCCGTCGACTCGCGCTCCGGAGTGGTCGCGGCCGGCGGTGGCGTCGTCGAGGGCGCGATCGCAGGTGGCTCGGCGGCGTCCTCGGCTTCGTCGTGGCCGGTGATCGAGTCCTTGAACTCGCGGATCCCCTGACCGAGTTGCTTGCCCAGGCCGGGCAGCCTCTTCGGGCCGAAGATCAAGAGAACGATCAGCAGGACGACGATTAGATCGGTGGTTGGGTTGCGGAACATTCCTCAGACCTCGCTGACGGTGTTGAAAGGGTAGCGGTCCAGATCGCCCCTGGAGCAGCGTGGCCTTAATAAGACTCGAAGAACGGCTCAAGGTCCAGTGCGCTCGCGCCGATGCAGCAATTGACTCAGGAACCACCGATGAACGACCGCCAACGCCAACACCACCATTCAGTCCGCCGGATCGTGCTTCCGAGCGGTCGGTCGATCGAGGTCGTGAGGTTCCACGAGGCCGACCAGGCGGTCCACCAGCTGCACGTCTGCCCGGACTGCGAGTCCGATCTGGTCCAGCCGCAGGCTTGGAGCGAGGCGGCGGAAGACCGGTGGGAGCTCACGCTCGAGTGCCCCAACTGTCGCTGGAGCACGGACGGCGTGTTCACCGAGGAGCAGGTTCACGAGCTCGAGGACAAGCTCGACGAGGGGCTCGCCGATCTCCTTGGCGACCTGAGGCGGCTCGCGCACGCGAACATGGCCGAGCACATCGAGCGCTTCGTCTCCGCGCTCCAGCATGACCTGATCCTCCCCGAGGATTTCTAAGCCCGCGGGCGGCCGGGCCGCCGCTATCGCCAGCCGGTCCCTACGAGTAGCGATCGACGACGCGGTCAGCGACCAGCTCGAGCGCGACGCGTTGGCGCTCGGGCAGCGACGGCAGTTGCTGCTTGGCGCTCCCCACCAACGCGAGCGCGCGTTCCCGCGCCGGACCGAGCGCGCCGCTCGCCTCGATCCGATCACAGACCAACGCCGCCTGCGCCGGCGTGGCAATCGAGCGGAGCTCGACGCCGGCGAGTTCCGCATCTCGCCCGCAGGCAAGAATCAGCGGCAGCGTGACGGTGCCATCAAGCAGGTCGGCACCGCGCGGCTTGCCGGTACGTTCCGGCGGCCCCGACACGTCGAGGATGTCGTCGAGAATCTGGAAGGCGAGGCCGATCTGCTCGCCAAACGCCGCCAGCGATGAGACCTCGCCGTCGCCGGTGAGCGCTCCGAGCTCACACGCCGCGCGGAACAGCACCGCCGTCTTCAGCCGGCACCGCGCCAGATACCGATCGACGGTGACGTCGAGCTTCCAGGCGTCGGCGCGCTGCATCAGCTCTCCGGCGGCGAGCTCCGAGCTGGCGCGCGACAGGATCCGCACGGCGTCGACCGATCCGGCGCCGGCGAGCTCGGCGAACGCGCGCGAGAACAGGAGATCGCCGGTCGCGGTGGCTAGCTGACGCCCGCCGACGGCGACCACCGTCGGCCGGCCCCGGCGAAGCGAGGAGCCATCGAGGACGTCGTCGTGGACCAACGTGGCCGCGTGCACCAGCTCGACGGCGACGGCGGCCCTGACGAGCGCGTCGCTCTCGGGCGGAGGCACGCCCGCGGCCAGGCACACCAGCAACGGCCGCAGGCGCTTACCGCCGGCGGAGATCGTGTCGCCGGCGTGGCGGGCCAGGAGCGGACCGTGACCGGAGCTGAGCGCCGCCATCCGCGCCTCGACCCGGTCCATCAGCTCGGGGACGGCGTCACCACCGGCGTCGAGGACCTCCTGAACCGCGTTCATCGCTGCACCACCCCGACGTGTAACGCGATGATCCCTCCCGCGGTGAGCACGTAGCGAACCCCGGTGAGCCCGGACCGGGACATCACGACGGCGAGCTCCTCCGGCCCGGGGAACCGCCGGACCGAGCTCGGGAGGTAGCTGTATGCCTGCGCATTTCCCGCGAGCCGCCCGAGCGCCGGCACCACCCCGTCGAACCACAGCCGGAAGAACGTCGACAGCGGGGGGCGCCGCGGCGTAGTGATCTCGAGGATCACGACACGGCCGCCGGGTCTGACGACGCGAGCCATCTCGCGGACTCCGCGCTCGAGGTCGGAGAAGTTGCGCGCCCCGAAGCCGACGGTGGCCGCATCGAACTCGCCGTCGCGGTACGGGAGGGCCAGCGCATTCCCGGCTTCGAACCGCACGGCCGGCTCCACGACGACGGCCGGTCGAGCCGCCGCCTTGGCCCGCGCCAGCTCGAGCATCCGCTCCGAGAAGTCGCTGCCGATGACCTCGCCGTCGGGGCCGACGCGGCCGGCCAGCTCGAGCGCGAGATCGCCCGTCCCGGTCGCCACGTCGAGCGCGCGATCCCCGCCCGCCACGCCCGCGAGGTCGGCCGCACGCTGACGCCACCGGTGATGCAGACCCACGGTCATCACCGTGTTCATGCGGTCGTACAGGCCGGCGATCCGGTCGAACATCGCCCGTACCTGTTCCTCTTCCAGCGTGCCTTGGCCGTCCCCCAGTGCCAACTGTGCGCCTCCCTCGCTAAGAGGGGCTACTGAAGCATCGATAAGAAGTTGACCAGGTTCTGGAACTTCTGTGGGTATTGTTGCGCCAGGCTCTTGAACGACGGCATCGGCGCTGTCGGGTTACGCAGCGTCGAAGCGATCGCCGCGGCCGGAAGCTGCGAGCCGACGTGGGTCAGCGGCGGCCCTGGTCCGTTGTTGCCGTTGTCGCCGATGACGTGACAGGCCAGACAGCCCGACTGGCCGACGACGAGCTCGCCGGCGCGGAATGTCGCCGCCTGTTCGCTCGATAACCCGGCGGGCGGCTTCAGGTCCACCGAGTTCGGCGAGCCCGTGTTGGCCCCGGTATATGTGAGATAGGCCATCGCCGCGATCGTCGCCACGCCGGCCGAGAGCGCGATCGGGCGGCGCCAGATCAGCCGCTCGGGGCTGCGGTCATAGAACGGCAGCAGGAACAGCAGGATCATGCAGATCGTCGGGACCCCGATCGTCGCCATCGGGGTGAAGTCCGGCACGTTCTTCATCACGCGCAGGACCTCGAACAGGAAGAAGAAGTACCAGTCCGGGCGCGGGACGTAGGTCGTGGTGGTCGGGTCCGCCTGCTGCCCGAGCTCGGCGCCGAACATCAGGGCCAGGAAGATGATCACGAAGATGACGATCATCGCCATGATCGAGTCCTTCGCTACCGCGTACGGGTAGAAGGGCTTGCCCTGGTTCTTCAGGATCGAGTACTGGCGGAGATAGTCCTCCTTCTGCTCCTGATTCATCGCGCCCGCCTACCGATCATCACTCGCAACCGATCAGGCTTCCGCCCGCTGAAGCGCTTCCGGCTCCTCGCCCTTCAACCACGGCGGGGACGAGATGCCCAGCTTCGTCACCAGGAACAGGTGTGCGCCGATCAGTGCTGCGATCAGACCCGGGATCAGCAGCATGTGGATCGAGTAGAACCGCGACAGGGTGGTCGCCCCGAACTCGGGGCCCGCCCGCAGGAAATCGTTTAGGAACGGGCCGATGAACGGGCCCGTCCCGTTGATGTTCACGCCGACGATCGTCGCCCAGTACGCGCGATCGTCGAACGGGAGCAGGTAGCCGGTGAAGCCTTCCGCGAGCGTCAGGATCAGCAGCACGACGCCGATCACCCACGTCAGCTCCCGCGGGTACTTGTACGCGCCGAAGAAGAACACGCGACCCATGTGCAGGAAGATCAGGATGATCATCACCGAGGCGCCCCACTTGTGCATGCCGTGCACGAACTGGCCGAGGAAGACGTTGTCGTTGATGTTGCGGATCGACGCGTACGCGCCACCGTTCGCATCCGGGCGGTAGTACATCGCCAGGAACACGCCGGTGACCGCCTGCGAGAGGAAGGCGAACAACGTCGCCGAGCCCAGGGTGTACGCCCAGCCGATTCCCCTCGGGACCTTGCGGAAAAGCAGCCACCGGACGCCCGGCGCGACCGACATCCGCTCGTCGATCCAGTCGACGACCGTGACCCCGGCTTCGGCCGACGTGGCCGGGCTGCCGTTGCCATTCTTGCCATTTTCCCCCGGGCGCTTGGGCTTCGGCAACAGAATTTTGGGGAGGGGTGCAGCCATCGTCAGAGCTTCGCGGTCGAGAATCTGGCCGGATACAGGTACTGCCCGATCCCGTTCAGCGGCTGGCCTGGATCGCGCGGAGAGAACCGCTCCAGTTCCATGTTGACCGAGTATCGAGGCCCGATCTGGACGAGGCCGTTCTCGAGGCGCGTGTAGAAGCGGTCGAGCGGTCGCGGGGGCGGGCCACCGACGGGTATCCCGCGATAGTTGTAGACGCCGCCGTGGCACGGGCAGATGAAGCGCTCCGCGGCAGACACGTAGCGCACCGGGCAACCCAGGTGCATGCACCGCGAGGAGAGCGCTATGTAGTGGTTGTACTGGTCCTCGGGCTCGGTGTCGATCGCGGGGTTGCGCGCGCGGACGTAGGCGATCGTCTTCCCCGCCTGCCCGATCTGCGGATCGATCGTGATCACCGCCGTCGTATACGTGGTGGCCGGGAACATCGAGGGCGGACCGATCGGCTGCCACGTCGTCGGCTGGCGCTTGAACACTGGGGCGAGCGCGAAACCGAGCGCGGGCAGCGTGAACCCGACCGTGGCGATCCCACCCGCGGTGGCGGTGGTCAGTCCCATGAACCGCCGGCGTGTGACGGTCTCGCCCTCGAACGCGCCCGGCATCTGACGTTCGGACGTGTACTTCGGCTTCCGTTCTCGATGTCTATCGGGCAAGTGCGCCTCTAGGTGACGGCTGGGACTCCATTGAACGCCGCTGGCAGCTTATCGTCAACATCGCGACGGTCGTCACGATCGTCCCCTGCGGCGATCGGCGGCCGTTCGAAGCGCCACGACCGCGCCGCTATCTCCCGACCTCGCCAGCTCCTTCGCGGCGGCGTGGTCGCCGCTGGGCCCCCATCCGATCGCGGCAGCTCCCGCGTCCCACACGGCATCGGCGAGCTCACGATCCGAGGATGCGTGCGCCTGGGCGACCAGCGAGATCACGTCGGCGAGTTCGTCGACGGCCTCGAGATCGCCGAGCGCGGCCAGCCGGGAAAGGCCCATCGCGTACAGCTGGTCTCCGAGCAGCAGCGCCAGATCCGGGTCGTCGGTGCGCACCAGCCGCTGGGGCCCGTAGTGAAGGTGCGAGCCCTCGAGGATCATCTCCAGCAGCAGCTCGTATTCGGCCTCGCGGTCGGCCGCCCGTGGCCCGGCGGCCGCGAGTTGCGGCGGACCCGGCTCGCCTTCCACATGCTCGGAGCCGGACGGCTCGGCGGCATGCGCCAGCGCGCCGCCGTGCTCGCGAAGCGCCACCCGCAGCGATGCGACGCCGCTCATGGCGACGCCATCTCCGCGAACGCCAGCTTCGCCGCCTCGACCGTCCGCTCCACGTCCTTGGGCGTGTGCGCCACCGACGGGAACCACGCCTCGAACTGCGACGGAGGTGGGTAGATCCCGAGGGCCAGCAGCGCGCGGCACCAGGCGCCGTACGCGTCGAGATCGCACGCCGCCGCGTCGGCGTAGTTCTGGACGGGCTGGTCGGTGAAGAACGGGGTGAGGAGTCCCGGAGCGGTCTGGACCTGCAGCGCGACGCCCTCGCGCGCCGCGGCGCTGCGCAGCCCCTCGGCGAGCTGCTCGGTGGTCTCGGCGACGCGGAGATATGCGCGCTCGTCCAGCAGCTCCAGCGTCGCCAGCCCCGCCGCGATCGCCAGCGGATTACCCGACAGAGTGCCGGCCTGGTAGACGTCGCCCGCCGGCGCGATCTGCTCCATCAGCACCTCGGGTCCGCCGTACGCCGCCGCGGGAACGCCCCCGCCGATGATCTTGCCGAGGATCGAGAGGTCGGGCGTGACACCGAACCGTTCCTGCGCTCCTCCGCGAGCGACGCGGAAGCCCGTGATCACCTCGTCGAAGATGAGCAGCGCCCCGGTGCGGTCGGCTCGCTCGCGCAGCAGCTCGAGGAAGCCTGGCTCCGGCGGAACGACGCCCATGTTCGCGGCGATCGGCTCGGTCAGGATCGCCGCGAGCTCGAAGCGCTCGGTCGCCTCGACCACGGCGTCGGCGTCGTTCCAGGGGACGATCACGGTCGCCTTCGTCGCCGCCTTAAGCACGCCGGGACTCGACGGGATCCCCTGGGTGGCCAGCCCGGAGCCCGCCTGTGCGAGCAGCCCGTCGACGTGGCCGTGGTAGGCGCCGGCGAACTTCAGGACGGGCTCGCGGCCGGTGGCCGCGCGGGCGAGCCGGATCGCGCTCATCGTCGCCTCGGTGCCGGAGGAGGTCATCCGCACCATCGCCACCGACGGGACGCGGCTCACGACCTCGGCGGCGAGGTCGACCTCTCCCTTCGTGGGCGCGCCGAAGCTCGTGCCGTTGAGGGCCGCCTCGACGACGTTATCGACGACGGCCCTGTGCGCGTGGCCGACGATCAGCGGGCCCCACGAGCACACCCAGTCGACGTACTCGTTCCCGTCGACGTCGAAGATCCGCGACCCCTCGCCGCGCGCGATGAAGATCGGCTCGCGGCCGATCGATTGCATCGCGCGGACCGGGGAGTTGACCCCTCCGGGAAGCACCTCGAGCGCGCGTTCGTACAGCTGCGCGGAGCGGAGGTCGTTCAGCGGCGCGAGCGTCAAACCCCGGCGTGCTGGCGTTCCCAGGCCCGGTAGTCGTCCGTGAAGTACAGGAGCCGAATCTTCTTGAACTCGGTCGAGGAGTAGAGGGTGGCGCGGTCGGTGATCTCGGTCTCGGTGGCGATCGAGTCGAGGATCGCGTCGCACTCCTCCTTGGAGCGGCCGTGGGCCATGGTGAAGATCGAGTACGGCCAGTCGGCGTACGTCGGCCGCTGGTAGCAGTGCGAGATGCCCCGGAACGCCGCCATCCGGGGACCGAGCTCCATGACCCGCTCGTCGGGCACCTTCCAGACGCCCATCCCATTCGCGCTGAAGCCCGCGCGCCGGTGGTAGAGGATCGCCGCGACGCGCCGAAGCAGCCGGCGCTCGCGCATCCGCTCGAGGTGGGCGAGCAGCTGTTCCTGCGCGATCTCCAGTCGCTCCGCCGCCGGCACGTACGGCTCGGGTATCACCGGCATGTCGCCCTGAGACGCACGGATGACGGCCTTGTCGAACTCGTCATAGGGCTGCGGCGCGGTCTCGGCTGGCTCGACCGCCTCCGCCGCCTTCGCGAGCTCCTCCGTGCCGCCCTCCATCTCCAGGTCCATCCGGATCTTGAACAGCTTCAGCGTCGGCAGCTGGCGGATCGACTCGGCGCCGGCGATCTCGGACAGCACCTCCAGCGTCTTGTCGAGTCCGAGCGGAGAGTCGGGCTCGGTCGCGATCGTGAACCAGATGTTGAACTCGTGGTTGCGCAGGTAGTTGTGGGACACGCCGGGGTGCTCGTTGATGATGTTCGCGGCGCGCCACGGATTGTCGGGATCGACCTTGGCGGCGACCAGCATCGACGCGTAGCCGAGCGCGCGCGTGTCGAAGATCGGCGTGACCTGGCGGATGATCCGCTCGTCGAGCAGGCGCTGGACGCGCGCCATCGCCTCCTGTTCCTCGATGCCCGCCTGCGCCGCGACGTGCTGGTAGGGCCGCGGAGCGATCGGGAAGCTGCCCTGCATCAGGTTGAGCAGCCGCTTGTCGAGCTCGTCGAGCGGGATCGCGGCGCCGTCCTTGCGGCTGCGGAGCTTGGGTCCGTGTCTGGTTACTGAAGCCATATCGCCGCATCCTTCGCGTGGTAGGTGATGATCACGTCGGCCCCAGCGCGGCGGATCGCGGTCAGAATCTCGAGCACGGTCGCCCGCTCGTCCATGTAGCCGGCCGCGGCCGCGGCCTTGACCATCGCGTACTCGCCGCTCACGTTGTAGGCGGCCATCGGCATCTGCGTGTCGTCCTTTATCCGGCGGATCAGGTCGAGGTAGGGGAGCGCCGGCTTGACCATCACGATGTCGGCCCCTTCCTCGACGTCGAGGCGGGCCTCACGGACCGCTTCGTTGCCGTTCGCCGGGTCCATCTGGTAGCCGCGGCGATCGCCGAACGCCGGCGCCGAGTCGGCGGCCTCGCGGAACGGCCCGTAGAAGGCGGAGGCGAACTTGGCCGAATACGCGAGGATCGGGGTATCGGGCAAACCATCCTCGTCGAGGGCCGTTCGGATCGCCCCGACCCGTCCGTCCATCATGTCGCTCGGGGCGATGATGTCGGCGCCGGCCCGCGCGTGCGATACCGCGGTACGGGCGAGCAGTTCGAGGGTCGCGTCGTTGTCGACGCTCCCGTCGGGACGGACAACGCCGCAGTGGCCGTGGCTCGTGTACTCGCACAGGCACAGGTCGGTGATGACGAGCAGATCCGGCTGGGCCTCTTTGATCGCGCGCGTCGCCAGCTGGACGATCCCCTCGTCATCCCAGGCTCCGGACCCCTCCTCATCCTTGGCGGCGGGGAGGCCGAACAGGAGCACGGCGGGAATGCCGAGCCGGGCGGCCTCGCCGGCCTCCGCGACCGCGTGCGCGATCGAGAGGTGGTCGACGCCCGGCATCGCCGGGATCGGCTCGCGCCGGTCGATCCCGTGGGCGACGAACATCGGGTAGACGAAATCGCTGGGCGCGAGCTGGGTCTCGCGGACGAGGCCTCGCAACGCGCCGGTGGCGCGCAGCCGGCGCAGGCGGGTCTGGGGGAACGGCATCGGTCTGAGAATACCCCTGGTATGTCCGGGGGGCCGCATGCGGCCCCCCGCCGGCCGGTGCATGCACCGGCCGGGCCGGCGGCGCATGCGCCGCCGGCTTCCCTATATGACGTTCCAAAGCTCGACCCGCCGGGCGGTCACGAGCCCCGCCTTGACGTACGGATCGGCCTCGGCGAACTGCTCCGCGGTGTCGGGATCGTCGGTGCGGAACACGATCGCCGCGCCGTGCGGCGGATCGCCGAGGGGGCCCGCCATGACGATCCGGTCATCGCCGTGGACGTGGGCCAGGTGGGCCTCCCGGTGGGGACCCCGGCGATCGAGGATGTCGTCGACGTAGTCGTATAAGAGGATGTGATGAGTTTCTGGCATCGCCAGCCAAGCCTATAGCTCCGCGCGATACGCTCTTCTCATGGCCGATCTCCAGAAACGTGGCGGCTACACGCCACGGCGCGCTCGCGAGCAGCGCGCGTACCGGCTCGTCGTGACCGGCGGTGTCGCCGGCGTCGTGGGCGTTGTCGGCCTGGTGCTGTCAATCGCCGGCGTGATCGGCGCGACGCTGCCGGTGATCGCGTTGATCATCGCGGTGATCTGCGTGGTGCTGTTCCGCCAGACGACGTCTCGTTGAGCCGCGCGTAGCCGACGCGGACTGACAACAGCGGCAAGACCAGCAGCGCGAGCAGCGCGGCGTACAGGAATGGCCGCTTGAAGACGTGGGTGGCGGCGCGCTCGATGATGTCGTTCAGCTGCTTCTCGAGGGTGGCGAGCGTGGCCTTCTGGGACGGAGCTGCCGACCCGCTGACCTTGTCGAAGGCGGGCGCGATGTTGGGCGGACTGCTGAGCGGCGCCGACGCGACCGCCGACGCCAGGCCGGCGGCGAGCTCGGTCTTCATCGTCAGCGGGATCGGGGCGATCAGGACGTAGCCGGCCGCGGTCTTCGTCGCCTGGTCGGGCGCCGCGTTCAGCTGGTTGACGAACACCGGGGTGAGGAGCAGCAGCCCCAGCACCAGGCCGGCGTCGCGGGCCGCCACCGTCTTGGCGGCGCGCGACGCGAGCACGCCCCGGCTTCGGAGTGCCGCAGCGGTCAGGCCGGGGAACCCGAGGCCGAGGCCGGCGCCGCACAACGCCAGCGCGACCACGACGATGCCGAGCGCCTTGTGGGTCACGAGGCTGAGGATCACCAGCCCGACCCCGACGAGCGTGGCGCCGACGGCCCCGAGCAGCAGCGGCGAGCGGCCGCGCACCAGGCGCTCTGCGATCGCGGTCGCCACCGGGATCGTCGTGACCACCGCGGCGGCGCCGATCGGCGAGACCAGCCACGCATTGATCAGCTCGATCACGACCAGGAACAGGGCGCCGATCAGCCCGGCGGAGAGCAGCGCGAGCGCGACGTTGGCGGTCAGAGGGTCGAGCGCCGAGCGCTGCGCCGGGGGCTCCGCCGGAAGCTCGTCGGCCGCCGGCGGGCGGGCGGCGAGCACGGCGATCGCCGCGAACGCCGCCACCGGCGCCTGGGCGAAGAAGATCGCGCGCCAGGTGAAAAGCTGCGTGAGGATGCCGCCGGCGGCCGGCCCGATGGCCGCCCCGATCGCGGCGGCCGCCGCCCATCCCACGAGTGGCGAGTCACCCGGACGCGCGGTCCCCGCGAACAGCACGAGCGACGAGCACAGGATCAGCGCGCCGCCGAGACCCTGCACGCATCGAAACGGGATCAGCACGCTGAGGCTGTTGGCGGCCCCGCAGCCAATCGACGCCAGTCCGAAGACCACGAGTCCCGTGACGAGCGCCGGCGCCGAGCTCACGCGGCGGGCCACGGGGATGATCGCCACCGCGCCCACGATCAGCGCGATGTTGTAGGCAACGATCACCCACACCACATGCGAGATCGAGGTGTGGAGGTGGTCGACGATCTCGGGTAGCGCGAGGACGACGATCGATGCGTCGGCGAACGCCAGCGCCACCGCCAAGCGGACCCACAGGTTCTGCCAGAAGCCGGGCCGCTCGCTACGCATAACGCCGGAGGGTGAGTCGGGCGAGTGCGCCGAAGACCACAGTGAGCACGGCCAAATGGATGAGCGGTCCGACGATCCCCGGCGCAGTGCCGCTGAATGCGTTGTTGACGGCGTCGAGGGCGGCCTTGAACGGGAACACGAACGAGACGGCGTCGAGCACCCTCTTCAGCGTCCCCGATACTGCGTCCGCGGGGATCAGGGCGATGAACGCGATCGGCAGCGAGATCAGGAACGCCATCAGCGAAGCGACGCTGACCTCGCGCGCCAGCCCGCCGATCGTCACGCCGAGCGCGCCGAACGCGAGGCCCCCCAGCGCCAGCGCGAGCACCCACAGCTCGAACCGTCCCCAATCCAGGTGGACGAACAACGATATGAACGCGGCCATGACCAGCGTGACCAGCGCCGCACAGCCCGCCGACAGGATGATCTTCTCGGACAGCAGGCCGGTCTTCGAGATCAATCCGCGCACCAGGCGCGCGTAGGCGTTCTCCGAACGCTCGAGCGCGAGCATCGCGGAGGCGAGCAGGAGCGTGACGAACATCAGCGAGACGATCACCGCGATCGCGATCGCGTACTGATCGGTGGGGGTGGTCTTGCCCGAGAGCTGGGTCAGGTTGACCGTCAGCGGGTTGCCGATCGACCCGAGCACGGGCGTCGCGAACCCGAGCCCGCCGATCGCCAGATCGAAGAACGAGACCACCTGGCGCAGGGCCACGCGCAGCGACGAGTGGGGCGGCAGCGAGGCGATGCTGCCCTGGATGATCGTGCGGGAGTTGCGCAGGCCGAGCAGGGGGATCTTCTGGCCGAGAAACTCGAGGGTGCCGCCGTTCAGCACCTTTCCGAGGTCGGCGACCGCGACGCTGAGCACCTCCTTTGAGACTGCCTGCTCGACCTGACTCAGCCTCGAGGTGATCGCCTGGTCGACGAACTGTCGCTCGAGCGGGTCCTTTGTGTTCAGGACGACGTCGACCGACGGGCTGCCGACGCCGGTCGTGATGAGGCTCTCGATCTGGCTGACGATGTCCGACGGGATGATCACCGCCGCGAGCGCGTCGCCGTTGCGGACCTTCGCGATCGCCTGATCGCGCGAGCTGACCTTGATCGGCTGGATCGACTGGAAGAGCTCCTTGGCGTAGCTCGAGATGTCGATCTTCTGGTTACCGAAGCTGATCTGCCCTTTGCCCGCTGGCACCGCGCTGTAGTAGGCGACCCTCGGCTTCCCCGGCGGGCTCGAAAGTGCGAAGCCGATCATCAGCGCGATCGCGATCGGGTAGATCGCGAGCAAGGCGGTCAAGAGCGGCGAGCGCTTGAGGATCTGGAGGTCCTTGATGAACAGCCAGCGCACGTGATCAGTGTCAGTGGCCGCGGTCGTGGAGGAAGCGGACGAACGCCGCCTCGAAGTCGCGCGGGTCGCCCCCGACCGTCCGCTCGAGCTGTGCCGGCGTCCCGGTGAACAGCAGCTCGCCGTCGACGATCACGAGCACCCGGGACGCGTAGCGCTCGGCCTCGGCCACGTTGTGGCTCGAGAAGACGACCGAGGTGCCGCGTCCCGCGAGATGCCCGATGAACTCCCACAGCCGTTCGCGCTGGCGAGGGTCCAGCGACGCCGACGGCTCGTCGAGCAGTAGCACCGACGGCTGTGACAACAGGCCGATCGCGATGTTCACGCGCTGCTTGTTGCCGCCCGAGAGCCGGCCAACCTCCTCGTTCGCGCGATCCTCGAGTCCGGTCTGCTCGAGCATCATTTCGACCGCCTGGTCGGGATCGGCGACCTTCTCGAGGCGGGCGAACAGCCGGAGGTTCTCGGCCACCGAGAGCTTCGCGTACAGCGCCGGTTGCTGGGGCACCCAGCCGATCTCCGAGGGGCTCTTTGTGATCTCGCCCTCGCTCGCCGGCAGCACGCCGGCGAGGATCGATAGCAGCGTGGTCTTGCCGGCGCCGTTGGGCCCGATGATCGCGAGCAGCTCGCCCGCGAACAACTCGAAGCTGACGCCCTGCAGTGCGGTTCTGGTGCCGAAGCGCTTGGTCAGCGAACGAGCCGCCAGGGTTGCGGACGCGCCCCCGGTGGCGGTGCTGGTCGACACCGCCCGCAGGCTATCTGACGCGTTGTCCGGCCGAGGCGGTCGGGGTTTGCATCTCAGCCGCGTTTATGGCGGCTCTTATCCAAAGCTAACTTGGCGTTCTTACGCGGGGCTCGAGTTCGGCGCCGCAACTACGGCAGAACGTATCTCGCGCCCCCGTCGTGCTTCCGCAGTCCGGACATCGATCCAGGCCGGTGCCGAGGACAGTCTCGGGGGAGACCGTGCCCCAAGGCTCGAGCACGAGGTGCTTGCGCAGATAAAGGACTGTCTGACGGATCACCGTGGCCACGGGGAGCGCGACCAGCGCGCCGGCAATGCCGTAGAGCTGGTAGCCGATCAGCAGCGCCAGGATGATCAGGATCGGGTTGATCCGCAGCGAGATCCGGAACACCTGGGGCGCGACGAAGTGCCCCTCGAGCTGCTGGAGGGCGACGAACAGCAGCAACACCCACAGCGCGCTGATCGGGTCGTTGAACAGCGCCACGAGAATCGCCGGCAGCGGGCCGATGATCGGACCGACGTAGGGAATGAACTCCATCAGCCCGTAGAAGGCGCCGAAGAACACGGCGTAGTGCTCGCCGGCCGGGAAGATGCCCACGACCCCGAAGATCCAGAGCGCCACAGCGGCGCTGGCGCCCATGATCAGGCTGAACAGCAGCTGGCCACGGACGTAGCCGAACACCGCGCGCTGGACGAGCAGCGGGAAGTCGTCCTCGGGCGTGCCGTCGCCCGGCGGCATGATCCGGCGGACCAACGCGCCGATCTGCTTGCCGTACGCGAGCAGGTAGATCGACAGCACCAGCACCAGCACGAGGTCGAACCCAATCGTCACGATCTGCGAGAGCAGGTCGCGCGAGTAGGAGACGATGCTGCCCGAGCTCTTGATGACGCGATGCTCGAGCGTCTGCAGCGCGGTCTGGCCCTGCTGCTGGATCTGGACCTTGATTCCGTGCTGGTTGAGCCATCGCTGGAAGTTGGCGAGGTCACGGTTGGCGTGGTCGACGATGTGGGGGACGTCGTTGGCGAAGCGGTTGACCTGTGTGCTGATCGGGTCCGAGAGGAGCACGCCGACCCCGGCGAGCGCCCCGAAGCCGGCGACGTAGATCAGCGCGATCGCCGCCCCCCGCGGCATCGTGTGCTCCAGCAGCCTGACGACGGGGTTGAGGATCAGGGCGATCACGCTCGCGGCGATCAGGATCAGGAGCACGGGCCCCGCGGCCCGCGCCAGCGCCCACAGCCCGAGCAGCGCGAGCGGTAGGAGCACGAGCTGGATCCAACGCGGGACGACGACGGGCGGGATCACCGGCGGGAGCGTCCGTGGTTCGGACTCGATCGCCTCGTCGGCACGCTCGTCGCGCTCAGCCTCGTCTAACTGGTCCTGATCCTGCGCCTGCGGAGCAGAACTCTGCTTAGAAGCTCTTAACCGCATACTGATGGAAGTATGGGCCCCGCGTGGACATGACTGAACCCCAGAACGGCATCTTGTTCGTCGGCGACGTGGTCGGCGGGATCGGGAAGCGAACGCTGCTGAAGCTGTTGCCGACGCTCCGCGAGCGCCTCGAGCCCGAGTTCGTCGTCGTCAACGCGGAGAACGCCGCCGGCGGAATCGGGATCACGCCGAAGATCGCCGACGAGCTGTTCAGGGCCGGGGTTGACGTAATCACACTGGGAAACCACACGTATCGCCACCGGGAGATCTACCCGTATCTCGACTCCCATGAGCGGATCCTGCGGCCGGCGAACTTCCTGCGCAGCCAGCCCGGCCACGGATGGTGCATCGTCGCGCGCGACGGCGTCCGCCTCGGCGTCGTGTCGCTCTCGGGGAATCTGTTCATGAACGCGGGCCGCCCAGCGTTCGCCGAGGTCGACGCCGTGCTGCACAAGATGAGGGGCGACGTCGACCAGGTGCTCGTCGACATGCACGCCGAGGCAACCAGCGAGAAGGTTGGGATGGGGTGGCACCTCGACGGGCGCGTAACCGCGGTCCTCGGGACACACACGCACGTGCCGACCGCGGACGCGCGGATCCTCCCCGGCGGCACGGCCTACATCACGGATGTCGGCATGACGGGGCCACGTGGCGGGGTGATCGGCGTCAAACGAGAGCTCGCCATCGAGTCGATGGTCACGAAGATGCCCGTCAAATTCGAGACCTCTTCTGAGGATCCTTGGCTGATGGCGGTGCTCGTGCGCACGGATGGGGCTTTGCGGGCTCGGTCGATTGAGCAAGTGTTGGAGCCGGGTTTCGGCGTGTCGTGATGTTTGGGCCCGGGGGGCGGGCCTGATCACCCTCCCAAAGGCCTGAAGGGGGGCCAGTGGCTTGCTAAGTGAGGCGCCGGCGCCGGGTTCTTTTACAGCCCGCCGCCAACGCGGGTTGCCTCGGCCGAGGCCTCGAATTTGGTTGGCATTTTGGTGCCCACCGCGTCGAGACTCGCTTAAAAGCACTGGCGGGTGGAAGGCGTGGCGAGCCGTGACGGGCCCGGGGACGGGGGTCTGGTCGGCGTCATGCGCCCCTCGCGTCCCGAGCAGAGCGCCAAACCACCGGTCCCGAAACGCGCGGGGGCGCCGGGACGCCGAGCCAGACGCCCCGCTACGTCAGCGCAGGCGCAACAGGCTGCGGAGCTGCCTCAATACGCGTCTTCCCGGCTGAAGGCCCAGCCGATCTCCGAAGGGAAGGCCCCTATCAGCGCCACGATGACCAACGGGAAGAACCACGGGATATAGAGGTAGAACCAGTGGGTCAGGCCGAGCTGGAAGGCGATCAGGATGGCGGCGCCGAGCGCGGCTATCTCGACGATCGTGCGGTGGCGGGGGAAGAAGGCGGCCGCGATCGCCAGCGCCACCGCGAATGCCTGGACGAGATGCTGCTCGAAGCTGAGACCGCCCCACAGGCCCCACACCGAGAACGGCGAGGTGCGGTCGATCTGCGACTCGAGCGAGTCGTGCCAGAACGTGTGGAAGTTGTTGTCGAGGATGACCGGCAGCATCACGATCACGGCCGTGAGTGCGAACGCGCCGGTGAAGGCGACGAGCTTGCGCTTTGGCGGCCAGGTCGAGCCCTCGCCACGCGCGAACAGCGGGAACAGGATCAGCGGCGCGAACTTGGCGAAGCCGACGAGCGCCGTCGCGACGCCGCGCGCCGGCGCCGAAGTGATCACCAGCATCGTGAGCACGAGCAGCATGGCGACGAGCGAATCGTTGCTGTTCGAGCTGAGCGTGTAGAGCGTGAACGGATAGGCGGCCCACAGGTAGGCGAACACGACGCCCGTCGACGGACCGCGGATCCGGCGCCCGAGGAAGAACAGACCCACGAGCGTCAGCAGGTCGAACGCGATCGCGGCCGCGTGGGCGGCGGGTAGCTGGTCCCAGGTCCCACTCCAACCCCAGATCGCCGTGAACGGGACATAGGCGTAGTAGTTGACCGGGCCGTACGTGTCGCCGTGCACGTTGTCCGACGGGTAATTCCCGTACAGGGGCTGGTCGTGCAGGAGCTTGGAGGAGCCGATCACGCCGGCGTACCCGACGTCGATCACGTTCGAGTTGGTCACGTTCAGCCCGACGCGGAAACCGACGAGGAAGACCACCCCGATAGCCAGCCACGTAGCCGGGACGAGCAGCCGCAAGGGCTCGCGGGGTCGGCCCTTCCCGAACGCCAGCAGCAGCATGCGGGCGAGGAAATAGATCAGGAACGGGTAGGCGAGCGGGACCGAGAGCCCGATCAGGGCGTGGTTGAAGAACGCGAGCGAGACCGAGAAGCCGAGCAGCATCAGCAGGTCGAGGTGGAGCAGCGTGAGACGGCGATGGCCGCGGCGCAGAGGCAGGAATGGGGCGATGAACAGAAGGCACAGCGGGAGCCAGACGTAGATGGCGTTGACCCGGCGACCGAATGCCCCTGAATACCCGCGCGCCATCGTCCACGCCACTTGGAAGCCGGTCCAAGCCTCGGTGACCTTCCCGGTGGCGTCGTCGACGTAGACCTGCGCCAGTTCCTTGCCGTTGGGGCCCGGCGAGAACCAGCTCACCTGCCACTGGCCGGGCCCTTTCGTGTATTCGTACGGGCGGGCGGTGGGATGGCGGTGGCGCTCGGACACGATCTTCGGGACCACCGCCGCGATCCGCTCGACCTGGGCCGCCGTGAGGCGGAACCCGCTCGGGGGCTTGTTCAAGTTGGTGACGAGGACCGGGGCGCCCGGCTGGATTGGCGCCGTCGCGGTCGAAGCCGCCCGCGCCAGACCCGGGGCGAGCAGCATCGCGAGTAAAGCCAGGGCCGCGATCGAGGACGCGCGGCGCGCGAGCAGGCGGCTTACGCCCGGAAACTCCAAAGCTTCTGCCCGAGGAACGACAACGGCGTCCCTGCGGCAATCGCGATCGCCTGCGCGAACACCTTCTCCATGCCGGTGCTGCTCACCAGCCCAACCAAGATCACGTAGGTGAAGCCGAACGTCAGCAGCGAGACCGTGAAGAAGCGGGCCGCCTGGTCGACCGGATGGTGGTGCTTGGCGTCGAAGGTCCAGTGACGGTTCCACCAGAAGTTGTTGGCCACCGAGACGACGAAAGCAATCACCGCAGAGAGCCGGTAGTCGATCGCGAAGCCGTGTACGCACACGGCGAACACGGCGAGGTTGACTACGTAGCCAGTCGCCCCAACGGCCGCGAACCGCATGAGCTGGACCCAGTTGTGCGTGCGGCGGATCCCATGCCGCACCCGCGCACGTATTGGGAGCTCGACGGTGGTGGTCAGTTCATCGGGCATCGGGGGAATGTATCGGCGGTACGTCGGGCCTAGATAAGAGTTACCGGCCCTAACGGGGTCCTAATCGGAGTTTCTCACGGATCGAGGTTCGGATTCTCCTGCGGGCCTGAGGCCGAAGTGTGCACGAACAATGGGAGCGACGTCGCGCAGCGACCAAAGTTCCCGGTCTTCCCGAGAATCCGGCCCCGTCCCGCACCACAGCAGCGCCCCGAGCGAGTCGGAGCGGTGGAGCGACCCGTGGGATCCGCCGCCGACATGATCGGCGCCGCCCCAATCGACGAACTCGTAGCTGGGCGCCGCCGAGAGCAGAAGATCGCCGGCCGTCGGGCAACTCAACGCCGACCAGATCCGGGCGAGGGCATCGGGGTACTCGGTGCACAGGAACTGGCCGTCCTGGACCTCGGCACGAAGCGCGGGGAGGTCGCCCTCGACGCTCCAACGCTCGCCGCGCCGATCGACGAGATCGCCGCCCGGAGCGAATCTAAGCTCGCCGCGGGCGCTGCGGACGATCGCCTCGCCGTCCCCGCGCCACATCGCCAGGTCGACCCCCTCGAGATCCTCGACCGCCTCCACCGAGCGCTTGACCAGCTCGTCGCGACGGTCTGGGTCGAGCGCGTAAACCATGGCCGCTCGCTGCGCGGGGCTGAGCGCCACCTCGGCCCCGGCCGATCGCGAGGCGCTGGGCGTCGCGACGTCGAAGTCCGTGAAGGCCTCATCGAGGCGGATCCGCTCCTCCACCGGCGCCTGCGAGTGGTCGGATGTGACGATCACGGCGTGCGTTTCCAGAAACGCGTCCGGCCCACCTGCGGCGTGCATCAGCCGCTCGAGCTGGCGGTCGGCTGCGGCGATCGACGTCACCTGGGCGTGCGGCCCGTTCTTGTGCGACCACGCATCGTTGTCGGGCAGCGAGAACAGGAGAAAATCGAATAGGTCGTGCTCGACCAGGTAGGCGCCGACGCAACCGGTGTGCTGGTCGCGAATCCCGGGCATGCCGAGCTGCCCGCGGCAACCCGTCTTCCGGCTCGCGTAGAGGTCGGCGTAGAACAGCTCCTGTGGCCCGTCGATCGTGCGGCGAAACAGCGTCGAGGTCACGATCCGCGCCAGCGCGGTCTCGTTGGAGACCTCGTGGTGGTGGCGTCCGCGGTAGATCAGGTAGGTCGTCCCGGCGGTCCGGACGTCGGCGTCGTCCAGCGACTCGAAGACCGTGTCGACGTCATGTGAGAGGTGCTCCGCGTTCATCCGGTACACGGTGTCCGTCAGCGACCGGAGCACGCCGAACTGCCGCGAGGCCGAGAAGCTCGAGCCGTACTCGACGTACCGGGCCTCCTCTCGGTGGTACCAGTTCATCGAAGGGATCAGGTGCTTGTCCGGTCCGACGCCGGTCGTGATCGTCGCCGCGCACACCGGGGTCACCGACGGGAACGAGGCGACGCAATCGTCGACGTAGACGCCCTCGTCGCGGATCCGCTCGAGCGCGGGAGCGCGCCCGGTCGCGATCGCCCGGTCGAGCATCGCCGGCTTGAGCGCGTCGATCACGACGAGCACGAGCTTCTTCGTGCTCGCTTTGCGCTTCTTGGCCGCTGGGCTCACCGAAGGATCCGGAGCCCGGCGTACTTCTGGTCAGCCCGCCTGCGGCTGGCAACCAGTAGCCACAGGAGCAGCACCACGCCAATCAGCCCGACGGGCGGGGCGACGACCGACAATGCGGCCAGGGCAACGGCGGCTGCCTCGGCGAACAGCGGGACCGCGGCCGCCGCCTCGGTGTCGAGCCGGGCGCGGACGCGGACAAGGAGCGGCACCGTCGCGGCGATTCCGATCGCGGCGCAAATCACTCCGCCGATCAAGCCGGGCCACGCCGCGTAGTGACCGCGCGCGAGTGATCCGGCGAAGAACAGGGCGCCAAGCGCGAGCGACGCGACGGCGAGCACGATGACGAGCGGACGATGACCCGCGGCCTTCTCCGTGACGCGGCGTTCGAGGAGCGCCAGGACGATCACCAGAACGACCAGAACCAGGAGGAACACCCCGCTCTGGAGAAATGAATAGTCCGTGTGCTTGAAATGGATCTCGACATCGTCGGCGGCGAGCGCGCCGACCACGACCGAAGGCAGGAACGGGCGGATTCCGACCGCCGCGGCTATGCCCATCCCCTGGAAGATGTCGAAGACGAGATGCACCGTGGTGTACCGTGAGTGAACGTGACGATAGACAAAAGGGCAGGAAGAGCCCTGGGCGCACGGATGCGATGAGCTCTGGCGGAGGTTTCAGCCGGCGCCCGCGGTCGACGGCACGGGACATCGAGCGCTACGCGAGTCTATTCGCCGAGCGGACGAAGGTGATGAAGTCCTCGGCGATGCGCGATCTCATGGCGCTGACCGAGCGCGATGACGTGATCTCGCTGGCCGGCGGCCTGCCCGACACGTCGACATTCCCGCCCGACTCCTACGCGGCGCTGATGGGCACGGTCGCCGTCGACTCCTGTGCCCGCGCGCTTCAGTACAGCCCGACGGAAGGGCTCGAGCTCGTAAAGCGCTGCATCATCGAGGTGATGGAGGCCGAGGGTCTGGCGATCGAGGCCGATGAGCTGCTCGTGACGACGGGCGGCCAGCAGGTGATCGATCTCGTCTGCAAGACGCTCGTGGATCCTGGCGACGTGGTCGTGACCGAGGCCCCGACGTATCCGGGAGCGGTTCCCACGTTTTGCGCCTATCAGGCCGACGTCGTCCAGGTGACGATGGATCGCGACGGCATGCGCGTCGACGAGCTCGCCGCCATGCTGGAGGAGCTGGAGGAGACCGGTAGGCGTCCAAAGTTCATCTACACGATTCCGAACTTCCACAACCCCGCCGGCGTGACGCTTTCGCTCGAGCGCCGGCGCGAGCTCGTTCGGATCGCCGCCGAGCGCGAGCTGCTGATCCTCGAGGACAACCCGTACGGGCTGCTCCGCTACGAAGGCACGCCGCTGCCGACGCTGCGCTCACTCGACGAGGAGTTCGTGATCTACGCGAGCACGTTCTCGAAAATCCTCTCTCCCGGCGTCCGGCTCGGATGGACGGCGGCGCCGGCGCCGATCCTCCAGAAGATGAACATCGGCAAGCAGGCCTCGGATCTGTGCTCTTCGTCGATCTCCCAGCACTTCGTCGGGGCGTACTTCGACTCCGGTCCGTGGGAGGACTACGTCCGGTCGCTGATCGAGATCTACCGTCGCCGGCGCGATGTGATGCTCGACTCTCTCGCCGAGCACTTCCCGCGCGAGGCCGAGTGGACTCACCCGGAGGGGGGCCTGTTCATCTGGGTGACGCTGCCCGACTACATCGACACGACCGACCTGCTCGCGCGGGCGCTGGATGAGCACGTGGCGTTCGTCCCCGGCCGCGCCGCCTTCGTCGACGGCCGCGGCGGCTCGTGCATGCGGCTGAACTTCTCCGGCGTCAACGAGGATGAGATCCGCGAGGGCGTCCGGCGGATCGGCGAGGTCGTGTGCGAGCAGGTCGCGCTCTACGGCACGCTGACCGGAGCCCGAGCCCCCAGCCCGCGGCGAAGCGAGCGGACGCCCGCAGTGGACGAGGCGTCGCCGAGCGGCGCCGAGTCGGAGCTCGCCAAGGTCCTCCATCTGCGGAGCAAGCGCACCCAGGCCGGCTAGTGTGCGCGTGGCGGTCCTCAAGGGCGGGCGCTCGCTCGAGCGCCAGGTCTCGCTGAAGTCCGGGGCGCGCGTCGAGGACGCGCTCAAGCACCTCGGCCACGAGGTGATCCCGATCGATGTCGGCGGGGACCTGGTCGACCAGCTGACCGCGGCCGAGCCGGAGATCGCGTTCATCGCGCTGCACGGACGGGACGGCGAGGACGGAACGGTGCAGGAGCTGCTCGAGGTGCTGGCGATCCGCTACACGGGCTCGGGCGTCTCGGCATGCATACGCGCGGCGGACAAGGTGCTCGCCAAGCACGCGATGCGCGACCACGACATCCCGACTCCGGATTTCTATGCGTTCAACGAGACGGCGTTCGGGGGGCTCGGCGCCGCCCAGGCGCTCCCGGCGATCGAGGAGCGCCTCCAGTTCCCGATCGTCGTCAAGCCGGCGGGCCAGGGCTCGGCGCTCGGGATCAAGTTCGCGCGCACGCCGTCCGACGTTCCGACGGCGCTCGTCGCGGCCTTCTCCTACGACCGCAAGGTGCTGCTCGAGCGCTACGTCCGCGGGCGCGAATTGGCGATCTCGATCATCGATGAGAACGGCTCGCCGCTGGCGCTCCCGATCGTCGAGGCCGTACCGGAGCAGGAGGACTTCTACGACTTCGAGGCGCGCTACGAGATCGGCCGGACGCGGTTCGTGTGCCCGGCCGAGCTCGACGACGCTGTGGCGTCCCGCGCCGGCGGGATGGCGCTCGACGTCTACCGCCTGCTCGGCTGCGCCGGCTTCGCGCGCGTTGACCTGATGCTCGAGGACGACACCGGCGAGCTCTACGTGCTCGAGGCGAACACCGTCCCCGGGCTCACCGAAACGTCATTGTTGCCGCAGGCCGCGGACGCGGCGGGCATCGGCTTCGACGAGCTGATCGCACGGATCCTGGCGGCGGGACACCCGGGCTGAGCCCGGCGGCCCGAGGCTGGCCGTTTTAACGAAAAATACGGGGTGTTTCGCGGCCACCCTCGGTGGTGGCGGCGCGCGGCGTGGCCCGGGTCCTGCCTACTCGCCGGCGAAGTCTTCGGGCGTCACGCGGTCGAGGAAGTCCTTGAACTTCTCGACGACTTCCTCGGTGTCCTCGACCTCGTGCTCGAACTCGATCGCGGACTCGGCGATCACGTCGTCGGCGGCAAAGATCGGGGCGCCGGCGCGGACTGCCAGCGCGAGCGCGTCGCTCGGTCGGGAGTCAATCTCCAGCTCGCGGCCGTTGACGCGGAGGCTGATCGAGGCGTAGAACGTGTTTTCGCGGAGCTCGGTCACCGCCACGCGCGTGCACTCGACGTCGAGCTCGCCGAGGACGTCCGAAAGCAGGTCGTGCGTCATCGGGCGGGGGGTGGATGCGCCCTGGAGCTTCATGAGGATCGCCGCGGCCTCGGGATGCCCAATCCAGATCGGCAGGAACTTGTTGTTTTCGACGGTCTTGAGCAGGACGATCGGCTGCTTGCCGACCATGTCGAAGCTCACGCCGTAGATGACCATCTCCTGCAAACGCCGCTCCTAACTCCGGGTCTGGCAAGTATAGGCCTCCGCACCACCGGTCCCGAACGGCGTCAGTTGGGGCCCGCGGCCAGTCCGGGCGGCGTTATTCTAACCGCCTAAGACGCTATGAACGGTGAGAATAGCGACGCGCGTGAGCGCCGATCGACGCAACCCGGAGGGCGGGATCCGGCCCCCGGCGACCTGTTCCTCGTACAGGCGTTCATCAACACGCACTACGACCTCGAGGTCGAGCACGGGGCCGAGTTGCTGGCGACAGCGGCCGACGCTCAACGGTGGCTGTACGTCCACAACCTGCTCGGTCCCCCGGGCCGGGTCGACCGTCAGGGCCTACTGCGTCTGCTCACGGTGCGGGAGGCGCTCAGAGAGCTCGCTGGCGGGAACGGCGGCGGCCACGCTGCGGCCGAGCGACTGAACCACGCCGCGCGAGGCGCCGGCGTCGAGCTCCGCTTCGGCGCCCATGGCCCGTACTTCGTGGCGTCGGCGCCCGGGGAGATCGGTGGCGCGATCGGATTGCTGCTGGCAATCACCGTCCGCTCGATGCTCGACGGCACCTGGTCGCGACTGAAGGTGTGTCCCGGCGACGATTGCGGCTGGGCGTTCTACGACCACTCCCGCAACCAGACGGGCCGCTGGTGCTCGATGGCTGTGTGCGGCGGCCGAGCCAAGGCGCGCGCGCACTATCGGCGTACCCGGGGAGAGACCGGCTGAGATGAGCGGGCTCGGGGCGATCACGGCGCTGGTGCTGGCGCGAGCTCGCCGGCGACCGGGTCGATGGCTGCTGATGGTGGTGGGGCTCGCGCTCGCGACCGCGTTCGCCGGCGCGGTCGCCGCCGAGAGCACGATCGCCGGTGACCAGGCGGCGCGTTCGGCGCTGGCCGGCCTCTCACCGCTGTCGCGGACGGTCAGGATCACGTGGCCGGGAGTCGTGACCCCGTCGGTGGAGCGGCGCGCCCGCAGCGTCATGCGGTCACTTGGAATCGGACAGACGACCGAGGTCGCGGTACTCAACCCCGTTCGGCTGAGCGGGATCGTCGTCGTGCCGGCCGCAATTGATCCGTTGCCTGCTTGGGTCCAGTCACGCGCGGTGCCCCGGCCTTGCCGCGCGGCTTCCTGCCCGATGCTGATCGCAGGCGCCAGGCCTCCGGTTCATGTGTTGAGGGCTTCGGGGATCCGCATTCCGATCGTCGGCACGGCCGTGGTCCGATCGGCGGCGCCGCTTGGATTCATTCCCGGACAGCCGCGGGGACAGCCGCCGGTGCTGCTGACCGGGGACGTGGCCGGGCTCGAGACGCTCCCCGGGCTGAGCAGCGCATACCGCAGGCACGATTGGCTCGCCCTGCTCCCGACCAGCGGATTGCACTCGTGGCAGCTCGCGCAGACGCAGCGGCGCCTCCTTCAGGTCCAGGCGGCGCTTGCATCGAGCGGGAGCGCCTTCAGCATGACCGCACCGTTTGCCGGGCTCGAGGCGGCGCGGTCGGACGCCGCCGCGGCGCCGAAACGGCTCCTGCTCGCCGGCGGGGGGGCGCTCGCGGCGCTGGCGCTCTTTATCGTGCTCGCCGCCGGCGGCCTTCGGCGTGACCTGGATGCCGAGCTGGGCCGACTCACCGCCGCCGGCGCTCGCACGTCCCAATGCATCGCACTGGTGGTAATCGAGAGCGCGCTGCTGTGCGGAGCCGGCGTGCTGATCGGCGGCGGCCTCGCGGTCCTGGCCACCGCAGTGCTCGCGCACACGGCGGGCGTTCCCCCGGGAGGAGTGCTCTCGCACAGCTTTCTCACCGGGACCGGCGCTGTGGCCCTCCTCGTCGGCTGGCTGTGCGCGACGGCGCTCGTCGCGGTATTGCTGCTCGTACGCGGACAGCGGCTGGCAGAACTGCTCGCGGTGGCCGCTGCCGCGGCGCTGGCGCTCGCGCTGACTCGGAGCGCGAACGGAAATGATCCGCTGCCGGTGCTGCTCGCACCGCTGTCCTGCCTGGCGGCGGGCGTGATTGTCGCGCGGCTGGCCACGGTGGCGCTGCGTGGCGGCGAGCGTGTCGCACGCCGAGGCCCCGTAGTGACGCGGCTGGCGTTCGTCGGTCTGGCACGGGCACCGGGGCCGCCGTCGCTCGCGATCGCGTTCATCGCCGTGAGCATCGGCCTCGGTGGCTTCGCGCTGGCCTACCGCGCGACGCTTCTGCGCGGGGCCTCCGATCAGGCTGCGAACCAGGTTCCGCTCGACGCGACCGTCTCCTCGGGCGCCGACTTCACGACGCCGCTCGAGGTCGCCTCGCCGGCGGCGTGGGCACGCCTTGCAGGGGGGCCGGTCGCGCCCGTCCGCCGCACACAGGCGAGCTTCGTGAGCGGAGCGGACTCAGTGACGGTCCCCGCGCTCGGGGTCCCCGCAGCCGTGATCCCCCGTCTGCACGGGTGGCGCTCGGGCGACAGCTCGGTTCCGCTCACGACCCTCGCGCGGCGCCTGGTCTCACCCGCCCTGGCGCACCCCTCGCTCGACCGCCTACCGGCAGGTGCCACGACGCTGCGGATCCGCGCGCAGGCCTTCGCGATCGCTGTCTCGGTCACGGCAGACTACCTCGATCCAGCTCACAACCTTGAGCAGGTCAGGCTTGGTCAGGCCGGCGCGCGGTCGCGGGCGCTCGTCGCCGCGGTGCCGGAAGCCCTCCGGAGGCCAGGGCCCGGTGGCGGGTGGCGGCTGGCCGGAATCGAGCTCGACGAGCCGATCGGCCTCGAGGCCACCAACGGTCACCAGAACGCCGAGAACCCGGCCGGGGCCCTTCGCTTCGCAGGAACCGTGCGGCTCGGCACGCTCACCGTACTGGGTCTATCCGGCCGGCCGCTGGCGCGGGTGCCGCTCGGTACGTGGCGGGCGCTGGGCGCGGCAAACGGGAAACGCAATCGAGGCGCGAGCGTGGTGGTCGGCTTCGCGGCCTCCGGCACGCCGGGGCTGCTCCGGCCGCCCGCAGCCAGCGACAGCCACCCGGTTCCAGTCCTAGCCGATCGCCAGACCGCAGCCTCGGCCGGCCCAGAAAACCTGCTCGCGCTCGACCTCGATGGGCTCTCGATCTCAGCCCACGTGGTCGGAGTGCTTCGTCGTTTCCAGACGGTCCCGTCGAGCGAAGCCGGCTTCGTGATCGCCGATGAGGAGACGCTGGCGGCGGCACTCGACGCGCAGCTGCCCGGTCAGGGGCGGCCGGACGAGCTCTGGATCTCCACCACCCATCCGCAAATGCTCGAGAACGCGCTCGCGCAACCGCCGTTTGCCCAATTCGCAGCGTCGTTCCGCGGCCAGATCGAGCACGCGCTCCGGAACGCGCCGGTTAGCCGTGCGGTACTGCGAACGCTGCTCGGCGCCGCGGTGCTGGCGGGTGCGCTCGCGCTCCTCGGTTTGTTGGTCGCGCTGCTCGGCGCGGGCCGGGACGAACGGGTCGAGCGCGATCTGATCGCGCAGGGAGTTGGACCTCGCGGCCTGCGAGCCGAGCTCCGGATGCGCCTCCTCCTAACCGCCTCCATCGGTGTGGTCGTGGGCCTCGGGATCGGGCTGCTGTTGACGCTCCTCGCCGTTGCCACCGTCCAGGCGGCGGGTGCGGTGGCCGTTCCTGAGCCGCCGCTCGTGACCGTCGCGCCGTGGGGCCAGCTTCTGTTGTGGACAGCTGCGGCGCTCGCGGTGCTTGCGGTGGCGAGCTCGCTCGCGGCTCGGGCGCTGGCCGGGAGGACGGCGCCGTGACCGCCGCCGCGGAGCTGACCCGCGGGACCCGGTCGGACCCTTCCGAGGAATGGATGGTCGACCTGCGCGACGTGTTCTGCGTCCATCGCACCGGCCAGGGCGACGCCGCGGCGCTCCAGGGCACGACGCTTCGCGTCCGGCGCGGCGAGCTCGTGTGCGTGCTCGGGCCGAGCGGCGCGGGCAAGAGCACGCTCCTGCGCGTGATCGCCGGCCTCCAGATCCCGTCCGCCGGCGCGGTCAGGTTGGAGGGGCGGGACATGAGCCGTCTCTCGAGCCGCCGCCGCGCGCGCCTCAGGGCCGAGAACATCGGGTTCCTCGGCCAGCGGGCGGACACGGCGCTGGCGCCCGAGCTCCGCGTCCGTGAAGCAATCGCGTTGCCGCTCGCGCTCCGCGGGCGCTCGAGCAAGAGCCGACGCACCCGAGTGCTCGAGCTGCTGGAGGCGGCGGGGCTCGAGGGCCGGGGTGACGCACTGCCCGCCGAGCTCTCAGGAGGCGAGCGGCAGCGAGTGGCCCTCTGCGCGGCCCTGGCCCATCGTCCGGCACTGCTGCTCGCGGACGAGCCGACCGGCGAGCTCGACGCGGCTAGCGCGGAGCGGATGCGGAACCTGATCGGCGAGCTCGCCCGCGCCCACGGCACGACAGCAATCGTCGTCTCTCACGACCCGGACGCGGCATCGTTTGCCGATCGGACGATCCGGTTGCGCGACGGCCGCATCGTGGCCGACGATCGAGGCCCCGACAGCGGGCTCGTGGTCGGAGGCGGCGGCTGGCTGCAGGTGGCACCGGAGCTGCTCCAAGAGGCAAAGATCGCCGGCCGCGCCCGCGTCCGCCTCACTGCGGATGGCCTGCTGATCACCCCGGCGCAGCGCACGGACGACCCGGCTGCGGGCACCCCCTCCGCGGATGAGGCCCTGCCGATGACGGCACCGGATTGGGATCCGGCGCTGCTCGAGGTTCGCTCGCTGCGGCGTACGCGCGGCCGCGGCGCGAACCGGCGGGTCGTCATCGGCGGTCTCGACCGCATCTTCTCCCCGGGGCGGATGACGGTCGTCACGGGCAGGTCGGGAGCGGGGAAGACGACGCTGCTGCGAGTGCTCGCGGGACTGGACCGGCCTGACGCCGGCGAGGTATTGCTCGACTCCGGGTCACTGGCCTCCTGCGACCTCGAGCAGCTGGCCGCCGTCAGGCGCGAGCGGGTCGGATACCTGCCTCAGGAGCCGTCGCCGATCGGATTCCTGAGCTCAGTGGAAAACGTCGCTCTCGCCTTGCGGCTGCGCGGATGGAACGCCGCGGAAGCGGACCGGCGAGCGGCGGCGGTGCTCGGCTGGGTGGGTTTGTCGGAGCGCGCCGCACAGCGTGTGGCGAGGCTGTCCGCCGGCGAGGCGCAGCGCGTCGCGCTCGCGCGGGCGCTGGCGAGCGCGCGCGGGTTGCTGATCGTCGACGAGCCGACCTCCCGACTCGATCAGGCCAGCGCCGCCGACGTCGCCGAACTGCTGGCGGCGGCCGCGAGTCAGGATCACCAGACGGTGATCTGCGCGACCCACGACGCGGAGCTCGTCCGCCGCGCCCACGACGTCCTCGAGCTCGGAGCCGATTAGTCGATCGCGCCCTGCTCGCGGAGCACGGCCTTGGCGGTTGCGAAGGCCGCATTGGCGGCGGGGACGCCGGCGTAGATCGCGGTATGGAGGATCACCTCGCTGATCTCCTCGGGCGAGAGGCCGTTTCCCAAGGCCGCGCGCACGTGCATGCCGAGTTCGTTCTCGGCACGCAGGCAGACGAGCGCCGTGAGGGTGATCGCACTGCGCATGCGACGGTCGATGCCCGGCCGCGACCACACCTCGCCCCACGCGTAACGCGTGATCAGTTCCTGAAAGGGCTGATCGAAAGCGGAGGCCGAGGCGATCGCGCGATCGACGTGCTCGTCACCCAACACCTCCCGCCGTGTCCGCATACCGGTCTCGAAATCGCTCATCCCGCTCCTCCTCAGTTGGCTTCAAGGTGACCGGCGATCAGCTCGTCGACCATGGTTGGCTGCTCGATATTCGCCAGGTGAGCCGCTTCGGGCACGACCTCCAGGCGGGCTCCCGGGATCGCCTTGGCGATCCCTTCGCTGTGCCTGGGCGGAAGCGCCGGGTCCTCGCGTCCGGCGATCACCAGCGTCGGCGCCCGGATCGACGGCAGCGCCGCTCGCAGGTCCATCGCCGCGAGCGCCTCGCAGCACCCGGCGTAGCCCTCGCGCGGGGTCGCGATCAGCTCCGTGCGCATTCGCTCGACCACGTCGGAGTGCGCCCCGGTGAACGCCGGCGTGAACCAGCGCGCCACCGCCGCATCGGCGATCGCCTCGACGCCGTACTCGCGCACGATCGCGGCGCGTTCGACGTAGCGGGACTGGGCCTCGGGATCGAGCTGCGCCGAGCTGCAACACACGACGAGTCGATCGACGCGGCCGGCAGCGTGCGCCGCGACCCACATCGCGGACATCCCGCCGATCGAGATCCCACACAGCGACGCCCGCTCGAGTCCCAGGCGATCGAGTAGCGCCACCAGATCGGCGCCCAACTCCGCGATCGAGTACGGACCGGCGGGGACCGGGGAGCCGCCGTGGCCGCGGAGGTCGTAACGGATCACCTGGAAGCGGTCCGCGAGGCTGCTCGCCAGCGTCTCCCACATCGACAGCTCGGTCCCGAGCGACGGGGCGAGCACCACGGCCGCGCCGTCGGGCGGTCCTGAACGCGAGTAGTGGACCTCGCGGGCAGCGACGCTACGGCCGTTCACGGTCCCGGTGTGCGGCCAGCGCCCGGTCGATCAGCTGCGTGGTGGCGCCGAGGTAGTTCTCCGGCGCGAGCGCGCGATCGAACTCGTCAGGCCCGATCGCGCTGGTCACTTCCGGCATGTCGAGGAGTACGTGCCTCAGCTCGCGCTGCTCCCGCGCCGCCTGCCGCGCCGCCGTCTCGACGAGCTCCTGGGCGCGGGGTCGCCCGACCGACTCGGCAAGCGCCGCGGCCACGCTCTCGCTCATCAGCAAGCCGTGCGTCAGGTCGAGATTCGCGCGCATCTGATCGGGATGGACCTCGAGGCCGGCGAGCACGTCTCGCAGCGCGGCGGCGGCCGACCCGGTGAGTCGCAGCAGCTCGAGCAACGGCTCCCATTCCGCCTGCCAGGCGCCCGCCGCGCGCTCGTGCTCCTGTCCCATCGCCGTGAGGATGGTGGCCACGAGGCCGGGCCCCCGCTCCGCGCACGCGAGGACGGCGACGGCGCTGACGGGATTGCGCTTGTGCGGCATCGTCGACGAGCCGCCCCGTCCGCCGCCACCGCCCTCGCCGAGCTCACCGACCTCGGTCTGGGCGAGCAGGACCACGTCACGTGCGACCTTCGCCATCGCGCCGAGCGCGATCCCGAGGGCGCCGGCCAGCCGTGCGGGACGGATCCGGATCGTGTGCCACGGGAGCACCGGCTCGGCGAGCTCCAGCTCCGCGGCCAGGCTGGACGCCACCTCCAGCCCGCGCTCTCCGAGCGAGGAGAGGGTGCCAGCGGCACCGCCGAGCTGGACCGCCAGGTCTCGCGCCCGGATGCGCGCGAGCTCGCCCCGCGATTCGTCCAGGGCGGTCAGCCAGCCCGCCGCCTTCAGGCCGAACGTCACCGGTACGGCCTGCTGAAGCAGCGTGCGACCGGCCTGGAGGGAGTTTCGGTGCTGTTCGGCGAGGCTGGCGCACAGCTCGGAGGCCCCCGCGAGGTCGGAGAGCAGCGGCTCGAGAGCTCGGCGGGCGACGAGCATGATCGCCGTGTCGACGATGTCCTGGCTGGTCGCGCCGTGGTGGAGGACCGCGGCAGCCGGGTGGTCGCCCAGGCGCGCGCGCAGCGCGCTGACGAGCGCCGGCACGGGCGTACCCTTGTCCGCGGTCGAGCGGCCGAGCGCGGCGAGGTCGAGCGCACGGGCGTCGGCCACGGCATCGAGGTCGCGTGCGGCTTCGACCGGCGCAAGTCCGGAGCGGACGAGCGCCCGCACCAGCGCGAGCTCGGCGTCGACCATCGCCTGCAGGAGCGCTTCGTCGCTTGCCTGCGCCGCTACGGGCCCGCGTGCGAACAAGCCGGAGAACAGACCGCCGGGCGGCGAGGGATCAGCCACAACCGGGACGTTAAATCGAGACGCGCCCCGGAAGCCGGCGGGATATGAGGCCGGAACCAATGGGGCGCGTCCGAGGGGGGAGGAGAGGGTTGCTGCGAAGAGCATGATGGCTGAGAACGCTCTAGATGTCCAAGACGAGTATTTGGAGATACTTATAAGCTTGGCTTATGGAACTGCGCCAACTTCGGTACCTCGTTTCGCTAGCCGAGGAGCGGAACTTCACTCGCGCCGCCGCACGGGAACACATCGCCCAGCCGGCGCTCTCGCAGCAGATCCGCCGGTTGGAGCAGACCGCCGGCCTGCCGCTCGTGGAGCGCAGCACGCGTCGCGTGGCCATGACCGAAGCCGGGAACCTGCTCGTCGCCCGGGCGCGGCGGATACTCGCGGAGCTCGACGCTGCGAACGCCGAGCTGCAAAGCCTCGCGGGGGTCCAGACCGGGCACGTCATGGTCGGCACGATCCACACGATGGGGCCGATCGACGTCTCGCTCGCGCTGGCGATCTTCCACGAGCGCCATCCGGGCGTCGAGCTGACGATCCGCGAGCAATCCAGCGAGGAACTCGCCGAGATGCTGCGGGTGGACGAGCTCGACCTCGCGTTCCTGTCGGTGACCGAGCCGATCGAAAGCCGGGGCCTGGCGCTCACGCAGCTGATCTCCGAGGAGCTCGTGGTGGTGCTCCCCGGCGATCACAGGCTGGCGAGCCGCCGCCGCGTTCGGATGGCGGAGCTGGCCGGAGAGCAGTTCATCAGCTACCGAACCGGGTCGCGGCTGCGCGAGTTGCTCCTCGCCGCCGGCCATCACGCGGGGTTCGAGCCCGTCGTGACGCTCGAGTTGAATGAGAGCCAGCGGATCCGCCGGTTGGTGGCCAGGCGGATGGGGGTCGCGATCCTGCCGCGGTCCGACGCCGAGACGCCCGGCGCCGAGGTCGCGACGGTGAAGCTGATCGATCCCTCGCTGCGCCGGGACATCACATTGGCGTGGCGCGAGGATCGTGGCCACGCCCCCGCCGCGGCCGAGTTCCTGCGCCTCTCGCACGAGCTGTTCGCCGGCGCTACGGCGCCAAGCGTTCCCGATCCCCTCCGGGTGTAACCGATGGACCGCTTGGCCGTAGAAATAAGTGAGGAATCCGGATGAGCGTGCAGACCCAGCCGGGTTCGCGAGCGCCCCTGCCGAGGGGCGAAATCGCCTGATTGTTGCGGGATTAACGCCGCTCCGATTCTTCTCAAACTCTTCGCGCGCACTGGTTGTATACCCAGTGGACGGTTTGTTCGATAGTCATCGAACAAATGCTATAATTCGACGTGTATCGAACATACGAATATGGACACCAATTTGAACACTCTTGAGAGCCAGCACGAGGGCACGACCCGCGTGCGAGGCGACCACTACGAAGCAAGCAATATTGAGCACAAGCGCGAGCGCCGCACAAGAGGTGCTGCCGCAACCGGCAACACACGCAAGCGTCGGCGTCGTGCTTCGCATTCCGCCCGCGCAGCGGGCGGCGCCGAGGGGTCCGCGATGACCGACGCCGGTCGTGCACCAGACTCGCTCGAGCTGTTCCTGCGCCAGGCCCGGAACCACCCGCTGCTGACCGCCGCCGAGGAGGTCGAGCTGACCAAGCGGATCGAGAAGGGCGATCTCGAGGCGAAGGAGCGGATGATCAATTCCAACCTTCGGCTTGTGGTCGCGCAGGCGCGGCGATATCAGGGCCACGGACTGCCGATGGAGGATCTCGTGCAGGAGGGAATGCTGGGGCTGATCCGCGCGGTCGAGAAGTTCGACTGGCGGCGCGGCTTCAAGTTCTCGACTTACGGAACCCTCTGGATCCGCCAGGCGATCCAGCGCGGCCTGCAGAATCACGGCCGGACGATCAGGGTTCCGGTGCATATCGCCCAGCGCCAGGTCAAGGTCCGCAAGGCGGAGAGCGAACTGAGCACGAAGCTCGGGCGTGAGCCCACCGACGAGGAGATCGCCGTTGTGGTTGAGCTCAGCGTCGACGAGGTCAACGAGCTTCGCGAGCTGAGCCGCGGCCTTGCCAGCCTCGATCAGCCGGTCAGCGACGACGGCGAGACCGCTCTCGGAGACCTGCTCGCGACCGAGCGCCCCGAGCCGAGCGAGGAAGTCGGCGCCGCGGATCGCGATCGACGGGTCAACGAGATCGTCGAATCGCTGCCCGAGGCGGAGCGGAACGTGATCCGGCTGCGCTTCGGCCTCGACGGCGACGACCCGCGGACGCTCAAGCAGACCGGGAGCGACCTGGGAATCAGTGCCGAGCGGGCGCGGGAGCTCGAGGAGCGCGGCCTGCGTCGGCTCGCCGCGTCAAGCGAGCTCGGCGACCTCCGCGAAGCCGCGTAAATCGCCTTTCAGAAACGCCTTTTGCGGCGGTGGGCCACCCGGTCCGCCGCCGCTTTTGTTTCGGGGGCACCGGGGGACCGAATAGGGATGTCACATTGCAGACCGCACCTTTGGCGCCTGGGCCGTGCTTAAGCTCATTCGGGGGACCCGAGCGCATTCGAACCGGATTGGCAGAGAGGAGCTTTGTACGTGAGTAATCGAGTCCGAAAAGCCTTGCTGGCCCTGACCTGCACGCTCGCGTGCGGCGCAATGCTGCCCTCCGCCGCGGGTGCGGTCGTCGTCGGCATCGGCGATCAGTCGCCCGCGATGTTCTCCGATCCTCGTTTCCTCGCGCTTGGCATCCATGAAGCACGGCTCACGGTCTCGTGGGACGTGGCGACCGCGCGCTCGCGCCGCAGTGAGCTGGCAGCCGTCGGCGGCTGGCTCAGCGCCGCCTCCACGGCCCATGTGACTCCGCTGATCTCCTTCAGCGGCATCGGCAACTACATCCCCAATGTTCGCCAGTACACAGCGGCGGTCGTGGCGTTCATTCACAAGTTCCCGAAGGTCAAGCGCTACACGCCCTGGAACGAGCCGGACTGGGTGTACCGCAGCCTCAGCAAGCACCCGCTGCTCGCCGCGTCGTTCTTCAACGCGCTCGTACGGCACTGCCGTGGCTGCACCGTGCTCGCCGGAGACCTCTACCTCCCGGCCAAGCAGCTCGGGCCATGGGTACGCACCTACGTCAAGGGGCTGCGGTTCCGCCCGGCCGGGTGGGCGCTGCACAACTACTACGACGTCCGCAGCCACACCACCTCGCAGCTGACGACGCTCGAGAAGCTGACCAAGGGGCCGATCTGGCTCGATGAGATCAGCGGCGTGGAGGACCGCGGCCACTGGCAGTACAGGAACCAGTCGCCGGCTGCGGCGGGGCGAGACGAGAAGTTCCTGTTCTCGCTGCCGCGTCGCTTCAAGCGGATCACCCACATCTACCACTACCAGTGGCAGAGCACGACGATCGCCGGCTGGGATTCCGGCCTGATCTCCCCGACGGGGTCCATCTGGCCGGCGTACTACGTGGTCAAGAGCGCCGCCGCGCACTGAGGACCGACCTCGAGCTCGCTGGTGTCGGCCAGCTAGACCGGCACCAGCGAGCCGAACAAATGCTCCAGCGTCGCCCCGGGGTCGTCCGTCAAGCCCGTGTGAACCTCGGACGGTTGGATCGTCGTCGAGGAACGGGCGGCGACCCAGCCGAACCGTTCTGAGGGGGTGAGCCGGGCGAGCGGGCCGGCCGCCGGATCGCCGGCGACGACGGCCGCGATGGCATCGAGCGCCGGACGCACATCCTCGGGATCGAGGCTCGGCGCCAGTGCCTCGAGCCGGACGGCGTCGAGCTCGATCCGCGCGCCGAGGAAGGGCCACTGCGGGCAGAACAGGACGACTCCGACGTTGATGCACTCGCCGCGCTCGATCCTTGGCACGACCCGGAGGATCGTGTATTGAAAGTCACACCGTTCGGGCACTCTCAGCCTCCTCGACAAAAGACCGTGGGTCCCGCAGCCGCTCCTCCAGGAACGCCAGGAAGTCGGCGCGGCGCTCGTACGGCCGGTCGCCCAGCCACTCGCCGGGCACACGCGCGACGGCGTCCTGGGCGACTCGGCCCGCCCTCACGGCGAGCCGCTCGTCGGCTTCGGCAATCGGCCCCGCCCGAGCGAGCGCGACGTGCTCGCCGATCGACGGGAACGGCGCGCGGGCCGACGCGGCCAGCGGCGCAGCACCGTGCTGGCGGTAGAACGACGCGCCGTGATCGATCAGCCAGGTCCGGCCGTGCCAGACGAGCAGGTTCGGGTTGCGGGGGGTGCGGTCCACGTTCATGACGAGGGCGTCGAACCACACCAGATCGGCGGCCAGCGCGGGGTCCATCGAGATCAGCGCCGCGGGCGTGAACGGCAGCGCGCCGGGGAGGAAGTCGACGCCGAGGTTGTCTCCCACGCTGGCGTCCGCGAGCTCCTGGATCTCGATGTCGGGCTCCGCACGCGCGAGCTCGGGCGCGAGCTCGGCGACCACGAGCTCCGGTACGAGCAGGCCGACCCCGCGGGCGAGCTCGCCGGCGGCGACCTCGGCGACCAGGGCCGCCGGACCCTGGCCTGCCCCGCGGAACTTCATCACGTAGAGGCCGTCATCATCGGCCTCCACCAGGCCGGGGAGCGATCCGCCCTCGCGCAACGGCGCCACGTAGCGGGTCGCGGTCACGTGGCGCAGGGCGGTAGAAGTCTCAGCTGTGCCCATCGGACGCCACGTGCTCCTGCTCGCTGATCCTAGTCAAGTCAGCTGAGCGAGAGCTCGGCCCAGATGCGCGTGGTGCCATCGAGCGATCCCCAGCGCTCGGACAGTTGATCCACGATTTGAAGGCCCCAGCCGCGTGTCATCCCGGGCTGGCGCTCGCGGATCTCGATGACCGCGTCGCTCCCCTGATCGAGCACCTCGACGCGCACGCGGTCACGGTCGGTCCGCAGCGACAACTCGACACGTCCTTCTCCGTGCAGCAGCGCGTTGGTCACGAGCTCGCTCGCCACCAGCGTCACGTCATGGAGGGCGGCCTCGCTCGCCGTCGCGCCGAGCTGTTCGACCACGAACCGCCTGGCGCGGGCCGTCGCGCCGGGTTCAGGGTCGAGGGAGATGATCGAAGGGACTCCAGCCGACGACGCATCCGGTTTCGCGTCAAAGTAGTCGGGCAGAGGTTCGGCCCCCATACCAATGCTCACGCTAGCGGAACGGCGGTAACGGGGCAAGCTTGGTTAGGCTTTGCACGGTCAGACCGCCGGCGACACATCGATCGGTGACACTCTGCTCCAATGGCGGAGTCGGCCGGAGCGGGCGGTTCAGGCGATCGCGCGTTCGCGACCGAGCCGAGCATCGTCGCCGAGCAGGCGGGCATGGTGGCCGCGGCATGGTCGCCTCCGGGGGCGCCGGCGTCGTGGCGGCTGACCGCGGCCCAATTCGAGGCGCTGGCCTCCGATCCAGAGCTGCTCGCGATCGCGGCCACGATCCCGCCTGCGCGCCTCCCGCCGCTGCTGTTCGAAGCGGCGGCGACGTTCCTCGTCCTGGAGCTCGAGCCGCGCCCGCTGCGGGACATCTTTCCGCGAGTCGGCGAACCCCAGCCACCGATCGACGTCCGCTTCCGAGACGAGTACCGCGCGTTCTGCCTTGATCACCGCGAGCAGCTGATCGAGCTGTGCGCCGAGCATCGCTACCAGATGAACGAGGTCGGCCGCTGCGCGGACGTCGTGCCGGCGCTGCAGGCGGCGGCCGGGGGCCGCGAGATCGTGCTCGTCGACGTCGGCACCGGCGCGGGGCTGGCTCTGAACCTCGATCGTTACCGCTACGTGTTCCGTTGGCCGGGCGGCGCCGTGGCAACGAGCGGGAGCGCAGAGTCCGAGGTGGTCATCGAGACACAGCTTCGCGGCGATGGCGTGCCGCCGGTCGGGCCGGCGCTGCCTGCCGTCGTCGACCGCGTCGGGATCGACGTCGAGCCGCTCGACCTCGCCGACCCCGGCGTGCGCGACTGGCTCGCAGCGTGCATCCCGCAGGAGATCGGCGCGGTGACCCGCTTTCACAGCGCGATCGGGGTCGCGCTCGCACATCCGGCGCGGATGGTGCGCGGCGATGCCTGCACGCTGCTGCCGCAGGTGCTGGACGGCATCCCGGACGGGCCGCTCGTATGCGTGATGGACAGCTACGTCCATGTCTTCTTCGCGCCCGACGATCTTCGGCGCTTCCGGGCGGAGGTCGATCGCGCCGGCTCGCGACGCGACCTCGACTGGATCTCGATCGATCCGCTCGTGCCGATGGGTCGCGAGGCCACGCACAGCGTGCTCGGCCTTCCCGTGCCGCCGTCGCTGATCGAGCGCAACCGCGCCGAGGGGGTGTTCGGCGTCGTCGGGCGGCTCTCCTATCGCGGCGGACGTCGATCCGGCGCCCTTCTCGGGCTCGCTCACCCGTCAGCCGCCTGGCTCGAGTGGCTCCCCGCCGGCGAAGCCGGTCCGGCCCCGCCTGAGGTTGGCGATCGTGGTGCGGTCGCATAAGCTGCCCCGGTATGAACGCGCTCGACGGACCGGTGCTGATCGCATTCGACGGGTCCGGGCCCGCCCGCCAGGCGATGACCGACGCCGCCAAGCTGCTCGCCCCGCATCACACGATCGTCGTCACGGTATGGGAGCCGAACCTCGCCTATATGACGGCCGCGGCTCCGCCGGACATCGCGATGAGTCCGGTCGTCGAGCCGGAGGCCGTGCTCAGCGTCGAGCAGGGGCTGCGGGAGAACGCCGAACGCGTCGCCCGGGAGGGCGCCGAACTGGCGCGCTCGTTCGGCCTCGATGCCGAGCCGCTCGCGGTGTCCGACGACGGCGACGTCGCCCACACGCTCGTCAACCTCGCCCACGAGCACCGGGCGGCGGCGATCGTCGTCGGCTCACGCGGTCTGAGCGGGATCCGGGCGAGGCTCGAAGGCAGTACGTCAAAGGGCGTTCTGAAGCGAGCGCCCTGCCCAGTCCTCGTGGTCCACGAAGAAGAGGAATAGGCGCCGCGGGTCGGTGGGTCGGTGGGTCGGTGGGTCGGTGGAGTTTCCGCCCGCCGCTTTGGCTGGCGATCGGCTCGGTAAACGGCGCTGGGGAGGGGGTGGGTGAGGGCGCTGGCGAGTGTCACGGGAAACCTGCATAACACGACAACACCGGCGCCAGACCCGAGCCCTGTCGTATTACGCATGCTCTTCATGTATAGCTCGACAGGCCTCGCCATTTCGGCCGAGGTTGTCGTGCTATGCAGGTTTTCGTCGGGTGGGATGGCGCCCGCTGCCCTCGACGGACAACCGAACCGAACGCGAGAGCCACACCACAGGGCGCGCCCTGCGCGCCCCCTAAAACACCTGCTCGTAGACCCGGAAGCGCTTGATGATCCGGCCGCCTATCTCCTCCATGGCGCGGTTCATCGAGTGGTTGGTCTCGAGGATCCAGCCCATCTCGCCGCCCTTCTGGCGGGCGCGCTCGCCGGCCTCGTACAGGGCCACGTAGAGCGCGGCGGCGACGCCGGTGTGCTCGTACTCGGGCTTGACCCCCAAGAACCCGACGCGCACGCGGTCGATGATCCGTGACTTGTTCAGGAAGTACCACCAGCCGAGCGGCAGGAGGCGGCCGCGCATCTTCTTGAGGACCTGGTTGACATCGGGGACCGTGATCGCGATCGCCGCGGTCTCGCCGTCCACCTCCGCGACCAGGAACCAGTCCTTGCTGTAGACGAGATGCAGGTCGAGCGCGTAGGCGTCGAGATCCTCCTTGGAATAGGGCACGAAGCCCCAGTTCGTCGACCACGCCGAGTTGTAGACGTCCGCGAAATCGTCGAGCTCGCGGCGGAGGTGGCGCCGTGACATCGGCCTGATCGACACTCCGTATCGCGTACGGGCACGCTCGGCAAAGCGGTTGATCCGCGGGCTCATCTGTTGTGGGTCGAACACGCTCCGTTCCCACATGAGGAGGTCCATGGCCTTGGTGAGCCCGGCGGCCTCGCAGCGCTGGCGGTAGTACGGCGGATGCCACGGCTCCTTGATCATCGGCTCACGGTCGAAGCCCTCGATCAGCACCCCGCTCTCGTCGTTGATCTGAAAGTCCATCGGCCCGACCATCCGGTCGCACCTCCGGGCCCTCGCCCAGCCGGCCGCCGCGGCGAGCAGCGCCTCCAGCGTCTCGGAATCTTCCTCGAACTCGAGGAACCCGAACATCCCCCACCGGCTGTTGTGAAAGTCGTTGAATGCGTGATCCACCTGTGCCGTGATGCGTCCGACGACCCGCCCGCCGGACCGGGCCAGGAAATACTCAGCCTCGCCGTGCTTGAAGAAGGCGTTGAGTTTCCGGTTCAGGAACAGGTAACGCTCGAGCTTGAGCGGCGGGATCCATGGCGTCCCTGCGTGCAGACGGAATGGCAACGCCACGAACGTCCGCAGGTCTCCGAAGCCTCTGACTGGACGGACGTCGACCGGCATGCGCCGAGCACGGTAACCGATTCACCGTCCGAGGCTGACCGTCAACTTCACCTTGGCTCCCGCCTTGTGCCTCGACGTGGCCCGCGGATGGCTGGCGATCACGCGCCCCTTGGCCAGGGCGGACGATTTCCTCTTGGCGACCTTGCCGACTCCGCAGTGAGCCCGGCGCAGCGCCAGCTTCGCCGCCGCGAGCGTGCGCCCTCTCAGCCTCGGGACCTTGCAGGCGCCGGACGCCTTGTGGTGCCGCGTCCCTCTCTGCTTCTTGGGTGGCTTTTTGTGCTTGTGGTGCTGAGGTGGCGGAGGCGGAGGGGGTGGAGGAGGACCCGAACCCGTGGGCTCGGTGACGGTGATCGTCACCGTCGCCGTGTTTCCCTCCAGACCATGGAGCGGCTCGGCGAAGTAGATGAACGTGTCGGTGCCGACGAACCCGGGCGCCGGCGTGTAAGTGAGGCGGTCGCCCTGGAGCGACCAGCTCGCCGCGTGCTGCGGAGGTACGGAGAGGAGATAGTTGAGTTGTTGAGAGTTGCTGGGGTTGGTGCATTGCAGCTGGACGGTCACCGGCTGGTTCTGGGTTGTCGAGGCGGACACGTCGCCGCACGTCGGTGTGCGCGAGGACAGGATCGCCGACTGCTGCAACGTCTCGGTCGTGGTGGCGCCACCGGATGCGGTTGCGGTGTAGCTACAACTGTCATTCCGGGTCTCGGGCCCGTTAGCCGGAAACTCAACGAAGTCGACCGGCCCGCCGGCGTAGTAAGGCCCGACGTGGCAGTCGTCGCCGGTGAACTGGAGGTTGTTGGTCGGCTGATATCCGTTCAGCGGCTGGAAGCACCAGTCGGCCGGGTGTTTGTCGGTGGTTCTCAAGACGCCTACCGGATCGCCGTAGAAGTTCGGCACGTACTCGTCCAGGAACCAGTGATGCCTGTCGAACACGCCGGTCGCCGGATTTGTCTGGGTCAACGACGGGTACTCCGCCGCCGAGCTCAACTGATCAGAGAGGAAGTTCGTCGCGGCGTCGGTGGCGAGTTTGATCATCGCGTTGCAGTCGGAACCGACGGGCGGCGCACCCGTGCCCGACAGCGAGGCAGAGCCGCTTACGCCCTTAAGCGTCCAGCAGCCCGTCTGCCCGTCGTAGGACTCGCTCCACGACAGCGATATCTGCTGGACCTCGTTTGGTTCCTCGACGCCCTGAGGTGTCTTGAACGTGTAGGTCCAGGTGCCGGAATAGGTTCCGCTCACTAACGCAGTCGGGGCGTCGCCTCCGCACGTGGTCCCTGCATGAGCGCGAGGAGCAGCCGCGAGCAGCCAGACGCAGCACGCCGCGACCAGCAGCGCGAGGCAGGGCACCAGGCGACCCGCCACGCCGCCGCGGCGAGACACCCAGCGAACAAGTACTGCCACGTCAGCCCCCGAGCAAGAGACTCGATTACCCGGCGAAACGTAGCAGTGCAATGGCGGGGCATCCCTACCCAGAGGGCCAGAGTGGACGAAAAGGCGACCGGGATTTGCGAGTTCCCGGGCCGGACAGCTCGACCAGGGGCTGATCTTCGTCGCGTTCAACCAGGACCCCGACGTCAGTTCGCTGGCGTTCAGAACCGACTCAACAACGAGCCCATGATCGACTACATCACGCCGGTCGGGGGCGGCTACTTCTTCGCGCCGCCGGGCGCCGGAAACGCGTCAGACTGGGTCGGCTCGGGCCCGTTCGCCGAGTAGAGACCCTTTGACGGGGTCAGCGGCGCGAGAGCTCGGCGACGAGTTCACGGTAGTCCGCGAACGCCGGCTTCGGCGAGTAGTCATCTCGCATTAGCCCGTACTGGCTCTCGAAGCTCGGACTCGAGGAGTCCGCGTCGCGCAGATCGAACCACCGATACCCGGTGATGTTGTACGTGACGCGTGCGCGGTAGACCGCGGTGACCGCCGCGCGCATGATCGCGACCTGCGTCGCGTCGCTGCGGTCCGGGCCGGTCGGGTAGCCGTTCTCAGAGACGTGCAGCGGCACTCGCGCCGGGATCCCGGCGAGCGGCATGTACTTGTCGCGGAGATCCCTGAGCACGCCGTCGATGAAAGCCGCCGTCGCGGCCGATGGGTCGCCGGCAGCCAGGGGCGGCCCCCACGTCCCGGGATAGGCATCGAACCCGACCCAGTCCAGCGAGCGCACGAACCGCCGCCCGCCCGTGTGCCTGAGGTAGGCCCAGAACTCGCTCTCCGCCGGATCGGTGGCGAACGCCCAGTTGAACCCCACCTTGACCTTCTTGAGGTGGGCCGCACGGGCGGACTGCTTGGCCGCGATGACGCCTTCCACCAGCGCGTCCTTGGCACCGTGGTAGTAGCCATCGGAGGCGTTCGGCGCGCCGTCGACGTTGGCCTCGTTGGTTACCTGGAGATAGGTGAAGCCGCGCTCTGGCCCGAGCGTGCGGACGGAGTCGCGCACGAAGGCGACAAAGCCGGCGACGTCGGCAGCCGATCCACCGTCGGCAGGTCGGTAGCAGAGGGCGAGCTCGGTCTGGAACCCCTGGCTGCCGTAAGCGGCGATCTCCTGACCGACCTGCTGCGCGGCCGACGGTCCGGCGGTACCCGTATAGCCGGCGTACAGATGGAGGACGAATGGGTGCCCGGCGGGGCGCAACAGCTCGAGCGCCGCCAAACGCTTCGCGGGGTCCTCGGGCATCGTCGCCCCGCCCGGGCCAACGGTCCCCGCGGCCCCCCCGGGATAGATCCCGAACACGAACGGCCGATTGGCGCTGGCCTTAGTCCCCTTGATGCTCATCTTGTGACGGCGCCTCGCGGCCCTGTGTCCGGAATGGCCGGCCCGGCTTTGCCGCGCGTCGACGCGCGCCTGGGCCCCAAACACGATGCTGAAGAGCGAAGCTACCAGCGCGCACGCGAGCGTGAGCGGCGCCGCGCGCATGCACGCTCTCCGTCCAACCCTCATGGCGCGAAATATCGTCTAGCCGTGACCGAAGTCAAGTTCGGCGCCTGAAGTGTCCAGGTTTCACAGTCGAGGACAGCGCTTACAGGTCGGGTACTTCCCCGCGGTATCGCGCTTCGAAACGCGGGCTTGCGGGGCGCGACCAAGCGCCGTACCTTGTGTCCTGGAGGAGGCGCTCGGTGCGCTCGTCGCCCGGCGCGAAGAAAATGCTCTCGTCGAGTCAAGCTTCGCTGACGGCTACCGCTCATGAGCGGGCTCCGGTCACAGACGCGCCCGCGGCGCGGCGGCATGCGCATCCAGGGTCGCCACGTCGTCGGTGGGACAGCGTGTCGCTGCTGTGGCGGGTCTTCGGCGCGAACGTCGTGGTGTTCCTGGTCGCATTCGCGCTGTTGGCGTTTGCTCCCATCAAGGTGGATCGCGTGGCCACGCCGGAGGAGCTGCTGATCCTGGGGATTGGTCTGGCCGTGATGGTGGCCGTGGATTTCGTGCTCGTGCGCCGCGCCTTTGGGCCGCTGCAACGACTCGCGGCCGTGATGAGCACCGTGGACCCGTCCCGACCAGGCCGCCGCGCGGAGCCCTCCGAAGGCAGCGGCCGTGAGGTTGTCGCACTGACCGAGGCCTTGAACGCGATGCTCGATCGACTCGAGGACGAGCGGCGCGAGAGCGCGAGGCGGGCCCTGGCGGCGCAGGAGAGCGAGCGGTCGCGGATTGCCCGCGAGCTTCACGACGAGGTCGGGCAGACGTTGACGGCGGTGGCGTTGCGGGCTGAACGAGCTGCAGGGGAGAGATCGCTGCAAGGCGAGGCGTTGTCCGAGATCGCCGAGACCGTGTTGCGGAGCCTCGAGGACGTCCAGCGGATCGGGCGCGAGCTTCGGCCGGAGGCGCTGGACGATCTTGGACTGGTCAGTGCGCTGAGCGCGTTGTGCTCCCGCGTGGGCAGGCAGGGCGGGCTCCGAGTACGTCGCGATCTCGACTGGCACCCGCCCGCCTTGTCAGCGGAGCGGGAGCTCGTGATCTACCGGGTCGCGCAGGAGGCGCTGACCAATGCGCTTCGGCACGCGCAGTGCAGAGAGGTCGTGGTTGCGTTGAGAAAGGACGACGGCGTCGTCGTACTGGTCGTCAGAGACGATGGGCGCGGGCTCCCGGAAGTGAGGAGCGGGACCGGGCTGAGCGGCATGCGCGAGCGCGCCCTGCTGGTCGGGGCGGAGCTGTCCGTGCGTTCCGCGGCGGGCAAGGGCACCGAGATCGTTCTAAGGGTGCCGGCTTCGCCCGTGTAACGAGCGCGGCGATGGCGACGCCACTCAAGACCCGGGTGTTGCTCGCAGATGACCACGAGGTCGTCCGCAGCGGGCTGCGCGCCGTCCTCGACGCCGAGACCGACATCGAGGTGGTCGCCGAGGCCGCGGACGGCACCGAGGCGATCGAGAAGGCACTGGAAAGCGACGTGGATCTGGCAATCCTTGACGTGTCCATGCCTCGGCTGACCGGCCTCCAGGCCACGGCCGAGTTACATCGACGCCGTCCCGGGCTGCGGATCCTGATCCTCTCGGTCCACGGCGGGGAGCAGTACTTCTTCGAGGCGCTCAGGGCGGGGGCATCGGGTTACGTCCTCAAGACGGCGGCCAATCGCGATCTGGTCGAGGCGTGCCGGGCGAGCATGCGCGGAGAGCCGTTCCTGTACCCGGAGGCGGTGACCGCGCTGATCCGGGATTACCTGGACCGGGCGCGCAGCGGCGACGCGGTGCCCGATGATCCGCTGACTCCGCGCGAGCTCGAGATCGTGAAGCTGATCGCGGAGGGCCACACCAGCGACGAGATCGCCCGGACGTTGGTCATCAGCAGGAAGACCGTTGACCATCACCGCGGGCACATCCTCGAGAAGTTGGGCATGCGCAACGTCGCCGAGCTGACCCGCTACGCGATCCGGCGCGGCCTCGTCGAACCCTAGGTTTGACGCCGCCGCCGGACTTCGTGCCGGCAGCGCAAGATCGGGAATTACACCTATGGCGGCGGGGGATCCCGAGTGCCAGCGTTCCAGGCGTGACCGAAGTGTTGATTTCGTTCCAGCGGCCGGCCTCGATGACCGAGTTGGAGATGCGCTCCTGGATCACCAGGCGGTCGGCGGTCAGCCAGCCGGTCCTCGCCTTACGCCGGCGGGACGGGCCGGCAAACCAGGCGCGACTGCTGCGCGCCGAGCTTCAGGCCGAATCGGTCGAGGCTGCCGAGGAGCAACTCGCCGAGCTGATGATGGACATGCGATTGCTCGGTTTGCGGCCATCGATCGTGTCGAGCGCTGACTCCGGCTATTCGGCGCAAGATGGGTACGAATACCGATAGTGAGGCCACGCCGTTTCGGCTTTCCTGGAGCCGACGCTTACCTAGCCGGGACTTGACCAGACGAGAGGAGCGGCATGGCTCTGTTCAAGCGTAAGACGAAGGAACCTGAGCTCAGACCCTGTCCGCAGTGCAACGAGATGATGGACCGTGAAGCGCTCGACTGTCCGCATTGCGGACTCGACCTACGCGAGGCCTACCATCCACCCGCCGAGGAGACGCTGGCCGCGCGGGAGTAGCCGACCGGGACCTCATCCACGCAGTCGCCCACGAGCGTTCGTCAGCCGCCGTAGCCGTCGCTCGATTGCGAGGCTCGTCCGCCTGACGGCTTCGCCATAGGCTCTTCTCGCGGCTGCTGGGAGCGGCAGCGGGGAGCGCCGAAGCGACAGGCGCTCTTGCCATGTCTGCTGGTGGTCGTCGTGCGGCGCGCGGCGGTTGCGGGCCATCGCTGCCACCAGGGCGTCGTCCGTCGCAGAGACCCTTCCTGCGTAGACCCAGGCCAAGCGGAACGCCAGACCGGCCGCGAGGTACATGAAGCTCGCGAGTTCGTGCTCACGCGGGCCAGTGCGGCGCGCGACCAAACGGAGCGAGAGGCCGAGCGCGACAAGGCCCTTGCCGGTACGGAAGCAAACGCCGGCACGCCCGCGCTCGAGCGCCTCCGCGGCGTCTCCCAGCCGCCGCTCGCCGAGCGACGAGATGGTGAGCTCGGTCAGCATCGAGGCGGTCTCTATCGTGCCGAGCGCCCTGCGGGTCGGGTGGCCGCGCGGTAGGCCGCTTGCGACGAGCACGAGGCGGGTTGCCGCGGCCCCGGTCGCGGTGGCGGTAGCGACGAATGCCGGTCCGAGAATCGTGCGGCTGCCCGCCCACACCGGGACCGCGGTGCACGCGAGCAGCACGCCGGTGTAGGAGCCCAGGTAGCTGCCGAATAACGACGTGAGGGCTCCCAGCGCGCGCGCGGCCTTTGGCCGCCCCATTAGGTCGCAACCTGTTGCGAGGGCACTCGAGCCGCTGAATGCGACCAGGCACCAAGCGCCCATGTTCATCGGCGAGCGTGGCTTGAAAACCCTCATCATGTTCAGGAATCGCTCGGGGCGGCCGAGATCGGCGATCAGCAGGACGGGCGCCGGCGCGACGGCGCCGACCGCGACCTTGCGGGCGATCGCGGCAGAGCGGTGATCGCCGGCGGCGTCGCATGCGAGCGCGACGAACGCCGCGCCGGATGCCATTCCGCCGAACCAGAAGTAGGTCGCCACTTCCCAGCTCCACACGGGTGCGTGGATGAACGGCCCATGGACCTCCGAGACCGGCGCGCCGCGCATCCTCCGGTTCGCCTCCGCGACCTCCGGGGCGTCCGCGTGAACGGCGGCGTAGTCGGTGTCGCGCCGCTTGTACAGAAACGACCACTGAGCGTCGCCAAAGTCAGGGCGCGCGAGCGCGACCGGCGTCCCCGGCTCGGCCGCATTCCACGACCCCGGTCCGCCGCGTGCGCCCAGCGCCGGGTGGATGTCGCCGGGTTTGTGCTCGCGGCTCACCAGTTCACCCCTCCCGGTGTCCCGCGCCCGCGGCGCGCGGCCGTGACGAACGCGACGACCGCACCCGCGCTCGCGAGCAGACCCGCGGCGACCGCGGCCAGCGTGGCCGGGACCACGTTCTCCTGCACCGGCGAGTCCGCGTGTGCGGGCAACCCGTAGCGCTCGGGCGGCTCGGTCAATAGGAAGAACGCGCCGAGACCGCCGGCGAGCTGCTCTCCGGGCTCGTCGCCGGCTCCGTAGAGGTAGGCGCCCTCGATCCCGCGCGCGTGCAGCTCCGCGACCCGGCGAGAGGCGATCTCGACCAGCTCCTCGTGGGGGCCGAACTGGATCGAGTCGGTCGGGCAGGACTTCGCGCACGCGGGCTCCAGTCCGTCCTCGAGGCGGTCGTAACAGAGCGTGCATTTACCGGCGCGCCCGTCCTCGGGGTCGCGATCGACCACGCCGAACGGACATGCCGACACGCAATAGCCGCAGCCGTTGCACACGTCGGGCTGCAGCACCACCGTCTGGTGCTCGGTGCGGATCAGCGCGCCGGTGGGGCAGGCATCGAGACAACCCGCGTTGGTGCAGTGCTTGCAGACATCGGACATGAACACCCAATCGCCCATATCGCGCACCGCCTGGGCGACGTCCACACCGCCCGACGGGGGCTGCGCACCATCCACGAGGTCGATTGCGCCGGCGGCCGGGATCGCCGGTAGCTTGCCCACGGCCCCGGCGTCGAGCGCACGCTGCGCCTCTTGCTTGAGCTGCGGCGAGGGCTCGAACAGCTCGACGAACCGGACATGGCGCCACGTCGACGCGGAGAGATCCCCCGTGTGGTCGTAGGAGACGTCCTTCCCGGACCGCGATCCGTCCGCGGGCAGGTCGTTCCACTGCTTGCACGCGACCTCGCAGGCCTTGCAGCCGATGCACACCGACGTGTCGGTGAAGAAGCCCATGCGCTGCGCGCCGGCACGATGGATGGCGATCTCGGTGTCCGGGACGCTGGTGCTCACCGGCTCGCCTCCTGCGGATCCTCGGCCACCGGGTCGTCCTCGTTCGGGCGGATCTGATGCTCCCGGAGCGCTACGCCGGCCAGCCGTGCGGTGCTCGCGCCCTGCCTGCGACCGGCCCGCACGTCGCAGGTGAACGCCTTGTCGTCTTGGATCGACACGTTCGGATCGCCGGACAGGGAGACAAGCTCGTTGGCCGTGTCACCTCGTGAGAGTCCGCTGTAGCCCCAGTGCCACGGCAGCGCGATCTGGTGAACCATCCGCCCGTCCACCCGCAGCGGCCGGATGCGGTCGGTGACCTTGGCCCGCGCCTCGATCTCCGCCCGCTCGGTGAAGATCGTCATCCAACCGCCGTCCTCGATTCCCCGGTCGGCCGCGAGCTGCGGATCGATCTCGGCAAACATCTCGGGCTGGAGCTCCACCAACCACGGGACCGTGCGACTCATCCCGCCCGCGGTGTGATGCTCGGTTAGCCGGAAGGTCGTCGCTACCAGCGGGTAGCGCGGGTCGCCGGGCGCGTGGTACGGATTCTCGGGTCGGCGCCACCGGATTGCAGCCGGGTTGCCGTCCAGCTTCGGGTAGAGGACGTTGGGCATCGGCGACTCGATCGGCTCGTAGAAGGTGGGCATGGGCCCGTCGAGCAGACCGCTCGGGGAGTACAGCCAGCCGCGGCCGTCGCCCATCATGATGAATGGGTCCGTCCCGGCGATTGCATCCATGCCGCGAGCGTCCGGCGCGGGCCGATAGTCCGGACGCTTGTCGGCGGGGAAATCCGGGACGTCGTATCCCGCCCAGCGACCCTGCCCCTCGTCCCACCACACGTAGCGCTTGCGCTCAGACCACGGCCTGCCCTGAGGGTCGGCGCTGGCGCGGTTGTAGAGGATCCGCCGGTTCGCGGGCCACGCCCACCCCCACTCCGGCGAGACGATCCCGCCGTCCGCGCTGATGTCACCCGGACGTCGCCGCCGCGCCTGATTGACCCCATCTTTGTAAACACCGGAGTAGATCCAGCAGCCGCAGGCAGTCGACCCGTCGCCGCGCAGCTCGTCGAACGAGCCGACAGGCCTACCTGTCGCGACCTCGTAGCCGTTGATCTCCTTGATCACGGCCTCCACGTCGGGCTCGCGCACTTCGCCGGACTCTGGGTAATCCCACCTCAGGTTCATGATCGGCCAATCCCGCTCGCGTTCGGACCCGGCGTAGCGCCCTTTGACGCGTTTGGCCAGATGGTGCATGAACCACAGCTCCGAGCGCGCGTCACCCGGCGGTTCCAGCGCCTTGTCACGGAACTGCAGCAGGCGCTGGGTGTTGGTGAACGTCCCCTCCTTCTCGATGTGTGAGGCGGCGGGCATCAGGAACACCTCGGTCTGGATCGACTCGGGACGGAGCTCGCCCGACTGCACCTCCGGCGAGTCGCGCCAAAACGTGGCGGTCTCGATCTCGGCCAGATCGCGCACGACCAGCCACTTCAGCCTCGCCAGCGCGCGCCGCTGAAGCCCCGAGTGCTGAGAGCCGACCGCCGGGTTCTGCCCCATCACGATGAGGCCCTCCACCCCGCCGTCGAGGGCGCGAAGCATCGTCGAGAAGTGGGAGTGGTTGCCGGTCAGCTTCGGCAGCCAGCCGAAGCCGTAGTCGTTCTCCTTCGTCGCAGCCTCGCCGAACCACGCCTTGAGCAGGGAGACGATGTAGGCGTCAAAGTGAGACCACCAACCGCGGTCCGCCTTGCCGGCGCCGATGTACTCCTTCAGCGTCAGGTGACCCTCGCGAGTCCTCGGCATGTGCAGATACCCAGGCAGCAGGTCGTACAACGTCGGGATGTCGGTCGACCCCTGGATCGACGCGTGCCCGCGCATCGCCATGATGCCGCCGCCGGGGCGGCCGATATTGCCCAGTAGCAGCTGGAGAATCCCCGCACAGCGGATCATCTGCACGGCCTCGGAGTGCTGGGTCCACCCGTTCGCGTAGCAGAACATGCTCGTGCGCTCGCGCCCCGAGTTGGCGATGAGCGCATCGGCCACCGCCATGAAGTCCTCGCGCGAGATCCCACAGATGCGCTGCACCATCTCTGGCGTGTAGCGGGCGAAGTGCCGGCGCAGGATCTGAAAGACGCTCCGCGGGTGCTCGAGCGTCTCGTCGTACTCGAGACCGTCGACCGACATCCCGGCGCCGGTGTGCTCGCTGAACGCCTCCGTCGCGTGCTCATGCGGCCCAGCCGAAAAGTCGACCCGGCAACCCCCATACATCCACGAGATCGGGTCGTAGGATCCGGTCTCGGGGTCGTAGCCCGAGAAGACGCCGTCCAGGTCCTCGGTATCCCGAAAGCTCTCGTCGACGATCGCGCACGCGTTCGTGTAGTTGACGACGTACTCCTTGAAGTAGGACTCAGTCTCGATGACGTGGCGGATGATCCCGCCGAGGAACGCGACGTCGGTCCCCGCCCGGATCGGGACGTACAGGTCGGCCATCTGGCTCGTACGGCCAAAGCGCGGATCGACGTGAATGACCCGCGCGCCCCGTTCCTTGGCCTTCATCACCCACCGGAACCCAACCGGATGCGCTTCGGCCATGTTCCCGCCCTCGATCACGATGCAGTCGGAGTTCTGGAGGTCCTGCTGGAAGTTGGTGGCGCCGCCGCGCCCGAACGAGCTCCCCAGACCGGGGACCGTAGAGCTGTGTCATATCCGCGCCTGATTCTCGATCTGGATCGCCCCCATCGCCGTGAACAGCTTTTTGATCAGGTAGTTCTCCTCGTTGTCGAGCGTCGCCCCGCCCAGGTGCGCGAACCCCAGCGTGCGGTCGACCCGCCAACCGTGGCGGTCGGTCTCCTGCCAGCCGGTCTCGCGCGCGGCGATCATCCGCTCGGCGATCATGTCCATCGCCTGGTCGAGCTCGAGCTCCTCCCACTCGGTGCCGCCGGGCCGCCGATACTTGACCCTCGTCAGCCGCCCCGGCTGCTGCACCAGCTGGCGCGATGAGGCCCCCTTCGGGCAGAGCGTCCCCTGGTTGATCGGCGAGCGGGGATTGCCCTCGATGTCGACGAGCTCGCCGTCCCGCGTGTAGACGACTTGGCCGCAGCCGACGGCGCAGAAGGGACACACCGACTCAGTCACCTTCAACCCGGCGATCCGAGCGGCTGCGCTGAGAGTTCGGTCTGACGCCGCGCTCGGGCCAAGGCCCCAGTCCATCGCGCGACCGACCAGCGGCAGCCGCCGCAACGACTCAAAGGAACGCGGACGAGACCCCGACGGGCTCATCGCCTCCGTCCTGTCGTCTCCATCCGGATCACGACAACGGCAAGCCTCTCACTCGGCGGCTGTGTGCCGTCAACCTTACCGGCGCGAGGCTGGTCGGCGCACGCTGGCGCCCGGCCGGACGCAGACTGTCTCTAAGGCTCAGCGGTAGCGATCGCTCAACCGGCCTCGCGCCGCGCTATCTCCCGAACCGGTGTAACGGTCTCCCGGTCCGCTCGAGCCGCGTCCGGCCCAGAACCGGCCAGCCCTCAGGAACAACATGCCCTGGGGCTCCACTGCCGGTCCCTGCAGATCGACCGTGGTGATCGTGCCCGTGAACGGGTTGAGCTCGCCGAGGAAGTTCGGCGGGAACCCCGGGCCCGGGCACGTGGCCGGCGCGCTGTTTTCATCGCATGGGGTGTCGGCGACGAACACCTGGCCGCGTCGGAACGGACCGGTGATCTCGTTGATCGTGTTGTTGGAGTTGTCGGTCGTGAGAATCGCGCCGCGCCCCGAGGGCCAGGCGGTGTCATCGACGGAGCTGCTCAACTGGAGGACGGACAGCGTCTGGTCGGGGCGGCCTGCGTGACGGACGAAGATCTGCTCCTGGTCGCCCTGGCTGGTGAGCATGAAGTCGCCGGCGAAGCGGTCGGCGTATCCCGGCACGTTCTCGTTCGAGTCGGGATCTGTCAGGCCGAGCTGCGCCTGAGTTCCGAAGCCCGGGCTGTTGACGTTGGCCAGCGCGGCCTGGTCCTCGTCGAAGAACAGTGGATGGACGGCCGCCACGTGCGTGCCGAAATCGAAGTCGGCGACGTAAACCGCCGGGTAGGTCGGCTGCGGGGCCGGCATGCCCGTCGTGCCGGGCGCCGAGGCGCTGATCAGAACCAGGTGGTGGTAGATCGTGATCGCGTCGGTCCCGCCGTCGTGCGGCAGCGGCTCGTTGTATTGGAAGTGGGTCGCGCCACCGTGGGGGTCGATCAGGTACAGGCTCGAGTTGGCGTCCTCGTTGACCGTCGCGATCACCCGTCCGATGATCGGGTCCGCCGTTAGCCCGTCGCATTTGCCGACGACGTCCCACTGGTTCACCTCCCGGCCCCACAGGCTGAACTCGACGATCGTGCTGTCGGTGTTGCCGCTCGCGCTCGGCTGGCCCTGCGGCCCGACCCCGTTCTGGAAGCCAACGAAGATGTGGTCGCCGAGCTGCGTGATGTCGTCGGGCTGCGAGATCGCCTCCGTTCCGCCGGGGATGCTGTGCATGATCCCGTCGCCGCTGGCGAAGATCCGATTCGTGAACGTGTGGCGGTGGCCTCCCCACGCGCGGGCGAGGCGGGTGGGTCGAGCGCCGGCGCCGGCGGTGAGGACGACCGCGGCGGCAAACAGGGCCGTGAGCACGACGGCCGTTGCTCGGACCCTGCTGACAAAGCTTCTCATCTCAGGTGTCTCCCTTCTGGCAAGAGTCCGGCTCATCCAGGCCGGCAACTGGTCACATCGCAGCGGCGACTCCCCAGCGCTCGCCAGTGGCGGGAACCTAGTCGGCGACTGCCGGCGAGATGAGACCGACTTGTTATCCGGTCGTGAGGATGCGCTGTGGCGCTTTCGAGCCTTCGGGCTGCTGCCCTGTCCTGGCTGACGGAGCAGGCGCGCGGTGTGCGGCACACGGCGAGTGGGCGATCCAGGACTCGAACCTGGGACCTCTTCCTTATCAGAGAAGCGCTCTAACCGACTGAGCTAATCGCCCGGACCGGGAGATTCTAACCCCCGGCGACGGCCGCCCCGGGCCGACGCCGTCGGCGACAATCACGCCGTGCTGTTCCTCGCGAGGCACGGCGAGACCGCCGATAACGAGCACGGGCTGATCCTTGGCCGACGTGATCCTCCAGTGTCCGAGCTTGGACTCGAACAGGCCAGGCGGCTCGCTTCGCCTGCTCTCGATGCGGGCGTGGTCGCCATCTGGACTTCGCCGTTGCTGCGTGCCCGACAGACGGCAGCGGTCGTCGGGGAGGCGATCGCCGTGGAGCCGGTAGTCATGGCCGAGCTGATCGAGTCCGAGCGCGGAGCCTGGGAGGGGCAGTCCCAAAAGGAGCTCGCGGCGAACTCGCCCGAGCTATTCAGAGCGTTCGAGGCCGCCGACCCCGATTTCGTGTTCCCCGGCGGTGAGTCGCTCCGATCGCAAGTGGAGCGCACGCGCAGCGCCCTGGCGGCCATCTGGGCCAATCGTGGTCCGTCGCTCGTCGTCGCCCACGCGGGCACAATCCGCGCAGCGCTGATCGTGATCGGCCGTCAGCCGCCGCCGGAACGAGAACTGCCACACGGCGAGCTGATTCCGCTGCCGCGGAACCCAGGCGCCGGCGGGACGCGCCCCGCCGGCGCCAACGATCTGGCCTAGAAGATCCGGACTGCGACCTCGGCCGGAGCGTCGAACAGGTCGTTCAACTCGTCGTCGAGCTTGACCAGCGTAAGCGAGGCGCCGGCCATGTCAAGCGACGTGCAGTACTCGCCGACGTAGCTGCGCGTGACGTTGATCCCCCGGTCCGCGAGCTGCTTATGCGCGCGGCCGTAGGCGATGTAGAGCTCGGAGATCGGCGTACCACCAAGCCCATTGATCATCAGTGCGACCTCGTCGCCGGAGTTGTACGGCAGGTCGGTCACGACCGCCTCCAGCAGCTCATCGACGATCTCGTTTGAGCTGGCCAGCTTCTCGCGGCGACGGCCTGGCTCTCCGTGGATCCCGACGCCCATCTCCATCTCGTCGTCCCCGAGCTCGAACAGGGGCGAGCCCTTCGCCGGCGGGGTGCACGAGGTGAGCGCCATTCCCATCGTGCGCGTCACAGAGTTGACGCGCTCACCGAGCGTGACCAGTTCGCCGAGCTCGGCGCCGCGCTCCGATGCCGCCCCGACCGCCTTGATGACGAAGAAGTTGCCGGCGACGCCTCGGCGCCCGACCGTATAAGTCGAGTCTTTCACCGCCACGTCGTCGTCAACGATGATCGTCGCGATGTTGATGTCCTCCGCCTCTGCGAGCTCGCGCCCCATGTCGAAGGACATACGGTCACCCGTGTAGTTGTTGATGATGTGCAGCACGCCCTTGTCGCTCTTCAGCAACTTCGTGGTCTCGTACACGTAGTCCGACGGAGGGGCGGCAAACACATCCCCTGGGCAAGCCGCGTCGAGCATGCCCTGGCCGACCACCATCACGTGGGCCGGCTCGTGCCCCGATCCCGAGCCTTGGATGATCGAGACCTTGTCGTCGCGCGGCGCATCGGCGCGCATGATCAGGTTGTACTCGGGGACGTACTTCAGCTTGCCGGGATTGGCGAGCTCTACGCCAACCAACATCTCCGGTACGAACTGCTGAGGGTCATTCACGAACTTCTTCACGACTGTCTCCTCTCTCAGGACCTGCCTCTGTTCCCGGCCCGGCGGTTCACGCCGGGCTCATCGTGCCTCCAGAAAGTCCCTTCGTTCGCCCGCGGGCATCGATTAGGCCTGTACCTCCGCCTCCCGCCAGGCCTTGCTCACAGCCTCGAACATCACCGCGACACCAATCGCACCGGCATCGACTGAATCCCGACTCCGCTCGCCGGTATATGCGGCCCGCCCGCGTTGAGCGATCATCCCCTTCGTCGCCTCGGCACTCTCGCGCGCCGTAGCCGTCGCGCGATCAATCGCCGTCTGGGCGCCGTCCGGAAGAGCCTCCTCGAGCGCGTCCACCGCGGGGACGAGGGCATCGAGGAGCGTCTTGTCTCCGAGGTCGGTGCTGCCGCGCTGCTTGATCCCCTCGATCGCCGCCCGGAACGCAGCGACCACCTGTTCCCCGCTCGGATCGGGCACGTCCGTGAGCGCTCCGCCGGCGCGCAGGAAGGCCGTCCCCCAGATCGGCCCCGAAGTCCCGCCGATCCGCTTGGTCAAGATGATCGCCGTCTTCTTCAGCAGGCCACCGATGTCGCTGTAGTCGAGCGTGTCCCAATCCGCGAGCACTACCTCGAAGCCGCGCGCCAGCGAGTAGCCGAAGTCGCCGTCGCCCACTACCGCGTCGAGGTCGCAGAAGTACTTCTCGTTGTCGACCGCCGTCTGGGCTATCACCCGGACGACCATCTCCGCCTGGCCCAACGGCGCGTCGCTCATATGGCCTCCTTGTGGAGTAGGGGTTGAGTCCGGCACGCCTCGAGATCGTTCAGCGTGACGAGGTCGCCGGGTTCCGCGGCGCCACGATTCGCCAGCATGCGCGCGGGGTCCCCTGGGTCCCCTAGGCTCGTGACAACGAGCACCGCTTCGCTCATGTCCTCGTCCGCGGTGTAGGAACTGACCGTGACCACACATCGCAAGCCTGCCCCGACAGCTGCGAGCAGGCCGTTGCGTGAGTCTTCGATCACCAGCGCATCCTCCGGTTCGAGTCCGAGCCGGTCGAGCGCGAGCACGTAGATCGCCGGATCCGGTTTCTTCGCCGGGACGACATCGCCTGCGAACACCTGGAAGCTCGCCGCGTTTTCGCTTCCGACCGCGTGCTCGAGCACCGCCCTGACCGACTCCTCGGCCGACGTCGAGGCTACGGCAAGCGTCCAACCCGCGTCGAGGGCGTCGTTGACGATCCTCGCGATTCCGCTCCGCGGGGGCAGGCGGCCGGCCTGGACCATCGCCTTGTATCGCGCGGTCTTGCGCTTGTGCCAGTCAGCCAGCAGCTCCCGTTGACCGTCGGCGTCCGCCGGGAGGCCGTTGGCGCGCACGAATTCGTCCGTGAGGAGCGACGCCATCCGCTCCTTCCCCCCGCCAATCTTCAGCTTCTCGGCGTACTCCTCATCGGACCATTGCACCGGCAGTCCGACCTCCGCGAACGTCTCGTTGAAGGCGACGCGATGACCGTCGCGCTCAGTGTCCGCGAGCACGCCGTCGCAGTCGAAGATGAGGGCCGGCATCCGTCAGCCGGTCGACGCCGACAGCGTGCGCGCCCGTCCGGCGGATCCGAACATCCCGATGTGGTACTCGGCCATCTGCTTGACCGCCGCTCGAACGTGGCTCAGCAGCGAAGGCGGATCGTGCTTGCCGGGATTCGCGTCCAAATACTCGCGGTGCGCGTCGACGAACGCGATCTTCAGCGCCGTGGAGATGTTCACCTTTGCGCAGCCGCGAGAGATTAGATCGGTGAACTGCTCTTCGGTGAGCCCCGTACCGCCATGGAGCACCATCGGGATCGGGTGCAGTGCGACTAGCTCGGTCACCCGCTCGGGCTTGAGCTCGGGCGCGCGCTTGTAGAGGCCGTGCGCCGTACCGATCGCAGGAGCAAACGAGTACACGCCCGTCCGCTCGATGAACCGAGCGGACACCTCGACGGGGTGCACTTCACCGGCTTCGTCGGAGCCGACGTCGTCCTCTACGCCGAGCACGCTTTCGATCTCGCCCTCGACCTGCGCCCCGTAGCGGTCTGCCTCGGCGACGACCTCGATCGTCTGGCGCGTGTTCTCGGCGACGTCCAGGGCCGAGCCGTCGAACAGGACCGAGTTCCAGCCCGCCTGCAGGCACGTCGTGATCCATTCCCTGTCGGGGCAGTGGTCGAGATGGAGCGACACAGGGACCGGGACCTCATCGGCGCGCGCGCGCCACATGGCGTACAGCGGCCGCGCACCGATCGACTTGACCGTCTTGACCGAAGTCTGGACGATCAGGGGCGATTCGAGCTCCGTCGCCGCCGCGAGCACGGCCTCCAGCGTCAGATCATCAACGACATTGATCGCTGCAACCCCATAACGCTCCGAGAACGCGGGGTCCATGATGTCGCGCATTGGCACTACCGGCATCGGCAGTCCTCCCTCGATCGCATCTCGACGCCCCCGAAGCCTGCCTTACAAGGGTTTCCCGCACTTGATTCTACGAGGTGGTCGTTTCCTGCTCAAGTATCCGGCTGGGTCGTCGCCCGCGTTGACAAGCCGATGGACACGGAAAGCCAATCGGGCGGGCCGTGTGTGGCGTTGGGCCACCTTTAACGCGTGGGCGGAACAGTGTGGCGACGCCTCACGCCGGGGCGCGGAGCTGCAGGAATTGATCGCGTCAGGCCGCCGCGCGCACGCGCAGCCGGCGGGCCATGTCGAGCGCCTCGTCTAACGACTCGAATGTGATGTGGGCGCGATAGCCGCGTCCCGCCGGCGCCACGTCGATATCGGCACCCAGGACCTCCCCGAGCGCGTCGGCGATCTGTTCCATTGCGGCGGCCTGATCTGGATGGATCGCCCGCCGCCGAGCGCGAGAGGCCGCGCGCTGCGTTGAGCCGCCGTCCGCTGCACGCGCGCGCGACTCGAGTTCGCGGACCGACCACCTGCCCGCAACCGCGTCCTTGGCAAGCTTGCGCCGGTCGGCGTGATCTGCGGCCAGCAGTAACGCCCGGCCGTGGCCCTCGGTCAGTTCGCCGGACTCGATCAGCTCGAGCGCCTCGTCGGGCAGGTCGAGCAGACGGATGAGGTTCGAAACAGCCACGCGGCTTCGGCCCACGCGCAGGCCAACTTCCTCGCGCGTCAGACCGAGCTCCTCGACGAGCGCGGCGCAGGCACGAGCCTCCTCGACGGGATTGAGGTCCTCGCGAGCCATGTTCTCGATTAGGGCGATCTCGAGCGAGCCCGCGTCGTCGTGGCGGCGGATGACGGCGGGGATCATGTCCAGCTCCGCGATTCCGGCGGCGCGCCACCGACGCTCTCCGGCAATCAGCTCGTAACGGCCGCCGACGATCGGTCTGACCAGCACAGGCTGGAGGACCCCTCGCGCCTTGATCGACTCGGCCAGCGCGAGCAGGGTGTCCTCGTCGAACGACCGACGCGGCTGTCTCGGATTCGGCGAAATGAGGTCGACCGGCAGGTGGCGGAGCTCCTGGGAGTCGTCCTTTGGGGCGACCGAGAGGATCGCCGCGAGGCCCCTGCCCATTCCCTTCTGTCGGTCAGCCACGAGCGGCCACCTCCTTCGCGAGTTCGAAATAAGCGTCCGCCCCGGCACAGTGCGGATCGTGATGGGTCACCGGTTTACCGAAACTTGGCGCCTCGCCGACCCGCACGTTCCTCGGGATCACCGTATCGAACACTAGTTCGGGGAAGTGCGCCCGGGCCTCGCGCTCGACGTCCTGGGCGAGGCGCGTTCTCCCATCGTGCATGGTGAGCAGCATGCCGGCGACCGTGAGCCGCGGATTTAGTTCGCGCTGGACGAGCGCGAGCGTGTCGAGCAGCCCGGCCAAGCCCTCGAGCGCGAAGTACTCGGCCTGGACCGGCACGATGACTCGATCGGCCGCTACGAGTGCATTGATCGTGAGCGGGCCGAGCGATGGAGGGCAATCGAGCAGGATGAACGCATAGCGGTCCCGGACTGGTTCGAGCGCGGCGCGCAGACGCACCTCGGAGCCGGGCTCGCGCGGGAGCTCGACCGTCGCGCCAGCCAGGTCGGGACCGGCGGGGGCGACCACGAGGTGCGGGATCGCGGTCGGGACGACGATCTCCTCAACGGTTGCGGATCCGACCAGGACGTCGTATACGGTGCTGGGAAGATCCTTGCCCACGCCGATGCCGAGTGTCGCATTGCACTGCGGATCGATGTCAACGAGCAGCGTCTCGTACCCGGCCTCCGCGACGCAGGCGGCGAGGTTGACGGCCGTGGTCGTCTTCCCCACCCCGCCCTTCTGGTTCGCGATCGCGTACACGGTGCTCATGGTCGCCATCAAGCTACCGTCGGACGCGGTCAGATGCGGGTGGTTTTGACGAACTTGTTTCAGTTTGCGCCCAGCGGGCGTTTCCGCGCGACGCCGGGCCTTCGCGGGAACCGCGATGACGTCTCCCTGACCTTCAACATGAGCTGCAGGTGTCTGTTTGTCGCGCCCGGATAGGGATGTACCGGGAACGCGCCGGCGACCTCAAGGCCGAGCTCTCGCGCCGCGCGCCCGGCGGTCGCCTCGTCTTCCGGTTCGAGCCGCCCTCGCCACGCCAGTAACGACCCGCCGACGCGGAGCAACGGCGCTGCGTATTCGGCGACCACGCCCAATGGCGCGAGTGCCCGAGCCGTGACGAGATCGAAGGCTCGGAGACCGTCGCTCCACCCCTCGGCGCGCGCGTGGACTGCCCGCGCGTTGTCGATGCCAGATGCGCGGATCGCGCTCTGGATGAACGCCACCTTCCGTGAACTGCTGTCGACCAAGCTCACCGAGCTGGCTGGTAGCGCAATCGCCAGCGGTAGACCGGGAAACCCGGCGCCGGCGCCGATGTCGGCAATGTCGTGGGCGCTCCGGACCACGGAGAGCTCGAGCGCGACGAGCGAATCCGCGAGGTGGTCGGCCAGGATGGAGTCGGGGTCGCGGAGCGTCGTTGGCGCGTGAGGGGTCGTTGCGACAAGCTCCAGCAACGAGAGCAGCTCCGTGCCTGCGCTCTCCGGTAACCCGTAGCGCGTGGCCAGATCCGCGACGCCGCTCGCCGCGTCGGTGGCGCTCCCCTTCACTCCGCGCCCCTCGCCCGCTCCCTCGCGATGAAGGCCGCGTAACGCTCGCGCATCAAGGTCAGCCGGTCGGCGGCATAACCGTCGAGTCCAGCGTGAAGCTCTTCCTCGAGTAGAGGTAGAACGTCGCGCACGAGCACGCGCCCACGGGCCATCCACTGAAAGTAGGAGCGGCCGCCGTGGTGGTAGGGGCCGTAGAGGCGTGTCTCTGGGAAGCGCTCGACTAGCCAACGGAACAGCGCCTCGTGGCGGGTGTGCATCCGCAACGTGATCTGCGGCTGCTTCCCGTCCCCGCCGAACGAGCCCTCCCCGATCAGCAGTCCCACGACAAGACCGCGGTCAAATTCCGACAGAGCCACTCCGGTGTTGTAGCGCGCCGCACTGTTTCACCGCAAGAAAAAACGTGAAACGGCGGCGTGCCCCAGGCGGCTTGCACGGAGCTCCGGGGGATCGCAGCCGTGGTGTCGAGCCCAAGGAGCTCCGGGGAATCGCAGTCGTGGTGGCGAGCCCAAGAGCTCTGGAGATCGGAGCATCAGTGGCGGGCCGATGGCGCGTGCCGGCGGCCCTTGCCGGCCGGATGCCGGAACAAGGAAATGCGTGCGGCGTCGGGCGCCGCGGCGGCACGGGGCCCCCGCGCCAGGGCTCAGGCGTTTGCCCTACTAGACCACCGGCGCCACGACGAGCCTGCGCGACGGCTCCTGGCCCTCGCTGTAGGTCTCGACGTCGTGGCGGGATTTGAGGTGCTCGTGCACGACCTTGCGCTCGAGCGCGCTCATCGCCTCGAGGGGCACGGGCCGGCCGTCGTGCACTGCTGCCTCGGCCGCCTGATCAGCCGCCGCCCGGAGCGCCACCGCGCGACGCTCGCGGTACCCGGCTGCGTCGACCACGACGCGGCCTCGAACGTCCATACCACGAAAGGCGATGCGGTAGGCGAGGTGCTGGATAGCGTCGATTGTCTGGCCGTGGTGGCCGATCAAGAGACCCAGATCATCGCCAACGAACTCGGCCGTGACGCCGTCGTCGTCCTCGTTGACGAGGACCGAAGCATCGACGCCGGCTTCGCTTGCGATCCTCTCCATCAACTCCCGGACTCGCTCCGCGGGGTCGTTCAAGGCAGTCACTCCTACCTCCTCCGGCCCGATCGCTTCTTCTTCTTCTTCGGTGGCGGTGGGGGTGCGCTGCGCGGCCGGGACTGGGTCGCCACCCCCGCGCGTTCCTTGTCTTTGGTGCGACCGCGGAGCAGGGCCCCGATCCCGCCAGCCTCCGCTGCGGCAGCGCCATCGGCGACGGGCGAGCCGTTCTTCGCTTCGGCCGTCTCTTTCGGGCGACCGCGCTCGGGTTTGGCACTTGCTGCACCGTCGGAGGCGCCCGTTGCCGCGGCAACGGGCGGGCCTATCGGCCCCAAACGTCTTCGGACCAGATATTGCTGGGCGATCGTCCAGGTGTTCGTGGTGATCCAATAGACGATCACCCCAGCGGGGAAGTTGATGATGAAGATGACGAAGAACAGCGGCATTACCAGCATGATCTGCCGCTGCGTCTTGTCCATCGTCGGGCTCGACATCATCAAGCTCGAGGCGAGCTGCGTGCCCACGTAGAGGACGATCAGGACGATCAGGACTGCGCCCGTGGCTTTGTTGGTCAGGTCCGGAATGAACAGGAATTGCGCCCCGTTGTGAGGGCCGCAAGGCACGGTGTGCGCGTGGCTGATGCCCACCCACTTGCCGTTGACGAGGTGGGCTCCGGGCTGGCTCTGCGGACAGATGTCGATCCGGAGACTCGAGCGCAGCATGTAGAACAGCGAGATGAAGACCGGCAGCTGCGCGACCAGCGGGAGGCAGGAGCCGAGCGGGTTGACCTGGTTCTCCTTGTAGAACTTCATCAACTCCTGCTGCTGGCGCTGCTTGTCGTCCTTGTACTTGTTCTGTAGCGCCTTCATCTCGGGCTGCAGCCGCTGGAGCTTCTGCATCGAGTGGAACTGCTTCAGCGTTAGCGGGATCAGCAGCGCCCGGATCAGAACCGTCAGCAGCACGATCGACCAGCCCCAGGACCCGCCAATCACGCCGTGGATCCCCTTCAAGACCGCCTCGAAGATGTCGATCAGCGGTTGGAAGATGTTCGCGGTGACGAGAAACATGGTCAGGCGCTCGGTGCTGGCACTCGAGACTTGAATAGGCGCTGATCCTCGACGGGATCAAACCCTCCGTGGCTCCAAGGATTGCATCGCAGCAATCGCCAGCCGGCCAGGACCAGCCCGCGGAGTATGCCGAATGTAGCGATCGACTGCGCGGCGTACTCAGAGCACGATGGGTAGTACTTGCAGCGCGCTCCGAACGCCGGCGCGAACAGACGCTGGTAGATCCGGATCGGAGCGATCACGGCCGACCGCAAAGCCGTCATTCCGCCGGCTCCCGATCCGCCGCCTCGCCACCGGTCGACGGTTCGGCAGCGCCGTCGACTCGACCGATGAGCTCGCCCAATGCACGCTTGATGCCGGCCAAGCCCTCGCGCTCGGCCAAAGCTCCAGCGCCGGGCCGAGCCACCACAACGGCATCGGTACCCGCCGGCAATCGCTCACCTTCCAGGGCAAATGCCTCGCGCAAGAGGCGCTTGACGCGATTGCGCTCGACAGCGCCACCGATCTTCCGGGACACGGACAGACCCAGTCGGGACGACGCCTCGTCGCCCCGGGGAAATACGTAGAGGACGAGGTCGCGCCCGGCGTGCGAGCGGCCGGTCCGAAAGACGCGGTCGAAGTCGGCGCTGCGAGAGAGCCTCCCCCGACCGGCTCGCGGCCGCGCGCCGGCCGAGCGACCCATCAGACCGTGAGCCGCTTGCGACCCTTCGCGCGACGGCGCTTCAACGTGATCCGCCCGGCGCGGGTCCGCATCCGGGCGCGGAAACCGTGCGTTCTCGCGCGCTTGCGCTTTTTCGGCTGATAGGTGCGTTTCATGACTCACAAGCCCTCTGAGGGATGTGCCCAGTATACGCAGCGCCAAGCGGCCGTCCTCGAACGCTCCTGGACGGTCCACCGGCCGAGGATTTACGGGCTGTGCGGGACAGTTCGAAGGCCTCGATAAGGCCGGCTCGTCTTTTTCCCGCGCTTTGCGCCAACGCGCCACTGTGGCCGCGCTCCGGCTCAGAAGACCACGATATATTCGCCTCTCCGGGCCAGTGCGCTCGGGCCTCGTCAAATGGTCCCTTGATGCTCCTCGGGAGGAGTCGTTTGGAGCTGCCTGCGCAACCTGAGCTCGAACCCGGCTGGCGCGAGATCCGCAACCAGCTGCGACGGGTTGTCGGCGACTCCACATATGACATCTGGCTCTCGCCACTGAAGGTGAGGGCGTGGGACGGACAAACCCTCGTCCTCGAGGGTCCCGCGTCGACGCACGCCTGGGTCATGAAGCGGTTCGGCCGGGTCCTCGAGTCCTCGGCCCGGGCCGTCCTTGGTCAGCTCGAGCGCGTGGACCTGGAGCCGGCAGGCCCCACCCGCCCCCCTGCCCCCGCAGGGCCGGGCGGCCCCGCCGGGGTGAGCCGTGTTCAGCCGACCGCCTCACGTCCAGAGTCGACTGAACGCCTCAACCCGCGCTACAGCTTCGACCAGTTCATCATCGGCGATGGAAACCGCCTCGCGCACGCCGCGGCGCTCGCGGTGGCGGAGCTACCTGGGCAGGCCTACAACCCGCTATTCCTTCACGCCCCGCCCGGCCTGGGCAAGACGCATCTCCTGCACGCCATCGGGAACTACGTGAGCGCATTCGGAGGCGGCGGAACCGTCCGGTACACGACGGCCGAGGCGTTCACGAACCACTTCATCCATGCGCTCGGCTCGCGGTCGATCGAGCACTTCAAACACGCATACCGAGACGCCGACGTGCTCCTGATCGACGATGTCCAGTTCCTCGCCAGCAAGGCCAAGACCGAAGAAGAGTTCTTCCATACCTTCAACGCCCTCTACGAGACAGGCCGTCAGCTCGTTCTCACATGTGACCGGCTGCCACGGCAGCTCTCGGCCATCGAGGAGCGCCTCCGAGAGCGGTTCGAGTCCGGGCTTGTGGCGGACATCCGCCCGCCCGACCTCAAGACGCGCCTCGCGATCCTCCGCAAGCGCGCCGTGCTCGACCGCGTGACCATCGGGGACGGCGCCGTGCTCGACGTGATCGCCGAACGAATCACCGACAACGTCCGGGCGCTCGAGGGGGCGCTCATCCGGGTCGTCGCGCATCACTCGCTCACCGGTCGCCCCCTGGACGCCGAGCTAGCGCGAGACGTTCTGAATCAGATCCACCCCGCCGGTCGGGCGTCAGCCCTGTCAATTGCCGATATCCAGATGGCCGTCGCCACCGCCTATGCCATCTCGGTCGAGGAGCTCGTGTCTCCGGGCCGCGCGGCCCGCATCGCGTGGCCCCGCCAGGTGGCGATCTACCTCGCGCGAGATCTCACCGGCGCCTCGCTTAACGTGATCGGAGCGGCCTTCGGTGGGCGCAATCACGCGACCGTCCTGCACGCCTCCAAGCGCGTCGCAGAGCGCGTTCAAACCGATCCCGAAGCCGCCGGCGAGGTCGATCACCTGGTCGCCTCTCTGAAAGGAAGACGGACGTGACCGGCTCTGTTGACACACTTGTCTGTCCTCGGACATGACAAGTTGCTCGCTCGTTGCGGATGAATACGTACTTCTCCACAGCTTCTATTCGCCTATGACTCCTACCTTCCTTCTGAGGTATTCATCGTGAAGATCTCCCTTGAGCGAGACGCTCTGCTCGGACAGCTCCAGACGGTCAGCAGGGTCGCTTCGACAAGGAGCGCGATCCAGGCACTTTCCGGAGTTCAGCTATCGGCGTCGGCCGGTGCGTGCGAGCTTCGAGCCACCGACATGGATGTCGGTCTCAGGGTTCCGCTCGACGCCGAAGTAGTCCGCGAGGGCGTCGTCGTGCTGCCGGCGCGGTTGCTCCTCGACGTCGTGAGATCACTGCCGTCTCCGCAGATATCACTCGAGCTTCGCGCGGCCGAGCAGGACGTCGAGCTCGTATCCGGCTCGGCGACCTTCCACATCCGGACGTTGCGAACCGAGGACTTTCCTCCATTCCCCGAGCCCGACGGCGACGCGGCGATCTCCCTACCCGCGGAGGCATTCGTCTCGACGGCCCTGAAGGTCGCCGGGTCCGCTTCCCGCGACGACACTCGACCCGTGCTGACGGGAATCCTGGTGTCGGCCTCGGAGCGCGAGCTCCGGATGGTCGCGACCGACTCCTACCGGCTGAGCGTCAAGGAGACGGCGCTCGAGGCACCACTCTCCTCCGCGTTTGAGGTCAACGTGCCGGCGCGGGCGCTGCAGGAGCTCGCCCGCGTGGCCACGCACGAGAACGAGGACCAGGTGACCGTCACCGTCCGCCAGAACCAGATCCTCTTCGTTCTGGGCCGCGTGATCCTCTCGTCGCGGCTGATCGACGGCCAGTTTCCGAACTATCGCCAGCTCCTCCCTGAGAGCTTCGAGCACGAACTGCGCCTTGGCGGTCCGGAGCTCACCGATGTCGTGCGCCGGATCAGTCTGCTGGCGCAGAAGAACGCCCCGCTGCGGCTGGCGTTCACCGCCGGCGAGCTGACCGTCTCCGCGCAGACGCCCGACGTCGGCGAGGCGCAGGAATCACTGCCGGTTGCCTTTCAGGGCGAGGCGCTCGAAATCGGCTTCAACCCGGAATTTCTTCGCGACGGCCTGGAGGCGGTCGAGGAGGGCGACGTGCTGCTGAAGCTGATCAGCCCACTGCGACCGGGGCTGATCGAGTCCGCGGATGCCAGCGGCTTCAGGTATCTGATCATGCCGATCAGGCTGAACGTGTAGGGCGGTGCGCGTCACCGGCGTCAGCGTGCGCGACTTTCGTGGCTACCACGACGCGCAGGCCTCGCTGGGCGACGGCGTGACCGTCGTGTGGGGACCGAACGGGGCCGGGAAGACGAACCTCCTTGAGGCCCTGTACTTCGGCTGCACCGGGCGATCCTGCCGCACGAGCAACGAACGCGAGGTCGTGCGCTTCGGCGCCGCCGGCGCTCGCGTTTCCATCGCCGCCGAGGGCGAGGACGGACCGCACGAACTATCGGTGGGCTTCGTGCCCGGCGAGGCGAAACGGATGCGGGCCGACGGCGCTCCGGTTGAGCGGTTGCTGGACGTCAGCGATCGACCGCTCGTGAGCGTCTTTCTGCCTGACCGGCTCGAGCTCATCAAGGGTGCGCCGAGCCTGCGCCGGGCGCACCTGGACCAGTTCACCGCGGCGCTGTGGCCGGCCCGCAGCGCGACCAGGCGTGCCTACGCACGCACACTCGCCCAGCGAAACGCGCTGATCGCCCGGATCCGCTCGGGTTCGGGTTCGCGCGCCAGCTTGACGGCCTGGGACCAGCAGCTGGCCCAACACGGGATCGCGTTGATGGGCGATCGCGCCGCTGCCGTCGAGCGGATCGGCGAGCCGTTCGCCCGGCTGGGCTCGGCGCTCGGGCTCGATGGAGAGCCGACGGTCGAGTACAGGCCACGCTCCCGCGCGGCCGACGCCGAGCAGCTCGTGGCGGAGCTGACCAAGCGCCATGACAGCGACCTGGTGCGGGGGTTCACCGGCCACGGGCCCCACCGCGACGACCTGGCGACGGTGCGGGAAGGGCGAGAGCTGCGCACCTATGGGTCGCAGGGGCAACAGCGGCTGGCGTTGCTCGCGTTGCTGCTCGCCGAGCGCGAGGCAATCGCGAGCGCGCGGGACGCCCCCCCGCTCATGCTCCTGGACGACGTCATGAGCGAACTCGACCGGGACCGTCGCGATGCTTTGGTCGAGCTGCTGCGAAGCAGCGGCGGGCAGTCGGTGATCACGAGCACCGACCTCGAACACGTACCGGCCGCCACCGAACCCGATGTGACGCGAATCGAGATCGCGGCCGGCCGGATCCTCGGGGAGGCCGAGGCGGTGCTCGCGTGAGCAGATACCGCGCCGGCCCGCGTGGGATGGGCTTCGCTCTCGACACTCTGCGCGACGATCTCGCCCCGGAGACGGTGCTTGCCGATGTCCAGCGTGCCTGGCCGGGCGTCGTCGGCGCGGCGATCGCAGCCGAGGCGATGCCCGTGTCCGAACGCCGAGGCGTCGTCACGGTGTCGTGTTCTGCGTCGGTCTGGGCGCAGGAACTGGACCTCATGGCACCGACGATCCTGGGGCGGTTGAACGCCCGCCTCGGCGGGGCACGGATCGAGCGACTGCGGTGCGTGGCGACGTGATCCGGGCGACGCGATTATCTCGGCCCCGCGCGCCTCAACGGGCGTCGTTTTGGATGGGCATCGAGACGCCGCTCCACGACTCCGTTATCAGGCCTCTGCCAGCGACGGTTTTTTGCACTTTTGCAGGCAATTCGTCGGTGCGCGGAGGGGGTCTTCGGGGGGCGCCTGTGCTATCCTTACGTGTACCAGCTTCCGACGCCCCGGCGCGCTGTCCGTTGCGCGGTACCGGGGCGTCTCAACGTCATCGGAGGATCGTTGGCGAATGACACGGGCGCCGACAGGCGCCAGGCAGAAACAACAACTTATGACGCCCAGGACATCACGGTCCTCGAAGGACTCGAGGCCGTCCGGAAGCGTCCGGGGATGTACATCGGCTCGACCGGGCCCCGCGGCTTGCACCACCTTGTTTACGAGGTTGTCGATAACTCTGTTGACGAGGCGCTCGCCGGCCGGGCCGACGCGGTATCGGTCGTAATCCATCCCGACAACACGGTCACGGTCACCGACAACGGCGCCGGGATCCCAGTAGGGATCATGGAGAAGGAGCAGCGGCCGGCGATCGAGGTCGTGCTCACCGTGCTGCACGCCGGCGGAAAGTTCGGCGACGGCGGTGGCTACAAGGTCTCAGGCGGGCTGCACGGGGTCGGTGTGTCCGTCGTCAATGCGCTCTCGGAGCGCCTCGACGTCGAGGTGCGCCGCGACGGCTTCACCTGGACTCAGTCCTACGAGCGCGGCAAGCCGCTCGAGGACCTGAAGAAGGGCGCGCCGACGAAGGAGACGGGAACGACGATTACGTTCCTCCCCGACGCCGACATCTTCGAGACGCTCGACTTCGACTTCACGACGATCGAGGAGCGGATGCGCGAGACGGCGTTCCTCACGGCCGGCCTGCGCATCACGATCGTCGACGAGCGCGGCAGCGGCCACCGAGCCGAGTTCCAATACGACGGGGGGATCGTCGATTTCGTCACCTACCTCAATGAGAACAAGGAGCCGATCCACAAGAAGGTCGTGTTCTTCTCGGGCGAGAGCGACGAGGGCGCCCTCGAGGTCGCGATGCAGTGGAACGCGAGCTACCAGGAGTCGGTCTTCTCGTTCGCCAACAACATCAACACCCACGAGGGCGGATCCCATCTGAGCGGTTTCCGCTCGGCGCTGACGAGCGCGCTGAACAGGTACGCGCGAGAGAAGGGCGAGCTCCGCGACAAGGACGAGAGCCTCACCGGCGAGGACGTTCGCGAGGGGCTGACCGCGGTGGTCTCGGCCAAGCTCACCGATCCGCAGTTCGAGGGCCAGACCAAGACCAAGCTCGGCAATCCGGGGATGCAGGGGTTCGTCCACTCGATCGTCAACGCGCGGCTGTCGGAGTTCCTGGAGGAGAACCCCCAGGACGCTCGCGCCGTGATCCGCAAGGCAGTCTCGGCGGCTCAGGCCCGCGCCGCCGCCCGCAAAGCCCGCGATCTGACCCGGCGCAAGTCGGCGCTCGAGAACTCGACGCTTCCCGGCAAGCTCGCCGACTGCTCGGTCAAGGACCCGTCGCTCGCCGAGCTGTTCGTGGTCGAGGGCGATTCTGCTGGCGGCTCCGCCGTCGGGGCCCGTGACCGCAGCACCCAGGCGATCCTGCCGCTGCGGGGGAAGATCCTGAACGTCGAGAAGAGCCGGATAGACAAGGTCCTCGCCAACACCGAGATCCAGGCCCTGATCACCGCGATCGGCACCGGCGTGCGCGACGAGTTCGATATCACGAAGGCCCGCTACCACAAGGTGGTGCTGCTGACCGACGCCGACGTTGACGGCGCTCACATCCGGACGCTCGCGCTGACGTTGCTGTTCCGCGAGATGCAGCCGTTGATCGAGGCCGGTTACGTGTACATCGCCAAGCCGCCGCTGTACCGCCTCACCCGAGGCCGGCACAACCGCTATCTCGAGCGAGAGTCCGAGCTCGAGGACATCCTGCTCGGCGACAAGTTCGAGAAGATCGAGGTCTACGACCGCTACAACACGCAGTTCAAGCTCACCGACGCGCGGTGGAAGCGCTTCTCGCGGCTGCTCAAGCAATACGAGGGGTGGGCGGCCGCGCTCCGCGCCGCTCAGGGACACGGCGTCGTCTCATTCCTCCAGCAGGCACGTCTGCTGGAGGAGCAGATCACCGATGTCGCCAGCCTTATGCGCCACATCGCCAAGGACGGCCAGAACGGCGAGTCGTACTCGGTCAAGCTCGTCGCTGAGAACGACGAGGAGATCGTGATTCGGACGATCGAGGCCAAGACGGGGCTCGCGAGCACCCACCACGTGCGCCGCGCAACGCTCGACGCCAACGAGTACCACCGCCTCGCCGACGTCCATCGCGAGCTCGCGGAGCTGGCGGGAACGCCGCCGTTCCACGTCCGGCTCGGCGACACCACGCGCGACGCCCAGACGTTCGAGGAGCTCCGCGAGGGCATCCTCGAGGTCTCCCAGAAGGGGATCGACTACTACCGCTTCAAGGGGCTCGGCGAGATGGACGCCGAAGAGCTCCGTGAGACGACGATGGATCCTGGGAGCAGGACGCTCGTCCAGGTCACCCTGGAGGACGCCTTGGCCGCGGACAAGGTGTTCTCGATGTTGATGGGCGATCAGGTCGAGCCCCGGCGCGCGTTCATCGAGGAAAACGCGCTGGCGGCCAACCTCGACGTGTAAGGGAGGACGATGTCTGCAATCGACACCATCGGTGGCGGCAACATCGAGCCGCGCGGCCTCGAGGAGGAGATGCGCTCTGCGTATCTCGACTACGCGATGTCGGTCATCGTCGGGCGCGCCCTGCCCGACGTTCGCGACGGCCTCAAGCCCGTCCACCGTCGTGTCCTGTACGTGATGAACGAGCTGGGTTTGCAGCCCGGCCGCAAGCACGTCAAGTGCGCCCAGATCGTCGGCGAGGTGATGGGCAAGTACCACCCCCACGGCGACTCAGCGATCTACGACACCCTGGTTCGGCTCGCCCAGGACTTCTCGATGCGCTACCCGCTCGTCGACGGCCACGGCAACTTCGGGAACATCGACGGTTACTCGGCGGCGGCCATGCGCTACACGGAGGCGCGTCTCGATCGCCTCGCCACCGAGATGCTGCGCGACCTCGACCAGGACACCGTCGACTTCACGCCGACCTACGACGGCAGCCGCCAGGAGCCCGTCGTGCTCCCGGCGCGGTTCCCGAACCTGCTCGTCAATGGCGGCTCGGGGATCGCGGTGGGGATGGCCACGAACATTCCGCCGCACAACCTGCGCGAGGTGATCGGCGCAACGATCGCCTATATCGACAACCCCGCGATCGACGTCGAGGGGCTGATGAAGCACATCAAGGGCCCGGACTTCCCGACCGCCGGCACGATCCTCGGCCGCGAGGGGATCCGGGAGGCCTACGCCACCGGCCGTGGGCGGATCCGGGTCCAGGCGAAGGCGCACATCGAGCCGATCGGGCAGGGCAAGGAGGCGATCATCGTCACCGAGCTCCCCTTCCAGGTGCGCAAGGGTGGCGATGGTGGCCTGATCCTGAAGATTCGTGATCTCGTGCTCGACAAGAAGATCCCCGAGATCAGCGACTTGCGTGACGAGTCCGACCGGCACGGGATGCGGATCGTGATCGAGCTCAAGCGCGACGCGATCCCCAAGGTCGTCCTCAACAAGCTCTACAAGCACACGCCGATGCAGGCCACGTTCGGGGTAAACATGGTCGCGCTCGTCGACAACGTCCCGCGGACGTTGTCGCTGCGCGAGGTGCTCGGCCACTACGTCGATCACCAGCGCGAGATCGTCGTCCGCCGCACGAAGTACGAGCTACGGCGCAACGAGGAGCGAGCGCACGTACTCGAGGGCCAGCTGATCGCGCTGGCAAACCTCGACGAGGTGATCGCGCTGATCCGCGGCTCGCGCGATCCGGAGACCGCGCGTCACGGTCTCGTCGAGCGGTTCGAGCTGACCGTCGTCCAGGCGCAGGCGATCCTCCAGCTTACGCTGAGCCGGCTGACCGCGCTCGAGGCCGACAAAATCAAGCAGGAGCACGCCGATCTGATGGAGCGGATCAAGGAACTGCGCGAGATCCTGGGCGACGAGAGCAGGGTCTACGGGCTGATCAAGGACGAGCTCACCGAGATCGCGAACACCTACGGGGATGAGCGCCGCACGGAGATCACTCACGCTGAGGGTGAGATCGACATCGAGGACCTGATCGCCGACCAGCAAATGGTGATCTCGATCACCCACTCCGGCTACATCAAGTCACTCCCGCTCTCCACCTACCGACAGCAGCGCCGCGGCGGGATCGGCGTCACCGGGATGGAGATGAAGGACGACGACTACATCGAGCACCTGTTCGTGTCCTCGACGCACGACTACCTGTTGTTCTTCACGAATCGCGGGAAGGTGTACCGGCTGAAGGTCTACGAGCTCCCGGAGGCGTCGCGCACCGCGCGCGGCCGCGCGCTCGTGAACCTGCTACCGCTGCGCGAGGGCGAGCGCGTGCAGTCGGTGCTCTCGACCCGCGACTTCAACGAGGGCAAGTACCTCGTGTTCGCGACCCGCAACGGGATCGTCAAGAAGACCGAGTTCATCGCCTACAACACGCCGATCAAAGCCGACGGGATCATCGCCATCAAGATTCGCGACGACGACGAGCTGATCGCGGTCCGGCGCACGAGCGGCCACGACGACATCATCATGGTCTCGCGCTCTGGCCAGGCGGCCAGGTTCAGCGAGAGCAAAGTGCGGCCGATGGGTCGCGACACGAGCGGCGTCCAGGGAATGAACGTCTCCCAGAAGGGCAACGCCGTGCTGGCGATGGACGTGGCGCGCGACGACCAGGAGTTGCTGGTCGTCACCGAGAACGGCTACGGCAAGCGGACGCTGATCTCCGAGTACCCGGCCAAGGGTCGAGCGACGATGGGCGTCAAGACGATCCAGCTGACCGAGAACAAGGGCCAGCTCGCCGGGGCGCTCGTCGTCCGCGAGCACCAGGAGCTCGTGTTCATCTCGCAGAACGGGATGGTCCAGCGGACCTCGGTGCGCGGGATCAGCCGCTACGGCCGTGCCTCGCAGGGCGTCCGCGTGATGAACATCCGCGACGACGACCAGGTCAGCGCCGTCGCCCTGGTGATCGAGTCCGAGGCCGCCACCGCGGCTTCCGTGGTCGAGGACGAGGAGTAGGGCGGGCGCCGCGACTCGAAGTCCTGGCCAGCGCCGTCGGCTTCGCTATCCTGCGGGCTACCAGAGAAAGGAGGTGGTCCGAGCTTGTCTGACAGTTCTTGCGGGACCCTGGAGGTGTCCGGCCGCTAGGTCGGAGGCTGACCCCGCTTAGCGGAGTCCCCCCGCGACACCACCGACGTGGACGCCGGGCCTAGTCCCTCCGGCTTGACCAATGTCCACCTCGGGTTAGTTGGCCAGAAGCAGTTTGCAAAGGGCGCCGGCGTCGACGGCGTCCTTTGCGCATTCTGAGGGCCGCGCGCGGCGACCTCTACTCTTGGTCGCATGTGCCGAAATATCAGAACCCTCTACAACTTCGAGCCGCCGGCGACCGATGAGGAGATCCGCGCCTCCGCGGTCCAGTACGTCCGCAAGATCAGCGGCTTCAACAAGCCCTCGCAGGCCAACGCCGAGGCGTTCGAGCGGGCGATCGATGCCGTCGTCGCGGCGTCGGCGCAACTGCTCGGCGAGCTCCAGACCACGGCGCCACCGAAGGACCGCGACGTCGAGGCGGCCAAGGCGCGCGCCCGGGCGCAGCAGCGCTACGCGGCGTAAGAGTTTGGGGCTCTACCTCGAGGGCCGTGAGCGGGCGGCGCTGCGTATCGCCGCGCGCCGCTGACCTACGCCGCCAGGTACTGCCGCCAGGCAGCCGGGATCGTCGGGCTCGCCACCTGGATGAAGACGTGCGGGCTCGGGGTGCGCGGCTGCTTGAGGAGGCGCATCCCGGCGTGGTGCGGGAGCGCGTTGCCCTTGCGCCGGTTGCACGGGGCGCACGAGGCGACGATGTTCTCCCAGTTCGAAGTTCCGCCCTTGGAGCGGGGGACGACGTGGTCGACGGTCAGGTTCGAGCGTGAGCCGCAGTACTGGCAGGTCCAGTCGTCGCGGGCGAACACGGCGCGGCGGGTGATCTTCCGCCGGTGTGTGTCGCGCGGGATCCGCACGTAGCTGACGAGCCTGATCACCACGGGGCGGGCGATCGTGCAGCTGGCTGAGTGGAGCTCCATCTCGGCCCGCTCGACCATCTCGGCCCGCTCCTTGAGGAGCAGAACGACGGCGCGCCGAACCGTGCACACGTTGATCGGTTCGTACGTCGCGTTCAATACGAGCACCCGTCCAACCTCACGCCCGCGCCGCTGGTGCTCTGACGACGGCGCGGACCAGACTGGCCCTGTTACCGAGGACGCCATATCGGCGCCAGTTTAGCGGGGGGTCGAGCGGTGCTAGCCACCCGCTAACCGGCGGGAAACGACCCCAGGACGCGGAGCACTTCGACGTGCTCGCGCATGGCCTCGAGCGCCTCGGCGACGTGTGGTTCGGCGTCGTGGCCCTCGAGGTCGGCGAAGAACATGTAGCGCCCCAGGCCCTGCTTCCGCGGCCGCGACTCGATCCGGGTCAGGTTGACCTCACGGTTGGCGAACTCGAGCAGGCAGCTGACGAGCCATCCGGGCGACTCCGAGCCGACTCCCCAGAACACGATCGCGGTCTTCCAGGGACCGAGCACCGGAGCCTCGGCGTTCGGCCCTCCGGGCTGCGCGTCGCCCGGTCCAAGCCACGCGAAGCGCGTCTCGTTGGCGGACACGTCCTCGATGCCGGCTCGAAGCACATGGCAGCCGTAGCGCTCCGCCGCGACGCGCGTGCCGATCGCCGCCCATCGCCCCTCATGCTCGGCCACCATCCTGACGGCGTCGGCGGTGGAGCTGCCGGAAAGCACGGTCGCTCGGGACAGGCGGGTGCGGATGAACCGCCCGCACTGCGCGTTGGCCTGGGGGTGGGAGACGACGACCTCGATGTCGCCGAGCTCGAGCTCGGCGCGGGCGATCAGGCAATGGCGGATCGGGTGGACGACCTCGCCGAGGATCCTCACGTCCTCGGTCTCCATCGCCAGCGCGTCGAGCGTCGCGTTGACCGAGCCCTCGAGCGAGTTCTCGATCGGCACGAGGGCCCGGTCGACGGCGCCGTCGTGAACGGCCATCACCGTGTCGTAGATCGTGGGAAGCGAGACGAGCTCGAGCTCGGAGCCGCCCGCGGCGTCGATCAGAGCCTCGTGGGTGAACGTGCCCTCGGGACCGAGGTAACCGGCGCGGATCGGCGACAACGTGGCGGTGCTACGTCGCCGGGGGTCGACTGCCGTCGCCACCCAGCGCCAGCCGGATCGCCTCGTCCTCCTCGGGCGAGAGCTCGAGCTCGGGCTGGCCGTTGAGGACCTGCTTGGCGTACAGCCGCGCCTGATCGCGATGGTGGATCGAGGAGAGGATGACGCCCGAGCGAGTCGCGTCGAGCAGGGCGATCGAGGTCGATTGGCGGCCCGACATCTCGCCGTAGGCGTCGTAGCGGACGAGCGCCCGGTAGGCCATCGCGCCGTCCAGCCGGTGCTCGGTCGTGGCGATGCGGTCATCGAGCCGGGAGGCGGCGTCCTGCACGTAGTCAGACAGGGCCTCGAACTGGGACTGGAGCGCGGCGGCGTGAGCGACGAGGTCCTGGCGGCCGTCGCCCAGCACGGCCTTCTGATCCTTCCGGACGCGCCGCAGCCTGAAGGCGAGGACGACGCAGAAGAGGAACGAGATCACTGCGACCGCGCCGGCACCGATCGCAACGATCCCAGCCGTACTGGTCAGGTTGTGCACCCGCGAAAGAATAGGCGGATCGCCGGTGGCGGCGGCGCGCCGGGCCGGGGTGTGGCGGTGGCGGGTGCGGCTGGGCCCGGTGGCGGGCAAGGGTCGTTGGCTCGATGGCTGTCGACTCTCGGCCCCCGGGCGCTGCGCGCCCGCAGCCCTGATTGGCGGCCTCCCGGTAAACGGCGCTGGGGAAAAGGAGGGAGCGGGCCCCATCTACACCCGTTCAAAACCTGCACAGCACGACAATCCCGCGCCGGATGGTGAGGCCTGTCGAGCTATGCATGAAGAGCATGCGTAATACGACAGGGCTCGGGTCTGGCGCCGGTGTTGACGCGCTACGCAGGTTCCCGGTGACAATCTCGGCACAAAGTGGCGGTTAGGGCGCGCGAGCAAGTCGACCACGGGCTCTGGCGACGCGCCGGCGCCCTCACCCGCCCTGTTTCCCCGCGCCGTTTACCGAGCCGATCGCCAACTAAGGCCGCGGGCGACGCGGCCCGAGAGTCCACAGCCCCGCCCCGCACACCAGGCGCCTACTGGAACGTGATCGGGAACGAAAGCGTGTTGTTCGCCGTGTTCTTCTCGCCGGGCACGGGCTCGATCGTGGCGTCGACGGTGTAGGTGCCCGTGCTCGGGGCGGAGGCGAGCGTGACCTGACACGTCGTCGACTCGCCGGCGGTCGTCTGCGCGACGACCTTCTGACCGCTGTCGCTGGTCCCACTCACGGTGACCTTGCAGACGACGTTGTTCTCGGTGTTCTGTCCGGTGTTGGTGAAGTTCAGGGTGAACGTCGCGGGCGGACTGGCCGGAAGGGTGTTGGTCGCTCCGGGCTGGAGTGTGGTCCCGCCGACGCTCACCGAGTTGAGCTCATGGCCGTGGAGGCCAGGGGCGATCTTGCCGGTCCCCGTCGAGGACTTTGCGCCGAGCTTGGTGGCCACGAACGTCGGGTCCAACCATCCGAGGTCGGGGACGAACTGACCGCTAAAGATCGACTCGCCGTTGACGCCGCCGACGGAGATGCCCGCGCCGTGGAGCGCGTTGGCGATCAGCGGCGTGGTGTAGTCCTTGTAGACGACGTCGGAGGCGTAGAGACGGGCCATCTGGGCGGCGATCGAGTCGACCGCGTCCTTGCTGGTCGCGGTGCCGAGCGCCGGTTGGATCTGGGCGGCGACGTTGGCGATCGCGTCGCGGCGCATCTGGAGCGCCAGCAGCAGTCTCGTCTGCGCCGCGTTCATCTGACCGGGGACGCTCAGCTTCTGTGCCTTGTCCAGCTGCGCCTGGGCGGTCATCCGCGCCTCGTTGATCGAGCTCTGGAGGCTGCTGACGCTGCCCGCGGCGCCGGTTGACAGGAGCTTGAAGAAATTGGCGCCGGTCTCATCGGATTGCTGGACCAGCGACGACACGTTGTTGGTGTAGTCCTTGAGCGCGCTGTTCCGCGAGCTGACCTGGCAGCTGTGGACGCCGAGCACGATCAGGATCAGGACCACCAGCAGCACGCCGGCGGCGACGGCGCGCCGGATCTGTATCGACTGCTGCTCGTTTGGTGGTCGGCGGCCGCTGCCGGAGGAACGGCGTCTGCGTGGGGCCGTCTGCGTCGCTGTGGGAGGCTCGTCCGCGTCGTCGAAGAACGACAAGCTTCTCGCTCCTTCAGAGTTGGTAAACCCTCAGTATGACCGCCATGACGGCTGGATAATCCGGTCCGCTCTGCAACGGCACGCGCACCGCCCGCCCGGCGCCCCCAAGATCTCGCAGGGACCGGCTCGACGACGTGGAAAAGGCGTCCAATGAGCCCGAGCCAGCTGCCCACGGCCCGCCTGCAGTCGAGCGATGACCCGCACGACGCTCCGACCGCACCGCGGGCGCGCGAGCGGCGTCGGGGCGAGAGCGGGCTGGTCCTCGACAGGTATCGGCTCGATCGCCGGCTCGGTTCCGGCGGATTCGGCACCGTCTGGATGGCCCGAGACGAGCGACTCGAGCGCGACGTGGCGATCAAGATCCTGCCCCGCGAGCGGGTCGTTGGCGGTCGCTTCGAGCGCGAGGCGCGCGCCGCCGCCCGGCTTTCGCACCCAGGCATCGTCACCCTCTATGAGGCGGCCGTCGACGAGGAGGGCGCGTACCTCGTCTCCGAGCTGGTCCGCGGCGAGACACTCAGCGACCTGCTGGACGCCGGCCGGCTCTCCGACCGGGACATCGCCGAGATCGTCGTCGCTCTCTGCGACGCGCTGGGCCATGCCCACGGCCACGGCGTCGTGCACCGCGACGTCAAGCCCTCAAACGTGCTGATCCCCGAGCATCCCGCCAGCCCCGCGCAGCTCGCGAAGCTGACGGACTTCGGCGTGGCCCGGGTGATCGGCGGCGCCACGCTGACGCACACGGGCGACGTCGTCGGCACCGCGGCGTACATGGCGCCCGAGCAGGCCGAGGGACTCCAGGCGGGCGCGACGGCCGACGTGTACTCGCTCGCGCTCGTCACCTACGAGGCGCTGACCGGGGTCAATCCAGTGCGCACGAACACCGCCGCGCAGCGCGCGCGTCGGCTCGGAGCGCACCTGCCGCCGATACGCCGTCAGCGTCGCGACCTCCCGCACGGACTCGGGAGCGCCGTGGACCAGGCCCTCCGGCCTCGCGCGCGGGAGCGCGGCAGCCTCGCGGAGCTCCGGGCCGCGGTCAGCGCCGCGATCCCGGCGTTGACCGACACGCCCGGGGTCGTGACGAGCCCGTGGCCGCGGTTGACGCCGGAGCCCGTCGCAGCTCCCGACGTCGATCGGGCCCGCTGGTCAGACGGCGCCGAACGCGCGGGCGGCGTGGGCGAGGAGGCGCCGGCGAGTCCGGCCACGGAGGTTCCGCGATGGCCGGCGCGGGCTCTCGGCGCCCTCGCCACCGCGGCGCTGACGTGGTGGCTGACCGAGAACGTCCTCGCGCGCCCATCGATCGCTCCGGCGGCCGCAGCACTGCTGGCGGCGGTGCTGGTGGCGGCGCTACCGCGGATCGGCTGGGTGACGGTGGCCGGTTGCCTCGTCGTTGCCGCCACGGCCCAGCAGCGCCCCGGAGCCGCGGTTCTGATCGCGGCGGGGGCGCTCGCGCCGATCATCATGATGCCCCGGCGGGGCACGGCGTGGAGCCTCGCGGCGGGAGCACCAGCGCTGGCGCTGATCGGCCTCGGGGGCGCGTGGCCGGCGCTGGCCGCTCGCGCCGGAAGCGCATGGCGCCGAGCGGCGCTGGGCGCGACCGGGTGGATCTGGATCGTGCTCGTCGTCCCGCTCAGCGGTAGGAGTGCGTACCTCAATCGATTTTCGGGGACTCCGACCCTCCACACCTGGACCGCATCGCTCGATCAGACGGTCACGCTCGTGCTACGGCCAATCCTCAGTTCCGGCGCGCTGGCGGCCGCGCCGGTGTGGGCGCTCGCGGCCCTCACGCTGCCGTGGCTGCTGCGGAGCCGATCGCTGGTCGTCGATACGGTCTGCGTCATCGTTTGGTCGGCCACGCTGGTTTCCGCGACCGGCGCCGCGATCTCGATCGCACACCCCGGGGCCGCGAAGGTGACCGAGGGAACCGCCCTGATAGGCGCGATCGCGGGTGCGATCATTGCGCTTGCGCCAAGCGTGCGCGAGCGGCTGCGCATGGGCCGCGATCAAGCCGGAGTTCCGTAGCATGGGAGCGCCCTACGGGGTAGCTCATGAGTGTCCTCAGAAGTCTCGAAAGCAAGATTGCCGGCCTCGTCGAAGGCACGTTCAGCCGCGCCTTCCGATCGGAGGTCCGACCGGTCGAGATCGCCCGGAAACTCGCGCGCGAGATGGAAGAGCACAAGTCCGTGTCCGTCTCCAGAACCTACGTACCGAACGAGTACCGCGTGTTTCTCTCGCCGCGGGACCGTGAGCGGTTCGCGGACTACGAGGATGCACTGGCGACGGAGCTCGCCGGCTACCTGCTCGAGTACGCCCGGCGCGAACGCCTCGACCTGATGGCGCGACCGGCGATCGAGTTCGAGACCGACGACCGGCTCGGGTTGGGTGAGTTCGGGATCCAGACGGGCGCCATCCAGGCGCCGCAGGATGCGCCGGCGGTGCAGGGCCCCGCGAACGGCGAGCAGTCTGGCCGCACGATGGTCTACAGCGCCGCGGGCCGCGTCGCCGAGCCGCTCGAGGAGCGGGCGCGCGTCCGCACACAGACGGCGCTGCTGTTGCTCGACGGCAAGCGGCTGGTCGTGGGGCCAACGGGCGCGACGCTCGGCCGTAGCCGCCAGTGCGACGTGGTACTGAACGACCCCAACGTATCGCGCCAACACGCCGAGATCCGCCCCCGGGGCGGATCGTGGGTGCTGAGCGACCTGGGCTCGACGAACGGGTCCTCCCTGAACGGCAGGCGCATTGAGAGCCCGGAGGTCCTCAAGCGAGGGGACGAGATCGAGCTAGGTACATCGGCACTCACCTTTGAGCTGGAATAGGAAGGCCAATGCTCGAACCTGTGTCGGTCGGTCTGAAGTTTGGATTCCTCGCGGTCCTGTACCTATTCCTGCTGTGGGTCGCGCGCAGCGCGATGAAGGACCTGCGGCGGGGCCGGGGCGGAGTGGTCGAGTCCGACGAGGCGACGGCGAATGACGCCACGGGCGTGTACTCCGCGGCGGACGGCCTCGGACCGCTCGACGGGTTCGAGCCGCGGCTGCTGGTCGAGCGGGCCGAGGGCCACGAGCCCGGCACAGCGTATGACCTCTCGAACGGCGCTACGCTCGGCCGCGGCGACGTCGAGATTCGCCTCGATGATCCCTTCGCTTCGACGCGTCATGCTCGGATCTCTCGCCAGGGGCACGTGGTCGTGATTGAGGACCTCGGTTCGACCAACGGGACATATCTCAACGAAGAGCCCCTCGGCGGGCCTCAGCCTCTGCATTCCGGCGATCGGATCCGGATCGGCGACTGCGAGTTCTCATACGAGCAATAGCGATGATCCGCGCCGCCGAAACCATCCAGATGACCGACACCGGACGCCAGCGCCGGGACAACGAGGACTCGGTGTACGTCCGCGCCCCGGTGTTCGTCGTCGCCGACGGCATGGGCGGCGCGCAGGCCGGCGAGGTCGCTTCGCGCGTCGCGGTGGAGGCCTTCGAGCAGGGCCTGCCGGACTCGGGAAGCCCGGAGGAGCGCCTCGCTGATCGCGTCCGCGAGGCCAACCGCCGGATCCACGAACTCTCCCACGCCGATCTCGAGCGTCACGGCATGGGGACGACGTTGACGGCCGCCTATCTCGACGACTCCCACCTGGCGATCGCCCACGTCGGGGACAGCCGCGCCTACCTGTTCCGCGACGGCGAGCTACAGCGGCTGACGCAAGACCACTCCCTCGTCGGGGAGCTGGTACGCAAGGGCAAGCTCACCGAGGAGCAGGCCGAGGAGCACCCGCAGCGATCGATCATCACCCGCGCGCTCGGCCCGGAGGCGTCCGTGGAGGTCGACACGTGGACCTACCCGGTGAAGGACGGGGACATCCTGCTGCTATGCAGTGACGGACTCACCTCGATGGTCCCGGAGGACAAGATCGCGGACGTGCTCGAGTCCTCGTCCTCGCTGCGCGACGCGGCAACTCGGCTGATCGGCGAGGCAAACGCCGCGGGTGGCCGCGACAACATCACGGTCGTCCTGACACGGCTCGAGGACGTGGGCGGCGACTCGGGCGTCGATGCGCCCACCATGGTCGGGGCCTCAGCCCCGGAGGCGCCGTCCGTCACCGCGCCCGAAGGCGTCTCCGCCCCCGCCCCCGACCCCGGCCCCTCCTCCGAGCCCGAGACGGTGCACGTGCAGGCCGTCGCGGCGCCACCGGCGCCCGTCACCCGGCTGAGGCCATTCCGCCCCGCCCGCCGGCCGCCGTCGCGGGAGGGCGAGCGTCCCAAGCGCCGGTTCTCGAGGGCGATGCCTGCGCTGCTGGCGACGCTCATCGTCCTCGGCCTGATCGGGTCCGGCGGCTATCTCGCCAGCCGGCAGCTGTACTTCATCGGGACCAACTCACAGGGGATCGTGACGATCTACCGCGGCTTCCCCTACAACCTGCCGGGGGGAGTTCGCCTGTACGAGACGGTGTACGTCTCCGGGGTGCCCGCCGCGTTGGTTCCGGCGGACCGGCGGAGCGCGGTCTTCAACAACCAGCTGCGCTCGCAGACGAGCGCGATCTCCCTGGTACGGGACCTCGAGCTGGGACAGGTGAGCAAATGAGCACGGCGGGGGCGAGCGGATGAGTGCACGCAACCGTGAGTTGATCGGGCTGATCCCCGCGTCGCTGCTGGTGACGGCGGGATTCGCCGGCGTCTTCATCCAGCGCTCGAACGCGCTCTCGAACGTGTCGCTGACCTACGGGGCGATCTTCCTGGGGCTGTGCCTCGCGGCGCACATATTCATTCGCATGACGCTCCCGCACGCGGATCCGTACATGTTCCCGCTGGTGGCGCTGCTCGCGAGCTTCGGGATCGTGATGATCTACCGGATCGACTCCACGTTGGCGCGCCAGCAGGCGCAGTGGTTCGTGCTCGGGCTGGTGCTGTTCGCGGTCACGATCGTGTGGTGCCGGGACTACCGGAAGCTCGAGCGCTACCGCTACGTGATCGTCGTCGCCTCGCTGGGCCTCCTGGTGTTGCCGCGCCTCCCGGGAATCGGCGATCAGGTGAACGGGGCCTACCTCGGCGTCCACATCCCGGGGCTGTTCGTCTTCCAGCCCGCCGAGTTCGCGAAGATCGGACTCGTCATCTTCCTCGCGAGCTACCTGCGGGACACCAGGCAGGTGATGGTGATGGGCGGGCGGCGGTTCCTGGGCATCACGATCCCGCCGCTCAAGTACTTCGGGCCGGTGCTGCTGTTCTGGGGGTTCGCGATGCTCGTGCTGATCTTGCTGCACGACATCGGCTCCTCGCTGATGTTCTACGGCGCGCTGCTGGCGATCCTCTACGTGGCCACGGGACGGCTGTCGTTCGTCGTCGTCGGGCTGGCGGCGTTCGCGCTTGGCGCCTGGTATCTCGGCACGCACATCCCGCACGTGCACGATCGCGTGGAGGCGTGGCTGCACCCCTTCAACCCCGCGCTGTACCGCCGCACGGGAGGGAGCTTCCAGCTGGCAAACGCCCAGTTCGCACAGGCTGCCGGGGGGTTCTTCGGAGAGGGGTTCGGGCAAGCGACGCTGACGATCCCGGGCACGAACTTCGTCCTGCTGCCGGCGCCGCAGACGGACATGATCTATGCCGTGATCACCGACGAGCTGGGGCTGTTCGGCGCGTGCGCGGTGATCCTCACCTACCTGCTGTTCGTCGCCCGCGGATTCAAGACCGCCGTGCTCGCCAGAGACTCGTTCTCAAAGCTGCTCGCCACCGGCCTGACGGCGGTGTTCGCGCTCCAGGTATTCGTGATCGTCGGGGGCGTCACGCGCGTGATCCCGCTGACGGGCGTGACGCTGCCGTTCATCTCCTACGGCGGTTCGTCGATCATCGCGAACTTCGTGCTGGTGGCGCTGCTGCTGCTCGTCTCCGACCGCGCTCGGAGGCCGGCGTGAACACGCAGATCACGCGCGTCTTCGGGTTGATCGTGTTCCTGTTCGCCCTGCTGATCATCTGGACGACGCGGTGGACGGTGATCGACGCGAAGTCGCTCCGCAACAACCCACTCAACGACCGCACGCTCGTCCAGGAGCTGCGGATCAAGCGCGGCCGGATCCTTGCCGACGACGGCACCGTGCTGGCTCGGTCGGTCCGTCAGGGGGGCGGCACGTGGGGGCGGACATATCCGACGGGGACCCAATTCGCGCAGGTGATCGGGTATTCGCTCCCCCGGCAGGGCCGTGCGGCCGGCCTCGAGCTCTCACGCGGCGAGGAGCTCCGCGGGATCCAGACCGGGCTGAGCTCCGTGTTCGGGCCCCTGACCTCCAACCGGGTCGGCGACGACGTCGACACGTCGCTCGACCCCAAGGCCCAGCAGGTGGCGATCCAGGAGCTCGCCGGCCGGGCCGGGTCGGTCGTCGCGCTCAACCCCCAGACCGGGGCCGTGCTCGTGATGTACGCCAACCCCGTCTACAACGACAACCACCCCAACGCGGTCGGGCCGAACATCTCCTACCTGAACCGGTCGACCCAGGGGCAGTACCCACCGGGCTCGACGTTCAAGGTCGTGACCGCCACGGCGGCGATCGACAGCGGCAAGTACACGCCGAATTCGGTCGTCAACGGCAACTCCCCGAAGACGATCTCGGGCGTGCCGCTGAACAACGACAACGACCAGAGCTTCGGCAACATCGATTTGACCACCGCGCTGACGTTCTCGGTCAACACCGTGTGGGCGCAGGTCGCCGAGAGCGTCGGCCGGGCCACCATGACGAAGTACATGAAGCGCTTCGGCTTCTACTCCAAGCCTCCGCTCGACTACCCCCCGGACGAGATGGCCGAGAGCCGCCCGTTCTCGCCGACCGGCCGTCCGTATCCGCCGGGGAGCCCGAACGAGGACATCGGCCGGATCGCGATCGGGCAGGGCGGGCTGTTGGTCACCCCGCTGCAGATGGCGCTCGTCGCGGCGGCGGTCGCGAACAAGGGGGTGCTGATGGTCCCCCACTTCATGTCGCGCGCCGTCAACCAGGACGGCCAGACGGTCGAGACGGTGCATCCGACCGTGTGGCACACCGTGATGAAGCCATCGACCGCGGCCGAGGTCACCCAGATGATGAAGCGGGTCGTCGAGGAGGGCACGGGCACGCCGGCCCAGCTCGGCAGCATCAGCGTCGCGGGCAAGACGGGCACGGCGTCGATCGGCCTTCCGGGCTCGAACCTGACCCAGCCGTGGTTCATCGGCTTCGCGCCGGTGAACGACCCGAAGGTCGCCGTCGCGGTGACGATCGAGAAGACAGAGGGCGGCTTCGGCGGCACCGTGGCCGCCCCGATCGCCAAGGACGTGATCCAAACGCTGCTCGCCGAAGGTAAGTGACGCCATGCCCGAGCTCGCCACCGGCACGCTGATCGATGGGCGATACAAGGTCGTCTCGCGGCTCGGCGCCGGCGGCATGGCCGATGTGTTCCTCGCCGAGGACCAGCAGCTCGGACGCAAGGTCGCGCTGAAGCTCCTGTACCGCCGGTTCGCCGAGGATCCGGGCTTCGTCGAGCGCTTCCGGCGCGAGGCCCAGGCCGCGGCCGGCCTCCAGCACCCGAACGTCGTCAGCGTCTACGACCGCGGCGAGTACGACGACACGTACTACATCGCGATGGAGTACCTCCCGGGCCGCTCGCTCAAGCAGCTGGTCCGGCAACAGGCTCCGATCGATCAGCTGCGGGCGATCGACATCACGATTCAGATCCTCAAGGCGGCCCGGTTCGCCCACCGTCACGGCGTCATCCACCGCGACCTGAAACCCCACAACGTGATCATCGACGACTCCGACCACGCCAAGGTCACCGATTTCGGGATCGCCCGCGCCGGCGCCTCCGACATGACCGAGACCGGCTCGATCATGGGAACCGCCCAGTACCTCTCGCCGGAGCAGGCCCAGGGTCACGCCGTCAGCGCCTCCTCTGACCTGTACTCGATCGGCGTCGTCCTGTACGAGCTTTTGACCGGCCGCGTTCCGTTCGACGCCGAATCCGCGGTGACGATCGCGCTCAAGCACGTCTCGGAAGCGCCAACTCCGCCGCGCGTCTTCAACCCGAACATCTCGCCGGAGCTCGAGCAGATTGTCCTGTGGTCGCTCAACAAGGACCCGGCCGACCGTCCCGCCGACGCAGACCAGCTGATCACCGCACTGACACGCGTGAGGGAGATGATCGTGTCCGAGTCGCGCGGGCAGCGCACCTCCAGCATGGCGGCACTGGGCGTGTTCCCAGTCGATGGAGGGGCCGTGACGGGCGGCGAGCCGCCACCGCCGACCGCTGCGCCGTGGGACGGTGGGGAGGATGGCGCCGGCTGGGAGGAGGAGCGGTATCAGCGCCGCCGGCGCTGGTGGCCGTGGCTGGTCGCGGCGCTGATCCTGTTGCTCGCCGGCGGTGGGGTCGCGGCCTACCTGCTGACCCGGCCGGCGAAGAAGGTCGTCCCGGCCGTGACCGGACAGGGCCTCAACGACGCCAGAACGCAGTTGCAGAACGACGGCTTCTCGGTCGCGGTGATCAACGCGACGTCAAGCCAGCCCGCGGGCACCGTGATCGGTCAGGATCCGCTGGCCGAGGTGAAGGTCGACAAGGGCTCGACGGTGACGCTGACCGTGTCATCGGGTCCGGGCAACACGACCGTGCCCTCGGTCCAGGGGCTCTCGCTGGCGCAGGCGAAGAGGATGATCCGAAGGGCGCATCTCAAAGTCGGCCGCGTCGTCCCGGAGAGCTCTCAGACCGTGACCGACGGGGACGTCATCAGCACCGATCCGGCCGCCGGCCAGAACCCGGTCGTGGGCACCCAGGTGACGGTCGTGGTGTCGAGCGGCAAGCCGACAGCGGCGGTGTCACCCGTCGTCGGCCAGTCGGAGAGCGCGGCCGAGGCGACGCTCAAGCGCGCCGGCTTCACGGTCACGACGAGCACGCAGACATCGAGCACCGCGACGCCGGGCGACGTCATCAGCCAGTCGCCGGGGGGAAATATCATCGCGCCCGTAGGCTCGAACGTGGCGCTGGTGATCGCCAAGGCCCCGACGACCGCGAAGGTGCCGGACGTGAAGGGGGACACGTTCGCCGGCGCTCGCAGCACACTGACCGGCGACGGATTCAGCGTCGTCAAGGAGACCAAGACCGTGACGAAGTCCAAGAACGACGGAATTGTCCTGTCGCAGAGCCCGGGCGCCGGCGCCAGCGTCAAGAAGGGGAGCACGGTCACGATCGTCGTCGGTCACTTTGTGGCGCCGCCGCCGAACAGCACGACGACGACAACCACGACCACTCCCACCACGACGACGACGCCGACGACCACATCATGAACGCGTCGACGGGCGGGGACGCGTCTCTGCGCGTGGCGGTGCTGGGGGGAGGCCGCTCGTCCGAACACGAGGTCTCGCTCGCGTCGGCGGCGTCTGTTCGCGCTGGGCTCGCGGAGGCCGGGCACGTGGCGATCGAGATCGAGATCGGGCGCGACGGGGTCTGGCGCCGCGACGGCCGCGCGCTCGAGATCGCGCCCGGCCAGGGCCTCGACGGTGTCGACGTGGTGTTCCCCGCGCTCCACGGTCCGTTCGGCGAGGACGGCACCGTGCAGGGGCTGCTCGAGTGCCTCGACATCTCATACGTGGGCGCCGGCGTCCTCGCGTCGGCGCTGTGCATGGACAAGGTCCTCTTCAAGCAGCTGATGGCGCACGCCGGCATCCCCCAGGTGGAGCACCGTGCGGTGCCCGAGGAGCACTTTCGCGACAACCCCGGCGCCGAGCTCGAGTCGTTGCGCGCGCTCGGTTTGCCTGTGTTCGTCAAGCCGGCGCGGCTCGGCTCGTCGGTCGGGATCGCGCGGGTCGGCGACGCCGGCGAGATGGCGGACGCGCTCCAGCGGGCGTTCGAGCACGACGACCTGGCGATCGTGGAGGCGGCCGCGAGGGGGATCGAGGTCGAGTGCTCGGTCCTCGGCAACGGCGATCCGATCGCCTCGCAGCCGGGCGAGATCCTGCTCGGCGCCGGGGAGTCGGGGTGGTACGACTACGAGGCGAAGTACACGCCGGGTGGGATGGAGCTCGTCGTGCCCGCGCGGATCCCCGACCACGTCAGGGAGCGGGTGCGCTCGCTGGCGGTGACCGCGTTCCTAACCTCGGGTTGCGCGGGCCTCGCGCGAGTCGACTTCTTCGTGGACGGCGAGGACGTGCTCGTGAACGAGCTCAACACGATGCCGGGGTTCACGCAGACGAGCGTGTACGCCGCGCTGTTCGACGCGAGCGGGATCTCGTATCCCGAGCTGCTCGATCGCCTGGTGGCGCTGGGGGTCGAGCGCCACGTGGCGGAGGGGCGCCACCGGTTCTAGGGGCCGTGGCGGGCCGGCTCGATGGCCGTCGACTCTCAGCCCGCGGGCGCTGCGCGCCCGCAGCCCTGATTGGTGGGCGGCCCGGTAAACGGCGCTGAGGAAGGGAAGGGAGCGGGCGCCATCGCACCCGTCGAAAAGCTGCACAGCACGACAATCGCGGCTCAGGTGGCGAGCCCTGTCGTGTTATGCATGAAGAGCATGTGTAGTACGACAGGGCTCGGGTCTCGCGCCGGTGTTGACGTGCTATGCAGGTTTTCCGTGACACTCTCGCCACAAAGTCGGGGATTTGGGCAGCTGAGCGGGTCAAGATGGGCTCCGGCGGGCCGTCGGCGCTCGCACCCACCTCCCTCTCCCTGCGCCGTTAAAAGGGCCGACCGCGAATCAAGGCGCCGGCCGCTCAAACGCGCCCCCCGGCACCCTTCGATACACAGCCTCCCGCCCGCGGGCCGCTCGGCATCCAGCCTCGCCAAGACCGGCCCGCGCGGGAGTCATCCGGCTCCGCGCCCACCCCTCGAGGCAGAGCCCCTACTTGTAGAGCGTGAGCTCGTCGATCGCCAGGCTGCTGTGCCCGCCGAGGCTCGTGATCCACAGCAGGAAGTAGCGGTATGGCGTGCTCCCGCTCGTCAGCTTGATGTCGCGCTTGGCGGCGATCTTGGTGGAGGCCGAGATCTGGACCCAGCCGGGGTCGGGCCATTTCAGTGGCGGCTTGGTGTCGCGGGCGTAGACGGTGGCCTGAAACCCCGGCGTGGCCGTCGTCACCCGGAGGATACGGGCGGTGGTCCCCGGCTCGGCGTCGACGTAGATCCCGACGCCAGCCTTATTGAGCGTGTCGTCGTAGTAGGTCTGCGTGTTCCAGTAGGTCCCGGGCTGGTTGTCGATGGCGAGGCTGGCGTCCGGGTGTTCGTCGCTCGGATTTCCCAGCGGGTTGAACCCGAAGGCGCAGCTCGGGCAGAGGCCCACCGGGCTCGGGGCTCGCGGCGGTGGCGGCGTTGTCGGGGTGCCCGTGCCGTGATGCGTGCGTGTCCCCAGCCACACGGCGCCACCGCCGAGCGCGGCCACGACGATCAGCACCGCCAGGATCGAGATCGCCGGGTGCCTGACCCGGAAAGGGATCCGGCGCTGCTTGCGGGCCGGCAGGGTGCGGAGCACGGTCGTGACCTCGCCGGTGGCGCTGCCGGCCCGGGTCGTCTCGATCGCGAGCACATCCTCGAGGTCGGCGATCAGCTCGGCGTCGTTGGCATAGCGGTCCTCCGGTCGCTTCGCCGTGGCGGTGTCGACGATCACCGCGAGCGCGGAGGAGATCTCCGGACGCTTGGCCTGCACGTCGGGGATCTCCTCGCGGACGTGCTTCATCGCGACCGCCACCTGGTTCTCGCCCTTGAACGGAACCTCGCCGGTCAGCATCTCGTACAGGACGATCCCGAGCGAGTAGAGGTCAGACTGGCCGGTCACGGGCTGCCCGAGGGCCTGCTCGGGTGAGACGTAGTCGGTCGTGCCGAGCACGCGGCCGTCGGCCGTCAGCCCCTCCTCGTCGAGGGTGCGGGCGATCCCGAAGTCGGTGACCTTCGCCGACCCCTCCTCGTCGATCAGGACGTTTTGGGGCTTGACGTCGCGGTGGACGATGTGGCGCGCGTGGGCGGCGCCGAGCGCTCGCGCGATCTCGATCGCGTAGGCGACCGCCTCGGCCACCGGCAGCTGGCCCTGGCGGCGGATCCGCTCCTTGAGCGTCTCTCCCTCGACGTACTCGAACGCGATGAACGGCCGGCCCTCGTCCTCGCCGGCGTCGATCACGCCGACGATGTGCGGGTGGGAGAGCTGGGCCACGGCCCGCGCCTCGCGCCGAAATCGCTCGAGCTGGTCGGAATCGGTGGCGACCTCCCGGTTCATCAGCTTGATCGCCACCGGCCGCTGGAGCGTCTGATCCAGGGACCGGTACACCGTCGACATCCCGCCGGCGCCGATCCTGGCCTCGAGCCGGTAACGGCCGCTGAGTGTCGTGCCGAGCATGGTGCTCATTTGGCTGTCTCTATTTTGCGCCACATGCCCGTCGACGTGACCTACTACACAGATCCATGTTCTCCCTCATCCTGGGCGCTCGAACCAGCGCTCCGCAAGCTGCAATGCAGATTCGGCGAGACGCTCAGCATGAGGTACGTGATGTGCGGCATGGCCCGGCAGTTCGGCGACCCTCAGCCCCTTATCAGAGAGATACTCGCATCCGCCGCAAGCACCGGCATGCCGGTGGACGTCCGCCTGTGGCTCGAGACGCCGCTGGGTAGCTCCCACCCGGCGTGCATCGCCGTCAAGGCCGCGAATGAGCAGGGCGATCCCGGTCCCTACCTGCGGCGCCTGCGGGAGGGGGATCCTCTGCCGCCGCCGTAAGCTCGACACTGCCGAGTCGCTCGTCGCCGAGGCGCGGCTCACCGACGGACTCGACGCCGAGCGATTCCGTGTGGACATCTCCTCCCACGCGATCCTCGAGGCGTTCGGATCCGATCTCGAGCGGGCCGGGTCGGTGGCGCCCGAGCACTTCGCCGAGGGGAGCGACCGGGTCAAGCTGCCCTCGCTCGAGTTCCGTGGCGAGGGAGACGGGCCGCACGGGGTGTACGGGTTCGCGCCCTATGAAGCGCTCGAGGTCGCGGCGGTGTGCGGCCTGCACGGCCCGCGGGCGCCGGCGGAGCTGTGGCGGCTCGCCACGGAGTGGCGGGTTCAGCCCGAGCGCGCGGGGTCGGGAGAACTGTGGACGCTCGACTAGCGAAGGGAGGCCCGCGGGGCGAGTGAGAGTGGCCCCGCGGGCTACGAAGCGCGCCACCTGTGGCGCTCGGATCCAATCAAGTCCAACCTAAACACGCTGGACAATCCGGCGTGGGAGCGCAAGCGTTTCGGTGGCGGTTTCGCCCCGTTTTGCAGCCAGAAGGCCACCCACCCCGCTACCTGGCCCGCAAGCCTTCGCGGTTCCCGGTCAACCCGAGCGACGGTACGGTGACCCGCCCGGCGTCCGCCGTCAGGCGCCCGATCACGGACGTCCCCGGGTGGTGGCGGCCGAGCAGCCCGACCGCGGCGTCCGCGTCCGCGGCGGGGACGATCGCGCAGAACCCGCAGCCCATGTTGAACACCTCCCACATCTCGGCGGCGGAGACGTCGCCCAGCGAGGCGACCAGACCGAACACCGGCGGGACCGGCAGCGGCGTCTCGAGCTCGTAGCCGATCCCCTGGCCGATCCGGAGCAGGTTGAGCAGGCCGCCGCCGGTGATGTGGGCGAGGCCGCGGACGGCGATCTCGCTGCGGAGCAGCTCGAGCACCGCTCTGACGTAGATCGTCGTCGGCTCGAGCAGCACGTCGGCGACCGTCGCGCCTCCGAGCTCGGGCACCGGCGCGTCGAGCGTGAGGCCGCCATCGTCGAGCAGCGCCCGCCGCGCGAGCGTCAGGCCGTTGGAGTGCACTCCCGATGACGGCAGACCGATCAACGCATCGCCGGGTCGGCACGAGCTGCCGTCGACGATCGCGTCGAGTGCGACGGTGCCGAACGCGGAGCCGACGAGATCGAAGCCGGTGGGCGACGGGTGCCCGCGGATCAGCTCGGGGACCTGGCACACCTCGCCACCGGGAATCTCGATCCCGGCGGCCTCGGCGCCCACGCGGAGGCCGACCGCGATCTCGCGCAGCATCGCGGGGTCGGCGCGCTCGACGGCGATGTAGTCGAGCATCGCGAGCGGCTCGGCCCCGACGCAGATCAGGTCGTTGACGTTCATCGCGATGCAGTCGATCCCGATCGTGTCGAAACGACCCGCCAACTCGGCGACTATCACCTTCGAGCCGACGCTGTCGGTGGCGAGCGCGACGCCGAGCTCGGGGCTGACCCGCAGGACGCTCGCGTAGTGGCCGGGAAGGGGCACCGTCAACGGCGAGCGCCCGGGTTCGATGCCGCGTAGCACCTCGACGAGCCCCGCGACGCCCGCGTCAGCCTGGGCCGCGTCGACGCCGGCGGCTGTGTACGCGTCGGTCACGATCGCATTGTGCTCGATCGGGCAGACCGCAGCTTGGCGAGCGCCACGAGCGCCAGCGCGCTGCGGTAGACCGCGTACGGGAGAAGCGAGCGGTCGCGCTCGACCTGGCGGATCAGCCATGTCGAGCCGAGGGTCGAGGCGAACGCGGCCGCGGCGCCGGCCGCGAGGGGGGCGGCCGTGCCGGGGGCAAGCCCCCGGCGGTGGAGCCGGATCCCCTTGAGCAGCGTGGCGCCGGCGATGACCGGCAGCGCGACGTGGCGGGAGAGCCGATTCGCGTCCTCGCGGGTGAATCGGCGCAGGCGGGCGGCGGCGAGGGTTGCGCCGTTGCGCGACACGCCGGGGATGAGGGCGCACGCCTGGGCCACCCCGAGCCACAGCGCATCGCGGGCGCCGGCCTGCTCGTGGTGGCGTTCCTGGGGCATGCGGTCGGCCCAGGCCATCACGACCGATCCCGCGAGCAGTCCGGCGGCGATCGTGCCCGGCGTTCCGAGGTGGCGCTCGATCGGCCGCTCCAGGCCGTAGCCGATGATCGCCGGCGGGATGAAGGACAAGGCGATAAGCGCCAGCCGCCGGCCGTTCAGGTCACGGACGGCACCGCCGACCTCGTCGCGGAGCGTGATCAGTAGGGCGGCGGCCGTGCCGGCGTGAACGACGACCTCGAACGACTTGCGCAACTCGTCGTCTAGGTCGACATAGCGCATCGAGAGCAGCCACGGCACGAGCGCGACGTGGCCCGATGAAGAGATCGGGAGCAGCTCCGCCGGACCGTGCAGCGCGCCGAGGGCGAGCGCCTCCCCGATCGGCAGGCGCGGGCTCGGGGCCCCGTCAGGAGACGACATCCGGCGTGGCGCCTCCGCCTCCCTTCCGGGTGCGCCTGACGATCAGGTACGCGATTACGCCGACGACGATTGCCGCGCCGACATAGTCGACGTACTCGAGACTGTGCCTCCAGCTCTGCCAGCTGCTCCCGACCTCGCGCCCGACGAGGGCGAGGCCGACAATCCACGGTATCGACCCGAGCATGGCGAGGATGAAGAACCGCCAGAACGGCATCTCGCCGACGCCGGCCGCGTAGGGAACGGCTGCTCGCACCACCGGGACCATCCGCGAGAAGAACACGACCGGCGAACCCCAACGCTCGAACCACCGGTTGGCGAGGTCTAACCGTCGCCGGCTGACGTGGAGCTTGCTGCCCTGGCGCTCCAGAAGCTCGGTACGGCCGAAGTAGCCGATGGCGTACGCGATTGACGCCCCGAGCATGTCGCCGATGAGTCCGAACAGGATGATCCCGATCAGCGTGAGGTGGCCTTGGTACACGTTGAATCCGGCGAACAGCATCGTCGGTTCGGTCCCCGGCAACCCGATCAACCCGGTGGTGGCCGTGAGCAGCAGCACGCCACCGAGACCGAGGTCCCGGATCACGTGAGTCGCGAGCGCGACGAGCGAGTCGGTGACTGAAGCGAGCGCCAGAAGCACGGCGGCAAGCGTAGCGGCCGGGAACCGATCCTCACCGAAAGCGTGGGTAGGGTTTGGCGCCGAACATGGCGATTCCGCTATTCGACACGACGACGCCGCTCGCGCCCGTGCGTGAGAACATCCTCACACGGATGCGCGAGGTCGTCGGCCGTGGCGTGTACATCCTTGGCCCGGAGGTCGAAGCGTTCGAGGGCGAGTTCGCCGACTACCTCGGGGTCCGGCACGTGATCGGCGTCGGGAACGGCACCGATGCGATCACGATCGCGCTGCGGGCGCTCGGGATCGGGGCCGGCGACGAGGTGATCGTTCCGTCGTTCACGTTCTACGCCAGCGCCGAGGCCGTGGTCACCGCCGGCGCGCGGCCGGTCTTCTGCGACGTCGACCCCGACACCCGCAATGTGACGGCCGAGACCGTCGGGGCGGCGCTCAGCGGCCGGACGAAGGCGATCGTGGCCGTCGACCTGTTCGGCTGCCCGGCGCCGGTGCCGGAGCTCCGAGCGCTCGGCCTGCCCGTCCTCGAGGACGCGGCGCAGGCCGCCGGAGCGAGGCTCGACGGGCGCCGGGCGGGGGCGCTCGGCCACGCGGCGACGTTCTCGTTCTACCCCTCCAAGAACCTCGGCTGCTTCGGTGACGGCGGCGCGATCGCCACCGACGACGATGGCGTCGCCGAGCTGGCGAGGGCGCTGCGCTTTCACGGCTCGCGCGACAAGCGGACGTTCGAGTACGTCGGCTACAACTCCCGCCTGGACGAGCTCCAGGCGGCGATCCTGCGGGTGCTCCTGCGCGAGCTCGACGGCTGGTGCGAGGGTCGGCGGGCGGCGGCGGCCGCCTATGCCGCCGCCGGGCTCGAAGAGCACGTGACGGTGCCGGTCGTGCCCGACGGAGCCGAGCCGGCGTGGCACCTGTACGTCGTCACGCATCCGCGCGCCGATGCTCTGGTGGCGGAGCTGGGTCGCAGGGGGATCGGGTCGCGCGCCTACTACCGGACGCCGCTTCATCGACAACGGGCGATGGCGGCGTACGCCAAGGACGGCCCGCCGTTGCGGGTCACCGACGAGCTGGCGAGGACCAATCTCGCGCTGCCGATGAGCCCGGTGCTGGGCGCTGCGGAGGCCGCTGACGTGGTGGCGGCGATCGCCGCCGAGACGTAGCGGCGGTCCCTTGAGGATCTGGATCGATCTCACCAACTCGCCGCACGTGCTGGTCATGCGGCCGATCATCGGCACCCTGCGCGAGCAGGGGCACGAGGTCGAGGTCACGGCGCGCGACTTCGCGCAGACGCTCCAGCTCTGTGAGCGGCTCGGGATCGAGCACACGGCGATCGGGCATCACCGCGGCGAGCACGTCGCGGCCAAGGCGCGCGGCCTCGTCGAGCGCTCGGTGGAGCTCACGCGCTGGGCCAGGGGCCGAGGGTTTCAGCTCGCGCTCGGTCACGGATCCAACGACATAACCGTGGCGGCGGCGCTGCTTCGGATCCCACGCGCGACGATGTTCGACTACGAGTGGGCGACCGTCCAGCACAACATCAACTGCCGCCTCGCCCAGTCGGTCGTCGTGCCCGACGCGATCCCGCCGGAGCGGCTCTACCGGTACGGGGCCCGCGGCAAGGTGCGCGGCTATCCGGGACTCAAGGAGGAGTACTACCTCGCCGACTTCGAGGCCGATCCCGCGGTGCTCGAGCAGCTGGGTCTCGACCCCAGCCGACCGATCGCGGTCGTTCGGACGCCGCCCGAGGTCTCGCTCTACCACCGCTTCGAGAACGACCTGTTCGCGCAGGTGCTCGAACGGCTGCGCGGCCCACAGACGGTGGTGCTCCCGCGGACGCCGCAACAGCGCGCACAACTCGACCGGGCCGGCTTCTTCGTGCCCGAACGGGCGATCGACGCCCAGTCGCTGGTCGCACTCGCGGACCTGGTCGTCTCGGCCGGCGGGACGATGAACCGGGAGGCCGTCGCGCTGCGGACGCCGGTGTTCACGGTTTTCGAGGGCCGCCTCGGGGCGGTCGACGAGCGGTTGATCGCCGAAGGCCGGTTGCGCCGGTTGACGAGCGCCGACGAGGTGACGCTCGAGAAGCGCCGCGATGGCGGCGATCGAACGGACCGGGTGAGGCGCGATCCGGCGATCCTGGCGGCGCTGCTGTTGACGGCGCTCGACGCTCGGACATAAAGGGCCTTACGATGGCCCTACGCAAAATGCCTTAAGGTTCTACTTAGGTCCCGAGCCGGCCGGGGAATGGGCCTTAGATGCGTCCTGATGTGGAGGTAGGCATGCCTGGTCGTCTCGGCTCAGGGCCGGTATTGGGGAAACTTAGGTCGAGTGTTCGCGTGCGCGCCCGCGTGGCGTTGGCGTGCACCGGCGCGGCACTCGTCGTGCTCGGCGTTTTCGGGGCGTCGGGCAGCTCGTACGCCATGCCGACGCCTGTCTACGTGTTTCCGATCCCGGGCAGCCACACGGCGCTGCCGGCCGCACAGATCACGTTCCGCGGTCTGCCCGTCAGTCAGTTCGGCGGGATCTCGGTCACCGGCTCCAGGAGCGGCACACACACGGGGACGATCGAGGCCGACTCCGACGGGCACGGCGGGAGCTTTCTGCCGGCCAAGCCGTTCGCGGCCGGCGAGACCGTGACGGTGAGGACGGCGATGGACATCGTCGGCGGCTCGAGCGGGAGCTATCAGTTCGTCGTCGCCAGCCCGGCCGGCCGGATCCCGCTCGGGCACCGCCCGCCGACGCCGCGCTTCGGCGGAGACGTCCAGCGGTTCCACTCCGAACCGGGCGTGGTTCCGGTAAAGGTCAAGACCCACGCTCGTCGCCGGCCCGCCCGCGGCTACATCTTCCTCGGCCCGCTGGCGGGACCGGTGCAGAGCGGGCCGATGATCCTCGACTCGAACGGCCGGCTCATCTACTTTCACCCGCTTCCCAAGGGCGAGGAGGCAACCGACGTCCGCGTGCAGAGCTACCGCGGACGGGATGTGCTGACCTGGTGGCAGGGGAACGTCAACGCCGCGGGCGTCGGCCAGGGCGACGACGTGATCGAGGACACCACTTACACGCCGATCGCGACCGTGCACGCGGCGAACGGGCTCCAGTCAGACCTGCACGAGTTCCAGCTCACGCCTCAGGGCACGGCGCTGGTCACGGCCTACACCCCCGTCTACTGGACGGTGGGCAACAAGCGGCGGATCGTGCTCGACTCGGTCGTGGAGGAGATCGATATCGCGACCGGCCTGGTCGTGTTCCAGTGGGACAGCCTCGACCACGTGCCCCTGAGCTCGAGCTACGAGGGAGTCCCGCGCAGCCGATCTCACCCCTATGACTACTTCCACGTCAACTCGATCCAGCAGGACACCGACGGCAACCTGATCGTGTCCTCGCGGGACACGTTCGCGGCCTACAAGATCAACCGCAACACGGGTCAGGTGATGTGGATCCTCGGCGGCAAGCGGTCGAACTTCAGGATGGGGCGCGGCGCCCGATTCGCCTTCCAGCATGACGTGCGCGTATACGGCAACGACAGCACGGTCACACTGTTCGACGACGGTGGGGGGCCGCCGCGGGTGCATCGGTGGGCGCGCGGCCTCACGCTCCGACTCAACTTCCACCACATGACGGCGACGATGGTCGGGCAGGACGAGCACTCGCCGCCGCTGTCGGCGAACTTCGAGGGCAACGACCAGGTCCTCCCCGGCGGCGATCACTTCGTGGGGTGGGGGCAGATGCCGTACTTCACGGAGTTCAACTCGCGGGGGAAGATCGTCTTCGACGGCCACTTCGTCGACGCCAACGCCAACTACCGCGCCTACAAGTTCCGGTGGACCGGCAGGCCGCACTATCGGCCGTCGGTCGCGGCGAACGGACGCCGGCCGACGATCGTGTGGGCGAGCTGGAACGGCCAGACCGCGGTCAGGCGTTGGCGGGTGTTCGGGGGCAGGAGCCCGAAGTCGCTGCGAGCGATCAGGACTGTCGGGATCCGCGGCTTCGAAACCACAATTCGAATCAGACGGGAGCGCTACGTGAAGGTCCAGGCGCTCGACGGGAAGGGGAAACCGCTCAAGACCTCAGCAATCGTGCGCGTGCGGTAGCTAACGGCCGATCCGATCGACACTGCCACGGGTTACACAACCTATTCGACACAAAGGAGCTACGTGAGACACCCAAGCCCATCCCTCATACGCCTGACCGCGGCTCTCGCGGCGGTCGCGTGCGTGAGCGCGGTGCTCGTCTCCGCGGCGCAGGCGGCCCCTCCCATCGGGTCGTACGTCAGGACCGGCGCCTGGCGCTACGTCTCGCAGTCGAAGCTCGCGCCCCCCAAGATCAAGGTGCTGAAGGCGGCCAGGCGCGGCCAGCTGGCGCCGGGCTACTTCCTGATCTCGAACTTCAAGAACCTCGGCATCACGGGCTCGAACGGCGCGCCGGTCCCGATGACGGGTCAGGGCGGTCCGGTGATGTACGACAGCAAGATGTCACCGGTGTGGATCCACGGCGTGCCCGACAATGTCTACTCGCTCAACTTCAGGACGCAGACGTACAACGGGAAGCCGGCGCTGAGCTGGTGGGAGGGCAATCTCACCCCCACGGGCGTCACGCTCACCGGGACCGACTACGTCGTCAACCAGAACTACAAGATCGTGGCGAAGCTGACCGGCCAGGACGGCTGGATCTTCAGCCCCCACGAGTTCGCGATCAGCGGTGGTCACTTCGCGTGGGTCACGGCGTACAAGAACGTGCCGATGGATCTCGTGCCCTATGGCGGCGTGCTGAACGGCACGTTGACGGACACGGCCGTCCAGGAATACGACCTGAACACCGGCAAGCTGGTCTACAGCTGGGACGCGGTGGACCACATCCCGCTCTCGGAATCTGAGACCAAGCCACCACCGCCGTCCAACCCGGCCGCGGCGGCCACCGGATGGGACGCGTTCCACCTGAACGCGATCCAACCGTTGTCCGGGAACCGGTTCCTGGCGTCGATGCGCAGCATGTGGGCCGCGTACCTGGTCGACGAGAGCTCGGGGAACATCATCTGGACGCTCGGCGGCAAGGCGAGCACGTTCTTCGTGCCGGCGAATGCCACCTTCCAGTGGCAGCACGACGTGCAGCTCCAGCCCGACGGCCAGATCAGCATGTTCGACAACGGCTGCTGCGGGTTCGGAGCGAAGGGCTTCCTGCCCCCGAATGGGCCGACGCGGGGCCTGGTCCTGAACGTGGACACGTCGGCCCGGGCCGTGACCCTGGCCGCGCAGTACTCGCTGCCCGGCGTCTCGGTTGGCAGTCAGGGCGACACGCAGCTGTTGGCGAACGGCAACGTGCTGGTCGGATTCGGGCAGCAGCCCTACTTCGCCGAGTACAGCAAGGCGGGGAAGCTGCTGTTCGAGGCTCAGCTGCCCAGCCCGGATGAGAGCTACCGCGCGTTCGTGCAACGGTGGACGGGCAAGCCTCTGTACGCCCCGAACGCGGCGGCCCAGAAGAAGGGCAGCAAGACGACCGTGTATGCGAGCTGGAACGGCGCCACCAACGTCGCCCGCTGGCGCGTGCTCGGCGGACGGAACCCGCGCCATATGGCGATCGTCGCCACGAAGGCCAGGAACGGATTCGAGACGACGATCCCGCTGAAGAGCAGCTACGGCGCGTACAAGGTCGTAGCACTCGACAGCAAGGGTCATGTGCTCAAGCGCTCGGGCGTGTTCCACGCGGGCAGGCCGAAGGCGCATCACCCGCCTCCCGGCGGCTTCTACTAGCAGTCCTCAGTCCGGCTGTGAGCGGGGCCCCGCGCCGGGGTCCCGCTCAGCCGGCACCCCGGCGGTCGCGCGGATTCGTGGCGTGCAGCACTTAGGACACGCTAATGAACGGGTCACCGTCAAGGCCTACAATGATGCCCCGCATGCGCCGGCGGATCAGATCCGCGGCCTTTCCCATCCATCGGCATTCCCTGCCCCTCTTGTTGGTGGATGGTCTGTTGGTCGCGCTCGCCTACTTCCTCGCGTTCCAGCTGAGGTTCGATGGGCACGTCCTGACGCGCTACGACCGCCTGTTCGACGCGACGATCTGGTGGGTGGTGCCCGTCGTGCTCGTGGTGCTCGCGGCGTTCGGGCTCTACCAGCGGCTGTGGACGTTCATCGGGCAGCGGGACTACGAGGCCGTGGTCAAGGGTGTGATCGTGGCGACGGTGCTGATCGTCGGCGTGATCGCGCTGCTGCATCCCGTCGAGACGGTGTTCAGGCGCCACCAGCATGTGATCCAATCCAACGCGGTCGTGCTCCCCGCGAGCGTGATTGCGCTGTTCATGCTGATGGCGATCGCGTTCCTGGTCGGCGCCCGGTTCCTCGTGCACCTGATCGTCGAGGGCCGGGTGCGCAGCTTTCGGGTCAGCAAGGGCGCCCGCGACGTCCTGATCGTCGGCGGCGGCGACGGCGGCCGGCTGGTGGTACGTGAGCTCGTGCGCAACCGGCAGCTGCGGTTGCGGCCGGTCGGGTTCGTCGACGACGATCCCCGCAAGCAGGGGATGAAGGACGAGTACGGGCTGAAGGTGCTCGGGACGACGACGAGCGAGGACCTCGCGCGGGTCCTCGACGAGGCCGAGCCCGACGAGGTCGTGATCGCGATACCGTCAGCGCCGGGGACGCTGCGCGCGCGCGTCGTGACGGCGTGCCGCGAGCGCGGCATCCCGGTCCGTACGACCCCAACCGTGTTCGAGCTCCTCAAGGACGGGTCCGGGCAGCTCCAGGTCGCCCGTCAGCTGCGCGAGGTCCGGGTCGAGGACATCCTCGGCCGCGAGCCCGTGCGGATCGAGCTCGAACGCATCGGGGCCTACCTGGCTGGCGAGGTTGTGCTCGTGACCGGCGCCGGCGGCTCGATCGGCGGCGAGCTCAGCCGCCAGATTGCGCGGGTGGGTCCGCGGCGGCTCGTCCTCGTCGATCACGCTGAGGACAACCTGTTCGAGATCATGCGAGAGCTCGAGGAGGACCGCCACGTGCGGACGGCGGTGCCGGTGCTCGCCGACTGTCGCGAGGAGGAGCGGATGCGCGAGGTGCTCTCCGAGCATCGCCCGACCGTGATCTTCCACGCCGCCGCCTACAAGCACGTGATGATGATGGAGCTGAACCCGGTCGAGGCGATCCGCAACAACGCGCTCGCCACGCGAGTGGTGGCGCGGATCGCGGGGCAGATGGACGTCGGGACGTTCGTACTCGTCTCGACCGACAAGGCCGTCAACCCGGCGACCGTGATGGGAGCGTCAAAGGCGCTCGCGGAATGGGCGGTCGAGGCCGCCGCGGCGCGCTTCCCGGCGACGACGTACTCGACGGTGCGGTTCGGCAACGTGCTCGCGTCGTCGGGCTCGGTGGTGCCGATCTTCCGCCGGCAGATCGCCGCGGGAGGCCCCGTGACGGTCACCGACGAACGGATGCGCCGGTACTTCATGACAATCCCCGAGGCGGTCCAGCTGATCATCCGCGCGGGCTCGCTGAGCGCTCCGGATGACGCGGCCGCCGCCCGAATAGGCGAGCCCGGACGGCGAGCGGGCGGCAGGGCCGCGAGCGGGGAGATGTTCGTGCTCGACATGGGCGACCCGGTCCGGATCATCGACCTGGCCGAGACGATGATCACCCTCTCGGGGCTCGAGCCGGGGCAAGACATCGCGATCGAGATCGTCGGCGCCCGGCCGGGCGAGAAATTCCACGAGGACCTGTTCAACCCCTACGAGCGGATGCAACCGACGGCGGCGCAGAAGATCCTGCGCGCCGACCGGGACCCGCTCGATCCCGCCTGGGTGGAGCAGTGCTTTGAAAAGATCAACCTGCTCGTCCTGGAAGGAGACGCCGCCGTGCTCGCCGAACATGTGGCGAAGCTGGCGCGCGGCCGTGCCGTAACCCCGGCCGGGCACGACCTTCCCACGTAGACTCGAGTCGCACACACATGGGGTCCCTTCCGTTCGCTCTATCCATCCACCACTTCATCAACTCGGTGGGCGCAGACGCAGGTTTTGCCGCGATCATCGGGTTGGCGCTGCTGATCCTGCTGTATTTCGCGCAGGCGAGAGAGACCTCCTCGCTGCGCAGGCACGCTGACGAAGCGACGGCCCGGATTGGACAGCTCGAGGCCCGCATCGTGCAGCTCACTCGCGCACAGAGCGCGTCGCCGCAGGGACAGCCGGCGCGTCCACCCGTATCCGTGGGTGCCGTCGCCACCGGTCCGATCACCGCCCGCGCACTGGCGCCAGCGGCGCCGGCGGGCGTCGCCGCGCCCGCACTCGCGGCGGCCACGAGGCTGATCCCGGTGCCCGCCCAGGAGGCTGCTCCGGTTGCCGTTGCCGAGCCGGTGGGCGCCGCGTCCATCGCGACCGGGCCCCCGCCGGCGACCGTCGCGGGCGGGGCGAACGGGTCGGGCACGACGACGCCCCCTCGACCGGTCGCCGCGATGTCGGCTGTCCAGGGGCAACCCGGGATTGCGCGACGAGGTGCCCCGCCAAACCGCAGGCCCACGGGGGGTCCGGGCGGCCGCGTGCCTCCGGGCGGTGGGAAGTCGGGCTTTCCTCGGGGCCTCGGGCTCGCGCTCGGCGCCCTGGGCGTGATCGCCGTCGTCGTCGTGTTGCTGTTCGTCACGGGGGCGGTCGGCGGCTCGAGCCCCAGCTCGAGCTCCACCGGGACCCAGGCGAGCAATGCTCGGCGCGACCATCGCGCCAAGGCGGCCGCCGTCAATCCAGCATCCGTGACCGTCGCTGTCCTCAACGGCACGGCGACCAACGGCCTCGCTCACCGGATCGCGCAACATCTCCAAGCGTCGGGCTACAAGAAGGGGACCGAGGGGAACGCCCCAGATCAGACCCACACGACCACGATCGTCGCCTACCTGCCTGGATTCAAGCGCGATGCCGAAGCGGTCGCGGCCACGCTGAAGCTCGGACCGTCCGTGGTGCAGCCCGTCGATCAGAACACGCAATCCGTGGCGTGCGCGGGAGCCAACCCCTGCACCGCGAACGTCGTCGTCACCGTCGGCTCGAACCTGCAAAACGCCCCGTGAGGCCCCGAGAGGCCTAGCTGGCGATCCGCATGTCGGAACTACTCGACCTCCCCGATCGGAGCGACAAGCCCCGCCAGCAGGGGCTCACCCACGTGCTCGATAGAGGCCTCTCGGTCGCAGAGGTCGATGGACTCGCCGAGGTCGCCGGGGACTACGTGGACGTGGTCAAGCTCGGGTGGGGGACTTCGCTGCGAACGGGCAACCTGAAGCCCAAGCTCGAGCGCTACCGCGAGCACGAGATACCCGTGGTGTTCGGGGGGACGCTGACCGAGCTGGCGATTGCCCAAAACAGACTCGAGCCGCTGATCGAGTGGTTGCACGAGCTCGGGCTCGGCTACATCGAGATCTCGGATGGGACGATCGAGTTGCGACACGACGACAAGCTCGCGCTGATCGAGCGCCTGTCCAAGGAGTTCACGGTGCTGTCCGAGGTCGGCTCGAAGGACGACACGCGGATCATGGCGCCGTACCGGTGGGTCGAGCAGATCGAGCGCGAGCTCGAGGCCGGTGCGTGGAAGGTGATCGCAGAGGCGCGGGAAAGCGGCACCGCTGGGATCTTCCGCCACGACGGCGAGGTGCGCATGGGACTGATCGACGAGATCGTGCACGCCGTCGCGCCCGAGAAGATCCTGTTCGAGGCGCCTCAGAAGGATCAGCAGGTGTGGTTCGTCCGCCGGTTCGGCGCCGACGTGAACCTTGGCAACATCCCGCCCGAGGACGTCCTCTCGCTCGAGACGATCAGGCTTGGATTGCGGTCGGACACCGCGTCAAGCGTGTATGAATGACACGTTCTCGCCGGGAGCGGTTTTGCTCGCACGCCACGGCGAGACCGACGACAACATCGAGCCGATCAGGGTCCAGGGGTTTCGCGACACCCCGTTGAACGACACCGGCCGCCGCCAGGCGGCGGAGCTGGCCGAGCGGATGTCCAATGCGGGGATCGCGTCGCTCTGGTCATCTGACCTCTCCCGTGCGCGCGAAACCGCTGAGATCGTCGGGGCCCGGGTCGGCCTGGAGCCACGGCTCGATCCGCGGCTGCGCGAGGCCTTCCGCGGTTCGTGGGAGGGGCGGCTGTTCATCGACATCGAGCGCGAGGATCCGGAGGGGTACGCCGCCTGGAGGCGCGCCGGCGAGGAGTTCCGGTTTCCGGGTGGCGAATCGCTGCGCGATCAACTCGACCGCGTCAGCGCGGCGGTGGAGGACGTGCGAAACGATGGTGAGGGGCCGACGCTCGTCGTGTGCCACGGGGGCTCGATCCGCGTGATGCTCTGCGCCCGCGACCCGCGCGGTCTCGATGCCTTCCACGAGTTTGATGTCCCGAACGTCGGGGTGTTCGAGCTGTGAGCAGGTTGTCGGTCGTGTCGTTCGTAGCGCTAGCGCTGGCGACCGCGGGGGCGTTCTTCGTCACCCAGCACCTGAAGGTGACGACGCCGCTGCTCGCCGGCTACCCCCGCCCCGTGCCCGAGGTGATCGACCCCTACGGCGGGGTCACGTGCGGCGGCGTCGACCACAGCTCGATGAAGGTCTCCTTCTACCTGCAGCACCGCAGCGACACCGTCGACGTGTACATCGTCGATTCCTCGGGGACGATCGTGCGCACGCTCGCCACCGGCGTGCACATGCGCGGTGGAGCGCACCCAGCGCGCAAGCTGTTCCGTTGGAACGGGCGCGAGGACAACAGGTCCATTGCGCCCGACGGCACATACTACGTGCGCGTCGCGCTCCTTCATCAGGGCCGCACGGTCGACATCTCGGACCCCAACGGTCCGATCCCGGTGAAGATCAAGACGGTCCCGCCGCACCCCGTGGTGACGAGCGTCACGCCGGCGCTGATCCCGCTCGGACACACGCCGGTCACGATCAAGTACAAGGGCACCGAGGGGCGAAGCGGGACCGTGGTCCTGTACCGGACCGACCTTCCCGGTGAGCCGCGGATCGTCAAGGAGTTCAAGACGAAGTGGGGCAGCAGGGAGGCGACGTGGAACGGCCTGATCAACGGCCAGCCCGCGCCGGCCGGGACGTACCTCGCTGGCCTGGACGTGACCGACGCCGCGTGCGACGTCGGAAAGTTCCCGCCGCTGATGCCCCCACCGCCCGGTACCACGCCGCATGCGGGCGTGACGGTGCGCTACCTGGCGGCCGAGCCGCCGCTGGCGCCGGTGGCCGCCGGGTCGAGAGCGACCGTGGACGTCGACGCCCGGGGCAGCGCCTACCGCTGGAGCCTGTGGCGGGTCGGCACGCGCAAAGCGAGCGGGCACGGCACGCAGCGGAGCTTTGCGCTGCGGGTCAAGCTGCCGCCGGCGCAGGGGGCGGGGCTGTATCACCTCGTGTTGCGTTCCGGCGCTCACACCACCGACGTGCCGCTGCTCGCGAGCTACCCCAGCGCCAACAACCATCCGAGGGTGCTGGTCGTTCTCCCCGCGCTCACCTGGCAGGGGCAGAACCCGGTCGACGATCCGCCCCAGGACGGTCTCCCGAACACGCTCGACACCGGCGGCCCGATCGAGCTCGACCGCGTGCTCGCGGACGGGCTTCCACCCGGATTCGCCGACGAGGCAGCATTCCTGGCGTACCTCGACAAGGCGCACCTGCCGTACGATCTGACGACGGATCTCGCCCTGATCAAAGGCACGGGGCCGAAGCTCGCCGGGCACTCCGGCGTCGTCCTCGCGGGCACGGAACGGTGGATCCCGCCGTCGCTCGCCGCCCAGCTCCGCACCTACGTCCAGGACGGCGGTCACCTCCTGTCGCTCGGGATCGACTCGCTGCGCCGGGGCGTGACGGTCAAGGGGAACATGGCGGTTGATCCGAGGGCCCCGACCGCCACCGACGCCCTTTCCGGCCGTCCGGGAACCCTCGTCACCCACAACACCGACCTGATCACCGTGATCGAGGATCAGCTCCACATCTTCTCGGCCACGTCGGGCGCGTTTCAGGGCTACAGCTCGTTCGAGCCGATCCAGGTTGCGCCCCCGGGCAAGCTCCTGTCGGCTGCGGGCAACACGAACACCACGCCCTCGATCGTCGGCTACCAGCTCGGCCGCGGCGACGTGGTCGACATCGGCCTGGTCGGCTTTGGCTCCTCGCTGGCCCATAACGTCGATGCCAAGGAGCTGATCCAGACCCTCTGGGGACTGCTACGACACTGAGCATCGGCCGTCACGATCCGTACCGTGTGGCGACGTGACTGGCCATGACTAGCTATCTGAAGCGGCTCGTCAACTCGCTCGCGGCCTACCAGGTGGCGGACGTCGTTTCGAAGTTCATGGCGGTACTGCTCCTGCCGGTCTATACCCGGTACATCAGTCCCGCCGGATACGGCGTCGTCGAGCTGCTGGGCAACGGGGTGATCTTCATCAGCATCCTGGTGCGGTTCGGGATCATCGAGTCGTTTCTGCGGTTCTACTTCACCGACGAGGACCCGGAGCGACGCGATGCGCTGGTCCGCCGTTCGTTCCTGTTCCTGCTGGTGAGCACGACGATCGCGTCGCTGGTGCTGGCCGCACTGGCGGCGCCCCTGTCGCGGGTAGTGCTCGGCCACCGCGACGTGACGATCTTCCGGGTCGCCGTGCTCGGGTTGTGGTCGTTCACCAACCTCGAGCTCGCCTACGCGGTACTGCGCGTCGACGAGCGGCTGCGGACCTACGCGATCGCGTCGGTGACGAACGTCGTGTTCACGATCATCGCCTCGGTGATCCTCGTGGTCGGACTCGGGAAGGGCCCCGAAGGACTGCTGCTCGGCAACTACGGCGTCTCGACGCTGGTGCTGCTGGCGCTGTGGTGGACGATGCGCGAGCGGCTGCGCCCGCTCCCCGGGGTCGGCGAACGGCTGCCGGCGCTGATGCGCTTTGGCCTGCCCACCGTGCCGGCTGAGATCTCGGTCTACGCGCTGAGCATCGTGGATCGCTACTACATCTACCACGACCGCAGCCCGCGGGAGGCGGGCCTGTACTCGATCGCGGTGAAGCTCGCCGGCGCGGTCGCGTTCATCGTCCGCGCGTTCCAGTACGCGTGGCCGCCGCTCGCCTATTCGATCGACAGCGACGCGGACGCGGCGCGCCTCTACGGACTCGTGACCACGTACTACGTGATCGTCAGCGGTTGGGTGGTGGCCGGACTCGCGCTGCTCGGACGGTGGGTCCTGAGGCTTCTGACTGCGCCATCCTACTTCGAGGCATATCGTGCGCTTCCGTGGGTAGCACTCGGCTGGGCCATGTACGGGTTGTGGGTGGTGTTCCTGGTGATCGCCGGCCGCGCCAGGGTGACCACACGCAACTTCCCGGCGTCGGTGGCGGGCCTCGTGGCGAACGTGATCCTGCTGGTGGTGCTGGTACCGACGTTCGGCATCGCCGGCGCCGGCATCGCCCTGTGCGGCGCGTACGTGGTGATGCTGACAGTGATGCACCTGCTCACGCGCACCGTCTTCAGGGTTCACTTCGAGTGGCGCCGGCTCGTCCAGGTGACGGTGGTGATGGGGGCGTTGGCGACCGGGGGTGACCTGCTGCTGCCGACCCGCGGCGCCATAGGCTTCCTCAGCCGCGCCGCCGTGTTCGCCGCGATCCCGCTCGTGCTCTACGTGACCGGATTCGCCCACCCCCAGGAGCTCCAGCAGGCGCGCGCGCTTCTCGAGCGGCTTCGCCGCGCTCCGCGGTCGCCGGCCGGTGACGCCGCGTGAGCCGTCCAACGGTCTCCGTGGTGATGCCGTTCGCCGGAGATCTGGTCGCCGCGCGGGCGGCGGTGGCGTCGTTGCTGGAGCTCGACACGGTGCCGGGCGACGAACTGATCCTCGCCGACAACTCCGGCATCGTCGGCGCCCACAACGCCCTGAAGATCGTCCGCGCGACCGCCGAGCGCTCGCCGGCGCACGCGCGCAACGCCGGCGCGGCACGGGCCAGCTGCGACTGGATCCTGTTCCTCGACGCCGACTGCAGGGTCCCGCCGGGCCTGCTCGACGCGTTCTTCGCCGAGCCGGTCGCCGAGGATGTCGGCGCGCTCGCTGGAGAGGTGGTTCCCGCGGGCGACGGGGCCACTGTCGCGGCGCGCTACGGGGCCGCGCGCAGCTTCCTCAGCCAGCAGGCCCACCTCGCCCATCCATATCTGCCGCGCGCGGTCGCCGCGAACCTGATGGTCCGCCGGGCCGCGTTCGAGCGGGTCGGGGGTTTCTATGAAGGCGTCCGCGCGGCCGAGGACACAGACTTCAGCTGGCGACTGCAGCGGGCCGGGTGGCGGCTCGAGCTGCGCCCCGAGGCGAGCGTCGAGCACCAGTACCGCGCGACGCTGCACGAGCTCAGGGTTCAGTGGCGTGGCTACGCCGCAGGCCGCGCGTGGCTTCGCCGCCGGTATCAGGGATTCGAGCCCGAGCCGGCGGTCCGGCGTGGGTTGGGGCGGGCGTGGGGACTCGTGCGCCGGAATGGAAGCGGCGCGGTCACGCGCGAGGGCCGCCCGCGGCCGCCCCGGCGTTCCCTTCCCGACACTCAGTCAGGGCGCCTGGACCGCGCCCAGTATCTCGCGCTGGATGCGCTGCTCGCGGTCGACGAGCTAGCCGGGTTCATGCTCTCCAACCGCCCCGAGCGTGGGGCGCTGGCGCCCGGTCAGGTGGTCCTGGTCGCCGACCGATTCCCGGTCCCAGGAGACCCGCTCGTCGACTTCGCCCGGACGCTGAACGCGGCGCGCGTCGAGGCCAATGGCCGGCCCGAGTGGCCGGAGATCGAAGTCAGCCGTGAGCTCGAGATCTCCTACCGCGAGGACGACGGCCTGGCGGCGAGGCTGATGGCCCTGTCGCGGCTGGCGGTGCGCCACCCGGTGCGCTGCGTACGCGACTTCATCCATCGCCGTCCCGGTGAGGCGACGCTGACGGCGATCGCCCCGGCCGCACTGCGACTGGCGCGCCAGAGTGGCGCTCGGGTTCATCCGCTCGGCGGCGAGGAGGTTCAGGCGACCGCGCACCGGCTGGCGGCGCTAGCCGGCCGGCCGCTCGCGGACCCGCGTCGCGCCTGATGCGGGTCCAGGTGGTCGACCCGTCGGGGTTCACGCGACCCTACGACCACGCCCTCGCCTCGGCGCTCGCGCGGGCCGGCCTCGAGGTCGAGCTGATCACGAGTCCGTCGGCCTACGGCGAGGTGCCGGCCGCCGACGGGTACGTGATCCGCGAGCGCTTCTACCGCCATGCTCGCGGGCCCGCGGGCTCCGGGCTGCGGCGGGCCACGAAGCTGGCGTCTCACGTCCCCGACATGCTTCGCTATCGCCGGCTCGCCCGCACGGCGCAGGTCGTCCACTTTCAGTGGCTCGATGTCCAGTGGCTCGACGCCCACCTGCTGCCCCGCCGGCCGACGGTCCTGACCGCTCACGACCTGCTGCCGCGCGAGCCGCGACCAGGCCAGGTCAGGGCCCAGCGGCGGCTGTACGCGGCCGTCGACGCCGTGATCGTCCACTCCGAGTACGGCCGGCGGGCGATGATCGAATGGGGAGCGGCGGATCCCGCCAAGCTCCACGTCGTCCACCACGGCGCGCTGAACCACCTCGCGCGCCAGGACTCGGAGGTCTCGCTGCCCGATGAGCTCGCTCGCGTGGAGGGACCGGTCGTCTTGTTCTTTGGCCTGCTGCGTCGTTACAAGGGGCTCGAGACGCTGCTCGAGGCGTGGCGCGGCATCGGTGGAGCGGAGCTGTGGATCGTCGGCCGTCCCGTGATCCCGATTGCGCCGCTTCAGGCCCGAGCTCCGGCCGGCGTCCGGTTCGTGCCGAGGTTCGTCTCCGACCGCGAGCTTCCCGCCTACTTCCGGCGAGCCGAGGTGGTCGTCCTGCCGTACTCGCGGACGGAGCGTTTCGACCAGTCGGGCGTGCTGGCCACGGCGCTTGCGTTCGGCAAGCCGGCGGTGCTGAGCGACATCGGCGGGTTCGGGGAGGTGGCCGCGACCGGCGCGGCGCGGCTGGTCGCACCTGGCGACGCGGAAGCGCTGGCGTCGGCGCTCGGCGAGCTGCTCGGAGATCCCTCGGAGCGCTGTCGCATGGCTGACGCTGCTCTCGCCGCCGCGCGCGGTCCGTACTCGTGGGAAGCGGCGGCGGCCAGGACGGCTGCGCTCTACCGCGAGCTGATCAATGCACGACGCTGACGGTGATCTTGCCGTTGCCGTTGGCGTAGCCCGCGACCGTGGCGCCGGCGAGGATGTCCGCGGACCCCTGGAACTTCTTGGCGTTGCTGTTGGCGGTGGAGTTGATGCGGATCGGCGTCAGCGAGGTCACCGCGCTCAGCCCTGACATCGCCCCCGGCGACTGGCTGAAGGAGGTCGTCTGGCTCGGCGGACACGTCGTGGTCCAGTTCGCGAGATCGGCGCCGGCGACGCTCACGGCGACCGTCGCCGGCGGCGGCGAGCTGCGCGCGAACAGGTCGGCCGGGACCGTGAGGGTCGCGGCGAGCGCGCCGTACATCTGCGCGCGGTTGGCGCTGAAGCCGACGAATGAGGGCTTTGTGCAGCCCTGGGCGGCATAGGTGGCCCCTTGCGTCCACGAGCTGATCGTCTCCGTCACCCCGACGGGCGAGGAGGCGAATGTGAACTCGTTGGTCCCCAGCAGCTGCTCGAGGAGCAGCCTTGTGCTCGCGATCTGTGCCACCACCGTGTCCGAGAAGATGCGATCCGAGCTCAGCCCCGACTGCCAGTTGACCGTCGTCGGATTGAGCGCCGCCCGCAGGTTCAGCTGGGCACAGCCGAACAGCGCCGCGGCGATCGCGCCGTTGCCGCCGATGTTCGAGGCTTTCTTGAGGGCTTGCGCGGAGCGGGCCAGCGCGAGCGCGTCCTGGAGATCTCCGAGCGCGCGATTGGCGGCGCAACTCGCGGTGACGGCGCCCCACTGCCGACGGAGGGCTCCGTTGAATATCGAGCTGCGCAGCCGACGCGAGTAGCCGGGGAACTGTCGCGCGTCACCGAGCGTCTGCACCTCGTTCAGCCACCCGACGCCGCGCGTCGCGGCCTCGTTCCAGGCGGCGAAGCTCGATCCGGCGCTGCCGAGCAAGGGCCTCACGTAGCCGGTGTAATAGGCGGCGATCACGCCCTTCACGGTCCGGCGGTTCGCCTGTACCGAGCGATGGCTTCGGATCTGGCGGAGCGGGATCGCCAGCTGCGCGAGCCACGCGGCGGTCGGGTCGTCCGGCGGATGGTGCTGGCGCCTCGAGGTCTGACCGCGCGTCGCGCTGGCCACGCCAAAGCCGCCCAGCGAGAGCACGGGGATCTCGATGTTCGACCGTACCGCCAGCGGCATCAGACCGAACTCGCTGCCGTTGCCCTCGTAGCCGAAGCCGACCTGACTCGCGCGCGCCACGTGGCGGGCCGGAGTGACGGCGAGCTCGGCCGTCTTCAGCAGCTGGAGCCCGTCGGGGGCGAGCTGTACCCCGGCGATCAGCTTCACGCCCCCGCGGGCCATGGACACGAGCGGCGTCACGGTCAGCTGCTCGGCGCCCGCGAGCGCTCCCGCCGGGATCGTGAGCTGGAACGTCGTCCCGTCCTGCGCCGTCGTCGAGAGCGTGCCGCCGGCGGGGCCGACCGTGGCGGTCGTGCTCCGCGAGCCGTCGAGCGCCGGCGTGACCGTCACGTTCTCGGCGCCCACGATGATCTTGACCGGCTGGCGGCGGGCGGTGCGCGCCGACGCGATCGTGGCACCGGTTCCGACCGCGAGCGCGGTGCTGAGGACCAGAAGCCGGACTATCAATACACGCATGGCACTCCCCAGGTTGCCCGGCCTCTGCGCGGGCGACGATAGCACTGGGAGTGGCAATCGCGCACAATCCGCCGCCGTGACTGTCCTCGCCATTCTGTTCTGGGTTTCCGTCGGCTTGCTGCTCTACACCCTCGTGGGCTATTGGGCGCTGCTGGCGCTGCTGGCGCGGGTTCGAAGGCCCGTGGTTCTCGCCGGAATGGGGTCTCAGTCGCTGCCCTCGGTCACCGTGATCGTCGCCGCCTATGCCGAGCAGGACGTGATCGCCTCGCGCGTCGCGAACTTACGGGCGCTCGACTATCCGTCCGAGCTGGTCGAGGTGATCATCGCCTGCGACGGCTCGCCCGACGAGACTGCGGCGCGAGCGCGGGCCGCCGGCGCCGACGTGGTGCTCGAGCTTCCGCGCGGCGGGAAGATCCGGGCACAGGACGCCGGGGTGCAGCGGGCGGGGGGCGATCTGGTCGCGTTCTCCGACGCCAACGTCTCCTGGGAGCCGGGCGCCTTGAAGCGGCTGATCGAGCCGTTCGCCGATCCGCGCGTCGGTTACGTGTGCGGGGACGTCCGCCTCGTGAACGAGCGCGGATCGAACCAGGAGGGCGTGTACTGGCGCTATGAGATGGCGCTGCGGCGGCTCGAGTCGCGGGTCCGGTCGGTGACGGGCGGCAACGGCGCCATCTACGCGACGAGACCCGAGACCTACCTGATCGTCGACCCGATCATGGGCCACGACCTGTCCTTCCCGTTCAACATGGTCAAGCGCGGCTGGCTCGCTCTGTACGAACCGGCGGCACGCGCGAGCGAGAAGATGGTTCCGACGATCGAGGGCGAATTTGCCCGCAAACGTCGGATGATGAGCCACACGTGGCCGATCGTCGTCCGCGGCGGGATGCTCTCGCCGCGCGGATATGACCCCCTTTATGGCCTGATGATCTTCTCGCACCGCATCCTGCGATACCTGTCGCCGTTCCTGCACCTGATCGCGCTGGCCACGAGCATCGCGTTGATCGGGGACGGGTGGGTGTACGTGGCGGCGGTTGCGATCCAGGTCGCGGTGCTGGTGGCCGCGCTGCTCGCGCCGGTGGTGCCGGTGCGGCCGTTTTTGGTCGCGCGCTACTACGTGCTGACGACGGTGTCGCTTGCGGCCGGACTGTGGGATTGGCTGGTCGGCCACACGAAGGCGGGCTGGGACCCGGCGGAGGGGACACGTTGACCCAGCGGCTGCTCGACGTGGCGCTGTCGCTGTTCGGGTCGATCGTGACCGCGCCGGCGGTGGCGGTGTTTGCGGTCGCGATTCGGCTGGAATCCCCGGGGCCGGCGATCTACATGCAGACCAGGGTCGGCAAGGACGGCCGTGAATTCAAGATCTACAAGCTGCGCACGATGGTGCGGGGCGCCGAGTTCACCGGCCCCGGACTGGCGATCCAGGAGGGGGATGACCGGATCACGCGGCTCGGCAAGGTCCTGCGCCGGTATTCGCTCGACGAGCTCCCGAACCTGTGGAACGTGCTCCTCGGCGAGATGTCGATCGTCGGGCCGCGGCCGACGATCCCCGTCCAGGTGGAGCAGTACACGGCGCGCCAGCGCGGCCGGCTCGCGGTCAGGCCCGGGATCACGGGCTGGGCCCAGATCAACGGTCGCGCATCGCTCCCGTGGTCGGAGCGGATCGAGCTCGACCTCTGGTACGTCGAGCACCGCTCGCTCGCGCTCGACCTGAGGATCCTCGCTCGGACCGCCACGCTCGTCGCGAGCGGGCACGGGCTATACAAGGGTGAGAGGGGCGGATGGCGACCCCCGGCGTAGGTGGCGGTGCTGACCGGGGCCCGAGTGCGGGCGGGGCCCCGACTGCGGGCGGGGCCCCGACTGCGGGCGGGGACCCGGCCGCCGGCGGCGCGGTGCTCTTGACCGGGGTCGGCAAGCGCTACGACATCGTCTCGGCGTTCGCTCAGCACGCCACCGTTGTCGCCGCCGACCCCAACCCGCTGGCGCCGGCGCAGTATGCGGCCCACGTGCGCCGCTCGGTGCCCCCGATCGATTCGTCCGAATATGTCCCGGCGCTGGTCGAGCTGTGCTCGGAGTACGGCGTGGGGGCGGTCGTGCCGCTGACCGATCTGGACATCGAGGTGCTGGCCCGTGCCCGCGCCGGCGGCGCGTTGCCGGCGTTCGTCCCGGACCCCGACATCGCCCGCGCCACGTACGACAAGTACGAAGCGCACCTGCTGCTCTCGCGACTGGGCCTACCATCGCCGCCGACCGTGCTTCCGGGGTCGGTGGTCGAGCGCTTTCCGGTCATGGTCAAGCCGCGCCAGGGCTCCGGAGCCCGGTCCATCCACCGCGCCGACGACGCGGCGGCCGCGGAGTTCTTCGTCCGCTACGTGTCCGAGCCGACCATGATCCAGCGGTGGATGGACGGTCCCGAGTTCTCCATCGACTGCCTGTCGGATCTGCGCGGGCGCTGCCTGAACGCGATCCCGCGCACGATGATCGAGTCCCGCGGTGGCGAGTCGATCAAGGGGACGGTGATCGACGACCCGGAGCTGGTCGAGCTGGGACGCCGCGTCGTCGAGTCGCTGGCGGTTCGCGGCCCGTGCACCGTCCAGGTTTTCCGCGACCGAGAGATCGGCCTCGGGATCACCGACGTCAACACGCGCTTCGGTGGCGCGTTCCCGGCGCCTATGTACGCAGCTCTGCCGGGCCGGACGTACCCCGAGCTGATTGTGCGGATGGCGCGCGGCGAGGAGATCAAGCCGCACGTGGGCGAGTACCGCGCCGGCGTCACCTTCACCCGCTACTTCTGGCAGCTCGAGCTCGACGCCGAGATGCGGCCGACCGGGCGGGACATCGTGGCGCCGCCGGGGCCGCCGGCGCCACGGTAGCTCGTTGATTGGGTTATGGGGGCGCGCTTTCGCGCGCCCTTTCGTGTGGCTTTGGCGCCCGGTTCAGTCGCTGTTCTCAGGCCGGGCCTCGTGGCTGTCGACTCTCAGCCCGGGGCCTTTGTGGCGCCCGCGGCTTTCGGTTGGCGCGCGGCTCGGTGAACGGCGCTGGGGAAAGGGTGTGGGATCCGGCGCCATCCCACCCGTCGAAAACCTGCATAGCACGACAATCTCGGCGCGAATGGCAAGGCCTGTCGAGCTATGCATGAAGAGCATGCGTAATACGACAGGGCTCGGATGTGGCGCCGGTGTTGTCGTGTTACGCAGGTTTCCCGTGACACTCTTGGCACAAAGCCCGCGGGTTTGGGGAGAGGACCAGGTCAAACCGCGGGCTCAGGCGACCCGCAGCAAACCTCACCCACCCTCCTTCCCTGCCGCCTTTACCGAGCCGCACGAAAAGCAATTCCGCGGGCGCCACGAAAGCGTGGGCCGAGAGTCCAGAGCCACTGCCCGGACAAACGCCGGCGAAAGCCGCTCAGGCCGCCCGCTCGCGCTCGTCCGCCACGCCCCAGCACTCGTCCACGAACTCAGCGATCCGCGCCGTCAACCGCGCCGGCCGGACCCGGAGCTCGATGATCGAGCTGGCGTCGACGAGCTCGCCGTTCGGCAGCTCGTGCGCGAGCATGTCGGCGTCCGAGAACGGGTGCACCGGGTCGCGGGGATGGCCGATCACGAGCGCCGGCGCGTCGAAGGTCCGGCGCTCGACGCGATGTGGCGCCGTGCGGCCGAAGATGATCCCCTGGAGCACGGCGGCGCTGGGCCCTGGGTCCTGGGCGACGGCATCCAGCCCCAGCTCGAGCAGGAACGGGACGCGGGCCCGGGGCACGGCGCGGGCGGCGCCGGCGAGCCGTTTGGCGAGCGGCTCGCCGAACGTCAGCCACAGCAGCAGCGGGGTGAACGCGATCGCGCAGGCCGGGATGGCGTTGTCCAGCACCGGCATCTCGATGATCATCCCGCGCAACCGCTCGGGCGCCAGCGCCGCCAGCTCGAGCGTGATGTTGGCGCCCATCGAGGTGCCGCCGACGACCGCCTGCTCGATCTTCAGGCGATCGAGCAGCGCGAGCGCCTGGCGGGCGAACTCGGCCATCGAATACCGCCACATGTCTCGGGGCCGATCGGATTCCCCGTGGCCGAGCGGGTCGAACGTGATCACCCGGTGTCCTCGGGAGGCCAGCTCCCTCGCCAGTGGCGCCTGCATCTTCTGTGAGAGCAGGAGCGCGGGCATCAGAACGGTCGTCCGCGGGCCCCGGCCATAGACCGTGTAGGCGAGCCGCTGCCCGTCATAGCGGAAGGTCGCCATGGGCAGCAGGATATCCGCGTACTCGGCTGGCTGACCAGCTAGCGGCGCGTGTATCGTGGCGGTGCACGGAAACTCCGTGGGCACGGATTTCAACCAGGAGGAAAGATTTCAATGGCGAAAGTCCCACGATCGCTGGCCGGGCAGGTGGTTGCCATCACCGGTGGCGCCCGCGGCATCGGCCGCGCCACCGCGGCCGCGCTCATTGCCCAGGGTGCGCGGATCGCGATTGGCGACATCGAGGCGCCGCTGGCGGAGCGAACGGCTCAGGAGCTCGGATCCGGGACGATCGGGCTACCGCTCGACGTGACGGATCGCGCGAGCTTCGCGACGTTCCTCGACGAGGTCGAGCGCCAGCTCGGCCCGCTCGACGTCCTCATCAACAACGCGGGGATCATGCCGATCGGGCCGTTCGTCGAGGAGACCGACGCGACCGCCAAGCGCATGGTCGACATCAACCTGAACGGCGTCATCTTCGGCTCCAAGCTCGCCCTCGAGCGGTTCGTGCCGCGCGATCGCGGCCATCTCGTGCAGATCGCTTCGGCCGCCGGCAAGGCCGGCTTCCCCGGCGGCGCCACTTACTGCGCGACCAAGCACGCGGTCGTGGGGCTGAGCGAGGCGATCCGCGGCGAGCTCCACGGGACCAACGTCGAGGTCAGCGTCGTGATGCCGGTAGGTGTCAACACCGAGCTCTACTCCGGACTGCCGGAGCCCCGCGGGTTCAGGACCGCCGAGCCGGAGGACGTCGCGAACGCGATCGTCGAAGCGCTCCAGACGGGTCGCTACGAGGTCTTCGTCCCGAAGTCCGTGGGCGCCGTGTTCCGCTTCAACGCGCTCATGCCGCGGCGCGCCACCGAGGCGATCGGCCGGTTCCTGAAGGGCGACCAGGTGCTCTCACATCCGGACCACGCCGCCCGGTCGGCCTATGAGCAACGGATGGACCAGACGGTGGCACTCGCCGAGGAGCCTCCTGCGGCGCTCGTCGAGGAGGCTCCCTCGGAGCCGAGCCCGAGCGTGTCGCGGGTGACCGAGGCGGCGAAGGCGATCGAGGACACGGAGGCGGCATCGAAATCGGACGAGCCGTCCTCCGAGCGCGAGCGAGAGACCGTTTAGGTAGCCAGCGGGGGCCCTAGGACCCGAGCCAATCGGCGATCAGGGCCCCGATCTGCCCGCCGGCGTCCTCCTGGAGGAAGTGGCTGGCGTCGGCGATCTCGTGATGGACCTCGACGCCCAGCGCGGCGGCGAAGCGGCGGCCGACGTCGGGCGGAAGGATCGGGTCTGAGTCGGCCCACAGGACGAGCTTCGGCCGCCGATCGGTGCCGAGCGCCTCGAGCACGCGCTGGCCGGCCTCGGCGCCCGGCATCTCCGGCGAGGTGGGCAGAATCAGCGGGAACGCCCGGGCGCCGGCCTTGGACGCCGCGCTCGGGAACGGCGCTTCGTAGCCGGCGATTACCTCGTCGCCGGGGTCGTGCTTGCAGGCGCCACGGACGAGGAACCCGACCGGCAGGTCATCGGTTCGCTCGACGAAGTCGCGAAACGCGTTCCACGCGTCGGTCATCCGCTGGCGTCCCGTGAACAGGCCGGTGTCCAGCGCGACGATCCGGGCGATCCGATCCGGGTGGTCGACCGCGAGACGGAGGCCGATCGGTCCGCCCCAGTCGTGCACGACGATCGTGGCATCGCGCAGGTCGAGGTCCTCGAGCATCGGCGCGACCGCGGCCACGTGGCGCTCGTAGCTGTACCAGTCGATGTCGACGGGCTTGTCGGAGCGGCCGAAGCCGGGCAGGTCAGGGGCGATGCACCGGTACCCCGCGTCTCTGACCGGCGGGATCACCTTGCGCCACAGAAACGACCACGTCGGCTCCCCATGAAAGAACACGACAGGCGGGCCGTCGCCCTCGTCGAGATGGGCCAGGCGGAGGCCATCGAACTCGCGATAGCGCGACGAAAACGGGAAGTCGGGCAGGCCCTCGAGCACCTCGTCGGGGGTGCGGATGGCGTCGGTCACGCCGCAATCCTATGGGCCATTGACGATCGCGTGCGAGGCCCCCGACGCCACCGTGATGTCGATCGTCGTCGGGGTCCGCTCCCACGCGATCAGGTCGAGCGCCTGGAGCCGGTCGAGCATCGCCTGGAACGCGACCGCCTGGGCCCGGCTCACGTACCGGCGGATGATCTGGAACGAGTAGCCGGTCGTGGCGCCGGTGTACGGATTCGTGACGTGATCGGCGTACTGCGCGTCGAGCACTGCACTGCCGAGGATCAGCGGCGTCGCGCCGCCGGACAGGGCGCGGACGCGGGCGGCGAGCTCGACCAACATGTCGAGCGCGGCGGGCCGTAGCCCCTGGTAGAGCGCCGGCGTGTGCGCGAGCGATCCGATCGACGGGCTGTAGGCGAGGCCCAGCCGCGCCGGGTCAGACGGCAGGCGCACGAGCGCGCGTGAGTGGTAGGCGTCGTACAGCGCGTTCGGGTCCGCGAAGGACCCCTTCGAGTCCGGCGGGTGGAGCACGTCCGCGTTTGTGTCGGCGTCGAGTTCGAGCCCCGACAACCTGGCCAGGGCGCCCCGGTCGGTGCGATACAGGTGCATGATCTGCACCGCGCCCAGCACCCGCCAGTAGTACAGCGAGGAGTCGTCTCCGAGCCCGGCGAGCAGGTCGTACGCCGCGCCGTGGTGGTCGGGCGAGGTGTCGAAGTACAGCTGGGTGTAGGGGACGGGATGGCCGCCGTCGTAATCGTCGAGGACCTGCTGGAGGTTGCCGATGCCCATGTGGTAGGAAACAACAGCGAGGTCGGCGCGCCCGAAGTGTTGCTCGGCGAGCTTCAGGTACCGGACCGTCGCGGCGAGCGCCAAGCGCGGGTCGAAGCGGTCGTCGATCTGGGCGCGCTGGCGCTCGAGCCGGACCGCGACATTGGCCCGCCCCGCCGCATAGGCGGCCCCGATCTGGTCGGTGAGCCGTCGGCTGCGTGCCAGGTTGATATGCATGCCGAGGAGCGCCTGGCCCGTCTGCGCGAGGATCTGGGTCAGTCCAGACGCATCGGCCGGGTCCGTGCCCGCGATCACGTCCGGCCTCCCCGCGCTCTCCACGAACACGATGCCTTCGAGGATGTTGGGATCGATCCCGGTTCCGGCCGTCGCGCTGTCGATCAGAGGGCGATACGCCGCCACGCGGGCGGCGGTTGCCATCGCTCCGCCCGGGCTCTTTGAAAACAGGACGTTCTCGCTCCCCGCCACGGCGCGCGCCTCGAAGTCGGCCTCGCGCGAGGGGATGTAGGCGAACGGATCGCCAGGCCGCGCGGGTTCCCCGATGCCCGGGAGGGGCAGGCCAGGGTGGCCGCCCCCGCCGCTGAGCGCGGCGACGAGCACGGCGATCAACAGGATCGACGCGGCCAGGGCGACCGTCAGGCGGACCCGGCGAGCCCTACTGTGTGGCTGTACAAATCTCGTCGGCGCAGCGCGAAGGTATCAGCCGAAAAGCGGCGAACCGGTTAGTCTTATGGAGCCTTCCGCCTCCTTTCGGTGGCCCGGTCGGCTATTCTCGTGCGCTTCTGGGTCGGCGATTGGTGAGTCGCGACCACCGGGCGAGTGGGCCCGCTATGAGCGCTGAAGATCTCAAAACGAGCTGAAGGTACTGGAGCATTCGTATGCAAATCTTGGTTCTGGGCGGTGACGGGTATCTGGGGTGGCCGACTGCGCTACATCTCTCGGCGCAGGGGCACGAAGTCGCCGTCAATGACAACTTCGCGCGCCGCGGCTACGACGAGGAGATGGGCGTCGACAGCCTGGTCCCGATCGCCACGCTCGAGGAGCGGATCGCCGCCTGGCAGGAGATCAGCGGCAAGACGATCAAGTCTTACGTCGGCGATCTCTGCGACCCGACGTTCGTGCACCAGATGGTCCGCGACTTCCGTCCCAACACGATCGTCCACTTCGCCGAGCAGCGGGCCGCCCCGTACTCGATGATCTCGCAGGCGCACGCCGTCTACACGCAGACCAACAACGTCGTCGGCAACCTCAACGTGATGTACGCGATCGGTGACATCGACCGTGACATCCACCTCGTCAAGCTCGGGACGATGGGCGAGTACGGCCAGCCGAACATCGACATCGAGGAGGGCTGGCTCGAGGTCGAGCATAAGGGTCGCAAGGACCGGATGATCTACCCCAAGCGGCCGGGCTCCTTCTACCACTGCTCGAAGGTCCACGACAGCACGAACATCGAGTTCGGCTGCCGGATCTGGGGAATGCGCGCGACCGACCTCAATCAGGGAGTGGTCTACGGCGCCGAGACCGAGCAGACGAAGCTAGATCCGCGCCTGTGGACGCGCTTTGACTACGACGGGGTGTTCGGCACGGTGCTCAACCGGATGGTGATCCAGGCTGTCCTCGGACATCCCCTGACCGTGTACGGCAAGGGCTCGCAGACGCGCGGCCTGATCAACATCGTCGACACCGTCGAATGCATCCGGCTGGCTTCCGAGAACCCCGCCGACCGCGGAGAGTTCCGGGTGTTCAACCAGATGACGGAAACACTGTCGATCAATCAGATCGCCGAGACGATCGCCGAGCAGTTCCCCGGCGAGTGCACGATCGACCACGTCGTCAACCCCCGCGTCGAGATCTACGACCACTACTACAAAGTCGTCCACACGGCGCTCGAGGGCCTGGGCCTGAAGCCGACGCTGCTGTCCACGACACTGATCGACCACCTGTTCGACATCGTCGAGCAGCATCGCGATCGGGTCGATCTGGCGGCGATCGAGGCGACGGTCAAGTGGGCGGAGACCTCGAGCGAGCTGCCCCGAACCGCCAGCGCCCTGGCACAGACGTGAGCGACTCCGGGACGGGGGGGCTCGGCGGGCGGCGCATTCTGGTCACCGGCGGCTCGGGCTTCATCGGCCGCCGGGTCGTCTCGGAGCTTTCCGCCGACGGCGCCCGCGTTCGCGTCGTCGACCTGCAGCCCCACCCCGACCCCGACGTCGACATCGTGCAGGGTGACATCTGCGACCCGGCGGTCCTCGAGCAGGCGTTCGCGGAGGGGGTCGACTCGGTGGTACACCTCGCCGCCGTGACCTCCGTGCTGCGCTCGCTCGAACAGCCCGAGCTGACCTACCGCACGAACGTCGAGGGCACGCACCGTGTGCTCGAGGCCGCGCGGGCCGCGGGGACGGGCTCGCTCGCGTTCGCCTCGACCAACGCGGTAACCGGGCCGATGGACGCCCCAGCGATCACGGAGGCGGCCAGGCTCCGGCCGCTCACGCCCTACGGCGCGACCAAGGCCGCCGGCGAGATGCTGATGTCCGCCTATACCGCGTCCTACGGCGTGCGCTGCGCGTGTTTGCGCCTGACGAACGTCTACGGTCTCGGCATGCAGGCGAAGGACAGCATCGTCGCCCGCTTGATGCGCGCGATCCGGACCGGCGCGACCTTCGAGATCTACGGCGACGGCCGCCAGGTGCGGGACTACGTGAACGTCAGCGACGTCGTGCAGGCTATGCGCCTGGCGCTGCTCAGCGAGGAATGGCACGGTCCGGAGGTGATCGGCAGCGGCAAGTCGCTGTCGGTGCTCGAGGTCGTCGAGCAGGTTCGGCAGACCACCGGGGCCGAGCTTTCGGTCCGCCACGGCCCGGCGAAGGCCGGCGAGATGCCGGCGGTGATCGTCGACCCGAGCCGAGCCAGAACGGCCGGCTGGGCGCCGCGCTGGGGCTTCTCGGAGGGCATCGAAGCGGTCTGGCAGGAGTGGTCGCAGGCGGAGATCGACGAGCCCGTCGGCGCGCCGGGAGCTGCCCGATGAGCGTGGCCGCCAAGAAGCAGGAGCCGGTCGTGTCCCAGGCCGAGCTCGACAAGCTCGATCCCGTCGAGCGGGACGCCGCCGGCGCCTTCCTCGCTCAGTATCCGCCGGGGGCCGGCGCGCCGCTGGCGGTGGTGATCCCTGCGTACAACGAGGAGGGAACGGTGTCCGAGGTGGTCGCCGAGATTCCGGCCAAGGTAGCCGGTCTGGCGACCGACGTGATCGTCGTCGTCGACGGCGCCAAGGACCAGACCGCCCCCCGAGCGGTGGCCGCCGGGGCGCTCGTGTGCGACGTTCCCGTCAACCGCGGTCAGGGAGCGGCACTCAAGCTGGGCTACTGGCTCGCCCGAGCCCGCGGCGCCGAGGTGATCGCGACGATCGACGCGGACGGCCAGTACGAGGCCGAGGAGCTGGCAAAGGTCGTGCAGCCTATCCTCGACGGCAAGGCCGACTTCGTGTCCGGCTCGCGGCGGCTCGGCAGCGAGTTGACGACGGACCCGGTCAGGCACGCGGGCGTGATCGTGTTCGGCGCGATCTTCAGCCTGATGGTCCGCCACCGCGTCACCGATCCGGCGTGCGGGCTACGCGCGGTGCGCCCCGATGTGACCGCGACGGTGGTCCTCGAGCAGCCCCAGTATCAGGCGTCGGAGCTGATGATCAGCGCCGCGCTCCACGGCTTCCGTCTGGCTGAGGTGCCGACGACGATGCGCGACCGCGCGAGCCATGCAGGCCACACCAAGAAGGACGGAAATTTCCGCTATGGGCTCCGTTTCGCACGCGCCGCGGCGGGCACCTGGTGGCGCGATCGAGGGGCGAGCTCGCGGGGTGCGCGCTCGCGCAGAGCCGGCACCGGGGCCTGACACCCGGCGCCCGCGATGACCGGCGCAACCGCGATCGCGAGCCGCCCGGCGCCGATCGCGGTCTCCCGGCCCGGCGGGTACACGATCCTGGCCGCGGTCTCGGTGCTCCTGGCGGCGCTGTCGCTCCCCGTCCAGGCAGCGCCGTCCTACGACCCCTGGGCGTGGATCATCTGGGGGCGGGAGATCACGCATCTGGCGCTGGTCACGACCGGCGGGCCGACGTGGAAACCGCTGCCGGTGATCTTCACCACGCTGTTCGCTCCGTTCGGCGCCGCCGCGCCGGATCTGTGGTTGGTCGTGGCTCGCGCCGGCGGGATCATGGCCGTGGGGCTCGCGGTGGTGGCGGCCATCCGGCTAGCGCGCAGCGAGGCCCCCGGGCGCGCGCCGGCGCTGATCGCGGGGGCGCTTGCCCTCGCCGGGCTGCTCACCCTGTACCAGTACGTCAGCAGCGTGCTCCAGGGGGAGTCGGAGGGCCTGCTGGCGGCCCTCGTCCTGCTCGCGATCCTGCGCTTCTTCGACGGCGCACCCCGGCAGGCGCTGCTGCTCGGGTTCGCGGCCGCGCTGGTTCGCCCCGAGACGTGGGCGTTCCTGGCGCTCTACGGCGCCTGGCTGTGGCGTCGCGACCCGGGATCGCGGGCGTTGACGGTCGCCCTGTTCGCCCTGATCGGGGCGCTGTGGTTCCTGCCCGAGCTATGGGGGTCGGGATCGCTGTTGCGCGGCGTGCGGTGGGCGCAGAACCCCCGCCAGGGAAGCCCTGCGCTCTCGACGTGCCCGTTCTGCTCGGAGCTCACGGGCACCGCCGGGCCGCTGCTGACGATGCCGTTCAAGGCGGGCGTCGTGCTCGCGCTCGTGGAGGTGGTGCGGCGACGCCCCTGGACCACGCCACGGGCCGTGGTGATGTTTGCGGTGCTGCTGGGGCTCGCGTGGATCGTCGAGGAGGCGGTGCTGACGCAGATCGGCTTCTCGGGCAGCGAGCGCTACCTGATCGCGCCCGTCGCGTTGCTCGTGGTCATTGGAGCCGTCGGATGGGCGTGGACGTGGGCGTTCTGGCGGCGCGGTTGGGCGCTGGTGGCCGTGGCCGCCGTCGTCGCGTTGACCGCGCTCGCGCCCGGGCGCGGGCCGCATCTCGGCGCCGCGATCCAGACGCTGCGCGCCCAGAACGCGATCCGCCGCGACCTGTCCACCGCCGTGGCGCGCGCCGGGGGCGCGGGCCGACTGCTCGCGTGTGGCTCGATCGCGACGAATCCCTCGGAGGCGCCGCTCGCCGCGTGGACTCTGGGAGTGCCGATGCGGCGTACCGAAAGCGCCACCGGTGACGTCTTGATCCAGTCCGTCGGCGAGGCCAGCCCGACGCTCGCGCCGGTTCCGCCGGCCGGCTCTGGGTACCGCGTCCTGTCCGCCGCCGGCGTCGTGAAGATCTTCGGCAGTTGCCCTCGGGCCGTTAGCGCGTAGGTTCTACGGCGTGCGGTTGGCCCGGGCCTCGACCCACTGCCGACGCGATCTCAGCGCGGCGCGGAACCGGCTCTTGCCCGAGAAGATCCAGTGCGAATACAGGAAGTACCGGATGCCGTAGAGGAAGACGAGCACGGCGAAGTACGTCCCGGTGACGAGAGCCACGCGGATGCCGTGGCCCGCAGGTATCCCCTGGACGTGCCGGTGCGTCCAGCCGGTGGCCAGCGAGAGGACGACCAGCGTCGAGGCCGAGACGACGATGTAGGCGACGATCTCGCGCCCGAAGGCCACCCGCCCCTCGACCTTCCACGTCCACTTTCGGTTCATCGTCCAGTTCGGGATCGCGCCGGCGGCGAAGGCGCACACCGAGCATACGGTGGTCGAGGCGCCCAGCACGTACAAGACCGGGAACACGATGGCGCTGGTCGTCGCGGCGACGATCGACGCGATAGCGAATCGGGCGACCCGCCGTTCGAAGACAAACCGGCGGACACGCTGAACGGACTCAGCGAACACGAGGGGGCCCGAGTCTAGCGGTTTCGGGGCATGTCAACCGCATGCCACGGTACGTTGCGCGAATGCGTATCGACTCGACGGCTGACAATTTCGCTCTCACCGACGACCAGGTGATCGCGGCCGACAACGCCACGATCCTTCCAAGGCTGCCGGGTGCAGCGTTCGACCTGATCTACGTGGATCCTCCATTCAACACGGGGCGCGTACAGGCGCGCCGCACTCTCGAGGTGTCCGCCGACGCGCGCGGCGAGCGCGTCGGGTTCGGAGGGCGCCGCTACACCTCGCGGCTGCTCCAGACGCTCAGCTATGACGACGCATTCGCCGATTACCTCACTTTTCTGGAGCCACGGCTCCGTCGCGCCCGCGAGCTGCTGGCCGCCCACGGCACGCTCTACTTCCACATCGACTACCGCGAGGCGCACTACTGCAAGCTCCTGCTCGACGAGATCTTCGGGCGCGACGCGTTCCTCAACGAGCTGATCTGGACCTACGACTACGGCGCCAAGCCGCGCCGGCGGTGGCCCGCCAAGCACGACACGATCCTCGTCTACGTGCGCACACCGGGAGCTCACCACTTCGACGCCGACGCGGTCGAGCGCGAGCCCTACATGGCGCCCGGGCTCGTGAGCGCGGAGAAGGCGGCGCGCGGGAAGCGGCCGACCGACGTGTGGTTTCACACGATCGTCCCGACCAACGGTCGCGAGAAGACCGGCTACCCGACCCAGAAGCCCGAGGGCGTGCTGCGCCGGATGGTCGCGGCCTCGTCGCGCCCCGGCGGTTGGTGCCTCGACCCCTTTGCCGGATCGGGCACGCTCGGGGCCGTGTGCCGGCAGCTGGACCGGCGGTTCGTGCTGATCGACTCGAACCCGGTCGCGATCGAGGTGATGCGGGAGCGGCTCGGGGGTGTCGACGCCGTGGCGCGGGCCGGATAGGGGCTCTGCCTCGAGGGCCGGGAAGGTAGCCGGATGACTCGCGCGCGGCCCGATCAGGCGAGGCTGGATGCCGAGCGGGCCGCTCGCGCGAGGCTGTGTATCGCCGGGCTTCATGGCGTGGGTGGGCCGGCGAGGGTTGGATTGGTGGGCGGCCCGGTAAAGGGGCAGCAGGGACGGGGTGGGTGACGGCGCCGGCGGGTCGCCGGAGCCCCAGGTCGACCTGAGTGGGCGCTCAGGCAGGGCGATGTGGCGAGTGTGTGCCGGAGTGTGTCGAGAGTGTCACAGGGATGGTGCATGGCGCGTCAAAGCCGGCGCCAGATCCGAGCCCTGTCGACCCACGCACACTCCTCGTGCACAACTCGACGGGCCTCGTCATCCGGGCCGGGATTGTCGTGCTATGCACCATCCGCAGGCCGCCCAGGGCGGAAGCTGGCCCACGAGAGCAGTCCACCCCTCCTTCCCTGCTGCCTTTAATCCGAGCCGTCCGCCGCGCGCGGCACCGCCGGCTCACCCACGCCACCGAGCATCGGCCCGTCACGGCCTACTCGTGCACGAGCGGCACGAACCGTACGGCCTCGAGCCGCGTACGCGTCAGCTTGCCGTGGCTGAGCCGGGTGAGGATCAGATGCTGGTCGCACGCGCCGACCGGCGCCACCAGCCGCCCACCCTCGGCGAGCTGCTCCTCGAGCGCCAGCGGGACCGATTCGCCGGTGGCGGCGGCCACGTTGATCGCGTCGAACGGCGCCTCCTCGGGCAGGCCCTGGTAGCCGTCCCCGACGGTGAACGTGACGTTGTCGATTCCCAGCCCCTCGATCGTCGCCTGCGCGTCGCGGCTCAGCGCGGGGTGGCGCTCGACCGTCCAGACGTGATCGGCGAGCAACGCCAGCAGCGCCGCGTGATAGCCCGACCCGGTGCCGATATCGAGCACGCGGTCAGTCCGCTGTAGCGCCAGCGTCTCGAGCATCCGCGCCACGACCAGCGGCTGCGAGATCGTCTGGCCACAGGCGATCGGGAGGGCGACGTTCGAATACGCGCGGGCGCGCTCCGGCGCCGGGACGAACCGTTCACGAGGAATCGCGGCGATCGCCGCGAGCACGCGCTGATCGCCGATGGCCGGCCTCAGTTGCTCGGCAAGCGCCGCTGCTCGATTCATTTACCGGGTAATTCTGCCCCCACGCTCCGTCGTGGCAAGATGCGGGTGTGCGCACGCAGGGGCCCCGCGGGTAGCCGTGGGCGGATGACGAAGTCGACGCTCAGGCTGCTGACGTGTTTGATCGTTGCCACAGTGGCCGGCGTCGTCGCCGGCTGCGGTGACGAATCTCCGGACCGGGACCTGCCCGTGCATCGAGTGCGGGATCGCGTGGCTCAAGCTCGACCGGCGCAGACGCGCCACCGGTTCGAGATTCCAGCACTGCTGGACCCCAACAACGTCTACGCGGCCGATGGCGCCGGAGACCTGTCGCCCGTCGTGCGCCATTTCCGGCCGCTCGTCTACGTGCCCAACAGCGGGAGCCACACGGTCGACGAGATCGACCCCTCGACGTTCAAGATCGTCCGTCACTTCGCCGTCGGCGCGCTCCCACAGCACGTCGTGCCGTCCTACAACCTCGAGACGCTGTGGGTGACGAACGATGAGGGCAATAGCCTGACTCCGATCAACCCCAACAATGGGGTGCCCGGGCGGCCGGTGGCGGTGCAGGACCCGTACAACATGTACTTCACGCCTGATGGTCAATACGCGGTGGTGATGGCCGAGGCGATGCGAGAGATCGACTTCCGCAACGCCCAGACGATGGCGCTTCACCACGTGCTGGCCGTGCCGGAGTGCTACGGCGTCAACCACGCGGACTTCACGGCCGACGGCCGGTTCATGTTGGTGAGCTGCGAGTTCGGAGCGAACATGATCGTCGTGGACGTCGCTGCCGAGCGGGTCGTGAAGACCATTCCGCTCCCGGCCGGGGCCTCGCCTCAGGACGTCAAGCTAGCTCCCGATGGTCGCGTCTTCTACGTAGCTGACCTGACCTACGGAGGTCTGTGGGTGTTCGACTCGCGGACATACCGCAGGATCGGCTTCATCCACACCGGCGCCGGAGCCCACGGGCTGTACCCGAGCCGTGACGCCAAGGACCTGTACGTCTCAAACCGCTCGGCGGGAACGGTCTCGGTAGTGAGCTTCGCCAAGCGACGGGTCGTCGCGACGTGGACGATCCCCGGCGGCAGTCCGGACATGGGCGGCGTCTCGGCCAACGGTCGGGTGCTGTGGCTCTCCGGCCGCTACAACGCCACGGTCTACGCGATCGACACGCGAACCGGCAAGGTCATCCACGAGATACCCGTCGGCTTCGGCCCCCACGGACTCTGCGTGTACCCACAGCCGGGGCGCTATTCGTTGGGTCATACCGGCGTGATGCGCTAGCCGCGGACCCGGGGCGACCCCGGACGCTCAGACCGCAGCGTGCTCCAGGTGCCCCTTGATGGCGGTCAGGAAGCGGTACGCCTCCTGACCGTAGAGGATCCTGTGGTCGGCCGCGAGCGTGATCGTCATCGCGTGTCCCGGGACGATCACCCCGTCCCGGACCGCCGCCACCGGCCTGACGGCGCCGGTCGCGACGGCGGCCGCGTGCGGTGAGACGATCACCGGGGAGGCGCTCGCGATCCCATACGCGCCGACATCCGAGAGGGTGCACGTCGCCCCCGACAGCTCCGGCGGGGTCAGCGCGCCGCCGGCGGCCCGGTCCGCGAGCCGGTCGACCTCCTCGGCCAGCTCCGAGAGCGGCTTCTCGTCGGCATCGACGACGACGGGGATCGACAGGCCGTCGGCGGCCGCCACCACCAGCCCGAGGTTGACCCGCGTGTACAGCTCGAAGCGGCCGTCGCGGTACGCGCCGTTGGCTCTGGGCACCTCCCGGAGCGCCAGCGCGCAGGCCCTGACCAGGATCGCGGTCAGCGAGCACGAGCGCGCCTGCTGGAGCGCCAGCGCCGCGAGCATGTCGACCTCGACCGTCGACTCGAGGTCTGGGACCGTCGCCCGCGACTCCGCCGCGCGCCTGGCGATCGTGCGCTGGGCGCGGGTCGGCTCCTCGGTGTGCGTCTCGCCCCTATTACCGCTCACGGCGCTCACGGCGCTCGGTTGGCGCCGACGTCGCGCCCTTCCCAAGCCTCGATGAAGTCGCCGGGATCGAGCTCGTAGAGGTCGGCGCGGAGCTGCCTGATGAGCTTCGCTGCCTGCTTTGCCGGCAGTTCCCAGAAGAGCTCGACCTCGCCGGTGTCGATCGAGATGACCTCGACGCGATCGAGCCGGTCGCGATCGGCGAGGAACGCCGGTTCTCGGCCGCCGCGCGAAACGATCAGCTCGAACGCCCGATTCGCCTTCACGTGAGCGCTCCGAGGGCGGCGACGGCCGCCCCGAGCGCGTCCTCTCCTTGATAGAGCTCGTCGCCGATCGCGATGGCGGGCAGCGTCGAGGCGGATGCGCGCAGCGCGCGCGAGTTGGCGCCCTTAAGGGCGTCGGCGACCGAGCGCAGCCGGATCCCCCTGAGCACCGCGGTCGGGTGCATCTCGCACGCGGCGGCGGCGATCAGGACGGTGTCGGCATCGCCCACGTCGCGCCCCCCGGCGAACGCCTGGCGAAAGCACGCGAGCGAGAACGCCACCGCGCGGCCGATCTGCTTGGCGTAGGTGGCGGCGAGCGCGGCGAGGCGGGCGTCCGGCGGCCACACGGCGGGCCAGCGCAGCGGCAACAGGCCGTCCTCCTCGGCCTGCTGCTCGACCGATGCGCGGTCCACCCCGGAGCCGTCGAAGCCGATGCTGGAGCCGAGCACGGGCTCCCACTCAGGAACCACCGGGAGGCTGGCCATGATCCGTTCAGCGACGAGGTAACAGGCGGGACTGCCGAGGTCGTAGTAGAAGACCGGCTGTGACGGCGTCGGATTCACCTCAGCCGTGGATCAGCCAGCCGTCGGCGGCGCGCGCCGCCTCCATGACCGCCTCGGACAGCGTCGGGTGGCCGTGGATCGTCCTGGCGAGCTCGGGATAGCCACCCTCGAGCACGCGCACGTTGACGAGCTCCTGGATCAGCTCCGTCGCGCGACTCCCGACGATGTGGCCCCCCACGAGCTCGCCGTACTTCTTGTCGCCGACGATCTTGATCACCCCGGTTCGATCGCCGTATACGGTCCCCGCGCCGACCGCGCCGTACTGGACCTTGCCGACGACGACGTCGTGCCCGGCCTCGCGAGCCTGCGCCTCGGTCAGCCCGAAGCTGCCAACGTTCGGCGTACAGAACGTCGCCCGCGGAATGTCGATGTAGTCGATCGGGTGGGTCTCGAGCCCGGCGGCGTCCTCGACGGCGATGATGCCCTCGTCCGAGGCCTTGTGTGCAAGCGCCGGGCCGTGCACGAGATCGCCGATCGCGTAGACGCCCTCGGCGCTGGTGCGCATGGCGCCGTCGACCTCGATCAAGCCGTCGCCGGCGAGCTTGACCCCGGCGGCGTCGAGCCCCAGCGCCTCGACATCGGGAGCGCGGCCGGCGGCGATCACGAACCATTCGGCCTCGTAGGTGGTATCGCCGAACCGGCACGTGACGCTCGACTCCCCGGGTTGCACGTCCTCGACGAGCGTGCCGGTGTGGATCGTGATGCCCTGCCGCTTGAATCCGCGCTCGGCGACCTTCGAGATGTCGGCGTCCTCGGTCGGGAGGACGCGGTCCAGGGCCTCGAGCAGCAGCACATCCGTGCCGAGACGCGCGTAGCCGGAGGCGATCTCCGATCCCGAGGCGCCGGCGCCGACGACCGTCATCGAGCTCGGCAGCTCCGGTAGGGCCCAAGCTTCCTCGGTGCCGATCACCCGCGCGCCGAACTCGGTGCCGGGGATCGGGCTCTTCACCGAACCGGTGGCGAGGATGATCGTCTTGGCCGCGATCTGCTGATCGCCGACCGACACGGTTCGGTTGCCGGCGAGCTTCCCCTCGTCTTCGATCAGCTCGATCCCGTTCTTCTTGAACAGGCCGCTGACACCACTCGTCAGCGTATGGACGACCTTCTCCCGGCGTTCACCGACGGCCTTGTAGTCGATCTCCGGCGGGCCGACCCGGATTCCGAAATCGCCGGCCTCGCGGACCTCGGTGAGCACGTCGGCGACTCGCAGCATCGCTTTGGCGGGGATGCAGGCGTAGTTCAGGCAACGTCCACCGACCTTGTCTTTCTCGATCACCGCCGTCTTCATCCCGAGCTGCGCCGCGCGAATCGCGGCGACGTAGCCGCCCGGGCCAGACCCGATCACGACGCAGTCATACGAAGCCTCTGCCATTGCCACTGAGCCTATATCAAAGGCCTTCAGGGGCCCGGGTACTTGGGCATCTGGATGCGGCTGAGCGTGCGGACGAGCTTGTAGAAGAGAAAGCCGCCACCGAGCACGACCGCCGTCGCGAACACGAACCCGAGGAGGTTGCTGGCCCTGATGAGGTAGAGCGAAAAAAGCAGGATCACGAGCGCGAGGATGGCCTGGAAGCCCAGCACCGCCCAGTAGCGCAGCTTCCACATTCCGACGGCACAGACGACCATCATCGCCGAGAACAGCACGACCCCGCCGACGCCGGCATGGCTGCGGCCGACGGTGATCCGGCCGCCCAGGAGCACGTCGACGAGATTGCCGACACCGACCATCAGGGCGAGCAACGTCGCGACCCAGATCGCCACCGGTCGCTCGCCTGGGGCCATCGGCTCCAGGGAGGCTCGAACGGCCGCGTCGCGCTGCTCGGAGCGCGAGGGTGGCTTGGCGCTCTGGGTCGTGGCGATGGACCCGCCCGCCGGCTTCTCGCGACGCCCTCGCTTACGGCTACGCTGGCCCAACGCGCTCCCTCCCTGCCGTCTCGAGCTCGGCGCGTAGCTCGCGGGCCGTCGTTTCCGGGTCATCGGCGAGCGTCAGCGCTCGCACCACCGCGATCCGGCTCGCTCCGGCTCCGAGCACCGCCCCGACGTTGTCCACGCCGATCCCGCCGATCGCGAAGAACGGGATCCGCGCGTGCTCAGCCGCGTAGCGCACGAGCTCGGTTCCGACCGCGGGACGGCCTGGCTTCGTGGGGGTGGCGTTGACCGGCCCGACCCCGACGTAGTCGACGTTTTCAGCCCGATCGATCTGAAGCGGGGAATGGGTCGACAGGCCGACGAGTCGATCCCCGCCGACGAGCGCGCGTGCGCGCGCCACCGGCACGTCGTCCTGGCCCACGTGGACGCCGTCGGCGTCCACCGCCGCCACGAGGTCAGGTCGGTCGTTGAGGATCAGCAGCGCATCGCGCTCGGCGCAGACCGCCGCGAACCGCTGCCCGGCGGAGACGATCTCCTCGTCGCCGGCGTCCTTCATGCGCAGCTGGACGATGTCGACACCTCCCCGGAGCGCGGCCACGAGAAAGTCATCGGGGCGGTCGTCACAAACCAGGTAGAGCCGGGCATCGGTAAGTAGCTGGCGACGGTCGCGCACGCTCCAAGTCTGGCAGGAGCGCCGCGCTAGCATTGACGCAACGGGAGCCCTGGAGCCGGGCTGAGAGGGCGGACCGAGATCCGCCGACCGTCTGAACCTGACCCGGGTAATGCCGGCGGAGGAAGCGAGCTTGTCCAACCCAACCAGATCATTCGATGTCGCGGTCATCGGCGGCGGCGCCATCGGTCTCGCGGTTGCGTGGCGCGCCGCGGAGCGGGGCTTGCGTGTCGCGGTGCTCGAGCGCGGCGAGCTCGGGAGCGGGACCTCGCGTGTCGCCGCCGGGATGATCGCGCCGATCGCCGAGGCCAAGCTCGTCGAGCGCTCCCTGCTGCCCCTGACGCTCGCGAGCGCGCGGGCGTACCCGGCCTTCGCCTCGGAGCTCGCCGGCGTCTCCGGTCTGGACCCCGGCTACCTGCCCTGTGGCACGCTGCTCGTCGCCCGCGACGGCGACGAAGCCGCGGCGCTCTCTCACGAGCTGGCCATGCGCGAGCACCTCGGCCTCGCGGTGAGACGGCTGCGGGCGAGCGAGGCGAGGCGGCTCGAGCCGGCGCTCGCGCCGACGCTGCGGCTGGCGCTTGAGATGCCCGAGGACCACGTGATCGACCCGCGCAAGCTGGCCCGGGCGCTTGGCGCGGCCGTGAGCCGTGCCGGCGGCGCGGTGCGGACCGGCGCCGAGGTGAGCGAGTTGCTCCTCAATGGCGGGCGGGTAGCCGGGCTCCGCCTCGACGGAGGCGAGCGCGTGGGCGCGGAGCAGGTCGTCGTCGCCGCGGGCGTGTGGTCCTCGTCGATCGACGGGATCCCGGCACACGCGCGCGTCCCGATCCGCCCCGTCAAGGGCCAGATCCTGAGGCTCCACGATCCGGCGGGCGCCGGACTCCTGACGCGCGTGCTGCGCATGCAGGGGTCTTACATCGTGCCGCGCGGAGACGGCCGCTACGTCCTTGGCGCGACGAGCGAAGAGCGCGGGTTCGATACGACCGTGACCGGCGGGGCGGTTTTCGAGCTGCTTCGCGACGCGATCGAGCTGGTGCCCGGCGTGAGCGAGCTCGTGATCGACGAGCTGTCCGCGGGGCTGCGGCCGGGGACGCCGGACAACGCCCCCGCGATCGGCCCGTCGCCGATCCCCGGCCTGCATTGGGCGACCGGCCACTACCGCCACGGAATCCTGCTCACGCCGATCACGGCCGAGATCATGGTCGCCGCGCTGACCGGGGAGGAGCCGTCCGAGCTCGCCGCCGAATTCAGCCCGCTGCGCTTCGCCGACGTGCCGCTGGAGGTCTGACGGTGGTCGTGTCGGTCAATGGTGAGCGACGCGAGCTGCCGGCCGGCGTGACGGTCGAGGGGCTCGTCGCGCTCCTGAGCGACGCTCCCGAGGGGCGCGGTGTGGCGGTGGCGGTGGCGGGCGAGGTCGTCCCGCGCGGAGCATGGAGGACAACGGAGCTGACGGACGGCGCCCTGGTTGAGGTTGTCGCCGCGGTTCAGGGAGGATGAAGATCGTGACCGACCAGTTTCAGATCGCCGACCGCGCATTTCAGTCTCGTCTGATCCTCGGCACCGGAGGCTTCGCCAACCACGAGGTGCTGGCCCAGGCCCTCGACGTGTCGGGCGCGGAGATGTGCACCGTCGCGCTCCGGAGGCTCGACCCCTCAGCGCGCGGTTCGATCCTCGACGTCCTCGGCCGAACCGGGGTCGAGGTGCTGCCGAACACGGCCGGCTGCTTCACCGCCCGTGACGCGATCGTCACGGCGCAGCTCGCGCGGGAGGCGTTTGAGACGGACTGGATCAAGCTCGAGGTGATCGGCGACGACCGCACCCTGTTGCCCGACGCCGTCGAACTGGTGGCGGCGGCCGAGGAGCTCGTCGACGACGGCTTCGTCGTGCTGCCGTACACGACCGACGATCCCGTTCTGGCGCGTCGCCTCGAGGATGCCGGTTGCGCCGCGGTGATGCCGCTCGGATCCCCCATCGGGAGCGGGATGGGGATCTGCAATTCCTACAACATCTCGATCATCGTCGAGCACGCGAGCGTGCCGGTGGTGCTCGACGCCGGCGTCGGCACCGCGTCCGATGCGGCGCTGGCGATGGAGCTCGGCTGCGATGCGGTGTTGTGCGCGAGCGCGATCTCGCGCGCTCACGACCCGGTCGCGATGGCGCACGCGATCAAGCTCGCGGTCCAGGCCGGCGTGCTCGCGCGCGGCGCGGGTCGGATCCCGCGCCGGCGCTACGCCGAGGCCTCGACCTCGGCCCAGGGTCTGCCCGTGTTCGACGCCCCGACTAGCTCGGAGTGAGCTCGGTGGGCGATGTAGTGAGCTCAGTGGGCGACGTAGACGACCTGATGGATGCCTGGGAGGCGGCCTGGAGCGGCAAGGACCCGTCGGCGTTCGAGGAGCTCCTCGCCCCCGACTTCCACTACGAGGACCCGTTGACGGGCGAGCCGCTTCAGGGCGCGGACGAGCTCGGCCGCCACGCCGCCCGCCTGTGGGAGGCGTTTCCCGACGCACGGGTCGAGCGAACGGGGGAGCGGCTCAGGAACGAGAAGTTTGTGGCTGCCCCGGTCAAGCTCGTCGCGACCCACCGCGGGCCACTCGAGGGACTGCCCGCGACCAATCGGTTCATCGTCGTGCACTGCATCTTCTACTGCGAGCTCCGCGGCGAGCGGCTGTTTCGCGTCCGTGCCTTCTACGACCTCTACGGCGCCGCGACGCAGCTGGGGATCCTGCCCGGCCGCGGGACCCTGGGCGAGAAGGCGCTGCTCGTCCTCAGGGGGTTCGGGTTGAGGACGGCGCGGGGGGTGTGACGGTCACGAGCACCGGCGCGTGATCGGACAGGTGACCGCCGTCGAGGACCCGCGTCTCGGAAACGGGCCGGCCCATACCGCGAACGTATACGTGGTCCACGCCGTAGCCCCCGGCCCACCGGAACCCGTCGAGCGAGAGCAGGGGCAGGTTGAAGTCCCCCCCGAGGATCACCTCCGAGCGGCCCGCCCAATGGGCGGCCGTCGCCGCGGCGAGCCTCGCCTGCCCGGCCGAGGCCCCCACGTGCAGATTGGCGACGCAAATGCCTCCCAGCCCGACCGCGTGGACCCACCGCCGTTCCGGGAGTACCGAGACTCGTCGGCTCCGGTGCCAGGTGATCGAGCCGCTCCGCACCAGGATCGCGTTGCACCCGCCGCCGTTTGACTTGATCGCGTCCGGCCAGCGGGTTGCGATCGTGCGCCGCAGCGACAACAGCGAATTGCGCGAGGTGAGTACGTGCCGCTCGGCCGCGCCGACTCCGTCCGCGAGCATCGGCGGCCACCACGGCGGGACCTCCTGGAGCAGTGCGACCTGCCAATCCCAGCCGCGCAGCGCCGAGCAGAACTCCGCGAACAGATCCCGGCCCGAGCCTGGCACCGAGCGACCGTGCTTGAGATTCCAGGTGAGGACGCGCACTCGCACGTAGACTGCCGCACTTGACTCGGCACTTTCTCACCGGAGCCGAGCTCAGCGCTCAGGAGCTGCACGAGCTCATCGAGCGCGCGCTCGAGCTGAAGACCGCTCCGCTCAGCTCGGACGCGCTGCTGCGCCGATCGGTGGCGCTGATCTTCGAGCGGCCCTCGACGCGCACGCGGGTGTCGTTTCAGGCGGGGATCGCCGAGCTCGGCGGCAATCCGATGGTCCTGCGCACCGACGATCTCCAGCTCACCCGCGGCGAGTCGATCCGAGACACCGCTTACGTGCTCTCTCGCCAGGCCGCGGCGATCGGGATCCGCACGGGGCCGGACGAGATCGTCGAGGAACTCGCCCGCCACGCGACGGTCCCGGTCGTCAACATGCTCACGGCGGGCCATCATCCGTGCCAGGCCATCGCCGATCTGCTGACTCTGCGCGAGGAGTTCGGCGCGCTGGAAGGCCTGACCCTCGCTTACGTCGGTGATGGCAACAACGTGGCTCGCTCGCTCGCGATCGTCGGCGGGCTCGCGGGCGTCGAGGTGCGGATCGCCTCGCCCCCCGGCTACCAGCTCGAACCCACCGCCGGGGCGGTGCTCACCGGCGATCCCGAGGAGGCGGCCAGCGGGGCCGACGCGCTCTACACCGATGTGTGGGTCAGCATGAGCGACGATCCCCAGACCGCGGGCGTGCGCCGGCGGGCGCTGGGGCCATATCGGCTCGATGACGCCCTGCTCGACCTCGCATTGCCGAACGCGATCGCCCTCCACTGCCTGCCCGCCCATCCGGGCGAGGAGATCACCGAAGACGTCCTGTACGGGCCGCGGCAGCGGATCTGGGATCAGGCCGAAAATCGCCGCCACGCGCAGAAGGCGCTACTGGAGCTGCTCGTCGGGGGGTAGCAGGCACCTGCGGTACGCTCGCCACGAGCTCATCGAGGAGGAGACCACGGGAACATGCCCGCACCGAGATCAAAGTCGTCTGCCCGTTCGGGAGCGTCCGGCTCGCGAGAGCAGGCGGCCCGGCCACGGAGCGCCAATGCCGGCCCGGCCCCCAACCTCGGCGAGCAGCTCGCGGAGCGGATCATCAAGCCGCTCGACCTGTTGCTGATCAGCCCCGAGCGGATCCGACAGACACTCGATGAGGCGGTTGACCGAGGACGAGTCACCCGCGCCGACGCCGACGAGCTGGTGCTCGAGCTCGTCAACCGCGGACGCCAGGAAACGGACGATCTCCTCAAGGACCTCGAGCGCCGGACGGTTGGCGTCGGGCCGTCGTTTCCCATCCGTGGCTACGACGAGCTGACGGCGGGGCAGGTCGATCAGCGCCTGGCGGGACTGAAGCCGGCCGACCTGCGCAAGGTGCGCGACTACGAACGGCGCCACGCGAACCGCAAGACCGTGCTCGACGCGATCGAGCGGGCCCTAGCCTAGCCCGAGGTCTCGGGCAAGGACGCCGAACTCCAGGCGTTCCCCGTTCAGCCGTTCGAGCAGTTCGTCGGGGGTCAGCCGCTGCCCCTCGCTCCAGATCGAGCGGAGCACGGCGCCCGCCTCGGCGGACTCGAACCACGTCGGGCCGTACTCCTGGCGCAGGTAGGAACGCAGATGGGTCTCCAGCGCCCAGGCGCGCAGGTAGCACGCGCAATAGAACCCGGGATCGACGTCCGCGAGGAACGTCTGGTTGGCCCACTCGATCTGGAGTGCGCCAGCGAGCAGCGTCCCGTACCGCTCGGCGAACTGGTCGAGCGAGTCTCCGGGCCCGTGGAGCTCCATCTCGTAGGCGAGCTTCGCGGCGTACCGACGCAGGTAGACGAGCCGGTTAGCGCGCGCGTAGGAGATCGCATCCGCCGGGTCGGGCACCCCCAGCCGTCGCTCGAGCCACACCGGATCCTCGACGAGGTGCTCGAGCAGGAACGCGAACGCCTCGGTGATCGAGTTGTCGCCGAGATAGCGGAACTCGAACGGCAGCTCTGGGTCGACATGGGCGTAGTGCTCGGTGTGCCCCGCCTCGTGGAAGAGCGCCGAGAAGTCGTCCCGGCCGCCGACGGGCGCGATCACCAGATACACCTCCTGCGGCACGCGCACCGGGGCGCAGAAGGCGCGTGGCGACTTGTTCGGCCGGGCCTCGACGTCGAGGACCACGTTTGCCTGCTCGCCGATGCCCAACCCGCGCAGCGTCTCGAGCAGGCTCGCGATCAGCCGGTCGGCCGGGAACAGCCCGTCCTCAACGGCCGCTCGGAAGAACCGCGGAAGATCGGACCGCCGCAGGTCGCGCATGCCGAAGCCGAGCGTCCGCCGAAGCTCGGGCCCGACCACGGCGGGATAGTCGTCCGCGGTCGCCGCCGCGAACGCGTCGGTCTGCGCCTGGAGCGCGGTCAGGTCGATCCCCTTGCACTGCTGGCACATCTCTCGGTAGCTCCCGTATCCGAGCAACGCCGCGTGGTCGTGCTGGCGCGAGGTCAGCTCGTAGTAGAGGGGATTGAGGTGCTCGTCGGTGGCCGCGAGGCGCTGCTCCTCGATCTCCGCCCGCCGTCCCGCGTCGGGCTCGTTGGCCTGGACGACGTGCGACTCCCTGAACCCGATCGCCCGGCCGTCGACCTCGAGCGACAGCCCCGCCTCGCGTCGCGCGAGCGCTGCCTCGAGGTCCTTCGTCGCCTGCCCGATGTACCCCTGGACCGCGAAGTCGAGCAGCATCGTGAGTCGCCGGTGCTCGTCGCTGTCCGCCGTCGCGGTGCTCAGGAGCTCGCGTAGCTCATCGACGGAAGCTCGCTCGAACAGCTCCGCGTGGCGCTCGTAGATCGGCTCGAGCGCGTATTCGGCGTCCAGTCCCGAGTAATGGCGGTAATACGCGTTCGTCAGCTCTGAGGAGAACGCCTCCGCCGAGGCCCGGTAGGCGGCCAGGTCCATGGCTGCCATGCTAGAGCGGATGGAATTCCAGGCCACAGCAAAGCGTCCCGCCCGCGGGGACGAGCTCGAGCTCGACGTCGACGCGCTCGCGTTCGGGGGAGCCGGGGTCGCCCGGCTCGACGGGTACGTCGTGTTCGTCCAGGGCGGGATGCCGGGAGATCGCGTCCGCGCGGTCGTCAGCAAGTCAAAGCGGGCTTACGCCGAGGCTCGCGCCGTCGAGCTCCTACAGCCCAGTCCCGACCGGATCGAGCCGCGCGCGAGCCATCCCGGCGCCCCGTGGCAGGTCCTGCCATACGAGCGCCAGCTGGAGGTCAAGCAGGCACAGGTGAACGACGCCCTCGTGCGGATCGGAAAGCTGCACGACTACGTCCTCGAGCCGATCGTCCCGGCGCTGGAAACGTGGCGCTACCGCAACAAGCTCGAGTACTCGTTCGGCACCGACCCCGGCGGGCGTCTGATCTGCGGCTTTCACGCGCCCGGGCGGTGGGACGAGATCGTCGAGATCGAGGACTGCCTGCTCGCGTCCGAGCGCGGCAACGACGCCCGCGAACGCGTCGTGCGGTGGTGCCGCGCGAACGGCCTGAACGCCTACGACCGCCGTTCGGGCGAGGGGGAGCTGCGCAACCTGGTCGTCCGCGAGGGCCGCCGCACCGGCCAGCTTCAGGTCCGGCTGGTCACCGCGCCCGGCGAGCTCGACCGCGACGGCCTCGCTGCCGTGGCCGGACCGGACACGAGCGTCCTGTGGACGCGGCTCGAGAGCGCCGGCGAGACCACGCAGGGCGGCGAGACGGAGCTCCTCGCCGGCGAGGACCGGCTCGAGGAAGAGCTCGGCGGGATCCGGCTCCGGATCTCTCCGCAGGCGTTCATGCAGACCAACACCGAGATGGCCGAGCAGCTCTACGGCGTAGCGATCGACTACGCGCAGCTCGGCAGCTTCGACCGCGTCTTCGACCTGTACTGCGGGATCGGGACGATCGGCCTGGTGCTGGCGCCACGCGTTGCAGAGGTGTGGGGGCTCGAGATCGTCGAGGAGGCGGTCGCGGACGCGATCGCGAACGCCCGCCTCAACGAGATTGAGAACGCGCGGTTCTTCGCCGGCGACGTCCGCCTCGCACTGCGCGAGCTCGTCTCGACCGCCGGCCGGCCCGACGTGCTGCTCGTCGACCCGCCACGCGCGGGCCTCTCCCAGAAGGTCGTGCGGCGGATGATCGAATGCGCGCCAAAGCGGATCGTGTACGTGTCCTGTAATCCGACGACGCTGGCGCCGAACGCCGCCCAGCTCGTCGAGGCCGGCTACAAGCTCACCCGGGTTCGGCCGGTCGACATGTTCCCCCAGACGCCACACATCGAGTGCGTGGCGGCGTTCGTGAGGGAATAGGCGCTTTCGAGCGGCCGGCGCTCCGGTTTCGCGTCGGCCCGTTTAACGGCGCCGGGGAAGATGAGGGGGAGCCGGCGCCATCGCGCCCGTCAGAACCTGCATAGCACGACAACACCGGCGCCAGACGCGAGCCCTGTCGTATTACGCATGCTCTTCATGGATGATGCATAGCTCGACAGGCCTCGCTATTCGGGCCGGGATTGTCGTGCTGTGCAGGTTCCCGTGACACTCTCGGCACAAAGTCCCGGGTTGGGGCCTAGAAGCAGGTCGACCACCGAGCTCAGGCGACCCGCCGAAGCCCTCACCCACCCTCCTTCCCTGCTGCCGTTTACCGAGCCGATCGCAGACCGAGGCAGCGGGCGCTAGAGCGCCCGCGGGCCGAGAGTCGACCGCCACCGCCCCGCGCCAGCTAGGGTTCCGCCGCAGCGATGCGCGCCGTCACGATCCGCGACTCCAACCTCGTCGTCGAGGACCATCCAGATCCGACGCCAGGCGCCGGCGAGGTGCTCGTCCGCGTCCGGGCCGCTGGGCTGAATGGCGCCGACATGATGCAGCGCCGGGGCCACTACCCCGCCCCACCCGGCGCTCCGCAGGACATCCCGGGCCTCGAGCTCGCGGGCGAGGTGCTGAGGCGCGGCACCGGCGCCGACCGGTTCAAGGATGGAGACCGGGTGATGGGGATCGTCGCCGGTGGCGCTCAGGCCGACCTGGCCGTGGTCCACGAGCGGATCCTGATGCCGGTGCCGGACAACCTGAGCTGGCTCGAGGCCGGCGCCGTTCCCGAGGTGTTCACGACGGCCCACGACGCCGTCTTCACCCAGGCCGGGCTGCGCTTAGGTGAGCGGCTGCTCGTCCACGGTGGCGCCGGTGGCGTCGGCACGGCCGCGATCCAGCTCGGGCGCGCGGCCGGGGCCAGGGTGACGGCGACCGTCCGCGCCGCCGAGCACCGCGGCGAGGTCGCGGCCTTGGGCGCGGAGGTGATCGAGCCCGAGGGCTTCGCGCAGTACGGGCCGTTCGACGTGATCCTCGAGCTGGTCGGCGCGCCCAACCTGGCGGAGAACCTGACCGCCCTGAACACCGGCGGCCGGATCGCCGTGATCGGGATCAGCGCCGGCGCGACCGGCGAGCTGAACCTCGGGATGCTGATGGGCAAGCGCGCCCGGATCAACGGCTCGACGCTGCGGCCGCGACCGCTCGAGGAAAAGGCGCTGACCGCCCGGGCGGTAGAGCGCAGCGTCCTCCCCCTCCTCGCCCAGGGCACCGTGAGAGTCCCGATCGCCGCGAGCTTCCCGCTCGAGGAGGCCGAGGCGGCCTACGAGCGCTTCGCCGCCGGCCATAAGTTCGGAAACATCGTCCTTGAGATGAACGAGCCGGGTTAGACTCGGCCGATGAGTCTCGAGGAGCACACGCTCGAACAACTCGGTGACCGCTGCGAGGAGTGCGGTGCCAAGCTCACCGCGCAGGAGATCCAGGCGGCGATGGAGTCAGGCGGTCCGGCGCTCTGCTCGATCCACGCGGCAGAGGACGAGCCCGGGCTCGCCGCCGACGACGCGGGCTTCATCGAGGGCGAGTAGCCGGCGATACACAGCGCCACCCGCCTCCGACCCTGGAGGCAGAGCCCCTAATAGGGCGGTAGGTCCGCCCACCACTGCCCGAGCACCCTGAACGCCGCCCAGAACTCGCGCTTGGCGCTGTCCTCGTCGAGCGCGTCATCGATGTTCGGGACATACAGGGCGTCGATCGAGGGGGTGAGGATCTGAACCACACCCGGCGAGGCGGTCAGCTCGCGCCCGAGCGGCACGTCGAGCTCATTCAGGACCGCCAACGCCTCGGGCCCCATGACCACGACGATCTTCGGCTGGACGATCGCGATCTCCTCGGCGAGCCGCGCGATGCAGGACGGGTCGGCCATCGCGGGGTCGGCGACCGGGCACTTCACGCACAGCGTCCCGTACACCGCCAGCGGGTCGATCTGGAGCCGTTTCAATGACTTCATCAGCGCGTTGCCGGTGCGCCCGTAGAAGGCGACCCCTTCCTCGACCTCCGCCGGCTTGGCGGCGTACTTGAGGAGGAAGATGTCCGCCTGCGGGTGGCCGGAGCCGAGCACCGGCATCAGCTGGCCGCGGGGGCAGTGGGGGCAGGCCTGGAGCTCGCGGGCGAACGCGTTGAGCTCACGGATCGCCCGCTCGAGGTACTTCTCGCGGATCTCGTCGTCGGTCGCGGGCATGCCCCTCGGATTGGACGGCTGGCGAGCTTGTCCTTGCGAGTGCATCAGGAGTTGCGCAAGTTTCGTCCCGTGACCCTGCGAACCCGGCGTTCTCTCGAGGCTCTGCGCGCGCCTTCGGGGAGTGCCTTGGTCTGGAGGAACTTCAAAGCCTGCACGTACAGCAGGCTGGCTGGGTTGCGCATTATGTCCGCGTCGCGCAGCGATTGGAGGAACTCGTCGGGGCCGTCGAACTCGCGCATCCGGATCCGTACCGAGCCGAGACCCTGCGGAACGTGAGCGTCCGAACCGGCGCCGGCGGGGATCCGGTACTTGGCCGCGAACCGGACGGCTTCGTCGTTGAACTCGGAGATCGCGACCCGGGGATTGAAGACCTCGATCGCGTCGACCTCGTCGAGCACGTCGAGCAGATGCTCGTAGTCGGGGACCGAGTGCAGGCGATCGAACGGGTGGGGCACGTAGACGAGCCCGCCCTGGCGCTTGATCTCGGCGATCGTCTCCTGGAGGGTCATCCCGCGCGGGATCTTCTCCTCGATGAACAGGCCGATCACCTCGCCCTGGTCGGCGGTCTTGACCTCCTCGCCGACGATCACCGTGACGCCGTCGGCCTTCTCGCGCGCATCGAGGGCGCCGGAGATCTCGTTGTGATCGGTGACCGCGACGGCGCCCAGCCCGCGGGCCCGGGCCTCCGCCAGCAGGACCTCGACCGGCGTGGCGCAGTCGTAGGAGTGATCGGTATGCATGTGCAGATCGACGTCGATCAGCCGGCGCGAGGCGAGCTTCGCCTGCAGGCGTGGGCTGCCGCCGTTGTCGTGGCGGCGGGCGACGAGCCCGCCGTAGAGCCCCTCGAGCTCGTCGGCCACCCTCGACCACGAGAACGTCGCGCGCAGCCGATCGCCCCGGGACCGCAGCCGCGCCCGCAGGCCCGGATCGGAGATCAGCGAGGACAGATGTGCGCCGAGCGTCTGCACGTCGGCCGGCTCGAACTCCAGCCCGTACTCGCCGCCCGAGAGCAGCTCGTCGTAGGCCGGCAGCCGCGAGGTGACCGGGATCGCGCCGGCGGCGATCGCCTGTACGAGGATCCCCGGCGCGGGCCGGACCCCCTCGGAAGCGAGCACGACGATGTCGCCGAGCCCGATCGCCTCGTCCTGGGTCATCTCGGGCGCGCTCGCGAAGCGGACCCGCTCGTGCAGCAGGTGGCCGAGCGTCGCCGGGGCGGCGAGAGGGCGCGGCGAGAAGATCGTGGCGTGCCAGTCGAGATCGTGGGGGATTCCCCGGAGCGCGCGCAACAGCGTCCGCAGCGCGGCCCGCTCCTCCACGGCGACCATCACGAGTTCGACGGGATCCGATTCCTCGTGGACGGGCGCCACGTCGGCACCGGGCGCGATCACCTCGTATTCGCTGGGGAAGTAGCGCTGCATCAGGTCCCGCGTGGACCGATAGCTCGCGGTCCGGGCGTCAAGCCGGGCGAGGAGCAGCCGCGACAGGCCTCGCGCCAGCTGCGTCGAGACGATCCGCTCGGTCGGGGCGTGGAAGCTGCCCACGTTCAGGGCGCGCGACTGGCGTAGCGCGACGCTCGAGGCGCTCGGCGCGAACGGCTCGTGGACGTGAACGAGGTCGAGCGAGAGCGTCGTCAGCGCCTCCTCGATCGTGCGGGCGACGTCGACGGGAAGCGACGCGCTCCGGCGCCGCGCCGGCGAGAACGACAGCACCTCGCCGACCCCGAGCACGAGCGGCTTTCCGGCCGCTCGCTCGAGCAGCTCCTCCGGACGACCGCGGATCGCCCGTCGGCTGTCCCTCACCAGCTCGCCCGACTCCGAGGGCGCCACGATCAGCACCCGATGGCCGTGCCGGGCCAGCTCGTCCGAAACCCGAGCGACGTAGTGGTTGACCTCGTTGCGAGCTTCCCAGGCGAACGGCGTCACCTGGGCTATCGCCAGCCGCGCGGACACGCGGTGAGGATAAAGCTCCCTACGTGGTCGCGGCTGTCCGCTTCTTGTCCGACTTCGCGAGCGACTTGCGCGCGTACTTGGCGATGAACGCCTCGGTGAGCTCGCGCGCCTCGGAGTCCGGTCGCTGGTGCATCGGCGACTTCATCAGATAGGAGCTGGGTCCGTCGAGCTGGCCCGAGAGGCCGTTGTTGAGCGCCAGCTTGCAGCACCGGGTGGCGTCGATCACGATCCCGGCGGAGTTCGGCGAGTCCCACACCTCGAGCTTCAGCTCGGCGGTCAGGGGCACATCGCCGAACGCCTGGCCCTCGAGGCGAATGTGCGCCCACTTGCGGTCCGTCAACCACGGCACGTAGTCGGACGGTCCGACGTGGACGTCATCGGGGGGGAGCTCGTGGCCCACGATCGAGGTCACCGCGTTCGTCTTGGAGATCTTCTTGGACTCCAGCCGCTCGCGTTCGAGCATGTTGTAGAAGTCCATGTTCCCGCCGACGTTGAGCTGCGAGGTGCGCAGCAGCTTGACGCCGCGGTCGTGGAACAGGCGCGCGAGCGCGCGGTGCACGATCGTCGCGCCGACCTGCGACTTGATGTCGTCGCCGACGACGGGCAACCCGGCCTTCTTGAACCGCTTGTCCCAGTACTCCTCGCGGGCGATGAACACGGGGATGCAGTTGACGAACCCGCAGCCGGCCTCGAGGATCTGCTCGACGTACCACTTGGTCGCCGTCTCGGAGCCGACCGGCAGATAGGAGACGACGACGTCGGTCCTCGTCTCCTTCAGGATCTCGACGATGTCGGCGGTCGGGCCCGGCGCCTTCGTGATCTTCTGCTTGAGGTACTTGCCGAGCCCGTCGTGGGTCATGCCGCGCTGGACCGGTATTCCGAGCTTGGGCACCTCATCGGCGAACTTGAGCGTGTTGTTCTGGCCGGAGAAAATGGCCTCTGAAAGATCCTTGCCGACCTTGTCTACGTCGATGTCGAACGCGGCGCTGAACTCGATGTCGCGTACGTGGTAGCCGCCGAGGTCGACGTGCATCAGGCCGGGCACGGACTCGCTTGGGTCGGCGTTGCGGTAGTAGTGGACTCCCTGCACGAACGAGCTCGCGCAGTTGCCGACGCCAATGATCGCCACGCGGACCTTGTCCTGCTGGTAGCGGCCGGCGCCGTTGCTGGAACCGTTGCTGCTGCTCACTGTCAAATCCCTTCTCGAAAGATGAGTCTGCGCGCGATTCGCTGCGCAGACAGTCGTTCTACGTATTCCGCAGAGGCGACTTTGTTACACGTCGTCGGCGCGCGCAAGCTGGCCGTGCACGTAGACGATCCGCTGAATCATCGTGACGAGCGTCAACGCCGCGAGCACGTAGACGGCCGGGGCCAGGAGCTCGAAATTGCCCAGCGAGGCCCCCTTGGCGAAGACCAATCCGGCCGACAGGATCACGACGCGGACCGGTCGCGTCGCCAGCCCGACCTTGCACGAGACGCCCAACGCCTCGGCCCGCGCTCGGGTGTAGGAGACCATCAGCGAGAACAGCACGGCGGCGACGACCGCGGCAACCGCCACCTGGTCGTGGCGCGAGGCGAAGTACGCCGCGACTGCGATCAGCACGATCCCCTCCTCGAGCCGGTCTAGCGTCGAGTCAAGGAACGCCCCGAACGGCGTTCCCTTTCCTGACATCCGCGAGTAGCGGCCGTCGAGCGTGTCCATCACCGAACCGATGATGAACGCGATTCCGGCGAGAAAGAACAGGCGGCCGACGACGAGCGCCGCCGCGGCGAGGTTGAGCGCGAAGCCGGTGAGCGAGATCGCGTTGGGCGTGAGCCGCGATTCGATCAGCCGCTCCCGCATCAACTCCTGCGTCGTGGGCCGGTCGCGGGGCGCGCGACTGCGGCGCGGACGCCGCGTCCGGACGTCCGGCTCTGTCTGCTCGGCCATTTAGACGATTCTGCCCTACGCGGGTACGTGACTGAACGCCCACGCCTCGGGACGGGCCCGGGCGAGCAGGCGCTTCGAAAGCAGCGCGGCGATGCCGGCGGTCAGCGCTCCGAGGAAGACGTCGGTCAGATAATGGTTGGCGGTCGCGACGACGACGAACGTCACGAGCACCGGATAGAGCGCCCATGCGATCTTCACGATCCGCCGGCGCGTCAGGTGGTACATCGAGACGCCCACGATCGTCGCGAAGCACACGTGCATCGAGGGGACGGCCGCATAGAAGTTGATGAACGCCTTCGTCGGTCCGTTGTCGACCCAGCCGGTCCCTCCGGTGACGAACTGCGAGATCGAGTCGGTGAAGCCCCACTCCGGCATCAGCCGCGGTGGCGCGGTCGGGTACAGCGCGTAACCGATCAGCGCCAGTCCCATCGCGATCATCACGGTGTTGCGGATGAAGTAGAACGATCTGTTGCGCCGGAAATAGATGAACGCCAGGACCGCCAACGTGACGAAAAGGTGACCGTTGAGGTAGATCCAGTCGAGGCCATCCATCAGCCAGTGCATGTTCATCGCCCACGCCTGGACGCTCGGCTCGATGAAGATGTGGAGCGTGCGCTCGAGGTCGATGATTTTCATCGCGTCCCCGAACGGCTTGTACTCGCCCGTTGTGGGGTCAGCGAGGCTCCGTACGAGGTCGTACAGGAGGAACGCGGCGACAAACAGCAGGATTTGCCGAAGTAGGTCCTTCCAGCCGCGCGGCAGGACGCGCGCTTCGATCAGACGAAGAAAACGCAGCATGGGGGCCAGTCCATCGTACCGATCCTGCCCGTTGGGTCAGTGTCAGAATCACTACGTACAGCGGGGCGAGGTTGCTCCAATGCGTCCAATCGAGAAATCGATCACCATCTTCACGGGGCCTGGGCGGTTGAGCGTGAGCTTGGTGAACTCGCCATCCGGCGCCACGCATCCGGATCCCTCGCCGAGGATCCAATATGGGGAGAAGCGCACGCGGACGAGCACCGTTCCCGCCTGATGCACGTCGATTGTCACGGAGTTGGGGCCGAGCGCCGTCAGCCTGGCCGTGCCGCCGACGATCGGCGTGGGATTCGCGACCGCGTACACGCGCCAGTGGCGTGTGCGGTAGACGAGGCGCAGGTACGGGAGTCCGCGGTCGATCAGCGCCACCTCCTTGTGGGCGGAGAAGTCGAGGCTCGCGTCGGGGACGGCGACGAACCGGACCGCGAGCTGGTGGAGCCACGTGTCATACGTGGCGGCGTTCAGCGGCCCGCCGTAGAACAGGTGGTTGTACTTGATGTCGAGCTGGCGCTCCCACCCCCGCGCGAGCGGGAACCGGGGCGCGACCTGGTAGGCCTCCCAGTGGAATCTCGTGAACGGGATCTCGACCCGGAACTGAGGGCCCGTTTGGCGCCCGAGAAACGCGAGCAGCGGCTGGTAGTAGGCGGCCGACACCGATGGGTCGCCGGCTGACGTGCGCACATCGCGGATCGGCGCCTGCCACTGGAAGTACAGGAGCGGCAGCGCCACGACCGCCAGCCACCTCAGCCGCCGCTTGTACCAGAGCAGGGCCGCGAGCGGACCCGCCACCAGCGGCCCCAGCCGAGCCGCATTGCTGCCGACCGGCGTGGCGACCCCGTAGGAGATGATGCACCCGATCGCATAGAGGACGATCCCCGCTCGGATCGTCCACTCGCGCCGGGGCACAGCGGCGATCGCGACCGCCGCGATCGCGATGACCGGCCACAGCGTGGCGAGCGTGAACGGCTCGCTCCCGCCCTCGGGGAAGGCGATCGTCAACAGGAGCACGGGAAGCAGCGCCGAGACGACGGCCGCCGCGCCCGGCAGCGCCGCGGCGACGCGGCGTTCGCGGATGTAGCGGCCGATCGCGTAGGCCGCGGCCCCGAGCGCCGCGAACAGCGCCGCGACCGGACTTGCGAGTGCCGAGACGACCGCCAGCACGCACGCCCAGCCGGTCCGCTTTCGCTGAAGCGCGAGCGCCATCCCCATCGCGGGGAGGAGCCCGAACGCGAACGTCAGCCGTCCGGTGAACAGGTTCATCGCGGTCCCTGCCCCGAACCACACGGCGCCAACCCAGGCGTCCTCGCCGAAGTGCCGGCGCACGAGCGGCGTGAACAGCGCCGCCGTCCCGGTGGTCGCGATCCCGGCAGCGACCTGCGGCGTGAGCAGGGCGGCGATCGGCGGGAACAGGACGCTGTAGCCGGGGACGTTGTGGCCGGCGTACCACCAGTTGTTCCAGATCCCGAAACCCTCGGCGGAGAAAAGCTTGGCGCGCAACAGGTGCGCGGCCAGGTCGAGGCTAGGCGGCTCGACGATCACGTACGCGATCGCGAACAGCGCCGCGACGGCGGTGGGGGCGATCCACTTCGGTTCGAGGTACGCGCGCATCAGGTCCCGCCCAGGAAGTCCGCGACGCGATCGACCACGGCGGGATCGTCGAGCCATGGCCAGTGGCCGGCTTCGTCGATCGGCTCCAGTGTGGCGCTCCCGAGACGGGTCGCATAGGACCTTCCGAGCTCTGGCGCGAGCCACGGATCGCGCTGACCCCAGAGGACGAGCGCCGGCACGTGGAGCGTGCCCAAGCCGGCGCCGGCCTCTGTCAGCCGCCGCTCGTCGGCGTCCCGGTAAAGGCGCAGGATGGCCCGCTGCGTGCCCTGGTCGAACTGCTCCCAGATGCTCTCGATACGGGATTCTGGCCACGGACCACCCTGCTCCAGGATTCGTCGCAGCATGGCGCGTGTGGTCGCGCCCATCAGCAGTTCGCCCAATCCGGGCCGGCGGCACAGCCGGACCGGGCGCGGCCAGCTGAATCCCTCGAACAGCGGGATGCCGTTGCAGATCACGATCCGGTCGATCCGAGCGGGATATCGCTGCGCGAACACCAGTCCGGGGACCGCGCCCCAGTCGTTCGCGACCAGCTTCACGCGCTCCACGCCGAGCTCGTCGAGCAGGTCGTGGACAAAGCGGGTGTGTCCCTCGATCGAGTAATCGAGGTGGCCGCCTTTGCCCGACCGGCCAAAACCGCTCAGGTCGGGCGCGATTCCGCCGGTACGCTCCAGGAACGGGACCCAGTCATCGGAGCTGGTCGGGATGCCGTGGAGGTAGAGGGCGGGATCGCTGGGGCCGGGCGCACGCCGGTAGAAGACGGGCGACCCGGCGAGTTCGATCGTTTGCTCGTCGACGCTCACCCGCGGGCGAGGATAACGTCCCCTTCTGTGAGCGAGATTAGGACCGGTGAGCCCGCGCCGCCGACGCGCACTCTGTGCCTCGGCGAGGCGTTGGTGGACCTGATCTGCGAGAAGCCGCTCGAGGACGGACTCGCCGGGGCGGACGCCTTCGTCCCGCACTTCGGTGGCGCGGTCGCGAACGTGGCGATGGTCGCGGCGCAGGCCGGCGCCAGCGTCGCCCTCGCCGGGGGGGCCGGCGACGATCCCTGGGGCCACTGGCTCCGCGAACGTCTGCAGGGGGCCGGTGTCGACACCTCATTGTTCGGCCTCGTCCCCGCCGCGAAAACGCCGGTCGCGATCGTCGCCGTCAACGGCGCCGGCGAGGCGCGCTACCAGATCTACGGCGAGCAGATCGGGACCGTCGTGCACGCGCTGTCGGACCGTCTCGAGGCCGCGGTCCGTGACTCGGCCGCTCTGTTCATCAGCTCGAACACGCTCGTCGGACCCGAGGAGCGCGAGGTCACGATGCGCGCGCGCGAGCTGGCGCTGGAATCGGACCGGCACGTGATCTTCGATCCCAACCTGCGGCTTCACCGGTGGCGGTCGCGCGCGGACGCGGCGGCGTGCGCCAACGCGTGCGTACCGGGCGCGTTGCTCGTACGCCTGAACGAGGCCGAGGCGACGGTGATGACCGGAGAGGAGGACCCGGAGCGGGCGGCCCTGGCGCTGGTCAAGGCCGGTGCCCGGATGGCCGTGGTGACGCTCGGGATGGACGGCGCGATCCTCCGTGGCGAGGTCCGTGCCGACGTGCCCGGCGTCCCGGTCAGCGTTCTCAGCACGATCGGCGCCGGGGACGTCCTCACGGGCGTCCTGCTCGCGCAGCTCACGATCACCGACTTCTACCCGCCGGCGGTCGCGGCCTGGCTGCCCGAGGCGGTCGAGGCGTCGGCCGCCGCGTGTCAGCGGTGGGGAGCGCTTGACTAGCACCGCGGAGGAGTGGCGGCGTCCGACGCCCCGCCGCGTCCGTGCGGTCCGCGATCGTCTCCGCCTCGTCTACGGCATCCCCCAGGCCAAGCCACACCGCCATCCGATCGCCGAGCTGATCCTCACGGTGCTTTCGCAATCGACCAACGACCGGAACCGGGACGTCGCGTATCTGGCGCTGCGCGAGCGGTTTCCCTCGTGGGACGAAGTCAGGGACGCGTCTGTCGACGAGATCGAGGAAGCGATCCGCCCCGGCGGCATCTCGAAGGTGAAGTCGGCGCGGATCAAGTCGATCCTGCGGGCGATCACGGCGACCTCCCCCGATCGGACTCTCTCTTTGGACTGGCTGGCCAGCCAGCCAGTGGCTGGAGGGCAGGATTACCTCACGGGTCTCCCGGGCGTGGGGCGAAAGACGGCGGCATGCGTGCTGCTGTTCGCGTTCGGGCTGCACGACGTGCCCGTCGACACCCATGTCTCGCGGGTGGGCTTGCGGCTGCGCCTGTTCCGCCCCGGCGCGGGCTTCGTGGAGCTCCACGACACGATGCTCGCGATCACGCCGCCCGGGGAGGAGCTCGAGTTCCACCTGAACCTGCTCCGGCACGGCCGGCGCACCTGCCACGCGCGCCACCCGGATTGCCGCGGCTGCGCGCTTCAGCGCATGTGCCCGAGCGCCTTCACGTTCGACTGAAAATCAGGGCTCGAAAGAGCAGGCTGAGTCCGGTGCGATGACGCTCGCGCGAAGCGCACGGCGTCATCGAGCCGGACTCAGATCTGCTACTCTGTGACTTAGATTTTTACGCCAAAACAGGAGTAGAACTTCATGGGAAAGACAATCGGAATCGACCTCGGAACGACCAACAGCTGTATGGCCGTACTCGAGGGCGGGGAGCCGACGGTCATTGAGAACGCAGAGGGCGGGCGCACGACGCCGTCCGTGGTGGCTTTCACGCCATCCGGCGAGCGCCTCGTGGGCACCGTAGCGAAGCGCCAGGCCGTCACCAACCCGCAGAACACGGTCTTCTCTATCAAGCGCTTCATGGGCCGCAAGGAGGCCGAGGTGCGCGAGGAAGAGTCGATCGTGCCGTACAAGGTGGTCTCGGGCCCGAACGGCGATGCGCGCGTGGAGGCCGGTGGGAAGCAGTACTCACCGCCCGAGATCTCGGCGATGATCCTCGGCAAGCTGAAGACCGACGCCGAGGCGTATCTCGGTGAGACGGTCGACAGCGCCGTGATCACCGTACCCGCGTACTTCAACGACGACCAGCGACAGGCGACCAAGGACGCCGGCAAGGTCGCCGGACTCGACGTCAAGCGGATCATCAACGAGCCGACGGCTGCGTCGCTGGCATACGGCCTCGACAAGGAGTCCGACCAGACGATCCTGATCTTCGACCTCGGCGGCGGCACGTTCGACGTGTCGGTGCTCGAGATCGGCGACGGCGTGTTCGAGGTCAAGGCGACCGCCGGAGACAACCACCTCGGCGGCGACAACTTCGACAAGGCGCTCGTCGACTGGCTGGTCTCCGAGTTCAAGAAGTCTCAGGGCATCGACCTGAGCGCCGACCCGATGGCGCTGCAGCGGCTCTACGAGGCGGCCGAGAAGGCCAAGATCGAGCTCTCGACCACACAGGAGACGCAGATCAACCTGCCGTTCATCACCGCTGACTCGAGTGGCCCCAAGCACCTCGACATGCGCCTGACCCGGGCGAAGCTCAACGAGCTCACCGCCGACCTGCTGGACCGCACGGTGGCGCCTGTCCGCCAGGCGCTCGATGACGCCAAGGAGAAGGGCGTCGAGAAGGTCGACCACGTCGTCCTCGTCGGCGGCATGACCCGGATGCCGGCCGTCCAGGAGAAGGTCAAGGAGCTGACCGGCAAGGACCCGCACCGCGGCGTCAACCCGGATGAGGTCGTGGCCGTCGGTGCCGCGATTCAGGCGGGCGTGCTCGCGGGCGACGTCAAGGACGTGCTGCTGCTCGACGTCACCCCGTTGACCCTCGGCATCGAGACCAAGGGTGGCGTGATGACCAAGCTGATCGAGCGCAACACGACGATCCCGACTCGCAAGTCGGAGATCTTCTCGACCGCCGAGGACAACCAGCCGAGCGTGGAGATCCACGTGCTCCAGGGCGAGCGCGAGATGGCCACGTACAACAAGTCGCTGGGCAAGTTCCAGCTGACCGGCATTCCGCCGGCGCCTCGCGGGATCCCGCAGATCGAGGTCGCGTTCGACATCGACGCCAACGGCATCCTCAGCGTGTCCGCGAAGGATCTGGGCACCGGCAAGGAGCAGAAGATCGAGATCAAGTCCGGCTCCGGCCTCTCCGAGGAGGAGATCAAGCGGATGGTCTCGGACGCAGAGTCCCACGCCGATGAGGACCGCCGCCTGCGCGAGCTGGCCGAGGCCCGTAACAACGGCGAGAACGCCGCCTACCAGGCGGATCGTCAGCTCAAGGACCTTGGCGACAACGTCGACGCCTCCTCACGCGAGGAGATCGAGGCAGCGATCAAGGCCGTGCGCGAGGTCCTCACGTCGGACGACGCGCAGGAGATCAATAACAGGACCGAGGCGCTTCAGTCCTCCTTCCACCGCGTCTCCGAGGCGATGTACCAGCGCGCCCAGGAGCAGGCCGCGGCCAGCGGCGCTGCGGGCGATGGCGATGGCGCTGGCACGGACGGCTCGACCAACGGCGCCGGCCAGGAAGAGGAGGACGTCGTAGACGCCGAGGTAGTGGACGAGGGCAAGTAGCGATGAGTTACCGCTATAGAGACCCATTTGGGCGGCCCGGACCGTATTCGCGGTTCGGGCCCCGCCCGACCGGGCCGGCTCGACCGGCCCCGTCCGCGGGTCCTGGGCCGCACCGGGTGTCCGCGGACGGCCGGAAGGTGAACGTTCCCGTCAACGCGCCCTTGCCTGAGGACAAGCAGGACGAGGCGCGGGCGGCTTCGGAGGCTCCGGCCAGCGAGGCGAAGGCGCCCCCGTCGTCGAGGCCCTTGGGGGATCCCGAGGCTCCCGTCGGACCTTCGGTTCCGCTCGACGAAGAGGAGCCGGAGGACGAGCTTCCCTACGCCGACACGGCGCAGGCGCCCGAGCCCGACGATATGACGGAGCTCGCGGCGAAGGCCGGAAAGGCCGATCAGTACCTGGCGCTCGCGCAGCGGACCCAGGCCGACTTCGAGAATTTCCGCAAGCGCGCCGCTCGCGAGACGGCCGTCGCGCAAGATCGCGGCGCGGCCAAGCTCGCGAAGGAGCTGCTTCCGGCGGTCGACAACCTCGATCGGGCCCTCGAGGCGGCCCAGAGCTCGGGCGACGGCGCCGACGACGAGCGCACGCTCATCTCCGGGATCAAGCTCGTGCACGCTGAGGTGATCGCGGCGCTGGCGCGGGTCGGGATCGAGCCGTTTGATCCGGTGGGCGAGCCGTTCGACCCCCAGCACCACGAGGCGGTTGCCCAGCAGCCTGTCGAGGGTGCCGAGCCGGGGACGATCGTCGAGGTCTATCAGCGCGGTTACCGGCTGGGAGACACGATCCTCCGGCCGGCTCGCGTGGTCGTAGCCGGCTGAACAGGTAATCGCCATGCCTCCTAAGCAGCCCGACTACTACAAGACACTCGGGGTGGGCAAGAACGCCTCCGAGGCGGAGATCAAGAAGGCCTACCGCAAGCTCGCTCGCCAGTACCACCCGGATCGCAACCCGGGCGACAAGAAGGCCGAGGAGCGCTTCAAGGAGATCTCGCAGGCACACGACGTTCTGTCCGACCCCGACAAGCGCAAGGCATACGACCGCGGCGGCACGCTCGGCGGCTTCGGCATGCCGGGTGGCTTCGACGCGAGCACTTTCGGCGGCGGCTTCAGCGACATCCTCTCGAACCTGTTCGGAGGCGGCGGAGCCACGACCGGCGGCCGGCCCGGTGGCCGCGCCGGCGGGACCCGGGGTGCCCGCGCCCAGCAACGCGGCCGCGATCTGGAGACCGAGGTCACGCTGGGGTTCGACCAGGCGATGAACGGGGCCCAGGTCCCGCTCGCCGTGCCGACCTCCCAGCAGTGCCCGACGTGCCACGGCACGGGGGCGAAGCCGGGCACGACACCCAAGGTCTGCCCGGTCTGCGAAGGGCGGGGCGTCGAGTCCGAGAGCCAGGGGATCTTCTCGATCTCCCAGCCGTGCTCCAACTGCCACGGCACCGGCACGGTGATCGAGGATCCCTGCCCGACGTGCGCAGGCAGCGGCGCGCAGCGCACCGTGCGCCGACTGCGGGTGAACATCCCCGCGGGCGTCCGCGACGGGAGCCGCATCAGGCTCGCCGGCAAGGGCGAGGGCGGACCGCGCGGCGGTGATCCCGGAGACCTGTACGTGATCACGCGTGTACAGGAGTCCCCAGTGTTCAAGCGCAACGGCGAGAACCTCGAGGTCGAGGTTCCGTTGACGATTCCCGAGGCCGTTCGCGGCGGCGTGATCGAAGTGCCGACGCTGTCCGGAACCAAGCGCCTGCGCGTCCCAGCCGGGACTAAGCACGGCACCGTTCAGCGGCTGCGGGGCGAGGGCCCGGCCCGGCTCGGCGGGAAGGGCAAGGGCGACATCCACTACCGATTCGTGATCGACGTGCCTTCCTCGCTCTCGCCCGAGCAGGACGAGGCGATCGACCGCCTATCGAGCGTCATGAACGGCAACCCGCGCGCGACCCTCTTCGCACAGGCGGGCACCGACAGCACGAGCGGGACCGAGGCGTAATGGCGACCCGGCGCATTCGAACCGAGACGCGGGTGACCACGACCAGAGTCGAGGTCTCCTCGGATCGCGGTGTGTTCATGATCTCGGTCGCCGCCGAGCTGGCGGACATGCACCCACAGACATTGCGCATGTACGAGGCTCGGGGTCTGATCGAACCGAAGCGCTCGCCGAAGGGCACGCGCCTGTACTCCCACGAGGACGTCGATCGGCTACGGCGGATCCAGGAGATGACCGCGGAGCTCGGCATGAACCTGGCCGGTGTCGAGCGCGTCTTCGAGCTCGAGGAGAAGCTCGAGGCGATGGCTCGCAAGGTGGCCGTACTCGAGCGCCGGGCCGGGGAGCTGAAGGCCGAGGTCGAGCGGCTCGAGGCGATTCGCCGCGAGCTACGAGCCGAGATCGTGCCCTACGAGCAGGGTGGCGAGCTGATTCGCACCGCCGACCTGAAGACGTTCAGGATTCCGGTCGAGCGCAGCAACTAGGCGCGGCCGGTCGCGGGCTGTGCGACCATCTGTGAGTGTTGACGCGCCTATGGGGAGAGCGGGAGGCACGCTCGGATAGCGCGAGCACGATGCGGCGCGAGCTTCGCTGCGCCGCCGTGCTGTGCGCACTGATGTTGCTCGCGTTGCCCGCATGGGCCGGAGCGGCTTCGCCCGTGGCGCACGCCACCGCGGTGGGGCCGGCCCCATCCTCACAGTCGCTTAGGCTCGTATTGCCGCTCGTCGTCCACGATGCCGGCCTGGCGACGCTCGCGCAGGAGGTCTCGACGCCGGGCTCCCCCCTATACGGCCACTACGAGTCGATACAGCAGTCGGCGCGGCGGTTTGGGGCCTCGCCCCAGGCTCGCAGCCGGGTCCTTCGCTATCTCCGTAGGGCCGGCGCCACCGACGTCAGAATCGACGCGACCGGATTGTTCGCCTACGCGACGATGACGGCCGCCCGCGCCGAGCGCGTGTTCGCGACGCCGCTCACCAGGTTCCGGTCGGCGCGGCACACGCACTTCATTGCCCCGGAAAGGGCGGTCGGAATTCCGCCAGCGCTCAGTGGCGTCGTCCAAGCGGTGATCGGACTGGACACGCAGCCGCTGTCGGGACCCCGCCGCGCCGCCGCCAGCCGGCTCGATCGCCGCGCCCATGCGGCGGCCCAGCCGACCTCGGCGTTCCCCCGAACCGGGACCCCGAGCGGGTGCGGTGCCGGTCGCGCCGCCGGCCAGCTCGGCGGAGATCCGGCCACCGCCGGGTTCACTCCAAATCAGTACCTGACCGCCTACGGCTTCGATCAGCTCCAGAACTCTGGCTTCGGTGGCCAGGGGGAGCGGGTCGCCTTGATCGAGATCGACGGCTTCAAGACCTCCGACATAAACACTTTTGCGCAGTGCTTCGGCCTGCACGTTCCGCGGCTGAACGCGTTCTCGGTCGGCGTGAAGCACCTCCTCGCGCCGGGTGGCGAATCGACGCTCGACATCGAGGCGCTCGACGCCGCCGCTCCGGACCTCAAGGCGATCGACGTCTACGAGAGCAACTCGAGCGCCGCCGACACGCTCGAGGCGATGACCGCGCCGCTCCAGAACCACGGCCGGCAACCCGAGGTGATCTCGGCGTCGCTCGGCCTGTGCGAGCCGGCGGTCTATGCCGCGATCGGCGTGAAGGGCATCGAGGCGACCGAGGAGGCCCTCGAGATCGCGGCGCTCAGCGGGGTGACGTTCCTGGCCTCGAGCGGGGACTCAGGGTCGGCGGACTGCCTCGGGCCCGACGGCCTGCCCATCGACAGGCTCGCCGTCAACTATCCGGCATCGTCGGACTGGGTGACCGGCGTGGGCGGCACCAACCTCCTGCTCAACCCGGCGAACCAGGTGACCGACCAGGTCGTGTGGAACGACACGGACATTCAGCCCGGGTCGGCGACGGGCGGCGGCTCGAGCGCGCTGTTCCGCCGGCCGTTCTACCAGGACGGCACGATCCCGGCCGCGAGCCGCGCGGTGCCCGACGTCTCGATGCTCGCGGACATCATCCCCGGCTACGCCGTGTTCTGCTCGGCGCAGGGCGAGTGCATCAACGCGGGAAACTCGAACCCCTGGCAATCGGTAGGTGGCACGAGCGCATCGACGCCGCTACTGGCCGGAGGCTTCGCGCTCGTGGACCAGGAGCTGAGGATGCACGACCGCCAGGACCTCGGGCTGGTCAATCCCCTCCTCTACCAGATCGGGCGGTCGGCGACGCTCACCAGCCAGGTCTTCGATGACGTGCTCACCTACGGCAACGACGTGGGGCCGTTCATTCCCGGCAACGGCAGACCGCTCGGCTGCTGCACGGCGATCCGGGGCTATGACAGGGCCTCGGGGTGGGGCAGCGTCAACCTCGCGGCGCTGGCTCCCCTCGCGGTCTCGATGCAACCGCCACGGATCGGCCTCTCGCTTCCCGGCGGGCAGCAGCCGATCAGGCGTCACCAGATCCTCGCGCGACTGACCTGCACCGGGCCGTGCCGGGTCGGGGCGTACGCGGTGGTCACGATCGCCCATAAGAAGCCGTTCGCCATCGAGTCGGGCGTGTACCAAATCGCGGCGCAGGGCTCGCGGACGATCCCGATCAAGTTCTCGCGCAAGGAACAGCGGCGACTGCACAGCGCGACGGCGGGCCATCACCGGATCAGCGCCACCGTGTTCGGGGTCCTGATCGCCGGGCGGCACAGAATCGAGTTCCAGACCGGCGGCCGGAAGATGAACCTGGCGGGCTAAGGCGGCTTGGCGCCTCTCGAAGCCGAGCGGCGACGAGTTTCTCAGCTCGGCAGCGACACCTCGGCCCACACGCGGTGGCGATCGGTGCGCTCCGAACCCCAACGGTCCGCGAGCTTGTCGACCAGGCGCAGACCGAAGCCACCGAAGCCGTCGCCGACGGATCGCACCCGGGCGCGTCCGCCCGATCGCCCGGGGTCGACCACCGCGATCAGCAGGCGACGGTGGCGCAGCTCGACGTCGACGGTCAGCTGGTCGTCCTCGCGTCCTCCGGAGTGCAGGACGGCGTTGCTCACGAGCTCGCTCGCGATAAGGACCGCGTCGTCGAGCTGGGATCCGGACCCTCCGAGCTCGCGGATCAGGTCGCGGGCAGCCGCGGGAGCGTCCCGGTCGCAGGACACGGCGAGCGTGAGCTCCTCCTGTCCGGTCGGGCCGGGACTTCGCGCGGATGTCCGGCGGCGTTTCGTCGGCATCGGCAGTCCTCCTCTCCCTCGACGTGACCCACTTCTGGTGTTCCCCGGGGCGTCGATTGGGAAACGCCCGGGCGGAGCGAATGCCAGCCGAGCCAATTTGCCGAGAAATCAGGCCAAATCCGCCCCGAGATGTGCCATAATCTAAGTCCAGCAGACTTAGATTTTTCAGCCCACATTACATCCGAACCCGAATACCAGAGCCTATGCAACTAGACCGATTCACAATCAAGTCCCGCGAGGCGCTTGAGGCCGCGCAGCGGTTGGCCGACGAGCGGCGCAACCCGCAGACGACGCCCGAGCACCTGCTCGCGGTGCTGCTCGAGCAGGATGGTGGCGTCGTCGCACCGGTACTGCGCAAGCTCGGCGTCGACCCCGGGGCCGTTCGCCAGGCGCTCGCGCCTGGCCTCGACGCACTTCCGAAGCTGAGCGCCGGTGGCTCCGAGCCCGCCGGTGGGTCCAGTGAGCTCGTTCAGGTCCTGCGCGACGCCGAGAAGGAGATGCGCGATCTCGGCGACGAGTACATCTCGACAGAGCACCTGATGCTGGCGATCGCTGCCCACCCGGGCAAGGCCGGCGACGCGCTTCGCAGCTCAGGCGCCAGCCACGACCAGCTGCTCAAGGCGATCTCCGAGGTCCGCGGCGGCCACCGGGTCACCGACGAGAATCCCGAGGACAAGTTCCAGGCGCTGAAGCGCTTCGCCCGCGACCTCACCGAGGCCGCCGCACAGGGGTCGCTCGACCCCGTGATCGGCCGCGACGACGAGATCCGTCGTGTGATCCAGGTGCTGAGCCGGCGCACGAAGAACAACCCCGTGCTGATCGGCGAGCCCGGCGTCGGCAAGACGGCGATCGTCGAGGGCCTGGCCCAGCGGATCGTCGCCGGCGACGTCCCCGAGGGGCTTCGTGACCGCCGGCTGATGGCGCTCGACCTCAGCGCGATGGTCGCCGGCTCCAAGTACCGCGGCGAATTCGAGGACCGCCTGAAGGCCGTCCTGAAGGAGATCGCCGACGCCAAGGGCCAGATCATCGTCTTCATCGACGAGCTGCACACGATCGTCGGCGCCGGTGCCGCCGAGGGCGCCATGGACGCCGGGAACATGCTCAAGCCGATGCTCGCGCGCGGAGAGCTGCGCGCGGTGGGCGCGACGACGCTCGACGAGTACCGCAAGCACATCGAGAAGGATCCGGCGCTCGAGCGGCGCTTCCAGCCCGTGTTCGTGGGCGAGCCGACGGTCGAGGACACGATCGCGATCCTGCGCGGGCTCAAGGACCGCTACCAGGTCCACCACAACGTGAAGATCCAGGACTCGGCGCTCGTTGCGGCCGCGACGCTCAGCCACCGTTACATCGCCGACCGCTTCCTCCCCGACAAGGCAATCGACCTGGTCGACGAGGCGGCGTCGCGAATCCGGATGGAGATCGACTCCAAGCCGACCGAGATCGACGAGGTCGATCGCCACATCATGCAGCTCGAGATCGAGCTGCAGTCGCTGGGCGAGGACGACGACCCCGGCACGGTGGCGCGTCGCCAGCAGCTCGAGCGGACGCTGGCCGAGGAGAAGGAGCGCTCCGCCGGCATGCACGCCGAGTGGCAGCGCGAGAAGGAGACGATCGGAGCGACCTCGGAGGTCCGCGAGAAGATCGATCAGGCCAAGATCGAGCTCGAGCGCGCCCAGCGCGAATCCGATCTCGGACGCGCCGCCGAGCTCCAGTACGGGACGATCCCCGAGCTCGAGAAGCGCCTCGAGGCGGCCGAATCAGCCGAGGCGGCTGCCGAGGCCGGCGCCGGGCCGAGATTCCTGAAGGACGACGTCGACGCCGAGGACGTCGCCGAGGTCGTCGCCAAGTGGACGGGCATTCCCGTCTCGCGCCTGATGGAGGGCGAGATCGAGAAGCTCGTGCACATGGAGGAGCGGCTGCACCAGCGCGTGATCGGCCAGGACGAGGCGGTCGAGGCCGTCTCGGCCGCGCTGCGGCGCTCTCGCGCCGGCTTGCAGGACCCCAACCGCCCGATCGGGACGTTCCTGTTCCTCGGGCCGACGGGCGTCGGCAAGACCGAGCTGGCGCGCGCCCTCGCCGAGTTCATGTTCGACAGCCAGGACGCGATGGTCCGGATCGACATGTCCGAGTACATGGAGAAGCACTCCGTCTCGCGGCTGGTCGGCGCCCCGCCCGGGTACGTCGGTTATGACGAGGGCGGCCAGCTGACCGAGGCGGTCCGCCGCCGGCCCTACTCGGTCGTGCTGCTCGACGAGATCGAGAAGGCCCACCCGGACGTGTTCAACACCCTGCTTCAGGTGATGGACGACGGGCGCCTGACCGACGGCCAGGGTCGCACCGTGTCGTTCAAGAACACGGTGCTGATCATGACGTCGAACATCCCGGGCGGCCGGGCCGGCGTTGAGGCCTACTTCAAGCCGGAGTTCATCAACCGTCTCGACGACATCGTCGAGTTCCATTCGCTCACCCGCGAGCAGATCTCGGAGATCGTCGACCTCCAGGTCGAGCAGCTCGTGCGGCGAGTCCGCGAGCGGGACATCGAGATCGAGCTCACGGACATGGCGCGAACGCTGATCGGGAACCTCGGGTACGACCCGACCTACGGTGCGCGACCGCTGAAGCGCGTGATCCAGAAGCGGCTCGTCGATCCGCTGGCGCTGGCGATCCTCGAGGGGCGGTTCGGACCTGGCGACACGGTCCGGGTCGACGCCGCCGATGGCGACATGGTCTTCGAGCGCGCGGAAACGGCTGCGGCCGTTTAGTGGTCGATTAGAGGGCGCGCCTTTGGGGGCGCGCCCTTTTTGGTTCGGCTGTCGCGATCGCGTTGGCCCTGGTTGGCGGGCGGCTCGATTTAACGGCGCTGGGGAAGAGGAAGGGAGCGGGCGGCATCGTGTGCCGTCCAAAAAACCTGCATAGCACGACAATCTTGCGCCGGATGGCGAGGCCTGTCGAGCTATGCATGAAGAGCATGCGTTAGACGACAGGGCTCGGGTCTGGCGCCGGTATTGACGCGCTATGCAGGTTTCTCGTGACACTTCCGGCACAGTCCGTCACACACTCGCCACAGAGACCGTGGCGGCGGAAGGCGCCCCTGCTACTGCTTTCGGGGGCTTGGCGCCCCGTTCTCGTCGTCGACGGTGAACAGGCGCCACTCCCCCGGCACGCCATCGAGTGATTCGACGCCGCGGAAGCTGAATGGGATGTTCGAGCCGACGACGAGGTCGCGCACGGTTCCGGAGACGAGGACCTGATTTGCCTCGGCGAGATCGGCGATGCGCGCGCCGATGTGAACCGTGACGCCGGCGAGATCGTCGCCGGCGAGCTCGCACTCGCCGGTGTGGAGGCCGGCGCGCAGGGACAGCTCGAGGCTGCGGCCGGCATCGAGCAGCGAGACCGCGCAGCGAATCGCGCGGGCCGGGCCGTCGAACGACGCGAACACGCCGTCGCCGGTCCGCCGGACCGTCCGCCCTCGGTAGTCGGCGATCCGATCCTCCAGGAGCCGATCGTGGTCCGCTATGAGCTCGTGCCACCGGCGGTCGCCGAGACGGGCCGCGTGCTTGGTCGAGCCGACGATGTCGGTGAACATGACCGTGGCGAGCACGCGATCAGGTTCGTGGGCGCCGCGCGAGCCGGTGACGAACTCTTCGATCTCGTCGAGGAGCGCGTCGGAGTCGCCCGTGAAGTAGATGTGGTCGTCACCGGGCAGCTCGAGGTAGCGAGCCTGCGGGATCTGCTCGGCCAGGAAACGGCCGTTGGCCACGTCGACCAGGCGGTCGCCACGGCGGTGGAGAATCAACGTCGGGACGCGGATTGCCGGTAGCACCGCCCGGATGTCGAGCTCGGCCAGGGCGTCGAAGATCGGCCCGACCATCGACGGCCGAACCGAGTAGCGCTCGAACCGTCCCCACCACCGGCGGAACCGCTCGTCGTCCACGAGCGATGGCGCGAGCACGTTCAGCGACGCGCCCGTGCCCCAGCCTTCGATCCACACCTTGCCGTAGGCCGCGACCAGTTCCGGGGGTCGCCCCTGGGGGTAGTCGGGAGCCCGCAGCCAGCGCGCGAGGGTCCCGTACAGGATCAGGCTGATGCAGCGCTCGGGGTAGGTCGCGGCGAACAGCGCCGCCATCGGGCCGCCCTCGGACGGGCCGAACAGCACCGCGCGCTCGGATCCGACGGCGTCCATGACCGCGATCACATCGTCCATCCGCTCCTCGAGCGTCTGCGTGCTCGGCACGGGATCCGAGAGGCCGGTCCCGCGCTTGTCGAAAATGATCAGTCGGGCGAACGACGCGATCCGTCGCAGGAAGTACGCCGCCTCGGGATGCTCCCAGTACTGCTCGATGTTCGAGAGCCACTGGGGGATCAGGATCAAATCGATGTCACCGTCGCCCAGCGTCTGGTAGGCGATGCTCAGATCGCCTGCCTTGGCGAATCTGGTCTCTGAATGAGCCATCGCAGCAGTCCGCTCGACGGCCGGAGCTTACCGAGGGCCGAGGGGCGAAGGACCGAAGCGCCCCGCCGTGGTAGAAGTGCGGCTTCACCATGGCGAGAAGGAGATGGCTATGCCGACATACATCATGCTCTCGACTCTGACCCCCGAAGGCGTGCAGACGATCAAGAACAACCCGTCACGGATCCGCGAGGTGAACCGCGAGGTGGAGCAGCTCGGCGCGACGGTCAAGGCACAGTGGGCGACCCTCGGGCAGTTCGACTTCGTGAACGTCGTCGAGGCGCCCGACGAGAAGACCATATCCCGTGTCTCGCTCGAGCTCGGGTCGCGCGGCACGGCCAAGTACGAGACCCTGGTGGCGATCCCGATCGACGACTTCATTGGCGCCATCTGAGGACAGCAGACAGCGCACGCTGGTCGTCGGCTCGGGCGGGCGCGAGCACGCGCTCGTACACGCGCTGCTGCGCTCGCCCCAATCGCCCGAGGTGATCTGTGCACCGGGGAACGCCGGGATCGCCGAGCAGGTCCGGGTGCTCGATGTCGGAGCCGACGATCTCGACGGACTGGTCGCAGCCGCCCGCGACGAGCACGCGTCGCTGGTCGTCGTCGGCCCCGAGGCGCCGCTCGTGGCCGGGCTCGTCGACGCTCTCGCCGAGGCGGGGGTGCGGTCCTTCGGGCCAACCGCCGCGGCCGCCAGGCTCGAAGGGTCGAAGGCCTTCAGCAAGAGCCTGATGGATGCCGCCAGCGTGCCCACCGCCGGCTACGAGGTCGTGCACACGCCCGAGGAGGGGCTCGCAGCGATCGACCACTATCCGGCGGTGATCAAGGCCGATGGACTCGCGGCCGGCAAGGGAGTGATCATCGCCCCGGACGAGGCGAGTGCCCGTCAGGCGTTCCACGCTCTCCTCGTCGAGCGCCGGTTCGACACGGACCGGGTCGTCGTCGAGGAGCACCTCGAGGGCGACGAGCTCTCGCTGCTGGCTTTGTGCGACGGGCGGACAGCGGTGCCGCTCGCGTCGGCCCAGGACTACAAGCGGATCTTCGACGACGACGAGGGTCCGAACACCGGCGGCATGGGGTCATATTCGCCGGTGCCGTCGGTCGACGATGCCCGTGCTCGCGAGATCTGTGGCGCCGTCCACCAGCCGGTGCTCGACGAGCTCGCGCGGCGTGGGACCCCGTTCCACGGGGTTCTGTACGCCGGTCTGATGATGAGCGGCGACGGAGTCAAGGTGCTCGAGTTCAACGTCCGGTTCGGCGATCCCGAAACGCAGGCGATCCTCCCTCGGCTGCGTTCCGACCTGCTCGGGCTGATGGAGGCCACGATCGCGCCCGGAGGACTCGATGGCGCTCGCCTCGAGTGGGCCCCCGAGCCGGCGGTGACGGTCGTCCTCGCCAGCCGCGGCTATCCCGCGTCCTCGTCGAGCGGCGACGTGATCACCGGACTCAACGAGGTTCCCGCCGACGTGTTCGTGACGCACGCGGGCACCGCGCGATCCCGGTCGGGTCAGCTCGTCACCGCGGGCGGGCGCGTCCTGGGGGTGACCGGGCTCGGTCGCGACGCCGCTGCCGCCCGGGACGCCGCATATGCTGCCGCGAACATGATCAAGTTCGACGGCAAGCAGTTCCGCGGCGACATCGCGCTGCGACTCGTCGACAGTGAGCGGAGCCGCGCGTGACCGAGCCGGCGCCACAGGCTCCCCAGGTGATGGCCGAGCCCGCGGCCGCGTTCGAAGAGCTCGACGTCGGCGGACCGCTGGTGGGGATCGTGATGGGCTCTAAGAGCGACATGGCGGCGATGGAGGCCGCCGAGAAGGAGCTGAGCGAACGGGGCATCACGTCCGAGGTCAGGGTGATGTCCGCACACCGCGAGCCCGACAAGGTCGCCGATTACGCGAAGAACGCGCGGATCCGAGGGCTGCGCGTGATCATCGCCGGTGCCGGCCTGTCCGCCGCGCTTCCCGGTGTGGTCGCGGCTCACAGCGATCTGCCCGTCATCGGCGTCCCGCTCACGAGCCGCACGTCGGTCGCCGGCGGTCTCGATGCGCTGCTGTCGATCGCGCAGATGCCACCGGGCGTGCCGGTCGCGTGCGTCGGCGTCGACAACGCGCGCAACGCCGCCGTGCTGGCAGCCCGCATCCTCGCGGCTTGACACCAGCGCGCTAGCGTTAACGGGCGGCAGCTGATGCCCGACACCGTCATCCATTTGTCCTCGGTCGCCGGAAGTCCGCTTGTCGACTCGGTGGGAGAGCGGCTCGGGCAAGTGCAAGACGTGGTCGCGAGGCTGGACACCGGCGACGCGCTTCCCCCGGTCACGGCCGTCGTGGCGAGGATCGCCGGACGGGAGCTGTTCGTCCCGATCGAACGGATCGAGCAGCTCGGGCCCCGCGACGTGCGCACGTCCACGACCAAGCTGGACCTGGCGCAGTTCGAGCGCAGGCCCGGGGAGATCCTGCTTCGCTCCGACCTTCTCGACCGCAAGTTGATCAACGTCGGCACAGCACGACTCGTGACCGCGCACGAGGTCGAGCTGGTGTGCGAGCACGGCGCATGGCGCGTCGCGGGCATCGATCCGAGCTTCCGCCCGCGTCTCTGGCGGCTGTTGCCGCGCCGCTTCCGCGGCCACGACTCCGAGCACCGCCAGTTCGTGGCGTGGGGGGAGATGGAGCCGTTCGTCGGCCACGTGCCGTCCTCGCGCCTGAAGCTCGCATCACGACGGCTGCACAGGCTCCACCCGGCGCAGATCGCCGATCTCGTCGAAGCCGCGTCGCACAAGGAGGGTGAGGAGATCCTGGCGGCGGTCGGCCAGGACAAGGAGCTCGAAGCCGACGTGTTCGAGGAGATGGACGACGAGCACCAGGTCGAGTTCCTGCGCGAGCGCTCCGACGAGGACGCGGCCGCGCTCCTCGCGCGGATGGCGAGCGACGACGCCGCCGACCTGCTGCTGGAGATCGACCAGGACCGCCGCCTTCCGATTCTCAACCTGCTGCCGGCGGCCAAGCAGCGCAAGATCAGGACCGTTCTCGGGTACAACCCGTCGACGGCCGGGGGGCTCATGGATCCGGACTTCGTCTCCGTGCCGGCCGACGCCACCGCCGGCGCGGCGCTCGCGAAGGTCCGGGCGACCGAGCTCGGCCACCAGCAGGGCTCCATCGTGTGCGTGCTCGGCGACGCGGGGACGCTCATGGGGGCGCTGTCGCTGATCGATCTCATCCGGGTCGAGCCCGACGAGGAGGTCCGCAACGTCATCGACCAGACCCCGATTCCGACCGTCCCGGCCGAGGCCGACGTACCCGAGGTGGCGACGCTGATGAGCGACTACAACCTGACCGCGATCCCGGTCGTCGACGGCGACGGCAAGCCCGTCGGAGTGATCGCCGTCGATGACGTGCTCGAGCTCCTCGTCCCGGAGGAGTGGCGCCGCCGGGCCGGTGTGGCGCGCGATTAGCGCGGTCCCTCGCACGGCCCGGTGATAAGCTCAAACCACCGCAAATCAGCGGTTTACAAGCCATTCACACGTTGATGGACGCCCACGCATATCAAGACAGCGAGCAACCTCGAAGTAGCAGCCCCGCGGTGGGCGCCGTGAGGATCGACTCGCGCGCCGTGACTTAGTCCGGCACTTGACGACCTCCGGCCCGCCGCGGCTGACGCGAGCGGGTTTCAGAGAAAGGAGGTCGAGCACATGGCAACCACCCCGCCACCGCCGACGACGTCGGAGCGGACGCGCGAACGGGCCGTGCTCGACTCAGCTCATGTCGGCGACATCCAGGGCGCGTTCGGCACCATCCGCCTCAACGAGGAGAGGCATCGGGGCCTCCGCCCGCGGGTCCTGGCGCTGCTCGCGATCATCGGCCCCGGGCTGATCGTGATGGTCGGCGACAACGACGCCGGTGGGGTCGCCACCTACTCGCAGGCGGGCCAGAACTTCGGGACGAGCCTGCTGTGGGTGCTGTTGTTGCTCGTGCCGGTACTGATCGTCAACCAGGAGATGGTCGTGAGGCTCGGCGCCGTGACCGGAGTCGGGCACGCACGGCTGATCCTTGAGCGGTTCGGCCGCTTCTGGGGGTGGTTCTCGGTCATCGACCTGTTTGTGCTCAATTTCCTCACGGTCGTCACGGAGTTCATCGGCGTCAGCCTGTCGCTCGGCTACTTCGGCGTCTCTGCCTACGTCGCGGTGCCGATCGCCGCGGGCGCGCTGATCGGGATCACCGCCAGCGGCAGCTTCCGCTCATGGGAGCGGTCGATGTTCGTGTTCGTGTTCGCGAACCTCCTCGTGATCCCGTTGTTCTTCATGGGTCATCCGCGGTCCGGCCCGATCCTCCACGACCTCGTCGTGCCCGGGATCCAGGGAGGGGCGAGCTCGACCTCGGTGCTCCTGATCATCGCGATCGTCGGCACGACCGTGGCGCCGTGGCAGCTCTTCTTCCAGCAGTCGAACATCGTCGACAAGCGGATCACCCCGCGGTGGATCAACTACGAGCGGCTCGACACGTGGATCGGCGCCGTCGTGGTCGTCGTGGGCGCCGCCGCCCTGATGTGCGTGTCGGCGTTCGCGTTCGCGGGCACCCCCTATTTCGGGCACTTCACCGATGCCGGCGCAACGGCATCCGGGCTCAAGGCGGTGCTCGGGCCCGCGGCTGGAGCGTTCTTCGCGATCGTCCTGCTGAACGCCTCGTTGATCGGGGCGGGGGCGCTGACGCTCTCGACCAGCTATGCGTTCGGGGACATCTTCGGCGCAAAGAGCTCGTTGCACCGCAGCTTCCGTGACGCCAAGGGCTTCTACGCGATGTTCTCCGTCGTGGTAGTTGGCGCCGCGACGATCGTGCTGATCCCCGGCGCGCCGCTCGGGCTGATCACCGAAGCGGTGCAGGCACTCGCCGGCGTCCTGCTACCGAGCGCGAGCATGTTCCTGCTCCTGCTGTGCAACGACCGTGAGGTGCTCGGGCCGTGGTGCAACCGGCCGTGGCTGAACGCGCTGGCGAGCGTGATCGTGGCCACGCTCGTGCTGCTGTCGCTGATCCTGATGGCGACCACGCTGTTCCCGAGCATCAGCGTCACGAAGTTCGCCTTCGTGGGCGGCGCGGTGCTGGCGATCGGGCTGCTCGGGCTCGGGGCGGTCGTGGGCGGTCCGCGGCGACGGCGCGCGCCGGCGCTCTCGCCCGGGCCGCGGGTCCCCCGCGAGCAGTGGACGATGCCGCCGATCGCACTGCTCGCGCGTCCCCAGCAGTCGGCGACGCGCCGGATCGCGATGCTGACGATGGAGGGATATCTCCTGCTCGCCGTCGCGCTGCTGGTCGTCAAGGCAATCCAGCTCGGAGGCGCTTGACCACGTGACTGGCGCCTCGTCCATAATCGATTCGTGATCGCTCGCTACACCCGTGACGCTCTCGCCGAGGCGTGGTCGGACCACGCCCGGTTCGAGGCGATGCGCGAGGTCGAGGTCGCGGCCTGCGAGGAGATGGATGGCCCGACCGCCGAAGAGCTCGACGCGATCCGGCGGGCGACCTTCACGGTCGCGGCGATCGAGGAGCGCGAGAGGGTAACCGACCACGACACGGCCGCGTTCGTCGACGTGCTCGCGGCGTCGGCCGGCCCCGCCGGTCGCTGGATCCATTACGGATTGACCTCGAGTGATGTCCTCGACACCGGGCTGGCCCTGCAGCTGCGGCGGGTCGGCGAGCTCGTCCTGCCCGACTCGCGGCGGCTCGTGCAGGCGTTCGCCGCTCGTGCGCGCGAACACGTGCGCACGCTGTGCCTCGGCCGGACCCACGGGATCCATGCCGAGCCCACCACGTTCGGGATCAAGCTGGCCGGCTTTGCCTTCGAGGCGGATCGCAACCTTCGCCGGCTCGAGCGGGCTTTCGAGCAGGTCGCGGTCGGAGCGATCTCCGGTGCCGTGGGGACCTACTCCGCGACCTCGCCGGACTTCGAGGAGCGGGTGCTGCACCGGCTCGGGCTGGAGCGCGAGCCCGTCTCGACACAGGTGGTCGCGCGCGACCGGCACGCGGAGCTGCTACAGGCGATCGCGCTCGCGGGTGCCGGGCTCGAGCGGTTCGCGACCGAGCTCCGCCACCTGGCGCGGACCGAGGTCGGCGAGGTCCGCGAGCCGTTCGCCGAAGGCCAGAAGGGGTCGAGCTCGATGCCGCACAAGCGCAACCCGATCAAGTCAGAGCAGGTCGCCGGGCTGGCCCGCGTCCTCCGCGGCAACGCGTCGGCCGCGGTCGAGAACGTCGCCCTGTGGCACGAACGCGACATCTCCCACTCATCGGTCGAGCGGATCATCCTGCCGGACTCGACCACCCTGCTCGACCACATGCAGCGACGCGTGATCGGGCTGGTCGAAGGGATGGTCGTCGACGCCCCCCGGATGCGCGAGAACCTCGATCTGACCTACGGGGCGCTGTTCTCTCAGCGGGTGCTGCTGGCGCTGGTGGAGCAAGGTCTCACACGGGACGACGCCTACCGGATCGTCCAGCGGCTGGCGCAACGGGCGCTCGATGAGCGCGTGCAGCTGCGCGACCTGCTGGCCGCCGACCCGGCGGGCGCCGCGCTCGATCTCGACGCGATCTTCGACTACGTCCCGTTCATCCGCTACGCCGACGAGATCGTCGGGCGGTTGGACGCGATCGACGCGCCGGCGGTGCTCGCTGGCGGGCTGAGCAGCGGCGCCTAACCCGATCGCGCCCTGGGGCCGTGGACTCTCGGCCCACGCTCTTTGGCGCCCGCGGCTGTTGCTGGCGATCGGCTTGGTAAACGGCAGCAGGGAAGGAGGGGCGGGTGAGGGTGGTTGCGGGTCGCCTGAGCCCGTGGTCGATCTGCTTTTAAGGACCAAACCCTCGGCTTTGTGGCGAGAGTGTCACGGGAAAGCTGCATAACACGACAACACCGGCGCCAGGCCCGAGCCCTGTCGTATTACGCATGCTCTTCATGCATAGCTCGACAGGCCTCGGGTTTTGGGGCGCGATTGTCGTGCTGTGCAGGTTTTGGACGGGTGCGATGGCGTTCGCTCCCTTCCCTTTCCCAGCGCCGTTTATCGGGCCGACGGGGCTCGACAGAAACCCGAACCGGACGCCAAAAGGCGCGCGCCGCCGCCCCCGAGGCGACCAGGGCGAGCGCCGGGGCCGTTGCTAGGATCGACCCAGTGACTGCCATCGCCGACCTACCCCTCATCGCCTCGGGGAAGGTCCGCGAAATCTATGATCTCGGCGACTCGCTGCTGATCGTCGCCTCGGACCGGATCTCGACGTACGACGTCGTCCACCCGACCCCGATCCCGGACAAGGGCAACGTCCTCACGGGGCTCTCGACGTTCTGGTTCGAGCGCACTTCTGACATCGTCCCGAACCACCTGCTGTCGGTCACCGAGGGCGTGCCGAACGAGGTCCGCGGCCGCGGGATGGTCGTGCGCAAGCTCGAGATGCTCCCCGTCGAGTGCGTCGTCCGCGGCTACCTGAGCGGATCGGGGTGGAAGGACTACCAGCAGACCGGCGCCGTGTCGGGAATCGAGCTGCCGGCGGGGCTGCGCGAGTCCGATCGCCTGCCCGAACCGATCTTCACCCCATCAACGAAGGCGGATATCGGACACGACGAGGCGATCGACTTCGAAGGCGCGGTGCGACTGGTCGGCGACCGGGCGACGGCCGAACGGTTGCGCGACGTGTCGATCGCCGTCTATGAGCATGCGGCCGATCACGCCCGCTCGCGCGGGATCATCCTCGCCGACACGAAGTTCGAGTTCGGTCTCGACGCAGAAGGTCAGCTGACGCTCGGTGACGAGGTCTGCACCCCCGACTCGTCGCGCTTCTGGCCCGCCGACGAGTATGAGCCGGGCCGCGGCCAGCCGAGTTTCGACAAGCAGTTCGTGCGTGACTGGGCCTCGTCGACAGGTTGGGACCGCAATCCGCCGGCGCCGCCGATTCCGGACGACGTGGTGGCTCGCACGCGGGAGAAGTACGTCGAGGCATACGAGCGGATCGTGGGTGAGCCGTTCGACGGGTGGCTTCGGCGCACCGGCGCGGTATGAAGGCACGGGTCCTGGTCAGGCCGAAGGAGGGGATCCTCGATCCCCAGGGTCAGGCCGTCGAGCGGGCGCTGCCGGCACTCGGCTTTCAGGGCGTCAGCCACGTCCACGTCGGCCGGTTGGTGGAGCTCGAGGTCGATGACCCCGATCGGCTGCCGGAGATGTGCGAGCGGCTGCTGGCGAACCCCCTCATTGAGGAGTACGAGATCGTCGAGGCACCGTCGTGAAGTTCGGCGTGATCCGCTTCCCCGGGTCGTGCGACGAGGTCGACGCGATGGAGGCCGCCGCGCGGGCGGGGGAGGCCGTCCTGCTGTGGCACGCGGACCGCGACCTGCACGGCGTCGATGCGGTCGTCGTCCCCGGGGGGTTCTCGTACGGGGACTACCTGCGCGCCGGCGCGATCGCCCGGTTCGCGCCGGTGATGGAGGAGGTCGCGGAGTTCGCCCGCGACGGTGGCCTGGTCCTGGGGATCTGCAACGGCTTTCAGGTCCTGTGCGAGGCCGGTCTCCTCCCGGGTGCGCTGCTGCCGAATGTCTCGCTGCGGTTCGTCTGCCGCCAGGTCGGACTGGAGGTCGTCCACAACGACAGCCCCTTCACGCGCGCGTGTGACGAAGGACAGCGTCTCTCGATCCCGGTGAAGCACACGACCGGCCGCTACTACGCGCCAGAAGACGAGCTCGACCGGCTCGCGGCGAGCGGCCAGGTTCTGCTCCGGTACGCGCCGGGCGAGAACCCGAACGGGTCGTTGCGCGACATCGCCGGCGTCCACAACGAGCGCGGGAACGTGTTCGGCCTGATGCCGCATCCGGAGCACGCCGTGGACCCGCTGACGGGCTCCGCCGACGGCCTGAAGATCTTCGAGTCGATGAGAACGCATGTCGCCGACCGAGTCGCCGTCTAAGCACCGCGCTCTAGGGCTCACCGACCACGAGTACGAGCTGATCCTCGATCGGCTCGGCCGGGAGCCGAACGACGTCGAGCTGGCGATGCTGTCGTTGATGTGGTCCGAGCACTGCGCGTACAAGCACTCGCGCAAGCTGTTGCGCCGCCTGCCCACCGACGGGCCGCATCTGCTGATGGGCCCAGGCGAGAACGCCGGCGCGGTCGACGTCGGCGATGGGCTGGCGGTCGCGTTCAAGGTCGAGTCCCACAACCATCCGAGCGCGGTCGAGCCCTTCCAGGGAGCGGCGACAGGGGTCGGCGGGATCCTGCGCGACGTGTTCGCGGTCGGCGCCCGGCCGATCGCGGTGCTCGACTCGCTGCGGTTCGGGGAGCCGGCCGACTCGCAGCGTTCGCGCTACCTGCTCGAGCGCGCCGTCGCCGGAATCGGCCATTACGGCAATTCGATCGGCGTCCCCACGGTCGGCGGCGAGATCTACTTCGAGGAGAGCTACGAGCAGAACTGCCTGATCAACGCGATGTGCCTGGGGCTCGCTCCGCACGAGCGCTTGACCCGGAGCGCCGCCGCCGGGCCGGGCAACGTACTCGTCCTGCTCGGCGCGCTGACCGGTCGGGATGGGATCGGGGGCGCGTCCGTGCTCGCGAGCGCCGAGCTCGGCGAGGGCGACGAGGCGAAGCGCCCGTCGGTTCAGATCGGGGACCCGTTCGCGGAGAAGAAGCTCCTCGAGTGCTGTCTCGAGCTGCTCGACCGCGAGCTCCTCGTCTCACTCCAGGACCTGGGCGCCGCGGGGCTCACCTCGTCCGCGTCGGAGATGGCGAGCAAGGGCGGCGTCGGCCTCGACATCGACGTCTCACGAGTGCCGCCGCGCGAGGAGGGCCTCGAGCCGTTCGAGATCATGGTCTCCGAATCTCAGGAGCGGATGCTGTGCGTGGTCGCACCCGAGCGCGTCGGCGAGGTGATCGAGGTGTGCGAGCGGTGGGAGACGCTGGCGACGCCGATCGGCTCCGTCACCGACTCGGGGCGCTTGAGGGTGCTGGACGCGGGGAGCCTCGTCGGCGAGCTGCCCGTCGACGTGCTCGTCGACGCCTGCCCGATGTACGACCTCGACCCGGTCCGGGCCCCGGACGACGCGCCTCTCTACGGCGCCCCGGACGCCGCATTGACTGGGGGCGAGTCTCCGGCCGAGACGCTGCTGGCGCTGCTGCGTTCGCCGAACGTCGCCTCGCGGCGGCCGGTGTTCGAGCAGTACGACTGGATCGTGCAGTCCCGGACCGTTCGCCGGCCCGAGGAGGCCGATGCCGCCGTCCTGACGCTCCCCGACAGCGGCGCGATCGCCGTCTCGATCGACGGTAACGGACGCCGTGTCGCATGCGATCCGCGGGCCGGGGCGGCCGAGGCGGTGTACGAGTGCTCGGCGAACCTGGCCTGCGTCGGCGCCGAGCCGCTCGGCCTGACGAACTGCCTGAACTTCGGGAACCCTGAAAAGCCGCACGTGGCCTGGCAGCTCGTGGAGGCGGTGGAGGGGCTGGCCGAGGCCTGCGAGGCGCTCGGCATCCCCGTCGTCGGCGGCAACGTCTCGCTGTACAACGAGGCACCGAGCGGCCCCATCTTCCCGACTCCAGTGGTCGGGATCGTCGGGCGGCTGCCGGACGCGGCGTCCGCCGGCCGGCTCGGTTTCGCGCGCGAGGGAGACCTGATCGCGCTCGCCGGGCCGTTCGCCCCGTCGATGACCGGCTCGGAGCTCGCCAAGCTTCGTGGCCACGCGCCCGTGGGCGGGCTTCCGCCGATCGACGCCGAGGCGGTTCGTGACGTCCACGAGGACGTGCGAAACCGTGTTCGGTCTGGAGCGCTCCGCAGCGCCCACGACGTGGCCGAGGGCGGTCTCGCGGTGGCGCTCGCGGAGTGCTGCATCGCCGGCGCCATCGGCGCGTCGGTCAAGCTTCCCGCCGGGGTCGACCCGTTCGCCGAGGCGCCGGGACAGGCGTTCGTCGTCTCGGGGGACGAGCACGCGGTCGCCGGTTTTCGGGTGATCGGCCGCGTGGGCGGTGACGAACTCGAGATCGAAGGCGCCCTGGCAGTCCCTATCGCCGAGCTTTCCAGCGCCTGGAACGACGGACTGTCGCCGTTCGTCTAGGGCTCGTCATCGCCAAATTGCGGCGTTTTTGTCGGTTCCGAGCGCCTTCGTTGCTAGGCTAGAAGGGTCTGGCCGAGGCCTGCGGCATGCTTGGCGAGGGACATGGTTTCCACGAATGATCATCGCGACGGGCCACGCGACGAGTGCGGAGTCTTTGGGATCTACGCTCCCGAACACGACGTCGCTCGCCTCGCGTACTTCGCGCTGTTCGCTCTCCAGCACCGGGGGCAAGAGTCCGCCGGGATCGCGACCGCGCCGCGAGGCGGCAGCATCATGGCGATCCGCGATCAGGGTCTGGTGGCGCAGGTCTTCGACGAGCACATGCTGCGCTCGCTCGTCGGCGACATGGCGATCGGCCACGTCCGCTACTCGACGACCGGCTCCTCGGAGTGGGAGAACGCCCAGCCAATCGTCCGGGACGACCGCCGCACGCTGGCGCTCGCCCATAACGGCAACCTGATCAACGCGGTCGAGCTGCACGCGGAACTGCGCGGGCAGGACGTGCCGTTCCGCTCGACGTCGGACTCCGAGATTATCGCCGCGATGCTCGCGACCCATCCGGCGGAGCGGATCGAGGACGCGGTCGCCGAGGTGCTCCCGCGGCTGCGCGGAGCGTTCTCGACCGTCGTCATGACCGAGGACGCGGTCGTCGCGTTCCGCGATCCGCACGGGCTCCGCCCGCTCGCGCTCGGGATGATCGAAGACGGCCAGGGCGGCGCCGCCTACTGCGTGGCCAGCGAGTCGTGCGCGTTCGATCTGATCGGCGCGCGCTTCCTGCGCGAGGTCCAGCCCGGCGAGGTCGTCACGCTCACCGATCGGGGCATCCGAACTCGCGTCGTCGCCGGGTCCGAGCGCCACGCGTTCTGCGTGTTCGAGTACATCTACTTCGCCCGCCCGGACTCGCGGATGGCGGGCACGGTGCTGCAGGTTGCGAGGGCCCGCATGGGCGAGATTCTGTGGCGCGAGGCGCCGGTCGAGGCCGATCTCGTGATCCCGGTGCCCGACTCGGGCAACGCCGCCGCCCGCGGGCTCGCTCGCGCCGCCGGACTGCCCCAGGACGACGGCTTCATCAAGAACCGCTACGTCGCGAGGACGTTCATCCAGCCCGGCCAGGAGCTCCGGCGCCACGGTCTGCGGCTGAAGTTCAACCCCCTCCCCGAGGTCGTCGCGGGCAAGCGGCTGATCGTCGTCGACGACTCGATCGTGCGCGGCAACACGACCCGTCAGATCGTGCAGATGCTGCGCGAGGCCGGCGCCGTCGAGGTTCACCTGCGGATCTCAGCGCCACCGATCAAGCACCCGTGCCACTACGGGATCGACATGTCAACTCGCGAGGAGCTGATCGCCCACGACCGCGACGTGCCGGAGATCGCGGCCGAGCTCGGCGCAGACTCGCTGCACTACCTCTCGATGGAGGGCGTCTACGAGGCGGTCGGCGTGTCCCGCGCCACCCACTGCGACGCGTGCTTCACCGGCGACTATCCGCTCGAGGGCACCGAGCAGGCCAACGGCAAGTTCGAGTTAGAGCTGCCGCTCGTCCAGGCTTAGAGTCTGGGGCTCTGCCTCGAGGGCCCGAGCAGCCGGATGACTCGCGCGCGGCCCAAAAAAGCGAGGCCGGATGCCGAGCGGGCCGCAAGCGCGAGGCGCTGTGTATCGCCGGGCCGCTAACGCGTACCGCGCGCGTAGCTGATCGAGGCGCGCTCGTCGTGGGAGAGCGAGCTCTTGCGCCACGCGCCCGGCGCGTCGCCGTACGGGTCGCGGTAAGGGTGCTGGTTGATCGCGCTGCCTTGTCGCGTGTACAGCGAGAACGCGAGCACGAAGAAGTACGCGACGGCGAATCCAGCGAAGATGAGTGTGCCTCCGGCGAGGTGCATTGCTGCCTCCAAGGTGGTGGCGCCCTGGCATCAGAGTGTGCGACCGCGAGGGCCTTGTCGCTGTGAGCTTCGGCACACAGGATGCGTCGGTGGGGCCGCCGCCGCCGGCGGTATCGTCGCCGGTCCGATGGATGCCCTCGAGTCGCTGCGCACGATCTTTGGCTTCGATGGCTTTCGCCCCGGCCAGGCCGACGCCGTCGCGGCCGCGCTCAATAATCGGGAATCGCTCGTGGTGATGCCGACGGGCTCGGGCAAGTCGCTCTGTTATCAGTTGCCGGCGCTGATGCGATCTGACCTCACGCTGGTCATCTCGCCGCTGGTGTCGCTGATGCAAGATCAGGTGCAGTCGCTGGAGAGCGTGGCGCCCGGGCGGGTCGAGCTCGTCAACGCGCAGCGTGGGGGAGCGCTGAATGCGCAGGCGGTCGAGCGGGCCGCTCGGGGCGAGGTCCGTCTTCTCTACGTGGCGCCCGAGCGGTTCGGCTCGCCGGGGTTCGAGGCCGCGCTCTCCCGTACGCGAGTCGGCCTGTTCGTGGTCGACGAGGCCCACTGCGTGTCGCAGTGGGGGCACGACTTCCGCCCCGACTACTTCACGCTCGCGTCGGCCGCCAGGCGCCTCGGCGCCCGGGCGACGATCGGCCTGACCGCGACCGCTACCCCGCGCGTCGCCGACGACATCGCCCGCCGGCTCGCGCTGCGCGACCCTGTCCGCGTGACGACCGGCTTCGACCGGCCGAACCTGAGCTTTGCCGTGGTCCGCTGCGGCGGCGCGCTTGACAAGGGGCGGCGGATCGCCGCCGCGCTCGGTGCGCCGGATGCGCTGCCGGCGATCGTGTACGCGGGCACGCGTGACACCAGCGAGCAGTTGGCTGAGCTGCTGACGCGCTCGCTCGGCGAGGAGGTGGTTGTCTACCACGCGGGTCTCGACCGGCGAGTTCGGGCGGCGACGCAGGAGCGGTTCATGACCGGGGACGTCCGCGTGATCGTCGCGACCAACGCGTTCGGGATGGGCATCGACAAGGCTGACGTTCGTACGGTCTGTCACGCGTCGGTGCCGGGGTCCCTGGAGGCGTACTACCAGGAAGCGGGGCGAGCGGGACGCGACGGCCGGCCGTCACGTTGCCTGCTGTTCGCCGAGCAGCGTGACAAGGGTCTGCACGTGTTCTTCATCCAGCGTGCCCGTGTGACGGAGCACTCGTTCGAAGGCGTCGCCGAGCGGTTGCGCTGGGCGGGGCTGGACGGGCGATACGACGTGTCCCTGTCCGACCTCGCCGGGCTCCTGGGACGGCGTTCCGATGAGGACGCGGTGCGGGCGGTGATCGGGCATCTGGCCCGGGCCGGCATGGTGGCGCCCTCGCCGGCGCCTCCGGACCGAGCCGTGGGACGGGTCGTCGGGGCGTGGGATCGCCGAACGCTGGCCACGTGCCTGGCGTCCGCGCGCGAGGCCGAGCAGGCCCGGTGGGCTCAGTACCGAGCCGTGTGGGAATACGTGGAGCGCTCGCAGTGCCGGCGGGCGGCGCTCCTCGCCCATTTCGGCGACCGGTCCGAGCCGCATCCGCAGGTGGACTGCTGCGACACATGCGCGCCCGGGTTGGTGCCGATGGCGCCCGCGGCGGCGCGGTCGGCGCCCGGCGCGTCCAGCGGAGACTCGGACCTGGACAGCGCGATCGTCGAGGTCGTGCGCTCGGCGAGGCCTCCGGTCGGCCGGACCCGGGCGGTCGAGATCCTCCGCGGGGGGCGCTCGAAGGTGGTCGTCCAGTACGCCTACGACTCACTGCCGCTGTACGGATCTTTCGCTCATCTGCGCTCCGTGGACGTGCTCGGGCGAGTCGACGAGCTGCTCGAGTCCGGGACGTTGCGCTCCTCCGGCGGCAAGTTCCCGAAGCTCAGAGCCGCATGAACGTCGCGGTCCTCGCCTCTGGCGAGGGGACCAACCTGCAGGCGCTGCTCGATCGCGTCCACGGGCGAGACAACGTCGAGGTGGTGGCGGTCGCTTCCGACCGACCGGACGCGCGCGCCCTCGAGCGGGCCCGCGCGGCAGGGGTGGCGACGGCCCTGTTTCCGCTGCGGATGTACGCCGATCGTGGCTCGCGCGACGATGCGATCGCAGCCTGGCTCCTTCAGCGGGGGACCGACCTCGTGGTCCTGGCCGGCTATATGCAGCTCCTCAGCCCAGCGTTCCTGGCGACGTTCCCGCACCGGGTCATCAACGTTCACCCGGCGCTGCTGCCAGCATTTCCCGGCCTGAACGCGGTGGAGCAGGCGCTCGCCTACGGCGTCAAGGTCTTCGGCGTGACCGTCCATTTCGTCGACGAGGGGGTCGACACGGGCCCCGTGATCCTCCAGCGCGCGATCGAGGTGCCCGACGCCCGGGGCGCGGCCGACGTGCTCGAGCGCCTACACGCAATCGAGCACGAGCTGCTGCCTGAGGCCGTGCGGCTGATCGCCAGTGGCGCGGTCAGCTTCGACCAGGGCAATCCGCGGCGAGTCGTGATTGAGCGGTAGAGTCGGATGACGATGGAACAGGGCATCCATCCGTCCACCGAATTTGCGACGGTCGCTCCGGGTGAGGTCCAGATCGCCCGGGCGCTGCTGTCGGTCTCCGACAAGACGGGGATCGCCGAGTTCGCCCGTGGGCTGGCCGATCTCGGGGTCGAGATCGTCTCGACGGGAGGGACCGCCGGGGCGCTCGAGGACGCCGGCGTCCCCGTCCGCTCGATCACCGATCTGACGGGCGTCCCCGAGATCATGGACGGCCGCGTCAAGACCCTTCACCCGAAGCTGTATGCGGGATTACTCGCCGTCCGGGATGACGAGGCGCACATGCAGGCGGCGCGCGAGCAAGAAGTCGAGTTCGTCGACCTCGTATGCGTGAACCTCTATCCGTTCGAGAGGACGGCCGCCCAGCGCGGCATCTCCGACGGCGAGGTCATCGAGAACATCGACATCGGGGGCCCGACGATGATCCGCGCCGCCGCCAAGAACTTCGCGTTCACGGCGCCGGTCGTGCGCCCGGAGAGCTACGACGCCGTCCTGGCCGAGCTGCGCGAGTCCGACCGCCGGCTGTCGCTCGCCACGCGCGAGAACCTGGCCGCCGAGGCGTTCGCGTACACCGCGCGCTACGACACCGCGATCGCGCGCTGGTTCCAGGAGAAGCGGGAGGACTTCCCGCCGCTGCTCGTCCGGGCCTTCGAGAAGGTGCTCGAGCTGCCGTACGGCGAGAACCCTCACCAGCGCGCGGCGTACTACTCGCAGGTCGGAACCCGCACGCACGTCCTTTCGATGATTTCCCAGCTCGGCGGCAAGGAGATCTCGCTCAACAACCTGCTCGACCTGGACGCGGGCCGGATTCTGCTCGCGGAGTTCCAGATCCCAGCCTGCGTGATCATCAAGCACAACAACCCGTGCGGCGTGGCCGTGAGCACGAATCCGCTCGACGCCTACCAGAAGGCGTTTGCCTGCGATCCGATGTCGGCCTACGGCGGGGTGATCTGCATCAATCGCCGGGTCGACCGCGAACTCGCGGAGGCGCTCGTCGATCAGTTCATCGAGGTGCTGTTCGCGCGCGGCTACGACGAGGACGCCCTCGAGGTCCTCCAGACCAAGCCCAACATGCGGATCCTCGACGACCGCGAGCGCCGCACGGCGAACATGATCGACCCCCAGTTGCGCCAGGTCGTCGGCGGGATGCTCGTCCAGGACCGCGACTCGGACCTCGAGGATCGCGCCGAGATGCAGGTCGTCAGCGAGCGCCGCCCCACCGAGCCCGAGTGGAGCGAGATGCTGTTCGCGTGGAAGGTCTGCAAGCACGTCCGCTCCAACGCGATCGTGCTCTCGCGCGATCTGGCGACGATCGGCATCGGCGCCGGTCAGATGAGCCGCGTCGATTCCGTGCGCCTCGCGATCGAGAAGTCCCGGTCGGAGATCGCCGGTGCGGTGATGGCGTCGGACGCCTACTTCCCGTTCGCCGACGGCCCTCAGCTGGGCCTCGACGCGGGCGTCGAGGCGATCATCCAGCCGGGCGGCTCGATCCGGGATCCCGACGTCGTCGCCGCGGTCGACGCGGCCGGGGCCATCATGGTGTTCAGCGGCCGACGGCACTTCAAGCATTGACGCCCGAGGCCGAGCGCCTGGCGGGTGACCCGCCCTCGCCCTATGAACGCGCCTATAGCTTCAGCCGCGTGGTGAAGGCGGGCCAGTTCGTGCTCGCCGGGGGCACAACCTCGGTCGGCGAGGACGGCGTGATCCTCGGCGGCAATCCCTACGAGCAGACCGTCGAGATCCTCCGCAAGCTCGAGCACGAGCTGGGACGCGCCGGCGCCCAGCTGACCGACGTGATCCAAACCCGCGTCTACGTCACCGACATATCGCGCGCGGACGAGGTCGGGCGCGCCCACGGCGAAGCCTTCGGCGACGTGCGACCCCTGATGACGATGGTCGAGGTCAGCGCACTGATCGACCCCCGCATGTTCGTCGAGATCGAGGCCGTGGCGCTGCTGCCATGATGAGAGCAAGCCGCCGTAGCTCAGCTGGCAGAGCAGCGGACTTTTAATCCGAAGGTCGTGGGTTCGATCCCCACCGGCGGCATTGGGACTGCGCCGCAAGTATTAGCTTGGCGGCGTCGAGCACAAACGTGATGGTGTGATCGGGCGCGAGGTGGGCCAACACCGCCCTGATCATGTTCGCCGAGAAGTCCTACGCCTCGTCCACGACAATCCTTTAGCAGCGATCCGGGTGGAGCGGCCCGGTGAGCCGGAAGACCTGGATCGCCCAGCTCGGGGAGAGCACCAGCCTGGCCGCGGGGTCGGTCCGGGTCCAGTTGACCTCCGGCGAGTGCACGAGCTGCGTGGTGAAGGTGATCGCCCGCGCGCTGGTGACCACGTACTGGTAATGCCCCCGGTTCAGCGCCGTGCGCCAGGCCCGACAGCTGTTGATGGGCCGGAACGAGCCATGGGGACCGCGCTGGCCCATGTACGCGACGCGATTGGAATCGTCGAGACCCCAGAGGGGATAGCTGAAGAAGAAGCCGAAGGTGCCCGCCAGGGCGATTTGCGCGTGGTGCAGGCCGCGAGCCCAGCGCCACACCGTGTAGACGGCGTCCGGCCCGTACTTGTAGGTGTATCGGTGCCTCAGGTAATCCCGGGTACCCGAGTAGCCCACTGCGACCCCGCCCAGCACGAGCACGAGAGCGAGCGCCGCGGCAATGGCGCGGACGAGCGGGCGCCGGAGCGGGATCAGCGACCACGGTCTGAGGACCACGATCACCGCCACCACGAGGACCAGGACCACGGCGGCGGCAGCTCGGCCCAGGTTGTGGTCCGGCGTCCACAGGCGGCGCAGGGCCACCGTGGCCACGAACAGCGTCGTGAGTCCCGCCGCCACCGCCAAGCTGCCAAGCTGGCTCCTGAACCGCAGGGCCAGCGGCGTGACAGCCAGCGCCAACGTCAGTGCGGGAGCTGCGTAACGTATGGAGTACATCAAGCAGTAGGGATGTCCCCACGGCCCGCACGCCGTGACCGGAGTCGATGTGTAGGCGACCAGGGAGGCCAACGCGACCAGAGCCGCGGCCAGGATCACTCGGTCGCGCTTGGAGAAGAGACACACGAGAGGACCGACCACGGCGGCGGCGACCAACGCCGGCCACCAAGGCCCGAGGTTCATGTTCAACGCCGGAATCAGCCAGTGGCGGAGGATCCGGGGATAGGTCGCGTAGTCGGCCAGGGAGTAGTAGTTGCCCTGCTGCAGCGGCGGCGGCTGAGGCGTCGGCAGTACGCCGAAGCTGAACCACGGGAGCGGGTTCCCGATCGCGATGAGGTTGCGGGCATACCAGTAACCACCGGCGAGGACGAGCCCCCCGATCCACCACCCGGTCGCGCTCCGGCGCCGGCCGCTGGGGGCCAACGCGATCGCGGCGAGCGTAAGTGCACCCACCGGAGCCAGCAGGTTCAGTTTCACCGACAGCGCCAGCCCGGCCGCGACGGCGGCGATGATGCTGCCGCCGCGGTACGCCCGCGTGTCTGTCGTGGGCATGTCCGCGGTGCGCATCCACAGAGCGAGGGCCGCCGTGAGAAAGAACACGCCAAGAACATCGTTGTGGGCGGTTCCGGCATTACTGCCGACCATCATCGGCGTCGCCATGACGAGCGCGGCCCCCAGCATCGACGTCGAGCCGAATCCCCGGACAGAACCGATGCACCAGGCCGCGAGCAACGTGAGCGCAAGCCATATGAGGTTGATGCCCGGCGAGAGCACGTCGTTGCCCATCAGCACGATGCCGAGCGCGTCGAACAGCTCTGAGGTGGCTGGGTACAGCCCGTTCAGATAGTCGTAGTCGGTGTAGCGGATCGACCGGATCTGACCGGTCTGGGCATAGGACGCCGCGTGCGGCAGGTGGTATTCGATCGAATCAGCGGAGGTGATCCCATGCTCGAATGACTGGAGGCTCCGTCCCGTCCATAGGAGCAGCACGACGACCAGACCGGCCACCGATATGAGGATGAGGACGGCGGCGGGAGCCCCGGGCCGGGTGGCGCGGGGGCGGACGACCCGCGCTCTGGAGCGCGACGTCAGCCCGAGTCTCAGCGCCGACCCAACGGCGATCGAGCCCACGACCATCGGTACCAGCCTGAACAGCCCCACGGTCCCGAGAACCTCCATGATCCCGACCAGGAGCGCGCACCCGGTGACGATCTCGGCCAGGCGGGCATAGGCGCCGCGCCAGTCCGGGAGGAGATACCGCCGCACGGCGGCCGCGCCGACACCCAGCGAGCCGAGCACGCACAGCAGCGCAGCGACGCCGATCAGGTAGCGGCCGAGACTCATCTCCGGACCCGGAACGAGGACGCGCTCCTCGCCGTGGGCACCAACATCAGCGCGACCCCGGCCAGCAAGCCGAGCAGCGCCCAGTTCATGCCCGGCGGCAAGAGGCTGAACGTGATGTGGTGCGATCCGGCCGGGATGGTGACTGTAAATCCACGGGCGAACGGCAGCGTCGGCTGACCTGGGTCCGCCGGCTCGTTCTGGCTCGACGCCCCTCCAAGGGACGGATTGCGCGTGTTGCGCTGGCCGGTGGTTGCTTCACCACCGGGCACCAGGCGCCGGGGTGCCGTGCGGCGTGATGGGTTGATTGAGCAGCGGCTCGAACTCGTTTCCGAGGGCTGCGCTGAGTTGCTCGGAGGTTTGCTCGAAGAGGGGGCGGAAGCCGGGTACGGTGGGCGTTCGACCGGCGTCCAGGGCGGAGCGTGCCGCACCAAGTAGCCGCGCGGCGTGCCGGGGATCTTCTTGCGCGATTGAGGCGGCGATTCCCTCGAGGCAGACGGAGATGTTCGATGGGTCGCCGGCAAGCTGGGCGATCGAGAGCGCCTGCTCGTACATGCGTCTGGCGCGTTGGGTGTCTCCGGTCAGGCGGGCGTTAAGCGCAAGCCCGAGGGCGCACATGTCGCCCATCTTCCAATTCTGGATGCGGATCAACTCGGGGAGCGTCTCGTCGAGGATTTCGCGCGAGCGGTCCAGTTCGCCGAGCTGAAGATGGCTGAATCCGATCGCTAGCTGGGCGAACAGCAACTGGCGCGGCGAGTCGATCTCCCGGAACAGCGCTGCTGCTTTCTCTCCCTCGAGCTTGGCGCGGATCGGATCGCCGACGAGGACCGCGAAGAGGGCGTGGCAGGCGGTCACGACCGCGATGATCCAGTCGTCTTTGCTGCGCTCGGCTGCGAGCTCTGCCTCGGCGAGGAGGCCGTAGCCGTGGTCCGGGTCGTGGACCTCGGTCGACGAGAGGACGGCGAGCGAGCATGCGAGCAGGCCCGGCTCCGGCATCCCGCGGCTGGTTTCGACCGCGAGCTCGCCGTAGCGCTTGGTCTCGGCCAGATCCCCCAGAGCCCAAGAGAAGACCTCGCCGGCAAACAGGCCGGCTGCCCTGGCGATGCTGTCGTTGGCCGCACTGGGTAGTGCAAGGAGTCGTTTGGTCCAGTCGAGGGCTTCGCCGAGCCAGGTCCAGTACCACAACCAGAGCGATCCGATCACTAGCAGTCCTGCGTCGGCCGTGTCGTGGGCCAGCGACCACTCGTGTACCGCACGGAAGTTGTCAGTCTCGAGGGTCAGCCGTTCAAAGATTGCGGCTGTTCGCTCCTCGTTGGTGCGCAGGCCCGGGCCGAGCTCGTGAGCGAGCGAGACGAAGAACCGAGCATGAGCTCGCTCGAGCTTCTCGAGTTCCCCGCTCGCGGCCAGCTGCTCCCGCGCGAACTCTCGAACCGTCTCGAGTAGCTCGAAGCGCAAGTCGGTGGTCCCGGTCGCCGTCACCTTCAGTAGACCGTGCTCGACCAGGCGTTCGAGCGCCTCGAGCGTCGCCGCGCCGAGCGAGCAGACCGCCTCGGCGGCCGCGGCGCTGCAGCCGCCCCTGAATACGGCCAGACGCCTCAGTAGCGATCGCTCGCGATCGTCCAGGAGTTCGTGGCTCCAGGCAATCGTGTCGCGGAGGGTGCGCTGCCGGACGGGCAGATCGACAGGACCGTCCGTGAGTAGGTCCAATCGTCGAGTTAGCCGAGGGAGCATGGCCTCCAGCGATAGCGAGCGAACGCGGGCGGCAGCCAGCTCGATCGCGAGCGGGAGCCCATCGAGCCGATCACAGATCTCGCCCACGGCCCCTGCGTTCGAATCGGACAACCTGAACTCGGGCCGGACCTGCCGAGCGCGCTCGGCGAACAGGCGTGAAGCACTTTCAACCTCAAGCGGCGCGACCGCGAGCTCATGCTCCCCGCGCAGGTGCAAGGGAACGCGGCTCGTCGCCAGTACGCGCAGGTCTGCGCACCCCGCGAGCAGCCGAGCGAGCTGCGGTGCGGCTCCCATCACGTGCTCGAAGTTGTCGAGGATCAGCAGAGTACGACTTGAGGAGAGACGCGAGATCACTATGTCGATCAACGACTCCGCGGTGTCCGGAACGCCAAGCGTGCGGGCGATGGAGCTAACGACCAGGGTCGAGTCGTTGAGCGGAGCGAGCTCGACGACGTACACGCCGTCGGGGAACCCCTGCGCCAGGTCGCCCGCCGCCCGAAACGCGAGGCGAGTCTTACCGGAACCGCCTGGTCCGGTGAGCGTCGTCAGGCGCACGCCCAGCCTGCCTATCCAGTCGCGCAGTAGCACCAGCTCGTGCACTCGGCCGATGAACGAGTCGACCTCGGCCGGTAGGTTCCCTCGCCTCGGACGGGACGGTCTGGCGATCGATGGATCCTGTGTGAGGATCGCCCGTTGTAGCGTCTGCAGCTCCGGGCCCGGATCAAGGCCTAGCTCGTCGGTGAGCACGCGGCGCCCGGAGCTGTAGACGTCGAGCGCGTCGGCTTGACGGCCGGCTCGGTACAGAGCGAGCATCAGCTGCGCCCGGAGCCTCTCGCGCAACGGGTTCGCAGATACCAGCTCCACGAGCTCAGAAACAAGCTCATGATCGGACCCAAGCTCTAGCCGGGCCGCGATCCATTCCTCCTTGGCGCTGAGTCGCAGTTCTTCCAAACGCGCGATCTCCAATTGCGCGAATTGCTCGAATCGGAAATCCGCCAGCGGATCGCCCCGGAACAGTGCAGCGGCCTGAGCAGCCAATTCCGCACGGCGTTCGGGCGCCGCCGCGGCGGAAGTGGCATCGAGGAGCGCTTGAAGCCGGTTCAGGTCCAGCTCGTCGTCGCCGAGACGCAGGCAATAGCCGAGCGGCTGAGTCTCGATTCGACCGGGGCCGAGCAGCCGCCGCAGCGCGGAAATGTGGCCCTGGACGGCGTTGCTCGCGGACGGCGGCGGCGTGGCTCCCCACAACGCCTCGACAAGATCCTCTACCAATACAGGCTCGTTGGCATGGAGGGCAAGGACAGCCAGGAGCGCCCGCTGCTTGGGCCGTCGAGGCAGCAGATCGGCTCCGCCGTCGACGATGCTGAGCGGGCCGAGCAACGCGATCCGCATGGCGCGTCATTCTCTCGCACCGGGGCGAGTTCGCGTAAGCGCCGAGTCAGTCAGACGTAAGTGGCGACCTCGAGACTGACAGTCACCACCCATGCTCCGAGGAGTTCTCGATGAATCGCCGCCACGTCTTGACCGCCCCGCATTCGTGGCGCTGGCGACGCTCATCCTGCTCGGCAGAGGCTTGCGACACACCGCGCGGGTCGCTGGTGCAACGTTTGAAACGCTCTGGAGGCAGGCGATGAACCTAACCCGTGTTTTCGAAGCCCGTGGCTGGCGGCGGGTCATTCCCGTAGTGCTGGGCATCACCGTCGCGGTAGTGGTCGCGGGGGCTCCGCCAGCGCTGGCTGCGTCCGGCTGGTCGATCCAGCCGACGCCCAGGCTCAACGGACCGCCTCAAGGAGTTCTGTGGGGCGTCTCCTGCTCCGCCGCGAACGCGTGTACAGCGGCTGGTAACTACACCGACCCCTCCGGGACGTCGGTCACGGTCGCGGACCGGTGGAACGGCACCTCTTGGACGATCCAGCAGACTCCGAGAGTCCCCGGCGGCGGCGTCTTGTACGACGCGTCCTGCACGTCGGCAACCTCCTGTGTCGCGGTCGGATGGTCGTATGGCGGCGTGTCGGGGTCGAAGGAGGTGCTTGCCGAGCGTTGGAATGGCACTAAGTGGTCGGTCGACGACACTCGTGCTCCGGGCGGGGCGAGCAGCAGCCTGTTCGCCGGCGTGTCCTGCACGTCAGCCGCGTCGTGTGTCGCGGTGGGCTACTACGTCAACAGCGCCGGCACACAGGAGCCTCTGGCCGAGGCCTGGAACGGCAGCGCGTGGACGCTCCAGACCACTGGTACCCCGAGCGGGGGCGGCGCGCTTTCGCGCGTGTCGTGCTCGGCTGCGTCCGCGTGCCTCGCGATCGGGCCGGGCTCGGGCGGACCTCTAGTCGAGCAGTGGAACGGCGTCTCCTGGTCGATCCAGACGATCGCTCCCGCGGGTTCCGTGACGCTCTACGGCGTGTCGTGCACAGGCGCTACGGGATGCATCGTGGTGGGAAACGGGACCGAGGTCGTCACCTGCAGCAACCCGTTGTCCTGCCATTGCCTGAAGCCGCCGTGCCAGCGTGAAATTGAGACGACCCTGATCGAGCAGTGGAACGGCAGCGCCTGGACAATCCAGCAGGCCACCTCGGGGACCGGCGGAAGCTTGTACAACGCATCCTGCGTCGGGACCGTCTGCACAGCCGTGGGTCAGACCGCAGCTCACGGGGCGCTGGTCGAGCAGTGGAACGGCAGCAGCTGGACGAACGAGCCCACCCCCGCCGGGAGCGGTGGCTTCTCCGGCGTGTCGTGCCCCAAGACAACCGCGTGCGAGGCCGTCGGCGGAAGCTTCGGGGGAGGGTTCGGAGCAGCAGGCTGGAACGGCTCTAGTTGGGCGAGCCAGATCGTCCTCACACCGCCGGGGGCGGCCAACAATGACCTCACCGGCGTGTCTTGCCACGCGGTTACCGCGTGCATCGCTGTCGGGAGCAAGACCGACACCTCGGGCCGGCAGCATATGCTCGCCGAGAATTGGAACGGCACCGCCTGGTCGAGCCAGGAAACCCCGAACCCATCGGGCGCGACGGGCAGTTCCCTCGCGCGCGTGTCGTGCACGTCGTCGACGGCGTGTGTCGCGGTCGGAGACTACGTCGAGCGATCCGGTACCCAAGTCACTCTCGCCGAGAGCTGGAACGGGAGCGCCTGGACGATCCAAACGACTCCGAACCCTGCTGGTGCGACCAGCAGTTCCCTGGCGGATGTGTCGTGCACCTCGTCGACGGCCTGCACGGCGGTCGGCAACTACGTCGACAGTACGGGATCCTCCGAGACCCTCGCCGAGACATGGAACGGTGCAACGTGGACGATCCAAACCACCCCCGATCCCCCGGGCGAGGGCGGCGACGTGCTCGCCGGCGTGTCCTGCACCTCGCCGTCAGCATGTACGGCGGTGGGCGCCGCCGGCGTCAACGCGGACGACCAAACACCTCTGGCCGAGACCTGGAACGGCACCACCTGGACGACCCAGACCACCGCAACTCCCGACGGAGAGACGGACAGCAATCTAGAGGCCGTCTCCTGCGCGTCGGCAACGTCGTGCACCGCGGTCGGTGGGGAGGCGGATTTCGCGACCTCGGTGACGTACGGGATGCTCGCCGAGCATTTCGACGGCAGCGCTTGGACCGTCGAGCCCACACCGCCGCCGTCAGGAGCGCCGGGCAGCTCTTTGCTCGGCGTGTCCTGTGCAAGCGCCTCGGCGTGCGTGGCCGTGGGCTACTACAACGACAACGAGTACCCAGAGGTCACGGGTGACACCCCGATCGCCGAGCGCTGGAACGGGACTACGTGGTCGACTCAGCTGACCTCCACCGTTGCCGGCGCGACGATCAGCGGCCTGTTCGGCGTGTCCTGTACGTCGTCAACGACCTGCGCGGCAGTCGGGAACTCCCAGAGCTCAGGTAACGAGGCCGCGCTGGCGGAAAACTATTCCGGATGAAGTGACGACCCGGCTCCCCGGGTTACAGGGGCTACTTGCCGAGCGTTCTGTCGCGCCGGTTAGGGACGACCTGTGGGCCACGGTGTGGCCGCGGCCAGATGGTTTCCACATTCCGGTGACCAGCGAGAACATCCGGGATCTCCGCGCGCTCGCCCAGCGGTCGTCCAACGGGCAGGCTTGCAACCACATAACCGTGGGGTGTCGCTACCGCCGTCCCGTCACAAGATTTCCTTTGACAAGAAGTCTTGTGATAGCTACTGTATTACAAGACAGCTTGTAACAGCCTCGACGACGGGAGGAAACCCGAATGCTCAACCAGTCGCCGCTGATCGAACAGCTGGCCCGGCAGCGCTCTGCGGAGCTCCACGACGCGGCGGCCCGGGAGCGTCTCGCTCGACGCGCCAGATGCCTGCCGCGAACGCGCGTCTACGCGGGTCGGATGCTGATCGCGCTCGGCACGCGCCTCGCCCCCACCGAGACGCGTGCTACCAATCGCGTGACCAAGCTTGCCGGGCGCTGAAGCCCGCGCAGGCCCCCGACGCCAGCAGCGAGCCGCGCCGTATGTCAGACACAGAGCCAGCGGACTCCAAGACCAGCGCCCCCCCCGCGACACAGCCGTCGCGGGAGATCAGTGACCCCAAGGCGATGCGCGCGCTCGCCCACCCGGTCCGCCTCGCCGTCCTCGACGCGATGCGCAACGAGGGACAGCTCACGGCGACCCGAGCGGCGGATCTGCTCAACCAGAGCCCCGGAAACATGTCCTGGCATCTGCAGACGCTCGCCAAATACGGCTTCATCGTCGAAGCCGAGGGCGCCAAGGGACGCAGCCGCCCCTGGAAGATCGCGCCCGGCACCAACAAATTCAACCCGACCGACGCAGTACCTGGATCGCTTGACGCCGCCGAGCGTCTAGTGATCACGGTGCTCGATCGCAGCTTCGAGCAGCTACAAGAATGGTGGCGGCAGCACAAGGACTTCGGGGACGCATGGTTCGAGGCCTCGTTCATCAAGGAGGACACGAGCTTCCTGACACCCGCCGAGCTCGCTGAGATCAGCGAGCACATGGATCAGCTGCTGTCCCGATACGACGAGCGCTCAGACCCGGCACAGCGACCCGCCGACGCGCTGCCGGTCCACATGGTCACCTTCGCGCACCCAATGCCGCGCACAAAGCCCACCGATTGAACAGCCAGCCCAGACGGGCATGCCGTCTAGCAGCGCGCCCGACCCGACCGCGCCCAAGTAGGGCTCACACAACGATCAACCGATCGCAGGACTGCTCTGTCGCCGGCAGAGAGTTGGTCGCGACCTGCTCGACTTCCGCTTCTCGAGGCGCCGCGAAAGTTCGATTCATCGGCTTCTGCGGCAGCCGCTGTCGGTCGACAGATGGCGCCCGAGTCACGAAGACAGCGATCTTCGTGATCGCGTAAGCGGTCGCACGGCTCTCTTGCGCGGCGGAGGAGGCGCAAGAGGATCGGCTACGGAAGGGGCGACGGCTCGACCTCACAACCCCCGACGCCATGTCGTTCTATTGGGCAGCTCGGTACGAGCCCGCCGTGTCACCGAACGGAGAAGGGACAGCATGTCCACCCACCACACCAACAGACTGCTCGTGCACGCGATCGATCCCATCCGGCTCGACGCTGTTCGCAGCACCGGCTCAGACGGTCACGGCAACAGGCTCCGTCCGTTCGCCGCCACCGGCCAAGGCGAGCCGCTGCGTTGTTGCCTTCGCTACGCCGAGCCAGGCGAGCAGATCACGCTGATTTCCTACGCGCCGTTCGAACATCCGTCAGTGTGGACCGAGGTCGGGCCCGTCTACATCCATGCTGCGCGATGCGAGGGCTATATGCCCACCGGCCGGCTGCCCGAGCAGCTGGCCACCGGTCCCCGCGTCCTGCGTACCTATCGGGGCGACGACACGATGAACTACGAACACAACACCGTCGTCATCGACGAGACCGATCTCCAGCCGATCATCGAGCGTCTGCTCAGCAAACCCGACGTCACGACGGTACACGTGCGCACCTTGGCACCGCAGTGCTTCCTATACGCGGTCGCCGCTGACTGACGACGTTTCGAGCTTCGATCGAGCGGAAGCGAACCGCGTACGGCGCTAGCTGGTAGCCCCCGAGTGCGAGCGAAGGGAGTCGGCCATGTCTGGGACCAGCGGCACCCAGCCGGGCGCGCCTTCGGTCAGCCTGTCGGCGTTGACGGGGAACGGTCTTGGACCGCCGCTGAAGCCCGTCTGGTCAAGACGATCCGGCGCGATCCCGCTTAGGCTGTGGGTGGTTGGGCCAGGCATCGCTTGGTCAGCAGCCATCGCACTGGTCGGGCCTGTTGCGAGCGACGATGCTGTCGGTCAGAGTGAGTGGGAAGCCGAGCGTGTAGATTCACGCGCCTTGGAGATTTATCCCGGGGTTTCCGCTGAGCGTATTTCGCGTGACCTGCGTGTCTTGGAGGGTGAGCGGCGAGGTCGGGCCGCCGAACAAGAGGCCGTTTCAGATCCCGCCGCCCTGCGCAAAGCCGCTCTGCCCGTCCGCGTTTGCGGTGTTATCCCTAACCCGGTCACCCGTGAGTACGAGCGGCCCGTTATTGCTGATCCCGGCCCCCTGGACCGTGGCGGTGCCATCGGGGGCGTTCGCGCGCGAGCGGTTGTCGGTGACCGTACTGTTCGTCATCGTCGGGGTGACCGTGCCGCCGAAGAAAAACCCGACCGCGCCGATCGCCGCGGCGTTCCTGCGACGAAGCAGAAGCGGCGCAACCGGGCCACAGCAAGCTCTCGGTGCTCGCGCCGCGACACGCTGAACCGCGGCGAGCCCGCGCCCCCGGACCCGCCGCCAATTGCCGGGAGGTGCTGCCGACCGGCGAGGATCGTTCTGCCGCGGACGCGCGCTGGAACGTCATGCGCCGGCAGCGCGGTGTCCGGTGGTCAGTGTGCTGGTTTGTGGCCCGAGCCGATCAGGACCGAGCCCTCGAACATGAGTCCGTCGTCTTCGCTGGCCGCCGCCTTCGTGCCGGACTGCATGGCGCGGTCGCGGATCGCGTTGCGGACGTCAGCATCCATCCCGGCCAGTGCGATCGCGAGCGGACCCGCGAGCTGGGGGACGCGCTCCCACCATTCCTCAAGTGATGCGGCGTGCATTGGCGTGGACATGGCCTCGACGGTTACGTCTTCGAGACCGCCATGCCATAGAACACAGGTCAGCTCTTCGGGGGTGTCGAGCGAGAACGGGCCGCGAACGTTCGGCGGTGGAAACGGCACGCCGAATTGCGCGCCCACGGCATCCAACACCAGCCCGAGCCACGGGTTCAACTCTCGGCGATCCCACGTCATCACCGCGTAGTGCCCACGGGCGCGCAGCACACGAACTGCCTCGGCAACGGTCTCGGCCGGGTCCTCGACGAACATCAAGCCGTGGCGATTGATCACCGCGTCAAAGCTGGCATCACCAAAGTCGATCGCGCTTTGGTCGAACACCGCGGTGCTCAGCTGTGCATCAGTGCTCGCGCGTTTGGCCGCGACGGCAACCATCCCGGCGGCAACATCTGAGAGGACCACACGACCACTAGCCCCGACACGCTGAGCGGCGGCGAGGCCCGCGCCCCCCGGACCCGCCGCCAAGTCGAGAACCCGATCACCCTCACCGATCTGCGCCGCATCGAGCAGCGCCTCTGTAGCCAGAGCGAGCTGCTCGTCGACGAAACCGGCATTGGCTTCCCAACCCGGCGCCACGCTGTCCCACATCTCCGACATCGCCACCCATCCTCCCACCTCGACCGCGCGCCGCGCGAGATCTGTTGATGGCGAGGCAGGGTGCTGCGCCCAGCCTCACGGAGGGCGATCCGTCAGACGCCGGTCTTCCCGTTCTTGCTGGGGCGGTACCTCCCATTTGGGGGCTGGGCGACGGGGTCGACTTGGGCGGCGTGCTAGGCGAGTGGCTCGGCCGGGAAGCGGACTCCGAAGCGCTGAATGAGATCGGGCACGCTGTCGGGGTCCATCTCCAGTGAGAAGCGCTGACAGAGCTCCCCGAGCCGCTCGGGCCCGGCCTGGCCGACGCCACCGAGGTCGACGAGCTCGGCGAAGAAGCGCTCGAATCCTGCGGGCGAAATGACCTCGAGGATTCTGCAGGGCTCGTCGCCGGCGTTCCAGAACGTGTGCCACTGTCCGCGCGGCTTGTGAACGAGATCCCCAGGTCCCGCTTCCACGTGCTCGTCACCCAGTAGCGCGCCCATGCGCCCCTCGACGACGAAGCTGTATTCATCTTCGTTGTGGTGGCGGTGCAGGGGCGCCGCGAGAGCGCGCGCCGACATGGGATGCTCGACGAGCGAAAAGCGATCACCGGCTTCGGCACCGTCGATCACGAAGCGCACCCCGATGCTCCCAAGAAAGCCCGCCTTCCCGTCGGTCGGTCCAACGACCTTCGCTGCGGTAATACTCGCGGCCCCCTCTTTTCATTGGACATGTATGTCGCGGGAAATGTACTGATGTCAGGCGTATCTGTCAAACTTTCACCGAACGCCCATGACCGATGAAACGCGCCCTTACCGTATGAAGCTGCGCGCCGAGCTGCAGGAGCGCACCCGCCAGCGGATAACCGAGAGCGCTGTGGAGCTGCACGGCACGCTTGGGCCCTCGCGTACGTCGCTGAGCGCAGTCGCCAAGCACGCAGGCGTTCGCCGCTCAACGCTGTACCGCCACTTTCCGGACGAGGCCGCCTTGTTCGCGGCGTGCTCTAGCCACTGGATGTCGCAGCATCCACTGCCCGATCTCGATGCTTGGGCGGCCGTGAGCGATCCGGACGAGCGGTTGCGCGGAGCGCTCAGCGAGATCTACGCCTACTACGCAGAAACCGAGTCAATGCTTACCAACCTCTTGCGCGATGTGGACCACGTGGAGGCGGTACAGCGCCAGTTCACGCAGTTTCTCAACTACATGGAGGCGGCCCGTCTGACGCTGATGGTCAGTCGGCGCGAGCGCGGCCGCGGCGCGCAAAGAGCGCGCGCCGCAGTAGGCCATGGCCTGGCCTTCACCACCTGGCGCTCGCTCGTACGCGAACAAGGATGCACAGCCAACGAGGCAGTCGAGATGATGTGCCAGCTGGCCAGCCCTTACACAAGGACACCGAATAGCCACCGGGGCCAAGCACCAACGACGATGAAGCAAGGCTGAACGGTCGGCGAGCGTTGAGACTTCCTCCTCACCAGAAGCAGAAGCCAGCGCTAGTGATCTGCCTCGCGGCCCCTTCAGACGACTTAGGAGAAACGACGCCTCGGCGCCGGCAGCTTCCCCTTTGACCCAAGGGTTTGCCGCGGAGCTGCTAGCAGGCGGGCTGGCACGTGCTCGCTTGCCGCGCGTTGCGAGGCTGTCGCGGGCGTGTTCAAGATGCGCCTACCGACTGTGAAGTAGGACACCACTGGTGTCGCTCGCGATCCGGCCGCGATCTATGATTCGCGGCACCATGGCGAGCTGGGCCGCGCGTGGTTCCGCGCGCTTAGCTGCTTAGTTGCGCTTCGGGACGGATTGGCTCGAACAGCTCGACCACGTTTCCCGCTGGGTCCTGTACCAGGATCTGTTTGCTGCCGATGCCGGTGACGATCTCGTTGCGGAACTGAACTCCGTGCGGCCGTAATTCCTGGATCGTGTTCGCTAAGTCCGACACCTGCAGCATGATTCGGTTCCACCCTCCTGGTTGCTGTTTGGTTCCGTCCGGCATCGGCCGCGAGCCTCCGCCGGGGTGGTCGGGGCCGACCGGCGAGACCAACACCAGCCGCAGGTCGCCGCGGGTGAGCATCGCGAACGCGGGATCGGGGTGCATTTGCTGCTCGAAGCCGAGCTGCCCGCAGTAGAAGTCGATCGCGACGTCGACGTCATTGACGATGTAGCGGACGCTGACTGTGCTCATGTTGCTCACTCCTTGGTGGTCGTTCGTTCGTGGTATCCGGCGTGCGGCTCAAACAGCTCAACGAGATTGCCCGACGGGTCTGTTAGCAGGGCGGTGTCGACCGCGACACCGGCAGCGACGCCCCGGCGGAACGTGACGCTGCGCGCGCTCAGCGCCGCGACAGTCGCATTGAGGTTCGACACTCGCAGCGAGATCCGGTTCCACCCACCGGGCTCCGGCAGCGTGCCATCCGGCATCGCGTGCGGCTCGCCGGGAACACTCAGCAGCAGCCGCAGGTCACCCCGGTACAGCATCGCGAACGTCGGCGATGAGTGCAGCTCCTCTTCGAAGCCGAGCTGGTCACGATAGAACGCGATCGCCTCATCGAGGTCCTCGACGAAGTAGCGCACGGTAGGGGGCCCTGCGACGGGGTCCTCGCCGCCCGCGATCCGCCGCCACAACGCCTCGGCGAACGCCGGTCGCGGCTCGATCGGGACGCTTGGCAGTCGCAGCACATCGAGTGAATCGGGGGTCACGCAGCCTCCTCCCGGTAGATCCGTCGCAGCGCCGCCCGGGCGCGGACCAGCAGCGTTTCTGTGCCCCGCACCGTCCTGTCCAGATGGTCGGCTATCTCGGTCACGCTAAGGCCGTCGAGATACCGCAGCGCAAGCGCCGCACGCTGTGGACCCGGCAGCCGCGCAAGCGCCGAGTACGCGGCGCTCGTATCGAGTAGCTCCTCCCATGGATCGTCGGGTTGGTCGCGGGCGACGGCCGCAAGCCGACGCCGCTCGCGCTCGCCGCGGCGCCAATGATCGACGAGCTTATGTCGGGCGATGCCGATCAGCCAGGCGACACTCACCGACGGCGGGTCGGGCCGCTGCAGGGCCGCGACCGCGGCCATGAACGTCTCAGCGGTCAGGTCCTCAGCATCGGCAACGCTGCCGCAGCGCGGCAGCAGGTAGCCGTACACCTGGGGAAGGGCTTGGCGGTACGTCGCTTCGTCGATACCTGATCATCGCCCCACAAGAGCCGAATCCGAACATCGCCGGCGAAACAATTTTGAACCCGCAAGACCGCGAGCGCCTGTTCGGCCTGCAATCGCCCGGCTCAGTGCTGCTCGCCGCGCGAGTACGCGGCTGGGATGCGTGTCATTTGCGGTTCGCATGGGCCTGAAGCTGCGCCGCGTTTGCCGATTGACTTCCGCGGCGTGTAATCGTACGCTTACGGTGAGTGTCTGCTTACCAAGTTGACGGCTGGAAGGCGCTCGGCGACCGCACCCGGCGCTCGATCTTCGAGCGGGTTGCACGTCGCCCCTGCGCGGTTGGCGAACTCGCGCGCGGGCTGCCGGTCAGCCGGCCGGCCGTCTCGCAACACCTCAGGGTGCTCAAGCAGGCCGGCCTGGTGATCGATCGGCCGGCTGGCAACCGCCGCATCTACGAGGTCAACCGCGACGGCCTCGCAAAGCTTCGCGCCGACCTCGACCAGTTCTGGGGGAGCGCCCTGGCTGCCTACAAGGCCGCTGTTGAACAACCCGAACAGGAGGCCCGATGACGACACCCGCAGAAGCGACGTCCGTCCGCCACGAGGTCGTGGTCAACGCCCCGATCGACCGCGCGTTCTCTGTCTTCACCGAGGACTTCGGCAGCTTTAAGCCACGCGAGCACAACCTCCTCGGCGTCGAGATCGCCGCGACCGTGTTCGAACCGCGCGCCGGCGGGCGCCTCTACGACCGCGGCGTCGACGGCAGCGAGTGCGACTGGGCGCGCGTGCTCGTCTACGAGCCGCCCGACCGCGTCGTCATCAGCTGGGACATCAACCCGCAATGGCAGATCGAGACCGACCTCGAGAAGACGAGCGAGGTCGACATCAGGTTCATCGTCGAGGCACCAGAGCGCACCCGCGTCGAGCTCGAGCACCGCAAGCTCGACCGTCACCTCGACGGCTGGCAAGCCGTCCGCGAAGGCGTCGACTCCGAGGGCGGCTGGCCGCTGTATCTGAGCCGATTCGCCGAGCGCGTGACAGGGTGACGACCCCTGCCTGTAAACCAACGCCCAACAAGGAGGCAAGCCCAATGGCACCGCTCGTATCGAGCGTGGAGATCGCACGACCGCAGGACGAGGTTTTCGCCTACGTCACCGACCCGTCCACGTTCTCCGAATGGCAGGCGGGCGTCGTCGGCGGGAGCATCGAAGGCGGCAAGTCCCCAGTCGTCGGCTCGAAATGCATGACCACGCGCCAGATCGCAGGTGCCGAACGAGCAGCAACTTCGGAGATCACCAAGGTCGATCCGCCGACCAGCTGGGCCGTCCACGGCATCGACGGACCGATCCGCGCGATCGTCGACGTCACCGTCGAACCGGTTGACGGGAGCGCTCGCTCGCGAGTGACGATCGAGCTCGATTTCGAAGGTCACGGGATCGGCAAACTGCTCGTACCGCTCGTCGTCCGCAGGCAAGCACGCAACGAGATGCCCGCGAACGTCAAACGGCTAAAGGAACAGCTCGAAGCCTCGTGAACGCCCCACGGCCGCGGGACTACGTGCACCGCGACACCCCGCCGCTGAAGCGGACCGACGCCGCCCGTCCGCCACCGTTCGTCGACTGGGTCAGAAGGGTGCACCGACGATCAAAGCTAAGCGCCTTGTTGAGGCCGGCGGCTAGCACCCGACAGCCCCCAACCACCTTCAATCAGCCCGATACCGCCCGCCGCGCTTCCGGATCCACGAACGACCAGGTCGCGTCAAGCGTCATGACGCCGGCGATCTGACTTCCGCTTCGGGCTAGCGGACAGCGAGAGCGGCAGCGCCACGACGAGACCCGCGTCGGCGACACAGCGGCAGTTTCTTCCTCGGCGGAAGGGGACGGGATCGCTGGAGATGTGACGGTTGCATCGCCGGCGCCGGATGTCAGACACCGTTTCGGAGTGTTTCAGTGTCCGCCGCCGTGGCCAGCCGAGTTGAAATCTGCTGAGTTCGGGGAGATGATCTTTGCGTGCAGACGCCCGGGGAGTGCATATGGCGGATCAACGACATCAGCACATCACTTCTTCAAGCGGCGGTGGCGCTCCGTCTAACGAGTGGGTCGCTCCTGGTTTCACGAACCAGGGGCTACGTCGTCGGCTGAGCCAGCCGACTTGTGGCTTCTGCTCAGGGCCGACGGTCGACTGAAGCAGCAGCACCGACCTCGTGGCCGCAGGCCGACATTGCGGCAGCGGCTCGGCCCGGTGTGCAATGGGCAGCTACTGGCGCGGACTGTTCGCCGTCGCGGCTCGCCTGCCCCAGCACCCGTGCAGCAGTTCCCTCAAGACCCAGACTGTTGGATCGGCCAGCGCTCGGGTAATCACGTCGAGCTCACGCTGATAGGACTCCACGGTGCCGCCGCCGCCGAGCTCGTTGATGACCTCCAGCGTCACTGCCCACCACCTTGCCCACGGCGACCCTCCACGAACGACTTCCGTGGCAGCTTGATGACGTATGTCGGCAAGACCGCAGCGCTCGAACAACGCTGGCAGCTTTCGGCCAAACACCTTGTCGTAACCGCGGACGGTCCACCAATCGCCCTCTCGCCACGCGTCGTGGTAGCCGGCATACAGCGGATGCGAGGGATCGACCGGAGCGGCCGTGCCCCAATCGGCGTCCTCGTCAATCAGCCAGCCCCCCGGCCGCAGGCACTCCACCATCCGCCGGATCGCCAATTCCTGCCTGCCCACAAGGTGAAACAGCATCAGCCGCGAGCAGACCAGATCAAATGAGCCGGGACCCAGCGGCTCGAGCGGATCCTCGAGGATGTTGTGCTCGACCACCTCGAGATTCGGAAGGTTGAGCCGCCGCAGGTAGCCGAGATCGACGTCAGTCGTGACAACGTGACCGGTCGGTCCGACCTTCTCCGCCAGCCACGCGGCCATCGATCCGCGTCCCCCGCCAACCTCGAGACATCGCCAGCCTGGCTGGACCAGAGCTCGCCGCCGACGCGAGACCGGATCATAGATCTGCTCCAGCAGGCCTAGCCGCTCATCTTCCGCCACCTCCCGACCGGCCGCGGCAAGCCGATACCCCGGCTCGCGTCCCCGAGCCTCCGGCCCCTCCATCGCGCCCCCCAATTGCGCCACAACGACAAGGTAGCCCGCCAACTGCCGAAACACAACCAGTCCTCGTGCGCCTCGTTGCCACCGTGTTCACTTGGGCTGCGCGGGGCAGTGAGGCGCTAACACCCGAGACTCCCCACGAAGCCAGAACAGTCTCGGGGACCGGTTCCGTGGCGCTCGCGGCTTCCGTATCTCGGACAGTCGGGGCGGCGCCGGCCCCCAGTCCCGACGTTCTACATCGGATTCCCGAGCTCAGATACGTGTCGCGGGCGACGACTACTTCTGCATGTCGAGGACCGCGTCGCTCAGCCAGCGTGCCTCCTCGGGCCAGGACCGCACCGGCGCAAGCGGCCGGATCACGAACTTGGAGAGCCCGGAGTCGATGTAGCCGGCGATGAGCGTGCGCAGGGCCTCGGCGCCCACTGGGACGAGCTCGAGCTGGTCGATATCCGTACGCCGCCCCCGCGTCTGGGTGAGCAGCCCGGGGTGCGGGACCTCGTGCGAGTAGGCGATGCTCATCCCGAAGTGCTCGGGGTCGAACGCGCGTCCGGCGCGCGCGGCAGCCGCCTGGATCCGCTCGCGGGCGGGCCGAGACTCCTCCGGGGTGAGCTGTGCTCCCAGCCACCCGTCGGCGATCCGGCCGGCGCGCTCGAGCGCCTTTGGTCCGCGCCCGCCGAGCCACACCTCGAGCGGGTCCTGCACGGGCCGCGCGGCGGTGGGTAGCTCGCTGAACGCCAGGCGCTCGGAGCGGTAGTCGACGGTCTCCCCCGCCCACCACCTCCGCACCAGGCCCAGGGCCTCCTCGAGCGCGGCGCCCCGGGTGATCCCATCGAGGCCGAGTGCCTGCGCCTCGCCCGGGCCACCCAACCCGGTGACGAAGCTCAGCAGCAGCCGCCCCGACGTCAGCTGGTCGAGCTGCGCGAGCTGCTTGGCGAGCAGGAACGGGCTGAGCCCGAGCGGGACGACGTTGGCGCCAAGCCGCAACCGCTCGGTCCGCCCGGCGACCATCGCCAACGCGAGCAGCGGATCTAGCACCGGCGCAATCGGGAGATCCGACAGCCAGATCCCGTCGAACCCGTTGGCCTCGATCGCATCGACGAACCCGAGCAGATCCTCGCCGGACAGCGATCCGCCGTGCGGGCCGATCGCGAAGCGAACCTTCATGGCCGCATCTTGTCAGTGAATGTGGGCGGGCATCGGGTAGACCACGGGAGGGATCCGGCCGACCGTCGACGTGGTCCGATAGTAAGACGCGCGGAGCACGTCACCCGGCGCCTGGTGCCCGGCCAGTCCGATACCGATCGGGATCACCGTGTAGTCGAAGCGCCGCTGCTCATAGGCACGCGCCCGCCAGCCCGAGGCAGCCAACACGCGTCGCTTCGCAACCACGAACCACCAGCCACGAGGGCGCCCGTTGTAAAGCGAACGCGAACTTTTGCCTCCCGTCGTGTCAGACGTAGAGCAGAAGCACGTCGGTGGCCGCGCCGCCGACCAAGCTGGTGTCGTGCCCTTGACTCCTCACTGCGCGAACGCGCTCAGTCCCCACCCCCGGGGCGTCAAAGCACGCTGTTGGGCGATCGGTCGCTGTTCGCGAGGTGCGAGGATAGGAGCACCATGCGCAGCCGCCATCTGAGCACGATCATTCGCTGTTCCCCCGAGAGGGTCTATACGTTCGCCGCGAACCCCGACAATCTGACGAAATGGGCCTCCGGCCTCGTTCAGAGCAAGGTGACACATGATGGTGAGCTCCTGTACGTCGAGTCACCGGAGGGCCGCACAACGATCCGTTTCGTGGGGAGAAACGACCTCGGTGTCTTGGATCACGATGTCACTTTGCCTTCAGGCGTGACGACAAGCAATCCGTTTCGGGTGCTCGCCCATCCGGAAGGCGCCGAGGTGGTCTTTACCCTCAGGCAACTCGCGCTATCGGATACCGAATTTGATCGCGACACGGCCGTGGTCGAAGCCGATCTGCGACGCCTCAAGGAACTCCTCGAGTCCTGACGTCTGACTGCTGATCCGGGCGATCGCGGACGGTGGCTCTCACGAAGACCCGGGCGCGTCGGCCGGCGAGTGCGCCGCCGACCACACTGCTGCTCTTGGTGGGCGAAGCGGGAGCCAGAGCTTGGTCGCTGCCAGGGCGACAAGGGGGGTGTGTGGGACGCGCGTTCGCTCCCCGGTTGCCGATCGGGCTCGATCACGGGTGCGCCGCGAAGACGTGGGCGACGGCTCCGCGGCTGAAGGCCGTGGTGCTGATCGGCTTGATGTTGAGCGGTGTGTCGAAGAGCCGGTCGCCCGCGCCTAGGACGACCGGATGCACGACGAGCCGGTACTCGTCGATCAGGCCGGTCGCGACGAGCGACCGCGCGAACCGCGTCCCGCCTTGCGCCAGCAGGTATCCGTCGGAGCGCTCCTGCTTGAGCCGCGTGACGGCTTCGACCAGGTCGCCGGTGGCAATTGTCGTCTCGGGCCAGTCCGCGGACGTGAGTGAGTTCGAGAACACGACCTTGGGGATCTCGTTCATCGGCTTGGCGAACGGCCCGGCGGCGCTGGGCCAGAACGTGGCCCAGCTGGCGTAGGTCGCGGCGCCGATGAGGTGCGTGCCCGCGTTGCTTACGGTCTCGAGCGTCCAGGCGGCACCGTCCTCGGAGCGTCCCGCGGTGGCCCAGTCGCTGCTGCCGTCCGGTGGTGCGACGTAACCGTCGAGTGAGACGGACATCTTCAGAACTAGCGAGGCCATGCCGCTGCTTCCTTTCCGGGTTGGACGACCCGAGTGCTCGAGTCGATTCTTGGTACTCAGACTCCGGGCAACAGCGAAACCAATCGCCTACTGGATCAATCGCCGGACTGCCGGTTTCACGAACGACGAGCATCCTGTCCTACACCCACGGCGTCGCGCGACAGTTCTCTTTTGGCTCGGCCACCTTCAAGAGCGGAAGCGAGATCGGGGCTGCCGAGCAGGCGACGGAGCGGGAGCCGGGACCGAGCGCTGGAGAGTTCCGGTTCGCTCCGATCGTTAGCAGAAGATCTGCCAGCACCTGCACGGACGGACGCTCGGTTTCCGCGCGGAGCGCGTCTCGCAGCTGTCGACTGGATGCGTGTGCGGCCATCAAGGCAGGGCTGTGGTGTTCCCGTTTCGTTCACCCCCCCACACTCCGTCCATGGGCAGCTTCCCGGGATGTTTGGAGATCTCCCGATCCGAGACTGGTAACGCCGGGTAGCCTACGGCGATGTCCGACGGCTCGGCCAATTCGCCGCTTCCGGAGCATCCAGAACTGCGGGAGTTTGCTCTGGCGATGGAGAGCGCGGGGCTATCCGGCGACATCGTCGATGCGCGCTGGCGAACCGTGTTCATCTCCAGCGAGTTGGCGCGGCTCGCCGGGGTTCCCCCCCAGGTTGTGTCGCGCTACTACGGCGAGTCGATGATCCGCCGGCATCACGAGCATCCCGAAACCTGGGGCGTGACGGAGCAGAGCGGCGTGACGTGGTGGCGCCAGACCGTCCCGATCATGCGCCACTACTTGAGTCCGGAGGACCCGGACTACGAAGCGGTGTTTGCGCCGCTATGCGACGCGGCCACCCGTGCCCAGCCGGTCGCACTTGCTCCCCGGGCTTGGCAACAGTCCTACGAATTCCTCCCCGATAACCCGTTCGGGAGGTCATTGCGCACGGAGATGAGGTTCATCGAATGGCGGGTCACGGACGACTCCGGGACCTTCATCGGCGCGGTACGGCTGATCCGCGCCACGCTGCCCGACAGCCTCCTTTCGCGGCTCGGTCGCGGAGACCCCAGGCTGTTCGAGCGGATGAATCGCGTCAGCGAGCCCGGCCGGCGGCCGGCGGGCATCCTGTTCGCCGACCTCGAAGCGTCGGGGGCGCTCTCGCGGCGCCTTTCTTCTCGCGGCTACTTCGACCTGATCAGTGGCCTCACGGATCTCATCGACTCATCCGTCATCGCCCGCGACGGGATCGTCGGCAAGCATGCCGGAGACGGGGGCTCGGCCCTGTTTCTGGTCGCCGATTTCGACGGTTCAGAATCGGCCGCCGCGCGCGCGGCGATCGAGGCGGCACGCGCGATCCGTGACGGCGCGGATCAGATTGGCCCCGAGGAGATCTCGGTGAAGCTGAACATCGGGTTGCACTGGGGGGCAACGCTGATGGTTGGCCAGCTCGCCACCGGCGGGCGCTTGGAGGTCACCGCGCTCGGTGACCAGATGAACGAGGGAGCACGGATCGAGGCCGCGGCTACGCATGGGGCAATCCTGGCCTCCAAGGATGTGATCGAACGCCTCGACGCAGCTGATGCCCGGGCCATCGACCTCGACCCCGACGCGCTCGTCTACACGCCGCTTGGCGAGCTCGACGGCGCTAGTGACAAGGCGATCCGCGATGCCGGTGCGATTCCGGTCACCAGCATCTAACGACAGGCGTCCCTCATCGGCTTCCATCCGGCCCCACCCACCGCCGCAAGCTTCGTCGTTCGACGGGGCGCCCTCGCCGACAGCCGTGTCGTTGACCAGGTGCCACTCCGCCCGGCTGACGGCGAGGTCGTCGTTGAGATTTCGTCGTTCGGGCTCTCGTCGAACAACATCACCTACGCGGAGACCGGAGATCGGCTCGGGTACTGGGATTTCTTCCCGGTCAAAGGGGGCTGGGGGAGCATTCCGGTGTGGGGGTTCGCCCGCGTGGTGGAGTCGAGGCACGCGGTCATCTCCCCAGGCACCCGCGTGTATGGGTTCTTGCCGCCGGCGACCCACACCGTGCTCCGTCCGAGTCGATGCTCGCCCCTCGGCTTCGTGGAATCGAGCGTGCACCGATCAACGCTGCCTGCTGCATACAACTGGTATGAGCTCGCTGGAAGCGACCCAGTCTCTGACGCCCAGGAGGAAGCTGAGCAGATGCTCCTGCGGCCGCTCTTCTTCACGTCCTTCCTGCTCGCCGACCTCATCGAAGAGAGCGAGTCCGCGCCGGATCAGGTGATCATCTCCAGCGCGTCGAGCAAGACCGCCCACGGCACCGCGTACTTACTCGCGGCCCGCGGCGGCCATACGGTCGGGCTGACCAGCCCGGGCCGCGTGGGGTTCGTGCGTTCGCTCGGCGTCTACGACGACGTCCTGACCTACGACGAGCTCGACCGGCTCGATGACCGGGCGGCTTCATTCCTGGACTTCGCCGGTGACCCGCAGATACAGGCGAGGGTGCACCAGCAGCTGGGCCGGCAATTGACCCAGAGCCTCAGCATCGGCATGACCCACGTCGGGCAGCACAAGATCAGGGCGACAGCCAAGTTGCCCGGCGCGCCTCCAACCTTCTTCTTCGCACCCGACCGCATCAAGACCCGCACTCGTGACTCGGGACGCGACGGACTCGCTCAACGATTCGCCACTGCGTGGGTCGACTACCTGCCATGGGTCCGCACCTGGCTACATGTCATACGGACGACCGGGCTCGACGGCCTTCGGACCGTCTACCTCAAAGTCCTCTCGGGCGACATTGACCCCGCCGACGGGCACATCATCGAGCTCCTCGGACACGGTGCTCAACGTCGTAGCAGTCCGTGAGCCGTCGTCCGCAGGTCGAGCTGACGGGTCCGCTTCCATATGGCGGCGAGACGTTTCGAACTTTGTCCCGTCAGCCCTCGAAGAGGGCCCAGGCATGCGGGTACTCTCTCCGCCGGAAGGTTGGTCCCGCTTGTCCTTTGTGCGAAAACGAGCGTCGGCCGGCCAGGAAGCTCACTTCTCATTTCACGACGGCTCGGGTGCGCGGTCGCAGACTGTGGGATGTGCGCCGTCGCATGAAGGCAGGTCTGGTGGTACGGCGTGTCGCGTGGCCCCTGACGGCTGTTCCGACAGCAAGCGTCTCGCGATCAAGGGGACGGCGTCGCCGCACGACCGATAGCGCGAAGACTTCCGTGCGCGGTCGGTGATCACGAACGCGCGCGACCGTGAGCAGGATCAGCGCGATTCACCGCCGATCGGGCGTGTCCGGATGTGCCGATCATGTCGAATGGCTCCTGTGATTAATCCTTGGTTGACCAGCTGACATGATCCGCGACGGCGCGGTCGAGGTCGTACTCGGGCTCGAAGTCGGTGTCGGCCTGCAGGCGGGTGGTATCGAGGTAGGCCACCGCGCTGTGGGGACTGCGGCCGGGCTCGAGCGGGAGCTCGGCGCCGGGGACGGCGCGTTTGATGGCGGCCACCACCTCCGTGTTGGACGTCGCGTGGCCGGAGCCGACGTTGTAGGTCGAGTGGGCGAGTCGGGCGGTGGTCTGTAGCAGCGCGATCGCGCGGGCGCAGTCCTTGACGTACAGCATGTCGATCGCGTCGTCTGCGTAAGCGGTCGGGGGCGACTCGCCATTGACCACGGCGTGGATTAGCCCAGGGGCGGCGAAGAAGCGCGATTCGCTGCGCCCGCGCGGACCCCAGACGGCGGGGAGGCGGGCGCTGATCGCATCGATTCCGCGCTCGCGAAACAGTGAGACGACCAGCTCGGCGCTCTTCTTCGAGGCTGCCACGACGTTCCCCCCGTCGGTCATCTCCAGCGGTAGCTCCTCGCTGACGCCGCGCAGATCGGGCACGCCGCCGTAGACGCCGATCGTGCTCGCGATCGTGACGCGCTGGACATCCCAGGCGATCGCGCATTCGAGCACGTTGAACAACGCGTTCGCTGCGGCGCGCATGTCGGCGAGGAGCGTCGCCGGACTGGCGCTCGGATCGCCGAGGTGAGCGAGCGCCGGATCTGCGAGGTGGACGATCCCGCCGATCGCGTGCCGGTGGCCGAGCCCGACCATCGCGTCCCGGTCGCCAACATCGACTTGCTCAATCGAAATGCTCTCACCGAGGTCGCGAGTAGTGCGGCGGCTCGTGACCACGCAGCCGTGCCCGAGTTCGGCCAGCGCCTGCACGGTGTGCGAGCCGATGAACCCCATCCCGCCCGTCACCAGGATCACCATGCGACCACCCCATTGCGGTCGACGAACGTCCCGGTCGGCCCGGACAGATCGAGCTTCGCGATCGCGACGATCGCGTCGGTGCCTTCCTCAACGCTTTGAGTGCCGTTATGCCGGTTCAGGTCGGTGGCGGTGTAGCCCGGGTCGACGGCGTTGATCCGGATCTGCGCGAATGCCTTCGCGTACTGCGTTGTGAGCATGTTCACGGCCGTCTTCGAGGCCGGGTACGCGATCCCGATCAGCGTCGACTCGAACCGCTCTGGGTCGGTCGTGACCGCGATCGAGCCCATTCCGCTCGAGACGTTGACGATCACGGGGCTCTCCGAGCGCTCGAGGAGTGGCAGGAACGCGGGCGTGACGCGCACGACCCCGAACACGTTCGTCTCGAACACGCTCCGCACGTCGTTGGCCGTGACCTCGCCGGCGGGCTTGCGGCCGCCCGCGATGCCGGCGTTGTTGATGAGCACATCCAGTCGACCGCCGGTCGCGGCTGCGACCACCGCGGCCGCCGCGGTGACGCTGTCCTCGTCGGTCACATCGAGCTGAACGAACCGGGCGCCGAGCTCATCGGCCGCCGCCTGCCCGAGCGATCTGTCTCGCGCGGCCAGCCAGACCTCGTGGCCCTCGGCCAGCAGCCGTCGCACGGTCTCGCGGCCTAGGCCCTTGTTTGCACCTGTGATGAGCGTTGTCTTGGTCATGGGTCCGATCGTCCGCCTCCCCGTCCTCTCTCACAAGAGGACGGCGCTGCCTAGGACTGACAGTGCGACCCTCGGCGGTTTGTGGTGCGCGATCATCTGAAGCCGTGACGATCGCCCAGGAAGAGCTCGCCGGCTGCCTGCGCTCGTGGCGCGAGCGGCTGACCCCGACCGAGGCGGGTCTGCCGGCCGGCCGCGGGCGCCGCACTCCGGGCCTCAGGCGCGAAGAGGTCGCCGGGCTCGCGGGCGTATCGCTTGACTACCTCGCACGGCTCGAGCAGGGGCGCGCGCAGAGCCCATCCCCATCGGTGCTCGCGTCGCTCGCGCGGGCGCTGCGGCTGACCAAGGACGAGCGCGCACACCTGTTCCGGCTCGCCGGCCACCTCGAGCCGGGGCCCGGAACGATCAACCGTCACATCACCCCGAGCCTCCAACGGCTGCTCGACCGCCTTACCGACGTCCCCGTGATGGTCATCGACGCGGCCGGCGAGGTCGTCGCAGCGAACTCGCTCGCGGACGCATTGATGGGCGACCTCTCCGGCGCCTCACGGCGCGAGCGCACGATTCCGTGGCGTCACTTCAACGGGATCCCATCTCGGCTGGAGCGCACGCCCGAGGAGCACGTCGAGGCAGAGGAAACAATGGCAGCAGATCTCCACGACGCGCTCGGGCGCTTCCCAGACGACCAGTACCTGAACGAGTTGATCAGAGATCTCCGCGAGCTGAGCCCACGGTTCGCGGAGCTGTGGGACAAGCGGCCGGTCGCGCACACGCCGTCGCGCCGAAAGAGCTTCAACCATCCGGAGATCGGAACGATCACGCTCGACTGCGACGCGCTCGCCGTACAGGGCTCGGACCTCAGCGTGATCGTGTACACCGCACCGGCCGGGTCCTCGGACGCTGAGGCCCTTGCCCTACTCGGCGCGATCGGGCTGCAGCGCTTCTAAGTAGCTGCCCGCGACCGCAGGGCTCCGCACCGCGGCTCGGTCGGCCTTGCCAGCGCGGTAGCACCAGCCCCGAGATCGCACCGCAGAGGACAAGGGCGAGCGGTCGATCATGAGCTCACTGCTGAATTTCACGAACGACCGATCGCCTCGGGCTTAATGGCGCCCGCGATCGAGGCTTCCGCTTCAGTCTGGCGGATAGCGAGAGCGGCAGCGCCCCGATCAGACCCGTGTCGGGCGACGAAGGAGGGAGTGTGCAACCGGGAAGGTCAGGTCTTTCGGAGGGTTTCTTTACGAGCCGGGTTGGGCCTGGCAGACTCAGCCCGGACCATGGGGCCGGTGCATGATGGAGCTGGACGGGGTTCGGTGGGTCACAACCTGTCTGCCGTAGGTGGGGAGTTGCTTGAGCGTGAGGAGACGTTCGCCGTTCTGGACGGCTTGCTGGTTGGCGTTGGTGCTGAGGCGACGGGGCGACTGGTATGGGTCTGCGGCGAAGCGGGGGTGGGCAAGACGGTCTTGCTGCGCGCGTTTTCTGTGCGCCAGGACAAGCCGGTGCGGGTCCTGTGGGGGGCGTGCGAGTCGCTTTTGACTCCGCGCCCGCTGGGGCCTGTCCTGGACATCGCCGGGACGTGCGGCGGCGAATTCGAGGAGCTGGTCGCGGGAGGGGCGCGGCCCTACGAGGTGGCCGCGGGGATGGTGCGCGAGCTGCGCGGGCGAGTGCCGACGGTCGTCGTGCTGGAGGACGTGCATTGGGCTGACGAGGCAACGCTCGATGTCCTTAGACTCCTGGGGCGCCGCGTCGGCGAGACGCCGGCGCTGGTGCTGGTGAGTTTCCGAGATGACGAGCTCGAGCGTGCCGTGCAGCTCCGGGTCGTGGTTGGAGATCTGGCGGGCTCAGCTATGAGGCTTAAGGTCGCGCCGCTGTCGTCTGCTGCGGTCGCGGAGCTGGCGGCCACGCGGGGGCTAGACGCGCGCGAGCTTTATCGCAAGACGGCCGGCAATCCGTTCTTCGTGACCGAGGTCCTCGGCGCCCCGGGAGAGGCGATTCCGGACACCGTCCGCGACGCGGTGCTGGCACGGGCCGCGCGCTGCTCGGCCGAGGCGAGGCGCCTGTTGGAGGCGGTCGCGGTGGTGCCGAGCCAGATCGAGATGTGGATGCTTGAGGCGATCGCCGGGCCGCTGGTTGACAGGCTGGAGGAGTGCCTGACCTCGGGGATGCTCGTCGCGACGGAGCGAGGCGTGGCGTTCCGGCATGAGCTGGCGCGGGAGGCGGTCGAGCGGTCGGTGCCTCCCGATCGGGCGCTGGCGCTGCACCGGGCGGCGCTCGCCGCGCTGGTCGCGCCGCCAGGCGGCGTGCCGGACCCGGACCGGCTGGCGCATCACTCAGAAGCGGTCGGCGACCGCGAGGGGGTGCTGCGGTGGGCGCCCGAGGCCGCCGAGCGCGCGGCCGGGTCCGGTGCGCATCGCGAGGCGGCGGCCCAGTACGCCCGCGCGCTGCGGTCCGCCGACGGGCTGGGACCGGACGCGCTCGCGGAGCTGCTCCGGCGGCGCGCCGAGGAATGCCGCCTGACCAATGAGTTCGATGACGCGATCGACGCGCTTGAGCGCGCCTTGGCGCTCGCTCGTGAGCTCGGCGATAAGCGGCGTGCGGCTGACACCCTCGCCTCACTGGCGCTAGTCATGCACGACGCAGGCCACGCGCCGGATGCAGAGGCACTGGTCAACGAGGCCGTGGAGCTGGCCGAGCCGCTGGGGCCCAGTCGCGAACTGGCGCGCGCCTACGCTGGGGGCGCCCACTTGGGCATGGTGTTTGAAGATCTCGACAGGACCATCGCTTGGGGAGAACGAGCGATCGAGCTCGCCGAGACCCTGAACGACACCGAGATCCTTGTGCACGCCCTGACGAGCGTCGGGCCCGTGCTGCTGAAAGCCAACCGCAGCGAGGGCAGGGAGCACCTCGAGCGTGCACTGCGTCTCGCCCTGGAGACCGGGCTCGACCCCGCCGCAGGCCGAGCGTTTAACAATCTCGTCTCCGCGGGACTCAGGACACGTGACTACGCGCTGGCGGAACGCTACCTCGAGCAGGGCATCAAGTTCACGCAGGAGCACGGACTCGACCTGTGGTTACAACGCTTGCGCACAAGTCGGATGACGCTTGACCTGGACCGCGGTCGCTGGCGGCAGGCCAGCGACGCCGCGACGCAACTGCTCGCGGAACCCGGCTGCACAGTCATGACGCGGATGGATGCGCTCGTGATGATCGGCCGCGTGCGAGGACGGTACGGCGACCCTCAGGCGCGCGAACCGCTCGAGGAGGCGCGTGTGCTCGCCGATTCGACCGGTGAGCCTCAGTGCATCTATCCGGTGGCGGCGGCTCGCGCCGAGGTGGCTTGGCTGGATGGTGATCGGGAGGGCGTTGGCGAGGCGACCAACGACGCGCTGGCGCTCGCGCTCAAGCGTGCCGACGAATGGTACGCCGGGGAGCTTGCCTGCTGGCGGTGGCGGGCCGGACTGCACGACGAGCTCGCGGCAGAGCTCGTGGCTGAGCCCTATCGACTGTCGATCGCCCGCGAGTGGCGGTCAGCGGCGCAGCGCTGGCGCGAGATCGGCTGCCCATACGAGGCGGCGTTAGCGCTCGCCGACGCCAGTGACGAAGCCGCGCTGCACTAGGCCTTGGAAGCGCTCAACGCACTCGGAGCCAGACCGGCCGCCGCGATCGTCGCGCGGCGGCTGCGCGAGCGCGGCGTGCGCGGCGTGCCCCGCGGCCCGCGCTCCACAACACGCCAGAATCCTGTCGGCCTGACCGCGCGCGAGCTCGAGGTGCTGGCGTTGCTATCCGAGGGCCTGCGCAACGCACAGATCGCCGAACGCCTGGTCGTGTCCGAAAAGACCGTCGACCACCACGTTTCAGCCATCCTTCGCAAGCTCGACGTACAGACGCGCAGCCAGGCAAGCGCCCACGCGATCCGCCTCGGGCTGAACGCTTAGCCAACGCACAGCCTGCATCCAGGCAAGCCACAACCCGGCGAGCGGCACTCCTCGTTCCGCCCATGAAGCAGGTGCCGGCCAGTCGGAAGCGGCTCGAAAACGACACTGCCCCATCCGCGAAGCAGGGGCAGCCTCGGACGGCGTGGAACAGCGGCGCGAGACTTCCGCTCGCCACCGAGTGCGGCTCCCGGTCGACCCGCTTCTAATACCCGTTAGACGCGGCGATCGGAGCAGTCGGCCGCGTCTAACAGGCTCCCGACCGTGGGCGCATGGGCTCGAACCGCGTCTAACGCTAAACGTGCAAATTCGCACCGTTACTAGCTTCGGCTCGGAAGGACGCAGTCGCCCGAGTCATCACTGCTTTTGAGGACATGTCGTCATGAGCCTCAAGCACGAAGAACGCGCGAGACACGCGCGGAACTACGGATAACGTGCGATGGCTCGGGCGATTCTGTCTCGAGGCCCGGAATGTCAAGCTCGACGAACTCGAGCAGGCCGCCGTCGCTCTTGGGGCGATGCCCGCCCATCCTGAGGAGGCCTTTGTTCATCTCAGCGACCTGTGTGAGGACCACGGCATCCGTCTCAACCATGACAACGGTCCGACCGCCGCCGGGCGGTTTCGAGGCGGCGGAGGTTGAACAACGCGGGTCGTCGCGCGAGATCCTGAGCTCTGCCCGCACCAAGAAGACCGTCGAAGGCACGCGCCCCTCTTGCCCAATACCGGCCGCAAATGGCGACGCGTCCCGACTGCCCGGCCCCGAAAACGGGACCGGGCCACCGAGTTCGGCGGCTTCCCCGCCGCGCTTGCTCGGGGGCAAGCAGGACTCCCCGGACTAGGTGGTCCAGAGCCTGTCGATTGCTGCGTTCGCAGCGTCCAGGAAAAACCGAGTGTCTTCCGGATTTCCGCGCCTAGCGTGCCGCGTCGATTACCGAGGCACGATCGGCGTCCGTGTTATGAGCGGAGGCTCCTTAGGCCCGTGCGAATTTCGCTGATCAGGATCTCGGGTTGCTCGAAGGCTGCGAAGTGTCCGCCCTTGTTGGCCTCGCCGTAGTGAATCAAGTTGCTGTAGGTGTCTTCGATCCAGCTTCGTGGCAGGCGTGGGATGTCGCGTGGGAACACGGTCACGGCGACCGGCAATGTGAGCTTTGGACCAGCTAGGCTGCCCGTTTTGTTCTCCCAGTAGATGCGGCCGGACGACGCGGCACTGTTTGTGTACCAGTAGAGCGAGATTGCGTCCAGCATGTCATCGGTGCTGAGCGCGTCCTCGGCGAGCCCGTGGTTGTCCGTTTTGGACTGGAACTTTTCGTAGATCCAGGCTGCTTGGCCGGCCGGAGAGTCCGCCAGAGCAAATCCGACGGTCTCTGGCTTCGTGCGCTGAAGGTGGTTTGATCCACCGAGATCGCCGGTGTAGAGGGCGAGGGTGTCCACGGCGTAGCGTTCGTCAGGCGACAGCGCGTCGGGTATCTGTGCGGGAAATGCGTATTGAGTGTTCAAGTGAATCCCGAGAAGACCCTCAGGCCGCATAGCCCCAAGGGCGGAGGTTACGACGGCACCCCAATCACCGCCTTGAGCGGCCCAATTCTTGTAGCCAAGGCGCTTCATGAGTTCCACCCAGGCGCTTGCGATACGTGGAACTGTCCACCCCGTCTCGGTCGGCTTTTGGGAAAACCCGAATCCGGGCAGCGACGGGACGACGACGTCAAATGAATCTTCGACGTTTCCTCCGAACGCCACCGGGTCAGTTAGTGGGCCAATGAGTTTCAGGAACTCGACGATCGAGCCCGGCCATCCGTGCGTCAAAATGAGGGGCATCGCATTCGGATTCGTGGACTTGACGTGGATGAAGTGAATATCGAGCCCATCGATCGCGGTCAGGAACTGTGGGAAACGATTGAGCTCCGACTCGAATCGGCGCCAGTCGTACTCTCGCTCCCAGTAGTTGATTAGCGATTTCGCATTCTCTAAGCGGACACCTTGCGACCAGTCGGAGACGGTTTCCGGATTCGGCCATCGAGTTCTGGCGAGTCGCTGTTTTAGGTCGTCAATCTCGGAGTCCGCGATCGCGACGGTGAATGGACGGACGAGGGCTGAGGATGCGGGCGCCGTTGCGGTCATTGCCTTGTTCTCCTGAACCTTTGCTTTTGGTGCAGCGGCATTGCACACCGGTGTGCAATGCACACCGGTGTGCAATCTACGCCATTGCGCACTCGTGTGCAGCTCTGGCTCGCCGCGGGCGTCGCATACGTCGGCTTTCTACTCCTGCTGCGCCACGGCGCCGATGGGCGCCGACCGGCTGGACCGCTCTTCGACGCCACGGCCGCGGCCACGATCGCGGCAGCGATCGCGGCCGTTGCGCTGGGCGATACTCGAATCGATCTGACGTGGTCAGCCGCAGCTTGGCTGCTGTTGCTCGCACTCGGACCCCAAGTCGTCGGCTGGCTGCTGATCACGGTCTCACTGCCGCGCCTTCCGGCCGCGACAACATCGCTGCTGCTGATGATCCAACCGGTTGGCTCGCTGCTGCTCGCCGCAGTGATCTTCAGCGAGCGACCCAACTCACTGCAATCGGTTGGCGTTGGCATCGTGTTCGTCGCGGTGCTATTCGCAGCTCGGTGGCGATCAGGACCATGCTCCTGATCGAGGCGCCCGTTTGACGAACGCCCACGCCGCCTTGACCGCGTCATCGACAGACCCGACAGACCCGCTTACTTATCCGGACGGCGGGTGTCAAGTGGTCCGTCCCAGGTGATCGCGCTTGGGGGAGCGTGGGCGTGTTGGGTCCGGCGTTGCGCGCGGGCGCCCGGGCTTACTTCGGTCCTCGACCCTCGGGTTGGTTCCGGGGCCGGCGACGAGATGTTTGATGGGGTGATCCCGCTGGGGGAAGCGTTGCGGCCGCTCGATCTTTCTAGGCCGTGCACGCGAGTAGCGTGTCGGCAGCGGGTCTTCGGGAGCTGGCCGCGGCGCATCGGTGTGAGTGAGGGCTTGACGCGCGCGAAGGGTTAGAAGTTCGTGTTTGGTAGTTCCGGCCTGGCCGGAACTGGTTGCCGCTTAGCGCGGCCGAAGCCCGGGTCAAGCGGCCAGGGCATCGGTGCGCTCGCGGGTTGCCGCGGGCTTGGTCGTGGATGGGCTGGCGCTTGACGCGGGGCGCGTGGCTGCGCTACCCGCGTCCGAGCGCGTCTGCTGGACCGCTGGCGCCAGGGCGTCGTCCCCGAGCTCGCGCAGTGTGTGATAGCAGCGCTTGAGCAGCTTGCGCGCGAGCGCGAGACACGCGCGGTTGCCGCCCAGGCGCTCGGCGGCCTGCTCGTAGTACGCGCGATCAGGCGAGCGTGGATGACGCGCGACCTGCGCGGCCTCGTACAGCGCCCAGCGCAACGCAGGCGGGCCCTGGCGCGACAGATGCCCGGGTGCGCGGTGACGATCGGATTGGTAGACCGTCACATCGAGACCGCCATAGCGAACTGCATCCCGGCTGTTTGCGAACCGCCGGCAGTCACCAAGCTCTGAGACGACCGTCACCGCGCACAGCTCACCGATCCCGTAGTAGGCCGCGATCAGCGCCTTGCAGCCCGTCTGCCGGCGCGCGTATAAGCGCAGCTCGCGAGTCACCGGGGCGAGCTCGCGCTCGAGCGCGTCGACGATCGCGATCGCGACGGTGATCTGCTGGCGTGCGGTCTCGGGCAGCGGCTGGGCGGCGAGCCACTCGCGCCCGTCGGCGACCATCAGCTGGCGGCGGTGTGGACACCCGTGGTGGTAGAGCACCGCATGGATGCGCTGCTGCCACTGACAGTGCTGCTCGATCAGGGTGTGACGCAGCCGCACCCGCGCACGCAGGTCGAGGATGTGATCGGGCGGGATCCACGACTCCGGCAACCGCCCCGCCAACAACAGCTCACGGTGATGGCGAGCGTCCGCCCGGTCGCTCTTCGCGCGCCGCTTGTTGCCGCGCAGCGCCGCGGTCTCCGCCGGCTCAGCGAGATGCACGACCGCGCCGACCGCCCGCAGCTCTTCGACCAAGAATCGCCACCCGGTCGTCGCCTCGAGCGCGACCTCCAGCTGCTGGCCGGCGAACCGCTCAAGGAACCGGCGCACCCCAGCACGGTCAGCCGGGCGCACCCGAGCGCGGCTGATCTCGCCACTCGCCAGATCGATCCACTCCGCGGTGATCTGCGCCGATGCTGGTCTACGCCCATCACGATCGACATCGCGACAACCTTCCTTCCAGGAAACCCGAGCAGGAGCCAACCTCCGACGCAACGAATACGTTGGTCAGCGTGGTCGGTGCCTTCTGTTGGACAGTCCGGCCGCGCGGGATGCAACCGCGCGCGCCACATCTATGCTGTTCGACACGAAGGCCCCGACCACCTTCACCGCGGCGAGGCTTGACGTGCCTTCCGGGTCGCAACCCGGATATGCTTTCACGAACAGGCAGCCACGTCAGCGGCAGGACCAACGCGATCGTTGACTGCTGCTCCGAGGCTGTGGCCGACCGGAGCGGCAGCGACGGCCAGCTGCCGCGTGGGCGACATTGCAGAAGTCGCGCTCGTTGCGGGGTATGCGAGGCTCGCGGCAGCAGAGCGGATGCGCCGCTCAGGATGTTGGCACGGCAGTCTCGTCTGGCGGTGCTTGGGAGGGGAGGAGGTGGCGGCGCAGGAAGTCGATCTGATCGTCTGCGATGCGGTCGATGTGCTCGGGCCAGAAGCATTGGAAGTGGTCGATCGGGTATCGCCGGAGCTCGCTGCGGCGGGGGTGGGTCGCTGTCTTCTCGATCGGTGGCAGCGGTGCCATCCCGTCGCGCTCCCCGAGCTGGAGAAACACCGGCGCCGCGATCCGGGCAGCCCTGCGTACGGGGCGGTAGCTCGCCGCAGCGAACAGTCCCGCGGCATTGACTTCGTTGCGCCAGTCGTTGTCGGCCGCCAGGCGTGTGAAACCGGGCAGCGCCTCCGTCGCGTCGAGGACCGCGAACGAACGCGGCGGACCCGCGACCGGCACCATCACGGCTCGCCGTGTGATCGCCGCACGCAAAGCACGGCCAATCAGCCAGACCTCGACCCTCGGTGGCGCTGGTTGAAGCATCACCGCCAAGCCATCGGCGATAGGCACGACCGCGACGACGCCCGCGATGCGCGGATCGGTCGCAGCAGTCGTCAACGCATGGCCGCCGCCCATCGACATTCCCCACACGGCGATGCGATCCGGATCGACGCCCTCCAGCCCCCGCGCAAACATCACCGCGGCGCGCCAATCCCCGATTTGCCGGCGTAGCGAGAACCACCGACGCGGCTCGCCCTCACTTTCGCCCCAATACCGGTAGTCAAACGCGAGCGCAGCGAGGCCCGCGGCCGCGAACCGTTCCGCATAATCGGGTATCCCGTCGCGACGCGTCAGCGAAAAGCCTTGACCCATCACAACGCACGCGACGGGAGCCTCCACGCTCGCGGGCCGGTAGAGCGTGGCTGCGCACTTCAGCCCGTCCACCTCGAAGCTCGTTTCCGAACTCTCCACGACGCGACCCGAATCCTGCGCGAGCCAAATGGCAACGCTCCTGCAGCCAATCCGGCCGCACCTCGCGCTGGATTGGGCGGGCTCTCCGAGGAGAGCAACCACGTCTCCGTCAAGGCCCACCGCAGTCGCCTGGGCGACGATGAAACGGCTCCGGGTGATGCCAAGATGACCTGTGGCTCGCGTGCTCGGGCAACCGGTCCTAGATGCGGGGACCGCGGCTTGCCCCGTGCGGGCTAGCCGCTGCTGACGACGACCAGGAAGACCTGCCTACCTCGGATGCTGCGGCCGGCGGGGCTGCGGAGGGGGAATCTGCGCCCCGCCGGGGGATCGCCGGATCTACAGGGCGATGCTCGAGGCTGGCGGAGCCTCGGGCTGGTCGAGCTTCGGCAGCCTCGCGCTGACCTGCAGGCGGTGGATGTGGAGATCGGCGCTGCCAGGGTCGCGGTACTGCGTGCAGATGGCCCAGATCAAGAATCCGACGGTGACGGTGGCGATGCCGACCATGAGAATGACGTCGAGTACGATCATTTCACCCTCCTACGGGCATGCTGCGGCCGACGTGCCCGACGGTTGTGTTCCTGCCTAGCGATCGGCTCACTTCTCGATTGACCGTTAGGGCCGCTGTGAACTTGTCGTGCGCGACCTTACGGGCCGTCAAGAGCGCTCACCACGTCATATGACACAAACCGAGCGCGCACGCAGACGCTGATCGCGCCATGGACCTCGGCGTCCCCACGCAGTTTGGCGGGGAAGCAATCTGAACTCGCCAGCGCGAGACTTGGACAAACGGCCAGCAGCGCGGCTGCCCGATTTCGATCGCCGCGGAAGCCAGCCGTCGAAGGCACCGGACTGCTTCGGCCGGGTGGTTAGCGGAAGGGTCCGTAAGCACCGGTGCCCGGATCTGGCGAGGAGGAGGTGCGAGGCCACGCGCAGGTCGAGACTCGCTTACTTATCCGGACGGCGGGTGTCAAGTGGTCCGTCCCAGGTGATCGCGCTTGGGGGAGCGTGGGCGTGTTGGGTCCGGCGTTGCGCGCGGGCGCCCGGGCTTACTTCGGTCCTCGACCCTCGGGTTGGTTCCGGGGCCGGCGACGAGATGTTTGATGGGGTGATCCCGCTGGGGGAAGCGTTGCGGCCGCTCGATCTTTCTAGGCCGTGCACGCGAGTAGCGTGTCGGCAGCGGGTCTTCGGGAGCTGGCCGCGGCGCATCGGTGTGAGTGAGGGCTTGACGCGCGCGAAGGGTTAGAAGTTCGTGTTTGGTAGTTCCGGCCTGGCCGGAACTGGTTGCCGCTTAGCGCGGCCGAAGCCCGGGTCAAGCGGCCAGGGCATCGGTGCGCTCGCGGGTTGCCGCGGGCTTGGTCGTGGATGGGCTGGCGCTTGACGCGGGGCGCGTGGCTGCGCTACCCGCGTCCGAGCGCGTCTGCTGGACCGCTGGCGCCAGGGCGTCGTCCCCGAGCTCGCGCAGTGTGTGATAGCAGCGCTTGAGCAGCTTGCGCGCGAGCGCGAGACACGCGCGGTTGCCGCCCAGGCGCTCGGCGGCCTGCTCGTAGTACGCGCGATCAGGCGAGCGTGGATGACGCGCGACCTGCGCGGCCTCGTACAGCGCCCAGCGCAACGCAGGCGGGCCCTGGCGCGACAGATGCCCGGGTGCGCGGTGACGATCGGATTGGTAGACCGTCACATCGAGACCGCCATAGCGAACTGCATCCCGGCTGTTTGCGAACCGCCGGCAGTCACCAAGCTCTGAGACGACCGTCACCGCGCACAGCTCACCGATCCCGTAGTAGGCCGCGATCAGCGCCTTGCAGCCCGTCTGCCGGCGCGCGTATAAGCGCAGCTCGCGAGTCACCGGGGCGAGCTCGCGCTCGAGCGCGTCGACGATCGCGATCGCGACGGTGATCTGCTGGCGTGCGGTCTCGGGCAGCGGCTGGGCGGCGAGCCACTCGCGCCCGTCGGCGACCATCAGCTGGCGGCGGTGTGGACACCCGTGGTGGTAGAGCACCGCATGGATGCGCTGCTGCCACTGACAGTGCTGCTCGATCAGGGTGTGACGCAGCCGCACCCGCGCACGCAGGTCGAGGATGTGATCGGGCGGGATCCACGACTCCGGCAACCGCCCCGCCAACAACAGCTCACGGTGATGGCGAGCGTCCGCCCGGTCGCTCTTCGCGCGCCGCTTGTTGCCGCGCAGCGCCGCGGTCTCCGCCGGCTCAGCGAGATGCACGACCGCGCCGACCGCCCGCAGCTCTTCGACCAAGAATCGCCACCCGGTCGTCGCCTCGAGCGCGACCTCCAGCTGCTGGCCGGCGAACCGCTCAAGGAACCGGCGCACCCCAGCACGGTCAGCCGGGCGCACCCGAGCGCGGCTGATCTCGCCACTCGCCAGATCGATCCACTCCGCGGTGATCTGCGCCCGATGCTGGTCTACGCCCATCACGATCGACATCGCGACAACCTTCCTTCCAGGAAACCCGAGCAGGAGCCAACCTCCGACGCAACGAATACGTTGGTCAGCGTGGTCGGTGCCTTCTGTTGGACAGTCCGGCCGCGCGGGTGCAACCGCGCGCGCCACATCTATGCTGTTCGACACGAAGGCCCCGACCACCTTCACCGCGGCGAGGCTTGACGTGCCTTCCGGGTCGCAACCCGGATATGACATCTTTCGTTCTCGCGCAGGCATCAGACCCACGACGTCGTGCCCGGTTGTGTCCCGACACCGGTAGCGCGAGGCGGGGCTGTGGACGTGAAACCCGTGGCTGCTCTGCGCTCAGAGCGGCAGAGCCGCCGCCAACCACGACACATGAGTTGCCGTGGTTGCAACGGTTCGAGTTCTGGCTAACGCCGGCCTCTCCGAGGAGAAAGCGATCCGGGGGTCTACCGGCACTCAAGCCGAACACGACCCCGATGGCCTGCCGCTGCGGCGCCGGGATCATCTCAAGTCTGTCCAGCAGCTGACCGCACAGCTGCTGGAGGTCGGCGTAGTCCATCTTCATCTCCAGCTCCACCGCCCCGTCCGGACGACGTCCGATCAGATGCCGCCGCGACCAGGTGTTCCAGCAGCGCCGTTTTCCCGATCCCGGCCTCGCCCTGCAGCAATAGCGACTGGCTCTCGCTGTGACGGGTCGCCGAGACGAAGAGGAGGCCTCCGCAGATCGAACAACGGCCATCCTGGGAGTCAATGAGTCCCTGGGTGGTCTTGACTTACCGCAGTGCCTGACGCCGTCACTATTGGGATCGACAGGGAGGGGCTGGCGTCGTAAGATCACGCGCTAAGGATGGTTGTGCATCCTCAGGGACCGGTGAGGCGGAGCGGCCTGCGGGTTGTTGCGAAGGGTGCGCCCTGCTGGGCGACGCGTAGGTACAGCCAAGTACGTCGAGGTCCCACACGACCGTTTGCTCGCTGGACCTCAGGCCACGCCGTTGAGCTGCCCGGTAGCGCTCGAACGCTCGTCCGCCTCGAAACCTCGAGGACCCAAACCCAGGGTCCCAACCCAGGGAGCACGCGGGCGCGGAATCGGGCGAAACGCGTGACCGTGCCCAACACGGCAATCAATCGAGGTCACGGTGAGAAGGGATCACAACTCGGCTCACCGGCCCGGAACTGGAGGATCGAGATGGACAACCCCGCAATCCAGTGGATCGCCTGACCCGGACGAGGAGATCATGAGCCGCGAAATCATCCGCGTCGAGCCGTACTCGACCTACCTGGAGCGTTGGAACGCGCCGACCGCCGCGGTTGCACGCGGGGCGGGACTCGTGTTCGTCTCCGGGATGCCCCCGTTTGACCCTGAGACTGGCGCGATCGCCGATGTTCCGATCGAGCGGCAGACAGAGCTCGTGCTGGAGCAGATGAAGGCCTGCCTGGAGACCGCGGGCAGCTCGATGGATCAGATCCTGAAGGTCAACGTCTTCTGCTCAAGCGCCGACTTTTTCCGGGCCTCCAACGAGGTGTACCGCCGCTACTTCCCCGATCAGCTCCCACCGCGCATCTTCGTAGTTGTGCCCGAGTGGACCGGAAAGTTCGATATCGAAGTCGACTGCGTCGCGCTCGCGTAGCCACCACAACTGGAACAGCACCCGACTATCGGCGACGGAGACCAGAGTGTTCTCGGTCATGTTCGAAGTTCATCCTCGCCCGGACCAGGTCGACTGCGATCTCGCCGACGCCGAGATGCTTACACCCGAACTCGAGCAGATCGACGGCTTCGGCAACGTCCGCTACCGAAGTCTGCACCCGATGAACGGCAGACCGGACCCCGAACACCGCGGCCGCACAAAGCACCGACCAGATCTCGCTCCGCGCGGCGATCGCCGTGTTCCCCGCCGAGAGCTATCAACCGCCGCGCAGCTGGGCCGAGCGCGCGTACCCCAACCTCACCTACTTCAACAAGGTCGCCAAGGGCGGCCACTTCGCAGCCTGGGAGGAGCCCGACTGTTCCCTGCCGAGCTCCGCGCCGGGTTCCGATCCCTCCGCTAGAACCCATCAAACGAAGTGTCCTCGACCGTTCCACCACCAAAGGACGTTCACATGAGCGCCGCCGTTCAGCAAGTGCCCGGACTTAAGCGCATCGATCTCCAGGAGCACGACCTGAGTGTTCCTGGGCGCGTGGTTATTCAGAACCGCATCGAGCTTAGCCCCGAGGCGCCAGCCTTCAGACACAAGCATCCAGGCGAAGAGATCACCTACGTCCTGCAAGGATCGGTCCAGTATTCGATCGACGTTCAGGCGCTAGCGACTTACAACGCCGGCGATGCGTTGATCGTCCCGCCCGAAACGGTCCACGCTGTGAAAAACATCGGCACCGGCAACGCGGCCCTGCTGTCCACGTATATCGTCGAGAAAGGGAAGCCGTTCCTCGTTGTCGTCGATTGAGGGCACCCCCGCCCGCGGGTCTCCGATTGAGGTCGCGGTTCGGCTCCGGGACGGGCCTGTCACAGCCGCGGACGCCTGTCGGGCGGAGGTACAGCCAAGTACAACACCGGCCACAACCAAGGAGCGATCATGGAGAAGTGCTCAGGCATCGACGCGGTTCACAACTTCTGGGAGCAGGTGTGGCAGTCGCCCCAGAACTACGACGCCATCGACGACCTCGTCGTCGAGGACTTCGTCATCATTTCCGGGGGCCGCAGGATCGAAGGTCGCGAAGCGTTCAAGAAGTGGGCTGAGGACTTCAGCGCGGCCATCGGGAACTTTGATTCCGAGATAGTCGACTCTTTCGAGAACCATGACGGGTCCCGGGTCGCCTCGACGTTTACGATCACTGGCACAAACAAGGGAGCCTTCGGCACAAAGCCTGACGATAGCCCCATCGAGATGACCGGCATCGCAATCTCGGCCGTGCGCGACGACGGAATGCTGCTGTCCAATCAGGTCGAGCGCAATGCCTTTGAGGCGTACACGCGGTTGACAGCCCGTTGAACACGGGCGAGGAGGGCTCAGGCGCCTAGGCGCGGGCCAAGCATCACCGGCGGCCGAGAGTCCTCCCGCGGAGGGTGTCCATCGCAAAAGGCTCGACACCAGCAGGTGGACGATGTTCTACGGGCGCAACACGCCCGAAGCAAAATAGATGAAAGGTCATCCTTAACCAATGTCTCATCATTTCGATACCGCCATCGCCAGGGAAGACCCGCGGCTCAACATATGCGACTTCTATCTTTTCCGCGGCCAGGCGGGTACCACGGTCATGGCGATGACGGTAAACCCGAACGCTGGAACCAAGGCGCCGGATACCTTCCACGAGGAGGGCCTGTACGCGTTCCGTTTCGATGTGAACGATGATGCTCACGAGGAAGTGACGTTCAAGCTTCGCTTCGGTGAGGTTGGGCATGCCGAAGGCGAGGGGCGCGAAGGCCGGCACGTGCAAACTCTCGAGGTGCGTCGGGCCACCGGAAGGGATGCCGCAGTAGGCATGGAGGGCGAGGTCATCGCTTCGGGCACTACCGGCCGGATCGTCGCGGGCGACGCGGGTGTGCGGATTTTCGCTGGCCTGGCCCCGGATCTGTTCGCTGCGAACGTGCCAGCTTTGGTCGCGTTCCGCGCCGCACTTGCCGCGGGGAAATTCGCACCGGACTTGTTTCACGACGGCGCGAACTACTTCGAAAACCGCAACGTCACGGCCATGGTGATTGAGGTGCCCTCGCAGTCAATTGGTGATCCGGGCGCGACGGTGGGCGCGTGGGTCACGGTGTCGCTGTGCGGACACGCGCCCGAGGTGCAAGTGTCCCGGTGGGGCCTGCCGCTGATGACACATATGTTCATCACGGACCCCGCAGTGCAGGACGACTACAACCGGTCCCTTCCCTCTGCGGACCTGCCGCGTTTCTCTCGGATCGTCGCGGACGCCCTCCCGCGCGTCATCCAGTTGGCGGGCTCGACCGACGACCCGGCCGCCTACGCTCAGCGTGTGGTGGAGCGCCTGTTTCCGACGACGTTGCCTTATGTCCTCGATTCGGCGGCCTCGTTCGGTTTCGCGGGCTTCAATGGGCGCGCTATGACGGACAACGTGGAGAACGTGATGCTCTCGCTGCAGGCCAACACTCCTATCGACCAGGGCGCGACTGTCGCTAAAACCAACATCCTCGATGAGTTCCCCTATTTCGGAGCACCGCACGCCGATCCCATCGTCGATTGATCCGCGTGGCCTCCTGAATCGCGCATGGGGCCGAGCGTGCCGAGAAGCTCCACCCGCGCTGGTCATCATCTGGACCTGCGACCCCGACGACATCCAAGTCGGCCGCCACACCGTGAACCGAGAGAACTCCCCACAATCTGAAAGGGCCGATCTCATGCCTGCTCTCGGCAGTCTTGACGGGTGCGGTTTTCGCACCGCCCGATCAGGGTTCGCGGCGTCGTCCCGTCACCCCAAACCAAGGAGGAACCACATGGCTGTCACCGCCGACAGGTCAACGGCCGCGGTGGTGCGACCGTTCACGGTCGAGCTCCCAACCTGATCTCCACAACGAGGTCGATCGAGGCGGGCACTTTGCCGCCTGGCAGGAGCCACACAACTCTTGTCCGAGAGCTCCGCGCAGCGTTTCGGTCGCTGCCGTAGCAGGCGCACCTCAACGTGACCTGATTCGATCCACGGCGATGATCGTCAGCAACGTCCGTCGGCAGTTCGGACCGGTGCAAGGCCTGCACGGTAACCCGCACGGTCTCGACATCGCCAGCACCGATGGTCGGTGGCTGCTTGCCGTCGCCGTCGCCGGGTCCTCGATGGTGTTCCTCGACGGGACCGTAGTGAACGTCGCCCTTCCCGACATCGGCCGCGATCTCGGCGCGGGGATGAGCGAGCTGCAATGGGTCCTCAACAGCTACCTCCTCGCCCTCGCCTCACTGATACTCCTCGGCGGCTCGCTGGGCGACCGCTTCGGACGGGTGAGGATCTTTCTCGCCGGCATCGCCGTGTTCTCCGCCGCCTCCGGCGTCTGCGCGGCCGCGCCCACCATCGGATTCCTGATCGGGGCGCGGCTGGTCCAGGGAGTGGGGGCCGCGCTCCTGACGCCGGGAAGCCTGGCGCTGATCGAGACCTGCATGCGTCCGGCGGAACGTGCCCGGGCGATCGGGATCTGGTCGGGGCTGAGCGGCGTCGCGAGCGCCGTCGGTCCGCTGGTGGGCGGCTACCTGGTCGGGGCGATCTCATGGCGCGCGGTCTTTCTGATTAACCTGCCGATCGGCGCGGTCGTGGCCTGGGCGGCGGTCCGGCACATCCCGGAGACGCGTGACTTCACCGCGACCGGCCGCCTCGACTATCTCGGTGCCGCCCTGCTGGCCCTCAGCCTGGTCGGTGTCACCTTCACCCTTATTGAAGCCCCCGGCGGCGGCTCGACGACCGACGTCGCGCTGGTCGCCGCGCTCGGGGTCATCGCGCTGACCGCCTTCGTCTGGCAGGAGCAGCGGCGACCCGACCCGATCCTGCCCTTCGAGATCTTCCGCTCGCGCCAGTTCAGTGCCGCCAACGCCGTCACCTTCGTGATCTACGCCGGCCTCGGCGGGTTTTTCTTCCTGTTCGTCTCCTTCCTCCAGATCTCACTCGGCTACTCACCGGTCGAGGCGGGCGCGGCCTCGCTGCCGGTGACCGCGCTTTTGCTCGTCTTCTCCGCGTGGTCGGGAGGGCTCGTGGAGCGGATCGGCGCCCGCGTCCCGCTCGCGGTCGGCTCGCTGGTCATCGCCGCGGCGCTTCTAGCGATGACGACGATTTCACCTGGCGACGCCTACCTCACCAGTGTGCTCCCGCCGATCGTCGTCTTCGGGGCGGGGCTGACGCTGGTCGTCGCCCCGGGAACGGCAGTCGCCCTCGCGGCGGCCGATCTCAAACGAGCAGGTATCGCATCGGGGGTGAACAACGCCGTCGCCCGAGTGGCCGGACTCCTCGCCGTCGCCGGCCTCCCGATACTCGCCGGGATATCCGGCGAGGGCTTCTATGAGCCCGAGAAGATGATCACCGGCTTCCACGTCGCGATGGCGATCTGCGCGGCGCTCGCAGCCGGCGGCGGCGTGCTCGCCTGGTTCACGATCACGGGTCCGGTCTCCATCTCGCCGAGCCCGATCGACCTCGAGCTTCCGCTGAGCGACCGGTTCAGCTGTCCGCTCGGCGAACCCAACGTCTGCTCCGGCCCCGTCGCCGGGTCGGACCCGTCGCGCGAGGATTTGCGATTCAGCCGGCGGTAACCGCTAACCCATTAGGACGGAACGTGCAACCTGCGTCATGCACGATACCGACGTCGGCCACGCGCGAGCAGGCGAGGTCGGCGAGCTTCCCGGGATGAAGTCGTACTCGAGCGTCAGCACGAGCGGTTCGCTACCCCGGACCTGGCAGCCGACGTCGCCATCCGGTGGGCGCTGGTTGCCCGTGAAGGTGCCGAGGCACACGTCTCGCGGCTCGCGCGGCATGGGACGCCCTAGCGTGACGAATTCGGGTGCAAATCGGGTCGGGCCGGATCCTTGACGCGAAGCTCGACGGTAGTGGGCCCGCCCATGGTGTCGGCAGGCCGGGGCGGTTCACGGTGATTCATTACGTCCGCGGGCATGCGAGTAGGTCCCGCGAGATCTCTTGCGAAATCGGCTGGCAGGCACGACAGATCTCGAGATACTCGCCCGGTCCCGGCGTTACAGAGGTGTCAATGACCGGATTAATCCGCAGGTCGTCAGTCCGATCCCCACCGCCGGCGGGGACAGGCGCTTCTGGACCGTATCATCGCGCCCTGTGCACGATGAGTCGTTAGGAACGGCAGCTGCGCTCGCCGAACCGTGGCCGCTGGTTGGCCGCGAGTTGGAGCTGGCGCAGATCACCGATGCGCACGCCAACGGCGCTTGCCCGGGCGCGGTCATTCACGCGCCGGCGGGAGTCGGCAAGTCGCGATTGGCCCGCGAGGCGTGCACCGCGGCTGAGACGAACGGGGAGCTGGCGTTGTGGGCCCAAGCGACGGCCAGTAGCGCCACGATTCCGCTGGGCGCGCTGGCGAGCCTGATCCCCGAACGGGGTTCGGTCTGACGATCTGCTGGAGCTGATGCGCCGCAGTACGGCGGCACTGCGGGAGCGCGCCGGCGGGCGCGCGATGTTCTTGGCCGTCGATGACGCCCAGCTGCTCGACGAGACTTCGGCGGGACTCGTCCTGCATCTGGCGACGACGGCGCACGTGTTCGTGGTGACGACGGTGCGCACGGGAGTATCTCCCCCCGACGCGATCGACGCGCTGTGGAAGGATGCCGGAGCGCAACGGATCGAGCTCGAGCGGCTCAGCGACGAGACGATCGGGCGGCTGGTGGAGGAAGGGCTGGGTGGTCCGGTAGAGCAGGCGACGCTGGGCCAACTGACTGGCGCCAGTGTTGGCAACCCGCTGTACGCGCGGGAACTGGTCATGTCGGCGATCGACGAAGGTGTGTTGACCCGGGATCGGGGGCTGTGGCGCCTGCGCGGTCGCCCATCGTTGCCGCCGTCGTTGGCGGCCGTAATCGCGCGACGACTCGAGGCGCTGAGCGGCGCCGAGCGTGGGCCACTGGAGCTGTTGGCGCTGGGCGAGCCGCTACGCCTGTCCGAGATCGCGGAGCTGACGTCATATGGGGCGCTCGAGCTATGTGAGGAACGTGGGATGCGCTCGATCCGTGGTCCGAGCGCGGCTGCCGAGGTCCGGCTCGCGCACCCTCTCTACGGGGATGCGATCCGCGCCGAGCTGCCAGTGCTGCGGGCACGTGCGCACCGCTTGGCCCTGGCGGCCATGATTCAGCGCCGCCGTCCACTGACGCCCGACGCCGCGCTGCGCGCCGCGCGCTGGCTGATCGACGCCGGCGCCGAGATCCCCGGTGATCTGTTGCTCGATGCAGCGGATGCGGCGAACCTCGCCGGCGATCCGGCTCTGGGCGCCGAGTTTGCTCGTCGCGCGGTCGACGCGGGCGCGGGCATTCGCGGCGTGCGGCTATTGGCGCGGGCGCACACGATCCGCAACCAGTTCACCGAGGCTGAGGCGGTGCTCGCGGCCGCCGAGCCGCTCGCGCGGAGCGACCCGCAGGCGCTCGAGTGCGAGTCAGCCATGGCCAGGACGACCACGTCGAGCCATGCCTCGCCGTGAACCCGCGCGATCCCCGCAAACTGCTCGTCGTGTGCGCGGTGGAAGACGCTGCCCCGGCTACCTACTCCTCGTTCGACGGCGGGCGGACCTGGCGGAGCAACGGCCCGCTGCCTCTGCCGGCGGGCGTCGTCACGGGCGGCAACAACACGGTCGGCTTCGACGGCGCCGGCCGCGGCCTAGTCTGCTCGCTCTTGACAGGGCTGCCGTCTCCAACCGCGCCCAAGGGGGCAGGGTTCAGCGTCGGCGTCTGGCGCACCGACGACGGCGGGCGGACGTTCACCCCGCCGGTCGCGGTCAGTGGGACGGGTGCGTTCGACCACCCCTGGCTTGCCACCGAGCGCCGGCGGCCGCACGCGGTCCACGTCGTGTGGACGGAGGGGGCCACTCTCGGCCTCAACACCGCCGTCAGCTACGCCCGCTCCACCGACGGGGGGCAGGCGTTCGAGGCCCCGCGCCACGCCGACATCCTGGTCGCGGCCTCCCGGGACGGAGGCCGCAGCTGGTCCCGGGCCGCGGCGGTGACGCCGCGGGACCAGATCATCTACTTCGAGCCCCAGGTGGCGATCGACGCCGCCGGCCGGATCGGGGTCATGGGGCTCGCCATGACCCACGGCAAGGTCAGCGTGGTGCTGATGCTCTCCGAGCCCCACTCGCTGCGTTTCGGCCGCCCGATCACGATCACCAATCATCCCTTCGACCCCGCCAAATCCGACTTCGGGAGAAGGTGGTTTATCGGCGACTATCAAGCGCTGGCCACCACGCCCGGTGCCTTTCACCCACTCTGGACCGACACCCACGCCGGGCGGTTGCAGCTTTTCACGGCCTCGGTACAGGTCAGCCGGTGAGAAGTGAGGGCTACCCGGCCGATATCGTCGTCATCGGCTGCGATCACCGACGGAGGGCCATCCTGATGCTCACACGCGAAACCGTCACCTTCAGGGACACCGACGGGTGGAACTGGGAGTTCGACCTGACATTCATGCTGTCCAACTACCGATGCATCTGGGGTCGCGGATGCCCGGACACGAGGCTGCAGGGCAGCGCCCGCGGCTGTTGCGTGGAGGGCGTGGAGATCTACCAGGGGGACGGCGACACCGCCGGGAGCGAGGACCTCGAGATGATCCGCGGACGCGTCGAGCGGATGACCGACGAGGACTGGCAGAACCGGCAGCTCGCGCTGCGGCGCGGCGGCCGTGACCCGTGGGGCAAGGCGCGGTTCAAGCCCGACAGCGTCCACACCCGCGTGTACCGCGGCGCGTGCATCTTCCACAACCGGATCGACCACGCCGCCGGCGCTGGCTGCGCGCTCCACGTCGCGGCGCTGCGGCGCGGCGAGAAGCCGATGGACTGGAAGCCACAGATCTGCTGGCAGGTCCCGCTGTTCTTCGATATCGACGACAAGACGAAGACCACAACGGTTCGCGCATCCCGGACGGCCGACTGGGGCGGGGAAGGAATCATCGACTGGTGGTGCACCGAACACGAGGACGCGTTCAACGCCGATCAACCGGTGTACGTGAGCATGGAGGCAGAGCTCCGGCGTGTGTGCGGAGCCGGTATCTACGACGAGCTGGCCACCTACTGCCAGGCGCGTCAGGGCGCCCGCAAGCCGCGCGGACACACGCAGCTGCCGATGGTGCTTTAGCGCCGCCGTCTCGGCGAGGAGCCATCGGAGCGTCGCGAGTCGTTGCCCCAGCCCGCGCGGAGCGGGATACTCGGCGCGTGCATGAACTCGAGCTCGAACGTCACGAGCGGCCGGAGCGGCGAGCGCCCGCCGCGCCCAGGCGGACGGACCATGAGGTGCTCGCGCTCCAGCGCTCGATCGGCAACCGCGCTGTACGCCAGCTCCTCGCCCGCGAGCCGAACGTCTGCGTGGACGTGCCGCAGCTCTGCCTGCCCCCGCCTGAGAAGAACGAGTGCGTCGTCGGCGAGCCCGACACGCCGACGCCGCCCGTGCCGACGACCGTGCTGCCGCCCGCTCGCACGACCGGGTCGGTGGTCGCCGACGTCGCGATCCCCGTCCTGTTCACGGAGGTCGTCGACGATCGCAAGGTCAAGGAGCTGACGCCCGACGGCGATTTCACCGGCATCGCCGAGCTGAAGCGCTTCGCCGGCGCACTCGCCGATGAGTACCTGAGCCGCCAGCGCGTGGACACCGCCTACGGCAAGGCGACGCGCGCGAAGATCGCCGCCACACTGCTAAAGGCGCTGCAGGACAAGGCGCGTGCGGACGCCGGCTCGAAATACGACGCCGAGCTCACCGAGGGAGCGAAGGCTGACAAGAAGGCTCGCGACGCCGCGATCAAGGCGGCGGTGAAGGCCGTCGTGGCGCCCACCGACGCGGCCGTCGACGCGAGCCTGGCGACTGCGCGCGACGACCAGGTGAAGGCATTCGCCGAGAGCTGGGACGCCCACATCAAGAGCCCACAGGCACCGAACCTGAAGGTCTCGACCCTGGCCAACGCCTGGATGCGTAATCGACAGGAGGAGCTGCTGGTCGTCACCGAGACGGTCAAGCGCGCCGCCGGCCAGTTCAACATGTGGGGCCGCGACGCGATCCCGGGGTTGGTTGGCTTTCCCGAGCACCTCGACGAGGACGAGACCGCCCACTCGCTCTCCGAGGCGCCGGGCGGTCACGACGGCGGCAAGGTCGGGCACGTCCACGAGGCGACGATCAAGTTCCTGACGGCGCTCAACAAGCGCGCCCCGACCGCAACGTTCGAGACCTACCACAACCACGGCTCGTGGCCGCTAATGGGGCGCGGGCTCTCGGTCGATTGCTACATCACCGCCGGCACGACCTCGCGGCAGTTCTGGGAGCGACCGAAGGTGGCGGCGTTCCTCGACGCGATCGAGGACACCGCAAAAGAGCTTGACTACCGCTACTTCGCGATCTACAACGATTTCGCCGTGGAGAAGTACGTCAACGAGAAGGCGACGTATGGCAGCGCCGGGTTCGCCGGCGGACTGGACAAGGGCAAGTCGCTGAACTACCACGGCGGCGGGCTGAAGTTGCACGTGCACCTCGACCTCGTGCCGCCCGAGATGCGAACGGCTCCGCCCGAGCCGGCGAAGACGCCCTAGACAGACGATCGGTCGTCCGTATGGGCGCATTCTCAGGATTCACCGAGCTCCGGAGCACCCGCGCCCCGCAATGGGGGTACACGCTCGGCGGCGTCACACGCGTTTGGCGCACCGGCGTCGGCGTCGATCGGCGCGGCAACCTCATCTACGCCGTCGCTAACGACCAAACGGTCGTCACTATCGCGAAGATCCTCCAGCACGCAGGCGCGGTGCGGGCGATGGAGTTCGACATCAATCCTGAATGGCACACACTGATCACCTATAGCCACCAGCACGGTCTCGACCCGAGGGAGGTCGAGCCCCAGCCGATGCAGCCGCCCACCCGCTATCTCGTCCCAGACGACCGTGACTTCATAGCCGTGTACCAGCGGCTGCCCGGTCCGATCTCCGTGCCCTTCGAGTAACCAACCGGCACTCCGGCGCGCCGGCGGACGGAGGTGGCGCTGAACCAAGCGGTGTCGGGCTCCCGTCGTCGGGAACACACCCACCGACTCACCTCGACCCGCCAGCGGGCCACCTCCGCTCGCTACTCGGCTCGTAGCGCGGCCGCCGTCCGTGATCGCGCCGCCCAGACAGCCGGCAGCAGCGCGCCGGCGAGGGCGATCACCAGTCCGGCCAGAGCGAGCGCCACGAGTTCCCCTGCGCCGTACACGTTCTGGAGGCTGGCGGGGACGCCGAGGCCGGCGGCGCCGGCCATCGCCGGGATCACGTACCTGTGCACGGCGATCCCGGCGGGGACCGCGAGCACGCCCGCGAGCAGGCCCGTGCCGGCCACCGAACAGAGCACGATCGCAACCGTCTGGAGCGGCGTCATCCCGACCGCCTTGAACACGCCGAGGTCGTGGACCCGCTCGCGCGTCTGCAGCACGACGGCGTTGAGCACTCCCAGCCCCGCTGCGATCGACAGGAGCAACGTGAGCGTGCCCGCGAGCGCGATCGCGATCGCCGCGCCGCCACTACCGCTCTGGTTAATCGAGACGCCGTAGTTCGACCCAAGCTTCGGACCGAGTTCCCGGATATAAGCGGCCGGATCGGTACCCGGCCGCAGACCGACGTCCCACTGTGCGTTGAACGGATCGGGCGTCAGGCTCGGATCGGTTGCCGTGAGCGTCCGCCAGTCGGTCAGCATCGTGAGGCCGTCTTGGTGCCCGTCGAACACCTCGCCGACGATCCGGACCGGGATCGCGCGGCCTCCGAGGCCGGTGATCGTGACGGTGTCGCCGACGGTGGCGTGGAGGCTCGTGAGGACGCGCTTGGGTACGACCGCCTGATCGGGACCGGTGTACCAGTGCCCGCTGGACATCGTGTACCTGAGCCAGGCGGCGTCGCCGAGGAACGCGGTCACGGGGATCGGCTGGACCAATCCGGACACCCTGACGTACTGGTTATCCTCTTCGAGCACGTAGTGGGCGGTGCCGGGAAGTGAGCTGAGCGCCGCGGGGATCACGCGCTGAGGCTGGGCGGAAGGCGGCTGGGCCAGGGCTGGTCGCTTGGGACCGGCGGAGCCGGGCCCGTTGTAGTAGACCTGTACTTGCTCGGTCTTCGTCAGGTTCAATTCGGCAACGGCGCGTCTGAGTGAGGTGACGAGCCCGACGGCGAAGGTCACGGCGGTCACGCCGAGCACGACCGCGGCGAGAGTCGCCGCGGTCCGTGCCGGCCGGGCGAACGGTGACGCGAGTCCGATCGTCACGGGCCGGGGGAGCGCCAGCCGGCCCAGCACGCGGTGCGCGAGATAGCCCCGGCCGGTGCGTGGAGCGCGACCTGCTGCCAGGGCCTGCGTCGCGGTCAGCCGACCACCGCGCAGCGCAGACAGGACTGCAGCCAGCGCGACCAAGCCGCACATGGCGAGCGGCACGGCCACGTTCACCCATAGCGGCACGCCGAGGCGCCCGACCCCGTACACGTCCGCGGTATTGCGAAGCAACGGCACCGACAGCAGGTTGCCGAGCGCCACGCCACCCAGGCAGCCGCCCACCGCCGGTACGGTGACCTGACCGGTGTACGCGGCGATGACCTGACCCGGCGTGAAACCGATGCTCTTGAGGATCCCGATCCGGTAGTAGCCCGCGATCACCGCGCCGCTGACCACGTTGGCCACGATCAGCACGGACATGACCAGACCGATGATCGCGAAGGCGACTACGAACGGCGTGTACAAGGCGACCTGATTCTTTTGCGCGGCTCGGACGCTGAGATAGGACTGCGTGCCGGTCGTTGCCCCGGCCGGCAGCGCCCTCCTCACGGCCGCGGTGCCCGCACTCACCGCGGCGGCGCTGCCCGCGCTGCGGAAGCGGTAGAGCATCTCTGCGGTGGCGGGCGCGGTGCGCGAGCGCAGCACCGGGATCTCGCTCGGGACGACCCAGCCGTCGGCTGAGTGTGTGGCCGATTCGGCGAGGCCGACGACGGTCAGTCGCGGCTTCCCAGCCGCGCTGGTCACGGTCACGGTGTCGCCAATCCCGGCCCCGAACCCATCGGTGTTGGTCTCCAGCGCGATCTGGCCGGTGCGCTGCGGCCAGTGGCCGGCCTGGAGCGCAATGTCGTCGACCGGGCCGCCGGGCGCCGCCCGCCCCACCAGCGTGAGCGGCGGCAGGAGCACGACCGGCGCGCCCGGAGAAGAATCGGAGGCGGTCACGTTCGCCTCAGCGAATGGTCCCGCGGCCGCCATCACCTGCGGGAGGCGAGCGGTGGCGGCCAGTTGCGCGGGCGTCGCGCGTGAGGCGTCGACCGTCGCGACCACGTGAGCGCCGCGCTGCGCGGAGAAGGCGTGGTCGAACGTGGCGTGGGAGTCGACGACGAGGGTGAGGGCGAGGACAGACGAGGCTGTGGAAACGACCAGCACCAGGGCGATGACGATCGTCTGAACCCCCCGCCGGCGGCCGATCCCGCCGCGCATTGCGCGAGCCACCGCGCCCGGGCTCATTGGTGCACCTCGGCCGCGCGGGCCGTCGGGAGCGGATCGCCGGTCTGTCCGGCGATCCGGCCGTCGAGCAGGTGGACGGTGCGGCGGGTGTAGCGCGCCGCCAGGTCGGGGTTGTGGGTGACCATCACGAGCGTCTGCCCGGAGCGATTGAGCTCGAGCAGCAACTGGCCGATCTCCTCCCCCGTCGCGGTGTCGAGCGCGCCGGTCGGCTCGTCGGCCAGGAGCACCCCCGGTCGGTTCACGAGTGCACGGGCGATCGCCACCCGCTGTCGCTCGCCGCCGGAGAGCCGGCCTGGGTAGGCGTCCCGGTGGCCCTCGATGTGCAGCGCGGCCAGCAGTTCGCGGGCGCGCTCGCGTGCCTGCGACCGCGGCATCCCGGCCAGCTGGGCCGGCAGCAGGACGTTGTCGGCGACGGTCAGGTCATCGAGCAGGTTGAAGAACTGAAAGATCATCCCGATCTGACCCCGACGGCACCGGGCCATCCCGGTCTCGGTGAGCCGGTCGATCCGCTGGCCGGCCACCGTGATCGTCCCGTTCGTCGGCCGGTCCAGGCCAGCGATGAGGTTCAGGAGGGTCGACTTCCCGCTGCCGGATGGGCCCATCACGGCCACCGCCTCACCCGGCGCGATCTCGAGCGTTATCCCGTCCACGGCGGGCTGTCCCGAGCCGTCGTACCGCTTGGTTACGTCGTTGAGCTGCAGTAGAGCGTCCATGGCGACAACCTAGGCAGGACCGCTCGAGTTGTCGTCGGCACCCGGATGTAAATTCGCATACCGCGTTCGGTGTATCCCGGCTCCGGATCATCCTTCCGAGGTACGCGAGTACACAGCGAGACGGATGACGCGGCCGGTGGGCGGAGCGATAATTAGCCGTATGCAGCAGCACACGCCGACGACCGTGCGCCGACGTTTGCGCGTTGCGTTCGAGTTCGCCCGGTCGGTCAAGCCGCGCTCGCTGCCGTCGCGGGAGGCGCTCTACGCCGATGCCGCGCTCGCGGGGCTCGTCCTGGCGGCTCGCCTGGCAAGCGGAGGAAAGGGGGTCGCCCTGCTGCTCGCGACTGCGCCGCTCGCGGCGCGGCGGCGCTTCCCGCTGGCGGCGTGCCTGCTGCTGGTGATTGGGGTGTACGCGACGAGGCACGACGCCAAGGAGATCGCGATCGCCACGGTCGTCTTCGCCGGTTACTCCGCGGTCAGATACAGCCGGTTCCGGGGTGCGGCGCTCGTGACCGTTCTCTGGCTCGGCGTGATCGTGGGCGCGGCGCTGTTCGGCACGGCCGCGCTGCTGATCCTGGTGTCGCTGGCGCTCACCGTGACCGTGGGGTACGCCGTGTATGCCATCGGCGAACGCGATCGGTTGCTCGCCGAGCACGAGGCTGCCACCCGCCGCGCACTCGAGCTCGAACGGGCCCGGATCGCCAGCGAGCTCCACGATGTCGTGACGCACAGCGTCAGCGTCATGATCGTGCAGGCCGGCGCGGCGCGGCAGGTCCTGACCGAGGCGCCCGGCGAGGCCAGAGCGGCGATGCTGGCCGTAGAGGCGAGCGGGCGCGCCGCGATGACTGAGCTCCGTCACCTGCTCGGACTGCTGAGCCCCACGCAGGCGCCGGGCGAAGACGCCGGCTCGGCGGGCGGCGCCGCGCCCGCCGAGCTCGAGCCACAGCCGGGACTGGCCCAGCTCCAGGCGCTCGTCAACCGGTTGACTGCCGCCGGTCTGCCGATCGAGCTCCGCGTCGGCGAGCTGCCCCAAGAGCTCTCGCCAGGCCTCGATCTGGCGGTGTTCCGCGTGATCCAGGAAGCGCTCACGAACGTGATCAAGCACGCCGGCAAGCCACACACCACCGTGAGCCTCACCCACGGCGAGGGCCTGCTCGTTGTGGAGGTGGTCGACACCGGCCGGCCAATCCCCGCGGCTGCGCCCGCGGTCCCGGCCGGCGCCGGGCGAGGGCTGATCGGACTGCGCGAGCGGATCGCGCTGTACGGCGGCGAGCTCGACGCAGGGCCGAGCGTCGGCGGTGGCTGGATCGTCCGCGCTCGCTTCCCGATCGACTCACCGCGGCCCCGGCAGCGCGGCGGCACGCCGGCGAGCGACGACCGACTCGTGACCGCGGCAGGAGGCCGGTGAGCGATCCGGCCGCGCCGCCGCGCGTGGTGATCGCCGACGATCAGGCGCTGGTCCGCAGCGGTTTCCGGATGATCCTCGGCGCGGACGGGATCCCGGTCGTCGGCGAGGCGGCCGACGGCCGACAGGCGCTGGCGGCGGTGCTCGAGCACCGACCGGACGTCGTGCTCATGGACATCCGGATGCCAGGGATGGACGGCCTCGAGGCCACCCGGCGGATCCTCGCGGGCCCGGCAGGCGCCGGCTGCCGGATCATCATCCTCACCACCTTCGATCTCGACCAGTACGTGTACGCCGCGCTCACCGCGGGCGCCAGCGGCTTCCTGCTCAAGGACGTCTCGCCCGAACAGCTCGTCGACGCGGTGCGCACGGTCCGCTCGGGCGATGCCCTGCTCGCTCCCACGATCACCCGCCGGTTGGTCGAGCGGTTCGCGTCGGCGACATCTGCGCCTCCGGCCGTTCAGGGCGACCTGTCCGAGCTGACGCCACGAGAGCTCGAGGTCCTCCAGTTGCTCGCCACGGGCCTGAGCAACGCCGAGCTCGCCGCGGCGCTGGTGCTGAGCGAGGCCACGGTCAAGACCCACGTCGCCCGGATCCTCCGCAAGCTCGGGCTGCGCGACCGTGTGCAGGCCGTTGTCCTCGCATACCAGACCGGGCTGGCCGCAGCTCCCACGGGCACCGGGCACGCAACGGGTTCGACCGATACCTTGCCTCGGGGCTAGCGTCCTGCGGTGCATCCTGTGGCGCCTGGCTGAGTGCGGGCCGCCGCGGAGGCGTGTCCGCAAATCACCAATATCCGGCGAGGACAGCCCACCTGGGTCGGGGCAATCCTGCGGTCCCTGCAAGAGGGGCCCAAGAACTCGAGATGGCCACAAGGGCTTGTGCAAACATCACGTCAGCCGCGCTCGGCCGAAGATGGGAAGCATTTTTGATCCAAGCCAGCCGCTCTCGTGCCCGTGGTCGGTTCCATGAGTGACGGAACGCCCCGGCGCCGATCGCTCTCCCCGGACGATCGCAAACTGTTGGTCGCGTCGCTCGGGGTCTTGGTGGCCGTGTTCGCGTTGGTTTTGTCGAACGTCGCGGCGAACCACTCGCCGAAGCCTCACGGTCTTCCAATCGGGATTGTCGGGACGCCGGCGGTGGCTGACGCCGCTCGTGCTGAACTCGCTCGGGCGGCGCCGGGCGCTTTTGAGGTCCACACGTACCGGTCTCTCACCTCGGCGAGGACTGGCGTGCTTCACCGTTCGGTCTACGGCGCATTCCAGCCCATCCCCTCGCCGGTCCTGCTGGTCGCCACCGCGGCCAGCCCACCCGTGGCCGCCTTGCTAGAGAGAACCTTTGCGAGCGTGGCCGGTCGATCGCGTCGGCCTTTGGCGGTCAACGATCTGGTACCACTGCCGTCATCTGACTCCAGTGGCGCCACAAGCTACTCCGCGATCCTGAGCCTCATCATCGTCGGACTGGCGGGTACCTCGGTCGTGTTTATATTGACTCGCCATCGCCCCGAGGGGGTCCGGGTGGTGCTCACCGTGATCCTCGGTGTCGGTGCCGGACTGATCACGGCTCTGGTCACGGACGTCCTCGTAGGCGCCTTTCACGACCACTTCTTCCAGGTATGGGGCGTGACCACGCTGTTCGTCCTCGCGATCGGCCTGCCCATCGCCGCCTTTCAAGTGATTTTCGGGATAGCGGGAACGGCGATCGGTGCGGTCCTGTTTCTGGTCATCGGCAACCCCGCCTCTGGCGGAAGCTCGGCCCCTCAGCTTCTACCGGGGTTCTGGCGAACCCTCAGTCAGCTCCTGCCGCCCGGTGCCGCCGTCACCTCCATGCGCGACGTCGTCTACTTCAACGGTCACGGGAGCTCTCAGGCCCTAATCGTTCTCGCCGTCTACGCGGTACTCGGCGCCGCGGTCGCGATGATCGCGTACAGACTGCGCGGCGGCGCGGCTACGGTGGAATGACCAGGTCGCGACGAGCTTCATGACGCCGGCGCCGTGTATGAGGTTCAGCGCTTTTTGACTTTGAAGCCGGCGTCGACCGCGGCTCCGGTGCCGGCTGGGTTGCGGGGAATCGCCTGTAGCCGGTACTTGCCCGCCTGCAGCTTGTGACCGCCCAGTCGTCCGGTGAAGTGGAACTCGTTTGACCCGGCGCCGCCATTGTGTGTGAAGCGGCCGACCTTGATCCAGCGAGTGCATCGTCTGTGGGTGCGATTGCGCTTGGTGGGCCTGACGCACGATCCACGGTTGCGGCGTCCTGGTGAGCGACGCTCGACCGTGAAGGTCGTGGTCGCCGGGTCTGTCTCGGTGTAGCTGACGGTGGTGCCGGTCATCCGAGCGGCGATCGCCCCGCCGTGTGGCGCCGCGATCAGGACCACAGGCGTGATCTTGAGGTGGGAGATTCTTGGCGGCCGCCGAACCGGCGAGGGGCTCGTGGTGAACGTCTCGTCGGCACCGAAGGCTGTGCCGATCACATTGGTCACGACCAAGCGAAAGTGATACAGCGTGTCGGGGGCCAGCCCTGAGATCGAGGCGCTGACCGGCGCCTGTCGCGCGGTGGCAGCAACCGTCTTCAGGGTTGTGGTCGAGCCGTACGCCGGCGTCTTGCCGTACTGGAACTGCGCGCTCGCTGAGGCGAGATCCGGGTTGAACGCGGTTCCATTCAGGATGGCCGAGCCGGACGCTATTGAGTTCGCCGCGGCCGTCATCGCTTCGGGTGTCGCGACCTCGAACGCCCCAATGTCACAGGCGGCGCCGGCTGGACGCAGAACTCCGCGCGCGTCCGTCGCCGGACAATCGGAATCTGTACCAGCGTCGATCGCCGGGCTCCCCGACCCGAGCGGGAGCGTTTGTGCGGGGCCGCCGTTGTCCTGAAGGGGTCCGAGCACCGGGTCCTCGTTGAGCAGGTCGCCGGTTGCGCTGAAGTGGCACTGGTTGAGGCTGTCGAGGTTGTGGCCCAGTGACGTCGGTGTACCCCCGCAATTCTCAGATCCGGCGTTCGCGATGCCGGCGTTGACGATCGTGTTCTCGACGTGGGTGTTCGATCCGCCCAGTAGAGCATCGCCCCCTTCGCTGTCCGTGCTGCCGGTGGCCGCGTTGGCGCTCAGTGTCGCGTTTGTGAGCGTGATCACGGGACTGTTTGAGCCGAAGTCCAAGCCACCGGCGCTGGCAATGCCGCCGGCGGTGGTGCGAGCCGTGTTGCCCGTGAAAGTTACGTTGGTCGCCGACATCGCTGGGGCATTGGTGAGCATGTCCGCGCCGCCGCCGTCGGCGATGCCGCCGATGGTTCCGCCCGCGCCTGCCGAGGCGTCGGCGAGGTTGCCGCTGAACGTGGTAGCCGAGACGCTGGTCGGGCCGTTTGCGAAGATCGCAAGTCCACCGCCATCGCTGATCCCGCCGAGCCCGCCGGCCCCGGCGCCCCCGGTGCTGTTAGCCGTGTTGTCGGTGAACGTAGAACCCTCGATCGTTTGGGTGCCGCCGCCCTCGATGCCGCCGCCGGTCGCAATTCCTCCGGCCTTGCCCGCGTCGCCCACCGCATTGGCCCGATTGAACAGAATCTGACAATCACGAACGAATAGCGTCCCGCCGTCGTTGAAAATCCCGCCACCTTCCGCGATCCCGCCGGCCCCGCCGCTACCCGCACCGTCGGCATCGGCCCGATTGTTTGTTACGACGTCATCGCTGAGCGTCAGGGTCGCCGCTTCGTTGAGGACACCGCCACCCTCGGTAACCCCGCTGACCGGAGCGGGATGCCCGAACTGGATCGTTACCCCGCTGATCGCGACCGTGTTGCCGGACCCGGTCGTGTGAAACACGCGGGACGACGCTCCGTTGTTGATGATGGTGCTGTTCGCGCTCTCACCGGAGATTGTCAGGCTCTTGGTGATCGCCAGTTCCCCACTGCTCAACGTGTAAGTCCCTGACGGGACCACGATCGTGTCCCCAACCATCGCGTCGACGATCGCCTGGCGCAGCGAGCCGGCGCCGCTGTCGTTGGTATTCGTGACCGTGATCGTGCCCGCGGACGCGATCCCAGGTGCGAGCAATGCCGCTACCCCAGCGCAAAGCCACACAGCACTCAATGACCTGATGGCACCCCAGATGCCTATATCGATCTACCCCAGTCCTGCGGACCACTTGCGTGACCCAGAAGCACAAACGGTAGTGCGATCCTACCGCTGTCGGGGTCCGCAGGCAAACGATGGTGCGGCGCAGCTGCGGACCAGGCGCTTAGGGGTGGCGGGTTCGGCTGTGTTGGCGGAGTCCGACGGTGCCCGCAGCGATCAGCACCGCGATCGCTGCGGTGATGCCCGCACCGAGCGCGGCGGCGCCGAAGTCAAAGTCGTCGCTGGGTGCTGTGATCGCCGGTGGCGCGACCGCAGCCGGATCGGCGGCGCTAGCGTTGGCGATCGCCTTCAACGTTGAGAGGCTGGCGCCGCCTGCGCCAGGGCTATTCGGGTGATGCGCGCCACTGCCCGAGTGCCCGATCTGTTGATCGGGGTTGGGGCGCACAAGCGTGCTGGGCCCGATCTGTTGATCGGGGTTGGGTCGCACAACCACGCCGGCGGGTGTGGTCTGGTTTTGAGCCGTCGGCTTCGGCGCCTGGTTAGGTCGCGCAGACGCTGCCGGCACGGCGATCGCGCTGATCACGATTGCGAGCGTGATTTGTCTGTGGATTGGATGGCTGGTGGGCATCTAAGCCTCCGCTGGTTTGCTGAGCGCGGTGTTCGCTTGGATTGCGTCAGTACCGCGGCTCTCTGGTGTGTGCCTGTCGCGAGCACTGTGCTTGGCGACGGTGAAGACGCGGTTGGAGGCGGTTGGAAGGCGGCAAAAGCTCGGTTCGCGCGCCCACGTGGGCGCAGTGATCCGGGGGTGCTAGCGTTGTCGACGGGGCCAAACGGTGCTTGATTTCCGGATTCTGGGGCGGCTCGAGGTGGTTGACGGTGACCGCCAGTTGGTCCTAGGGGGTCCTAAGCAGCGCGCGCTGCTGGCGGTGTTGCTGTTGCGTCGCGGCGAGACGGTTTCCATGGATCGATTGGTTGACGAGCTTTGGGGAGAACGGACGCCAGCGACGGCAGCCAAGACGGCGCAGGTATACGTGTCGAACCTCCGCAAGGTTCTCATCGACGGCGTCGTGGTCACCCACGGTCGTGGCGATGAACTTGCGATCGAATCCGGCCAGGTCGACCTCGACCGCTTCCGGATGCTCGCCTGGAAGAGGAGCGTCTAGCGGCGCTCGAAGACCGCATCGAGGCCGATCTTGCGTCGGGCAGGCACGCGGCGCTCGTCGCCGAGCTCGAATCACTCGGGCGTCAGCATCCACTCCGGGAGCGCTTTCACGAGCAGCAGATGCTGGCCCTCTATCGGTCAGGCCGGCAGGTGGAAGCGCTGGAGCGCTATCAGCAGACGCGTCGGGAGCTCGTCGAGCAGCTCGGAATCGAACCGGGACCCGCACTCAGGGAACTCGAGCGCGCGATACTCGCGCACGACCCGGCACTCGAACGGCGCTCGTCCGGCTCGCCTCGCGAGAGGGGCTTGTCGCGTCGAGGCGCCCTCGCCATCGCCGGTGGGGTGTCGCTGCTGCTGCTCGCCGTGATCGCTGCGCTGCTGACGATCGACCGGGGCGCCAGCACGGTCGTCAGTCGCCAAGCCGGCGCGGTGGTCGCGATCGATCCGGCTAATTACCGGATCCTCGGTGGGGCAGCGGCCGGCCGCTCGCCGGCCGACATCGCGCTCGGAGGCGGATCGATCTGGGTGCTGGACGCGCAGGACCAGACGATCTCTCAGGTCGATCCTCGGACCAGGCGAACCGTCCACACGCTTTCGGCTGGCGCCGACCCGAAAAGACTGGCGTATGGCGACGGGTCGCTATGGGTAGGCAGCAACGCGCCGTTCCGAACCGCACGCGGCAATCTCCTCCTACACCTCCTGAACCCCGACCTCGCGGATGTGGCGAAGATCAATCCCTTGAGCAGCACGCTGCCGACGGCACTCATCAAGCTCCCGATCGTCGCCCAGAACACCGTCTATGACGAGGGCAACGACGCGGTCTGGGCAAAAAAGCTTGCCGCCGGCAACGGCGCGGTGTGGGTCGCCAGTTCGAACGGATCCGCCTATCACATCGATCCAGCCAGCGGACGGATCATCGCGATCGTCCGCGGCTTGCACTCAGGCTCGGTTGCGCTCGATCCGACGGGGGTGTGGGCGCTCGGTGCCGATGGAGACCGCGGTTACCTGTCGCTGATCAGCCGCGTCACTAACAGGGTCACCACCCACATGACCGTGCCCTCGGCGAACATCGGTGGAGCTACCGTCGGCTACGGGGCATTGTGGTTCACAGGCCACGAGCAAGGAGCACGCGGAGCGAGCAGTGGCGTTGGTCAGGAATCGCTCTGGCGCGTACGGGTCGGCGACACCACCAATGTCAACCTCGGCCTGGGTCCCGGCGCCCCCGGCATCGCGCTCGGCGCGGGGTCGGTTTGGGTGATCAACACCACGGCGAACACCGTGCTTCGAGTCGATCCTGTGACGTTGCGCACCCTTAAGGTGATCAAGCTGCGAGGTAGTCCTCGCGACATTGCATTCGACCACGGCTTGATCTGGGTTAGTGTCGCCTAGACCCAAGCTGACGTAACACATCCCTGACCGCCGCCAGAGACAAGCCAAGCGAACCGGGGCCGCCGCCCCGCAACCCCAGTGGCACAGCCACGTTAGCTGGTCCTCCAGGTGGCAGACTTTGACCGTGAGCGATATCCCCGTGTATGTCGCGGCTGCGGTCGTCGCCGTGAGGGCGCTCTGGGATCGGAGTGGCCTACTTGCGGGACCGGTGATCCGCGAGCAACTCTCCCACTTCGCTCAGGCGTTGCTGGATGCGCATGCTGCGGGCGAGCACTCAGCCGCGGTCCTCGTCGGAAACTGGTCGGACGGCGGGGACGACGAGCTCCGGTCTGGCGGGATGCTCTCCCTCCGACACGCGCGCTTGATCGTCGCTCGTGACCATGGATTCACGGCATGGTCGTCTGTTGAGGGCGAGTGTGATCCGACGTTCGAGCTGGCCGTCGATGCGGTGGTGCACGGACGGATCAACGATCTGCGCGCTCTACTGGCGGACCACCCAGATTTGCCGCTTCGTCGGTCCGCGTACGGCCACCGCGCGACCCTGCTGCACTACACGGCCGCCAATGGTGTCGAGATCCGTCGCCAGGTGGTTCCCGCCAATGCCGCCGAGGTCGTCGCCGCTCTGTTGGATGCCGGCGCGGACCGCTCGGCGAAGCTCCACGCGTATGGAGGGGACTTTGACGTGCTGGAGATGCTCGAGACCAGTGCGCATCCGCACGACGCCGGAGTAGCGCCAGAGGTCGGGCAAGCACTCGCGATGAACTGACCCGGCGTGCGAGACGCACAGTCTCGGTCGCAGCGTGTTCGTCGCTGTCAGGTGGGCGCGAGTTCGTCGACGGCCGTGATGGGGGGCAGATACTCCTGGGCCGCGTCGAGCGGCTGGGCGACGAACTGGGCGGCCGCACAGTCCTCGGCGAGCACGCGCCGTCGCGGGCGGCGAAAGGCGATCAGTCCCATGATCCCGCCGCACGCGACCAACGCGGCCGCGATTCCCACCCCGATATGGAACGCGTGGACCGATGCGGACCTGACCGCGGCCGCTGTGGGGAATCCGACGGTCGCGGGGTCTACACGGGTCAGCGTCTGCCGCCTTGCCTGCACAACCGCCGCGTGTGCGGCGGGCGGTAAGTGCACGCCTTCGAGGCGCGTGTCGAGTGTCGAGCCGAAGGCGCTCGCCATCACCGCGCCGACCGCGGCGACGCCGAGAAGCCAGGAGACCCTCGAGATCGCGTTGTTGACGCCCGACGCGATACCGGCGTTCGACTCGTCGGCGCTTGCGAGCACCGTCGCTGTTAGCGGTGCGAACGTCGCGGTCAGTCCGCATGAGAGGAGTACCCAGCCGGGCAGCAGGTCGGTCGCGTAGTCGAACGGCACCTGGAGGTTAGTCAGGAGGACGAGCCCAACAGCGGCGACGAGCGGGCCGAGACCGATGAACAGATGTGCGCCAAAGCGGTCGGCGAGGCGCCCGACGCGCTTCGAGAACGCGAACATGATCACGGAGGCCGGCAGTATCGCCAAACCCGCTTGCAGCGCGCTGTAGCCGGCTACCTGCTGGAGGAACAGCACCACGAAGAAGAAGACGACGCCGAACCCGCAGTACATGACGAACGTTTGGGCGTTGCCGACGGCGAAGTTGCGGCGTCTGAACAACTCGAGCGGCAGCATCGGATGCTCCGCGCGGCGCTCGTGTCCGACGAACCCAGCCAGCAACGCGAGCCCGGCGAGACCGCTCCCCGCCACATCAGCACTCGCCCATCCGGCGCTCGGCTCGCGGATCAAGGCCACCAGTACGCCGGCGAGCCCGAAGAGGGCGAGCGTGCCGCCGAGCCAGTCGACCTTCACCCGGGCCTCTCCCGCCTCGCGAGCGGGGACCGCCCGGAGCACGAGCAGCAAAGTCAGTGCGGCGAGCGGAACATTGAGCGCGAAGATCAGCCGCCATGACCCAGCGATGACGAGGTAGCCACCCAGCAGTGGTCCCAGCACCGTCGCGATCGAGGACCAGGCGGTCCAGGACCCGATCGCCACACCGCGCTCGCGAACGGGAAACGCCGTCACGATTACAGCAAGCGCACTAGGTGTGAGCAGCGCCCCGAACACCCCCTGAAGCACGCGGGCTCCGATCAGGAAGTCGATATTCGGCGCGACCGAGCACAGCGCCGAGACAAGACCGAAGCCGCCGACGCCGACCGAGAAGACACGACGCTCGCCGAAGACATCACCAAGCGACCCCCCGATCAGGATCAAGGATCCGAGCGCGAGCAAGTACCCGGTCGAGATCCACTGCTGCCCCGCGAGGCCTCCGCCGAGGTCGGCACGGATCGCCGGCAGCGCGACGCTGACTACCGTCGCGTCCAGCGCCACCACCGACGATCCCATGATCGCCGCCAACAACACCAGGCGCTTACGGCGCTCGCTGCTGAGCGGCGGCGCGGAAGGCGCCGGGTCTGCGTTCAAGCTGCTCACTCGACATCGAGCGGGGTCATGCTCAATCGCCGGGCGAGTCGGGGCTTGGCAGGGATCCTTGCTCGAGGATGTTGCGATAGATGCCTTCGAGCCCTTCGGTGACCCGATCTAGGAGTTCGTCGGGCAGTCCCTGGAAGAAGAGCCGTCGCACGAGCTCGGCGTGGCCCGCGGTGGCCTCTCTGAACGCCTGGCGGCCCTTCGCAGTGAGGATCACCTCGGTCGCCCGTCTGTCCTCGCGGGCGAGCCCGCTGCTGACCAGCCCGCGCGCTGCCATGCGGCGGATCTGGTGCGAGGCCCGGCTGCGCTCCCAGCCGATCTCCGCCGCTAGCGGCTGAATCCGTAGCTTGTTCCCGTCGGCGCGTCGCAGGGCGCTCAGGACGTGGTAGTCAGCGAGCGAGAGCTCGCTGTCGGTCAGCAGCTCGTGGTTCATCTCGTAGGTGAGGCGGAGATAGATCCGCATGTACACGAGCCAGGCGCGCTGCTCCCGCACGCTCAGCCCCATCCCGGGGAGTGGGCCGGTTTTGCGATTCGTCGCCATCGGGGGGCTCAGCGGACTCATGCCGCCGGCCAAGGGCCGGCGGATACCTAATCATCGCCGATGCCCCGGATCGCGTCAGCCGGCCCAGGGGAGCTGAAGCGCGCCCAGCTGGCTGGCGAAGGCCGCCATGTCGTCGGCGGCCCACTCTTCGCTGATCTTGCCGTCGTCCTCGACGCGGTAGATGTCGACGGCATCCCAGCGCACCGGCTTGCCGGTAGCCGGGATCCCGAGCAGGTCGCCCCGCTGGGTCGCGCTCACCACAAGCCGCATGACCACCAGGTCGTCCGTCGCGACGATGGCTTGCTCGACCGCGTTCAGGTCGGGGAGGGCGCCGATGAAGCTACGGAGCAGCCCAGTCACGTTCTCGGCGCCGCTGATCGTTCCGAGCGAGCCGCCGTGCCACGTCATCTGCGGCGTGAAGTACTCGCGCGCGAGCTCCGGCTGGTGCTCGTTGAAGACCCGGGCCACGAACTCTCGCGCGATCGCGACCTTCCCCTCAGTGCTCGATGCCTCGCTCATCCGATTTCCTTTCTCACGCGCGTTGCGGCGTTTGAGAGGATATTACGTGATATGCCACGTAATTGCTCGCTGCCCCAGCACGGCGGGCCATGCTTGTGGCGAATACGAGGTGCGCGCTGTCAGAACCTATGCCTGGTTTCGCCGAACGGATCGCCCTTTGAGTGGGCGAACACCTTGACCGGCCTTACGAAGAACACCATTGCCTCAGCGTGGCCATCGGCGTCTCGGAAAGCGCCATCGCGTGCGGCCCATTGCCACCGCCCGTCCCATTTGGCGGCGAATGCCCCGGCGACTCGAGCGAGTACCAGGTCGTCGGTTATGTGTGTTGCGTCTCCCTCCACGACCACGTCTAGCCCGTGGTCCCATCGGTTGCAGCCGGTGGTCAGCACCACGTGCGGGTTGGCTCGCAGGTTCACGACCTTCTGCTCTCCATCGCCGGTGACGAACCAAATCCCTCCCTCAGCCCACGCCGCAACCACCGGGGTCACGTGCGGACGGCCGTCGCTCCGGACGGTGGAGATCCAGAACAATTCGGCCTCCTCCAGCGCCCTGCGTGTCTCCTCCCATCCCGTTGCGCTTGCAGCCGGATCGCTGTAGCGGCTTAGTGTCGTGGCGGGTGCGGGCATCGGAATTTCTCCACTCGGGGGCCTGACAGAGTGCGGCGCGTTCCGTGGATGAGACTGGCGAGCGGCGCAAAAATCATCGCCGCATTCCGGAAACCGCTAGCCCAAAACATCGAGTCGCCGTGCTGCGGTGGTCTCCATGGCCGGTGCGACTTGGGACTACGTCGCCGCGGGGCCGACCTGGACTAGCCGGGCGGCGAGGGCATCGTCAGCCATACCGCCGACTCCCCACGGAGCGTTCGCCCGCGTATCGCCGAGGGGGCACAGCATCGCGACTGCCGCATCCAGGTCAATCCGCCGCAGCTGCTCGGTTGGGCTTCCGGCGGCGCTGAGACGCCGTCGCAGGTCTCGGAGGGCCGCTCGGACATCAGCGGGTAGATCCACCGACTCGTCGATCGCATTGATCACGTGACGCTCGGATCGCGCGCTGCCGGTCACGGTCACGTCCGAGGACTCGACGGTCCCATCGGCGCCATAGGCAATCGCCGCCCGGAGATGACGCAGAAGCGAGTTTTTCGTCTCGCGCAGCACCAGGGCGGAACCGAGAGGTCCGTCCTCGACGAGCAGGTACTCGACCGCGCGGTCGGCGATCGCCGCCAGAACGTCGTGGGCTCGAGCCGGCAGCGCGACCTGCTTGTGCGGCGGCCAGATCTCCAGCCCGCCGAGATCGGCGATCCCGCCGTCCCCAACCTGGAAATAGAAGAAATCGGGATACTCGAAGAACTCGTCAACCTCACGGCGCAGCTCGTCATACCACGCCGTCACCAGGGCCAGCACAGTCGTCGCAGCACCAAACGCGCCGCCCGGCGTGCGCGACACGATCGCCAGCCGCGCCGTCCGGCTAAAGCCAGGAAACAGATCGACCACCGCCGCCGATCGGCCCTCGACCGTCAGCGAGAAATCCGAAACGCTGAGCTCCTCGCTGGTGTGCACCGCCCGTGCTCCCTTCCGGATCTCAAGCTGGTCAGCGCCTCGTCAACACACGCAGACCCGATCAGCGAACTTCACGCGAGCACACGTTACACGGCCCACACGGCCGCACGCCCGATGTCAGCACTCGTCCGCGCAGCGTTCAGCGGGCCTCGCGCCACATTGTCGTGACGGTGGGTCCGCCCGGCGGTGCGAGCTCGCCGAGCCTCCGGAACCCAAGCGCCTCATACCGTGGCAGGTTGACTGGATTCGTGGACTCCAGGTAGCTCGGTAGGTGCTCGGCGTCCACACGTGCCAAGTTCTCGCGGAGTAGCCCGCCGCCGAACCCGCGTCCGGCGTGACGGCGATGGGTTGCCCACCATTCGAGGTGATAGAAGCGACCCGTCGGCGTGTGCTCTTCGAACTGCTGGAACAGCTCGTGGATCGCCGGGGCGCGCGCCCCGAAGAGACGACTCAAGACCTCACTAATCAACGGTTCCTGCTCGGGCGATCCGTAACTTGCTCCGGGCGGCGTCCAGATTGCTACCGACTCGCCGTTCGCGGTCATCGCCGTCCATCCCTGCGGGGCACCGAGCTGCGCCATCAGCGTCATGAACGGGAGCAGATCCCGCCGGCGGCGCGACTCGTCGGGAAAAGTCCAGTGACCCCATAACGGGTCCTCGTAAAACGCGCTCGCTAAGCAGGCCGCCACGACCGGCAGATCGTGGGCGTCCGCCACACGCCCCACAACTTCAGGTTCGCTTGTCATTCAGGCACCTTCCGGCGCTCGCAGCGTGATCTTCGGGACGACACTACACGTGAGGCGACTTGGCATCAGGGCACTGTCTCCCGGCTCGTCCGGCTTGGGCGCGGCGGTCGGGGTCGTGATCGTGGCCGGACGAGCACGGGGCGGACGGGTGCACACGCGCCGTTATGGGACGAGCGCTCGCTGAGCATCGAGCGCTGGTCACTGTCACAGGCAGTGGCTCTATCTCGTCTCACAAGGGCAACCCGAACCGAGAGGAGCAGTCATGAAGGTCTTCGTAGCTGGCGCGACAGGCGTTCTCGGCAGAGAGCTCGTCCCGCAGCTCGTGGCGCGGGGCCACGAGGTGGTCGGGATGACCAGGAGCGCGTCGAAGCAGGACCTGGTGCGAAGCTTGGGCGCGCGTCCGGTCGTGGTCGACGCGCTCGATCCCGACGCGGTAGCCCAGGCGGTGGCGTCCGCCGAGCCCGAGGTGATCGTGCATGAGCTCACGGCGTTGTCGGGGAAGATGAGCATCCGTGACGCGCGGCATCCCGACCGCTCCCCTATGGCGAAGATGACGAACCGCCTGCGTACCGAGGCGACGGACCATCTCTTGGCCGCGGGCCGCGCCGTGGGGGCACGGCGGTTCGTGGCGCAGAGCTTTGGGGCTTTTCGATGGGCGCGCACGGGCGGGCCGGTGCTGAGCGAGGCCGATCCCCTCGATCCCGACCCGCCGGCGCCGCTGCGCCCGGTGGTGGAGGGGCTGCTCTATCTGGAGGAGGCGGTGACGAGGATCGAGTGGGGCGAGGGACTCGTGTTGCGCTACGGCGGTTTTTACGGTCCGGGAACCTCGGTCAGCCGCGCTCCGGATGCGGTGATGGCAGCGCCGATCCGCAAGCGTCAGTTCCCGGTCATCGGCGATGGTGGTGGCGTGTGGTCGCACATCCACATCGAAGACGCCGCCGCGGCGACCGCCGTCGCGGTCGAACACGGCCCGGCCGGTATCTACTACATCGTCGACGACGAGCCCGCGCCGGTGCGGGAGTGGCTGCCGGTGCTGGCGAGCGCGCTGGATGCCAAGCCACCGAGGCGAATTCCACGCTGGCTGGGGCGGCTGGCGGCCGGTGAGGCGGCAACGGTCATGATGACCGAGGCGCGGGGTGCCTCGAACGCCAAGGCCAAGCGCGAGCTCGGCTGGCAGCTTCGGTATCCGAGCTGGCGACAGGGCTTCGCGACGGGACTCGGCTGAGCGATGACCGACCCGCGCTGCCCGATGGGGCCGACCGGGGTGCAGTGACTCGGCTCACCAGCTCGGCCGACTCGTGGCCCGCGATCGGTCACATCTCGCTGCGTCACATCTCGCTGCCGCCGCGTGTCAATCAAGTAGCGGATCAATTCTGCCGGCGCCGGGACTCCCGGCCCTGAGAAAGGAACAACAATGCACACCGAAAACACAAGCCAGAAGATTGCCGTCACGGGAGCCACCGGCCGGGTCGGAGCTCCCCTCGTCGAGATCCTCGAGCAGCGCGGACACGATGTGGTCCCGATCGCGCGCTCCCAGGGTGTCGACGTGGTCAGCGGCGAGGGTCTCGATGAGGCGCTCGTCGGGGTCGAGACGATCATCGACACGGCCACCGGGCCCTCGCCCGACCAGGAGCAGGCGACGGCGTTCTTCACCGCTTCGGCGCGGAACCTGCAGCGAGCCGGCGCCGCGGCCGGAGCGAAGCGGATCGTCGTCGTTTCGATCATCGGCATCGACAAGTTCCAGGGCGGCTACAACGCGGCGAAGCTGGCGCAGGAACAGACGCTGCTCGATGGCCCGCTCCCGGTCCGGATCGTTCGCGCGGCCCAGTTTCACGAGTTCGTCGGTCCGCTGGTCGGCTGGACGATCCAGGATGGCGTCGCCTACGTGCCCGAGATGCGAACGCAGCTCGTCGCCGCTCGCGTCGTGGCTGAGACGCTCGCCGACGCGGCCGAGGAGACGGAGATCGAGAATGGCAGGATCACCGAGGTCGCGGGCCCGCGGGAGGAGCGTCTCGCCGATGCGGCAGCAGCGCTGTTCGCCAGCCGAGGTGACTCATTGGAGATCCGCGAGAGCCGTGGCGGTCTGCTGGCGCAGCCCGGCGACCCGGATGCCGCCGCCTATGCGGACGGGGCCGTGCTGCCCAACCCGGGCGCGAAGCTCGCGGGCCCCAGCTTCGAAGAGTGGCTCGCCGCGGCCAAGGTGTAGTTCCTCAGCATCGGATGCAGCGATTGTGAGAGAGCTTCGCGTTGCTCTGAGCAGCGGCGCCAGCGCGCTGGCGTCGTCTGCGGTTTGCGTCAGGGGTCGATGCGCGGCGCGACCTCGGCGGCTGCGAGCTCTATCTGTCGCGGTTCGTCCCCCAGCGGCCAGAGGTAGACGCGCTGACATCCGGCGCCTGCATAGTGCGACAGCAGCTCGGCACACTGTCCAGCGGAGCCCACGCAAACCCGATCGCGTAGCTCGTCGACGTCGCGCCTGAGCAGCGGGGCGAGGACATCCGCGAGAACACGCTCGCGCTCTACGCGGCTCTCAGTTATCCACGTCCACATCGTCACCAGCGCGTTCGGAAATTGCTCGGCGCGGCGGCCCTGGCGGCGAAGCTCATCGCCCAGCAGCGCGCTCGCGGAGACGAACTGTTCAGGGGTGGTGTTGTAAGCGGACGCCAGCCAGCCGTCACCCAATCGAGCTACGCGTCGCAGCCCCGCCGCCGATCCCCAGCTTCCGATCCACAGCGGAACACCACCGCGCTGCCGCGGAGCCGGCGCCAACGCAAGATCGGGCGCGGTGAAGTACCGCGTTGCCCGGGGCGCGCGCTCTTGACGGAGCAGCGCCCGCAGAATCCTCACCGCCTCGTCGAACCGTTTCCACCTGTCGTCGAACGGAATCCCGACGGCGTCATAGTCGCGATCAGAGGATCCCGGACCGACCCCCGCCACGAGGCGTCCGCCGGACAGGACGTCCAGCGCTGCCAGCGCCTTTGCCAGCGGCACCGGCCCGCGCAGCCCCGCCAGCGAGATCGTGGTCGCCAACGTCATCTCTCCCGTGCGGTCGATCACAGCCGCCAGCGCCGTCGGACCATCCAGCCATGGGGTGGAGAACACGAAGTGATCATTAGCCGAGACGGCCACGAATCCCGACCGCCGCGCCGCGTCAACCGCGGCCTGCAGGCGGCCCAGCGACTGCCCCTCATTCCCGAGCTCCATCAAGGGCAGGTGCACGCCCAGTTCCATCCAGTCGATGCTCTCACAGACCAGGTCGTCTCACTGATGCGAGACCGACCGTAGGCGGAGTCGCAGCCGCTTGTGCATCTGGTGCACGAGGGATTCCTGTAGTTATCACTTGACTAGTCAGAACATAACTAGTATGGTGCTCGCCATGTTAACGCCAAAGAAGCCGCCCCAACGGTCTTCGCTCGGGCTGATCGTGCTCTGGCAGCTGATGGACGGGCCGATGCACGTCTATCGGATGCAGAAGCTGTTCGAAGCCCAGGGCAAGGACCGCGTGGTCAACGTTCGCTCGCGCGCGAGCCTGTATCAGGCGATAGAGCGTCTCGTCCGCAATGGCCTGGTCGAGGTCTCGGAAACCGTCAGGATCGAGGGCTATCCGGACCGGACCGTGTACGCCATCACCGACGCCGGACGCGAGGTCGCGCGCCAGTGGCTGCGCGAGATGCTCTCCGCCACCGAGGGCGAGTACCCCGACTTCATCGCTGCGATGTCGGTCATGTTCGGCCTGCCGCCGGCTGAGGCGCAGGCCGAGCTGGAGCGGCGGGCGGAGAAGCTCGCGGCGACGCTGGCCGAGACCGAAGCGGAGCTGACCGCCGCCCCTCCCGGCCTCCCGCGGCTGTTTCTCCTCGAGGAGGAGTACCGCAGGGCGATGCTGGGGACGGAGCTCGGCTGGGTCCGGGGCGTGATCGAGGACCTGCGCGCGGGGCGACTGACCTGGAGTGAGCAGTGGCTGCGCGAGATCGCGGCCGCGTTCATCGACGAGAACGACAACGAGAACCCGGAGGACAGTTAGATGACACCGACGATCGAGGCCCGAGGCCTCACCAAGCGTTTCGGCAAGACCCAGGCGCTCGACGGCCTGGACCTGGTCGCCGAGGCCGGCCAGGTGGTTGCCGTGCTCGGTCCCAACGGCGCCGGCAAGACGACGTTCGTGCGTGCAGTGGCGACGCTGCTCGCGCTCGACGAGGGAACGCTGCTGGTCGCGGGGCACGACGTGCGCCGGCAACCGGCCGCGGTGCGGCGCACGATTGGCCTCGCCGGTCAGTTCGCGGCCGTCGAGCCGGCGATGACCGGTCGCGAGAACCTTGAGATGGTCGCCAGCCTGTTCGGGCAGGGCCGTCGAGCCGCCAAGGCGAGCGCCGCCGCGGTTCTCGAGCAGCTCGGCCTGGTCGACGCCGGCGATCGTCTCGCGCGCACGTATTCGGGCGGCATGCGCCGGCGGCTGGACCTCGGCGCGAGCCTGGTCGGGTCTCCGCGGCTTTTGCTGCTCGACGAGCCCACGACCGGGCTTGACCCGCGCAGCCGGATCGAGCTGTGGGACGCCATCAGAGGACTGGTGCAGGCCGGGACCGACGTGCTGTTGACCACCCAGTACCTGGACGAGGCGGACAATCTCGCTAGCCAGATCGTGATCGTCGACCACGGCCGAGCCGTGGCGACGGGCACTCCCATCGAGCTCAAGCGCCGGATCGGCGGCGAGGTCGTCGAGGTCCACGTCCGCAACGGCCGGGACCTCGGCACCATCGCCGAGATGCTGGGACGGCTCGACCACGGTGATGCGCAGATCGACGAGGCCACGCGACGAGTGAGCGTGCGCGTCGACTCGGGCGGCGACGCGTTGATGGCCGCGCTGCGCTCAGTCCACCTCGCCGGCGTCGAGATCGACGACATCGCCCTGCGCCAGCCGAACCTCGACGAGGTCTTCCTGGCCCTCACCGGACACCAAACAGACGCAAACCACGACGCGACCGCCGCCCGCGCGGCGTAGCGCACGACACCGAAAGGCGACGTTCTCATGACAACCATCACATCGTCACTCGATCCGCCCGCGGCGGCCAACGACCGTCAGACCGGCCTGGCGAAGAGCACGCTGACGGTGACCCACCGTGCGCTGCTGCGCTACGTGCGGACACCTCAGCTGATCGTGCTCGCCACGGTCCAGATGGGCCTGTTCTTCTTGATCTACCGCTACATGTTCGGCGGCGCGATCCACATCGCCGGGATGTCCTACGTCGACTATCTCGTCCCCGGGTTCATCGCCACCGGCGTGCTCTTCGTGGGGATCGGGAGCGCGGCGGCAATGGCCGAGGATCTAGAGCAGGGCTTCATCGACCGACTGCGCTCGTTGCCGATCCCGCGCAGTTCGGCGCTCACCGCCAGGGTCCTGGCCGACACCGCGATCTTCACGTGGAGCACCGTGGTCACCACAGCGATCGCGTATGCGGTCGGGTTTCGCCTGCACGGCTCGCCGATCGACGGGCTCGCGGCCTTGGGGCTCGTGATCGTGTTCGGGTTCGCGTTCGAGTGGGTGTTCATCACCATGGGCCTGTTCGCCGGCAACGCGCAGGCTGCCCAGGGAATGGGCATGATCGTGTTCCCGTTCGCATTCGTCTCCAGCGCCTACGTGCCCGTGAGCTCGATGCCCGGCTGGCTGCAAGTGTTCGCCAAGCACCAGCCGCTGACCTACATGGTCGACTCGGTCCGGTCGCTCACACTCGGATCGCACGCCCAGGCGCTGCTCGGGCACCCCAGCTCGTACTACATGACACGCGCCCTGATCTGGACGGTCGTGATCGTCGCCGTGTCCCTACCAATCGCCGTGGCCAAGTACCGGCGCGGATAACCCACCGACCAGAAGGTCGGCACACGCCGGGAGCGAGTCGAGATTCCCGACAAACCGTGGATCGACCCGGAGTTGGGCCTGCGCCTCGCCGCAGCCGAGCGGCGGCGGTGGGCACGTCCGCTGGCCGCTAAAGACGCCAATCCGACACCGTGTCCAATGCTTGGCGGACGATGTCCCGATCCTCCGCCATCAGACGTTGAAAGGTCCTCGGCCAGCTCCGGCGTGCGCAGCTGAAACCACGTCAGAAGGGTCGCGGGAGGACCCGTCTACGAAGCGTAGTGTGCACAATCGCACCTGGATTCCTTGCCACGCTTGGCTCGCTCTTCGCAGTCAGAGCTCGTCGGAGATCCTGGACACCTCCAACAACAGGAAGGAGCGTCATGAAGATCGTGGTCATCGGTGGGAGCGGGCTCATCGGTCGTAATGTCGTCCGCCGGCTGGTCGCACAGGGGCACGATCCGGTGCCGGCCTCGCCCGCCACGGGCGTCGACACGATTACGGGCGAGGGCCTTGCAGACGTGGTGGTGGGCGCTGACGTCGTCGTCGACGTGTCCAACGCGCCGGTCTGGGACGACGACGCGGTCATGGAGTTCTTCACAACCTCGTCGCGGAACCTGCTGGCGGCCGAGCGCGACGCTGGCGTCGGCCACCACGTCGCGGTGTCGATCGTCGGTGCCGATCGCCTGCCCGACAGCGGCTACCTGCGCGCCAAGGTCGCCCAGGAGGCCGAGATCGAGGCTGGGTCGATCCCCTACACCATCCTGCGGGCTACGCAGTTCTTCGAGTTCTTGCGCCAGATCGTCGAGGCCGGTGCCGAGGGCGACAGTGTCCGGCTGTCGACCGGGCTGATCCAGTTCGTCGCCGCCGACGACGTCGCGGCGACGGTGGCCGAGCTCGCGACCGGCGCGCCGGTCGGCGGCCGCGTCGAGCTGGGCGGGCCTGAGGCGCTGGGCATCGACGCCTGGGCACAGCGGCTGTTCGTGGCCACCCGCGATAACCGGGTAGTCATCGCTGACCCGCACGCCCGGTACTACGGCACGGAGCTGCACGGCGGCGAGCTGACGCCGGGCGAGGGCGCCCGAATCGGGACGGTCGACTTCGATGTGTGGTTCGCCGCAAGCCAGCAGGAGGCCCGCTAGCCGCAACGACACCTCGGTGCGGCCCGCTTTCCTCGCGGAGTATCTGGTTGCTCTAGGGACAGTCCTGCTAAGCGCGCGGGAGGGAGAAATCCCGGCCCTCCTCGTTCATCGCCGCGAACCGCGCGGCTCGGTCTTCGAGGCGCGTGGGTTTCGTGAATGAAGCAGTCTCCTCGAAGCGAGCCGGTCCGGTTCAGCTCAACGGGAGCGCGAAGTAATCCTCCGTCGTGACGGGCGTGAAGCCGATCGACGTGTAGAGGCCCAGCGCGCGGTCGTTCGCGACGTCGACGTCCAGGCCGATGCGGCGCGCGCCGTCCGCTCCAGGCGATCGCCGAGATCATCCGGCCCCGACCAGCCAAACCCTGCTCGAGCAGGGACACGACGACCGGCACGTCCGCAGTGGTCGCCGGCCGAAGGCTGATCTCCGGCTCGTGCGGCCCGCTGGTCGGCTCGCCGGACAGGACGAGATGGTGCTCTGAGTGATCGAGCGTCCCGCCGCGACGCAGCGCCAGTCGCTTACCTCCGATCGACTGGCGTGGCACGACCAGCAGCGGCTGGCGATCGCTGCGCTCGCGGCACAGCGGCACAGCGGCATCCAGCAGGGCGGAGCCGATGCCGCGCCGGCGAGCATCCGGGGCGACCATGCCCGCCAGTTCTGGCGAGTCCCCGAACCCGTAGATCCCCAGAAAGCCGAGCAGCCGCTCGCCGTCCCACCACAACAGGTCCTCGACGCGGTCGCCGCCGCGGCCGCGCAGGTTGTCCCACTCCAGCTTCAAGCGGCCGCCATCGGCCTCGACCACCTGCCGCTCAAGTTCCGCGATCGCTCGCAGGGCACCTGACGTCAGGCCGGCGGGTTGCTCGAGCACCGCGGGAAGCAAAGCACACCGTTCCTTGTGCGACCATTCGGGGACTCCCCTCCCTCATCGAGCGAGGGCGCGCGGCAGCACGTGGATCGGTCGACGCGCTCCCGCGTCGTCGCCCCCGGGGCAGTCAGATCACGACTGCCGCTTCGGGGGGCCGCACACCGCGAGCAGAAGCGCGGGCTTACGCGGCGTTCCGAGTGCTCTTGCGCGGGAGCCGCTGACGGCTAATAGCTCGTGTCGGCGGTCGAGGCTCGCTCGGCTCCGGCAACGCAACTGCGTCAGACCCGAGCTGCGAACGCGGGCGGCGTGGTTCTCTCGGGCCCGGTGGCGGACGCCGCCATCTTGGACGACGAGACTCTGGTGGCGGCAGCGCGGGCCCGGTAACGGCTGGCGGCGGAGCCGGGGCTTCATCAAGCACGGTGCGGCGTCCGCGGGTCACCGACCACCGACCAGCCATGAACGCGACTAGCGCGACAACGATTACCACCACGAGGATGAGAAGCGTCGGCACGACGCAACGATACACCGCGCGGCTGGTGCCGCCGTTCCTCCACCGGGCCAGAAGCTTGGCGTGTTGGTTTCGTGGGGAGAAGCACCTTGACATGCCATCTTCGTATGGTACGATATTCGTATGATACGAAGATCGGAAGGAGAGATGGCAGCCCACCGTGGCGAGGCTGGGCTGGTGCGCCGGGATGCCCTGGCCGAGTTGATCCGCGGCTACCAGCGAGACACCGACGCTTTCGACGAGGCGGTGGCGGAGCGTATGGGCGTGAACCGCACCGACCTGCGCTGCCTTGACGTGCTGGTGGAGCGGGCCGGGCAGGGGCGGCAGCTCACCCCGAAGGAGTTGGCTGAGGCCAGCCAGCTGAGCCCGTCGGCAATCACGACCGTGTTGGACCGCCTCGCCGCCGCCGGCTATATCCGGCGGATCCGCGACGAGGACAATCGCCGGCTGGTCCGAATCGCGTTGACGCCCGCCTTGATCGAGGCGGTGACCGAGCTGTTCGCCCCGATCATCGGGGACTGGGCGGCCCAGCTCGATTCGTTCTCTGACGATGAGCTGGACACACTGATTCGCTTCTTCACCCAAGCCCACGAGCACCGCCTGGGGCGCACAGCAGCGATTCGAGAAGGGACCCTGGGCGCCGGCGGCACGCGAAGCCCTCGAGAACGCTCCGCCGGATAAGCCACAACGGCGTTAGTCAAACCCACCCAAGGAGGACCCCCATGTCCAACCATCGATCCGAACATTCCGCCCGAGAGCTGGCTGGCTCCCTGGCCGACACCCTTGACCAGGCGGCCACCTGGCTCACCGGACGCCGCCACGGTCGCAGCGGCGTTAACGAACTCATCTCCTGGATAACCGGCCGGCGGCACAACACCAACGCCGTCGAGACCTTCGGCTCCTGGATCTTTGGGAACAAGCGCCCGTAACCGCCCCGTCACCGATCGGCTAACGGGACACCAGCTGTCGAGAACATAGTGGACCGCCGCCCAAGATCACCCTCGCCACAACCGCACGAACCCAAGGGGAACCGCCATGTCCGAATCGATCATCCGCGCCGACGCCCCAGTCGTGACTCTGATCAACGTGTTCACCGTCGATCCAGTCGACCAGCAGCGACTAGTCGAGCTCTGGCAACGCGCCACCGACGACGTGATGCGCCACCTGCCGGGCTTCGTCTCCGCGAACGTGCACCGCAGCCTCGACGGCACGAAAGTCGTCAACTACGCCCAATGGGAAAGCCAGGAGGCATTCACCGCGATGCTCCAGAACCCCGACGCCCGACCCTATCTAACCGAGCTATCCGAGATCGGGACCCCGGCTCCCGTCCTGTGCGAGGTCGTATCCGTACATCACATCTGAGCAGAGGTTGCCGCCGAAGCCATCGACGTGCGACGCAGGCACCCGTTTATGGAAAAGCAGCAGCCCGCCGCTCGATCGGCGAAGTGATGTAACGGGCTACATCAGTCGCTGTTCGCGAGGTGCGAGGATAGGAGCACCATGCGCAGCCGCCATCTGAGCACGATCATTCGCTGTTCCCCCGAGAGGGTCTATACGTTCGCCGCGAACCCCGACAATCTGACGAAATGGGCCTCCGGCCTCGACGGCCATGGTCGAAGCCGATCTGCGACGCCTCAAGGAACTCCTCGAGTCCTGACGTCTGACTGCTGATCCGGGCGATCGCGGACCGTCGCTCTCCGTGAATGGAGAACTGTGAGCCGTCGCGGGCCCCAGGCGGGACGTGTTTCTTTGTCCAGTGGAGCTTGGCGTGGTGCAGGTCACGCAAGAGAATGAGTCGCGTGACTGGCTTTCCGGATCCACGCTCGCTCGCGCGACGCGAGCTGACGTCCCTCTTGAAGGAGCTCACCAGCAGGGAGCAGGCGGTCTCGGACGAGCGGCGGACGTTGCATGCTCAGATCGACGCTCTGCGCCGAGAGCTCGTCGACCGGCTTCGGGATGAGGGCAACGCGGTCATCTCTGGCTCTGACTTTCTCGACCCCGGATCGGCCGGCGTCCGCGAGCCGCGTAATCCGCGCCCCGAGGACGGTTCGGACGGCATCGCCTTATCCGAGCCGCCCCGACCCGACGTTCAGCCCGACGCGCCACCACGTCGCGAGCCCCCCAACGGCTAGAAAGCGCTGGGCTGGCCGCTGCTCCGTCGCCGACCCAGCTCTTCGCTGGCGGGGACGGGATCTGCGCGGAGGGAAGCTGGCGTGTGTGCGCTCAGGTTCTGAGATAGGGCGTGATAACGGCGATCGTCGTGACAGCTACCGAATGGGAGTTGGGTTGCTGGACGTGGATGTGCAGCCACTCGTCGCCAAGGTCATAGATCGCGACCCAGTCTCCGTCGCGCTCAAGCCGCTGCACCTGACGTGCAACTCCGTCGATTTCGACCAACGCCGGCTGCCAGCCATCAGGTCCGGGGACGGAAGCGAGCTCGCGCTCGATGACAGTCTGATCGCGGGTCTCGGCCTGGAAGGCAGGATCGTTACGCGACCGCTCGGCGAGCATCAGCTCCGTGGCCATCGCGTGGTGGATGTCGACCCACGAGTTCTCGCTGTAGCGCTTTCGGGTCACCCCGACCTCTACCAGCGGATCGGTGACTGGGCGAGGATTGCTGTGGGCGAGCACCAGATCGTCTGCGCCGCCCTGCGAGACCCATCCGACCAAACCAACGCAGCAGGTGGCGCTCGGCGTCTCGTCCTCGATCGAGACGGAAGGGTCCAGATTCAGGCTGTGTCGGATTCCACGCGCGTGAACCGGCGATGGCCTCCGCAGCCGGCCTCTGTGGCGCCCGACTGACCCTAAAAGTTCGGTTGCGACTCAATGCGGCCGCGGACCAGATGCTCGCATCCGACCGCGAGACATCTCGTCCGCCGTTGCCTAATCCGGCGCTCAATGGCGCGGGTCAGCCCCGGACGCGTAGCTTCACGACGGGGAGGTAGTGCCCGGCGACGCGGCCGGTGATCGCGTAGGTGTTGGCCTTGGTCGCGCCAGAAACGCGGACCGTCGTCGAGTAGGTCCCGTTTGCGCGGACCCGGGTGGTGATCGCGTGAACACCCGTCACCTTGTGGGCGGCCGGGAACGCGTCGGACATCAGGGTCAGCTTCGCGCCGTGCTTGGTGCCGGTCGGGGCGACGCCGGAGATGGTCACCTTGGCGCCGGCGCGGATCGAGCGCGCGGAGACTCGGATGCTCGCGGGCACGTCGTGACGGCTTCCACCGAGTCCGGTGCCGACCGGAATTGAGAAGGGTCCGTTGTTGATGGGGACCGAGGGGCCGCCGTTGACCCGGGCGCCAAGCGACGCACCGGATGGCACATTGGCCGTACCCGTGATGGGTGTCCCGGCGGTTGTCTGAGCGACGATCAGATCGCTGCCGTCATTCTCGCCGTTGTGGGTGGCAAGCATGGCGAACCCGTTGCTTTTGGCTTCGAGCAATTGCAGGTTATTGCCGGCACCGGCCTGCGCGGTGATGTTGCTGATACCACTGCTGAAGGTCGCGCCGGCCTGCGAGCCAGCAGGCTCGACGATCGCGAACTCGACCGTCGAGGAGGAGGTGGCGCGTGTGTCATGTTTCGGGGCGGCCGAGGCCACAGGTCCGCTCGCGAATAGCGCGGCCGCCGTAGCGATCTGCGGCACCCAGAACGGCGGGCACTGCTTGTGTCGCTCACCTTCGCGCTGGGAGCCCCGTCGGTCTTCACTGGTGCACTACGACACTTGGGCCCGACCGGTACTACACCCCGGCAGCGGAGCCTCTCAGGCGCGTTGCCAGCGGAGGGTGCCACGGCCGTCGTCGGTCACGAATCCTCGCACTCCAGTCCGCGACCGCCCGCAGGCCATCTCGAGGAAGCCGACCCCCTTCTGCCTCGAGCTAAAAGCGGCGGGGCTGATCCGGTCAGGTCGTCGGCTCGAGCAGCTCGCTCGCGACTCGCGCACTCGACTGACTCGGTGCCCGATTGACCAGGAGGGTCACGGCGACCGCGATCAGCCAGAGGTTTTCGAGTGCGAGCACGGCGGGGTTGATGTCGGCGAACGCGACCTTGCTGAACAGGCCGATTAGGCCGAGGGCTTGGCTGGCGGCGCCGAACGCGATCGCGATCAGTCCGTAGCTGCGCGGCAGCAGCTGGGTTTGGAGGATCACGAACCCGAGCGGCAGCAGGATCGCTGGGGCGATCAGGAAGGAGCGTCCGACGGCGTCGTTGCCCGGGCCGCCGATCAGGTCGAAGCTGACGCGGAGCGTCTCGGCGTGGCCGTGTTGGGCTGATTGGACGGCGGAGATGATCATCGCGGAGTCGAGCAGCGTCAGTCCGACGAGGACCGCGGCCGCGAGTGCGACGATCCGTCCGGCGAAGCGCTCGCCGGCGCCGGCGAGGTGAACGATCGCGAGGATGAAAACGACGTAGAGGATCGCGCCGGTGACCTGAAGCCAGGCCGAGACGAGGATCGCGTCGCGGTGCTGGCGGGCGAACGCCGCGATGCGGGTCACGCTGGCGCTGTCGGGTGGGATGTTGCCGGGGATCAGGAAGTGGGCGCTCAGCATGGCGACGCCTGCGATGCCGCAGATCGCCGCGAGCGCGCGCGTGGTTCGGTTGGTCATCTCATGGTTCCTTTCTGCGCGCCTGCCGCGGCGACGGCGCCGCGTACGCGCTGCAGGAATTCGTGGATCAGGTCCAGATCGGGCTCGGAGTAGCTCTGCAGCAGCTCCCCGACCTGGGCCAGCAGGGGGCCGAAGACTTGCTGCTCGATTCGCTGCGCCTTCCGGGTCAGCTCGACACTTATGCGGCGACGGTCGTTGCGGTCCATCGTGCGCCTCACATATCCGGCCCGTTCCAGCCGGCCGAGGCTGATGCTGAGCCCCCCGGTGGACATGCCCACCGCACTCGCCAGAGCGGTCGGACTCATCGAGCCGGAGTGGGAGAGGACATCCAGGCACCGCAGGTCGCTGCGGTTTAGGCCGAAGCGTTCGGCGGCGCGTGCGTCGAGCGCGTCGATCTCGGTGCCGAATAGGCGCAGCTCGTGACCAACCGCCTGCGGGGCGTGCCGGCCAGCCGTCCAACGACTGTGCTCCTGCGCCACGTGGACGACGATCTAAACCGAGCCGAGCACGATCAGACAATCACGCCAGAAGCTGCGGGCGCCCTGTTCAATGCCATAAGCACGGCGCTCGGCAACCACTGATCCCAAACTGAAGACCATCAACGCGGGAGACCGGGGCGGCGCGCGTCACGGCGCGTCGCCCCGCTTGCGCCGTGTGATCGACCACATACCACCCCCAGACCATGATTCTCAAAGATGAGTTCGGTCGAGACACCGACGGTGTCTCGGTGACCTCGCTCGCGTGCCCCAGCACGGTGCCTATGCTCGGCGTCGCCCGGCCTTTAGCTAGGTCAGCGTGCCGAGTACGAGTGGTACGACGCGGTGCGCGCCAGCTCGCCGTAGCTGACCGCCGACCATCGCCATGGTCCAACCCGAGTGGCGACGATCGTCAAGCAGGACCCCGATGCCCGGCGGTGGCGTCCCGATGACCGCGAACGCGCCGCGGACGTTGGCAGCCTGCTGAACGGCGTTGGCCATCTCACGCTGGGGCGGGCGATCACCCGTGCGCGATACGAGTCGTACGTGCGGGACTCCAAGCTCGGCGGCCAGGCGCTCGCCGAGCCGCTCAATCACGTCGCCCAGCGATGCGGAAGGCACGGTCGTGACCCACGCGAGAGCCACACCCGCACTTCGCAAGACGTCCGCGAGGGCGACGACGACCGTGTCCTCAAACGACCCCTCGTGCAGGCCGCGCTGGACCGCCGGCCACCAGCCACCGTCGCCGAAAAGCGCGAGCGCCCAACCGCGCTCGGTCCGGGCATCCTCTGGGATCTTGCGCATCGCGCCGGCCGCGTCGGGCGCCATCTTCTTGACCTCCAGCTCGACGGGTCGTGAGCGGAGATGGCGGGCTGCCAGCTCAACCAGGGCCGCGTCCGGCGGCTGGGCGAAGCGTGGCCCGGTGCAGACCGAGCAGCGACCGCAGTCACGCGGGTCTGGGTCATCAAGCTCCTCCTGCAGGACGCGCATCAGGCAGCGGCCATCCGCGCCGAACGCAGCCATCGCGTCCTGCTCGGCACGACGCACCGCCGTGACCTGCGCATACCGCTCGGCGTCGTAGGTCCATTCAGCACCCGAAACCGAGTGCCAGCGTGTGCCGTCCCGGCGCACCGCACCCTCGACATCGAGGATCTTCAGCATCGCCTCGATCCGCCCCAACCCCAGGTTCACCACCGACATCAGCTCGCGTGTGGTGCGCCCCTGCTCGCCGGCGGTGTCGAGCTCGTCGAGGACCGCCGCCACGCGCTCGCGGGCGGGAAACGCCTGCTCGATGAAGAAGTCCTGGATGCGTCGGTCCTCGCCGCCGCGCAGCAAGACGACGTCAGCATGGTCAACGCCCCGGCCCGCGCGACCCACCTGCTGGTAGTAGGAGACGACCGAGCCCGGTGCCTGGTAATGCACGACAAAAGTCAGGTCCGCCTTGTCGTAGCCCATCCCGAGTGCACTGGTCGCAACGACCGCCTTGACCTCGTTGCGCAACAGGCGCTCCTCGGTCGCGATCCGCTCCCCACCTTCCTGTTCGCCGCTATATGCGAGCGCTTCAATCCCGTTGGCGGTCAAAAACGCCGCGACCTGCTCGGCGTCGCGTTTGGTCAGCGTGTACACGATCCCAGAGCCCGGGAGCGCAGGCAGATGCTCGACCAGCCACGCGAGTCGCTGCGCGGGACGCGGCAGCTCGAGAACCTCCAGCTGCAGGCTCGTTCGAGCCAACGGTCCGCGGTAGGCGCGCAGCGGCTCACCGCCGGAAACAGCGAGCTGCTCGAGCACGTCGCCGACGACCCGATCGTTGGCGGTCGCGGTCGTGCCCAGTACCGCAACCGCGGGCGGCAACGCATCGAGCATGTCCCGAACGCGCCGGTAATCCGGGCGAAAGTCGTGCCCCCAATCAGAGATGCAATGCGCTTCGTCGATCACCAGCAGTCCGACCGAGGCGGCGAACAGCGGCAGCATCCGCTCCCGGAACTGCGGGTTGTTGAGCCGCTCCGGGCTGATCAGCAACAGGTCGATGGTGCCTGTGGCGAGTCGATCGCGAACCTCGTCCCATTCCTCACGGTTGGTGCTGTTGATCGTCTGCGCACGCAGCCCCAGCCGCTCCGCCGCGGCGATCTGGTTGCGCATCAACGCCAGTAGCGGACTGATGATCAACGTCGGCCCCGCGCCCGCCTCTCGCAGCAACGCGGTCGCGACGAAGTACACGGCCGACTTTCCCCACCCCGTGCGCTGCACGCACAACACGCGGGCGCGATCCGCGACGACATCCTCAATCGCCTCAAGCTGCCCAGGCCGAAACCGGGAACGATCGTCGCCGGTCAGCGTGCGCAGACGCTCAAGCGCGGTCGCGGCGAACGACCCGGGAGCAATAGTCGTGGTCACGCGTCGATCGTCGCACGCCGACCGGGAGACTTCTCCCGACGGGGCTCCCGGCACTGAGATGCATCGGCGCGCTGGACGACCAGTCAGGGGGCGTCCGCGAGCAGTGTTCTGCGTGCCCAGGGCGTTTCTGTTCGGTCGGACGGCGGCATAACCGGCGCGTTCGCCACGGTCGGCCCGCTCGCGAATCAGAGCTATGAGACGCTCCCAATCGCCGCCGATGTCTCCGTTCCGGCCGAGGGCAACGTGTCGGTGCAGTGCACCGACTACACGTCGAACAGCAATACGTCGTTTTACAACGGGGCGATCACGGCGACGCTGATCGGCAGCGACAACGGATCAGCCGGCGCGAGCCGGCCCGCCGGCAAGCTCTCGATCCAGCCGCCGGCGATCAAACGAGCGGGCCTGTAGAGAGACGATAAGTCCGACAGAAACGCCGCGGCAGGCCGTCCTGATACGCCCGATTCTCGCGCGCGCTTACGCGGGGTCAGCGTTCGTTGGGTTCGGCTTACTCGTGGGCGCGCGTGTCGCTATTTTGGCCAACTCGGCATAGTCGTAAGCGGCCCCGGGTTTCGCGCGGACGGCCGCGTCAAGCGTGTTGGCGTCCTCGCCGACGAGGATGCGCCACGCGCCCGATCGCACCCCGTCGAGGATGATGGTGGCCGCCGCGGCCGCGGTGAGCGGCGCTTTGTCGCGAAAGTCTGTCTCTATCCTCGCCAGCAATCGGCGCACGTCATCGGCGGAGGCGCTCTCGGTCAGCATGCCGGCACGGACCAGCGAGGCCTTCGCGTCGGGGGGGACCCGCTCCTCGAGCTCGGCGTCGCTGAGATTCTGCAGCTCGGGCTGGCGATGGGCACGGCGGGTGTTGGCGATGATGTCGGTGCCCACGTGCCCGGGCATGACAACTGCGACCCGGACCTGCGGCGCGTTGGTGCGCAGGTCTTCGATGAGCGCCTCGGTGAACCCTTTGACCGCGAACTTGGCAGTGGCATAGGCGGTGTTCGGAGTGCCCGGGCCTAGGCTCGCCCAGAAGCCGTTCACGCTGCTGGTGTTGACGAGCACGCCGTCGCCGCTGGCGATCAGCAGCGGCAGGAAGGTGCGGGCGCAGTAGTACACCCCCCACCAGTCGACCGCAAAGGTGCGTTCCCACTCCTCCCGGCGGCCGGTCACGAAGCTGGCGCCGCCGCCGACACCCGCGTTGCTGAAGACGAGGTCTACGTGATCGGCGGCATGCTGGTGCAGCAGCTCGTCGCGGTAGCGCTGGACCTGCGCCTCGTCGGAGACGTCGCACGTATGTCCACTCACAAGAACGCCCTCGGGTGCGCCGGCCTGCGCCTCAGCGGCGGCATCCGCGACGGCATCAGCGTTCCAGTCGCAGGCCGCGACCGCGCACCCCTGCGCCGCCAGTTGTCGGACTAGCTCGCGGCCCATGCCCGAGCCTCCGCCTGTCACAACCGCGAGCTTGCCCTCAAACCAGTCCACGAACCTGGTCGGAATGTCTAATCGATTTCACTTTTCTCGGGGGCTGTCAACGGCCCTGTATCGGGCGAGCTACCGCAGCGTTGGTTCGCGACTTAGGGACTGCCGCCCATGCGATCCATCAGTTGCCCTGAGGTCAAGCCATAGCGCTCAAGGACTTGCTGGTCGCGCTGAATGTCGATCGGGTCGGGCAGCTGACTCAGGACCTCGTTGATGAAGTCATCCGAGTACCCGGCCCGGCGCAGCACTCGCGCGACGTCGTCGTGTGAGCGGCCAGCCGGAAGGAGGCTCATACGACGAGCATACGCTCGCTAGGCTGGGGCGGTGGCGTCGAGAACAGCTTTGATCACGGGCGCCAACCGGGGCATCGGCCAGGAGATCGCCCGTCAGCTGGCAGCGGCCGGGGTCGCGGTTCTGGTCGGCTCGCGCGACCTGACCGCCGGCGAGGTCGCCGCGCGTGCACTCGGTCCGGACGCTCGAGCCGAGCAGCTCGACGTGTCGGACCCGGGCAGCGTAGCCGCGTGTGAGCGGCGGCTGACGGATGCCGGCGTCGAGGTCGACATCCTCGTCAATAACGCTGGGCTGTACACGACGACTCCGCTGCTGACGATCGACGAACACGCGCTCGTCGAGGCACTGCAGGTGAACTTCATCGGGGCCTGGCGAACCGCCCGCGCGTTCGTCCCGGGCATGCGCGCCCGAAGCTGGGGCCGGGTCGTGAACGTCTCCACCGGCTACGCGCACTTCACCGACCGCGTCCCGGGGGGCGGCGCCTACGGGTTGGCCAAGGCCTCGTTGAACGTACTCACGCGGATGATCGCCGCCGAGGCCGGCGCCGGCGTGAAGGTCAACTCGATGTCACCCGGTTGGGTCGCGACCCGAATGGGCGGCGCCAGCGCCCCGCGCTCGGTGCAGGACGGCGCCGACACGGCGGTCTGGCTCGCCACCCTCCCAGACAACGGTCCGACAGACGGCTTCTACTACGACCGCCAGCGGATCCCGTGGTGAGCGCGGCCTCTGCAACGACCCCTGACGGCCTTGCGTTAGCCGATCCAGAAGGCGGCAGGCGAACGGCTTAGGGCGCCGCCGCGAGTCGCTCGTCGATCCGTGCGAAGAAGGTGCCCCAGCCGCGCTGCGCGCGGTCGTACTCGTCGGGCTGCTGGTGCCCGCGCTGCTCGAAATGCATCTCGGTGCGGCCGTCGCCGAGGTCGGTGAGCTCGACGGTGACGAGCTCATAGCGGTCGTCGCGGGGCTGGTCGGAGATCGTGAACACCAACCGCTCGGGCGCGGTCACCACGCGGTACTCGCCCGTCCACCGGATTATGCGGCGCTCGGGACCGCAGAACATCGTTGCCCGCCAGGCGCCGCCGGCGCGGACGTCCATCGAGACGGTCGGGAGTGGCACGTCGCATTCCACGCCCCCGAACCAGTCCGCGAAGCTCTTGGGCTCGGTCCACTCCCGCCAGACGCGCTCGCGCGGCGCGGCGAAGACGCGCGTGGTCGTGAAGCCGCCGGTGCCGAACCTCTCTGGCTCAGCCATCGTTTCGCAGGCGCTGGTCCATGCGATCGAAGCCAGTCTCCCAAAACGCGCGGTAGGTATCGAACCAGGCCGCGGCGTCCTTCAACGCCACCGCCCGCAGCCGCGACGGGCGCTGTTGCGCGGTGCGCCGCCGTTCGATCAAGCCCGCGTGTTCGAGCACGCGCAGGTGCTTGCCGACCGCCTGGGCGCTCATGGGAAACGGCGCGGCGAGCTCGTTGACCGTCGCCTCACCTTCCACAAGGCGCGCGAGTATCGCCCGCCGGGTGGGATCGGCGAGCGCGGAGAAGGTCGCGGTGAGCTGATCAACATGCACGGGCTACCAAACCAATTAGTTTGATAACAATATAAGATCGCCCCGATGCGGCGCCCGCCCCGTGCTCCGGCACTCCGGCGCGGTCGCCCGACGTCACCCACGAGGAAGGAGCAACGCATGGGACAAATAGTTGTGACCGAATTCATCACCCTTGACGGCGTAGCCGAGGACCCCGGCGGCGCGGAGGGCTCGGCGGGGGGCGGGTGGTCATTCCAGTTCGACCGCGGCGAGGAGGGCGACCAGTTCAAATACGACGAGCTGCTCGCGAGCGACGCCCACCTGCTCGGACGCAACACCTACCGGGCCTTCGGCGAGGCCTGGCCGTCGCGGACGGGCGACTTCGCCGACCGTTTCAACGCGCTGCCCAAGTACGTCGTCTCCAGGACCCTCGACAAGGGTGACTGGGGCGAGACGACGATCGTGCGCGGCGACCTCTCCACCGAGGTCGCCCAGCTTCGGCAGCGCCACGACCGTGACATCCTCATCTCAGGCAGCATCGGCCTCGTCCGCTCGCTACTCGCGGCCGGCCTGGTCGACGAGCTACGCCTGATGGTCTTCCCGATCGTGCTCGGCGCCGGCACCCGGCTGTTCGCAGACGACGCTGAGCCGGCCGCGCTGCGACTCGTGAGCTCGAGACTCGCCGGCGAGACCGTGATCCTCACCCTCCAGCGCCGCGACGACACCGCCGAGGCGCCGAGCCCGGCGGAGCAACTCAAGCGACTCGGCGCCAGCGACGCGGATACCTAACCGGAAGACCTCGAGCTCGCGGGGCCGAGCTCCTTGAAGCCGGGGGTACGCTGACGGGGATGCCGATGCCCAAGCGGTCTAGCGTCGACGATTTCTTCGCGCAACTCGACGACGTCCAGCGGCCGCATCTCGAGGCGCTCAGGGAGCTGAGCCGCGATGCCGACCCGGAAGCGCGGGAGGAACTGAAGTGGAACCTGCCGGTTTACGTCCGCGGCGAGAACACGAGCCTGTGGATGCTTCAGAACTTCAAGAACCACTGCTCGCTGCGGTTTCCACCACCGTTCTTCGCGACCCAGAAGGCCGCGGTTGAGGGCGCTGGCTACGAGGCCGGTGGGGGCTTCATCAAGCTCCCTTACAACCGCGAGTTGCCAACCGAGCTTCTGAAGACGCTGCTGCGGGCACGGGTCGAGGAGTACGAAGCAACCGGCGCCGGCTGGAACGACCGCTGAGCCCGGCTCAGGGGCGCTTGTGCACGATGAGCACGCTATGCCCGGAGTGCGCCGCGACGGCAGCCGCCACGCTTCCAAGGAAAATGCCTGACAGACCGCTCTTGCCGTGGGAGCCGAGCACGATCAGGCTCGCGTTGCGGTCGTCAGCGACGCGGGCGATCCCCTTCCACGCGTTCGCTTCCTTGACCGCGAGAGTCTGGGTGCGGAAGCCGGCGGCTTGCGCCATCGAGGCTCCCTGTGCGGCGGTCTCCTCGGCAGCCTGTCTGACCTCGTCGGGTGCCGCCGCGTCGAACTCGACCCCGGGCGGCGGGACGAATCCGACCCCGTACGGACGCCATACGGTCAGCACGACTGCGTCGCGTCCCGGCCCGAGCTGGCGGCCTGCCTCCTCGATCGCGAGCTTGGCGAGATCGGAGCCGTCGTAGGCGAACACCACCGGGCCGAGGTCGCCGGCGCTCATCTCACCGCGCCAGCCGAACGGTCGGCCACGGGCTCAGCCGAGTCCCCGTCGCGCGGGCCGCCGTACTGTCCGCCGGTGTCACAGGCGAGCGGCTCGGTGAGAACCGTCGCCCGGGAGGAGTCACGGATTCGGTCCAGCAACGGGGGCGAGTACCAAGCCGGGGCCTCACCGCTCATCCATACATCCAGCGCCGGCGCCGGCGGGCGCACCCGACCCAGGGCATAAAGGGAGACCGCGAACAGCGTGCCGGCGGTCGCGATCCCGAAGCAGATCCACAACGCGGTCCGGGTGCCGGCTGCCGGGCTGCCTCCGACGGTCGCGGCCACGTGCGCCAACACCGGTCCGACCGCGAACGCGGCGACGCCCCGCAGTAGCTCGATGATCGCGAATACGCGCTGTAGGGCGTTGTTGCGCAGCGAGAAGCCGGCGATGAACAGCGCCGGCGCCACCGAGCCGCCCACGCCGAGTCCGACGAGTCCAGAGCCCAGCGCCATGAGCAGGGAGGTGGGCGGGAGCTCGGACTGAAGTACGAGGATCCCTGCGATCAGCGAGAGCATGCCGCCCAGCACGAGGTAATGGAGACCCCGGGTCCGGAAGACCAATCCGAGCAAGACCGCGGTAATCAGCGCCGCGATGAACTCGGGGAACTGAAGCAGCCCCAGGTGCACAGGCGTGAACTGGTTTCTGAGCAGAGCGGCGGCCAGCGCGACCGCGGATATGGAACTCGCCGCCGCGCACATCGCGACCACTATCCCGCTCACCGGGAGCGTGCTGCCGAGCGGGCGTATACACAACAGTGGTCGCCTGGCGCGATACTGGTACACCAACAGAATCACGATCAGCGCGAGCCCACCTACCAGCGGCACGAGTGTCACAGCGTCAAGGAACGAATGGGTGAGCAGCTCCGAGGACCCATAGAACAGGGCCACGCAACCCGCGGCGGCCAATCCGACCGGGAGAGGATTACGTGTGGCGCTCCGGTCAGCCGGCGGGGCGTCCTGAAAGGTCAGCAGCGACAGCACCAGCGCCGCCCCGGCGATGCCCGCGATGATCCAAAACAATGGACGCCACCCGTTGGCTTGCGCCTGGATGCCGCCAACAAGCGGTCCCAGTGCGACCGCCCCGAAGATGCAAACGTTCAGGATCATCGCCGTCCAGCGCAGCTTCGAAATGGAAAACGCGACGACCAGTGGCGGGACGGCCGCGATCAGTAGCAGGCTGGTACAGAGGCCCTGCAACACGTGCCCGGCGATGAAGAAGCCCGCGTCGGGAGCGGCTGCCGCGAGCACCGAGCCGAGCACCAGTAGCGCGGCATAGAGGACCAGCATCCGGCGCTGGGGAAGATGCTGGGCCAGGAGCACGGCCAGGACCGTCCCGACGGCATAGCCGGCGTTGGCCATGCCCGAGGCGAGACTCATCGCCTGGAGACTCATATGCAGGTCTTTGGCAATGATTGGGGTGATCGGCCCCAGTGCCCCCGAGAGCGCCAGATACGGCACGAGGGCGAAGATCACCATGGCCGCGGCCGCCGGATAACGGCCTGTCCAGGGGCCCTGTCGCATCAGTCGATTTCCTGATTCACGGCGGCTATTCCATCATAGGCTCACGGCGCCCCGACCAGCGATCGCTGCTAAGACGCGGCCCGCGCGGTCGTACCCGTGCGCGATGTGGTTGAGACCCGCTATCCGGACTTCGACCGGTCTCAAGCGACCTACTGGCGTTCTACGAGCGCTTTGAAGTTGTTGAGACCCTCTTCGAGACTCTTGCTATTCATGCGCTTAACGATGAGCGCATCGGCGAGCTTGCCTAACACGCCGCCCGGGAGCGCGTAGTCGAACGTCGTAGTCAGGCGGGTTCCGTCGCCTTCCGGCGTGAGCTCCCAGCGAGCGCGGCCCGACAACATGCCCTCCATCTGGAAAAGCTGCAGCTTGTCCGGCTGGTAGTCGAGGACCGTCTCGGTGATCGGCATGGACATGCCGGCCGACTTCACCTTGAAAACGACCTTGCCCCCTTCTTCGGGGAAAGGAGCGGCGACGTCGATCTCCGTCATCCCCGGGTACCACTCCGGCCAGCGGCTGGCATCGCTCAGCAGCGCCATGGTCTCCCGCGGCGAGGCCTTGATCTGGACATTGCGTTGGACGATCGCCATCGTGGATCTCCTCGGAATCAATGTCTGCGGGCGATGCTCGGAGATCGTGCCCGTCTGATGTTCGCATAGACAAGCGCGACCAGCGCGGCCACGCCGACCGCGAAGAGGAGTGGGTAGTCCTGCCATCCTCGGTAGCGGAAGATGATTCGGTGCGTGCCCGTGGGGACGGTCGCGGCGACGAGCGCGGGCGCCACCATCTCGGTGCGCTGCCGGCGTCCGTCGACGGTCGCCGTCCAGCCGGGGTCGAACGATGCGCTGAGCACGACGACTCCCGCCCGGCGCATCCGCACGCTGGCCGCCACCAGCGCCTGTTGCAGCTTGTCGGACTCCGCGAGCACCGTCCCGGCCGGCGTTGCGGGCGACGGTTGCGGTAGCCGGGGCTCACGGTCACCGGACTGACCGTACGCGACGCGAAGGTAGTCGCCGGCCTGCGCGAGCCGCGAGTTCAGCAGCGGGATGCTGCGCACGCCGATGTCGCTGCGGTCGGCCGACAGCGTGCCGAGGATCGTGCCGGCGTGCAGGACGCCGGCGGCGCCTGGCAGCGTCCACAGCGCGTAGGGGCCGGACCGGAGCTCGAGCCGAGCGGGGACGGGAGGTCTGGAGCCGGTGAGGATGATGAGGTAGTGGACCCCGAACAGCCGGTAGTCGCTCGGGTCGCGTTCATCGAAGTAGTACTCGGGATCGGTCATCAGCGAGGCGGTGCGCAGCGTGTAACCGACCTCGTCGACGTCGCGGCTCTCGAGGTACTTGAAGACCGGGACGGCGCCGACCGTGAGCTCGGCGCCCCAGTTCGACGGCATGCCGGCGTACACGCGTCCTCCTCCTGGCGTGATAGCGGCGATCAGCCGGTCGAGCCGCGCGCATTCGGTGGCGTCCGCCCGCTGTTGGGCGCGGATCGCGGCGGCGTTGCGGGCGTCGTATGCGCCGAGCCTTCGCCACGCGGGGAACAGGACAAGCGCGGCGGCGACCAGCGCCGCCGGGGCGAGCAGGATGCCGTGCCAATCGTGTGCGACGCGCGGGATCGCTGAGCCGCCGGGCGGCCGCCACGCGGCCAGCGCGAGGCGGACCGAGGTAGCTGCCCACGCCGCGCCGCGCCCGGCGAGCAGCAGCGCAGCGAGCTGGATGCCCATCATGAAGCGGCGAAAGAAGATGTCGGCGCTGCCCGGGATCACGGCGACGAGATCCCCGAACGTGGCGCGTCCGAAGGACAAGAGCAGGCATACGACAAGCACGGTGAGCAACGCCCGCCCGCCGGGATCGCGTCGCCAGCGCACGCAGGCGAGCACGACACCGATCAACGCGAACGCCGTCACGACCGGAATCCGTCCGTGATCGAACAGCCCGCCGGAGACCAGCCCGCCCAGCACACGGCCGGCGCCGTAGCCGTTCTCCAGGGCGGTGCCGCGCAGGATCTCGTTGGTCGCCGCCCACTCGCGCTGGGCGATCAGGGGCACGATCACCCAGGCGACCGCCGAGCAACCGCGCGGCCGCGTACACGCTGACCGGCCACAGCGACAGCAGCAGATACAGCGTCCAGCGAAACGCGACGTCAGGCCCGACCAGCAGACCGAACGCGTCGGTCACGATTGCCGGCAGGCTCTGGTAGTGAAGGAACTGCGGCGACCCCTCACCGAGGAACGGGAACCAGCTCGACAGCGGCAGGTGTCCGGCGCGCAGCTGCGCCGTCGCGAAGCGCACCATCTGCTCGTGCAGCGAGCTGTCGTTCAGGTACGCGACCCCGACCGTGAGCGCCCGGAGGCGCGCGAGGTTCCAGCCGACGGAGGCCGCGACGATCGACCACGGCCACCATGCAGCGGTCTGGCCCCCGCTGCAAACCGGGGGCCAGACCGCCAACCGCTCCATCGCCGACGCCCGGGCATGGCGGGCGCCGGGGGCGTCACCGGATCAACCGGCGCCCGTGTTGCCCGCGGTGCCGGTATTGCCCGAGCCGGTGGCACCCGTGGTAGTGCAGCGGTCCAGGTGCCAGCTGCCAGCGCCCGTGTTACCCGAGGGGACAGCGTAGGTGCCGTCCGCGCCATTGAGGACCTTCACCGTTGGCCCCGACACACCCGGCGCCGGTGTACAGGTCACCGGGCCGCCAACGGCTGCCGCCCCGGGCGCCATGTAGATCGTGATTTGTTCGCCGGTCCCCATCGCGATGAGCTTGCGGTTCACCTGGGGAAGCGCCGAGTCTTGGTTGAGCGTCACCAACACCGAGCCATCGCCGCTCTTCGTGACGGCAAACGCCGGCGAGGCCGTCGATCCGCTCAGGGCGAGCACGAGCGCCGCGCCGACCCCCGCCAGCGCGAGCGTGCCACCCGCGAGAAGGCGTGGACGCGGCCGGCGGGCTCGACGCGGCTCAGGTCGATGGCCGTGTGCCGCTTGGTGCTCGCCGGCGAGGTCGAAGGTGGTGCTGGTGTGCAGCGCCTCGCCCAGGCGCTCCAGATCGGGATCGAAATCGACACGAGTCATGATCGGTTCTCCTTGGATGGCGTGAGATGGCGCTTGAGGGCTTTCAGTCCGCGGTGGACGCGGACCCGCGCGGCGGCGGGGGTGGTGTCGAGTGCGCGAGCGATGTCTGAGTACTCCAGGTCCTCCAACACGCGCAGGCGCACGGCTTCGCGCTCGTGCGCGGGCAGGGTGTCGAGGAGCTCGTCGGCTCCGTCGGCCCAGGCGGCCTCGGGCACCGGATCTTCGACGCACTGCGGACGGTCAAGCCGCTCATGCAGGCCGAGCCCCTCGGTGGCACGTGGCTCGAGCGTGCCGCGGCGGATCGACATCAAGAGCAAGTTGCGGGCAATGCCATAGATCCACGGCGCAGCCGAGCCGTTGGCCTCGTCGCGGAACCGGGCGCGGACAAGCCACGCCTGGGCGAAGGTCTCGGCCGTGAGATCGAGCGCCGTCCGGCTACCGGTCCGGCGCACGAAGTACTCATGCACCGCCTCGGCATAGCGTTCGTACAGCTCCCGGAACGCGTCGGGATCGTGGCGCGCGGCGGCGAGCAGCGAGGCGTCGCTCGACACGGCCGGCGCGGGGAGGGTGGGTGAAGATGTCATCGGTGGGTTCATTGCACGACCGCCGCCGGGCGTTACCGGCTCAGGTCCGACGCTGAGCAAGCCGTGCAAAGACTGCAGGGTTTGCCGGAGTCTCGTCGCTGCGGGAACATGCTTGCTCATGCTGGCCCGTTTGACCCCTGGTGGAAGGAGACATGCGATGGTGAAGCTCCGGCCTGTGTTGGTGCTGGCTGTCGCTGCCGCGTGTGGTTTCCTGCTGGCGGCGACGGTGGCGGCGGTGGCCTCGACGAATGAGACTGTCAGCCCCCGGGACAACTGTGGCGGGTTCAACGGACATGTCGTCTGGTCGGGACCAACTAGTCCCTACATTCAGATCTACGGCGAGGTCTGGGACAACAGGTGCCCCGGCAGCACGTCCGTGTGGCTGTCGTGGGACAGCCCCGCCTATCACAACGTCGAAGCGCAAAGCGCCACCGAGCCTCAGACGCAGGGGGTCAACTACAAGACCGGGACGTCCGTAGGCCCCGAGAACATCAAAGTGGCTGTGTGCAGCACTAATGGCGGGTGGCACTGCGGCGATCCAGTGGACGTTTCGCCCAGCGGGGCACCGCCGCCGACGGTGACGGTCACTACCCCGGGACCAGTGGTCACCGTGCCGGTGACGGTCCCGGTGCCGCGGCCCGCCCCGCGGCCGCGCGCGCTGAGGACCGAGCTGACGATGAGCTGGACCTTTGACCGGGCGATCACGGAGCTGCGCAAGGTGAAGGTCGGCAGCTTCCCAGTCCGAACCCGCCTGCTGGTGCGGTGCGTCGGCCACGGCTGCCCACGGCCTGCGAGGGCGATCGCGACCGGCCCACGCGGGGTGCACCGGGTGCTACGGGACATGGAAGGGCGCAGATACTGGGCTGGCGACAGGTTGCTGATCTCGCTTCGAGCGTCCGGGTGGCGGCCCGAACGGGTTGAGATCGAGATCCGATCGAGCCAAGTGCCGAAGGTCAGGCTGCTGCGCAGCTAATCGCACCATGGCTGCTCTGCAGCGTTTAGAAACGCGCCGCAGGAGGCAGATAGGGAGCACAAGGGCTGTCCCACCGCAGCCCCCGGTCCCGTGCGGTGGGCGGCCCTTGTTTCAAAAAGCGCGGAGCCCGCTCGGGATTTTCGGCATCCCGAGGCGTGGTCTGCCTAGGTCACATCTCGGCGTAACGTCACCGCGAGTCCGGCGAGCCCCAGCACTGCCGTCCACGCGAGCAGCAACTCGTCTGATCGGGAGACGATCGCCGCAGCGATCTCCCACCACAGCATGGCTGCCGATCCCGCACGATGAACGCGCGGCGCCGTCGGCGTCCCGGTACCGACGGGTTCTTGGGATCATGCCACCCATGCCGCCGCTGAGGGCAAAGGAGCGCGGGCAGCTTCCAGACAGCGCGTTTGCATACATCGATTCACGTGGCAAACGCCGGCTGCCGATCCACGACGCGTCGCACGTCCGCAATGCCCTGGCGCGGTTCAGCCAGGTGGCGTTCGAGGACGAGGACGCGCGCGACCGGGCGCGCGGCCGGCTGCTCAGGGCGGCGGCGAAGCACGGGATCATGCCGATCGGCTTCATCAATGCTCAGCTGCAACCGCAGCGGACGCTGCCCAGGGGTCATCTCACGTTCTTGCTCACGGACATCGAGGGGTCAACCGAGCTGCTTGCGCGCCTGGGCGATCAATACGCTTCGCTGCTCAGCGATGTCCGGCGCCGGGTGCGTACTGCGGTGCGGACTGCCGGCGGGCGCGAGGTGTCCGCCCGCGGCGACGACGTTTTTGCGGTCTTTGAACACGCGCCCGCGGCACTAGAAGCCGCGCTGGCGATCCAGCGTGCGATGCGTACGGGGCCGTGGCCGCACGGGATTGAGGTGCGGCTGCGAATCGGTCTGCATCGCGGGCGTCCCGCGCTCACTGACACCGGGTACGTCGGTCTCTCGGTTCACGCCGCCGCACGCATCTGCTTCGCGGCGCACGGCGGCCAGATCGTAATGTCGTCAGCCGTTCGCGCGGCGGTCCCAGAGCCGCTCTCCGACGGTGTCACTCTGACCGGCCTGGGCGCTTGGCGGTTCCGCGGACTGCCGGAATCCGTCGACCTCTACCAAGTCGACGTACCCGACCTGCTCACCGACTTCCCGCCCCTCCGGTCGGCCACCCCTGTTAATTAGAAATGACGATCGACGGCACCCGGCTTCCACGGGGCATCTCGAGACACTCACGCTCAAGAGCCCTCTTCACTCCGGCGGAGAGGCCTTCATAAACGTGTCGGACTTCAGTTTCGGGAGCTCGAACCCGACCTCCGGCTCGAAGGGCTCAACAAAGGGAGGCGGGAAAGGGAAGAGCAAAGGAGTGTTCACGATAACCCTCAAAAACACGCCCACGGCTCGACCAGGCTGCACCTCAAGCTGCCGATATAACAATCCCCTTTGCGTCCACGGACCTGGTCCGAGACGCACCGCGGGCGTCCGGTGGCGGTCCATCGCGGCTAACCAACCTGGTATCGCACCGGGACGAAGTTCTGATCGCTTTGCGGCGGGCGGACGTATGCCCTGTTCTGCCGCGGCGGGAGCTTGAGCTTCTTGTGCGAGATGTTCTCGTAGGGGATCTGGCTCAGCAGATGGCTCATGAGGTTTAGGCGCAACGTACGCTTGTCGTCGGCTTCGACGACGTGCCACGGCGAATCCGGCGTATCGGTGTAAGCGAACATGTCGTCCTTGGCCTGGGCGTAGTCGACCCAGCGCCTGCGCGCCTCGAGGTCCATGCCGCTGAGCTTCCACTGCTTGGCGGGGTCCTTGAGGCGCGCTCTGAAGCGCCGCTCCTGCTCCTCGTCGCTGACCGAGAGCCAGTACTTGACGAGGATGATCCCCGAACGCAGCAGGTCTCGCTCGAACTGCGGGCACGTGCGCATGAACTCCTCATACTCGTCCTGCGTGCAGAAGCCCATCACGTGTTCAACGCCGGCGCGGTTGTACCAGCTGCGGTCAAACAGGACCATCTCGCCGGCGGCTGGTAGGTGGGCGACGTAGCGCTGGAAGTACCACTGCGTGCGCTCGCGTTCGGTCGGCGTGCTGAGGGCCACTGTCCGCACCACGCGCGGGTTGGTCTTCTCGCTGATCCGCTTGATCGTCCCGCCCTTGCCGGCGGTGTCTCGCCCCTCGAAGATCACGACGACTTTCAGGCCTTTGTGGACGATCCACTCCTGCAGACGCACAAACTCCACCTGCAGCCGCTCAAGCTGCTTCTCGTAGCCGCGCTTGTCGAGCTGCAGCGGCTTGCCCTTCCGGTCCGCGCCAGACTCGCGCTTCGACCGATGATTGACGGCCGCCATGCCCGGACGCTACCGCAAGTGCGACGTGAGCGCGAGTCGCCGTCAGTCGACCGGGAGCCGTAGCCCGGAACCTGGTTGAGGACCTCGGCGCGTTTTTCTACTTCAGCGTGAGTGGCAGGCCGAGCTGCGGGAAGGCGCTCGTGTCGGCGAACCAGGTTAGGGCGGATATTCGGTCGCCTTCCAGCGTGAGCACGAACAGCGAGAACGGTCGTGCGACTTCATCGCGTGCGCGCGCGAGGTAGGACCCGAAAGCGGGCTGGCCATTCGCACGCGTTGGCACTAGCCGTAGCGGCGCACCGCGGCGCTCCTCGGCCCCACGTAGGAACGAGCCGATTGCGTCAGTTCCCTGATACAGGTGCGGAAGCGGGGGCATGGTCAGCCACGCGTCGTCGGTCAGAAGAGCAATCATGGCGTTGATGTCGCCGTGTTCGACCGTCTCGGCGAAGCGGCCGACGACGTCGCGCTCGCGTCTGGAGTCCGGGAGCGGCGCGCGCTCGCGTCCGCTGGCTGGCAGCCGTGATTCGAACGCCGCACGCGCGCGACGCAGCGAGCTGTTGACCGACGCTCTGCTGGTCTGGAGGATGTCGGCGGCCTCATCGGCACGGTAGCCCAGCACGTCGCGCAGCACGAGCACCGCGCGCTGCTGCGGCGGGAGATGCTGGAGGCCGACGATGAACGCCAGCGCGATCGCCTCCTTGGTCTCGTACCGTGCGTCCGGTCCGGGAGCCTCGTCGGGGATCCCCTCGAGGAGGACGTCGGGATAGGGCTCGAGCCAGATCGGCTCGCTCCATCGTGTCGGCTCAGGCATCTGGTTCATCCGCTGGTCGTCCGGGCGGCGCCGGCTCGCGCGGAGGGCATCGAGCGATCGGTTGGTCGCGATCCGGTACAGCCAGGCACGGATCGACGCGCGTCCCTGGAATTGCTCGAGGCCTCGCCACGCCGCGAGCAATGTCTCCTGGAGGAGGTCCTCGGCGTCGTGCGCTGAGCCGACGATCCGATAGACGTGCACCTGAAGCTCGCGCCGGTACGGGTCGGTCAGCTCACGGAAAGCGTCCTGGTCGCCGGCGCGCGCGCGGGCGAGGGTCTGCTCGATCACGCTCTCATCCTCACACGAGCTCTCCTTTCGCGCGCATCGCAAGTAACGACGTCGGGGCGGAACGAAATTCGCCGCTCAATTTTCGCTGCGGCCGACGCCTCAACCAACGCAACGAGCAACAGACCAACGAAAGGAGAACTGTGATGGGAAAGCTCGTGATCAGCACGAACGTCTCGCTCGATGGAGTCGTCCAGGACCCGGACGGAAAGGAAGGCTTCAGGCTGGGCGGCTGGTTTGGCCAGTTTGGGGGCGCGGACCTCGAACAGTGGGCGAAAGTCGAGTTCGAGGAGGCGTTGGGCACCGAGGCCCTGCTACTCGGTCGCCGTAGCGACGAGTGGTTCGCCGAGCGATGGGCATCGCGCGGCGACGAGTGGGCGGACAGGTTGAACAGGCTGCCCAAGTACGTCGTGTCCTCGACCCTCGAACATCCCCGTTGGAGCAACGCGACGCTCGTGAAGGGCGACGTGGTGAAAGAGGTCTCGAAGTTGAAGCAGGAACTGGGCGGCGAAATCGTCGTCTACGCCAGCTATCAACTCGCGCGGGCGCTCATCGAAAACGACCTGGTCGACGAGCTACGGCTGGTCGTCTTCCCGGTCGTGCTCGGGGCCGGCGAGCGCCTCTTCGGCGAGACGAGCGACGAGAAACCGATGCGCCTCGTCGATACGACGACCATCGGCAACGGTCTCGCCCGGCTCACCTACGAGACCGTCCGGGACGCGTAGCACGGACCGGAGGCCGCCAAGCGGCCCGCCCGCCCAGGGGCGGGCATCCCGCGACGCGCTGTGGAGCGATCATTCCTCGTTCACGACCGGACTGAGGAGGAATGGAGATGCCGAAGACCGTGGTGGTGCTGGGCGCGCGGAACCTTGGTGGCGCGATCATCGATCACTTTCTCGAACTGGGCTGGAACGCAGCGGGGGTGGCGCAAAGCGAGGACACGCTCGAGCGCGTGCGTCAGAAGGGGGCGCTCGCCCTGGGCGCCGACGCGGCGGAGGTGAGCGCACTCGGCGACGCGCTGCAGACGGCAAAGGCGGAGTTCGGCTCGCTCGACGCGATCGTAAACGCGGTCACCGCCGCGCGGCCGCCAACAGCGGGCCCGTTCGGCGGCGGCCCGCTTGCGGGTGCGGACCTGGCGGCTTTCCAGGGATGGACCGTGGCCGTGGCGGAGCAGGCGTTCGTATTCCTGTCGGTCGGCGCCAACGCCTTGCGGGAGGGCGATGGAGGCGCGCTGGTCCAGATCACCGGCGGCTCTTCCCGTCGCGCGATGCCCGGCAGGGGATTGTGGGCCGCCGGCGCGTTCGCCACCCGCGCCCTCGTGCAGGCCGCCGCCCAAGAGCTCAGGCAAGAGGGCGTCCATGTCGCGCTGCTGGCGGTCGATGCGACGATCGAATCGCCGAAGACCGCCGACTTCACTCGCGACACGCCGCTCGACGCCCTGGGCGACATGACCCAGGTGGCGGAGGCGGTCGCGTTTCTTGTGCAACAGCGAGCCCGGGCCCTGACACACGAGCTGGTAGTGACGCCGGCCGGAGAGCGCTGGGTGCCATGACCGTGTCGCCGCCACTGTCCGCCCTCGACCAGAGTGAGGCTCGGCGGCGGGTTCATCCGAGCCCTCCCGGCGGCTTTCAGTCCTCCGGATAGGCCAGGATGAACCCGCGAGGCACTTCACGGCGCGTGCGCTCAGTCGACATTGCCTGAACATCATCTGCGTGGCCGGTGCCCCGTACAAGGGGGAGTACCCGCGTGTTTACCCCAGGGTTTTGAGACCGGAGTTCAAAAACGGTAGGGACAATCCACGGGGTTCCCCTCTTGTGACCCGCGGACTGGAGACGGACGATCTAGCACCTTCCAAGGAGGTCGGAATGATGAACACGTCGCGAGCTGACGACTGGCTGAGTCGTGGTGGGCATTTCACGTGGCGGCCGACGGACGGGGACGCCTCATCGGTGGAGATATTCCATGTCGAGATCGGCGACCCTGACGCTCCGGTGCTCCTGCTGATACACGGCTGGCCGACCAGCAGCATCGACTGGTTTGACATCGCGAATCTCCTGAGCGCAAGGTTCCGTGTGTGCGCACTGGACTTCCCGGGCCATGGGTTCTCGGACAAACCGCAGAGGTGGGGATACAGCCTCACGCGAGACGACGAACTGATCGAGTACTACTTATCTGAGGTGATCGGCGCCGACGCCGCCGTGCTGGTCGCGCACGATCGTGGTGACAGCGTGGCGTTACTCCACGCTGGCCGTTGTGCTGACGGCCGGTCGGCGGTGCGACTCGAGCACCTGGTTCTCTCGAACGGCAATATCTTTCTGCCGCTCTCGAACCTGACCGGAGCACAGCGACAGATACTCGACAGCGAGACGGGACCTCAGATCGCGGCCTCGCTCACTCCCTCTCAGCTTGCCGAGGGCCTGGGCGCCAGTACCTTCACCCCGCCACGTACGGCTGGTGATCTTGAAGTCGAGGCTCTTGCGGCCACGTTCGGCCACGCGGACGGCGTAAAGGTCTTGCACGAGACGATCCAGTACCTGGTCGAGCGCTCGCAGAACGAGGACATGTGGCTGACCGCGCTCGCCGAGGCCACGTTCCCTGTGACTCTGATCTGGGGCCTGTACGACACGGTTTCACCGCCGCGGGTGGCGAGTTATGTGTGGAACGAATACTTGATGCTGAGGCCCGCCGGCAATCGGTTGTACTTCATCCCCGATGCGAATCACTATCTGCAGGTCGACCGGCCGGACGCATTCGTGAAGGTGCTCCTCCACACGCTCGGGCGCGCTGACCACCCGGCGCCTGGCGCCCTCGAGGCGGAGCCGGGCGCTCCCCTCCTGGTCGACAGCTCTACCGAACGGTTGCCGGCGGCAGCAGACCTGCTCGGTCGAGATCTCCGAAGCTCATGAAGATCCGTCGGGTGAGATCAGGCTAGGCTTGGCAGGTGACGGCCGGTAGCGATCCGATGAGTGAGTCCGTGCAGAACGTCGAGGACCTGCCAGTGCTGTGGCAGCTTCAGGTCTCGCACTATGTGGAGAAGGTCCGCTGGGCGCTGGATTACAAGCGCGTCCCACACATCCGTCGGACGATGCTTCCCGGGGCTCACATCCAGGAGACGATGCGCTTGACCGGAGACACATCGACGGCGCCCGTGTTGACGATCGACGGACGGTCGATCGGCGATTCAACCCGAATCATCGCGGCGATCGAGCAGCGCTGGCCACAGCAGCCGCTCTATCCGGATGATCCGGCGCAGCGGCGCCGGGCGCTCGAGCTCGAAGAGTTCTTCGACGAGGAGCTCGGACCGCACATCCGGCGTGCTTTCTATTTCGAGGTGCTCCCGCGTCCGGACCTATTGGTGCCGCTGTTCACGGAAGGCGATCCGGCCGCGGCGCAGACCCTGAGCGAGTTGCTGCCCCTGCTTTGTGCAGGGATCGAACAGATATTCGTAGTTAACGCCGAGACCGCCGCGGAGAGCCGCGCGAAGACGGTCGCGGCGATGGATCGGCTCGAGCGAGAGCTCTCCCCGACCGGGTTTCTCGTCGGCGACTCGTTTACCGTCGCCGACCTCACCGCTGCCGCCTTGGCCTATCCGGTGGCCCGCCCTCCGGAGTTCCAGTACTCGCTGGTGGCCGAGGACGACCTGTCCGACTCATTTCGGGCGTTCCACGACTCGTTGGCGCAGCGCCCGGCGGGTCAGTGGGTCGCGGACATGTACCGTCGGTACCGCGGACGGTCGGCCGAGGTCGCGCCCGGTGCGGCGGCGATGGCCGGCTCCGAGTAGCTCACTCACTCGACGATCACCCCAGTCACTGTCAGCAGCGCAGCAAGAAAGGTCAAGTCCGATGGTGCAAAACGTCGTGCTGGTCCATGGCGCCTACGCCGGACGCCGGCGAAGACTACGGCGCGCTCGCGCAAGGCTTCCCCACGCCAGCAGCGAGCGCCGGGCTCGTCTACGCGGACGGGTTTGGGAGCCTCACCGAGGCGGCGTTCTTGAACGATTTCGCCAACGGTCTGGAGCCGGAAAGGGCGCGCGTGCTCTACGCGGTGCAGGGCCGGATCTCGGAGACCCTGTTCCAGGGCCGCACCACCGTGGCGGCGTGGAGATCAAAGCCAACTTGGTACGCGGTGTCACGTCAGGACCGCACCATCTCACCCGAGCTTCAACGGTTCATGGCCAAGCGCATGAACGCCACCACCGTCGAGATCGACGCGGGCCACCTTTCACTCATCACCCAGCCAGACCAGGTCGCCGCGCTGATCTTGGACGCGAGTGGAGCCGCAGACGATTAGCCCACGCCGCCGACGCCCGACGGCGCCGCGCGTGCTCAGCACTCCTGAGACGCGACAGCCAAAGGCCGTTCCACCAGTCATCCCTCGAGATGGAATGGGATGCTGGTCACGACGATCCCGTCTTGACGGATCAGGATCCGCCGCAGCCGTTGGGCCATGCGTCCGTGCAGGATCGCCTCCCAGCGGTGCGCGGGGATGACCTCGGGCACGATCACGGTCAGGGTGATGTCCGGCCGCTGCCGGTGCAGCGCCTCGATGTAGTTGGCCAGCGGGGCGACGGTGGCGCGATAGGGCGAGACGACGACCTCGAGCGGCAGGTAGTCGCCCCATACCTTCCAGTATCGGTGGAAGCGCTTACCCTCGTCATGGCTGGGGCTGACGTGGACCGCCAGCACCGGCAGCTGGAGCGAGGCGGCGTACGCCAGGGCCCGGAGCGCCGCCAGGTCGAGCATGGCGACCGGAACGACCACCAGGTGCTCGATCTCGCTCGGGGCGTCCTGCTCCTCTGCTGCCGGACGGTGGCCGTCGCCATCGGATTGGGGAGGGGACCGGCGCACCGGCGGCGCCACCAGGGTCTCGTCTGCCCGGGGCACGAGCTGGTTGTGCGCGCTCTGGTAGTGGCGGTGGATTCGCAGGCAGACGAGGACGATCAGGGGGATCAACACCACGACAAGCCAGGCGCCCTCGACGAACTTGGTGACCGCGGCGATGATCGCGACCGCGCCGGAGAGCACCGCGCCGACGAGGTTGATGGCGAGTGCGCGGCGCCATCCGTGCTCGCGGTGGTGCCACCAGTGGGCGACCATCCCACTCTGCGCCAAGGTGAAGGCCACGAACACGCCGACGGCGAAGAGCGGGATCAGCGGCTCCGTCTGGCCGTTGAAGGCGGCGTACAGGATCGCCGCCGGAATGGCTAGGACGACGATGCCGAGGGTGAAGGCCAGGCGGTCGCCCAGCCGCAGGAACGCCGTCGGGGCGTACCGGTCGCGGGCCATGAAGTACAACAGCCGCGGAAAGCCGTTGACCGCGGAGTTGGCCGCGATCAGCAGGATCGCTGTCGTGGCGATCTGGACGTACGCGTACAGCGGGCCGTTGCCGAGGGTGCGATGGGCGATCTGGGAAAGGACGGTTTCGGTGCCGGGGACGATGCCCTCGAGGTGGGCGACCAGCACCACGCCGATGAACATCGAGACCAGCAGGGCGATCATGATCGTCAGCGTGCGACGAGCGTTGTCGGCCTCTGGTGGTTCGAATACCGGCACCGCGTTCGAGATCACCTCGATCCCGGTCATCGCCGTCGCGCCCGAGGAGAACGCGCGGAGGATCAGCAACACTCCGAGCGCTTCGGTGGCGTGGCGCGGGGGTGGGGGGACGGCGTGAAAGCTGTGCATTGCCGAGTCGACGAGCCCGACGATGACGATCAGCGCGATCGCGGCGATGAACATGTACGTCGGCGCGGCGAACAACGCGCCGGCGGCCTTGACGCCGCGTAGGTTTCCGAACACCAGGATCGCGATCACGACCAGCCCGAGCGGCACGGTGACCGAGGTCACCGAGGGAATAGCCGAGGTAATGGCTGCGACCCCCGCCGCCACGGACACGGCCACGGTCAGGATGTAATCGAGGATCAGGCCGGCGGCGGCCAACAATCCCCAGGTCGGGCCCAGGCTGTCCTTGGCGACTATGTAGGAACCGCCGCCGTGCGGGTAGGCGCGGATCACCTGCCGGTAGCCGAGGCCGACGGCGAGCATCAGCACCACGAGCACAGCGCCGATCGGCAACGAGAGCTTGAGCTCTGCGCTGCCCGCCAGGACGAGGACGGCCATCATCGCCTCGGGCCCGTAAGCGACCGAAGAGAGCGCGTCCGGCGACAGGACCGGCAGCGCCAGCAGCCTCGACAGTCGCTCCTCGGCTATCGCCGTGCTCCGCAGTGGCGGTCCGATCAGCACTCGCCGGGCCAGATAGCTCGCCCGTCCCAGCGCTGAATCCGGCGTATCGGCACGCGGAGTGGTTTCGATGTCATCCGGGTCGCCGGAGGTCCGGCTGCGAATCCTCACGAACGCGCTGCGACGCGCCGGTTCGTCGACCAGGTACTTGAGGTTGGGATCGACCGGCAGCGAGCGGTCCCACGCCTCGCGACCGGGCATCCGCTCTGCCCACTTACGGCCCACCTCCCGCAATCCGTTCACCTGGCCGTCATCGAGCGGCGGCATCTGCGCGTCAGCCGTGACCGACGCATCGGGGATGCGGTTGCCGCTAGAACCGGAGGGCTGGGGGTCCTCCATCGAATGAAGGATCTCAGGCTGGATCGGGACAGTGCCCCGAGTCAGGCGATGCCGACCAGCCCCCGCGCGGCGAGAAGGGTGCCGATTCCGGAAAATCCGAACATCGCAATCTGCCGGCCGTGGCGAGCAAACCACGCCTTCAGCCGCACGGTCGCATCCTGCGTCCAATCCGGGGCGAACGTCGACGCGAGGAGCGCCCCCTCGAGCAGGATCTGCTGCATCACGCAGAAGTAGCCAATCAGGAGCAGGATCGACACGGTTGGCGGATCGAGCTGCGCGATGTGATCGAGCGCGTTGACGTAGCTCACGCCCGGGAAGCTCATCGCCGCGCCGACGGCGAACGTGATGACCGCGGAGCCGCGCTCGAGCGTGCGGGTCTGCCAGGGCTCCTTCGCCTGTCCATCTGACGCGTGGACAGCCTTTCGGTGCTCTCTCCAGCTCCGGAGCCGCGCGTCACGACCGGTCGCCAACACGAACGCGATCGACAGGGCGACACCGCCGACCACGATGTCCCCGCTCGGGCTGAGTAGCCGGCTAGACGTTCGCACCGTCCCTGACCCGTGCAACGTGTACACGATTGCCAGGCCCGAGACGATGCTCGTCGTGTAGGCGCCGAGCAGGTAACCGAGCATCAACCGCTTGGGATTCGGGAGCAGGCACATCACCGCGACGGCGGCGAGGAGCGACGGGTTGAGCGTCGCAAGGAGCGCCGAGGTGAGCACGATGACAACGTCGCGGTTCATGCAGCATCGGTCGCGAGGTGGGCCACGGCGGTGTGCATGTCGACCTGTCTGCCCGCCAGAAGTCGGATGACCGAAATCCCGGCCCAGCACCGCGGATGATCAGTGATTGCGCGTGTGCCCTCCGACCTGGCCGTGGCTCGCCAGCGAAAGACGACGCGGTCGTCCTCGGCGATCTCGTCCTCGATCTTGATGTGCAGGTCGGGATGCTTCAACCGGCGAGCGGTCAGCAGTTGGCGGAGCTCATCTCGTCCGTCGACGCGTCGCTCGGAGCACGGGATCTGGCCCGTGTAGTCGGCCGCGACCAGATCGTCGATCAGCTCGAGCCGTCCTTCGTTCAGGACCGCCTCTATGAAGAGGCGGACCTTCTGCTTGTTGAGTTCGCTGACGGTATTCACCTCGTGGCATGGTCTGCGCGTCCGGGCGTCCCCACAAGGGAGGATCCCCCAAGGTTTTCCCCCGGGTTTTGCCCGAAAGGGCTTCGAGGGCGGGGTGTATCTTGAAACGGTGCCCCTCGCGGTGGGAGCTCTGCTTGAACGGGATCGCGAGCTTGAGACGCTGCGCGACGGTCTGGGCCGTGCGGCGGCCGCAGAGGGGACGCTGATCCTGGTCGAGGGGCCAGCCGGCGCGGGCAAGACCGCGTTGACGCGCGCGGCGCGCGAGCTCGCCGATCGCGCGGGCATGGTCACGCTCGAGGCACGAGGGTCCGAGCTCGAACAGTCGTTTGGGTTTGGCGCGGTGCGCCAGCTGTTGGAGCCCGTCGCCATGGAGGAGGCTGAGGGGGGCGCGCTGTTCGCCGGCGCGGCCGGTCCCGCGGCGCGTTTGTTCGAGCCTGAGGAGCGCTTTTCGCCGAACGCCGAGGCGGACTTTGAGGCGTTACACAGCCTGTACTGGTTGGTGGTGAATCTCGCCGACAGCGCGCCGGTGCTGCTTTCCGTCGATGACTGCCAGTGGGTGGATCTCGACTCGTTGCGGTTCTTCGCCTACCTGGCACAGCGAATCGAGGGGCTTCCAGTCGCGATGCTCCTCGCTGGACGTCCTCCCGATTCGACGATCGATAGCGCAGGGTCCCCGTGGGCGCAGCTGCTGGCGCGGCCGGAAGCGATCGCGTTGCAGCTGCGGCCGCTCAGCCAGGACGCCGCTTTGATCCTGGCGCGGGAGCGTCTGGGCGCGGAGGCGGATGACGGGTTCTGCCGCTCGTGCCACGCCGCGACCGGCGGCAATCCGCTGTTTCTGCGGGAGCTTCTGAGAGCCCTCGAGGCGGCGGCGGTCGTGCCTTCGGCGGAGGCTGCGGCGGAAGTGCAGACCGTCGGGCCGGCCACGGTGAGCCGGTTCGTCTTGCACCGGATGGCTTCGCTGGGCCCCTCGGCGACCGAGCTGGCGCGAGCGGTCGCGGTGCTCGGAGACGACAGCGAGCTCCCGCTCGCAGGCCGCATTGCGGGACTGGACGAGGCCGAGGCGCGGGCGGCGGCGGATGATCTCGTCCGGGCCGAGATCTTCGTCAGGGCGGAGCGTTTGTCGTTCGTCCATCCGATCGTGCGGGCCGCGCTGTACGAGGATCTCGCGCCCGGGGAGCGCCAGGGGCGGCACGCCGCTGCGGCCGACGTCCTGGCCAGAGACGGCGCTTCGCCCGAGCGCGTGACCGCACACCTGCTGTTGACCGTACCGACGGGAGATCTGGACAGGGTCAGGACGCTCCGCGCCGCGGCGGCGCGCGCGGCTCGGCGCGGCGCTCCGGGCCCGGCCGCCGAGTGCCTGCGTCGGTCGCTCGCCGAATCTCCGGGAGAGCAGGAGCGGGGGGAGATTCTCGCTGAGCTCGGTCGCTACGAGGTGGCCGCGATGCGGCTCGAGGCGGCCATGGAGCACCTGCAGGCGGCGGTGCGCTCCGGCGCGGGCCCCGTGGCACGGGCCACCGCGGCGTCGTTCCTGGGGCGGTGCGCGATCGTTTCCGATGGCCTCGAACCGCAGGCAGCTGCCGACGCAATGGCGTCAGTTGCTCGGGAGCTTCAGTCGGTTGACCCTGAGCGCTCGCTCGAAGTGAGCTCGGATCTGCTGATGCTCACGACGGTTGTCCCCAGCCTGCGCCCTGGAGTCGAGACGCGCCTGCGAGCGTTTGCGGAGCAGGCGAGGGGCCATCCGGGCTACGAGGCGGTGGCGAGAATCCATGCCGCCCACGAGAGGCTGGCGCGCGGAGGATCGGCCGCAGCCGCCGCGGATGAGGTGCAGGCTGCACTTGCGACGGGCATCCCGCCGGCGGCGGTGACGAGCGCCGGGTATCTGGCCGCCATCACATTGCGATACGCAGAGCGATACGAGCCGGCCATGCGACTTCTCGACGTCGGGCTCGAGGGCGCCCGCCGCGAGGGCCACGCGACCAGGCAGGGCATCATTCACGGCCAGCGCGCCGGGATCGCACTCGACCAGGGCGCCCTGCACGACGCGCAGGTTGAGGCAGAGACGGGGCTTCTCCTGATCGAGGCGCCTCATTTCGAAGTACTGCAGCTTCTCGCGGTTGCGATCGCCGTGCACCTCGAGCGCGGAGAACTCGATGCGGCGGCTGAGGCCGCCGACGCCGGCGAAGCGCTTGGGATCACCGAGGATCGGACGTTTGCCCCGGACTACTTGATGGCCCGCGGCCGGCTGCGCATTGCCCAAGGTCTGCTGCGCGAGGGGGCCGAGGATCTGTTGTGGTCAGGCCGGCAACTCGAGGCGCGGAATTATCGGTGGGGGGCCGCGTGGAAGGCGCTCGCCGCCTCGGCGCTTGCCTCGCTCGGTGAAACCGAGACGGCCGCCAGACTTGCCGGCGAGCAGCTGTCGATGGCTCGCGGCGTGGGGACCCCTCGAATGCTCGGCCTGTCACTGCGCCACGCCGCCGCCGCGATCGGTGGCGATGAGCGGCTGCCGTTGCTCGAGGAAGCCGTATCCGTCCTGGAACCGAGTTTGGCACGGCTCGAGTTGGCTCACGCGCTGTCCGACCTCGGTAAGGAACTGAGCCGTACAGGCCGCCGACGCGAGGGGCGGAATGCCCAACGCAGGGCGATGGAACTGGCCGAAACTTGCGGCGCGGTTGCGCTGGCGAACGGCGCGCGCTCTGAGCTTCAGTCCGGGCCCGGACGGCGCGCCCGGATTGAGCTCACGGGTCCGGCGGCGCTGACCGCGGCGGAATGGCGGGTGTGTCGTCAAGCCTCGGAGGGTCGAACCAACCGTGAGATCGCGCAGGCGCTGTTCGTGACCGAGAAGACGGTCGAGCGCCATCTCAGCAGCGCGTATCACAAGCTCGGGGTCCGCTCTCGCTTCCAGCTCCTATCGGCGATCGGCGAGGAGGTTCACGACGCGGAACCGGGACCCGCCCCGAAACCGTAGGGTAAAGACACGGGGTTCCCCTCTTGCGGGTCGGCGTGGCCACGCACAGGATGTGCATCAAGCTAACGCCACAGCGGTGACACCGCTGAGGGAGAGGGAAGGGGCCAGTCATGACAGCTGTGCTTTATGGGCTCGCGCGCTTCTGCGTCAGGCGTCGCTTCGTAGTGCTCGCCGTGTGGGTGGTGGCGGCCGCTGCGCTGGTCGGCGTGTCGCATCGGATGGGCGACAACACCAGCGACAACCTGAACCTCCCGGGGACCAACAGTCAGAAGGCGACCGACACGCTCAGCAAGTCGTTCCCGGCCCAGGCGAACGGAACCAGTCCGATCGTGCTCCACGCCAAGAGCGGGAAGCTGACCGACTCCAAGTACGCGAACGCGGTCAACGAGGCCGCCACGGACGTCGCCAAGGCTCCCTACGTCGCGTCGGTCGTGAACCCATTGACGTCGCAGGGCGCTTCGCAACTGAGCAAGAACCAGTCGACGGGGTATCTGTCGGTTGGTTTGACGGTCAATCCGGGCGCGCTGTCAGTCAGCCAGGCACAGACGATCATCGACGCGGCAGCGAAGCCGGCCGAGGCGGCAGGGCTCCAGGTGGAGACCGGGGGTCAGCTCGGGCAGAAGGTCTCCAAGCCCGCGACCGAGTCCAGCGAACTGATCGGGATCATCGCCGCGATGGTGATCTTGACGTTCACGTTCGGGACGATCACGGCCATGCTGTTGCCGATTCTGGGAGCGATCCTGGGGTTGGCGTGCACGCTGTCAATCATCACGTTCCTCAGCCACGCGTTGACGGTGCCGACGGTGGCGCCGACGCTGGCCACGATGATCGGCCTCGGAGTCGGGATCGACTATTCGCTGTTCATCGTCACCCGCCACTTCCGGGGCCTCGACGACGGACTCGAGCTACGGGAATCGATTGCGCGGGCGGCGGCGACCTCGGGCGGGGCCGTGTTCTTCGCCGGCTGCACCGTGACGATCGCGCTCGTGTCGCTCGCGGTGGCCCAGATTCCGCTGGTCACGACGATGGGGCTGATGGCGGCGATCGCGGTGGTCGTCGCGGTGCTCGCGGCGCTGACGCTGCTCCCGGCGATGCTGGCGATCCTGGGGCCGCACATCAACTCGTTGCGGCTGCGGCATCCACCGACCGACGAGCAGGCCCAGAAGGGCGTGTGGGCCAAGTGGGCGGCCGAGATCGGCAAGCGGCCGGTGATCGCGGGCCTGGCGGCGCTGGTGATCCTGATTCCGCTGGCGATCCCGCTGTTCTCCCTGACCCTGGGCCAGCAGGACACGGCCGCGCTGTCGACCTCCACCACCGCGCGCCAGGCCTACGACCTGATTTCGGAAAACTACGGACCGGGTGTCAACGGACCTTTGATCGTCGTCGCGTCGCTCGGCTCGAAGGCGACCAGCACCAGCGACTCACGGCTGCAAACCCTGCAAAAGGACGTCGGCTCAACCTCGGGCGTGGTGGCGGTCACCCCTGTTCAGCTCGACAAGGCCGGAACGACCGCGTACTTCAATGCGATCTCGAAGGCTGGGCCGGCCGAGCAGTCGACGACCAACCTCGTCCACACACTGCGTAACACGACGATTCCCAAGGCCGAGAAGGGAACGAACTTGACCGCCGAGGTCGGCGGTACTACCGCCGCCTACGACGACCTAGCGTCCCAGATCTCGAGCAAACTGCCGCTGCAGATTGTCGTTGTGATCGCGCTCAGCTTCCTCCTGCTGGTCCTGGCGTTCCGTAGCGTCGTGATCCCACCGCAGGCCGCGCTGATGAACATCCTCTCGATCGGCGCGTCCTACGGCGTGCTGACGGCGATCTTCCAGTTCGGGTGGTTCAGCAGCCTGATCGGGCTACCCGGAGAGGTTCCGGTCGTCTCCTATGTGCCGCTGTTCATGTTCGCGATCCTGTTCGGGCTCTCGATGGACTACGAGGTGTTCCTCGTCAGTCAGATCGAGGAGCACGTCCACGCCGGCGACGACAACAAGACCTCGGTCGTCCGTGGCCTCGTCACCAGCGCACGAGTGATCACCGCAGCGGCGGCGATCATGGTGTTCGTGTTTGGCAGCTTTGTGCTGAACGGTGACCCGACCGTCAAGCAGTTCGGGATCGGGCTCGCGGTCGCCGTGATCCTCGATGCCACCGTGGTGCGCTGCCTGTTGGTGCCCGCGCTGATGATCCTGATGGGCAAGATCAACTGGTACATGCCGCGCTGGGTCGACCGGCTCGTCCCCCGTCTCAGCATCGAAGGCGCAGAGTTCTTCGAGGGTCGCGACCGGGAGCCGGAAGCAGCGCCCGAACGGGAACTGCAGCCAGTCGCATAGAAGGAACGGACCAGTGACCGTGGTGGCCACCACCTGACCGAGGTCAGGTGGTGGCCACGGTCGACCACGGGCGGCCGGCGCTTACGCCATGTGCGCGGGTTCGCCGTTCAGGCACTCGGCGTTGACATAGCCAGAGCGAAACTCACTGGCCTCACCGGTCAGCTCGTCGTAGGTGTGTCGCCACGCGCAGCCGGTGTCGTTGGCCAACAGATGGATCGATACCGATGTCTCCGCCGACGTAGTGCGAACGCGATGAATGTCATCGCGGGGCGGCAGCAGCGTGTAGAAGTCGCCGGGGTTCAGTGGCCGTCGTCGCTTCAGATCGAGGCGGCCGTCTTGGGGCAGATAGAACTCCTCGTCCTGGTTGCCTTTGTAAATCCCGACCAGGCCCCAGGCGAGATGATCATGGACAGGTGTCATCGCGCCGGGTGGTACGACCAGGCTGAACAGGGAGAGCGAGCGATCTGCGGCCCGGAAAACGAGCCACTGCCCGATGCCGCCACCCATCCCACTCTCGGGCGACGGAGCCTGGTACGCCGCTGGCAGCCAATCCCGATCGGCAAGCAGCTCGGCAAACACCGGACTGAGCCGCTCGCAAGCGGCACGTGGCGAGTCGGCCTGCGCGATCTGCTCTCGCGTCCGCCCGATGAACGTGCGCACCCGAGCGGTGTCGAGAACGTATTCGTCCTCCGCGAGCGGCGGAAGGTCTCCATGGCTGTGGAGATCACACATGCGACCGTTCCTTTCAGTCGTCTACGAGGCGGGGCGTGCCGTAAGTCGATCACGCCGCGTTGCGTGGCACAAGACGCACCGAGGCTCCATGCGATGCCGGCAGCGCTGAGCGTACGCGCCAGTGGTCCCATAGCCTTACTCGCGTGACATGGACCATCGATGTGGCCGCGACCCCTCGTGCCGCGTCGCCGCCGTTCCCCACGGCTCTTGCTGCTGCGGTGAGCGACGCGCTGGCGCGGCCGGCGGCACAGCAGCCCGCGTGGCCGGATCCCGACGAGGTCGCGCGTGTCCGTCGAGTGTTGGAGAACGTCCCGCCGATCGCGGTGACCGCGGAGGTCGACAGGCTCCAGGAGCGGCTCGGAATGGTCGCGCGCGGCGAGGCGTTCCTGTTGCAGGGCGGGGATTGCGCGGAGACCTTCGTCGATAACACCGAGACGCACCTGCGCGGGACGATCCGGACTCTGTTGCAGATGGCCGTGATGCTGACGTACGGGATCTCGATGCCAGTCGTCAAGGTCGGGCGCATCGCCGGCCAGTACGCCAAGCCACGGACCTCCGAGACCGACCTGGCCGGCCTGCCGTCGTATCGCGGCGACATGGTCCACTCGTTGGAGCCGACGATCGAGGCGCGGCGGCCGGACCCCGGCCGGCTCATCCGGGCATATGCCAACGCGGCCGCAGCGATGAATCTCACGCGTGCCATTACAGGCGCCGGCCTCGCGGATCTCCATCACCTGCACGAGTGGAACATGGACTTCGTGCGCCGCTCGAGCGCCGGCGAGCGCTACGAGCGGGTCGCCACCGAGATCGACCGCAGCCTCCGGTTCATGTCGGCATGTGGCGTCGAAGACGGCTCGCTGCGCACGGTCGAGATGTACGCAAGCCATGAGATGCTCGTGCTCGATTACGAGCGCTCGCTATTGCGGCCCGCCGGCGATCGCCTGTACCTCCTCTCGGGCCATCAGCTGTGGATCGGCGACCGCACGCGCCAGCGTGACGGCGCCCATGTCTCCCTCGCCGCGCTGATCGCCAACCCGGTCGCGGTGAAGCTCGGCCCCACGGCCACGCCCGCGGAGGCGGTCGAGCTCGTCGAGCGGCTAGATCCGCAGCGAATCGATGGCCGCGTGACGCTCGTCTCACGGATGGGCAACGAGGCGGTCCGCGCTCTGTTGCCGCCCGTCGTCGAGGCCGTAAGCCGTTCGCGTCATCGCGTCGTGTGGCAATGCGATCCGATGCATGGCAACACCGAGGAGTCCCCCAGCGGTCACAAGACGCGGCACTTCGACCGCATCATGGACGAGGTCGAGGGGTTCTTCGAAGTCCACCAGCAGCTCGGTACGCATCCCGGCGGCATCCACATCGAGCACACCGGCGAGGACGTCACGGAGTGCCTCGGGGGTGCCCAGATGATCTCCCACAGCGAGCTCTCGTCCCGTTACGAGACGGCGTGTGACCCGCGACTGAATACGCAACAGGCGCTCGAACTCGCATTCCTCGTCGTCGAGATGCTCCGGCGCATCGCGGGGAACGCCCCGGCGCCGCGCCCGTCCCAGCTACCGTGAAAAGTTAGCCGCCGGCCGGGGTCTGGAGTGTCGATTCGTCAGTGGCGCGCACGCATCTCGGCCAGGCGATCGGGGTCGAAATCGTCCGAGCGCACCCACCGCAACAGCGACTGCTCGGACTCGATGACCCGATCGGCGGCGGCCGGCAACTCCGCCGCGATCTCGAGTGGGATCTTGAGCACTCCATGCTGGTCGGCGTGCAAGAGGTCGCCGGGGGCGACGAGCAGGCCGCCGATCTCGACCGGCTCGCCGACCGTCCGGACCCGTACGTACGCGTGGGAAACGGCGGGTCCGGCCGCGAAGAAGTGAAACCCCATCCCGCGTGCCTCGTCGAGATCCCGGACCGCGCCGTCGGTCACGCAGCCCAAGCACCCGAGCGCGCCAAAGATCGTCGCGTGGACCTCGCCCCACAACGAACCGTGCGCGGGTGGGTCGTCGAGGTCTTTGACGACGACGATTCGCGGCCCGCGGACTGTGCGCACGTGGGAGTAGAGGGCGTCGTAGCCGACGCTCTCGTCGGGCCTGGGCGCGCCGCGCGCGACGATCGTCGCGGTGCCGGCGTACCCGACCATCCGCCCGAGCTCGGGGAACATGCACCGGATCCGGCTGTCGGCAAAGCCAACGTCTCGAGGCTGCACGTCGAACGTCTCAATCGCGTTGGCGAGCGTGGGCGCGTCGTAACGCGCCAGCGCCTGGAGCAGGTCGTCCATCTCGCCAGCCTAGACGCTTCGAAGCTCGCTCGGGCTTAGTCCGGTGAGTGCTCGGCAGTCGTGAGTTAGGTGGGCCTGGTCGGCGTATCCGGCTTCGGCGGCGGCGCGGACGAGGTGAAGGCCTTTGAAGGTGCGGAATCGCTGAAGCCGGAGTACCCGCTGGAGGGTCTTCGGGCCGTAGCCGACAGCGTGCTGGAAGCGGCGCCTCAGCTGCCGGTCGCTGAAGCCGAGATCGTCGGCGAGCCGGTCGACCCGCTGCCGGGGGTCGCTCAGCCGGAGCGTGGCTGCCTGCACGGCGACATCGGGCGGTCGGTGGAGGGCCAGGCGCGTCGCCAGTGCGCTCAGTCGCGCCAGCGCCGTTTTGGGGTCGAGGCCTCCGTCGAGGTCGTCGGCCGGGTCCAATCCGAGATCGGCCAGGGGCACGCGCAGGTCGCGGATCTCCGACAGCGGCAGGCCATAGGCAGCGCCGCCGGCACCGGGCCGCAGGCGGACGCCGAGTACGAACTCATCGTTGACGGTCGACGCAAGCACCGGGCCGGTATCTGGGCCGGCGACGAGCGCCCCGGTGCCCGGCCGCCAGATGATGTCGGTGCAGCCATCCGGCAGCACCCGCACCGCCGAACCATTCCCGTGCCTTATCCAAAGACACGCGATCACACGACTGAGGCCAACCGGTGCTGGGTGCTCGCGGTAGGCGTCCGTTTCGTACAAGACAGGCGACGCGTCCACCGCTTAAATGGTCCCATGGACATCGTCTTCGTCGCCACGATCGCGGTCATCGCCCCCGATCCGGCAGAAAGCCGCAAGCTCTACGTCGACGCGCTCGGACTTCCGCTCGCGGCCGCCGCGGACTCCGACTACTGGCATAGCGAGAGCGTGGCGGGCACCAAGCACTTCGGTGTATGGCCACTGACCGAGGCCGCGCAAGCCTGCCTGGGACAGGCCGAGTGGCCGGCTGACCGGCCGAGGCCACAGGCCTCGCTCGAGTTCGAAGTGGCGGATGCCGCGGCAGTCCAGGCCGCCGCCGAAGAGCTCGAGGATCGCGGGTTCGAGCTGCTGCACCCGGCACGCGAGGAGCCCTGGGGGCAGACGGTCGCCCGACTTCTTTCCGCCGAAGGTCTGATCGTCGGGATCTCCTTCGCCCCGTCGCTACACGATGACGACGAGCACGAGCGGCCCGGGCCGGTTGTTTAGATCGAGCTCAGCGGCCGGCTGAGTCCAGCCATTCCTCGAAGGTCGGACCGCCGAGCCTCGCGTCTGGGGCGGGCAGGAGCACGCCGGAGTCGTTCGCGTCGCCGTCGACCGGGTCGCTCACGGCCTCGACGCGAAGGGAATTCCCGCGCCGGGCGACGAGCAACTTCGCCATCTCGACGAGGCTCTCCTCGCGCGGTCCGGCGACCTCGAGGGTCGGCCCGGGCGCCACGGTCGAGTCGACGGCGAGATCGGCGAGGGCCTCGGCGACGGTCCGAGCTGCGACCAGCTGCGTGCGCATCTCGGGCACGTAGGCGACATCGCCCTGCGTGCCCCACTGCACGAGCTGTTCGACGAACTCGTGAAATTGCGCCGCGCGCAGCACCCGCGCCTGGATCGGCCCGGAAAGCGTCGCCCGCTCGTGCGCGACCTTGGCGATGGCATAGCCTCCCTTCAGGCGGTCGGTGTTGATGATCGACACGACGATGATCCGCTGAACCCCGGCGCGCTCGCCGGCCTCCTGCAGATTCTTGGCCGCGGTCGTGAAGAACTCCGTGGCCGCCTGCTGCTCCGGCGACGGCCCGGTGGCGGCATCGACGATGCACTCGACGCCGGCCAGCGCTTCGTCCAGCCCTTCGCCCGTGATCACGTCAACGCCGTTCGTCCGCGAGATCGGGACGACGTCGTGCCCGCGCTCGGTGAGCACCTCGACGACGTGGTGGCCGACCCGACCGGGCGCGCCTGTAACTGCGATTCTCTTGCCTGCGGACATGTCTTTGCCTCCTGGTGACAAGTTGTGTTTCGTCGGTCCACTGTGATGACACCGATCCGCGATCAGACGTGAGCAACCAGTCCGTCGTACGGATCGCGGGTCCGTTCGCCCGGATCGACCAGGCGTGGAGCGAAGCGCGCCGTGTCGTCGACGCGGCGACGGACGGTGAGGCGCCCCTCGAGGTCATCGGAGACTTCGTCGTCCCTCCGGCCGGCGGAGCACCCAGCCGCGACTTCCAAACGCTGCATTTCGACTTTGGCCTGCCGCTTGTCCCGGTTCTCCCGGCCGACGTTGCCCGATTCACCGCTCTGCATGTCCCGGCCGGAATGCCGGCGAGCAACGCGGTCACGCGCCTGGTGCCGTTGCGAGCGCTGCTCGCGGACCACTCTTGGCCGGACCTCGCCGAGCTTGTCCGGCGGCTCGCGGCGTATGGACGCAGTCACGGGGCCCGGGACGACGAGTCCGGATACGCCGAGGGCAGCCTCGCGCGGCTGATCGAGGCCGCGCTGGGGGGCTCTGCCGCCCTCCCGAGTGTGAAAACGGCTCCGCAGTTCCTGTGCGGAAACGAGTTCTCCAGCGTCGTGGACGAGACGGAGTTCTTCTCAAAGCGGGGCCTTCGAGTCGAGGCCCACGAGGTCGACATCTGCCTGCGGCCGGGCGAGTTGCTCGTCTTCGACAACCTCGAGCTCGCGCACGGACGGCGCGGAATCCGTCGGCCGGGTGAGCTTCGCCAGCGTGTATTTGGTTGCCGGTTGCTCGAGGTGGAGCGGCAGGTCGAGCTCCGCGATCGCGTGCTCGGTGCATTTCTATGACCGTGGGGGTGATCCGGATGAGAGCGAACCCGAATCGTCGGGGCGCCCGCGTCGCCGTGCTGGGCGCCTGCACGTTGCTGCTCGCGGGTTGCGGCGGACATAAGGCCACGGCGGCCGCCCCGGGCTGCAAAACCATCACCGCCAACGTGGATGTTTCCACTGCGGGGGCCTCCGGGTCGTGGCCGCACTCGAATGGCGATCTCGCGAACACCAGAGAGGCGCCGGACTCGGCTATCTCAGCCGCAAACGTGTCCAAACTCGAGCCCGACTGGACGTTCAAGCTGACCGGGAGCGCGGCGGCGGGAGTCGCCGGGTCCGGGTCGCTTGCGGCGAATCCGATCGTCCAAGGCGGCGTCGTGTACCAGCAGGATCTCGATTCGAACGTGTACGCGGTCGCGCTTGCCTCAGGCAAGCTCGAGTGGGAATACGAATGCAATGCGCCCGAGCAGAGCGGGCCGGGACCCAATGGCGTCGCTGTCCTTGATGGAAGGGTGTACGGGGCGACGCCGACGTCGGTCTTTGCCCTGGACGCGACGACCGGCAAGCCGATCTGGGTAAACGCGCACGTCCTCAGCTCCGGCCAGGGGACGTTCGGGATTCAGCCACAGGTGACCGACGGGCGCGTCTATCTCGGAAGCCAGTACGGAATCGGACCCGGCGGCGGGGTATTGATCGCGATGAATGCGTCGACCGGAGCGGTCTTGTGGAAGTTCGATACGGTGCTGGGACTGGATCGCGGTGTACGGGCCGCTGGAATCGGCTCGGGCGGCGTCTGGGAGACACCGCTCGTCAGCGGCGACGGATCGGTGACATACGGGATCGGCAATCCGTATCAGACCCCCGCCTCGGCGCTCGCGAATCCCTCCGCACAGCTCTACACCAACAGCGACGTGAACCTCGACGCGGCCACTGGGAAGCTCCGCTGGTACTACCAGGGCGTGCCGAATGACTTCAAGGACTATGACATGCAGGCTTCGCCGATCTCGGCGAGGGTCGGTCGGGTCCCCGTTGTCATCGGCGGCGGAAAGATGGGCTACGTCTACGAGATGAACGCCGAGACCGGCAAGCTGATCTGGAAGACGCCGGTCGGCGAGCACAACGGCCACGACAACGACTCGTTAGAGGCGCTCGAGCACAAAATCACGATCAAGGTGCCCTACACGATCCTTCCGGGGTCGCTCGGCGGCCTACTGACCAACATGGCCCTCGCCGGCAACAGCGTCTACGTGGTCACCCTAGATATACCTCTCACTTTCACCAGCTTGAATGTGCCCGCCCCTACCACGGGCCCAGGCTCGGCCGGCGGAGAAGTGGAGGCGCTCAATCTCACCACCGGCAAGGTCGAATGGGACACGAAGATGGCGTCTGTGCCCCTCGGCGCCGCCACGGTCTCTAACGATCTTGTTTTCACCACGCTCGTCAACCGCGGCCTCCTCGCTCTCAACCGCAACACCGGCAGGATCGTCTACCGCCGCAAACTGCCGACAACGACGAATGCTCCGATCGCCATCGCTGGTCGCACGGTGCTCGTCCCCGCGGGGGGCATCACTGGGAGGGGACCAAGCCGCAATCCGCAGTTGGTGGCGTACACGCTGCGATGAATGGATCACGTGCTGCTCCTACGGGTGGGCCTTCAGGGACTCCTTGTAACTGGCGTCGGGCGCGATCGCCGAGCCCTCGCAGATCGTGGACGCTTTCTCGACGGGCGCCTGCACAGCCCGGTCCTTGCGTGTGTAGGCGATCAGGAGGGCCAGTTCATGCCCGAGATCATGGATTCTCATCTGCTCGCCCATGCATCGACCGAAGCGCGCGTATTGATCGTCCAGCGTCTTGGCCGATGGGTTTACGTGAACGCTTGCGACTACGGAGCCGAACACCTCATCAACCGTTCCGAGATTCGTGTTGGCTTCCGTCAGGCCGTACCCGGCGCCGGCGATCAGAGCCGGGGTGACCCTCGGCGTTGGCGTCCCCGCCTGCCACGCCGCCGGCGAAGATTCGCTCGAAGATGCGGACGTTGTCTGTGTGGCGGTTTTCGTCGCGCCACCGCATCCAGTGACCGCGATTGCCGCAACGACCCCGGCGAACGCCCTGCTCAACATGCTGACACTCAGCGAACGATCCCGGTCGTCGAGTCGCGCGACAATGGGTACCAAGCACCATCTTCGAGCTCTCACCGCGTGCTCCTCCGGCAAGGCGCGCCGGGCTGTGCCACTCCTCTAGGGGCCGGGACGAAGCCGCAATCCGCAGTTGGTGGCGTACACGGTGCGATGAACGGATCACGTCTCGAACGCGGCAGTGCGGGCAGCCTTGGCTGGCGGTCGGCTCGGTAAACGGCAGCAGGGAGAGGAGTGGGTGAGGGCTTGTTGCGAGTCGCCAGAGCCCGTGGTTTGACCCGCCGCTGCGCTCGTCCGGCGACTTTGTGGCGAGAGTGTCACGGGAAACCTGCACAACACGACAACATCGGCGCCACATCCGAGGCCTGTCGTACTAACCATGCTCTTCATGCATAGCTCGACAGGCCTCGCCAGTTCGGCCGGAATTGTCGTGCTATGCAGGTTTTTGGACTGGTGCGATGGCGCCCGCTCCCCCCTTTCCCCAGCGTCGTTTACCGAGCCGGCGGCCCTCGGCGGAGAACCGACCGAGCGCGGGCCTAGGGACTCGTCGCCGTTGCGGCCTCGGCCTGCTCCACACCCACCCGTAGGTACGAGATCCAGGCGCTGAGGAACGCTATGTCGGCGTCGACCATCGGTTGGACTGCCTGAAACGACGTCAGCGCGCTCGTGAGGCGACCCTCGAGGTGGCCGAGGTCATCCCATGCCCCGAAGATCTGCGCGAGCTCGGCCGTCCCGAACGTCGCCATGATGAGCGCAGCCGACGCCTTCGGGTCGTTGAGTATCGCCTCGGCCGCCTTCCGCTTGGCGGTCACCTCCGAGAGCGACTTGCTCAACGCCGACACCCGCTCCTTGAGTGACTCCTGGATGCTCACCAGGTCGCTCATCACGAAGAACACGCCCCAGATCACGGCCTTGAGCGAGTCGAGGCTGCCGTAGGGTGCTGCAACGAGCTTGAAGCCGCTCGATTGGATCGAGTCGGAATAGGCGGGGTAGTCATTCTGGAGCTTGCGAGCGTCCTCGCCGATCTGCTCGGCCTGGGCCAGTTCCTTGGTGAGGAAGAACCCGCCTCCGGACAGCTTGCTCGTCGCCATGTCGACCATCGTCTTCAGGGTCAGCAGCGCGCCGACCGCCTGCAGAACGGCCGTCGCAGTTCGGAGCACTGTCGCCGCGCGCGCGAGACGCATCGTCGTCTTCATCTCCTCGTTGAGCTCGGTCGCGATGGCGCGCGCTGCCGCGCTGGGGGCTGGCGGGGCACCGCCGCCCGCCGGCGGCCTCGGGGCCGGACCGGGACCCGCGCCGCCCGGGCCGCCGCCGCCACCGGGTGGGACTGGCCGAGTGACCGTGCCCGTCAGCGAGATCTCGACCGCCGGCAGTCCGAGCAGTTGGCGGCCAACGCGGTAGTCCTGCACCCCGTTGGCCAGCGGGACCGAGTAGCTCTCGGGCGCCACTTGTACCCCCAGTCTTGTCTGGACCGAGCCGTAGTTCAGCCGGTAGGTCCGGTCGAACGACCACACCTCCGCATTGATGGCCCGCGCCTGGGCAGCGGTGGCGGCGTCTGCCGGCGACGCGACAGTGCCCCCACCAGGGAGCACGTTGTGCTCATAGACGTACGCTCGACTAGCCAGCGAACCGCGCGGCGCGACGCGGATCCCCAACTCATCGAGCATCAGGCGGTTCGCCGTCGCAGTGCGCGGTATGGCCGGGTTCTGTACCGACTCGTTGAACGCCTGCTGGCTGATGTACACATCGGCGTTGCGAATCAGGGTGCGCAGCGTCGTGGCCGCGCCCTGATTGCCGCGGTTGATCTGCTCGAGCACATTCGCGTCGATCAGGATCACGCGCCTCGGCGGGGCCGCAGGGGGCGGCGCACCGGGCGGCTGCCGCGCGAGTACGGACCTGGCGAGCATGCCGGCGGCAGCCGGAGAACGCGCAACGGCTTCGAGGCCCTTCGATCCGACATGTCGGTCCGCTAGAAGGCGCCCGATGCCGCGATTGCCGACGACCGACGCTACGGCCTCCAACTCGGAGGCCGCGCCCGCCGGAGCCTGCTCGATCGCCCTCTCGCGCCCCGGTTCCGATCGTGGGACCGCAGTCGGCGGCTCAGACTCCACGGAGCGATTGTCTCATGGGGTATGAGGGCGCCTCAGCAATCGTCTCGATTATTCCCTCAAGCTCGTGCTGGAGTTAGCCGAGGCGTCACTCTGGAGCGTGCGCCACTCAGCTCGGAAGGCCCAGGCCGACCTTGGCGAACTCTTCTGCCATCTTCGCGCCGACCACCTGCAGAGCCGATGCCGGGCGGATCATCACCTTGAGCTCGGTGATCATGCCGCGGTCGTCGAAGGTGAGCTTGTCGATCCCCTCGACTTGTTTCCCATCCACCACGGTTGCGAATTCGAGGATCGCGACGCGATCGTCTGGATCCTCGAGTTGGTGTACGTAGCGAAATTCACCGCCGCCAAGGACACATTCGGCCGCCCGGAGGACCTTATCGACCTGATCGCGGCCCTCATAAGGCTTGAACAGCACCGGGCTTCGGAATACGGCGTCCTCGCTGAACAGCTCTGCAGTGTCGTCCACGGCTCCGCGTTCGACGGCGGCGCGAAATCGATCGGACAGCATGGCGCGCAAGCCTAACGCTCCGCTCCGGGCACCGTACGATCCGGCCCAGGGAGGATACGGATGGAGGGCTTATGAGCACCCAGATCAACCACGTCAGCGTCAACGCGCGCAACCTGCAGGAGTCGGTCGACTTTTACATCGATCTGCTCGGCGCCGAACCGATCCCCACGCCGAACTTCGGCATCCCCGTGCAATGGCTGGCCCTCGGACCACCCAGCTGCATCTGTTCGAGTGCGACATCCAGCCGACCAGCCATCATCACCTCGGCATCACTGTGGACGATGGGGACCCCGTCTATCGCGCGGCGGAGCGGCGCAACGCCTTCGACCGCAACGCCTTTGGCAACCATCTGAGGAGAACATGCGCGGGCGCCTGTTCGTGCCCTGACGGCCGCGCCGACACCGGGCACCGCGGAACGGCGGGGTCTGGTCAGGCGGGCGGGTCGACTCCAAGCTCGGCGATCAGCATCGTCGCGCGGGCCCCGTTCTCGCCGATCCGCTCCGGGACGGGAGCGCCGGCGGCGAGGAGCAGGCGGACGATTTCGGCGTAGGGCTCCTTGGGGATCTCGTCGACTGTACGCATCGACGGCCCCCCTTCCGGGTCGTGGCAGTGACGGGAGCCGTGTAGCGCGGCTCCGATCGCGCTGCCGCCGTCGCGGAAGGTGAGCGCCGCGCCGCGCTCGACGAGATCGCGCGTCATTTGCACGCGCCCTCGCCAGCAGGCATGGCCGAGCGGGATCTCCTCGCCGTCCGGGTCACCGTCGATCCGAGCGCCCGCGTCAAGGAGCCGGCGCATCGCCTCCAGGTGGCCCCCCTGGATCGAGAGCATCAGCATCTCGTCCAGCATCGAGAGCGCAACCGTCCGAGGGACGCCGTGGTCCCGGCCCGACATGTAGCTGCCGATGACCCGGTCCTCCTCGGTCACCGCGCTCTCGTCGGCGCCCCGCTCGCGCAACGCGTCGACGACCGCGTCATCGCCCCAGCGGGCCGCGACGCGCAACGGGGTAAGGCCGTGCTCGTCGACCGCATCGATCGGCGCGCCGGCGTCGAGCAGCGCGCGGACCGTGCGCGCCGGTCGACGGCGCCAGACCGCCTGGTGCAGAGTGTCCGCCGTCGCCCGCGCGCCGTGGGCGCAGAACATCTCGACCATCTCCGGGTTGGGGAAGTTCAGCGCCCGCCCGAGGTCGTAGTCGACCAGGTCCTGCCGGGCGCCGGCGTCGATCACGAGCATCGCGCACGTCGAGTCGGGCAGTTCGGACGCGTGATACAGCACCTCGTTGCCGTGGTAGCCGTCACGGTCATCGGTTGGGTCCGCGCCCGCATCGAGCAGCATCCGCGTCAGTTCGACGTCGCCGGCGATGCCGGCCGCGCCGTAGAGGGCGACCTGCAGCCACTCGTCGTCCTTAATGAATGAGGCGTTCGGATCCGCGCCCGCGGCGAGCAGGCGCCGCACGACCTCGCGGATCCCTGGCGCGCGCTCCGGATCGCCGCGCAGCAATCGCGAAAAGCAGGCGTAGAGGATTGGCTGCCAGCCGTTCGGTCCGGTCGGCTCGCTCACCGCAACGGGTCGGGCTGCCAGCCGGCGCGCGACCTCATCCGCCTCGCCGGTGGCACAGGCACAGGCCAGGTCGTGGCGACCGAGCGAGGGATCGGCGTCGAGCAGCGCCCGTGCGCGCCGCAGGTCGGCGGACATGGCCGAGGCGATTAGCGCCGCGGCGCGCTCGGCAGCATCCAGAGTGAGCGCCTCGACGTGGAACTTCAGCCGTGGCCAGGAACGAAAGCCGTACTCGCGCGCGAGTGCGAGCTGCGCCAGCGCGAGCGACGGGAACTCACCGGCCCTGCGTCGGCGCTTGGCCTCGTCGCGCAGGTGGCGCAGGTCCGGACGGGACGGCAAGGAAGGGGGCTCGGACATGTCAACTCCTCTCGGCCGTCGACGGGTCCGCGCGCCAGGCCGAAGATCACGTCCGTCACCGATGAGATCAGTCGCTTTTCACAGGTGGGCCTGGGGCCCTTTCCGCGGACCGGACGCGTCCTGCACGCCCTCGTGACGATAACGCACGCTGACGCCCGCACGATTGCACGGCTTGTCGTCTTGCTTACCCCTGGGCGGTAGCCTGCCGATGGTGGACGACCGCGCAGACCTGCTGGTGCGCTATGGCGGGAACTTCGTCGACGGCGTGGTGAGCCGAGCGTCGGGGTCCTTTGTCGAGACCGTCGACGGGCAGCGCGTGCTGGATTTCACCGCGGGGCAGATCTGCGCGACGGTGGGTCATAACCACCCGCGCGTGGTGGCGGCAATCGAAGCGGCGTGTCGCGAGGTCATACACCTGAACTCGTGGATGCTCTCGGAGCCGGTGCTGGCGCTGGCGGAGCGGCTGGTGGACACACTTCCCGATCCGCTGCGCCGCGTGTTGTTGCTCTCCACCGGGGGAGAAGGGATCGAGGCTGCCCTGCGCATGGCGAAGCTCTACACAGGGCGCTTTGAGGTCATCTCCTTGACGCGGAGCTGGCATGGAGTCACAGGGGGAGCGTCCGCGGTCACGTACGCGTCGAACCGACACGGCTACGGCCCGGTCACCCCCGGCGTGTTCGCGCTGCCGGCTCCCTATGCGTATCGGTGTCCGATTCGCCACTGCGATCAGGTATGCGACTGCACATGCCTGGAAGCGGGATTTGACCTGTTTGACCAGGCATCCGTGGGCTCTCCGGCGGCGGTCGTGGCCGAGCCGGTGCTGTCGGCCGGCGGCGTGATCGTCCCGCCGCCCGGGTACTTCGGACGGCTGACGGAGCTGGCGCACGAGCGCGGGATGCTGGTCGTGTTCGACGAGTGCCAGACGGGGCTAGGCCGGGTCGGCGCGATGTACGGCTTCGAGGTCTACGGGGTGGTGCCCGATTTACTCGTGCTCTCGAAGACGCTCGGCGGCGGCGTGCCGATAAGCGCGGTCATCACCAGCTCCGAAATCGAGCGAGAGTGCTATGCGCGCGGCTTCACACATATCACCTCGCACGTCTCGGATCCTCTGCCCGCCGCAGCAGCGCTGGCGGTGATGGACGTGGTCGAGGACGAACAGTTGGCCGAGCGCGCACGGGCGCGCGGCCGGTACCTGCTCGACCGGCTCGGTGACCTGCAGGACCGTCATGAGCAGATCGGAGACGTTCGTGGCCTCGGGCTTCTCTGCGGTTTGGAGCTCGTGGAGAGTCGCGAGACGCGCCAGCCGGCAGACGCCCTTGGTTTGGCCCTCACTGACGAGTGTCAACGTCGCGGGCTCTCGATCAACCTCGTCCGCGGTGGCACCGCCGGCCAGGCCAGCAGTCTGCGCATGGCGCCCCCACTGACGGTCAGCGAGGACGAGATCGACCTCGCCGTGACGATCATCGATGACGCGCTCAGCGCCCTGGTGGATGGTGACGCACCGGTTACCGCGGGCGGGCTGACCGCGGCGCCGGGCGGCTGATGAGTGCTCTCATGGCTCGGGGACAGCGGACGCGGAGAGGCCGGCGAGCGCTCGAGCCAGATCGATCGCCCAGGCGCCGTCACGTGACGGATGGACCTTCACCCAGACCCGGCCGTGCCATTCGTTCAATTCGAGCGTGCCCGGCTGACCGACGATCCCAGGTGCCAGTGCCTGCTCCCCGCCCGACCTGCCAGCTCACGCTCGCTTCGGACGACGAGACCGCGGCGCCGGCACTCGGCGAGCGCCTGGTCGGCTGTCAGGTCGAGGTCGAGTTCCAGCACGCCGGATCCGAGCGTATCCCCACATCGCGCCGGGTCGCTAGAGGACGAAGGGGATGAGCATCTTGGTGGCGGTCCGGTACGCCGGATAGGCCTTGGGGAAAGCCGCGGTGAGGTTCTTCTCCTCGGTCTTGGCGGAGTAGAAGAAGTAAACGCCCACGACCGCCGCGATGATCAACCCGATCAGGTTGGTCACGAGCGCGGTCCCGACCAGCGCGAGCAGAAGCCCCGAGTAGATCGGGTGGCGGACAAATCGGTAGGGCCCCGAGGTGACGAGCTCGGGCTCGGCCTTCTCGGTCATCGGCATGCCCCAGTTTCGCCCCAGGTGGATGCGCGCCCAGACCGCCAGGGCGAGCCCCGACACGAAGAGGACCGCCCCGATCGCTCCGACAATCAGGCTGTGGACCTCCAGGCTGCCGCCGCGGAAGACGCGAACGAGAAGGACGACCGCCACTAGGGTCACGCCGGCCAGGGGGAGCCGTCGCCTGCCGCCCCTTCCCTGCTTCGCGCCGAGCGCAGCGACCAGCCAGTAGACCCAGAAGACGATCCAGCCTATGCCGACGGCAGTCTTGAGCGTGTGCACTTTGCTCCACGAACCGGTCGTGGTGTACGGATCAGCTCAGCGTACGCCTTGAGCGTGACGCCGGCATGGGCTCTTTGGCCGATCGCGCGCTCGGAGCCCGCCTTCTGGGCGAGCTCTCGGAGCTGACCGCCGATCTAGAGCGATCCGTCGAGGCTGCCGCCGAGGGCCCCGAGCGGCTGACCGCGATCCTGGGCAACGAGTCTCGGAAGGGCCGTTGGACAGTTCCGGCTCATCTGGATGCTCGCTCACTGTTGGGCGACTGCCACCTCTGGCTCCGAGACGCCGTCCTCACCTCGCACGTCACGACGATCGACGCGAGAGCGACGATCCTCGGGAATGTAACCATCCGGCCCCCGACGATCGCGCATCGAATCCGTGATCAGGTGAGCCGGCTCGCGAATCGGGGTTGATAGTGTCGCTCGAGTAAGGGGCACACGAGAGGAGCTGCGCATGCGCGTGCTTGTTCTGGGGGCTGGGTTCGGTGGTCTCGAGCTCTCCACCCGGCTGTCGGAGGAGTTCGGGAATGCGGTCGATGTTGTGTTGATCGACCAGAGCGACGCGTTCGTGTTCGGGTTCTCGAAGCTCGACGTAATGTTCGGCCGAGCCCGTCCCGCGGGCGTCCGCCACGCGTATAGCGACGCGGTCAAGCCAGGCGTGAGCTTCGTCCAGACAGTAGTTCGGTCGATCGATCCGGCCGGCAAGCGCGTGGAGACGGATGCAGGGACGTTCGAGGGCGACGTGGTCGTTGTCGCGCTCGGGGCAGACTTGGATCCGGCCGCGACCCCCGGCCTGCTCGAGGGCGGCCATGAGTTCTATACGGTGGATGGCGCGTTCGCGACGCGTGACGTGATCGCAAACTTCGACGGCGGCCGAGTCGTCGTCGGAGTCCTCTCGACGCCGTATAAGTGCCCACCCGCTCCGAGCGAGACCGCGCTGCTGATGGATGAGCACCTGACCCGACGTGGTTTGCGTGACCGCTCCGAGATCGCGTTGGTCGTCGATTTCCCCAGACCGATCCCGCCCTCGCCGGCGGCGTCGGAAGTGCTGGTGAGCACGTTCGTGGAGCGAGGCATCGAGTGGCATCCGCGGCGCGAGGTGTGCGAGCTCGATCCCGCGCGCAACGTCGCCACCCTGCGAGACGGAGGGGAGATGCCGTACGACCTGTTCCTCGCCGTTCCCGTCCACCGGGCGCCGGCCGTCGTCGTGGACTCTGGGATGACCGTCGATGGCTGGATCCCGGTGAACTCCCTGACCCTGGAGACGTCCTTCCCCGGCGTGTTCGCGATCGGCGACGTCGCGGCCGTGGGAACGCCCCGCGCCGGCGTGTTCGCTGAGGGTCATGCCGCGATCGCCGCGGAGCGCATCGGCGCGCTCATCCGGAGCACGACATCGTCGGCTGAGTACGGCGGGCGTGGCATCTGCTACATCGAGTTCGGAGGCGACCAGATCGCGCAGGTCGACGTCACGTTCTTCGGCGATCAGAAGACCGGCGAGCTCGTCGGTCCCTCCGAGGACCTCGTCGCGGAGAAGGCCGAGTTTGGTTCCAGCCGAATCAAACGGTGGTTCGGGCGCGACTGGACGGCGATCGAAGGCGCCGCGCGGAACCCGTCGGAGGCCACCAGCGCCGATTGACCGCCACAGGCTAGGCGACCCGCGGACCCCTCCCGGCGCCCCCCGGCGAGACGACGATCCAGAACAGCGTGGCCTCGGCGGGGCATGTCCCGACTCGGCCGCTGCGCTCTCGTCTCTGGCCGAACTGGCGGATCACCTGTCGGGTCCCTATCCGGTTGAGGCGAGGGGAATCGCGCAAGTGCAACTGTTGCTGAGGAGCGGCTCCTCGCCTATCTACAGCCGGCCGCACGCCGACGATCTGGAGGAGGCACTCGAGACGGCGATCGAGGCGCTCGAGCCAGTCACGTAGCTGCGTCCCGCGACCCCGCACCTTCGCCTCGTTCATCTCCGCACCCGAGAGATGGTGAAATAGGGAGGCGTTGGCCGCCGGGATCGCTCCTTTCCAAATCGAAGTAGACGACTCCGAGATCGATGACCTACGCGCGCGTCTCGCCCGGACCCGCTGGCCCGAGCGCGAGACCGTCAAGAACTGGTCCCAGGGCGTCCCGCTCGCCTACGTCAAAGACATCTGCGACTACTGGCGCAGTAGCTACGACTGGCGGCGGTTCGAGGCACAGCTGAATGCGATCCCGCAGTTCCGGACGACGATCGACGGCGTCGGGATCCATTACCTACACCTGCGCTCGCGTCACGACCACGCGTTGCCTCTGCTGTTAACGCACGGCTGGCCGGGGTCGGTCGCCGAGTTCATGAAGGTAATCGATCCGCTCGTGGATCCATCCGGCAACGGCGCTGACGTCTGCGATGCGTTTGACATCGTCTGCCCCTCGCTCCCCGGATACGGGTTCAGCGATCGGCCCGCCGAGCGTGGCTGGGGCACTGGCCGGATCGCGGCGGCGTGGGCGGAGCTGATGGCTCGGCTCGGCTACTCACGCTACGGGGCGCATGGCGGTGACTGGGGAGCGATCGTGACGATGCACCTAGCCAACGTCGACCGAGAACATCTCGCCGGGATTCACCTGACGATGCCGCTCGCCCAGCCGCCCGGGGCAGGCGACGCCGAGAAGCTGACCGAAAGCGAGCAGGTGGCACTCGCCGCATTCGCCGAGCATCGCCGATGGGGGACTGGGTACTCGAAGCAGCAATCGACCCGCCCGCAGACACTCGGTTATTCGCTCGTCGACTCGCCCGCGGGACAGTGCGCGTGGATCATCGAGAAGTTCTGGGCCTGGACCGACTGCGACGGGCATCCGGAAAACGTGCTCACTCGCGACGAGCTCCTCGACAACGTGATGCTCTATTGGCTGCCCGCCACCGGCGCCTCGTCGGCGCGCCTCTACTGGGAGAGCTTTCGCGACCGTGACTTTCCGGCGATCGGCGTCCCCACGGGCTGCTCGATCTTTCCCAAGGAGATCATCCGAATCCCGCGGTCATGGGCCGAGCGCCGCTTCACCGATCTGCGCCGATGGCAAGAGCTCGACCGTGGCGGCCATTTTCCGGCGCTCGAACAACCAGCGGCGCTCGTCGAGGAGTTGCGGACCTTCTTCCGCGACCTCCGCTGACCGGGGTGATGGGCTCAGGCCTTGACACCTAGCGGGACGATGCCTAGTATCGCTAGGTATGAGAAACGACGCCCTCAACGGACAGCTTGATCCGTTGATCCTCGCGACGATCGCCGAGGGGCCGGCCCACGGCTACGCGATCCTGCAGCGGTTGAAGCAGCGCAGCGGCGGCGCGTTCGACCTGGCGGAGGGGACCGTCTATCCGGCGCTGCATCGCCTCGAGCGCGATGGCTTGTTGACCAGCGCGTGGGTGATCGAGAGCGGGCGACGCCGTCGCGTCTATCGCATCACCAAAGCCGGGCGGTCAACGCTCAAGGTCCGGCGCCGCGAGTGGAGGGTCTTTTCCAATGCGATGGAGGCGGTGTTCGAATGAACTGGCTGGACACTCTGTCCGCCGAGCTCAGCGCTCGCCGAGTGCCACGTCGGGAGCGAGCTCGGATCCTGGCCGAGCTGCGCGATCACATCGAGTGCGAGCCGGGCTGTGAGGGGCGGTTGGGCGATCCTCGGGAGCTCGCCATCGGCTTCGCCGATGAGCTGGCGACGTTCCGCGCCCGCCTGTCTGCGTTTCAGACGTTCGGCGCCTTGGCGCTCGCGGCCGCGGCATTGATCCTGTCTCAGCTCGTGATCGCTTCGGCCGGTGGCCCTCCCGGCTTTGCCAACGGGATCTCTCCGCTGTTGTTCTTCCCGGCCCTGCTCGGGATGGTGTTTGCACCTCAGGTCGCACTAGTGGCCGGGTCGTTGGCCGCCCTGCGGTCTGTTCGCCTCCGGCACGCGCAGCGGTTGCCGGCCGCCCAGATCGATCTGATCGGCTCCCGGGCTCGCGTCGGCGTGCTCGCCGGGTTCGCCACCGTGGGAGGGCTGGTCCTGTACCTCGTAGATTTCTCGTTGCGCTTACCGGGCTGGTACATCGCACTGGTCGGGGGGCTCACCGCCGTGGCCGGGGTGGCGCTGTACGCGGCTTCAAGTAGCGTGAGCCGGGCCCGGGCAATCGTCTCGGCATCGCCGGGCGCCGCGGGCGACGTCTATGAGGACGTGCCGGTGATCGGTTGGCGCCGGCTGCGTCGACGGCCGTGGCGTCTGGGGGCGGCTGGCTCGTTGCTCGTCGCCGTCGCCGTGACCATCTTCACGGCACACGCCGAACGCTCTCTCCAGGAGGGGCTGGAGCGGGGCGTCGTCGAGGGTCTGGCTGCGGCAGTCGGATTCGCGTTGCTGGGGCGTACGGTCGGGCTCATCTCGGGCCGGACCGCGAGGTCAGCTGACTCCGCGCCCGTGGAGGCAACGCACCGCCGACGTGCCCGTCTCGCGTCCGACGCCGATCGGACTCGTGCCGAGCTCGTCCTACGCGACGGATTCGCGAGAGGGCAACTCACTCTCGACGAGCTCAGCGCGCGTCTGTCTGCGGTTCACGACGCCCAGACCGTCGGCCAGGTCTACGATGCGCTGAGGGGCCTGTCGACAGATCCGTGAGCGTCGGTGTCCGTCCTTACCCGGCCGGGCTGGTGGCTGCCGCCAGCGGGAAGCGGACGCCCGTCAGCTCCTCGGAGACATCCCACAGGCGGCGGGCCACCGTCGCGTCCTGGGCGGCGTGCGAGCGCCCGACGAGCTTCGGCGCGCCGCGCTGCTCCATGAAGCCGCCGGGGCCGGCGAAGCTATTGCCGGGAACGTCGGCGACCGCAGCGTAAAGCGTCGGAAGAGCCCCGCCGTTCTCGTCCTGGGCGAACAGGCGGTTGCCAATCACGCTGACGATGTCCAGCGACCGGCGTCCGCTGTGGAACTGCAGGTTCGTCGCCGCGTAGCCGGGGTGTGCGGCCGTCGCCAGTACGAGAGAGCCCGAGGCCGTCAGCCGTCGCTGAAGCTCGGCCGTGAACAGCAGGTTTGCGAGCTTGGACTGCCCGTAGGCCCGCCACGCCTTGTACGGCTTGCGCTCCCAGTTGAGATCGTCGAAGTCGATCGTGCCGAGTCGGTGGCCGGTGGAGGACACGGTGACGACGCGGCCGGTGATCCGCTCGAGCAGGAGGTTCGTAAGCGCGAAGTGACCGAGGTGGTTGGTGCCGAACTGGAGCTCGAAGCCCTCGGTGGTCCGGCTCAACGGCGGCACCATCACCCCCGCGTTGTTGATCAGCAGGTCGATGTCGCCGTCCCATCCGGCGGCGAACTCGCGAACGGAGCCGAGGCTCGCGAGGTCGAGCGGGCGAACCTCGGTCTCGCCGGACATCGTCGCAGCGGCCGCACGGCCCTTGTCGAGGTCGCGGACGGCGAGCACGACCCGAGCGTTGGCGTTCGCGAGCGCTCGCGCGGCGGCGCGGCCAATGCCGCTGTTGGAGCCGGTGATGATCACCGTCTGGCCGGTCATGTCGGGAATGTCTGTTGTGCTGAAAGTAGTCATGGGCAACAATGTAGACGATGACAACAATGATGTCAACGACAACATCGTTCGATACGCTGCGTTCTCATGACTGAGCGCCGCTATCACCACGGCAACCTGCGCACTGCGCTCCTCGTGCAGGCGGAGCACACGGTCCGCGAGCACGGAGTGGATCAGCTGTCGCTGCGCGAGCTCGCCCGGCAGGTCGGCGTCAGCCACGGCGCGCCCCGTCGACACTTTCCGGACCGACAGGCACTGCTCGACGCTCTAGCCGAGGACGGATTCGAGCGCCTCGGCGCCGAACTGCAGAGGGCCGTGGCCGGCGCCGGCGAGGACTTCGAGGCACGGCTGAGAGCGACCGCCGCAGCCTACGTTCGCTTCGCCACGCGCGACGCAGCGCTGCTCGAGCTGATGTTCGCCGGCAAGCACCGCGAGCAGTCCGGGGCGCTCCAAGACGCCGCCGAGCGCGCGTTCTCAATCATGCTCGAGGTGATCGAGCAGGGACAGGCAGACGGCATCCTCGAGCCCGGCGATCCCGAGCGCGTCGGGCTCGTCTTGTTCGCCACGATCCAGGGCATCGCGACGCTCGTCACCGGCGGCATCGTCCAGGCTGATGAAGCGGACGAGCTCGTGGCCGACGCGACCGCGTACTTCCTGCGCGGCTCGCGGGCTCGCGCTGTCTAGCTGGCGGGCTCTCGGCGGCCGTGATTGGCGGCGGCCCGGCAAACGGCGCTGGGGAAGGGGACGGGAGCGGGCGCCATCGCCCGTCTAGAAACCTGCACAGCCCGACAATCCCGGCTCAGATGGCGAGGCCTGTCGTGTTGTGCATGAGGAGCATGGTTAGTACGACAGGGCTCGGACCTGGCGCCGGTGTTGTCGTGTTATGCAGGTTTCCAGTGACACTCTCGGCAACCTCCGTGGGCAGGACATCTAGCCGGCGACGCCGGTAGTGAGCTCAGGTTGGGGCCGTCCGAGGACGCTGGAGACGAGCATCGAGATACCGGTCACCGCGAAGTAGCTCGTGAACAGCAGCTCTACGTCGCTGGGTGATGCGTGGAGGCTCTTCGCGATTGCGGGGAGGATCGGATCCACCAAGCCCAGTCCCATGAAGGACACGACCGCGGCAAAGGCCACGGCCCAAACCGATCTTGGCTGGGAGAGGAAGCCGCGCCGGTCATTGTCTGTGTGTGTCATCGGTGTTCTCCTTGGTACATGGACGCTGCGAGTGCGTCCAGCGCCTCGAGCCCGTCGGCGAGCGCTTCGACCTGCTCGTCGGACAGCGCCTCGAGGTGCTCGCGCAGGACCTCGCGGTACTGCGCGCGAAATTGTTCAAGTGCGACGGTGCCCGCCGGCGTCAGCGACACGAGTACGACTCGGCCGTCCTCGGCATCGCGCGCGCGTGTGACCCAGCCGTTCTGTTCGAGCCGCTTGATCAGGATCGTGATCGTCGGCTGGGCCAGGCCCTCGAGCTCGGCCAGCTCCGTGACCCGCTTGGGCCCGCCGCTGAGCGTGCTGAGGATCCCTCCCTCGCTGCGCGAGATGGTCGCGCGCGTGTGCTTGACGACGAGCCGCGTCAACTGCGAGATCCGCGGCACCAGGTCCCGCACGAGCCGCTCCGTCTCGGCGTCGCGTCGTGTCTTGTGTGCCGTCGTCGGCGAATTCATATAGTAAAACTATATTATATACCAATGTTTTTGCACCCGATCGATCACACGGGAGACCGGCCGCCGACGCGCGCCGCAGCGGTCAGTCGGTCTCGCGTACTACGAGGCGCACGCCCGCTCCGATCGAGACCAGGCTGCTGGTGACCAGCGGCTCGTCCTCGATCAAGCGCGTCACCTCGGCGACCTCGTCCTCGTGCGACAGGACGTTGTCGATCACGAGCAGGCCGCCCGGCGAACGCATGGTGCGCAACAGGTCCGGCCAGTAGCTCACGTAAGCGGGACGCTCGGAATCGAGGAAGATCAGATCCCACCAGCCCTCGCTCGACGCCGCCAGCACGTCGGCGGCGTCGGCCGATCGCAGGTCCGCGTCCAACCCGGCGCGCTCAAGGTTGGCGGCGGCCATGTCCGTGCGCTGCGCGTCGAGCTCGACGCTCGTCACCGCCCCGCCCGTCGCCTCGGCGCCGTCCGCAAGCCAGAGGGTGGAATAGCCGTTCGACGTCCCCAGCTCGAGGATCCGTTGGGCCCGCACCGCCCTGATCAGGATCCCCAGGAGCTCCGCGGTCTCCGGCTCGACGTTGCGAAACCGCGCCAGTCGGTCCGCTTGAGCGGCGTCGTGTCGCCGGGAGACGTCAAGCACCTCCGCGGCGATGGCCCGGCGCTCAGCGTTCATCCCGATGACAATCTAGCCGTCGCAGGGTCCTAGGCTCAGAACGACCTGGAGGCATCATGCCCAAGCTGATCTACTCGATGACACTGTCCCTCGATGGCTACATCGCCGACCCCGCCGGCGAGATCGACTGGACGGCGCCCGACGACGAGCTCTTTCGGTTCCACTGCGAGCAGACCCGCGAGCTCGGAGTTCACCTGATGGGCCGCGGGCTGTACGAGGCGATGTTGTACTGGGAGACGGCCGAAGAGGATCCCTCGCTCTCGGAGCTCTACCGCGAGTTCGCGCGCATCTGGAAACCCATCCCAAAGGTCGTCTTCTCGAAGACGCTCGAGCGCGTCGAGGGAAATGCCACGCTGCTCAGGGAGGGGGTAGTCGACGAGGCCGCCAAGCTCAAGCAGCAGCCCGGCAAGGACATCGCGGTGGGTGGCGCGGGCCTGGCCTCCGCGTTGCACCGGGCCGGCGCGATCGATGACTACCGGCTCTTCATCGCGCCGGTCGTGTTAGGCGGCGGGACTGCCTTCTTCCCGGGGGGAGGCGATCGCGTCCAGCTCGAGCTGGTCGAGAGCCATACGTTCAACTCTGGGGTGATCTACGTTCGCTACCGGCGCGTCGAAGACTGACCCCGGCGGCTGGGTCAGTGCCGCGAGTGCCGGGCGCGACCGCCGCCGAAGTAGGAGCCCAGGTCGATCAAGAAGGCAAGGATCACGAAGAACCACTCGAATCCTGTGACGTGATGTCCGGGGCCCCAGTCCCAGAACGCCGCGTAGGCCAGCGTCGTCCACGGCAGCAGGAAGAAGCCGAGCAGCGGGATCGCCCAGCTGTTGAAAGCGCGGCTCAGGACATCGCTGAAGATCCACACCAGGGACAGGACAAGCCGCGGAGAGATGAGCGCGAGCAGCGCGAGAACGTAGGGCACGGGGCGAGTTTCGCGTCTGGAGCCATGGAGCGCAAGCCGGCATTACGGTCCGTCCCGGCGCCCGGCGGGTAACGTGTCTCCGGGATGCCGGGACCGTCGGTTGCTTCGTTGGGGGTCATTGGTGCGCTTGCCGCCGGGGCGCTGCTCGCGGGCGGCGCCGTCGCCCTGTCCGGGGGTGATGACGAACCCGCCACGGTCTCGACGTCGACCGTGTCGGTCATCGGCCACGTCCGCGTGGCCATCGCCTCGCGTGCAAGGTTGTCGAACTACAAGTGGTCTGCCGAGCACGACCAGGTCGTGATTTTGCAGCCGTGGGAGACCGGCGAGCTGCGCCGGCTGAAGCTCGTCAACCCATCGGTCGTGGTGCTGATGTACAGGAACACATCCGCGGCCTCGTCATCGGTTGGGCCGGGGCACCGCTACGCGACGGGCGTTTCCTTCGGGCAGGCGCGAACTCACAGGTGGCTGCTCCTGAACCGGCGGGGAAGGTTCTTCACGTTCAAGGGCTATCCGTGGTTGTGGGCGGCCAACATCGGCTCGCGCTCCTACCAGCGGGCCTGGCTCGCAAACGTGGTCAAGGACCTGGGCGCAGATCCCTGGAACGGCGTCCTGCTCGACGACGTCAATCCGACGATCGCGGGTCATTACTGCGTCCGGTGCGTCGCCAGGTATCCATCGAACCGGACCTACCAACGCGCGATGCAGTCGTTCCTCGGCCAGGTCGGTCCGGCGCTCAAGGCTCGCGGAAAGCTGGCGATCGCCAATCTCGGCGCGTGGTCAACCCACGTGTCCGTCGTCGACAGCTGGCTTCCCTATCTCTCCGGCGGCATCGACGAGCAATTCGTCAAGGTCGGCGATCAGGCGAATACGGGCTACCGATCACCCTCGATGTGGGGGAGGCAGCTGGGCGAGATCCAGACCACCCAGTCCGAGGGAAAGCTGTTTATCGGCCTCACCCACTCGAGCGATGCCGACGAGCGTGCCGCGATCTACGGCTACGCGACGGAGCTCCTGGCTGCCAACGGATATGCGCTCTATTCGATGAGCGCCAACTACAGCACCGAGACGTGGTTCCCCGAATACGGCTACGCGCTCGGAAGCCCCACCGGCGTTTTTTCGGTGGATGTCAACGGCGTTTATCGCCGAGCGTTCACTCAGGGCTTGGTGCTCGTCAATCCGACCACCGCGCGCCGGACGGTGAGCCTCGGCGGAACCTACAGCGGCTCGGGTTTGACGAACGTCACTACCGTCACGATGCGGCCCGAGAGCGGCTTGGTGCTCGTGTTGGGGGGCTAGTGCCCCGAGACACTAGAGCGCTTTGGCAAGCCGGACGTCGCCGGCGCGGTCCGGGTCCATCAGCGCCTCGAGCGCCGCGTCGTAGGACGGCAGCGAGAGCATGACCCCGTCCAGCAGCACCATCAGGAAGCGGTCCATCGTGCGCAGGAACGCGCGGTCGTGCGAGACGGCCACGACGGTTCCCTCGAACCGATCGAGGGCCTTCTCGAGCGCCTCCGAGGACTCGATGTCGAGGTTGTCTGTGGGCTCGTCGAGGAGCAGCAGGTTGTGCCCCTCGAGCTCGAGCACCAGCACCTCGAGGCGCGCCTTCTCCCCCCCGCTGAGCACGTCATAGGAGCGCCGCGCCGCGTCGGCGAGCCCGTAGCGAGCGAGCGCGCTCATCGCGCTCTGGACTCCGCCGCCGCGGACGCGGTCGAGGACGGTGTCGATCACGACCCGCCCGGCGAGGTCATCGCGCGACTGAAGCTGCGTGAAGAAGCCGGCGGAGACGCGTGGTCCGATGACCAGCTCGCCCACGTCGGGTTCCCGCTCGCCCGCCAGCACGCGCATCAGCTGACTCTTGCCGGATCCGTTTGGTCCGATCACGCCGACTCGCTCGCCGAAGTGGATCTCGTCCGTGAACGGCAAGACGAGCTCGGAGATGCCGAGTGAGCGAAGGTCGAGCACTCGGCGCGCAGAGTCTCCGCCACGCATGCGGACGACGATCGAGGTGTCGACGACGGGCAGCGGCGGCGGGCCGCTCTCGCTGAAGCGCCGCCACCGCGTCTCGGCGGCATCGGCCTTCTTTGCCCAGTCGCTGGAGTATTTTGCGCGCTCCTTGAAGGTCTTCATCAGGCGGTACAGGCGGCGCTCCTCGTCGCGCCAGCGTTTAACCGCGTCGCCGAGCCGGCGCTGGCGATCCTCGCGGGCCTGCGGGTAGGTGGCGTACGGACCGCCGTGCGCCCAGGCGCCATTTCCCTCCAGCGTGAGGATCGATCGGACCGCGCCAGACAGGACCTCGCGGTCGTGCGAAACCATCAGCACGGTCTTCTTGGTCGAGCGAACCTGTCGCTCGAGCGCGAGCTTCGCGGGCACGTCGAGGAAGTTGTCGGGCTCGTCGAGCAGGAGCACGTCGGCATCGGAAGCGAAGAGCACGTCGAGAACGAGGCGCTTGCGCTCCCCTCCGGAGAGCGTCACCGCCGGGCGCTCCGCCAATTCGTCGAACGACGCGCGGACGATCCGGCGACACGAGGCGTCCCACTGTCCCTCGAGCTCATAGCCGCCGAGCGCCGACCAGTCCGCGATCGCCGTCCCAAGTTCCATCCCCGCCGTTTGATCGCCCGCGGCCAGCTCCGCCTCGGCGTGGAGCACGCGCCCGCCCGCGTTACGGACCGCCAGCGGCGCTAGCGAGAGCAGAAGCTCTCGGACCGTACGCGACTCGCCGGCGGCTCCCACATCCTGGGGCATGTAGGCGACGATTCCGCCCACCGACGCCTCGCCCTCATCCGGCGTGAGGACGCCGGCGAGCACACGGAGCAGGGTGCTCTTCCCGACGCCGTTCGATCCCACGAGGCCGACGGAGTCGCCAGGCGAGATGCGGAATGAGACGTCCGAGAACAACAGCTCGCCGCCCGGGTGGGCGTAGGCGAGGCGTGAAACGACGATGTGGGACACGAGACCATGCTCGCACGGCGGGCAGGTCTAGCGGCGGTGGCGACCGCGCCGGGGGGTTGTCGCCTCCCCGCGCCCGGGCGTCGTGGCCTGCGCGCGCGCCGCGGCGAAGATCGCCGCGGTATCCGGCTCCATGTAGTAGTCGGTGCCTCCGTCCGCGCGGCCCTCGGTGTCGATTGGCAGCACGCGGCCAAGGTGGCGGCAGTAGCGTCCCGGCCAGGCGAGGATGCCGGCGAGTCCGTGGGCCCCCTTCTCGAGCCCGAGGCGCTTGGCGATGTCCTCGCCGCCGAACCGCTCGCCGGGGGCGTCGATCAACAGGTCGAACAGCGCCCGCGCGGGCGGGGCCAGTTTGCCGTAGAGCCAGGCGGCATCAGCCTGGTCGGCGTCGTCCGCCGACCAGGCGCGTGCCTCACCTTGGTGGCGTGAGCCACGCGGACCGCGATGTCCGCGCGCTCGCCACCGGGGTCCGCTCCCAGGCTCGGCCTCGAGGAAGGCCGCGAACCAGATGTAAAACTCCGGCACGCGCTCCTCGGGGACCGCGACTGTGATCTGTTTATCGGCCATCAGCTGGCTGATACCTGTTGCCGCGCCTAGACCTCGGTGGTCTCGGCCGGCTGCTCGGCGGCCTCGCTGCGCTCTACGGATTCGCGTCGCTCACCGCAACGGTGTCCGTGGTGTCCGTGGTGTCCGCGGTGCGGCCTGCCGTGTCGCCCTCTGCGTCCCCGGCCCGTTGGGCCTTCGAGGAACCGGGCGAAGAACGCGTGAAACTCCGCGACCCGCTCCTCGGGAACGTCAACGACGACTTGCTGGTACTGCGTGGTGGAAGTTGGATTGGACTCCATGTTCTCCTCCTGTGTTTGCTTACAGAAGCAAGCATAGCAGAAGTATTTACTTAAGTAAAGGCACCCATGGGGTCACTCGCGTTCGAGGACGAGCGCTAGCGCATTTCGGATGCGAAACGCGCCCCTTTCGCGGCGGACCTCCGTGACGCGCGAGCTCAGGCGGCCCGCTCGCGCCGACGGTTGATCCGTCCGCGCTTGCCCGCCACCTGCCACGGACCGGGCACGAAGTCGAGCAGCAGGTTGACGGCCCAGACGATGATTGTCGCCTCGACCAGCGTCCAGAAGCCGTTGATGTGGAACCCGGACACGATCGCCCGCGTGACCAAGAGCATCAGCAGCGATACGAAGAACCAGGCGACCCCGAGTGTGAGGATCGCGAGCGGGAGCGTGATCAGCCTGACCAGCGGCTTCACCGCCGTATTGAGAATTCCGAACACCGCTGCCGCCTCGAGCAGCGCGGCGGCGCCCGAGACGTGTACGCCACCGAGCAGGACGACGACGACCAGGAGCACGAGTGCATTCGTCAGCCACGAGATTCCGAGCCGTACCGGGAGAGAGGGTCCGGCGTAGGGCACGGGCTCCTGATTCATGCCCGTCAGCGTACGCTACCCGGCGCCGCGATCAAGTCGGCGCACCTCAGAAGTCTCGCCGGCCCTCGAGTTGCCCGGCTCGCTCGGGTCGGGTCAGCTCGAACAGGGCGACGCGCTGCGGACCCGGATTCGCGAGCTCGACTCCGGGACCGTGCGGGATCTCGAAGCGCGCGGCGATCTCCACGTCCCGCTCCTCCAACTCCGCAATCGCCCGCTCCAGATCCGCGACCCGGTAGACCAGGACCGGCTGCTCGCCCTCGAGGTGCCCGGCCAGGAGTACCGCGGGCGCGTCCGGGCTCAAACGGACCATCGCCACCCGGGTCCCGAACGCCTCGATCGCAAACGCCACCTCCCCGCCCAGTCCTCGCGTGTAGTGGATGACGTCCGCGGCAACGTCGCGGCTCGGCAGGTAGATGAACTCGAGCCGCTCGAACACGGCGAGCAGGCTACGCCTGGGCCGGTCGCTCGTGCTCGATGGGGGCCTAGCCGAGCCGCGCGCCAGACCTACAATCAGTTACAGGCCCCCATGGTCTAGTGGTCTAGGACGCCTGCCTTTCACGCAGGAGATCGCCGGTTCGAATCCGGCTGGGGGTACTGGCGGAAGTGCCTTTGGTGCGATCAGCGTTCGAGAGATCGTCGCATGACGACTCGCGGCCACCGATCGAGGCCGGCTGCAGCCTCTTGGGCTCGAAGCCGGCGAAGTCCGGGTGTGATGAGAGCGTCGTCGAAGATCTGAAAGCCGAGTCTCTCGTAGTAAGGACGGTTCCACGGCACGTCACGGTACGTCGTGAGCGTCAGTGCCTTGAGACCGTGCTCTCGCGCCCAAGATGCCACGGCTTCAATGAGCGCGCGACCCAGACCCTGCCGGGCGGCACGTGGATGGACCGAGACCTGGTCGATATGCGCGCTGGCGTCAATGACCTCCACCAGCAGGTAGGCCACCGGCTCATCGGCGTCATCGGTGCTCACCCATGCCCGGCCGGCAGCCTGCAAGCCCGCCAGGGTGGTGGTCGAGGGTGGATCGTCATCGGCGATCGCGTCCATGCCGAGCTCGCCGAAGATCGAGCCGGCCGCGCGCTCGATTTCCCGAAGTTTTTCCAACTCGTCACGGCGTGCGGCTCGGATCATGTCTTCCATGCTGCCATCGTTAGCTGCCGGTCCGAAGTCTGTGTCCGGCTAGATGCTCGGGGGTATCCCGAAGCGGCTGAACAGCGCAGGCTCGGCGAACAGCGAGATCCGGGTGAGGTGAGTCAGGGTCGTGGCCACGACGACGATCGCGAAGGGGTGGTAGCTGCGGCCGTCGTCGAGGTGGTAGGCCGCGGCGGCAAGCTGTCCGTTGGCGTGGACGGGAATCATCCGCCAGTCGCCGGCTTGGCCGATGGCCTGAGTCGCGATGAACGGCACACATTTCGTCTTGCCGGAGAACCAGGTTGCGGTGCCGGTCATCTCCAGGATGGCGTCGTCGGCCAAGAGGCGCTCTATGGCTGTCATGTCTGACTGCTCGAACGCGGCCATGTAGCGGTCCAGTACCAGGCGGGCACGCTCGTCGGTGGGTTCGGCGAGCTCCTCGTCGGCCACGGTGTGCTGCTTTAGTCGGGCTCGCGCGCGCTGGAGCAAGCTCTTTAGAGCTGGGACCGACACGCCCAGCACAGCGGCCGCCTCGGCGCCCGGCAGGTCGAGGATGTCGCAGAGGAAGAAGGCGGCGCGCTGGCGTGGCGGCAGGACTTGCGCCGCGGCGATGAGCGCGAGACGCACGGTCTGGCGAACGGCGGCCACCTCAGCTGGGTCGGCGCGCTCGTCAAGAACCAAACCGTCCGGAGCCGGCTCGAGCCAGTCAACATCGTCGGACGCCGGGGTGGCCGGTGCGTAGGGATCCGACGATGGTGGACCCAGCCCCGACGGCAGCAGGCGGCGTTGGCGGCCGCTCAGCGAGGTCAGGCACACGTTGGTGGCGATGCGATACAGCCAGGTCCGCACCGAGGAGCGCCCCTCGAAACGGTCAAACGCCCGCCAGGCCCGAACATAGGTCTCCTGGACCAGGTCCTCGGCATCGTGGGCCGAGCCGGTCATGCGGTAGCAGTGCGCGAGCAACTCCCGCCGGTACGGGACCGTCGCTGCCTCGAAACGGCCGGGCTCCACGCTGGTCATCGCCATCGCCATGTTGACTCCCGCGGCCCCTAAAAGGAATCGGTCAGACGCGCGATTCTTCGGCGCCGTCCCGCGAGTCAAAGCGTGTATGACCCATCTCGAGCATCCAATCCTCAACCAGGCCGTCCGCTACATCCTCGACGGCCCCCATCTCAGCGTCCTAACCACGATCGACGCCGACGGCAATCCCCAAACGTCGGTGATCTTCGTCAAGCGAGACGGCGACGACATCCTGTTCAGCACCATCAAGGGCCGCCGCAAAACGATCAACATGAGCCGCGACCCCCGGGTAAACCTGCTCATCCACGGCCTCCCCGTCGACCGCCGAAACTACGCCGGCGACGGCCCGAACTACGCCACCATCTCTGGTGCCGCAGAACTCACCGACGACCCAAACGGGGCGTTTCACCAGGAGATGTACGACATCCACATGGGCGGCGCGACCCCTCCACCCGAGCCAGGCGCGCAGCGGGTGATCGTGCGGATCGTCGCCCAACGCGTCTATGTCCCGACGTTTCCGGGCCTCTCAAACGTCTTCGGGGGCGCAGATAAACACCAGGCTCAGGATCCATAAGCCGTCGACAGCACGAAAATCCGGCAGTCCGGCACGAGCTGAAACGTGTTGCGCATACAGCCGCTCCGATCGCCATGCGGAATTCGACCGAAAGCGACCCGGTGCGAAGTGCCGGATTTCATTGGGGGCGCTAACCGTGTGCGTCCAGCCAACGGAGCGCGAGCTCCACCGCCGCCTCGAGTTCGAGCTCCGCACCCGCGGCCCAGGCCTGTTCGAAGGCGTCCCCCAACTCCTGGCGTGCGGCCGCAGTCGTCTCGTCAAGGGCGCGCCGCTCGGGTGGCTCGAGCATGTAGCCGTGCGAGCGGGCAAGTGCCTCAGCTGCGCTACAGAGCTTTGCGCTCGCGCTCGTGTCGCCAAGCCCGATGACCGCCTCTGCACTAAGGGCGATCGTCGAGACCAGATCGTGCGTGTCCCCAATGGAGGAGAAGAGCTCCAGGCTCTCACGAAAGTCGACGGCGGCTGCCTCTAGGTCACCCGCGCGCAGCGCCAGTGAGGCAAGGTGCGAAAGGCATGCGGCGATCATGGCGGTGTCGCCCGCGGCACGAATTCCTTCGAGCGCCTCCTCTAACAGGATCCGGGCCGGCCCGTCTCTGCCTTCTGCGAGCAGATCGCGCCGATGTTCGACCTGACGAGCGCTGCGCCGCGGACATCGTCGCCGCTGAGCGCGAGCTCGAGAGCCTCCCGATTTAGCCGGTCGCTGCGCCGCTCATCGCCGAGACGACGACACGCCCACGCGAGATGCACCAGCGCGAGCACGAGCCATCGTGTCTCGCGGAGTGCGCGAAGGAGCTCCGCCGCCTCCTCGAATTGCTCGCGGGAAAGCTCGATAGCGCCACTAGATTCGGCCACATGGGCGGCTCCGAAGACCGCCCTGGCGCGTGCCAGGGCTGACGCGCCGGCGCCGACCGCAAACGCGCGCTCGTACCAGTGAGCCGGCTCTTCCACGGCGGCCCGCGTCCACCAGAAGCGCCATATCGTCCCCGCCAGCATCAGCGCACGCTCTCCATCGCCGGTGTCGCACGCATAGTCGAGAGCCCCGCGAACGTTGTCCTGTTCCAAGGCAAGGAGGTCGTACCAGTGACGCTGGTCCGGCCCCGTGAGCTCCGGCTCGGCCTGCTGAACGAGCGCGAGGACCTGCCCGACCTGCCTGCGATGAATCTCCGCGCTCTCGTCTGTCTGCTCGAGGAGCTCTCGCGCGTATTCGCGGATCGTCCCGAGCATTACGAAGCGCCCGTCGCCAACAGCCTTCAGCAAGCTCCAGTCGACAAGCGCCGCGATCTCCTCGAGCCCTAGCTGCGCGACGTGCTCGGCGGTCTCCAGCGAGAAGCTGCCAGCGAAGACGGCGAGCCGCCGAAGGGCCTCCTGCTGACGCTCCTCTAGCAGTAGGTAGCTCCACTCAATCGTCGCGCGGAGCGTCTGTTGCCGCTCCGGCGCGTCGCGGCCCCCGCCGGTCAGAACCGGAAGACGCTGGACGAGCCGGTCTAGGAGGAGCGGAGGGTCGAGAACCTTGAGGCGAGAAGCCGCGAGCTCGAGGGCGAGAGGAAGCCCGTCGAGCCGGCCACAAATCTCCTGCACGAGACCGTCGACCCGCAGATCGCGTTTGACGGCCCGAGCTCGGTCGACGAAGAACTCGACCGCTTCGTCGTCCGGAAACGGCTCAAGCGCGTACTCGAGCTCGGCCGAGACGTTCAAGCGAGCCCGGCTCGTGACGAGCAGCTTCAGGTTCGGTGCCGATGCCAGCAGCGAGCTCATCTCGGTAGCGGCAGAGAGGAGCTGCTCGAAGTTGTCGAGCACCAGGAGCATGTCGAGCTCGCGGAGATCCTCGACGCTGCGGACGCCTACCGCCTGCACGATCGCGGAGCCGACGAGCGCAGCATCCCTCACTGAGGCCAGCGCAACGAAGAAGACCCGTCGCCGAAGTCCTCGGCGAGCTCAGCCGCGACCTGCAGCGCAAGCCGCGTCTTTCCGCCGCCGCCCGCGCCGGTGATCGTGACGAGGCGGGACTCCCCGCGCACCAGCTCGACGAGCTCCGCCAGCTCCGCAATCATCCGACAAATCCCGTTATCTGACCAGCTGGCTGCCGGTGTTAGCCGCCAGCAGCAGTCACGGTCGCGCGCGGATCAGTGGTTGTTTGGGATCGCGCGTAACGCGGTCGCGGAGAGCTATCGGCGTAGTCGTGTGGAGGCGTCGGCCTGTGTCCGGCTGGGGCTAGGGGAAGCGGCAGTAGACGTCCGCATTGGTTTGCTGCCCTGCCGCCACCGTCGCTGTGGCGCGGCACGCACCGCTCGCGAGGGTGTAGCTGCCGGCGGGCACAACCAACGTGTAGCTGTCGTCAGCCGCGACGGTCTGGCTCGTGACGACCTTCCCGGCGGGGTTGGTCGCCGTGACCGTATAGGGCGCGCCGGCGCAGCGGGGAGTGCCTGGGGGACGCCCCCCTTCGGTGTAAAGGCCGCCGACGATCCAGCCGTCGCCGGTCGGGACGGTGCCCGGCGGCGCCGGGGAGTTGCAGCCTGCGCCGGGCGACGACCCTCCGGACGACGACCCTACGGCCGACTCCCGGGGCGGGCTAGCCGCCAAGAGCCGCGACCTCCGCCTGAGAATGAGCCGGAGCTTCAGCGGACCCGGCTTCATGGCGTTGGGGACCAGCCAGTGCACGGCGAACTTTCCACGTCGCCGCAGGGCGGTGCTCGCCATAACGTGCCAGCCGTTCCCCGTCGAGGACTCGAGCGCCACCCGCCCGCGCCGCGGTGCCCTCCTGACATGACCGGCGACGGTCAGCCGCTCGCCAATTCGAACCATGCTGGGAAGCGGGGTGTCTAGGAGAATCGCGGGCCGAGCACGTGCAGATCGTGAGTGACCACCTGCCGCGGTCGCAACGCCGGCGCAGGTTAGAGCCGCCAACCCGGCCAGAATGGCCGCAACTCGCGGGCCACCCCGATGACTCGAGGTAGCCCGTGATGGTTGCGTCGTTCTCGCTGACACGAGCCAAAAACTCAGTCAGCTGATGGTCACCGACACCGGCGCCGAGGCGATTCCGTTCGCGACCACGACGAGGGTGCTGGCTCCGGCCGGCGTTGTCGTCGGGACCGTGAAATCGGTCGACGAAGACGCGCCGGGGGCGATCGACACAGACGTCCAGTTGCTTGTTCGGGCATAAGTGACCACGGCGGACTTCCTATTGGTGATGCGCACCAAGGGGAAGTTGGTGTTGTCTTGGACGTCATCACCGTAGGCAGCGCCCTGCGAGAGTCCAGCAAGTTGGGTGCCGGACAGGCTGCCGGTCTGGCCTGGCCTGAAGGTCCCCGAGCTGATCGAGGCAACCGAGGGGGTCCACGCCGGGTTGGAAGTTTTACCGGAGTTGTAAACCAACATTTGGTTGCTCCCGTCGTTGAACAGCACCTGTCCGGTCGGCAGCGCCAGCATCCGCGTGTAGTACGTAGAGTCGTTCGCCGCGTTCGGAATATTCGGAACGGAGCTCAGAGTGTTCGTATTGGCGTGGTACAGGAAGAAAGCAAGCGGTGCGTTGTACACGCATGCACTGACATCGAACAGAACATTTCCATCCGGCAGAATGGATCCGGGACCATCCGCGCTGTCGAATTGCATGCCGTCGATCGTCGGGATCGAGGGACCGTTGACCCACTTGCCAGCCGCATAGTTGTAGAGCGCGGTGTGTGCCGGCGTGTCGGTTGTGCACGGCGTGGGCGGGATTTCGTCCGACGTCCCGGCTCCGACCACGAACGTGTTACCACCCGGCATTACGACCTGGGGTCCAATCTCGACCTCAGGAGTGTTGACCGGCGATTTCACCGTATTCCCAGCGAACCCCCAGCTCAAGCTGGACGGGGTGAACAGCTCGGTGGTAGGAGTCAGCCACGTATCGACGGTCAACACCTGACCGTTCGGCTCGAGATTCCAGCCCTCTTCGTCGTTGGGATCGTTCTTGCCCTGCCCCGGAATCGCTATCCAATTCTTACCTGTCGCGTTGAAAAGCGCATCATCGGTCGTCAGGATGGGGCTCGAGGACGTGCAGTTCTGGCACGCCTGCGACAACATGAACGTGCCGTTGGCGAGAACGTCGCTCTGGGCATCTCCGATGTTCGACCAACCCGCGGGTGGGGACACTGACTGCCATTTGTTGGTGACGGTGTTGTAGATGGCGCCCTTGTTTGTCCAGGCTGGCGTGCCCCCGAGGTATTCACCGCCCTCGACGATCATGCGCCCATCCGGCAGGATCGCCGAGGCGAAATAGAGAGGGTCATAGCCCGACGGCATCGACGCGATCTTGCTCCAGGTGCCGTCGACGTAACTGCCTGTGGAGTCCGGCGTGAGCTTGTACCAGACGCTCGTGCCCCCGGCGGGAGGTTCGGAGTGGACCAGGACCGTTCCATCGCTGGCCAGCAGCATCGTGCCGGGATCGAAAGGAGGGGCATTTGTCAACGCCACCCAGGGCGACGAACTTCCCGCCACAGCGGGAGTCACCGCCACCGGGGCCGGCTGCGCCCGTCCCACCGGCGGCCCGAGCCGCGGACGGGCCCCTACGAACGCTCCGGACGAGTTGGCGCCGCGGTGTAACGAGGCCTCCGCCGCCGTGTTGCCGAGCATCAGGGCACCGGGCACGGCGATCGATGCGGCGATGCCGAGGCCTAACAGAGATCGACGGTTAAACGCAATCAAGGCTCCTCCAATCGGTTTGCGTGTCCCGGAAGCGGGTTGCCTTGCCATCAGGGGCAGCGCCCTCGCAGGCCACGTCGCGCACAGATGAACGAACGCCAAGCTGGGCGAGCCCGATAATCTCGCCGGAGACAGACTGCGACACGCCCAACACCGCGCGGCGCGACATCTCGCTCCCTCCCGTCCCTGCGTGCTGCAACCGTTCGATGCTTCGAAGCGCACCCCAAACGGGTTCAACGTTCGGAGAACGCCGGTCGGCACACTACCAGCATCCGCGACCATGCGATTCAAGCACGCGCAAGCTGCTCGACCAGGTCCACCGGGCGCTGATCGAGTGAGATCCGTACGATCCGCGCATGCCATCACTTGAGCAAATACGTGTATCGATCGAAGGCCGCCTCGCCGAGCTCAACACCGAGCTGATCGCCCTCGAGGACGCGCGAGCCGCGCTGATTAGCGAGCGCTCCGCCAGCGGCACGACTGGCGCCTCGCCGAACGGCGCCGCCGGCCCCCGGCGTCGTCAACCTCCGGCGTCGGCTCGCGAGCAACGCGCGCGGCGTAAGCGGCTTCGCCCGCCGGGCTCCCGCGCGAGTACCCCAGCCAAGCGAGCCAAGGCGCCGAAGGCGAGCGACGTGTTGGTGGCCGACAAGCTCGAGGCGATGTTGCAGGGAGAGAGCGGCGGGCTCAGCGCGGTGACGATTGCCGAGCGCTCAAATGCGAGCTACCGGCAGGTCCTCGACCTCCTGCGCGAGCTCGAGCGCACCGGTCGAGTCCGCCGCACGGGAACTCGCCGAACCACTCTATGGCGCCTGATCACCGACGAAGAGCGGATCGCGGAACGCGCCGCAGAGCTCGAGCGCCGCTCGGCAAAGTCGGGAAGCTAGCCGTCTCCGCAGGCTTCTGTCCGCGGTCGTGCTCTCCGTTTAGGAGCCGGCCGGCAGTCGTAGTGTGAATCGGGCGCCGCCCGTCGGGGACGGGTCGCACGTGATCGTGCCGCCGTGTGATTCGACCGTCCGGCGAACGATCGCGAGCTTGAGGCCAGTGCCATTCCGCCGGCTTCGGGGAAGGCGGACGAAAGGTTCGAAGATCCGTTCGCGCTGATCGGCGGGGACTCCGGGCCCGTTGTCGGTTACCGACATGGTCGGACCGTTCGCTGTCTGTGTTACTTCGACCACGACCGTGTCAGCGACCGCGAACGCGTTGTCGAGCAGGTTGCGGACGGCACGAAGTAGGGCGTCGCGGTCGCCGGTCGCCGGCACGGGACCGTCAGTGACCAGTTCGACGCGTGCGGCGGGGTCAGCGGTGCGTGTGGCGGCCACGGCAGTCGATGCGAGGTTGGCGAGGTCAACGGGTTCCGCGTGCGGTCGCTCGCGGGCGTCGAGCCGTGCGAGGTTCAAGAGGTCGTCGATCAGGTGCCCGACGCGACCGCTGTCACGCGCGAGTTGCGCTTCGATCGCGTCGCGCGCCGGCCGTGCCGGCTGATCTCGCAAGAGGCGCTCGGCGGTCGCCTGAAGCGCGGCGACTGGCGTGCGGAGCTCGTGTGAGGCGTCGGCCAGGAACGTTCGCATTGCGGCCTCGGATGCGCGCGCTTCCGAGACGGCGCGATCGAGCAGTACGAGTACACGCGCGAGCGTCGCCAGGAGCGCAAGCGCGATCACGCCGCCGATCGCTTCAGTGACCTCGAGGCTGTGGACCTGCCGGTCGATTCCGGCACTGCTGCCGGTGAGGGTCGCGGGCACCTCGCGGCCGCCGACCGGGATCGGCTCGTGCACGGTCAGAAGCCCTCCGCCCGGGGTGGCCTGAAGGCTCCCGCCCGGGCCGCTTATGCCGGCGAGGTCGACCGAGATGCCCTCCGCCGTGAGCGAGCCGACAACCGCCTTCAGCGCTTGCGGCGTGCCTGCCATGCGGAGCGCGGTTGCCCCGGACGTGAGGTCGGCGCGAAGGCGCTGCTCGAGCCCATCGCGGTAGCGCACCGTGATGATGACGACGAACGCTACGAGAGCGGCGACTATCCCGAGTATCGAGGCGGCGATCAGCCGCGTGCGCGCGCGTCCGTGTCCGCTCACGGCGAGAACCGGTAGCCGATCCCTCGGACCGTGCGGATCAGGCGGGGGCCGTTGGCCTCCAGCTTTCGCCGCAGAGCGCTGACGTGGATTTCCACGAGGTTGTGGTCGTACGCGTCATAGCCCCACACTTGGGTCAGCAGCTGGTCCTTGGACAGGGCCTGTCCGCGGTGACGCATGAGAAATGCGAGCAGTCGAAGCTCGGTCGAGGTCAGCGCGAGCTCCCGGCCGGCGCGGGCGGCGAATCCGTGTTCTTCATCCACGAGCAGGCGCTCGGCTTCAAGGACCTGCGGGATCGCGCCTCGCCGTCGCAGTACAGCCCGCACACGCGCCATCAGCTCCTCGAGCGCGAACGGTTTCACCAGGTAGTCGTCGGCGCCCAGTTCGAGTCCGGCGACCCGGTCGGCGACGGCGTCGCGGGCCGTTAGAAAAATGATCGGCAGCTCACGCTGCTGCCGGAGCAACCTGGCCAACTCAAAGCCGTTGCCGCTCGGGAGCAGCACATCCAGGATCGCCAGATCGGGTGCGGCGGCGAGCACCTCTCCGGGACGGGGGAGATCCTCGAAGCCGGTGGCGGTGAAGCGCTCCATGCGAAGCGCGGCGAGTACGGCATCGCGTACCGGCTGCTCGTCCTCGATCACCACCACTCGACCGATCGGCTCGCCCATCGCCTGGCGATTGTCCTCCACGCTGGCTGAAGATCGGCTGAAGAACCGCCGCACTTCAGCTCGATCTCAGGTTCTCGCACGAGCCTGACGTTGCCCAGACGACGCCGCCCCAGCCGGCCACACCGAGAGGAGACCAAGGTGAACGATCAAAACGGTAGGTACGCCCGGCTCCGCCACACCGCGATCGGCGCACTCGCCGCGCTTGCCGCAGTCGGCGCGATCGCCGGCACCGCCGCCCTGGCCGCAAACCCCGGCGCCAAGAAGCCCGGCCGCGCCGCGGTTGGGAATGGCGCGGCAACCAAGACGCCGACGTCTCCAGCGCCGGCCAAGACCCACACGTCACAGCCGGGCTCCAGCCAGCCGTTCCTTACTGACGTCCAGCGGCTCGTCAACGATGGCGCTATCAGCGCGACACAGGGTCAGGTCCTGGATCGCGAGATTCTGGCCGGCAGGGTCGATACGAACACGCTCACGTCCAGCGGGTTCACAGCGGCCCAGCTTCAGGCGGTCCAACAGGCGCTCGCGAACGCGAAGACCGCACTGTCCAAACCCTGACCGTCGCGATCTCGCCACCCCTGACGGGCACGATCCCGCCCTCGAGCGGTGACCCGCCGGACTCATCGAGCCGCACCCGCTCGACTTCGACCGGCCCCAGCACGCGCGCGGTCGTCGCTTCCGAGCTCGGATTGAAGATCCGCATGACGAGCGAGTCGCCGTCCTCGGCTCCCTTCAGGCACGAGTACACGACCTCTCCCTCGAGTCGGATCGGCGGGTCGAACTGCACCCCCGGCGGGAGTTCGAGGAACGCGCAGCGATAGTCCTGGGATTCGCGGAGCAGCGCGACGTTGTCCAGTGCGTCGGCGTCGAACTGCAGCGCGTACTCGAGCACCTGGCGCCCGAGGCACTGACCCTCTGGCGTCGCCGTCCGCGGCCCGGCTGAGTGCGGCCGCGTCGAGATCTCGTCCTCCCCGCGCGAGATCAGACCGACGCTGCGCAGCATCGTCAGGCAGAGCTCGGATCCGCACGGGCCCGCCCGCGCCTCATATTCGGGCAGGCCGCGAGAAAGGAGTGCGACCGGGCCAAGTGCAACAGCGCCGATGGCGTGTTGTGTCGGGTCGGGCGGCTCACACCATCGCGTTCTCGGCTCGGCGGGCACGAGCGGCCGATGGACGACCGCGAACTGGCCCTCGGCTCGAACCGGTCCCTTCTCGTCGCCCACCGGAAAGACGACCCGAAGCCGGTGGTCTCTCGCCGTGTTGTCGATCGTGGTCTCAAATTCGATCCGGCCGCTGCCGCGCACCAGTCGAACGACGGTGGTGAGCTCCAGCGACACGGTCTCGGACCGTGGGCGCAAATCGTCGTCGAGACCGGCCGGTCGCTCGCCGCGGTAGGAGACCTCGAGCTCCCAGCGGACCGGCCCCTCCGACAGGATCCGCGCCGAGGCGCTCGCGCAGCGCCACCGGTCGGCATCCGCGACGGGACAGAAGTTGTAGAGGTCGCCCATGTCGAGCTCATCCTCGAGCGCGTGTAGCCCTTCGAAGCGACGTCCGGTTCTGAGGTCGTCGATCGAAAGCGTGCCGTCGCCGGCGACCTGCACCCTGAACCGGTCACTCTCGACGAGCTGACCGTCTCGAGGGGTCGCCGGCGTGGCCGGCGCCAGCGCGACCGTCCTCGCCTCGAATCCGGCGAGCTCGACGACCGTCGGTTCGGTCCCCTCCCGCGCAAGCAACCCCAAACGGGCGAACGGCAACGGGTTCACGAGCCCGATCTCGCCGGCGGTGTCGCTTCCGGCAAAGCCCTCGAGCGCGTCCCAGGTGAGCATGTCGAGAGTCCGGTGAAGCGACGTGTAGCGGTCGAGCATGTCCCGGTGGACCTCGTCGCAGGAACAGCCGCAGATCGAGTCATGCGGTTGACACTTCAGTAACTCGCGCCACGCGAACGTGAAGTCTTCCTTCGGAAAGCGGCTGCCGTTTCGGAGGGCGCGCAGCGCGGCGAGCGTCTCGACGCTCAGCAGTCGCTGCTCGGCAAGTTCGTTGGCCTGCTTGAGATACAGGCGCGCGGAGTTGACACCGCGCAGAACGTTCTGCAGCCGGCTGCCGAGCAGCTCGCCCGTCCAGGAGGGAAGCTCGCCCGTCCGCAACGCGGACACGTAGTCGCCATAGCCGGCGATGGCGAATGACGAGCCGGGTACCCGACGCTCCAGCTCGTCGCACCAGGACGGCATCTCGGGCTGAATACGCCAGTGATCGGTGCCGTTGCAGAGCACGACTTCGCGTGCACCCGCACGGTCTAGCGCCGGCCCGAAACGCTCGACCAGAGCATGGACCCGCGCTTGCGCGTCGTCCGGGCCCAAGATATTCGCGAAGTTGCTGTAGTCCGCGAGGAGCTGGACCGCCCGCACCGAGCTGCCATCCGGCGCAACCCAGTTGAAGCAGACGCCAAGGTCGTCGAGCTGGTCGCCGAGGCCGCGCGAGAACAGGAAGGTCTCGATGCCGAAGCCGGCGAGGATCTGCGGCAGCTGGAGCGGGTGGCCGAAGCTGTCCGGCAGGTACCCGGCCGGCGAGGGTCGGGCGCCAAACCGCTCGCAGACCTCTCGGCCGATCAGAAGATTGCGTATGAGCGGCTCGCCACCGACGAGAAACTCATCGGGGAGCATGTAGCTCGGACCGACCTCGATCCGGCCCGCCGCGATCAGCGCCCGCAAGCGGGCCTCGTTCTCCGGTCGGACGGCGAGATAGTCCTCGAGCACGATCGCCTGGCCGTCGAGCGTGAACGACGTGAAATCAGGATCACGCTCGAGCGTGTCGAGCACCTCGTCAACGACCCCCCCGAGCATCAGCTGGAAGTGCTCGAACGGGCGATACCATTCGCGGTCCCAGTGCGTGTGGGGGACGACGAAGAAACGCGAGACGGTCTCAGGCATATCGGGCGCCCAGCATATGCGCGCCTGAGCGGCTTCGTGGGCGGGTCCGAGCCGGGGCTGTCGACTCTCGGCAGCCGTGATTGGCGATCGGCTCGGTAAACGGCGCAGGGAGGGAAGGTGGGTGAGGGTTTCGGCACGGCGCCCGCGCCCGCGTTCTACTAGCTGAGCTGCCCAAACCCGCGACTTTGTGCCAAGGGTGTCACGAGAAACCTGCATAACACGACAAGCTCGGCGCCAGACCCGAGCCCTGTCGTACTAACCATGCTCTTCATGCATAACACGACAGGCCTCGCCATCTGAGCCGGAATTGTCGTGCTGTGCAGGTTTCTGAGCGGGTGCGATGGCACCCCGCCCCCTTCTCCTTCCCCAGCGCCTTTTACCGAGCCGCCGCCAATCAGGGCTGCGGGCGCCGAAGGCGCCCGCGGGCTGAGTTACGACCGCCATCAAGCGGTGGCGCCGGGGGGTTTCGGCGCTCGCGCACGTAGATGTGGCGGGGTTGGCGCCGGGTGTGGCGAGAGTGTCACGGGAAACCTGCCGCGATGTCGCGGTTAGAGTGCGGCGACCTTGGCGTTCGCGTGGCCCTCGTATGCCCGCGGCACGACGGGCACCGCTCCGAGGAAGGCCTCGACCACGTGCGCGTCGAACCGGGTTCCTGCGCACTGGCGCAGCTCGGCTCGGGCGAGCTCTGAAGCCATACCGGAGCGGTAGGGACGATCGGTGATCATCGCCTCGTAGGCATCGGCTACCGCAAGGATGCGCGCCTCGAGAGAGATCTGGGGGCCGCGGAGCCCGGCCGGATAACCCCGGCCGTCGACGCGCTCGTGATGGGCTCGAACCCAGCCGGCAATGTCGTGCATGCCGGCGTGCTCGAGGATGCGCGCGCCGATCTCGGGGTGGCGGCGCATCTCTCGCCACTCGCCGTCGTCGAGCGGCCCCGGCTTGTGCAGGATCGCGTCGGCGATCCCGAGCTTGCCGAGATCGTGCAGAACGCCGGCGGCGTGAACTCGCGCCACGTGGTCGGGAGCGAGGCCGACCGCGAGCGCCGTGTCGCGCGCGAATTGTCCGACTGTGGTCGAATGCAGCGCCGTACTCGGATCGCGGAGGTCGAGGGTCTCGGCAAGCAACATCACCGCGGCGAGACGGAGCTCGTCGGACTGCTCCCGGATGGCCTGTTCCTCGCGGTGCGTTTGGTCAAGCGCCAGGCCGGCGTGGTCGACCACCGCCATCAACACGCCGATCTCTGCCTCGGTGGGACGGCGACCAAGCACGGGTTGGTCGACCGACACGATCCCGAGGAGCTCGCCCGTCGAGGATCGGAGCGGAAGCAGGAGCATGTCCTCCGGATGCCATGCGTCCGGGAACAGGGAGGCGACCTCCGGTGGCGTCCACACGGCCCCCTCCATCTCGTACTCGTATGAGCCCGCGGGCAGCCAAGCAGCGCCGTGCACGGCCTCGCCCGCGGCAAACAGACCCTCCCATTCGGCGAGCGTGTTCGTCGTGTCAAGCAGAGCGCTCCGCGCTTCGTGGTCGCCGAGCACCAGGACCACCCGGAACAACTCGCCCCACTCTTCTCGCAGGTTGACGGCCACAACCTGGAAGGACAGCTCGGTGTGGATCGCCTCCGCCAGCGCCTCGAGAACCGGCATGGGGCCCTCGCGTTCAGCGGCGGCGCGGGAGACGGCGAGCATGCTCCGGAGGTGCCTGGCGACCGGCTCCTCGGTCGTTTGCGTGCGCTGCCAGATCGGGGTCGGGCCCGAGTGGCTCTCGGACGAACAGATCACGCGATTGCGCCCGAGATGCTTGGCCTGGTAGAGCGCCGCATCCGCCTGCGACAGCAACTGCCCCGGATCCGCATCACCGCAGGCGACGCCGATCGACACCGTCAGGACGCCGTCCTCGCCCTCGGGGTGGGCGAAGGCGGCCCGCTCCACCGCGCGGCGGACCCGCTCGGCGACCCCCACGGCCTCGGCATCCGACACATCCCGGAGCACGAGCAGCAGCTCCTCGCCGCCGAACCTGTACGCCGCGTCCGACTCGCGCAGCGCGCCGCGAGCGATCGAGGCGATCATCCGCAGCGCCTGATCGCCGGCGAGGTGTCCGATCCTGTCGTTGTAAGACTTGAAGTGGTCCACGTCGCACAGCGCGAACGCGAACGTCTCCGTGCGGTCGCGATGAACCGCTTCGAGCAGCGGAAGATCGTCGGCGAGCGCGCGGCGGTTGCCGATCCCGGTCAGCGGATCGCGCCTGGAGTCCTCGATCAGTTGGTGGTTCAGCTTCGCGAGCTCCGACTCACGCTCCGCGAGTTGCGCCATCGCCGCCCGCTCACGACTCAGCGAAACGTGCATGTACCGTCCGAGCAGGGTCGAGCGCGCGATCAGCGCGGCGCCGCAGAACATCAGCCCGGTTTCGAGCGTGATCGTCTCGCCGGCGGGCGCTTCGATCAGCCGGGAGGTCACGAGCGCGACGAGCAGGACGAGGAACATCCCGGCCGGCAGGACAACGCCCCTCGAACTCGGCTCCTCGAACTGGGCGACCGGTTCGGGCCGGCGCGCAGCGAGCAGGCCGCCGATCCCGATCGCCGTGAGGCCGAGGACCCACAGAGGATCGAGCAACGTGTGACCCGGGGAATACGTTCCCTGCAACAGCTGACTGGTCCACGGGCTGAACGCGAGGGCCTGCGCCGCGAGGCCGACGAGCACCAAGCGCAGCGACGTGGTCCGCAGTCCGCGCAGCGAACCGCTGGCCATCGCCTGAAGCGTCAGCACCGCCGCCGAGATGTACAGCACCGGGTACGCGAGTGCCGCGAGCTTCGGCGCGAGAGCCAGCTCGGAAGCCCCCGCCCGGGACCACTCCATCGCCAGGGAGAGGGCCACCGCCGCGGCGATCAACGGCAGCGACTCGAACGCGAACACGACCTGAACGGCTCGAGGTGATCGCGGCAGGCGCAGCATGCTCGCCATCACCAGCAACGCGAAGGCGTACCAGCCGAAGTCGGCGACGTTCGGTGACGAAGGGAATCCGATGACGCCGAACAGGTCCCATCCGAGCTGCCCGACCAGCCACGAGCCGGCGGCGATCGCCCACAACGTCCAGCGCAGGCGGTTGGCGGTCCTGGCGCGACTGCGCGCGTGCACCATCCCGGCGAGCGCGCCGAGCGCGGCGAACGTCCACGCGACGTCGAAACACAGGGGTCGGGGCAGCCCCGCGTAAGCCGCGAGCATCGCGAGCAAGGCGATCGCCAGCGGTGCGACCACGGACGCCGCCATCCAGGCGGGCTCGGGCTTCCGGTCCAATTCCATTGATGGCTTATCGGCTGGCGCCCTGGCGCAGCTTGACTCGCGACGCGGGGCGGACTAGCGTCACCGCAGCGCCACTGGGGGCGCGGGCACTGCGCCGTGAGGAGGGATCGGATGAGGATGAGGCTCGAGCGCTGGGTACTGCTGGCCTGGGCGGCCGCCGCGGCATGTCTTGTCATGTTCGCCGCGCCGGCGGGAGCGACCACGTGGGTCGCTCAGAACGTGCCGCTGAGCGGCCTGGAACCGGCCCCCAGCATCCAACCTTTCGCGTCTTTCGAGGGCGACTCGTGCGCCGCCGGCGGATGGTGCGTCGCCGTGGGCTCATACGTCGATGACACCGGGTCCCGTCAGGGCCTGATCGAGACTCTCTCGGGCGGGGGGTTCACGGCCACCTCCGCGCCGCTGGCCGGACTGAATCCCGCCCCCGGCGGAAATCCGCAGGTGTTCCTGTTCGACGTGAGCTGTCCAGTCATGGGGTGGTGTGCCGCCGACGGGCAGTACATGGACGGATCGGGCAAGACTCACCTGTTGGCCGAGACTCTCGACAATGGCTCGTGGAGCGCGACGACACTCCCGTTGACGGGCCTGAATCCGCCACCGAATCCCTCAACGCTCAGCGCGGGACTCGACGGCATGTCGTGCCCGGCAGAGGGTGACTGCGTCGCCGTGGGCGCCTACTCCGGCACCTCGATGAGCAATCAGCCGCTCGCCGAACGGCTGGCCTCTGGAGCGTGGAAGTCGACCACCCCACCGATCTCGACGCTGAGCCCGGCGGGGACGACGGGGCAGCTGTTGGGCGTTGCCTGTCCACACAACGGCGTCTGCACGGCGGTTGGAGACAGCGACGGGGGCGAGGGCGATCTCGTCGAAACGCTGTCGAGTGGCACGTGGTCGGCGTCGACGCCGTCCCTGGCAGGGCTCAACCCCCCGGCCTTCAAGAGCGGACCGCAACCGAGCGGCGGAGCTTTGAGCAACGTCTCTTGCCCCAGCTCTGGCACCTGCACCGAAGTCGGCACCTACGAGGACCAGACCGATGCCACCCAGGGATTGATCGTCACCGGCGGGTCAACGACCGCCGTCGATCTCAGCCACATCAAGCCGCCGGCCGGGAGTAATCCGCTGTTCGCCTTCGACGGGATCGACTGCGACACCAGCTGCACCGCAGTCGATGGCTACACGACGTCGGCCTCGGGGCGAGAGCCGACGATCACGACGATCACCGGGACCGGTGCCACCACGACGTTGGCGTCGCTGAAGGGACTCCATCCAGGCGCGTCATCGCCGGTGGCGCTGGAGTTGCAGCGGATGTCGTGCGCAAACTCGAGCAGCTGCGTGGCGGTCGGCCAGTACCCCGCCGACGACGGGACTATCAGAGCTCTCGTCGAGACGATCGCGGGCGGTTCCTCCTCGGCGGCGGCCCCGCTGTCCGGCGGCCTGAGCCCGGCCCCCGCAGCCAATCCGGATTCGACACTCGCCCGTGTCTCGTGTCCGCCGAGCGGTGGATGCCTAGCCATCGGCTCGTACTTCGACGCCTCGTCGATAGCCCACGCGATGCTGGTCACCCCAGCCCCCGCGGTGTGGAGCCTCAGCCACGACGTGGGTATGGCCGCGGGCGGCAACACCGTGACGATTAGCGGCGCCGGCTTCGCCCCCGGCGCCACAGTTGATTTCGGCACCGTGACCTCGCCGACGGTGACGGTCGCCTCTTCCACGAAGCTGACAGCGGTGGTCCCGGGCCAAGCTCCCAGCGTGGTCGATGTGACGGTCACCAGCGGCGGCAATACCAGCCTCACCTCGCCAGCGGACCGGTACACATACGCGGCGCCGCCGATGATCACCGGTCTCGCTCCCGGAGCCGGCCCGACCGCCGGGGGCAACACCGTGACGATCACGGGCACGAACTTCTTCCCCGGGTCGACGGTGCGGTTCGGCGCCGGGAGCTTCACTGCAGCCTCGTTTGTGTCCTCGACCGAGCTCGAGATCAATGCCCCGTCGGGGGCGCCCGGCCCCGTCCGCGTCGAGGTGAAAACCCCGGGCGGAGTCTCCCCGGTGTCCAACACCGATGACTACGTCTACGGCCCACCAGCGGTGACGACCGTCGACCCGACATCGGGCCACACGCACGGTGGCAACACGGTCACGGTCAAGGGAACCGGCTTCACCCCGGATGCGACGGTCACCTTCGGCACCGCGAGCTCAGGGTCGGTGACGTTCGTTTCGTCGACGAAGATCCGAGCCGTGGCGCCCGCTGAAGCCGCGGGGACCGTGGACGTAACCGTGACCACCGGGGGCGGCACGAGTTCGACGACCGCGGCCGACCAGTACACGTACACGCCGTAGCCGCGGAGTTCGCTACGGCGTCGACCCCGCTATGAGGCGATGCCCTCGACCAGCATCGTGAGCCCGGCATGGCGGACCCGCCCCGCTCGCAGCCCGGCGTCGCGCATCAGGCCGTGAACCTCCTCGGGCGATCGTTCCCGTCCACCCTCGCACATGACGAGCATGAGGACGTCCGTCATCGGTGTCAGCGGGTTGGGTCGGTCAGGCTCACGATGCTGATCGATCGCCACGAGCCTCGATCCGTGTGGCATCGTCGCGCGCACGCGAGCGAGGATGTCTCGACAGGCGTCGTCGCTCCAGTCGTGGAGGATCCACTTCATCGTGTAGACGTCCGCCCGCGCATCGAGCTGACCGAACAGATCACCGGGATGGCGCTCGATGCGGTCGGCCAACCCTCGAGCGCGGAGGTAGCCATCCGCCTCGCCGATGACCTCGGGCGAGTCCAGCAGGATCCCGCGCGCGTGCGGCCGGCGGTCGAGGATCGCCGCGAGCAGGTGGCCGGTGCCACCGGCTACGTCGCAGATCACCGCGCGGCGTGGCCAGGGGTAGGCGCGGACCGTCGCCGCGAGGTCGATCTCGGTCAGCTCTCGCATCGCTTTCGCGAAGTTGGCCCCGGCGGCCGGATGCTCGGCGAAGTATTCCCACTGCGACTTGCCGGTAGCTCTCCTGATTCCGGACGGTTCAGCTCCCTCGCGCAACTGGGCGTCGAGGTGTCCGTAGGCGGCGGCGCTGTCCGCATCCGCGAGGAACGTGACCCAGGAGGCCAGCGAATGTGGGTGATCGGCCCGGAGCGGCGCGCCGACGCTCGTGAGCCGCGCGTGACCATTCCGGTCCAGCCGAAGGAGCCGTGACGCGGCGCCCGCCTGCACGATCCTGACCGTCACGTCCGGGTCGAGTTCGAGCTCTCGCGCGAGCTCGACGGGATCGCGCGAGTCGCCCCCGAGCGCATCGGCCAGGCCCGAGGTGACGAGCACGCCCGCGATCTTCGTCCGCTGGAGTCCGAACACCAGGTCGAACAACGCCGCCTCGCCGGGCAACCCAGCATCGGCCAGATCGATCACGCGCCGCCGAGCGTCCAGCGCGTTGCGTATGACCGCCATCGGCAGCGGAAACGGGGGCAGCCGCATCGCGGTCGCAGCCTATCCGGCGGCGACACCGCTCACACGGTTAGACGACGGTTCGCCCGCCGTCGATGTATAGGACCTGACCGGTGATGAAGCTCGCGTGGCGCGAGCACAGGAAGAGGACGGGCCCGACGACCTCTTCGAGCGTTCCGAACCGCCCCGCCGGAATCAATTCGACAAGGGCGCGACGCCGGTCAGGGTGTTCTTCGAGGTAGCGCCGGGTGAGCGCCGTGTCCATGTATCCGGGAGCGACGGCGTTGGCGGTCACGCCGTGCTCCGCGTACTCGTGTGCGAGCACGCGCATCAGCTGGTTGATCGCGCCCTTGGTCGCGGCGTAGGGCGCGTGGAGCCTGTGGCCGCTGCGCCCCGCCACCGAGGAGAAGAAGACGATCCGGCCGTGCCCCTGGTCGCGCATGCCGACCGCGGCCTCGGTCGCGGTGTGGAAGGCGCTCGAGAGGTTGATCGCGAGCATCCGGTCCCACTCGTCGCCGCTGTAGGTCTCGATCGGCTTGCGATCGTTGATGCCGACGCAGTGCACGAACACGTCGAGGCCGCCGAGCTCGTCCCGCACGCCCGCCACCGCCCGGCGCGCGGCGTGGTCGTCGCTCAGGTCGACCTCACGCGTCGCGGAGACCCGGCGGTCGACGCACACGGTGCGCAAGTCGATCACCGCGACCGTCGCTCCCGCATCGAGAAACCCGTCGACGAGCGCGGTGCCGATCGTCCCGGCGCCGCCGGCGACCAGCGCCCGCCGCCCGGCGAGCCCCAGCCAGTCAGCCATCCGGCGGCGCTTCGCGGTGCGTGAACACGTTCAGGCTCACCGCTCCCGGCGGCGGCACCGTAGCCGAGTGGGGGGTCCCGCCGGGAAGAGTCGCCAGCTGTCCGGCCTCGAGCCGGACCGGTTCGCCGGCGACCACGAAGTCGACCACGCCTTCGAGGACGGTCGTGATCTGGTCCTGCGGGTGCTCGTGCTCCTCCCAGCTCGTGCCAGCGCCGTACCGGTAGAGCGTCACCGTGAGCTGTGGCGTGTGAACGGTCGCGCCGAAGATGCCCGGGCGGACCTCGGTGAACTCCTGCTCGCCCCAGTCGATCTTCTGGGGCGTCTCCATGACGCCGCCGGTCAACGTCGTGTCAAGCCGGATAGGCCGGTCACATGTCCATTCCGCCGTTGACCGCGAAGACCGCGCCGGTGATGAACGAGGACTGATCGGCGACGAGGAAGTGGACGACGCGGGCGACCTCGTCGGGCCGGCCGAGGCGCCCGACCGGGATCTGCGCCTTGATCCGCTCGAGCGCCTTTTCCGGAACTGCCTCCACCATCTCGGTGGCTATGTACCCCGGCGCGACCGTGTTCACGGTGATGCCGATGCCGTCCTCTTCGAGCTTGCCCGCGCGCGCGAGCTGGAAGGCGGCCTCCCGCGCCAGCGTCTTGGTCAAGCCGAACAGCCCCGACTTCGACGCGGCGTAGTTCGCCTGGCCGATGTTCCCCATCTGGCCGATGATCGACGAGATGTTCACGATCCGGCCCGAGCCGCGCTCGATCATGTGCGGCAGCGCGGCCTGGGACATGAAGAACGCGCCGGAGAGGTTGACGGCGATCACCTTGTACCAGTCCTCATCGGTCATCTTCAGGACCGTCTTGTCGCTCGTGATGCCGGCGTTGTTGACGAGGATGTCGAGCCGCCCGTGCTGCTCGATCACCTCGGCGACCGTACGCCTGCAGTCCTCGGCGGAGCCGATGTTGCCCTTGTGCACACTGCTCGTGAGTCCGTCGGCGGCGAGCTCGGCGGCGAACGCCTCGGCTCGGTCTCGATCTCGGCTGTAGCCGGCCGCGACGATCGCGCCCTGCTCAGCGAGGCTGCGGGTGATCGCGGCACCGATTCCCCGCGAGCCGCCGGTCACGAACGCGACCCGGCCATGGAGACGTGGGCGGCGAACTTCGGTTTCTGGGCTTGTGCTGACCGACATGGCTACTCCTCTCAGCGGTCCGAGCGCTCGGCGAGCCACGCGGCGAGATCGGGCCAGATTTCGTGTTTCGCCTTCGAACCGGCCATCAGGCCGATGTGCCCTCCCGGCCGGGCGAGGTGGGTGACGTCCTTGCTCGAGACGAGGTCGATGAGGGGGACGGTTCCCTCCCGCGGAGCGATGTGATCAGAACCCGCGGTGACGACCAACAGGTTCTGGTCGATCGCGTGCAGATCGACGCGCTCGCCGCGCAGCTCCAGGCGCCCATCGACCAGGCGGTTCTCCTGGTACATCCACTTGATCCACTCCCGGAAGGCTCGCCCCGGGAACGGCGGGTTGTCCGCCACCCACTTGGCCATCGCCTGGTAGGTCTCCCGCACGGGCTTTTCCTCGACGATGTTCTCGAACAGCCGCCGGTAGGTCGTGACGTAATTGGTGACGGGCTTCATCAGCTTGTTCGCCCAGTCGATCGAGCCGCCCGGAATCGACCCGTAGCTGTCGGCGACCAGATCGGCGTCGAGGTTTTCGACCCAGCGGGCGTACAAGGACGAGCCTGGGTCGATCGGCGTCGTCAGCAGCGCCGCGTTGCGGACGGCCGACTCGCCGGTGTGGAGCGCGCAGTACATCGCGCACAGGGTGCCCCCTATGCACCAACCGAGCAGCGTCAGCTCGTCCTGGTCGGACGCGAGCAGCGTCTCCCGGACGGCCCAGTGCAGCTCGTCGCAGACGAACTCGGCGAGCCCCATGTCAGCGTCCTCCTCGTCCGGCACGCCCCAATCGACCAGGAAGACGTCGAACCCCTCCTCGAGGAGGAACTCCACGAATGAGTTGCCCGGTCGCAGGTCGAAGATCTCGGGCCGGTTGATGAGGGCGAACACGAGCAGGATCGGCACCGGGTGGACCCGGCTCTGCGAGCGATACCGGTACAGCGTCGTGTTTCGGTGGGTCCAGACGACCTCTCGGGGGGTCTGCCCGATCGGCGCGTCGGGAGTCGTCAGCAGCACGTTCGTGAATTCCACCGCCGCGCCGGGGGTTCGTCTGATCCGCTCGGCGACGTTCATCGCGCCGCCGGCTTGCGGTTCTGCGACCGCGCGTTCCCCTTCGCCGGGGCGCCCAGCTCGGCGCGCAGCCCCTCTACCTCCTGGAGGACTCGTTCGAGCTTGTCCTCCGTGCGCGCGAGCTGCCGGCCCAGTCGAACGATGTCCCGCCGGCTCGCGAGGCGGAGGTTCCGAAGGACGAGGTCCATCGTGTCCGCGCCGAGCCTGGTCACGGCCGCGACGTTCTCCGCCATGCCGACGAGCAGGGCGCTGAAGCCTCCGCTCGCGACGAGGGTCTCCATCGCTCGCGCCGTGGCGGCCTCGGTCTCCTCGTAGAGTCGCGCCGCTTCCTGATCGGGATTGGTTGGTTCGCGTGGCATCTTTGACACCCTATCCCTGTCTGACCCTAATCCTCGCTCCGTAAACGGTGGCTCCGTGGGCCGCACGTTACTCCTGCTTGCCGGTTTGCACAATTCCTGCTAACCTGCTAGCAGTCGTACCGAAGTCGCCCACGAAATAAGGAGCTGAAATGGCTACCACCGCGAAGAACGGGACGCCGCCGATGGATGCGGCGTTCGAGCAGATCAAGGACCTCAACGAGCAGTTTCTCGCCGCGAGCCGCAAGGCCGGCAACCTCTACCTCGACTCGTACGAGAACGCGGTCGACCGCGCCATCGACCTCGAGGTGAAGCTCGCCGGGCTGAGCAAGCAGGAGTGGCTGAAGACCGTGACCGAGGCCCAGGCCGAGCTCGCACGTGAGCTCTCCGCCACGTACGCGACCACCGTCCGCACCCTGCTGAAGTAGCCTTCCCGTCAATGTGACGAAGCGACAAGCACCGATGGAAAGCCATCGGTGCTCTGTCATTAGAGGAGGTCGATCATGGATGCATCGATGGGGTGCCCGCCCGTGCCAATGACTGGGCTTGGGCTGCTGGATAACTGGCTTGAAGGCTGGAGCGCCGCCGCTGACGGCGTCGCCGACTGCACGGCAAGACTGATCGCGAGCGGCCCGTTCGGCCTCGACATACATCGCTGGCTCGGGCTCACCGCCGCGCGACGGGCGCCATCGTGGACGACACCACACGATGTGGTGTTCGAGGCGCCGATCGCGCGCCTGCGCGACTTCTCCACTGCGACCAAGCCGGGCCTCGTCCCGACGCTGGTGCTCCCACCGCAAGCGGGTCATGACTCGTGCATCGCGGACTACTCCCGCGAGCAGAGCCAGATCGGGGCGATCCTGGCGTCGGGGCTCGAGCGCGCTCTCACGCTGGACTGGATCGGCGCCACGCGCGAGACGGCAGGCACCTCGATCGACGACTACCTCGACATCGTCGATGAGGCCGTCGACCACTGCGGCGGTCGCGTGAACCTGATCGGCGATTGTCAAGGGGGATGGCTCGCGGCGATCTACGCGGCGCTGAACCCGGAGCGCGTCAACACGCTCACGCTCGCGGGCGCACCGATCGATTTCCACGCCGGCGAGCCAGTGATCCACGAGGTCATTCGGCGGCTGGCCCCGGACGGGAATCTTTTCTTCTACGAGGCAATGGTCGCCGCGGGTGGCGGCGTGCTGAAGGGTGAGAACATGCTCGCCGGGTTCATCACGATCCAGCCGAGCGCCGAGATCTCGCGCCAGATCGGGCTCCTGATGAATCTCGACGATCCGGCCCACGTGGCGCGCTACCGGGAGTTCGAGGATTGGTTCAAGCACACTCAGGACATCCCCGGCGCGTTCTACCTGTGGATCGTGCGCCACCTCTTCCGCGACAACGAGCTCGTCGCCGGCGCGCTCACGATCGGTGGCCAGCAGGTCGATCTCGCACGGATCGACATGCCGCTCAATCTTCTGGCGGGCGCGACCGATCACATCACGCCGCCCGACCAGGTCTTCGCCCTGGCCGATCACGCATCGACGCCTGCCGAGCACGTATGCCGGGACATCACCCCCGGCGGCCATCTCGGCCTGTTCATGGGTCACGAGGCGCTCGCGGACCACTGGCCGGCGCTGCTGGCCGAGGTGCGGCGGTACTCCTGAATCCGGCGCTGCCCGGGATCCTTACCGGGCGGTCCAGCCCTGATCCATCGTCACCGGTACGCCGGTGAAGGCGCGCCCAGCGGGGCCGGCGAGGAACGCGACCACCTCGGCGACCTCGGACGGCTCGATCAGCTCCTTGACCGCGTGCGGCGCAAGGATGACCTCCTCGAGGACGCGGTCCTCGGGGAGCCCGTGCGCGCGGGCCTGAGCTGCGATCTGACCTTCGACGAGCGGCGTCCGGACGTACCCGGGACAGACGGCGGTCGCCGTGATCCCGTCGCTCGCACCCTCGAGCGCGAGGGTCTTGACGAGTCCGAGCAGCCCGTGCTTGGCCGAGACGTACGCGGCCTTGAACGGTGAGGCGACGAGCGCGTGCACCGACGCGATCGCGATGAAGCGCCCGCTGTCGCTCTCCGTCAGCGCCGGCCATGCCGCCCGCGCGAGCAGGAACGGGCTCGTCAGCATCAGGGCGATGATCGTCTGCCAACGATCGACCGGAAACTCCTGGACGGGTGCGACGTGCTGCACCCCGGCGTTCGGCACGACCACGTCGAGCCGGCCGAAGCGCTCGAGCGCGGCGGTGACCGCGGCCGCGTTGGCGGCTTCGTCGGTCAGGTCGGCCTGGTGGGCGGTGCCGGGCCCGTCGGGGTCGGGGCGTAAATCGACGGCGAGCACCTGCATCCCGGCCTCCTCGAGGCGGGCCGCGACCGCTCGTCCGATCCCGCTCGCGGCGCCAGTGACGAGCGCCGCCCTGCCCTCAGTGCTCATGTCGGTTGGCCACGGTCAGCCTGAATCTACCCGTCCGGGCCGGGTCGACAACGCCACGGGTCGAGCGTAGCGACGGCACGATCTCGAACGAGACGGTGAACCGCGTCATCTAAGAGCTGGACCTGAAAGAGTCTCGGCCCGAGATCTGAGTCCAGAAAAGGCGAGTTACGCGGTGCGTCCAACATTTTTCAGCGGTCTGCTTGCGACCGCCATCGCTGTCGTGGTGTTCGTCGCGCCTGCGCAGGCACGGCTCGACTACTCGGGACCTGCGTACGACATCCTCGCCCCGGGCGAGTGGGGAGGCCTGCCGACCAACCAGTACTCGACGGACCAGGGGCAGCTCTACGACGCGCTCACGCCGCTCCAGGGCCACGTGACGATGGCGGACCTCAACCGCTACTACCTGTCGGAGAAGTTCGGCGTGCAGGGGCCAGTTATTCGCGTCGAACGCCCCAAGCCCGGCCTGACGATCTACCGCGACTCGCACGACATCCCGCACATCTACGGCCGTACGCGCGCCGACGTGATGTTCGGCTCCGGATGGGTCGCGGCGGAGGACCGCGAACTCCTCCTGCTGGAGGGGCTCGGCCCGGCCTATCTGGCGACGCTCGACGTGCCGGGAATCAACCCCTTCGGCCTTGTGACGTCGGGCCGCTCGTTCACCCCGAGCCAGCAGACGATCAACTTCGTGGCGCGCCAGGAGAACGTGCTGCGGCGGGCGGGCCGGCAGGGCCGGCAGGTGCTGCGCGATCTCCAGGACTGGGTCAACGGCATCAACGCCTACTCGGCAACTCAGCAGTCGGGTGCGACGCTGCCGAAGGCGAAGCTGACCGACGCGATCGCGGGGTTCGCGTTCATCGGTTCGATCTTCGGTAACGGGGGCGGCAATGAGGTCGCCAACTCGGACTTTCTCGCGCGTCTCGAGCAGCGACTCGGACGCAAGGCAGGGCTGAAGGTGTTCCGCGATCTGCGCGAGGTCAACGACCCCGAGGCGCCGACCACGATCAAGAAACCGTTCCCCTACGACGGCGTGCCCAAGGGCCCGACCCCCGGGGCGATGGTCATTGACCCCGGTTCGGAGAGCGCCGCCGAGACGACCGCGATGGCCGTGCAGGAGACCACGCACAAGCTCGCGTCGAACTTCATCATCGTAGGCCACAAGTACTCGGCGAACCACCACCCGATCGCCGTGATGGGCCCGCAGCTCGGGTACTACTACCCCGAGATCGTCATGCAGGGCGACCTCCACGGCGGCGGCATCGACGCGGAGGGGATCATCGCGCCCATCTCTCCGTACGTGTTCATCGGACGGGGAAGGGACTTCGCGTGGAGCCTCACGAGCGCCGACTCCGAGAACGAGCAGCAGTTCCTCGAGAAGCTGTGCAACCCGGACGGGAGCCCCCCGACGCGTGACTCGAAGGACTACTTCTACAAGGGCCGCTGCCGCCCTATGAAGTTCTTCGACGCCGGTCTGCTGGGGGCGGGCGACGGCCAACCCGCGCGCGAGCTCACCTTCTACTACACCGCCCACGGTCCGGTCAGCGGCACGGTGACCGTGCAGGGTCGTCCCTACGCCGTCACGCTCGACCGCTCGACGCGGGGGGACGAGCCGTACGGCGAGATCGCGCTCAGCGATCTGGATTCAAACCGCGTGCACAACCCGGAGCAGTTCTTCCGGGCGGTCAATCACTTCGGCACGACGTTCAACTGGCCCTACATCGACAGCAAGCACATCGCGTACTTCTCCTCGGGCCGGCTGCCGATCATGGCCAAGGGCACCGACCCGAGCCTCCCGGCGCTCGGCACCGGCAAGTACGACTGGCGTGGCTGGCTGCCGCTGAACCGCCACCCGCACATGATCGAGCCCCGCTCCGACGTCCTCACCAACTGGAACAACAAGCCCGCGCCGGGGTGGGGATCGGCGTCGGACAACTACAACTACGGCCCGGTCCATCGCGTGCAGCTCTACCGCGGGTTCAGGAAGGGGATGCACGAGAACGACGACGTCTCGATCATGAATCGCGCCGCCACCGAAGATCTGCGCGTGATCGAGGTGTGGCCGATCATCAGGAAGGTCCTCGACGGCGGACCGGCTCCGAGCAAGCTGGCGGCCGAGGCCGCCGACCTGATCGACCAGTGGCGCGCGGAAGGGGCCAGTCGTATCGACCTCAACCTCGACGGGAAGATCGATGCGCCCGGCGCGGCGGTCATGGACACGGCGTGGAACGGGATCGCGCTGGCGGTCATGCAGCCCGTGCTCGGCCCGCTGACCACGAACCTCGAGCAGATGATGCCGACCAGCAGTACGCCGTCATTCGACCCCGGCTGGTACGGCTACGTATCGAAGGACCTCCGGACCGAGGTCGGGATGAAGGTCCGCGGCAAGTTCAGCCGGCGCTACTGTGGCAACGGCAACCTGAGCGCGTGCCGGACCTCGCTGTGGGCGGCGATCCAGGCCGCGGCGAACCAGCTCGAGGCGACCGAGGGCCCCAACCCGAACGCGTGGTACTCGAGCGCCACCGGCGAGCGGATCCACTTCATCCCCGGGTTGATCCCGTTCACGATGCGCTGGACCAACCGCTCGACGTTCCAGCAGGTCATCGAGTTCACGAGGCACGCCAAAGGATGAGCGTTCCGTAAGGGGGCTCTGCCTCGAGGGTCAAGCCGGGGGGCGCTGTGTATCGCCGCGCCCCCCGGCCTGGCTACCTAGAACTTGTCCGGCGTGTCCAGCTCGCGCCAGAACACGGGCGTCGGCCGCTCGGTGACTCCGGCCTCCGCCATCAGCTCGGCGATGTCAGTGCCGTCCTCGAAGAACCGCATGAACGAGGCGGCGTCGGGCCACTCGTCGACCACGAGGACCTCGCCACCGGCCTCGTTGGCGAAGAACTGGTGGTGGATGCACCCGGCGTCTCGGGAACGCTGGGCGATCCCCCTCAGCCTGTCGGGATCGCTGTTGAGAGCTTCCTGTACTCGCGCTGGATCGGCCGTGACCCGCAGCGCCATGATTACCGACATCTCGTCTCCTTTGGTCTGATTTCGGGGACGATTCGACCAGGCACGACGACGCGCGTCAAGCGGGGCGCGACGAGCCGCCACTCGGGATCCGGAACAGCGAGATCAGGTTGGCCGCGAGCATGATGTCGCCGGACAGGGCGAGTCGTCCCGTGAAGTACGCCTTGAGCGCGTCGGAGTGGCCCGTGATCAGGCGCAGAAACTCCACGCGGTCGACGGTGATGGTGACCTGGGGCTCCGCGCTCCCGGCGCCCCGGCTGACCTGGCACCGGCCATCGCTGATCGCGAGGTCGTAGACGTCGACGTGGCGGTCCTGGCGGCCGGTGATCCGCCACCGGACGGTCGCGGTCAGCCGTGCGGCGCGCGTACGGTCGAGGTGCTTTGGCATCTGCCAAAAGATCGCGTCGAGGAGCGGGCGACGCAGCGGCGTTCGCATGATCGACTCGAGACGGTCGCCGGATAGGTCGCCGACGACCCGTGCGAAGCCGTCGGCGAGTTGGCTGATGCCTAGGTCCATGGCCGGCGGCGATGCTAGTCGGTCGCCCTGGCCGAGGGCATCTAGGGTGACCTTTTACTAACTCTGTACAGGGTTACAGATTGAGCCGGGATTGCTCCTTGGCTCCATTTTTAGGTGCTTAGCGCAATAAAGCACCCACAGGCGCGTTCCGGGTTTACGATCAGTTAACTTGATTGGACAAGCCGGGCGCCGTCTGCGACGGTAACGGCGCGGGGGAAACCCCAGCGCTTTGCTATCCAGGCGGTGCTCAGAAGGCGAGCGCCGATGAGAGAGGAGTGTGCAAGTTGAGTACACGTTGGTTCGGAGCCATTGTGCTCACGGCTGCGATGGCCTTAGTGGCTGCGGGGTGCGGCAGCTCGTCATCGAGTTCCACAACCACCACCACTACCTCGAGCTCGACCAGTTCGTCGACGCCGAGCATCTCGACCACTTCACTTACGAACGACTTCTCGGCGATGGCCGGGCTGAAGTCGATAACTTCGGCCGGTCACGGGAAGATCGCGGCGATCCTCCCCGATACGACGAGCTCGACGCGCTACGTCGAGTTCGACGCGCCTTACATCAAGAAGGCCGCCGAGGCGGCAGGGCTTTCGAGTTCGGACATCATCGTCCAGAACGCCCTCGGCAGCGACTCGACCTTCGTGACCGACGCCCAGAGCGATATCACCAACGGCGCCACGGTGCTGCTGATCGATCCAGAGGACTCGGGTACGGGCCTCACGGTCACGCGCTACGCCAAGGCACACGGCGTCGCGGTGATCGACTACGACCGCCTAACGCTCGGAAGTCCTCCCGGCACCAAGTACGTCAGCTTCAACAACGTCCGCGTCGGTCAGCTGATCGGCTCGGGGTTCGTCAGCTGCGTCCAGGCGTGGCATGTCTCGAAGCCGAACGTCGTCGTGATGCACGGCGACGTGACTGACAACAACGCGACGCTGTTCGCGCAGGGCTACTACAGCGTGCTGAACCCGCTCTTCTCGTCCGGCAAGTACAAGCTGGTCACAAAGACCGCCGGAACGTGGATGCCTCCGCAGGCGCTGACCGAGTTCGAGGGTGCCTTCACCGCCCACTCGAACATCAACTCGGCCGTCATCCCGAACGACGAGACCGGCGCGCCGATCATCAGCTATCTGCAGAGCCACGGCGTCAAGGCGAAGACGTTCCCGACGACGGGGCAGGACGCGACGCTGACGGGCCTGCAGAACGTCCTCGCCGGATATCAGTGCGGCACCGTCTACAAGCCGATCTACCTGGAGGCCCAGTCGGCCATTGCGGTCGCGCTCTACCTCCGGGCGGGCAAGCAGGCGCCGTCCGGCCTGCTGAACGGTGTGACCGTTGACCCGATGACGCATGCGTCGGTGCCGTCGTCGCTGCTGACCCCGATCTGGGTAACGCCGGCGAACATGAACGCCACGATCGTCAAGGACAAGTTCGTCCCGACAGCGCAGCTGTGTGCCGGCAAGTACGCGGCGGACTGCAAGGCGGCGGGGATCACGAGCTGATCCGAAACCCCTAGTGCGGTAGTGTGCACGGGTCCCTTCTGATGGGTAGAAGGGACCCGTGCAACGAGGGGAGAGATGAGCACTTCGGACACCCCGACGACCACAGCGTCCGGTGACGCTGGATCCAATGGGACCCCGCTGCTGTCTCTGCGCGGGGTCGTCAAGCGGTTCGGTCCCGTACAGGCGCTGAGCGGCATCGACTTCGACGTCCCGCCGGGGAAGGTGACGGCGCTTACCGGCGACAACGGCGCCGGTAAGTCGGTCACGATCAAGACGATCGCCGGACTGTGGCCACCCGACGAGGGCCAGATCCTGTGGGAGGGCAAACCGGTCCATTTCCACGGTCCGCGCGATTCGGAGCACGCCGGCATCACGACGATCTACCAGGACCTCGCGCTCTGCGACAACCTCGACATCGTCGCGAACATGTTCCTGGGCCACGAGCCGCTCCATCGCGGTCTGCTCGACGAGCCCGCGATGGAGATAACGGCCCGCGAAACACTCAAGGAGCTGAACGTCAAGACGATCCGGTCGATCCGCCTGCCCGTGGCGTCGCTCTCAGGAGGTCAGCGTCAGTCGGTCGCGGTCGCCAAGGCCGTGATGTCGAAGGCGAAGCTCGTGATCATGGACGAGCCGACGGCGGCTCTGGGCGTCGCGCAGACCAGGCAGGTGCTGAGCCTGATTAAGCGGCTCGCCTCCCAGGGCGTCGCCGTGCTCGTCGTCTCCCACAACCTCAACGACGTCTTCGCCGTCGCCGACCGTATCGTGGTTCTGTATCTCGGGCAGATGGTCGCCCAGGGACCGGCGTCCGAGTACGAGCCGAACTCCGTCGTCGACTACATGACGACCGGGCGCTCGGAGCGCGCGACGAGCGAGGCCGGGCCGCCGGCGGAGACCGGACGGGAGGGCTGATGCCAGACGAGTTTTCATCCACCGGTACCCCCTCCGAATTGGAAGAGCCGCCGCTTTCGACCGAGCAGGAGGAGGACGCCACCGCAGCGCCGGAGAGCGATCTCGACATCACGGCGGCCGCGCCGGAGGTGCTCGCCGACTCCCTCGGCGATTACCTGCGGGCGTGGGGCCGGCGGATCCGCAGCGGCGACAGCGGGGCGCTGCCGATCGTCCTCGGCTTGATCGTCATCATCATCTTCTTCCAGGCCGAGCGCTCGAAGTTCGACTCGGCGCTGAACCTGGTCAACCTCCTCCAGCAGTCGTCGATCTACATCCTGCTGGGCGCCGCCGAGCTCTTCGCTCTGATTCTGTCGGAGATCGACCTGTCGATCGGCTTCGTGCTCGCGGTCGGCGGGTTCGCGATCGCCGAGCTTGCCGCCCCCCCGGTCAGCTTCCCGTGGTGGCTGGCGATCATCGCCGGCGTCAGCGCAACCGCGGTCATCGGGTATATCCAGGGCTCGCTGATCACGCGCCTCCACGTGCCGTCGTTCGTCGTCACGCTCGCCGGTCTGCTGGTCTTTGAAGGCGTGATGATCGAGCTGGCCACGATCGACAAGACGGCCGTCGGCGGCGTGATCTCGGTCGACAACTCGAGCCCCATCTTCAAGCTCGTGAACGACAACATGAGCCCGGCCCTCGGCTGGATCGTCCTGGTGGTCGCGCTCGCGATATTCGCCGCCGTGTCGCTCGGGACCGCGGCGCGCCGGCGTTCCAAAGGGCTGACCGCGCCGCCGCTCAGCATCACGGCGCTGACGGTCGGGATCACCGCGATCGCCGGGGTCGTGCTCGTCTACATCTGCAACCTCAACCGCGGGCTACTGACGCCGCTCAAGGGTGTGCCGTGGGTGGTCCCGTTCGTTCTGGTCGTCCTGCTCATCTACACGGTGATGCTCGGACGGACCCGGCTCGGGCGCTACATGTACGCGATCGGCGCCAATCCCGAGGCGGCGCGCCGGGCCGGTATCAAGGTCCAGGGGGTGCGCAGGATCGCCTTCACGTTCAGCGCCATGACCGCGGGGATCGCCGGCCTGGTCTATATCTCGTTCCTGGGATCGATCTCGACCTCCGTCGACGGAGGCACGTACACGCTCTACGGTGTGGCGGCCGCGGTGATCGGTGGGGCGAGCCTGTTCGGCGGCCGCGGCAAGCCGGTCCATGCCCTGCTCGGCGGGCTGGTGATCGGTGTCGTGTTCAACGGCCTTGCGCTGATGGGCATCACCGCCGCCGGGCAGTTCATCGCCACAGGGGTGGTGCTGCTGGTAGCGGCGACCGTCGACTCCCTCGTACGCCGGAACCGGGACGCCGGCGTCTAACCGTTCTGGGCGGAGACGGCGCGGCCGCACAAGACGGCGATCAGTGCGCCGAGCAGGCACAGGGCTCCGCACACGACGGTCGCCAGATCCCACCCGCTGAGCAACTCGTGCCGTGCGTCGGCGCCGCCGCCGGACACGAACAGCACGACCAGGGCGACGCCTGCGGCTCCGCCGATGTACCTCGCGGTGTTGTTCGACCCGCTTCCGAGGCCCGCGCGTTCCCGCGGGACGGATTCGACGGCGAGCCGGCCCAGCGCCGGGTTCGCCAGGCCGCTGCCGATGCCCGCGATCGCCAGTCCGGGTATCAGGGCCGCCCACGAGGAGCTCGTCCCGAGGCGACTGAGCGCGAATTCGCCGATACCGCACAGCGCCAGGCCGATGGCGAGCGCGGCCGGGGAGTCGATCCGGACGAACAGCCTGCGGGCCAGAATGGCGACGGCCATGCTCGTCGCCGACCACGCCGTCAGCACGAGTGCGCTGTCGATCGGGGGGATGCCCAAGCCCCGCTCCATCAGCGTCGGCGAGAAGCTCATCACCCCGATCACGGCCAAGCCGGTGAACAGGGCCCCGCTGAGCGAGGCCACGAACAACGGTTGCCGCAACAACCGCAGATCGAGCATCGGCTCCTGACGGCGGAGCTCGATGCTCGCGAAGAGCGCGAGCGACAGGACGCCGATCGCGAGAAGCGCCACCGTCATCTGGCTCGTCCAGCTCGTCCGCCCCTCGATCAGACCCGCGGTCAGCGATGCCATCGCGCCCGTCAGCGCGATCGCTCCGGGAACATCGATTCGGCGCCGGTGGCCGCTCCGCGACTCGGCGATCCTGGCCGCGGCGGGGACGAGCAGGGCCGCGCCGAGCGCCTGCAACCAGTAGCTGCTCCGCCACCCGAGCGACGTCGTCAGCGTCGCGCCCAGGACCGGGCCGAGGGCGATGCCGCCGCCGACCGCCGCGCCCCAGACGCTCGTGGCGAATGCTCGTGACGCCCCCGCAGGGAAGGAATGCCCGATTGCCCCGAGACTCGACGCGACCACGCCGCCACCGGCGGCGCCCTGGAGCAGGCGGGCCGCCACGAGCACGCTGACGTTGGGCGCTACGGCCCCGATCGCGCTAGCGATCGCGAGCAGCGTCGTGCTCCATACGAGAACGCGCCGGCGTCCGAAATCGTCGGCGAGCGCGCCGGCGGTCAGCAGGACGGCAGCCATGCCCAGGCTCATCCCGCTGAGCACCCAGGTCTGGCCGGACACCCCGCCGCGCAGGGCCAGGATCGATTCGCGGACGTCGGGCACGGGCGCGCTGAAGACCGCCAGCACCAGGAGCGTCGCCGAGGCCGCGACTGTGAGCGTCCGGGCCGGGCTCTCCGCAGGCGAAGCCGTAGCCGTGCGCCGGCGGAGGAGCGCCAGCGGGGTTGGGTAAGCGTTCTCGGTGATCACGAGCCTCCCATACAGGTTCAATGAACGAACCTCGCGTACGCTAGCACATCCAGGTTCGCTCATTGAACCCAAGATTGCTACACTCGCGCTCGATGCTCGGCAAGGACTACGAACGGCAGGACTGCGCGATCGCCCGCTCGCTCGAGGTCGTCGGGGAGCGCTGGACGCTCCTGATCGTTCGCGACGCGCTGTTCGGCGTCCGTCGCTTCAGCGACTTCCAGGCCCACCTCGACATTCCGAAGGCGGTCCTCTCCAATCGTCTGGCCGGGCTCGCGCGGAACGGGATCCTCGAGCGCACGCCCGACCCCGATCACGATGGTCGCCACCTGTACGAGCTGACCGCGGCCGGGCGCGAGCTATGGCCCGTCCTCCACGCCCTGACCGTGTGGGGCGGTCAGCATCGCGACGAGAACAGTCGTCTGTTCCGGCACGTGGCTTGCGGCACGTTGCTCGACGACGCGGGGGCCTGCCCCGCGTGCGAGCTGACGCCGGCGGTCGAGGACGTCGTGAGCGAGCCACGTCCGGACCGCGGTAGGGTCCGCGACGATCCGGTCGCCGTGGCGCTGGATGGCCCGCACCGGATGCTGGACCCGATCGGGTCGGTTTAATCCGCCGGCGCCTCCCCCGAACCGCGCGATGAGATCGTCGGCCGATCTCGGGATGATCTCCCGTGATGATTCGGTTGCTCAGCGTCGTGGTGTCCATCGCTCTGGCGGACTCGATGAACCCGAGCACGATCGCGCCGGCGCTGTACCTCGCCACGGGCGAGCACGGGCGCAGGAGCGTGCTCCAGTTCACGCTCGGCGTGTTCGTGGTCAACTTCGCGGGTGGCGCGATCGTCGCGCTCGGACCGGGTCAGGCCGTGCTCGCGCTCGTGCCGCACCCGCATCCCACCGTGCGGTACATCATCGAGCTCACCGCGGGGGCCGTCATGCTCATCGGCGCGGCCGTCCTCTGGCACAAGCGCACGAGCCTTGCGCGACGCGAGCTGCCGACGCCATCCGCAGGGGGCAAGTCGAGCGCGCTGCTCGGAGTGACGATCGCCGCCGTTGAGCTCCCGACGGCCTTCCCGTATTTCGCCGCGATCGCCGCGATCGTCGGATCCGGATACGGCCCGGGTCACCAGGTGTTCTATGTCGCGCTCTACAACGTGTGCTTCGTGCTGCCGCTGCTGGCGATCCTCGGGGTGCTCACGTTCGCCGGAGACCGGGCCGAGAGCGTGCTCACCACAGGGCGCGACCTGCTCCAGAAGTGGTGGCCCATACTGCTCGCGGGCCTCGCTCTGCTCGCGGGGGTGTTCGTGATCCTGCTGGGAATCACGGGCCTGGCCAGCCACGGCCATGGCACTACCGGCCAGCTTTCGAGGAAGTTCCGTCGCGTCGTCCACTGACGCCACCCAGGCGCGGGAATTACGATCGTGATTTGACCTCACCGTGGCCACAGAGCCCTCCGACTCCTCTACACCGGGCCGCATATGCCGACGCGGTGCCGCGGCCGTTCTGGCTGGACAGCCTGCCCGCGCGAGAGCTGCACCCGCCGTTGACCGGGGTCCATAGCGCCGACCTATGCATCGTCGGCGGTGGCTTCACCGGGCTGTGGGCGGCGTTGTACGCGAAGGAGCTGGCGTCCACGCGCGAGGTCGTCGTGGTCGAGGCGACGCGCTGCGGGGACGGGGCGAGCGGTCGCAACGGGGGCTTCCTACAGTCGTCCCTGACCCACGGGATCAGCAACGGCCTGGCCCGATTCCCCGAGGAGCTCGGGCAGCTCGAGCGGCTCGGACGCGAGAACTTCGACGCCCTCGCCCAGGATCTGGAGACGCTGGAGATCGACGCCGAGTTCGAGGCCACCGGTGATCTCGTCGTCGCGTTGGAGCCGCACCAGCTCGCGGAGCTGGACGAGGATGCGGAGCTCGCGCGACGGTTCGGCCACGACGCCGAGGTGCTGGACCGGGCCGGGACGTGCGCCCAGCTCGACTCGCCGCTGTTTCTGGGGGCGCTGTGGACGCGGACAGGATCCGCCCTCGTTCACCCGGGCGAGCTCGCGGACGGCCTCCGGTCGGCGGCGGTCCGCGCCGGCGTCCAGTTCTTTGAGGGCAGTGCGGTCCGCGATCTCCGCCGCACGAACGCCGGCGTATCGGTGCTGACCCTGGCGGGCGCGGTCAACGCCCGCCGGGTCTTGCTCGCGACCAGTGCCTACCCGCCGTTGGTGCGCGCGATCGGACGGTACGTCGCGCCCGTCTACGACTACGCGCTCATGAGCGAACCGCTCAGCCCGGAGCAGCGCGACTCGATCGGCTGGCACGGGCGTCAGGGCGTCGGGGATATGGCAAACCAGTTCCACTACTACCGGCTGAGCGCCGACGACCGGATCCTGTGGGGCGGGTACGACGCCGTCTACCGCTACGGCGGGCCGGTCGGCGCCCAGTACGACGACTGCGAGCCGACGTTCGCCAAGCTCTCCCAGCACTTCTTCACGACGTTTCCACAGCTCGAAGGTTTGCGGTTCACTCACCGATGGGGAGGGGCGATCGACACGTGCAGCCGCTTCTCGGTGTTCTTCGGCAAGGCGCTCGGCGGCCGGGTCGTCTACGCGCTCGGCTACACCGGGCTCGGCGTTGGCGCGAGCCGCTTCGGCGCACGAGCGGGTCTCGACCTCCTCGACGGCCGCGCCACCGACGTGAGCCGTCTGGCGATGGTCCGCCGACGGCCGCTTCCGTTCCCGCCGGAGCCGCTTCGCAGCGCGGTGATCCAGGTGACGCGCAACCGGCTCGCGGCCGCCGACCGCGATGGCGGCCGGCGCGGGCTGTGGCTGCGGACGCTCGACCGGCTCGGTCTCGGCTTCGACAGCTAGGCGGTGCGGGGCACGGCGCTGGGCGGACGCCGGAGAGTCAGTACCATCACGGCGCCAGGGGCAGTTAGCTCAGCGGCTCGGTATCTCCCAGCCGACTGTCCTACGCGCCCGAGGTTCCACCGCGGCGACGGGAGCCGGTACGCGCGTACCGGTCACGAATGGAGGCAGTGCGTTAGCCGGCGATGAGCTGACGAGATCACCCGGGGTCGAGCGACCACCAACACTAGAACAGCGCGCTTGGCGAGCGGCCAATGCGCTGCGCCGGCTCCTTGATCAGTCGCGCGAGGAGACGCGAGGGATGCTCGGGTTCGGCAAGCCGAATCTCACGCGTGCCGACGCCGCCGCCTACAAGGCCCTGAAACGCTCGTACGGCGAGGACGCTCCGGCGCTCGTCGAGGATCTATACGCCGTCGTCAGCGCCATGCGCGACGAGGCGCGAACGGCCACGTAAGGACCGTCCGATCGCCGCGAGACCGGTGTTCGACCGGATGCGCCGCATTCCTTAAATGTGTGTGCCCCGCTCGCGGTCCCGTTGCTCGGAACATGGTCGATGTCCACAGCCACCGGGCCGGAGCGCCGTTCGAGTGCACCAGATTTCCGACCGAATCCCTGACCGCCGGCTCCGACGACCCTCGTGGAACATATGTTCGCCAACCACGTGATCGTCATATTCGCCAGCACCGGCGACCCCTGGACCTCCGATATGGAGTCCATGTTGTAGATCGACCGCGCCGCGCCAGAGGTCCACATCGTCCGGGGATGGCCTGGATCAGCGGTCGGGCGTGGTCACTTAGGTCCAACGGCCTGGCCGGACTGAACCCCGCACCGGCCGCGCGGCGCGGGCAGGACTCAAGCCCGCGCCGCCGCCGGTCTACGTCACCTTCTCACCGCGAGCGGGTCTGCACTCGCTTCTTGGGAGCCGCGAACGGTTTGAACGAAGCGACAACGAGCAACGGCCGCTGCGCCTTGACCCAGACCGTTTCCAGTACGTTCGGGCGATGGCTCGGAGCCAGAAATTCGGTGCCGTAGTGGCCCGGGGCGATGGACTCCAAGAACGTATTGCTGCTGTTCGGCGGGCTCTCCACGGTCGGCGGGAAAAGCTGCCGGTGCGAGCCCGTGGTACGAGCGAACAACACCGCTATGACGCCCTTCGGAAATACCCACTCCTGGCCCGGCTTCAGCGTGCGAGCACAGTCGCCTGGACGCAGCACCAGCTTGGTGCCGGTGACCCGGAGCAACTTGACCTGCTTGGCGCACTTGACGTTCCAGTGGACCGATGCCGATGCCGGACCGGCCACTCCCAATACAGCAATGCCCATTAAGGCGCCGCTGAGTAGAACCTTCTTGATGGTCATCATGACCTTCCTGTTGATTTCCTGATCGTCCGATCAGGCCACGGCATCAGGGAATTGTCCGGGTGCCCTGGTCTGACCGAGATCCCGCATCGATGTAGACGACCTCACGGCTCGGCGGTGTCGATCTTGGCGTCATCCACGAGCACCTCGGACTTGCCCACGTTGAGGGTGCTGCCGGGCAGCGGCACGAGTCCCATAGATCCGCTGCCCCCCGCTGGGTGCGCTGAGATGTATCTCCGGCTAGACGATCACATGCTCGGAGATCATCGGCGTTCTCGCAGGTTGGCGGACGAGCTCGACCGCGTCTCGGATTCGTGCGAAAGCGCGTGGCCGGTAATCACGTCGCCCAGGAGAACCGGAACCCCTCGGCTCCGCGCACGCAGCGGATCGTCTGACCGAGGGCGAGGCCGCTGGTACCCGAACTGCGCAACGCCAAGCACCTAAAAACCTTTGGTGTTGAGGCCCGCGGGACCGGTCACGAGGCGTCCGTGCGAGATCGCCCGAAGGCCGGCCGAACAGGACATATTTCTAACGCTGACGCCACCAATCGGCACGTCTACATCATTCCGAGGGCCGTGACCATACGGATAGTGGCAGCTACGAACCGAGGCGCTCGCCGTCGCCGGGATAGCGCTCAGCAGTAATACGGCGAAAGCGGCCACCGGAACCAACTTCTTCATCGCGATCTCTCTCGTTGTGGTCACTCGAACAACGGGTTCAGGCCTAGAGCCCTTGCGACGAACCCGTGCATCCTGGCCCCCCGCGGCGGAATGAGCGCCGTGGGGGCGGCATTCACGGCACCAGCCCCAGACAGCCTCGAGCATCGTGCCGACCCGCGGTGTGGGCGGCTTCGTCGGCGTGCTGCTATCCGGCGCGCCCGGAGCTCGAAGTGTCCCCACTCGAGGTCGAACGGCATCGAGCATTCGCGGCTCTGCCAGGCCCAAGAGATCCACGTCGTCCGTGAGACCCAAGGCTTCGCTATCGAGGCGGTGGTGGCGTCGACGCGCGTTAGGGTCGCCTCGTACATGCGCATGGAAGAGGCGCGACCACAGCGTCATCGGCCAGAAGATCGGCCGGGCCGGTGGTGACGCGCTATGTCGGGCCGGATGTGGGCTCGCGATCGTCGCCGGTTCATGATCCGTTTCGGCGTGCAGTGCATCTACGGTCTCGACGCCGGCGAGGCGCTGGATCTGGCGGATGCGCTCACCGAGCTGGTGTTGCTGCCGAGGACCGCGAGGCAGACGCCGAGCGATGAGAACCAGATGATCGCTCGGTTTGACGCGCTGAAGTTCATGATTGCCGGGCTCGCGCAGGTCGCGATGAGCTGCGCGCCGCACCGCCGACTGACCCGAGTGCCGCACCGCCGACGGTGGCAACGGCGCCGTGCATCCATCTCCTGAGCCCGCTGCTCTCCTCCCTCAAACGGCGGAGTGGGCCAGCGCCGGCTGCGTGCCGGTCGGGTGCTACGCGGCCGCCGCGGTTGGCCGGCGGCGCGTGGTCGGTGCGCACTCCCCCCGGATCAGCTCGCGGCGCAGCGCCAGGCGCGCGCGGTGATGCAGCCCGTGGATCGAGGACTCGGTGCGGCCCATGTGGTCGGCGATCTCTCCCGGGGATAGGCCGACCAAATGGCGCAGTACGACCACGTGGCGCTGATCCTCGGGCAGCGTCTCGAGCGCCTGCTTGAGTCCCCACCGGCGGTCGTGGCTCACGTCATCAGCCGGACGCGAGCTCTCCCTGACCTCTTCGCAGGGCATCATCGGACGGCGCTGGCGCAGCGAATCGAGGGCTACGTTGCGCGCCACCCGGAGGATCCACGCGGTGAACGGAACGTGGCGAGGCTCGTACTTGTGGATCACCGAGATCAGCTTCACGAACACGGTCTGGGTGACGTCCTCGGCCTCGTGGGCATCGCGCAGGATGCTCAGCACGTAACCGTAGACGTTGTCCTTGTAGCGGAGGTAGAGGAAGCGGATGGCATCGTCGTCGCCCGACTTGGCCCGGGCCACTGCCCTTGCGATCGAGGGATCCTGGCTGTTCATCTCCCCGGCCGGGCGGGCGCGAAAGCCACGCGACGCCGCCATCTCGCCGTGGTGAGAACGTCCACGGCCCCCTGCAGCCCTACATACAGGACTTGTCTTAGTCATTCGATCATTCCTTTGATCAATCCGCTGGGCCGCACCGCCCGGTGGATCTGGGTTCAATAATTTCGCCTCGAAGGGCGTCTGTGGTTGAAACCCCGACGGAGTCGATACGCCGGCCCTTGCCGTCGTGCGTGGCGGTGGGCCACCTGCCGGCGTGCTGCCCGCAGAGGTCCGCCAGACGGTCTGCCGTCTCGGGGTGCCAGTGGCCCCCGAGCGGTCTAGAGACCGTTTCGAACACCTGTACATATATCGGCAGCTTTGCTCTCCTAGCCAGGAAGAGTTGTGTAAGAACTGCGAACTTTGCACAGTTACTGGGACTGCTGGATCGAGCTACGGCCTCCGGGCACCTGACCACCTAGCGGCACTTGGCACCGACCGGTCAAGACGGTGGCGAGCATGTGCGTCCAAAGTGCGTCGAGGCCGACTGACGTGCCCCGCGCAAACGCCGGATCGCTAGTGTTGGCGGGGCGAGGGGCGGTTAGCTCAGCTGGTAGAGCACCTGCCTTACAAGCAGGGGGTCACTGGTTCAAGTCCAGTACCGCCCATCATCACCTGGCGCAGTCTGCGCGCGAAGGCTTCGGGTTGGCCGGGATATCCGGACTCGGCGCCGAGGAAGCCGCCGTGGTGGCTGGGAAACACGGTCGCCTGCTGACCGAGCCGTCCGGCGGCCGCTACCGACGTCCGTCCCGTGAAGGTGTTCTCGGACTCTTCGCCGACGGCGATTACGACGCGGGTTGGCGCGGCCGCGAGTGCGTCGAAGGCGGGGCCGTAGCGGGTGATCGCCCAGGAGCGGTCGGAGAGCAGCGGGTCCTCGCGCGAGCCATCGTCCTCGGTCGGCATCCCGAACGCGGCGGGGTCAGCCGGGGGTTGGGCGAAGTACTCGTCGGTGAACTCGCCTCGCCACGACGTCATCGCGATGAAGGCTGCCATGCCCGCATTCGAGCCGTTCGCCTGATACGCGTCGCGGACCGCGGCGCGGGCGCGCTCGGCCGCCGCATAGTCGGGGAGCACCGCGATCAGCGGCGGCTCGTGCGCCACCAAAGTGACGACGTCGTCCGGATAGGCCGGCACGAGCGCCAGCGCGGTCACGGCGCCGCCGCTGCTCGCGAACATCTCGACAGGGCCAGCTCCGAGCGCCTCGATAACGGCGTGGACGTCGTTCGCCTGGACCGTGGGCGAATTGTCGACCCTGCCGTCTCTGCGGGTGCTGCGGCCGAGGCCGCGCGGGTCATAGGTGACTACGGTGCGATCGGGAAAGTACGACGCCAGCGTGCTGAAGCCGCCGGCGGTCATGGGCTGGCCGATCATGAACAGCGGAGGGCGCCCCTCCGCGGTGGGCAACGCGCCGTGGAGGTCGTAGGCGATGGTGGCCTCGCCGGTTTCAAGTCTGTGTGTTGTCGTCATGCCACTTTTGACCTCTCCTCTGCCGAAGACTCATCGGCCCCGAGGGCTAAAGGTGACCGGGTGACCGTGTTAGGCTGCGGCGCGCATGCCTGCCGCCAGCGTCTTCGCGTCCAAGCTCAACGAGCAGATCGCCAACGAGTTTGCCGCCCACCAACAGTACGTCGCGTGCGCGGTGTACTACGAGGCCGAGACGCTGCCGCAGTTGGCTGGGTTCTTCTACCGCCAGGCGCTGGAGGAGCGCAGCCACGCGATGATGATGATCCAGTATCTGCTGGACACCGGCGCGGAGGTGACCACGCCGGGGATCACCGCGCCGCGCACGACCTTCGCGGACGTCGTAGAGCCGGTGGCGCTGGCCCTTGACCAGGAGCGCGAGGTGTCCGAGCAGATCAACGCGCTGGCCGCGACCGCGCGCGACGAGCGTGACTTCGCCGCCGAGCAGTTCGTGCAGTGGTTTATCGCCGAGCAGATCGAGGAGGTCGCGACGATGAGCGACCTCCTGGCCGTCGCCGAGCGCTCCCGCGATCGCGTCGCAGAGATCGAGGACTTCCTCGCGCGCGAGCATCCGGGCGAGGACGGACCGGACGCGGCCGCGCCCCGGCAGGCCGGCGGTCCGTAGACGCTCGAGCACGAGCCGGCGCCGCGCGAGTAGGTCGTCCCGCGGCCGAGCGGAGCCATGTCCGCTAGAGCAGCTTCGCTGTGGGCAGTGCGCCGTTGCGGATGCGGACACCGGCGCGCTCGGATATCCAGCCGCGGACGCTGATCGTGATCGTCAGCCGCTGCCCGGCGCGGAAGCGGTGCCGTTCGAGCGACCTGGCCAGCGTTCGCAGCCGGCGCTTGGCGGTAGACCAGTGTCGCCTCGGGCAATCGCGGCCGTGGCAAGCCACCCGGATCGTCGCGCCCGCCGGGAGGCGGCCGAACTGGATCCGGTCCAGCCACGTGTGGATCCCCCTGTACGTCCAGTGCATCTTGATGGCGACTCGAACCCGCCGCCTTCGACCGTGCGCCTTGGGCGGCTGCGGGACCGTAACCGGCGCGGGCGCGGTCTGGGCCGCGACCATCGGCCCGCGGCTCTGAACGCTCGTCCACGTCTGGCTGACCAACTGGGCCTCCCACAGGTCGGAGTCCGTCCCGACCCAGAACACGTCGTACTCGTTCGGCGCTGCCGCGGCCACGGTCGGCGCGGAGGCCATCGGACCGAACCCGACCGATATCGGCCCGTTCAAGTTCACGCCGTTCCAGCTCGTGCTGTCCCAGTTCGCCTGCCACAGCCGCCCGAACGTGCCGCCCCAGAACACGTTCTCGTTTCCGTAGCTCGAGGACGCGACGGCGGGGGAGGAGCCGAGCGGGCCCATGCCGTGGCTCGTCGGGCCGCTCCACTTGGTGCCGCCGCTCGTGTCCGCCTCCCACAGTGCGCCGTCGTCACCCTTCCAGTAGACCTGGATCTGCGCACCGGCCGACGTTTGCTGTTCCGTGGCGGTCGGCGGGGAGCCGAGCGGTCCCATGCCGCCAATCTCGGACGGACCGCTCCACTTACCGGTCGCGGTCAGGTACGAGGCCCGCCACAGGTTGGCGCCGGCTTGGTTTCCGTGCCAGAAGACGTCGATCTCGGCGACTCCGGACGAGTTCGGTATGGAGGTGGCCGTGGGCTGCGAGCCCAGCGGCCCCATGCCGAGGTCGGTCGGGCCGAGCCACCCTGTACGGGAGTTTGCCGCCTCCAGGAGATCGCCATTGCTTCCCTCCCAGAACACGTAGTCATAACCGTGGGAACCGATCGTGGCAGCGGGAGACGAGGCGAGCCCTCCGATCGGGGTGCGCACCGCGCCTTGCCACTGGCCGCCGGACTCCGCTTTCTCCCACAGATAGCCCTCGGCGCCCCGCCAGTACACCTCCACGGCGCCCGAGGCGTGGGCGACCACCGCGAGCCGCCGACCCTGGCCGTAGTCGGTGGCGGCCGCTGCGCCCGGCGCCGCGATCAGCACTCCTACCGCCGGCCCACATCCAAGCATCACCGCGGCCAGCGACAGGACACGCCGGGATCGCGCCGTTAGCGCCGTCACGTTGGCCTTCCCACCCATTCGCTGCGCTCCCATGATCGCAAAACTCCCAGTGCAGAAGCAGCGGTCACGCTTTTACTGCCGTCAGTGGATCGACATCCGCTCGTATGACAGATATAGATGGGCGGCCCACGACTCCGGGTCGGCCGCGAAGTATCGCTGCAGCGCATTCCGGTTCAGGGCATCGTCCAGAGCGGCCATGATCATCGACTGGTCGAGCACGAGCCGGCGGTGGCCGATCGACCCGGTCACCGGATTGACCGCGTCGTAGAAGCCGCCGTCCGAGGTGTAGATCCCGGGGTAATCCGCTCGGAGGGTCATCAGGTTGGCGTAGGCCTGCTGCGGCACGATCGGCAGGGCGATCGCCGAGGCGTGCGGGGACACCGTGTCCTCGGTGGCGCAGTTCGTGCACCACGCGAGCGCTTCATTCGCCGGGAACACCAGGCCCTCGACGCCGAATTCCCCGTAGTTGCCAGTGTCGTCGGCCGTGCTCGACGGCGACATCCCCCACACCGGATACCGCAGCTCCCGGGTCGCGTACTTGATCTGGACCTGCGTCCACCGCAGGTCGCCGAGACCGAAGCTGTGCGGGCCCCAGGTCGTCTCGGGAACGACCAGGTTGGCCATGAGCCCTTCGAACATGCCGCCGGCGAATGTCGGCACGAACGTGAGCGAGGTTCCTGGGTAGGTGTAGTGGCCCTCCCAGACCTGGAACTGTCTGCCGGACTGCGGGTCGGTGTAGGTCTGCCAGTAGCCGGTCCCGGTGTTCGAGTTGACCGGGTCGGTGGGGCAGAGCTGGGGCGGCGGCGCGCGCCACGTGCGCCGCCACACGTCGCCCGGCATCTGGTGGCGACCCATGCCGATGTACATCGAGATCCGTGGGTCGCTGTACAGCGCGCCGTTGTGGTAGCCGGCCGGGCCGTGGTCTACGTAGTAGCCGCCGTACTGCTGGCCGGTGGGCGGGTCGCCGGACAGCGAGGAGTTCACGTCACAGCCGGTCTGGGCCCTGTTGTCGTAGAAGATCGAGAAGTTCATCGGCGCCAGGAGACTGTCGGCGCGACCGCGGACCGCCGGCAGGGCCTGGCGAACCTCGATCAGCCCGGACGCGTACCAGCCGTTGTCGACCGCCGAGACGAACCAACAGTTGGTTTGCGACGGCGTCGTCTCCGTGCAGTCGCCCTGGCCGGGGTTGAGCAGGACGTCCCCGTTGTTCGTGTCGTGCCACTGGTAGAGCATTCCGTCGTAGCGCTTGAGCATCGCGACTTCGCCGAGCGTGGCCCCAGGTTGTCGAGCGGCAGATGGGTCACCGGATCGACGTCGGCGGCGTAGAACCGCCACGTGTCCTGAGCGATCCCGTACAGGACAGCTCGCTGCTCCCTGGTCAGAGCGCGGGCGCGAGCGGTGGCCGTCGCCGGCACCGGCAGCAGGGCCGCGACCGCGACCGAGATGATCGCGATCGCGGCTCCGCGGAGGCTCCCGCGCGCCCGGATCTTCCTAACTCAGGGTGAACATGCCCTGCAGCCCGGGCGAGTTCAGGCCAACCCCAGCCGAGCTGTCTCCCACCCACACGTTGAACGGACCCGGCTCGACCACGAACTGCCCCTGCTCGTCGTAGAAGCCGAGGTTCTGGCGGCCGAGCGTGAACGTCACCCGCTTGGTCTGGCCCGGCGCCAGCGTCACGCGCTGGAACCCCTCGAGCTTCTTCACGGGCTGGAGGATGGTCGTGTCGCTCTCGTGCAGGTAGAGCTGCACGACGTCCGTGCCAGTCACCGATCCGCTGTTCGTGATGTCGGCGGTGACATGGAACGTCCCGCTCCGGGACACGCTGCTCGGCGCATGCAGATCCGAGAACGAGAACGTCGTGTACGAGAGCCCGTAGCCGAACGGGTACTGCGGCGTGTTGGGCGCGTCCAGGTACTTGGACGTGTACTTGTTGGTCGCCGAGTACGGCCGGCCGGTCGGGAGCTCGTTGTAGGAGATCGGGATCTGGCCCACGTTGACCGGGAAGGACATCGGCAGCTTCCCGCTCGGGTCGACCTTCCCGAACAGGACGTCGGCGACCGCGTCCCCGCCCTCGGTGCCCGGATACCACGCCTCGAGCAGCGCCGGCGCGTTGCTCGCCAGCGACGGGATCGTCAGCGGGCGGCCGTTCATCAGCACCACCACGTACGGCTTGTGGGTCGCAGCGATCTGCTGCACGAGCGCGAGCTGCTGTCCCGGGAGACCGAGCATCGTGCGCGAGGAGGCCTCGCCGGTGTCGCCCGCCGGCTCACCGACCACGACCACAGTCACGTCTGCGGCCTGCGCCGCCGACACCGCCGCACCGAATCCGCCCGTCTCGTTGCACGGGTCGGTGACGGTGAACGTGGCGCACCCCGGCACGGTGGTCACCGAGGCGCCCGGGTCGGCGCTCTTGATCCCGTCCGCCACCGTGACGATCTTGTCGGTCGTCTTCAGGTCGGCCGGGGTCGTGTCATAACCGATCGGCACATCCGGGCCGAGCTGATCGAGCGCGTCGTCAGCCAGCGGCCCCACCACGGCGATCTTCGACGTGCTAGTGCTGAGCGGAAGCGCATGGTTGTTGTCGTTGAGCAACACCATCGACTCGTCGGCGATCGACCGCGCCGCCGACAAGTGGGCCGAGGTCAGCTCGTCCTTCTTCACCCGCGCATCGCTGCCCTGATATGGGTCGGTGAACATGCCGGCCAGGTACTTGAGCGTCAGCACGTGGCGCACGGCGTCGTTCAGCTGGGGCAGCGTGATCTTGCCCTCGCGCAGCAGCTTCGGCCCGTAGGTCTCGTAGGTGGAGAAGATCGGGTTGCCGGTGGTCGGCCCGATGGTGACCGCCATCTCGATGTTCTCGCCCGCGGTCAGCGCCAGCCGCGCGGCGTCCGCGCCGTTCGAGGCGTAGCCGAAGTCTTCGAGCTCCTGGACCGCCTGGTAATCGCTGATGGTGGCCCCGCCGAATCCCCACTCATCGCGCAGGATCGTCATGAGCATGTAGGGGTTTGCCGTATTGGGAACCCCATCCAACGAGTTGAACGAGCTCATCACGGTCGCAGCACCGGCGTCGACGGCGGCCTTGTATGGCGGCAGGTAGTCGTTGAAGAGCTGCTGGGTCGACATGTCGACCGTGTTGTATTCGCGGCCGGCGACCGGAGCGCCGTAGGCGCCAAAGTGTTTGATCGTCGCGGCCAGCTTGTCCGGCGCGGAGAAGTCCGAGCCCTGATAGCCCTGCACCTTCGCGGCCGCGATCGCCGAGCCCAGGAACGGGTCCTCGCCGGCGCCCTCCACCACTCGTCCCCACCGGGGATCGCGGCTGATGTCGACCATCGGGTTGAACGTCCACTTGATCCCGTCCGCGCTCGCCTCGTCGGCCGACACCGACTCGTCATTCGACACTAGCTTCGGATCCCAGCTCGCCGCCTCGCCCAGGGGCACCGGGAACATCGTCCGGTAGCCGTGGATCACGTCGAGCCCGAAAATCAGCGGGATGTGGAGCCGCGAGTGTTTGACCGCGGCCTTCTGGACGGTGTTGATGTTGTCCACCCCGGTCAGATCGAGCACCGAGCCGATCTTTCCCTTCTCGGCCAGCGGAATCAGATCGCTGCCGGTTGGCGTGCTCGGCCCCGCCATCTCAAGCTGGCCGAACTTCTCCGCCACGGTCATCTGGCCGAGTAGTCGGCCGACGTTGGCGTTGATCTGCGCCGGACCGAGCGACGCGGTTCCGCCGCCGGCGCGATCGATGCGCTGGCCCTTGGCCACCGCGCCTGGCGCTCCCGAAAGTCCGCTCACAACCAACACGATTGCCGCGATCAGCGCCGCGAGACCAAGCGCGAAGCCCAAGCCTCGCTTGGGCTCGTCGCGGACGACGGCCACGATCCGCTCTGACATTTCCCCTGACCTCCTATGTGATAACCGCTCACGGGGTACCCGTCCCGCAGCCGTCCAAACGTGAAGGCCCAGGAGTACCTTGCTGCTAACCCCACATGCGAGGAGAGCGATGACCGAGAACGGCTTTCCGCCCGAGCGCGACGGCGACATCGCCGGCCACTGATGTCGGTCGGATTCAAGGATTACTACGAGGTGCTCGGCGTCCCGCGGGACGCCAGCTCAGATGAGATTCGCCGCGCCTACCGAAAGCTCGCTCGCCAGCACCACCCGGACATCAATCGCGAGAGCGACGCGGAGGAGCGCTTCAAGGAGGTGGGGGAGGCCTACGAGGTCCTCTCCGATCCGGAGAAGCGCGAGGTCTATGACCGTCTCGGCGATCAGCGACGCGCCGGCGCCGAAGCTCCAGACATGGCCGACTTCGAGGACCTCTTCGGGCGCTCGGGTTTCGGTTCCGACGCGCGCGTCGAGTTCGGCGAGGGCGGGTTCTCCGACTTCTTTGAGCGTCTGTTTGGTCAGGACGCCCGGGTGGCCGACGGCGGACCCCTCCGCGGCCGCGATCGTGAGGCGGCACTCGAGCTCTCGCTCGAGGAGGCGCTCGCAGGCGGGCGGCGACGCCTTTCCCTCGATGGTGAGGGAAGCTTCGAGGTCGAGATCCCGGCCGGGGTGCGTGAAGGTCAGCGCATTCGCATCGCCGGTAAAGGTGCCGCTGGTCGCGGTGGGGGACCGGCGGGCGATCTCTACCTTCTGGTGCACCTTAGGCCTCATCCTCGCTTTCGCCGGGAGGGCGATGACCTGCAGGTGGATGTACGGGTCACGCCGTGGGAGGCCGCGCTTGGGGCGACTGTGCCGGTCCGCACGCTGAGCGGTAACGCGCAGGTGCGGGTGCCGGCCGGGTCCTCGAGCGGGCGGCGTCTGCGGCTGCGGGGTCGCGGACTGCCGTCGCGCGGCGGCGGGCGCGGTGACCTCTACGCCACGGTTCAGATCGCCGTCCCGAAGGAGCTGTCCGACGAGGAGCGAGACCTTTTCGAGAGGCTCGCCGCGGATTCGCATTTCGACCCGCGTGAGGGTCGACGATGAGCGCTCGCCGAACGCCGCCGGGAGCGACATTCGAGGCTACCGTCGAGGAGGGAGTCGAGCTGACGGTTGTCGCGCGACAAGCTGGAGTCCGAATCGCGCTCGCTCGCCGCTATCTCTCGTTTGGGCTCTTTGATCCGTGTGCGGGCACGAGCGAAGCACCGTTGTTTGCGCGCACCTGCGCCGCGCGACTGGCCAAAGCCGAGCGGCTACGGCGTGACCTCGGCCTCAACCACGCCGGCGCCGTCCTCGTCTGCGAGCTCCTCGACCGCATCTGCGAGTTCGAGGGCCGCCTCGCCGACGCGCACGACTCCGGCTGACTCAGATTCTCCGTATTGCTGGCGACGCTTGTCGCCGCCTCAGCGCTGGAGCGCCTCGAGGCCGCCGCGTAGGAACTCGAGCACCTCGTCGAGGATCGCCATCCCATCCTCGTGGTTGATCGGCTCGTCAGCGGATTCCGCCTCGTGAAAGCGGTCGCGAACGGCCGTGAAGGCGGCCGTCATGGAGGCGGCGATCAGGAGCGGGCGGATGTCGTCGGGCTCGGCACCGAGGTCCGTGGCGATCGATTCGGCGAGCATCGGCTCGAGCTGGCCGAGGTGCGCGTGCATGCCCATCTGCAGAGAAGGGTTGTCCTGGAGGATCTGCTTGCGCAGCTTCGCCTGCTCGTCTGGCGGTTCGATGGTCGATAGAAAGTCTCGGAGCGCATCGACCGTCGTTGTGCCCGGCGGACGCTCGTCGAGCTTGCGCTTCAGTGTGTCGAGGAACGTGAGCTCCTTGCACAGAACGATGTCCTCTTTGCTGTCGAAGTAGGCGAAGATCGTCCGTGGGGCGACATCGGCAGCGTAGGCAATGTCGGCGAGGGTCGTTTCGTCGTAGCCGCGCTCGGCGAACAGCTGGAGCGCCTCGCGGGCGATCCTGTCGCGGGTCTGCTGCTTCTTGCGTTCCCGCAGACCCAGCCTCGGGGTTTCGAGGGAGCTCATGTAGCTCTGAGGTTACCAGCGATCTTTCACAAATGGAAATTTTGCAATGAGTGTTGACTTTGGCGTGCAGTCTGGTTATAAATGCATGGCTTGCAGAATTACTACTCGTGAAAGTTGGCATCGAATGGTGAAAATCGCTCGCTGGACAATGGGGCACCGACGGCTCGTCGTGACGGCTTGGATCGTCGCCACGGTCGCGATCCTCGCGGTGTCGAGCTCGGTCGGGAAAAAGACAGCCAGCAGCTTCACGCTCCCGGGGACCGGCTCGCAACAGGCCGTCGACTTGTTGAAGAGCAGCTTCCCTGCCCAGGCAGGGGATGCCGACCAGATCGTGTTTCACGCGAAGACCGGCAAGCTCACGGCCCCGGCTGATCGTGCAGCTATCGGGACGACTCTCGGACGCGTCGCCGGTCTGCCCCACGTCACGGGCGTGGTCAGTCCGTTTGCCCAGGGCCAGCACGCGGTCTCCCGCGACGGCACGATCGCCTTTGCCACCGTTAGCTTTGATCAGAGCGCGAATGCGCTGCCAAAGGCCGCGGTCGACAGCGTGATTACGACCGCCGAATCGGCTCGATCGGCCACGTTAGACGTCCAGCTCGGCGGCCAGGCGATCGAGCAGGCACAGCAGGCCTCGCTCGGATTCGCCACGATCGTGGGGATCGCGGCCGCGATCTTGATCCTGCTCGTCAGCTTTGGATCGTTCAGCGCGATGGGACTTCCGATCGCTACCGCGTTGCTCGGCCTCGGGGCCGGGATTGGGCTGATCGGTCTCGCCAGCCACATCGTCGACATGCCGAGCTTCGCCTCGGAGCTCGCGCTGATGATCGGGCTGGGCGTCGGCGTCGATTACGCCCTGTTCATCGTTACGCGCTTTCGAGAGAACTACGGCACCAACGGTGGCGACGTGCAGCAGGCCGTTGAGGCCGCGATCAACACCTCCGGTCGGGCGGTGCTGTTCGCGGGGACGACGGTCGTGATCGCGCTGCTCGGGATGTTCGCGCTCGGGGTAAGCCTCCTCAACGGCGCCGCGGTGGCAGCCGCGATCGGAGTCGTGCTCGTACTCGGCGCGTCGCTCACCTTGCTGCCCGCACTCCTCAGCCTGGTCGGGCGTCGAATCGGAGAGACCGGCGGACGACGCGCCACGCCGAAGACGGACGCCGCAGCGCCGGGGTTCTGGCTTCGGTGGGTGCAGCGTGTCCAGCGGCGCCCTGCGGTCACCGCGATCGCCGCAACAGCAGTGATGCTCACACTCGCGGCACCGGCACTCGGACTTCGTCTCGCATCGAGCGATGCCGGCAACGATCCCGCCGGGCAGACCACGCGCCAAGCGTACGATCTGATCGCCAAGGGGTTCGGGCCCGGGACCAACGGTCCGCTGCAGGTGGCCGTGGCGCTCCCTCGCGCGTATGACAGCGCCGCGGTCTCGCAGCTCACCCACGCCTTGCGGAACACTCCTGGGATCGCGTCCGTTGGGTCCGCCCGGCTGAACGCCACGGGGACAACCGCCGCCGTCGTCGCTTACCCGACGGCCTCACCCCAGAGTCCGCAGACCGCGAGCCTGGTCAGCCATCTGCGCAGCAGCGTGATCCCGCCGATCGAGCGCAGTACGGACTCCAGGGTGTACGTGGGCGGAGCGACGGCGTCGCAGGTTGACTTCTCCGATGTCCTGGCGAGCAAGCTGCCGTTGTTCATCGCGGTGGTCATCGGGCTGGCAGCGCTCCTGCTGCTGGTCGTGTTCCGATCGCTCGTGATCCCAGTCCAGGCCGCCGTCATGAACATGCTCTCGATCGGAGCCTCGCTCGGCATCGTCCAGGCGGTGTTCGAGCGCGGCTGGCTCGGAGGGTTGTTCGGCGTGCAGGCCGGGCCGATCGACGCGTTCATTCCGGTGCTGGCATTCGCGATCGTGTTCGGGCTGTCCATGGACTACGAGGTGTTTCTGATCTCGCGCGTGCACGAGGAGTGGGAGAGCCGCCGGGATGCCAGCGCCGCCGTCCGCGAGGGACTCGCGCGGACCGGTCGCGTGATCACCGCTGCTGCGGCGGTGATGGTCGCAGTGTTTGGCGCGTTTGCGATCAGCGGCGACCGGGTGCTCGAGATGTTCGGGCTCGTCATGGCGAGCGCCGTGTTCCTCGACGCACTGGTCGTGAGGATGCTCCTGGTGCCCGCGGTTCTCCAGCTTCTCGGCCGGCGGACCTGGTGGTTGCCCGGCTGGCTGTCGCGGCGGCTCCCCCGTGTCGCGATCGAAGCGGAACCGCGCTCTACGTCACGGCCCTCGCTGGAGCCGGCGCTGGAGGCCGCCTCATGACCGACGAACGAAAGCTCGACCGGTTGATCGCCCACATGCGCGGCCAGGTCGCCGAGTTGCGCCGGCTCGAGCGGGAGGGAGCCGACCCCGACCAGGTCGCGGAACGCAAGCGCCTCATCCTGCGCCTCCAGGAGCACATGGCGTACGTGGTCCGCGACCTCCTCGTGGCCCCACGGACCTCGCCTGTCTAGTCGCGCGCGCGACGCGCGTCAAGGAGACGATGGGGGAACGACTTGCCGCCCATAACCGCCAGGCCGGTGACCTCGACTGCGATCCCCTCCGGGACGACGATATCGATCCCGCCCATGATCGAGACGGCGCGGATCACAGGGTCCTGCGCGGTGAGTTCCGCGCCGCGCAGGTCGAGCTTGCAGCCGCCCATCACCGCGATCGCCCGGCAGCGCTCGCCGAGTCGCCACCGCCCCGAGCGGTCAGCGCCGGACATGATTGCAACGACCGTGCTCCTTGCGGTCTCGGCGTCGACTTCGGCGGCCCGCGGCTGGGCCGGTAGATCGCGCGTCACGACGTCAAGGTCCTGGCACGTCCGCGCGCCGTACGCCAAGTCGAGCCGTCCGGCTAGCTCCTCGAGCGTCAGCCTGCCTTCGCCCGCGGCGTCCCGGAGCAGTAGCGCAACGCGTTCGCGCTCCTCATCGGAGGCGAGCATCGGCGGTCGATCGTCGCGCTCGTCGCGCTCGTCGGGCACGTTCGCACACCCTATCCCGGCGGTCCGCGATCGCGCCCCGGTCAACTATCGAGAGTTCGAACCTTTCCTACGGCTCGTCGCCTTGTCGCTCCTGACCGGTCGCCGGTCTCGGAGGATGCTCGCTCTCGGCGGAGTGGTCGCTCAACGGGGTCTGCGCCGCGGCGCGTCGGTCCGCTTCGACGCCGAACGGCCCGACGTCGGTATCAGGCGCGGCTGCAAGCTCGGACGCTTGACTCGTCCCTGGATCTCCGATCGCACGCCACGCCTTGTTGAGTTCCATCTGCATGTACACCGGCGCGAACAGACCCACGATCGGAATGATGTGTAACACGAAGAAAAGCGGCCCGCTACCGCCCGACACACCAACTGTCCGCTGCGTCCCTTCCATGCGTCGGCCGGTCTTCCAGACCGACACGAAGGGCGGAATGATCACACCGTCGCGTACGCACACGTCTGTTCAGCGGCGCCTGGAGAAATTGCAGTCGGCCAGCCGCCGCTCCAGGAACCGCCGCTCCGGCCCCGGCGGGGTTAGCGCGAGGGCGCGTGCGTAGGCAGCGCCCGCCTCATCGTCGCGGCCGAGGCGTCGCAGAAGGTCGGCGCGTGTCGAGTGGTAGTACCGGTAGTCGTCGAGCTCGAGGTCGTCGAGCAGGGCGAGTCCGGCTTCGGGTCCTTCGAGTTCGGCGATGGCGATCGCGCGGTTCATCGTCACGACCGGCGAGTTAGTGGTGTTCTCGAGCGTCTGGTAGAGAAGCGCGATCTCTTCCCAGTCGCGTGGCTGGCGGAGGTGGAGATCGGCGATTGCTGCCTCGATGACATAGGGCCCGCTTCCGTGGAGCGTGACTGCGCGTTGGAGCAGTTCCCGGCCTTCGTCGATCTGATGCCGGTCCCAGAGCGTGCGGTCCTGATCGTCGATGAGGACGAGCTCGCTGCCCTGGAAGCGGGCCGCGGTGCGCGCGTGGTTGATGAGCATCAGCGCGAGTAGGCCGTGCGCTTCGGCTTCGTCTGGCATGAGCTCAACGACGGAACGGCCCAGGCGGATCGCCTCTGCCGAGAGGTCGACGCGACCACCGCCCCAGCCTTCGTTGAAGATCAGATAGATGACCGCGAGCACGGCGTCGAGCCGCTCGGGCAGCGCGTGGTCGGGCGGGACGGCGAATGGGATACCCGCGTCGCGGATCTTGTGCTTGGCGCGCGTCAGGCGCTTGCTCATCGTCTCGAACGGGACGAGGAAGGCGCGCGCGATCTCCTCGGTTGAGAGGCCGCCGAGCGTGCGCAGGGTGAGTCCGACCTGCGCGTCGAGCGCCAGCGCCGGATGGCAGCAGGTGAAGATCAGCTCGAGCCGCTCGTCGGGGAACGTCGCCGCGTCGTCCATCGTCTCCTCCGATGCGTCTCTCGGTTCGCGCTCGAGTTGCTCGGTCTTCATCGCCAGCGTCCGCTCGCGCCGGATGCGGTCAATCGCTCGGCGGCGAGCGGTGGTGATCAGCCAGCCCGTCGGGTTGGCGGGCGTTCCGTCGAGCGGCCATCGTTCTACGGCGATCGCGAAGGCATCCTGCGAGGCGTCTTCGGCCAGTTCGATGTCGCCGAGAAAGCCGACGAGCGACGCCAGGACACGGCCCCACTCGTCGCGGAAGAGCTGTTCAAGCACTGATGAGAGGCTCCTCGCGGACCGGCCGAACCTCGATCGCGCCCGCGGCCTGAAGCGCTTGCAGTTCGCCGGCTACGGCGAGAGCGCCGTCGAGGTTCTCCGCCTCGACGACGATGAAGCCGCCGAGGAAGTCCTTGCTGTCCACGAACGGTCCGTCGGTCAGCAGCGTCCTGCCCTGTTCGTGGCGGACAGTCGTCGCCGATTCGACGTTCTGGAGTCGTAGCCAGCCGGTCACGTTCGGTCGCGCCAGAACCTCGGCTATCCCGGCGTTGATGCGCCGCCGTTCTTCTTCAGGCGTCTGATCGCGGACCTCGATGTTGCTGTATGCCAACAGTGCGTATCTCATGACGTCTCCTTCCCGCGCGAACCGGGTTGTTCGACTACTAGACGAATAGCGTGGCCGAAGACGGACACCTTGCCTCCTTTCTCGCCTGACTGTCCGTCTGGCGTCTGTCCGTTCGTCACTGAGGCAGAACCGGCGACGAGCTGGCACGACGAAGAGGAGGACAGATGACATATACGCCGGCAACGAATCGCCGTCTCGGCTGGGTGGTCGGATTGACGTCGACGGCCTACTTCATGGTGATTCTCGATTCGGTCGTCGTGATCACGGCACTGCCGCGTATGCAACGCGACCTGCACGTGAGTCTCTCCACCCTGCAGTGGACGCTGAACGCGTACGGGATCGCTTTCGCCGCGGGGATCATCACCGCCGCCGCGCTCGGGGACCGGCTCGGACGGCGGAAGGTGTTCACGATCGGGCTCGCCCTCTTCACACTCGCTTCCGTCGCTTGCGCCTTGGCGTCGAGCGTCCCCGAGTTGATCGCCGCTCGGACGGTCCAAGGACTCGGCGGCGCGGCCGTGCTCCCGCTGAGCTTGACCATACTGACGGGGGCTTTCCCGGCCACGCGTCGCGGGATGATCGTCGGGGTCTATGGCGGCCTCGCCGGTCTCGCCGTCGCGATGGGCCCGATCGTCGGCGGCGCCGTCACACAGAGCATCGACTGGCACTGGATCTTCTGGATCAACGCCCCGATCGGTGTCATCGCTGTGCTCCTCGGCCTTCGGGTGCTCCCCGAGAGCTATGGCGCACCGGGACGGCTCGACCTCATCGGAGTCGGGCTTGTCACCGCCGGCGTAGTCGCCGTGGTCTGGGCGCTCAGCCGCGCCAACGAGGTTGGCTGGTCGAGCGCCGAGGTCGTGGGCACGTTGGTCGCGGGGGCGGTCCTGCTTGTCGTCTTCGTCGGATGGGAGAGTTCGGTGCGCCAGCCGATAGTGCCGCTGCACCTGTTTGCGGTTCGGGATTTCGCGATCGGCAACGTGACCACGTTCCTAATGTCGGGTGCCATCTTCGCCGGCGGACTTCTGGTCACGGAGGAGTTCCAACTGGCGCGCCACTACTCGCCGGTTGGCGCCGGGGTGCGCCTGCTCCCGTTCTTCGCGACGCCGATGTTTGTCTCACCCCTCGCGGGCGCTCTCTCCGATCGAATCGGCCGTCGACCAATCATCGTCGTTGGCCTGAGCATGCTGACGGCCGGGTTCGCGTGGGTTGCCTGGCGCGGCTCCTTGCACACGAGCTGGATCGAGCTCGTGATCGCACTCCTGGTCGCCGGCGTCGGGATATCGATGGCCCTCCCCACGGTGCCGACCGCGGTCTTGAGCGCCGTCGCCCCGAACGAGATCGGGAAGGCATCCGGGATCAACTACATGGCGCAGCGCTTCGGCGCGGTTTTCGCGGTCGCGATCGGCAGCACAGTCTTCGCAACCTCCGGCGGACTCACAAGCCCGGCCACCGTGACGGCTGGATTCAAGCCCGCGCTCTGGGCCTGCTCGGTCTTTGCCGGCCTGGGGGCGCTCGCTGCCACGGCGATGTCGGCCCGGCCCAAACCAGCCGCCGAGGTCGCGCCCGCGCGCCTGCCAATCGCCGCCTGAACCCGACCAGCCAAAGAACCACGAACCGCTAAGGAGACGCACCATGCCGAACATCCTGCACCGCCTCTCGATCGACGCGCCGCCGGAGAGCGTGCACCAACTCGCGGCAACCAGGGAAGGGATCGAGCGGTGGTGGACGGGCCACCCGGTCAGTGGGGACGACAGGGTCGGCGGGCAGCTGTCCGTCTACTTCCGCGACCCCGCCCGCCCCGCCGCGATCTTCGAAGTCGTCGAACGCAGCCCGGAACAAATCCTCTGGCAGTGCGTCGACGGCCCCCACGACTGGATCGACACCCGCGTCACCTACGCCCTCAGACCCCGCGACGATGGCGGAACCACGCTGCTCTTCAGCCACGAAGGCTGGGAGCATGAGAACGAGTTCATGAACGGCTGCTCGACGAACTGGGCCTCATACCTCATGAGCCTCAAATCCGGAGCCGAAGGCCATGGCTTCAATGCTTACCCGGCCGGAGAGATCAGCCGCTGGGATTGATCACTCGACAAGTTCGTCCGATCCGTCGGTGGAGCGGCTCAGGCTGGTTGGGAGGCGTGTAACCCCGCGGCGTCGAGCGGTGCACCCGCGAGCTGGCCGCCGGCGCATTGTTTGGCCCGGACTACCCGCGTGGGGTTGCGAATGCCTGCGGCGCCGATCAGCCCTCCGATGATGACGAGCGTGCTGCCGACGCCGATGCCGACGCGGAATGCTTGCAGCGAGGATTGCCCCGAAGCGACCGTGATCGCGACTGCCTCGTGTCGTGGTAAGCCGGCCACGGGGGGCCTGCCGAGTGTCAGCTGTTTGGCTTCGGCGACCGCGGCTCGTCCTCGAGGAGTTAGCGGTTGGCCGGCGAGATGGTGATCGAGCGATGCGCTGAACTGGGCAGCCACGAGCGCTCCGATCGCGACGGTCGCGACAAGGCCGGCTACCCGGGCGACCGCATTGTTGACCGCGGACCCAATTCCCGCCTCGCGCTGGTCGACGCCCGCGAGGATCGCGGCAGTAAGCGGCGCGACGGTAATGGACAGGCCGAGCGAGAACACAAGGATTCCGGGGAGTACCTCGGTCAGGTAATCGACCCGGACCCCAAAGCTGAGCAGCATGAGCATTCCCGCGCCGGCGATCAACGGGCCGCCGCCCATGAACAAGCGCGGCCCGAGGCGGTCGGCGAGCGCGCCGAACCGCGAGGACAGCGCGAACATGACCAAGCTCTCGGGCAACAACGCCAGCCCGGACTTGAGCGGCGAGTAGCCGGCCACCTGCTGCAGGTACAGGACGAGGAAGAAGAACAACGCCGACAGGCCGCCGTAGAGGGCCAGCGTCTCGACGTTCCCGACCGCGAAGTTTCGGCTCTTGAACAGGTCGAGGCGCAGCATCGGGTCCTTCGTGCGTGATTCGTAGATCAGGAAGGCAACGAACGTGAGGACGCCGCCGATCAGGGAGCCGCTCACAGCCGGGCTCGACCAGCCCAGGCGCGGCTGCTCGATCAGGGCGAACACGGCACCGCCGAGACCCAGTACGCCCAGCGCGGCACCAACCACGTCTACCTTCGGCCGGGGCTTGCTGGGGCTGGTGGCAGGAACCGCTCTCAGGATCAGCCAAAGGCACGCGATGACCAGCGGCACGTTGATCACGAAGATCCAACGCCAGGACGCGACGTTGAGGATCGCTCCGGCGACGAGCGGGCCAAGCGCCCCGGCGATCGTTCCCCACGCTGTCCAGGTGCCGATCGCTGGGCCGCGCTCCCGCGCTGGGAAGGTCGCGACGATCACCGCCAGCGAGCTCGGGGTGAGCAAGGCGCCGGCGATCCCCTGGATCGCGCGAAACGCGATCAGCAGCCCGATCGAAGGCGCGAGCGCACACAGGAGCGAGGCCGCGCCGAAGCCGCCTACCCCCAGCGCGAACACACGACGCTCTCCGAAGATGTCGCCGAGCGACCCGCCGAGCAGGATCAGCGAGCCGAGCGTCAACAGGTACGCATTGCTGACCCATTGCTGACCGGCGAGGCCGCCACCGAGACTGCGCTGGATCGAAGGCAGCGCGACGCTGACGACGCTGCTGTCGAGGATCGCGATGCTCGACCCCAGAATCGTCGCCAGCAACGTCAAGCGCTTTCTGGACGCTGACAGGCTCTGAGTCGCCGAGGACGATGAGACGCCAGCACCCGCCTGACGACTGGTGGGCATGCGACAGCCTAAGGCCTCACGCCTTACTTGGGCTCCCAGCGCCAGCCATCGTTGTTCTCGCAGACGATTGCCTCGCCGTCACCGGCGATGGCGCTCATTCCGTGGTCGGCGTCCGAGCAGTATTCGCCCGGCTCGTAGCAGTTGCCCGAGCCAGTCCTCGGGTAGCAGCCGGTCGGCTTGGGCGTCGGCTTGGGCTTGGCCTTCGGTTTGGGTGACGACCACGGGGCCGCGTGGCGGAAGTCCGAGTTGAACGTGGCCCTCGCCGACGCGATTGTGCTGGCGCCACCGTGCCCCCGGTTCAGCAGAACTCCGAGCTCGCGGTTCCTCGTCAGCGAGGTGACGCTGGCATTCTGGGAGCCAATCACGAGCGACTCCCGCGCAGTTCCGGGGTCGTCGAGGATGAGCTTCTCGTGGATGTAGAGGGCCGTCGAGCTGTCGGGAAAGAGGTGGACGAGACAACCCGCCTTGGTGACTGTGCGGAACGCGGAGTCCCAGTCCGAGGAGCGCGTCATCACGACCTTGCGCCTGACTCCCCTCCTCGCAGCGGCTGCCAGCGCCTGGTAGATCGCGGGGTCAGAGAGCTCCTCGGATTCGAAGTCGATGGCCTTGCGCGCCGAGCTGATCTGCTTGACGAGCGCGCTCTCGGCCGTGCCCGAGCCGGTATTCGGCGACCAGATCAGCCCCGGCGCCTGGACCGTCTGAGATTTCGGGCTGCCAGACGCTCCGGGCGTCCAGTCGTTGGAGAACGTCTCCTCGATCGCCCGCACCTGGACCGGACCGCTGTCAATGATCTCGGCGTCCCGGGTAGTGCGGTAGTACCTAGCGACCAGGTTCGTTGTCCGCTTCTGCAACCAGCGCTGGGTCGCGCCGGCGTGGTCCAACGGCCGGCCCAGGTCGACCCGCGCCCGCGGCGATATGGCCTGTTAGCTTTGTTGCGATGTGGCGCGCTGCGCTGGTCATCGTCGCGTGCTGTCTCGCCGGATGCGGCTCGTCCAAGGTGCTGAGCACCACCAGCAGCAGCACGACCGCCACCACGACCCCCCAGGCCCGGCCCCAGGCGATCGAGCCGACGGCGGGCCAACAGGCCGCAACGGTCTCGCCGAATGACCCCGTCGGCGACATCCACGCCCACCCACCGCCACTGTCGCAGGTCAGAGCCGAGCTGAAGCTCGAGCTGGTCGCGGCGCGCGTGACGAGCAACACCTACATCGATCCACTCCGATACGTCACGGTCTGGGAGCGAACGGACCAGGGTGTGGACGCCCAGATGCCGATCGGGGCGCCGATCCTGTCGCCGGGCACGGTCAAGATCCTCGCGATCGAGCCGGACTGGTATGCCGGTCAGCCTCTGGTGTACTGGGAGCTGCTCGACGGCCCCGAGGCCGGAAAGGTCCAGTACGTGGCGGAGCAGATCACGGACATCGCCCGTCCCGGGACCATCCTCCAGCAAGGACAGGTGATCGCCCGCTACGCCAAGTCAGGAACGGCGATCGAGTACGGCTGGTCGACGCCGAGCGGGATCACGCTCGCGGTGGCGACGACCGGCTACGAGGAGGGCGAGATCACCCCGGCGGGTCGGAGCATGCGGGCGTGGCTGAACAGCCTCGGTGCAAACGCCGGGCCCAACACCTGATCGCTATAGGCTGGCGGGCCACCGAACGCTAGGAGGCATCGGGTGCAGCCGAAGATTCCGCTCCCCACCGACGACGAGCTCGAACCCAGCCAGCGGGAGATCCTCGCCAACCTCCCGCCGCTGAACGTGTTCCGTATGGTCGCCGGAGCCCGTCGCGCCGTCCGGCCGTTCCTGGGGCTGGGAGCGGCCGTGCTCAACGGGGGGCTGGACGCGCGCCGGCGCGAGATCGCGGTGCTGAGGGTCGCGCACGCGACCAACGCGCATTACGAGTGGGTGCAGCACGAGCAACTCGGCCGCAGCGTCGGGGTGTCGGACGCAGAGATCGAGGCGATCCGCACCGAGGAACCGGTCTCGAGCCTCGACGAGGAATCCAATCTGATTTGTCGCGTCGCCGATGAGGTCAGCCGGGACGTGAGGCTGTCCGACGACGCCCTCGAGCGGATCGTCGACCGCTACGGGCCGCGGGAGGCCAGCGAGCTGATCCTGTTGGCGAGCTACTACAACATGGTGAGCCGGTTTCTCGAGTCGACCCGGGTTGAGGTGGAAGCCGAGCCCTTGCTCGAAGGAACCACGCCGAGCTCCATGCGCCGACGTCCAAACGGAGAGCAGGCGGGCCGATGAGACTCGAGGGAAAGATCGGGATCGTCGTTGGGGCTGGCCAATCGCCCGGCGAGACCATCGGTACGGGACGGGCCGCGTCGCTCGCGTTCGCGCGCGAGGGCGCGAAGCTGCTGCTCGCCGACCGCGATCCGGATTCGGCCCGCGAGACGGCGGAGATGATCTCCGACGAGGGCGGCAGCGCCGAATCCGTTGCCGCCGACTGGACGAACGCCGACGACTGCAAGGCGATGGCCGCGACCTGCAACGAGGTGTACGGCAGGATCGACTTCCTTCACAACAACGTCGGTATCGGTACCGGCGACGACGCTCCCTCAAAGCTCACCGAGGAGGGCTTCGAGCGGATTATCGAAGTCAACCTCAAGGGCTGTCTGCTGTCCTGCCAGGCCGTTGTGCCCGTTATGCGCGAGCAAGGTTCCGGCTCGATCGTGAACATCTCGTCGATTGCGGCGGTGGCGGCCTCGGTCCAGCTCACGGCGTACAAGATCTCGAAGGCCGGGATCAACGCCCTCGGACACTCGCTGGCGATGGAGAACGCGCGGCACGGCATCCGCGTGAACACGATCATGCCCGGGCTGCTGGACACGCCGATGGCGATCGACGCGTGGGCGGCGAAGCTCCAGATCCCGGTGGAGGAGATCCGGGCCCAGCGTGACGCCCTGGTCCCGCTGGGAGCAAAGATGGGCACCGCCTGGGATGTCGCCTACGCGAGCATCTTTCTGCACTCCGACGAGGCACGGTTCATCACCGCGTCCGTGCTCACCGTCGACGGCGGCCAGCTGGGGCGCGTCGGCCTGTAGTCGCCCCTCGCGTCGAGGTCAGGCGCGGGCCGGATCGTTCGCGGGCAGCACATCGCACGCCCACTCGGTCCGCTTCCAGTCCGGAATCGGCGTCTGTTCGTCGGCGCGGGGGACGAATCGCGATCGTTCCACGAGCGCCATCCGGTGGATGTAGCGCGGGCAGTTCGGGAAGACCTCGGTGGTGCGGACGCGGACCACGAACTGGGCGCCGACGTAGACGTCGGTCAGCTCGTCGTCGGCGGCGATCGTCGCGATGCCGTTCAGTCGCAGCCGCGATGGGCGCGCCGAGACGAAGTCGATGAACAACATGCCGACGTGGGGGTTCTGGAGCAGATTGCCCATCGAGAGGTACATCCCGTTGCCGTCGTAGTTCGGGAAGACAACGGTGTGCTCGTCGAGGACCCGGACGAAGCCGGGATCGCCCCCCTTGTACGAGCACTGCGGCCTGCCCTCGCCGTCCACGGTGGCGAGGAAGAACATGTCCATTCGTTCGATGAAGGCACGATCGTCGTCGTCGATCACGGCGCGGGAGAGAAACTTCTCGTCGAGCCGGTCCGCGAGCCGGCGCGTGTCGAAGCGGTCCTGCAGCACTCGGGAGCCGGCGTGATAGTGCGAAGTCACTCGGTGGCTCCGGGAAGGTCGGCCATCTCGCGCGCGAGGATGTCCTCGCGGCTGTAGTGCCCAACGGAGTCAAACCAGCGCTTCGCGTGGAGCCCCCGGCGCAAATCGCAGTCGGCGACGACAATCCCCTCCTCGTCGTAGAGCGGCCCGCCGATCACCTCGCCCCACGTCGGTTCGATCACGGCGGCGCCGCCGCGGCCGAACGACTCCTTGTCCGGCGGGAGTGGCACGGGGAAATCGGCGGGGAAGGCCGCGGAGGGGATGAACTGGGGGACCGAGACGACGAACGCGCCTGACTCGATCGCGATGTGCCGCATCGACGCGAGCCACACGTCGCTGTCGTCGGCCGTCGGCGCGACCCAGATCTGGGGTCCGCCGCGGTAGACGGCATAGCGAGCCAGCGGCATCCGGTTCTCCCAACAGATCAGGCCGCCGATCCGGACGTCGCCGGCGTCGACCACAGCCAGGTCATCGCCGGCGCCGATCCCGTGGAAGACCCGCTCCTGCTGGGTGGGCATGATCTTCCGGTGGCGCGCCAGCACGCCCTCGGGCCCGATGTACACCATCGTGTTGTAGAGCGTTCCGGGTCGCTCGGACTCGCGCTCGTTGACGCCGATCACGCAGAACATCTCGCGCGCGCGGCAGACGTCGGCGAGACGATCGAGCAGCGGGCCGGGGACGTCGACCGAGTTCTCCCACATCCGCTCCCAGAGCTCGTCCCAGCCTCCGAAGCTGGTCGCGCCCCGTGCCCACGCGTTCGATGGATAGAGCGGGATGAAGGTCTCGGGCAGCACCGCGAGCTGCGCGCCACGGTCCGCCGCCGCGTGGAGCAACCGCTCCGCTTTCTGCGCGCAGCCCTCGGCATCGAGGATCACCGGCGTCGCCTGGATCGCGGCAACGCGCACGGTCCGGAAAGTGGTCATCGTCAGCCCGAGCGGGCGAAGGTGGCGCGAGTCATGCCCACTCCATCGGACTGTAACCGCTGGTCGTGGGCGCGGACACGATCAGCACGGACGCGGGATCCGAGTGTTCATTGCGCATCGTCCGCCGGTGCGAAGGGTCGAGGCGCGCGAACGTCCCGGCTGGTGTTGCGTGCTCCTCGCCGTCGATCACGAGCGTCGGCGCCCCAGAGATCACGTAGAACATCTCCTCCTGGTCGCGCGACGTCTCATCGTGCTCCGGGATCGACTCGCCCTGCGGGATCTCGACGAGGTTCACGCCGAACGACCGGCACTCAAGCGACCGGCGAACGAGCGCCCAGTTGCCCGTCCGCTCGAGCTCCTCGCGGTGCGCGATCGTGTAGCCGTCGGCCTTCTCCATGGTCCCTCCTACTCCCGGCCCCGGAACCCCGTTGGCTCGACGTGCGGAACCGTTTGGCAACGCGATACGCCAGTTTTATCTACTAGTAGGTAAGCTGTCAAGGCGCCAGACTTGTAAAAAGGGAGGACCGGGCGTCTTGAAGGCCCCACAGCAGAAGCGAGATACGGCCCAACAGATCCTCGACATCGCCGAGGAGCTCGTCCGCGTCCGCGGGTTCAATGCCTTCAGCTACGCCGACGTCGCGGCCGAGCTTGGGATCACCAAGGCGAGCCTCCACTACCACTTCTCTGGGAAGGGCGAGCTCGGGCAGGCACTCGTCGGCCGCTACTTCCAGCGGTTTGTCCGTGCGCTCGACGCGATCGACGCCGAGACCGACGATGCGCCGACGAAGCTCGCCGCCTACGCGAACCTCTATGCGGACGCCCTTCAGGGAAACGGCATGTGCCTGTGCGGGATGCTCGCGGCCGACTACCAGACGCTCCCCGAGCCGATGCGGGACTCGGTCCTCGCTTTCTTCGACGAGAACGAGACCTGGCTGGCGCGGGTGCTCGAGCAGGGTCGCGCTGATGACACGTTGGCGTTCGAGCGCCCGGCGCGGGACACCGCCCGGATGATCATCAGCACCCTGGAGGGCGGGATGCTCGTCGCCCGGCCCTATGGCGAGGTCAGTCGGTTCCAGGACACGGCGACGGCGCTGCTCGCCGGCCTGGTGGCGCGCTAGGCGCCCGAGGCTGTCGACTCTAGGCCTGCGGGCGCTGCGCACCATCGCGGCTGTGGTGGGCGGGCGGCTTGGTAAACGGCGGCAGGGAGGGGGGTGGGTGGGTGAGGGCTGCGGAGGGTCGCCGGAGCCCGTGGTCTGGCTTGCTTGTCCGTCCAAACCCGCGACTCTGTGCCGGGAGTGTCACGGGAAACCTGCATAACACGACAACACCGGCGCCAGATCTGAGCTCTGTCGACCTACGCACACTCCTCGTGCATAACTCGACAGGCCCTCGCCATTCGGGGCGGGATTGTCGTGCTGTGCAGGTTCTGGACGGGTGCGATGGCGCTCCGCTCCCGGCCCTCGATGGCAAACGGGTAGCCCGGGCCACACCACAGGGCGCGCCCCCAAGGGCGCGCCCCCTAAGACTCGCCGAACGGAACCGCGAACTCGCAGTCGGGGCCGGTGGCGTCGGTCCGTGGCGGCTCGGCGCGGTACGTAATCCGGACGCCCAGGTCGCTGGGCCGGACAGCGCGCGCCTCGGCCCAGGCGCGAAGCGACTCCGAGACCAGCCGCCACTGAGTGGGCGCGATCTGGCCACCGGTCCCGAGATAGACGGACGCTTCCCGATGGGCCGGCTCGGTGCGTAGCTGCAGCTCGCCCACCTCCGCCCCGAGCTCCTGGGCGCGGTCATCGGGAACGGGCCGGCACCACTCGAGGGGCCCGTCGCTGTCGTCAGTGACCTCTCCCCAGTAGACGCAGAAGGCGACTCCTGCCGGCCCTCCACACGGGGCAGCTCATGGCGGCGGAGCACCGCGATGAACTCCTTACCCAGCGCCCAGGCCGCCTCCTCGCCGGGCGTGTTGCGTTTCAGGCAGAGCAGGCTCCGGGTGGGGATGTCTCTCGTGGTGACTTCGTACATGACGGACCTCTCTCCGCTGAGTTGGTCAACGAGGTAGCCGACGAGTTCGCGCCGAGCCGAATGCTCGACCTCCACGCCTGCCCAGTAGTCGCGAAGCCGCTCCGCGGCGGCAGCCGGCTCTAGCTCGAGGAGCGCCTTGATCTCGCTGAGCGGCAGCTGAAGCTGTCGCAGCGCGGCGATCAGTCGCGCCTGGTCGAGTTGCGCGGGGTCATACAGGCGGTAGCCCGAACTGTCGTCGACGCGCGCCGGCGGCAGGAGGCCCAGCTCGTCGTACAGGCGAAGTGCCTTCGGCGACAGCCGCGACCTGGCGGCAAACTCCCCGATGCTCATCAGATCCATTGGTCGATTCCTCGGCGATTGGTGGGTTGCCCACCAAGTGTGCGGCCTCCCCCAAGGGCAAAGTCAAGATGTCTCTCGCTGGCCAGCGATGAGTTCCGCTCGCTGTGCGAGTCTGTACCTCCATGCCGGTAGTCCGTGTCCATGGCCCGCTGAAAAAGCTCGCCGGAGGCGGCTCCGAGCACTCGGTCGGCGGCGACTGCGTGTCCTCGGTGCTGCGTGCGCTCGAGCACGAGCATCCGGCGCTGGCCGGCTGGGTCTTCGATGAACGAGGACTGATTCGCCAGCACATCAACGTGTATGTGAACGGAGAGCGTGGCGCCGGCGAGACCCCGGTGGAGCAGGGAGACAGGGTCGAGGTGCTGCCCGCAATCTCGGGAGGTTGAGGCGGAAGTGACCGAATTGCTGGTCGGAACGAAGAAGGGCCTGATCGTCCTGGAAGGGGGCCACGACGCGGGCTTCGAGGTGATAGCTCGTGCCTTCGCGGGCGAGCCCGTCGAATATGCGATGCGAGACGCGCGGACCGACCGCTTGTTCGCCGCCGTCAATTCGCCGATCTATGGGCCGAAGATCTGGTACGCCGACGATCCTCGCGGCGAGTGGACCCAGGCAGCAGGTGTCGCCTTGCCGGAGGGCGGAGACGCCGCGCTGGTCCGCATCTGGCTGGTGGCGACGGGCGAGGAGGACGGCCTGCTTTATGCGGGCGGCGATCCGGGCGTGCTGTTCGAGAGCCGCGACGGCGGAGCTAGCTGGGAGCTCAACGAAGCGCTCTGGAACGAGCCCACCCGCGACTCATGGGAGCCGGGTGGCGGCGGTCTGTGCCTGCACTCGATCGTTCCGTGGCCGGGAGACCCGAGCCGACTGCTCGTCGCGGTGTCCGCTGCCGGGGTGTGGCTGACCGATGACGGTGGACGTTCGTGGCGGCAGGGCAACAAAGGCCTGGCCGCTCCGTACGAACCGGAGGAGGTGCAGGAGAGCACGATCGCGCTCTGCGTACACCACATCGAGCGCTCGCCGACCCGGCCCGAACGGTTGTTCATGCAGTTCCACGGTGGCGTGTACCGATCCGATGACGGCGGCGAAAGCTGGCTGGCGATCGGCGAAGGGCTCGTGTCGGACTTTGGCTTTCCGCTCGCGGTCGACCCCGACGATCCCGACAGCGCGTTCGTCATCCCGCTGCAGGCCGACGTCGATCGAGTGACCCCCGAAGGCCGCGTGCGCGTGTTCGAGACACGCGACGCGGGCGCGACGTGGACCGGGCGCGTCAGTGGCCTTCCGCAGGCCCATGCCTACCTGACCGTGCTGCGCCTGGCGTTTGATCGAGCCCGTGGCGAGTCCGGCCTCGAGTTGTACTTCGGCGCCACCTCGGGTGAGGTGTTCGGCTCGCCCGACGCCGGAGCCAACTGGTCCAGCGTCGCGTCGCAGCTGCCGCCGGTCTACTCGCTCAAGGCTGTGGCGTAGCCGCGCGCTCTCGGCGCCGGGGACGAGGGCGGGAGCCGGCGAACGCGTTGTAGACCTCGATCAGAGCCTGGCGTTGGCGTCCGGTGAGGTCGGGGTCTTCTCGGATCGCCTCGACCACCTTGCTCGGCCCGTCCGAGTCCTTACGCAGGCCGGCCTGTTCGTAGAGCGTGTCGGCCGACACATGCAGCACATCGGCGATCGACTGCACGACCTGCTCGGACGGTGCCCGCAGGCCGCGCTCGATCTGCGACAGGTATGGGTTCGAAATCCCGACGAGCTGAGCGAACTGACGCATCGAAACGTCCGATAACTCGCGCTGGCGGCGGATGAATTCCCCCAGCGGGGAGGCGCTCTCCTCGGTCACACGCCAAGCATACGTCGGCGCTCGCCGGTTGCGGGCTACATTCGCCCGTGCTAGAAGCAGTCGGGGAGGATCGGTCCCAAGGCGATAGGAGTCAGTTTCGTTGCGTGTGCTCCGCTCCAGCCGTCCTCGCAGGTTGTTCCGTGGCGGGGGCGGGCCGTTGCGGATCCGGCTCGAGGGATCCGCCCGGCGCAGGGGACTGCGCCATGGTTCCTCGGGTGGGTTTCCGAGATACCGGGGGCAGGCCGCACGCCGGCGCGTGCCGCCGGCGTGGTGGGGGGTGTTCGCGGCGGTTCTCCTATTCGCCGCGGCGGCGTACGTGGGCGTGTCGCTCCTGCGATCGCTCCCGGACGCAACGGTCTCCGCCGCACCGTTCCACGACACGTTCCGGGGTCGGGCGCCGAGACTCGCGTGGCCCGGGCAGGGCGAGGCGGCGGTAGGTGTCGAAGGGGTCGGCGCGATCGGCTCACATGGACCGAATGCGCCGACACCGATCGCGAGCGTCGCCAAGGTGATGACGGCCTACGTCGTACTCCGCGATCACAGGCTTCGGGGCGGCGCGTCTGGGCCGAGCATCACGGTGAACAACGGCGATGTGGCGGCCTACCGGACCGACCTGGCGGCCGGGCAGTCTGTCGTCCTCGTCCGGAACGGCGAGCGGATCACGGAGCGCCAGGCCCTGGAGGGCCTCTTGCTGCCGTCCGGGAACAACCTCGCGGAGCTGCTCGCGAGATGGGATGCGGGCAGCCAGGCCGCGTTCGTCGCGAGGATGAACGCGGAGGCGAGAGCGCTCGGGATGAGACACACCCGGTACGCGGACACGAGCGGCGTGAGCGCCCGCACGGTGAGCACGGCGAGCGACCAGCTCCGCATGGCGATGCGAGCGCTCGAGCTCCCAGCACTCGCGCAGATCGTGTCGACGCCGCAGGCGACGCTGCCGGTCGCGGGGCGTCAGTACAACCTCGACGGGCTGCTCGGGAAGGACGGGATCGTCGGGATCAAGACTGGATCCACGTCACGGGCCGGGGGGTGTTTCGTGTTCGCCGCGCACGAGCAGCTCGGCGGGCGCCCGGTGACCGTCGTCGGCGCCGTGCTTCACCAGTTGCCGAGGGGCGGGCAGCCGAGCATCATCGCCGCCGCTTTCAGCGCCAGCACGACGCTGCTCGCGAGCATCCCGCCGATCCTGGCCACGCGCGAGGTGCTCCGGAGCCACGCGACCGTTGCCTGGGTGGACACTCCGTGGTCAGCCCGTGACGCCGTCGTCGCCACGCACGCCACTCGGCTGATTGGCTGGCCGGGCCTGCGGATCCACGAAACGTTCGTGACCGCACCCCATCTTGCTGCCCCGGTGAGCGCGGGTGAGACCGTCGGGACGGTGATACTGGTGGCGGGAGAGGAGCGCGAGAGGGTCCGCCTCGTCGCCACGCGCCCGCTGCCCCAGGCGTCGCTGGGGTGGCGCCTGGGCCATCCGTAGCCGTAGCTGGCGCGGGTCAGCTCCTAAAGGCCGGTCGCGAGGCTATCCTCGCCGGGCGATCCCGCAACCATCCGATGAGTTTTCAGGACCCTCAGTCCCGGCGGCGCGTTGAGCGAGCGCGTCAGCGGCGGGCACGGACGCGGCGTCGGCGCCTCGCCGCGGTAATCGCGTTCGCGGTGGTGATCGGCGCAGTGATCGCCGTGGCCGTCGGGAACGCGGGTTCGGGACCAGGCCAGGGGTCGCCCTCGGCGAAAGTGAGCAAGAAGCACGCCGGGCACCGCGCTGGCCATCGAGGGGCGGCATCCCGTCCCGCGTCGGAGACGCTCGCGCGCGGGACCGGCGTCCCGGGGACCGTGAGCGTGCCGATCCTGATGTATCACGTCATCAACGCCCCGCCGGCGGGTGCGCCGTTCCCCGGCCTGTACGTCCAAGCCGACGAATTCGCGGCGCAGATGCGCGCCCTCAAGGCGGCTGGATGGCACGCCGTCACGCTCAATCAACTGCGGGCCAACTGGACCCGAGGCGTGCCGCTGGGGCCAGGCAAGCCGCTCGTGCTGACGTTCGACAACGGCTACGAGTCTCAGTACACGAACGCCCTGCCCCTGCTCAAGCAGCTCGGCTGGACCGCGGACGAGAACATCCAGCTCTCCGGGCTCCCGCCGTCTGAGGGCGGGCTCACGACCGACCAGGTGAAGGGCTTGATCGCCGCCGGCTGGGAGCTCGACACCCAGGGAATCAGTCACGCCGACCTGATCACGCTCGATTCCGCAGAACTGCGTTACCAGATTGCGGCGGCCCGCCAGATCCTGCGCAGCCGCTATGGCGTCCCCGTCGAGTGGTTCTGCTACCCGTCTGGCCACTACAACTCGACCGTGATCGATGCCGTCCGCGCCGCCGGATTCGTCGGCTCGACGACCGTCGAGCCGGGCTGGGCCAGCCCGCACAGCGATCCCTATCGGCTGCCGCGGCTCCGCGTGCTCGGGGGCACGAGTCCCGCCGCGCTCCTGGCCCAGATCGACTCAGCGCAGGGCGACGGGCCACCGCCGCCGAGCTACCCCGGAACGTGACGGGCGGTCGCGACCCGGCTCGAGCGGACCGGGTCGCGTCGCCCATGACACCTGGAACGCTCGCGACTGCGATTACTTGCGCTTAGTCGTTGATATCGCGAGGATCACGCGATGACCGACCATCAGCTCGCGACACCCGACGGTCGCACACTGCAGGTTCTCGAACGCGGTGACCCGAGCGGTCGACCGGTACTCGTTCACAACGGCACGCCCAATTCACGTCTGCTGTTCGACAGGGACGTGGCGCGGTCCGAACGCCAAGGCGTCCGGCTGATCTCCTACGACCGTCCGGGCTACGGCGGCTCCACCGTGCGGCCCGGGCGCACGGTCGGTGACTGCGCCGAGGACGTGCGCACGATCGCGTCGGCGCTCGAGATCGAGCAGCTCCTCGTGTGGGGAATATCCGGTGGCGGACCACACGCAATCGCGTGCGCGGCGCTGCTGCCCGACCTCGTGCCGGCCGTCGGCGTACTCGCCTCTCCGGCGCCGTGGGGCGCTGAGGGACTCGACTACTTCGACGGCATGGGCGAGCTGAATCGCCAGGACATCGAGCTGATGCTCGACGATCCCGTCGCGGCGCGCGCCAAGTGTAAGGAGGATCGTCTCGAGATCCTCGAAGCAACGCCCGAGGCCCTGTCGGAGACGTTGAAGACGCTGCTATCGCCCGTCGATGCCGAAGCGCTCACGGGCGATCTGGCCGAGTACATGATCGAGGCCGGGCGTTCCGGCCTCGCTCTCGGCTCGGAGGGATGGTGGGACGACGAGCTGGCGTTGATGGCGCCGTGGGGATTTGAACTGGACGCGGTCCGGACGCCAGTCCTCCTGTACCACGGCCGGCAGGACCGGTTCGTGCCGTTCGCGCAGGGCGAGTGGCTCGCGGATCACGTCCCGGCCGTGCGAGCGGTGCTGACCGACGACGACGGGCACCTCACGCTGACCGAGCGCCATCTCGACGCGATCCACGGCTGGCTGCTCGAGCATTTGAAATAACCACCTGAACGCCCATCGACCCCGTCACAATTCGGGGCCCGGGGATATGTAGTGATGATGGTGCTGCAAGCTGGGTGCGAGCGCTGGTCAGATCGGGAGTTGCTCTCGGCGATCGCCGGTGGTGACGGTGAGGCCTTCACGGTTTTCTACCGCCGCCATCTGCCCCGCACGGTTGCGTATCTACTCGGCGAGACGCGCGATCCGGAGGTCGCCGCCGATCTCACCGCCGAGGTGTTTGCGGCGATCATGCTCGCCGCTCGCCGCTATCGGGCCGAGAAGGAAACGGCGCTGCCCTGGGTGATCGGGATCGCGCGAAACACGCTCGGGGCGAGCCGCCGCCGCGGGCGGGTTGAGGACCGGGCGAGGCAACGTCTCGGCTTCGAGCCGATCGAGCTCGAGGACTCCGATCTCGAGCGGACCGAGCAGCTGGCTGGGCAGGACGGCGTCCGGGCGATTGAGTTGGTCGAGTCGCTTCCGAGCGACGAGCGGCACGCGGTCAAGGCGCGGATCGTCGATGAACGTAGCTATGGGGAGATCGCAGCCGAGCTTCACTGCTCGGAGTTAGTCGTTCGCAAGCGGGTCAGCCGTGGACTATCCCGGCTGCGCCAAGGGATGAGGGGAATCTGATGGCTGATTACTACGACCGGCTCGAGATCCAACTCGCGCAGCTGACTGCGAGCGGCGCCCACCGCCGGCGGCCGAGGTGGCGGTGGCCGACCGTTCCGCGGCTCAGGCTGGAGCTGGTGGCGGTGGCGGCAGCCGTGCTGGTCGTCGTTGCCGTCGGCGTCGTGCTGCTGAGTGCAGGCACCAGCCACCGTCCCTCGCATCAGCCGACGACGGTCACGCACGGGCCGCCCGTGATCCACAACTACTACCCGGGACCGGCGCCGCCACCGTCCGGGTCACTGGTGTGCAACGCCGATCTCGAGCCACCGGGCACGCCTCCCGGCATCGAGCGGGCCCGCCACGGCATGCTCATCGCCTACAACAAGCCTCCGATCGAGTTCGAACTCACGATCACCGCCACCGGCCTGAAGCCGAACGCCGGGGGAGACGTGTACGCGGTGTGGGTCCTGCCGGCCGTAAATCTTCCGAGCGGCGGCGCCTACCAGGTGATCAAGCCGGAGCGGCCCCAACTCCTCGGCGTCGTCAAACCCGGGGTCGGCGGCAGCGGCAAGCTGGCCGCTCAAGCCGTCGCTCCTACGAACATTCCCTCGGAGCTGGAGCTTCTGCTCACGCTCCAGCCGCACGGGTCGCTCAAGCGGCCAGGGCGGATCGTGCTCTCGGGGTTCACGCAGTTCTGAGGCGAGGTCTGCCGATGAGCCCGATCCGACGCAGCCTGCTGATCGCGCTGGCGGTCATCGCCGGAGGATGCGGCACGGTAGCCCAGCGCCACCCGGCGCCGGCGGCCCCCCAACCGGTTGTGCTCCTGCCGTGGCCGAGCCCGTCCGACTACACGACGATCAAGATCGCCGTCGTCGTGCGCGACCGGGTGCTGTTCCACGAAACCGACTGGCGCCGGAAGTCGTTCGCGGCATCGTTGGCAGCCCAGACGCTGCTGACGGTCCGCGTGGCACCCGGCCCGTGCGCGGACTATGTGACCGAGCTGTACGGAACGCTGCGCGACGTGATGGACGCGTACGCCGGAGAGAACTGGCGGCCACTCGTCCGGGTTGTGCGCCGTCAGCCCTCGGTGGCGAGCGTGTGCCTGGCTCCGGGGGATCACCTGGCGGCGAGCGCTGGCGTCTAGGCGCGCCTGTGGCTTTGGCTGCGGGCGGTGGCGGTGGCGGTGGGCGGTGGCTGTGGCGGGCGATCGGCTCGGTAAGGCAGCAGGGAGAGGGGGTGGGTGAGGGTGGTGGCGGGCGTTGGGCGCTCACGCGGGTCTTCGTGGCGGGTCTGTGCCGTGACGTGGCGAGAGTGTCACGAGAAACCTGCATAGCACGACAACACCGGCGCCAGGGGCGAGCCCTGTCGTACTACGCATGCTCTTCATGCATAGCTCGACAGGCCTCGCCATTCGGGGCGGGATTGTCGTGCTGTGCAGGTTCTGAACGGGTGCGATGGCGCCCGCTCCGCTCCTTTCCCCAGCGCCGTTTACTGGGCCCTGAGCCAATCAGGGCTGCCAAAGGGGCGCGGAAGCGCGCCCCTATAAATCCTCTACGCCGGCGCCTGTTCGGCCGCGAGCGGGGACAGGCGCTCGGCCCACGGCAGCGCCGCCTCGAGTTGGGCGGCGAGCGAGAGCAAGGTCGTCTCCGCCACCGGCCGTCCGACGACCTGCACGGTGAGCGGCAGCCCCTCGTCGCCTTGGTAGAGCGGGACAGTCATCGCCGGCTGACCGGTCACGTTCCAGATCGCCGTGTACGGGGTGAAGGCAGCCGAGGCGGCAAAGTCGGCCATCGGGTCGTCGGAGCAGGCGTCGATCTCACCGATCGCCACGGGCCGCTGGCCGAGTGACGGGGTCAGCATCACATCGAACTCATCGAACTGCTCGACGATCCTTCGTCCCGCCGCCTGGAGGCCGACGAGCGTGCCCTGGAGTTGCACCGAGTTCGTGTTCATTCCCTGCTCGAACAGCGCCCAGCTGAGGGGCTCGATGTTCGCCGGGGTCGGCTCTGCGCCGGCGAGCAACGCCGTCAACATCACCGAACCGGCGACGACCGCCGCCCACAGCACGGTGAAGGCCGGCAGCAGCTCGGGCAGCTCGAGCGGTGGCGCCTCGACGATCTCGTGGCCCAGTGACGACAGCAGCTGGGCCGCGTCCTCGGCGGCGCGCACGGCGACAGGGTCGATCTCGCTGCCTATCGGCGAGCCTGTGTACAGGGCGACCCGGAGCCGGCCGGGCTCGCGCGCCGCCGAGGCCGCAAACGCCTCGTCGGGCGGCGGTGCCCAGGTCGCGTCGCCGGTGACGTAGCCGGCGAGAAGGTCGAGCATCGCCGCGCTGTCGGCGACCGTGCGCGTCAGTACGCCATCGGTCGCCAGAAAGTGATCGCCGAGGGCCGGGGCGACCGAGATCCGACCGCGGCTTGGCTTGATGGCGAACAGCCCGCAGCACGCCGACGGGATGCGGAGCGAGCCGCCGCCGTCGGAACCGTGTGCGAGCGGCACCATGCCCGACGCCACCGCCGCGGCGGCGCCTCCGGACGAACCGCCGGGCGTGCGCTCGAGGTTCCATGGGTTGCGGGTGGGCCCGTTGAGGCGGGGCTCGGTGACCGGCAGGATCCCGAACTCCGGGGAGTTGGTGACGCCGACGATCACGAAGCCGGCGGCGCGGATCCGCGACACGACGTTGTGGTCGAACTCGGCGATCGCGCCGTCCGCGAGCAGCTCCGAGCAGTTGGTCTGGCGGAACCCCGCGATCGGCGTGAACAGGTCCTTGATCGCGATCGGCACGCCGGCGAAGGGGCGTGGATCGGAGGCAACTACCTCGTCCGCCGCCAACAGCGCCCGATCCGCGTCGAGGGCTGTGAACGCGTTGACCCGTGGGTTGAGCGCCTCGATCCGCTCGAACACGGCTTCGGTCAGCTCGCGCGAGGTGACCTCGCCGTCGCTAATCAAACCTGCGAGCTCGGTCGCAGGACGGGTCAACAGATCGGAAATTTCGGCCACGGTCGTCTCCTTGATCGATAAGCCCCCGGCAAGGCCCTCAGCAGACCAACAGCCTACTGTCACAGGAACGGCGGCTACCACGTCAAGGCTTGTGCGAACGATGAAAGGAGCCGCAATGAAAGTGTTTGTCGCAGGCGCAACGGGAGTGATGGGCAGGCAGTTGGTGCCGCGCCTGGTCGCCGCCGGCCACGAGGTCGTGGGCACGACCCGGAGCGAGTCCAAGCGGGCGGCGCTGTCTGAGCTTGGGGCGACGCCGGTCGTGGTCGATGGGCTCGACGCCGAGCAGGTCGCAGTGGCGGTCGGGGAGGCCTGCCCCGACGTGATCATCCACCAGCTGACCGCGATCAGCTCGCTCGACATGCGCCACTTCGACCGGGACTTCGCCCAGACCAACCGGCTGAGGACCGAGGGCACCGACCACCTGTTGTCGGCGGGCCAGGCGGTGGGAGTGCGACGGTTCATCGCGCAGAGCTACACGAGCTGGCCGTACGCGCGGACCGGAGGGCCGGTCAAGAGCGAGGAGGATCCGCTCGACCCGGCCCCAGCGCGCGAGATGCGCGAGTCGATCGCGGCGATCCGCCACCTGGAAGCCGCCGTCACCGGGGCCGACTGGACGGAGGGGATCGTCCTTCGTTACGGAGCCTTCTACGGCCCCGGCACGTCGCTGTCCGCGGGTGGCGAGCAGCTCGAGATGGTCCGCAAGCGGAAGTACCCGGTGGTTGGCGACGGCGCCGGCGTGTGGTCGTTCGTACACATCGCGGACGCCGCCGAGGCGACCGTGGCGGCGGTCGAACATGGAACGCGCGGGATCTACAACGTCGTCGACGATGATCCGGCGCCGGTCGCCGACTGGCTGCCCGGGCTCGCCAACGCGATCGGCGCCCCGAAGCCATGGCGGGTCCCGCGATTCGTCGGGCGCATGCTCGGCGGCGAGGCCACTGTCGTGATGATGACCGAAACGCGTGGAGCATCGAACGCCAAGGCCAAGCGCGAGTTCGGATGGACGCCAGGCCATCCGAGCTGGCGGGAGGGGTTCGCGGCGTGAGCACCGAAGAGGAGCTGCTCGACGAGCTGCGACCGGCGTCGTTCGCGATCGCCTACCGGATGCTCGGCAGCGTCGCCGAGGCGGAGGACGTCGTCCAGGAGGCGCTCTTAAGGGTCCATGCCGAGCTGGAGCGTGGAGACCGCATCGAGTCGCCGCGCGCCTTCATCGCGACCGTGACCACCCGGCTGGCGATCGACGAGCTGCGCTCGGCGAGGGTGCGCCGGGAGCGCTACGTCGGGGAGTGGCTCCCGGAGCCGATCATCACCGACAGCGCCGACGACCCGGCGCGTCACGCCGAGATGGCCGACTCGCTGTCGATGGCGATGCTGGTGCTCCTCGAGAGCCTCTCGCCCGAGCAGCGCGCAGTCCTCCTCCTCCGCGACGTGTTCGACTACGGCTATGACGAGATCGCCGGGATAGTCGGCAAGAGCGAGGACAACGTCCGCCAGCTCGCGGTGCGGGCGCGGCGCCACATTGAGGAACGGCGCCCGCGGTTCGAGACCTCGCGCGAGCAGCGCGACGAACTCGCCCGGCGGTTCTTCGCGGCCGCCGAAACGGGTGACCTGAGCGGGCTCGAGTCGCTCCTCGCCCACGACATCGTCCTGACGGGCGACGGCGGTGGCAAGGTGCCCGCGCTGGCTCGTTCGCTTCAGGGGCGCAACCGCGTCGCGCGAACGCTGCTCAACTGGGTGAAGCTGGGCGCTCGCATCCCCGGAGCTTCGCTTCGACCGGTCGAAGTCAACGGGGCCGCCGGCGCCCTACTGCTCGACGGCAAGGAACGGCTGATCGGCGTTTGGACGCTCGAGATCGCGGGCGGCCAGATTCAGGCCGTGAACTCGATCGTCAACCCCGAGAAGCTGGCCCATCTCGGGCCGGTGGCCGATCTGGAGGCGCTGCTCCGATCCGGGCTATCGCCCGAATAGCCGTCTGAGGCGATTCGCGGTCAGGCCCCGAGCGATTCCGGCCGATAACGGGTCGTAGCTCGGATGACGCGTTTCTTGACTCAGACCGTCGTGGCTCTGATCGCGGTGATCGCCATCGCGATCGCGGTGATCGTGATCACGGGCTGCGGATCCTCGGGCGGGAGCTCAGCCCCACTGCCGGCGGGCCATCCCCAACCGGTTGAGCCCTCCGCCGGCGTCCAAGCGGTGGTAGCCGATCCCGCCGCCGAGGTCGTGGGCGACACGAGCGCCCAGGCCCCGTCGCTCACCCAGGTCAAAGCCGAGCTCACCGCGTTGAACCTCTGCGGCGGCGTGCCCAATGGCGGCGACGGGCAGCCGCTGTTCCAGTCCGATGGGCCCGGCTTCGTCGCCGATCCGGGCACCCAGCAGACCGAGGGACAGCTTCCATTGATCACCGCGGACCTGAATGCCCTCGCCCATGCTCTCGGCGTGACGATTTACGGGATCAGCGGCTACCGCAGCCCGGCGCAGAGCGTCGCAGTCGGAGGCTACGCGACCGACCCGCATACAAAGGGCGAGGCCGAGGACATCGGCGTGGACAGCCTGTTGCGCTCGAGCGCGGCGCGCATCAGTGAGGCGGAGCTGGCGAAGTTCGGCCTCTACCGGCCGTTCGATCCCTCGGACAATCCGGACAACACCGAGGTCAACCACGTGCAGCTGCTCCCGAGCAGCGGCCCGCTATCGCTTCAAAGGGTCAGCGCCACCTGGAATCTCGACCCGGCGTGCTGATCGCCTAGGCCCGTCGAGTCCGCGGGGCCCCGGGGCCAGTCGAGTCGGCTAGACCCCTCGCCCGTCGAGCAGGATCGTCCACGGCTCGACCGTCTCGACGTGGAGATGCGTCTCGCTCCAGGGATCCTGGGCGAGCGTCTCGCGCACCGCGTGAACGGACTCGGCCTGCACCGCGTGGACCACTCGTCCGTCGTCATCGAGTGGGCCGCCCAGGACGATGAAGCCTCGGTCGACGAGTCCGTCCATGAAGGCTGCGTGGGCGGACCAGCCAGACTGCTCGCGCAATGGGAGCGAAGGGTCCCACTGCGGGCCTGATTGGCGGATGACGACGTGGAACATCGCCACACCGCTGTTCTACCAGACCGATGGCCCGCGCAAGTAACCGACAAATAGGGCCGATTAGGCAACTATGGGACGGATTGCTCATGCTTTAGCCGCAGTCCGCGCAGCTGGGCCTGCGACGACGCTGCCCCGAGGGGTCAGGATCCTGCTGCGCGTGTGCGCGATCACGGGCATCGCGGCCCTCGCGTTTCATGTGGCTCACGGCCAGTTTGGAGTGGGTGGTCACGGGCTCGACGGGTTCACCGAGAACTGGCTGTACGACGCGGTGATCGCCGGCAGCGCGGGGTCGTGCCTGGCGCGGGGGTTGCTGATCCGTCAAGAGCGTCTCGCGTGGCTGATGCTGGGCGCGGCGCTGGCGCTCGATGCCACGGGAGAGGTCTACTACACGCTTGCGTTCGGCGATTCGGCTAATCCGCCGATCCCGTCGCTCGCCGATCTCTTCTACCTGCTCTATTACATCGGCGCCTATGCCGGACTGGTGCTCCTGGTCCGCGCCCGGACAGAGCGATTCAGCGCGAGCACCTGGCTAGACGGTGCCATCGCCGCGATGACATCCGCGGCGCTGATCGCCGCGCTGGCGTTTGAGCCGATCGCCCACGCGGCCACGGAGGGCGACGCCGCCGCGATCGCGACGAACTTTGCCTATCCGGTCGGCGATCTGATCCTGCTGGCGCTCGTCGTCGCCGCGCTCGCGCTGTCGGGCTGGAGGCCGGGGCGGGCGTGGCTGCTTCTGGCGATCGGCCTCGCGCTGTCCGCGATCGCGGACACCGCCTACCTGTACCAGTCCGCCAAGGACACCTACGTGGTCGGGGGGCTGCTGGATTCGCTGTGGATCGCCTCGGCGTTGGCGATTGGCCTGTCGGCGTGGCAACGACCACCGGCCAAGCACGCGTTCCGGATCGAGGGGCGTCGGCTGTTGGTCGTACCGACGGCGTGCGCGATCGCCTCGCTCGGCGTGCTCCTCTACGGAGGTGTTCACCATGTCAGCACCGTGGCCCTCGCACTCGCGGGAGCGGCTGTGATGGTCGTGTTCCTACGGGCCGCGTGGACGTTTCACGAGAACGTCGTGTTGCTCGAGGTCTCGCGCCGCGATGCCCAGACCGACGCGCTTACGGGGCTCGGGAACCGCCGGGCGATGAGCACGGCGCTCGAGCGCTTCTTGACGGACGCGCCGGGTGGCGCGCCGGCGGTGCTGGTGATGTTCGACCTCGACGGCTTCAAGCTCTACAACGACCGCTTTGGCCACATCGCCGGCGACTCGCTCCTCGCGCACCTGGGCCTCCGCCTGCGGGAGGCGGTCGATGGCGCAGGGGCCGCGTTCCGCCTCGGTGGCGATGAGTTCTGCGTGCTTCTTCACTGCGAGGCGGCGATCGCGGATCGGTACATCGACGCCGCCATCGACGCGCTCACCTCGGAGGGAGACGGGTTCTCCGTGGGGACCTCCTACGGTCGGGTGGAGATTCCGACGGAGGCGAGGACGAGCACCGCCGCGCTGAGGGTGGCCGACGACCGCATGTACGCGCAAAAGGGTGGACGCCGCGGGTCGGCGCGCCAGCAGACGCACGATGTGCTGCTCGGCGTTCTGCGGGAGCGCGAGCCCGACCTGCATCACCATCTCCGCGAGGTGGGGCGGCTGGCGGTGCTGGTCGGACGCCGCTTGGAGGTGAGCGATGAGCAACTCGACGAGCTACGCCGCGCCGCCGAGCTGCACGACATCGGGAAGGCAGCCGTGCCCGACGCGATTCTGAACAAGCCCGGCCGCCTCGACCCCGACGAGTGGGCATTCATGGCGCGCCACACGTTGGTCGGCGAGCGGATCCTGCTCGAGGCGCCGGCGCTCGCGCCGGTCGCCGGGATCGTGCGCTCGAGCCACGAGCGATGGGATGGCGACGGCTATCCCGACCGCATCGCCGGCGAGCGGATCCCGCTCGGTGCGCGCATCGTCCACGTCTGCGACGCGTTCGACGCGATGACCAGCGAGCGTCCCTACGCCTCGGCGATCACCCTGGACGGTGCGATCGCGGAGCTGGAGAACAACGCCGGAAGCCAGTTCGATCCAGAGGTCGTGAGCGCCTTCGTCAGCGCCTGGCGGGAGCACACCGGCGGACCGGAGCGCGGCGCCGGGCGCGAGGCCATCGCCGCCCTCGCTTAGCGCCTCTTCGACCCGGCCCTCTTGCTGTGCTTCGAGTGCTTCTTTCGCTTCTTGTGGTGCTTGCGCTTCTTGTGGTGCTTCTTCTTGCGCTTCTTGTGGTGCTTGGTCGGCTGCTTGGCTTGTTGCTGGAGCTGGGCGAGGAAGACCTTCGCGGTCGCGCTGGCAGTGGTCGAGTTCGTCGCTTGGGTGTACGGCTCGTCGGCGGCGATGCCGGCAGCGAACGCGGCTCCGGCGGGCGTGTTGTAGAGCTCGAACGCGCTGTCGAAGGCCTGACCGCAGCCCCAACAGTAGGCCTCGACGTCGACGATCCCGGGGTCGCTGCCCAGGTCCTCGGTCAGCTGCTTCGTCCACGTCTCGCGATTGGCCTCGGTCGTGCCCTGCCAGGTGCCCGGCGTGCCGTTCCAGCCGTACTCGTTGATGTACATCGGGGCGTCGACGGTCGACGCATCGAGCGAGAGGTCGTAGGAAACCGCCGTCAGCGTTTGACTCAAGCTGTCGCGATACGGATGGATCGCCACGCCATCGACGTTGCCGCGCAGGCTGGGCTCGGCCGCCATCATTGCGGGCAGCGAGGTCGACGCCTCGACGAGGCCTCCGATGATCACCGCGGCCGTCGGATCGACGGCGTGGATCGCGGCGCGCGTGTAGAGGTACATCTCGGCGTATTCGGCGAGATCCGGGTTCGGCTCCCAGAAAATCGGCAGATCCGGCTCGTTCCAGATCTCGAAGACCTTGACCGGCAACTGTCGAACTCCCGGATGGGTGGCCCAGAACGCTCCCCCCGGTCCGTAGCGCTTCGCGAAGGCCTGAGCGTACGCCGCGTAGTCGCCTATATGTCCCGGGGCGACGCCCGGATTCTGGACCGAGCTGTCATCGCCCGACCACCAGGTCGCGTAGTCGACGATCGGTTGCCAGCGCAGACCGGCCTGACTCAGCGCGGTCACGACCTTGTCGTCGTACGTCCAGTCGTAGGTACGGACTCCGTTTACGGGCGGATTGGGTTCCGCCGTGGCCCAGAAAGTGTCGGTCCGCGCCACCGTGGCGCCGATCCCGTGAAGTGCGGCGAGCGCCGCGGCCTCATCGCTGGGCCAGGCCTGGTTCGGGGGAAACAGCGCCCCGACATTTGCCCCGAAGGTGGCGCCCTCGGCCATCGTGGGCAGCGTCCCCGTCACGGTCATCAAGGCAAACGCGGAGCCGAGGGCCACTAAAAACCGGTGCACCTTCGTGATGCGACTCAACGTACAACCCCCGACCTTGATGTGGGTATCCCTACCTCCCCCGTTCGACAGTCGCGGCCGAGCACTCGAAGGGTCTCGCGGCAACGCGCGAGTAGCTTAATGCCAGGCGTCCGAGTACGCCAGTGGGAACCTTGGCGATCGGTTAGCCCGGGTGGCGTGAGGGCGGGTTGGCGTATCGCTTAGGGTGCAGCGATGCGCGGGAACAATAGAGCACAGAGCGTGAGGAGGATGCGATCGTAGACCTGGACCCCAGGAGGATGCTCGCGGATGCGGGACGCCTCGCCGAGCGCCTCGGCGACGAGGCTTATTTCGCTGCTCTGTGCGTGCGCAGCGGCATGCTCGGCCCCGAGCTTCCACATCGCGTCCCCCAGATGCTGATTGGGTTCGAGCGGTTCGGGCTGCTCGGCGGGGCGATCGTGGCCGGTGGCATCCGCCACGGCGATCGCGCAGCGGTCATCGACGAGCGCGGCGAGCTGAGCTACGCGCAGCTCGACCAGCGCTCCAGCGCCCTCGCGAATGCCTGGCGCCACCGCGGCCTGAAGGCCGGCGAGGGCGTCGCAATTCTCGTGCGAAACCACCGCGGGTTCTTGGAGGCGGTGTTCGCGGCGGCCAAGTGCGGCGCGCGGATCATCCTCCTGAACACGTCGTTCGCCGGACCTCAGATCCGCGAGGTGGCGCAGCGTGAGGGGACGGATTTGCTCGTGTTCGACGACGAGTACGAGGAGCTGCTGGGCGACGTCGAGCTGCCGCGGGGTCGGTGGCGGGCGTGGACCGAGGAGGGCTCCAAGTCGAGCGACCGTACGCTGGACGAGGCAATCGACGGCGCGGAGACGAAGGCGCCACCCAAACCGGGGACCCCCCCACGGATCACGATCCTGACCAGCGGTACGACCGGAACCCCGAAGGGCGCGCCGCGTTCGGAGCCGCGATCGCTGGCGCTGATCGGCGGGCTTCTGAGCAAGGTGCCGTTCAAGGCCCGCGAGGTAACCGAGCTCTGCGTGCCCATGTTCCACGCGCTTGGCTTCATGCAGGCGATCGTCGGGATCGGCCTCGGCTCGACGCTCGTCATCCGGCGGCGGTTCGATCCGGAGACGACGCTCGACAGCCTTCAAGAGCACCGGGCGACCGGGATGGTTGTGGTTCCCGTGATGCTGCGGCGGATGGTCGATCTCGGCCGGGAGGCGTTCGACGGTCGAGATCTGTCGGCGCTGAGGATCATCTTCGTCAGCGGCTCGGCGCTCGGAGTGGATCTGACGAAGAGGGCGACCGAGCTGTTCGGACCGATCGTCTACAACCTCTACGGCTCGACCGAGGTCGCGTACGCGACGATCGCGACGCCCGAGGACCAGAGGGCCGCTCCCGCGTCGGTGGGCAAGGTCGTGCGTGGCTCGGTCGTGAAGATCCTCGATGACGACGGCAACGAGGTTCCGGCGGGAGACACCGGCAGGATCTTCGTCGGCAACCTCTCCCAGTTCGAGGGCTACACCGGCGGCGGGGACAAGGAGTCGGTCGGCGGCCTGATCTCGTCCGGCGACGTCGGCCACTTCGATGGCGACGGGCGGCTATTCATCGACGGACGCGACGACGAGATGATCGTCTCGGGGGGCGAGAACGTGTTTCCCGCGGAGGTCGAGGAGCTCCTCGCGGGCCACGAGAAGATCGCGGAAGCCGCGGCGGTCGGAGTCGAGGATGAGCAGTTCGGGCAGCGGCTGAGGGCGTACGTCGTCCTGCGGGTGGACGCGAAGCTGAGTGAGGACGAGATCAAGGAGTACGTGAAGGACAACCTCGCCAACTACAAGGTCCCGCGGGACGTGATCTTCCTCGATGAGCTGCCGCGCAACCCGACGGGGAAAGTGCTGAAGGGCGAGCTTCTGGAGCGTGAACGCGCCTCGTAGACTCGGCGCGTGCTGATTCTCCCTCCCGATCGAGCACGGACGATGGCGACGCCGCGCCGTTTCAGCGTCCGGGAGAAGTGGATCCTCGGGATCGTGCTCGCCGGCGTCGCCGCGCTGGTCGTCGCGGTCGTGATCTCGATCGGCGCGAGCGGGCACCGGACCGGCAATGGCTGCGTCGACGTTACGTTCCCGATCGCGATCGGGGGACAGGAGCTCTACGAGTGCGGCTCCAAAGCCAGGGAGCTGTGCGCATCGGTGGGCGCCTCCGCCGGGCTGAGCGCCGTCGAGGATCGGGCTGTCGCGGTGCAGTGCCGCAAAGCCGGTCTCCCGGTTGGCTAGTCCGAGGCGGCGGTCCGCTCGAGGAAGCTCAGCGTCCGCCGCCAGGCGTCCTCCGAGGCGTCGGCGTGCTCCTTGAACCGCCTGTCGAAGAACGAGTGCTGGGCGCCCGGGTAGATGTGGATCTCGTGGTCCACTCCCGCCTCGCCGAGCAGCCGGTCGAAGCGGCGTACCTGCTCGAGGGGGATCGCCTGATCCTCCTCACCGAACAGTCCGAGCACCGGGCAGCGGATGTCGGCCGTCCGGTCGAGCGGCGCGGGCATCTCGTAGCGGGACGGATTCAGCGGGCCGTAGAACCCGACGACGGCAGAGAGCGCGAGTTCGGCGCTCGTCGCGGCCAGGAACGAGTGCAGCCCGCCGAGGCAGAACCCGACGGTCGCGACGACCTCGGATCCGGTTCGCTCCTGGAGCGCGGCGCTGGCGGCCGCGATGTCGTGCTGGACCTGCGGAACGCGCAGCTGTTGCACATGTGCCATGTACTCGAAATCCTCGTCGCGAGGTCCGAGCCCGGCGGTCCGACCGAAGTAGTCGATCGCAATCGCATGGTGGCCCGCTTGAGCAAAGCGCTCCGCCAGTTCGGTGTAGAACGGATACAGGCCCCGAACGTCGGGCAGGATCACCACCGCGGGCGCGTGTCCCTCGGGTGACTCCGCGAACGACGCAGAGAACCGGGTTCCGTCGGAGCTGCGCAGCTCCACAAGCTCGGCGGAGGCTCCACCGGCAATGGGGGGCAGCAGCAGATCAGCTGGCGGGACGGGTGGACGAGCATCGAACGCGAAGCACATGCCGCGCACTCTATCCACGTCGACGTACCTCACCACGCATCGGTAGGCTCGCCGGTGCTCGATGACCGACCCCGCCACGTTCCGCGCACAGTTCCCCGTGTTCGATCGGCTCTCCTATCTGAACGCCGGGACCGAGGGACCGGTTCCGAAGCGCGCGGCCGACGCGGCTTGCGACCGGATCGAGCTCGACGTCGCTCAGGGGCGATGCGGCCCGGCCTACTTCGAGGACGTGATGGAGAAGGCGAAGGATCTCAGGTCGGGCTACGCCGACGTGCTCGGGTGCGCGGCCGAGGAGGTGGCGCTCACGGGCTCGACCACGGACGGCGTCAACACGGTGATCGCCGGGCTCGACCTAAGGCCGGGAGACGAGATCCTGACCACCGACGAGGAGCACCCGGGGCTGCTCGCTCCGCTGGGCCGTGCCCGGCGGCGCCATCGCATCACGGTGCGCGTCGTCCCGTTCAGCGAGATCGCCGGAGAGGTCAAGCCGGCGACGCGACTGGTCGCGTGTTCGCACGTGTCCTGGGTCAGCGGCCGCGTGATGGATACCTCGGCCCTGGCGAGCACCGGCGTCCCGGTCCTCCTCGACGCGGCGCAGTCGATCGGGGCCGTGCCGGCCAACGTCCGCAGCCTCGGCTGCGACTTCTACGCCGCATCCGGGCAGAAGTGGCTGTGCGGGCCGGAGGGGAGCGGCTGCCTTTACGTTCGCCCCGAGCGGCTCGACGACCTCCTGGTCCCGTGGCCCGGCTACGGATCGGTGGCGGATCCGGAGGATCCGCTCAGCTTCGAGCCCGCCGAAGGGACCAAACGGCTCGACCACGGCTTTCCGACGGCGCTACGGAGCGCGTGGGCACTGGCATCGCTGGGCGTGTTCGCGCAGGCGGGTTGGGAGTGGGTGCACGAGCGGGCGGCCACCCTGGCCGCCTCGCTTGCGGGCAAGCTCGCGGAGCGCGGACTCGAGGTGGGTCCGCGAGGACGCTCGACCCTCGTGTCGTGGAAGGCGGCGGACCCCAAGGCCGAAGTCGAACGGTTGGGGAACGAGGGTTTCGTCGTCCGGAGTATTCCCGCGTTCGGGCTCGTCCGTGCCTCGATCGGCGCCTGGAGCTCCGACGAGGAGCTGGAGCGGCTCATCGTCGCCGCCGCCCCGTAGCACGCCCCTACCCGATTCGCTGCGGGTGCGTGTAGACGTTGACGTTCGCGCCTCGCGCGAACCCGCAGAGCGTCATCCCGCGGTCGTCCGCGAGCTCGATCGCCAGCGAACTCGGCGCTCCCACCCCGACGAGGATCGGCGCGCCGGCGACCGCCGCCTTCTGCACGAGCTCGAAGGACAGACGGCCGCTGACGCACAGGATCCGCTCGCCGAGCGGCACGATCCCATGAAGCAACGCGCGTCCGATGACCTTGTCCATCGCGTTGTGGCGGCCGACGTCTTCGCGGGTGAGGAGGAGCTCGCCCGCGGAGGTGAACAACCCGGTGGCGTGCAGTCCGCCCGTGCGCTCGAACGCCGGCTGCTCGAGTCGGCGCGGCAGGTCGATCAGCAGCGCCCGCGGCACGACCGGTCCGGGTGGCAGGGGCGCGCTGTCGACCGCGACCTCTTCGAGCGCGCCCTTGCCGCACACTCCGCATGACGAGGTCGTGTAGAAGCGCCGCCGGCTCGGGTTGCGCTTCAGCGGCCCGGCGACATCGATCGTGTTCGCCGCGAAGTCGTCGGTCAGGCCCGCCCGACGGGCCCCGTCGATCAGGCCCTCCGTGTAGAGGAAGCCCAGCGCGAGCTCCTCGTCGTGGCCTGGGGTCCGCATCGTCACCGCCAACGGATCGCCGTCGACCCGGATCTCGAGCGGCTCCTCGACCGCGACCTCGTCTTCCCCGCGGTCGTGGCTGACCTTTGTGTACGCGGTGGCCATCGATCGTGAACGTTACGTCAGGCCCGCTCGCAACCCGTGATCGAGCGTGGTGATCAGCCGCGCGAACGTCTCATCGAGGTCGACAGGTATGGCGAATCCCCCCGTGCTGCTGAGCGCCACGAATCCGTGCAGCGCGCTTCGGATGATGCGGGCTGCGTGGATCGCGTCGTCGTCCTTGAGGTCGTAACCCCGCAGCACCGCGAGGACAACGCCGACGACCGCGGTCGACGCGGCCACGGCCTCAGCGTCGCCCGCATCGGGGGGTTTTTGCAGGGCTTCGTAGCTCCCCGGGTGGGAGACCGCGTAGCTGCGATACGCGTCGGCGACGGCTCTGAGACCGTCCGTCGCGGCCCGTCCCGCCGCTGCTCCCTGAAGCTCGGCCGCGAGCTCCCGCGCTCCGCGGATGGCCAGGCGCCGGTGCAGGTCCGCGAGCCCCGCCACGTGCACGTAGAGCGACGGCGGGCGAACGCCGAGCTCCGTGGCAAGCCGGGTGAGCGTCAGCGCGCCCAGCCCCTCCGCGTCCGCCAGTCTCGCGGCGGCACCGACGACCGCTTCGGAGTCGAGCCCAACCCGCGGCATCAGCGGGCGCTTCGCTGCGCCCGGTCGATCGCCTCTTCCATAGCCGCCGCCGGTTCGGGGGTTGCGGGACCGTGGCCGACGACCAGGATCGCGGGGTCGATCTCACGCAGAGACCGCGCGGACTCGACGTCCTTGGCCCTGTCCCAGGTCGCCATCGTCGCGAACGGGAACCGGAGATAGAAATGCGAGGTGACATGGAGCGAGCCGTAGGCGGTGAACACATCGCCACCGATCAGCGTCCGGTCGCGCGTGTCGAGGAACGCGACGTGGCCGGGGGTGTGGCCGGGGCTGGCCACGACCTCGAGGCTGCCGACCCGGGCGCCCGCGTTCACCCGCGTATCGGGCGCGCTCTTGACCTTGGGCCAGCTGCCGGGGAGCTTGCCATCGGCGACCTTCTCGCCGGCGAGTATGCGAGCATCGGCCTCCGGGACGAGCACCTCGACGGCGTCGCCGAGGCGCTCCTTGATCGCGTCCACAGATCCGACGTGGTCGCCGTGGCCATGAGTCATCGCGACCCGGCGGACATCGCCACCCAGCGCCTTTGCCGCAGCGATGAGGTCGTCGGCCGCCCCTCCCATGGTCGTGTCGACGAGCGTGAAGCCGTCGTCCTCCCGAACCAGAAAGGCGTTGACGAAGCGCATGCGGGTGAGTTGGGTAAGGGTGGGGGTGATGGTGGTCGTTCTCATCTGAAGCTCCTTGGTTTCCTAATGAGAATAGGACTGTACCTAATCTAATTAGCAAAGTCAACCTCCGCGATCGGTGCCTGTAGGGTCGCCCCGAACGCTCGAGCAAAAGCTGGAGGTGAAGCGATGGGTGTAACCGGGAGTTCGACGGCGGAGATCGACGCTCCGCTCGAAACCGTGTGGGAGCTGATCGAGGATGTCGAGGCCGCGCCGAAATGGCAGGGAGGGCTCAAGGAGATGCGGGGGCTCGAACGCGACGGGGACGGTCGCGCCACCCTGTGCGAGTCAGAGACCGACGCCAAGGTGCGCACGGTCCATTCGACGATCCGCTTCACGTACGACGGTCCCACGAGGCTCACCTGGAACCAGGAGAAGGGCGACCTGAAGTCGGTCGAAGGGAGTTGGCAACTCGAGGATCTCGGCGACGGGCGGACGCGCGCCACCTACAACATCGACGCCGATCTGGGCCGGATGCTGGGCATGGTGATCCGCGGGCCGCTCGTCGGGGTGCTGCGCGACATGCTGGCGGGCGCACGGGCCGGCGAGCTGAAGAAATGGGCGGAGTCTTAATCAGCAGGCGGCTGCGGGGCGGATGACCCGAGGAGCTGTTCCAGCCGCCGGCGGCGCTCCGGCGCTGACAGGTACACGGCGCCGGCACCGATCGCGATGCCCACCACGACGATACGACCAGTCCGCCTGCGCTTGGGCGGCTCGATCAGTCCGAGTGCTTCGGCCAGCTCCGGCCCGTAGGTGACCAGCAGGACCACCGTCTCACCCACGTTTCGCGCCACCGCGTCGATCAGCTCGAGCTGAGGGCGAAAGCGATGCTCGGCGACGGTCTTGCCGGCGGACAAGCCGACCCGTGCGGTCGCCCGCCGGACCATTGGATGGCGAGCCGCGAACTTTGCCGCCTTTAATCCGAATCGCACTTTGGCGCTGGTGCTGGCCATCAGCGTTGTGACCTCATCAGCAGCCTCCACAGGATCGCGATGGCGGCGACCGCGCCGACGACGACCACCAGCGCGGTGCTCTGGAAGATGAGGAGAGCGAGCACCAGCGCGATCACGCCGACGACCACCCAGGCGATGAATGCACCGACAGCTCGGTCGGCTCTGTGGACGTCGCGCCCGCGCTGTCGCCGTCTACGCATGTGGCGCTCGAAGTCGCTCATAGTGCGTCAGCGTATTCGAAGCCGGGGGTCCCAGCGAGTCCTCGAGATCGTCTGCTCGTAGATATTCTCGCGGCCGAACTATAATCGCTCCTATGAGCACCGCCATCCAAGCACCCGCTCCGCTCGCGTCCGATCTGTGCTGGTTGCTGGCGCGGGCCAGCCATGCGCTGACGACCGAGTTGACGTCCGCTCTCGAATCCTCCGGCATCTCTCCGCGGGCCCACTCAGTGCTCGCCACGGCGATGACCGGTGAGTACACGCAGACCGAGCTCGCCCGGCTGGTGGGGCTCGACAAAACGACGATGGTCGTCACCGTCGATGAGCTCGAGGCGGCGGGGCTGGCCGAGCGCCGCGCGTCGGCAAGCGATCGACGGGCGCGAGTGATCGTCGCGACGAAGGCCGGCCAGTCCAAGGTTCGTGAGGCCGACTCAGTCCTGAATCGGGTTCGCGACGACGTGCTCGACTCGCTCCCGGAAGACGAGCGCGAGGTGTTCCTCCGAGCGCTTGGCCGGCTGGCGTGCGGCCGCCTGTCCGAGCCGGTTCCGTGCGCCCACCCAGTGCGCCGCCGCGCCTGACCCCCCGCGAAATCGCGGGCGCCTGACGGCCCCCTCGGCCTCGGGCCCGGACCTAAGGGGACCGCGGTTGTAACTAAGGCCTCCCGCCGGGACATCGGTAGCGAATTGCCGATGTGCGAACGCGGGTCGCAGCTCATCCTTCCTTAGGTCCGGAGAGGATCGTCCGACACAAGATGATCTGCTACGGTTCTTTCTTGAGCGGTCCAACTAAGGAGATTGACGGCAATGAATCAGCAACCGCAGGTGCACGCGGACACCGGGATCGACACGAGACGGTGGGTCGCACTAGTGGTTCTGTGCGCGGGATTCCTGATGATCATCCTCGACCAGACGATCGTGAACGTCGCGCTTCCCTCGATCCAGAACGACCTGCACTTCTCACAGTCGAACCTCGCCTGGGTCGTCAACGCCTACCTGATCGCCTTCGGCGGTCTGCTGTTGCTCGTCGGCCGCCTGGGGGACCTCATCGGGCGACGACGGATCTTCCTCGCCGGGCTGACCGTGTTCACCTCGGCCTCGTTCGTCTGCGGGCTCGCCGACAGCCAGGCCCTGCTGATCGCGGCGCGGTTCGTGCAAGGGATCGGCGGAGCGATGACCGCGGCGGTGATCCTCGGCATGATCGTGACGATGTTCCCCAAGCCCTCGGAGCAGGCCAAGGCGATCGGCATCTACAGCTTCGTTGCCGCAGCGGGAGGGGCGATCGGACTCCTCGCCGGCGGTGTGCTGACGCAAGCGATCAACTGGCACTGGATCTTCTTCGTGAACCTGCCGATCGGCATCGCCACCGGATTCTTCGCCACCAGGCTGCTCCCGTCTGACGAGGGCATTGGACTGCGGGCCGGGGCCGACGCTCCCGGCGCAGTGCTGCTCGTCAGCGCGCTGATGCTCGCCGTCTACACGATCGTCGAGGCGAGCCAATACGCGTGGCTATCGGCACACACGATCGGCTTCGGCGCCCTCGCGGTGCTTCTACTCGGAGCGTTCGTCGTCCGCCAGGCTCGCGCGGCCAACCCGCTGATGCCGCTACGAGTGTTCGAGTCGCGCACGGTGACGGTGGCGAATCTGATCCAGGTACTGATGGTCGCCGGTCTGTTCGGCATGTTCTTCCTCGGTGCGCTCTACCTCCAGCGCGTGCTCCGGTACGACGCGGTCGAGGTTGGGCTCGCGTTCCTCCCGGTCGCGCTCGGCATCGCCGCGCTCTCGCTGCGATTCGCCGCTCAGCTGATGATGCGGTTTGGCTCGCGGCCAACCCTGATCGCCGGGCTGAGCCTGATGGCCGCTGGGCTGGTCCTGTTCCGCGGCGCTCCCGTGAACGCCAGCTACGTCAGCGACCTGCTACCGGTCATGGTGCTGCTCGGCGTGGGCGCCGGACTCGCGTTCCCGGCGCTGATGACGCTCGCGATGTCGGCGGCCACCCCGGAGGATTCGGGCCTCGCCTCGGGGCTCGTCAACACCACCCAGCAGGTCGGCGGCGCGCTCGGACTGGCGGTGCTGGCGACGTTGTCAACGACCCGGACTGGCCACCTCCGCGCCCATGGGGATTCGATCAGCAACGCGCTGACGGGCGGCTATCACCTCGCGTTCACGATCGGCGCCGGCCTCGTGCTCGTGGCGATCGCGGCGGCCGTGTTCCTGCTGCGCCCCGAGGAACAGCCCGACGTGGCGGCGGAGCGCGAACCCGCCTCGCTGCACCAGCCCGACCTCGCGTACGAGGAAGCGGCATAGGTCCAGGAACCGCTCAAGGCGTGGCGGCGCCCCGTCCAGGGTGCCGCCACGCAGAGCTCGGCCGTAGCGAGAGAATTTGAGGGGTGAGTGAGCTGACGGCCAGGCGGATCCGTGTCGAAGGGGAGGTTTCCGACCTCTCGCTTCGGGAGGAGATTCGCGCGCGCGCACGTGGACTGGGGTTATTCGGCTGGGTCCGGCTGATGCCGGACGGCAGTCTCTGTGCCCATGTCGAAGGGGAGCTCGCGGCCGTCGAGGAGCTGACTTGCACTCTGCGTTCGCTGGAAGGAGCCGAATCGGTATCAGCCGAGGCGGTCCGGGTCGAGGGGCACGAGCAGTTCGCGATACGCGGAGTGCCCGCTGGCGTATTCGTTGTTCAGGAGCATCAGGCGACCGCTCACCACTTTGATGTGCGCCTCGAGGTGGACGGGGTGATGCGATCCTGGGCGGTGCCCAAGGGTCCCTCCCTCGACCCGGCCGTCAAGCGCTTCGCGGTGCAGGTGGAGGACCACACCCTGGCGCACAACGACTTCGAGGGCCGGACCGGCAACGGTGCGGTGATCATCTGGGATCGCGGGCCATACGAACAGGGCGGTCGTGTCTCGTGGCCGGAGGCACTCGAGCGTGGCCACGCCGTGTTCGTCCTTCACGGAGAGAAGCTCCGTGGCGGTTTTGCCCTCCAGCGGACTCGTGGCGGCGAGAAGCCACAGTGGTTGTTGGTCAAACGGCGCGACGAGTACGCCGTTCAAGGGTCGGACGTCGTCGCCGAGCGTCCTCAATCGGTCGAAAGCGGTGCGACCCTGTCCGCCCTATTGAAAGGCTAGGAATTTCTCCAGCCTCGTCGCCGCGGACGCCCACGCAGACGACCGCGGGTCGATGAGCGCGAAGTGATCATCACCGGGGAGTTCGAGCAGCTCACATCGATCTCCCACCGCTAGTGCGGCGCGCGCATAGCGCCGGCTCTGCTCCACGGGTACCCGGTCATCGATGTCCCCGTGTACGAGCAGGACGTTCACGCCACTCGGTAGAAGAGCGAGCGGGTCGGCGACCGCGTACGCGTTGGGTCGCTCGACCGGCGTTCCGGCCATGAACTCGCGTACGGCGTCCTGGCCGATCCGCTCTCGAAATCCCGACTCCAGGTCGCAGACACCGGCCAACGATACGACCGCGGCGACCGATTTCGGGGTAGCGACGCAGAGGGCGAGCTGCCCGCCCGCCGAGTGGCCGATCACCACTGAGCGAGAGCAATCGAGCGGAGCGTCGATGCCCGGCAGGGCATCGATCGCGGCTCGCACGTCGTCGACCGTCACCGGTACGCCGCCGCCGTTGCCCACGCGGCGGTACTCGACATTCCACGTCGCCCATCCGTGGTCGGCAAGGTCGACGGCGAGTGCCGCCATCAACGTCCGGGTGAAGCGAGCACGCCAGAAGCCACCGTGGAGAAGGATCGCGACGGGATGCGGGCCGGGGCCATCGGGTAGCAACAGGTCGGCCTCCTGCTCGGGCGCGGCGCCGTATCGATAGGTCTGCGGCCGAGCGCCGTTCGTCGCCGCCCAATCGGCCAGCTCGCCGATGAAAGCTTGAAGATCCCTGGAGGCCACGCGGCGAGCGTACAGGCGATCATTCTGGTGGTGAACCTGACATGACGGGCATGGCGGCCAGCGGCGCGTCGCGAGGGCCGATCATCGTGATCGGCGGGGGGATCGGCGGCCTCGCCACGGCGCTGACGCTGCACCGGCGCGGGCTGGAGTGCCGCGTATACGAGCAGTCACCGCAGATCCGGGAGTTGGGGGTCGGGATCAACACGCTGCCCCACGCGATTCGCGAGCTCGCCGAGCTGGGCCTGCTCGATGCGCTCGACGCGGCCGGCCTGCGCACGTACGAGCTGATCTACATGAACCGTTTCGGGCAGGAGGTGTGGCGCGAGCTGCGCGGGATGGATGCCGGGCACCCGGTGCCCCAGTTCTCGATCCACCGGGGCGCGTTGCAGGGCGTGCTGCGCGATGCAGTCCTCGATCGCCTCGGTCCTGAGACGATCGTGACCTCGCACAGGCTGCTCGGCTTTGATCAGGATGATGAGAGCGTCACCGTCCGGTTTGCCGACCACTCGGGCGAGGAGCTTCAGCCGGTGCGCGGCGTGGCTCTGATCGGCGCCGACGGTATCCACTCGACTGTGCGCGCGGCGCTGTATCCCGACGAGGGGCCGCCGCGCTGGAACGGGACAATGCTGTGGCGCGGCGCCGTGCACTGGCCCGCGTTTTTGACCGGGCGCTCGATGATCATCGCCGGGGGGATGGAGGCGAAGGTGGTGCTCTACCCGATCGCTCGGGGCAGCACGGATGAGGAGCGGTTGACCAACTGGGCGGTGATGTCGAGGATCGGCGAGGCCGGGACCGCGCCGCCGAGACGTGAGGATTGGTCGCGCCCCGGGCGGCTGGACGAACTGCTGCCGCACATCGCCCGCTTCGCGGTTTCAGAGGTGGACGTCGCCGCGCTGATCCGATCCACGCCGGTGTTCTTCGAGTATCCGGTCTGCGACCGCGACCCGGTGCCGCGCTGGTCCTTCGGCCGGGTGACGCTACTCGGCGACGCGGCCCACGCGATGTACCCGGTCGGCTCCAACGGCGCGAGCCAGGCGATCCTCGACGCGTGCGCGCTCGCCGACCTGCTCGCCGAGACGGCCGATGTCAGCGAGGCGCTCGCGAGTTACGAGCAGCAGCGCCTGGCGCCGACATCTGAGATCGTGTACTCGAACCGCAGCGGCGGTCCGGAGGAGGTGATCGACGCGATCGAGGCGCTCGCGCCCGGCGGCTTCGACGACGTCGAGCAGGTACTACCGCACGCCAAGCGCGAGGCGATCGTCCGCGGTTACGCCAAGAAAGCGGGCTTCGCGGTCCCAAACCAAGACCCGACCAAAGGAGCAGCGACATGACAGATAGCGTCCCGGACGTGATCGCCGACGCGGCCTCGCTTGGTGACATCGAGTGGCACATCCTCGGCCAGATCTACCGGCCGAAACAGCTGACAGAACGATCCTTTGCCTGGCACGCGACGCTCCCGCCCGACACGTTCGTGCCGCCGCACATACATCCGACCCAGGACGAGTACGTCTACGTGCTAGACGGCACGATCACGCTCGTGAGTAGCGACGGGGACTCCCAGGCCGGGGCCGGAGACCTCATCCGTCTGCCGATGGGCGAGCCTCACGGGCTCTACAACCGCTCGGGCGACACACTCAACTGCCTGTTCTGGGTAACGCCGACCGCGCGGCTGTACGACCTGTTCGTCGCGATCGACGCGCTGCCCGAACAGACCCCGGAGGCCGTCGTGGAGCTGTCCGCACGCCACGAGGTCAACTTCCTGCCACCGCCGGACTGAGGCGGTTCCCGTGCTCGCCGTGAGGGCGTCGGTCACCCGCTGACCGACGCGCAGGCAATCAGGCGCGAGTCCGCGAGCGCCGCGGCCCGGTGGGCGTGGATCTCGAGATAGCCCGGGTCGCTGATCATCTCGAGGAACGCCCTCCGCGAGGGATACTCGACCGCGAGCACCATGTCCCATTCGCCGTCATACGGGCCGATCACCGACTCGGTCGCGACGGTCGCGAGGACGAGGCGGCCCCCGGCGGCATCGAGGAACCGCTGTACGCCCGCGCCGTACCGGGCGTATGCCTCGGCACCGCTGAGCCCGTCGGCGGCGTCGACCCCGTCCGCGCGCTCCTTGAAGCGAAGCAGGTTGAGCATCGTTACCGGTCCGTCGTCCCCGTCGGCAGCCGTCGCGAGGCGCGCGACCTGCGCCTCGGTCGGCTCGATGCTCACGGCGGGCTCATTCATGGGTTCGAGGGTGAAGCGGCAGGATCAGCGGCCGGCGCGGCTTCTGGTTGAAGTTGAAGTCCTTTCGGAGGTCCCCGAGTCCGGCCGCGTTCTCCCGTACGTCGGGCCTGGGATCGGGTCGGCCGTCGGTCTTCGGGTTCAGCCGCTGGCCGCCGAGGAAGTCGTCCTCGATGAACTTCGCGAAGGCGTCGAAGCTCAGGCGCTGGTGGTCGATGCAGCCGCGCCGCGCGTACGGGCTGATCACGAGTCCCGGGACCCTGAAGCCGTACCCGTTCTGGTCGATCGTGGGCGGCCGCACGTGGTCGTAGAAGCCACCCCAGTCGTCCCAGCTGAGGAAGATCGCGGTGCTCTTCCATTCCCGGCTGCGGCCGATTGCGTTGATCAGGCTCGTCACGTACGCCTGCCCCGCCTTGATCGACGACGGAGGGTGTTCGCTCACGATCCCGTTCGGGATCACCCATGAGACCGCGGGCAGATGCCCGCTGCGTACGGCCGCGTAGAACCTGCTCGTGTCCTGGATGTTCCCGAGCTGATTGTCCTGGCGCACTGTGTTGAAGCTCGGCAACGGGTTCCAGATCCCCGGAGTCCGGGGTGACTGGGGCTGGTAGGGGCAGAACATCTGTGCGTCCTCGCAGTCCGGCTCGGGGCCTTCCTTGATGAAGTAACCCCAGCTCACGTGGTGCCGGTGGAAGAGGTACGTGAGGTCGGTCCACGCGTAGTCGGGAGCGGCGTGCGGCGGCCCGATGTCGGTCGGCAGCCCCGGGTCCTCGATGTTGCTCTTGCAGCTGAAGGCATCGTCCGGCGAGACGCACAGTGCCGACCACTCCGAGACGAGGTACAGGTGGGCCGGCAGGCTCCAGGACGCGACCGGTTCGAACATGTGGTCCTGGAGCACGAAATGGCGCGCGTAGGCCCAGTAGTTCGGGATCTCGCGCTGGTCGTGATAGCCCATCATGTCGAGGGTCAGCGTCGCGATGCAGTCCTGGGGATCGAGCGCGTTCTGGCAGTTCTCACGGGCGCGGATGAAGCCGTCCATGCGGCCCTTGTCGTAGTCGGTGATGAACGCGACGGCGTCGTGCGGGCCGCCGTAGTTGATGTCGTTGGGATCGTGATACGGGCGCACGCAGTCGTGTCTGAGGGGATCGGGAACGCACGGCACACGGCCGGGATGGCCGGCGAGCCCAGGGATTCCGTCGGCTCCCGGATAGGTCCCGAAGTAGGAGTCGAACGAGCGGTTCTCCTGCATGATGATCACGACGTGCTTGATCTTGTGGATCCCGTGAGGTGAGGCGATGGCGTTGGCGACAGGGGCGGCGAGGAGCAACGCCACCGAGGCGAGCAGCACTCGGAGCGCTCGTGTCGGCCCCGTGCTCATGAAACGCTCGCCGGGTTGGATCTCGAGAGGACGCGGCCGCTCGAGCCGAGTGCCCGGACCTCGAACCTAGTGGCCGGCCCGGTCACGGCGATCTGCGTCTCGAAGCCCCGATCCGGAGCCGACGCGACCGGCCTCAGACGCGCCCCCGCTCGCGCGGCGAGAAGCTGCCAGCGCGCGACGGTCGTCGCGCCATTCCAGCTGGCATAGACCAACACGCGCGTCGGCGAGATTCGCTCCGCGGTCACCGAGGGACGGGAAGGAGGCGTCGCCATCCATGGCGCGCTGAAGACGCGGTAGCTCCCGTCGTCGACGGGGAGGCTCGCGTCGAACAGCAGCCGGCCCCCCGGCGCGAACTCCGAGAAGTACCGCTCTGAGCCGAACCCGACGAGCTCCGGGCCGCCGGCGACCGTCTGAAAGCTGCCCTCGCTATCGGCGAGCGTGTCGTTGCCGGGCCTGCGGTACTGGTGGACCAGCCGCGCCGTGCGTCGCCGAAGATCGAGCTTGAGGATCAGGCCGCGCGAGGACCGCGCCTCGAACGGGGGGCCGCCCTCGTCGTCGAACAGGCTGACCCGGTCGCCGCGGAGAAGCCGGGCGTCGTGCTGGAAATAGAACCGGGTCCCGCGCTCCATCCGGAAGCTGCTCGCCTTTCCTCCCAGCGTCCACACGATGCGGCCGGTCGCCCGGTCGATCTCGTAGATCGCCGAGGTGTCCCGAGCGGAGATCAGCAACCGGTCACCATGGACTTGCTCGATCGAGTTGATGTGGTAGGCGTCGAAGTACGGGCTGTTCGCGGCCGTCGCGTACGAGTCGGCGAGCGGGATGTGGCCGAGCGCGTGCCACTCCCACACCACCAGGCCGGTGTGGATGTCGACCTCCTGGACGATCGAGTCGAGGAACGGCGACAGCGTCCCCCGCGCCGTGCCCGCCCGATGCATCAGGATCAGTGACTGGACCGTCAGCAGTGCATCGCCCGAGGGCGTCAGCACGAACTCGTGAAGGTCGGCCGAATAGCCGTTCCCCGCCCGGACGGTCCTGATCGGGCGGTAGGAGGTGCTGTAGATCATCCCCTCGCCGAGCCCGTAGGCCGCGATCGTCACCTCGCCCTGCCACCACGTAAGGACCGTCCGTCCGTCGAGAAGCTGCGGCCTGAAGTTGGTCGCGACCGTCGGGTTCGGAAGCTGGTGGAACCACACCAGCCTGCCGTGGGGATCGATGATCATCGGGCCGCCGGGGCCGACAGGAGTGATTGAGATCGCGTTGTTGCTCCCGGGATGAACGATCGGGGACGGCAATGGGGTCAGGAACAGATCCTCCGCGAGGGACGAGCTCGTTTTGTCGACGCTGACGCGCGGCGGGATCAGCTGCGGTTGGGTGACGAAGTGCTGGAGTTTCGCGGGCTGGGTCGTCGGGATGTTGATGACCGGCGGCGTCGGCGCGAGCCGGGCGACGGCGAACGAGAAGGCGATCGGCCGGCGGCCCGCGACCCGGACCTGGACGGCGACCCGCTCGCCCTGGGTAAGGGGCTTGCTGAGCACGAAGCTCGCGCCGCGGTTGGCGCTGTAGGCACGAAGCGCGCCGGCATGAACGCCGCTGAGGGAGCCGATGACCCTCACGGAGTGGATCTTGCGGGGCGCCGCCCCGAGGATGCTGATCTGGGTCTCCGGCGACGCGTCGAGGGTCCCCGGCTGGGGCGAGACCGTCAGCCTCGGGCTGTTCGCGGCGCGGCTTCTAGCCGAGGCCGCCGGCGGCTCGGCGAGGAGAGCAGCTGCGGCCACGGTGGCTGCCACGACCGTGATTGCGAGTCCGCGGAGTCCGCTCGAGGACAACACAGCGAGCACTTATAACGAAGCTGTGACGCCATGTCAAACATCGTGTCACACTGCTGATATGATGGCGGCCGTGAGCACGCAGGCGCAGCGTCGCCGCCACCGCGAACGCCGCGATTCCACGCGGCGTCAGATCCTCGACGCGGCAGATCAGCTCCTGCGCGAGCGCCCCTATCGCGAGCTGACCGTGGATGAGGTGATGGCCCGGACCGATCTCACCCGCACGGCTTTCTACCGCCACTTCGATGACATCACGGAGCTCGTCCTGCGGCTGTTCGCCGATGTCAACGAGGAGCTGTTTGCGGTCGCCGAACGCTGGGCGGCGAGCGCCGGCGTCGGCTATCCGGCGCCGGGGCGCGAAGGGCTGGCCGGCGTCGTGGACTTCTACGTCCGGCATGGACCGTTGCTGCGAGCGATCGCGGAAGCCGCCGTGACCGACGAAGAGATTGAGAACGCCTACCGGGGCTCTACCGAGTCGCTGATCGAACTGGCCGGCGGGGCGATGGAGCGGATGGTGGGCGAGGGGCTGCTCCGGGTTCCCGACGCCCGGGCGCTCGCTCGTGCGATGACGCTGATGAACGAGGCGTACCTGCTGGCGGAGTTCGGGCGCGAGCCACAAGGTGATCGCGACGTCGCCCTCGCCACGCTCGAGACGGTCTGGCTACGGCTGGCCACCCCACTAAAGGCGCCATGACGAATTTAGGGCTGGGGACGCGTAGGTTGGTGTGGGCGGCTGGCGTGGTGGCGCTGCTGGGATTGGCTCGGCAGCTGCCACCGGCGAGCGCCGCCGCCCACCACAACCCATCCGACGCAGGTCAGGCGGCGCAGTACCAGCGCGCGCTCGCCCTCGGGGTGCAGGCGTACGTGTATGGCTACCCGCTGCTCGACACCAACCGCGTGTTCCTGACCAGCACCAGCGTGAACGTCCCGGACGGCGCGGGGGCAGGGCCGGTCAACCAGTTCAGCCACTTCCGCCGACTGGCCAACCCGTCCGACAGGACGGTGGTCGCGCCCAACCACGACACGCTGTACTCGATGGCTTGGCTCGATCTCCGCTCTCAGCCGATCGTCGCGCACATGCCGGTCGTGCGCAAACGGTTCACGGTGTTCGAGCTGGTCGATCCCTACACGACGAACTTCGCCAACATCGGGTCGGTCGGCTTACCGCCGGGCAACTACGCGATTACCCCGCCGGGCTGGCACGGCCATCTGCCGAAGGGCGTGCACAGGATCCGTGCTCCCTACACGCGCGTGTGGATCATCGGGCGCACGTACATACGCAACGCCGCCGACACACCGAACGTGGTCAAGATCCAGGACGAGTACTCGCTCACACCTCTGAACAAGTGGGGGGCGAACTACCGCCCGCCGCGGCCCGAGCATATCCGGAGAAAGCCAAAGGAGTACACCGTGCCGGGGACCGCCCCCGGACAGAACCCGGTGGCGTTCTTCGACGCGCTCGGCGACCAGCTCAAGCGGTTTCCGCCGCCGGCGCGGGACCGGCCGCTGCTCCGCCGTCTCGCGACCGTGGGGATCGGACCGGGAATGCATCCGAGCACGAATCGCGCGCTGGACGCTCCGACCCGTCAGGGCCTGAGCGACGCCATCGCCGCCGGCGCGAAGCAGGTGAACGCGGACCTCCAGAAGCTCTACCTGTCCATCGCCCCCAACCACAACGGCTGGCTCGTCGCGCGCACCGGCAGCTACGGCACCCGCTACGCCGCCCGCGCGGTGACCGATAAGGTCGGACTCGGGGCACCGCAGTCGAAGCTCGCCATCTACCCGTTCACGATCACCGACTCGGATCTCCACCCCCTGAGCGGCGCGAATCGCTACGTGGCCCACTTCTCCGCCGGCGACCTCCCGTTCCCGGTCCGCGCGTTCTGGTCGATCACGATGTACGACTCGTCCGGGTTCTTCGTCCCCAACAAGGCGCACATCTACCTCGTCAACAACCGGACGCCGCTGCACTACAACCACGACGGATCCCTGGACGTCTACATCCAGCCGAACGCCCCGGACAGCGCGATCCAGCGTCGAAACTGGCTGCCCTCACCCGCCGGCGAGCCGTTCCGGCTGATCATGCGGCTTTACAAGCCGATCGACCTGCGCGGGATCATCAGCGGGTCGAGCTGGCAGCCGCCGACGGTGCTGCCGTGCCTGGCGAGCGGGCGGAGCGCCGCGGGCACGGCCTGCGCGAGCTGACCGAGGCGCGGTCGCGGGTGGGGTGCGGGGCCGGTCGCGGGTCGTTCTCGGTGGATGTCGACTCTCGGCGCCTCTGATTTGGCGGGCGGCCTGGTAAACGGCGCTGGGGAGGGAGAGGAGCGAGGCGTCATGGCACCCGTCCGGAACCTGCATAGCACGACAATCCCGGCTCAGATGGCGAGGCCTGTCGAGCTATGGATGAAGAGCATGCGTAATACGACAGGGCTCGCATGTGGCGCCGGTGTTGACGTGCTATGCAGGTTTCCCGTGACACTCTCGGCACAAAGTCGCGGACTGGGGCGCAGGGGCAGATCGACCCCGGGCTCAGACGACCCGCAAGCGACCTCACCCACCGTGATCCTCGAGAGGATCAGCTTGGACTGGATGTCGACGCCAAACGCCGAGCGCGCCACGCGGTAGGTACCGCGCCAGGCGCAGGGGTTACTAATCGCGTCAACGGCACGGTGCCATCTCCACGCTCGCATGAATTCGCCTACGATTTCCCAGAGATGCCGGTATCGCCCTGGGAAGAGGATGAGGGTATCGGCGAGCAGAGCCTCGTCGACAGCGACGCAACACCGTTGCAGGAAATCGTCGTACGCTTCGGCATCACGCTCACCACGCCGGGGGGTGCGGGGGCGTTCGCGCGCTTGTTCGGCTTCATGTACAAGCGAAGCGGGGTAACCGCGCGGGACAACGTCGCCTGGCTGACGTTCGTGTGCGCCGCGGCAGACGCGCGCGAGGCCGCGGTACAGGCCGTAGTCGCGGTCGAGACGGTTAGCAGATACAGGCGGTTGCTCGGCGGCGAGCGCCCGGTCGAATCGCATTTCTATGACGTGCTGGTGAGTGGTCCGGTTCGGGCATACGACCTCGTCCACTGGCGCTCAGAGCGAGCTGAGGCGCTGGCGAAGGCACGTGCATGGGGCCTGCTCGACGAGCCGCTTGTACATGATGCGGAAAGCGCGGTCGGCGCCCCCGCGGAGACTGCGCGGAGGCGAAAGAAGGTCGCCGCGCGCGACCAGAAGAGGCGGATCGCGCCGCCGACCCGGCCGGACGCGTCCTGAACGCAGGATCCGAGTGCAAGCCATGCTCGTCACGACACCTTCAGCTACGTCATGTACTGATGCTTTCACTGTTACGCGGTGAATCGCGACGCACATGGACCCTGCGTTCGCTGCGGGCGACCGGTAGAGAGCCCGCCCGGCCTCCCCTACGATGACCGGCTCGTGTGGGCGCTCGGCCATCCGGACGGTGATCGGGCCGTGCTGGCCGCTCAGACGCTCGGCGCGCGTCGGGTCCGCTCCGCGCTCCCGGCGTTGTGCAGGGTCGTCGATGAGGGTCGGGATCCGTTTCTCGCCGTGGCGGCGCTGCGCAGCGTGACAACGATTGCCGGCAGCGACGAGCTACGGGATTGGCTCGAGCCTCTAGCGCACCATGACTCCTTCATGGTGCGGGCTGCGGCGGAGCAGGCGCTGTCCTTTGACGGATGACCACGGGCGGGCCCGCGATCTGCCGTGCGGGGGACGATGCGTGAAGGTCCGGACGTGACCCTGTCGGTCTCCATCCCGCGATTTGCCGACCTGCGGCTCGAACACCTGCTGTTGGATGTCAACGGCACTCTCACGAACCGCGGCGCCCTGATGGACGACGTTGGTGGGAGGGTCGAGCGGCTCAAAGACGAGCTTGATATTTACCTGGTGTCCGCGAACACCTTCGGGAATCTCGATTCGATCGCCGAGTCGCTACGGGTGACGGCCATCCCAGTGGCGACCGGCGAAGACAAGTTGAGACTGCTCGATCAACTCGGGCGCGAGCATTGCGCCGTGATCGGCAACGGGACAAATGACGCTCTCGCGCTCGAGGCCGCCGCTATCGGATTTGCAGTTCTGGGACCGGAGGGCGCGAGCGCCGCCGCGCTGCGGTCGGCCGACATCGTGTGCGCCTCTGCCGTTGACGCGCTTGACCTGCTGCTGGAGCCTAAAGCGCTGTCTGCGACGCCGCGACGATGAACTGACGGTCACACCAGTCGCGCGAGTTCGCGGCCGAAGATTCGCCGGTAGGAGTCTTCGCCATAGCTGGTGGGCAACGGCTTGCCCTCCGCAAGCTTGAAGGGTCGGGCTCCGTCGGACCCACGCTCAGCGCGGAGGAACAGCGCAGTGTCAAGTTCCCGACGGTAGAAGCCATCCGCCAGGTCGAACAGGTGCGTGACGAACAGCACCCTGATGCCGTTGCTGAGCAGCGCCTCGAGAACCTGCCTGGCGATCTCTGATCCCTCTCGCTCGTTGGTTGCGGCGAACGATTCGTTGCATAGCAAGATGGAGTTCGGCGAGATGTGGTCGGCGATGCCGCTCATTCTGGCGAGCTCCTCGTCGAGCTTTCCGCTTTCCATCGTCTCGTCTTCCTCGCGCTTGTAGTGGGTGAACAGCCCGTCGCAGACCCTTGTGCGGAACGACTCACCACCGACGAACATCCCACACTGCGTCATAAGCTGGGCCAAGCCGACGCTCCGCAGGAACGTCGACTTGCCGCCCTGGTTGGCGCCGGTGATCATCACCAGCGTCTTCCGGTCGGCGTTCAGCTCATTGCTGACGATCCGTTGCTCGATGGTCAGACTCAGGCACACGTCGTAGAGGCCCTGGCCCGACAGCGCAGGCTCGCCGGCAGGAACAGCGACGGGGAAACAAATGGGCTCGCCCTTGTCAGCGAGCCGTTCGCTGAGGTTCACGCAGGCGACGTAGAAGCCAATCTCTACGCACAGCATCACGAAAAAGCGAAGCACGTGCTCGACCGACTGCTGCACAGCGTTCGCGACCAGATTGGTCCCTCTGTCCTGGAGCTCCCCCAGCGCTCTGAACCCGTTCTCGTCTCGGTCGGGAATCGTGAACGTCAAGCCCGAGCGATCGAATACTCGCTGGAACAAGCTCTGCTCGCGCGGGCGACGGAGGTTGTATCCCTCGCCCTTGTTGCCGGCTCCGAGCTGCGCGCTCATCAGCACCCCGCCCTTGAACTGCAGCGACTTGAGGTCGCTCTCGATCTGGTCGAAGTACGCCTCGCCAAGCTCCTCAGCGAGCATCGCGAAGAAGCGCCTGAACCCCTCCGCGCTGAACTTCCCGGCGTGCTCGTCGGTCATCTCGCGCAGACGCCGGAGAAAGCCGACGAGCACTCCCATCTTCTGCACCGAGGTATGGAGCGTGTACCGCGGCGAGCTCGTAGAGAGGCCGCCCCAGATTTTCCTCTCCGCTTCGATGGCATCGGCGGCGAGCGCGTAGAGCTCCCGCACCACGGACGCGTTGTCCAGGCAATCGGCGAGGACCTGCTGTCGGTAGACGATCGCGTCTGGGTCATCGAGGCTCAGCAGCAGCGCCCGCCGAGCGACATCGAACAGGAACGAATCGCCGTGGGCCATTGCTGCCAATAGCGTGTCGAGCTCGAGATCCTGCGCCAGCGTTTCCTCGTTCGCCGGCAGCTCGCGCTGGAGCTCCGAGTCGCTGTCTCGGTGCATCAGATATGCCTTCATTTCGCGATCCGGGCCGTCAACGCCTCGTAGGTGAGGCCGTATTTGTCGGCGATCGCCGCCGCGTACGCCAGACCGTCGGCGGGCTTGCGGACGACCTTGAACGTACGCACGGCGGGGTCTTGGGGTGACACGGTGCTCATCATGCTGACGGTGCTCTCGCCCAGAGATGCGAGCTCGTCCACGAACGTGACGAACACACAGAGGACATCGAGGTCGATGATCTGTTTCACGACCTCGGTACCAACCAAGAGCGCATCGCGCAACGTCGTCGAGCCGAAGCTCTCGTTCATGACGAGGACGCTTCGGCCGGTGGCCTGACCAAGGATGCCATGGATGCGGAAGAGTTCGTCCTCGAACTTCCCGCGAAGTGTTTGAATGTCCTCTTCGCGCTCGAAATGGGTGAATATCCGGTCCGGTAGGAACAGCCGCGCGTCGCGACCGGGGACGGGGAGACCGAGGCTCGCGAGATAGTGCAGCTGGCCGAATGTCCGTGCGAAGGTTGTCTTACCCCCATTATTCGGACCACTCACGACGAGGATCCGCTCTGGCCCGGTTAGGTTGAAGTCGTTGCAGACCACCGTCTCGGTCTGCCCAATCAGCTTTGCGGCGAGGGCGAGATCGAAGGTTTCGGTGGCGTGGACCTCCTTGGACCGGCCTGACACCCGCGGATAGCAGAAGGCCAACCCGCTTGCCTTCAGTGGCGCGATGTATTCGAAATACGCCAGGTAGAACTGTATTTCGCGGTCAAACCGACGGATCGTCTCGTCAAGGTAGCCCCGATGGCGGGCACAGTATGCCTCGAGCTTGGAGAAGGTCTCGGGGTAAAGCTTGGCGACGCACTCGAGGATCTGGGCCTCAAGGTGATTCATGTCCACGCCTTCGCGGAATCTCAGGCGGTGATCCTTGACCCCCGACTCCTTGAACTTCGCGAAGGTCCGCTCGACCTCCTCACTCATATCGGGCTCGCCCTCGTACGCGGCGACCCTCACGCGGTTGCCCTTGATATGGACGACGTAGCGGATCGCGCTCAGCTCTGCCTCGAGCTCTCGCGTTTCGCCCACGAGCGCCGTGAAGGCCGTCGACCCGATGTAGTTCGACATGTACTCACGCAGTCCCTCGAACGCCGGGGAGCTCAGCTTCAACCCGTCGAGCCGCTCGGAAAGCCAGCCGGCTGCGCTGCAATACACAGCCACCGCCTCCATGAGCCATCGCTGTTTCTGGCGTCCGTAGTGAAGCTTCTTGACGAGCGCCAGGTGATCGCGCATCCGGCGCATCCTCTGCGCGAACTCCTTGACGACAGCGAGCACGTCGTCCTGCTCCAAGTCACGCAACGCCTGATGCCGGTAGAGAATCGCTCCGACCCCATGCAGCGGACGGTAGAAGAGCGGCGCGAGGTTGTACTCGTCCCGGCCTTCGGTCAGCGCGGCCAGGATCTGATCGAGGTGCAGGTCCCCGAAGAACGGCGGCTCCGAGCGCGACGAATCTTCGTCCTGCACCCGATCGAAGAGGATGCTCCGAAAGGCGCTTTCAGTGGGGGTGCGATCTGACATTCGAGCTTCTACCAGTCCAGGTTCGGTAGAAGCCATCAGCCGCAGTGGCGCTTCAGGCGGGCCTCATCGCCAGTCCAGGATCTTACTGGTCCTGGACCGTGCCGAGGATCCCGAAGTAGACTGGGCGCGCAGCGATGAGGCTCGCTCCCGCGTTCGCGGAAACCGCGCTACCGCTGATGGCCTCTGTCCCGGTTCCGAGACTGGAGGTCGAGCATGAGAGTTCTTCGCCGGTCCCGCCTAGGTGATTCACCGGAGCGCGGCCCGAGGGCGGGAGAGCGCCGATCACCTCCGACCGCCGTGACGCGTTGGCTCCGCCAGGGGCTGAGCGTCGGCATGTGCCCGCTATGCCGGGTCGCGCACAAGGCCGATCGTGAATACATCTGGCATTTCTTCGACGAGGGCGCCAATGAAGGCGCCGCGATCGACCGCCTCCGTGCCGCGTGCGGCTTTTGCAGCGAGCACATCGAGATGTTGCGACGGATCGAGATCGAAGGGCTGAAGTCGACGCTCGCGATCAGCACGCTGTTCGCTGACACGTTTGAGGGGATCGTCGAGGATCTGAACGCGTTGGAACCGGATGCGCCCTTCGTGCGCGCTCCCTGTCCCGCCTGCGCCAACCGCGACGACTACGTGCGAAAGAACGTGGGGTACCTGCTCGATCAGATGGCCACCGGTACGGGCTACGAGGAGGAGTTCCAGCGCTCTCCAGGCCTGTGCTTCGCGCATTTCGAGCTCGCCTGGGCGCTGGCGGCGTCTCGCGCCGACCGCCAGCTTCTATTGACCGTGCAGCGCAGTTCGGCCGGCTCCCTGCTCGACGACCTGCGCGAGCACGTGCGCAAGCATGACGACAAGTATCGGCACGAGCAGAAGGGGCGCGAGCGGGACTCCTGGCAGCGCGCCATCTTCCTCTCCGCCGGCTGGCCGCCGCCGACGGAGTCTGCGGCCGAGCCCGAACAGCGCGCCCGGGAGGATGAGGTGCGCTACCCGCGCCCGCCGTCGTAGGGCTCGGAGTCCGCCGTCGTCGATTGCGACTCGCTGCCCAGGAGCTCTACGACCGGCTCACCGGCCCGAAGACGCTAGTGCGCTTGACCGAGCAAGACGGCGCCGCGGGGCACTGCGAGCCGATGGCGCGCTCGCTGCGGGAGAGGCGCATCTCCGACTGGCTGGACGGCTATCTCCGATGACCACGCTCGATGCAGCCGCGGCGCTGGCTACCATCGGCCGCCATGTCGAGTCCCGGTCCGCGTCGGGGACTCGTCGCCGTGGCGGGCCTACTGCTTGCGTTAGGGGTCGCGGTGGTGGTCCTCATGCTGTCGTCTTCCGGAGGTGCCGGTCATCACCGCGACCCCGCTGTGCAGATTGCGCAATCGCCGGCGGCGCCTCCGCCCCCGCCGCCACCGCCTCCTCCGCGAAAGCCGCGGCGGTCAGCGACCGATCTCCCATGGCCTCTGTACGGCTACGACCTGACCCGTACTCGTTTCTTCCCCCATGGCGGAAGGCTCGATCCACCGTTCCGGGTCGGATGGAAGTTCGCGGACTACGCGCTCCTCGAGTTCCCGCCCGTTATCTACGACAACACCCTCTACTTCCAGGACTACGACGGCTCGGCGAAAGCGGTCAAGACGACCAACGGCCACGTGATCTGGCAGCGCAAACTGGGAACGCTGGCCGCTGCCTCGCCCGCGCTCGACCTCCGACACAAGCTCGTCTTCTTTCCGCTGCTCTCCGAGACACCCGGCGCGCGCGTGGGAGGCAACGGCCTGGTCGCGGCTCTATCGATGAAGACCGGGAGGATCGTCTGGCGGCACTCGCTGCCCGCGGGCAGCGAGTCATCGCCGCTGGTCCACGGGCTGAGCGTGTTCCTGGGCGACCAGAGCGGAACCGTCTACTCGTTCCGGACCTACGACGGGCACGTCAACTGGACCTTCCACGCGAGCGGCGCCGTCAAGGGTGGGGTCGCGTTCGCCCACAACACGATCTACTTCGGCGACTACGGTTCGCACGTATACGCGGTGAACGCGGCTGACGGCCGTGAGATGTGGTCGGCCACCGCGGGCGGCAGCATCTACTCGACCCCCGCCGTCGCGTTCGGACGCGTGTACCTGGGCGACGAGGGCGGCGGCGTGGATGCGTACTGGGCGAACTCCGGAGCGCAAGACTGGCGCGCCTCGACGGGCGCCTACGTCTACGCATCGCCCGCGGTGGCGTTCGTTCCCGGTCTCGGCCCGACCGTCTACATCGGCTCCTACGACGGCAACTTGTATGCGTACAACGCGTACAGCGGTGGCGTGCGTTGGAGCCACCCCGCGGGCGGCCGGATCGACGGCTCGGCCACGGTCGTGGGTAACGTCGTCTATTACTCCGACCTCGGCTTGAATAGGACCGCGGGCGTGAACTTTCGCAGCGGCCGGCAAGTGTTCTCATTCCCCGACGGCGAGTTCACCCCGGTGATCACCGACGGCAAGGTCGTGTTCCTGATCGGCTACTCGACGATCTATCAGCTGCTTCCGAGACGCTGACGGTCACGCAGACGGACTCAGGCGCTGACACCACCTGGGCACGGCAGCCGGTCGCACGCGCGAGGGCAACCAGCTCCTCGATAAGGAGAGGAGCAACATATACCGGACTCAAGCCGAAGGGAGTGCACGATGAGCCAAGAATCGCCACGGCAGAAGGTTCGCGTCGGATTGCTGGGCGTGGGTCTGATGGGTTCCGCCATGGCCCATCGGCTGCTCGACCAGGGCATGTCGGTCATTGCGTGGGACCGCGACGCCGAGCATATTCGCGACCTCGAAAGCCGTGGTGCCATGCCAGCCGAAACGCCCGGCGAGGTCGTGCGCGACGCCGAGGCCGTGATCACGATGCTGCCCACCGCCGAGGTCATCCTCGACGTGGTCGAGCCATTGCTCGACGACTGGCCCGAGGACACCATCTGGTTGCAGATGAGCAGCGTTGGTGAGGCCGAGGCAGATCAGCTCACGCACGCGGCCGAGGCGCACGCGGTCACGCTCGTCGACGCACCCGTCTCGGGCAGCACCCATCCCGCGGAGGAGGGACAGCTGACGATCCTGGCATCTGGACCCGACTCGGCCCGCCCCGCCCTCGAGCCGATCTTCGACACGCTGGCATCGCGCGTGCTTTGGGTCGGGGAGGCCGGCATGGGGTCGCGCCTGAAGTTGGCCACCAACCACTGGATGATCACGATGGTCGCCGCACTGTCAGAGTCGATGCACCTTTGCGAGGCCATGGGCCTGGCTCAGGATCAGTTCATCGCGTTGCTCGATGGCGGGCCGCTGGGCTCGGCCTATGCCTTGCAGAAACTGGACGAGATGCGGCGCCACGAGTATCCGGCCGGCTTCCCAGTCCGTCTCGCTCTGAAGGACCTCGAACTCGTCAGCGAGGTTGAGCAGAGATCTCGAGCCACGATGCCACTGCTGGACGTCGTTCTCGACCGCTTCAGGACCGCAAACCAGGACCTCGCCGACCAGGACCTCGCGGCCGTCTACGAGGTCGACGGGTCGGCTGCGGCCACGTGAGCGGAGTTTGGATCTCGGCGACGAGCGAGCTGCCGAGTCGGTCAGGACTGCAGGAACGCGAGCAGGTCGGCGTTGATCGTGGCGGCCTCCGTGGTCGGCATGCCGTGCGGGAACCCCTTGTACGTCTTCAGCGTCCCGTTCTGCACCAGCTTGGCGGACAGTGGTCCGGAGTCGGCGTAGGGCACGACCTGGTCGTCGTCGCCGTGCATCACCAGGACCGGCACCGTGATCCTCTTGAGGTCCTCGGTGAAATCGGTCTGCGAGAAGGCAACGATGCCGTCGTAGTGTGCCTTCGCTCCGCCCATCATTCCCTGCCGCCACCAGTTCTCGATGATCGCTTCCGAAGGTTTCGCGCCGGGCCGGTTGTAACCGTAGAACGGGCCTGACGCAAAGTCCCGGTAGAACACGGACCGGTGTTCGGCGACGTCGGCCTGGAGGCCGTCGAAAACGCTCTTGGGGAGACCGCCGGGGTTGGCGTCGGTCTTCAGCATCAAGGGCGGCACCGAGCTGATCAGCACCGCCTTCGCGACGCGGCTCTCACCGTGTCGGGCGATGTAGCGCACGACTTCGCCGCCACCGGTGGAGTGGCCGATGTGGACGGCGTCGTGGAGATCGAAATGTGCGGTCACCGCCGCCAGGTCGTCGGCGTAATGGTCCATGTCGTGGCCGCCGTCGGTCTGCGTGGAGCGTCCGTGCCCCCGCCGGTCATGGGCGATGACGCGGTAGCCGTGCAGGATGAAGAACATCATCTGCGTGTCCCAGTCGTCGCCCGACAGCGGCCAGCCGTGGCTGAAAACGATGGGTTGGCCCGAGCCCCAGTCCTTGAAAAAGATCTCAGTGCCGTCGCTCGTGGTAATCGTGCCCATGCGCTGCCGCCTCCGTTGGTCCGTGCCCTCTGACGCCGAAACGTCCGAAAACGCAGCGTAACCCATTCCTCTTTTCGCGCCGATGGCCCGAGTGCGCGCACCGAATCGGCGCGGTCTTCCCGGAAACCTCGTTATAGGCGCCGCAGCTTCTCCGGGTTGCGGACCGCGTCGATACGCGTGATCCGACCGTGGCTGACGACGAACGAGAGCGCCGCGCGATGGCCGTCGCCGCTCGGGAGCACCAGCCCAAGCTCGCCGTTGAGCTTGATCTCGATCGGTTCGTGCACGGATTTGCTGACCGCCGCCCACGCGCGCGCGACCCGCGCCCGGCCGTGCAACGGTTTGCGCGCGGCGGGCACGCGAACGCCGCCGTCCGACGTCCACACGACATCGGGGTCGAGCACCGCGACGAGCCCCTCAAGGTCGCCCTGCGCAACCGCCATCGCGAAGGCTCGCACGGCGCGATCGTGCTCGTCGCGCGAGGCCTCGAAGCGGGGACGCTCGAGCTTGACGTGGCGGCGGGCGCGCGAGGCGAGCTGACGCACCGCCTCGGGCGTCCGGCCGACCACTTCGGCGATGTCGCCGAACGGCACGTCGAACACGTCGTGCAGCACGAACGCCGTGCGCTCCGCCGGCGAGAGCTGCTCGAGCACGGTCAGCAGCGCGTAGCTCACCGACTCGTCGAGCGTGACGCGGTCCGCAGGGTCGTCCGACATGAACGGCTCCGGGAGCCAGGGACCGACATAGGTCTCGCGGCGCGCGCTTGCGGACTGCAGGCGATCGAGCGCGAGCCGGGCGACGACCGTCGTCAGCCAGCCATCGAGGTTCTCGATCGCCTCTGCGTCCGCTCGCTCCAGCCGGAGCCAAGCCTCCTGCACGACGTCCTCCGCCTCGCCGAGGTCGCCGAGCTCGCTGTACGCGAGCCGCAGCAGCCGCGGGCGTGCCTGCGCGAAGCGGTCCGTAGCGGTCATGCGGCGATCCGGCTCCAGCCCTCCGAGCCCGCGTTGATGCGCGGCGCCCAGCCACTCGCCTCGCGCAGCCGGCGGTTCGACACGCGCTGCGAACGCGCCAGCGGTCCGTCCTGCGGCGCCCGCGGGCGAAGGGAGCCGACCCCGACGGCCGCGGCCAGCGCGGCATCGATCTCGGCGTTCGTCGCCGGGTCGGTGTCGGCGACGTTGTACGTCCCGGCCGGGGTGCGCAGCGCAGCAGCGATCCCCGCCGCCGCGTCATCTAGCCATAGCGTCGGGCGGTACGCGCCGGGCGGTCCCGGCGCGATCGAGGCCCCGCCCCGCGCTGCCTCCAGCGCCGCCCGCGAAGACCTGCTGTCGGGTCCGATGAACAGCCCGAAGCGCAGCACGACGGTGTCTCCGTCGAACAGCTCGCGCGCGTTGCGCTCGGCCGTCAACGCAGTCGTCGCCACGCCACCACCGGCGACCGGCGCATCCTCGTCGAGCCACGCGTCGCCGCCGTCGGCGTACACGAACGCGATCGACTCCTGCACAAGCCGTCGCACGCCGACCGTCTGGGCGGCCCGCGCGATCGCCGCCGACGCCTCGGTGCGCACGCGGTCGTTCTCCTCCCATGCCGAAGGATCGCCCATCCGATCGGCGCTCGGGACGTGTGTCAGCAGGTTGACGACGGCGTCCGCTCCGTCGAACGCGCGACGCAGCGACACCTCGTCGAACACGTCGGCCTCGACGGCGCGCGCCCCGAGGCTCTCGAGCCGCTCGCGGCCGCCCGCGGAGCGCGTCACGCCCGTGACGCGGTGGCCGGCGGCGATTAGCTCGCGCACGGCTCGCCGCCCGATGACGCCGGTGGATCCAGTGATCATGATCTCGTTCATGCCGAACTGACGACGTACCCGGCTTGATCGTGACATGCGACGCCCGCAGCCGAAGAGGATCGGTCGTGCTCCTGAAACGTTTGGTCTTCGTTCAGCCGGGCAGGTCGACCCACGACATGCTGTGACCCCATAGCTCCTCGGCGAGCTGGGGTGTCGCGACCGCGCTGGGCTCCTTCCGGCGACAGTTGTCGTAGTAGTCGCCGGTGACGGTTGCGAGGTCGGGCGAGGTTGCGCAGTACAGCGACGTCTTCGCACCGTCCGCCGGGGACAGCATCCTCCGCTTGATCAACGGCCGCACTGGCCACGGGACGCTGCGCCACACATCGGAAGCAACCGCGCCTGGGTGCAGGGAGTACGTCGTTACTCCGGTGCCAGCGAGACGCCGCGCTAGTTCCTTCGAGTGCAGCACGTTCCCCAGCTTCGACACGGCGTATTCGGGTAGTCCGGTGAAGCTCTTCGTCGGCCGCCTGATGGCTTCGTAGTCGATTCCGGGCGCGCGGTAGTGCCCAACACTCGAGACGTTGACGATCCGAGCTGGTGCGCTCTCGCGCAGCCGATCGAGGAGCAGACCCGTCAGCAAGAACGGCCCGACATAGTTGGTTCCAAACGCGAGCTCGAAGCCGCTCGCGGTCATCCCCTTCTGGCCCGCGAGGCCCGCATTGTTGATCAGCCCGTGCAATGGTTCTCCCGTCCGCAGAAACTCACTCGCGCACGTGCGTACCGATGCCAAGTCGCCCAGATCGAGGCTGAGAAACTCTACCGCCCGGGTACCGCTCCGCCCGACGATCTCGTCGATCACCGGCTGGGTCTTCTGCTCAGAACGGCTCGCGACGAACACCCGCGCGCCACGTCCGGCCAAGGCAAGCGCGGTTTCGCGTCCGATACCCGAGTTCGCGCCGGTCACGAGAAACGTTTTGCCGTCCAGATCCCCGATTCGCGCAGCATACGCAGTAGCGTCCACCGAGCTGTCAGCATATGTTCACGCGACCAAAGAACCGTGACGAGGAGGAACAAAAGATGGCTGAAACCGAGAAGGCGATCCTTGCGGGCGGCTGCTTCTGGGGCGTACAGGATCTGATCCGCAAGCTCGATGGTGTGACCGGCACACGCGTCGGCTACACGGGCGGCGATACACCCAACGCGACCTACCGGAACCACGGCTCGCATGCGGAGGCGATCGAGATCCTGTTTGACCCGGACCGGATCTCCTACCGGGACCTGCTCGAGTTCTTCTTTCAGATTCACGACCCGACGACGAAGAACCGTCAGGGCAATGACTTCGGCGCGAGCTACCGCTCGGCGATCTACTACGTCAACGACGAGCAGCGCCGGATCGCGGAGGACACGATCGCCGATGTCGACGCCTCCGGCTTGTGGCCCGGCAAGGTCGTCACCGAGGTTGAGCCAGCAGGACCGTTCTGGGAGGCGGAGCCCGAGCACCAGGACTACCTTGAGCGCTATCCCAACGGCTACACCTGCCACTTCGTCCGTCCAGGCTGGAAACTGCCGCGACGCGCGCAGGAAGCGACGCACTGAGCCAGGCGATCCACCGGCGGGGATCGACCCCGCGACCGACGCGATTGCGGATGGGATCGAAGCGCGGACCGAGCAGGCACCGGTGAGCCTCGGCGCCTCGACTTAGCTCGCGCGGCGCTGGACGCCTACACCGAAACGCTGCGCGGCCTGCTCAACGGGCTATAGGTAAACCGGTCCTCGCGTCAAGCTGGGGACTCTCGGCGAACTGCGGAGCGTCGCCACCGATCTCGTGCCAGCTGGCGTTGTACGCGACCTGGAGGTGGAAACTCGGATCGAGCTCGAGGTCACGCATCAGCCCTGCGGCCACGAAGTACTTCTCGCCGAGGTCGTCATAGAGGCTGGATCCGCAGTTGCTGCAGAAGTTGCGGGGCGCGAACTCGCTCTCGTAGCGCGTGACCAGGTCCTCACCCTTGGTGAACCTGAAGTTCTCCTTGGCGACGACCACCCCTGCCAGGCTCGAGCCCGTCCACCGCTGGCAGCGAGTGCAGTGGCAGTACCCGAGAGCCTCCGGGTCTTGGACCTCGTACTCCACGCCGCCGCACAAGCAAGCTCCCTTGAGCGTCTCAGTTATCGCGACCCCTTCTCGAGTTGGCATGTGAACGAACCGGTGGCGAGCCTACCACCGGCATCCTCGCTGGGCGCGATCGATTCCGTCGCTCTCGCGGGCGGTCGAGGATCGCGGTGGATCTCTAGAACTCGGACCTCGACGCGGAGACCTGCGAGCGCTACAACCGGTGACGATGCTCACTCGCCGCCAACGACCGGACTGAATCATGTGGGTCTGCGAGACGTGCGGCGTGGAGCACGCGGAGGCGGTCGGGGTCTGCGTGATCTGCGCCGATGAGCGCCAGTGGGTGCCAGCGGACGGGCAGAAGTGGGCGACTCTCGAGGAGCTGAGCCGAGCGGGACGCCGCGCGCAGGTAGTCGAGCTCGAGCCTGACCTGTTCGGGATCACGGTAGAGCCGAAGGTCGGGATCGGTCAGCAGGCGCATCTCGTGCGCACGCGCGCCGGCAACCTCCTGTGGGACCCGGTCGGGTATCTCGACGACGAGACGGTGAGCCGCGTCCGAGAGCTGGGCGAAGTGGCGGCGATCGCCGCGAGCCACCCGCACATGTTTGGCGTCCAGGTCGAATGGAGCAAAGCGCTCGGCGGTGTGTCGGTGCTCGTCTCGGAGGCCGACGCCGAGTGGGTCCAGCGGCCCGATCCGGCGATCAAGACCTGGAGCGGGCGGTACGAGGTCGCGCCGGGTCTCACTCTGCATCAGGTCGGCGGCCACTTCCCCGGAAGCTCGGTCGTGCACTGGACGGCGGGCGTTGGCGGCAAGGGCGTGCTGCTCGTCTCGGACACGATCCACGCCAACCCCGATCGGGCGACGGTGACCTTCCTACGCAGCTACCCGAACCGGATCCCACTTTCGCCCGCCGTGGTGCGGCGCATCACAGGAGCCGTCGCGCAGCTCTCTTTCGACCGGCTCTATGACAACTTTGGCCGGGCCATCGAGGCCGGCGCCACCGCGGCCGTGACCCGCTCGGCCGATCGCTACTCCGGGTGGGCGCAAGGCGACTTCGATCAGCTCACCGGCTTGTCGATGCCGGCAACTGATCGAATAGGACTCGCACGAGAGCTCTATGCCGCCTTCGCGGCCGGTGACCGTGAACGCGTCGAGAGGATCCTGGCCAGCGATTTCACATTCTCGAGCCCGGTCGATGTTGGGTTGGATCGCGCCGGATACTTCGAGCGTTGCTGGCCAGGCTCGGGGCAGGGACAGCGGTTTGATTTCGTGCGGTTGGTTGAGGCCGGCGACGAGCTGATCGTGACCTACGAGATGACGAGGCGGGACGGGGGGAGAGGGCGGAATACCGAGGTCCTCACCTTTGTTGGGGACCGGATTGTCAGCGCCGAGGTCTACTTCGGCTGGACGTAGACCCAGATCGTGGTCGTCTGGTAAGTGTTGATCGGGTTCGGTCTGCCCTCCCGAGAGCGCACATAGGTGAAGCCCGCCTTTTGCAAGGTCCGGTTCGGAGCGGCATTGAACGCGTTGGGCTCGCAGTACAGGCGCTTGAGTCGCAAGACGTCGCAGACGTGCGCCGCGGTCAAGCGCACGAACTCGGTCCCCAGCCCTCGGGCTCGGCGCTCCGGATCGATGATGTGCAGATGCATGTGCGCCTCGTCTCCGATCCGAATCTGGTCGACCGTGCTGAAGCCGACGAGCCTGCCGTCGACTTCCCAGACGACGCCGTACTCGGAGCGCTCCTCGAGCGGGCGAGCGAGGTTCTGCTCGAACGAGGCGCGCCACGCGTCACGTCGCGGAAGCAGCGAGCGGTCAACCCCGAGCCGATTCAGATGCTCGTCAGTCGCCTCGTGAAAGTACGCGATCCGGACCTCGAAGTCGGCCAGCTCCATCGGGCGGATGGACAGGCGGCCGGAAGGCACGGCCGGAGAGTCTAGTTGCGGACCCTGTGAGCGCGGTCGATTACTGGCCGGCACTGGCGCTCGACTCGCGTGGTGGTCAGTATCTGCTGCGGCGGCGACTTCGACCGACCAGACCACATAGGAGGGCGGATGGATGGACCTTCAGCTGACTGACAAGATCGCGGTGGTCACTGGCGCGAACAAGGGCATCGGCCTTGCGATCACGGAGGCGCTGGTCGCCGAAGGCGCCCGCGTCGTGGCGGGTTCGCTCTCGACGGACAACCTCGACGGCTTGGAGAGGGTAACCGCCGTTCCAGTGGACCTGCTGGCCGCGGACGGGCCGGCCCTTCTCGTGCAGAAGGCGATCGACGAGCACGGCCGGCTCGACGTGCTCGTCAATAACGTCGGCGCGGTCCGGATCAGAGTGGACGGTTTCTTGGCCACCGGCGACGAGGAGTTCGAGTGGGCGCTGCAGATGAACTTCTTCACCGGCCTTCGCGCCACCCGGGCCGCCCTGGGACCGATGCTCGAGCAAGGTTCCGGATCGATCGTGAACATCGCTTCGGTCAACTCGTTCTTCCAGCCCGACGCCGCCACCGTCGACTACGGCGTGGCCAAGGCCGCCGTCGTCAATCTCAGCAAGTCCCTGTCGCAGGAATTCGGGCCGAAGGGGATCCGCGCGAACTGCGTGTCGCCGGGACAGGTCAGCACCGACCTGTGGCTGGGCGACCAGGGCGTCGCGGCCACATTCGCGAACGCCACTGGGGTCGACGCCGACACGATCCGCGCGACCGCGGCAGAGGGGATCGCGACCGGCCGGTTCACCACGCCGCAGGAGGTCGCCACGCTGGTCACGATGCTCGCATCCGATCGCACCGCAAATGTCACTGGCGTCAACTTCGTGATCGACGGCGGCCTGATCAAGACAACCTGACTACCGAGCCCTGATATTGACATGCAAGCACTCGGCGAGCCCCGCGAGCTCCACGCGATCTCGTCTGTGGTGACCAACGACAAGAGCGGCTACCGGAAACATCCTGAGACGCTTCGCTGGGAGGACCGTCTTGCTGCTCTGTACGCCCCGCACACGGCGCTTGCGGAAAAGATGCACGCGCGTGGCTACACCCACGCGAGCCCACTCGACGGCCAGCTCGCAACACGAGGTGCAGTTCAGGACCGCTACGTGGATTCTCCCGAGGCGCAGGTCACGATCTTGCGGGCGAAAGGATGTGGCTGGGACGTGTGAACGACGGCTGGGGATGCCTACAGACCGGCGGCGTGGAACTGCCACTTCCATTGGGTGTGTGTGTCCGGGTCGCTGTAATCGCCCGTCACTTGTGGGGCCTCTTCATTGGTCCGTGGGAAGTGCCCATCCGCGCTCGTGTCCAGATCGTCGAACGCCTCGGGAACCGACCTGCTGAAGACTAGGCAGTTGACCGGGACCGAGTATTTGTCCGAGGCCGTGTCGACCAACGCATCGTAGTAGCTGAAATTGCCTGCGATGTGCAGAAAGCCTCCCCACGGGGCCTTGCTGTCGGTCGACGACCCGGTCCCCGAGCACAGGCCGCCGGCATACAGCATGGTGCTGCTGATGGATCCCATCGGGAGGTAGACGTACACCTCTTTGGAATGGTCGTAGTAGGAGAACTCGAAGTGGAAGGAGCTCTGGGAGGACGTCGTTCTCGTACCTTCTCCGGGGACCGCGACGATGGTGTCGAAATACGGCACGTTCCACTGGCGGGCGATCACAACGAAGTGCTCTCCCTTGAAGAAGTTGTTGCCCTCGTCGGACTCCTTGACCCTCTCGGTGAAGTCAGCGACGGCCCCGAGCTGGGCGTGACCGAGCTTCGGCCTGGTGCCAACCATGTCCACGGTGAAGAACTTCGAGTGGATCGAGAACTTCAACCGCGGGACATGGATCTTCAGCTGAAAGTGATGCCTGGCGCTGTCCTGGTAGAAGACGTCAAGCGTCGATGCGCGCGCGACCGCGTGGCCCTGGTTCCTGATACCAACACGGACCTGGATGGGCTCCATCACCCCGTCCGTGCCGACGATCGCGTAGGCCGGATCGCCAAAGTTCGCGACCAGCGAGGTGATTTTCAGGTCGGGCCTCGGGCCATGACGCTTCTGGGCGGCCGCCGCCGCGACCGGCGCCGCGAGCATAACGCCCGCTAGGAGGCACGCCGCGGCCGAGCCTCCAACCAATCGACCGGGTCGAGTGCCTCGTCGGACGCCCGCGTACGCACCAGATCCACGGCAAGCACACCTACGGTTACGACTCCTCATAACGCGACTCCCCAGTCCGTGATGTGCCCACGAGCGTAGTACGCCGCGTTCCAGGATTGTGCTTTTTGTTCAAGCCGAGCAACGACTCTGGGGCCGTCCGTGCTCCGGTCGGTCGCGCGAATCGCCTAGATCCGGTGACGTCTCCTCACCTGCCGGGCGGCAAAACTGGTAGCGGCCGGGCCCCCGGCCGGAAAGCTCAGCAGCGGATTGACATGGACGAACGAGCCTGGAGCGCTGCCAAGCCAACCCAATCGAAGGGAGATCCTCCGTGAGCAGCGAGCAGCGAGAGAACCTCGACTCGATCCTCCGACAGTCAGCCTTCCCCGTCGACAGCGATGTCAACGAACAACGGCGACTGATCCGAGAGTTGTTGTCGGCGCAGCCGCTGCCCGCCGATGTGACCGTGGCGGCAGCCGAGCTGGGCGGCGTGCCAACCGCCGAGGTCAGAGTGGACGGAATCGAGCCTCGCCACGTTGTTCTTTATTTCCACGGCGGCGTGTACGTGATGTCGGACGCCTTCCTCGCCGCTGACCTGGCCTCGCAGGTCGGCCGGCGGACCCAGGCCAAGGCCATCTCCGTCGACTATCGGCTCGCCCCCGAGCACCCGTATCCGGCAGCGGTCGACGACGCTCTTGCGGCCTATGAAGCCCTGCTGCACAACGGCATCGCCCCTTCGGACATCGCCTTCGCGGGGGAGTCCGCCGGTGGCGGCCTCGCCATCGCCACCCTGATCAACGCCCGCGATCACGGGCTGCCTCTGCCGGCCGCGGCTTTCGTCATGTCACCGTATGTCGACCTCACCCTGGCCGGGACGACCATGGAAACCAAGCGCGAGGTCGACCCGCTGCTCAGCCGAGAACTCCTCCAACCCCGAGTCACGGACTATACGTCGGGTCAAGACGCCGCGCTCGGTCTCATCAGCCCCATATTCGCCGACCTGTCCGGCTTGCCGCCCCTGATCATCCAGGCCGGAACTCACGAGGTTCTCCTCGACGACGCCGCCCGCCTCGCGCGAGGAGCCGCCACCGCCGACGTCGAGGTCACGCTCGACATCACTCCTGGGGTGCCTCACGTCTTCCAGGCCTATTACCCCATCCTTGACGAGGCGACCGCGGCGCTGGGCAGAGCCGGACAACTTCTGTCGGCGCATCTAACCGGTGCAGAACGCGTCACCGGAGAGCGAAACGCAGACCGCCAGCTGGCCTCATGACCCAGAACCGCCCTCCAGATGACCGGTGCTTCGCGGTGTTACCGTCGGGGGATGGCTGAGGTCGACGGCCGCGACACCGATCGAAACGTGACCTAACTGATGTCGGTGGACTCGACGGATCGCGAACCGAATCGATGGGCCGTCCTCGCCCTGCTCAGCGTCGCGCAGCTGATGGTGGTGCTGGACGCCACGGTCGTGACCATCGCGATCCCTTCGGCCCAGCAGGCGCTGCATTTCTCCACCGAGAGCCGACAGTGGATCGTCACCGCCTATGCCTTGGCCTTCGGGAGCCTCCTGCTGCTGGGCGGCAAGCTCGGTGATCTGTTCGGCCGCAAATGGACCCTGATCGTCGGGCTGGTTGGGTTCTCGGTCGCCTCGGCGATCGGCGGTCTCGCCGAGTCCTTCGGCGTGCTCGTGGTCGCCCGAACGCTCCAGGGGGCATTCGGCGCGCTGCTCGCGCCCTCGGCGCTCGGGTTGCTGACGGTGACCTTTGAGGGGTCCCCCGACCGGGCCAAAGCGTTCGGGATCTTCGGTGCGATCGCCGGCGGTGGCGCCTCGCTCGGGTTGATCCTCGGCGGTGCGCTCACGCAATTCTTGTCCTGGCGGTGGTGCCTATACGTCAACGTCGTGATCGCCGTGCCTACGACGATCGTGGCCTTGCGCCTGCTCGTCAATCACCGTGCTCCGGATCGGGAACCGATCGACATACCCGGGGTTCTCACCTCAGCGCTGGGCCTGTTCGCGCTGGTCTACGGGTTCTCCAACGCCGAGACCCACTCCTGGAGTGCCACAGCCACGATCGTGGCGCTCGTCGCCAGCCCCGTGCTCCTAACAGCCTTCGTGCTCATCGAGCGCCGAGCCAAGCATCCTCTGCTCCCCCTTCACATCATCTGGGACCGGGCTCGCGGCGGCGCGTACATCACGATCGCACTGGCCGGCGCGGGCACCCTTGCCGTATTTCTGTTTCTCTCCTACTTCCTGCAGCAGCAGCTCGGCCTCTCGCCGCTCACCACCGGACTCGCGTTCCTGCCGCTGACTGGCGTTCTCGTGGTCACCTCGACCACCGTGCAGACCCGCGTGATCCAACACACCGGGGTAAAGCCGCTGGTACTCGCTGGCACGACGCTCGGGGCGATCGCCATGTTCCTGTTCACGCGCCTGACGCCCGGCTCCAGCTACGCGACCGGTGTCCTTCCCGGTCTGCTCGTCCTCGGCGTCGGGATGGGATCCATCTTCGCGCCCGCGTTCTCGACCGCGACTCTGGGCGTGGAGGGAAGCGAAGCCGGGGTCGCCTCGGCGATGGTCAACACCTCCCAGCAGGTCGGCGGATCGGTCGGTACCTCCCTGCTCAGCACGATCTTTGCCAGCGCCGCAGCCAGCTATGCGGCCAGTCACGTCCACACTGTCGGCCTGGCAGACGCTGCTGCGGTTCACGGCTACACCACGGCGTTCTGGTGGTCGGTCGGAATCTTCGCCCTCGGGTTCGTTCTGGCGCTGGTGATCCTCCCCGGCCGGTCCAAGCCTCGCGTGCCCACCGTCAGGGCTGCGCTCGCCCGAAACGCGATCGGCAATTGCGGCCACTTCGAGGCTGCGGACGGCGCCCGGCATGGGCTTGGCGCTACGACGGGTGCAGTGGGGCGATGAGTAGCGCCGGTTGACAGCGGCGGGCCAGCGGCCCCAGGAACGGCGCGCCGTGGCTGGTCAGCCGACCCGAGCGCGTTCCCGCACTATGCGAAGGTTGCTCGTCCGCGCCTCAAGCCGATCCATGGCTGCGGCGACGTCGCTCCGCGGCGGCTCAGTCGACCAGCGTTTGCCGACGCGGTGGACTTCGCCGCGGCGCTCCAAGTCCTGCAGACGGGCAAGCGCCTTATCGCTGCTAAGGCCTGCCGCCCGAGCGGCCATCGCCGTCGAGAAGGAGCTAGGCAGCTTGCGTAGGGCCGCTCGTAGGCGATCCGGCCGGTCGGGCCCGCGCCCCCCGGGGCGCTGTGCCTTCGGCGCGGGAGGCTCGGCCGTCGCGGAGACGGGTCCCAACGCGGGGGCTGGCCTGCGCCCGACGGGCGGATCGTCCCCGAACCGGGCTCGGCAGCCGCCGCACAAGACGACGGGCTCCCGCTCGGCCGGGCGGACGACCGTAAACCCGCGCCACCCACGACCAGTGCGGCACACGCCACAACGCCGTCCGGCGTTTTCTATCTCGATCAGGTCTTCGGTATGCAAGCGCGTTCTCCCCTCACCATAGAAGGTCGGTCGCGGCGGCGCAGTAAAGGTTCCCGAACCGGACGCCGGCGGCTCCAGAGCCCGCCCCGCTTTCACGACGCTCGTGAGAGCCGCACTCGTGTTGCGCGGGGTGATCGTCGTGCGATGCTTTGTCCGGTGGTTTCAGAGATTCGTGCTGCCGGCGCGCTGTATGACGTGATCGGCCTCGAGTACAGCGGACAGCGGTGTACGGATCCCAGGATCGCTGCGCGGATCTGGCAGGCGCTGGGGGACGCGAAGACGGTCCTGAACGTCGGGGCAGGGACGGGCTCCTATGAGCCGCCCGATCGTGAAGTGACTGCGGTGGAGCCCTCGCCGGTCATGCGAGCCCAGCGCCCTCGGGGTGCCGCGCCCTGCGTGGCCGCGCGCGCGGAGGCGCTTCCGTTTTCCGACGGTTGTTTTGACGCGGCGATGGCGGTGCTGTCCGACCATCATTGGCAGGATCCGGTCGCTGGCCTGAGGGAGATGCGCCGCGTCGCCAATCGCGTGGTTGTCTTTCAGTGGGATAACACCCGAATCGGCGAGTTCTGGCTGGTCCGCGACTATTTGCCCGAGTTTCTCGCCGTGGCGCGTGCTCGTCCAACGCTGGCCGAACGCGCGGAGGCGATCGGCGCCGCGATGGCGCCCGTCCTGATCCCGTGGGACTGCCAAGACGGGTTCTTTCACAGCTACTGGCGTCGCCCCGACGCGTACCTGCAGCCGTCGGTGAGACGCGCGGCCTCGGTATGGGCGGCCGTCGGACCCGCAGCCGAGCGCCGAGCCGTCAGCGCCCTGAGCGATGACCTTGTCTCGGGAGCCTGGCACGAGCGCAACGGCGCCCTACTCGAGCTCGAGGAGGCCGAGCTCGGCGCTCGGCTCCTCACCACCTGAGGGTGAGGGCACACACTCCCCGAGGAACCCGATACTGCTACTTGGTCCCGAGAACCGCGTAGTGCAGGGTCATCGCGCGCTCCGCGAGGCCGGGACGCCTCGCCAGGGCCGTTCGCGTCAGCCACTTGACTGTCCCCACGACCGTCCCATCGTGAAATACCAGCACCGCCCGTGGCAATGGGTCAACGAGGTCTGCGACCGGCGTAAGGCCGGCGATCGATAGCAACCGGCGCACATCGCTGCGGTTGAAATGCTGGACGTGGCCGGCGGCACGCGAAAGCGACCGAGCACGAGGCCTTCGCGCGGCGAGATTTCGCTCGAGTGGCACTTCGACGATTACGAACTCGGCGCTCACGCGACGCATTTCGGATAGCAGGTGGCCGGGCGCGTCAACGTGCTCGAGGACGTGCGAAGCAAGCACGAGCGGAAAGGTCCCATCGGAGAAAGGCAACGTCGTGCCGTCAAAGTGCAACGCCTCGGTCACGCCCGGCTGTCTCTGCGCCGCCTCGACGGCTGGCTGCGCGACCTCAATGCCGGTTACGCGCCCCCAGTCGCGCCGGCGTGTGAGTTCGGCAAGTACGGCGCCGTCCCCGCATCCGACCTCCAGGACGGCCTTTGGCTCGGCCCGCACTTGGCCGAGCAGGGCCATGACGTGATCGGCCTTCCCGCAGGCGCTCAATTCACGCCAGCCGTGCCAGCGTTCTCCGCCGGAGTTCGGGGCGTAGTAGGCGTCGTAGTCGATCGCCATTTAGGCGATCATCGCATGTCAATTGCCCGCCTAGCCGTATCAAGCCGATCAAGACGGCGGACGCCAACCCCTGGCTAGGGTCGTCTGCCCGACCTCGATCAGATAGCCGTCGGGATCGCGGATGTAGCAGCGGATCTCGGTCTCGTGCTGCTTCGGAGGCGTCAGGAATTGGGCGCCCCGCGCGCTCCACTTGGCGTACACGGCCTGGATGTCGGCAACCCGGATGTTGAGGAAGCTAGTCACCCGATCTGGGTCGGGCGGCGTCTCGAGCGTGACGGTCGGCTTGTCGTCGGTCGGGCCTCCTCCGACGTTGATGATGATTGGCTAGCGCGACGTACGTCACCTGGTCATTCGGCTCGCCAGAGATGACCGTCTTGCCGCCAAGTACTTCGGTGTAGAAGCGGCGGGAACGCTCAACATCATCTGAAACGATGAAGTGGGCCAAGACCATCTCTTCGTCGCTGGCGCTCATACTGACCTCCGTTGTTGGAATTGGCTCCATAATCGCCCGCCACACCGCTCATCGCGCCCGTGTGTGCCCTGGTTGGAGGCCCGCAGACGACGTGGACGATCGAGTACTGCGTGGGGAAGAACGGGGTCGACCACGTCGCGTCCCGGTGTCGCCACGGGAGCATCGAGCTCCATCCTCGGCCTCCCGCAAGGCGTTGGCGTGGGAAACCGGGCGGCACGGTTAGGATCAGACGGAAACGCTGACCCGGAGGCGGCTGATGAGCAGCCAGCGCGACTACGACATCAGGCTCAACGACAAATACGGCAGCCTGACCCTGATCGACCTACCCTCCGAGATCGCCGCTCACGAGCCGTGGTTCAACCAGACTCTGACCACCGTCAACGACGCCGTCGTGCGGCTCGGCATCCTCGAGGGTGAGTTCCACTGGCACAAGCACGATGACCAGGACGAGTTCTTTCTGGTTCTCGACGGCGAGCTGCTGATAGATCTCGAGGATCGCGAGACGGTCGTGCTCCGAGGTCACCACGGATACACCGTGCCCAAAGGTGTCTCGCACCGGACCCGAGCGCCACACCGGACGGCGGTCCTCATGGTCGAAGCCGCTGGCGTGGTGCCAACCGGGGACTGAGTCTGCGATAGGGGCGACCGAGTCCGCAAGCATCAGGCTCGGCTTGGTCAGATCAGCTGCTCGTGCTGCAGCAGCTGATGGATGCTGGCCGCCTCGACGCCCATGCCTTTCACCGCCCGCTCGAGCCAGGCGAGGCGCTCGAGCGCTTCCCGCGACGCAGGTCCGCTTCCGTCTGCCAGCTGCGCAACGGCCGCCCGCTGGTGGCCGACCTCGATCAGCAGGTCTGCCAGACACTCCAGCAGGTCCGCAAGCCGGTCAGGATGGCGTTCCCGCTCCAAAGGCGACGCGGGAACCGGAGATGGTGTGCAGTTGGGTGTGGTCATGGCGAGGTCCTTTTCATGCGCCTTGATACGGGCCGTGCCGGGCGAGGAACCGAGGCCCCCCGCCCGACGTGGTTGTGGCAGAGGTATCTGTGGTCCTACACCCTGAGATCGAACTCGTGTGACTGAGCCGGGTGCGCATCGAGAGCCCCGTCGGCAACGCGGATCGCTCGCCGAAGCGTGCCTTGGCCGGCCGTGTTGTACAGGGGACTCCGATCCGCATTTGTGAGGAGACGTTCGAGCAACGCCATGCCCTGCGCTCGCACCGGGGGCGGGCCGTTCAGACGCTCGATCATCTCTGTGATCTCGCCCTCTGCGTCGAGCACGGCGCGGCGGTCGATGATCGACAGTCGCACCCGGGTCACCGCGGGCTTTTGCGCCTCGCCAAGTGTCCGGTGCAGGCTCCGCGCCAGCGCTCTGCGGTTACGCGGGCTGGTCAGCGTTCGCGCGCGTAGCGCAAGCTCGCTGCTCGTGTCGGGATCAGCGCCCTCGGCGAGCGAACGCGTAAGTTCCGCACGATGGACGGCGGTCCGGATGCGGAGTCGCAATGAACTCGCGCGGCCGTGTGATGCGAAGTTGAGATTCGGGGCACGGGGCCCGGCGAAGGGCCGAGCGCCAAAGGGATCAACCATTGCTGGCATCTGACACTCCTAACGATCGGTACGTAGGTGGCGGCGTCGTCTCGCGCAGTTCGCGGTGTGATTACCGCCACGTCTTCAACGCTCTCAACGTAGATCTGCCGCCGTGATGAACCCGTACAGATCGGGGCCAAAGGCATAAAGATTTCATCTAGAGGGATACGGCCGATGCGCCGAAACCTCGTCGTTTGGACCCGCCGAGGGCCTCAGCGCTTTACGACGATCGATCGCCCAGAGTCGAGCACATCGGCAACATTGACGGTGCCGGCATCGAGCGGCACCGTCGGCAGCAGCCGGTCAAGCAGCGCGAGTGCGGAGTGCTGTACGGCCTCCAGGGTCGGTGCCAGGGCTCGCCGCGCTGCCTCCTTCGCTGCCGCCCGTCCGGCGGCTGTTCGGGCTACGCGGGCGATCGTCGCCGCGGCATCGCCGGCGATGGCGCGCGCGATCGCTCGGGCTCTGTCACCCTCGATCTCACCGACCGCGGCGCGGGCCGCGGCCCAGGCCGCGGCGCCGGCTGAGCTCCAGGCCGCCTCCCGCGCCGCGGCCCGTCCGGCCGCCCACGGAGTCCATGCCGCTGGCCGAGCGGCGCCCAACGAGCTGGACCAGACCGTACGCGAGTCACGGCGCGCGGCCCTCAGCACGACCAGTGCTGCCTCGAGCTCAGGGACGTCAACGACCGGCGAAACTTCCTCCAGCTGATGCGCCGACCCCGTCAAACCGGCCGCGGCAAGCCACGTCGGGGCGTATCTGCGGATCAGCCAGTCGAGCGCCATCCACGAACGGGCCTCATCAAGACCATCACCAGCGGTCCCAATGGTCCGGCCCAGATAGGGGCGCAGAAGCTGCCGAGGCCCGTCTTCGAGGCTGTCGTTGAGCGACGTGCAATAAGCTCGGACGACCGGACTGACGCAGGCAGGTTGATCGCTGTGCTGCTCGCCGGCGAGATGGCTAACCCATTCCATCGCGCACCGGCCGTCCATCGGGGTCCGGTGCGTTCCGTAGCCGAGCGTGTAATCGGCGCCCATCGGTCCTCCGCGGCCAGCTGATACCGCACTCATTTTTACCCGGCGAGCCGCCAAGTCAAGCCCGGTGTGGGCAATACGCCGGTGGCTGCGCGCGAGCTCACGATTCGTACCGCGCGCAAAAGCGCTGCGTCTGGCGCGATCTGACTCGCTACGACCGACGGGAGCGACGGGACTCGAACCCGCGACCTCCGGCGTAGTCAGAGCGACGTTCAATGGCCCGAATAGCCTGCAAATAGACGGTTCTACCCACGAGTGGTCACCGCCAGGTCACCGTTCTGGTTTTCCAAAGGCTTCCAACCGGAACTCCTCACATACGATCGGAATCGCCGCCGTGTGTCCGCGACGTCAGGCATCTGCGTGGGGTTCCGCGTCCACAGGCAGGCGCATGCGGGCTGCTACTGGGTTTGCGTGCGGGTCGCCAGCCCGCCTCCGTCCAAGCATGGCGGGCCTCCAACGTCGCGTAGACGATCAGCACGAGTGCCGCGAGTGGGTCGGCCCACGACCATCCAGCGGCCGCGTTCAACACGACGCCGAGCAGAACGGCCGCGGCGAGGCAGCCGTCGATAACGGTGACGCGCGCCTCGGTCTGCAGGACCTGGTTGTCCAGCTGGGCGCCGGTGCGACGTTTTCAACTGGCTAGGGCGAGCATCGCGACCACGGTCGCCGCAAGCCACGTAATTCCAAGCGCCGAGGTCCCTGGATGCGAGCCCGACAGGAGCGTGATCGCGCTCTGCACCGCGATATAGATGGCGAGCAGGACGAACGCGACCGAGATAATCCGTAGCGCCCAGTGCTCCCGCCGCGAGTCCTCCTCACCCGTCAGGTGCCAAACGACGACCGCCGAGGCGACAATCTCGATCAACGAGTCAACGCCGAAACCGGCCAGTGCCACAGAACCCGCGGCGACCGCAGACAGAATCAGGACCGGCGCACCCACAACGTTCCAACCCAACGTCGCGTACTCAACCGCAAGCCCCCGACGAAGCAACATCTGCCTGGTCGCCACGGAGACCCATCCTAGAGCGGTTGATCGGTCTAGCTGATTGCGCTCAGACCGACACCCTCACGAATCACCCGGTTAACGGCCTCGGATTCCTCTCGGGGTCCGATGCCGTCGCCACGAGCTGGATCAGCTGTACGGCCTGAGGCGCGGACCGTATCCGTTCGGTCCGCGCCCTTGCGACTTGGCCGGGCGGCTGGCTCGCTGCCCGGTGCTATGGCACGACGTAGTTGACCGAGGTTCCCCAGTTGGCGAGGCCGTCGCGGGTCCCGCCACAGGTTCCGATGGTCAGCGTGAACTTCTTGCCGGTGCAGTTGGGGTACTGGATGTAATTGTTGGCGAAGTACAACCGGTTGCTGCCGTCGGGGAGGAAGATCCCCCAGCTGTAATCTCCCCAGCGGGGCCGGGTCAGGCCGGGGTAGCCCTGGTACTCGGTGAACCCGTCCTGGGGTGACTGGCCGGCGTCCGCGATGTTGATCGTGGAGTCGCTCAGGCCGAGCGAGGTGGCGGTCATCCGGCCGTAGGCGGTGCTCGGGAAGAAGCCGGCCTTCTTGCCGGCGGTTGGCCCGCCGTTGCCGCTCAGCGTGAACAGCATGATGGCTTTCCCGTTGCCGCCGGTGCCTTCGGCGGCGATGGCCGGCATGTTGAGGTCTTCGTGGGCCGCCGAGGCGTACCCCTGGTTGGTGATGGTGAACTGGCCGGTCCGATCGAACGAGCCGGTGTCAACCACCCAGTAGACCGCGCCCATGTGCAACTCCGAGCTGGTCCCGAACGTCTGGTTGACCTGGGTCGACATCGCGGCCCACACCTGGCCCTGCGCCTGCGAGGCCTGGGTCATGAAGTCGCCGTTCGTGTTCAGGCCGTTTTCGGGACAGGATTTCGGAGGCGGGCTCCCCGTGCTCAGGCCGGCGGCACCGCATTCGTCACCCAGCGGTATCGGCCCGACTTTCTGGGGGGCGAGTATCCCATCTCCGACCGCGTTTTCTGGGTTGTAGTACGGGACCGTGCCGGTGAACAGCTCGCCTCCGAAATTGACGCCGCTGCAGGTAGCGCAGCCACTGCTGTTCAGGTTGCGGAGCCCGGTCCAGGCCCACGTCGCCATCCGGTTATCGCCCCCCGAGGGCAACGTGGCGAAGCTGTTGAAGTCCAGGCCGTCGATCATGAACCCCGACCCGCCGTTGCGATTGTCGTACTGGCCGGCGTCGGCCGGCTGCGCCGGGATCACCGCGACCCAGCAGGTGACGCCCGCCGTACCGCCCCCAGTACCGTCACAGTTCCCGTCGGGGGTGGGCAGCAGGCCCATGTTCTGGTGCGCGACGTTGAAGTTCGGGTTTGGTGCCCCGCCCGAGACCGTGACGCGACGCCCCTGCTCGAGCGCGTTCTTGTCAAAAGCGAACTCCTGCGCGCCGTTGAAGAACCCGCCGCCGAACCCCGGCAGCGAGCTCTTGAGCGGAAACTCGTCATAGAACAACAAGAACGCATCCCGGGTCACGGCGATCTTCGCGAAGTCGTTGAGCAGGGAGGGATAACCCGGCTCGGCGGGGTTGTAGTCGGCGTTCAGGAAATACACGTTGTAGGGACCGAACGGGCTCGAACCCTGGCTCACGGCGATGCCCTCGGCGCACTCGTTAGCCACGCCCGCAAAGCAGCCGGTGAACGCGCCGCCCGCGGCCTCGGGGTTCTTCGAGACGATCTCGGTGAAGAACCAGTGACCACCGTTGCTCGAGTCAAACTCGCACGACGGGTCGCCGCCGCTGCTATATCCCTGGCTGGTGAGTCCCATCACGGTGTCGAGGGGGATCGGAGCGGATTGACGCGCCAGCGCCGTGTTGTAGACCAGGATCTCGCCGATGTTGTTCGTCTCGACGACGGAGCCGTTGCCCGCGCACAGGCCCTGGTCCGGAGGCTCGATGTCCCCCTGGGGGTTGGTGGCCAGTGAAGCGCTGTCGACCGCGTTCAGGCCCTTCACGCCAGTGGCACCACCCGCCGACGTGCTGATGCCGTCGCAAGCCGCGCTCAGCGGCTTGCACCTGACTGTCGGGATCGCCGGCGTGGGTGCTGCGGGGGCGTCCGCCTGGGCCGCCCCGAAGCCCAAGGACCCCAGCGCGAGGCTCCCGGTTGTTGGCCCAGGCATCGCGTGCGGACCGGACAACGCGGTCCCGGCGTTCAAGCTAGCCGCCGTCCTCGACGATGAGGCAGACGCGGTCGAGGCCGTGGCGAACGGCCCGGTCAACAGCGAGCAGCCGCTCGCGCAGCCGGTGGCCGCTGGGCCAACGAACGTCGGCGCTGCCTGGGGGTAGACGGTGTTGGCGCTGGCCACCCCCGCTCCCGCGAGGACGCCGACGATCACCACCGCAAGCACAAACAGCACGACCCGTTTACGCAGGACGATCTTACGCATGCCAAACCTCCCTCTCAGCGGCCGCCTGGACGCCGCCGATAGCTCTCTAAGGGCAAACATATTCCTCGCGAAGCGGCAAAGTCAACAGCTGCGCACGTCTGTATTCAGACGCTGGCGCTCGAGCCACTTGCGCACCCACCCCACTTATGGCGCGCTACCTCTGCAGCATGGAGATCCGCCCCTCGATCTGGTCCTCTTTGTGGTCCGCGGCGCCACCGCGCTGCCCGCGCTGCCCGCGCCCGACGCACTCGCGGGGGACGGAGGGGTTCCAGTAAGGACCAGACGCAACCCGCGGATGTGATCCAAGATCGGACGAGTCTCCCGGCCCGGCTGGCCTAGCTGTAGCTGGGGCCCTCATGGCATCGCCACGCTTGCTTCGAACGGCTGTGGAAGCCCGAGGCGGCCGTCGGACCAGGCCACGTACAGCCGGCCGTTCGCGATGTAGTTGTCCGTGTAGTCGCCGAAGTTGGGATCGATGTCGGACGACACGCTGTTCCAGTCGGTCGGGACCGTGGTGACAAGTGTGTTCGCGCTCGGGGTGCTCGTCAGCCTCGGGTCGATGCCGAGAGCCCCTTTGACTGTCGTCACCGCCGTGTTCGCGCTCGCCCGGTCATACCATGTGACGGCGAGCTTGCCGGTGGCGCTTGCATTGCGAAGCGCGGGCAGGAAGTGCAGGCCGCCCGGGTCGTTGTCGAGCACGACCGGCGCCGGCTGGACCGCCTTCAGCGTGCCCAGCGCGTAGCTGCGCAGCATGATGTCGCCCAGCGGATGCAGACGGGCATCGTTCCAGACCATGCTTACCGTGCCCGCACTCGAATCGACCGCGATCCGCGGAAAGTCGTTGGCTGGGAAGCGGTTGTAACCGGGGATGAACGCGCCATCCAAGGAGATGATCCGCTGGGAGGTCTTCTTCGCCGGTGCCCCGCAGAACGAGTTCGCCTTCAGCACAAGGCAGCTCGCAGGCACGCGCACGAGGTTGTTGGTGGTCGGGGTGCTGAAGCAAGCCGGGTTGAGGATGTTCGTCGTCTGGTTGAACTCATACGCTGCGTAGAGGTCGCCGCTGCTCAGATCGACGCCGGGATACGAGCCCTCGTTCTCACAGTTGGGGTCACCCGCCGCGAGGGTCATGTACGGGAGGGTGATCGGAGTCGACGGGCTGGCCTGCGTGCCGTGCTTGCACTTCGGTGCCCCGGCGGTTCCACCGGAGGGTCCGGTGCCGCCGCTCGGAGTGCCGATGTCACACGCCGCCAGTTCGACCTGGCCGTTGAAGCTGCTCGTGTCGGGCGTGGGCCCGAACTCCGTGTAGGTCACGTACAGCCGGCCGTGGGTCGGGTCGATCGACAGGTAGTCCTTGTCCAGGAAGCTGCAGAAGAAGAAGCCCGCCGAGCTGCTGCACTGCGTGCTCGCGCCGGCCACGATCGGCTGGCTGCAGTGGATCTGCGCCGCGGAACCCGTTCCGGCGACCCGGCACGCGTCGAGGGCGATGTCGTTTGACGGCGCAGTGCTCACCGATGGATAGAGGCTCGCGATGTAGAAGTACGGCTGGCCCCCTGGCTGCCACGCCTCGACGCTGGGATCTCCTTCGTAGAGGTGCTTGCCGCAGCTCGCGTTCGGCAGGCCGCCCTCGTCCTTGAACGAAGTGCCGCCGTTCGTCGAGAAGCCGAACCCGGTCCCCTCTTCCTTCGACATCGGGGAAGGGCAGTTGGAGAAGAAACTGGTGGCGTCGTTCCAGGCTTCGACCACGTACTTCCCGGTGGCCGCGATCGACGTCTCGGACTGGCCGTAGGCCTGAGCGCCGGCCGGGTTGACGTCCTCGCTTGGCGTGGCGGCGTCGACATTGGTCGTGAATGGAGAAGCGGCGCTCGCTCTCGGCCGCAGCGCCGCATCGGGAGCAGGCCCGCTGGTCTGCAGGCCGAAACAGAACATCTGGGCACCGGCCGAGGCCTCGATCGTGTGGCCGAGCCGGCTGCAGAACGGATTGCTACTGCGCGACGGTGGCGACGCCATCGTCGTAGGGGCCGCTGATAGCAACAGAGTTGCAGTCAGCGCCAGGATCGACGAGAACCTGCGACGTGGCATGTGCGCCTCCTGTGGACGGCGCGCACACCGATCAGGCTCGCGCCGAATTGTGCGGAGCGACCCCGTCAACGACTCCCCCGTCGCACGGCGAGCCTAATCCCGAGGAGTGGTGATGTCAACAGCGTCGCGCGCGCTCGCATTCGTGCTTGGGTTCGCGCGGCGTGGGTAGCCTCGGCCCGCGACCGCTGATCTAGTGGCTGTCGACAGGAGGGAGGAGAGCGAGTGGTCGCGCCCGGGCCAGCCGGGAAATAGGCGTGCCCTCGCGCGCGCCTCGTGTCGCTCTGGGGGCGGGCGCGGATAGTGCCTCCTGGCTGGCACGTCACACCTAAGAGGAGTCACATGTCTGTCAAACTCCGCTGGCGAGGAGGAGGGCTGCCCGTCACATCTTGTCGGCTCCCGCTTGGCTGCTGGCACGGGTCTCGAGACGCGGGGTTGGTTCGGCTACTCGTCCCACGCGGTCGCCGTCTAGCTGGTATGCGTCGTGTGTGGCGTCGGCGTCTCAGAAGCGATGTCGGGTGTGGCTGAAGCCGCCCTTGGTGAAGGCAAGGACTTTTGCTGGGTGGACGGCGAACACGAGGGCGGTCCCGACGTCGTGTCGAAAGCCGTCCTGACTGACCTCGTATTGCCATCGACCGTCCCACTTCTGCGCCCAGGCTGCGGCGAGCCGGTCGAGTTGCTGTGCGTCGGTGACGCGGGCCGCCTCGCCCTCGACGACTACGTCGAGGCCGCTCTGCCAGTCGTTGGCGCCCGTGGTCAGCGCGACGCGCGGGTTGCTGGCGAGGTTGCGCGCCTTCTGCTCGTCCGGGCCTGTGGAGAAGTGCAGCGCGTCGTCGAGCCAGACGGCGACGAGCGGGGTGACGTGCGGCCGGCCGTCGGTGCGGACGGTCGAGATCCAGAAGATCTCGGCCTGCTTGATCGCCTCGAGCGTGTCCTCCCAACTGGTGGGCTGTGCTGCTGGATCGCTGAAACGGGTGTCGAGCTCAGTGTGGGGTGTCGTCATCACGGGGTTCTGTCCTCGGGGTTGGCAGGTGGCGGGTAGGCCTCGGCGACGATGTCGTCCAGGCTGGTGATCGCCGTGAAGTCAGGGGAGAATCGGTTGCGCATCAGCGCGATCGCGACCCCGGTGTCGATGTCGGCGTAGGCCGCCGATCCGTTCATGCCGACCATCCCGAAGGTCGAGCCCGATCGCGAGCGCGCGCCACCGGGCCGGCCGGGGCTGTAGCCGAGCGACCAACTGATTTCCATCTCCATCACCTGATCTCTCCCGGTGTAGGCGACGGCGGCAGCGGCCGCGAGCTCCTCAGACGAGAGGAGACGCGTCCCGGCTACGTGTCCGAGCAGCGCGGCGTAAACGCGGGCTGCCGCTCGGGCACTCATCGTGCCGAACGAGGGGATCTGTGCGGTGAGCACGTCGCGGCGGTTAGCGAACGCGGCATTGGGAGCGGCGCCGGGAGGCATCGCGCGGGCTAGCGGGCTGCCCGGGGCAGGGCCCGGCGGAGGAAGTCCGGACGGTGCGACCTGGCGGGCGACCCGATCCAGGAGGAGCGCCGGGACCGCGAAGTGGAGCTCGTCTATGACGGTTAGCGGCTCGGTGAGTGTTTCTCTGAGAAGCGTGACGAGGCGTGCGCCCGTCGTCCGCTGGAGCGTTTCACCGAGCAGGAAGCCGAACGTCTGGGCGTGGTAGCCGAACGCGGTCCCCGGCGGCCACCACGGCGCCGCCTCAGCCACGACTGCACACATGTGATCCCAATCGCACAGCTGCTCGGTCGTCAGGTCAGGCGGCAGCCCGGGCACGCCTGCCTGATGCATGAGGACATGTCGCACGGTCACGTTCCCCTTGCCGTGTGCGGCGAACTCGGGCCACACCTCGGCCAGACGCAGGTCGTAGTCGAGCCTGCCGGCCGCGACGAGGGCGTGCGCGAGCGAGCTGAGGACGCCCTTGGCGGTCGAACCAGCGAAGAACAAGGTGCCCGCGGACACGGGTTCGCCACCGACCGGATCGGCGACGCCGCTCTGTGCGTCGGCAACGAGTGCGCCGTCCTTCATCACGACGGCCTGGAGGCCGACCTCATCACCGTCCGTCACGAGCGCGTCGAGGATTGCCTGCACGGCATGCTGGAGCGCGATGTCAGCCATCGTAGGGGTGTCACGGGATCTGTCGGTGCGCTTACTCATCGCTGGGTGTCTTCTTGGTCGGTTCTCAGACATGGACAGCCGCGGACCGAGGAACTCATCGGTTCGGGTTAGGCGATCTCCCGCTCGCGGCCCGCCTGCTCGGTAACACTGGGTAAATAGGCGAGCCCGCCGGCATAACGCGCCGATCGTCCCCGCTTTGCTTCTACCGCAACACTACGAGCGGCGCCGACAGGCGCGTCCCGGCGTGAAAGCAGGTGTAGACGGACGCTTCCTTGCGTGGCATTGCGATCGTCTCGCATCTCCGGCGCGCGTGGTCCCCTGGTCGCCGGAGCGAAACTCCGCCTGGAGCCGTCTTGTTGATCGAGGCGATCGCGAGCCAGACGCCGGCTATCGCTGGGCGCAGGGGTGTCTCGGTCCGCGGACAGGGGCGGGCACCGCGCCGAGATCGGAGCCATCGCCGCGGGTCGGCTCCGCGCCGACGATGGCCGCGTTGTCGTCCGGCACAGGCCGGGGCTCGCGCGGCCCACATCGTGGTAGACGCGATGCAGCCGACGGAGTCGCCAGCGCGGAGGGCGCTTCTGCGGCTCCATCAGCTGAGGCAGTCGCCTAACGATTCAGCCGTTCGAGCGGCATCGCGGCCCGGCTGACCGTGACATCCTTTCGGGCCTGCCTGGTCCCTTCGGGTCGACCCGCACGTCGTGCGGGTGCCACTCGCGGGTCTCGTGCGGTGCATCCGGCGAGTCATCCTCGCCGCGAGGGCGTGGAACGCTACGTCTGCGGCACAACGACCGGCGGCGTCAGGACCGACGGCATCACCGGCGGTGCCGCGACTGCGCGACGGCGGTTGGCGATGCTGTCGGTGGCCGCCCAAGCAGCGAAGATGAGGGAGCCGATGATGCCAGTGAGTGTCACCAGCACGCCGGCGGCGGCGGCGGCGGCGACACCGTGCGCGCCGAGGATGAGGACGGTGGCCGCCGGCCCGGTACTCGGGCCGATCGGCAGCTGGCCGACGGTGAACATGACGATCAGCAGCGCCATCGAGTCGAAGATCGAGACGTGCACGCCGATCGCGTGGAGCATCAGCCAGTTGCGCAGCACCTGGGCGCACACCGCCAGCAGGGCGAATGTGATCAGGCGGCCACGGCTCTGCATGCGCAGGACGGCGAGCCCGGCCCCAAGCCCGGTGCGGTGCCGGTCCGAGACGCGTCTGAGCAAAGCGACGAGACCGACCATCAGCATGATGATGATCGCCGGCACCCACAGCGGGACGCCGAGCGGCGCGACCAGGGTGAACGAGAACAGCGCCACGAGCGCCAACTCAACCGTGATGACCGGCACCTCGGCGGCCACCAGCGCCGGCGCCCGCGGCGTCGTCAGCGGCGCGGCCCTACGCACTGACGAGATCCGTACCGCCATCCCAACCGAGCCGTTGACGATACTCGCGACGCAGCCGAACGCGGCCGAGCGAAACAGCACCCGGCGGCTGACCGTGCCGCCGGCGGCCCGCACGCAGATCGCCCACGCCTCGGTGCGGGTCAGCAGCGCGCCGATCTGGAGCAGCACCGAGAGCCCCACGAGTGTGAGTGGGGCCGTCCGCAGGGCCGCGCTGAACTGCGAACCACGCCCGGCGAGCACGTAGACCAACAGGGCGGCGACGGCGACGGCTCCGCCGACGCTGACCGCGATCCGGCGGCGCATCGAGGAGACGCGAAAGTCACGCTCGACGCCGTCATCACAAGCGGGGACCGGCGGGTGCGGCTCAAGGGTCACTCGGGGTGGCCTAACGCGGTAGCGGTTCTCAAGATGATGCGGCGACTGAGCGCATTACGCGTCAGGCCCCTCCTCCCAATTAACGACCGTAGCAGCGGCTGACTAAAGCGCGCCTGTGCCCCATCAGGATGCCTAACACGATCGAAAGCTGCAGTGGGTCGGGCGCGAGGGTTCTCCGGCCACATTCGTCGCGCTGATCGCGACGGTCTAGCCGCCGGCGTCAATGTCGTGCGTGCCCTCACCCGCCCGGTGACGGCGACCGCGATTGCGTCCGCCCCGAGCGCTCAGAGACGGCCCGGTAGCCTGAGCTGGAGAGTCTGCGCGGCTTTGTAAGCTAGGGGCCGCCGAAGCCTCCGTTGTTGGCTTGGCTTGAGTCGAGCACCAGCTTGGTGCCGGGGAGTAGCTCCGTCGGCGGGTTGACGATCGGCACGTACCCGCCGACGGCTTGGCCCACGCTGACTGGGACGTGCGGGAAGCCGTGCCTGGCGAGGATCACGTAGGGACTGCCGGCACCGTTTGCGTACAGCGCGCCGATCGGCACCGCGAGCGTCCGCACCGCAGAGGACTCGGCGTTGATCGAGACGGCCACCTGTGACCCGATGTGGGCGTTGGCTGCCACTCCGCTCACAGCGATCGTCGCGCTGGCCTTCGGTGAGCGCACCGAGCGCTTGACGGCGCTGACGACGCCGACGAGCGGCCGGCCCGGGCCGGCCCTGACGGTGGCACGGTCGCCGGTCTCGATCAGATATCCCTGCGCGACGGTGAGCGTGGCGTCGACGACCACAGAGCCGTAGGTGAGCGTCACTGCCGGGCTGCCGATCGTTTTGCCGAGCGGCTCCTTGGTCGCGGCGATGGTCGCCGGCAGGTCGGGCACGAATACGATCTCGGCCTGCGGCTCGACGATCAAGTGCGGCGCTCCGCGGCCACCGCGCGTCGGTGCTGATGGCGGCGGAGCGTAGCCATCGTTTCGATAGAGCGAAGCAAGCGCGGCGCTCGTCGAGGGCCCATACGTCCCGGAGCTGTCAGTGATGCCGTAGCCGATACTGGCCAGGTCCTGCTGGAGCTGCGCGATGTCGGGCCCCGAGTCGCCGGACTCGAGGCTCCGGTACATCGGGGTGCTGCCGGCGAATACGAAGACCGGCCGCCCCGCGACCTGAGCAACGACCGTACCGTTGGCGATCGGTTCGCCGGCGTGGACGACGTTGGCGGTGACGATCGACTCGGCGTTCGGGACGCTGATCGAGCCGACGGTGATCGTCTCGGTGCCAGCCGCCACCAGCCGTCCGGACGCCTGAAGGGTCGTGCCGAGCCGTTTGAACACCACCGGCGCCGTCAACATCGGCGCCTTCGGAGCGGCTGCGGCGTGGGCGAGCGAGGTCGTTGTGGTGGTTGCGCGACCGGCCCACCAGCTAAGCGCCGCGACCGCGATCAGCACGAGGCCGCCGAGGACCACGGTGCGGCGGCGCTTGCGGGCGATGCCGCTGCCAGCATCGGTAGTGCCAGGCGCCATGTGCGGGCCCTCGGCGCCCGGCTCTTCGACGCCGTCGCTCTCCTCGCTGAAACCGGGCGCGGGCATTCGGCGATCGTCGTCGCGTACGCTCACCGTCGCAGCGCCTCAGCTGGATCGAGTCGGCTTGCATGGAACGCGGGCAGCAAGCCGGCGAGCGCCCCGACGCCGGCGCCTAGCAGTGGCGCCAGCGCCACCGCGCCGGCGTCCAGCACCGGCAGCCACCCGTGCGCCTTCGAGATCACCACTACCGCGCAGACGCCAAGAGCGATGCCGACGACGGCGCCGCCGGCGCCGATCAGGACGCTCTCGACGATGAACTGCGCCGCGATCTGCAGCCGACTGGCGCCGAGCGCGCGGCGCAGACCGACCTCAAACGCGCGCTCGCTGATCGACGAGTACATCGTTACGGCGATGCCGGCGATGCTAATCGCCAGCATGGCGAGCGTCACGATCGTCAGCAGGCTGGTGAGGTCGCCGGCGACGGCGGCCTGCGCGATCGGCGGCTGCACCACGGTGATCCCCTGCAGGCGGGTCGGGTCCTCGGGGTGCAGCAGCAGCGGAACTTCGCGTTGCACTTGTGCGGCGGCGGCGGGTTTGACGGCAACGTCGAGCTGTGAGCCCGAGCGCGGCAGCCCCCACAGGCGACGCGCGGTCGCGTCGGGAACGATCGCGTCGGTCAGCAGCGTTGGGTCTGACTGCACCCCTTTGAGCACGCCGACGACGACGAACGGCACCCCATCAACGACGATCGCCTCCTGCCCATCGGGCGAGCCAAGCCCGAGGTCGGCGGCGGCCGTTGCGCCCAGCACGACGACGTTGGCGTGCACGGCGGCATCGAGTGCCGTGAAGTCGGAGCCGAACTGATACGAGGCACGGTCGGCCGCCAGCAGGCCCGAGGACGCGGCGACCACGTTCACGCCCCCCGCCGACGGATCAAAACCACCGAACAGCGCCGGGGCCGGCGCGGCGCGCACCTGAACCGACCAAACGTCGCCAGCCCCGAGCACGCCGGGTAGGCTGCGCACTGCTGCTGTCGCGCCGGGTCCGAAGGCGGGTGTGGCCGCGTTCGGCGTTGAGTCGGCGAGCGTGACCTCGGTCGCCGCGAAGCTCTCGAAGCGCCCGTTCACTGAGGCGCGCGCCGTCGCGGTCAACCCGCTGGCGGTCACGAACGCGGCGATGCCGATCACCACCGACAGGGCGGTGGCCGCGGCGCGGCCCGAGCGCCCGAGCAACGCCAGCGTCGCCTCGGCAGTGATGTCGTGGGCGGCCGCGGCGCGCCCCAGGCGGGAGGGACGGGGCGGCCGGTGGCCGGAGCGGCCGCGGGGCAGGTGCCCAGGCCTCATCGCACCCTCGTGGTCTCGACGACGCGCCCATCAGCAAGCGACACGGTCAGGTCGGCTGCGGCGGCCACATGTGCGTCGTGGGTAGCGGTGACGAGCGCCACCCCCGTCGGCTTCAGCGAATCGAGGACCGAGAGGACGATGTCGGCCGAGGCCGAATCGAGGTTGCCGGTCGGCTCGTCGGAGAGCACCACGCTCGGCCGCCCAGCGACTGCGCGGGCGATAGCGACTCGCTGCTTCTCACCGCCGGACAGCGTCGCCGGAGACGCGTGGGCGCGGTGACTGAGGCCGACCGCGTGAAGCGCCTCGAGTGCCCTGGCGCGGCGCTCCCGCCGGGGAACGCCGGCGTGCAGCAGCCCGATCTCGACGTTCTCCGCCGCGGTGCGGTAATCGAGCAGATGGAACGCCTGGAACACGAACCCGACGCTGCCGGCGCGCACCGCGGTGCGGTCGCGGTCGCCCAGCGCGCCCGTGTCCGCGCCGGTCAGCCGGATCTCGCCCGAGCTCGGCCGGTCGAGCAGGCCGAGCAGGTTGAGCAGCGTCGACTTTCCGGAGCCGGAGCGGCCGACAAGCGCGACGTGCTCGCCCGCGCGGGCGGTAAGGGTCACATCGTGGAGAGCGTGCACGGGAGGAGCGCCCGCATAGATCTTCGACACGGCGACGGCCTCGAGCACGGGCATGGCGGGCGCCGCCTCAGCCACCGAACACCACCAGCGGTGCGCTCGAGCTTCCCGAGCCTCCCGCCGCCGGCGACCCGGTGGCCACTCCGTTCGTCGCCGCGGGATTGGTGGATGCCGGGACGGTCGTCGGTGACCGCGCGAACACGGCCCGCGCCCGCGCCCGCGCCTGTTCGAGGTCGGCAAGCAGCGTCTGCAGCTCGCCCAAGACAGAGACAGGCAGACGCCCGACCGCCGCCAGGGCCGCTGCCTGGATCGATTGCGGCAAGCGCGACCGCCGCTGGCAGTTGAGGTCGGCGACGGCCGCAGTGAGCTCCTTACGATGCACCGCGGGGGTCGGGCCCTTCGTGTGATAGAGCCGGTAGAAGTGAAGGAACAGCTGCGACGGGGACCTCGTGACAATCCCTGTGCCGGCGTGGACACAGGCGGCCCAGCTGGCCTCGCTGGCCCGAAGCGCGGGCGAGCGCGCGGCGCTCGGCTGGATGCTGCCGGTGAGGATCGCCGGTCCGTATTGGGGAACTGCGACCGACGCCTCGACACTTCCGAATAGCTGTTTACCGGCCGTGGTGTTGCAACCGCCGATCTGGATGGTCTCGCCAGGGAGACCCGGGATTCGGATCTTCATCGTCTTGCCGCCACCCCAAAGCGTCCTCATGTAGGTCTCGATGGCCTGGCCGCGCATCGATTGCATCACCCGAATTTCCTCCGGCCGGCCGCCGGACATGCCCCCCGGCTGGCTGAGCTGTTGCATCGTCTCTTCGTACAGACCCCAGCCGTTGACGATTCGCCAGGCCAACGACTGCGGACCGAGCCACAGCCTGGAGCCGAATAACTGGCTCGTAAACAGCGGCGACCCACCCGGCTGGCCGGCCTGCGGGAACGGGTAGTACTGCAGACCGTGCTGAGCCATGCACTGCTCTGTGACGATCCCGAGCGCCTGGTCCACGGGCGTCTCGAGCGACGACCAGTTCTCCAGGGTGCTCAGCAGCGCCGCCCGACCACGCAAGGTCTGAGCGGAGCCAGCACCCCCGCACCCGACGAGTGCCGCGACGCACGCAAGCGCCACCAGCGCCGTCATTGCCCACCGCATACCGCCACCCAAACCAGGGCCGCCCCGGCACGAACCACCACCAACTGCTCCCACGAAACCGCCGCCTCCAGCACCCGCATCGTGGTCCCACATCTGTTCAGTGAGTCGTTGGACCATACCACCAGGGCGCGGCTCCCCAAACATCCACAAGCGCAGGCCGGCAGAGACGCCTCGTTGGTCACGAACGCTCCCGCGGAACGACCGCGGCGATCGCTTTGACGCCCTGGCGTCGCGCAGCGTGATATCCCAATGGCGGCAAGAGGATGGCCGCAGTCGGGTCTGTCAGCGCCGACGCCGCACGATCAAATTCGGCTCGCGATCCGATACCGGGGTAGTCAATGAGCGCCGGCCGGCGCGCGTTGGTTACCGGCCGCGCCGACCATACGTGGTCCGTGGAAGCAGAACGTCCAGCCTGTCTGGTAGCCGATGACGTCGTAGTAGATGCATCGGACGCCGCCCGGCTTGGTGAACGTCTTGAGCGGTCGGCCGAAACGACGGATGATCTGGTCATAGGACTGGTTGACGATGTTCTCCCCGATGCCTTCGTCGAGGAGCGCCCCGCGCGGGCGTAAGCCGGGCCATGGGCCCGCCTCGCGACGGCCCAGCGGGAGCCTGAATGCGTGGCTGAACGTACTGTCGTCGGCTAGGTATGCGCGGAGCGTGAACACGCCAGTAGCCGAAGACGAGAACGCGGCCAGGAACAGCCGGTGCACGGAGCGCGGCAGCAATCGCCGTAGCCCGGGACCGGTCAGCTCCAGGCGCGTGACCTGTCTGCTTAGCTGGCCGTAAATGGTGACGAAGCGCGAAGTCGGCGAGCTTCCCGGGATGAAGTCGTACTGGAGCGTCAGCACGAGCGGTTCGCGCGACCGCGGACCTGGCATCCGACGTCGCCGTCCGGCGGGCTCTGGTTGCCCGTGAAGGTGCCGAGGCACACGTCGCGCGGCTCGCGCTGCACCGGGCGCCCTAGGGTGACGAATTCTCTTGGCAAATCGGGTCGGGCCGGATCCTCGACGCGAAGCTCGACGGTAGCGGGCCCGCCCATGGTCTCGACAGGCCGGGGCGGGATCGGCTCACCCACGGCGACCGTGGCGGAACGCGGACGAGCTGGCCGTACGGTCCGGGTCGAGGTCAGCCCGACGCTCGACCCGCATCCAGCCAGGAGCAGCGCGACGGCGCTGAGAACAACGCGGTTCACGGTGATTGAGTACGTCCCCGGCACGCGAGTAGGTCCCGGGAGACCTCTTACGAAATCGGCTGGACAGCACTCGTCGGACCCGGCGTTACAGAGACGCGACTTCGGGCCGTCGAGCATCTCTGGAACGTGGGGGGCGGTCCCGCTCCGTGCGGAAAGCTCGCATCTCTCGAGCGATCGCTTCCGCCCTTTGGCCCTCTTCGGAACGCACCAATGCTTCGGCGACTTTGCGATACGCGAGTAGCGCTCGAGCGCCCGACAAGTTCAGGTGAGGGCGAATAGCTGGCTAACCCGAACGGGCGGCCAGGCTGGTCACCAAGATCAGAGGCGGCAAGACGGACGTCGCGGTGGCGCGGCGTGTGCAGAGCTCGATAACCCGGTTTCACGGCGGTGTCAGGGTGAGTGCTTGCTCAAGCGCGTCCGCCGCGTTGTCAAGTCCGCGTTCCTGCTCAAGCCAAGTCGCGAAAGCCGACGCCCGGTGGCGGTAGCCGTCGGTGCTCAGGAGGTTGGCAAGCGCGCGCTCGAGGGCGGGAGTAGAGGCCCGGCTCCACGGGGTGATCGTCGCTACGCCTAGACGGCTCATGCGTAGCGCGGTCTGCGGTTGGTCGAAGGCGCGGGGGACGATGAGCTGCGGCAGCCCAGCCGCGAGCAGCCCAACTGTAGTTCCGATCCCGCCGTGCTGGATCGCGGCAAGGCATCTCGGTCCGATCTGGCTGAGCGGGGCGAACGGAAGCACATATGTGTCCGGGGAGGGGTCGAGCCGGATCGGTTCCGGAGTGGGGCCGCCGAGGACGAGCGCGCGGTGTCCAAGCCGCCGGGTGGCTCGCACAGCGTTCGGGTAGAACTGCCGCGGGTCAACGGCGGAGCTACCGCCGAGGGTGATGAGGATCGGCGCCCGGCCGGCTTCGAAGAACTTCCGGAGCCCGTCCGGCGGACTGTAGGAGCGTGGTGTGTCCCAGGCAAAGAAGCCCGTCAGCTGGATGTTGGCCGGCCAGTCTGGCGGCGCGTCCACCACACGGGGCGACGCACCGACGAGATACGGATTACCCGACTCGATCGGCACAAAGAGCGCGTCGCGAGCGCGCGGAAGCCCGAAGGCGGCGCGTGCTGCATCGACGGCCGGGTCAAACGATCGCCGAATGTTCCAACGCGCAGTCCGCCAAGCACTACGACACACCGCTCGGCCCACGGGACCGCCTGGAAGCCGCACGCGAGTTGGGCTCGGCAGCGTGTGCTCGCTCGGGATCAGGCCGGGGAAGACGCTAAACGTCGCCCACCGGGTCGCTGTCAACTCGGCCGCAATCGGACTCGCCAGCACCGTCGGATGCGAAACGAGCAAATCCGCGTCTTCAAGCGAGCCACGGAGATCCTCGACCCACGCAATCAGATTCGGGAAGACGACCGTGCGGAAGAGGTGCAGAAAGCCGGCGTAGCCTCCCTGCCGTCCATCGAGGATCGCCGGATCGGCGGCAAATTCGTCGGGCCCAAACCGCGGCCCGGCTGGCACGAACCGCAGACCCTCGTCCTCGACCAACGACGCATACGCGCTAGTCGTCGCCAAACGCACTGCGTGTCCACGTGCCGCCATGGCCTTGGCGAGCCCGATCGTCGGGAATAGGTCACCCCAGCTGCCCATCGTCGCGAACACGACCTGAGCCACACGACAACTGTACGACCAGGTGCTGCGTCTGGTAGCCGTCGCACTCCCAATCCTCGGGCTGTCGCGAACGCGACACCGATCTCGCCCTTCCTACGGACGCGGATACGGGCGACGACGCCGCCGGGGCGGCGCGGGATCCGCGCTCTTCGGAGGGTTCGTCGGCCGCCGCCCTTGCGATCGCTTTGTTCCTTCACCGGCATCGCGTCGGGCTATCGCGTTGGCGACGAAAGGACCGTCCGCGGTCGCAGGCGGTTTCGACTGCTATCGCACGAACGCACTCCGTCGGCGGCTCGGCCGACCTGACAATCGCTATGCGCGCGAGGAGCGATCGCTCGCCGCCCCAATGCCAGTCCGCTACGCGGTTGACGGCGGCGGGCTCCCGGGCCAACGCTGGCCGGCGACCTCGAGCTCGCGGACTTTCAGCGAACCGATCTCGATCTCCTCGGCACGCAGCTTGCGAATCACCGCATCGGCGATAGCAAGCCGACCAATGGCAAGCGCCCCAACGGCGGACGCCGCTATCGCGAGCGGAGCCATAGCGGACGGTCCCAACAGGCGGGGGCCGACGACCGATGCGCCGGTGACGCTCGCGCCGGTGATTGCGGCGCCAGTCTTCTGACGACGGATTGCCAGACTGCGTTTCATGCGGCCACCTCCTGTTGTCGCTGAACCCTGGATTTACGCTGCTTCAACCGTACACACAAGCTCTCCGAAGAGACTACGTCCCGCCCGGGAGACGCAGCTGCCCCGAGCCACGACCACTGCGATCCCCGAACGGCGTGTTCGTTGCGTTCGGGCGCGGAGGCAGCGCCCCGCTCCTCGGCCTGCGCGGGATCGGTCTCTCTACCGAACCTCGAGCGTCCGGCAGTACGCGCGATCGCGCTTGTCCGTGCGTCGTCTCGCCTCGCGCGGTTGCAATGGCGACTTTGTGCTGGTATCGGACGCTGTTAGTTCGCGACGGTCGCGGGAGGTGGGTTTGGTTCTAGGGGTCCGATTTCAACGAGTGCGTTGACGTGGTGGTGGATGGCAAGCGTCAAGAGTTGCCGGTCCCTCCGTGGTCGCCGCGCTGATGAGCCCCTCGATCGAGCACCAGTCCGAACACCGTCCCGAACATCACGTTGTCCGCAAGCTGGGGCACCAGGGGTAGGCGTCTGATCGCGGGGAACGACCTTCCGATCACGCCGACGTTGATCGCGCCGATCAGGACTCCGGCAGCGGCGCCCCACTCGGCGGAGTGATCGCCGGGGAGCGTCCGTGCCAGCGTCTCACCGCATAGCATCGAAATCGCGAGGTGGACAGCCACGCCTCGGCCGAATCCCGGCCGCCCAGGCGGAACGAGCGTGCCGACGGCACGGGTTGCGTCGTAGACGTAAGCGGCGGCGGATCGGAGGCTGCGCTGCTTGATAAGGGCGTGGAGTGTCGAGGGCAGCCCGCTGAACGTCGCGGCGAGGAGGGTTGCCTCCATGACTCGTCGACGGTCGCGCGCCATTCGCACAAACATACGCGTTGGAATCACACGGTGCCGCTCGCGCGGGGTCCGGTACGTGTGGGTAGCGAACGGTCTGAATTGCTAGCGCTAGATACGCTGGCCCAGTCTTCTGCCGCACGCTGCGTTCCAAGTCGCCGCGCCGTCTCCGCCTGGCCCCGACGCGGTCATCGCGCACGGAGTCGCGCTCGTCTTCGGCGACGCGCTATGACTAACCGCGATGAGCCACCAAATACGCGCGTTCGCCTTTGCCGAGGCACAGGTCGCGGGCGTGCGCGACGACCCGGCCTCGCGTCTTGCCTTGATGGCGCGATTGTTCCGCGGGCCAACAGGCCACGCCCCGCGACACGCGCCGTTCCGACTTGCGGCGTTGTCGTTCATGCGCTGGCAGGCGCAGCGCGGCGTTCTCAGCCCGCTTGATGCGTCGCCGCCTGGCAGCGTGTGGTGGCGGGCTATGAACGAGCGTTTGCTGCGGGACGGATGCGAAGCGGTCGGGCTGCTGGGCGGGTTGCCCGGCGAGCCCTCGTCGCAGTCCGTGAGGTTCTGGCTGGAGTTCAGCGCGAGCCCGACTGGGCGCAACTGGTACCGAGCACACAACGCGAGCATCGTAGGCGGCTACCTGGAGCACTGGAATCTCGCCGAAGCAGAAAGCGCAGCGGAGCGGTTCTTTATGAACGTCGCGCTGGTGCGGGTCCTGTACGCGCACGTCCTGGTCGGGGCGCCGTGCCTGGCGTTAGGCCGGTTGTCGCCGCTCGGTCGCATGCTAGGCGACCCTCGGTTCGGGATGGCAGGAGTTTTCCTCTCACTCCGTCGCGTGCTGCCAAACGGCTACCCGCTCCCCTTTGACGTGGAGCGCTACATCGCCGACGAGCAGCGTCTTGGCCGGATGCTCGACTACGCGGTGATCGTGCCGCGGCTGCAGCGCCTGTACGAGTGGTCGGCCCAGGACCTCGTCGAACCACGCCTGCTCGAGTTGGTTCGCGACGGCAGCCCGATCTACGCCTGGCCCTTCAAGCAGCGACACGTATGGCGCAGGCCGAACATGCCGCTCGCAGCCCGAATACTCGAACGCGTCACACGCGCTCGCTGAGATCGCCAACCGGACTCGTGGCCGTCCGCCACGGTAAATCGACGAACGTCCGCGGAGTGACTGCGTCGCCGTCAGCCGAGCGAAATCGCGGAATCCGTCTGCTGGAACGACCGCCCTCCTTCGCGCCTCCCATGACGACTTCTACACCCTCGCAGCGGACGAAACGGAGCAGCGCCAGGGCCACGACCCATCCTCAACCTATGCCTAACATCGGCACCACGTCCACCAAGGTCACCGGCGATCGCCGCCACCGGATTCGTCAACGCTCATCCGTCGCCAGCCTGTGGACCGGACGATGGCATTGGTCCGCCGGTTGACTCTCGGCGGGCTAAAGCTTTGGCGACGTCGCGGTCGCCCGACGCGGCCGGGATCAGCGCCGCGGCTGACGATCGCCGTCGCCTCCGGGTATCCGCGGTCCGGGACAATCGCTGACGACTGAGTTCACGCGGATGCGGAAGTGACGAAAGGAAGACGCGGTTTTGTACGGATGGTGTTGGCGGCTGGCTGCGGATTTGGAGCTCTGTGACCCGGCGTACTGTCAGCGGAAAAGTAGTCGAGATGCAAGGCTTGATGATGGTTCCGTTCGCCGTGACACTGAGTGGTGGAAGCGTGATCTTTGTTGGTTTTGTCGTCGCGTGGTTTTTTGTGCTTTCGTACAGCTATTACACGCGCCGGGGAAGCGGGATCAATCAACGTCCATACGCAGACCTTGACCATAACTCCGGCCGCGAGACGCCGTCAGAGCTCGCTCACGACATCACTCAGGACGTCAGGAACTGGGATCGCGGAGTCGCCGGCCGTCACAGGCGCCGGCATCCGCCTCGCCCGCGCAGCTGATTGACGAAGAGCGGGGCAGGCCCGCTTCGACCTCGGAGCCCCTCGACGGAACTGCACGGTGCCGGTGAGGACCGCGCCGTGACAGCTGCGGCGCCCTTGCCCGGCTTGGGCGTCACCGGCCTGCCACTGGCGAGAGCGAGAGGTTTGGCGTGGGCAAGTTGTCCACATCGCAAGACAACGGTCGATCAACATGCAATTCATCTCCCCGCTCGCCACTGCGCCAGTGATAATCCGTAGTTGAAGGCACCGGATGTGCAGAAATCCCCGATGCGACTCGGCGTGCTTCCGTGGTGTCCTTAGCTTGGCTACAGAAACGCCGCCAATACGCAGGGTGCATAACTAGGAGGGCGGGCGCCCGCGCCGTGGAAGCGACGCACGGTGGAAGGAGATTGCCATGGTCATTACTTTCCGAAGGGGCAAGGTCCACGAGGCGGAGCCGTCTGAGCACTCCGGAGGTTGGTACCCGGATCCATACGGCGCTGGAGCGCGACGCTGGTTTGACAACGTCAGCGGGTGGTCGGACCGCGTTCAGGAAGCGGGTCGAGCGCCGGATAAGACCGGAGTGATTCGGACGGATGAAGCTGCGATAGCTCCTGACCACCCGACAAGGCCCGCGGACGAGGATGGCGAGCTCGTGCCGCTATCAAGGCCGGTTGACCCTCAGTACCTGGCAAACGCTCGACCCGTCGGTTGAGAACGAACCCCGCTGACCCGCCAAACCCTCCGGACGCCCCTTCCGACGGAGAGCGAGCTCGTTCGCGTTCCGCGGTCTGGCCCTGCTTGGGCAACAGCAGGGCAGACACGGGAACCACCAATTAGCGACGTCGATCGCCGGGCTGCAAAGCACTCGGGTGCCAAGGGTCCACGTGGCCTGCTAACCGCCGGTCCTCGAAGCGGGACAGATCGTTGCGTCGACGAGCGCTGCTGCGAGGGAGGAATACGAGGCGCGTTCGCGGGACGGAGCCACCGCTTCTCCTTCGGTCGCGGTAGTGCCTCGGGCACCTTGCGGTCTTTCGCGGATGACTGAGTCCGCGGCATCGCCGACCATCAAACTATGACTATGACCGCGACTGCTCGGTCGATAGATGGTGGACTTCGCCACGAGGTCGACGTCAACGGTCGCCATGCGATCGTCACCGACGAGCCCGAGAGCCTTGGTGGAACCGACGAGGGGCCTGCGCCGCATGAGCTGCTGCCCGCAATGCTCGCGTCCTGCGTCTCGACGATGATCACTCTTCACGCCCGTGCGCGGAACTGGGCACTCGGGGAGGTCCGCGTCGACGTCGTGTACGACTCCGACTCCACCCCCAGGCATGTCGATCTGCGCATCTACCTGCCTGAGGGGCTGACGGACGACCAGGTCAGGCGGCTTCGCAAAGTCGCTGATAGCTGTCCGGCGAGGCGCGCGCTCGAGGCCGGGTTTACGTTCGACGAACAGCTCGTTCTAGCTGACGGCGCGACTTCGCCCGCGTAGAGGCCCGGGCGGGCTCAGCATCACACAGCCCGTCGCGTCAAGCGCCCACTACGGCGCCGATCAACCCTGCGCGCTAACCAGGCGCTTGACCCTACAGGCCTCGCCCGGCAACCCTTGACATCACTCGCCCCTTCATAGATGACAAACATCCCGCCATATCAGGCGTGGAGGAGCCACATTCGGGCCGCTCGCGAGGGCCGAGGCGGACCTGCCTCCGTTAGCGCACGGGCATCTTTGCGCCCACGGCGCCAGTCCCGGAATGCGCCGAGACGGGTCTGAGGCGATAGGCTGGCAGCGACCCTCGGAGTTCGGCGAACGGAGACGGGCGTCGGGCGTGCCGCGGCTTGGCCGGCGGCCTTGATTCTGTATTGAGCGTATGGAGCGTGATCGCGATTTGCCGTTTGAGGTCGTGGTCTGCGGTGGCGGGATCGCCGGCGTCGAGGGGTTGCTTCGCTTGCAGCGGCTGGCCGGCGACCGCGTGCGTGTCACGTTGGCGAGTCCCGATCCGGATTTGGTGTACCGCCCGTTGGCTGTGCGTGAGCCATTCGCGCCGTCTGGCGTGCGGCGCTATCCGCTCGAACGGATCACTGCGGACCTCGGCGCTCGGTGGTTGCGCGACGGTCTGTCGTCGGTGGATCACGCGAGCCGGACGGTGCGCACCGAGTCTGGCGCCACGCTGGGTTACGACGCGCTGCTGCTCGCGATAGGAGCCCGGGAATCCTCACCGTATAAACACGCCGCGATGTTCTCCGACCGCGATGGCGGCGAGACCGTCCGCGGAATCGTGCAGGACATCGAGATGGGTTTCGTTAACAGCGTGGCGTTCGTGCTCCCGCACGAATGGGTGTGGCCGCTACCGCTCTATGAGCTGGCGCTGATGACTGCCGCGCGCGCGCGAAGCATGAACCTGAGGCCACAACTCACCTTCATCACCTCCGAGGGACGGCCGCTCAAGGCTTTCGGACAAGCGGCCGGCGAGGCGGTCGCGCGCCTCCTCGAGAAAGCCCGGATCACACTTCACACCGGCGTCATAGCCCGGGTGCCGGCCCCGCAGGTCATCAGGTTCGATGGGGTGCAGCTGGAGGTCGAGCGGATCGTGACGTTGCCCAAAATCACCGGCCCCGCGATCCGGGGCATTCCCGCGGGGGCGCGCTGGTTCGTGCCGATTGACGAGTGGTGCGTTGTGTCCTGCACCGATGGTCGAGTGTTCGCTGCTGGGGACGCCACGGACTTCCCAGTCAAACACGGCGGAATCGGCGCCCAGCAAGCCGACACCGCCGCCGCTGGGATCGCGCACCTCGCTGGCCTCGGCGAGCGACCTCCCGCTCTGCATCCGGTGATCCGGGGAACGCTGCTGACCGGCGAACGTCCGCTATACGTAGCTGCGCACTTGATCGCCGGTCTCGGATGGCGGTCTGAGATCTACGAGCGGTCGCCATGGCCGCCTGAGGAGAAGATCGTTGCGAAGGAACTCGGACCGTACCTTCAGACACTCGAGCCCACTGCGCCCCCCGGCCGTTTAGACCCCGAGCGGCCACGTCGCCGTCGGCCGCGTAGCCCGCCTCCGCGGCAAGCGTGAGAGAGACCCCTCCGCAGACCGGCGGGTACCCCGCCTTGGGGGCGACGATTGGCCTCCAATGCCCAGTTATGGGATTGCCGCGCCGGCTGCTGCTCTTGCGCTGATCGAAGCGCCTGACCCGCTTGTGCTCACGCGTGATCTCGACAGCGCGTAGTCGCGCGCATCCAAGCCAATCGGAACGACCGCGGCGTCGCCGACACGATGGCTGACATGAGAGCGTTCAGAAGTCGAGCGTGATCGCTCGGCCGCCGGACATGAGATCGGCCGAGCCGCGGAGTCCATCGTGAGGAGCACAGCCAGGTGCCAGCCACGACCATGGACCAAGGCTCACCGGCGTCTATCCCAGGCATAACGCGTGTCGTCAACCATCATGGCGGGCCAATCTGGACCGGCAACGGGCGCGCCCTGTCCCAGGCATTAGCCACAGCATCGCATCCACGCTCTCGCAGAGTTCTCGTGCACCGTGTGCCTGCCATTCCGGAAACTTCGATCCAAGGATGACCCCGGCCAGCGTGTCGCCGATGCCCACGAATGTGTAGCCGTCATCCATCGATGACTCCACGAACCGATATTCATGCTCGCTCTGCCAGTCCAGTAGCTTCGTGAAAAAGAGCCAGGGCAGTTGAGTGCGGACGTGTTCGGCGACGATCTCATCCGCGGTGGCCGACGCGGGGCTCGGCATGAGCGTCGCGGCCTGGTTCGCCAGAATCCCGTGGTGTGTATAGCCGACCGGTCCGGCCTATGAATTCTGAGAACGCTTTGTCAGTTGAGCGATTGCCCGGGCTTGGAACGCATCGCGGCGGAACATCAGGCAGACCCCCTGGTGGTTCTCGGCGTACTGCTCCCAGATCCGGGCGCGTGCGTAGCCGCATCCGAACACCTCGGCATCGCCGTGATAGTCATCGGCGTCGATCGTCATGCTCAGAACCTTTGAGCACTGCCGCAGCCGCTGGAGATTCACCCCTGCCTCCAAAGCGACCGCCTGCCGTTCACGGTCCGCACAGGGATCGTCCGTCATGCCGTACTCGGCCGACAGGAAAGCGGGGTTGGACTCCAACGCGTCTCGCATGCGATGCGCTGGAGATAGAAGCAGCGTACGGTCAGGCAGGATGTGCTCAAACGCGGCCTCCCGCGTTGTGTAGTGGTAGATGTAGTCGCCTGGCTGGCCGAGGGCGGGGTGGTAGCTCACCGGCCACCGATGCTATTGGCCGTCACGCCGACAGCCAGGGTTGTCGGCACGGTCGCTTTCGTCCTCGTGATGCCCAAACTCCCACGATCGCCTTGGCGACGTTGCGTCGGCTCGCGGGCCACGCGGTTCCGCGGAACCAGCTGGCGTGCGACGATCGCTTCGGTGGATCAGGGATCGGCTGCGACGGTCACCGTTTTGCCACGAGGGCAATCGCCCGACGTCGGCCGGCCTGGACGAGTGCAACGGCGACGATTGGACGGCCTGGATCGGGCGCGCCCGCGGGCGCTTTCGGATCGTCGCCGCGAGTCTCGAGCTTGGCGAGATGAGAGACGCAACAGATCCGCGAGAGGAGCCCTGCATTCGATCTCGCGCGTGTACGGGAAGGCGCCGTTTCCTGGCCCCGTTGCCCGCCAGCAGCAGCGCCCGGCGATGCCGGCGACATCGAAATCGTGACTGCTTCCGGCTGGCGTCGCTCGCCTTCCGCTGCCCCTCCGGTGGGCGCTCGGTGCCTTGCAGCCATGCGGTTCCGGCTTGACACTGGATCCGATCAGGTCGGTGCGCTTCGCCCGGTCGGTCGTTCTGGGAAGCAAGTGACCGGTCGCCGGAGACCTGCTCTGCGGGTGCCAAGAGCAATTCGTGACGCCGAGTTCCCCGCCTTGCGCGGAAACCGCGCATCTCGTCGGTGATCGCTTTCGTCTCTGAAGAGGCCTCGAAGCTTGCCAGCGCTTGGTGGACGAGGGGGTCGTCAGCGCGTTGACTGGCGACGAGCGGTTACCTGTGGATGCGATCGCCGTGAGCGAGACGGGCTTCTCCAGTTCGAACGCTGCTGAGGGCCTCATCCGGTCGTTACTGAAGCGACGGCAGGCGCGGATCGTCGAGAGCATTCGCGCTGCCACCGCCGCTCCACTGGGGTGGTCCCGATTTCACGACGCCCGTCCGGGGCGTCGCGAGATTCGGGACCGGATGGACTCCGGTCCGGAGGGATCACGGGGACAAGCAAATTGAGAACGGCGCTCGCGTAGGAGACCGCAGGGCGTGCGCCGACGGCCTGGACCGTTGCCCGAGATCGTTGCCCGCTCCAGCGCGATGGAGGCGTTAGCAACGGCAAGCGCCCGGATTTCCAGGCACTTCAGAAGCGGGAGCGACGGGACTCGAACCCGCGACCTCCGGCGTGACAGGCCGGCGCTCTAACCAACTGAGCTACGCCCCCGAAGGGGGCTCCAAGTATGCCAAGACACTCTTATTGTCGCCCGCCGCAACTTTCGGAGCGCTTTCGAGTTTATGCGCTCGAATCGATCTCCGGAGGACGCACCCAACCCGGCCGTGGGTGCGTTTGGGATCAGCGATGGGGACCCGTGCAAACGGGTCCCCATCGTGTAGTAGGGAGGGGCCCGCAGGGCTGGCGGGCCCTGGGGGCCTGCCACTAGAGTGCCGTCTGGGTCGTTAGAACAGCCAGCCTCGCGGAACCGGCCGAAATCAGTGACGGCCATGAGCGCGCGGCCACACCAGGCCCATCACGGCCTCGACGAACCGTTCGTATCGCTCAGGCGGGAACCGCTCGGGATCAGTCAGGACCATCCGTCCCGCCTCCTCGCCCAGGTCGCGGATCGCCCGCGCCGTCAGCTCCGAGTCGAGGTCTTCGGGGAACTCGGCCCGCGCCACCGCCCATCGCACGAGCCGTTCGATCCGCTCGAGCGTGCGCGCGCGATTGGTCTCGATGTGCTCGCGCACGATCGCCGGAGTCCCGTCCAGCGGCAACAGCACGATTCGCCACGTGGCCGGTCGGCCGGCGACGGCGGCGAGGAACCGGCAGACGCTGCCGGCCAGCAGGTCGACAGGATCGGCGTCCCCGAGATCCGCGGGAACCACGTGCTCGAGTTGTTCGCGGGCGTATCGCTCCTCCCGCTCGACGAGGACCTGGAGCAGCAGCCCGAGGTTCGAGAAATGGTCGTAGACGACCGGCCGGGTGACCCCCGCCGCTCGGGCGATCGCTTCGATCGACACGCCACTGTAGCCCTGCTCGACGATGACGCCCAGTGCGGCATCGAGCAGCTGCTCGCGACGTTGCTCGGGCGGCATGCGCGGCGCGTACTGGCGACGAGGCTTCGCCGCGAGGTCGGCCTGCGTTGATCCCCGCCGATGCGCCATGCCGCGCGCAGGCTACAGCGTGTGCGCGCTGGCCCACCGGCCGCACTAATTAAGAACGTGGACCGATTCGTGTCTCACTATTGGCACCGGCCCGCTGCTGATGTAGCGTGCAGCCCCGTGGAGTCGAGGGAGCTCCCTACGGCCGGCCTTTCGGTGCAAGAGGTCACCGTGTCTTTCGGCGGGATCGTCGCGCTGGAGGATGTCTCGCTCGACGTGTCGGCGGGTGAGGTGCTCGGCGTCATCGGGCCGAACGGCGCCGGCAAAACCACCCTGTTCAACGTGATCTCGGGCTTCGTCCGCCCAGATGCCGGATTGTTGCGGTGGCGCGGACACGAGCTCGGCCGCCACCGCCCCTCGCAACTCGCCTCGCTCGGGATATCCCGCACGCTGCAGGGAGTCGGGCTGTTCGAGAAGCTGACCGTGCTCGAGAACGTGATGGTCGGAGCACAGCGGTTTCGCCGTGCCCGCTTCGTAGGCGCGCTGCTCGCGTCGCCCTGGTCCGATCGCGACGAGCGCCAACTGCGGGAGCGCGCCCTAGCCGCGCTCGAGAGACTCGGCTGCGTGGACGTCGCCGACCGGATGCCGACGACGTTGCCGTTCGCCGTCCAGAAGCGCGTGGCGCTGGCCCGAGCGCTCGCGTCCGAGCCACACCTCTTGCTTCTCGACGAGCCCGCGGGAGGCCTCGGCCCGACCGAGATGTCCGAGCTCGCCGCGCTGATCGACTCCCTGCGCAGCTCAATCGCCGTGATGCTCGTCGACCACCACATGGACCTCGTGACGTCCGTGTGCGACCGGATGATCGTGCTCGACTTCGGCCGCGTGATCGCGGCTGGCGCTCCCTCCACCGTGCGTCAGGATGAGCGCGTACTCGAGGCCTATCTCGGACGTGAGGCGGAGGTCACCTCGACGCCGGCTTCCGCGGGAGGGACCGATGCTCGTAGTTGAAGAGCTCACGACCGACTACGGCGCGGTCCGCGCCCTCGACAGCGCATCGTTTGAGGTGCAGGAGGGGACGATCACGGCCGTGCTCGGGGCCAACGGCGCCGGGAAGACCACGTTGCTGCGGACGATCTCGGGCCTGGTGCGGGCAACCACGGGCAAGGTTCAGTTCGACGGGGAGACCATCACCCGGATGCCGGTCGAGGACATCGTGCGGCGCGGGCTGGCCCACGTGCCCGAGGGTCGCGGGGTGATCGGCGAGCTGACCGTCGCCGAGAACCTGCGACTGGGCGGACTGTTCCGGCGTCACGAGGCGATGCCGCTCGAGGAGGTCTACGAGCTCTTTCCGAGGCTCGCCGAGCGCAGCGCGCAGCCGGCATCGAGGCTCTCCGGCGGCGAGCGGCAGATGCTGTCGATCGGCCGCGCACTGGTGCCACGGCCGCGGGCGCTCCTGCTCGACGAGCCGTCCCTTGGCCTGGCGCCGTTGCTGGTCGCGCAGATCATGGGACTGATTCGGAGGCTCGCGGACACACTCGGGCTGGCCGTCGTGCTGGTCGAGCAGAACGCCCGCAGCGCGCTGTCGATCGCCGACCGGGGGGTGGTGTTGGATCTCGGTCACGTCGTCGCCGATCAGGAACCCGCCGAGCTGGCCGCCGATGAACGTCTCCGACACGCCTACCTGGGGTTCTAACCGACCATGACGAAATTCATCGACCTGACGCTCAGCGGCATCTCGGACGGCGCGATCTATGCCGCGGTGGCGTTGTCGCTCGTGTTGATCTGGAGGGCGACCCGGATCGTCAACTTCGCGCAGGGCGCGATGCTGATGATCACGACGTTCATCGCATACGCCGTCATCTCGAGTGGAGGCTCCTACGTGCTCGGGTTCATCGTGGCTCTGGCTTCTGGCCTGGCAATGGGTGCGGTGATCGAGCGCGTGCTAATCCGGCGGGTGGAGGATGCGCCCCCGCTCAATGCCGTGATCGTCACGCTCGGGCTGTACACGCTGCTGGTCGCGGTCGCCGGGATGATCTGGGGCAACAGCCCGAAGTCGTTCCCCGCGGCGTTCTCGCTCCGGGGATACAAAGTCGGCGGGACGCGGCTGCTGTTCACCCCCAACGACACGTTCATCGTGCTCGTCGTCATCGGCGTCGCGCTCGGGCTGGCGGTGCTGTTCAGGTTCACCACGCTCGGGTTGCAGATGCGCGCCGCGGCGTTCAGACCCGAGGTCGCCCGCCTGCTCGGCGTGCGTGTGGGCCGGATGTTCACCCTCGGATGGGCGTTCGCCGCACTGGTGGGGGCGGTCGCCGGCGTACTGGTCGCACCGGCGGTGTTCCTCGGCCCGAACAGCTTCGACCCGATCTTGATAAGTGGCTTCGTCGCGGCCGTACTGGGCGGTCTCGACAGCCCCATCGGAGCGGTCATAGGCGGCCTCGTGCTGGGGGTCGCACTGTCGTACGTCTCCGGCTATGAGGGCTCGGCGCTGGTGCCACTCGCAGGGCTGCTGATCCTTGTCGCGGTCTTGATGGTGCGCCCGACCGGGCTGTTCTCGGCCACCAAGGAGCGGCGCGTATGAGCGCGGCGGTCGGGATCGCACGCCGCAGCACGCTGTTGCGCTCACTTGGCCTGCTTGTACTCGGAGCCGTCGTTCTGGTGCTGGTCAGCGGCGCGTTGAGCGACTACAACAACCTCCAGCTCGCCACGGGCGCGTATTACTTCGCGGCGCTGGCCGGGCTCACGATGCTCGCGGGTGTGAGCGGGCAGATCTCGCTCGGCCACGGCGCGCTGATGGCGGTTGGCGCCTACACCGTATGTCTGCTGATCGGCAATGAGGGCTGGGCGCTGATCCCGGCACTTGTCGCCTCAGTGCTCGTCGCGGCGGCGATCGGCGTCCCGTTGGGTGCCGCCGCCAGCCGGCTGCGGGGTCCGTATCTGGCCGGCGCCACGCTCGCGTTCGCGGTTGGCCTTCCGGCGCTGGCCGATCGCTTCCCGGCCACGTTTGGCGGTGAAAACGGACTCGTGATCAATCCGTCGACGCCGCCTGCCTCGCTGGGGTCGAACTTCTCGCTCGAGCACTGGGAGGCGTGGATCGCGTGCGCCGGCGCGCTGGTGGTGATGTTCGCGCTCCACAACCTCATCCACAGCGGCTCGGGTCGATCGCTGCGGGCTGTGCGGGACGACGAGATCGCGGCGGCGGTGTGCGGCTTGAGCGTCGGGCGGATGCAGACGCTCGCGTTCATCGTCAGCGCCGGCTGCGCCGGTCTCGGCGGCGGGCTGCTGGCAGTCGTGGCCCAGCTGGCCACACCGGGCGCGTTTCCGCTGTCGCTGTCGCTCGCCCTGCTCGTCGGCGTCGTGCTCGGCGGCCTCGGGTCACTCGTGGGAGCGATCTGGGGAGCGGCGCTGCTCGTGCTGCTGCCCAACTGGACCAATGACCTGGCGCACTCGTTCTCACTCTCGGAGAAGGTCTCGGCGAATCTGCCGCTGGCGATCTACGGAGTCGTCCTGATCGGTGCGATGCTCATCTGGCCAAGTGGGATCCAGGGCGGCGTCCGCGCGCTGACCGTCTGGGCGCGTGACGCGCGCTCCCGGCGCTCACGCCAAGCAGAGCCGCCTCGACAGCCCGAAGCCGCTCATGATCGCCCCGGATCCCGTTAGCGGCATCGTTGTACAGGAACGCCTCGGCGAGGCGCACGATCGCGTATGCGAGCGTGGTCGGATCGGCCGGCGGCTCGTACGTGCCGGCGTCGACTTCCGCCTCGATCAGGTCCCGGACGAGTTCCACCGCTCGTGGCTGGACGACGCCCGAGCTCGCCGTGAGCAGGCGCATAGCCCCGTTGCGCTCCTGCTCCAGGAACCGGCGAACCGCGGAGGACCGGACGAGGGCGCGGTTGATGCCGTCGAACACCGCGAGCAGTCCCGTGGCGCCGCGACGGCGCACCTGGCTCCGTTCGCGGTCGACGACCTTCTCGAGCTCGTCAGCGATCACCTCGCCCAACAGGGCCTCTCGCGACCCGAACCACCGGTAGATCGTCGCGCGACTCAGCCCGAGCTCGCGCGAGACGACGGTGAGGTCGACGCGTTCACCGTCGAGGTACTGCCTTCTGACCACGCGCAGCACGTCAGCACGCGAGGCTGTCGCGGGGCGTCCTCTCTTGTTTCCCGTTGCCACGACCGAAGTGAAACTCTAGTATTTGAAACGCCTGAGGAAGGATGTATCTAAATCGGGAGGGAGAGCCTGATGCGTTTCCGACGTGTCCTGCCGCGCGCCTCGGTGGCTGTCGCGGTCCTCGCCTCCGTTGCGGTCGCTGGATGTGGGTCGTCCAGCAGTAGCAGCGGCGGCAGCAGTAGTAGCAGCAGCAACGTGCCGGGAGTCACCGCGACGAGCATCACGTTCGGCTCCCATCAACCGCTGACCGGGCCCGCGGCCCCGGGATACAGCGAGATCGCCCCCGCCTCGCAAGCGTTCTTCGACTACGTGAATGCGCACGGTGGAGTGTTTGGCCGCAAGATCCATCTGATCTACAAGGACGATGCGTACAACCCGGCCCAAACGGTCACCGTCGTTCATCAGCTCGTTCTTCAGGACAAGGTATTCGGGATCTTCGAGGGACTCGGCACGCCCACGCACACGAAGGTCGTGGGCTTCCTGAACGCCGAGAAGATCCCGGACCTGTTCGTCGCCTCGGGCTGCCCGTGCTGGGACGACGGGACCAAGCAGCCGTATACGTTCGGCTGGCAGCCGAACTACACGATCGAGGGCAAGATCCTCGGTCAGTACATCAAGCAGCATTTTGGCGGGAAGAAGGTCGGCGTCCTCTACCAGGATGACGACTTCGGTCTCGGCGGACTCGCCGGAATCGAAGCTGAGGTTCCGGCCTCCGACATCGTCGCCAAGGAGTCCTACCAGCCGGGCACCACCACGCTCGCGGCGCAGATCACCGCGATCAAGACCGCCAAGGCGCAGGTGTTGGTCGACTTCACGGTCCCGATCTACACCGCGATCGGGCAGCTGACCTCGTTCACCCTCGGCTACAAGCCGCAACTCGTGGTCTCAAACGTCGGGATCGATCCGATCACCGTCGGCGGACTTCTGAAGACGGTCTCAAAGGGCAAGGCATCGGGGACCGCGCTGATCGAAGGCGCGATCACCGACGGCTACCTGCCCTCCTCGTCCGACACGTCCAACCCGTGGATCCAGCTGTTCATGAAGATCCACCAGCAGTACGACGCGAGCGCGCCGTTCGACGGCAACGTCGAGTACGGGATGGCGAACGCCTACACGCTCGTTCAGGCGCTGCAAGCGGCCGGCAAGAACCTGACCCGCCAGGATCTGGTCAACGCGGTCAACACCGCGGGCGCGAAGTGGACCGGGCCTGGTCTGGTGCCGTTCCGCTACTCGACCACCGAACACGGTGGCTACAGCGGGGCCGAGATGGGACAGGTCCGCAACGGCAAGATCGTGCTCTTCGGTGGGCCGCTCGTGACCCAGCCCACGGCGGGTACGCCGATCACGCCATACACGGGCACCCAGCCGGCACCGCCGGCGAGCGGCGTGCCGTCGAGCTGACGTCAGGGTGATCGAGGGCGGCGGCGTTTGCCGTCCTCGATCACCCTCTCAGCACCTCATCCCCGCGGCGGCGAACGCTAGTCGTCGGTTGGCGGCGCGCTCCTCCCCAACCCGGTGGCGCGACGGTCTAATCGGCCGCCATGTCAGATGCGCAAAGTGCACAGCGCGACCAGTCAAATGGCGTGCTGATGCCGCGCAAACGGCGATCGTTCTCGTGCCACTCGCGATTCAGGTGCCGCCCGATCACGACGGCCGCGACCGGACCTGAGCCCGCGGCCTTGAGCGTCGCCGCGGCGCTCTGAGCGTTAGCGCCGGTGGTCCATGTGTCGTCGATCAGGAGCACAGCCTGCCCTTGAAGTGCGCGGGCAGCCTCGTACTTCTCGGGGTCGAACGCGCGCGTGTTCACAGATTTCGAGGAGCGCCTGAGCAGACGCTCCTGACGGTCGCGCGTCGGTGCCGCGAGCTCGCCGACGATCCGGCGCAGGGGATGGTGCTCGTCGCGCTCTCTGTCGCCCGACGGCACCGTGGCGACGAGGTCGAACGTATCCGTCCGCACGGCATGCGCGAGGCAGCGCTCGTGCCCATCCAGGTGGCGCCACAGGATGGCGGCCAGCTCGATGCTGAACCGCTGAGCGGTGGCGCCAGCGCATCGCTTATATCCCCGTAGCACGTGGTTGAGCTGCTCGCGCGCGATGCTGTACGAGATAGGGCAGATTGCGTCAAGCCAACTCTCGCCGTGCGCACACGCGTAGCAGCGCGTGTAGCCATTGGTGAAGTTGAAGCACCGATGACACACGTCCGGACCGCGCCTCGGGCCGAGCATGAAATTGCCATACAGCGCGGTGAGCTCCGTCACCGTCGGCATGGCCCTGGCTACGCCGTGAGCGCGCCCGGTGCCGTCAGCCGCTCGACTGCTGCGGTGATCTCCTGCGGAGTGCGGACGACGTGCGCTCCCGGCTGCTTGGCGCACGTCCGGGCCCACTCGTGGCCGAGAAGGGAGTCGAGCAGGAATACCGGGCGGCCCTGCGCGAGTGCGAGCCGTGCCTGCATCCGGGCGCCGCTCGTGTGCGCCGCCTCGATCACGACCGTCGCGAGCGAGAGCCCGGACATCACGGCGTTGCGCATCGGGAAGCTTCGCTTTGTTGGCGGTGCGTCGGGCCAGAACTGGGAGATGACCGCGCACTCGGCCGCGATCCGCTCTTGGAGGCGCGCGTTCTCCGGTGGGTAGGTGCGGCTGAGCCCCGTGCCGATGACCGCGATTGTGCGTCCGTTTTCCGCCAGCGCCGCCGTGTGCGCTGCCGTGTCGATCCCGGCGGCGAGGCCGCTGGCGACCGTGAAGCCCGCCTGCGCGAGGTGCGTCGCGATGGCTGTGGCTCTGTCGATCCCTTCCGGCGTCGCCCGGCGCGCTCCCACCACGGCGATCGATCGCCGGTCCCGGGGCATGAGGCGGCCGGCGACGAAGACGAGCGGGGGGCGGTCGTGGACTGCGCGCAGGTTCTCGGGGTAGGCGTCATCGAGGATCGTGACCAGTCGCATCCCGCTGTCCTGCCACTCGGCGATCTGCCGCTCGGTGGCCTCGATGTCGTCCCGCTGCGTTCCGAAGAGGCTGGGCTGGCGTTCGTCGTCGAGGACCTTCAGCGCGCTGCCAGCCTCCTCGATGAGCTCCGCGTACGTGATCCACGGGCGCGCGCCGGTTCGCAGCAGGGTGACGAGCGCAGCGCTCTCCGTGAGGTCGGTCATCGGGTGGCGCGAGCGTAGCGCCGGCGCGGGATGTGGCGGTGGCGTCGAGCATCGTGCCCTCATTTTGGGACCAGGCCGCGGGCCGGCTGGCCAGTCGTCACGGACTTAAGACGCTGTCGTTACAGAACGGGCACGAAGGCGCGCGAATCAGTCATCCACGCAGCCGAAACCGAGGGCGTGCGGGATCGCCGCAGATTGCCCTCGGGGACGCCGGCGCTAGCTCGTGTGCTCGACCGTCTCGGCCTGATGCACGGGCTCGGGCGCAGCCTCGACGTGAGGGACCGCCACGGGCGCTGGCTCGACCTGAGGAACCGGCACGGGCTCGGGAGCTGGCGCGGGCTGTGTCGCGACCACCGGAGCGGTCGCCACCACCGGAGCGCTCTCCACGGGCGCCTGCACCGCGATCTCGTCGTGCCGGTCGGGCTCTTCCCCGCCCATGGCCATCCGGAAGTCACGCAGGCCGCGACCGAGCGACCTGCCGACCTCGGGGAGCCGCTTCGGTCCGAGGACCAGCAGCGCAATCACGAGGACGAAGATCAGGTGAGTCGGCTGAAGGATGTCGCCTACCACGCCATAGAGCTTACCGGTCAATTTCGCCCGGTGGGCAACTTGCCGCCGAAAGTCGATCTCACAAGATCGCTCGCCCGGTCGTATTAGGGGAGGACGCCGTGTCCGCCGGCGCTGAAACGACAGGAAGGACGGGGATATGACGACCATCGCCGCCGCCAAGCCCGCGGGGATCGCCCAGCGAGTCGACGATCTCGATTGGCCGGACCTACGGGCACAGCTCGACGAGCGAGGATTCGCGATCACCGAGCCGCTGCTCGACGCCACAGAGTGTCTGGAGATCTCCGATCTGTTCGACTCGGGGCGATTTCGCTCGACGATCGATATGGCGCGGCATCGATTCGGCGATGGTCGGTATCGCTACTTCGAGCACCCGTTGCCGGACGTGATCGCCGCGCTTCGGAACTCCTTCTACGCCCATCTCGCGCCGATCGCGAACGACTGGTCGGCGCTGCTGCGCGGCGATACGGATACGTTCCCGGCCGACCATCGGGAGCTGCTCGAGCGCTGCCATGCAGCCGGCCAGCACCGGCCCACCCCCCTGATCCTCCGCTACCACGCCCGCGACTGGAACGCGCTGCATCAGGACCTCTACGGGGACGTCTTCTTCCCATTCCAGGTTTTGACGGTCCTCGCTGAGCCGGGGGTCGACTACGACGGTGGCGAGTTCGTCCTGCTCGAGCAGCGCCCACGCGCCCAGAGCCGAGCCCACGTCCTCAATCCTCCGCGGGGAGAGTTCGTGATCTTTCCCACGCGCGAGCGCCCAAGCCGCGGGAAGCAGGGCTACTACCGCGTCGGGCTGCGGCATGGCGTGAGCACGGTGGCGCGGGGTGAGCGGACGGCGCTCGGGATCATCTTCCACGACGCGCGCTGAGACGGTGGCGCGACGACCGTCTCGTCACAGCGTCGTCACAGAGGCGCGCGGTCGAAGGCCGGCTCGGTAGAAGGCGTCAGGGAGAGAGAGGGTGGGTGAGGGCGTCGGCGGGTCGCCAGAGCCCATTTTGACCTCCTCTGCTGCCCAAAACCCGCGACTTTGTGCCGAGAGTGTCACGAGAAACCTGCATAGCACGACAACCTCGCCGCCAGGTCCGAGCCCTGTCGTATTACGCATGCTCTTCATGTATAGCTCGACAGGCCTCGCCATTCGCGGCGGGATTGTCGTGCTGTGCAGGTTTTTGACGGGCGCGATGGCGCCCGCTCCCCTTCCTCTTCCCCAGCGCCGTTTACTGGCCGCCCGCCAATCGGGGCTGCGGGCGCGAAGCGCCCGAGGGCCGGGAGTCGAAAGCGATCGAGCCGGCCTTCGACCGCAAAACGACCAGCACGCAGTGGCGGGGCGAGGCGCACGCGTGGCCGCGAGCGGTGGCGGGCCGTCGTGGCGGGGCGCACGGGCGCTGGCAGGCTATTCGGGGGCGCGCGCGTAGCGCGCCCTGTCGTCTGGCCCGGGGGCGCGCCAGGATGCACTCGCCAGGTCAGGCCCGGTCAGGTCCCGACGGTTACGCTGACTCGTCGGCTCCGGCTCGGGGCGTAGGGATAGTCGCTCTCGCGCGCGGTCGCGGCCCAGAGTCGGTAGGTCTCCCTGCCATTGCCGCGCAAGAACGTGTACGTGGTGCGAAATACGCCGTCGCGCCGGGTGTAGAGGTGGCCGATCTCCGTCGAGCCGCCCCGCCAGCTGATCCACAGCACGACGACCTCGCCCGAGGGCGGGACGTTGCCGCCGCGCAGGCGGCCGTCGATCGAGATCGTTCCGCCCCAGTCGGTGTGGCGCGGAGTGATCGAAAGCCGGACCGAGCCGGGAACGATGACGCGTGCCGTCCCCGAGGCCGCGGGCTCGACAGTCGCGGAACCGCCATAGATGGCGCGAATGATTCGGGACGGTCCGGGCGGAAGCCGAGCGCTCCACGTGCCGTCCGCGGCGCTCGTGGCCACGGCCGCCAATTTGAACGTCCCATCCCCGGTATCCGGCGCGGTGACGACGTCCACGCGCTGGCCTCCGAGCGCCAGGCCGCGGCTCGTGCCAAGCCAGCCGCTGACCACGGCGGTGGCCCCGAAGCGGACGCGCTTTGTGCTCCGCCGGACCGTGCGTGGAAGCACGACGACACGTTTGACCACCCACCTGCCTCGGATCCAGACGCGTCGTCTAACCACCCGTGGATGGCATTTCACGACGTCGATCGTGCGCGTCTGCGCTGGAATTCGGACGCGCACCGCGTGTCCATGCACATGCTCGACGATCCATCGCGCCGGCAAGCGGACCCGCTCACGCTCCTTCGCACAGCGCAACGTGTCGGCAATCCTCGCGAACGAGACCGTGCTCACGGATGGCTGGCGAATGGAGAGCGTCCAGCTTTGGACCGGCGATGAAGCCGTCTGACCGGACGAGTTGACCGCGCGGTTGTGGGCGATGCAGTTCAAATGGTGCGTGCCCAGGCCCTGGACCGCGATGCGGGCGGCCGCCGCCAGGTAAGAGTGCATCGGCCCGTGATCGAGAGAGCAGGCGATAGAGCCGATGCCGCTCGGTCCTGCTGTGGCCCGAGCGGTCACGTACTGCGCTCGGGTAGTGCTCAAGGCGTCGGTCGGGCCTGAGAGGGCGAGACCGACGGGCTGATTGTCGATGTAGATCCGCTCCGAAGGTGACGACGGCACGCCGGCGGCGTTCTGAGCGAACAGCGTTACGGGCTCGGAACCATTCGAAAAGGACGTGGTGTCCAGCTGGTGGTACAGCACCTGGTTCGGGCACTGCTGCCAAGTCGACTGGTCGGGATCGTTGTCGCCAGGCCCGGCGATCACCTGACTGCCGACGGTGGCGCGGGTGGCGCATACCCCGCTTGGATCCGTCGCCGTGAAAGACATTGGCCAGCTACCGCGGAGCCAGCTTTTCGCGTGGTACCAGAGGTTTGAGGTGCCGATGGCGGTGATGGCGGGGCCGGAGTCTTCCTCGGCCGAAAGGCGGATGCCGCGGACGCCGAGGAGGCGGTTACTGTCCGAGGCGGCCGGGCATGTCTGCTTGAGATAGCAGCCAGCAGCCCACGCAAAGTAGCGTGACGGCTGAATGCTCCTGTTGATACCTATTCCGTAGCAAAGGGAGTCGGAGGGGCCGGAGGGGCTGGGGACAATCGCCTGCGTGCCATACAGTGCCGAGCCGTTGCCCCAGAGGTACTCGGCCGTGTAGCCATCGGATTTGAGGCCGCAGTCGACAAAGACCTCGTTCAAGGGCGTGAACACACCCACGATGGTGATCGCTGGTGACGGGGTTGTCGTCGACCACACCGCGCTACGTCCCTCGGACAGGCCGCCGGTCGTATTGATCTCCAATGAGCGCGTGCCGGTCCCGCTCGAAACCATGCACTCGTCCGGCGTATTGAGGTCTCGGCCGGTTGACGTGGCGACAAACGCGGGTGCAGTGTTCCCGTAGTAGCTGCAGGAGTCGAGGTAGAGACTGCCCGCTCGTGCGGTTGCTGCGCTGGCTAGGCAAGCGAGCAGTAGGACGATCGAGACGATCGTGATTTGTGATGAAAGAGCGCCGGCTCACTCCTGTCGTTTCCTGATCTAGTCCTTTAGCAGACCACCGCGATGTCAAAGCCGAGCGATGTCAGCTGCCCGGCCTGGTTGAAGGTGTGAACGCTCGTCACGTTGTTGTGTCGGCCCTTCCCACCAGTGACGCCCTGTGCGACGGCATATCCCGCCGTAACGCGCGCCGTAGTGTTTCCGGGTATTGGGATGGTTTCGGTCGCCGGCGAATGTCCGAAGTCGATGGTGGCGATCACTCCGCAGTTTCGCTTGAGGTTTACGCCCCAACTGATCTCGTAGACACCCGGCGTTACGGGAGGCCCACCCTCCGGGCGTCCCGCCACCGCCAACCACCCGCCCGCCACCGGTCACGACCGCCCACGCCCGGACGTTCCCGTTGATGAACTTCGGATTCAGCTTGATCGGGCTGATGGCGTGGTTCTTCAGCTGCTGGGCGCCGACGCTTCCTCGCGGAAGGGTGGCGGCGGCGTAGCCGGTGCCGCCTAGCGCCACGAACAGCGCGATGTATCCGACGACGTTGCGCCGAACATGCTCGAGGACAGCCTTCATCCCACCTCCTCGCAACTCCCTGATGGACGTAGGTCCGCGGATCTGGCTGTCATCCTAAGTGCCCTGGTCCGAATGGTGCGCCAGGTCCGACAGGCCCGGCCGGAGTGCTGCTGTGGCTGACGGTGGCGACGGAGCTTCCTTCGGCAGCGGAGGATCCGCCGGCGACCCCAGTCCTAACGCCTGTGGCCGATGGCGTCGCTGGTGTGTCATCCCGAGGCGCGGTGGACGAGCCCTGGACGGGGAGGCTGCTCGTGCTGACCGGGAGATACGCCGCGGTCGGCGTCGAGTGGTCACGAGTCGGGCGCCGACGCCGGTGCCGATCAACTGACTCCACTCGGACCCGAGCCACCCGTCGATCGCTCGAGGCCTTTGCCGCCTCGACGGCGAGCATCGGCGGCAGGACCACCGCCAGGCTGCCGAACCGGAACGCCGAGCTCCCATTGGTCGCCGGCCGTGAGGGCCCCATAAGTCCGAGTCCCACCATCCCCGCTGCGAGCAGGGCGGCGGCGGCCGCTGCCAGTAGCGCCGCTCGGAGCGGCACGCGTGGACGGCGGGCGCGCTGGCCAGTCTCCTTCTCGGGGCGATCCGGCGCCGCCGGCAACGCGTGCTGGACCGCAGCTGATTCCTCTCCCCAGAAATCTGAAGCCAGAAGCGTGACGGTCGAATCGAGGTCGGTGACGTCCTCGGGAGCGGGGCTGATCCCAAACGGAACGAGCTCCTCGCGCGGGCCCAACCAGTCGCGCGGCAGCCGGATGACGTTGCTCTCGCCTAGGGCCTCCCGTCCTGCTTCGCCGTCCTGCGGGCCTCGTGGTTCCACCCGATTTGCAGACCTTCTTTGCTGCGAGAACGAACAAGTTGACGTCCGCCGACGCGGTATTATAACCACCTGAAATGGTTCCAATTTGTCTCAATTAGAAACGAATTTCCGTGGAAAACAGCGATCGAGAGGAAACGTTTCTGACGGTCGCCGAGGTTGCGGACATGCTCAAGCTCAACCAGCAGACGGTCCGCAACTGGATCGATCAGGGGTCGCTGCCGGCGCTCCGGGTCGGCCGCAGGGTCCGGATCAAGCGCTCCGATTTCGAGCGTGTGCTCGAGCAGAGCTACAGCGCCAGCGCCGGATCCGCGCTGGCGGACCGTGGCCCGAGCCCTGAGGATTTCTGGGGCGGGACCCCGGTCGGCGTCGCTGAACCGGACCCCTTAGCTCCCGACAACGGTGACGAGTCGACCGCGGACGGCGCTCGCGCCGCCACCGGCGTCGCTGAACCGGACCCCCTGGCTCCCGACAGCGACGGCGAGTCGACCGCGGACGGCGCTCGCGCCACCTGACACCGATGAGCGAGGACCTCGACCGCCAGCGCGCCCAGATAATGCGCCGGGTCCGCCAGGCGAGCAGCGACTGGGCAGAGGCGATGCGAGCCCACAAGCTCGCGCCTCCCGACCCCGGTTTCTCGGCCCGTCTCGGCGCGCTCGCGGACGCCGCTGCCACAGAACAGGTCGCGTGGGAACACGCGCACGCCGCGGGCTTGATCTGGCGTCCGATCCCGGGTGCCGACGGGGCCGAGCCGCCCTACGAGCTTCGGGCCGGCACCGGACGCCGGGGCCCGCGCGAGCTGTGGAACCGGTTCGACGCATCCGTCGCGACACTGAACCGTGCGATCGCGGGTTCCGATGCGGCCGCGGTGGCGGATGCGTTTGGCGAGATCTCCGAGGCGGCCCGCGCGCTCGCGGACGCGGTGGCGCGCGAAGACCGCGGCGCGGCCCGGGGCGCCGCCTGAGCTCGTCCCGCGGAAGGCTATGGCGCTGGGCAACGCGAACTTTGGCGCCTGGCTACCACCCCTAGTGACAAGAACGCCAAAGTTCGCGCTCCCCACGGCTCTCGATCGCACCGCAGTCGATCGCACCGCCGCCCCCGCGCCCAACCCAAATGTTTACGACTGACCAATGTGGGCATGCCACTGTGGAGGGCGAACACGATCGTAAGGAGAAAGAGATGCCGCAGATCATCGTAACGGCGGCCGGCACCGACAGCGACGACGAGGCGGTCCTTCTGCGCGAACGCGTGAGCGTGGCGGACTTCGAGAGCGACCACTTCGCGGCGCAGCTCGTCGAGCGCCTCGGCTGGGCGGTCAGCGACGCCTCCGAAGTCGAGCACGATCCCGCCAAGCGCGGTTGATCAGCGGGCACCCACGGCAGGGGCCTCCTGAACACAGGGTCGGGGGCGTGTCCCCCGACCCCCCTAACAATCAGCCCCCTCGGCCAGCGTGGTGACGACCGCCTCGTAGACGCCGGCGCCGTAGGTCTCGCTCGCCAGCCGCACTCCCGGGCGGCCGACCAGCTCGAGCTCCAGCGTGGGGTCTCGCTCGAGCGCGTTGGCCACGAGCCAGAACGTGCCGACGACCGAGGCGGCCTCGGCATCCTCGCGCGAGTCGCCGACGGCGATGCACTCCTCCCGGGAATACGCGCGCGCCTGCATGTGGCGCGCCACCGCCCGCGCCTTCGAGGCCCCGGCGGGAACGAGGTGATAGGCGTGGACGACCGGCAGACCCGGCATCTGCTCGGAGTGCTCACGCACGATGCCGTTGTCGACCAGGCGCAGCCAGCCGCAGCCGGCGTGGTCGAGCAGCAGCCGAACCTCCTCGAGGTCGACGTCGCCTCGGAACAGATGCGAGACGTCGCGCCCGATCGACCATGGCGTGTGGTACTCGAGATGCTCCGGGAAGCGCTCGAGCAGTAGCGCCGGCGCCCCCGACGCCTCGATCTGGTCGTAGATCGAGCCGGACTCCGACGGCACGACCCCGTCCGTGAGCCACTCGAGCTCGCCGTCGATCACCAGCCCGCACCCGATCTCGAAGATGTACGCGTGCGAGCCGATCAGCCGGGCGGCCTCGAAGACGCTCGACTCCTTGCGACCCGAGTAGAGGACGACCTCCACGCCGGCCCGGGAGCACGCCTCGAGGGCGCGCACGCCGAGCGCCGAAAAGCGCCCGTCCGCGCCCGCCAGCAGCGATCCGCCGGGGCCCAGCAACGTCCCGTCGAGATCGACGTAGAGGCAGCGCATGGCGACGGCGACCATACTGGCCAGCGGTGTCGATCGTCCGCGAGACAGAACCTTGGGCGAGCCTCCTGGAGACGGGCCGAGGCGATGAGCGGCTGGTCCACGAGGATTTTTATGGAGCGCGCTCCGCGCGCCTTGTTTCCGTCCCGGGCGAGCTCACCCCATCGGTCAGATCGGCGCTAGAGCAAGCGGGCATCACCCATCTGTACGCCCACCAGGCGGAGGCCGTGGAGAAGGCGTTCGTGGGTCCCACGATCGTCACGACCGGGACCGCGTCCGGAAAGTCGCTGTGCTTTCAGCTGCCGACGCTCGAGGTGCTGAGCACAGATCGCACGGCTCGCGCGCTGTACCTCTACCCGACGAAGGCGCTCGCCCAGGACCAGGCCCGTGCGCTCCACGAGTTCGGTCTGCACAAGGCGATCCGGCCGGCGATCTACGACGGCGACACGCCGCGGGCCGAGCGCTCCGCGATCCGAAAGCGAAGCAACCTCGTGCTCACCAATCCCGACATGCTGCACGTCGGGATCCTGCCCAACCATCCCGCGTGGGGCGACCTGTTCGCGAACCTCGCGTTCGTCGTGGTCGATGAGGCGCACGTCTATCGCGGCGTGTTCGGCTCGCATGTCGCCAACGTCCTGCGGCGTGTGCGGCGGATCGCCGCGATCCACGGGACGGCGCCGCGCTTCCTGCTGGCGAGCGCGACGATCGCCAACCCCGTCGAGCTTGCCGAGAAGCTGACCGGCCTGCCCGACTTCCAGCTCGTCGACAGCGACGCAGCGCCCGGCGCCGCCCGCCGGGTGGCGATGTGGAACCCGCCGCTGCTCGATGAGGCTCTGGGGCTCCGCGGCTCCGCCCTCTACGAGGCGGCGGAGGTGTTCTCCGAGTTGATCGCGGCGGGCGCTCGGACGATCTGCTTCATGAAGTCGCGCAAGGGCGTCGAGCTGATCCTGCGTCACGCGGTCGATCGCCTCGACCCCGAGCTGGCGGACCGCATCGCTCCCTACCGCGCCGGCTACACGCCGGGGCAGCGCCAGGACATCCAGCGACGGCTGAGCGCCGGCGAGCTGCTCGGGGTCGTTGCCACCGACGCGCTCGAGCTCGGGATCGACATCGGAGCGCTCGACGCCGCGATCTGCGTCACGTTCCCGGGCACCGTCGCGAGCCTCAAGCAGATGTGGGGCCGGGCCGGGCGACGCGGGCAGGGGCTCGCCGTGTACGTGGCCGGTGAGGACGCGCTCGACCAGTTCTTCTGCCGGCATCCCGACGAGTTCCTGACGCGGCCCGTCGAGGCGGCGATCCTCGATCCGCACAGCCCCGAGATCTACGCCGAGCACCTCGTCTGCGCCGCGCACGAGGCGCCGCTGAGCGACGAGGACGAGCCCTACTTCGGCTCCGGGTGGCGCGGGCAGGCCGAGGAGCTCGCCGCCGGCGGCATACTCCGCGAGCGGGCGACGGGGTTCGTGCCTCGGCGCGCCGACGACTACCCGGCGGCGCGGGTGGCCCTGCGCTCGGCGTCGGCCGACAGCTTCGTCCTGATCGAGGGGTCATCCGGCGAGGTGTTAGGCACCGTGGAGGCGGCGCGGGCGTACGGGACCGTGCACGACGGGGCGATCTACCTGCACCTCGGGCGCGCCTACAAGGTGCTCGAACTCGACCACGACGCCCGACGCGCGATGCTCGAGCCGTTCACCGGCGACTACTTCACGCAGGCCAAGCGCGAGAGCATGGTCTATGTCGAGCGGCTGCACGAGCGCCGCGAGTTGCTCGGTGTGACGCTCTCGTTCGGGGCGGTGGTCTATTCCGAGACAGTCCTCGGCTACCAGCGCAAACGGCTCCAGGACCAAGAGGTGATCGACTTTCAGACGCTCGATCTGCCGACCGTGGAGTTCGCGACGCGCGCGCTCTGGTACGAGCTCGATGAGCTGCTGGGCGCGGAGCCGTTTCCGGCCGATCAGCTGCTCGGATCGCTGCACGCGCTCGAGCACGCGCAGATCGCCGTGCTGCCGCTGATCGCGATGTGCGACCGCTGGGACATCGGGGGCCTGTCGACCAACGCCCACCCGCAGACCGGGGGCCCGACGATCTTCATCTACGACGGTCATCCGGGCGGCGTCGGGATCACCCGCCGCGGCTACGACCAGTTCGAGCGGCTGGTCGGCGACGCGCGCAGGCTGGTCGGCGAGTGCCCATGCCGTTCGGGTTGCCCGTCGTGCGTGCAATCGCCGAAGTGCGGAAACCTCAACGAGCCGCTGTCGAAGAGGGGCGCGCTCGAGCTTCTACGGCGACTCAGTGAACGGCGAGCGTAGCGCTGCCGGTCAGCGCGCTGGGGGTCGCGTCCGCCCAACCCGTGATGTCGCCGAGTGCGCCCAGCGCCCCCTGAGCCTCCTTCGGCAAGGCGTTCTTGAGGGTGACCTTCAGCAGCTGGATGAGCGCGATCTGGAAAGCCACGCTGCCCTGCGCCCCCGCAGCTTGGGCGGTCGGGGCCGCGGCGAACGACCGCAACTGCGCCGGCGTCGCCTTGCCGACGAGCAGCTGGCTGCCGACCACACCGACGGTGATCGTCTGGTGTGACTCATTGATGGCGTAGAAACCGCCGCCGAGGCGGTGCACGCCGGTCGACTTGTCGAACACGCTGTGGGGCTGAGTCATCAGCTTCGACAGCGCGCTCGCCGCGGCGGTCGGGTTCGAGAGCCCTACCCGTCCCATCGTCGCGCGTGTGTTGCTGGAGATCATCAGCGAACCCGTCGCCAGCTTCAGGACGCTGTTCAGATCGACGCCCGTCTTGGCGCGGATCGTCGCCTGGCGCCGCAGGAACTTCGCGTAGGAGGCCGGGCTGCTCGCCTGCTCCGCCGATTCCACGAACGCGACGATGTGGGCCGGGTCCTCGATTCCGGCGGCAATCGGGAGCGTGCCGGCGAGGGTCGGCGGAACGGTGGCGGGCGCCAGTGGGACCTGTGCCTGAGTGAGCTGCTGCCCGGTGGTGTCGAGCCGGTACTGGAAGGTCAGGCCGGAGGAGTTGGCAGAGATGCTGGTGGCGTAGCTGCGCAGGGCGGCGACCCACGGGATCCGCTGTGCCTTCGCCGCGCCCTGGCCCGACAGCACGCCGGCGAGGTTGCCGAACGCTTCGATCAGCGAGTTCTGTGGCAGTCCGTTAAACGCCTGGGCGTACTGCGAGGCGGTGACCCCGCCACCGTGGGCGTGGCGATCGAGCGCATCGTCGACCACGGTCGCGGAGCGACCTATCAGGAGCGTCGCGCCATCGACGGCGAACGCGGCGCCGCCGGCCTGGTAGAGCGTCGCGCCATCGTGTGAACCCGCACTGCGGAATCCGCCGAGCTTCTTTAGCAACGCGCTGAGCTTCCCGGCGTCCTTCGTCACCCATACAAGCAGGAAGTCGGTGCTGCCGGTGCTCGTCGAGACCCCCATGTCCGTGAGGCCGAACATGACCGGGTTGCCGAACAGCGGGCGGATGTCGTTTTCGTAGTTCACCCCCTCCTGATTCAGTTTCTGCATCAGGGCCGATTCGCCGAACGACGCGATCGGAAAGTTATTGATCAAGTCGTGTGCACCGGTGACCGCCGCCGAGTTCGGGTCCGTGACGATGCTCATCACAAACGGCGAGTTCGCCGGGAAGTACGACAGCTCGGTGTTTACCGGGTTCGGGGAACTCGCGGACTTAGAGGAACCGCACCCCGCCACGGCGAGTGCGCACAGCAGTGCCAGAAAAAGCACGCGACGCATCACGAGACAGACTAGTGGAGATCTCGCGGTCTGACGAGGTCCACGAGCTCAGCGCTGCCAGGAGCCAAAGCGCTCCAAGGGCCGTCGAAAGTCAGCGTGGCAAGGGCTCCGGTCGGGAACTTGCGCTGAACCTCATCGAGCCTGGCTTGCGTGGTGTCGTCCCCGAGCGTCTTCGACGTGCCGTTGGCTCCCGTGAGCCTCAAGATCAGCACCTGCATCGCCGGGTTGTGGCCGATCACCATCACCGAGGGGGTTGACGCCGGCACGCGACGCAACCGTTCGAGCACATCGTCTCCGCTCGCCAGGTAGAGCTCCGGCTCGAGGTGGAGCTCTCCGGCCGGAGCTACGCCGTCGTAGGTCTCGACCGTGCGGCGGGCTGGAGAACAGAGGACCTCGGCGGGCTCGATCTCGTGTCTGCGCAGATACTCGTTGAGCAGCTTCACGGCGCGACGTCCGCGGGGAGCGAGAGGCCGCTCACGGTCCTCGAGCCCCGGATCGTCCCAGCTCGATTTCGCGTGGCGCAGGACGAACAGCTGCTTCGGGGCGGACATCTCTCGTCTCGGATTGTTGCGCGCGGCTCGGCGGCGCTCCCGTCCCGATGAGGGGACGAAACGCCAGAGTTGCCGCCGGTACTCGAACTGAAGCCATTTGTTCCCGCTTTCCGGGACGAAAAGGCATCAGTTGCGGGGCCGAGCCGCTAGCATCGCGCGCCGACGGCGAGATAGCTCAGTTGGTAGAGCACACGACTGAAAATCGTGGTGTCCCCAGTTCGAATCTGGGTCTCGCCACTCGACAAAAGCCCTGGAAACTGCGCACTTTCTCATCGATCTGCCTCCTTGCGAGCGAGAGTTTTTTTGGGCCAGTAAATGGCCGAATCGGCGTTTACGGGCCCAATTGAGCAGACAACAACGTCCAAGTTGGACGCTCGGATCCGCTTCTTGATGGCATCCGCACGCGCCTCGAGGCCGGTCGCGGCCGCAGCATTAATCAGCCCTAAAGTCGAGCCCGGACAGCAACGTCAAGCAGCATTTTCATCGCCCGAAAGAGACCGATCCGGCTCGCAGAGCCCGAGTCCGCTACGTTCCCCGCCGCACCGGCAAGTTCATCGCCGGCTCCGCCGCATCGGGCGAGCCGCTCGTCGAGCCTGGCCAGCAGGACATCACCGCGGCGATCGATGTCGCCTTTCGCACTCATCCTCTGAGTCGGGGCACCTCGAGGCAATCCGGTCAGCGCTGCCCCTCTAACGCCCAGGCGGCGACCTGGCCATCGCTGCCGCTCCGGTCGACCACAGCCTCGGAGCAGCAGTTGATGACCGCCCCACCCCTGCCGCCGACGTGGCTGCCTGTTCGTGGAACCAGAAGCGGGACGAGTGTGGCAGCGTCGTTACCCGTGATCGGCTGATCCGCGACTAGTGATCAACTTGGGCCTTGTGATCCCAATGGATTCGTGCCAGGAGGCGATGCAAGTTCCGCACCCCGCGGCGAGGAGGGGTCCGAGCGCGGCGGCGGGCGGAGTGGGTGAGCTGGCTGGAGGTGATCGCCCGGTAGCGCGTGCTGTGCTCAGCGACGGGCCAGCCGGTCGACCGTTGGGTCAGGATCAAGAACCGAACCGTGTGGAAGAGACTGTATGGCGAGTCGCACTCGTGCAGGCGAACGACCACGTCGCGGTGGACCGGGGATGTCCAACGGAGGCGCGACCGCACGCCGCTCAATGAGCGCGCAGTCGCAGTCGCGGCTCGCGGTGGGACCTTGGGCGTTTGGTGTTCGCTGCCGTCGAGCGGGGATCGGTGCCCTGGTCGTCGTGCTGATACTCGGTGGGCTGAGCTTTGCCGCGCTCGGGATCGCGATGAGCACATTCGTCCCGAGACCAGCAGGCCGCCGGTCCGGTGACCAGCACGGTGTTCTTCGCACTGCTCTCCTGTCAGGCCTGTGGTTCCCGCTCAAATCCGGCTCGGCGCTGGCCGAGATCTCGACCTCTTCGCGATCCGCCACTTCATCACCGCCGTATTCAAGAACTTCAACCATCCCGGGAGCTCAGCCTGGTCCGGACACGACCCGCTGATCGTCGTGATCGGGGGTGTGGTGGGCGCCGCGGTCGCGCTTCGCCGGTTTCAATGGGCGCCGCAGCGCGCTGGCCACATCGGCCGCTCATCCAGGGCACTCGTGCCGCTGCCGGACGGCCGAAACCATGCGATAGGACACGGGGCCGTGCTTAGGCCTCTGCGTTGTCGTCCGCCTCGGGAGTCACAACGACAAAGCGCAATATGTCTTGGTGTTCGCCTCAATGAGCACCTTCATGATCGCGTCGGCCTCTGCACGCCGGCCCGAGTCGGCGGCCTCTTCGAATGAATAGCCGGGCACTCGGTGGTCGAAATTGGCTCGCATGCGACGTCTAGCATCGGCGGAGTCAAGAGTGGTGGGTGCAGGCCCGGGCGATGAAACCAGTGCCGATCTCCCTGCACGCGGGTGCTGCGGTTGACATCCGTTGCATGGCGAAACTGGCCGGGATCGGCGCAGGGAGGTCCGGCTGCTGACTCCAACTCAGCAAGGGGACGCGACAAGCATCGATCGGAAAGCGAACCTCAACGGTTTCCATGAACCCGGTGCGTGGCATCGCCCGTCGGCAGCCTGTGCCAAAACGGCAAGCGCGGAACGAAGATCATGGGCTGGTCGCGCTCGCGATGATCGGTTCCTCAAACATCACCAGCGACCAGTGCATCGACATCAGCATTGACGCCACCCGAGGGACTTGTTTCCAGCAAGGTCTGGACCCGAAGCTTGTCGCGCATGAACGCTCCAACCGCGACCTTCTCGACCTCTGCTCCCCATCGCCGACGCCTGAGCTCATCACCGATCGCCTCCATGCTGATGGCGTTGTATGTGTCTGTCTAGCCAGGCCGGGGTACGCACGGTTTGAATCACCATAAACTGCGCCAGCGTGGCACGGTCATTCGTCTGCAGTGGCCACCGCGTCAGCGATGTCCCGAAGGATGGGCGCAGTCGCGTTCTCGGAACGATGCAGTGTGGATTCGGCGGCTCGCGACAGCCCGGCATGGGCTCCCCACCATGCGTTCCGCCGGCCGACGGACGCGACCGCGCGCGGCTCGGGGGCGGTATCGATGGGCGTCGTCCTGGACGAAGACGCGTCCGTTGTCGGCCCAGGCCCCGGATATAGCACTGAGATGAGATGGATTCTGCGGGGCTTACCCATGGCCCTTACCGGGGTTGGGGGGGACGCCATGCGACGTTATCGGGGCCAGGCTTCACGCGAAACTCGACGACCCGCGTCGCGACCGCGGTTCGATGAAGTTCGCCGAATCGGCCTTCCCTTGCAGTGGGGGTGGGCCCAGTTCTGCTCGTCGGTGCCTGGGTGTCTGATGAGTTCGCCGCCGCGCTCCTCCGTGATCAGAGCTCCGCAGATCGCACACGTTTTCGGCTCGTTGGTCACGGCAAGATCGTAGCCCCGAGCCGCGGGGCTCCGAGCGCCTCGTGGTGCCCACGTCGGGAGCTCTGGCACCGGCTGGTCGGTGCCCGTCGTGCGGACGGCCGGCGTTACTCTGGGCAGGATGGACAACGTCTTCGTGAGTTCGGTGATGCGCGACTTCGGCACGGAGCGCGCAGCGGCCCGAGACGCGATCGAGAGCCTCGGTCTGCGTCCTGTGATGGCGGAGACCGCTCCCGCTAGCCCGGATGCGTCGAGGCACGCGCTGCTGCCGCTCGTGGAACAGGCCGACGCGATGGTGTTGATCCTCGGTGCCCGGTATGGCTACGTCACCGAATCTGGAAGGAGCCCGACCGAGGAGGAGTTCGGACACGCCACCGCGCTCGGAAAGCCGGTATTCGCGTTCTGTCCAGAAGAGGGTCGAGAGGGAACCTCAGCAGGAGGAGTTCGTGGCACGGGTGGGCGGAGGTTGGGAGAAGGGGGCTTTCACAGGGTTCTTCAGCTCAGCCGCTGAACTCTCACTCGGCGTTGTGAAGGCGTTGACTGCCTATCGCGAGCAGGTTCGTGATAGTGACGCACTTCCCGCGGCTCAGCAGCGCGCTGACCATCTCGCGGCTGGCGACGGACACGGCTACAACCCCGGCAGCAACGCTGTGCGGATCGCGCTCGTACCGGTCGGCACACCGAACATGATCGACGCCCTGGTACTGGATGACGGCACCATCGGAGACCGAGCGGCCGCGGTTGTCCGACAGCACGGGCTTGTGCCTCAGGCGGCCGGCATCGACGTTGGGGCCAACAGCGCGGGCGTCGTCCTCAGCGCTCGATCGCCGAGTGACTTCCACACCACCGTGATCAGCCTAGCCTCCGACGGTGCCATCACCGCTGAGGTCAGCGCCCGCGCCGACGGGACGATGGGCGGCATGGCAATCTCGTATCCGAGGGTCGAGCGCGCGATCACGGCGACGTGCGCGGCCGCACCGACCTCTGGGCACTGCTGCCCTCTGGCGACCTCATCCGTCAGGCGGCGGTCACCGTGGGGATACCGGAGGCGAATCACCATCCGCTCACGCTCACGGGGAAGCTTGGGGGCTCGATAGGGATCCCGACGATCCCGGAGCCACTCGTCGCACCGAAACCGGCGATCGTCGTCCGCCGCGCCGGGGCTCGGAACAGTGGAGATGAACAGACGTCTCGCGGTGTCGTTGAAACAGGCATTCGCGGACCACGGAGCAGTCATCGGATCATCGCCACAGCTGCGACACGAGGGACCGATGGGTCGCCACGATTACCGTGAGCACGCCGCCGCCGATCCGAGACAACACGAGGCAGGATCAGCGTGTCCGAAATTGAGGAGCTGCCCTGTCCGGCACGAACGTCCTCAGCCCCCTCCGATCCGCCGTATACCGCGGCGGCGAGACCGGCTGGACCACCGCCGAGCACGACCAAGTCAAAGCGCTCACCCTCCACCTCCGCACGCAGGCGCAGCGAGACCGCGCGACCTGCGCGGCGGACGGGTTGCGCATCCTTTCCGACATCCCTCCCCGACGGAGTACGATCGATCTGGAGCGCTTTACCTTTTTAGAGCGTTCTACCTTAGATCGATAGCCCCGAGAACGGAGGGCGTCATGAGGGTACGAAGCAACCCGCGTGATAAGCGTGCTGAGATGCCACCCTCTGAGACGTCCCGTCCTACACGAGGGGCCGAGCTGGTTGAGTTCACGGAACAGAATCCGCCTGTCGTCCCGGTAGCTGGGAGCAACTCGAAGCCGCCTGACCGGAGCCGTGGTCTGATCAACACAAAGCGGTTGGGCTTGGCCGTCGCTTCCTGCGCGCTAACGGGCGCGGCCGCGGCCACCGTCGCAAGCGCTCAGTCGAGTGGGTACGGGTGGCAGAAATTGGCCAGGAGCGTCAGTAGAAGAGGTCACGACATGGTCACGGGCTCTTCCAATAGCGCCCATAACAGAGCTCGCAACATATACGGTCACACCATCGTGATCCAGGCTTTCTACTACTCACCGAGTCATTACGGCCATTCCCGCGCCTACCCCAATGGACAGCAAGGGTCGAGCCACTTCAGCCACAAGGGTGGTGCCTCGGTCTTTGGGCGGTGCTGGAACGGGACATACGGCTCAGGACTCAATTCGATGCACTGAGAAGGGTTACCACATCTACTAAAGGTCTGTTGACGTGATGAAGTTCACCGATCGAGCAAGGGCGGCCGCTGCAACGATGTTGGTGTGCGGTCCCGCTGCTTTCGCGTTTGTGCTGCTGCAGTCATCTTTTGCTGGCGCAGACAGGACGCCTACGCGTGGAGCCATTCTCGCCGAAGCTCATGCCCAAAGAGCCTGGATTCGCGTTCACAGGAGCTTGGTACAACGCCGGGCCCACCATGTCCAATCAGCTCAGATCTCGAGAAGCGCGCGCGTCGACGTATCGCCCGTCCTGAAGCGTCACTTTGCGGTATTTCGTCTCCCGCGAGCGGCGTCAGCAGGGACAGAATCTCAGGCGACGCTACCGAGCGGCATTGCCGCTTCCGTTGCGACGAATGGTTTTGTTCAAACGGACGTGGCAAACGCGCGCTTTGTTTCTGTGGGTAGTGGCGTGTGGGTGGTCCCGGGCAGCAATGGAGCTTGTCTCGTGAACAACGATGCCGGCACCAGCACAGGATGCCTCACTCTCGGCGGAGTTGACGGTGGCGGCCTCTTTCAAATGGACCTCTCCGCAGGGAAACCCGTTTCCATCCTTGGTCTTGCGCCTGACGGGAACAGCAGCGTGACGCTCGCGTTTGCTGACGGTACTACGCGTGACGTTCCCGTCGTCGACAACGTATACGAAGCTACGGGCGCTGGCATGACAACGGTCACGTTGGACAGCACGTCGGGCGCGCAGGTCAGTTTTAATCTTCTCAATTGAAGGTGACGTTCCCGCAAACGGAGGTTGACGGAGGCTTGCCCGCAGCAAGACTTTTCGTCCGGCTCCGCGCTGGGCGTGGGTTCTCTGCGTACTTGGCACGCCAGGGTGTGTGGGCTGGACTTTGAGATGAGGATTCGCTGCGCTTGCGACATGGATGTCAGGGATTGAGCGCCGTGGAACCGGACGCGGAATTGGTTCTGATCGTTGGCGCCGCAAGGTCTGGGACGACGCTTCTGCGCTTGATTCTGGATTGTCACCCTGAAATCGGTTCCCCTGCGGAGGCTGGGATCCCGGCCTCTAATCGATCACGCAACCAAGGTCTGGTGGACGATCGAAGGGGCCGATGTGGAG
>CAWEMC010000025.1:0-189479 GCA_963810015.1 uncultured Solirubrobacterales bacterium
TGTCCCCCGGCAATACCGGCCTGGAGCTGCTGGAGAACGCCGCCGCCACGGCGGCCGGGCTGTACGCCATCATCTTGATGTTCGGCCCGGTCTCCGGCGGTCACTTCAACCCGGTGGTCTCGGTGGCTGACGCCGTATTCGGCGGGCTATCGTGGCGCGACACCGCCGCGTACCTGCCCGTTCAGATAATCGGATGTTTCGGCGGAGCCGTGGTGGCCAACCTGATGTTCGCTCGCGCGGCCATCACGATCTCGCGAAGAAGCCGGGCTACGCCTGCGCACTTCCTGGCCGAGATCGTCGCGACTCTGGGGCTGCTCCTGGTCATCTTCGCGCTCGCCCGGTCGGGCCGGAGCCGGGCTGCTCCCGCAGCGGTTGGCGCCTATATCGGCGCCGCCTACTTCTTCACGTCCTCCACCAGCTTCGCCAACCCGGCGATCACCGTCGGCCGGATGTTTTCCGACACCTTCGCCGGCATCGCCCCCGCGTCCGTGCCCCGCGTTCATCGGCGCGCAGGTCGCGGGCTGCGCGGTCGCCGTCGCGGCGATCAGGGCGCTGTATCCCGGCCTGAGCGCCGAGGCTGCCGCTGAGATAACCGTTCCTCACGACGCCGGAACTGAGAGGCATGAGCATGGCTGACATTCCTGACGTGCTGTTCGTCTGCACGCACAACGCGCGGGCGGTCGCAGATGGCGGCGGCGCTGCTCGATCACCAGGCAGCGGGCCGCGTGCGGGTCAGCTCGGCCGGGTCGCAGCTGGCCAGCCAGCTGAACCCGGCCGTGGTGCAGGCTATGGCCGAGATCGGCCTTGATATCTCCCGCGAATTTCCCAAGCCCCTGACCACCGACAAGGTGCAAGCCGCCGACATCGTCATCACCATGGGTTGCGGCGACGCCTGCCCGGTCTACCCCGGTAAGCGCTACCTCGACTGGGACCTGCCCGATCCCGCCGGCCTCGGGCTCGACGCGGTGCGCCCGATCCGGGACGAGATTCTCAGGCGGGTCAGCCGCCTCGTCGACGAGCTGACTCCGCCCTCGTAACTCCGGCTATTCAGGCAGCGGATCGCGGGACGGCGGCGCAATCCCGGCACGTCGCAACACCTGGGCGACGAAGTCCGCCTTGGCGTTGGTATAGGCGTTTCGGCTGCCTGGATGCAGCACCGCGAGCCGGCCGTTCAGATCCCCGTACTCGCGGCGCAGCTCAGCATCGCCCCGCAGGGCATCACGGAACGTCAGCAGTGCCCGCGCATGCGGATCCGCGTCCTGAATCAGCTGCAGATGATGCGTGCGCGCCTCCGGCCTCGGCCGCAGGAACCACAGCCGGTAGTGGCGGCACGGATCGTCTGGCCAGAACAGCCAGCCCGCCTCCTCGAGCGCTGGTATCACCGCCGCTGCGGCGGCCAGCGAGGCCACCGGAGCGAGCATGTCGATCACGGGCTTGGCCCGCAGCCCGGGCACGGCGGTCGACCCGATGTGCTCAACCGGCGCGGCCAGATACGGCGCCAGCACGCCCGTGACCCGCTGGCACTCCCCGGCGAAGCGGCCCGGCCAACTCGGGTCGTAATCTGCGGTCTCCACCTTCTGGTCAGCCACCAGCCGAACCTACCCCCGACGCTGCGGACGGGCGAAGCAGGCGCCAGACCGGTCAGGAATCGAGAAGCGCGCGTCCCAGAGCCGCAGCTAGCGTCATCGTCATGGCTTCCATCGAATCCGTCACCCTTGAGGTGGCCGACCACACCGCCGTCAACCGCTTCTACACCGCCGCCTTCGGCTTGGGCACTCAGGTCCGCCTGCGGGCCTCGGAGTCACCGACGACCGGCTTCCGTGGGTTCACGCTGTCGCTCACGGTTTCCCAGCCAGCCAACGTCGACGCCCTGATCGGCGCCGCCCTCGACGCCGGCGCCACGCCGCTCAAGCCTGCCGCGAAATCGTTCTGGGGCTACGGCGGCGTCGTGCGGGGCCCGGACGGGACCATCTGGAAGGTAGCGACCTCCGCGAAGAAGGACATCGGCTGCGGCGAGCCGGGAGGTCCACCAGATCGTGCTCCTGCTCGGAGTCGCGGACATGGCCGCCAGCAAGCGGTTCTACGTTGACCACGGCCTCACTGTGGCGAAGAGCTTCGGCCGCAAGTACACCGAGTTCGCCACCGCGTCGAGCCCGGTCAAGCTGGCGCTCTACGGGCGCCGGGCCCTGGCCAAGGACGCCGGTGTCTCGCCGGAAGGTACCGGATCGCACCGGCTCATGATCAGCGGAGATGCCGGGCCTTTCACCGACCCGGACGGGTTTGCGTGGGAAACCGGCTCGCTGTAAGTCGGCGAGAGTCGAATGAGAGGAGTTCTCTCTTGTGTCACCCTTCGTGGACGCGCGCACTCGCCGAGACGCAGCGCCTGAGCGATCTCGGGCGGCTGCGCCGGGTCCGGGACCGGATCGACCGGGAGTACGCGCAGCCGCTGGATGTCGAGGCGCTGGCCCGGGGGGCGCACATGTCGGCCGGGCACCTCAGCCGGAGTTCCGGCTCGCCTATGGCGAGTCGCCGTACAGCTACCTGATGACGCGGCGGATCGAGCGGGCGATGACGCTGCTGCGTCGCGGCGACCTGAGCGTCACTGACGTCTGCTTCGCGGTCGGCTGCTCGTCGCTGGGCACGTTCAGCAGCCGTTTTGCCGAGCTGGTCGGCATGCCGCCCAGCACCTACCGGCGGCAGGCGGCGAGTGCGACGGAGGGAATGCCGTCGTGCGTGGCGAAGCAGGTGACCAGACCGGTCAGGAATCGAGAAGCGCGGGACACGGAGCCCCAGCTAGCGTGACCGTCATGGATATCACCATTCACGCGAGCGCCCTCCCGCACGACGACCCGGAAGCCTCGCTGGCTTTCTACCGCGACATCCTCGGCTTCGAGGTCCGCACCGACGTCGGGCGCGGCAAGATGCGCTGGATCACGGTCGGCCCGGCCGGCCAGCCAGGCACGTCCATCCTGCTGGCGCCGCCGGCCGCTGATCCCGGCATCACCGACGACGAGCGCCGCACCATCACCGAGATGATGGCCAAGGGCACCTACGGCTGGATCCTGCTGGCCACTGCCGACCTTAACGGCACCTTCGAGAAGGTGGAGGCCGCCGGAGCCGAGGTCGTCCAGGAGCCGACCGACCAGCCGTACGGGATTCGCGACTGCGCCTTCCGCGATCCCGCGGGAACCTGGTCCGCATCCAGGAGCTCGCCGACCTAGTGCGCCCTTAGTCGGCCAGCCGGAACGCGAGCTGGGTCTCCCATGCTCATGTCCGGCTGCTCGCCGGGATCGGTGAGGTAGAGCTCGAGCCGGCACCCCCACCGTTCACCCTCGGCCGTCGGCGGCACATCCCATTTCAGGTCCTGACCATCCGCCCAGCCCAGTAGCCTGGCGATGGCGTCGATCAGCGTCGGGATGGCCGACGTGGATCGCGTCGCGTATCGCCCGGCCGGGAGCACCCCGCGATCAGCGATCGCCGCCGAACGACAGCTCCCACGGGCACGCCGCTTCGACTTCGAGCCGCGCTCCATGTCGATCACGTTGTACCTCCAGAACGGCGGCCCCGCCGGCGCCGGCCGTGCGCCGCGAGCCAGCCGAACACCTCGCCGAGGCGCTGTCCTAGCCCGGCCAGCTGCTGCATGGTGACTTCCGCCCTGATCGCGACATAGGGCTGTTCAGCGCGCTCGATGATCTCCGGAGTTACTGACATGGCTGATCCTCCCAGTATTGGTTGCGGGTTCCGTGCGACGTTAGCTGGATCGGCTGCTGAAGTTCGGTGACCCATTGCTCGCGGTCTGGCGACCACTCGACCATGAGTCCCCCGCATAGCCGGCCGACTGATACCCGTTCGCGTCCACCCAGCGCGCCAGCGCCTGGCCCGTCGGCAGCACGTCGTCCATCGATCCGTGGTGGATGATGGTCGCTCGCTGGCAATCTCCGGCAGATCCGCCACGGTGAGCCCGCGCCGTTCCCTGGCTCAGCGGCGACTTGGACCGCCGCATGGACGACGAGGGCCCGGCCCCGGGCGCTTCGAAGTGGCCGCAGGCAGGGTCGGCCCGGCGTCAGGACCCGAATTCGCTGGTCATCGACTCGACGCCGAATCGCACCAGCGGCCGGGCCGAGAACAGATGACTTTCGGCTTTGCCGACCAGACCGCGGACACCGCACCCCGCGTCGAGGGCCAGCTGACCGATGACCGCGAACGGATCCTGGTCGCCGACTACCCGCTGATAAGGGAAGGCGCCAATCGCCGTGGACGTGTCGTGGTCAGACACCATCCGCCAGACGACCTGGCCGCGGTCCGAACGGGAATCACATGACTTGCCATCCGCTTCTCCGGGCTGTCCACCAAAGACTCGGCATGGTGAAGGATCGTCAGCCGGTCCAGCGGCGCACCGAGCAGCAGGACCTGCCCGTCTGCCTCGACGAGCTTGGCCAGCGGCGATCCCGGCCCGAAGCCGTGATTCCACGGCTGATCTTCGGTCAGCCAGCCTGCTGCAGAGCCGATGGCCGCCATCCGCCGGAAATGGCTGCCGCTGACCCTCGCGCCAGGCCAGGTGCGGATGCGCTCAGGGACACGACCCATCTGCCGGTCGGTCTCGGAGAACTCGGGGTCGAACGGCGGGCACTCGGACCGGTACGCCTCCTGCCACGCAGGCGGCCATCCGGTCAGGCCGCCAGTGCTGTCATTCCAGCCGACGTAGGCCATCAGCGTCCCGGCCGGACCCAGGACATCCAGCAGTGCCGCCACGACTGTCTCGGCGCCTCCCACCACCCAGCCGATCGAGCTCATCCGGGTATGGGCCATCAGCACGCCGCCCGGCTGGACGCCCAGCGCACGCAGATCCCTGACCAGGTCAGACAGCACCACAGGGCAACCGTTACGCATCACCTCAGCGGAAGGCATGCGCGGCACCGTAGCACTGTGACACCTAAGCCAGCCAGGAATTATTGTCGCATCGGCCAAGCCGGTGAGGTCGCAGCGGGCGCGCCGGGGCGACCTCGGCAACGGCAATCTGGTCGAGCGACCCGGCGAGCATGCGGCCGGTGAAGGCGAGCCGCCGCGAACCGTGCCCGAGGAGGTGGCGGCGCCAGCCGCCTAGCGCCGTTTCGGTGCAGCTGGCTGGGCGCAAGCCCTGGCGCCGGCCGCTTCCGCTGCGGCTGCGTCGCAGAATCCCACCACGGCGGCGGCAACAGACTCCGGAAGCTTCTGGGCTTGACACCGGTGATCAGGCATCCTACTGTTCACTAGGTGACTAGAGAAGTACTGAAGCAGTCGATCAGCTTCCAGCTGAGCCCAGATTGCGGGGTGCCCGCCTACCTTCAGCTGGTGCAGCAGGTGAGACAGGCCCTTCGGATGGGAGTCCTTGACGTCGGCGACAAGCTGCCCACGGTCAAGGAGGTCGTGGCCGAGGTGGCGATCAACCCGAACACGGTGATGAAGGCTTACTGGCAGCTTGAGCACGAGGGCCTGGTTGAGGGGCGCCAGGGCGTGGGCACGTTCGTCGCCCGCCGCCCCGCAGGACCTCCGCCGGGCACGCAGCTGCGGCTCGCCCGCGGCCTGGAGCAGTGGGTGCGGGCGGCGCGGGCCGAAGGACTGGACGACGAGGCCATCGAGTCCCTCCTGCGCTCGACTCTGTCGGGCTCACGGGCGGAGCGGATCGCATGAGCGCCCAGGACCTGCCGGGGATCCGCACGGCCGGGCTGGGCAAGCGGTACGGCTCCCTCTGGGCGCTGCGGGACTGCTCGGTGTCCGTGCCGCGCGGTCGTGTCACCGCGCTGGTCGGGCCCAACGGAGCCGGGAAGACCACGTTGCTGAAGATTCTCGTGGGGCTGAGCTCCCCCAGCGCCGGTGAGGCGTGCGTGCTGGGCGCCCGCCCGAGCAGAGCACGGAGTTCCTGGCCAGCATCGGCTACCTGGCACAGGACCTGCCTTTGTACAGCCGGCTAAGCGTTGCGGACCACCTTGAGATCGGCGCGCATCTTAACCGTGCCTGGGACGCGGCAGGAGCCCGAGCGCGACTGGCCGAGCTGGGGATCCCTGACGACCGGCGTGTCTCCGCGCTTTCGGGCGGCCAGCGGGCCCAGGTGGGCCTGAGCATGGCCCTGGCCAAGCGGCCCCGGGTCCTGGTACTGGACGAGCCCGTAGCGGCCCTGGACCCACTGGCGCGCCGGGAGTTCCTGGCGTCGCTGACCGAGGCGGTCGCCGACCGGGACCTGTCCGTCATCTTGTCGTCGCACCTGCTGCACGACCTGCAGCGCGTCTGCGATCACATCATCTTGCTCGCCGCATCACGCACTCAGCTCACCGGCGACATCGACCACGTCCTGCGGACCCACCGCTGGCTCCTGGGACCCAGAAGGAAGGCGACCGACATCGAGCCGGGCATCGAGGTAATAAAGGCAACGCAGACCGCGAACCAGACCCGCCTGCTGGCCCGGCTCAGCGGCCCGATGCTCGATCCCAGGTGGGAGATCACCGAGGTCGGGCTGGAGGACATCGTCCTGGCCTACATGGGGCAAGACGACGCCCGTACCGCCGGTCCGCTGACCACGGCAAGGTACGTCCGGTGACCGCCCTGATCTGGCGGCTGCACCGCAATCAGGCCTACGTTGCCGGTGCCGCCCTCGCGGCGCTGACCTGCCTGCTCCTGCTCACCGGCATCGTGATGGCCCATGATTACCACGCGTTCCTCGCCAGCTGCGCGACGACACGCAGCTGCGGTGACGCGACCCAGCTGCTGTTCCGCGGCGACGCCGCCATCACCACCCTGGTAGATGCCACCATGGCGGTTCCGCTCCTGCTCGGGGTGTTCTGGGGTGCCCGCTGCTGGCCAGAGAGTTCGAAACTGGCACCCACAACCTGGCCTGGACCCAGGGCGTCACGCGCCGCGGCTGGCTCAGCCGCAACGTCCTGTGGGCACTAGCCTCCGCCACGGCGTTCGGCGCGGCCACGGCGGTACTGGTGAGCTGGTGGCGCGGCCCCCAGAACGCGGCCGGCGTCCCGGTCCGGCTAGCCACCTTCACCTTCGACATTCAAGGGATCATGCCCGCCGCCTACACAGTGTTCGCCGTGGCCCTGGGTATCGCGGCGGGCACGATCTTAAACGGGTGCTGCCCGCCATGGCGGTCACGTTCACCGCCTTCGCCGGCCTGCGCTTCCTCATCGCCGAATACGCCCGGCCCCGCTACCTGAGCGCGATCACCAAGTCGCTCCCGCCGTTCAGCGGCAACCTGGCCGCCCCAGCCGGCGCCTGGGTCCTGTCAAACGCGACCCTCGGGCCGAACGGCCGTAACTACACCGCCGGAATCGGCTACCAGGACACCCCAGCCGCCTGCCGCGCCGTCGGCCAGCAAAGCGCCCGGATGAATACCTGCCTGTCATCGCACGGGTTCCACACGCTGATCACCTACCAGCCTGCAAGCAGGTTCTGGGCCCTCCAGGGCATCGAGGCCGGCATCTTCATCGCGCTGGCCGGTGCGCTCATCATCCTGGCCTACCGGGTGGTCCTGACCCGAGACGCCTGAACCGCAGGCGCTCTGGATGGCCATTGTGAACAAGCGCGGCGCGGCGAGGGTCACCAGTATCCCGCCGGCCGTTGAGACAATGACATCCACGCGATGCCGAGTCTGTGTGAGTCAAGCTTGCTGCTGATGTCAGGCAGAACGACGTCGCGGCGCTGTACGCCATGCCTCGACGGCGGCGATGCCAGCGACTGCCAGGGCGGCGACGCGGTCGGCCCACCACCAGCCCAGCATGTGGTACAGCGCTAGGGCTGCTAGCGCCAGCAGGCTGGTGGCGGCGCCGATGCCGCTCAGAGTGCCGTCTCCCTGGAGCGCCCGGCTGGCCATGCGCCTGCCGAGCCGGCGTTTGGCGACAGCCAGCGGCGTGAGAACGGCAACGGAAATGCCAGCTGCGATCAACGTGACAGGCGAGGTTCCCGGTCGCGAGCCGCCCGCGAGCGCGACCACCGACCCGATGATCAGGATGCCCGAAGCGATGGCCAGGGCTGCGGCGACGACGATCGCGGCTCGCGTTTCCGCGGCATCTGATCGACCAGGATGCCGCCGCTCGGCAAGGAACCGCCCGACGAGGGTCGCCGATCCTGTCACGTCTGCCGCTACGCCTAGCCCGATCGCGAAGATCCCGAGACTGTGATCGCGCAACCCGATGACGATCGACACTGCCCCGGACAGGATGCCGAACGCTACGGACGCAGTGACGAGCCGCAGGGCGCGAGCGACCAGGTCTGCGCGGTCTTTCTGACGGTCCTGCCCCGAACCACCCGGACGGGCCGCCGTTACCTCGGCCTCACGCCGGGTCGGATCCGGAAGCTGGCCGTGACGCGTACATCGGCATCGGCCGCGACGCTCCGCTCGTTGAAGGCGCGCACGTAGGCGTCGGCGGCTGGCCGCATCGACCCGACCGGAACCAGGTCCGGGGCTGTGAACAAGATGCCGCAGCCCGCGCCGATGCCCGCCGCGTTCGCTTGGCCTCCGCCCACGCGCAGTTCGGCACTCCAGGCCCGGGCCGCCGGCGCTGCGATGGTGACCTCATCGAACAGCTCGTGCGCGGCTGATCCAGTGGTCAGCCCGTACCAGGCGAACGTCGGTATGCCGGCAGCCGCTAGGCAGGTGACCAGTTCGAGCGCGCTGCTGGCGCCCGGACCAGCCGCGCCGAAGTCAAACGGGTCCACGTGCACCAGGCTGGCCGCGCCGATGGCCTGGGCGTGCAGCAGCGCCGTTGTCTCGGCGAGGCCGTCGCCGTGGATCACCCGGACCTTGTCCCGCAGGCCCAGGCGTTCCCGCGCGGCTCGCAGATCCGCGACGCTTGCCGGGTCCGTGTCGCAGAAGACATATCGGCACGCGCGGCCAAGCAGCATCATCGCCAGCAGCGGCGAACCCGGGTATGACGGTTCGGCGCCGCCAGCGAACTCCACGATGTGCCGCCGGTACGGGCTGCTGCGCAAGGGCTCTGTCTCCGAGGCGGTGCCGAGGAAGATCGCCGCCCCGAGGCTGCGCTCGACGTCGTCGACGAGCCGATAGGTCGCCGATCCGGCATGGGTCTCGACGTAGTGCTCGGGCCGCAGCGAGCTGATGACCTCGCTGAGCAGCAGGTGCTTCCAGACATCACCAAGGTTCGCGAAATGCGGATTCGCCATGGCCTCACCTGCCTTGCTGACAAGGGCGTCGATCACGGAGTGGAGAGGGCGGGAACGGGCGGGCACCCGTTCGGGGAACTCTTGACGATAGCCCGGCTCCCCGATGATCCAGTGGCCGTGACCGTGAAGCCCGTGCAGCGGTCAAGACCGTATCCGCTTATGCGCACGACGAAGGTACCGTCCCGCTGGGCGTGCCGTCGCAGATATACGGGCTTGAGGCCAGCCTGGCTCGGGCGCGCTCGGAGGATCACCAACTCGCCAGGCCGAAAATCCTGACCCCGGACAGTCGGCGGGAAATATGACGTAATCGACAGGCTCGGACGAGGCGCGCGGCCCGGTCTCCCGCCGGCGGCGCACCCGGAGAGAACCAGAACGGCGAGGAGGCTCGCTGCGACTGCCAGCGAGCCTCCTCGAGTTCGTTTCACCTTCAGTGGATGACGAGGAACGTGTCGACATCCACCCGCGGATGACCGGAGGTCCCGAGCACCTTCAGAAGCAGTGAATGCGTTCCCGATACCACGGTCTTCGTGTAGACGATCGACGCGGTGTGCAGCGACGCTCCGCTTGTGCTCACGGTCGCCGCCGCCGCTCCGTCGATGCTGACCGAGGCTGACCCGCGGTCCGTGTTGATCGTGGAGACCCAGGCCACCTGGGATCCGGTGAACGAGAACTTGGCCTGCCTTCCAGCCACGGCAGCGAACCTTACTGCCCCGCCGTATGCGCCCGACAGTGCCTGCTGGGTCCATCCGGTCGAGTAAACGATGGCACCGGAGGTCTCCTGGTAGGCCGACAGCGTGAAAGCCGAGCCGACGGTGAAGCCGCTGATATTTCCCGCCTTGTCGATTGCCCGGACCTCGAACTTGTACGAGTGGCCGGGTATCAGATTCTTGGTGACCGTGGCCGTGGTCGGGCTCGCGACCAGGCTGAAGGCTCCGCCATCGACGCTTTCCATCAGGTTGTAGCTCTTGATACCGCTGGTCGCGTCCGTTCCCGCCCAGCTGATGGCGACGGGCGCCCCGGTGCTGCCCAGGTGGCCGATCCGCAGCGTGGGCACGGGTGCCTTGGTAATTGCCGGTGCGGTCGTATCGAGAGTGATGGAGTGGCTGGCTGGCGCCGAGACCGCTCCGGCTCCATTTCTGAACTCGACGAACACCGTCTTCGGGCCGTCGCCTGAGGGCAGCGTGTAGGGCGCGCTCGCCGCGTAGGGCACCCACGGGCCATACGTCGTCCCGTTGCTGGAAAAGCGCATGTCCATGACCGGGTCCCCGGCGGTCGGGTTGGTCGCCGACAGGTTGAGCGTGACACTCGCGCTCTTGGTGTAGGTGGCGCCGGAATTTATCGCGACTGTTCCCGCGGGCACAGCGCTGTCCCGGTACAGCGTGTATGAGCCGGAGCCGCCGTTGTTGTTCTGGACCACAAGGGCGTCGAAGCCAGATGGGCTGGACCCGGTGCTCAGGGTCGCGAAGGCCGGCGAGCCCGCAGCCACGTTCCCTGACGTGGCCGATGCCGCATTTGATCCCTGGTAGGTGCCGTTACCGTTCAGGTGAGCCGAGATGCGGTAACTAGAGGTGTCGCCTGCGCTCGGGCGCAATCCCAGGTAGTAGGTCGTACCCGTCGTGTCGGACAGGTCATAGACGCGGATGACATTGCTCGCGCCCATGCTGTCGGAGAAGGCCGAGCTCAGGATGACGTGACCATGGGCCCATTCCACCGTGTAGGAGCCTCCCGACCCCGAGAAGTTGTGCACGTCCACGAAGTAGGGCTGGGTTGGCCCGTGCCCGCTGTTGTCGTTCTCCAGGACATAGTCATTCACGGGCGGGCTGAAGTCACCAAGAGCGACCCGGGACGTGAAGTACCTGCTGTTCCACAGGCCAAGGTCGTCGTCCGTAATCGTGCCGTCTGCGCCCTCCCTGATCCCGACCGCGTTCCAGTAATCGGAACCAGCGCCGCCGAAGCTGGTGTCGGTGTTGAACTGATACAGGTTGTCGAACGACGATCCCGCGGGCTCAGAAGTGGCCAGGGGCGTCTCTGGCCGCAGCAAGGTCGGGCAGTCCGCGTAACACAGATCCATGGTGCGCACGTCGGCGTTGCCGTTCCGCACGTCGGTCCACACGGGGAAGGTGTCGAAATTGTTGTCCTGGCTCTCGATGCCGGCGTAGTCCCCGATGAAGGTCAGTGAGCCCGGATTGCCTAGAGTGCCGTCAGCCATGTAGGCGATGTAGGAGTCGGCGCGGAGCGCAGTGAGGCTGCTTGCTTCAGCCTGTCCCTCACTGAAGCTAAGGCCGTTGGGGTTCCCGGAAGTGGCACTGCCCTCCCGGTCGCTGTAGCCGACGTTGAGCCGCCCATCGGGGGCGAACGCCGCCCACGGGAAGAACTTGTCGCCGAAGTCCTTGAACGCCATGTAGTCGAACGAGCAGCAGCTTCCCCCGTTCCAGTTGCTGCCGCCATCGAGGGTAGAAAGGCCCCGCAACTGTGAGACATTGGCGGTCACGCCGTTCTGAGTGGTCGGTTCCCAGTTCGCGAACACGACGAAGAATGCACTGCCGCCCGCATCAGAAGCGGCCGGGTCGCCTGCCAGGCTCGGGAAGCTGTTGCACCGGAAACTTGAGCCGCCGACGTTCAGCGCGCAGGCACCGCCCGGCCCATTGTTCTCGATGGAGGTCACGCCGGAGATCACGGTGTTGCTGGACTGATTCCAGCTCGCTCCGCCGTCGGTGGAAAGCTCCTCCTCGATGTTAGTCGCGCCATTGCAGTCGTACCAGGCTCCCATCGCGTCGCCGTTCGCGTCGAATGCCGGGGAGACGCCGTTTCCGCAGTCCGGTACCACGTTGATGAGTCGCTCGAACCCGTCCACGAGGCACCGCCGTTGTCGCTGTAGGCATCGATGAATGCATTCTGGCCGACAGCGTCATCACGCCACGCCACCAGAACCCTTCCGTAGTTGGGACTGGATGGGTCCTGATTGACCGTGATCATGTCCTTGTCGAGCGTGCCCGGATTGGCATCGAGGGTGGTGAGGTCGAACCAGCTGGCACCGTCGAATGAGCTGGCGACGTTAATGCTGTCGGTCGAGGTCGTACGAGAGAACTGAAGGAAGGAATACACGAAGACGTGGTCTTTCGCGTCATACACCACGCCGACGTCGCCGCCTGCCAGCCCAGCGGTCAGGCCAGGCATCACCTCTTCTTTCCAGTTCTGGCCTCCGTCGTGAGAGTAAAAGACCCACGGGTGCGAGTCGTCACAGTTCCCTGAGCTGTCCATGAATGCCTGGGCGGCGACTACGACGTCGTTCGGGTTGTCGCTGCTCTGAGCGACGGATGCTTCATTCGGGAAGGGGTCTGAGCAGCCGGCCGTGGCCGAATCAACCTGGGTCGACGGGTACAGCGCGGCCGGAAAGGCGGGCGGGCGGGCTTGCCCGCCGGGCCTGGGCGGTATCAGGAGGCGAGGCAGGGGCTTGGTGGTGGCGCCCGCCGGGGCGATCCAACGACTGCCGTTCCAGTAGGCGTGGTGCGGAGCGGCGGAGGCCGAGCCTACGAGCCGGGCGAACGTTCCATGGGCCGGCCGGTGCGGGCTGGGAACGACAGGAGCGGGCTGGGGCTTGTGCATCGCTGCTTGCAGAGCCCTGTACGCGGCAGCTCTTAGCACCGCCGGTGGGCTGCCGTGGGCTGGCAGGCCGGCCTGGGCCCCTTCGACTGACACCGTTCCGCCGGATGCAGTAGGCCTCGGATCGGTTATTGCGATCGTGCTCGGACCCGGCGGCTTGCCATGGAAGGAACCGGCCTGGGCCATGCTGCTGCCCGAGACAAGGGCAGCGAGCGTCATTATGACGGGGAAAACGGTTACTCGACGCATTGCCAATCCCCTCCGACAAAGTAGATGAGACTCTCGCCATCCTCATTCTGAGCTCAGCCCTAGTCAGGCCGTGAACTCTTGTTGCCTAGAAAGATGGCGTAGACGTGACGCCCACCACACGCCTGCGGTGGCGCGAGCCAGTGAATTGTGGCACGCACCAGGCGGGCAAGTCAGCGATATGAATTAGCCCGCAGAACGTAATGAGCAACAGATTCAGAGGCACGTAGAAAGAGGCATATAGGCAGTCGCCGCGGTCATCAACGGGCCAGCCTGGCCGGCCGTTCGTCCCGCCATGATCGTGGCGGATTGACCGTGCTGTAACGCGGCAACTCACCACGATCATGGTCTGCGGCTAGGGAGATAGATGGCGCTTGGATGCGATGCGTGCTAGTTGCTCATGCGAAGGTTGGTACCGCATGGACCTGGCAGGCCGAGGTTGACGTTGTGCCAGCTAGGCGGGATCATGCGGCTGCGGCGTCGGGACCATCACGACTGGGCTTGGGCGGGTCGTATAGCCCGGCCCAGGGCGCAGGGAATCTATGTACTACGCCGCTGCGGGACCGCTGCACCGCGTTGCAGCGGCGTCAGACCCGGTAGGGAGGACGGCGGGCTGGGCAATCTCGTCCTCTTCTAGCCAGTCCCGCTCGATCACGTCGTACACGGTCCAGGCGTGCGCCTGCCTGTCAGGCCTTCAGTGGCGGTATCTCCTGCGCCGATATTGATCATTCGCGCGTAATGACATCCTCACGCACCAGCACGGTTCTGCCGGTCGGCGGCCGAGGAAGGCCGGCCAGGGTCCCCGGCGGCGTGCTCGGTCGGCTTCGCGGTGGTCGTGTGCAACATCACGGTGCATGCCGAGTCTGTGTGAGTAGAGACAGCACGCGGCGCCGCATCGCTGATGGCGGCGGGCCTGGCCTGAGATTGGCATGGCGGATGAGGGACCGAAGAGGCATTCGCGAACGGAACCGCGCGTGACGGCGTCCGGCAGCCGGTTCTCCGCGGTGGCTGACGCAGGGCCGCCCGGGTGTCCGCGAGCCGCTGGCGACTCACGGCGGTGATCTTTACTGCGACCCTGCTCGCCGTCGGGCTGCGCCTGTACGACCTCAGCCGGCCCGGTTTCCTGCTGGGCATCAACGAGTACGACGACGGGACGGATTTCGGCAGCGCGATTCGCCTCGTGCACGGCGCGCTGCCCTACCGCGACTTCGTCATGGTTCAGCCGCCCGGAATCACGCTGCTGATGTTCCCGGTCGCGCTGGCCACCAAGGCCATGGGCACCGACATCGGGATGGCGGTGGCCCGCGTGATCACCGCTCTCGCAAGCGCGGCGGCGGTCCCGGTGGCCGGCCTGCTCACCCGGCACCGCGGCCTGTTCGCGACGCTGGTGACCTGCGGGGTGCTCGCGATCTTCCCGGACAGCATCCTGGCGGCCAGGACCGTGCTCCTGGAGCCGTGGCTGGTGTTGTTCTGCCTGCTGGGCGCGCTGGTGCTATTCGACGGCGACCAGGTCGCGAGCAGTACCAGGCGGCTCCTCCTTGGCGGCGCACTCTTCGGCTTCGCCGGGGCGGTCAAGGTCTGGGCCATCCTGCCGGTCGTGGTGATCCTGGTGCTGACCGCACGCCGCCCGCGCCAGGCAGCTGTCTACGCCGCCGGGGTCACGCTCGGCTTCTGCGTGCCCGTCCTGCCGTTCGCGCTCAGCGCGCCGACGGCCTTCTACCGCGGCGTGATCGTCGCTCAGCTAATGCGGAGCGACATTGCGCGGATCCCGCAGGGGTACCGGCTCCAGCAGATGCTCGGGCTGGCCGACTTCCCCCAGCTGACCACTCCCGTGCTGGTGATCATCGGCATCGTGGTCGTACTCGTCATCGCCGCCGTGACCGTGCTCGGCTCGCGGCTGGCCCACCGGCCGGCACCCGCGCTTGACCGGTTCGCGACCGGCAGCTGCGCACTAGTGGTGGCGGCGTTCCTGTGGCCGGTCGACTTCTACTACCACTACGCGGCCTTCCTCGCGCCGTTCCTGGCACTGACGATGGCGCTCCCGGCGGCGCGGCTGCTCGCCGCCCTGCCCGCCGGGGGGAACCGCATCCGGCTCGGTTGGCTGCGGCGCTCCGCCATGACGACCGCCGGCGCCACTCTCTTGGTCTTGACGGTGTTCCAGGTCATCATCGAGTCCCGCGAGCACACAAGCGTGCCCACTAACGAGATTGCGGCCGCCGAGCGGCTGATCCCGCCCGGCGCCTGTGTCGCTACCGACCAGGCCTCGTACACGATCGCCATCGACCGGTTCATTTCCACGGTGCCGGGGTGCTCGCTCATGATCGATGGACTGGGTACCGACTACGCGCTGTCCGACGGCCGGAACCCGCAGGCTGACGCCGGCAGCTCGCCGGCCGTCGAAGCGGCGTGGATGTCGGCCTTCCGGGCCGCCAAATACGCCTGGCTGACTATCGTGTCGTACCGGCGGATTCCGTGGACACCGCAGCTCAAGGCCTACTTCAACAGCCACTTCGTGTCGCTGACCGAAGGACCCGACTGGCTCTACATCAGGGCTGTGCACCGCTGACGGCGGCTGTGCCGCCTACCGCTGAGTGCGAGCGGGCCGTGCCGTTCCCGCCGACAGCGCAGCGTCTACTTGACTACCTAGCACGCGTCGAACATACTCAAGTGTATGCTTAACTATGCGCCGGACCTGGACAGGGTGTTCCAGGCGCTGGCTGACCCCGGCAGGCGGCTCATGATCGAGCGGCTCAGCCAGGGCCCGGCGTCGGTGAGCGTGCTCGGCAGGCCGCTGGACATGTCGCTGGCCGCCGTCCTGCAGCACGTCCAGGTGCTGGAGGCGTGTGGCCTGATCCGGTCCAGCAAGCTCGGCCGTACTCGCACGTGCAGCATCAATCCGGCGGCTCTGCGGTCCGCGGAGAGCTGGATCGCCGACCGGCGCACCATGGTCGAGCGCCGCCTGGACCGGCTTGGCGAGTACCTGGCGGAGACCGCCGATCAATCAGATACAGGCTGGGACGCAGGACCCGGCGAGGAAACCGGCGAAACCGAGGGACACCAATGACCGATCGTTCCGTCATCCACGACACGTTCTCGATCGAGCGCAGCTACCCGGCCGCGCCATCCAGAGTGTTCGCCGCCTTTGCATCCGCGGAGGCCAAAGGAACCTGGGGCGACACCGGCGGGCTGGAGCTCGCCGAGGGCGAGGCAGGCATCCAGGAGTTCGACTTCAGGCCGGGCGGCCGGGAGCGTTTCGGCATCAAGGTCGAGAGCATGACCCTCCGGTACGACGCGCTTTATTACGACATCGTGGCGGACCAGCGGATCGTCTACAGCTACGAGATGTATGCCGACGACGCCAGGATATCGGTGTCGGTCGCCACGATCGAGTTCGCGAAGAGCGGCGACGGCACCGCGCTCACCTGGACCGAGCAGGGTGCCTACCTGGACGGAATCGACGGGACGCAGGCGCCGGCGCTGCGCAAGGGAGGCACCGCCGAGATGCTCGACGGCCTGACCCGGTACCTGTCCGAGCCGCCGGCGAGTTGACCCGGGGCTGATCACTTTCAGGCGGCCTTGTCGTCGTCGTAGCTGGTTCCACGGCTCGGGCCGACGGCTGTAGCCACGTCTTTCCAGCGCATCTGCGACGCTTCGTGACCGGCTGGTTGTGACGGCGATGATGGATCACTAACTGAATCTGCCGCACCAGCGCCGATCGGAAGTTCAGGCGTCCCTACTTCGTGCCGACGATGCAGCGGGCCACGCCCGGGATCCTCACCTTGCCGTCTTCTTCGTAGGCGCTGACCTTGGCGATGACGGCTTTCGCGATCCGTTCCCGCGCCGGTTCGTCGACCTGCTGAAGCGCCGCAACTGCGAGCGAGACGTGCTCGCTGATCATCTCCCAATATTGCGCGGGCGATTGCGTGACGAGTTCGACGTCGACGTCCCACTCGGCAACGTCGCGCAGCCCCGCGGCCTCGTACAGGGCACTGACATATCCCGGCGCAGCGCACCGAAACATGTTCGGCCCGTCCGGGTCGGGTGGCGCGAGCACCGCCTCGGTTGCGATTGCCTGCATGGCGATCGTCGTCCACGGGTTTTCCTCGGGCTTGACCCATACCGACGAGCAGAGGCGACCGCCCGGCTTGAGCACGCGTGCGAACTCGGCGGTCGCTTTGGCCATGTCGGGGAAGAACATGTATCCGAAACGTACGGAGACGCTGTCGAAGGTGGCGTCGTCGAACGGCAGGTCCTCGGCGCTGCACACCTTCGTCTCGATATTGGCGATCCCTTGTGCGCTGGCGCGTCGCATCGCGACGTCGAGCATCTCCGCTGCGAGGTCGGTCAGAACGACGCGTCCCCTCGGCGCGAGCTTCGCGACAGTCAGACCCGGCTCACCGGTGCCCGCGGCGATGTCGAGATGCTGCTGATCCTCGGCGATGTCGAGACGCTCGATCATCGCTGTGCTGACCGGGCCGAGCTGCTCCATGATGACGGAGTCCCACTTCTCCCAGCCCGCAGAGAGCCCGGCCCACGCCGTTCGCTGAGCGTCTCGGATCTCATCGGCGCTCGGCATCGGCCCTCCCGCTATCGATGCATCCACCGAACAAGAAGGCACTCCTCGGCGGGAGTGCATGATGCTCGGTAGGTGTGCGTTATGCAAGGCTCGGAGCCCGCCCCGCTTCCCTCACGTCGCAGCGCTGCAACAGGGCCTCCTCCCCCTCGCGTGGACAGCCGTCTCAGGGCCCTGCGGAGGTCGGCAGCGGTGAGAGAATCAGCTGGATGCATCCATCTGAGACTCAGCGCGCGCTGGCTGCGGCCACGTCGATCGCCTCCGCGCTTGACCTGATCGTCGACGAGGCGATCGTTCTGCACGATTCGAACAGGCTCGCTGTGCGCCTGCTGCCGTGCGACGTCCTGGCCCGAGTCGCGCCGACAGCGCATCAGGCCGCACAGTTCGAGGTCGATCTTGCCCAGCGGCTCGCCGAAACCGAGAGCCCTGTGGCTGCTCTGGAACCCCGGGTAAAGCCGCGCGTCTATGAGCGTGATGGCTTCGTCGTCACGCTGTGGACCTACTACCAGCCTGTGACACCTCGGGAGGTCTCCCCAGCCGACTACGCGAATGCGCTCGGGCGACTGCATGCCGGCATGCGCAAGCTCGATGTCCGGGCGCCGCACTTTACCGATCGAGTGGAAGAAGCTCAGCGGCTTGTGGCGAGCACCAATCTCACCCCGGAGCTGGCCGGCGCGGACGGGAGCTTCTCGTCAACACGCTACGGCTCCGGAGACAAGCGATCGGCGACCGCGGCGCTGCCGAGCAGCTACTGCACGGCGAGCCGCACCCAGGCAACGTGCTCAACACGAAGACCGGGCTGTTGTTCATCGATCTCGAGACGTGTTGCCGCGGGCCCGTCGAGTTCGACCTCGCCCATGTGCCCGAGGATGTCAGCGAGCGCTACGCGGGCGCTGATGGGAACTGCTCAGCGAGTGCCGGGGCCTTGTTCTTGCCATGGTCGCCGCGTGGCGCTGGGATCCGGGCGACCAGCTCCCGAACGGGCCACGTGCGGCCCGCAAACTCGTCAGCGCTCTCCGCGAGGGTCCACCGTGGCCGACGCTCGACAGCGTGATGCGCCGGCCGGACGGTCCTTAGCCGGTGATGCACGAATATCCATCCACAGGACTCGCGCGGCCGAACTATCTTCACGGACATCGACAGCAGCCGGGTCCAGGATAGTCAGTCGTCGATGGCCTGGTAGGCGGCCGTCCAGAAGTCGAAGAGGATCGGCAGCCCGGGCGGGGCGGGCGCCCGCTGGATCATGAGTATTGTCGTCATGTCCTCGGCAGGGTCGTTGTACCAGCCGGTGCCGTATATGCCGGGCCATCCGTAGCTGCCGACCGAGGCCAGCGGTGGGTACGAGACTGGCCAGGGCCCCGGTGCGCGCGCCGGGTGCGGACCGACATCCCGAAACCCCAGCCGATGTCGTCGAAGTACCCCGGCTGAACCCGGAAACTTCCTTCTGCGCTGGCGTCAGGTGGTCGCTGGTCATCAGCGTCACCGACGGCCGCGAGAGCACCCGCTCGCCGTGGTGGGTACCGCCGGCCTGCAGCGCCGAGGCGAAGGCGAGGTAGTCGGCGGCGGTCGAGACGAGCCCGCCGCCACCGTCTTCGAATGCCGGCGGCCGGCTCCAGTACCCGTCGGGGCCGTCTTCGACGACGATCTTGCCGGTGGCTTCGTCGCGCTGGTAGGCGGTCGCCAGCCGGCCGATGTTCTCGCCGCTCACGCTGAAGGCGGTGTCCTTCATCCCGAGCGGCGCGCAGATCCGCTCGCGCAGGGCGTCCCCGAACGACATGCCGGTGGCGCGGGCGATGAGCACGCCCGTGACGTTGGCGGCGGTGTGGTACATCCAGCGCTCGCCCGGCTGGTAGACCAGCGGAAGCGTGCCGAGCCGGCGAATCCACTCATCCGGCGGCGGCCCGGGCTCGTCGCTCTGGAGCGCGTTCAGCGCGTCGGCGATCGGGATCGTGCCCGGCTCGGCGGGGACGATGCCGGTGCCGAGGGTGAAGGTGAGCAGATCCCGCAGCGTTACCGGGCGTCCGCCGGGACGGTCTCTTCGAGCGGCCCGTCCGGATCGGCGAGCACGGACATGTTCGCCAGTTCCGGGAGGAACTCGTCGACCGGATCGTCGAGGCGGAGCGTGCCGTCCTCGACGAGGGTCATCGCGCAGGCGGCCACGACCGGCTTGGTCATCGAGCCGGTGCGGCAGATCGTGTCGGCTGCCATCGGCGTCCGGGAGCCGTCGCCCTCGAAGGCCAGATGGCCCATGGCCTCAATATGGACCTCGCCGCGGCGGGCGACAACAGCGACGGCACCCGGGACGTAGCCGGCGTCAAGGTGACGAGACAGCACATCGCGCACGCGGCTCAGCCGTTTCGACGAGAAGCCACCGCTGGTCACTCTCTCCTCCTCATCATCTTGTCGGTATTTGCACGCTATAACGGCGGTCGACTGAGACGGATCGAGTTAAGACAGGGCTTCAGACTGCGTGTCAGCACTGGACGCTGTGCGATGCGGGAAGCGGTGCACCTCCTGCGGCCAGCCGACCGCGACCGCGATCCGCCGGCCAATACCGGGCCCCTGCTCGTCGGGCACATCGACGACCGTGAAACCGCCGAGGTGCTCCTTGGACTCGACGAACGGCCCGTCGGTGAACAAGGGCGAGCCGCTGCTCGGGTCGACGCTGCACACGGCGGTCGACGCGTCCAGACCGCCGTCGCTGAAGACGAAGACGCCGGCCGCCGTCATCTCCTCGATCAAGGCCCTGCCGGCCGTGCCCCTCTCGCGCAGCTCCTCCAGCGTGAGGTCGGGCACCCACTCGTCGTTGAAGGCGATCAGGTACAGCGCCATCTCAAGCTCCTCTGCTCACGGGCAGCCCAGACGACTGCCGCTCACCTTCTCCACGAACGAAGCTCGTGTCGATCCGACACCCCGGCCAAGACTTTTTCCAAGCTTTCCCCATCGCAGTTGGTCGAACCGCTGCGACCGAGCCTGCCGCACGAAACGCAATGCCTCGCGATAAGTCTCTGACCTAGTGGGCGCGCGGACCCGAGGCGGCTGGCGAGCTGGCGGAGGGCGGCAGTTAAGACAGGGCTTCAGACTGCGTGTCAGCACTGGACGCTGTGCGATGCGGGAAGCGGTGCACCTCCTGCGGCCAGCCGACCGCGACCGCGATCCGGCCGGCCCAGTACCGCGCCTCGGCATCGCCGGGCACGTCGATGACCGCGAAGCCGCCGAGGTGCTCCTTGGTCTCCAGGAACGGCCCGTCGGTGAACAGGGGCGAGCCGCTGCTCGGGTCGACGCTGCACACGGCGGTCGATGCGTCCAGACCGCCGTCGCTGAAGACGAAGGAACCGGCGGCCGTCATCTCCTCGATCACGGCCCTGGCCGACCGCGCCTCTCGCGCAGCTCCTCCAGGGTGAGGTCGGGCACCCACTCGTCGTTGAAGGCGATCAGGTACAGCGCCATCTCAAGCTCCTCTGCTCACGGGCAGCCCAGACGACTGCCGCTCACCTTCTCCACGAACGAGCCGGTGTCGATCCGACACCCGGGCCAAGACTCTTCCCGCGCTACCTCGACTCAGCAAGCTCACCGCGCCACGCAATCCGGTGGCTCCAATAGGGCCGTCTTCGAGCCACAGCGGACCGCCGGACGTGACGCCGCCTGCGATCAGTCCCGGCGAGCGATAAGTCTCTGACCTGGTGGGCGCAACTGGGTTCGAACCAGTGACCCCTCGCTTGTAAGGCGAGTGCTCTACCGCTGAGCTATGCACCCTATGTGGCGTCAAGATGACCGGCCCTAGCGTACCGCCTTGGCCCGGGGCGCCACGGACGTGCTGCTGACCCGTCAGATCTTGAACTCGGTGACCGTGGCGCGGAACGCGATCGGCACGTAGGCCTTGCCGGTAACCGGATCGACGGCCGGGTTGGACGGGAAGAAGCCGACGCCGACCTGGCCGGTGATCTTGTCGGTCTGCTCGCTCAGGATGAGCACCGAGCTCCCGGTGTCCTGGTCGTCGGCGACCAGCACCTTGCGGGCCGCCGGGTCGATGGCGACGCCGGTCGCGTTGTTCTGCACGCCGGTGATGGTCTTCACCTGCCTGGTGGACTCCCTGATGACGTGCACGTCGACGCCGCCGGAAGCGACCCAGACCGTTCCCCTGACTGGATCGACCGCCATCGAAGCCTGCTCGATCCCGGCCAGGAACATATGCGTGACCCGGTGCTTCGCCGCGGATATCTCGTCGATCCAGCCCGAGACCGGGTTGCGGTTGTCCGGGAGAATCGAGACCCAGATGGTGCCGCGAAGAGGATCGACGGCGACCCCGAAGGGCGCCTTGGACTGCCCGTTGCTGAGCAGCCTGATGGTGTGGAGTACGTGGCCGGTCGCCTCGCTGAGCTCGACCACCGACAAGCCGGCGACCACCCAGGCGGTCCCGGCACGCGGATCGACCGCGACCTGGCCGAGGGCCGTGTCGGTGATCGGCGTCCGGATCACCCTGCCGGTCCGCTCGCTGATCTCGGCCAGGTTGCCGGTCGCGCCGTCGACGGCCCAGAGCAGTCCCCTGACCGGATCGACGGCGATCCTGGCCGACTGGAACGGGACGTGGCCGACGACCCGCCCGGTGGACTCGCGGATCCGCACGATCTGGGCGTCCGTGCCGATCCACGCGGTGCCGGTGCGCGGGTCGACGGCCGCCTGGCCGGGATGGCCGCCGACATGAATCTGGTGCGTCCTGACCGGGGCGGCAGGAACCCGGGACCGACCGTCGGAGCTGGCGGCGAGGGCCGCGCTGCCCGCCGTCGCGGTGGCGACCGCCAGACCGCAGGCGGCCAGCGCAGCGGAGGTGAGCAGGGCGGTGCGGCGCATGCGGACCTTCGATTCCTCGGCTCAGCTGATCTGGGCGGGCCTCGTCGTCCGGCGCAGCACCCGGGCCAGGGCCTGCTCGACCTCCTCGGCCAGCCCGGGCGAGGTCATCCCGTCGCCGGCCTCCGAGCCGATCTCCATCGCTGAAGTAACGACCGCGGGCTCGCCCACGTTGCCGCAGTCTCGGCACTCGACCTCGCCGAGCCTGCGGACCAGGCGGACGCTCGCGCAGACCTGGCAGCGGTCCAGGTCAGCCATCCAGTCCCCGGCGGCCTGGCAGTCCGGGCAGATCAGCACCTGGCGGTCGGCCCTGACCCCGCGCAGCCAGGGGCTGCTCCCCCGGTCAGGGTCGACCTGCCTGGTACCGCACCGATAACAGGGCATGCCGCCTGTTCCGATTCCTGCCGTCTGCCCAGAGCGCGGCAGAGCTAGAGTTCGGCAAGTGCCTTCGAGTAGTCGGCAAGGTCGCGAGCCTGCGGGATGGCGTTAACGACCTTCCAGCGCACGACGCCGCTCTTGTCGATGATGAAGGTGCCGCGAGTGGCGAGACCGCGCTCCTCATCGAAGACACCGTACGACTTCGCGACGGCGCCGTGCGGCCAGAAGTCGGACAACAGGCCGAACTCGTAACCTTCGATCTCGGCCCAGGTCCTGTGCACGTGCACGGAGTCGACCGAGACCGTCAGGACCTCGACGTCTTCGCGCTCGGCTTCGGGGAACGAGTCGCGCATCTCGCACAGCTCGCCCGCGCAGACGCCGCTGAAGGCCAGCGGGTAGAACACGAGCACCACGTTCTTCCTGCCGCGGAAGTCCGACAGCTTCACGGGCGTGCCGTGCTGGTCCTTGAGCTCGAAGTCCGGCGCCATGTCGCCGATCTCAACCGCCATTCCGAGTCCTTTCTCCGGATCGCGCGCGGCAACCGCGGAGGTATGCAGCAGGGAATTCTCCGCACATGCGCCCGCGAGCGCCACGAGAGAGCGCGCACGGCGGACGAAGCCGAGTCTGCCATGACCGCGCGACCGGACAGGCGCGATCGCGCGCGCCAGGCGCCGTCAGCGTCGCGCTTTGGGAGCGACCAGCCGAGTAGCCGACCAGTTCTTCCCCGCGCTGACCGTGGACGTCTGGGACAGCCCGGCGGTCGGCGCCGCCTCGCCGATCTCGCTCGGCTCGACATGGCCGTCCCGGCCCGCCTTCGGGGTCAGCAGCACGATGTAGCCGCCATCGGCGAGCGGTGTCAGCGCGTCGACGAGCGCGTCGACGAGGTCTCCGTCCTCGTCCCGCCACCAGAGCAGTACCCCGTCCACGACATCGTCGTAGTCCTCGTCGACCAGCTCGACGCCTTCGCCGGCCGCGACCGAGTCGCGTAGCTGCTCGTCGCAGTCGTCGTCGTAGCCGATCTCCTGAACTACATGGCCCGGTTTGATACCGAGCCGCTCGGCCAGGTCATGCTGGTCGTCCGCCTGGCCAGCGGTCGCGCTCACGTACGTCCTCCCATCCCTTCCCCGCGCCAGGCCGGACCTGGCAAGCGACACCGGGTCGGTGTCACTGCCCAGGCCGGCGACGGCCCGCGCGAGCGTCTGTACTTCTTGCTGGGACAGTCCACATGGGGAGCCGCCCTGCGCAAGTCACAATTCGTGCAGAGCGAGGTAACCAAGGTCATCATTCGATCTTCCCCGTCAGCGGGCTGCGTTACTCGTGCCGGGCAGATACATCCCGATTCAGCGGCATTGTCACGTACCCTTACGCTTCCGGCAACGGGGCCGGCGATGCGAATCTTCGGCGCCGGCATTGAGGCCGGCGGCCATGGATGCAACGACTGCCTCGCGCGCGTGCCGAGGATAGACCAGCTGTCACCAGCTATCCGGAAGGCGAGGATCATCCCGTGGCCTCAGGACGCCAGCGCTTCTCGATCATCAGCGACGGTCTGCCCACCCAGCTTCCCGACATCGACCCCGACGAGACCAGGGAGTGGCTCGAGTCATTCGACAACGTGGTGCGCACCCGCGGCCGGGCCCGCGCCAGGTACGTGATGCTGCGGCTGCTGGAGCGCGCGCGCGAGCAGCAGGTCGGCGTGCCCGGCCTGCGCAGCACCGACTACATCAACACGATCCCGCCCGAGCGCGAGCCGTGGTTCCCCGGCGACGAGTACATCGAGCGCCGGATCCGGGCCTACATCAGGTGGAACGCCGCCGTCATGGTGTCCCGGGCCAACCGGCCGGGCCTCGGCGTCGGCGGGCACATCGCCACCTACGCGTCGGCGGCCAGCCTGTACGAGGTCGGCTTCAACCACTTCTTCCGCGGCAAGGACCACGGCGAGTCCGGCGACCAGGTCTTCATCCAGGGCCACGCGGCCCCTGGCATCTACGCGCGGGCGTTCCTCGAGGGACGGCTGTCCGAGGATCAGCTCAACGGGTTCCGCCAGGAACTGTCGCACCCGGGCGGCGGCCTGCCCTCGTACCCGCACCCCCGGCTGATGCCGGACTTCTGGGAGTTCCCGACGGTCTCGATGGGCCTGGGCGCGATCGACGCGGTCTACCAGGCCAGGTTCAACCGCTACCTGCTGGCCCGGCAGCTCAAGGACACCAGCCGGTCGCGCGTCTGGGCGTTCCTCGGCGACGGCGAGACCGACGAGCCCGAGGTGCTCGGCGCGATCGGGCTGGCCGCCCGGGAGGAACTCGACAACCTGACCTTCGTGATCAACTGCAACCTGCAGCGGCTGGACGGGCCGGTCCGCGGCAACGGCAAGATCATCCAGGAGCTCGAGGCGTTCTTCCGCGGCGCGGGCTGGAACGTGATCAAGGTGATCTGGGGCCGGGACTGGGACCCGCTGCTGGCCCAGGACGTCGACGGCGTGCTGGTCAACAAGATGAACACGACGCCCGACGGCCAGTTCCAGACCTACGCCGTCGAGTCGGGCGCCTACACCCGCGAGCACTTCTTCGGCGGCGACCCGAGGCTGCGGGCGATCGTCGCGCACCTGTCCGACGATCAGGTCCGGAACCTGTCCCGCGGCGGGCACGACTACCGCAAGGTCTACGCCGCGTTCAAGGCGGCCACCGAGCACGTCGGCCAGCCGACCGTGATCCTCGCCCACACCATCAAGGGCTGGACGCTCGGCCCCGACTTCGAGGCGCAGGAACGCCACGCACCAGATGAAGAAGCTGACCGTCGCCGAGCTCAAGGAGTTCCGCGACCGGCTCTACCTGGAGATCCCGGACTCGGCGCTGGAGGCCGAACTGCCGCCGTACTACCACCCCGGCGAGCAGTCCGACGAGATCCAGTACATGAAGGAGCGCCGCACAGGCGCTCGGCGGCTACCTGCCCAAGCGGGTCGTGCGGTCCAAGCCGCTGACGCTGCCCGGCGACAGCCGCTACGACGAGCTGCGGCAGCGGCTCGGGCAAGCAGCAGGTCGCCACCACGATGGCGTTCGTCAGGCTGCTCAAGGACCTGATGAAGGACCCGGAGATCGGCGACCGGTTCGTGCCGATCATCCCGGACGAGGCCCGCACCTTCGGCATGGACTCGCTGTTCCCGACGGCGAAGATCTACTCACCGCACGGCCAGACCTACGAGGCGGTGGACCGCGGCCCTGCTGCTGTCCTACAAGGAGTCCGAGCAGGGCCAGATCCTGCACGAGGGCATCAGCGAGGCCGGCGCGATGGCCTCGACGATCGCCGCGGGCACGTCGTACGCCACCCACGGCACGCCGATGATCCCGATCTACATCTTCTACTCGATGTTCGGGTTCCAGCGCACCGGCGACCAGATGTGGGCGATGGGCGACCAGCTCGGCCGCGGGTTCCTGCTCGGCGCCACCGCCGGCCGGACCACGCTGACCGGCGAGGGCCTGCAGCACAACGACGGCCACTCGCAGCTGCTGGCCTCGGTCAGCCCGGCCTGCGTCGCCTACGACGCCGCCTGGGCCTACGAGCTGGCCGCCATCGTCAAGGACGGCCTGCGCCGGATGTACGGCTCGTCCGACGAGCACCCGCACGGCGAGGACATCTTCTACTACCTGACCGTCTACAACGAGCCGTACGTGCAGCCCGCCGCAGCCGCAGGACTACCCGGGCGGCATCGCAGGCGCTCGAGCGAGGCCATCCTGCGCGGGCTGTACCGGTACTCGGCCGCCAGCCGCCGAGTGACGGCGCAGGCCGACGGCGGCAACGGCGCCGCGGGCGCAGGATCCTGGCCTCGGGCGTGGCGGTGCGCTGGGCGCTCGACGCGCAGCGGCTGCTGGCCGACGACTGGGGCGTGCAGGCCGAGGTGTGGTCGGCGACGTCGTGGACCGAGCTGCGCCGGGACGGCCTGGCCTGCGAGGAGTGGAACCTGCTGCATCCCGACGAGGAGGCGCGAGTGCCGTACGTGACCCAGGTGCTGGACGAGCACCCGTGCCCGGTCGTGGCGGTCAGCGACTGGATCAGGGCGGTACCCGACCAGATCGCCCGCTGGGTGCCGGCGCCCTTCACCTCGCTGGGCACCGACGGCTGGGGTTTCTCCGACACCCGGCCGGCCGCCCGCCGGTTCTTCCACGTCGACGCCGAGTCGATCACCCTGGCGGTGCTCGCCCAGCTGGTCCGGCCAGGGCGACCTCAAGCCCGAGGTGCTCACCGAGGCGATCAGCAAGTACCGCCTGGACCTCGACGTCAGCTCGGCGCTGGGCTGAGCCGCCGTGGCGCGGCAGGCCACCGGTCGCGGCTGCCGTCACCGGGCGGACCGGGCATGGCACCCTGATGACGTGAGCGCGAAGGCGAAGCTCGGCGATGCCAGCTGGCCAGGCGAAGGGCCGGGCGGGCGGAGACCATCGCCCGGCTCGAGCAGTCCATGTCCGCGCTCGGCGCGGCGTCGATGACGTCGATGGACCAGCGGCTGCCCTGGTTCCGCGCCCTGTCGGCGGAGAACCGGTCCTGGCTCGGCCTGGTCGCCCAGGCCGGCGTCGCGGCCTTTGTCGACTGGGTGAAGCACCCCGAGCGCGGCAGGCCGGCCGTGGCCGGCGAGGTCTTCGGCACGGCGCCCCGCGAGCTGGCCAGGGCCGTCAGCCTGCAGCAGGCCGTGGAGATGGTCCGGATCATCGTCGACGTGGTCGAGAGCCGGGTCGACGAGCTGGCCGCGCCCGGCGGCGAGAGCGAACTGCGCGAGGCCGTGCTCCGGTACACCAGGGAGGTCGCGTTCGCCGCCGCGCAGATCTACGCGAGGTCGGCCGAGGCGCGCGGCGCCTGGGATGCCCGGCTGGAAGCGCTGGTCGTCGACTCCCTGGTCCGGGGCGAGATCGACGAGAGCCTGCAGTCCTGGGCCTCGGCGCTGAACTGGTCATCGGCGCCGGTGACGGTCCTCGCCGGCAACGCGGGCGGCGGCGAGCCAGAGGGGCTGATCGACGAACTGCGCATGCTCGCCCGGCGGGCCAAGTTCGACCTGCTGGCCGGCGTGCACGGGCACCGGCTGGTCGTGATCCTCGGCGGGCCCGGCAGACCCGATGCCGGTGGCCAGGCAGCTCGCGGCCAGATTCGGTCCCGGGTCCGGTGGTCGTGAGCCCGGCCGCGGAGAACCTGGAGTCGGCGGCCGACTCGGCCAGGGCGGCGCTGGCCGGGCTGCGGTCCGCGCCCGCCTGGCCGGACGCGCCGCGGCCGGTGCCGGCCGCCGCCCTGCTGCCCGAGCGAGCACTCGACGGCGACGACAGCGCGCGCGTCGAGCTGATCGAGCACATCTACGAGCCGCTGCACCGCGGCGGTGCCGCGCTGCTCGACACCGTGACCACCTACCTGGAGCAGGGCAACTCGCTGGAAGCCACCGCCCGGATGCTGTTCGTGCACCCCAATACGGTCCGGTACCGGCTGCGCCGGGCGGCCGAGCTGACCGGCTTCAATCCCGGTGACGGACGCGGCGGATTCGTGCTGTGGCTGGCCATCGTGTACGGGCGGCTGTCTCACAAGCAGAACGTAGTTTTGTAGAATACCTACAGCCGATCGTGAGAAAAGTTCGTAGCCTCCTCTATTCGTATGGCGGACTCCTACAGTGCAAGGTAAGAAGATGCTCGTCATCGCTGCGCCTGGCCAGGGCGCCCAGACTCCTGGTTTCCTCGCGCCGTGGCTGGAGCTTCCCTGGCGTAGCCGACCGGCTCGGCGCCTGGTCCGACCTGGCGGGCTGCGACCTGATCAGGGCCGGGACCGTCGGCACCGCCGACGAGATCAGGGACACCGCCGTCGCCCAGCCGCTGCTGGTCGCGGCCGCGCTCGCCGCCGCCGGGGTACTGCGGCATCGGCCCGTCGCTGACCGGCGAGCAGGCGGACGGGCGCAGCGGCCGCGCGGACGGCCCGCAGGAACCCGGCCACCGCGACGGGCACCACTCGCGGCATCGCGGCCGGGCACAGCGTCGGCGAGCTCGCCGCGGGCGCGATCGCCGGCGTTCTCGCCGTCGCAGGACGCGATCCGGCTGGTCGGCGTGCGCGGCCGCGCGATGGCGGCCGCCGCGGCGGCCGAGCGGACCTCGATGACCGCCGTGCTCGGCGGCGACGAGGCCGCGGTCCTGCGCTCCATCGAGGCGCACGGGCTCACCCCGGCCAACATCAACGGCGCCGGCCAGATCGTCGCGGCCGGAACGGCGCGAGCAGCTCGCGGCGTTCGCCGCCGACCCGCCGGCCGGCGCCAGGCTCAGGCCCCTGCAGGTCGCGGGCGCCTTCCACACCGCGCATATGGCGCCCGCCGTCGAGGCGCTGCGCGCCGCGGCCGCCACGGTGACGGTGCAGAACCCAGTGCTGACGGTGCTGTCGAACCGGGACGGCGCCGCCGGTACGTACCGGCGCGGACTGGCTGGAGCGGATCTGCGGCCAGGTCAGCGCCCCGGTCCGGTGGGACAGCTGCATGGCGCACGATGGGCAGTCTCGGAGCGACCGCGTTCCTCGAGCTGCCGCCGGCCGGCACGCTCGTGGGCCTGGCCCGCCGGGCGCTGCCCGGGATCGGCCTGCTCGCCGTGAAGACGCCCGGACGACCTCGATGCGGCCAGGGCGATGCTCGCCGAGCACGACCTGCACTCCGACAGCCACGCGCCCGGGTGGCGGCTGCTCGTCGCGCCGCTGGGGGGGACGTTCCGGTCAGCGGTCGCGCCCGAGCGGCCCGGGGTAGTCGGTGGTCAGCGGCGCCGAGCTCGGCCGGGTCGAGATGCGCGGTGACAGCCACCTGGTGACGGCGGGCTTCCCCGCGACGATCATCGAGTGGCTGGTCGAGGACGGTGATCCGGTAAGCCCGGGCCAGCCGCTCGTCAGGCTCGATCCGGCCAGGCACGCCGAAACCCCGAGGAAGGGCACTACCTGATGCGAACCCACCAAGGCTCCGCTGGCGCGAGGGTCCTGGCCTTCGGCGGCTACCAGCCCGCCAGGGTCGTGACCAACGACGAGCTAGCCGCCTCGGTCGATACCAACGACGAGTGGATTCGCAGCCGGGTCGGGATCGCGAGCAGGCGGCTGGCGGGCCCGGACGAGACCGTCGCTGACATGGCGGTCGCCGCGGCCGGCAAGGCGCTGGCCGGCAGCGGGCTCTCCCCCGCCGACATCGACCTGGTGATCGTGGCCACCTGCACGCCCGAGGTGATGATCCCGAACACCGCCGCGGTGGTCGCGCGCCGGCTCGGCATCAGGGCGCCGGGTGCTTACGACCTCAACGCGGCCTGCGCCGGGTTCTGCTACGCGCTGGCCGCCGCGAACGACGCCGTCCGGGCAGGCTCGGCCCGGCACGTGCTCGTCATCGGCGCCGAGAAGCTGTCCCAGTGGGTGGACTGGACAGATCGCTCGACCTGCATCATCTTCGCCGACGGCGCCGGCGCCGCCGTGGTCGGCCCGGCCGAGGCGGACGAGCCGGAGGCCGGGATAGGGCCGGTGGTCTGGGGTAGCGACGGCGACATGGCGGACAAGATCTGCATCAAGGACCGCAACTCGTTCATCTTCCAGGAGGGCCAGGCGGTCTTCAGGTGGGCGACGACCGCGCTGCACCCGATAGCCAAGCAGGCGTGCGCGGACGGCCGGCGTGGACCCGACCGAGCTGGCCGTCTTCGTCCCGCACCAGGCCAACCTGCGGATCATCGAGGCGCTCGCGCGCAAGATCGGTGCGCCGCAGGCCAAGGTGGCCAGCGACATCGTGACCGCGGGCAATACCTCGTCGGCATCGATCCCGCTGGCCCTGTCCAGGATGATCGAGCGAGGCGAGCTGGCCTCAGGCGACAAGGCCCTGCTGATCGGATTCGGCGCGGGCGTCTGCTACGCGGCGCAGGTGATCACGATACCCTGACCGGCGTCGCACTGGGCGGAGCGTAACTGCCAGGGAGCACATCGCAGACTGAAACACAACAAAGGGAGATAACTGGAATGGCTATGACGCAGCAGGAAATCCTCGCCGGGCTCAGCGAGATCATCGACGAGATCGCCGGCGTCCCGGCTGATGAAGTCACCCCGGAGAAGACGTTCGTCGACGACCTCGACATCGACAGCCTGTCGATGGTCGAGATCGCGGTGGCCGCGCAGGACAAGTTCGGGGTGGAGATCCCCGACGACCAGCTCAAGGACCTGAAGACGGTGCAGGACGTCATCGACTACGTCGGGCGCGCCTCCGTATCCGCCTGACGGGACAGCCAGCAGCGCGCGGCGCCGCGCCGCCCGCATGCGGCGCGGCCCGGCGCCGCGTGATCCCGATCAGGCCGCCGCATCGAAGGAGACTGCACAAGTGCCCAACGATCCGACCCGAGTCGTCGTCACCGGACTCGGCGCAACCACGCCGGTAGGCGGGGATGCGCCGCAGCACCTGGCAGGCCATGCTCGCCGGCCGCAGCGGCGTCGCCGCGCTGACCGAGGACTGGGCGCAGCGGCTGCCCTGCCAGATCGCGGCGCCGGGCCGCGGTCGAGCCGACCGGTCGTGATCGACCGGGTGCAGGCCCGCAAGCTCGACCGGTGCGAGATGTTCGCGCTCGTGGCGGCCAGGGAAGCGTGGGCCGACGCGGGTTCGCCTGAGGTGGACCCGCTGCGGCTCGGCGTCGTCGTGGCCAGCGGCATCGGCGGGATCGGGTCCGTTCTCGCCGCCTACGACACGCTGAAGGAGAAGGGCTGGTCGCGGCTCTCGCCGTTCACCGTGCCGATGCTGATGCCGAACGGGTCGGCGGGCTGGATCAGCCTGGAGCTCGGCGCCCGGGCCGGCGTGCATACGCCGGTCAGTGCCTGCGCGTCCGGCGCCGAGGCGATCATGGAGAATTCTTTCGCGATATTCGTCCGGCCACGTCGATGATGCAGGTGAGCGCGCTCATCTCGCCGGAGATTTTGGTGGAGATCGAGGCGGACGCAATCGTGACCTAAATGCAGGATGTGTTCCAGGGTTCTTCAGAAAATCAGCGAATGAGTGAATCCATGACGAATGTCTCACGTTGGGCGATCGTTTGCTTTCTGGTGTTGGTCTCAGTCGCGTTCGGTCAGAACAATGCAGGCCGAAACGGTCACTGTGATTCGCGCGGGAGTGTTGATCGATGGCAAGTCCGACAGACCGCGGCGTGATCAGGTCATTGTTATTCGGGGCAACCGGATTGAGAGCGTCTCAGATGCCGCGAATGCGAAGATCCCTAGGACCGGCGTTCGGCGACACCAACGGTACGGACGGGCTCGGCTTCCTCGTGCCCACGAACCTCTTGAGACTTGGCAGGAAGTATTTCGGGGCGCTTTCGATGTCGTACAACGCGGGCCGAAGCGCCGCCGAGGCGAGCAGCTATATCGGCGTGGGGTTCGCGCTGATCGTTGCGCGCTACTCGATCACCCGCTGGCGCTTGGCCTCCACAAAAATCCTATTCGCGATGTTCGCAGTTGTTGCGGTGTGCGTGCTCGGCTCGCGCCTCCACATCGCGGGCTACCCGACCATCCCGCTTCCGTGGAAGCTGATCGACCAAGGATTGCTCCAGGACATAGCGCCCGCGCGCATTTCGGTCTACCTGTTCCTGATCGTCGGGGTGATCGCAGCCATGTGGCTCGCGGAGCCACGCTCTGGAGGATGGGGTGTGGCGAAATGGGCGCTCGCGGTCGCGAGCATCGCGTTCCTGGTGCCCAACCTCAGCAGCGGCGCTTGGCGCGGCACGGAGCCGAACCCGGCGTTCTTCACCACCCACGAGTATCGAAGCGTCCTCAGGCGCGGGGAAACGGTCCTCGTTCTGCCGTGGGGCCAACTCGGGTACGGGATGCTCTGGCAGGCCGAGACCGGGATGTGGTTTCGCATGGCCGGCGGATATTTCAATGCGGTGTACACGCCGGACTACGTCAGTGACCCGTTGTTCCCCGCCCTGCGCAACAACCTCAAGCCGAACCCTCAGTTATTGCGGTCATTCCTAGCCCGCAGACACGTAGACGCGGTGGTCGTCGATCCCGCGTTCTCGCCGCAATGGCTCGGCCCGCTCGCGGAACTCGGGCTGAAACCGATGTCCATCGGCGGCGTGCTCGTCTACCGGGTGTGATGCGGCGATAATCGCGCCGTCACGGCAGGCTCGTCCTCCCGTCGATTGGCCACATCCCCGCAGGGCGTTGCTACCGTTTGCCCGGCCGTGGCCACCGTCTCAAGCGAACAGCGCCCGCGCGCCGACGCCGCGCGCCCCCAGGAGCCTCCGGCAATCGTCGTTCGCGGCGTCAGCAAGACTTTCCGGATCCCGCATCTACAGGTCCACACGTTCAAAGAGCGGGCTCTTCATCCGTTTCGTTTCAACCAGTTCGACGAGCTCCGAGCCGTACAGGATGTCTCGTTTGAGGTTCCGAAGGGCGAGATGTTCGGAATCGTCGGACGGAATGGGAGCGGCAAGAGCACCCTGCTCAAGTGCCTGGCGGGCATCTATGCCGTCGACGCGGGCCGTGGTGCGGGGGAGCTGGAGGTGCGCGGCCGGCTGTCGCCGTTCATCGAGCTCGGGGTTGGGTTCAACCCCGAGCTGACCGCATACGACAACGTGATCATCAACGCGATCATGTTGGGGTTGACCGCGAAAGAGGCCCGCCGGCGGTTCGACGAGATCATCGCCTTCGCGGAACTCGAGGAGTTTCTCGACCTGAGACTCAAGAACTACTCGTCCGGCATGTACGTCCGCCTCGCGTTCTCCGTAGCGGTCCAGGTCGACGCGGACGTGCTGCTCATCGACGAGGTCTTGGCGGTCGGGGACTCCTCTTTCCAGCAGAAGTGCTTCGATCGGTTCCATCGGCTCAGGGCCGAGGGGAAGACGATCGTGTTCGTCACCCACGATATGACCTCGGTCACGCGCCTGTGCAACCGCGCCATGCTCATGGAGCGCGGGCAGGTGGTATGTCACGGCGATCCGAATCGCGTGGCCCGTGAGTACCACGAGCTCAACTTCGGGCGCGCTCCAGAAGCCGAAGGCGAAGGCCAGGAGAGGCGGTACGGCGACCGTGGTGCAGAGATCCTCGACGCCTGGATCGAGGATGAGGCCGGGCAACGTACCGGCGCCGTGGCTCAGCGGGAGCCGTTGTCGCTCTGCCTCCAGATCGCGTTCCACGAGGACCTGCAGGATCCCATCTTCGGCTTCCGTCTGACGAACGAACTGGGGCAAATCGTGGTCGCCTCCCGGACAGATCGGGAACACGGCCCCAGCGGTCATTTCACGCCCGGACAACGCACGCTGGTCCGGATGCGCCTGACGAATTTTCTCCAACCCGGACGCTACACGTTCTCGCCCGGGGTGGTTCGCAACGGGATGGGTAATGACCCACTTGATATGCGGGACGACTACACCAGCTTCATCATCCACGGTCCGATCATCACCGGGGGTCAGACCGACCTGCCATACGAGCTCGAGATCGAGCCCGACTAGCTTGCGGCATCTCTTCAAAGAGCGATGCTACCTTGCCCGCGATGAGCGTTGAGAGCGCCAAGGTCTACGGTCCTTCCGCCTTTGGCGGTGGTGTTCGGCGGTTCGTCGAACTGACACTGACGCTGGCCCGGACCGAGTTCAAGCTGCGCTACTTCGGCTCCGTGCTCGGGTACGTGTGGTCGCTGATGCGACCACTGCTGTTCTTCGGGGTGCTGTATTTCGTATTCACGCACGTGTTCAAGCTGGGCGCAGGAATCCCGCACTATGCGGTCTATCTCCTGATGTCGATCGTGATGTGGAATTTCTTCATCGAATCGACGTCGGGGTGCGTTCCATGCCTCCTCTCGCGCGAGGCAATCCTGCGAAAGGTTCGTTTCCCCCGAATGGTCGTACCCCTTTCGGTCTCGTTGACAGCGGTGTTCAACCTCGGGATGAATTTCATCGCCGTATTCGTATTCGCCATCGCGAACGGAGTCGACCCAAAGCTGTCCTGGCTCGAGCTGATTCCGCTCATCGGCGTGTGGATCGTATTCGCCAGCGGAATGGGAACGCTGCTGGCAGCGCTGTTCGTGCAGTATCGCGACGTGCAGCCGATCTGGGACGTCACCGCACAGGTGCTGTTTTACTGCTCGCCAATCCTCTACCTCGTGAGCTTCTTCAAGTCCGCAGGCCTCGAACGCGTGGCGATGCTGAATCCGATCGCGGCACTCAACACGCAAATGTCCCACGCGATCATCGGCTTCGTCACCCTCCACGGCATCTACGCGGCGAAGTACGGCCCCGTCGCCTTTCCGAGCGCCGCCACCGTCGCCCAGGGCGCGGTCTACCTCCTGGCGCCGGCCGCCATAGTCGTCGGAGTGTTCGCGCTGGGGTGGTGGGTGTTCATCCGCGAGGCGCCGCGGGTGGCCGAACACCTCTAGCTGTTCGCAGGCCCTGTGGCCTAGCGCCGGGCGCGGCGCAGGAGCTGCGATATCCGATAGCCCCTCTTGAGCGTGCCGAACAACGGACGGGCGAGCCGCGGATTGGTGGCAAGGGCGAGCAGTGGTCGCTCGAGGTCGGTCGGGAGCGCACCGCCCGGTCCGACGAGCCTAACGCCGTCTTCGCTGATCGTTCGCGAGCCTCCCAGCTCGTCCAAAGCGCCCGCCGTCGGTGGCGGACGATCGCAGGCGTCGCGATACACCTCCACGAGCAGGGCCGCCGTCGCGTCCCAACGCAGCCGATCACCGGCCACGCTGACGGATTTGATGTGTTGCTGGCGAACCGCTTCGTCGTGGAGCAGCACGATGAGCGCGTCGGCGGTCTCCTCTGCGCTCCACGGAGCAACTCCGGCCTCTGCGTCGGGCAAGATCTCGCTCAGGGCCGTGCCGGCCGCCCACATGCAGGGGGTCGAGTAACTCGCCGCTTCGAACGGCACAAACCCGAAGCCCTCGTAGAGCGTCGGGTACAGCACCGCTCTGGCCCTCGTCAGCAGCCACGCCTTTTCGGCCTCGGAGACGGCCCCGAGATCCAGGCACCTTGATGCCAGGTCGGGATGCGCGGCCAGAAACGAAGCCTCCTCGGGCGCGGAAGAACCGAACTCGACGTGGGGACCGGCCAGCACCAGCCAACCCTCCCAGCCGTGACGCCCACGGAGCTGCTGGAAGATCTGCAACGCGAACGGCCGATTCTTGTGACGGAGATCGGTGCCAAGGCAGAGCACGAACCCATCGCTATTCGTAAGGCGTGACGCCCCAGGCGGACGTGCGGGGGCAGCGTCCATCAGCCCCAATCGGTGGTCGACGCCGAGCCGCACGACGGTTGCGCGCTCTGGCTCGACAAGGTCTTCCAGGCAGGCGTCCCGGCGGGCATGGTCGGACAAGAACACGACGCGGTCCGCGATCGCGAGGGAGCGTCGCGTCAGCGACCGGTAGCGCTCCCACTCGTCCTGTGACCGGTGGTAAGACGGGGTGCGGTACTGGATCAGATCCAGCTGCGTGACCACCAAGCGTTCGCCGAGATCACGCAGCAGCACGAGATCGGGCGCGTTCCAGACCTGAAATGGCCGATGGACGACGTCGCCGGGCTCAATAGGCCCGGTGGTCTCCAAGAACTTGACCTCGACGCCGTCGATCTGGTCGAGCGCGATGCGCGCGTGCCCTCCGATATTGCCCGTCACCGCGGCTCGCACGCGTACATCCGGATTGCGCCCGAGGGCTCCGAGCAGTTCGAGCAAAAGGACCTGGGTGCCCGTGAAAGAGGGAGCCGCCAATGCTCTCGCGTCCACGACCACAGACAGGCCGGAGATAGCTCGCCGGGCGGCACTGAGGCAGCGCCCAACGGGGGTCCTCGCCTCGGTGCGCGCCGGCCTCGGCGCGGCGCCGTTCCGGAAGGAGACGACCACGTCATCGGCCCCTATATGAGACAAGCCGACGCGCGTGCAGCGGTCGAAAAAGCCGGCGTCCGCTGGTGTGGACGGCACCCGAGCCGCGAGCTCGATGGCAGACCGCCGCACGTACGTGCAGGACGTTCCGGCCGTCGAGAGCCTGGGGCGAAGCCGGGACGAGCTGGCACGAACGGCCTCAGCGACGTCGTCAAGTGAGCCTGCCGAGTTGTCTCTTAGCGCCACACCGACGTCGCTGACGGAGATGAAGAAACCGTCGTCGACCATTGCCGAGGCCGTCGCAACTGCAGCGTCGCTATAAGCGGCCTCTCGCAAGGCCTCGAGCCAGCCTGCCGCGACCGCACACTCCGACTCCACGAACACGACGTCGGCCTCACCGGCGAGTGCCGAGATCAGATCGATCGTCGCGCCGAGCGCGCCGGGGGCCACAGCTTGCAGCACAAGAAGCTCCCGGTCCGGGATGGCGTCCGCGAGCGACGCGACCTCGGTCCCCTGATCGCCGGAGTGCACCCCAGCACCGTCGACGGTCAGAAACGGGACCTCGGCGGCCGTGTGGGCGTCCATAGAGCGGATGCAGGCAGCCAACGCCGCGCCTCCGGAGCTCACCAGGGTGCAAACCAGGCAAGCCCCACGACGCATCCCGAGTCTCGACTCGGCCGTGATGGTGCGCACCGGCACGTGCAGATTATTGCGGCCGTAGTTCTGTCGAGCCGGTCCTAGAGCCCGGCGAGAATCGTCCTCAGACCCTCGCGGAGCTGCACCCTGGCCTCCCATCCCAGCTCGCGACCGGCGCGGCTCACGTCGAGACAGCTGCGACGGACCTCGCCCGGGCGCTCCGGCGCAAACCTCGGCTCGCGTAGGGATCCAAACCGATCGCCCACATCGTCCAAGGCCGATAGCAACTCGAGTACGGACGTCTCGCGGCCCCACCCGATGTTCACGGGACCGGCCACGTCAGTCTCCGCCGCGCGCAGGTTCGCTCGGACTACGTCCCCCACCTCCACCCAGTCCCGGGTCTGGCGGCCGTCGCCAAACACCGTTGGGGTGCAGCCGTCGATGAGATGCCCGCAGAAGATCGCCACGACGCCCGCCTCACCCTGGACGTCCTGTCGTGGGCCGTAGACGTTTCCGTAACGCAGCGAGACGGTGGAGAGCCCGTGGAGGCGCGTGTAGAGCTCGCAGTAGCCCTCGGCCGCGTACTTGCTCTGCCCGTACGGCGCCAGCGGTCGAATCGGGTAGTCCTCGGGTGTCGGCAGCCGCTCGGCGTCCCCATACAGCCCGCCGCCCGTCGACGTGTTGATGATGCGTCGCACCCCGGCGGATCGCGCCGCCTCCAGTACGGCAATCGTGCCGAGCACGTTCGTCTGCGCGTCCCCAGCCGGATGTTCGACCGCGTAGCGAACGTCGATCTGGGCGGCGAGATGGAAGACGAGCTCGGGGCGTGCCGCGGCGATCACGTCCGAGACGGATTCGGCGTCCCGCACATCGACCTCGTGCAGCGCGACGCCGCGCTCGAGCGCCAGGTCCAGGTTCGATCGCCTGCCGGTCGAGAGGTTGTCGATGACCGTCACCCCGTGGCCGCGATCGACCAGCGCATCCACGAGGTTTGAGCCGATGAAGCCCGCGCCGCCTGTGACAACACAATCCATCAGCGGCGGGAGCTTAGCCCTCCACCCATTTGGGAAGCATTCCCGTCGCAGGGAACCACGTGCGGCCCGTTCGCGGGTCGCACGGCTTTCCTGCATAGGTAAGGTTGGCGGGCCCGCACCGCGTTTGCGCGGTACGGGCCCGGCCGCAGGACGACCCTGGTAGGGCTGGGGGCCGTCCGAGGCTCGCGAGAAAGGGGGCGATGCTCGCGAGCCCGAGCGACTTCCATGTCACGGAAAGCATATCGCGCCGCTTGTTAAACGCGAACTAACTTGGCCGGAAATTCAGCGCCTTTGCCGAACAAACATCGCAACCCAACACGCTGTTTGCCGTTGCAGATCTACAACTGCGGGCTGGGACCCGCGCAAAACACGAGCCAAGAGCGATCGGTGCGCCCCGAAGGTTCTCTCAGAACCCAGCTGTCGACGATCCCCTCGCCGAAGAAGGTCGGCGTGCTCGGTGTGCCCCTTGCGCTCACCGACTACGAGCGCACGCTCGACTGGATGGAGGAGATGATCGCGCACGACGAGCACGGCTACGTGTGCGTGTGCAACGTCCACACGGTGATGGCATCGGGCGAGGACGAGGAGCTTCGCACGGCGGTGACCGAATCGTCGATGAACGTGCCCGACGGCCAGCCTCTGGTGTGGGCGATCAACGCGCTCGGCCATCCGCTCGGCAGACGCGTGTACGGACCAGACCTGATGGCCCAGGCGTGCGCACGCGCGGCGACGAGCGGGCGGCGGTTCTATCTCTACGGCGGGCGTAATCAGGGAGCCCTCGTCCAGCTCGCGCTGAACCTCCGCCAGCGCTATCCCGGCGTGAAGATCGTCGGCGGCTACTCCCCTCCGCACCGGCTCCTGACCGAGGAGGAGCGGGACGCCGTCGCGAACGAGATCAACCATTCCCACGCGGACGTCGTCTGGGTCGGGATCGGCGTTCCCAAGCAGGAGAAGTGGATGGCGGATATGCGTCCCCGCCTCGACGCCTCGCTGCTGATCGGCGTCGGCGCCGCCTTCGACTTCCACGCCGGCTTGGTGCCGCAAGCGCCCGGTTGGCTGCAACAGGCCGGGCTCGAATGGGCCTACCGGCTGGCCCATGAACCTCGGCGGCTGTGGCGGCGGTACGTGCGCTACAACCCACGCTTCATCGTCGCCTTCTCTGGCCAGCTGCTCAGGCACCGGCTCGGGACGCGGACGCGCTAGCGCCGCGGCGAGCAACCAGAACGGCGCGCATGAACGCTCCCCACGATCGGCCCGACTTCTTGTCGGGACACAGCGGCCATGTGGCCGGCGTCCGGCAGACCTCGAAGGCGCTCCTCGCCGACCTCTTCGCCGACGCTTGGGCCACAGCTCAGTTGCAGCGCCCGAGGCTGCGGCGGGCCGCCCGAGCTTCGCCTGCGCGGCGCGTCCTAGTGCTGGCGGTCGAGCGGACGGACGTCGCGAACCTGCTGGAGCCGGCGCGGAGGCAACTCCTGCGCTCCCGTCAGAACGTCGAGTTCGAGAGCATCCCGGTCGGCGACCGGGGCAAGTTCGAGAATCTCAACGCGCTGCTGCGCGCCCATCCGCCGCATGACCACGAGTGGCTGCTCGTCGTCGACGACGACGTCGTGCTGCCACGCGGGTTCCTCGACGTGTTCCTGTTCCTTGCCGAGCGGTTCGAGCTTCGTCTTGCCCAGCCCGCCCACCGCAGCCGCTCGCACGCGGCTTGGGCCGTGACCCGTCGCCGCGCGGGGAGCGTCGCGCGCGAGACCGCCTTCGTCGAGATCGGACCCGTCACCGCGTTTCACCGCACGACGTTCGACGTGCTGCTGCCGTTCCCCGAGCTGCGCATCGGCTGGGGCCTCGACGCCCACTGGTCGGCGCTGGCGCGTGAGCACGGCTGGAAGATCGGGATCGTTGATGCGACGCCGATCCGCCACAGTCTGCGCCCGGTTGGAACTTCATATCAGCACCAGGCGGCGATCGACGAGGCTCGCGGGTTCCTCACCGACCGTCCCTACGTCAGCGCTCTCGAGGCGCAGCAAACGCTCGCCCGCCACCGGTCCTGGCAGTGAGCACCGACCCATCGCTACGAGTTCCGTCGCTGCGGGTCACCCCGCCAGCCGGCGCCACCGCAGGGTCGTGCAGGTGGCCGCGCCACGGCCCGGTTGGGCACCCTCAGCGTGGACGTGGTGCTCGGGATCGGGCTCGCCGCGGGGTTGGCGGCCATCGCCTTCGTGACCACCGGTGGCGAGGATTTGGGCCCGAACACGTGGACCGAGATCGTGCTGACGATCATCGGCGCCGCAATCGCGACGGCGGTGCTGCTGATCGGCGCCCCGGGACGCGCCTGGGGCGGCGCCACCGTCGCCCTGTTCGCGCTGCTCGCGGCGCTGACCGCGGCATCGATCTCATGGTCGGTACAGCCCAACAACTCCTGGATCGAGGCGGGTCGCACGCTCTCCTACCTGGCCGTGTTCGCCGGCGGGGCCGCGCTGGCGCGCCTGCTGCCCTCGCGCTGGGCTGCGGTCGTGGGGGCGGTCGCGCTGGCAGCCACCGTGATCAGCGCCTACGCCCTGCTGGTCAAGGTGTTTCCGGCGACGCTCGACGCGAACGATCAGTTCGGCCGTCTCCAGGCACCGTTCCAGTACTGGAACGCGACCGGGCTGATTGGGGCGCTCGGCCTGGCCCCGTGTCTGTGGGCCGGGGCGCGCCGCGAGCGTGCCCGCCTGCTCCGGGCGTTCGCGATCCCGGCGGTGTCAATCCTCCTGACCGTGATCGTGCTTTCCTACTCGCGGGGAGCGCTGCTCGTGGCGGTGCTCGGGCTGGCCTGCTGGTTTGCGACCGTGCCACTGCGGCTTCGTGGGGCGCTGGTGCTGATCCTCGGATCGCTCGGCGCGGGGGCGATCACCGTCTTCGCGCTGGCGACGCCGTCCCTGATTCACAACCAGATTGCCCTCCACTCGCGCACCCACGCCGGGCACGCGTTCGGCGTGGTGCTGGTCCTCGTGCTCGTGCTGGCCATGCTCGCCGGGCTGATCGCGGCGTTCGCGATGGATCGCGTGGCTGTGCCCGAGGCCGTTCGCCGGCGTCTGGGGGTGGCGCTGCTCGTCGCCGTGGCGCTCGTCCCGGTCGGCGGGATCGTCGCGCTCGCGGGGTCCTCCCGGGGGCTTACCGGCGAGGTCTCGCACCTGTTCTCGACGCTGACCAACACCAAGGGCGGGGCCAGCAATACACCCGCGCGCCTGGTGAATCTGGGGAACACCCGAGCCCGCTATTGGAGCGAGGGCGTGAAGGTCGGCGAACATGCGCTGCTCAAAGGGGTCGGAGCGCTCGGGTACGAGACCGCGGTCACGCGCTACACGACCGACACGACCGTCGTTCCACACGCCCACAGCTTCGTGGTCCAGACGTTCGCCGACTTCGGGCTGATCGGAATCGCGGTGATGCTGGCGCTCATCACGGCGTGGGCGCTGGCGACCCGGCGGACGCTGAGGCGCCGCGACTCCGATTTGAATACCGGGGAGCGCGCCGGCCTGTTCACGATGCTCGCCGTGGTCGTCACGTTCGGCGCGCACTCGGCGATCGACTGGACCTGGTTCGTTCCGGGGGTCGCGCTCCCGGGGCTGTTGTGCGCCGGGTGGCTGGCCGGCCGCGGGCCGTCGGCTGACGGCGTGGGATTGGCGGCGCAGCGCCGGAGGCTGGTTGACAACCCCGGGCTCGGCGCCGCGGCGATTGTGCTCGCCGCGGTCACGCTGCTGTGCCTGTGGGCGGTGTGGCAGCCGCTTCGTGCCGAGGATGCCGACAACGCGGCGATCACGGCATTCGCCGCCGGCGATACCAGGGCCGCGCTCGACGACGCCCATACCGCCGCGGCGCGCGATCCGTTGACGGTCGATCCGCTGTTCCAGTTGGCGGCTATGTACACGGCGATCGGGGACGCCAGGCCGCCCGCGACGAGCTCCTGAGCGCCATCAGCCGCCAGCCGCAGAACCCGCAGACGTGGCTCCAGCTCGGCGAGTTCTATCTTCAAGAGCACGAGCCCACGGCGGCGCTCGGCCCGCTCGGCCGGGCAAAGAGCCTCGATGTCGGCTCATCCGAAGTGAGTCAGGCGCTCTCACGGGCGCGTGGCGACAGCGGCGCGGGGCTGAGCCGAGGGAGAGGGTCGATGTGTCGTGGTCGAGAGGACGGGGGAGTGACTCAGGCGACGGCCAGCGGATCCTCCTCCACCACGAGGTCGTCGGTGTGCCCGCCCCGCGTCCTGCGCACCGCGTTCAGCAACTCCTCGTAGCGGTCGGTGACGGCCTCCCACGAGTACTCCTGGGCCCGCTGCAGCGCGCGGTCTCGATACTTCTCGACGACGGCGGGATCAGCGAGCAGCCACTCGAGCTGCACGGCGAGATCGTCGACCCCGATCGCGCCGAGAAGTAGACCCCGGCGTCGCCGACGGTCTCGGCGTTGGGCCGGTGGTCGTTGACCAGCACGCAGTTACCCGCCGCCATCGCCTCGAGGATCACCGGGTGCGTACCTCCGACCTCGGTCGGGGCGCAGAACAGGTAGGCGTGGCGCTGAAGCTCCCAGTAGCCGCGGCCGAACACGTAACCCGGGAACACGACCCGCGGATCGGCGGTCCGCCAAACCTGGCGGATGTAGTCGTCGGCGTATGGCGCACCGCCGACGATCGCGAGCTTCATCCCGCGCGTTCTCGGCGCTGATGCGCGAGAACGCCTCGACCAGCAGGTGGGGGTTGTTCTCCGGCTCGAGCCGTCCGACGAACAGGATGTACTTGCGCGGCTCGAGACCCAGCCGCTCGAGCGTCTCGGTGCCGTCGTAGCCGGGATCCTCGACGCCGTAGGGGACGACGCCGATCCGCCGGCCGTAGCGGCGCTCGAAGATGTCAGCGACCGCGTGGCTGTCGGTGATCGCGCGCATCGGCCCACCGCGGTGCGGCCGCTCTCGGCGAACCGGAGGTAGGCCTTCGCGAACGCGGGCCATTTGCGGCGGTCGGAGTCGAGGCCGTCCACGTTGATCACCGCCGGGATCGACGCCCAGCGAGTGATCAGGCACATCGGCGAATTGCCGGCGATGAAGAACAGCGCCACGTCCGGCCTGGTGACGCGCGCGGCGTGCAGGGCCGAGCGGAACGTGTGGACGAACGTGTCCAGATACTTGTTCTGGACCGTGCGCAGGTGGACGAGCTGCGCCCCCTTGTACTCGCTCAGAGCTCGGGTCGACGACGTGCGGGCGGCAGTACACGATCACCTCGTGACCGCGTGCGGTCAGGCGTGCAGGCGAGCTGTTCGACGGCCGTCTCGAAGCCGCTGTATGAGGCGGGAATCCCCCGTGTGCCAAGGATCGCGATCTTCATCCGCCCACCGCCAGAGAGTATGCGTAGAGCGTGCCGGCGCGCACACTCCGCCCAGGAAAAATGTTCCGCCCTGATTGCTCCACGCCGCGATAGATCGCGCCGCAGCGAGGATCGCCGTCGAGCTTGACCATCGCCTCGGCGAACGCGCCGTAATCGCTGGGCTCGGCGTAGAGCGCCGCGTCGGCGCAAACCTCGGTGACGCCGGGCGAGCGCGCCGCGAGCACCGGCGTCCCCACGCTCATCGCCTCCAACGGCGTCAGCCCGAATCCCTCGTAAAGGCTGGGATGCACGAGCGCGGCGGCCTCGGCATACAGCTCTGAAAGCTGCTGCGAGGACGGCGCGCGCTCCATGCGCACGCCCGGACCGGCTGCGCTGGCCGAGCCCGCGACGACGAGCTCCAGGGGATCGGCCACCTGGGCGCGGTAGGAGCTGTACGCGGCGAGCAACACCGGAAGGTTCTTGCGCGGCTCGCCGTCGCCGACGTACAGGAAGTGGCGGGGGCCGTCACCGGCGCTGTTCACGTGAAGCTCCTGGCCGGGTCCGAGCGGGGCGACCACAACCCGGTCGGCCGGCACACCCCAGAGGGTGCGGACGTCGGCCGCTGTCGTCTCACTGATGCAGATCACCGCGCGTGCGGCCAGGGCGGCGGCGCGGTGTCGGTGGTGTGCGTAGATCCTGAAGCGCCGGTCGAAGTGGTCCGGAAGCCGCTCGAAGGCCAGATCGAGAATCGTCACCACCTGCGGGACGGGGGCCCATGGCGCCCGTCGCCGGCAGCGGGTGGTGGATCAGGTCGGCGCCGCGGCGACGGGCGAGCCACGGCAGCCGCACCGACGTCCACCAGGTGTCGGCGAGCAGGTTGCGAGCGCTCCCGAGGCCGCCGCCCGCCGGCGGGCGACGCCGGTCGTTGGGCGCTTCCGCGACCTCCACCTCGCCAGCTCCGATAGCGCCGCCTGAAGCCGCCGCAGGTAGATCGCGGTCCCGGAGTACGGTGCACGGCGCACGTAGGTCGTGTCGAGCAGAACCCGCATTCGTTTGTCAGGGTACGGGCGCCGGCGCTAGCGCACGGCGCGCGCGAGCAGCATCCGCCTCAGCAGCGGCGGCCCGGCGACGGCCCGAACCTCGACGTCGCCGAAGGCGAACTCCCGGAGGGTCTCGGTGAGCGACCACCGCGTGTAGAGATGCAGATGGTCGCCAAGCGGCGGTGAGAACCGCTCGATCCCGACCGCGGCAACCCGCAGCCGGCCGTGCGATGGTGTCGTGATCAGCAGCCGCCCGCGGGGACGAGCACCCGCCGTACTTCCGAGAGCCATCTGGCGGTGTCCGCGACGTGCTCGATCACCTCGCTCGCCCACACGAGCTCGAACGAGTTGTCCGCGAGCGGCAGGGCGCCGTCGATCGGCGCGAGGCGAAAGTCGAGCCCGGGATGCCGTGTCCTCGCCCGCTCCACGGCGGCTCGAGCCACGTCGCAGCCGACGGCGCGCGCGCCGGCCTGCGCGAGCACCGCGGTGAAATCTCCGTTGCCGCAGCCAAGGTCGAGCGCGCGTTGGCCCGCCGCGACCGCGGAGAGCAGAAACCGCCGTCGGCGCTCGAACTCGGGGGGCGCCAGCTCGTCGGGCAGCTGTTGCCAGAGCTCCTCGTAGTACTCCTGCATCGGGCGACGGTACCGCCCCACGTCCCCGGCTCGCCAACGTCTAGAGTGGCGGCACGGCTATGAGGGTCGCGTTCGACAGCCGTCCCGCCAAGGACACCGGAGGCATCGGCCGCTACACCAGCTCGCTGCTCGCGGCTCTGCGTGCGACCGGTGACGGCGAGATCGTCGAATCCCACTCCCCGCGGCGCTGCGAGGTATTCCACGCCCCGTGGATCGAGGGGGCGCTGCTGCGCCCGCCCGTGCCGATGGTGGTGACGCTGCACGATCTGATCCCGCTCAAGCGCCGCAGCGAGTATCTGCGAACCGGAATCCGGTTCAAGCTCCGCTACCTCGCCGTCCAGCGTGCGGCGCGGGTGATCGTCCCGACGAGCGCTGTCGCAGACGACGCCATGCGCTTGCTCGGCATTCCCGCGGAGCGGCTCGTCGTGATCCCGGAGGCCGCCGCCGCGGGTCTGAGCCCCAGATCGGAGGACCAGGTTCGAGCCGTGCGCCAGCGCTACGGCCTGCCCGCGCGGTATCTGCTGTGGGTTGGCGGTCTGCGCACGCCCGATCCGCGCAAGCGCGTGGCCGCGTTGGCCCGATCCGCGCGGACGATGCCGCTGGTGCTGGTCGGACCAGCCGGCAGGTGGGCGCGCGAACTGCCCGACGTGACGCTAACGGGAGCCGTCAGCGACGACGAGCTCGCCGCGATCTACACCGGAGCGCACGCGCTGGTGTTCCCGAGCGACGAAGAGGGGTTCGGACTGCCGCCGGTCGAGGCGCTCGCCTGCGGCACGCCGGTGGCCGCGTTCGACGTCCCGGCCGTGCGCGAGGTGCTCGACGGGCGCATCGCGCTCAAGGCCGTCGGGGACCTCGCGGGTCTGATCGTCGCCGCCGAGTCGGCCGCGCGGCCGGCGCCCCCGCCGCCCGCGTATACGTGGGACGACGCCGCCCGGGCAACGTGGGAGGTTTATCGCGAGGCCTCCGGGCGGCGTGCCATTCTCCGTTCGTGACCGTCCACGCGCCTCACCCAGGCGGTGCCGATGCCGGAACGCGTACCGCGGTGACCCATCGCCCCTGGACGCTGTTCGACGTCCCGATCGCCACGGCTCCGCCGTCAGAGCTGCTGGCCACGATCTCCGCCTGGGCTTCACAGCGCGCGACGCATCGCGTCATGCACGTCGATGCCCACATCATCAACCGAGCGCGAAAGACCCCGGAGCTGGCGACTGCGCTGCGCCGGGCGGACCTCGTCTACGGCACGGGCAACGGCGTGCGGCTCGCGGCGAGGGCGCTCAACGGAACCGTGGCCGATCGGATGACCGCCGCCGACTGGCTCTGGGGTTTGGCGGCGGTGTCCGAGCTTCCCGGCCCGTCCTTGTACCTGCTCGGATCCGAGCCGCCGATCGCGCTCGATGCAGCCGAGCGCCTTCGCCGCGGTGATCCGCAGTTCGACGTGGTCGGCGCCCACCACGGCTGCTTCGACCCCGACTCCTCTCACAACGAGCGGGTGATCGAGGACATAAACGAGCGCCAGCCCCAGATCGTCCTCGTTGGTATGGGCACGCCCAAGCAGGAGCTGTGGGTCGACCGGTATGCTGATCGCCTCGGCGGGGCCGTTGTCTGGACGATCGGCGCGGTGTGCGACGAGATCTCCGGCAGCGAGCCTGTACGGACGTGGCGCCGGTGTCTGGTCGAGAACTCGGAGTTCCTCTGGAGGGTCCTGGCCGAGACGCGGCGCGCCCACTCCTAGCGCCGCGCCGCCGCGGCCAGGGTCTCCTCGACCGCGGCCCGTAGCCGCCCGGCGACGACGGCGGGCGAATACACTTTCAGCCGCGCCTTTCCGCGACCGCGGAGCGAAGCTCGCAGCGACTTGTCGCGGACGGCCAGATGAATGAGCTCGGCGACCACGGCCGGGTCGGAATCCTCCACAAGCAATGCGGCGTCGCCAACCGTCTCGGGCACCGCGCCTTCGGGCCGGGCGATCACCGGTATCCCGAAATGAAAGGCCTCGAGGAGCGGAACGCAGAAGCCCTCGTGCCCCGACAGGCACAGGAACGCGTCCGCCGACCGGTAGCGGTCCCCGAGCTCGGCCTCCGACAATCCGCTCTCGATCGTGACCGCACCCGGAGCCAGGGCGTCGGCGAGCTGTCTCAGCTGCGCCACATACTCCGTGCCCATCGGATCACCGACCAGACTCAACCGAGCCCCGGGGGCCCGGCAGCGGCGATACAGCGCGAACACCCGGATCACCTCGGCTTGGCGCTTGTGCGGCGAGAGACGCCCGACGAACAGGACCGCCGGAGATGCCCCTGGGTCGCGAATCGTGGCCGGACCGAGCCGATCGGTGTCGACGAGCAGCGGAACCACTTCGGTTTGTGCGGCGCCGAGTGAGCGGAGCTCGGCTGCGTTGAACGTCGAATCGGCGGCGGCCACGTCGACGGCTCGCACGAGTTCGGGAAGCTGCTCCCTGCCGACGGCGCAGCGGAATGCCGCCACCGGCGCCTGGTCCCACAGCCAGTCCGCGGGCGTGACGTTGTGGTAGACGAGCAGCTTGGGATTGGGCAACCGCAGCAGTTCGCCCAGGCCCGGCGCGCCGGCTGAATGGTGCAGCAGGAGTACGTCGTCGCTCGCGACCGCGAGGCGCTCCAGCGGCGCGATCGAGCCGTTCAAACCCCCCGCGATCCGCCCGGCGTAGTCCGCGCCCCCCCACCCGGACTCGCGAAACGTCACGCGAAACTGGAGCGCCTCGTTGGTGATCGCGTCCCGCGGGCCCGCACCCGACAGGATCTGATGGATGTTCACCTCGGGTCGTCGCCCCCGAGCTTGCGCTCGAGCCCGTCGATCCGTTCCTCGAGCCGGCGCAGCTCGGCTGCGACGCCGACGTTGAACCGGGCCTGGCGGGCGAGTAGCTCCGAGTGGTACTGGGCGAGCAGGCGCAGCAGCAGCCGCTTGGCGTGGGTGACCGGTGCGCCGAAGCGGTGCGTCGACTCGACGACGCTCAGATCGGGCTCGATCAGCGCCCATTCCGCCAACTTCGCCGTCGTCACCGGCTCGGGTTCGAGTCGAAGGCCGGCGGTCTCTTCGCCGTAGGCCCCAGACGCGCGCATCGACGCCGCCGACGCACGTGCCCGCTCCACGGCCTCCTCGGGTTCTGTCATTCCGTCGATTATCTAGGGTTCTCCACGATGACCGTCACCGGGCCATCGTTCACGAGCTCGACCGCCATCATCGCCGCCGAACACCCCGCGCCTGGCGCCGAGCCGCTGGCAGAACCGCTCATACAGCGGCTCCGCGAGCGTCCGGTGGGGCGGCGGCGACATAGCTCGGGCGGTTGCCGCGCCGGGCGTCGCGCGTACAGGGTGAACTGGCTGACGCATAACACCTCGCGCTCGCCGAGCGGCTCGTTCATCCGGCCCTCCGCGTCGGCGAAGATCCGCAGCGCCCGGATCTTGTCGGCCAGCCAATCGGCGTCGCGTTCGCCGTCGTCGCCGGCTCACGCCGAGCAGCACGAGCAGGCCCGGGCCGATCTCGGAGACCGGCCGCCGTCGACGCTCACCGACGCGCGGCTGACGCGCTGGACCAGCGCCCGCACGGACCCTACAGCCCCCGCAGCTCGGCGGCCGTCTGCTCGGGCGCGACGATGTTGAGGTGCACGCCGGCGCCGAGCTCGAGGCCGGCGAGGTGCGTGAGCCGCGGCAGGATGTCGATCCGCCAGCTGAAGTGCTCGGCGCCGCTGCGGGGCCGTGCGTACCCACAGGTTCAGCGGTGGCGCGGCGCCGAAGCGGCGCCGCAGGCGGCTCAGCGCGTCGTGGAGCATCGCCGCGCCGGTCGGGACCGTCGTCCTCGAAGCGCATCCGCGGCGTGCGGGGCGCGATCAGCAGCTGGAAGGGGACGCGCGCGCCGTAGGGCGCCATCAGCACCGTCTCCTCGTCGATCGCGACGATCCGCTCCCGCTGGCGCACCTCCTCCTGGACCAGGTCGGCGAGCAGGTTGCCGCCCATCGTCCGCGTCGCATAGGCGCCGAAGCGCTCGCGCTCGCGCGCGATGTGCCGCCGGCACGAAGTCGAGCGCGTACAGCTGGGCGTGGGTGTGCGGCAGCGACGCCCCGGCCTCGCGGCGCTCGTTGACGATCAGTGGACATAGGCCGCGTCGGCGTGAGCTCGCATGCGCTCGCGCCAGACGTCCGTCGCCGCCTCCACGTCCTCGACAGTCAGCTCCGACAGCGACACCACCGGCTTTGGCGAGTTGACGATCACCTCGTGGGCGCCGTGCGCGGGCGCAGCCCAGAACAGATCCGGGATTCGCGTGCGGCTCGGGCTGCTTCGGAGTCGCTGCTCGGAGCGCCGGATACAGGTTCGGGACGACGCGCACCGTCCAACCCGGCGTGTTCGGCACGCTCCCGTTCGGGCGCACGGCGTAGACCTCGGGCGGCGTTCGGTCCTCGTGGCCCTCGGCGAACGGATCGGAGTCGGGATCGATCGCCGCGGGCGGCGTGACCGATAGCCCGCCGCCCGGACGGCCGGCCCGGTCGCCCGCGACGATCGCCCGCTGGCCGGTCAGCGGATCGATCCGAAGCTCCGGCATCTCAAGCTCCCCTCAGAGCTGCTTCTCCATCGCGATGTGCTCGATCCCGGCCTCGGTGAACATCCGCCCGCGCGGCCGGTACCCGGCCTGCTCGTACAGCTCCTGGGCATAGGTCTGCGCGTGCAGCACGAGCCGCCGCCCGCCGAGCGCACGCGTCTCCTCGTCGGCCATCTCGAGCAGCGCGGTGGCGATTCCCGCGGCGGCGCATCGACTCTCGCACCGCGAGCCGGCTGAACTGGGCCGTCGTGCCGACCATCAGCAGCCGGCAGGTGCCGAGCAGCTCACCGCCGTGCGACCGCGACCAGGTGGATCCCGTCGTGGTCGCGTCCGTCGAGCTCCTCGTGCTCCGGCACGCCCTGCTCGACGCAGAAGACGTCGTGGCGAAGCTCGAGCGCGGCCGCCATCTCGTCCGTCGCCCCGGACGCCGGCGGACCTCGTAGACGATCGTCCACGTCATCCCAGAGCACGTACCGCCGGATGTCCCGTTCCAGGGCGCCGCGCGCTCAGATACGGCCCGGCATTGTCGAAGACCTTCTTCCCCTGCCGGTTGAAGAAAAACGTCTGCGGGTAGTACGCCTGGTAGGCGTTGATGGCCGACGCGATGCTTCCCTTCGGATCGATGTAGCTCGGATAGGTGACCGGGAACCTGTGCAGGAACGCGGCCGCGGCGGTGTTCTGGTCCTTGCCGTCGATGCCGAGGAACGCCACCTGACGGCCGTAGGCAACCGACGCGCGCTGGTAGGCGGGGAACTCCGACTGGCACGGCTCGCACCACGACGCCCACATATTGACGACGACCGGGTATCCCCGGAGTCCGCCAGGCGGGCCTCGAACGCCGGCGGTCCCCCTCCGAGCAGCTGGTTGGCCTGGGCGTGCAGCCTCGCCAGCGGCGCCGGCGAGCCCTTGAACGCGGCCTGGTCACGTGCCCTCGGGCGGCGCGGCGTTGCGGGCGGTCGCCGCCCCGCATCCGGCGAGCACCGACCACCGCGATCACCGCTCCGATCCTGGCCGCACACGACATGCGCTATCTCACGGACGACAGCTTGCCACACGCCTCGGTAGGTCCAGCCGCTACTCCGATCTGCTTAAATAGGCGTTATCCTCTAAGGGAGAGTCGGCGAGGGGGCATCGCTTCTGAGGAGTACCTCGTCGCCTTGCTCGGCTCTTGCCGAGACTACTTGAGCCGCCACGACGTAGCCGCCGCGGCTCGCTCACTCCAGACGCAACCTTTCAAACTCATGGGTGATTCCACCCCTTTTCCGAGTCCTGCCGCGATCGCGCGTGCAGAGCTGCTTCACACGTGAGCGCTTCGTCTACGAAGGCGAGACGCTCGAGGACGCGCTTGCGCCCGGCTCCGCGCGGCGCCGGGCGCTCGACGCTGCGCTGGCCGAGGTCGACGCCGGCGCCAAGCAGCCGTCGATCGAGTGGCGGCGGAAGTTCTCGCTGCTGCTCGGGCTCGAGCGGCTGCTCTCCGAGGAGGAGCCGCACCTCGTCGACGGGACGGTTCTCTCGGCCCACCAGGTCGACGCGCTGTCCGGGCACGCTGACCGCGCTGCTGGCCGAGGCCCAGCGCAACGGCAACGGAAGCGCAACGGCAACGGAACGCCGCGCCGCGCCGCCGGAGCCGACGCAGCTCGCGTCCGTCGGCGATCCCCGGCGAGGAGGACGACGAGCTCGAGCTGACGAGGACGACGAGCGAGGACGAGGACGAGGAGCCGCAGGACTGGCAGGACGACGACGAGGCTCGACGAGGACATCCAGCTCGACGGAGCAGCCCGAGGACCCGAACGCCGACCGGCGCTTCTGGTTCGAGCACGCGACCGGCGCCGGCAAGACGGTGGCGGCGCTCGGGTTCGTCGAGGCCTCGCGCACCGGCGGCATCCTGATCCTGACCCACCGCCGCAACCTCGTCGACCAGTTCAACGGCGAGCTGCGCGACCGCGGCTACCGCGACCGGATCTCGGCGCCGCTGCTCGACGGCCACGACGCCGCCAACGGCCCGGTCACGGTCGAGACCTACCAGTGGTTCGTGCGCAACGCGGGCAAGGTCTCCGACGCCTACACGATCGTGATCTGCGACGAGGCGCACACCGCGCTCGGCGAGAAGACCTCGGCCGCGATCCGCGGCTGGTCGGGCCCGATCTTCATCGGCATGACCGCGACCGGCGCGCTGATCGCCCGCCACGTCACCGACCTGTTCCCGACTCAGACCTCGCGCTTCGATCTCGCGCAGGCCGCGCGCCGCGGCGTGATCTCGCCGCTGCGCTGCATCCGGATCCCGCCCGGCCCGGGCGTGCGCACGATCGCCAAGGTGCCGCTGCGCCGCGGCGAGGTCGACACCGAGTTCGACCAGGAGATGCTGGCCGAACTGCTCGACCAGACGCCGTTCAACCTGGCGATCGCCGACCTCTACAAGACGCGCTTCAACGGCGTGCCCGGGCGTCGTCTACTGCCGCCGGCGTCCGCCACGCCTACAACGTCGCGCAGTCCTTCCGCGAGCTCGGCATGAAGGCGCAGGCCGTGTCCGGCGAGACGCCGAAGCGCCAGCTGGCCAGGATCCTCGCCGACTACGAGTCCGGCAAGATCGACGTGCTGGTCAACGCCCAGCTGCTCGCCGAGGGCTGGAACAGCCCGCGCGCGACGATCTGCATGCACCTCGCGCCGACCGCCTCCAAGCGCATCTACCAGCAGCGCGTCGGCCGCGTCACCCGCCGCCATCCGGGCAAGGAGGCGGGGATCGTCGATCGACTTCGTCCACCCCGCGACCAAGCACGACGACCCGGTCGTGACGCTCCACTCGCTGCTCGACCGCGACGTCTACCGCGGCGGCGCGATCGTCGTCGGCCCGGTGCGCCGCGGCCGCGGCCGGCGGGTCCGCGTCGAGCGCCGCGTGCTGCCGGTGACGCCCGATCCCGAGCGGCGCGCCGAGGTCTTCGAGCGCGAGCTGTGGCGGATCGCGGTCGAGCATCTCGACTACGGCGAGCAGCACGTGTGGGCCGCGCTCGCCGGAGCGCGCGTCGCGCCGAACGGCTGGCGCCGCGCGAAGGCGATGCTCCACTTCGACCGCGGCGGCGAGCTCAAGCGCCGCTTCCTGCTGACCGCGCTGCAGCGCAACCGCAACTCCCAGCTGCGCCTGCGGGCCCTCCAGGAGATCGCCGCCAGCCGCGACGCCGAGGCGTTCGACACCGCGATCGACATCATGGCCGGCTGGCCGCGCGACGAGCGCCGCGAGGGCGTCAAGATCATGCTCCAGGCGCTCGCCGAGCGCCGCATCGGCCGCCGCGACCAGGCCAACGCCTGGATCTGGCGGATGGCCGAGTACACGCGCGAGGTCCACGAGGAGTACGCGGTCCAGCGCTGGCCCGAGACCAAGCGGCTGCTCGGGCTGCTCGTCAACTCGAGCGGCGCCGCCCACGCCCGCAACGCCCGCCGGCTCGTGCACGCCGCGCGCAAGGAGGACCGCCGGCTGTCGGCGGCGCTGCTCGCGGCGGCGCTCGCGCACACGCCCGAGGCCGAGGAGGCGCTCCGCGGCGCCCGCACCCGGATGGCGCGCAAGCCGGCCGCGCTGGCGCGCGAGCTGCTGCGCAACTTCCCCAAGGGCCGGCGCGGCAAGGGCCGCCGGCGGCGGAAGCCCGGCGGCGGGGCCCAGGTGCCGCCTGAGGAGGGCGGCCGTGGTCGCGACGGCCGCTCGAGACCGACGACGAACGAGGACCGACACGGCAACGGGGTGAGCATTGACGCGACGGATGACGTCGATGAGCTCGACCGCGACGACGAGGACGGCGCCGACGTCGACGACGACGACGACGACGACGACGACCTCGAGGATTCTGGCGACGACGACCGATTCGGACGACGACGACGAACGACCCGCCCGACGACGACCTCGACGACGAACCGGCCGCCGAGGACCACAGCGCCGAAGCGGCCGCCTAGTCGAGCTGTGTTGCTACCGAGGTGGACCTCGCCCGCCTCGAGCGTGACCCGTGCCTGCGCCCGTCTCGACGATCAGGCGCCCGTCCCATCGACGCCGGCGGCCTCACCCTGCCCGCCGGCCCACCGCACGGGCAGTCCGAGCAGGGCATCGCGCGCCCGCACCCCATCCAGGATGTCGCCGGGGTCGGCCTCGATCCAGCGGCTCAGCGAATCCAGTAGCCGCTCGAGCGTCGGCTCGATCGCGTCCGGCTCGAGCCCCAGCGTCCCCGCGCTCCCGCGCAGCTCGGCGGGGAAGTCTTCCGTTCGGACCGCCACGTTCAGGCCGATGCCGAGCACCGCCCACCGCTCCTGCGGACGGCCCTCGACGAGGATTCCCGCCACCTTGCGCCCGCCGAGCAGGACGTCGTTGGGCCACTTCAGCCGAGCTTGCGGACCGACGACCTCGGCCGTCGCGACACCGGCCGCCAGCGGCAGCAGCCGCAGCGGGTCGCGGATCACGACCGACAGCAGCAGCGCTCTGCCCGCAGGCGCGACCCATGTCCTGCCCTGGCGACCGCGGCCGGCAGACTGCTCGCCTTGCCGTCACCGTCGTGCCATGGGGCGCGCCGCGCGCAGCCAGCTCGCGGGCGTGGGCGTTGGTCGAGTCGATGTGGCGGAGGTGGAGCCGCGGCGCAACCCAGTGCTCGGCTCACTTCGGGCGTGATCCGGACCTCGTCGTCGACCGCGAGCCCCAGCCGCGCGGCCGCGTCTCCGTGGCTGACCGCCAGCGCCAGCCGCCGATAGGCGTCCTCGTAGATGAGCAGCTGGCCGGGACCGACGTCCGCGAACGTCCGAGCGAACTGGGCTTCTTCGAGCGCCACCGGACGGCGACGGTCGAGCTCGACGCGATGGCCGAGCTTGACGCCCGAGTCGGCGAGATCGTCATGCTCGACGTCGAGCTGCACGTTGCCGAAGCGGTCGACGTACAGCGCGTGCGACACGAGCGTCCCCGTCCTCGCGGCGCGGCCTCGGCAGCTCCAGCTCGACGAGCCGGCCGGGATCGCAAGGCTCGACCGGCCTCTGCGAGCGCGGCCCCGGCCGCGAGCCGCGCCGCCACCGGCGCGAAGATGTCGCGACCGTGGAATGTCGCCGAGACCGGCTCGAGCCGGAATGGCGAGGTCGCGATCTCCACCGCCTCCACGGCGCCGCCTCCGACGTCCGCCGCGGGCGACAGCAGCCCGTTGTCGGGACCGACGAGCACGCGCTCATCGGCGAGCCGGAGCGCCACCGCTCGACGCTCGGCGCCGACGTCGGGATCGACCACGGCGAGGTGGACGCCGACCGGGAGGTACGGCAGCGCGCCGGCGAGGATCAAGGCGCCCGCGCGCACATCGTGCCGGCCCACCCCGTGGGTGACGTCGATCACGCGCGCTTCCGGGCAGATCGTCGCGATCACCCCGTGACACACGCCGACGAAGTCGTCCGCGAGTCCGTAGTCGGACAGGAACGTGATGACCGGAGCGCTCACGCGCTCCCGAGGCTACCGCCCGCTCCTGGTGAACGCAGCGGCCTCCGACTTCATGATCGCGATCAGGTTGCCGAGGGCGACGTTCGCGTCGAGCAGATGGAGGCCCCACTCTGGCGTCGGGCTCGGCTTGGCCGTCTGAGCTCCGTCCTGCGCCGTGATCTGGAGCACGTTCGCGCCACCGGCCGACGAGCACGCCGCTCGGTAGGAGCCGGGCTCCGTGGACCACACCGTGTTCGGCGTCGGCTGCGTGAGACCCAGCAGCTTGATGCCGGCCGCGAGTGTGCTCTGCGGATCAAACGGCGCGCTCGGGAAAATCGGGTCGACGAGCGCGCTGCCGCCGGCGAGCGCCGCCGGATTCGTGCACAGGACCGAGTCGCCCGGCACGGTGGTGCGGCCGAACAGGCTGGGGGACGGGACCGTCATGTCGAATGTCGAGAACGCGATCACGCAGCCGAGCTGGTTCTTCGAGCGGCACGCGGAGATGTGCTTGAAGGATCCACCGACGCCGGTGCCGGTCTTCACCAGCACGTTGCCGCCCATCAGGATCGCTGACACGAGGCGCCGGCGCACGGCCGGTTTCGGGTCGACCGCCTTGGCGATCAGCGACTCGAGCACGAACGAGCCCTGCGAGTGGCCGATCAGCACGAACCCGCGGCCGTGGTTGTACCTCGTCAGGTAGGTGTGGAACGCCGCCTCGACGTCATCCAGCGCAAGCGCCGGGTTCGGCTTGGTCGTCGGCGTGCCCAGGCCGATGCCGTCAAGCGTCACCTGGCGGTACATCGGGGCGAACACCCGGCAGTACTGCGAGTATCGCGCCACCTGGTAGAGCGCGATCGACTTCTCTTCGGGGTCGACGTGCAGGTTCGCGTTGCCTGTCTTCTGGTCGCTGACCGTGGGGTAGACGTAGAAGCAATCGATCTTTGGCTTCTTCACGGCCTTCGGATGCTCGACCCGGAGCTTCGTCAGAGTCGGGGAGTAGACGGTCGTCGACGGACCGGGCGTGCAGGGGTCCGGCTTCTTGCCCGGGAAGCACAGCCACACCGTCCGGGCCCCGGCCGGGGCTGCGACGGCGCACGCCGCGAACGCGGCCACGATCAGGGCTGCGAACAACACTCGAATTCTCATGACTGCGATCCTAACGTTGGGCGGCGCCGAGCGATGCAGTTGCCGCGCCGATCGATGAACAGAAACCCCGGGGGGGCTTTACGCGACCGTCACCGAGCTGGTCAGCGTGCCGAGCTCCGTGCCGGCGGTGACGATGTGCTTACCGAGCCGCCTGTTGATCTTGTGGGCGGCGGCGGCCGATAGCGTCAGTTCGCCGGTGAGCGTCCCCGACCTACCGGAGACCGTGTGCGAGGCATTGATCAGGCGCGCGATCGTGATGCGCCGTCCACCGACCCAAGCCAGCAGGCGGCCGTGCGAGTTGTGAGCGATCAGGACGAAGTGAGTGACCGCCAACGAGCGGGCGCCCACGGTGAACTTCAGACCGCCGGTGTGGCGCAGCACGCCGTTGTTCGTGGACTTCGACACCTTCCCGCCGGCGATCGGCAGAATCACCGCGCCGTTCGAGATCGTGGCCGGCCCGATCGCGCTGACCGTGACGTGATGCGAGGCGAGGAAGCCCGCCAGCTGCGACGCCGGCGTGAGCGTCGTGCTGGTACCGGTGACGTGGAAGGGCTTCGCCGCCGCCGAAGCCGACGTCAAGGCCATCAGGCTCAGCGTGGCGGCCAGCACCGACAGGGTGCTGCGAGAGATTCGTGACATCCACAACTCCTTCGAAGCTTTTGATCGGGAACTCGCCCTCGAAGAACCCGGCGGTGGCGCGAGAGTTGCGGCGGACGGACGGGCTGCTCGGTTCCGGGGAGAGGGGCGCGCCTTTGGGGGCGCGCCCTGTGGTGTGGCTTTCGCGCCCGGTTCGGTCGCGGTCGAGGGCCGGCTTCGGAGCTGTCGACTCTAGGCCCGCGGACGCTTTCAGCGCCCGCAGCCCCGATTGGCGGGCGGCCCGGTAAACGGCGCCGGGGAAGGGGGGGCCGGTGGGGTCCAATCGCGGGATCCGGGGCCTCAAATGCTGCATAAGACGACAAGCTCGGTGCTGGCGTCGAGCCCCGTCGTATTAACCAGTGCTCTGCATGTACAGCACGGCAGGGCTCGGGTTTTCCCGCGGCATTGTCGTGCTGTGCAGGTTCTGGACGGGTGCGATCGCGCCCTCCCTTCCCCCCGGCGCCTGTCTAGCTCCTGAAGTCGGCCACCAGCGCCTCCACCAGCCCGTCGATGTCGTGCCGCTCGGCCTCGACGTCGGGCTCGCGGCCCGTGCTCGCGCAGCGCCGCGCTCGTCACCGGCCCGATGCTCACGAGGCGCGCGTCCTCGCCCGAGCCGGTCGCCCGCCGGCATCGAAGAAGAACGTGACCGTCGACGACGAGGTGAACGTCACGTAGTCGGCGCGCTCGAGCGGCCTCGAGCTGCCGCCTCGTCGAGCGGCTCGGCGACGGTCTCGTACAGCGCGACGCACGTCGACCTCGGCGCCGCGCGCGCGCAGCGCGTCGGGCAGCACGTCGCGGGCCTCGGCCGCGCGCGCCACCAGCGCCCGCCGGACCGGCACGTCCGCCAGCGCCTCGACCAGGCCCTCGGCGACGAACCGCTCGGGCACGACGTCGGCGGTCACGCCGTGCTCGCGCAGCGCCGCGCGCCGTGCCGGGGCCGATCGCCGCGACCCGGGCGCCCGGCCAAGCGCCCGGGCGTCGCGGCCGGCCGCCGCCAGCCGCTCGAACAGCAGCCCGCACGCCGTTGGGGCTGGTCAGGCAGACGAGGTCGTAGCCGCCGAGCTCGGGCGCGTCACCGGCGAGCGGCGACGATCCGGATCGCCGGCGCCTCGACCACCTCGGCGCCGAGCGCGCGCAGCCGCGCGGCCAGGCCGCTGGCCTGCGCCCGGGCGCGGGTGACCGCGACGCTCACGCCGTGCAGCGGCCGGCGCTCGAGCCAGTGCGAGCCGCTCGCGCAGCGCCGCGACCGGACCGAACACCGCGATCGCCGGCGCCCGGATCCGCCGCGGCCGCGGCCGCGCGGCGATCGTCGCGAGCGTCGCCGGCGACCGCGCGCTGGTCCGGGCAGCGTGCCGCGCTGGACGACGCGCCGCGGGCTCGTCCGCGGAGCGGCCGCCGGCGATCAGCCGCTCCGCGATCGCCTCGAGCTGGCGGACGCCCATGTAGACGACCAGCGTCCCGGGGAACGCCGCCAGCGCCGCCCAGTCGAGCGCCGACTCGGGCTTCGTCGGGATCCTCGTGGCCGGTCACGAACGCGACCGCGCTGGCGGCATCGCGGTGGGTGACCGGGATGCCCGGCGTACGCCGGCGCGGCGACCCCGGCGGTCACCCCGGGCACGACCTCGAACGGCGATCCCGGCGGCGACGCAGCGCCTCGGCCTCCTCGCCGCCGCGCCCGAACACGAACGGGTCGCCGCCCTTCAGCCGCACGACCGTCCGGCCGCCGCGGCCGTGCTCGACCAGCAGCCGCGTCGATCTCCGCCTGCGGCACCGACGGCCCGCCGCCCTCCTTGCCGGCGTAGATCAGCTCGCGCGTCGGGCCGCGCGCCGTCGAGCGCCGAGCGCGGGATCAGCCGGTCGTAGACGATCACGTCGGCGCGCGGCGATCAGCTCGAGCGCGCGGGCGCGTCATCAGCCCGGGATCGCCCGGGCCCGGCGCCGACCAGGTAGACGGTCATCGCCGCCATGCTCCGCAGCTGCGGCTCGGCGCAGCAGCTCGCCGGCGCCGGCGGCGAGCATCCGCTCGGCGACGTCGCGCGCCGACGCTCGTCCGCGGGCCCGTCGCAGCCGGTCCGCGATCCACTCCGAGCCGTCGGGCAGCCCGACCCAGGCGCTGAGCTCCACGTGCCGTCCGCCGACGCGGGCCCGCGCATGCGCGCCGACCGGGGTGTTGCACGAGGCGCCGAGCGCGCGCGTCAAGTGCCCGCTCGGCGCAGCACGCAGGCGCGTCGCGTCGGATCGTCGCACAGCGCGTCGAGCGCCGACGGCTCGAGCGCCCCGGCGCGCGCCTCGAGCGCCAGCGCACCCTGGCCGGCGGCCGGCACGAGCTCGTCGAGCACGCCCCCGGCCTCGCGTCGCGCGCCCGAGCCGCTCGCAGCCCGGCGAGCGCCAGCACGAGCGCGTCGACCTCGCCCGTCGGCGAGCTTGCGCAGCCGCGTGTCGACGTTGCCGCGCAGCTCGACGACCTCGAGGTCGTCGCGCAGCGCGCGCAGCTGGGCGGCGCGCCGGAGGCTGCTGGTCCCGACCCGCGCCCCGGGGCCAGCTCGGCCAGCGACGCGCGCGCCGCAGATCGCGTCGCGCGGATCTGCGCGCCGGGGATCGCGACGAGCTCGAGCCCGTCGGCCAGCTCGGCCGGGACGTCCTTGGCCGAGTGCACGGCGACGTCGATCTCGCCGTCGAGCAGCGCCCGCTCGAGCTCGGAGACCCAGCGCGACTTGTCGCCGCGAGCCCGCCGCGATCGCCCGAGGTGGTGATCGTGACGAGCTCGGCCTCGCCGCCGAGCCGCTCGGCGACCCACTCGGCCTGCGCGAGCGCCAGCGCGCTCCCGCGCGTGCCGATCCGGATCACCGCCGGCGGCGGTCGCGGAGCTCGCCGGACCTCGGCGAGGTCGCTCGGGCGGCTCGCGGGCGCGTCGCGCAGCCCGTGCTCCTCGTCGCTCGAGCCCGAACAGGTCGCGGACCAGCGCCATGCGCGCGTGGACGCGGTCGTCGCGCAGCTCCTTCATCCGCACCGTCGGGTCGTGCAGCAGGCGGTTGACGATCGCGCGGGCGATCGCCTCGACGCGCTCGAGGTCGCGCGGCGAGGCCGACTCCCACTTGCCCGTCGTTCTCGCGCGACCACCTGCTCGGCGATCTCGGTCGCGTGCGCTGCGCAGCGCCGCGAGCGTCGGCAGCACCTCGAGCGAGCCCGAGCCAGGTCGCGAAGCTGCTGGATCTCCTCCTCGATGATCCCCTCGGCCTTGCGCGCCTCGCGCCTGGCGCACCCTGCGGTTGCGGGCGATCACCGCCTGGAGGTCGTCGATGTCGTACAGCGAGACGCCCTCGATCTCGCCGCACGCGGCGTCGATGTCGCGCGGCACCGCGAGGTCGATCAGCAGCATCGGCCGCCGGTCGCGCGCGGCCATCACCTCGGCCAGCTCGCGCGCCTCGATCAGCAGGTGCGGCGAGGAGGTCGCGGAGACGACGATGTCGGCGCGCTCGAGCGCCTGCGGGCAGCTCGTCGAAGGTGACGCTCGTGCCGCCGTAGCGGCGCGGCGAGGCTCGATCGCGCGGTCGCGCCGGCGGGTGGCGACGAACACCGTGCGGCACGCCGCTGTCGGCGAGCGCGCGCGCGGTCAGCTCGCTCGTCTCGCCGGTGCCGATGATCACCACCTCGCGGCCGTCGAGCTCGCCGAGCAGCTCGCGCGCGAGCGTCACCGCGACCGACGGCAGGCTCAGCTGCCGCTCGCCGATCGCCGTCTCGGTGCGCACGCGCTTGCCGGTCGCGAGCGCCGCCTTGAACAGGTGGTTGGTGAGCGGGCCGGTGGTCTCCGTGCTCGAGCGCGGCCTCGTAGGCGCGCTTGACCTGGCCCTGGATCTCGGCCTCGCCGACGATCATCGACTCGAGCCCGGCGCGTCACGCGGTACAGGTGGCGCGCGGCGTCGCAGTTGCGGTGCGAGTAGATCGCGGGGGCGAGCGCGGTCGGCCGGATCCCCGCCTGGCGTGGCGAGCATCGCCAGCACCGTGCTCTCGGCCTCGACCGGGTCGCCGACGACCAGGTACAGCTCGGTGCGGTTGCAGGTCGAGATCGCGACCGCCTCCTGGATCTCGGCGGCGCCGCGCAGATCGCGCAGGAACTCGGCGGCGCGTGCGTCGGTCAGCGCGAGCCGCTCGCGCACCTCGACCGGCGCGGTCTTGTGCGAGACGCCGATCGCCAGCAGCTCGCTCATCGCGACCGCGGCTCCCGGTCGCGCTCGGCGTCCTCGGCCGCGCTCGGCTCGGCCGCGCGCCTCGAGCTCGCGGCGCAGCTCGCGCAGCTCGCGCTGGGTGCGGCTCAGCCTGCTGGCCATGATCGCGACGTAGACCAGGATCGAGCGCGACGAACACGATGTAGGCGGCGGCGACGTACTGGCCGGCCGTGTGCAGCGGCAGCGCGGGCGCCTCGGCGAACAGGAGCGCGATCATGACGGGCGCGGCGCTCCGTCCGAGCGGTCGGACGCGCGTCATCGCCGAGCAGCGTGCGCCGCAGCCGCCGGAGTCTGCGATGCGGGCGTCTCTTGGCCGCCATCTCGTACTTCCACAGCGTCGCGAACAGCAGCGCGATCCCGAGCAGCGAGACGTAGAACGTGAGCTGCATCGACCCCGGCAGGGTGCCGCCCTCGAGGTTAGCACGCGCGGGTGCACGTACTGCGGGCGAGGCGCACGGCGATGAAGTTGAGCGGCACGAACGCGCCGGCGACGATCGCGAACACGCTCGCGTACCGCGCCTGGCGCTCGGGATCCTCGATCGAGAAGCGCAGCGGCTGGTAGGTGCGAACAGCAGGATCACGATCAGGTAGGAGACCAGCGTCGGCTCGTTCCACACCCACCAGTGGCCCCACGACGCCTTGGCCCAGATCGAGCCGGTGATCAGCCCGCCGACCGCGAAGATCAGCGACATGTGGATCGCGCACGTAGGAGCGCATGTCCCAGCGCCGGTCGCCGGTGCGCAGGTAGCCGATCGCGAACACGCCGCCGAGCACGAACCCGCACAGCGACACGATCGCCAGCGGCACGTGGATGTAGAAGATCTTCTGCACGAAGCCCTGGTCGGCGTCGAGCGGCGCGTAGAAGAAGACGAGCGCCAGCGCGACGCGTGATCGTCGCGACGGTGGCGATCGCGAGGCCGCGCAGGCCGCCGGCCGTAGGTGCCGTCGACGGCAGCTCAGTCCTCCAGCAGGAAGTCGAACACCGCGTAGGCGAGCAGGGCGAACACCAGATCATAGAGAGCCAGCACCGCCAGCCACTTGCCTGGCGGCGAGCCCGACGGTGTGCGGCGCCAGCAGCGGCCCGATCGCCGCGAGCGGTCGCGATCAGCGCCGGGATCAGCAGCGGCAGCCCGATGATCGGGCCGATCAGGTCGCGCGCGCGGGTGTGGACCGCGATCGCCGAGACGAGCGTGCCGATCACCGCGAAGGCGACGATCGGCGAGCGCCAGCACCAGCGACCAGGCCGGGCAGCGGCGGCCCGAGCGACGGCCGAGCAGCAGCAGCGCGAACGCCGGCACCGCGATCACCTCGAGCACGGCCAGGAACATGAACAGCGCCGCCGCCTTGGCGATCAGCAGCGCGGTGCGGTCGACCGGGGCGAGCAGGAACGCGTCGAACCCGCCCTGCTCGCGCTCGGCGACGAACAGCCGGTTGATCCCGAGCATCGCCGCGAACAGCAGCGTGACGGTCAGCACGCCGGCGGCGAGCTGGCCGTCGATCGTGTCCCGGTTGAGGCCGAAGTGGAAGATCACGAACGTCGTCGAGCGAGAACAGCACCATCGCCGGCACGGTCTCGAGCGTCCGCAGCTCGAGCAGCAGGTCCTTGCGCAGGACCGCGCAGCGCGGTCCTCACGCGTACAGCTCCTCGAGCGTGCCGTCGTCGAGCTGCCGGCGGCGCGCCGACGTAGCGCCGCGCGCCGTCCTTGAGCGCCGAGCACGAGGTCGGCCTCGGCGAGCGCCGCCTGCGGGTCGTGGCTCGTGATCACGCGCGTGCGCCCGCTGGCGCGACCGATCAGCGGCTCGACCAGCTCGCCGGCCGCCGGGTCGAGGTTCGCGCGCGGCTCGTCGAGCAGCAGCAGCTGCGGGCCGTGCAGCACCGCGCGGCAGACCGCGAGCCGCTGCACCATCCCGCGGCTGAGCAGGCGCACCGGGTCGTCGGCGCGCCGCTCCATCCCGACCGCCGCCGAGCAGCTCCTCGACGCGCTCGCGGCGACGCCGTGCAGGCGGGCGTGGTAGCGGAGGTTCTCGCGCCCGGTCAGGTCGCGGTACAGCAGCGGCTCGTGGCCGAGCAGCCCGAGCCGGCCGCGCACCGCCAACGCCCGCCGCGGCAGCGGCTCGCCGAACAGCGCGACGCTCGCCGCCGTGCGGGCGCAGCAGCGTCGCGAGGATCCGCAGCAGCGTCGACTTGCCGGCGCCGTTGCGGCCGAGCACGGCGAGCGTCGCGCCCGCCGGGACCGTGCAGCGAGACGTCGCGCAGCGCGGTCCGCTCGCCGAAGTGGCGGGTCGAGGCCCGCGCAGCTCAATGGCCGTCGGCGTCGTCCACCTTCGCGGTGCAGCGTCGCGACGGCGTGCTCGAGCGCCGGCGCGATCACCGGGAACAGCTCGCCGATCGCCTTCGGGTTGCCCGGGAAGTTGATGATCAGCGACCGGCCGGCGATCCCCGAGACGCCGCGGGAGAGGATCCCCATCGGCGTGTACTTGAGCGACTCGGCGCGCATCGCCTCGGCGAACCCCGGCGCGTCGCGCTCGATCACGGCGCGCGTCGCCTCGGGCGTGACGTCGTCGGGGGTGAGACCGGTGCCGCCGGTCGTGAAGATCAGCGAGACGCTCGCCGCCGGCGTGCGCGCGCGCAGCCAGTCCTCGATCGCCGGCCGGTCGTCGGCGACGACGTCGCGGGCGACGACCTCGGCGCCGGCCGCCCGCGCCCGCGCGGCGAGCGCAGCCCCGACCGGTCCTCGGTTCGCGCCCGCCGCCACCGACGTCGAGATGGTCAGGATCGCGGTCTTCATGCGGCCGCGAGCTTACGCGACGCGCGATCGCCTACCGCGCCTGGCGCCGCCACTCCCCCGAGCGCCCGCCGGACTTCTCGATCAGCACCACCGCGCTCGATCTCCGCGCCGCGCTCGACGCCCTTGACCATGTCGTAGATCGTCAGCGCCGCGACCGAGGCGGCGGTCAGCGCCTCCATCTCGACGCCCGTCGGTCCGGTGGTCCGCGCCTCGGCGGTCAGCACGATGTCACCCGCCGTCGGCGTCGACGCCACCTCGACCCCGACGAACGACAGCGCCAGCGGATGACACAGCGGGATCAGCTCGGAGGTGCGCTTGGCCGCCTGGATGCCGGCGATCCGGGCGACACCGATGACGTCGCCCTTGGGCGCGTCGCCGGCGAGCGACGAGCCTGCGGCGGTCTGCGGGCGAGACCCGCACGATCGCCCGGGCGACCGCGCGGCGCTCGGTCGACGGCCTTGTCGCCGACGTCGACCATCCGCGCCCGCCCGGCGGCATCGAGATGGGTCAGATCGCTCACTCAGCCGCGCTGGACGCTGCTCTGAGCCGCCGCGATCAGATCGCGCGACCGCAGTCGACGTCGCCGGCGCGCAGCAGCTCGATCGGGTCGGGCTCGCCGTTGACGATCGTCTCGAAGAACTCCTTGCGGTCCTGGTAGGTGGGCAGCGTCGCCTTCGCCCAGCCGCGCGCGTCGTTGAGCAGGATCGCGAGCGTCGCGTAGGGCTCGCCGAACAGCTCGCCGATCTCGCGCTTCATCCGCTTGGCGAGCGCCGGCGAGGCGCCGGCGGTCGAGATCGCGACGGCCAGCGGGCCGGTGCGCACGATCGCCGGCAGGATGAAGTTGCACAGCGGCGGCACGTCGACGACGTTGACCAGCATCGCGCGCGCCTCGGCGTCCTCGAACACGCGGATGTTGACGTCGGTGTCGTCGGTCGCGGCGATCGCGATCAGGCACCCGTCGAGGTCGCCGCGCTGGTACTCGCGCCGCTGCCACGTGATCGAGCCCTCGGCGGCAAGCTGCACGAGCTGCCGGGTGGGCGTCGGGCGCGACCAGCGTCACGTCGGCGTCGCAGGCGAGCAGGCCCTCGACCTTCTCGAGCCCGACGTCGCCGCCGCCGACGACCAGCGCCCGGCGGCCCTGCAGGCGCAGGCAGGCGATGTAGAACGGCGTCTCGAGCATGTCGCGCACGCACGACTGGTCGCAGATGCCCTTGCGGAACTGGCAGACGCACTCCTTGCCGCTGTAGGCCTGGGCGGGCATCGGCTAAGAGTAGCCCGCGGTTAGCGCCTGCCGCGTGTCACGCGTCCGCCGCGGCCTGCCGGATCCCGCTCGAGCCGCTCCCGCTGACGCCGCCTCGGCGTCGTCGGGCTCGTAGAAGCGCGCGCCGATCGCCGCGTCGGGCAGCAGCTCCTGAGGCGAGAGGTGGCCCGGGCGCCCATGCGGGTTGTCGTACTGGCGATCGCTGCGCGTCGAGGAGCGCAGGTAGCGGCGGGGGCGGCTCGGCGCCCCGCTCGCGGATGTGGTCTCGGGCGGCGATCACCGCGCGCTTCGCGGCATCGGACTTGGGCGCGAGCGACAGGTAGATCGCGGCCTGCGCCAGCGCGAACTGGCACTCCGGCAGTCCCGACGTGCTCGACCGCGGACGCGGCCGCCGTGGCCACGACCAGCGCCTGCGGGTCGGCGTTGCCGATGTCCTCGGAGGCGAGCACCACCATCCTGCGCACGATGAACCGCGGGATCCTCGCCGCCCTCGAGCATCACGGCCAGGTAGTAGAGCGACGCGTCGGGATCCGAGCCGCGGGTGGCCTTGATCCAGGCCGAGATCGTGTCGTAGTGGCGGTCCGCCTGGCGGTCGTAGAGCAGCGCCCGCCGCTGGAGCGCGTCCTCGGCGTGGGCGAGGGTGACGCGCTCGCCCGACCCCGGCCGCCTCGCACGCCAGCTCGAGCGCCGTTCAGCGCCGTGCGGGCGTCTCCGCCGGAGCGCTCGGCCAGGAACTCGAGCGCTTCGGGGTCGATCAGCGCCGGGTCTCCGCACTCGCCGCGCGCGACGGCCCGGTCGAGCAACGCCCGGATGTCGACGGCCGTCAGCGCCTCGAGCTCATAGACGTGCGTGCGGGAGATCAACGCCGAGTTGACCTCGAAGTAAGGGTTCTCGGTGGTCGCGCCGATCAGCGTCACCAGACCCTCCTCGACGGCGGGCAGCAGCGCGTCCTGCTGGGCCTTGTTGAAGCGATGGATCTCGTCGAGGAAGAAGACGGTCTTGGTCCCCGGTCCGCGCAGCCGCTCGCGCGCGCGCTCGATCACCGCACGGACCTCGGCGCGGCCGGCCTGGACCGCGCTCTCCTCCTCGAACGCGGCGCCCGACGCCTCGGCCACGAGCCGCGCCAGCGTCGTCTTGCCGCTCCCCGGCGGCCCGTGGAGGATCATCGAATGCGGGTGGCCGTCCTCGATCGCCCGCCGCAGGGCCGATCCCGCGCGCGAGCAGGCGGTCCTGCCCGACGAACTCGTCGAGCGTGCGCGGCCGCATCCGGGTCGCCAGCGGAGCGTCGGCGCGCACCGCCGGCCGGTCGGTCACCTCATCGTTGCCAAAGAGCCGCTCCATACGACAAGTATGCGGCCCGCGCGCCGTGCTTCTTGTGCTTCTTCCTGCCCCGCCCGGATGAGACCACGACCTTGACCGTCGTCTGAGCCGGGTGGGTCCCCGTCCCGGGCTTGGTCTTGATCACGTCGCCCTTGCGGACGTGCCTGCTTCGCTGACGGGTGGTCTTCACCTTGCAGCCGAGGTCCTTGAGCACCGTCTTGGCGAGCTTCGAGGAGGCGCCCTTGAGGTTCGGGACGACGCACGCGCCGGACGCCGACGCGCTCGCGGTGAGCGTCGCCGACGCGGTGTTGTTCGACGCGTTCGGGTCGAGTACCGACGAGGTGACCGACACGTTGTTCGTGTAGTGGCCGCCGGCGGTCGGGGTGACGACGACATCGACGGGCGCCGACTGCCCGGCGGCGAGCCCGTTGATCGTGCAGGTGACCGTCTGAGCGCCGGTCGCGCAGGTCCCCTGCGCCGCCACCGCCGAGTCGATCGACAAGCCGACCGGCACGCGATCGGTGAACGTGATCGGCGCGGTAGTGGGTCCCCCGTTCGTGACGGTCGAGGCCAGGACCGCCGTGCGCCCAGTGGGGGCGGTGGACGGGCCGGCAGTCGTCCGCACGCTCGCGTCCTGGTTCTGATTGACGGCGACGTCGAGCATGAAGTTGGGACCGCTGGGGCCCTGGTCTGCGTCCTCCGAGAGCGACTGACCCGCCATCGGGGACGACGGCTCGGTGAGCGCATCGAGGCCGAATGGATCCGGGGTCGAGCCACCGCCGAAGTAGCAGACGGGGGGAGTGTTCGATCCCGATGCACTCGAGTAGAGCCCGAGCTTGTCGCCGGCGTTCGCGACGATCGGATGCGCCAGCAGGAACACGGAGTCCTGATCGCTGAACAGGCGGCTCGGCAGCGTCTCCGTGTCAGCCCCGACGACCGTGTAGCTGGCACCGGCCGGCCGTAGAATCACGAGCGTGAGCGGAGTCCCGGGCGTGTCGCCCGTGGTGTTGGTGCCCCACTCCTTGATCGTCTCGCCCCCCGCCGGCACCGTGTAACGGGTGACCGAGCTGTCGGTCAGCTGCACGACGACGTCGTTCTCCATCCCGTTATCTGCATTCAGGAAGCACGTCCCGAGGAATGAGCCGCTCGGTTGCGTCGTGCTCCCCAAGGTCACGTCCGCGCTGGCCACGCCGGATAGCGCCAGCGCGAGGACGGCCGTCGCACCGAACAAGCAAGAAGCTCTCCTGCGCATGTCACTCCTCTCCACGAGTTGGCCCAGCCCGGGGCGCAGCCTAGCCGAGAGCGAGCGAAGCGGCTGAGAAATCAGACCCGCGCCGGGTGCCTCGTCGGGTGCTTCTTGTGCTTCTTCTTGCTCCGCCCCGAGGAGACCCGGAGAGTGACCGCGGTGCCGAACGGATGTGTGCCGGCGCCGGGTGACGTCTTGATGACGTTGCCCTTGTGCACGGTCTTGCTGTCCGCGTGTGTGGTCTTGACCTTGCAGCCGAGGTCCGTCAACACGGCGCCGGCGAGTCTCGAGCCCGCTCCCCTGAGGTCGGGGGCAGGCTCCCCGAACCCCGGGAGCCGTTGGCGGCTAGCCGCCAGCCCGGCCGATTATCGCCAGGGCCTCATCGTGCACAAGTCCATTTGTCGCAAGTGCATCACCTCCGGCCGCCGTCGGGACGCCTCCGAGGTCGGTGAATCGCCCCCCCGCCTCCTCGACGATCACCCGCGGCGCGGCGAGGTCCCAGAGCGAGACCTCGGGCTCGCAGACAATCTCCGCGGCGCCTTCGGCGACGAGCATGTAGCCCCAGAAGTCTCCGAAACCGCGCGTTCGCCAGCACGTGCGCGCGAGCTCCAGCAGCCGGCTCAGCCCCACCGATTCATCCCAGCCCACGAGCTCCGAGAAGCAAAGCTGTGCGTCACGAAGCTCGCGCACCGCGGATACGCGCAGCGCGCGGGGGGCGACCCCGAGTCCGTCGTCCACGAAGGCGCCGGCGCCGCTCGATGCCCACCAGCGCCTGCGCAGCGCCGGAGCCGAGACCACTCCCACCACAACCTCGCCATCGGACTCGAGCGCCAGCAACGTCGACCACACCGGGATCCCGCGCACGTAGTTCTTGGTGCCGTCGATCGGGTCGATGATCCAGCGGCGAGTGTTGCCGCCGCCCGCCGTCGTCCCGAACTCCTCGCCTAGCACGGCGTCGTCGGGGTGGATCGCGGCGAGCCGCTCGCGAATCGCCTCCTCGACGCCCCGGTCGGCCTCGGTCACGGGCGTCAGGTCCGGCTTGGTCACGACCACGAGATCGTCCGCGCGGTAGCGACTCAGCGTCATCGCATCCGCGAGGTCCACCAACTCGAGCGCCAGCGCGAGATCGTCAGCCACAGCGCGGGATCGTAGTGGCGCGCCTCGTGGCCATGAGTGGCGATCGGCTCGGTAAACGGCGCAGGGAAGGAGGGTGGGTGAGGGTGCTGGGGGGTCGGGCGGGCCCGCTGTCGACCAGGTCCTGCACCCAAACCCGCGACTTTGTGGCGAGAGTGTCACGGGAAACCTGCACAGCACAACAACACCGGCGCCACATCCGAGCCCTGTCGTATTACGCATGCTCTTCATGCATAGCTCGACAGGCCTCGCCATTCGAGCCGGAACTGTCGTGCTATGCATGTTTCTGGGCGAGTGCGATCGCGCCCGCTGCCCTCCCCGCGGGCCGAGAGTCGACAGCCGCCAAGCCGACCCCTAGTACGCTCCACCAGCCATGACGCCCGACCTTCAGGAAGAGACGACCGCGGTCCTCCAGCGCCTCGTCCGCTTCAACACGGTCAACCCGCCGGGCAACGAGCGAGAGGCGATCGAGTACCTCGCCGAGTACGTGAGCGAAGCCGGATTCGAGACGGAGATGCTGGGCACGAGCGACGAGCGCCCCAACCTGATCGCCGATCTCAAAGGCGCGGAGCCCGGCCCGACGCTGTGCTACCTCGGCCACGTCGACACGGTGCTCGCCGATCCGTCGGACTGGCAACACGACCCGTGGTGCGGCGACGTCGTGGACGGCTATCTCTGGGGCCGGGGTGCCCTGGACATGAAGTCCCAGGTCGCGGCGGAGGCGGCGGCGGGCGTCGCGCTGGCGCGCGACGGATGGCGACCCGCAAAGGGGACTCTGAAGCTCGTGTTCGTCGCCGACGAGGAGACGGGCGGCGCCGTCGGCGCCCGCTGGCTGACCGAGCAGCATCCGGACAAGGTCCGCTGCGACATGCTGCTCAACGAGGGCGGCGGCGACATGTTCGAGCTCGACGGCCACCGCCGCTACGGCGTGTGCTGCGGCGAGAAGGGGATCTTCCGCTTCAAGCTGACCGCCCGCGGCAGGGCCGGGCACGCGTCGCTCCCCAGAACCGGCGAGAACGCGCTGCTGAAGCTCGCCCCGGTGCTCCAGCGGTTCGCCACCCACCAGCCCGGGTTCGACGTGACCGACGGCCCCGCCGGCCTGCTGCGCGGGCTGGGCGGAGACCCGGAGGACCCGCAGCCCGCGCTCGAGCGGATCAGGGCGATCGAGCCGGCGCTGCTGACGGTAATCGAGCCGATGCTCGGCGTGACGATGACGCCGACGATGGCGCACGCCTCCGACAAGATGAACGTGATCCCATCCCGGGCGTACCTGAAGGTCGACTGCAGGGTCCCTCCCGGCCACGGCGAGGACACCGCCCGGCGCCGGATCGAGGAGGTCCTCGGAGACCACCTCGACCACCTCGAGCTCGAGTTCACCGAGACCGTGGTCGGTAACAGCTCGCCGCTTGAAACCGAGCTCATGGCCGCGATCGACCGCTGGATCGAAGCCAACGACCCCGACGCCGACACGGTCCCGGTGATCCTGCCCGGCTTCTCGGACTCGCGCTGGTTCCGCGAGGCGTTCCCGGACTGCGTCGCCTACGGATTCTTCCCGCAGCGCTACATGCCGTTGCTCGAGGCCGCGCAGCTGGTCCACAGCGCCGACGAGCGGATCGACGTCCGGGACCTAGGCTTCGCTGCGGACTTCTACGCCCATCTTCCCCGCGAGCTCCTCGGCTGAGCCGAATTCGCCGAGCTCGCGCGTCTCGCGCGGCCACAGGCCCGCGAGCAGCAGGACGAAGCCGATCACGCTCCCGACCCCGAGGACCGTCCGCGCCCCGAACGCGGCCGCCAGCGGTCCGGCCAGCAGGAAGCCGAGCGGCAGGAGCGCGAGCGACCCCATCCAGTCCCACGCGCTGACGCGCGACAGCGCGCTCGCCGGTATGTGCCGGGCGAGCGCCGTCTCCCACCAGATCATCAGCAGCGAAAACCCGAACCCGGTCGCGAAGGCACAGACGACGACCAGCGCCAGCGGAGCGCCGAGCGCGAACACGCCGTCCTGCACGGGCCACGCGAGCACCAGCAGCATCCCGGCGAACAGCGGACGGGCCGGACGCCAGCTGATCCCGAGCAGGCCCCCGCAGACGGCGCCGACGCCGGCCACGGCTTCGAGCAGGCCGAAGACTCCCGCGCCGCCGTAGACGTCGCGCGCGATCACCGGCGCGAGCGCGTACCACTGCGCGTACACGCACAAGACCGCGCCGGAGAACACGGCGATCGTCACCCACACCCAGGTGCGCGAGCGGACCTCGCGCCAGCCCGCCCGCAGCTCCTGCACCACCGACTCGGGCTCGGGCGCCTCACCGCGGGGGCGTGGACGGACGCGCATCAGCAGCAGGGCGCTGAGCACGAACGTGGCGGCGTCGAACGCGAACGCCTCGCCGGCGCCGATCCCGAGCACCAGCGCCGTGGCGAGCGCCGGTCCGATCAGGAACGCGAGGTTCGCCATCGACTCGGTCAGCGCCCGAGCATCCTGGATCAGCCCTTCGGGCACGGTCTGCGGGAGCAGGCCGCTGTAGGCGGGCTGGAAGAACGCCTGTGCCGCGCCGAACAGCGCCTCGATCACGATCAGCTGCCAGATCTGGATCGTCCCGGCGAAGATCAGGGCCGCGACCACCGTGTGCAGCGCCGCCCGTGTCAGATCGGTGGCGACCATGATCCGGTGGCGCGGGAGGCGGTCGGCCCACACGCCGCCGAGCAGCAGCAGCGTCACGAGCGGGAGCGTCTGGGCGCCGAGGACGAGACCGAGGTCGGTCGGCGAGCCGGTGCGCTGCGTGATGAACAGCGCCAGCGCGACGACGACGACGCGGTCGCCGACGGCGCTGGCCGCCTGGCCAAGGAACAGATACCGGAAACTCTGGTGGCGCAGAACGCGCAGGTACAAACTCATCACACACTCTCGACGGGAAGGACGGAAACGACGGGACGGCGCGAGCGGCCGGCGCGATCAGCGCGCGGCGGCTGGGATTGCAGTCACGGTCGAGAGCGTTCAAACATCGCCAGCCGAGGCTACCACGGCAATTTCCGCCAGTCCAGTGACGCGACGCCGACACCTCGAACATCGCTAAATTGGCGCTCGCGGCCGGGCTAGACAACGAGGAGGTACCGAAAGTGACCACGCGTCTGTGGCCCAAGGCGGCTCTGTCGGCGGTCGGAGTGCTGGCCGTCGTGCTCGCCGGTGCGGCCGTCGCAGTCGGCTCGGCGTTTTCCCACCCCGTGCTGAAGTCACCGGGCAAGCGGGTGCACGCGGGTGTCATCACCCTGATCGTCAAAGACCCCGGCGTCCCCAAGAGCGTGCGCCCGGTGTACGTGACGATCGCACCGAAGAAGAAGCTCAACCGCTTTGGTCGGCTGACCCAGTACAAGGGCTGCAGCTCGGGCCAGTGCGACTTCGTGGCGCTCAAGCCGCGCAAGGGTCATCGCGGCGAGTGGATCTACACGACCCCATTCAACTTCCCCGGCTACTGGGCGGTGACGCCGGGCAAGTACTACTGGCAGGCCCAGCACGTCGCGCCGCTGTGCAAGGCCAAGGGGTGCGAGGTTGTCAGCAAGATTCGCACCTTCACGGTCGTCGGGTAGCCCGGGCGACACCAAAGGGGGCCGCGAATGCGGCCCCCTCCTAACAACTAAATAGACTCCGCCCATGGCGACGGAGACGACGACGCGTCTGGATCCCGCCGTCTTCCGGCTGCCGGTGCAGAGGCTTCGCGAGGGCTATTACTCGGACGCCTACTTCGTCTACACCAAGCAGCTGCTCGAGGAGGACGACCATCACCCCCGGGTGACGATGCAGGCCTTCCAGAAGCGCCACTCGGTCCTCGGCGGAATCGACGAGGCGATCGCGATCCTGAAACTGTGCTCGGGCCGGGCCGACGGCGAGCGGTGGATCGGCGGTTGGGACGAGCTCGTCGTCAATGCGTTGCACGAGGGCGACCCGATCTCCCCGCGCGAGACCGTGATGACGATCGAGGGCGACTACAGCCTGTTCGCGCACCTCGAGACGGCCTATCTCGGCGTGATGGCGCGCCGCTCGCTGGTGATGAGCAACGTGCTCGAGGTCGTGGAGGCAGCCCGGGGCAAGCAGATCTTCTACTTCCCGGCGCGCCACGATCACTGGCTCGTGCAGACCGGTGACGGCTGGAGCGCCCACGTCGCCGGCGCGATCGGCGTCTCCACCGATGCCCAGGCGTCGTGGTGGGGGGGCCGCGGGATCGGCACGGTACCGCACGGCCTGATCGCCGCGTACGGCGGCGACACCGTCAAGGCGGCGAAGGTGTTCGCCGACCGCTTCTACGGCGAGATGAACATCACCGTGCTCGTCGACTTCGAGAACGACTCGGTTCGGACCGCGCTGGACGTCGCCGACGCGCTCGGCCCGAACCTGTGGGGCGTCCGGCTCGACACCTCGGAGGATCTGGTCGACCACTCGCTGTGGGAGGAGATGGGCGGCTTCAGGCCGAACGGCGTCAATCCCAGGCTCGTCGAGAAGGTGCGCGGCGCGCTCGACGGCGCGGGCTTCCGCGACGTCCGGATCGTCGCCAGCGGCGGTTTCACCGCGGCCCGGATCCGCGAGTTCGAGGCGGCCGGCGTCGCCGTCGACGCCTACGGGGTCGGGTCCTCGCTGATCCGGGGCGAGAACGACTTCACCGCGGACATCGTGATCGTCGAAGGCCGTCCGTGCGCGAAGGTCGGACGGGCATATTCGCCGAATCCACGGCTGGAGAGGGTTCAGTAAGCAGTCCGCGGTGCCGATCATCGTTAATGGTCCATGACATTCGCGAACTTCCTGTGGGCGCCGGACGTTCAGACGTTCCTGCTGCAGTGGCTGCCGATCGTGTTCATGGGCTTGCTCGTGGTGGCGGTGTTCGCGCTGATCCGCTACATGCCACGGACCAAGCCGGTTCAGATCAAACCGGAGTCCTCGCCTCCGATCGGCTGGAACGACATCGCCGGCTCCGACGAGGCCAAGGAGGAGCTGCGCGAGATCGTCGATTACCTGAAGGACCCCAAGCGCTTTCGTGAGATGGGCGCGAAGGTGCCGAAGGGCGTCCTGTTGCACGGGCCGCCCGGCACCGGCAAGACGCTGCTCGCGAAGGCCGTGGCCCACGAGTCCGGCGCGCGCTTCTACTCGCAGTCGGCGGCGTCGTTCGTCGAGATGTTCGCCGGCCTCGGCGCGGCCCGCATCAGGCGCCTCTTCAAGATCGCGCGCCAGCACGCCCCGGCGATCGTGTTCATCGACGAGCTCGACGCCGTCGGGGGGCACCGCGGGATGGACATCAGCGGCGAGCGCGACCAGACGCTCAATCAGCTGCTGGTCGAGATGGACGGCTTTACGGCGCGCAAGGACGTCGTCGTGATCGCCGCCTCGAACCTGCTCGAGAAGCTCGATCCGGCGCTCCTGCGACCGGGTCGCTTCGACCGCCAGATCTTCGTCTCACCGCCCGACGTCCTCGGCCGCGAACGGATCCTCCAGGTCCATTCGCTCAACAAGCCGCTGTCCGAGGACGTCGACCTCAAGCTGGTCGCGCGCCAGACCGCGGGGCTGACGGGGGCCGACCTCGCGAACATCTGCAACGAGGCCGCGATCTTCGCCGCCCGGCGGTGCGCGCCGAACGTGGCGATGGAGGACTTCGACTCCTCGCTCGAGCGGGTCGTCGCCGGGATGCAGTCGCGCCGCGCACTCACCGACCACGAGAAGCGCGTCGTCGCCTACCACGAGGCCGGCCACGCGCTGTGCGGCGAGCTGCTGCCGTCGGTCGACCGGGTCCACCGGATCTCGATCGTCCCTCACGGCCGAGCTCTCGGGTACACCCTGAACCTCCCGGAGGAGGACCGCTACCTCAAGACGCGCGAGGAGCTGATCGACTTCATGACGATGTTGCTCGGCGGCCGCGCCGCGGAGCAGCTCGTGTTCGGGTCGATCACGACCGGCGCCAGCGACGACTTGAAGCGGGTGGCCGAGATCGCCCACGCGATGGTCCACGACTACGCGATGGGCACCGGCATCACCTCGCTGCGGATCGTCGCCGACGGGCCCGCGTCGGAGGCCTCGCGCCGCGTACGCGACGAGGAGGTCCGCGACCTCGCCGACGAGGCGTTCCGGACCGCCACCTCGATCCTCGACGGCCACCGAGCGGAGCTCGACCAGCTCGCGGCGCGGCTGCTCGGCAACGAGGTGCTCGAGCGAGGCGACATCGACGAGATCATGGACGGCGTCCCGAGCGTCGCCCCGCCGCGGATCGGACACGGCGAGATCGGGCTCGCCGCAGCGACCGCCGAGAAGCCCGCAGAGCGCTCGCCGAAGCGCTGAGCGCGCAATCCCCTCGTCATTTCGTCCATTCGTTGCGCGGTCTTTGCGGAGACTTCCGCTCCGAATTTTGAACATTTCGGCGGCGCCGGATTGGCTGGGGCCCCCGCGGGTAATAAATGCCGGCCCGAAGTCTCACGACGAGACTCGTGCACCCGGTTCCCCGCCTTCAGAGACACCCGATGCATATCCGCGTCGTCCTGTTGCTGTCGATCGCTTGCGCGTCCGCGATGCTGTTCGCGGGCACGGCGAGCGGCGCACCGCGGCACCGACCGAGGGCCCATCGTTCCGCCCGCTCGATCCCGAGGCACGTACCGACGTGGGCGTATGACGACGGCTGCGTCGGCGGCAGGGGCGCCAGCGCGGGGCTCGTGCGCGCCTGGGTGACCTACGCCGAGAGCAACTGCGGGCCCGAAAACCCCAAGGTGCTGGCCAATTGCCACGCCGGTGGGGTCCGCTACTGCCAGGCGATCGCCTACGTCCAGCCCAGCATCGTCTACGCCGACGGTCCGCTGGCGCGCGTTCCCATTCCCGAGAGCTGGTTCCTGCACCAAGCCGGCTACACCGACGCGGCGCACCGCCTGCGCACGTCGGCGTACGGCGGTGGCTACTACCTCGACCAGGCCAACCCGGCCGCCGACGCTTTCTTCGCCACCTACGTCAAGACGAGCTTCGACGACTACGACGGGCTCATGGTGGATGACACGGGCGCCAGCCTCCAGTCGCAGTTCTTCGGCACCGGCCTCGATACGAGCCAGGAGATCAGCACCGGCGATCAGCTCCTCGCCGCTCACGAGCGGATGGCGACCGGGCTCACCCACCTCGACGGGAGCCCCTTCCTCGAGGTCGATAACGGGATCGGCGCCAACCCGTGGCTGACCATGCCGTTCCCGCTGCTCGGCCATCCCGATCTCGTCAACGGCCTGATCGCCGAGGACGTCCCCGAAAACAACGGCCTGCTCGTCAACTCGGCGTGGGCCTACCCGACGATGCTCGACGAGATGGCGTACGTCGACCACACCGCCGACGACTTCATGGTCCTGCTCTCCTACAACCACGACGGCGCGCCGTCCGCGCGCCGGATGCAGGCCGCCAGCGTGCTCCTGGGCTACAGCCGCGGGCACATCGTGAGCTGGTCGGACCTCGAGCAGGACAACCGTGACCTCGCGGTCTGGCCCGAGGAGGGCATCGTCCCGACCCGGCCCCGGCAGACGATGCGCTCCCCGAGAGGCGTGGGCTGCCTGCAAGGGACCGGCAACGTCTGCTCGCGGGGCGGGCACCGCAACCTCCAGGTCGCGCCCGGCGTCTACCGCCGCGAGTTTGCCCAGTGCTACTACCGAGGGGTCACATTCGGACGCTGTGCCGTGATCGTCAACACGACCGACCGCGCGGTGAGGGTGAAGCGGCGCTGGCTGACCCGTGCCTACCGGCACCGCATCACGTTCGTCGGCGGCGACGTGCAATCCGGCGGACGACTCAAGCTGCGGGGCGCGCGCTTCCACATCGGGCACACCCGGGTGCCGGCCGAGGACGCCCTGCTGCTCTCGCGCTGAGCGCGCCGGCGCTGGGCGCGTACCGACGCTGGGTATCCTCCCGCGCGCATGCTGTCCACGATCGACCACGTCGGCGTCGCCGTCACGGACATCGAGTCGGCGCTCGAGCTCTATCGCGATGCGCTCGGGATGCTGCTCGTGCACCGCGAGACGGTCGCCGAGCAGGGCGTCGACGCGGCGCTCCTGGACGTGGGCGACGGCCACGTCGAGCTACTGGCGCCGCTGGGGCCCGAGACGCCCGTCGGGAAGTTTCTGGCTCGGAAAGGCCCGGGGCTCCACCACGTCGCGTACCGCGTCGCGAACGTCGAGGAGACGCTCGTGGCGCTCGCCGCGGCCGGCCTGAAGCTGATTGACGAGCATCCGCGCAACGGGATCCGCGGCTCCCGCGTAGCCTTCGTCCACCCGGCTTCGACCGGCGGGGTACTGACCGAGATCGTCCAGCCAGGGAGCTTCCAATGACCGACGCAAACGAGAAAGCGCAGAAGATCAGCATCGGCTTCCTCGGTGGTCAGGTCCTGGCTGCGCGGGTGGTACCGCAGGAGCTCACGCGCCTGCGCCAGGCGCTGGGGACCGACGGATGGCACGACCTCACCGCCGAGGACGGCACGGTGGCGCTCGACCTGAGCCGGATCGTGTACGTGCTCGTCGACCACGAGGAGCACCGCGTCGGCTTCGGGACGTAGCGGCGGCGGGGAGGGGCGTCGTCACCCCGCCGGAGCGAACGCCACGTGACCCTCGCCGTGCGCCTCCGGCGGCCCGTCCGCCGCGTGCCAGACACGGCACCCGCCCGCCCGACAGCGGACCGCATCCACGTGGGCACCGCCCTCGGTGGCGACGAGCAGGTCGCCGGCGCGCACCCCAGCCCGGTGGAGCGCGGCAGGCCCTAGCCGCAGCACGACGTCGTCGCCGGGGTGGCGGTTCCCGGGCGTCAGGCGGTCGGCGAGCATGGCGTCGACCGCGCCGCCCGGCACGAAGCCGGCGCTCTCGACGCCGATGTCGGGACCGTGCGGCAGGCCCGAGACCGCGAGCAGCCGCGTCTTGCCGCGCGGCGTGATCGCGAAGATCCGTCCGCCCGTCTCGTCCGGCGCGATCAGATCGCCCGCGAAGCGGCCGAAGCTCGCCGGGGCGACGGCGAGGCCGCCTTCGACCCGCGGAGCACGCCGAGTGATCGACGCCACCCGGCCGTGGCAATCGATCGCCTCGACCGTGGTCCGCGAGCCGGCGTTGACCGTAACGAGGAGACGATGAGCGAAGTCGCCTGTGGTGTCGAACGTGATCCCGTCGATCAGCCCCGGCGCGCTGATCTGGGCGAATTGCCGGACCGGCCCGTGGGCGCCGATCGCGACGACCCCGCGCGGCGGCCGCAGCCGCAGCGCGTAGACCGTGCCCGGCCGGAAGCTGCAGCCGTCGCCGTGACGGGGGGCGAGCGCGACATACGGCTCCTCGCCGCCGGGGCTCGTGTACTGGAGCGCGTAGGGCGTCACCGCTCCCGATCGATGCAGCAGCCACAGCTTGCCCGCCGCCGCCACGACCATCGCCCCGTCTCGGCGAGGGCCGACGAGGTCGAGGACGGCGTGGATGTGGACATACCGCGTCCAGTGAACGAGCCTGGCCCCCGCCGGGGCCCGGCGTGGGGCGGCGCCTTGGTGGCTGGCGGCGTCGCCGCACGCCGCCAGCGCCAGCGACAGGGCCAGGACGACTGCAATACGACCACGCATCGCTCAACTCACGCTACTCCGTACAGTCCCCGCTCGTGTCGGACTGGCTCCTCGCGAGGATCTGGCGGTGAAGGTCGGGATCGTCGGCATGCCCAATGCCGGCAAGACGTCCCTGTTCACGGCGCTGACCGGCGCCGCGGCGGAGGCCGCGAACTACCCGTTCACGACGATCGAGCCGAACGTCGCCGTGGTTCCCGTCGCCGATCCCCGGCTCGACGCCGTGGCGGAGACGATCAGATCCTCCAAGGTCGTCCCCGACACGATCGCGTTCCACGACATCGCCGGCCTCGTCGCCGGGGCCCATCGCGGCGAGGGACTCGGCAACCAGTTCCTGGCCAACATCCGTGAGACCGACGCGATCGTCCACGTCGTCCGCGCCCACGACGATCCGAACGTCGTCCACCCCGAGGGGCGCGTCGACCCCCTGGCCGACATCGAGACGATCGAGACCGAGCTTCTATACGCGGACCTCGAGCAGGCCGAGCGTCGGCTCGAGCGCGTCTCGAAGACGGCCAAGAGCGGCGACCGCCACGCGATCGCCGAGGCGGCGTGGCTCGGCGATCTGATCGAGGCGCTCCAGGCCGGAAGGCCCGCGCGCACGGTGCCACCGCCGGCGGACGCCCCCGACGCGGTGACGCTGCTCCAACCCCTCACCGCCAAGCCCGTGCTGTTCGTCGTCAACGTCGATGAGGGATCCACTGAGGTTCCGGCGGCGATCGCTTCGTATGCGGCCTCGCAGGGCGCCGGGGCGGTGGCGATCTCAGCCCGGCTCGAGGCGGAGCTCGCCGAGCTCGACCCCGACGAGGCGGCGGCGATGCGAGCCGACCTCGGGCTGACCGAGTCCGGGCTCGAGGCGGTCGTCCGCGGCGCCTTCTCGCTCCTCGATCTGATCGCGTTCTTCACTGCCGGCGAGGACAAGCCGGCGCAGTCCTGGCACCTGCGCCGGGGTCTGTCGGCCTGGCACGCGGCCGGCATGATCCACTCCGACATCCAGCGAGGGTTCGTCCGCGCCGAGGTCGTGCCGTGGGACGAGCTCGTCGACGCCGGCGGGTACGCCGGGGCGCGCGACCGGGGGACGCTGCGGCTCGAGGGCCGGGACTACGCCGTCGCCGACGGCGACGTGATCACGGTCAAGTTCACGCCTTGACTCTCGGGCCGCGGGGGCTGGGCGGCGCCGGCTCGGCCGCCTCGTGGCCCTCGGCGGCGGACGGCCCGGCGTTAACGGCGCTCGGGAGGGAGGTTGGCGGGGCTGGTCGCGGGTCGCCAGGGCGGGTTTGTGGCGAGAGTGTGTCGATTGTGTCGAGACGGTCACGAATCAGCGACAGAACCGTGAAATCCGGCCCGCAGAAACCTGCTTAATGCGTCAATCCCGCCGCGGAAGCGGAGACCTGTCGAGCTGTGCATGAAGAGTGTGCCTAGGTCGACAGGCCTCGCCAGAAAAGCCGGTCGTGTCGTGTTATGCACCATGAAAACATCGGATTCGGCCCAGGAAAGCCCGCCGCGCCCGCCATAAACCCCCACCCCCTCCCTCCCAGCGCCGTTAACGCTGAGCCGTCCGCCAAACGGGGGCACGCCGGGTCGCGACAGCCGACGAGCCGGCTAGAGGTCGGACAGCTTCTCGGCGTTCTCCAGCCGCTCGCCAAGCCGGTTGAGGCCAAACTGCCGCGCCACCGCCGCCCCGCCCGCCAGATCCGTCTCCCGGTCCGCCGGCCGCTCGACGTCCGCCGTCCGCAGCCTCGCGATGTCGGCAAAGGCCCGCAGCTCGTCGGCGTGGTCGCGCAGCGCCGCCGCCGTCCGCGGTCGCTCGCTGTCGGCGCCGGCGATCGCCCCCTCGAGCGAGCCGTGCTTGACCAGCAGCTCGGCCGCCGTCTTCGGTCCGATGCCCGGGGCTCCGGGCAGACCGTCGGACGGATCCCCGCGCAGCGCGATGAAGTCGGGCACGAGCTCCGGCGGGATCCCGTAGCGCCGCTGCACCTCCGCGGGGTCGACCTCCTCGAACCCGACCTTGCCGGCCTTGAGATACAGCACGCTGACGTTCTCGCCGGCGCACTGGTACATGTCGCGATCGCCGGTCAGCAGCAGCGCCTTGCCCCCGGCGTCCGCCTCGACCTGCCCCAGCGATCCGAGGAGATCATCGGCCTCCAGCCCGTCGCTGGTCTCAGAGCTCCAGCCGAAGGCATCGAAGAATCCGGCGGCCTGGTCGAACTGCCACTGGAGCGCGTCCGGGACCGGCGGCCGGCTCGCGTGGTAGTCGGGATACAGCTCGGTCCGGTAGGCCGCCGCCTCCGCCCCGAAGCACATTACGATCGCGCGGGGTTCCTGGTCGGCCGCGATCCGCAGCACCACGTTGGCGGCGCCGAGCAGCGCGTTGACCGGGTGCTGATCGACGCCCTTGATCGAGTCGGGCAAGGCGAAGAACGAGCGGTACAGCACAAACGGTCCGTCGATCGCGAGCAGCGGGCCGGGCACGGGCCGCCTCAGAGAACCGTCACGGACGGGCCGGACAGCCCCGCGTAGACGACCCGGTAGGTGCCGGGGCCCGGGAGCGCCGTGTCGTACGCCCCGCCGGCGCCTACCCGTGCGTGCAGGACCGTGCGCCAGCCGTGGCGGGTCCTGAGCTCGATCGTGATCCTGCCGTGCGCCGGCCCCGGGAACACGTTCCCGTGCAGACCGGCCACGGCTCCGACGAGGTCGTCGACGAGCGGTACCAGCGCCAGCACCGCGCGCGCCTGCGCGCTGACGTGCCGCGGCGCGCCGGCGGACCGGGCCCCGGCGGCACTAGCCGCGGACCGCCCCGGCGCGGTCGAGATCGTCGTGAACGAGGCCCACGTCGACAGCAGCCCGAACGCCTGCTCCAGCTGGTTGCCGGTGACCGTGGTGTCGCCCTTGGTTCCCACCACCTCGGCACTAACCACCCGCGGCGAGACGCCGTGCCTGGTCACCCTGATCCCGATCAGATTGCCCTTCACCCAGGACCCGAGCTTCGCAGCCGCCGTGGACACGGACAGCTCGTAACTCCACCGGTGGTAGGGGTCGCCGCCGGCGCCGTCGTAGCGATCGACCACGCCCCGCAGCCACGGCTCGGGCGTCGAACCGGGCCACACGTTCTCGACGTTCTCGGTGTGGCCGCCCGAGCTCGAGAAGAAGTAGGTGACGACCGGGGCGCCGTGGTAGGTGACGACCTGCCCGCGGGTCGCCGCGACGGCCGCGTCGGTCGTCGGCGTCTCGGCCGCGACGCCCCCGTACATCTGCGAGCGGGTATCGGCGTAGAGGTCGAAGTCCGAGCCGCCGGCGTCGGAGGTGATCGCGTACGTGCGAGCCGCGACGGCCTGCGTCTCGAGCGCCTGGGTCGACCAGCCCGCGGGCATCTCCGCGGCGATCACGCCGCGCACGTAGGCGTCGAGCCCGACAGCGTCGACCGTCTCGATCCCGCCGCTGCCGTCGGGCCGGAACTCGAACGAGCCGCGGTACTGCCCCATCCCCGCCAGGTCGAGCGGGCCGGGCCCCGAGACCGTCAACGGCGCCGCGAGCTCCGTGATCTTCTTCCCGCCACCGACGGGGGCGAGCGTCAGCGTGCCGTCGGCGTTCGGTTGCACGACGTAGGTCTTGCCGGCCTCGAGCTTCTTCGCGCCGGCCTTGGTCGCGCCACTGAACGCCGCCGAGCCCGTGCTCAGCAGCACGGTCACGGTCTGGCGAGGATTTGTCGTCCCGATCGACGTCCCCCTGTAGTAGTGGGCGAGGATCCACCGGTAGCTCTTGCCGTGCAGCGCGTATCCGTACGCGCCGTATTGGCTCATCCCGACGCCGTGTCCGTTGCCGGCCCCCTGGATGTAGAAAGTGCTCGCCGCCCGAGCGCCGGAGGCGAGCAGCAGCACGAGCGCGCTCCCCGCGAGGAGCGCCGCAATGATCCGGTAGGTTGCCGCTGTGGCCGAGCGCAAGGCGTCAGATGTGTTTGTCGAGTGCCTGGAGGCTGAGGGTGTTCAGTATGTCTTCGGTATTCCCGGCGAGGAAACCCTTGATCTAAGCAAATCGCTCGCCGACTCTTCCTCGATTCAGTTCATTCCGGTCCGCCACGAGCAGGGCGGCGCGTACATGGCCGATGCGATCGGCCGCCTCACGGGCCGAGCCGGTGTCTGCCTCGGGACCCTCGGCCCCGGGGCCACCAACCTCGTCACGCCGGTCGCCGACGCGTTCCTCGATCGCGCGCCACTCGTCGCCCTGACCGGTCAGTCCGACCTCGAGCGTATGCACAAGGAGTCCCACCAGTACATCGATCTCCTCGGGATCCTTCGCCCCATCGTCAAGTGGAACGCACGCGTATCCAGTCCCGAGATCGTACCCGAGGTCGTTCGTAAGGCCTTCAAGGTGGCCGAGTCCGAGAAGCCGGGCGCCACCCACCTCGAGCTCCCCGAGGACGTGATGGCGCGCCCCCTCGACGCCTCCCCTCTGGCCCGCCACGACCCGGTCCAGCCCGAGCCCGGGATCCGGGAGCTCCAGCGCGCCGCCGAGATCATCGCCACCGCCGAGAACCCGATTGCGCTCGTCGGCAACGGCGCGATCCGCGCTCACGCCGCCCGCGCCCTGCGCTACTTCGTCGGCGCCACCGGGATCTCCGCGGCGGAGACGTTCATGGCCAAGGGACTGCTCGACTACGAGGACCCACACGCGCTCGGGACCGTGGGGCTCCAGACGCGCGACTACGCGATGGCGGGCTTCGAAGACGCCGACGTGGTGATCGCCATCGGCTACGACCTCGTCGAGCACTCGCCCGAGCACTGGAACCCGCGCGCCGACAAGCGGATCATCCTGATCGACAGCGTCGCCGCCGAGATCGACGAGTTCTTCGTCCCCGAGGTCGAGCTGATCGGCGACATCGCCCACGTGCTCTCGCGCCTCGCGGCGAACATCAGCCGGGTCGCGGCGAGCTCAGGGTCCAGCCGGCTGCGCGACCTCGTCCTCGGGGCGCTCCACAACGCCAGCGGCGACGAGCACTTTCCGATGCAGCCGCCGCGAGTCCTGTGCGACATCCGCAGCGCCCTCGGCCGCGACGACCTGCTCGTCTCCGACGTCGGCATGCACAAGCTCTGGATCGCGCGGATGTTCCCCGCGCACGAGCCTGGAACCGTGCTGATCGCCAACGGCCTCGCGGGAATGGGCTTCGCGCTGCCGACCGCGATCGCCACGAAGCTCGTCTACCCGGAGCGCAACGTCGTCGCGGTCAGCGGCGACGGCGGCTTCCTGATGAACGCCCAGGAGCTCGAGACCGCCGTGCGGCTGCGCACCGCGGTCGTCAACGTCATCTGGGAGAACGGCCAGTACGGCTCGATCGTCTGGAAGCAGGACCGCAAGTTCGGCCGCCACTTCGGCGTGGACTTCGGCAACCCCGACTTCGTCAAGCTCGCCGAGTCGTTCGGGATGCCGGCGTGGCGCTGCGCCTCCGCAGACGACTTCTCGGGCCGCCTTCGCCACGCCCTGAGCCTCGACGTCCCCTCGCTGATCGTGGTCCCGATCGACTACTCGCTCGACATCGCGATCTCCGAGGAGCTCGGCGCCGAGACGGTGGCGATGTAGAGGGGGCTCTGCCCGTAGGGGTGGATGCAGCCGGATGACTCGCGCGCGTCCCGATGGGCGAGGCTGGATGCCGAGCGGGACGCAGACGCGAGGCGCTGTGTATCGCCAGGCCCCGGCGATACACAGCGCCACCTGCGGGCGGCCCGCGAGGTAGAGCCCCCTATTCCTGATTCCCCCGCGCCATCTTGCGCAGGTCCATCGCCTTGTTATAGGTCTCCTCGTCGACGCCCATCTCGTAGGCGACCTCGCGGAGCATCCGGCCCGAGCTCGCCGCCTCGTTGACGATCTCCGCGCCCTTGTCGTAGCCGATGTGGGGGTTCAGCGCGGTGGCGGCGGCGAGCGTCGCCTCGGCCGAGCGCGTTGTGCCCTCCTCGTTGGCGCGGATGCCATCGACGCACTTCTCGGCGAACGCGCGCGAGGCGTTGGTCAGGAGCTTGATCGAGTCCAGCAGGTTGCGGGCGATCAGCGGCACGCGGACGTTCAGCTCGAACTGGCCCTGGGAGCCGGCGATCGTGATCGCCGTGTCGTTCCCGATCACCTGGGCGGCGACCTGGATCACGACCTCGGGGATCACCGGGTTGACCTTGCCGGGCATGATCGAGGAGCCCTTCTGGAGCTCGGGGAGGAACAGCTCGCCGATCCCCGCGCGCGGGCCCGAGCCCATCAACGCGAGGTCGTTGGCGATCTTGTTCAGCGAGACCGCCACCACCTTGAGCGCGCCGGAGAGCTCGACCAGCGCGTCGCGGTTGCCCTGCGCTTCAAACGGGTCCTCGGGGCCGCGAATCTCGAGGCCGGTCGCCTCGGTCAGCCGCGCCCGCACACGGGCGGCGAATTCCACGTGGGTGTTCAGACCGGTGCCGGTGGCGGTCCCCCCGAGCGGGATCTGCGCCACCTGGGGGAGCGTGTTGCGGACCCGCCTGGCCCCGAGCCGGACCTGGGCCGCGTAGCCCGAGAACTCCTGGCCGAGGGTCACCGGCACCGCGTCCATCAGGTGGGTGCGCCCGGACTTGACGATGTCGTGGAACTCGCTCGCCTTGGCGCTCAGCGCCGCCTCGAGCTCGTCGAGCGCGGGCAGCAGTCCGTTCTCGACCTCATCGAGGGCGGCGAGGTGGACGGCCGAGGGGAACACGTCGTTGGAGGACTGGCCCATGTTGACCTGGTCGTTGGGGTGGACGCCGTCGCCGGCGAGCCTCGCGATGACCTCGTTGGCGTTGGTGTTCGTGGAGGTTCCCGAGCCGGTCTGGAAAACGTCGATCGGGAACTGGTCGTCGAGCTCGCCGTCGGCGACGCGGTCGGCGGCCGCGGCGATCCGGTCGGCGCGGTCCTGGTCGAGCAGGCCGAGCTCGGCGTTCACGCGCGCCGCCGCGCCCTTGATCCGCCCGAGCCAGTGCAGGACAGGCGCCGGCACGGTCTCGCCCGAGATGGGGAAGTTCGAGACCGCCTTCGTGGTCTCGCCACCCCAGAGCTGCTCCTTCTCCTGAACGCCCATGCCTGGTCCTTTCGCCGTGTCGTATCGAGTTCTGAGGAAAACGCTAGCGCTTAGCCTGCCGGCGCCGGTCGCGGTCGGTTCAGAGCTGGCGGGCGGCGCGTGCCCACGGCCATGATCGGCGATCGGCTCGGTGAAAGTAAGGCAGCAGGGAAGGAGGGGTGGGTGAGGGCGGTCGCGGATCGCCAGAGGCCGTGTTCGACCCGCCCCTGGCCCCAAACCCGCGACTTTGTGCCGAGAGTGTCACGAGGAACCTGCACAACACGACAACACCGGCGCCAGACCTGAGCCCTGTCGTATTACGCACGCTCTTCATGTATAGCTCAACAGGCCTCGCCATTCCGGCCGGAATTGTCGTGCTATGCAGGTTTTTTGGACGGGTGCGATGGCGCCCCGCTCCCTTCTCCTTCTCAGCGCCGTTTACCGAGCCGCTCACCCGCAGAACCAGATCAGCTCGCGCGCCACCGCCACCGGGTCGTCGTAGGCCATCAGGAACCCGGCGCCGGTCACGATCCGCAGCTGCGCGTCCGGGAGGAGGTCGAGCGCCTCGCGGGCGGACTCGACGGGATGCATCGTGTCCTCGTCGGCCCACAGCAGTAGGACGGGAGAGTGGATCAGGGGGTAGGCGTCGAGCAGCTGGCTCTGGGCCTCCACCGGCCAGCGCCGGGCGAACTTCGCCCACGACCTCGCGCGGTTGCCGTTCCCTCCGACGTCGGCGAAGGCGTGGCGGACCAGGTCGCGGGCCTCCGGATTGTGCTGGGCGGACAGGCGCTCGCCCACAGACGGGCGGAACACCACCTTGGCGCCGTGCGATAGCAGCCGGTCCAGCCCCGGCAAGGCCGCGGTCTTGCACGCCGCGCGCCACGCCGCCCGCTTTCCGGCGTTCGTATCCCGGTGGTGCAGGCGATTGGGCATCAGCACGAGGTGGCTGGGCTTGACCCGCCCGGCGCTCACCGCGCGGAGGGCGAGCTCGGCGCCGATGTCGTGTCCGGCGAGCAGCGGCCTCGGCCCCATCACCTCGTGGCAGAAGCCGGCGAGCACGTCCGCAAACCAGTCGGGCGTGTAGGGGTGGCGCGGGCGATCCTCCGAGTCGCCGTGGAGCGGGAGGTCGGGCAACACGACGCGGAAGCGCTCGGACAGCGGCGCCACGATCGGCTCCCACTCACGGTGCGAGAGTCCGAGGGAGTGAAAGAGCGCCAGCGGACGGCCGGTTCCGCTCTCGCGGTAGGCGACCCGAGCTCCGTCTTCGTGGTGGTATAGCCGCAGCCGCATCGAACAAACCTTTATCCGGGTTACGTGATTTGTGATCTTGGCATCGAGAGGTTGTGCAAATGCTGCACGACCCTCGCGAACCCTCCCCATACAGCCTGAAATGCTCGCATGGAGCAAATTCGCACCAGCCCCCTCGGGCTCTCAACCTCGCAGGCCGCGCGTGCGCTCGGAGTCTCCCTCGGGACGATTCGCCGGTGGTCGGACATGGGCTATCTCCAGTCCTACCGCACTCCCGGTGGTCAGCGTCGTTTTAGCCATCAGCAGATCGAGCAGTTCATCGGTTCGCTGCAGCGCGACGCCCAACCGACCCAAGGGCAGTCGACGCGCCTCAGCGCTTAGATGACCGATCTCGTTTTCACGAGCCCGCGCCAGCCGTGGGTCCGGAAAGGGGATCGGTCGTTTAGCCTGCGCCGGCCTCTTTGATCCGACGCTCCATCGCGAGCTCGGTGTCGAAGTCGGCGGCGTCGGCGTGCCTGTATTCGACGCCCTCGCCACTGAGCAGCTCGGCCAGCACCTCGACGTAGCCACCGTCGAGTTGCGACCCTGAGACGCGGCGGAGCTCGCGCAGCGCCTCGAACGAGCTCATCCTCGTTCGGTAGGTGTCGCTCGCGGTGAGCGTGTCGTAGACCTCGGCGACCGCGATGATCTTCGCGATCTCGGGGATCTGTTCGGCGGCGAGGCCCTGCGGGTAGCCGCGCCCGTCGATCCGCTCGTGGTGCGCGAGCACGATCTCGGCGACGGGGCCGTACATCCCGAGGTCCTTCAGCATGTCCGCCCCGAGCTCCGGATGTCGCTGGATCGCCGTCCAGTCCTCATCGGTCAACGTCCGGCCGCGCTCGGCGACCCGGTCAGATAGGGCGAAGTGACCGATGTCGTGAAGCAGTCCCGCGGTGTGCGCGAGCTCGCGCTGCTCCTCGTTCATCCCCACACTCTGCGCGATGTCCCGCGCGAACCTGGCCACGGCGGCGGCGTGGCGAGCCGCCCGCTCGTCGCGGATGTCCAGCGAGCGCATCAGTCCCGCGAGGACGCCCCACGAGAGCGACACGTACTGCTCGGAGCGGCGGCGGGCGCGCTGCAGCAGGTGGGCCATGTACGAGAAAGCGAACACGGCGGTTAGCGCGAACGCGATCCCACGGAGCCCGATCTTGAGGTAGATGCTCGCGCCGCCGAGAACGAGCGCGACGCTCAGGCCGGCGCCCGGCAGCGACTCCACGAACTCGCTCATCCCGATCGGCGCGCCCTTGGGGCGGAAGGCCCGCCGGCAAAACACGAAGATGACGAAACTGAGCACGTACGCCGCCGAGGCCGCCAGTCCGAGCACCACGTAGAACACGGCGCTGTCCTTTGGATGAGGTTCGAGCGCGTGAAGCAGCACCCCGACCACTGCGGCCGGAATCACGCTGGCCGGCAAATTGATCAGGAAGATCGCGCTGCGCGACGTCCTCAGACGACTCGCCGATGCGGCCTCCGACAGGATCGCCGCAACACACGCCTGCGCCGGCCCCAGGAAGGCAGCGGCGAGGACGATCACGATGAACGTCGCAGACACCGACGGCGCGCCACGACTCCCCGCCACCATCACACCCGATATGACGGCAGCGATAGCCAGCACGACCGCGAGGCTGGTCATGCGACCGAAATTGGAATCCAGTGCCGAGACGACGAGACTCGCGACTAGGCATGCAGGAACGGTGAAGCGGGCGACCCCCGTTAGCCAGCGCAGCGACCGGTCTCCGGCCGAGCGGAACATGGGCGCCACGTTACCGCTAACAGCGCTGGAAAACCACCTATTTGTATTGCGGAATCAGCCCTCGCGCCAAACCATGTCAACCCTCCTCGCGCTACCGAAGCGGCCGGGGCCGCTGTTGGTTCAGTGCTCTGCGGCCTCCGCGATCTCCGCCGGTTTGAGCATCCGGCAACCGGCGCTCCCTAGGGCAAGACCGGAGAACATGAGCGGTTTTGCACAGCTTTGTATCGTATAGTTGTCCAATTCTGGGTCGGCGGTATATGTATCGCAACGGTTGCGCCGACCTTTCCCGTGCATGCGTTATCTGAAGACGAGCGAAGCGGCTGCGTTGCTGAACGTCAGCCCGAACACACTGAGAGCTTGGGAACGCCGTTTTGGGTTCCCAAAGCCACAGCGTTCGCCGGGCAAGCATCGGCTGTTTACGCATGGCGAAGTCGCGGCCTTGAGAGACGCGTTGCAGGAAGGGCTGTCGATCTCGTCCGCCGTCTCGCGCGCTCGCGAAGGGCTGGCCGCAGATAGCAACTCGCTTGTCGGAGCTCTGGTTTCCTACGAGCGTGAGCGCGCTGACGCAGCGATAGAAGCAGCGCTGGCGCTGCGGTCGGTCGAGCGGTCGGTATCCGACGTGCTGCTGCCCACGCTCGACGAGATCGCCCGCAGATACACGGTTGACTCCGCGGCCTGGGCGTTTGCCGCCCACTGGGGCGCCGATTGGTTGCGTAGGGCGCAGCGACTCGCGCCACCGCCAGTTCGCCCCGTGTCGATTGTGGTTGGGGACGCATCGAGGGACGAACTAGATCCGGACGCTCCGCACATTCGTGCGCTCGAGTTGTTCTGTGTTCGGGCAGGGGTGAGGGTCCTGAGCTTGTCCGCTCGTGGCGTGGCGGGAATTGGGGATGCACTCGCCGTGCACCGACCGAATCTCGTGGTGCTCGCGGGAGGGCACTTGGGTGACGACGCAGTCGCAAGGTGGGCCTACGCAGTACGACTAGCAGCGGGAGCACTGCCAGTTGCAGTCTATCGCCGCGGCGGGCAGCGTGTGCGAATGCGTACAACGACAAGCACCGGTGTTTTGCCCGCCAATGCGGCGGAAGCGCAGCGCCGGATCCTCGAGCTGGTAGAGGTTGAGCGCGCAAAGCCAGCAGTCGCGATCGCACCGGCCCCAAGGCAGCCGGGTGAGCTACCCGGGAGTGCGCGGACCGCGATCCTGTAATTTGAAAACGTCTTCCCGCGAGGGGGCAGCTTGTCCACCGTCCAACTGAATCGCAGGCTAAGCCTGGTACCAACTCCGGAAACCGTTCCGGAGGTTTCGTTTTGCAGCCACTGCGGTTCGCCCCCTGCTCCGGATGCCGATTCTCGCGTGTGCGCGTCATGCGAGCTCGGCTTGCTCCTCACCGCCGGCGAGGATGTAGCTCCCTCCCCCGGCGCCGCCTTCATCGTCATCGACGGCTCCATGTCCGTGTGCGCCGTCTCCGGCGCCGCTGAAACTTTGCTTGCGGTCAGTGAGACCGACGCCGTCAACCGCCACCTGACCGAGCTCGTAGTACCCGCTGACTCCGAGGCGTCCGGGCCGCAGAACCTCGCCGTGGCCGTGACTTGGGCGGTCCGTGGCGAGCAAGGCGCCCAGGCCGTGACGATCCGCCCGGCCAACACCTTCGGGGTCCGGATCCGCGCGCGGATAGCCACCTGCGGGCCCGCGCTCGCGGCGCTGCTGGTCTTCGACTCCTAGACAGGCGCCTGTCTCAGCCCGTGGTCCGGCGTCCGAGCCGGGGCTGTCTATGCGCCCGCAGCTTTGGCTGGCGATCGGCTCGGAAAACGGCGCTGGGGAAGGGAAGGGAGCGGGCGCCATCGCACCCGTCGAGAACCTGCATAACACGACAATTCCGGCCGGAATGGCGAGGCCTGTCGTGTTATGCATGAGGAGCATGGCTAGTACGACAGGGCTCGGATCTGGCGCCGGTGTTGTCGTGCTATGCAGGTTTCCCGTGACACTCTCGACACAAAGTCGGGGGTTCGGGCAGGAGCGGGTCCACCAGGCGCTCCCGGGACCCGCCGACGCCCTCACCCACCTCCCTCCCAGCGCCGTTTACCGAGCCGCCCGCCAATCAGTGGGCTGCTGAGAGTCGACGCCAGACCCCGTCGCCACGCCTCTCAGAAATCCTGCAACTGCATTACTTCCCCCAGGGTGCACGGGCGGTTGCGAAGCTTGCATCCCGCCCCAAACCTAACGATAACTCCCCAGCCATGAATGGAATCCGAACCAACGCGGCGGCCGTCATGCTCGGCGTCAGCCCCAACACGCTCCGTAGCTGGGAGCGGCGCTACGGCTTCCCGCGCCCGCTCCGTTCACCCGGCGGCCACCGGCAGTACGCGCTCGTCGAGATCGAGTCGCTGCGGCTCGCCCTGGCCGAAACCCACAACGTCTCCTCGGCGGTCTCGCTCGCGCAGGAGCGCGGCGAGGGACCGTCGTCGCCGGCGCGGCTGGCCTCGGCCTTCGCCGCGTTCAACGAGGACAAGGCGGCGCGGCTGCTCGAGGAGAGCCTCGCGCTTCGCTCGGTCGAGCGGACGATCGAGGAGGTCCTGCTCGAGGCGGTCTCCTCGCACATCCGCGCCGACCGCCCTACGGTCGAGTACGAGTTCGGCTGGCGGTTCGCGACGGGGTGGCTGTCCGCCATGAAGCGGGTCTCGCCGCCGGCGACTCGGTCGGACGGGATCCTCGTCCTCGACGCCACAGCCCCGCTCGACCTCGACGCCCTCCACGCCCAGGCGCTCGATCTGATCGTCAGGCGCGCGGGGTTGCGAACGCTCTCGCTTTCGCCCGCGACCGATCCCGCCCGTCTCGGGCGCGCCCTGCGCGCGCTGAATCCGAACGCGGTCGTGCTGACCGGGCATCGGGTGACGCTCGACGCGATCGGCCGGCTCGTCTACGCGATCCGCGGAACCGTCCCCGAAGTGGCGGTGTTCGACTATCGCGGCGCGGTCCCGGACACCGGCGCCAGCACGGTCTGCCGGCTCGGCGAGGCGCCCACGGCCGCCCTCGAACTGCTGCTCGGCAAGCTGCAGCAGCTGACCACGGCCCGCGCCACCCGCCACGCGGTCGTGCCGATCGCGCTGGCGAGATAGAACGCCCGGGCGGCGGGCCCTCTTACAATCCGCCGCCCATGGCCCAGCCGCTGCGCCCCGTCGACCCCCGCGCCTCGTTCCCCGAGCTCGAGGAGCGCGTGCTCGAGCGGTGGCGCGAGCGGGCGGTGTTCGACGAATCGGTCAGGCGCCGGCGCGACAGTCCCCCGTGGGGCTTCTACGAGGGCCCGCCGACCGCCAACGGACCGCCCGGCTCGCACCACATCCTCGCTCGAGTGTTCAAGGACATCTTCCCCCGCTTCAAGACGATGCGTGGGTTCTACGTCGAGCGCAAGGGCGGGTGGGACTGTCACGGGCTGCCGGTCGAGCTCGCCGTCGAGGCCCAGCTCGGCTTCACCTCGAAAGGCGACGTCGAGCGCTACGGGATCGCGGAGTTCAACGCTCTCTGCCGCAAGACGGTCCTCAGCCATGTCGAGGACTGGACGAAGCTGACCGAGCGGATCGGCTTCTGGATCGATACCGAGAACGCCTACAAGACGCTCGACAGCGGCTACATCGAGTCGGTCTGGTGGGCGCTGAAGACGATCTACGAGAAGGGGCTGTTGTACGAGCGGCTCAAGGTCGTCCCGTACTGCACGCGCGACGAGACCACCCTGTCGAGCCACGAGCTCGGACAGCCCGACGTCTATCGCGACGTGCTCGATCCGTCGGTGTACGTCCGCCTACCGGTCAGGGAGGCACACGGGGCGGCGCACGCCGGCGACGAGCTGCTCGTGTGGACGACGACGCCGTGGACGCTGGTCTCGAACGCCGCGGTCGCGGTCGATCCCGAGCTCATCTACGTGCGCGCGCGGAGCGACGACGGCCCCGTGTTCATCCTCGCCGAGGAGCTTCTCGAGCGGGTGCTCGGGGGAGCCGACATCCTCTCGAGCTTTCCCGGCTCAGAGCTCGAGGGCGTCCGCTACGAGCCCCCGTTCGCGTTCATCCCCGGGAGCGCCTACGGCGAGCTCGGCCACAGCGTGCTCATCGGCGACTTCGTCACCGCCGATGAGGGCACGGGACTCGTCCACACCGCGATCGCGTTCGGCGACGACGACTTCCGGCTCGGCGAGCAGTACGGGCTGAACGTGATCAACCCTGTCAGGCTCGACGGGACGTTCGACGAGCGGATCGGTCCGTACGCCGGCCGCTACGTGAAGGAGGCCGATCCGGACCTGATCGAAGACCTTCGGGCACGCGGACGGCTCCTCCGCGCCGAGACGATCGAGCACAGCTACCCACACTGCTGGCGGTGCGGCACACCCCTGCTCTATTACGCCAAGCCCTCGTGGTACATCGGGACGAGCCAGATCAAGGATCGCCTGCTGGCCTCGAACGAATCCGTCAACTGGCACCCCGAGCACGTCAAGCACGGCCGCTTCGGCAAGTGGCTCGAGGGCAACGTGGACTGGGCGCTGTCGCGCGAGCGCTACTGGGGGACGCCGCTGCCGGTGTGGCAGTGTGCCAACGGGCACGCGCAAGCGATCGGTTCCTTCAAAGAGCTCGGCGAGCTCTCGGGCGTCACGCTCACCGATCCCCATCGCCCGTTCGTCGACGAGGTCACCTTTCCGTGCCCGGAGTGCGGCGAGGAGATGCGCCGCGTACCCGAGGTGATCGACGTGTGGTTCGACTCCGGGTCGATGCCGTTCGCGCAGTACCACGCGCCCCACGAGAACCTCGAGCTGTTTCGCGAGCGCTTTCCCGCCGACTTCATCTGCGAGGCCCTCGATCAGACGCGCGGCTGGTTCTACTCGCTGCTGGCCGTCTCGACGCTGCTGTTCGACCGCTCCTCGTATCGGAACGTGGTGTGCCTGGGCCTGATCCTCGACGACGAGAGTCGCAAGATGTCGAAGTCCCTCGGCAACGTGGTCGCGCCCTGGGATGTGATCGATCGCTACGGCGCCGACGCGTTCCGCTGGTACCTGTTCACCTCCAAGCAGCCCTGGGACAACTACCGGTTCTCGCTCGAGACGATCGGTGAGGCGGTCCGGCAGTTCCTGCTCCAGCTATGGAACACGTACAGCTTCTACGTGCTGTACGCGAACGCGAACGAGATGGACCGGGTGCTACCGCTCGATCTCTCCCACGCCAGCGATCTCGACCGCTGGACGTTCTCCCGCCTTCAGGCGACGACCCAGACGGTGATCGAGCGGCTCGACGAGTTCGACGCGACCACCGCCGGCCGGGCGATCGCCGAGTTCGTCGACGAGCTCTCGAACTGGTACGTGCGCCGCTCCAGGCGTCGTTTCTGGGACGGCGACCCCGTGGCCTTCGGCCTGCTCCGCGAGTGCATGCTCACGCTGGCGAAGCTGCTGGCGCCGTTCTGCCCGTTTCTGACCGACGAGATCTACGACAACCTCGACGGCGCCCAGCCGAGCGTGCACCTGTGCGACTTTCCGACGCCTCGCGAGCGCGACCGCGAGCTCGAGCGAGCGATGGCGACGGCGCGTGAGACGGTGCGGCTCGGGCTCGCCGCTCGCGCCCAGGCGAAGCTCAAGGTCCGCCAGCCGCTGCACGCAGCGGTCGTCGTCGCGACCGGCTCGGAGCGAGAGGCGATCGAGCGGTTCGCCGAGCTCGTCCGCGAGGAGCTCAACGTGCGGGAGCTGCGGTTCGTCTCAGAGGCCGATGAGCTCGGCGAGGTCGAGGTCAAGCCCAACTACCGGACGCTCGGCCCTCGGTTCGGGAAGGAGATGCCGCTCGCGGCCGCGGCGATCGCGGCGCTCGACCCCGGGCACGTGGCGGCGTCGCTACGCGAGGGCCGGACCGTGGCGATCTCGGTCGGGGGCGCGGATCACATCGTGGGTGCCGAGGATCTGCTCGTCTCGATGAAGCCGCTCCAGGGCTATCAGGTCGAGCGGGAGGGGTCGCACGCCGTGGCGCTCGAGCTCGAGGTCGGCGACGACCTGCGCGACGAGGGCTGGGCCAGGGAAATCGTCCACGCCGTCCAGAAGGCGCGCCGGGACGCCGGCCTCGAGGTGACCGACCGGATCGTGCTCACGCTCGACGGCGATCCCGCCCTGCTCGCCGCCGCCCGGGCGCATGAGCGTTACCTCGCCGCCGAAACGCTGGCGGTCCAGGTCGGCTACGAGTCCCTTAACGGCGCGGCGCCCGTCGAGATCGACGGGCGCGAGCTACGCGTCACCGTGGCGGTGGCGTAAAAAGCCGGGTCTCTACGCGAGTGCCGGCTCGAGCTCTGCCTCGAGCTTGCGCTTCGGATACGCGCCGATCACGGTCTTCGCCGGCTGTCCGTTCCGGAACAGGATGAGCGTCGGGATCGACATGATGTTGAAGCTGACCGCGGTCTCCTGATTCTCGTCCGTGTTCATCTTGACGACCTTGAGCTCGCCCTCGCGCTCCTGAGCGATCTCCTCGACGACAGGCGCGACCATCCGGCACGGCCCGCACCACGGCGCCCAAAAGTCGACCAGCACCGGAATCTCGGACTCGAGGACCTCGGCCTGAAAGTTGTTATCGGTGACTTCGCCGACGATGCCTGCCATTTGGGCTCCTTGTTTCTCAGCGGGTACTTCAAAAAGTATAGCATCGGGCATGGAGGCTGGCTACTAGCCTACGTTTTGGATGGCGGAACCGACGAACACTGAGATCGCGGCCGCGCTCGACGAGCTCGGCGACCTGTCCGAGCTCGACGGCGCGATTATCCATCGCATCGTCGCGTACCGGAATGCCGCCAAGGCGGTACGGGACGCGCCGGTGTCGGTCGTGTCGCTGGCACGGCAGGGACGCGCCACCGAGCTTCCCGGGATCGGCGGGATCATCCAGGAGAAGGTCCTGGCGCTCGCCGACGAGGGCGCGATCCCCGCCGCCGTGAAGCTCCGCGCCAAGTTCCCACCGGGACTGATCGAGATGACGCGGCTGCCGGGACTCGGGCCCAAGCGCGCGCGCAGGCTGTTCGACGAGCTCCAGATCGACTCGCTCGAGGCGCTACGAACCGCCGCCCAGGAGCAGCGCATTCGGACGCTGAAGGGGTTTGGCCCCAAGGCCGAGGAGAGCATCCTGGCGGCGCTCGACGCCTACCGGCCGGACGAGCACCGGACCCGCGTCGTCCTCAATCGGGCGCTCGCGGTCGGAGAGACACTGGTGGCGGCGCTCCGCGATCACCCGGCCGCCGAGCGCGTCGAGCTCGCGGGCTCGGCGCGACGGATGACCGACAGCGTCAAGGACCTCGACGTGATCGCCACGGCCACCGATCCGGCGGCGCTCGCCCGCGCCGCTACCGAGCTCGATCTGGTCGAGTCGGCCGGCACCGCCAGTGCGGCCGGCGCGAGGCTGCGCACCCACACCGGGTTGCAGGTCGATCTGCGAATCGTCGAGCCCGACCAGTTCGGCAACCTGCTCCAGCACCTGACCGGCTCAAAGCAGCACAACATGGCGCTGCGCGACGCGGCGGTGCGCAAGGGCCTGCACGTCTCCGAGTACGGGGTGCTCGACGACGCCACCGGCGAGACCCACCGCTGTGCCGATGAGGCTGCGGTCTATGCGCTGCTCGGGCTGGAGTACATCGAGCCCGAGCTGCGGGAGAACCGCGGAGAGCTCGAGGCCGCGGCCGAGGGGACGCTGCCCGATCTGATCGAGCTCGGCGACCTCCGCGGCGATCTGCACTGCCACACGGTGGCGTCGGACGGGACCGCCTCGATCGAGGAGATGGCGCTCGCGGCGCGGGACGCCGGCTACGAGTACCTCGCGATCACCGACCATTCCGCGGTTGTCGGCTCCGACCTCTCGCCCGACCAGCTCGCCCAGCACGTCGAGCGGATCCGCTCGGTCGCGGTCGACGGGATCGAACTGCTCGCCGGGACCGAGGTCAACATCCTCCCGAACGGGACGCTCGACTACGACGACGACGTGCTCGTCGAGCTCGACTGGGTGGTCGCGAGCGTCCATTCGTCGTTCCGGATGCCGTCAGAGGAAATGACGGCGAGGATCGTGGCCGCGATCGAGCATCCGCTTGTGGACGTGATCGGCCACCCCTCCGGTCGGAAGATCGAGCGGCGGCGGCCGTACACGTTCGACATCGAGCGGGTGATCGAGGCCGCCGTTCGCGCGGGGACGATGCTCGAGATCAACGCGAGCCCCGACCGGCGGGATCTGAACGAGGTCAACGCGCGCGCCGCCGCGGCCGCGGGCGTCCCGATCGTGATCAACTGCGATGCCCACCGGGTCAAGGGGTTCGAGGTGGCGCGCTACGGGATCGCCACCGCACGGCGCGGATGGCTGACCGCGGCCGACGTCGCCAACACGCGGCCGTGGTCCGAGGTGGCGGCGATCCGCAAGCGGGCCCGATCGGCGGCGTGAAATCCGCGCGGGCGTGCGTTCTCGCCGCCGCTCTCGCGACGGCGATCCTGATCGCGGCATGCGGCGGCGGGGCTAGCTCCTCGTCCACGACCGGGGTCACCCCGACTTCGAGGACGGCCACCAACTCGGCCTTTCACCTCACGAGCACCGCGTTCGCCCCGGGCGGCCCGATCCCCCGCGCCTACACGTGCGACGGGCCCGATGTCTCGCTGCCGCTGCGCTGGTCGGGCGTTCCCCGCGGTACGAGGGAGCTGGTGTTGATCATGGGTGACCCCGACGCACCCGGTGGCAACTTCATCCACTGGGCGGTCGCCGGCATCGCTCCCAGCACCAACGGCGTCGCGGTCGGACGCGCCGCCGCGCTCGGCACCGCCGGTCGCAACGGCTTTGGGACCGTCGGTTACCGCGGCCCGTGCCCGCCGGCCGGGCCCGCGCACCACTACGTGATCACTCTGAGCGCACTATCCGGCCGCTCCGGCCTCGCCGCCGGGTTCACCGCCGGCGAGCTCCGCACGGCGGCGCTGGGTGTCGCGACGCTGGTCGGGACGTACGGCCGGCGCTGAGCCGTCGCTCCGGAGCCGCAGCCCGCCGCCCAGGCGACGATCCACACCAGCCCGAGCAGCTCGGCGCCGCGCCGCACCCGGCGGCGCGGGAGCCGCCAGCCGCGCTGGATCGCGACGAACCAAGTCAGCCCCGCGATGCACAGGATGGCCGCGACGAAGAAGTTCAGGCGGAACCCCAGGATGTGGTTCGAATAGTCGATCCGGAGGGTCTCCTCGTACACCCGGAAACCGGAGTAGCCGGCGACGTACAGCGCGAACAGCCCGGGAGCGCGGACCCGCCGCGTGTGGCCGAGCCACACGAGGAAGCCCGCGAGCGAGAGGTTCCAGATGATCTCGTAGAGGAACGTGGGCTGGAACGTCGCGTACTGCAGGAAGCCCGGCGGACGGTGCACCGGTGAGATCTTCAAGCCCCACGGGATCGTCGTCGGCTTGCCGAACAGCTCCTGGTTGAAGTAGTTGCCGATCCGGCCGAACGACTGGGCGACGAGCAGCGCCGGCGCAGCGCAGTCCATAAACCGCCAGATGTCGGGCTTGCCGAGTCGCCGGTGAAGGACCCACAGCCCTGCTGCCACTCCGCCCGCGATGCCGCCCCAGATCCCGAGGCCACCCTTCCAGACCGCAAACGGGCCCCACCAGTGCGGCGGGATCTGGCTGGGCGTCGTGATCAGGAAGTAGATTCGCCCGCCGATCAGCCCGGCCGGAAAGCCCCACATCGCCACTTCGTAGACGAGCTCGCGTTTGCCCCCGAGCCGCTCCCAGCGCCGGCGCGTGATCAAGATCGCCGCGAGCACGGCGAACACGTAGGCGAGGCCGTATGCGTGTACGAACAGCGGCCCGATGTAGAACCCGTTCGCGGATGGACTGGGAATGAATGCGGTCATCTCGCCTTGAATCCTGGCACCAACCTAGTTAGCACGTGTTGTGCGATTGTTTGGTCAATCACGTCGGGGCGGAATGGCGCGAGCAGTTCGTCTGCCCGTTGCGCGTATCCGGGAACCGGATCGTCTAGCGCGATACGGACCGCGGCCGCGAGATCGTCGCTGACCAGTCTCGCGTCGAGCTGTCTGGCTAGGTCACGCGCCGGATACGGGCCTCGCGAGGGCGTGGTCACCAACATGCAACCGTGGGCGAGGGCCTCGAGCGGCGCGATTCCGAAGTCCTCGCGCCGGGGAGCGGCCACGAACACTCGCGCCCGGCTCAGGAGCGCCCGGAAGTCAGCCGTGCTCAACGACCCGGCGACCTGAACGCCATCGGTCGATCCGATCGTGTCGGTCCCGGTGACGACCAGCGTCTCGTCGCTCCGACGGGCCCTCGACCAGGCGTCGAGGACGAGGTCCAGCTGCCGTTTCACCGGGTCCCCCGCGTACGTGACCGCGGCGATGTCGCGCTCGCGGTCCCCCGGCGAGCCCTCGACCGGCGGCGGAGCCAGGACGACGTCGGCGTGCTCGCCTCGCAGCGGCTCCAGCGACCTTTCGCTCCAAACGAGCACCAGCGGCGCGCTCCTCAGCCGCCGGCGCTCGACCACGCGCTGCCAGATCCCGTGCCGCCCCGGCCGGTTCTCGGCCGCGATCGAGTCGAGCGAGATCGCGCCCGGTCGCGGCCATAGGAGGCTCGCTGTGACCGAGCAGTAGATGATCGCTGCCGGGTCGTGCTCGGCGATCCCGCGCAGGCAGGCCTCGCGGGCGAGTCGCGCCTCCACGAAGTCGGTCAGCGCCATCGTGCGGACCCGTGGGGCGGGCCGGGCGGTCGCGAGCTCGACCGTGGCCCCGGCACGAGCGATCGATTTCACGAGCTCGCCGGCCGCAGCACGCCAGCCGGTCGTGCTGCCGACCGAGACGACCAGGACGTCCGTGCGGGCCACTGCAGGCTAGGAGCGCGGCTGCGCGGGACGCCTGCCCGAGTGGCCGTTGAGCTCGAACAGGTTCGAGCGGAAACCTGGGGTCCGGACGAGCCGAATCGGCTGCAGCGGCGAGGTTCGCTCGACGTAGAAGCGCGCGCCGTCACGCTCCTCGATCGCCGTCACCGCCGAGGCCTGCCGACGCCATGCGAGCGCCCAGATGATCGCGAACCCCGTGGCGACGGCCGGCACCTGCGGCAGGATGAACGCCACCGCGCCGGCGCCGACGGTCACGACCAGCAGCGGCCACAGGCGGTTGAGCACCGTCCGCCCGGGGTTGAGCTCCGGGAGCATCATCTGCGTCCGGGCGCCGGCCAGCAGCGACGCGATCTGCGACGAGGTCGTCCCCCGGCGTCCGATCCACGCTCCGATCACGGCGGCGAAGGCCCACCAGCCGGCGGCGAACGGGAGGAGCAGGTCGTCGTTCGCACCGCTCGACCCGGCCAGCGTCACCGCGGCGAGCACGGTCGCGGCGGCGGCGCTGATCAGAACGGTCGTGCGGAGAAACTCGGGGAATCGCATGTCTTAATCCGTGGCGACGAGTAGCGCGAGCAGCTTCTGTACGCCGATAGTTCCGTCTACCACGATATCCGCCTCTGACGTTATCTCGGAGGGGCCTTCGTCCGAGCGCACGCCGACTCTGATCGCCCGCTGGAGACGGCCGTCCTCGACCATCTGGGCCAGCGTTCGGAACGCGTCGAGGTCGGTCACGTCGTCGCCGACGTACATGGCGCTGTCGAGGTCTACGTCGGCGAGCAGCGTCGCGATCCCGGCCCCCTTGTCGATCTTGACCGGCGGCCGGACCTCGAGCACCTTGCGGCCCCAGTGCGTCCGCAGCCCGGCCGCCTCGGCGCGGGCGGCGATTGCGTCGATCGCAGCTCGCGCAGCCTCCTCGTCGGGTGCCCCTCGCCAATGGAACGCCACGATCGGCCCCTTGTCCTCGAGGCGAATCCGCCGCCGGCGCACGTCCGCCGTGTCCGCTTCACGGCCGAATTCGTGGATCCGGCGGGCCCAGTCCTCGAGTGCGGGATCGACCACGGCCTCGGTCCATCCGGCGCGCAGCAGCTCGGCTCCGTGTGAGCCGAGGTAGGTGATCGTCCCGATCGCGACCATCGCGCGGGCATCGGACGCCTGCCGACCGCTGACGCACGCCACGACCTGGTAAGTGCGGGCGATCCTGATCAGCAGCTGCCGGGTGGCCTCGGGCACCTGGGCGGCCGCGGCGTTCTCAACGATCGGCGCGAGCGTGCCGTCGATGTCGAGGAGGATCGCCGACCGGGACGGGTTCGAGCGCAGCGGCACGAGCGCCTCGGGGAGGAGCGCTGAGGGCACCACCCTAGTATGCCGACGGATGTGCCCCGACGGCGCTCCGGAGTGGGCACCGGCGCCTCAGGCAATAGCATTCGCGACGACGATGGGTGACGCGGCCAAAGGCGACGGCTACGCCGTTTCCAATCTCGCCTCGATGGGCGACGGCTACGGCTTTCGCAAGATCCGCCGCGAGGTCGGCGTGACGGCCTTCGGGATCAACGCGCTCGTCCTGCCACCGGGCTACGAGACCGGGACCCACTACCACGAGGAGCAGGAGGAGACCTACTTCGTCCACCAGGGCGAGGTGGAGTTCACGTTCGGGGACGGCTCGAGCCACCTCGTTCGGGCCGGTGGAGTCGCCCGCGTGGACGCCAAGACGCACCGACGGCTGCGCAACGTGGGGCAGAATGACGCGATCCTGGTGATCGCCGGCGGGAAGGACGGCTATGTCGGCCGCGACGGTCAGGCGGTCGGAGACGATCCTCACGCGGACGGCCCTCCGGGCGCCCCACCCGCGAGTTGACGGCGATACTGCTGCTGCACGGCCAGCCCGGCAGCGCAGGCGATTGGGACGGAGTGGTGGCGGCGATCGGGAGCCGGGCGGCGGCGATCGCGATCGACCGCCCGGGATGGAACCGCACCAGCCGAGCATCCGACCTCGCCGGCAACGCGGAGGCCGCGCTGACCGCGCTCGACGGTCGCGGTATCGGCCGCGCCACCGTCGTCGGCCACAGCTTCGGGGGCGCCGTCGGCGCCTGGCTCGCCGTCCACCACCCGGATCGCGTCGAGGCACTCGTCCTGGCCGCGCCCGCGGCCAACATCGCGTCGCTGTACGAGGTGGATCGGTGGCTCGCCGCGCCGGTGCTCGGATACCTGGCCAGCGCGGCGGCGCTGAGCGGCGCCGGCGCCGCCCTCACGGCCGCTCCGCTGCGCCGTCGGATCGCCAGAGGCCTGGCGATCGACGACCGCTACCTCAGCGTCGCGGGGCGGCGGCTACTCACACCCGCGGCGTGGCGCGCGTTCGTCCACGAGCAGCGTGCCCTGATCCGAGACCTGCCGGTCCTCGACGAACACCTCGCCGAGATCGCCGCCCCGACGACGATCGTCGCGGGAAGCGACGATCACGTCATCCCATCGGCCTCGATCCGCCGGCTCACGGTCCAGATCCCCGGCGCTCAGCTGCGGACGCTGGACCACGCCGGCCATCTGCTGCATCTTCAGAACGCGGCGTCCCTGGCGGAGATCATCGTTTTCGCCGCTACGTCACCAGGCTGACGACGTTCAAGCTCTTGCACTGCGCCTGTTTGGCCGGCGCCGTGTCGATCGTCGTCACCTTCCAGGCGTGCGGCGTCGGCCGGAAGAAGACAACTGGGCGGGGGTCGACCTTGCCGAGCTTAGCGGTCCAGAACAGCTGCCCGACGTTTGACCCGAGATCCCAGGCGAGCAGGCTCTGGTCGCCGATCGGGGCGCTCGGCTGGCCGCACGCGAAGATCCGTTTCGGTCCTCCGAGCCTGGCGATCAGGCCGGGGAGGTGATCGACGAACTTCGTCCGCGCTCGCTGGGTCTTGAGATCCGCGCGCTCGGTATGGACCTGGGTCCTGGCCGCGGGGAGCAACGAAGCGGAGATCGCCACGACGATCAGGAGCGCGGCGGCGACCCCGGCCGCCACCGGGATCCGGATGCGGCTCAGGAGCGGCGGCACGTCGATGAGGATCCGCCCGATCGCGACCCCGGCCAGCACGCACATGACGCCGCCGGGCTCGAACAGGTAGCGCGGCACACCAGGCCACCCGTGGAGCACGAACGCGACCTCGGTGATCACCCACAGCGCCGCCGCGCCCGCGATCACCAGCGTCGTCCGGTCGCGGCGCAGGGCAGCCAGACCGACCGCGAGCAGGGCCAGCAGATAGAACTGTGTCTCGGTCAGCCTGATGAACCGGCCGAGCTCGCCGAACAGCTTGTTCTGGTGAAGCGCTCGCGGAGATTTCTCCGCGATGTTCGCGGCGGTGAGCAGGCTCTTGGACGTGAGTCCGGGGATCCCGAACCACATCACCGGGAGCAGCACGATCCCGCCCGCGACCAGTGGGCGGATCGAGGGGAACTTCCGCCACAACCAGATCGAGTAGATGCCGATCAGCGGAAACGTCTCCGGCCGGCCGAGCGCAGCGAGGATCCCGAGCGCGAACGCCCACTTGTAGCGACGGTAGAGATGGCAGTCGATCGCGCCGAGGCACAGCGCCACGATCATCGTGTCGGACTGGGCGCTGAGGATGTAGTGGGTGTAGTAGTCGATCCCGAACAGCGCCGCCACCGCGAACGCGCCGGCAATCCAACCCGCCCAGCGGAAGCCTTCGGGAGGGTCGGTCAGCCTGTAGGCGATCCGCGCCGCGAATACGCCACCGCTCAGCGAGACCGCGACCGAGGTGATCATCCACAGCCACATCGCTCTGTGGCCGATCAGCGCGTACGGGACGGTGAACAGGAAGGGCAGCGGCTTCCACGACGGCGCGCCGTTGGTGTCGAGCTTCCCGTGGATCGTGAGGTTGCCCCAGACCAGCCAGCCGTACGGGTCGTATCCGGGGCGGGTCCTGGCCCACAGAACGACCACCAGCGCCAGGAGCAGCAACACGCCCGCCCCGATCACCCACCGAAGCCTCCACGCGAGCTCGACCGCGGGCGAGCGACGTCGCCGGCCAGGGCGACGTCCCGGGGCGCGCTCCAGGACGCGAGGTGCTGCGACGGTCTGCTGCTCAGTCACGAGACGCGGCGACGGTATCAGCCGCGGAGGAGATTATGAGCAAGAGGTCTCCGGGAGGACACAGTTGCATCTGGGTCCTCCCGGAGTGGTCAAGGAAGTGGGGGCGCAGTTCCTTAACCGTTTTACGGGGTATGCCCGCGAACGGTCGACGCTAAACCGCGCTTTTGGCTCGGACTGGGAGAATCGACCCGTGAGCTACAGCACCGCAGACGCGCGCGAGCAGGTGCTCGATGAGCTGGCGAACGCCACGGAGCATCTGGGCACGGCGGTGGCGCGGCTCGGCGAGGCCTACGAGCTCGTGGATGAGCAGACCGCGGATCGACTCGAGGAGCAGCTGTTTCGACCGCTGCAAGCCGCCTACGGCGTCGCCAAGCGGACGCACGCCGAGTTCTCGGCCCGCTATGAGATCAACGGCCGCGAGCTCGGACAGCCGTCGCCGGGTCTGCCCGCCGGGCCGAGAGAGGAGATCGAACGCGCGGCCGATGAGGTCCGCACAGCGGACGAGACGATCGTCGCGCTCCAGGACTCGATGCTCCCCGTCGAGGTCGGAGACACGGAGTTGCGAGCCGGCCTCTCCCGCACGCGCGAACTGATCGCGCCGCTGCCGGCGCTGACGCGCGAGATCGTGCGCACGCTGGGGCGCTGAGCCAGCTTCAGGTAGTCCCGCGGCGCGCGCAGTCGGCGAGGTCGTCCTGGGCGGCATCCGCCCGGTCCTGTGCCGCGCGGTACACCGTATAGGCCTCGGTGCTCGGATCGGCCAGCCAATCGAGGTACGCCGCGTCGGCCTCCGCCTGCGCCTCGCGCCGAGCGAAGCCGAGCTCCTCGAGCAGGTCGCGCTCGTGGTCGGCGCCACCGGTCAGCGTGAACTCGTAGCGCTCTCCGCGAACGGTCAGGACCGTTCGCTCGCCCTCATCTCGCCCCATTGTCTTACCCCCACCATCGTCATACGCCCCACCATGGTCATACCGACTTCCAGTACGCGTCCCTGACGCAAACAGTGGCGACCATCCGTTGCCAGTGCGTTTCCCAGACGTTGTCGCGACCGGCGTGCCGCCGGTCAGCTGCCTCGGAGCGCCTGATCGAGGTCCTCCCACAGATCCTCGACGTCCTCGAGGCCGACGCTGAGGCGGAGCAGCCCGGGTGGGACGCGGGCCCCCTCCCACCGCGCCCGAGCCTCGAGTGTGGACGCGACTCCCCCGAGGCTGGTCGCGTTTTCGATGACGCGCAGCGAGCGCTCCACGCTGGCGGCGCTCTGCGCATCGGCCACGTCGAACGAGAGCAGGGGCCCGAACGCCCTCACGTACCGAGCCGCCACGCCGTCGCCCAGGCCGGGATAGCGGACTCGCTCTACGGCCGGGTGATCGGCCAGCCTCCGCGCGAGCTCCAGCGCGCTCGCCGACTGGCGCTCGACGCGGACCGCGAGGGTCTTCAATCCCCGGAGCAACAGCCACGCGGGATCGGGCGCGGCGACGATCCCGGACGCCGTCCGGAACTCGGCGAGGCGTTCGGCGTCCTCGACGCGAGCGCACGTCACGACCCCGAGCAGCGCGTCGTGGTGACCCGACAGGATCTTCGACGCGCTGTGGAGCACGAAGTCGGCACCGTGCTCCAGCGGGCGCAGAAGCAGCGGGCTCAGCACCGTGTTGTCGACCACCACACGCGCCGAAGCGGCGTGGGCTGCGGCGATCGCCTCGTCGAGGTCGGGGAAGGTGAGATACGGATTGGAGCAGGGCTCGAGCCAGACGAGGTCCGCCGCCGGCGGCGGGCCGGTCTGGTCGAACGCGACGAACTTGAGTCCCCAGCGTCCAAGCTCATCGCGCAGCAGGTCGACCGTCCCGTAGTACCCCCCGTCCGCGACGGCGACCGTCGCTCCCGGCTCAAGCATCGCGAGCACGAGCGCGGCCGTCGCGCCCGACCCGGACGGGAACAGGAGGGCCTCACCGCCCTCGAGCTCACCGATCAGCCGTTCGCCCTGAGCGCCGACGGGGTGCGCTGAGCGCTGGTAGTAGAACGGGCCCGGCACCCCGCCCTCGTAGGGGTGGACCGTCGCCCGGTCCACTCCGGGCAACCGCGCGCTGGCGAGGTCGGTCTCCCTCCGCATCGGCCGCAGCTTAGAACCATCCGCTGCCAGACTTCCGCTGTGTTCCGGTTGCGCCCGTCGAGCTCCGAGGACGCCGAGGCGGTTCTGCACGTGCTCGCCGCGCGCGATGCCCGAGACTTCGGGGCTGCGGGTTTCACCCGCGATCTGCTCCTCGATCAGTGGCGGATCGGCGAGTTCGATCCGGCCGCCGACGCGGTGGTGACGGCGGCGGACGGGCGCGTCGTGGGCTACGGCGCGCTGTTCACGCCCGGCGCGCTGGCGTTCGTCGATCCCGATCACGAGGGTCGGGGCGTCGGATCCGCGCTCCTGAGGTGGGTCGAAGCTCGCGCGGTGCAGCGCGGCCGCGGAGCCCATCGCCAGCCGGTGGCCGAGAGCAACGCGAGCGCCCACGAGCTGCTCGCCGATGCCGGTTATCGCCGGGTCCGGAGCGTGGTGAAGATGGTGCGGGCGCTGGGCGCGCCGGCGAGGGGGCCCTCCCCGCCGCCCGGGATCAGCCTGGACGTGCTCGATGTCGATCGCGACGCCCGGGCGCTTCACGCGGCGGACCAGTCGGCGTTCGCCGACAACCCCGAGTACGAGCCCGAGAGCTTCTCGGCTTTCTACGACGAGCACCTCGGAGCGCCCGACGTCGACCCGGCGCTCAGCCGCGTCGCTCGCCGCGGCGATGCCGTCGCCGGGTTCGCGCTCTGCAAGCGACCGGCGCCCGGCATCGGCTACATCGACCTGCTCGCGGTGGAGAAGCGCGAGCGCGGCCACGGACTCGGGACCGTCCTGCTGCTCTCGTCGTTCGCGGCGTTTGCCGACGCGGGGCTGCGCGAGGCCCGTCTCGAGGTCGCATCGGACAATCCACGCGCGTTGCGTATCTACGAGCGTGCCGGGATGACGCCCGGCGATCGGCTCGAGGTGTTCGAGAAGCCGACCAGGCCGCAGAGGGTCAACCGCCTTCGGTGAAGTAGGCTCGTCGCCGTGCCGCCGTGGTTTGACGAGCTCGCGGAGTTCCTCCGCATCGAATCGATCAGCGCCGACCCCGAGCACGGCGCGGACGTCAGACGCGCCGGGGAATGGGTGTGCGAGCTGATCCGCGGCGCCGGAGGCGGATGCGAGTTGGTCGACTGGCACGGCCACCCGCTGGCCGTCGGAGAGCTCCGGGCCTCACGGGACCACGAGCGCGCCCCGACCGTTCTCTGCTACGGCCACTTCGACGTGCAGCCACCCGATCCGCTGGACCTCTGGGACTCGCCGCCGTTCGAGGCGGAGATCCGCGGGGAGCACGTTTACGCCCGCGGCGTCGCCGATGACAAGGGCCAGCTCTACCTGCTGCTCGCCGGCGCGCGCGAGCTCGCCGAGTCCGGCGAGCTCCCGGTGAACGTCCGGTTCGCATGCGACGGCGAGGAGGAGACCGGCGGGCACTCGATCGTTGACTTCCTCGAGAACGACGAGCGAGGCGCCGGCGCCGCGGTGATCTTCGACAGCGGCATGATCCGTCGCGGCCGGCCGGCGTTCAACATCGCGACGCGTGGGCTTGCCTACTTCCACGTGACGGTTCGCACCGGCGCCCGCGATCTGCACTCTGGCCTGACCGGGGGCGCGGCGCTCAACGCGGCGCACGCTCTGATCCGAACGCTCGATGCCGTGATCGCGGTCGACGGTCGGCTGGTGGAACCGCTCCGCAAGGGCATACAGCCGCCGACCCAGGAGGAACTCGACAGCTGGCGTGCGCTGCCGGCGGGCGCCGATGAGCTCTCCGAGCTCGGCGCGCGCCCGATGGATGCCCGTGCCGCCGAGGAGTTCTACGTGCGGACGCTCGCCGAGCCGGCGCTCGACGTGAACGGAATCGAGAGCGGATCGCCGCACCTCGAGAAGACGGTGCTGCCGGTGACGGCCGTCGCCAATGTCTCCATCCGGCTGGCTCCGGGTCAGGAGGCCGAGGAGATCGCGGCCGAGTTCGAGCGGCTGATCCACGAGGCCGCGCCACCGGGCGCCGAGCTCGAGGTCGAGCTGTGGTCCTCGGCGCCGGCGGGGATCGTGCCACCCGATGAGAGGGCCATACAGCTCGGGATCAGCGCGTTCGAGCGGGTGCTGGGCGTGCGGCCGGCTCTGACCCGCTCGGGCGGGACGCTGCCGATCGTGCCGGCGCTGGCGAGCAAGGGGATCCCGACGATCATCACCGGCTTCTCGCTGCCCGACGCCAACATCCACTCGCCCAACGAGCGCCTGCTCGTCGAGTACATCCCGCTCGGAATCGCCACCGCGCGCGCGATGTTCGAAGAGTTCGCGTCCCTGTGAGCCCTTCATCACGGTGTCGTGCAATCCTGGCGCCATGCAAAGCTCGACGATCGATGTAAAGACGGGGGGACGGCGCGGCCGACGCGTACCTGACGCGGCCGGGCGATGATCGCCCGCACCCCGCGGTGCTGTTCGTGATGGATGGCATCGGGCTGCGTCCTCGGATCGAGGAGATGGCCGACCGGATCGCCGCGCACGGCTATGTCGTGCTCGCGCCCAACTTCTTCTACCGCTCGGGCCGGGCGCCGGTGCTGCCGTTGCCCGACCTGACGGACCCCGACAGCCGGGCCGAGTTCATGCAGGCCCTGCGGCCGATGATCGAACAGCTGACGCCGGAGAACATCGAGCGGGACGGCGCCGCTTTCCTGGATGTCCTCGCCGAGCAGGCGCCCGGCCCGGTCGCGATCACCGGCTACTGCGCGCCGCCTACGCGCTGCGGTTGACCAACGGCTGATACGCGCGACACGGCTCGCCCCTCAGGCCCGGGCACGGAGGCAGCCCGGTGGGGACGCTGATGCCGGGCACGACGGGGAGAACCAGCCGCGACGGCGTCTTGCGCGAGTACGCCACCTTGACGGTCGCCTGCCCCTTGGGGCGGGTCTCGGCGAACGCCCAGATCGGCTGATCGCCATTGGGGGCGGCGATCACGATCCGGATCCGAGATCCGCGCCGGTAGACGTGGCCCTCGTAGTAGAGGGGAATCGTCACCTCTGTCCAGCGGCCCCGCGGGAGTGGCGCGACGTCGGCCTTGCGTAGCGTGGGTACCGGCTGCAGCAGCGTGCTCGACTTCGCGAGCTTGCGCTCGTTGGCCCTCAGCCACCCGGACTGCACGAACGTCTCCTTGCCGTCGGGCCGGATCTCCGAGACCGTCACCTGCAGGTCGACGCTCGGAGCCGAGGCCTTGATCCAGGCTTGGACGGACCCGCCGCCGATGACGACGGTGTTCGCGGCAAGCGGCGAGGTCACGTAGGACAGCGCCGTGTCCGCTGGGTTCTGCTCCCACTGGTACTGGGGCAGGGCGGTCCACAGCCCACCCGGCGACGAGCCGGTGTTGCCCGTGAAGTCGGTCGGCGTCGTCGCGTGTGCGTTCCAGGTGAATTCATCCGCGCCGCGCTTCGCCGGCGGTCGGCCGACCAGCGCGCCGTGGGGCGCCAGGTACCACGACTGCGCCCGGGTCCCGGGAATCGGGAAGCGCGAGAACGACTGCTCGAACGCGGGAACCGGCACGCCCGGGGCCGAGCTGCCGGCCCCGTTGTCGAACAAGACCCGGATCTCCGGGAGCCGCTGAAACGCCGCCAGGGCCGCGGCGTAGCTCGGCTCGTCCTGGATCGGGTCGCTGGGCAGCGTGACGTTCGGGATCCCGAGCGCGGTCTGATACAGAGTCGGCGCGAGCGCCTTGACGGCGTCCGACATTCTCGGCGCCACCTGGGCGACGTACAGCTCCAGGAAGTCGAACCACCGTGTGAATGTCGCGGGGTCGAGGGAATCGGCGTGGACGCCGTTGGTGAACGTGAACCACTTCCGCTTGGTTCCGGTGAAGTGCTGGGCCAGGTCCGGACAGTGCCCGCCGACCTGCTCGTCGGTCCATTGGCACGCGATGTAGACCGGGACCTTGATTTTGTGCACGAACGTGATCGGATCGAGCGGATTGGCCACCGACGGGACGTAGTGGGCGTTGGCACGCGTCTTGGCGATCAGGTTGACCGCCTCGCCGTGTAGTGCCTGGTTCGCCTTGCACGTCTGATCGCCCGCCTGGATGCGCTTGTACGCCCACGGTTGACCGCCGGTCGCAGAGGCCGGCAGGGCATCGTGCACGCGGTCTTCGGCCCAGGCCAACGCGAAGCCGGTGTTGAGTAGCCCGCCCGGATACAGCGTCGTCGCGGTGCTGTCGATCACGGACAGCGGCGAGATCGCCGCGAGGTCCGGCGGATCGGTGGCGGCGACGAACAGCTGGCTGATGCCGCCGTAGGAGATGCCGATCATGCCCACGCGGTGGTGCAGTACCCACGGCTGGTGCGCCACGGTCTCGATCACGTCGTATCCGTCGAGGTTCTGCAGCGGCTCGAAGTAGTTGAACGCCCCGCCGGAGCAACCGGTCCCTCGCATGTTGACGTCGACGACCGCGAAGCCGAGCAGCGTGGCGATCTGGGCGATACCGCTGTCCGGGCCCGCGGGGTCGGCGTAGCCGTAGCCGGCGTACTCGATCACGGTCGGATACGGGCCGCTGCCGGCGGGCAGACGGACGTCGATTGCCAGCTTCGTCCCGTCCCGGGTCGTGAGGTAGCCGTAGCCGCTCGTCGGCAGCGCCTGGTCGTAGATCTTCGTGCTCGGCGGAGCCGCCCGGTTCGAGATCACCGTGAACGGCGGCGGCTGCGCCCCGCCCCGACCCGGCACGCGAACGCGATAACCGGCCCCCGGCTTGACGTTGCGGAACAGGATCCCGCCGAGCGAGTCGGCCCGTTTCGACTGGACCCGGTGTCCGTGGCGGTCGATCAGCACCAGCCGCTCGCCGCCACGGAGGCCCGTCGCGTAGGCCTGTTCAGCGCTCCCGTGCGCGACGATCGGCGCGGCCGAGACCGCGGTGCTGTGGCCACCATCGGCCATCGCTCCTGCCGGCAGGGCGGCTAATACCGAAAAGACCAGGACAGCACAGATGATGCGACGCACGCACACACCTCCGAATCAGAGGCGGGCCGCCCGGCTCAACGCACCGCCCACAATCAACCGTACTCGGCGATCGTGGCATTCCCGGCATGACCCGTCAAGCGCGAGGCGTTCGCTCACGCCTGCTGAACGACGATCAGCGAGTGGCCGTCGGGGTCGCGGAACCAGAACATCGGCGGCACGGGGTCGCCCATCCGCGAAACCTCGGCGTCGACGTCCACGCCCTGCGATTGGAGGTGGGCGTGGGTGGCATCGATGTCGTCCGTGGTCAGGGTGATCCCCGTCTCTGTCCCCTTGACCTCATCGCCGGGACGCGGCGGGGCGAGCGCGATCCCGGTCGCGCCATTCGGCGGGTAGACCTCGACCCACCGGTAGTCGCCGCCGAACGGGATGTCGGTGCGCTTCTCGAAGCCGAGCGACTTCTCGTAGAACTCGATCGACCGATCCTGGTCGGTCGACGGAACGATCACCAAACTGATCTGGTCGATCCTGCTCGAGGTCGTGGACACGTCCGTCCTCCTTCGGGTTGCTTTCATCACCTAAGACCGCGGCCGGCGCCGGATCTCATCGGCGCCGGCTATTCGAACGCCGGCGCCTGCCGGCCGGGAAAGATGTCGGGGAGCCCGTCGCTGACTCGGTCGGGGAACACCGCCGCGCGCTTTTCGAGGAACGCGGTGACGCCCTCCCGGGCATCCGCCGACTGACCGCGGACGAACATGCCCCGCGAGTCCGCGCGATGAGCGAGCATTGGATGCTCGGCTCCGAGCATCGTCCACATCATCCGGCGCGCGAGCGCCACCGACACCGGCGCCGTGTGCTCGACGATTTCGCGCGCGAGCGCGTAGGCCGCATCGAGCAGCTCTTCCTTTGGGTGCAGGCTGCGCACCAGGCCGCCCTCGAGCGCCTCCTGGGCCGAGAACACCCGGCCGGTCTCGGCCCACTCGAGCGCGCGGCTGATGCCGACCACCCGCGGCAGAAACCAGCTCGAACACGCCTCCGGGACGATGCCTCGGCGAACGAACACAAAGCCAAACCGGGCGTCGTCCGCGGCCAGCCGGATGTCCATCGGGAGCGTCATCGTCGCGCCGACGCCCACGGCTGGCCCGTTCACGGCTGCGATCACGGGCTTGGTCAACTCAAACACGCGCAGCGTGAACCGCCCGCCCATGTCGCGATGGACCGCCCCATCGCCCTCACGCCCGCGCCGGTCGAACGTCTCGCCGCCGCCGGACAGGTCAGCCCCGGCGCAGAAACCACGACCGGCGCCCGTGACGACCACGACCCGCACCTCGTCGCTCGCGTCGGCGAGATCGAGCGCCGCCATCAGCTCGCCGGCCATCGTCGGGGTCCACGCGTTCAGGCGATCAGGCCGGTTCAGCGTGATCGTCAGGATGCCTTCGTCGAGTTGGGTGATTATCTGCTCGAACTCCATGCTCGCCACGTCCTTCCGCTCGGTGGATGGAAAGTGTCGCCCGCGGAGATCGTTTGGCCATACTGTGCGCCATGGGCCAGCAGGTCGCGGCCAAGGCGTTCAGCCGGGACGACCGTCAACGCTACAGACGCAAGGTCCGGGCTTGCCTCGACGTGTTCGCGCGCATGCTCTCCGAGGCGAAGTTCCATCCCGAGCGCCGTTCGTTCGGCCTCGAGGTCGAGCTCAACCTAACCGACGACGCCGGCGAGCCGGCGCTGGTCAACGCGGCCGTGCTGGAGGCGATCCCCGACCCCAGCTTCCAGACCGAGCTCGGCCAGTTCAACATCGAGATCAACGTCGCCCCGCGCCTGCTCGAGGGCCGCGTGTTCTCAGACCTGGAGGGCCACGCCCGCGCCAGCCTCAACAACGCCGAGGAGCACGCTCGCACCGTCGGTGCGCACATGGTGATCATCGGCATCCTCCCGACGATCGGACCGCAGCACCTGCACGCCGAGAGCATCAGCGCGAACCCCCGGTACGCGCTCCTCAACGAGCAGATTTTCGCCGCCCGGGGCGAAGATCTCGAGATCTCGATCGCCGGCGTCGATCGCCTCTCGACGTATGCGGAGACGATCGCGCCCGAGGCCGCGTGCACGAGCGTCCAGCTCCACCAGCAGGTCGATCCGGATGCGTTCGCGCGGCACTGGAACGCGGCGCAGGCGATCGCCGGGGTGCAGTTGGCGGTGGCGGCGAATTCGCCGTTTTTCTACAGCAAGGAGTTGTGGCGCGAGACGCGGATCGCGCTGTTCGAGCAGGCCACGGATACGCGTCCGGAGGAGCTCAAGGCGCAGGGCGTGCGCCCGCGCGTGTGGTTCGGGGAGCGGTGGATCACCTCGATCTTCGACCTGTTCGAGGAGAACGTGCGCTACTTCCCGGCGCTGTTGCCGGTGTGCGAGGACGAGGACCCGCTCGAGACGCTGGACCGCGGGGACGTCCCCTCCCTCGGCGAACTGCGCCTTCACAACGGCACGATCTACCGCTGGAACCGTCCGATCTACGACGTCGTCCGCGAGCAGCCCCACCTCCGGGTCGAAAACCGGGTCCTGCCCGCCGGGCCGAGCGTCGTCGACATCCTGGCGAACGCCGCGCTCTACTACGGGCTGCTGCGCGTGATGGCGGACGAGGAGCGCCCGGTGTGGTCGCAGATGTCGTTCTCGGCCGCCGAGGAGAACTTCCACTCCGGCGCCCGCGACGGAATCGACGCGCGCCTGTACTGGCCGGGGCTGGGCGAGGTTCCGGCGGCCGAGCTGGTGCTCAGGCGGCTGTTGCCGCTCGCGCACGAGGGCCTCACTCGTAGCGGCGTCGATTCCGCCGATATCGACCGTCTGCTCGGGATCATCGAGCGTCGCTGCGTGACGCTGCGCAACGGCGCCTCGTGGCAGAGCGAGATGTTCCACCACCTCTACGACGACCACTCGATGGACCGCCACGAAGCCCTCCGGCAGATGACCCAGATCTACCGCGAGCATATGCACTCGAACGAACCGGTCCACGACTGGCCGGTCGCCTGATCCAGCAGCGGGTCGACACCCCGGTGGCGAGCCGGGGCGCCGCGATCACGCGAGTTCCGCCTGGAGGATCTCCGCCACGGGGCGCCGGCTTCCAAGGCGCGCCGGGATGGCGGTCAGACCCGCGATCACGAGCGGAGTTCCGACCAACACGGCGAGCAGCCACCAGGGCGGCAGGCTCGCCGACTTCGAGGGGGAAACGGCGTTGAACAGCGCGATCCCTCCCGGGATGCCCAGGATGGCGCCGGCGAGCGCCGGGAGCACCTGCGCCGCCGATAGTCCGGCCGTGACCTGCTGCGGGGTCGCGCCGAGCGCACGCTCCAGCGCCGAGGAATGCCTCGCGTCGAGCGCCGTCGACCACGTTATGAATAGGGCGTTGACGGCCGCAAGGGCGACCAACATCACCGTGATCACGAGCAGAACCTGGTTCAGTCGATCGGCGCGGGGGTCCGTCAAACCGGAGGAGCCGACGACTTGCTGGGCAGTCAGTCGCGCGTGGGCCGCCAGCACGGCGACGATCCCCGTGACCGTGATCGCCACGCTGAGCACTCCCAGCGCGGTGCGGCGCGGCCGGCGCGCGGCCAGGCGCAGCCCCAGCATTAGCGGGATCGGCAAACGCGCCGAGACCTTGATCAGCCAAGCTGTACGGCGCGGCGGCCGCGGCGAGTCGGCCAACGCCAGGACGGTGCTCGTCCGTGACGCGCGCAAGGCCGGGACGAACGTCGCGACGGCCGCCACCACCAGCGCGACGGCGACGGCCAGCTCGACCGTCGAGGTCGTCAGCCGGACTGAACCGGCGCCGCCGATCAGGCCGGCGCCCGGACCGGTCAGGAGCGGAGCGGCCAGCCATCCGATCGCCAGTCCGAGTCCGGCGGCGACCAGCGCGAGGACCACGTATTCCGTCAGGAGCACGGCGGCGATCAGGCGGGGCGTGCCTCCGATTGCCTTGAGGAGCCCCACGCGGCGGATCTGGTCCGACATCCGCCCCCCGACGAGCACCGCGATGCTCGCCAACGCGAGCAGGCTGAGCAGCCAGCTGCCGGTCAACAGCGCCCGCTGCTCGTTTCGAACCAAGTTGGCGTCGTCGGTGCTCAGCCCCTGCCACGCCTCGAGCGACGGTGCGCTCATTGAGGCAGAGCTCTGATCGTTGACGAAGGCGGGCGCCGCCGCCGGGTCGGCCAGCCTCAGGTTCAAGAGGTAGGACAAGCTCCCCGCCGGTGTTCGGAGGGCGCTGAGATCTGCCCGGGTCATCCACATCAGCCCGGGATGCGGCTCGGGACCCGGCGGCGCGGCCGACCCGTTCCGCGGTGGAGGCGCCCCGAGCCCACACGGGGTTAGGCAGGACGTCTCCGGATACGGTGACATGGCGGCGGTCACCGCGATGCCGACTACCCGGAAGGACTGGCCGCCCAGCGTGATGCGATCGCCGGTGCGAAGGCCGAACGCGTCGGCAAAGCTTCGCTCGACGACGACCCCGCCCTGTCGCACCCAGCTTCCCTGCGTGATCTTGGGCTGGTCGACCGACGCTGCGGCGGAGTCGCGGCCCTCGAGCTGCACCGCCGCGACGTGGCCGTCTCTCCGGGCCACGGCCTGGATAAGCGGGTACGGCCCGCTGTAGCCCGTGACCCCGCGAGCCCGGGTCAATGAGCGGAGCGCCGCGAGATCAGCGGCCTGGCCGTTCGGGAGCGGGGTGACGTTCGCGACCACGTCGGGCCCGCGCGTCTGCGACCTCGTCGTGTCGTACGGATGAGCGGTCACGCCGTGGAGCAGCAACCCGAGCGTGAGCGTGGCTATGGCGGCGAGGATCGCGAGAACGAGGAGCGCGGCTTCGCCGGGGCGCCGGCGCAGGTCGCGCCCGGCGAGGCGGCAGATCAGTGTGAGGCGACCCATCTCCTCACCCCTCGAATCCGGCGAGCTCGGCGACGCGACGCGCGGCGCCGGGGGTCAGCTTCAACTCCTCGACGAACACGCCATCGCGCATCGACACGAGCCTGTCGGCAGTCGCCGCGATCCGCGAATCGTGAGTGACGACGACGAGCGTTTGGCCCCCCTCGCGCAGCCGGTCCAGCAGCCGGAGCACGTCTCGGGTCGCGGCGCTGTCGAGGTTGCCGGTCGGTTCGTCGGCGAGCACGACGAGCGGCTCGTTGCTGAGGGCGCGGGCGATCGCCACTCGTTGACGCTGGCCACCCGAGAGCGCCGACGGAAGATGGTCCGCGCGGTCCGCCAGTCCGACCTGGTCGAGCAGCTCGTCGGCCCGGCTGCGGGCCGTCCGCGGCGAGCGCCCGGCCAGAAGCGCGGGCAACTCGACGTTCTCGACGGCCGTCAGCTCGTCCATCAGGTGGAACGCCTGGAAGACGAAGCCGATCGCGCGTCGGCGCATCCGCGCGAGCCCTCGCTCGCTGAGTCGGTCGATCCGGCGTCCCTCGAGCCAGACTTCGCCGGCTGACGGACGTTCGAGGCCGCCGAGCAGGTGGAGCAGGGTCGACTTACCGCAGCCGCTCGGGCCCATGACCGCCACCGTCTCGCCCCAGGCGACATCCAGGTCAACTCCGTCGAGCGCGCGTACGACACCGGCTCCCTCTCCGTAGTGCTTCTGAAGCCCTCGCGTTCCGACGACAGGCCCCGAGTGCGATTGCGACCCGTTGGCTTCCATCATTGTCCCTTCGTCTGAGTCCAGTATTGGGCGCAGGCCTCGAGCCATCGGAGGTCTGCCTGAAGCCTGAGTACGACGCCCTCGAGCAACAGTCCGGCGACCGAGCCCTCCGGCTCGGCCAGCGCGGCTCGCTGTGCGGCCCCCAGGCCGGACAGCAGCTCGTGGCGCTGCGCGTCGACGATCCTCACGGGGTCCCCAAGCCCGGCCGCCGCGGCCGCCACCAGCTTGAGGTGGAACTCCGCCGGCGCCGGTTTCGGCCAGCTCGTGTCCTGGAGCCACTCCATCACGCGCTCCCGCCCGGCGGGCGTCAGCTCGTACACCTTGCGATCGGGTCGATCGGCCTGGCCGACGCGCTCCGAGGTGACCAGCCCGGACTTCTCCAGCCGGTTCAGCGTCACGTACACGTGGCCCGCGTTCAGCACCTCCGCCAACGGACCGAGCGCGAGCTGCAACTTGGCGCGGAGTTGATAGCCGTGAGACGCCTCCTTGGCGAGCAGCGCCAGCAGCACCTCCTGCACGACGCGCAGTTGGTAGCCGCGAACTGGCTCCTTGCCCAACATGCCGACCGCTTCAGGCACCCGCACAACCCCTTCTCTAACCGTTATCTACGGTCGAGGCTAACGGTTATCTAGTGGCGTGTCAAGCGCAGCGGCAACGAGGGCGTGGGCCGCCCCGTTCGCCCCGCTCGGGATCCAGGTGACGATCACACTCCCGATCCTCGTCGTGAGTTCGAGGATCTCGTCTCCGAGCGTGGTGAGCGCGGGGTTTCTCGGCCTGCGCTCACCGCGCATGTGCGACACGACGAGGCGTGAGTCGCTGCGAGCGTCGACCCTTTCGAGTCCGAGTTCGTGCGCGCGCCTCAGGCCGGCGAGCAGCGCGTGGTACTCCGCGATCGTCGCACCGGCGACGCCGATGACCTCGGCGTGCGATGCCAGCAGCGAACCGTCCGCGGCCCGGAGCACATACCCGATGGCTGCCGTCGGGGGGTTCCCCCGTGCCCCTCCGTCCACTGCCAGCGAGGCGAATCCTTCCCGAACTGGCTGGGTGGCCCGTCTCGAGGGGCGGGCGTTGGCTTTGGCGAGCGCCCGACGCTCGGCGTCGCTGTTGGCGCGGCCGGCCCGCCGGGGCCGACGCCGTCCCCAGTTGGCGCGAGCATCGTCGGTGGATCCCACCTTGGCGAGGGTATTGCCCCGCCCAAGAGGAGGGTTAGGGGGCGCGCATTCGCGCGCCTTTTGGTGTGGCGCTCGCGTTCGGTTCGGTTGTCCGTCGAGGGCCGGGGAAGGGATCGGGCGAGCGGGCGCCACCGCACCCGCGTCGAAAACCTGCACAGCACGACAATCTCGGCTCAAGTGGCGAGGCCTGTCGAGCTATGCATGAAGAGCATGCGTAATACGACAGGGCTCGGACCTGGCGCCGAGGCTGTCGTGCTGTGCAGGTTTCCCGTGACACTCACGCCACAAAGGCGCGGGTTTGGGCACAGGAGCAGGCCAAATCACGGCTCCGGCGACCCGCAACAAACCCTCACCCGCCCCCTCCCTGCGCCGTTTTACCAAGCCGATCGCCGGCCAAAGCCGCGGGCGCCGCGGAGCGGTGGTACGGCTAGCCGTACCACCCAAGATTCCTGCTGTCCGGCTTCTCAGATCGCGCCGGGGCGGTCACTCTGTGAGTCGTGTCGCACATTGAGCTCAACCAGACGGAGACCGAGCCGGCCGCGCCGGCCGCCCGCGCCGCCGAGCTCGGCAAGACGTACGGAACCGGCGATGTCGCCGTTCGCGCCCTGGACGACGTGACCGTCCAATTCGAACGTGGCCGCTTCACGGCCGTGATGGGTCCGTCGGGGTCGGGGAAGTCGACGCTCATGCACTGCATGGCGGGGCTCGACAGGCCGACCTCGGGGCGCGCCTTCGTCGGAGGGCAGGAGATCGGACTGCTCGATGACGCCGGGCTGACCGAGATGCGGCGCGACCGCGTCGGGTTCGTGTTTCAGGCCTTCAACCTCGTCCCCACGCTGACGGCGGCCGAGAACATAACCCTTCCGATCGACCTGGCCGGAGGGTCGACCGATCGGGCGTGGTTCGATGAGCTCGTCGGCCAGCTCGGCATCGCGGACCGGCTGTCACACCGTCCGAGCGAGCTCTCTGGCGGCCAGCAGCAGCGGATCGCCTGTGCGCGGGCCCTCGTTTCCCGCCCGGAGCTGATCTTCGCCGACGAGCCGACCGGCAATCTCGACTCGAACGCGTCCGCGGAGGTGCTCGGGTTCCTGCGCCGGTCGGTGAGCGAGCACGGCCAGTCGATCGTAATGGTCACCCACGACCCGCTGGCGGCGGCCTATGCCGACCGGGTCGTGTTCCTCGCCGACGGCAGGGTCGTGGGTGAGCTGCTCTCCCCGACCGCCGACGCGGTCCTCGAACAGATGAAGCAGCTCGGCAGCTGAGATGCGCAAGGTCACGATCAACGGCCTTCTCGCCCGCAAGCTGCGTCTGGCGCTGACCGCGCTTGCGATCGTTCTCGGGGTCACTTTCGTCACCGGAACGTTGATCCTCGGTGACACCCTGAACCGGACCTTCAACAACTTGATCGGGACGGCGTACGAGCACGTCAGCTTCCAGATCCGGGGCAAGGCGGCGTTCAACGACAACGCGGCCCAGATCAACAGCACCGAAAGCCGCAAGCCGGTTCCGCAGTCGATCGCCGCAGACGTCCGCGCGCTGCCGGGAGTCGCGTACGTCTACGGCGCAGTCGAGGGCTACGCGCAGTTCATGACGCGTGACGGCAACGCGATCGGTGGCGGGGGGACCTCGAGCCTGGGGTTCTCGTTCGACCCCAACCGCCAGCTGTCCCCGTACCGGCTGGTCCAGGGCAGCGCTCCAACGGGCCCGGACGACGTCGTGATGGATAAGGCGACGGCGACCAAGCACCACTTCGCCGTGGGCGACCGGGTGCTCATAAACCTGCCCAACCGGCCCCAGACGTTCACGATCACGGGAATCGTCACGTTCGGCAACGACAACAACCTGGCCGGAGTGACGCTCGCCGGTTTCGACCAGCAGACGGCACAGGCGCTGTTCAACTCCCGCGGCCACTACAACTCGATCAGCGTCCTGGCGGCGCCGGGAGCCGACAACGTCAAGCTGCAACTGGCGATCGCCAGGGTTCTCCCGCCCGGCGTCGAGGTAGTCAGCGGGAAAACCGTCGCAAACGAGCTCTCCAACGCGGTCGACAACGCGCTCTCGTTCATCTCGACGGCGCTACTGATCTTCGCGGCCATCTCGCTATTCGTCGGGGCGTTCACGATCTTCAACACGTTCTCGATCACCGTCGGTCAACGGACTCGAGAGCTGGCGCTGCTCCGCGTCGTCGGCGCGAGCCGCCGCCAGGTCTTCCTATCCGTGCTCGGAGAGGCCGCGCTAACGGGGCTGGCGGCCTCGCTGATCGGGCTCGGGCTCGGGGTCCTGGCCGCGCTCGGCCTCAAGGCGCTCCTGAAGGCGTTCGGCATCGTGCTGCCGTCCTCGCCGCTCGTGTTCGAGACCCGCACGGTGATCGTTGCGATCGCGGTCGGCATCGGCGTGACCGTGCTCTCGGCGATCGTCCCCGCGCGTCGCGCCGTACGGATTCCACCGGTGGCCGCGCTGGTCGAGCACAGCGAGGATCAGCCGCAGTCGTTGCGGCGCCGGCGCGTGTTCGCCGGACTGGGCGTGCTGCTGGCCGGCGTCGCATTGGTGCTCGTGGGGCTCGCCAAGCCCACTGTGGGAGTCGTGGGCCTGGGGGCGCTCGCCGTGTTCATCGCCGCCGGCATGCTCGTCCCGATCATCGCGCGGCCGCTGTCGAGCGCCCTCGGGCGCGCGCCGGCCGCGCTGCTCGGGATCCCGGGAAGGCTCGGCCGTGAGAACTCGATGCGCAACCCCCGCCGGACGGCGCAGACAGCCGCCGCGCTGATGATCGGTCTGGCGCTCGTCTCGACGATCGCCGTGCTCGGCGCCTCGCTCAGCAAATCGGCGGCCAGCCAAGTCGACAGTGCCGTCAACGCCGACTACATCGTGACCGGGTCGGGCGGGTTCAGTAAATCGGTTACAGCCGCCGTCTCCCACCTGCCTGGCGTAACGACGACGACGACGGTCTACCGCGGGCAGTTCGAGTTCCGAGGCTCGCTCTCGAGCCTCGCCGCCGCATCCCCCGCCGGCCTGTCGCAGACCGTCAACCTGCACATCACCTCCGGCAGCGGGGCCCCGGCGATGGCCGCCGGCCAGCTGCTCGTCGACACCAACACGGCGAGCTCGGACGGGCTGTCGGTCGGCTCGGTTGTGCCGGTCAAGTTTGCCCAGACCGGGTCCACGACGATGAGGATCGGCGGGATCTTCAAGCCCAACCCGCTGATCGGCAGCTTCATAGTCGGAGACGGCTTCTTCCTCTCGCACTTCAACAACCCCCTCCCGGTCGGCGTCCTGCTCAGGACCGCCCCCGGCACCCCCGGGATCGGGAGCGCTCTGAACCGTGTGCTCCAGCCGTACGCGAATGTCAGCTACAAGACGCGCGCGGGGTTCGAGAGCTCGGCGAAGAGCCAGGTCAACCAGGAGATCGGGCTGGTGTACGTCCTGCTCGCGCTCGCCATCCTGGTTGCGCTCGTCGGCATCGTCAACACGCTCATGCTCTCCGTGTTCGAGCGCACGCGCGAAATCGGCCTGCTCCGTGCGGTCGGGATGAAACGCCGACAGGTCCGGGAGATGATCCGCTCTGAGGCCGTGATCATCGCGCTCTTCGGCGCCATCGTCGGCGTGGTCATCGGGACGGGATTGGGCACCGCGCTGGCCTCGTCGCTCAGGCAGAGCAGCGTGACCAACATCGCCATTCCGGTGCCCAGCCTGATCGGTTTCCTCGTCCTCTCGGCGCTCCTCGGGCTCGCCGCCGCCACCTGGCCGGCCCGCCGCGCGGCAAAGCTCGACGTGCTTGCAGCTATCGCCAGCGAGTGACCGACGCGCGAGAATCCGTCGCCATGAAGGCGAAGCTGTACGCGATTGCGGCTGCCGGAGTGGTCGCGGGCGTCGCGGCGGCCTGGCTGGCGGCGCACCAGCCACCCGACCGCCCCACCGAGCCGGACGCCGTCCTCACGCTGGTGGTGGGCGCATCGCTGATCGGCTGCGGGCTTGCCTCATGGCGAAGCCGGCCGGAGAACCGGCTTGGCCCGGTGATGGTGATCACCGGCTTCCTGTGGTTCGCGGGCCAGCTGAGCGAGGCCTCGGCACCGTGGTTGTACACGTTCGGATCGGTGATCCAGTACGTGTGGGCCGCCGGCCTGGTCTACCTGCTGCTGTCGTTCCCGTCCGGGCGGTTGCAGGGAAGACTCGATCGCGCGTTGGTATGGGCCACGGTAGGCCTGTTTTGCCTGCAACTGGTGGCGATGCTGTACGGCAACAAAGCGGGGATCCGCTGTCCGGGATGCCCGGACAACCTGTTGCAGGTCGTACACGACAATCACAAGGCCCAAGCCTGGCTGAACCTCGAGCGACTGCTGGGCGGAATCGTGATCGCGACCGTCGTCACGGTGCTCGTCAGCCGGTGGCTGCGGTCCAGCCCGGCGCAGCGCCGCGCCGTCGCTCCGGTGCTGGTGGCGGGATCCGCCTCGCTCGTGGCGCTCGTCTGGACGGTGACCTTCGATCTGCTCGGCGACCCCCTGAGTTCGCTCCCGGCGACGGTCTGGTTCTACACGACCGCGACAGTGCCGATCGCCGTCCTGTACGTGTTCCTACAGCGGCGGCTGGCGCGCGGCATGGTCGCGGGGTTGGTCGTCGAGCTGGGCACCCAGAGCCCTTCCGGCGATCTGCGCAACGCGCTCGCGCGCGCCCTCGGCGACCCGTCGCTCGAGCTCGCCTACTGGTTCCCGGCCGAGAAGTGCTACGTCGATGGTGACGGCCGCCCGGTCGCGCTCCCAGACGCCGACAGCGCGCGGCGGGCGACGTTCGTCGAGCGCTACGGACAGCCGATCGCGGCGCTGTTGCACGATCCGGTGCTGGAGCACGACGCCGAGCTCGTAAGCTCGGTGTGTGCCGCCGCGAGCCTCGCGCTCGAGAATGAACGCCTCCAGGCCGAGCTCCGCGCCCGGCTGGTCGAGCTCCAGGCATCGCGAGCGCGGCTCGTGGAGGCGACCGACGTCGAGCGGCGCCGGATCGAGCGGGATCTCCACGACGGCACCCAGCAGCGGCTCGTGTCGATCGCGATGTCACTGGGGTTGCTCGAGTCGAAGGTGCCCGCCGAGGGGGCGGCGCAACCGCTCGTGCGCGAGACGCGCGAGGCGCTGGCGCTCGCACTCGCAGAGCTGCGCGAGCTGACCCACGGCATCAACCCTCCGTTGCTCACAGAGCGCGGGCTGGGGGCGGCGCTGGACGAGCTGTGCCGCCGCGCCGCGCTCCCGACGCACCTCGACCTGGCGCTCGATCGGCGGCTCTCGGACCAGATCGAGAGTGCCGCCTACTTCGTCGCCAGCGAGGCAGTCGCGAACGCCGCCAAGCACTCGCACGGGAACGAGATCCGAATGGCCGCGGCCGACGATGGGACTTGCCTGACCCTCGAGGTCACCGACGACGGGATCGGCGGCGCCACCACGGCCGGCGGGTCGGGGCTGCGCGGGCTCGCCGACCGCATCGAGGCACTCGGCGGCCGGTTCACGGTCTCGAGCCCACCCGGGCGCGGCACGACGCTACGCGCGGAGATCCCGTGCGCGTAGCCCTGGCCGACGACGCCGTTCTGCTGCGCGAAGGTCTCGCCCGCCTGCTCATGGAGGCGGGATTCGAGATCGTCGGCTCCGTCGGAGACGGCGACGCGCTGCTCGAGCTGGTCGAGCGTACGCACCCGGACGTCGCCATCATCGACATCCGGATGCCGCCGACGCACACCGACGAGGGGCTGCGCGCAGCCAAGGTGATCCGCGAGCGCTGGCCCTCGATCGGAATCCTCGTCCTCTCCCAGCACGTCAACACGCGCTACGCGCTCGAGCTTCTCTCCTCCGGGACCGACGGCGTCGGCTATCTGCTCAAGGAACGCGTCTCCGACCTCGACGAGCTGTCATCGAGCGTCAATCGCGTGGGACAGGGAGGCTCGGTGCTCGACCCGGCAGTTGTCGGGGAGCTCGTCGGCCGGCGTCGGCAGGCAGACAACCCGCTCGAGCAGCTGACCGATCGCGAACGAGAGGTGCTGGCGCTGATGGCCGAGGGGCGCTCCAACCGGGCGATCGGCGAGCGCCTGTTCGTCACGGACCACACGGTCGAGAAGCACGTGAAGAGCATCTTCGGCTCGCTGCGCCTCCCGCCCTCCCCCGACGACCACAGGCGCGTGCTCGCTGTCATCACCTATCTGAACTCGCAATAGCGCCGATGTCGACAGGATCACAGGCCGCCTCGTCGCGCCGGTTGCGTGTCGAGCTCCGGGCGCCGACGCCGGAAGACTGCGAGGAGTTCATCGCCGCGATGCTCTCCAGCCGCAAGCTCCACCGCCCGTGGCTCACCCCGGCTACCACGCCGGAGTCGTTCGAGAACCTGTTGCGCCGGGTGGACGACGACCGCTACGACCCGCAGCTGGTCTGTCGGCGCGAGGATGGCGTGATCGTCGGCTTCATCAACATCGGCGAGATCGTCCGCGGCGCGGCTCAGTACGGATTCATCGGCTACGGCGGCGTCGCCGCATACGCAGGACGTGGCTACATGACCGAGGGCCTTGAGCTGATTTTGCGCCGGGCGTTCACGGACCTGGGCTTGCATCGCCTCGAGGCGAACATCCAGCCGGGTAACACCGCCTCGATTGCGCTCGTGCGCAGATTGGGATTCGTCAGGGAGGGCTTCTCGGAACGCTACCTGAAGATCGGTGGACGCTGGCGCGATCACGAGCGGTGGGCGATCCGAGCCGAGCAATGGCGTGCGGATAACCGCGCCGCACGGCGACGCTGACCGCACCGCGCCTAAAGAGCTCTGAGCCGATCTAAACAGCGGACCGCGGGCGGCCTAAACCCGGCTACGGCTGCGCTAAACCAACCGGCCCAAGTCTGTGCGACCGCCCGATGTGCGCGGCGCGCTTTATCTCCACGATCCGCTGCGACGGCAAACCGTCACAACGGATTCGTCCATCGGAGGTCTCACGTGCGTACTGCATTGAAGGTCGTCACCGCGGGGCTGGCAACGCTCGTGGTCTCGCTGGCACTCACCGCCGCCGCCCAGGCAGCGTCGAGTCCCAGCACGCCGGTTCATCTCTCTTCCGCCCAGGTCGCTCGGGTGCTGTTCGTCGCCGGCGACGTCGGCCGCCTGAACCAGATCCCGAGCGGCACCGAAGACGTCGTGCTCGAGAAGGTGCTCCAGCAGCTATACGCCGATGACCCCACGCTTTCCACAAACCAGGCCGTCTCCGATATCCGCGGACTCGAGGCCACGCTCAGCTCGGGCTCGCAGGCGATCTCGCCGGCGACGCTGACCGTGATGGCCGGCAACGAGCGGATCCTCGCGATCCTGCGCGCGCTGACCGGTTCGAATCCGTCAGCGGACGTGCTGCACGCGCTCGCCAAGGTGACCTCGCAAGCCCTCACGGTGTCTTCCGCGTCGACGCAGTTCCTGGGCCAGTCGTTTGATGCGTCGGCGGACTCGCTCGACACCCTCTCGTTCTCGGCGTTTTCGCCAGCCGGGACGCTGGCGCAGACCTGGTCGCTGGCCAGCACCAACGCCCTGTTCGGCCAGGCGCGCGACACCCTCTGGAAGCAGGCCAGCGATGAGAGCGTGTTCGACTCCACACAGACCCTGCTCGCGGAGAACCCGGCGCTCCAGAACCCGGCGATCACCGCGTTGACTCACACGCAAAGCACGGACGGGAGCCTCGATACGACGGTGGGCCGGCTCCAAAGCCTCGTCGACGGTGGCATCCAGCAGATCGCTGACCAGAACTGCACGCTGACGTCCGGGACCTCGGGCACGTCGCCGAGCGACTGCTCCTCGGGCGCCTTGCACGACGCCCAGCTCGTCGCTCAGAGCTGCCCGAATGGTACGGGCGACACCTCGACGGCCTGCCAGAACGCCCGCGAGGAGGCGAAGAACGATGCGCCCAATGAGCTTGAGACGATCAGCTCGCAACAGGCGGCCACGACGGCGGAGGCGACGGCCCTCGATGACACCGACCAGGCGCTCGCCCAGTCGGAAGCCGCGGAGGCTCAGGCGGCGGCCCAGCTCGCCGATGAGGAGAACGCCTACCTCGACTACCAGAACTTCCAGCAGGTGGAGAAGACAACCCTCGACGTCGCGTCGCTGGCCGTGGGGCTGGCGACCGCCGAGATCGATCCGGCCGACGCAATCGACGGGCTGATAAACGTGGTCGGAGACGCCACGGGCCTTTCCTTCACAGGTCCCAATCCGCAAACCCTGATCCTCCAGGGGATCCAGAGCATCGCCCAGCAGCTCTCGAACTTCGAGCAGTACACCCAGACGGCGTTCCAGGCGGTCGACTCCCAGCTGGCGAACATCACGAACCAGGTGTCGCAGATCGCCGCTCAGATCACGCAGGCCCAGCAGCAGCTCACTCAGCTGGCCACCCAGGTGGCGACGCTGCAGAGCTCGGTGGACCACCTCGAGTCCGAGGTCCAGTCGCTGTTCGCGCAGGGTGCGCGCAACGACCTCGGCACGCTCATCGACCAGTACATCGGCTTCAAGCAGGCCAACGGGACGCCGCTGCCCCAGACGCAGTTCGCCCAGGCGGCCGGCGCGCTCTACCAGGACGCGACGAGCACGGCGCTCACGCAGACGCTGCTCACCGTGCCCACCGGATTCGACGCGCTCAGCGCCGACAGCCTCGTCACCGGGAGCGATCCGCTCACACTCGATACGAACATCAACCTGTTCAACTTCTTCGGCGCCGGGGTCAGCGACGCGCCGGCGAGTGTTGGCTGGCCGGGCGCGCTCACGACCACCTGCCCGCCGAACGCGAACCCCGCCCAGGATCTCTGCCTGCCCGACCCGGACTTCTGGGCGACCTCGGCGCGCGCGTTCTCACAGCTCCTGCTGGAGAACCCCTCGTACGTCACGCCGACTCGCGTCGCCCAGCTGCAGGCGATCCAGCAGGAGGGCCAGTTGATCGCCAACGCCCTGCAGCAGCTGTCGGTCGACAACGCCGGCGCCGACCCGGGAGGCACGGGCAATAAGACGCTCGACGCCGCGATCAACTACTTCCGCTACTGGGGCGACGCCAACAGCCACCCGGGCGGCAACCCGCCGAGCCTGTGGCAGGCCCTCAAGAACGAGGAGCAGCGCTACCTCGCGACGCTGACGGTGCCAACCTCGCCGCAGCTCAACGTCTCACCGGTGAACCCGTGGGGGAGCCCGCAGCAGCTGCCCGACGTCGCCGGCCTCCAGCAGCTGAATTCGCTCCACAACATCCCGTTGTGCTCCCAATACGCGGGCCTGTACAAGGTCAGCGCGACCAGCGAGGAGCTTCCGTCGCTGCCCTCGTCCCTGATCTCGTTCATCGATCCGCAGTTCGAGAACGCAGCACGCCTCGGCGTTGGCACGATCTCCGCTTGCTGGATCGCCGTCGCCGCGAACGACAACGGGAACGACTTCGATCTGACCACGCAGATTCGCTACTTCTACACGGGCGGCAACGTGTCGAACGAGGAGATCGCCACGGCCGGCGGCACAGATCCGGACGTCTTGGACTGCGCGGGAACGCCCGATCCGACGAACCCGTTCTCGCCGGACATCCTGGCAACGGTAATCGACGGCTGGACGAAGGGCACCTCCACCAACTGCCCCGACGTCTCGACCACGCTCGCCGGACAGAACCTGTCGCCGTCAGACGGATTCAACGCCGCCCAGAGCGCCGTGGAGAGCGAGCTGTCGAACCTTCGCACGATGATCTACACCGACATCATCAGCGGCGGCGCGGGCCTCACAGCCGGCGACTCGCAGGCGACGAACGTGCAGCAGGCCGCGACCCGGTTGGACGGGGCGAACGAGCTCCTCGACGGCTACGTCTCACTCGGACTCCCGCAGGCGCTGGCCAGCGACGACACGCTCCTGGGCCTCGTGTCGGGCACGAACTCGGACACGTTCGCGCCGGCCAGCGGCGGGTTTGCGGGCACTGGGTCGGCGAGCACGGTCCCGGTTCAGATCGTGAACCTGTACAAGGCCGCGATCAACGACGACTCCTCGAGCGCCTTGCCGGTCACGGACCCGGCCGATGTGGTCGCGAACCTGGTCGACCAGCGAGCCTCTCAGCTCGCCGGCGCGATCAAGGCGCACATCGTCTCCACGGGCACATCGGCCGCTGCGCTCCATGGACGGGTGCGCCTGAGCCCGCGGATCACCACCGCGCAGACGACGAGCGCCGCGTTCGCCGAGGAGAACCCCTACATCGGCCCGACGCTCGACCGGCTCGACGAGACTCAGGTCGTCCTGAACGACACGATCAACACGACGCCGACGCCGACGCCACCGTCCACCACCGGCGCCGGTCAAGACGGCCTCGCCGTCCGCGGCGAAGTGCACGCTTCGGCCGACCAACAAGGTCCTCGCGGCCACTCAGAAGCGCGGGCGGAAGAAGGGTGCGCCCAAGGTCAAGCCCGGCACGCTCACGTTGACCGTCAAGTGCGATCAGGCGGCAAGGGTAAGGCTGACCGGCACGCTCACGCGGCCGCTCGGCAAGAAGCCCCGGCACGGCAGGCAGCGCTCCAAGGTCTACCGGTTGGGGCCGGTGAGCGCATCGGTCAAGGCTGCCCGGTCGGTCACGCTGACGGTCAGGCTGCCCGCCGCAGCCCTCACGGCGCTCGGCAAGGGGGCCAAGGAGGCCGCGACGTTCGCCGTCACGGCGACGGGTCCCAACGGCACCGGCCGCGCCACGGCGAGGATCGCGAGGTTGAGGCGCGCCCGCTGAGGGCGCGCCGCGAGCCTCACGCGCTCGCGACCGCCAGGTCGATGCCGTCGTTGAGGCGAACGGTCAGCCGCGACCAGTTCTCGCCGGCGTCGCGGGTGAGCAGCAGCGTTCCGCCGCGCAGCGCCACCAGCAGATGCCCGGACTCCCCGGGCAAGGTCGACATCGCGTACGGCATGCGGCGAAGCTCGGGAGTGTCGCCCCAGCCGTCGATCGCGGTGAAGCCGTCTCCACGGGACCTAAGCAGCCGTGCCTGCCCATCGCCGTTGCCGTGTGCAGCGAACGGCGAGCGGCTCACGGACACATACCAGAGGTCGGGGTCGGCGGGATCGAGCGCCTGCGCCCACGCGTAATGGCGGTCCAGCCCGTCGTCGATCCTGCGCCAGCTCTCACCCAGGTCCTCCGAGCGCGCGATTCCCTGCCCGGCGACCTCATAGAGCCGCTCGGGCGCGAGCGGATGAGTGAGCAGTTGGTGCGCGTCGCTGTGCGCCTGGAGGTTGTGGTCCTGCCAGGAGGCGCCACCGTCGCGTGAGCGCATCACGCCGCCCAGCTCGATCCCGACCGCGAGCCACGCGGGGTCGGTCGGGTGAAGCGCGATCGTCCGGACGTGATGCGTCCACGGCCGGGGCGGGAAGGACCAGGTCGGCTCGCTGGGCAGCTCGCGCAGGGCGGGGAGGCGCCGCCAGCTGTGGCCGCCGTCCGTTGAGCGGTAAAGGTTGCTGGGTTCGGTGCCCGCATAGACGACCGAGACGCCACCTTCCTCGTGTGACGGCGAGACGGCGACCGACATCACGCGCCGGTCAGCCAGTCCCTGCTCGTCACGGCGCCACGTGGCGCCGGCATCGTCGCTCGCGTACAGACCGTCGTCGAACGTGCCGACGTAGACCCGATCGGGATCGCGCGGATCGACGGCGATACAGCGAGCGCCGACGTCGCGCAGCACCACCTCGGCGCCGCGGCCCGCGAGCGTGAAGCGCGCCACGTCCTCGCCGGTGACCGCGAATATCCCGATGTCCTCAGACACCGCCACCGTGAGCTTGCTCGCCGATCGTCATCACAGATCAGGTTAGGCTCGTGGCCGTCTGGTCGCCAGCGACAATTAGTCCTAAGACCCCCCGAGACGCGGGCCGCGGTGCTACCCCGCCACGGTGCGCGCGTTGCGACCCGGCTCGAGCCCCCAGCCGACGATCCGTTCCGGGTGGATCCGGATCAGCGGCGTCGGTAACGCGATCGCCTCGGCCCGCCCGCGGACCTCGATCCCCCGCGGACGCCAAGGGTCGGTGCTCGCCACGTCGTCGATCACGATCGCGGCTCGGCCGCTGCGAGCGATGTCACGGAACTTCTTTGTCCCCTCGAGGTCGTGACCCCCGATATCGATCGTGTCGCGCGCCGCGTTGTAGATCCATCCGACCGGGACGACGTGCGGGGTTCCGTCGGCGCCGACGGTCGCGATCCGTCCCAGTTGCTGCCCACCCGTCAGGTACCGAAGTTCGGCCTCGCTGAACACGCTCATCGGAGCGACGATCGTCTCACATGGCGGGTGGTTCCATAACAGCGTCGTAACGGCGTTACGCGCGTGTTATCGGCGATCCACAAACCTTCCGGCGGATGCCCGCGCGCCACACCCACGCGGTCGGGCTGCTCGTGCCCCGTGCGCTCTCGGCTGCACCCTCACATCGCCTGGCGAAAGCCATCGAAGACAGGTGGGTCGAGTTGCCGCGTGATCTACCGTGTCTCACCGGGAGTCCTGGCCCAAGGATGGATGGGGACACCTACGAGCATCGGGTCGCGCTGGTCCACGGCGACGGGAGCCTGGATTGGCTCGAGCACCGGTGCGCGGATACTGGCCAAGCTCACGCGCCCGCGGGTCATCACAGCTGGGGCGACACTGGCCACGAGGCCCAGGATCTTGCCTACTCGCTGTTGAGTGCCCGCCTCGGTGGACCCCTCGATCTCGGGTCTGCGCGCGAGCCTCGGCCAGTCTTTTGCGCGGCCTTCTCGTCATTGTTCGATGTGATTGGCATGCTCCCGCGGGCCTACGGCTGGCGGGTGGCCTGGGATCAGCTGGTGTGGCTGTGTGCCGAGCCGGGCGGTTGGCGGAGGCGGGGTGCTGGCTGACCCCACGCGGTCGGCGCGACTCACCAGGTACGCGCTGGGGTCGTTGATCGCGTTCGGGACGGGCAACGTCGCGTTCGCGCTGCTGTACGTGCTCGGCCGCTCGACGACCGTCTGCTCGGTCGGCGGCTTCGTGGCGGCGGCGATCCCCAATTGGCTGCTCAACCGGCGGTGGGCGTGGCAGCGCCGGGGCCGCCCGCCCGCCCGCCAGCTGGTCGGATACGCGGGCATCTCGGTCGTCGTCCTGGCCAGCACCTCGGCCGTGACCGGCTGGACCAACCGCCACCTCCAAACCGTGCCGCCCCATCACGGATTGCGTCTGCTGATCGTCACGGCCGCGTATGTGGCGGTGACGATCGTGCTGTTCTTCGCGAAATTCGCGATCTATGAGTACTGGGTGTTCTCCGAGCGCAGCCGCGTCCGGCCGGCTCTGCGCTCTCTGCGCCACGTATTCAGGATCACCCGGCCAAATCGCAGCCCATAGAGCAGGTTGGGGCCCTTCTTGGTCCCGGTCGCGCCAACCGGCCGGTCGCGCATCGTGGTCGCTACCTCGATCACGCGGAAACCACGCATGGCGGTGGCTATCAACAGCTCCGAGGTCTGATACTGCGTCTGCTCCAGCGCCACCCGCTCGGTGATCTCCGAGCGCATGGCGCGGATCCCGCACGCGGGGTCGGTGATCCGCCGGCCCACCAGGAGGCTGACCAGCGTGCCGAACAGGATCACCCCGGCGCGCCGAACCGGATCGGTCGTCAGCTCGGTGCCCAACCGCCGCGACCCGTTCACGAAATCGGCGCGACCATCCAGAATGGGGGCCACCAGCCGCTCGAGCTCCGCGGGCTCGTATTGGCCGTCGGCGTCGATGGTGGCAATCACCCGAGCGCCGCGTGCGCGGGCCAGCCAGTAGCCGAGCTTGAGCACCACCCCCTGGCCACGATTGATCGAGAGTTCACAGACCAGCGCTCCCGCCGACGCCGCCTCTGCGGCCGTCCGGTCATGTGAGCCGTCGTCGACGAGGATCACCTCCGCGTCGAGTCCGGCGATTGTTGCGGGGATCTCAGCGACTACGGCCGCGACCGTGGGAGCCTCGTCGTAGGCGGGAATGACCACCGCCACCGGCGCGCCTCCACCCGCCGGGTGGGACGCCAGGAACGCGGCCGCCGGCCCGCGCTCCTCGGCCGGGAGCTCCGCCACACGTGCGGCGCTCGGCGTCCGCTCCTGCCGCGCGATCGTCACGGGACGGTCACCGGGTCGGGGGTGGCCGGCACCGGGTCGGTCATCGCGCCATCCGGAAGTTGACAAGCGCGGCGCTGAACGCCGGCAGGCTCAGGCGGTAGCCATGGCGGCCGGGGGGGACGGTCTCGCGGAGACGGCGCCCGTGCCAACGCCCGTCGTGCCCCAACCACTGCCCGCCGAGCGTGACGCCGGAGCGGGCGCGCGGCGAGCTGGCGAGCAGGCGCTGGACGCTCGCTGCACGCGCGGTGGGCACTGCCAGTTGCACGGTGACGGCGCGCTGGCTCTTGTTGATCACCAGCACGTGGAGCCGGTCGCCGGACACGCGGACCGCCCACACCTTCACGCCGTTCCCCCGCGTACCAGCGACACGCACCGGCAGCAGGCGAGCGTCCCGACCCAAGGTACGCGCGAACAGGATCAGCCCGTAGAGCAGCGGTCGCGCGATCAGACCACGCCCGGTGATCCCAAACGCGCCGTTGGTCTTGTCCGGACGGACGTGGACGTTGACGCCGGCCACCCCGGTCCGCAAGACCTCAAACAGCGCGTCGGGTGCCCATAGGGCGGTGGCGAACGCGTCGCTGACCCCCGGCCGGCCCCCGCAGCTGACGGAGTTGAGCTCGGTCAGACGCAGGGGAAGCCCGGCCGCGCGCGCGACACGTACCGCGCCGGCGAGGAGACGCGGCAGGCGGCTCGTGGCGCCCGAAGAGAGCAGGCGTGCGATCGTCGGGTACTGCGACGAGGAGGGCAGCGCGCACGCGTTGTACGGGTACAGGTGGGCGCTCAGCAGCCCCAGGCGCGGATGCGGACCGCGAGCCAGCGTCGCCAACCAGTTGAGATCGCGTCTGGGAAAGCCCACGGCGGGCCCCGCCAGGCGCACGTCGGGCGCGACGCCCGCGAGGAGCTGCGCATCGGCGGCATAGTCCTGCACATAGCCGCTCGGGGTCATCTGCAACGCCGCTGTCGCTGCGGGGTCGCCCGACCGAGAGGCATCGGCCAGGAACGACTGGTGTTCGTAGAGGTCGGGCTCGTTGCCCACCTCAAAGCCGACGATGCTGCCGCGCGGCAGGGCTCGCTCGGCCTCGGCCGCGAGATCTACCAGCTCGCCCGAGGACGCGGTGGCCAGGTTGAGATCGACGACCACCCGCACCCCGCTGCGGCGCACGACGTCGCCGGTGTTGGCAAACCACGCCGGGGATAGGCCCAGCGCCCACCGCGGCTCGGTCCGCCCGGTCGCGTCCCACAGAGTGTGATCGGCCGAGTCGCCGCCGACCCGCAGGATCACGGGCCCCCCGCCCGCGACGCGCAGCAGTCCAAGTACGCGCTCGAACAGACCGGGCTGTTGTTCGGACAGCGACAGCCCCTCGTACTCCATGGAGATACCCAGAAACGACCGCGGAACACGGATCCCCTTCGCGGACGGGTCGATCGACACCCGCACCCGCGGGCCGCGATCCGGGCCCACGGCGGAGGACCGATCGGGGCCTGCGCCTGCGGATGCGAGCCCGAGCCACACCAGCCCGAGCAACACGCCGACGGGGGCCACGAGGGCCAGCTTCCAGAGTCGGTTCCACGTGCCCGGCACCGGGCGCTCCTCTCTGAGGAATGACAGGTGAGAGCGGGTTCTACGCGGGCGTGGGTAACACGGTCATAACGCCGTTACCGCCGTGTTATGGCCCGGAGCGGTGTTACGCCGCTGTTACCTGCGATCGGTCACTCTGGGCGAACGGACGCCGGCGCGGGGAGCGTCTCGCGCCGGCGCTCCGTCCAGAGCGATGACCGTGCGTGCGAGGAGCGAATCGGAGTGAGGGTGCTGGTCGTCGAGGATCACGCGCGGCTGGCGGAGACGATCGCCGCTGCGCTGCGGCGCGAGGGAATCGCCGTCGATGTGGCGTTCGACGGTTCCGAGGCGCTCGACCGCGCGTCGCTGACCGCCTATGACGTGGTCGTGCTCGACCGCGACCTGCCCGGCGTGCATGGCGATGACGTGTGCCGGTCGCTGGTGGCCGACGGATCTCCGAGCGCGGTGCTGATGCTGACCGCCGCCGGTGAGCTCGAGGACCGCGTCCACGGCCTGGCGATCGGCGCCGACGACTACCTTGCTAAGCCGTTTGCCCTCGTGGAATTGAGCGCGCGCGTACGCGCTCTTGCCAGGCGGCCGCGGCGGCCGCTACCGCCGACGCTCGTCCACGACGACCTCGAGCTCGACTCCTCTAGGCGCGTCGTACGCCGTGCGGGAGAGCTGCTACCGGTGTCGGCCAAGGAGTTCGCGGTACTGGAGGTCCTGCTCGCCGCCGCCGGGTCCGTGGTCTCGAGCGAGGAGCTGCTCGAGCGTGTGTGGGACGACGCGACCGACCCGTTCACCAACACCGTCCGGATGACGATCAGCCGGCTCCGCGCAAAGCTGGGCCAGCCGCCGCTGATTCAGACCATCACCCCGGTCGGGTACCGGATCGGCGAACCGGGATGATGGCCACCGCGTGGCCGACACGCCTTGCAAACGGGCTTCGTCACCCGCGCACCACGGTCCGCTGGCGGCTGACGTTGCTCTACGGCGGCCTCTTTCTCCTCACTGGCGCCGGGCTCCTCACGCTTACCTACACGCTCGCCTCACACGCGGTCGGCGGCAACGAGACCCTCTTCGTACCGGGCCCGTTCAGCTTCGCCGCACGCAGAGGCCCTGTCCCGCCCGCGGCACGCGAGAATCAGCAGGTCAAGGCCGCGACGGTCCCCCCGGCCGTTAGCGAAGTGCTCAGTACGGCGGCCGGTCGCGCCACCGGGCGATATTTCGGCAGCCACCAGCGCAGCGCCGACCTGCATCAACTGCTGGTCGAATCAGGGATAGCCCTGGGCGTGATGGCGATCGTCTCGATGCTGCTCGGCTGGGTGATCGCCGGCAGGGTCCTGGCGCCGCTCGGGACAATGGCGGCCGCAACCCGGCGGATCTCGGAAGCCAACCTGCACGAGCGGCTGGCCATAACCGGGCCCCGCGACGAACTCCGCGCGCTCGCCGACACCATCGACGGGCTGCTCGAGCGCCTGCAGCAGGCATTCGACGCGCAAAGACGGTTCGTCGCCAACGCCTCGCACGAGCTGCGCACGCCGCTGACGGCCGCTCGCGCGCTACTCGAGCTCGCGATCTCAGACCCTCACGCGACCGTCGAAAGCTTCCGCGAGAGCGGCCGGCAGGCGCTCGAGGAGTCGGCGCACCAGGAGCGGCTGATCGACGCGCTGCTGGCGCTCGCGCGCGGGCAACGCGGACTCGACCACGCGCAGCCCGTCGACCTCGCCAAGATCACTCGCGGGGCGCTCATGGGGCTCACCGCGGTCGCCGCAGAGCGAGACGTGCGACTCGACCCCGTGCTCGAGTCTGCCGGGCTGGACGGCGCGCCGGCGTTGATCGAGCGGCTGGTGTCGAATCTGCTCGAAAACGCGATCGGCCACAACCACCCAGGCGGATTGGTCAGCGTTCGCGTCCACCGCCGGGACGGCACCAGCACGCTGCAAGTCATCAACACCGGGCCATCGGTTCCGCCGAGCGAGGTTCAACGCCTGCGCCAGCCGTTCCAGCGCCTCCCGTCGGACCGGCTCCCCCACAACGACGGACTCGGCCTCGGACTCTCGATCGTCCAGGCGATCGCTGACGCGCATCACGCGGCGCTGGACATCCGTCCCAACGACGACGGAGGGCTACGCGTCGATGTCCATTTCACCGCCCGGCCAATCACGCCCTCGACGCCATCGCGCCACAGCGGTGCCCGACCGGCCGTGGCAGCCGCGTAGAACCGCTCCCCCGTCCGTCGCGGGCGTCACATCAGCGCTATTCGGCGTGTCGATACACATATGACAGGCGACGTGGAGGAAACGTGACCGATGGTCGATGACGAATGGCTCGCCGAGCGCTTTGAGGAGCAACGACCTCACCTGCGAGGGGTCGCCTACCGGATGCTCGGGTCGCTCACCGAGGCCGACGACGCGGTCCAGGAAGCGTGGTTGCGGCTCAGCCGCAGCGACGCGAGCATCATCGAGAACCTGAGGGCATGGCTCACGACGGTCGTGGCGCGCGTGGCGCTGAACATGCTCCGCTCCCGTCAGGCAAAACGCGAAGAGCCTCTGGAGGGGCGGGTACCCGACCCGATCGTGAGCCCGCAGGAGGGGACCGATCCCGAGCACGAGGCCCTGATCGCCGATTCGGTCGGGCTCGCGCTGCTCGTCGTCCTCGAGACGCTCGGCCCGGCCGAGCGAGTCGCGTTCGTCCTGCACGACATGTTCGCGGTGTCCTTCGACGAGATCGCCTCGATCACGGGCCGCTCTCCCGCCGCGGCCCGGCAGCTGGCCAGCCGCGCCAGGCGCCGCGTCCAGGCCGAGGCGCCGGTTCCCGATCCGGACCCGGCTCGCCAGCGCCGAGTCGTCGATGCCTTCTTCGCCGCCGCACGCAAGGGTGACTTCGACGCGCTCGTGGCCGTGCTCGATCCGGACATCGTCCTTCGTGAAGACGGCGGCACGCGACGTCCGGATGTGTCGGCCGTGATTCGCGGCGCGAGCGCAGTGGCTGGGCGAGCGCTCACCTTCACGCGCCTCTCGCCCTATGTGCGGCCGGCGCTCGTCAACGGAGCCGCCGGAGTCGTCGTGGCTCCTGGTGGCCAGCCGTTCGCGGTCATGGGCTTCACCGTCACGAACGGAAAGATCGTCGAGATCGACGTGCTGGCTGATCCCCAACGCCTCAGCGAACTCGAGCTGCCTGGTGAGGCCGCCGGTTGAACCGGGGCACCGGGGTTATGGGTGACCGACGGGGTGCCCCTGATCCTGTAGTTGCTGGTGCGCAGCGACCAGACCGGACTGCAGATCGGTCAGGCTGCGTGCTGTCGCCTCGCGCAGCACACCGGCCGGATCCTCGAGCAGCCTCCTGGCGCGCGCGCCTTGTTCAGCGGCGAACCAGTCCACCAGTGCGCTGCGGTCCGGCGCCGGCCGTGGCTCGCTCAGGGTCAGAAGCTCGCCCAGGTCGGCGGCATCGGCAATGCGCCGACCGACGTTGTGCGACTTACCCTTACCCTTTCCAAGCCGGTGCGCGAGATCGCCGTGTGACTCCGTCGCGAGCGTAGTCGGACAGAAGCGCTTCAGGATGGTCTTGGGGATGGTGGCGTGGTCGAAGAGCGTGTGCGAGACCGAGCGTGCCTTCACCCACGGCGAGATCACGAACGCGGGTACTCGCACGCCGTAGCGCGTGAACGTCTTTGGGTTGTCATCCGGCGGGTCCTCGGGCGCGGGGTGACGTGGTCGAAGAATCCGCCGTGCTCGTCATAGAAGACGAGTAGGAGCGTCTTGTCCCATTGCGGACCTGTGGCGAGCGCGTTGTAGACGAGGAGCGCGAGCTCTTGCCCGTGCGTCACGTCCGACGGAGGGTGGTCATCGTTCGGGGGAGACCCGATCAAGTTGAAGTCCTTGAAGTTGGGGTCGATCCACGAGACCGCCGGGAGTCGACCGTACGCGGCATCCTCGAGGAAGCTCGCAGCATCCTCGTTCAGGTACAGGAGTCCTCTGCCCCCTGTTTTGAACACCAGCTTGAGCTTCTGCAGATAGGCGAAGTGCTCGCGGTGTCCCATCCGGTACTTGACGTCGGCGAGGCGTAGGGTGGCGACATCGTGCGAGTACCAGCGCCAGGAGACATCCGCCGCGTCGAGGTAGCGAACGAATGAGTGCTGGTGATAGATCGGCACCTTGCGATCGTCGCGGCTCGCGCCCGCGCTCCCTGTGATCGCATACAGGCGGTTCGGCCACGTCGCGCCCGCGACCGAGCTGTGCCAGCGGTCGCAGACGCAGAACTCTGCCGCGAAATGGTCGAACACGGGCAGGTCGGAGGCGTCGTAATAACCCATCACCACGCCGGGGTCCGCATCGTCCACGCCGCGAGCGGCCAGCGTCTCCGCGTAGCTCGCGGGGAAACCGTCCATCGCGCCATCGTTGATCTGCCGGTCGGTCGCCGCCGCGCTGTGCTCAGGGTCCCAGCGTTCGTTCGGGAAATACGTCGCCGGAAGGTGGTGGACCGGGTACCGGCGACCTTCGTAGTCGTTGGCCATGCCTTCCGTCAGGCCATCTATGTCGTCGCGGCCGCGTTCGAGCGAGAGGTAACCGAGCATGTGATCGAACGAGCGGTTCTCGAGCATCAGCACGACGATGTGCTCGATCCGTTCGAGACCGCTGCTCGCGGCGACCGTCACTGACTCCTCATTCACGCGATGATCCGACGCCGGCGGGACCTATCAGGCGCTCAGGATCGCCGCCTTCTGGCCCTCGAACTCGGCGTCGGTCAACACACCCGCCGTCCGTAGGTCACCGAGCTGCTTGAGCTGCTCGAGCTTCAACCCCATGTCCGGTGACGGCGGAGCGGCCCCCGGCGCGGCGGGCCCCGGTGCCGCGGGCATCGACGCGACGGGTGCAGGCTGCGCCACGGCACCCGCCGGCCCAGAATGGCCCTGGGCGGCCGCGTGCTGCTGCTGGCGCGCGAGGACGCGCTCGTGGATTACGTCGGCCGTCTTCACCGCGACCGCCGCTTTCAACCCGGTCTTCAAAAGTCCCATTTGCCTCTCCGTTCCAAATCAAGATGTCCGCGCGAACTTCTCTGGCCACGCCGGCTTCACGCCGGATCGGGGGCGTCGAGCGCCGCGATCAGATCGTCAGCGACGACGCGCCCGGCGCCGACGAGCCGCGCGCTGCTACGGTCGAGCGCCGTCCACATCGGGACCGCCCAGACGTTCTCATAAACGAGGATTCCCGCGAGGCTCCCCGGTTCGATCGCCGAGGCGACCTCGTCGATGTCCGACTGGTCGAGCAGGCCCGACGACAAGCCCCACAGGCGCTCGTCGAGCGCCTCGGAGTGCTCAACGTCAGCCGCGTCGACCTTCGACACTTTCCCGTCATCGTCCTTGGCGATGAACAGAAGATCGAGCACGCGGACGATGTCGCGGTCGACGAGGTCCATCAGCAGTCGGAACCCCTCCCCGGTCACGTGCCTCCCCGGCCACTCCACCGCCAGGTAGTCGATCGGTCCCAGAATAGTTTCTCCCATGGAACCCACTCCCGTGTCGAATTTGGGCGCCCCTGGCGCGGTCCTACGCTACCGCCGCTCATCCCGCAAAAAAACGCGCGCGAGTGGCAACACTAAGTCCTGCGATGACCGAGGCCCTCTTGGAGGACGCGCAGCTTGCCAAAACCCCACACTTCCAGCCACGACGCGGCGAAGGAATTCGCAGCGCCCCTTCGCTGTTTGCACGTCGGCGAGGCACAGGCTCCGCTTTGCGGGCTCCAGCTGGACGCGCCCCGCGCAGCGCACGCCTGAATCTCGCAATTTGCTCCGCCGGGTCGAACCGGAGGCCACGGGCACATCCCGATGCCGATTCGTAGCTGTCCCCCGTCGTCGTCCTGAGCGGAGATCATCTGTGGGGTCGGTACCGCGCCTCAGCGTGTCGTTGCCAGCGACTCGCCGTTGCTGGGAGACTTGTACCGAGCGGAACGCGGTATGTCGATGGTCAAGACTCGGTACGCCAAGAGCGGGGAGGTGCACATCGCCTACCAGGTGGTGGGCGAGGGCCCGGTCGACCTTGTCCTGGTACAGGGCTGGGTCTGGAATGTCGAGCTCTTTTGGGAGGATCCCGGTTGGAGCGCGTTCTGTGAGCGGTTGGCGTCGTTCTCGCGGCTGATTCTGTTCGACAAGCGGGGCACGGGCCTGTCGGATCGCGTGTCGGTTCGCGAGATGCCGACGCTGGAGGAGCGGATGGATGACGTGCGGGCGGTGATGGACGCGGTGGGGTCCGAGTCGGCGTTTCTCCTCGGCATCTCTGAAGGCGGCCCGATGAGCGTTCTGTTCGCCGCGAGCCATCCCGAGCGAACGAGGGGTCTGGTGTTGTACGGCAGCTTTCCGCGGATCACGCGCGGCGTGGATTATCCGTGGGGGTTCAGCCCCGAGGAGGTCGAGCCGCTGCTAGAGCTCGCCGAGCGGACGTGGGGAGAGGGGACGTTCAGCGGCGGTCTGCTCGCTCCCAGCCAGCTCCCTGAACGGCTTCCGTTCTTCGCGCGGCTCGAGCGGGAAGGGGCGAGCCCAGGTGCGGTAATGGCGGTGATCCAGATGGTGGCTCAGATCGATGTCCGCGGCGCCTTGCCGTCGATCTGTGTCCCTACGTTGATCGTTCACCGAGACGGCGACGCGATCGCGCCGATCGAGGGCGCCCGCTACATGGCCGAGCAGATTCCCGGCGCACGGCTGGTCGAGCTCGCCGGCGAGCATTCCCCACTCGTGGGCGATACGGACGCGATCCTTGATGAGATCGAGGAGTTCGTGTCGGGCCAACGCCATGAGCACGCGCCTGACAGGGTGCTTGCAACGGTGATGTTCACCGACATCGTCGATTCGACTGCGCGGGCGGCGGAGTTGGGCGACCGGCGATGGACAGAGCTCCTCGAGGGTCATTATCGATTGATCCGGCGCCAGCTCCCGCGCTTCGGCGGTCAGGAGGTCAAGACGATCGGCGATGGCTTTCTCGCCACGTTCGATGGGCCCGCTCGCGGCGTCCGCTGCGCGTTGGCAATCATCGCGGCCACGGGCGAGCTTGGCCTTACCGTACGAGCTGGACTGCACACCGGGGAGTGCGAGCGCCGGGGAGCCGACCTCAGCGGCATCGCCGTACACATCGGCGCGCGTGTGTCCTCGCTCGCCGGAGCGGGAGAGGTGCTCGTCTCGCGCACCGTCAAGGATCTCGTCGCCGGCTCCGGCCTGCGATTCGAAGACCGCGGCAGCCAAACCCTGAAAGGGGTCCCCGACGTCTGGCGACTGTTTGCCGCGACCCGGTAACGAACACGACGCCGACCGCTTGATCGCGACGCGACCTCGCTCGCCCGGCCGCTAGCTCAGTGAGACACCGGCGACAGCAACGTTACGACGCGGCGAAGGAATCGAACCTTCCCAGCGAGGGGTTACCCCGCCGTAGCCAGTTTTGAAGACTGGCAGGAACCGCCCGCGATCCCAGCTATCGTCATGGCCCTGCTCATGCCGACTGCGGCGGGCCTTCGACACTGCGCGGCACCGAGCCAGCTCGCTTTGGCCGCGGACTACGGCCAGCGTCCGGCTGACTGGGCTACACTCGTGGTCAAGGTCGGGCATCCTGCCCGGCAAGGTAGTGCCAGCGTTCGTAGTTGTTGCCTCTAGCACCTCCCGCGTTTCGCAGCACACAATCTCCCGGGAGGGAACATATGGCAACTGGAACCGTGAAGTGGTTCAGCGACGAGAAGGGTTTTGGCTTCATCACGCCCGATGACCAGGGCAAGGATCTCTTCGTGCATCACTCATCGATCGCGGGTAGCGGCTTTAAGTCGCTCGTCGAGGGCGCGAAGGTGTCCTACGACGCCGAGCAGGGCCCCAAGGGCCCGGCCGCCGCGAACGTTCAGACGATCTAGAGCACACGAGTCGCAGCTGTTGACGGCCCGCCATCCGTGCGGGCCGTCTTGCGTTCGGCCGCGACTCCACACTGCGCGCTCGCCTTCGCCCCCGATACGGAGCGCTAGAGCCGCTCTGTGGGGTTCGCCGGCCGCCAGCGTTCTGTCGTTTGGCCGCTGCTGCGCTGGCGGCAGGAGGTTCGGTGCCGGCCATCGACCGGTCGGCCTCGGTCCGGGTAAACAGGACAGGCGCGGGCCCCGCGATCGGGCAAAGAGGTAACCGGTGCGCGCACACTAGGGCCGTCCTTGTCTGACCGCGAATGCGCGAGCGATAAGTTGTCAGCATGACCTCCGCCTCGGACCCCCACTTCGGCCTCACCGGCCTGGCCACGATGGGCGCCAACCTAGCTCGCAACGTCGCTCATCACGAGATCCCCGTGGTCGTGCACAACCGCACTGCCAGCCGCACGGAGAAGTTCCTCGAGGAGCACGGCTCGGAGGGTCCGATCACCGGGCAGGAGTCGGTCGAGCAGTGGGTCGCGGCGCTCGCCCGCCCGCGGGTGCTGATGAGCATGGTCCAGGCGGGCCAGGCGACCGATGCGGTGATCGAGGAGATCGCACCGCACCTCGACGCGGGCGATGTGCTGATCGACGGCGGCAACGCCAATTTCCGCGACACTCAGCGCCGCCACGCGAACCTCGCTGAGCAGGGCGTCCACTTCTTGGGCGTCGGGGTCTCAGGCGGCGAGGAGGGAGCGTTGAACGGGCCGAGCATCATGCCCGGTGGCGACCTCGAGCCCTATGACGAGTCGGTTAGGCACATCTTTGAGGCGATCGCCGCGGACGTCGACGGTACGCCGTGCTGCGCCTACGTCGGGCCCGACGGCGCCGGTCATTACGTGAAGATGGTCCACAACGGCATCGAGTACGCCGACATGCAGTTGATCGCCGAGAGCTACGACCTGCTGCGTCACGGCATCGGACTGGACGTGCCCGAGATTGCTGAGCGTTTCAGGTCCTGGAACGACTCCGAGCTGGAGTCGTTCTTGATCGAGATCGCCGCGCGGGTGCTCGCGAAGAATGACGATGCCACTGGCCAGCCCTTGGTGGACGTGATTCTCGATGCCGCCGAGCAGAAGGGCACCGGTCGCTGGACAGCCCAGAACGCCCTCGAGCTGGGCGTGCCGCTGACGGGGATCACCGAGGCCGTGTTCGCGCGGACGCTGAGCGCGCTCAAGTCACAGCGCGAGCACGCCGCCAGGCTGCTCACCGGTCCGTCCGCCAACGGCGGCGGGGACGAGTCACTGGCAGTGGACCTCGAGCACGCGCTGTACGCGTCAAAGATCGTCTCCTACGCGCAGGGATTCGCCCAGATGGCGGCAGCAGCCCGCGAGGAGGGGTGGGATATCGATCTCGGTTCGATGGCGACGATCTGGCGTGGGGGGTGCATCATCCGTGCCCGTTTCCTGGACCGGATCCGCGAGGCCTACGACACTGACCCCGCGCTGTCGAACCTGATGCTCGCCGACTTCTTCGCCAAGGCACTCCAGGAGGCCCAGGATCCTTGGCGCCGGGTGGTCGCACGAGCGGTCGAGCTCGGGATCCCGACGCCGGCGTTCTCATCGTCTCTGGCCTACTACGACGGCTACCGTCGCGCCCGCGGCCCAGCGAGCCTGATCCAGGGCCTGCGTGACCTGTTCGGCGCGCACACCTACAAGCGGGTCGACCGAGAAGGAACGTACCACGTGATGTGGGGCGAGGATGGGCGCGAGGTCGAAACCTAGACGGAGCGCCTGAGCGACCGCACGGAGAAGCATTGGCGGCGGATCTGACGGCCGCTGCCGGGCGAAAGCGAGCGCGAGCTCCTAGCCGGTGGTGGGATGATTTAGGTCGTGAGCGAAGGAGATCCTGGTCGCGAGAGCTTCGACGAGAAGCTCCGCGCGCTGGCTCGAGAGGTCAGCCGGTCGGTTGAACGCGTTGCTGGACGACTCGATCTGGACGAGATCGCCGATCGGATCGGGATGGGCGGTGAACGCGTGAAGGAGTTGGCCGAGCTCGCCGGACAGTGGCTCAACGATCAAGTTCTAGCCCCGGATGCTCGAAGCTCGGCTCGGGCTGCGCAAGCCGACCCTGATGGACGCGACGGCGGCCCTCGCCGGGCCGGTCCGCATCCCCTTGACGTGCCCACCGAGGAACAGGGGCTCGCGCTGAGTGCCCTGCAATCCGGCCGCTGGCAGGTCGAGCCGGGGACCAACGAGCTGATCTCCGACGGAGAGGGACCGAGTCCGAGCGAACGAGTGGGTCTCGTTAGCGAGCTGCGCGCTCGCGACTGGATCGCCGCCGGCGGCGAGGTCACCCTCCTCGGGCGCGATGCACTGAGGCGCTGGAGGGACAGCACGAACCCGAGCTGAGACCACGACGCGGTACGGGAGATCTCTTGGAGCCGTCCTCTTTTGCCGATAGCCGGCCCGGCGTTGCGTGACGCAGAGGCGACATGTATCGCGTAATTGGATCTCTTGAATCCGCGATCTACCGAGATCGGAGTCATCCGAGCTCCTAACCAGCGACCGCTCCAGCTGCCTCACCGGTCCACCAACCCCGGACGCACAGGGATCTGAAAGTCAAGCCACCGCGCCCGCGCCGGGCGACAGCACAAGCGCGGACGCGCCGCCTTGGTGATGGCCAGCGTGGGCAGCAGGTGTGCGACTCCTTTGGCAGCGCGCCGTGGAAGCAGGCGTCCGGGCGTTGGCGCGAAACGTGCTTGTCGCGCCGTAAGCGGGCTCGCGCCCGGCGTGCAAAACCGGCGCACCACAGCATGGGCACCGCCAGCCGCATCACCACGCGGCAGATCGACGCCCTCGTCGATGCGCATTTTCGAGCCGAGCGCGACCGCGACATCGCGGCGATCGCGTCGGGATTCGCCGAGGGCGCCGAGCACGACGTCGCCGGGCGGCCCGGCCACCCGCTTCACGGTCGCGAGCAGATCGCGTCCTACTACCGGAGCCTGTTGAAAGACCTCAAGTTCAACCGGTTCGAGCCCGTCAGGCGCTGGTACGGCGACGACCACGTCGTCGACGCGTCGATCCTTTACGCGACCGCGGTCGGAACGCCATTCGGTCTGCCCGGCCGCGAACGGCGCGTCCTGCACGTGTTCGACCTCGCGGGCGAGATGATCACGCGCGAGAGCGCCTGGCTCGACGTGGCCGCGATCATGGCGCAGCTCGCCTGAACGCCAGGACCGAGGGGACAACATGTGCATACAGGCAGAGGTGGGCGTCGACGTGGCGCCGGGACGCTGCTGCGTGTCGTCCCAAGCGAGCGCCAGCGCGGGCCCTTGCTCGCATGCTCGCTCGGCCCGGAAACCAGAAGTGCGGGAGTCCGGCACTCTGCTCCTCGCACCGATGCGGTGGTGCACCCGAGGGAGCGACGCACCGGACTCCTCAGAACTGCATTACGCTGTCCTGCTCGGGTGTCTTTGTCCTACGGGGGCCGTGCGTGTCGGAGTCCGTTGAGCTTGCGACGATTCTGCTGACCGACCTGGTCGGCTCGACTCGGCTTGCCACCTCAGTGGGCCCCGTGCGCGCGGATGAGCTGCGCGAGGAGCATTTCGGGTTGCTGCGCCAGGCGATCGCCTCAACCGGCGGGCACGAGGTCAAGAACCTGGGCGACGGCTTGATGGTCGCGTTCGGTTCGGCCTCTGGCGCGGTGAGCGGTGCGGTGGCGATGCAGCAGGTGTTCGAGCGCCGCTACGGTCGGGCCGAGCAGGGACTGCATGTGCGGATCGGCTTGGGCGCGGGCGAGTCGACCGTCAAGGACGGGGACTATTTCGGGATGCCCACGATCGAGGCGGCGCGGCTGTGCGCGCAGGCCCCTGCGGATGGGATTCTGATCTCGGCACTCGTCAAGACGCTCGCGGGGCGCTGTGAGGGTGTCGAGTTCGTGTCGGTCGGACTCCTTGAGCTGACGGGCCTCCCAGAGCCGGTGGAGGCGTTCTCGGTCTCCTGGGCTCCGCTCGGCGAGGAGGCTTCCGTGGCTGGCGGCTGGCCGCTGCCAGCGGTGCTGCGCTCGGTTCCCCCCGTCTCCTACGTCGGGCGCGTCGAGGAGCGCGCCGCGATCGAGGAGGCGATGGTCCTCGCCCGCGACGGGGCGCGCCAGGTGGTGCTGCTCTCCGGCGAGCCGGGGATCGGCAAGACGAGGCTTTCAAGCTACGGTGCCCACCGCGCCCACGCCGAGAGCTTCGCCGTGTGCTGGGGCGCTTGCTCTGAAGAGCTGGCGGTGCCGTATGAGCCGTGGATCGAGGTCTGCTCGCAGCTTGTCGAGCACGCGCCGGAAGAGGTGCTGAACCGCCTCGTAGACCGGCACAAGGGCGAGCTCGGCCGACTAGCTCGAAACCTGGAGCGGCGCGTGGCGGACTTGCCATCGCCCCAGACATCTGACCCCGAGACCGAGCGTTACCTGCTGTTTTCGGCCGTCGCGGGACTGCTCCAGGAGGTCGCGCAAAGCGTGCCGGTGTGCGTGGTACTCGACGATTTGCACTGGGCCGACGGGCAGTCGGTGGCGCTTCTCAAGCACGTCGTGCGAACCGTCGAGCGGGGTGCGCTTCAGGTGATCGCCACCTACCGCGACTCAGACCTCGGCAAGGATCACCCGCTGAGCGCGGTGCTCGCCGACCTGCGGTCCATCGAGGGCGTTCAGCGCCTCGCGCTGCACGGCCTCGACGCCGACGAGGTGACCCAGATCATGACCGTCGTGGCCGGGTACGAGCTCGACGAGGACATCCTTCAGCTGGCGAAGGAGATCGCCGCCGAGACCGATGGCAACCCATTCTTCGTGGGAGAGATCCTGCGCGGCCTTTGGGAGTCCGGGGGACTGACCTTCGACGAGGCCAGTGGACGCTGGAGCGTCGATCGCTCCGCAGGTGTGGCGCTGCCCGAGAGCGTGCGCGAGGTGATCGAGCGGCGCGTCGAGCGCCTGGGCAATGAGGCGCTTGAGGTCCTGACCCGGGCGGCGGTGATCGGGCGTGTCTTTGATCTCGAGCTGCTCGAGTCGATGCTTGACATCGAGGAAGGCCAGTTGCTGGATCACCTCGAGGCAGCCGTCGCTGCCTCGCTGCTTGCCGAGTCCTCAGAGCGGGTGGGGCAGTTTCGCTTCGCCCACGCGCTCATCAACCAAACGCTCTATGAAGGCCTCGGGGCCACCCGCCGAGCGCGAATGCATCAGCGCGTGGCACAGGCGCTCGAGGAGCTCTACGGCGAGGACCCGGGCGAGCACCTGACCGAGCTCGCGCTGCACTGGCGGCTTGCGGCCGTCTCGCTCGACAGGGCCAGGGCGGCCGACTACGCCATCAGGGCCGGGCAGCGCGCGCTTCAGAGCCTCGCGCCGGCCGAGGCCGTGAAACTGTTCACCGACGCTGTCGAGCTGATCGGCGATGTCGACGGCGCCGAGCGTTGTGAGGCGCTGATCGGGCTCGGCGAGGCGCAGCTCCAGACCGGCGATGCCGCCTACCGCGAGACGCTGCTCGACGCGGCGCGGATCGCCTCAACGATGGCCGACGCCGAGCTCGCCGCGAGAGCGGCGCTGGCGAACAACCGCGGAGGGGTCTCAAGTGCGTTCGGTGAGATGGACGCAGAGCGGCTCGCGGCGATCGATAGGGCGATCGAGCTCGATGACCCGCCGAATCGCGCGCGCCGCGCGCGACTGCTCGCGATCAAGGCGCTGGAACTCGAGTGGGACCCGGACTTTGGCATGCGTCGCGCGCTCGCCGAGGAGGCGGTCTCGCTGGCTCGTGCCACTGAGGACGCGAGGACGCTCGCCGAAGTCCTCCGGAACGTCGAGGAGGCGATCCGAGCACCGGATACGCTCGCCTGGCGAATCGGTCTTGCCGAGGAGCTCGTTGGCTGCGCCGCCGAGGTGGGCGATCCTGCCCTCCGATTCTCGGCGCACAACTTCGACTTTCACACCCGCTTAGAGCGGGGGGACCTCGAGCGCGCAAAGCTCGCCCTCGAGCAGCAGGAGCTGATCGCGCACGAGCTCGACCGGCCCACGTTGAACTGGTTCGTCGCGTTCCTCACGGCCGGTTGGGAGCTCATGCACGGCGATCTGGTCGCCGGCGAGCGCCTGTTCGAGAGCGCTTTGCAGATCGGGCAGGAGGCCGGGCAACCCGACGCCGTCTTCGTCTACGCCGCCGCGCTGCAGCAAGCGCGTATCTATCAAGGCCGCGCACAAGAGGTCATCGCGATGATGGAGCAGAGCGTGAGCGCCTATCCGGCGTTCGCGGCCTGGCGAGCCGGACTGGCATCGGTGCTTGGCTATCTCGATCGAGGAGCCGAGGCCGCGAAGATCCTCGAGCAGGCTGCCAGTGACCGCTTCGAGCACATCGCGGCCGACTCGGCCACGTTGACGGCGCTGGCGCTGTATGCCGACGCAGCCGCGCTGACCGGCAGCTCAGGCCCCGCTTCGATCCTCTACGAGCTCATCGAGCCGTGGGCCGACCAGGTCGTCTGGAACGGCGTCATCGGCTACGGACACGCCCGCATGTGGCTGGGCCTCCTCGCTGCGTGCATGGGAGACCACGAGCAGACCGATGAGCACTTGGCGTTCGCGTGCGATTTCCAGGAGACCAACGGCCTGCTTCTGTGGGCAGCCCGCGCGCATTTGGGCTGGGCGCAGGCGCTCGCCGGGCGCGGCGACGCTGCTCGAGCACGCGAGCACGCCGCCCGCGCGCTCGAGCTCTCGCGCGAGCACGGCTTCGGCCCCTTTGAGGAGCACGCAGCCGCTCTCGTCGAGGCGCAGTCAACTGCACAGATGTGACCGGGCGATGCGGCGCTCTGCTGTCGCCAGGCTAATGCTTACATGGCATTGGCGCGCGGCGAACAGAGTGTGACGCTGCCGCTCCGGACGAATCTGAGAAGCGTTCTCCGAGCCGGAGACGCCCAACGCGTGCATAGTCAGTATGGACGCATGAGGCTGGTCCTCGTGCGTCGCGTCTTTCGCGGGTTGACAATGCGGAGTGTTGAGGGCCCGCAGGGCCAGAGCCGCATACGACCGTGGAGGACCAGCCATGCCTGACGTTACCCCTTGCCTGCATCCCGGTGAAGTCCGCCGGTGGGTGTCGATCGATCAGCACAAGTTCTCGATCGTCGCCGCGGTGCTGCCGCCGGATGGCGGCAAGCCGGAGGTCTGCCGGATCGAGACGACCGAGCGGGCGATCCGCCGGTTCATCGACAAGCTCGGTGGCCCTGAGGGGCTGTCGGTCTGCTATGAGGCGGGGCCTGGCGGGTTCGCGCTGTGGCGGCTCTTGACGAGGGTCGGGGTGGCGTGTGATGTCGTCGCGCCGTCGCTGATCCCGGTTCGCGCCGGGGACAGGGTGAAGACCGACCGCCGCGACGCGAAGAAGCTCGTGTCGCTGTACCGCGCCGGGTTGTTGCGGTTCGTGCATCCGCCGACGGCGGAGCTCGAGGGGCTCCGCGATCTGCTGCGCGCGCGTGATGATCTGCGCGGCGTGCGGCTGGCGGCTCGCAGCCGGGTGCTCAAGCAGCTGCTGCGTCACGGTCGGATCTTCCGCGAGGGGAAGACGGCGTGGACGAAGCTGCATCGCGCTTGGCTTGCGCGTCAGCGGCTCGACGATCCGCTCGCGCAGGAAGCGCTCGAGCAGTTGCTGATCCACGTCGACGGCATCGAGCGTCAGCTCGCCACGCTCGATGCGCGCCTGGCCGAGATCGCCGGCAGCGAACGGTGGGGCGGCCAGGTGCAGATCCTCACCCGGTTCCGCGGGATCGCGACCATCACCGCGCTCGGGTTGATCGCCGAGATCGGCGACTTCGCCCGCTTCTCGCACCCGCGCGAGCTCGCCGCATGGCTCGGGATCACCCCGAGCGAGTACTCCTCCGGTGATCAGCAGCACCGCGGGCACATCACCCTCGCCGGGAACCGACACGCCCGCCGGCTGCTGATCGAGGCCGCTTGGCATTACCGTCACGCACCCCGACTTCCCGCCGCGGGCCCGCCGCCGGACGAGCGCGCCTGGCAAGCCCAAGTCCGGTTGCATCACCGCCACCGACACCTCACCGACCACGGGAAACGCTCGACCGTCGCGAACGTCGCGGTCGCTCGCGAGCTCGTCGGGTTCCTGTGGGCCGCGATGACCAACCAACCACTCCGCGCCACCAACATCCCGTCTTCCGTCGACCGCGATCAGCTCCAGGAGGCCGCCGCCTAGCACCCGAAGTCCTTTCCCCGTGGTGGGGCCGGGCGGCGCGGTGCGACCCGCCCGGAGGATCCTCGATGTGGTCTATGCGATCCCGACTCGCGACGTTAGTACGAGGCAGCTCACGACCGGACACTGTCCTGCGGTCCCGACCCGCGCATCTCAGAGTGACAGTCGTCGTTGCGCTCGCACCCGCCGCCCGGCCCCACCAACCACCACCATGACCCCACCAGTACCGACAACAAAAACGGCCCAATCCCAGCGGCCCCTTGACACGCGCGTCCATCTCAGACCATATGGATTGTCGGTCCGTCCGGTCTGAGCGGTAAAAGAGGCCGGTTCCCCCACTGTGCTGTGGGGGTGAGGTCATGCCGCGCGGCTGGACCCCGCGCGGCGGCCCACAACCGAATAGGAGGAACCAGCCATGGCGAAGGCTAGAACCCTCGTCGGCTTGGACGTGCACGCGGCGAAGATCGTCGCGGCGGTGCTGGACGTTGACACGGGCGAGGTGAAGTCGTTTGCGATGAAGGGCGACACATTGGCGGCGGTCGGGTTCTGCGCCGGTCTACCGCGGCCGGTCAGGGTCGCGTACGAGGCCGGCCCGACCGGGTACGGGCTCGCTCGCGGACTCGCGAAGCGCGGGGTTGAGTGCGTGGTCGCGGCGCCGTCGAAGATCCCGCGCGCGACCGGGGATCGCGTGAAGACCGACGCGCGCGACGCCGAGCACATCGCCCGGCTGCTGCTGGCCGGGAAGCTTCATGCGGTTCGGGTCCCAGGCCCGGAGGAGGAAGCGTTGCGTGATCTTGTTCGCGCGCGCGAGACGCTGCGGTTGGATCTGATGCGCGCCCGGCACCGGCTCTCGAAGCTGCTGTTGCGCCACGGCGTGCAGTTCGATGACGGGCGGGCGTGGACCGAGCGCCATCGCGCGTGGCTGAAGACCGTGGACCTGGAATGGCCGGCGGCGCAAGCGACGCTGCTCGACGCGCAAGGATCGATCGAGGCGCTCTGTCACCGCCGCGAGCAATTGGAGCGCGAGATCACGACGATCATTCCGAGCTCGCCGTGGAGCAAGCAGGTCGGCCGGTTGCGCTGCCTGCGCGGCGTGGACACGCTGACCGCAGTCGGGCTGTGCGCCGAGGTCGGCGACTTCGAACGGTTCGCCCGCGCCGAGCAGCTGATGAGCTACCTCGGGCTGGTCCCGTCGGAGTCAACGACCGGGAACAACCGGCGGCTCGGATCGATCACGAAGACCGGATCGGCGCACGCCCGCCGGCTGCTCGTCGAAGCCGCGCTGCACTACCGCAAAACGCCGGCGCTGCGCAAGACCCTCGCTGACCGACAAAAGGACCAGCCGCCCGAAGCGGTCGCGATCGCCTGGACAGCGCAACGCAGGCTGCATCGCACCTGGGCCCGGCTCGAGGCACGCAAGAAACGCCGCACCCTGATCGCGGTCGCCGTCGCCCGCGAGCTCGTCGGATTCTGCTGGGCGGTCACCCAAATCGAATAACGAACAACCCATCACACATACCTCGATCGGCTGGGTCGGTGGCGGCCCGGGACGCGCGGGGAATCCGCGATGTGCCTATGAGCAACCCCCTAACCCGGGGTCACGCTCGATCCCATAGACAGCGGCACCCCACGACGAACCATGGTCCTGCGGCCACCCGGATCCGCGAATATCAGTCTGACCCGCGTCGCGCACAGCAACCCGGACCGCCACCCACCCAGCCGACCCCACACACCCCGACACACCGAACGCCAGATGCGAGAAATCACCAACCCCAGCTTGATGTCATGAAGGGCCGGGCGGGCCCCGGCGGTCCGGGCACAGGCGCCCGGGCGGCAGGTGGTCGGCCCTCCGCCTCGAACTGCACGTTTCGAGACCGCGCGGATTTGGGCCGCGCGGCCGGACAACCCAAGAGGAGGACCGACCGTGGATAACGCTACGCGTTGGATCGGCATCGACCTGCATCGGCGCCGCTCTCAGATCGCGGTGATCGACGAGCACGGGGAGCTTGAGCTCTCGCGGCGGATCGTCAACGACCGCGAGACATTCTTGGAGCTGCTCGGCGACCCGGAGAGCGCGCACGTCGTGTTGGAGGCGACCTACGGCTGGGAGTGGCTGGCCGAGCTGCTCGAGGAAGCCGGCTATGACCTGCACCTCGCGCACCCGCTCCGGACGCGCGCGATCGCCGCGGCGCGGGTGAAGACCGACGCGATCGACGCCAAGACGCTCGCGCATCTGCTCCGTGCCGGGTTTCTGCCCGAGGCGTACATCGCGCCGCGCGAGCTGCGTGACCTACGCGAGCTGCTCAGGCACCGCGCGACGCTGACCCGGATGCGCTCGGCGGTCAAGAACCGCGTGCACGCGATCCTCGCCAAGCACGGCATCGCCAACCAGCACTCCGACCTGTTCGGCAAAGGCGGCCGCGAGTTCCTCGCCGCCCTCGAGTTGCGCGACGCGCCCCGCCGGCGGCTGGACAGCCTGATCTCGCTGATCTGCGACTTCGACCGCGAAATCGGGCAGACCACCGAGGAGATCGAAGCGCGCGCGAAGACCGATGACCGCGTCGACGTGCTGACCCAGATCCGCGGCGTCGGGCGCTACACCGCGATGCTGATCATCGCCGAGATCGGCGACATCCACCGCTTCCCCACCGCCCGACACCTGTGCTCCTGGGCCGGACTGGCCCCCAGCGTCCGCAGCTCTGACGGCAAAGCCCGCCTCGGGCACATCACCCGCCAAGGATCCCCAGCGCTGCGCTGGGCGCTGGTCGAAGCCGCGCAGAAGATCACCACCGGCTCCGGCCCGCTACGCGAGAAGTTCGAGCGGATCGCCAAACGCCGCGGACGCAAGATCGCCAAGGTCGCTGTCGCCCGCGAGATCCTTACCCTGGCCTACTACGGACTACGCGACGGAGAGATCCGTTGCCTAGCGCGCCGCAGCCGCGCGAGCGCGAAAGCGAAGCTGGCGGCATGACCCGCCGCGCGCTCACACGCAGCAAGGCTTGCGCCCACGACCACGGCGCGATGCGCACGCTCGGGCGAGCTCGACGTTTGTCATGGCCTCGCTAACACAGGACGGCCGCCCACTTGATTGAGCCCCCGAGCACCGCACGACACTCTGGTCCGCCCCGCGCGACCGGATGGATGACTGGAGCAAAGTCCCCAGCCGGCAAGCAGTCAGCGAACCGGCCCCCAACCACCAGAGCCCCATGAACCCGCCACACACCCCGACCACTGCCAGACTCACCCGGTCGCGTCAAGCGCCCCCTACCGGCGACGGTCAACCCTTGCCCGCAACCCAGGCGCTTGACCCGACCGGCGTCGCCCGGCAACCGGGCAACGAAGTCCGGGGCGAAGCCCCGAAACCCCATTACCCACCGGACAATCCGACCATCACCCCCACCAGCCGACAAACCAACGTCAAAAACGGCCAACCGCCCCTTGACATCACCCGCCCCTTCATGGATGACAAATGACTCTCCATATCAGGCACCGACAGTGCACTCAGCATCCACAGCGTCCGACTACAGCGGCTTTCGCAATCACGAACACGCAGTTATGCGCTGCAGCGCATAACTGCTGGTTCGTGAAGCCAGAAGCGACGGCGTTATCGGCGAGCGGAACTCGTAGGCTCTGGAAATCTCTAGCTCGCGGCGGCTGCGGGTGCGTTTCTGCTCTGCGCGAATAGGAGTCGTGTCGATCGAGGGCTCTGGCGTGCGCGCCAAGGGCGGAGGGGACCTGGCCGCGCCGAACGCACTTGCGCACGCTGATCGAGAAAAAGCGCGCTCGCTAGAGAAGGCGCGGTGCGAGGGTCGGCGTAGTGGGGGGCGTCAGATGGCGCGTTGATCGAACCATCGGCAAAATGGCGGGGTGCAAGCCGACGCGGCACCGGGCGAGGTCCGCATCAGCGTTGTGATGTTCGCCTTGACCGCGACCGCCGGTGCCGTCGATGCGGTCACCTTCCTCGGGCTGGGGCGCGCGTTCGCCGCGCTCGCCACCGGGAACGTGCTGCTGCTGAGTTTCGGGGTCGCGAATGCGCCGGGGATATCGATCGCCCGTCCAGCGGAGGCGCTCGCGGCTTTCGTGGGCGGCGTGGCTGCCGCCCACGCCATCGTCGTAGCGGTGAGCGGGCGGGGGCGGCGTTGGTACGTGGTCGCGCTCGCCGGCGAGGTCGCCGTGATCGCTGGCGCCGGGGTGTACGCCGTCATGGTGAGCGGGACGCAGAGTCTCCCGGGGCACGCGAGGGCGATTGTGGTCGTGCTGCTCGCGGGCGCGATGGGGTGGCGCACCCGCACGATGGTCGAGGCGGGGATCCCGGACATGCCAACCACGGCAGTGCAGGTCAGTCTGGTCAAGGCACTCGCGGATGTTCTGTCGTTCCGCACTGGCCCTGCCCGCGCGCCGGCGCTGGCGCGGGCGCGTCGGGCCGCGACCGTCGTCGGCGTATTCACCGGTGGAGTGATCGGCGCGCTTCTGCTCCGGCTCGGCCCGGGGCCCGCCCTGCTGGGCATCGCAGGAATCGAGGCCTGCATCACGGCGCTCTACTCCCGTGCCCCCCGGCTACGCCCCCCACCGAGCGTAGGACACTGATTGGACGACATGGAGTCGCGAGCCCGGCGGCGCCAGCGCGAGCTCAGGCCGTACTGGGTGGTTCTACGGGGTGCAGCCCCGGAGGTCAGCGGGGCGATACATAACTGTGGGAGCCCGGCACCAGGACGCTACGGGCACTAAGCCCCACGAAGTGGAGAGCAACATCCAATTTGTCTCCGCCCACGTCGGCAACTACCAATGGAGCTTCCAACAAGGCCCGCTGCTCGACCAGTTCTGGGTGCACTAACACGCCGCGAACCCGCTGACTCGAACCCGGCAACCCCGACCTGTAAGGATCCGGATTAATCGATTGCCACCCAGCCGTCTGAGCCGACTTCTCCTTATCTTCGTCGCCTGGGCAGCCACGTGGGGACCGCTGCGGCTTTGGCCGCGGCCGAGTCCGAAGAGAAGCCGCACCTGCGGCCGTGGCACCGGCGACACGACTCCGCGTTCGTGCATGCAGAAGTGAGCTGAGCGGCGGGCCAAGCTGCTGCTGGTCGTCGTGCGCGGGCGTGAGGCTGAGCATGGACGACACGCGCGGATGCCGAGCTGGCTGGCAGTCCCGCCTGATGTGCTTGAGCTCTTATTTGGGTGCGGCCAAGACGCGGGAAGAACTGCGCTGTGATGCTCCTGAGGAAGGCGATGATCTGTGCCGCCGATGGCGGCGATGATGGGTCGGTCAGCTCGGGCGGGACCGTGATCCCGGCCTGCTTTGCGTGGTCCAGCATTCCGCCGCCCATCGCGTGTCCAAGGGTGCTGAGCGCCTTGCTCATGAGCGCGTCGTCCATCTGGTAGGCGGGCACCGGGCGTGGCTTTACGTCTGGCCAGATGGCGGGGTCGCGCGGGGTCTCGCGGGAGAGCAGGTGATCGAACGGGCGGGCGGCGGCGTCGCGGGCGGTGAACGCGTCGCCGAGGTCCCACACCTTGCGTAGCGTCGCGATCATCGACGTGTGCCGATATTCGTCGTTGATCACGATTCGCTCATCGACCCACGGGCTGACAATGATGGCCGGCACCCGGTAGCCGGAGCGGTCAAACGTGAAGCCCAGCTGACCCGCGGGCGCGCTCGGGTCTGGTGGAGGCACCGGACCCGGCGGGACGTGGTCGTAGGTGCCGCCGGGCTCGTCCCAACCGATGAAGAACGTCGTGTTGTACGCATTGGAGCCCCCCGGGGAAGCGGCCGACCTGATCGCGGTGTAGATGCGGGCCAGGAACGCTCGCCGCCCAGGATCGACGACGGTGGGTCGACGGGGATCTCGACACCCCCGCCGAGCACTCGGCTGACGGCCGGGTGGTAGTCGCTGTGCCCCAGGACCAGGTTGGGCTCGATCATGCTGAAGTCGGGCAGAGTCCCGTTGGCGACGTCATGCTCGAACTCGCCCGTGCGCCTCGAGCCGCTCAAACTCTTCGATCAACCGTCAACGAGACCTCATTTCCGTTCGCAGCGCATTGCGGTCGCGGGCACCGAGCCGGGAAGCCCTGGCGTCACGACGCTAAACCGCTCCGATCCGAGCCACGTCATCCGATCGTGATGAAAAATCTCTCACCTGCGACGCGGGTCGCGTACGGCACATCGTTCACGTCACGGGGCCGGCACAAGCGGCGCTCCCGAGCCGTCGTCTCGAGACTCGCGACACTCCCCGCCCGGCGAATGCACGCGTCTCCCTGCCAGCGGACCACACGACCGGGATCGACGACCAGCGGCTGTCCGGGTGGGCAAAGGCGCCCGAGTGGCGATTCAGACGTCTCGGCCGGTCGGTCACGATCGGCTAGCGTGTGCGGATGAGCGCCGACGCGCACCTTGGGCCGTCGGCGGGGGCGCCGGCGGGAGGGGCGGGAACCGCAAACGCGGCGCGCGGGGCGGGGATCGTCCTGATGACTCTGGCGGCGGGGCAGTTCGTGATGGCGCTCGACACGACGGTCATGAACACAGCGATCGCGACGGTCGCCAAGGACGTTGGAACTACGGTGACCGGGATTCAGACCGCGATCACGCTGTACACGCTGGTGATGGCGTCGCTGATGATCACGGGCGGGAAGGTCGGCCAGATGATCGGGCGCAAGCGGGCGTTCGCGATCGGGTGCATCATCTACGCCTGCGGTTCGCTGACCACTGCGCTGTCGCAGAATCTGACGGTGTTGATGATCGGCTGGTCGGGCCTGGAAGGGCTGGGGGCGGTGCTGATCATGCCGGCGATTGTGGCGCTGGTGGCGTCGAACTTCGGCAAGCCTGAGCGTCCGCGCGCCTACGGGCTCGTCGCCGCTGCGGGCGCGATCGCGGCGGCGCTCGGGCCGTTGGTCGGCGGCGTGTTTACGACCTACGCGTCGTGGCGGTGGGTGTTCGCCGGGGAGGTCGTCATCGTGCTGGTGATCCTCTTGTTGACTCGCCGCATGAACGACACGCCCGCGGAGGAAGGCGCCCGGCTCGACCTGGTGGGCACGGCGCTGTCCGCACTCGGGCTCGGGACGATCGTGCTCGGCATTCTCAAGGCGGGGACGTGGGGGCTCGTGCGGGCGAAGCCGGACGCTCCGGAATGGTTCGGGCTTTCCCCGGTGATCTGGCTGATCTTCGCCGGTGCCGTGGTGCTGGTCGGGTTCATGTGGTGGGAGAGCAGGCGAATCGAGCGCGGCGATGGTGCGCTGATCGACCCGGCGATGCTGCGCAACCTCCAGCTGCGCAGCGGGGTCATGTCATTCCTGTTCATGTTCCTCATCCAAGCGGGGATCTTCTTCACCGTCCCGCTATTCCTGTCGGTCGCGCTCGGGATCTCCGCGGTCGAGACGGGCGTGCGGCTGTTGCCGCTGTCGCTGTCCCTGCTCGTGTTCGCGGTCGGCGTTCCCAAGCTACGTCCCAACGCGTCGCCGCGGCGCGTCGTCCGGCTCGGATTCATCATGCTCTTCGCCGGCCTCCTACTCTTGGTCGCCTTGCTCGACGTCGGCGTCGGCCCGGGGATCATCACCGGCCCGCTGCTCCTCGCCGGGTCCGGGCTGGGGATGATGGCCTCCCAGCTCGGCGCCGTGACGGTCTCATCGGTACCCGACGAGCAAAGCGGCGAGGTCGGCGGGCTCCAGAACACAGGCACCCAGCTCGGCGCGTCGATCGGCACGGCACTCGCCGGCGCGGTCCTCATCTCCGCGATGACCGCGTCGTTCTTCACCGGTATCGAGAACAACCCCAAGGTTCCTGACAGCGTCGTGTCGCAGGCACACACCCAGCTCGCAGGCGGCGCGCCGTTCATATCAGAGACCGACGCCAAGGCCGCGCTGCAAAAGGCGAACGTGCCCACCGCGACCGCCCAGGAGATCGTCAAGCAGAACGAAAAAAGCCAAATCGACGGGCTGCGCGCCGCCGAGGCCATCCTCGCGCTCCTCGCGCTCGTTGCCCTCCCGTTCACCCGAGGCATCCCGACCGTCCAACCCGGCGCCCAAGCCAAGCCCAGACCATCCCCGGCCTAGCCGATACTCGGGTGGCCGTAGACCGCAAGCAGAAGTGCGGGCTAGCCGGAGCCGAGCAGGGTCAGATGGCTCGGTCTTCGTGAGGCCAGAAGTGCGGTCCGGGACCTCGGCGCCGACGGCGACGGGCTGCGATCACGGATTGCGTGAGCGCCTCGCGACTGCATCGTCGTCAACCTCCGGGATCGGTGCCTATGTAGAACCATGGTCCGGCAAGCTGGGGCGTCGCGAATGCTTTAGCCCCAACGGGAAGTCGCGCGACCTGTCCAATGCGACGTTCCGCTACGGACTTGACAGAACCACGTCCTACATGGCCATTGCGTCTAGGGAACCTCAATCTGGTAGAGGAAGAACAGGTTCGTGGGGTTGCTCGCCAGGTTCATGAATCCGACCTGGAATGAGCCGGGGACCCGGTCAGTGATGACCGCGGCATGATTTTGGTCTCCGAAATCGTTGAACGCCGTGACGATCGGTATGAACTCGGCCGTGCCGCTGGGAATGCCGGAGAGCTCGCACCCGAAGCTGCCGACCGAGAGTGTCAGGGTGGTGGGGCCGTTCGCTTCCGTGGAGGTGCAGCCGGTGATCGCGCCCCCGGTCACCGTCACCTGGACTTCGCCCGAGTAGACGTCCGGGGAGGGTCCGGTCGGGCCTTGCGGGCCCTGCGCGCCCGTCGCGCCCGTGTCGCCCTTTGGCCCCTGAGCGCCTGTTGCGCCGGTAGCGCCGGTGTTGCCCTTTGCGCCCTGAGCGCCTGTTGCGCCGGTAGCGCCGGTGTTGCCCTGCGGGCCGGTGTTGCCTTTCGGCCCTCGGGCTCCCTTCGGCCCGCGCTTGCCCTTGATGTTCCAGGAGATCTTGTGTTGGCCGTTGGGGCACGTCGCGCTGGCCGACGACAGGTTGAGGGTCTGGAACGCCGCGGTCACACACGCATACAGCTTCCCCCCGCTCGCCGTATCAGCCTTCCCCACGGGTCCGCCCGCGGCCGCGTATGCGACGCCGCCCGCGACCGCGACCGCCACGCAGCCCGCAATAAACACGCTCGCGCTACCGCGAGGATGAATAAACCGACGCATGTCCCTGCCTCCTCAAAATGCGATTGCGGGCCTGTGCGCCCTAGGCCCCTGACGGTGCTGACCACAAGTGCCGACCCATAGCCCTCCCAACCGTCGCAGCCCCTTTCGGGTCGGTCATCACCCCAACGGGATGACAACAACGCCCAAAGCCAGGTGCGCCGATCAGAGTGCTGGTCTGATCGACGAGGAGAAGCGCCGCGCGGTTCGCGCGACGCCAGGCTCCGCATAGGCACGTGCATCCATCGCCGAGCCTCGGGCCTTCGTACGGCGAGGTTACGGACCCGGTGGTCCCGGCTATCCGGTCCCACCGCTGATGGCGCCAAATCATTCCTGCATCGTTGCCGCATCGGCCACGAGGATCTGGCTCCTGATCGCGACACGCGACTCTCGCCGGTGCCGCCCGTGATTGGATGCCCGCCGTGTACTCGTATGGCGGCTGCCGCTCGACGGCGCCAACGCCGGCCTGTGACGGATGCTTCTTGCCGGCGTAGTCTGATCGGTATGCCTGCGTGGGATCTTCGGCTGATGCGGTGTCGGCGCGAGGAGGTTCGGCTCCGCTGTCGGGGTTCACGTGGGCTGTAAGGAGCGCGTAGCACGGGAGGTCGGAATGGGCTCGCGTCAGAACACATTCCTCACTCACAACCCGGACACCGCGGACTGGAGGCGGGTTTATGTCACTTGGCATCACTGCTAAGACACTCGCTGGCGTCGCCGTGTTGCTCGCGTGCACGGTACCGGCAGCCAGTTCGAGCCTCGCCGGCTCGCCGCCACCACCCGTACCGGCAGACACACTCGTTCCGAACGTGCGGGTCCTCAGCTTCGAGCTTGGCTCACATGCGCCAGCGAGCGAACCCATCACCCGCGTCGGCACAGGGATGTACCGGTCCGTAGACCACGGCGTTGCCCTTCTTGTTTGGAGAAACCGCAGAGGCATCGTTGGACACGTCGAGGCGCAACGCGCCAACAGCCTGCGCCTTGACGGGCATCCACTGAGCGCCGGCTATCGCACCTTCCGCACCATTCTGACGCGCGAAGGCTGGAAGAAGTTTGGTTGCGGCGGAGGCGTACGCGGCTTGGTGCTCAGGGGCCGCTTGGGATCGCTGACGTTCGTGCGGTGGAGCCGACGGGATGCCTGGGCCAGCATCTCGCTGCCGTCCCAGTCGCCGGTCGCCGGGGTTTGTGATGGCCTGAGCGGGCCGCCCCCGCCTGTGAAGTGAAAGACCTGGGCGGGGCCGGATCAGCACTTCGCCCTCACGATCGCCTACGAGTCCCCTGCGCTTGAATCCGATTGCCGGCGTTGGACCTGGGGCGATCGTCCGTCGCTTCTGGTTTGTCGCCGAGGGGGCTACGCTGGCCTGCCTGCTGCTCCAGTGCCCGGGTCGCCGGGAGGAGAGGCCACGAATGACGCAGTTGAGGCTGATGACGCGCCTTATGGTTGGTGGGAAGGGGGAGTCTCGGCCGTCTGAGCCTGGCCGCTGCCTGTAGCCCGGGGGCGCGGTCTCCTGAGGGTGGGCGAGACGGTTCTTGTTCGCGCTGGGCGGAAGCGGCTCCGATCGCGGTCCTGCTGATCACGAGCCGGCTCCTGACTGGTCATGGCATATGCAACCAGCTCGGCTCGGAGCTCGTGAGCGTGCTGGTGCTCGTTGATCCTAGGGCGGTCTTTGAGTGCGCCGCCTGTCTCGCCGAGCGTCGACCATTGTCACCCTGCGACGCTTGCGCGTCGATGGTCATCGATAGTGGAACGCGTTCGTTGTCGTGATCAGCATGCTGTGCAGGTCGACGAGGTGTCGGCCCGGGTGGAGCCCGAGCGCCGAGGGGTTGATCTGGTAGCTGACCGAGCCGTGCTCGTCGGCGTGCAGGGTCACGATCTTGCGGCCATCGATCTCTAGCTGTGCGCGGAGCACGCGAGGCGGAAGCCGGCGCCCCGACTTCTGGCGCCGGCGGGAATGCTCGTCTTTGGTCGCGGCGGACAGGGGAACGTCCAGCGACGCGGGGACGCTTCCCGGTTCGGCACGGATCAGTCACCCACAGCCCTGCTCTGCCGTCTTTCTCTGATCGCGCGAGGCGCGGCAGCGACCTGCGGCGCCGCGATCGCATCTGCAGTTCGTCAGCACCGGAGGTCTTCTCGCGCGGTGGCGGGACTGCCGCATCCTGTGGCTGAGCAGCGGTTCTCGCCGCTGTGGGCTCGCGTGCTACCACGATTGCTCCACACCGGACGGCGACGCGGCAGCGGGCTCGGCTAGTTCGGGCGGGACGCTTCTCGTTCCGACCGGCGCCGAGATGGTGGTCCGGGATTGTGCGCTTTGGCTTTTGGGCGGTTCAGACCGGAGCGGGCGGCGGGCGGTCTACCGTTCGTGGTCGCGTATGAGGCTGGTCTCGTTTAGCGCGATCAGGAGCGTGCGCAGATGGCCGAACCGCTCATGGCCGAGTTCCTGCTCGAGTTCGGTCTCGATCTGGCCCACGATTTGGCGGATCGTCTGGCCCGCGGCATCGCCACGGCTAGTGATGTGGACGCGCTTTGCACGGTGGTCCTGGCGGTCAGGCTCGCGTTTGAGGTACCCGAGCCGCTGCATCTCGCCGAGCAGGTAGTTCATCGCCTGCTTGGTCATCCGCGCCTGCGATGCGAGGTCCGACGGGCGCCGGTTTTCAGGCCCGGGGTACTGCAACACGATTAGATGCGCGGGCACCAGGTCGTCGAATCCGGCTTCGTGAAGCCCGGCGAGCATGCGCGCGCGGATCGCGTCCACCGGCATTCGCAACAGCGCCCCGATCAGGGGCGGGCCAAGCGGGTATTCGGGCCGGTCGGTCAAGTCACTTGACAATGCTAGTGGGGCGACGCTACTCTAGTCAAGTCGTTTTACTAATGGAGAGAGCCCTCGGGGCAAGGAGACTCACATGAACTCAGCTTCCACACCACCCATCCGCGTCGGCGAGGTCACGATCGACTTTCTCGTCGACGCCGACGACTCGGGCGGCAGCGTGACAGTGTTCGAGTGCGGCGTTCCGGCCGACGCAAAGGTTCCGGTGCCTCATAGCCACGACGGCTTCGAGGAGACGATTTACGGGCTCGCGGGCGAGCTGACGTTCACGATCGACGGACACGACCACCTGATCGGGCTCGGCGCGTCGGTGTGCATCCGGCGCGGCCAGGTTCACGGCTTCGACAATCGCGGAAGCGCGGACGCGAAGTTCCTCGCGATCGCCACCCCGGGCGTGTTCGGGCCGGCCTACTTCCACGACATCGGTGAAGTCCTGAGCGCCGCCGCTGGCGGACCGCCCGATCTCGTCGCGCTGGCCGAGGTCATGCGGCGCCACGGGCTGACACCGGCGCAGCCGACCGCAGCCGCGAGGTGAAAGCCCAGGGCCGACGATCACGACGCGCCGTCACGCGGCTACAACTGCTCGACGCGCGTTGGCCAGAGCGTCGACCGCCTCGCACTTCACGACGACCGCCGCTCCCCAATGACGAGCCAGCAGCCGCCCAACGAGACCTGATCACCACAAAGTGAACCGAACCGGACACTCCCGCTTAGTCGGCGATAGGGCTGTGATTGCTCGACTGCTGCCCTCGGAGCTCGTCGGCTAAAAGCAGAACTCTCTCCGGCCCGGAGTTCGTTGCGCTGGTGGTTGCGGGCGACCGAGATAGGTGGTCTAGCGGGCGTTGAGAAACACGGTGACGTGGTCGGCGAACAGGTCGGGATATTGGTTGAGGAAGCCGTGGTTTGCGTCCGGGTAGGTTCGTGCTCCTTGGCTGGAGGCTCGGTCTGATGTCGAACCCGCCGACTCGCCGCTGGCCTGAGCGGGCTGCGTCTGGAGGCCGCTCACGAGGCTGCGTTCTGTCCCTGCGCGAAGGCCGCCTGAGCGGCTGTCCACAACGTGTAGGGGTTGCCGCGATCGCCGTGCAGGACCGTCATCTTGTCGACCAGCTCCTGTGCCGAACTGCTCTCGGCTAGCGACTGCTCGAAGTCGCGGATGTAGGCCTTGGTGGCGCTAAAGATTGCGGCTGGGTCGTCGTCGCGCGCGTCGGGGCGCCTGTGGCCGGCGACGACGAGCTTGGGCTCGAGCGCCTCGACCTGCTCGACGCTCACGAGCCACCGTGTCCGGCTCTCATGGTCGGTCTCCGCCATCCATTGGTGGATGCCGTTGTAGACCACATCACCGGCGATGACGGCATCCAGGCTCGGGATGTGGACGATCGTCGATGGCGCGGTGTCGGCCTGCTTGACGCCGACGATGCGCAGCTCCTCGTTCTCCAGATCGATCACGTCGCCGTCGAGGGCCTGCGGCACGATCGGTTGCTCGGGAATCTGACCCGGGAACACAGCGTTCCAGAAGCTCATCCCCTCAGGACCGACCTGTCCTTGCGCAAACGGGACGACAGCCGCCGCGGTAACGGCCCTGGCATCGGGGAACGCGGCGAGGATCGTGTTCAAACCAAAGAAGTGATCGCCATGGCCATGCGTGATGTAGATCGTCGTGAGGTTCTTGCCGCTGTCGCGGATCCAGTCCACGACCCGCCCCGCTTCTTCGAAAATGATCAGGGCGTCGATCAGGACCGCGTCACGCTCGCCGCTGATCAGCGACACGGAGGTCGCGGGCCACGTCGCCTCGCCCTCACCCATCGCGGCGACCTGCGCGACGATTGGCTTGTACGGCGCCACGAACACATCGAGGCGCAGGTGACTGGACATCGCCGCCTCACTCACCCTTCGATCAGCCGGTAGACAGGGAAGAACGCCATCTCGGGTGTTACGCCCTCCAGCCGTTGCAGGACCGGGCCGAGCGACTCGCGGGCGAATGCCTCGAACCCCTCCTGTGACGGCACCACGTTGACGATCCGCCACCCGGTCTCGGTCGGGCCGGCGACGTGCATTACCCAGCCCTCCGGGAGCTTGCCCTCCGGGAAGAGCGTGGGGACGATCTGGTCATAAAACTGCTGGTTTCCGTTGGGGACATCGATAACGACTGCTACTGCCATTTCTCGCTCCTTGTCTGATTGCACTGAACGGTCAGGGTGCTGCGGCAGGTCAGGCGGCCACGTAGCCCCCGCTCCACCAGCTCGTGACGAGCGCCGCGTACTCGTCGGCTGCGTCCTCCCACGTGAAGTGCCCCGCGTCGATGATGTCCAGCTTGCTCCTCGGCAGCCGCTGGTCCAGAAACTCGGCGTTCACGGGCGGCACTGCTGTGTCGCGCGCGCCGGCGATGATCTCGACCGGCGTCTGGATCTGCGGCAGCAGCTCGGCGAGGATGGCAAGCTCGGCTGGATACGCGCGGACGTACCGCATCGATTCGACGAAGCGGTCGCCCTCGTAGGAAGAGAGGTAGTCCTCACGGACGTGATCGGGGAGCGCGTAACGCTCGATCCCTGCGATCGCGCCGGCGACGATCTCGCGCGGGTCGACGTTGCGGTAAGGCTCGAGGTCGGGCGCGTCGATCCACTCCTTGAGCGGGCTGCCCAGCTCGAGCGGGAACGCCGACCCGCCGCTCCCGACGACAAGGCTCCGAAACAGGGCGGGCTGTGCCGCCGCGGCGAACAGCAACGCACCTGTACCGATGTCGGGGCCGACGACGTGCGGGAGCTCGAGCCCGAACGCGTCGGCGACACGAATCACAAACTCGCCCATGGCCCGCGGTGAGAGCAGCGCGTCGCGGCGCTGGGAATGACCGAACCCCGGCAGGTCGATCGCGACCAGATGCGTGCGCTCGGCGAGCCGCAGCCAGGTCGGCTCGAACGCGAACAGACTCTCCGGCCATGGGTTCAGCAGCAGCGCGTGATCGTCGCGATCCTCGCTCTCCGCGTAGCGGATCGACAACCCGTCGATCGTCCGGAACTGTGTCTGGATCGAGCCGTTCAGCCAGTTGCTCATGCGGCGAGTGTCGGTCAATGAGACCGCGCTCGCGTCCGCCAGTGGCTAGTCCGATCGCTGGTTCGGCTAGGGCGCCAGAGCGCGGTCGAGCTGGGTGCGCGCGCTGATGTCGAGCTTGATGAAGATCTTGCGCAGGTGGTATTGGACCGTGCGTGGGCTGATGAACAGCCGGGTGGCGATTTCCGGGTTGGAAAGTCCATCGCGCGCGAGTCGGGCGATCAGGGCCTCTTGTGCGGTGAGCTCGTCGCGGGCGTCGATCGTGCGCTTGCGGACGGTCTCGCCCGTGGCCAGCAGCTCGCGGCGGGCGCGCTCGGCGAATGCGTCGATGCCCATCGAAGCCAGCATCTCGTGGGCGGTGCGCAGTTGTGCGCGCGCGTCGACGCGCCGGTGTTGGCGTCGCAGCCATTCGCCGTACAGCAGATGTGAGCGTCCGAGTTCCGCGCGCACGGGGGCACGGCGCAGGCGCGTGATCGACTCGCGGTAAAGGCTGTCGGCGACATCGCCGTCGCTTAGCAGGGCTCGCACGCGGGCTTCGATCCCGAGTGCCCAGTCGGTTGGCGTCAGGCGCGTCCGCTCGGAGAGCCACTCGAGCGCGGTTCGGACGAGCTCCACGTCACCTGTTCTCGACGCTGCCTCGGCCAGCTCGGTTACGAGCAAGGGCCCGACCCCGATCGGATCGCGGGCGAACGCCTTCCAAGCGGCGTCGCGCGTGGCGTCGTGGCGACCGAGGCCGTTGTAGAGCACCGAGCTCGCGTAGTTGTTGCTCGTCCATCCGTGTGCAGCCGCCTCGTCCAACGTGGCCTCGATCAGCTCCGACGCCTCCGCCTCCTGGCCGCGCAAGGCGGCGAGCGTCATCCCGACACTCCGAAGCGGCGGGTTCCCGGTCGCCTCGGCGATCAGACGATCTTCTTCGATCAGCCGCGCGGCTGTCGCGAGCTCGCCCGCGAGAAGGTGGCTTCTGGCCAGGAAGCTGAGCGCGAGCTGCAACTGCAGCAGCGCCCCCGTGTCGCGGGCGAACTGCGCCTGACGAGCTGCCAACGCATGCAACGCTTGGGCATCCCACAACTCGATGGCGACGATAACGCCGGCCCTTCCGCCGGCGAGCCAAAGCCAGCGATTGGGTTGGTCGGGGCCGACCTTCAACGCAAGAAGCATCTCGAGTGCCCGGCTAAGCGTTGGAACGGCCGCCGCGTGTCCCGCGGTCACTCGCAGCGCTAATCCGTCGAGCAGAAGGTCGACCGCACGCGGCGGGTCAGGGCTGGGCGGCGCGGCTCGTCCGGCCTTGGCCGCCTCCGCCAGGCCGCCGGGGATTTCAGCGTCGGCCGCCATCGCGGCCCCGAGCGCCTCGACGTGCGTCTCGCGGGCCAGACTTGGATCGAGCGACGCCAGACGTCTCGCCGCGCTCATGAGCAACCGACCGGCGTCGCCGGCACGTCGCTGCTCTAGCGCGACCTGTCCCCGGAGGAGGTCGACACGGGCGCGCTGGAACGCGTCGAGCGGCCCTGCCTCGACTGCGACGAGCAGTCCTAGTGCGGCGTCGAGCGCGCCGGCGTCGTGCTTGGCGCTGGCCGCGGCGAGCAGCCGCTGCGCGCGGCGAACGGGTTCCGCCGTCAGCAGCGCGGCGCGCTCGTGGAACGCGGCGGAGGCGGCAAAGCCCCCGCGCGCCTGGGCTCGGCCGGCTGAGCGCTCGAGCTCCTCTGCGACATCCTCATCGGGGCCCGGCGCGGCCTGGGCCCCGTGCCAGGCGCGACGGTCCGGGTCAGACTCGCGGTCGGTCGCCTCCGCCAGTGCGCGGTGCACGTCCTGTCGCTCCTGAAGCGACGCGGATCGGTAGGCCGCCGAGCGGACCAGTGGGTGACGAAATCGCACCCAGGCGCCGAACTCGATCAGCCCCGCCTCGACGGCCGCGGTCGGAGCCTCAGTGCCGATCGCTAGTCGTTCGGCTGCTCTCCATACCAGCGAGGGCTCGCCCGTCGGATCCGCGGCCGCGAGCCGCAGGAGGCGCCGGGTATCTGCTGGAAGCGCTTCGAGCCGGCGGCTGAAGCTCTCTTCGATCGTCCTCGAGAGAGATACCCCGCCGGGCAGTCCATACCCGCCCGCCACCTCGGCCGGTGTCAACCCCTTCAGCAGCTCCAACAACGCGAGCGGATTGCCCCGCGTCTCGCTGAGGATCTGCTCGCGCACCCGAGTGTCGAGCGGCCCCGTCAGCACCGAGTCCAGCAGCGCGCGCGCGTCGTCGTCAGCCAGCCCCTCAACCACCAACTCCGGCAACCCCGCAAGGTCCTCGCTGTGCGCGCGGGAGGCGAACAGCAAACCAACCGACTCCGCCTCTAGACGACGAGCAACGAACGCGAGGACCTGTGCGGAGGAGCGATCGAGCCACAGCTCGTCATCCACCAGGCAGATCAGCGGCCGCCTCTCCGCCACGTCGGAAAGAAGGGTCAGGACCGCCAAGCCTACGAAGAAGAGATCCGGCGCCGGCCCGGGATTGATCCCGAATGCGGTTCTCAGGGCGTCGCGCTGAGGGACCGGGAGGCGATCGAGATGATCAAGCATCGGCTCCAACAGCTGATGCAACGCCGCGAACGCAAGTTCCATCTCGGACTGGACACCCACCGCACGCTCCACGCGGCAGTCCGACGCCCGTTCAACCAAGTACTCCAGCAGCGCCGTCTTCCCCACCCCCGGTTCACCGCGTAGGACCAGCGCCCGGCTCTCACTGCCGCGAACGGCGTCGATCAGCCGATCGAGGAGCGCGCACTCCGCGCGCCGGCCCCTCAGCACCGTGGTTGGGTAATCAACCGCCATCTCTCCGCGACGACGTTACAGCGCCACTGTCGCCACAACTGGCCACTGGCGGACGCGAACACGCGCCGCCGCGCTCACCCTCAGCGGGTGAGACATCCAGACCATCTTCTGTATCCGTGGGAGGACCAACGATGAGCACGAGCGCACCCGACCGCTTCACAACGCTGCCCGACAACGAGACGCTCGAGTCGACCGTCGTCGCGCTCGAAGAGCACGGATTTAGCGTCGAAGTCATCGATGACCTCGACGCTGCGCGCGAAGCCGTGCTCGCGCGCATCCCAGAAGGTTCATCCGTGATGACCAATACGTCTGTGACGCTGCAGGAGACCGGCATCGAAGCGGCGATCAACAGCGGTGGCCCCTACGAGTCGATCCGCAACAAGATGCTGGCGCTCGATTTCGAGACCCAGGCGCAAGAGATGAAAGCACTCGCCGGCCAGCCCGATTTCGCGCTTGGTAGCGTCCACGCGGTCACTCGCGAGGGAGCACTCGTGATCGCCTCGGCCTCCGGAAGCCAGCTCGCCTCATACGCGTGGGGCGCCGCGAACGCGATCTTCGTTGTCGGCGCGCAGAAACTCGTCCCGACACTCGACGCAGCACGCGAGCGGATCTTCCAGCACAGCCTCAAGCTCGAGGACGCGCGCGCGCTCGCGGCCTACGGCCAGAACAGCTCTGTCGGGAAGATCCTCGAGATCCACCAGGAGCTGCCCGGCCGCATCCACGTCGTCCTCATCCGCCAGTCAGTCGGTTTGTGAGGGAGCCTCTCATACTTTGCCGCCTCGATCGCCGTGGCGTGGGGCCACTGCTCGCTCCACGCGACGCGGATACCCGGGGACGGTGATGACGTAGTCCACGACGGTGTCCTCGTGCAGCAGGTCGACCAACCGCCGGCCGTCGACGGGCCGGTCCAGACCTCGCTTCGATGATCCTGCAGAACGGTCCAGCGCAATGAAGTGTTCGAGGCCGGTGATCATCGAGCCGTACCGGTGGTCCAGGCATGAGCGCTCCGCCTGGCGAACTCCGCGAAAGTGGTCGGCGGCACGCCGGTGACCTTCCGGACGTCGTCAGTGGGCCGGGATCCGTTGCCGGACGCGACGGTGCCGGTGAGCCAGCGGAGCATTTCGCCGTAGGCGGCAGGTACCAGTCCAGCGGCGACCGCGCCCGAGATCCAGGTCTCGCGGTCGATGCCGTTGTGCTTGACCGATCGGCCGAGCACCTCGCCGATGATCGTGGCGGCGTCGGCGACAGTCAGCGCCTCAGGGCCCGTTGGTGCGTACGCCACGCCCGCGTGGGCCTCGGGGTTCGCCAATGTCTCAGCGGCGACCGCGGCGATGTCCTGGGCGTCGACGAACGCCTCGGCACCGTCCCCGGTCGGCACGGTGATCGCGCCGTCGACGAGCGGCAGGTGGTCGTCGCTGAAGTTCTGCATGACCCAGGCGGGGCGTAGGATCGAGTGGGTGAGGCCGGTCCGGCTCAGGAGGTCGAGTTCGACCGCCCGGATCGCGAACTCGGGCGAGGTTTGGTCTGCGCCGTACGTACTGAGGTATGTGACGTGCCGTACCCCAGCGTCCTCGGCGAGGTCGAGGAAGTCTGATACCTGACCGGCGAAATCGACCCTCATGACCGGCGTTACGAGGTAGACGCTGTCGACGCCGTACAGCGCTGCGCCGTGGGTGGTCTTGACGTCCCAATCGAACCTGACGTCGGCGTCGCCGCGTGCTGCTGTCCGGGCACTGAGTCCCCGCTCGATTAGGTTCTTCGCGACTCGCGACCCGGTCCTTCCTGTGCCGCCGAGCACGAGCGTCGTTCGGTGTGAATTCATCATGGCTTAAGCATGCGAGCCTGATGAGCGCAATTCAATGCGTGGAAGGCTCTAATTGTTAAGCGAACCGCTCGTATCCTTGACGATCGGACCGCACCGCTGAAAACTTGCCGGATGGACCTACTGCAAGACCACCTCACCAGGGCACGTGCCTGCGGCGGCGTCTTCGTCCGGACGGTCGCCAGGCCGCCGTGGGGACTACGTCTGGCCGGCACCATCCAGCTGGCGTTGCATGCCGTGGTCGAGGGCCGCGCCTGGCTGTGGCTCGACGATCCGGACTCGCCGCTCGAGCTCGCCCCCGGCGACGTCGCGCTCGTCCGCGGTGGCCCCGACCACCACATCGCCCACGAGCCCGGCGCCGTGTGCCTGGAGCCCGACGAGTTCCGCACACAGCACGCATACGATGAACGTTCAGACGCAGTGCGGGCGACCGTGTTCCTGTGCGGGGCGTACCGGTTCTCCGGCGACATCGGCCAGGGGCTGCTCGACGCGCTCCCGCCGATTCTTCCCCTGTTCACCGCTGTCGGCGATCCACTTCACGATGTGATCGGGCTGGTTTCGCGTGAGCTTGCGGCATCCGCGCCCGGCCAGCAAACGGTCCTCGACAGGCTCCTCGACGTCCTTCTGGTGCTCGCGATGAGAACGAGTTTCCAGCAGAGCACCACTTCGCCTCGCTGGTTTCAGGCTTCGACCGATCCGCGGCTCACCGCGGCATTGCAAGCCATCCATTCCGACGCCGCTTGCGCCTGGACGGTGCCCGAGTTGGCTGCAATGAGCGGCCAGTCACGCGCGGCGTTCGCGCGAACCTTCCAGCAGTCGCTCGGCCAAACGCCCATGCGATACCTGACCGACTGGCGCATGACCCTCGCCCGAGACCACCTGCGCACGAGCGATTTGACCCTCGCCCAGATCGCCGAGCTCACCGGGTATGGCTCGCCCTACGCTTTCGCCGCCGCCTTCCGCCGCCATCACGGCCAGCCCCCAGGTTCGTGGCGAAAACACGAACCCGCCCAGTCAAACCCAGATCCCACCGACAGCGTTCACTTCGTCTAAGCAGCCCGTCCAAGCAGCGCTCGCAAGCCCGAAACGACCCGTGGCTGCTGCTCTCGCCGCACCCACGTGATCTCGGTGCTCGTTACAGCGGCGCTTAACGCAACCAGCTAACTAAATGGAGAGGCGCCACACTAGGTATTGGGCGTAGGGTCCGTCGCACCCGAACTCTGCGAGAACAGCCACCCGAGCGCGGCGCACACCACCACCAGGAACACGATCATGATCAGGGGAGCGACCGATCCAACCAGCCCCGCTGGCCCGGCATGGTAGAAGCCACCCGGTCGGCCATGCATCCAGGGAGGTCCACCTGCGACGGCCGAGTGTGCCCGCGCGAACCCCGCCGTTGCTGATGCCGCGAGCACGCTGAGAAGGATTCCGAGCGCCAACGTCGCCCCGGCCAGAACCGGCAGACCCGGGCGCCGGCGGCCCGGCAGGGTCGCCGGCGGGGCAGGCAGATCGACCACCAGCGCGTCGAGCTCGCCGTACGTGCGAGCGTGCAAAGCGACCTCGAGGCGCTCCTCCAGCTCCCCTGGCAGCAGGCGCCCTTCGGCGGTCGCCGCCCGCAGCCGCTCCGCTACGTCCTCGCGGTCGCTGTCAGAAGCTCTGAGCGAATACCGTCTCGCCACTCGTCCAGCGTAGCGCGCGATCGGATCCGCCTCAGAGGAGTGGTCCGGATCAAGCGCTGCGGAGCGTCTGCAATGGCCAAGACTGATCGTTGTCCAGCGATGGAGACACGCCTCTGCATCGCCGCCCACGCGGCCACCAGCAGCCCACTGCTGCTTCAGCCGGCCGCCGACGCGGAGTAGAAGTTAGACCTCGGCCTAATCCGGGCTCAGACGTGGCCGCTGCTTCGTGAAAAAACTAGGAGTGATCGTGGCTTGGCGTGAAGCAGATCGCGGGTGCCGGTGAGCTCACCGCTTGCGCTCGGCCTCGTCCTCGGCGACCTTGAGCGCCTTTTCCGCGAGTGCGTATCCCTGGTCGCCGATCGCGCGGAGTTCCTCGGCGAGGGCGCGCATCGGGTAGGGGTTGTCGTCGCTGGCCATCCTGGCGCGCATCAGCGCGGCTTCGCGGACGAACTGCGAAACGCTTGAGCCCTGGCGTCTGGCGGCTTTTTGGATCAGCTTCATGCCCTCGCGGGTGAAGCTGATCGTGGTCCGTGTCATTGGCATGGCGAAGAGTGTGCGACGAGGTCGTCATCGTCTCGTTGCTAGCGCCGATGCTATCACTAGCGACAGCACGCGTGCTGCCGCAGTGACGGCGAAGAACTTCGTAAGCAAGACGGCTCTTCTGCTAGCGCTTTCGCTAGCATAGGCGCTAGCACGCATGCTATTGGAGATCTGCGCTAGCACCGCGTGTCATCGGGGGCAGTTGGTGGGGGGCAGCCCGCGGCGGGTTGCCCCCTGCTACCTAGCCATCCACGACACGAGGAATACACCCCAATGCGAAAGCTCATCGAGGCCAGCCTGCTCGCTCAATCCCTAGGAGGATGAATGAGCGCCGATAGGCACCCGACCGACGACCGCATCGCCGCGATCGCAACCAAATACACCTCAACCGGAGAGCACGCCAAGATCCCACTCATGATCTGCGTCGCCTCTGGCCGCACCTCCTTCCAAGGCCAGGTCCAACTTATGGATCTCGACGGCAGGGTCATTCACGGGGAGTTCGAGCTTACGGTCTCTGACCACGAACACCTCGGAGTCGTCGTCCAGGAGATCGCCAACCAGATCCGCGCCCTCCTCACCAGCTGAGGTCGATGAAGGTTTCACGCCGATACGTAAGCTCATTCTCGGCGTTGCGTCGGTCTGCCGCCGTCCTCGTAACCGCGCCCGCGGCGCACGCGCTCTCCTACAGCCGCTTCTTTGGCGAGGAGCCCGACTCAATTGCGGTTTGCGGCTACGAGTCTCGGCAGCCGGGCTGATGGCAGCCTTCGAGCCCCGCCTCGTCGGCGAGCACTTCCGCTCAGACGGCACACCCAAACGCCGCTTCCCCACGCGCGAAGCGGCCGAGCGTCACAGCCGCCGCCACTGCCACGGTCACCTGACGATCTACCACTGCAGCTTCTGCGACGGCTATCACTTCGCGACGCGACGCGACGCGAGGCCGGGCGACGACGCCTCGAGCCCGACACACACCCACCCCTAGATTGACCGGCAGGCAGCCGTAGGCCTGCCCTCCTGGACGCTGAGCACGGCAGACGTCTGGGTCACCGGCCTGTGGGCGCGTCACATGGCTGGCTATCGGCAAGGCCTCACACGCCGTATCCGCCGGTTCAACGGCGAAGATTGCGTCATCCGCTGCACCCATCGCGCACAGGTCATTCATTCGGGCGGGCGGGCGGAGCCTGATACCTGGCGCACGTCCGTTTTCACCCCGGACAGGTCGCTCAGATCTCCGGGCGGCTACACGGGTGGACGTTCGCCTGCCGCCATGCCCGGCGGGTACGCCGCTCCTCCAATGTCGCCGCACCGTCGACGCTGGAGGCTGCCGCTTCAGCAGGCCGCGGACGTCGAGCAGCAGTCGCCGGCGGCGCTCAGTCAGCTACTGGCGCGGCCGGACCTTCCTGGAACCAGAAGCGAACCGTCGCCCTAAGGTTCTGGGGAGTACCAGGTTTAGGTTGCGACCTGGCGCCGGTCGTACACCTGCGCTCCGCTGCGGTCGAGCACGGGGAGGGACGAGTAGGCTGCTTTCGATTGCAGCGCTGAAGGAGATGGCAAGCGATGCTGCGACGGGTTGGTGTGGCGATCTCGGTGGGCCTCGCGGACTCGCTCAACCCCAGCACCGTCGGGCCGGCGCTGTACATCGCGACGGGGCGACACCGCGTCTGGCGCGTGACGCAGTTCACGATCGGCGTGTTCAGCGTAAACCTCGTCGGCGGCGTTGTGCTGACGATCGGTCCGGGGAGGCTGCTGCTGGGTCTGGTGCCGCACCCGCAGGGAACGGTCAGGCATGTGATCGAGCTCGTCGCGGGCGTTCTGCTGTTGATCGTTGCGGTGGCGATCTTAATGGGGCGACGGTCTTTGGCGCGCCGCGAGCTCCCGGGCCACGGCGGCGGTGGGGGCTCAGCATTCGTCACCGGGGCATCGATCGCCGCGATCGAGCTGCCAACCGCTGCTCCGTACTTCGCGGTGATCGCGGGGATCGTGGCATCGAGCGCAAGCATTCCACAGGAGATCGGGCTGCTCCTCCTTTACAACCTTGCCTTCGTGGTCCCACTGCTGGCGATCATCGCGGTGATGTTGTTTGCGGGGAGGCGCGCCGACCCTTGGCTGCAGAAGGGTGGGGCCTGGCTGCAACGTCGTTGGCCGGTGGTGCTCGCGAGCCTCCTTTTGTTTGTCGGCAGCGTCTTAGCCATCCTCGGCGGCAGCGGCCTTGTCAGGCAATAGTGGGCCGGCCCGGTCGGGCTGGGACTTCGAACCGCGATCCGACATCAAACGGGAACGCACCACCCGCCACCGGTGGACGAGCGGCTCGCGAGTGACCGGGGAAGTAGAAGTCAGACAACGCTTCGGGAGGTATGAACGATGCCACGGTTCGTCAAAGCGCTAGTCCCACTCCATGGCACCCAGTCCGTCCGCCTAGTAGTCGATTGGCGAGGAGCGCGAATTCGGCGAGTCAGGCTTGAGTATGTGCGCCCTCACTTGCTCCGGCGCTTGCTCGAGGCCGCGAGACGCTAGTCATCCAGGACTCGTTCCGACTGTGGAGTAGCCCGAGGACTGGGCGAAGTCGGCACCTCGCGAGCCTCGCAATCGAGCTGGTTTAGGAGAGGTCGCCGCTCTTCGCGCGGACCGTGCGTCGACGTCGTCAGCGGCGCGCCTATTAGCCCAGCGATCGGGCTCCGGTCGAGCTGCCGCCCGCGCGAAAGCGATCGCGCGCTAGCGGCCTCTGAGCTCGGATCGAAGCGAGCCGATCGTCGCCGGAGCGCTCGCGGATCGCGGGGCGGCGAGACGACGAATGCGATCGTGCGCAGACCGGATTGGCCGACCCCGAGGTGCTCGATAACGTGCGGCTCGGGATCCTCCGTCTCCTGTGCATGCCGACCTGACCGGCCCTTGGGATGATGGCCGTGATGAGCGAACTCCCGACTGGAACCGTCACGTTCGTGTTCACCGACATCGAGGCGTCGACCGCGCTGCTCGAGCGCCTCGGCGACGGCTACGGCGAGGTGTTATTCGCCCATCACGCGTTGCTGCGCGGGGTGTGGGAGGCGCACGGCGGCGTTGAGGTCTCGACTGAGGGCGACGCCTTTTTCGTCGCTTTTAGCTCGGCTAGCCGCGCGGTCGCGGCGACCGCGGCGGGGCAGGCCGCGCTCGCTGCCCACGCGTGGCCGCACGGGGAGCCGGTGCTGGTGCGGATGGGTGTCCATACTGGCGAGCCGCGGATCCGCGATGGCGAGTACTGGGGCCCCGACGTTCACTACGCCGCGCGGGTCGCGTCGGCGGCTTGCGGTGGTCAGGTGCTGGTGTCGGCGGCGACGGCGGCGCTCGCGTCGGGGGCGGAGTTGACCTCGCTGGGCCGCCACCGTCTGAAGGACTTCCCGCAGCCGCGCGAGCTGTTCGCGTTGGGGCCGGGGCCGCACCCGGCGCCGAGGACGCTAGAGGCGCTTCGCACCAACCTCCCGAGCGCGTCGACGCCGCTCGTCGGCCGTGAGCACGAGGTTGACGAGGTGGTGTCGCTGCTGCTCGGTGACGCGCGCCTCGTGACGGTGGTCGGCGCGGGTGGGACCGGCAAGACGCGGCTCGCGCTCGCGGTCGCCGACCGCCTGCTCGATGAACTCACCGATGGCGCGTTCCTCGTCGAGCTGGTCGAGGCGACGAGGTCCGACGCGGTGGCAGGCGCGATTGCGTCGGTCGTGGGCACCTCGGCGGACCTCCTCGCCGGGACCCTGTCGGGCCGCGAGCTGCTGCTCGTGCTCGACAACTTCGAGCACGTCCTCGCCGCCGCACCGTTGCTCTCCGAGCTGCTCGGTGCCGCGCCGAGACTGCGGATCCTTGTCACGAGTCAGGCGCCGCTCCGGCTCGCTGAGGAATACACGTACGCGCTGGCGGGGCTCGCGGAGGCGCCGGCGGCGGCGCTCCTGATCGCGCGGGCAAAGCGAGCGTCGCGCGATTTCGCGGTCGACGGGTCCGGCGCGGCGGCAGTTGCGGAGCTGTGCCGGGAGCTCGACGGCTCTCCGCTGGGGATCGAGCTGGCGGCGGCGCGGCTCGCTCTGCTCTCGCCGGAGGAGCTGCTCGAGCGGCTGCGCCGCTCGCCCGATGCGCTCGGGACGGGCGGTCGCTACCTGCCCGAGCGCCAGCGTGGTCTGCGGGCGGCGATGCAGTGGTCCTACGGCCTGCTCGACTCGCAGGCCGCGAGCCTGTTCTGGCGCATCGGCCACTTCGCCGGTGAGGCGACGCTCGAGCGGATTGAGCAGGTGTGCGACGAGGGGATCGATGACGTGCTCGAATCGCTCGCCCAGCTCGTCGACACCTCGCTCGTGCGCCGGACGCGCGACGGCCGCTTCGAGGTCGCCTCGGCGCTGCGGACGTACTCGCGGGAGCTGCTCGAGGCGTCGGGCGAGCGCGACGCGCTGTGCCGCCGCCATGCCGAGGCCGTTGTCGCCGAGTGGCTGCCGCTAGTGATCGAGCGGCCGATGATCGCCTACCGCGAGACGTACGGGCCGATCGTCGCCGAGCAGTCCGACATTGCGGTCCTCCTCGACTGGTCCGCCCGGTCGGACGCCCAGCTTTTCAGCCAGCTAATCGCGTGCACCTACTCACGGCTGTCCAACTCACTGGGAACCGAGCGGATGAGCCGCTGGCGCGAAGCGATCGAACAGGTGGCCGCGACCGGCCCCGCGACCGGCCGGGTGCGCGCGAGCCTGTGCATCGCGGCGGGCATCGTCCGCGAAGCCCATGGGACTGTCCTCGAACTGGCACTGGAAGCGGACACCGAGGGCGACCCCATCTTCGCCGCCTGGCTGTTCGGCACCTGCATCGTGCTGGACGCCCTCTACAGGCCGGGTCCGTCGTGGCAGGCGCAGGCGGAGGCCACTGCCGCCGAGCTGCGTTCCTCGCCAAATGCCGACGTCCGCGACCTCGCGGCGACCGTCGACGCCCACCTGCTGCTGCTGCAGGACCGCTTCGACGAGGCCGCCGACGCGTTTGAGGCAGCGATCCGCCACGGGGGCGGGACGTGGGCGGCTGAGACAGCCGTGTACATGGTGGGTGACTGCCACCTGTTCGCGCGACGGCCGCAGGCGGCCCTTCCGGCGTACGCTCGGGGCGTTGCCGACGCTCGCGACGAGAGCGCGCGGATCAATATCGGCTTCCAGGGAGAGGGGATCGTCGCCGCGCTCGCCGACCTCGGACGACACGAGGAGGCGCTCGAGACGCTCGGTGCCTGCGACACCCTAACGGGCGACGGCGTGCTCCCGCGTGAGCACAACGCGTTCTGGGGCGGCGTGATGGCGGGCCGGATCACATCGGCACGCGCGGCCCTCGGCGCGCACGACGCCGACGTGGCGTATGCGCGCGGCCGCGCGCTCGGCGTCGAGGAGGTCGTTGAGCTCCTGCTTTCCTACGGCGCACGAGTCGGCGCAGCCTCCTAGATAGCTCTTGAGCTCCCGCCGCGACGACCGCATCATGCGAGCGACAGCCCGGAGCCCGCAGCGCTCCGGCGACCGAGCGATGTCGGATCGCGGCCGGGACGCTGCTGGGGCGAGCACGAGCAACCAGGAAGCCCATGACCGTCGCTTAGGGCCCGCGCCGTGCCATGGCAGTTGACTTCAGTCCGTCGCGCCGGTCACGGGTCTTGAGGTCGAGCCCTCGATTGTCTTTGGCGCGCTACCGGATCACGCGTCGGTGGCATGCTGGGTGGGCGACGAGCGGGTCTTTAAGCAGCGATCGGGATTCTGGCCCTTTCGGGAACGACGCCGAACGCGATTGGAGGTCGTTGCAGCCGCCAGGCCGTCTGGGGAAGTTTTCCAATTCATTCTCCGGTTCCTGATATGTCTGTGTAGATTCGTTCGTTCCGCCGCAGCGGGCACCGCGAGGTCACGGGGAGGTAGTCATGAGGCCGCTGAACGTCACGAGGCTCGACCGCCGGTCGACAGGCTTGGCGGAGCGGGCGGCCGGGGTGTTGTTGGGGTTGGTTGTCTTCGTGGCGGCTGGTGCCGGTGCCGCGGGACGCGCCGTGGCGGCGGGCGTGGCGCCGGGCGGCCCGGGGGCTCCCTCGTACTTCGATCTGGCCAGGAAGGACTGCCTCGGCACCGCGGCAGGCACCCGGTCCAAGGTCTGGTTCACGCTGGCGGACGGGGTGCTGTCAGACGTGTACGAGCCGACCATCGACAACACCGACGTGAGCACGCTGCAGTACATCGTGACCGATGGGGCCACGTTCACCGACCTGCAGACCCGCGACATGTCCTACACGGTCGCCGCGGACAGGACCGGCATGGCGTGCACCGTCACCTCGACCGACGCACAGCACGGCTTCCGGCTGGTCACGACCTACATCACCGATCCGGCCCGTGACACGGTGCTGATGCGGACCCGTCTGGACGACGTGCCCGGCTCCAGCACGAAGCTGGGCGCGCTGCGCCTCTATGCGCGGCTTGACGCCCACGTCAACGGTGACGGCGGCGGCGGAAGCCAGAACGCGGGCGCCAACTCCGGCGTCGTGGACGCGAGCGGGATTCCGGTGATCTTCAGCACGAACACTGCGACCAACGCTGCCAACCGGGACTATGCCGTGCCGACCTACATGGCCCTAGCGGCTAGGCCGGCGCCGTCCGCCGCGAGCGTCGGCTACGCGGGCACGGCCAGCGACGGCCTCACCCAGCTCGACACGACGCACGCGCTGAACACTTACAGCTCGGCGCCCGACGGTCACGTCGTGGCGACCGAGGAGGTGGCGCGCGCCGGTCGCCCGGTGGTCCTCGCGCTGGGTTTCGGCCGGACTCAGGCGGGATCGGTTTCGGTCGCCGCGAGATCGCTGAGCGATCGGTTTGGCCAGACGGCGGCGGAATATCGGCGCGGATGGACCGCGTACGACGCCGGTCTGAAACGACCGCCGAGAATCTTCCCCGGCCTGACGCGGAGCCAGGCAGCCAGCCTCGAGCGCCACTACTGGCTGTCGGCAAACGTCCTCAGGGCGAGCGCGGACAAGACGTTTCCCGGGGCGATCGTCGCGTCGCTGGCCAGCCCGTGGGGCCAGGCGGTGCCGGCCGGGGTCCTCGCCGGTGGCGAGCCGTCGTATTTCGGCTCCTACCGAGAGGTCTTCGCACGCGACCTGTACGAGGCGTTCACCGGGCTGTTGGCCGACGGCGACATCGCCACGGCCCGGGCGGCGACCTTGTTCCTGTTCGACCGCCAGCAACTGCCGGACGGCTCGATGCCGCGCAACTCGCTGCTCAACGGCAAACCGGCCCCGGACACGGGCGGAACCCAGCTGGACGAGGCTGCTTACCCGATCCTGATGGCGTACCTGACCGGACTCGGCCGCAGCACCAAGCTGTATCGGGACCACATCCGGCCGGCCGCGGACTTCCTGGTCTCGCATGGGCCGTCGTTCGGAGTGGAGCGCTGGGAGGAGCAGACCGGCTACTCGCCGTCCACCATCGCCGCCGAGATCGCCGGATTGACAGCGGCCTCGGCCATCGCCGCCAGGCACGGCGACACGCCGCGGGCGCGGCTGTACCAGGCCACCGCCGACGACTTCCAGCGCATGATCAAGACGTGGACGGTGACGACCACGGGGCCGGACGGTCCGCGCTACTTCATCAGGCTGTCAAAGACCGGTGATCCCGACGCGGCGATCAGCTACAGCCTCGGCAACGGTGGTCCCACCCTGGATCAGCGCGCCGTCATCGATGGCGGCTTCCAGGAGCTGACCCGGCTCGGGGAGCTTCCGATCGCCGACACCGACGTGCAGGCCTCTCTGGCCGTGCTCGACAAGCAGATCTCGGTGTCCACGCCGAGCGGGACCGGCTACTACCGCTACGGGAACTCCGCCGCCGCCGGCAGCGCCGACGGGTACGGCGATTGCTACCAGCCGAGCCAGACCTCGTGCACGGTCGTCGGGGCGCCCTGGCCGCCGACCGACACCGGCACTGGGCACCTGTGGCCGAACCTGTCCGGCGAGCGCGCCGAGTCCGATCTCGCCGACGGGGACACCAGCGGCGCCGAATCCCTTCTGCAGGCGATGATCAACTTCTCCTCCGGCGTGGGGCTGGTGCCCGAGCAGGCGTGGGAGGACCCGGACCTGCCAGCCTCCCCGTTCGGCAGCGACCCGGCGACTGCGTCCATCGGGTTCACTGACGGCAAGGCGGCGGGGTCGGCGTCGCCGCTTACCTGGGCGCAGGCTCAGGAGCTGCGGCTGATCGCCTCGCTAGGCGCCGGGCACAATGTGGACACCCCGCGGGTCACGGTCGAGCGGTATCTGGCCCACGGGTCCCCGGGCACGCTGCCGGTGGCGATCACGGCACCGTCGCCGGGGAGCACCCTTGCCGTGTCCTCGACCACCGTGACCGGGACGACCGCGCGCGGAGCGAAGGTGACCGTCGCGTCCAGCGACACCACGACCGGTGCGCCAGCTTCGCTGACGACCACGATTGCAGCGGCCGACGGGTCCTTCTCGGCGTCCGTTCCCGTCAGCTTCGGCAGCAATACGATCACCGTCGCCGCCAGCGCGGCAGGCGGAAGGAGCACCGGGTACGCCCAGGTCACCGTCACCAACGAGGGCGGCGGCAGCACCGTGCTCGATGTGACCGATCCGACGGGCGACGACAACGGGCCGGGCACCTACCAGTACCCGACCTCGTCCGACTTCGCCCCCGGGTCGTTCGATCTGACCCGGTACCAGGTGCTCAGCGACGGCACATTCGCCTACCTCCGGGTCACGCTCCGCACCTTAGTCCCCACGTTCGGGGCACTCGACGGAGCACAGTTGCTGGACGTGTACGTGCACGTGCCGGGCGCCTCGGCCACATCGACCGCGGCCGCCTTCGCGTCCCGCAACTACTCGATCGCCACATCGGGGGCCTGGAGCCAGCGGGTCGAGGTGCAGGGGTTCGCCGCGCCTGTATGGGTGAACGCCGCCGGTGGGACGGTGGGCACCCCATTTGTGCTCCCCAACGCGAGCGACAGGACGATCACGATCGCGCTCCCGGAGGCGCAGTTCGGCACGCCGGCCTCCGGCTGGGGGTTCACCGTCGTTCTCACCGGTCAGGACGGGTTCAGCCCCGACCAGGCACGCGGGTTTGCCTCGACACCTCAGCCCTTCCTGTTCGGGGTGTGCGCGCCGGGCGGAACTGCGCCCATCTGCTCGGTTGATCCGGGAACCGTGCCTAAGGCCGTCGACGTCACCACGCCGCCAGGAGTCTCCCAGGCCACCGAGCTCGACCCCACCCGCGGCCTAGTGCAGATCCAGCCAGTCACCGTCCCCTGAGCGAGACCGAAGCGGAAGCCCCGGATCGTCTGCTCGGGCTGGCGGCAATTGCTCAGATCCAGCAGCCAGCTCAGCGCTGTTTGTTTACGGCGCGAGCGACAGTGGCGTCCGGGCGCGCGAGATGGCTGCCTCAGCGAGCCGGTTCCACCCTTCGCTGCTCGGTGCTGGTCTGCCTACGCTGCGGCGCGTCCCACGCCGAGACGTTGCCGCGCGGCCGCGCGATCGACGCCGAGCGCGGCGATCAGCTCGGCGGCGGGATCTGGCGGCTCGAGCTCGAGGACGGTTAGGAGCAGCTGTTGCGGGAACGTGTTGTGACTACGACGTATCTCTTTGTTCGATTCCTCCAGCGCCGTCTTGGCTGCGGGTGTCCCTGGCAAATGGTCCCGCAGGACGGCTTTGAGCGTCGGCCTCGACGGACGTTTGATCGGTTCGTCGATCGGTATCGGTGGCGCGTTGAACGCAGCGCCGATCCCGACGGCGGCGAGCGCATCGTGATCCATCGCGTCGAGCGTGTCGCGGGCTGTCGGTAGGTCGCATCCGAGGGCGTGCGCCAGGACTGGGTCCCTGAGCAGCCCGAGTATCAGGTGCTCGGTGCCGACTTTGCGGTCACCGCGGCGCCGTGCTTCCTCGCGAGCGTCGATGTACGTGCTCCACGGGAGATACCAGTCGGCTGGTTTCGAATGCTTGGTCATGGGAGTCGCTTTCCGTATTTGGCGTGGACTGATTGGCGGGTAACGCCGAGCGCGTCACCGATCTGCTGCCAAGACCACCCCTGCTCGCGGGCCCTCGCGACGTGGTCCGCCTCGACCCGTTCCGCGAGCCGGTGCAGAGCTAGAGCGGCGCGGAGCCCCAGCGACGGGTCGTTGGACGCGATCGCGGAGGCGATGTCTTCGGCGTTCATGGCTGTCAGTCTAGACTGACAACAGATGTTTGTCAACCCAAACTGACGCCGCGTGGTCTCGGGACGGTCGGTATCCAGTCCCGGGCATCGCCTGTCGCTCTCGCAGCGGTGGACTGGACGCGTGCGCACGCATCGAGTCCGGCGACACGCTCCTGGGGGACGAGGCAGTGGTCCGATGTCGAGCCCCGCGCTGCTGCATTTGCTCGCCCAGCGGGCGGAGCGGAAGTGTGGATCTGCCGGATCCGAGCCGGTCAACGCTTCTGGAACGGTTTAGGCGTTCTAGCGGCTGGTTCGCGCCGGGACCAGCTTTCAGCGCCTCGGCGCGCCCGGGGTCAGCAAGCATCCGCCGGCCCCCTGCTTGTTGTCGCAATGAGGTGCGGGGTGCTCCGGAGCGTCAGCAAGGCTCGGACGTTTTGGTGGTCAGCCCAGGAGACGTCGGCAAGGCGGGCAGTTGAAGGCGGCTGGCCCGGCGCGCCAGACTTTTCGCGATCCGGGTCGCTGATTGGGAACATCGCCGCATGAGGGAACCGAACGGCTTGGTGGTGCGTCTAAGCACCATGACCGTGACTCGCAGCCAACCGCAGGCGGGCAAGCTCGCGATTGGTAGGACCGGCGGCGGGGATACCTTTGAGGAGTTTTACCGCCGCGAGTACGGGCAGGTGCTGCGACTGGCGTGGCTGCTGACGAATTCAGAGGCCGCCGCGGAGGACATCGTTCAGGACGCGATGGCCTCGGTCTACCGGGCGTTTGATCGGATCGACTCGCCGGCAGCGTACCTGCGCAAAGCGATCGTGAATAACGGTCGGTCTTATAAGCGAAACGAACGCCGTCACCGCCAGCGCCTGGCGTTGCTGGCAGGCGAACCCGCCGCCCCCGACCCAGGGGACGGGGAGCTCTTGGACGCGGTGAGCCGCCTTCGGTACCGCCAGCGCGTGGTGATCGTCACCCGCTATTGGGGCGGCTGGTCAGAGGCCCAGATCGCCGCTGCGCTCGGGTGCCGGCCAGGAACGGTCAAATCGATCGCGTCACGGGCTCTTCAACGTCTCCGCAGCGAGGTACCGCAATGACAGCATCCCAGCAGCAGTTCGAAGACCAGTTGCGGCGAGCGCTTGAACGCCGCGCCCAACAGCTACAGATCCCACACGCCGAATGGCGCGCGTCAGAACAGCCGCAAGCACGACGATCGCGTCCTCGCGGACGCCTGAAAGCGATTGCCGCGCAGCTGCCGCTGCTCCTCTCCGTCCTCGTGACGGTGGCGATCGCCGCGGGCGCGCTGACAGCGCTCACACACCGTCATGCCCCAAGCCGCCCGAAGACCAACAGCAGCGGTGCGAGCTCCGCGACCACGCTGCCGAAGGACAGCTCGACCCGGCTGCTGAACGAGTGGACCGCCTGCGAGCGCAGCCACGGCGATTCCAAGCAGGCCAACCCGACCGTCGATCACAAGGTGATCTACATCGCCATCCGGATGGGGGCGCTGCCGGGCGGGGATTCCAACGACGTCACCGGTACCTGCAGCGCGTACCTGGCCGCGGCCCGACGCGCGGTGGCGGGCGGCCAGCCGGTCAAAGGATGGGGAGACAACGCCCTGTACGTGCAGTACGCGAACTGCATGCGGGCCAACGGGTACCCCACGTACCCCTACCCCTCGGGGAGGATCGAGCCGGACGGGAATGAGAGCACCAACTTCAACGGCACCGGTATCGACCCGAACAGCCCGGCCTTTCTCAACGGAAACGCTAACCAGACGTGCGGTAAGCAGATCGGCGCGCCGGGCTGGTGGATCAACAACTGGGGCCCTCCGGGAAGCGTCGACGTTTACCAGGCCGGAGCGAACCCCAACAGTCCATTCCCCAGCGGGCCACCGAACGGCCCCAAGCCGAGCACCATGCCGAGCGTCAACGGCTGGTCAGGCGACAAGGGCACGTCGGCCGCCGGCGGCGGAGTTCTCGGCCCGCGCTTTCATCGGCCGTTGCCCAGGCCGCAGCCGGCCACGAGGACCAAGCCGAACGAAACCGCTCGTCGTCAGCGACACTGAACCTCGAGAGCGGCCGGACGAAGTCGGGATTGGGCTAGCGCTGACACCGCGGAGTTGACGACCACGGTCACGAGCCGCCCCCAGCTGCGCGCCCCAGCCAGCCCGTACACCCACCCGCGGTAGCGATCCACCAGCGCTCGTAGGCCTGGCGGCGCGGCCCCCGGAATCGCGCCGCGCACGAGCTCCCAGACGACGCCGGCCGCCAGCGCCACCGCCAACGCGACCAGGCGCTGGGCTGATGAACCAGCGGTCCGCCGCGTCAGCCAGAGAGCTCCGCTTCGCAATGGCAGACCGGACGTCTCAGTCACGAGTGCCGCTCAGGACGAGCACCAGCGCTTTCCGTCGCAAGCGCCAGGCTGCTGAATCCGCCCGGCGGTGCAGAAGTCGGCGCGAGTGGGGACCGGACTCGCGCGACCCGTCGAGCGAGAGCCTCTCCGTCGAGGCAAGCAGCAGCCGGGCGTCAGCGCCGCTGGTCGATCGAAGGTAAGCCATTGGCTGAAGGGATCAGCACCCTGCTCTTTGCCAGTCTGAGCAGTCATGACACCAGCACCTTCAACAGAGGACCGCTGCGGTGGCCGTTCCGGATTCGCCGCAGGATGATGATGCGCTGTCGATGAACAGGCTGGCTTTGTCGACGTGCCGCGGGTTGGGGATGAAGGGTGGCTTGATGTGAACCGTGGTGTTGGGCAGATTGTCTTCCATATGCGGGATCCGCTTCGCGGGGAACGTCAAGCTCGAGGTCTTCGGGTCCCACCGTGGTTGTCCGAGCTGGAGCACGATCGCGATCGGAATCGCTTTCCCGCCCAGACTGTAGGACAGCACTGCGTTGGGATTGGAATCTGCGAAGTAGTGCTTGAAGCGTCTGATGAAGTCGACGTTGGCGACGACATATGCCTGACGGACAGGGCGGTCGGTGAAGCGGGTCAGGTAGTCGCGCACGCCGACCAGCCGCAGCGTGAGATGCTGGTTGTTGGGCCCGGTCAGCGCGCCCGACGCGCTCGGGATCGCCCACATGTAGTTGACTTGCTGGCGCGCTGGGGTGGCGGATAGCGCCGAGCTGCCGGCGGTCAGCGCCGCCAGAGGCGCGGCGATTGCGACCACCAGGGCCAACGGCTTCTTCATTTGCCCGCGCCAGCGAAAGCGTGCTGCGCCGCTCTCCGCCCCAGCGAGGCACCCGCGTGTTTTGGCCTTATGCGGTGGCATGAAACCTCCTTTGGGTTCCCAGGGGAGCGGCTGAAGACGCGCGGCAAGCAACCTGGCTCCCAGCGATGTAGCACGTCATCGAGACCCCGCTCTGGATCAATGCCTACAAATCGCCGACCCACGGCGACGGGCAGCAGCGATTTTGACAACACCACGCACACCGGTCAACCAGCGCGCGGGCAACCCAAACGGTGACGACTGGCGCGGCACTCTCAGGCCCGCGCCGGGGCTCCGCCGACTGTCGGATCGGGCTACCAACAGCGGCCTCATCGCGGGCGTGGCACCGCTGGATCGGCCCGGCATTTCAGATGTGTCGCCGGAACGGTTGCGCCAGCTGCGCGACCGTCGCGTTGACCTGGAGCGTCGCTCTGCGAGGGCAAGCAGCGGTCGCGGCCGAGACGACCGACCGCTGACCCGGACTCCAACCGCGCCGCCCGACGCAAGCTCCCGGGCACGCGCCGAGCACGACGGCCGCGGGCGCCAACCAGCAGTGACCGACCCCGATGGCTCGCTGTCGCGTTCGCGTGAGATCAGCGGCACGATGCCTCACGCGCGGTTGCTTTCACGAATCCCACACGTTCGTGGTGACAGCGATGCAGGTAGCCCGTGCGGAAGTGGGCGCGATTTCTCCCCGCGGGAGGAACCTGGGTTGGACCGTCCCCGGAGCGTGCTCACGATGGCTGAACCGGTTGGACTTGCCAGCCCCATTTGACGCCGCCGTAGATGTCGATGATGCCCTTGCCGGCGTGGTCTTGCCGTCCGTCCGGTGACGTCCACATATGACCCCGGCGACGGGGATCCGGCACCAGTCCAGCGTGCGACCTGGATCCAGCCGAGCTGAGCCTCGGCGGGGGGATCGCCGGCGTGCACGTCGGGCTCGTAGACAAGGTACAGCTGGGCCCCTAGGCTTGTCTGCTGCGGCTGCGCGAACACGCTGTAGCACTGCACCCTGAACTCGTTGCGGCCTGCGAGCCCGCCGCGGTAGCGGAACGAGTACCAGGAGCCGAACTTCCGCTCCAGGGTGCGCCTAAGCGCGATCGTCGAATCGCGTGGGACCGGCTCATAGACAGGGTTGGGAGAGCCGCCTGGCTGACCGAAGGCCAACAACGCGATCCGACAGCGCCTGCCGGCGAGCTCGAACTCCGTCGGCCGATGCAATCGGTCGATTTGGCCTGCGTCCGCGCGCGCCCGGCATCCGGCCAGTGGCGCGATTCCGATGGCCCGGAGGGACCGGCTCGGCGTGACTGGGTTTGTCTCGACAGCGGTCGCGCTGAGCGGCAGCCACCCGGTCGACCGGGTGGCTCCTTTGGTGCCTAGGCGGCGGCGCCGTCCCAGACGCCGAACTTCCGGATCCTCGGGCGCGAGCAGCAATCTCGTGACACCGATGAGATTGCTGGTCGGCGTCCTCGGCGACAGCAAGCCGCAGCGTCATGGGCCGTGCTGCTCCCCGATTCGTTTGCGGAAGCGATCCGTCTGCCGCGCTGACCACAGACCGCCGCTCGCTCGGCACCCTCTACTTCGAGCCCGTCGAGCGGCGGACGTGCGCACTGTGCGGGACGCCCGGCTGGTGCTGGCCAGTGGCTACGCGATTGGCTAGGCGGCGGGCATCCGAGGCGGCGCGAGCCGTAGAACTGAGCCCATTGCGGGGCGCTCAGCCCATCGCGCCGTGGGCGCCCGGGACCACAAGTCCTGGCACCGCTTGTGGCGCGGTGATCACCGCGACCGCCAGCGCGATCAGGACTGCGGCCGGGCCCCAGGTCGCTACTCGACGCCAGGGAGAGTTTTCTCGAATGCGATCAAGGCCGCCACGAACGCCATCCAAGTCAGGCTCATCACACCCAGCGCGAACAACGCGGCCATTAGCCCCCAGCAGCAGCCGACACACCACGCCGCGTGCCGGGATCCCATCCCGAGCGCACCGAGGCGCCCCTCGCGCCAGGTCCCGAGCAGGAACCTCAGCGGGCTTCGGCACCTCGCCAGGCAGACATGCTTCAGCGGCGTCAATTTGTAGAGCGCGGCGACCGCGAGCACGCCGCCGGCGGCGAAGCGCCCGTCGGAGCGCCACGCCAGATCGCCCCCCAGGAGACTTTTGCCGAGGTGAAACAGGCCATAGGAAAGCAGCCCGCCCGAGCTCCACATGAGCAAGTAGCCGCCGGCGAACAGCAGCGGGCGGTCCCAGTCGCGCTGGTGGGGCATCCGCGCATATAGCGCGACCGTCGGAGCGAGCGACGGAAGCATCATCGCGGTCATCATCACCACCCACACCCCGAGGAACCAGCCAAGCGCGCCCAGGTCGGTGCGCGGCCCAGCATCCATGCTGCCCATCCGCGCCGCCGTCAGCCACCACGCGAGCGCTGCCAGCGCGAGCAGGATCGCCACCAGGGCAAGTCGTGCGCGAGCGGCGGAGAACGCCTCCGCGAGCTCCGAGCGCGCGAATGCGAGTGCGCCGGGCGGACTCGGGATGGCCGACCGGCGACCGTCTGCTTAAGCACTCGCTGTGCATCGAGCGTAAACGCAAGGGAGTTGCGCGCGACTCACTCCTCGTTCGGCACCAGCTCGAGCAGGCCGGAGAACAGGGGGGTGATGAGGCGCGAATGCGGATATACGCGGTATGTGTTGTAGACAGCGCCGTCCCGGAGCGCGAACACGCTCCATCCGGCGCTCACGGACACGGCCGACTCGAGGTCCGGCGCCCCGACGTCCTCGCGGTAGTCGCGCAACCACTGCGGCGCCTCGCGGAGCAGCTGCCCCATGTCGAACTCTTCTCGGATGCTGCCGGACATCTCCTCCCGGCGGAACGCGTAGCCGTAGTCGAACAGGAAGTCGCCGCCGTGCCCCGACACGTACGGCACCGTCCACCCGCGATGCCGCTTGTACGCGACGAGCTTCTCGAGCGGCGCGCGCGACATGCAGAGCAGCGTCACGTCGCGATCGTTCAGATGCGTGACCACGCCGCCGAGCCCGTCGGCGAGCGACGAGCAGCCCGGACAGGCAACCGCCCAGTCCTCCCCGAACATCAGGTGGTAGATGAGCAGCTGCGAGCGCCCCTCGAACAGCTCGGGCAACGACTTCGGCCCGTCGTCGGTCGCGAACCTGTAGTCCTTCTCGACCGGGACCCACGGCAGCTCGCGCCGCTGCTGCTCGATGCGCTTGGCGTGCTCCTCCAGCTCGCGCTCGGCGCCCAGCAGCTCCTTGCGCGCGGTCTGCCACTCCTGCTCCGTTCCGACCTTCATCGGACCTCCTTCGCGTTGAACTCGTCCTTGTTAGAACGGTGCGACGGCGGAAAACTCATCGGCAGGCCGAACGCTCCGAACAGCTCCGGCCGGCTCCAGTCCACGGCCTCGACAACTTGGCCCTGCTCCACACGCAGCACCGCGAGCGCGAGCGGGCGGTAGCGCGCCTCGCCGGGCGATCGCAGGTAGAGCGCCACCGCCGGCTGCAGGTTCGCCCGCGCCGCCACGAACAGGTGCTCGCCGGGCGCGGCGTGCTTCTCGCTGCCGCGCCGGAACGCGTCGAGCCCGTCGTACCAGAGCGGGCGCGGTGGGAACGAGAACCGCGCGTCCTCGCGGACGAGCGCGGCCAGCGCCGCGAAGTCGCGGCGCTCGATCGCCTCGACGTAGAGCCGGGCGACCTCCCGCTGCTCCGCTCGAGGGTCTGAGCGCGGCCACTCGTCGCGCCGCGAGGGGAGGCGCTCGCGCAGCCGGTCGCGCGCCCGTTGCAGCGCGCTGTTGACGGCCGGCACGCTCGTGTCGAGCAGCTCCGCCGTCTCGCGCGCCGAGAACCCAGCCACGTCGCGCAGGATCAGCGCCGCCCGCTGCCGCGGCGGCAGGTGCTGGATCGCTGCCACGAACCCGATCTCGAGCGTCTCGCGGGCGACCGCCGCCTCGTGCGGGTCCACCAATCGATCCGGATACGGCTCGAGCCACCGGACGGCGGCGGCGACCAGCGGGACGTCGCCCTCGGGATCGGCCGCGGGCGCGACGTCAACCGGCAGCACCCGCGGGCCGCCGCGTGCCACGTGGTCCAGGCAGGCGTTCGTTGCGATGCGATACAGCCAGGCGCGAAACGACCACCGCCCTTCGCGCGTGAACCGAGCCCGTGCCCGCCAGGCGCGCGCGAACGTGTCCTGCACAAGGTCCTCGGAGTCCTCGAACGATCCGACCATGCGGTAGCAGTGCGCCCGCAGCTCGCGCTGGTGGCGTTCGAAGAGCGCTGAAAAGGTGCTCTCGTCGGCGTCCATCATCAACTGAGACCGCGCTCCCTCGCGCTTCTCATCGGCCCACGCCACCTGCCGGCACATCCCCGGTCTGGCCTGATCGGAGCGACCTCATCGATGGCGATTCGCCCACAGGGACCGGCGCGACAGACTGGGCGCCGGCGCAACTGATGGCCCGTGGAAGCAGCCACGCCGCAGGCAGATCCCTTCAGGCGTAGACCAGCAGCGCGGCACGACCCGGCCCGCCGAGGTCCAGGCCTGCATTCATCACCGCACGGGCACCTCGCCAGCATCGGCGAGAGCCCTGAGTTGCGCGGTATGCGCGAGCGCGGATGGCCGTCGCTGGAGGCGCTCGCTAATAGCTCAGCTGCTCGTACCAGTCGCTCGGTCGTCCTTCGAGGGTGAGATCGAAGAGATTCCAGAGCGGCTCGAGGGGGCCGACGTGACGCGGGTCCTGATCGCCGTCCGCGGGAGCGTAGAAGAGCTCCGAGCCCCAGAAGTGGCGGATCGTGCCCCCGTCGCGGTGAAACACGTTAAGCATCGGCCGTTGGATTCCCTCGGCGGTTTCTCCGTGGTAGTCGCGGTTGTACGCGTTGGCGGCCGAGGACAGGAGACGTAGGCAACGCCACCCGCGCTCCTCAGCGAACGCAAGCAGGCGGGGGATCGACGTCTTCGCGACGACAGCGAAGTCGATGCGCTGCCGGGCGTGCTCGACGGCGCCGTCAAGCTGGTCGAGCAGCGCCGTGCATGAGGGGCACGGCCCTTCCTTCAGCGGCAGCAGCGCCGTCTCGCCGGTCGCCGGCCCTGGGGAGGTGTCACCTGGATCGCG
>CAWEMC010000026.1:0-30942 GCA_963810015.1 uncultured Solirubrobacterales bacterium
TCTGGCACGGGTGTGCGGAAGGCGACGTTGAGCCGGTTCCAGCCGTTGATTGCGACGATCGCCAGTGTCAGCGCGACTATCTGCCGCGGCGTGAAATGGCGCGACAGATCGTCATAGACGGCGTCGGGCGCGCCGGACTCGGGCAGGAGGGTGAGGGCCTCGCACCACGCCAGCGCGGCCCGCTCGGGCGGTGCAAAGCAATCGGCCTCGCGCCAGACCGCGACTAGGTCCAGGCGCTGGTTGGACTCACCGTGCTCTCGAGCCTCATTGACGTGGAGCGCGAGGCAGTACGCGCAGCCGTTGATCTGGGAGGCTCTGATCTTGACGAGATCCAGGAGCGGTGGGTCATCCAGTCCAGTGTTCGCCGTGCCTTCCACGGTGAGCATCGCCTTCATTGCCTCCGGGAGCACCTCTCGGTAGTTGAGTCGCATGGCAGTGTCCTGTCGGGTTACTTGAGCGTTGTCGTTTAGCGTCGGCGCGGGAGGCCCGCCTTACCTGTCGTGTGGCCGAATCTGATGTCTCACGAGCTCCTCAACTCGCTTCGGTGAGCTCTCCCTGACGTTGGAAGCCCACCGGCTGCCGCGCGCAGGGCCTGCCCCGTCGACGCGAGAAAACCTCAGCTCGGCCAGACGCAGCGCCGTCAGCGGCTCTACCTGCCACCGCTCTCGCCATGACAACCCTGGTGACGGTCAGACGCACACGCGAAGGATGCGCCGCGTGCGCGTCGGACGACCGGGCCCGCCGCCCCGCCCGATCGATGAGCGCATCCGCACCGTGGTGGTGAAGCAGCGGCACGGCGGCGACGTCAGACACCGTCGGTCGGGGCTTTGCCACCGTGTCGGCGAATCGCCAGCAGGAGCTGATGCTCTGCGGGAGTCATGCCGTGCTCGCGGACTGGGTGCTTCAGGGAAGGCACCGGCGCGGATGGCGCGCAGCTCCGCGCGGGCACCGTACCGCTCATGCGTCGGGCGCACGACCCGCTGGCGCTGGCGCCCAGGCGGGGACCCGAGCGCCGAGTGCTCGTTTGACCTCATTGTCGGCCGCCAGAGCCGCGTCACGGACGCGTGCTCGCCGTGGGTCGTCTGGTGCGCTGGCCAGGTTGAGTTCGACGAGCGGAGCCCCGGCGCGCATCACGGCTGCGGCGAGGGTCGCGGCAACGATGGCCTCCCCGCGCACCCCCCCGCGCGCGTCACCGAGCGCCTCGGCGGCCAGCCGCGTGACTTCGCCGGCGGTCTCAACGATGCTCACCAGCGGATCGGCCGCGTCGGCCAGCGCCTGACGAAGACGACGCGGGTGCCCCGGCTCATCGCGGCGACGCCCGACCGCGAGCACGCCGCGGTAGGCCTCGGCGTCCACGCCGGCAAGCGAGAGCGCGGCGAGGCGCAGCTCGACCGCGCGGTCACGCCGCGCCTGGACTGCAGCAGGGTGCTCTGGCTGCTTTCGCAGCGACACCGCGCTGACCATCTCGACCAGCGCTGCGGCGACCGCGCATGTCCACGCCAGGCTCGGACCCGCACCCGGAACTGGATCATCCGCCGCTACGGCCTTCACCAGCTCGCCAAACGGGACGTCAGCAAACTCGACCATCAACGAGAGTGACCCGTGATCGTATGGATCATGAGCGGGCGAGCGCGGCGCCGAGCACGATGAGCGCAAGGGTGAGAAGGCCGATCGCGCCGCGCAGCCCGGCGGCGCGCTGAGCGCCTCGGCGGAGCGCGACGCCCATGGTGGGACCCTGCGCCAGGGCGCGGCGGCGCAGGCGGGTCATCGCCCGCGCTTGGAGCATGCCGGCAACGGTCGCGGCCAAAAGAGCGCCCGCGACGATGGCGGCGGCGACCTGGACCGAGTTCCACGGGTGCTGGCGCAACAGAATCGCCCCGGTCACCAGCGCGACCACCAGCGCGAGCGTCCCAACGACGCCGTAGCTCCGTCCCAGCGCTCTGAAGAACTCGATCCGCTGCCCGGTTTCCAGGGTCTTCGAGGCGGCTCGCGCGACGACGAAAATCGCCACCAGCCCGCCGGTCCATATCGCCATGGCCAGCAGGGTGATCGTGACCAGCGGCAGCGAAACCACCGCGATGCTCATCGCCGCCCATCCCGGACACCGGCCGCCTGGATCTCGATCCCGACGGAGCATCGCCCGTCGATCACGTGGTTCAGGGCCGCTTCCTCTGGTTTCATGGCCGCCGCCCCATTTTACACAAGGTCATTGGGCAAACGCGCGGTGGCACAACTCGGCTCCCCCTCCTCGGCGTGCAGGGCGGCAGCGAGCTGCTCTAGGCTGGCGGGGTCGAGTGCCTGCTCGATCATCGGAAACAGCTGGCGCTCCTCAAAGCGCACGTGATCGTGCAGGCGGGCGCCAAGGTCGCGGAGCTCGGAAAGCGACAGACGATGCTCGGAGAGGCGAAGCGCGTCGCGACGGAGCGCCAGATGATCCTCGAGTACCCGGACGACCGCGGCGCGGTCGATCTCGGCGTGAGCGGCCCAATGGGGCAACAGGATCTCCTCCTCGAGTCGGAAGTGATGGCACTCGGTGCTCCAGAACCGGGCAAACGCCTCGCCGGCGGCGACCAGATCGTCGGCATCGCGCAGTCGTTTGGCGATCAGCAGCGCCTTGAGGTGATCGCGGGAGAGCTCCTGCAGGGCGGGCGTGCGCTTCATCCGCGTCGTTCCTTACCCCTCTCGGCTGCGTTCGGTGCCGTTGGCGTCGAGGGCATCGAGTGCGATCAGCGAATGGGCATATGCCGCCCCCGCCTGCATCTCGGCCGCGACCCAGATCGCCTCCATGATCTCCTGCTCGCTGGCGCCTCGGCGCTGCGCGAGCCCCGCGTGGCCCCGGATGCAGTACGGGCACTGGGTGACGTGTGCGACGGCGACGGCGATCAGCGGCTTGGTCTTCTCCGGCAGCGCGCCGTCGGCGAACACCTGCCGGCTGAAAGCCTGAAAGGCTTCGTGGGTCTCAGGCGCGGCCTGCTTGCGACGCTCGGCGAGCACGCGGCTTGCGATCGGATAAATGCTGTCTGGCACGTTGGCCTCCTTGTCGTTCGGGGAGCGCAGCGCGCTCTTGGCGTCCGCCCCAGCGATGACTCGCCGGGGTTCCGCTGGGCGCGAACCTCTCCGCCGCGAACGAGGACTGCGCCTCGCCGCACCGCTGTCTGGTCTGGATCGCTTTCTCGATGTTCATTCCTGGGCTTCGTGGCGAACCATGTGCCGGTCGCGCATGACTGTTCATCGTGAGCCGACGGCATCGCCTGTTCACCCAGCGTTGCCCTCGGCTGCTCTCTCACGGCGAGGCACTCAAGGCTCGGTCGCGGATCCGGCCCTCGGCTTGGGCGGCGACGGCCAGCCGGAGACCGTGGCCTCACACGCTGGTCGGGATCGGCGTCTCGGGATCGATTGCGTAGCGCTCGATCGCCTCTTGGACTCGCATCGCGTCGATCGCGCCGTCCTGCGCGAGCTCCTTGAGCGCGGCAACGACGACGTAGTGGCGGTCGACCTCGAAGAACCGGCGCAGCGCCCGGCGGTAGTCGCTGCGACCGAAGCCGTCGGTGCCGAGCGTGCGATACCGGCCGGGAACCCACTGGCGGATCTGGTCGGCAAACGCGCGCAGGTAATCGGTCGCGGCGACGACCGGGCCTTGGCGCGGCTCGAGGCACTCGGACACGTACGCGCGGCGCGGCGTCTGGAGCGGGTGGAGCATGTTCCAGCGCTCGACCTCGATGCCGTCGCGGCGAAGCTCGGTGAACGAGGTCACGCTCCACACGTCGGCGACCACGTCGAAGTCGTTGGCCAGAAGGTCCGCAGCGGCGAGCACCTCGCGCAGGATCGCTCCCGAGCCGAGCAGCTGGACGCGGGGCGTCTCGGCGGACTCAGGGGCTTCGCGCAGCAGGTACATGCCGCGCAGGATGCCCTCCTGCGCGCCGTCGGGCATCGGCGGATGCGGGTAGTTCTCGTTGAGCAGCGTGAGGTAGTAGAAGACGTCCTCGTGCTCTGAGAACATCCGATGCAAGCCCTCCTGGATGATCACCGCGACCTCGTATCCGAACGTGGGGTCATAGGCGCGGCAGTTCGGCACGACTGAGAAGAGCACGTGGCTGTGGCCGTCCTCGTGCTGAAGGCCCTCGCCGTTCAGCGTGGTGCGGCCGGCGGTGCCGCCGAGCATGAACCCCCGCGCGCGACTATCGGCCGCTGCCCACACCAGGTCGCCAACTCGCTGATAGCCGAACATCGAGTAGTAGATGTAGAACGGGATCATCGGCACGCCGTAGTTGCTGTGGGAGGTGCCCGCGGCGATGAACGAGGAGATCGAGCCGGCCTCGGTGATCCCCTGCTCGAGGATCTGCCCGTGCTGATCCTCCTTGTAGAACATCAGCTGCGCCGAGTCCTGCGGTTGATATAGCTGCCCGACCGGGGAGTAGATCCCGATCTGGCGGAACAGGCCCTCCATCCCGAACGTACGCGACTCGTCGGGCACGATGGGGACGATCTGGCGGCCGATCTGCTCGTCGCGCAGCAGGGCGGCGAGGACGCGGACGAAGGCCATCGTGGTGGAGATCTCGCGCTCGCCGGTTCCCTCGAGCTGGCCCTTGAAGGTGTCGAGCGGCGGGATCTCGAGTGGCTGCGCGGTGCGGCGGCGCACCGGCAAACTGCCGCCGAGCCTGGTGCGGCACTCCTGGAGGTACTGCATCTCCGCAGAGTCATCGGGTGGCTTGTAGTACTCGGCCGCGCGCGCCTGCTCGTCGGTCAAGGGCAGGTCGAACCGGTCGCGGAAGGCCAACAGCGCATCCTCGGTCATCTTCTTGGCCTGGTGGGTGACCATCTGACCCTCGCCCGAGGCGCCCATCCCGTAGCCCTTGATCGTCTTCGCCAGGATCACCGTCGGCTGACCGGTGTGCCGAACCGCCTCGTAATAGGCGGCGTAGACCTTCTGCTGGTCCAGGCCGCCGCGGTTGAGCAGCCAAATCTCCTCGTCCGACATGTGGGCGACCCGCTCCAACAGCACCGGGTCCTTGCCGAAGAAGTGCTCGCGCACGTAGGCGCCGTCGCGCGACTTGTACGCCTGGTATTCACCGTCGACGCTGTCCTCCATCACCGCCACGAGACGTCCATCGGAGTCGTCCGCGAGGAGCGGGTCCCACTTCGCGCCCCAGATCACCTTGATCACGTTCCAGCCGGCGCCGCGGAAGTCAGACTCGAGCTCCTGGATGATCTTGCCGTTGCCCCGCACGGGGCCGTCGAGCCGCTGGAGGTTGCAGTTGACGACCCAGACCAGGTTGTCGAGCCGCTCCCGCCCGGCCAGGCCAATCGAGCCCATCGTCTCGGGCTCGTCGACCTCGCCGTCGCCGACGAAGCACCACACCTTGCGCCCGTCAGTCTTCGCCAGTCCGCGGGCCTGCAGGTACTTCATGAACTGCGCCTGGTAGATCGAGGTGATCGGCCCGATTCCCAGCGACACCGTCGAAAACTGCCAGAAGTCGGGCATCAGCCACGGGTGCGGGTAGGAGCTCAGGCCGCCGGGCTTTGACACCTCCTGGCGAAAGCCGTCGAGTTGCTCCGCGGTGAGGCGGCCCTCCAGAAATGCCCGTGCATAGTTGCCGGGCGAGGAGTGGCCCTGGAAGTACACGAGGTCGCCACCGTGGCCCTCGCTGGGAGCGTGCCAGAAGTGGTTGAAGCCGACCTCGTACAGCGTCGCCAGCGACTGGTAGCTCGCGATGTGCCCGCCGAGCTCGGATGAGTGCTTGTTGGCGCGCACCACCATCGCCATGGCGTTCCACCGCACGATCGACCGAAGCCGGCGCTCGAGCGCCGGATCACCCGGTAGCTGCGCCTCGCGCTCGGGCGGGATCGTATTGACGTACGGCGTGTTCAGGGTCGCGATCGAGCCCGTGCCGGCGCGCTCGGCACGCTCCATGACTCGCGTCAGGATGTGACGGGCACGAGCTGGTCCGTCGTGCTCGAGGACCGAGTCGATCGCCTCAAGCCACTCGCTCGTCTCGACCGCATCGAGGTCCCCGGGCACTCCATCAACCACAGCCATCGTTCATCTCCGAGCTTCCGTCGAGGCCACGCCCACGAATCCGCGTGGCAAAGGCGATCTTAGCTTATTCACACTCATATTGGGAAAAATTGCGAGTCACACAAACCCGGCGCAGAGCAGGCCGCAGGTTGTTCGGGCACCTGTCCAGGTAAGACGAGCGGACCACGGCGACGCAGAGGACATATGTGAAGAGTTCCGGGGACCCATCACGCGACCACCAGCGATGCGAACAGGAGACTGAGATGCCCATAGCCACACGAGAAGCAGAGATCGTCTGGGAGGGAGCGCTCGCGAGCGGCACCGGGACCGTGTCGAGCGGGAGCGGCGCGCTCGGCGCGTTGCCGGTCACCTGGGCCTCGCGGACCGAGGCCCCGGACGGCAAGACGAGCCCCGAGGAGCTGATCGCCGCCGCGCACGCCAGCTGTTTCGCGATGGCGCTCTCGCTGATGCTCGGCGAGAATCACACGCCGCCCGAGCGGCTCGTCGTGAGCGCCGCCTGCACGCTCGACGAGGTGGACGGCGCTCCGAAGGTGACGAGGATCGAACTGAGCGTCCGCGCGCGGGTCGAAGGGATCGAGCCGGCGGACTTCGAGGAGCAGGTCCGGCGTGCCAGCGAACTCTGCCCCGTCTCGAACGCGCTGCGTGGCAACGTCGAGATCAGTGTGCAGAGCGAGCTGGAGGCTTGACGTGCCGCCCGGTCCAGGGAAGCTGTGGTTCGCTGCCGATCGCAACGACGTGAGCGGGAACATCGCGGTCATCAACCCAGGGGACCTGGCAGCGAGGGCGGAGGCGTTCGGCGAGGCGGCCGCACATCTGGCGGCACGGGTTCGCCTGTTGCCTGTCGGCCGAGACGAGAGCGATGAGCGTGCTGGCGGCGATCGGCGCGCCGGCCTCGGCGAGATCGCAGGGGGCGACGGGATCGCGTTCGGCACCCCGATCGGCGACGGCGTCCCCGCTCCCATCCTGATGCGGTTCATCGCGAGCACTGAGCCGCTCTGGAGCAGCGGGCGACTCTACGATAAGGCCGTCACCGTGTTCACCGACGAGCCCGAGCACCTCGCACCCGACTCGGTCCTGCACCCGATCGATGACGCGCTCTACCAGTGGGGAGCCGTGATCATCGGACCGCGCGCGTTCGAGCTCTTACTCGACACGCAGCCCACCGATTCTGTCCCCAGCGACTCGTCGGCGCTGCCCGTCGCCAGGTTGAGAACGGCGCAGTACCGCGCCGGGAGGCTCGCTGGGCTGGCGGGAAGGCTGGCCGACGAGCGCCACCGACACGAGCGGTTCGCGCTATGAGGACCGCATGATGGTTCGGGTTCTGATCGCTGGCGGCGGCGTGGCCGGGCTCGAGGCGCTCCTCGCCCTGCGCGACCTCGCCGGGGATCGCGTCGAGCTGACGCTGCTCTCACCGGAGGCAGAGTTCGTGTACCGCCCGATGGCAGTCGCCGAGCCGTTCGGGCGCGGGCGCGCGGACCGCCACCCGCTCGCGGACATTGCCGCAGACGCTCGCGCCGAGCTGATCCATGGGGCGCTGGCCCAGGTCGATGCCCCCAACCACGTCGCCATCACCGGCACCGGGCAGCGCCTGTCCTACGACGCCCTGCTGGTTGCGGTCGGCGCCGGCAGCGAGCCGGCGTTTCGGCGGGTGCTCACCTGGACGCCGGAGACTGACGCTGAGGTGTTCGGCGGCCTGTTGCGCGACCTCGACGAGGGCTACCTCAAGCGCGTGGCGTTCGTGGTGCCACCGGGGGTGGCCTGGGCGCTGCCCGCCTACGAGCTGGCGCTGATGACCGCCTGGCAGGCATGGGGCATGGGACACGACGACGTGCAGGTGACCATCTACACGCCAGAGGACGCGCCGCTGGGGCTGTTCGGCGCGCAGGCAACGGTGGCGGTGCGCCACGACCTTGAGGAGGCGGGCGTCGAGGCTGAGACCGGCGTTTACGTCGCCGAGGACCCCCGGGATCCCGGGCGGCTCATCCTTCACCCCGGCGAGCGGACGCTCGACGCCGAGCGAGTCGTCGCGCTGCCGCGCGCGGTCGGGCCTGGACTGCCGGGGCTTCCCGCCAACGCCCGCGGCTTCGTGCTCACCGACCTGCACGGCAGAGTCCCCGATGTGGACGCGGTCTGGGCGGCCGGCGACGCGATCGCGTTCCCGGTCAAGCAGGGCGGCCTTGCGTCCCAGCAGGCGGACGCGGCGGCCGAGTCGATCGCCGCCCACGCCGGCGCCGATCTGGACCCCCGCCCATATCGACCGGTGCTCCGGGGCATGATGCTCACCGGCCGCGGCAAGGCCTGGATGCGCCACCAGCCCGCCGGCGGAGGCGAAGGAACCGCTGTTCGGCACGCGCTGTGGTGGCCGCCGACGAAGATCGCCGGGCGCTACCTCTCCCCCTACTTGGCGGCCCGCCACGGCACCGACGCGGTCGGCGAGGGACCCCAACCGGATGGCCAGCCCGTCGAGCTCGACCTCGAGCGCGACGTGCCCGCGACCGCGGACGCGCTGCGACAAGCGAGCCTGCGCAGCGAGGCCGAGCGTGCCCGCTTGGCGGAGCGTCGCGCCGAGGCGCGGCGCGACGCGCAAACATCCGCGCCCGAAGGGTGAGCACCTGCCCGCGGGGGAGGCGCTTGTTCAGGCAGCCGCCTGAACAATCGAACTCAGAAGAGCATCGAGTCGCTGCCCCGCGTTGCCGGCTCCAGGTCGCCCCTGAGGCCAGCCCGAGGTCGCGGCGCACCCCATGGTTGGACCGGATCGTCAGCATGCAGCCTCTAAGGAGGCGCAGCTTGCTGGCGGCGAAGGGGAGGGGACGGCTCCGCCTGCGACACACAAGAGCGGTCCGCCGCGTTCTACGGCACCCACGTCGGTCTGACGCGGCGAATCCGCGAAGACGAACATCTCTTGATCGTCGGCTCCGCCGCAGCCACAGCTCGGCGATCGTCGCCGTGCGGCGCTCGACGCCAATCACCTCGTAGGGCTCACTCGAGGCTCATCTGCGTCGGGCTCGCCGCCGTCGGCGAGTCGGCCCATCCCTCAACCATCGCGCACCAGCTCGGCGAGCACGGCGGCGTTGTTGTGCTCCTCGTCCCGCGCGGCGTACACGATCGTCAGCCGGCTCTTCTTCGCGCGGTCACGCAGCTGGTCGACCGGCTCGGGATGTCCGGAGAGCTCGCGCCGGTATCGAGCGCGGAACTCCTCGAAGCGCTCGGGAACGTGGTCGAACCATTTGCGCAGTTCGTCGCTCGGCGCCAGCTCCCGCGCCCACTCATCGAGCTGCGCGCGCTCCCGGGAGACGCCGCGGGGCCATACGTGGTCGATCAGCACGCGGTACCCGTCGGTCCGATCGGCCGGCTCGTAGATCCGCTTGGTCTGAACGTCGAGTGCCATCGTCAGTTGTCTGGGTAGGTCACGACGCGGCCCCACAGGCTCTTCGTGCCCCAGATCCCGCGGCGCAGGCACTCGAGCTGCACGATCTGCGAGTGGTCGACGAACAGGTTGACCTCGGGGCCGTAGTTCTTGACATACCAGCCGAACACCTCCGGGTCGGCGGCCTCGAACATCACCTTTTCGAGTTTGAGTTCCCGGGCGATCCTCGCGACCACGTCGGTCCGCCAGGTGGTCACTTCCTCGGTAATCCCCTCGGACTCGATCATGATCATGTACGCGCCCGCGTCCAGGCAGCGTTGGGCGAGGTCGATCGCGTAGCCGACGTCGCGCGTGCCCTCCTGCTCGAGTTCCTCCGGGGTGGTGGCGCCGCCGGCGCCGAACTGGATCCCCACCTCCGGCTTGGCCTTCAGGCCGGCGCGCTGCACGCGCTCGACGAGGCGCAGGATGTCGTCGGTCGGGATGCTGATGAACCCGGATGAGATCTCCAGGATGTCGAAGCCCAGGCGCGCGACCTCGTCGATGTACCCGTCGACCGCCTCGGGGCCCTGGGTGAGGACGTGCTCGATGAACCCGCCCGTCGAGACCAGCACGTCGTGCTCGTGCGCGACCTCGAGGATCTCACGCAGGGCTCGCTCGGGCATCAGCGTGAAGGACCCGCCGGCGAACTTCAGCGCGTCGACGTGCGCGCCCATCGTCTCCAGCACGTCCTTCAGGTAGCGGGCCCCCATCACCGTGTAGTAGGGCCCGCGGATCTCGGTGATCCCGCGCGTGCGTGGCTTGGACGGGCGGTGGCTGGTGCGAAGGAAGGAGAAAGCGAGCTCGTCGGTGGAAGTCGATGGGTCGGTCGTCATGTCGGTCTCCTTGTTTCAATACAGGTCCAGGTCGGACTCGACGCCCCGCAGGTAGGTGATTACCGCGGGGTCCTCGGAATGCAAACACTCGATCGGCTCGCCGGTGCATTGCTGCAGCTCGACGACCGCGCGACGCTCGGCGTGGTGGATCACCCGCCAGTGGGCGCCCGCGCGGGCCCAGTCCTCGAGGCCCTTGATCGTCAACGCCTCGCCTGTCATCCGGACCGCCGCTCGACCGGGGTTGGAACGGCCGCGAGCTCGGTCGTCAGCTCGTCGATCCCTATCGCGTCGAGCCGGGTGACCGTGTCTTTGATCCGTGCGCGCAGCCGGTCGCCCACATAACGGCTCGAGAGCCGGTCGAACTTGGCCTCGACCGCGTCCCAGCTCATCGGGCGGCTGTGGAACCCCTCGTAGTCGTGTTGCTCGCGCTCGAGCACGCGGCCGTCGCGCATGTGAACCCTGATCCGGGCGCTGTGCTGGTCGGGGAAGCGCTTTGACAGCTGATCGTTCGGGCGCACCTCGACGCGGCGGAGCAGCTCCTGCACGTCGGGGGCGCCGATCCGCTCCGGTCGGTACTGCTCGGGCAGCACCTGGCCGTCGAGCAGCGCGACCGCGAGCAGGTACGGCAGCGAGTGGTCGGCCTCTTCCTTGGTCGCGATCTCGTATTTGGAGCCCTCCTCGCCGCCGCCGATGATGTCGTAGGCGACCTGGAAGGTGTCAAGCTCGATCCGCTCCACGTCGGCGGGCTCGATCGCGTGGACGGCGCGCAGCTCGAGCAGCGCCTCGATCGCCGACTGCGAGTGGATCTCGGCGTTGAAGCGCTTGAGGATCGTGCGTCTGACCGATTCGAGGTTCTCGTGCTGCCAGTCGATCTGAAACCGCCCGGCGATCGCGTCCATGAACCCCTTGTTGCCCTCGAATACCTCGGACGGGCCGGTGATCCCCCGCATCGCCAGAAAGGCCGCGTGGGTGGCGCCGAACGCGGTGGCGGGGTAGGCGAGGCCCTTCCAGTGCGAGAGCGCGCCGGTGCGGGTCACGCGTAGCGCGTTCAGTGAAGTGCCGGCGATCGCGATCGCGTTCGCGGTCCGGTGCGGGTCGAGGCCGAGTGCCCGGGAGACACCGGCGGCGACCGCGTAGGCGCCCTGCGTGGTGTGGTCAAAGCCCTTGGCCCGCACCGGTGCGACCTCGGAGAGACGGTTCTGCACCTGGTAGGCGACCGCCAGCGCGGTCAGCAGGGTGCGCCCGTCGGCGTGCGCGTACTCGGAGGCGGCGAGCACCGGCGCGAGGTTGTCCGAGGGATGGCAGGTCTCGCCCGGGGCGAGGAACGAGTCGTTGAAGTCCAGGTAGCGCACGAGCGCGCCGTTGTAGAGCGCCGCCCGATCCGGCGCGCTCTTGCCGGCGCCGATCAGCGTCGCCAGCGGCGCGCCTCCGAACTCCCGGACCTGCGCGGCGACCATTCGGATCGGCTCGCCGTCGAGCGCCCCCAGCGCGCACCCGAGCGAGTCCAGCACCCGCAGCTTCAGCTGCTCGCGCGCCGGCCCCGAGATGTCCTCGAACCGCGCAGCGCAGACGAACTCCGCGAGCTGCTCGACCTGGGTGTGGTGGGGGACAGGGCGGGCGTGCCGCTCGCGACCGGCGGCCGAGCCACCCGGGGTTGCGTGCAGCGGGTTCGCCATTACGCTGCCTCTCCCGTCCGCCGCGTCGCCGCTCGACGGGCACCGGGCTGAAGCGGTGAAGATCAAACTCAAGTTCTCGCATCAGACCAGTAGTGCCTTTCCGGTCGGGGCGCCGGGGAACCGGGCCGAGGGAAACTTTCTCTATCCCTTCAGCGCCGGCTCCGGTCCGGTTTCTTACGCCCGGCCGCCGCGACCGACCGAAAGCCGGGCGCTTGCTCGATGAGCAGCGATGTTCGCGGCTGGCGAGCTAGCGCTGGCTGCGCCGTTCTCAGCCGTGCCGTACGGCGCGGCGAGCGGGGCTGACCACGGCTCCGCGATCGAGCGGGCCTCGGCCGCCGATGCCCGTGCGAGAGCGTCGCGGGTGACCGGAACGCGGCGGGAACGGCGATCGTGCTCGCCCAGCGCCCGGCGCACCGCGGCCACGCGCCGGCCGCGCACGACTGGTCGAGGCCCGTCGGTCGCGGCCAGGGAGCAGGCGGAGCTCGGGAGTCCATACCGCCCCGGCGTCGGTTCCGTCTTCACCTGACCTCGCCCCGGTCCAGCTGCCATCGAGGTAAGACGTCCCGGGCGGCTCGACGCGGGGGAAACATGCACCACACAGCGCTTGTGCATCCCCGAACGCCGGACCGTCTCGGCCCGTCGGCATCGCAGATGCGCGCGACCTCGCGCCCCGCCCTGGCTCGCCCGATGTCGGCACCGGCACGCCGCAGCGGCTCGCAGACGCCCGAGCGCTACTACGTGGGGCGGCGTCCAGCGCAGACCGAGGTGTACATGGTGGACGGGTCCGAGCTGGAGCCTCTGCCGCATCTCGGCTACCGCAGCGACGCGGCGTTCGACTGGGGCGGCCAGTCGGAGGGCGCGCTCGAGCTGGCATTCGCGATGCTCGCGCACGCGACACAGAGCCGGCCGACGGAACTCGTCTGCCGCGCATTCTGCGCCGAGACGGTCACCCGGTTGGACCCCGCCGGCTTCGTGCTCAGCCACGGGGACATCGCGCTGTGGCTGCTGACCGCCTTCACCGATGTGCTCTCCGGGCAACCGGGGCCCCAGCACCCGGGCGGGTTGGGTGCTCGTCTGGCCGACCGGGTCCGGACGTGGATGAGGCGCGAGTGAACCCCACGGACTCCGCAGCGCGCCGCCACCGATGCCTGCGCGTGTTGCCGCTGGCGCGCGGGAGCTGGATCGTGGCGACCGAGCGAGCAGTCCTGTCCGAGCACCCCAACGCAACCGAGGCGGAAAACGTGGCCCTGGCGCGGCTGCGCGACGGCGACGAGCTGCTCATCGTCGACCGCTATCACCGCTGCCGTCGGCGTGCTCGGCCGGAGCCGATCCGCTCGTCGTCTGGCCGACAGATCGGCCGCCAGGGCTGAAGCGGACACGACCACGAAGGTCGGGGCGTCGCTCCGTCCACTGGTCGCCGCGATGCGAAGGCCCTTGCCTCCCTTGGCGCGCGGTGGTAGATTATTCACAGTGCAAATGTGAAAAAGAAGGAGTCCGCTGATGAGCGCAATCACCCCACCTACACCGAGACGCTCCCACAGCGACCACGCGCCCATGCAGCGCTCGCTCCCCGCCCGCGACGCGGCCGCCCTCCCGCACATCAACCCTCACCACCGCGGCGGCAAGGTGATGTTCCAGGTTCCGTTCACGAGCGCGATGGGCGACGCGGACCTAGCCGTGCTCGCACACGTGCTGGATCTCTCCACGCACATGTATCCGAAGATGCGCCCGGACCCTAATAGCCCTGGTGTCGCTCGGCTTGACCACTTCTCCGGACTGTTCCTCGAGCGTGGTGCCGACGAGGGGCAGTGGATGCTGGAGGGCCGCACCTGGGGCAAGCCGGCGCCCCGGACCGTTCACGAGTGGCACCTGCTCGCCGCCCTAGCGGCGCGCCAGCTCGACCCGGACGTGACGCTGCCTGAGCCGATGCCCAACGCGCACGCGAGCACGCCGGACCGCCCGCGTGGACGGGCGGCGAACCGGCGCCTCGGGCGCCTTCGCCGCCGCATGGCTGGGCTCCCATGAGCGTGCTCGCGGCAGACAGGGCGCGGATGCTCGATCCCGCCTCGCGAGCGTGGCTTGAGCGGCTGCGACGCGAAGGTCCGGTACGCGAGGCCGCCCTCGGGCGGCTGCACGCGCTGCTGCTCAAGGAAGCTCGCCACGAGGTCCGTCGCCGCACCGCCGGGCTCGCCCACCCCTCAGGACGCGACCTCGATGACCTCGCCACGCAAGCCGCCGACGACGCGCTGATGGCAATGCTCGCCAAGCTCAGCCAGTTCCGCGGCGACGCGCTGTTCACCACCTGGGCACGACGGTTCGCCACCGTCGAAGTGCCGGGCGAGATCCGCCGTCGGCTCGGCCATACCCGCGAGGCCCCGACGGACTCAGAGCGGTGGCTGGCTGACAGGGTCGGCGGCGACGACCCCGAGCAACTCGTCGAGGCACGTGAGCTCGCGCGCGCGGTCGGGCGCCTGATCGCAACCGACCTGACGCCCCACCAGCGCGAGGTCCTGCTGTCCCTAACGATCGAGGGAACCTCCACCAAGGACCTCGCCGCCCGGCTCGATTCGACGCCCGGCGCGCTTTACAAGACACTCCACGACGCCCGCCGCAAACTGCGAGTGGGGCTCGCGGCACAGCCGACGGAGCGGCACGGGGCCCAGCCGGCCAAGACAGCCCGGCACCCCAATCCTCGCCGCAATCTCGGGGCTTTGCACCATGTGGATACGACATCCGAGCCGACCGCCGGAGGAGCTGCGCCTCCATGACCGTCGACAGCCTGATCGATTCAGGCTGCTCGCTCCGCGAACTGGTCGCCGAGCGGCCCCGCCCGGGCTCAGCTATTCGAGCAACTGCGGCTCGGCTACTGCTGCGGCGGGCACCATACCCTCGCTGGGCCTGCGCAAAGCGCGGGCTCGATCTCGACGAGGTCCTCGCCGCACTCCAGGCGCTCGAGGAGCGTGGCCTGCGGAGCACCAGACAGCCGGTCAGCGTATAGCCGGCGGAGCAGCTCGTCCTCGGCGTTGCTCCAGCGCTGGGCCAGCGCTCACCTCGGGCGGGAGCCGGTGCTCAGACCCGGAACCATTCTCAGGCGGCCTGGTTGCGGTAATACGCGGCGTTCAGCTCGACGTAGGGCCGCCATTCCTCCGGCACCTGATCCTCGGCGAAGATCGCATCGACGGGACACGCCTCGACACAGGCGTCGCAGTCGATGCACTCCTCGGGGTCGATGTAGAGCATCTCGACCTGGTCATACCCCGGCTCGTCGGGCGTGGGGTGGATGCAGTCGACCGGACAGACCTCAACGCACGAGTTGTCCTTGGTCCCGATGCACGGTTCGGCGATCACGTATGTCACGGCGCGAGCGTCCTCTGAAGGGTTTTACGATCCAGGCTAGGAAAATACCATGGCCGGGACTTTAGAGAAGGGCTCTGTGAGAAACTGGCGCGCGTGGCTTCTGGTGGTTCCGACGGTCGGGGTGACGTGTTGGCTCAGCCGACGCGCGCGCGGCTGTTCGCCCACCTGGCTCGTCTTGGCCACCCCACGGGGACCAACGAGCTTGCGGCGGAGCTGGGACTGCATGCCAGCGGCGTGAGGGTCCATCTCGTGCGTCTGCACAGCGCCGGTCTGATCGCTCGCGAACGGGTGCCTCAGCCGGTTGGGCGCCCGCGCGACAGCTGGTCGATCGCGCCCGACGCCCTCGCGGGCGGCCAGCCCCCCGACGCGTATCGGCAGCTGGCGCGCTGGCTTGCGCACATTATTCCCGGTCGCCCAGGGCGGCTGCGGGAGGTCGAGCGCGCCGGACGTGAGCTCGGACGCGAGCTTCCGTCCACGCGAGGGCCGGGCCCAGCCGAGGAGCGGATGGGCCGGACTCTCACCGCCCTGGGATTCGCTCCTCAGCGTGAGCAGAGGCAGGGACGAGTCTTATTTCGGCTCGGCAACTGCCCGTACCGGGAGGCGGTCCGCGCGAACCGGCCGGTGGTTTGCGCGCTGCACCGGGGGCTGACTCGCGGCCTGCTGGACCAGCTCGACCCGGCGGCGCGGCTGGCGGACTTTGTTTCGAAGGACCCGGATCGAGCGGGATGCCTGATCGAGGTCGAGGGCTTCGACCCGGCGTGAACGATGGAGGCCGAAAGCCATGACCCTACTTTTGCGAGGCGATCTGTGAAAAGCTGTGGGTGATGGGTCGCGAGCAGCCGCCAGGCCGGAGCCGATCGTGAGGAGTTGGGACCTGAGGGCGGTCGAGCTGCGCCCCCACTCGCCGGAGATCCTCTCGAGCAGCGACGAGGCTCGCGCGGTCGTGCTCGAGATCCCCGCCGGCGAGAGCCTGCAGGATCACCAGGTGCACGAACGGGCGTGGATCAGCGTGATCGACGGGGACGTCGAGATCACCACCACCGCCGGCGAGAACGTCGCGGGTGGAACGGGCCTGATGGTCGAGTTCGCGCCGGGTGAGCGCCACGCCGTCCGCGCTCTGACAACGACCCGGCTGTTGCTCCTGCTGACCCCCTGGCCGGGCGACGGCCATCCCGGGACGATGCCGCTCGGCGACAAGGCGACGGTCAGACAGCGCGCCGCGGCGCACCGAGCGAGCCGGTGACCTTTGCTGGGACAGGCTCGCCGGATGTGCAGCGTGGTCGCGGCGCGCCGCTCGTGTGGGCAAATACGGATGCCCGAGTGAGGCCGACTTAGAAGGGTGTAGATCCGTGGGCGCCAGTAACCGAACTTCCCCGGCGCGGTCCAGGAGCTCGGATGAGCGCGCACGGAGTCCGCTGCTGGAGGCGCACCGGTTCCTGCGCCGCGGGCCGGTGAACGCGGAGGGGTGGAGCCAGCTGGTGGCCAAGGACCGCGACTGGGAGCGGTCCTACCGGGGGCGGTGGGCGCACGACAAGGTGGTGCGCTCGACGCACGGTGTGAACTGCACGGGGTCGTGCTCGTGGCAGGTGTTCGTCAAGGACGGCCTGATCACGTGGGAGTCCCAGGCGGTCGACTATCCCTCGACGGGGCCGGAGATGCCCGAGTACGAGCCGCGCGGATGCCCCCGAGGCGCGTCGTTCTCGTGGTACACGTACTCGCCGCTGCGCCTGCGCTACCCGTACGTGCGCGGCAGCCTGATCGAGATGTTCCGCGACGCGCGGTCACGGCTGGGCGATCCGGTGGAGGCGTGGGCGGAGATCGTTGACGACCCGGAGCGCTCTCGGCAGTACAAGCGCGAGCGGGGGAAGGGCGGGTTTGTGCGCGCCTCCTGGGATGAGGTGGTGGAGCTGATCGCGGCGGCGCACGTGCACACGATCAAGCGCTACGGACCGGACCGCGTGGTGGGGTTCTCACCGATCCCGGCGATGTCGATGGCCTCGTACGCCGCGGGGACCCGGTTCCTGTCGCTGATCGGCGGGGTGATCCTGTCGTTCTATGACTGGTATGCGGATCTGCCGCCGTCCTCGCCGCAGGTGTTCGGCGATCAGACCGATGTGCCGGAGTCGGGGGACTGGTGGAACGCCGACTACCTCATCATCTGGGGCACGAACCTGCCGACGACCCGGACGCCGGACGCGCACTTCATGGTCGAGGCGCGCTATCGCGGCCAGAAGGTCGTCGTGGTCTCGCCCGATTACGCGGAGCACACGAAGTTCGCCGACCACTGGCTGGCGGCAGAGGCGGGCTCCGACGGCGCGCTGGCGATGGCGATGGGGCACGTGATCCTCAAGGAGTTCTACGTCGATCGAGACACGCCCTACTTCCGGGATTACGCGCGGCGGTTCACCGATCTGCCGCTACTGGTGACGTTGCGCGAGCGGGACGGCGCGTACGTGCCCGACCGGCTGCTGCGAGCGTCTGACCTCGCCGGCACGCATGCAGAGCAGGAGCATTCGGAGTGGAAGACAGTGGTGCTTGATGGGCGCACCGGTGAGCCGGCGGTCCCGAACGGCTCGGTCGGCCACCGCTATGCCGAGTCGGATGAGGGTCGTTGGAACCTGCGCTTGGACGGGGTCGAGCCGGCGCTGACGCTGCTCGGCCTGGCGCAGGAGCGCGTGGCGATCGACCTGCCTCGCTTCGACGTCGGCGAGAGCGAGGGTGGCTCGAGCGTCCGTCGCGGCGTGCCGGCGATGCGGATCGGCGGAATGCTCGTCACGACGGTGCTCGACCTAGTGTTGGCGCAGTACGGCGTCGGGCGCGACGGGCTGCCAGGCGACTGGCCCACCGGATATGACGATGCCGAGCGCCCGTGCACGCCCGCCTGGCAGGAGCAGATCACCGGTGTGGACCGGCATCTGGCGGCGCGGGTGGCGCGCGAGTTCGCCCGCAACGCCGAGGTGACCGAGGGGCGCTCGATGATCTGCATGGGCGCGGGAACCAACCACTGGTTCCACTCCGACCAGGTCTACCGGACGTTCCTGGCCTTGGTGATGATGTGCGGCTGCGAGGGACGGAACGGCGGCGGCTGGGCGCACTATGTGGGCCAGGAGAAGGTGCGTCCGCTGACGGGCTGGCAGACGGTCGCGTTCGCGCTCGACTGGGTGCGCCCGCCGCGCCATCAATCCGGGACTCCGTTCTTCTATGTCGCCACCGGCCAGTGGCGCTACGAGCGGATCCAGCCCGAGCACCTGGCCTCGCCGCTGGGCCGGGGGCTGCTCGCCGGCCGCCACATCCTGGACGTGAACGCGCTCGGCGCCCGGCTGGGGTGGCTGCCGTCGTATCCGAGCTTCGATCGCAGCACGCTGGAGCTGGTGGACGAGGCCGAGCGTGAGGGGATCGCGCCAGCCGAGTACGTCGTGCGGGAGCTGCGCGAGGGGCGGCTGCGGTTCGCGTGCGAGGACCCCGACGCGCCGCAGAATTACCCGAGGGTGATGACGGTGTGGCGCTCGAACCTGCTCGGCTCCTCGGGCAAGGGGCACGAGTACTTCCTCAAGCACCTGCTCGGCGTCCCGGACAGCGCCGTGCGGGCGGAGGAGTCCCCGCCGGAGCTCCGCCCGCGCGAGGTCGTGTGGCGCGATCAGGCGCCGGAGGGGAAGCTCGACCTGCTGACCACGATCGACTTCCGGATGACCTCGAATGCGTTGTTCTCGGATGTCGTGCTGCCGGCGGCGACCTGGTATGAGAAGTACGACCTGTCCTCGACGGACCTGCACCCGTTCGTACACGCGTTCAACGAGGCGATCGCGCCGCCGTGGGAGGCCAAGTCTGACTGGGACGCGTTTCACCGGATCGCCATCGAGTTCTCGCGCTTGGCCGAGCGCCACCTCGGCAGTCGCCGGGACCTGGTCGCGGCGCCGCTGCTGCACGACACGCCGGATGAGATCGCCCAGCCGCTGGGGGAGGTGCGCGACTGGAAGGCGGGCGAGTGCGAGCCGGTGCCGGGCCGCACGATGCCGAAGCTGCTGGTGCTCGAGCGCGACTACCCGAATGTCGGCGAGCGCTGGGCGGCGCTCGGGCCGCTGCTCGAGGAGCTCGGCAGCCAGACGAAGGGCGCGGCGTGGAAGCCCATCGAGGAGGTCGCCGAACTGCGAGCGAAGAACGGCGCGGTGCGCGGCGGCGTCGCGGACGGCCGGCCATCCTTGGAGCGGGTGGAGCAGGCGTGCGAGGCGATCCTCGCCCTGTCGGGCACGACCAACGGCCGTCTGGCGGTAGAAGGATTCCGCTCGATGGAGGCCCGCACCGGCGTGCCGCTGGCCGATCTGGCGCAGTCGCGCGCTGGGGACCGGATCACGTTCGCCGACGCGCAGGTGCAGCCGCGGACGGTGATCACCTCGCCCGAGTGGTCGGGGATCGAGGCGCATGGCCGCCGCTACGCGCCGTTCACGACCAACACCGAGCGCGAGAAGCCGTGGCACACGCTCTCGGGCCGCCAGCACTTCTATCTCGATCACGCCTGGATGCTCGAGCTCGGTGAGGGGCTGCCGGTGTTCCGCCCGCCGCTTCATCACCGCGCGATCTTCGGCGACCAGGGCGCCCAGGACGGCTCGGGCCGGGCGGAGCTGACGCTCAAGTACCTGACGCCGCACTCGAAGTGGTCGATCCACTCCGAGTACCAGGACAACATCCACATGCTGACGCTGTTCCGCGGCGGCGGGATGCTGTGGGTCAGCCGCGAGGACGCCGAGGCCCTCGAGATCAAGGACAACGACTGGGTCGAGGCGTACAACCGCAACGGCGTCGTCGCCTGCCGCGCAACAGTCTCGCACCGGATCCCGCAGGGGACGTGCCTGATGTACCACGCCAAGGACCGCCACGTAAACGTGCCGCTGACCGAGCTGCAGGGCAAGCGTGGCGGCACCGATAACTCGTTGACGCGGATCGTGATGAAGCCGACGCATTTCATCGGTGGCTACGCGCAGCTGAGCTTCGGGTTTAACTACTACGGGCCGACCGGCTCGCAGCGTGACGAGGTCACGGTGCTGCGCAAGCGCGAGAGCGAGGTGAGGTTCGAGTGAAGATCCGCGCGCAGGTGGGGATGGTGATGGCGCTCGACAAGTGCATCGGCTGCCACACCTGTTCTGTGACTTGCAAGCAGGTGTGGACAAACCGTCCGGGCGCCGAGTACATGTGGTTCAACGATGTCGAGACCAAGCCCGGCGTGGGCTACCCGAAGCGCTGGGAGGACAACGACAAATGGCGCGGCGGCTGGGAGCTCGACAAGAAAGGCCGGCTGCGGCTGAAGGCCGGCGGCCGGGTCAAGAAGCTGCTGTCGATCTTCTACAACCCCGAGCTGCCCGAGATCGACGACTACTACGAGCCCTGGACCTACGACTACGAGAAGCTGATCACCGCGCCGCTTCAGGAGCACGACCCGGTCGCCCGCGCGCGCTCGCAGATCACCGGCCGCGAGATGGAGTCGATCCAGTGGGGGCCGAACTGGGACGACAACCTCGCCGGCACCGCCGAGCGGATCGACCAGGACCCACTGACGATGGGGTTGCAGGAGAAGCTGCGCGCCGAGTACGAGCACGCGTTCATGTTCTACCTGCCGCGAATCTGCGAGCACTGCCTGAACCCCTCGTGCGTGGCCTCGTGTCCGTCGGGGGCGATGTACAAGCGCGAGGAGGACGGGATCGTGCTGGTCGACCAGGCCAAGTGCCGCGGCTGGCGCTTCTGCGTGTCGGGCTGCCCGTACAAGAAGGTGTACTTCAACCACCGCACCGGCAAGGCGGAGAAGTGCACGCTCTGCTACCCGCGGATCGAGGCCGGGCTGCCGACGATCTGCTCGGAGACCTGCGTCGGGCGGATCCGCTACCTCGGGATCGTGCTCTACGACTCCGACCGTGTCGAGGCCGCCGCCTCGGTGCCCGACCCCAAGCAGCTGCTCGAGGCCCAGCGCGAGGTGTTCCTCGACCCGTTCGACGCCGGCGTTCAGCGGCAGGCCTCCCGCGACGGGATCCCCGACGACTGGCTCGACGCTGCGCGTCGCTCGCCCGTGTACGCGCTCGCGCACCGCTACCGGGTCGCGCTGCCGCTGCATCCGGAGTACCGCACGCTGCCGATGGTCTGGTACGTGCCGCCGCTCTCCCCGATCATCAACGCGCTCGAGACCGATGGGTACGAGGCCGACCCCGACGACGTGTTCCCGGCGATCGAGGCGATGCGGATCCCGGTCGAGTACCTCGCGAACCTGCTCGCCGCGGGCGACTCGGAGGTGATCCGTGGGGTGCTGCGCCGGCTGGCGGCGATGCGCGGGCATATGCGCAAGCGCGAGGTGCTGGGTGAGCACGACGAGCAGATTGCCGCGGCTGCCGGGATGACCGTCGAGGAGGTCGAGGACATGTACCGCCTGCTGGCGATCGGCAAGTACGAGGAGCGCTACGTGATCCCCAAGGCCCACGCCGAGCTCGGCGAGCGGCTGCTCGAGCAGCAGGGCGAGTGCGGCCTGGACTTCGAAGGGGGGCCGGGGAACTGCGGGATGATCGCCGACCCGACCCCCGACTACGGGCGGTTCATGCTCACCGAGGAGCCGGCCGAGCTCGACATCATCAAGATGGCCGGCGAGCCGCGCGAGCCTGAGAACCGGGCGACGAGCTGATGCGCCGCCGCGGGAACAGAACGGGCAGCCGGACCACCGTGTACAAGCTCTCCTCGCTCGCGTTGCAATATCCCGACGAGGAGCTAGTGGCGGCTCGTGCCGAGCTCGCGGCGGCCGCGGCAGAGCTTCCGGGCGGGTCTGCGTCCGAGTCGCTCGAGCGCTTCTTCGCCTGGTATGTGCAGACGGCGCCGCTCGAGCTCGCGCGGATGTACGTGCAGACGTTCGACCTGCAGAAGCACTGCGCGCTGTACCTGACCTTCTACTCGCTCGGCGACCGCCGCGACCGCGGGCTGGCGCTGCTGCGGCTGAAGAAGCTCTATCGCGCCGCCGGACTGCCGCAAGATGGCAGCGAGCTGCCCGACTACCTGCCGGTCATGCTTGAGTTCGCCTCGGCCGCGCCCCCGGGGCACGGTGAGCTGGTCCTGCGCGAGCACCGCGCCGCGCTCGAGCTCGTCCGCCTCTCGCTCCGCGAGCAGCACAGCCCCTACGCGCACGTTCTCAACGCCGTCTGCGCGCAGCTCGGCGGGCTGTCCGCCACCGAGCGGCTGAGCCTCGACCGGCTGATCGCCCAGGGACCGCCGCAGGAGCTCGTCGGCCTCGAGCCGTTCGCGCCGCCGGAAGTCATGCCCAGCGGGGCGGCGCGGCGATGAGCACGAGCGACATCTTCCTGTGGATCGTGATCCCGTACGTCGCGATCACGATCTTCATCGTCGGGCACATCTGGCGCTACCGCCGCGACCAGTTCGGGTGGACCAGCCGCTCAAATCAACTGCTCGAGCGCCGCCTGCTCAAGTGGGGCAGCCCGCTGTTTCACTACGGCGCACTGGCGGCGATCGGCGGCCACATCCTCGGGATCCTGATCCCCAAGACCGCCACCAACGCTGTCGGGATCCACGAGCACGCCTACCACCTCATCTCGGCGATCGCCGGCACAATCGCCGGGGCCGCCGCGCTGATCGGCCTGCTGATTCTCATCTATCGCCGCGCGAGCGTGCGCCGCGTGGCCGTCACCACTTCCTACGTCGACCTGCTCGTCTACTCGCTGCTGCTGTTCGTGATCGCCCTGGGGATGGCCGACACCGTCTTCCACAACGCGCTCGGCGCCGGCAACGGCTACGACTACCGCGAGACGGTCGCGATCTGGTTCCGCGGCGTGTTCGCGCTCCAGGACCACGCCCGACTGATGGCCTCGGCCCCGCTCGTCTACCAGATCCACACCCTGTCGGCATGGGCGATCCTCGCGCTGTGGCCGTTCAGCCGCCTCGTGCACGCCTGGAGCATCCCGCTGCAGTACATCGGCCGGCCCTACATCCTCTACCGCCGCCGCTACCAGACCGCGCGGTGATGCAGCGCCAGACGGAGCCGGACGGCGCGACGATCGGGGCTCGCGATCCTGGACGCGATCCCGCCCGCCTCGGGCGCGGTCGTGATGGGCACGGGAATCGTCTCGATCGCGCTGCTGCTCGACCATCAGAGGACACTCTCGACGATCCTGCTCGTGCTGGACGCGGTCACCTGGGTCGCGCTGGCGGGCCTTCTGCCCGCCCGCGCGCTCGCCGACCGTGGACGGTTTCGCGCCGACGTCCGTCAGCCGGCCGCGCTGACGGCGATCGCCGGCAGCGCCGTGCTCGGCACGCGGCTGACCCTGCTCGGCTGGGACTGGGCCGGGGGCGGCCCTGCTGATCGTGGCCGTGGCGATCTGGCTCGGCCTGGTGCCCCAGGTGCTCGGCCACTGGCAGGTCCCGACGATCGGCGCCTCGTTCATCCTCACCGTCGCGACCGAGTCACTGGCGCTGCTGGCCGCGACGCTCGCCTTCGGCGAGCGCGCCGACTGGCTGCTGTACGCCTCCCTGGCGCCGTTCTGCCTCGGCCTCGCCTTCTATGCGTTCGTGCTCAGCCGCTTTCAGCTCCGCCAGATCAGCGTGGGAATTGGCGATCACTGGGTCACCGGCGGCGCGCTAGCGATCTCCACCGTGGCGGCCGGACGGATCGCGCTGGCCGCTCAGCACACAGGTGCCCTGTCCGGCGCGCTCGGAGCCCTGAAGACCATCGCCCTCGTGCTGTGGTGCGTGACGATGGCGTGGCTGCCGGTGCTGGTGGCAGCCGAGATACTGCGTCCCCGGCTTCGCTACAACGTACGCCGGTGGTCGACGGTCTTCCCAGTTGGGATGTACGCCGCGTGCAGCTTCGTCGTCGGCCCCCTCAGCCATGCACGCGGCATCACGGACTTCGCCCGCGTCTGGGTGTGGGTCGCGCTCGCCGTATGGCTGGTCGTGTTCGGCGCGATGCTGCGCCGCGCCCCGGCGCTCCTCTGCGGCCACAAGTGATGTGTACGAGCGCACGCAGAAGATCCCCTCGAGCGCTGAGCCGACGGGCTCCGTGAATGCACTCTACGTGGCCGGATCTCCGGGGGACGCGACCCGGCGTCCCACGCGGAGTCGTCCACCCGGGGGTATTAACGGCGGCCCATCCGCTCCGTTTTCCAAACCAGAGTGGATAAAATGCGAGGGCAATGGACGCTCCGTTCGCGATCTCGCCGGACGACGTGCTCGCCCAGCCCACGCGGGCACGCTTGTTTGCGCTCCTCGGAGAGCTCAGGCGACCGGCCGGAACGGTCGAGCTGGCCGAGCGCCTCGACCTGCATCCCAACGGCGTGCGGATTCACCTCGAGCGGATGGCGCAGGCGGGGCTGGTGGGGCGCGCCCGGGTTCGCCACCAGCGCGGACGGCCACCCGATGCCTGGACCATCGCCGCCGACGCCCGGCCAGGCGGAAGCCCCCCTCGCGCCTATCAGGATCTCGGCCGGTGGCTGGCCCGGGCGCTGCGAGCGCGTCCGCGTGGCCTGGGCAGCATCGAGGAAACCGGCCGTCAGATCGGCCGCGAGCTCGCGCCCGAGGGCGCGGCAGACGGTGACGCCTTCGAGGCGTCGCTGACCGCGCTGGGCTTCCAGCCCACCGTCAAGGCACGCGAGGAGGGATGGTGTCACGTTCTGTCTGCGCAACTGCCCGTATCGAGACGCTGTGCGCGAGAACCAGCCGGCGATCTGCGCGCTACACAAAGGCATCACCCGCGGGCTGCTGGACGTGCTCGAACCCGAGGCTAAGCTCTCAGCCTTCGTACCGCACGATCCCGACAACGCCGGCTGCTTGGTCGAACTGCGCGGGCTCGGCACACCAGCACAATGAGCCCTTCACCGCCGGGGCTGCGGCATTCGACCGGGCCAGCCGCGGCGCCGTCGGCGCTGCGCGATCGATTCTCGCTCGCCGCGCCCCGGCGACGACCAACTACCGGACGCTTGAACGGCGCGACCGGCGGGTCGCTGAGCTAGAGGCGTGTCGCGCGTCAGCGGGCGAGCAGGCCGACCAAGCGGCGCAGCTCGGCGCTGGGCCTCACGCCCTCGATCAGCGGGAACAACTCGCGCTCCTCGCGGCGCACGTGGCGCTCGAGCTGGCTCCCGAGTTCGTGAAGCAGCTCGACCGGAGGCTGTTCGGACGATGCGATCTCGCGGGCGAGATGGCCGGATCCGCACGTGCTCGGTGAGAACCCGGGCGACGAGCGGCTCCATCATGGCTTGCGCGACCGCCAGCGTGACGACCTCCGCGTCCGTCACGCTGCGCATCGCATTCGGGCCCGATTCGGGCAGGAGATCATCAGCGGTGACGAACACCGCTGTGAGCAGCGGTCGAGGTCGGAGATCATCGTGGCCCCTTTCGGGTCTACGGCGACTATTGAGCACTCGTCGACTTCGACCTGTGCTCCCCGTTTCCGTCTGACCCGCCGTCTCCCACGGCTCGTTGCGTGAAAACGGTCCGACTGACGCGGCCTTGTCAGATAGTCGCCAGCAGGACCCTCAAAACACGGCCCAGCGACGGCTAACTGGCGATGACACCCTCACAAATCAACACCATGATCGGAGGCGCAGCATTTCTCCTCGCTCTCCACCTCACCCCGACCTGCGTGCTCTGCTATCTACTCGGCGCGCTCCTGGCCACAGCAATCATCCGCGACCGCGAGAAATAGACGCGGTCGCGGGACCAATCATCTAGTGGCTGAACGATGCTGTCGTGCCGGATAAGAGCCGCTCGCAAGCTTCGGCTCGGTCGGAGATTTGTCCGCAGGAGGGCCGAGGACAGGGCGGCTTCCGTGCTTGATTGAGCGGTCGTGTAACCGCCAGAGCACGATTGCCTGGGCGATGACTAACGCGCTGACGATTCCCTGGATCGTTCCCGAGGTGCCGGATGTCGCCATGTCGTAGGCGGCGTGCCACACCGCGACCGCGAGGATGCTTTGGCCGGCGCCGTAGTACAGCCAGGTCAGCACGACGGAGCCCGAAACGATCCCGATCGTGAACCCAACAAGCGTGAACGGTCCGAACCCGCGGTAGCTGGAGACCAGGAAGAAATAGGGCAGGTGCCAGAGCGCCCAGAATCCCGCCACAATCAGCGCTGCCCGCTTAGCTCCGACACGGCGCTGGAACGCTGGCAGCGCGAAGCCGCGCCAGCCGGTCTCTTCCGCAAAGCCGCCGAGCAGCGCCGCGAGGGCTGCCCCGCCGATGCCGATCAACGGCCATCCGTTGTAGCGACCGAAGTCGCTGGCCCTCGGGAGATGGCCCATGAGCGCCGCGACGCCGAGACCGATGCCGAGGAACGCGAGCGGGCTGAGCGTGACCGCCCACCAGCGCGGCGCGAATCGCCAACGCACGATCCGGCCTGCCAGGTCCGCGAGGCCGACCCGGCCGGAAATCCAGACGGTGACCACGATCGCGGCAATCGCCGGTCCGGCTAGGGCGGGCGAGGCGGTTGGCCAGCCGACGCCGCGACGGACGATGTCGCCGTTGGCCACCAACGTGAAGCTCCATCCCCAGGAGATCGCGTAGGCCAGCACAGAGAAGGCCACGATCGCGCCAGTGCTCGCCAAGCCCCACGACGCCGTCCTGCCCGTGGCGCCCGGACCTCCACGGAGTCGGTGACGTGCCGCCGTATGAGCGCTGCGGGTCGCGCTCATGTCGCGTTCGTGACTCTCGGCGCGAAAGGACGACAACCGGAAGCTGCCGTCCGGCTTTCGCCTGAGCGGACTCGAGCGAAGGGTTGGCGGCGATGAGAGCGGACCAAAGCTCTGCGCGGCGGCGCGGGCCAGCCGTCTCCGCGTCGGCGTCCCAGCGATCAGCGCCGACTTGAACCTCGACCTTAGGATCGGCCTCGAGGTTCAGCCACCATGCCGGTGGGCTTGGCGAGCCGCCACCCGCGGCCACAACGACTAGCTCGCTACCGAGCTGCTCGTACTGCACAGGGCGTGCTGTCAACGGCCATCTGTTTCTCCCCATCCGCGGCCATCATTTCTCCCCACTGGTGGCCATGATTTCTCCCCACTGGCGGCCATCGAATCTCCCCACCATCAGGGTTGGCGTCGGTGGTCAGGTCAGGGGCTTGACCCCCTTGCCGGCGGTCGCTTGGGCGAGCCGGTAGCTGTCTTGGCCTTCGGTGATGATCACGTGGGCGTGGTGGAGTAGCCGGTCGACGGTCGCGGTCGCGATGCTTTTGGGCATCAGTTCGTCGAACCCGGACGGGTGAACGTTGGAGGAGATCGCGATCGATCGTTTCTCGTAGGCGGCGTCGATCACGCGGAACAGCGCCTCGGCGGCGTCGGCGGAGACGGGCAGCAGGCCGACGTCATCAACGACCACGAGATCGGCTCGGATCAGCTTTCCGATCGCTTTGTTGATGCTGTCGTCGGCGCGGTGGCGGCGCAGCAGTTGCGCGAGCGTCTCGAGCGTGTGCCAGGCGACGGTCTTGCCGTTGTCGATCGCGAGGTGGCCGAGCGCCTCGACCAGGTGGCTCTTGCCGGTCCCGCTCGGGCCGCAGACGACCAACACTTCGGCGCGGTCGATCCACTCCAGTGTCTGGAGCGCACGCTGGGTGTTTGGCGGGATCGCCGATCGGTCTGCTCCCAGGCGTCGAACGTTTTGCCGGCCGGCAAGCCCGGAGGCGCGGCGCCTGTTCCGGATCGTTGCCTGTTCGCGGCCTTTGACTTCCTCGGCGAGCAGCACGCGCAGGACCTCGGCGTGCTCCCAGCGTTGCGCGGTCGCGGTCGCGATCACCTCGGGCGCGGCTCTGCGGATGTATGGCAGCCGCATGCGCCGCAGCAGCTGCTCGAGCTCGGCGGGCAAGGGGGGCGGGGCGGGTGGCTTGACGGTCATCGCCGGCCCCCGATCCGCGTGTTGGAGCTCCGATCCGGTCGTGCGATCGGTCGCGGCGAGTCGCCGGAGGCCCGCAGATCGCCTCTGGGCGCGTCGGTTTCGCTCGCGCGAGCGTGATTCGGCCGGTTCATCGTCCGAATCCCTCCCAGGAGCGGGTCGAGCGCTGCAGCGAGGATGCCTCTGAGGCCCTGAGCGGCAGCGGGACCACCACCGCCTGTTGCTGCTGGTGGGCGAGGATCGCCTGCAGGTCGCCGTCGGCGAACCGGCCGGCATTCGCACAGGTCGCCAGCGCCTGTTCGACCTGCTCGGGCCCGTGCAGCTTTGAGAGATCGATCGCCTCTGCCATCTTGCGCCGCACACGCGACGCGCCGGCGGCGGCGGCGGCGATCAGCCACCGCTCGGCGCCCTCGCCGAGCGCGAGGAACGCGCGCTCCTCCACGTGCGCGCCCTGGGCTTGCGGTCGAGCGCGCCGGCTGGCTTGGGCGGATAGTGCTCATCACAGAGCGCCGGACGGCCAGGAGTGGTCAGCTCGGTGCCGGGCGACCTCCCGCGGCCCTGCGGGCCCGTCGACGTGCACGACGATCAGCTCTGAGCCGTCGATCCTGACCCACACCCGCTCGTCGACCAGCTCGTGCGGGACCGAGTAGATCGCGCCGCCGACACTGATCGTCGACTGCCAGTTGACCTTGCGCGTCTGCCCGAAACAGACCGTGTGCGGCAACCTCGGCAGCCGGTGCAGATGCTCGTGCTCCTCAGCGAGCATCTCGATCGGCGGCCGCCGCGTGACCCGGTGCGGGCGCGTGTTGACCCGCGCCATGAACTGCTCGCACGCCGCCTCGAACTCCGCGAAGTCCTCGTACTCGTCGCGCAGGTTGTGATCGGTCGGGACCAGATCCGCCTTCGCGATCTTCACCGTCGCCTCCGAGCCACCCTTGCTCTGGGGGTCCGCGGGCTCACAGGTCGCGATCGTCAGCCCGTAATGACGTGAGACCTCGACGATCGTCGGGTTGCGGACCGCGATCCCGCACACATGCTCGACCGTCACCGTCTTCTCGTTATCGGTCAACGCATACGTCGGAACGCCATCGAACCGGCGCAGCGCGCGATCCAGCCCGATCACCACCGACGGCAGCGTCTTGTCGCGCAACGCGACCACGACCCGATAGCGCGACCACGCCAGCCACGCGCAGAACAACACCGTCCGCGACGCCGGCGACGACCGGCCCCTCGCCATAGTCCCACTGCAGCCACAACCCCGGCTCGGGGATCCACGGCCGCGTGCGCCGCCCGTGCTTCTGACGCCACCGGCGCTTAGCCTCCGCCACCGCCCGCCGCGTCGTGCGCTCCGAACCCTGATACCCCATCGCGACCAGCTTCGAGTGCGCCTGATCGGCACCGATCCGGCCACGGGAGCGATCGACCAGCTCCTCGATCTTCGCCGCGAACGGGTCCACCAGCGGCCGCCGCCGCTCACGCTCTGGCAGCCCGCCACCGCCGCCTCCCGCGCGGCGACCAGCCGCGCGACCGTCTTGTGATCACACCCCGCCAGCACCGCCGCGCGTCGCAGCGACCCGGTCAGGTCATACGCCTCAAGGATCTCCATCGCTTCCTCCGGTTTCTTCACGGCCGGCCTCCGAGGTCGCGCGTTGACAACAACACGCGCCCGACTACCGACGCCTCAGGACAGAACCGTGGGGAGAAACCGTGGCCACCCATGGGGAGAAACGATGGCCGCCAGTGGGGAGATTCAGTGGCCGCCTATGGGGAGCTTTCCATGGCCGCCGTCAGCGTGCGCCGTTCACGTCCGCTACGCCGACCCGTGGTTGTTAGCAGCAAAACCCGATGGCCCCCGACGCTGCCGCCCAACCGTCCACCCGAGCGCCAGTAAAGCCAGGCGTGCGCGTGGTTCAAGTGCACCCGCAAGCCGCTGAGCGCGCCTGCCTGCGTCGCGTGCGTGGCTTTCGTCATTCGATCAAAACTCGCCATTCACATTCTTCCGGTCCAGCTATGCAAGCGAGCGCGAGGCGTTTCGTCATCGGTAGATCACCTCATGTCCCATGGCGGAAAGCCCACCAACCGAGGTTCCGAACGGCCGCGCCCTCGCTCGCCTGCTAACGGCACCCGGGTCCTCGGCACCGAACGCCGGGACCTCCCGCACAGACAAACACCACGAGGTGTCGCTGCCGCCGGCGAGGGCGGCGGTGACAGCGTCGCGGGATCCGTCCTGCCCTCATCTCGCGCGATAACCGGAGTGAGCGATCGTTGACGCCGGGTTCGCGCGGAAGGCATGCTCCGGCGTCGCTACGCGACTTGCTCTCGGTTCCGTCGCGCCGCGCTCAGCAGCAATCGCCTGCTGGACGCCTTGTTCCGCCGTGAGGGCGTCCTGCAGACGCCGTTATTCGCGGGGTTCCCGGGTTCCGGTCGAAGCTTTGGCTCGACGACGTCGAGACCGGTGTCTACCGCGGTATCTACCAATAGCAGGACGGCGAGCTCGCGCGGCGCTATGCGGCGACGCATGGTGGCGCTGCTGCGGGGTCTACCGCAGGAACCGCGCGCGATCACGTCGTGGAGGCCCTGCAGCGGGACGAGTTCCTGCTACGCCCAGAGATTGCGCCGGCGCACGCGAAGGTGACCGGTGCCGACTCGCCGAGCCGATCGCTGGTCGACCGGCGCCTCGATTAGCGTAGACGGTCAGGTAGAGCCGCACCGGGTTCAGCTCGTGAATGCGTCGGCGGAGCCAGCCGCCGGGCGACTCGGCGTCGGAGCCTCAGACATGCAG
>CAWEMC010000027.1:0-11688 GCA_963810015.1 uncultured Solirubrobacterales bacterium
CGCTACGGAGATCGATCGACTCGATCCTACGCCTACGATTGATCCACGCAAGTGGCCGGCGTGCCGGCCGCGCGCTTCATCACCGCGTCGACATCGATCCGCAGCGGCCCGTCAGCCAACCGCACCGTGATGCGGTCGTCACCGTGGCACTCGATCTCGCGCTCGCCGTCGAGCGCGACCGAGCCGTAACCCGCTCCGAGCCGCACCGGCACACCCGGGTCGAGCAACTCGAAGTCGGCGACGGCAACCTTCGTCACTAGCCCCGGGGCGAGCGCAACCTGCACGACGACTCGAGACTCCCCGGGATCGCTCGCCATGCGCACGTGCAGTCCCTTGCCGCCCCCCCGGGCGAGCGGCGACAGCAGCCCGGCGAGCGACGACAAGCCCACCGCGCTTGGGTTCGCGACGGTCACGAACAGCTCGCGCAGCGCGTCAGCTCGCCAGAGCGCGCGCGCCCCGACGAAGCGTTCACTGGTCACCGCGACATCGACGAGCGCAAGATCCGGCTCGGCTCCGCGACGTTCCACGATCAGCACCGGCTCGCGGCGCAGCCCATCGGGACCCGCGTGCCCGGTCGCCACCAAGCCGGTTGCGATTCCGGCCACGGTCGTCTCGCGCATCTCGGGGAAGACGTTGTTGGTGCCGGTCGACAGCGCGCACATCGGCACGTCTCCACAGGCCTTGGCGACGACGCGGTGCGTTCCGTCTCCTCCCAGCACGACGATCGCGGCGACGCCCTCGGCGCACATCCGCTCGACGGCGCGCTGGCTGTCTGCCGCGGTCGAAGTGATCGGCATGTCGAGCTCGTGGAGCGCGGGGAACGGCGCACCCATGCTCGCGTCCCGCGCCGTGCGTCCGGCCAGCTGGCGGCGTAGCGCGCTCGACAACCCGTCGCCAGCCGGCATCATCAGCGTTCGCCGCACCCCCGCAGCGCCGAGCCCGGCCAGCAGCCGGAACACCATCCCAGCTTTGTCGGCGTTCCCGAACACCGACGCGCCGGCGACGAGGCGGCGGATGTCTCGCCCCGAAGCAGGGTTAGCCACGATCCCCACGCACGCGTCGGCGGACACGCGCAAAGGGTACGCCGGAGCAGCGTCGATCGCCGCGCACAAGGGCTTCGCGATGCTCGGGTCCTACTCCGCCTGTAAGTGGGCAGTGCGCGGCCTGACCCAAGCCGCGGCCCAAGAGTGGGCCGAGCACGGGATCACGGTCAACACCTACTGCCCGGGGATCGTCGGCACGCAGATGTGGGAGCTCATCGACCAGAAGCTCACCGAAGCTTCGGGCGGGCCCAAGGGTGCCGCCCTGGCGACGTTCTCCGAGCTCAGTGTCGGTGTCCGCGTCGACGACCCACGGGAGCGTGGACTTGCACCGCGGGCATCGCGGGATTCCCTGGGCGATCGGGCCGACTCGATTGCGCGCATTACAGGTCGGGCAGCCGATGATCGGTCATCATCACGAGAGTAGAACGCGGCGCAGCGGCGGTCGCCCCGAGCAACCGATCAGCCCCCTGAAGGCGCGTCCGGACGCATCCCCGCCGCCACGCGAAGGACGTGCGTCAAGGGGTCGATCGAAACCACCAACACGTCGTGCTCGAGGCGCTCGACGCCCCGCGCACGGACGAGGCACATGACGCCAAGGGTGCCGTTGCGTGCCCATCTTCGCCGGCGTCGTGACAGCCACGCCGCCTGCTCGCGCACCCGAGCGAGATGGCGAGCTTCGTAGGTTCTGGTTTTCGTTTCGATCGCTATGGCGATCCCGGTCGGGGCGATCGCCAACGAGTCAATGTCTCCCCCACCCCGCCACCGCAGCGAATGCCGCAGCCGCCAGCCCTCCGCCTCCAGCGGCGCGAGCGCACGCTTCACGTCTTCCTCCGAGCGAGCACCGACGCGGCTGCGACCGGCGAGTGAGAGCCAGTGACGGGCGTAGAGGCCGAGCCCGAACGCGGTGAGGAGCAGCAGCCCGGTGAGAGGCGCCGCCCCGGCGCCCGCGAAAACCAGCGCGAGCAGCGCCGCGATGACGCTCCCCGCCGCCGCCCGGCCGGCACGCGACAGACGCCGGTACTGCTGTCGACGCGCGTAGTTCGACCGGCGCCCTCGCTCCCTCCCCGGTCTTCCGGCGGCTCGGCTGCTTGGGCGATCAGCCCGCGCTCGGCCTCTGCGACCGCCGCGGTCAGCCATCCGGGCTGCTTACCCGGCGCCAGTAACGTCGCCCGGCGAATCGCCTCGCGCGCCGTGGAGCCTTGCTTCCAGTCGCGCTGCCCACCGCGCCGCGCGAGCCATTCCCACTCCCATCGACTCCCGGCTCGCTGCGAGCGCCACTGCTGCCGGACCACATCGACCGGCCCTCTCGGCGTTTGGACCCTCAGCGGCTCGGAGCGGTTGGTGACGGCCCCGACCCGGCATTAGCCGACGCTCCTGCCAAGACATGCTCGGAAAGCAAGCTTCGTCAGCATGGCGTCCCATCCGGCGAGCACTGCCATTTTGTGATCCTGTCACCGGCCTCAGACGGCCGACGACGCACTCGGGCCGGCGAGTCCGAAAAGTCAGAGGGGCGCCGCCACGCCTGTGCGGTGACAGCCGGAGCCGTCGCCAGCGTTCTAGCGCGCGCTGGGAACCACAACTTCGCCGGCCTCAACACCGAGCGTTCGGACCCCAGCCGGCCCCTCCAGAGGCGCTGGCGCCAGGCCCTAGCGCCTGCCGTCGTTCTTGACAGCCTGCCCCCAATCCTGCCCCCAAAGGCCTTCTTGCTTCCTCAAAAGCACGTATTTGCAGGGAGAAAGCGAGTACCGCTACCGGGATTCGAACCTGGTTGTCGAGAGGCCCCTGCGCGAAATTCGCGTGACAAGTCTGTCCACATTCATGTCTATATGTTGCCCCCGAACGCTAGAGTCGCCAGCGTTCAAGCCAGATCTCGCGTGTCGACACGCGGAATCATAATCCGCGTGTCGGGGGTTCGACTCCCTCCTCCGGCATCTGTCTGACGATTTGCGGGAAGTCCCGTGGCTGCTGGGGATTGGGCGGATTTGGCGGTGCAGGTATCGACCGCTACGACCCGCTCCAAACCGCTCGTTGGTTGACAAAACAGTCCACCGAACAGTCCAACGTCAGTCCGACGCGCTGAGTCGGAAAAGGGCAGCGGTAGCGAAGACGCGTCGGGGGCCGGTGCCTTGTGACGCGGCCGGTGCTCTCGGAGGGTTATCCGAACGTGAGGTGCTACCGCCAGCCCGTTGAACGTCGCGACCGGACCGCCCCGCTCGTGGCGAGGAGCGGTACCAACCAGCGCTTGGATTCTGCGCCCTGGTTTGACGTCGGCACGGGCATCCGGGCTCGAGGCCTCCTTTGGCAGTTGGCGGATCGGAAGCGGTCGTTCTTGATGAGCTCCGCGGCGGCGGCGATGCGGCTGTCTTGGCAGCGAGCGCGGGGGACCGACCGGTAGCGGTTCCGGCGCCTCGTCCGGGCGCGGGTGGCGGCAGCGCCGTGCGCGCGCCAGTGGTGCGCAGTGTGGGCGTCGTCCGCGAGCGTGTGGGCGCCGGCAGGGCGAGGCGTCGCCGGCGCGGCGTCGTCGCCAGGCTGCCGGTTCGGAGGTGGGTGTACTTGAGAGGGATCCCGGGTCTGACCTTGTGGGAGGCGGTCCGCGAGCTCGTGGAGTACGTTCGATGCGTGAGCCGAATCGAACATCTCGCCCGCACGTACTGGTTCGACCTGCTGATCGCGCTGCTGGCGATCGTGGCGATGCTTAACGTGGTGCTCGGACGCGGCTCGCCCGGAGCTCCGACAACGACGCTGTGGTTCTGCCTTCCCGCGCTCGCGATCCTGGTGCTACCCGTGTTCGCGCGGCGATGGTTTCCGTTTGCCGGACCGGCGGCGTTCTTCCTTTTGGCCGCGGGAATCTCGTTCGTCGACCCGCTGCTGATCCCGTACCCCGAGTCCCTCTTCCCGATGCAGCTGGCGGTCGCATTCCTGCTCGGGAACCTTCGGGACGTCCGGCGGGCCGGCCTCGGACTGGCGATCGTGGTCGGCGCTGTGGCGACCGATCGTCTACCTCATCCCCGGGCACTCGGTCTACGAGCTCGTCTTCATTCCCGTCGACTTCGCCGTCGCCTGGGTTGCAGGCCTTGCCGTCCGCGCGCGGGCCGAGCAGGCCGAGGTGGCGGAGTCACGTGCGACACAGGCCGAGCACGCCGTGTTCGAGGAGCGCGTGCGGATCGCGCGGGAGCTGCATGACGTCGTCGCCCACCACGTGAGCATGATGGGCGTCCAGGCCGGCGCTGCCCGGGTCGTGATCGACCGTGACCGTGTCAAGGCGAAGGAGTCGTTGACCGCGATCGAGGTCTCGAGCCGACAGGCGGTGGGGGAGTTGCACCGCCTGCTCGGATTCCTGCGGCAGGCCGGCGACGAGGACGATCTGGCTCCGCGCCCTGGCCTGAGCCAGCTTCCGCGGCTGGCGGCGAGCATGAGTGAGTCCGGGCTCGCTGTCGCGGTCAGCATCGAAGGGGAGGAACGCTCGTTGCCGCCGATGATCGGCGTGTCGGCGTACCGCATCGTGCAGGAAGCGCTGACTAACACCCTCAAGCACGCGGCGGCGTCGCGCGCCGACGTGCACGTGCGGTACTGGCCCGACGAGCTCGAGGTCGAGATCATCGACGACGGCCGCGGCGCGACGGCGCTATCAGGGACGAGCCCGGGCGGCCTGGGGTTGATCGGCATGCGCGAGCGTGCCGCCCTGCACGGCGGCCAACTGACGGCGGGGCCGGTATCCGGCGGCGGGTTCGCCGTGCGCGTCAAGCTGCCGACCTCGGACGGTGCGCTGTGAGCATCCGTGTGCTGCTGGCCGATGACCAGGCGATGGTTCGCGCCGGCTTTCGGATGATCCTCGAGTCCGATCCCGAGATCGAGGTTGTCGGCGAGGCGGCGAACGGCGAGCAGGCCATGGCCAGCACCCGGCGCTTGCGGCCCGACATCGTGTTGATGGACATCCAGATGCCCGACGGTGACGGACTCGAGGCCACGCGGCGGATTACCGAAGACGGCGAGCTGCACAGTCGTGTGGTGATCCTGACCACGTTCGAGCGTGACGAGTACGTGTTCGAGGCGCTGCGGTCGGGCGCCAGCGGCTTTTTGCTCAAGAACGCCCCACCCGAGGAGCTCCTGCACGCGGTGCACGTCGTGACTGCCGGCGAGGCGCTGCTCGCCCCGTCGGTCACGCGGCGCATCGTCGAGCAGTTCGCACGCCGGCCGGTCAGGCCGGAGCTCGGCACGCGGCTGGACGCCTTGACGCAGCGCGAGCGCGAGGTGCTGAGGATGCTGGCGTGCGGTAAGAGCAACGCCGAGCTGGCCGCCGAGCTGTTCGTCAGCGAGGGCACGATCAAGACCCACGTCTCCAGCCTGCTCGCCAAGCTCGGGCTCCGTGACCGCGTGCAGGCCGTCGTCCTCGCGTACGAGAGCGGGCTGGTCACGCCCGGCGCGTAGACGCGCCTCTGTCCTTCGACAGAGGCGCGAGCGGCAAAGATCTGCCCTGAGGAGGAGCGCAGACGCGCCCTGCGGGCGATGACAGGCACAGGCGGCGGTCCCAGACTGATCCCCAGGCAACTTGCACCAACCTGAGGAGCAGTGATGACGACCAACGGGAAAGAACGAACCGTGCATCGCTCGACCAGACGCTTCAGTCGCGGCCGGATCACCGGCCTGACCCTGATCGCCGTCCTCACGCTCGGGCTCGGCTACCTCCACTTCGCCGGCAGTTCTACGGCCGTCTCCGTGCCTGCCGGCGCGCATGCAGGCCAGCTGACGCTCAGACCTGCACCTACACCACCGAAAAGGGCGCCTACGCCGCGGACTGCGGAACGCTCGTGGTGCCCGAGAACCGCGCCGACCCGCACTCGCGGCTGATCGCGCTGCCGGTCATCGTGATTCGTGCGCATTCGGCCCATCCGGGTGTCCCGATCTTCCGCCTGCAAGGCGGCCCCGGCGTCACCAACATGGTCTTCCCGGACGCGAGCCGTTTCACCGCCAACCACGACGTCGTGCTCGTCGGCTACCGCGGCGTCGACGGCTCCGTCCGGCTCGACTGCCCGGAGGTGAGCTCGGCAATGGAGGACTCAGGTGACCTCCTCAGCGAGCAGTCGTACCGCGCCGTCGCCGCGGCGTACCGGTCGTGCGCCGACCGGCTCCGCAGCGATGGTGTCGATCTCGCCGGCTATTCGATCCCCGAAGAAGTCGCCGACCTCGACGCGGCCCGCCAGCGCCCTCGGCTACCACCAGATCGACCTGGTGAGCGAAAGCGCGGGCACCCGGGTCGCGATGATCTATGCCTGGCGCTACCCGAAGAGCATCCATCGCTCGGTGATGATCGGCGTCAATCCACCCGGCAACTTCCTCTGGGACGCAAAGACGACCAACGAGCAGATCCAGCGCTATTCCGCGCTCTGCGCCCAGGCGGCGAGCTGTCGCAGCCGGACGCCGGATCTCGCCGCGTCGGTGAAGTCCTCGTTCGCTCACGTTCCCAGTCACTGGCTGGTCCTGCCGATCGAGAAGGGCGACTTCAAAGCCGCCGCGTTCTTCGGCCTGATCAACGAGACCTCCGCCGGCGGCAACTCGATCGCCGCGCCACTAACGATCAACTCACTCCTCTCCGCCGACAAGGGCGACGCAAGCGGCGCGTGGTTCCTGTCCGTGTTGGCACGGCTCACCTTTCCGAGCTCGTTCGTCTGGGGCGACCTGGCGGCGATCGGCCGCAGCGACGCCACCTACGCGAAGCACTTCTACGCGTCGGGAGCAAACCGTGGATCGCTGATCAGTGCTGCCGGCAACGACCTGATCTGGGCCGGCGGCCTCCTCGTCAACGCCTGGCCGGCGAACCCGGACGAGAACGAGTACACCCACGTGCAAAACTCGAACGTTCCGACGTTGCTGATCGGCGGCAACCTCGACTTCGCAACGCCGCCCGAGAATGCGACCCGCGAGCTCCTGCCTCACCTCGCGAACGGCCGTGAGGTCGTGCTCTCGGACCTCGGCCACTCCGACGACTTCTGGCCCTACGAACCGGCAGCCGGCACCCGTCTGATCAACACCTACCTCGACACCGGCAAGGTCGACACGTCCCTCTACACCCGCAACAAGGTCGACTTCAGCCCAAGCTCCAGCCAAGGCGCCTACGCCGAAGACGGCCTCGGCGCGATGACGGGCTTCGGACTCCTCACGATCCTGTCACTGCTACTGATGTGGCGCCGGGCGCGCAAGCGCGGCGGCTTCGGGCGCAAGGCGAGCGCGATGCTGCGCTCCGTCTACCTGCTGGTGCTCGGCCTCGGCGGATGGTTCATCGGCCTGATCATCGTGCTGGTGGCTTTGCCGACAGTGCCCCTCGACAGCGAACTCATGGCTGTTCTCTCCATCGGCACGCCGATCGGCCTCGGCACCTACTGGGCCTGGGTCAACCGCGACCGGCCGGCCAGGGCCACGAGGATCGGCATCTGGGTCGCGCTGACGGGCGCCCTCGTCGGCGCGCTGCTGGGGTTCAACGCAACATCCGGGATCATGGCGGTCATCACCACGATCGTCGGAGCAGGTTGCGGTGCGAACCTCGGCCTGATCGCCCTCGACGTCGCACGAATCGGCGAGCGGCCGGAGACCGTTCCGGGCGAGCGGCCGGAGACCGTTCCGCCCATCGCCATTCCAGCGGTCGAACACTGACCCCCGGAGTCCGTTCGCGCAGAGCATGTGGCGGTGTGCTGGTTGCCGCCACATGCTCTGCTGACGTACGTGCGCGCTCGGTGGTCTGCGACTTGGAAAGGACCGCTCATGCAAGCCCCAACCACCCGACCACTCACCACCTTTGAACCGGAGACAGGAGCCATGACTCCAGTGACGCTTCAGACGCGCGAGCTCGCCGCCCGCGAGAACGACGGCATCCACGTCCTGCTGCTCTGGCACCCCCGCCAGGACGCAGTGACCGTCTCGGTCGACGACACGCGGGGCGGCCACCGCTTCGACCTTGCCGTCGCCCGCGACCGCGCGCTAGAGGCCTTCTATCACCCATTCGCCTACGCCGCCTAGCCGGGCGGACTCAACACATCACTCACGCCCACACCCACAGCAGAAAGGGACCGAGATGTCACCCCCTGAAGTACTCAAACAACCTGGCGGCCCGGATGGGCCGCTGGAGCGCGAGCCATCGCAAGACCGCGATCTTCGGCTGGCTCGCGTTCGGTGATCGCCCGATGAGCTCGAGGTCGAGATCATCGATGACGGCCGCGGCGCGACGGCGCTATCAGGGACGAGCCCGGGCGGCCTGGGGTTGATCGGCATGCGCGAGCGTGCCGCCCTGCACGGCGGCCAACTGACGGCGGGGCCGGTATCCGGCGGCGGGTTCGCCGTGCGCGTCAAGCTGCCGACCTCGGACGGTGCGCTGTGAGCATCCGTGTGCTGCTGGCCGATGACCAGGCGATGGTTCGCGCCGGCTTCCGGATGATCCTCGAGTCCGATCCCGAGATCGAGGTTGTCGGCGAGGCGGCGAACGGCGAGCAGGCCATGGCCAGCACCCGGCGCCTGCGGCCCGACATCGTGTTGATGGACATCCAGATGCCCGACGGTGACGGACTCGAGGCCACGCGGCGGATTACCGAAGACGGCGAGCTGCACAGTCGTGTGGTGATCCTCACCACGTTCGAGCGTGACGAGTACGTGTTCGAGGCGCTGCGGTCGGGCGCCAGCGGCTTCCTGCTCAAGAACGCCCCACCCGAGGAGCTCCTGCACGCGGTGCACGTCGTGACTGCCGGCGAGGCGCTGCTCGCCCCGTCGGTCACGCGGCGCATCGTCGAGCAGTTCGCACGCCGGCCGGTCAGGCCGGAGCTCGGCACGCGGCTGGACGCCTTGACGCAGCGCGAGCGCGAGGTGCTGAGGATGCTGGCGCACGGTAAGAGCAACGCCGAGCTGGCCGCCGAGCTGTTCGTCAGCGAGGGCACGATCAAGACCCACGTCTCCAGCCTGCTCGCCAAGCTCGGGCTCCGCGACCGCGTTCAGGCCGTCGTCCTCGCGTACGAGAGCGGGCTGGTCACGCCCGGCGCGTAGACGCGCCTCTGTCCTTCGACAGAGGCGCGAGCGGCAAAGATCTGCGCTGAGGAGGAGCGCAGACGCGCCCTGCGGGCGATGACAGGCGCAGGCGGCGGTCCCAGACTGATCCCCAGGCAACTTGCACCAACCTGAGGAGCAGTGATGACCGCACCACACGCCGTACTTGAAGAAGTTTCCCCCGCTCGGAAAGCCGAAGAGCCCGGGCCTGGCCGCGGTCGCCGTCGGATCGGAGGGCCGATGGCCCCCGTCGAGATCCGCGATCTCTCCAAGCACTTCGGCGCCGTCGCCGCCGTCAATCACCTCTCGTTCGACATCGAGCCCGGTCGCGTCACGGGGTTCCTCGGACCGAACGGGGCCGGGAAGAGCACGACGTTGCGCGCGCTGCTCGGGCTGGTGCAGCCGTCGTCGGGGGCCGCCACGTTCGGCGGTCTGCGCTACGACGAGCTCGACGAGCCCAGCGCCCGTGTGGGCGCGGTGCTCGAGGACGCCTCGTTCCATCCGGGTCGCAGCGCACGAAACCACCTGCGGGTCCTGGCCATCACGGGAAACCATCCCCCCCACCGCGTCGAGGAGGTCCTGTCCGCGGTCGGGCTCAGCGACGCCGCCGACCGGCGTGTGAAGGGCTACTCGATGGGCATGCGTCAGCGGCTGGCGATCGCCGCAGCCCTGCTCGGCGACCCGCAAGTCCTGATCCTCGACGAGCCGAACAACGGCCTGGACCCGCCCGGGATCATCTGGCTGCGCGGTCTGATGCGCGAGCAGGCGGCAGACGGGCGCACGGTGCTGATCTCCAGCCACGTCCTGGCCGAGGTCGCCCAGTCCGTCGACGACGTCGTCGTGATCGCCGACGGCGAGCTGCGCGCCCACGGGCCCCTGGAGCAGGTGCTCGGCGGCGACGACGGCCCCGCGACCACGGTCCGCGCACAGGACCCGGTCAGGTTGACCCGCGCGCTCGAGCGTCGCGGTCACCGCGTCGACCGCGACGGTGACGTGCTGAACGTCTTCGGCGCCACCCCGGAAGAGGTCGGCAAAATCGCCGGTGACGAGCAGCTGGCCGTGCTCGGCCTGGCCCCCCGAACGCGCTCCCTCGAAGAAGCGTTCATCGCCCTCACTGGCGTGCAGTCATGACCGCGCTCCTGCAAGCCGAGCTGCTCAAGCTCCGCACCACCCGCACCTTCGCCGCGGTCGTCGCCAGCGCCGCGGCGCTGTCGCTGACCCTCGTCGTCCTCGGCGCGGCCCTAGGGAAGGAAACCAAAGCGCACGCGCTGTTCACCAACAGCGCGATCACCTACATCATCGTGATACTCGGTGCGATCGCGATGACGGGCGAGTGGCGTCATCGCACGATCACAGGCTCCGTGCTCGCCGCCCCCAACCGAGTGCGGCTGCTCGCCGCCAAGGCGATCTCCTACTCCGTGGCCGGCATCGCCCTCGCGATCATCGTGACGGTGCCGACCATCATCGTCGGCGAGCTGGTCCTGTCAGGCCGCGGGCTAGCAACGCTGGGCGCCGGCGGCATCGCCGACGTGCTGTGGCGCAACCTGGCCGTCGCTGCCCTGCTCGGCCCCCTCGGCGTCTGCGTCGGCGCGCTGATACGCAACCAGATCGTCACCGTCGTCGGGCTCATCATCATCGCCGCGGCGATTGAGCCCGCCGTCTTCCAGGCGGTCCCGAAAGTCGGTCGCCTCCTCCCGCTCGCCGGCGCTCCGGGCGGCGTCCTCGGCGGCACCCACGGGGACCTGTCGCCCGCGCCCGCGCTCGCGGTCATGGTCGCCTGGACACTCACCATCTTCGCGGCAGCCGCCTGGCGCCTGCGTAGCCGCGACCTCGTCTGACGCAAACATCCCGACAAACGACCAACGGACCACCACCAACGGCGGCCGGGGGGCCCTGGTCCCCCGGCCGATCCGTCGGATCGGCCGCAAGGAAGGAAGCCCCATGTCAACGTCTGCCCCGCCCGTCCAGATTGAGTTCCACGCCGACCTTCACATCACCCGATGGCGCCCTCTAGTCCAATGGCTACTCGCGATCCCACACCTGATGATCGCCTCGGCGTTGCCCTCCCTGAGGGGGACCCTGACTCTGATCAGCCTCATAACCGTCTTTTCACGGAACAGATCCCGCGGCCGCTGTTCGACCTCATCGTCATGACCTACCGCTACGAGTGGCGGGCCATGACCTACGCCCTGTTCATGCACGAGGACTACCCGCCGTTCGACTTCACACTCTCCTCCGAGGACGACGGCCAAGAGCCCCACACTTCACTGCGCCTGGCCTACCCCGAGCAGCTCGAGCGCTGGAAGCCGCTGTACAAATGGTTCCTCGCGATCCCCCAATACTTCGTGCTCGCCGGACTATTCATCGCGGCGTGCCTGGGGATCATCGCTGGATTCTTCGTCGTGCTCCTCACCGGGGAGTACCCCGAGGCAATCCGCGACTTTCTCGTCAGCGCCTACCGCTACGCGCTTCGAGTGGAGGCCTACGTCGGCCTGCTCACCGATCGCTACCCGCCGTTCAACCTCGCCGCCTGAAGCGATCGGCAACTCCTCGCGAGCCGCATCCCGGCGAGCAGTCCCCTCATACGGCCCCCATCTCACTACACAATCGCGGCTACTCG
>CAWEMC010000028.1:0-167609 GCA_963810015.1 uncultured Solirubrobacterales bacterium
GCAACGCCGGGGGAGTCTTCGCGGCGCCGGTAGCACAGCCCGGGGCGGCGGTCGAATCCGACCCGCCCACGAAAAGCCAGCGACGTCGCCAGCACCCAATCCTCGCCGCGGTCGCTGTCGGCATAGCCGCCGCACGCACGGACGTCGCCCGCCCGCATGACGGTCGCGCCCTGAGTCGGAAGCAGCGACCAGATCGTGTTCGCGAACGCGAACGTCGCCGGAAAGCTGGACAGGACCCTGGCGAGCCGCCGGGGCGAGCGGTGGCGCTTCCCGGTCACGCCGTCGATGATCGAAAGCACATACGCGGCACGGCGGCGATCGGCGTCAAGCCCATCGAGAAGGGCAGCCAGGCCTCCCGGGAGCAGTTCGTCGTCTGCATCGAGGAATACGACGTACGGGGTTCGGACGAGTTCGAGTGCCGCGTTGCGCGCCTCGCCGGTCGAGCCACGGCGTTCCAGTCTGACGATCTCGGCGGACTCGAGCGCGGGGAGCAGGACACGCGAGGCGTTGTCGACGACGATCAGATCTGCCGGTGGGCTTTGGGCTCGCACGCTGGCCACCGCGGCGAGCAGGCCGTCGCCTGCGTACGCGTCCCACGCCGGGATGACAACAGTGACCTGGGGCGCCACACGCCTACTCGGGGTGGAGCAAGTCCCGGTACAGCGCGTCGATTCGGTCGACGAGCGCCTCGAGCGAGAAAGCACGTGCCACTTCGCCGCGCGCGGCCGCTGCCCTCGTTGTCGCGGTGGCATCGTCGAGGACCCCCGCGATGGCATCGGCCATCCCGCGCTCGTCGCAGCGGTCGACGATCACACCCGCGCCACCTTCGCGCACGACGCTGGCCACGCCACCTACGCGCGTGCCGACGACCGGCGTGCCGGCGGCCTGCGCCTCGATCAGGCTCACGGGCGTTCCCTCGTTGTCCGAGGTCAGAACGACGGCATCGCTCGCGAAGCAGACGTCCGGGATGTCGCGGCGGAACCCAGCCCACGTCAGACGACCGTCGAGCTCGGTCGCCTCGGGGCTCGCTTGAAGCTGATCCCGGAGCTCCCCATCTCCGACCACCAGGAAATGAAGTCCCCGTCGGCCCTCCGCCAGATCGAGCGCGACGCGAAGGAAGCGATCAACGCGCTTGATCGGGACCAGACGCGCGATCAGGGTCACAAGCTGATCGTCAGCGGGGATGCCAAGCTCGCGACGAACGCGGTCTCGCCGGCGTCCACGCTCCTGATTGCTGACGTCGAAAGACGTGAGATCAAAGCCGAGCGGCACAACGACGAAACGGGCTCCGTCCGCGACCCCCAGCCGGACGAGTTCCTCGCGGACCTCGTCGCTGACGGCGATCAGTGCATCGGTTTGTCGCGCCAGCCACCGTTCGATCTGGCGATAGACGGCGGCGGTGCGCGGCGAAAAATAGCCCGTCAGCGAGTGGCCGTGAAAGGTGTGGACCAAGGTCGGCCGGGGACCCGGACCGAGACCGGCGATCAAGGCGGCGAGGCGACCGAGCGTGCCCGCCTTGGCCGCATGCGTGTGGACGATGTCCGGCCGCTCGCGTGTGATCAGCCGGGTCAGTGAGGCCAGCGCCGGAATGTCGCGCCAGCCGGGGTTGCGACCCAGCGAGGGGGCCAGAATGGGCTCAACGCCGAGCCGCTCAGCCAGGTAGTCCATATCGCCTTCGTCGGGCTCCTCTCGACCGCGCACCAGCACCGTCCGATAACCGAGAGGCGTGAGACGCTCCGTCAGGGTGATGGCCTGGATCGCCGGTCCGCCGACGTTCAGGCGCGCGATGACGCGGACGACGCGAATCGGATCGCGCACGACTCGCGGGTTGCCAGGGCTCATTGCCGATCGACGGCAGTCAACCCGAACGCCCAGTCGCGCAGCTGTGGCAAGCCGTCCATTTCTGAAAGAAGCTTAATTTGTTGGGCGTCCCCGCTAACCGCGATCATTGGTCACGGTGCCGGTCCCCTCATGCGGAGCATCGACGAGTGACTGCGGCTAGCTCGCTGCAGGAGGTCGAGGGCGTAGCGATCGTCACGCTCCTCGTGGCCTACTTCCTGCGCTATCTCGTCCGGCGACTGGCGCGGTCGCGGCCAGGTTTTCGCGTCGGGACGCCGGTTGCGATCGGGTTCGTGATCAGGCTGGGGGCGATCGCGGCGATCAGCGCCACTGGTCTAAATACGGTGCTGCGGGGCGGAGACGAGGACACATTCATCGCTCTCGCGCGCTATCTCGCGTCGCAACCGCTCGGACGCGGCGACCTCCCACACGGGCCCTACCAGCTCCACACCGTGCTGTTCGCGCTCCAGATCAAGCTGGGGTTCCTCACCGAGGGAGCACTTCGGATCACGCAGGTGGGTTTGGCGCTGACTGGAGTCGTCCTGATTCTCGCGGCGGTCTACGACCTCGCGGACGGACGAGCGGCGCGGCTCGCTGCGTGGCTGCTGGCGTTCGAACCGACCAGCATCTTCTTCGACAGCGCGCTGCATAAGGAGCCACTGATGGAACTCGCCGCCGGCCTGGTGGTGTTCGGCGGGACGAAGATCTGGCTGTGGCTCGACGTCCGGGGAATCTTGATCTGCGCGCTGGGGGGGCTAATCGCTGTAGAAACGCGCAGCTACGCGGGTTGGTTTCTCGTCGCCGCGGCGGTGTTGCTGCTTTTGCAAGCGGCGTTTCGAAGCCTCGACCGGCCGCTCCGAGCCATGCCCGTCATCTACGCCGTCGCCGTCGCGGCCTTCCTGGCGACACCGGTACTGCTCCAGGCCAGCTCGAAGCAGAACCTACAGCAGCTCCAGCAGTCCCAGAACGCGAACGCCACCGGCGCCGGGCAAGGGACCGGAGCGAACAGCGACAACTTGGCGCTCGAGCAGGTGGACTTTTCGACCCGGGGAGCAATCCTCAGAAACCTGCCTAAGCGAATATCCGAGCTGATCCTCAAGCCGTATCCGTGGCAGCTTGGCGATGCAAGCCAGCAGATCGGAGCGATCGGCACTCTGATCGCGTACGCGGTCCTGGTTCTCCTGGCGTGTTACGCATGGCTCAGCCGCGGCCAGATCCTGCTGCGGGCCGCCCCGGTCCTGTATCCGCTGCTGTTCCTGCTCGTCGCCTACTCGCTCAGCGTCGGCAACGCGGGCACGGGCTTCCGATACCGCTCGCATCTCGTCACGCTTGGCATCGCGGCGCTGGTTATCCTTCGCGAACACGTATTGCTCGCGCGCGCGCACGCAATGTCGCCGGATCCGTCGCCGGCTGGCGCCCGGGGGAAGACGCTGATGCCAAAATTGCGGGGAGCACCTGGGGCGGCTATGACCGCACGGACTGGACGGGGCTGAGATGCCCGAGTTCACGGGCACCAATGATCTCCGGACGTATCTCCGGATTCTGTGGCGATGGAAGTGGCTGTTCCTGTTCTTCGTGGTGGTGACGCCGGTGGCGGCGTATCTGATCGAGCGAGGTCAGACGCGGACTTATCGCTCCGCGGCGCTCGTCGGCGTGAACGAGGCGACGGTCGACACCTCGCTGCTGCCCGGAGGTGGGTCTTTCTCCACGTCGAACGTGACCGCGATCTCGCAACTCGTCACCACGGCCTCTGTTGCCGACATTGCCGCCGGCCTGCTTCACCCCCCGGGCGACCCGTCCCAGATCGTCTCCGAGGTGAGCGCCACCGCGGACCCCATAACCAACTTCCTCACGATCAGTGCTGAGGACCGCAGCCCGCGACGCGCGGCCGACATCGCGAATGCCTTTGCACGCGCGATCACCCTCAATCGCCGGAACGCGGCGATCGCCGAGCTCAACAACGCGATCGCCGGCCTGCGCACGCAGACCAAGCACCTGAGCCACACCAACCCCACACGATCGCAACTCGAACAGCAGCTCAATCAGCTGCGCGCGGCCCGCTCGACGCAAGGAAGCGACGCGGCGATCCTTCAGGCGGCCACCCCGTCGGCGACGCCGACCGGGTTGAGGACCCGACGCGCCGTCGAGCTCGGCTTGCTGCTCGGCGTGCTGCTGGGTTTCGGCGCGGTCGTGCTCGCCGAGAGCGCCGATCGTCGCCTACGGAGTCCGGGTGATCTCGAGACAATGACCGACCTCCCGTTGCTCGCGTCGATCCCGCCGAGCGCCTTCTCATCTGAGCTCGACACGAGCAAGGAGGACGAGGAGGCGTTCCACACGCTGCGGACCGCGCTGGTGACGTTCAACCTCGATCGGAGTCTTCGGAGCATTCTTGTCACGAGCCCGCGCGAACGGGACGGCAAGACGACGGTGGCAACACGGCTCGCGTTGGCCAGCGCAGCTGGAGGAATGCGCATCATCCTGATCGACGGGGACCTCCGCCGGGCGCAAGTCAGTCCGAGGCTTGGGATCGACCGGGAGGATGGCCTCGCGGCCATCCTCGCAGGCGAACGCTCCCTCGACGACCTGCTCGTGGAGTACCCGATTCCCCCGCCGGCCGCCGGCCGGCTGGAGGTTCTGCCGGCGGGCTCGCCGCCACCTGATCCTGCCGCCGTGATCGGCTCGGAGGCGATGGGGCGCGTCCTTTCGGAGATTGAAACCAGATGCGACCTCGCGATCATCGACACACCTGCGGCGCTGGCGGTGAGCGATGCCCTGCCCCTGATGCGGCAGGTCTCGGGGGTGGTCATCGTGGCGCGCATGAACTGGTCCGGCCGCGACACGGTAGCCCGGCTTCAGAGGGTGGTCGAAGCCGCAGGGGGCACCCCGGTCGGTGTGGTTGCTACCGGCGTGACCGCGACCCTGGGTTACGGGTACTACTCGCCGAAGTACTACACGCAGACCGGCGCAAACGGATCCAAAGAACGCCGTCAGACGGGTGCACTCAATCGGGACGTCGGCGGCTCGCCCGAGCCGCGACCCCCGGAGTAGCACCCACAGATCAGCGGGTTGCTCACCGGCGGGCGCGGACCTCGCGCCTAGCCACCAGCCAGGCCCGCGCCCCGCGCGGTGCGTGGCGGAGGAGCCACAGCGGGCGGTAGAGGTAAGCGAGCACGAGCATCCGGCGGTTTCGCGCGGCGGGCGGCCACCAATGGCGCACGAATCCGGGCGGGGGCACTGCCTTGCGGGCAATGATCGTGAGGAACTCCCTGACGCTGGCGGCCCGCGCGAGTTGCTCGAAGCCGAGCGCAATCGGAGGGGGCGAGCTCGCGTGGAGCGCGACATTCACGGATTGCGTCTCCGCCAACGACAGCCGAGCCGCGAGCTCGGCACCCTGCGGGACGAGGCGCAAGCCGGTCGCGAACGCGTCGATCCCGTCCAACCGCTCGGCAAGCGACGCTGCACTTACCCAATCCGATTCGTCGACCGCCCGGAGCGCGCGGTCGAGGTGCGAGAGCGCCTTGCCCCAAGCGTGGCCGTGATGACTGGCATGGAGGGTCACGTAAAGTGCCCTCGCGGGGACGCTGAGCACGAGCGCCGGGTGGCCGCCGACGGTGATCGTTTCGGTGGTGGCTGACAACGACCGCCACGCCGTCTGGTCGTCGACGCCCAGCCCTTGCAAGCGCCGATGCAGATCGACGACTACCCCGTCGACGTCTCGCGACCAGCTGCTCGCGTGCTCCTGCCACCATGCTGGAAGACCGCGTTCATCGACGAGCAGGCCGAATCCGAGCCTCGTGAGCACCTCCTCCGCGACCTCGAGATCCGCGGGGCCGACCCACAGGTCACAGTCCAGATAGGAGCGCGTCGGCTCGTCGGCATACCACGCCGCGAGCGCAGGGCCCTTCAGCAGCACACCTCTAACCCCGGCGGCGTGAAAGGCTTGAAGTACCTCGCCTGTCGCAGCATCGATTCGCAGGTTGCTCGCGGCTGCCTCAACGCGGGCCACCTGCTCAGAACGGCTGGAATCAGCCACCGCCTCACTTTAGGCCGAAGACGAGGAAATTTCGGCCGCGTCACGAGCTGGGGGTATTATCCGCCCTGAGCTTCGAGATCCGACGCGGCTCGGTTTGTTCAGTCGGAGGCATTTATGCATGCTTGGGAGACAGGTACTCCGGCAGCGCGATCAGAGGGACTTCTGATCGAGCCGGTCGGCGACGAGACCGTGATTTATGACACGCGGTCGAAGGAGGCGCATTGTCTGAAGCCGCTCGCGGCGATCGTCTTCGACTGCAGCGACGGTCGCACGACGGCCGGCGAAATCGCGAGGACCGCCGAACAACATCTGGGCAACGGCGTCAGTGAGGCAGACGTCGCGGACGCCGTGTCTCAGCTCGAGCGCCTCGGCCTGATGTTGACGCCGCTCGTCGTCCTCCCCGGTGCGGAGGGCAACGGCAACGGACTCTCGCGCCGCGACATGATCCGCCGCGTCGGGTTCGCCGGCGCGGCGGCGGCCGCCGGCACGTCGCTGATCACGAGCATCGTGCCGTCCGCCGCGCTGGCCGCCTCGGGGCTCCCGTCCGGCTGCACGGGTTGCGGGCGAAACAAAGATTGCGTTTCGAACCACTGCTGTCAGCAAAACCCCGGCAAGTCGTGTCTCGAGGGCTGCTGCGCCGGAAGCAACAACTCCTGTCATATCACCGTGTGCACCTGTCACGGCGGTCAAAGGAGCGGTTCAGGGTGCTTGTTTTCCACCTGTCCCGGCGGTACGTGCGAGTGCCAATGCTCAGTCTGCGCCAGCGAAGTTCCTGGTGGGACATGCCCAACGTGCCCGCCGCCATCCACCACATGCTGCTCGAGCGACACGACCGTGTGCACCGCTCCCCTCCTCTAGGGGACCACTAGAGTTAGCGCATGGGTACGGCAGCGCTCGCGGCAAGGCTGGTGCTCGCCGGGATCTTCATCGTCGCGGGCGTGGGCAAGCTGCTCGATCTTCCCGGCTCCCGGCGCGCGCTGCTCGACTTCGGGGTCGGCGAGTCCCTGGTGGGTTTTGGCGCAGTCGCGCTCCCGGTGATCGAACTGGCCACCGCCGCCGCGCTTCTCGTCCGGCCCTCGGCCAAGTGGGGAGCGGTTGCGGCACTCCTACTGCTGGTCGTCTCCAGCGTCGGCATCGTCAACGCTCTGGCCCGCGGAAAGACACCCGATTGCCATTGCTTTGGCAACATCCACTCCGCGCCGGCGAGCCGTCGCCAAATAGTTCGCAACGGCGTGCTCGCGGCGCTGGCGGGCTTTGTCGTCGTCGCGGGGTCCGGTTCTGCGACCGACCTTGGGATCGCAACTCACGGCGCGTCCGCGCCGGTCGTCCTCCTGCTCTTTGGCTCGACATTCTCGCTGCTCGTTGCCGTGCTCCAGCTATGGCGCGAGCGCCGGCGCCTGCGCGAGGAGCTCGTCGGGGTGCGCAGGATCGCCAACGCGGTGCCGCCGGGCCTCGCGGTGGGGGCCCTGGCGCCGGCGTTCACGGCCCGGGATGCAAACGGCAACGCATTCACCCTCGATGACCTGCGCGCCCCCGGACGGCCAATTGCGCTCGTATTCGGTGCGCCTGGTTGTGGCCCCTGCTCCGTCCTCGCCCCGGAGGCGCAGCGTTGGCGCGAAGCCCTCGCTGGAAAGCTGACGATCGGACTCGTCGGCCTCGCCACGTACCTCCGATACGAAGAGGCTGCGGCGCGAACCGGCCGATCGCTTCACGAGATATACGAAGATGATCCGGACCTGGCGGCAGAGTCGAACGAGCTCGACGTACTCATCGCCTCATACCGGCTGAAGGCGACTCCGGCGGCGGTTCTCGTGAGCCCGGACGGGACGATCGCGAGCGCGACCGTCGATGGCAGACTCGCGATCCAGGCGCTGATTCGCCTCGCGATCACGAGGCGTCGTGCAACGGGCTTACGAGCTGCCGAGCCACTGACGCTGGGCTCGCCGATCGGACCAGGAAGCTGACCATCGATGTCGTCAGACACGGCTCCGATCGACGCTCGGCACCGGATCGCTTTCGAAGCCTTCGGCGTCCCGGTCTCGGTCGAGGTCGGGTCCGCGGAACTGCTGTCACGCGTACGGGCGATCCTCCCGCCCGGATGGCGATCGTGCGGGTGGGTACCGGAGGACCACGAGTTCAAGTTGATCACCAGAGACGGGGTGTCCTACAGGATCGAGCATCCGGGTGAGTCGCTCCCGGGGAGCTCCGACTTCGAGGTTGCGCTCGAGGTGCTCGACGCTCAGCTACGCGCCTTTATCGCAGCGCAAGCGCCTGACCACATATTCGTTCATGCCGGCGTCGTTGCGCTCGACGGCCGCGCGATCGTGATGCCAGGACCGACGTTCAGCGGCAAGACGACGCTCGTCGCCGAGTTGGTTCGCGCCGGCGCGCTCTACTACTCGGATGACCTCGCCGCGCTCGACGGGGAGGGGCTCGTCCATCCGTATCCGAAGCCGCTCTCCATCCGAGCGGACGGCTTCAGCCAGATCGACCACGACGTCATGAGCCTCGGAGGGAGCGTCGGCGCCGGGGCAATACCGGTCGGCCTCATCGTCTTCAGCCAGTACCGCCCAGGCGCGTCTTGGGACCCGCATGACCTCTCCCGTGGCGATGGCGTGCTCGCGTTGCTCGCCAATACAGTCCCGGCGCGCGAGCGACCCGAGCAAGCACTGATGGCCCTTACACGCGCCGTCCATGGCGCCGTTGTCCTTGAGGGCGAGCGAGGCGAAGCCGTGGAAGTGGTGGAGCAACTCCTCGATACTGCCGAGCGTCTTCTAGATGTTCGCGCGCCGGGCAGGCGTTAACCCACCGGGGAGAATCCACATCGTTTCTCACTGAACCTCCCGTTAACTGGCAAACGACCGGTCTGCGGCGGGACTGAGGGGCGTATGTTTTCGCCTAACAACCCGAACGGGGGGGAAACGTGCGCCGCCACCTTGGCCTTACCTTCGTCGTCGCCTGCACTGGGGTACTCGCAGCGATGCCAATCGCTTCCGCACAAGCGGCCGCCTGCGGGCCGCTGTGGGGTCTCGCGCCATCCTGGACACGTGACAGCGCATTCCTTTTATCGGCATCGGCCGACTCAGCCGGCGACGCCATGGCGGCCGGGTTCAGGTCGATCTCCAGCACCACCGAACGCCCGATCGTCGAGCAATGGAACGGCACGGAATGGCTGCCGATGACGACCCCGGGCCAGGGCGACGACAGCCTACTCTCGGGAATCACGCGCAACTCGCCGACCTCAGCGGTCGCAGTGGGCTGGTGGGCGCCCGCCGGCACCGATCCAAGCCGAGCGTTCGCCGAGGTGTGGAACGGCACGTCGTGGACGATCTCCGACCCGCCCACGTTCATGAACGGCTCCACATTCCTGCCGACCCTGCTCGAGAGCGCGGCGTCGACAGACCCCTCGAATGTGTGGGCCGCCGGCGTCACCGTCAACGCCGGAAACGTCGAGGTCCCACTGATCGAACATTTCTCCGGCACCAGCTGGTCGATCTCGAACGACGTGCCGATCGGTGACGGCGGCGAGCTGATCAACGTCGCGACCGACGCCATAAACGACGCCTGGGCGGTGGGCCTCGAGATAACAGGCGGCGGCAGTGGGCAGGTTCCCCTCATAATGCACTGGAACGGATCCGTGTGGCAGCAAGTGGCGACGCCGACCCTGAGCACGCCCTCGGGGCTCAACGGCGTCGCGGTCAGCTCGGCAACCAACGCCTGGGCGGTCGGCGCATCGTCCAACGGAACAATGTCGACGCCAATTGCGATGCACTGGGACGGGACCCAGTGGCTTACCGTTGCCGTCCCGAATCCGTCGGTCAACGGTGGATCCCTGCAGTCGGTAACCGCGGTCGGGCCGAATGACGTCTGGGCGTTCGGCCTGCAGTACGTCGATCCGATAGGAGACTCGGCTCCACTGATCGAGCACTGGAACGGCAGCACGTGGTCGGTCGCACAGAGCGCGCCGGGTATCCCATCGCCGGGGGATAGCGGGTTCCTGTTCGGCTCCACGTTCACCGGCAACCACGTGCTGGCCGTCGGCTACACGCAGCCGAACGGCGGCACCGGCGCCGCCAGCACCAGTGGGGAACAGCTGTGTCCCGTGGAAGTTCAGGACACCGGTTACGTCCCGACGACGGCGCGAGAGCCGTTCGGGACGACCGTCTACTGGAGCACGCCCTCGGCCGATGGCAGCAGCCACTCGATCACCGATGGCTCCGGAACCGCCCTGTTCGACTCGGGGCTGATCGCCCCCGGCGGCTCATTTAGCTACCAGTTCGCCGCCGCCGGCGACTATACGGTGACAGACAGCGAGAGCGGCCACGTCGGCCACATGGATGTGTCGATGTCGAGCACGCCAACGACGGGCACGACCGCGACCACGTTCAACATCCAGTGGGCATCCGCCCCGCCGCCCGCCGGGTATGTGTACGACGTCCAGATCAAGCGTCCGGGCAGCTCGACGTTCTCGGATTTGACGACGGGCACGACCGCCACCAATCAGAACTTCACGCCTGACGCCGGCGCTGGGACATACGTTTTTCACTCGCGCGTGCGCAGGCTCTCGCCGAGCGCGCACACGGCCTACTCACCGCAGCTGGCGATCACGGTCAGCTGAGCGAGGTCCCGCGGCATAGCGGGACAGACGCCCTGCCGACGGCGCCACGGCCGCGGCCGGCTGCGCCACGGCCGCCGCCACGCTCGGCTGCGCTACGGGCGCCGCGCGGACGGCGATTCCCTGCGGGCGCCAATGGGGCATGTCGAGCACGGCGATCGCGAGCGCCCCCAACACGACCGCCACGACGGCGAGAATGCAGAGGACATCGGTGCCTAGCCGAGCCCCGATGATCGCGCAGGCGCACACGATCGCCTGCGTGGCCGCCAGCACGCCGGCGACGGCTCGCGGCGAGCGACGGCCGAGCAGCAGCCGGTGGGTCAGATGGTCGCGGCCGCCGGTCATGAGTGTGACCCCGCGGCGAGTGCGCGAGACCGTCACGAGCGCGGTGTCGAGGATCACGAGCCCGACCAGCAGCGCCCCGGCGAGCACGTTCGCGTCCCCGAGCTTCAGCTGGCGGCAGGTCGCCATCGCGAGGCCGGCTACCAGTAATCCGATCGGCCGGCTGCCGCCGTCGCCGAGGAAGATCTTCGCCGGTCGCGCGAGGTTCCAACGAAGGAACGCCAGGCAAGCCCCGGTGACGGCGAACGCCAGCCCCGCGAGCACCGGCTCGCCGTCGATTGCCGCGAGCGTTCCGATCCCCGCGGACGACACGCATGCGACGGTACCGCACGCCCCGTCAAGGTTGTCCATCAGGTTGAAGCCGTTGACCAGCCCCACCACCCACGCCACCGTCAGCACCTCGTCAACGGCTCCGCCGGCTGACGTCTTCCACCCGAGGCCGGCCGAGATCAGCGCCAGAGCAGCCGCGATCTCGGCCAGCACGCGCCAGACCGGCGCGACCGGGATCCAGTCGTCGAGCGTCCCGAGCAGCCAGAGAGCGACGGCGCACGCGAGCAGTACGGCGAGCCTGCCGGACACACCCACCGCGATCGCGCCGATAAGAAACCCTGCGAGTACGGCCGTGCCGCCGAGCAACGGGGTCGGAGCATCGTGTTGGTGGTAGTCGTGGGGACGGTCGTAGAAGTTCAGGCGCCTGGCGGCGGCGATCGCCGCCGGAGTGGTGGCGAGCGTCGCGGCGCCGCCGACGACGAATCCGACCGCCGCTGACAGCTCAGCGTCCATACGACGCGGTCAGTCGGGTGGTATCGGTCGCCAGCTCCTCATCGCGGAAGTACTGGATCGTGCGCTCGAGCCCCGTGCGCAGCGCCACGACGGGCTCATAACCGAGTTCGCGGCGCGCGAGCGAGAGATCGGCGAGCGAGTGCTCGACCTCGCCCGGCCGCCGCGTCGTGTGCACGGGCTCGATGTCGACGCCGAGCAGATCTCGCAGCTCACGGACCAGCCGGTTCACGGTCACGCGCTCCCCACAGGCGACGTTATAGACCTTGCCGGCGACGCCTGGCGCCTCCATCGCGAGCAGGTTCGCGTGGATCACGTTGGCGATGTAGGTGAAGTCACGCGACTGCTCGCCGTCGCCGAAGATGACGGGCGACCGGCCCGCCATCAGCTCGGTGATGAAGGTCGGGATCACCGCCGCGTATTGCGAGGCCGGGTCCTGCCGCGGCCCGAACACGTTGAAGTAGCGGAGCGCCACCGCGTCAAGGCCGTACACGCCGTGGAAGCTCCGGGCGTAGTGCTCGCTGGCGAGCTTCGCGGTTGCGTACGGAGAGATCGGGACCGCCGCTTGCTCCTCGCGCTTCGCCGCCTTGCCCGAGGCCGTGCCGTACACGGACGACGACGATGCGCATACGACCCGGCGGACGCCGCGGTCGCGCGAGGCCAGCAGCACGTTGAGCGTCCCTGTCACGTTGGTGGCGTTGCTCGTCAGCGGATCCTGGATCGAGCGCGGGACCGACGGCAGAGCGGCTTGGTGGAGAACGATCTCGCACCCGGCCACCGCCTTGTCGACCCGCTCGTAGCTCTGGATGTCGCCCTCGATCAGCTCCGCCTCGCCGCCCAGATCGCTCAGGTTGGACCGCCGGCCGCTGGCGAAGTTGTCAAGGACACGGACGTTGGCGCCGCGCTCGACGAGAGCCGCCACGAGGTGCGAGCCGATGAACCCGCCGCCGCCCGTGACGAGCACCCGCATGGCGCTCACCCCGTTGCCCGAACGCCGAGCTCAGCCCGCGATCCATTCCGTTCGGCGGCGAACCTCGCCTTCGCCTCGAGCGCCAGCTCGGCCCGCTGGAACGCAATCACGTCCTCGAGGGCCTGATCGAGATTTCGCTGCGGCCGCCAGCCGGTGAGCTCATGCAGCGCCGTGACGTCCGGCGTACGCCGGCCGAGCTCCTCAAAGCCGTCGTCGTATGCCTGCTCGTATGGGACGTGGGCGATACGCGAGCGCGACCCCACCCGCTCTACGATCCGCTCGGCGAGCTCCTCGATCGTGATCGACTCCGGACTACCGACGTTGTATGCGCGACCGCTGGCCCGCTCGTCGTCGGCGAGCGCGAGCAGTGCCGCCACCGCGTCCTGCACGTGCATGAAGCACCGCGCCTGGGATCCATCGCCGAATACGGTGAGGTCCTCGCCGGCGATCGCCTGGCGCACGAGCCGTGGCACGACCATCCCGTGAGCGCCGATCTGACGCGGTCCGATCGTGTTGAACAGGCGCGCGATGGTCGTGTCGGCGCCGTACTCGCGGTGGTATCCCTGCGCGAGCGCCTCTCCGTAGGACTTGGCGATCGCGTAGGACCACCGGCTCTTCTGGATCGAGCCGAGTACCCGGTCCGAGTCCTCGCTCAGCGGTCCGTTCGAGCTCTTGCCGTAGACCTCTGAGGTCGAAGCGAACAGAATACGCTTGCCTTGTGCGGCCGCCGCCGAGATCACGACGTCGGTTCCGCGCACGATCCTTTGCAGCGTCTCGAGGGGGTAGGCGACGACGAGTTGCACACCGACCGTCGAGGCGAGGTGCAGGCACCGGTCGCAGTTGGCCATCAGTCCGCCTACGAGCTTGGAGTCGGTGACGGATCCCTCGATCAGCTCAATCAATTCGCTCGCGACGAGGTGCTCCAGGTTCGACCGGCGACCGGTGCTGAAGTCGTCGAGGATAGCGACGTCGTCTTGTCTCGCCACCAGCGCGTCGGCGAGGTGCGATCCGATGAAACCTGCTCCGCCCGTGATCAGGTATCTCGCCATGACGCCTACCTCATATGCAACTTTTGCTGTGCTCCCGCGGCCCCGAACGCACGCAGCCGCGACTCCTCACGCGCCGGCTACCGTGGTGAGACGCGACAATGCTATAGCTCGCCGGTCCCGGGTTGTTAACGAACTTCACAATGTGCGCCACCAATAATGGCGCATATTGCGCCATTGCTCACTACGGCGGCTACCGGTGACGACCCTCGGGGTAATTTGGTGCACCAACGCCGATGGCCACCACACGGCCGAGTTTCTTCAACCCGGGTGGCGTGTGCGCGGTCAGTCCGAAATCCGTGACGCCTCTTCCCGGGACCCAGATGACCTGCGCCGAGTGCCCATGGGGCAATTGCGCTCCGGCGGGTGCACTGCAGACCTGGCAGAAGAACCGCCCCTGGAGCACGATCACGTAGGCCCGCGGGTTGGTCGGACCCGGCGGGATTGCTCCCGGTTCCATCCAGTTCTCGGCGGCATTCTTGGTCGTCACGACCACCAGGGCGGCCTTGACGTGGGAGTCCCCCAGTCCGCTCGCTGTGCCCTGAGCGATCTTTACGAGCCTGGCCACCGGAAGCCTTTGCCGTGCCCGGCTCGACCCCGGCGCGGCAAGGGCCGCACCGATCGTGCTGGCACCGACCACCGCAACTGCCGCCGCGACCATGATCCAACGATTCCTATCCATTCGAAACCCCCAAGAGAATGGTTTCCTCGCTTGATTTACGAACTGGTCGTCGAGTCGTCACACCCCGACCGGAGTTCGCCACCATGGGCTAACGTCCGCGACAGGATGCCCGGGATGCGACGGATCCTCGTGGTGGTGTGGTTACTGGTCGCGTGCGCTGCCGTGCTGCCGGTCGCGAACGCCCAGGCGAAAGGTTCGGTGTGCTCGAATGCGCTCGGCGGAGCTGCCGTCAGCGGGCCCCGGCACGCGGTCGCTTGGCGGGCGGAAATCGAAACGCACACCGCCGTCTTCGACCGACCGCCCGGCAAGAGCCTGCGCCCAGCACGCTGGCTTGCGCCGACGGACGCTCCATGGCTGCTGATCCTCGCGCGCCCTCGGGCCACCGACGGCCGTTGCTGGGTGCAGGTCCGGCTTCCCTGGCGACCCAACTTTGCAGCCGGCTGGGTCAATGCCAACAAGGTGTTCATGAAGCAGACCCTGTGGCGCATCGAGGTTTCGACCGCACGGCGAACCCTCACCGTTTACCGGGCCGGGACGCCGATTCGCACCATCAGCGTCGTCGTCGGGAAACCGAGCACCCCGACGCCGGTCGGCCTGTTCGCGATCGCGTGGGCGATCCCCTGGCATCCGAGCGACTTCCTCGGCAGCTGGGTCCTCGAGTTGACCGCGCACAGCGACGTGTTGCAGCAGTTCGACGGCGGCGACGGAACGGTCGGCATTCATGGCCGGGGCGGGGCGAGCCTCCTGGATCCGCTCGGATCAGCCGCCAGCCACGGCTGCATCCGACTGGCGAACGGCTCAATCGACTGGCTCGTGCGGACGATCGGCGTAAACCGGCTGCCCGGCACACCCGTTCGCGTTCGCTGACGGTCCTCACGGGCATCGGCGTTAGGCTCATCTCCTCGATGAGGACTTCTGTCGGCCCGCGGATCGACGCTTCATGGGTCATCGTCCAGCTGCGCGAGCTCGACCGCCGCACGGGCGGTGCATCCGGTGCTCGGCGCGTCGCCTGGACCGAGCCGTGGCACGAGGCCCGCGCGTTTCTGGCGGAGCTGCTCGCCGAGATCGGCATCGAGCCCGAGCGCGACGAGGCCGGGAACCTGTGGGCCTGGCTGGAGGGCGAGCGGGAGCTGGCCCTCTCGCTCGGGTCGCACCTGGACTCAGTGCCCGCGGGCGGCTGGCTCGACGGCGCCCTCGGCGTGATGGCCGGACTCGCTGTTCTGCGACGGTGGGCCGACCAAGCGGAGCGTCCGCCGCGTTCGCTCGCGCTCGTCGACTGGGCCGACGAGGAGGGGGCCCGCTTCGGTCGCAGCCTGTTCGGGAGCTCCGCATTTGCCGGCGCCCTTGCGGTAGAGGACGCGCGAGCGCTCGTCGATCGCGAAGGCGACCGGCTCCAGGATGTGTTGGCTGCAGACGGGATCGATCTCGGCCGCGCGCTCGAGGCGGGTTCCCGCCGGTCACGGTTGATGGCATATCTCGAGCTGCACATCGAGCAGGGTCCCGTCCTCGAACGCGAGCGGCTGCGCGCGGCCGCGGTGGGCGGTTGCGTGGGCGTCGAACGCCACTGGATTCGATTTCTCGGCCAGGCAGCCCATGCCGGCACGACGCCGATGGACATGCGGCGCGATGCCGGGCTCGCAGCAGCGGCCGCTGCCCTGGCGATCGAGGAGATCGCGCGCGACCGTGGCGGCACCGCGACCACTGGCCTGCTCGAGCTCTCGCCGGGTGCCGCAACGATCGTCCCGGGCCGTGCCGAGATGACCGTCGATCTGCGCCACGCCGGCGCCGACGAGCTGGCGAGGATGCTGGACGAAACGCGCGCAGCGGCCGAGCTCGCGGCCGATCAACGCGGCTGCGAGGTCCAGTTCGAGGTCCTGTGGGAGATCGCTCCGACCGCATTCGATGAGCGGCTGGTCGGGCACGCCCGCGAGGCCTGCGTCGAGACCACGGGCTCGGATCGCGTCCTGATCAGCGGTGCGCTGCACGACGCCGCCGAGGTCGCTCGCGTACTGCCGGCCGCGATGATCTTCGCCCCGTCGATCGGCGGTCTCAGTCACACGCCGGTCGAGGACACTGACGAACACGACCTGGCCGCGGCGATCGAGGCTTTCGGCGTACTCGCCGACCGGGTGCTCCACGAGGAGGTCACATGATCGACGATCCCGCCTCTGCCTCTGCGTCCGTTACACGCGCGCGCGACCCCGGCGAGGCCGCGCAGGAGCGGATGCTGCCGGCAGCCGAGCCATCGTTCCTCGAGGACCTCGAAGCATCTTGGGGAGCTCGTTGGGGAGCCTGTGATGAGGTCGGACGACTGCGCCGGGCCGTCGTGCGGCGCCCCGGCGACGAGTTCGACGTAATCGATCCGAACGCGTGGGACGAGGAGATCGGCGCGCTCGTTGACCCGGGCGGCATGTGGTATTGGACCGAGCGCGACCCGCCGCGTCTGGCGGTCATCCGGGCCGAGCACGAGCAACTCGTCGCGACACTGCGCGCCGAGGGAGTTCAGGTGGACGAACTCGATCCGCTGGGCGGCCGGTTCATCAAGGCGATGTACATGCGCGATCCGTTCCTGGTGATCGAGGGGGGCGCGATCGTGAGCCGGATGGCCGTCCGCATGCGTCGCGGCGAGGAGCGCGATGCGACGCGTCTGCTCGGCGCGCTCGGCGTGCCGGTGCTGGGCACGATCACGGGGACCGGCACGATCGAGGGAGGGTCGTTCGTCAAGCTCGGCCCCGATCTCGCCGCGCTGGGGACGTCCGTGCGGTGCAACGAGGAAGGCGCCCGGCAGCTCGAGGTGCTTCTGCGGCTACAGGGCATCGAGCTGATCACCGTCCCGCTCGCCGGCTACAGCATCCATCTGGACGTCCACCTCGCGATGGTCGACGCGGGCACGGCGCTCGTCGATGTCGTCGGCCTCCCGTACACGTTCATGGAGGATCTGAAACGCCGCGGCATGGAGTTGGTGGAAGCGGACCCGAGCGAACGGCCGTGGGCGTTGAACCTGCTCTGTCTGCGTCCGGGCCGCGTGGTCATGGCCGACGGCACCCCGAGGACGGCTGAGCGACTGCGCCGGCGCGGCGTCGAGGTCATCACGATCCCGTACGACGAAGTCCAGCGCAACGGCGGCGGTATCCACTGCTCGACCAACGAGCTGATCCGCGACCCGGCGCCGCGATGACCGCGGGAAGCGAGATTCTCGCCCGGCGTATGCGGTTGCCGCGCGCGGCGACGCACGACGTCGTGTGCGAGCAGGACCTGCGGGCGACGATGGACGACGGCGCCGTGCTGCTGGCGGACCGGTGGGTCCCGCGGTCGGCCCGCTCCGAGCCCCAGCCAACCGTCCTGATCCGCTCGCCGTACGGGCGCCGGCAGCTGGTCGGGCTGATCTACGGACGGCTGCTCGCCGAGCGGGGCCTTCAGGTGGTTATCCAGAGCGTGAGGGGCACGTTCGGCTCCGAGGGACAGTTCAGTCCATTCGACGAGCGCGCCGACGGTCTCGCGACGCTGCGCTGGATTCGCGAGCAGCCCTGGCATTCGGAGCGGATCGCGATGCTCGGCCCGAGCTACCTGGGTCTCGTCCAGTGGGCGGTCGCGCCGGACGCCGGCGATGACCTGGTGGGACTGGCGATTCAGGTGAGCGCGTCTCAGTTCCACGGCCAGACCTACGCGGGCGGCAGCCTGTCGCTGGAGACGGTCGCGTCCTGGCTCGTACTCGTCGCCGAGCAGGAGCGCCGATTCGCGCCCCTGGCGATGGCGCGGGCACTGCGCCGGCTGCCCACCCAGCTCTCCGATCTGCCGCTCGTCGATCTCGATGAGCGCGCGACGGGAGCCGAGGTCTCGTGGTTTCGCGAGGGGCTCGCCCACACCGGGCGCGACGACTCATACTGGGCCGTGCGCGACTTCGCCGGCGGCGTGGCCAAGGTGACGGCGCCCGTCCAGCTCATCGGCGGGTGGCAGGACATCTTCCTGCCGTGGATGCTCGAGGACTTCGCTGCGCTCCGGGCCGCCGGCCGGGAGCCACGGCTGATGATCGGCCCGTGGACGCACACGGCGCCGGGCCTCGTGACCGCGGGCGTGCGGGACGGGCTGGCGTGGCTCCGAGCCCGCCTGCTCGACGATGACCGGCTCGTCCCGCCCGCCACCGTCCGCGTGTACCTCACCGGCGAACGAGCCGGGGGCGGGTGGCGCGATCTGCCCGGCTGGCCGCCGCCCGACCTCGACGAGCGGCGCCTGTGGCTGGGCGACGATCGGCGCCTGGATCCGGAACGACCGGGCTCCGCCTCCAGCGACGGGTACCGGTACGACCCGCGCGACCCGACCCCGTCGGTGGGCGGTCCGGTGCTGCTCTCGCGCGAGCCCGTCGTCGACAACCGCGCGCTCGAAGCCCGCGTAGACGTGCTGACCTACACGACTGCGGCGCTGACATCTCCGACCGAGGCGATCGGACCCGTCCAGGTGGAGCTGTGGCTACGCGCGAGTTCGTCGGACTTCGACGTCTTCGCGCGCGTCTGCGACGTGGATCCCGAGGGCGCCTCGTTGAACGTTTGTGATGCGCTTGCCCGCATCGCGCCAGGGCGCTTTGAGCAGTTCCCGGACGGCACGTGGCGCGTCGCCTTCGGCCTATGGCCGATGGGCCACCGGTTCGCCTCCGGCCACCGCATCCGCCTCCAGGTCTCATCCGGCGCTCACCCGCGGTACGCCCGGAACCCCGGCACCGGCGAGGACCCGCTGACCGCGACGACGCTTCAGGCCGTCGACGTCGAGCTGTTGCACGGGCCGGAGCAGCCGTCGGTGCTGATCCTGCCGCTCAACCGCTGAGCGGCGTCATGTGCGCGCGAGCCGGAACGCCGAAACGCCGCGGTCGTAGCCCTTGAGCGGCGGCGTCTGAACTTCCTCCAGGCCGATTTCCCCCGAGACCTGCTCGGCGACCGATCGGGACACGAGAACCTCACCCGGGTCGGCTACCTTCACGAGCCGGGCGGCGAGGTTGACGACCTCGCCGTAGTAGTCGCCGTGGTGGGCCACGACCTCGCCGGAAGCCAGACCGATGCGCACGGTCAGCGGTCGCTCGTCGGCCCCAAGCGCGCTGGCCAGCTGCAGGGCCAGCTCGCAGGCCCGGTGCTGATCCTCGAGGACGAACATCGCCTCGTCGCCGATCAGCTTCACCACCCGGCCTCCCGTCCTGTTCACGGCCTCCCCCACCACGGACTCGAAGCGGCTGATCGCCCCGGCGAGCTCCGACGGTGAGAGATAGCGCGCGTTGGCCGTATAGCCGACGAGATCCGCAAACCCGACGGTGCGCTCGCGTGTAACCGTGGCCTGCGACTCGTCGAGCGCCCACCGCGAGCGGCCCACCGCGACGACGTGGGCGCGCAGGACGTCCCCGATCGCGTCGCTCAGCGCCGACAACTGGCCAGGGGCCGCGCGAGCGTAGTCGTCGACCACCTCCGAGTAGGGCGTGCCGGCGTTGCGCGCCGGCATCTCCACCTTCACCCGAAAGGCGTCTACCAGAGCCTCGGCCAGCAGCGCGACCGAACTGCCGATCACGCGCGCCAGTTGCAGCGCGGTGTCGTCCCCGAGTCCCGCCTTGCCCATCTCCGCCAGTGTGCCCAGCGTCTGGACCTGCGACGGCCACAGTGCCGTGTCCCAGGACAGCGGGTCCGGAAATCCCAGCGCGCGCCACAGCGCCGCCGCCTCCTCGTACTCCAAGCCGGCGTCCGCAGCCGCCTGGGCGAACGGAACGGGCTTGCCGGGTCCCCGGAGCGCCACCTCGAGCGCCAGCGGCCCGAGCCATCCGGTTTCGATCGCCTCGCTGAGCTCTCGGCGACCGACCCCCTGGTCGAGGAGGTGCTGGACCAGCCTCTGCGTGTCGGGGTCGAGATCGCTGACGTCCATGCCGGTTTGATACCTGATCTCCACCCGTGGGTGGAGAACCGGGGCGATCTCCACCCGCGGATCAACCCGGACGCCGATGTGCAAACACCGCCGGCGCGGAACGATCCTCCCATGACAACAACTGACTACATCCTCGATTCTCTGCTGGTCCTCCTCGTTCTGCTTCAGATCAAGGAGAAGCCGCTCACGACGAAGTCTCTGATTCGCGCACTGGTCATCGTCGGGGTCGCGATCATGAATTACCTCCACGGCATTCCAACCGCCGGAAACGACCTCGTCCTGGTCGCCGCCCTCGGTTCGCTCGGCGCGCTCATCGGCATCACGAGCGCCTACACGCTGAAGATGCGCGTCGGGGACGGTGGCGAGGTCTTCGCGCGTGCCGGATGGGCGTCGGCGTTCTTCTGGGTGCTCGGGATGGGTTCGAGGTTCGCGTTCATCGTCTGGATCACCCACGGCGGCGAGTCCTCGATCCTCCACTTCAGCGCGCAGCACTCGATCACGAGTCAGGAGGCGTGGACGGTGGCGCTGCTGGCGATGGCGGTGTTCGAGGTCGTCGGCCGCACGCTCTTCGTGGCGCTGCGCCGGAGCCAGCTGCAGGGCAGGCGCGAGCTGCAGCTTGCCTGATCAAGGCGACAGGCCGGACGAGCGGGGCCCGCGATTCGCGGGTCCCGCTCGTGGCGTTTCCGGCCAGCGACTGCGTACCTTCTGAGTCGCCTCGATTTCCGGACGTCTACCGCGATCCGTCTGGCGGGTCTCGCGCTGATTGTCTGGTCCGTGGTGGCCAGCGCCGACCGCCATCCGAGCGTTGGCGCACGGTCATTGGTCGTCATCCCCGCACTCGCGGCCGCCGTGATCGCGTACCTGGTGTGGACAGCGCGGCCCAAGCAGCGAACCGTCACGCCCGACATCTACGTGATGGCCGGTGCCGGAGGCCTCCTCATCGGAGCGGCGCCAAACAGCGGCGCCAGCGCGTTCGTTTTCCTTGCCGCCATCGTCGCGGGATTGCGGGTGGAGCTCTCCAAGGCTGTGCCGGTGACGCTCGTCGGGATCCTCGCGCTCTCCATCTCGACGTTGATCTACAAGCACAGCGCAGTGGGCACGCTGACGTATTCGCTCGGTTTTTGCGCCGGGCTCCTGGCGGCGTCGGGACGACGACAGTCGGTGCAGCGCGCGGAGCAGGCCGAGCTGCTGTTGGCGCAAACCCAGCGCTCACACGAGGAGCAGCTCCGCGCGGCGCGGCTCGAGGAGTCGACCCGAATCGCGCGCGACATCCACGACGTGCTCGCCCACGCGCTCGCCGGCCTGACGATCCAGCTCGAGGCGACCAAGGCGCTGATCGAGCAGGGAGCCGATCGGGCCAGCATCCTCGCGCGAGTGCAGCGCGCCCACGAGTTGGCGCGAGAGGGTCTTCGGGAGACGAGCTACGCCGTCGGCGCGCTGCGAGGCGACGCCGTCCCTGCCTCCGCCGGCATCGAGGCGCTGGTCGCTGACTACCGGTCCGCCGGCGATACGCCGATCGAGCTCACGATCGACGGCGACCGGGACCGGCTGCCGGCCAGACCGGCCAGGTCGTGCTACGGGTGGCCCAGGAGGCGCTGACCAACGTGCGCAAGCACGCCCCCGGCGCCGAGGTGTCGGTCGCCCTCCACGCCGGCGAGACCGACGACGACGAGGTCGTGCTGGTGGTCGACGACCGGTGCGCGGAAGCGCCAGCGGCCGCCGATTCGCTGGCCGCCACCGGCGGCGGCTACGGGCTGAAGGGGATGCTCGAACGGGCGCACGGCCTCGGCGGCACGTTGAACGCCGGCGCGGACGGCGACGGCTGGCGGGTCGAGCTGCGGCTCCCGGCGCCGGCTTCCGCGCCGCCGGTCGCTGCGGAGAACCGGACGTGAGCCCGACGGTGCGCGTGATGGTCGTGGACGACCAGGCGCTCGTGCGCGAGGGGCTGATGACGCTCCTCGAGACCGCCCCGGACGTCACGCCGGTCGTCGCGGCGAGCGACGGCGAGGAAGCGGTCGCGCTCGCCGCTCGCCACCGGCCGGACGTCGTGCTGATGGATCTGCGCATGCCGGGCGTCGACGGCGTCGAGGCGACCCGACGGATCCGCGCCGCACAGCCGGACACCGAGATCGTCGTCCTCACCACCCACGCCGATGAGGCCTCGATCCTCGATGCGCTCCAGGCCGGCGCGCGCGGCTATCTGACCAAGGACGCCGGGATCACCGAGATCTCCCGCGCCATCCACGCCGCGGCGGGTCATCAGGCGGTGCTCGACCCGGTCGTCCACAGCCGCCTGCTCGCCGCCGCCACCGCCGGCGCCCGGCCGGCGCCGGTGGCGAGCACCCTGCCCGACGAGCTGACGCCCCGCGAGGCCGAGGTGCTCTCGCTGATCGCCCGCGGGCTGTCGAACGCGGAGATCGCGGACAAGCTGGTCGTCAGCGAGGCGACCGTGAAGACCCATATCAACCACGTGTTCGCCAAGATCGGCGCTCGCGATCGCGCGCAGGCGGTCCACTACGCGTATACGCACGGGCTCGCGGGATAGGCGGGTTGTGCTTTTCCGCGCCCGCCGCCTGGGTTGGCGGTCGGCTCGGTAAAGGCGGCAGGGAGAGGGGTGGGTGAGGTTGGATGCGGGTCGCGTGAGCCTGCAGTCGACCCGTTCCTGCGCCCAAACCGGCGACTTTGTGCCGCGAGTGTCACGGGAAACCTGCACAACACGACAACACCGGCGCCACATCCGAGCCCTGTCGTATTACACATGCTCTTCATGCATAGCTCGACGGGCCTCGCCATTCCGGCCGAGATTGTCGTGCTGTGCAGGATTTTGGCGGGTGCGATGGCGCCCGCCCCTGATCCTCTTCCCCAGGGCCGTTTACCGAGCCGCCCGCCGATCGAGGCCGCGGGGGTACGAAAGCCACACCACAAGGCGCGCGAAGCGCCATAAACCCTAAGCCGGGATCGCCCCAAGCCGCTCGGCCGTGACTTCCTCGAGCGCGTCGCGGAGCGCGGCGATCCGCTCCTCGCCGAACTGCTCGGCCCAGTCGCGCTCGATGTCGTCGATGAGGCCGCGCCCCACCACCAGCGCCGCGTGACCGCGCTCGGTCAGGCGGATGATCTTGGCCCGGCCATCGTCCGGGTCGGGTACGCGCTCGACGTACCCGCGCTGCTCGAGATCGGTGACGACCTCGCCGACGGACTGCTTGGTCATGTGGGCGCGGTCGGCCAGGTCGGTCAGGCGCGAGCCGCTTTCGGGATCGATGTTGCCGAACACGCATCCGTGGGTGACCCGGATGTCGGAGTACTCGGTCGTCGCGACTCGTCTCGCGAGCTCCTGAACGAACTCGTCGTAGGCGTAATCCAGCAGAGCGATGAACGGCGGACGCGGTGTGTGAGGGATATCACTGGACATTTAGTCAGGACTCCTGATAAGGTGGCCGAACTGTCTGGAAGCCTTACAAGGTTGCCTGACTAGTCTAGCACCTGACTCGGAGGTATCTGATGGAACGAAAGTGGTGGACCCTACTGGCGGTAAGCGTCGCGACGTTCATGCTCCTGCTCGACATCACGGTCGTGAACACGGCGCTGCCGGCCATTCAAAGGGACCTGTCGGCCAGTTTCACCGACCTGCAGTGGGTCATCGACGCGTACACGCTCGCGCTCGCCGCGGTCGTGCTGACCGCCGGGTCGATCGCCGACCGAATCGGACGGCGCGCCGTCTTCGCCGCCGGGCTCGGGATCTTTGCGGCCTCGTCGCTCGCCGCCGGGCTCGCGCCCGACGCCACGTTCCTGAACATCTCGCGCGCCGTGGAGGGGATCGGCGGCGCGGCCATGTTCGCCGTTTCCCTCGCCATGGTGGCGCAGGAGTTCGCGGCCGGCCGGGAGCGCGCGACGGCGATGGGCATCTACGGCGCCACCATCGGCGCAGCGGTGGCGGTCGGACCGCTCGTCGGCGGTGCGATCACCGACAGTCTCGGTTGGCGCTGGGTCTTCTTCCTCAACGTCCCGATCGGCATCGCCGCGCTCGTGGTGACTTTTGCGAAGCTGCGGGAGTCGCGGGATCCCAACGCGACTCGCATCGACTGGGCAGGGCTGGCGACGTTCAGCACCTCGCTGCTGCTGCTCGTGCTGGGGCTGCTGCGCGGCAACGACGACGGCTGGACGAGCGCGACGATCGTGTCGCTGCTGACAGGAGCCGCGGCGATGCTCGCCGCGTTCGTGGTAATCGAGCGGCGCGTGGCCGAGCCAATGCTCCCGCTCGAGCTGTTCCGCAGCCGAGCGTTCACCGGCGTTCAGCTCGCCGCGTTCGCCGTGTCGGTCTCGTTGTTCGCCCTGTTCCTGTACCTGACGCTGTACCTGCAGAACTACCTCGGCTACTCGCCGCTGCAGGCGGGACTGCGTTACCTACCGATCACGCTCGCGCCGTTCTTCGTCGCGCCCGTTGCCGTCGGGCTGATGGCGCGGCTACAGGCGCGCGTGATCATGGCGATCGGGCTCGCCGGAGTTGGCGCCGGCCTGCTGCTCATGTCCGGGCTGACCGCCGGGTCGGGCTGGACGGCGTTGCTGCCGGGTTTCCTGGTCGCCGGCGTCGGGGTCGGTCTGCTGAACCCCGTGATCGCCGACGTCGCCGTCAGCGTCGTTCCCAAGGAGCGCAGCGGCATGGCGGCCGGTATCAACGACACGTTCCGGCAGGTCGGCATCGCCGTCGGCGTCGCCGCCTGGGGAGCGATCTTCCTCGGCCGCGGTGCCGACAAGATCTCGACGCTGGCCGCGGGCACGCCCGCCGCCAACGGCGGTCACCCCCGTCAGCTGCTCGAGGCCGCGTCGGACGGACGGCTCGGATCGGCCCTGGCCGCCGTGCCACACGCCGCTCGCGGAGTGGTTGGACACGCGACCCGTGAGGGGTTCCTGACCGGCCTGAACACGATCCTCGTGATCGGCGGGCTGATCGCGATCGCCGGAGCAGCGGTTGCCCTGTGGTTGGTGCGCGAGCACCAGATTGAGCGCGAGGCGCCCGAGCTGGTAGGCGTTTCCGAGGAGCGCTTGGAAGCGATTGCAGCCTGACCTCCGAGTCGGTCAGCACGGGTACCGCGCGGCGCGCCGCTCTCTCAAACCGGAGAGCGCGCGCCGCGCGGGCGTTAGGCGGCTGGCGCGCTAGGCGAGCAGGTGGCGGCTCTCGATCAGCGCCAGCGTCGCGCGCGCGGCGCGCTCGCCGGCCAACTCGACCGCGTCGTTTCCTGAGCCGAACTCACCGTCGAGCAGCAGCGCGGCATGCCCGTGCGCGGCGGCCTCGATCGCCGTCGCCAGCGCGTCGGCGTCGCCGCCGTCCTCCGCGAGCGCCTCGACGCAGCCGAGGAACGCGTCCGCGATCGGTTGCTCGGCCGCCTTGAGCTCCGGATAGGAATCCTTGTCGAGCCCGGCCTCGTAAAGAACCTCGAACAGTGTGCGGTGGGCGGCGGCGAACCGGACGTAGCTGCGCGCCATCGCCGCGAGCCGCTCGGTCGGCGTCGCCCGGTCCATGGCGGGCGCGAGCTCGGCGTAGAAGCGCTCGTATGCCCGGACGGCGACCGCCGCGATGAGCTCGTCGCGATCGGAGAAATGGGCGTACGGGGCGCTTGGCGCGACGCCGAGGCGGCGGCTCACCTCGGCGAGCGAGAAGCTGCGGATGCCGCGTTCGCCGATCAGCTCGATCGCCGCGTCGATCGACGCCGCCCTGAGGTCACCGTGGTGGTAGGCAGTACGCCTGTCGCGGGCTGGCACTGGCGTCAGCGCACGGGGACGGGGAAGGAAACTTCGGTCAGCTGCTCGGAGACCTCCCAGAGACGACGCTGGTCTGCCCGATCGTGCGACCGCTCGGTCGACGAGACGCGCACCGGGTACCCGGTGTACTCCCATCGCCCCGAGGGGCCGTAGTACTCCCCGCCCCGGGCGGCCGGATCGACCGCCGCGCGCACGGTGGGCAGCGCCCCGAGCTGGGCGCTCTGGATGAGCGGGGACGTGACCATCCGCAGGTGAGGATTGACCAATACCCGCTCGAGGAGCGAGCTCCCGAGCCACAGGTCGGTCCGAGCGAGGCCCGGGTGGGCGACGAGCGCAGTGGTGGAAGCCCCGTCCGCCTCGAGGCGCGTCTGCAGCTCGTAGGTGAAGAGGAGATTCGCCAGCTTCGACTGGGGGTAGGCGACCTCGGCGTCAAACCCTCGCTCGAGCTGGAGGTCGTCGAAGCGCATCGTTCCGCGCCGGTGAGCGATGCTGCTGACGGTCACGATCCGCGACCCGGGGGTGGCGAGCAACCGATCCAGGACGAGCCCGGTGAGGGCGAAGTGGCCGAGGTGGTTGGTCGCGAGCGTCAACTCGAAGCCGTCCTCGGTGCGCTGGTAGGAGGGCACCACCATCACGCCGGCGTTGTTGATCAGCAGGTCGAGCTGCGGACACGTCGATCGAATCTCTTCGGCGGCCTCACGCACGGAGGCCTGGGACGCGAGGTCGAGCCGCACCACTTGGACGCAGGCCCTTGGGCTCTCGGCACGGATGGCGGCCGCCGCCGGTTGAGCCTTCTGTAGGTCACGACACGCGAGGACGACGCGAGCTCCTCGCACAGCCAGGACCTTCGCGGTCTCGAGGCCCAGCCCGGCGCTCGCTCCCGTCACGACGGCGATGCGCCCCGATTGGTCCGGCACATTGGTCGTCGTCCAGCGAGGGCTCGTGGCGGTCATGTTCGATCCTTTCGCGGATTGGCTCATCTAATAGTAGCTCAGATTCTGATAGGCATTCAGATTTGACCTTCGTAGTCAAAGATCCCCTCACAGCGCCATGTACCGCGCGCCGACCGTCGCGGCGAGCGTGCGGTGTGCCGGACGGCACCCGATCACGATCGACCGCGCCGAGTCGATGCCGTGAGTCCGCGCGAACGCCAGCGGAAGCCCTGGAAGCGGCGGGCGGCACCAGCAGGTTGGCGGGCCCGCGGCGTGCGGGCACAGAGCGCCCTCCACCGGGCCGGTGACGAGGTCGGCCAGGCGTGTGACCAATGGCGCCAGCGTGTCAGCCGTCCCGTCGGGACTCCAGTCGTAGATCAGGTGCGGCGCGGCGCGATCGCCGGCGTCGACCGCGTGCTCCCAGCCGGGCTGCTCGAGCGCCGGGGCCGCCACGAACACGCCCGTTCGCGTCCGTCCCGCAATTCCCACGCGCGCGAACGGGATCACCTCGACGTCCGAGAACCCCTCGTCTCCCGACGGGGGCTCGAGCTCGCGGAGCGTCCGCATCTGAGAGGTCGGTGTGAGCGCGCCGGGCTCGCGCCGCGCCAGCGCTCTCAGCTCCTCGGGAGTCGGAAGCGTGTCGAAGCGCTCGAGCAGGCGCTCGACGAGGTTGACCTGCGCCTGCGCGAGCGGTATGTCGAGCCAGACGCACCGGGTCGCGATCGCGTGCCGACTCGCCGTCTCTACTACGTAGCTTCGCGACGCCCGCGTGAGGTAGGTGTTGTCGAGGACGATCCGTCGAGCCCCGTTTGAGAGCTGCTCGTCCAGCGCTCCTGCGAGCTCGCGGAGGCCGCCTCCCCGCTCGTCCCGGTTGAGGCGAGCGTACCCGCGGGCGACGTACTCCCCGGCCAGGCGACTCTTCCCGGCTCCGGGGATCCCCATCACGAGAACGACCTCGGCGTCGTCGGCTGGCGCCGGACGCGGGCCAGGGCGGGCGGGACGGGCGCCACCGAAGGTCCGGCCGAGGGCGACGCGGTGCTCAGCGTCGAGGTCCAGCTCCGCGGCACGGGCAGCGGAGCGGGCGGTCTCCGGGCGGCGAGCGCCCGGGATCGCGGCGATCACCGGGGAGAGCCCGAGGAGCCAGGCGAGCGCGATCTCGGGTGCGGTCGCGCCCCAGGCGTCCGCGATGTCGGCCAGCGAATGGAGGCGCGCGAGGCTCGGCGCGCGGCGGGGCCCGCCGAGCGGCGAGTGGGCGATCAGCCAGATCCCCAGCTCCTCGCAGCGCTCGACCATCCCTCCGCGCAGCGCACGGTCGTCGAAGACGCTCAGCGCGACCTCGACGGCCGTTATGGGAGCGAACTCGAGCGCCTGGTCCAACTGCGCGCGGTTCACGTTCGAGAGTCCCACGCGGCTGACGAGCCCATCCTCGTGAAGCCGGGCCAGAGCGCGGACCGACGTCGTCCATGGTGTCCGCGGATCGGGGGCGTGGATCAGGAACAGGTCGATCGGCAGGCCGTCCAATGCCACGAGGCTCGCCTCGCAGTCCGCCGCGATCGCCTTCGCGCGACCGTCGGGCACCCAGCCGCCGCCGGCCCGGCTCATGCCGCCCTTCGTCACGATGCGGGCGCAGCGGTCCGCTCCACAGCGCCGGAGCGCGTCGGCGACCAGCCGCTCGTTGCGGCCGAGGTCGCCTTCGCCGCGCCCGTAAGCGTGCGCCGTGTCAAACACGGTAACCCCACCCTCGACGGCGGCCGCGATCGTGGCCCCGGCGAGTTCATCGTCGCCGTGCTCACCGGTCGACATACGCATGCAGCCGAGGCCGATGCGCAGCTCCGACGCGTCAAGCCATGCGGGGGAACTCAGGAAGTACAGCCTAAGCTACGGCCGACGGCCCCAATCACCGCTAGCACCGGAGGCGACAGATGGCCAACACTCCAAGGCCGAAAGAGGGCATCGTGCTCACCCACTTCATCGTCGCGAGCGATGTGGAGCGCTCCCGCCGGTTCTACAGCGAAGTGCTCGGTGGCGAGGTCGTCGGCGAGGGTGAACCGTCGACGGTGGCGCTCGCCAACAGCTGGATCATCATCAACGTCGGTGGCGGGCCCACCGACGACAAGCCGACGGTCATCCTCGAGACCCCGCCCGACCCCGACAGGACAAGCAGCTTCCTCAACATCCGCGTAGCGGACATCAGTGCGGTGTACGACGAATGGAGTGCGCGCGGGGCCGTGTTCCTGACGCCGCCGAAAGAGCACACGAGCGAGTTCCGGTGCTACATCCGCGATCCGGACGGGCACCTGATCGAGGTCGGTCAGTCCAAAGCACCGGCGTCGCCGGGCGCGTAGCGTCCCGTCGAGTCAGGCTCGAATCGTCCCCTACGAGGACTCGGACAGTTCCGCCGCCGATGAGCGCCGCTTGGGGGCAGGCCCGAGCTCGGCCTGCAGCGCGGCGAGGAGCTTGCGCAGCAACTGGTTGAGCTGTCGTTTCTCGTCGTCGTCGAGGGCGCTGAGCAGCTCGCTCTCCCGCCTGCCAGCTAGCTCGATGTAGTCGTCCAGCCGCTGGCTCCCGACGTCGGTGAGCTCGAGCAGGACCCCTCGGCGGTCGGAGGGATCGGGCTTGCGCGCGACCAGGCCCGTGCGCTCCATCTTGTCCAAGCGGTTCGTCATCGCGCCGGTCGAGACCATGAGCTCGTGACTGAGCGAGCCGTGCGTTCGCGGTCCTTGGTGAAGCGCTATTAGGACCTTGAACTCCTCGTGCATTAGATCGAAGCGCGCCAGATTGACCATGCCGGTCTTGTCGATCAAGCGATCGATCTTGTCGATCCGCACGACGATCCCCTCGACCTCGGGGTCGATCACCGGCCACTTCGCAACGGCAGAGACGACGTGCTCGTCGACCTCGTCACTCGCCGGTGCCTCAGCTTCGCGACCCGCCTGACCAGCTGCCTTAGTGCTCGTCTTGGCTCGCGCCATCGGGAGAGTGTACTGCTAACTCGCTTGACATACAGCTTTATCTACAGTATCTTTATTTACAGCAAAAACCTTGGATGAACCAGGAGCCTGCCCCATGCACCCAGAGATCTCACGCGAGCTCTCGCGCGCGCGTCAACAGGAGTCGCTCGAGCGCTATTGCCGCCAAGCGGCGCAGCTGCGGCGCGAGCGCGCCGCCGAACCGGCGCCACGTGAGCGCCGCCGCCACGGCGCGTTCTCGGCGCTTCGCCTGATGGCGCGCCTGCAGCCGCGCGGCCACTAGGCCGGGCGGCTGCACATGCGACTATTCCCTCGTGGACATCGCGGGGGCTTTCCAACCACTCGTCGACGAGCTGAACGAGCAACTCCCGGACGGAGCGGGGGTCATCGATGCGCACACCCACCTCGGGAAGGACGAGGACGGGCAGTCGCTGGCGCCCGCCGAACTACTCTCGGCCCTGGACCAGATCGGACCGAGCGCGCGCGCCTGCACGTTTCCGCTGCACGACCCCGAGCGGGTGCCCAGCTATCGGGTCCCGAACGACCGCGTCTTGCAGTGGGCGCAGGAGTCCGGCGGGCGGCTGTACCCGTACTGCCGGCTCGACCCCGCCGACAATCCAGTCGCCGAGGCCGAGCGCTGCCTCGCGCTGGGCGCGCGCGGGATCAAGCTCCACCCGCGGGCCCAGGCCTTCGGGTTCGGCAACCATGCGGCCGAGTCGATCTGGAAGGTCGCCGAGGAAGCGGGGGTCCCGATCCTCGTCCACGCCGGCCGGGGGATGCCGCCCATGGATCCGCTCGCCGATCTGGCCCTCCGCTACCAGGACGTCACGCTCGTGCTCGCGCACGCGGCGATCGCCGATCAAGGAATGTTCGCCTCGAGGCTGGCCGATCACCCGAACGTCGTCTACGACACCTCCACCTTCTCTGTGTTCGATCAACTCGAGCTGTTCGCCCGCGTCCCCGTCGAGCGGATCGTCTATGCCTCCGACGCGCCCTACGGTCGACCGCTGGGCGGACTGTACGCGGCGCTGCGACTCGCGGCCTACGCCCGGCTCGACGACCGGGAGCGAGCACAGCTCGTCGGGGGGACGATGGAGGACATCCTGGAGGGCCGACCGCTCCCCGAGCCAACGTCGCCGCGGGTGCCTGAGGTCCGACCGGTCAGCGGGCGGCTCGCGCGGGTCAATGGCTACGTGATGATGTCGTTCGCCGCCGTCGTCAGCTCCGGGCCCCCGCCTGAGGTCGCGCGCGGCCTTCCGTTCATCGCGATGGCCCGCTCCGTGTGCCGCGACCCCGATCCTGGGCCGGCGGGTCCGGCGCTCGAGCGGATCGACCAGCTGCTGCGCGACGCCGAGGAGGTGCTAGCCGCCGGAGGGGATCAGGCGCGTCTCGCGCTCGGACTGGTCATGGCAGCGTCGATCATCGCCGCCACCGAGCCATTCACCGCCACCGGCTGACGCCGCGCCCCTACGGCGGTCGAAGCTTGACTTCAACCTGCCGAGGAGTACGGTCGCGATAGGGACCGGTTGGTCCAGCCGGAAGAGGAGATAGGGATGCAGGGAATGATTCTCGCGGTCCGCGCGCGCGTCTTGCGGGTGGCGGGTCTCGCGCTCGCGCTGTGCGTAGTTGGACTGGCCGCATCCGACCTGGCTTCGGCTGCGTCACTCGCGCCGCGCGGGTCGGCGCCGAACCTCGGGACGAACGTCGTCCTGCTGAGCCCGACGATGTCCCAGGCGGCGATCCAGGCCAAGCTCGATGCGATCTCTACGCAGCAGGTGCCGAACCAGTTCGGTTCTCAGCGCTACGCGATCTTCTTCGAGCCCGGGACGTACGGGTCGGCAGCGGATCCCCTCGACTTTCAGGTCGGCTACTACACCCAGGTCGCGGGGCTCGGCGCACAGCCCGGCGACGTCGTCATCAACGGGGCGATCAACGTCTTCAACCAGTGCTCCGCGGGCACCTGCAGCGGCCTCGACAACTTCTGGCGCTCGCTCTCGAACCTGACGCTCAACGTGGACCTGCCGTCCTCTCCCCCGAGCTACGCGCCGTTCTCCGGTGACCAGTTCGGTCCCGGTTGCGACAACTCGGCCGACATGTGGGCGGTCTCCCAGGCCGCGCCGATGCGCCGGGTCATCATCAACGCCGCGCCGCCGTTGACGCTCTCGGTGACGCTTCAGGACTACTGCAACCCCAGCGACGACTTCGTCAGCGGCGGCTACTTCGCCGACGATGAGTTCAACGGCCTCCCGGTCGGCAACTTGGGCCAGCAACAGTGGTTCACCCGCAACAGCGATCTCGACGGCTGGACCAACGGCGTGTGGAACCAGGTATTCCTCGGTGACAACGGCGCCCCCGCGACCGCCTTCGGAACCGGGACCAACCAGTACACGACGCTGCCGAGCACTCCCGTGTCCGAGGAGGAGCCCTTCCTCTCGACCGATGACCGCGGCCACTACAGCGTGTCCGTGCCTGCGGTCCAGCACAACTCGGTTGGCCCGTCCTACACGGCCGGCACCTCGATCCCGATCCGGCGGTTCTTCATCGCCGACCCGAGCACGCCGGTGGGCGCGATCAACGCTGCGCTGGCCCACGGACAGAACCTGATCCTGACGCCGGGCATCTACGCCCTGGACCGGGCGATCTACGTCGCCCATCCCAACACCGTCGTCCTCGGCCTCGGCTTCGCCACGCTGATCCCTGAGCACGGCAACCTGGCGATGCAAACGGCGAGCGTCCGGGGGATCAAGGTGTCCGGGCTGATCTTCGACGCCGGGCCGCAAGACTCGCCGGCGTTGCTCCAGGTCGGGGGCTGGCATGCGGGTGGGACCCGCGACGCCAGCGACCCGACGCTGGTGCAGGACGTGTTCTTCCGGATCGGCGGGGCCGAGGCCGGGCAGGCGAGGAACAGCCTGGTAGTCAACGCCGACAACGCGATCCTCGATGACATCTGGGCGTGGCGCGCCGATCACGGCGCCGGCGCCGGCTGGAACAGCAACCGCGCCGACACCGGGCTGATCGTCAACGGCAACGACGTCACCGCGTACGGACTATTCGTCGAGCACTACCAGAAGTTCGAGGTGATCTGGAACGGACAGAACGGAGAGGACGTCTTCCTCCAGAACGAGATGCCCTACGACCCGCCGAGCCAGGCGGCTTGGATGTCCAGCCCGACCACCGACGGCTACGCCGCCTTCCTCGTCGGTCCGAGGGTGACTCGATTCCACGGTTACGGGATGGGGAGCTACTCGTTCTTCGACCTGGGCATTCCGATCTTCGCCGCGCAGGCGTTCCAGTCCCCGAACCGCCCCGGAGTTCAGTTCAACGACATCTTCACGATCTTCCTCAACGCCACCGGCGGAAGCGGAGGGATCAACTCGGTGATCAACGGACTCGGCGGCTCATCGACCGCAGCCAACTCTGACATCCCGGTGGGCGTCGCCACTTACCCGTGACGGCTCCCCGGCTCCGGGCTGCGAGCCAGGCGGGCAGGCCGCGCCGCACGCGCGGCACAATGGCGGTGGCGTGGCGTGCGACTGGCTCCTCATTGACGGCTCGAGCCTGATCTTCCGCGCCTACTACGGCGTCCGGCCCCGGGCCGACTCGCCGGACGGACTCCAGGTCAACGCCGTCCAGGGGTTTCTCGAGCGCCTCGGCCGTCTAATCTGGCAGCGCCGGCCGCGCCGACTCGCCGTGGCGGATGACTGGGCGTGGCGTCCGGATTGGCGGGTGGAGCTGATCCCGTCGTACAAGTCCCACCGCGTGGCCGAACCCGTCCCCCCCGCGCTCGAACCGCAGATCGACGTCATCCGCGAACTATTCGAGACCATCGGGATTGATTTCGTCGGTGTCGCCGACCATGAGGCCGAGGACGTGATCGCCACGTGGACGAACCTCGCGTCGGGCACGATCGAGATCGCCAGCGGCGACCGAGATCTGTTCGCGCTTGTCGAGGACCCGAGAGTGCGCGTTCTCTACCCCGAGAAGGCGGGCCTGACGGTGATCGACGAAGCCGAGGTGGCGCGCCGATATGGAATCCCTGGACGGCGGTACGCCGACTTCGCGATCCTGCGCGGCGACCCGTCCGACGGCCTCCCCGGCCTGAGGGGGGTCGGGGCCGTCACAGCCGCCGAGATCATCCACCGTCACGGCGACGTCGCCGCGCTGCTGGAAGCCGACACCCTTCGCGACGCCGACCGCGACTACCTGAGAAGGGCGATGCGGGTGGTGGCACCCGTGACCGATCTGCCGATCGCCCTGCCGTCTGGTCGCCGGGACGCCTATCCGGTCGACGAAGCAGCGATGCAATCGCTGGCCGCGCGATACGGCGTGGCGGAGTCCTGCGCCGGCCTCTTGAAAGCCGTTAGAGGCCTGGCCGCAGGCGCCACGCCGTCCTAGATCACGGGATCGTCGAGGGCGGCATCTGCAGCGGGCCGTGGCCTGCCTTCGCGTTGGCGATCGCCGCGCTCGCATCCGCCGGGGTGAGGAAGCCGGCGGACACCTCCGCGTTCGCCGCGCCGGTGTACCGGGACACGTAGCTTGCCAGCGTGGGGTACAGGCGCAGGAGGGTCGGCTGGCTCAGGTCGGTGAAGTATCCCGAGAGCAGGCAGAGACCGGCCGACCGGACCACGGCGTTGTTGATGCAGCACTGCGATACCACTCTGGCCGACTTTTGTTCCCGCGCGGTCCGGATCGACGCTCCCAAGCCCCGGAGGGGTCGATGCCACAATGATTTTCAGTGGAATCGGCCGCGCCGACACCTCGCCTGTATCGCGGTATCTCCGCGTCGGACCGTCGCGCTCAGCGGCGGGAACGATTCCTCGAGGCGGGCCTGGAACTGTTCGGCACGCGCGGCTACGCCGGCACCTCGATCCGCGCCGTCAGCGCCGCGGCGTCACTGAACTCCCGCTACTTCTACGAGTCGTTCACCAGCAGGGAGGATCTGCTGTTCTGCATCTACCGGGACATCGTCGGCGACATCGCATCGCGGGCAGCGGTGGCCGTCGCGGCTGCCGACACGGTCGAGGACAAGGCGCGGGCCGGTCTCCGGGTGGGGTGGACGACTCTCACCGAGGATCCGCGTAAGGCGCGGATCGTCGCGTTCGAGGTGGTTGGCGTGAGCGACCGCCTCGAACGGCTACGCCGGCGGAACCGGCACGCGCTCGCGGATCTCACGGTTCAGGGCGCGCTGTCGGTCGCTCCCAAGGACATCGAGCTGAGACTCGACCCGGTGCTGACCGCGCGCGCGCTGATGGGCGGCGTGGTCGAGGTCCTCGCCGACTGGCTCAACGGCGACGTGAACGCGTCCGTGGATGAGGTGGTCGAGCACTTCACGCGGCTGTTCACGGCGGCGGCGTATGCGGCGATCGACACCGGCAGAAGTGACTCGGCCCGATAGCCGAGTCTGAAGCGGGTTGGCGTGCTTGTTAGCGTTGGTGGTCCCTGGGGTTTTGGTGTGGCGAGTTTTCGGCGTCAAGAGACCGGAGGTGTCGATCGGCTGACCACGGCTGCCGGCGCTCGGCCCGCTGGGTTGCCCACCGGGACCGTCACCTTCGTGTTCACTGATATCGAGGGCTCAACGCGGCTGTTGGCGGAGCTGGGCAGCGGGCGCTACGGCGCAGAGCTCGAGTTGCATCGCGAGCGTGTCCGTCGCGCGGTCACGGCTCATGGTGGGTTCGAGCTCGGCACGGAGGGGGACGCTTTCTTCGTCGTGTTTGCCCGGGCCTCGGACGCGCTCAGTGCGGCGGGCGATGTGCAGGCGGCTCTGACAGGAGGGCCGGTCCGGGTCCGGATCGGCATCCACACCGGCGAGCCATTGATCGTTGCCGGGAATTACGTCGGGCTGGATATCCATAAGGCGGCTCGAATCTGCGACGCGGCCCATGGCGGTCAGGTGCTCGTGTCACAAACGACGCGCGATCTCGCTGGCAACGGGTTGCGCGACCTCGGTGAGCACCGGCTGAAGGATCTGACCGCGCCCGCGCGGCTGTTTCAACTCGGCACGGTCGAGTTTCCGCCGCTGCGGACCCTGCGGCCGACGAATCTTCCGGTGCAGCCGGGTCCGCTTTTGGGGCGGCGGCAGGAACTGGCGGAGCTCAAGGCACTCGCGGCAGCGAACCGGATGGTCACGCTGACCGGCCCTGGAGGGTCGGGCAAGACCCGGCTGGCGCTGGAGCTCGCGGGGGCGCTGTCGGATCAGTACCAGGATGGGGCGTGGTGGGTTCCACTTGCTGCGGTCACCGATCTCGGGCTGGTGCTACCGACGATCGCGCAGATGCTAGGTGCGCGTGACGAGCTGCGTGAGCATCTAAGGGGCAAGCGCGTGCTACTGCTGCTCGACAACCTTGAGCAGGTACTGGACGTGGCCCCGCTGATCGCTGAGCTGCTCGGCTCGCTACCTGATCTGAGGGTGATCGCGACGAGTCGCGAGCGGATGGCGATCTCCTTCGAGCAGGAATACCCGGTTGCACCCCTGGACGAGGCGGCGGCGGAAGAGCTGTTCGTGTCTCGCGCCCGGCAGCTGACCCCAGACTTTGAGCCCGACGAGGCGGTGAGCGAGCTGTGTGGCCGACTGGATCGCTTGCCGCTCGCGCTGGAGCTGGCTTCTAGCCGCGTCAAGCTCATGACCCCGGCTCAGATCTTGAGCCGGATCGAGCGACGCCTCGACCTGCTCACCACGGGCAGGCGGGACGCGCCCGCCCGCCAAGCCACGATGCGCGCCGCGATCGAGTGGAGCTTCGAGCTTCTGTCCGAATCTGAACAGGCCCTCTTCCGTGGACTCGGGGTGTTCGCCGGCAGCTTCGAACTCGAGGCCGCAGAAGCCGTCTGCAGCACCGACCTCGATGGTCTTCAGTCACTGACCGACAAGAGCCTGCTGCGGCGCGACGCGCATGGCCGGTTCTTCCTCCTGGAGCTGACCCGCGAATACGCGCTCGAACGGCTGCGCGCCACCGGGGAAGAAGCCTCGGTGCGCCGCCGGCACGCTGACTGGTTCCTCGGGCTGGCAAGACGCGCAAAGAATCCTCTACGGTCTGCGGATCAGGGCTTCTGGCTCTCGCGTCTGCGCGCCGACAGCGACAACTTTCGCGTTGTCCTCGCTTGGTCGTTAGAGGAGGATCTCGCTCAGGGGATCGAACTCGCTGTCACGCTCGGCGACTCGTGGGAGATGCATGGGCAGCATCAGGAACTGGTCGACTGGTTGGAGCGAGCGCTCGCCACGCCCGGAGCGACCGACCCGCGGACCCGCGCGGTTGGTCTCAAGGCATATGGCGACGGACTGATCTACGCCGAGCAATTTGACCGCGCGCACGAGTCTCTGGAGGAGAGCTTGGTCCTCTTTCGCGAGCTGGGCGACCGGCGGGCTGAGGCATCCGTGCTGAACCGTCTCGACATGGCGGCTTGGGCTCAAGGTGACATCCAGCAAGCGCTTGAGCTGGCAGAATCGGCGCTGGCGATCTATCGCGAAGAGGACGATCTGCGCGGTACCGCTCTCTCGTTGGCTCACGTCGGCGTGGATCTCCTCGAGATAGGCAACGTCGAGCGTGGCACAGCGATGCTCGAAGAGGCGCGGGCGATCTACTCCGACCTCGACGATCGCATCGCCCTAGCTGGATTCCTGCACACCCTCGGCGACCTGGCACTCGACCGGCGTGATCCGCAAGCGGCTGAAAACCACTATGGCGAGGCCTTAGAAATAGCCCTTGAGCTGGACGACGAGCGCACCGAGATGTACTGCGTGGCGGGCCTAGCCTGCGTCGCCGCTCTCTTGGAAGGGGCGCGAAGTGCTGGACGCCTCTGGCGCGCGACTGAAGCGGCAGAGAATCGCCTCGAGATGCGGATTCTCGCCGCTGAGCGAGTCCGCTACGAGCGGGTCCTGTCCTCCCTTCAACACGATGAATCCTTCCGAGCCGGCTACGAAGCTGCACGCGACATCGACCTGACACAAGCAGTGCGCGAACTCCGCTCCACCTGCTAACAGCCGCGGCCGCCGGCCCTCGCCGAAAGGACGTCGCCGGGTTCGAACCGCGACTCCAGCAACTCGCCGCCTCTACGCGGCCCGCTGGTCGTATTGGACGTCGGCGGACATGGCCGGAAGCCGCGAAGGCGCGGAACGGTCTGCGGTGCCGGTGATCAGCCGGGCGCCACGTCCATGCGTGACCAGCCAAAAGCTCCAGCGAGTCAGGACCAGGAATCGGTTCTCGAAGCCGATCAGGTACCAGAGGTGCACGAGCAGCCAGGTGATCCACGCCACCGGACCGCTGAGACGGATCCCTTTGATCTCGGCCACGGCGAGGCCCCGGCCGATGGTCGCAAGGTTGCCCTTGTCGCGGTAGCGGAACGGACGCCGGGACCGCCCCTCGATCCGAGCACGGACTACGCGGGCCGCGTGCCGGCCCTCCTGCATCGCCACCGGGGCGAGTCCGGGAAGCGCGGCCGATGAGCCGTCGCCGTGGCGGATGCGAACCATGTCCCCGATCGCGAGCACGTCGGGGTGGCCGGGAAGGGAAAGATCCTCCAGGACCTCCACCCGGCGCGCCCGGTCCACCTCGAGGCCGGCCCGCTCGGCGAGGACCTCCGCGAGACTCGACGCGAGCACCCCCGCCGCCCAGATCACCGTTCGTGCGGGAATCCGCCGCGGCGGGGCATCGGCACGCTCGACCGTCAGCGTCCGCTCGTCGAGATCGACGAGCTTGTTTCCAAGCATGACGTTGACCCCGAGTCGCTCCAACGATCGCTTCGCCTTGGCCGAGAGCGCCGCCGGAAACTCGCCGAGCACCCGGTCGCCCGCCTCGATCAGCACCACCTCGACGTCCGCGGAGTCGATCGAGCGGAACTCGCCCTGCACTTCGCGTGCGATCTCGGCGACCTGACCCGCCATCTCGACGCCGGTCGGACCACCGCCGACCACCGCGAACGTCAGCCACGCGCTCCTTCGGCCCGGATCGGGCTCGAGCTCGGCCGCCTCGAACGCCGCCAGAATCCGAGCCCGTATCGCGAGCGCGCCTTCGAGCGTCTTGAGATTCGGGACGCTGCGCTCCCACCGGGAGTGACCGAAGTAGTTGTACCGAGCTCCCGCCGAGACGATCAGCGTGTCGAACGGTACGGTCCTCGGCGGGGGTTCGGACCCGACCGCGCGCAGGATTACCCGCTTGCCGTCGAGGTCGAGGTCGGTGGCCTCGGCGAGCATGACCCGCACGTTGCGCCGCCGTCGGAAGATGTGCCGCAGCGGATACGAGATCTCCGACGGCGAGAGCGCGCCTGTCGCAACCTGGTAGACCAGCGGCTGAAACAGGTGGAAGTTTCGTCGGTCGATCAGCGTGACCTCGACAGGCAAGCGAGCGAGCTTCAGCGCCGCCTGGAGGCCGCCGAAGCCGCCGCCGACGACCACCACACGATGCGTCGGGGCCTGCTTGCGGACGCGCCGCGTGAACAGGGCGCCAGCCGCAGCCGCACCGACGGCGAAGATCGCGGCGGCCCAGTAGAAGCCCACGTCGTACCCGTGAACGGTCGCCCGCCCCGCGAGCGCGGAACCGTGGTGGCCGGCCGCCAGATAGTGGGTGGTGGCACTCGTCGCGATCGTCGCCAGCAGTGCGATTCCCAGCGACCCTCCGACCTGTTGCGAGGCGTTGACCGTGGCCGACGCGACCCCGGCGTCTCCCGGACCTACGCCGAACGTGGCGTTGCTGATCGCTGCGGCGAAGACAAGGCCAAGGCCGGCACCGAGGACGACCAACGCCGGAAGGACGCCGGCGGCGTAAGAGGAATCCACCGAGACCCGAGCGAGATACAGCGACCCCAGGCTCCCGAGCAACATCCCCGCCACCACTAGCGATCGCGGCCCGAAGCGGGACTGAAGTCGTGTCAGCCCGACGATGGCGAAGCTCATGACCGTCACCGTCATCGGCAGGAAGGCGAGCCCGGTCGTAATCGGCGAGAGGCCACGCGCCTGTTGCAGGTAGTAGGTGAGGAACAGACTGACCGCGAAGATCTCGCCGCTGGCGATGCCGATCGAGATGAACGATGCGCCACGATTGCGATCGGCCACGATCCGGAGCGGTAGCAGCGGATTGCGGACGCGAGCCTGCAGTGCGACGAACACGGCGAGCATCAATACGCCGCTCGCCAGCAGTCCGACCGTCAGCCGGTCGCTCCAACCCGCCGTCTGAGCGTGCGAGAACCCGAACACGAGCGCGAACAGCCCCGCGCCGACGGCGACCGTCCCCGGGATGTCGAGCCGCGGACGTGCGGCGGGGCGCGTGTTGCTCACGAGGGTGAGTGCGCCCGCCACCGCGACGGTCGCAAACATCAGGTTGACGTACATGTTGAAGCGCCAGTTGAGCGTCTGCGTGAGCACGCCACCGAGCAGCAGCCCGATGGAGGCACCACTGCCCGCGATCGCCGCGAAGACCCCGAACGCCCGGGCGCGGTCCGATGCCTCGGTGAACGTCGTTGTCAGCAGGGAGAGGGCCGCCGGGGCGAGCAACGCACCGAACGCGCCCTGAACCGCGCGGGCCGCGGTCAGCATGCCGAACGACTGGGCCGCTCCGCCGACGGCTGAAGCGATCGCAAATCCAGAGAGCCCGGCAATCAGCGCCCATTTGCGTCCGAACAGATCGCCGATACGACCACCGAGTAACAGCAGACTGCCGAATGCGAGCGCGTAGGCGGTGACGATCCACTGGCGGTTGTCGCTGCTGAAATGAAGCGTCCTCTGCGCCGACGGAAGCGCGATGTTCACGATCGTGGCGTCGAGGACGACCATCAGCTGAGCGGTGCCCAGAACACCGAGCACCCACCAGCGGCGTCTGTCTCCGAGATCGCGAGGCGTAGCGTGAAGGTGAGAGTTCATGGCTTTGGTGAGGGGTCGTGGGTGTGATCCGATTGCGATCCCACCCTAGGTCGCCACTGGCGGAATGTGAAAGACCGGTTTGGGCTGTCTTGATCGCGTTGCGGCATGACCGCGATTAACATGAGCGTCTTGACCGATCTCCGTCGGTTGCAGTACTTCGTTGCCGTAGCGCAGGAGCGCAACTTCACGCGGGCGGCCGAGCGGCTGCACGTCGCTCAGCCCGCGCTCAGCCGCCAGGTGAGGCTGCTCGAGCAGGAGCTTGGCGTCGAGCTGTTGCACCGGACGACGCACGAGTTCGCGCTGACCGAGGCCGGGGAGTTCCTGCTGGAGCGCGGACCGGCGCTCCTGACCGCGGCCGACGAGCTGTGGCGGAGCACGCGAGCGTATGGCAGTGGTGAGCGCGGCGAGCTACGCGTCGCGTACGGGGTCAGTGCAAGCTACGAGACCGCGCCGCAACTCCTGCAGGCACTGACCGAGCGACATCCCGGGATCGCGATCACGAATGAGGTGAAGTCGGTCAGCGAGATCACGGCCGGGGTCGCCGAGGGCTCGATCGACCTCGGCGTCGTCCGCTGCCCGCAGCCGGCGCCCGAGCTGGTGACCCGGACGATTCGCCGCGAGCCCCAAGGGTTGCTGTTGCGATGTGACCACCGGCTCGCGTCAGGTCCCGCCGTCAAGGTCAGCGACCTGGCCGGCGAGACCCTGGCGCTGCACGACCGCGACGCGAACCCCGGCCACTACGACGCTGTGCTCGAGCTGTGCCGTGAGCAGGGCTTCGAGCCGCGCATCCTGGTGCGGACGCTGACCTTTGACCTTGCCTACAGCCCGATCCTGCGCGGCGAGGCGGTATCGATCGTCGGCGAGTCATCGCGCATTGGGCTCCCCGACGGTTTGTGCTGGCTGCCGGTCGTGCCCACGGCAACCGTCGAGGTGGGCGTCGTCGCCCGCCGCCTCAATCGCTCGCCGGTGGCGGACCGAATGCTCGAGGAAGCGGTCGGGATCGCCGCCGAACTCGGCTGGCTCTGAGCAGCACGGCCGCCGTCCAGGTCCGGCGATGCCGCGCTGACATCAAGAGATGCCGGAGCGGTCTTTCACATTGGCGGCGGCCGGTCATACCGTGGCCTGCGCAATCGAGTCCCACGATCCATGGAGGCACTCATGACCCAGCTATTGGAGACCAAGACGGCGGTGCGCGACTACATCGCAGCGGCTCAGGCCGGAGACCGGGAGGCGGTGCGCAACTTGTTCGCGGAGGATGCGACGTGGACGCTCGCCGCGGGCGACCTGCCGATGTCGGGCCGCTGGGAGGGACGCGACGAGATCGTCGACGGCTTCCTCGCCACGGCCCTTTCCCACTACGAGCCCGGATCGGTCCATCTGGACGTCACGGGAATGATCGCCGAGGACGATCAGGTCGCGGTGCAGTGGACCAGCCGCGCTCGAACTCGCGACGGGCGGGCGTACGAGAACGGCTGCATTGGCGTCTTCACCGTCGAGGACGGCAAGATCCAATCGGTCCGCGAGTACATGGACACCCTGTACGTGCGACAGACGGTGTTCCGGGCGGTCGGCTCGGTAGAAGGCGCCGGGAAAGCGGGCGGGTGAGGTTTGTTTGCGGGTCGCCAGAGTCCGTGGTTTGGCCTGCTGGCGCGCTCACACCCGCGACTTTGTGCCGAGAGTGTCACGTCACGGGAAACCTGCATAACACGACAACACCGGCGCCAGGTCCGAGCCCCGTCGTACTACGCATGCTCTTCATGCATAGCTCGACAGGCCTCGCCATTCCGGCCGAGATTGTCGTGCTGTGCAGGTTTCGGCGGGTGCGATGGCGCCCAGCTACCGCCATCGAACCGAACGCGAGAGCCACACCAAAAGGCGCGCGAATGCGCGCCCCACTAACCCGCCCCAAGCTCCGTCACAGCGGAAGGCCACGATCCCCGACGAGGTCCTTCATCACGAGCGTCGACGTCAGCCGCTGCACGGCGGGGAGGCCGGCCAGGCGCTCGTCGTACAGCTCGCGGTAGGCAGCCAGGTCCGTGGCGACGACGCGCAGGAGGTAGTCGGGGTCGCCGAACAGGCGCTGGGCGGTGACGACCTCGGGAATGGCCGCGACCCGGGCCTCGAAGTCGGCGATCGTCGCGCGGTCTTCCTGGCGCATCTCCACGAACACGATCGCTGTGAACCCGAGTCCGATTCGGGCGGGATCGATGTCCGCGTGATAGCCGCGCACGACCCCGCTCGCCTCGAGTTCGCGGACGCGCCGTTGGCAGCGCGAGACGCTGAGCGGGATCCGCGCGGCGAGCTCAGTGATCGTCAAACGGCCTTCGGCCTGGAGCTGAGCAAGAATCGTGCGATCAACGCGGTCCATGTTCCATACCTTCCCACATTCCGGCTGTATAGCGCGATGATTGGCGAGAATCGTGCGCTGAGCTGGCGGTATGTTGCCATCGATGCCGTTCGGATCGTTCGCAGCGTTCGCAGCCGTGGACATCTTGCTGGTGCTCACGCCCGGCGCCGACTGGGCGTTCGCGATCGCGGCGGGCCTGAAGGGCCGGCGGATCGTGGCCTCAGTCGCCGGGCTCGCGGGCGGGTACGTGGTCCAGGCAGCGCTCGTCATTGCCGGCGTCGGAGCGCTGCTCGCGCGGAGCGCCGGCGCCCTCAGCGTGCTGACGCTGCTCGGCGCCGCCTATCTCGTGTGGCTGGGCAGCGGCGTCGCGCGGCATCCCGCGCCACTCCGGACCGACGAGGGGGGTGGGGGCTCCTCGGTCCGCGCCGGCCTGCGTGGGGCCGCCGTGAGCGGGCTGAACCCGAAGGGTCTGCTGCTGTTCTTCGCTGTCCTCCCCCAGTTCGTTACGACGCACGCGGCCTGGTCGACCGCGACTCAGCTCGCGGCCCTGGGAGCGTTCCACGTGGTCGCGTGTGGCTGCGTGTATCTGTTGGTTGCGCTGTGCGCACGGCGGCTCCTGCGGTCGCGGCCGCGAGCCGGTCAGATCATCGGCCGCGCCTCGGGCATCACGATGATCCTGGTCGGCATCGGGATCACGTTTGAGCGCGCGCTCGGCTGGTGAAGCGCCAGAGCGCCTCGCCTCGTTACGTACCCGTCGCGGCCCCGACGTCGGGCGCGTTTCCGGGATCCCGGCGGCTCTCCTGCTCGAGACGCCGTCACTGTGACCGGACCCACGGTGGCGTCGGGGCGGGTCGCGTGCTCGCCCCGGCTAGTTCCAGGGGAGGCGGTCCCAGTACGTCGGTCGCCCGCGCTGGGGCCGCTCAAACGGCGCGTACGCCTGTTTGGGGTCCGGCGTCTCGACCTCGGCGCTCGCGCCGTACCGCGCCGCGAGCTCCGACCTCGGGTAGAGCACGCTCTCGTCCCCGATGCGCGCACCGGTCATCAGGACCACGCACAGCCCGTCGCCCGCGCCAACGAAGACGTGCTCAGTCCCGGCGGGACAGTGGAAGAAATCCCACGGCCCCAGCGTCCGCTCCTCACCCTCCACGAGCAGCTTGCACTCGCCGGCCAGCACGAGGAACGCCTCCTGCTCGGACTCCGAGTGGTAGAGGCAGTTCGGCTGGCCCGGCTCCATCACGGCGATGTTGATCCCCAGCTGCGGGAAGGGGAGCTGCTCGCTCTCGAACAGGCACCCGGAGCCGAACTTCTCCGAGACCCACCACTCTCCATCGCGCACGTTCACAACAAACCAGCCGTCGCCGGCGGGGGCGAGACCGGAGCCGGCGTCCTCTAACCGCGCCTCGGGCATGGCCCGACTCTATCCGGCGGAGCGGGCTTCTTGCAGACGCGCGAACCGAGCTCGAGCCGTCACGCGCCGTCGAGGAGCCGTTCCAGCAGCCCGCGGAGCTCGCGCCGCTCGGTCGCCGACAACGGCTCGAGCAACGCGTCTTGCGCGGCGTCGACTCGCTTGTCGAGTCGCTTCAGCGCGCTCACGCCACGGGGAGTGAGCGCAACGACATTGCGCCGGCGGTCTTGCTCGTCGCGAACGCGCTTGACGAGGCCGTCGAGCTCGAGCTCGTTGAGGATCGCGTGGAGATCGCTGCGGTCGATCGAGAGCCGGCGACCGAGCGCAGCCTGGCTGGCGGGTCCCTGCTCCGCGAGCGAGGTCAGCACTGTGAAGTGCTGACGCCGCATGCCCTCCTGGGCCAGCGCCTCGCCGACCAGGCGTTGCGCCCTGCGGGCGACCTGACCGGTGAGCCAGCTCGGCAGCTGCCGCAGCCGGCGGGGCGGGTCGTAGTCGGCCGAATCCTCGGGTTCTGCCATCGCGCCAATCGTAGCTTGGCTCTCCCAACGTTGGGATAGCCAACGGTTGTGCTATGGTTGGATCGACCAACGTTGACGCTACCAACGAAAAGGCTGGCGATAATCATGTCCACCGCTCCTACGTTCAGCGCACGGCTCCTCGGCCAGACCGAGAAGGCTGCGAACGCGATTCTGGACCGGCTTCTTGCCGAACCCGGACTCACCGAGCCGCAGTGGGTCGCGCTGACGCTTGGCGTCGCGAGTGGCGGCACCGTCGAGCGGGACGAGTTCGTCAACCGGGTGTCCGGCGCGCTGAAGATCGGCGAGGCGAGAGCCCAGTCGCTCCTCGCCGAGCTCGCCGTCGCTCAGCTGCTGGACGTGCCCGACGATGGACACGCGCCGCCAAAAGTGACGGACGCCGGACAGCAGGTCTACGGAACGATCCGCGTTCGAGTCGGCGAGGTCACCGACCGCCTGTGGGGCGACGTGCCGGCCGAGGACCTGGCGACCGCGGGCCGCGTCCTCAGCACCGTCCTGGAACGGGCAAACGCAGAGCTGTCGACGGGCAGATCCAGCAGTTAGTGCGTCCCGCCCCAAGACCCGGCTCGGTGATTCCGTCCTCCGGACCGAGCCGTTGTCTCAGCCATTCGGCACGCGGTAGTCGAACCAGATCGTCGTCGCTCCCCTATGCCCCCGCACGCGATATGTCTGGGCCACGTGCACCGGCAACCTCGTGAACTTAAAGCCCGCCAGCGAACGGGGCAGCACGACGCGGCCCGCGCGGAGCCTGGCCTCGAACCTGTTCATCCACCTCCTCGCGACGCGATGGGCGGTGGCGCACGTTCCATCGGCGATCCTAAGCCTGAACACTCCGAACGCTCTCGGTCCGCCGGGCTCGAACGGGTAACGCAGGTCCGCCGAGCTGCAGCTGCGCCCCGGCGGCGCGCCGGCCGCCTCGCCCGGGAGCAGGAACGCGGCGGCGAGCACCGCGACGGCAAGCGTCTTATAGAGGTGTGGCATACCGCGCAGGACGGCGGCAGCCCCGCGATCCTTCCAGAGCCGCTCACTCCGGCTTGACGTCGGCGAACCGTCGGGCTGCTTCGAGAAGCCCGTCGTGATCGGCCTGACAGCCGGGACAGCTCTGCAGATGGATCACCGTGCCGGGATAGACACGCGCCGGATCCTCGCCGGCGAGCTCCAGCTCGACGTACGCGTCGAGGATGGCCTCGCCGGCGGTGCAGCCCGCATCTCCATCCTTCGCTCGCAGCAACTCGTCGAGGCGACGAGGATCGGTCATCCGGTCACCTCCTCGTCGATCACGGGATGACCAGCGGCAGCCATCGAGGTGCGCAGGTTGCGCCTCGCGTCGAACAGGTTCTTGTAGATCGCGTTGCGGTTGGTCCCGAGCTGGATCGCGAGGACGTCGATAGGCACGTCGTTGAGCGCGATCCCGACGAACACTTCGCGCTGACGGTCGGTCAGCCCACCGATCGCGTCGGACAGGGCCTCGAGCTGCTCTCGTTGCTCGAGCCGGTCGCCCGGCCGAGGTGCCAGGAAGTCGGGAAGCCGCTCCCAGGCGAGCTCGTCACGGCTGGGCGGCTGTCGGCGCCAAGCGTGCCGCGCCACCTTGCCCGATACCTCGAACACGGCGAACTTGTAGGCCCAGGTGGTGAAGCGGCTGAGCCCTCGGAACTCGCCAAGCTTGGCCAACACGTTCATCAGAGCATCGTCGGCGGCCTGCTGAGCGAGATCGTCGAACTCGGGGCCGGTGATCGACCCGAGCAGCGTCCGTCGCCGCGACAGCTCGTGGTGCGCGACCCGCAGCAAGACGTCGTGGAGCCGAGCGAGAGCCTCGTCGTGTCGCGGATGCCCCGCGCGAAGCCGCTCCACCCACTGTTTCGACTCCTGGTCGAGCGTGGCGCGGGTGCTGACAGTCGACTTACCGCCCACACTGGCCATGCTAGTCGTGCTTGACTAGGCACGCCCGATTAGTGTCGCGCTGCGGGCGCGTCTTACGGCACGAGCACCGTTCGTTCGCCGGGCACGTCCGGCCGGGTCCAGACTTCCTCAACATCCGCGAGGGGTACGGTGTTCGCCTTGACCGCGATCGTGCCGGCATCGATCTCATCGACGAGCGATGGCAGCTCGGCGAGGTAGACCTCCGTCGAGACGGCGCCCTGGCCGTTGCTCTGGAGGCGAAGGTTGGCTGAACGAAGGACTACCGACGGCAGCTCGATCGTCGGGCCGGCGATCGCACCGATCTGGATCCAGTTCAGCGCGCGGCTCCGGTCGGACCGGCCGGTGAGGAGCGCCGTGATGGCCCCCTCCGTCGGCTTGCCCCACAGATAGTCGATGACGATGTCGACCTCAGCGGCGGCGCCACCGAGCGCCCTCGCCGTCGCATCGGCGTCGTCGGTCAACTGCACCACTTCGTCGGCGCCGAGCGAGAGAAGTGCGTCGAGTCGATTCGGATCACGCCCGGCGCCGACCACACGTCCCGCACCGAGCCGTTTGGCGACCTGTACGGCCATCGTTCCGGCGTTACCGGTCGCGCCGAGGACGAGGACGCTCTTACCTGGATCGATCGGAACGCGGCGACGCAGCGCCACCCACGCCGACATGGCCGGATTCATCGCGGCAGCGACCTTGGCGACGTCGACATCGTCAGGCAGCTCGATGGCGCGGCGGACGTCGACGAGCGTCCTGTCAGCCATCGTGCCCGTGACGTCGTCGTCGGCCACGAAATAGATCCGCTTACCGTCTTCTCGCCGGCCGACGGCGTCGATGCCGGGGATCATGGGCAGCCTGCCGATGCTGGTGTAGTGGGCGCCCGCGGCGCCGGTGCGGACGCGGGGATGCAGCCCGACGGCAAGGACGTCTACGAGGATCTCCTCGGCGGTCTTCGACCTCGGAACCTCGAACTGCTGGTAGTGCGGCGGCTCGTCGAACGACGTGACCACCGCTGCGTTCATCTTCGCCATTTGGCGGTCCTCCGATGTGTTCCTGATCTCGCGGTCATTTAGTTGGTGTCACGTACTAGTTTAGTTGGTGCCACGTACTAAATCAAGTACACTGCGCGGATGCCGTCACGATCGGTCCGGACGTCCGCGCCGGCGGCGCGACCTGGCGAGTTGAGCACCGTGGATGGGTTGGCTCAGCTGTCATTCGTCGTTCAGGGCCTTCTCGAGCGCCGGGCGGCGGAGCATGACCTGTCGGTCATCCAGACACGCCTGCTCGGTGTCCTGCGGGGTCGCATGCCGACGATGAACGAGCTGGCAAAGCTGTTGGCGCTGGACAAGTCCAGCGTCACCGGGCTGGTCGACCGCGCGGAGCGGCGCGGCCTCGTTGTGCGCATTCCTTCGAAGGCAGACCGGAGGTCGGTCCTCGTCAGTCTCACCGACGAGGGTCGATCGCTCGCGTCGGAGGTCGCGACCCGTTTCGAGGCCGACGTCTCGATGATGCTCGACTGTCTTCGGCCGTCGGATCGCGCCGCCCTATCCAGAGTTGTCAGCCGGGTCCTCGTTGCACATGCGGCCGACGAGGGAATCGACCTGTTCGCGACCGCCGACGTGGACGTCCCACCCCGAAGCTATGATTGACATCGCATTCTATCGTTCTAATATGTTGGTGATATCGTGTTCGGCTGAGCGCGACTCAGCGCACCTTCCGACGAACTGACCTCCGAGCTGATGAACGTGACACCACGCGATGACGCCGCTGACGATGCGCTGGAGCTCGGCGCAGTCTCGGGGCAGGGAGTCCACGACCAGCGGTCCGCGGAGGCGATTGCCTGTCCGCCGGTGGCGGCGGTGGCGGTCGCGGCGCTCGGGCTCGCCGCATTCCTCATCACCTTCGGGTTGTTTGCGCTCGCCTCAGGGGTGAGGATCGCCGCTGGCATCATCGCGGCAGCGGTCGTGCTGGTCGGTCCCGGCTTCGTGGTCGTGCAGCCGAACGAATCGCGTGTGCTGATCCTGTTCGGTCAGTACGTCGGGACGCTGACCGAGGCGCGGCTGTGGTGGGTGAACTCGTTCACGGTCTTCTGGCGCAGACGGATCTCCCTGCGTGTCCGGAACTTCCAAAGCGACCGGATCAAGGTCAACGACGCCAGCGGCAATCCGATCGAGATCGCCGCCGTCGTCGTCTGGCGAGTGATCGATACCGCTAAGGCCGTGTTCGATGTCGAAGACTTCGAGCAGTTCGTGACGGTGCAGAGCGAGACCGCTATGCGCCATCTCGCCAACGAATACCCATATGACGACTACGCGCCGGACACGGTGTCGTTGCGCGGCAATAGCGACGAGGTCCGGGGCCGCCTGCAGGCGGAGCTCCAGGCCCGACTACAAACCGCCGGCATCGAAGTGCTCGAGACGCGACTCACGCACCTCGCATACGCGCCCGAGATCGCCGAGATAATGCTCCGCCGGCAGCAGGCCGAAGCCATTCTCGCCGCTCGCAAAACGATGGTGCAGGGCGCCGTCGGGCTCGTGCAGATGGCGCTTGCGCAACTGGCTGACAGCGATTTGGTCGAGCTCGATCCCGAGCGCAAGGCGGCGATGGTGGCGAACCTGATGATCGTGCTTTCCGGAGACCACTCGCCGACGCCAGTCATCAACACCGGCTCGCTGTACACGTGAGCCCTCGTCGAGATGCCAGACACCAAGCGCTTTCTGCTCCGGCTTGATCCGCGCCTCTTCGAGGCGATCCGCGGGTGGGCCGCGGACGACCTTCGCAGCATCAACGCGCAGATCGAATACCTCCTCACCGACCAGGCGCGTCGCGCCGGGCGTCTGCCGCATCGACGGAGCAGACCCCATTCCCCCGAGCCGCCTGAGCCGCCCGAGCCGGAAGAAGAAACGGGCTCTGAGGACCCCCGAAGCTCTCGCCCAGCCGCGGGAGCCGCTCGCAAGGACGCCTGAGGACCGAGAGCCGGGGGATTGGTGAGCCGGCGTGATCGCCCGCTCAGCGCAGGCGCCACGCCGCGTTCACGATCTTCCACCCGTCTGGCATCTCGATCAGGTGCAGCAGATGGACGTAGCGGTGACAGAAGCACTTAACGCTCGCGATTCCGCCGGCGAGGTAGTCGATCGTGATCTCGATCTGCCGATCCTCCGCGTCCTCCTCCTTCCCCACTCCGTCAGCGGTCGCGTCGACCATCTCCCTCGCCGTGAGCGTTTCCAGAGCGTCCGGGTCATCTCCCTCGATTCCACGACAGCGCTTTACGAACTCGGGGTGAAGCGCCCGCTCCATCCGTCCGGCGTCCCCGTCAAACCATCCCACGACGTAGTCCTCGACGGCCGACCGCACAGCTTCCTCACCGGCAACAACGCTCATCTCTGATCTCCATTGATCCCGTATGCCTGCACCAAACTACGCCCATGCGGCGGTCTCGCTCGCATCAGGTGAGCACCTAGTCTTCCGTTAGATTCCTGAGGGTGCTGCCGACTGGCCACCTCCTCCCCTTCTTGGTCACCGTCTACGTGCTCATCGTGATCCCGGGGCCGAGCGTGCTGTTCGTGATCAGCCGAGGGGTGGCCCTGGGGCGTCGCGCGGCGCTGGCGACCGTCGTGGGGAACACCAGCGGGCTGATGTTCCAGCTCCTTGTGGTGGTGATCGGCCTGGGCTCGATCCTGGCGAGCTCGGAGACGGTGTTCACGGTGCTCAAGCTCATCGGGGCCGCTTACCTGGTGACGCTCGGACTGCGCAGCATCCGCGACCGCAAAAAAGTCGCCAGGGCACTCGCCCCCGCCAGCCTCGCTCCGCGCAGCGTCCGGGCGATCATCCGCGAGGGCTTCGTCGTCGGCGCCACGAACCCCAAGGGCCTCATCATCTTCACCGCGGTGCTACCACAGTTCATCGACCGCTCGAGCGGCCATCCGACGCTCCAACTGGCGACGTTGGGCGTGATCTGCGCCCTGATCGCGCTGCTATCCGACGGAAGCTGGGCGATCGCGTCCGGGACGGCCCGCACATGGCTAGGCCGTTCGCCGGCGCGTCTGGAGCGGCTGAGCGTCGGCGGGGGCGTGACGATGATCGCGCTCGGGGCCGGCCTGGCGCTGACCGGACGGCGCAGCTAGGGATCGTCGCCGGCGGCGGGCCCGCGATGATAAGCCCGACCACTTCCCGTCGCAGGACAGCGCCTGGGAGCCCGGCGTGCGCTGGCAGACGATGCGCTTCGAGGGGCAGCTTCTGGGGTTGCGGATCGAGGAAGCCGGGTCGCAGGTCCGGGTCGGCGTCTGGACGGATGCCGGCGCTCCCGAGCCGTTTCTCGCGGCCCTGGCGGAGAAGCTGGCGTGGCGAGCCAACCTGCGCCTCGACCTCGCCGATTTCGAGCGCCGGGCGCGGCGCGACCGCGAGCTCGCGCCGGTTGTCGGCGCTGCGCAGCGAGCTCCGAACGTGCGCTCAAGGTCGGCTGATCGCGCGAGGCGGCTGCTCGAGGTCAGCGCCGCCATCGCCGAGGGCCAGGTCGACCCAGGGCGCCCTGCGCGAGGCAACCGTGGACGAGCAACGCGAGGCGTTGCTGTCGATCTACGGTGTCGGGCCAGCGTCCGTCGGCTACATCCTGGTCGACGTCTTCCACGCGTTCGACGAGCTCTCGCACATCTCGCCGTGGGAGCAGGGGATTTACTCGCGCCTGCTCCTCGGCTTGCCGGTCGACGATGCGGCGCCGGTGCCTGTGCTGCTCGAGCGTATAGCCCGCTGGTCGCCGTGGCGCGCGCTCGCCGTGCACTACCTGTGGGAAGACCTCTTCTGGCGGCACCACGCGGAGCCGATCGATTGGCTGGCGCCACTGATCCGCCTCTAACCGGCGTCATTACTCCTCCTCCGCCGGGCGATGGTGCGGTGGATCCTGGAACCCGATGATGAGCTCTGCGTCTCGTCGTCGTGAAGGATGGTGGCTCCGGCCAGGGCGTCGATCACGAGCGTCGGTGGGAACGCCGTGTACAGCCGCCCCTTGGCGTCGCGGCGGTCGCAGTTGACGGTCACGCGCCAGCTTACATAGAGCGTTCCGTTTGGCTCGAGCAGCTCCACCAACGTCCGCACGGCCCCACCGATCGTCGGGGCTGGAAGGTGCATGATCACGGTCTCGCACAGCACGTTTGCGAAGCCGCCGCGTACCACACCATCGAGCTCCGGCAGCCCGGCCTCCTCGAAGCTGACGCCGGGATGGCGGCGACGAGCCTCGGCGAGCAGAGCCCGGGACGGGTCGTAACCGACGGCTCGGTACCCGTTCTCGGCCAGCCACGCGGTGTCGCGGCCACTGCCGCATCCCACGTCGGCTGTCGCCCCGGCGCTGAAGAACCGCTTCGCGAGGGCATACAGGTCCGTCGGCACAGGTTGCTCGTCCTCCCACTCGGCCGCGAACGAGGCGGACTCGCGATCGTAGGCACCCATCGTCTGCCGATCCACGGGCTCATCCTCCCACCGAGGGTCGAATGGTGGTCCGGGCGGCGCGAGAGAGAAGTGTCTAACGTGGGCTGACCACACCAGCCAGCACAGGAAGGGGACGCGATGACCACTCTCGAGAACCGGCCGAACACCGCACTGCTCGTGGTCGATGTGCAGAACGGCGTGGTCGACGGGGCGCACGAGCGCGACGCCGTGGTCGCGAACGTCGGCCGCCTGGTCGAAAAAGCGCGCCTGGAAGATGTTCCGGTCGTGTGGGTCCAGCACGCCAGCGAGAACCTCGCCAAAGGGAGCGACACCTGGCGGATCGTTCCGGAGCTCAGCCCGGACGAAGCCGAGTCGCTGGTCGAGAAACACTACGGCGACTCCTTCGAGGACACGACGCTCGAGAGCGTGCTCTCGAGCCTCGGAGTCGGCCGCCTCGTCGTCGTCGGCGCCGAGACCGATGCGTGCGTCCGCGCGACGTTGCACGGCGCGTTCGTCAGGGGATACGACGCGACACTCGTCAGCGACGCCCACACGGCGCAGGATCAGACGGAGTACGGCGGGCCGCCGCCGGACGCGGTGATCGCGCACACGAACCTGTACTGGACTTACGAGACCGCGCCGGGGCGCACGGCCGGAACGGTCCCGACCAAGAACGTTGACTTCGGCGCAGCGCCGGACTCGTAGGACACGCTCGTTACCCGGGACCAAACGGCGGGATGTTGCGAAAGATTGATGGACGCGGATCTGGCGGCTCCGAGGGTTTCGGCTTCGCCTCGGTGGTGGCCTTCAGCGGATCGGGACGACGAAAGCCCTCAACGTCCACCGACACGACCACCCACTCGTCGTCGGGGTTCTGCTTCGCGAACCAGTGTCGGCCTCCGTCTCCCTCTCGGTTGAGTTGGTCACAACGGGCCGCGGCCTCTTCATGAGTCATGGACTGAGCGTACCGTGATCTCGCGAGACTCCCGCGGTCCTGCTGCCACTGCGATGCTTTAGGGGTTGCGACCAAACGCTGCGAATCACCTTCGCCTTGCTCGCCCGTCGAGAGACCTCGCGCGCGCCGAGCGGTTCTGGGTTGAGGGGCTGGGGCTGAAAGTGCTCTATCGCCTGGAGGCCGAGTCCCCCAGTGACCACGCGTTGGTCATGCTCGGTTGGCCGCAGGCGGGATGGCATCTCGAGCTCGTGGGAGACGCGGAGGGTGAGACGCCTCCGGCCCCGACCGAAGAGGATCTGCTCGTGCTCTACCTCGACGGCCCTATCGATGATGACGTCATCGACCGGCTCGTCGAAGCCGGTGGAGAGCGAGTCGCGTCGCGCAATCCCTACTGGGACACGTGGGGCGTGACGTTCGTCGATCCCGACGGTTACCGGCTCGTCTTGAGTCACCGCTCCTGGCCCTGACGTTCCTTGGCGATCAACTCGACGGGCCTGGTGTTGAGTACATCGGCGGCTGTGGCTGAGCCGCGGCGGGCGGTCGCCACGGATAGCGCCATGTTGGTGAGTCCCCGGACGGAGTGAGCGTCGGTGGAGCAGACGATCTGGACTCCGGCGCGAAGGGCGTCACGCACGTGCTCACCGCTGAGGTCGAGGCGGAGGGGAAGGCCGTTGACTTCGAGTGCCACGTGTTCTTCTAGCGCGACTTGGAATGTGCGTTGGAGGTCGAGCGCGTTCTCCGGTCGGCGGTTGATGTAGCGGCCGGTCGGGTGGCTCAGACAGCGAACGTAAGGATTGCGCAGCGCCTCCTCGACACGCTTGGTCATCTCGGGCCCGGGCATCCGCTGACCGGCATGAACGCTGGCCTGGACCCAGTCGAGCTCCGCTAGTACGTCGTCGGGGAGATCGAGCGTGCCGTCGGCAAGGATGTCGCATTCGATGCCACGCAGCACGCGGAAGGGCGCGAGCAGCTCGTTGGCGGCGGCGATCTCCTCGCCCTGGCGGCGAACGTCATCTGGCGCCAGGCCGGCGACGGCACCGACAGCCGGTGTGTGATCGCAGATCGCGATGTAGTCATAGCCACGAGCCCGAGCCGCCAGGGCCATCTCCTCGACGCTGGCCCGCCCGTCCGACCACGTGGTGTGACAGTGCAGATCTCCGCGAATTTCATCGAGCGCGATGAGCGCTGGCGGCTTCTCACGAAAAGGTCGCTCGCGCAGCTCCGGCGGACACCAGGGCACTCCTAGCGCCCGGTACACGCCAAGCTCCTCGGCTGCATCCGGCACCGGCTCCAGCGCGGCCACGTACGCCGCGGATCCAGTCGCGCGGACGAGTTCCGTTCCGAACCGCTGCGGTTCGCTGACCGTGAGCTCAATCGGTACACCGTCGATCGTTACGCCAACAGCGCGCCGGTCAGCGCTCTCGAGCAGCGCCACAATCTGAGGAAGGCTGCCAAAGCGCGCCAGCGACGGTCGTGGGTCGTCAGCCGCGCATACCACGGCCAGCGATTCGCACGAGTCGCGCCAGCGCCGCGCATCGCCAGCGATCTCGCCGTCAACCGCCGCCGCGACGGCGCCGCTCAACTCGAGTGCCCGACTGAGCAACAGCCCACGGGCTGGACGCGGATCTTCTCGGGCGAGCGCCTCGCGGATACGCGCCTCAGTCCTCGGCCCGATGCCCCGCACCGCTCGCAAGCGCCCCGTGTTCACCGCGTCGCGAAAGCCCTCCGCGGTGTGGACGCCCAGGGCACGTGCGAGCTCGACCGAACGCTTGCTCCCCAGCCCGAGGTACCGGCCGAGCCCGACCAGATCCGGGCTGAGCTCGCGCTCGAGCTCCGCGAGCTCGGCGATTTCTCCGGTCTCCACCAGCTCGCGCAGCCGCGCCTCGATTCCGGCGCCGATGCCCCGCAGCGACTGCGCCCGGCCGCCCTGGACCAAATCAGCCACTGGAAGCGCCGCAGCACGGACAGTCTCGGCGGCGCCGCGGTACGCCCGCACCGTATACGGGTTGGCCTCGTCCAGCTCAAGCAGGACCGCGAATAGATCAAGCCGGTCAGCGATCTCAGCGTTGTCCACAAGCGACATCTTGCCGGGAACGCCGATCCTCTCGCCACGACAAGACCGAGGGAGTGGCTGCCCTGCGCAACGGGCGCGAGTTCGGGGACCTCGCACGCGGTCGGAGCCGTATCCGGTTCGCGCACTTACGTCACCGTACCCAGCTCACGATCCTCGCAGCCCTGCTCGGAGCCGGGCTTGCGGCGATCGTCGTCTTCCGCGCTTGCCGGCGCGGACAAACGTTGGCTTCGCGGTGTCAACCGAGTTCGTTACCAGGCGCGACCGCATCCCTTGCCGCCGTCTTTGTCCGTGATCCATACATGGGGGTGTCATGCCATACGCCAAATTCGATCGCGTGCGACCGGATCGGGCTGACCGTATGGCTGGCGCGCCCGGCGAACGTTACGGCGACGATCGCGGGAGCGCCCTTGAGCCTCAACGATCCGACCTGGAGCTATGTCGCGTACCAGAGTGGCATTCCGCTGTATGTGTACGCCGGCTTCCTTCATCCGGCCGGCCTGATGACACGCCTGCGCGTGGTGCCAATCGGAGGAACGACCTGGCTTGGTGGCAACGCCCCGTCCCCGTTGGTTCGCTTCCGGGTCGATTACGGACGCGGCGACGTCGTCATCAGCCAAGAACACGTCTCGCTACACGCTGGCTGGGGTTAGCCGGTTCGATACAACTGTGGATGTGATCACACGGTTATGGCGCGGCTGGACGACCCCGGAGAATGCCGACGCGTACGAGCAGTTCCTGTTGAAACGGCTGTTTCCATCGATGCGTGCGATCACCGGCTTCAGAGGAGCAGACGTCCTGCGCCGTCCAGACGGCGACGAGGTTGCCTTCGTCACGCTGACTCGCTTCGAGTCCATCGATTCGATCCGAGTGTTTGCTGGCGACGACCACGAAGTACCGGTGCTGGAGCCAGAGGCCATCGCGCTCCTCGCACGCTACGAGGACCGCGCCTCCCACTTCGCGACGGCTTCGTTCCCGGTCTGAGACGCGCCGTCGCGTGTCAGATCGGACCACCAGTCCTGGGTGGTTGACGATCGTTGGGCTCCTCTGGGAGCCTATCCGGATGGCCGGCAGCCGCCGTACGCGGCACATGAGAATCGTCGTGTGCGGCGTTGCCTTCCGTGCTTTAACGGGCGGTTCAGCGGCTGCGGGGTCAGTGGGCGGCCGTCTGGTCGCGTCGCGGTCGCGCTCTTTCGTGTCGCTCTGGCAACCGCGGGGCGCTTCATCGCCGGTGGTCGAGCAGTTTTCGCTTCGCGCGGGTGCGCTGCTGTCGACCCTGGCCAGGTACGACTCTTCACAGGGGCAGGTCTCGCCGCCTCAACCAGATTCAAGCGGAGATCTATGGATCACTCAGACGAGCGGCCCCGCGTGCAGTTACCACATTGGTATTGAGTGTGGCCCGCCGGTCCCCGATTCGTGCAGTGCAACAGTGACCCGCCTCGATCCGGTGACCGGGACCATGAAACGCGTCGTGAGGTTCGGGAGTTCTGTGCTCGTGAGCGAAGCGGTCCCCAGCCCCTCGCGTGGTGTGATCGCCTTTGTTGCCGGTGGGTGCGCCACCTCGTACCAAAACGTGCATTTTGTCATCGAGAATCTGTAGAAGCATCGAAGCTGGTCGATCGGGGCGGACGCCGAGGTGTGCCACTCAATGTCCACGCCAGCTTGGAACCGGACCGGTTCGAAGCTGGTCTTTACCTACGGGCCATCACCGCTAAAGGCGGGTCAGCCCTATACACAAGGCTTCCCGGGCGGTCAGCGCTGCCTCGCGCCGCGAGCGTCCGGCATCGTGATCGTCCCCGCAACCCATCCTTCCAACCCTTCATCGTGGGCATTCATCCCGCCACGACGCGGTTGCAGCTACACGTCCGCTGCCTGCGACGCTCTCGGAATCGCGGCCTTCGAAGGCTGCGCTCCCGGACATCACGGCCCGCCGGCGAATGACGACTTGGGGCCTGCGTCCATAGTCCAACTCGATATGCACGGAAGAGTCAGGCTCCGGATCGCGTTGAAGATCGGTGCGAATCCCGGCACCGTCCTGAGCGACCCGGGCGCGAACAGGGTACTCATCACACAAGATCAAACCTACGAGCAGAACCGCCGCACGCGCAACTGGGTGTGGCAGCTCCACGGCCACAAGCTCCGCCTCATTGCCAGCTACCCATTCGACGGGCAACCCGCAATCGCCGCGCAACCCTGGTCGCAAGAGCCGACCCGGACAGACGGCCGTCCTCCCGACCGTCGCCCACCCCCGACGACGGCACATCAGAACACCACCGCCGCTACTCCGGTTCGGTCAACGCCGACGCGCGATCCTGAACTGGACGACCGCGGTATTTCCGCGTCACGTCGGTGAACTGCTCGACTTGTGAAACCACGCGACGACTCCGCGGCGCGGCGAACAACGTCGCCGTTGGTGGCAGCCTCACAGGAGCGTCACCCTCTACCGGCCGAAGTACCTGGCCAGCGGGCTCTGGTAGAACGTCGGATAGCCCGTCTGGATGTGATCCTGCCACTCCGGCGGGATCCCGTCGTGGTCGATCACGAACCTGGTCGCGTCGTCCTCAGGCCGCAAGGTGAACCGGACAATCGAGTAGACCCCGGGCTCCCAAGCATCGGGGTGTGCTGCCGAACCGCCACGCCTGCACGACGCGCTCGCCGGGCGCCAGCTCGATCTGCCGGCCCTCCACCCGGCCGCCGAATAGCGAGAACGGCCGGCTGCTCGGTTACCGAGGCGAAGATCTCTCCGTTCGTGAGGCATTCGTAGATCTGCCCCGGGCTCGCCTTGATCACAGCTTCCTGATGGATCGACATCGAAAGGACCTCCGTGCTCAGGCCGGCCGGCTGCCGGCTTCCATCTGAAGACGAACGACACAAGGCCAAACGGACATCCACCGCCGCCTGCGTCCGCATTGCAGCATCGACCCTGGGCGCTCCAGGCCGGGGCCCTCATCCGATCTAGGTGATGCGGCTACGGCCGCGGGGACGGATGCTCCCGGCGGCGGACGGAGAAAGACGCTTCAAACCGAACTACCGGAGGCGAACCCCATTGCTGATCTCTGCGACGTCCTATCCCTTCCTGAATGTCCTCTGGGACATCCTCATCATCTTTGCGTGGATCCTCTTCATCTGGGTCGCGATCGTCGTGTTCAGCGATATCTTCCGACGTCGCGACATATCGGGCTGGGCGAAGGCTGCGTGGGTGGTCTTCATCGTCGTCATTCCGTGGATCGGCGTGTTGATCTACCTGATCGCCAACCACGATGGGATGGCTGAGCGAAGCGAAAAGCAAAATAAGGCCGCGCAGGCGTCGTTCGACGACTACGTCCGCCACGCTGCCGGTCAAGGCGGCCCGGCAGGCGAGATCGACACAGCGAAGAAGCTCCTCGACAGCGGCACGATCACCCAGGCCGAGTTCGACTCGATCAAGGCCAAGGCGCTCGGTAGCCCTGCTGGATCGGGCTAAGAGCGACCCCATACTTGCAACAGACGCGTTGTCCACAGTGAGTGGCGGCGCCGAAGTTCGGGTTCGTTGAGGTCGCCTCGCCCTAGGGGCGCGTAGTTCGGACCCCAGGTCTCGACGATGTCGTGCGAGCGAGCGACCGCCCAGCCGTCCCAGAGAACCACGTCGCCCAGGGTCTGGCCGATAGCGGCTTCATAGCCCGCAAGAAACACGTCTGCACTTCGCTCGTCGAACAGGAGGACGAGATCAAGACGGCACCAGGCAAGATCGAAGCCGCGTGGACCGCGAGCGGCGCCCGACCAGTCAACGATGCCCGTGAGCCTTCCATCACGCCACACGACGTTGCCCGACCAGTAGTCCGAGTGGGTGAGCACTTCGGGCGAGCCGATGATCTGCGACCAGCGAGCCCGTACCTCCGGCGCCAACGGGCCATTCAACTCAGCCCAAGCCCCTCTGGCGTCAAACACGCTCGGCAAGTCCACCAGTCGCTCGCTCGCTACCCCGTGAACAACAGCCAACGCGCGACCCAGCTGCCGCGCCCACGTCTCGCGATCACTCGGCGTGATATCCGACTCGCCGTCAAGCCAGCTGATCAAAGACGTCGGGTGCTCCGACCACTGGCCATCCAAGTCGCCGCCGAGCAGCACCGGTGCCAAACCGCCGAGCCCATCAATCGCTCGCAGCACACGCTGCTCACGGCAGGCGGCAGAGTCGGCGATCGGGAACTGGCGGACGACCACGCTGAACGCGGGACCGTCAGTGTCGACCCTCCACGTCTCCGCATGCTGACCACCCTTGAGGCGCGTGACGTCGACGATCACAGCCGACGAGCCGGCGAGGCGCCGGACTTCCTCAAGCGCCCCAGTCGAAGGAACAACATCACGGGTCATTCTTGAAACCCTAGGGCCACGCCGTCTCGGCCGCGGCCGGGCCCGCTCCACTTGACCAACGTCCGCCCCCTGCTTTGTCGCCCTGCTCGCGCCACGAACGTGCGTTCGTAGTCGGCTAGACTTCATCGTGTGTCACTCGTCGTCCAGCCCTCGCTGTTTGGCTCCTCGGGCGAACTCGGCGTCGCCGAGCTCGGCGCCGCGGTCGAGCGCCGGCCGCTGTCCGACGGCGCCTGGGTTGACCTGCGGCCGGGCTTCGTCACCGCGGCCGACGAGCTCTTCGATGCGCTGCTCAGCACCGTGCCGTGGCACGAGGAGCGGATGCACATCTACGACAGCACCGTGCGGGTCCCGCGGCTCCTGGCCGGCTACCAACAGGGCGAAGCGCTGCCCCATCCGGCGCTCGACGAGGCGCGCTCGGCGCTGAATGCCCACTACGCCGAGGAGCTCGGCGAGCCGTTCGTCAGCGTCGGGCTTTGCCTGTACCGCGACGGTAGCGACAGCGTCGCGTGGCACGGGGACCGCATCGCCCGCGAGAGCCCCCGCGACACGATGGTGGCGATCGTCTCGCTCGGCGCCAACCGGCCGTTCGGGCTACGGCCGAAGTCGGGCGGCCCGGGACTGCGGCTCCCAGTCGGCCACGGGGACCTGCTTGTGATGGGCGGAAGCTGCCAGCGGACCTGGCTGCACGGCATTCCCAAAGTCGCCAGCTGTCTGGGCGCGCGGCTCAGCGTCCAGTTCCGCCCGGACTGGGGCAACAGACTGGGCAAGCCCACTGCCGATCGTCGCGACGGGTAGGCGACAGTACGCGACGCGCTCGCTGGCAGGCCTCCGGGTTCAGCGATGGCTGTCGATTCCCAGTACCCCCGCAACAGCGTATTCGGCCAGAAGTTCGTCGGCAGGCGTATATCCGGCGAGCGCGATCACGGCTCCCTCGAGTGCCCCCAGCAACGCCAGTGCGACCGTCCGGGCGGGCGGTCCCGGTGGAATCGAGCCGGCTTTGCGTCCGGAGTTGATGAGCCTGATGCAGCGCCTGACCGCGGTCTCCCAGATCCGCTCGGTCTCGCGCCCGACCGGATGGTCCTGACCGGCGAACTCCATGCGCAGCGCCATCACGACGCGCGCGATGTCGCGTCGGCAGAAGACCGCGTGCCCGCGTGCCAGCGCCAGCAGCTCCCCGACGGGGTCGGGCTGTCGCGCGGCAGGCTCGCCGACCTCGCGCATCCAGTTCTCGTTGACCCACTCGATCACGGCCAGCGCCAGGTCCTCCTTGTCCCTGAACTGGTGGTAGAGAGCACCCCGCGTGTAACCGGCTTCGCGTGCCACCTCCTCGAGCACGAGGTTGCTGTAGCCGTAGCGGGAGAGACCGCGCGCGGCGGATTCGAGCAACGCGCTGCGCGACCGGGCGCGGCGCTCAGCCTGAGTCAGACGTTCGTACGCTGACACTGTCGACGCTCTCACGGAGCCATCGACCTTGCGGCGTCGGTCCGGCCTTCCGCACATACATGCACGTATGTATGATGTCACATCGATGAACGGACAACCGAGACTCCCGAACAGCGCCCACACCTCCCATCCATGGCGCATCCATGAGATCGCCCCCGACTTTCGGCTCGAGGACGTGTGGGCGCTGCCCGTGCGTGGCGACAGGGGCGATTTCCCCGCACTGGTGCAGGGCTTCGCCGCGGGCGATCCCTCGCGAGGCCCCTGGCTTGCTCGCGCGCTATGGACGATCCGTTGGAAGATCGGCGAGCTGCTCGGTTGGGATGAGACGGAGACCGGGCTCGGAGGGAGGGCGCCGACGCTGCGACAACGCCTGCCGGAAGACCTGCTGGACGCGCCAGGCCCCGACTTCGACACGCTCCCATTCACGTCGCTGTACCTGATCGAGGACGAGTTCGCCGCGGAGATCGCCAACCGCACCATGCACGGGATCATGCACCTCAGCCTCGTTCCTGACGGGACCGGCCGTTACCGCGGCCAGATGGCCGTCCTGGTCAAGCCGAATGGACTCCTCGGAACCGTGTATATGGCCGCAATCAGACCCTTCCGGTACCTGATCGTCTATCCCGCGGCGATGCGACAGATCGAGCGCGAGTGGACAAGATCAGATCGAACCATCGAAGTAGTCGTTCCATGAACGTTTGGTTTGCGCGACGGGCTGGGACGGTTTGGACCAGTACGGTTCATCTGGTTCCACCCGATGACGACCGCCGCGACCACGCCGACCGCCCAAACCAACGGCGGCATCCGACTTCACGGCCTGGCTAAGACCTACCGGGGCCCGCAGGGGCCGATCCGCGCGGTGCGCGGCATCGACGTCTCGATCGCTCCGGGCGAAACAGCGGCACTGCTCGGCCCCAACGGTGCCGGCAAGACGACGACGATCGACATGATGCTCGGCCTCACTAAGCCCGACGCCGGCACTGTGTCCGTGTTCGGCCGCCGGCCGCGGGAGGCCGTCGACGCCGGCCTCGTCGGCGCGATGCTGCAGACGGGCGGACTGATCCGCGACCTCTCAGTGCGCGAGCTCGTGACGATGATGGCCTCGCTTTATCCGGACCCGATGGACGTCGAGAACGCGCTCGAGGTCACAGGGCTGAAGGCGATCGCCGACCAGCGCACGCAAAAGCTTTCGGGCGGTCAGACCCAGCGCGTCCGCTTCGCGCTGGCGATCGTCAGCAACCCAGACCTGCTCGTGCTCGACGAGCCGACCGTCGCGCTGGACGTCGAGGGTCGACGCGAGTTCTGGAGCATCATGCGCAAGTTCGCCGCCCGGGGCAAGACGGTGCTGTTCGCCACCCACTACCTCGAGGAGGCCGACGCCAACGCCGACCGCGCGATCCTGATGGCCCACGGGCGAGTCGTCGCCGACGGCCCCACCACCGAGATCAAGGCGCGCGTGGGGAGGCGGACGATTCGGGCGACGCTGCCGGACGTCGATCCGTCGACGCTGGCAGCCCTGCCCGGAGTCGCCTCGGCGGAGCGGCACGGCGACGCGGTGATCCTGAGCTGCGTCGACTCCGACCAGAGCATCCGGGCGCTGCTCGAGCAATATCCGACGGCGAAGGACATCGAGATTACGGGGGGAAGCCTCGAAGAGGCCTTCCTGGAGCTCACGGGCGAGCCGGACGCCGACGAGCCGGAGCTGGCGGTGCGATGAGCGGGATCGCGTACACCCGCTTCGAGCTGCTGCGCACGTTCCGCAACCGCCGGTTCTTGCTCTTCGCGCTCGGCTTTCCGCTGGTCTTCTTCTGGCTTATCGCTGCGCCGCAGCACAACAAGATCATCACCGGCACGGGTCTTACCTTCGCGACGTACTACATGGTCTCCCTGGCGTCGTTCGGGACGATGGCGTCAATGATCTCGACGGGAGCCCGCATCGCCGGCGAGCGCGAGACCGGGTGGACGAGGCAGCTGAAGATCAGCCCGCTGTCGCAGCGCGCGTACTTCCGTGCCAAGGTGCTCACCGCATACATACTGGCTCTGTCGAGCCTCCTCGTCCTCTACATCTCGGGCTCGCTGCTCGGCGTCAGCCTGTCGGCCGGGCGCTGGCTGGCAATGACCGGTCTGATCATCGTCGGGCTACTGCCGTTCGCCGCGCTCGGCATCCTCATCGGCCATCTCGTGAACACCGACTCGGTCGGCCCGCTGATGGGGGGCCTAGTCTCGATCCTCGCCTTCCTCAGCGGCACCTGGTTCGCGATCACCAGCGGCTTCCTGCATACGTTCGGGCAGTTCCTCCCCTCGTGGTGGCTCGTCCAGGCCCGTGACGTCGCGCTCGACGGACATGCCTGGGGCCCCCGCGGGTGGATCACCGTCGCAGTGTGGACTGCGCTCCTCGCGGCCGGCGCGGCCTGGGCGTATCGTCGAGACACGGCCAGGGTTTAGCGTTTCGCATTCGCGATGACGTTCGGGTCACCCTCGGCGAGAGCCGAGGTTCGCAGGCGAAGCAAGGATGCGTCCACGGGCGCACTCTTGCCCGTGGACGCACCCCATAATTCGCCCCGCTGGTTCCTACCTACGCCCCCTTCTATCTCCCTATCGGCATTTCGTCGAGAACCTTGAGTAAAAATTATGAGGTTCTCAGAAGTTCCCGCGTAGGCCGGCCGGGCGGAAGCGCCCCGGGCATGACGTTTCTCGTTAGTTGTCAGACAGACTGACAAAGTGTGGTACAGTTTCGGCACATGTCAGACGCGCTGACAAGTTACCCCAAACCCGACGCGAACCTGGGCTACCTCTTCCGACTCGCCTACCAACGATTCCGCGCCGCCCTCGACGACACCCTGCGGGACCTCGGACTCTCCGCGCAGGAGTACGTCATCCTCAGCGTGTTCGAGACCAGGCCCGAGCTCTCGTCCTCGGAGCTCGCGCGCATCACGCAGGTCACGAGGCAGACGATGCACACCGCCGTCCTCGGGCTCGAGAGCGCCGGCCTGCTCGAGCGCCGGCCCAAAAATCAGAGGGTCGTTTTCGTTCAACTGACGGAACGGGGGCGCGAGGCCCTAGCGGTCGCAACGGAGCGCGTCCGCGCGGTCGAGCGGAGCGCGCTCACCCGTCTCGGTCGTGACGACGAGCGCGCGGTGCGGAGCTGGCTCGCCGGCGTAGCTGCGATGACAACGAGGCACTCGACAGATCCCGGTCGAGTGAGAGGGGAGCGCATCGGATCATGACTCTCGAGGACCGCATCCACAGAGCCGAGGCCGAGCTATTCCACGCCGTCGGCGCGGAGGTTGAGGAGTCCTTTCTCGACCTCGTGACCACCGGCTTGCGCGTGCGGTTGCTTGCACACGGCAGCGGGCCGCCAGTCGTACTGCTCCACGGTGTGTCCCTCAGCGCCGCCGCGTGGGCGCCCTTGTTTAATGCGCTCGGTGGTTTGAGACTGCTCGCGGTCGATCTTCCTGGTCACGGGCTGTCTGACCCCGACCGGTACCAAAGCGGGCGCGTTCGTCAGCGCGCGTGCGTGTTGATCGACGACATCTTCGACGCACTCGGGCTCGACGACGCGCCAGTCGTCGGACACTCGCTCGGTGGGATGCTCGCGCTGTGGCACGCGGCCGCCGGCACGGACCGGATCTCCAGGCTGGTAGCGATCGGCGAGCCGGCAGTCGCGCTCCCGGGGGTCCGCGTGCGCATGCCACTGTCGTTGCTGACGGTCCGCGGCCTCGGCGTGGCGGTTCTGCGCTCGCCGAGTCCCCTCCGCGTCTATCGACGCCTGCTCGCCCAGGGTCTGGGTCGCGCCGAGGTTGCCTGCGCACCAACTTCGCTGATGGAGGCCCTGCGCCTCTCCGCCCGTCGGCCCACGAACGCGAAAACCATCACCTCGCTAATGCACGCCATCGACCACTTCCGCCGGCCGCGGACCGAAAGCGTCCTCACTCCTTCACAGCTCGCCGCGATCACGATACCCACCATGTTCATATGGGGAACGAACGCGCCATACCTCTCCGCCGAGCGTGCTCGGGACTCGATCGACCAGATCCCGAGGGCGACGCTTCACGAGCTGCCCGGCGGACACGGGCCATGGCTCGTAAACACCGAGCGCAGTGCGGAGCTGATCGAGATGCATCTCACCAGCATTACGGCCCCGGTCGTAACAGCTGCCGAAGGCGGCTAACGACCCTACCCGCTGGCGCCGGAGAGGACGCCCGCGGTCCATCGTCCGCCCTCGCGAATCATCGCGAGTGTGGCGTGCGGCAGTTGCGGGGTGCTGTACAGGACGAATGCGTGATCGCCATCGGTCCGCACTCCGACTACGCGGGCCTGCGCCTGCTCACGAAGCGCTGACACCGGAGCGCGCCCCAGCACGGCCAGCGCGGCCGCGCAACCGTGACCGCGGAGGCCCTTGGCCCGCGCGAGCAGCTGGGCAAGCTCGTGCTTTAGGGGGGTTGAGAGCCGGGCGCATGCAGCCGCCCAGTTGCGCGCCGCGATCGCCGACAGGTAGTTGTGGAACGCCGCCAGCACGGCCGCCCGGTCGCCTCCGCTGGCCTCTCGACCGAACGTGGCGAGGCTGCCGTAGTTATGCGTCGAGGCGGCCGCGCTCGCCGAACCCGGGCCACCTGGCGACTCCGAGCCTCCCGCGGAACCCGAGCCATCCGCCGAACCCGAATCTCCCGCCGAACCCGAGGCGGTGGCCCCGGCGGTGGTGCTGGTGCCGTTCGAACTGGAGTGGTGTACCGGCTTCGTCGTGCCCGCGCCGCGGGTCGTGGTGCCGTCGGCCTCGACGTTGGGCGAGCCCGAGCTGCGCGTCGTCGTCGACGTGCTCGCGCCCTGGGTGCTGGTGCTTTGAGGGGTACCGGTCTGGGCTACAGCCCGTGTTGTGCTCGCCGACCGCGACGACCCGCCACAGCCCGCGAGGCCGATCAGCGCACAGCACATGACTCCAACACAAAGCCTCGTCAACAAATCAACCCGCTACTCGTCCGGCGCCCTCCGGGAGCGCTACTTTTTCCTGCAGGGCGTCGGCATCTTGATCGACGACGTCGTCTGCTTGCCCGATTGTGCGTCGATCGTAGCGCCTGACCTCTGCGTCGAACGGCAGATGCTCCTGTTCCGGCCCGCCGTCCCGCGGGCAGATGCCCGGTCGCCACGTGCCCCAAGGCTCCCATTGCGCAGCAGTCGCCATCTCACCGCCATGACTCGGCTCATTCCGTCCTCCACCCATTCGCTAAAACAGTCGCCCTGCGGGCTCGGCCGCGTCGCTTACCTACGGCGATCGGCAACGCCAGAGCGCACAGAAACGGAGTTAGTTCCCAGTGCGAGCGCGGAACCATACACACGCGCGTCTACAAATGTCAACTCGGGCTCGCGCAGGCTTAACGAGTCCCACCCGCCCCCCGCGATACGCGATTGCGAGAAGCGATCGGTCGGCTCGCGCCCACACTCTCCGCTTCGTAGCAGCAGTCCAGGTAGCCTGCGGGGCGATGTCGGATCGCATCGAGTCCATCCCCCCGGCGTATCGCGGTGTGATGATCGCCTCCACTCCTGGTGTTGTTTGGTGGGGCCGCTTGCAAGTGACCGGGCTCGAGCTGCTGCCGTTGGAGGGGCCGCTGCTGCTGGTCGGCGACCACGACAGCTACTGGGACACCGTGGCCGCCGGGATCGGGGCGGCGCCCCGCCGTCAGATCAGGGCATTGGCGAAGTCCTCGATGTGGAAGAACAAGCTGCTCGGCGCGGTCCTGACCGGGATGGGCCAAATCCCGATCGAGCGTGGGTCCGGTGACAGCGGAGCGCTCGATCGCGCGATCGAGGAGCTCCGCAATGGCGTATGTATCGGGATCTACCCCGAGGGCACACGCTCGCTCGGCCGAGCGCTGCGGGCTCGCAGCGGCGTCGGCTATTTGGCGCGTGCGGTGCCGGAGGCGACGATCATCGGGGGTGCGTGCAACGGCACGGTCGCGATCCCGCGTTTCCCCAGAGCACGCCCGCACGTGCGGGTCGAGTTCTTCGAGTTCGATCGACCCGCAATCGCGCCTGAGGAGTCACCGCAGCAATACAGCACCCGACTGCTTGCTCAGATCCGTCAGCGCGCACCAATCGAAGTCGCGGGCCGCAAGCGCGCCGTAGCGCTCGCCGGCCGCGTTCCGACTTGGTCCCCGGAGCTGGCGATCACCGGAAAGCCCGGCGGCGAGGGCGCACTCGAGGAGGCGCTTGCCCAGACCGCCCTCAAGCACGGGTAGCTCCTGTCAGCCACAAACGACCAGCGCGCAATAGCGGTCGCTTGAGTTCCCGCGCTGCCCGCGATAGCCAGCCGGCCCGCTGCGGTGCCGACGATCGCCTCCGACATCGGCGCGTATTCCGGCCCGCCATCGCTTCGGCGACGTACGAGTGGTCCGCCAGGCCCGACGCCAGCCTATCGCCATGCCACGGGACCCAAGCTCACGTCGGCGCACGCCGGCAGCGCGGGACGAAGCTCGACGACGCCTTCGATCGCCACCGATCCGAGATTTGATTCGGAGTGACGGACGCCGATCGGGACTACGATCGTCTCACCCGGGCCGACGACCCGCTCCTCCCCGTCGACAGTGAAGTGCGCCTCGCCAGCAGCGATCGTGAAGCGCTCCTCCTGGTGTGGGTGGAGGTGCTCGGTGATCGAACCGCCGGGCGCGCTGTGCCAGTTGAAACGAACCACATCCTCATCGCCATCTTGGGCGGTCGCCGTAAACGTGATCGATTCGCCGGTGGCTGGGTTGGAGAATTCGCGGAACCGGGCGATTGCGGTGTCTGTGCTGGTCACGGTTCGGTGCTTTCGTGCTGTGGGTGTGGCGTGCCCTTCCGGGTCTGGTACCAGGCGACCGTCGCTGAAATGGCGGTGCTGAGCGACGTGCCGGTGGTGCCGAACGTGGACTCGTACTTGGTGGTGTCGAGCACGAACGGCGCGTCGAACTCGTATGACAGCTCGACGAGTTCCCGGATCGTCGGGTTGAACACACCCAGGGCGCGCACGGCCAGCTTGGACAGCGAGCGAACGCCGACCGGGTGGCCAACATCCCCGGCGACGAGATCGAGGATCTCCCGGGTCGTTGCGGTCTCGGGACCCGGCAGGTGCCACACTCCGCCGACGGCGCGTTCGTCGGTCCCGAGAGTCGCCAGGCCCGCCGCAATGTCCGGGATGTAGCTGTAGGTGTGCGGCAGATTGGGGTTACCGACGAAGTCGGCACGTTTGCCGGCGACGGCGTTGGCGAAAACGCGCTCACCGAGCGATGATTCGGTGACGCCCGCCCCGAAGAAGTCAGACGCCCGTGCGATCGCGATCCGCACCCGCCCCGCCTCTGCCGCGTCCAGCAGCTCCTGCGTCATCGCCGCACGGGTTCGGCCCTTGACGGTAGTCGCGGCCAGCGGGAGATCCTCGGTCATCGCCTTGCCCCCGGTCGGACCATAGCCGTAGATGTTCTCAAGGCTCACCAGCAGCGCACCGTTGCGCTCGGCCGCAGCCAGCACGCCTCGCTGCAGCGGCGGGAAGCGCTCCGGCCACTCCGTGTACGGCGCGTTCAGGCACTGGTACACGACCGATGCGCCCCTGGCCGCGGCGGTTGCGGCCTCGGCGTCGGTCGCGTCGGCCGCCCGCCAATCCACCCCGTCGACCAGCCCGGACGGCCGTCTCCGCGATACCACCCGAACGGGCAGACCAAGCCCCGCCAAGCGGGCAGTCAGGGCACTCCCGACCTGTCCGAAGCCGAACACCACATGCAGCCGATCCTCACTCATAGCTGCGCTCCGACTGAGAAGGCAACCTCGCTGGCGTCAGGGTGCTCCGCTGCCCGTCGGACTCCCGCAAGGTCGTGGAAGCCGGCCGCCGCGGTGCCGAGCAGGAGCAACCCGGCGGTGATGCCCGTAGTCGCGATCAGCGGCGTGCCTGACATCGTGGCAACGAGGAGCACGGGTCCGATCGTCAGCGCCCACCCGACCGGGCGGTAGCGCGGGATATCGACTCTGTGGTCGAGCCACAACAAAAGCGGTCCGATCGTGATCGCGATCGACGGCAGCACCCAGTCGGAATGACCGGCGGAGCTAACAATGACGGGCAGGATGATCGCCGCGGCAAACTCAAGGACCGTCGCGATCGTCACACCGCGCTCGATCCGCTTCCCCTCCGGACTTCTCGGCCGTGGGGCAATACCCCGAGTCGCCGTGATCGCATAGAAAAACACGCCGATGACGACCACGCCAAACACCGCGATCAGCAAAACCGCCACACCGCCTCCGATCACCACACTCCCGCGCAGCAGCCAAAACGCGGCGAACGCTGCCTGAATCAACCCCCCGATCCACCGCACGCGCCTGGACCATGCCTCGGTCGGCGTCAGATCTGCGGCGCTCGATGTTGGCCTCAGACCGTCGCCGTTAGGCGCCCCCGGCTTGCTCACTATGGCGCGCTCCGCCTGGCGCTCGCTCACCGACATGGCCGGCTCCTTTCGCTGACCCTCGAGCAACCTGGCGGTCGACGACAGCCGAGCCTCGGAGAGCTCGCCTTCGCAAGCTACTCCCAGCACCGCGCGTCTGTAAATGGCCCGTTCGGACCCAGCCGGGGGGCCCGTTCGGGCCCCCCGGGCGGATAAGGCGCGCGAGGCGCGAGCGAACTACTCGTGCTCGCGGTCCGGAGGTGTTAATTGGCGCTTACCGCGAATCCCTACTTTTCACTCCCAGTGCCAACGCGGCAGGACTCCACCGAGGAGCCCCAGCGGCCGATTACGGTCGTCGTGGTTGACGACGAGCAGATGATCCGTGGCGCCCTGGCCCAGACGCTGACAGGCGGCGGACTCGACCTCGTCGGCGAGGCCGCCAACGCCCAAGACGCCCTCAGGATAGTCGTCGACGTGCGCCCCGACGTCGTGCTGATGGACCTCCGGCTCCCCGACAGCCAGGGCGTGCAGGCGATCGAGCAGCTCGGCCTCCTCGCCCCCGCCTCGCGCATCCTGATCCTCACCCGCACCGAGCAAAACCGCGTCGTCGAGGCGATCGTCGCCGGCGCCAGCGGCTACATCCTGAAGACCGCACCGCCAAAAGCGATCATCGCCGCCGTCAGGGCAACCGCCGCCGGAGAATCGGTCATCTCCTCCCAGATCGCCGGAAAACTCCTGCAGCGCATCCGCGAACGCGACATACCCGTCACCACCACCAGCGAGAACGCCGCGAGCGCGATCCGCGCCGTTTTGACCGAACGCGAGCTGGAGATCTTCGAACGGCTCGCCAGCGGCAGGAGCAATGACGACATCGCACACGAGCTCTCGCTCAGCACCAACACGGTTCACAACCACGTCGCCAGCATCCTCGCGAAACTCCACCTCGACAACCGCATCCAGGCAGCCGTCCAAGCTGTGCGCAGCGGCATCTCCTAACCCTGGACCATCGAGGCGAGCGTCACCCGCGGCAGCCTTCCCGCGCACTCTGCTGGGCACCGCCCGACTCCGCGGTCGAAGTACCGGCAAGGTCTCTCGCCCTCCAGCGGCGATCGAGGCAACACCAGGATGACCTATGAGTTCTCTTCTGCGGGCGGCCGGCAGCGTCGGCTTGTCGCTACGACCCGTTCGCTGTCGCTCGTCCTGTCGGCTTATGGAGCGAACGCGAGGATCGCGCGTTCACGTTGGAGTGAGCCGAGCTCATCGCGGAGCGCCGTTACGAGCGGCGATTCGGCGAGGCGTTCCTCAAGCAGCGCGAGCGAGCGCTGATAGTGCCGGAGGCGGCGAGCGCGCAACTCGCGAGCTCGGCCGGGCGAGCGGCTGGCCGCGGGATCGACTGCGGCCTCGCGCCGTAGCTCGCGCAGCTTGGAGAGCTTGTCGGCGGCGAATAACGTCAAGGCCTCCTCACCAGCGCCGGCTACCTGCTGGCGCAGAGCGGCTTTGCGCTTCGCGTAGCCGGCGATCCGGTCATCATCACTGACAGCGAGCACCAGCTCGGTGATCCGCTGCCCGAACCGCTGCCGCAGGTCCGATGCGGTCGCGTCGGTCTTCTCGACCAGGTCGTGCATTACGCCGGCAGCGATCACGTGGTCAGGCGCGCCGGCGTAGTAGAGGAGCGTCGCGACCTCACGGGGGTGAAGGATGAACGGCGCGCCGTCGGCTCGCTGCTGTCCTGCGTGCATGCGCTCGGCGTACTCGATCGCCCGCTCCGTCTGCGGGAGCACATTTGTGAGCGTTGGTCTGCGGGTCCGGTCAGCCACGGGTCAGAGTTTAAGCGACTCCGCAAACTGCGAATAAAGCTCGCTCGTGAGCCTTGACACAGGGCGCGTGGGTGTGCGGCGCGCGCTTATTCTCGCGATGCGCGCGCCGCGCCTCCCGGGTCGCCAGAGGCACTCGTGCCCAGCGGGAACCGTGGCGCGGTCGTCGCTCAGGCCAGCAGGCTGCGGGCGCAGTCCTCGATCGAGTCCTCGATCGGCCGTGGCGCCCAACCAACGATCGCTCCGACATCGGCGCGTACTCCGGCCCGCCATCGCTTCGGCGACATGTCAATCCTGACGATCCGGCCGCGAGCGCCCGTGGTTCGCTTGCGAAATCGGCCCAAGCGGGATCGGGTCGGAGCCGCACCGTAGGCCGGCAGGCGCCTGCCGATTGCGCTAACGGGGCGCTCGATGCGGCTCGAAGCCGGATGCCGCCGCGCGTCCCCTACTTCGCCTGCGGCAGACCCTGGGAGACCTCGCCGAACAGCGCCATCTGCTGTGCGAGGGCATCACCGCCGGAGGCGCTCACCACACCGAGGTTCTCGACAACCGATCCCGCCCGCACAGTCACGCGCTGAAACTCGGGGCTGGACCTGATCGCGTCGAGGGCGGATCGCTCGCCGTGCATCATGAAGAACCCAGCGAGATCGCCGCCGTGCGGCTCCAACAGGTAGGCGTCGAACCGCTCGATCTCGCCGTCCTCCTGAAGCTTGCCGTAGTAGGCGACGGTCTCCTGGAAGACCTCCAGCGCGAGCTGCTCGCGCCCACGAACAACCTGACCCCAACCAAGAAACAACGCCTCTCCTGCCATTCTCTACCCCCAAAGACGTCTGACGATGAACAAGCGATGCTAGCGACCAGGCGACGCTCGCAGTAGAAGTTTCCAGACCGAACGACCGACTGATCAGCCGCCCTAGCTCCCGCAGCTCCCCGCCCTACGCAACCGACTGGGACCGAGACAAGTCGTGATGGACCCTTCGATTCGGGTCCGCTACGCCCGATCGACGTGCGCATCGCTGGTGGGCGATCGGCGAGAACCAAGACGCTAACAGTGCGGCCGCGAGGTGCGGAGCGACTCGATTACGGCTCGTCGGGGGCGAGCGGTGGTCCGCAGTTGACCTGACCGTGAGCTTCGAAGATCTGGGTCAGCTCGTCGGCCGTCGGTCGCGGCGCGTCGGCAGGAGGAAGCGTCGGCGAGCTCGCGGGCACCGAACCGTCCCGGACCAAGCGCTCAAGACCAGACGGCGTGCTCAGAACGAGCACTCGCGCGGTCTCGCTGTCCACGCGGAAGGTGTGAACGACGCCCATCGGGACCACGGCGACTCCGCCCTCGGTCAAGGCGAACCGATCTTGACCGGACTCGACCGTGAGTTGACCATCGAGCACGACATAGCTCTCATCCTGCGGGTGGGTATGCCGGGGCGGTGAGGCGTACCGCGGGAACACGAACTCGATCAACGCGAACCGCCCGTCAACCGCTTCGCCCGAAACGCGGATCGTTGCGAGCGTCCCGAGGAACCACCGCCGCTCACCGCCGCCGCGCTCCGACCACGTTGCCTCCACGGTTCGGTTGTCGCCCATCAGCCCACACTAGCCCTTTGCGGAAGGCCGTCTGGGTGCGTGCGTGCGCCCGTGCGCCTCATTGTCGAGCGTCGCTCGGGCGGCGTTGATCTAGGCCGAGCTCGACATGGACTACCCCTACCCCCTGGGGGTATAGTAGTCGAGCCGAGCACACGAGGCTTAGCACGCCCACCTATACCGCTGACCACCAGACGGAGCAAACGCCATGAGCGAACGAGCCGAGCAGCTCCAAACCACTGCCGCGACCCAGATTGGCGAGCTCATCGACCTCGTCTCAACAGCGGACGACGCGACGCTGCACCGTCCCTGTCCGGGCCGAGAGAAGCTCGGCGATGGAACGATCGGCGCGATCGCCGCGCACACCGCCGACAACTACCAGCGGATTGGCACCTTCGTCGCCACCAGCCAACGCATGGCAAACGGCCACGGCAGCCGGCAACCAGACCGGCACCGAATCCCACGCGTCCTCCGCGCAATCGGGCACACACCGTTAGGCCAGAACCGGCACCAAGCCGATAGTCACAGCCACGAGGCCCGATACACAGCCGAGACCGTCCAAACCACGGAGATCGCGCGTCGGCTGACAGCCGCACGCCAGGACCTCGCCCAGATCGCTCAGCTCACAGACCAGCAGCTCGACGCCATCCCGCCCAAGGACAGCTTCCGGTTCTGCGATGGTCAACGCACGCTTGAACAGGTCCTCGCCGCGCTCCTCAAGCATCAAGACCACCAGGTCCAGACGCTCAAATCGGCCCTCGCCTGAACCCTGTTAGCCCGAACGCAGAAGACGATGCCTAGCAGTAGAGCAACGACCGGAAGGTTTGAGGCCGCCGCCTTGATTCGACAAGCGGCGGTCTCACCCTGACCGACGCCGAAATGGTCAGGCCGAGGCGTTTCGCCGTTGCTTCTAGCCCGGATCGGGACGGCGTCCGGAACCGCGGTGATCCCGTCGATGTAGGAGCGCGCCTTCGGTGCACCTGCCGGGTGCGACCGGCAATGCTGCCGACGAAATAGCAAGGTCAGCGGTCGTCGGTCCTCACCTGATCCGATCCAGCATCTGGGCTGCGGCCGGCGGCCCCCGCGACGACCTCACGACTTCTTGCGGCAATCATCGACCCCCGGGCTGCGAACCGAGCCCGGAGTCTGAGACCCTGAGTTATGACGGCGCGGACGGATTTCCGCAGCACGGCAACCGCGGGACGCAAGGAGTGCGTCAGCACGGCGAAAACGATTAACGCGGCGGCAAAGGACGTGTCTCTACTCGGATGTCCGGCGACGCTGTCGACCGTCTCCTTGAACGCGGCGGTCGCGATCAGCGTATTGCCCGCGAAATTGGGACTAGATCGGGCTTTGCGTACCTCCGTGCCTGGCGCGGTGAGAACGCGGTAGACAGCGCGGGCAACCGAGCCGATGACGATTAGCGTCAGTAGGGTCGAGCCCTCCCCCGAGACGCCGAACTTCCTCCCCACCGCGCGGACGAGGAGACGGAACAGGATTATCAGGTCGCCGACGAGAAGCCGCTCGGGGCTGATGTGTTTGAGAGGGTGGGGTGTGGACTGTGTGGCTGACATCGAAGCGTGGCTCATAAGCTTCCTAACGGCGAGGGCGACAGGTGCCGACCCGCACCGCCCCGCACAACCGTCGCACCGCCGATCCGGTCGTCATCACCCAAACGGGATGACGACGACTTCCAAAACCAAGTCCTGCCCTGATCAGAGTACTGGTCTGATCGAGACCAGGCGGCAACGCGTGGTTGCTGCTGCCCTGGCAAGCAGCCGGCAGGCCATTGTGGGGGAGCGCGGGAGCCCTCCCCCACCTCCCTACGGCGCTAGGCCGGCGCAGGCGTGCCTCACCGGCTCGGCGATCTCCTCCTCCGACGAGGAGCTCAGGCACCTCTACTCAAATTGCAGTTGCCTGCCAGCTGACGTTGCCGTCGCATTGCCAGGCTCGATCGCTCTGATCGTACCGGTTCGCTGTGTGCGCACTGAAGAATCCCGCGGCGGATGTACCTGCCGATGCGGGGATCTTTCCTCTCATCGTCAGCGTCTCGCGTACATGTGTGCCGTCGTTACCGATCCAGTTCCAGGAGTACGAATCGAAGAACGTGCCATCACGTTTCACACCGACTAGGTCCTCGTCCCATCCCGCCCCGAGTCGCGATCCGTCGGCGCACGTGCCGTTCCAATAGACGAACCAATCAAGCCCAGCACTAGACCGGTACACGCTGATCAATAGACCTTCCGATGTCAGGCCGTCCCATAGACGACCGAGTGGGCGGAGCGAGCCAACGAAATTGCGCACGAATCCCCACCTGACCTGGCTCGAGTTCTGCGCAAACACCGAATACGCGAATCCCTGGTCCTTCCACATGTATCCAAACCAAGCATTGGTTTGGAAGCGATACATCACCTTCCCGTCGACGCGGGTACGCTCGACAGGATGTCCCTGAACGTGCTGCGAGAGATTGATCGCCTTGGAGACGTCACTCACCGGACCTCGAGAGAAGGATACGGTCAGCGAGGGCGAACGCCTGTTTGTGTATCTAATGCTGAACCAGTTTGGACTAATGTTGCGGCCTTTCCAAGCAAAGAAATGCCCGTGAGTAAATGTTGCGCCGCTGACGTCTGAAAGCGGGTTCGGCAGTATTGAGGGGTACAGCGGCCGTGGTGTCAACTGCGCCCGGACCAGCGCATCACGTACCTGGATGACCGTTTTCCCGGACGCCGCGCCCGGGACAAAAAGAACCGCGACGGCAGCACTCATCGCAATTGCGAACTTATACGTCCGACTCCCCGCGCCGCGGCACGACTGGGCAAGAAGAGCGGGACCGCACAAGCCGCGACTTTTCTGCCTGCGACACACGGAGCCGCGCCGCGACCTCTGTGCAAACCAAGCCATCAAGACCACCCCCGATACACGTGCGCCAACACCGACTAACCACCCTCGCCAGTCCCGACCGCATGCGCCCAAAGCGCCCGCGCGAACCGGCCGCCCCCAAATCTACTCGGCCGGATCACCACAGAGCAAATACGTACCGCCGGCCCGGTGAGAACCTCCTTAGTCTTTTCGTAGGCGATGGGGGAGAGCATTCCGAGGGTGGACTGGCGGCGTTGGCGGTGGTAGAACGCCTCGATGTATTCGAACACCGCGGATTGCAGCTCGAGCCGCGAGGGCCAGTGCGGCGGTTGACGAGCTCCTTCTGCAGGGTCGCGAAGAACGTCTCGGCGACGGCGTTGTCGTAGGCGTCGCCGCGGGAGCCCATCGAGACCGCGATCCCGGCCTGGCGCGCGGCGCGGCCGAACGCGAGCGAGACGTACTGCTCGGACCTTGGTCTGAGTGGTGAATCAGCCCGGGCGGTGGCCGCCGGCGGGAGAGCGCCATCTTGAGCGCGTCGATGACCAGGCTCGCGCGCATGTGGGTGGCCATCGACCAGGGGACGATCTGACGCGAGAACGCGTCCTGTACGGCGGCGAGTTAGAGCCATCCCTCACCGGTCCGCAGGTAGGTGATGTCCGCGACCCACAACACGTTCGGGTGCTCGGGTCGGAACCGGCGCTCGACGAGGTCGGTGGCGGGCGTGATCCCGGGGATCCGGATCGTCGTCTTGTGGCGCTTGCGGGGCGTGACGCCCGCGATACCGGCGGCTTTCATCAACCGGGCGACCCGCTTGCGCCCGACGCGGACGTCGTGCTCCAGGCGGAGCCCGGAGTGGATTCTCGGCGCCCCGTACACGCCACGACTCTGCTCGTGGATCTCCTTGATCTTCTCCGTCAGCGACGCGTCCGTGAGCGCCCGATCGGACGGCGCTCGCCGCTCCCAGTTATGAAAGCCAGTTCGACTCACACTGAGCACGCGGCACAGCACAGCGACGGGATAGCTCGTCCTCTCCACGGCGATCAACGAGTACGCCTCGCCTACCGCCCGTCGTCCTCCCTCGCGAAGAAGACCGCCGCCTTTCGCAAGATATTCCGCTCCATCCGCAACGTCGCGTTCTCATCCCGCAACCGCGCCAACTCCTCACGCTCATCGCTCGAGAGCCCACCCGCGCGCTCACCACGCAACGCCTTCTCTCCCTTCAGCCAGTTACCCAACGTGACGTCAGAGACCCCAAGATCCTTCGCCAACCGGCTCTGTGGCCTATCGCCGAGCCGGGCCAGACGGATCGCCTCACGTCGGAACTCCTCCGGATACGGCGGCCTCGTTCTGGGCACCTGAACCTCTCTTTCCCCGGCTTAGGACCGGAAGCATTCAAGTGTCGTCGAAAACGGGGCAACTCCAGGGAGCGAACCCGCCCTTCGTCGCCAACGCAATCACCCGATCGCGAGTCGCTGGCCAAGAAAAGCGATCGTTCCGTAGATCAAGACAACGCGCTGCTAGGTGGCGGCGAGGACGGTCTCGACGTTGTGCCGATGCACCGCTTCGTAGGGCGCGAAGTAGTGGATTGCGCGGGAGCGAAGCGACCCGCCGATGAGGTCCTGCAGGGTCACCTCGCGCAAGCTCGGCTCGGTGCGGCAGCGCTGGAGCGTTCGGATGTACTGCTCCGTCGCGCTAATCAGATCGCTGGTGTAGCCGCCGGCGGCGATGACCTGTGGATCACCATGATTGGGGAGGATGCGCTCTGGGGCGAGTTGCCGGAGCCTGCCGAGGTTGGTCAGGTGCGCATCAAAATTCTGCGGCTCATCGACGTAGGTGACTGTGTCCTCCATGGTGTCTCCACAGAGGAGCAGCCTCTGCTGCGGCAACCAGACCACCGTCGCGTCGTCGCTGTGGATGTTGGTGTGGATCAGTTCGAGCTCTATCGCTCCGACGAACATCTGCATACCGTCGGCGAACGTCGCGGTCGGAAGCAGAAGCGGATCGATGGGCGGTGATCCTTCGAGCTCACCGCGCTCGATCGCGGGCTGGAAACGGGTGAGCATCTCAAGCGTGCGCTCGGAGGCAATGATTTCGCAGTCCTCGAAGGCGGCGGTACCGGCGACATGGTCGAGATGCCAGTGGCTCAGGACAACCGTCAGCTCGCCCACGCCCAAGTCCTCTAGCACGCGGCGGATATGACGGGCCCGCTCGACCGAGACATGGGTGTCGTAGACCACGGCCTCGCGATCACAGACGACGGCGTAGCTGGCGATGCCCAGCGACAGGGCGCCGTCATCCACCCAGTTCGAGCCTTCGGCAAAGCGATGACCCTCGATCCGCCCCTCGTAGAACGCATACACCCCTTGCCCCGCGTCAAACACACGGATCTCATGCATGGCCGGCGAGCGTAGAGCAACGGGCCGGCGGCGCCCGTGCCGCATGCGCTCCGAACCAGACCGGCTCAGAAAACCAGACGCGCCCCGAAAAGCAAACTCGTGCCGATCGGAGCGTCGCCAAGGCAATCACAGCCCAGAGCGTCGGCGGGAGGTCAGGTCGATCGTCTGCGGGATACGCGTCGCGCGGTGCAGGAGCTTGCCTGGGGCGGCGGCGTGTGCGCTGGTGCCGGGACTGGGCCTTGACACCACCCGGGATCGAACGCGTCCGGCGGCGACATCCGCGGGTGCGCGTAGCGATCCTGAGAACTTTTTTCGCCGTGGTGGACGGATGGGGTTAGGATCGCTGGGGAATTCGGAGGAGGAGGAGTGCCATGAAGCGGTTTCGGCCGGTTGGGCTTTGTGTCGCGAGCACGGTGGCGCTCGCGGTCTACTTGATTCCTGCGGGCGGGGCTGCGGCAGGGGCGGGGAAGTTGAACTTCCTCGGCTATCAGGAGCCGCTCTGCACCAGTCACGCCTCGCTGTGCGCCGATCCCGCCGATAACCCGAACGGCGAGTACGTGGGCCACGACGAGCCGTCGATCGAGTTCAAGTCCGGGGTGCGCGGATCAGGTCACGACATCACGTACCTGATGACGCTCCCGAGGGACCCCAAAGCGTTCCCGAACGCGAGCGGCGCCGGCGGCACAACCTGGAACTTCGAGCTCCGCCCGACATTTTGGTTCGGTCTCACGTTGTGTGACACCGAGTCCTCGCCCGAGTTCACTAAGACCTGCACGCCCGACTCCGATGCCAACGATCTCGTCGGCACCAATCCGCAGTCGGCGGACTACATCGGCAAGCATCCCGGCAACGCTTACATGGAGTTGCAGTTCTACGGGCCGGGTTACGTCCCGCAGTTTGAGGGGTTCGGGTGCACCGCGACGCAGTACTGCGCGGCGATGACGATCGACAGCCGGACGCTCGATCAGAACACTGGGGTGGAGAACACGGCGGCGTGTGACAACTATGTCCTGGGTGGTCCGGAGCCGATCAACTGGGCCTACATCACCCGGAGCGGGCATTCCCAGGCGCCGGCTAACCCATTGTTCACGGGGACGTTCGCCCAGCCGGACTTCAGCGCGGTCAATCCGGATACCACCAAGGATCTGATGATGAACCCGGGCGACCGGATGCTGATTCACATGCACGACACGCGGGCCGGGTTCCGAATCGATCTCGTCGATCAGACAACGGGGCAGAGCGGCTCGATGACGGCGTCGATCGCGAACGGGTTCGGTCACATCCTCTACACGCCCACGTCGAGCACGTGTCAGGAGGCGCCGTACGCGTTCCACCCCGAGTACGCCACGGCCAATCCACGCGGCAACACCTGGTCCGCGCACACGTACAACGTGGCGATGTCGGACGAGATCGGGCACTTCGAGAACTGCCTGGCGATCGATGCGAACTTCAACTGCTCGCAGCCCGGCAGTCAGGACCCCGTGCTCGACGAGGACGATGGCAACAGCTTCTGCGTCCCCGGGACCGACTCGACGCTGGTTCACATCGACGGGTGCTTCAGCGCCGATGCCGACTGGGACGGGCAGTCATATCGCAACGACTGGCCGGGCACCGGTCCCAACCGCGGCCAGGACAAGAAGCTGCACCCGACGCCCGTTCTGTTCACCAGCCCGCTGGCGAACGGAAGGACGAACTACTCGACGATCGCCTTCGAGACGGACCTGCCTCGCATCGAGGCGTCCGATTCCCAGGACAATCCGCCCTTCTGCGACCGCACGACCGGCGCCAACTGTGTGAACCCCCCCAACGGTGCGGCGTTCTACCCGTTCTTCACGACCACCCAGAATCAGGGAACGTGCACTTGGCAGGAGGGCGGCAATTCCATTCCGGGGACGATCAACCACTTCGGGGGAAGCTCCACCACAGAGTTCGGACCGTTGCTGCAGACGGTGTACCCCGAGCCCGGCTTCACGACCGCCCTGCTGTACAACAACTTCAACAGCGGCGACACACCCAACCCGTGCCCGGTTAGGTAGCCGGCGCGTCGCTGCCACGGCATCGCCGGATGCTGCCGGGCTACGCCGCCATGTAGCGAGACAAAAAAGGGCGACCGAGCTACGCGATTGGCGATGCGTGTCGCGACGAGAAGTAAGCCTGCCAAGGGTTAGATCAGCGCAGGCGGTTGTTTCGGCGGTTCATCCGAGGGTGGCGCGCCCCGGGCTCGCACGTAGCTCGCGCCTGGCCAAGCGGCACGACCGGCGACCGATTTCCGCCATATCTCACCCAGTACGGGTCTCGAGCGGTCCGGGCATCCCTCAGGAGCCCGAGCAGATCCGCGATCAGCGGAGCCGCGTCCGGCACCTGCTCGAGTTTGTCCGGCAGCAGCAACACGCGCTCACCGGCCGGATGCTCCCGCAGCTCACCCTGTGCACCGAGGCTCTGCGCGAGGAGCGTCATGCCACATCGCGTGGTCACGCTTACGGGACCCGTCGGCTCGGGCCTTGCGACCGGACGAGTGCTGTCCACGCAGCGGTCTGTCGGCCGCGGACAATTGCCTTGGCGACGTTCCGCGTCCTGGCCAGGGCGACCTCGACGCCGACGCGGTGCTCGCTTTCGCGGTGGGCTGCCCGCCGCCGCTGAGGTCGCTGACGCCGTCCCGCCGACCGCTCTCAGACCAGAGGGGCCGTAGGTGCGGCGCTGCCGAGATTGTCCGGAAGGGACCACGATTGACAGCAGCGTTTGGCGTGAGATCGTGGCCGCTTCGCTGCAGGAAGAGCACTACGCCACCGATCGGCGAGACGACTGCTCGGTCACGAACAGAGGAGCTCGCAACGTCGTCTGAGCAGCCGCGTGGGGCAGCAACGTGGTTCAGCGACGGTCGGTCTCGGGCGCGGACTGCGTCTCGACGAGAGCTGCTGCCCGCGGCTCAAAGAGGCCGTAGCCGTGCTCGCGCGAGAGCTCGAGCGCACGGGCTGCGTGCTCACGGGCTCGTGCAGCATCGCCTCGTTCGGCGAGCGCTTCCGCCCATCCCAGCTGCGCCCGCGCGGCCGAGAGCAGCATGCCGTTGGCTTCCTGGAACTCGCATGCGAACGCCAAGTGCCGATCGGCTTGATCGTGTTTGCCCAGGACTGCGGCGAGCAGGCCCAGGTACATGCGTACGTGTCCCCAGGTGGTAGCGCCGTTCCAGTCGATCTGATCGGCGAATGGTTCGATGCGCTCGAGCAGGATCGAACTGGCGTCGGTGTCGCCTGTCTGCACCGCGACGTCGGCGTAGAGCACAAGCGCCGCGAGCTCGTCCGACGCCGGCAAGACGTGCTCGAAGCGATCGCTCGCCGCCTGCTCGAGGATCGCGGCGGCGTCTTCGCGGCGGTCGAGCCAGCACAGGGTCCAGGCGAGACCGGCGCGAAGGCCCACGATGCCGGGCGAGGCGTTTGACCGTTGCTCGATCATCGCGATGATGTCCTGGCCACGGCCCTGGGCCCGGATGACGAAGGAAAGCTGGATCCCGTAGATCAGTAGAGCGTCGGGCTCTCCCGCCTCCTGCCCGATCTGAAAGGCGCGCTCGGCCGAGCGCTGTGCGGCCGCCAGATCGCCGTGAAGCAGCTCCCAGGTCGCGGCATAAAACGTGGAGAACCACCTCAGCGTCGGCTGGCCGAGCTCCTCGGCGATCTGCTGCGCGCGCTCCAGCGCAGCCCGCGCGTGGTCGAGCTCCCCCTGTGCGATGCAGACGTGTTGTTCGATCACGTGCGCCCACCACTGAAGCGCCGGGTCCTGCGACTCGGCTGCGCACTCGGCGAGCTCGGTGGCGAGCGCAGTGCGGAGCTCGAGCGTCTGCGCGGACCAGTAGGCCAAGCACGCCAGCCGCAAAGCCTCGGCAAGCGTGGTCGCCTCGCCGGTCCTCCGGGCGAGCGCGACGGCCTCATCGGCGAGCGCCCACCGACGCCGGTAGTCGGGGTGCCACAGCAGCTCCAGAGCCTGGAGTGCGAGCAGGCGCGCGCGGCGAGCCGGCTGCGGGGGGTCGTCGAGCTCGATCGCGCGATCGATCGCGGCCAGCCGCTCCTCGTCGGTCTCGCCGACCACGCTCGAGTAGCCGCGACTGTTCGCCAGGGCCGCTCGCGCGGTCAGCTCGGCGTCGCGGAGGGCGGACGCGATCCGGGAGGCCTGCAGCAGCGTCTCGCGATACGCGGCGTCGCCGGTCTGGAGCTGCGCCTCGCCGAGCCCGATCAGCGCCTCACACCGCTCGGGGCTGTCGACGGTTGCCGTGAGCTCGACGGCGTCGGCGAACAGCTTCACCGCCTCCGCGGGGGCGAGGCTCTCGAGCGCGCGCCGCCCGGCACGGAGCGCGTAGTCAGCTGCCTTGGCCCGGTCGACCGAGACCGCGGCCAGGCGCCAGTGCAGCGCGAGCTCTGCGAGGTGCTCGCCGGGGTCCTGTCCGTAGAGCTGCTCGAGGGCCTGCGCGACGCGCTGGTGCATGCGCGCGCGGCGGGTGGCGCCGAGGCCCTCATACAGCGTCTGGTTGATCAGCGCGTGAGCGAAGCGAAACTGCCCGAGCCGCTCTGCTGACTCGGCCAGCAGCGACGCGGCGACGGCGGCCTCGAGGTGATCCAATAGTGTGCTCTCGTCGATCTCGAGCACCGACTCCAGCAGCTCGAGATCAAACATGCGCCCGATCACCGCCGCCTGGGTCAGGACCTCGAGCGCCTCAGAACCCAGGCGCTCGACGCGGCGCTCGATCACCTCGCGCACGCTCTCGGGCAGCGCGATCGCCGTGGAGCGATCGACGCTCCAGCGCCCACTGGCCTCGTCGAACACCAAAGCACCGGACTCCGAGAGCCCACGCAGGATCTCCCCCACGAAGAACGGGTTGCCGTCGGTCTCGCTGGCGATCTGCCCGGCCAGCTCAACCCCGTCCTGGTCGAGCTCATGGCCGGCGACCGCGGTCATGATCTGGGCCACCTCATCGACGCCGAGGCCGTGCAACGAGATGCGCTGCACACCCTCTACCCGGCGAAGGTCGGCGAGCACCGCGGTCAGCGGATGGTCCTTGCCGAGATCGGAGTCGCGATAGGTCGCGATCAGCTGCAATGCGCCGCGCTCGACCGTCCGCACCAGGTGCTTGAGCAGCGCCACCGACTGACCGTCGGCCCAATGCAGATCATCGAGCACCACGCACAGCGGGACGGTCTGGCCGACCTGCTCGAGCAGCCCCGCGACCGCCGAATACAGCAGGTAACGCTCGGTCTCAGGATCAGACGTCTGAGGGGCGGGGAGGTCGGGGATCCGCTCGCGCAGGTTGCGCGCTACGCGCGAGAGCTCTCCGCCGTGACGCTTGACATGTTGGGCGATCAACTCCTGCGGAGCGTGCTCGACGATCTGTGAGCAGACCTCGATCCACGGCTCATACGGCACCGCGAGCTCCTCAGAGCACGAACCCCAACACACGACAAAGCCCTTAGCATGCGCTCGGTGAGCACCAAAGCCTGACAGCCTCGTCTTGCCGATCCCCGGCTCACCGCACAACAGCACCACCTGCCGCGCGCCCTCGCGGGCGAGCACCAACGCCTCCTCGAGCAAAGCTCGCTCCTCGACCCGCCCCACATAGGAGACCGGCGGCGTCGAACGCAACAACGCCGGCAAAGGCCAGCGCCCAGCGCCGGAAGCCTCCTGCTCAAGCGGCACCCAGGAGACCGAGAACGCCTGCACCGGCTCGGGGAAACCCTTCAGCTCAAGCTCACCCGCCGAGGCAAACTCAACACCATCGCAGCGCCCCGCGAGCGTCTTCGCGATCCCCGAGATCAGAATCCCATCAGAAGGCGCCTGCGCGCACAAACGCGCCGCCTCGATCGACGGCATCCCGAAGTAATCCCCATCCCTGACCGTCGACTCCCCCGCACCCAGGCCGATCCGCACGTGCAAGCCCTGCTCCGCCCGCCGGTAGCGACGCTCAAACAGCTGCTGCATCGCCACCGCGCACTTGACCGCCGCAGACGCCGATGAGAACGCGACCATCAACCCGTCGCCCGTGTTCTTGACCTCCTTGCCCCCACAGCCCGCGATCGCGTCCCGCAGCAGCGCGAAATGCTCCTCGCGCAGCTCATCCGCACGCACCGGCCCGACCGAGGTAGCCAACCGGGTCGAGCCGACCAGATCACTCAGCAGGATCGTCGCAAGCTCAACCGACTCCGCCACGCACATCCTCCCTGATGGGAACCCAACCGTAGCGACACCAAAACGTCGTGTAAAGCCCGGAACCCCCAGCAGCGCCGCCCAAACACACAACCACACCACCCCAGCCAGGCGCCAGCGTCCGAGCAGCAGCCGAGCCTACGCGCTGATCGGGGCCGCTGTGCTTCTCACATACCAAACCGGCCACCTCGTCGACATGACTCCAATAGGCGTCAGGCAGCAGCAACGGCCGGCCGGCTCCCGTGGCTCTATTCGAGGGTCGGCGGTCGTCCTGGCGGACGATCGCTTCGACCGCGGTGGCGGTCCCGAGCCGGCTTGCGCTTGGGCGACGTGGCGGCCGTCCCGATCCGTGGTCCCGCGCACCAATGAGTGCGGCCTGTGAAGCAGGGGTTGGCGCGCGATGGAAAGTGGGCTAACGCGGTTCGCCGAAGTGGGCAGGCTCGTGCGCGGGGATCAGCTGGTAGGCATGAATCGTGGGGAGCGCCGAAGGCGCACCTGCGGATGCGAAGCGTCGCGGATCGCGGCTTATATTCGGGCGACGCTCATCGAGCTCAGGCCGGCATGGCACACCGCGCGGCTGGCCGGCGGTAGTCTGGTTGCCATGGCGAACCGGGGCGATGGCCTTCTTTCCCGGCTCGTGGCGCGCGGGCGGGGCGTGCCCACCGGGCGCGACTGGCAGCGCTGCGCCGTACTCGAGCCGCTCCCGGCTCCACGGGTACCCGAGTTCGTCAGCGATGGGGCCGGCCTGCCGTTCTCGCCGCTCGTACTAGAGCGGCCACCCCAGCCGCTTGACTCTTCCGATCCAGCTGTGAGCGCCCTTGCCGCACAACTCGACGGGCAGCTCCTGGGCTGGCGACTGCTCGCGCGGACCGAGACTGAGGTGCTGTTCGGACGTGGACTCCCGCCGGAGCTCCTGACGGTCGTCGTCGGGCAGGACGCCAAACGCGGCACGTGGTCGTGCGTAGCGAAGCGCAACGGCCGGCCGCTGCGCGCAACCCGCGATGGGATCCGGGCGTCCTCGTGGCACGTGGACGAAGTTGGCGAGCTCAAGCCCGAGGACACCGTTCTGCGGATCTGCGTGACAGAGCAGACGTTCGCGGGCGGTCGCCGGGCCGACGGCCGCGTGCTCGCACCCGACCTTTATGAGAGCGAACAGGAGCTCGTCCTGACGATGTACGTCAAGCCTGAGTCAGGGTTTCAGATGCGCAGACCAAACCCGGAAACGCCGGTCCGGGTCGCCCTCGCGCACCCCATCGGGCACCGAGACGTGATCGACGGAGCGGTGTACGAGTAAGGGCGCGCAGCCGCGATCGCGCCGTCGATAGCTTCGACCGCTCTGCCATCGCCGCCAGCAAGGCGGGAGCCGTGCTGCGTACAGTCGCACGACCTGTCGCTAGGGATGATCAACAAGTTGTGAGTACCCCAGTCGGATTCGAAGCGACGGACTTCCGCGTGTCCAACAGAGCGTCTTCCGACCAGATCCCGCGTTCCCCAGCCGCTACAAGATCGACATCCGACGTTCGGTTTTGGGCGCGTAAACGCACGCCGCCCTGAACGCTCCCGGGTCGTGGCGATCCCATTGAGTCTCTCCCAAATGTCTTCACGCTCGTCCTTGTTCGCGAAGCGGCGCGACAGGACAGACCCAAGCGCTCTGTGCATGCCATGCGAGCAAGACCGCCGACAAGCAGGCGTGGCCGACCGTCGCGTCCGACGATCCCTTTTGTCGTCTCGCCGCCTCGCCGCGCACGATCGGATTGGCGACAGAGAGCGTGTTCGGGCGGTGGTTGATGGTTGCCCGGCGGGCGATCGCTTCGAGTCGCTGCACGCAGCGGGGTTCGCGTGGATGCCAGGACCGGGGAGCGTGGGCCTGGATACGTCTAGGGACGAGCTACACGTGCTGGCGACGTTTGGGTTGACGGCGTGAGCGAGGCAACACCGTCCCAGGTCGCGGTCGAGGCCCTCATCCTGCCGTGCAGGAAGCCATTGCCCCAACGGTTCGCTGAGACGCGTGGACGCGTCAACGCCGCTCCGCTGGGGTGCTCCCGACTTGGCGACGCTCGTCCGGGCCGTCGCCAAATCGGAAGCGATGCTGTCCCCGGGGCTGGAGAACGACTGGGTCTGCGTTCAGGATCCGGGACCGGCGCTCAAGCGCAGACCGATTCGGGACGGCGCCGGTGTTCCCAGAGGCTTCCAAAAAGCTTCCATAGCGCCGATACGTTGGCACGCCTGTAGCAACGGCTCCGGCCAGAACCCAAGCAGTTGCAGGCAACTTCGCCAGTGGAGCCAGCCGGGATCGAACCGGCGACCTCCTGCTTGCAAAGCAGGCGCTCTCCCAACTGAGCTATGGCCCCGCCTGGACGCCGAGTCTAACGCGCCACCTACCGGCCACCGACCCCAGGCGCCCGACGAACCCTAGGCCGCGGACCGGCACTCATGTATCGTCTCCGGCGCCGTCACTGAAGACTGGTGACGCGGGGTTGGTGGTGCAAAGGGGGAGGACCGGGTGCGTTACAGGCGGTGCTGTGGGATTGCTGGCGCGTTGGTCGCGAGCGTCGTGGCGCTGGGCGTCGCCGCGCTGGCGGGCGCGAAGACCGGGGCGACGCCGATCACGAGCTGTACGACCACCGCCGTTCAGTCGGCGATCGCCGCCGGTGGTTCGTACGTGTTCCAATGCGGAGGGACGATCACGCCCCCGGTCGTCGACGGGCAGCAAGTCCCGTTCACGGTCCCGAGCGGCGACACGGTGTCGTTGGACGCGACGGGCGCCTCACCGGGCGTAGTCTTTGACGGCGGCGACGTCTCCCAGCTGTTCGCTATCAACGGCGGCAGTCTCACGCTGATCAGCGTCACCGTTCAAACCGGCCTCGCGAGAGGTACGCAGGGGACAGCGGGGACCGCCGGAGCTGCAGGCGCCACCGGCGCTGACGGGACACCCGGAAAGACAGGCACCACGATGACGGGCCCGACCGCCGGCGGCGACGGCAAGCCGGGTGGCGAAGGCGGGGCCGGCACCGACGGCTCCGACGGAGGAGACGGGCTCGGTGGCGCCATCGACCAGATCGGCGGGAGCTTGACGCTCGAGAACGACACCATCCAGAGCAACGTGGCGCAGGGTGGACAAGGTGGCAACGGCGGGACGGGCGGCGCCGGCGGCGACGGCGGCACGGGCGGGACCGGCGGCTCCGGCTTCATAGATCAGTCGCCCGTCGCCATGGACGCGGGCGCGGACGGCGGCGGCGCGGGCGCCGGAGGCCGGGGCGGCAACGGCGGCAAGGGCGGAGCGGGCGGCGCTGCGATGGGCGGCGCGATCTACAGCACGGGCGCGCTGACAGTTACCAACACCGTGTTCAGCGAGAACGAAGCTCAGGCGGGCGACGCCGGCGCCGGCGCCAGCGCCGGGCGCGGCGGCAACGGTGGGGCGGGCGGCGCGGGCGGCTTCGGAGGAAGCCAGGCGGCCGGCGTCGGTACCGATGGCGGCAACGCCGGCACCGCCAATGACGCCGGCGCGGCAGGCGACGCCGGGACAAGTGGCAAAGGCGGGGACGCCGCCGGCGGGGCGATCTACGCCACCGGGGCGCTGACGCTCACCAATGACCAGTTCAGCGACGACGTCGCGAATGGTGGCGACGGCGGCAATCCGAGCGGCACGTCACCCAGTGGCGGCACGGGCGGCAACGGAGGCGGCGGCGGCATGGGCGGCAGCTTTTGCGGCAATGGAGGCGACGCCACCGGCCCGGGCGGCGGCGGCATGGGCGGCGAAACCAAGCCGGGCGGCAACGGGGGCAAGGCGACGGGCGGCGCGATCGCCACGGCGGAATCCGCGTCGGAATCAGGCGTGCAGTTCGGCGACCCCGACGCAGACGAGGTCAACGGCGGCGGCGGCGGGCGCGGATCGACCGCGTCGGCCGGTGGCGCCGTGGGAAATGACGGCGTCCCCGGCCAACCCGGCGCGAGCAGCGAGACGCTCGACTGCATTGGCTCCCCAGGCTCCGCGGCCACGACCGGCGGGACGCCCGGAACGAGTGGCTCAGCGGCGTCGGCGGGGTCGAGCGGCACGGCGACCGACCCTGACTACTCGGGTCCGGCACCGCAGGGAGCGCCGCCGACCAATACAACACCGCCGTCGATCAGCGGCCTCGCGAAGGAGGGCCAAACGCTCACCGACGTGAACGGCACCTGGACTCCCTCACCGGACTCGCGCAGCTATCAGTGGGAGGACTGCAACACCTCCGGCAGTGATTGTTCGGCGATTGCCGGTGCGGACAAACAGACCTATCAATTGACGATCGACGACGTCGGCAGCACGATCCGAGTGACCGAGTCGGCCTCGGCGGACGGTGTCACGAGCGATCCCGTCGCGTCAGCTCAGACCGAGGTGGTCACCCCGCTCCCGCCGGTGAACACCGCGCCACCGACGATCTCGGGCAGCCTCACCGAGGGCCAGTTCCTCACCGAGGCACATGGCACGTGGACCAACGACCCCACGTCGTACTCGTACCAGTGGGAGGACTGCAACGCCGGTGGGAGCAGTTGCTCGTCGATCCCGGGCGCCACCGCCCAGAAGTACCGGCTCACCTCGACCGACATAGGCGACACAATTCGGGTTGCGGAGTCGGCTACCAACTCCGCGGGCGCCAGCGCTCCGGTGAACTCGGCGCCGACCGCGGTCGTCGAGGTGCCCGGACTGACTCCGTCGCTGCCCGCCGTCAGTTCGCCACCGGCGATCTCCGGCAGCGCGATCGTCGGCATGCACCTGGCGGCGTCGAGCGGTGCGTGGTCGGGAAACCCGGTGCCGGCCTTCAGCTACCAATGGCAGCGGTGCAAGCCCGGATGCGCGGACATCGCCGGCGCGGCCGCCGACTCTTACAAGCTCACGTCCGCCGACAAGGGCGCGCGGGTCCGGGTCTTGGTCGCGGCCACCAATTCCGTCGGGTCGGCGCGCGCTAACTCGACCGAGGTCGGGCCAGTCACCGCTGCTGGCCCGAGCAGCGCGAGTATCGACGCTCTGCTGCGCCACGTGCTCGAACCCAAGGGCAAGCCGGCCAAGATCGGCGCGTTGCTCAAGAACGACGGGTACCGGTTCTCATTCAAGGCCCCGAGCCCGGGCCGCCTGCGGATCGGCTGGGCCCTCCCATCAAAGGTCGCGACGGCCGCCGCCAAGCTCGTCCACCCGCCGGAGGCAGGGCTAAGCGTCACGTTCCACAAAGCCGGCACCGAGAAGATCAAGATCGTGCTGTCGAGCGCCGGCAGGCGGCTACTGAAGCACGCTGACAAGGTGAAGCTCGTCGCGATGGGTGTGTTCATGGTCTCTGGTGGAAACACCGGCTCCGCCAGCAAGGTGTTCACGCTGAAAAAGTGACGTCAGGGCGATCCGACGTTGGCCGGTTATGATCGAGCCATGCCGGACCGCCTCCACTTCACCGACTCCGACGACGCCAACGAGCTGATCGCCACCGATCCGATGGCGCTGCTGATCGGGTTCGCGCTTGACCAGCAGGTGACCGTCCAGAAGGCGTTCTCGGGGCCGTTGGCCCTTCGCGAGCGGCTGGGAACGCTCGACGCCGACACGCTCGCGTCGACCGACCTCGAGCCGATCTTCCGCCAGCCCCCCGCCATCCATCGGTTCCCCGGAAACATGGCCGCGCGTGTACAGGACCTGGCCGCGTACATTCGCGACAACTACGACGGCGATGCCGCGCGCGTGTGGACCGACGCCGCCGATGCCGACGAGCTACGCGCCAACATCGGCGCGCTCCCGGGCTTCGGAGAAATGAAGATCAAGGCGCTCGGCGCCGTACTCGCCAAGCGCTACGGCGTCGAGGCCGCACAGGAGCTGGTCCCGTGGCACCCCACGCTCGGCGATGTCGACTCCGCGCAAGCGCTGGCCGACTACCAGGCGACCAAGAAGATCCACAAGGCCGAGTGGTCGAAGGCCCGAGCGCGGTCCTGAGCCGCACAGGCGGCTCAGGTTATGGGCGCAGTGAACCGGAACCACCGGTCCGGTAAATTGGGCTGATGCCTGCGGAGCCGCACGCTGAGCGCGTTCACCCGAACGTGATACTCGCCGTGCTGTCTCTGGCCGGGCTCGCCTACGCCGTCCTCAGCTCGGCGGTGATCCCGGCGCTGCCAACGATCCAGCGCGACCTGCACACAACCGAGACCGGGGTGGCGTGGCTGTTGACCGGCTACCTGCTGTCGGCATCGGTCGCCACTTCGATCATCGGCCGGCTGGGCGACATGTACGGCAAGGAGCGGCTGCTGCTGTGGACGCTGGTCGTGCTGGCGGCAGGGACTCTGCTGGGGGCGCTGTCTCACTCCCTCGGCGTGCTGATCATCGCCCGCGTTATCCAGGGCAGCGGCGGCGGCATTTTCCCGCTCGCGTTCGCGATCACCCGCGATGAGTTCCCGCGCGAGCGCATCGCCGGAAGCATCGGCTTGATGTCGTCGATTCTCGGCGTCGGCGCCGGGTTCGGGATCGTCGCGGGCGGGTTGATCGTCGAGCACCTCACCTGGCAGTGGCTGTTCTGGCTGCCGCTCGTCGTCACCGTGATCGCGGCCTTCTGCACGTGGCGCTTCATCCCGGAGTCGCCCGTGCGAGTGCCGGGCAAGATCAACTGGCTGGCCGCGGCGCTGATGAGTATCGGCATCTGCTGCGTGCTGATCGCGGTCTCGGAGACCACGACGTGGGGCTGGGGCTCGCCGAAGACGCTCGTGCTCTTAGCCGTCGGCTTCGTCATCTGCGCAGCGTGGGTCTACGTCGAGGTACACAGCCGCGAGCCGCTCATCGACATGTCGATGATGCGCATCCGCGGCGTCTGGACGACCAACCTGACCGCGTTCCTGCTCGGCGCGGGCATGTACTCGTCATTCATCATCTTCCCCGAGTTCGCGCAGCTCGCGAAGAGCACCGGCTTCGGTTTCGGCGCTTCGGTCGTTGATTCCGGGCTCTACCTGTTGCCCGCGGCGCTGGCGATGGGGCTGCTCGGATCGTTCGCGGGTCGCTTCGCGCGGCGGTTCGGTTCGAAGTTCGCGCTCGTCCTCGGGAGCGGGATCACCGCCTCGGCATTTCTGTGGTTCGCGGCCGTCCACAGCCGCCCGATCGACATGCTGATCAGCTCGGCGCTGCTCGGGGCCGGAATCGGGCTCGCGTTCGCCGCGCTCGGAAACCTCATCGTGCAGGCCGTCCCACCGCACCAGACCGGTGTCGCCAGCGGCATGAACACGGTGATGCGGACCCTCGGGGGCGCGCTCGGCGGCCAGATCGCCGCCACCCTGATCGTCGACAACACGCATCACGGCACGCCGGCGCTGGCGGGTTTCACCGCCTCGTTCCTGCTCGCATCGGGGTTCCTGATCGTCTGCACGCTCACCGCCCTGCTCGTCCCCAGCACGCGGCCGACGCGGGAGGAGGTACCCGTCGAGCGGGAGCTCGTCTCGGTTCAGGAAGCGGGTTAGCCGCGCTCGGGCGATCGGCGGAGACGCCGGTGGACATATGTTCGACAAGGCTGCATTCGCGCCGCCCCGGCGCCGATGCAGCCGGAGCATGTCAACCCGTGGGTGTGAGGAAGATCGCCGCGGCGATCGCATCTGGGTGGTCTACGGACTGCTCGCGGTGCTTCTGGTTGCCTACTTAATCTCAGAGATAGCCCGCCCCGACGGCAAGATCTGGCCGTGGCTCGATAACTGGGGCGTGGCGGTCTTCGAGATCGTCGCGAGCGGCCTGTGCATCCTCCGCGGCCTCACCGCGCGCCGGGCCCGTGTCGTCCCGATAACGCTCGGCCTCGGGCTGATGGCGTGGTCGCTCGGCGATCTCGTGCTGGCGATCGAGTCGGCCGGCGGCGCGACGCCTCCCTCGCCGTCGGTGGCCGATGCGTTCTATCTCTGCTTCTACCCGATCACGTACATCGCGCTCATGCTGCTGGTGCGCCGCAAGGTCGGGGGCCTGAGCGCCGCCACGTGGCTGGACGGGGCGGTGGCGGGCGTCGGCGCCGCGGCGATCTGCGCGGCATTCGCGTTCCACGACGTGTCGCTCTCGGCCGGTGGCGGCACGGAGTCGGTGGCGGTCAACCTCGCCTACCCGATCGGTGATGTGTTGCTGTTGGGGATTGTCGTCGCCGGGACCGCGATCCTCCCCGGCCGGACGAAGGCACCGTGGCTGATACTGGCGATCGGATACACGATCAACGCCGTCGGTGACACGGCCAACCTGTTCCACACGGGAATCGGGTCATCGCGTGTCGGCACCTTGCTCGACGCGGTCGCCTGGCCGGCGTCGATCCTGCTGATCTCGGCTTCGATGTGGATCAAGTCGAGCCCTCCAAAGGCCCTGACCCACGAGCGCGCCCCGGGCTTCGCGCTGCCAGGGCTCGCCGCCGGCGCCGCGCTGATGATCCTGTTCTACGGATCGATGCACCACGCCTCGCGCATCGCGCTGGCGCTGGCCGCGGCGACGCTCATGATCGCGGGCGTCCGGGCTGCGCTGTCGGTGATCAGCCTCCGCGAGATCACCGAGGAGCGCCGACGGCAATCGATCACCGATCAGCTGACCGGCCTCGGCAACCGGCGAAGCCTGTCCCAGCTGTTGAACGCCGTGCTCCCCCAGTACGCCGACCCGCAGAACCAGGACCGCACGCTCGCGTTCCTGTACGTCGACCTCAACGGGTTCAAGGAGATCAACGACTCGTTCGGCCACGCCGCGGGCGACGAGCTCCTCCGCCAGCTCGGATCACGGCTGAAGGGGTCGCTGCGCAACTCCGATCTGCTCGTCCGCCTCGGCGGCGACGAGTTCGGCGTGGTGCTGATGGACTCCGACGCCGACCTCGCCGCGACCGTCGCCGAACGGCTGTCAGCGAGACTCGAGGAGCCCTTCATCGTCGCCGCCGTGCGGGCGCGGATCAGCGCGAGCATCGGCATCGCCGTCGTGCCCAACGATGCGACCGACGCCGAGGACCTCCTTCGGTGTGCCGACGTCGCGATGTACCGGGCGAAGGTCGACGGCAAGAGCTTCGCGATCTACCAGGAAGACCTCGACGGCTGCGGCAACCGCATGCGTCTCGCCGAGGAGCTCGAGTCGGCGATCGCCAACCGCGAGTTCGAGCTCCACTACCAGCCGCAGGTCTACCTCCCCTCCGGAGAGATCGTCTCGGTCGAAGCCCTCATCCGCTGGCCGCACCCGCGCCTCGGGTACGTGCCGCCGCTCGAGTTCCTGCCGCTGGCCGAGGAGGCCGGGCTGATGGGTCCGCTGACGTCGGTCGTGCTCGAACAGGCGCTGGAACAGTGCGCCGCCTGGCGCGAGCGGGGCCAGGGCCTGACGGTCTCGGTCAACATCTCCGCCTCGAGCCTCCTCGACACCGAATTTACGGGACTCGTCGCCCAGCTCCTCGAGCGGTACAGGTTGCCCGCCGAGGCGCTGGTGCTCGAGGTCACGGAGACGACCGCGATCGTCGATTTCGAGCGCTCCAAGCTCGCGATCGAGCAGCTCCGCGACCTGGCGATCATCGTGTCCGTCGACGACTTCGGCGCCGGGTTCACCTCGCTGGCCTACCTCTCTAGCCTCGCGGTCGGCGAGCTGAAGCTCGACCGTAGCTTCATCAAGGGCCTATCAACGGCGGAGAAGGGGCGCGACCTGGCGCTCGTACGCTCGACGATCGAGCTCGCGCACTCACTCGGGCTGCGGGTCGTCGCCGAGGGCGTAGAGGACAACTCCTCGCTCGACCTGCTCACCGGCCTCGGCTGCGACCTGGCGCAGGGGTACCTGATCAGCAAGCCGAAGCCTCCCCACGAGCTCGAGCTGACACCGAAGGCGGTGCCCGCGTCCACGCCCCCGGTCGCCAAGGGCCGTCAGTTCCCCGGTGGCGCCCGCCCCGCCCTAAACACAGGGCCGGCGTAAGCCGGCCCCCTAAACCTCTTTCTCGAGTTCGTCGACGATCAGCGGGAAGACATCCCGCGCACTCGTCTTTCCGAACAGCACGTCGAGATGTGTCAGTCCCGGAAGCTCGTGGAACGTGTGATACCCGGGCCTGTATTTGTCGAAGTGCTCAAAGGAACGTCGCTGACTGATGGGTAGAAACAACCGGTTCGCTGAACCCGCCAGGAACGAGAACCGGGCGTCGGTCTGCGGCGGGTGGTCGACGAGGCTGGCGGGAAGCTCGGGTAGCTGACCAGTCGGCGCGATCACGCCCGTTCGCTGCGCCCGCCCGATCTGACGCAGCAGTGAGAAGGGACAGAAACCGAACTCGCGCGAGACCCAGTCGTGGGTCTCGGGATCGAGGTTCGCGTGGCGCCACAGGATGTCCGGGCCGACCCCGTACATGTAGTTGGCGAACTGGCACACCTCGTTGTCGCAGTCGCGCCCGCGAATCAGGTGCGCCAGCCGGGCCACTCCGTCCGCCAGCGTCGACGGAGCGCGCACAGCCCACTGGGCATCGAGCCCGTTGAGGCGAACCGATGACACCGGCACGAACACGTGCAGCTTGATCTCGGACGCGCGCGGCACGTTGACGTACAGCGAGACTGCGTTGGTGACGATCGTGGTGATGTCGGGGACGAGCCCCGCGATCGCGGACATCGTCAGGCTCGTCGACCCCTGACACTGCACGACCGCCTTCAGCTTCTCGGCGCCGGTCTGCCGCTTGATCTCCGCTACCGCCGCCGGGTGGTCATAGACGGCGCCCTCATCGAGGGTGTACTCGCGCGCAGGCAAGTCGATCGACGCGCGCCAGTTCTCGAGCCACACGTCGTAACCACGCTCGACGAGCACGTCGGCGAGGGTCGTGCCGGGTGAGCCGTAGAACAGGTTGGCGCGCACGCCGCCGCCGTGGATGAGGAGCACCGGACCTTTGGTCGGCTCGTTGGGGCCGGCGATCTGGTGCAGGGTCAGCGGCGTCTTCGCCGGATCCGCCGCGTGGAATCCGATGATCCGGCGCCGGAGACCGGGGTGACCGTCGAGGTCGTGCCACTCCCCCGGCGGATGGCCCTGCCACCGGGTGTCGAGATCCGTCGGCGAGGGAAAGTCGTCGGCGTTCACCGTCTGATCGGGTCCGGCGTAGACCTTGTCGAGCTCGCGCACGAAGAACTCGCCGAACTGGACCTCGCCATGGCCGCGGAACGTCGACAGCATCCTGAGTACCTCGAGGTGCGAGATGTACAGGATCCCGGTGGCGACCGTTTGCGCGTCCCCGGACGGATCGGTCTCGAGGTGTCCCTCGAGGACGCGCACGAACAGCCGCGAGGTGTCGCCCCACACGTCGAGGTTGGGGTCGTCCTCGAGGTCCTTGAAGCCGCTCAGCGTGAGCTCGCGCCCACCGGCACCAGTCAGCATCAGCCGGTAGAGCATCCGCTTGTGGCGCTTGCCGCACTCGTCGACGAACAGGTTGAACGAGGAGCCCGGGCCTACGGGCAACTCGCCACCGAGCCGCGGGCACTGCACGACCCCCTCCACGCGGGCGACGTGTTCGGGATCGCTCAGAAACCGATCGAGGTCGTCGATCTCGATCTCGAGGCTCTGGGAGCAGTCGTTCCCCAGGCGCTTTCCCTGGTTGGCGGCCTGGTTGTAGCTGCGCTCATCGAACGAGAGCCACCCCGACATCCGCTCGTGGAAGCGGAGCGAGTCGTCAGCCATCCCGCACCTCCCAATGGACGGGCCTGCGTGGGTCGGGCTCGTAGCGGCAGAACAGCCCCGTGTGGACGGTCGCGTCGAGCTCGGCGCCGAGCTCGACGTCCTGCGCCCCGAGCCGGCGAACGGCGGTTTTGATCGCGCGTGTGACATTGACGCGGGCGCGCTCGGCGTCGGATGCCTGCGGCCGGTCCCGTCCCCCGAGCCCCACCGCGGCGGAGAGCTCGGTGGCGATGAAATCGATTTCCTCGCGCGCCCGCGCGGCGCGTTCCGGGTCTCCCCACCGCTCCGCCTCGTCGAGCTCCTCGCGGAGGTCCTCGAGCCGCCGGCGGTACGCCGCCTTGGCGGCGCCGTCGAGCGCGGACCCCGCCCCGGCGCCGGCATCGAGAGACAGCCCGGCATCTGCGGAGGCCGCCGCGGAGACGCCGGCGTCACCGACCCGAACGAGGTCGAGCGCGTGCACCTCGACGCCCGGCTGCGAGAGGAGCTCGGCGAGGTGGCGGATCCCCTTGCTGTCGCGGACGCGGACCGTGCGGCCGGAGAGCTCGAACGCCCATACCTCACCCTCACGCGAGACGAGGGCTGTGATGGGTTTTTTATAGGGGATTTTTTCTGCTTCAGCGGGACCGGCGCCGTCGAGAACACTCCGGACGTCCTTGGCCCGCTCGGCGATCGCGGGCGACTCGAGTTCGCCCGCCAGGGCCTCCGCCTCATCCAGGAGCTCGAGTGTCTCGGCACCCGCGCCCGGACGGCTCGCCAGCGTGCGGGCGAGGTCGATCGCGATCATCGCGACCAGCGGCCGGGACCGGTGACGGCGGGCCAGCTCGAGCGCCGCGCGCAGGTGGCGCTCGGCGGCGGCGGCATCGCCGGTCGTCTGCGCGAGCAGACCCAGGTAGCGGTCGACCGGTCCGGCGTAGCCGCCCGCGGGCGTGACCGAGCTCAGCTCCGCACACGGCAGCAGGAGGTCGTAGAGCGCCGGGGCGCTGGCAGCGTCCCCGAGCTGCGCGCACAGCTCGGCGGCGAGCGTCAGCGTGATCATCCACTGGTTGTTGCGGGGGATGTCCGCGAAGTCAGACGCGGCGAGTCCGTTGAACATCCGCTCGGCTTCGGCCCGATCGCCTTCGGCGGCCCGGATCATCGCCAGCCCGAAGCGCCACACCTGCATGTACGGCAGCGCCTCGGCGACCTGACGCAGCTCCTGCTCGACCCCGCCGGGACGTCCCTTGGTCCACTCAAGCGTGAACAGCTGGCCGGTCGCGATCAGCGGAATCGTCGACTCCTCGACGTCTTGGCTGATCGCGAACGCCTCGCCGATCAGCCGCTGCGCGTCTCGGTGGCGGCCCTCCATCATCGCGCGGCGGGCCCGGTGGACGGGGACATACGAGCGCGCTCGGAGGTCGCGCAGCCGCTCGGCGTGGTGCTCGAGGCTGTCGATCGCGGCGTCGGCCGCGGCGATCGCCCCGCGCTCCAGCAGCAGGTCGATCTCGATGCTCCGGGCGAGCACGACGAGCTCTCCGGGGGTCGCCGTCAGCGACAGGAGCTCGTCGATCCAGCCGAGTTCGAGCTCGGCCGTGTCCGGTCCGCGACTGGCGGGGATGCAGTTGCCGAGCGCGATCGCCAGCGCTTCCTCGTCGTCGAGCCGGCGCGCCATCGCGATCGCCTCATCGATCAGCGCGCGGCGGCGATCGGCATCCTCGGACCAATACAGGGCTCGCGCCAGGCGCCCGAGCAGGTGCACGCGGAGCGCGGAGTCGTCGGTGCCGATGTCCGCCAGGGCCTCCTCGAGCAGGCCGGTGAGCTCCTCGTCGACCCGCCGCGGCGACAGCGCGAACGCGCCGAACGCGAGCGCCACGTGGGCGAGCGCGTCGGGCGAGCCCGCCGCTCGCGCCGCACCGGCGGCATCGAGCAACGTCTCGCGCGCGTGTGCGTCGCCGATCCGGTGCTGGGCCTGCCCCTGGCCGAGCAGCAGCGCCGAGCGGCGCAGCGACCGCTCGTCATGGGAGAGCCCGTCGACGAGCTCGAGCGCCTCGCCGGCCGCTTCGTAGAGCCGCGCGGCGCGCTCGTGGGCGAAGCGCTCCATCGCGTGATCGGCGGCGCGCTCGGCGTAATCGGCGGCGACCGCCGGATCGCCCGCGGGAAGCGCCTCGAGGAAGTGGTGGGCCAGCTCCTCCACGTGCCGCTCTCCCGTCCCGGCGTAGCGTCGGGCGAGCGCCTCGCCGACCGCGGCGTGGGCGCGAGCGCGCTCGAGCGATCCCAGGCCGGCGTACGCGGTCTCCCGGATCAAGTCGTGGACGAAGCTGAACTTGGCGACCTCGCCGGGCGTCGCGTCGATCAACCGCGCCTCGATCGCCAGCTCGAGCGCTTCGAGCAGTTCCGCGCGCTGGCGCCCCGTGGCCTCGGCGAGCGTCGCCAGCGCGAACCGGTCGCCGAACACGGCGCCGCTGCGCAACGCCTGCACCGATGGCTCTGGCAGATCCGACAGGCGCTGCTCGATCAGGGCCCTCACGCCGATCGGCACCCGCAGAGGCACGCCCGGATCCTCCGTCAGGATCTCGAGCCCACCCTCGCTCTGCAGCATCCGCAGGACCTCGTCGGCAAAGAACGGGTTGCCGCCCGTGGCGCGGTGGAGGTGCTCGGCGATCTCGGGCGCACCGGCGGTGCCGCCGCGATGCTCGATCAGACGCCCGATGTGGTCGGGTTCGAGCCCAGTCAGCGGGATCCGCTCAGACGCCCGGAGGAGTTTCGAGAACAGGTCGGCGAGGGGCGACGCGCGCATCTCGGCCTCTCGATGGGTCGCGATCACGAGCACGCCCATCTCCGCGAGTTGGCGCGCGACGAACAGCAGCGCCAGCAGCGAGAGCTGATCGGCGGCGTGGAGGTCGTCGAACACGATCACCAGCGGGCCGGGCGCGCTCGCCCGGCGCAGGAAGCCGGCGAGCGCGTCGAACAACACGAACCGCGATTGCTCGGAGTCGAGCGCGGGCTCGGCCTCGAGCTCCGGGAGCGCCTCGCGGAGCTCGGGGACGATCGCGCCGAGCACCGGCGCGGCGGAGCCCAGTTGGTGGCGGAGCGCCTCATCGTCGGCGGACGAGAACAGCTCACGCAGGATGCAGGTCCACGGCCACAGGCTCGGCGCTCCGCCGCTATCCCAGCAGCGGCCCCAGGCCACGCGGGGAGACGCGCCGTTGGCGAGGCTCGGCGCTCCCGCCCGCAAGATTGCCTCAGTCACGAGGCGCGTCTTGCCGATCCCGCCCTCGCCGCCGACCATCACCAGCGTCCCATGACCGGCGGCGGCACGGTCAAACGCCGCCTCGAGCGCCATGAGCTCGCGCGTCCGCCCGAGGAAGGGAGTGCCGTCGAACGTCGCAGCCGCGGATCCCGGAGCGGCGGGACTCGGCACCTGCGTCAGCTGCACCGCCCGATCATCGAGCTCTGAGGACTTCGTCGATCTGTCTGGGTGTGGCACCCCTCGACTCCCCCGCGTGTTACGCCGGATTCAGGTCCCGCGGGCTCAATCGTACCCGGGACCGAGCGATGGTAGGTTGCGGCGGATGGATCGGCATGGGCGCGCGCAGGCCGTGGTCGTGATCTCTCCGGCGCGCCGTTGGTGGGCGTGGTGGCTCCGGTTCAGCTGGCCGCTGGCCGACCGCAACCCGCTGATCAAGCGCACGCTCGTCCGGCTCGCGTTCATCCACGTGGCCCACTGGACACTCGTGGACAAGGTGCCGTCCCGTGACACTGGGACGGGAGCGCGCCGGCTCCCCCACCCCTACCTGCTGTTCCAGAGCAACTTCAACGACGACCTCGCGGCGTACATCGACGCGTTCGCGCTGATCGTGCCGTGGCGGATGCGCCTCATGTGGCACGGGGCGTACGGCTTTCCCGGGCCGGCCGTCGTCGATCGCTTCCTGACGTACGTGCTGGGGAGCGCGACGCCGGTGCAGCACTACTACTGCGCCTATCCGGATGGTTCGTCGCGGATGATCGCGCAGGCGCTCGAGCTGAGATCGCGTCACGAGTCCTTTACGGAGTTGGCGGAGGGTATGGGTGACGCCGAGTTCACCACCGCCTGGGAGCGGTTCGTGCAGGACAACCAGCTGCTGTTGTGAGCGGCATTGCGGAAACGTCATTGGCGGTCATCGCTCCCGTGCGCGCGGAGGCCGGCCAGGATTTGTTGACGGCGCTCGATCGGCTGGGCGACGGGGACCATGGTCCGTTCGCCCGCGTTCGCGGCACGCACTTCGGCCGCTTCGCGTTCATCCCGGCGCTCACGGGCGCCCGTGGCGAGGCGCTCCCCTCCGAGGGTTCGTTCCTGCTCATGTGTGCCGACTTCGACTCGGCTCTTGCCACGTGGGCGGCGTCGCTGTGTGAGCGTGCCGGTGACCAGCTCGATTCCGTGATGGGGCACTGCGAGGGGTTTCCGGGGAGTGGCGATCCGAACGCGGTTGCCGAGTACTTCAGCGCTCACAACGTGCCGCCGGGCTTCACCGTTGCCGGGTACCGCCGCATCCGAGTCGAGGAGGTGCGCGAGGCGCTTGGGCTCCAGCGAGCCCTCGGCGAGCTGGCCATGCGCGCCCAGGCGGAGGGATTGGAGGGCGCGTCGCTGCGAGCGGCCTGGCTCGAGGCGGTCCGCGGATGACGCTCGCCGACTTGCAGGGCAACGTGATCTGTGGCTACGGCACGTCTTTTGCCCGTTACGTGTTTGCGTCTGTCTCCGATGGCGCGCTGGCGCGCGGTTTTTTGGCGGAGATGCTCGATCGGGTCACGTTCAACGAGAGCTGGGAGGCAAATCCGCCGGACTACACGCTGAACATCGCGTTCACGCACGCGGGTCTGCTGGCGCTGGGAGTGTCCGCGGAGAGCTTCGACGGGCTCGACGGGTTCACGCAGGGGATGGCTGCGCGCGCCGCAACGCTCGGCGACGTCGGCGAGTGCGGGCCCGAGCACTGGGAGCCCGGCCTGGGCGAGTCACACGTCCTGTTGGTTCTGACCGCGTGGCAGCGGCCCGCGCTCGAGTCGGCCGCGGCCGCGGTTGAGAGGCGGCTCGGTTCCGACTCCGGTCTCCTGCTGCGGTTCTCTCAGGAGGCGGCGGTTCTCGAGGGCGCCCGCGAGCACTTCGGCTTCGGCGACGGCTTCTCGCAGCCGGCGATCGCCGAGGCCAACACGGGGGCGCGCCACGGGGAGGGGACGCTGACGAAGTGGCGACGGTGGCGAGAGTTGGCGCTCGGCGAGTTCATCCTTGGCAACGTGGACGAGGGCGGTCAGCGGCCGCTCGCTCCGGCCGGCGCGCTCGGCCAGGACGCCGCGTTCATGGTCGTGCGAAAACTGGAGCAGGACGTCGCCGGCTTTCGGAGATATGTGGGCGAGCAGGCTCGGCAGTTCGGACGCGACGAACGGTGGATTGCGGCGAAGATGGTCGGCCGCTGGCACAACGGGTCGCCGCTGGCCAGTCACCCGGACCGCCCGGGTCCGCCGGCGAACGAGAACCGCGAGACGATCAACCAGTTCCGTTACGGCGAGGACCCTCACGGCGTTGCGTGTCCGCTCGGGGCACACGTGCGCCGCTCGAACCCCCGCGACGCGCTCGGATGGGAGGGCCGACCGACCCAGCGCCACCGAATGCTGCGCCGGGGCGTGAGCTATGGGCGGCCTCTACCGGATGGCGTCACCGAGCCCGACGGGGAGGAGCGGGGGCTGATGTTCGTCTGCTACCAGGCGTCGATCGAGCGCCAGTTCGAGTTCGTGCAGCAGCAGTGGCTGGGCGACGGCAACGTGTTTGGGCTCGGCGACGACCGGGATCCGCTCGCGGCGGGCGTCGCGAGCGGCGCCGACAGAGGCGGCGGCCGGATGGTGATCCAGGGCTCTCCGCCGCTGTTTCTGAGCGGCCTGCCCCGGTTCGTGACGACGCGAGGCGGGGACTATTTCCTGCTCCCGGGGCGCGCCGGGCTCGAGGCGCTCGCCGGCGGGACGTGATCGCTTGCGCGGCGCGAGCGGGGCGCCGCGATCGCGGGCGCGGCGCGATCGCCGGGGGGCGAGATCACGGGCTCGGCGCGATCGGCGGGGGGCGAGATCACGGGCTCGGCGCGATCGGCGGGGGGGCCAGTGAACATTGTTCACTCGGATCTCACGCCCAAGGGGCATGGTTCTCCCTGTCTATACCTTCCTCTTTGCGGATTTGTGCGACTACACCGAATGGACGTGGATCAATGGCGATGAGTGGTCGGCCGACGTCGCGGTCGGTTTTCAGGAGCTGTGCAAGGACCTCGCCGCCGAGGAGTCCTGCGAGTTCGTGAAGTCCTCCGGCGACGCGGTGATGCTGCGTGCCCCCGACGGCGAGCATGCGCTGCAACTCGCGCGCCGGATCCACGCGGCGAGCGCCGAGCGCGCCTACCCCAAGGTCAGAATCGGAATCGACACCGGTCCGGCCGTGCCGCGGGCGGGCGATTGGTGGGGCACGACCGTCAACACGGCCGCGCGTGTCTCGAAGGAGGCCGCCCCCGGCGAAGTGATGATGACCGAGCGCGCCCGCGCCGCCGCATTCGACTCCGACGAGTTCGAGACCCACGCCGTCGGCCACCGGCCGCTGAAGGGCCTGCCGAAGTGCGGGCTCCACGCGACGGTCGGATTTGGCCGCAAGGCCGAGCTGGCGCTCGCGTAGCGACGGGCGCTATCGCCTGTCGTCCCTTGTCCGTCCGGGCGGGGTCGCTAGCCGTCGAAGTCGAAGTCGCGCGGCGGGCGCTGCTCGAACCAGAGCCGGTCGTGCTCCGGCGTGTCCTGGAGGAACTCAGGCGTCTCCTCGAGCACGTCCTCACCCTCGGCGTGCTCGTCTGGCGCGGCTTCGGGGTGATCCTCGAGCTCGTACTCCACGGTCTCCTGGGCCAGATGCTCGGCCTCAGGCGCCGGGGGCTCATCCGATCGCGGCGGCTCGTCCGCGGGCGGTAGCTCGTGTTCGGGCGGTGGCTCGCGTGCGGGCGGTGGAGGGTCGTACGCGGGTGGCGCGTCCGCGAACGGCTCGTCTTGCTCTGGCGGCTCGTGGTATGCCGGCGGTTCGTCGTAGACCTCCGGGTCATGCGTGTGGGGGAGCGGATCGTGGCCTGGCGGCTCGTATTCGGGCGGCTCGGCGTCGTACAGATCGCTCTCATCCGGCGCCAGCGCCGCCTCTCCCTCCGGATCAGCGGCCTCGTGCTCACCGTCCTCCTCGTACTCGTACTCCGCTTCGTAGTCGTCCGCCTGGTCGGCCCCGTTGTTGGGGTCGAACTCGGTCGGATCCAGCTCCTCCGGCCCCCGTCGGACGGGGCCAAGCGCCTCGCGCTCGGAGCGTTCGATTTCGGCCGGATCGGCACCTCGGCGACGCTGCAGCTCGAGGTGCTCGCGAATTGCGTCATCCAACAAACCCATCGCTAAAGCCTACTCGGCTCCGACCACGTTCGCGGTCTCCGGCTTTCATCGAATCGTTCGGTTCTTCGCCTGCCTTTTAGCCGCATAAAGAGCCGCGTCGGCCTCGGCGATCAGGGCCTCCTCGTCCCCGTCCGTCGACATCGAATCCTCAACACTCGCCGTGGCGCGGGGGTGTCCCTGACCGTCGAGCTTCGGGATTCGCGAGCGTCGATCGCGGGCCTGATGCGCTCGGCGATCGCATACGCGCGATCGAGATTGGTGTGCGGGAGGATCGGCGCGATCTCCTCCCCGCCGTGGCGTCCGGAAGCTCATGGATCCCTGCCCGCCCTTGAACCTATCGACAGATTTCGCGTAAATCGCCACTCCGCTCCCTGGGCGGTGCGCGCACGGCGCCCGTGGCGGCCCGCGACCCGCGCTGCCGCGCTCGTCAGGCTGGGGGCGAGCCGTGGCTAAACTGTCTCAACCGCGCGGCACACGCCGCCGCACGGGGCTATAGCTCAGTTGGGAGAGCGCCTGGATCGCACCCAGGAGGTCGCCGGTTCGAGCCCGGCTAGCTCCATTTCACGAGTTCCGTTTGTCTATGGGCGTTTCATACCTGGAGCTCCCGGGCGTGGCGGAGCCGGCGCAGGTTCCCGGGTCCAAGCCTCATGCGACTGAAGGGAGTGATGTCTACGTGGAGCGGATCGCCAGAAGGCCGCTGATCCCGCCTCCCGCGTTGCCGGTGTTCCCGACCGCCGTGCACACATCGGCGGATGTGCAGGACACGGCCGACGGGTCAACTCCCGGCAGGCCCGGAATCGTTGGCGGGCTCTGAGCGGTCCAGACGGTGCCATTCCAGACATCGATGATTCCAGGCAGGGAAGGGCCGAAGAAGCCGACGGCGGTGCATTGGCTGGCCGTGGTGCAAGACACGCCGTAGAGTCCACCTAACTGGCTGGTGGGTGATGGCGGCAGGGTCTGCATCGTCCAGGCAGAACCGTTCCACCGCTCGGCCGCGGGCCCATTGGCGCCGGACGACACGGCGACACAGGCGCTGGCGGACGTGCACGAGACGCTCGTAGGAAGGGCGGTCGATGCGGGCGTGGTCTGCAGACTCCAACGGATGCCGTTCCAGCTCTCCGCGAACTGCACAAGATTACTAGTGGCCTGGTATTGACCCACCGCTGTGCACGCCGTGGGTCCAGAGCACGAGACCGCAGTCAGCAAGGCATAAGCGTCTGGGCCGCTGGCCGGGGAAGGGACATTCTGTGCGATCCAAGTCGTGCCGTTCCAGCGCTCGGCCACGGGAGCAGTTGCCAAGCCGTCGGGGCTCGGGCCATTCCCTACGGCCGTGCAGGCGTCAGCGGACGTGCATGACACCGCTGACAGCGCGCCGTAGGCCGGTCCTGCGGTCGGGAGCGCCGTCCACCGGGTGCCGTCCCATCGCAGCGCCAACTGCCCGGTGTCGAAGTTGACAGACCCGACCGCGATACAGGCAGACGCGGAGGTGCACGACACCCCGCTCAGCCGGCTTTCGGTTGCGATCCCGGGAGTGGCTGGCGTGCTTCGTATTGACCACGTGCTCCCGTTCCAGTCCTCGGCAAACGGCTCCTGACTGTTTTCGGCGTTGTAGAAGCCGACGGCAGTGCAAGCGCTCGGCGACGCGCACGATATGCCCTCGAACTCCGCAAACGTCGCCGTCAGCTGGCTGGGAGTCTGCTCGGTCGACCACGTTCGCCCATTCCAGTGCACGGCGAGCGTGAAAGCAGGAGCGGTGAACGCCTCACTATTCGGCAAAGCGTCGCCGACGGCTGTGCAGTCACCCGGCGCCGTGCACGAGACGCCCTCGAGGTCTGCCCCCCCTGACGCAGATGCAGGAAGCGGCTGTAGAGACCACCGGTCGCCCCGGAGCCTCACGGCTAGCGATCCCCCAGGCGCGTTGTCGGCGCTGTAGCCGCCGACCGCGATACAAGCCATCGCTGACGTACACGAGATGCTGGGGAGGGTGCCGCCGTTCGGGAATCCCCCCAGCTGGGCTCCGAAGTCCGGCATGCGATGGACCGCCCACCGGCGGCCGTTCCAACGAGCCCAGTACGGATGATCGGTGCCTGCCCCGACCGCGACGCATGCCTTGACCGAACGGCATGACACAGCGCCGAGGACGACCGTGCGGTGGTGCTTCAGCGCTCGGAGTGACCATCGCGAACCGTTCCAGGTTCCAGTGATTCCTGCCCCGACCACCACGCACGCCTTCGTTGACACGCACGACACGCCGCTCAGAGAGTCATGCGCGCGCGCGGGAACACCCCTGACACGCGTACGCTTGATCGCCCACCTCGATCCCTTCCAAAGCTCCACCAGGCCCTTGGACCGTGGCTGGTTCACGCTCGAACCCACCGCCACACAAAAGCGCCTGGTCGGGCAGGAGACACCACCTAACGACCCGCCCGCCACCGACCCCCGTGGTGCCGGCTGAACTGCCCACTGGGTTCCGTCCCAACGCTCGGCCAACACCATGCTCTTTGTCCCGGCACCGATCGAACCTACCGCCGTGCAGGCCGTCGGCGACGAGCACGAGATGCCCTCCAGCGCCGCGACCGACGCTTCTGGAAGGCTCTCGACCGCCCACGACGCGCCGTCCCAACGCTCGGCAAAATCCCCATTTGGACCAGATCCAACCGCCATGCACCAGCTCGCCGACGGACACGACACAGCGGTCAGTTGGCCGGCAGGCAAGGTCGGAGCCGGCACCGACTGCACCACCCAACCCGACGCACCCGCCGCCGACGCCGCCACCGTCAACTCGGCAAGACAAACCAGCAGGCCGACGAGCCCTCGCAACCCACTAGCCACCCCAAAACGGCTCAACCCCGACGGTCCCATTCGGACACTTCGCCCCCGATCGACCAGACGGCCGGGGAACACCCTACTGCCAGGCCGAGCCACAAGCCATATCTGTAAGCGATCTCTCATGTGTCACCGATCGTGGCTTGAGAGTGTGAGCAGGGTTGCGCTTGCGGGGGCCACGTGGATCGTGTAGGTATGGGGGAATGCTGGGGTGAGCGTGGTGAGTGTTCGTGCGCCGGCGAGCAGGCCGGTTGTGGTCTCCGTCCCGAAGGTCTGGCCCCCGAGGGTCACCCCGGTCGTCGCGTACGCGCTAGGCGCCCGCAGCGTTTCGATCGTGGCCGGCCCGGATGCCGATGGGATCTGCAAGGTGACGGTGCGTGGGCGCTGGGGGTCTTTGTTGATCAGGACGATGTGGAGTTCCCCGTCGGCTGCTCGGGTCGCCCAGATGTGTACGCGAGATCGCGCGGCGCCGACAAGTCGCAGCAGGCGGGCTCCCGGGGGCGCTGCCTGGGCGAACAGCATGAGGCCGTAATACTCGGGGTGTACGTTCGCCTCCCAGCCGGGGACGTCGGTGACGCTGAAGAGTTCGTTGAACGAGCCGGGCTCGGTGTGGAAGTTCACTCCGTCGATCCCGACGCGCGCCATCGCAAAGAGGGTGTCGAGTGCCCACAGGGCGGCACCGAAACTATTGCTGACCCCTGGTTGTCCCCCACACGCGATCGAGTTGATCTCGTCGCTGCGCAACTCGAGCCCGTGGGCATGCGCCGTCTGCGTGTCGCGGACAACGGCCCGGGCTAGCCCTTCTGCCGCCGCGTTTGACAGGAGCTCACTGACCGTTGAGTTACTTGAGGATCCGCAGCGCTTCAGCGCGTAACGGTGGACGGTAAGCAAACGGACGCGCGGCTCGGCCCTGACGAACAGGCTCAGCCGGCGCATCCACAGCGAGGAACCAGCCGCCGGGCCCGCGATCGAGGCGCGGGGCAGCGATCGGGCGACCCGTGAGAAATCGTGCAGATAGGTGCTAAACGTCCAGTTGTGCGGACGTGCGGGGACGTTGCGCCCGTCGGGTGTTTGGTACCAGCTAAAGCTGCCGTACAGCTCGGGCTCGTTGCCCAGCTCAAGCGCTTCGAGCGACTGGCGGCCGATCCCGCGGATCAGCACCCGCGCCTCGATGCCGGCAACCTTGCGGCTGTCGGCCGCGAGGTTGATGCCGAGGATTAAGCGTGCGTCGAGCGAGCGGGCCATAGCCCGGGTGACCGCCAGCCATCTCGCTGTCAGCGCGTATGTGACCCCTGGAGGGCGGCGCATGTCGCGAACCGGCCACCACGTCCAGTCGGTGCTGTCCCCACCGATCCGTAGGACGGGCCTCTGCGCCGGCGCGAGGTTCCGAACCAGCTGCAGGAACACGGGATCAAGCGCGTCGGGTTCGCTCCCCGCATACCACTCCACGCCCCGGTACTCGGTGGAAAGCCCCAAGAACCCGGCCGGGATCGGTCTCCCGACCGCCGATTGCTCGACGGTCACGAGGGGCGCCGCGACGGCTCGTGATCGCAGCCAAGACGCTCCCGAGGCGATAGGCCTCCCGCCGGTGGCCCCGGCGAACACGAGCAGCCCGATCGACATCAAGAAGCTCGCGCCCCGGCACCGCGTCCTGGCTGCACTCCGCATCAGCAGGACGACGATCGCGAGCTGAGACTCGTCCGGTACCAGGGTTCAGTTACGTCGCATCACCACCGGCACACCCCTAACTTCATTCCCGTAGATAACGAACGACCCGACCGCCGTGCAGACCATGCCGGTCACGCAAGACATGGCGTCAAGCGACGCCTGACAGTCTCTGAACAGGCCCCTGCAGGCGCGGTTACCGAGCGTTTGCGTCAGCAATCGCACGAAGACCCACGTCCTACCCGTCCAGGTCTCCGCGAGCGCCACCGTGCTCCCGTCATAGTCGGTATCACCCACCGCGAGGCAGTTCAGCGCAGACGCACACGATACGGCGTTGAGATCTCCGTCGAGGTTGGGATTGGACTTCGAACTGCGGGGTTGGCTCAACGACCAACGGCGTCCACCCCACCGCTCGACCAAAGGGAAGTCGCTCCCGTTGCCGCCAAGATTCCAGCCTCCCACAGCGAGGCACGCGGTCTTAGATGCGCACGACACGCTATTGAACGAGTCGCCTCCCTGACCGCCATCGGGACTTCGGGTCGGCTGCAACGACCATGTCCGCCCATTCCAGCCCGCGGCCAGGGGCCAGCCGCGGTCCCCGGAGCCCACGGCGACGCACATCGTCTCGGACCTGCACGTTATGGCCCCCAGATCACCGGGCTCGTCCTTCGATTGCATCGACCAACGTCTCCCGTCCCAATGCCAAATCGTCCCTCCGCCGACCAGCTCACACCACCTACTAGACCTGCACGTCACGCCACCCACGCCGTTCCCGGCGCCGAATCGGAATTGGTGGACCGACCAGCGAGCACCATCCCACCGCTCCACAAACGGCGACTGCTTCGAGTTTTCACCGCTCGCCATGCAAGCCCGAGCTGAACTGCAGGACACGCCGACGAGCTCGCCGCCCGCCGGTCCGGGATTCCGCTGAACGAACCAGCGCGAGCCGTCCGACCGCTCGATCAGCGGCATCGATTTGGCATGCCGCCCGCGACGATTCCAATGCCCCACCGCGACGCACATACCCCCCGACACGCACGACACCCCCGTCAAAGACGTGAACACCGAGCCGGCCGGGCTACCAGCTCGCTCTCGGACCCAGGACGACGGCGCGCCACCCGCACCCGATCCCCGCGCAGCACCGCCTCCAAGTAAGAAGATCGCAACCATGCTACCCACGCCGACGCAGACGCCGACGCGCGCGAACGCGCCGCGACCGAGCGCAAACGAAGCCATCAAGACCACCCCCGATACAAGTGCGCCAACACAACCCACCACCCCGACGGGTCCCGCTCGGACGCGTCCACCGCGTCCAAGATCAACCGATCACGGCCAACGCTACTCGCGCGACCACCGCGAGGCAACCACCAGGCCCGGACGTCGCCGGGATCCGGCGGTGCGTAGCCGGACACAAACGGACGCGGCGTGATGGCGGTTGCCATACCCCGACTCTCGCGCCCGCGGGTAACGGACCGCTCACATCCGATAACAGCAGCGCCGGCGCCACCGTCGACGTCGTGGTCCCGCGGATCGCATCCGCGGTCGTCGGTTTCGATTCACGCGGCGAGCAGTGCGGCCGCGGTGAGCATGAGCGCGGCGGTGGTCCAGTGGATGCCGTAGGCGGTGGCTTTCGGACCGCCGGCGCGTAGGACGATCGTGCCGTCGGCGATCGGGATCAGCGAGGTCGCGATCATCAGGTAGGCGAGCTGTCGGTGCGCTCCGTCGATCAGGAGCGCGGCGATCGCGATCCCGATGGCGATGTCGCGCACGGCTTTGACGGCCAGCCATGCTGCGTCGTGGCTTCCTCCGCCGAGCGCGCCGGGGATACCGAATCCGGCCGCGGCCGGGCTCGGGTCTAGGAGGTAGCGCGAGCCCATCAGGATGATGGCGAGGGCGAGTAGGCCGGCGAGTGCGGTTCCGAGGTCGTTCGTCATGGCGTTCCTTTCGTGCGTCCTGGTGCCTTGATCACGAGCTTTGTTCTTGGGGTTGCTCAGCCGGTCTGAGTCCGCGATGTGTGCTCGGTTCTCGTCGGCGAGATCGACGGTTCGAGCCATTCGGTGTCTATGTTCGGCGCCATGTGGATTGCCGTGATGCACAGCCGCTCCTCGCCGGTGTTGGTGAAGCGATGCGCGGTTCCGGCGAGGGCGACGAGGATGTCTCCGGCTGTCGCGGTGAGCTGGGTCCCGTCGATCTCGAAGTCGGCCTGGCCGGCGTGGATGATGAACAGCTCGGGATAGGGGTGTCGGTGCAGTAGTGGGCCGGCACCCGGGCGATCGTCGACCAGGAAGAGCGAGATCGGAAGGGCACCATGCTCGGCGCCGATGAACCGATGGGCTTCTGGCGATCCTGGCAGGCCATCTCGTCTGATGAGCGATGGCCTGGCTTCTGTCGTGGTCGTGGCCGGTGCTGCTGCCACGTTGTGGAGGCGGTTGGTATTGGGCATGGCTTCAGTCTTCGCCACAAGGCTTCATTTGTCCAACCGATATTGGCGATGGAACTGAGCGATAGACTCGATGAATGGAGTTGCGGCAGCTGTCGCATTTTCTGGCGGTCGCCGAAGAGCGTCACTTCACTCGAGCGGCGGCGCGCGTGCATCTCACGCAATCGAGCCTGTCGAGCTCGGTTCGTGCGCTCGAGCGCGAACTCGGCAGTGACCTGTTCGTCCGCAGCACCCGTCAGGTCGAACTGACCGAGGCTGGCCGGGCGCTGCTTCCAGCTGCTCGGCGTACCGTCGCCGCGGCCGAGGACGGCCGCGACGCTGTTGCCGCGGTCCGTGGACTGGTGCGCGGCCACCTGGCGATCGGTGCCATCCAGTCGCTCGGCCGGGTCGACCTCCCCGGGCTGCTCGCCCGGTTTCACCGCAGGCACCCGGCGGTGACGCTGAGGATCCATCACGTTGGGGCCCCGGAGCTGGTACGACGCACCGCCGACGGAGAGATCGATCTCGCGCTCGTCGATCTGCCACTCGGACCGCAAGGCAACCGGGTCCAAGCCCACACGCTCGCGACCGAATCGCTGCAGCTCGCCGTCGCCGCTGGCGAACCGCTCGCTCGCCGCAGTCGAGTTCGTCTGCGCGACCTCGCCAACCGTGAGTTCATTGAGTACCGGCCAGATTCCTCGCTGCGAGCAAGCATCGATCGCGCGTGTCACACGGTGGGCCTGCGGCGTCGCGTCGTCTGTGAAGTCGACGCCCTCCCCGACCTCGTCGACCTCGTCGCGCTCGGTTTGGGTGTGTCACTGTTGCCGCCGGCAGCGATCCGTATGGCGGGCGGCCGGGCGATCGGGGTCGCAACCGACCCACCGATCCCGCGCGAACTGCTCCTCGTCACGCCGCTTGACCGGGAGCCATCACCTGCCGGCGCAGCGTTCTTGCACCTGCTCGACGACGAGCCGGGCCACGACAGCCGGGCCGCAGCAGAGATCGCGGGACTGTAACCACAGCCGTGACGTGGACATACACCAGGAGGCGCCAAGGGTTCTGGGCGCCCGTCATCGCTCCTTACGCAGAGAGTCATGGTTTAACCTCGCGGCCGCCGCCGGGGACTACTTGGGACAACGGAAACCGGGCGCAGGCGCAGGGGGCGCGTGGCTCCTAGGTCGTCGCGGGACTCGTCGGCCAGGTGGACCAGCCGACGATCGGGTGAGTCGCCGGGGGGAATCGCACCCCCCGGCGCTCGCAGAACCGGACGTGAACCTCTCAGCTCATCCGGCTCCCATCGTCCAGCCTTCGGGGCGCGCACCGAACCGCCAGTGGGCGAACAGGCCGGGCTCGCGTCTGTAGACGGCAGCCAGGAACCTTTTCGCTTTGGCGGGCGAGCGGCGCAGCCGCTTGTACTTCCAGCAGACCCAACGAATCAGATATTCGTTGATCCGTCTGAGGAGCCTGACCAACTCCGAGCGGTAGAAGCACCCGTAGTAGTTGGCCCATCCCCTGACTTCGGCGTTGATCGCTTTGGCCAGGTCGGTGAGGGTACTGCCCGACCGACGGTGCAACCGCCAGCGGCGGATGACCCGCCCGATGCGTTTGCGCTCGTCGTCGCCGATCGCCGGGAGGAAGTTGACGAACTCGCCGCCGTACTTGCTCCTGGCCATTCGCGGACGGAATGTGTAGCCCAGGAACGTGAAGCGCTCGTACTCGTGAGAGCCGCGGCGCGTCGCGTCCTTGCAATACACGATGCGGGACTTGTCCTCGTTGAGCTCAAGCCCGCACTCCGTCAGCCGCCGAGCGATCGCGGCCCGCAGCTGCAGGGCCTGTCGTTCGCTCGAGGCATGGACAATCACGTCATCGCAGTAGCGCTCGAACCGGACGCCCGGATACTCCCGAGCCATCCATACATCAAACGCGTAGTGCAAGAACATGTTGGCAAGCAGCGGCGAAATCGCAGACCCCTGAGGAGTTCCGCGATCCCGCCAGACCAGGCTGCCGTCCTCGCGTTGCAATGGCGCTGTGAGCCACCGCTCGACGTACATCAGGACCCAGCGCTGGTCGGTGTGGTGAGCGACCGCTTTCAGGACGAGGTCCCACGGGACGCGATCGAAGAAGGCCCGGATGTCAAGATCCAACACCCAGTCCTGCCTCCAACAACGCTCCCGGCAGACCCCGACCGCGTCCAGCGCCGACCGACCCGGCCGATACCCATAGGAGTCCTCATGGAACACTGGCTCCACGTCGGGCTCCAGGTACCCGCGCACGACGGTCTGAGCGATCCTGTCCGCGACGGTCGGCACCCCTAACGTTCTCGTCGAGCTGCCGTCCTTCTTCGGTATCTCCACCGCGCGCACCGGCGGCGGGAAATAACTCCCTGAGGAGAGCCTGTTCCAGAGCTTGTAGAGATTCCCGTGAAGGTTCTCCTCGAACTCCGCGATCGACTCGCCGTCAACACCGGCCGCGCCCTTGTTCGCCTTGACCCTCCGCCAGGCCTCCCAAACGGCCCACTTGGAGATCTCAAACGACTTCGGCTTCGGCTCGCCCACCGGCTCCTCCCGCGTCATCGCGGTTGACCGCCGACCGAGCCCGGACGACCCGTCCCCTTCGCTCCACCCGCATTACCAGGCTTCACCGCTACTACGAGACGGTCCGCCCCTGCACCCCGCATCGCTACGCTCCCCCTCACGGATTCAGCCGCTTGAGGTTCTCGCTCCAGGCAACCAGCCGCAGGCACAACCGCTCCACTGGCCGGCCGCCCCACCGGGGCGCAGGTTCACACGTTCCGCACGAGAGCCCAGACCACGCTCGCGCCACCTCCACGCCGGACACCGCCTGGCCAATCAACAGGCACCCGCCAGACTCATCCCAGGACACGAAAGAGGCCCTGGTTTCGATGCCACCTATTTGCTTTCGACGCTTCATCAGCGGTTCGCTTACGCTCGCCTTCGTGATCCACACCTGCCGCACTAAAGGCGCGACTTTTCCCACGACGCTCACCACCAACGGCTCTTGACCGCAGCAGCTCGGGGTGGTTTGCGGCCTCCGCCTGCACGACGGCCGCGGAGGGCCACCAGACCACCAAGGCCCAGCTCCTCCATCTCTCGCACAGCACCGCATCCAGCGGCTTGGTCTTCTACATCCAGCCTCCTTCAACGTTCGTGTTCGCACCGATCGTGGCAAATCGCTCGCCCGGCGTTGGCGCCGGCGGACGCCCTTGCGCGCCTCGGACGGCCCACGACGGACATATTGCCCTCGCCGCTACCGCCGTCTCCTACTTTCGGCTGATCCCGAATCCATCCCCGCAGCCGATGTGCGCCGCGCAGTTCCCGCTTACGGTGACAGGCATGGAAATAACACATGCCAATCAAACTGATCGCCGGCCGGCGGTCGAGATCGAGGGACTGACCAAGCGGTTCGGCGACCGGGTCGCGGTTGACGACGTTAGCCTCACGGTACCGCGTGGAGTCGCGTATGGGTTCCTCGGTCACAACGGCGCCGGCAAGACGACCCTGATCAGGATGCTGCTTGGGCTCACGCGAGCGAGCGCGGGCCGGGCCAGCGTGCTCGGACTTCCCGTGCCGGCGCAGCGGGCGACCGCGCTCGCGCGCGTCGGTGCGATCGTCGAGGAGCCGTCGTTTTACCCGCACCTCACCGGCTACGAGAACCTCAAGATCGCCGCCGCGGTCCGGGGGCCAGAGACGCGCGAGCGGATCGATGGCGTGCTCGAGCGCGTCGGGCTCGACCGGCGCTCCAGAGATCGCGTCGGGACGTACTCGCTTGGGATGCGACAGCGGCTGGGCGTCGCGCGCTGCCTGCTGTCGGACCCCGAGCTGCTGATCCTCGACGAGCCGATGAACGGGCTCGATCCCGGCGGGATGCTCGACGTGCGCCGAATGATCCGCGCGCTGGTCGAGGACGAGGGCCGGACGGTGTTCGTTTCCTCTCACCTGCTCGACGAGGTTGAGAAGACGTGCGACGTGGCGGCGATCATCGACGGCGGACGCGTGATCGCCCAGGGATCGATCGACGAGCTCGTGGCTGACGAGGCCGGTGAGCTCGTGATCGAGTGCGACGATGCCGACCGCGCGCTCGCGCTGCTCGCCGGCGACCCGGCCGTCCGCGAGCTGCGTTCCGAGCATGGCGCGCTGCGTATGAGCCTACTCGCGCGCGACCAGGCGGGCGAGATCAACTCACGGCTCGTCGCCGCAGGCCTGGTGGTGTCTCGGCTCGAGCCGGCGCGCCGGAGCCTCGAGGACCGGTTCCTGGAGATGACAACACGACTGGAGGTGGCCGCATGACACTCGACTTGACGGTGGCGAGGCAGATGGTCGGCGCAGACCTACTGCGCCTGCGCAAGAAGCGGGGCATGATCGCACTTGCGGTGGCGGTGGTGCTCGTCCCGCTCGTGATCATGACCGGCTACGACGTCGTCAGGCACGCGTCTGACCCTACCCACTATCCACCCGCAGGCGGTCTGAACAACTACGGGCGCCTGCTCGACCTGCTCGGCGTGTTCATGGGCCCGGTGGCGGCGATCCTGATCGGCGCCGAGGCGGGCGCGGGCGACCTTGCGGCGGGTGTCTTCCGCGACAACGTGCTCACCGGCCGGTCGCGGACGGCGCTGTTCCTGTCGCGGATTCCGGCCGCGGTCGCGGTCACCCTGAGCGTCACGGCGCTCGCGTTCGCGATCGGTCTCGCGGCGACATTCGGGTTCGCCGACGGCCTGGCCACGCCGAGCCTGTCGGTGATCCTGCAGTCCGTGGCGTGGCTCGCGCTCGCGAACTCCGTCCTGTGCGTGATCGCGCTGGGTCTGGCATCCCTGACCGGCTCACGGCCGGGGACGATCACCGCGTTGATCGGGTGGGAGCTCGTGTTGAGCCCGTTGGTCGTCCAGGCGACATCGCTCGGCACGCTCAGGCGCGGCCTCGTCGAGAGCGTCCTGATCTTCCTCAAGCCCGGGCCTCTGACCGGTCAGCCGGTGATACCGATGCCGGTCGCGGTCGCCGTCGTGGTGACGATCGGATGGCTGCTGGTCCTACCGGTGCTCGGGGTCTGGCGGATGCAAACCCGGGACGCCTGAGATCCGGGGTTACTCTCAGCGCATGCGGCAGGTGTCCACAACGGTGGCGGCGGTACGCGACGCGATCCGCCGCCATCCTTGGTGGAGCGATTCGGTGCTGGCGCTGATCCTGACCGTGATCGCGGTGGTCTCGACGGTGGTCTCGCGCACCCGTTACGGCTTCGCCTTCCCGGTGCTCGCGGCCGTCGTCACCCTGTTCACGACAATCCCGATCGCGCTCCGTCGCTACCTGCCGCTCGCGGTGCTGGCGGTGACCGTCATTGCAGAGACCCTGTTGCTGATCTTCCGGCCCGGGGCCGGGGCACCGGTTGGTGTGATCGTGGCGCTCTGCACGGTCGCCGCGTACTGCGAGCGTCGGGTGTCGATCCGCGCCGCCGCGTTGGCTGCGCTGCCGATCACGGTCGCGGTGATTGTCAACAACCGGCCCCACACCGGGCAGGTGATCCCCGAGCTCGCCGTGTTCGCGATCGCGTGGGTCGTCGGCGACAACATCCGCACCCGCCGTGCGTATCTGGCCGAGCTCGAGGCGCGCGCGGCCCGGCTCGAGCGAGAGCGCGAGGACAAGGCGGACCGCGCGGTCATCGAGGAGCGGGCTCGGATCGCCCGCGAGCTGCACGACGTGATCGCCCACAACGTCAGCGTGATGGTCGTCCAGGCCGCTGCCGGCGAGGACGTGTTCGACGAGGACCCGGGCAAGGCACGCGAATCGCTGGCCGCGGTGGCGTCGACCGGACGCGCCGCGCTGACCGAGCTGCGCCGCCTGCTCGGCGTGATCCGGGCCGAAGACGATCGCGGCGACACGCCCTACGCGCCCCAGCCGGGCCTCGAGCGCATCGACGAGCTGATCGGACAGGTACGTGAGACCGGGCTGCCCGTCGAGCTCTCGGTGCTCGGCGAGGCACGCCCGCTGCCCGAGGGCGTGGGGTTGTGTGCCTACCGGATCGTCCAGGAGGCGCTGACGAACACGCTCAAGCACGCCCACGCCTCGACCGCGCAGGTGCATCTACGCTACGTCGCGGACGCGCTCGAGCTCCAGGTCCTTGACGACGGCCGAGGCACCACCTCGCTCAACGGTGAGATCGACGGCCAGGGACTGATCGGGATGCGCGAGCGCGTCGCGCTGTTCGGCGGCGAGCTGACAGCAGAGCCACGGTCCGGCCGCGGCTACGAGGTTCGCGCCCGGCTGCCGCTCGAGGAAACGAAGCCGTGAGCATCCGGGTCCTGATCTGCGACGACCAGGCGCTCGTGCGCGCCGGGTTCCGGGCCATCCTCGGATCCAGACCCGAGATCGAGATCGTCGGCGAAGCCGAGAACGGCGCCGAGGCGGTGGCGCTAGCCGAGCGTCGCCGACCGGATGTGATCCTTATGGACATCCGCATGCCCGTGCTCGACGGCGTGGAGGCGACGCGCCGGCTCGTCGCGGAGGGCTCCCCCGCCCGCATCCTCGTGCTGACCACGTTCGACCTCGACGAGTATGTGCACGCCGCGATCCGCGCCGGCGCCAGTGGATTCCTGCTAAAGGATGTCACGCCGGCGAAGCTGGTCGAAGCGATCCGAATCGTTGCCGGCGGCGACGCGCTGCTCGCCCCGTCGGTGACGCGCCGCCTCCTCGAGCGTTTCGCCGCCACGCTGCCGCCCGGCGACCAATCGAGCGAGGTGCTCGGGCAGCTCACCGCGCGCGAGACCGAGGTGCTGCGGCTGCTCGCCGGCGGTCTGTCGAACGCTGAGATCGCATCCGAGCTCGTCGTCAGCGAGGCCACAGTCAAGACGCACATCTCGAGCCTGCTCCGCAAGCTCGGACTTCGCGACCGCGTGCAGGCTGTGATTCTCGCCTATGAGACCGGTCTGGTCACGCTCGGCAAGGCGTAGGGCCAGAACCGTCCTCACGTCGGCGCGACTGCCGCGTCAACGCGTGGATTCCGGAAGCCGGAGCGTCGAGAACCGATCGCTGCCTCGGGGCGCGCCGGCGACCCACGCGCAGCCTGTGTCGTCTCACGAGTCCCATACCTGAGACGATCACCTCCGTGGAGGGATGGAGCAGTTCATGATCGCCGTGCGGGTTGTCGTTGGGGTGCTGGCGGTCGTGGGCGTCGCCGCGGTCCTAGCGTCGATGCTCCGTACCGTTGTCTTGCCACGGGGTGTGCCGGCGAGGCTCGCGCGAATTGCTTTCCTAGCTGTCTACTGGCTGCTGCGATTTCGACTGCGGCTGACGGGGCGGTCCGACTACGCCACCAGGGACCGGATATTTGCGATCGAGGCGCCGTTCGGGCTGTTCGCTCAGCTCGCGACTTGGGCCGTGTTGATTTGGCTTCTGTTCGCCGCGCTGTTCTGGTCTCTAACGGCCGCCGCAGTCGACGGCGCGACTCTCTCGCGCGCGCTGGAGCTATCCGGCTCCTCGATGCTAACCCTCGGCTTTGATTCTCCCGGCGCACTGCCGCGACAGCTCGCCGCGTTCGCCGCCGCGGGGGTCGGGCTGACGCTCCTCGCCCTGGTGATCTCCTACCTGCCGACGCTTTACGGTGCATTCTCCCGGCGCGAGCAACTGATCACCAAGCTCGCGGTTCGCGTCGGCGTTCCACCCTCAGGTCCGACCGTGCTTTCCAGCAGCTGGGAGCTCGGACGGTTCGATCAGCTGGAGGAGGTGTGGGAGAGCTGGGAAGACTGGTTTATCGAGCTCGGCGAATCCCACACCACCTTTCCACAACTCAGCTTCTTCCGCTCGCCCCACCCGGGCAACCACTGGGTCCTTGCCTCCGAAGCCGTGCTCGACGGCGCCGCGCTCGCGATCACCGCCTGCGACATACCGCGCCAGTCCCGCGCTGAGCTATGCCTGCGCGCCGGGATCCACGCGTTGATCGCGATCGCCGATTTCCTCGGCATTCCCCACCGTCCGCCGGAACCCAGTGCGGAGATCATCCTCTCCGAGGAGAAGTTCGATGCGGCGTTCAGCCATCTTCAGGACATCGGCGTCCCGATGAGTGATGATCGAGGGTCTGCCTGGGTCGCCTTTCGAGCGGTGCGCGCCCGCTACGAGCCGCTGCTCGCAGTGCTCGGTCGCATGACCGACGCGCCACAGAGCGCGTGGAGCTCATGGACTGAGGACACTCGGCGCCACACGCCTCCCCTGCTAAGACCCCGACGACGGCCACCTGATGCCGCCGCCTCATAAGCCACGAGTCGATCTGATAACCCGGGCGGTCCTCCTCAACGAGGTCGATGTCGGGCAGCGTGCCGCGGGGGTATGGCCGCGGGCGCTGACCCGGACCAACACCCATTCGGGTTGGCCAGCTCCTCCTCACGTCGGGATCTGCTCTCCGAGAGGTCCGGCAAAGCGAACTAGGCCGTCATCGGGCATCGTTTCCCAGACCGCTGCGCTAGCGACATGTAGGCGAACACTGGGCCGCACCCCAGGGTCGCCGTCGAACAATCCCATCCGGACAAAGATGAGCTCCCGGTCGTCAGGGTTCTCTGAGAACATCGCTGAGCCGCAGGTGCCGCAGAATGCCGACATCGAACTGCGCGAACCAGGGTTGGCCTCCCCAGCCCACGGCCGACCTCGCGTACGATTGCATTTGCCAGCGCGACCCGCCATGAACGGGCGTTCACAGTTGCGACGATCCAGGTGGGGGCGTCGGGCGGCTGTTGGTCGTCGGTGCGAGTATGGGCATATGACGGCATGGCAGGACGTTGAAGACGCAAAGCCGGAGTTCGCGCAGCGCGTGCGGGCGCTGTTCGATGCTCACAGGCACAAGACGATTGCCACCCTGCGGGCCGATGGGTCGCCGCGGATCTCCGGGATCGAGGCGATCTTCGAGGATGGCGAGCTGGTTTTTAGCTCGATGCCGAACGCTCGCAAGGGTGCGGATCTCCGGCGGGATCCGCGGTTCGCCCTGCACAGCGCGACGGTTGATCCCGTTGAGGGCTCGGAGGCGCAGTGGCCGGGCGAGGCGAAGATCTCTGGTCGGGCGATCGCTGCCGGACCGATCACCGGGGGACCGGACGGCGACCGCTTCCACGCTGACATTGCCGAGGTCGTCCACACCCACCTCAACGAGGAGGCCACGAAGCTCGTCATCGAGTGGTGGACGCCGACGCAGGGGTTGCGAACGATCGAGCGCGAGTGACCTGTATCGCGTACCAGATCCTCGCCCCCGGCCGCGACGACCCAAGCCGAGACACGGGCCGTAGGACGCAACGCACCTGTGCGATCAACTCGGCGTCGCGCTCACGCGTGTGGTCAGACTGATGCGTCCGCAGGCCGCGCTCGCGCGATCCCTTTCGCCTCGGCGACGGCGAACGGCCGGTGATCGTTTCGGCGACGGAGCGCCAGCACCGGTCCGTCGCCGGCCGTGTCGCGGCGCACGAGCGCTAGTCCCTAGGCGAGCAGCACGAGGGCTTGCCCGTTGAGCCCAGGCAGCTGCACGACGGCGCCGAGAAAGCTGCCCGTGGAAAAATCGAAGGCCACGACGTGGTCCTCGCCCACGCAGTACAGATGATCATCCGATCCGAATCTCAATCCCCGCGGCCGCCTGAACTCGAATGAGGGGTCAGGCGCGAAGACGCGCACCAGCTGCCCGGTAGCCGCGTCATATTCGCGGACGCTCGTGACAGCGTCCGGAGCGCCAAAGGGGAACTCACTGGCGACGACGATGTGCCCGTTCGGAGCGACCGTTAGATCGAGCGGACTCAGCTCGGCGTCACTGACCAAGCGGCGCGGGCGCCGCGCTCCGTCACGATCGAACACCACGATCGTGTTATCGCCCTCCCCAGAGGGACCGACACCAGACGCAAGGTAGAGCCGGCAGTCACGCGCGAAACCGAACCCGCGCGGGAACGGAACGATGCCATCAGGCAGAAGCCGCTCTCGAACTCCGTCGAGAGCGGCGGGCATCGCCAATATCGTCCGCGCGCGGCGCATGCCGACGTAGTAGCGACCGTCAGGCCCGAACGTGCCACCGCCGGGGTCCAGTCCGGATATCCGCCCGGAGTCACGTACCACATCCCCGAGCCGATCGAGCGCCAGCACGCGGTCGTCGCCGCTGTTGAGGTAGATGAGTGCGCCCGACGGGTCGAGCGACAGACCGCGGGGATCGACGATCCGGGGATCGCCGCTGAACGGTCCGATCGGCTCGCCTTCAGCGTCGAAGCTGAGAATCGCACCGTAGCCCCCGCCGTTGGCGCTGCCCGCGCTAGTGACAAGGAGTTGCGCAACCCCTGCTTCTACCGCACTACCAGCAGCTCCCACGATGCGCGGACGTTACCTACCTTGCACGGCGAGCGCGCATCGCCGCGGACGATGCCTTTCATCACTCGTCGACCCGAATCCGGTGATCGCATCGGCGACCATCGGATCGTTCCGCGCCGGCGACCCCGGACGATTGCTGCGCCACGCAGGCGATCACGCCGCAGCGGCCGGCGCGACGATCGCATTCTGGTCCGGTGGCGTGAATGGCGCGCTGTCGCATAGGCGCAGACGGAGGTTTGCTAGCGGGTCTGGTGGTTTGGGTCCCGCTGCGGCGCGCGGTAGAGCTCAGCCCGAGCGCATCTCCGCGGGCACGTGCGCGGCGAGCTTGTCGGCCAAAGATGCGGCCGTTTCGCCGGCGGTGCGGACGACGTCAGGATCGTTCGTGCACTTCTCCGCGAGGAATGTGATCCGCTCGCGCAAGAGCGCCCAGGCGGGCTGGCGCCATGGGACGAGGTTGCCCATCAGGTAGTGCATTTCGAACGCGAACCCGGCGTTGCGCCCATCGGCGGCTGAATCGACCGGGAGCCGGGTGAGGGCGTGGCCGAGGGGGCGGATGATGTTGCCCATCAGATCGAACGCGCCGCTGATCAGCAGTTGGAGCTGCTCGTCGGTCTCGTCGGTGTGGGTGAAGAAGCGGGTCAAGAGGTGCAGAAGGACCTCGTACGCGATCGTGGTGATCTCCGCGACGCGATGGGCCTCGGGGTTCGTGATCACCGTGACCGGAGCCGTGAGGTCGAACGGCTGGCGCGTGAAGGCAGCCACGACCGGGCGCGCCGGCTCGAATGTCTGATCGGCGGCGCGGAGCGCGCGGTACTCGTCCCAGATCCCGAGGAAGCGACCGTAGTGGGCGTCCTCCCAATGGCCGCGAGCGCCCTCGCCCTGCTCGATGATCTCGCCCACGGCCCGCAGCGCCGAGTCAAGATCGGTGACTGCCACGACCTGCGGCCACTGGAACAGCTCAGGCGTTGCCTGCGCGCGTCGCGAGCCGACGAACAGCGCCCGCTCGCCAAGGTCGTGCGTCAGCCTCGTCAACCCGTCCTCGATCCCTCGGTACAGGTGGCCGACGGTGAGGAACTCCTGCCCGCGCGGCATCGCCTCTGACTCGCTCAGCGGGTCGCGCATCGGTGCCGTCGGTACGAAGCCGACGGCGTCCTGGCGCTCCATCCCTTCGGGCCGCTCGAGGAACAGGAAGTGTTTGAGCGCCCGCTCGCCAAACGGCATCAGGTCAAGCTGGATGCTCTCCGGGAAGTAGCCCGAGCGCTGCGGGAAGTTCGGACGCCCGAGGTAGGGTGCCGCGCCGATCGACGACATCACGTTCGCGACCAACGCTAGGTGGAGCATCTCCTCGATCGCGATCCCCCGGAGAACGCCTCGCCAGCGCTCGATCGCCTCCGACTGCTCGACGGTCAGACCGTCGCTCTCGTCCTTGAGCGTCCACTCCGCGAACAGGTACTGGCACATGATCATGTGCTCGAGCTGGCACGCTTCCGCGAGCAGCCACCACAGATCCTCGCGGTGGGCGACGAGTATCTTGGGCTCGGCGGCCATATTGACAGCAGGACTGTACAGCATCGCTGTCGAATAGTTGTTAACGCGATGAAGTTGCCCGAGAACCTGTCCGCGCGCACCTCATACCTCCTCGGCCGCGCCGCCGCGCACGTACAGGCTCTGGGCGAGCACGACCTAGAGCCGCTCGGGATCACACCGCGCGAGTACACCGTGCTAGCCGTACTCGCCGAGCGCTCGCCGCTCTCGCAGACACAGCTCGCCGAAATCCTCGGGCTCGACCGGACGACGATCCTCAAGCTCGGCGCGTCGCTCGAGCACAAACGACTGCTCGTCCGCGAGCGCGACGCCAACGACGCGCGCGCGTACGCGGTAGCCCTCACACCCGCCGGCGACCGGCTCCGCGCACAGGCGTTCGAGCTGCTCCTCGCCTGCGAAACGCACTTTCTAACGCCCCTCAATCGCAACGAACGCAACCAGCTCCACGACCTCTTGGCACGCGTCACCGAGCCCTGACCACAGGATCGCCAACCCTCCGCCACGATCCCTTGCACTACTCGGGCGGGCGCTCCGGCTCGACTTGACGACGACGGCAGCTCGGCTCGGCGCACACACCGGTCCGTCTCATCCCCGTCGTCTGAGCGATCGCTCTCGCCGCTCGCCGGCCCCGCGTGCTGCGATCGCAACCGCCACATAAGAGGCGTCGCTCGCGCGCGGCACCCCGTGATCGCATCGCCACACGAAAGCGACCGCGGGCTCGACGACGACCGGCGGAAGGTCGCCAAACCAATCGTGCGCCGCGAGAAGGCGGTCATGGCCGCTTTGGTCCTCCCCTATCTCGGGCGAGGCACAGCGGGATCGCTTTGATCCCGTCAATTGAAGACCAGTTCGTTCGCGATCGCCGGTGCGGCCGTTGGCGCGTACACGCTGAGCAGCGCTGTGACCACACCGCTGCAGGGCCGGTTCGTCGATCGCGTGGGTGGGCCACTAGTGCTGATCTCCTTCGCCGTCGCGCAGGCGGCCGGGATGGTCGCGCTGGTGGTGGCGGCGGAGCTTGGAGCGGCGTCAGCTGTGCTGGTCCTTCTCTCCGGGGTGGCCGGCTCGATGACCCCGCCGCTGTCGGCGTCGGTGCGCGCGCTCTGGCCGCGGGTGGCGCACTCCACGGCCACGCTCGAGATCGCCTACGCGCTCGGTGCGACGAGCCAGGAGATGATCTGGACCTGTCGTCCCTTGGTCGTAGCGGCCACGGTAGCCGCCGGGTCGCTCGCTGCCGCGGTCCTGCTCTCCGGCGCGATCACCGTCGCCGGCACTGTCCTCTTCGCCACCGCTCCCGCGACCCGGCAGTGGCGGGGGGTGGGGCGTGAGACGGAGAGCAGGAGCCCGATCCGCAATCCTGCCTTGCAAATCGTCCTTGCCGCAACGCTCCTCCTCGGCCTGAGTATCGGCGCGATCGAGGTGGCGCTCCCCGGGCTGGCGGCCCGCGAGGGATCGCACGCCGCGGCCGGAATTCTGCTCGGCCTCTGGAGCATCGGCAGCCTCATCGGAGGACTCACCTACGGCAGCCGGCTTGTGCGCACGCAGGTGACTGTGCGCTACGCCGGGCTCATGCTGCTCGTGGCCGCCACCACCGGGCCGCTGATCTTTGTCGGTTCCTTGGCCGCCGCCTTCCCCCTGAGCCTCCTCGCTGGGGTCGGCTTCGCGCCGCTGATGGCGTGCCAGTACACGCTGGTCGGTGCGCTCGCCGACCGGCGAACCGTGACCGAGGCCTTCGCCTGGACGAGCACCGCGCTCGTATCAGGGATCGCCGGCGGCAACGCCATCGGCGGGGTGCTTGTCCAGGGCGGGGGAATCGCGCGGGCCTTCGCCTTTGGCTGCCTGACTCAAGTGGTGGGGGCGCTGATCGCCGTCACCGGACGGCGCCGACTTGCCTCGGCGGTAGCGCGGCGTGAGCCTCAGGTAGTTGCGGTGGCGGTGAGTTCGTAAGGCCGATTCGGATGTCACGATCGGGCCTGGAGTAGGCCTAGTCCGTGCATCGACAGTCTCCCCGTGTTCATCGCCTCCCGCGACTCACGGTGAGTGCGATTTTCGTGCCGGCCTTGTGCCTGCTCCCCGCTTTGGGGCTGCTCGAGATCACCCTTCCCTTGGACACGATCGAGGACCGGTGCCTCGTAACATGTCCGACCGCGCAATGGGCCGTCTTCAACGCCTTCTTGGCCGCTGCGAGACTCTTGCCCTTGAGCTTCGGGACCACGCAAAGCGCCTGCTTCTTGTTGCTGGCGGCAACGGCGAAGCTCTGCGTGGCGGTGGGTGCCGGCGCGTAGTCCGAGCTGCCCACCTGGTTCGCGTCGATGGTGCACATGCCCGCGCCCACGAAGCTCACAGTCGCACCCGACACCGTGCACACGCCGCTGGTCGTTGAAGAGAACGTCACCGGGTTTCCGGACGCTCCGCCGGTGGCCGCCACCGCGTAGGTCGAGCCACCAGCGACTGCTGTGGTCGGCGCGCGCGAGGTGAAGGCGATCGCCTGGGACCCCCGGGCGACCGTGTAGGAGATGCTGGCCGTCCCCGTCTGCCCGTCCTCGCTCCGCGCCGTCACCGTGTAGGTGAACGTCCCGGCGGTCGAGGTATGAAGCGCGCCCGGGCTCGCATCGCCATTGGAATCGGTGCACGACTTGATCCCCGGAGCACCCGATGCCTCCGCACACGAGAAGCTCGTAGCGACCGACTGATTGAGACTGAACGTGTGACCGTCAGCCGGGGAGCCGATCTGAGCCGACGGCGGCCCGACCACTGGGCTTGTGACGGTCTCGACCTCGGATCCGCACGCGTTCATCGACGCCGCGTTAGCGGAGTCCCCCGAGTACGACGCCCGCCAGTAGTACCTACCGGGAGTGCCGAGCGTGACCGCGCTCGAGGCCGGCAGCGCGCCGGGCGTCGTGATGCTCCGCGCCGTGCCGGTGCTCACGGCCGTGGTGCAACCGGAGTCGGAGTACACGCTGTAGGTGACTGTTCCCGTGGCCGTCGAGGCGTTGGCGCCCGACAGCGTGGCCGTGTCGCTTACCGCCGTGTTCTCCGGCACCGAGATGGTCGCCCCAGACTGACCGCCACCAGACAGACTCGTCGAGGTGGTCGACGGTGCCCCGCCGACGCTGAACTCGTCGATTCGCTCCTCGGCGCTGTCGGCGACGTAGACGTCACCCGAGCTATCGGTGGCGACGCCTTCGGCGCCGTAAAGCTCCCCGGCGCCGGAGCCGTCGATCCCACCCTGGCAAGTGCTGGTGCAGATCTCAAAATGGTTCATCCCGTCGAGAACGCCCCACCCGTAGGCCTTGATGAACGCGCCCGCGGCGGAGAACTCGTCGACCCGAAAGTTGCCGCCGTAATCGACGACGTAGACGTCGCCCGAGCTATCGGTGGCGACGCCTATGGGGTCGTAGAGCTGCCCGGCGCCGTAGCCCACGAGACCGGCCTGGCAGGTGCTGGTGCAGGTCTCAAACGAGCTGGCGCCGTCGACAACGCCCCAACCGTAAGCCTCGATGAACGAGCCGGCGGCGGAGAACTCATCGATCCGGAGATTGCCGTTATCGGCGACGTAGACGTCGCCCGAGCTATCGGTGGCGACGTCCAAGGGGTAGTCGAGCTGCCCGGCGCCGCCGCCCGCGATCCCGGCCTGGCAGGTGCTGGTGCTGGTGCAGGTCTCAAACTTGCTCGCGCCGTCGACAACGCCCCAACCGTAAGCCTCGTTGAACGCGCCGGCGGCGGAGAACTCGTCGATCCGCTCGTTCTCTGAATCGGCGACGTAGACGTCACCCGAGCTATCGGTGGCGACGCCTTCGGGGTAGAAGAGCTGCCCGGCGCCGCGGCCCTCGGTTCCGGCGCGGCAGGTGGTGGTGCTGGTGCATTTCTCAAACTTGCTCGCGCCGTCGACAACGCCCCACCCGTAGGCCTCGATGAACGCGCCGGCGGCGGAGAACTCGTCGATCCGCTCGTTGTTCAAATCGGCGACGTAGACATCGCCCGACGGATCGGTGGCGACGCCTGCGGGGTCGTAGAGCTGCCCGGCGCCGCCGCCCGCGATCCCGGCCTGGCAGGTGCTGGTGCAGGTCTCAAACTTGCTCGCGCCGTCGGCAACGCCCCAGCCCCAGGCCTCGATGAACGCGCCGGCGGCGGAGAACTCGTCGATCCTATTGTCGTACTCGTCGGCGACGTAGACGTCGCCCGAGCTACCGGTGGCGACGCCTCTGGGGAGGGCGAACTGCCCGGCGCCGCCGCCCTCGCTCCCGCCCCGGCAGGTGCTGGTGCACGTCTCAAATCGGCTGGCCCCGTCGCTCACGCCCCAGCCCCAGGCCCTCGTGAAGGAAACGTCCGCGCTCGCCGCTGCCGTGAGCGTGAGGCTGACCACAAGCGCGGCGAACAGGGCGACGATGCGCCCGAGGCGCAGCAACTGCGGCCCGGCCCAAACCAGGCTCGGCGCGCCAGCCGGCTCCCCGTGCCCGCTCCTAAAAACCGGTCGCCGCGGATCTATCCCGGCAGCCAGATCGCGGCGTGCCAAGCAGCGACCGCGTCGCAGGATCGCAAAGCGCCCCCGACAGATCTTCGGCATCACTCACCTCAACCCTCCTGACGGGACCCCAGTGCGTCGCGAGTCCACGTCGTAAACGGCATTCCATCGCACAGACGAAACGCGCCCGTAAAGGTCACCCCAGTGCGGTGGGCCTACCCACCGCTGGCCCACGCAAGTGCATCCGACACATGCGGCCAATAGCGACCAGCACCAGCCAACCTACACCTTTGTTCCAGTTAAGGCAAGCTTCAGCAACTACCGTTCACCGAATTGAACACCCACTCCAGTGTCAACCGAGAGCTGATGAGGACCTACGGTCGCGATCCGTGAAATCGACGACACACGCGGGCATGAGTGCGACCCGCGGCCCGCTCACACACAGATCCTGGAATGCTCCCGGAGCCGCCGCGTCGGCGAGCAGACTGCCGGTACTGGTCCGAACGAGCACTCCCGACCCGCGGCCTCCTCGGTTGCGATCCAGCCCCGCGTTGCTCGCAACCTTGGAAGGCGCTCAATCGCGTGTCGAAGAGCCCCTCTGTCTCCAATACGACCGGCTTCCGCAACGCGAGCGGGAGAGCACCGCATCGAGCAGGAGAGCACCGGAAAGCTGTTCTCGGGCCGAGCGATGAGGTTCGCCGCCCCCCGCAGTCATAGTGGAAGAGCACGCGAGTAAGGAGACGCAATGTCCGCGACCGTTCTGTACATGTCTATGTCGCTCGACGGATTCATTGCCGGCCCCAATGCGGGACCAGGCAACGGGCTGGGCGACGGCGGGGAGCGTCTGCATGAGTGGTCCTTCAACGGTCAGATGCCCGTCAATGGCCAGGTGTTCGACGAGTTCATGGCCACCGCGGCGACGGTCGCGGGCCGGGGAACCTTTGAGCCGGCGGGCGGCTGGGGCGGCGATCACCACGACGGTGTGCCGATCTGGGTGCTCAGCCGGCGGGAGCCGGGCATCGACGTGAGCCAGTGGCCGCTCGTCACCTACGTGAACGATGTCAGGACCGCGATGATCGAGGCCAAGCGGGCCGCAGGCGACAAGAACGTGCTCGTCCACGGCGCGGCAACCGCGCAGCTCGCTCTCGCCGCCGGCCTCCTCGACGAGCTCGAGATCCATCTCATCCCGGTGCTCGTCGGCCAAGGGCGCCGCCTGTTCGACAATCTCGCGCCCGAACACATCGAGCTACAGCGCACCCGGATCCTTCAGGGCGAGGACGGTGTCACCCACATGCACTACCGGGTCCAGCGCTGAACGCACCGTTTCGCGCGCCTTCTCCTTTGAAGCGAACGAAAAGCGCACAGTCCGGCTCGTCTCAATAGCCCTAAACCAAGAGGAGTGGCCCCCCTGCGTATCGTCGCTGAGGCTCCCACTCGCCAGGCGAACGAGCGGTCTTCGAGACCGGCTCTGACTCGGGTCGCGGGGTTGAATTCGCGACTCGTTAGGCTGCAGGAACACGACCCCGGGAGCGACGAGCACGACCGCCCCAATCCCGACGTTTGCAGCGATTCTCACTCTCGACCCGAAGTGGCCCACGCCCAAAGCGATGAGTACGGCGGCAAGGCCGAGTACGGTGACGGCCACCCCTACCGCCGGCGGCCAGGTGAACACGTGCGCGGCGCGCGGGCTGGCGGGTCGCCGAGGGCGTGGTCGGCCGCCTCACGTTTCGCGGAAGCCTTGGAAGAAGGACGTAGGCCCGGTCGATGGGCGCTTCTTCGGAGGCGGATAGACCAAACGAGCGATCGTCGCCGACGTCCAGCCGATCACCCATCCGAAGAACACCAACAGGATCTGGTCGAAAGCGTGCTTCCTGGCGACGGACGCGGCAATCGCGAGGACCGCCGCCCAAGCGATGCCACACCCGATGCTGTACGCGGTATAGCTGTTCATCCAACCTGGCCTAAAAAAGGGATGGCCGTTTGAGGCGTGCATGGGAACCTCCTTGGTGATGATATCACTAACATATTGCAGCGATAACGCCGGGATGTCAACCTAGCGCGCTCGTTTTAGCGAGTGAGCTCCGCTCGTTGTCTCGCGAAAACAAGACTTCTGGATCCCCGTGGCGAGCACTCCACGGCACAGCTCTGTGCGCCAGGTGCAAAGGCAGCCGTTTTGTGACCGGCACTCAGAGCCAAACGACCATCATCACCTCGTCACGGTCATCTCCTCGGGCAACCCGGATGGCGCGAGGATGACGCCCGACGACGACATAGCCAAAGCACGCATAGAAGCGCTCGAGTCCCTCACCGCCTCGAATCGTGAGCTGCAGCTGCTCCAGCCCTCGGTCGCGGGCCATCTGGTGGAGCCCTTCGACAAGGAGTCGACCCGCACCAATCCCCTGCAGCTCAGGCCGGACCATGACGCGTAGCAACGTGCGCCAGTGGCGCTGGATGGCCGAGCCCGTGTCCACGAGCAATCCCATCCCAACGGTCGTCTCATCTCGTTGCAGGATGCCCAGAGCATCGCGATCGGCGGTGACGCGCTCGATCGTCGCGTCAAGAGCCGCCGCCACTGCGGTGCGATCGGCGGGAGGGGTGAACCCGACGCTGCCTCCCGCGTTGGTCACTGAGATCCACGTTTCGAGCAAGTCCTCACGCAGCTTTGGCGAAGCTGCCTCCGACGCACGCAGGGGTCTGAAGATGAGGGAGTCAGCGCCCTCGGTTGGGAGCTCGCCAGGCATAAAAATCATTCTCGTCCGATTGGCGAACACACGGCTCTTTGCGATCGTCCGGGACCGCCTGCTCGCGTGATCCCCTCGGTCGCAAAGCGCTAGCCGGACGCGAGGCGGCTTGAGGATCAAATCGCTCAGACCGCGACCGCCGTGCGACCGAAGCCCTCTCAAGGTCGAGGTCCGACCACTCATCCTCCAGATCGGCGCGCGAGAACCCGCTCTGGCCGTACAGCAAAGACTCGAGCGCCACGACAACCTCGGCCACCGCCACCGCATCGGCCGCGACCACGGGAGTACAAAAGGTGCCATCCATCTCGCCAGCACCCTATGCCATCCATTCTGGAACTTGCCAGATTTTCGTTTCGCAGGGAACGCCGGGTCGAGGCTGTGACGCGGCGTCGTCAGATGCGCTTTATCGCCTGGAGCGTGTAACTGTGAGGTAAGCGCCAAGGCCGGTCAGTTAGCCGCCACTCGCCCAATCCAACGCGCGTCATCTGTCCAGGCAGCGCGTCCCACGGCACGCTGTCGTGCTCGACAAGCATCGTCAGATCCAACCCAGCCTCGAGCAGCGCCGTCACGATCTCGCCCAGACCACGATTCCAAGTGTGCGTCAGATTCTGAGTGAACGACGCTTCAGTTTGGACGTATGTGCCCGCCTCCTCGAAGACCATCGGCTCTTCGTGCTCGAAATACGGATATTCCAGAGCCAGCAGACCATCGGACCGCTCGTCATCGAGCGCCCACAACATCGGGTGGCCCTCTCGCAGAAACAGCCGTCCCCCGGGCGTGAGCAGCTCCGCGACAACGTCCGCCCACCTGCGAACCGACGGCAGCCAGCACAACGCTCCGACGCCAGTGAACACGAAGTCAAAAGCTTCCCCGCCCAATACCGACACCGCTTGATAGAGCTCCGCCTCGACAAACGTCACCCTCGGGCCTGCCCGTTCCGCGAGCAGCCGCGCCTGCGCCAAAGATGCGGGCGACACGTCGAGGCCCGTCATGTGAGCACCCAGCCGCGCCAATGAGATCGTGTCGGTGCCGATGTGGCATTGCAGGTGCACTCCCCGTAGACCCGCGAGATCGCCAAGCCGAGGAAGGTCGAAGCGCACCACATCGCTGAGAAAGGTTCGGTCGTCGATAAACCGACTGACCGCGTAGTCCGGAGATGCCGCATGGGCCGGCGCACGCTCGTCCCAGTTGGCCCGGTTGATCTCGACGTACCGATCCATCACCCGGACCATACCCCCATCAACCTAGCCCGCCGCGCCGGCCCGCGCGTTGAGAGCCTGATCCAACTCCCCGGCGCGACCCTCTACCACCGCCCGAGCAAGAGGCTCGGCCGGCTAGGCACCTCGGTAGACTGCGTGCGGTCGGCCACATCACCAAGGGGGTTGGGTTTCATGCGGTTCAGGTTGGTCTCGATTCTCGCATCGGGTGCGTTGCTGCTGCTCGCGGGCGTGGGGATCGCGCTCGCGGCGAAGCCGAAAGCGAGATACACGTACAGCACGCCGAGCATCGGAAGCCCATCGGTCATCTTCAAGGCCGTGAGCCGCACGAAGCTGACGGAGTTCTCGGCCGGGCTCGCGCTGAAGTGCGAGTCGAAGACATGCGGCGGCTTCGGCGGGATCAAGTCGTTCACCCGCAACTCCGTCAAGGTCTCGAAGAAGGGCACATTCAAGGTCACCGGAAATATCCTTGCGGTCAACAACAAGAAGCTGGGAACTGAGACAGTGACCGGAAGGTTCGTCAGCGCGACCAGGGTGACGGGGAAGGTCACGACGCACGCCAACCTCGGCCAGTACAAAGGCGTGACCAAGAGCTACACCGCCACGGGCACGCCTCCTACGATGTAAGCAATCGGGCTAGGCGGCTCCGATGGGGCGCCTAATAGACCGTCGCGTGGGCTGCCCAAGCTGCGCTCGAGAGCCTGCTGTTGGTCGGACCTGCTCGAGCTCCGGCCCGCCGGGGGCCGAAGGTGCGTTACCGGCGCCGGCAAACGCTGTTCGCCTACGCCCGGACCCGCTGTTCGGCGTCCGCGCCGACATGAGAATTGCCTTTCTCGCGCTGTGCATCGAACTGCTGGGCGCGGGTGGGCGCCACGCTTGCAGCGGTCGACCTCCACGAGTCTGATTCAGCAGCGCGGGCGTTGGGTCCGGCTGTCGGTCTATGGCAGGCTGATCTGACTGCCGGCTGGATCCCTTAGTCTCGCTAGCTCACGTTCGACCTCGAATCCAGCCTCCGCCGACCCGCCGACGCCGAATGGATCGATAACGACAAACCCGCCACCTTCACCCCCGACCAGCGCGACGGCCGCTGCTGCCAACAAGGAGCCCACGCCAATGTCCCCGATAGCGGGCCAGCTCGTCACAGAGAGGTTTGAATACGACGGTGGACGGAACGTCACGGCCTATGTCCCGCCGGCTCCGCCCGAGGCCATCGTGTTCGCCGGTGATGGCCAGTTGATCACGTCGTGGGGGAGCGCGCTGGAGGCGGCCGACCTACCGCCGACGATGATCATTGGTGCACACCGCCTGGACGATGAGACGCTGCGGATCCACGAGTACTCACCGGGCGAGAGCACGGCCGCCTTTGCCTTTGACCACGAACAGTTCGTGGCGCACGAGAAGTTCTTTGTCGAGGACGTGCGCCGATGGACGCAGTCGCGCTTCGACGTCGCGCTGCCTGCCGACCGAACCGCGGTGTTCGGTGTCTCGGCGAGTGGCGAGCTCGCGCTCGCCATGGGGCTTCGCCATCCCGACATCTACGGCGCGGTGTTCTGCGCGTCGCCGGGCGGTGGTTACCGACCGCCTGCAGTGATGCCGAGCTCGCTTCCGCGCGCGTACCTCGTAGCCGGCATGCAGGAGGGATTCTTCCTCGAGAACGCGACTCGGTGGGCGGACGCGCTGCGCGATGCAGGTGCGGATGTCGTGATGGCCGAGCGGGTCGGGTCCCACGGCGACGCGTTCTGGAGAGAAGAGTTGCCGCTGATGGTGGCCTGGGCGTTTGGACCCTTCCGGTCTGACGGCGCAGAGAACGGCAGTCCGGGCGAGTGACTCGGTGCGGCCAACCGCCGGAGCGCCGGGTGGCGATTGGCACGTCGGCGGTCAGAGGTTCAGCGATCGTAGCCGCGTGTCTCGCAAACCCCTCTGGTCATGCTGACGTCGAGCTGATTGCTGCCCGAAAACGAGAAAGCCAGCGACTCGCTCAGCTCGGCGCCAGAACGCGCAGAGGGGCGGTGTACCCCGCGCAGCTCGCGGTGTCCCGGCATCGGTCGAAAAGGCTCCCTTTGACCACGATGAAGGACTGGCCCGGTGACGCTGTTCTCGGGATCCGCACGCTCGTCCTAAACGCTCCGTCGCGACGAACCGGAACCGACTTCAGGCGTACGGGGTCAGCTCGGCCAACTTGGCCTAGCGTGACGGCGTAGGTCTTGTCGGCGGGGTAGTGGGCGTGACAGGTAAACGGGGCGCTCTCCACGGTTAGCGTCCCTCCGGCCTTGACTACCCGCGGACGGAGGCGAAGCGGCGACGGCCCACATCGCGCGACCGAGGTCCTCGTCGACTGATTGCCACCCGTCGATATCGAGGAGCTTGGCGATGTGGAGGAGCCACACCCAACCAACACGACCGTCACAAACACGACCGTCACGGCCGCAACGACCACGATGCCGACCCGATCGCAACTCGTCAGTGATCGGCGCTTAGAGCTGGCCATACGCTGACACTACGCCGACTCCAGCTCGCGGTCACGCGTTTCCCTCCTGGCGAGAGGCCAACGCGCCAGGACCGACGGCCGTGACCTGACTGTGAATGCGGAAGCTTCTTCTTCGCGCGGAATCCGTTCGAGTAGCCGGTCAGCCCGCGCTTCAGCGCCGGTTCTCGCTCAGACATTGAGACAATGGCCATATCTTGCCTGGAGCAGCTGCTGGTGGTCTGGGGGTGCCGGGAACGCTGCCTCGGATCATCGCCGTGCGCGGGGCACGGCATAACAACCTGCGGGACGTCGACGTCGATGTGCCGCTGTGGCGTACGGTCGCCGTGGTCGGAGTGTCCGGTTCGGGCAAGACGTCGCTGGCCATCGGGACGCTGTACGCCGAGGGCATGCACCGGTTCCTGGAAGGCCTGAGCACGTACAGCCGACGGCGGCTGACCCAGGCGCAACGACCGGACGTGGACCGGATCGACTACCTGCCGCCCGCGCTCGCGCTGCGGCAGCGCCCGCCGATACCAGGGCCGCGCAGCACGCTCGGGACGATGTCCGAGGTGCTCAACGTCCTCCGCCTGATGATGTCGCGTCTGGGCTCGCATCTGTGCCCGAACGGCCACCTCGTCGATCCGTCGATCGCTACGCAGAGCGAGGAGATCATCTGCCCGGTGTGCGGCGCGCATTTCGTGCACCCCAGCGCCGAATCCTTCTCGTTTAACTCCTACGGCGCCTGCCCAGCCTGCCAGGGCCTGGGCGTACGCTCCGAAGTGGACGTCAGCACGCTGGTTCCCGATCCGGGCAAGACGATCGAGGAGGGCGCCGTGCTGCCGTGGAATTCGGGCGGTCGGCGGCTGTCGATGTACGCCGCGGGCGAGCAGGGGGTTCGGCTTAAGGTCCCATACCGGTCGCTGAGCAAGCGCGAGCGCGACATCGTGCTGCACGGTGAACCGGTTCAGCGCCGGGTGACGCTTGAGTCCGGGCGGACCGGACGGTCCATGCAGCTGTCGGTCAACTACGACAACGCCGTCGCTGCGGTGGAACGATCGCTACGCAGCGACAACGAGCGCACGCGCCGCCTAGTGCAGCGGTTTCTCATCACCCGCGTCTGCTCGGTGTGCCACGGCACCCGGCTGCGGCCCGAGGCATTGAGCTCGCAGCTCGACGGCCGCAACATCGCCGAGATCAGCGCCCTAGGCCTGGGCGAGCTGCGCGGATTCGCCGCTGTGCTGCCGGCCGGGCTTCCCACCGAGCTCGGCCGGCTGACCACCGGTTTGCTCGCGGAACTGAACGGCACGCTTACCCCGCTGCTCGACGTGGGTCTCAGCTACCTGACACTCGACCGGTCCGGCGCCTCACTGTCGACGGGTGAGCGGCAGCGGATCGAGCTCACCTCGACGGTACGCGCGAGCACCACGGGAATGCTGTATGTGCTGGACGAGCCGTCTGTCGGGCTCCACCCGACCAACATCCAGGGGCTGCGTAAGACGATCAGCGCCCTGGCCGCCAACGGCAACTCAGTCGTGGTGGTGGAGCACGAGCGGGAGATCGTCCAGACCGCGGATTGGGTGATCGAACTGGGCCCCGCCGCAGGAGCGAAAGGCGGCAGGGTGATCGCCCAGGGTTCTCCCGGCCAACTGGAAACGGACCCACGTTCGATCATCGGCCCGTTCCTGGCTGGCGCTCCGGCCGTGCCGGGTGACCGGGCGGAGCGGCGCGGACCCGGCGGCCAGGTGACCCTTCAGGTCGGCGACCTGTACAACCTGCACGACGTTACCGCCGACTTCCCGGTGGGCCGGCTGACCGCCGTCGCCGGGCCGTCGGGTGCGGGGAAGACGGCGCTCGTCCTGGACAGCCTCATCCCGGCCGCCCGGGCCGCCCTGAGCGGGTCGGCACCGCCCCCGCATGTCCGCCGCCTAGACCTGGACGGCATCCGCCAGGTCGTCCAGGTCGACGCCTCGCCGATCGGCCAGAACTCGCGTTCAACGCCAGCGACCTACAGCGGGGCGTTCGACCAGATCCGCCGCGTATTCGCCGACTCCGAGTACGCGCGGCGGCGGCGCTGGAAGCCCGGTCACTTCTCGTTTAACACCCGCGAGGGCCAGTGCCCGACCTGCCGTGGGCTTGGGGACATCGACCTCGACGTTCAGTACCTCCCCGACATCACTGTCCAGTGCCCGACCTGTCACGGGGCTCGCTTCAACGACGCCACTCTGGTGGTTACGGTCGACGGCCTGACCATCGCCGACGTGCTCGACCTGAGCGTCGATGGCGCCTTGCAGCGGTTCGCGGACCGGGCCCCGGTCATCGCGGCGCTGCGGCCCGTAAGCGAGGTCGGGCTGGGTTACCTCCGGCTCGGCGAGCCCACGCCGTCGCTGTCCGGCGGCGAGTCGCAGCGGCTGCGGATCGCCACCCGGCTGCGCAGCAGCCAGCGCGGCGCGCTCTACGTCTTTGACGAGCCGTCCACCGGCCTGCACCCGCTCGACGTGGCCACGCTCGTTGGCGTCTTCGACCGGCTGTTAGACGCCGGTGCCACGATCATCGTCATCGATCACGACTTGGACCTGCTCGCCGCTGCCGACCACCTCATCGACATGGGGCCAGGCGGCGGTCCGGACGGGGGTCACATCGTCGCGGCGGGGACGCCGGAGGATGTTGCGCGCGCCCCGGACAGCGTGACCGGCCCGTGGCTGGCCGACCACCTGGGCCTGCAAGAAACCCGGCCAGCCCGATGAACCACGAGATTGGACGCGCGTTCCACATCGCCCCTGGGACCATAGGGGCGAACAACGAGTTCAGCCACGACCAGTAGAGGAGGGCCGAATGGCGTTCGCCGATTTCAGGAACGCGCTGAACGACACCAACGAGATCGAGCTGACAACCACCGGTCGAATCTCTGGACGCCAGAGTTCCCGGCCAGTGTGGTTCGTACTGGAGGGCGAGACCCTGTGTCTGCTACCGGTCACCGGCTCGGACAGCCAGTGGTACAAAAACGTGCTCAAGACGCCAACCATTCGCTTGGCCGCCGGAGGAACCGAATACTCCGCCCGGGCGACGCCGCTCACCGATGCCGCCAAGGTAGATGAGGTAGTCGAGAGCTTCCGGGCCAAGTACGGCGCGGCCGACGTCGAGGCGTACTACCCGAAGCACGACGTTGCCGTCGAGATCGGGCTGGCCTAGCGCCGCCTAATCGCCAGCCAAACGCACCCGCTTAGTCGCCGATCGAGGCTGAGGTCGCAACAATTACCGCTCCCGGACTGCGTAGGTCAGGTGGGTCACCCGCTGCGTCGGCTCCGCGCGGACCGGCTCCAGGGCCACGCGGCCCGCGTCCACGCCCTCGAACAGGCGGATTCCGGAGCCGAACAGCACGGGTGAGAGCGCGATCGTGAACTCGTCGATCAGGCCCGCGTTCACGTACTCCAGGATCGTTGCGCCGCCGCCCGCGATGCGGACGTCCCGGTCGCCGGCGGCCTCGCGGGCGTGGTCGAGCGCGGGCTCGATGCCGTCGTTGACGAAGTGGAAGGTGGTCCCGCCCGGCCGCTCCCAGGGGTGACGCTTCTCGTGCGTCACGACGAAGACCGGCGTGTGGAACGGCGCCTCCTCCGGCCACGCCTGCTCGCCGAGGTCGAACATGCGCTTGCCCATCACGCTCGCGCCGGTGCGCTCGAACGTCTCCCGCGCGATGTCGTTGTCGCGCCCTTCCTCGCCGCCCTCGCCGAGCTTCAGGTTCTCCCGGAAAAACCGCTGCGGGAATATCCACTGCTGCAGCTCCATCCACTGCGCCATCCAGCGCTGCACATCCGGGTCATCCATGCGCTCCTCGGGCGCCATGAATCCGTCCAGCGACATGGTCACGCTGAAGAACACCCTTCCGGCCATCAGTCCTCAACTCCCTTCCGAACGATCTCGGTGACGTAGGCAGCCAGGTTGCTCAGGGTCTGCTGGCCGCCCTCGATCGCGTGGTACTTCTCGACCGCCTCGTCGCGCAGCTCCTTGGTGGGGAACACCGTGCGCATCTCGATCCGGGTCGCGGCGCCGTCGGGCGCGAACGTGAGGACCGACTCGAAGCGGTTCGGGTCGGCGCGGGACTCACCGTGCAGCAGCGCGATCCGCTCCGGCGGGGCGATCTCCGTCCAGGAGATCCACTCCTGGTAGTCCGTCCCGTCCGGTCCGTGCATCACGAAGTTCCACTCCCCGCCGACGCGGAACTCGAACGCCCGCGTGGTGGTGGTGAACCCCTCCGGTCCCCACCATCGCGACAGGTGCCGCTCCTCGGTGAACGCCTCGAACACCAGCTCCCGTGGGGCACTGATGACCCGGGAGATCATGATTTCGCGGTCGGCCGTCGCTGACTGCGCCGGCGCGTCCCGTCCTGTCGCTGCCATCGGTCACTCCTCCTGTCTTGCCTGCTTGAGGTCCTGCAAGTACTCGTCCAGCCGGTCGAAGCTCTCGTTCCAGAACTGCTCGAACCCGCCGCTCCACTCGTGGACCGGTCGCAGCCCGCGGGCGTCAAGGCCGTACAGGCGCTGCTTGCCTGCCTTGCGGTCCCGCACCAGCCCGACCTCCCGGAGCACGCGCAGGTGCTTGGACGCCCCCGGCTGGGTAATCCCCAACTCCTGGGCCATCTCGGTCACCGGCCGCTCGCCCGCCCGCAGCAGTACCAGGATCTCCCGGCGCTGCGGCTCGGCGATCGCGTTGAAGACGTCCGACGTCGTCGCTGCTCGTGCCATGGGCGCATCATATTCCGATATCGGCATGCGTCAAGTCGGAGAAATCTGGCGGGTCTTGTCAGATGACGATCGTGACCCTCGTCAGCGGCTGCGGAAACGCGTATCCCGGACACGGCACGTCCACCAGGCTGCCCGTGAAGGCAGCGCGTCCGGCCCTCTCTGCCGACAGGACGGACGGTCAGCTCACCGTCTCGAGGGCTGGGGTAACGTCCTCAGATGCTCGCTGACGGCGAAAGTGTTCGAAGATGAGCACGCTGACCAGCGCCACGTACACGCACCACAGCGAGGTCAGCTCATCCACTCGAACGATCGCTGCGGCGATCACGCCGACCAGGCTCACGACCCCAAACCACCGGAGGTGGCGGCGGCTTGATATCAGCGCCGGCCCGCACGTCACAACGACGTAGAGCGCGCCGATCAGAGCGTCGTTCGGCGTATGCGTGGTGTAGTCGATGCAGCGGGCCTGCTGCTGGGCTCCCACCGGGTAGGCGGTGACCTGCCACAGCATGTAGGCGCCCAGCAGTACGCCGAGGCCGACGAGGGGCCACATCCATCGCGCTCGCCGGCGATCGGGCTCCAGCAACGTGAACCCCAAGGGCACTAATGCCGGCAGGATCGCGTGGGCGAAGACGATGTACGTCTGCTTGGCTGTGTCACCCAAGCCCGGAGAGACCTCGCCGCGAAGCCCGAGCCAGACGAAACCCTCCACGAGCTGATGGATTCCGAGTAGCAGCGGCAGCGCGCCGACGATCAACTCGCGCCGCACCCGCATGCGTCGCAACGTCTCGATCCCCACTACGGTGATCACCGCGCCTGCGGTGAAGTCGGCCTGCGGTGAGAAGCACATCGGCTTCTGACCCTAACGCGACCTCTGCCGCAACCGGTGTCGCCCGCGGGTCGGCCGGCCCTCGCCACTCAGGGCACGAGGCGACCCGTCAACGGCCCGCGGGGCGACCCCAAAGCCAACTGGTCTGAGTGAGCACCTTCGGCGCTCCTGATCTGTCGTTGCTCGGAAGCGAGCGCTGCTGCTTACATCCTCGGCCTAGCCGAAGCGGAAGCTCTGGGGCCGCCCGCGAGCGACGTCGAGACGCCTCAGCTTTCGTGAATGCGGCACCGGCCGGCCGGGCGCCTTCCAGTCGTGGACAGCCCCGTCGTCGGTCTGGCGTGCGGCCGGTCCGGGTCTAGCAACGGCCGATCCTGGCTAATGCTCGCCCGATTCTGGTGGCCGGCCATGACCGCGAACTGGTTGGAGCTGCGCTATCGATTTTGCCGGTTCCGGGTCAAGCGGCGTCGTGAGAAACCGGTGTGCCGAGCGTCTGGCGATCGCTGAGGAGGTCTCGGTGGCGGCGTGCTCGGTAGGCACGATTTATGTCATCGCCGCTTCGACGATGGCAATATCCTCCTCCGTCGTTCCGCCGCTGACTCCGACGCCGGCGATCACCTGGTCCTCGCTGGTGAGCGGCACGCCGCCACCCATCGCAGAGTACCTACCGCCGGACACGGCGAGGAGGGGATAGAGCTCCGCGCCTGGTTGCACGAGGGGGACGAGGTCGGCGGTGCGCATGCCGATGAGCGCGGACGTGTAGGCCTTTCGCTCGGCGAGCTCGAGGGAGAACGCGGGCGCTCCGGTCATGCGGTGGGTGAGAACGACGTTGCCGTGGATGTCGATGACGGTAACCGCGACGGGTACGTTTTGTTTGAACGATTCGGCCTCGACGCGGTCAGCAACTTTCTTGGCGATGGTGAGTAAGTCCATGGTCATGTGCTTCCTTTCAGAAAGTGAGATAGGCGCTTCGGATTCAGCGCTCGCCCTTGAGGCCCAGCTGTCCCACGTAGAATCCGAGTCGATTCTCCGTGTCTCCAGGCTGCTGGAGCCCTTGCTCCAGGAGCGCTTTGATTCTTTCCTGCGCCGCTGGTCGCTTGACGGAGGCCATACAGGCGTCCCAGCCCGCTCTGATTTCGACGTCGGGCGGCAGGCTGGCTTCGTTCACGAGGCGCTTGGTGTTGGCGATCGCCCACTTGTCGAACGAGGCGATCCGGGCTGCGAGTGCGTCGACGAAATTGTCGAGCTCGGCATCGGGTAGCGCGCGGTTCACGTAGCCGAGCCGCTCGGCATCGGCGGCTCCGATGTCGTCTGCGCTCAGGAGCACTTCGAGGGCGCGTCCCCGTCCCATGATCCGTGGCAAGCGCGCCATCGGCCCTCCACCAGGGACGACGCCCACGCCCACCTCGAAATGAGATAAGAGCGCGTGCTCTCGGCTCGCAAAGCTCATGTCGCAGGCGAGCGCGAGCTCACTGCCGTTTCCGGTCGCACGTCCCCGGATCAGCGCGATCGAGACGAACGGCGCGCGCGTCAGGCGCACGAGGACGTCGGGCCATGCCTCGAGGCCGGTCGGACCTTGCGGGATGCTGGTCAGATCTTCGAAGCTCGCGAGGAAGTCGGAGTGATTGAGAAAGACGCCGTCGACGGCACTTTCGAAGACCACCACCTTCACCTCGTCGTCGTTCTCGAGCGACGTGACGACCTCGCGGATCTGCAGAACGAACTCCGGGTCCATGAGGTTGAGCGGAGGGTTATCGAGTACGACTCGGCAGTGTGAGGGTGTAACTCGATTGAGCCTGACTTGCACGACCTTCGTTGCTGGTGGCATGTCCCTCCTGCTCCTGGCGTAGGCGATGACGGTGTGGCTGGACATTGACCCAGAGCACGCCTGTTCGCGTCCGGGCAACCCCCGGGTCAGGTCCCCCGGTCCGCCGCTCACCATCGTGTCGATCCAGGAAACGAGGACGAGACCACGGAAATCACTGGCCCGCGGGCTTTTCCCGAGGACTCCGACAATCGTTGTCCCTCGGGGGCGCTGGGTCGAAGGCAGACGGGGCTGGGCCAGGGCATTACCCGGACGCGATTCCCGCGCGCCGAGCGCAAGCTAGGTCATTGCAACCCAAAGGCAGCCGCGATCGAGATTGAGCGCTAACTGCATCAAGAAAGGCAATGCCATGATCGCCGCGTACATCATCAAGCAGTACGAGCGTGCAGTCGTGTTCAAGCTCGGGAAGATCGCCGGCGACGCGCGCGGACCGGGTCTGATCTTCGTCGTCCCGTTCGCGCAGCGCATTCGTCGCGTTTCGCTACGAATCGTCACGATGCCGATCCAGTCTCAGGGGATCATCACCAAAGACAACGTCAGCATCGACGTGTCCGCGGTGGCTTACTACCGGGTGGAGGATCCGATTCAGTCGGTGGTCGCGATCGAGAACGTCGAGGCCGCGATCGGCCAGATCGCCCAAACCACGCTTCGTTCGGTGGTGGGACGCCACACGCTCGACGAACTGCTGTCTGAGACCGAAGGCATCAACCAGAACATCCGCGAGATCCTCGACGTGCAAACCGAGGAGTGGGGAGTCAAGGTCACGGTCGTCGAGCTCAGAGACATTCAGCTCCCCGACAGCATGCAGCGCGCGATGGCCCGCCAGGCCGAGGCCGAGCGCGAAAAACGAGGGAAGGTCATCGCCGCCCAAGGCGAACGACTCGCCGCCGGCGAACTCGCCCAAGCAGCCGACGTGATGGCGGCTCACCCGCTGGCGCTACAGCTTCGGAACCTGCAGACCCTGGTCGAGGTCGCCGTTGACAAGAACTCCACCGTCGTCTTCCCAGCGCCGTTGATGAGCACAATCGACGAACTCGGCTCATTCCTGGCCCGCGAGACGGAAGCGGCCGGCGAGCTCACGGCCACGTCAACCTGGCCGAACCACTCCGAAGACGGGGCCCTGGCCACCTCATGACCGTTCGTCGCCATCGATGGCGGACACCCGCGAAAGAGCAGATATGCAATCGTGCAACTCGAGCAACCAGGGCGGGATGCCGCCGATCAGCCGCCGCGACGCGACCCTGGATCGACTCGAGGCACGGCCACGACGGTCACACGACGAGAGGGATCACCGCTGCGCCGGCGAGGAACGTGATTGGGCCGCGGGGCGTCATGTAGCTCCTTGGCTTTGTTTGAATCGAGTCGCGGACGCGTCACCTGATCTCGTTGCCGGCCGGTGAGAGCACGAACCAACGGGCGCCGAACGCGGTCAGCCCTTCTCCGCTGGTGTTGCCAGGCTTCTCGTCTCCGATGAAGCGGTAGAGCGGGTGGTGGTTGTAGACCACCTGTGTCTTGCCGTTGGACCGCCTGGTCGTTGCGAGCTTGGAGGCCTTGATGCCGCTGCCGGCTGTAGGCCTTCCGGTCGCGAGCAGCGGGGGCCAGTTGACGGCGCAGCTGCCCGCGCAGCTGCTCTTTCCGCCCGTGTCTTTCTTGAACAGGTACAAGGTGCGGCCACGTGAGTCGACGAGGATCTTCCCCAGGCCTGTCCGGCGAACTTGGACGGTCGGTCGCCGACTGCTCCGAGTCACTGAGGCGGCGTTGACCGCGCGCTCGCTTTCGAAGCTCGGATGCGTCGTGCCCGCGTTCGCAACGTCGGTGCCGCCGACGACGGCCAAGCCGGCGAGCGGTATCACCGCGGCGCTGACGAGGAAGGCGATGGTTTTGCTGGGTGTCATGTCGCTCCTTCGGTTGGGAAGATCGACAGTGGCAGCGAGGGGCGGTGCTCGAATCACGCAACGCGTAGTCCGCGACTAGGAAGCTTCGTAGTCGCGGGTCAGAACTGTTCGCTCGCGGGGTCTGCGGGGGTGCAGCGTGCGGGGTCTGCGGGGCCATGAGATGTTCCGAAGGCTCGGTGGAGTGGTCGACGCGGGCCTAGGTGGGCTGCGGTTTCGCTCGAATCACTGAACGCGCGGTCCGCCACAGGACACCTCGTAGTCACGGACTGTCGACTGGACCAGGGCCCGGTATCGTCGGTGCCGCATGGTTTCTGAGGGGCCGGCGGAGGTGTTGCACGGCCGGCGCAGCGAGCGCGAGGTGCTCGAACGCCTGCTCGAGGGAGTGCGCGGTGGTCAGAGCCGGGTGCTGGTGGTGTCCGGCGAGGCGGGAGTTGGTAAGACGGCGCTGGTGGGCTCTGCGATTGGGTCCGCGTCGGGGTTCCTGGTGATGCGGGCGACCGGTGTGGAATCGGAGATGGAGCTCGCGTTCGCAGCGCTGCAGCAGTTGTGCGCACCGCTGCTCGATCGGCTGGACCGGCTTCCTGCACCGCAGCGAGACGCGCTGGGGGTGGCGTTCGGACTGCGGGCGGGGGATGCGCCGGATCGGTTCCTGGTGGGGTTGGCGGTGCTGAGCCTGCTGGCGGACGCGGCCGAGGAGCAGCCGCTTCTGTGTGTGGTTGATGACGCGCAGTGGCTTGATCGCGCGTCGGCACAGGCGCTGCTATTCGTGGCGCGGCGGCTATTGGCGGAGTCGGTCGCGCTGGTGCTCTCGACGCGTGAGGCGGGCGAGGAGCTCGACTGGTTGCCGAAGCTGGTGATCGAGGGTCTGGGTGACGGTGACGCGCGCGCGCTGTTGGGATCGGTGTTGCGGGTGCCGTTGGATGAGCGGGTGCGGGAGCGGTTGCTCGCGGAGACGCGCGGGAATCCGCTGGCGTTGTTGGAGCTGCCGCGGGCGTTGACGCCGGGGGAGTTGGCCGGTGGGTTCGGTTTGCCGGACGCGCCGGGGTTGTCGGGGCGGATCGAGGAGAGCTTCCGCCGCAGGCTGGCGGGGCTCTCGGTGGATACTCAACGGCTGTTGCTGGTCGCGGCGGCGGAGCCGGTCGGCGACCCGGTGCTGGTGTGGCGGGCGGCCGGGCGGCTCGGGATCGGGATCAAGGCGGCGGCCGAGACCGACGGGCTGCTCACGATCGGCGCGAGCGTGACCTTTCGTCACCCGCTGGTCCGCTCCTCCGTGTATCGAGCGGCGTCTCCGGAGGAGAGGCAGGCCGTGCATCGCGCGCTCGCGGACGCGACCGACCCCGAGGTCGATCCCGATCGCCGCGCCTGGCATCTCGCCCAAGCGACCTCGGGCCTCGACGAGGACGTCGCCTCCGAGCTCGAACGGTCGGCGGGGCGTGCTCAGGCGCGCGGTGGGTTGGCGGCAGCCGCCGCGTTCCTCGAGGGTGCGGTCCGTTTTACAGTCGATCCGGAGCGGCGGGCGCGGCGGGCGCTGGCCGCGGCGCAGGCCAAGCACCTGGCCGGCGCGCCGGATGCGGCCCTGCAGCTGCTAGACATCGCTCGGGCGGGACCGCTTGATGAGCTCGTAAGCGCCCGGGTTGACCTGCTCCGGGCGCAGATCGCATTCGCATCGAGCCACGGTAGCGACGCTCCGCCGCTTCTGCTCGCCGCCGCCAAACGGCTCGAAGCACTCGACATCGATCTCGCGCGGGCGACCTACCTGGACGCGGTTTCCGCAGCGCAGTTCGCCGGCCGCCTCGCCGGAAGCGTCGGAGCGCAGGAAGTGGCAAGGGCCGCGTTGGCAGCACAGCCGCCGCCGCATCCGCCGCGCGCGTCCGACCTATTGCTCGATGGTTTAGCGACGCGGTCCACGGCAGGGTATGCAGCTGCCGCGCCGATGATCAAGCGGGCACTCCGCGCCTTTCGCAGCGAGAACATCTCTAGTGAAGAGGAGCTCCGTTCGCTGTGGCTTGCATCTCGCCACGCGGGTGTCATGTGGGACGACGAATCGTGGGACGTGCTGACCGCCCGTCACCTCAAGCTGGCCCGTGAGGCTGGCGCGCTCACCGTGCTCCCGCTCAGCCTGAACATACGAATCGCGGTGGACACGTTCGCCGGCGAGCTGGCCACGGCCGCGTCGTTGACCGAGGAGCTGCGAGCCGTCACCGAGGCGACCGGCGGCCGGTTCCCGCCCTACGCTCCCCTATTGATCGGCGCGCTCCGCGGCCGCGAGGCCGAGGCGCCTTACCTAATCGAGGAGATCGTGAAGGAGGTGACGGCCCGGGGCGAGGGGCTCGGACTGGCGGCGGCCGAGTGGGCCCGCGCGGTGGTCTACAACGGCGTCAGTCGCTACGAGGACGCGCTCATGGCGGCTGAGCGCGCGACCAAGCATCCGGAGGGCCTAACGTTCTTCAACTGGGCCCTTGTCGAGCTGATCGAGTCGGCCGCCCGCGCCGGCAAGCCCGAGCTCGCCGCCGATGCCTTGCAGCAGCTCTCGGAGATGACACGCGCCAGCGGCTCAAACTGGGTGATCGGGGTCGAGGCCCGGTCCCGGGCGCTGTTGAGCGAACGGGAAGCGGCCGAGACGCTCTATCGCCAGGCAATCGAGGCGCTCGAGCGGACCCGGGTCCGGGTGGAGCTCGCCCGCGCCCACCTCGTCTACGGCGAATGGCTCCGCCGCGAGCATCGCCGGCCCGACGCGCGCGAGCAGCTACGCCTCGCCCACAAACTATTCACCCAGTTCGGCATGGAAGCGTTCGCCGAACGCGCCCGGGTCGAGCTCCAGGCAACCGGCGAGCACGCCCGCAAACGGACCGTCGAAACGCGCGACGACCTCACCCCCCAGGAGGTACACATCGCCCGCCTCGCGGCCGACGGAGCCACCAACCAAGAAATCGCCGCGCAGCTGTTCATCAGCCCCAGCACCGTCGACTACCACCTCCGCAAAGCGTTCCGCAAGCTCGAAGTCAAATCCCGCCACCAACTCAAACAACACCTGCTCCAGCCAGACGCGCACGCCGACACCACAGCTCCGGATAACTGACCGTCGAGCACGCCTTGCGAGGCCAGCTCCGCGGAGCGGGCTCTGCCCGGCCCCAGACGTGCCGATGCTACGCGGTCCGAGCTTGCATCGGCGATCGTCGGCGTCACCCGCCCCGACCAGGTCCACGCCAACACGAAGCCTTGTGGCACCGAGCTCACGCCCGACACGCTGGCGATGATCGACGAAGCGCTCGGCGACGTACCCGTCAGACAGCCGACACTAGCCCCGCTCGCCCAGCCCGGCCTCACCTACCGGTCACCGGCAAGCGCATGATGCCAACGCAGGTCATCGCACTCCCAGCGGACCCGAGAGTCCCCGGAGCGCAAGGCAGGGTCGACCTGGGCTACTTTGCCTCGGCGAGCGGGAGCAATCGCATTCGCATGACGCCCTCTCTACCGACGTGGGAAGCTTGAACCGTGCGCGCTTACGCTGTGGAACGGTTTGGTTCCGCGCCTGCGATCCTCGACCTATCCGGCCCGACTGCTCCCGACGGATATGTGGTCCGGGTGACGTACGCAGGAGTGAATCCGCTCGACTACAAGCTGGTCGACAACCTCACGCCGCAGTCGTCCTACCTATTTGTCCTGGGCATCGACTTCGCCGGCGTCCTCGAGTACGTGCCTTCGACCGAGCGGGAACTTCGCGCAGGGGATCGTGTGTTTGGAATCGCTCGGACACACGGATCGTATGCCGAATACGCCGCCGTTCCCCCGCACGGCAAAGCCGAGGCACTGGCACGGATTCCGGAACCGATCGGTGATGACCAGGCCGCCGCTCTGCCGATCGCGGGGATCACAGCGCTTGGCGCCGTCGATTTCACCGGCGTCGCGGCGGATCAGTGTACGTGGTCATGGGAGCCACCGGGGCGGTTGGTGGCTAAGCCGTTCAGCTGGCGCGGGCGCGGGGGCCGCACGTCATCGCGACCGTGCATCGCGACACGGATGAAGCAGTGCGGCTCGGCGCGGATGAGGCGTACGACAGCTTGGACGTCGACGTGATCGATGCCATCAAGCGCAAGCATCCCCACGGCGTAGATGCGGTACTCGATGGCGTGAACGGCGCCGATGCGATTCGCCGTGATGCCGAGATCCTCAAGGCAGGCGGTTGTCTCGTGTCTACGCTGTACGCCGCCGACATACCCTGGTTCGCCGAGCGGGAGATTGCGGCGGAGAACATCGCATCTGTCGAGAACCCGCTCGCGTCGCGCCAGGGGCTAACCGAGCTTGCGCGTTTCCTGGCGGTAGGTGCGATCTCAGCTCGCATAACGACCACCGAATCACTCGCCAATGCTGGAGCGTTACTCGATCGGCTCCGCCACGGCGGCGTCCACGGCAAGGCGGTCATTCGTACGTGATCACGGTGGGCACTCACGAAGTGCTGTCGAACGTCACAACCGGCTGACACACCCCTCACCACCGCGGCCGCTCGGCCGCTGCCCAATCGCCGCGTACCCGTGGGTCGGTTGCGCTTGTGGCGAACAAAGGTGCGGAGCGCCCACGCGCGGGTCGCGACTCGCATATCACGTCCCCTTCACACATCTTTATTTCTGCTTAGGAAAGACATTCCCCAAGAGCGGCGTCTTAGGGGTTCGTAGGTCGCTATTGAGCCTACTTTCACCCACACCACCCTCAAAAGGAAGGTAGACCATGAACCGTGAAACACCCCCGAGCGCCGAAGCGACTGCCCTAGCCTCCGATGATGACACCACTGGCCGGGTCAGTCGCTTGTCCTTCTTGGCCACGGGAGCCGCGGCCGGAGTAGGAGCAACGTTCCTCGGACCGCTGGGCACAACCGCCACGGCGCTCGCCCAGACCAGCAGCGAACGGCTGACGAAGGGCGACGTGGCGATTCTTCGATTTCTCGCGTCGGCCGAGCTCATAGAGGCCGACCTGTGGCAGCAGTACGACGAGCTCGGCGGCGTGAACGGCGGCAACCCGGCCTACATGGCGGCGCTGGCGAACATCGATGGCGACATCAACACCTACATCCATCTCAACAACAACGATGAGCAGAGCCACGCGGCGTTCCTCAACGCCTACCTGGAGTCCAAGGGCGCCGACCCCGTCAACCTCGACAGGTTCCGCACCCTGCCGAGCAGCAAGGCCACCGGCGCCAAGCAGATCGGCCGCCTGACGTCGCTCACCTCGCTGGATGTCGACACGAGCTGGTACACCCGGTATCGCAGCTCGACCAACCCCGACTTCGGCGCGAAGTTCCCGCAGGCGATCACGATCCGCCACCAGCCGGCGATCCCGATCAGCGACGCCGACGTTCCACCGAACACCCCCGCCCCGCTTCCCCCTACCACTCCGGCGGAGGCCCGGATCCAGGCAATCGCGTGCACCGCGGCCTTCCACTTCGGCTACATCGAGCAGGGCGGAACCAGCCTGTACGCGACGCTGGCCGAGAAGGTCACGAGCCTCGAGGCGCTTCGCATCGTCTCGAGCATCGGCCCGACTGAGGCGATGCACTTTTCCACCTGGCAGGACGACGCCGGCAACGCCGCCAACACCCCCGTCGCTCCCGTCACCGATCCGGTCACCGGCCTGACGATCCCCAACCTCGACGACGATCCGCGAGGAGCCCTGGTCCAGGACAACCTGATCTTCCCGACCCCGTGCGAGTTCATCAGCCACAAGCTCCCCCACTGCGCGATCGTGCGACCGACGCTGGATAAGAACGCCGGAGCCCGGGCCACGATCAAGTCATTCACCGCCGACAACCTGTTCCAAGGCCAGTCCGCCGCCTTCTTCAGGACTGTCACGAAGCTGGCGGAACAAGCCGACGCCGCGCAACGGCGCGTCCGCTAGCTGTCGGGCGAACACTTAGCAGCTCCGCAAACCACTACGACTTCACGCTCGGGAGGCTGTCACCGCGACCGCCCCGAGCGCGAAGTCACGTGGCTAGTAACGATGTCTTTCCACAAAGAGCCAAATTGATTGGAGTTACTGATGGTCGGACTTGACAATCCAATTCACATTCTATTTCTACTGATCCTCCTCCTGCTCGTGTTCGGAGCCAAGCGACTGCCGGAGATGGGTCGCTCGCTCGGCAGCGGCATGCGAGGCTTCAAGGACTCGCTGAACGGCATGGCGAGCCACGAGGCCGAGCTCCCTCAGCCCGTGCCCGCGGCCCAGACCGCGCCGGCCGACAACCGGGAGCAGACGGTCGTCGTCGCGGAACGTCAACCGCGCTCATAGCGGCCGGGAAAAACGTCATGGCAATCGCCGTCAGAAGAATCGGGCACCAAGATCGCGTCAGCGTCGTCGATCACCTCGACGAGCTGCGCGCGCGGCTGATGATCTCGCTGGCGGCGCTCGCCGTGGCGTTCGGCATTTGCCTGTGGCAGAACCACACGCTCCTTCACATCATCAACGCGCCGCTCGCCCACCAGACGCAGAAACAGGTGGTCGCGGGCAACGGCCCACTCGGCGCCACCTACACCGTACAGCAGAGCACCCGCACAGTCGCAACGCAGCTTCAGCTCGTGGTCGCAGCGCTCGAGCGCCCGCACAGCGGCGCCTCGGCTCAGACCCGCGCGGCGCTTCAGGGCGTGACCCCGCAACTGCGCAAGACCATTAAGCGTCTCTCAAAGGCGCCGGAAGGCAACAAGCCGGTGACGCTCGGGATCGGCGAGCCGTTCACGACCACGATCGGGGTCTCGCTCCTGTTCGCCTTCATCCTGGCGCTTCCCGTCATTCTGTATGAGCTCTACGGGTTCGTGCTGCCGGCCTTCAGCCCCGAGCACCAGCGCATCGCCAATTCGCTGGTGCTCGCGATCCCTCTGCTGTTCGCGGCCGGGGTGACGTTCGGCTACTTCATCGTTCTGCCATCCGCCCTGCGCTTCTTTGAGAACTTCAACAGCGGGGAGTTCAACGTCCTGGTGCAGGCGAGCCAGTACTACCACTTCGCCGCCGTTGTATTGCTCGCGATGGGCCTGGTGTTCCAGGTACCTGTCGGCATTCTCGCCATCACCCGCGCCGGCATCGTCTCCCCCGCGCAGCTGCGCCGCAACCGCCGCTACGCGCTCGTCGCGTGCGGGCTCGTCGCGGCGTTCCTGCCGGGCGACGCGATCACTCTCGTACTCGAGACGGTGCCGCTCTACCTGCTTTTCGAGCTGAGCCTGCTGCTCGCGCGGATCGCCGAGCGGCGCGCGCGTGCGGCCGAGCCCGCGGAGGTGGCACACCTTGGCACGATAGGACGCTGATGAAATCCGGCATGAAGCCCTTCTGCCACGGGCGTGTGGGGCTAAACCTGCCGCGCCGGATGCCTGAAAGGCGAGTCGCGCCGTCGCATTAGCTTAGCTAGCGACCCGCTCCGAGCTCGTACTGCTCGCAGCCTTCTTGCCGCTGCGCAATCGCCTGCAGGGCCTTGAACGCACTGGCGAAATCATCTGCTCTGCCTGGGGCTACCTGGATCGTGACGACGTGCCGAACGCGGACCGGGAGCGGAAGCCGACGGTGCGCGTTGCGGGCCGTATCGAGCCGGACCGACCTTCGCCCGAGCAGGGCGCCCCGGGCCTTCGGGCGCTGGAGCGCGATGACAACGGATGTAGGCTGGGCACGTGGCTGATGAACTTCTGCGCGCCGAGTCTGATGTTGCTTGGCCCGTTGTGCGCCGTGCTCGGCGGACACACCGCGACCTCGGAGGCCTGCTTGCTCGGTCTCTGGGATGGCTACGGTTCATGGCCAGCGAGATCGATTTTGACTCGACCCTGATCGGTGGATCCAGCGAGCTTGCACGAGCGCTGCTCGCAGAACCTGAACTTGACGCGTGGCCTGTCGAGCCCGCGGACCTGCTGACAGCGAGCGCAGACAAGATCAACCAAGTTTCGCCAGCCACGTAGGAGCCGGACCCTGACCCCCGCATCCGACACTGCCGCATCTTCGCCGCTGGGGGACAATGGCATGACTGCTCATGGGTCATCCTAGGTGGTGCCTCGACCGCCGCCGGGAGAGGGCCAAGACTGCTTGCCCGGTGCAGGGCCTAGAGCAGACCAGCCCGTCCCGGCGGTCGGTGAGGTGCCGCAAGCGGCAACAGGACGTAGCCCCGGTTGAGGGCCTTATCCATGAGCGCCCGCAACGGTACCTCCTGGTCGGGGCGCTGTGAAGTCCTGACCGATAAGGAGTTACCGATGGGAAGTTACGCCGGGGTTGACTGGGCGGCGGACAAGCACGACGTGCGGGTGGCCGACGAGACGGGCCAAGAGTTGCTGGCGGCCACGTTCGCGCATGACGAGGCTGGGTTGCGGTCGTTGTGCCGCCAGCTGGTGCGGTTGAAGGTGGAGCTGGTCGCGATCGAGCGGCCGGATGGGCTGTTGGTGGAGCGGCTGTTGGACGCGGGGCTGCGGGTGCTGGCGCTGCACCCCAACCAGGTCGCGGCGACGCGGGCGCGGTTTCGCGTGTCGGGCGGTAAGTCCGACCGGTTCGACGCGTTCGTGTTGTCCGAGCTGGCGCGCACCGACAGCCATCGCTTCCGGGTGCTTGAGCCCGACGCCGATGAGACCAAGGCACTCCGAGCGCTGACCCGCGCGCGCGAGGACCTGGTGAGGACCAAGGTGGCAACGGGCAACCAGCTGCGCTCAGAGCTCGAGCGCTTCTGGCCCGGCCCGATTGGCCTGTTCTGCGATCTGGACAGCCCGATCTCGCTCGCGTTCCTGGAGAGCTACCCGAGCCCGGCCGACGCGCGGTCGCTGGGCGAGAAGCGCCTTGCGGCGTTCCTTGCCCGCCAGCGTTACAGCGGGCGTCAGCAGCCCGCGCAGCTGTTGGCCAAGCTCCGGCGCGCGCCGCAGGGCAGGGTCGGCGAGATAGAGCTTGGAGCCCGCCGGCAGCTGGTGCTTTGTCTGGTTCAGACGCTCAAGATGCTCGGGGCGCAGATCGACACGCTCGAGCGGCAGATCGCGACCTCGATCCGTACCCATCCCGACGGCGAGATCTTCACCTCGCTGTTCAAGGACCCGGGCAGTTTCATCACCGCCGCCGAGATGCTGGCCGAGATGGGCGACTGCCGCACGCGCTACCCCGCCCGCGACGCGCTCGCCGGCGACGCCGGCCAGGCCGCGGTCGCGATCGAATCCGGCAAACGCAAGGCAGCCTGCTTCCGCTGGGGGTGCAACAAACGCCTGCGCTCCTCGTTTTGCAGGCTGGCCGACAGCACCCGCCACTGGCACCCGTGGGCGCAAGACCTCTACGCCCAAGCCCGCGCCCGCGGCCACGACCACCCCCGCGCGCTACGCACCCTCGGCCGCGCCTGGTGTCGCATCGTGTGGCGCTGCTGGCAAGACGGTGTCCCGTATGACCCCGCCCGCCACCGCGCCCTGCAACGCCATGTCACTGTCACCATCCCCACGCCGTCGGGCCCCATGCCCGACACAGCCGCCACCCAGCGGATGCTCGGCGAAGTCGTCACCCAAAGGGCGGCCCGCAGGGCCGAGCGCGCAGCGCTTGATGACAAGCCGACATCCGCTATCGCACACGAAGGTTGACACAGGACGTCTGCTCTGAGAACTCGCCGACCTGGGGCAGAACTCTGGAGATGCTGGCTCGCACAAGACCTAGGACGTCTTGCGTGAGCAGCGCTTCACCGCGCTGGCCGAGGCCAATATGGTCCGCAGAGCTCGGGCTTAGACCGCGACGAGCGCCGCGGCAGGTTGTCGCATAGCCGCTAGCGGGTCGGGGGCGTAGTGTGTTCTGCGACGTCCAAGCGAGGAGGCACCGATGTCTGATCCAAGCATCGATCCGGCTGCGACACCAGAGGGCGCCGCGACGGCGCTGGCCGCAGGGGAGTGGACTCTCGACCCGGACAACAGCCGCGCGGAGTTTGCGGTCAAGCACTTCTGGGGGCTGGTCACGGTTCGCGGGCATTTCAACGAGATCGCGGGCGAGCTTTCGATCGATCCGGCCGGGGTGGTCGCGGGCGAGCTGAGAATCGATGCCGCCAGCGTCGATACCGGGAACAAGCAGCGCGACAAGCACCTGCGCTCGGCCGACTTCTTCGGGGCCGAGGAGCACCCGCAGGTCGTTTTCAAGCCCTCCGCCGTGGGGCGGGTCGATGGTTCGGGGCTCGAGATGGCCGGGCGCCTCACAATCGCCGGCCACGAGGAGCCCCTGACTCTTAGCCTCGACGCCAGCCACTCTGCTGCGGTCCTGACCCTGCGCGCGACGACAGTCGTCGACCGGCGCGTGTTCGGCATGAACTGGCGCCCGCTGGGAATCACCCACAACGATGCGACCCTGACGGTCGAGGCGCAGCTGACGCAGACCGCCGGGTAGGCCGCCAAACCGCCTGCAGCAGAGCGCGCGCACGCGCGGGCGCGTATTTCGCCGTCATGAAGACCGCGATTATCACGATCTCGACGTCCGTCGCGGCGGCAGATCCAAGGACCGCTCGAGCGAACTCCTCGCGGAGCTAGCAAGCGCTGCCAGCGCGGAAATCGTCGCGCACGACGACCGGCGTGTTGACCGAGATGGTCTCCGGCCGGTCGGGTGGACCCTGTGGCGCGCCGACAGTCTGAAAACGCGCACCGGCATCGTCGCTCAGCCCACGCGGCCGAGATGAAAACTTCCGCGTCGCCGGCTGCACGACCAAAGCAGCAGTTCTGACGTCGAGAAAATCAAGGACCTGGGCTGCCGGGCGTTCGTGAAAAGGCACTGAGCTCCTGGGTACCGGACGATCATTTCTGGCGCGAGGCACAGGCCGGCTCGGCCTGTCTCTGGCCTCCACTTGGGAGGCGCCTATCTAGGCAGACCGGCGGGCGGACCCTTCTTCTTTGTTAGCGCGATGCTCGTGCGCCACCGGGTCGTGGCGCCGTTGAGCTGGTTCGCTACCAGGTGAACCCGAGGATCAGTTCTGCGGCTTCGACGGGGACATCGAGCTGAGGGCAGTGGCCGATCCCGTCGAGTATCACCCAGTCGGCTTGGGGCAGATCCTTGCGGTAGCGCGCGGCGGCCTGGGGCCAGGGCAGGAGCTTGTCGGCCGTGCCCCACGCGATCCGCACGGGACAGGTGATCCTCTCCACGTCGAGCGTCCAGCCCTCGCTCAGAGCGTTCTCGATCAGCGGCGCCGCGGCCTTACAGCTGGCGATACCGAGCATTTGATGCGCGAGCAGGTCAGCTGGGATGTGCTCGAAGTTCGTCGTGATCAGCTGCGTCGCACGGCGGCGGCCCTGCGGCGCGGCAATGAACTCTTCAGCGCGTGGCGCGGCCGTCTTCACCTGGGTCTGCAGTTCTCGCTGCGTACGCAACAGATCCTCGTAAGACACATCTCCCGGCGCCCAGCCGCCGGCCGGCGCGAACGCCACGACACTCGCCGCGCGACCTCGCGCTGCGAGCTGAAACGCGACGTAGCCGCCGAGCGAGTTGCCGACGAGATGCGCGAGCTCAACACCCGCCGCGTCCATCGAGCGTTCCACAGCATCGACGAACGCGTCTGTGCTGACCGTCGCATCGATCCGTGGCCCTCCTGCGTGGCCCGGCAGCGTCAGCGCAAGTACGTCGTGCTGGCCCTCCAGCATCGGCAGCACGAGCTCCCAGATCCGCCACGTGTCCATGAAGCCAGGCAGACACACCAGCGGCGAACCCGTCCCTCGCCGGTGAGATGGCGTGAACCCCGAGAACATGCGCCGGACGCTACCGCCGGAACGACGATCCGCGCTCGTCGGCGCCTCCGCGTAACGTCTCGTGAACGCCACGCACCTCGTGCGCCTGGCGCCCACCCGCTTCCCAGATCCCGCGAGCGTCGCGGGGCGCGACGAGTCCTCCCTGCAAAGCGCGGAAAGCTCGAACGGAGACGCGAGCCTCCTCTGCAACGGGGTGCCGAGGCACAGCGCCATCTGGCTCGCGCCCCTCGCCTCGTTCCTTCCCGTCGATCCGAGGACCGTGAGCTTGCTGCGCTCGGGAAGTCGCACGCCGCGTTCACGCGTGGCCGGTCGTCGACGCTGACTATCCCTTTCGTTGTCCGAACACTGGCGAGGCGACAAGCGCTTCGGTGACACCAGCCTGCCAGGACCAGCGCGAGTCCGTTTGCCACCGGGTCAGTGCTTGCCTCGGCTGAGGACGACGGCGATCCGCGCGCCGCGCTTGCGACGCGTGCCGGCGGGTGGCCGCGAGGAGATGACGTGGCCCTTGCCCACCTTGCGGCTGGCCTTCCTCGTCACCTTCCCGAGGGTGCAATGGGCCTTGCGGAGGGCTCGCTTGGCGGCCGCGAGCGTGTCGCGGCGGAGCTTAGGGACAACGCATTTCTTCGGAACGGCCTTGGTCTTGAGGGATGCGTGAGCGGTGGCGCTCGGCTCGACGGATAGATCGGTGCCGGTCACGATGACGGTGCCGGCCGTATCGGTCGCGGCGATCGTGGCCTTGTAGGTGCCGCCGGCGCCGTCCCTTACCGCCCGGGCACGGGCCGGACCGGCGGTGGTGATCGACACATCCTGGCCGGACACGGCCTCGCCGTGCACGCCGGTCAAGGTCACGGTCGCGATCGCTGTCGACTTGCCATCGGCGGCGATCGAGGTTGGCGTGAGGGACACGCGCACCTTCGGCGGATTCTCAGTCAGCGCGGCCGTGCCCGAAGCCTTGGCGAGATCGGACTTATCGGTGGCCGTGATCGTCGCCTTCTCCACCTTTTCCGACGCCGTGATCGTCGCTGTGTACTTGCCATCGCCCTCGTCGTGCACGGGTCCGATCTTCTGGCCGCCGTCCGAGCTGGCAAACGACACGGTGTCCCCGGAGACCCACAAGCTGCCCAAGGTCACCTTCGCCGTCGCCGTTGTCGTCGCCTGGCCGTCGGCGGTGATCGTGCTGGGCGAAAGCGACACCGCGACGTGCTTCGTCAGCTTCGGGGCGTTGGCCCACGCGATGCCCCCGATGGCGCGTGGCCCGGTGACCAGCACCTGCCTGCCCCCGCTGCCGTCACTCTTGACAGTGACGATGCTCTCGACGACACCGGAGCCAGTCGAGCTGTAGTCGGCGTAGGCGATGCGGTCGCTGTCGGCAGACCACGAGATCGGCGGGATGGCGCTCGCGATGGACGTGTACATGTCTGGTGCCTGCCAAGCGATTACCTGCGCGTCAGTCTTGAGATTGCGAACGATCACTTGGTCGGGCCCTCCGCCGGTCGGGACCGCGAGATAGGCGATACGGGTCCCATCGGGCGAATATGCCGGGTCGTCTGCGTCCGAGTCGGCCGGCTTGGGCACGAGTATGGTTGTTGTGCCGCCAGTGGCGGGCACCTGATCGATCTCGCCCACGTTGCTGTCCTCGAACGCGATTTGCCTGCCATCCGGTGACCAGGACACCGGGGCGAAGCCCTTGCCCTGCTCCGGGTCCGCCGGGAAGGGGCCGGCGATAATGCGCCCGCCGCTGCCATCGGCATGGATCCCCATCAGCGTCACCGCATGCGTACCGCCACCGCCTGCCCAGTAGGCGATCTCATTTCCGGCCGGTGACCATGACGGAAGCCGGTCGGCGCCCGGAGTGCTGGCAGCGACGAGCTGATTGACCTGACCGCCAGCAGCGGAAACGACGAACACGCCGCCCTTCCCGCCGTACGAGCCGGAAAACGCGATCGTCTTTCCGTCCGGCGACCACGTCGGCGACGCGAAAGCGTTTGAGCTGGGATCGGACGCCACGAGCGGTCCCGGCGACCCGTCCGCGTTGACGACTCGCAGGTCGAAGCCGCCGCCCTGGTCGGTGTGCCAGGTCGTGTACGCCAGCGCCCGCTTGTCCTCCGCCCCCGCCACGGGCGCTAGCAGTGCCACACAGAACAGCACAATGGACATTGCCAACACAGCCCCGCGACGCTCGATGCCGGCGGCACATCGCCAACACAACCACACCACCCCCATGTGACGATCGTAGCAAACACCGTCCGCGTTCCCAATGCTGGCGACCACCAACATCACCACCAACAAACCGGCGCCAAGCTCGGCCAAATCTCCGGATTAAGAGCGCGTTGCCCGAGCCAGTGTCATGCGGCCGCAGAATCGCCAACGTAACGCGACCGGTCGGACGGCACGACACATCGAGTCTCGTGGCCGGCATGCGGTTTCACCCAGTCGCCGATTGCTCAGCAGCCGCATCGAAAGCGACCGTGCGTGGGCCGCCGATTTTCAGCCGCGGGTCGGTTCGGCCCTGGAAAGTGGCGCGGGTATCCCCGGCGGTGGCGCCGTCATCGGAACGTGTGGACACGCCGGCGAGGAAACGGGGCAGCATCTGCAGGTCCCACGGATCCGTCATAGGGCGTCGCAAGGCCGCAGGACGGGATATCGTCCGGGCGATGCTGCACGTGTTTCACCGAGAGCATGCTGGGCGGCCCAGACGGGTTCTGTGGATGCTTGAGGAGATCGGCGAGCCTTACGAGTTGACGATCATGAACTCGGAGCAGGGCCGCGGTGAGGAGCATCGGGCGCGCCACCCGCTCGGACGGGTGCCGGTCGTGCACTTCGACGATGGCTACGTGTTCGAGTCGACAGCGATCTGCCTCCATCTCGCCGACCTATATCCGGACGCCGGCCTAATCGGAGGGCTCGGAACGCACGCGCGAGCGCTTGCCTACCAATGGTCGATCTTCGCACCGGCGGAGCTGGAGCCGCCGCTCATCGAGGCTGCGATCTTCGGCGAGGCCGACCCGCAACGCGCCGGGAAGGCTCGCGGGCGCTTCTTCAAGGCGGCCGATGCGGTCGCCCAGGCGCTGAATGGCGGTGACTATCTAGTCGAGGCGAGCTTCGGAGTGGCCGACGTGCTGGTCAGCACGGCGCTCACGTTCGCCAAGCGAGCCGATTTTCCCGAGCCGTTCCCACCGGTGCTCGATAACTATCTGACGATCCTCGCCGAGCGCCCGGCCTATCAGCGCGCCCTCGAACGCGCGTCCGCCGCGCCGGCCTCATAGCCATCGCGCCCGTTCCACGCACTGTGCTCCGATAACTGAGTCACGGTCAAAGCGGTCGGGGGTTGAGGTGATATCGCCCGCCTCCGCGACGCTTCTGCTTCCGAGACGAGGGGCCGTTTGCGAACCGGCCCGCTCGAGACCTAGTGGCTAGCGCAGGCCGTATCGAGGATTCAGAGCGGTTCGCTGCCGGTCTTAAGCCTTCCATGAGCAAAGGCAGTCCCGGGAACGGCGGCTCCGCCGAGGTCGATTTACGAGACGATCAGCCGGAGCGTGCCGACGAAAGCGGGGCCACGGTAGTCGTCTGCGCCGATGATCGTGTCGACACCGGCAGGCAAGGGTCCGAGGATGATCGGCCGGCCGTAGGCCGCGCCCCGCCCGTGGGTGACGCCGGGGACCTCAAGGTAGTGTGCCTAGCGTCGACATATTCGAGCTTGAAGCCTTCGAACACGAGCTACTCCGACCCGCGCGACGTCCGCGTGTGGGACGAGGCAGGCGGCGCCTTGCTCGATGCCCGATCGATCCTGGCTTGCGGCCCCAAGCGGCGTCGACGACGGATTGGCATGGCCATAGGGCTGCTTGGGGAATCTCGGTTCGTGTCATGCCGCGGGCCTGGGCGGGCGCAGTCCACGTAGTCGAGTCGACGCGGATCGCTGTACGGCGACTGAAGGTCGCCGCCACGCGTGGCTCGTGCACGACTGGCGAGGCGGATGGTGCGCCAACGGGAGGCCGCGCGCAGTTGGTCTTCGATGTAAGCGGTGGCGAGCGCTCGAGCGAGAGCGGGATGCATGATTCTTGAGCCTCCTTTGGTTTACGCCGATGATTCACTCAAGCCTGAAGGGTAGACTACCACCATTCAGGCGAATATGAAACTTGGAGGGGGTAGACTTACTGATATGCGAGCAACCGATCCCCGGGTCCAACTATTGGCCGAACTCGCCGACGACACGCGATACGCCGTGCTAGAACGCCTTGAGCAGGGCCCGGCCTCAGCCAGCGAACTGGCCGAGCGCCTCGACGTGTCGCCGACGCAGCTGGCCAATCACCTACGGCGACTCCGCGATGCTGGCCTCGTGGCGGTCAGCCACCAAGGCCGCCTCGCGCTCTACGAGCTCGCCGAGCCGGGCCTGCGGGAGATCTTCTCGATGCTCAACGGCCTCCGCGGAGCGCCACCACGAACAGGTCGACCGGCGCGGGTGGCCGCCACCTGCTATGACCACCTCGCCGGGCAGATCGGCGTCGCTCTGATGGACCACCTCGTCCAATCACGAGCGCTTGAGGCCCGCGACGGCGAAGGGGAACTCAAGCTCGGCCCAGAAGCCGCCCGCGGCTTTGCCGAGCTCGGAGTCGAGCTGCCCACCAAGCCAGCCCGACGCACGCTCGCCTTCTCCTGCATGGACCCTCGCATCGGACGACCACACCTCGGAGGTCAACTCGGCGCCCAGCTCGCGGCCTCCCTGCGCCAAGAAGGCTGGGTCAAGCCCACCGCGCAGCCACGCGGCCTCGAACTCACGCCAGCCGGCAACAAAGCCCTACACCGCCTCGGCATCCGCCTCGAGGCAGCGTCCGATCACCCGAGAGCCATACCGACCGACACTGAGTGATCGTCGCGTGATCCCTCATTGTTTTAGCCGAGAAATCCGTCCACTATCAGCCCGCCGGCGGGCTCGCGCGTTGTAATCCAGAAACTCATCGGAGATCGGTGGCCGGAGTTCAGCCCGGCTCTCCCGCCGCCGAGCGCGGGCGGCTCGATCGAGACGTCTCCTCGCCGTGGGCTTGGGACGCGCATCGGCGAGTCGACTCGCCGTCACGACTATGCGTTGACGATCACGAGGGGTTGTCCAGGCGCTCTGTACCGGCTCGCGTCGCGTCGCGGTCCCGGTTGCGAGCTCGGGTCTCAGCTCATCGCCCTCTTCACGAGCTCGCAGATCCTTTTCTCTTCGGTGCCGGTCCACGATGTGAGCGCGAATTCGACCGGCCACATGGCGCCTTCGTCGAGGTTCGCCTTGTCGCTGAAGCCGAGCGTCGCGTACCTCGCCTTGAACTTCTCGGCGGGTTTGAAGTAGCACAGAACCTTGTCGTCCTTGGCGTACGCGGGCATCCCATACCAGGTTCTCGGCGAAAGCTCCGGGGTACTGGCCCTGATGAGCGCGTGGAGCCGCTCGGCCATCACGCGGTCCGTCCCCTTCATCTCGTCGATCTTGGCGAGCACGTCGCTCTCTCCGTCCGACGCCTTCTTCCCGCGCCCGGCGGCCTTCAGCTCTCGGCTGCGCTCCTTCATCGCCGCTCGTTCCTCGGCGGTGAAGCCGTTGGAGCGCGCGCCTTTCCTCGCCGCCTTTGTCTCAGCCATTGCGAACCACCTCTTTCTCTTGGGTCAGCCTGAGGACGCCGCCATCAGAATCGGCAGCAGTGGCCACCAGGCGGCCGTCATCTGACTCGCGCGCGGGCTCGTGCACCTTGGGGCCGTTGGACGAGTCGGTCATCGTCATTCCTATCGCGTGATACGGGGTGCACACGGCGGTCATGCTAAGAGCACCTCGGTGAAAGCGCTTCTCGATTCCTGATCGGTTTGGCGACGGAGCAGCCACATCTCAACGATGCGATCGCATGACCCGATCTGGTCCGGAAGCGGCGACGGGCGAGCGCGATCACGCCGCCCCTGAGGTGACTGCGCCGCACCAGAACCAACGGCGCCACGGGCGCGGCGGGTTGGTTTGACGTAAAGGGCCTCGGTCTTGTACGCGGAGGAGCCGCAGGCGGTTCGCATTCCGACTACGCGAAGAGCCACAGTTGAGGCCTCGATTTCAACGTCGTGTGAAGCTTCGGTGACCGGCCTTGACGGCCTGGACGGGCGGTGACAGGGTGCCGACCGAATCCGGGATGACGGCTCGACGTCGCTGGCACCGCAGCCGAGGTCCGCCATGTCTAGGTGCAGGCCTTGAGTCGATGAGCGGGGCGATTACGTCTCGATGCTCGATGCCCAGTGCTGGTACAGCCCTTGCGCGTATGACGGCACCCCCGGGTCGAAACCCCGTATCTGCGCGAGCGCAGCATCCCAGTCGGCTGTATACGTGTCGATGAACGCGTGCACCCGGCCGCGGAAGGCCAACCATGCCTGGTTGGCGGGATCCTCCAGCGGGCCTGGATAGTAGGGGGGCGCGTTGATGCCGCCGCTCGGAATCAGCGGAACGTCGGGCATCCCGTAGACCACGGTGAAGTAGAACGTGGTCATCGCTCCGAGGGTGCCGGTATGGGGCAGCATCCCGACCAGCTCCGCCTCGCTGACCGTATCGGTCGGCTTCGGGACACGGGAGCTCTGGAGGCAGGGCGGAAAGTCGGCCACGAACGACAGCACGGGATTGACCGACGGGTTCACGCTCCCGGCGCCGTGCGCGGTGACCCGATGCAGGAGGCTGGTGAGCACGCCGATCAGAGCCGCGCGCGTTTTCACCGGTGGGAGCCCTCCGATGTTTCCTCGCTCTTTGTCCCTGCTGGCGTCCATCCAAGCCTGCAGAGCGGTGTCGTTTGCCACCTCGGTGTCGGTGTCATAGGCATCGTCGACGATCGCTTTCACGTACTTGGAAGTGGCCGTCCAGAGGTCGAGCAGAAAGCCCGCCACCGGATATGCGTCCCACGGGTGGTTCGGGTCCACGGTGAAGTCAGCCTGTGTAAGCCCGCGCTTCCCGAGCGCCTTCGGCGGATCATCGTCGGAGAACACACGGTCCTTGGCGAAGCGATCGAGCAGCCGCAGCAGCGACATGCCGCCATCCACCGGCGTCGGAGGAACGATCTTGTCCCACAGCACTGTCAGCAGGACGACGTCGAAATCGATCAGCGACTGCGAGTGGCGCGACAGCAGCGGCCAGAGCTTATGACCGGCTGGCAGCTCGTTGTACATCCCCATCTGCATGGCGGCGGTGACGATGTGCCACTGATAGACGTGCCCGAGCCAGATGCCGTACACCGTGATCGAGGTCTTCGCCGCCTGTAGGGCCCAGAGCCAAGCGTTGTTGCCTGACTGGTACGTGTAGTTGGGCCCGTAGGCCGAAGCGACCTCGACCAGGATCGGAGTGAGCTCCTTGGAAGCGGGGTCCTGCTTCAGCAGCGTGTACGTGCCCGGCGTGAACCTGACTGCGCCTCCGCCGAGAGCCGGCGGGAGCGACCCGATGATCGTCATGTCGATCTCGTACAGCTGCCCCGACTCGATCAGCGCGTCGGCGTCGACGGCGGACCAGGCGTCCCCGAACCGAGCGGCGAGCTCGTCGCGACGCTTTGGATCGAATTTGGCGAGGACGAGCAGGTTGTAGGGCAGTCCGAAGTTCGCGATCGTCGGCCAGAAGCTCGCCTCGGCCTTCGTCCGGTCGGTTAGCGTGCCGGCGAGCGGCGCGACCAGGTCGTTCGAGTTGTCGTTCACGTCCTGGTAGGTCGTCCAGGGCATCCTGAACTGAGTGGAATCCCCAAGCGGCAACAGCGGCAGCAGCGGCTGCGGCGGCTGCATCGTGTCGCCGTACATGAACTCGTACGCCGTCTTGGTCTGGCCGGCAATCGTGTATCGCTCCGTGAGGCCAGCCCACGCGGATTCCGTCTCAACCGTGCGACGCCCGAGGCTCGCCAGCGCCGCCCCGACGTGTGCAAGGTCCGGGTTGCCGTTCGCATCGGCCCAGTACGGGATCGCCGGGCAGTTATTGAGGCCCCACTGGCGCAGTGGGAGATGCCCGACGGGGGGTGACGTCATGGTGGCTCCTTACTTTCGATAGTTGTCACCGGTTGGTCAGTTGCCGGTGGACGCCTCGGCGGTCGCGATCGGCTGGGCGAGGGCTTCAATGAGGCCGTAGCCGTTGGCTCGGGCCAGCTCGAGCGCGCGTGCCCCATGCTCGTGGGCGGCGGCGTGGTCACGGCGGGAGGTGAGCGCCTGGGCCCAGCCGAGCTGGGAACGGGCCTCCCATAGGCGCAGGCCGTGGTCGCCGTGGTAGCGACACGCGAATGCGAAGTGCTCGTCGGCCTCGTCGTCCCGTCCCAGCGTGGCCGCTACCACGCCGAGCCACAGTCGGACGTGACCGTACGGGCAGGCTCCGCCCCAGATGAATTGGTCGCTCCACGGCGCCAGCAGCTCCTGAATCAGCGCGGCGGCGTCGGCCGCAGGCACACGCGAGACAGCATCTGCGTAGAACGCCAGCGTGACCAGACGTAGCGTGTCCCATCCGACGTGCTCGAGCCGGCTCTCGACCGCTTCGCAGAGCAGCGCCGAGGCCGCCCCCGGATCGCCGAAGTACGCCTCATACGCAGCGAGCGATGCCGACCAGACGGCCATCCGCGGGTAGGTGGCGACGCCGAGCCGGCTCAGCTCGATCAGCTCCTCGCCGCCTCGGCCCTGGTAGCCCCGGATCATCGCGCGCTGCTCGCCGTAGATCTGGAGCGCGTCCGACTGGCCGGCCGCGTTGCCCGCCGCCAGCGCCAGCTTGGCCAGTTGTGAGGCTGCACCGAGGTCGCCCTGCAGCAGCGCCCTGCCGGCCGTGGCGACCGAGGTGACCCAGCTGAGCGTGGGTCGAGCCAGCGCCGCGGCCAGCTCCTGCTGGTGATCGAGGACTTCCTGGGCCCGGGTGAAATCGCCGGTCTCGATGCTCAGGTGCCAAATGAGGTACAGCGCCCAGAACTCGAGCGCGCGATCCTCCGCCTCCCGTGCGGCGGCAAGGAGATCGTCGGTCAGGTCCGCGCGCACCGACACCATGTCCGGGCTCCAGAGTCCATGGAACGCGTGCTGCAGCAGACGGGCGCGCTCGCGCGGATCGCCGATCGTCGGCACGAGCGCGATCGCCTCCGTGGCGAGCGCTTGGCGGCGGGTGCGGTCCCGCTCGTAAAGCAGCTCCTGTGATTGCAACGCGAGCAGCCGCGCGCGCCGGGGCTCGGAACGGTCTGCGAGCCCCACGGTTCGCTCGATCGCCTCCACCCGCTCGTCGTCGAGATTGCCGATCAGGCTCATGAACCCGCGCGTGTTGGCCAGCGCCGCGTCGACGGCGAGCCGCGCGTCGGACATTCCCAACGCGATCCGCGACGCTTCCAGCAGAGTCGCGCGGTAGGCCGGCTCTCCGGTCAGCTGCTGTGCCTCGCCGAGCCCGATCAGCGCCTCGCAGCGCTCCTTCGTGTCGCCCGGGCCGAGCAGCTCGAGCGCGTCACCGAACAGCCTCACGGCCTCGCTCGGCGCCAGCTGCTCGAGCGCTTGCCGCCCCGCCCGCAGCGCGTACCCAGCCGCCTTCGCCTTGTCGACTGACGCCGTCGCCAACCGCCAGTGCAACGCCAGCTCGCCCAACTGCTCAGCCGAGTCTGTGCCGTACATCTCCTCGAGCGACTCGGCGACTTGCAGGTGCATCCGCGCGCGGCGCGTCGCTCCCAGACCCTCATACAAGGTGTGGTTGATCAGCGCGTGCGCGAACGAGAACCGCCCGACCCGATCCGTCGACTCGACAAGCAGCGCTGCGTCGACCGCCGCCTCCAGCAGCGCCAAGAGGTCACCCTCGACCAGCTTTGAGAGCAGGTCGAGATCGAACCTGCGGCCGATCACCGCCGCGGCGGTCAGCGTCTGGCGCGCGCTGGGGCCGAGCACCTCGACCCGCCGCTCGACCACGTCCCGCACGCTCTCGGGTAGCGCGACCCCAGAGCTACGATCGATCAGCCACCGGCCGCTCGCCTCGTCGTAGGCCACCACCCCCGACTCCGACAGATTGCGGAGGATCTCGCCAACGAAGAATGGGTTCCCGTCGGTCTCGCTAGCGATCTCCGCGGCCAAGGCGATCCCGTCCGCATCCAGCTCGTGGCCGGCGGCCGCTTCGGTCATCGCCTGCACGTCCTCACGTTCGAGACCGTGCAGCGCGATCCGTTCGACCCCCTCGAGCCGGCGCATATCCGCCAACGCCCCGGTCAACGGATGTTCTTTGGTCAGATCGGAGTCGCGGTAGGTCGCGAGCAGCTGCAGGGCGCCCTGCTCGACGTTGCGCGCGACATGCTTGAGCAACGCCACCGACTGCCCATCCGCCCAGTGGAAGTCGTCGAGGACGATGCAGAGCGGGACGGCCCGCGCGACCGCGCGCAGCAGCTCCGCGACCGACTTGAACAGCAAAAAGCGCTCGGTCTCAGGATCTGAGGACTGCGGCGTCGGCGCATCCGGCAATCGTCGAACGAGGTTGCCGGCCAGCCGCCGCACCTCGCCCCCGTTCATCGCCGCGTACTCGGAGAGCACCTCCTCGGGCGCGTGCTCGACGAGCTGTGAGCAGACCGCGATCCAGGGCTCATACGGCACCGCTAGATCCTCCGAGCATGCGCCCCAACACACCCCGAACCCGTCCGCGTTCGCGCCCAACGCCGCGTAAGACGCCAGGCGCGTCTTCCCGATCCCCGGCTCCCCGGACAACAACACCACCTGCCGCGCACCCGACCGAGCGTGGCTGCGCGCCTGCTCGATCAGCGCCCGCTCCGTTTCGCGTCCAACGTACGCGATCCGCGGGACCACCCGCAACGCCTGGGGCAAGGGCCATCGACCCACATCGACGGTAGATCGCTCCACGTCGAGTGGCTCCCACAACAGGGAGAACGCCTCCATCGGCTCCGGAATCCCCTTCAACTCGAGCTCGCCCACCGACTCGAACCGCGCCCCGTCGGCCCGCCCCGCCAGCATCCGCGTCGCCGCCGAGACCAGAATCCCGTCCAGGGGCGCCTTGTCACACAACCTCGCCGCCTCGATCGACGGCATCCCGAAGTAATCCCCGTCCCTGACCGTCGACTCGCCAGTCCCCAGCCCGATCCGCACCTGCAACCGCTGCTCGTGATTGCGATAGCGCCGCTCGAACAACTGCTGCGTCAGCACCGCACACCGGACTGCCGCCGACGCCGAGCTGAACGCCACGAACAACCCATCGCCCGTGTTCTTGAACTCCGTCCCGCCCGACGCCTCGATCGCCTCACGCAACAGCCCGAAGTACTCGTCGCGCAGCTCATCCGCCCGCACCGGCCCCACTGCCGTCGCCAACCGCGTCGACCCGACGAGATCGACCAGATAGATCGTCGCCAGCTCCACCGACTCAGCCACAAAATCCCCCTACAAAGAATTCCCAGTCGAGGCGAACTCTACGCCCGCCGCACCCGCCGACCCGCACGACGCGACCGCAACCATCCGAAGCGGTCACGATCCTGAGGCAGCTAAGCCGGCTGCCCGCAACCGCATCCGATACAGGCAGCGACCGCGCGCCGGCCACCAATGCCTGCGCGAGAGCAAAGGCAGGGCGCGGTGCGGCTAACCGAGTCCGCCTCGCAAATCACGAGGGGGGAAGCAGACACCGAGCTCCACAGGGCTGTTCGTCGCAGAGCTGCATAGACCATATGGATTGTCGGTCCGTCCGGTCTGAGCGGTAGAAGAGGCCGGTTCCCCCACTGTGCTGTGGGGGTGAGGTCATGCCGCGCGGCTGGAACCCGCGCGGCGGCCCACAACCGAATAGGAGGAACCAGCCATGGCGAAGGCTAGAACCCTCGTCGGTCTGGACGTGCACGCGGCGAAGATCGTCGCGGCGGTGCTGGAGGCTGACACCGGCGAGGTGAAGGTATTTGCGATGAAGGGCGAGACGCTGGCGGCGGCTGGGTTCTGCGCCGGGTTGCCGGGCCCGGTCCGGGTCGCGTATGAGGCGGGCCCGACCGGGTACGTGCTCGCGCGCGAGCTCGCGAAGCGGCGCGTGGAGTGTGTCGTTGCGGCGCCGTCGAAGATCCCGCGCGCGACCGGCGACAGGGTGAAGACTGATCGTCGTGACGCCGAGCACCTCGTGCGGCTGCTTTTGGCGGGGAAGCTTTATCCGGTCAGGGTGCCAGGGCCCGAGGAGGAGGCGCTGCGTGATCTTGTTCGCGCGCGCGAGACGCTGCGGTTGGATCTGATGCGCGCGCGGCACCGGCTCTCGAAGATGCTGATGCGTCACGGCGTCCAGTTCGACGACGGCCGTGCGTGGACTGACCGGCATCGCGCGTGGCTGAAGACCGTGTGCTTGGAGTGGCCGGCGGCACAGACAACGCTGCTAGACCTGGAGGGCGTGATCGACGTGCTGGTCCACCGCCGCGAGCACCTGGAGCGGGAGATCGTCTCCAACCTCCCCGGCTCGCCGTGGGAGGCGCAGGTCGGCCGGTTGCGGTGCTTGCGCGGTGTCGACACGCTGACCGCGGTCGGGGTGTGCGCCGAGGTCGGCGACTTCGAACGGTTCGCCCGCGCCGAGCAGCTGATGAGCTACGTCGGGCTGGTCCCGTCGGAGTCAACGACCGGGAACAGTCGTCGGCTCGGGTCGATCACGAAGACCGGATCGGCGCACGCCCGCCGGCTGCTCGTCGAGGCGGCCTGGCACTACCGTAAAGCGCCGGCGATCCGCAAGACGCTGACCGACCGACAGGCAGGCCAACCCGCGCGAAGCGGTCGCGATCGCATGGAGCGCACAACGCCGGTTGCATCGCACCTGGGTCCGGCTCGAGGCACGCAAGAAACGCCGCACCCTGATCGCGGTCGCCGTCGCCCGCGAGCTCGTCGGATTCTGCTGGGCGGTCACCCAAATCGAATAACGAACAACCCATCACACATACCTCGGTCGGCTGGGTCGGTGGCGGCCCGGGACGCGCGGGGAATCCGCGATGTGCCTATGAGCAACCCCGTAACCCGGGCGTGACGCTCGATCCCATAGACAGCGGCACCCCACGACGAACCATGGTCCTGCGGCCACCCGGATCCGCGAATATCAGTCTGACCCGCGTCGCGCACAGCAACCCGGACCGCCACCCACCCAGCCGACCCCACACACCCCGACACACCGAACGCCAGATGCGAGAAATCACCAACCCCAGCTTGATGTCATGAAGGGCCGGGCGGGCCCCGGCGGTCCGGGCACAGGCGCCCGGGCGGCAGGTGGTCGGCCCTCCGCCTCGAACTGCACGTTTCGAGACCGCGCGGATTTGGGCCGCGCGGCCGGACAACCCAAGAGGAGGACCGACCGTGGATAACGCTACGCGTTGGATCGGCATCGACCTGCATCGGCGCCGCTCTCAGATCGCGGTGATCGACGAGCACGGGGAGCTTGAGCTCTCGCGGCGGATCGTCAACGACCGCGAGACATTCTTGGAGCTGCTCGGCGACCCGGAGAGCGCGCACGTCGTGTTGGAGGCGACCTACGGCTGGGAGTGGCTGGCCGAGCTGCTCGAGGAAGCCGGCTATGACCTGCACCTCGCGCACCCGCTCCGGACGCGCGCGATCGCCGCGGCGCGGGTGAAGACCGACGCGATCGACGCCAAG
>CAWEMC010000029.1:0-206870 GCA_963810015.1 uncultured Solirubrobacterales bacterium
CCCGCCGCGTTCAGTTCTCGGTGTCGGAGCCATCGAGGAATCTGATGAGCTGTTGGGCGGCGGCTTGATTCAGGATCACCTGATACCTGAGCCGATGTGGGCGTGCTTGGGCGTCGCAGCCAGTGGCCTTCGCGAGCGCATCTTGGAGCCTGGCGGCGGCAGCCTTCTGGTCAGGGTGCCGCAGCTGCCGCTTTGGTCTCGGCGTCACCCCACGCGCGATTTCGGCTTCGAGGGCTCGGACGGACCATCCGTCCTGTACAGCTCGCGCTACCAGTACACGCCGACGATGATGGTCGAGCTCTGTCAGAAGCGCCTTTCCGTGTCCTTTGGTCACGGCGCCAGCGTCGATGAGGTCGATCGCTTGGTCGGGTAGGTCGAGCAGGCGGGCCGTGTGAGCGAGGTCGGCGCGGCTCCGTCCTAGGCGTCTCGCAAGCCCCGGTCGTGGTGAGGTTCAGGTCGTCAAGCAGGATGGCGATTGTCCTGGCTTCTTCGATCGGGGTGAGGTCCTCGCGGACGACGTTCTCGATCAGGGCGAGCTCGAGTGACCCCGCTCCTTCGACATTCGTATCGATCAGCGGAGGAATACTCGCGCGGCCCGCGAGTTGCGCGGCTCGCCAGCGCCGCTCGCCGGCGATCAGCTCGTACCCGCTGGCGGCGTCTGGGCGGACGATCATTGGCTGCAGGACGCCTCGCTCGCGGATCGAATCGGCCGCGAGCGGAGCGCCACCTCGTCGAAATGCTTGCGGGGTTGGTCAGGGTTCGGATGGATGTCCTCGATCGCGAGGTCTTGCAGAGGGCCGGCTGGCCGCCCGGGACTCGCGAGGTGTGGCCGCGTGGCACGCGTCAGCACGTCCGGTCGGATCATCGACGCTGAGAGTGCGTCTCGGTGGGCTCATCGCGCGCTCAGTCCGACGATGGTCTCGGCCAGGTAGACGTTGGCGATCGCGGGGGAGCTGTCGGGCTCACCCAGGGTCAGCGGTACTCGGCGCGCCGTCGCCCTCGCGATCAACGCTGACCGGGACGGGATCCGCCCGATCGGTGCGAGCTGCGCGGCAGTGAGGGCGGCTTCGGTCTCCCGGCTGCTGATCCGGTGTCGCTGCCAGCGCGTGAGTACCGCGGCGAGATCCGGAGGCGCCACATTTAGGCGTTCAGCGAGCTTGGCGATCGTGTGCTGTAGCTCGAAGATCCCGTGCAGCGAGGCTTCGTCCTCGACGCTGACCGGGGCGAGTGCGCGATCGGCGCACACGAGCGAGTTCACCGTCAGCAGACCGAGGTTCCGAGGCGTGTCGATCACGACGTGGTCATAGCCGTTGAGCACCGGTTCCAGAGCTTCGCGGAGGAACCGCTCTCGGCCGAGCTCGCCGACGAGGCTCATCTCGACCCCGGCCAGCTCGCGTGCACCCGCGATCACGTCTAGGCGGTGAACTCCAGCGACAATCGCGTCGCTCGCGCCGGCGCGGCCAGCGAGAACCTCGACGAGGTTCACGCCGAGTGCGCGGTCTCGGAGCCCGATCTGACGTGTGAGCGCGAACTGCGGGTCAGCATCTACAACCAGAACCCGCAGTCCGTGCAGCGCTAGCGCCACGCCGACGTTTGCCGCGGTCGTCGTCTTTCCCACACCGCCCTTCTGATTCGCCACGACTGTCGCCGTCATATTGCCTCCTTCCGGTCGGCTGCCAAGACCCGCACGGCAGTGGGCTGCCACCGGTTTTGGTTCTCGAGCGCTGGGCACTCGGGCTCGCTCGCAAATCGCCACTCCCTCCCCCTGCGCTCGACACAGCGGGACAGCAGCCGTCCGAACCAGGCCCGTACCCACGAAGCGGTGTGGTCAGGGACGGTGAGCACCAGACCACCGCTGCTGTCAATCGCGATCAGCTCGATCGACTCCCAGCCAGATCACAAACGTGCGATCGCCCACGGCATCGCGCAGCAGCTGCCGCGCCCGCCCCCAATCGCAGCGGTCGCCGAAGGTCGGTAGGCGAGGCCTCGGTGGACGTCGTGCACGTCAACGCGGACCACGCGCCGTCGCTTACGACCCCGCTCGGTGACGTAGGTTTGCTCGATCGTGATCGAGTCGGGCGGGCTCCCCCCTCGGGGGGTTAGGGGGGTCTTGGGTTGTGGGGTCAGGGGTTCCCTTCCCACGCGCGCGGTGGGTGGCGGTGTTTCTGGCGGTGTTTTGGCGGGGTTTGCGGTCGAAACCCCGCTCACGATCGGACCCTTTCGGCTGGAAACCCCGCTCAGGGTCGGACTGTTTTCGGCGTCAGCGTTGGTCTTGGCCCTCACGGTCGCGACGAGCGGACGAGTGCCCGCCGCCTGCGCCGTTCGTCGTCTCCGCTCGACGATCCGAGCGGCTCTGCGCTCAGCAGGGAACCGAACCGTCCACCGGCATGTCCGCCCGCGCCCGCCCGCGTCACCGTCGACCGCCAGCTCGCCGGACGCGAGTAACGCCGCGCGTGCTCGGCGGTAGGTGCTGTTCGCGAGGCCTGCGCCACGGCACAGCTCTTCGGTGGACAAGCCTTCTACGACGCCGCTCTCATTTGAGAGTGCGGCGAGCACGGCCAGTAGGCACCGCGCGGGTCCTCGGGCCGGGCTGTAGCGGAGCACGGCGGCTGCGAGCCCCGAAGACCGCGACGGCGCCGCGGCCACGTAAGCGGCCGCACCTCGAGCCGCGGACCCCCTGGGAGCTCGGCGCTGCCAGCGGCCATCTGCAACACCAGACGCAAAACCCAAGAACGCGGAGGCCGCGGCAGCTACTAGGTGTTAGAACCCGCAGTCCCCACAGGCCGGCTCGGGCGCCCACAGGTCCGGGCCGGACCCGATGCGGGCGCGCAACGCCAACCGAAACACCCGCGACTCGCAGCACGCCCACACCAACCGCGCCGGCGCTCTCACCGTGCTGCAGGAGGCTCGCTCGCCAAATCCAGGCAGGCACCGGATTGGTATGCCTATCTAGAAGCTATTGCAGAGGGTTGACCGAGCTATTGAGTAGGTATATGATCGACAGATCGCAGGTTTCGCCGCCGCCGATGATTGTGCGGCTGACCGGACCGTGACCATTTCTGCCAATTTCTCGTAATGGGGAGGTGAGCAAGTGAGCGTGATCGCGCCGGGCCTGTTGTCGGTACGCGAGAGGCGCGAGGGTGGGGTGCATCGCTTGACGCCGATCGGTGAGCTCGATCTCGCGACGGCGCCGCTGCTTGAGAGCGCATTCGACGCCGTCTTCAGGGATGAGGATGCCGAAATGATCGTCATAGACCTGACGGAGTTGAGTTTCATGGACTCGACCGGGATCCACCTGCTGATTCGGATGCGCGGCGCTTGTGCGGACGTTGATCGGTTGCGGGTGATCAACGGCTCACGCGCAGTAGAGCGGGTGCTGGACCTGACGGGCGTTCGCGCTCATCTTCCGATCATCTCACGCGACTGCGACCCGCTCGCACCGCTGCCTCGATGACGCATCTACCCCGTCGTGGCGCGTGAGCCCCGGAACGCCTCAGACCGGCCCGACCCGGCGCGCAGCTAAACCGTACCCTTGATCGGTGGAGTCAGCTCTGTACAGCATCGGCGTCGTTTCGCGGATGGTCGGCGTGCCCGTCTCGACGCTACGGACCTGGGAAGACCGCTATGGGCTCGTGATCGCGGTCCGCAGCTCGGGGGGGCAGCGGCGGTACACGCGCATGCAGCTCGCGCAACTATCGTTCGTCGTCGAGCAGATCGAGCAGGGGTTTTCCCCGGGCGATGCTCACCGTCTACTCGCTGAGCAAATCGATCGAGGCGATGAGATGGCGGCCGCGGGCGTGGTTGAGGAGCAGGCGGGGATACTGATCCTGATCGCAGAGCGCGACCGGTTTTCGGCGAGTCTTGAGGATTATCTTCTTAGCACGGAAGGATTTCGGGTGGAGATTGCCTCCTCCGCCGAAGAGGCGGAGCGAAAATTTGATGCGCTGATGCCACAGATCGTGGTCGTCGAGTTGCTGCTCTCGGGAGGCGTGGGCGGGCGGCTGATCGAACGGCTCACCCAAGCCGGAGCGACGGTGATCGCGGTTTCACCGCTGGCGGCGCGCGAGGTGGCTGCCGAGTTTGGTGCTTCGGCATTTCTGCAGAAGCCGATCGACCCGCTGGTTTTCGCGTCGACCGTTCGTGACCTGCTCGGGACGAGCGCGATCAGCCGGCGACGGTCGATTGGGCAGTGGACGACCGTCTCCTAAGCGGAAGCGGCCGACTCGACGCGATCGTTGGCGGCGGGCTGCCTGGAAACGCGATCCACCTGATCGCGGGAGCTCCAGGTAGCGGCAAGACGATTCTCGCCGAGCAATACGCGTTCGCCAACGCGACGGTGGAGCGGCCAGCCGTATATCTCTCGACGGTTTCGGAGCCGCTTGACAAGCTGGTCCGCTTTGGCCAGACCCTCGAGTTCTTCGATGTCGCGAGCGTCGGAGAGCGCGTGTTCTATGAAAGTCTCGGCGAAGATCTCGAGGAAGGAGGCTTGCCGCGAACACTCGAACGACTCCGCGCGGTCCTGCGTGAGCGCCATCCAGGCATCCTGATCATCGATAGCTTCAAGGCACTCGCGGCATACGCGCCGACGCACCGCGACTTTCGAAGCTTCCTGTTCGAGCTCGCGGCGGACACCAGCGCAGTGGCCGGCTCGAGCTTTTGGCTGGGCGAATACGACCTCGACACGATTTCGGGCGAGCCTGAGTCCGCGGTCGCCGACAGCATCCTTGGCCTGGGGTACCGCCAATCGGGTGAGCGCTCCAGTCGCGTTATCGAGGTGATCAAGCTCCGCGGCAGCAACTACCTCTCCGGCCGGCACGCATATCGCATCAGCGCCGCCGGCTTGAGCGCCTTCCCCCGGCTGGCCGATACCGTCGACGCCTCGAACTACGACCTCGGTGCCGAACGAGCGTCAACCGGCATCGACGCCCTCGATGAGATGCTCACCGATGGCTACTGGCCGGGCTCGTCAACGCTATGCGCAGGTCCATCGGGCATCGGAAAGACCCTCATGGGACTGCACTTCATCGTCGCCGGCGCTGTCGCAGGTGAGCCAGGGATCATCGCGAGCCTCCAGGAAAATCCGACCCAGCTCGCGCGCGTTGCGCGAGCATTCGGCTGGACGCTCGACGACGGCGTGACGATGATGTACCGCTCACCCGTCGACCTCTACATCGATGAGTGGATCTACGAGCTCCTTGACGCCATCGACCGGCTTGGAGCCAAGCGCGTTCTGATCGACAGCCTCACCGACGTGCTCTTCGCCAGCGGCGACGAGATCGGCTTTCGCGAATACACGTACTCACTAATCCAACGGTGCTCCCGGATAGGCGTCAGCCTGTTCATGACCAGCGAACTCCCAGACCTCTTCGCCGTCAATCGCCTCTCCGAATACGGCGTCTCCCACCTCTCTGACAACGTACTCATCCTCCAATACATCCGTGATGAGTCAACCATCCGCCGCGCCATCACCGCGCTCAAGACGCGCGCTAGCAGCAACGATCCTCGGGTCCGAGAATTCCACATCGGATCCGAAGGCATCACCATCGACGCCACGCCCGACCAATAACGGACAGGCCGCTCCACGCGGACTCGGCAGTCGGATATCGGCCTCATCGCGGCTCGGCTGTCGCCTCGGCCGCGTCTACTGGTTCGAGGCCCCCATGTTTTCCTGCTCCACGGTGCTCGTCGATGATCCGCCCGCGACGGAGACCACGTGGACGGGCGCGTTCGTAAGCTCGCCGGTGAAGGCGCGATCGCTGTGCTCCACGGGCTTGATCCACAGCTCCTCCACGAGAATCTTGAAAGTGGAGAGGATCGGGACGGCGACGATCAGGCCCACGAAGCCGAACAGCTGATCGACGGCGACCACCCCCACAGCGACCAGCGCGGGATGCAGTTCGACGTTGCGGGCGACGACGAGAGGCTGGATCACATTGCTCTCGACCTGATGAGCGACGATGTAGATCACGGCGACGATCACCGCTTTGCTCGGCGAAATCGTGAGCGCGTAGACGATTGGCGGGATCGAGCTGATCAGAGCGCCGAAGTAGGGGATGATCATCGCGACGGCGGTGAAAGTCGCGAAGAACGCGGCGAAGTCGAGTCCGGCGATCCGCAACCCCGCGTAGGTGAGGCCGCCGAGGATGATCATCCCGACCACTAGGCCCTTGAGCCAGCCGAGGTAGGCGTCTCGAAGGCGGGAGAGGATTCGCTCGGCCTGCGGGCGCTTCGCCGGCGGCGACATCCGGATGACGCCCGTGAGTAGAGGCTCTGGGTGAATCGCCGTGTAGAGCGCGGTCAGGAGGATGACGATGATCGTCGCCACCGCGGCCACTACTCCGGCGCCGACGGTCGCGAGGGGCCCGAGCAGCTTTGAAGGATGCTGGGTATACGTGTCGACGAAATGCTGTATCTGCTGTCCAACGCGGTTCGGAGATGTCCCGGTCAGGTGCCCGAGACGGCGACGCAACTCGTCCACGATGCTCGGCAGCGAGTTGGTGAACGCATTGATCTCGTGGTTGAAGACCGGGACGATCAGAGCGATCAGGCCAGCGAGGGCTCCCAATCCGAGCAGCAGGCCGAGCACCGCGCCGATCGCTCTCGGAACTCGCGCCCGTTGCAGCAGGCTGGCGAATGCCGACAGTGGCGTCGCGATGATCACCACGATCAGCACCGCGAGCACAAGCGTGGTGAGTTGCTCGAAGATCAACCCGGCTACGACAAGCCCGAATGCGAGGAGCACGGCGCGATAGAGAGCCGTCGGCGTGACCGTGGAGTTCGTCATCAGTCAACAGGCTGCCCTGAACGGGCCAATGTCACGCGGCCGTCGCCGCCGCTACCCAGATGAGACCCGCCGTCGTGTATCGGACGGTGGGACTGGCCGCGGCCCTGGCCGTCGCCGCCCTCGTGGCCGAGCAGCTGATGACGCTACTGCTGGTGGTGCTGGTTGTGATCATCGTCTCGCTCCCGCTCAGCGCCGCCGCATCGTTCGCAGAGCGTCGCGGAGCGCCGCGAGCCCTCGGAGCCTCGGCGGCACTGATCGCCGCGTTCGCGGTGCTGCTAGGACTGGGCTTCGCGGTGGTCCCCGAGTTCGTCAGCCAGGTCAGGCTGTTCGCCCACCGCTTGCCGACGATCCTCGCCGGCGCCGACCGCTACATCCATGGCCTCGCCGGCAACAAGAGGCATAGCCTCTCGGCGCAGCTCACCGGATTTGTCCACGGATACCTGCACCATCCGGCGCGGCTCGTCGGCCCGGTGGAACAGGTCGGTCTGACCCTCGTCGGGATCCTGTTCGTGGTGGTGCTGATCATCGTCGCCGCGTTTCTGATCGCGATCAAACCCGCGGTGCTCGTGGAGGCCTTCCTGCGATTGCTCCCTGAGGCTTGGCGTCCTCAGGCCGAAGATGTCATGGCCCGCGTCCGCACAGCGTGGCTTGGCTGGATGGCAGCCCTCGGGCTCGACATGCTCGTGCTCGGCGGGTTGCTGTTCGTGGGCCTCGAGATCATCGGGCTCAACTTCGCGATCGGGTTCGCCGTGTTCTCCGCCTTCATGACGGTGATCCCGAACTACGGATCGGTGATCAGCGCGATTCCGCCGATCCTCGCTGGCCTGGCGCAGTCCCCCACCAAGGCGCTGCTTGTGTTGATCGTGTATCTGATCGTCAACCAGATCGAGGGCAACCTGATCCTGCCTCTGATCATGGCCCGGACCGTCGAAATGCACCCCAGCGTGGTGTCGATCGGTCTGCTGGTCATGGCGGCGCTGTTCGGCCTGATCGGTGTGCTGATCGCGATCCCGCTGATGTCGTTGGCGGTGATTCTCGTAGAGGCGCTGTGGATCGAACCGCAGGAGGCGCGCGCCAATCGGGCAAGTTCCGCGGCTGCTACGGCGACGGCGAGGGCGCCATGACCCGGCGACGATGCTCGGCCGGGACTGCTCAGCCGCCGCCTCGTGGTGGGATGCGCGCAGTACGGACTCGTGGCGGTCACGAACGCACCCGCGAGGCGCGTCACACCTACCCGAGCTTCCTGATGGCGGCTGGCTAAAACCTCAAGCAGACCCAGGAACCTCAAGCAGACCCAGGAGTACCTAGGGCACCCCGACGACTGAACGGTTACAGATTCGGAGTGTACGTCCGTGATCTCCGGATAGCGGATGAAACGAACCTAGTGGACGCTCACTTTGGGGTGATTTGCAGGCATTTCGTGCCAGATCGTGGGCGTCCGTGAGCGCTCGTGACGCCCTCGCCCTTCCATGGTAAGGAAGGGGTCGTCGGTTCGAGTCCGACAGAGGGCTCTCGGCTGCATCTCCCGCGTTTCGCACGCCCGGGTTGGGGGCCGCGCAGCCGCTTCTAAGCCCAGAACACGCTCTCCACCTTAGCCAGCGGATTTGTCAACGGACACGGTTACCGGGCGCCCGCCACCGTCTGGCGGATCTCCCTGGGAAGCATGAACCGCACGTCCTCCTGGACAACCTCGAGCTCTCGGACGTCGCTGGTGCCGCGCGCCCGGAAGTATTCGACCAACCGCTTGACGAGGTCCTCGGGGGCACTCGCGCCGGAGGTGATGCCTACCACGTGCTTGCCGGGCAACCATTCGTCTTGCACCTGGCCTTCGTTGTCGATCAGGTGTGATTCGGCCCCGTGCTCGCGCGCGACCTCGACCAGCCGATTCGAGTTGGACGAGTTGCGCGAGCCAATCACCAACACGAGGTCGCACTGCCCCGCAAGCTGCCTGACCGCCGCTTGCCGGTTGGTGGTGGCGTAGCAGATGTCATCAGTGCGCGGGCCGATGATCGCAGGGAAACGCTCACGCAGCCGATTGATGATCGCGCTTGTCTCGTCGACCGACAGCGTGGTCTGCGAGATGTAGGCGACCCTATTCGGGTCGCGAACCGTGAGCCTGTCGACGTCCTGCGCGTTCTCGATCAAGATGATGTGGTCGGGCGCCTCTCCCATCGTCCCCTCCACCTCCTCGTGCCCGGCGTGGCCGATGAGCACAATCGTGTACCCGTCGGCAGCGAACTTTCTTGCCTCGACATGCACCTTAGTCACGAGAGGGCAAGTCGCGTCGATCGTCTGGAGGGCTCGCCGGCGCGCGTTCGCGTGCACAGTCGGCGCGACACCATGCGCCGAGAAGACTACGGTCGCGCCCTCGGGTACCTCGGTCTCAGACTCGACGAACACGGCCCCCTGGGAGCGCAGTTGCTCAACCACGTGCTTGTTGTGGACGATCTCCTTTCGCACGTAGACGGGAGCGCCGTAGAGCTCGAGCGCGCGCTCCACAGTCCGCACCGCCCGGTCGACGCCCGCACAATACCCGCGCGGCGCCGCCAGCAGCAGCTTCTCCGGAGCCATCGCGGACAGTCTACGCCGGGGGAGCTTCAAGGCAGTGAAGGCCGTGGATCCATGCGCGAGGCGAAGCTTCGTGCTCTCATGCCGGTTGGACGGCCGCGGCCAATGACGCGTAGGAGCGCACGAGAGCGGCGCGTTTCTGTGCGATCAGCGAGCTCTCGAGATCGCAGCCCGCCTCGACCCACTGATCGCAGTACCGCATGGCGAGCGCACGCTGCTCGGCGGCTATGCGAACGACCGTCTCCGGCACCCCGAACGCGTACGCATAGAGCGCAGCCAACGCATCGACCAGCGCTCGCCCGTCGCTCACAGCCTTGCTGTGCTGATGCACGCGGTGCACACGCCACCATTCGACCTCCAGCCGCGCCGCCTCAGCGGGGTCGAACGGCTCGTCGCGGTGCTGCTTGAGAAGACCGTAGAACCGTTCCATCGCGCGTCGCGCCGCGGCGGGGTCGTTGTCGGGGCACGGAGCCCACCGCTGAGTCGCGCGCAGCAGAAACCACGAGGCGCGGATCGTCGACAGCCACGGCAGTCCGAAGACGTGGTGGATACCGGAAAACGCAATGCGTACGAACCGCAACCACTCGTGTCGGTAGTACGCGACCCACAGCGCGCACTCGTGCTGCGCGACGTGCTCTGGATCCAACGACCGGCGTCGCGCGAGCCGGCTGCGGCCATTCCGGCGCCAGCCGCGAGATAAGAGGCCCGAGCGAGGCACTCGACTCCCGCCGACGCGGCAATCTCGACTGTCCTCGATCGGCTGTTCAAGCCCCTCGCGCACCAAGTGCTCCTACGCGCCCCAGGTTTCCGGGATGACGAACAGGTTGGCGACGGGCTTCGCTGCCCCCGACGCGAACTGCAAGGAAGATTGGCCAGACAGCTCCCCCGCTTTCCCGGTGGAGCCCGAGTCGCGCGTTCACCCCAACGTCCTCTTAGTCGCCGTCGACATCTTGGAGATCAAAGACAAGCTCCTCACCCAGCCCGCACCTCCTCGAGACGCGAAGCTCTGAACTCTGAAGGCACTAGGTCGGCGGTGATCTGCCTTGTAACCATTCTTGACACGCTGCGGTGCGCTTGGATCGCGATCCTATCCGACATCAGCAGCAGCGAGATCGAGCGGCGCGCCGAGTCGGACATGGTCAACGATCCGTCACTGCAGGACGGGTCGATCGCCAAGCCGCCAGCGACAGGGCGAGGACCCACGCCGCGAAGCTGAGCCCAGCGACCACGGCGAACCAGCCTTGCGGAGAGAACGGGCCGCTTCCCGCCTTCACGGCTAGCGGACCGGCGAGACTGATCAGCGCCAGCGGTACGCCAACCGGTGCGATCCATCGCGGCAGCACCCGATAGCGGGCCGCGGCTACAGCGACGATTGCGATCCATGCGCCAAACGCGAATCCCGAGGAGTTGTATGCGAGCCAGCCGCCGTCCCAGAACGCCCGCACGACGGCAGGGTCTGTGGCTGGGCGGTAGGCGGCGACCATGAACAATGCGGTGCCGGCGCCGAAGATCCCAGCGCCGGCGACCACGCTGGCTAGGGAGGCCATCGCGAGCCAACCGTCGGCAAGCTCGCCGCGTCTAACAATCCGGTACACCCCCGCGGCGAAGACCATGAACACGGCGAGCGCGAGGACGAATAGCAGGTAGCTTGCTAGCAGTTGACTGCGGTTCACGGTTGCCCAGCGCGCGATCTGATCGCCGGGCGATTCAGAGCTGGGTGCGTGCGCAGGGGTCAGCGCGAACGCGAGGAGGTAGAGCGCAACGGCGACTACGCCGACGATCGCAACTGCTTTGTCTTTGCCGTGAGACGTATTCATCAGACGCCATCGTTTCGTTGCCGAATTGGCGTTGGGCCACCGGCGTCTGCCGTCTGTCGCGCGAGCGCCTCGACGTGTGGCTTGAGGCCTGAGCGGAGCACGCGTCCGAGCATCCATTCGAGCGCGATTGCCAGCGGGCGGCCGGTGCCAGGCAGTCTCGGCCGGAACCGGATCTTCCAGGTGAGCTCGGTGTGATCGCCGTCTGCTCGCAGCCGGATAGCGCCCTGATGGCAGATGAACGGAGATCCCTTCCTGACGCGGTATCGGTATGAGGTCGGTGATTCGTATGCCAGCACCTGTTCTGTGATGGTCGCGCCAGGTAGCTTCAGCAGTCGTTCGGACCCACGACCATTCGGATCTGGCGCGCCGTCGACTGTGCGGCGGACAGTGCCGAGACCGAGCCACTTGGGCATCTCCTCGTGCTCTGCGATCACATCCCACGTGGTGCGCGCCGGCGCCGCGATCCGCACGGTCCGCTCGATCGCCTGCGTGTCCGCCCGCGGCCGCTCGCCCGCGGGGCGCGGTGTGAATCCCCAGCGCTTGTCCGACGCGGGAGATATCCACAGCACCTCGACCGAGAACTCGTCGGGGTCGTTCACGTAGACGACGCCCGCGCCTCGCACGTGCAGCGGCGTGCGGTTTTCCCGCGCACCAGCCGCGCGAGCGCGATCGTAGAGCTCGCCGTGATCACGCCTGCTCCGCGCGCCGAAGGCGACGTTGAGGATGCCTTGATCTGAGATCCGGTAGCCCGGCGGGCGCGGCCGCCCGACCGGATCGAGATATCGCACGAGCTCGAGGAGCACGCTTCCGGCGGTGAGCACGCTGCTGCACGTCTGTGCGCCCGCGAGCCCCCACAGCGCCTCGTGGTCAGCCGCCCGCAGTTTGGCAGCAGAGCGCCCCAGCCCGAGTCCGCGGGAGAAGAACGCTGCAGACCGGGCGAGGTCGGGGACCGAAAGCGTGACCGTGCGCACCGCGACCGGGCAAGCCGATCTGCTCGGCGCGAGTCCAGCGTCCGGGAGCGGGTCGTCCTCCATGATCTCGATGTACACCCCGTCGGGATTGCGCACGCACGCGCGACGCGCCCCAGCGGGACCGATCGGGTCGCTGAGCGGGGTTGAGCCCAGGCGACCCAGTCGCGTCAGGGTGTGGTCGAAGTCAGCTACCCAGACGCCGATCCTGGAGTAGCCGATGTCACACGGCCTCAAATTGTGGGGCATCAGCCGCGCCAGTGGGCGCTCGAACTGGAACATCTCGAGCTGGAAGAACTCCTTGCGGTCCACCATCCACCAACACGTCGAGGCGACGCGAGGAAGGCCCTGCACCGACGAGGCGAGCGGACCGCGCATCATTCCCCTGGAGCCGCCGGCCGGCCAGAACCCAAGGCCCTCGCGGAACCAGCGCTCGGTTGCTGCCAGATCGACGACCGAGAAGGCCACCTGGCTCAGCCGTGGTTCCGGGTTATCGTTGATCGCTGCCGGCTCGGCCGCCGTCGCCCGAGGTGCTGGCGACGGCGGCTGGGTTCCGGTCAGTGCCGAGTGATCTGTCACCGGTATTCGCTCAGGTCCCGTGGCCGCATCCCGTGCTCCCGGCAGTACGCGAGGTAGCGTTCGGTCGACGTGAGGTGGTTCTCGCGAGCGACGACGGTTCCGTTTTCATCGAGGAAAAGCAGCTCGCCGACGATCACAAAGAACACCTCGGCCTCCTCGTTCCCGCAGCTCTCGGGAGTGTGGGCAGAACCGGCGGTCTCGTACACCGTCCCGCCCGCGCGCGACACCCAGTCGTGCTCGAGATAGCGCCACGCGCCCCTGATCGTGTGGGCGATCACGATCCCCGTGTGGTAATGGGTCGGCATCCGCATGCCGGCCGGGAACCGCATCGAAACAAGGATCTCGCCCTGCACCGGGTTGATGTGGTGGTACTTCAGGAACACCTCGTCCGAGTAGGGGGCGAAAGGGACCCAGGGGGTGTCCTCGCCGTCGACGCTCTTGGTGGTGATCGGTTTGATGTCTGTGATGCTGCTCATCGCTGCTCCTATCGATGTCGACCTGATGGTTGAGGTGACGGTGATGCCGTCGTCCAGCGCGAGGGACTGGGCGTTACGACGGCTCAACCGCCTCATGAGCGGATCTTCCGTGCACAAGGGGCACGCGGGCTTGTCGCGCCGCGCCAACAGCATCGCCGCCGGTTGTCGATTTTCCGCTGGGTCTCGAGCGCCAACAGGGCGGCGGCGGCGCGCCCGGCGCGGCGGTACCGTTGGCCCTGATGCAGCCGGAATGGGAGCGCGCGCGGACCGAAGCCAACCGACAGGCGTGGGAGAACGTGCTGCGCCCCGTCGCCGCCGAGCTGGCGTCGCAGGCGCAGCAGATCTCGGTCGGCGTCGTGAACGTGATCGGCGCGCAGCTACCTGAGCTAATCGTCGACGCGGAGTCCTTCGAGGCCAACCGCGCGAGCACCGAGGCGAGCATCCTCGGCTTTGCGGACATCTTGGAGCAAGGCTCGGACCCCGCCAGCGCGAGCCTTGGCGCCCCGACGCTCGCCTACGCGCAGGAAGGCGCGCGGCGCGGCGTCCCGCTTACCACCCTAATCCGCAGTTACCGGCTTGGTCACGCCGCGTCCTGGGGACAGATCGCGAAGCTGATCGATGCGCACGCTACCGACCCCGACTACCGCCTGCTCGCCTCAGAGCTGTGTTCGGCGTGGCTGTTCGCGTATGTCGATGCGGCGCTGTGTCAGGCCGAGGACTACTACAGCAGCGAACGCGAGCGGTGGGCGAGAAGCACGGCCGCGACGCGGGCCGAGACGATCAGCACCATCGTCGCCGGGGCGCCGATCGACACGGCGCTCGCTTCCAGACGGCTCGGCTACGAGCTCGACCGCCAGCACATCGCCGTCATCGCATGGCTCCAGTCACACGAAGAGGGGCTCGACACGCACCCGGCAATGGAGACCGCGATCCAGCAGGTCCGCCAACGCGTCGGCGGCACGCGCGCTCTCGTGCATCCGCTCGGGATTCTGTCCGCCGCCGGCTGGGTGAGCACTCACGAGCCGGTCCCGCCCGCGCGGCTGGATGGCCTGCGACTCGACGGGCCCGCTGGCGGAGTCCGCATTGCGATCGGCGAGCCGGCACACGGGATCGCGGGATTCCGTCAAAGCCACTACGAGGCTACGCAGGCCCGTCGAGTCGCCGAACTGTCCGGGCGACCGCCCGGCACGGTCACCCGCTACGCCGGCGTCGCTCTGGCCGCGATCTCGACAGTCGACCTCGAGCAAGCCCGCTCGTTCGTACAGCGCGAGCTCCAAGGTCTGACCGCGACCGACGATGCCACCGCCCGGCTCGTCGGGACGCTTCGGACCTATCTCGAGGAGCGCTCCAGCCGCAGTCGCGCCGCCAAACGTCTCGGCATCCACGAGAACACCGTCAGCTACAGAGTCAAGCAAGCCGAGGAGACCCTCGGCCGCTCCGTCGACGAGCGCTCACTCGAGCTGCGAGTCGCGCTCGCCCTCGTGAACATCGTGCGCGACCGCGCCGACTAGAGCGGTAGCCGGTCGCCAGTCACGGCCGGACCGTTTCTGACGGTCGTCGCATCCGCACAACCGGACGCCGCCCCTCCGTCGCAGTCCGACAAGACCGGCGGCGACAGGCTGCCTACGGTCCCACGCAGAAGCGAGCCAGCGCTGAACCCTTAAGAGCGGGAATCAAAGGGGGCGCGCGACACGACACCCCAAGGAGAACGGACCAGATGACAATCTCAACCAGGAGCAGGCTCAAGCGCCTGGCAGTTGCGCTAGCGCTCGGCTGCGCTGTGTCGGTTGCCGCCGCGCCGGGCGCGATGGCCGATTACACGTCGGACTACAACCGGGCCTACAACCTCGGGTTGCAGGGATACACGTACGGACAGCCGCTGATGAACATGCAGCGCGTCTTTCAGACGCTGACCAGCGTGACCGTGCCAGACAACCAGGGCGATGCGCCCGTCAACCAGTGGTCACATTTAACTGCCCTGGCCGACACGAAGGAAGGCGTCGTCGTGGCGCCCAATTCCGACACGTTGTACTCGATCGCGTGGCTCGATCTCCGACGCCAGCCGATCATCCTGCACGTCCCCGAGACCTCGCGCTTCAACGTGGTCCCACTGCTCACGCCGTACGAGGAAAACATCGCCAACATCGGCACCGACTTCTCGGGCGCCCTGGTACCCGGCGACTACATGATCGCCGGTCCCAATCACCGCCTCCGCTACCGAGTACCCGCCGGCGTGACCGTCATCCATTCGCCGTACAACCGGGTGTGGCTGATCGCGCGGACGGTCGTTGAGAATCAGGCCGACACCGCCGACGCGGTAGCGATCCAGGCGCAGGAAAAGCTCGTTCCACTTTCAGCGTGGCGCTCGAAGGGGCTGAACTACAGCCCGGTCGCGGCGAAGAAGATCGTCGCGACTCCGACGGTCGCGACGATCCCGGGCACCCAGCCCGGCGAGGATCGCCTCGCTTACTGGGACGCGCTCGGCGATCAGCTCAAGCAGTTCCCGCCGCCGGCAGCCGACCGGCCGCTGCTCTCGCAGCTCGCGACCGTCGGGATCGGCCCGGGCGAGCACCCGTCCACCAACAGGCACCTCAGCCAGGGCACGCTCGACGGGCTGCGCGCCGCCGTTGACGCCGGCCCCGCAGCCGTTCACCAGGACCTGGTCGGGATGTTTGGCGCCGGGTTCGCCGCACATAACGGCTGGCTCGTGCTGGGGCTCGGCAACTACGGCACCAACTACGAGCTGCGCGCGGTCGTCGATCAGGTCGGGCTCGGCGCCCTGCCGCCGAACGTCGCCATCTATCCGCTGGCGCTGACCGACCGGCTCGGCAACACGCTAAACGGCGCCAGCACCCGCTACGTCGTGCACTCCCCGGCAACCGACTTCCCGGTCCCCGTGCAGGCGTTCTGGTCGTTGACCATGTACGACACAAACGGATTCTTCGTCCCCAATCCGCTGAACCGGTTCGTGCTCAACGACCGCTCGAACCTCCACTACAACGCCGACGGCTCGCTCGACCTCTACGTCCAGCAGGCCGAGCCAACCAGCGCCGCCCAGCAGGACAACTGGCTGCCGGCACCCGCCGCGCCGTTCGAGATGGACGGCCGCCTGTACGGAACGCTGCCCGGCGACATGGCGGGCATCCTCGCCGGGGGGGCCAGCAGCCCGTGGCAGCAACCCACGATCCTGCCCTGCCTCCCGTCTGGGTACACGCCAGCGTTCCCGGCTGCGGGCATCAGCACAGGCATCGCCTGCGCCGGCTAACCCAGCACCAAACAACCAACGATCGCAGAACGGCCGCCCGCCAGGGCGGCCGTTCTGCGATCCGAGCCGGATACGACCAAGCAGGCACTACCACCCGCCGCGGATCACAAAGCTTGTCACGACCGCAACGGCGATCGCCGGTCAGCGCCCGAACCGAACCAAAGCGCGCGAAGCGTCCGGCACGTTCGCGATCGCGCCCGGAACCCCGGCGACCGCATCCCGGCGCAATGTGGCGCGGTCGGGCGGCAGCGACCTCGCCCACGCCGAGGGGCCGGTTCACCCGCCGGCTCCTGCGCACGAACTGCCGTCAGGAGCCGGCGCCGATCTCAGCGGAAAGGACGGCGGTCTTCGCGCCGGTCTTGGCGGTCATCGCGACGGTCCTCGCGGCGATCCCCACGCCGGCGCACCCCGTGCGTCACGACAGCTGCCGTACCCGCCACCGCGGCGGTACGAGCAACCGGTCCGCCGATCACACCTGGTCTACCAACTCGACCTCGACCCAACATTTCAGACTCCTTCGTTCGCAGTTGCATCATCCGCCTCGACCGCCGCCGCGAGCGCCTGGATCGGGATCCGTCCACTAGCCACCAACTGACCACCGGACCGCCGAACCGCAGAGCCGAACGGTGCCGCCCACACGTTCTCCCACACCAACACCCCTGCGACGCTCCCCGGCTCCAACGCCGCGCCGATTGCCTCGACGTCCTCAGCGGCGAGCAACATCGCAAGCTCGCCCTCCAACGCTCGTAGCTCCCCAACGTCCCCAGCGTCGAACTCGTGAGACTCAAACCCTTCGACGGAGCCGTCGAGATCCTTCTTCAGGAAAAGCAGGTCAAGGACGCGGACCAGACCGCGCTGGACCAGCGCCGACAGCTCGGTGGCCATCTCACCCGAGAAGTTCGCTTTGTCAGCCGGAAACTCGACCACCAGGTAATCAACCGGCCCCAGCTCGTCAACATCAGTGTCATTCATCACGCTTACCTCCATTAGTGACTGCCGATAACACTCTTCGAACTTCTGAAACTCATTCTCCTCAAACTGACGGGAGGGCACATCACCCCAATTGGATGACCACCGGGGGTCAAAGAATATCTGCTCGCCCGCAGCGCTCCAGGGGTCCGCCCGACTCACGTGGTGCTGCGAGGATGGTGGCCACTCGTGAGCGTCGCGCTCATTTTTATCGCTCTCACCGCCCCGGTCGCGCCGGCTTGCAGCGTGACTCCGAGGGCGAGCACGAAGATCCCGGGGATGAACCAGAGGCTGGATCCGAGCATCAGGATCCCCAGCCTTCCGAGCATGTACGGCGGCGTGCACACGGTCGCGCTTAGGGCCCCCCCGACCACGCTCGTTGACAGCTTGTCGCGCCTTGACTGTTTGCGCTTCGCTGCCCCGATCAGCCGGGCGGGCACAGCCACATAGCTGACCATCATCACGCCGACGATGATTCCCAGCGAAAGCGCGAACCACGGTCGGCCCCAGCGGGTCACGACGGTGGTTGAGAACGCGAGCAGCACGCCGGTGATTCCTCCGGAGACGAGGATCGGCACCCAATGCCGGCGCGCTTGGGCCATGGCCGGCCGGATCTCAGCGCGGCCGGGTTGTGAGATCGCGAACGCGAACACGGCGTTGAGGAAGTAGCTCGCCACCGTGAGGGTCACGATCAAAAGCCCGATCGGGATCAGGACCGGGCCACGGAGGACGGTGAACGATTGGCCGTGCAGGGTGTGCGCTTTGAGGTCGAACATCGCCAGCCAGATCCACATCGCGGGAAGGATCTCGACCAGCGTGAGCCGCCAGTTGGACACCAGCAGCCTGAGCCCGTCGTACAGCATCACGAACGCGCTGATCGCGAATGCGAGCGGAGCGAACACGCGGCGCGAGCGGCTCAGACGGAGGATCGCCTCCTCGACCTTGGCCTCGTCGTTCTCCTCGATCGCGCGCACGAGCGCCCGGACGCGCGCCCACAAGGCGGCCGAACGGCGATCCTCGGAGGGATCAGTAGAAGGCTCCGGAGCGACGTCGCCGGCCGTCGCGTTCGTTGGACGCGAGCTTGCCACGACCCGTCTACTTTCGGCTGGCGATGACGGCGGTCGCGATCACCAGCGAGAGCGCTACGAGCACACCGAGCGCACTGAGCCAGTTGATCCCCGTCGTGTGGCGGACGTGCTGGGCGTAGCCAACGAAGCCGAGCGGGATCGCGACGGACAGGAACAGAGCAACGCCACGGAGGATGGCCCGCTTGTCGTGACCGCGGTCGCTTCGTTGGTCGGCAGCGTTGATCGCCTCGAGGACGTTGTCGGCCTCGCCGTCGTAGTAGAGGAGCGTCCTTCGGCCGAGCTGGCGCGCGTGCGTCTCACACCCCCAGGCCATCACGATCATGAAGGTGAGGGGGATCACCCACGTCGTCGCCCAGATCCCCACGCCCACTGCGACCCCGAAGGCGGCCCTGACCTTGCCACGCGTGCCCTTGTCCTCTTCGGCGACCGAAGGAGACATGAAGCCCCCGAAGATGAGCAGCAGATAGACGCTGTGAACCCATGTGCGCCACGATCGCCGGTGTTCTGGACGATCAGGAGTCCCCTTGTCGCGGACCGAGCTGAGCGCAGCCTCCGCGGCCTCGACGTCCGGGTGCACGCCGCGCAGCGCGAGCATCTCGGCCGACGTGCGCAAGTCCCGCGGGTCGCGGCCGTAGAGCGCGGCCGTGCGCAGCGTCATGCGCATCTCCTGCTGCAGATACGTGAGGTAACCGGGCACGAGCGCAATGAAGAAGGGAGTTCCGGAGATCGCACCATCGATCCGTGCGACATGCGCCGACTGCGTACGGAGCTCCTCGGCGATCTTGGCAACGGGGGTATCGGGGTGAGAGCTCCGCATCGACTGGGCCCATTCCCGCGACGGATCGCCGAGCCGACCCGCCGTGTAAAGGGTGAGTCGCTCGGGAACGTGCTCGGGGTCGCGATAGACCACCCGCCAGAGGTCACGCGACCCGGAGAACATTCGTCGGATACGGCTTCGCCGAGCCGGCGCGATCGCCGACGTCGAGTCAGGCGGCCCGTCGCTCGTCCCGGGTGTGACCGGGCCGGGCTCGTCAGCGGCCGGCATCGGGTGACCTCCCGGACGCCTGCTGCTCGAGCGTCGCTTCGATCCTGGCCAGTCGGTCACTGATCTCGCTGAACTCGCGCGTAGCGTCCTCTTCGGACTGGGCGGCGAAGCGGCGCCGGCTGCTCTCGACCAGCGAGGCGGTAACCGACGCGGTGACCACCGCGAGGAAGCCGATCCCGGCCAGCATCACGACCGCGGCGATGAACCGGCCGACGGGCTGCTTCGGCGTGACGTCCCCGTACCCCACGGTGGTGACCGTCTGCAGCGCGAGCCAGAGGCCCTTGCCGATCGTCGGGTACTCCTGGTGGTCGAGGAACCGCTCGAGGACCCCGCCCACAACCGTGATCATCACCGTGAACACGGCGATGATCCCCGCCGCTCTGCGCGCGGTCAGCGAGTCATGCAGCATCAAACGCGCCGTCAGCGGCACCTTCCCAGAGCGATCTGCCGATTCGCCTCCGACAACCTGATCCTGGGCACGCTGGACGTCGTTCGCGTGAGAGGTTGGCGGCTCGGTCACTTTCGTCTCAGCATCTACCTTGTGGGGCTTGATTGATACGTCATTGTCCGGAGCAGGCGAGTTAGGCGCTGATGCCGTGCGCCGTCGCGCCGTGGGCCGCGGCCTCGTGCAGGGCTTCCTCGTCCTCGTGGCTGGCCGCCGGCTTGAGGTCGAAGATGACCTTCTTCACGGTGCCGGTAAAGGCGTACGGAGCCTTGGCCGCGTACGCGCGGTCGACGACCAGGCCGTTGTCGCGGCCGACGTCCATGCCGGCATACGCGGAGAAACGGAGAAACACGGTCTTTTCCAGCCGGCCCTCGCCGATGACCTGGTCGTTGGCGTAGAGCGAGACGTTGCCCCCGGCCGAGCGCTCCGGCGTGTCGGCGTCGAACTGCATGCGGACGGTGACATCCCCGGTCGGGATCGGCTCGGTCGAGGCCTGGTGGTATTGCTCGACGCCCATCATCGAGTAGCTGTGGTGCAGCAGCCCGTTGTCGTCGACCCAGAGCGAGAAGCCGCCCATCTCGTCCGCTTCGGCGACGATCACGCCCTCGGCTCCCTGCTCCGGCACTGAGAGCTCGGCCTCGATCGCATAGGAGTGCCCGTAGACGCGGGGGATCATCCCGGAAGCGATGTTCTCGACGTCGCCGTAGAAGGTGTGCGTCGTGATCGTCGGCATCGGCGGCAGGATCCCGAAGAAGACCGAGAACCCCGCCATCAGCGGCAGGACGTTGTGCTTCTCGGCCTCCTCCCAGAAGAGCGCCTTGAGCTCGGTGAGCTTCTCCGGGTGCTCGCCGGCGAGGTCGTGAGCCTGGGTGAAGTCGTCGGGTAGGTAGTAGAGCTCCCACGTGTCCTGCTCGGGGTCGTAGGTTCCGGGAGCGAATCTCGCGATCGTCGGCGGCGAGGCGTCCCAGGGGATGCGGTCGAGCTTGCAGGCGGCCCACCAGCCGTCCTTGTAGATCGCCCGGTTGCCGTAGATCTCGAAGTACTGCACGGTGTGGCGCTCGGCCGCGTTTGCGTCGTCGAAGCTATACAGGAAGCTCGTTCCCTCCATCGGCTTCTGCGCGATCCCGTCCACGACCTTGGGCTCGGGGATCCCGGCCGCTTCGAGAATCGTCGGCCCGACGTCGATGCAGTGGGTGAACTGGGAACGCAATCCGCCGGCGTCGGTGATTCGCTGCGGCCAGGAGACGACCATGCCGTTGCGCGTGCCACCCAGGTGCGAGGCGACCTGCTTGCCCCACTGAAACGGAGCGTTCCCGGCCCACGCCCAAGCGCTCGCGTAATGCGGCGCGAACGCGTCAGTGCCCCAGGCGTCCAGACTTCCGTAGCGGTCGATCAGCGAGAGCTGCTGCTCGGCGGTGAGGGCGATCCCGTTCTGCATCGTCAACTCGTTGAACGAGCCGGTGATCGTGCCCTCGATGCTCGCGCCGTTATCGCCGAAGATGTAGAAGACGAGCGTGTTCTCCAGCTCGCCCATCTCCTGCACCGCGTCGAGCAGTCGCCCGACGTTCCAGTCAGCGTTCTCCTGAAAGCCGGCGTACACCTCCATCTGCCGCGCGTACAGCTGTCTCTCGCTGTCAGAGAGAGAGTCCCACGCCGGGAGCGCGTCAGGCCGCGGGGTGAGCACCGCGTCGTTCGGGATCACGCCGAGCTTCTTCTGCCGTTCGAAGGTCTCCTCGCGCAGCGCGTCCCAGCCCTGGTCGAACTTGCCCCGGTACTTCTCGCTCCACTCGATCGCCACCTGATGCGGCGCGTGCGAGCACCCCGTCGAGTAGTAGATAAACCAAGGTTTCGTCTGATCCTGCGCCCGGACAGTGTGCAGCCACCCGGCCGCCTGGTCGGTCAGGTCGTCCGGCCAGTAGTACTCCCGCCCGTCCTTGCCCACCGGGACGCCGAGCGTCGTGTTGTCCTGCGTGATCACCGGGTCATACTGACCTGTCTCGCCGCCGAGGATCCCCCAGAAGTGATCGAATCCCCACGCGTTCGGCCAGCGATCAAACGGCCCCGCCGCGCCCTGGAGGTGATCCGGGGTCAGGTGCCACTTGCCGAAACCGGCGGTGCTGTACCCGTTGCCCTGGAGCGCCCGGACGAACGGAGCGCAGTCCTTCGGAACGCTCGCCGAGTAGCCGGGGAACGGGCCCGGCAGCTCGCCGATCGACCCGAACCCCACCGTGTGGTGGTTGCGCCCGGTCAGCATCGCGGCCCGGGACGGCGAGCACAGCGCCGTCACGTGGAAGCGGTTGTACCTGAGCCCCTGCTCGCCCACCCGCGTCATGTTCGGGGTGGATACGGGCCCCCGAACGTCGACGGGTTGCCGAAACCCGCGTCGTCGATCAAAACGAGCAACACATTCGGCGCGCCGTCCGGCGGCGACGGAGTCATATTGATGGTCCAATCAGCGACCGACGCGTCCAGTGTGCGCCCGACCGTGCCGCCGAAGTTCGGATCGGGGATCGGCAGCACCGTGCGGTCCGGACTGAACTTCCCCATCGCCTCGGCGAGCGACTCCTTCAAGGCGGCGGTGCCCTGCTTGTCACCCTGGACAACCGAGCGGAGCACCGCCCCCGCGAGCGCCTGCTCGACCCCGAGCCGCTGCTCGTCATCGAACACCGCGATGATTCCAGCCGATCCCGGCGGCAGGTTCTCACCGATCTTGTCGTGGATGTCCTGCTCGACGCGGTGGTCAACGAACTTGCCGATCACCCCGCCCGCAACGGCCCCAACAGCGACCGACGCCAAAAGCGGCGGCGCGAACAAGCCCACCGCGAGCCCGACCCCGCCGCCCCAACCCAACCCCTTACGACCCAGGTTATCGCCCGTCTGCCGCACCGCGACACTCCCGTCCTCGGCGTGCGTCACCAGGATCACGCCCTCGATCGAGACCTGCCCGTCTCTGACGAGCGCGACGAGCGACTCGAAGTCCTTGGTCGCCTGCTCGATGTCCGGATAGCCGGCGACTAGCACGTCGGTCGGTGTGTCGGCCATTACGACTCTCCCTTCAGGTCCGGTGCGGACGCTTTGAACGATGCCAGGTGTTCTGCATGCCTCACGGCTCCCGAAATTGCAGGGGCTTACCGGCCTTCTCCCAGGCTGGCGATGAATTTGATGGCCGTGATGCTCGGCAGAAACAGGTACGCGGCGGCTTTGGTCGTGGTGAAGCTCGAGAGACCCGTAACCTCTATCGGCGGCGCTCCATTTGCCTGCGGCATGACAAAAATGCTCTCCGGTGGATTCTGGGTGCCAATCAGTGGATCTTTTGACTTTGGGTGAAGCCTGACCGCCCCGGCGAATTCGCTGTCGTTGACCCACTGTCGCAGCACGAACTCGTATTGGTTCTCGATGTTCGAGTTGATGAAATGAAAGAGCATCCCGCGCTCGACGCCATCGTAGGGTTTGCTTGGATCGTAGGTCGGCCCGTACGGCAGACCGCGGCGAATCAGCCGGTGAGAGTTGTTGCTGCCGCCGGGCACCCCTTGGCCGGCGACCGGTTGACCGCGGGGATTGACGCGGCGTATGTGCGCCCCGACGGGACAGCGGATCCCCTTCGGATCTCCCGAACCATCGGCGTCCACGTAGCCGAAATTGTTCAACTGGTCCGGCGAAATCCCGCCCGCAGGGCTATCCGTGTTCGGTGACAAGGCAAGAGGAACGCCGTTGCGCCATCGCCCGCACATTTTCGCGGCCAGCAGCTCGGGGTCGATCCTGTCCTTGTTCGACTGCAAGAAGTCTTCAAAGCCCACGACGTCGGTCTCGACCTTCTTGAAGACTGCGAAGCTGCCGTTCACGCCGAGTTCGTGTGGCTCGGGTACGTCGTAGTTCTCAGCGTCTTCTCGCAACACGAACAGCCACGGCTCGCAGGGGCGCTGGTGATCGGGGCGGTATTGCTCCGGGCCGCCGCGAATCGTGGGCATCGTGATTCCGTCGGTGTATCCGAAGTGGATCTTGGACGTAGGCACGGGTTCGCCATTCTGCATCTCCATCAACGCCATCCCGTCCTGGCGCCAGATCTCTTGGAAGGCATCTCCTTCGGCAAGCCAGGCACATAAGCGGTCGCTGTAGCCGTCCATCGCCTCCGGGCTGATGGCGTGCAGCGTCACCAGCACGTGATCGTGCCCGTCTCCAAAACCCCCGATCCAGTTCGGCGGCGAACTTGGTCCAATTTCTCCGACCGACTCCGCGCGCTGCGCGGCGCCTTCGATAAACGCACCAAATGAACCGAAAGACAGCGCTGGGACGCGTTCCTCGATCTCCAGCGCCACCAGTCCCGGCCACGTGATCCCGACGTTGAGGCAATAGTCAGGCGTGCGACGCGGGGCAGCCGCGCGATCGTCTCTCGGTCCGGGCGCAAACCCCACGTGCCAGTCCGCCGCGGTGGTGATCTGAGGAACGTCGGATTCGTCGCCGCTCACGAGGCGCCCGAGTTGCCTACGCGCTTGTGCCGGACTTTCTACGGTCAACAAGAAATGCCGCACCATCAGCATCCTGTAGGCGCGGAGAACGAACCCCTGAATGTCCGCGAGGTCAAGCGCCGCCCGGTCCCCGGTCGCCGAACCGCCTTCGGTCTCGAGAGGTTCACGCCCCCCCCGGCCAAGCCACCGGCGAAGAAGCCCGGGGCCTTTCATCCCCGGTGCCCTCTGTGAGCTGCACTTCTTGGCCGCGGCCAAACTGGGAATTGATTTGTAAACATGCGACGCCAGAGGTGTCGACGTCAACTGGTGGCCGGTTGCGCCGTGCGGTCGGCCAGCAGCGCGCGGATGTCTTGAACCGAGAGGCCTGGATAGGCGCTGTAGAACCCGATCGCCGGGTAATTGTTGTCAAGTCCCCACTGATAGAACGCCTGCGCGTTCTTCGCGACCGGGGTCGGTGGCCCGCCCTCGACGTGCGGGAAGAGGGCATCAAAGACGAACGAGGTCTTGTCTGCAAAGTCCTGAAAGTACTTCTCAAAATCGCCGTCATAGATCGTGAAGAAGCCCAAGTGGTTGTGCTCAAAGGCCACCCAATCAGCGAAATGCAGCGTCCCGATGGAATCCGACGCTTCATGTCCCTTCTCTCCGATTAGAGCCCCCGCGACGAGCTTCACGGCGAAGGCCTGCAGATGTGACTTGAAGGCCAGGTATGTCAGCAAGGGGCTCTGCGAGGTGCCGCCCGTGAATCCGGCCGCGCGCGCGGCCGCCTTGACGTCCTGAACCGACGCGTCAGGGTAAGCGAAATACGTATCCAGAGGCTCGCGGACGTGCTGCTTAAGCCATTTGACGACCCTCACAGGGTCATCTGCCACGGGCGTGGCTGGGGGGTCGTCCACGTGCTCGAAGATGGCGTCAAACACCGAGCCGGCACTCTCCACGAGCCGCGCAATGTGCTCGTCGACCTCGCCGTCGATGTCCGAAAGGAACAGAAGCTTCTCGTCACCCTCGACCATGAATCGCGAGAAATGCACCGTACCGAGGTCGTCCTGCGCTTTCGCAAGATCCGGCATCAACGGAGGCAGCTCCTCGGGTAGCGCCTTGGCGATGGCGGCACCCCTAATCGGGAGGTCAATGACAAGATGACTCTGGCTCATAGCGATCTCCTTCGGTGGACACCCAGTTCTGTCAAGGGGTGACGGAGTGTGACTCGCGATCGGCCAGCAGGGCTCGAATGTCCTGAACCGAGAGGCCCGGATAGGCGCTGTAAAACCCGATCGGTGGATAGTTGTTGTCCAACGCCCACTGATAGAACGCCTGCGCGTTCTTGGCGACCGGAGTTGGCGGCGCACTTTCAAGATGTGGAAAGACAGCATCGAAAACGACCGAGATCTCCTCTGCGAAGTCCTGGATGTATTTCTCCATGTCACCGTCATAGACCGTCCAGAAGCCGATGTGGCTGTTCTCAAAGGGGACCCAGTGAGCCACATGCACCGTCCCGATGGTTTCCATCCCTTCCTGCCCCTTCTTTTCCACCAGGGCTGGGCCGACCAGCCGCAGAGCCGTCGCTCGTAGATGTGATTTGAAGGTCATGTATGTCAGCAAGGGGTTCTGTGAGGTCGTGCCCGTAAAGCCCGCCGCACGCGCATACGCCTTGATGTCCTGAACCGAAGCGTCCGGGTAGGCGAAGTACGTCTCTAGAGGCTCGCGGACATGCTGCTTCAGCCATTCGGCGACCCTCTCGTGGTTGTCAGCCACAGGCGTGCGTGGCGGGTCCTCCACGTGTTCGAAGATCGCATCGAGGACGGGGGCGGCACTCTCCACGAGCCGCCCAATATGCTCGTCGATCTCCCCGTCGATGTCCGAGAGGAAGAGGAGCTTCTCGTCGCCCTCGACCATGAAACGGGAGAAATGCACGGTACCGATGTCGTCCTGCGCTTTCGCGAGATCGGGCATCAACGGGGGCAGTTCCTCGGGTAGCGTCTTGGCGATGGCGGCACCCCTAATCGGGAAGTCAATGACAAGATGACTCTGGCTCATAGTGATCTCCTTGGGGTGTCGGATTGTTCACTTCGCTCTCGGGGCCGAGGGGATCATGGCAGCCGCGTATTCGGTCTCGCTATTGAGATCCACTGCCGGGGCGACTCGCGCCGGCTGCAGCTCCAATGCCACCGCTGAGGCTTGATTTCACCCTACAGTCCCCGCCGCTCGTGCCGCAGCGCGGTCGGTGGGCGCGATGAACGCGCCGACGATCCATAGAATCGGAATGATGAAGCCGATCCAGAACATCCAATAATGCCCCTTACGGAACGTCGCCAAGCCGAAGTAGACCCAGCACGCGATGTACACGATAGCCAACAAGATCCACAGAAAAGTCATGGTTCCACGGTCCCTTCCGAGTTAGTGCCGGGATGGAGGTCGCCACCCTCGGCCTGTGGTATGTGCATTTGCCACCCAATCGTCGCCGTTAGCGAGAGGTACCGACGGTCAGTCTGGTTCGACTCAGAGTGCCGGGTCATGGCCGCCCTGGATTCGGACGGTTCAAGTGGCGCGGTGCGGCCGCCTCACCGTTTTCTGTATCGAGCGGGTTGACGCTGCGCAGCGTGAGGCCCAAGCCGGCGATCCGCTCGAGCAGTCCCTGGAGATGGGCGGGGTCAATGATCCCTCCGGTTATCTCGGTGATGCCGTCATGGGCGGAGACCGTCATTCCTTCAAAAGCCGAGGCATAGCGGGCTCCAAGCTCGCCCTTGACGACGAGGCAGTAGCGGGTTGTTGACATCCTCGCCTCAGCATGCCTGAGGTGGGCCGCGATTTGAACGGCTCCAGCCGAAGATCACCCGGGTGATTGACCGGTCTCCAGCAAACCGAGCTCTTCCGCGCAGGCGACCGCCTCCGCTTGCGATGCAGCACCTAGTTTTCGGTACAGCTCACGCGTATGGCTCTTGACGGTATTCAGCGAGATGTAGAGCTGCGCGCCGATCTCCCGTCGGGACAGACCAGCCGCGAGGCCTCGCAGCACGGCGAGCTCGGCCCGACTGGGCTCTTCGACGAGGCCGCCGTGTTCGGTGTTCGCCCGAGCCGCGCTGAGGGTCTGCTCGATCGTGGCCACGATCGCCGGCAACCGACCCGGATCCGGAAACCCCGCGATCGCACGCTTTGCGCGCTCGAGGTCGCCCTCGGCGCGCGCCAGCCGCGCTCGCGCCAGCCGCACCTGGGCGAGTACGAGCAGCGCGTGCGCGTGGGCGACGGTCGGCTGTGGTGAGCGTCGCAGATGCTCGCCGCGCAGCGCCTCGCGTTCGGCCTCGTCGAGGCGGCCCGTGGCCGCACATGCCAGCGCAAGCCCCAGATGCGCCGAGTGAGGCAACCCACGAGTCTGCCTGGAAGTTCTGCCGCGCGAAGCCAACGACTGCCGAGCCCACGCCTCCGCGCTCTCGGTCCGCCCCTGCTCGGCGTCGACCAGCGCGAGCAGCCCGAGGCTTCCGACGTAGGCGTCGGGGACGCCCGGCGCGTCGGGTCGCTCGACCGTCTGCACCGCGACCCGGCGCGCCTCGTCGAGCTCGCCAGCGAAGAACAGGGCTTGGGCCAGGCACCCGAGGGCGCTCACGCTCAACACATCCGCGCCCTCCTGAGCGGCCGCGACCGCACGGCGGGCGTGCTCTACAGCTGCGCCCACATCGCCACCCTCGATTATCTGCGAACGGGCGGCTTCGACGCCCGCCTCGAGATACGGCAACCAAAGCTCCGGCCGCTCACGGCGAGCGCGCTCCGCGACCGCCAGCAGCCGGTGAACCTCGACCTCCGGCGCGGAGAGCAACGCAGCAGCGACCGCACCCGCCCCAGGGAGCACCGGGTGCTCAACCAGCAGCTCGACAGGAAGCCAGCGCACCCAACCAAGGAACTGCCCGAGCCGCCCCCCCCAAATGAACTCGAGGTGGCGCTCGATCAGCACCTCGGCCACCATCTCCGCGTCCCCAGCAGCCGCGGCGTACTCGATCGCGTCCTCCGCGCGCCCGTGCGCGCGACACCAGCCCGCGGCGCGGCGACGCAGCTCACGCGCGTCCTCCCGACCCAGCTCGAGCTGCAGAAACTCGCCAAACAGATGGTGGTAGCGATACCACTCCCCGCGCGCGTCGAGCGCGACCAGGAACATGTTCGAGCGCGCGAGCTCCGCGAGCACCGCAGCCGAGTCCTCGCGACCGAGAACCGCGTCACACAACTCCGGCGTGAAACGCGGCAGCACCGAGGTGCGCACCAGGAAGTCCCTGATCTCGGGCGCGAGCGCCGTCAGAACCTCGTCGCCGAGATATTCGCCAACCTGGCGAGCGCTACCAGCGAAATCCCGCACGCCCCCGTCGGGGTCCCGAAGATCGCGAAGCCACAACGCCGCCAGATACAGACCCGCCGGCCACCCCTCGGTGCGATCGACGAGCAACTCCACGCTCTCGTTCGACAAGCCGATCCCCTCACGCACGACCAGCTCGCGCGTCTCATCGACCGTGAAAGCGAGCTCGTGCGCCCGGACCTCGGTCAGCACCCGACGCGCCCGCAGACGCCCCAGGCCGATCGCCGGGTCCGACCGCGTCGAGGCAAGCAGACGTACATTCGCAGGCAACCGCTCGAGCGCATAGGCGATCGACCCCACCGAAGACTCGCTACGGACCGCGTGCAGGTCATCGAGCACGATGCTCACCCGCCGCCCGTAGGCGACGAGGCCGTTCATCAGCTCATCGACCGCCGTCTCGACGGTCGCACCCCGGACCGCGAGACACATAAGCGCGCGACGTCCAAAGCCCTCACCGAGCCGCTCCACCGCCGTCGCCAGATGCGTCCACAACCGCACCGGGTCGTCGTCGACCGAGTCAAGCGTCAACCAAATCACGGCCTCGGGACGCTCAACGCACCACGACCGCACCAGCGTCGTCTTGCCGTAACCGACCGCCGCGTTCAGGACGGTGAAAGAGCCCGCGGCGTCGTCATCGAGCATGTCGAGCAGCCGCGCCCGCCGCAGCATCCCGGGGTGAACCCTCGGCGGCATCAGCTTCGGCTCGATCACCCGAAAACCGGGGCCATCAATCTGCGCAGTCTGCGAACTCATCCCATGCAACTCCGGATCCCCCGATCACCCGGGTGACTACGAATCACCCGGGTGAACTCTACTCCGCTCCGATGACAAGCCGAGCATCCAGAGCGATCATGTCGCCGCCCAGTCAATTGGGCGCCCGGGTCAATCCGGGGACCAGTGGAGTCGGCACATCTGTCATCTGAGGGAGCATGTCCAACCTCGAAATGGGCGAGCATGTGGACGGGCACGGGGGCGCCACACGCTCGCAGACCTCCACGATCGTCGGCACCCGCGACGGACACGGAGAAGCCGGCGAGCGCAGCGACTGGCAACCGCGGTCGGTGCTCACAAGCAACCTGGAACCGAGGACCAAGTTGCGACTCGCCCCAACGACCTCTGCGCTCGCTCGCGTGGACGAGCGGCGGCGCCTGGCGCGCGACCTGCACGACGGCGTCCAGAACGAGCTCTTTTCATTGATGCTCAGGCTCAAAATTGCCGAAGAGGATTGCACCACACCGTCCGCGCTCGCCGCCACCTTCGTCGCCCTCGAAGACCACGCCGCGGCCGCGCTCGCATCGCTGCGAGAAATCGCCCACGGGATCTACCCGCTTCCGCTCGCCAAGCTTGGCCTCGCCGAAGCACTCCGCGCGCAAGCGGCGCGCGTACCGATCAGCGTGAATATCGCGGGAACCACGCCCCGCAGCACCCATGAAGCCGAGGCCGCGATGTACCTCTGCTGCTCCGAAGCGATCCAGAACGTCGTAAAACACGCGGGTCCTTCCGCCCGAGTCAAGCTCGGCTTGCACCCCAACCACGGCGTCCTCGCCGTGCGGATCGAAGACGACGGTCGGGGGTTTGACCCGGTAGAGACTCCCGACGGCGCTGGGCTGAGAAACATCCGCGAGCGTGCCCAAACGCTCGATGGCACTCTCAGAATCACTTCCACACCCGGACACGGCACCGTCCTGACCCTCTCGCTGCCTTGGCCACCAAGGCAGCCAACCACCAATCCACAAAGCCAAAGCCGCTCGCAGAGGGACGGTTGGGGACGGGCCTGCTCGTGCTGACGGCCGCCCGTATAGCGGTTTAGCGTATGGCCGACGCCAGCACTCCGCCGGAGCTGTCCGCTGAGCAGGCTGATGCGACGATCGGGAGCAGGGCGTTTGTCGGCCTGCTGGTGGTGGTCGCGGTCATCGGGGTGGTCGTATCGATCGTGGCCTGGTGCTTTCTCGAGGCGATCTTCCAGATCCAGCAGGAGCTGTATGTGCACCTCCCGCATGCGGTCGGCTATCAGAACGGCCCGCCGAAGTGGTGGTCGCTTCCGGTCCTGGCCGTGGGTGCGCTGATCGTGGCGGTGGCGATCACCCGGCTCCCGGGCGACGGCGGGCATATCCCCGCGAAGGGCCTGTCGACCGGTGGCCCCTCGGGACCAGACATCGTGCCGGGAGTGCTCCTCGCGGGCCTGGCGACGCTTGGCTTCGGGCTGGTCCTCGGACCGGAGGCCCCGTTGATCGTGTTAGGCGCGGGAGTCGCTGGCGCGACGATCAGCCTCACTCGCCGCGACACGCCGCCGCAGGCGCTGATGCTGGTCACCGCCGCCGGGAGCTTCGCCGCGATGTCGTTCATCTTCGCCTCCCCGCTGATCGCGGCAGTGATCCTGATCGAGGCGACCGCGATCGGCGGCCCCAGGCTCCGGCTCCTGCTGGTTCCTGGACTGTTGTCGGCCGGAATCGGGTCGCTCGTGTCACTCGGAGTAGGATCGTTGTCGGGGCTAAGCACTCACGATTACGCGCTCGGCCCGCTACCGCTCTCGGCGCTCGGCCACTTGACGGCCGGTCAGTTCGGGTGGACGATCGCGTTGGCGATCGCGGTCGCGGTCGTGACGAGCTTTGTCATGCGCGGCGGTCTGCTCACGCATCGATTCGTCTCTCGTCGGCAAATGCTTCTGGTCCTGCCGGCGATCGGTCTGATCATCGGCGGGCTCGCGATCGCGTTCTCGCAGATCACGGGCAAGGGCGTCGACGAGGTTCTGTTCTCTGGCCAGGACCAGCTCCCGGGACTCGTCAGTCAGGCCGGAACCTGGTCGCTGGCCGCGTTGGCGTGGCTGGTCGTGTTCAAGGGACTGGCGTATGCCCTGTCACTCGGCAGCTACCGCGGGGGGCCGACCTTCCCGGCGCTGTTCCTCGGGGCTGCGGCGGGGATCATGTGTTCGCATCTCCCGGGCTTTCCCCTATCGGCAGCCGTACCGGTAGGGATGGGCGTCGCGATCGTCGCCGTGCTCCGGCTGCCGCTCTCAGCGGTGGTACTCGCGACGCTGCTGACATCACACGCCGGACCCAAGGTCGAGCCACTGATCATCGTCGGCGTCGTCGTCGCGTACGTCGTGACGCTCGTCATAACACGCCCGCCGGCGCCGACCTCGGCGTCGGCGTCTGATTCGGCGCCAACCCCGTAACAGTTGCCAAGCGGGTGACCGTGTTGTCGGCAAGCGTCAGAGTCGAAGAAAATCATCACAAAAGGAGCCGCAAACATGAGTGCTACGAGTAAGTCATCGGCCAGTGCCACACGCCCAGCGGTGGCAGGGTTCGAGGGCAACGGCAAGATCCCGCATCTCACGCTGAGCGAGCGTGCGGCGCGGGGTAAGGCGGAACGGGCTGAGGTGCCGCGGAGTGTGCATGGCGAGTGGGTGGCAGCGTCGGCTCGTCGCGACCCGGTTGAGCTCTTGGAGGAGCAGGCCGCCTCGCGCGTGCCGGAGTTGGTGCCGATCCGCTACGGGCGGATGCTGGTCTCGCCGTTTACGTTCTATCGCGGTGCGGCGTACCTGATGGCCGCGGACCTTGCCGCCGCGCAGAGAACCGGTCTGCGCGTGCAGTTGTGCGGTGATGCGCATTTGTCGAACTTCGGTGCGTTCGCCGCGCCGGATCGCCGGCTCGTGTTTGACGTCAACGATTTTGATGAGACGCTGCCGGGGCCGTTTGAGTGGGATCTCAAGCGTCTGGTCGCTAGCTTCGCGGTCGCAGGACGCGATCTGGGGTTTCGCCCCGGTCAGCGCCGTGCGGTGAACTTGGCGGTGACGCGGGCATATCGTGAGGCGATGCGGGATCTCGCGTCGATGAAGACGTTCGATCTGTGGTATTCGCGGGTGGACGCCGAGGCGCTGATCGCGCACTTTCAGAGTGCGGCGAGCGCGAAGCGCCGCAAGGTGATGGAGAAAAACGCCGCCAAGACGCGCGCGAAGGACAGCCTGCGGGCGTTCAGCAAGCTCACGACGGTCGTCGACGGTGAGCCGCGGATCGCCGGTGACCCGCCGCTGATCGTGCCGATCGACGACCTCGCAGGCGGCGGAGATGTCGAGGCGTTCGCGCGAGGAGTGATCCGTGGCTACCGGCGCACGTTGCAGGGCGATCGCAAGCATCTGCTGGAGCGCTTTCGTTACGTGCACGCGGCACGCAAGGTTGTCGGTGTCGGCAGCGTCGGCACGCGCGCGTGGATCATTCTGATGCTTGGTCGCGGCAGCGACGATCCGTTGTTCCTGCAGCTCAAGGAGGCGCAGCCCTCGGTGCTGGAGCCGTTCCTGGGCAAGAGCCAGTACGCCAATCACGGCCAGCGGGTGGTCGAGGGCCAGCGACTGATGCAGGCCGCCAGCGACGTCATGCTCGGCTGGGAGCGCATCACCACCCCGAACGGCGACAAGCTCGACTTCTACATGCGCCAGCTCTGGGACAACAAGGGCTCGGCGATCATCGAGGGGATGAAGCCCAGAGAGCTTGGTGCGTACGCCGAGATCTGCGGCCAGACCCTCGCGCGCGCACACGCGCGCTCCGGCGACGCCGTCACGATCAGCGCGTACCTCGGGTCGGGCGACGCCATGGACAGGGCGCTGGCCGACTTCGCCGAGATCTACGCCGATCAGAACGAACTCGACTACGCGGCGCTTTCGGCCGCCGTCAAGAGAGGACGCGTCAAAGCGCAGACAGGGCTCTAGCCCCGCGAGACTGACCCGGGTAACGAGCGCGTCGCGACGGCGCTTCGCGAGCAGCAAGACATACGAACGTATTCTGCAACGCCTTTACGACTGATCGGCAGTGGCGGAGCATCGATGAGCGTGCCAGCAAGCGGGTGGCGGATGCACGGGACGTGGATATTCGCTTCCTGGTCGGGGTTTTTGCTTCTTCGGAAGCACGGTCGACAAGATCCCCGGCGACTTTCACGTCAGCGAGGAATGGCAACTACTCGGCTACCGTGCTCGAGCCGTTCGACATGGTCGGCGCGGTCATCCCCTTCAACTGACCGCCGATTCATACCGGGGGGAAGATCGCACCCGCGCTGGCCGTCGGCAACGCGGTCGTCATCAGCCAGGCGACTCGGGCGGGGTCAACGAAAAAACGACTTCGTCGTCTTCGATGATCCCGACCTCGAACGCCCGGTTTGCGGTGCCCTCGAGGGCAGTTACTACAACAACGGGTAAGGCCTGCACCCGCCGCGTCGCAGATCCTCGTCCAGCGTGGAGTGGCCGAGTCGTTCACCCGCCGTCTCGCCCCAGCTGTCAGTGCCCCAAACGTCTCCTCAGCTACCGTCGCGATCGCCAGCCCCGTCTCGATCGCGTACCGCACAAGCAAGATGGGCGTCGTCGGATTCACACGTGCGCTCTCGGCGACGCTCGGGGACGACGGCATCACCGTCAACGCCGTGCTCCCCTCGCTCACGCGCACGCCGATGACCGACGACCTGCCGGAGCCGGTCGTCAGCGGCAGCCGTGGCCGCCAGGTCATTCATCGCATGGCCGAGGCGGAAGACATCGCCGAAGGTGTTCTCATGCTCGCCGGAGACTACGCAAGGTGGATCACCGGTCAGGCAATCATTGCCAACGGCGGCAACGCTTTCAGCTTGTGAATTACAACGCGTTCCTGAGCATCTCGTTGGCGAGAATGATGGCGGTCACGTTCCTCTCTCTCGATCACTGATCTGTGAGCACCGTGTGCCGTCCGCGGCCGCTCGGTCGATGGCGCCGTCTGCAAGTCGAACGCGACGGATCGAGGTACACGTGCGGTCGCGCTGCCCGGGAGGTCCGTGAGTCCCGGCATCCACCGCGGGCGCCCGATCTCGGACCGACCGGTATCAGGAGCGTCGAATGTCATCTGGTGCCGTCCGCGCCGGGGCGCTCGGCCCGCTCGACCCCAGTCAATCACCCGGGTGATCCTGGGCCCGAGCCGTTCAAATCGTGACCCATGTCAGGCATTCTGGGGCTCGACTGTCACTCCCTCGTCATCGATAAAGAGCAACCAGCCGGAGTCGATGACGACCACCTACCGTAGATCGAAAGGAACCGTGAAAGCATGACTTTCCTCTGGATCTTGTTGGGCATCGTGTACGTAGCGTGCTGGGTCTACTTCGGCCTGGCGACGTTCCGCAAGGGGCATTACTGGATGTTCTGGATCGGATTCATTTTCCCGATCCTGTGGATCATCGGGGCATTCCTCGCACCTACCGAACGCGCAGCCGCACGCGCCTCCGGCGCGGTGTAGACCCTAGAAGGGACCGTGCGGTCCCGAGGCTGCAGACAAGGTCATTTTCCGGTTACGGACGTTGACATCAACCCGCGTGGTGACATGAGCACGGTCAGACACGAACGAACAGCGAGCGGGACAGCCACCGGTCGCGAGCCGGCTGGCCATCATCGGCGAATGCAGCGAGCGCGTGACCTGATGGAGCGCCTTGTCAAGGTCGCCTCGCGGCTCGAGCCGTCCGCCAGCACGCCATACCCGTTCCCCCGCGTCTCGCACGAGCCGCGGATCCAGGAGCTGAACGACGACCTCGCGAAGGCGTGCCTTCTGCTTCAGCGGACGGCAACGCCGACGGTGCAGAAGGAGCCGGCCCATGTCTAGCAACGGCACTCGGCGGCCCAGGCGCCGCGTGGTGATCGTCGGAGGTGGATTCGGCGGGATGGAGGCTGCCAAGCGCCTGAAGAAGGCGGACGTGGACGTGACACTCGTCGACCGACACAACCACCTCCTGTTCCAGCCGCTGATCTACCAGGTGGCGGCCGGCGCGCTTACATCCGGCCAGGTCGCCGCGCCGCACCGGCACATGCTGAAGCGCCAGTCGAACACGACCGTTCTGATGGCGGCGGTGACCGACCTCGACGTCGAGCGCCGCCAAGTCGTGCTAGATCGCGGCGAGGGGCTCGAGTACGACAGCCTGATTCTTGCCTGCGGCGGTGAGACGTCCTACTTTGGCCACGACGAGTGGCGGGAGGTGACGTGTGGCCTGAAGACGCTCGAGGACGCGCTTGATCTCCGCGACCGGATCTTCGGCGCGTTCGAGGAGGCCGAGCGGGCGGACGATCCCACGCAAAGGGACGAGTGGCTGACGTTCGTGGTTATCGGCGGCGGCCCGACCGGGGTGGAGATCGCTGGGCAGCTGGCGATCCTCTCCCGCCGGACGATGAAGCGAGACTTCCGCCGGATCGACCCTCGTGCAGCGCGGGTGGTCCTGCTCGACGCCGGTGAGCGCGTGGTCGCGGCGTTCAGCGACCCCACCTCGGCCAAAGTCGCCGCGGAGCTCGGCGAGCTGGGCGTGACCGTCCGCGAGCAAGCGATGGTGACCGGTATCGACTCCGGCGGCGTGACAGTAAAGACCGCCGACAAGACCGAGCAGATCGCCACCCGCACGGTGATCTGGGCGGCCGGCGTGCGCACCGCAGGCATCGCGGAGGTTCTGGCGCGCGCCACCTCTGCCAGCACTGACCCGGCCGGGCACGTCGAGGTCAACCCCGACCTGACGGTGCCCGGGCATCCTGAGATCTCGGTGATCGGCGACGCTGCCAAGCTCGCGGGTCCGGATGGCAAGCCGCTTCCGGGACTGGCCACCGTGGCGATCCAGCAGGGGCGGCACGTGGCCGAGGCGATCCGCCAGGGTAAACCCGGCGCGTCCACGCCGTTCAGGTACTTCGACAAGGGCGCGCTCGCGGTCGTGGGTCGCGGCAAGGCCGTGTGCGAGGTCAGGGGCCACCGGCTCTCGGGTCTGATCGCCTTTCTCATGTACATCGGCGTGCACCTGTTCTACCTCGGCGGCGTCGGAGGCCGGCGCCTCAGCGTGGGCGTCACCGCACTCGGGTCGATGTTCGGAGCCCGCGAGAGCCGGGTTATGGACGGTGAGCTAGAAAGCGTCGAGCGTCCAGTGGCGGCGGCGCAGTCGCCCGTGGCTGGGTCCAGCTTCACGGCGCGATGAGCGGCTGACGCCATGGACTGGGTTGCATTGACCAATTGGGTGTTTGTGGCCGGCCTCGCGCTTGGCGCCGCAGGCCGCAGCTGGTCTCGCTTGCCGGCCAAGCGATTCTCGCGTTGGCCGGTCTCGGCGCGATGACCGTGCTCGTCGCTGGCGGCGCGTCGGTGTGGGCCCTGATCGCCGTTGGGGTCGCGAGCGTCACGGCCGTTTTCGGCACCGTGGCGGCGCGGACGCTGATCGAGGATCCACCCGACACCGCGCGGCTGGTCGGTCAGTCCAGAATGGAGACAGCAGCCGCGCTCGAGGGCTTACTGCTGCCGCTGCTCGCCACCGCGGGTCGGTTGTCGGTCTCGGCCGCCTTTTCCTGAGATGCGCTATCGGAGTCAGGCTCGACCTGCGACCGATCCGCCGATGACGCCTGCGACGGGAGCCCGCGTCGACGGCCGCCAGCGAGGCGGTGCGTATGATAAGTCCGTGTGGGGTCGAGACCGGACCGCTCACCGGTCATCGAGACGAGCGTGTCCCCGACGGTGGGCTCCAAAGGTCGATAGCTCATGACGGTCTTTCCGATTGCCGAGCACGTTGGGACTAACGGTTGCGATCGGGGCGCTTCGGCATCACGCAAAGGAGGTGACGTCACCACCTTGGTGATGTCACCAAGGCTCATGCACATCACGATCCAAAACGTTGAAATTTCTCCGGGCGTGAAGCTAGGAGATCCGACATCGAGGACACGGAGGCTGTCGTCCGTGCGGGGCCGCTCGGCCTGCTCGAGCGCGGATCACCCGGGTGATCCTGGGCCCACCCCGTTCAATCGCGGGCGACGTCAGGCATGCTAGGCGCTACATATGGCCTACCCGGTACCGCCTCATCATCAAGACGAGACCGAACGCACAGGCCAGCCAATTGGCTGATCCTGACCCTCGTGACTTCTCGCTTCCGGCGGGTGTCTCTCGGCAGATGCGCACACCGCGGACGGGCGTCGGCGAACCTGACCTGACACTAACTTGAGGGGACTGTGAAACCATGACGTTCCTCTGGATCTTGTTGGGCATCGTGTACGTAGCCTGCTGGGTCTACTTCGGCCTAGCTACCTTCCGTAAGGGGCATTACTGGATGTTCTGGCTCGGTTTCATCATTCCGATCCTGTGGATCCTCGGCGCGTTCATCGCACCCACCGAGCGTGCCACGGCAGGAGCCGCCGGTGCCCCGTAACCCGCGTCGCTGCCAGAATCTCGAACTCCTGGCGGGTTCATGACGACGACCGCGTCACGGACCCGCCATCGGATTCGAGGGCATCGAGCGCAAAGCGGCTCGGCGACGATCGGCCAGCGCACCTTTATCAACGAGGATCGACGCCAGTGGGCCAAGTAGTCCTCCTGTCGCTTACCGCGTCGCTTAACCCGACGCTGGTCGCGGCTACGACGGTGATGCTGCTGCTTCCGAGTCCGTCGAAGCTGATGCTTGGCTATCTCCTCGGCGCGTACATGACGAGCATCACGCTCGGACTGGTGATCGTGTTCTCGCTGTCGAACTCGAGCACGACCAACACGACCCAGAACACCATCAGCCCCGCGGTGGACATCGCGTTGGGGGCGATCGCGTTGGCCGTCGCGTTCGTCCTCTACACCGGGCGCCACGAACGCTTCAGCGAGCGCCGGCGAGAGCGCAAAGCCGCAAAGCCCGACAAGGGGCCGCCGCGGTGGCAACGGGAGCTGAGCAAAGGGTCTGCGCGGACCACGTTCGTGATCGGAGCGTTGCTCACGCTCCCTGGGGCCTCCTACCTGGCCGGCCTCGATCAGATCCACAAGCTGAAGTATTCGACGACGGCGACAGTGCTGATCGTGATCGGCTTCAACCTGGTGATGCTGTGGCTTCTCGAGGTTCCGCTCGCCAGCTTCCTGATCGCCCCGGAGTGGACACCACGTGCCATCGATCGAGCCAAGGCCTGGGTCAGCCGACACAGGCACGTGTTCGCGGTGCGCGGTTTCGCCGCGGTCGGCGCACTCCTCATCGTCAAGGGCGTGATCGGCCTGCTGAGCTGAGCCCGGACGGCGTCCGCCGGAAAGTACGCCTCCAGAGCTTCCTCCGAGCAGGCCAAGGTCGTCCCGTAGCGATCCTGCGCTCATCGTGGCTGGGCGGTGTGGGCGGCGAGCCATGCCTCCGCGTCGTCGTAGGCCTGCTGTGTTGATTCTAGAATCGCGTCGGAAGCGGGGACCACGGTCACGGCGTCCTGGAGGTCGACGCGATGGGACTTCTGCAGTTGGTCAAGGAGGTCAGGTTCCACACCGCTGAGGAATAGGTGCCCGCCTGCTGAGCGCAGCCGTTCGGCGTAGTCGGCGAGGACGATGAATGCGGTCGCCCCGAGCGTGGTGCGGCCGCGCAGTCGCAGCACAACCACCGGCAGCTCAGATCCAGCCGGGTCCGGGACGCGCGCTTGGAGCGTTCGGGCGCCGGCGAACAGCAGGCTTCCGTAAACGTCCAGGAGCGTCACTTCGCGGCTGGGGAGGGTTGTGGGCGCGGGCGCCTGCACGAGACGGTGGTCGGTGTCGGGCGCGAGCCGCACCACGGTCAGGTCGACCGCTTCCTGGTTGAGTTGGAGCAGCAGCGAGAGGACCACGCCGATGCCGACCGCGGCGGGCACGGGGAGGAGCAGCGTCGCCGTGAACGTCGCCAAGAAGCCGACTTGCGACGGCAGACCTGTGCGCAGGACGGTGTCGATTCGCCCGGCGCGCAGCGAGCTCACCGCGGCGAAGATCAACACCGCGGCGAGCGTGGGGATCGGGATCTTCCCGACCACTCCTGAGAAGAGCACCAGGATCAGGAGCATCCACAGTCCAGAGAAGATCGACGCCCAGCGGCTGCGCGCGCCCGCCGCGACGTTCAGCGCGGTCTGGCTGACCGAGCCGCCCACCGGCTGCCCACGGAACAAGCCCGAGGTGACATTTCCGATCCCCTGCCCGATGAAGTCCCGGTTCGGATCCGACTGCGAGCCGTCAGGGTTCGGTGCCGCCTCCGCCACCCCGGTCCCCTGAACGAGCACGATCACCGCGACAGCCGCCGCTCCGGCAACCAGATCGAGCGAGGTGAGCAGCGACAGCTGCGGAAGGTGCGGTGTGGGGACACCGCTGGGAATCTGGCCCGAGTCCTCAACGCGAATAAGGCTGCTAGCGCCGAGCGACACGAGCGTCGGCACGGCCAGCGCCACCAGCGAGGCGACGGACGCGATCCGTGTCCGGCTCAACACCACCATCAGCACCAGCGCCGAGACGCCAACCGCTGCCGCGGTCAGCGACATCTCGGCGGGATGGGTGATCACGTTCCACGCCTTGACCACCGCGGGGCTGCCCTTCTGCGGCGAGCCGAGCAGGTCGCCGAGCTGCCCCAGCACAATATTCACCGCCACGCCAGTCAGAAACCCGGTCAGCACCGACACCGACACAAAACGCGTAAAGCGCCCCCAGCGCAGCATGCCCGCGGCGATCATGAAAACTCCCGCCAGCGCGGACAGTAGGAACAGAGCCTCGGGGCGGTCGGCCCCCGAGAAGGCGCCCAGCGTCGAGCCGGCGGCGAGCGCCGCGGCCGTCGTGGTGGTGACCACCATCAGCCGGGTGCTGACCGCGACCCCGCCGCCGATCGGCCCGGCCATGCTGGCGTACAGCCCGTAGACCGGATTCACGCCCACGAGCACGGCGGACGCCATCCCGTCCGGAACGCTCGCGATCGCGCCCGGAACCCCAGCGACCGCGTCCCGGCGCAACGTCGCTGGGTCCGGACGTGTCGTGAGCCACGCGGGCAGCCGACTCACCTCGCTGCCCCCGCGCAGCGGGCGGCGTCAGCAATCGCCATGTGGTTCTGGCCTGGAGCACCGTCCCGAGCGCTTCGACGTCCTCCTCGGCGAGCCGGATCGGCGCGTGACCCGGTCGCACGGCGCGCGGGTCGCTGGACTCTTGGGCTCACGGGACGGCTGTGGAGCGTCGCGGTACCCCACCCGCGGTCGCGAGGACCTAGATCCGTCGCCGGACGCGTCGATGAACAACCTCACACGTACGTCCTCGGCTGGGACTGTTCCGTCGAGGGACGGGATTGAGTAACAGAGTGGCCGTCTTCAGGCCGGTAGACCTGGCTGTTACTGGGGTGTGACCACCACCATTCAGATCCATAACAGAACATGCAGAGCATCAGTAGAGACTGATCCGTACTCAGGGGTTCATGCGGTCGTTGGCGACGCGCGCCGGTAGTGTGGCTCGGTCAGGCTTGATCGGGCGGATCCAGGTATCGATTGCGGCCGGATCTTCTGCGGTAACGCGCGTCACCGGTTCGAATGAAGCCCGGAGTGTCCACTCGCTGCGCGCATCGGTACCCGAACTGCCAATCAGCGACCCGGGCAGGACTCCTTCCCAGGCAACGGGAACCACGCCGGGCATGGCGCGCCGGACCACGGGCTCCCAGCAGAGTTCGATCGGGTCGGCGAGCACCACGGACGCCATTGCTTTGGCCCCGGCACGCAGCGCCTGTGCAATTCCGCCAGCGTCGGCCCGAAGCCGTGAGACGCCACGTGGCTGCTCCGGAACCGCGACTTGGCAGACGTGCGCCTCGCCGCTCATGTCTGGCGGCCAGTGTTCGAGCCTGGCGGCTTGGTGGTTGTATATGCGATTACCCGCGCTTATCAGCGTCGCCAGCTGTCGATTGCCGTGGAGTCCGAGCGAGTCACCGAGCCCGCGGAGTGGCGGCTTTCGAAACGTGGCCGGACGCGGCCGCAGCACCAGCACGTGCGATGCTCCCTCGGACACGGGGGTCTCGAATGGAATCGGCTCAAGCAGGCCACCGTCGATCATCCGCTCGCCCCGGAAAGACGGGGCTTCGCCGGCGAGGCGAGGCAACGAGGCGCTGACGCGAATGGCTTGCAGCATCTCGCTCGAATCGGCGAAGTCAGCGAGCACGCGAAGCGTCAGCGTGTCGAGCGATGTCGCGAGACTCCGGAAGTCGGGGCCTGTCGCCAGGCGGTCGAACGCCAGTGGCTTGCGTGCGGCGATGACGTCGTCGAAGAGTAGGTCGTAGTCGATCACGGGCTGGCCCCGGAGGGAGCGCAGGGGGCTGATGACCCGGCGACGCACGGCATCCTGGTAGTGCGTCGCACTGAGCGCTGCCTGGCGAGTTGCGGTCGCGCAACCGTTGAGCGCGCCGGCGGACACGCCATAGATGCGGTCGAAGGCATTGACGAGGCCGGTGGCCTCGAGCACCACGCACATTCCAGCGGATACCGTCCCGCGCATGTCGCCGCCCTCGACCGCAAGGCACACGGTGTGTTCGTCGCTGCGAGCGCCGGGGCGGCTACCCGTCCGCGCGCGTTCTAGGACCGTCTGCAGAACGGGATTGTCTACGCCACTGTTTGCTCGGAGAACGGCGACCGGATCGTCGCCGAGGAGCCGGGCTGACGGAGCCGCTCCACGGCGCGGCTTTAGCATCGGCCTCATGTTCACGCTGGCTCCTCGAGGCGAACAGTTGTCGCTTCTGTCTTATCCGCGATTCCCTTGAGAGGGCCAACCTGTGCCTTCATTCGCTCGCTCTCACCCTCGAGATCGCCGACGCGCGTCACCAGCACCTGATCGATCCATTCATATGAGTGGCGAGATGGCGGACGCCACTGGCGGCTGGTGGTATGTGCATTTGCAACCCAGTCATCACCCTCAGCGACCGGGAAGTAACACGACGATTAGGGGCTGGCTGGGCTTGGGGCGCTCGGTCATAGTGTTCGCATTTGGTCGGTTCGAGAGTGTCTGCGGCCCCCTCCGCTCACTGCGTCGGCAGGAGTGATGAGGCTGTCCAGCGTGACCGCGACGCCGCCAATTCGCCTTTGTCGACGCGGCGGTAACGGGTGGGCGACATGCACGTCTCAGCATGCCTGGCGTCGGCCGCGATGTGAACGGCGTGAGCCTCAGATCACCCGGGTGATTGACCGGGTTCAAGGCAGGCCGAGCGCTTCCGCGCGGGCGACCGCATCTGCTTGCGATCGGGCACCGAGCTTGCGGTAGAGCTCGCGGTGTGACTCTTGACAGTATTCAGCGAGATGTAGAGGTGCGCGGCGATCTCGCATCGCGACAGACCAGCTGCGAGGCCACGCAAGGGCCGCGAGCTAGGCCGGAGTCGGCTCTTCGACGGGTTCGCGGCTGCCGGCGTGCGCCGGGCGCGCTCGCGCCACCCGCACCTGAACGAGCAGGAGCAGCGCGTGCGCGTCGGCGACAGTGGGCTGCGGCGCCCGTCGCAGATGCTCGCCGCGCAGCGCCCCCGGGCTGGAAGAGGTCCGTTTGGCACCCCACCTGTGCTAACAACTCCGTACGTTCACTCCAACTGCGCCTGGCGGAGAACTTCACCAGAATGCAGGCGTCCCGGCAGGTAGGCGCTCCTGCGGGGGAGTGTCACAAGGCTCCTGAGATTGCTCAGTCGTCGATCTCCTCCCAGACCGACTGCTCGTCGTGCTCCTCCCAGTCGGCGCCTGGCATCGCGACGGCCCAGCTTGTCCATGTCCCGATCGGTCGGGCCGGAGCGGTCCTGACTCTGGCGCGGACGACTGTGCCGGGTCTGAGTTCGACGGGTGAGCGCAGCGGCGCCGTCGTCATCCCCCAGTGAGTCGGTGGATCGCCGGGTCCCACGGAGAGCGCGACGCCGGGCGCGAGCTCGGCGCTGAACCAAAGGGCGAGCGCGTTGGCCGTTCCGTGGTCGTGGACTGGCAACAGCGTCTCGGCTTGGTGAGGCGCCTGCGCCTGCTCGAGCGGTATCCGGTCCGCGTTGGTTGTCCACAATCGACCCGGCTCGGAGCGCATGTCATCCGCCGCGAGGTGACGGAACGTGCCGGAATAGATGATCTCGTTGACGGTCTTTTCGACGAGGACATCGAGCTTGAGGCCGAACGGGTTGTCTCGCAGGAACTCCACCGTCTCCGCGAGATAGCGGTCGCGTACCAGTGCGGTCCACGCCGTGACCGAGTGGGGGATCATGACCCCGCCCGGCTTGAGCCAGCGATCGCGGGCGGCGATGACCGGAGCGAGCATCCCTTCGTCGATCCCGAACCCTCCGAGCCACTCCGAGACGATCACGTCGACATGTCCGGGGAGCTCGATGTCCATGACCTCGCCGTGAATCACGTGGACGATCTCCGCGACTCCATTCGCGGTAGCGAGCTCGTGCGCCAGGACGGCGATCGACGTCCGCTCGACCGCGTAGACGCTCCCTGCGCCGGCGCGCGCCGCGAACACGCTAAGGATGCCACTTCCCGCGCCGACGTCGAGAACGACGTCGCCAGGGCGCACCACAGAGTCGATCGCGCGCCGGAAGGCCTCGGTGCGGACGCGGTCGCGGATCATCGTGCGGTGTACCTCGAACTCCGCGTACATCGGATCCGGCGGATTCCTGATTGGCGTCCGCACGCGGGTATTGTAGGTTGGCCGGGTCTGTCCGAGCTCGGAGCTCGCCGAATCACCCGGGTGACCTTCGGCCCGCGCGACCCAAACCGCGGTCTCGGTCAGGCATGCTGACAGTGGCATGTCACCGCCAACGAAAGGAAGGGTTCTCTATGGGATTCAGGCGACGGACAAGGCGGCGGGCTCTCGTGGCCGGAGCGGTGGCCGGAGGGGCGTTAGCTCACCACGAGAGAAAGAAGTCCGAGGAGGAACAGCAGGCTTACGAACAGCCCGCTTATGATCAGGCGCCCGCCCAGGAGCAGGCACCTGCGGACGCGGAGCAGGCGGCGTATGCGCCGCCTCCGGCGGACCCCGCTGACGAGATCGAGCATCTCGCGCAGTTGCACGAGTCGGGCGTGCTGACAGACGAAGAGTTCGCGGCAGCCAAGGCGAAAATCCTTGGGACCTGAACGCAGCACGGATTGCCGGAAGGACGTTCAGCAAATCGACAACCGAAGAACAGGGAGCGGAAATGAGTGAGTCGCGTAAGGACGTGCTATCGAAGGCGCTCGAGGCCGAGGTCGGTGGCGCATCGGTCGATCTGGGCACGCTGTTCACCGACGACGTCGTCGGGTGGTCACCGTACGCGGTGGTGTCAGGGCTTGACGCGCTCGCTGGGCTCGCGGCCCTCCGTGAAGAGGCGTTCTCCAATGTCGTGATCATGTTCCGAGGACTCGACGAGGTGGGCAACAAGGCGTTCGCCGAATGGCTCATCGAAGCCGATCACACCGGGCCACTCGTCCTCGGCGACGAGGCGGTGGTCCAGGCAACGGGACGGCATGTGCGATTGCCCGGCGTCACCGTCGCCGATTTCCGCGAGGGGAAGATCCGGTCGTACCGGACGTACTTCGACGATCTCTCGATGATCGAGCAGGTCGTCGGCGCCTGAGGAGCCGGTCGCTGTGGAGTTTCGGGTCGAGGACGGTCCGGATCCGCTGGACATCGAATTCCTCGAAACCCAGATTCGTCGGGAGGCGTCAGCCGCCATGGGACTCGGTGACGAAGCCGAGTTGGCGATCTTCGTCCGCGATGCTGGGGCGGTTGTAGCCGGCATTAGCGGATGGACCTGGGGCGACTGCTGCGAGCTGCAGAGCCTCTGGGTGGAGCCGAGTCTCCGAGGCCGCGGCCTCGCGACGCGGCCCATCGCTGCCGCCGAAGCCGAGGCGGCGGCGCGAGGGTGCTCGCAGACCGTTCACTTCACCTACGACTTTCAGGCTCGCGGCCTCTATGAGCGAAACGGCTACGAACTGGTGGGTAAAGTGGAGAACTTCCCATCAGGAACTGACGCCCTCTGGTATCGCAAGCTCCTGGAACCATGACAGTTGCCGCGCAGCCGGCGCGGGCCGTCGCGTCTCGTGGCTCCGAGAACCCTCCCGGCATCGGCGCCGCGAGGCCATTGATGTCACCGAGCTCATCCAGGGGCTCGGAGACGAGGCCCAGGCGCTAAAGCTCGGCTCAGTCGGCACCGGGCGGACTCAAACCCCGCCGCCGGAAACCCGGCGCGGACTCGCGTCAGCCCTGGAGATTTGGAAAACGAATGCGGGAGTGCAGCGCGTCCACTCCGCGTCCACTAGATCCACTTCGGCCGGATCTCGGCCGTCACAGCCGTACACTCCGTGTTGCGTGTTGCCGTGTTGCCGTGTTGCTGCTGTTTGCAGGGAGTTCGTGCCCGTTCAAGAACGTCCGTTGACACCCGTGACACTCTCGCCGCTCCATGGTAAGGAAGGGGTCGTCGGTTCGAGTCCGACAGAGGGCTTTAGGTGGACGCGGGCGGGACGGAAACCTGTGCGTCGGGTGGCGACGGACTCGCTGATTGCGTCGAGCCAGGCGTCTACGTCCTGTTCGCCGTGGTACGCGATCAGTAGGGTGGCTGGCGTGGTCATCGCGAGCACCGCGACGACCTTGGGGAAGTCAGCGAGCAGGCGGTGACGGACGGCGGGAAGGTCGACGTTCAGCGAGAGTCCCGGGATCGTGATCTCGTATAGCTTCTGCATCACTACGGCCACCACGTCTCGGCTGCCGGGATGGCAGGTCGTTGGTTGAGGGGTTCGCCGGCCGGCGGCACGTCGGATCGTTGTTGCGGGGGTGCCGTTCCCCGGCCGCTTGTCCCAATACGCGCGCGGATCAGGAACAGCATCAGCGTCGCGATCGCAACGGCGTCGGATGCGATCGCGAGCACGATCGCGAACCGGTAGCCGTGCTCCATGAAGCCGAACAGGGGTGTTTGCTCGCTGATCAGCAGCGCGGCGAGCCCGCCTGCCGCGACCCCGATGCCGGCGAGCGCGGCCAACTGGTCGAGCAACTTGCCGCGGCGTCCCAGCCGAGACCTGACGGGCGCGAGGAGAAACAGGCCCAGCGCGGTCGCGGCGATGAAGTTCAACAGGAACAGCGGGCCGATCGTCGGGATGCTCGAGTAGAACGCGTAGTGGTACTGCTGGTAGTGAACGCCGCCGATGACGAGCAGCGCGACGGCGCCGAGCGTCCGCGTGACGGTAAGCGACGGATTGCGGGTTCGTTCAGCCATGAGTGACCTCCGTGCCGTCGCGTGTGATGACGTGCCATAGGGCGCCGAACTGGTTGAGGTCCTGGCCGGTGATCTCGCCGGGCTTGGTGTCGCCTGCGAAGTGGTACAGCGGGTGGCCGTTGTAGGTCACCTCGGTGGTGCCGTCGGTTCGCTTGGTGGTGCCGAGCAGCGAGGCGAGGATTCCCGGGCCTGCCTTCGGGGCCCCGGAGACCGCGAGTGGCGGCCACAGGCTGGCGCACGCCCCGTAGCACGTGCTGGCGGTGGTCTTGTCGGCCACGAACTCGTACAGCGTGCGGCCGTGGCTGTCGACGAGGATCTTGCCGAGCTTGGACGGCGCGAGCGCGATCGTGGGGCCGGCGCCGCCGGTCTCGCTAGCGGCGGTTCCCGAGTGACCGCTCCCGCCGCCGGAACCGCCGCAGCCGGCGATCACGACGGCAGCAACGACAGGTGCGAAGACAAACAAAACTGACTTCCTCATTCCGTCGAGCTCCTTATGGTGTAGATGGTTGGCGGAGCAATCCACGATGGTGCGTAGTAGATGCTCCTACTTCCAACGACGCCTGTGGTGCGAAGAACTTCCCGTCGATCCCGAGAAATCTACGATCCGGCGTAGTAGCGCCGCGTCGTGGCGCTGGCGGACTGCGCGTGGAGCCGGCGGCTAATCCGTGTGCGCTGTCACGAGCTCTGCCGCGGCACGACGTTTCGCGCGTACTGGATCGACGAATGGCGCGCGTCGCCGATCGACGCGAACTCGCCGGTGTGCCGTCGTACTGCACGTGCATCCGATGGCGCCGAGCGCTACAGGTAACGAGACCGAGATGCCTCGATACAGGAGTACTGCAGCGGCGGCCGGTACGGCGGGCGCGCCGTACAGCACCAGGGCTCCGATCAGGCCTCCGTCGACGGCCCCCAGGCCGGCGGGAAGCGGAAGGGCTCCCGCGAGTGACCCGACCAGGTATCCCATCGCGACGACGCCGAGCGGGGGGGTGTGGCCGTAGGCATGGAAGGCGGCCCAGAGCACGGCGTTGTCGAAGGCGTAGTAGGCGAGCGCACCACCGAGCTTCCAGTTTCCGTCGGTGATCAGCGTGCGCGCATCGCTGACGCCGTGGCTGATCGCGGTGGCTGGCGCGGCGAGCGTGCGGGAGAACACCCCCCGGCGCGGCGATGGTGGTCGGCGGCTGGACGAGTGCCCCCCGAGCCACGCGGCGGCGAGTAGCCCGACCGCGATCAGCGCCGGAAGGATCGTCAGCGCCGCCTGGTGCGGGCCGCTTGCCAGGCCGAGCCACAGCAGGGTTCCAAGCGCGGCGAGCGCGATCGCGACCGGCGCGTTGATGAGGATCACGAACGTGATCGTGGAACGGGTCAGCTCGGAGATTGACGGCTTCTCGTTGCCCGCCGACCAGGCGCCCATGGTTGGCCCGATCAGCCCCCCACCGGGGAGGATCGTGCTCGCTCCCAATGCGCGCAGGGCGGCGGGGACGCTGTGCCGCCAGCTGATCGGCGCCGCGAACACCATCTTGAACAAGACGATGAACCCGACCGCCGACAGCAGCTCCAAAGCGCCGGCGATCGCGATCCAGTTGCCACAACCGCGGACCAGTCGTCCTGGAACACCGGCGAGTGCCGGGACGGCGAGAAACGCCGCTGCTGCCGAGGCGACGAGCAGCGCGCTCCACAGCGGCCAGCGAGACGACCTCTGGGCCGTCGCTGCCGGCGGATTGGCCGTTCCGCTGGGCATCGGGTCGACTGCTACGAGCGCGACCCGGCCGCTTCGACGGCACGCGAAGTGGTCACGGGCTGACGGCGCTTATCGCGACGGCGGACGAGCGTCGAAACGCTGATTCCGGCTGCGCGCCCGCCGACGATGCTGAGCAACAGGCCGGTGATCAGGTCGCTCAACCAGGCTGAGTGGTTGGTCGCGTAGCCGAGCAGCCACGGGCTCGCGGCGAGCCAAAGGCCGCTCACAAGCACCACGAACGCGGCCGGACGTAGAACTACGATCAGGAGCGTCAGCGGTCCGAAGGCAAAGATGAAGAAGACGTGGCTGGCGACCGCGGAGCCGCTGCTGGCGTAGCCCCAGATCCAGGGCCCAAGCGCAACCCAGAGCATCAGCGCTCCGGCTGCGACGTTGAGCTTGTCGAGTCCGAGCGATGACAGCTTCATACGTGGTGGTGACGGTTTCAGTTTCATTCGGTTACCTCGGGTGACTGATGGCTAAAGAGGACGTAGAGCAGGTAGAAGGCTGGAAGCACCGCGATCAGGACGGCGAGGCCTGCGATCGCGAGCGCTGTCAGGGCGGGCGGTGTCGCAGCCGCGGCGTGGATCGTCAGGCGGGTTCCGATGAGCCGCGGCGATTGTGCGATCAGCCAGCCCCAGACGATCGCGCCGGCTGTCAGCATCGTGGCGCCACGCGCGAGCAGGTAGCGGCGGCGCGCGAGCGCGTAGAGCGACATGACCGTGGCCAGCACGCCGATCACGAGGAGCGGCAGGGCGGTAGTGGTGAGGTTGTGCCACAGCGCCGGGGCTTTCCAGGCGGCAGCGAGCAGAGAGAGCACGCTGAAGGCGAGGACGGACGCTCCCGTCTGCAGGCCGCGGCGGCGGAAGCGCTCCGCGAGTATCGGCTGCCCCGTGCGCTCGAGCCGGTTCGTGATGAAGGTCGCCGCGAGGTGGGCGCACACCGCGACCGCGAGCAGCCCGACGACGGCCGCGAACAAACCCGTCCAAGGGAGCGAGGAGACCGTGGCCGGGCCGTGAGCCGAGCTCGAGACCTGCGCCAGCGCCGCGGCCGACGCGCCGAACAGCAGCGGCGCGGCGACGCTTGCGGCGCCGAACGCCCGTCCGAGGGACCTGGCACTACGCGGCTGATCTCCTGCTGCTTCCGAGCGCAGCCCGAAGGCGACGCCACGCACAACGATCGCCATCACGGCAAGCGTGAACGGCGCCAGGAGGACCGTCCCGAGGGCTGCGAATCCTGTCGGGAAGGCGGAGAACAGGATCGTGATCGCGAAGATCAACCAGACGTGGTTCGCCTCCCACAGGGGTCCGATCGTGCGCGCGATCGCGCTGCGCTGCTCGGTGCTTTTGCCGGAGGTCAGGTCGAGGATCCCGCCCCCGAAATCCGCGCCGGCGAGGATCGCGTACGCGGTGAGGACGAAACCCAGGCCGATTGCGATGAGGTCGGGCAGGCTCATCAGGACATCCTCAGGATCGGGCGCGCCAAGAGCTCGGGGCTGCCCGTCGAGACTCGCCGCACGCCCCACAACGTCACCGCGCTCAGCGCGATATAGAGCAGCGTGAACCCGGTGAACGTTGCCCCCAACCCGGATGCGGTGGTGATCGCGTTCGAGGTTCGAAACACTCCGTAAACGACCCACGGTTGACGTCCGAACTCGCTCACCAGCCAGCCGAGCTCGTTGGCCAGGAATGCCAGTGGCCCCGCGACGGCCAGCGCCAGCAGCGTGAACCGGTCCTCCGGACCGGGGCCGTTGCGCCGGCGGCGCAGCCAGTACCAGAGGCCGAGGAGGACTAGGCCAGTCCCGATGCCGACCATCCCAATGAACGCCAGCCGCGTCGGCCCCGCCAGCGGCGTGCGATCCGCCTTCGGGAACGTGTCCAGCCCCCGCACCGGCGCGTTGGGCTTGTCATAGGCCAGCAGGCTGAGGAGATTGGGGACCTTGACGTTCAGCACGGTGGTGGCGTGGCCCGGCAGCGGGATCCCGCCGACGTTCAGCCCGGCACCCGTCTCGGTATGGGTGACGCCCTCAATCGCGGCCAGCGTCGCGGGCTGGTGCTGGGCGACGGTGCGACCGAGGAGGTCGCCGACGCCCATCTGCAGCGGGGCGATGATCGCCGCCAGCGCCAGCGAGACGGTTATTGCCTTGCGGTGGTAGGAGTCGCGGCGGCCGCGCAGCATCCCGACGGCATAGACGGCAGCGACGCCAAAGGTGGTCGCGAGATAGGCACCGAGCACCATGTGAGAGGTCTCGGTCGCCCAAGCCGGGTTAAACATCGCCGCCAGAACGTTGACGTGCGTCACGCGACCGTGCACGATCTGAAACCCGCGCGGCACGTTCATCCACGCGTTTGCGGTGACGATGAAGAATGCCGACGCCGCCGAGGAAATCGCGATCGGGAACCCGCACAGCCAGTGCACGCGCGGCGAGAGGCGATCCCACCCATAGAGATAGATGCCGACGAATATCGCCTCGAGGAAGAACGCCGCACCCTCGAGCGAGAACGGCAAGCCGATAATCCCGCCGGCAAAGGCCATGAACCGCGGCCAGAGCAGCCCCAGCTCGAAGCTGATGATCGTCCCGGACGCCGCTCCCACCGCGAAGAGGATCGCGAACACCTTCGACCAGCGACGCGCCAGCGCCCGCCAGGTCGGGTCGCCAGTGCGCAGATGCATCCCCTCCGCAATCAGCATCATCAGCGGCAGTCCAACCCCGAGCACCGCGAAGAACAAGTGAAAACTCAGCGACGTCCCCATCTGCGAGCGACCAGCCGCCAAATGACCGACCACACCAAACGCAAGCGAGGACGTCATCGCCGGCCCCGGGCTCCATATGCGTTGGCGGCCCTTGCGGCCGCCGGCGCGTCCGTGAAAGTGTCGGCTCCGAGACGGATGCGTCTCATGTGACAGTTCTCCTTTGCGGTTTCGGCATCGGCACAGCCCGATCAACGACGCAGCGTAGCAGAAACCGGCCGCTGACTACTACACCGCATCGGAGATGGATGGCTTTGCTCCCACGGCGCGCCGCTCGTCGCCGGGGGAGCATGCCGCGCCGGGGTGCGACCGCCGGAGCGGTCGCACCCGTCTGGGCGTCTCCCGCTAGCGTGCGGGAGCGGTGGAAGGGGACGTCACCGAATGAACGACGCTTTAAGCACGCAGGCCGTTGTCTAGGCCTTGCGTGCCAAGCGCTGGAGGGCGCGGCGGCGCGAGGGATCCAGGCTTGCCATCTGTTGCGCGAAGTTGCTCAGCGCCACATCACCGTACTGTTCGACGAGGTCCTCGACTTGCGCGCGCGCTCGGAGCGCCTGGTACTCCTCGCGGTCGTAACTGGGTGCGTAAAAGTCGGTCTTGCCCTCGCGGCGGCGGACGAGCATGCCCTTCTTGTGCAACCGGGCCATGATCGTCATGTAGGTGGTGTATGCCCGTTTCTTGCTAGTGCGCCTATTCAGAGCATCCATGACCGCCCGCACCGGCGCTTCTCCCGATCTCCAGAGCTCCTCCATGACCTCGGTTTCGAGTTCGTGCAGCGGCGGCGGAACTGGCTCGGACTCCGACGGCTTGACTCTTCGAGCGGGCATCTACGACGAAGTGTAGCAATCCCCGGGGCGGATGGCAGCGATTGGTCGGTCGGCCGCGACCGTTCGGCCTCATGTACTACTCTGCGTCATACGAGCTTCGCGGACAGAGTCGACGCTCGACGTGCAATTTATGAACATCAAGAAAACCCGCGCTGGGCGGCCGAGGCGGCTGATTTCCTACTTGCTGCGCCGGCCTTGCGACCCGCCGGCGGCATGTCCGGTTGACCGGTTCGACGGCTTCTGCTTTGGCTCGGTGGGCAACTGCGACCAGCTGGCTCTGGAACGCTTCATAGCCGGGCAGGAGCGTTCTGCCTGCGGGCCGCCGCCCGAGCCCCCCGATCGGGACCGGACCGAGCCGACCGGCTAGCAGTAAGACGATGCAGGTTCAGACGTTGTTCCTCTACGATTGCCGGTAGGAGATGACGCCACCGACCCTCAGGCAGCAGGCCAGCAAACCGGTCGCGACGACCCCCCCGGGGTCCAGTCGGGATCGACCTGCCGCCGCAGAGTCGGGTCTCGGTCAGGGCAGACCTGCCGCGACCGCCGCCGCTCGGGTTTCGCGTGCCAGCCTCGTGCTGGGAGGGCTCGGGCTGGCGTCGGCGGTCTTCGTCGTCGCCAGGTTGCTTGAGTCCTGGCGGGTCACCTCGCGCGCGGCCTCGCATCAGATCTCGATCTTTGGCCAAAAACTCAGCTACCCGGCGGCCAACGTCGACGCGATCGTGATCGTGTTCCTAGCCGCAGTGGGATTGGTCGTCACCGCCCGAGCCCTGGCCGGCGCGGTGCGTGAGCTTCAAGCCTCAAGACGCTTTCATCGGTTCCTCTCCGGCGAACAGCCGCAGCCTTTGCACGGCGCTCTGGTGATCGACGACGCGCAGCCGCGAGCCTTCTGCGCGGGCCTGCTCCGACCCCGGGTGTATGTTTCCGCGGGCGCCATATCGCTTCTCGATGACGCCGCCTTGAGTGCTGTCCTGGCACACGAGCGCCAACACGCAAGCCGCCACGACCCGCTTCGACTCGCCGTCGGCCGCGTGCTTGCCGGGGCTCTGTTCTTCCTACCCGGGCTAGGCGACCTCGTCGAACGTCAGCAGGCGCTGGCCGAGCTGAGCGCCGACGAGAGCGCGGTCAACGACCTGCCCGAAAATCGGTCCGCCCTCGCCCGCGCGATGCTCAGCTTCTCCGACACCCCAGCGGACGGTGGCTCAGCCGGGGTCGACCCCGCGCGCGTCGACTACCTGCTCGGCGATCCGCCCAGCTGGCGGTTTCCCGCCGTCCTGTGCCTCGTGGCGATCTCTGTCCTTCTCCTCTTGATTGCGGTCGCCGTGCTCGCCGGACAAGTAGCCAGCGGCTCGGCCACGCTTGCGCTCCCCTTCCTGTCCCATCAGCCCTGCATCCTCGTTCTCGCCGCCATTCCAACTGTGGTGGCCGTCCTCGCGGCGAACTACCGTCGCCGCCTTCGGCTCCGGCCGGCATCCCGCTAGCGCCACGCCCCCAGCTCCTCGACTGAGGGTGACGCGCGGCGAGCTCTGGCGGAGCCAGTCGCGCACTTCAATCCGGCGAGGGAAGTTTTTCGCGTAGCCGGCGTCTACCTGAACGGAGAGTGACCTACGATCATGTGTCGTAGATCGCCTGCCCAGTGGGCTTCAATGTTGACTACCGGTTGGAGCGATCAATCATGAAACTGAAGAAGATCTCGCCGCGTGCCGCACGTCACTCCTGGCTCAGCGATGCCATGGAGGACGGTTATGCAACCTGGCGCGAGGAAAGCGGTGCGGTGGCCGACTCGTATCGAAGCTGGAACCGCGCGGACCGTGACGAGCGGTGGCTGGCTTATGCCGCATACGTCGCGGCGCTCGACCGAGAGGAGTGCGCGGCTACCGCGTACCGCCACCTCGTCCAGCAGGCTCAGGCCACGTAGCTTCTGGCTGCGATTCACGCTCGAGTCACGTCAGTTGGCGACTCGGTGTCGCTGAGCTCACCGCCGCGGGCCGTCTCGTTTCCTCCTCGCCGCCGTCCCGGCAAGCATCCTGAGGCAGCCCATGAACGGGAGGATCGTCGTCATCACCACGCACGGTCGAGAAGAGAGGATCGGCAGGTTGAAGGTCGCGTGTGCAGACGCGGCCGCGCTCGTACCCCAGACAACCAGGCTGATCGCTGACAGGACGCCAATCGACGCAGCCAGCAGCGAGAGCGGCAGCCGCCATTTGACCGGCTGCCCCTGCAGCGAGTCGACGCGCTCGGGCGAGATTCCGGTGACCCCGGGGGGGCCGCTCTCATCGAACAGCAGCAGCGCCGAGGCCAGCGGCGCCGGTCGGCCGGCGCTGGCCCTCACCGCGGCACGATCTGCGCTCAGCTCGGCCAAGTCCGAGTAGCGATCGAAAAGCGGCCTTAGGACAGGAACGAAGAAAAGCGCTTCGCTGAGGATCCGCCCGCACGCGAAACGCAGCGGATCTCGGACCCGCCGGTGATGATGCTCGTGCGCCAGCACCGCTTCGAGCTCAGTGTCCGTGAGGAGCTCAGTCGTTCGTCGCGAGACGTAAACGGTGGGGCGCAGAAGACCGGCGCAGAATGCCTGGGGCCGCGGATCCGCGATCACTTTCACGCGGGGGTCTTTTTCAAGAGGCTCGAGGGGTCCGATATGACCGATAAAGCCCTGGTAACGCCGGTGCTGCCGCCAGCTCGCGCGGGCGGCTATGGTGACCGCAGCTGCTCCGAGCGCCGCGATTGCGGACAGTAGCGCCCCCGAGCCGTTGACGATTGGATACGTGAAGCGGAGACCGGCCAGTACGACCTCATGGGAGCCCGCCGACGCACGATGCACGGACGCGATAGCCATCGCGAGCGCCGTGGCCGCCGCGACCAGGCCGCCCGCGCCAAGCGCAAGGGCCAGCGCGAACACGTGCCGGTGTCTGTTGTCACTCCTTGCGAGCAAGGCGCTGAAGAGATCGACGGTGTTCCGGATCCAACCGCGCCATCTGTCGAGCGATGTGCGCGAGCGCGACATCGCCGAATTGATCGACGCGGGAGTCGACCGCTGCTCGGGCGCGTAACTCGACATAGCGCGGCCGCGAGTACAGCGGCCGGTAGAAATCGGTCTTGCCCCTTCGGGTCCGCTCCAGCAGGCCCTTGCTATCCAGCCGCGCCATGACCGTCATGTACGTCGTATACGCGCGGTCCTTGGGGGCGCGAGCATTCAGGGCCTCCTTGACCTCTCCGATAGAGACCTCATCGCGCCGCCATACCTCGTCCATGACCTCTTCTTCCAGCTCATGCAGCGGCGGCGGGATGCGCGTGGCCTTATCCATACAGGTAGGCCGCGTTGCTTCAGGCCGCTTCCCCGGTCGCGGGGACGCCTGCGACGGGTCGCGGAGCAAGTCGGACGACGATTGGGTCACGCTTGGCTGTCTCGGCCCGCGAATAGCGACTTTGCATTCGAATCCGCTCACCCAGCAGGCGGCAGCTCAATGTGGACCGCCGGTACTCACGTATCCAGTGCGCCATCGCGCCGCACTCAGCATCAGCCTGAGCCTGCTCGACGCGATCCGCATACAACGCCGCCGATCTGGCCTGATCGGCTCGCATTACCCGGGCCTGTTCGACCGTCAGCTCGCCGTAGAGCGAGCTTTCCTGAGTGCTGATCATCTTCTTACTCCTAGGTTCGGTTGCATCTGGGGTCATCGTCGGGTTCTTACTACACGTCATAGTAGCTCTTCGCCGGGACCTCACGACGCAGCCGCACCGCTCGACGCGCCTACGCGTTCCGTCGTCTGCGAGCGATCAGGCGCGCGAGTTGTTGTGGTCACTTTTCTGAACAGCCAGAAGATGATCAGCAAGAAGGCGACCATGTGAGCTCGATCAGCTTCGATGGCCGACTGGCTGTAGCGGTCTGACGGGTCGGCGAGGGCCGAGGCGCGCTCGATGGGGCGCCGTCGCCGTGGGGATCTGTCTTGGTGGAACGCGATAACCGGCTGCGCGGAGGGCGCGCAACCACTCCCCGGGACGCGGACGGCCCAAACAGACCACCACGAGCGCGTCAGGTCGACCGGTCACAAACACGTCGAGGACCTCGGGGAAGGTAAACAGCTCGGTGCGTATTTCATGCACCCGGTTGCGGCCATCTGAGACATGAACTTGGTGGGTTTGCATGCGGATCCTGTCCGGCCTGGGTGATAACTACTACGTAGCATAGTACATACCAGGCTAGGGGTCCCGGGTCATTCGCGGCAGATCGTCACGTCCGGGATCATCGCGGCGGGTCGTCACGCGTGGGGTTGTCGGCCTCGAGGGCGGGAACTCGTGCGATCTGACGGTCCTCGCCTTGCCCGGTGCTGATCGAGCTTCTGAATTCTTTGAGTCCTTGGCCGAGGGCGCGGCCGGCGTCGGGTAGTCGCTTGGGTCCGAGGACGAGCAGCGCGACCGCCAGGATGATGAGCAGGTGGGTCGGTTGAAGGATGTCGGTGAGCACGGTGATCTCCGTTGGCTGGGGTGGACCGGCCGCGGGGAGGAGGAGCCGCGGCCGGTCCGGGTGGGGGCGGGTGGTTGGAGCGGGTGACTCTGACCGGGGGGCCAGGGTTGTTGCCGCTACCGAAGCTTGCGCTCGGCGGCGTCGGCTTCCCTGGCCAGCTCGTTCACGGCTTTGAAAAAGCCGGCGGACTGGCCTTGGAACAGGTTGTCGGCGGTGAATGACTTGATCGTGGCCCGGGCTCCGGCGTTCTTATCCAGCGTCGGTCGCACGATCGCGCAGTGGGGGAGCTTGTGGCTGATGAACTCGCACGGGGTCGGGAAGATCAGGTTGTCCTGGACCAGGGCTCCTCGCGGATCGTCGTCGAGGTTGGGGATCGTCAGGCCGGTGATCGGATCGGTGACGGGAGCGACGGGGGTGTTGGCGGCGTTGCCGGCGTCGTCCTGCCAGGTGGAAAAGTGCATCGCCTCAGTCGGGCCGATGCTCGAGACGATGCGAAGCGCCTCGAGGCTCGTGACCTTCTCGGCCAGCGTCGCGTACAGGCTGGTTCCGCCCTGCTCGATGTAGCCGAAGTGGAAGGCCGCGGTGCACGCGATTGCCTGGATCCGGGCCTCCGCCGGAGTGGTAGGGGGAAGCGGGGCGGGGGTGTTCGGTGGAACGTCGCCGTCGCTGATCGGGATCGCCGGCTGGTGGCGGATCGTGATCGCCTGCGGGAACTTCGCGCCGAAGTCGGGGTTGGTCGAGCTGCGATACCGGGTGTACCAGCTCGTGTCGACATCCAGCGAGGTGAGCGACGTCAGGCGGCCGATCTGCTTGGCGCCGGTGGCCTTGCTGCTCGGCAGGGTGCGGAACCTGTCGAGGTTGACGGGGTCGGCGCCCTTGGACTCCAGGTAGGCGTTGAGGAACGCCGCGTGGCTCTGCTCATCGTTGTTGTTGAGATGGATGTAGGTGTTGATGTCGCCATCGATGTTCGCCAGCGCCGCCATGTAGGCCGGGTTGCCGCCGTTCACGCCGCCGAGCTCGTCGTACTGCTGCCACAGGTCGGCCTCGATCAGCTCCGCAGCGGCCAGGAAACGCAGAATCGCCACGTCCCCCTTGGTGATGGCGCTGCTCGACTTGGCGCTCGCCGCACTGGCGAGCAGCGCGCTGCCGGGTAGCGCCGCCGCACCCGCCAGACCGACGCCTTTCAGAAACGATCGCCGTCCGGCAACCTTCCGCCACTTGGCGTCAAGATCGTCGTCGGCCGAAACGGGACGCTGTGCGTCGGCCACGCCGGCTGACGAAACGTCGTGCTTGCTCATGTCATTCCTTCTCTCGTTTGGGGGTTATCACTGAACCGATGGATGGCGTCTCGCTTCCTGGCGCCACACCTAGAGGTTTTCGCCAGGATCTACTACACGCGATCGTTAGCTAAGGCCCCACGACGACCCTTCCTGGGATCTGCTTGAAGCTTCGCCCGGTCTACGATGCCTGATAGTAGAAACACCTACGTGCTAAAGACACCGTCCCGCCAAAAAACTTCCCGCGCCAAGAAAATAAACTACGGACGGTCGTAGTAGGCGGACGGCTCGGCCACGTGATCCACTTTTCGAGGACCCCGCGGTGGCGGTGCCTAACCGGGCCCGGGAGCTGCTAGGCTGCGTAGTAGATAAGTATCCGTCGACCACGAACCCTGTAGACATCGAAACCGGTGGTTTACGTGCGCGTACAGACCGTGCGACTTGCCTGGGCCCATTGCGCGAGACATCTGCGCGATGGCAGGCTCTTCACCGAGAGGCCGATCGGACCAAACTGAAAGGAACCTCGTATGCCTCTGTTTTTTTTCACTGTTGAGCAGCAGGAGCGCGCCATTGTGGAGCGGTTCGGGAAGTTTGTTCGCGTCGCTGGACCGGGGCTTCAGCGTAAGTCGCCTTTCGTGGAGAAGGTTCCGGCGGATCGAGCTCCAGACCGAGCACTGAATCGCGAGCTATCGAGACCACGAGCAGACACGTTGTCCTGCGTCTTGGTCTCGATATCCGCGATCAACTGCTCGACCTGCAAGTCCCGCCCGAGCCAGGACAAGGTCAAGGATGCGTTCTACAAGCTCGATGACCCTGAGGTGCAGATGAAGTCCTACGCGTTCGATGTCGTCCGTTCGCATATCCCGACGATGGATCTGGACGAGGCGTACGCGGACGCGGACACGATCGCGAAGCACATTCAGGACACGTTGCAGACGCAGATGGCGGACTATGGCTATGAGATCATCAAGGCGCTGATCACGAATATCGAGCCCGATCAGCGGGTCAAGGACGCGATGAACAACATCAACGCGGCGCGTCGGAACCAGGAGGCCGCGACGGCTCAGGGTGAGGGGGATAAGACGTTGCGGATCAAGAAGGCCGAGGCGGAGTCGGAGTCGATGCGTCTTCACGGTGAGGGGGTCGCGGCGGAGCGGGAGGCGATCGCTCGGGGTCTGAAGGACTCGCTGGCGATCCTCGCTGATGAGCAGGGCATCGACCCGAAGGAAGCGATGGGGCTCGTGGCGCTGACCCAGTACATGGACACGATCCGCTCAGTGGGCGAGCACGGCAACATGACCACGCTCCTGCTACCGCACTCGCCGGCCTCGGTCGGATCCTTGATGGACCAAGTCCAACAGGGCATGCTCACGGGCAGCCTCGCCGCGGACGCCGCGAACAGCGGCGGCAACGGTGCGGTGCGGGCCCGTGCCGGCAGCGCCTGAGCGCGGCTGGAGGACGGTGATGGCGACTGGAAGGTTGCCCCGAGCCAGCAGTTTGACTTACTACGACGCTGTGTAGTAGGCTTCTCCACTCAATGACCTCGCCGGCAGGAACGCCAGCGGCTTGACGACTTCTGATGGAGCGTGATCGCGATGCCTGAGCAGACCAAATCTATTCCCACCGGACGCATCCGGCGAACGGCGAAGGTTGGTGGCTTGTTCGGCGTCGAAGTAGCCAAGGGGTATGCGACAAAGGCAGCCAACCTCGTACGATCACCGGAGGACCGGGGCGCCGCTAATGGGCGCAGACGCCTGGAGGCCGCTGAGCACATCGTCGACGTGCTCGGAGAGATGAAGGGCGCCGCCATGAAGGTGGGCCAGATGGCGTCAATCGTCGACCTCAACGGGTTAGCGCCCGCCGACGTGGAGCGCTTTCAGGCCAAGCTGGGCGAGCTGCGCGACCACGCTCCTCGAGCTTCGTTCAAGGACATGCGCAGGGTGATCGAGCAAGAGCTCGACGATTCTCTTCCGAATCTGTTTGCCGAGTTCGACCCAGATGCCGCAGCCGCGGCGTCCATCGGTCAGGTCTACCGGGCCCGTCTCCACGACGGTCGGGAAGTTGCGGTCAAAGTGCAGTATCCCGGCGTGGCGGCAGCAGTTCGCGCCGACCTATGGAACCTCGGGCTCATCATCCGGGCAGCGAAGAGGTTTGCGCCCGGCCTGGATGCCAAGGCAACGGCCTTCGAGCTGCGTGAGCGAATAAGCGAGGAACTTGACTATGAGCACGAGGCTCAGGTCCAGCGCGCCTTCGCGCGCCGATGGCGCGGACATCCGTTCATCGTGGTCCCCACAGTGGTGACCGATTTGTCTCGCCCCCGCGTGCTCGTCACCGAGTGGATCGACGGGATTGGCTTCGAGCAGGTAAAGAAGGCGCCGCGGGCCACGCGCGACCACGTCGGCGAGGTCGTCCTCCGCTTCTTTTACGGCTCCCTGTACCGCTTTGGGCAGTTCTCTGGCGATCCGCACCCCGGCAACTTCCTGCTGATGCATGATGGACGCGTCGCATTCCTGGACTTCGGCATGACGAAGACAATCCCGAGTTGGAGGATCGATGCGGAGCTTGGTGTGCGTCGCGCGGGCCTCGAGCACGACGCTGATGCCGCGCACGACGGGCTGGCCGCCCTCGGGTTCTTTGACCTGAGCGATTCGCGCTTCGATCGCAAGCGCGTGCTAGATCACGTCCGCGCCCTGAATGCCTGGTACGCGACCGACGAGCCGGTCACGCTGACCCCAGAGTATGTATCGGCTTTGCTTGTCGACGCCGGCGATCCCCGGTCTGACTATTGGGACCTGATGAAGGACGAGACACTGCCGCCGGACTCGCTGTTCGCAAGCCGAATGCAAGGAATGACTCTCGCGACGCTCGCCGAGCTCAGGCCCACCGCGAATTGGCACCGCATCATGTCGGAATGGCTCTATGGCTCGGTCCCAATGTCATCCCTTGGCCTCGCTGAGGCCGACTTCTTTGGACTACGGAGTGCATCGGCGAAGGCGGCGGCATGAGCTGGGCCCTCCTCCGCCTCGGATGTCACCCCGCCGCCTAGGCCGTTGCGACCTGCGCCACAGCTAGCTGGTAGGCAATCGCCGCCTGCTCTTCGCGGTCGAGGGCCGCGACATACACGCTGAAGGCGAGCTTCTTGTCCGGGCGATCCGAGCACGTCCATTCTTCATATGACGCGGCGACCTCGGCGCAGGCCTCGCGCCAATTCACGTAGTCGTCTATCAGCTCGTCGACGTACTGCCGGCGCTTTTCGTCCGCAAACGCCGAACTTTGGTCGGGGGTGCCCCGCGTGTTAGCCCGGGCCCTCATGCACGCACGCTCCGGCTGATCGGCGCTTGGCGCCAGGAGCGATTGACGCGCCCCGGGTGCCGGTCTTGCATTCCTCACAAGGTCGTCAGCAGGCGCAAATGCTTGTGCGCCCTCTCGCTGCCCCGCATGCGCGAGCAGCTCGCGCGCGACTCGCTGCAGATCGCGCAGGTAGCTGAGATGAGCCTCCCAGCCCGGGTCCGGGTCCTGGCCGGTCGCGATTCGTGCGGTTTCGTCATGAGCGTCGAGCAGCTCGTACACCAAGCGCGTCAGCTGCTCGAACCCTCCTGACGAGGGAGCCATCGCCCGGCGGGGGTAGCGCGGCTCGTCCGGGGTCATGAGGGACAGTGGAAGGGGCCCAGGCACGGCGGGAGACCGGGGATGCGAATCACTGCGGCCGCCTCCGCTAGCACCGTCTCGCCCTCCATCGCCAAGATCTCGATCATCTCTTGCTCGAACTCCACCGTCCCCGTGTCGGAGTCAGCGAGCAAAGTCACGACCGTACTGTGTGACCAGACGGTCGGTGTCAGCGCTCGCCGAACCACGTCGATGGGAGATGCCGCCTCAGGGGAGTCTGGCGCGAGGGCGTGCCGTCGAACGCCGGCATCGCGCAGTTCGAAGCGATGGGGACCGAGTACGAACTCGCTGCCCTGTGCGGCCGCGAAGCGAGCGAGTGTCCAGTCCTTGGCCACCTCGACGAGGTACTCGATGGTCGTGATGCATGGTGGCATGCCGCTCCTACCGGTCACGAGAGGACTCCACTCCGGCGGCGAGGCACGGAAACGCGATCGGCATCTCTAACCCGCCGACCTCGGTGCGCTCGCCGGGTCATCCAGAGCTCGAGCGACGTGCTGGCGGCCGCGGGAAAGGCGGCTCGTGATCGTCGCCTCGCGCGTGCGCAAGTGGCGCGCCGCCTGGCGATAGGACAGCCCGACGACGTCGACGGCAACGATCGCGTCTCGATAGGCCTCTGGAGCGGCGGCGATCGCCGCCATCAGCTCACGCGCCTCGATGTTTGCAACGACCTCGGCGCCGTCATTGGAATCGGTCTCGAGCAGGGGGACCGTGATCGGCCGCCGCGTCGCGGCGCGTTGACGACTGGCGTGGGTGTTGCGCAGCGCGCGCAGTAGGTAACCGACGTCGTTGTCGCTCCGAAGCAGGCGCGGGGCGGCGGGTTGCTTGCCACCGGGCGTCGAGCACACGTCGGTGGACGCGCTCATGAGATCGTGGGCACAACCCGGGTCCCTTCCCGGATGGCGAGCGGACCGAACAGGAAGATGGCGAAGGCTTCGCGATTTGTGGGCTGTGGTATCACGACAGTGTCGATCCCGACGATCGACGCCACGCTACCTCTGGCCGGCGCGCTCGCCAACGGCAGGGATGCCGAACCTGTTACCGCACCGCGCGAGCGGAGGCTAGGCAGTTTTGCCTAGCCCAGGCCCTGTTGCAGCGCGTAACGGGTTGCCGCCGTGCGAGAGCTCACGCCGAGCTTGCGATAGATCGAGCGCACGTGCGAGTGGACGGTGCGCACGCTGAGCACCAGCCGTTCCGCCACCTGGGCGTCGGTAAGGCCAGCCGCCACCAGCCGCAGCACCTCCACCTCCCGCAGGGTGAGCCCGGCCGGATGCCCTGACGGACGGGGACGCGCAAGGCCGAGGATCTCAGCGGCGCCCATCGCCCTCCCACGTGCCCACTCGGAGCCGAACTGCTCATCGCCCAGGGCCTGTCGTGCGCGGTCGGCGCTGCGTTCGCAGTCGGCACGCACGAACGCCGGCCACGCCGCGCCCGCCCGCTCGCGGAGGCTCTCGGCGGCCCCGAGCAATCGCGCCGCCAGGGCAGGCGCGTACGCGCCCGCCAACCCCTCGACGCACGCCGCCTCGAGCATCGGGTCTCCGAGTTCGCGCGCGACCTCGTGCCCCTGGGCGAACCGCAGGCGGGCGGCCGCGTGCGCGCCCCGCCGGGCGGCGACGTGGCCCAGCGCGCACATCCCGCGCAGCGCCCACCAGCGATCGCCGAGCTCCCGAAACTCGGCTAGGGATTCCTCGAGCAGCGCGTCAGCGCCCTCCAGGTCACCGTCGACCAGAGCCACATAACCCAGACCCTGCGACGCGCGCGCGGCGATATCGCGAGCGCCGAGCCGCCGCGCCACGGCGAGGCTCTCCTGCAGCCTGGCGCGTGCCTGCCCGTAGTCGCCCTGGATCCACAGCACGCGCCCCAGCGTCTCGAGCGAGCGGCCAACGCCGGCCTCGTCCTCGAGCCGACGGTACGCGTCCAAAGCCTCCTCGGCCAGATGCAGCGCGGGTGCGAGGTCACCCGCACGGGTACGCGCGAGCGCGAGCGCCGCGAGCGCCCGCGCCACATCTGCCTCGTCGCCGCGCGCGCGAGATTGATCGAGGCCCCGCTGCAAATGCATAGCCGCAACGGCGTAGTCGGCCTGATGGTAGGCGAGCAGACCGGCGGCGATCGACGCTTGGGCACGGTCCGTCGTGGGCGGGCCGTCGCCGAGCGCGAGGGCCTGCTCGAGCCAGCGTCGACCCTCAGTCAAATGGCCCCGCGACAACCAGAACGCCGACGACGCCGCCGCTAGCGCCAGCGCGCCATCCTGGTCTTCGCGGGCCAGATACCAGCGCATCGCGGCCCGCAGGTTCGCCTGCTCTGGCTCGAGGCGCTCACTCTCACCGCCGCGAGCCAGCGCAACGTAGAAGGCGGCGTGCGCGTCGCGAACATCGTCCTGGTCGCCACCCGAGGCAAGCTCCTCGAGCGCAAACTCACGGATTGTCTCCAGGAGCCTCGGTCGCGAGGCGGGACCCGTCTCGGCTGGGCGTTGGACCAGGCCCTGATCGATGAGCGCCGCCAACGCGTCGATAACCCCCGCCCCGCCGGGACCACCGGCGACCGCCTCCGCCGCGTCGACCGTAAAGCCGCCCGCAAACACTCCCAGGCGGGCAAACAGATCGTCCGCGCGCCGTGGTCGAGCAGGGCAAGACTCCACGAGATCGTGTCACCCAACGTGCGTTGGCGGTCGGGCAGGTCACGCAGTCCGCCCGTGAGCAGCTCGAACGGATGCGCAAGGCGCGCGACGATCTCAACGGGCGATAGCAGCCTCACCCGCGCGGCCGCCAGGTTCGATCGCTAACGGCAGACCGTCGACGCGGGCACAGATCGCGCCGACCGCGCCGGCGTTCGACTCCGAAAGGCGGAAGTCGGGGCGCACGGCCCTCGCCCGCTCGAGGAAGAGCTCTACTCCGGGATAGGCACCCAGCGCGTCGAGTTCGAGGCGGTCCTCGGGATCAGGCAACGCGAGTGGCGTCACCGGAAATTCGTGCTCGCCCGACAGTCGCAGGCTCCCCCGACTGGTCGCCAGCACTTCGAGCGACGGGCAAGCAGCCAGCAGCTCGGACACCGGTCGCGGCGGACGCAACGTGCTCGAAGTTGTCAAGGACGAGCAGCATCCGCCGGTCGAACAGAAACGACGCGACGCGATCCACCAGACTCACCGCGCCCGCCTCGCGCAGCCTGAGGGCCTGGGCGATCGCCGCCGGCACCAGGGCGGGGTCGCGGACGGATTCGAGCGCGACGAAGCATTCGCCGTCCCCGTAGCCGGACGCGAGTTGCGCCGCCACATGCCGAGCGAGACTGGTCTTGCCCACCCCGCCAGGGCCGGTAAGCGTCACCAGACGCACATCAGCCTGGCGCAGCAACGCGCACACGCTTGCGGCATCATCCTCGCGACCGACCAATGACGTCGGCGGGCTAGGAACGAGCGTGCCGCTGCTGGGTCCCACGAGAAGCTCTCCCCGATTACCTGAGTGCGCGCCCTCCTAGACTAGATCCCAGGGCTTCCGCGGGCAACCGACGTCCGTGCGCAGCCACAAGAGCGCGGGCGCAACTGTCGCCCTGAACCCCACCGTATCGTCGTCGATGAGCGAGGATCGCGACGCGGGCTTCGCTCATCGGTCCCGATGGCAGCGCATAGGCGCTTGCGACGGCCTACACCCTTGCGATCTCCGCGATCAGGCGTCGATAGCTTGCCGCGGCAAGCTCATCGCGGTCCAGCGCCGCCACGTACGCACTGAACGCGAGCCCCCGGTCGCCGCCTACGGCACGGCTCCAGCTCTCGTATGACGATGCGACCGCGGCGCACTCCTCCCGCCAGCTCACGTAGTGCTCGATCAGCGCATCGACCAGATGGATGAGATGTGCTTGCCCCGATGGCGACGCGCCGCGACTCTTTCGCTTTGCGCTCGCGACGCTCAGTGCGAAATTGTTCGTCGCTGGCTCGCTTCGGGTCTGATCAACCGCGGAGTTAGCTCGTCGTTCGCGCATGGCGCTCTCGCTCAGGCGGGGGCAGCACCGGCCCCGGCGTAGTTGAAGTGCAGCACGCGCCGACTACCGACGATCGCCAACAGCGTGAAGACGACCGCGCTTGACACGCACCAGGAGCAGATTGCGTGGATCGTGAAGAGCTCGCGGTAGGTGAGATAGGTACTGAAGGCGAACGCGGTCAACGTCAGCGCGTAGCCGGCCAGCAGGGCCCCCTCACCGCGTAGACGCAACGAGATGAAGATCACGACGTAGCTGATCAGGCCGAGCACCGCGACGGGGATCCCGAGCAGCGTCGCGTAGGCGGAGGTCTGGACCGTCTCGCAGCCGTGCGAGATGCCGCACACCGGTTGCAGGCCGGCGTAGTGCACGTACGTCAGGTAGCCGGCGATCCCGATGCCGGCGGCACATAGCACTTGGCTGACGCGTCGCAGGCCCGTGTCGCTCATCGTGAACGGCCGAGCAGCGCGTTGAAGGCCGCCGCGAACGGCGCCGATGTCAGGGTCGGCGGCTGAAACTGGCGTAGCGGGCCTCCAGCCTTGCCGATCAGGAACGAGGGCGTTGCGTTGACCCCGTCCTGGGCGGCGACGGTGCTCGCTTGCGTGAGGGCCGTGGCGGCCGAAGGCGCCGCGCTTGCGCCCAGTGCCGCCGGCACGTTCAGGCCCGGCACAGCATCAAGCAGGCGCCTGAGGTAGCTCGGAGTCACGTAACCGCTGTTCTCCTCGCCCTGGTTGAGGTACATCAGGTCGATGAAGTTCCAGAGCCGGTCCTGCTGAGCCGCCGCCGCTGCCACGCGGCCAGCCGCAACGGAGCCCGGGCCGATGAACGACAGGTTCTCGAACCGCATGCTGACCTTACCAGTGCGAACGTAGTCACGAACCAGCGCCGGGAGCGCCCGCACGCTGTATTCGTCGCAGTAGGGACACTGAAGGTCAGCGAACTCGACCGCCCGCAGTGGGGCGTTCGCCTTGCCAAGGACCGTCCCGTGCTGGGGAATACCGGCAAACAGACTGGCCGAAAACGCAGCGCCGTTGAGTCGGCCCCCAGTCGCCGCGTTGTCGCGTCCGCCGGCGCTCGAGATCGCGACCGTCGCCGCGACCACGACGATGACGGCCGCCAGGATGCCGCCGAGTGCCCGGAGACGCCGACGCGCCCCGGCCGCGGCGCGCGCCTGTGCCTCCTGCTCGAGACGAGCTTCCCGCGCGGCGGCTTTGCGGCCCTGGCGTGCACTCATCAGACGCCGCCGCAAGACCGAGGACGGCGGATAGAAACACGTTGCCCGCTCGAGCTGATCACAATCCCCGATATTACTACATGGCATCGTACGTGATGGCTAGTAGATTCGGGACTGCCGGCTTCGACACCGATGAGTCGCCGGGGTCAGCCGGTCGGGAGGGTCCCCGGCCGAGCTCCCAAATGCTCCCTACTGGTAGCCGGCTGCTATCGGACCCGGAGGGCATAGAGCCGCCACTCGCCGGGTACGCCTCGAAGTTGCTGCGGACCGCGGTCATCGAACTCGAGCTCAGACCCGACGACGAGGTCTTTGACGGTACTCGAGACGAGCACCTCACCTCCACGCGCGATCGCGCTGATGCGCGCGCCGATGTGGACAGCGATCCCGTCGATGTCATCTTTGAATACCTCGCACTCTCCGGTGTGCAGCCCGCAGCGGCACCGAACAGCGCCACACGCTCCATGCCGACGGCCTCGAGCACCGCGTCGAGATCGTCCATCTGCTGCTCGAGAGTGCCCGGGCGATCGAGCGGATCGGACAGCCCCGTCCCCCGGCGATCGAAAATCACGACCCGAGCGAACGACGCGAGCCGCTCCCGGCCGCCAACAAAAACCGGATCCTCCCACTGCAGATCCAGATGCGAGGCCACTCCGCCGATATTCGCGATATCCAGCGGCCCTTCACCAATCACGACGGCGCGCTGGGGATCAGTGCTCTCACGCATGGCCTCCTTATATCGAGTGGGGCGGCGTTCGTTCCGAGTGCGCCGCGGTCGGCTTGCCCCCTTTGGCTGTTGACGCAGGTATGTTTGATCACCGGATGTCCGCGACTCCAAATCGTCGTCTGCGCCAGCCGCAGCGGTTACCGTCCGGTCGTCACGGTCTGCCGCGCAGCTTCGTCGTCTCAAATCAGCGCGAGCGGATCCTCGATGCAGTCGCGGACGTGACGAGTCTGGCGGGATACGCGGCGATGACGGTGAAGGACATCATTGCGACCGCCGGCGTCTCCCGGCGCGCGTTCTACGACCACTTCCGCGATAAGGAGGAGGCATACCTGGCCGCCTACGACGCGGCCGTAGCACAGGTGATCGGCCTGATGCAGGAGGCAATCTCTCAGAACGACACGTTCCCCGGCCGCGTTCGCGATTGTCTCGCGGCCGGTTTGGAGTTCGCCGCCAACGAGCCGCGATTCGCCGACATGTGCATCGTCGAGGCGCCGGCCGCCGGTAGGCAAGCCATCCAGCGCCGCAACGGCGCGATCGGCGCGGTGGCCGCGCTCCTTCATGCGGCCGCGGAGGACAGCACGGACGGAACGACACCCCCGGCCCTGGTCGCCGAGACGATCGTCGGCGGCGTCTACGAGGTGGTGTACGCGCGTGTCCTACAGGGCCAGACCCAGGAGCTGCCGAACCTGCAGCACGACCTCGCGTACTCGGTGATGCTTCCCTATATCGGACACGACGCCGCGAAGCGAGAGGCTGCCAAGCCTCCAAGCAACCGTGAGCACAGCCGATCGGCGCTGAAGGCGGCAAGCGACTCGCCCCAAACGTAATCGCGGCACTGGACAAGCGCTCCACGATGCCGACGGCGCTGTTCGGACCCGTGCTCGGCGGCCCGTGCTTGACGTGGACGACCCTGTTCTTCCCAACGCAGTACTCGATCGTCCACGTAGTCGGTTTCGTTGTGAGCGGCAGCGCGTCGGACGTTCCGGGCGGGTTGTCGTTGGCCCGGAGTGGCCCAGTCGGGGGTGCGTGAACGCGGCGTGGTGAGTGGCCGAGAAGGACTCTGCGGGCTCCTTCCGTCACCAGGCACCGGAAGTCGACGGGTTCTTGATTCTGTCCCCGACCACGCGCGGCTCCCCTTGCGAACTACGCGATTCGTGATTCGATCACTGCCCGTCGCTGCGACTCTCGATGCTCACTTACGCAAGGAGCAATATGACACGCAGCAGACCAATTACGTTTCTCGCCAGCGCACCGGTGAGAGGCGCCGGCGATGTGTGCTAGCCCAGCCCCGAGGCCCACGCAGGTGGCTAACCGGTCCGCCGGCGTGAGACGGCTCGATCCCGAGGTCCTCGGCCGGCACTTCAGTCGCCTCTTTCGGGCCGCGTGGACGCTATGCGGCTCGCGAGAGAACGCGGAGGACCTCGTCCAAGAGACGTTCGCCGGCATCCTGGCGCGGCCGAGGTTTCTACGCGGCGAGGATGAGGTTGCCTATCTGATGCAAGCACTGCGCAATACCTTCCTGACGAACAGGAGAACGGCCGCTCGTCGCCCGCACGTGGTCACCACGCTCGAGACGGTCGACGCGATCGACCGTGGGATGACAGCGCGCCCAGAAGAAGCCGTGATCGCCGCGCAAGTGTTCCCTGCAGATCGCGCAGCTGCCGGAGCCCTTCCGCTTGGCCCTGGTGGCAGTAGACGTCGCCGGGCTCACCTACCGTGAGGCGGCGGGAGCTTTGGGCGCGAAGCAGGCGACGATCACGACGCGGGTGTACCGCGCCCGTCAACGGGTGGCGCGTGAGCTTGCACCCCAGCTTTTGAACGCTGGGTAATGACAGGGATCTTTGACGCCCGTCACGACTCCTGCCCGGCGAGTGTGTTGTGTGCGCCGGGCTCGCCCAGGTGCGGTTTCAGTTGGTGGCGGGACTTGACTCCGAGCTTGCGGAACGCCTTGCGCAGGTGGTAATCGACGGTGCTGGGGCTAATGAACAGCTGGGCGGCGATCTCTTGGTTGGTGGCCCCGTCGGCGGCGAGGCGGGCGATCTGTGCTTCCTGGGGGGTCAGGTCGTCGGTCGTCTCGACGCTCCGTTTGCGGGCGTGCTCGCCGGTCGCCTGGAGCTCGACTCGGGCGCGCTCGGCGAATGCCTCCATCCCGAACTGCGTAAATAGCTCATGAGCGTGGCGGAGCTGCTCGCGCGCGTCGAGCCGGCGCCGCTCCCTTCGTAACCATTCGCCGTAGAGGAGGTGGGCGCGGGCGAGCTCCACCCGGACGCGGGTCCGCTCGAGCCGCTCGATCGCCTCGTGATAGAGCGCCTCGGCGGCTTCGCCTTCGGTTAGCAGAGCCCGGGAGCGGGCCTCGATCCCGAGCGCCCAGTCGGTCCCGGCTGCACGCGTGATCTCTGAGAGTTGCACGAGGGCGCGGGCAGCGGGCTCAGGGTTCGCGCTGCGGGTGGCCGCCTCGATCTGTTCGGATAGCGCCCAGCGTGAGGTCGCCAGCTCGCGTGGGTACTCGAGTGCGTCCCTGGCTGCGGCAAGCGCGTGCTCATAGCGGCCAAGACCGTTGTAGAGCACCGCGGCCGAGTAGCGACCGGCGCCGATCCTCCGCCCCTCACCGCGGTCGGCGGCGTCAAGATCGCTGGCCTCGATCACCCGTAGAGCCTCCACTTCGCGGCCGCGCCAACCGGCGAGGTAGAGAGTGCTGATAGCCACGTCCGGATTGCCGATCGCGACGCTAACCTCTCGCGCCTCTTCTCCGAGCGCCTGCGCGGAGGGGAACTCACCCGCGCACACGTGGCACCCGCAGCGATAGTTGAGAGCGAGAGGGAGGACCGTGAGCGCACCTGCATCACGGGCGAGCTGCACATAACGGTCAGACAGCACCCGCCAGCTCTCCTCGTCCCACAAATGTATGGCAGTGACGCAGGCCATCCAGAGCCAACGAAGGGCCTCATCGTTCGAGAGCTTGTCGCCCCGGAAGGCGCTAATCGCGCGCTTCAACATCGGCGTCGCCTCCCGTAGGCGCTCGGTGATCAGCAGCGCTTGGCCGTCCAGGAGGAGATCGGCCGCGGGCGGAGGCCACGGCCAGCCGCCTGCCTGTTTCGCCGCGCGCGCCGCCTCCGCGACCTCCAACACACCGTCGGTCTTCGCGAGACGCCCTGCGTACATCGCAGCGGCCAACGCCTCAGCGTAGGTTTCGCGTGCGAGCGAGGGGTCAAGGGGCTCGAGACGCTTGGCGGCCTCCAGCAGCAGCGGTGCAGCGTCGCGGCCGCGGCTCGAGGCGAAGGCGATCTGACCATCGAGGACGTGGGCGCGGGCACGCTGCAAGTCGTCGAGCGGCCCGGCCCTCGCGGCGCCGAGAAGCCTGAGCGCCGCATCGTGTGCCCCGGCTTGGTGCTTCGCTTGTGCCGCGGCCAGCGCACGCTCAGCCCGGCGCGCCGGATCGGGCGTCAGCTCGGTCGCCCGCTCGAGAAATGCGGCCGCCGCCGCGACGCCACCGCGAAGGCGTGCCCGACCGGCCGAGCGCTGGAGCTCTGAGGCGACGTCCTCGTTCGGTCCTGATGTCGCTTGGGCGAGGTGCCAGGCACGGCGATCCGGGTCGACGTCGGGATCGGTCGCGTCCGCGAGCGCACGATGCACGGCCTGCCTGTCCTCCGGCGAGGCGGCGCGATAGACGGACGAGCGGACCAGCGGGTGGCGAAAGGTCACGCTCGCGCCGATCGTGAGCAGCCCGTCGGTCTCGGCCGCCGCCTGGACCCCAATCCCGAGCCGCTTCGCAGCTCGCCATACCAGCACCGGATCACCGACCGGCTCCGCAGCCGCCACGAGCAACAGCCGCTGAGTCTCGGCTGGGAGTCCCACGAACCGCCGGCGGAAACTGTCCTCGATCCGTCCCGAGAGCCCCGGCACGTCCAGCAAACCGAACCCGCCCGCCAGCTCAGCCGGCGTCAACCCCCGAGGCAGCTCCAACAACGCCAACGGATTCCCGCGCGTCTCCGCTAGCAACCGCTCCCGCACCCGCTCATCCAACGGCACGGGCAACACCGAGCCCAACAACGCGCGCGCGTCACCATCACCCAGGCCCTCGACCAGCAGCACCGGGAATCCCCTCAGCTCTTCGCTCGACTCGCGCGTCACCAACAGCAGCGCGACCGACTCCGCCAACAGCCGTCGCGCCACGAATACCAGTGCCTGTGCCGAGGCGCGATCAAGCCACTGCGCGTCATCAACTACACACACGAGCGGCTGCTCCTCGGCCTCGTCCGCGAGCAGGCTCAGGACCGCCAGACCGACCAGAAAGCGATCCGGCGCGTCCCCCGCCCGCAGTCCGAACGCTACGCCGAGCGCGTCCCGCTGGGGAGCGGGGAGCCGGTCCAGCCGATCGAGCAGCGGTGCGCACAACTGCTGCAGGGCCGCGAACGCGAGCTCCATCTCCGACTCCACACCGACCGCCCGGACGACCCGAAACCCCGAGTCGGATTTGATCGCGTACTCCAGCAGCGCCGTCTTGCCGACCCCCGGCTCGCCGCTCACGACCAGCACCCGGCTCTGCCCACCACGGACCGCCTCGAGCAGCCGCCCGAGCACCTCGCGCTCGTCGCGCCGGTCGTGCAACACCTCCGCCGGCCCCTCAGTGACCATGCGGCCCCGACGATACCGCGCCTACGTCGAGTCGCCGAGCCCGCCACTACGAGGTTTTCCGGTCGCGGACTACGCGTCGCGTGATTCGATTGCCGCCCGTCGGTGTGACCATCCGTGCTCCCAGACCGAAGGCGCGAGACGGCGATGCATACAGCACCGACGGCAACGTGACTCCTCATCCACCTCCTACCGCAGGAGAAACCCGTGCACCAAGCGGATCTGACCATCGATAGCGCCGAGGCCAACCACGGCGGCTCACCGGGGGTTGCGTCGCAGCTCCCATCCACCGTATCGGTCGCGCTGTCGATCAACGGCGACTCGGTGAACGCCGAAGTCGATACGCGCCTCACGCTCCTTGACTATCTTCGTGAGCGGGCGCGCTTGACGGGGACCAAGAAAGGGTGCGACCGCGGCGAATGCGGCACGTGCACGCTCTTGGTTGATGACCGGCGCGTGAACGCCTGCATGATCCTCATGGCGTCGCTTGAAGGTCGCCGGGTCACGACGATCGAGGGCTTGGCAACCAAGGGCCGGCTTCATCCTGTCCAGGAGGCGTTCATCGATCAAGACGCGTTTCAGTGTGGGTTCTGCACCCCGGGTCAGATCATGTCGGCCGTCGGATGCATCAACGAGCGTCACGCGAACGACACGGCCGAGATACGCGAATGGATGAGCGGCAACCTCTGTCGCTGCTCGGCATACCCGCAAATCGTCGCGGCCGTGCGGGCAGCCGCGGAGGCGCTGTCATGAAACCGTTTGCATATACCCGAGCCGCTTCGGCGGCAGAGGCCGTCGACGCTGCGTCGCGACCCGGAGCCGCGATTCTGGCGGGTGGGACCGAGCTCCTGAACTGGATGCGGATTGGTGTGAGCGAACCCCGGGCGGTGGTCGACATCGGTCGCCTGTCTCTCGAAGAGATCCGCCTGGACGGCGACGTCCTGCACGTAGGGGCGCTCGCGAAGCTCAACGACGTTGCGGCGCATGAGCTCGTGCGCGATCGCTTCCCAGTGCTCCGTCAAGCGATCCACAAATCGGCTTCGGCGCAGCTGCGAAACCTGGCGACGATCGGTGGGAACCCGCTCCAGAGCACGCGCTGCCCATATTTCCGGTCCGAGAGCCCGACGCCTTGCAACAAACGCCAGCCAGGCTCTGGCTGCGCCGCCCGCCATGGGATCGCCGACAACCACGCGATCTTCGGCTGGACGGATGATTGCGTGGCCGTGCAACCTTCAGATCCGGCTACCGCTCTCGTGGTCTTGGACAGCACAGTAGTCACGGCTGACCAGAACGGCGGCCGGCGACTCGCCATACGCGACTTGCACGCGCTCCCAGACGAGGATCCGACCGTCCACCACCTCCTGCGACCGGGAGAGATCATCGTCGACATCGAGATCAGCGGCGCGGCTCGTGCCTCGGCCTATGTCAAGGTTCGTGAACGCGAGAGCTATGAATACGCGCTGGTGTCCGCCGCCGTCGCGCTAGACCTCGACGGCGATGTGATCACTCGCGCACGCATCGCGGTGGGATCGGTAGCGATGAAGCCGTGGCGTCTCGAATCAACCGAACGATTGCTCGCGGGAACGAGAATCGGGTCGCCTGAGGTGGGCGACTCCGTGAAAGCAGCGTTCGCCGAGGCACGAGCGTTGCCGGACAGCGCATACAAGGTTCCGCTCGCCCAAAACGCGGTCCTGCGAGCGATCGAGGAGGCCGCGAGATCATGACTGCAATCGGTGATGGAATCGCCCGCCTCGACGGGCCCCAGAAGGTGACCGGTCAGGCTCAGTACGCGGCGGACTTCTACCTCGAGGGTCAGGCCCACGCCGTGCTCGTCGGAGCCAGCGTCCCTTCCGGCAGATTGAAGACTGTTGACACGACACGCGCGGAGGACGTGCCAGGTCTGCTCAGAGTGCTATCGGCTGGCGATTTTCCGGTCCCGGCGGAGCGGTTCGGCCTCGTGCCCGTCCCCCCGCTTGCCACCCGTCATCTGCCGCTGCAGGACGAGATGATCGTGTATCACGGCCAGCCGGTGGCGATGATCGTGGCCGAGACACTCGAGGCCGCACAACAAGCTGCGGCAGAGTTGCGATTCGAGATCCAGATGGAGCCTTCGATTAATCCCGAGCGCGCGCATCCCGAGGCGCCGCGCCCGGAGGGGTACGGCGCGCTCGGATCGCTGGATCTCAACGTCGGCGATATCGACGCGGCGGTGCGGGATTCGCCCGTCGTCGTGACCGGCAGTTACCTCCAGCCGTCGCGGCACAACAACCCGATGGAGCCTTCCGCCATTCTGGCCGTGTGGGACGGCGGCCAGCTGACGGTCTACGACTCGGTTCAGCATCTGTACGCGGTTCAGAAAGCGCTCGCCGCCGTGTTCGACATCGAGACCACCGAGGTGAGGGTCGTGTCACCGTTCACGGGTGGCGGCTTTGGCGCGAAGGCCTACGTCTGGCCACACGAGATCCTCGCGGCGATGGCCGCGCGGATCGTCGATAGGCCAATCAAGCTCGTGCTGACCCGCGCGCAGATGTACTCGATCGTCGGCTATCAGCCGTGGATGACGCAGGAGATCACGCTGGCCGCCGAGACCAGCGGAACGCTGACGGGGATCCGCCACGACGTGTCCAACATCACGGCGAAAACCGACGACTACATCGAGTTCGGTTCGGCCACCTCAAGCGCCCTCTATCGCTCCCCCGCGATCAGCACCTCTCAACGCGTTCGCCGCGGCCACGTGAACCTTCCGACCTTTATGCGATCGCCGATCGACGGACCAGGCACCTGGGCCCTCGGGTCGGCGATGGACGAACTCGCACAGGCCACGGGAACCGATCCCCTCGATCTGCGCCTGATCAACTACGCAGACCTCGAGCCGGCCACCGGCAAGCCATGGTCATCCAAGAGACTGCTGCATGCGTACGGCGAAGGCGCTCGGCGATTCGGTTGGCGAAACCGTCCCCGCGGCGGCTCACGCGACGGCAACTGGTCACTTGGGTGCGGGTTGGCCGACGCAACCCAGGGGCAATATCGCTTCCCCTCACAAGCTCGACTCACGCTCGATCAGACGGCGCGCCTAATGATCGAAGCCGGCTTCACCGACATCGGACAGGGCCCGCGAACGATCTTCCCGCAGATCGCCGCCAGCGTCCTCGGGCTTGCACCCGATACGATCGAGCTTCGCGCCGGCGACAGCACACTCCCTTTCGCCGGTCCAACCTATGGCTCAGGCACGACGATTGGCATGGGAGCGGCGGTGCTCGATGGAGCCCGAAAAGTCCGCGATCGCCTTGCGGAGCTCGCTGGATGGCCAGCCGATGAGGTGACGTGCGTCGCTGGACGCCTACACCGCGGACCCAGCCGGATCACGCTGAGCGAGCTCGTCGGACGAGGCGGCGGCGAGATCGTCACCGAAGGCGCGTTCAACCTCCCGGGCGGGGCGGTGGCCGACGCTGGTCCCGACCACGTGGCCACACGGACGTTCGGCGTCGTCTTCGTGGAAGTGGGCGTCGACGAAGCGCTTGGCAATGTCCGGCTACGCCGTGCGACGGGTGTCTACAGTGCCGGCCGCATCATTAACGAGCGCACCGCGCGCTCGCAGATGATCGGAGGGATCGTCTGGGGGTGGGGCATGGCCACGAGCGAGAGAAGCGTGCTCGAGCCACGACTCGGCCGCTGGCACTCCCAGAACCTCGCGGGCGTGGCACTTCCGGTCAACGCTGACATCCCGGCTGAAATTGATGTCTCGTTCGTCGACGAGGTCGACGACAATGCCGGCCCGTTGGGGGCCAAAGGGATCGGCGAGCTCAGCGCGACGGGGGTGGCGGCGGCGGTGGCCAACGCCGTCTTCGACGCCGTCGGAATCAGGTTCAGGGAGCTTCCGATCACGCCGGCGCGGTTCATGGAAGCAGCGGCTTGAACGCGAGCCTTTGCTCATCCGGCCATCCCCCCGCGAACCTCAGGTCTGGCAGCACCTGATCGCGGCGACCGAGTGGCCACAGTGGCACTCAACAGCAGCCGGAGTACGCTCCCATCATGAAAGGTGACCGCGTGGAGATCGTTGTGGCTGGCGACGATGGTTCGCGGGTGTACGAGATCGTTGCGACCCGCGCGGGTCGCCGAGTCGAAATCACGACGGGACGGGGTATCGTCGAGGTCGCCGAGGTGACCCGCACGGGTGAACCCGTGCGCACGGCCAGATTTATGGCCAGTCGCGTCGTGGCACTCGTCGAGCACCCTGCCAGCGAGGCCCGAGGCCGACCGGTGGCCTCCGGTGACAGCCCCTAGCTGCTACCACTTACGCAAGGGCGTTTCGCAAGCTGGGGCTCAAGTCCCGCCACCAACTCAAGCAGCACGCGCTCCAGACCGGCGCGTACACGCCACACCGGCCGCGCGGGAGCGCTGACCCCGTGGGTCACGCGGCGCGGGCCTGGGGGACGTTCTGCGCGCTCTTGGCGATTTCCGGGCTGATGGTGGTTCGTTGGCGGGGGCGGGTGCGCTCGGCGTGGATAAGCACGGCGGCGGGGACGATCGTCACGAGCGCCATCAGCAGCGCCCAGAAAAACGTGTGACCGAACGCGTTCGCGACGGGCCCGCTGATCCGGAGGCGTTCTGCGTTTGGGAGAGGGGTCAGCAGCTCTCCCGCGGCTGAGGGGAGCGACGAGAGAGCGCCTGTACCCTCGTGTTGGAGGATGACGGCGAGCAGGGTGGCGCCGATCGACCCGCCGACTTGTCGCAGGGTGTTGAGCGCGGCGGTCGCCCGCGGCACCTGTGCTGAGTCGATCAGCTGGTAGGCCGCGGCGACGGAGGGTTGGACCGCGGCGCCGAGCCCCACCCCGCGGACGAAAAGCACGCCGGCGAGCAACGGATAGGGAGTGTGCCCGGTGACGAACATCAACGGCACGGTGGCCGCGGCGAGAATCAAGCACCCGGCGAGCACGATCGGGCCGCCACCGGCGCGGTCGGTCAGGCGACCGCTGATCGGCAGCATCAGCGCTGCGCCAACCCCCTGGGGGGCCAGCAGCAGCCCGGCATTCAGCGCGCTCTCCCCTCGGTCCACCTGGTAGTACAGCGGGAGTATCAGCAGCGTGCCGAACAAAGCTGCACCGAGGAAGAACGTGGTGGCAGCTGCGGCGCTGAAGCCAGGCGAGCGAAACAGCCGTAGGTCGATCAGCGGGCGTTCGACGCGCAGGCTGTGCCAGATGAACAGCCCGACCAGCGCGAGCCCTACGAGGATTGGGCCCAACGCGATCAGGTGAGTGATTCCCCCGTGGGTCTCGGTCTCGGAGAGACCGAACACGATTCCAGCCAGCCCAGGACACAAGAGCGCCGCTCCGAGCCAATCGAGCTTGCCGGCGTCGACGCGGCCGGCATCCGGTTTGAGCACGTGCGCGGCGAGGAGAATCGCAGCGCCGGCGATCGGAACGTTGACCACGAAGATCCACTGCCAGGAGGTGTTGTCGACGATCAGACCACCGATGATCGGACCGAAAATCGGCCCGAGCAGAATCGGCACCCCCACCGCAGCGAGCGCACGCCCGACCCGCCGCGGCCCGGCGCTCTGTGCGATCAGCGTGAAACCGACGGGCATCAGCATCCCGCCGCCGAGGCCCTGAAGGATCCGGAACCCGATCAGCTCGTCGGCCGAGGTCGCCAGTGCGCACAGGCCCGAGCCGATCGCGAACAATGTGATCGAGGAGATCCATGTGCGCTTTGAGCCGAACCGCTCGGTAAGCCAACCGGAGAGCGGGATCACAGCCGCCAGCGACAGCAGGTAGCCCGTCGATACCCACTGAATGGTGCTCAGTGGCGAGTGCAGCTCCCGTGAGAGCGTGTCCAGCGCCACATTGACGATCGTCGTGTCGAGCACGGCCATGATCAGCCCGAGGGTCGCGACCCCCGCGACCACCAACGTCGCGCGATCCAGCCCGCCCGAGAGCCAACCCCCCGGCGATCCGGCCGTTCCGCCCGGCGTCACCGCGAGCCAACTCCTCGCACCGCCCTGCCAATTGGCTCGAGAGCGTCGTGCTTGCTCGAGACGAGGTGGCGGGTGCGCCGAACGAGCCCGGCATAGACCTCAGCCGCTCGCTCTTCCTGTTCGAGCGCCGCCATGTACCCCTCGCATGCGGACCTGGCGCCTGGGCCCGGTCTCGCTCGACCAGGAGCCATATGCATCGCTTACCCGAAGGCACGCCTCGCGCCAGTTGACATACGCCTCCATCAAGCTGTCCACCAGTCGCTTATGGCTCATCTCGTTCATCGCGTGTGTCCTTTGCTAGCCTCGGGACCGGCCGCGGGGAGGAGAGGGGGGCGCGGCCGGTGCGGGGGTTGAGGGCGCCGAACTCGCGGCGCCGTTTGTGGGGGGCCGGTGGGCGTGACGTTCGGCGGCGTCGGCCTCGCGCGAGATGCTGGACGCTCGGCTAGTAGCCGCCGCCGCCTGAGCTTCCGCTGCTGGAGGTCGATGCGGGGGTGGAGGCCTGGTTTCCTGTGGACGTGAGCGCGAACCAGGCGGCGCCGAACGCGGTGACGCCTTGCCCGTTGACGTCGCCGGGCTTTTTGTCCTTGATGAATAGGTAGAGGGGGTGGCCGTTGTAGGTGATTTGGCGGGTGCCGCCCGAGCGGGTGGTGGTTCCGAGTTTGGAGGCGGTCAGTCCGGTGCCGGCGGTGGGTTTGCCGGTGGCGAGTAGCGGTGGCCACGCGGTTGCGCATGCGCCTGTGCAGGCGCTCTTGGTGCCGACGTCGGCTTTGAATAGGTAGAGGGTGCGCCCGGTGGAGTTGACGAGGATCGATCCGAGGCTGGTGTTGGCGACGCCGACGGTCGCGGAGGCGCCGGTCGAGGTCTTTGGCGGCGAGGTGGTCGCGGCGGTCGCGGCGCTGCTGCCGCCGCCGCAGGCCGCGACGGTCAGGGCGACTAGTGGTATCACCGCTGCGGTGGCGAGGAAGGTGATGGGTCTGTTGCGTGTCATGTCGCTCCTTCGGTTTGCGGAGCATTGACAGTCGCACCGGCGAGCGGTGCTCGAATCACGCAACGCGTAGTCCGCGACCGGAAACCTCGTAGTCGCCGGTGCAGAGCGCCGGACCTACTCGAAGCGGCTACTCGCTCCGCCTGAGCCGCTCCCCATGAGAGGTTCCTTAGCCTTGGTGAACTCGTTGCCGGGGTGTCGGTAGGGGCGTGGGAGCGGTATGGTCGCTGTTGCATGGTCACTGAGGGGCCGGCGGAGGTGTTGTACGACCGGCGCAGCGAGCGCGAGGCGCTAGATCGGCTGCTCGAGGCGGTCCGTGGTGGTCAGAGCCGCGTGTTGGTGGTGCGCGGCGAGCCGGGGGTCGGCAAGACGGCGCTGCTGGAGTCTGTGATCGGGTCTGCGTCGGGGTTTCGGGTTGTGCGGGCGGTGGGTGTGGAGTCAGAGATGGAGCTCGCGTTCGCCGCTTTGCAGCAGTTGTGCGCACCGCTCCTCGATCGATTGGATCGGCTTCCTGCTCCGCAGCGGGACGCGCTGGGGGTGGCGTTCGGGTTGCAGGCGGGGGACGCGCCGGATCGGTTTCTGGTCGGGTTGGCGGTGTTGAGCCTGTTAGCGGAGGTGGCCGGGGAGCGGCCGCTCGTGTGTGTGGTCGATGACGCGCAGTGGCTTGATCGCGCGTCGGCGCAGGCGCTCGTGTTCGTAGCGCGGCGGCTGTTGGCGGAGTCGGTCGCGCTGCTGTTGGTAACGCGTGAGCCGAGCGAAGCGCTGGCGGGGTTTCAGGAGCTGGTCGTCGAGGGTCTGCGTGATGGTGATGCGGGCGCGTTGTTGAGCTCGGTGTTGCGGGTTCCGTTGGACGAGCGGGTGCGGGAGCGGTTGCTCGCGGAGACGCGCGGGAACCCGTTGGCGCTGTTGGAGCTGCCGCGGGGGTTGACGCCGGCTGAGCTGGCGGGCGGGTTCGGTTTGCCGGACGCGCCGGCGCTGTCTGGCCGGATCGAGCAGAGTTTCCAGCGCCGGCTGGAAGCGCTCCCTCCCGAGACCCAGCGGCTGTTGCTGGTCGCGGCGGCAGAGCCGGTCGGAGATCCGGTGCTGGTATGGCGAGCCGCGAGCCGGCTGGGGATCGGGGTCCAGGCGGCTGAGCCGGCGGTGTCCGATCGGTTGCTGGAGATCGGCACTCGGGTGAGCTTCCGTCATCCGCTGGTCCGCTCGGCCGCGTACCGAGCGGCGTCCCCGCACGAGCGGCGGGAGGTGCATCGGGCGCTGGCGGAGGCGACCGATCCTGAGGTCGATCCCGATCGCCGGGCGTGGCACCGCGCGCAGGCGGCGACCGGGCCCGACGAGGACGTCGCGTCCGAGCTCGAGCGGTCCGCGGGCCGCGCGCAGGCGCGCGGAGGGCTGGCGGCCGCCGCCGCGTTCCTGGAGAGAGCCGCCGCCTTGACGCCTGACGCCGCGGGCCGGGCAAAACGCGCGCTCGCCGCGGCGCAGACGAAGTACGACGCTGGCGCGCTCGACGCGGCGCTCGGACTGGTAGCCATCGCAGAGTCCGAACCGATGGACGATTTCCAGCGCGCGCAGCTTGACGTGCTCCGCGCCAGAATCTCATTCGCCGCCAGACGCGGCAGCGACGCTCCCCCGCTGCTGCTCAAAGCCGCCAAACGACTCGAGCCGCTGGACGCGGCGCTCGCGCGCGAGACCTACCTGGACGCGCTTTTCGCGGCGGTGGTCGTCCACCATCTGGCGACCGGCGGCGGGCTGGTGGAGGTGTCGGCGGCGGCCCGTGCGGCGAGCCCGTCGTCTCAGCCCCCGCGAGCGCCCGATCTTCTCCTGGATGGCTGGGCGCTGCTGATCGACAAGGGCTACCCGACCGCGACGCCGACGTTGAAGCGTGCGTTGAGCGCCTTCCGAAGCCAGTCCATCTCCCAGGATGAGGAGATCCGCTGGCTCTGGCTCGCTTGCCACACCGCCTATGAGCTGTGGGACGACGAGACGTGGTACGTGTTTTCGGTCCGTCTGGTCGAACTTGCCCGTGATGCCGGAGCACTCACCGGCCTCCCCATCGCGCTCGATTCGCTCGCCGCGATGAAACTATTTGCCGGCGACTTCGCCACGGCCGCTTCGCTGATCGAGGAGGGGAAGGCGATCAGTGAGGTTACCGGGAGCGACCCCGTTCCCTACGGTCCTGTGTTGCTTGCCGCCTGCCAGGGTCGCCGAGCCACGGCCTCCGAACTGATCGAGGCCAGCATTAAGGAGGTGGTGAGCCGGGGTGAAGGGATGGGCCTCATTGTCATTCAGTGGGCGAGCGCATTGCTCAACAACGGCCTCGGCCGTTACGAGGACGCGCTAGAAGCAGCGCAGGAGGCCAGCGGGCACCCGCACGATCCAACCCGAGCGCTGCCCGAGCTGATCGAGGCCGCCGTCCGAACGGGGATGCCGGGACCCGCGTCCGACGCCCTCGAGCGCCTCTCGGAGACGACCCGTGCCAGTGGCACCGACTGGGGGCTTGGTGTCGAGGCCCGCTCGCGTGCGTTGCTGACCGAAGGAGAGGCCGCCGACGCGCTATATCGCGAGGCGACTGAGCGGCTCGCCCGCACCCGCGTCCGCGTGGACCTCGCGCGGGCCCATCTCCTGTATGGCGAATGGCTGCGCCGGGAGCGGCGCCGGCTCGACGCGCGCGAGCAGCTACGCCACGCTCATGAGCTGTTTACGCAGTTCGGGATGGAGGCATTCGCCGAGCGCGCCCAGGTCGAGCTCGAGGCGACTGGCGAGCGCGCGCGCAGACGGACCGTCGAGACGCGCGACGACCTGACGCCCCAGGAGGCACAGATCTCTCGCCTCGCGGCCGAGGGGGCCACGAACCAAGAGATCGCGGCGCAGCTGTTCATCAGCCCCAGCACGGTCGACTATCACCTACGCAAGGCGTTCCGCAAGCTCGGAGTCAAGTCCCGCCACCAACTCAAGCAACCCGCGGGCGGAATCCCGTAGTTAGGCGCGCGTCGCGAGCTGGTGGAGTCGACTCGTGGCCCTCACACTCACCGGGAGCGCAGGAGTCTGTCTGCGACCTGCCGGACCGTGCTGCTGCCGATCGCGAAGCCGATACCGGGCGCCTCGGCGCCCATTTCGGGATCGACCGCGGCGAGGGTAGGAATCCCGATCACGTCACCGGAGAGGTCCACGAGCGCGCCGCCCGAGTTTCCAGGGTTGATCGCGGCGCTGGTCTGAATGACCGAGGAAAGAGTCACGCTGTCCGTTTCCGGCACGCTGCGCCCGACGGCCGAGACGATCCCTTCGGTCACGCTAGAGCGCAGCCCGAGCGGGTTCCCGATCGCAAGCGTTAGGTCGCCGACCTCGACGTCCGCCGAATTTGCGAAGGTCGCGGGGCGCGGTCGCGCTCCGATGATCCGTATCACGGCGAGGTCCATTCCGGCGTCTCTGCCAACCAGAGTTGCGGGGTGACTGTCGCCAGAGGGAAGCGTGACCACGAAGCGTGTCGCGTTGCCAACGACGTGCGCGTTCGTTACCACGTCTCCGCGGGTGTCGAATACGACGCCCGAGCCGAGCGCTAGACGCGTACGGACCTGTACGACTGCGGGCGAGACCGTTCGTACGATGCTCACGAAGCGCTGCTGCAACGAGCTCACCCCATTGACGGACGCGACCGACGCACTGGAGATCGGGTCGCCGACGGACGCAGCGCTGCCGCAGCCGGCTACGACGGCCGCTAACAGAGCGCCCAAAAACAGGTACTGCAGTCTCCTCACGCGGCTCATCGCGAGCTCCTTCGGATCTCCTGAAGGCCGGTGCCATTCGCGAGCAGGAAGGCGACGAGGAACACCGTGGCGGCAACCTCTGCCACGATCGCGGCCACGATCGCCATTCGGTAGCCGTGCTCTACGAAGCCGAATAGCCCGCTGCTCTCTGAAACGAATAGCGCTGCGAGCGAGAGGACACCCAGCCCGATCCCGCCGACAGCGAACACAGCGCGGATCGGCGTCGGTGTAGCGCCCGGTGACGCGCCGGAGTGGTGCGATCAGCCCGACCGCGATCACGATCGACGCGACAAAATTCAACAGAAAGAGGGTGCCGATCGTCGGCACGGTGGAGTAGTCGTCGACCGTGTACTGCTCGATGTGAGCGACACCGGTGGCGAGGACCGCCAACGCCCCGAGGTAGAGGAAGGTCAGGGCGACGATTGAGCGGCGTGATGTGGGGAGCCGGGCGGTGTCGGCTCGGCGCTTGGGTGGTGAAAGTGCAGTCATGGTCATAGTCCCAGGGAGGTCGTGGATATGTGGTTTGACACCGGAGCCGCGAGGTCACTCGCTTACGCGACAAAGCTCGCGACGGCTCGCTGCAGCGCGGCGGCCTGCTGATCCCAGAGCGCATCGGGGGCGGCGGCGACCACCACGGCGCTCGATCGTGGCCCGGATACGAGGCAGGCGATCTCGCGGTAGCTGGCTTTGGAGGTCGCGTAGGTGTCGATCACGCAGGCCCCGCGTGCCGAGCGAAACGGCGCGTCGGCGGTGGCGGCAACGAGGCGCTCGTCGCGGTCGCCCTCGCCTCGGTTGTGCTGCGGGCGAAAGCGGCTCCAGTCAGCGAGCGTCTCGGTCCCCTGCCTGGGCGTCGCATTGAGGAAGCCGTCGATCCGTCCGCCATGACCGAGAAGAGCCACCGAGGCCGTACCGGGGTCGGTCTTAATCGGTGTCCATCCCGGCGGGTAGGCCAGCGTCGCGCCGCCGTGGATCTGAGCGACGTTCCACCCGGCCGGTGTCGATGCGGGCTTGAGCCAGGCGAACGGGCCGGACGCGCGGCCGCGGCCAGACCCCCCGCAGCCGGCGAGAGCCACCAGCAACGCCACTGCCGCAGCAACGGCCACTAGATCCACGGTCACGCGCGTCCGTCGCATCGCTCAGATGCCCCCGTCTCCGTCGCTCGGCCCGCCATTGTTGTCCGAGTCGTGGTCACCGCCGTTGTTTTGGGGGATCCCGTTGCTGGCTGGCGGAGCGGGCTTGGCAACCGGCGGCGCCGCCTTCGGTGTGGGCTTTGGAGCCGGCTGGGGGCTTCGCAGCCGGTGCGGCGCGGCGGGAGGCGCGGCGGGTGCGGGCGAACGCTGACGACGATGAGGTGCTGCTGTGCCCTGTCGGTTGGCTTGAGATCTGGTTGCCGGCGGGAGAAACCGCGAACCAGGCGGCGCCAAACGCCGTGAGGCCCTGGCCGGTGACGTCGACCGGGCTTTGTGTCTTTGATGAATAGGTAGAGGGGGTGGCCGTTGTAGGTGACCTGGCGGGTGCCGCCCGAACGGGTGGTGGTTCCGAGTTTGGAGGCGGTCAGTCCCTTGCCGGCAATCGGCTTTCCGGTGGCCAGCAGCGGCGGCCATGCGACTGCGCACGCGCCCATGCAGGCGCTCTTGGTGCCCATGTCGGCCTTGAACAGGTACAGAGTCCGCCCGGTGGAGTCGACCAGGATCGATCCGAGGCTGCTCTTGGCAACCCGGACGGTCACAGTCTTAGCGGTCGTGGTCGTGGTCGTGGTCGTGGTCGTCGACTTCGCCGGCGGTGCAGCGGCGGTGGCGGCGCTGCCGCCGCCGCCGCAGGCCGCGACGGTCAGGGCCACTAGCGGTATCACCGCCGCGCTGGCGAGGAATTTGATGGGTCTGCTGCGAGTCATGTCGCTCCTTCGGTTGGGGAGCATCGACACTCGCAGCGACGAGCGGTTATCGAATCACGCAACGCGTAGTCCGCAACCGGAAAACCTCGTAGTCACAGGTGTAGAACGGCCGACCCACGGGCGGCGGCTACTCGATCCGCCCGAGCCGCTCCTGGTAGGGCTGTGTCAGCTCAGACAGCCGCTGCAGGTCGCGGGCTGCCGCCTCCTCGCGGTCGGCCGCTGCGCAGTACGCGAGGTACGCGTCCGCACCTTCCGGCGTGGCCGCGTCGAACCACGCGCGGAGGGCGTGCTCGGAGTCGACCTCTGCCGCAACCCATGCCATGCGCGCGTCGTCCAGAACACGGACGGCGATTACGGCTAGGTCGTAGCTGGTGTTGCGGTTGGTCCTCATCTGGATTGCCTAGGACTTGGTGGGAAGGTCGACAAGACCGTAGGTTGTTTCCCGGGTTGCTCGAATCATTCAACGCGTAGTCCACGACCGGGCGAGCTCGTGGTCGACGGGTGTGACACGGGCCGCGGGCGCGGCGTGGTGGCCGGTGTGCGATCAACCGCGCGTGCTCCAGCCGGGTACGTCGTCGCTTGGTTAGGTCGCGGACGGGACGAGTGCGGTGTCGTCGTGCGGCGTGGCGCCGGTCTGGTCGGGCTCGCCGACGACCGGCGTGCGAGTGTCGGCCGTCGCGGGTGGGCGCGGAGATTGCGGCTGCCGCCTCGCGGCTGAGGAAGGTCGCCGATCTCTTCGATCGTGCTCATCAGCGGCGCCGGGAACATGATCGTGGAGTTCTTGTCGACTCCGATCTCGACCATCGTCTGGAGGTTGCGCAGCTGGAGCGCCAACGGGTGGGCCATCATCTCGTCAGAGGCGCGCCCCAGCTCGCCGGCAGCGAGTGCTTCGCCCTGGGCGGCGATGATCTTCGCGCGTTTCTCGCGCTCGGCCTCGGCCTGGCGGGCCATCGCCCGCTGCATGCTGTCGGGCAACTGGATGTCCTTGAGCTCGACGACGGTGACCTTGACGCCCCATTCCTCGGTCTGGACGTCGAGGATCTCGCGGATGTTGTTGTTGATCTCGTCGGTCTCTGAGAGCGTCTCGTCGAGGGTGTGGCGCCCCACGACGGCCCGGAGGGTGGTCTGGGCGATCTGGCTGATGGCCGCAGACACGTTCTCGATCGCCACGATCGAGCGGACTGCGTCCTCGACGCGGTAATAGGCGACGGCGGAGACGTCGACGCTGACGTTGTCCTGGGTGATGATGCCCTGGGACTGGATCGGCAGCGTGACGATCCGGAGCGAGACGCGCCGGACGCGATCGACCAGAGGGATGAGGAAGATCGCGCCGGGTCCGCGGGCGCCGTCCCTGACACGACCTAGGCGAAACTGGACGCCGCGCTCGTACTGCTTGATTACGTAGAAGAAGCCGAACCATGTCAATCTCTTTCTCTCGTTGGGCGAGCCCCAGGGTCGCGCGCCGTGAGCTGGCGAAATGATTCGTGGCCCACACCCGCCGGCTGAGTCATGCCGCGCGGCCGTAGGGAGTAGCCAAGACACGCTGGCGCGCTGCTCGGGGACAAGCGGCCGGCGCTGGGTTATCTAAGGTGGAAATGCGACTGCGGACGAGGTCGCGATCGATCACTTCCTCGGCAGACCGTCTCCGTGTTGCGCTTGGGGGATGCACGCCCGCCAAGCGGTAGCCGACCCGGTGATCGGTATGTACAAGGCGCTCGCCGTTGGGCGGCTCGATCTTTCGTCGCAGGTTCGCGATGTGCGCGCGCAGCGTCTGTCGGGCGTCCATGTACGCCGCCCCCAAACCTGCTGTAACAGCGCGTTGTGGGTCAGTAGCCGTCCGCGATTCTGTATCAAGACCCCGAGGAGCTTGAACTCGATCGGGGTGAGGTGGACCTCGTCGCGTGGGGCAACAGTGCCGCGAGGTCGATTTCGAGACCGTCCAGTTCCACGCATGGCTCGTCGCCTCCGGGGTCGGCTCGACGCAGATTTGCGCGCAGGCGGGCGACGAGTTCGCGCGGCCGAAACGGCTTGGTCACGTAGTCGTCCGCGCCGGCCTCGAACGCACGCACCTGCGCCTCCTCGTCATACACGGCCGATAGCACGATGACTGGCATCGCGCTCCACTGGCGCAGGCGCCGACATACCTCAACGCCGTCGCCGTCGGGTAGCACGAGCTCGACGATCGCGGCAGTGGGCAGGCGCAGAGCCCCACGGTCGAGCGCCTCCGCCACGGTGCGGGTCGCATCGACCTCGAAGCCCGCGCCGTGCAACACGACCCGCAGAGCGTGCAAGCTCTGCGACTCAGCGTCGCACAACAGGATGCGGCAGCGATCGCTCACCGGCCGCCGATGCCCCGGCACCGCAGCCTCGCCCATCCGCGTTCGCGACCGGGCGACGCCGGCGATTTGCGTTGGGCTAGTAGCCTGAAGCACTGCCGCTGCTGGAGGTCGATGCGGGGGTGGAGGCCTGGTTTCCTGTGGACGTGAGCGCGAACCAGGCGGCGCCGAACGCGGTGACGCCTTGCCCGTTGACGTCGCCGGGCTTTTTGTCCTTGATGAATAGGTAGAGGGGGTGGCCGTTGTAGGTGATTTGGCGGGTGCCGCCCGAGCGGGTGGTGGTTCCGAGTTTGGAGGCGGTCAGTCCGGTGCCGGCGGTGGGTTTGCCGGTGGCGAGTAGCGGTGGCCACGCGGTTGCGCATGCGCCTGTGCAGGCGCTCTTGCTGCCGACGTCGGCTTTGAATAGGTAGAGGGTGCGCCCGGTGGAGTTGACGAGGATCGATCCGAGGCTGGTGTTGGCGACGCCGACGGTCGCGGAGGCGCCGGTCGAGGTCTTTGGCGGCGAGGTGGTCGCGGCGGTCGCGGCGCTGCTGCCGCCGCCGCAGGCCGCGACGGTCAGGGCGACTAGTGGTATCACCGCTGCGGTGGCGAGGAAGGTGATGGGTCTGTTGCGTGTCATGTCGCTCCTTCGGTTTGCGGAGCATTGACAGTCGCACCGGCGAGCGGTGCTCGAATCACGCAACGCGTAGTCCGCGACCGGAAACCTCGTAGTCGCCGGACGTACAAGCGTGAGTTCGGGCTAGATCGCGCGACGTCCGCCGTCGGCAGGGACGGTGGCGCCGGTGATGTAACTCGCTCGCGGGGAGGCCAGGAAAGCGATGACCTCTGCGATCTCCTCGGGCTGCGAGGCGCGGTGCATCGGCGTGGTTTCTCCGAGCGACGAGATGAACTCGGGACCTGACGGGGTCGGGGTGTAGACGGGTCCGGGGGCGATCGCGTTCACGCGGACGCCACTTGCGCTGTACTCGGCCGCCTCCCCGGAGCGAGTGCCGCGACCAGGAAGAACGGAGCGCGGACGTTGCTCGCGAACATCTTGTCGAACACGGCGGGATCGAATTCCGCCGTCGGGGCGAAAGCCGCGATCCCGGCATTGTTGATCAGGATGTCGACGTCACCGGCCTCGCTCGCCAGCCATCGGACGTCGGCAGCGTCGGTGAGGTCGGCGGCGACGAAATTGGCCTGACCGCCGCCGGCGGTGATCTCCTCGACCGTCTCGGCGCCTCGTTCGGCGTTGCGGCCGTGAACGATCACCTCGGCTCCATCTCGGGCCAGCTGGAGGGCGGCCGCGCGACCGATGCCCGACGTCGCGCCTGTCACGAGCGCCCGTTGCCCATCAAGGTCTTTTTCTTTGATCGTTGACATTGGCGTTCCTTCATTCGTCATTTCCATGAAGGGTGCGCCGCGTCACCGGATGCTGCATGGCACGCACGAGTGATGTTTTTGTTGAGGGGCGACTCCCGACCAACCGCGGTCGTCGCCGGCCGGTTACTCGATGCTCGAGTAGAGGTACGCGGCGGCGAGTGTGCGCCAAGGCCGGAAGCGTTCCCCGAGCGCGTCGACCTGTTCGATCGACGCGGGGGCATCGAGTCCCCAGATCCGCTCGACGGCGTGGCGGAACGCCAGGTCTGCGGCGGGCCAGACGTCGGGGCGGCGCAGGGCGAGCATCAGCGCTCCGTCGGCGGTGAACCGGCCGACGCCCTTGACCTCGATGAGCGCGGTCCGGGCGGCGTCGTCGTCAAGGGTGCTCAGGCGATCGGGGTCCAGCCGTCCGTCTTCGAGTCGGGCGGCGAGGTCGTACAGGTAGACCGCCTTGGCGCGGGACATCCCGATGCCGCGAAGCGTCTCGGGGTCGATGGCGAGGAGCTCGGCCGGCGTGGGCATACGGCCGCCCGTGAGCGCCTCGAGCCGGCCGAGGATCGTCGCCGCGGCCGCGACCGAGAGCTGCTGGCCGATGACCTGGAGGACGAGCGCTCCCCACAGGTCGGTCGGCAAGCCGTCGAAAAGAAGGTCCGGGTCCAGGTCAGGTTCCGCGTCGACCAGTTCGGCCATCTGCGGGTCAGCCTCGCGCAGCAGCGCCCGCCCGGGCGCCCACCGGTCGACGTCCGCTCGCGTCGGACTGCCGGCGCCGCGGGCACTGCTCACTGGGGCCGCTCGCGGAGCACCTCGGCCGGGCCCTTGTCGTCGCGCAAGCCGAGGAAGCGCGGCTGGCGCAAGCGACCGTCGTTCGTCCACTCGGCGAACCCGATCTGCGCGACGAGCTCGGGCCGGGTCCAGTGCGTGCCCCGAGGGATGGGCCGCGCGTCGACGAACGGCGACTCGGACGTCTCGAGCTCGCGCAGCCGCGAACCGAGATCACGGAGCGTCGCCGCCGAGTACCCGGTCCCGACCTTACCGGCGTACTTGAGCTGGCCGTCCTCGTAATACCCGACGAGCAGCGCGCCGAAGTCCGTCCGCGCGCCGGCGGGATCGGTGTAACCGCCGATCACGAACTCCTGCTCCCACACGCATTTAAGCTTCAGCCAGTCCCTCGAGCGGCCGGAAGCGTACGGCGCCTGGGCGCGCTTGGCGATCAGCCCCTCCCAGCCCACCCGGCACGCCTGCGCGAACCGCCGCTCCGACTCATCGCTCCAGGCTTCGCTCACCCGCAACGCCGCGCCCGGCCGGATCGCCGCCGTCAGCCGCGCGCGGCGCTCGAGCAGCGGCGTGCCTCTGAGATCGTCGCCGTCGAGCTCGAGCAAGTCGAAGACGCAGAAGACGACCGGATACGCGGCCACCCGTTCCGGAGATGGGTTCGTGACCCCGAGGCGCTGCTGGAGCCGGCTGAACGACGTCTGGTCCCCATCGAACGCGACCACCTCACCGTCGAGCACGAGGCCCCGATCCCGTTGGCCGGCGATCGCGGCGCGGACCTCGGGGTACGTGCCCGTGAGGTCCTTGGCCGCGCGCGACTCTAGCCGCACCTCGCTGCCATCCTTGCACGCGACGCAGCGCTCACCGTCGAACTTACGCTCCAGCAGCCAGTCATCGCCGAAGTCGCGACGGTCGGTCAAGGTCGCCAGCATCAACGCGATTGACACAGCAGCATCTTCCCACGAGTACCGCCAGAGCGAGGGCACCAGGTTGTTCGAGGCCTAGGTCGGAGCGGCCACGAGGGCGAGCTGTCGGGCTCTGGTTTTAGCCGCCCGGACCGCGTCGGTGAGCGCGTCAATGTCGTAGGCGCCGTAGTGGCGACGGCCGTTGATGAAGAAAGTCGGAGTTCCGGAAACGCCGCTCTCGTCGGCGCTCGCGACGTCCTGGCTGATGCGGGGGGCGTACTCTCGCCGTCGTAGTTCGTCGCGGAAGCGATCGACGTCCAGACCGAGGTCGGTCGCGTAGCGCGCGAGATCGCGTGGCCCTAGCTCGTCCTGGTGGCTGAGCAGGAGGTCGTACATCTCCCAGAACTTGTCCTGGGCTGCGGCGGCCTCCGACGCTTCGGCAGCCAGCTGCGCGTTGGGGTGGACGTCGTTGAGCGGGAGGTGGCGCCACACGTAGCGCACGTCATTGCCGTGCGAACCGAGCAGCTCGCGGATCACGTGCTCGGCCTGCCCGCAGTAGGAACACTCGAAGTCGCCGTACTCGACGAGTGTCACCGGCGCGTCGTCGGGACCGCGAATGTGGTCGCGATCGGGGTCGACCTCATCGATGAGGTCGAGGATGTCGTCGGCGGTGCCCCCGATCTGGCGGGCCCGGACGCTGTTCGGCAATCGATTGATGAGCCGGGTCACTAGCCACGCGATCGCCGGCGCCACCACGACCGTGGCGAGCGTCCCCAGCCTCGCCTCGTCGAGGCGTTCTCCCCTGAATGCGAGACTCGAGACCAGAAGCGAAACGGTGAAGCCGATCCCCGCACACGCGCCGGCGGCGACGAGCACCGGTCCGCTGATCAGTGCGCGCGGTCCGTGAAGGGCCGGCCGTGACGCGATCCACGAGCCGGCGAACACCCCGATCGGCTTGCCGACCAGGTACCCGAAGAGGATCCCCAGCGTGATCGGAGAGGACACCGCATCGCTCAACAGCTTGCCGGTCACATGGATCCCGGCGTTAGCGAGCGCGAACAACGGCACGATCACGTAGCTCGTCCACGGATGCAGGTCGTACTGCAGCCGTTCATTGGGCGAAATAGCCGACTGCAAGCTTTGCTGCGCTGAGCGCGCCAGCTCCGGCGTCGGTTGCTCCCGGAAGGACCGCGTGAGCGCCGTCGCGCGCTCGAGATCCTCGCGCGAGGGCGGGTAGGCGCTGGTCGCCAATCCGATCGCCAGTCCGGAGATCACCGGGTCGATCCCGGATTTGAGCATCGCGACCCAGATCGCAACCGCCACTCCGACAGAGATGACGCGCCGTCCAAACGGCGCGTAGCGCAACGCGATCAGGACGACGAACAGCGCTCCCGCGGTGCTCAGCGCCACCGGGGAAACATGACTGGTGTAAACGGTCGCTATCACGAGCAGCGCGGCGAGATCGTCGACGACCGCCAGCGTCAGCAGGAACACGCGAATACGCGTCGCGGTCCGGGGGGTCACGAGGGCGACGACTCCTAACGCGAACGCAGTATCGGTTGACATCGCCGCCCCCCACCCGTGCGCGCCGGGTCCGCCGGCGTTGAACGCCAAGTAGATCAGCACCGGCACCGTAATCCCGCCGATCGCCGCGAACACCGGAATCGCCAGTCGGCGTCGCTCGCGCAGCTCGCCGAGATCGAGCTGACGCTTGGCCTCGAGGCCCACCACGAGAAAGAACAACGTCATCAAACCCTCGTTGACCCAGTGGCGAAGGTCCATGACGATTCCCGCGCTCCCAACCTGGACCGCGACCGTCGTCGTCCACACCGACTCGTAGGAGTGCCACCAAGGAGAGTTCGCCCACAGCAGGGCCACGATCACAGCCCCGACCATCACCATCGCCCCGCCGGTCTCGGTGCTCAGAAAGCTCCGGACTGGCGCAGCCAGGTTTCGCGCCCACGCGGTCCGGCCGCCCTCAGTCATTGCGGCTGTGCCGACGCTCATCGCCAGGACCAGATTACGCTGAGGAACGTCGCGGCGTTATGCGGCATGGCGCCGAAGCGTTCACGGGTCGAAGCCGGCCCGCACCGCTCGACCGTGCGATTTCTTTTGAAGATATGGCACGAACGAGTGGTGACGGCGAGCACGCTGCGCGGCAGCTTGCATCCCTCACTGCCAACTCTTCACCCTGACAAGGAGGAAGAATGCCCGAAGGTACAGAGGAACCGAAGCACGAGCAGGGCGCCGCGAAAGTGATGCGCGAGGCCATGGACGCGGAGATGAAGGAGCCCATGCGAGACGACATGGGCGAGTCCATGGACGAGGAGACGGAGGAGCCGATGAAGACGGACAAGGCCGGCGCGATGGACAAAGAGATGAATCGGTAGGCGAATCAGTTCGCGCGGCTGATTTGAGCGCTCTCGGGGGCTGGCCCGTTGCCCCGCTCCGTGGCCAGCCTCGCGAGCTCAACCCGCGAGTTGATCTCGAGCTTTGCGAATACCTGGCGCAGGTGTGTGTTGCACGCCCTGCTCCGGACGCATCGCCACGACCCATCCGATCGGAAGTGAGCCGAGACGGGGCGGCAGCGCGCGCAACGCGCCAACGGTGCCGCTGTCGGCCCACTGCGCGTCGTCCAGGAATATGAGGAGTGGGCCGTGCATGGCGGCACGCTCCAGCAGCGACTGAAGGTCCTGCAGACGCCAGTAGCCCTGCTCGGGTGCCGCATGGAGGCTGCTCAGCCCGGCGCGATCGAGCAACGGCTGGGGTCCGTCGAAGAGGGGCCTGAGCAGTGGCGCGAGCTCGGCCACGGATTCGGAAGGCTCAGCCGCGCCGATTCCAACCGGGAAGCCGACGCGGTCCGCCATCCTCACGCCCTCGCCGATCAACCGGCTCTTGCCCATACCGGCCGCCCCCTCGATCAGCAGAACCGCACCCGAACCCGAGCGCACCCGATCGATTAGCTCGCCCAACATCCCGAGCTCCGCGTCCCGCCCGCGGATCGTCGGGCCAAACGCTGACGTCAGCGCCATAGGTGCTGTCCATCCTAGCCCGCACGAAAGCGTGGGTTTGGGCGGCGGTCAGGCTGTTCCTGCCGCTCGCCAGGCGTTCTGCGAAGCCATCACGGCTACCCAGCGGCGGCGAGCTGACTTGCCCCCACGCCATCTGCAGCGGCTTCAATAAGCCTCGCGGCCTCGTCGGGGTGGGAGACCATCGCGAGGTGACCTGAGGCAACCTCGACCGTCTGCGCGCCCATCCGCTGCGCGAACATGCGCTCGGCGTCGGGTGGAATCGCCTCGTCGTTGGCGGCGACCAGATACCACGACGGGTGCGACTTCCAGGCGGGCGTGCCCATCACGTCCTCGAAAGTGCTCATCGAGAGGCCCTGCTGAACCGCGTACAACACGCGCGCCTTGACGGGATCGACGTCCGCTGCGAAGTGGTGGACGAAGTCCTCCTCGGGTACCCACCCGAAGGCCTGTTCGTCGACGACCAGGTGCGCCAGCGCCGGCGTCGGCGGGCCACTGCCGAGGAGGGCACCGAGCGACTCGCCCTCATCGAGCCCGAATGCGGCGATGTAAACCAGCCCGACGACGTTCGGCGCGTCGGTGCCAAGCGAGGTCATGATCTGCCCACCGTAGGAGTGGCCGGCCACGATCGTGGGACCGGTCTGCCGCGTGAGGACGTGGCGAAGGCGCGCGACATCATCGGCCAAAGAGGTTTCCGGGAATTGCGGGGCCGTGACGTTGTATCCGTCGGCCTGCAGGCGCTCGATGACGGCGCTCCAGCTGGACCCGTCCGCCCACGCGCCGTGGACGAGGACGATGTTCGGTTTGGTCTGCGAGGACATAGCCCTTCCCTTCTGTAGGACCGCACGAGTCGCGGTGGATCGTGACCCCCTGCGACGGCATTCTCTTGAGTCAGCCGACTGGTTCTCGCTCGCGGGAGGCGGTCGCGAGTGCGTCGCGCAACTGGGTGCGCGTCGTGATCTCGAGCTTCGGGAAGATGCGGTAGAGGTGGGATCCGATCGTGCGGTGGGAGAGGAACAGCCGTTCGCCGATCTCGCGGTTGGACAGTCCCTCGGCGGCGAGCTGGGCGATCTGTAGTTCCTGGGCCGTGAGCCGGTCACGGGCATCAGCGTGGCGTCCGATCGTCTCGCCCGTGGCGCGGAGCTCCTGACGGGCGCGCTTGCTCCAGCGCGTTGCTCCCAGCGCGTCGAACAGCTCGACCGCGGCGCGCAACGGTCTGCGCGACTCCGCGCTGCGACGCTGTCGACGCAGCCAACGGCCGAAGGAGAACAGCGTCCTGGCCCGCTGGAACGGAAAGTCGGTCAGGTCCTGCTCGAGCGCGGTCGAGAACAGCGCCTCCGCGTCCTCGTCGGGGGCCACCAGCGGCATCGCGCACGTCAGCCCCACGGTGAGGATGGGCGGGTCGCTCCGGGCGGCGATCGGTTCGAGATCGGCGATCACGCTCGTCACTTGCCCGGCGTGTTCACCGGCCGCGCCGGCTTCTACCAGGTCGAGCACCGCGGGCCAGCGCATGAAGCGGTGAAACTCAGGGGCGTTCTCGTCAAAGATGGGCCACAGGTGACGAAATGCCTCTGCGTGGCGTCCGTCGCCGAGCGCGTCGGCGCCCCGCGCGAGGTGCGCCGGCGCGAGTAGAGGGCCGCCCTTCATCGCTCGCAACGTTCGCTCTGGCCCGGCGAGCATCGCCTCCAGGTCCGACTGGTTGCCAGCCAGCGCGGCGGCGAGCGCGGCGACCAGCTCGGCCGTGAGTCCGTACTGCGGCTGGCGAGTGTCGCGGGCCAAGCCCGCTCCCTCCGCGGCGGCCGCGGCGGCTGCGCCCCAGTCCCCCGCGTGCGTTGCCGCCCAGGCGTAGTGCACGAGAGCCTGGGTGAGCATCCCGAGCCTGCCCTGGTCGCGGAGGCTTTCGATGCTGCGAGCGAGAAACACTGCACCCGTCGCGAAGTCGCCCGCCTTCTCCGCGGCGATGCCAACGTACATCGCATCAACCGGATCGGCCACCTCGTGTCGCCTCATGTGCGAGACGCGGCGCCGGATCTCGGGCGCCGTCGACTCTGGATGCGCGAGCCCAATGACCGCAAGCAGGCGTGGGTCGTCGTCAGGGACGCCGGTGCCCTCGGCCGTGTCAACGAGGTACTGGCGGGTCCTCTCGCGACATCGCGTCCACCAACACCGATGCGCGATCGGCACGAGCGAGCGCAGGGCCATGTCCCGGTCGCCGGCCGCGAGCATCTGTTGCGCGATCGTCACGAACGTTTTCGCCGCGCCGGTCTCTAACCAGACGTCTCCGGTAATCATCTGCTGTAGCCAAGCCAGGCGGGCTGCCTCGAGCGAACCGATTGGGGACGGCTCGACCTGCTCCAGCAAGCGGCGAACGACGTCGACCAGGCCAAGCTCGTAGGCGACCTCGGCAGCGCGCACCAGCCGTTCCGCCCTTCGTTCCGGATCGTCGGTGAGCGCGGCGGCGCGCTCGAGCGCGGCGGCCGCCGCCATGACCGCGCCTCGTCGCCTTGCCGTCTGGGCGTGCTCATCGAGCGAAGTGGCGATTTCCTCATCGCGACCAGCGGCCGACATCGCGCGGTGCCACAGCCGGCGCTCCGGATCGGCGACCACCTCCGCCAGCGCCCCGTACATCCGGAGGACCTGGGCTGGGAGCGCCGACTGCTGCACGGCAGAGCGGATCAGCGGATGTCGAAAGCGCACCTCCATCCCGACGACTTCCACGAGTCCTGCGGCGACGGCGGGGTCGAGGGCAGATGTCTCGATCTGGCGGTCCATGAGCAGCGAGGCCGACCGGAGGACCTCCTCAAGTGTCGCGCGACTGTCGAGCGCCGCGGCAAGCAGACCGAGGCGAGTTTCCTCGCAAAGGTCGTCCAGTCTGGCCGCGAAAGCCCGCTCCAAGCGCGCCGTCAGCGTTGTCGGCGCCGGCGAAACTCGCTCGCGCGCACTCGGCGAATCCGGTAGGACCCGGGCGAGCTCGACCAGGGCCAGCGGATTCCCTTCCGCCTCCGCGAGCACTCGGGCGCGAACAATCGGATGCAGATCTGGCGCGCCGCGGTCCAGGAGCTCGGCCGCCTCGGAGGGAGCCAGCCGCTCCACGTGGGCGGTCGGCAGGCGTGCCTTCTCAAGCGGCGTCACATACCCCTCCCGCACAGCCGCAACTAGCGCTATCGGTTCGCTCTCAAGCCGGCGGGCAATGAACGTCAGCACCTCCAGGCTGGACCGGTCGAGCCAGTGAGCATCATCGGCGACCATGAGCAGCGAGCTCGATTCGGCGGCTTCGCACAGAAGTTGATAGGCCGCCAGGGCGACACGGAACGGGTCGGGCTCAAGCTCATCGCTAACCCCGAAGGCCGCCTCGACTGCCCGCTGCTGGGGATGGGGCAGCGACGGAACGAGTCCCATGATCGGATGCAGGAGCTGATGTAGCCCAGCGAACGCGAGCTCCGCCTCTGACTCGACGCCGACCGTGGACAGCGTGCGAATCCCGAGTTCGTCGGCGCGGAGGTGTGCGTGACGCAGGAGCGCGGACTTTCCAATGCCCGCCGCTCCGACAATCACGAGCGCCGCACCCACGCTGTCCAATCGATCAAGAACCGCGTCGAGACGCTCGAGCTCGCCCGCGCGTCCGATCAGTTGAAGGCTCTTGTCGACGCGGCCTGCCCCGGCCATCCTTAGAGCATAAGCGAGCGCAACGACCGCTCGCCGGTCACGCAACTTGTGCTTGCTGTGCGCCTGCCCGCACCGCGAGAACGTCTACGAGCTCGGCCAGGGCCGCGCGCTGGTCGCTATCGAGCAACCCACCGTCGTCGCCGAACGCGCCTTCCGCCAGCCCGACGGGGAGCTCCTGGTCGATGACGTCCGCGCCGATGATGCCGAGGACCTTGCGCGTCTCGGCCTGCGACCAGACCGCACCGAACAGGCCCGTGGAGGCGCCGATCACCGCGACTGGCTTCCCCCGGAGCGCGTTGTCGGGGAACGGCCGCGACGCCCAGTCGAGCGCGTTCTTCAGGACTCCCGGCATCGAGCCGTTGTACTCGGGGGTGGCGATCAGGACGCCATCCGCCCGGCCGATCGCCTCGCGGAACCTCGACACGGTCGGGTCTGCCGGCTCGACGTCGATGTCGGCGTCGTACGGCGGGATCTCGCGAAGTTCGTCGTAGACATCGAGGCTGACTCCGGGCGCCAGCTGGGTAGCCGCGGCCCGGAGCAGGGCGGTGTTGTGAGACCCCTCGCGCAGACTCCCCGAGATACCGAGGATCAGCGGCATCGCTCACTCCTCCTCGAGCTCGAGGCGGACTTCAAGGGTGACGTCCCACCCGAGCGCGTCACCCCCGGTGGGAAGCGGAGCCTGCCAGTTCAGGCCGAACTCGCGGCGGTCCACCGTTGCCTCGAGATCGAAGCCCACGACCTGGCTTCCCCGGAGGCCCGTCGCGACCCCGTAGGTCCCGCGCGCGGTTACCGGCCTGGTCGCTCCGCGGATTGTCAGCTCTCCGTCGACCTCGGCGCTCCCGTCCTCGCCAAGCCGCATCGCTGTAGAGCGGAACGTGATCGTGGGCGTTTCGGTGGCGTTGAAAAACTCCGGGGAGAGCAGGTGCTCCTTGAGCTGCGGGACGGCCGTCTTGACGGAGTCGACGTACGCCGTACCCGTCAGGACTCCGTTCTCGAGCGAGGCGTCGACCTGCTCGAACTGCCCGCCGAACGTCGCGACGACGTTGCGCTTGATGGCGAACCCCACGCTGCTGTGGACTGGGTCGAGCTTGAACGTGCCAACCGGCAGCTGTTGAAGGATCGTGGTGCTCATCTCGTTGTGCTCCTTTTCTGCGATCGTGGAGGAAATAAATCAAACGATTGCTTGATGATATCGGGCGGCAGTAGAATTGTCAAGCGACCGCTTGAATTGTTCGCCAGAGCGGCACCTTACTTGACACGTTTTCAAGCGTTCGCTTGAATAGGCTGCGTGCAGCCGGGCAAAGCCGATCAGCGTCGTGAGGCCGGTCTGCGGACGCGGTCACGCCTCATGGATGCTGCGCTGGACCTCGTCGCCCAGCGCGGCGAGGAGGCAGTGACGCTCCGAGAGATCACGGATGCCGCCGACGCCAACGTCGCGGCGGTGAGCTACCACTTCGGCTCGCTGGGGTCGCTGTGTGACGCGGCAATCGAATATGCGCTGGAGCGCTACTTGGACGCTCAACAGGACGCGGTCAGCGCGCTCACTGCTGAGTCCACGCTCGAGGAGTTGGCGGCCGCGTTCGCCCGTCCGATGATGCAGGCGCTGGCCGCGGGAGGTCGTGACTTGGCCCTGATGCGGATCGTGGCGCGGTCCGGGATCGATCCCCCGGAGGGATGGGACCGTCTCGCCGCACGCTTCGATCAGATTCGTGCCGACGTCCTGCGGGTGCTGAAGACAAACCTGCCTGAGGTCAAGGACCGAGAGTTGATCTTCCGAACGCGGTGCGTAGCCGGCTTGCTGAACTGGCTGGTCCTCGCGCCCGTTGGGGCCGAGCTCGGGAACAGGTCCGAGAAGCAGCTCAAGGCACTACTGGTCCCAGTAGTCGCCGGAGCGTTCGGCGGCTTGAGCGCGGCCTGACTCGGTAGTCTGCGGACGTCCTCCTCAGACAATTCAAGCGCCCGCTTGACAATCATCTGTATTAGCCGATAACTTCAAGCGAGCATTTGATCTATTTCTGCTCTGTGACGAGAAAAGAGGCGATCCGGCTATGAAAGTGGCACTCGACGGTCCAACAGGGTTCATCGGATCCCACGTGCTAACGGCATTGCGGGAACACGACCACGAGGTCGTCGCGCTTGTACGCGACGACGCCCAGGCCGAGATCGTCGCGGCCCGCGGCGCCACGCCAGTCGTGATTGACCTCTACGATCGAGCGGCGGTCGCGAGCCTGCTGAGCGGTGTGGACGGGGCGATCCACACCGCGAGTCCCGGCGACGCCACCAGCGCGGATCTGGACTCCGCGGTCGCCGACGCGGCTATCGATGCGTTCGCTGGCACCGGCAAGCCCTACATCCAGATCAGCGGTCTGTGGATCTACGGGCCCAACACCTCGATCACCGAGGAGTCGCCGTTCGATCCGCCCCCGCTCGTGGCGTGGAAGGTACCGATCGAGCGCCGAGTGCTCGCTGCGAGCGACATGCGCGGTGTCGTGATCGTCTCGGGTGTCGCATACGGCGACGGCGGGGGCGGCATTCCCGGACTCCTTCTCGGGTCGCCCCGAGACGGCGACGGCAACCTGATCATGCTGGGGACCGGCCGTCAGCACTGGCCGACGGTCCACGCTGCCGATCTGGCGGATGTCTTCCGGCGCGTGTTGGAAGACGACTCGGCTAGTGGCCGCTACGTCGTTGGGAATGGATTGGACTCGACCCTCGCCGAACTGACCGAGGCGGCCGCTGTCGCGGCCGGCGCTGCAGGAGCGGTCCCCGGTTCCGATGATGAGGCTCGCGCGCGCCTCGGGGACGACTTCGCGGAAGTCCTACTGCAAGATCAGGGCACCGACGCGCCCAGAGCTCGAGCCGAGCTCGGTTGGGCGCCCACCCATCCGGGACTTGTCGACGAGTTCCGCGAGGGGAGTTACCGCAAAGCGACGTCCGGCTGAGGAGCGGAAGGTGTGAGGTCCGGCCTCGACAGCGCCGGCACCAACGACGGGCGGTCGGCGGCGCCCTGGACGGGCGCCCCAGCGGATTACCTGCCAATCGCCGAGCACGGGATCATCGGCGACCTCCGGACCGCGGCGCTGGTCGGCAGCGACGGTACGATCGACTGGTTCTCCCCGGATCGGTTCGACGGACCGAGTGTCTTCGCGGCGCTGCTAGATCGCGATCGGGGCGGCTTTTACCGGATCGCGCCCGCGGACCCGCGCGCTAGAACGAAGCAGCTGTATCTCCCGGACACCAATGTCCTGGTCACGCGGTTTCTCTCCCCAGAGGGCGTGGGGGAGGTTCAGGACTTCATGCCCGTGGGGGACGGCCCACAGCGGCTGATCCGAAGCGTGGTCGGGGTGCGTGGGGCTCAGCGGTTCCGTCTCGAGGTCGAGCCGCGGTTCGAGTATGGACTGCACGAGCCGCAGATCGCCATCGAGCCGGAGGGCGTCGTGTTTCGCGCGCCGGGACAGGCGCTCGCCCTGGGCTCTCCGCTCGGGCTCGAGCCAACCGGTGCGGGAGCCAGAGCGGAGTTCGAGGTTGCGGCGGGGGAGCGGCGGACGTTCGTGCTGCAGCCTGGCGATCGGCCGGTGTCGCTCAGCGCGGAGGAGGCACAAGGGCTGGGTGACGAGACGCTGATGTTCTGGCGTCGGTGGCTTCGGCAGTCCTCGTATCAGGGCCGCTGGCGGGAGATGGTGGATCGGTCGGCGTTGACGTTGAAGCTGCTCTCGTACGAGCCGAGTGGGGCGATCGTCGCCGCGCCGACCGCGGGCCTGCCGGAAGAGATCGGCGGCCCGCGCAACTGGGACTACCGCTACGCGTGGCTGCGTGACTTCGCGTTCTCGATCTACGCACTCTCGCGACTCGGGTTCACCGCCGAAGCGACCGCGTTCAACAGGTTCCGTCGAGAGGTCTCGAACGCGGCCGCGGGGCGCACCGAAGGGAGCCCGCTGAATGTGATGTACCGCATCGACGGCGGCGGCTGCCTCGAGGAACGGGAGCTCGAACATCTCGACGGGTACCGCGGCTCGCGCCCGGTGAGGATCGGCAACGGCGCCGCCACGCAGCTGCAGCTCGACGTCTACGGCGAGCTGTTCGACTCGATCTACCTCGCCGAGCGTCAGGCGCTCAGCGGCCGCGGCGGCGAGCTGATCGCCTACGACGACTGGCTCGGACTCGCGCGCCTATTCCATTGGCTGTGCGATCACTGGCACGAGCCCGACGAGGGCATCTGGGAGACGCGCGGCGGTCGCAAGCGTTTCACCTACTCCCGGCTGATGTCCTGGGTGGCAATCGACCGAGCGATCCGGATCGCGGACCGCCGCGGCCTGCCGGCGGATCTGGGCCGCTGGAACCGGACCCGCAACGCGATCTTCGCATGGATCATGGAACGGGGGTGGAGCGAACGACGCCGGGCATTCGTACAGGCCGACGGCGCGGACGTCCTCGACGCCTCGCTCCTGCTCATGCCGCTGGTGCGCTTCATCGCCCCGACCGACCCGCGCTGGCTCTCGACGCTCGACGCGATCGGCCGAGACCTCGTCACCGACAGCCTCGTCTACCGTTACGACCCCGCCGCCTCCCCCGACGGACTCGACGGCGCCGAAGGCACCTTCTCGATGTGCACCTTCTGGTACGTCGAGTGCCTCGCGTTCGCTGGTCGTCTCGATGAGGCCCAGCTCGCGTTCGAGAAGATGCTCACCTACGCCAACCACGTCGGTCTGTACTCGGAGCAGATCGGCTCGAGCGGCGAGCTCCTCGGCAACTTCCCGCAAGCTTTCACCCACCTCGCTCTGATCAGCGCCGCGATCAGGCTCGACAGGAGCCTCCAGGCGGGACGCCCGTAAGGCGGGCCGGCGGCCCCTCTACCCGCCGCCGGCGAGGCGGCGGAGTTGCCGGCGCCGGGCGGGATCGAGGCCTGAAAGGCTCTTGGCGAAATGGGCGAGGGCGACATCGCCAAACTCGTCGACGAGCCCGCGAACCTCGGCGCCGGCGCGGAGCTCCTGGTACTCCTCGCGGCTTAGCCTCGGCACGTACGTGTCCTGCCGGCCGGTTCGCGTGCGGTCAAGCAATCCCTTGTCGTTCAGCCGGCGCATGACGGTCATGTACGTCGTGTAGGCACGCGGCGGCTTGGCCTTGCGGTTCAGGGCTTCCATCACCAGCTTGACCGTCGTCTCCCCGTCTCCTCGCCAGACCTCGTCCATGATCTCCGCTTCGAGCTCGTGGAGGGCGGGGGGCGGGGTAGGCGCGGGCGAACGTGGCATGGGGAAGAGAATAAAGGGGAATCACGACGCAGTGTAGTTCGGCGTTCCACGCGTACGGCCGAGCACCCACGGTCAGCGTGATCGTGATGGGGTGACTGGTGGGTTCCGACAATTATTAGGCAGCATAGTATTATGGCCCATAGCAATGCTTTCTCCGTTCCACGCGGCCCATCGGCGCGCACGGTCTGGACGAACAGATGACCAGCCGGCCACAACCGCGCTACTCCAGATCGAAGTACACGGCGGATCGCGAGCTCGCCGGCGCCTTCGACGGTGAGACGATCACGCGGCGCCGCTTCGTGTCCGGCACCGCGACCGCGGCCGGCGCGATCGCGGCGGCTGCATTCACCCTTCCCGCGCTCGGTTTCGCGATCGCTCCCGTGTTCGAGCAAACGAACGCCCCCTGGCAAAAAGTGGGCCCACTGTCGCAGTTCACCGATAGCGACTACGTCCCGGAGGTGATCACGATCGAGCCTGATCTCGGCCAAGCAGGACTTTCGACGGCCTTCATCCGCAAGCACAACCCGGCAATCGACGGGCCTCTCAAGGACCAGTATGAGCGTGTGATCGCGATCTCCTCACGCTGCGTTCACGTCGGGTGTCCGGTCCGGTATGTGTCGGCCGCCCGCAGTTTCGTGTGCCCCTGCCACGGCGGGGTATACAACTTCCGCGGGATCAGGACGGGCGGGCCGCCGCCACGGCCGCTCGACCGGTTCTACACGGTCATTCGTGAGGGCATGGTGTATGTCGGTCCGAGGTTCAGCGTAAACAACGAGCTGCGGCGGTTCTCACCGCGGGACCCGGGCGAGCCGCTCGACGGGATCGGCCAGTTCCTCTACCCGGCGCGGCCCTCGACGCCCGCCGCGCCCCCCGGCGCCGAGTCCTAGGCGCCGGGGGGCAAATCGCCCGCGACGGGAGATAGGGCGCGGGAGCGATCACTGACACGCCACGCGCGGCGGAACATCCTTCTCCTCGCGATCAGTAGGCGTACGCGGAGCCGCCCCCGGTCGACGTGCTCGCAGCCGTGGCCTTGGGAGCCGCGGTGATGGCGGCGCCGGCGGTCGAGAGGACGTACCACCGGGCGCCGAACTCGTTCAGCCCCTGGCCGGCGGTCTGGCCCGTCTTGCGATCGCCCACGAAGTAGTAGAGCGGGTGGCCGTTGTAGGTCACCTGCGCTGCGCCGCTCGCGCCGGTGACCGCACCGATCTTGCCGGCGAGCGCGCCCTTAACCGCCGAAGGCCGAGTCGTGGAAGTGAACGGCGGCCAGAACGCGCGACCCGCGGCGGACAGCCTGCTCACGTTCGGCTTGTCGCCCGCGAACAGATACAGCGTGCGGCCGTTGGCGTCGGTCAGAACCTTCCCGAGGGACGTTTGCTCTACCGAGATCGCCGAGTTGGCTGCGGCCGCGGGTTGCGCCTTTTTGGTGCTAGCTCCAGTCGTTGAGACGATCACGGCGATCACCGCGACGACTACGACCGCGACCAATGGAACATACAGTCGAGTTCGATTCATGGGAGTGGCTCCTTTGATGGTGTCGGCCGAGTAGTGCGGCTGTCGGTTTTGGATGGATGCCCGTCGGCCTGTAATTACTTTCCAGTTCGGATGACGCCAGAGACAGGTCATATCTTCCCGCGATCTACGATCAGACGTAGTAGAATGTCTCTATGGTCCCCGGCGACGACGTGCGCATCGTTTCCGATCCGAGCAACCTCAGCGACACGACCGTTCTCCTCACCGGCGCAACGGGGTATGTCGGCGGACGCTTGCTGCGTCGGCTCGAGACACGGGCACGCCACCGAATCCGGTGCCTGACCCGCCGCCCAGAGGCACTTGTCCGTCGGACCGCCCCGGGAACAGAGGTCTGCGCCGGCGATCTCCTCCAGCCAGAATCACTCGCCCGGGCCCTGCGCGACGTGCATACCGCTTACTACCTCGTTCACTCGATGGATGCGCCCGGGGATTTCGAAGCGCTCGACCGAGTCGCGGCGGGCAACTTCGCCGCCGCGGCTGAGCGGACGGGGGTGCGGCGGATCATCTACCTGGGGGGCCTCGGCGACGGCCTCGACCTGTCCTCGCACCTGGCGAGCCGGCAGGAGGTCGGTGAGATCCTCCGTTCCTCCGGCATTCCCACGATCGAGTTTCGCGCCTCGATCGTGATCGGCTCGGGTAGCGCCTCGTACGAGATCGTACGGGCGCTGGTCGAGAGCCTCCCCATGATGGTGACACCCCGCTGGGTGGAGACGGCCGCGCAGCCGATCGCAATCGAGGACGTCGTCGACTATCTCGTCGCGGCGCTCGACTACAAGGGCAACGCGATCTTCGAGATCGGCGGCGAGGATCGCGTGACGTATGCCGAGATCCTTCGTGAGTACGCGCGTCAGCGAGGGCTGCGCCGGCATCTAGTTCGGCTTCCCGTGCTGACCTCGCGAGCCGCCCGCTTCTGGCTCGGCCTGCTCACGCCCGTCTACGGTCACGTCGCCGGTGCGATGGTGGAAAGCCTCCGTAACGAAACTGTGGTCCGCACGAGCGACGCTGCGCGTGCGTTCCCGGTGAGGCCCCGCGGTCTTCCTGAGGCCATCGAGCGGGCGCTGGTCAACGAAGACCGGGAATTCGCCGAGACCAGATGGTCGGACGCGTTGCCCACTCAGCGACCGCTCCGCTGGGGCGGGATCAGCTTCGGCCGTCGCCAGGTTTCCTCGCGCGCGATGAGTGTCCGACGCTCGCCCGAGGACGCGTTCGAGTCAATCAGGCGCATCGGCGGACGCACCGGGTGGTACGCCGGCGACTGGTTCTGGAAAGCTCGTGGGCTCCTGGACACCCTCAGGGGCGGCGTCGGCCTCCGCCGCGGCCGGCGCGATCCGATCGACCTGCGCGTCGGCGACACCGTCGACTTCTGGCGGGTCGAGCGGTTTGAGCCAAACCGAGTCCTGCGCCTCGCGGCCGAGATGCGGATACCGGGGCGTCTGTGGCTGCAGTTCGAGGTCGACCCAGACGGACGCGGCGCCTCGCAGGTCCGGCAAACGACCGTGTTCGACCCCGCGGGATATGTGGGCCTCGCCTACTGGTACCTCTTCTGCCCCTTACACCACTGGGTGTTTCGCGGCATGCTGCGGGGCATCGGTCGTGCCGTGGAAGCTACGGCGCGTCGCCAGGCCGACCGAGCTTCTGTGGCGAGGTAGGCGGGGGAGAGCGAGATCGAACCGGGTTCGCGGCCCGTGTCCGACGGTCAGTTTCCCCGAGCCGCTGTGTCTGCGTGTGCGCCTGGCTGGAGCGCGTGTTGTTTGAGTTGGTGGCGGGATTTGACTCCGAGCTTGCGGAACGCTTTGCGTAGGTGGTAGTCGACGGTGCTGGGGCTGATGAACAGCTGGGCGGCGATCTCTTGGTTGGTGGCCCCGTCGGCCGCGAGGCGGGAGATCTGTGCTTCCTGGGGGGTCAGGTCGTCGATCGTCTCGACGCTCCGTTTGCGGGCGTGCTCGCCGGTCGCCTCGAGCTCGACTCGGGCGCGCTCGGCGAACGCTTCCATGCCGAACTCTGTGAACAGCTCGTGGGCGTGGCGTAGCCGCTCGCGGGCGTCTAGCCGGCGGCGTTCGCGGCGCAGCCATTCCCCATACACGAGGTGCGCGCGGGCGAGCTCGACGCGAACGCGGGTCCCCTCGAGCCGCTCGATCGCCTCGAGATAGAGCGGCTCGGCGGCTTCGCCTTCGGTCACCAGCGCCCGGGAGCGGGCCTCGATCCCAAGCGCCCAGTCGGTGCCACTGGCGCGTGTCAGCTCCGACAGCGGGCGCAGGCCGTCGACCCCGAGACGGGCCTTCCCGCTCCGAGCGGCCGCCTCGATGAGCTCGACCAGCCCCCAGGCGAAGAACGCCAGATCCTGCGGATACTCGGTGGCCTGCCGGGCGGCGTCCAGCGCATCGTCGTACCGGGCGAGGCCGTTATAGAGCACCGCGGTCGCGTATTTGCCGACGCCGATCGTCCTACCCTCGCCGCGGGCGGTGGCGTCCCGGTCGCCCGCCGCGGTCAGCCGTAGCGTCTCGTTCCGGTGACCACGCCAGGCCGCGAGGAACAGGCGGGCATGGGGCACGTCCGGGTTTGCGATCGCCTCGCTGACTGCGTGCGCCTCTTCGCTCAGCGTCTGCGCCGCGGCGAACTCGCCGGCGAACAGATGGATGCCTGCTCGCAGGTTGAGCGCCAGCGGCAGCACGGTCAGCGCGCCGGCACCGCGGGCGAGCTGGATCTGCCGGGCGGAGAGCACGTACCAGCTCTCGTAGTCGCACAGATCCATGGCGGTGCGGCACGCGAGCCATAGCCAGCGGATCCCGTCCTCGCTGGAGAGTTCGTCGCTACGGAAGGCGCGCAGTGCCCGCTTCAACATCGGCGTCCCGGCGGCATAGCCCTTCGTGTGCAGCACGGCCAACCCATCGAGGAGGAGATCGGGCGCTCGCGCGGGCTCGAGCGACAGGGGGGCCCGGCGAGCGGCATCGGCCGTCCTGCGTACACCGTCGCGAGCGCCGAGACGACCGGCGGAGATCGCCGCGGACAGCGCCTCGAGGTAGGTCGCGCGCGCAAGTCCGATGTCGAGTGGTTCGAGCCGCTTGGCGGCGCTGAGCAGCAGCGGGGGAGCGTCCCGGCCGCGGTTGACAGCAAACTCGATTTCACCGCGCAGGAGGGCCACCTGGGCGCGCTGGAGCTCGTTCAGCGGTCCGGACTCAGCGATGGCAACCAGGCCGAGGGCGGCGTCGAACGCGCCGGCCTGGTGCTTGGCCTGTGCCGCAGCGAGCGCTCGCCTCGCCCGGCGCGAGGGTTCGGGCGTCAACGCGGAGGCCCGCTCCAAAAACGCGGCCGCTGCAGCCAATCCTCCGCGCGCCTGCGCACGGCCCGCCGAGCGCTCGAGCTCGGAGGCGACGTCCTCGTTCAGGCCCGGCGTCGCTTGGGCGAGATGCCAGGCGCGGCGATCGGGATCGACCTCGGGATCGGTCGCGTCCGCCAGCGCACGATGCACGGACTGCCTGTCCTCCGGCGAGGCGGCGCGATAGACGGACGAGCGGACCAGCGGGTGACGAAACGTCACCCGCGAGCCAATCGCGAGCAACCCGTCAGTGTCGGCCGCCGCCTGAACCCCGATCCCGAGCAGCCCGGCCGCCCGCCATACCAGCACCGGATCGCCGACCGGCTCCGCTGCGGCCACAAGCAACAGCCGCTGAGTCTCAGCCGGTAGGCGTGCAAACCGCCTCTGAAAGCTGTCCTCGATCCGTCCCGAGAGCCCCGGCACGTCCAGCAAACCGAACCCGCCCGCCAGCTCACCTGGCGTGGCTCCCCGCGGTAGCTCCAACAGCGCTAACGGGTTCCCGCGCGTCTCCGCGACCAACCGCTCCCGCACCCGCTCATCCAACGGCACGGGCAACACCGAGCCCAACAACGCGCGCGCGTCACCGTCACCCAGCCCCTCGACCACCAGCTCCTGAAACCCCGCCAGCTCCTCACTCGGCTCACGCGTCACCAATAGCAGCGCGACCGACTCCGCCAACAGCCGCCGCGCTACGAACACGAGCGCCTGCGCCGACGCGCGATCGAGCCACTGCGCGTCATCAACTACACACACGAGCGGCTGCTCCTCGGCCGCGTCCGCCAGCAGGCTCAGGACCGCCAACCCCACGAGGAACCGATCCGGCGCGTCCCCCGCCCGCAACCCGAACGCCACGCCCAGCGCGTCCCGCTGCGGTGCAGGGAGCCGGTCCAGCCGATCGAGCAGCGGTGCGCACAACTGCTGCAAAGCCGCGAACGCGAGCTCCATCTCCGACTCCACACCCACCGTCCGCATAACCCGAAATCCGGACGCGGATTTGATCGCGTACTCCACCAGTGCCGTCTTGCCGACCCCCGGCTCGCCCCATACCACCAGCACCCGGCTCTGCCCACCACGGACCGCCTCGAGCAGCCGCCCGAGCACCTCGCGCTCGTCGCGCCGGTCGTGCAACACGTCCGCCGACCCGTCAGTGACCATGCGGCCGACCATACCTCGGCCGCGGTGCGGGCGCTGCGGTCGATTACCGTCAGCCCTCTCGGCTGAGTGCCGCTATAAGCAACATCGTGCTGATCAGCGGCGCGATCCTGCGGACGTGGTTCCCCGTTGTCCAGCCCGAGACGTAGGCCTTCCATTTGTCGCCCGCGCCCGTAGCCGTGGCGTGCACGGCCGCAAGGGCGTCGTTGTGGGGCGCGTGGTAGCCGACCGTCAGGCCGATCACGCCGACGAGGTAGAGAACCGCGGCGCCGATCAGTAGCGGAGACTGTGACGCGCCGAGGTCGGTCAGCGACCAGACCGCGAGGGCTAGGCATGCTACGCCGGTGCCGAACAGCGCGAGCATGAACAGGGGGTTGACGGCCGTGACGTTGATCGAGCGCATCGCCTGCAGCCCCCGTGCGGACGGGAGTCGGTCCAGCCCGCGCATGACGATCGTGGAGAAGGCAAAAAAGACGCCTGCCACGAGGCAGCAGCCGATGGCGGTGGTCGCGGTCAGGATGCGGAGGGAGTCGGGCATCAGATCGCTCCCGTGCCCGCGGCGTCGCGGGCGTACGCGGCGAAGTCCCGGGGCGGCCGGCCGAGCGCCTGCCGCACGCCGTCGCCCAGCGAAGCGTTCCGCCCGTCGAGCACCTCGGTGAAGAGGTGGGTCAGCATCTCGATGAGATCAGGCGGGACGCCTTGTCGGGTCATTCGCCGGGCGCTCTCATCGGCCGTCACCGGCGTGTAGGTGATCGCGCGCCCAGTCGCGGCGGTCAGGTCGGCCGCCACGTCGGAGAATGTGAGCAGCCGCGGGCCCGTCACCTCGTAGCGCTGGCCCTGATGGTCGTCTGTGGTGAGCGCCGCAGCGACGACGTCCGCGATGTCCTCGGCGTCGACGAACGGCTCGGCGACGGTGCCGGCCGGTAGCGCGATGTCCCCGGCGGCCACGAAGTCGGCGAGGAAGTCCTCGCTGAAGTTCTGGGCGAACCAGCTCGCGGTGACGATCGTCGCCTCGGGGAACGCGGAGCGGACTCTGGACTCCGAGTTGATCGCTCCCTGCTCGCCGCGGCCGGATAGCAGCACGAGGCGGCGGACGCCGGCCTGCCGGGCCAGTTTGGCGAGCGCGCCGACCTGCTCGTCGGCGCCGGGCATCGAGACGTCGGGGGCGTAGACGATGTACGCGGCGTCGACGCCGTGCAGTAGCTCGGCCCAGGTCGAGCGGTCGTCCCAGTTGAAGGGGACGGCGGCGCTCCGCGAGCCGGCGCGGACGGTGTGCCCGGCGGATTTCAGCCGGGCGACGACGCGGCGGCCCGTCTTGCCGGTGGCGCCGAGGATCAGGGCCGTGATGTGGGTGTCGCTGGTGTTCATGGCTCCATGGAATCGCGTTTGCGTGAGACGTTCCATAGCTCAAACGCCCAGATCCATGCTCCAACGTCTACAGTTGTCGCCGCGGACCCGCTCGCCTCATTGCTCGACGGGCCACGCGCCAACGGCGCGTTCCTGATGCGCTCGCTGTTTGAGCCGCCATGGTCGCTGCGCATCCGTGACGAGGCGCCGATGACCGTCGTGACCGTCGTTCGCGGTGGCGCGTGGGGGGCGTCAGACGACGACGCACCGGTCCAGCTACACGCGGGAGATGTGGCGGTCTTCCGCGGCCCCGACCACTACACGGTCGCCGACGCGCTGCAGACCGCTCCCCAGATCGTCATCCACCCGGGTCAGCGCTGCGCGGCGCCCGACGGCACCCCGCTGGACGCGGCCCTGCGCCTCGGCGTGCGGACGTGGGGAACGGGCACCGAGGACTCTACGATCCTCCTGACGGGCACCTACGAGCAGCTCGGCGCCGTGAGCCAGCCACTGCTCGATGCACTGCCGGCGGTGCTCGTCGTGCCCGGCGAGCTGCTTGGCTCCCCGCTCGTTGAGATGCTGCACCGTGAGATCGTGCGTGACGACCCCGGCCAGGAAGCGGTGCTCGACCGCCTCCTTGACCTGCTCGCGATCACGGTGCTGCGCGCCTGGTTTGATCGGCCGGGCGCCGAGGTGCCCGCGTGGTACCGCGGCCACTGCGACCCCGTGATCGGCCCGGCTCTGCAGGCGATCCACAACATGCCTGAGCGGCCGTGGACGGTCGCGTCGCTTGCAGCGGAGTGCGGGCTCTCGCGCGCCGCGTTAGCTCGCCGCTTCGGCGAGGTCGTCGGCGAGCCACCGCTGGCCTACCTCACCGGCCGCCGCTTAGCGCTCGCTGCCGACCTCCTACTCGAGCCCGGGGCTACGGTGGCGTCAGTGGCCGACCGCGTCGGCTATGGCAGCGCGTTCGCTTTCTCCACCGCGTTTAAGCGCGTGCGGGGGGTCAGCCCAGCGGATCACCGTGCAGTCCAGGCGGCGGCCTAGAGATGCCCTACCTCGCACCACTGGGACACACCCACCTCCCATCCCGCTTCGCCATGCGACGACGAGCCGCCGACGCGCTCGCTCGTGAGGCCTCCGCGCATAACGCGGGCTGGCGCTCGTGGTTCTCAGCCAACGAAATCGAGCCGCTCGCTGTTTGGTTCGAGGAGCTCGTCGCCGACCCCGTGGGCGTGACGCGCGACGTGCTCCGACACCTGGGAGTGGATAGCCAACGCGTACCGGTCCGCGAGCTGACGGTCAGCTCGCACGACCGTCGGGACAACTGGTAGTCGGTCAAGGGAGGAGGCGGCTGTCGGCGCCGCCGATGGCTGATTCGCGGCGAGATTGCCAGGCGATCGCGCCGATTGTGGCGAGTGCGTAGATGGCCACGGCGAGGGCTTCGCCGGCGACGACGTCGGAGGCGTAGTGGGCGCGCAGGTATATCCGGCTCAGGCCGACGAGCACAGCGAGGACAGCGCCAGCGGTGATCGCGGCGATCCGGCCGGCTCGGGTCGGGATCACGACCGTGAGTGCGATCGCGAGCGCGAGCCAGCCGACGGAGTTGGCAGCGTGACCCGACGGGTAGCTCTGGCCGGAAGTGCGCACGAGCGGGTGCGGCGGTCGGGGGCGGTCGACCACCGATTTGATGATCCAGACGCTGATCCAGACGAGCGCCGCGCCGACAACGACCGCTGCGGCGCGGGCGCGGTCGTGGTGCTTGATCACGACCGTGGCGCCGACGAGCACGCCCGGGGCCACGATCGCGATCAGGCCCAGCGTCGTGACGACCCGGGCGGCGGCGTCAAGCAATGGCGCGCGCACGTCCTCGGCGATCTCGAAGGCGCGCGAGTCAAACGCGAGCGAGGAACTCCCGGTCACAGCGATCGTCACCAAGACGAACACGGCGATCGCGGTGACGGCGACCACGACGAGCCGCCACGTAACGGACGCGCGGGGCATCGACATAGCTTCCTCGATTATCTCGTCCTGAGGACGACGCGGTCCGTTCCGACGAGTAGCCGTAGGACACTTCGAGCGGACTCCCGGGTCGGCGCGTTGTCGCAACTTTCGGCAGGGATTGTTGTTTTCCGTGTGTAGGGCCCGTCCCAGCCCAGAGGAAGTTGGGTGGTGGGGCGCGCTGGCGCATTACGCGGCATTCGCGGACTGGCCGAGCTGCTTTGCGGCGAGGGTGTTCTGGTGTGCTGCGAGACAATCGAGAGGAGTTTGTTGTGAAGCGATTTGGATCGCTAATTGTCGTATCGAGCGTTGTGGCTGCCTGTGTGGTCGGGCTGGCCGGAGTCAGCGGAGCGAGCGCGGCCTCCACGCTGCCCACGCTCAACGTCGCGGTTACTGGCAAGACGGGCATCGCGGTGTCCGGTAGCACGGTGTCGGGGGCGGTGACTATCACGTCGACGTTCAGCGGTAAGGGCCAGGGCGGCTACGGGCTCGTCCGCCTGAACCAGGGCGTGTCGTTCCCGGAGGCGTTCAATGCCGTGAAGAGCCATCACGGTGACCCCAACGCGCTGACGCCGTTCGGGTCGCTGTTCGTTTCCGCCGACGCACCGGGCACGATCCAGACGGTCCTGACACCGGGCAACTACGTGGCCCTCAACCTCACCGGAAACGGGCCGTCGGCGAACGTCGCGCAGTTCACCGTCACGCCGTCGTCCTCGCCGGCAGCGCTGCCGGCGGCCGCGGCGACCGAGACCTCGATCGAGTTCGGCTTCAAGGGGCCCAAAGTTCTGCACGACGGCACCATGGTGCGGCTTGAGAACGGCGGTTACCTCGTGCACATGAACGTCCTGATCGGCGCCCGCAACAGGGCAGGCGCGCAGAAGATCATTGCGCTGCTGAAGGCCGGTAAGGACCACAAGGCCCAGAAGCTCGCCACGGGCTTCGCCGACCTGATGGACCCCGCGTCGCCCGGCGCGATGCAGCAGGAGATCCTGAACGTCAAGCCCGGCTATTACGTCCAGGCCTGCTTCATGGACACCCAGGACGGGCGCGAGCACACACAGCTCGGCATGGAGCGCCTCGTCCGAATCGTCAAATAAGAGATGGTGGGGAGGCCGCGCGACCTCGGTCGCGCGGCCGCCCCGCCGGGGTGCTGGCGCTTGACTGTCACGTTCCCGCACCCGGCTCGCGGTGGTGGTGGGGCCAGGAGCGGCTAGAGTCGCGAGACGTCAAGAAAGCCGATGCGATGAGTGGGCGAGCGCCGGATTACCTGTTCGGTCAATCCGCTGAGGAAACCGAGCGGCTCCGGCTCCAGGCGCGGATGTTCGCGTCGTACACGACGCGTTTCCTGGAGGACGCGGGTATCGCTCGGGGGATGAAGGTCCTCGACGTCGGGACCGGGGCTGGCGACGTGGCGCTGCTAGTGGCCGATCTCGTCGGCCGGGAGGGGACCGTCACTGGGGTGGATTTCAATACGGAGCTGATCGAGACGGCGAGGGCACGGGCCGCGGCAGCGCGACTTGAGAACGTTTCATTCATCGTCGGCGATGCGGCCTCGATCGAGCTGGACCGCGACCTCGACGCTGTCGTCGGTCGGTGCGTACTGTTCTTTACCCCTGAGCCCGCCGCGTTGGTGCGCCGCCTGGCGGATCGCGTTCGTGACGGCGGCATAGTCGCGTTCCAAGAGCCCGCCAACGCGACATTGCCGCCGATGTCGCTACCGCACTCCCAGCTACTCGAGCGGATGTGGGAGTGGATCTTGGAAACCTACCGCCGCGCCGGAATGGACTTGTACATGGGCTTGCGGCTGCGCAGCGTCTTTGCGCAGGCCGGGCTTCCGGCGCCCGAGATGCATCTCGACGCCGCCGCTGGCGGCGGTCCGGACTGGCCCGGGTACGAGTACATGGCGCGGCTGATTCGCACGATCCTGCCCCTGATCACAAAGCTCGGAGTCGCCACCGAGGACGACGTCAAGATCGACACCCTCGCGGACCGGCTTCGCGATGAGATCGGTGACGCGGGCGTGGCCGTCACCTGGGGCTTCATCACCGCGTGGGCACAACACCAGATCAGCCCCTGAGGTCTTGAGCAGAACCAGTCAGGCGATCGCCACCCCGCCGGTAGCAGAATCGGTCAGCCATTCGTAGAGGCGCTGGCATTCGGATCCGATTGGTCGAGGCTCGTCAACCGGAGGGACAATCGAGCGGACGTGTCCGATGAGGCCGCGCATGGTCTCTGGCGGCTCGCGCCCCTGCCGATAGAGGGCCTGCGACGCTAGGACGACCAACCCGGCCATGGCTCCGTCCAGACATTGCGCGGCTGCCGCGGCTTTGCGCCAGGCCAGAAAGGCCAGCTCTGGCACATCGTTTTGCCCGAAGCCTCCGAGCGAGAGCAGCGTGGGCTGCGCGGCCGCCCGGGCCTCTTCAGCCCACCCGTTGATCGCCATATGCAGCGGCTTGACCGACCACTCGTCTCCCCCGACCAGTGGCGCGACTGACGGATGCTGGAAGAGATGGTCGCTCAATCGTTGGCTGAGCTGACACAGATCGGCATGGGCAAAGGCCAAAGCATCGATTGCCGGCGCGGCCTGGGCATTGTGGAAGCCCCCTGTCGAATACACCGCCCCGTCCGGATGGCGCTCGCTCGGTGCGAGGAAGACGGGATTGTCAGTAACCGAGGACAGCGACACCTGAGCCGCGTTTTCGGCCGATGATTGAGCTCGCCGGCTCGCCCCCAAGACGCGCGGGAGGATGCGAAGCGACACCGAGGCCTGATGACTTTGCTGCGCGTGAGGCCCGTCGCCGAGCAAGGTCCGTAGTGAACGAAGCGCGGCCACTTCGTGCTCATCTCCCCAGAGCTCCTCCAGATCCGAGGCGTAGTGCTCTGGGGGGGTGCCCGTGATGTCGGCCACCAGCGCGAAGACCCGCTCAGCGACGGCCAGCCGAGCGCGGCCGGCCAGGGCCGAGTCAGCGATGAGCGCCGCGGCACACGGGGAGCCGTTTATCAACGCCATGCGCTCTTTCGCGAAAAGCTCGACGCGGTCGCTCAGCGGGTAGAACAAGGTGCCAAGAGGCAGGACTTCGCCCGCGCCTCCGTTCGACTGCGCAGGCACGACCGGCACCGACCCGTCATTTAGCATGTCCGCGATCGCCGCGGCGACGTCTGACCGCACCGCCGCGTGTCCACCCAGAAAATTCGCCAGGCGCGCCAGCACGATCGCTCTAGTCACCCGCTCTGGCAGCGGGTCGCCGAAGGCCATAGCCGTCCACAGCCGAGACGGCCGGCTGGCTTGCGCTTCCGGACCCAGAGCCACCGTCGCTCGATCTCCGGGAGCCGACGTCACGCCATAGATCAACGCCTGCGGATCGGCACGCACCCTAGACGCCACGAACGCATCAAACGCCGCCGCACAACGATCCATGGTCTCGAGCGCCTTCTCAGCCAGAATGATCGGCTCCCCTCGCCAGGCCACGCGCGACACCGCCTCGAGCGTGATATCGAAGCGATCAGTCAGAACCACGACGCCAGGGGGAGCCACCGCGCGGCCACCATACAACGACACCTTGCATGGACCCCGTAGGAGGGCCCGCGTCGGGCACCTCATCGTTGCCCGTATTACTCTGGTCGATGATCCGCGCGCACGGTCACGCGGCGGAGCGAGAGAGGAGACAACGATGCGTGCGATCGCCGTTAGCGAATACGGTGCGGCGCCGGTACTGACGGAGGTGCCCGACCCGCACCCGGGACCGGGTCAGGTGCTGATCAGGATCGAGGCTGCGGGGATGAATCCGATGGACCGGTCGATCGCCGCCGGGGCGTGGAAAGAACAGATGCCGGGGAGCTTCCCGTTCGTTCTCGGCGCCGATCTGGCCGGCGTCGTCGAGGCCGTCGGGGAGGGCGCGGGCAAGTTCCGGCCCGGCGAGGAAGCGTTCGGCCAGCTGCTGATCGCACCGCTCGGCTCGGCCGGTACGTATGCGGAATATGTCGCCGTCACCGAGGATGCGCCGCTAGCGCGGCTGCCGGAAGGCCTCGAGTCCGCCAGCGCCGCGGCGCTGCCGACCCCCGGCGTGACCGCGCTGCAGATCGTCGAATCGCTCGGGCAGCTCACGGGGAAGACCGTGCTGATGGTGGGAGCCGCCGGCGGCGTCGGCTCGTTCGCGATGCAGCTCGCCGCGCGGGCCGGCGCCAACGTGATCGCCGTAGCCCGCGCCGACGCCGCTGCCCGCATGCGTACCTATGGTGCCGCGGAGACGGTCGACCACACGGCGGTCTCGGTACCCGACGCTGTGCAGCAGACGCATCCCGACGGCATCGACGTCCTCGTCGACCTCGCGAGCGAGGCCGACGCCTTCGCTGCGCTCGCGGCGCTCGTACGCGCAGGCGGCACGGCGCTAACGACACGGTACTTCGCGGACACGGAAGCGCTCGCGGCGCGAGGAGTTGCCGGTGTCAACTTCCGCGTGAGCATGTCGAGTGATGCGTTGGAGCGGCTCGCCGACCTGGTCGTCGCCGGAACGATCGTCGTGCCGCCGATCACCCTGATCAAGCTTGACGACGTGCCGACGCTGAACCCCAACGCGCACACCGACGGAAAGATGGTCATCACCCCTTGAGCCTCGCCCGTCGCCGCTCTCGGCGACAAAGCGGCGGTTGAGCGAGTCACGAGCCAGGCAAGCGTCTCATCGACGACGACGATGACGACGGCGCCGGCGCTCGACGGCCAGCCCGGCGAGTCCGTCGATGGTCGCGGCGGCGAGCACGGCAATCGCGATCCGGTTGCCTATGCGCTCGGCGCGCGTAAGCAGCGACTCCAATTCATCGGTTCGCAGCCGTACCTCCAGTCCGCCGGACTCGACCGACTTCAGCAGGCGGTCGAGCCGCCCCGGGAAGTCCACGGCGAGCTCCGCGAGGTCGGCGCCGAACTGTTCGACGCGCTGTATGACTGCAGCGGGAGTTATCTGGGCGAGGAGCTGGCGACGGGCATACGGCGCGAGCGCCTCGGCGAACTGGAAGTGAGGGTCGAGCACGGCGACCAGTCCCTCGGCCACCAGGAGCACGGTCAGGAGCAGCGCGAGGTCGTGCGGCAACCTGAGGCCATGGCGGCGGACGATCACCAGCACATCGCCGACGGCCGTGCGGAGTGAGATCTCGCCGATGCTGAGACCGAAGTACCGTTCGAGCAGCCCCGCCAGGTCCTCCCGCAGGCGGGCGCGTTCGACGGGCTCGGTCGAGGTGCTGAGCGAAAGCAATGCGTCTGCGAGCCGATCGGGATCCTGCCGCAAGAAACCAACCAAGAGCCGACCCAGCTGCTCGCGGAGCGCGTCGTCGAGGGTGCCGACCATCCCGAAGTCGACGATCCCGATGCGTCCGTCCGGCTCGATGAAGAAGTTCCCGGGATGCGGATCGGCATGGAAGAAGCCGTCCTCGAACACCATCTTCGCGACGATCCGCGCGGCGCGCTGCGCGAGGTCGTGGCGATCGAGGCCGGCCTCGTCGAGCGCGGCGATGTCGGTGACCTTCATCCCACGGATCCGTTCAAGCGTGATCACCCTGGACGTCGTCAGGTCCCAGAAGACGCGGGGAATCTGCACGGACGAATCGCCCGCGAAATTGGCGGCGAAGCGCTCGGCGTTACGCGCCTCCTGGAGGTAGTCGAGCTGCGCCCGCAGCGTCTGCACGAACTCGTCGGCGAGCCCCTCCAGGTCGTAGCGCGCGGCCGCTTTCGAGCGACGATTCGCCCGCGCCGCGAAGTTCTGGATGATCTCGAGGTCCTGGTCCATTACCTCGACCACGTTTGGCCTGCGTACCTTCACGACGACTTCGGTCCCGTCCCGGAGCGTGGCCAAGTGCGCCTGCCCGACCGATGCGCACGCAAGCGGCTCGGCGTGGAAGCTGGCGACCGCGTCCGACGTGCTGGTGTGTAGTTCGGCCGCGATGATCTCCTGGACCACGTCGGTCGGAATCTCCGGAGCCGCGTCCTGCAGCTTTACCAGCGCGGTTCGATACTCCGGGGGCAGCAGGTCCGCCCGTGTCGAGAGGACCTGGCCGAGCTTGATGAACGTCGGGCCGAGCTCCTCGAATGCCAGCCGCAGATCCTCCGGTGGTGTGTGCTCCTCGCGTGGCTCTCGCCCACGCAGCGCGCGCTCGCGCGCGATCAGACGCTCGAGTCCGACGGCATTCGCAAGATAGTCGAGGCCGTACCGGGCAAGGACCTCGGCGATCTGGCGCTGCCTGTGTTCCCGGGGCTCGATCACGTGGCGTCTACGTTATTGCGGATCGCATCGCCTACCGGCCGAGCGCCCGCGCTATCGCCGCGATGTGCTCGGGGGTGGTGCCGCAGCACCCGCCGACGATCTTGGCACCCTGCCGCGCATAGTCGGCAACGTGGGCGGCGAGCATTGCTGGGTCGGCCTCGTAGACCACGACGTCGCCGACCACCTGTGGAACCCCAGCGTTCGGCTTGATCCAGACCGGAACGCTCGTTGCCTGCAGGAACTCGCGGACGACGATGTCGTTGTCCTCCAGCGATCGGCCGCAGTTGGCGCCGATCGCCGCCACGCCCAACGGCTGGAAAGCGGCAACGACATCGGCGGGGCTCAGTCCCATCATCGTGTGCGTTCCCTGATCGAAGCTAAACGAGACGATCACCGGGAACTCGGTCACGCTGCGGATCCCATCCACCGCCCACAACGCCTCCTCGAGTGCGAAGAATGTCTCGAGCACCAGCACCTCAACACCGCCGTCCACCAGCGCCCGCGCCTGCTCAGCGTAGGCCGCCTCGCACAGCTCGCGGGTGAGCGGCCCGTATGGCTCTACGAGCTGCCCCGTCGGCCCGATCGACCCGCCGACGAGCCCCTCCTCGCCGACCACCTCCCTGGCCAGCTCGGCGGCGCGGATGTTCAGTTCCCTAACTCTTCGGGCATGCGGCCCGTCGGCCAGCCGGACACAGTTGGCGCCAAAGCTGCACGTGAGCGCGAACTCCGATCCCGCCCGCGCGAACCGAGCGTGCAGCTCCCGCACCCGTTCCGGCTCATCAAACACCCAGTCGTCGGGGGCCACACCGGGCGCGAGACCCATCTGCTGGAAGTTCGTTCCGGTGGCGCCGTCAGTGAGCAGCACATGCCCGTCGGCCAGGCGATCGAGCAACGAGGGCATCCTCCCAGGCTAGATAATCGTTCCACGGGGCGACGAGGACCTTCTGGAACGCATCTAAAGGAGCGCAGAACAGTGAACGAGCACGAGCCTTTCATCGACTTCGAGAACCTGCCCGCCCCGAGCGAGGGGTTCCTCGTCACCCAGTTCATCACCGTGCGGAGTGTTGCTCGGTCTCGCGCGTTCTACTCCGAGGTCCTCGGCGGCCAGGTGGTGCTGGAGGAGAACCCGTGCATCGTCAAGCTCGCCAACTCGTGGGTGCTGATGAATCCGGGCGGTCCCCCCACCCCCGACAAGCCCGACATCTCGGTCGTCGACTACGAGCCGGGGGACACGGTCTCGAGCTTCATGAACCTGCGCGTCGCCGACATCCAGGCGTGTTATGAGCAGTGGAGCTCCAAGGGGGCCGAGTTCGTCACGCCGCCGATCGATCGTGGCGCCGAGATCCGCTGCTACATGCGAGACCCCGACGGCTACATGATCGAAGTCGGCCAGGCCACCGGAGTGCTCCAGGGGGAGCTCGCCAAGAAGCGACCGGAAGACCTACCAGGCTAGGGGCGCGAGGCGGCCGCTCGCCGGTGGCGGCCGGTGAGCTTCAGCGCCCAGCGCCGAAACACGCGGTAGACGGGCTTGGTCGTCGCCGTCCCGTCGCTGTGGTAGGCGAACAACCCGGCGAAGTTGAACGCGGGAGCCCCCGTGAACTCGTAATCCATCCATGTGTAGTAGTAGAAGCCGGCGAGGCCGAGCTTGACGCGGTCTCGGGCGATCAGCGGCATCAGGGCCGCGAGCTTGCGCGCCTGTCCCGCTTCGGTCGTCGCGAAGCTGAAGTGCTGGAAGCTCTTTCCTGACGAGGACGGCCAGCCGAGTTCGGTGGCGATCAGCGGCTTGTGCCTGTCGCCGTGGCGGTTCATGACCGCCCGAACGCGCTGCAGGATCGTGATGATCCCCCGGGGGTTCGCGGTGTAGGGGTGAACGGCAACCTCGTCGAACGCTTTTCGCGCGCCGCGTATCCGGTAGATGGCGTTCAGATACCTCCACACGTAATTCGGCATCCCGGCGAGGACTACCTTGGCTTTTGGGTCAATCGCCTTGATCGCGGCGGAAGACTGTTTCAACAGCGAGACGTAGGTGCTGACCCACGGCGTGAACGACCAGTAGTCAATGAGGTCAGGCTCGTTCCAGATCTGCCACTGGCGGATCGGTCGGTAGGGAACGGACGGATGGCTTGACCAAAAGCTGCCGTGCGGTCCGTAGCGGTGAACGAGCGCCTCCACGTAGCTGACGTACGGGCCGAAATACAGTGGGGCGCCAACCATCTGCGTCGTCGGCGTGGCGTCCCAGGCCGGCGCGTTCAGCACGACGGGCAGCACCGACAGCCCGCGCCGGGCCGCCATCGAGACAATCTGGTCGGAGGAGGTGAAATCGGTCGGCACCGGGTCGCCCTGGAACTGCGCCGCCTGACCCATCGGCACCTGAGACCACGTGTGATACGGCTGCGCCTCGCTCCAGTCGAATGTCACGCGGATGCTCTCGACGCCACTGGAGACGATCTTGTTCAGCTGCTGATTCGGATCGACGCCGCGCGCGTAAATGGCGTCGCCAACGTTCATCCCGACGAAGTTGACCGGTACGTCGGCGGTCTTCGACGGCTTTGGTGTCCGTGCGAGCGCCGTCGCCGACACCTCGCCCGCCAGCACCCCGACAAGCGCCAGAGCAACGATCCGAATCCGTCCGATGACGGAAGTCTAGGTGGCGCAGTGTCGCGTCATGGCGGCGACCAGCTGCGAGTACTCGCGTCCGAGCTCGTCGGGATCGCCGGCGTCGAGCTCGGTGGCGGCGTCGAGCTCGGCGTGGCTGAGCCTCGAGGCGTTGGCGCGGATACCGCGGATACGCTCCATCCACGCCTCGCGCGCGTGGAGCGCGGAGGTGAAGTGGGCGGCTGGCCGGCGCGCTCGCGCAGGTCCGCCGGCAGCGAGATCGCGGCTCGATTGACCACGGCGAGCTGGCGATCGTCGTAGCCGAGCCGCCTTCCCCAGTCGTGATTGGCCCGCCAGGTCGGCGCTTCGGCGACAAACCCGGCGCCGACGCCGCGCGCGATGTCGAGACGGATCTGGAAGTAGTCACGCAGCCGGTCGCGTCCGGCGGGCGTGTCGACGAGCGGGAAGGCCGCGAACTCGGGCAGGGCCATCCCGTCATGGAAGATCAGGGTCGTCTCCAGCCCGCTGTCGGTCACAAACAGACGGTGGTCCAGCTGGGGCAGGCTTGCGTCGGTCATGAGTTCTCCTTCGCTGGTCCGTGCTGTCTCTCACATCGTGGCAGCGGAGGCGTTGTACCGACATGGGGCAAACACCCCATGTTCAGCGGCTGGCATGCGCGGGATCGTCGACTGCGAACTACGCATGCCACCTCCCCGAGAACCGGAGAGTGATTTCGGCCGTATCGCAGTGCATACCTAATGCCGAGAGTCGGTGATCAACATGACTGACGTTGCTTGTTTCTGCGGATGCCTCTTCTCGTTTCCCGGCGAGGTCGGTGTCTGTCCGAAGTGTGGTGAGTATGCGAGCCTGACGGGCGTCTCGCCGGAGGTCGAGGAGCAGATGCGTGGCGAACTCGCGCTGCTGACGAACCAGGATGTCTCGGCAGTACGCGCCCGTGACGACCCGTAGGCGACTCCGTAAGACTTCGCCTTGGAATTCCTCGAGAGTGTCACGGGGATGGTGCGTAGCGCGTCAACACCGGCGCCAGATCCGAGCCCTGTCGACCTACGCACACTCCTCGTGCACGACTCGACAGGCCTCGCCATCCGGCCCGAGATTGGCGTGCTGTGCACCATCGAAACGCCAATTCGGCCGCAAGAACCGCCAGCGAGCCAGCGAGATCTTCGATCAGCCGCGCTGAGCGCCGGAACGAACCGCTTCGAGGCGTCGGAGGCTTGCGGCCGGCCAGAGTTTCTTGGTGTCGTAGTACACCTCGAACGCCGGCGTCTCAGGGGGGATCGTGACCCACTCCACCTTCGATCGCGTGAATATGTGCACGTTCGGCACGACATCGGTCGGGCTATCGAGCGTCCCTGCGCGGACAAACCAGATCCCCTTGCGGGTGTATTCGCTGAAGACCGCGATCTGGCAGTCGGGGCAACGAAAGATCCGCTGCACGCTGCCGTCGTCGCGGGGCACGTCGACGGGTCGCGGCGTTCCCTGGAGCACCTCGACACGATCCGTCTCAATCAACAGATTGATGACGAACGCGCTGCCAGTCTGGCGCTGACAGTTCAAGCAGTGGCAGCAATGAACGAACATCGGCTCGGACGCGAGCCGGTAACGAAGGGCGCCGCACGAGCACCCGCCGTCACGGTGTGCGCTCATGCCGCGCGATGCTACATCGCCCTCCGTTCCGACAGCTGAGACGCTTGCCCGAATATTTGGCACGCCGCTGACCCGTCTGACACCACAGACCGCCGGCGAGATGAGCATGGGCCTCGTCCAGGACCGGATCAAGAGGCTCGCGTCGCTGGCGCGGCTCGGGTTTGACGAGGTCGCGATCGACCCGCCCTGGCACGACCTCGACGAGGCGCGGTCGGTGATCGCCGAGTGTCTGGCGGCGGCCGGCTTGGCGGCCGGCGAACGGCGGCCGCTACCCCGCCACGATCTTCGCCGAAAATCAGGTTCCCGAGGGGCCGGCGTCACTTCACGGCGCGCAACGCGGAGCATTTACGCTGGCGGGCGGCCCAGTAAACGGCGCTGGGGAAGGGGAAGGGAGTGGGCGCCATCGCCCCCGTCGAAAAGCTGCACAGCACGACAATCGCGGCTCAGGTGGCGAGGGGCCTGGCGTGTTATGCATCAAGAGCCATGTGTAGTACGACTCAGGGCTCGAACCTGGCGCGATGTTGACGCGTTATGCAGCTTTCCCGTGACAGTGACACTCTCGCCACAAAGTCGCGGGTTGGCGCAGGAGCAGCCCAAACCACGGGCTCAGGCGACCCGCCGGCGCTCTCACCCGCCCCCTCTCCCTGCGCCTTTCACCGAGCCGCCCGCCAACCCGAGCCGACCGGCGCCGCAACGGACGACGTACACGACGCTGCCGGCGCGGAGCGGCGTGATCGATCCGCTCGTCACGTGGCGTGGGGGTTGAGGCGGCCGAGATAGGTTCGCGCCACATCCTCGGCGATCGCCTGCCTGCGCCTGTGCGATGCCTTACGCCAGTTGACGGTGACGTTGATCAGGCGGGTCCCGTCGGTCCTCATCAGCTGCTGCTGGCCGGGATACCAGTCGGCATCGAGTCCGAGCCCGGTGATGTCCTGAGGCATGGCGAGACGTACGGTGCTGAATTCCTGTTCTGCTTCCTCGGCGGTGCGCTCGAGGCGGAAATATGGTTGGGGGGCGGTGTCGATGTTGGCCCTGATCCGGACGGCGTCCGCGCTTGCGGGCCGGGTCGCGAATGTGCACTGCGGCATCGAGTTGTTGTCGGTCGACGCGCCGGCGGTGATCGTGCCGGCCGGCACACCCATAGGCCGCCCTCGCCGAGCGGGACATCGTGCTCGTCGACTCCGACCTGGGCGATCGCGAACAGCGCTCCGAGGTCGGTGAGCGCCCGTATCTCGATTCCGTCGACCGGTCCGAGCTCCTCGAGCGCCGCCGCCAGCGGCCGAAAGTTCCCACCATGGGTCGGGAGGAGGACGACGCGCCGGAAGCCGCCGCGCGCAAACGACCGCACGAGGTCGGCAACAACTCGATGAAACGTGTCCTCGGAAATCGAGACCGTCCCCGGGAACTCGAGATGATGCTCCGAGCACCCAACCCTGACCGTCGGCGGCCACGAACGCATCCAGGTGGTCAGCGACCAGCCGAGCGAGGTGATCTCCGAGCAGCGCATCGGTGGCCAGCGGCAGGTGCGGACCATGCTGCTCGGTGGCGCCGAAGGCGACGACCACGGTATCCCGACCCTTCCTGAGCTCCTCTCTCACGTCCTCCCACGTCATCCGGTCCAGCGTGGCCGCGCCCATCGCGCCCCTCTCGTTCGAAGTCGCTTCACCTACCCGGAGCCACGGGCCATCGCCGCCGCGCGCGATCAACAACCCGGGGTTTAGGGCAATAGTTGTGCCAAACCCCGGGTTCCGCACCGTGCGCGGCCACACCGGCGGCTCCTTCGGCTACACCTCGATCACATGATCGCCGCCTTTCGGTAACACCGAAGGCCCCGACCTCGACCTAGGATCGCGACAGCAGAGGAGGCTGGTGACCCCGGCGACGTCCTGACCCCGCGCCGGGCCACCCAAGCAGACATTTCGACGCCCATTTTGGAGGGAGGCCTTGCCATGCCCGAGGTAACCCGTCGTCGCCTGTTGAGCTCCGCCGCGCTCGGCTCGGAGACCGTTTCGGTGATCGACGTGTCGAGTCAGACGGTTACAGGCACGATCCGCGTCGGGGAGGCCCCTCAGGTCGTGACGATCTCCCCAGATGAATCGCGCGCGTTCGTGAGCTGCGCGGACGGCATCTATGTCATCGCCACGTCGACTGGAGGCGTCAGAAAGGCGCACGACCGACTGCGTAACCCCCACGGAGTGGCGGTCACCCCCGACGGCACCCAGGCGTACGTCGCCGACTCCGACCGCGACCAGATCGTCGTGATCGACGTCTCGTCGCTGCGTACGATCGCCCAGGTGTCGGTCGGCAAGACGCCGTGGAGTGCGGCGTTCACCAGCGATGGGGCGAGTGCCTACGTGACGAACGCCAACGACGACACGGTGTCGGTGATCGACACCGCCACGCGGAACACCGTCGCGACGGTCCCGCTGGGCTCGGGCACGACGACGGACACCGTAACGAGCTTCACCCAGCTCAATCACATTCCCACCGCGGTCGCGCTCAGTCCGGATGGCAACATCTGGGTCGCATGCAATGCGTCCAGCTCGTTGGTCGTGATCGCTCCGTCGAGCAACACCGTTGTGGGGTCCATCGACATCGGCCTTGCCGATGAGCCGACCGGAATAGCCTTCGCGTGAGGTGCTGAGGTGTAGGGCGGAACACGGCGGTCTCACTGCGTTCACGAGCCGCGGTTCGGCGGTAAGTAAGGTGGTCACGATCGATCACCAACTAGGAGGTTCCGCCTTGGAAGCCGCGACCAATCGCACTCCGTTGATGCTCATCCACGGAGCCTGGCTGTCGTCGTCGAGCTGGGAGACGTTTGCCGATTACTTCTCGGGCCGAGGTTTTGATGTCTCGTCCCCCGAATGGCCGCGCAAGGAGGGCGACGTCGAGGAGCTGCGCGAGCACGCGGACGAGGCAACTGGCCTCGGTGTGACCGAGATCGTCGATCACTACGGGTCACTGATCAGGGCACTGCCCGAGCCGCCCGTGCTCATCGGTCACTCATACGGCGGTCTGTTCGTCGAGCTGCTCCTCGATCGCGGGCTCGGCCGCGCGGGGGTGGCGATGAGTCCTGCCCCTCCGAAGGGAATCCTCGTCCTGCCGTTCTCCACGCTCAAGTCCGCCAGTCCCGCGCTTGCCCACCCATCGAGGTGGCACGGCCTGGTCACGCTCACGCTCGAGGAGTTCACTTACGGGTTCGTGAACACGTTCTCGCCGGAGGACGCGGCCGCCGCGTATGAAAAGTATGCGGTTCCAGAGACCGGTCAGATTTTCTACGAGGCGGGGTTCGCGAACTTCCACCTGCATCCGCCGACCGAGGTCCATTTCCGCAGCGGAGACCGTGCTCCGCTGCTGATCGTAGGTGCCGAGAAGGACCACACCGTGCCAGCGTCGCTGGCCTACAAGCAGTACGAGAAGTACGAGCGCTCGCCCTCCCAGACGGACTACCTCGAGTTCGAGGGCCGCCCGCATCTGATGATGGTCGCGGAGGCGTGGGAGGAGATCGCGGCCGGCATCGAGCATTGGATGAACGGCGTGCTCGAAGGCGCGACCGCCGAGCAATGACAGATGCCGACCTCAAGCGTCTCGGTGACCTGATCCCGTTCGCCCCGGTGCTCGGGATAGAGCTCCTCGAGGCCCAGCCCGAAATCGTGCGCGCTCGGCTCGAATGGTCGCCGCAGCGCTGCACGGCCGGCGGGATCATGCACGGCGGTGCGATCATGGCGCTGGCTGACAACGGCGGCGGAATCTGCGCGATCCTCAACCTCCCCGAGGGCGCCCAGGGCACGGCCACGATCGAGTCGAAGACGAACTTCCTGCGGGCGGTCCGCGACGGCGGGGTGAACGCGAGCACGCGCCCGCTGCACAAGGGGCGCACGCTGATCGTCGTCGAGACCGAGCTCTCGGACGACAGCGGAAAGCTGGTCGCGAAGGTGACGCAGACCCAGATCTATCACTACCCGCGCGCCTGAGACAGCGCCTGACGTGGGCGACCGAGTCCCGCGACGCGGGAAGTCGATCGCCCACGTAGGGAGCCGATGGCTACGTCAGGGAGTGAAGACGGACGTGTGACACGGGGCACCACCGCAGACGTCGACCACTGAGCCGTTCGGCTGCAGGAAGTCCGAGATCTGCTCCTGTGCGGCGGGTGTCTTGCGCGGGTCCTCGTGCGGGTCGATGTTGTTCGCGCCGGCGGTCGGCGGGATGTTCGCCACCGGTGGCGGCTGGACCCGTCCGGCGCCGCTGTCCCAGATCTCGACCGCGGAACCGCTGAACGGGAAGTGGCCGATCGCCGGGATGCCGTAGAACAGGTTGCGGTCGACGGCGCGGTCGGGATCGAGCGCCGGCTCGTAGGCGCTGGCGCCGATCGTCCGCGCCTCGGCCGCACCCGAGTACATGCTCACCTGGAAGTCGCCGTAGGCAATCTGCATCAGCACCGTGTGCGACGGGGTGTCGGGCAGCGGGTGCGTGGTCATCTGCGGGGCATAGCCGTCCGGGTCGCCTCGATCCCACAGCTGCTGGATCAGATCGGTGATCACCGGATACAGCGACGGGTCCGGGTAGGCCGCGTCGAGGAGTGCTTTGAACGACGCGAAATCGGTGCTCCGCTGGATCAGCATATTCCCGTAGTCGATGCCGGTCACTCCGAGCACCGCGCGACGGATGTCGGGCGAGACCGCGGTCGTGAGGCCGCCCTCGATGCCGCCTTGACTGTTGCCGTCGTAGAACAGGTTCGACGTGTTAATGACCGAGTGGCCGCCGGACTGGAACGCAGGGTTGGACGCGAAACCCTGCGGGTTGTCCATCAGCCTGCCGAGGTAGAGGAAGTTCAGCACTCCCTGCTGGAGACGATCAACGAGATTGGGGAACAGGTTGAGGTTCGAGATTGCGCTGGCGGCGAGCGCAACGTCCCCCTCGGCCAGCCCCCACCAGTCGGTGGCGCAGAACGCCATGTTGTACTGAGTCGCCAGCGCCTGCACCCAGGAGTCGGTGACCTCGCTGCGCGAGCCGAGCAGGCCGTGGCCGTAGAGCGAGATGCGCGCCGGGTTGCTCGGCGTGGCCGAGATCGGGACGATGCACTCGAACTGGGCGGTCGCGACGTTGCCGGGAATCTGCGTCGGCAGGGCATCCGGTTTGCTCGAGCTGTAGTGAAAGCCGGTGGTCGCGGTGGCGCCGCACGTCATGAGATAACACGGCACCTGGAACGTGCCCTGGACGTCCCGGAGCTGCGGCGTCAGCGTTGTGTTGCTGGTGACTGAATAGCTCGGCGCCCGGCCCTGCACCTTCCCATCGGCGAGATTGGTGTCGCCTAGTTGCGCGAACGCGTTGTTGCGGATCGAGAGCAGCCGCGACGTCAGGCTCTTCTCGCTGCCGACCGTGAAGTTCCACGCCTCGTACAGGTTCTTCCGGCGGATCTTCGCGCGCTTCAGCGCCTTGAAGATCTTCGCGTAGCGCGCCCGCTGGGAGCGCTCGTTGGAAGGCAGCCGCTTTCCGTCCCGGAGCTTCTCGAACCACGCCGGCGCGCGAAGGACGTGACCGCTCGCGTTCCGGAGGTCCCGAAGCGCCACGACGTAGGTATGTCCCTCGGTGAACTCCTTGCCGGGAACGATCATCAGATCGGTGGTCTGCGGCGTGCTGGCGTTTGCGTCGAGCTCCGCGTATATGAGCTGACGGCGTCCGGTTGCCTGGTCGATCACCACGATCGGCTGGTTCTTCGCGAAAGCCGCGCTCATGTTCTGGAGGGCAACGGGGTGTGTCTTCGCAAACGCTGCGGCGTTGTCGAGCCCGGAGACGTGCAGGACGATCGCGCTGCCGGGGCTGAAGCCGTCGTTGCGGTTGTACTGCGAGGGGCTCATCCGCTCGCCCTTAACATTCACCGGCATCGCCGCGGCCGGGAGATTCACCCGGATTCCCGTCGGAGTCGAGCGATCCCGCTTCGTGTACAGGTTGTTAGGGAACGGCAGCAGACATGGCTGCTTGCTGAACGGCTGGCAGTCCGCGGCGGGCTTCGCCGCGCTGACGGTGGCCGGCTTGCGCACGCGGGCAGCCCCGGCGGTCGCGGCGATCACCATCGCCAAAAGAGCGGTCAGGAGCAGCGCTCCGCCGACGAGTCCCCACAGCCACCTCACGCGTCCTGCAATCCGAGTCGTTCGCATTCCATTCCTTATAAAAGCTGACAACAAAGCAGCACGTGAATATACGGCCCCCGTGGTCGCGAGTCCGGAACACGAATCCCGACATGTTTGTCCTGCATGGACCGCAACTAACGCGCAGCCAGCGGTGTTCCTACGGATGGCGCGCGGGAGCGCCGGTGCACGAACAGGGGCACGCCGCCGCGCGGACCGATCGTCGGCATCTGGCGGGTTCTCAGCTTGTAGCCGGGCTCCAGCTCGAACTCGAAGCGCTGGAGGAGCGCGGTCGCGATCGCCTTCACCTCGAGCTTGCCGAACCGCATCCCGATGCAGATCCGGGATCCGCCACCGAACGGCACGTAGGCACCCCTCGGGAGCGCCGCTTTCGCGTCGGGGGCGAAGCGGTCGGGGCGGAACTCGTGCGGCTCCGGGAAGACGTGCGGGAGATGATGCGAGACCCACGAGCTGTAGTCGACGTAGGCCCCGCCGGGGACGGTCTTGCCCGCGAACTCGAACGTCTCGGTCGACTTGCGGGCGCCAATCCAGGCCGGCGGGTACATCCGCAACGTCTCGTCCTGGACCATCTCGAGTAGCTCGAGCTGTCCGCTCGTGAGCACCGCCGCATCTGGGGGCTCACCACCGAGAACGCCGTCCAGCTCGTCCCGTAGTGCTGCGGCGACGTCCGGATGGCGCGCCAACTCGTAGAACATGAAGCCGATCGTCGACGTCGTCGTGTCGTGCCCGGCGAACAGCAACGTCATCACTTCGTCGCGGATCTGTCGGTCGTCCAGGCCCTCGCCATCCTCGTCGGTCGCGTCGATCAGCAGGCTGAGCAGGTCCTGGCCGCGCTCGCCGCTGCGTCGCCTGCGGGCGATCTCACCGTAGATCACGCCGTCGAGGCGGCGCCGCGCCTGTTGCATCTGGGCGAACGGGCTCCGGGGACCGCGCATCACTTGAAGCCAGTAGTCGCGCGCCCAGAACCCGAGCCCCTGCTCGAAACTGCGGGCAACGTCGATCCGCGCGCCGGCGGCGTCCGGTTCGAACCCAAACAGCGCGCGCATCGCGATCCGGAGTGCCAGGCGCCGGGTCCAGTAATAGATGTCGATCCGGGCGCCGTCGTGCCAACCATCGAGCGCGCGTTCGATCTCGATATTCATCGTCGAAAGCGCGGCGGCGATCGTCTCGTGGTGGAACGCGGGCACCATGATCCGTCGCGAGCGGCGATGAAACTCTCCGTCGGTCGTCAGCAGACCGTCGCCTAGCAGGGCGGTCAGATCGCCCATGTGGCCTTCCCGGTAGCTGAAGTTGTTGGCGTGTGAGACCGTGATGTAGTGGTTGGCCTCGGGCCCGATCATGAACACGCTGTTGCCGTGGAAAACGCGCATCGTGAACACCGGCCCGTACCGCTCATAGCCATCGAGCAGGATCGGGAGGGGGTAGTTCGCGAACCCGCGCGTGCGCCGGATGCTGAACGATGTATCACCCGGCGGGAACGGCACCTGGGCGTGGCGCTCCGCCAGTAGGTCGGCCGCCACTCGGCGGAGCGGATTGAACGAGATCGGCGCGGGACCAACGAGGGCCATCGATCAAAGCCTAACCGTCGCTCGGGGGGGAGGCGGGGGCTCGCCGCGAGCGCGCGGGCCTCCCGGCGCCCTGGGGCTTTCCGTCGCCGCGCGGTTTCCCGGCGCCGCGTGGCTTCCCTGGAGCGCGGGGCTTGCCTCCGGGCTTCTCGGCTTCCGACTCCGAGAGCGCGACGAGCTCGTCGAGCCCGTGCTCGATTCCGTCGCAGAGGACGTCGATGTCGGGCGCGGTGTCGTAGTCGCCGCTGATGCCGAAGCTGAGCGCGCCGTCATAGGAGAAGATCGCGACGGCGAGCCGGACGCTGGCGAACAGCGGAATGTACGGAAAGGACTCGAGCATCCTGCGGCCCGCCAGGTACAGCGGGAACTGCGGGCCGGGGACGTTCGTCGTTCCGGTGTTGAGGCTGCGTTGCGGCAGCTTGCTGGCGACGCGCGCTCCGAGCGCGAGCAGCATCGGTGGCGCGAACCCGGACAACGAGGTCAGGACCTCTCCGGCGACGGCCTGCTTTGAGTCCTTGAGATCCGCCATCTGGGCGGTGATCGATCGAAGCCTGCGCGCCGGGTCGGCGATGCCAACCGGCAGCTCCGCGAACATCGCCGAGACGCGGTTGTTGTAACTGCCCCGCTCGCCCGGACGCCGGACCGAAACCGGTACCAGTGTTCGCAGCACCCGGTCGACGGGCTCACCACGCGCCTGCAGGAGCTCCCGGAAGCCGCCCGTGATGGCTGCCAGAACGACATCGTTGACGGTGCCACCGAGTGCGCGACGGACGAGCTGCACGTCTGACAACCGCCCGCGGGCCCACCCCCAGCGACGATGCGGCCCCAGAGGTCCGTTGAGCGACGACCCGTCAACTAGGCGTGCCACGCCCGCGAGGCCGATCAGGCCTCGGGACGTGTCCTCGAGCATCCCCACGAACTGGCGAGGGGTCAGCAGCGCGCCGGCGAACCGCTCGCTGAAGGCAACCGGGTTAGTTGCCTGCTCGACGATCGCGCCGGCGAACAGTCGCGCTGCGCTCGGCATCGGCCCGGGCACCCAGGTATCCGGCAGTGGGCGCTCGGGGTCGCGCTGCTTGTCGAGCAGCACGCTCATCAGATCGGTGCTGGCGATGCCGTCGACCATGCAGTGATGAACCTTTGACAGCACGGCCCAGCGTCCGTCTCCGAGGCCCTCGACGATCCACATTTCCCACAACGGCTTGGCTCGGTCGAGGTTCTGCGACATCACCCTACCGACCAGGGTCCGCAGCTCCTGCTCTCCGCCGGGGCTCGGAAGTGCCGTGCGGCGCACGTGGTAGCCGAGGTTGAAGTGGGCGTCATCGACCCAGACGGGGCGGGCGAGCGCGAGCGGCACGAAACGCACCACCTGGCGGTAACGCGGCACCAGCGCGAGCTTGTCCCGAACGCGATCGACAATGTCCGCGAACCGTGGCGGTGGTCCCTCGAAGATGCTCACTCCGCCGACGTGCATCGGGCTGTTGTCGCTCTCGATGTGCAAAAACGATGCGTCCTGGGCGCTCATCCTTTGCATCGTGCCTCTCCTCTCACTAGTCCCACGAGGGCCAGACTAGTGATTGACGTCGCGAGGCGCCCGCATCGCGCGGGCGTAGAGTTGCACTGCACATCCTCGGCGCTCGATAGGGTTGCCGCTTCCCGATCGGCGCACCAGTTCTGAGGAGAAAAGTCCATGGCTAAGAAGGACAACGACCTGTTCGACCGTTTACGCGATGCGGGACTTCGCAAGCAGGTCGCCAAACGGCTCAGCGCGCTCAGTGATGACGCGAGCAGCAAAGCGTCGCGGGCGGCACGAAGTACCGCTCGTGAGTTCCGTGCGATCGCCGACGAGATCGAGCGGCGCCTGCCGCGCCCCGCGAGTGCGACTCGCAAGGCATCGAGCCGTACTCGCAAGGCATCGAGCAGCACTCGCAAGGCATCGAGCAGCACTCGCAAGGCATCGAGCCGTACGTCGACGCGCAAGGCGTCGACGGGAACTCGATCCCGTGCCGCATCGACGCGGGCCTCGCGATCGACCGCCGCAACCGCCACCACGAGCCGCCGGGCGGCCGCCAGCGCGCCGAAGCGCGCGCCGGCCCGCCGACGGACGACTGCCTCGGCGGCGAGTGGCGCCCGAGCGCCAAGGGGCCAGAACAAGGCGAAGATCCTGCAATCGCTCAAGGCCGGTCCGAAGACCGCGTCCGAGATAGCCAAGGAAACCGGCATCGGCGCCGGGACCGTTGGCAGCACGCTCAGCAAGATGGCGATCTCAGGCGAGGTAAAGAAGGCGCAGCGCGGTTACGGGCTTCCGTAACCCCCTGGGGAGTCACGCCGTTACCCGGAGGTAGATTCGGCCGACGCTGATGCGCCGAGGATGGAGTTCTGGCACGCTCCTTACATCCGAGCTGCATCCTGACGAGAGGCCGTTTCCATCTCTGCCGAACCCGACAAGCGCCCGTTGGAGCGAGAAGGTGACGGCACGCCGGGACCGGACGAGAACTGGGGGGATGTCGAGGCTTTGCAGGCCAAGCTCGCCTCCACGCCGAGCCGCCGCAGACGCGACCGGATGATCGAGGCCGCTGCTGTTCCACTCGGAAAGAGTGGCGACCCCAGAGCAGCCGAGTTCCTCGCGGAGCTCGTGCGCGATCGCTCGTCCACCCGGCGGGTGAACCGCGCGGCTATCCAGGGACTCAAGGAGGCCGGTCGAGCCGCCGCGCCCGCGGTGCGCGGCCTGCTCAAGGACGGAGTGCACGATCTCGGCGCCGTGTGGGTTATCGGCGAGGTGGGTTCAGCCGACGACGTGGAACTCCTCCTGCCCCTGGTGCGCTGCCGGGGGCTACGGCTCCGTTACTACACGATCATGGCGCTCGATGAACTCGGCGACGACACCCGTGCCGTCGATGGGTTCGAGTTCGCGCTGCGCGATCGGCGAATGTTCGTGCGAGAAAAGGCGCTCGTGGCCTTGGGCAAGTACTACGACGACGACGAGCTACTCGAAGCGGTTGCCCAGGCGCGCGTGAGCGTGCCGTGGTACCGATTGCTGACGCATCACACCTACCGGCAGTGGGCTCGTCGCCATCAGTCAGCCCGCCGCTGACGGCGCCGTGGTCACAAACGGGCGCGCTCAGGCAATAGAGGAGCGATGATGCGGCATCGCGAAGATCGGCGACGGTGGCCTGACGCTGATCTGTTGTCCGCGATCGCCGCGCGGGACGGAGCGGCCTTTGGTGTCTTCTATCGACGGCATCTCCCGGTCGTGCTCGCGTTTCTCCTTCGCCAGACCGGCGACCGTGAACTCACCGCCGATCTCGCCGCCGAGGTGTTCGCCGCGGTGTTGTTGTCGGCCCCCGGCTATCGACGACAGGGCGATTCAGCTGCGCCATGGGTGATAGGGATCGCGCGAAAGAAGTGGTTGATGAGTCTGCGCCGCGGCCGCGTCGAGGCGCGAGCCAGAAAGCGACTCGGCTTCGAGGCGGTCGCACTCGAGGACGCCGACCTCGAACGGATTGAGAGGCTGGCCGAAGGCGGTGCCGGGCAACTGGCGGAACTGGTCGAAGCGCTGCCCAGCGCCGAGCGGCACGCGGTCCGATCGCACGTCGTCGAGGAGCGCAGCTACCGGGAGATCGCGACCGAGCTCGATTGCTCGGAGATGGTCGTCCGCAAGCGCGTCAGCCGCGGACTTGCGCATCTGCGACAGCAGCTGGGTGAAGGTGGTTCGGTGTGAGTAGCTACCTGGACGAAGTCGGGACACAGCTCGAGTCGCTCACCGAGCGCGGCGCGCACCGGAGGTGGCGGGCCTTGATGGTGCCTCCCGCCGGAGGTGACGGCCGCGGGCCGCGGCGGTTGGCCGACGCGATCGCGTGCGCAGCGGTGATCCTGGTTACCGTGGGCGTGGTCGTGGTCGTGGTGAGCGGGCATACGGCCAAGCCACGTCCCACTTCGGCGACGCGCCCCGCGCAGCACGGCTCCACGCCGCGCCATCCCCGTGGCGGTTCCCATCTGGAGCGGGCGAAGCCCGGGACCGCGGCCGTTTCGCCGGCCGTGGCCACGACCGCCGGCGGACCGGTACCGCGTGGGTTCGCGCCGCGATCGTTCACGGCGATCAGCGAGCTGACATGGTGGCTCCTCGGCACCGCGCCGTGCAGCCGTCCGCCGTGCACGTCGATCGTGCGCACGACCAATGGCGGGCGCAGCTTTGTGGGGATCCCGGCCCCCCGGACCCCGCTCGCCCAAGCTGGCGGCCGCGTGGGCGTCTCGGAGGTCCGGTTCGCCGACTCAGCCGACGGGTTCGCCTACAGCCCCGACTTGTACGCCACGCACGATGGCGGCGCCACGTGGCATCAGATCGATGTGGGCGGCTCCGTTTCCGACGTGGCGATCTCCGCGGGAGAGGTGTACGCAGTCGTCGCTATCACCGGACCCGGGACGACTTCGCGACTGCTGCGCTCGCCCGTCTCGCGCGATGCGTGGACCGTGCTACCAGCGGCCGGCGAGGTCGCCGGCGGCCTCTGGGTGCACGGCGCCGATCTCCTGATCCAATCGGGCAACAACGGCCGGCTGCTCGTCTCGCATGACTTCGGAGCGAGTTTCAGCCGTTACCGGGTCCCCTCGCCGGGTCTCCCGTGCCAGTTCCAGGAGATGGCCCCCGAGGTCGTCTGGGAGCACTGCGCGACCGGGATGATGAGCGGGGTGTGGCGGTCCCCCGATGGCGGAGCGTCGTTGCAGCACGTCAGCGACGCCCAGCTGCCGCCACAGCCGAACTCGGCGGCGTTCGCGGCCGCCTCGGCGAGGACCGCGGTCGTCGGCTATCAGCAGCTTTACAGAACCGTCGACGCCGGCGCCGCCTGGACGCCCGTCGGTCCACCGGGACTCAACTGGGTGTATCTGGGTTTCACCGACCCGACGCACGGGGTCGGATTGGCAACGTCGAGGTCGTCAGCCACCGGTGAACGGCTGTACTACACGACCGACGCCGGAGCGAGCTATCACCTCGTCGAGGTCCCGTGAACTCAGTACCCGTGCTCCAGCCAGACCTCCCGTAGCAGCTGCGGGCAGAGCTGATGCTTGCGGACGAACGCCGCTGCCCCGCACGTCCGCTGGTCAAATGCATCCGGCTCCTCGACCGACACGAGCACGACGACCAGCTCGGGGTGCCGTTCGGTGAGCCGCCTAGCTGCCTCGACGCCGCCGATGCCCGGCATCCGCTTGTCAACCAGCATCAATCTCGGCGAGAGCACGGAGGCCGCCTCGAGCGCGCCCTCTCCTGACGCCGCCTCGCCCACAAAGGTGAATCCCTCGGTCGCCATGACGACATCCCGCATCGCCCGGCGGAATGCCTCGTGGTCGTCGACCACCAGCACCGTTACGGAATCCTCCGGCGAGCGCACGGCACGGCCCAGCTCATCTGGTTCGAGACCAGCCACGCTTGGAGGCCCGTTTTCCTGGTTTCTACGCGCGACAAACATCGGTGGTAGCTGAAGCAGTCTCGTGGGGAGCAAACACCATGGGGTTGTTCACAGGTTCCAGAAGCACGCACGCCACCTTGGTCGCGGGCGCGGGCACGATACATCCACGTGATCCGCGCGGCGAACGTTTGCAGTCCCAATCTCGCAAAGAGGTGGAATTTCAACGCAAAGTGGGCCCGGGGGAGCGCTGCAAATCGCTATGGCAGACTTCTCGGCGAGGGAACGTGAGCATACAACCAAAGACAGCGCCACCACGCCCCATTCGTGTTGTGGTGGCCGAGGATTCGTACGTCGTGCGAGAGTTTCTGACGACGATGCTCGAGTCGGCGCCCGAGGTCGACCTGCTGGCCGTCTGCTCGAATCGCGAGGAGCTCGATGCCGCGATCGCGGCGGAGGACCCGGACGTTCTGATCACCGATATCCGGATGCCGCCGTCGGGACGAGACGAGGGGATCAGCGTTGCGACCGCGCTGCGCGAGAGCCATCCCAACGTCGGCGTGGTCGTTCTCAGCCAGTACGCGGAGCCGGAATATGCCCTCGCGCTCCTGGGAGCGGGGACTGGCCGCCGGGCCTACCTGCTCAAGGAAGGGATTCGCAACCGGGAGCAGCTGCTCGGTGCGGTCGAGGCAGTCGCTCGTGGTGGATCGGTGGTGGACCCAAAGATCGTCGACGTTCTGATCGAGGCGCGGAGACGTCCGCCCCGTTCGGCACTCGCCGACCTCACCCCGCGCGAGCTGGAGCTGCTCGCCGAAATCGCCGCGGGAAAGAGCAACGGGGCAATCGCCGAGACTCTGATCCTGACCAAGCGCGCCGTCGAGAAGCACGTCAACTCGATCTTCTCGAAGCTCGGCCTGCCCGAGGACCAGGAGGTCAGCCGGCGCGTGAAAGCGACACTCATCTACCTGTCTGAGACGGACCGTCCCGATGCGGGGGAACCACCGGCTACGGGATAGCGGATTGGATCGGGCCGTCCTCGCAAACGGCCCGCTCCGCCGCGGGGTCGTTCCGTAGCCGGCGCAGATCGTCGAGCTCCGCTTTGAGCTCGCTGTTCTCTCTGCGCAGGGCCGCGACCCGCTGCTTTTCGGCGACGAGATCGGCGGCGAGCGCGCGCAGGGCAGTCCCGATCCGGTCTCGGGCGTCGAACTCGGTCATGGCGACGGAAGCGTTCCATGGGAAATCAGGGCCAACAACATGGCAGGCCTCCCTTTGGCAGGGATGCGCTCACCCCAGTGCGCACAGCGTGAGGTACGCATCCTCGCCAGAGGCAAGCCCACCCCATTGATCCGCACAAACGGCAGTGTCAGAGTCGCGTATTCACCCGCGAAAGCCGCCGTGGAGGTAGGTTCGCCCGTCAGAGGACCGTTTGCCATGACGTTCGTCGACGCAACCGATGATCTCGGGCCTGCGTCCGTCCTGGACGGGGAGGGATCGGGATGGGCGTCCCTGTTCTGGCAGGCGTTCAGGCGCTCGCGGAATGCGATGGTGCTGCTCGACGAGCAGCGTCGCCACGTCGATGTCAACGGTTCCTACCTCCAGCTCCTCGGTTACCGCCGGCGGGCGCTCGTCGGGCGCCCGGTTCACGATTTCGTCGATCACGGTCCGGTGGTTACGCCCGAGCAGTGGCGCAAGGCGCTGTTGCGGCCGCAGTTCCACGGCGTCGTCGACGCGATTCGCAGCGATGGCTCCCGGGTTACCGTCGAATTCGCGGGCCATCCCGAGCTGGTCACGGGACGACAGCTGATCCTCGTGGTGGTACTCCGCGCCGTGCCCGCGGGGCGCCGGCGCAAGGAGGCTGCGCATCGATCGGTGGGGGCAGGTGTCCTGTCGAAGCGCGAGCGGGAGGTCGTGAGGCTGCTGTCACTCGGCGCGACCGGGCCGGAGATCGCCGAGGACCTGCACATCTCACACAACACGGTTCGCACCCACGTGCACAACGCGATGACCAAGATGGGAGCGCGTTCACGGGCGCAGCTGGTCGCGATGTCGATGGCCAACGGCCACGCACTTGGGTGAGTCCCAGCTGCTGGACGTGCGGCTGCCCGACGGGACCGGGTTCCAGGTCTCCGCACTCCTGACGGTTCGCGATGGCGCGCCCGCGGTGCCCCTGGTATCGGCAGAGACTGACCTCAGGAGCTACGCGCTGGTCGACCAGAGTGGCGCGCGGGGACTGGTCGCAAAGGCGCACCTGGCTGCGATCGATCTCACGACGTTCTGGCCGAGCCCGTAGACCCGCCGGGCGGCTCTCACCCGATCCGGGCGATGCCTAACCGGCGATGCTCGGCCAGCATCGTGCTGTGGCTACCTCTGGGGAGAACCTCCTGCGCCGGCTGGGCTCGGGCGACGAGGGCTCGGTCCGGTTGGTGCTGGCGCTCCGGCCTGAGGCGGGTGACCCAGGATTCGATACGGGACTAACCCCTCGGGTGAGGACGTTGGTCCGACTCGCCGCGCTGATCGCGCTCGACGCGTCGACGACGTGCTTGCGCTGGGCGGTCGAGCTCGCGTCGTGCGCCGGAGCCGACGACGACGAAATCGTCGGCGTGCTAATGAGCGTCGGACCCGAGGTAGGGCTCCCGCGGGTGAGCAGCTCGGCCCGTCGCCTGGCACACGCGATCGGCTACGAGATCGGAACGGACGGAGCCGACGCTCGGGACGAGGGGCATCACATCCCCAGCAGACCCGCGCTGCGGGCGCGGGCCACCGCTTCGGAGCGAGACGCGGCGTCCAGCTTTCGATAGATCGCGTGCGCCTGCGTCTTGACGGTGTTGACCGACACGTCCAGCCGGTCGGCGATCTCCCGAAACGACCGGTGGCTCGGAAGGAACCGGAGAATCCGCAACTCGGCGATCGTCAACGACGACGGGCCTGCCAGCGCGGTCTCGGCAAGCGTGTCGATCTGCGCCCAGGCCTCGTCGAACCACCGCTGAAAGATCGCGACGTCCGATGTCCGGCGGGCCAGCCGGGAGGCCTCGGCTAGGAGCGTGCGCGCCCCGACCGTGTCAGCCAGGCCGAGCGCCGCGCGGGCCAGCATGATCCGCGCCTCGGCGCCGTACCACGGAATGAAGTCGCCCAGCGCAACGAGCAGGTCTGCGCCGCGGCGGAGGTCGCGCTTGGATTCATCGACGCGCCCCTGGCGGGCGCGTGTGGCGGCCGCGATGGCAAATACGAGCGCGGAGAGCGGGGCGGAGCCGAGCGCGCTGCCATCGACGATCGCCACAGCCCGGTCGGCGAGCTCGCCGGCGGTATCCCAGTCGTCCCGCTCGATCGCAATCATCGCGAGCTGGGATAGGCAGAGCGATCCCACGCTCGGCGCGCCCACCGCGCTCAGTTCGACGCCCTCTTCGAGCAGTTGCACGGCGCGGTTGCGGTTAGCGACGAGGTGCTCGGCGATCCCTCGGAGCAGGCAGCAGAGTCCTCGCCACGGACCGTGGCTCGGCTCCAGCTCGTAGGCCCTGGTCGCGGCGTGCGCCATCTCGAGCGCGCTCGTGCTGGTCGCGGCATCGATGATCGCGATCCCAGCCTCCAGCGAAGGCACCTCCTTGGCGGGCCGTCCCCGATGTTTGGCCTCGGCTGCCTGCAGCGCCCAGTGGCGGGCGAGCTCGACGTCTCCACTCATCAGGCAACTCAGCCCCGTAGCGAGCGCGAGGGGTGCGTAACCGGCGATCTGCGCATCGTGGAAGCGGCTGAGCCATCCTCTGACGAGCCCGGTGCGGCCGTTTGCGAGGTAGTGCGCGAGATTCGCCCAGAGCAGATCGCCAGTTCGGGCGACGTCGGCTGCGGCGACGGCGTGCTCGATCGCGCCATCGAGATCTCCATGGCGCCCGAGCCAGGTGCTCGCCCGCGCGTGGAGACGATGCTCGACGCCGGGTTCCGTACGACGCAACTCCGCTCTGAGCACCGTCCTGAACAGGCCGTGCCAGCGGAATCGTTCGTGGCCATGATCGAGCGCTGTCAACATGAGATTCCGTCGCGCCAGCCCGGCCAGCGTGTCCGCGGAGCCGGTTTCTCGCAGCACTGCGTCGCACATCGGACCCGAGAGCTCGTCGAGTACGGAGGTCCGACTCACGAAGCGCGTCAGCTCCGGAGAAAGCTCGGCCAGGAACTCGTCGCGAAAATACTCGGCGATCAGGTGGTCGGAACCGGCGAACCGTTTGAGGCCCGCGGCGACGTCATCCTCCTCCCGCAGCGACAGGGCGGCGAGGTAGAGGCCGACCGGCCAGCCTTCGGTTTGACCCGAGAGCGTCTGCACCGCGCCGAAGTCGAGCTCGAGGCCGGCCTGCCGCAGGAGGGTCGCGGCCTCCGCCGATGTCATCGTCAGATCGTCCGTACGCACCTCGACGAGCGCCCGGTGGGCCCGTAACCGACCGATCGGCAGCGGCGGCTCGGTCCTCGTCGCCAACGCGATCTGAGAGTCCGGTCCGAGCTCCTCGAGCAGGGTCGTGACGACCGCCCTGAGCACAGAGGGGCGGGTGTTCTGCGCGTCGTCGAGGACCAGGACGAAGCTCCGACCGGCGAGATCCCGCGTCCGCAACAGCCGCGCGAGAACCGGTCGGCCACGCCGGGCACGCGAGGCGCTGAGCGCCGGCCACACGTCAGCCTCGATCCACCCGGCGCCCTCGAAGGCGCCGGCGATCGACTCCGCCACATCGATCTCGTCCCGATCGTGGGCCGTCAGGGTGATCCAGATGAACGGACGGTGATCGCGCGCCGCCCATTCCGCGAGCAGCGTCGTCTTACCGTAGCCCGCCGGCGCGGCGATCAAGGCAAGAGCGGCTTGGCCCCCATCGAGCAAGCGCCGTACGAGCGCGGGACGGGACACGAACCCATCCCGGAACGACGGTGCTCCGTATCCGCTGTGCTCTGCGCTCGCGCCGACCCGCGTGCGCGGTGTGAGGATGCCACCAATTACTGGCCCCGTAGACGTAGGAATCTGCGCCCTCCGAACGATAGGTTCGTGCTTCGATGCATTTCTCTCGCAATGCGGCCCGCAAGGCAAGCCGGTACGCCTCCGTGTTGGGGGAGGCAGACACCACCGTTGACAGAGGCCGCGGCGAGCGAGAAGACTCATCCCATTTGGGTGATGCCGCTGGGCGCGCCTGGCGGGACCGTTTGCGCATGAAGCAATCCTGGGGGACGGTCGTTCTCGCGCTGGCCGTCGCGGCGGTGCTCGGCGGTTGCGGCGGCAGCAGCAAACCGGCGTTCTGCTCCTCCCTGAACGATCTCAAGACATCCGTACAGGACCTCAAGAACGTCGACGTGATCAAGAACGGCACGAGCGGGGTCACGGCGGCCCTGCAAAAGGTCGAGAGCAACGCGAAGTCGGTCGTGAGCTCGGCGAAGAGCGACTTCCCGACACAGACCCAGGCCATCAGCGGCGCGGTCACCACGCTCGAGACGACCGTCGGGGAACTGAAGAGCTCGCCCACGCAGCCCTCGTTGATCGCTGCGCTACCCGGTCAGGTCAGCGCACTGGCGAACTCGGTCACGACGTTCGAAAGCGACGCCAAATCGAAGTGCAGCTGACGGGCTAGCCGGCTCAGGCGGCGATCAACGTGATCACCGCGCGCAGAATCAGCAGCGATCCAATTCCACCTGAAACGGACATTGCAAGCCTGCGTCCGTTGCGCCGGAACGCGGCCTTGACCCGCTCGATCGCCTGCGGCGTCCAGTCGGGCGCGACGGCGAAGCAGATCAGCGGCACCTCGAGCAGCGCGAGCATGATCACGTTCACCAGCAGCACCAGCAACACCGATACCGTCGTGCTTTCGTTCAGCTTGGCGATGCTGGTGAGCGCGGCCAGGTAAGAGGCGCCCGGGAGCGTCAGGAGGGCGCCGACGACGATCGCGAACCTGGGGTCGCCCTCGGTCAGCACCTTCTGCCACCGGGGCGTCTTCTGCGGCTTCTCGCGCTTGCGCTCCGCGCGGCGGTCCCTGTATCCCTTGTCGCGGCCAGTCTTGAGCAGTACCGCGATGAGAACGAGGATGCCGCCGAACGCAAAGTCGATCGCCGGGTTGATCGTGGTCTTGCCAGAACTGACGACGCCAGACTTCTTGGCCGCGAACACGATCACGAGTCCGAGCGTGATGCTCGTGAACAACGCCCCGATCAGGTAGTAGAACATCAGCTTCTTCGGACTTGGGAGCAGCAGCATCACGGTGGTGACGGCGATCAACGTCGGATTCGCCATCGCCGTCAGCGAGAAGAGGAGAATGTCGCCCATGCGCGATTACGCGGAGGCTTTCCCCGTCGTGCTCTGACGGGCCGAGAGGACCAGCGTCACGACGAGCGCGACGACGGAACCGACGATGACCAACGGCGTAATTCCGTCGCCCGCCTTCGCAGTTAGCACGGTCGCGATCACGACCGCGCTCAGGGGCAGCCGGAGCACGGACGAAACCCCGGCTGCGATGCCCACGGCAACGGCGGGCGTGAGGGGAAAGCCGGGTAGGTGCGAGGCCATGATGCCGGCGGCGGCTCCGAGGAACATCGCGGGGAACGTGGGCCCGCCGCGGAAGCCCCCCAACGAGATCGAGTAGGCGGCGCCCTTGCAGAGAATCATCAGCGCCAGCGCGCCGACCGAGTACGTTCCCGCCTTCGCGACGAGGCTCGGCAGCTGGTCCTGACCGGAGAACAGGACGTCGTCGACGGTGTGGTTGGTGACCTGCGAGAACAGGATCGCCAAGCCGGCAATCAACAGGCCAGCAACCGGGAGCAGCATAAGCAGGCGCGACTTGACGATCGCCAGCACCCCGAGGCCGCCCCGCATGATCACGGAAGTCACTGCCGCGATCGCGATCGCCAGCGCGATCGTCCAGCCGAAGTTGGCGACGTCAGGATGGCCGAATGCGGGCAGCGGTAACGCGGAAATCGCGTACGCCGAGGTGCTGAGGCCCGTGAAAGACCCCAGCCCGAGCGAGACGAGCGAGCCGATCCCGGCGGCGAGCAGTCCCGGCACCAGCACAAGACGTAATCTGGGGCCGCCGATTGCCGTGACCTCGACCATGAGGACGGCGGCCGCGAGCGGCGAGCTGAAGACGAACGACACCGCGGCGAAGCTGCCCGACGCCGCGACGAGCGTCACCACCTGGTTGGGGGCCCCGGCGCGCACACGGCGAATCGCGATCGCGCCGAGACCCGCGCCAAGGGCGATCAGCGGAGCCTCAGGGCCGATCACCACGCCCAATCCGATCGCGGCGATCCCGGCGAGGAGGACCCCGGGTAGCTCGTCGGCCGCGGGCGGTCCCCCCGCGGCCAAGCCGTACGCCGGGATGTGGCCCCCGTTGCCGGGGAGCTTCGAGATCGCCAGCGCGACTAAGACCCCGGCAAGGGCAAGCACCGGGAGCGGCCACCAGACGGGCGGGCTCGAGTAGCCGACGGCGTGGGGGAGGTGGGTGAAGACCTCTTGCTGGATCTGGTGGATGAGCTCCAGGAAGCACCACGCGGCCAGCGAGACGACGACCCCCACGATTGAGACGAGGACAAGCAGGACGACGAACTGCTTGCTGCGCATCGTGGCGTCCGCCTGCTCGCGTGAGAGCTCGGCTGGGGCCCCAGCGTCAGCCGGCGGGGTGGCAGTACCCGACATGCCCGAGCTCGCTGGACCTCACGCACTGAACCTAGGGTGCGACCCGGACACGTTCATCACCCCGTTCGGATGAGCCATTCTCAGCGTTCGTTCGTCACCCGATTTGCATGATGTGAGCGACGGTCGAGGCGATTGGACTTGAGCGGTGCCGCAGAACCGGGCGTCAGGGCCTGCACGGCGGGGCATCGTGGACCCGCGACTGTCTCACTACGCCCGCGCGACCCGCTTGTTCATAGGCGCCACGGTCGGGCTGGGCTCGCTCAGCGCGGGACTGATAATCGCCCAGGCATGGCTGATCGCCTACGTGGTCGCGGGTGCCTTCGATGGCCGCGGCCTCCCGCAGCTGTCGTCGGCGCTGTGGGTCCTCGGCGCCGTAGTGCTGGCGCGCGCCGTGGTTGCTTGGGCCGGGGAGCTCGTCGCCAGCCGCTCGTCGACGCGCGTCAAACAGCAGTTGCGAGGCGCGCTGCTCGGGCGCGTCGCCGCGGTCGGGCCCGGGCGGCTGGGCGAGGAACGGACAGGCGAGATCGCGACGCTGGCGACGCGCGGGATCGATGCGCTCGACGGCTACTTCTCGCTCTATCTCCCGCAGCTGTTCCTGGCCGTAATCGTCCCGGTCGCGGTGCTCGCGGTCGTGCTCGCCAGCGACTGGATCTCAGCGCTGATCATCGCCTTCACGCTGCCCCTGATCCCGGTGTTCATGGCGCTCGTGGGAGCCGCCACACGGGATCGGACGGAAGCCCAGCTGCGGACCCTGCAGCGACTGGCGGCGCACTTTTTCGATGTGGTCTCGGGGCTGACCACGCTCAAGGTGTTCGGGCGCGCCAAGCCGCAGATCGAAGTGATCCGGGAGATCTCGGAGCGTCAACGCGAGGCGGCTATGTCGACGCTGAAGGTCACGTTCCTCTCCTCTCTGATTCTCGAGCTGCTGGCCACGATCTCGGTCGCGCTGGTAGCGGTCGCCGTCGGTCTGCGCCTTCTGGCGGGCGACCTCAGCTTTCGAACGGCGCTGTTCGTGCTCGTGCTCGCGCCCGAGGCCTACATTCCTCTGCGGCAGCTCGGCGCCAACTACCACGCCAGCGCGGAGGGTGTCGCCGCCGCCGAGCAGGTGTTCGCTGTGCTCGACACGCCACCGCCGCCGGCGGGCACGATCACCGAGATCCCGGATCCGTCGAGAACCGGCATCTGCGTCGATGAGCTGACGGTGCGCTACCCCGACCGTGAACGCCCGGCGCTCGACCGCGTCTCGTTGCGCGTCGAGCCGGGCGAGATCGTCGCCGTCACCGGTCCCAGCGGGGCGGGGAAGTCGACCCTGCTGGGCGTGCTCCTCGGGTTCGTGACGCCGACCGCGGGGTCCGTACGCATCGGAGATGAAGAACTGGAGAACCTCGACCCGGGGGCGTGGCGCCAGCGCATCTCGTGGCTGCCGCAACGGCCGCATCTGTTCGCCACGACCTTGCGAGAGAACATCTGTCTCGGCCGCCCGGACGCGACGGAGGAGGAGGTATGGACGGCAGTGACCGCGGCCGGCCTCCGCGAGGTGGTGGCGCGCCGGCCCGAGGGATTGGACGCGATGGTGGGCGAGGGTGGGGTGGGAATCTCGGCCGGCGAGCGCCAGCGCGTGGCGCTCGCGCGGGCCTTTCTCCGCGATGCCCCGTTGCTGCTGCTCGACGAGCCGACGGCCAACCTCGACGGCGCCACCGAGGACGAGGTCTTGATGGCGATCCGCCGGCTGATGGTCGGTCGGACCGTCGTCCTGGTCGCGCACAGGGCTGCGCTCGTCGCGCTGGCCGACCGGGTCCTCGACCTGAGCCCGGTGGCGTTGGCGGCATGAGCTCGACGTCGATCCGAGAGACGGCGGAGTTCGCGCGCCCGGCGCGGCGGCAGTTGATCGTGGCGAGCCTGTTGGGCGCCGGTGCGATCGGCGCCGGGATCGGCCTGCTCGCGACCTCGGCGTGGCTGATCTCTCGGGCTGCCCAGCACCCCGAGGAGGACGCGCTGGCGCTCGGGATCGTTGCCGTCCAATTCTTCGGGCTTTCCAAGGGCATCCTTCGCTACGGTCAACGGCTGGTTTCGCACGACGCGGCATTTCGTGCCTTGGCGGATTTGCGGGTTCGTGTCTACAGACGGCTCGAAGCAGTAGCACCTGCCGGCCTCCCCGCCATCCGCAGCGGCGATCTCATGGCGCGGTTCGTCCACGACGTCGAGTCGTTGCAGGACCTGGTCGTGCGAGTCATCTGCCCGTTCGCGATCGCGATCCTGTCCGGAGCCGTGGCGGTCGCGATCGTCTGGCTGATCCTGCCCGCGGCCGGCGCTGTCCTGCTGGTCGCGCTACTGCTCGCGGGGACGGTGCTGCCCTGGCTGACCGGCCGGCTCGCGCGGCGTAGCGAGGCGCGGCAGGCCTCCGCGCGCGGCGAGCTTACGGCGGCCGTCGTCGATCTGATCAGAGGCGCGCCGGAGCTTGCCGCCTACGGGGGCATGGAACGGCAGCTCGAGCGGGCTTCGACGATCGACGGCCAGCTCAGTGAAATCGCCAACCGCGGCGCGCGGACGGCCGGCGTCGGGCAGGGATTCGCGACGCTCCTACCGGCACTCGCGACCGTCGGAGCGTTGGTGCTCGGCGTCGCTGCGGTGCGCGCGGGAGACCTCGACGTGGTGATGCTCGCGGTGATCGCGATTGTCCCGCTCGCCGCGTTCGAGCTGGCGACGGGGCTGCCGGGTGCGACGCAGACGCTCGCGCGCGTGCGCGACTCACTGGGCCGCACGCGCCACGTGCTGGAGACCCCTGCGGTCGTCACCGATCCGCCGGCCCCCAAGCCTCTACCACCCCTGCCGGCCACTCTCGAGGTGCGCGGCCTTCGGTGCCGCTACGGCCAAGGCGCGCCGTGGGTGATCGACGGGTTCGATCTCGACCTGGCCCCAGGGCGGCGCATAGCGGTAGTCGGCCGCAGCGGCGCAGGCAAGTCGACCTTGGCCGACGTGCTGCTCCGTTTCCTGCCGTACGAGGGAGGCTCGGTGACACTCGGTGGCGTCGAACTTCACGACCTGCGCGGTGACGACTGCCGGCGGGCGATCGGCCTGGTGGCGCAGAATGCGCACGTCTTCAATGCCACGCTCGAAGAGAACCTCCGTCTGGCCCGTCGCGAGGCAACCGAGGAGCAGCTCGACCGGGCGCTGGCGAGAGTCCAGCTGCTCGACTGGACCGAGTCGCTGCCTGCCGGTCTGGGGACGGAGGTGGGCGAGTTCGGCGGCCGGATGTCCGGGGGACAGCGCCAGCGTCTTGCCGCCGCCCGCGCGCTGCTGGCAGATTTCCCGATGCTCGTGCTCGACGAGCCGGGGGAGCATCTCGACACCGCGACCGCCGACGCGATCGTGGCCGATCTGCTGGAGGGTGCCTCCGGCCAGGCGATCCTGTTGATCACGCACCGGCTGGCCGGCCTCGACGCAGTCGACGAGATCATCGTGCTCGACGGAGGCAGGGCCGTCGAGCGAGGAACCCACGAGGAGCTACTTGCGCGGGGCGGCGCGTACGCGGCGATGTGGCGCCGAGAGTCGGGCGGGTCATGAACTGGGCCTGGCGGTTTCGAGCCCGGCAGTACATCCGCGGGAGCCTGTGGATCCTGCCGCTGATCGGCGGCCTCCTCGGGGTGGTGCTGGGCGAGCTCGACGTGATCGTCGACAAGTCGCTGCACCTGTCGGGCGAGCTCGCCTACTCGGCCTCGACGGCAAGCACCCTCCTGACGACGATCGTCGGCGCGATGGCGGCGTTGACCGGATTCGTCGTGACCGTCACCACCCTGGTCGTGCAGATGGCGACGGGGACGTTCTCGGCCAGGTACATGCGCCTGTGGTATCGCGACCGCCAGCTCAAGGCGCTGCTGGCGATGCTGATCGGCACGCTGGCGTTCTCGTTCACGCTGCTTCGGCGCGTCGAGGCCGACTTCGTCCCCAATCTCGGCGTGTCCGTCGCCGGTGTCCTCGTGGTGGCAACGCTGTTGCAGTTCCTCGTGTTTCTCGATGTCTACCTGCACCGACTCCGACCCGTGGCCGTTGCCGTGATCGTGGCCAACTACGTGCGAGACGAGTTCGTCCCCCAGGAGATGGCCCTGGTCACGACACCGGACATCTGGCGGGGTGAGTTCGAAGCACACGGCGAGCGGCCCACGCTGGTTGTCCACAGCACGGAACCGGGCGCCATCCAGGCGATCGACGTCGAGGGGCTTGTGCGGTGGGCGCGTGAGCGCGAGCGGCTCGTGGTGTTCCGACACACGATCGGCGACTTCGTGCCGACGGGTGCGAAGCTGATCGAGGTGTTCGGCGGCGACGACGTCGATTTGCGGGAGGAGAAGAAGCTCCAGCGGATGGTGGCCCTCGGGGACGAGCGTACGATCGAGCAGGATCCGGCGTTCGCGGTCCGGATAATGGTCGACATCGCTGACAGGGCGCTTTCCGCATCCGTCAACGATCCGACGACGGCGGTCCAGGTGCTCAACCACCTCAGCGACGTCCTCCGGCTGATCGGCTCGGTCGACTTCAGCCAGTCCGTGTGGAGCGATGGGGAGGGGGTCCGCGCCGGCTTCGTCATCCCGGTGCGCCTGTGGGAGGACTATTTGACGCTCGGGACGACCGAGATCCGCGAGTACGGCGCGACCACGATCCAGGTGATGCGCCGGCTGCGCGCGATGCTCGAAGAGCTACGCGGGGAGGTGCGCCCCGAGCATCGGGCCGCCGTCGAGGACGAACTGGCACGACTCGACGCGACGGTCGCGCGGAGCTACGGGGATTCCGTCGATCTGGACCGGGCGAGCATTCCCGATGCTCAGGGGATTGGTGGCAGAGAGAGCTCCGGCACCCTGTATCGCTGACCAGATCAGTCTGCGGCCGCGACGCCCTCCGGGGCCGCCGCCGGCTCACCCTCGAGCATCCGCCGCCAGCCCGAGAGCACGCCGTGGACCTCGGCAGCGCCCAGGATCGGCTCGGGCGGAATCGGCAGCTCCACCGGCGAGAAAAGGAACGGGCGGGTCTGAGGGCCGCCGAGCCCTCCATGGAACGAGATCAGCTCCTCGAACGCGCACCCCTGCTCGAGCTCGGGGTCGTAGAAGCTGTTGACCATGATGTCGGCGACGTGCTCGAACCCGTCTGTCCTGCGCAGATGCGCCGCTGCATTTGACGGAAACGGCGCGAGCGGGTCTTCGCCCTCCACCCGGTCCTCGTCCAGATAGCGCGCGCCTTGCGCGCCAAGCACGACGGCGCCGTGCTCCCGCGAGCGAACGAGCAGGAAGCCGACGTGCGGATGCTCCCGCAGCGCGGGGAGCAAGCGCGGATGGCGCTCCTCGATCTCCTCGAGCGTGAGGCGGCGGCGCTCCTCCATCAGGTAGATCAGGCCTAGGTTCCCTGATGCCAGCGCGACCACGTGCTGGCCGCCGAGCTCGCCGTCCTCGGCGTCGTCCTTGCCTCTGCCAGTGGCCTCGGTGACGGCGTGGCCGACGGCCGCGTCGTTCTCATCGCCGGTGGCGACCCGTGCGATCGTCCCGTTCTCGATCGATCGATCCACCAGCTCGGTCAGGTCGTAGCCGTTGCGCTGCTTGAACGTGGCGCCCTGGGTCTGGCCGTGGTCGGAGAGCACCACCAGCTTGTATGGACGCGGCGCGAAGCGGCGCGCGCGATTGATGCGCGCGAAGTGCTGGTCGAGCTTGCGCAGCGCCTCGAGCGTGTCCACCCGTTCGAGGCCCGAGTGGTGGGCGACCTCGTCATAGCTCGAGAACGTGGCGTACACGGCCGGACGGCCGCGCATCATGTCCGTGAGCACGCCGAACACGATCAGGTCGCGAACGGCCACGCACAGGCCGGCCCGCAGCAGCGCGTACTTGCGCGTGCGCTCGCCGCGGGGACGGACGTCCCGACGGGCCTGGCGCCACGCCCACGAGCGCTCGAGCATCACCTCCCACGCGAACAGGACGAGCACGCGGGTGACGTTGAAGCCGTTGGCGAAGAAGGCGCGGTAGCCGGGATTCGCCTTCTTCTCGGCGCTCATCCGGCTGACCGTCAGGATCGCGGCGTCGGCCTCTCCGGAGAACAGATTGCCTCGGCTGGCGCCGTCGTTGATGAGAAGCCCGTCGCCGGTCGCATGGCGTTGCTCGAGCAACTCACAATCCGACGGCGAGGAGCACGTCATCACTTTTCCCGTCTGCTTCTCGACCCAGCGGAAGGCGGGAATGTTTTCGTTTGAGCCGAGCAGGATGCCGGCTTGGCTCGCGCCGGTTTGCGAGCTCAGATCGGTCTCCCATTCGGTCAGCCGGTGCGTGCCGCTGCTGAGCCAGCGGTTCATCTCGGGGACGTTGCCGTCGCGCATCGCGTGCTTGAGCACGGGCAGCGCGAGCCCGTCGATCTCGAGGAAGATGATCCCGGGCACATCGGTCTGCGTCTGCTCGCCCTGTCGTTTGGCCACCCGCCTGATCACGTAGAGCATGTAGGCGTCGTCGTCGTTGGAGCCAAGGATCACCTCCAGCACGACCGTGGTGGCAGCAATCACAAGCGACGCAAGGAGCGCCCAGCCGAAGGAGTCCACCTGGATCGAGTGTGGGTCGATCTGCGAGGCGAGCAACAGGATGACGGGGTCGAGGATCAACGCGGCGAGGAAGCCGAGGATCAGCGTGTACGGAAGTCGCAGCGCCGCCACCAGCGGCGGAAGCGCGGCGTTCAGCACGGCGATCAGCGCGGCGGCGACGAACGCGTCGGGGAGCCGTTGGACCGTTACGTGCGGGACGATCGCAGCCGCCACGAACACGGCGACCGCCGAGACGATCCAGTGCAGCGCGAAGGAAAGAGGCCGGAACCGTGGCGCCTGCGGGCTCCATTCGGCCACCTCACCGTACGTTGGGTCGTGCGCTTCATCCACGCGGCGGAGTATCGCGTGTGCCCGCCCCCACGCTTCATCCGGTTCGGGGGATGACGCCGTCGGGCGGCGGCGTTCAGGATCTCGGAGATCGACCCACCACCGCACCCAGCGTCGGTCACGTGGCTCGGGCACGCGACGGTGCTGCTTGAGATCGACGGCGTGCGCGTGCTCACCGATCCGGTCCTGCGCGGCAGGGTCGGGCCGCTGGTGCGGATCGCCGCGCCCGTCGATGCCCCGGGGAGGGTCGACGTGGTGGCGCTCTCTCACCTGCACGCCGACCACGCGGATATGCCGACGCTCCGCGGGCTGGAGCGCTCAGGTCCTCTGCTCGCTCCCCGGCCGGCGGCGGCGTGGTTGCGGCGAGCCGGGCTGACGGATGTTCACGAGCTGGGAGCGGGCGAAGAGCTCTCGATCGGCGGGGTGAGCGTGGTGGCGACACCGGCGGTGCACGATCGGAGGCGGCGCCCACTCGGTCCGGCGGCCGACCCCGTGGGTTACGTCGTGCGCGGGTCCCGCAGCGCCTACTTCGCCGGGGACACCGACCTGTTTGCCTCGATGGCGGATCTCGGCGAATCGCTCGACCTGGCGTTGCTGCCGGTGTGGGGATGGGGCCCGGACGCCGGCGAGGGCCACCTCGATCCCGAACGGGCGGCACAGGCGGTGGCGATGCTCCGTCCGAGGATCGCCGTCCCGATTCATTGGGGGACGTTCGCGCTTCCGTGGGCGGCGCGGCGGGCCCGCGATCCGGCGTGGCCGGCGAGGCGGTTCGCCGAGCTAGTCGGCGAGCGAGCTCCGTCTGTCGAGGTGCGCGTGCTGGCGCCGGGCGAGCGAACCGAGTTCTAGGGCGGCTCGGTGTAACGGCGCTGGGGAAGGAGAGGGGTGAGGGCGCCGGCGCCGGCGGGTCTTCGTGGCGACTTTTCCCTTCTCAGCGCCGTCTATCGAGCCGCGCTCCAATCGTTGCGGCCCGGGCGCGAGCCGACCCAGGCCGACCGACGACCAGACCCGCCCTTTGCGGGCTGCCACTAGCTGGGCTCGATGCCGAAGACCGCGCTTCGCTGCTCCCCCGGCGCCACCCACTCGAGCGCGCTGTCGGGCCCGTTGAGCGCGTTGGCCGGTGCGGTCATGGGCTCGATGCAGATGTAGTCGGTGCCGGGGGGCGCGAACACCTGGGCGACGGGGTAACCCTCGGCGTAGTCGACCGCGATCGAGCGGCCGCGGCCGCGAACCTCGAAGCGCCCCGGCGGGTCGATGCGGTCGAACCCGTCGTCCCAGGTCCGATCGCCGATCGCTCCCGTGAGCGGCTCGGCGGGCTCGGTGGCGCCCGTCGGGATCATCTGCTGGTCGAGCAACAGATGTCGGCGGACGGGGAACGAAACCTCCCATTCCGCCCTCGGCGAGCCGGGGATCTGGAGGTACGGATGAAAGCCGAAGGCGATCGGCACCGGGTCATCTCCAGTCGCGATCACCGTCGTGCGTACCCAAACAGCGCCGTGCGCCAGGTCGATCTCCATCTCCACGCGGTGGCGGAACGGGAACGCGGCGAGCAGGTCGGGACGGTCGAACTCCAGCGAGGCGAGCAGCCGGGCGTGGTCGCCGTCGGAATCGTGCGCACGCAACGACCAATCGCGCGACGCGTTCAGCAGGCCGTGGATCGGCAGCCCGTTGTCGTCGAGGTGAAGCAGGGTCCAGGAGGGATCGAGCTCGACGTCGTGGCCGCCGGCGCGGTAGCCGAAACCGCTCAGTCGGTTGGCCCAGGGATAGAGGAACGGGATCCCCATGAATTTGCGCTCGCGGGCGTAGGTTCCAGGGCCGGCGCCTTGCCAGAACAGTTCCTCGCCGCGATGGACCAGTGAGGCTCCGAGCATTCCCGCCCCCACGAGCCACGTCGCGTGGAGGTCGGCATCGTCGTCGTGCAGGGCGCACGCGGAGAAGCCCGCCCGCTCGGTCAGCTCGGTGCGGTAGCCGTTCCCCATCAGAACACGGCGACGGGGTTGAGGGGCGAGCCGGTACCGCCGACGATCCTCAGCGGCGCAGCGACGAACAGAAATTCCCAGCGTCCGGACCGGTCGCACTCGCGCCGGAGATCTTCGAACTGGAGGTAGTCGAGCAGGTGGATCCCCATCGCGGTGATCGCGAGCACGTGGATCGGGAAGTCAACTCCCTCGGTGGTGCTGGGCGCGGTGTCGCTGTTCCCGTCCGATCCGAGGGCGGCCACTTCTCTCGCGGCGACGAACTCCATTGTCGTCGGATGCAGCCCGGCCTTGGCCTCGGCCGTGTTCCACGGCCCGAGCTCGGCGAGGCGGTGTGGATGGCCCGTACGGATCAGCAGGATGTCCCCTGGGCGCACGTCAACCCCCTGTTCGCGTTCGGCGGCCTCGAGGTCCTCGGCGAACACGTGCTCCCCGGGCTCGAGCCACGAGACGCCGCGGTGGCGGGGGATGTCGAGCAGCACGCCACGTCCCACGAGCCCGTCCTTGAGCACCTCGATCGAGTTGACCGGCGCGCCGTGAGCGGTCACGGCGTCCTCCGGCCGGTCGTTGTAGAGGGCCCCCTCGTACCCGACGTGGCACAGCGCGTCGATATGGGTATGGCCGTCGTTGTGGTAGTCGACGCCGACGTAGTCCTTCATGAAGTGCACGGACTCGTCGATGGTCGCGACCTGGCCGAGCAGCGTCATGTGATGATCTGCCGGCACTGGGTTGTGGACTGCCGCCTTCGTGTTCAGCGGCAGGCTCAACGTCACGCTCAGGCCGTCACGGACGAGCTGGGTCCCGCCGGCGACGCGCTCCGGCGTCAGCAGATGAAGCGTGCCGCGCTCGTCCTCGGTTCCCCATCGGCCCCAGTTGGAGAGCCCGGCGAACAGCGATCTGAACTCGGCAGCACTGACGCGCGCGTCGGGCATCTCAGACCACCGGAGTCGGCGGCTCGCGCCCGTCGATGACCGCGATCACGTTCTCGGCGGCGAGCCGGGCCATCGCGTCGCGCGTGTCGGCCGTGGCCGATCCGACGTGGGGCAGGAGCACCGTGTTCGGGAGCTCGCGCAGTTGCGACGGCACGTGCGGCTCTTCTTCGAAGACGTCGAGGCCGGCCGCGGCCAGATGTCCGGACCGGAGCGCCTCGATCAGCGCATTCGTGTCGACGAGCGCGCCCCTGCTGGCGTTGACGAGGATCGCGCCCGGCTTCATGAGCCCGAGCGTATCCGCATCGATCACGTGGCGCGTCTCGGGCGTCAGCGGCAGGTGCAGGGTGACGAAGTCCGCCGTGGCGAGCAGCTCCGGGAGCTCGCGGCGCTCCGCCGCAGTCCCCGGCCGCTCGCCGCGGTTGGTGTACAGCAGGCGGACGTCGAACCCTCGGAGGAGCTCGGCCACTCGCTGGCCGATCCGCCCGAAGCCGACGATCCCGACGGTCGCGCCGACGAGCCCGCGACCGAGGAACTCGCCACCGGGCCAGCTGCCACTGCGGACGATTGCGTCGCCCTCGGCGACCCGGCGCGCCGCCGCGAGCATCAAGGTGACGGCTAGCTCCGCGGTCGAATCGGTGAGCACTCCCGGGGTGTTCGTCGCCCGCACGTCGCGCGCGCGGACGGCGGCCAGATCGATGTTGTCGATGCCGACGCCGAAGTTCGCCACGACCGCGAGCGAGTCGCCCGCGGCGTCGAGCAACCTGCCGTCGACGGGAGTCGGCGGGTCCACCACGATCGCCGCGGCGCCCGGCACCCGTAAGAGCAGGGAGTCGGGATCCGCTCCGTCGTCGGCCTGGTCGACGACGAACCGCTCCCCGAGCAGCGCCAGACCCGCTGCGGGCAGCGTTCCGGCCACGACGACGCGGGGCTTCTCCATCTGCCCGGACCGTAGCTGTCGAGCTCTGGACGTCGTTCATCCAAACCGGGTGATGATCGACCCATGCCCTTGTCGTAGCTTGCAGGGCCCAGATGACTGCCGAGGCGGCGCTCCTCGGCTGCGACAAGGAGATCGAAATGGCAGTTGCCACCGACCAGCAGCCTGCGGGCACAGCGACGTCAGCGGACGCCAACCAGCAGGCGGACGCGCTCGTCGTGTTCGGGATAACCGGCGACCTCGCGAAGGTGATGACGTTTCACTCGCTCTACCGGCTCGAGGCGCGCGGACTGCTCAAGTGCCCGATCATCGGCGTGGCCAGCAACGACTGGTCCGTCGACCAGCTTCGCGACAGGGCCCGCACGTCGATCGAAGGCTGCGGGGAGCAGATCGATGAGGGCGTGTTCAAGCGGTTTGCCGACCGTCTCTCGTACGTCCAGGGCGACTTCACGGATGCGGCCATGTACTCGCGCGTCGGCCAGGCGCTCGGGAGCGCGCGGACCCCTGTCTTCTATCTCGAGATCCCACCTTTCCTGTTCGCGACCGTGATCAAGGGCCTGTCGGAAGCGGGGCTCACGTCGAACGCTCGGGTGGTCGTAGAGAAGCCGTTCGGGAACGATCTCGAGTCGGCGCGCGCGCTCGCCGCCGACATCCATCAGTACATCGACGAGTCGCAGCTGTACAGGATCGACCACTTCCTCGGGAAGATGGGCACGGACGAGTTCCTCTACGTCCGCTACGCGAACACAGTGTTCGAACCGGTCTGGAACCGCAATAACGTCGCGGCCGTCGAGATCACGATGGCCGAGAGCTTCGGCGTCGAGGACCGGGGCCACTTCTACGACCCCGTCGGCGCGCTGCGAGACGTGGTCGTCAATCACCTGATGCAGCTGGTGGCGGCGGCGGCGATGGAGGCACCCGCGGGAGATGACGCCAGAACTCTCAAGGATGCGAAGTTCGCCGTGTTCCGTTCGATACCGCCCGCCGACCCCCGGCAATACGTCCGCGGCCAGTACAACGGCTATCTGGACATCGACGGGGTCGCACCGGGATCGACCACCGAGACGTACGCGGCGCTTCGGCTCGAGATCGACAACTGGCGCTGGGCCGGCGTCCCCTGGTTCATCCGCACCGGCAAGCGCCTGCCGGTCACGCAGACGGAGGTCCGGCTCGTGTTCAAGCGCCCGCCACGCTTGGGCTTCCTGCCCGCGGCCGCCGGAATCCGGGCACCGGTCGAGAGCCAGCTCGTGGTCAGGCTCGACCCGACTACGGGCATTCGCCTCATCATCGATGCGCACAGGGCCGATCGCGGCGGGCCTCAGGAGATCACGCTCGACATGGAGTTCGCGGATGAGGGCGGTGAGGCCCCGACCCCGTACGAGGTCCTGCTGCAAGCCGCGCTGGAGGGCAACAGCGCACTCTTCACCCGCCAGGACAACGTCGAGGAGACGTGGCGGATCATGATGCCTCTGCTCGAGCAACCGCCACCGGTGCACAGCTACGAGCCAGGGACATGGGGGCCGAAGGAAGCCGACAAACTGCTGGCGGGGATCGACCGCTGGCACGGACCGTGGGTGGAGTCATGAGCGTCGCAGACAAGGGCGAGTCGCGCACAAAGGCCGCCGCCAGGAAGAAGACAGGGACGAACCACGGCAACACGGCCGCGCAGCCGGCCCGGGACAAGATGCCTCAGAGCGCCGCCAAGCCGTCGCCGTTCACTCCGATCGCCGACTACGCATTCCTTTCCGATTGCCACACCGGCGCGCTGGTCGCGCCGGACGGCACGGTGGATTGGCTGTGCGTGCCCAAGTTCGACTCGCCCAGCGTGTTCGGCTCGCTGCTGGACCGGGGCGCCGGTGCGTTCCGTCTGGGTCCATTCGGGATCAACGTGCCCAGCGGCCGAGTGTATGAGCCGGGCACGAACACTCTGATCACGTCCTGGAAGACACCGACCGGCTGGGCCACCACGCGGGAGGCGCTGACCATGGGCCCGCGCCTTGGCGAGGACACAGTGACTCCGCATACCCGGCCTCCGGCGGACGATGATGCCGACCATATGCTTGTGCGCACGATCGCGTGCGTGGAGGGCACCGTCGAGGTCGAGGTCGTGTGCGAGCCCGGCTTCGACTACGGCCGCGTGCTGGGGGAGTGGTCGCTGGCGAGCGATCGGCATCGCGCCGATGTCGAAGGCGCAGGTCAAAAGATGGCCCTTAAGACGGACATGCTGCTCGGAATCGAGGCCAGCCACGTGCGGGCGCGGCACGTGCTGCACGAAGGTGAGGAGCTCTATTGCGCCCTCTGCTGGGACGACGCCGCTCCCCTGCCGGCGAACTTCGAGGAAGCCAACGCGCGGCTCAACGCCACGAGTAAGTTCTGGCGCCACTGGCTGGCTCGAGCCCGTATTCCCGACCACGAGCTGCGCCCCTTGATTCAGCGTTCGGCGCTCGCGATCAAGGGGCTCACGTATATGCCCACGGGCGCGACCGTCGCTGCGCTGACCACGTCGCTACCAGAGACGCCCGGGGGTGAGCGCAATTGGGACTACCGGTACACGTGGATCCGCGACACGACGTTCACCCTCCAGGCGCTGCACTTCCTGAATCTCGATTGGGAGGCCAACGAGTTCATGCAGTTCATCGCCGACCTCGAACGCAACGATGACGGCGCCCTGCAGATCATGTACGGGATCGACGGGCGCCGCGATCTCACCGAGGTTTTGATCCCGGAGTTGTCGGGGTACGTGGGAGCTCAGCCCGTCCGGATCGGGAACGGAGCCTTCGATCAACGCCAGAACGATGTCTTCGGGGCCGCGCTTGACGCCGTGCTCCTGCAAACGAGCCGCAGTCAACGCTTGCCACGAGCGCTCTGGCCGCTGATCGCGTCGCAGGCCGAGTGTGCGAAATCCGTGTGGAGGAAGCCGGATCAGGGAATCTGGGAGGCGCGAGGCAAACCTCAGCACTACGTGTCCTCGAAGCTCATGTGTTGGGTGGCGATGGATCGTGCCGCCCAGCTGGCACGGATCCGGGGCGACGACGACCTGGCCGCCGGCTGGGCCGAGACCGCCGCGGAGATCAAGGCCGACATCCTCGAGCACGGGGTCGACAAGCGGGGTGTGCTCTGCCAGCACTACGGCACCGAAGCGCTAGACGCCTCGGTGCTCCTGGCCGCGATCTTCGGCTTCCTACCGAAAGAGGACGAGCGTCTCCGCGCGACGGTGCTGGCGATCGCCGACGAGCTAACGGAGAACGGATTCGTCCTGCGCTACCGGACCAACGAGACCGACGACGGCCTGTCCGGCAAAGAGGGGACGTTCCTGATCTGCTCGTTCTGGCTGGTGTCGGCGCTGGCGATCATCAACCAAATGCAGCCGGCCCGAGACCTCATGGAGAAGCTCGTCAGGGTGGCGTCGCCCCTCGGTCTGTATGCCGAGGAGTTCGACGTCGACACTGGCCGCCACCTCGGCAACTTCCCCCAGGCCTTCTCTCACCTCGCCGCCGTCGAGGCCGCGGCCCGGATCGTTCTGACAGAGCAACTAGCGGAGATAGGCGGATGACTGACTCCTACGACGCGATCATCATCGGGACCGGCGCCGGCGGGGGAACCCTTGCTCGCCACCTCGCGCCTTCCGGCAAGAAAGTGTTGCTGCTAGAACGCGGGGGCTGGCTCCCGCGCGAGCCACAGAACGTCTCCGCTGAGGAGGTGTTCGTCAACGGACGGTACGTCTCGCCCGACACGTGGCGCTATGAGGGCGGTGAGGAGTTCCACCCCCAGGTCCACTACTTCGTCGGTGGCGCCACGAAGCTGTACGGAGCGGCGCTTTATCGGCTGCGCGAGGAGGACTTCGGGGAGCTCCGGCACCACGACGGCATATCGCCAGCGTGGCCGATCTCCTACGACGTGATGGAGCCCTACTACACGCTCGCCGAGCAGTATTACCAGGTGCACGGAGCCCGGGGGGAGGACCCCACCGAGCCGTCGGCGAGCGGGCCGTATCCGTTCCCCGCGGTCTCCCACGAGCCCCGCATCCAGAAGCTCTCCGACGACCTGGCGGCGAACGGCCTGCATCCGTTCCACGCGCCCTGTGGCGTGATGCTCGACGAACAGAACAGGCCGTACAGCATCTGCATGCGCTGTAACTGCTGCGACGGGTTCCCGTGCGTCGTGCACGCGAAGTCGGACGCCGAGGTGCTCGGCGTCCGCCCGGCGCTCGAGCATTCGAACGTCGAGCTGTGGACCGACAGCGAGGCAGTGCGGCTGACCACGAATGACGCCGGGACCGAGGTCACGGGCGTGGTGGTCAAGCGCGGTGACGGCGAGGAGACCGTGAGCGGGGACCTCGTGGTCGCCTCCTGCGGCGCCGCCAACTCCGCGCGGCTGCTCTTGGTGTCGGCAACCGACAAGCACCCGAACGGCCTCTCCAACGGTTCCGACCAGCTCGGCCGCAACTACATGTTCCACAACAGCCAGGCAGTGCTCGCGCTCTCACGCGAGGAGAACCCGACCGTCTTCCAGAAGACCCTCGGACTCAACGACTTCTACTTCTCCGGCCCCGACTTCGAGTACCCGCTGGGCAACATCCAGATGGTCGGGAAGTCGCAAGCGGACATGTTCCGCGGAGAGAAGCCGGGCGAGACGGCGTTGGCACCGAGCTGGACGCTCCGCGACGTCGCGCAGCACGCCGTGGACTTCTGGCTCTCCACGGAGGATCTCCCACTCCCGGAGAACCGGGTGACCGTCGACGGCAGCGGCACGATCACGCTGACGTACCACGCCAGCAACGAGGAGTCGAAGAAACGCTTGTACGAGCAACTGAAGTCGATGCTCGGGAAACTCGACATGGACCACCATCACCTGCTGCCCCACCATGCCTACTTGAAGAACGAGATCCCGATCGCCGGTTGTGCGCACCAGGTCGGAACGTGCCGGTTCGGTAGCGATCCAAACACGTCGGTGCTCGACGTCAACTGCAAAGCCCACGAGCTCGACAACCTGTACGTCGTCGACACGAGCTTCTTCCCGAGCATCGGTGCCGTGAACCCGGCGCTCACCGCAATGGCGAATGCGCTGCGTGTGGGCGACCATCTGCTCGAGCGAATGTCTGTGGGCACGGCCGCGAGCGAGCCGGCGGTGCACTCATGACCGCGACCGACGGCAGACGCCATGTGGTGATCGTCGGTGGCGGCTTCGCCGGCCTCGGGTGTGCGCGCCAGCTGGCTGACCACGAGCACGTGCGCGTCACGCTGATCGATCGCAACAACTACCACCAGTTCCAGCCGCTCCTTTACCAGGTGGCGACGTCGCAGGTCGCGCCGAGCGACATCGCCCACTCGCTGCGAGACGTGTTCGCCGATCAGCCCAATGTCGACGTCCAGCTCGCCGATGTCGCCTCGCTCGACACGGCGACCAGGACGGTCCGGTCGACCGATGGCGGCGAGTGGAGCGGGGATGCGCTGGTGCTCGCCGCCGGTTCACAGCCGAACTTCTTCGGCACCCAGGGAGCGCCGGAGCACTCGTTTCCGCTCTACTCGTTGGATGACGCAACCAACTTGCGTTCGCGGATCCTCGGTATCTTCGAGCACGTGGACCGGGATCCGTCGCTCGTCGCGCGTGGCGCCCTGAACTTCTTGATCGTGGGCGGTGGGCCGACCGGCGTCGAGGTCGCGGGCTCGATCGCCGACATGATCAACGTCACCCTACCCGCCGAATATCGTCACCTCGACGCAACGGCCGCGCACGTCCATTTGGTCGACTACGGCGACGCGCTGCTGAAGCCGTTCTCGGACAAGGCGCACAAGTACGTCGACAAGGTGCTCAAGGAGAAAGGCGTCGACGTCCATCTCGGGACCGGCGTGAAAGAGGTGGCGAGCGGCCACGCGGTGCTCTCCGACGGCACGATCGTCGCCACGCGGTGCGTGGTCTGGGGCGGTGGGCTCATGGCCGCTGCGCTCGCGGCGAACTGTGGACTGGCTCAGGGGCAGGGTGGGCGCATCGACGCCGCCCCCGATCTGACGCTCAGCGGCGCTCAAGGCGTGTACGTCGTCGGCGATATAGCCAACATCGGCGATTCCGATGGAAGCCCGCTCCCACAGCTCGGCTCGGTCGCGCTCCAGAGCGGCAAATGGGCCGCGGACAACATCCTCGCCGGCTTCGAGGGGAAGGAGCCGAAGCCGTTCAGCTACCGCGACAAGGGGATCATGGCGATGATCGGTCGCGGCGCCGCGATCGCGGAGGTCGGCAAGCGCCACCACGAGGTGCACGGAGAGCTGGCCCACGTGGCGTGGCTCGGCGTGCATGCCAGCCTCATCACCGGAACACGCGCGAAGATCGAGGCGGTCATCGACTGGAGCTGGGACGGCTTCGCGAAGGGCAGCGGACCGCACGTTCTGGACCGCGGCGACGCCGCCGAGATCGACTGGGATGACGACGATGTCGTCACCGCGGGCGCCGGCGCCGAGCCGGGGGCCGCGTCCTAGCCCGTTTGGCGTTTCGTGTCCGAGCCGGGGCCGCCGACTCTCGGCCCACCGCCGCCGTGCGCCCTCAGCCTTGCTCGGCCGTCGGCTCGGTAAACGGCGCTGGGGAGGGAGGAGGGTGGGGTGCCCGGGCAGGCCTGAGAGCGGCCCCGGATGCTGCATAACACGTCACGACCGGAAAAATCGGCGAGGCCTGCCGTGTCATGCATGCTGTGCATGCACAGCACGACAGGGCTCGGGATCTGAGCCGAGATTGACGTGTTAAGCATGATTTTCGGCTGGGTGAGGGCGCGGACCCCGCCGGGCAGTTGACCTGCTCCCCTTCCCGAGCGCCGTTTGCCGGCCGACCGCCAATCAGGGCCGCGGGCGCTGAAAGCGCCCGCTGGCCGAGCTACTGATCGGGGGTGGCGGTCGCGGGCCGCGCCGGCGGGGGCTGCGCCGGCGGGGGTTGTGCGGGCGGCGGCTGCTCCGCGGACGGTGGCCCTCCCTGCAGGCGGCCCCGGAAGACGTGGAACGACCAACCCTGGTAGAGCAGGACGACCGGAAGGAAGAGCACCGCCGTGATCGTCATCACGACGAGCGCATAGTGACCCGACGCCGAGTTGTTGACGGTGAGGTTGTAGGCGTGATTCGTGCTCGAGACCATCACGTTCGGATACAGGGAGATGAACAGCTGGCCGATCGCGGCGGCGATGGTGAACCCAGAGGAAACGAAGGCCCAGCCGTCATAGCCGCCGATCACGAGCACGGGGACGAAGATGACCGCGAGCAGGCCGAAGATCTGGGTCGGCTCGGGCACCGTGCCGCCACCGATGACGACCAGCGTCCAGATCACCCAGGCCAGGTTGACGACGATCGCCACGACTCCAATGCGGCGGGCCGCCGCGTGGGCACGATCGCGGAGCTCGCCCGTCGTCCGCAGCCCGAGGAACGTCGCCCCGTGCAGCAGGCTGAGCACAAGCATGGTCACTCCGGTCATCAGCCCGTAGCCGGTCAGGAGATCGAAGAAGTTGCCCGTGTAATTCTCGTGCGAGTCGATCGGCAGCCCGTGGAGGAGGTCGCCGAGCGCAACCCCGATCAGCAGCGGAATCAGAATGCTGCCGACGGTCAGGGCCCACGACCACCCCGCCAGCCATCGGGGGCTGTCGCGTTTGCCGCGCCACTCGAACGAGACGCCGCGCGCGAACAGCGCGAGGAGCAGAAGCAGCAGCGCGAGGTACAGGGCTGAGAACATCGTCGCGTACCAGCCTGGGAACGCGGCGAAGGTCGCCGCTCCGGCCACGATCAGCCACACCTCGTTCCCGTCCCACCAGGGGCCGATCGTGTTGATCGCGACGCGGCGCTCGATCTCGGTTGTGCCGATGAACCGGTGCAGCGCGCCAACGCCGAAGTCGAATCCCTCGAGCACGAAGAAGCCGACCCAGAAGAACGCGATGATGACGAACCAGATGGTGTGAAGCTGCATCGAATCAGTACGTAAGCGCGGGGACGGAGCTGTCGGACGCCCCACTCGGCCCAGCCGCTTCCCTGTCGGCGTGGGCCAGGCCGTGGCGGGAGTAGCGGAGCATCAGCACGAGGTCGGCGGCGCCGAGCACGATGTAGGCGAGCACGAATGCGATCAGGCTGATCCAGAGATCGGTGGAGGTGACCGATGGCGAATTTGCGTTGACGGTCTTCAACAACCCCTGCACGACCCAGGGCTGACGGCCGCTCTCGGTCAACAACCAGCCGGCGGTGTTCATCAGGAACGGGGTGACCACGGACCAAATGCACAGCGTCAGGAACAGCCTCGAGCTGCGCAGTCGGTCCTTGTAGATCAACCAGCCGCCCCACAGGCCCAGGAGCAGCACGAGCGACCCGAGATAGGCCATCACCCGGATCGACCAGTACTGGATGAACACGTCGGGGATGTAGTTGCCGGGGCCGTACTTCTTCTGGTACTGGGCCTGCAGCTCGTGGAGCCCCGTCACCGCGCCGCTCCACGTGCCCGTCGCCAGAACCGACAGCAGGTGCGGGATCTCGAGGATCTGCGACGGCGTCTGGTCGTTGGCGCCGCCCCCGATCTGGATCAGCGAGAACGAGCACGGCTTGCAGTTGGTCCACTGCGCCTCGGCGGCGGCGATCTTCATCGGCTGGTAGTGGGCCTCGATCACGCCGAGCTGATTGCCGACCGACAGCTGGATCACCATCGTCGGGATGAGCACGATCAGCGCCACCTTGGCCGTCCGGTGGAAGGACTCGACGTGCTCGCCCTTGCGCAGATACCACGCCGACACGGCGAGCATCACGAGGCAACCGGTGATGAGGGAGGCGAGGATCACGTGCGCATAGCCCCACACGAACGTCGGGTTCACGAACTGCGCCCACATGTTGGTCATGACCGCGTTGCCGGACTTGTCGATCCGGTAACCGACGGGGTGCTGCATCCACGAGTTGGCCATCAAGATGAACATCGCCGAGAGCAGCGAGCCGAGCGACACCGCCCAGATCGTCGCCAGGTGGACACGCTTGGGTAGCCGGTCCCAGCCGAACAGCCACAGCCCCAGGAATGTCGACTCGAGGAAGAAGGCGAGGAGGCCCTCCATCGCGAGCGGCGCACCGAACACGCTGCCCACGTACCGCGAATAGATTGACCAGTTCATCCCGAACTCGAACTCCTGGACGAGCCCGGTGACCACGCCGATCGCCACGTTGATCAGCAGCAGCGTCCCGAAGAACCGGGTCATCCGCTTGTAGTCCGGGTTATCCGTGCGGTACCAGACCGTCTGGAGGACCGCGACCAGAAACGCGAGCCCGATCGTGACCGGCACGAACAGGAAGTGATAGATCGTGGTCGTCGCGAACTGCCAGCGCGCCAGGTCGTTGGTCATCGCTGGGCGGATGCAATCCGAAATGGCATCGCGCCTCATCATCCCAATGGGGTGAGGGGCCGCAGCCGCTGTCTTTTAGTCCTAATTAGGTGATGCCGCCGGGCCGGTCACGCGCTTTCATATGGGACCTTGTTCTCGCACGACCCAGGGAGCCAACATGTCCCTAGCTAGCCACCAGACGATCAGGTTGAGCGCGGGCAAGCACTCCTCCCCCGAGGAGGGTGCCTGCGTAATGGAGCTCGCGTCGATGCTCGCGGGCGAATCGTTCACGGATCATCCGGCGTGCGTCTGTCCCGTGATCGGCTCGTTCTTGCGGGCGTACAACGACTCGGTCGGAGATGAGCGCCGGCAGGACCTGTACGGCTACGTGTCGATGGTCGTGGGCAGCGTCGCCTCCGCGGAGGTGGAACGAGCTCGCGCCGAGCGCCTGGTCGGGTGGAGCTCGGAGAATTTCCGCCGTCGGTGGGCGCGCTTCTTCCCCCGGCCCATCGCTCGCGTGATGTCGCACATGCGCAAACCGCCGATCCCCCTGGACGCCCTCGGAGCCCATGCCGTTCATTCGATACCCCGGCACACGGATGAGAGCCATACCACGGCGCTGGGGCTCATCGAGGAGTTGGTCGCGATCGGGAAACGCGAGCGCCCGGCACCGGAGGCATTCGTCCGCGAGCGCGGCGCGCCGTCGGTCCAGGAAGCCGTCTGACCGGCGACCCGCCTCGGGGGGCAGTGACTCTTGCCTGAGGGCCTGTCGCCGGCTGAGGTCGGCAAGGAGATCGCCGAGCACAAAGAGCGCTCTGAGACCGAGGAAGCCGAGCACCGCGATCGCTGGTTGTCGGTCATCGAGGCCGTGCTGCTGTCGATGGTGGCCGTGCTGGCGGCGTACTCGGGCTACGCCGCGGCGAAGTGGGGTACGGAGTCATCGGTGCAGCTGGCTAAGGCAGCCTCCGAGCGCAACTTCGCGACTCGCCTCGACACGGAGGCGGTCGTCACGCGCACGCTGGATTCGGTCTCGTTCAACGCGTGGTTCAGTGCTTTCGTCTCGGGCAACGTCAAGGCCGAGCGCCTCGCGGTGAAGCGGATGCGGCCCGGCTTTCGGCCTGCGTTCGACGCCTGGCTGGCCACCGACCCGGCCCACAACCCCAACGCGCCGCCCGGGCCGGCCTACATGCCGAACTACGTCATCCCGCAGGCGGCCGGGTCGGCCGCCGCCGACAGGGCAGCGAACGTCGCGTTCGCCACGGGCTCGGACGCCGGGGAGACGTCGGACAAGTACATCCGCGACACGGTGTTTCTCGCGACCGTCCTCTTCCTGGTAGGGATCAGCGGCCACTTCCGGGTGCGGCAGGCTCGGTACGGCCTGATCGGGATCGGCGCCCTGATCCTGGCCTTCGCGGTCGTCCAGCTGGTTGGTCTCCCGGCTCCCCCATAACGCTCGGCGCAGCGGTATCACCCTGTTTGGGCGATGTGCGGAATTCGCCTCGCTCCTAGGTTCGCTTTCCAGTGGACCGTGCAGAGGAGCTCCTGCGCCGGTTGGCGTTAAACGACGAACAGTCAGTCGGCATGGTGCTCGCGAGCGGAACGGCCCCAGATGCGGAACCGGTGCTCGTGCCCAAGGTCGACCTGCTCGTTCGCCTCGGTGCGCTCGTCGCGGTCGGTGCGGCGACGGCCTCGCTGCGACGGACCGTTCAGCTCGCGCTGGCGGCCGGAGCGACGGAGACCGAGATCGTCGGCGTGCTCGTCGCGGTCGCGCCCACGGTTGGGCTCGCACGAGTCGTGGCGACCGCGCCAAAGCTCGCCACGGCGATCGGCTATGAGGACGTGAACGACGAGTAGAGCGACGCCGAGGCGGGTCCGCCGGGCCCGCGCGGTACTACGACGCGGCCGGACGTGATATGCCATAAAGGACGGCGATGACCGCACGACGCGTAGCGACCCGGACCTGGGTGGCGCTCGCCGCGCTCGTCCTGCTGTTGGCGGTCAGCGCGTTCTCGATAATCGCCCGCACGTCCTCCTCTCCGGAGAACGGCCTGGCGCGCAACCCGTACCTCGATCCCGGCACTCCGGTGTCAGGCGCCGCGCCTGATTTCACGCTCACCGATCAGTTCGGTCGCCCGGTATCGCTTCATTCCTTCCTCGGGCGCGTCGTGATCCTGGCCTTCAACGACTCGGAGTGCACGACGATCTGCCCTCTGACCACGACCGCGATGGTCGAGGCCAAGCAGCTGCTGGGCGCCGCCGGTTCGAAGGTCCAGCTACTCGGGATCGACGCGAACCCGGACGCGACCTCGATCAAGGACGTGCGGTCCTACTCGCAGGTGCACGGGATGATGACCGACTGGCACTTCCTGACTTCGTCGCTGCCGAGGCTCAAGCGGGTGTGGCAGGACTACCACATCGCGGTCCAGATCGAAGCGGGCCAGATCGACCACACGCCCGCGCTGTACGTGATCGACACGAGGGGCAGGCTCGCGCGGCTCTACCTGACGCAGCAGTCCTACTCCGCCGTCGGCCAGCTCGGCCAGCTCCTCGCGCAGGAGGCCTCGAGTCTGCTCCCCGGCCGGCCACGCGTGCACTCGAGCCTGTCCTACAACCAGATCCCGACGATCAGCCCCACCAGCGCCATCGCACTGCCGCGAGCCGGGGGAGGAACGGTCGCGTTGGGGCCGGGAGCTTCCCCGCGGCTGCTGCTGTTCTTCGACACCTGGGACTCCGAGGTGACCGATCTCCGTAGGCAGCTCGAGGAACTCGATCGCTACCAATCGGCCGCGGCCGGCGCGGGTCTGCCGGAGCTCGACGCGGTCGACGAGCGGGTTGTCGAGCCCTCGTCGAGCGCGCTGCCTCGCTTCTTGAGCACTCTCCCGGCCCCCCTCTCCTATCCGGTGGCGATCGATCAGGCCGGACGGGTCGCCGACGGCTACGGAGTCCAGGACGAGCCATGGCTGGCGCTGATCTCGTCGTCGGGCCGGATCCTGTGGTACTACGACGTCTCGACGACGGGCTGGCTGAGCCGGAGCGAGTTGGCCAAGCGGGTGCGCGCCGCGTTGGCGCGAGCGCCGAGCGCTCCGTCGAGCGCCGAGGCGGTACACCAGGAGCTGGCGGGCTCACCGCCGGCGCTCGCCGGCCTCCACGAGCAGGCCGGCAAGCTGCTCGGGTCCGAGTCAGCGCTGTCGGCTCGGGTCCGGGCGTTGCGCGGCTACCCGATCGTGATCAACGCGTGGGCGTCGTGGTGCACGCCGTGCCGGTCGGAGTTCGGCCTGTTCGCCTCAGCGTCGGCGCGCTACGGACGCCAGGTGGCGTTCCTCGGCGCCGACACGGACGACTCGGCCGGGGACGCGCAGTCGTTCCTCGCCCAGCATCCCGTCTCGTACCCGAGCTATCAGAGCAGCACTCCCCAGCTTCAGTCGCTCGTCCCGCAGGGTCTCGAAGGCCTGCCGACGACGATCTTCATCAACCGCGCCGGCAAGCTCGTCTACGTCCACACGGGGCAGTACGTGGCGCCGGGAACGCTCGATCAGGACATCGCCACGTACGCGCTCGGCTGAGCCGCGGTCAGCTTCCGGGAGAGAAGTGCAGCCGCGGAAGCTGAACGGGCGCGGGCGTCGCGGGCAAAGACCGCCAGCGGACCGGCGGTGCCGGTGCGCTCGTGGCGGGGAGTCGATTGCGGGCTCGTGCGGCGCTCGCCCCGTGGGCGGGGGTCGTCAGCTGGATGCGCTGGTAGTTGAACCCATACCCTGCGGCGCAGCTCAGACCGCGTGCGCAGCCGTCGAAGTTCGCGGCCCAGATCAGCCACAGCTGGTGCCCGTGGTCGCTGATCCATTTGACGGGAATCTCGGGGTCGTATCCGTTCGAGGGGCCGAAATACGGCTGACGGGCGACGAACGAGAACGGGCCCCACGGATGGGCGGCTTCGAGGATCACCAGCTCCGACCCGTTCTTCCAGATCCCCGGTGGGGTCGCGGCGAATGAGTAGGTGAAGGTGAGCAAGTAGGTGCGCAGGCCGGGGTCGAAGGACATCCGCGGGTACGTTATGTGCCCGGGCCAGGTGAGGATCGGCTTCGCTTCAGAGAGCGAGCTCGACCACGCCGGCCACGGCGTCGGCGTGGCCGCCCAACCCGACGCCCACTGCCAGTCCGAGGGGTTCGTCATGTCGGCGATGGCGGGGCGGCTGCGCCCGAGCATCAGCGTGCTGGCGTTGAACTCGCGCTCGGTCGAGATCGCGTAGTCGTATCCGTCGGGCGCGGTGTCGTCGCGCCCGCGCTGCACCCAGTTGAGGTTGCCGGTCGGCCCTGGGAACGGGTGGGAGGGGAACTGCCAGCTCGTTCCGTGGTTGGTCGAATAAGCGATTCCCGCGAGGCCCGTGAATGGGCCGTTCGCGCCCCACTTCCAGTTGTCGACCTGAGTGGCAAAGAAGACGTGATCGACGGACGTGAAGCCGGTCGCGTAGTAGTTGCCCAACGGGCCTGACCAGAGGTTCCCGTTGCGATGGATCTGCGCCCACGTCGCCGCTGGTGGTGAGTTGCCGATCCGCTGGAAGCGCAGGTTGTGAAGCGGAGACCCGGTGATCCGCGCGAACGAGTTGCGCCACAGCGCGCCCGGCTTGGGGGAATCGGTGCCCCCATCGTCCATCAATACGTAGAGGTCGTTGTCATCGCCCCACGCGATGGGAAGGATGTCTCCGAACTGGTTGCGGGGCGGCCCGTGACGGGCGCTGGCCCAGTGAGCGGCCGTGATCGCTGTGCTGCTCGGAAACGGCGTGTCGTTCGAGCTGATCATGGCAGCGGCCATCGACGGCACGGCCAAACAGATCGCGGCCGCCGCCAGAATCGTCACGGCGTAGCGCAGCAATCGCATGAGATTCAACTGGGAGTACCTAACCCCTGCCGGCGGCCGGAGTAGCGCTGAACGCTCGGGGGCGATCTCCCGACGGTAGCGCGGCGGCCGTCCTCGCGGCGGTTACGCTGCCACGGGCTGCGGCGTCGCGAGCCGACGAAGCTCCTGGCGGGCGATCGTCCGCTTGTGGATTTCGTCCGGACCGTCCGCCAGTCGTAGCGTCCGCAGGTGCGCGTACATCGTCGCCAGCGGGAAGTCATCGCAGATGCCCGCCGCGCCGTGGACCTGGATGGCGCGATCGACAACCCGCAGCGCGACATCCGGCGCCGCGACCTTGATCGCCGCGATCTCCGTCCGGGCGTGCTTGTTGCCGACGGTGTCCATCAGCCAAGCGGCCTTCAGCGTCAGCAGTCGCGCCATCTCGATCTCGACGCGCGACTCGGCGATCCAGTCCTGGACGTTGGCCCGCTCGCTTACCGGCTGGCCGAAGGTCGCGCGCGAAGCCGCGCGCACGCACATCAGCTCGAGCGCCCGCTCGGCGGCGCCGATCGCGCGCATGCAGTGGTGGATCCGTCCGGGACCGAGCCGGGCCTGCGAGATCAGGAATCCGTCGCCCTCGTTGCCGATCAGGTTCGAGGCCGGGACCCGGACGTCCTCGAACATCAGCTCCGCGTGCCCCTCCTGATCGACGTAACCGAATACCGGAAGGTTCCGCAGGATCGTCACGCCGGCCGTGTCGCGAGGCACCAGGATCATCGACTGCTGGCGGTATGACGGGGCGCCCGGATCGGTCTTGCCCATCACGATCATGATCCGGCAGCGCTCGCGCATCGTGCCCGAGATCCACCACTTCCGGCCGTTCAGAACGTACTCGTCGCCGACTCGCTCGATCCGCAACTCGATGTTGGTCGCGTCGGAGCTGGCGACAGCGGGCTCGGTCATCGCGAACGCCGAGCGGATCTCGCCCTCGAGCAACGGCGCCAGCCACCGGTCCTTCTGCTCGGGGGTGCCGAATAGGGTGAGCACCTCCATGTTGCCCGTGTCGGGAGCCGCGCAGTTGCACGCCTCCGAGGCGATGTGGCTGCGACCCATGATCTCCGCGAGGGGTGCGTACTCGACGTTCGAGAGCCCCGGTGCCGACGGCTCCGCGTTCTCGTGGGGGAGGAACAGATTCCACAGGCCCCGGTCGCGGGCGCGCGCCTTCAGCTCCTCCATGATCGGAGGGTGGGAATGCGGGTCGCCGGACGCGACGAGCTGCTCGTGGTACACGGGCTCGGCCGGATATACGTGCTCGTCCATGAAGGCGAGCAGACGCTCGCGCAGCAGCTTGCAGCGATCACTGAGCTCGAAGTCCATCTAGGTCATCTCCTTCGCAATTCCGAGTGCGTTCACCCACAGGCGGGTCAGCGTCCGCGCCAGTGTCTCCGGGGACGCCGTTCCAAGTCCGAGGACGTAGCGCAGATACGCCATGCGGCTGACCATCCCGCTCAAGGCGTGGGCGGCGAGCTGCGGATCGAGCTCGGGGTCCGCGAGACCACGCTGCTGCAGCCGCGAGATCGCCTGCGCGTTACGTTCGCCAAAAGCACGAGCCCGCCGCAGCCGGACCCGCCTGAACTCGGGATCGATCTGCGCGACCTGCTCCATCAGCGCCATCAGCCTGGCGTTCCGCCGATAGGCGATGAGGTAGGCACGGTTCGCCGCGTCGACGACCGCGACCGGATCATCGCGGTCGGCGATCTCCTTGAGCCGGGGGTGGAGCATCTCCTCGTTCACCTCCTCCATCACGGCCGCGAGCACGTCCTCTTTGCTCGTGAAGTAGGTGTAGAAGGTGCCGGCGGCGACGCCGGCTTCGCCGGTGATGTCGGTGATGTGGGCGTCGAGAAAGCCATCGCGCTCGAACACCCGGCGCGCCGCCTGGACGAGGGCCTGACGCGTCCGCGCGCCGCGCGCGCTGACCGGCGCTCGCCGCGTCCGGGAGGGAAGGGCCTGACGCTCCGCCACGGCGTCGGACACTAGTTGAAATCGGTTTCAAGTTCAACTATCGTCTCGCCCGATGGAAGTCGCGGGCCGACACGTGGTCGTGACGGGCGCCGGCAGTGGCATCGGCCGGGCGCTGGCGCGCCGGTTCGCGGCGGACGGCGCCCGGGCGGTGGTCGTCGCCGACATCGATGAGCCGTCCGCTGCGGCGGTGGCGGAGGAGATCGGCGGGCTCGCCATCCCGACCGACGTGAGCAAAGACGCCGACATCCAGGCGCTCGTTTCCCAGGCCCGCGCCGAGAACGGCCCGATCGACCTGTTCTGCTCAAACGCCGGCATCGGGGGCCCGCCGGGCGGGCCCGAGGCCTCCGACGAGGAGTGGCAACGGATCTGGGAGATCAACGTGATGGCTCATGTATGGGCCGCGCGCGCCGTGCTCCCCGAGATGGTGGAGCGCGGCGAGGGCTACCTGCTCAGCACGGCGTCGGCCGCCGGACTGCTGACGCAGGTCTCGGCGCTCGCGTACTCGGTTACCAAGCACGCCGCGGTCGCCGTCGCCGAATGGCTGTCGATCACCTACGGCGATGCCGGGATCAAGGTTTCCTGTCTGTGCCCCCAGGGCGTGCGTACCCCGATGCTCGACCTTGCACTCCAGGATCCGATCGGGTCGGCGCCCTTGCTGGCCGAGGCGCTCGTCGACCCCGAGGATGTCGCCGACGCGGTCGTCGTCGGACTTCGGGAGGAGCGGTTCCTGATCCTTCCGCACCCGAAGGTCGCCGACTACATGGCGCTCAAGGCCACCCAGCCCGATCGGTGGCTGAGGGGCATGCGCCGGCTGCTGCGCGAGGCGCAGGAGGCGGCGGGTCAGTCGGGAGACTGAACGGCGGCCGAACTCAGGGGTGAAGCAGGCGGCCGAGGCGCCGCACCAGGTGGCTGAGCCGGGCATGGCCGTGGCTGGCCAGACCCGTGACCCCGAGGAGTATCACGAACGTCCCCGCGAGCAGCGCCAGGGCCGCCAGCAGAGCGGGCCAGCGGCGCTGCAGGATCTGGCGCGCTCCCATCAGCAGCTCGTCCGCCTGATCGCCCGCCAGCCAGAGCGTTCCGGCGATCACGACTAGCGGCAGCACGAAACAGAGGTTGAACAGCACGAGCAGCGTCACCTGTCGCGCCGGACCGACACCCGAGCCGACGATCGCCGCGATCGCCGCGAAGTAGGGGAAGGCGGTCGGCAGCTCGACGGCGGTGATCGTCGCCCCCAGGATCGCGCTCGATTTACCCTCGGCCTTCACCTCGGGCGGCGGCCGCTTCGCGAGTCGATCACGATTGATCCACAGCAACAGCGTGGCGACGAGCATCGCCGCGCCGGCGACGATCTCGAGTATGTATCGGGCCTCGTGACTCGGTTTCGGCACGAGCGACAGGAGCAGCTGACCGGGTCCGAGCGCGATCAGGACGCCACCGGCCAGGTAGACGATGAACACCCCGACGGTGAACTCGGTCACGCGCGAGAGCGGCTGATCCGCCGTCGCCAGATACAGCGCCGGGGCGATCGTCGTCGGGTTGAGCGAGTCGGCGAGCCCGATCGAGATGACCACGCCGATCAGCCGGATCATGCCATCAGCTCGCGCCGCGGCGTGCGCCCGTCCGGCTCATCTCGCATTCGTGACTCCCTTCATCCGTGGCCGCCGACATTTTGGCGATGCTCGCGCGTATCTGCACGGTTTGCCGGAAAGCGGCGGACCGTTCGGTCTGCCACTCGATGATCGCCATCTGACGACTCGTTCTGGACCGCCGGGGGTTATGGTGGGCCAGGATGTCGCCCCGCGCCATTCGCCATCGCAACCTGGCGTGCTTTGCAGGAGTCGTTGCGGCCGCGGCCGTCCTCGCCACTGGGTGCTCGAGCTCTCGTGAGTCGGCGTCGTCGCACCGCGCCGTGGTCGCGAGCGTGTCGGGGGCGGCCGCTGGGACTATCGATGGGCGGAGCGCCGAGGCGCCGGCGCGCGGCGTTTCGCGGCCGGCGTCGCCAGACCGCGGGGTTGCGCGGCCGGCGTCGCCAGGGCGCCGCCCGGCCGGGATGCTCGCTGGCAAGGTCGTCGGCATCGACCCGGGTCACAACGGCCGTAACTACGCCGACCCGGCGTTCATCAACCACCTGATCTGGAATGGCCGCGAGGAAGAGACCTGCGACACGACGGGCACCGCGACCGACGGCGGCTACAGCGAGGCCCGTTTCAACTGGAACGTCGCCAGGTACCTGTCCGCCGATCTGCGCACCGAGGGCGCCAAGGTCGTGCTCACGCGCCGGAGCAACGACGGCGTGGGTCCGTGCGTCACGACCCGGTCACAGATCATCAATCGCGCTCACGCGAACGTGGCGATCGACATCCACGCTGATGGCGGGCCGCCGGGGGGCCGCGGCTTCGCGATCCTCGAGCCCGTGGCCGACGGCCCCAACAACCGGGTGATCACCGCCTCGAAGGCGTTCGGCAGGGAGTTGCGCCAGCGCTACCTGGCGGTCACCCACATGCCCGAGTCAACCTACGACGGCATCGATGGGATCGCCTATCGCGACGATCTCGCCGGCCTCAACCTGACACGGGTACCGAAGGTGCTGATCGAGTGCGGAAACATGCGCAATGCGACCGATGCCGCTCTCCTGGTGCGGCCGTCGTTTCAGCGGCTCGCGGCAAGGGCGTTCGCGGAGGCGATCACGCAGTTTTTGACGCGGCGGGGGTGACGGTGGCGGGCTGCTGCGGGCCCGCAGCCTTGGTTTGGCGATCGGCTCGGTGAAAGGCGGCAGGGGGGAGGTGGTGGGTGAGGGCGGTGGCGGGTCGCCTGAGCTGTTTGTTTGGCCTGCTCGTGCGCCCAAACCGGCGACTTTGCGACGGGAGTGTCACTGTCACGGGAAACCTGCATAGCGCGTCAACACCGGCGCCAGGTGCGAGCCCTGTCGTACTACGCATGCTCTTCATGCATAGCTCGACAGGGCTCGCCATTCGGGCCGAGATTGTCGTGCTGTGCAGGTTTTGGACGGGTGCGATGGCGCCCGCTCCCTTCCCTTCCCAGCGCCGTTTACCGCGCCGCTCGCCAATCGGGGCTGCGGGCGAGCGATCGGCTCGGTACAGGCCATCAGGGAAGGAGGGTGGGTGAGGACGCCAGCGGGCTCAGCCGTCCAACTCGCGCCTTTGTGCCGAGAGTGTCACGGAAAACCTGCATAGCTCGACAGCACCGCCGCCAGGTCCGAGCCCTGTCGTATTACGCATGCTCTTCATCCACAGCTCGACAGGCCTCGCCATTCCGGCCGGGATTGTCGTGCTATGCAGGTTTTTTTGGGATGGCGCCCGCCCCCGTTCGCCACCGCCGCCCACTCTCACGCGAAGTGGAGTTCTTCGCCTTCCTCGTCTGACACGGGCCGCTCACAGGTCGGGCACCACCAGCGGGCCTCCATCGGCGTTCCGCACACCGAGTGGCGCGGGGCGGCCGAGCCCTCCGCGTTTCTGGCGCCCCAGCCGGCGAGCAGCCGAAGGGCGCCGGCGAGCTCGCGGCCAGAAGCGGTCAGCTCGTAGACGAACCTCGGCGGCCGCTCGGAGTAGAGGCGGGCGACGACGAGTGCGTTGCGTTCCAGCTGGCGCAGGCGCTGGGTGAGGACGTTGGGGGCGATGCCCTCGACCTCGTCCTGAAGCTCGCCGAAGCGGCGCGGTCCGTCGAGCAGAGCGGCGATCAGCAGCAGCGTCCAACGGTCGCCGACGGCCGCCAGCGCGTCGGCGAGCGCCGAGCGCGAGTCCTGCTCGGAGGAGTCGATCTGCTGGTCCGATTCAGTGATGACAAGGGGATCGTACGGCGTCGTCATGGTCGAACGCCAGTCGGTTTGTGACGTGGTACGCTATTCACTTGCATTTCGCAAGTAAGTATATGGAGGATGAGTGAAGTGACATTGCTTGAAGAACTTGAGACTTCAGTTCAGGCCGTCGCCGAGGGGACCGGCCAGGCCGTAGTCGGACTAGGACGAGGATGGGGCGTTGGATCCGGCGTGGTGATCTCGCCGGGACGGGTGCTGACGAACGCCCACAACCTTCGACACGACGAGACGACCGTCACCTTCCACGACGGCCGGCAGGCCGGGGGTCGAGTGACCGGCTCGGATTCGGATCTGGACATCGCGGTGATCGACGTCGATACCGGCGAGATCGAGCCGATTGGGTGGTCAGAAGACGACGCGGGTAAGCCGGCGATCGGCCGTGCCGTCCTCGCTCTTGCCAATCCGGGCGGGCGTGGCCTGCGCGTCACGCCGGGGTTCGTGTCTTCCAGCGCCCGCAGCTTCCGGGGCCCGCGCGGCCGGCGGATCGCCGGGGCGATTGAGCACACGGCCCCGCTCCCGCGTGGATCCTCGGGCGGGCCGCTCGTCGACAGCGCTGGACGGCTGCTGGGAATCAACGCGGTCCGCGTTGAAGGCGGTCTGATCCTCGCCATTCCGGCGGATGGCACGCTGCGCGAGCGGGCCGAGGCGCTCGGCCGCGGGGAGGCGCCCCAGCGGGTCCGGCTCGGTGTCGCGATTGCGCCTCCGCGCGTCGCCCGGCGCCTGCGCCGTGCCGTCGGGCTGCCCGAGCGTGACGGCCTCCTGGTGCGAGCGGTCGAGGAGGGGAGCGCCGCCGAGCGTGCGGGCCTCGAGCGTGGCGATCTGATCGTCGCCGCCGGCGGCCGTGAGCTCGAGCGGGTCGACGTTCTCTACGAGGCGCTCGACGGGGCCCGCGCGGACGGGCAGCTCGAGCTGTCGATCGTGCGCGGAACCGACGAGCGTACGGTTACCGTCACGTTCTGAGTACGCCGATGAGCACGACGTTTGACAACCCCGAGGTCGAGAAGGCGGAGGCGGAGGCGCTCGACGCCTACTCGCGGGTCGTGGTCGGAGTCGCCGAGCGGCTGGCTCCGTCGGTCGCGAACCTGCGAGTGATGCGGCGTAGCAGGGTCGGGCAGGTTCCCGCCGGCGCCGGCAGCGCGGTGGCGCTGACCCCCGACGGCTTTCTGCTGACCTCGGCCCATGTTGTCTCGGGGCCCGGCCGCACCGGCCGCGCCTCGTTCGTCGACGGGCGGGAGCTGAGCTTCAGCGTCGTCGGGATCGATCGGCTGTCGGACCTCGCGGTCCTGCGCGTCGACGGCGATCAGCTCGTGCCGGCGACGCTGGGCGAAGCGGAGCGACTACGCGTCGGCCAGTTGGTCGTCGCGATCGGCAACCCGAACGGCTTCGCCGGGTCGGTGACGGCGGGCGTCGTGTCTGCGCTCGGCCGTTCACTCCCCGCGCGCGCCGGCCGGACCGTCCGTTACATCGACAACGTCATCCAGACCGACGCGGCGCTGAATCCGGGCAACTCGGGTGGTGCGCTGGTCGACAGCTCGGCGGCGGTGGTGGGGATAAACACCGCCGTTGCCGGGGTCGGGCTTGGCTTGGCGGTGCCGATCAACACGGCGACGCGCCAGATCATCGGCGCGCTGATGAGGGATGGACGTGTCCGCCGGGCCTACGTTGGGATCGCCGGGGGCCCTCGCCCGCTGCCGCCTCACGCGCGCGTGAGACTGGGACGGCGATCCGGCGTGGAGGTCGTCGAAGTGGCATCGGGGAGCCCCGCGGAGCGTGCCGGGCTCAAGGCCGAGGATCTGATCGTCGAGCTCGGCGGGCAACCGATCGAGCGGGTCGACGACGTCCAGCGGCTGATGAACCACGACGCGATCGGTCAGACGCTTCCGGCCCGCGTGCTCCGCGGCGACCGGTACCTGGACCTCGAGCTCGCTCCCGTCGAGCTGGCCGAATAACGCTACACTCAGCGCTGGCGCCGCGGGGCGTTTATTACCGCGCCTGCGTTCGCCACCCGAATTGATCAATCCGAGACGGGAAGCGCGTAGATGGCCCGCGGAGACGTCCGGATCGCCGCCACTCTCGCATGCGAAGAGTGCAAGCGCCGGAACTACCAGACGAACAAGAGCAAGCGGAACAACCCCGAGCGACTTCAGCTGCGTAAGTACTGCCGATGGTGCAGGTGCCACACCGCGCACCGTGAGACGCGCTGAGTTGACGGGAGCGATCCGTGGCTCGGAACCGTAAACGTGCCAAAGAACGGCAGGCACGCCGGCGTCAGCCGGTGGGCGGCGCCCCTGACGAGCGGGACGATCCGCCCGCTCCGACCCGGCACGCGGCGCCCGACGTCGAGCTCGCCGAGGCGCAACTGGCGCTCGGTCGCCCGGAGCTAATCGGCGAGCCGGACGGCGCGCCAGAGCCCGACGATGACGAGCAGGAGGAGCTCGAGGCCGAAGGCGACGAGTTCGAGTCCGAGGACGAGTTCGAGGCCGAGGAGGACGAGCTCGACGACGGCGACTTCGACGGAGGTGGCGGCGGTGGCGGACCGCGGGCGCTCGAGCGTCCCTCCGATGGCGGTGGCGAGGCCGCGCCGCACCCGGCGGCGCACAAGGCGTGGCTCGGCACTCGGCTCATCCACTTCCTCCAGGGAAGCTGGCGAGAGCTTCAGCGGGTACAGTGGCCGGATCGTCGGCAGGTTGTTCAGGCCACGGCGGTCGTGATCGGGTTCGTGATCGTCGCCGGGGTTTATCTGGGCCTAGCCGATGAGGTCGCCTCGAAGCTCGTGAACTTCGTCCTCAAGTAGGCATAGGGCGCACGCCGCCCACTGGTCAGGCGAGGCAGGAGGCCGAGCGATATCGTCAACACGCGGGTCTGGAAGGCCCGTGAAGGATCCAATTATGTTTCGCTGGTACGTCGTAAACACATATTCCGGCCACGAGAACAAGGTCAAGCACAACCTCGAGCACCGAGTCGTGTCGCTCGGTCAGCAGCGCGCGATCCGGCAGATCGTCGTGCCGACGGAGTCCGTCTCGGAGCTGAAGGACAACCAGAAGGTGACCGTGGAGAAGCGGACGATGCCCGGCTACGTGCTCGTGAACATGGACCTCAACGAGGATTCGTGGACGCTCGTAAAAGGCACTCCCGGAGTCACCGGTTTCGTCGGCGCATCGAACGAGCCGGTGCCGCTCACCCAGGCCGAGGTCGACCGTCTGCTGCATCAGGAGACCGCTGAACGCCCGCGCAGCCGCGCCCAGTTCTCGATCGGGGAGCAGATCAAGGTGATCTCCGGCCCGCTGTCCGACTTCTCGGGCGAGATCTCAGAGGTCAACGAGGACGCGCAACGGCTGAAGGTGCTCGTCTCGATCTTCGGCCGCGAGACGCCGGTCGAGGTCGGATTCGATCAAGTGAAGAAGGTTTAGATGGCCAAGAAGGTCCTGACTCAGATCAAGCTGCAAGCCGTTGGCGGGCAAGCCAGTCCGGCGCCACCGGTAGGCCCCGCGCTCGGCCAGCACGGCGTGAACATCATGGAGTTCGTAAAGGCGTTCAACGCCCAGACGCAGAGCGACGCGGGCACGGTGATCCCCGTCGTGATCACCGTCTACGAGGATCGCTCGTTCACGTTCATCACCAAGAGCCCGCCGGCGGCGGTGCTGATCAAGCAGGCGATCTCGCTCGAGAAGGGTTCGGCCGAGCCTCATCGGGACAAGGTCGGAAGGATCACCCAGGACCAGCTGCGCCAGATCGCCGAGAAGAAGATGAAGGACCTGAACGCAAACGACGTCGACGCCGCCGCGAAGATCATTGCCGGCACCGCGCGTTCGATGGGCGTGGAGGTGGTGTGATGTCCAGGCACGGAAAGACATACGAGGACGCCAAGCAGCGCTTCGACCGTGAGCGCGAGTACTCGCCCGCCGAGGCGATGGCGCTGATCAAGCAACTCGCGCGCGTGAAGTTCAACGAGTCGGTCGAGGTTCACGTACGCACCGGTCTCAACGTCCGCCACGCGGATGAGCAGCTCCGGGGCACGATCGCCCTCCCGAACGGCCTCGGCAAGGACGTCAAAATCGCCGTCTTCGCCCAGGGCGACAAGGCTCGCGAGGCGGAAGAGGCGGGCGCGGACATCGTCGGGGCGGAGGACCTGGCGGAGCGGATCCAGGGCGGATTCGACGACTTCGACGTGGCGATCGCGACGCCCGACCTGATGCCGGTCGTCGGACGGCTCGGCCGCATCCTCGGCCCCGCCGGGAAGATGCCCAACCCGAAGGTCGGCACGGTGACAATGGACGTCGCCAAGGCGGTCGAGGAGTCCAAGGCCGGAAAGGTCGAGTACCGGACGGACCGCAACGCGATCGTCCACCTGGTAATCGGCAAGCGCGACTTCGACGAGGTCAAGCTGCTGCAGAATTACGCCGCCGTGATGGACGAGCTGATCCGCGCGAAGCCGTCGGCCGCCAAGGGCCGGTACATCCGCTCGGTCACGTTCGCGACTACGATGGGACCGGGCGTCAAGGTCGACCCCACTCGTACCCGCGACATCGTCGAGGAGCCGGTAGCCGCGTAGACTCGCCGTAGAACTTCAACAGAGCAAAGCCCAAGACCTCCGGCAGCGTAAGCGCGCAAGTCCGGGGCAGGTGGACACTCGAGCAAGCCGTTAGACGGTTTGACCCTCGACGCCCGCCATGAGCGGGCGTTGTTTGTGAGAGGACCATGGATAAAGCACAGAAAGCAGCAGTCGTAGAGGAGATCGCGGGCGAGATTCAAGGCGCCGGCGCGATCTTCGCCGTGGACTACCGCGGCCTCTCGGTATCCCAGGCGGCGGATCTCCGCGCCAAGCTGCGCGAGGCCGACACGAAGTTCCGGATCGTCAAGAACTCGCTGTCGGAGCGGGCCGCGGACAAGGCCGGCGCCGAAGCTCTGAAGTCGATGCTGGAGGGGCCGACCGCGCTCGCCCTGGTCCGGGGCGATGCCGCGCTCGCGGCGAAGGCACTCAACGACACCGCCCGGGCGTTGAACATCCTCGAGTTCAAGGGCGGCATCCTGGATGGGGCGACGCTCACGGCCGACGAGGTCCGCTCGATCGCGCGGTTGCCATCCCGGGACGTGCTGCACGCGCAGCTCGTCGGGACCATCGCGGCGCCCCTCACCGGTCTGGTGCGTGGCCTGAACGCGCTGATCGCCGGGCTCGCGATCCAGCTACAGGCGATCGCCGACCAGGGTCTCGTCAGCGGCGAGGCGCCGGCGCCAGCGGCCGAGCCCGAGGCCGAGGCCGCGCCGGAGCCGCAGGTGGCTGAGGCGGCGCCGGAGCCGGAGCCGGAGGCCGAGGCCGCGCCGGAGCCGCAGGTGGCTGAGGCGGAGCCGGAGCCGGAGCCGGAGGCCGAGCCCACGCCGGAGCCCGAGGCCGAGGCTGCGCCCGCGCCGGAGCCGGAGGCCGAGACGGAGCCGGAGGCCGAGACGGAGCCCGAAGCCGAGGCCCCCGAGCCCGAAGCCGCAACCGAACAACCTGACCAAACTGAAGCGGAAGCCGCGCCGGACGCGGAACCGTCCGACGCATAAGGAGGAAACATGGCCACTACCCAAGAGTGGATCGACGAGCTGAAGAGCATCTCGGTGCTCGAGCTATCTGAGCGGATCAAGGCGCTCGAGGAGGCCTTCGGGGTCTCCGCGACGGCGGTTGCGGCTGCCGCGCCCGCCGGCGCCGCGGCGGCCGATGGTGGCGGCGAGGCCGCCGAGGAGCAGACCGCGTTTGACGTGCTGCTGACCGCGGCCGGCGACAAGAAGATCCAGGTGATCAAGGTCGTGCGTGCCGCGACCGGACTCGGCCTCAAGGAGGCCAAGGCGCTGGTCGACGAGGCGCCGAAGCCGGTCAAGGAGGGCATCGACAAGGCCGAGGCCGAGAAGCTCAAGGCCGACCTCGAAGAGGCTGGAGGCTCAGTCGAGCTCAAGTAGTCGTTGGCTCGCCGGCGAGGTGGCGAGACCGCCTCGCCGGCCGGCCTCCCTTTCGTATAGTCAAATTCTGTGGCGGCGGTAGACGCACGCGGCCTGGTCAAGCGGTTTGAGACCACGGTCGCGCTGGATGGGGTGGACCTGCTGGTTGGGGAGGGCGAGGTCCACGGGCTGCTGGGCCCCAACGGTGCCGGCAAGACGACGCTGCTGCGGTTGCTGTTCGGGCTGATCGTGCCCGACGCGGGGACGATCGAGCTGTTCGGCAGGCGTGTGGCGGGGCCCGGGCCACTGCCGCTCGATGGCGTCGCTGGGTTCGTCGAGGATCCGAGTTTCTACCCCTACCTCTCCGGCCGGGCGAACCTCGAGCTGCTGGCCGAGCTCGACGGACGATCGGCGGCCGATCGAGTCGAGCCGGTTCTCGAACAGGTGGGACTCGCGGAGCGCGCCGGTGATCGCGTGAGTGGCTATTCGACGGGCATGCGCCAGCGTTTGGGGATCGCCTCGGCGTTGCTGCGCTCGCCGAGGCTGTTGCTCCTCGACGAGCCCACGAGCGGACTCGACCCGGCTGGTGCCCGCGAGATCCGCGCGCTCGTACGGGAGCTCTGCGCCGAAGGGGTCGGCGTGCTGTTGAGCAGCCACCAGATCGGGGAGATCGAGGACGTCTGTGACGGCTTCACGGTCCTGCGGCGGGGCAAGATGGTCTGGCACGGGACCGCCGCGCAGCTCCGCGAACAGGCGCCTGGATCCGCCTACCTGCTCATCACGAGCGACGATCAGCGGGCGCTCAGGATCGCGGCCGGGCACGCGGGCGCGGTCGCGATGCCCGCTCCCAACGGCGGCCTCTCGCTGACGATCGATGACGAGGGCCTGGATGCGTACATGCTCGCCCTCGGCCACGCGGACGTAGCCGTCCGCCGTCTCGAGCTCGTCATCAGCCCGCTCGAGTCGATGTTCTTCGCGCTCACCGGCGAACGGGCCGGAGAGCGCGAAACCGATCCGGCCGCGACCGAAAGCGTGGTCGGGACGCCATGAGCGCGATCGCCGCCACCGGCGAGCTCGCCTTCGAAGGCGAGAAGCGAGGCGTCTGGCGGGTCTACCGGACGGAGCGCCGGAAGCTCGCCAGTCAGCTCGCCACCCGCGTGCTCGCGCTGCTCTGCGTGCTGGGCCCGTTCGCGTTCGCCGCGATCCTCGGGGCTCAGAGCGCCTCGCCGGCGGACACGCTGTTCGGCGTGTGGGCCCACTCGTCCGGATTCGCGGTGTCGCTCGTGGTCCTCGGTTTCGCTGCCCAGTGGGGCTTTCCGGTGATCGCGGGCGTCCTCGCGGGGGACCTCTTCTCCTCCGAGGACCGGTACGGGACCTGGAAGATGGTCCTCACGCGGTCCTGCAGTCGGGTCGACGTGTTCGCGGGCAAGGTGCTGGCCGGCGCGACGTTCTCGCTGGCGATGCTCGTGATCACCGCGGTCTCGAGCGTGCTCGCCGGGTTGGTGTTCGTCGGCGACCAGCCTCTCGTCGGGCTCGGCGGAACCCTTCTCTCGACCGGCAAGACCCTCTGGCTGGTGCTGCTGAGCTGGCTGATCTCCGCGCTGCCGATGCTGGCTTTCACGAGCATCGCCGTCCTGTTCTCGGTCGCTGCTCGCAACGGGATCATCGGCGTGCTCGGCCCGAGCCTGGTCGCGCTCGCGATGCAGCTGTTGGACCTCGTCGGCACCGGGACATGGGTTCATCTGCTGCTCGTCGGGACGGCCTTCAACAGCTGGAACGCTCTGTTCACCGCCCATCCGTTCTATGGGCCGCTGATCGTGTCGGTGATCGTCAGCGTGCTGTGGAGCGTGGGCTCCTTGACCGCCGCGTGGCTGATTCTGCGTCGCCGCGATTTCGCCGGCACGCCGGTCGCGCGCAGGGCGGGCTGGGTGATGCCGGTGCGGGTCGTGATCGTGTCGGTGGCCGTGATTGCGTTCCTCGCGGTGGCTGCAAGCTGGGGCCCGGCCGCCGTGACGCCGGCCCGGCTGAAGGCGGACATCACGCCCGTGTTCAACAACCTGACCCTGCTCCAGCAGCGCGAGCTTGGTCGCAAGGTCCCAGCGGGCTACAAGCTCCAGATACTCTCGAGCTGCAACCGCCGCTCGGGCGGGAACACGGGGCCCGGCGACGACTGGGTGTGCACGATGAACGTCCTCGTTCCGCAGCAAGGCGGCGCGTTGCCGTTCCAGGTGACGCCCGTCGCCTACGACGTGAGCGTCAAGTCGAACGGCTGCTACAAGGCCGACGCGCCCCCCTCGTTCGTGGGTCAGCAGATGATGCGCGTGCCCCATGGGCGCAGCGTCGTCAACCCGCTGTTCACCATCTACGGCTGCTTCAACACCCTCTGACCGGGGGCCTTCGTGCGGCGTCCGAGTATTTCGCCGTAACTTGCCCGAACGCCCCTTTTTCCCCTACACTGCCCCGGTCAGCCAATAGTCGCAGCCGCCCGAACCAGCCGGCGCCGCACCACATATGCGGTTTCCGAGGGCGGGGTCCGTGAGAGCTGAAGGCCCCTGCACAGGGCGGTGATGCCGTGTGCTATCTTTGATGGTCGCGCTCTTGGGAGCTGATTCGACCTCATCTGGTGTTGGGCCACGTCGCGTTTGGGATCTGGCTTGACCTTGTGTGAGAGTGGAGAGGCCCCCACGAGCGAGTCTCTTCCTCCCTCTAGACCGCCCGAGGAGTCGCCGTCTTGGCAACCGCTCATGCCCCCCGGACGCGCCGGAGCTTCGCGCGTCTGAACAAGGTCCTTGAAGTCCCCAACCTAATCGATATTCAACGCAAGTCCTTTGCGCGGCTGACCGACCCCGATGGTGGCGGTCTGCGCGAGACGATCGACGACATCTCGCCGATCGAGGACTACACCGGAAACCTCGCCGTCCAGTTCGGCGAATTCACCTTCGACGAGCCGATCGCGAGCCTGGAGCAGTGCCGCGAGAAGGATCTGACATACGCCCGGCCGCTCACCGTCACCGTCGCGTTCATCAACCGGGAAACCGGTGAGATCCGCGAGCAGTCGGTGTTCATGGGCGATTTCCCGTGGATGACCGAGCGTGGCACGTTCATCATCAACGGCACCGAGCGCGTGGTCGTCACGCAGCTCGTCCGTTCGCCCGGCGCGTACGTGATGGAGCCAAAGGACCGCGAGAAGCAAGTCTTCATCGCCAACCTGATGCCCGCTCGTGGCTCGTGGCTCGAGCTCGAGATCGACAAGAAGGGCCGCGTCTACGTTCGCATCGACCGTAAGCGCAAGCTGCCCGTCACCGTGCTCCTGCGCGCGATGGGCTATGCCTCGGACGAGGAGATCCTCAGTCTCTTCGACAACTCGCTCTACATCCGGCTGACGCTCGACGCCGATGCGGAGATGACCCGCACCGAGGACGGCGCGCTGATCGAGCTGTTCAAGAAGCAGCGTCCGGGCGAGCCGCCCTCGATCGATGCCGCCAAGGCGCTCCTGCACCAGTTGTTCTTCGATCCCAAGCGCTATGACCTGACTCGGGTCGGCCGTTACAAGCTGAACTCGCGGCTCGGGCTGGACGTCGATCTCGACACCCGGACCCTGACCCACGACGACATCATTGCTCTGGTCAGGGAGCTCGTATCGCTGCCCAAGCTCCTCGGGATGCCCGAGGATCCGGGCGAGGAGATCAAGGACTTCGCCGCCGAGGCGCTGTCCTTCTCGCACGAGCCGATCCAGGATCATCTCGACGAGTACGAGCACTTCGGCAACCGCCGTCTACGCACCGTGGGCGAGCTGATCCAGGAGGCTTTCCGGATCGGTCTCTACCGGATGGAGCGCGTCGTGCGCGAGCGCCTCACGACCGAGGACGCCGACACGATCACGCCTCAGACGATCGTCAACATCCGTCCGGTCGTGGCGGCGCTGAAGGAGTTCTTCGGCTCGAGCCAGCTCTCGCAGTTCATGGACCAGACCAACAGCCTCGCGGGGCTGAGGCACCGCCGCCGGCTGTCGGCGCTCGGTGCCGGCGGTCTGACCCGCGAGCGGGCCCCGATCGAGGTCCGCGACGTGCACCCCACCCACTACGGCCGGATGTGCCCGATCGAGACGCCGGAAGGGCCGAACATCGGCCTGATCGGCTCGCTGTCCTCCTATGCGGAGATCTCCGAGCACGGTTTCGTGACCACGCCGTACCGCGTCGTGAAGGGCGGCAAGGTCACCGACGAGATCGTGCGGATCGACGCCACCCAGGAAGAGGAGCGCAAGATCGCGCAGGCAAACACCCCCGTTGACGACAACGGCAGGCTGCTCGGCGACGAAATCCTTTGCCGGACGCAGGCCGGTCAGTACGTGACCGTCGAGCCGGAAGACGTCGACCTGATCGACGTCTCGCCGGAGCAGATCTGGTCGGTCACGACGGCGATGATCCCGTTCCTCGAGCACGACGACGCGAACCGCGCGCTGATGGGCTCGAACATGCAGGCCCAGGCGGTGCCGCTATTGGTCACCGACGCGCCGCTGATCGGGACCGGGATGGAGCGCCGGGCGGCGATCGACACGGGCGACGTCATTCTGACGGAGACCCCCGGGACAGTCTCCTACGTCGACGCCGAGCAGATCGTCGTCGATCACAAGGATGGCGGTCAGGACGAGTACGAGCTCCAGAAGTTCATGCGCTCGAACCAGGGCACGCTGATCCACCAGAAGCCGATCGTCGACGTCGGCGCGAGCGTCAAGTCCGGCGACGTGCTCGCCGACGGGTCCGCGACGGACGCCGGGGAGATGGCGCTGGGCAAGAACCTGCTTGTGGCGTTCATGTCCTGGGAGGGCTACAACTTCGAGGACGCGATCATTCTCTCAAAGCGCCTGGTCCAGGACGACGAGCTCACCTCGATCCACATCGAGGAATACGAGATCGACGCCCGCACGACGAAGCTCGGTGACGAGGAAATCACCCGCGACATCCCGAACCGCTCGGAGGAGTCGCTCCGCAACCTCGACGACCGCGGCATCGTCCGGATCGGGGCCGAGGTCGCCTCGGGCGACCTGCTCGTGGGCAAGGTCACGCCCAAGGGCGAGACCGAGTTGACCGCCGAGGAGAAGCTGATCCGCGCGATCTTCAAGGAGAAGGCGCGCGAGGTCCGCGATACCTCGCTGAAGGTGCCCCACGGCGAAGGGGGCGTCGTCATCGACGTCAAGACCTTCAGCCGTGACGAGGGCGACGACCTACCGCCTGGTGTCAACGACCTCGTGCGCGTGTTTGTGGCCAAGAAGCGCAAGATCGCCGAGGGCGACAAGCTCGCCGGCCGTCACGGCAACAAGGGCGTGATCTCGAAGATCGTCGACGTCCAGGACATGCCGTTCATGGAGGACGGCACGCCGGTCGACGTGATCCTCAACCCGCTCGGCGTGCCGAGCCGGATGAACCTCGGCCAGATCCTCGAGACGCACCTCGGGTGGGTCGCGGCCAACGGCTGGTACGACGACGGATCCGACGACCACAAGCTCGCCGGCAACGGCAGCCAGGACGGTCGCAACGGTGCCGCCAACAAGGTGTACATCGCGACCCCTGTGTTCGACGGCGCCACCCTCGCCGACGTCGACACGGCGTTGGTGCGCTGGAGCGACGAGCACAAGGGCTCGATCAAGATGGATGTCGACAAGGGCCGGCGCCAGGGCGAGCAGGCCTCGGGCAAGGCGAGGCTGTTCAACGGCCGAACCGGCGAGCCGTTCGAGGAGCAGGTGACCGTCGGCTACATGTACATCCTGAAGCTCCTGCACCTCGTCGACGACAAGATCCACGCCCGCTCGACCGGCCCCTACTCGCTCGTGACCCAGCAGCCGCTGGGCGGCAAGGCGCAGTTCGGTGGTCAGCGATTCGGCGAGATGGAGGTTTGGGCGCTCGAGGCCTACGGTGCCGCGTACACCCTCCAGGAGATGCTCACGATCAAGTCCGATGACACGGTCGGGCGCGTCAAGGCCTACGAGGCGATCGTCAAGGGCGAGAACATCGCCGAGCCCTCGATCCCCGAGTCGTTCAAGGTCCTGCTCAAGGAGATGCAGTCGCTGGCGCTCGACGTCAACGTCGTCTCCGAGGAGGGCGAGCGCGCCGAGATGCGCGAGGAGGACGACGACCTGCTTCGCGCGGCCGAGGAGCTCGGGATCGATCTGAGCGGCGTCCGGGCGACCGACGGCGCGGCCGATGAGGCGGTCGAGCAGGAAGGCGAAACCGTCGAGACGCCCGAGGCGTTGGACGCTGAAGCCGACGCCGACGCCGACGCCGACGCCGAGACCGAGGATTCGGATCTCGAGCCGGGCGAGGACCTCGAGGAAGCGGAATTCGCGACGGAGGTCGACCCGGTGCTCGACGCGGACCTTGATGCCGGAGAGGCCGAAGGCGTCACCGAAGAGGCTGAGCGCTAGTGGCGTCCCGGCGGCCCGCCGGACATGGCCCGCAACAACTTGAACCCACAGATTCCCAGTAGTAAGGAACCACTTTGATCGATATCAATAATTTCGACGCAATCGAAATCGGTCTCGCCTCGTCCAAGCAGATCCGTTCGTGGAGCTCGGGCGAGGTGACCAAGCCGGAAACAATCAACTACCGGACGCTCAAGCCCGAGAAGGATGGGCTGTTCTGCGAGCGCATCTTCGGTCCGACGAAGGACTGGGAGTGCTACTGCGGTAAGTACAAGCGCGTCCGCTACAAGGGCATCGTCTGCGAGCGATGCGGCGTCGAGGTCACCCGCTCGAAGGTTCGCCGTGAGCGGATGGGTCACATCGACCTGGCCGCGCCGGTGTCTCACATCTGGTTCTTCAAGGGTGTGCCGAGCCGGATCGGCTACTTGCTCGACATGGCGCCAAAGGAGCTCGAGAAGGTCCTGTACTTCGCCGCCTCGATCGTGACGTGGGTCGACGATGAGGCCCGCGCCCGCGACATCGATTCGCTCGAGGGCGAGGTCAACAAGGTCCTCGACTCATACGCCGCCGAGAAGGAGGAGCGCATCCTCGAGCTCAGGGAGTCGCTGGCGAGGCGCGAGCAGTATCTCGAGAACGGCAAGGCGGCACGCGATTTCTCCGACGAGGACCACCTGTGGGCGGACACGCTCGAGGTGAACATCGCGAAGCTCTCCGACGAGGAGCGCGACAAGATGCTGAAGGAGCTCCGCAAGAGCTTCCAGGCCGACATCGACGACACCGAGGCCTACATCGAGGACGCCGCTGAGCGGATGCGCCAGGTGTGGGAGCTGTTCAAGACGATGAAGCCGAAGGACGTGATCAACGACGAGACCACGTTCCGCGAGCTCAAGGATCGGTTCGGCTCCCCGTACGGGTTCGGCGAGTACTTCCGCGGCGGGATGGGTGCCGAGGCGGTGCGCGATCTGCTCCAGCAGGTCGACCTCGACGATGAGTCCGCTGACCTGCAGGAGCAGGTCAAGACCGCCAAGGGCCAGAAGCAGGCTCGCGCGGTCAAGCGGCTGAAGGTCGTCTCCGCGTTCATCAGCTCCGGCAACAAGCCCGAGATGATGATCCTGGAGGCCGTCCCCGTGATCCCCCCGGAGCTGCGGCCCATGGTCCAGCTCGACGGCGGCCGGTTCGCCACGTCTGATCTCAACGACCTCTATCGCCGTGTGATCAACCGCAACAACCGCCTGAAGCGGCTGCTGGACCTCGGCGCCCCCGAGATCATCGTCAACAACGAGAAGCGCATGCTCCAGGAGGCCGTCGACGCGTTGTTCGACAACGGGCGCCGCGGGCGTCCGGTCACCGGCCCTGGCAACCGGCCGCTGAAGTCACTGTCCGACATGCTCAAGGGCAAGCAGGGCCGGTTCCGCCAGAACCTGCTCGGTAAGCGCGTGGACTACTCGGGCCGTTCGGTGATCGTGTCGGGGCCGTCGCTCCGCCTGCACCAGTGCGGGCTGCCGAAGCTGATGGCGCTCGAGCTGTTCAAGCCGTTCATCATGGCCCGGCTGGTCGAGCGCAAGTCCGCGCAGAACATCAAGGCGGCCAAGAAGATGGTCGACTCGATGATCCCCGAGGTGTGGGACGTGCTCGAGGAGGTCATCCACGAGCACCCGGTGCTCCTCAACCGGGCGCCGACGCTCCACCGCCTCGGCATCCAGGCGTTCGAGCCGGTGCTGGTCGAGGGCAAGGCAATCCAGGTCCACCCGCTCGTCTGCCACGCGTTCAACGCCGACTTCGACGGCGACCAGATGGCGGTTCACCTGCCGCTGTCGGCCGAGGCGCAGGCGGAGGCGCGGATCCTGATGCTGTCCGCCAACAACATCCTCTCGCCGGCCCACGGCGCGCCGCTGGCGACGCCGACCCAGGATATGGTTCTGGGCGCGTACTACCTGACCTATGGTCCGGACGCGGCTGAGCTGGCGAAGATCGATCCCGCCACCCACGACCCGCGTCCACACGTGTTCCGCACCGCCCAGGAGGCGGAGTGGTCCTACGAGCACGGCGTGGTCAAGCTGCACGACCTGGCCGAGTACCGGCCGCTCGGGCGCGAGGGCGGCCACGTGCTGACGACGGTCGGGCGGATCATCTACAACGACAGGATCGAGCGCGCGCTCGTGGAGGCGCTGGGCGACCAGTTCGACCCCGACACCTACGAGTTCATCAACCGCTCGATGAAGAAGAAGGACACGACCAAGCTCGTCGACAACCTCGTGCAGGCATACGGGGCGCCGACGATCTCGCAGGTGCTCGACGCGTTCAAGGACATCGGATTCCACTACGCCACGCAGGCGGGAGTCACGATCTCCAAGAACGACGTTCAGACGCCGCCCACGAAGCCCGAGATCCTGGCGCGCTACGACGACGAGCTGGCGCTGATCGAGTCGCAGTACGACTCGGGCGAGATCACAGCCGAGGAGCGCCACGAGGCGGTCACGAAGCTCTGGGACCGCGCCACGAACGAGGTCGGCGAGGCGCTCAACAACCACCTGGATGAGCTCAACCCGATCTACATGATGGCCAACTCCGGTGCCCGCGGGTCGTTCTCGCAGATCCGGCAGCTCGCCGGGATGCGGGGCCTGATGGCCAACCCGAAGGGCGAGATCATCGAGCGGCCGATCAAGGCTTCCTTCCAGGAGGGCCTGACGGTGCTCGAGTACTTCATCTCGACCCACGGTGCCCGCAAGGGTCTCGCGGACACGGCGCTGCGCACGGCGGACTCCGGCTATCTAACCCGCCGGCTGGTCGACGTGGCGCAGGACGTGATCATCCGCCAGGAGGATTGCGGCACCGAGGAGTTCATCGAGATGCCGGTCTCGAAGCTCGAGGTCGACCCGGAGAGCCGCCGGCTGCGCCCGACCAACGAGCCCAACGACAACCTGATCGGCCGGATCGCCGCCCAGGACATCACGACCAAGCGCGGTCGGGTGATCGTCGAGCAGGGAAAGGAGATCGACCGAGCCGAACTGGCAGATCTGGTCGAGGCCTGGAGCGACGACACTGAAAAGGGCGTCGTCATTCACGTCCCGGTCCGCTCCGTGCTCAAGTGCGTGGCCCCGACCGGCGTCTGCCAGGCGTGCTACGGGCGCTCACTCGCTACCGGCAACCTGGCTCAGATCGGCGACGCGGTCGGCATCATCGCCGCGCAGTCGATCGGCGAGCCGGGCACGCAGCTCACGATGCGTACGTTCCACACCGGCGGTGTCGCCGGCGCGGACATCACGCACGGTCTGCCGCGTGTGGTCGAGCTGTTCGAGGCTCGTAAGCCGAAGGGCCTGGCGAAGATCGCCGAGGTCGGCGGCAAGGTGTCGATCGAGGAGTCCGACAAGGCAATCACGGTCGTGATCACCGACGACGGCGGCGAGGAGCACCGCCACACGTTCCCCCGCCGCACCCGGCTGTTCGTCGACAACGGTCAGAAGATCGAGCCGGGCAAGCAGCTCAACGAGGGGTCGCTGTACCCGCACGAGCTGCTGGCGATCAGGGGCCGGACGGAGACCGAGCTGTACCTCGTCCGCGAGGTTCAGGAGGTCTACAAGTCCCAGGGAGTCGACATCAACGACAAGCACATCGAGCTGATCGTGCGCCAGATGATGAAGAAGGTGCGGGTCGATCAGAAGGGCGACACCGACCTGCTCCCCGGTCAGTTCGTGGACCGGCACGAGTACGCACGGGTAAACCACGCCGTGCAGGAGGACGGCGGCGAGACCGCGCAGGCCGAGGAGATCATCCTCGGGATCACGAAGGCCTCGCTGAACACCGACTCGTTCCTATCCGCGGCCTCCTTCCAGGAGACCACGAAGGTACTGACCGACGCGGCGCTCGAGGGCAAGATCGACCGCCTGAACGGCCTCAAGGAGAACGTCATCATCGGGAAGCTGATTCCGGCGGCGACCGGTCTCAAGCGCTACCGCCGGATTGAGATCGAGCCGTCGGAGCCTCTCCCGCGGGGGATGGACGACGTCGGCCTGCTCGACCACGACGATCTCGCTGCTGAGCTCGGACTCACCGACGGCGAGTCGCTCACGGGCTTCGGCGGCATGGAGCCCGACCTGAGCGATCTCGAGGAGATCGGCACCGGTGGTGCCTCTTCGCTCGGGTTTGTCGAGGAGCTCGCCGATCTGGATGTGCCGTCCGACGACGGCGACTCGTCGGGCGAGTAGACGACAACGAAATCGCGCCGTGCTGCTCCCCCGCGGGGCAGCACGGCGCACGTTGCTGAGAGGAATCCGGCAGCCTCTAGACGTCAATCCGGTGCATTGGCGGGCGGAGCCAACGGAGGTCGGACAGATGTTTACCATCGCGACATCCATCGTGGACATCTGATCTAATGCGCGGCTGCGGATCACCCTGACCAACCGGGGTGCCGTATAGGGTGTAGTCCGGGCTGCGCCCTTGCTTGGGACCGGAAGAGACAGCTTGAAACGAATCTGGTTGACTTGTGCGCTCTGCGCACTGTTAACGGCAACTGCCGCATGGGCGCGTACGTTCGTTAGTCCGCGGACGGCGGCCGGTCGGCGCACCGCGCCGGTTGCGCACGTCGCACAGACGCCCACCTACAGCTTCCTGTTCGGCGATCGCTCCATCGAGCCCGGCCGAGGGGATGTCCGTGGTGGGACGGCGCGAGCGTTCCGTTTCACGGGTCTGGCGGCGGGAACCGCCCGCTCGATCAGCATGCTTCTCGCGAGGGGCAGCCGCGCGAAGACCCTGGTGGCAGGCGTCTACGCCGACGCCGGGGGCCATCCTGGCTCCTTGCTCGGTTCCGGCTCGCTGTCGCATCCAAAGGTGCGCACATGGGACACGGTGAGCGTGAGGCGACCGTTCAGCGTGACCGGAGGCGCCGCTTACTGGATCGTCGTGCTCGGAAAGGGTGGCGCGGTCCATTTTCGTTACCGGAACCAGGCGTCGTGTCTGAGCCAGCGTTCGCGGAAGCGGCGGATGAAGGGGTTGCCCGGGTCCTGGCGGGGTGTACGCATGCACGGCTGTCCGGTGTCGGCGTACGTCAGCGGCACGCCGGCGAGGCCCGTCGGCACGCCTCCGCCGCTTGCGCCCAAGCTACTGTCCGCCCCCGTCGTCAGCGGTTCCGCCAAAGAAGGGCGGACGCTCACGACCAGTACGGGAGCGTGGATGAACAATCCGAGCGCCTATTCGTACGCCTGGGAGGATTGCAACAGCTCGGGTGTGACCTGCTCGCAGATCGGTGGCGCGTCGTCCGAGAAGTATGTGTTGAAGGCCGCGGACGTCGGGCACACGGTCCGTTCGGTGGTGACGGCGTCGACCGCCGGTGGCGCGCTGGCGGCGTCCTCGGCGCACACGGCGGTGGTTTCGCCGCCGGCGCCGGTGAACACCAAGCTGCCGACGATCAGTGGCACCGCAGAGCAGGGGCAGACGCTGACCGCTTCGAACGGTTCGTGGTCGAACAGCCCGAGTTCGTATTCGTATGCCTGGGAGGATTGCAATAGCTCGGGGAACAACTGCTCGGATATCGACAGCGCGACCTCGAGCAGCTACCTGGTCGCGTCCGGGGACGTCGGGGTCGGGGACACGATCCGGGTGGTGGTGACGGCGACGAACGGAGGCGGGTCGGCGTCCGCGACTTCCGCCCAGACGGGTGCCGTGCAGCCGCCTCCGGCGCCACTGCCCGCGAATACCGTTGTGCCGGTGGTCAGTGGCTCGGCGATCGAGGGGCAGACCTTGACGACGAGTCAGGGGTCGTGGTCGAACGATCCGACCTCCTATGCGTACGCATGGGAAGATTGCAACAGCGGCGGAGGGAACTGTTCGCGGATCAGTGGCGCCACGTCGAACAGCTATGTGCTGGGGTCCGGCGACATCGGACACACGATCCGGTCGGTCGTGACCGCGACCAATAATGTCGGATCGACAGCCCAGGCTTCGGCGCCGACAACCGCGGTGATCCGGCCGGCGCCGGTGAACACCAAGCTGCCGACGATCAGTGGCAACGCCAAGCAGGGGCAGACGCTGACTGCTTCGAACGGTTCGTGGTCGAACAGCCCGACGTCGTACGGGTATCAGTGGCAGGACTGCGGGTCGTCGAGTAGCTGCTCGAACATTTCGGGCGCGATGGCGTGCGAGCTATAAGCTCCAGCCCACTGATGTCGGCGACGACGATCGACGTCATCGTCACGGCGACGAACGCCGGGGGCGGGTCGGCCTCAGCGACTTCCGCTCAGACGAGTACCGTGCAGAACGCTCCGGCGCTGAAGCCGGTGAACACGGGCCGCGCCGAGCGATCAGCGGCACGCGCGCAGCAGGGCGATCAGCTCGACGGCGGGCCCGAGGGACGTGGTCGGGTGACACGCCGATGACGTTCACGTACGCGTGGTCTGACGGTCAGACGGGCCAGAGCGATCACGCTCGGCTCGAGCGATGTCGGGCAGAGCGATCACGGTCACGGTGACTGCGACGAACGATGCGTGGAACGACGAGCGCGACGAGCGCGGGCGTCGGTCCGGTCACGGCTGCGGCTCCGCCTCCGCCTGGGGGCCCGGTGGTGATGGCGAATTGGCTTGGCTGGGAGCCGAAAGCCTTCTCCGAAGCGGATTTGCCGTGGTCTGACCTGACGCGAGTCGTGATGTTCGCTCTGGAGGTGGAGAACGGCCCAGGTCTGAACACGTCGCAGAACTGCTCTGCAGGCCACCAACATGTCTGACTGGACCGCGATGATGCACCAGCACGGTGAGCAGGCGTTCATCACGATCGGTGATAACACCGGCAGGCGGTAGTGCCAGCTTTGGCACCGCCTGCAGCTCGGCGAACCAGGCCGGGTTCATCTCGAACCTCGTCAATTACGCGGTGAGCAATGGGTTTGACGGGATTGATTGGGATGACGAGGACGGCAGTCAGTCGACTGCGAGCGTGGAGCAGTGCTTCCGAGGCGCTTGCGGCTGCCCTGCATGCGGCGACATCGCAGGCAGGGTAAGCCGTTGCTGATTTCATCCGAAGAGAATCAGAGCATCCCGACTACGGACCCGTACTCGGCCAACGTTGGCGACGCGGCTGCTGCGGACTCGATCGTGAACGAGTTCTACGGCTACAACCCGGCGAACAACTGGAACTGCGGAACTGGTATGCCGTTTGGCACGTGTGCGTTCATCACGCAGCTCGACAAGACCGTGATCAAGGAGGGTATCCCGAAGAGCAAAACGCTGATCGGAATGGCAACATGCTGCGGGGCCGCGCAGGCCGCCTACCAGAACTTCTCGAGCACCAGCGGGACGGTGGACACGAGCGGTTCGGTCACGTCGCTTCCGCTCGCCACGGCCCTGTCAGCGTGCGTTGCCGGCGGGTAACGTCGTGCTCTCCTCTGGTCGGCGAGTCGCACTATGAAGTGTTCACCACCTCGGGCGCGGCGTCCGGCGCGACGTCCATCCCGATCACCGGGAGCGTGCGCGGTAATGGATCGTTCGCGTTCCCGTCCGGTTCTGAAGTTCAGAGCGACTACGCGGGTCCGTGGGATTGCTACAACCTCGCTGCCTACGCGAAGGCGAACGGCTATCAGGGCAATATGGAGTTCGATCTCCAGAACGAGTACGGGGATTACAACAGGATCGTTTCCCGTGCCTTGATCAGATCGCGCTTGGGACTCGGGCTGACGCACTGAACGCGCCTCTCAGGGCGATTCCAGCCATGGAACGCTCCCTGAGGACGAACTGGCCGCCCAGTCCCTAGTCCTTGATTGACCGCGAGACGGTGCCGCTGGCTGATTCGAAAGGCTCTCAAAAGCGTCGTCTTTGGAAGAAAACGCCCAAAAGGGAGGATTCGGTCGCAAAAGCTGCAAGAATGTCGTAATACACGTCGTTTTTGTAGAGGTCTGATCTAATCGGCGTGGTCGGTTGGCTCTCGGTGGGTGCGGAGCCGTATGGGGCATGGCCGGGGTGCGCCCGTGGTTGGGAACCGGAGAAGTGACGTTGAGACGAATTTGGGTGATTTGTGCGCTGTGCGCGTTGCTACTCGCAACCGCTGCGTGGGCGCGTACGCTGGTGAGCCGGGGAACGCCGTCTCGGTCCCAAGCGCATGTCAGCGGCACGTCGGCGGCGCGGCGTGGATCGCCTCCGGCGAAGAGGCCTCCGGCGACGAGTACTGGCGTGGGGCCGGTCACTGCGCCGCCGCCGCGCAGAGGGTTGCAGTCGGAGGCTTATTGGCTTGGTTGGGAGCCGCAGGTGGTGTCCGAGGCAAATCTGCCGTGGGCGGACCTGACGGAGGTCGCGATGTTTTCTTTGGAGGTCGAGGACGGTCCGGGGCTGAACACGACGCAGAACTCTCTGCAGAGTTACAACATGCCTCAGTGGACGGCGATGCTTCATCAGCGTGGTGTGAGGGCGCTGATCTCGATTGGTGATAACACGGGCGGCGGTGGTGGGTCGTTTGGCACTGCCTGCGACTCGACGAACCAAGCGCAGTTTGTGAGCAATCTTGTCCACTATGCGGTGAGCAACGGGTTTGACGGCATTGATATTGACGACGAGGACGGTAGCCAGTCGCTTAGCGCGCTGGAGCGGTGTGTGCAGGCCATCACGGCCGCTGCCCACGCCGCGACGAGTCACCAGGGTAAGCCGTTGATCGTGCAGTCCGAGGATAATCAGACTCTCTTCAACTCGAACCCGTATGGGCAGAACGGTCCGGATGCTCCGTTCCTCGATCAGATCGCGTTTGAGTTCTATGGATTCAATCCTGCGAATAACTGGAATTGCGCGACGGGCACGCCGGCGGATACTTGTGGGTTCGTGGATGAGCTTGATACGAGGACGCTCAATGCTGGTAGGCCCGCCCGCAAGGTTCTTTTGGGCATGTCGACGTGCTGTGATGCAGCCCAAGCGGCGTACAGCAACCTGTCCACGACGAGCGCGTCGGTCGACACGAGCGGCAGCGTGACGTCTCTCCCGATTGCCGCGGCGCTGACCTCAGCGCTTCCGGCGGGGAACGTAGTGCTGGCGTCGACCGGGACGCCTCCGGCGCACTACGAGGTCTTCACGACGCCGGGGGGGGCCGCGGGTGCCACGTCGATTCCGATCACGGGATCGGTACGTGGCAATGGTTTGTTCGCGTTCCCGTCGGGCTCGAATGTGCAGAGCGCCTACGCGGGTCCCTGGGACTGTTACAACCTGGCCCAGAATGCGAAGGCGAACGGCATGCTCGGCAGCATGGACTTCGCTCTTCAGAGCGAGTACGCGGCTTACAACAAGTCGTTCCCGTGTCTTGACCAGATCGCGCTCGGGCTCGGACTGACGCACTGACAGGGCCCGTCTGGGCGATCGCAGCCCCAAGGATAAGCAAGCCGTCTGGCTAGCAATTAGGATGCCCACCTTCGGCGGCTGTGGAGGACGGTCGCCGACCCTGCCAGCTCAGCCAGCTCTACGCGTTTGAACGAGACCGGCGCCCGGTATATAGGGCCGGTCTCGGTATCGGCCGATAGGCCCGAATATGGGTCAATCGGCCCGCAACCCCCACGTGGGTCGGAAGACCCCACCCCCACATACGGGCCGCTACGCCCCCCAAGTCCCAACACGGGCCGCTAGGCCCTCGACAACAGGGTCATTAACAACAGCCAGTAAGCAGGAGGGATCGGATGCTTTGGTTGAGGTTTAGCTTTGCTTTGTCGTGCTCGGTGCTGCTCGGTGGTCTGTGCGCGTCGGCTTCGTTCGCGGCGACGACGACGGTTTTTAAGGACGGGTTTGAGTCGGGTTCGCTGACCGCGTGGACGAACAGCGGCGGCACCGGCCAGGAGACGGTCGCGAGCGCCGCGGCGCACACGGGCGGCTATGGATTGAATCTCTCGGGGACCGGCAGTGAGAGCGAGAAGGCCGTGAAGACGTTGAGCGTCTCGCTGACCGATAGCACGACTGAGTTTTGGATGCGTGTCGACTCGGCGTCGGGTACGGGGATCGTTGCGGAGGGGCGCGACGCGGCGAACACGGGGTATGAGTGGGTGCTCAAGTACGACTCCGTCAATCAGCAGCTGGGCTTCTATCCCTATAACGGTGCGACGAGCACGGCGATTCTGACGGGCACGGGGAGCGCGCCGATGAATGCGTGGCTGAAGGTGCTGATCGTCTACGACGCGACGAGCGCGGGCGGGGTCAAGCTCTCGATCAACGGGCACTCGCCGTCGGCGTGGAGTGTGAGCGGGAGCTACGCGCAGTCGGATGGGGTGCAGCGCGTGCAGCTGTGGAACACCGTCGCGGGGTCGATCGATTTCGATGACGTCGTCGTGACGACGCCCGACGGTACGGGGGTTGGCCTGCCGGTCGAGAACTCGCCGCCGACGGTTAGCGGCACCGCGGTCCAGGGCCAGACGCTGAGCACGAGGAGCGGCTCGTGGGGCGCCAGCCCGACGGGGTACTCGTACTCGTGGCAGGACTGCGACGCCGCCGGGAACAACTGCGCGCCGATCGGCGGCGCGACGTCGAGCAGCTACGTGGTTCAGGCGTCCGACGCGGGGCACACGATCCGGTCGGTCGTGACGGCGCGCAACTCTGTCGGGTCGGCGGCGTCGACCCGCTCGGCGCAAACGGCGGCGGTGACTCGACCAGTGACGGCCGGTGGTTTGCAGTCGTTTGCGTATTGGTTGGGGTGGCAGCCGAACTCGTTCGCGGAGTCGGCGTTGCCGTGGTCTGATTTGACGCGGGTGACGATGTTCTCGGCCGAGGTCAACACGGACGCGAGCCTCAACCTGACTCAGAACAGTCTTCAGCTTTACAACATGCCGGCGTGGACGGCGATGTTGCATCAGCATGGGGTGCAGGCGTTTATCACGCTGGGTGATAACACGGGCAGCGGTGGCGGCGCTGCCTGGCAGGACGCCTGTAGCGCGAGCGAAGATCAGACGCTCGCGACGAACATCGTGAATTATGCGACCTCGAATGGGTTCGATGGGATCGATCTCGATATCGAGAATGGGGTCACGCCGCTGAGTCAGTTGGAGGCTTGCGTGCAGCAGATCGCCAATCAGGCTCACGCGGCCGGTTTGCTTGTCTCGGCTGAGCAGGACCAGTCGATCTAGGACAGTAATCCGTACTCAGAGGTGGTCCCGGATATCAACTATTTGGACTCGGCGGTTGACGAGTATTACGGCTATAACCCGGCGAATGACTGGAACTGCGGGACGGGCACGCCGTACGGTACGTGCGCGTATGTGGCGCAGCTGGACGGGACGACGATCAGGGCGGGTCAGGTCGCGAGCAAGACTCTGCTCGGTATGGCGACGTGTTGTGGTGCTGCGCAGGCGGCGTATTCGAACCTCTCGACCACGAGCGGGACGGTGGACACGAGCGGTAGCGTGACGTCGGTCGGGCTCGCGTCGGCGTTGTCAGCGGCGTTGCCGGCGGGGAACGTCGTCGTCTCGGATGGCGGCGAGTCGCATTACGAGGTGTTCTCGACCTCGGGCGCGGCGGCGGGCGCGACGTCGATTCCGATCACCGGGAGCGTTCGCGGTAATGGCTCGTTCCAGTTCCCCGCGGGTTCTGAGGTTCAGAGCGACTATGCCGGCCCGTGGGATTGCTACAACATGGCGGCCTACGCCCACGCGAACGGCTATCAGGGCAGCATGGACTTCGACCTGCAGAGCGAGTACGGGGCGTATAACAAGTCGTTCCCGTGCCTCGACCAGATCGCGCTCGGACTCGGACTGAACTGACGAGTTCCTCGGTCGGTTCCGGCCCTACGGGTGCAGGCACTCACCACGACGAACGAGCCTCCAATCCGTAGTGCTCGAGCTGGCTTCTGGCTATTTCTAACCTGTCAAAAACGAGGTATTTGGAGGGGAAACCATCCAAAGTGGAGAATTCGGTTGGAAAGGCTGCTAAAAATGCGGGACGTAAGCGTCGTTTTTATGAACGCTTGATCTAATGGGCGGCGGTTGGTTGGCTCTTAGTGGCTGGGGAGCCATATGGATGCGCAGCCGGCGTTCGCCCGTCGTTGGGACCGGAGAACTCAATTGAGACGAATTTGGCTGATCTGTGCGCTGTGCGCGTTGCTGCTGGCCACCGCTGCATGGGCCCGTACGGGAGTGAGCCGGGAACGGGCCCCTGGTTCCTCCAGCGCTTCTCTGGCGCATGGGGCACGGACGCCGCGGGACGCGGTGCTGTTCGGCGATCGCTCCTTGGAACGGAGCCGGGGTCGCATTCCTAGCGGGACCGCAAAGGCGTTTCGAATCAAGAATGGCGTGACGGGGACCGTTCACTCGATCAGCGTGTTCTTGGCGGCCGGGAGCCGGGCGAGGGCACTAGTGGCGGGCGTCTATTCTGACCGCGGAACGCGCCGGGTCGGTTGCTCCGGTCGGGGTCGCTGTCGCGCCCCATGGCCCGTGCCTGGGATTCGGTGACCGTGAGGCGACCGTTCCGGGTGGCGGCTGGTACTGCCTATTGGATTGTGGTGCTGGGCAAGGGAGGACCGCTGAGTGTTCGCTACCGCAGGCACCCGGCGTGTAGGGCCGAGCGCTCTCGGGGCAGACGGATGACTGCGCTTCCCGCGTCGTGGAGGGGTGTGCGGTCGCGCGGCTGTCCGGTCTCGGCGTATGTCAGCGGCACGCCGGCGACGCGGCGTGGATCGCCTCCGCCTGGGGTCCCGCAAATCCGGACGTCTCCGACCATCAGTGGTACAGCCGTCGTGGGGCGAGCGTTGACAACGAGTAACGGGTCGTGGTCGAACAGCCCTAAGTCGTATTCGTATGCATGGGAGGATTGCAACCGGTCGGGAAGCGACTGTTCGCGCATCGGTGGCGCGTCGTCGGCTAGTTATGTGTTGAGGGCGGGGGACGTGGGGCACACGATCCGTTCGGTGGTGACTGCCACGAATGATCGTGGCTCGAAGAGTGCGACGAGCGCGAGCGTGGGGCCGGTGACGGCGTCGTCGTCTCCGCCGCCGCCGAGCGGGTTGCAGTCGTTTGCGTATTGGTTGGGGTGGCAGCCGAACTCGTTCGCGGAGTCGGCGTTGCCGTGGTCTGATTTGACGCGGGTGACGATGTTCTCGGCCGAGGTCAACACGGACGCGAGCGCTCAACCTGACTCAGAACAGTCTTCAGCTTTACAACATGCCGGCGTGGACGGCGATGTTGCATCAGCATGGGGTGCAGGCGTTTATCACGCTGGGTGATAACAGGGCAGCGGTGGCGGCGCTGCCTGGCAGGACGCCTGTAGCGCGAGCGAAGATCAGACGCTCGCGACGAACATCGTGAATTATGCGACCTCGAATGGGTTTGATGGGATCGATCTCGATATCGAGAATGGGGTCACGCCGCTCAGTCAGTTGGAGGCTTGCGTGCAGCAGATCGCCAATCAGGCTCACGCGGCCGGTTTGCTTGTCTCGGCTGAGCAGGACCAGTCGATCTAGAACAGTAATCCGTACTAGCAGAGGTGGTCGCCGGATATCAACTATTTGGACTCGGCGGTTGACGAGTATTACGGCTATAACCCGGCGAATGACTGGAACTGCGGGACGGGCACGCCGTACGGTACGTGCGCGTATGTGGCGCAGCTTGACGGGAACACGATCAGGGCGGGTCAGCTCGCGAGCAAGACTCTGCTCGGTATGGCGACGTGTTGTGGTGCTGCGCAGGCGGCGTATTCGAACCTCTCGACCACGAGCGGGACGGTGGACACGAGCGGTAGCGTGACGTCGGTCGGGCTCGCGTCGGCGTTGTCAGCGGCGTTGCCGGCGGGGAACGTCGTCGTCTCGGATGGCGGCGAGTCGCATTACGAGGTGTTCTCGACCTCGGGCGCGGCGGCGGGCGCGACGTCGATTCCGATCACCGGGAGCGTTCGCGGTAATGGCTCGTTCCAGTTCCCCGCGGGTTCTGAGGTTCAGAGCGACTATGCCGGCCCGTGGGATTGCTACAACATGGCGGCCTACGCCCACGCGAACGGCTATCAGGGCAGCATGGACTTCGACCTGCAGAGCGAGTACGGGGCGTATAACAAGTCGTTCCCGTGCCTCGACCAGATCGCGCTCGGACTCGGACTGAACTGACGAGTTTCTCCGGAGTTGCAGACCGACGACAGTCTGGCTCCGCTGGCGCGTCTAAGGCGCAATAGCGCCGTGCAGTGCACCACCGGCCGAGGACCGACCCTTCGCCTCGACTGAACCGGCGCGTTTTGTGGACCCCGGTCGATCCCATAAGATATGTGAATCTGGATTCACGCAAAAGTCGAGGGGGCTTGCCGCTCGACCGCTCAATCGATCGGAGACAAGGGTGGACCTTAATGACACGCCCGAGCAGGCCAAATATCGCGCCGAAGCGCGGGCCTGGCTAGAGGCGAACAAGGAGCAGGCTCCGCCGCGCGCCGGCTCGCACGAGGACGACGATTACGTCAACGCGCGGAGGGCCTGGCAGCGCCGGCTGGCCGAGGCCGGCTTGGCCGCGGTGGCGTGGCCGGTCGAGGTCGGTGGGCGGGGCCTCGGTCCGATCGAGCAGGTGACGGTCAACCAGGAGATCTCACGCGCGGGGGTACCAGGGATCCTCGACGTGATCGGGATCGGGATGCTCGGCCCGTGTCTGATCGCCCACGGCTCAGACGAGCAGAAGGGCCGCTACCTGGGTCCGATGCTGCACGGTGACGAGGTCTGGTGCCAGATGTTCTCCGAGCCGGGTGCCGGCTCTGACCTGGCGGCGGTGCAGACCCGGGCCCGGCAGGGCGAGGACGGCACCTGGACCTTGAATGGCCAGAAGGTGTGGACGACGAACGCCCAGTTCGCGTCCTTTGGACTGCTGCTCGCGCGAACCGATCCCGACGTGCCCAAGCACAAGGGCCTGACGATGTTCATCGTGCCGATGGACGCCACCGGCGTCACGGTCCGCGGACTTCGCCAGATCTCGGGCGAGGCCGAGTTCAACGAGGTCTTCTTCGACGACGTCGAGTTGGGGTCCGACGCGGTAGTCGGCGGCGTCGGCAACGGCTGGGGAACCGCCCTCACGGTGCTGATGTTCGAACGGCTGACGATCGGGTTCGGCTCCGAGGGATTCGGGTCGCCGGCGCGGCTCGCCGAGACGATCGGCGCCGATTCGGTGGCGCGGCATGATTCCGTGGTGCGCGAGCAGCTCGGCCACGTGATCAGCGAGTTGCTGGCGGTCCGGTTCAACGGCTATCGCGCGCTCACGATGCTCTCGCGGGGACAGATCCCCGGCCCCGAGGCGGGGCTGGCGAAGGTGACGATGGTCAACGCGGCGATCGCTGCGACTGACCTGGGCGCCGACGTGGTGGGTCCGAACGCGCTCGACCCCGACAGCGAGTGGAGCTACCTGATCTCGTTCCTGCCCGGCCTGAAGTCGGCCGGCGGGACCGAGCAGATCCTGCGTAACACGATCGGCGAGCGGGTTCTCGGGCTGCCGCCCGAACCGCGCCTCGACAAGGGAGTGCCGTTCAGCGAACTACGCGCCAAGGAGAAGGAGGCGGTGACCCGATGAACTTCGCACTCTCAGATGAACAGGTATTGCTCCGCGAGGCCGCCCGCGGCGCGCTGTCGCGCTTCAAGACGGTCGAGGCGGCGCGCGAGGCGCTCACAGATCCGTCCGCCCTGCCCGATCTGCGGCCGACCGTGGTCGAGGCGGGCTGGCCCGGCCTGCTGATCGACGAGGAGCACGGTGGCGCCGGTCTCGGGACGTTCGACGCCCTGCTCGTGGCCGAGGAATGCGGCCGCGTGCTGGCCGCGGTCCCCGTCCTCGGACTGTTGCCCGCGAGCGCGATCCTGGGCTCGGCGGGGGACGAGACGCTGCCGGCGATCGCCGCCGGTGAGCTGCGCCCGGCGTATGTCCCGGCCCGCCCGCCGGGCGATCTCGAGCCGGCGTGGACCGTGGACGCCAGATCTGGTCTCAAGCGTCCACCGGCGCCGCGCGCGACCGTCAGCGGTGACGGGGTGACCCTCGAGGGCGAGGTGGCATTCGTCCCCGATGCGCCTGGCGCGGAGCTGCTGGTCGCGGTCGCCGTCACCGACGATGGGAGCCCGGTGGCGGTCGCGGTCGACGCATCCGTCTCCGGCCTCACCGTCGAGCCGGTGATCCGCTACGACGCGACGCGCTCGCTGGGACACGTGAGGTTCACCGGCGCTCAGGGCCGGCTGCTCGGCATCGACGCGGGCGCGCTCGCCGACGCCTGGTATCTGGCCCAGGCGCTGATCGCCGGCGAGTCGATCGGCGCCGTGGAGACCTGTCTGCAGGTCAGCGTCGAGTACGCCAAGGAGCGGTTCACGTTCGGGCGGGCGATCGGCTCCTACCAGGCGATCAAGCACGAGCTGACCGAGGTCCTGCGCCAGCTGGAGAACGCCCGCGGGCTTCAGTACTACGCCGGCTGGGCGCGCGAGTCGAAGCCCGACGAGTTCCCGCTGGCGGCGAGCGCCGCCCGATCGACGGCCGGCCACGCGCTCGACTTCGCGGCGCGGTCGATGATCAACGTCCACGGCGGGATCGGCGCCACCTGGGAGCACGACGCGCCGCTGTTCTTCCGGCGGGCGCAGCTGTCGCGCCGCCTGCTTGCCGGAACGCGCGATGCGACTGATCGGGTGGCCGAGCGCACGCTCGGCGCGGTGGCGGCGGCGTAGGTCGGGCGCGGGCTCGCGGCGCCTGCGTCGCACCGACGAGTCTCCACCCTTGCGGTGTGAATCGAGGTTCACTAGCATGTGAATCTCGATTCACAATAGCTCTCGCCGGCGCTTGCGCGCCTCAAGCGCCGAGTGCTCGCCAAGAGGAGGAGCAATGGCAACGATCGAAGTCACCGATCCGGCTCGGGCCGTGCGCAACCAGCCTCCGCCGCTGCAGCCGATCAACCTGTTTGACGTCGACGTAGCCCTCCAGGAGGCGCTCGAGCGAGAGGGAGGAGCCTGGGGAATCGACCGGGCGCGCGAGGCCGGCGCGATCGCCGGCAGCGCTGAGACGCGTGACCACAGCCGCCGAGCCGAACGCAACCTGCCGATCCTGCGCACTCACGACCGGTTCGGCGCCCGGATCGACGAGGTGGAGCTCGATCCCTCGTGGCACTGGTTGCTGCGCGGCGCGATCGAGCGCGAGATCCACAGCCTTCCGTGGCGCGATGAGAAACCGGGTGCGCACGTGGTCCGCGCCGTGTTGTTCTCGCTGTGGGGGAACGCCAACGACGGCGTGATGTGCCCGGTCTCAATGACCTACGCTGCGATCCCGGCGCTGCGCGACGGTGCCCCGGAACTGGCGGCCGAGTGGGAGCCGCGGCTCAGCAGGCCCGATTACGACGACGGCGCCCTGGCGGGGATGGCGATGACCGAGCGCCAGGGCGGCTCGGACGTCCGGGCCAACATCACCCGCGCGGAGCCAGCCGGCGACGGCGTGTACGAGATTCACGGCCACAAGTGGTTCTGCTCCTACCCGCCGTGCGATGTGTTTCTGGTGCTGGCGCAGGCGCCCGGCGGCCTCTCGTGCTTCCTCGTCGAGCGCGGCGCTGGGATGGAGTTCCAGCGGCTGAAGGACAAGCTCGGCACGCGCTCCCTGCCCTCCTCCGAGGTCGAGTTCCGCGGCGCCCACGGGCGGCTGATCGGGGAGGAGGGGCGAGGCGTGCCGGCGATCATCCGGATGGTCAACCACACGCGGCTCGACTGCCTCCTCGGGTCCGCCACGGGCCTTCGCCGGGCGACGCTTGAAGCGATCCACCACGCGCGGCACCGGTCCGCATTCAGGGCCCTGCTCGTCGAACAGCCCGCGATGCGCAACGTGCTCGCGGACCTGGCGATCGAGTCAGAGGCGGCGACAATCGCGGCGATGCGGGTGGCCCGCAGCTACGACGAGCCGGGCGAGGCCGGCTTTCGCCGGTTCGCCACGGCGGTGATGAAGTACTGGGTCTCAAAGCGGGCCCCCGCGCACGCCGCCGAGGCGCTCGAGTGCCTGGGCGGCAACGGCTTCGTCGAGGATTCGGGGATGCCGCTGCTATACCGCGATGCGCCGCTGAACTCGATCTGGGAGGGCTCGGGCAACGTCGCGGCGCTCGACGTCATGCGGGCGATGATCAAGGAGCCCGACGGACTGCCGGCGTTCATGGCCGAGTGCGAGCTCGGGGCCGGTGGGGACGCCAGACTCGACGCCCACCTCGAACGCCTCCGTGAGCGAGCCGAGGCTGCCTTTGCCGGCGAGGACCCGCAGTTCGTCGCGCGACGGCTCGTGGAGGAGCTGGCGCTCGCCCTGCAGGCTTCGCTGCTGGTCCGTCACGCGCCGCCGGCGGTCGCGGATGCGTTCTGCGCGGCCAGGCTCGACGGCGACTCCGGCCGCGTGTACGGGACACTCCCGGGCGGCGTGGATGCTGGCGCGATTATCGATCGCGCACTGCCGGCATGAGCGCCGTCACCTACGAGGTCACCGAACGGGTCGCACGCCTGACGCTCAACCGGCCCGAGCGCGGCAACGGGATCACCCGCGGCCTCGTCACCGAGCTCGAGAGGTGCGTCGAGCGGGCCGACCTGGACCCGGAGGTCCACGTGCTCCTCCTGTCCGGCAATGGCAAGGGTTTCTGCGGCGGCTACGACCTGGTCGAGAGTGCCGAAGGGCAGGGCGGTCTCGGCATGGCGGAGACCGATGCGCCGTCTGGCTCACCGCTGGACCCCAGGGTGATGATGGCCAACCACGATCCTGCGGGTAGCTGGGACCCGATGGTCGACTACGCGATGATGAGCCGCAACGTCCGCGCGTTCATGTCGCTGTTCCACTGCACGAAGCCGGTCGTCTGCAAGGTCCACGGATTCTGCGTCGCCGGCGGGACGGACATGGCGCTCTGCTCGGACCTGCTCGTGATCGCGTCCGACGCGAAGATCGGATACCCGCCAGCGCGGGTGTGGGGATCACCGACGACTTCGTTGTGGGCCTACAGGCTCGGTCCGCAACGGGCCAAGCGGCTGCTGTTCACGGGCGACTCGCTAACCGGGGGCAAGCGCTGGAGTGGGGGCTGGCGATCGAGGCGCCGGCGCCGGAGGAGCTCGACGAGCGGACGGAGGCGCTCGTGGAGCGGATCGGACGGTTGCCGGTCAACCAGCTCCAGATGATGAAGCTGCTCGTCAACCAGTCGCTCTACTCGCAGGGATTGCACGCGACACAGCTGCTCGGCACCGTGTTCGACGGGATCGCGCGGCACACTCGCGAGGGATACGCGTTTCAGGAGCTGGCGGCGCGAGAGGGGTTCCGGACCGCCGTGCGCGAACGGGACGAGCCATTCGGTGACTGGGGCCGATGACGGAGGGACTGCTCACGCCGACGCGAGAGCGGCTGCTGCGCGCCGCGCAGGAGCTGATCGAGGAGGGCGGTTACGGTACGGCCTCGGTTGTGGCGATCGCCGACCGCGCCGGCGTGGCCGCAGGAACGCTGTACCGCCACTTCAGCTCCAAGGAGGAGCTGTTCGTCGAGGTGTTCCGCTCGGTTTGCGACCGGGAGGTACGCGCGATGCAGGCGGCGGCGGAGGCGATGCCGGCCGAGGCCTCTCACGTCGACCGGTTGGTGACGGTGCTTTCGACCTTCGCCCGCCGAGCGCTGCGCAGGCCGCGCCTCGCGTGGGCCCTCCTCGCCGAGCCGGTCGACCCGCTCGTCGACGCCGAGCGGCTCGCGTACAGAGCGCGCTACAGCGAGTTGGCCGCCCAGGCGCTCCGGGCGGGCATCGCCGCAGGCGAGCTGCCGGAGCAGAACGTGGAGCTGACGGCGGCGGCGCTCGTGGGCGGCTGCGGGGAGGCGCTCGTCGGGCCCCTCTCGCCACTGGCCGCGAGCAAGCCGGCCATGGAGGAGATCCTGTCGGCATTGGGGATCTTCGTGCGCCGGGCGGTGGGCGCCGCATGACACCGGCTGTGCGAGTGCAGCGCGAGGGCCCCGTCCTGACGGTTCTCCTGAACCGCCCGGAGCGGCGTAACGCGGTCGACGGCGCTACCGCGTCGGCGCTGGCAGACGCATTTCGCGAATTCGAGTCCGACCCCGGCGCGGCGGTCGCCGTGTTCCACGGGGAGGGAGGTGTGTTCTGCGCCGGCGCGGATCTGAAGGCGGCGGGTTCCGACGACGGCAACCGGGTCGCCGCCGACGGGGACGGCCCGATGGGGCCAACGCGGATGCGGCTGTCCAAGCCGGTGATCGCGGCGGTCGCGGGTCACGCCGTCGCCGGCGGACTGGAGTTGGCGCTGTGGTGCGATCTGCGGGTGGCCGAGGAGGGCGCCGTGTTTGGCGTTTTCTGCCGTCGCTGGGGCGTTCCTCTGATCGACGGCGGCACGGTCAGGCTCCCGCGGCTGATCGGCACCAGCCACGCCATGGACATGATCCTGACGGGACGCCCCGTGGGAGCGAGCGAGGCGCTCCAGATGGGTCTCGTCAATCGGGTGGTGGCGGTTGGCCAGAGCCGCCCCGCGGCCGAGGAGCTGGCACGGGAGCTGGCCAATTTTCCGCAGCGCTGCCTGCGCGAGGACCGGTCCTCGCTGCTCGAGCAGGAATCGCTCGACGAGCGCTCGGCGCTCGCGAACGAGTTCGAGCACGGCGTCCGCTCGCTGGCCGAGGTGCAGTCGGGGCTGGAGCGCTTCCGCGCCGGCGCCGGGCGGCACGGCTCATTTGATTGATTGGCTTCGAACCGGCGAGCGCTGCTTAGACCAGCACGGGCGAGCCGGACCGGCTGTAGATCGGATAGCGATCGACGATCGTCGCGACCCGCTCCGCGAGCTCCTCCTGGCGCCGCCCGAATCCGGTTGGCTGCAGCACACTCGCGATGATCGTCCCGATCTCGATGAAGTCCTCGACTTGCAGCCCCCGCGTAGCCAGCGCCGCGGTCCCGATGCGCAGGCCGCTCGAGAGCTTTGGAGGGCGCGTATCGAACGGAACCGGGGTGCGGTTGACCATGATCCCAACCGCCGCGAGGCGATCTTCCGCCTGCTTGCCGTCTAGAGGAGACTCACGCAGATCGCACATCAGGAGGTGCACGTCCGTGCCGCCGGTCAGCACGTTGATGCCGCCGCCGGCTGACACGAGCTCCCTGGCGAGGGCGCGCGCACCGGCGACCGTCCGCTCCAGTCGCTCGCGAAACTCATCCGAGCCCGCGATCCGCAGCGCCACCGCCTTGGCCGCGATCACGTGCTGCAACGGACCCCCCTGCTGGGCGGGATAGACAGCCGAGTCGATCCGGTCCGCCAAGCGCTCCGTGCAGAGGATCATCCCGCCACGCGGCCCGCCGAGCGTCTTATGAGTCGTGGTCGTCACGACATCCGCATACGGAACCGGGTT
>CAWEMC010000030.1:0-44635 GCA_963810015.1 uncultured Solirubrobacterales bacterium
ATCGGGGCGCCCGGATTTTCAACCGGGGACCTCACCGACCCGAACGGTGCGCGCTACCAGGCTGCGCCACGCCCCGATGGGCCCAGTATCGCACGATCGAGCCCTTGGGCCGAACGAGGATCAGGGGTTCAGCAGCTTGGTGGGGTTGGGAACGGAGACCTTCGGCACGGTCACCGACCCCACCCCCGGCACGCTGACCTTCTGGGGCAGTTGCGAGAGGGGCGGCGTACCGTGAGCTTCTTGACGACGCCCGACACGGGCTGGGCGACCCCCTTCACCACACCGGACACGGGCTGAGTGACCCTCTTCAGCACGCCGGACACGGGCTGGCTGACCTTCTTGACGACGCCGGAGAGGGGCTTTGTGACCTTCTTGAGCACAGAACCAGCCGGGTTTGAGCTCGTGCGAGGAACGGAGATGCCGAGCACGCTGTGCTTGGCCGGGGCAGGCCCGTGCGACGTCGATCCCGTGGACGCGCCGCCGGCGGCGGGCGTCGCGCTCGCGCGGCGGTGCCGGCGGCGCCCCGGCCCGACCCGGTTTGCGGCACCGGCCGTGTGCGCGTGCGATCGCGGTGAGCCGCGGCGTTACTCTGGGTGGCGGCGCGCGCCCTCGAGGACGAGCTGTGCCTCGGCGCCGGCGCGGAAGTGGGGGCGCGCGACCTGACCGCCGGCGCCACTCGCGGCGGGGCCGGTGCGTGGTGGGCGACGGCCACGACGACGCCGGCGAGACCCGCGAGCGCCGCCACCGCGGCCGCGGCAGCGGCCGCCACACGACCGATCACGGACGAGGGGTCGACGAGGTCCCCGAACCGCGCGAGGCTCTGAAGCGGCTGGAGCAGCGTGGCCGAGTACCCCCGAGCGCGTCCCGCGATGTTGCGGTGGCCGACACCCGCCGCCACCGCAACCACGGGATCGGAAGCAGCGCCGCGATCTTGCCGGCAAGCCCGGGCGCATGGAACAGAGAATCGTCGACGCCGGCGAGGCGGGCCTCGCGTCGGCACGGCTGGCAGTGAGAGAGGTGGCGGGCGAGCCGCCGGCGCTCGCGCAGGCCCAGCTTGAGCAGCGACTTCGGCTCCCCGGTCGCGATCAGCGTCTGCACGTGCTCGCAACGCCGCCCGCTGACGAGCTCGTCGTACTCCTTGCTGAGCCGGCGCCGGGCCCGGAACAGGGTGCTCTCGACGACCGGGCGCGACATGCCGAGTCGGTCGCCGATCTGGCTGTAGGAGAGCCCCTCGAACTCGCGCATGACGATGATTCTGTGGTGACTCTCGGAGAGAGAGTGGAAGGCGCCGCGAAGATCGTCGAGGACCTGTTTGCGCTCGACGGCGGCGTCCGGAGCCTGGCCCCCGGAGAGCATCCGGCGCTGGTCGCCGGAGTCGTCGTCTTCGGGTTCGAGCGGCACCTCACGGGCACGCCGGACGCGGCGGTACTCGTCGATGCAGGCGTTTTTCGCGATCTCATAGATCCAGGCCTTGAAAGCGATCGGCCGCTCGGTCTCGCGCAGCCGACGCAGCGCCGAGATGAAGACCTCCTGGGCGATGTCCTCCGCGCGCGCGTGGTCGCTGACGATGCCCTGGATGTACGCGCCGATCCGGCTCCGATAGCGCGAGTAGAGCTCCTCGAACGCCCGGTCGCTGCCTCCACGCACGGCAGCCACCAGCTCGGTGTCTGTGCACGTCGCGGTGAGCTGGCGTGTGCTCAGAGCGGACATGACCAACGACCATCCATCAACATGCGGGAGCTCCCTACCGGTTCCTTTACTGAACTGTAGCGTTCATTCGACGGACGTTTAGCAGCGTATTTCCCATTTTGCGCTCGCACTAAGCGCGAATTCGCTTGAGGCCATCCGGTCCAGACGGCATACTTGTGAACCATGTAGCGAACGGCAAAGGAGGGACAGGACCGATGGCAAATCACCTGACGCCCAGCGAGCTCGCCCGGGAGTGCGACTTGGAGCGTCGAGACGTAATCGTCAAGTGCCTCGAACTGGGCGTCCCGATCTTCAACGGAAAGATCGACAAGACCCTCTTTTTCTCGAGCCTCCGCGAGTACACGGGCTCGATCCAGCAGCCTCAGGCCGCTAGCGCGTAAGAGGGCAGTTTCTCAAAGGCCCGGCTGCGCCGGGCTTGTTTGGTCTCCGGCGGGCGGGCGGCCCCGCCGACCGGTCGGGCTTTGGTGCCCTAGCCCTGTGCGGACTGCCGCAGCAGGGTCGAGGTTGTCTGCTCGAGAATCTTGCGCCAGGCCCTCGTCTTCTCGCGCTCGGCCTCGAAGTGCTTGACCACTTTCCGGACGCGGGTCGCCGAGATCTCGATCCCATGGCGGGCGCAGATCCGCTTGAAACGGGGATAGTCCTGGGCCAGCTTGAGCGTCACCGACTGGAAGCCGTGCCTGGCGATGGCGACGCGTGAGCTGTAGTTCATGACGCTGGTCTGGAACATCAGCTCGTCGTCGGGCTCGGGTTCGATCAGGATGATGTCGACGCCGGGGTAGCGGTCCTCCCACCGCCGCGCGACCTCGTGCAGGCGCTGGTAGGCCAGGAGCTTGAAGGCCTGGTAGCCGATCTGGGGGAAGCCCATGTCGGACACGCGCCGGGCGCGCGAGCCCGTGACCGACGGGAGGTTCTTGTCGAAGTCGTTGACGTAGGGCACGAGCGGGTTGACCACGACGATGAACTTCGCCCCTGCCTCGACCGCGATGTCAAGGTTCGTCGTCGAGAGGATCCCCCCGTCGATCAGCTCGCGATCCCTGACTTTGACCGGTTTGTAGATCATCGGCAGCGCCGTCGAGGCGCTTACCGCGGTGGAGATCGGCACATCGTCCCAACCCTCGGCGCCGAACACGATCCGCTCGCACGTGTCGAGGTCGGTGGCGGACAGGTAGAGCTCGTTGCGGAGCAGACGGAAGTCGTCGGTCCGGTCCGGATCGGACAGGATCGTCCGCACGTACCGCTCGATCCCCTCGCTGGAGTACAGCCCCGAGGGCAGCGCCTCCGCCAGTCCAACGGCGAGGTCGACCGCGGAGATCTGGCCCAGGTCGCGGATCAGGATCCGCAGAAGCCGCGCGACCCGCACCGGGAGGCGAAGTCCCCTCGTGAGGAACTCCGAGTAATTCGGCCTGAGCAGCGAGCCGACGCGCGCGTCGGGGAACGGCGTCGACCCCTGCTGGACGATCGCCCGCATCATCTCCTCGGGCGTCGCGCCATTGGCGACCGCCGCGGCCACGAATGCCCCGGCGCTGGTGCCGACGTACACGTCGAACTCGTTGACGGTCCGATTCACCGACAGGAGATCGAGCGCTCGCAGGGCTCCGATCTCGTAGACGCCGCCGGTGAACCCGCCACCGCCGAGCACGAGCGCCGATCGCGAGCGGCTTCGCGCCGCCGACCGGCGCGATCCGGCGCCCGCACGCTCCGTCGCAGCGGTGTCAAGCTTGACGACCTTCCCCATCGGCCGCCGATTCTACGGCTGCATGGCGCCGGGGACCGAAACCTTCCCCGCTGTGAGCGGTTAGATACCCCTAGATGCGAGGCTTCGTGGCGGCTCTAGCCGCAACAGGAGCACTGTTCGGAGCCGTGGCGGCGGCGAGCGCACAGTCCACCGCCACCGCTCAGCGCTCGCTCGGCAGAGCCATGCGAGCCGGCCTGAGAGCGGCCGGCGGCCGCGATGGCGTGGAGGTCGTCGATATGACCACCGGACAGACGCTGTTCTCCTCGGCGCCTAGCGTTCCCCGCCTGCCGGCCTCGGTCGAGAAGGTCTACACGACGTCCACGGCGCTGTTGCGCTTCGGGCCCGACACGCGCTTGAGCACGCGCGTCTTCGGCGTCGGTACGTTCGACCTCGGCGGCGGGTTCCACGGCACGCTCTACCTGAAGGGCGGCGGCGATCCCACGTTCGGGTCAAAGGGCTTCGACCGCTCCGCCTACGGGACGGGGGCGACGATGCAGCAGCTCGTCGGCAACCTGATCCGGGCGACGGGCATCACGTCGATCTCCGGCCGGATCGTCGGCGACGAGTCGTATTTCGACTCGCTGCGCGGGACGCCTCCGTACGGCGACCACGCGTCGAGCTGGATCGAGGGAGAGCTCAGTGCTCTCGTCTACAACCGCGCCCTCGCCAACCCGCAGGGCAGCGCGTTCCAGCGCCGGCCGGCGCTGTTCGCCACCCAACAGTTCGCCAGCGCGCTGAAGGCGGCAGGCGTGCACGTCCCCAGCAACACCCACGTGTACACGGGCGTGACGCCGGCATCCGCGAAGCAGCTCGCGGTCGTCCACTCGCCCCGGATGTCCTGGCTGATCAGGCTCACGAACACGCCATCGGACAACTTCTTTGCCGAGATGCTGCTCAAGGGGCTCGGCGCCAGCTTCGGCGGCGCCGGCACGACCGCGGCCGGCGCCACGGTGGTCAGCTCCGAGATGGCCACGTTCGGGGTCCACCCCCAGCTGAACGACGGATCCGGCCTCTCGCGCTCAGACTTCACCACGCCCCGACAGGTGGTCACCGTGCTGGAGCGGATGGCCGGAAACCCAAACTTCACCGACTCGCTCGCCATCGGCGGCGAGACCGGCACGCTCCAGGACGAGATGCGGGGAACCGCGGCCCAGGGCAAGTGCATCGGCAAGACGGGGACGCTGCACGACGTCGCGAACCTCGTCGGCTACTGCACGGCGCGCGACGGCCACAAGCTCGTGTTCGCGTTCCTGATGAATAGCCAGGCGAATCCCGACTACGGGCACGAGGTCGAGGCCAACATGGCGGTGGCGCTGGCCAAGTACGACGGCTGACCTCGGTTGGCCGGTCGTGCGGCCGGGGTCGCCGGCGTTTGTCCGGACAGGGGCTGCGGACTCTAGGCCCGCGGGCTTTAATCACGCGTGGCTGTTGCGGGCGGTCGGCTCAGTAAACGGCAGCAGGGAGAGGGGGGTTCGGTGAGGGTGGTTGCGGGTCCGCCGGGGGGCGTCGTCGACCTGCTCCCGCGCCCAACCCGCCACTTTGTGCCGAGAGTGTCACGGAAAACCTGCACGACACGACAACACCGGCGCCAGGTCCGAGCCCTGTCGTACTACACATGCTCTTCATGCATAGCCCGACAGGCCTCGCCATTCCGGCCGGGATTGTCGTGCTATGCAGGTTTTTGGGCGGGTGCGATGGCGCCCGCCCCCTCCCCTCCCCTTCCCCACCCCCCAGGCGCCTAGCCCAGCAGCTCGCGAAGGCCATCCTCGTCGAGCACGGCAACGCCGAGACGTTCCGCGTTGGCGAGCTTCGATCCGGGACTCTCGCCGGCGAGCAGGTAGGCGGTCTTGCGCGACACCGAGCCCGTGACCTTCCCGCCGGCGGCGACGATCATCTCGGTCGCCTCCTCGCGGGTAAGCGTCGGCAGGGTCCCGGTCAGGACGAGGGATTGGCCGGCGAGCGCTCCCTCACCCGGCGGGGGACCCTCCTCCTCGAACTGGACACCCTGCCCCTTCAGGTCTTCGATCAGCTCGCGCATCAGCGGATCGGCGAGCTGCTCGTGGATCGAGTGCGCCATCTTCGGTCCGACTCCCTGAGTCTGCTCGATCTCCTCGGGGCCGGCGGCGAGCAGGGCGTCGATCGTCCGGAACTGCTGAGCGAGGTTGCGACCGGTGACGTAGCCGACCTCCTCGATCCCGATCGCGAACAGCACCCGACCGAACGGCTGCTGCTTGGAGGCCTCGATCGCGCGCACGAGCTTGTCCGCGGAGACCTGCCCGAATCCGCTCTGCTCGGCGACCTGATCGGCGGTGATCCGGTAGAAGTCGGCGGCGGTCTTGACCCACCCGAGGTCCATGAAGAGGGTCACCTGCTTCTCGCCGAGACCGTCGATGTCCATCGCGCCGACAAAGTGCGTGAGGAGCTGCAACCGCCGCCCCGGGCAGGCGAGATTCGGGCAGCGCGTGAACACCGAACCCTCGGGCTTGAGCGTCGGCGTGTCGCACACCGGGCACCTGTCGGGCGGGTGGGGCGGCGGGGGCCGGTCATCGCGCTCGGCCACGTGGGGCGCCGGCGAGAGCACCTGCGGGATCACGTCGCCGGCCCGCAGGACGATCACCTCCTCGCCGATGCGGATGTCCTTCCGCGCCAAGTCCTCTTCGTTGTGGAGGGTGGCCTGCTTGATCGTCACGCCGCCGACGTGGACGGGCTCGAGCATCGCGAACGGATGCAGATCGCCGAACTTGCCGGGATTCCAGCCGATGTCGTTGAGCCTGGTGATCGCGGTCGTCGGCGGAAACTTCCAGGCGATCGCCCACCGGGGCTCCCGTCCGACCACTCCGAGCCGGCGCTGCATCTCAACCTCGTTGAGCTTGACCACCGCGCCGTCGATCTCGAACTCGAGCGACCCGCGCCGCTCCTCCCACGCGCGGCACTGGGCCACCACCTCGTCCTCGGAGGTCAACCGCACGACATCTGGGTGCACCGGGAAGCGGCGCTCTTTGAGCCACTGCAGCGCGTCCCAGTGGGTCGCGAAGCTGAGGCCCTCTGTGGCGCCGATCGCGTACGCCCAGAATGACAGCGGGCGGTCGGCCGCCAGCTTCGGATCGAGCTGGCGGATCGTCCCCGCCGCCGAATTTCGCGGATTCATGAAGGTCGACAACCCCGCCTCCGCGCGACGTTCGTTGAGCTTCGCGAAGTCCGGAAGCGACATGTACACCTCGCCCCGGACCTCGATGAGGGCCGGGGGATGGGAACCGTCGAGCCTCATCGGGATCGATGGGATCGTCCGGAGGTTGTGGGTGACGTCCTCCCCGATCTCCCCGTTGCCGCGCGTCGCCCCCCTCTCAAATTCGCCGTTCCGGTACAGCAGCGAGATCGCGAGGCCGTCGATCTTCGGCTCGACCACGTACTCGAATGCCGGGTCCTCGATCCCCTCACGGGCGAGGTGGTTGCGCATCCGCGCGATCCATGCCCGCAGCTCCTCGGCGCGGCGGGCGTTTGCCAGCGACAGCATCGCCTGGGGGTGGCGCACCTTCTCGAGCTCGGATACGGGCTCGCCGCCGGTCCTCTGCGTGGGCGAGTCGGGCGTGACCAGGTCGGGGTGCTCGGCCTCGATCGCCCGCAGCTCATCGAGGAGAACGTCGTACTGATCGTCGCCGATCTCGGGGTCGTCGAGGACGTAGTAGCGGTGGCCGTGGTAGTCGAGCTGCTTTCGCAGCTCGACCGCGCGCTCGGTGGGGTTCAACCCTCGACCTCGGTGGCCGCCGGCGCGATCAGCCTGGCCAGGTCGTAGCGCTGTAGCGCCGACATACCGTCTCGATCGGTGAGGTCGAAGTGGATCGGGGTGACCGCGATCTTGCCCTGCGCGACGGCCGCCAGATCGGTCCCGGTCTCGTCGCGCTCGAAACTGGCGTCGCCGTAGATCCGGTACAGCCGCCGGCCGCCCGTTGCCTCGTCGACCAGCGCCAGCTCGTCGCGGTAGACGCGCTTGCCGAGCCGCGCGACCTCGACGCCAGCGGGCTCGCCGCCCGGCACGTTGATGTTGAGCAGAGTCCCGTCGGGGAGCGGAACGTCCTCGAGCTCGGCGACGAGGCGGGCGGTGAACGCTGCCGCGACCGCGAACTCAAACCCCGCGCCGGCGCGGAAATCGAGCTCCATCGAGGTCGACTGCTGCGAGACCGCGATCCCGGGCAGGCCGAGCACGATCGCCTCTAGCGCGGCCGCCACGGTGCCCGAGTACGTGATGTCGTCGCCGAGATTCGAGCCGTGGTTGATGCCGGACACGACGAGCTCCGCCTCGAACCCCTCGATCAGACCGAGCCGCGCCAACCGCACGCAGTCCACCGGCGTCCCGTCTGTCGCGTATCCAACCGTCCCGTCGCCGAAGTCGACCTCCTGCACCCACAGGGGCCGCCGGGTCGTGATCGACCGCGCCATCGCGGAGCGATTGCCGTCGGGCGCGATCACCGCCAGCTCGATGCCCGGGAGCGACAGCAGGGCCCGGCGAAGCGCCTGGAGTCCGGCGGCCTCGATCCCATCGTCATTCGTGAGCAGGACACGCATCCACCCTGATGCTAGTGATGGTCCGGACGCTGACGCCGGCTGGGCAGAGGTACGGCAAACCGCAACTCTCCCGCGCCGGCGGCGTTCCAGGTCACGATGCGCCGCCGCCTCCTCGTGGCACTCCTCGCGACCCTCGTGCCGCTCGCCGTCGCCTTCCAGGCAACCCCAGCCTCCGCCACCTACAAAGGGAAGAATGGCGAGCTCGCCTGGGAGTCGTTCGCGGGTACGGACAACGGCGGGGGCCCGCCAGGACCGCAGGAGACGGACACCATCGAGACCCGCGCGCGAACGCTCGCCGTGTGCAACGGCACGAGCACGCCGCTTCCGTGTGAGTTCGGCGCGCCGAGCTACTCACCGGACGGCCAGACAGTCGTGTTCAGCCGGCGGGTCCCGACCAACGCGCTGAACGATCAGGGCGATCAGGGCCAGCTCGAGATCGTGAACAGCGACGGATCGGGCCCCCGGATCCTGCCCCGTCAGACCGCCGATGACGAGCACCCGGCGTTTTTACCCTCCGACAACGGGATCGTGTTCGACGGCAGGACCTCCGAGACGGCGGCGCCGAACCTGTATACGGTCGCCACCGACGGCGGTGGCATGTTCCAATTGACGACCAGCGGCGGCTCGGAGCCGGCGCCGTGCACGAACGGCACGATCGCCTTCGTCAGAAACGGAAACATCTACCTGCTGCACCCCAACAGCGGCGACGTGCGCCAGCTCACCCGCAGCGGCGGGAGCTCTCCGAGCTGCGCGCCCAACAGCCACCAGATCGCGTTCGTCCGCGGCGTAAGCCTTTACACGATCGGCTCGAGCGGCCGTCGTCTACATAGGGTCACCAAGACACCGGCCTACTCCCCGACCTACTCGCCCGACGGAACCGAGATCGCGTTCCTGACGAGCTACAACGTGCTCACTGAGAACGGCAGCCAGGCTGCGCTCGAGGTCGTCAACCTCAAGGGCCGCCGCGTGGAGCCGAAGCTTGTCGTCGCCAACACCTCGTTCAGCGGCGACTCTGGCGCCCAGAACACCGGTTACGCCTCCGGGATCGGCTGGCAGCGGGCGATCGCTCCGAACCTCCCCGTCACGCGCGTCAAGGGCTCACCGCTGTCGTCGACCCAACTGTCCGAAATCGACGCCGTCGCAATCAGCCCGGACGACCGGCTGCTGGCAGGCGTCGAAGACGACGGGCAGGTCGCGCTGTTCTCGATCCGCTACACCGGCGGAGTGGTCACGCGGTTCAAGCTGCTGCCACCGTCCGAGGCGCCGCCCTCCCGTCCGCTGGCCGTCTCGGTCGCGTTCAGTCCCGTCGCCGATCTGCTCGCGGTCGGGTTCCGAGGAGGCCAGATCGCCGAATGGTCGGTGGACGGCTCCACCGGGACGATCACCCCCGTTCCCGGCTCTCCGTTTGCCGTCGGCAACGGCCGCGACCCGAGCGCGCTCGCCTTCAGCGCGGATGGAACCCGGCTCGCCGCGGGCACGACCGCGGGCGGCGTCTCCGTCTTCTCGGTCGATCAGACCACCGGCGCGCTCACGCCGGTACCCGGGTCGCCGTTCGCCGCCGCCGCCAGCGGAGCGGCGAGCTCGATCGCGTTCAACACCGGCGCCACCCAGCTGGCGGCGGCGTGGCCCGGCGCCGTGTGGGTGTTCTCGGTCGATCCATCGACTGGGTCGCTGACCCCGGGTGCCGGCTCACCGTTCGGCAACCAGACCAGCTGGTCGACGCCCGCGTTCACCCCGGACGGCCAGTTGCTCGGCGCCTCCGCCGACGGCGCGGAGGTCCTGGCCATCGATCCTCCGAGCTCTCCAGTGGCGCTCCCCGGATCGCCCTTCGTGCCGATCGACGATCTCGGATTCACCCCGACGGCAAAGGCGTTCAGCCCAAACGGAAAGCTGCTCGCGGCCACGATCGGCAACGCGGGCAGCGGTTCGAGCGCAGTGGCGCTCGCCTCAATAGCCCCGGCGGCCGTCGAGCCGTCGGGCACGGCGTTCTCGTCCGGAACAAACACGATCTCGGAATCGATCGCCTTCAGCCCCGACGGCCAGCTGCTGGCCACGGGCAACGTCGACGGGAGCGTGTCACTGTTCACCCTCGGTGGTGCCAGCATCGCCTGCCACGTGCCGAACGTGCGCGGGCGCTCGTTGAGGGCGGCCACCAGGCGGCTTCGGAGCTCACGCTGTTCACGGGGCAGGGTCAGGACCGCGCCAGGGGCGAGACCGCCCCTCGTGGTCGGCACCCAGACGCCCGGTGCCGGGAAGCTCGAGCCCCACGGCGAGCGCGTGGCGCTCCGGCTTATCCACCGCCCCTGAGATCCAGCACCCGCTCGCCGCCGTACCCCACGCCGGCCAGGTACAGCCCGCCAGGAGGCGCCGTGGGTCCCGCCTCGGACCGCGGGCGGCCCTCGAGCAACGAGACGAAATCGACGACCGAGCGACGGCCCGAAGCCACCTCGAGCATCGTCCCCACGAGGACGCGGTTCATGTTGCGCATGAACGCGTCCGCCTCGATCCAGAATTCGACCAGCTCGCCGGAGCGACGCCACTGGGCAGCAAAGACATCGCGTGAGAACCGCACGTGCTCGGTCTCGGTCGGCGTGAACGCGGTGAAGTCGTGGGTCCCGACCAGGGCCGAGGCGCACTCGGACAGCGCCTCGAGGTCCAGCCGATGCGGCCAGTGGAGCACCCTCCCCCGCTCGAGGGTGCTTCGCGCCTCCCGCGCCAGCAGCCGATAGCAGTACGCCCGCGACGTCGCGTCGCGGCGGGCGTCGAATCCCCCCGGGACCTCGGCACACGCGAGGATCGCCACATCGTCAGGCAGTAGCGCGTTCATCCCCCGGATCGGCACGGCCGCAGCCGAGTAGCTCGCCACCTGCCCCCAGGCGTGGACCCCGGCATCGGTACGTCCCGCCACAGTCACCGTCAACCCCTCGACGCGCAGCAGCACCGCGAGCGCCCGCTCCACCTCTTCCTGAATTGTCCGTGCGCCCGGCTGCCGCGCCCAGCCCGCGAACCCACGTCCGTCGTATTCGAGGTCCAGCCGAGCGGTCAGACGAGCTCCAGCAGCACCATCTCGGTCGAATCGGACCGCCGCGGGCCCAGCTTCAGGATCCGGGTGTAGCCCCCGTTGCGCTCCGAGTAACGCGGGGCGATTTCCTCGAACAGCTTGTACACGGTGAACTTGTCCTGCCCGAGGGCCGAGAGAGCCTGCCTCCGGGCGTGGAGGTCGCCGCGTTTGGCGAGCGTGATCAGCTTCTCGACCTCGGGCTTGACGGCCTTGGCCTTCGCCTCGCTCGTCTCGATCCGCTCGTGCGTGATGACCTCCTTCGAGAGGTTCATCAGCAGCGCCTTGCGGTGCGAGGCGCTACGGCTTAGCTGATATCGCTGACGCTGGTGGCGCATGACGGCCCAGACCTTACTCGCTACTCGTTGCGGAGCCCGAGTCCCCGCGCATGCAGGGTCTCGATCACCTCGTCGATCGACTTCTTGCCGAAGTTCGGGATCGCGTTCAGCTCGCTCTCGGTCTTCGAGACCAGATCGCCGACCGTCTGGATGCCGGCGCGCTTGAGGCAGTTGTACGAGCGGACACCGAGCTCGAGCTCCTCGATCAGGATGTCGTCCATCGCGTTCGGTTGACGGGCCGGCGCTCCGGGGGTGCCGGCGGGCACCAGGCCGGGTTCAATGCCAGGCACGCCGGTCTCACGGAGCTCCACGACGCGGTCGGCGTCGGTGAAGATCGCGAGCTGGGAGATCAGGATCTCGGCGGCCTCGCGCAGAGCGGCGTGGGGATCGATCGACCCGTCGGTCTCGATGTCGAGCGTGAGCTTGTCGAAGTCGGTCTTCTGACCGACGCGGGCCTGCTCGACGTTGTACGCGACGCGGCGCACGGGCGAGAAGATCGAATCGATGGGGATCACGCCGATCGGCTGGTCGGGGGACTTGTTCTCCTCCGCCGGCCGGTATCCGCGACCCCGGCCGATCGTCAGGTACACCTCGAGCTTCGTCTTCTTCTCGAGCGTGGCGATGTGAGCGTCCGGGTTGAGGATCTCAACTCCGGAGGGGAGGTCGATGTCCTTGGCGGTGATCTCACCGGGGCCGGTTACGACCAGCGGCGCCTCGATTTCAGTCGCGTCACTGTGCATGCGACAGACGACGCCCTTGAGGTTCAGGACGATGTCGGTGACGTCCTCCTTGACGCCGCGGATCGTCGAGAACTCGTGGGCGACGCCTTCGATCCGAACGCTGGTCACGGCAGCGCCGGCCAGTGAGGACAGCAGCACGCGCCGTAGCGAGTTGCCAAAGGTGTAGCCGAAGCCCCGATCGAGCGGCTCGATCGTGAACGAGCCCCGGTTGTCGTCAACTGACTCGCTGGAGATTCGGGGGACTTGGAAGTCAAGCATCGGGGTCCTAACGTCGTGGGTTCCTGCCGCCGCCGAGGCGGCTATCAGCGCCGCGCACTGCCCTCGGGCCGCGCGGCTGAAAGCATGTTTCTACTTCGAGTACAGCTCGACGATCAGCTGCTCCTGCACCGGGGCGGCGATCTCCCGCCGCTCGGGCTTGCGCAGCACCTTCGCCGTGAGCGAATCGTGGTCGGCTTGCAGCCATGCCGGCACCTGGCCCGTCAACTCGGTGGCATCGCGGATCACCTGAGTCGCGGTGGAGCTCGGATGAATCGCGATCACGTCGTTGTCGCGCAGCTGGTAGCTGGGGATGTTCACCCGGCGCCCGTTCACGGTCCAATGCCCGTGCAGGATCAGCTGGCGCGCCTGGCGCCGGGAGGCGGCGAAGCCGAGGCGGACGAGCACGTTGTCGAAACGGCACTCGAGCATCCGCAGCAGGTTCTCGCCGGTGATGCCTGGCTGGCGCGAGGCCTTCTCGTAGTAGATCCGGAACTGCTTCTCGAGCACGCCGTAGTAGCGGCGGGCCTTCTGCTTCTCGCGCAGCTGGACGCGGTACTCGCTCTGCTTCTGGCGACCGCGACCGTGCTCCCCGGGCGGGTAGGAGCGGCGCTCGACCCCGCACTTGTCGGTCAGGCAGCGCTCCCCCTTGAGGAACAGCTTCTGCCCCTCGCGGCGGCACTGCTTGCACTGTGGTCCGGTATCGCGAGCCACGCTAGACCCTCCTGCGCTTCCTCGGCCGGCAGCCGTTGTGCGCCTGCGGAGTGACGTCCTTGACGCCCGTGACCTCGAGCCCCGCCGCCTGAAGCGAGCGGATCGCGGTCTCGCGGCCGGAGCCGGGACCCTTCACGAACACCTCGACCTTCTGCAGGCCGTGCTCGATGCCCTTGCGCGCGGCGGCATCGGCGGTCACCTGCGCGGCAAACGGGGTCGACTTACGCGAGCCCTTGAAGCCGGCGCCGCCGGCGGACTCCCACGCGATCACGTTGCCCTCGCGGTCGGTCAGCGACACGATCGTGTTGTTGAAAGAGGTCTTGATGTGGGCCTGCCCAACCGGGATGTTCTTGCGAACCCGGCGGCGGCCGCGCTGAGGACGTCGAGGCGCTGGCATTTACTTCTTCGCTGCCTTTTTCTTTCCGGCGACCTGCATCCGCTTCGGGCCCTTGCGCGTGCGCGCGTTGGTCTTCGTGTTCTGACCCCGCACCGGCAGCCCGCGTCGGTGGCGGAGGCCGCGATAGCTGCCGATCTCCTGCAAGCGCTTGACCGCCTGGGAGCGCTCGCGGCGAAGGTCGCCCTCGACCGTGTGCTCGCGGTCGATCGCGTCACGGAGCTTGACGACCTCCTCCTCGGTGAGGTCACGGACCTTGCGATCAGGCTCGACGCCGACCTCGGCCAGCAGCCTGTTCGAGGTCGAGCGGCCGATCCCGTAGATGTAGGTCAGGCCGATCTCAACTCGCTTGTTGAGGGGAATGTTGACGCCCGAGATACGTGCCATTGCTGCGCCTAGCCTTGCCTTTGCTTGTGCCGCGGGTTCGAGCAGATCACGAGCACCCGCCCTTGCCGGCGGATGATCTTGCACTTCTCGCACATCGGTTTGACCGAGGGTCGGACTTTCACGCTCGTTTCGCTCTCGTCGTAAGTGATTCCAGTAGTTCCTCGGTCCGGCTCTGGAGACCGCTTCAGGCCGCCGCTACCGCACCGAAGAATCGCCACGTAGCACAAAACGATGGCGCTACAGGCGCACCGTGGGATGTTAGCAGGGCTCCTTCAGGCAGCAGCGCGCCCGTTGCCCGCCTCGTGCCAGGGGGTCAGGATACGCGGCCCATCGCCCGTGATCGCGATCGTGAACTCGAAATGGGCGGCCAGCGAGCCGTCCTGCGAGTAGATCGCCCAGTGATCGTCGCCGACCCGCACCGCGTGGCGACCGGCGGTCACCATCGGCTCGACCGCCAGCACCATCCCCTCTTCGAGCGGGACTCCGGTGCCCGGCGTGCCGTAGTTGGGGATCTGAGGGTCCTCGTGCATGCTGCGCCCGATCCCGTGGCCCACCAGCGTGCGCACGATCGACAGCCCAGCCGCCTCGACGTGCTCCTGGATCGTGTGGGAGACGTCGCCAAGCCGGTTTCCGGCGCGGCAGTAGTCGACCGCGATCAGCAGCGCCTCCTCGGTCGTCACCAGCAGCTTGCGAGCGATCGGAGTGATCGGACCGACCCCGAACGTCCTGGCCGCGTCCGCGACCCAGCCGTCGTGGATCACGCCGATGTCGACCGAGATCAGATCGCCGCGCCCGAGCTTGTACGGCCCCGGAATCCCATGCACGATCATCGAGTTCGGGGACGTGCAGATCGAGCCCGGGAACCCTCGGTATCCCTTGAATGCCGGCTCGCCTCCCTGGGAGCGGATGAACCGCTCCGCCGCCTGGTCCAGCTCCCGCGTCGTCACGCCCGGGCGGATCTTGCCGGCAAGCAGGTTCATCGTCTTCACGAGGATGGCCCCGGCGGCCGCCATCCGCTCGATTTCCTCGGGCGACTTCTTGATGATCACGTTGCTAGACGTTCTCCTCCATCCGCAGGGTCGCGATCACGGCGCGGATGTGGTCGTGGACCTCGGCCGGCGGGCGGGTGCCGTCGATCCGTCGCATCAGCCCCTGCTCGTCGTAGTAGTCGATCAGCGGCGCGGTCTTCTCGTGATAGACGCGCAGACGGTTGCGGATCACGTCGGGTTGGTCGTCGTCACGCTGTATCAACCGCGATCCGTCCTGATCGCACACCGCGTCGCGCTTTGGCGGGTCGAACTCGACGTGGTAGTTGTGGCCGGCCTTGACGCACACGCGGCGGCCCGCCAGCCGGCGGACGACCTCGTCGTCGGGCACGTCGATCAGCAACGCCGCGGTCACGCGGCGGCCGAGATCTGCGAGCTGCTTGTCCAACGCCTCGGCCTGCTCGATCGTCCGCGGAAAGCCGTCGAGGATGAAACCGTCCTGGGCGTCGTCCCGCAGGAGACGATCCGCCACCATCGCGACGATCAGGTCATCGGGGACGAGCTCACCGGCATCCATGTACTCCTGCGCCCGCCGGCCGAGTTCGGTCCCGTCCTTGACGTTCGCGCGGAGCATCTCCCCCGTGGAGATGAACGGAAGCTGGAAGTCGGTGCGCAGCCGCTCTGCCTGCGTCCCTTTGCCCGCGCCGGGCGGGCCGAACAGAATCAGGTCAAGCTCGGACATGAGGGCTCACTGTATCGGGACCGGCGACCTCGGTGAAAGGCAACCACCGCCCCGGCTCGCGCCGGGGCCACAGCTACTTCAAGAAGCCCTCGTAGTTGCGCATCATCAGCTGCGCCTCGAGCTGTTTCATCGTGTCGAGCGCCACGCCGATCACGATCAGGATCGACGTGCCACCGAAGAAGAAGTTCGCGCTGGTCTGATTGATCAGGACGGTCGGCAGCGCGGCGACCGCGGCCAGGAACAACGCTCCTGGGAACGTCAGGCGAGCCAGGATGCGGTCGAGGAACTCGGCCGTGGGCCTACCTGGTCGAACCCCAGGGATGAAGCCCCCGTATTTCTTGAGGTTGTCGGCCTGGTCGACGGGGTTGAACGTGACCGCCGTGTAGAAGTACGTGAACACGATGATCAGGAGGCTCTCGCCCAGGACGTAGTGCCACCCCTGGGGGCTGAAGAACGTCGCCAGGTTGGTGCCGAAGTTTTTCCGGTTCTGGCCGACCAGCTGGCCGATCGTCGGCGGGATCGCCATCACGCTCGCGGCGAAGATGACCGGAATCACCCCGGCCATGTTGACGCGCAGCGGCAGGTACGTCTGCCCACCCTGGGTCATCCGCCGGCCGATCACCCGCTTGGCGTACTGGATCGGGATGCGGCGCTGCCCCTCCTGGACGAAGACGATCGCGGCGACCACGCCGACCACGATGAACGGCATGATCACCTTGAACACCTGGTCCGGGTTCGTCCACCAGGCGTGCACGCCGCTCGGGATGCGGGACACGATGCTGGCGAAGATCAACAGCGAGATGCCGTTGCCGATCCCGCGCTGGGTGATCAGCTCGCCCATCCACATCAGCAGCACGCACCCCGCGGTCAGCGAGATCACGATCAGGAACACCTTGGCCAGCGTGAAGTTCGGGATCAGCGTCACGCCGGCCTGCGCCTGGAAGCTCTTGAACAGGAACACGTAGCCGATCGACTGAGCGAACGCCAGACCGACGGTCAGGTAGCGCGTGTACTGGGTGATCCGGGCCTGGCCGACCTCGCCTTCCTTCTGGAGCTTCTCCAGCGACGGCACCACGACCTGTAGCAGCTGGAGAATGATCGAGGCGGTGATGTAGGGCATGATCCCGAGCGCGAAGATCGCGATCCGGCCCAGGCCGCCACCGGAGAACAGGTTCAGGAGCCCGAAGATCCCATTGCCGCTCAGCTGCTGGCTGACGGCCTTGACGGCGCTGGCGCTGATCCCCGGCGCCGGGATGTGCGTCCCGAGCCGGTAGAGCGCCAGGATCCCAGCCGTGAACAGGACCTTCTTACGGATGTCAGCGACCCTGAACGCGCCTAGGATCGTGGAGACCATTTCGGCTAGCTCTCCCCTGGCGCCGTTGTCACGACGACTATCTGGCAGGTTCCGCCGGCAGCCTCGATCTGCTCGCGGGCGTTCTGGCTGAAGCCGTGCGCATGTACGGTCAGCGGCTTGGTCAGCTCACCCTTGGCGAGCACCTTGACCGGGATGTCCTTGCGCGTCGCCAGCCCGTTGGCCTTCATCGCCTCGAGCGTGACGGAAGCGCCGGACTCGAACCGTGCCTCGAGGTCGAGCAGGTTGACGGCTTGCGTCCGGGTGCGGAACGGCTCGAAGGGCATCGACTTCTTCATGGTCGGACCGCGCAGCTTGCGCATCCGCATGTGGATCGGGTTCTGCCCGCCCTCGAATCGATACCGGCGCTTGGCGCCCGACCGCGAGCCCCAACCCTTCTGACCGCGCCCGGCGGTCTTGCCGGTCCCGGAGCCCTCGCCCCGGCCGATGCGCTTACGCGGTCGGCGCGACCCCGGGGCGGGCTTCAGGTTGTGGAGCCCGATCCGCTCGTCGGTCTCAGCCATCTTCCGAAACCTCGACCAGATGCCGAACCTTGTGAATCATCCCGCGCAGCTGCGGCGAATCAGGCCGCGTAACGCTCTGCCCAATCCGGCGCAGCCCAATCGAGCGCAACGTATCCCGCTGGCGCTTATCGGCTCCATTGCTTGATTTAAGCTGAGTGATGACGAGCTCGCTCACGAGGAGGCCTCTGCCGCGGGCTCCGCTGCTTCAGCGGCGTCGGAGCCTGCGTCCGCGCCCCCTCGCGTGGTTGGCCCTTCGTCACCGTTCGCCCCTCCGGCGTCGGGGGCGCTGGGCGTAGGCTCGGACGCGAGCGCCGCGTCGGGGGCAGCGGACGGAGGCTCGGACGTGAGCGCCGGCTCGGACGTAAGCCCAAGGACCTGGTTCACGGACAAGCCGCGGATAGCGGCGACCTCATCAGGAGTTCGTAGAGACTCGAGCCCGGCCATTGTCGCCTTGACGAGGTTGATCGGGTTCTGCGAACCGAGACTCTTGGAGAGGATGTCGTGGATCCCAGCCAGCTCGAGCACGGCGCGCACGCCGCCGCCGGCGATGACGCCGGTTCCGGGCGCGGCCGGCTTCAGAAGGACCCGGCCGGCGCCGAACACGCCCTCGACCTGGTGCGTGATCGTCGAGCCGTGCCGCGGCACGCGATAAAGGTTCTTCCTGGCCCGCTCGACGCCCTTCTGAATCGCCACCGGCACCTCGTTGGCCTTGCCGTAGCCGATGCCGACCACCTCGCGCTCGTCGCCGACGACGACCAGCGCGGTGAACGAGAACCGCCGGCCTCCCTTGACGACCTTCGCCACGCGGTTGATCTCGACGACGCGCTCCTGTAGGTCCAGGCCCGTTGCGGAAACTGAGCGATCTCGTGTTGCCATGCCGAATGCCAGAGTAGCGGCTCTAGAACGCCAGTCCGCCCTCGCGGGCCCCGTCGGCGAGTGCCTTAACGCGACCGTGATACTTGTAGCCGCCGCGATCGAACACCGCGCTCTCGACGCCCGCGGACTTCGCTCGCTCGGCGAGCAGTTCACCGATCCGCCGCGACTGGTCCATCGGCTTCAAGGAGCGGAGCTCCGCCTCGGTCCAGTTCGCCGCCGCGAGCGTGCGGCCCGACTCGTCGTCGATGAGCTGGGCGAACAGGCCCCGATTTGAGCGGAACACCGAGATCCGCGGGCGCTCCGCGCTGCCATGGACCTTCGCGCGGACGCGGCGGCGGCGCTTGAGCCGCTTGGCCGGTTTCGTTTGAACGGTCACGCCCGCTTACCTACCTTCCGCGCCACGTACTCGCCCTCGTAGCGGATCCCCTTGCCCTTGTAGGGCTCGGGCTTGCGCTGCTTGCGGATGTACGCGGCGACCTCTCCGACCCGCTGCTTCGACGGGCCCTTGACGACGATCCGCGTCGGCTGGGGAACCTCGAACTCGATGCCGTCGGGCGCCTTGACCGAGACCGGGTGCGAGTAGCCCAGCGCGAGCTCCAGGTCGCGGCCGCGCAACTGGGCGCGATAGCCGACGCCCTGGATCTCGAGGCGCTTCTCGAAGCCGTCGGTCACGCCCTTGACCATGTTGGCCACGAGCGTCCGCGTCAACCCGTGCAGCGCGCGATGCTCACCTCGGTCGGTCGGTCGGGTGACCACGATGTGGTCGTCGACCTGCTCGACCTTGATGTCGCGGTTGATGTGCTCGAAGAGCTCGCCCTTGGGCCCGTTGACCGTCACGCGCTCAGGCTCGATCGCCACGGTCACGCCCGCAGGCACTGGGATTGGTTGCTTTCCGATGCGGGACATGTCGTGATCAGGGGTCTACCAGACGCGAGCCACGACCTCGCCGCCGACGCCTTCCTGGCGCGCCTCGTGGCCGGTCATGACTCCCTTGGAGGTCGAGATGATCGCGGTACCCATCCCGCCCTGGATGCGGGGTATATGGGCGTGATCCACGTACGTGCGACGGCCGGGACGCGAGACGCGCTGGATCCCTGTGATCACCGGCTTGCGATCTTCTGTGTACTTCAGCGTGATCGCGATCTCCTCGCCGGGATGGCCCCCCGTCGGCGGCTGGATCTCGTAGGACTCGATGTAGCCCTGCTCCTTGAGGATCCGCGCGAGCTCGCGCTTCAGCTTCGAGGATGGAATCCGGACGTCCTGGTGCTGCGCCCTCGCCGCGTTGCGCAGGCGCGTCATGAAGTCGGCGATTGGATCGGTCATCGACATGGGATCACCAGCTGGACTTCGTCATGCCGGGGATGTAGCCGTTGTGGGCCAGCTCTCGCAGGCAGATCCGGCACACCCCGAACTTGCGGTAGACGGCGCGCGCACGGCCGCAGCGACGGCACCGGGTGTACCCCCGGGTCTTGTACTTGGGCGGCCGCTGCTGGCGAACGCGTTGGGAAACCTTGGCCATGTTCTCCTTCTAATTCCTGGTCGCGGCCGCCTCGGGGCGGCCCTCCTTCGAAAACGGCATGCCGAGCGCCTCGAGCAAGGCAAACGCCTCATCATCGCTGGCGGCGTTCGTCGTGATCGTGATGTCGAGGCCGCGGACCTGATCGATCTCGTCGTAGTCGACCTCGGGGAAGATGATCTGCTCGCGGACCCCCAGCGAGTAGTTGCCCCGGCCGTCGAACGACCGCGGGCTCAGACCGCGAAAGTCGCGGATCCGGGGGATCGCCACCGACATCAGCCGGTCGAGGAACTCGTAGCAGCGCTCGTTGCGCAAGGTCACGGCGACCCCGACGGGCATCCCCTCTCGGACCTTGAACTGTGCGATCGACTTCCGGGCGCGGCGCACGCTCGGCCGCTGACCGGTGATCGTCGCCAGCTGCTCGGTCGCCGACTCGAGCACCTTCGAATCCTGCTTGGCGTCACCGACGCCCATATTCACCGTGATCTTCTCGATTTTCGGCGCCTGCATCGGGGTCGAGTAGCCGAACCGCTCGACGAGCGAGGGTCGGATCTCCTCCAGATATCGGGTCTTCAATCGTGCGGGCATATCGTCCTAGTCCAATCTAGTGCCACTGCGCTTCGCCACCCGGTAGCGCTTGCCGTCCTCGATCTCGATTCCGACGCGGGTCGGCTTGCTGTCCCGCGGGTCGATGAGCATCACGTTCGACATGTGGATCGGCCCCTCGCGCTCGATTACGCCACCGACCGTCTCGGCTCGCTGGGCGCCGGCCACCTGGCGCGGCTTCTGATGGCGCTTGACGATGTTCAGGCCCTCGACGTACACGCGGTTCTTCTTGGGCTCGACGCGCAGCACCTTGCCGCGCTTGCCGCGGTCCTTGCCACCGATCACGATCACCTGGTCGTCGCTCTTGATCCGCATGACTACAGCACCTCGGGGGCGAGGGACACGATCTTCATGAAGTTGCGCTCGCGCAGCTCTCGGGCCACCGGGCCGAAGATACGGGTCCCGCGCGGATTGTTCTGGTTGTCGATCAGCACCGCGGCGTTCTCGTCGAAGGCGATGTAGGTCCCGTCCTCGCGCCCGTATGACTTCTTCGTGCGAACGACTACCGCGGTCACGACCTCGCCCTTCTTGACGGACCCCTGCGGGGTCGCCTGCTTGACCGTGGCCGTGACGACATCTCCCACGCCCGCATATCGACGGCGATGACCGCCTTTCACGCGGATCACCAGGATCTCGCGAGCGCCGGTGTTGTCCGCGACGCGCATCCGGGTCTCGTTCTGAACCACCCTACTTCGCCCTTTCCACGACTTCGATCAGCCGCCAGCGCTTGGTGCGGGACAGCGGGCGGCTCTCGCGGACGATCACGGTGTCGCCGACGTGCGCGTCGTTGCGCTCGTCGTGGGCGTGCAGCGTCCGCGACGTCCGGACGATCTTCTGGTAGCGACGGTGGCGCCCGGTCGTGTCGATCCGCACCGTGATCGTCTTGTCCGCGGCGTCGGACACGACGACTCCCTGGCGCACCTTCTGAACGCCGGGCGCATGCTCGCGTGGCGCCGTCTCCGTCGTTTCATGCTTACCCGCCCGAGCCTTCGCCCGAGCCCGCTCACGCTCCACCCGCCGCGCCCCAGCCTTGGCTTTACGCTCGACCAAGCGGTCAGCATGCCGCTCCTCAGGAGTCCGCGGCGCACGGACAGGGGTCCGTGTCGCCTTGGTGGCCCGTCGCCCCCGCCGCCGCTCCTTCGGTGGCGCGGGAGCTACACCCGCCGCCGTCGAAGGTGCCGACTCGTCGGGGGTGGAGGCGGCGTCTGAGGCACTCGCGTGCGGTGCCTCAGACGTCGTCTCCTCCTCCGGCGCCGAAGCCTCCGGCGTCTCTGGCGTCTCAGTGGTGTCGTTCTCTTCACTCATAACTCAAGTCCTCGTTCACGCGCAATCGTCAAAGCCCTAGCCACTTCCCGTTTGGCCCGGGCAAGTCCGGCTGTGTTGTCCAGCTCACCCGTGGCGTGCTGGAACCGCAGCCCAAACAGCTCGCGCCGCGCCGTCCCGAGGTGGTCGCGCAGGTCGGCGTCGCCCATGTCGCGCAGCTCGCTCGGCTTCATGCGTCCTCCCGCATCACGAACTTCGTGCGCACCGGAAGCTTGTGACCGGCCAGGCGCATCGCCTCACGCGCCAGCGGCTCGGGCACGCCCGCCAGCTCGAACATGACCCGCCCGGGCTTCACGACCGCGACCCACCCTTCAGGGTTGCCCTTGCCCGACCCCATCCGGGTCTCGGCCGGCTTCTTGGTGAACGGCTTGTCGGGATAGACGTTGATCCACACCTTCCCGCCGCGCTTGATCTTGCGCGTCATCGCGATTCGAGCAGCCTCAATCTGGCGGTTCGTGAGCCAGCCGGCGTCGAGCGCCTTCAGCCCGTACTCCCCGAACTGGACCTTGACCTGCCCGCGCGAGAGTCCCGCGCGACGACCGCGGTGCTGCTTGCGGTGCTTTACCCGTTTGGGGGACAGCATCTAGCGCCCACCGCCTCCGTTCCCGCCCGGACCGTTACCGGAGCTACGAGGCCCGCGCCCGCCGCCACCGCCACCGCCACCACCGGAACCGCCACGACCGGGGCCCGAGCCGCGGCCACCGCGGCCACGACCAGGCGCTCCGCCGCCGCGGCCACCAGGGCCACCGCCACGTCCACCCGGACCACCGCCGGAACCGCCGCGTCCGCCCGGACCGCCGCCGGAACCGCCGCGTCCGCCCGGACCGCCGCCGGAACCGCCACGTCCACCGGGACCGCCGCGTCCACCCGGGCCGCCACCGGAGCCGCCACCGCCGCGCCCGCGGCCGTCGCGACCGCCACGGCCGTCGCGCCCACCGCGGTCGGGCGCCTGCGGGGCCGGCTCATCCATGATCGTCAGATCGGCGCCGGTGTAGCCCTCGGGCATGATCTCGCCCTTGTTGATCCAGCACTTGACGCCGATCCGTCCGAACGTGGTGCGCGCCTCGTGGAAGCCGTAGTCGATGTCCGCTCGGAGCGTGTGCAGCGGCACACGACCGTCGGAGTAGCCCTCGGTGCGGGCCATTTCGGCGCCGCCCAGCCGCCCCGAGACCTGGACCTTGACGCCCTTGGCGCCGGAGCGCATCGCGCTCGTCAGGGCACGCTTCATCGCGCGGCGGAACGCCACGCGGTTCTGGAGCTGCTCGGCGATCGACTGCGCCACCAGGCGCGCGTCCAGCTCGGGGCGCTTGATCTCGAGAATGTTGACCTTGACCTGCTTGCCGGTGATCCGGTGCAGGTCGCGGCGCAGCTGATCGACCTCGGACCCGGACTTCCCGATCACGATCCCGGGCCTGGCGGTGTGGATGTTGATCTCCACCTCCGTGGCGTTCTTCTTGATCGTGATGTCGGAGAGGCCCGCGTGCGAGAGCCGGCCGATGATGTGGTTGCGAATCTGCGTGTCCTCGTGCAGGTAGTCGGCGAAGTGGCGCTCGTTGAACCAGTTCGACTTCCAGTCGTGGATGTAGCCCACGCGAATTGATTCGGGATGAACTTTTTGACCCATGGTTATTCCTTCGGCGTGAGCAAGATCGTCAGATGACTCGTTCGTTTGCGGATCCGCGTCGCGCGACCCATCGCGCGCGGCTGAAACCGCGGGATAGTCGGACCCTCGTCGGCGTGGATCGCCTTCACGTACAGGTCCTCGCCGACGAGCTCGTGGTTGTGCTCGGCGTTCGCGACCGCAGACTCGAGGAGCTTGCTCCAGTCGCGCGCGATCGCACGCGGCGTGTAAGCGAGGATAGCTCGCGCCTCCTCAACGCTCTTCCCGCGGAGGTGATCGCAGACCAGCCGCGCCTTCCGCGCCGAGGACCGCACGTACTTGGCCTGCGCCCGCACTTCCGGGGGCGGCAAAGAGGGATCCCGCTGGGGCCGCCGGCGCGTCGGGGCAGGAGCCGGCTGAGCCTCCTCGGCGGCGGCGCCGCGACGGCGCCGGCGTGAGGGCTTAGGCGCCTCAGCCTCAGGCTCCGCCTCCTCGGCTTCGTGCTCCTCAATGTCTTCATCCTCGGAGTCGTCCTCGGGCAGCTCGGACTCGCCCTCCGCTTCATCATCGGCCTCGAGCTCAACCTCGGTGGCCTCCTCGGCCGCAATATCCTCAGCCGTGGGTTCGACCTCGTCGGGAGCCTCTTGCTCAGGAGCGGCGTCCTCGGATGAAGCCAGTCGCGTAGTCTCATCCTGCGGTTGCGTCTCGATCTCCTGGCGCGTGGCTTCAGACGCGGACGTCGTCTCCGTCCCCTCGGAGGCGGATGCGGCCTCCGACTCGGCCTCGGCCTTCCGCGACTTGCGCCGGCGCTTGGGCTTCTGTTCGGGCTCGTCAGCCACTACCGCCTCCGTCCTGTTCCGGCATGACCCCGATAGAGCCGCGTGGGCGCGAACTCGCCGAGCTTGTGCCCGACCATCGACTCCGAGATGAACACCGGCACGTGCCTGCGCCCGTCGTGGACGGCGATCGTGTGACCGACCATCTCCGGGAAGATCGTCGAGGTCCGCGACCACGTCCTGACCATCCGCTTCTCGCCCGAGGTGTTCATCGCCTCGATCCGCGCCATCAGGCGCTCTTCGACGAACGGGCCCTTCTTGCTCGATCGACTCACCGCTTCTTACCTCTCCTCCGGCCACGGACGATGTACTGATCCGACTTCTTGTTCTTGGGGCGAGTCCGGTACCCGAGCGTCGGTACGCCCCACGGCGTCACCGGATGACGCCCCGGCGTCGTCGAGCCCTCGCCGCCCCCGTGCGGGTGGTCGACGGGGTTCATCGCCGTGCCGCGGGTCTGCGGACGGACGCCCATGTGACGCTTGCGCCCGGCCTTGCCGATCTTCACGTTCTGGTGGTCGGTGTTGCCGATCGTGCCGACGGTGGCGCGGCACTCCGCGCGCACCATCCGCATCTCGCCCGACGGAAGGCGCAGCGTCACGTAGTCGCCATCCTTCGCCAGCAGCTGGATGCCCACGCCGGCGGCGCGGGCGAGCTGACCGCCGCGGCCGGGGACCAGCTCGACATTGTGAACGGACGTGCCGGGTGGCATGTTCGCCAGCGGCAGGCTGTTGCCGACGCGGATGTCGGCGCTCGGTCCGGACTGCACGGTCATTCCGACGCGCAGCCGCTGGGGCGCGAGGATGTAGCGCTTCTCGCCGTCGGCGTAGTGCAGCAGCGCGATGTAGGCGGAGCGGTTGGGGTCGTACTCGATGTGGGCGACCTTCGCCGGAACCCCGTCCTTGCGGCGCTTGAAATCGATCTTCCGGTACAGCCGCTTCGCCCCGCCGCCGCGGTGGCGAGCGGTTTTGCGACCGTTGGAGTTCCGTCCGCCCGACTTCTTGAGCCCCTCGGTGAGCGACTTCTCGGGCTGGGCGCGGGTGATCTCCGCGTAGTCCGGATACGTGACGAACCGGCGTCCGGGAGAGGTGGGCTTGGGATTGCGGATCGGCATTTACTCGTTCCCCTCCAGACCTCTGAAGATCGGGATCGTCTCGCCGGGTCGAACCTGGATGATCGCCTTCTTCCACCGGCGCGTGCGTCCCGCGATCTGGCCGCGGCGCTTCGGCTTGCTCTTGACGGACGCGGTGCGGACCTCGATGACGTGCACGTCGAACAGCTGCTCGATCGCCTGGCGGATCTGCGTCTTGTGCGCGCGCTCGTGTACCCGGAACGTGTACTTCCCGGCTTCGGCGAGCACGAACGACTTCTCTGAGACGACCGGACGGATGATCACCTGGCTGGGCTCCATCACTCGCTCTCCTCGGCCGAGCGACCGGCGCCGGCGGCCCGCGCGACGAGCTCGGGCAGCGCCACCTCGGACACCAGCAGCGAGGCCGCCCCGATCACGTCGGCGACACCGGCGTGCGAGACCGGCATCACGTCGACTGCCACCAGGTTGCGGAATGACTTCCCGGCGGCCGCCTCCTCGTCGCCGAGGAGCACGAGCGTCGGGCCCGACGCCTCCCAGTCCCCGAGCAACTCGACGGCCTGCGCGGTCGAAGGCTCGGTGAACGCCGAGGCATCGAATACCGCCAGCGACTCCCGCTCGGCGTGCACCGACAGCGCGCTGCGCAGTGCGGCCCGCCTCGCCTTGCGGTTGACCTTGACCGTGTAGTGGCGCGGGGTCGGTCCGAATACCGTGCCGCCTCCGGGCCACAGCGGCGAGCGCGACGAGCCCGCACGCGCCCGACCCGTTCCCTTCTGCCGCCACGGCTTCGCGCCGCCGCCCCGGACCTCGCCGCGGGTCTTCGTCGAGGCCGTGCCCTGCCGGCGCGCGTTCAGCTCGGCGCGCACGGTCTCGTGGACCAGCGGCATGTTGAAGCGCGCCTCGAATGCCGAAGCGTCGAGGTTGACCGGCTTGCCGCCGCCGAGCCGGGCGGCCGTCCTAGCCATCGGACCGCACCTCCACGACGCCTCCCTTGGGGCCGGGGACAGCGCCCCGGACCAACAGGAGGTTCTGCTTCGGGATCACCTCTACCACCGTCAGGCCGCGCTGGGTCACCCGTCCGCCACCCATCCGCCCGGGGCCTCGCAGCCCCTTGAACACACGCGACGGGGTCGCCGAGGCACCGATCGAGCCTGGCGCGCGGACGTTGTGCGAGCCGTGCGACTTCGGGCCGCTCTTGAAGTTGTGGCGCTTGATCGTCCCCTGAAAGCCCTTGCCCTTGGAGGCGCCCGAGATCTTCACGCGATCGCCGGAGGCGAATGCCTCCGCGGTGACCGTCTGGCCGACGAGCAGCTCGCCGGCCTCGTCGCGAAACTCGCGGACGTGGCGGTGTGCGGACGTGTCCGCCTTGCGAAGGTGCCCGAGCTCCGCCTTCGACAGTGACTTCTCCTTGCACTGCCCGAAGGCCAGCTGCACCGCCTCGTAACCGTCGCGATCGACCGTGCGGATCGCCGTCACCGGACACGGGCCGGCCTCGAGCACGGTCACCCGCTCGACCTTGCCGTCGTCGAGGAACCGCTGCGTCATCCCGAGTTTGCGAGCGAGGATCGCGGCCATGCGGACTACGAAGCCAGGCGAATCTCGATGTCCACGCCCGCCGGGAGGTGGTCGAGCCGCTGGAGCGAGTCGACGGTCTTCGGCGTCGGCTGGTGGATATCGATCAGTCGCTTGTGGGTGCGGATCTCGAACTGCTCGCGCGAGTCCTTGTCCTTGAAGGGCGACCGGATCACGCAGTAGACGTTCTTCTCCGTGGGCAGCGGTACGGGACCAGAGACGGTCGCGCCGGTGCGCGTCGCCGTCTCGACGATCTCCTTGGCCGCCGTCTCGATCGCCGTGTGGTCATACGACTTCAGGCGAATCCGGATTTTGTTTTGGGCGATTGTTGCCACGTAATTTCTCAGTCAAATGGGGCGACACCCGGGTTGCGGGTCCCGCCCCAGAAAAGGTCGTATCTCTTTTGCGAAAAAAAGGCGGCGCGGCCGAAGGGCCGCGCCGCCCTATAACTACTGAATGACTTCGGTGACGACCCCCGAACCGACCGTACGGCCGCCCTCGCGGATCGCGAACCGCAGACCCTGGTCCATGGCGATCGGCTGGATCAGCTCGATCTCCATCTGGACGTTGTCACCCGGCATGACCATCTCGGTGCCCTCGGGCAGCTGGGCCACGCCCGTGACGTCGGTCGTGCGGAAGTAGAACTGCGGCCGGTAACCGGTGAAGAACGGCGTGTGACGGCCGCCCTCCTCCTTCTTCAGGACGTAGACCTCGGCCTTGAACTTGGTGTGAGGGGTGATCGAACCCGGCTTGCAGAGCACCTGCCCGCGCTCGATGTCGTCGCGCTTGGTGCCGCGCAGCAAGCAGCCGACGTTGTCTCCCGCCTGACCTTGATCGAGGATCTTCTTGAACATCTCGACCCCGGTCACGACCGTTGAGGTCGTCGGGCGGATGCCCACGATCTCCACGGTCTCACCAGTCTTGATGATTCCCTGCTCGACGCGGCCGGTCGCCACCGTGCCGCGGCCGGTGATCGAGAACACATCCTCGACCGGCATCAGGAACGGCTTGTCGAGGTCGCGGACGGGCTCGGGGATATAGCTATCTAGCGCCTCGGCGAGCTCGAGGATCTTGGACTCCTGCTCCTCATCGCCCTCGAGCGCCTTCAGCGCGGAGCCCGCGACAAACGGGATGTCGTCGCCGGGGAACTCGTACTCGGAGAGCAGGTCGCGGATCTCGACCTCGACTAGCTCGAGCAGCTCGGGGTCGTCGACCATGTCGACCTTGTTGAGGAACACGACGATGTAGGGGACGCCGACCTGACGGGCGAGCAGGATATGTTCGCGCGTCTGCGGCATCGCGCCGTCGGCCGCGGACACGACCAGGATCGCGCCGTCCATCTGAGCGGCGCCGGTGATCATGTTCTTGACGTAGTCGGCGTGGCCCGGGCAGTCGACGTGTGCGTAGTGCCGGTTGGGGGTCTGGTACTCGACGTGGGAGGTCGCGATCGTGATCCCGCGCGCCTTCTCTTCAGGAGCGTTGTCGATCGATTCGAACGACCGCACCTCGGTTCCGCCGAACTTCTCGTTGAGGACCTTGGTTATGGCGGCGGTCAGCGTCGTCTTGCCATGGTCGATGTGACCGATGGTCCCGACGTTGACATGGGGCTTGTCGCGCTCGAACTTGGCTTTCGCCACTTTGGTGTCGCTCCTTCTCGTTCAGTGGTTCTGCTCGCCCTGAAGGCGAACTTTGCAAATATAGTTGACTTCCGTCCGCGCTGACTGCTATGCGGGTTGCAGTTCGCCGACGACCTTCTCGGCGATGTTCGCGGGAACCTCGTCGTACCGCTCAAACTGCATCGTGTAGGTCGCGCGGCCCTGGGTGTTTGACCGCAGATCGGTCGCGTAACCGAACATCTCTGCGAGGGGCACGTAGGCACTCACGACCTGGGCGTTCCCGCGCTGCTCCATCCCCTGCACGTGTCCGCGCCGGCGATTGAGATCGCCGATCACATCGCCCATGAAGTCCTCGGGCGTGACGACCTCGACGGAGAAGATCGGCTCGAGCAGGACCGGCTTGGCCCGCCTCACCGCTTCCTTCAGCGCCAGCGAGCCCGCGACCTTGAAGGCGATCTCCGAGGAGTCCGTGTCGTGGTACTTGCCGTCGGTCAGCGTGACGCGCACGTCGACCATCGGGTAGCCCGCCCGCGGACCGTTCTCCAGCGCCTCCTCGACGCCCTTCTCGACTGCCGGGATGAACTCGGTGGGGATCGCCCCGCCCTTGATCTTGTTGACGAAGTCGAACCCCTCGCCGGGCGACGGCTCGACGTTGATGTAGACGATTCCGTACTGGCCGGCGCCACCGGTCTGGCGCACGAAGCGTCCCTCGATCTTGTCGGCGGTGCCGCGAATCGTCTCGCGGTAGGAGACCTGCGGACGGCCGACGTTGGCCTCGACCTTGAATTCCCTCAGCATCCGGTCGACCAGCACCTCAAGGTGCAGCTCGCCCATCCCGGAGATCTCGGTCTGGCCGGTCTCCTCGTTGGTCCGGACCTGGAACGTCGGATCCTCCTCGGCGAGACGGCCGAGTGCGGTCGACATCTTCTCCTGATCGGCCTTTGTCTTCGGCTCGATCGCCACCTTGATTACCGGCTCGGGGAACTCGATCGTCTCGAGCTTGATCGGGCGGTCGGGGGCGGCGAGCGTGTCGCCGGTGGCGACCTGCTTGATCCCGACGGCGGCGGCGATGTCGCCGGCGTAGACCTCCTTGACCTCCTCGCGGTCGTTGGCGTGCATCATCAGGATGCGGCCGATCCGCTCGGTCCGTCCGGTGGTCACGTTCAGGACCCTGGCGCCGGCCTCGAGGCGGCCCGAGTAGACCCGGAAGTAGGTGAGCTTGCCGACGTACGGGTCGGCCATGATCTTGTGCACGAGCGCGGCGAACGGCTCGTCGTCAGAGGCGTGGCGCACGGCCGTAGCCTCATCGCCGTTTGTCGACCCCTTGGCGGGCTCGACACCCTCAACCGCGGGCACGTCGAGCGGGCTGGGCAGGTAGTCGAGCACCGCGTCGAGCAGCGGCTGTACGCCCTTGTTCTTGAAGCTCGAGCCGCACAGGACCGGGGTCATCTGGATCTCGAGCGTGGCCTTGCGGATCGCCGCCTTGAGGCGATCGACCGGGATCTCGTGCTCCTCGAGGATCATCTCGAGCAGCTCGTCGTCGTAGTGGGAGACCTCCTCGAGCAGATGCTCGCGAGCGGCAGCGGCCTGCTCGGCGAGCTCGGCCGGGACGTCGATCACGTCCTGCTCCTTGCCCAGCTCATCCTTGTAGAGGATCGCCTTGTTCGTGACGAGGTCGACGATCCCGCGGAAGTCGGCCTCGGAGCCGATCGGCAGCTGGATCGGAACGGGATGGGCCCCGAGCCGGTCGATCATGGTCTGCACGCCGCGGTCGAAGTCGGCGCCGATCCGGTCCATCTTGTTGATGTAGGCGATCCGCGGGACGCGGTACTTGTCGGCCTGACGCCAGACGGTCTCGGACTGAGGCTCGACGCCGGCGACCGAGTCGAACAGCGCGATGGCGCCGTCGAGCACGCGCAGCGAGCGCTCGACCTCGACGGTGAAGTCGACGTGCCCGGGGGTATCGATGATGTTGACCCGGTGGCCCTTCCACTCGCAGGTCGTAGCCGCCGAGGTGATCGTGATGCCCCGCTCCTGCTCCTGCTCCATCCAGTCCATCACGGCCGCGCCCTCGTGAACCTCCCCCATCTTGTAGGTCCGACCGGTGTAATAGAGGATTCGCTCGGTCGTCGTCGTCTTACCGGCGTCGATGTGGGCCATGATCCCGATATTGCGAGTGTTTTCTAGCGTGAACTTGCGGGGCATGATTTTCGGTGGGTTGAAAAGGTCGTCAGGAGCCGCGGGAGGCCATGAAAAAGGGCCCAGCGGGCCCCTTCACGACACGGCTGTCAACAGGGGGCAATTCTCTAGTAGGTCAGCGTCTCCATCGCTTGAATTCTCCATGCTCGGGAGCGAGCACAGATGAACGCGACGCCGCCCGAGGCGAACACTGAATATAGCAGAGCAGCCGTGGTTTCCGGAGGGGTCTCGCGGGCCCGCGAGGATGCCCCCGACGGCCCCTCCGCCGGCGGTTCCTGGGTCTTCTCTGCGGGCATATTGGCGGGCGGCCTGGTCGGCGCGCTGCTGTTGATCGCGGCCGAGTTCACGACGCTGTTCAAGGTCCGCCTCGCAGCGAGCACGACGATCGTCAAGACCGTCTCGACCGGTTCGCATCACTCCTACGCGATGGCCGTGATCGCCGTCTGCGCCGCCGCCCTGGCGATCGGCGCATGGCGCACCGCCAGCCGCCCCGCGCTGCTCGCCATCGGGATCCTCGGCGTCGCCGCGCTCGTGATCGCGCTGGTCGTGGACCTTCCTGACGCGACCGCCAGCGGCCTCGTGCTGAGCTCATCTCACTTGGCGAACGCCAGCTCCACCCCGAGCACGGGGTTCTACCTCGAGACGCTGGGTGCCGTAGTGCTGATGTTCACGTCGATGTGGGGCCTGCTGTTGAACGAGCCGCCGGCGGGCACGTCGGTGTCCTCGCGCACACCCCAGTCACGCGGAACGTCGGCAGTCTGACAATGGCCACCGCGGGACCCTCATGGCGGGCGCGTTTGATCTCTACTCTTCGAAGCCGCGAGGGTTGTCCCACTGCAGCCCCCGGTCCCGTGTGGTGGGCGGCCCTCGCGTTCTTCCCTGCCTCAGCCCTTGTGGATGGCGAACTCGCCCAGAGCGAATCCGCCGGGGTGCTTCTTGCTCCGGTGGCGATCGGTCGAGCTCACCTTGATCGTGCTCAGGTGCGCGCCTCCCTTGGCGACGAAGCCGAAGAACGTCGCTCCCCCGGCGCCAAGCACCTCCACCGGTCCAGAGCTTGTTCCGGACGCGGTCGCCGTCACGTTGAACTTCGTGGGGTCGTTCGGCTCCACGTAGAAGTAGAACGCCGTCGTGTTCGGGGGGAGGGTGATGGTAGTCGAGGGGGGAGGGGCGAAGTAGACGTCGCCGCGGTAGCCGTTGCTCCACGTTCGCCAATAGCCCTTCTTGTTCAGGTTCCTGACCACGAGGTGGACGACCGGGCCGCTGAAGCTGACCTGGCCGGTCGGGCCGCTGACCGTCGTCACCTTCGCGAAGCGCCGCCGATGGTCACGCTTGAACGCCTGCATCTTCGCTCCACCGAGCTTGCTCGGCGGCGCTCCCGTTCCGGGTGAGCCATCGAACTGCACCGTCCCGGCGGCAATCGCCACGCCGGCGAGCGCCAGCACGGCCGCGACCGTCGGCAGCGACGCCCATCTCACGCGGGCGACCCCACTCGCCCCCACCACTTGCCGGACCATCTTTACCTCCGCTCCTGTCCGAGACCTGACCCGAACTAACGCCCAACCGCTGGCAGCTTAACCTGGCGCCGCGTCAGCGGCAAGCGCCGCCGGAGTAGCCGTGGCGTCCTACCAGCGGTAATGCGCGAAGGCTTTGTTGGCCTGCGCCATCCGGTAGACGTCGTCCTTGCGCTTGTACGCGGAGCCCTGCTGCTGCTGAGCGTCGAGGAGCTCGTTGGCGAGGCGCTGGGACATCGTCTTCTCGCGCCGCGCGCGGGCGTACTGGACGAGCCAGCGAACGGCGAGCGTGCGGGCGCGGCGCGGCGGAACCTCGACCGGCACCTGGTAGGTGGCGCCACCGACGCGCCGTGACTTGACCTCGAGCACCGGCGTCAGCGCCTTGACCCCCGCCTCGAGCTGCTCGACCGGGTTCTTGCCGCTCCGCTCGGCGAGAATCGCCAGGGCGTCGTAGACGATCTGCTCGGCCACCGACTTCTTGCCGTCCAGCATCACCTTGTTGATGACCTGCTGGACCATCCGGTTGCGGTGAACCGCATCGGGCTCGATCGTCCTGATCTGTGCGGCAGCGCGGCGAGGCACTACTTCGCCTTGACGCCGTACTGCGAGCGAGCCTTCTTGCGGTCGCTGACGCCGGCGGCGTCGAGCGTCCCGCGGATCACCTTGTAGCGGAACCCCGGAAGGTCCTTGACGCGGCCGCCGCGGACGAGCACCACCGAGTGCTCCTGAAGGTTGTGACCCTCGCCGGGGATGTACGCGCCGACCTCCATCCCGTTGGTCAGCCGGACACGAGCGACCTTGCGCAGGGCCGAGTTCGGCTTCTTCGGGGTGGTCGTATACACGCGTGTGCAAACGCCCCGGCGCTGCGGAGCAGCGACCTTCTTCTTGCGGCCCTTGCCCGACTTCAGGCCGGGCGTGGCGAGCTTCTTCTTCGGTGCTGTACGACCCTTACGGATCAATTGGCTGGTGGTCGGCATGCGGAAGCGCAGGGTAGCAGGGCGCCGCTTCAGAGCTTGCGGGGGCAAGGCACACCCGCGGCCCTGATTGGCGGGCGGCCCGGTAAACGCGGCTGGGGAAGGGGGCGGGAGCGGGCGCCATCGCACCCGTCCAAAACCTGCACAGCACGACAATCCCGGCCCAGATGGCGAGGCCTGTCGAACTATGCATGAAGAGCATGCGTAATACGACAGGGCTCGCCCCTGGGGCCAGTGTTGACGCGCTATGCAGGTTTCCCGTGACACTCTCCGGACAAAGTCGCGGGGTCGGCGCAGCAGAGCGGGTCGACCACGGGCTCCGGCGACCCGCCGGCGCCCTCACCCACCCTCTTTCCCTGCCGCCTTTTACGGGGCGGCCCGGTAAACGGGGCTGGGGAGAAGGGGAAGGGGGCCGGCGCCATCGCACCCGTCCAGAACCTGCAGAGCACGACAATCCCGGCTCAAGTGGCGAGGCCTGCCGCGTTAACCATGAAGAGCATGCGTAATACGACAGGGCTGGACGCCGGCGGCGAGGTTGTCGCGTTGTACAGCATTTGAGGCCCCGGATCCGGCGATCGAGCCACACCCTGTGCCCCCGCTCCGGACCCGGCGATACACAGCGCCACCCGCGCGAGCCCGCGAGGCAGAGCCCTGCCCTACGCCGCCACCCCCAGCGCCTCGTCGACCGGCACGTAGTCAAACCCGGTCGCATCGGCCACCGGCCCGTAGGTCACGTGGCCGCCGGCGACGTTGACCCCGAGCTTCAGCCCGGGATTGTGCGCCACCGCGTCGGCGACCCCGGCCGAGGCCAAATGCAGCACGTAGGGCATGGTCGCGTTGGTGAGCGCGTAGGTCGAGGTGATCGGGACGGCGCCCGGCATGTTCGCGACGCAGTAGTGAGTGATCCCGTCCACCTCGTAGGTGGGGTCGGAATGGGTCGTCGGACGCGAGGTCTCGAAGCACCCGCCCTGGTCGATCGAGACGTCGACCAGCACGGCGTGGCGCTTCATCAGTCCGAGCTGCGAGCGCGTGATCACGTGGGGCGCCCGGGCGCCGTGGACCAGCACCGCCCCGATCACGAGGTCCATGTCGGGGAGCCGCTCCTCGATCGACAGGGTCGAGGCGAAGCAGGTGTCGGCGCGGCCGCCGAACGCGATGTCCAGCTCGCGCAGGCGATCGAGGTTGCGGTCGAAGACGTAGACGGTCGCCTCCATCCCCATGGCGATGAATGCGGCGTGCATCCCGACCACGCCCCCACCGATCACCATCACGTTCGCGGCCGCCACGCCCGGCACCCCGCCGAGCAGGATGCCGCGGCCGCCGAGGGGCTTCTCGAGCACGAACGCTCCAGCCTGCGTGGCGATCTTGCCCGCCACCTCAGACATCGGCGCGAGCAACGGCAGCCGGCCGCGCTCGTCCTCAACGGTCTCATAGGCGATGCACGTCGCCCCCGACTCGACCAACCCCTGGGTCAAGGCGGGTTCGGCCGCGAGGTGGAGGTAGGTGAACAGGGTGTGGCGGGCCTCGAGGCGCTCGACCTCCTGAGGCTGTGGCTCCTTGACCTTCACGATCAGCTCGCCGCCGGCGAATACAGCGTCGGCGTCGGGCACGATCGCCGCGCCCTGCGCCGCATAGGCATCGTCAGAGATGGCGGATCCGACGCCGGCGCCGCTCTGGATCAGCACCTCATGGCCGACGTCGACCAGCTCGCGGACGCCCGCCGGCGTCAGCGCAACCCTGTACTCGTCAGTTTTGACCTCAGTGGGGACCCCGACAATCATGGTGAAGAAACCAGCTCCCTTCCTCGTAACGCCAACCAGAACTCGATTCGATCTCTCGCGCTGCCCAGATTGCGCCCGGTCAGCTCCTCGACCCGGCGGATCCGGTAACGCAGCGTGTGACGGTGGCAATAGAGCCGGCGGGCCGCCCGCTCCCATTGCCCGTTCTCTTCGATGAACGCCTCCAAGGACCGCATCAGCTCGCCGCCGTAGTGACCTTCGGAAGCCTCGATCGGGCCGAGGATCGAGTCGCAGAACAGCTTCAGCGCCTCGTCATCCTGCAACGAGAGCAGCAGCTGGAACGATCCGAGGTCCTTGTACGTCGCGACCCGCGACCATGCCGCCACTCCATCCGGGCCGGCCCCGTTCGAGCCGTTCTCGCTGGGGATCATCAACCCCAGAGCCTCGAGCGCGCAGCGGGCCTCGTGGAAGCTCCGCCTCGCCTCGCCGCCCGGGACGGCCCGACCGACGGCGACGCGCACCGACGATCCGAGCTCGACGCTGAGGCGCGCCCGGACGCGCTCGCCGACCGCGAACAGCTCGTCCTCGGCCATCCCCGCGACGAGCGCGCAGGTCAGCGACTGCGTCGAGGCGACCAGGCCAGGCGCGGCGTCGTCGCGGAGCGCCGCCGACACGGCCGCCTCGACCGGCGCCGGGGAGCCCCGGCCCGTCCCGGGCCGCCCGATCACGATCGCCGCGACCCGGTCCGCCAGACCGAACGGCTCCAGCCTGCGCGTCAGCTCGGCCCCGGTGAGCTCGCCCTGAACGACGGCCGCCAGGATGTCCCCCGCGAGCCGTCGCTCGGTGTCGCCGGCGACCCGTGAGCGCAGGAGCTCGAGCGCGACGATCGTCACGGCCTGATGCAGCGTCAGCCGGTCGAAGTCCGACAGCGGCCCGCTGTCCTTGACCGCGACGAGCCACGCCTCGGGGATGCGCGCCGCGCCCGAGGCCCCCAGACGCGGCGGTCCGTCGGAAGCGACCGGGAACGCCAGGGAGCGGCTCGCGTCCTCGCCGCTGGGCATGAACGTGCGCGCTTCCCGCCGGCGAGCCCGCTCGCGGATCTCGGCGCGCAACGTGTTCAGTGCCTCAGCGCTGACCGGTCGCCGGAAGGCGTGCTGCACGAGGGGCTCGCCGCGGGGGTCGAACACCAGGACCGCGGCACCGATCAGCGTCGCGAGCGCGCCCGCCACCGCGTCGAGCCCGCGCTCCGATAGGACGATCCGCTCCAGCCGTTCCTGAGCGGCGAGCGCCCGGCGCAGAACCGCGTACTGCTCGTTGACGAGCTGCGAGAACGCCGCCTCCGTGATCGCGATGAAGGGCACCTCGTAGGGGACCTCGAACACCGGGAATCTCCGTTCGGCGGCGACCTCGAGGATCGCCGGCGGAACCTCCGCATGGGCGAAGCCGGTGCCGAACCCGAGCGCGGCGAGCTGGTGGTCGGCGAGTCGAGCGATGAACTCCCCCTGCCGCTCGGCGGAGTCGAGCTGCATCCCTGTGGTCAGCAGCACCTCCCCACCCGACAGCCACGGCGTCGGATCGAGCAGCTCAGAGATGTGGACCCATCGCACCGGCAGCTCGAGACCCGCCTCGCCGGCCAGCAGGCGGACGTCCAAGTCCGCCAGCAGGTCAGCGACGGTCAGCACGCGGCGCCCATCTTGCGAGCATCCGGGTCAGCGCCCCCTCCAGCGCTCGGTCACGATCGGTGACTCGCTCTCCGGTGGTGGCTCGGAACCGCTGTGTACGTGCATCCGCTCCCCGGCCTCGGTCAGCACCGAGCGCAGGATGGACTCGATCTCATCGAACTGCTCCGGCCCCGCGATCAGCGGCGGCGAGAGCTGGATCACCGGGTCGCCACGGTCGTCGGCTCGGCAGATGAGGCCCCGCCGGTAGAGCTCGCCGGAGAGGAATCCCCGCAGCAGCACCTCGGACTCGTCGTCGTCGAACGACTCCTTGGTCTCCTTGTTCTTGACGAGCTCGATCGCGTGGAAGTAGCCGAGACCGCGAACGTCCCCGACGATCGGGAGATCGCGGAGCGAGTTGAGCTTCTCGGTGAAGTAGCCCTCGTTGGCGCGAACGTTCTCGAGGATGCCGTCGTTCTCGAACGCGTCGAGGTTCGCCAGCGCCACCGCGGAGGCCACGGGGTGGCTGCCGAACGTGAACCCGTGGGTGAAGCTGTTCGTCCCGTGGAGGAACGGCTCCACGACCCGATCGGACGCGATCACCGCGCCCATCGGCGCGTACGAGCTCGTCAGCCCCTTGGCCGTTGTGATCAGGTCCGGCAGATAGTTGAAGCGCTGGCAGCCGAACCATTCGCCGATGCGGCCCCAGGCGCAGATGACCTCGTCGGAGATCAGCAGCACGTCATTCTCGTTGCAGATCTCTCGAACCCGATCGAAGTAGCCGTCGGGCGGGGTGAAGCAGCCGCCGGCGTTCTGGACCGGCTCGAGAATCACGGCCGCCACGGTGTCCGGCCCCTCGAACTCGATCTTCTCGGCGATCGCCTCGGCCATGCCCGCCTCGGTCATGCCGGGCGGCATCCGATACGTATTCGTGTTGACCACGTGGTGGGCACCTGGGGTGAGCGGCTCGAACGGCTCGCGCAGGCTCGTGATCCCGGTCGCCGAGAGGGCGCCGAAGCTCGTCCCGTGGTACGCGATCTCGCGCGCGATCAACTTGTACTTGTTCGGCTTGCCCGTGAGCTTGTGGTACTGCCGGGCGAGCTTCAGCGCGGACTCGACGGCCTCGCTGCCGCCGCTCGTGAAGAACACACGGTTGAGATCTCCCGGCGCCAGCGATGCCACCCGCGCCGCGAGCTGGATCGCCGGCGGGTGGGCGAACGTCCAGGTGTTGAAGTAACCGAGGTCCTTGGCCTGGTCGGCGCCCGCCTGGGCGATGTCCGCGCGGCCGTGGCCGATGTTCACGCAGAACAGCGATGAGAGCCCGTCGAGGTAGCGGTTGCCGTGCTCATCCCAGACGTAGCATCCCTCGCCGCGCACGATGATCGGAATCTCCGCATCGTCATAAGCCGACAAGCGCGTGAAGTGCATCCACAGGTGCTTGCGCGCCAGCTCCTGAAGCGTGCCCTTCTCTGTCCCGACTGCGGTCTCGGTGCTCGCCATAACACTCCCTCGTAAGCCGTTCGCCGTTTTGTACAACGGTACCGGCGTTTGACCCGCGGCTCAATTATCCATCCTGGCGCCACCGTGATGCAATGCTTGCGCCAATGCGTCTCAATTATCACCGGGCCGGGAGCGGCGAACCGCTCGTCCTGATCCACGGGATCGGCAGTCGCTGGCAGGTCTGGGAGCCCGTGCTGGACCGACTGGCGGCCGAGCGTGACGTGGTGGCGCTCGATCTCCCTGGCTTCGCCGACTCCCCGTTGCCGCCGCCCGGCACGCCCGCGGGCGTCCCGTCGCTGACTGGGCTGGTGGGCGAGTTCCTCGACGAGCTCGGCCTCGACCGCCCGCACGTCGCCGGCAACTCCCTCGGCGGCTGGATCGCGCTCGCGCTGGCGAGGGAAGGCCGCGTGCGGTCCGCCACCGCGCTCTCGCCCGCCGGCTTCCACACCTCGGCGGAGCGCGTCTACCAGGTGGCCTTCCTGTGGATCGCCGTCCGCGTGGCGCGGCTGCTGGCGCCGTCCGGCGACCGCCTGCTGAGACGACCGCGGCTCCGCGCCGCCGCACTCGGTGGGTTCATCGCCAGACCGCAGCGTGTGCCTGCACCGGACGCCGCCGCGTCGCTGCGCGCGCTCGCCGACGCGCCCTGGTTCGACGAGAGCCTGCCCGCGATCGGTCGCGATCATTTCGACGGCGGCGAGCAGATCGCCGTCCCGGTGACGATCGCCTGGGGCGAGCACGATCGCCTCCTGTTGCCCCATCAGGCCAAGCGCGCGGCACGCCAGATCCCGTCCGCACGCATCGTCGTGCTGCGCGGGTGCGGCCACGTACCCACCTACGACGATCCCGAGCAGGTGGCCCGAGTGTTGCTCGACGCGAGCAGCGGCAGGGTTTAGTGCGCTCCGCCCCCAAGGGGGCTCCGCGCCGGGGTGTGGCTCCGGCTGCCTCTAGGCCGCCGCGACCTGAACGGCCGGGGCGGCTCTGACGGGCGCGGGCATGAGCCACGCCGCGAACAGCACGAGCATGAACGCCAGGCACTCAAGGCCCAACGGCAGGGGGTTCGCCGACAGCGGATCGCCGAACACGCTGATGCCGCCGATGATCCCGGCGAGGTTGGCGGCGGTCCCGGTGACCGCGATCACCGGCACGGCGTCGCCGTCCTGGAGCCCCTTTGCCGACGCGTAGAAGGCTGCGATCGACGCGGCGATCGTCACGATCGTCCAAGGGCTGAGGAGTCCCTCGAAGCCGTGGGCCCCGACCAGACCCGAGATCGCCTTGATCGAGACGTCGGAGACGCCGAACAGGATCCCGGCGGCCGCGCCGAGCATGAAGCCGTGATGCTCGGTCGGCGCCCCCATCCGAGGACCCATGATCAGCAGCGTGCCCGCCGCGATCAGGCCTGTCTCGAACGAGATCATGCCGGGCACCGAGAACCGCGAGTCGGTCCCGTGCGTGACCGGCAGCGTAAAGCCGAGCAGGATCAGCCCGAACGCCGTCATTCCCAGCCCGATCCACTGGCGCTTGCCAATCCGCAGACCGAAGACGCGCTCGGCCATCACGGCGAGCAAGACGACGCCCCCCGCTAGCACTGCCTGTACGAGCGATAGCGGCGCCAGCGACATCGCGGCGACGTGGAAGATCCAGGCGCCGGTGGCGATCACCATGCCGATCGCGAACAGCTTGGAGGAGAACAGCGCTCGTGCCGACCAGAGCGGCCGGCGCACGTCGACGGCGGGGGCGGCGCACGCGCCGCGGTGCTTGTACAAGAAGCCGATGTTGGTGGCCAGCGCGCAGGCGAGCGCGAGCAGAATGCCTAAGAGAAGAGTCATCGATGTGAACCTGGAGCGGAAGCCGGCGGCACGTTGCGTGGCCTCAAGCTGGGTACTCGGCAACGCGGGAAGCGGCCTTGAATCCGCGGCCCCAAGTACAGCAGATCTCTGGCCGCGCACGCGGCGGTTGCCGCCGGCGCCCCAACCGGGGGCAGAACTTCGATCGACGCCATCGCTGACAATCTGACGGACCCAGATAAGTGTTCGATATGGAAAAGCCTCTGCTTCTCATAGACGTCGACGGAGTGATCTCGCTGTTCGGGTTTGACCCGGCGCGGCCGCCCGCCGGCCGGTTCGAGATGGTGGACGGGATCGCGCACTTGCTGTCGGCCACCGCTGGGGAGCACCTGCGCGCGCTGTCCGGGCCGTTCGAGCTGGTGTGGTGCACGGGTTGGGAAGAGAAGGCCAACGAGTACCTCCCCCTCGCCCTCGAGCTGCCCGGACCCCTGCCCCACGTGATCTTCGACGAATGCGACCGCCCGCCGAGCGCCCATTGGAAGGTGGCGGGCATCGAGGCGAACGTCGACCCTCTGCGTCCGCTGGCATGGGTCGACGACGCCCACGACGACCGCTGCACGGTGTGGGCGAGCGCTCGCGCGGCGCCGACGCTTCTCGTAAGCACCGACCCGGCCGTCGGCTTGACCGGAGCGCACGTTAGACGGCTCCAGGACTGGGCGAAGGGCCTCGCCGACGGCAGCGCACGCTAGCTCAGCCCCTCACCCTAGGTCCTCACACCGGCCGGAGCACAGCTCTGGCCCGTGCGCTCCTCCCGGCCCCGGTACCCGGGGTTCGGAGGATCCTCGCCCGGTTTCCAAGGAGCCGTTCTCATGAGGCTGCGAGCTCTGTTGCTTGCACGACCGTCCCCGCGTTAGTTGCAGATGCATTTATGGCATCGCTTCGCCCGTGACGGAATAGGGCTTGGTGCCCATGACTCGTTCAACACGCTGAACGAGTCCGGTATACTCATTTGCGGAAGTTTGTAGAGAGTTTGGCGGTGGCGCGCTGGGCGGCGCGCGTAGGGCCGTAAATCGGGGCAAAGATTGGATGACATAGCGATGAATGCTGGTGCTCGGGAGGACGCGCCAATTCGGGTGCTCGTCGTGGACGATCACGACCTGTTTCGGACGGGATTGGCTTCGCTTTTGAACGCCCAGCCGGACATCGATGTGGTCGCGCAGGCGTCCGGCGGGCGGATGGGGGTCCGGCTCGCGGACGAGCTTCGACCGGACGTGGTTCTGATGGACGTGAGAATGCCGGACCTCGAAGGTACGGAGGCAACGCGCGTGATCATGGATCACGACCCCGAAGCGCGGGTCGTCGCGCTCACCGTCGCTTCCGAGGACGCCGACGTCGCTGCCGTGGTGAGTGCCGGAGCGTGTGGCTTCCTCGCCAAAGACACAAGGATCGAAGAGGTCGCCGTTGCCGTACGCGCGGCTGCCCAGGGCGCGGCTTGGCTGTCTCCGCGCGCCGCGGAGGTCGTACTCGGACACGTGCGGCGGCACGAACTCGAGCCGGAACTGGATCCCACGCCGCTGGAGGAGCTTTCCTCGCGTGAGCTCGACGTTCTGCGCCTCATCGCCCGCGGAATGGAGAACGCTGAAATCGCCGCGGAGCTGGGGATCAGCCCCCGGACGGCGAAGAATCACGTCTCGAACATCCTCGCGAAACTGGGTCTTCAGGGCCGGGTCCAGGCGGCGATCTACGCCGTCCGCCGTGGATTGACCTAACTCACGGCCGACGCCGGGACGGTCCGCGATCGGCTCCGACCACGAAGCCGAATGCGAGTGCGTTCTCCTCGTCGTCGCGTTCCAGCCGGAGCTCGGCCAGCGCGGATCGCAATGAGTCGATCACCTGCCTGATTTGGTTCTCTGCGCTGGCAATCTCGCTGGCTGCGTCGCCCGAGGCACAGCGGATCAACTCCAATCTGACCAGAGCAACGCAACTCGCCTCGATGGCGTTCTCGAGGTGGTGGGAGGCTAGGTCGCTGTCGCGCAGGTCGGTCATCGTCCACGGGTAAGAGTGGGCACATGGTGCCCGCGTCCTTCCGCGCCGACAATGAGCCGAACGGTCCTGCGCCGTTCAGAGTTTGTGAACCGCGCCGTTCGCGACAGGCTGGCTGTTACCGACCGTCTGGCCATTAACGACGGGATGGCCATCCCCGACCGGCTGGCTGTTCCACGCCGGCGTACCGTTCGCAACCAGCCCGGACCGATCCTCAACGCCGAGCTTGTGTACGAGCTCCGAGATGTGCCGGCGCACGGTGACCGGCGCGATCTTGAGCCGCTGCGCGACCTCCGCCGTCGAGTAGCCGCGACGCAGCATGCCGAGCACCTCCGACTCGCGCGACGTGAGGCCGTCCCCACCACTGCCGGAGCTGCGCAGCTCCATCAGCAACTCGAGGACCATCGCGCGCGGGATCGCCGCTTCGTTGGAGGACACGGCTCCGACGATTCGGCGCAGCGCACTTGCATCAACTGTTCCGGGCACATAGCCGACCGCGCCCGCTCGGACGCAGTCGAGCAGATCCTGGGCGTCCGGCTCCGCCGCGAGCACGACCACGGCGGAGTGAGGAGCCGCCCGGCATATCCCTCGTATAGCGATCTGGCCGTCGCCAGCGATCTCGGCGCCGATCAGGCACACGTCGGGCTGCTCACGTTTTGCCGCACGGATCGCCTGCTCGGCGTCGTCGGCCTCCGCGCACACGGACACTTCGCCGTCGAGGGCCATGCGGATGCCGACGCGCGTTGGCGCGCGATCGGCCACCAACAACCTCAGGTGGCGGTTCAAGGGAGGACGACCTCTAGCTCAGTCCCGCGCCTGCGCAACGGCCGAAGGGTCAGGCGGCCCCCCAGCGCGTCGGTCCGCTCACGGATGCTGCGAAGACCGAAACCCTCGCTCGTGGCGTCGACGTCCCCGATGCCGCAGCCGTCGTCGACGACCCGCAGCGAAACTCCGGTGTCGGCGTCTCTGGAGAGACGACGACATGCTTCGCTCCACCATGCCGCGCGGCATTGGCAATCGCCTCGCGAGCGATACGGCTCACCTGCTCCTGGGCCGCGGGTGCGAGCTCACGATGGCAATCCGCCTCGACGTTGATCGCGACGTCGAACCGCTCGCGGAACTCCTGAGCGACGGCCTCGAGAGCCTCGTCCGCGCTCGCCCCGGCCGGATCCGACAGCTCCGAGATCGTCGAACGCGAGAGCGAGAGCGCCCGCCTGGCGGCAACCACCATCGGGTGCTCGTCGCCCATGTCCCGAGCGATGAGCTCGCCGTGGACCGCGATCACCGCAAGATCCTGGGCGATGCCGTCATGCAGGTCGCGCGCCACCCGGAGTCGCTCGGCGAGTGCCGCGGCCCGCTCCATCCGCGCGCGGCCTCGGAAGTCCCTGCGCACCGCCACGATCAAGATCACGCCGAAAGCGGACGCCATCAGCAGCTGTCCTGGCCCGATCTGACCCGGCGGAAGCGATCCTGGCGCGAGCTGGTAGAAGCTGGCGGCGGCGAGCATCAGCCCGGCGGCGGCGAGCGGGCCGGCCTCATCTGTACGGCCGGGCCGGTGGCGACGCGCGAATCTGGTCGCCGCCAGCGCGAGCAGCGCGGTCGCCGACAGCACGATAGTCAGCCCGACCGAATGGCCGAGCACCTGGACCGTGGAGTCCTTGTCGCCAAGCTGCACGCCCACGACCTGGGCGTGTAGCGCGACGCCGCCGAGCGCAGCCGCGGCCACCCCGGCGATACTGAGCGCGGCTGTCGCCAGAACCGGGTGCCGCGCTCCGACGACCAACCGGTCGGTCGAGACGAGCGCCGCGGCCGCGAACATCGCGGCGACCAACAGCTGGCTCCACAGCCCTGCCGCCGCGAAATGCGTGGACGCGCGCAAGTCCAGCGCAGCCGGAAGCGCGCCGATGCAGAGCGCCATCAGGCCCATCGCCAACGCCGTGCCGAACAGCAGCAGGTCGCTGAGCCGACGCGAGCTCTCGAACTGGCCGCGGAACAGGGACGCGGCCGTGAGCGCGAGCATCGTCATCATGGTCTCCAGCGCGGTGCGAAGCGTCGGAGCGTGATAGGCGACAGAGTGCAGCGGGATCGGCAGCAGCAGCGCGCAAGATCCAGCGAAGAGCAGGACCAGCGACGTGCGAACCCCGGACCAGGCGTCTTCGGTTAGCCCGACGCCGAGCGAAACCCCACCAGCGCCGCCAGCCAGTAGCGCGCCGCTCGTTGAGCTAGCTTCAGTTTGCAACGACCAGTTTTCAGCCGAGATCAGTCCGCGCGTCTCGGCGCTCACGCCATCTTGCCCCACTGCATGCCCCGCTATTCACAAATCCTACGAATCCCTCGCTAATCAATCTAGTCGATTAACGCGTCACTTTGCAAAGTCTTTCGGTCTAATACGTTCCAACTTCTCCTCGAACATTCGTCCAGAGACCAGAGCTGCTAGCGGTCATTGTCGCCGCTAACCGCTCCGACTAGGTGTGACATAAGGCCTGCTCCTGGGGGCCTTCGACCACGTTCACGCCGCTGAACACAGCAATGGGTCTGACCGGTTATTGACCGTGACCGCGAGTGGCCAGATACTCATCGCCGTAGAGACGAGAGGGCGCGCGAGCCCTCCGTGAGGCAATAGGCAGACACCGGAGGTGCGCGAGTCCGCGGAGTACGGATGAGGGGGCGCCCCCGGTGTCGCTGCCTGCAACGCAAG
>CAWEMC010000031.1:0-446015 GCA_963810015.1 uncultured Solirubrobacterales bacterium
GGCGGAATTGACGGTTGCCCGTCACGATGCCGGTCTTCGTGTGCTCGCCCGCTTTCTCGGGCCGCGACTTCCCTCGCGAGCTGCTCGCTGGTCTTTCCGTCAAGCAGGCTGTCGATACGGCGAAATGTGCTCATCGTCTTTCTCGCTTCGTAGACGCGATATGGAAACCATTGCGGTGATCGTGAACTGGCAAGCGCGGCGTCGCATCTTCAGAGTTGACAGTCGACGCCTTGCCCGCTCCCGAACCCGCCACTAGCATGCGAGGGCCAATCGCCGAACCGGGCGGGCGTTGATGCTGCTTGGCCGATCTAACGAGTGCGCGGCGCTCGACGAACTGTTGGATGTGGTCCGAGGTGGGCAGAGTCGCGTGCTCGTCTTGCGCGGCGAGCCCGGGGTCGGCAAGACGGCGCTGCTCGAGCATGCGGTCGACGCGGCGTCGGGATTTCGGATCGTCCGGGCTTTCGGCGTCGAGGCGGAGATGGAGCTGCCATTCGCGGCGCTTCAGACACTGTGTGCGCCAATGCTCGATCGGCTAGACCGGCTGCCCGAGCCGCAGCGCGCAGCGATCGGCACCGCGTTTGGTTTGAGCGGCGGCGCCCCGCCCGAGCAGCTGCTGGTCAGTCTCGCTGCTTTGAGCCTGCTCGCGGACGCGTCGCGGGAACAGCCCCTGCTGTGCGTGATCGACGACGCACAGTGGCTCGATCGCGCCTCGGGGCAGGCGCTTGCGTTCGTGGCGCGTCGGTTGCTGGCTGATCCGGTGGCCGTCCTGTTCGCAACCCGGGGGCCGAGCCAGGAGCTGGCCGGGCTTCCGGAGCTGTCGCTGCAGGGTCTGGACGACGAAGCCGCGCGGACGCTGCTGGCGAGGGTGATCGCCGGGCCGCTCGATGAGCGGGTGCGCGACCGGGTCGTGACCGAGACGCGGGGGAATCCGCTCGCGCTGCTCGAGCTCCCCCGCGGCCGGACGCCGGCAGAGTTGGCGCTCGGATTCGGGGTGCCCGACGCGGTGCCGCTCTCGGGACGGATCGAGGATCACTACCGGCAACGAATCGACGAGCTGCCGGAGCAGACACAACGGCTGTTGCTGATCGCAGCACTCGCACCGCTCGGCGAACCGAGGCGAGTGGGGCGAGCGGGCAAGCTGCTCGGTGTTGGCGCCGGCGCGGAGCAACCCGCCGTGCTGGCGGGCCTCCTAGAGGCGAACCTCCAATTCCACCACCCGTTGGTGCGGTCTGCGGTGTACCGTGCCGCCACGGCGGAGCAGCGGCGGCGCGTCCATCTCGCGCTTGCGGAGGTGACTGACCCCGAGGCCGACCCCGACCACCGCGCATGGCATCTCGCCCAGGCGGCCAACGTGCCGGACGAGGATGTCGCCGAGGAGCTTGAACGCTCAGCTGGCCGGGCGCAGAAACGCGGCGGTCGTGCCGCAGCCGCTGCCCTGCTCGAGCGTTCTGCGGAGCTGACGCCGGAGCCGCAGCGGAGGGCGCTGCGGTTGTTGCTCGCTGCGGATGCGCAGCTGATGGCAGGGGCCATCGGCCGGGCGCAGGCGCTGTTGGACCAGAGCCTGCCGGACCTGGGCGACGCGCCGTTGCGCGCTCAGGCGATGCGAATGCAGGGCGTAATCCGGTTCTCCGATGGTCGCGGCGGCGAGACGCCGTCGCTGCTGTTCCAAGCGGGGATGGGTCTGAAGGACACGGATCCACGACTCGCGCGCGAGGTTCTGATGGAGGCGTTCGAGGCAGCGATGTGGGCCGGCCGCCTGACCAGTGGCACCACGCCGCTCGCCGTCGCCCAATCCGCGCGGGAGATGCCCGGTCCTGACGGGGACGATCACGTCGGGAGCCTGCTGTTGACCGCCTACACGCGGCGGCTGACCGACCGCTACCCGAGCGCGGTCGAGGGGTGGCGGCGCGCGATCGCGGCCTACGTCGATGAGCTCCGCGGACAGCCGGAGCTGAAGTGGGACGGACTGGTGTGGAACGCGACCGGTGAGCTGCTCGACTTCGAGGCGCATTACGCAACCGCACGGGAGTGGGCGCGGGTGTCGCGCGAGCAGGGTGCGCTCGCGACGCTGCCGGGCGCCCTGAACGCGCTGGCGTGGTGCGAGGTGCTCGCCGGGCGGATCGAGGCCGCCGAGGCCCTCGTCGTAGAGGCCGAGGGGATCGCCCGCGCGACCGGAGCACCGGCAACCCCCGGCGCGAGCGAAATCCTCAAGCTGGGGATCCTCTGCTGGCGCGGCGACGAGCGCAAGGTAAGGCCCCTCGCCGACAGCGTCGCCGCCGAGGCGCTCGCCCGCGGCCAAGGGCTCGGCATAACGATCGTCGAGTACCTGCTCACGATCCTCGAACTCGGCCTCGGGCGCTACGAGGAGGCGCGCCTGCACGCGCTGCGGGTCTTCGAGGAGGACGTGCTCTGGTTCGGGACATACGCGCTCGCCGACGCGGTCGAGGCGACGGCGCGCAGCGGCGACGCGGACGGCGCGGAGGCCGCGCGGGAGCGCCTCCGCGAACGCGCACAGGCGACCCGCACGCCGTGGGCGCTCGGGCTGCTGGCGCGTGCAGACGCGATGCTCGCCTCCGCCGACAGGGCTGAGACCGTCTATCGCGAATCGCTCGACCACCTCGGCCATTCCGGCCTGGCGACCGAGCTGGCGCGCACGCATCTACTCTACGGCGAATGGCTGCGGCGATTGCGCCGGCGCCGCGACGCGCGCGTACATCTGCGAGCCGCCCACCAGATGTTCGAAGCGATGGGAGCGGCCGCGTTCGCGCACCGGGCGCGGGTCGAGCTGCTGGCCACGGGCGAACACGCGCGGGTACGAGCAGCCGAGACCCGCGATGAGCTCACCCCGCAGGAACAGCAGATCGCCCGGCTCGCCGCCGAGGGCGAGTCCAACGCTCGGATCGCGGCCCAGCTGTTCATCAGCCCCCACACCGTCGCCTATCACCTGCACAAGGTGTTCGGAAAGCTAGACGTCACCTCGCGCAACCAGCTGTCACGCGCGCTCGGCGATCAGCTCGCGCCGGCGCCGCCCTACGGCCTCGAGCCGCGGGCGGCGCCAACGATGGTCGAAAGCTAGCTTCAGGTCAGGCAGCTGCGCGGTGCGCCTTCGTGTTGACGTTCGGGCGTCCAGCCGCCTTCGCCGCCGACACCAGCAACGTGATCCCGTAGGACAGCAGGTAGATCCCGAAAATCAGCGCCAGCGAGACCGCTCCGATTCCCGGTGCGGCGATCAGCACCACTCCGGCCACAACCGTCAGCAAACCCGCGACTCCCAGCCATCCGCTGCGGCCCGTGAACGCGCCGGCCAGCTCCACCGAGCCTCCGAAGATCGCCCAGAAGCCGACGACGATCGTGAGAACCTCGGCTGTCATGCCGGGATAGACCACGGCCACGACGCCTGCCGCCACGTCGATGACCGCCACCAGGAGCCGCAGGATGTCGCGGCCAACCGACCTCTCGATCGTGAACATCGCGGAGAGCTGACCGATCGCGTTAACGAAGCAGTAGATCGCAAACAGCGCCACGGCGACGCCGATGGTCACGCCGGGCCAAACGATCGCGACGACACCGAGGACGGTGGCCGTGAGCCCGAGGAACGCGACGTGCTCGGGCGAGAATGTCTTCTTCATCAGTGAGGTGAACATCAATACTCCTTTGGTTCGGGTGATCCGAGCAACCGACACTCGGAATGTCCCGGCCAAGGTAAGGCGCCACCTAGGGGGCTCGCATCTAACGAATTGATAGTCCTGACGAACCCCTTCGCAGCAACTTGGGCGTGCGCCGCAATAGCGGCCTGAAAATGCGAAGTCACGTGACCGCTATTGAGGAGCCTCGGCAACTCCGACCTCCTACTGGGAATCTACGGCACGCACCGAAACGCGTCGCGATCCCCGCCTGGACGTGACGCCGGCCGGTGGAACCGCCGCCGACAAACGCACGCGACACGTCCAAACATTTTCACTATCCAGCCCCCTGACGAGAGTAGCCTCCGCGCAATCTGCCGTCATCTCGTGGGAGGAGGTGTTTAGGGCACGCTGGGGCAACCCACCCAACGCCAAAATGCGATTTGAAGGAGACGGACATGGGAGCGTCGCAACAGTTCACAGAACTCAAAGAAAAGGTCGAGACCGCTGACAGCAACGTCAAGGCTGCGGCCGCGCAGGACGAGGCCGACCTCAGAGTCAAGGTCGAAGAGGCACGCAAGCGCGCCGACGAGCAAGCGGCTCAGCTGCAGGCCAAAGCCAGGAGGACTTCCCAACAGGCGGAAGGCAACTGGAATGAGGTGCAGAGCAACTGGGACCAGCACATCCAGCGGATGCGAGCCCGCATCGACGAACGCAAGGCCGAGCGCGACGCGAAGCATGCCGAGCACGACGCCGAGTCGGCTGAGGCCGATGCGCTCGACGCGATCGACTTCGCGGCGGCTGCGATCGAGGAGGCCGAGTACGCCGTGCTGGACGCCGCCCTCGCAAGGCTCAATGCGGACGCGCTAGCGACGACCTCGTAACTCGCGAGATCACCCGCAACCTGAGGGACCTGCCCGACCGGCACGCCGGCACTGCCACGGCCGGACCAATGCTCGCCGCGACGATCATCCGCAGCATCGGGCTTCAACCTCTGAACCGTCGAGCCCGCGACTGGGAACAGCGCGGATACCGGAAGCCTTGCTCAGATGCGTTAATCCGGCGTCGCCGGTCAGCGTGCGGTGGCGAGCATCGGCTCGCAAGCGGCGCCGTCGGGCAGTGTCCCCGGGGTCTAACGGCCCACCCGACCCCCGCGCCGGTGTTGCGTTTTACGCGTGACTATCGACCGTCGGCTGTGGTCTGGCGTAGCGGGCGGCGATCTCGCCAGTCGGTGCGGCGAGCGTCTTGGCCGCCTGGACGAGCGTGAGGTGGGTAAACGCCTGCGGGAAGTTCCCGATCAGTCGCCGGTGGGCGACGTCGTACTCCTCCGAATAGAGCCCGAGGTCATTGCTCAACGCCAGCAGTCGCTGGAACAGCTTGCGGGCCTCGGCGCGACGCTCATTCATCGCGAGCGCGGTGACCAGCCAGAACGAACAGGCGAGGAACTGGGCCTCGCTCCCGGGCAGACCGTCGTCGGTGGCCGACGTCGAGTAGCGCGAGATGAATCCGTCATGTCCGAGCTCCTCGCGGAGGCTGTCGATGGTCCCGGTCACGCGTTCGTCGGTGCCCGGCAAGAAGCCCACGATGGGAATCATCAAGACGGCGGCGTCGAGCTCCTGGGATCCGTAGTACTGGGTGAATGTCCTGCGCTTCTCGTCGTAGCCCTTCTCGCACACTTGCTTATGGATGCGAGCGCGGACACGCTTCCAACGCTCGAGCGGGGCCTCGAGCCCGAACTGCTCGACCAGGCGAACCGCGCAGTCGAACGCCAGCCACGCCATCACCTTCGACTGAACGAAGTGCCGGCGCGGGCCCCGCACCTCCCAGATTCCGTCGTCCGGTTCCTTCCAAGCCTTCTCGAGGTACTCGAGCAGCCTGCGGACGCGAGGCCAGATGTGAGGGTCGATGCTCTCGGTGACCATGCTCGTCACGTAGGCAACGCCGGCGACCTCGCCGTAGACGTCGAGCTGGAACTGCTTGGCGGCAGCGTTGCCGATCCTGACTGGCCGAGAGCCCTCGTAGCCGGGCAGCCAGTCGAGCTCGAGCTCCTCGAGGTACCGCTGACCTTCGATCCCGTACATGATCTGCAGCTTCGACGCATCGCCTGCCCCGGCACGCAACGCCCAACCGCCGAAGGCGAGCGCCTCGTCGGTGTAGCCGCCCTCGAGCAGAGCGTCGAGGGTCAGTACCGAGTCCCGTAGCCAGCAGTAGCGGTAATCCCAGTTGCGCACGCCCCCGAGATCCTCGGGCAGCGACGTGGTTGGTGCCGCCACGATCGCGCCGGTCTCCTGGTCGGTGAGCGCCTTGAGCGTGATCAACGACCGCAACACCGTCTCCCGCCACTCGCCGCTGTAGGTGCACCGCGACGACCAATCGCGCCAATACGCGCCCGTGCGGGCGAGCGCTGACTCAGGGTCCTCGACCGGCGGCGCCGCCTGGTGGGAGACAAACCACGTCAGCGAAAAGCGCTCGCGCATCCGTTCACGAACGCTGAACGCGGCCACCGTCGTTAGCTGCTCGCCGTGCATCTCAACGGTCGTCGACAGATGCAGCGCGTTGGGACCGCCGAGCGCGACGATGCCGTCCGCGGTCCGCTCCACCCACGGAACCAAAGAGCCATAGTCCAACCGCGCGATGAACTGCATCCGCATCGCGACCTCCCCCCGCAGGCCTTCGACGATCCGCACGAGTTGTGGAGCGCCGCCATCGCGCAGCGGCATGAAATCGATCACCCGGACAGCACCGGTGTCGGTGTGAAAATCTGTCTCCAGGATCAACGTGCCCTCGCGATAGCGCCGCGAGACCTCCTGCACCGGGTCCGACGGGCAGATCAGCCAGCGGCCATGCTCCTCGCTGCCCAGGAGCGCCGCGAAGCACGCCGCCGAATCAGTGCGCGGAAGGCAAAGCCAATCGATCGACCCATTCCGTCCCACCAGCGCCGCGGTCCGCAGATCGCCGATCAACGCGTAATCTTCGATCCTCACAGGCTGCTCCTTCCGATCCGGGATCCCCGCCCAGCGGACGACCGTAGCGCGGCCCATCCATTTCCACCAGCGCTACCGTCGAGCCCCGATGACCCTCGCTCGACCGCTGTCGAGCGCCCAAACCGACCGGCAGGCGTTTCTGCGGCGCTCAAGCACGGAATACACCGACTTGGCGCTCAGATGCGGTCCTCCGTCGAGCGCGGACAGATGCTGGCCAAGCAGGACCGGGTACGGCGTGTTGCGAGAGCGAGTCATGATCTGAAACCCCGGTGCCAGGCGAGCCTAGCGCCACGGGCGGACCCTGGTAGCGCTCCGGTCTGTCTGATCACACGAGAAAATAGGGGAACGCATCCCCGGCCGGATGCTGGAGCCCTCCCTTTGGCCGCAAGACGCGGCTCATCTCGGACACGGTTGACGGGGCTCAGCTGACGCCGTGCTGGCCCTGTTGGCGCATTGCACCTCGACCATTCCACATGTCGGAGGCGACCCAGGCTCCCGCTAGGCACTCCCTGCCCGTGCCGGCAACTCTTATTTGCCTCAGCGCTACTGGGGGCCCCTCGGTGAACAGCAGAGGTCAGGTTACCGGCGCTCAGGCGGAGCGACCCGCCGAGCGGTTGCTTACCGTAACCTCGCGAGCCCGTGCGGTCGGCCGCCTGTCGTTGGGCTAGCTTTCTCCCGATGGCGACCAGCTCGGCTCAACCACCAGATCGTGTGCGGGAACGCCGACGCGCGGTCGCACTCGCGCGTCACTACCGCGAGCAGGAACACTTGACGATCGCGGAGATCGCTCGCCGGCTGGGCCGAGCGGACGCGACCGTTAAGGCATACCTGTATGACCCGACCGGGGAGAAGGCGCGCCAGGTTAAGGCGCGCTACCGGGGCGTTTGTCGGGGCTGCGGAGCGCCGACCAGCGCGCGCAACGGCAAGGGGGACGCGTACGCCTACTGCAAGCGCTGTCATCCCGGCGCGATCGCGCGGGAATGGACGCGCGAACGAGTGCGCGAAGCGATGCGTGCTTGGCACGCTCGCTACGGCAGCCCGCCGACCTCCTATGACTGGTCGACCTCACACGCGAGCAGGCGCGGGCCGGACGCACTCGGCCGCCTCCAGGTCGCCGAATGGCCGCCGGCGAGCACGGTGAGCGAGGTTTACGGCAGCTGGACGGCGGCACGTGCTGACGCCTTCCCGGATGTCTGAGTCGCGGCTGAGATGCCGCGCGCGTGTAACTACTTACGCGTGACGGTATGCCTGACCGCTGTCCGTCACGCGACGCGTGCCTCGCGCAGGCTGCCATCGGCGTCGACGCGAGAGTAGACCAGCTCCACGCGCTGCCCGATCCGCTCGCCGGTGCGGGCGCCGGCGAGCGCGTGAACACGGCGACCATCGAACTCGCAGACCGCGTGCCAACAGCCGTCGCGATCCTGATGAACCGAACACAACTCGGCGTGCGCCGTGAATCGCGCCTTGCGCTTGATCCAAGTGCGGTGTCGTCCGGGCCGGTACGCCGATCCCACGCGTTTGAGCACCGTGCCCTCGAACCCCAAGGCGACGATCGCCTCGTGCGCCGCCAGCGTCGCCGGCTGCGACACGGCCAGCCGGATCCGCTCGCAGACCGGCAGCGTCTCATGCAAGCACGCGTCCCGGTCCTCCCAAGCGCGAGCGCGAACATCCTCGCCTGCTACGGCTAGGACGTCGAACGCGACGAACCGCAGCCGGTCCGTCGCGGCGGCCCGGCCGGTAAATACCGCGCGGGTGACCGCGGCGAAATCCTGGATCGGCTTGCCGTCGCGCTCGCTGACCGCAACCAGCTCGCCGTCAAACGTGGTGCCGGGCGCGACCTCGGTGAACGGTGCGAGCAGCGACCCGAGACGAGCGGTGAGATCGGTGCCGTGGCGCGACCACCCGCGTACCTCTCCGCCGGCCCGGGCTTCGATCAGGAGTCGAAAGCCGTCCCACTTCGGTTGGAGCACCCACCGTCCGCCGTCGGGCCAGCGGTCGGCAGAGACGCTAAGCATCGGCTCTGGATGAGGCACGAGACGAAGGTTACGTATGGCTTCCCGGCAGCGAGAGCTGCTCCTTGGAGACGAGAGAGCATGTCCGGGCCGTCGTCAGGACCGGCGCCCCTTCGCCCGGCCTTGCGCCAGTGGCCGCCGATCTCGCGCGCGCTGGCGTGTCGCCAGCCGGTCGCCGGACAGAGCGGCGTGAAGTAGACCACCCCGTCCTTGATCTCGGTCACCTCCCCCCAGATACCGGTCCTCCCCTTGATGGACGCCTTGATGACGTCGCCCGGCGCCACCCGGTCTAGGCGCACGGCTGTTGCTCCGTCTGCTGAGCCGTGTCGCGTAGCGACAACGGCCGCGTCCCGGTGACCAGCTTGGAGACAAGCACCTGGTCGAACTTTTCACCGCCCCGCTCGCCGGCGACGAGGACGCAGCGCTCCTTAACGTCCCAGACCAGGAGCCCTGTGATGCGCGGGTGGCCGCGAAACAGCGCGTAGCGGCCCCAAATCGGCGCGGCGAGCGCCTCCGGGAGCTCCCCCTCCCCCCTCCCCATCGAGCGAGCACGCGCTTCTCGCCGTCCTCGAGCGTGACCGCGGCGATGCTGCCCCGGCTGCCGCCTCCGCCGGAGAAACGAACGAAGGCGGTGGTGGCGTTCCATCGCTCCAACTCATCCCACACCGCCTCGTCGGTGAACACTTCCCGCCGTCCCGGGGGAAACCGGGCAGTATGTGGGCGGGGAGCCTGGCGGCCGCTTGGTGTCCGGCATGGCTCGCTCGGCTGAGCCTTGCAGGCCGGACAGGGACGGTGGCGCCATCCCCGAGCGCTGTGCAAGAAGAGCGCCGGCTTGCCGTCGTACCGCCAGGCCTGACATCGCAGCCCGGGCCGCGCCCCGCAGGACGGGCACACGTCCTCCAGCCACAACCGGCGATCACTCATCAGCCACCTCCGATAATCGGCCCCAGACCTGGCCGTCGCGCAGCGTGCTGGCCGGTGGGCCTAAAGCACCGAGAAGAGCACCGGGACGCGCGCGGCTCGAGGTTGTGGGCCACCAGCCGAGTTTCCCAGGCGCCCCAGACGGAATGTCAACGGAATGGCGACAGAAATGCCGCCGCCCGGTCGCCGGTCCGTCCGAGACGGAGCGTAGGGTCCGCGGCACGATGGCACAGAGCACACCAGTCAAAGTCACCAACGCCGAGCTGGCAACCGTCCGCGAGGCGATGCGCGAACTGCCACGACTTCTCGCCGAGCTCGACGCCGGCACGATCGACAACTCGTGCTCACCCAGCGCAACCAGATGCGCGCCGTGCTCGTCAGCGTCGAGCGCTACAGCGCGCTCGAGCAAGCTGGCACATAGCTCCCGACGGTGGCCGAGATTGCTGGTGCCTGAGCCGCCGCCCAGAAAGCAACAGGGGTTGAGTAATCGCTAGCTGCAGCTCAGCGCGAGCGTCACATCAGGGCCGCACTCGCACATCCGGGGCGCCCACACGAGCGACAGCACGGACCCCGCAGGCACCGGGCGAGACGAACGTACTCGGCGCGCGAGCAGGCAGCCAGGCCGGTGCAGCGTTCGCGACTCAGGGTCGTAGAGCAGGTCCTCCTCCGCCACCCAGCTGAGCGGCGCCAGAGCGTAGGAGGCGGTCGGATTCGGCTGAGCGGTCACGCCGCCAAGTCTGCCATCCGGAGCGCGGCCGCACGAGGCGAGTGGCGCAAGTCAGGTCGCGCTGTGCTTAGCAGCCCGTTGCAGAGGAGGCTCGCGTCTCGGGTCGAGCTTTCCGCGCTAAGCGGGGCTCCAGGGTTACGGTCGCGCCTTAGCGCCGGCTGGCGAATGGAGGTCTGGCTGTCGCCCATGGTCCCTCGCGGCGGCGTTGAAAGCAGCCCGGGGCGGGCGAATGTGCGGGGCGGACCGGGGTGTGGACCAGGGCCTTGACGGGCGCGAGACACGGGTGAGACGATCAGGCTGGGCGGCGTCACCGAACCGAGGAGATGTACATGTCTTCCATCACTGCGCCGTCAGGCGCTACGGCGATTCGCTCGTTCCGCGCTGAATTCCCGGACGAGGCGTTGGAGGATCTACGCCGGCGCGTCACGGCCGTGCGGTGGCCGACGAAGGAGCTGGTTGGTGATCGCTCGCAGGGCGTGCAGCTCGCGACGATCCAGGAGCTCGCCCGGTACTGGATGTCCGGTTACGACTGGCACAGGTGCGAGGCGAGGCTGAACGCGCTGCCGCAGTTCAAGACCGAGATCGACGGGGAGGACATCCACTTCATCCACGTGAAGTCGTCGTACGAAGACGCCGTGCCGCTGATCATGACCCACGGCTGGCCCGGCTCGGTGATCGAACTGCTCGAGACGGTCGGCCCGCTCACGGACCCGGCGGCGCACGGCGGACGCGCCGAGGACGCATTCCACGTGGTGCTGCCGTCGATCCCTGGGTACGGGTTCTCGGCCGAGCCGGCCGGGGTCGGCTGGGACCCCGACCGCATCGCCCGGGCCTGGGCGGAGTTGATGCGCCGGCTCGGCTACACCCGCTACGTCGCCCAGGGCGGCGACTTGGGCGCCTTCGTCACCGACAAGATGGGCCGCCAGGCACCCGCGGGGCTGCTCGGCATCCACCTCAACTTGCTCAGCGCGGCGCTGGTCGGCCCTGCGCCGGCGGAACCCTCCGAGCAGGAACGTGCGGCGCTGGCCGCGATCGCCACAATGCAGACCACCGGCTACGGCTACTTCCTCGAGCAGGCCACGCGGCCGCAGACGATCGGGTACGCCCTGCTGGACTCACCGGTCGCGCTAGCGGCCTGGATGCTCGACCACGACACCGACAGCTACTACAAGATCTCCAAGGCGTTTGTCGACGGCAAGCCGTCGGGCAATCTCACCCGTGACCACATCCTCGACAACATGACGCTGTACTGGCTGACGGGTACCGGGGCGTCGGCCGCGCGTGAGTATTGGGAGAACGGGCAGGCCGTAGCCCGTGCGGCCGGGCAGGCTCCTCCGCCGGTCTCGGTCCCGGTCGGCTTCACCGTCTTCCCGGGCGAGATCTTCCGCGCGCCGCGCAGCTGGGTCCAGAAGGCCTACCCCACGCTCACCTACTTCCACGAGGTCGACAAGGGCGGCCACTTCGCGGCCTGGGAAGAGCCCGAACTGTTCGCAACTGAGCTACGCGCCGCGTTCGAGGCGCTGCGCTAGAGACGAGCCGACGACCGCCAGGCCCCCGAGCGGGAGGCGCCTTGCCACATCGGAGTCGGGGCCTCCGTGCGGTTGATCGCGCGAGCACATTGCCGGCACGTGTTCCCACGAGATGCAGACCACTGTGGATCGTGCAGCTAGGAATTGCGACAGCGTGGTTGCGTTCTGGCTCGCGCCCCCCGTCAGCCCCGCCGGGGGCGACGCGGTTGATCAGGCGCCGCTCGCGGCTTCCGATTTGATTAGGAAGGCCGTCTCAGGACTCGCGGGCGAGGAAGTACTTGGCATAAGGGGTGCCAGCCATCTTCTCCCCCACCAGGCGGGACAACAGCAGCAGCGAACTGCGTGGCCGGTAGTTCGCGGCGACGTGCTGGGTCTGCCCGGCGGCGTTCCTCGTCACGAGGACGGCACAGCCGACCGGTTCGCCGCGTACCTCGGCTGTGTAGTCCTCGAGCCAGCCGTTCTCGCCGTAGGAGCCGGCGAAGTTGAACTGCTGGTGCTCGTACAGCGTGCGGATGGCGCCAATGATTGTCCGAACGCCCTCTGGGCCGAGCGCCGCGCCGTCCAATAGCGAGCCCTCGATGGTGACGTCATCGGCCAGGTTGTCTAGCCAGGCCGGGTAGTAGTCGGCGAACCTCCCGCCGGGATCGCCGCCTACCGTGTAGGTCGGGACTCCATCGGTGGATTCGTCGCCAGGGATGCTGGTCATGGTGTGCCTCCTCGAGACCCGGCAGCGCGCCGGAGTGCTGTGTGCGGTACTCCTTCACGGTCGCGGATGGGCTGGCGCGTCGCGCGAGGGACATTCCGCGTCACAATCCCGGCCCGCCGTCGCGCACAGGTAGAAGCTGAAGGCCGCAAGCTCGCGAGGGCTTCCCCACGCCAACGCGGCGAAAGTGCCGCAACCCCTACTCGGCGCGGAGTTGCTCCAGGACGCTTGCGTGGTCGTGCAATCCCCAGTTCTCCACGACGATTCCATCCGCGAAGCGGTTGAAAACCATCGTCCTGAACTCGACGCGCTTGCCGGTCGGAGCGACGCCCTCGAACTCCCCTTGATGCGTCCCCTGGTGGCGCACGTTGTACGCGACCCAGTCGTCTTCCGCGACGAGTGTCTCGATCGTGGTGTGAAAGTCGGGGAACGCATTCCTCCACGCCACAACCTTCTGCTTCGCGTGTTCGGCCAACTCGCCACGCGTCTCGTCGATGACGTCGAGGATCCCACGGTTGAGCGCCTCATCCACGTATCGCCGAATGTTCGCCTTGTTCGCCTCGGTCTCAGTGGACGGCACCACAACCAGATCATGCCCGGTGTAGATACGGGGTGCAAGGGCCCCTCGAGAGCGCTCATCCGACGCTCGCGGTGCCGGGTCCCGGTCCGATTTGGAATCCACCGCGGAACGCGCGAGCCGCGAATGCCGCGGCACTGACTGCGAGGGAAGCCATAGCAAACGCACCAGCGCGCTGGCGATGACAGCGGTGGGCCGCCGGCGCGCAGTTGTCGGGACCGGACCGTGCTGGGATGGGAGTCCCTGGCCGATCGCGGAACCCTCCCCGCCGGGCGATCGCCGTGGGGTTTCCGAACGACGCTCGCAACGCTTCTAAGTCGACGGGGACGCAGTGACGACCACGTGCTTGACGTCGGCCATGTAGCGCCCGGCGGCCGCGGAGGCCTCGTCCGGGGCGTCCCGGCGCTCGCGCGCGTCCATGTACGCCGCGTACCAGTCCCACCAGTTGTGCGGCGGGGCGACCGCCTCGAACGAGCCGTGACGCACCGACGTTTCATGAAGCAGCTCTGCCAGGGCAGCGACGTCCATCCTCAGTCCTCCCATTCCCGGCCGGGCAGCCGCGTCTTGATCTCCTGCAGCAGCCACGCGTTGCCATCGGGATCGCTGAACGAGACGTAGGTCTGGTAGGAGCGTCCCTCCGGATCTGGTCCCGGAACGGGTCCCCCATCGAGGTGGAACAGCCCGCTGACCTCAGCGCCGCGGCGGACGAGGTCCTCACGCGCCGCATCGATATCGTCCACGGCGAGGATCAAACGCTGAGCGGAGCCGGGGTCGGCCGTGGTGAGGCCCTTCCCGAAGGCGACCGAGCAGGCCGAGTGCGGAGGCGTCAACTGGACCGCCCGAAAGTTCTCGCCCCGGACGATGTCGGCGTCCAGCCTCCACCCTAGGCTCTGGTAGAAGGCCTTCGCCCGGTCGACATCAGAAACGGCCAACGTCACCACCTCGAGCTTCATGTCAACAGTCCCCACCTCCGAAATCTCCGTCGCGGTATCGGTGCCCGCGCCCGTGCTGCTCATGTCGACCTCCCGGGTCGGTTGGTGTCATGTGGAGCCTCTCTCTTTCGCTCGCCCGGCGCAACCGTGCGCGCCGGTCAATGCCCCGAGGCGTTGCACGAGTCCGCGAGGAAAGGGATGCGGCTCTTCCTTAGGACGAAACGCGACAGCTCGGGCCCGATGCCGGGCCGCTAATCCTCTGGCAGAGAGCGGAAGAATTGGTGTCCGCCGAGCAGCGCGAAGGCGCGTGCTGACGTCAAAGCGGGGTCCCGAGCGTCCGGCGGCCGCGCACCTCGTAGTCGCCAATCACGAGACGCTCGGCGTCGTCGGCACTCAGCCGCGGATGCCGATCAGCTCGGAGTTGCGCTTTGGCATGTACTCGAGTGCGACGCTGGCGCCGACTCCGCCATCGCAAGCGCTGGAGTCCAGCTCGCACTTGCTGCCGGCGTCCTCGACGAGCTCGAGCTCCACGTCATCCCAGTGTTCTTCGGCCAAGGGCGCCGCCTGTTCGACGGCCTCGCTCCCGAGCACATCGAGCTGGAGCGCACCAGGATCCTCGAGGGAGAGGGCGGCGTCACCCACATGCACTACCGCCTGCGGCGCTGAGGTCAGCTTTCCCCGCCCCCTCGTTTCCAGCCTTGGGTTAGCGTTTCCGCGGCGTCGATTGTCGTTGTCTTTTCGGGCGCGGTTCTGCTCGGAGCGCTCCACTCGCGGGCGTGTAGATGCTCTCGTGGCCATCGTCCCATCGGATCCGATACCGGGGCGACGGATCGCCGCGTAACACTTCCTCAACGACCCCGGCGCGGGGTCGGCGGCTCGTTGACTCAGACTCCGCGACGACGCGCTTACCGACTTCAAAGGCCATGTTCACTTCCGATCGTTCGTGCTTACTCTGGGAGCGCGTAACCGCGGTCGGCTTTGACCACCTCGCCGGCCTTCGCGAGCTTGCTCAGCGACGCGCTGATGGTGCCCGCCTTGATCCCCGTTTCGGTCGCGATCTCCGACGCGGTCTTGGGCCCGCCCTTTAGCGCCGCGAGGATCTTCTTCTTATTCTCACCGCGCGGCGCGCGGGCGTTGGCGCTGCGCGCCGGCGAGGTGTCCTTTGCCGCTGGCGCCGTCGCGGGCTGCGTGACCGGCCGTTGGCGACGGCGCGTGCCGTCGACGCGCGAGCGGACTCCGCCTTCCAGCCGGCTCAGTGCGCCCTTTAGACGTTCGAGCTCGTCGCTCAGAGCCCGATGGTCTTTGAGCTGCTCTTCCACTTCCCGAATGCGCCCCTTGATGCTGCGGGCGATATCCGACAACTCGAGTTTGGCCATGTAGTTCTCCTGGTCAGGTCGGTGCGCGATCGTAGTGATAATGAAGACGCGCTGACCAAAGGGGGCTCGACGGGCCGACATCGGCACCCTGGAATTTCGCGGGTCTGGACACGGCGGGTAGCAAGTCGGATGGGCGTCGCTGGGCGATTAGCGTCATGACGCCTGCGAACGCGGGTCTCGTCGCGCGGTCGGTCCTGCACTAGGCAGCCCCCTGGAGTCGCCATAAGCTACAGCCGCGGAAGAGCGTAGGAGGGGAGTGACGTGCTGGGACGAAGGCAGACGTTGGGGAAAACACGCCGTGAGCTACGTCGGAGCTTGGATGCAGATGACCGCGAGCGCGTAATGGATTGGTGGACCCTTGCGGAGGCTCGGATGAGGACTCCGGAGGGACAACCAAGCGGGCCGGCCGTGACGGTGGCATTGGGTGCGATTGGCGGATTGGGCACGAACTCCATCGAGACCGAAGCCCGGCTTCTGATCGTGGTGCGAGCGGGCTACTCGCTCCGGGCGGAGGCGCCCCGGTTCGTAGCGTACGCGCAGCCGCTGGACGCGTCCTTTCTGGACGCGGACTCCATCGTTCGGCTCGCAGCTCGCCCGGTTGACGAGGAAGGCGTCGGCGCAATCGTTCTCCGCGACGATGCTCACGACGTCGCAGCACAACTCGAACCCGTTGGCGAAGTCATCAGGGAATTCGCAGAAGAGCGATTCCCAGCCATAGCATCGGTTGAGGCCGCCTTCTCGAATGGCGTCGTGGCGCTCGCGACGCACCAGCTACAGAAGAACCTCGGGAAAATGGCTGCACTCCGAACTGACCGAGAGCCTGTTGCGCTGGGGGTTTGCGCTCAGGGCCATGGACGAGGCGCTCGGTATCGGCCCAGCCAACGGCGAAGGCCGTGACGCAGCTGCTCCCGCCTCGCTACCAGGCTGCTCGAGCGAGCTCACGAGCTCACCAACCCGATGCGGATGAGCTTGCCAGAGCAGGCCGAAACCTTGATCGCCGCCGGGCCCGCCGCCGTACTCGGTCAAGACACGTGGGAGGCTTGGTCGCAGGGCGACCAGGACTGCGCGGTGATCCTGTCCCGCGCTGGGTTCTTCATTCGCCTAGCTGAGCTTGACCTATTACCCGCTGCCCGTGATCACGACCATCCGAATTGGGCAGGGATCGGTGAGGTGGCGCTCGAGATGACCAACCGATTCCGTGACGCTCCGGACGGCGCGGTGCCTGTCATCGCCGCTGCGGCTTCGATTGTGCAGGCGCCGGTTGCCACCGACGCCCTTCTAGAGTCGATTCCGGGCGCTCCGCCCGATGCTCGGATTGCAGCCGTTGACGCAGAACTCGAATACTTGCGCGAAAAGGGTCTCCGACCCACCAGCACGGACCCAGCGCAGCAACGGAAGCTCATGGTGTACGGATTCGCCGCGGCGGTCGTACGCGAGTTCGTCATTGTGGCCCAGGAACGCGGCGACGCGGAGCGAGAAGGGCGGTCTCCACACCCCTAGGACGCGGGCGTCCAGCCCGAGCGTCTGTCTGCGGACCACATACGGCCCTACGCCGCAGGCCGGTGAAGCGTGTGCGGTTCCGGTGGCCTCGAAGCTGGCCGATTCGGCGCAATGTTGGGGTTGACCGGTCGGGTAGGTGGGAGTAGCGAGGCCGGTGACGTGCATCAGCGCGCGGTCATTGGAGGTGACGGGCCGCCGCGTCCTCCCAATCGGCGGAGCGGAAAGCGGGCGCGAAGGGTCCGCGAATACGATGAAACTCGTGGCGGATGACGCGCAAACCCTGGTCATTCCCCGATTGCGGACACTGGCTAGCCGAACAGGCACCCGAGAAGCTGCTCGCGGCGCTGACCCCCTTCCTCTCCCCTACCGGGACCACGCGGCCAAGGAGCACGCCACCGTGAGCTAATACGAGCGCGACCCCCAGCTACCCATGGCTGCTGCTTGGACCCGACAAGAGCACTCTGTCCGCCACCTGCCCGTCGCCGTCGGCCGCGCTTCTGCTGCTGTCGGTGCGAGCTGAAGGCAGACGACGTCGTTACCGCACCATCGACTGAAGGAGACTCGTGAGCACGTCCACCGACACCCGCCCCTTCCATATCGACATTCCCGAAGAGAAGCTCGACGATCTGCGCCGGCGCATCGCTGCGACGCGCTGGCCTAGCAAGGAGCTCGTTGCCGACCGCTCTCAGGGCGTCCAGCTCACGGCTCTACAGGCCCTCTGTCGCTACTGGCTGGACGAGTACGACTTCGGGCGCGTCGCGGAGCGGCTGAACGCGCTGCCGCAGTTCGTCACCGAGATCGACGGCGTGGACGTCCACTTCATCCACGTGAAGTCGCGGCACGAGGGGGCGTTGCCGCTGATCATGACTCACGGCTGGCCCGGCTCGGTGATCGAGATGCTCGACACCGTCGGCCCGCTCACCGACCCGACCGAGCATGGCGGGCGCGCGGAGGACGCGTTCGACCTCGTGCTGCCGTCCGTCCCCGGTTACGGCTTCTCCGCCGAGCCGGCCGAGGTCGGCTGGGACCTGTTCCGGACCGCACGGGCCTGGACCGAGCTGATGCGCCGTCTCGGCCATACCAGCTATGTCGCCCAGGGCGGCGACGTCGGCGCCGGCATCACCGACGCGATGAGCCGCCAGGCACCCGAGGGCCTGATCGGCGTCCACACGAACCTGCTCGTCCCTGCGCTGAACGACCCCGCGGCCCTGCCGGCGGACACCGAGCAGGAAAAGGCAGCGCTCGCCGCGATCAAGACGTTTCAGACGAGCGGCAACGGCTACTTCGTGGAGCAGTCCACCAGGCCCCAGACCATCGGCTACGCGCTGCTGGACTCCCCCGTCGCACTCGCGGCGTGGATGGTCGACCACGACACAGACGCCTACTACAAGATCGCGAGCGCGTTCACCGACGACAAGCCGTCGGGCAACCTCACCCGCGACCACATCCTCGACAACGTCACCACGTACTGGCTGACCGGCACCGGCGCTTCGGCAGCCCGGTCGTACTGGGAGGCCTACGGCCCAGACGCGCCTGCTGCCGGCCAGAAGCCTCCGCCGGCGTCGTCGATCCCGTTCGCCTTCACGACGTTCCCGGGCGAGATCTGGCGGACGCCGCGCAGCTGGGTCGAGGCGTCGTACCCGAACGTCGTCTACTTCAACGAGGTCGACAAGGGTGGCCACTTCGCCGCGTGGGAGGAACCCGACCTGTTCAGCAAGGAAATGCGCGCGGCGTTCAAGTCGCTGCGCTGAAACGAAGCAGGGGCAGTTTCGCGGCCCTTGCAAGCGTCGCTTGAGACTTCTGCATCCGGCGGGAAGCCAGCCATGCCAACACCCACGTCGCGTAGCCAGCACGTAGCTGGCCAGGTTGCGGATACGGAACTCCGAGTGGCCTGAGCTGTGAGTCGGAGACGATGCCGGTGCGGGCCTAGCGCTGATCACGCCTGACACCATCGCTACGCTCGACCTGTATGTGCGGGCGCTACACCACCGCCGCTGACCGAGTGAAGTTCGACGACATGTTCAAGCCAGCCGCGATCGAGCAGACGGTGGAGAAGGCGGTTGGCCGCTACAACGTTGCGCCGACGCAACAGGTGGCGATCATCGAGCGCACCGCCGAAGACGACCGGCGCGCCTCTACCGCGCGCTGGTCGCTGGTGCCACGGTGGGCGAAAAGCATCAAGGAAAGACCGCAGTGGATCAACGCCCGTTCTGACAAGGTCCTGACGTCAAAGCTGTGGAGGCCGATGGCGGCGCGCCCCGAGGGCCGCATTCTGATCCCCGCCGACGGTTGGTATGAGTGGATGCACGCCGAGCAGCAGCGCGGCGGTCCCAAGCCCGCGCCGTTTCACCATCGCGTCGATGATGGTGGCTGGTTCGCGTTCGCCGGGCTGCGAAGCCGCGCCCACGTCGAAGACGTCGATGAGCCGCTCGCCACGGTCGCGATCATCACGACCGACGCCGCCGGCCCGGCCGCGCGACTGCACGATCGAATGCCCGTGGTCCTCGCCGACGCGGACATGATGCAGGCATGGCTTTCCCCGGACGTCCAACTCGACGACGTGCCCGCACTGCTCGCGCCGCTCGCCGGCGACCGGATCACAGTTCACCCGGCCAGCGGCTTGGTGAACAGCGCCCGTAACGAAGGGCCGGAGCTGCTCGAGCCGACCGTCGCCTGAGCCGACGGCTGTTGCGAACCGCCACACACCCGTGCGTCGGCCGGGAGCTCGGCGAACCCGCATGCCGCGTAGGCCGTCAACGGCCCGCGTGGATCTCCCCCACCACCAGGTCTGAAGCTCAACGATGCGACGGGCGATCGGAGCCGCGGCGGCCCCTGACAACGTGCCTACCCGTGACGAACCCCGTCGTTTACGACGGCCGTTTTGTGGAGCGACAGCGATCTGTCAGCGCCGGCGACGTCAGCACCTGGTCCCGGTGATCAGGCGGATGGGCTGCTCGATCCGGCGAGAAGGGGCAGCGATGTGCTCAGAGCCCTGTTGGCGACAATGCGGAAGCACTGGTCGCCGCCGTCGATGGCCGCCGTCGATGTGGTCACAGGTCGGTCGGTGCGTAGGTAGAAGTTGTGCGTCGGTGCGGCGGCCGCGGCGCTGCCGCGTGTCGTCCAAGGGGAACAGACTCTTGGTCCGAGGTCTCGGCCCAGGTGCCTCCCGCCCGACCCGACCGCCACCGTTAGCCGGTTTGGGGCAAACACCTCAGTCCGCACGTGTGGCTCCTCCGGCGGCGAACCGAGCGTGTCGTCGAACGGCGCGACACGTGTTGCTGCTCGTACCCAGCAGCTATGGGCTTCAGCACATAACTGCTGCCGGAGGTCATCGCAGCGACGTCGGCCCGGAAGGGCCTGTTCCGGATCCAGGGCCGCAGCTCGATGTGGACGCGCGCTTGCGGGATTGAAGGACGCTCTCGTGGTCCGACGCGATCTGTCTAGACGGCGGAGGGGGTGAGAGCGGGTGTCACGCCCAGGTGGTGTGCGGCGGCGGCGGCTGCGGCGCGGTTGGGAACCGAGAGCTTGGTCAGGATGCGTGAAACGTGCACACTCGCGGTCTTGTCGCTGATGAAGAGCTCGGCGCCAATCTCGCGGTTGGTCAGCCCGCCGGCGAGTAGGGCGAAGACGTCGACCTCGCGAGGCGTGAGCTCGAGCCGCTCCAACGCCTCGTTCGGCGCCGGCTCGGGAGCACGTCCCTGATTTAGCTCGATGCGAGCACGGCGGGCGAGCGCCTCGAGCTCCCCGCGCAGCGGCTGGGCGTCCAGTTCGTCCGCTACCGCGTGGGCGTCGCGGACGAGCGCTTCAACGTCCGCGCGATCGCCGCCGGAGGCGAGTAGCGCCTCTGCTTCTCGCCAGCGGGCGTAGGCGGCTTGGTAGGGGTTCGTGCAAGTTTCCCGGTGCCGCCGGGCATCGGCCCACAGAGCAGCGTCGCCGGCGCCCCCGATCCGTGAATACTCAGCTGCGCAGGCAGCCCGGCTTGCGAGGACGACGGGCGGGACGAGGCCGGTGATCCGCGCGATCAGCCCGTCCAGCCGCTCGAGCAGCCTCTCCGCCGTGACCGTCTGGCGCTTCTTGGTTAGATCGTCACCAGGAGCGCGAGCGGCGAGGTCGGCGCAGGCGCGCGCGCCGAGCTCGTACAGCCTCGCCGTGAAGAACACGTGCTCTCCGTCACCCACCCGCTGAAGACAATCGGACACGACGGCGGCCGCCGCCTGCGGACGGCCCGCCCACAGCTCGAGCGAGGCCCGAGCCACCGCGGGCGGCCCGAGCGTCATCGACCCAAGTGAGCGGCGGGTGTGCTGCTCGGCCCGGTCGAGCGCGCGGGCCGCAGCGTCGAATTCCCCCAACCCGACCTGCAGGTACCCAAGACATCGGTATGCCATCCCCGCGTGCACGCCGGTTGGAGAGCGATCGATTACCTCCTCGAGTAGCCGCTCGGCTTCGCGCCAGCGCCCCAGTTGCACCAAGCGACCGGCCAGTTCGCCACGAAGGAAATCGCCCCAGTGACGCTCGACCCCGAACTCGCCCGCGGACGCGATTCCTTCCCGCGCGACCGCGATCGACTCCTCCACGCGGCCCGCCTGGTACAGAGCGCCGCCGCCGTTGGTGTAGCTACGGTGTATCTCGTCGGCGAGGCGCAGGCGGCCTGCGATCGCGCGGGCCTGACTCGCCGCCCGCACCGCTTGGTCGAATTGGCCGATCGCGCTGAGATTCCCGCACATCGTGTTGAGCACGTGCGCCTCGACCGCCTCAGCCCCCACCGAGCGGGCAATCGCGAGCGCCTGCGCGCACCGCGAGTTCGACTCGGTCGTGCGGTCGCACAGCATCAGCGCCTGTCCCTCCGCGGCCAATACCAGCGCACGCTCCTCAGACGGCGGATCGTCGGGCATCAGCTCCACCGCGCGCCGATACGCGAGCAGCGCCTCCTCGTCACGCCCGGCGATCCATAGGTAGCGGCCGAGTCGCTCGTACGCCAGCGCGGCCCCGATCGGATCGTGGTGCTCGTCGATCCGCGCGAGCACGTCATTCGCCAGGCTCATTGCGCGCTCCTCCTCGCCTGTCATCAGCGCCGCCTCAGCCGCCCGTCGCAGGACTTCGAGCCGCTCGAGCGGGAGCTCGCCGGGCGCCGGAGCCACCCGATCCCAGATCTCGAGTGCGCGCTCGTACTGTTCCCATGCTTCGCCAGGAGCGCAGACGTCTTCGGCGGCGACTCCGGCGCGGACGAACGCGGTGAGCGCCGCCGGCAGGTCACCCGCCGCGTACCAGTGATGGGCGAGCTCTGCCGCCCCTGCGTCTGTCGCTCCTGCCAGCGTGGGCTGCGCCGAGAGTGTCCGGGCGAGCGTCAGGTGCAGGTTGCGGCGCTCGGTGGGCAGCAGGTCTGAATAGATCGCTTCTCTCAGCAGCGCGTGGCGAAACGAATACCCGACGGTCGCCGAGTCGGGAGCGAGTAGGTAGTTCTCGACTGCCTCGCGCAGCGCGCCGGTGAGATCATCCTCCGACAGTTCGGAGACCGTGGCCAGCAGCGCGTGATCGACCGTCCGTCCCGCGACCGCCGCGATCCGCAGCACGTCCCGAACGATCGTCGACCGCGCCTCGGCGCGGGCCAGCAGGGTGTCGCGCAGGGAATCGGGAAGCGGTTCACCGGGGCCAAGCGAGGACGCCAGCAGCTCCTCGGTGAAATACGGGTTGCCCTCGGAGCGCTCGAACAGCCGGTCGACGAGCTGCGCGGGCGGCGATTCGTCGAGGATCGCCGCGACCTGCTCGCGGACCTGCGCCCGCGTGAACGGCGCCAGCTCGACCCGGATTGCCCGGCCAGTTCGCTCCAGTTCCAGCATGCAGTGACGCAGCGGATGCCCGCGGCGCAGCTCATCGCTGCGGTAGCTGACGATCAGCGCGATCGGCTCGCGCCGCGCGGCGCGGATGAAGAACGAGAAGAAGTCGCACGTCGATCGATCGGCCCACTGAAAGTCCTCGACGACAAGCACTACCGGCCGCGCCCGGGCCGCGGCTGCCAGCAGCGCGAGCAACTGCTCGAACAAGCGCGCCTGCGATCTCTCCCCAGCCGGTGGGCCAGCCGCACCGCCAGGGCCGGACGCCAGTTCTGGCAGCAGTACGGCCAGCTCGTCGCGCGCGGAGTCGAGCATCGCCTCGAGCTCGGTCCCTTCCCGCTGGGCCAGGAGCGAGCGCACCGCCCCGACCACCGGCGCGTACGGGATTTCCCCGTCACCGAGTGGCAGACACTCCCCCACCACGACCGTCATCTGCTCGCGCTCGGCGCGTCCGGCGAGCTCGGAGATCAGCCGGGTCTTCCCGATACCTGCCTCCCCGCCGACGAGCACCACCGAGCCGTACCCTCCGCGCGTCCGCGTGAGCGCCGCCTCGATTGCAGACAGCTCCTTACGACGATCAACGAACCGCGGGCTCGAGACGCGCCCGACCATCCCCACCAGTCTTTCGCCGACTTCCCCCGCCGAAACCATGCGGTCATCCCGTAGGCCAAGACTCAACATCAGGCACCCGCCTGACCGCGACGGGCGCGCTCACGCCCGGCTTGGAAGCGTCGATCAACGGCCTGCCAGGAGACGCGACGGGCGCTGTGCTCGATGGCAGGATCACCCGGCAGCGCAGGGCCATGAGACGAAAAACTCACGTGAACTCCATTTTTCGGTACCAGTTTCGGTAGAGAGCCCCGGGCATACGCGAGGCGATCTGCGCCCCGAGCCCTACATCTCGCTAGGACGCAATTCGTCTCACCGCTATTCCAACGCCGGCAGGCAATTCCCGAAGCGGTTGCGCGCAAACCTTCCGGCATCCGTACGTCGCGCGCAAATTGAGATCTCTTGGGACCCCATAAGCAAGATTTGGGGCACCTAGCCGAAGAGATAATCCAGATCTTGATCCACGGTTATAATGCCGAACGTGCTCGACGTCGATCGTCTGCGGGTGTTTCGCGAGGTGGCAAACAGCGGCTCGTTCAGCGCGGCCGCGCGGACGCTGTCGTTCACGCAGCCCGGCGTCTCCCACCACGTCAAACAGCTGGAGCGCGAGCTCGGCGTTGAACTGCTCGAGCGCTCGCCCCGCGGCATCAGGCTGACACCGCCCGGACGTGCCCTGTTAGGGCATGCCGAGGCGCTGCTCGCGCGGCTCGATGACGCCGAGCGCGACGTGATCGAGGTCGCCAAGCAGGGCGGTGGACAGTTGCGGCTCGTCGCATTCCCGACCGCCGCCGCGACCGTCGTGCCGCTCGCGGTGGCATCCTTCCGAGAGCAACTTCCCGGCATCCAGCTGAAGCTCGCCGAGGCCGACCCGCCGGCCTCGCTGCCGCGACTGGCCGCCGGTGATTGGGACCTCGCGCTCGCGTACCAATATCCGTGCCTGCACTTGCCTGCCGACCCGGCTCTGCGCTACGAGCAGCTGCTCTCCGACGACATGGCGTGCTGTCTTCCGGCCGATCACCCGCTCGCGCGCGAGCGGCAGATCGACCTCGGCTCGCTGTCCGACGAGGTGTTCGTCGCTCCCTACGACTGTGTCTGCCGCGACGCACTGATGCACGCGTGCCGCGACGCCGGCTTCGCGCCCGAGATCGGATCGGAGACCAACGACTACATGGCGATGCAGGCGCTCGTCGCGGCGCGCGTCGGGGTCGCGGTGATGCCCCGGCTCGTCGCCTCGATGGCGGTTCGCGACGAGGTCGTGATCCTCCCGCTCGCCCCCGGCACCCTGACGAGGACAGTGTCAATCGTCTCCCGGCGCGAGGGCTTCAGCTCCGACGCGACGGCGGCGATGCGAGCGCTCCTGCACGACGTAGCCGCCGGGTTGGCGTCGGGACCGCTCGCAGTCGATGTACCGCCCGCCGGCGTCGCGCTCGCGGCCTAAGCGATAACTCAACCAGCGCCTGCGGAACGTCCGCCTCGAAGTTGTCCCGCTTCCCCTTCGCGGTCACGCTGAGGCGCTAGACGATCGTTCCCGAGGGAGGCTGGCGGAAGGTTTCGGCGCCAACCAGGACATGATCGGCGGGTGTACCAGCAGACGCAGCTGCGCGGAGCAGCGGCGACTGTGTCGTTCGCCAAACCCGACCTACCACGATCCAGACTCCGGTCTGGCTGGATTCGGTCAACGAGATCGACGTCCGGCTCACGATCGACCTAACTCCGCGAGCGCGGCGCGGTCTAACGCCACCGCCAGCGCCTCGGCGTCTTGGTTGAGATCGAACCAACGCGCCACAAGAGTTGTCGCCGACCGGCGCGTCGGTTTTGGAGCGGACCGGTCAAAGGCCGCGGAGAAGGCATCGGCGCTCACGGTCGGCGCGCCGATCATTCCTAGCCACCCGCATCAGTGACTGCGGCGAACAGCTTGGCGTGGAGCCTCCCGGTAGCGGTGCGCTGAATCGGGAGTTCACACATGAGAGGCTCGGTGAACGCGGGATCAGGACCGCCTCGCTTGCCGGTCGACGATGGGTGTCTCTCGTGACAACGGCGAGGGCGAGCGCCCACACGTAAGTGGTCAGCCTCGCAGGCTAAGACCCAAGATCAGGCAGCTGCCCAATGGCAGCGGGCCGGCTTACGCCTAGCTTGGGCGCATCGACAACGGCTTTCCAGGAGGCTCGATGAACGCCCAGCTCAACTACACGATGGTCCAGCACCGCAGCGCCGAGCTACGACGCGCCCGCGAACGAACGCGAATCGCAACCGAGGGGCCGGCGAGGCGCCGCAGATTGCGCGACCAGAACACGATCACCCATCCGAGCGCCGAGCGCGGGCGAGGAACGATCGTGCTTGAGCTCGAGCGGGCGATCGGGGGCGCACGATGAAGAAGCATGTGGTGATAGTCGGGGCGGGGTTCGCCGGCCTCGAACTGGCAACGCGGCTGTCCGAATCACTCCGAGACGCGGTTCACGTCACGCTGATCGACAGAAACGACTCGTTCTACTTCGGGTTCTCCAAACTGGATGTGCTGCTCGGCCGGCGAGCGCCGACCGACGTGCTCCTGCCCTACCGCGACATCGCAAACGAAGGCGTCGAGTTTCGCCGGGAGACCGTGACAGCGATCGACCCGCTGAGGCGGCGCGTCATCACGGACGAGGGCTCCTACGACGCCGACTTCCTCGCGGTGGCGCTGGGCGCGGAGTACGACCTGGCGGCCACGCCGGGATTTCAACAGGGCGGGTTTGAGTACTACTCACTAGCCGGCGCCGAGCGCCTGCGCGACGCCCTCGCCGACTTCACGCGGGGGAGGGTCCTGATCTCGGTCCTGGGCCATCCGTTCAAGTGCCCGCCGGCCCCGTTCGAGGGCGCATTCCTGCTGCACGATCTGTTCGTCAAGCGGGGAGTGAGGGATGCCGTGGATCTTCGGATGACCTTTCCGATGGGCGCGCCCGTTCCGGTCACGAAGGAGGTCTCCGAAGTGTTCCTAAGAGCGCTCGATGAGCGCGGTATCGAGTACGCGCCGAAGGAGCTGGTGGTGGGTCTGGACGCTCGCGATCGCACGGCCCGGTTGGCGAGCGGCGGGAGCGTGCCCTACGACTTGTTTATCGGGATCCCCGTCCACCGCGTACCCGCCGTGGTCATGCGCTCCGGGCTCGCGCCCGACGGCTGGGTGCCCGTCGACCAGACGAACCTCGCGACCCGCTTTGCCGGTGTGTACGCGGTGGGTGACGTCGCCACCGGGGCCCGCACCGTCGCCAAGGCCGGGATATTCGCCGAGGCCGCCGCGCGAGTCGTCGCCGCCGACATCGCCGCACGCGTGCGCGACGGCCAGCCTCCACCGCCTTACCAAGGCGACGGCCCCTGTTACATCGAGTTCGGCGGCGGGATAGTCGGCAAGGCCGAGATCAACTTCCTCGGTGGACCGGCGCCGGCGGCCCGAATAGTCGCGCCGTCGCGAGAGCTCGCCGCCGAGAAGGAGGCGTTCGCCGCGACCCGGCGGCAGAGCTGGTTCGGTCTTGACACGCACCGGTTCCCGCAGCGATGACCACCGCTCGGGAACGGGACTAGAGAGAGGGCGACTCCTTCGATCATCGCAGCGATCAGGGAAGTCCACTTTCGAGCGGCGCGCCCGCTCTGTCACTAACCGAGCCGGAGCCAACGGCGCCACGGCCGGTATCCCGGACTCGCCGCGGACGGCAAGGAACTACAGGCTGGTGTCCTAGCAGAAGTTCTTACGGCGGTTCGGAGCCAGGCGCTTCCGCTTGCCGTACCCAACGACCGATTCCGGCCATCGGAAGACGGCCGGGACGGCTGGAGCGGAAGTCACCTCACGATGGTGGGCTGCCGTCTGTGACCACCCGCCAGGTCAACCGTTCTGATCACTGTCCTTCACGACTAATTCACCACTTGACACCATGCTCACCTCACCACCTACGATCCTCGCGCGGACGCGCGATCTCCAGGCCGTCGCGCTCGTGCTGCTGTCCGCGGCACTGTTCGGTTCGCTCGCCGTGCTCGCCCAGCTTGCATACGGCACGGGCGTGTCGGTACTCGGACTGCTGTTGGGCCGCTTCACGGTCGCGGGAGCGGTGCTGTGGCTGATCGTGCTCGTGCTGCGCCGGCCGCTGCCGTCCCGCCGCGGGCTGCTGATCGCCGTGGCCCTGGGCGCGGGCTACAGTTCGATGGCGCTTTCGTTCGCGGCGTCGCTGAAGCACATCGAGGCTGATCTCGCCGACCTGCTGCTGTTCGCGTACCCGGTGCTCGTGTCGCTCGGGGCCGCCGCCCTGGGCCGCGAACGATTCACCCCGCGCCGCGCCGTCGCGCTGGCGGCCGCCACCGCCGGCATCGCGCTGGCGCTGACGGGTGGCGGCACCGGCGTGATCGATCCGCTCGGTGTCGGGCTTGCGCTGGCATCAGCACTGATCTACGCGCTGTATGTGCTCGCGTCCTCGTCACTGCTCGGCACGACCGACCCGTTCGTGCTCGCCGCCTCGGTCTCGAGCGGCGCCGCGATCACGTTCTTCGTCGACGCAGCCATTCACGGCCAGCTCGCGCCGCGCGGCGGCGTCACCGGCGTCGGCCTGGTCGTCGCCGTGGCGCTGTCCTCGTCGGTGATCGCCACCAGCGCGTTCATGGTCGGCGTGCGGCGTCTCGGCGCTTCGCGAGCGAGCATCGTCTCGAGCGCCGAGCCCGCCCTGACCGCCGCCTTCGCATTCGCGGCCTTCGGCGACAGGTTCGGAACCGTGCAGCTCATCGGCGCCGGCCTCGTGCTCGCGTCCGTCCCGATCCTCGAGGTTAAGCGCACGCGCTCGAACTCTCATCGCCGCCCCTCGCGGCCCGGCGATGCGGGCGGATCCCAGCACTCACTCCGTGACCACCACATCGAGAAAGGAACCACCAATGGCTACCCCCAACGTCATCAGACAGTCCCTGGGCGACACGGCCCGCAGCCAGCCCGTCCGCCGGTCATTGAACCGGCCGCCCGCGGACATTGACGCCGCCTACGACGTCTGCGAGCAGATCACGCGCGCGCAGACGCGCCACCTCTACTCCGCGGTCGAGCCGCTGCCGGCCTACCGGCGGCGGGCCCTGTGCGCAATATATGCGTTTGCCCGCCGCGTCGACGACACGGCTGAGGGCAATCTGCACCACGCCGAGAAGCTGTGGCTGCTCGCCGACGCCCGTGCCGGCATCCCTCGAGACGGCACGCCACGGCCAATCGACCCCGTGTTGGTGGCGCTCCGCGATGTCAACCGACGGTTTCGGGTGCCGCTAACCAGTCTCGATGATCTCATCGACGGGGCCGAGAGTGACGTGCACGGGGCCACCTACGAAACGTTCGAGGACCTCCTCCAGTACTGCCGCCAGGTCGCGGGTTCGGTCGGGCGGCTGTCGGTCGCCGTTCTGGGCAGCCGTGATCCGGCGGCCGCGGCCCAGCTGGCCGACGACCTCGGCGTCGCGATGCAGCTCACCAACATCCTGCGCGACCTTGCCAGAGACTTCCAGCGCGGGCGCGTGTACCTCCCGCGCGAGGACTTCGAGCTGTTCGGTTGTCCGGCCAATCCGTCGGCCGCTCCGGAGCTATGGGGCAGGCTGATCCGCCACCAGGCGCGCCGAAACCGCGAGTGGTACGACCGCGGACTCGCGCTGCTACCGCTGCTCGATGCCCGTGGAGCGGCGTTCGTCGAGGCAGTGGCCGGCATGCACATGCGGATTCTCGAGCGCATCGAGCGCTCACCGACCGATGTCCTGAGCGGACGGATCTCTTTGCCCGCACGCGAGAAAGCCCAGATCGCGGCGACCGCGCTCACAGCCAAAGCCGGGCAGTCGCATGCCGCCTGATCGGTTCACAGCAACCATCCGGCTCGTCCTAGACCACCACGAGACGGCGTGACCCGTGGCGCCACTCGTGATTCTCAGACCCCAGCAGAACTCCGGCGAGCTACTGGTAACCCGACGCGCCCGCCTGCGCGAACGGATTGCGGCGCGCTGCCGAGCCCACTTCCTCGACGCGCAGCTGGCACGCGGAGTCGCCCCCGAAGCCGGGGCGGCGCTTGCGCTGCGGGCGCACGACCTCGGTGAGCCGCGCATCCGCCTCGCACTCGCCCGCGGGGTGCAACGGGTGCTGGACGAAGCACGATCCCCCCACCGGCCGAGTCGATCCCGGGTCCCCCTATGCAAAGCCGAAGTGCTGGCCGCGACCGACGAGCTCGACGAGCTCGCCAAGCGACTGCGCAGTCCAGGCCTCCTCGCCTCCCGCGGACTCGCCAGCGTCCACCTACTGCTCACCGACGGCCGCAGCCCGCTCTACCTCCGCGGCGCCACCGGAGAGCTGCGCGTCACGGTCGCCCGCGCGTTCGAAGCGCTGGAGCCGACCACCGAGTGGTGATCACACACTCCGCCCAGACACGCTCCGGCCGCACCGGTACCGCCCCGCTCGCGACCCCCGCGACCGACGAGCACACCAGCAAACAGCAGCGAACGACGTTCAAATCACCCATGAACCGAGAAACCCACACCTCCGGCCGTATCCCGATGGCGAAAGCCGTGGCTTGCCGATAGGTCGGTGCAACCGGCTACAGGGACACAACCACATTCCCGACCCGCTGGTCGCCGCAGATCGGCACACGAGCAAAGCGGCCGGCGAGCGCGACTCGAACGCGACTCAGGTGACATGGCCCATCGAGGCGTGCCAAACACCGCGTAACAATCAACCACGCCGACCGCTGCCTCGCGACCTGACCAAGAGTCTTTCCCCCTTGGACGATCACGAGCAGTGAGATCGAGCTGCACGAGGAGACCCCTGCCCTCCCGAGCGAGGAGAAGCGCGAGCTCGCCGATACTTGCTCGAATCCGGCTAACCCTCGCTGCCGCAAGGGGCGATCTTCAGCAGTGATTCCTGGTCGTCGTCGCGTCGCTGCTCCTTGCCGAGCCCGAGCGGCAGTCGATCGTCGCCCACCGCTGCGTCCGCGAGTCAGGCGTTCGGCGAGCGCCTCTGCGGCCGCATCGTCGCCACCAGCGTCGCATCCCGAGTTTGTGCCAAAGCGCAACGCCGAGCTGAGCGCCAGCCGCGGCCTGAGCGCCGACGCCGCGGTGCTGTGCGCATCGTCAGGGTTTGACGAATCGCTGGACGAATTTCAGGGTGGTGTCGGCGACTTCGCGCCAGCCGCCGTCGATTGTGAGGGAATGGCCGCGGTTTGGGATCTTGACGATCTCGGTCACGCCTTCGTTTCGTTGTTGGCGCTTGAACGAGGCGTTGGCGATGGCCCACGGCACGGTGTGGTCCTTCTCGCCGTCGATGATCAACAGCGGCCCGCGGTTGGGGTTCTTGGTGTCGACCTTGGCCTCGGTCCAAGGATTGAGGTTCGCGCTCGCGGCTTGAAAGAGTGGCTTGCCCGACGCCGGCACGGCGAATGTCTCATACAGCGTCTTTGCTTCGTCTTCGCTGACTGCGTTGGCGAACGCGAAGCGGAACTGCTCGTAGGTGAGCGGGACGGCACGGTTGCGGTTGGCCGGTTTGCCGAGCACGGGTGAGGCGGACTTGAGCGAGGAGATCGGCAACGGCAGCACCCCGCGGAAGGGGGCGGGATCGATCGCGACCGACGTCGCCGCGAGCCCCCGTCCCGCGATGATCTGCGTGATCAGCCCACCGAACGAATGTCCGATGACAGCCGGCTTGTCGTCCAGTTGGCCGATCAGGTCGGCGAAGTGATCGGCAACCTGCCCCACCGTCTTATGGGCGAACACCTCGGGATGAGCCTTTGCGTCGTGCACGGTCTCGGGGTCGTCCGGCCACCCCGGCGTGAGCGTCGTGTAGCCGGCCTTCTTGAACACGGCGGCCCAGCGATCCCAGCTGCTCGGGAGCAGCCACAGACCGTGAATGAACACGACCGGCTTGCGCCCGGACGCGTTGGCCCGCTTGACCTGCCGCTGTTCGTGCTCGGTGATGGTCGCCATCAAATCCTCGCTTCGCTCGGTTTCAACACAGCGGTGATTCCGTGCCGCAACGCGTCTGGCATCGGATGTCATCGCGCCGCAGATCGGTCCGGCTGGGGAGCATCCCAGGCGTCGATCGCGACCGGGATGGGAATCCCCGGGTTGGCCGCATCGGGAAACGCGACGACGGCAACGGACGATGCGGCCCGCTCGACACCTCGTCCATTCTTCCTCGCGATCCGGTGCGCCTGGTCAGCTACTTGCCCTGATGGGTCTCGTCGGGCTGCAGCGCATTGATCACGTGTGGCCCGGCCTCCGGCGGCCACCAGACGGTGCCGCCATAGGTGTAGACCGCGCCGCCGGAGTCGATCGAGCTCAGGTAGTAGCGATGCGCGTCCTCGCCAAAACCGCCTCCGCCGAGGACAACAACGCCCCGCCGTACGGGGGGATCGCCCGCTTCGACCACTTGCCCAGCCGCTGGCCCGTCGCTGAGGAATCCCTTCATTTGCGCAAATATAGCCACGCCGTTGGACTGAGCACGAAACCCCCGACGCGCTGTCGGAAACGCTCCGCAAAGGTGAGTCAGCCGGTCGTGGGGCCCACTATCGTTCACGCTCCTTCGCAGCGGCTACCTCCCGCGGCTCGCTCCCGCTCCCAGCCCGACGGGGCCGCGCGCCCTTGCTTTCGCACCGCGACGAGCAACTGCCGATCGGCGGCCGCTACACCTGGATGCGGCGATTACTCGCCAGCGATCCTGGGCGCGAGCTGTATGCCAAACGCCACCAGACGATCGAGCCGGTATTCGGCCAGATCAAGTTCAACCGCAAGATCGACCGCTTCCAACGACGAGGACGCACCGCTGTCCGCTGCGAGTGGCGATTAGCAGCGATGACGCACAACCTGCTCAAGCTCCACCAACACCGAATCGCCGCCACAGGCGCCTGAAAGGCTAAAGCGGCCGAGCCGCCGGCCTGGCTAGTGAATCCACCACGCCGACACCCCGCCGACGCTTCCGCGGAAACGTCCCGACCGCACCGTCCCCGCATTTACCCGACGGCCACATCGAATCTCGACAGCCCTCGATCTGGCCCTTCTCGACAGCTAGAGGGACGACACCTAGTGGGACAGCAACATCGCGAGCGTTTGCATCGCTTCGCGGCGAGTGGTCCCTATGACCCTGCTGTCGATGGGTCGGTCGCTGAGCTGCTCGCACAGAATCGCGGCGACCCAGCCGTCATCAAGAGGCTCTACCACCAACTGTCCGTCACGCTCGCGCGCCTCGGCTCTAAGCAGGGGCTTCGTCGCTCAGCTCTACGAATGCCACGTCCGGACCCTACCCGAGCAGCACCATTGAGCGCATCTCCTGAGCGAGAGTCCCCCATCCTGGTGACGGCCGTGACCATCTCTGCCCAACTGGGTTCTCGGAAAACCGCGCCGGACGGATTTCGCGCGAAGATCTGGATCCGCCGCTGAGTAACCTCCGATCGCCGCTCGACTGAGTTCGTGAAAAACAGATCGGTGGCGTTGCACGTTCTGGTCCCCGGCTCGGCGATAAGCGGTCGCTTGGCTTCGCTCGCCTTGCTGTCGTTGCGCGGAGGCTCGGTTTCACATGCGTGTTGTGACGGGGTACTTGGCCCGCCTCGCACGCCCCGCGAGTTACGATCTGTTCGCTTTCGGCGAGATTGGTACTCGCCGTCTCTATCTATAGGGGGTTTTGCGTTGAGACGATTGCTTCCGACTCCGTCGATGGCGGTCGCGCTGGCGGCGCTGGTCGTGGCCGCCTCGGGCGGGGCGTACGCCGCGGTCAAGGGCTCGCCACGGACGATCACCGTGTGCGTGCACCACAGGGGCGGCGGGCTCTACACCGCACGCAAGTGCGCTCGCCGTGACGCGCGCCTGAGCTGGAACGTCAAGGGACCGACCGGCGCGCAGGGACCGCGGGGACTCACGGGCCCGCCCGGCGCGCAGGGACCGCAGGGGGTCACCGGCCCACAGGGCGCACAGGGTGCCCCGGGACCGTTTCCGGCGACGCTGCCGAGCGGCAAGACGCTGACCGGCGACTACTTCGCCAGCAGCGAGACCGGCAGCTCCTTTGATGACACGCAATCGTTCGCGTTCCCGCTCGCCTCCAAGCCCGCGGTCCACTTCGTGGGCATCGGCGCGACCGCGCCGCCACAGTGCCCGGGGACCGCCAGCAACCCCCAGGCTACGGCCGGAAACCTCTGCGTATACGCGTCACTCGGTAGCGTGAGCGCGACCGCCGTGCTGATCGTGAATCCCGAGACCGACCTCACCCCGGATGCGAGCCCCCGAGGGTTCAGAGTAACCATGAACGTGAGCCCCTCGTTCAGCACCGGCAGCTGGGCGGTGACCGCCCCGTGAGCCCGAACGCCCACGATCGCAGACGGCGGTTGGCCACGATCCCCACGCCAGTATGAACCCTTCACTCCAATCGGCCGGGGCGAGGTCACCTCCTAAGAGTGCTCGTTTCACGAACCAGCGACCACGTCGTCGGTCGAGACGAGCGGCAACCTGGCTTCTGGTCCGGGCCGCCGGCCGGCTCAAGCAGCAGTCCCGGCGGCGGTGCTGGTGCGGCGACGAACCAGTAGTCTCGCTCGCGACCACTGGTGCGCGCAAGTGCCTGGTGCGTCGGCGAGGTGAGAGACTCCAACGGATATACATCCGGCGGGCCGGCGGCGGATGCACGTGCGCCTTGGTAGCGCCCGACTTGAGCTGAGGAGCGCGGTCATGGCCGAGAACGGTGAGCGGAGTCGGGACGGGACGAGCGTGGGCGGCGACCAGCGGCTCACGTTGCCGATTCCGGACGCGCCGTATGAGGGCGAACTGCGTCTTGATGCTAAGGACCCGCTGGCGAAGTTCGCGCCGATCGAGCCGTTTCGGCCGCCGGCCGGGGCGCCGAATGTCGTGATCGTGATGCTCGACGACGCTGGGTTCGCGGCGTCGAGCGCGTTCGGCGGCCCGTGTGAGACGCCGACGGCCGAGAGGCTCGCGGCCGGTGGCCTGAAGTACAACCGTTTTCACACGACCGCCCTGTGCGCTCCGACGCGCGCGGCGCTGTTGAGTGGACGGAACCATCACACGGTGGGGATGGGGGCTATCACCGAGATCGCGACGTCTGCCCCGGGGTACAGCTCGATCCGGCCTAACACGTGCGCGCCGCTCGCGCTGACGCTCAAGCTCAACGGCTACTCGACGGGCTACTTCGGTAAGTGCCACGAGGTGCCGGTGTGGGAGACGACCCCGATGGGCCCGTTCGATGCTTGGCCGACCGGGGGCGGCGGGTTTGAGTACTTCTACGGCTTCCTCGGCGGTGAGACGAACCAGTACTACCCGGCGCTGTATGAGGGAACGATCCCGGTGAAGCCCGACAAGACACCGGAGGAGGGGTACCACCTCACCGAGGACATGACCGATAAGGCGATCACGTGGATCCGCTCGCAGAAGTCTCTGATGCCCGACAAGCCGTTCCTTGTCTACTACTCCCCGGGCGCGACGCACGCGCCGCACCACGTCCCGGGGGAATGGGCCGATAGGTACAAGGGGCGCTTTGACCAGGGGTGGGACAAGTTGCGCGAGGAGATCCTGGCGCGCCAGAAGCAGCTCGGGGTCGTGCCTCCGGAGACGGAGCTGACCGCGCGGCATGAGGAGATCCCGGCTTGGGAGGAGATGCCGGACGAGCTCAAGCCCGTGCTGTCTCGCCAGATGGAGGTCTACGCCGGGTTCATGGAGCACACCGATCATCACATCGGCCGGCTCGTGGAGGCGCTCGAGGATGTTGGCGTCCTCGAGGACACGCTGATCTACTACATCGTCGGTGATAACGGTGCCAGCGCCGAGGGCACGATCAACGGCACCTTTAACGAGCTGTTCATCAACGGGGCGGCGGCTCTGGAAACCCCGGGGTTCATGGCGGCGCACATCGACGAGTTCGGCACGCCCGCGGCCTACAACCATTACGCGGTCGGGTGGGCGCACGCGCTGGACACGCCGTACCAGTGGACGAAGCAGGTGGCGTCGCACTGGGGGGGACGCGCAACGGCACGATCGTTCATTGGCCCCGGGGCTTTGTCTCGCGCGGACAGCTGAGGGCGCAGTTTCATCACATCATCGACGTCGCGCCGACGATCCTCGAGGCGGCGGGCATCCCCGAGCCGACGACGGTCAACGGCGTTGCCCAGAAGCCGATGGAGGGCACGAGCATGCTTTACGCCTTTGACGACGCGGGCGCGGCCGAGCGGCACGAGACCCAGTACTTCGAGATGCTGGTCAACCGCGGCATCTATGACCGTGGGTGGACCGCAGTGACGCGTCATTCGACGCCGTGGGTGATGGGGACCGAGCTGCCGCCGTTCGAGGAAGACGTCTGGGAGCTCTACGACACCACGACGGACTGGAGCCAGGCGCACGACCTCGCGACTGAGATGCCCGACAAGCTGGCCGAGCTGCAGCAGCTCTGGATGCAGGAGGCCCGCAAGTACAACGTGCTCCCGCTCGACGACCGCCGCGTCGAGCGCCTGAACTCCGAGTCCGCCGGCCGTCCGGTGCTCATCAAGGGAAACTCCCAGCTCCTGTTCGGCGGGATGGGGCGGCTGACCGAGAACACGCTGATCAACATCAAGAACAAGTCGCACTCGGTGACGGCCGAGGTGCAGGTGCCCGAATCCGGGGCCCACGGCGTGATCATCGCGCAGGGTGGCGCGTTCGCCGGCTGGAGCTTCTACGCGATCGATGGCAGGCCGAAGTACTGCCACAACTTCGTCGGCCTCACACGCTTTACGATCGAGGGTGATAAGCCAATCCCCGCCGGCACCCATCAGGTACGGATGGAGTTCGCCTACGACGGCGGCGGCGTCGCCAAGGGCGGCACGGTGACGCTCTACATCGACGGCGACCAGGTCGGCGAGGGTCGCGTTGAGATGACGGTGCCCATGATCTTCTCGATGGACGAGACGGCCGACGTCGGCTCCGACAGCGGCTCCCCGGTCAGCACCGACTACACCGCACAAGACAGCGTGTTCACCGGGACGGTCAACTGGGTGCAGATCGACATCGGCGAGGCGGCCGAAGACCTCGACCACATGATCACGCCCGAGGAGCGACTCAAACTCGCGATGGCACGCCAATAACGCAACCGAGCCCCATTTTCAACAAGGGCTGGCAGCTACCCGAAATCGACTTTGATGCGATGACCCGCGCTGAGCAGCTCAAGGAGGCATTCCAATGATCTGGGCAATCCTCGCTTTGATCGGCGTTCCGCTCTGGCTCTGCGCGGCGGGCATCTTGACGCTGCTACTCCGCAATCGCGCACTGCGCAACCGACCCGGCAACGTGCCCGTTCGCGTCCATCCGGCAGAGAAGAAGCGCTGGTCGCCAGGACACGGCGTGTGGATTCATGACGTCTTCGCCTTCCGCGGGCTCCCCGCGGCCTGGAAGGAAGCCCTCGTCTGGGCCACCGAGGCCGAGGTGCGCTTACCAAACGAGGAGGAGAGCAAGAAGCTCCACCGCATCGGCGGCGAGCCTGTCATCGTCACCCTCAAGATCGAAGAAGGACGAACGATCCGAGCTTGCGGCCCGCTCAGAGCACAAGGACGATCTGCTCGGACCGTTCGCGCCCGCCAAGTCCGCGCCTAAAGTCGCAGTGCCGACGTCGCAACGTGACGTTCGCAAGCCAGTCTCGACAAAGGCAGGCGCCCCCTAGGTAATCGTCGAGAATCCGATTGCCGAATCTGGCGACCAGTTGGAGCTTGGTGGTCATCGCGCAGTGCTGACCGCTGTCGGTCCTGGCGCACAATGCGGACATGGCGACGCGTCGTGCTGGCCGGTATACCACGCATGTCGTCGATGAAGCGGACAGCATCACGAATCGCCGTGAGCCTGAGCGCTGCAGGCTCACGCTACCTCAGTTCTGGCGCCTCCGACTCGGCTGCCGGAATCGCGTACCGCGTCCTCTTCTCGCTCGCGCCGCTGACCGTGGCGCTGGCTTCAGTTTTCGGCCTGCTGCTCCAGAATCAGGAGTTGCAGAACGACGTCATCGACAAGCTCGTCTCGGTGCTACCCGTGAAGAGCGAGGACGTGAGCAAGGCGATCCAAAACATCGCTACCCCTGCGAGCGCGGCGGGGCTGGTCAGCGTGATCGTGCTGGTCTGGGCGGCGTCGGGGATGATGGCGGCGATGCGCTCGAGCCTCGAGCGAACGATGGACGTCGAGGACGAGCGCGGACTCGTGCGTGGGAAACTCGTCGACCTCGCGCTCGTCGCCTCGACGGCTGTTCTCGTGCTCGCCTCAGTCGGCATCGGACTGATCACGCAGTTCCTCGACAGCCTCGTCGCCGTGGTGGCGGACGCGGTCGGGCTCCAGGGAAGCGTCGCCAAGGCGGTCGTGTCGCGGCTACTCGCGCTGGTGCTATGGACTGCAACCTTGCTGCTCGTCTACCGGGTCGTCCCGGGCAAGCGGCCGCGGTTCGCAGACGCGCTCGCCGGCGCGGTAGTCGCTTCGGCGCTGTTGTTGGCGATCTCCCTAGCTGCCGGCTTCGTCTACTCGCACGCGACCAAGTGGAGCTTCATCTACGGCTCGCTCACCAGCGTGTTCGTTTTCCTGTACTCGGTGTACCTGTTTGCCTCAGCGATGCTGTTCGGCGCAGCGTTCGCGACGGAATGGTCACGGCCTCACCCGCCCGATCCCGAGGCCATGCCCGCGAAAGCACGTCGCCGGATTCGCGGACTCTTCCACCGGGCAAAGGAATCACGGTCGAAGCAGTCCGGCGGGACGCCAACCTAAGCCACCAGCGCGTCCCGGGTCCCGCGCGAGCAGGCTCCCAGCAATCGCCACGAGCATGCCCGGCTCCTCGCGCAGCGGGCTCGTCCCTTCCTAGGTGGCGATGCTCATCGCTGACGTTTCGGAGAACCCGGGACGTCGCGCCCCCGACCCGACCGAGCCGGGCTCTCCCTGAATCACGCCAGGATGCAAGCAGTGGAATCGATGAGCGTCCGGCGCGGCTCGCCGGCGCGTCGCCCCAACCTCTGCTCCTTGAATCCGAGGCCGCGGGACACTGCCCCTTGGAGGACGACGACCAGTCACCGCTCACCGGCGCAGCACAAGACTCGCACCGGCACCGGGGTTGTCGAATCTGGGCCGAAGGGGCAGCCGCGCAGGCGTGACCGCTCCACCCGACTGATCCAGCAAAGCGTGTTGTCGTGGTCCACGCCGGCAAGCGGTGATCGTGGCGGCCAGTTCTGCTCTGCTTTCGGCACGGGCATCGCGAGCGCGCCGCCGTCTTCCCTGCAGCGCGGGCATCAGGGTCTCGTCAAAGTAGGAGGAGAATGGCGGGCCCAAAGACAATGAGTCTCGGTTAGCAGCCCTCGAGCTCGTTCGGCGCGCGTCCGAGCGCAATCATGAGTCGGCTTGCGTTCCCGATGTTCACCCGCCGCTTTGCCTGGCCGTTCCTGCCCTTGCCAAGGAATGCTCGCTCGAAGTCCGCTTGGCTCATGTCCAGCCAGCGCGAGATCTCGGCGATGCTGAGGCTGGGATCGCGCGCCAGCGCGTCGGCGATCACCCCCTGCGTGCGCTGCACGGGAATCGAGTCGCACCGAAGGCCTCGAAGCTCGCGGCGATCTTGCTCGGCGGCGACGAGCTCTCCCACCCACTGTGGGTCTAGATCCAGGATCCTGGACGCGGTCTCCAGCGGCTCCTTTCGCTCCATCACCAGCGACCACGCGTGGCGCCGCCGCTGCACGCATGAGGGACATGTTCGGCCCGTCTCTGAACAGCGGTTGCATGCTCTGGAGACCGCGTCCACCGCCGGCGCGCCCGCGATCCCGCTAGCCCGTCCCTCTCGGCTCGAGCTCGAGATGCGGGTCGGCGGGCGCTCGGTATCGATCCGCCGGTCGCGTTCGTGCCTAATCATTGTCCGACGCGCAGTCTACCACAATCTGCTCTCACCTTCGCTCAACTGCGGCCAGACTTGTGAAATTTGTTATGAACAGAGATTCTCCGTGCCCGCAGATCCGGCGATCGAAGGGCTGCCGCCTCTCTCGAGCGCCCCTAACCGCCGGGCGCCCGGCGATGACCGGGGGAGCAACCGGCGATCAGCAGCGGGAACACCCGGCATCATCGCTACCACCTGCCAGCCGTCCGCCGGACGGCACGAAGGTCGAGTCGCCGCGCGAAAGTGCCGGATCGGCCGCGCTCGCACCGCTTCTGAGGATCCGCAGCACGCCCACCGAGAGAACCCGCGCGTTCGCGTAATAAAGGCGGCACAGGATCTGTGGATCTCGCGCTCGACTGCCGACCGGAACGTCGGCGAGATCAGCCGCCAGCAGCCCTCGCCCCAGCCCGTCGCAACATTGGCGCTGAACGCGTCACCCGTGCCGGGTGGGCGGCCGGCAGCGCGTGCTCGGCTCCGGTGTGCGACGGTTCAGCATCGGAAACGTTCGGCTCGTCCGGGCAAGAGTCATCATCGTTTCCGACGCCGGCGCTGATACCGGTGGTGACGTTGATGCAAGCGGCGGGCGGGGGTAGTGATTGTGGGGTGCCCGCCGACGAGAACGGACAAGCGCCTGGAGTCCGCCGGCGAGTATGGGTATTGGCCCATCGGCAGAGACGCGATCGAGAACCAGAACGACTCGTGGACGCTCGCCACGCCCGCACCGAATGTATACGTCGTCGAGAATCGACCGCGGCCGGTCACGTGCTCCTGTACGCCGTAGGTCATGAACGAGGCGCCCGACCCGATCCGCAGTCGCACTAGCGCCCCGCCAGGCGGCAGATATCCGCCGTCGAGTTGGCCGACGATCCGGACCGTGCCTCCCCAAGCAACCCGGCGCGGGAACACGCTGATCAACTTGACGTTCGCCGCGACGGTCGTGCTGACTTGTCCGCTCGCCGGCAGGAGCGTTGGGGCACCGTCATAGTCGGCGCGGATGATCCGCGACGGGCCCGCGGGCAGCTTCGCTGACCACTGGCCATCCTTGCCGGTGGTTGCGCCCGCCGCTTGCGTGAACCCGCCGCTGTCATCGTCCGGCGCGGTGAGGATCCGCACCTGTGCTCCGGCGATCGGCATACCCTGCGTGGTTGTCAGCAGCCCGTGCACGGTGACTGCTCGTCCGAATCGGACCCGCTCATGCGTGTCGAGCGCGACGTCCGGCCGATCGCAAATCTCCCGCTCGCGCCAGCGATGCTCGGCGACCTTCACTCGTTCGACGGTGCAGCGTCCGCGGATCCTCACCACCCGGATCGTCCTCAAATGCCCGCCGCGCCTGACGCGTACGACTCTGCCGTGGCGGTGGATCTTGACCCAGTGCCACCCCACCCGCACGCGTTTGCGGACAACGCGCGCCACGAGCGGATCTTTGATCTGCCGGAAGCTCACCCGCGAGACCGAGCCGAGCCGCACGGGGAGATTCTGCGACTCGCTGGTGGATGAGCAGTTCCCGACGTTGTCGCAGGAGGTGGCCCGGAACTCGTACGGTCCGCTGAGCCCCGCGTCGTCGAAGTGAGCGAGCAGGCGCTGCCCGTCGAATCGGGTGGCTACCGGCGTCCATGAAGCCCCGCCCGCGTGGCGCATCTCGATCTGCCCGCCCGCGACCCCCGACTCGCCGTCGCTCGCATCCACGACGAGACCGGTCGGATCGCTCGGGTTCTGCGGCTCGAACCTGAGCGCGGGTGGCGCCTCATCGATGTGCACCGTCGTGGAGCTCGAGCCCGCATCCGGCTTACCTTCGGGGTCTATCGCCTTGTTCCACGCCGTGCACGCCACCGTGTGCAAGCCATCGCCGTTGACCCTTACACCGCCGGCCCTGTACGGCTTGACGGCACCGGCGCCGGTCTTGCAGTTAATGCCGCCGATCCCGCTCGGCCCCGCACTCGCCGCCGCGTCGATCGTGACCGCATGGTTGACCCAGACGCTCGGGTTTGCGTCATTGGGCGTGCTCAACGACACGCGAACCGGATCGTTGTCGACGTGCAGCGTCTCGGAGGGATAGCTGGAAACACCGGCCGCGTTCGACGCGACGAGCTGAAGCGTGAGCATTCCGTCGCGCGGAACGTAGTCACGCGTGTCAACGGTTGCTCCGGTCGCCGGGGTCCAGGTGGGGTTCGGGCACTGTTGCCACACGGAGGTGTTTGGCGCGGCCGACGGACCCTGCAAGTAGTGGTTGTTCACGTAGGCCCACATGTTGCAGATGCCGGATGGGTCGCTGGCAGCGAGCGTTATCGGCCAGGTATCGCCCGGGGCGTTCCAGACATAGTGGCCCGCCTGATACCAGAGGTTGTTGGAACCGATGGCGATCAAGCTCGGCCCTCGGTTTTCGCTGGCGGTCAGATCGACTTCCGAGACCCCGAGATATCCCCGGTTGTTGCAGCTGCTCGCGTAGCAGTAGAGCTTGAAGCCGTAGTAGCTGCTGTTCAGGGGCCAGTTTTGACCCTCCGAGGCCTCCGTAGTGCGTGGGCCCCATGTGGTGGTGCCGCCAGCCCAGAAGTCACCCGCACGCCAGCCGTAGGCGCCGCTCGAGACGAGGCCGGAGCTGGTGATGGATGGGAGCGTGACGCTGTCGATGTTGATGCCGGCGGGCGCGTTGATCTGCCACTGGCCAGCGGCCCCGGCAGAAATCGACTGGCTGTCAGGCCAGAGGTCCCAGCCGTCACCGTATTTGAAGATTGACTGCCAGCTGGCGCAGAATGATTGTCCGTACATGCTGGTGGCGAACCAGGGTGAAGCGACGCACCCGGCGGGTGACGTGCCGAGCTGCACCCTTAGCGTTCCCGCCCACGCGGGACCGACGCCAGCCACCAGCAGCAGTGCGACGAGCACTCCAAGGCGACTCCCGAGACCGAGTACCTTGCGGCTCCCGCCCAGCATCAGCCACAAGCGTCCTGCAAGTTGAAGGTGTGGTCGGTCGGCGTGAACGTCCCGCCGGCAACGACGCCGGTGTGGATGGTGAACTGCTGATTTGTGCCAGCGTTTCCGACCCATGCGACGGGGAACGCCCCGGCAGCGTATCCCGCGGGCGGGTTGCTATCCGAGACCGTCACGGTCGGCGCATTCCAGTGTTGCGCGCAGGACGTCGCGGTGACGGTGACCTGGTAGGTGCCGGCAGAGACGCGCTGGACCGACACGCCTTGCCCACTTGCGATTTCGCCGGCATCTCCAACGACTGCCCAGACGGTGACTGCGGGTGCGCCAGGCTCCCCGACGTGTCCCTGCGGGCCCTGGGGTCCTTGTTGGTTCCACGTGACGCGGGTTTGGGAGCGCTTGCATCGTCCGTGCACTCTTACGTGCAGCACGCCGGTTTGCTTGTCCGCGCACGCAGTGATCGTCTTGGTGTGGCTGGCGGCTAGCGCGTAGCCGCCGCCGGCGCCGACGGCCAGTATCAGCGCGAGGTAGGCGATCACATTCCGGCGAGCGTGGGCGAGGAGTTGGGTCATCGGGGCTCTCTTTCGCTGCGGGTCATGACGCAGGAGAGTGTCCTGGGCCAAGGGTTCCGTTCTGTCCGAATGCTGGTCTCGTGGTGCTCGAGCCGCTGTTCGTCGTGCCGCTGTTCGACGACGTGGGGGGTTGCGGGGCGGGAGTCGCGGTGGAGCCGGAGCTTGCGTAGCTGGAGCTGCCCGAGGCGCTTGAGCTGCCTCCGCTAGATGGCGGCGTGGTAGTGGAGCTGTCCGAGACGTCTGAGCTGCCTCCGATGGACGGTGACGCGTAGCGCGCGAGGATTGCTGGCGCGGCACTCGTTGATCGCTTTCCTGAGTACTTTTCGCTCCGCCGGCGAGCGGGTACTCGACGCGCGCGGCTAGAGATCGTGCGGGCCGGCGCGGTGGCGGGGAGCGAACAGGTTGGCCGGGGCCAAAGGGCGTGATTTGAACGGATCGAGTGAGTTGGCGCTCCCGACCGCGCCAGAGGACTGAGCGAATCGCGACTTGGGAGCCTCGGATTGGGCAACGAGGACCGCCACCAGCGCTACCGCGGCGACCGAGCCCATCGCGACGGCAATTGGGCGAGGCAGCGCATGCAGCCGCCAGCGCAGTGTCCCCGCGAGCAGCTTCTCCCGCGTTCGATCTGAGGTCGGGCGCCCCCTCACCCAGCCGCCGAACCGCGCCATCAGCGCTCGACCCCTCGCACACCCCGGACCCCGCCCATCGGTGCTCACGTCACGAGACTCTCCCGCAAGAAACGGGTTGCGCCGATCCGAGCCCTCGGAAACCGGGTGGTCGGGGGTTACCGACGCGGTCTCGGCTGCCGGGCTCTCGTCATCGCGGGCGAACGACTCGCCTACATCCGCCGAGGTAGAGGTGGGCACCATGTCGGCCGGCACCAGCAGGGAGGAGGCGATGCTCTTCGGGGCGTCCGACCGCAACTCAGTCTCGTCTGCGCTCGCGCGCGCCTCTGACCGTGAGCGGCGCCACTGGCGCGCTCGCGCCGTTCCATCGATGACGTTGCCCGGCTGATCGTCCATCTTGCTGGCGGCGGTCCCTTTCAGGTAGGATAACACTCTATGCGCTCAACTGTGCTCGCACGTTCCCAGGTGATATATTGTGCGCGTAAGCTCGTCGAAGTTGTCAATGGCTGACAACAACTCCACAAGGCCGGTTCCCGGCGAGGATCCCTGGCTCACGGTGCACCAGGTGGCAGCGGAGTTGAAGATCCATCCGGCGACAGTCCGCTCCTGGATCAAGGACGGGCGCCTGCGGGCTGTGCGCGTGGGCCGGGAATGGCGTGTCCGCCGCTCCGAGATCAATCGGGCGCTGATGTCGGACGCCTCGCCGGCGTACGCAGAGCTGGAGGCCGAATCGCCACGTGAGACTGAGCGCGCGTCGACACGGACAGCGGCTCCGCGGCAGATCGCCGACCACATCATGACGGTCCTCCCCGGGTCGGGCGGGTAGCGATGAGCGGGGACGCCCGGGTCGCGATCGAACAGGTGCAGCTCGCCGACGAGCGTTGGAGCGATGCGCTCGAGGCGAGCGTCGAGGCACCGCCGGATCTTGGGTTCGCTGGCCGCGTGCGCGCGATCGCGAACGCGGCCGAGCAGGAGGCGGCCGCGTTGCGTCACGCCGATCTGCTTGGTCTCGCGCACCGTCCGCATCCTGGTGCTCGGAACATGCAGCTCTCTCACGAGTTGCGCCCGGGCGCGGGATCGCGGCGCGGCCCGGCGGATCTCTGGGAGCGCTTCGACGCAGCAGTGGCGGATCTCGGGGAGGCGTTGGAGGGCGTCGCGTTGAGCGCGATCGCGCGCGCGTTCGGAGAGCTCTCGGACGTCGCTCGGGAGCTCGCCGGCGAGATCGAGGGGCTCGACTCGCAGGCCGGCGCTCGCCGACGCACAGGCTGAACTGGCGGTGGCCGAGACAGCGCCGGGCGAAGGCCTTCGCATGTCCACCTACCCCTGCGGACCCGACGGTGCTGCCTGTTGAATTGGAGGCCAGCTCGGCGGGGTCGGGATCGCCCCTTTAAGCCAGTCGGGCTTTGAGAGCCGGTCGAAGCGCTCGAGATCGCCGATGCCCAGCCCATGCTCGGGGCCGAAGTGCTCGAGCCACTCGATCACCGAGTCGCCACCGACCATCCAGGCGCCGACCCACTCGCCGACATCGTCCGCGCGATGCCAGACACGAGGTGGCTGTGTGCTGAACGGGTGGCAGATCGCGGGCCGAACCTGCTCCGGGTACCCGGGGAGGAGCAGCTGGATCTTTCTGGCCAGCCAGCTGACCGCGACGACGTCGTCCCAGTGCCCGGGGGCGTAGGTGGCGCTGATGACGAACACGCCGGTCTCTCCGAGGACCAGGAGGGTGTTGCGGCGCTCCCCCGTGAGCGGGTAGGGCTCGATCCGCCACCGAGCCGCGGGCAACTGTGCGAGCCTGGTCCTGAGCTCGCGCGCCGCGAGCTCGAGCCGGTGCTGGAAGTCGACGTACCGGCACAGCGGTTCGAGCGCGTCGGGTGGAAGACGCGGGATTGACGACCGTAAGTGATGGGAGCGCCTCGTCCCGGGCGCGATCGCGGCGAAAGTCGTCGTAGCCCGCTGGCCGAACGCCGACTGGTCCGCGGCCGGTTCATCATCGGGTGTCATTGGCGAGGCGGCGCTCGGCTCGCTGGACCGAACACTTACCGAAGAACGACCGCGACGCGTAACCGCTCCACCACGTCGCCGGGCCGGCTGCACCAGCCCGCCCACTCGTGGGCGCGGTCGGAGCGCCCCTCTCCCCCACCGGCGCCAACGCCGGACGAGGATCACCGGCGCAATCAGGACCACCATCCACCACACGAGCAGCCCGATCATCTCGGGCGCGGTCACGGTGGCGCGCTCGATCATGGCGGATCTCCGGAAGACGGGCCGCCCAGTCGCGCTGGCGAGTGCTGGACGGAGCTCATCGCCACAACGTACTTGCGTTCACGACGAGTCACGGCGGATTGCAGGACACGGCACGACGCTGTGTCTGATTTTGCTCGGAGCCGACACAGACCGCGATGGTTTCGTCACACATTGGGCGTGTCGCGGCGCGTGGCGCTTGGTCTTCAACCCGCAGCAAGCGCTGGACTGGCTGCCCGCCGGGCTCGTATGGAGCGTCGCGTCGCGCCTCGCATGGCCTCGGCCGGCCTGAGTGCGTCGGACTTTCGTGTGGTCGTAGTTGGACATGGATACGCGCGCTTGCTGCGGGTGCTCTACAGGTACTGCGTCGAGCAGGGGCCGTCCCGCTCATGTCCTCCCGGACTTGCAGAGCCGCGCCGCCGGGCAGCTTCGAACCGCTAGCGCCTAGCCGGGTGAGGACCTCGCCAAAAACGCCTACTCGCGTTCTCAGCATTCGCCGGCATGACCAGCTCTCTGCTCCGGCCTGGCGGCACCCGCTCGGCTCGGGACCGGCTGCTCGAGGCGGCGCAGCAGGGTGACCTCGGGGCGCAGGAGGAGCTCGTGCGCCGCTACGAGCCGCTCGTCCAGCGCGTCGTCTGGAAGCTCAGGCTGCCGCGGGGCTGTGATCGCGAGGACCTCGCCCAGGAAGCCCGGGTGGGGTTGCTTTCGGCAATTCGGGCGTGGCGACCGTCGCGCGGACCGTTCCCCGCGTTCGCGGACCGCTGCGTCTCAAACCAGGCGCTGCTTGCCCTCAAGGCCACGTCCGCGCGCAAGCACCAGGTCCTCAGCCTCGCCGTGTCGCTCGACTCAGCACCCGAGCGCCCTGTCAGCTCATTGGAGGACCGCCGGGCGCTGGCGCTGCTTGACACGCTGGCGGCCGGCCGCGACAGCCGTACCGATCCCGAACTGCGCCTGCTCGTGCGCGAGCAGCTGACGAGCGTGCTGCGCGCCCTTCCCGCGCTCACCGACAGCGAGCGCGCCGGGCTCGCGATGGCCCTCAACGAACAGAGCCCCACCCGGCTCGCCTCGACCCTCCCCGGCTCGCCGCACGCGGCATCGCAGGCGGCCCACCGCGCCCGCCGCAAGCTCGCCGCCGCCCTCGCGCGCGCCGCTTGACACACGCGGGCGACGCTTGCCGCTCGCCTGCGCCTCGCCGGCACGCGGCCGCGACCGTCGCCCCCAGTCCTAATCGCTCAGAGCCCGGGTGGATGGCGCTCGACGAACCCGACCGGCCCGGTCCCGACGGTGCTCCACCGCGGCCCGGTCGCTGGCGGGTTGGGCGGGTTGCCGAGGCCCGCTGCGGTGTCGAAGTAGATGCCCGCGACCTCGACGTAGGCATGCCCCGCAGTCGCGTAGATCGTCACCCACTTCCCCGGCCCGGGATCGCCGACGCTCTCGAGCTCCGTCGAGTCATCGACGCTGCCGTCGAGCAGGCTCTGCCCGAGCCCGCCGCCCCACAGCACGTACGACGTAGCCGACGAGCAGTCGAAGCCTGGGCCGCCGTTTTCTTCCGCCCCCGGGACCGCGCCCGGGTTGGGGTTGGTCTGGTTCATCGTCTGCGCTGGGTCGCCGTGTGCGCCGCCGTAGCTGTAGGGGAAGCGGTCGATCCGGTTGCTGGCGGCGACCATCTGCTGCACGACAGGCGGCGCGTCCGCCGGTGCGGCGGCATCGCCGCTCGGCAGGATCCTCGCCTTCGTCCCAGGCACGAGCGGCGTCCCCAGCGTCGCGCTGCACGAGGGCCCGAACGCCGCAGTCCCGGCGCCCTGGTAGGCGTGCGCATCGGCGAGCACTCGTGCCGCGTAGGCGTCGGCGGCCGGTCCGGAGCCGTTGTAAGCGAGGACGTAGGCGGCGTACGCGTCGATCGGCTGGCCGGTCGGCGCGCCCTTGTCCCGGATCAGCACCAGCGCCGCCAGCTCGACCGCGGTCGTCGGATCATGTGGTCCCAGCGATGGGTCGGGCAGATAGCGCCGCAGCGATTGGTACTCATCGCCGGCCAAGCCACGCACGCCTATCTGCATCGGCCCCGACGCGCCCGCGAAATTTGCAACGCCCGGACCAGTCGCACCAGGTTGAGGCGTGCACGATGGATCCGGCAGGCGACCCTGATCGCATTCCTCCTGACCGATCCCGGCCAGTACCTCCCAAGGGATCTTGAACTGAGCTCCGGCCTGCTCGTAGATCCGCAGGAAGCTGGCTGGGATCTCACGGATTGCCAACGCCGAGGGCGCGTCACCGACGCCGCTGCCGGTGCAAGTCCCGCCGATCACGACTGTCAGCAGCGCCGCCACGCCCGCGAGCAGGAGCGGGAACCCGGCCGCCACCACCACGAGCACGCCGACGCCGTGCCGACGGGTCACGACCGCCAGGACAGATCACCCCTCCTGCACATCGCTCATCAACCACTGGCCGCCCTCTTCCCGGAGCGCAAACCGCAGCCGATACGCCGCGATCCCTCGGTCCTCGACGCTCGCCGTCGCGAGCACGAACCCGGGGTTCGTACCCAGCACTCGCAGCGACACGACGCGCGGATGCCGGGCGCGCTCGGCCGGCGTGACCTGGGCGCGATCCCGCGTCAGCTGGCTGCGCATGCCCGGCGTGACCGCCTCCACCGAAGTCGCGCGGGCCCTGCCGTAGGCGAACTTCAGGTACGAGAGGAGGAACCGCCTGGCGACCCGACTGGCGACGCGCAGATTGGACCCGGAAACCGGCGGGCGCAGACGCGGCGGCATCGCCAGCGCCGCGGGTCTGGGCGCCGGTGCACGCACGGTCACAGCCGACCGACCAGCCTCCCGGCCCCGGCTCGTCTGGAGCGTCAGAGACGTGATCGCACCGGCGAGGAGCAGCAGCCCTGTCGCAGCGACAACCACACGACGCGCACGTCGCGGGAGGCGCTCGATCGCGGCGACCAGCCATGCTGCCATGACTCCCGAGTAGGTATGGGGCCGAGCCGGCCGCGTCCCGCTGCTGGAAGCTCCGGCCCCCCGCGCGCGGCAGCGCTGGCGCGTTCACGTCATGCTCCCTGACCGACCCATGAGCGATCTCACCGCCGCCTACGAGCAGCTAGCACGTGGATGGACCCACGACCAGCTCGCTGGTCAATACCACGAAGCCAAGCGGCGCGGTGAGCAGCTGCCCGAATGCGACCAGGACCATCTGATTCGCCGCCCGATCGGCATGCTCGCGAGCGCCGTTCCCGCGTGCGCCAGCCTCAGCGTCGCGATTCACGTGATTCACGTACTGCCGGCAACGGGAGCTCTCGCGCTCAGAGACCAGTTGTTCCGCAACGCGGAGAACACGAGCGCCGTAGCGCTCTACCGCTGTCACGAGGCCCTCGAGCTCGACGGCCACGCACACGACTACAGCGCAGACGAGTGGCTGCCAGCCGTCTACGACATCGCCGGTCCGCTCCTCGAGAGGGCAGGCCTGAACCGCGAGCCGCCGTCGCTCGTCGAGCACGCCCAGGACGCAGTTCGCTGGCTATCGCGCGCGATCATCGACCTCGACGAAGATTCCCCCGACGCCGCGACGGCCCTCGTGGACGGACTCGGGCGCATACTCGCGCTCAACGTATTCGCCGGCGTCGCACTCAAGTCGACTCATGCTTGAGGAGCGGCTCTTGCTCTCCGACAGAGCCCCCGAGGTGCCCGCCATGGGCCGCCCGGCCCTTGCTCTTGCGTAAGCTATCCGCTTAGCTATCTGTTAAGCTCTCGGCTATGCATACATCGTCGCACCGCGCCCGTCGCACAGACTCACTGGCCGCCGCGGTCGTTGAGCTCGTCGACGCGATCCAGCTTCCCGTTCCCACAACCGCGGTGCGCATGATCCTGACCGACCGGGGCCGTCCGGTCACTGCGGAGCAACTAGGAACCCTCGCCGCTTACGAGCGTCAGGATTATGCGCGCACGCGAATCCCGCCACGCCTCTGCGGAGCGATCGATACCCAAGCAAATGCTCTGAGCCCGCGGTGGTGGGCGCGCGGCGATTGGCGACTCGAGCGGCGGATCATTACCGCCGAGGCCCACCCCATAGCGATGACGGCAGTCGCAGTCCACCTATGCCAGCACCTCGCCGACCGAGCTAAGCGGGCAAATCCCGACCTCGTCTCGTACACGTTGGGCCTGGCCAACCAGCTCATGGACCTGAGGAATTTCGAAACCCCGCTCTCCGCGAACGACTGGATGGAGCTGCATAGCCGCCTGTACGCACCGTACAACGGCGCCCTCAACAATCTCAGCGGCTACACCTCCGACCAACACGCCGCCGCAGAGGCGATACGGGCTGCCAACCTTCCCGGGCTCGCCCTCCTATTCGGGACCGCTGCCGCCCAAGGGCTTGTCTGACGGTACGCCAGCGGAGGCTTCCTGACTCCTCAGCACGACTTCATGGAAGATCCCCTCGAGACTCCGGCCCCGGTAGCTCTGCTCGTCGGCGATCTCACTCATCGCGCGGGAGTCCGGGCTCGGCAGGCCAACATGCCGCTCCGCCACGTCATTTGACCGAAGAGGCGAGTTCGCGGATGGCGGCAACCTTCGGAGCCATCCACTGACGGAAGACGTCAGGCCCGGCGACGCCCATGTCCAGCGGCCGCGCTGGAGGCCCGGGGAGACCCAAAGCCCGTCACGGGCAGGGCTGCCGCTTGCGCGTGGGAGCCTGCACTAATCCCCGCCGCGACGCGAATGACATGCGTCAAGCGATCGATCGAGACAACTAAAACGTCGTGCTCGACGCGCTCGACGCCCCGCGCACGGACGAGGCACATGACTCCAAGGGCGCCGTTGCGTGCCCACCTACGCCGGCGTCGTGACAGCCACGCCGCCTGCGCGCGCACCCGAGCGAGATGGCGTGCGTCATACGTTCTGGTCTTGGTCTCGATCGCGATGGCGAATCCGGTTGGCGCGATCGCCACCGAGTCGATGTCCCCCCGGCCCTGCCACGGCAGCGAATGCCGCAGCCGCCAGCCCTCGGCCTCCAGCGGCGTAAGCGCTCGTTGGACGTCGTCCTCCGAGCGGGCACCGACGCGGCTACGACCGGCGAGTGCGATCCAGTGGCGAGCGTAGAGCCCGAGCCCGACCGCGGTCAGAAGCAGCAGCCCGGTGAGCCAGGCCGCCCCGGCGCTCCCGACAACCAGCGCGAGCAGGGCCGCGGCGACGCTCCCCACAGCCGCCCGGCCGGCGCGGGAGAGCCGCCGGTACTCCTGTCGACGCGCGTAATTCAACGGGCGTCCTCGGGCGCTGACGGATCCGGTGGTGGCTCGACTGGCTGAGTGGTCAACCCACGTTCTGCGTCGGCGACCGCCGCGGTGAGCCATCCAGGCTGCTTTCCCGCCGGCAGCAACGTCGCCTGGCGGATCGCTTCGCGCGCCGTGGAGCCTTGCTTCCAGTCGCGCTGCCCGCCGCGGCGAGCGAGCCATTCCCACTCCCATCGACTCCCGGCACGCTGCGAGCGCCACTGCTGGCGGACCACCTCGACTGGCCCTCTCGGCGTCGCGATGGTGCAGGGGTCCGAGCGGTTGGCGACGGCCCTACCTGCCATCAGCGGGATCCTTTGGCGCTAGCCCTCGCGATCGAGTTGGCGGTCGACGGTTCATCGCACGACAAGAAAGGGACCTCGTCCATGCCGGCGATGGTCTCACCTTCGTCCGACGGACTCGGTGGACGCAGCCACGAGGTTGGAGGGAGCCGTCGATCGGCGCTGGAGTCCGGGACGCCGGACGTGCCGCGTTATTCTTGCTTCGTGCCCGCCGGAGCGGAGTTTGTGCCATTGGGCCTTCTGATGGCACATATCCACCGGGATTGCCTGGTATCTGGCGCCAGGAACCGGCACCCGCATCTGCCCGCCGTCTAGGCAAAAAGTGCGGATTTCCAGCCAGAAATCAAATAAGCGCCCGTAGCTCAGCTGGATAGAGCGTCGGTCTACGGAACCGAAGGTCGGGAGTTCGAATCTCTCCGGGCGCGCTTCAAAAGCCCCGCTCATGCCGGGTTTTTTGTTGGCCAGACGTTTGCCAACTCTGTGAAATGTCCCGAATATGTCCCCGGACGGGCGAACGATTCCCGGGAGATGACCGAGCAGCTCCGGCTCCCAACAGGCCATGTGTTCCGCGTCGATCGAACTCGCGGCCCAGTCTGGTATGCGAAATACCGGGTGCCGGACGGGCGGCAGGTGCAGAAGAAGCTCGGGCCGGCCTGGACGGAGCGCGGGCGCCCGGCCACCGGCTACTTCACGAAGCGGCTGGCGGAGGATTGGCTCCGCTCGACGCTCGAGCACTCTCGTCGAGGCACGCTTCGGGGTTCCGTGAGCACAGGAGCGACGTTCGCCGACGCCGCGGCTGAGTTCCTCCGCTACACCGAGCACGATCGCGGGTGCAAGCCCTCGACGCTACGCGACTACCACTCAAATCTCGGGGCCACCTCCTACCTGCGTTCGGAGATCAGGCGCTAGAGGCAGTGACACCGGCGGCGATCGATGCGTGGCGCTCCCTGGCTGCGTTGTCGCCACGAACCAAGAACAAACTGCTCGTGGTCATGCACGGCGTGTTTCGCCGCGCACAGCACGTCTGGGATCTGCCGGCCAATCCTGTCGCGTCCGTCGAGAAGTACCGTCAGCGCTCGAGCGGCGACATTGACGTCTTCTCGCCGGAAGAGGTGATGGCGCTCGTGCGCGCAACGGGCTCCGAGCAGGACGCGGCGATCTTTCTGACCGCGGCGTTCACCGGCCTGCGCCGCGGCGAATTGCTCGCGCTCCGCTGGCGAGACGTCGACTTCGCCGGCTCAGTCGTGCGGGTCCGTGCCAGTTATGCGGCCGGCGAGCTGACGACCCCCAAGTCGGGCAAAGTGCGTTCCGTCCCGCTCGCGCCGGAGGTCGCCACCACTCTCGCGCGGCTTGGCCAGCGACCCAACTGGACGTCCGACGACGACCTCGTATTCCCCGGTGAGGCCGGCGACTACCTCGACGGCTCGGCGCTCCGCCGCCGTTACGCGGCCGCGCGTGGCTGGGCCGGGTTGCGATCGCTTCGGTTCCACGAATATGCCGATGTTCGTGTTATGCCGATGTCGTTGAGAAGGGGCTGCTCAGAGGGGTTTTTGTCGGTTCGAGGTCGGCATAATCAGAGGGCTTCGAGGAACGTGAGGAGCGTGTCGGTGGGGCGGTAGCGGCCGGGTTTGGCGGTGATCGGTTTGGTCCGGTCGATCGCTTGTTGTTTGTGGGTCGTGTCGGCGTGCAGGTAGATGTTCGTCGTCGTGATTTGTTCGTGACCGAGCCAAAGCGCGATCACGGTGATGTCGTTGCCGGCGAGGAGCAGGCGCATCGCGGCGGTGTGCCTGAGCGTGTGCATCGTGATGTGCTTGGTCTTGAGCGATGGGCAGGCTGGCGCGGCGGCTTGGTGATGGATCGCGAGGCGGTGCTCGATCGCGTCGCGGCTGAGTCGTGTGCTGGTGCGGGTCGGGAACAGCGGCTCGTCGGGAGCGCCGACGCGCTCGGCGAGCCAGGCTTTGAGCACTGTTCGGATCGTCGGCGTGAGCGGCGTTCGTCTTGTCTTTCTTCCCTTGCCGGTGGTGTGGACGTTGGCGCCGGTGGTGAGCGTGATGTCTTGGCGGTTGAGCGCGATCAGCTCGGAGATCCGCAGCCCGGTCTGGATCGTGAGGGCAAGCATCGCGTGGTCGCGCCGGCCGGTCGGGGTGGTCTGGTCGCAGGCCGTGAGCAGCGCGTCGACTTCGGGGTCGGTGAGGTAGGTCAGGAGGTTGCGCTCGGTGCGTTTGGCTGGGATCGTGAGCACGCGGGCGATCGTGTCGGCGTGTTCTGGGTGGTGCAGCGCGAGGTAGGCGAACAGCGAGTGGATCGCCGCGAGCCGGTTGTTGCGGGTCGCGATCACGTTGTGGCGTTTGTGTTCGAGGTGGTCGAGGAACGCGGCGATCAGGGGCGCGTCGAGATCGGCGATGTCCAAGGCGCTTGGTAGCTTGCTGGTGCGGTCGGTGACGAAGCGCAACAGCAGCTGGAAGGTGTGGCGGTAGGCGGCGATCGTGTTAGGACTCGCGCGGCGCTGATCGATCAACCTGTCGGTGAAGTAGGCCTGCATCGAGGGCGCGAGCGCGGTCATGGCCGGTCTCCGAGATGTCGCTGGAGCCGTTGGCAGGCGCTGTCCATCAGCTCCGGGGTGGCGGTCAGATACCAGTAGGTCTGCGCCGGACTGACATGCCCCAGGAACGTGGACAGCACCGCGATCTGCTCGTCGATGTGGACGCCTGAGCGCTGCCAGCCGATCAGCGTGCTGACAGCGAAGCTGTGTCTTAAGTGGTGCGCGGTCGGGTGGACGGCGTCCGTTCGCAGACCGAGCGTGGTGGTCAGCTTGCGCAGCGTCTTGGCGACTTCGCTTCGCTCGAGGCTGGTTCCGATGCCCGAGAGAAAGAACGTGCTCGATCTCGGCCTCGGGCACAACCGCGTTCGCGTCTTGGCGTAGTACTCCAGGGCATGGACGGTCGTGGGGTGCAGCGGGACCATCCGAGCGCGCTCCAGCTTGGCGGTGTGTGCGCGGATCGCGATCACGCCGTCGTCGAGGTCGATGTCGTCGGGCTCGAGCGCGATCGCCTCACCGAGGCGCATCCCGGTCACGGCGAGCAGACCGAACAGCGCCTCGTAGCTCGCCGCCTTTAACGGCTGACGCAGCGCCCGCGTGGCCTCGAGCAGTCGGGAGATGTCCTCGTCTGACCACAGATACGGTGTCGGGCGCTGGTAGCGGACCGCGAACACGCCGGCCGGCGGGATCTCGCTCGCTGGATCGATCGTCTGCAGGTAGGCGGCGAACCCACGCGCAATCGACAACCTGACCGCCCAATGCCGTGGATGTGCGTCCGCGGGCAGTCTGGCCCAGGAGATCGCCAGCTCGCGCGTGATCGTGCTCGCGCCGGCCGCCTCCAGATAGCCAACCAGTTGCGGCAGCAGTCGTCCGTGGCGTTCGAGCTTGACACCCAGCGCGCGGCGCGCCCGCAGATACTGCTGTGCATGTTCGCCGAGCGCGCTCATCGCCCGTCACCTCCGGGCCACGGTGCAGCGAGTCGCCTGAGCTGCTCGACGTCCACGCGCGCGTAGATCGCGGTGCTCTGCAGGCTGCGGTGTCGCAGCACCTGCCCGATCCGCACGATCGGGACCCCGGCCCCGACCATCTCGCACGCCGTCGTGTGGCGCAGCCTGTGCGAGCCGACCTCTGGGATCCCGGCCCGCCTGCACGCGCGGCGGACCGTCGATGCGACCGTCCCCGCCGCGATCGGCGCATACGGAGCCCGGGCCTGGAGGAACACCTCGCGCCGATCGCTCGCCGGCCTCCCGCGCCGCAAGTACGCCGCGATCGCCTGGCCGACATCAGCCGGTAACGGCAGCCGGTCCTCACGACCGCCCTTGCCATGGATCACGAGCTCACCGGCGCGCCAATCGATGTCATCAAGCATCAAGCGGGCGATCTCGCCGCGGCGCAGCCCCAACCGCAACAACAAGATGATCAGCGCGTAATCGCGCCGCCCGAGCGGCCGGCGACGATCGCAGGAACCCGTCAACGCTCGCGCGTCCGCGCGGCTGATCCCGCGCGGCAACACTGACGCCCGCCGGCCCCGGACCACCAGCGCCGCCTGCGACAGATCCATCTCGACAAGCCCCTCGAGAAAGCAAAACCGCAAAAACGCTCGCAGCCCCGACACGAAATTCTGCGCGGCGCTGACCGACACTCCCGAGGATGCCTTGCGCAGCACCGCGCCCGTCACATCAGCGGCCAAGAGCCCGGCCACACCGTCCCGGCCCAGGCCATCCACAAACCAGCGCGCGTGCCGCACATAGCCGACGATCGTGCCCGCCGCCAGACCCCGCTCGGAAACGAGATAGCGCACAAACGACACCATCAGCAGATCGACCGGCGAGCTCGCCAGCGCCGGCTCCTCGCCCGCGAGTACCCCAAGACCGTCCAGCACCTCCAACAGACACAAAAGGCCCGGCCGTGACCACCCGGCGCGATGACGCCCACCAGCTCGCTCCCCAGATCAGGAACTGCGTGACCCGCTCACCGCTCAGCTCCGCCGCCGACAGCCCACGCGATTCCAGCCAGCGACTCAGTCGCCCGACCTGCCGCAACTCGTTAACAGTCGTCAACGGCGTATAGCCCCGCGCCCGCAACTCCCCGGAATACGCCTCCGCGAACGGGGCCAATGGCCCCGTCATCAACACCCTGCACACCCGGCTCGCCGACCCCGGCATCGTCTCCTCCTTCTCCGAAAACAAGAAGGACGACCATCGATCTCGGCGCCGGCGTTATGCCGACCTCCAAGCCGCTAACAACCCAATCTGCGGGAACTTCTCAGCCGACATCGGCATAACACGAACATCGGCATATTCGTGGTTGTGCCGACGTCGGCACAACCACGATCTCAGACACACCTTCGGTACGCGGATGATCGCCAAGGCCGACATCCGCCGCGTCCAGGAGTGGATGGGACACGCCGACGTCCAGACGACGATGCGCTACCTGCCCTACGCCCCGCGGGCAGAGGACGCGGCGCTCGTCGCCGAGGCGTTCAAGATCGAGACGATCGCAGACGTGTCCACGAAGCCGTGCACCTGATGCCCAAGATCAGCTTCTTCTACGGGATCCTGATCCATATGTACTGGAACGAGGGTCACCACATGACGCCACACTTCCATGCCGAGTACGGAGATCAAGAGGCCTCGATCGCTTTCGACGGGACCGTCCTGGCTGGCTCGCTGCCGCCACGATCCCTTCAATTCGCGGCCAGTGGGCGTCCGACCATCAGGCAGAGCTCACCTCCAACTGGGAACGAGCGCGCCGCCGCGAGCCACTCGAAGCCATCGATCCGCTTCCCTAAGATCACAGGCATGGAGTACGAAGTTCTTCCGTTGGTCCACGTCGTCGGCGTCGCCGTGATCGGCGACCACAAGCTGCGCCTGCTCTTCGAGGATGGCACCGTCGGCGATGTCTCGTTCGAGACCGATCCCTGGAACGGTGTCTTTGCGCCGCTCCGCGACCCTGCGCGGTTCGCCAAGGTCACGGTCGAGCACGGAACCCTATGCTGGCCAGACGATGGTCTGGATTGGGCCCCCGAAACGCTCTACGCTGCCGCCCGCGCTAACGCGCTAGCTGCCGCCTCGCTGCTTTCTTGAAGCGCCGCACGCGATGGCCTCCGGTGCCGTCGCGCCGAGCGCGACGACGCTGCCCCACGGCCGCGTGATCTATCCCCTGCTCATGGTCGTCGTTGGGCGTGGAGGAGCCACTCGATCGCGCCTCGCGCGCCCTGGGCTGGCGAGCGCTCCGCGGCCCTCACCAGCCAGCCGGCGATTTTCAGGCCGTCGGCCGCGTGCCGGACCGCCGCGGCGATCACGCGATCATCCTCGGGCAGTGTGGCCAAGCCCAGCTCGTAGACCGGTTTGACCAGCGCGATCAGGTCGGCCGCCGGCGCGAAGTCCAGCACCACGAGCTGCGGCGCCGCTGCCGCGAGCGACAGGTACGACAGGTCGATCGTCACCACATCAACCGGTTCGGGCACCAGTCCTGTGCTTAGCTGACCCAAGTTCGTCCGCTCGAGATTTATGACGCGCGGGTCCTGCTGCAACTCGCCGCGAAGCTGCCCATGTCCCGCGTCGACCGCATACACACGTGCGGCGCCCGCTGCCAGGAGCACCTGAGTGAATCCGCCGGCGGCGGCGCCGACGTCAACTCCGACGCGCCGGTCGACATCGACACCGAACGCCGAGAGCGCGTGCGCGAGCTTCGCAGCGCCACGCAACGGCCGTTGCGAGCGGACGGTGATCGCGTCGCTCGCGCTGACAAGCGAAGCCGGTTTGGTACGGGGAAAGCCGTTGACGAGAATGTCGCCACCGGCGATCAATGCGCCAGGATCTCCCAGGCGCGGATGGCGGTGCGCGAGCTCGGCGGTGAGCGTGCGCAGTCGTGGGCGTCTGTAGCCCAGAGGAGCCTCCTCTCGAAGTGGCGGTCGCGGAAGCGGTCGCCACGGGAGGCCCTCGAGGCTTATGTCTTGTGCCCTACAGCTATCTGAAGCCCGTCACGCCCGCAATGCTACGCCGCCAGCAGTCAGCGGCTGCGACACCAACGACCGGACAGGCCAGCCTGTCGGCTCCCGCTCTGAGTGCGGCATCCCGAGAAGCGGAAGCAGCCGTCTCACGGCCGCGTTGGCGACTGAGGAGAAGTACGGTTGGAGCCGAGGCAGAGCTGCGATCGTTCCGGTGGAAGAACGCGCCAGTCTCGCCGTCGCAGCGAGGCTTTGGTGCTCCTTTTTGATCGGGTTCTGAGACCGGCGGTGAGGAACGCGGACGTTCACTCACCGCCTGGTGGAGGACCGGCAAGATGGGGAACTTTCCCGATTACCCGGTGTGTAGGCTGAGCGTAGGATTGCGTCGTGGGACCGGCACTGCTGGAACGATCCGAGGAGCTGGGTGTGCTACACGGGCTCGCCGCCGAGATGGCCGCGACGGGTCGGGGTGGCGTCGCGATCGTGTCCGGCGAGGCCGGGGTCGGCAAGACGGCGCTGCTTCGCCAGTTCCGCAGTGAGCTCCCGCGGCGTTTGACGGTGGTGTGCGGCAGTTGCGATCCGCTGTTCACGCCGCGTCCGCTGGGCCCGTTGCTTGAGCCCGTTGCGGAGCTCGGGGGCGAACCAGCGGAGCTGGCGGCGGCGGGAGCGAAGCCGTTCGACGTCGCGATCGCGCTCGGCGAGGCGCTCGGGGCGATTGCGCCGGTGCTGCTCATATTGGAGGACGTGCACTGGGCTGACGAGGCGACGCTCGATGTGGTCCGGGTGCTCGCCCGCCGGGCGAGCGACTCGGGGTTGCTGTTGGTGATCAGCTACCGGAACGACGGGTTGGCTCGCGATCACCCGCTGCGGATGGTGCTCGGCGAGCTGTCGAGCGATGATGGTGTGACTCGGCTCGAGCTGGACGGCCTCTCGCGCGAGGCGGTCAGCGAGCTCGCCGCCTCCTCCGTACTCGACGCCGACGAGCTGTTCGAGCGCACCGACGGTAACCCGTTCTTCGTCACCGAGACGCTCGCCGCTAGGACCGGCGGTGTGCCCGAGACTGTGCGCGACGCGGTTCACGCGCGGATCGCTGGCCTGAGCACGTCCGGCCGCGCGGTGTTGGACGCGGTCGCGGTCGTGCCGCAGCGGGTCGAAGTGTGGCTGCTGGAGGCGTTGACAGACGGTGACCTCGGCGCTCTGGATGAGTGCTTGGCATCCGGGGTGCTGCGCGCAGACGCGGACGGCGTCCTGTTCCGTCACGAACTCGCGCGGCTGGCGGTCGAGACGTCGCTCCCGCCCGACCGGGCGGTCATGCTTCACCGTCGGGCGCTCGCGGCGCTGTCCGATCCGACGCTTTGGGCGCCCGACTACGTTCGGCTGGCCCATCATGCGGAGGCGGCGGGGGACGGGCAGGCGATGCTGCGGTACGCGCCGGCGGCGGGTGAGCGGGCGGCAGAGCGCGGCTCCCCGCGGGAGGCGCAGCACCACTACTGGCGGGCGCTGCGGTTCGCCGAGGGCCTTGACCCGGCGCCGCGCGCTGATCTGCTCGAGCGATTCTGCGACCACGCCTATCTGTCGAATATGCGCGCCGAAGCCGTCGACGCGATCGACGAAGCGATCGCGATCCACCGACGAGCTCGCGACACCACGCGCGAGGGCCGCGCGCTGCGGACCCGGTCGCGGCTGCTGAGCTGCATCGGGCGCGGCCGGGAGGCACTGGAGACGATCCGCGAGGCTGTGCGCGTACTCGAGCAGGGCCCGACAGGCGCCGACCTGGCGCGCGCCTACAGCACCCTCGCCGGCATGGCGATGATCCACTACGACTTCGAGCGGACGAGAACGGCCGGTGCGAAGGCGATCGCGATCGCCCAAGAGGTTGGCGATCTCGAGGCGCTCGTCAACGCGCTCAACATGGTCGGAACCGCTGAGCTGATCTCCGGCAATCCCGTGGGCGAGGCGAAGCTCGAGCGGGGCCTCGAGCTCGCGCGCCAGGCTCACCTCGGGACCTACGCGGGGGTCTCCTACATCAACCTCGGTCTGGGGCTGATCCTCCACGGGCGGTGGCGCGACGCTCTGGTCTGGATCGAGCGCGGGATCGGGTACACGCTCGAGCTCGGGCTCGAGGCATGGATGAAGTGCCTCCTCGGCGAGCAGGCGCTCGTCGAGCTGGCCCTGGGCCGCTGGGACGACGCCGCTGCAACCGCCCAGACGATCCTCGACGGCCCGAGCCACCAGACCTTCGAACCGCGCACGAACGCGCTGATTGCCCTCGGGCTGGTGCGGGCGCGCCGCGGCGACCCGAGCTGCTGGCCGCTCCTGGACGAGGCGTGGGAGCGCGCGATGAAAGCCGACGACCTGGAGTTTCTCGGTCCCGCATCTGCCGCCCGCGCCGAGGCGGCATGGCTTGAGGGCAGAGCGGAGGCGATCGATGCCGAGACCGAGACGACATACGACCTCGCCTGCCGGCTGAACGTGCCCACCACTGCAGGCTGGCTCGCGTGCTGGCGCGTGCGAGCTGGCCTTCCGGTCGAGCCTCCGGACAACGTCCCCGAACGATTCCGCCTCCAGCTCGACGGCGACTTCGAGGCCGCCTCCGAGCTACTCAAGGCCGAGGGCGCCAATTACGACGCGGCGATTGCACTTGTCCGCAGCACCGATGGCTCATCGCTCCGCGCCGCCCACGAGCAGCTTCGGGCGCTCGGGGCGAGGCCAGCGGCGGCGATCGTCGCGCGGCGCCTGCGCGAGCTAGGCGAACGCAGTGTCCCTCGGGGGCCGCGCCCAGCGACGCGCGAGAATCCCGCCGGACTAACGAACCGCGAGCTGGAGGTGCTGCAGCTGCTAGCTCAGGGGCTCCGCAACGCGGAGATCGCCGAGCGGCTAGTGGTCACACCGAAGACCGTCGACCACCACGTCTCATCGATCCTGCGCAAGCTCCGGGTAACACACCGGGGCCAGGCGGGCGCGGCTGCCGCCCGGCTCGGCGTGATCGCGGCCGACGCGGACCCCAGTCCAACGGTGAAATAGCCAGCCGCTCGCTGCTGCATCCACGAAGACGGGGTCACGTCGGCGGCGGTGTCGGCCGGCTGCCTCGCTTCTGCTCTGGGCCGACACCCGCCTGAAGCGGAAGCGCCGAACGTGCCCGCCACTGCGACTTTGCAGCAGCCGTGGAGCCGGTAGAGACGAGCGATGCGCTGCCAGTCTTTTCGCGAGGAGGATCGGAAATTTCCTCGCCCATCTGCGCGTTTATTCTTCGTTGCATGCCCGGGGGGCCGGCCCGGGAAAGAGACCACACATAAGGGGGAAGGACCATGAGTCCGCTCAAATCCGCAGCCGCGTCGATTGCTGCCTGCGCAGCGATCGTGGCCGTCGGTGCGTCCGCGGCCGCCGCCAAGACGGTCACCTTGCATTTCTTCTCAAAGCAGGTGTACTCGCGGATCAGCGACCAAAGCGGCAATCCGCTGCCGCCGAACTCCGCACCGGCCGTTGGCGACCGCTTTAGCTTCGCGAGCGACGACTTCGTCGGTAACCACAAGAACCACGCGAAGCGGCCGACGGCGTCAGACCATGTCGTTTGCACGCTCACGAGCACCAGCGCCGGTCTGTGCGACGGCACGATCGCGATCGGCGGCTCGATGATTCTCGGCGACGACTTCGTGCTTAATTTCAACTCGAACCTCACCACGCTCAAGATCACCGGTGGTACGGGCCGATATCGGCACGCGCACGGCACCGTCATCGCCAAGACCGTGGGCAACAACACCGACCTGACGGTCAAGGTCAGCTCGTAGAGAACAACCGCGACCTGGGTCCGGACCGTGTTCGCGAGGTGGCAATAGCGCCGGCTCCCGGGACGGACCCACAGCGGGTATCGCGCCTGCGCCCCCTGGCGCGCCGCTGGTGTACGGCCCCCGGCCGTCTATCTTCACAGCGGTCCTAGGCTCAGCCGGGCGCGCGCTCAGTGCTGCATTCACGAAACACCGGCCGTGCCAGCGGCCCTCCGGGCCGGCGGTCTGACTTCTCCTTCGAGCCCGGCGTGATCGGAAGCGGCAGCGGCAGACCTGTGCCTGCTGCGGCGACAAACCAGAAGGGTGGTCTCAGCCGTACGAGACGCCTGAGATCGTTCCATTGCAGGAGTCCTGAGCCGCTGGTCAGAGCTGCGACGACTGCTCCTATTGGCCGCCCGCGGTGCATCGCGAGGTATTTCGCGGCGGTCGCGTCCGGCCGGCCCCGCGCGGCTTGGGAGACTCCTCATTTGCGTTGCGCTGCATGAGTGGCGATAGTTCTCATGACGGGTCCACATAGCGATTTGAGGGGGAGTGATGGCGCGCAAGGTGTTGATCAACCTGGCGACGGGACTAGAGGATTCAGAGCGCGTGACCGTGGCATTCCTGGTCGGTGGAGCTGCTATTCAGCGGGGTCAGAGCGTGGCAATGTGGCTAACCAAGGAGGCGGTGAGGCTGGCGATCCCCGGCCACGCCGAAGCGGTGGCGTGCGATGGATGCCCGCCGTTGTCGCGGTTGGTTGAGCAGTACGTCGAGGCTCAGGGGCAGCTTCTGGTCTGTCCGATCTGCTTCCACGCCCGCAAGCTCGACGAGAGCGCGCTGATTTCGACCGCGACGCTCGTCGGTGCGACACCGATGCTCGAATGGATCGGGGATGACGATGCATCGATCTTCAGCTACTGAGAACTCACCACCAAAACGCCGATACCAGGGCGGCCGCTCGGGCGGGCATTCGTCGACGCTCTGGCCGCAAGGACTTTGCTGAGTTGACCGTGGAGCGGCGGCCACTGACACGTGCCTGCTTTTGAGGGGATCCGGCACCGCGTCCGGGGCGGAGCACACTTCCGCAATCACGAACCAGCGGGCGCGTCGTCAGCCGAGCCGCCGCGCGTTTTGGCTCCTGCTCTGGGCTGCCGGCCAACTGAAGCAGCAGTCGCAGCGTCGCCCCTGGTGCGGCGACGGAGCAGAAGCCAGGACTGAGCGCCGCAGAGTTCTGTTTCGGGCTAATCGTTAGCGGCGACCTGCCAGCAAGGGGGGACCGACGCGTGCTCGGTTTCCGCGCGTTGGAGGCGCATGGCGGGCGACGCCGAGATGCACGTCGCGCCATCGAAGCGGTTCCGGAGCGCCTTGGGTCTGGGGTTCCGACCGATGTCAACCGCGGTACCGCGCGGTTCGGCCCGGGTGTGTGGATGGCGTCGGGAGCGGAACGAGCGGAACGCATAGAACACCGTTCCGATCATCCGACTAGACGCAGAGTGACGAGGCCTCCGAAGACCGCGGCGAGAGCATTCTCGCCCGGCCGGTCGACGCGGCGATGGTCGCCGCGCGTGGGCGGGAGCGCGAAGGGCTTCGCGGTCGCGAACGTGACCGCGGCAGTACGCGGGTCAGGCCCGTTCCTCCTCGTGTTCCCCTTCGACACTGATCCCGGCACCGGGCGCTGGAGGCGGGAAGCTTTGCGTCGAGTTCGCGCGGCTAACGAGCGAAGTCGTCCAGCATCTTCAAGGCCGTTTCCGCGCCCTGGTCGAGAAGCCGATCGGAGAGGTCGCGGTCGGTCAGTGCCCTGGCGAGCTGCAGCGTGCCGACCATCAGTCCGAGGACCGTGAGCGCGTCCGTCCGGGCGGCCTCGAGGTCGGTCGGGTTCAGGCGCAAGGCGATGTCGTCGATCTCGACCATCAGTTCGTCGGTGAAGACTTGCCTGGTGGCGGCGGGGCGGCGGGCGATCTCGTCGAGCAGCGCAGCCGACGGGCAGCCGTCGGCGCACTGGTCGCGGTGCTGGGGGGAAAGGTAGGAGCGGATGAACGCTTCGAGTCCCGCCCGATCTGCGGGCTGGGCGTCGAGGCTTTGGCGTTGGGCGCGCAGCTGGTCGGCGAGGACGTTCGCCACAAGATCCTCCTTGGAGGCGAAGTGCGCGTAGAAGGCGCCGTTGGTCAGGCCGGCGTCGGACATAACGGCCGCCACGCCGGCGCCATCGATGCCGTCCTGCTTGAAGCGCCGCCCGGCCGCTTCGAGGATGCGCTGTCTCGTGGCCTGCTTCTGGCCCTTGCCGTATCGCATCGCGAACCTCTCTCGTCGAACTGGTCTCGATCATGCCGTGGGCCCTGCCACCCGGGGGTCTGACCCCTCGGCCGTCAACCGGTGGCTCGCACACAACTCGCTATTGCATTATAGCCGTACTATGATATTATGACCGTAATTCAACTGGAGCAAGGAGCTGACCATGGCAGCCAAGACAGACCGAGTAGCGCTGGTGACGGGAGCATCGTCCGGGATCGGGGAGGCCGCCGCACGCGCCCTCGTCGGCGCTGGGTTCACGGTGTACGGGACGAGCCGCAGAGCGACCCCGGGCGAGAAGCGCGGGGAAGTGGTGTTCCTGCCACTCGACGTCACCGACGACGAGTCGGTGGCCGACGCCGTACGCGAGGTGCTCGACCGCTCCGGCCGCATCGACGTGCTGGTCAACAACGCCGGTCTCGGTGTCGCCGGCGCTGCCGAGGAGAGCTCCGTAGAGCAGGCCCGCGCGCTGTTTGAGACCAACCTCTTCGGCTCGATCCGCATGACCCGCGCCGTACTGCCGCACATGCGAGAGCAGCGCAGCGGAAGGATCATCAACGTCAGCTCGATTGTCGGTCTCATTCCCGTCCCCTACATGGCGTTGTACGCGTCGAGCAAGCACGCTCTCGAGGGCTACTCCGAGTCGATCGACCACGAGGTGCGCGAGCACGGAGTCCGCGTCCTGCTCGTCGAGCCCGGGTTCACCAAGACCTCGTTCGACGCGAATCTCGCTGCCGCGGACACACCGCTTCCGGTCTACGCCCAACAACGCAAGATCGTCGACGCCGGACTTGCCGACGCCCTGAAGGCAGGCGACGAGCCATCCATCGTCGCCCACGCCATCGCCGCCGCCGCCACCGACGACCGCCCCAAGCTCAGATACCCGGCCGGTAAGACCGCCCGCCGCGTGAGCAAGGCGCGCCGCTACGCGCCCACCACCGTCTTCGACAAGCAGATCCGCAAGCTAAACCAACTGCCCGCCTGACCGGAATCAGGCCTGCGCGAAAGTCCTCCCGGACGTCGGGATAGGCATCGTCGCTGACCGCCGCGGCGGCGGCCAGCGACCGCGCGAGCTGGGCGACGATGTCGCTGAGCTCACGGACCAGGAGCGTGCCGGTCAGGCCGCGATCACCTACGCGGCCCCTACGGAAGCCGAGACGCCGACGTCGTGCTCGTGCGGCCGACCGCGAGCTCGTTTGTGTCCCTCCAGCGCGCGTGTCCGGAGCTGGCGGTCCTCACCAAGCCGCAGTGCCCAGATGTCCCGCTCGCCCTTCAACGGGGTGACGCCGCCGACCTCACCCCAGCCAACCCCCGGTGGGGAGATTCGATGGCCGCGAGCGGGGGAGATTTGATGGTCACCATGGGGAGAAACGATGGCTACCAGGAATTTCGTGGCCGCCAGTAGCGAGAAACCGATAGCGATTGACAGCTCGTCCGATGCCGCTCGCGGGGGAACCGCCCAGTCATCACGAGAGCGAGCGCGGTGATGGTCGCGTGTGACTGGTGCTCCGACGGGTACGGTCGATGCAGACGCCTCAGCCAATGACTGCCGCGCTACCGGATCCACGAACGCGCGGCATCTAATATCGCACCCTGAGCTGGCGGTCTGACTGCTCCTTTGACTGCGCCAAGGGCCGAAGCTCTCTCCTATGTCAAGCGTCGGTCGCTATTTGGGCGTTTCTGAACCGGGTTGTTGACAAACGGGACGGGCGCCGAGAGCCGGAATCGGGGGGTGTTGTCGGTCGCGGACGGTTCGTCGAGGGCAGCAGAATGGCTTAGAACGCGTCGGTTGGCGTCCGCCGAGTGCGTGTGTCGGAGGATCGCGCCGATTCGCGGGATGCGAAGTCGTCGGCGACGGTCACCGTCGGGCGTAGCGGGGCGCGGACGGCCCGGGGCTGGTCGTGCGTGGTCGGTTTCGGTCTAGCTGATGCAGACCATCGGGCAGGGGGCTGCATCGATCTGCTGGACCTCCCGCTGCGGACGGGGACGCGGGGGGATCACGGGTAGCTCGGGCTCGGTGATCGGCTGGTCGGCGGGTGGTTCGGCGAGCAGGTTGTAGAAGCGGCGCGCGAGGTGGCGCTTGAGGCAGCGCAGCGCCTCTTTCTTGGTCTTGCCTTCGGCTTCCTTGCGCGCGGGGTATTCCTGGGTGGCTGGGTCGCGTTGGGCGCGGGTGATCGCGATGATGTGCAGCGCGTGGTTGAGCTGGCGGTTCCCGCCGCGGTTGAGGCGGTGCTGGGTGCGCTGCCCCGAGGAGCACGGGATCGGCGCGGTCCCGGTCTGCAGCGCGAAGCTCGCGTCCGAGCCGAACCGCTCGTTACCGGCGGTGTGGCCGATCAGGATCGCGGCGGTCAACGCACCGCATCCCATCTCGGCCAGCAGCTGCGGGCGGTGCGTCTTGACGAGCTCTGCCAGCTCGCGGTGCAGCGCGTCGATCTCGCGATTGAGGCCGCGGAGATGAGAGACCTGCTCGCGCGCGATCCTGACCCGCGCGCCGGCCGCGAGCTTGCGCAGCCGCCGGTCGACCCGGTCAAGCACCCGCGCCTGGTTCAGCGCGCCGCGCTTCAGTGACCGCTCGAGCTCGGGACACAGCTCGAGCAGATGCCACCGCAGCCGGTTGATCGTGCGGGTGCGCTCGACGACGAGATCATGACGGTGATCGAGCTGCAGGCGGATCTCCATCGCCTGCTCGTTCAGATACGCGACCGGGAACTGCTCGACGCCGTCCTTGACAACCGCTCTCGCGACCGCGAGCGCGTCGATCTCATCCGACTTGCCCCGCTCCCGCTCCCCCCTTGCGGGAGGCGCCCATCCGGTGCGGCGGGACCCTCACGACTCGCTCCCCGGCGGCCAACGACGCCTCTTCCAAACGCCGCGAAACGTGCCGGCAGTCCTCGATTGCCCAGACCCGCTCCTCGTCCAGGCCCCGAGCCCACCGGACCGCGGCCAGATGACCGGACTCATCAGCCTTGATCTCCCGGCTGCCGCGCACCCGGCCGGTTCCCTCATCGACCGCCGCCAGCGCGTGCGAGCCCTTGTGCGTGTCCGCACCGATCACGATCATATGCACCGTCCCTTCGTTTGGTTGAACACCGATGAAGCGGATCTCCGGCGGACGACCGTCACTCGGGGCGAATGCCACGCTCCTATCGGGTCACGCCGGCGGTCCTCGGGCGGCGACGGGCGACAGGAGCTTTGCCGGTCAGACCAGGCAGTCGACGCGGCAGTCGAGAGTCAGCCCGCCGCCAGCCCGAGAACCAACCGGACAGGCCGGACGTCACCGCCCAGACGACGGATGACTCTGACAGTGACGGCAGTCCATGCCAGGCTCCCCACATGGCGACCAACCAGAAGTCTCGCCCGCGGCCGGAGTCGGCTCGTGGGGTGCCAGAGCAACAGTGTCAGATAGTCCGATTACGTTGATCGAGACGGCTGCAAATAGGCCCGATCCAGCAGTGTCACACGCCCCGATGGGTGTCGATGAACGCGAGCTTGGCAGAAGGTCCACCATCACAACGAGCATCCAGGCGTAGCTCGGCCTCGACAGCCCGCACACCACCGTCTAACAGCTCGGCGATCAGGCTGTCGCCGTCAGCGCGCGCCTGACCAAGCCGCCCCCGCTCAAGCCGCTGGCCCCGCAGTCGAACGCTGTTTGCTTCCACTCCTTCGCCTCGTCCGCGCGGTGGGCGCTTTCGGCGGCTTACGAAGTTCGACCACGTTCTGGCCGCAGGGCCAGGTTGGCTAGGACGCTAGGCCCTGGAGCCGGGCGACACATCCGTAGTTGTGTGCTTGATCGCGGCGGGATGTACTGCGAGGGCTGACGAGCGGAGCGGCTATCGGTCGGCGCCTTGCGCCGCGGCCGGACTGAGCTAGCGCCGCGAAACCACTCACACGCGGTAGATCGGGCTCGTCAGCTGACCCGCGTCAAGACGAGCCCTCGTCGCCGGTCTCGCGCGGAAGATGATCGAGCTGGGCCTTGACCGCCTGAAGCTCTACGGCAAATAGCTTCGAGCTTCTGCACGACACCCCGCCCGAGCCTGAGCCGGTGCCGAGAGCGAACCGCCGGCGCACACCCGCGGCCCGAGCGCTACCCGATCTAGCGAGCGGGACGTCAGGTCTGAGTGCGCGCACGCCCCACATCACGTCCAGCATGATCACGGGGAGGACGGCCTTTCGGGTCGTGCTCCCGCAACCGCCGGCAGACGGCGCAACCGTCGAGCCGGGCACATCACGTCCGGCAGCACGAGGTCCGGGTGCCTGGTCGCGACGGCCTCGAGCGCCTCGAGGCCGTCGCCCGCGGTCACGATGTGTAGCCGCAGGGCGCGAGGACGGCTTCGAGCAGCCGGACGTTCTCGGGTACGTCGTCGACGACGAGAATCCGGCCGGGCCTCAGCCGCCACTGCAGTACTCCGCAACCGTACGCAGCAGTTCGACCACGTCGACCGGTTTCGAGAGGTATCCGTCGAACCCGGCGGCGAGAAACCGCTCACGATCCTCGTGCATCGCCTGAGCGGTAAGGGCGAGCACCGGGATCGATGCAGTGCGCTGGTCTGATCGCAACCGGCCCAGCGCTTCGACCCCGTCGATCCCCGGCAGCTGCACGTCCATCAGCACGAGGGCGGGCCTGCCCGAGACGGCTAGCTCCACCGCCTCCTCGCCGGTCCTCGCCTCGAGGGTGACGTACCCGGTTACCCGCAGCACGTCACGGAAGAGCTTCAAGTTCTTCTCGTTGTCCTCGACCAGGAGCACGCGTTCGCCAGCCACGGACTACGCCTCTGCCTGCGGGAGGGTGAAGACGAAACGACTGCCTTGCCCCGGCTCGCTCTCGACCCAGATCCGCCCGCCGTGAAGCTCGACGAGGCGCCTCGAGAGCGCCAGGCCGAGCCCTGTCCCTTCGCGCTGGTCAACGCCGACGTCCGTCTGCTGGAACTCCTCGAAGACGCGCTCGTGGTCTTCGGCGGCGATCCCAGGGCCCGTGTCGGCTATGGCCACCTGCACCTCACCGTCGACCCGGGCACAAGCGACGGTAACGTGGCCGCCTGACGGCGTGAACTTGACGGCATTCGAGAGCAGGTTGAACAAGACTTGGCGGATCCGCCGCTCGTCGCCCTCGACGATGTCGACGTCGGGCGCGAGCTCCACCGCGAGCTCGACGCCGTTCTCCACCGCCCGCACGCCGAGTGTCGCGGCTGCTCTCTCGAGCGCCTGGCGCAGCGAGAAGGCTGCCACCTCGAGCTCGACCTGCCCCGCCTCGACCTTCGAGAGATCGAGAACGTCGTTGATCAGCGAGAGCAGGTGATTGCCCGACGAGAGGATGTCATCGAGGTACTCCTCCTGCTTAGCGTTGATAGGCCCGAACAGCCGTTGCCGCAGGACTTGCGAGAAGCCGAGGATCGCGTTGAGCGGCGTCCGCAGCTCGTGCGACATGTTCGCCAGGAACTCGCTCTTGTGCCGGCTCGCCATGTCAAGCTCGCCGTAGAGTCGCCGCAGCTCGTCATTCATCCGGTTGAGGTTGGCGCCGAGCGAGCCGAGCTCGTCGCGGTTCGGGACATCGACCTGGCCGGAGAAGTCACCCGCGGCGATCTCGGCGAGTCGCGCTTCCACGCGCTGAATCGGCCCGATCACCGCCCATGAGAGCAGCAGGCCGAGGCCGGCCGCCAGGACGACGCTGACGGCGGCGACGCCGATGAAGAGGTTACGGGAGGAGGTGTAGGCGCTTCGGTCTGCGGCGATCAGCGCATCGGTCTCGTTGGTGGTTCGTTCGGCGAGATCGTTCGTGACCGCGTACAGATCGTCGTCGGCGTCGATTGCGCGCACGAGCAACGGGGTGACACTGTGGCCGGTGACGCCCGCGCCGTCGAGCGCGGCGGCCCGTGCTAGCGCGTTGTCGAAAGTGTGATAGTCGCCGCGGATTCGATTCAGCATGCGCTGGTCGGCCGGTGGGGGAACGAAGCCATAGGTGACCTCGCTCGTCGAGGGTCCAAGCTGCGACAGCGCAAACCGGATCGCCTCGTCGACGGGGGCCCATCGCCGTCCTTCCAGCGAGCTTGCAGTGCCGGTGATCGTTGCGGCTCCCGGATCGCCACCGACGCGCAGGGCAAGCAGTTGCCGCAGCATCTCGGCCTGAGTTTGCAGCGTCCGATAGGTCGACGATCGCAGCTGGAGGGTGCCGAGCCCCTCGACCCGGGCGTTCGACTGGCCGAGGAAGCGGAGACCGACGACTCCGACGAGGACGAGCAGAATGGCGATTGCGAGGAACGCCACGAGGAGCTTGGTGCGGACGGTCGCGGGCGCGCTGGCAATCGCGCGGACGAGGCGATTGTCGGAGCCGAAGCGCGCCACCCATCGGTTCGCAACGAGGGGCGGCGCACGGAGCCGTCTTAGCGCTGCCATCACCTAACCATCCGGGCTCAGTGAAGTCGGCGCCGCGGCAGAGTCGAGGATCAGCCAGCTGCCGTTGATCTTCTGCACTTCGTGATCGACGCCGACGACCGCCATGACTTTCCCGGTCTTGACGTTGAGGTAGTCGCACTCGAAGTAGAGTGTTCCCTTGTCGCCATTAACGGTCGCCCGGATCCGGTAAGTGGGGGTGTCGGCCTGCCAGTGATTCCGCGGCATGAAGGCCGCGTTCTTCGTTGCGAAGAACTTCCTGATCTGCGCCAGACCGGTGTAGGTCTCTGTGCCGATGTTGAAGACCGCGCCCGGAGCGAAGAGGCTCATCATCAGGTTCACGTTGTGGGTGGTGGCGGCCTCGTGAAAGGTCTTCTCGATCCCCTCGATCTCGTAGAGCGCCGCTTCCCGTTGGATGTTGGCCTGGGCGGCGGAGGGCTTGCCCGACCCGCCGCAGCCGGCCAGGGCGCCCGCGGCGAGCACCAGTACGAAACCTGCGACCAGTGCGCGCATCAGCTTGGGCTCCTCTCTTTCGAACACGAGACGCAGATCGTTCCACGCGTCGAAGAGACAGTCCAGGGGGCAGCCCCCTGGACTGTCAGGGGGCTCGCCTCTCGAATCGGGCGCACGGGCTCACGTGCAAATGGGCGCGGCCGCGTCGTGCCCGAGCAAGCCGAGGCTCGGCGGGGCGCAACCTGGGATGAGCTCGCAGCACGATCCCGAACTACAGAAAACCGACAGAAGCTGCTAGACGGTCTCGAGCGACCGCGGCCGGTGCTCAACGAACGGGCCTAACGGCCAGAACCGATTCGTGACCCGCCGCGTGCGCCGGCCGGTCGATGCTTTCTCAGCCGCAGAAGGACGCAGCGACGGACCGCACCCCGCCTTAAGTAAGCTGTCCCAGCGTTTGCAATGTGGTGCTGAGGGATTGGTCGCAATGACGCCAGCCGCGTTGCCGGCGGGTATGGCCGCTGGTTTTCGCACGTTTTTGATCTCCGATATCCGGGGCTATAGCAGCTTCGCTGCGGAGCGCGGCGACGAGGCTGCAGCCGTGCTGACGGGGCGTTTTATCGAGCTGGCCGGCGATGTCGTCGGCCGGTTAGGTGGTGACGGCATCGGCACCCGCGGCGACGAGGTGCAGTTCGCTTTCGAGTCGCCGCGTCAGGCGATCCGCGCCGCTGTTGCTCTTCAGCGGGCGCTCCTTGACGCGACCCGCGAGGATCCGAGCCTGCCGATGCCCGCCGGGATCGGGCTCGACGTCGGCGAGGCGGTACTCGTGCCCGATGGTTGGCGGGCGAATGCCATCAATGTCGCGGCGCGTCTATGTTCGATGGCCAAGGGCGGCGAGATTCTCGCGACGCGGGAGGTCACTCATCTTGCCCAGGCCGTCGAGGGGATTCGCTATGTGCCGTGTCCCGCTGCCAGGTTGAAGGGGATCGCCGAACCGGTGACTCCCGTGCGGGTGGTAGGGGAAGCCGGGGATGCGGCCCGTGGCTTTGCCGAGCTGGGGTTTACTCACGCCGCGGTTGTGCCTGTACACCCGCGGTTCCGGGTCGTCGTTGCCGATGACCACTACCTCGTCCGCGAGGGTGTGAGGCGGCTGCTCGAGACGGACCCCGAAATCGAGGTCGTCGCGGTGTACGCGGACCTCGATTCGCTGCTCGAGGGCGTCGCTGCGGAGCTGCCGGACGTCGTCCTGACCGACATTCGGATGCCCCCGACCAGACTCGACGAGGGTATCCAGGCGGCAACACGGCTCCGGGAAACCCATCCCGACATGGGCGTCGTCGTGCTGAGCCAGTACGCCGAGCCGGGCTACGCACTGGCGCTCCTCGAGGAGGGAATGGCGCGGCGTGGATACCTGCTCAAGGAGCGGGTCGACGACCTCGCCCAGCTCGTCGGCGCCATTCAGCAGGTTGCGGCCGGCGGCTCGGTGATCGATCCGAAGGTGGTCGAGAGCCTCGTGACCCGGAAGGCACGCCTCGATGCCTCCCCGCTCAACGAGCTGACCGCGCGCGAGCGCGACGTCCTACGCGAGATGGCCGAGGGCAAGAACAACGCCGCGATCGCCCGTGGGCTCTTCGTCACCGAGCGATCCGTCGAGAACGTCATCCATTCGATCTTCGTCAAGCTGGGGATCGGCTTCGAGCCTTCGGTGCACAAGCGCGTGAAGGCCGTCATCCTCTACCTCGCCGAAGGGGGCTAGAGGGGCAGCGTCGCGGCGAGGTGAGCTCCGCCCGGCCGCTGCGCGACCGAGAACATCCCGCCGAGCGCCTCGATGCGATCACGCGCCAGGGCGAGCCGTTCGGATTCTCCCGGAAGGGCGCTGCGAGGGCCGTCGATCGCGAGCCGGAGGCTCTGCTCGTGTTCTTCGATGTGGATCGCGGTCGAGGTGTCCGTGTCGGCGGCCTCTTCGAGCGCAGCAAGGCAGAGGCGGTAGGCGGCGAGCTCGATCTCGGGCGGATACCGTCCGAGCCTGGCCGTCTCGAGCGTTGCGCGCCCTCCCGAGGCCGCGGTGGCATCGCGCAGCGCGGGGCCGAGCCCCCATAGCTCGAGGAGCGAGGGATGGATCTCGGCTGCGAGCCGCCGTATCTCGTCGGCGGCGGCGCGGACCTCCTGAATGATCTCGTCCAGCAGCTCGGTTGCGTCGGCGGCGTCGCCGGGAAGGAGTCGCCGAAGCAGCTGGAGGCGAACCGAGACCGCCGTGAGGTCCTGTTGCACGCCGTCGTGCAGGGCCCGCTCGACCCGTCGCTGCTCGGCGTCGTAGGCGGCGACCAAACGCGCCCGCGCCTCGCGTAGCTCGTCGATGTCACTCATGCGGAGGGCCGTTCGGGTCGGATCCGCCAGCGTAGGACAATTCGCTCCCCCGCGAGCGGTCTCGGTGGGGCCTGGGCGAGGCCGTGCCGGGGAGACCCTCCGATCGAACGGGAGGCGGGCCACCCAGCGAGGCAGGGGGTGGCCTCCTGGACGCTCGCTGAAGCGGGCGACACGATTGCCGTGTGGTTCGACGAAGCGATTCCAGTCCGCAGATCGGAGAAGCTCATGAAGCGGTTGATCCTCCGGGCTGAAAACCGTCGCGGCCACGCGCGACGAACCGAACTCGAACGTCCACAGATCGGACGAATTTGAAGCTTCTTCGCAAGTCCAATGCACCCGCGACCCAAACCAAAGCTATGGCGCACCGCACGGCGCTGGCTGATGACAGCCGCGATAACAACGCGATCGGATCGCAGCAAGCGATCCAAGTGGAGGTTCTCTCATGAGTGGTATCAACCAGCCAATCAAGATCGGCCTGGCGGTCAGCCTATCGCTGCCGCGGGCGGGATCGGGACCGCGATGCCGGCCGCCGGCGGTGGCCTTGTCGCCGTCCGCATGCGCCGTGAGCACCTCGACCCCGCCACGCGATAGGAGGGCATGATGAGGTTCAAGATCGCACGCGCAGTCCTGATCGCCCTGGTCGGTACTGGCGCCTACGTAGGCGTGGCCCTTCTGTTCAGCTCGCCCGCGAGCGCCGCAACCGGTCCTTGTTCTGACCCTGTGACCAGCGCATCGACCGGTCATGCGACCGTGTCGGCCGCATGGACGCCGAACTATGGCACGGTGCTGGTCATCGGTTCGGGGCCCTACCAGGGTTGTTCTCTGTACTTGCTCACCTCAGACCAGCTGCACGCGCTGACCGGCGCGCCGTACGCGTGTAGCGACAACCCGAACGTCAAGAACAAGCCGTGCGACACCGTCTTGTGGCCGGCGCTCCTCACCGAGGGCGCTCCGATCGCGGGGCCGGGGGTCAACCCCAGGCTTCTCGGGACGGTGACCCGCACCGACCTGCCTGGCTTGGGGACGGTGCAGGAGGTGACCTACGCCGGTTGGCCGTTGTACCGGTTCTTTCGGGACATAAGCCCCGGGGACACGGTAGGCGCCAACCTCAACGATCCAGTGACCAGTCCCGCGGGCATCTGGTACCTGCTCAATCCGCGTGGCGGCATTCCTGCCACTGGTCAGGCTGATTTGGAGCTCGAGACCGCTCCCCTCGACGGCACCGGACCCGAGGAGACCGTACTGGGCGCAAGGATGAACAATGACTACAGCCCGTTCCCGAACCAGCCCTTCCCGGTCTACACCCTAAGCCGGGACCACGGCAGCTGGTGGGGCCACTCTAGAAGCCATGAGAGCGGCCGCGAGAGCGCCTGTCAGGGGACCTGCGCCGTTTTCTGGCCACCGGTCCTCACCTCGGGACGGCCTGAAGCCGGGCCGGGGGTCGACCAGCGTGCCATCGGGGTCATCGTGAGACCCGACGGCAGCCAACAGGTCACCTACCACGGGCGGCCGCTGTACCTGTTCAACAAGGACGCCTACGTCGGGGGCGCCAGCCCAGTAGGGACCCAAAGCATCTACGGAGCGGGTGCCGTCACCCCGTTCGGCGTGTTCAACACGATCCCGCCGCTCCCGTAGAACTCCCCTCGTTCCACCGGCGACGCGATTGCCGTTGCCGTGGCCGTCCCGTTCCTCGCCCTGAGCGGTGCGGACGAAATCGGCGGGCCCGCCGCATCTGGCGGGCTTCGCCGACCCCACCGTCCTGCGGCGGGCCGTGCGAGGTGCTTGGCCGCGCCGCCCTACCGACGAACCAACCACGCCCTACGGACGAACCAACCACTAGCACAAGCAAACCGCTCAGAAGACGAGCAAACCGCTCGACGGGAGCAGAGATGAAAATCAGAATCGATCCGGCGCGCACCGGCAACTCGCCAAACACAGCAGGGACGACCCGGCCACGGTCGCTTCTCGCAACCGGTGTGAGGCGATTTTCGGTAGTCGCCGCTTGCGTTGCGGTCACCGCGTGTGCCTCGGCTGGAAGCGCCCGCCCACCGGCCGGAGTGACCCCCGCCCACGCCGTGTCGGTAGCCCGGCCAACCCGGTCGCGGTGGCCCGACCCCGCCAACTACAACGCGATCATCGTCGCGGTCAAGGTCCGCGACCAGGCGCTGCACCTCAAAATGTGGAACGAAAAAGCGTACGCCGCACAGTTGGCGCTCGGGACGCTCGCGACGCTTGAGGGCTCGATGCTCCCGGGCAGGTGCGCCCGCTTTGTCGCGCATGTCTACGACGAGCTGGCCGATCTAAGCCAGGCGCACCCGGGCGAGGACTGGCAGCCGATGTTCGACGTGGTGGCACACGATCCCAGTGCCGCATCACAATGCTCGGCCCCGCGGACCGCGCACATCGGCCCGAAGCCGACGCCGGCACGATTCAGTACACCGGCGATCCTGACCGCATAGGTCCTCCCACGCCCCGGCGACCGGGACCAAACATCGACACTTCCGCAATCACGAACCAGCAGCACTCCCACGAGGGCCTTCGCGAGCTCCCGACGCTGCCGCTTCCCGCGCAAACCAGCCATCACGGCGAGCGTCGACGAGACGGCCCGCGTGGCCGCTTGCGGACAAACCCGGTCACTTCGTTCCGTCCCTCCGAGGCACGGCACCGGGCCGGTCGCCGATAGCGGGTCTCACGAGAACGCCTGCGGAACGGGCACGCTACCTATGCAGCGCTGCCGGCCCCTGCCGGCTGACCCCACGCCCGTGCGAGCGCTCGGATCGGGCGAAGGCGATCGCGCGGCTGAGCTGGCCCTGACGATCCAGATCGTGGCAAAGCGCAAGCCGGCCTCGACCGTCTCATGCGAGCAGAGCGATCGTCAGCCGTCGGCAGGTGCTAGCCAACCGACAGGCCCGCAGCTAGCGGCGTCGACTGACGCGGAGGTTGCCCCACTCGTCGTGGATTTTGGTGGGGCGGCGGTCCCTTGGTGGATGGTTACACATTGGCGGCTGTGGTCAACTCGGTGTGGAGCAGGTTGCGGCGTTTGATGAGGTCGGCTTCGATGTGGATGGCGAGTTGGGCGAGGCCGCGGTAGCCCTGGACTTTGCGGAACCGGGTCTCGGCTTCGAGCATGCCGGCGGCGGTCCAGCGCATGCACATCTCGCCGGAGCTCCAGTTCTTGACGTTGCGTTGGATCACGCGGACGGTGCCGATCATCGATTCGCACGGGTTGGTTGATTGCAGGACGAGCTTGAGCTTGCCGGTGATCCCTAGCCGGGTGACCGTGAGGGTTTCTTCCATTCCTTCTCTGAGTGAGGCGGCGGCGCCGGGGTGCTCGTGCTCCAGTTCGACCGCGAGGCGGCGGGTAGCTGATCGAGCGCGCGGGCGTGGTCGGTCTCCTTCCACGCGTTGTCCAGGCGGAGCTTGACCGGGGGGCGGTCGCGTTCGGGGAGATGCTCGAGCACGTTGCGCTGCTTGTGGCGGACGCAGCGCTGGACCGGGACCTCGTCGCCGAACACCTGGCGGATTGCCTTGCGCAGCGCTTTGGCTCCATCGATCACGAACAACAGCCCCTGCTCGACGTCCAGGCCGCGGGAGACCAGGTCGGAGAGCAGCGCGCTGGCGACGGTGGCGTTCTCGGTGCTGCCGGCCCACAGCCCGAGCGCGAGTTTGTCGCCCTCGGTGGTGATCCCCAAGGCGACGATGTTGGTGCGGCCCTTGATCTCGATCCCGTCGAGCATCACCACGGCCAGGCGCAGGTCAGCCAGCTGGCGCGACATCAGATGCCACAGCGCCTCTCGCGTGCGCTTCACGAACGCGCGCGAGATCGACGACTTCGACGTCGAGCGCTCACGCGCCGTGGTCTGCTCACCGACCGGTTCCTGCACGCGTCGGTACTTGCGGGTCGAGACTCCGGCCAGCATCCGCTCAAGCGCTAAGCGCCCGAGCTGGTCGCGATCAGCGAAATGCTCATAGGTCCCAAGCGAGATCTCCGACTCGCCATCCGCGGTCCGGACCCGCGGGCGCTTGCGGGGGTACCGGCACGCGCCTACCCCCGAGCGTGACCTCCCCGTTCTCGTGACCATGACGCACCGCGCTGCGCCCCGGATCGTGCTTGCCCTTCGGGCCGACGGTCTCCTCGACCTCCCGCTCGAGCAGCTCCCGCAGCACGCCCAGTCCGACCTCGACCGAGAGCGCCAACAACCCCTCCCTCGCAGCCCCGACCAGCTCGCCCAGCGCCTCCTGCACCGGCTCCGGGAGCACGGCCTCATCGTTGATCGCCTCAGCGACCGGTACGTTGCACTTCACGGCGGTTCCTCCTTCGATCTTGGCCGATCGCCCGCCACGCTCCCACCAAGAGCGGACGAGCCGGAGGGACCGCCGTCACCTCAAACTTCTACGAGCCCCGGGGCAACCTCTCAGCCGTCGGCAGGTGCTAGCCAACCGACAGGCCCGCAGCTAGCGGCGTCGACTGACGCGGATCCCGCGCTTAGGAGGGCGCGCGCCAAGAGCCGCGAGTTACACGTCGCGGCATGAAAGCGAGAGCCGAGGGCTGGATAGGACGTGGCGCGCGGAAGGGTTGAAGGTGACCCGGAGGAGTAGGACGATGTGGGGTGCGAAGGAGACGGAATCGGGTGCAGACCAGGTCTTATGGGCGCGACTTGTAGATGAGGCGAGCACGGTCGTTGCGGTCACCGAACTGAGGAGGGTCACATGTCTGTCGAGACCGAGAGGCCAGGCGCTGCTGCTGTTCGGCCGTTCCGGGTTGAGATTCCTGTGGAGGCATTGGCGGACCTGCGCCGGCGCATCGTCGCGACGCGGTTGCCGTCCAAAGAGCTCGTACCGGATCGGTCGCAGGGCGTCCAGCTCGCGACGATCGAGGCGCTCGCCAGTTACTGGACGACCGAGTACGACTGGGGAAAGTGCGAGGCGAGGCTGAACGCGCTCCCGCAGTTCAAGACCGACATCGACGGGGTGGACGTCCACTTCGTCCACGTGAAGTCGCGGCACGAGAGCGCGATCCCGTTGATCATGACGCACGGCTGGCCTGGTTCGGTGATTGAGCTGCTCGAGACGGTCGGCCCGCTCACGGACCCGACGGCTCACGGCGGTCGCGCCGAGGACGCATTCGACCTCGTGCTGCCGTCGATCCCCGGGTACGCCTTCTCGGCCGCGCCGGCCGGGGTGGGCTGGGACCCCGGCCGCATCGCCCAGGCTTGGGCGGAGTTGATGCGCCGCCTCGGCTACACCCGCTACGTCGCCCAGGGCGGCGACTTGGGCGCCTTCGTCACCGACAAGATGGGCCGCCAGGCACCCGAGGGGCTGCTTGGCATCCACCTCAACTTGCTCAGCACAGCGCTGGTGGGCCCTGCGCCGACGGAACCCTCCGAGCAGGAACGTGCGGCGCTGGCCGCGATCGCCACAATGCAGACCACCGGCTACGGCTACTTCCTCGAGCAGGCCACGCGGCCGCAGACGATCGGCTGCGCCCTGCTGGACTCACCGGTCGCGCTGGCGGCCTGGATGCTCGACCACGACACCGACAGCTACTACAAGATCTCCCGCGCCTTCGTCGACCTGCAGCCTGCGGGCGGTCTCACCCGAGATCACATCCTCGACAACATCACGCTCTATTGGCTGACCGGCACCGGGGCCTCGGCCGCCCGCGAGTACTGGGAGAACGGACAAGCCGCAGCCCGTGCGGCCGGGCAGGCTCCCCCGCAGGTCTCGGTCCCGGTCGGCTTCACCGTCTTCCCCGGCGAGATCTTCCGGGCCCCGCGCGACTGGGTCCAGAACGTCTACCCCACCCTCACCTACTTCCACGAGGTCGACAAGGGCGGTCACTTCGCCGCCTGGGAGGAACCCGAGCTGTTCGCGACCGAGATCCGCGCCGCGTTCCGATCCCTCCGCTAGGCGGGTCAAGCAATCGTGAGATCCCCAGTCGCAACACCAAGGAGGCTCACATGAGTAGCACCGCTCAGCAGGTGCCCGGACTAACGCGCACCGACCTCCAGGAGCACGACCTCACCGTGCCCGGACGCGTGATGATCCAGAACCGCGTCGAGATCAGCCCGGAGGCGCCCGCCTTCAGGCACAAGCATCCAGGCGAGGAGATCATCTACGTTCTGGAAGGATCGCTGGAGTACTCGATCGACGGCCAGGAGCCGAAAACCTACAACGCCGGCGACGCGTTAATGGTCCCGCGCGAAACGGTCCACTCGGTCAGGAACGTCGGCAGCGGCAACGGGGCCGAGCTCGCGACGTACATCGTCGACAAAGGGAAGCCATTCCTTGTCGTAATCGATTGAGTCAGCGCGGGCTTCAGATGGGCCCCCCTCGCTGACTAGCCGAGCGGGCGACCAGCAGGCGCGACGCTGCATCGAGCAGCGCGAGAACGACCGCAAAGGCGTCGACTGACACTCGGACAAGAAGGACAAGGGACTCCGATGGCCGCCGCGCCGCAGTATCGCGGCCCGAACGAATGCGGTGCCAGCCAAATGCGCGCGGTGCGCCACCGCTAGCCATGAGCACGATGATCATGACGGTGGCCAGGTATGCCCGGGGCCCTAACCCGGCTGGCGAGAACCGCCGCCATCAGCGCCGAACAGATCCAGCACGACGCCCGTGCGCACGCCGCCGACCACGCCACCCACACAGTTCTGCATCCACGAAGCCCGAGCCGTCTCGAGGGCCGATTTGGTCCCGCCGCTGGCTTCTGCTCCAGGTCGACGAACTCCCGGAGCAGCAGTCGAGCCGTCACAGCCCCGGCGGCGACGAAGCCGAAGCGCTCGCCGATCGCTCCCCCGAGCGTCCGCTTGCCCGGCGGCGGTTAGTACCGCGCCGCCACGGAGTTGCGCTTGGTCGCCAAACCGATGGCGCGGTCGGCGAGGTCTCGAGCGTGGAAGCGATCGTCCGCGGCAGGCGCCGTTTCCGCGCAGAGCGGCGTCTCGTGCCAGGCCGGGCCGGGAGTCGCGCCGATAGAAGAAGGCAGGTCTCGCCGTCGTATCGCCGGGCTTGGAAGCGTTGGGTCGTCGATACGGATCCGGTGAGGAGCTAGTCCATCTTGCGCCGACGATTGCTTACTGCTCGGTGGCAGTAGCACGCCCGCGTCGATCCAAACCCTGCTCCGAGCGGTGCTGTTGCGGAAATCTGGGAGCCGCGGTCGTAGGACATCGAGCGAGCCCGGGCAACGTAGGCGTGGCCCGTCTCCCCGACTGCCCTCACCGTGGCCGGCCTAGTCGGGTCAGGTGTTTGTGATCAGTCGAGCGCTGGATGTAGGGCCGCGCTGAGCGTGGTGATCGCGGGCTGGATGGCGCTTTCGTGAATGCGTCCGTAGCCGAGCAAGAGGCCACGTTTGCCGCGGTCGTGGATGATCGATTCGGCGAGGGCTGTGAGGGCGATGCCGGCGTCGCGGGCTGTGCGCTCGAGCTGTCGGTCGTCGACCCCGGCGGGGAGGTTGAGGAGTACGTGGAGCCCGGCGGACACGCCGGACACGGTCAGTTCCGGGAAGTGTTCGCTCAGCGCGTTTGTGAGCCGGTCTCGTCTGGCCCGGTAGACGGCGCGGGCCTTGCGGATGTGGCGCTGGTACTCACCGCGATCGAGCATACGTGCGAAGGCAAGCTGCTCGAGCGTCGGCGAGAAGTCGTCGAGCAGCTGCTTGGTCGATGTTGCTTCTGCGACGAGCGATTCGGGCAGCACGAGCCAGGCAAGCCGCAGAGCAGGAGCGAGGGTCTTGGAGACGGTGCCCAGGTAGATGACTCCCTCTGGATGGAGGCCCTGTAGCGCGCGGACCGGCTCGCGGTCATAGCGGAACTCAGCGTCGTAGTCATCCTCGATCACGAGCCCTCGGGTCTCGCGGCTCCAGTTCAGCAGCGCACGCCGCCGGGATCCCGAGAGCACGGCTCCGGTCGGAAACTGATGGGCCGGGGAGACGACCACGATGTCGGCGTCGAGGCCCTCGACGATCAGGCCCTCGTTATCGACCGGCTGCCCGATCAGGCTGAGCCCGAGACCGCGGACCTGATCGCGCGTTCGCCACAGCGACGGGTCTTCGACGGCGACACGCGTAGCACCGCGGTCGCGCAATACGCGGAGCACGACGTCGACTCCCTGGGTCGTGCCCTGCACGACGAGGATTTGTGACGGGTCGCAGATCACGCCGCGGGTACGACCGAGCTCGTCAGCCAGTCGTGCACGCAGCGATAGATCGCCCTGAGGCCGTCCATAATCAAGGGCGGCTGCCGGCGCCTCTCGCACCGCCGCCGCGAGCGCCGCGGACCACTGGCGGCGCGGGAACAGCGTCACGTCCGGTGTGGTCGGGGTCATGTCAAATCTCGGCGGCGGCCGCAGCGCCTGGGGTGCCACCGCGGGCTTACGCGGGCCTCTCGGCACCTCGGCGACGACGGGCGCGCGCCGCGGACTGACCCGCAAATAGCCCTGTGCCTCGAGCTGTCCGTACGCGTCGCTGGTGACGCCTCGTGAGACCCCGAGCTGGGTCGCAAGTCGCCGCGAGGCGGGAAGCTCAACCCCGGCGCGCAGCGATCCTTCTTTGATCGCCTCGCGCAGCGTGCGCTCCAGGCATGCGCGCAGCGATTCCCCGGAACGGCGCTCCAGCGCCCACGGGCTGGCCTCATCAAAACGCGTGTCCGTGGCTCTAGCCATAAGGCCAACGGCGACCCAGACTACCGAGCCATGAGCAAAGCCGCATCAACACGAACCAAGGTTCGCCGCGCGCCAAAGCCGGCGCGCTATGAACGCGAGTGGATCTGCCGGGTGCTGGACCGCGCCCGTCTGGCGCACGTCGCGTTCCTCGACGAGAGACAGCCGTTCTGCATCCCGACGCTGTACGCGCGGACTGGTAATCGGCTGCTGATCCACGGCTCGTCCGCCAGCCGAATGGTCCGGCGGTTGGCCGCGGGCGCGCAGGCGTGCGTGACCGTGATGATCCTCGACGGCCTTGTGTTCGCCCGCTCGGCGTTGGAGCACAGCGTCAACTACGACTCGGCCGTCCTGGTCGGAACCTTCCAACCGATCACCGACCCCGACGAGAAGCTCGCCGCGCTGGAGACATTCCTCGAGGGCGTGCTCCCCGGCCGCTGGCGTGAGGTGCGCCCGCCGAACCGCAAGGAGCTCAAGGCGACCGCAGTGCTCGCGATGACGATCGGCGAGGCGTCGGTCAAGACGCGCAGCGCGCCCCCAGACGATGACGCCTCGCCGGACGCCGAGCTAGACACCTGGGCCGGCGTGATCCCCATCCACACCAGCTACGGCGCGCCCGTCCCCTCACCCGGGCTGCGCCCAGGGATCTCGGTTTCCCCGAGCGTCGAGGATCTCGTCCGCCGCGACGCCACCGCGGCAACGGCGCCGTCCCGGCCGATCGGGTTTCGCCACCGAGAGCACCGATAGAACGATGACCGCGACACCCACAACATCGCTGCGCGAGCTCGACCACCGGCGCAAGGACGCCATCGACGTCAGGCTGCTGTGGGACGCGCGCACCGACCAGGTCTCGCTTGCCGTGGCTCGCCTCGAGCGTACGCGGATCCGGATCACATATCGACACCGAGGATCCGGCTCGGGCAACGCCACCTTCTATCACCCCGACACGTATCCCAGCCCTCGGATGACTGCTCATCCGAACGTCCGAATCAAAAGCAGAACCCCATGAGACACACCACGCACGTCCTCGCTCGAGCCAGGCAAGCCGAGCTACTCAGGCAAGCGGCTGAACAACGGCGCGCCAAAGGCCCAGCAACGCGATCGAAGGAGATCGCCGTGAAGCCCACCGTCGCCGCCCGTGTCAAACACGCGATTGCCCGCGTGCGGTCTGACAGGGCTTTCCCGACTCGAGGCCACCGACAGCGGGCCTAGAGCCCAAACAGCCAGCAACTGGAGGCGAGACAGACCGGTTAACGGCAAAAGCAGCTCTCGCGGACATCACCACGTCGTCGGATCTCTAACCACAACGAGAAGGAGGCAGGGATGAGCAGCAACGCAACGACAATCGAGGAAATGACGGTCCTCGTCACCGGGGCCAACCGTGGTCTCGGGCGGGCGCTGGTCGAGGAGGCCTTGCGGAGGGGTGCGAAGCGCGTTTATGCCGCATCCCGCCAGCCGATCGCCCACCCGGATGACCGCGTGACGCCCCTGATTCTGGACGTGACCGACTGGGCGCAAATCCAGCGGGCTGTCGAGAGCGTCGAGTCGCTCGACATCCTCATCAACAACGCCGGCGTGTCCCTGCCCGATGACCTGAACGATCGGGCCGCGTTCGAACAGCACTTCGAAGTCAACGTCTACGGCCCGGTGATGATGACCCAGGCGTTGCTGCCATCACTGACGCACAGTCTGGGACGGATCGTCAACGTCGTCTCGATCGGAGCGTTCGCCGCGGTACCCGTGCTTCCCGCCTATTCGGCGTCGAAGGCAGCGGCGTTCTCAGTGACGCAGTCGCAGCGCGCGCTCCTGGCCGGACGGGGCGTCAAGGTTCACGCCGTCCTGCCCGGTCCGATCGACACCGACATGGTCCGAGACCTTCGCATCCCGAAAACCCCTCCAGATTCGGTCGCCCGAGGCATCTTCGACGGCATCGCAAACGAGGAGGAAGAGATCTTCCCCGACCCACTGGCGGAGACGTTTGCCGAGACCTGGCGCACCGGAGCGGCCAAGGAGTTCGAACGCCAGAACGCCACGCTCGTTCAGGCAGAGCCCCTCGCGGCATGAGTGACCACGGCGAAGGTGGGCGCGCGCACAGCGCCCACCTGATGCCGGCTGACGGGACCCTGCAACCCATTCAGCAAGCCGCGAAGTGAGCAAACTGTGAACTCCCAGGATTTCACCACCACGACGAGGAGCGCGTGCTCTGGGCGTGGGTCCGCCCCCCGACGACAAGTACGAGCAGAACCGCAACCCGGGGGTCGGCGTATGACTCCAGCAGCGACCAAATCTGACCGCCACGGACGAGAGCAGCTGCGCTTCGACGAGCGTCAGCGATCGCCGGACGGCTCCGTTCCTGGCTTTGCGATCGTCCGCCACTGGCGACGGAGGACCGCTCCTATGTCGTCGCGAGGCTGTCGGAACATCGGTGCCGTCTGGTGGCGGGATGGCTCGAGAATTCGTTTCGTGTGACCGCGGCCAGATCTTGTTGATGCCGCCGTCGTTGGTGGAGTGGCTGCCTGAGGATCATCTGGTGTGGACGGTCCTGGGGGCGGTGGAGCAGATGGAGTTGGACCGTTTCAACGAGGCGTATCGGCTGGGTGCGGCGGGTCGCGCTCCGTACGACCCGGCGATGTTGTGGTCGCGCTGCTTCTGTACGCGTACGCGCGCGGGAACCGCTCGTCGCGGGGGATCGAGCGGGCGTGCCTTGAGGACGTGGCGTACAAGGTGATCTGCGCGATGCGCACGCCGGATCACTCGACGATCGCGGAGTTCCGCCGCCGGCACGAGACCGAAATCGAGGAGTTGTTTGATGACGTGCTCGGCCTGTGCCGGGAGGCGGGGTTGGTGTCGGTCGGGGTGATCACGATCGACGGGACGAAGATCAAGGCGAACGCGTCGATGGATCAGAACCGCTCCTACCGCGAGATCGTGACCCAGATCCTGCGCGAGGCCGAGGAGATCGACCGGCGGGAGGATGAGCTCTACGGCGCCGCGCGCGGCGATGAGCTGCCCGAGCAGCTGCGCACGCCGGAGGGTCGCCGGCAGGCGTTGGCGGACGCGAAGCGTCGAATCGCCGAGCGCAAGGACCGTGCGGTGGGCCAGGAGGAGACCGCCGCTGAGGTGGTCGTGGATCGGGAGGTGGTGCTCGGTCGTGGCGGGCGTCGTGGTGGCCGGCGCGAGTGGTTTCGGGTCGCGCGCCGCGAGCTGGAGGAGCGCCGGGAGCGCGAAGCGCGACCGGTTCGACGCGATCGGGAGGACCGCTTGTTCCAGGCGCTGGGTCGGTTTGAGGAGAACCATCGGGTCGAGGTGGCCGCGAATGAGGCCTACGACCGGTGGCGGGCGACCTCGCGCGACACCCTCGGCCGCGTACTGAAGGGCAACAGCAAGCCGTATGTGCCGGCGGAGTTGCCGGAGGGGACGATCAACCTCTCGGACCCTGATTCGCGGGTGATGCGTACGCAGGGCACCCCGCCCCGCCAGGCTTACAACGCGCAGACCGCGGTGAACGACCGGCAGATCATCCTCGCCGCCGAGGTCAACGTCGACGCGCCCGACTTCGGCCACCTGGAACCGATGATCAAGACCACGCTGCGGCACCTCGAGCGCCAGGACCGACATGCCCGATGCAGTACTCGGTGACGCCGGCTACTGGCATTCGCGCCAGATCGAGTCGATCACCGAGCGGGGGATCGAGGTCCTGATCCCACCCGACGGCACGATGCGCGAGGGCAAACGCCCGGGCTGGGAGCACGGGCTCTACGAGCTCATGCGCCAAAGGCTCTCCACCGATCGGGGTCGCGAGCTCTACGCACAACGAAAGATCACCGCCGAGCCGGTCTACGGACAGATCAAATACAACCGCCGAGTCGACAGGTTCATGCGAAGAGGCAGAGCCGCCGCGCAGTCAGAGTGGCGGTTAGTGGCAGCCACCCACAATCTCCTCAAGCTCCACAGCCACTGGATCGCCAAAACCGCCTGAGGGGGACGAACAACAAGTGACGCAGTGCGGTTCCGCAGAACCGCCGGCCGGACCCAGAATCCCGCTCTTTCCGGATATTCCGACAGCCTCTCGCCAAAGCGATCACTCGGTTGCGGCAGCTCGGACGGTGGAGCTCGGGTCTCGAGGCAAAAAACGTAGGGATTTGTGTAGGGATGCCCCCGTTGTGGACGTGCCGCGTCGCGTGGGATTCTCGTGCACGTGAACTCGGGCGAGGAAAAGGAGTAGGCAATGACAGTGGAGCTAATCTCGGGGCTATCGCGCGGTGCAGACCATCCTGCCGCGTCACCGGGGGCCGCGAGCGCCAAGCAAGGATCCGCGGTCAGAACACCTCCGCCAGCCGCTACCCGCCAGGGAGGGTACGTGCGTTGTACTTCATTGCCTCTGTGGCGGAGAAGTCCCGTGCCTGACGTGGTCCGCCGTCACGAGAGGCGAAGGTATTCTGGCTTTCGCGGCGGCGGCAAGGTCCTTGGCTTCGCGGCTGCTTTGCTGCTGGGCGGCCTGGCACTGACGGCCGCTGCACAAGCGGCGGCCCCCGCGAGACTCACGTTCACGATGGTTCGGGTCGGCTCGCCGAGGAATCGGGCGGTAGGGATTATCCCGTTCCAGGATGCGATCTTCCGGTCGTGCTCCGTCGCTCCCAAGACGCGGGCCGGTTGCCTCAATGTCGGCTCGGTCGGTTATCGCTACGACATTGGCGAGCTCGAGGTAACGGTGGCCCAGTGGGTCGCGTTTTTGAACACGGTCGATCCCACGGGGACCGATCGGCATCATTTGTATGACTCCTTGGAGAGCTCATCCGCCTGGCCACGGTTCGGCGAGATCGACTTCGTCGCCCGGGCGCGCCCGGGCTTTCACTATCGTGTCGCCTACGCGGAATGGGCCGACAAGCCGTATGGCTTTGCCACGGGCTTCGTGCGCGCGGCGCGGTTCGTGAACTCGCTGACGAATGGGAAGGTGCTCTCGCGGCGCGTTCGTCGCTCTGGTGGCTTCTCGTTTGTGACTTTTACGGTCCGCCTCTCCAGGCAGACGGAGCGCGGTATGTATGACTTGGCTCGGCCCAACGCGACGCGGGACCGCAAGCGGGGGTTTGTCGTGCCGAGCCAGAACGAGTGGATCAAGGCCGCGTACTTTGACCCGCGCGGCGGCGGGACGTTCTCATACTGGAAGTACCCGACCAATCCCGGCGTCTTCTTTACGGGGGGCATGGGCGACGCGCCTAGCGTGGCGATGCTAGATCCGCACACGGGCGACGTTACGAACGCCGCGACGCAGCCGCTGGCCAGCTACAAGCCGTCCACTGGCTCGGCCCCGTACTGGTGTCCGTCGCAGGTGTCGGCCACAGACTGCCAGACCGTCAATCCGTTCGGCCTCGATCCCACTACTTACGCGGCGCTGTACCAGGGCGGCCTCTGCACCGTCGGCCAAGCCCGCACACGCTCGCCGTGGGGCACGCTCGATCAGGGGGGGAACGCGGTCGAATGGACCGACACGATCACCGCCCCTCCGCCCGGCCTTCCCGGCCGGCGCGTGTGGCGGCGCCTGCACGGGGGAGTGTCGAACGCAGGCGCATACCAGATGTGGATCTCCGCCGTCGGACTGCAGCCTGAGGACCACACGTACTTTCCGCAAACGTACCCGTGGCTGGGGTTCCGGATCGGATACATCGGATGAGGCCTCGCGGTCGAGCTTCCCGACCGGAGTGCTGGGCGACTGGCTTCGTGGTGCTAGTGCGATAGCACGGCTCGCTCTCCGCGCGTGATGCCCTTGTCGCCGAAGCGACAGCGCAGTGTTGGGGGGTGGCGAGGACCAAAGCGATTGTGCCGAGGGCGCAGCTCGATACCCGCGATCGGGCGCGCTGTCTCGGTCGACCGACTGTCAGGCATGCGACTTCTTGGGTGGTCACCCGCAGCGCGGTGGGGCGCGGGAGTGTCGGCAGTCCGTTAGGCAGGACCGGTCACCCGCCGCCGATATCAAACGCGCCGCCGATCCCGACCATTGGGATCGGGGTACCGTCGAGCGTTGTGATCGGCGAGACGCTGCCCCAGCGGCCGGTGTGCGTGATCGAGCCCTGGAAGCCCGCGAAGAACTGCACCCACTTCCAGCGCGGGCTGTCGAACGGCTGGAAGACAACCTGCACCTGCCCAGCGAGCTGACCCATCCACGGGCTGCCCTGGAAGACCGGCCGGATCGTGACGTTCCCCTTGGTGTCGGTGTCGTAACCGCGGGCCGTGCCCACAACCGCCTGGACGATCGTCTGCAACTGCCAGTGCTTTGAGAACAGCGGTATGACCCACGCGGCCTGGGCGCCGGCGACGAAGCTCTGGAGCGTGGCATCACGGATGTCGAAGTTCCAATCCTTGCTCGGATCGGCGAAGAAGGTTCCCTGAACGAGGCCGGTCACGTCGATCTCCGACCATGACGCACCGACGTTCTTGAACTTGATCGTGTAGCCGACCGCGACCTGGCGGGCGGGGTTGTCAGCGGTGGTGCCCTTCGTGCCGGGCACCTTATGCACGGTTTGCGGGACGAACGTGTACTGGAGCACGATCTGGCTCGGGTCCGGCGTCGCGCGGCCCTTCATCGTGCCCCGGTGCTGCTCGACCACGGCCTTGACCGCAGCCGCTGAGATCATCCTGCCCGCCAGCGTGGCCTGCTCCACGACGATGTCGAGGACCTCGTCGAGCGGGTGGACCGCATCATTGAAGTAGTAGTTGTCCTCATCGAACGGGATCCACCTCAGGTTGAAGTAATCGAGAAAGCCCCAGATCCAGCCGGCATCATCGATCGTGTCGGCCCACGTGCCGGGCATGCCGGCGGGATGCTCGAACGGCCTGCCGTTGTCGGCCTCGCCCGGCGCGTTCTTGAGCACCGGCTTGGTGATAGGGATGTCCGAATAGATGACGCGCTCGAACAGGAACGAGCGCACGGCGTCGGCCTCAGCAGGCACGAGATCGGCGAGCGCCTTCTCCCAGCGCCCCCCGAGGTGCCCGCCAGCGGTCAGCATCGCGGCGGTGATCCTCGAACTCGGCGGCACCGTGATGATCGCGCCGATCATCCCCTCGAGCTTCTCGTCGGCACGGACGACGTCCAGCGTCCCCAACAGCAGCGGCATCGAAAGTGGCTTGAGGTCATCGATCACGCCGGAGTAGTCCTTTTGATCGAACTTCGCTTCGATGGCCTTGGCGTGCGCGGCGGCGACGACCCGCTCCTTGAAGTACTCCTCGACGTAGACGCCCGCCTCAGTCGCGTCCATGAGGTGCGTCGAATGGAACAGCGCCTGCTCGGCGACAAACAACGCAACGTCGGTGAGGGTCGAGGGCTGACCGTCGAGCGTGCAGCTCTCCCCGCTGACGGGCCCCGGCATCGGGCTCGCGGGCGGACCGAAGTGCATGAACCGCAACATCGCCCGCGCCCAGCCGCGGTTGTCCTTGATGCCAGCCGGCGGGTCGAACCCGAGCCCATCGGACCGCCTGGTCGGCTCGATCTCGGGCGGCGCCGGCAGCGGATTGGGGTCCGGATGCTTCTGAAGCCAGCCGCCGAGGGCGCGCTCGTCGACAGCGTTCAGCGCGAGCCGGGTGGCCATCTGCCGCTCAGGTGAGGCTCGCTGGACGACGGCCACCGCGGCCGCGACCCGGGTCTGGGCGAGCTTGCTGAGCTTCGAGTCCAGGTTGGCCTCGATCCAGCTGAGCTTGCCCTGATCCTCTAGTGTCGCGAGCGTGTCGAGCAGCTGTCCCATCGGCTGCGCGGCGACCAGTCCCGACACCGTCCTCCAGTCCTGCTTCTCAGCGGCAGCAGCAATCCGCTCGGCGGTCGTCGGCGCGCGTGCGAGCAGCCTCGAGGCGGCCCGGTTGCCCGCGGACCGCTGCAACGCGAGGATGCCGTCCGCCATCGACCCCAGCCTAATCGCCGCGGCCGCGGGCTCGGCGCTGCCCGGCCGCTGCGCCGATGCCTCGTCGGATACGTGCCGCCTCACATCGCCGATGCCCACGCACCAAATCTACTCACCGCGCAAAGCCTCAGACCACGACGGCAAGCATGAGCAGTAGCCGGCGAGTGGGAGCCGCATCAGGCATCGATCTCGCCCGCGAGGGGGGCGCCATGCCGGCCGGTCGACCCCATGTCACGTCAGTGCGGTGCCGACGTGCAGCCATGACCCCGCCACTGGCTGCCCCGCCGAGCAGTCGTGCGACACCGGCAGATCGGACCACTCGTACGTCGCCTTTGCGCGAGTCGCGGACGGCCGTCCCCGGGGCCGAAACCAGAAGTCAGCGCGCAGCTCGGGCGCGCGATTGCGTGTAGCCCGATCCGGAAGCCATGCTGATGCTGCGGGATTGGCGACCATGCGGGAGCTGTGCTGTTGCAGACGGATTGCTCAGTCTGGCGAGCAGGACCAGCTTTCCGCGGACGTGGCCTGTCTCGCCGATCCGGTGTGCCTCTGCTTCTTCCAGTCGCCGGCGTTGACACCAGCGGCGCGCACCGCAATCCGGACCTGATCCGGGGCCGGGTGGGGATCCGGGAGATCCACGATTTCAAGAACCTCCGGCCTCCGCAGCGATCAACCGCGCTGCCCTTATGACTTCGCTCCTTCGTCAACCTGTAGCTGGCGAATCGATCGAGGATCCTTTCCAAGAACGGACACGCCGGATGAGGGGACCTAGAGGCCGACGTCGTCTCGGCGCGGGGGACGCGCTCCTACTGACGTGCAGCACGGTGGCCATCTCGTCCTCGGGCAGGTCGTACGTTCCCGGCTGAGAGTAGACCAGCCTTGGTCTCGCTCCCAAGACGAAGGAGACCAAGCCCAGGCGACAGTAGCCGCCAGAAGCGTGCGAGCGGGGCTCGGCCCGCGCCTGCGGGCCGAGCCAGCGCCTGTTAGCTGAAGCTCACGTGGCCGGAGCCCTGGATCGACTGATACTGGGCGAGTGGCTCGGCCTTTTGGCTCGGGTTGCACTTGCCGTTGGCAAGCCGCGGACCGACGAACGCAAACGAAACCGTGACCTTTACCTTCCCGTTGATACCCGCGTACAGGCCCGTGCCGTTGAACAACGTGACCGTACCTGTCCCAGACGCCGCCGCCGAGCAGGTGGTGGTATTGAAGTGCGGGTTGAGGTTGTTGAGCTTCTTGTTGAGCGCGACGGTGTTGACCATGAACGTGCCGCGGTGGAGCTTGATCTTGACGTAGTTGCCGTTTGGATTCGGCTTGCCCGCCTTGTTGGTGTTGGTCGTGGTGCCGAAGTCCCCGATCGCGCCGGTGATCACGATCTTGCCTTGGGCGCCGTTTGCAGAGGGCGTGGCCCACACCTTTATGGCACCGCCGGCCGGGGTGGCATGCGGTGTTGCTCCGAACGCCGCGGTGGCGGCGAACAGCAGGGCACCGATCAACGAGACACCCAGCACTGCCTTCTTGACTCGCATCTCGACCTCCTCAGGTCGTTGTGGGAACTGTTGCTGTGAGTGCGAGCGGCTCGTCGCTTCGGCCCGAGCGACTTGCGTGCGTTGTGTTGCGGAGAGCTCCGGCGCTCCAATACGACTCCCGTTTACCGTCGCACTGCTATGTCCGGTCACTGAAGACGCGACGGTTCGCCCCTACGAGTCATCGCCCCCGCGGCTTCCGGCCCTCAGTAGATCCTGATCGGTTAACGGACGGGCTGCCACAGGTCTTTTGGACCGGAAAAGCAGCACCTACAGCACCACTGGATCCCACGCAAGACGCTGCCCCCTCGATCGAGCAGCGATCGCGCGGGTCGTCGTGATCTGAAGCTCGGGACACTTGCTTTCGAGACGTGATTGCGACGACGGGCGGTGCGCGGTCTCGTTGCACGTATGCCTAGTGCGTGAGGGACGTCGGGCCGCTCAGGCCGCGGTGCTCAGACCGGTGGTGGCCGGGATCATGGGTGCTGGTCGTTCGTGGACAGCGTGGATGATTTCGGTGTTGTCGATGCCACGCAGGTAGGAGGAGGTGATCCCAAGGTCGGCATGACTGAGTTGCCGCTGGATGACCACCAGCGGGACCCCTTCGCGGCTCATCTCCACTGCGTGAGCGTGGCGGAGCTGGTGTGGCGCGAACCGTCGCCTGACGCCGGCCGCCACAGCGGCGTTTCGCAGCAGCGTGCGGATCCCGGCGGGAGAGCAGGGGCGGCCGCGGGTGGGCCCGCGGAGCACGCAGAAGAGCGCGCCGACTGGCAGCCCGGCGCGGATGGCGAGCCACGGGTCGAGCTGCTCCCAGGAATCGGGTAGGCGCCAGGCTCACCCTGGCGCCCCCCACACCACCGGACGTGCGGGTCCGCATCCGGCGGTTCGCTTGGCATCCCGGAAGCGGCGGTAGGGGTCGGAGAATCCCTGCAGGCCGAGTGCGGTCCAGTAGCCGTTGGGCATCGCGACGGCGAGGGGTTTGGAGCCGGCGATGCGCCAGTACCCCTTGCGCGAACTCGCCCATTGGCGGGCGTTCGTTTCGGAGATACCGAGCGCTCGCAGGTTGCGCCTCCGCGTGCGGGGGCGCTTCCATTCCTTCCATCGCACTTGCCGCAGGCGGCGTCTGAGCCATTCGTCGAGGTCCTCGAATGGGGTCGGGGTGTCGGCCAACCTGAAGTAGGCCGTCCATCCGACCGTGAAGCGGTTGATCTCATTGATCCGCCGCTCCATCGAGACGCTCCAGCGCCGCGAGGTGAGCGCGCGCAGGCGGTCTTTGGCCCTTCTGAGGGCTTTGGGATCCACTAGCACCCGGACTTCACCCATGCGGGGCCGGAGGCAGAACCCTAGAAAGGGTCGCCGCAGCGACCGGGCCACCACCGATTTCTCGCGGTTGACCCGGAGCTTGAGCCGTTCCTCGACGTAGTGCGTGATGCTCGCCATGACCCGCTCGCCCGCCCGTCGGCTGTGGACGTAGACGCGCCCATCGTCGGCGTAGCGGACGAAGTTGTGCCCGCGCCGCTCCAACTCCCAGTCGAGGTCGTCGAGCATGACGTTGCTGAGCAGCGGCGAAAGCGGAGACCCCTGCGGGGTTCCCTCGATCGTCGCGTGCACCAGCCCGCCCTCCATGACACCCGCTTCCAGGTAGCGTCGGATCAGCTTGAGCAGCCGCTTGTCATGCACCCGTCTTGCGATCCTGGCCATCAGTGCGTCGTGCTGAACGCGATCGAAGAACGATTCGAGATCAAAATCGACGCACCACACCGCGCCGTCAGCGACGAACTGGCGTGCCCGCTCGACAGCCTGATGCTGCGAGCGCCCCGGCCGAAAGCCGAAGCTGTGGGGATGGAACTGCGGGTCGAAGATTGGCGTGAGCACCTGCGCGATGGCCTGGCAGATCATCCGATCCACCGCAGCCGGCACCCCCAGCTTGCGCATCCCACCCGAGGGCTTGGGGATCATCACCCTGCGGACCGGTTGCGGCCGGTAAGTGCCCGCCTCGAGCTGCGAGCGGACCTCCGACCAGTGGTCAAACAACCACGGCCGCAGCTCCTTAGTGCTCATCCCGTCGATGCCCGGGGCACCGGCGTTCTGCTCGACGCGTCTGAGCGCCTCGGCGAGATTCCCGGGAGACAAGAACTGCTCCCACAGGTCGCCCGCGTCAGCGGGGTGAGCGACGGTGCCATCCGGCGCCGGATCGCTGCTGCGCCCTGACCGGAGGTCCTCGGGCTTCACCTCTGGACCCTCCCGGCCAAGCCCCAAGAGGGGTTGGCTGCGGTCAACGCAACGATCACGAGCACGAACGTCCTGGCGCTCGGCTTCGCGTTCGGCCCTTCCCAGCGACGATCGATCCCGCTGGTACTACGGCCTCTGCTGACTTCTCCACGGCGAGCGGCGCCCTCACGAGCACCGCCGTCCCGCACCACCCCGCGAACCCGTAGGACGGGGCATCTGGAACACCCGCGGAGATCTCCCCAGGTAAGACCAGCAACCTTCATCGCGCACCCACCGCGTCTACGCAACGGCCCCTTGATGGACATAGGGCTTCGCCATGCCGAGCCGGCTCGCCCGGACCGCCACGCCTCATACGCGCAGCCCACCGCCGCCGAAGCGACGGTGTGCCATGTGTTCCTAGGGTCGCGACTTCGTCTCCGGCTTCCTTCCCACCCTCCTCACGGAGTAGCAGTTGCCATCGACTTGTGATTGGTGCCATCAACCTCCACAGGGGACTCGCACCCCCGAGCTGCTGGTCATGCTGGGCGCACTCGCGGTAGGGACCGCCGTTGCCGGCGGCCCCCCGCACAGATCCCAGCGTGCGCGTCAACGCACTGGGCTCTTCCCTCGGGTCTTGGCGTCGAAGCGCTTGTCGGGCCAGGGGTGCAGGATGCGGGGTTGGGGTAGCCATCGGGCCGCGAGACGGTCAATCCGCTCCCAGGTGGTCCAGCCTTTCTGGCTGCGGCGTTTGAGCGCAGTTCGCCAGTGGTGGATGACCCGTCGTCGGAAGGCACGCATCGCCTCGCTGTTGTCGGGCACCGCGTAGTAGTTGTAGTGCCCTTGCAGGACCCTGGCGAGCCAGCGTCCTTGTTCGGGGATTGGGAGGTGCATCCGTCGTCTCATCTCGGTCTTGACCGCTTTGAGCTTGGAGCGCATCTTCTTCTTGCTCGTGACCCGCTTGAGCTTGAACCGTCCGTGCCTGTCCTTCGCGCAGATATGCGTGAAGCCCAGGAACTCGAACGTCTCAGGCTTCCGGTCGCCACGCGCCTTGCGTCGTTCGGCGGCGTACCGTCCGAACTCGATCAGCCGCGTTTTGTGCGGATGCAACTCCAGGCCGAATCCCGCGAACCGCTCGCGGAGATCGGCGAGGAATCGCTCGGCGTCCTCACGATGCTGGAAGCCCGCCAGGAAGTCGTCAGCGAACCGCATGAGAACAACGTCCCCGCGCGCCCGGCGGCGTCTCCACTGGTCGGCCCATAGGTCGAACACGTAGTGCAGAAAGACGTTTGAGAGCAACGGCGATACCGATGCTCCCTGCGCCGTCCCGGCCTCCGTCTCCGACCACTCCCCGTCCTCGATGACCCCTGCGCTGAGCCATTTCTGGATCAGCCGCAGGATCCTCTTGTCCGCGATCCGATGCTCGAGAAACCTCAACAGCCAGCCCCGATCGAGCTGGGAGAAGAAGTCGCTGATATCAGCATCGAGCACGAAGTTCACCTTCTTGCGTGTCGAGCGCGACCGCGAGCGCGTCCAACGCATCATGCTGACGCCGCCCCGGCCGGAACCCGTACGAGAAACCGAGAAAGTCCTCCTCGTAGATCGCGTTCAGCACCTCGACCACCGCCCGCTGGACGATCTTGTCCTCCAACGCCGCGACCCCGAGCGGCCGCAGCCGCCCGTCCGCCTTCGGTATGAACACCCTGCGAGTCGGGCTCGCCCGGTACGCCCCTCCATGGACCCGGGCGTGTAGATCGCGAAGATTCGCTTCGAGATCAACGCCGTAGTCCCGCCACGTGACCCCGTCGATGCCCGGTGCGGCGTTCGGGCTGACCGCCCGATACACCTCCCGCAACCGATCAACCGTCACGTGATGAAGGAGCGCGGTGAACCGCACATCCCCGTCGGTTCGCGCCACTCGGCGCACACGCTCCAGATCACTTGACACGCCTGGCCCGGCACTGAGTCCGGGGCGTGTCTCGCCGGCCGTGTTCCCCTCGGGCAGGCCCCTTCCCTCCACCACCTCCGCCCCCGGTTCCCCGAGCTTGTTCGGCGGCCTCGCAGGTACTACGAGCCTGTCTGACTTCTCGCGATCGTGCATCGAGGGATTACCGCCTAAGCGTTCCCCCCGCGGCCCGCCCCGGCGCTGGCCTGCCACCCCGCGAACCATCCAGGACGGGGCATCACCAACACCTCGCGGGCGACCACGAGATCTCCCGGTTCTCGCGCATGGAGCTCGTCGTGCGTGCCTGGGATCTCCGACCGCGCAGGGCCCGCCAACGACTCGCGAATAACGCCGCCAGCGGTATTGCCTTCCGCACACATGGGAAAGCGTCGGCACCCTGAACTTCGATGGAGTTTCGCGGCTCAATAACCCCGCCCGCACACCCCCTGTCAACGCTTCGCTGCGCCCTCACGGAACGCCAACGCATGACTCGGGGCCACCGTGACTCGCTACGTCCTCGATGTAGAGCGTTCTCATCTCGCCGGGTAGCCGGCGGGAATCTCACCCGCCGGCCCCCACAGATCCGCACGTGAGCCTCTCGACTCATACGGCTCGTGCCGTCCAGCTATCAGGACGGGGCGCTGCAGTATCGCCAGTGCACGAACATCTCGGGGTTCCTTGAGCGAACCCCGGCCAGCCACGCCCATGCACGGCGGCCGCTGCGCTCCAGTCGCTTGTACTTCCACCTCGCCCAGCGCACCAGATGGCGATCGATGCGCTGGCAGAGCGGGATCACCGCGTTCTGGTGGAACGCGGTGAAGTAGCCGAACCAGCCGCGCAGCACGAGGTTGACCTCGGCTGCGAGGTCTTCGAGGTCAAGGGTCGTGCGCCGATGCAGCCGCCATCCTGCGACTCGACGGCTCATCAACGCCAGCTTCTCGGGGGCGACCGCCGGTAGGAAGCCCGTGAAGGTCTTCCCCGTGCGCTTGTTGTACGCCTTCCGAGGCCGGAACGTGTAGCCGCAGAACGTGAACGAGATCTCCTCGCAGTTTCCGCGGCGGTTGCTGTCCTTGCAATACACGATCCGGGTCTTGTCCGGGTGAAGCTCCAACCCGACCTCGACCAGCCGACGTGCGACCGCATCCCGCACCTGGCGGGCTTGCGATTCGCTCACACAATGGATCACCGCATCGTCCGCAAAGCGCTCGAACTGGACGCTCGGGAACGTCCTCTGCATCCACGCATCGAGCCCATAATGCAGGAACAAGTTAGCGAGGCATGGGGAGATCGGGCTGCCCTGGGGCGTGCCCTTGACCCTCGGGATCAGGGTTCCATCAGGCTTCTGCATCGGGGCCTTCAGCCAGCGCTCCACGTACAGCACGATCCATTTCTGGTCGGTGTGGTGCGCGACCGCCTTCAGCATCAGCTTCCATGGAACCGAGTCGAAGAAGGCTCGGATGTCAAGATCGACAACCCAGTCCTTCCTGAAGCACCGCTCCCGGCACACCCTGACCGCGTCCACGGGCGAGCGCCCGGGACGATAGCCATAGGAGTCCTCGTGGAACACCGGCTCCACGCTGGACCCCAACGCCGCCGCCGCGGCTGCTTGCGCGACGCGATCGACGACATTCGGTATGCCGAGCACCCTGATCCCGCCCTTCTTGCCCTTCTTGGGGGTCTCCACTGCCCGGACCGGCCCGGGGAAATACGACCCCGACACCATCCGATTCCACAGCCGATACAGGTTCCCCGAGAGGTCCTCCTCGAACTGCTCGATCGAGACGCCATCGGCCCCGGCCGCTCCGCCATTTTCCTTGACCTTCAGCCACCCCTCCGACAACAAGCGCTTGGGGATGACGAACGACTTGCCCATCAGCCTCGGCTCACGCACCCGGCTCATCCCTTTCGGTTGGCCCAGTCCGCAAGCCTGAACGACCCCGCCCCTTCGCTCCACCCACGCTGCGATACGCGCAGGCTTCACAGCTACTACGAGCAGGTCCGCCAGCGCGCCCGGCGACGGTACTCGGCTCCTCACGGATTCTGCCGCTTGGAGATCTCCCTCTTGCTGCGGAAGGCACCGCAGCCATGTCCGGGCACGCCTTCACACGTTCCATAGAAGCGCCTCGATCGGGCTCATGCTGCCTGTATGCCGGACGCCGCCTGGGCAGTAACCGGGTGCCCCCCAGGCTCATCCCAGGGCGAAGAAGCGACCCTGGTTTCGACGTCATCTTGCCGGCTTTCGACACGTCAACGGCAGAGGACTTCCGTCCATCGCTCATCTTCCCGACCCACACCTGACGCGATCGAGCCGCGCCTTTTCCCACGACGTTCAGCACAACGGTCTTCAGCCAATGCACCTGTAGGCGGTTTGAAGCCTCCCCCCGAAGGGCGGCTCCAGAGGGCCAAACAACCTCCATCGCTTCTACAGCACCGCACTCGGCGGGACCACCATCAACCACTACGTCCTGCCTCCTGCGTTCGTGTTCACAACTTCTCCATGCCGGTTCATCCCGGCGCTTTCCCCACGTGTCCATGCCGACCTCGCGCCGGTGGTCGTTCTTGCCGTGCCTGACCAAGATCGACCCGCGGCGCTGATCGAGATCGGTCTCGATCAGCGAGAGCGCCTCCTGGATCCGCAGCCCGGCGCGCCACAGCACGACGATCACGGCGCGCAGCCTCAACCCGTCGGGGCGATCGCCGGCCGCGCGCATCACAGCGATTATCTCCTCCACCGTCGGCGGGTCGGGTGGATAACGCAACCCTTTGTTCCGCGGCGGCCGGCCCTGATGAAATCCAAACAGCGTCGCGGGCGAGCGGCGCCGACCGGCGCAGTCCAACGGTGATGCGGAATACATGAGGTCCTCCTTGAGAAGGGGGCTTGGACCACCATCGTCCCGCTCAAAAGCAGGCGTCACGAGCGCCCAAATCACGACGATCCGTACGACTGCTGCTCGATCACAGGGGCACTCTTGTCAACGCCCAGGACGGCGGGCGAGAGTGCCGGATCTTCGTGATTGCAGACGCGATCCAGGCATTGCCGAGGACTTCTGCATCGACGCGACTGCTAGCTGAGAGTCAGCAAGCACCGGGGGGTGTTGCCGCGACGAGCCGATCCACTCCGAAGTCGGAACGGGGCCGGCTTGCCGCTCACGACGGAGGTCGATGTTGAAGGTGGCGGCGTGGCTGCCTGTGTCCGATCGCGGCAGCGTTCGACGGCAGCGTTTACATCGACATCGTGACTGCCTCGGTCCACGAGGGCCGACGTGGTCGACGGCGAGCACGTCATGCGACAGAGACAATCGTCCGGTCGGCCGGCCCGCACGAGCGCAAAGGTTCACCAAGGACGCGCCAGTTCCGGTCGCGTCTCAGTCGCCGCCCGGTCTGACGGCCTCCTCCCCGCTGATCCGACTCCTGGGGGCAAGTCAGGCGGAGGCGGAGGCCCGCCGACGATGCCGGCCGGTCTCATTTGAAAAGGTCTGTGCGGAGGGCGGCCCTGGTACCACGGGCGCTTAGTCGCAGTCCTGGTCGCGGTCAGGATCTGCGCCTCCGTGTCGGAGGATGCAGGCCGTAGTAGCCTCGGCTGCGAGCCTTGCCTCCGGCTGGGGTGTAGGTGACCCAGACTCTCAGCGTGACGCGGTAGGTGTGATGGTGCACAAGCAGCTCCCCGTGCTTGTTTGGTCTCATCAGTAGATAGACGGTCGTGCCTGCGTTGACTTGTTTGCGCGCTCGGGCGTATGCGAATCTGCGCGGGGCGGGTTGCAGCACTGCCGTTCGTGCGAGGTTGTCTTCCTATGCGGTGGCGAGCAGATCGACGCGCCCCGCACCCGGGACTTTGACGAACACGCTGATCTTGCCATTCGCCTGAATCGCTAGGTGTGAGACGGTGAAGTGGTTGTCTATCCGGACGGGTGTCCGAGGTGCCGGCACTGGGCTCGGCGGTGGCCCCGACCCAGTCTCCACGATGGGAAAGACGCCACCTGGCCCTCCGTAGCCGCCAACCGCGGTGCAGGCCGTAGCCGTAGGGCATGAGACGGCGAAGAGATTGACGTAATTGAATTCGGCTGGGGTGGGACTGGGCTCGAACACCCACGTGCTTCCGTTCCAGCCTTCAACAAGAGCCAGATCGACGTTGCTACCGTTCATGAAATCACCAACCGCGGTGCAGTCAGCGCTTGAAATGCACGAAACGCCGCGCAAACCACTGATAATCCCTGCCGTGTGAGTGGCGCCGGGTGGGGTAGGAATGTTGTGTGTGCTCGACCAACTCTTACCATCCCAGCTTTCCGCCAACGCGAACTGGTCGACGTAGTCATTGATATCCTGGGTGAAGTCTCCGACCGCCACGCACGTAACGAGTGTCGGACATGACACACCGTCAAAGTAGTTGTTGCCCGAATTCGCGGGGTCATTGGTCGGCTGGCCTGACCATTGCGTCCCGTCCCATCGCTGGGCGAGCGTCGCTCCGTACAACTCAACATGTCCGACACCGCTACAGGCGATGCTCGACGTGCACGACACCCCTAGCAGACTGCCGCCATCAGCGAGCCCGTCGGGCATGAGCCCCGACGGAGTCGGAGTCGGCTCGATCGTCCACCGTGCCCCGTCCCAGTGCTCGGCGAGCGTATACACGTAAACGTTGTCCGACTGCGGCGGCCAGCCTGTGTACGTGCCGACCGCCGTGCAGTCGGTGCTCGACGTACATGACACGCCGGCAAGACTAGCTTGCGGTTGCCCGTTGGCCCCGACCGCGGCCGGGTTCGGAGTCGGCTGGATACTCCACGCGCTGCCATCCCAATGCTCGGCGAGCGTCACCTGCTCACCAGTCGTGCCGCCTGCAACGGTAAACGTGTATGTGGAGTAACCGACGGCGACGCAGTTCGTGCTCGACGGGCACGAGACCCCGGTTAAGAGAGCCGAGCTTGCTCCGTGCGGAATGACGGCTGTTTGGACGGACCACGCATCGCCGTCCCGCCGCTCGACAAGCGGCAGTTGCACGCCAGCCGGGCCAGAATAATTACCGACTGCCGTGCACGACGCGCTTGACGCGCAAGACACCGCGACGAGGGTCCCATCGCGCACCGCCGGAAGGGGCTGAATCACCCATTGCGTGGCGTCCGCGGGACTCCCGCCGCCCAACACCATACATACGACCGCCAGACTCCAACACAGGCGAAGCGGAAGCCACCGTCGCTGAAGAGCCCATTGCGAGGCCACCAACCACCGCGATCCCATCGATACCACCCCGTTGCATGCGCCAACAACAAATCCGACCAACCCCGACCAGTTCTGCTGCTCCCACGCGCCAACCGCGATCGAGCTAACCGAACACCGACAACCCTACCTGCCGGTCTCGGACTGAGCAACGAAGACAACTTAATTATTTGCTTATATCTGGAGTGGCTACAAGCGACAGCGCAACCGCGCCGGGCGGTGGTTGCTCGAGCCGCTCGCACCCAAGACTGCTGGATCTCGATCACAGCAGCAGCGAGCAAGCCCAAAGTACGATGCGCTGGTGCCGCCGAATCCTCGGTCAGGATTTCGATTGTCGCCATCGTCAGGGCGCGCCCACCGAGGAGGCGAGCTGACGTTTTCCGTAACGAATGTTGGTTCCCAGGAGACGCTGATCGGCGTTGACTACAGACTCGACCGCCTGGAAGGCGAGCGATGGGTCCAGCGCAACGCTCGTCAGGCATTCATAGCCATCGGTCTCAGGCTGCGACCCGGCGAGGAGCGAGAGCTCGTGGCGTCGATCCCGGCAGACTCACCGTTGGGCCGCTATAGGTTGACGAAGAGCTTCGGGACGGGCCCCGAAGTGGAGGACTTGAGCTTTGAGTTTGCCGTCGTGGCGCGGTGTGAGTAGCTAGGGCCGGTCTGACCGACGCTTTCGCTTGGGGCTAAACGCGCGGCAGCGTGCGAACGGTCGCAGAGTGGACCGCCCGCGGACTGCTACGTTTCGATCGAAGCACCACGCTGTTTCGGTCCCGAGCTTCCCCGTTCCGCGCGCAAGGCTGGGCGGTCGCCGTCGTCCAGTTGCTCGGCTCTAGCAACCTGCGGGAAGCGCAGGAGACCGGACTGCCGACGGCGAATGATGGCGGGGTGAAGGACTCGCGGCAGCGTTACGGAATGCTGCTCCTAGCGCTCACTACCGCCTTCGTCTTCCAGGGGGTCGCTGAGCCAGGCGATGTCCAGCGGGCGGTCGCGACCGTCCTTGTCGGCGCCACGCTGATGCTCGCCCTCTACGCGGCCGAGGTCCCGAAGCGGCGTCTGATCGTTGCGGCCGCGGTCATTTCCGCGATCGTGGTGGGCGTCGTGATCACATCCCTGACCGGCAACGGCAAGACCGTCACCGGGATCGCCGCGATCGCCAACGGGTTGCTCGTTGTGTTGGCGCCCCCGGCGGTGGTGATCGGGCTGTTTCGAAACCTCCGCGCGACGGGCACGGTCACCGTCACCGTGGTCGCGGGGGTGCTCTGCCTCTACCTCCTGTTGGGTCTGTTCTTCGCCTTCGCGTACGTCGCGGTCCAGAATCTCGGTGGCGCTCCGTTCTTCGCCAACGGCGCCGCCGCCACATCGGCGCGCTCGCTGTACTTCAGCTTCGTGACGATGACGACGGTCGGTTACGGGGACTACACCGCCCGCACCAATCTCGGACACACGATGTCCGTGACCGAGGCGCTGATCGGTCAGATCTATCTCGTCACGGTCGTCGCGGCGATCGTCGGCCGGATGGTCCCACGCGGGGCAAAGGCCCAATAATCGTCCGAGGGGCACCCTCGGAGCGTCGAGGAATCATGCGAGTTCGGGGTCTGGGGAGCGCTCGGTTTCCCAATCACCGAGCGCCTTAACGATCGCGAGACCAACCACGAGAATGCCGGTGCCGATGAGGATCTCAGAGCCGCGATGCGCGGCCTCGGCGCCAGCGTGGCCTGGCGGGGCGAGAGCGAGAACGAGCGCGAACGTGAACAGGGCGTAGTAGAGCCAGTATCTCTTGGAGTGCACCGCGAACGAGAGGAGGAGCGCTGCGCCGGCGATAGCGGTGGTCGCCAGTGCGGGCGGCGCGACAATCGCGATTGGTACCACGGCGATGACCCCGACTGTGGTGCCGATCGTCTTTTCCCGAATCCGCTCTTGTTTGCCAATCAGGACGTACAGGGTGAGCAGGAGAACGGGTTCGGGAACCCAGTAGGGCTCGGTCCATCCCAGCGCCACGCCGATCGCCGCGGTGCCACCCAATGCGATGCCAAACACGATCGCCACGAGCATCGCGGTTTTGACAGGAACGCGTTTGCCTTCGACGACCTCGGGAGCTTTGAATCGACGCGCGAGCACGATCCCATAGAGCGTGCCGATCCCCACGATGACGCCATACTCCACGGCAGTCTGGCCCGAAGACGTCGCGGTCGCGAACGTGGCGGCGAAGCCGATCATCAGCAGCGGCGCCAGCCACCCGAACCGGATCCCGCCGCCAATGATGACGCCGATAACCGCAAGCAACGCCACCCACGACCAGCGTATGCCGTGATCGCTCCGAGTCCCGCCGATACCGCGACCGCTGGCGCGAGATACAGCATTCGGCGCGTGCCGCCGATCTTGCTGCCAAGCACGCCCAGCAGAAGTCCGACGATCATCGCCGCCGCGCCCAGTCTCCCGGCGAGCGCCTCCATCAACCCCACGGGCAGCACAACGACCACCAGCGCAGCGCCAAGAATATGAAGCACCCTCCGTGCGCCAGACGGCTTCTCCGAAGGGCCTGCGGCGTCTGCGACGCGCGGCCGGGAACTCGGTTGTGCTCCAGGTTCGGGGTCAGGCGCGGTCACGGGTCCCGTTTCTCTTAGCTGTGAACTAGGCCCGGCGCGTCGGCGCGAGGCCGCGAAAACCGTGCCCGATTCCGGATCATGCGGCAATCCGATTCTCGCACCGTCATCCATTCCGGGTGAGCCGCCGATCGAGGTGCCCCAGTTGGCCAAATGGGCAGTCACGAAAGGCACCCGCCTCCCGTGCCCCTGCCAGCACGAACGCGGGTCTCCACCCGCGCATCGCGCCACACCCGCTTCTCGCCTCAGGTTTCCGTGCCTTCCGCTTCGGGCTAGAAGCAGCGGTGCAGCGACGTCCCCGCTCAAGCCAGCTGACCAGGCCGCTGCTTCTCGATCAAGCCAGCGGTCCGAACGAGGCCGGAGCCGTCCGGCTGCTCCTTCGTGTGAGCGGGTCGCGGTCGGCGAAGTGCTCAGATCAGCTTTATCGAGGCCTGGCGTGAAGCCGATCCCGGTTGCTGGGGTGGGCTCAGTGCTTGCGCTCGGCCTCGTCCTCGGCGACCTTGAGCGCCTTCTCGGCCAGCGCGTATCCCTTATCGCCGATCGCGCGGAGTTCCTCGGCGAGGTCGCGCATCGGGTAGGGGTTGTTGTCGCTGGCCATCCTGGCGCGCATCAGCGCGGCTTCGCGGACGAACTGCGAGACGCTAGAGCCTTGGCGTCGAGCGGCTTTTTGGATCTGCTTCATTCCCTCCCGGGTGAAGCTGATCGTGGTGCGTGTCATGGGCATGGGCTTGGGGATGGCGAATAGCTCCTCAACGTGTGGCTCGCTAGCGTCGATGCTATCGCCAGCGACAGCGCGCATGCTAGTAGGCGCGACCGACACCCTGACGATGTGATCGGATAACGAGCGGTCGCCAGCGGCGTGGCCAGACGCCTGCCTTGTCGCCGAACCGGCAGGACCGCCATGACTGCTCCTTCGGGCTAGCAACAGCGGCCTCATCGACGGCCGTGACACAGCTGGATCCGCCCGGCGATGCAGCAGCCGGCGCGGGTCGGACACCGGACGTCCAGCGACCTGTCGGGCTCAGCGTCGCTCGGCGGGCGAGCAGCAGTCAGGCGTCAGCGCTGGTGCTCGATCAAACCACCATTCTGCGGTGTCCCGTCGGACGTTCGGGGCCAGATGACTCTCCGTGGTGGCACAGCTTTTGGCTTGACCGGTGCGTGTGGGCGCGTTACGGTCGCGACCGAATGGGGAGCCGGGCTGCTCGACGAAGGGGGGAGCAATGAAGAGGTTTGTTGGGGCGACCGCGGTCATGCTGTTGTTTGTGCTCGCCGGCGCGGCGAATGCGCGGCCGTCAGGTTCCGAAACGATCACGACCACGCTGCTTTTTCCGTCGTTTCCGAGCGCGGCGCCGTTCGTGGGGACCTACAGCGGAACGTTCTCCGCCTCGGGCACGGTCTCTGATACCGGGACGGTCACTGCCCAAGCCAGGTTCGGCGCTGTTCCGTCACCCGCCACCGGCGTGCTCCAGACGGTCCGGACCCTGAGCGGCGGCAACGGAACGCTCACGCTGAGGTGCAATCAGAGGATCTTTCCGCCGAACCAGTCCACGACGGTGGTTTCGAACACTGGAAGCTGTGTGGTTCTCGATGCCACCGGCGCGTACGCTGGACTTCGCGGCTCCGGAAGCCTCACGGGCACAACGGACTTCGGCGCGACACCGGTGACCATTCAGGACACGCTCGTGCTCTGAGCCGCTGCGACAGCGCGGGCATCGACATACCTACGCTGTTGTAAATAGGGCACGACTCCGATCGCCGAGGGTCGCTGCACTGGGCTAGCAGCAACGGTCTCATCGCGAGCGTGACACCGCTGGATCCGCCCGGTGCTTAAGTGGTCGACGCGAGCGGGCAGCCCGACCTAGCCCGACCCGGCGTTGCGCAACAGCGTCGCTGCGCCGGACAAGCAGCGGTGACTGACGAGGCCGGTCGGTGCTTGCTCACGGTCGTGCCGGCCGGCGCCAGCAAACGCCGTGCCCAGGCAGCTCGGACGCCGCAGCGGCGCGGAGCGACAGTCAGCGGGCCCCATGTCGCGCTGCTGAGTTCGCGTGATACGAGCGGTGAGGCCGCCCGTGGCCGCGAACCGGAGAGCTCGCTCCTATGTCAAGTGATGTTCGCTGGTGGCGAGGTTTGTCGGGGGTTGGGGCGGTGGGGTTGGGTTCGCGTAATGGGGATGTGGGATCGGTCGTGTTGGCGTTGTTCAGGGCGGCAGATCGGCTTAGGACGCGTTGGTTGATGGGGAGTGGGCCGCTGAGAGCGTGAAAGTGCGGCGGCCGGGTATGTGCGGCGTCGCTGGTGAGGTGACGGCGCTCGGGAGGGGGCTGGAGGACGGCTCGGTGAGGGGGGCGCGCGTTATCTCGCGCAGGGCATGGTGGTCGGGGCGACGCCGGTGATCGTTGTGTCGATGTTGTCGCGTCGAGGGGGGTGGGAGGGGGTCTGTGGGGGGTTTCGGTCGTGGTGTTGTTGGTCGGGTTGGACTGTGACGGGTTCGGCGGGGAGGGCGAGGAGGTGGTGGAAGCGTCGGGCGAGGAGTCGTTTGAGGCAGCGCAGCGCTCCCTTCTTGGTTTTGCCTTCGGCTTGTTTGCGGGCCAGGTATGCCTTGGTGGCGGGGTCGTGTTGGGCGCGGGTGATCGCGACGATGTGCAGCGCGTGGTTGAGCTGGCGGTCCCCGCCGCGGTTGAGCCGGTGCTGTTGGTGTTCTCCTGAGGAGCACTTGATCGGCGCGGTGCCGGTCTGCAGCGCAAAGCTCGCGTCGGAGTGAAATCGCTCGGCTCCGGCGGTCCGGCCGATCAGGATCGCGGCGGTCAGCGGCCCGCAGCCGGTCTCTGAGACCAGCTGCGGTCGGTGCGCCCCGATCAGCGCGAGCAGCTCGTCTCGGAGCGTGTTCACCTGGCGGGTGAGCTGGCGCAGCTGCGTGATCTGCTCGCGCGCGACCCTGACCCGCGCGCGGGGCTCGAGTCGGCGCAGCCGACGATCGATCCTGTCGAGCTGGCGAGCGTCGGCGAGCGCCCCGCGCTTCACAGACGCCTCGAGCTCAGGATCGAGCTCGACTAGATGCCACCGCAACCGGTTCACGACACGAGTGCGCTCGGCGACGAGATCGTGGCGGTGATCGGATAGCAGCCGGATCTCCATCGCCTGCTCGTCCAAAAACGCGGCCGGGAAGCGCTCGACCCCGTCCTTGACGACCGCGCGCGCGATCGCGAGCGAATCGATCTCGTCCGACTTGCCCGGCTCGCGCTCGCCACGCCGCGAAGCGCCCATCCTGTACGGCGCCACCCGGACGACCCGCCCGCCAGCGGCGATCAGCGCCTGCTCGAGCCGACGCGAGACGTGCCGGCAATCCTCGATCGCCCACACCCGCTCGTCATCTAGCCCACGCGCCCACTTCACCGCCGCGAGATGCCCCGCGCCATCAGCCTTGATCTCCCGCTGACCGCGCACCCGGCCCGTCCCCTCGTCGACCGCCGCCAGCGCATGCGTGCGCTTGTGCGTGTCCGTCCCGATCACGATCATATGCACCGTCCCTTCGTTTGGTTGAACCACCGATGAAGCGGAACTTCGGCGGACAGCCGTCACTCGGGGCGATGCCACGCTCCTATTAGCTCACGCCGAAGGTCCTCGGGCAGCGACGGGCGACAAAAGCTTTGCTAGTCAGACCAAGCAGAGCCGACTCGGCAGTCGAGAGTCAGCCCGCCGCCAGCCCGAGAACCAACCGCAACGCCCGGACGTCAACACCCAGACCGCCAAGACTCTGACAGTGACGGCAGTCTCGCCCACTGCGGCTGACGACTCCAACGGGCTCCGAGCGCCGTCTTCGTCAGGTGCGCCACTCGTCCAGGATGCCTTGTACTTGGCCGCGGACTTGATCGCGCGCTTCAGCCCGGTCCAGGCCGGACATCAGAAGATCGTCGTATCGCGTGTCCTCATGCCGGACCGAAGCCGCGACCGCGAGCTCGACCGCCCCCGCGTCGAGTGCTCGCCCGGCGGCGCTACGACCGACACGCCCGCTCCCGCGCTCAGCTGCATGCCTGGAGATCGACTCGGCGCGGTCCGGTGGGCAACCTGGGAACAGTCTGATGATCTCGCCCGCCATCCGTGCCTGCAGCTCCACGTCGCCCGCCGCGCGCCGCTCGGCGTCACGCTCGCGCCGGCGCACACGAGCCTCGTGGTCCGCCAGACACTGTGCTTCGGCCTGGCCCAACGCCGCCTCCTCGACCAGAACGCCCTGCCGCTCGTAGCGCTTGCGAGCGCGGCTGAAACGGACGACCACCGCGGACAGGCCGCTCGCCGCCCTCGCCCGGCGAGTCAACGCGGCGTCGCCGGATGGCAGAAAGACGAGGTGATCCATGTCCGCACACTTCATGCACACCGGCCCGCCGTCTTCCATGATCAAGAGGCCGTCGTGGTCGGTGGCGCAGTGGCAGCAGCTCCAGCCCCCGAGCGCCGAGACAACAACGAGATCAGACCGGCGGCTTGGCCGCTCGGTCGCGGTGCGCGTGTCTCGATCGACCACGGATCGGACGCTACCGAAATACCGACGGCTCTCGGGAGCGTACGGAGGCAGAGCGCAAAAACGGTGTCCCGAACCGTGTCCCGAACGGAGCAATTCCGACCTGCGCCAACTGCACTGAGTTGCACTGAACTGCCTGCGTCTCCGGCAAATGCCCTGCAAACGACGAACTACGGAACCGAAGGTCGGGAGTTCGAATCTCTCCGGGCGCGCTTCAGAGAGTTGTGTGGCCCCTTATTGCTCGCCGGCCGGAATTGGCTCAGCAAGCGCAGCGCGCCCGGGCGCCGCAGGGAAGGGGTCGGCGAAGAACTGGGTCTCATGCGTTACCAGACCGTCGGTGATCTCCATGACGCTGACCGAACAGGTGGGCACGCCGTCATAGGTGATCACGCACTCACTCACCCAAAGGTCGCCGCCGCCCAGGATGCGGCGGATGGTGAAGTGGCGCTCGGCCGGATGCCCGCCGCGCTGCGCTTGGATCTTTGAACGACCTCTGAAGCGCTCGCCGGACTGGGGGTAGTCCAGGATCGCGTCCGCGGCGTAGATCGCGTGCTCCGCGTCGAGGTCCCCGCTTTCCGATGCCTCCCAGTGCTGCTGGATCCGAGCCCGGATATCGGCATCACGATCAGTTGTGCTGCTCACGCGTCAGCCCCTCACGACCAATTAGTAATCTCGCCGGCTCGCACGACGGATGCTACTCGAGGGTCTCGTGCGGCTTGGCGGGCTACAGGCGCGAGATGAGCTCGGCCACGATTTCCGCGGCGGGCTGGGACTGCCTGGCGAGCGCAACGCTCTGTCCGGCCCACAGCGATAGCGCCTCGATCTCACCGGTCGTTCCAACCATCGGGGGCGCGGGGGAATACCGAAGAATGGGATCGCCCGAAGCGAAGTGCGCGATCACCTCACCGTCGTCCGGGCGACGACCCAGTGGCGGCCGCCCCGCGGCCTCCCACATCTCGGCCGTTGAGTTGTGGAGGGCGCGGTGGGGAGCGTCGGGCCATCCCACGTCATACAGGTCGGGGTACCACTCCGCGTCGGTCTCGGACGCGGCGATCAGGTGGCGCCGATACTCCTCGTGGATGGGCATCTCGTCGGCCAAGAGGAACCGCGTGCCCAGCCAGGCGGCCTGCGCGCCGAGGGCGAGCACGGCCGCGACTCCCCGAGCGTCGCCGATCCCACCGGCGGCAATGACCGGCACGGGCGCCACCGCGTCGACTACCGCCGGCACCAACGGAAGCGTCGCCACACCACCCCAGACGTGGCCGCCGGCCTCCCAGCCCTGCGCGACGATGATGTCCACTCCAGATCCGACTGCGCGGCGCGCTTCCTCGGCGCTGCCGACCGTATGCAGGACAAGCCCTCCGGCGTCATGCACCGAGTCGACGTAGCTCTGGGGATCGCCAAAGATGAACGACACGATCCGCAGCCCAGCGGAAAGGGCCTGATCGACTCGACGGTGCTGATCCGCGTTGAGAACGAAGTTGCCGCCAATGGGCCGGTCGGTGAGCGCCGCCGTTGCACGAACCACCTCTCCGGCGTCATCGGACCACGACAGTCCCAGGCTGCCGAGGCCACCGGCATTCGAGACCGCGGCGGGCAGGCGGGGATCTGCAGACAGCGGCGCCTCGACGATCGGGTGGTCAATCCCCAGCAGCTCGCATACCGGCGTGTGGGTACTCATTGGGATCGCCTGCTTTCTGACGCCCGCGGCGCCGGTTGACTAAGCTCAAATCTGGACCCGACAGGCTCCGATGGCGCCTGGGTTGCCACTGTTCCACACCCTTGCCCCGGACCGGTGGACCACCGGGCGCAAATGACGGGACGGCGCCCATCGTTCCCGTCACTCCTCAACGATAGACAGGAGCAGCATGCGCAGCGACATCGTCCCCGGCGGCACTTTCCCCGACTACGAGTTGCCCGATCACGAGAACCTCCCTCGAAAGCTCAGCGAGATCCAGGGCGACGATCCGCTGATTCTCACGCTCGCGCGCGGGAACTACTGCCCCAAGGAGCACCAGCAGCACCTAGACCTCGCCGCCAACTACCCCAAGATCGCCGTGGCGTACACGCAGATTGCCACCATCTCGACCGACACCCATCACTCGAGCCAGGAGTTCCGCGCGTCGATCGGCGCCCAGTGGCCCTTCCTCTCCGACCCGGAACGGACCGTTCAGAAGGACCTCGAAATCCAGGAGTACACGGACCCCGAGCACGACCCGATGATCCCCCACACGCTCGTGCTCAAGCCCGGGCTGGTCATCCACACCATCTACAACGGCTACTGGTTCTGGGGACGTCCCTCCTTCGTGGATCTCTGGCACGACCTGCGAACCGTAACCCGCGAGATCCGCCCCGACTGGGATCTGAGCAAGCCCGGGCTGCGCGAGGCGTGGGATGCGGGCGACTACTCGCCATTTCACGGGTGGGACAAGCACGCCCCACAGTCGGTGCCGACGTCCTACAACTCCTAGCAGCGCGGCCGCGGAGCTGTTGGCCTCATCCGGGAAGTCTCTTACGACCCCGGACCAGGAACATCAGACCGGACATGACGAGCGTTTCCGGGTCGGCGAAGTGCTCACGCGCCGCGCGGTCGATCTCGTCCAGTTCGGCTTCATCCGCCTCTCCCATCGCGACGATCTGAGCGCGCATCGAGCGGACGAGGTCGGCGCGGATCGAGCGGCGCGAATGGCCCAGTGGGTACAGCGGAGCGCGAGCCTCGACCGTGACGTCCTCGAGGCCGGCCTGCCGATAGAGCTCGGCCATGCGTCTCCCGAGCTGCGGGTTGGCGCCGTGCCGAGAGAACGCCGCCTGGAAGATCTCGCAGAGCCGATCGAAGGCTGGATTCGGCGGATAGCAGATACCGATCTCCATGTCGGGCCTCCATCCCAGCGACCCAGCCCCCCGGCCGGGCCAGCCAGACCATCTCGGCGAGCACCTCGGTGGGATCAGGCACCGTGACCAGCACCGTACGCGCGTGCACGAGGTCAAACGCGTCTGACGGCAGGCCGGTGCTGCGGGCGTCCGCGAGCACGATCTCGACGTCGGTCCAGCCCTGCTCGGCTACTAGCTCAGAGGCCATCGCGACGTGCGCCGGGCCGGATCCCGTCGCTCCTCCCGACGACGTCGACTGTGTCATCGCGCTCACTCCGTCGGTCCCGGGCCAGCCTACTACGAGCGCGGCGCTCGGTGGACTCAACTCTCGCGGCGGTCAGCTGGGCAAGACATCTCGAACCAATGCCCGGACCGCGTCGCAACGATCCGGCGGCGTAGACTGGCGGCCGATGGCGGTCTCCGAGCGATGGCGGCGGCACGATGGCTGAGGTGATCCTCTGCGCCGTCGACGACTCTGAGGCAGCCGGGCCCGTTTTCGACACGGCTCGCTGGCTGGCCGAGCGTCTGCGGGCCCGCCTGATCGTCGTCCGCGCCTCAGATGGCTCGAGCGACGACGAGCTGGACGCTTGGGTCCGCACCCGGTCAGGCGACGAGGGGGTCGAGGCGCGACTTCTGACGGGGTCGCCCGCTCAGGCGATCCAGGAAGCCGCGGACCAGGAGAATCCGGAGCTGCTCGTGGTCGGCTCGCGCGGACACGGACGGCTACGCTCGGCCGTGCTCGGCAGCGTCTCCCGCGACCTCGCAGCGAACGCACGCTGTCCGGTCGTGGTCGTTCCACCCGAACGGACGTCGACGGCCGAGGGCTCTGCCGACGCCAGCGTCGTGTGCGGGATCGACGGCTCAGATGAGGCGTTGGCTGGCGCGGCGTTTGCGGGCCGGCTGGCAACGCAGCTCGATTTCCGGCTCCTCATCGTTCACGCCCGCCAGAACGTCCGGGCGGTGCTGTCCTATCCAGGAGCCCGATCCGAGACGCCTCCGGTAACCGGCCAATCCGATGCAGTCGAGAAGCAGGCGGCCGAAGTCGTCGAGCGCGCCGTGGAGGCGGCCGGCGGGACCGCGGTCGGCGTCATCGAGCCGGGCCCGCCCGCCGAGGTGCTCGAGTCCGTCGCCGATCGCGAGGATGGCGCTCTGATCGTAATCACCGCGCGTGGGCTGGGAGGGGTGCGCGCGTCCCTGATCGGGTCCGTTGCCGCCGAGCTGACCGCCACCGCGGCGCGGCCCGTGGTGGTGCTCTCCGAGGCCACGGCGCGCGCGGCATAGAGCCCGCGTGCCGCTGTCGGCCCGCCTCTCGGCGCTTACTGCGCGGTGGTCTTAAGAGCGAGTCGACCAGCCGAGAGGGCCGCCAGATCGACCTCGTCGAGCGTATGGACGACAACGTCCGCTCCGGCTGCGGCGAGCAGCGCCGCGTCGTCCTTGCGGGCGATTCCGATCGCGCCCATCCCGCCGGCCTTGGCCGCCTCGACTCCCGCGGCGGCGTCCTCCATAACGATGGCCTCGTCTGGGGCGACCCCGAGCTCTTGGGCCGCGGTCACGAACATCTCGGGGTCAGGTTTGCCATGCGCGAAGTCTCTCCCCGAGACGTCCACGTCAAAGTATTCGAGCAGCGTCAGACCGGGCCGGAGCGTCGGCGAGGAGATCCCCTCCTCCTCAGCGAAGGAGTCGAGCCGGATCTGGCTCAAGAACAGCTGGGCGTTCTTGGACGAGGAGGCGGCGGCCACGCGGATCCCAGCGTCCTTGACGGCGATGATGAAGCGCAGCGCGTCCGGGTACGCCGTGAAGTCCCCAGCCTCGATCAGCCGGATCACCATTTCCTGCTTTCGCTCCGCGTACTGGAGGAGGCGATGGTCGTCTTCGTCGTCGGGCACGTGGAAGTACTCGAGCGCCGCCCGCGCCCCGCTCATGCGTGGCTTGCCCGACATCTGCTCCTCATAGACGCGCGATGTGAACGCCTCCGGAGACCAGTTCGTGCGATCCCGGATGTCGCTCCAGTCGGACTCCATCAGTTCGCGCAGAGATTCGCGCCACGCCTTCTCGTGCGGCGAGTCGACGAGCACCCCGTCGACGTCGAATATCGCTCCCTCAAAGCGCGCCATGGTGTCTCCTGTCAGATTCGACTTTCGCGTCCGCCGGCCGCCACTGTCGTGGAGAGCTCGAACGTCTCCGTATCGCCCGGGCAGAGGTCACGGACTTCATCGCCGACCGCGACCTGGATTGGGCCTCCAGCGCCCTCTCGACGTACGGTGAGCGTGAGACGGTCGTGGTCGAGCGCCACCTGCAGGGGCGTGCGTCGAAACTGCATCCTGAAGGCGAGATGCTCGACCGCCGCGGGCAGCCTCGGCTGAAAGTGCAGGACGTCGTCGCGAATCTCGGTGCCGGAATAGGCGCGCTGCATCAGATCCACCGTACCCACCATGACCCCCATGTGGATCCCCTCCTGTGTGGTGCCCCCCTGGACGTCCTCGGCGTCGCTGCGCAGGGCGACCAGGAAGCGCTCCCAGGAACTCTCGGGGTCGAGCGCGGCGAGGATTCCGGCGAACGTAACGAAGCTGAGCGTCGAGCCGTGCGACGTGCGCTGGTCGTAGTAGGCGATGTTGCGAGCGGCGGTATCGGCGCGATACTCGTAACCCAGGCGCTCAAACAGCCCCCGCAGCACGCTCGGGGAGAACAGGTAGAAGAGCATCACCGCGTCGGCCTGCTTGGAGACCTTGTAACGGTTGGGGTCATCGCCCTCCGCGCGCAGGATGCGGTCGAGGCGCTGGATGTTTCCGTAGCGCTCCCGGTAGGCGGCCCAGTCGAGCTCCTCGAGCTCCTCGTAGCCCTCGAACTGGCTGATGATCCCATCGTCGTGGAAGGGGACGAACATCCGCCGGCTCATGTCCTGCCAGACCTCGAGCTCCTTGGCTGAGATCTCGAGCCTTGAACGGAGCGCGTCGGCTCGGCTCGCCGGGAGCAACGACAGCACCTCGCCGGCCAGGGCACATAGCCACGCCACCATGACGTTGGTGTAGGCGTTGTTGCGAAGGCCACCCTGATCAGCGCCCGGGTACTTCTCATGGAACTCGTCGGGCCCCATCACACCATGGATCTCGTAGCGTTCGCGCGCGGGATTGAAGTGGGCGATCGAGGCCCAGAACCGGGCTATCTCGAGCATTAGCTCGGCGCCATAGTCCCGTAGGAACGGCACGTCCCGGGTGGCCAGGCAGTAGTTCCAGACGTTGTAGAAGATGGCGGCGTTGACGTGGCGCTGGATGCGACTCAGATCCGGCTCCCACCGTCCCGACAGCGGATTGAGATGCACCCGCTGGGTCTCCTCGGTGCCGACGCTGCCACTCTGCCAGGGGAACATCGCTCCCTCAAAGCCGGCCTCGCGCGCCGCGGCTTGCGCCTCTTCGAGCCGGCGGTAGCGATACATCAGCAGCCCGCGCGTGACTTCTGGCAGGCGCAGTGTCAGGAGAGGAAAGACATAGAGCTCATCCCAGAACACGTGCCCTCGGTAAGCCTCGCCGTTCAGCCCGCGTGCCGGGACGCCAGCGTCGAGATCGGGTGTGTGGCGTGAGCACACCTGAAGCATGTGGCAAATGTGGAGCCGGAGCAGGCGCTGAACATCGTCATCTCCCTGAACACGCACGTCACATACTCGCCACAGCTCGTCCCAGGCGCCGGCATGCCGCGCGAGCGCATGAGCAAAGTCCGGCCGCCGAAGGGCCGCGGTCCCAGCCTTTGTGAGTGTGTCGCTGGTGGCGGGATCCCGCGAGGTCGCCAACGCCACCATCTTCTCGACTCGGACCGGCGCCCCAGCGCTGAGCGCGAAGGCGAGCACGTGCTGGATGTAGTCCTCGGTCTGGTACAGGGTGCGCTCCAGCGCCATTGGGCTCTCGCCGAGGAAGACTCGCGTCCGTGCCGCCTGACTGATGTAGAGGTTCGACTGGCGGGTCTGGACCTTCAGCGCTATCACGTCCGAGCCGAAGGTGCGGGGCGAGACGGGGTCGAGGTGGCGGCCCTCGAGCTCGAGATAACGTTGGACGCCGCGGTTGGTGACCCGGCCGTCGATCGCCGAGATCACCTCGACGCGGCCCGACCAGTTCTCCGCGGTCAGGGTCCACTCGATCGCTGCCCTGTTCAGATTGGCCATGCTCACGAAGCGCCGGCTCTCGAGCGTCGTCTCGCGGCCGTCGGCATCGCGGAATCTGACCGACCGGGTCATTACATCTCGGCGCAAGTCCAGCTCGTGGCGGTAAGCGAGCAGTTCGACGTCAGCCAGCCGGACCGCGTCCCCGCCCTCGATCCGGAGCTTGAGCACGAGCCAGTTCGGAAGATTGACCAGGTCCTCGTTGAGCACCGGCACGCCGCCGAGGATCGTGGTCTCGCGGTTGTAGACCCCATGGGCGTAGGTCCCCGGGTAGTGCACGCCATCGGCGTCCTCCCACTCGGCCACGCCACGGGTGCAGAACTGACCGTTTCCGGTCGAACATAGAACCTCGTGCAGACCCTCCAGATCGGGGTCATAGCCGTCGTAGGTGAGCGAAAACGCGTCTACTGCGAAGTCCTTGGACCGCCGGTGGACGGGACCGCAAGCCTCGCAGCCACCTGGGCGCATGTCAAACCCACGCCAACCCCTGCGCGTCCTCGGAGGCGCGCGCCCCGACGGCTCGGCGGGACGACCAGGCCGCCCGCCTCGCCGTCGTTGGTGGCGTGTCCGTAGGAACCGTCCCTAGCCGGCGCTCGCGGACGCTGGCGCGGCGCTGGGTGTGTCCCGGTTCTCAGGTTCGAACTTGCTCGCGACGAACGTCACGCCGGCGGGATCTGCGAGCACGGTCATTCGGACCCACGGGGCGTCGAACGGTGCAACGACCACCGTCCCGCCGAGCTCGGTCGTCCGATTCGCCGTGGCGTCCGCGTCGTCGACCGCGAACGTCACGCCCCAGTGCGCTGGGATGTCGGACTGCTCGTCCGGAATTGGGTTGAGGCTCGCGACGACGTCCGCAAATCCAGCGGGTACGCCCATCTCGGCAATCCTCATCCGCAGGCCCGGACTGTCGCGCTCGAGGTAGTCGCCGTACCCGGGCAACGTCCACATCTCGAGGCCGCCGTCGAGCGCCAGCGTCTGCCACCCGAAGACCGAGCCGTAGAACGTCTTCGCGGTCTCCGGGTCACGGGTGCTGAGACCGTTGAAGTTCAACGAGCCCGCTTCATTGACGATGCGCGCGCCCTTGTGCTGCTTCGCCTGCCAGACGCAGAACGCGGCGCCCTCCGGGTCGGCGAACACCGCCATCTGGCCTGCGTCCATCACGTCGAATGGCTCCATCAACGTTGTGCCGCCGGCGCGGGCGACCTTCCCGGCGGCCTCGTCGGCGCTTTCGACCCACACATACGTGTTCCACGCCGGCGGGGCGCCGCCTTGGCTCGACGCGACGGCCGCAACGTCGCCGCCGCGGATCCGGGCGATGAAGTACTTGCCCGGCGATTCGGGCGGCATGACGTCCTCGAACTCCCAGCCGAATAGCGAGCCGTAGAACGCGACGGCCGCGTCGGGATCGGGCTGGCTGGTGTCGATCCAGCAGGGGACGCCGGGGATGTATCCATCTCTCTCGGCCACTGGCTGCTCCTTCCGGTAGTTGACGGGTCTGGACGCTAACGCCGGTTTAGGTCAGGATCTGTCCTCAATTTCGAAGACCATGAGAACAGCGTGACCGAGACCTCCAGCCGACTTCTGCAGCTGCTGGCGCTGCTTCAGGCCCGCCGCGAGTGGCTGGGTACCGAACTCGCTGACAGGCTCGAGGTGTCAGGCCGGACGATCCGGCGTGACGTCGAGCGGCTCCGGGACCTCGGCTACCCCGTCCAGTCGACGACAGGCCCCGCCGGGGGTTACCGACTCGCGGCCGGCACCGCGATGCCGCCGTTGCTGCTCGACGACGACGAGGCGATCGCGATCGCCGTCGGCCTCAGGACCGCGGCCCGCGCCTCGGTCACCGGAATCGAGGAGACGGCGATCAGGGCACTCGTAAAGCTGGAACAGGTCCTGCCGACTCACCTGCGCAGGCGCGTCGCGGCGCTCGGGTCAACGACGATCGCGCCGCCTCTCGCCGGTCCGACGGTCGATCCGCAGCATCTGACGGTGATCGCCGCGGCCTGCCGAGACGGCGAGTGCCTGCGGTTCGCCTATCGAAGCCGCGAGGGAACCAACAGCCGCCGGCTCGTCGAACCCCACACGCTCGTCAACCGCGGCCGCCGGTGGTACCTCGTCGCGTGGGACCGGGACCGAAAGGACTGGCGGACTTTCCGCCTGGACAGGATCGCCAGGCCCGCATCGACCGGCGCGCGCTTCGCGGCTCGGGAGCTCCCGGCAAAGGACGCAGCCGCTTACATAGAGCAGAGCATCGCCGGCGCGCCGAATCGCTTCGAAGCACGTGTCACGCTGCACGTCCCGGCCGACGAGATTGCCGGCCGAGTCCCACCGCACTGGGGGACGATCGAGGCGATCGATGCCCACAGCTGCGAGTACCGGACCGGCGACGACCATCTCCCCTGGCTCGCGCTCCGGATCGCGATGCTCGGCGTCGACTTCGACGTTCACGAGCCCCCGGAGCTGGCCGAACACGTACGAACGCTCGCCGACCGGCTTCGTCGCGCAGCACCCACGTAGGGATTTGGGAAAGACTCGCATGAGCGCGAACTCGGTGTTGCCGCCGTTCTCGGTGGAGCCGGCGACGACGAGCCGGCCCTGGGAGTCAAACGCGAGGTCCTGGCCGAAATCGCCGAGGCCGCGGAAGTCGGCGATGAACGAGTCGTTCACAGTGCCATCGGGGTTGTAGGCGACGAGCGCCATGTCGGTCACCGTGGAGCTCGTGGCCTGGCCGACCACGAAGATCCGCCCGTCGGGTGCGATGGCCAGGTCTTGGGCGTAGTCGGGGCCCTGGCTGAGGTCGGTGGTGACGGCTCCGAAGTTCCCGAACCCTTTGTTGAGGGTGCCGTTCGGTCCGTAGCTGGCGAGCATGAAGTCCTGCGTCTGGCTGGCGCCGACCTCCTCGCCGGCGATCAGGATGGTGCCGCCGGCGGTGACCGTGACCCCGTTGGCGACACCGAAAAATCCAACCGTCTTGCCGGAGTTGTTGAACGTGAGATCGAGGCACCCGTCCGCGTTGTAGCGCGCCAGAGCGACGTTGTCGCCGGCGACGCCGGCGACGCCGGCGAGGACGATCTTCCCGTCGGGCTGGATGGCGAGCGAGGTGGCGTCGTCGTTCTCCGTGCCGAGGTCGGTGGCCACGATTCCGTTGTCGCCGAAGTTCGTGTCGAGCGAGCCATCGAGGTTGTAGCGAGCGAGCGCGAAGTCGCTGTCGATCCCGTTGGCTTGGTGAGCGAACCCGGCGACGAGGATCTTGTCGCCCTGGATCGCGACCGCGTTCGCCTGGGCACCCTTACCGAAGAACTCGGTGGTGACGATCCCGTGATTGCCGAAGTTGGGATTGGGGGACCCGTCCGGCAGGTAGTCGACGACGCCGAAGTCAGTCTTCTGGACGCCCCGGGCGTCGGTGCGGCCGACGGCCACGATCCCGCCGTTCGGGTCGAGCGCCGCGTCGAAGGCCTTGTCGTCGGTGCCGCCCAGGTCGGTGGTGACGATCCCGCCCACGCCAAAGCTCGGGTCGAGATGGCCGGCGTCGTCGTGCCGCGTGAGCCCGAAATCGGTCGTGAGCTGGGTGCCTGCTGAGCCCGCAGTGACGATCTTCCCGTCGGGTTGGATCACAACGGCCTCGCCTTGCGCAACCTCGCCGATCGGGGTGGAGACCCGTCCGCCGTCCCCGAACCCGGAGTCCAGCCCCCGGGGTATGACGGGCGCGGCGCAATGCACGGCGACGTCAGTCACGTTGGCCAAGCTCACGGTGCCCGTCCCGTGCTCGACCGCGCACACCTGCCCCGGGTTGCTTGGCTGCGTCGCGACCGTGACCTCATACGGCTGATCGGTGGTCGCGGTCCCGGGGAAGGTGAAGCTCCCGTTCCCGGAGATCCGCAGCGGCGCGCCCAGGTTCGAGAGCACCAGCCCCGAGCCCTGGAGTCCGTCGACCGTGCCGCCGATCGTGAACTCGGGCGGTGGTGGCGGCGGCGGCTGGTCGTCGTCGAGGATCGTGACCGTGGCGCTGCGCGGGCTGCCTAGCTTGGCGCAACGCACATGGGAGAGCGACACGGTGAACTTCTCCGGAGATTCGGCCGTCGCGTCCTGGCGGATCGGGATCTCCACGAACCGCGGCGACGCGTCTCGGTTGCCGAACCGCACGCGCGTGCTCGTCGACGTGAAGTCACTGCCCGACTGGGCCGAGCCCCCGGTCGTGTCCACCTCGACGCTGGCGGCACCGCGCGACCCGCCGGTGCGGGTGACCTGCACCAGCGCCCTCCGATGATTCTCTCCGGCGGTGTACACCGAGCGGCCGAGCTGCATGACCCCGGCCTTCGGTGACTGTCCACCCGAGCACCGCGCCGCCGGCGGAGGCTTCACCGCGGGCTCCTTGATCTTCGGCTTGCCGAGCGCCTGGAGGCCGTGGGTCCTGATGAGCGCCGGGTCGCGGTGCTGCGGATCCTCGATGAAGGCCTGCACGGCAGACTCGCCGCCGCGATCATCGGCCGCTTCGGCGTCGAGGCTGACGTGCACCACGAACAGGTGGCCCTTCTTCACTGGCCACAGCGGAACCTTGATCGTGCGCGGAGCCTTCAACCGCATCGCGATCTGAGGCCCATCCCGGAGGATCGGGCCTTCGACCTGGAAATCGTTGCTCCACAGCCGGTCCCCGGTGTCCGACACGCCGGCGTCGAAGTTCGCGACCGTAGGCTCCCATCCTCCGTCGGAGCCCATGAGGTTGGCCTCGCCGGCGATGCCGAAGAACTGGCCAAAGTCTCCTTCGTAGGCCCGGCGTGAAACTGGACCGTCGCAATGATCGGCGAGCACGGTCGCTCCGGGCACTCGGCGTCGGTGAACACGCCGTTGTTGTCGACCGCTTGGAGCACGAGCCGGGAGATCGTGATGCTCAACGAAGCGTCGCGTGCCCGTTTCTTGTAGGTCTGATACTCGTCGAGGTGCACCACGCTGCCGATCGCCGAGTGCGGATCGTCGGGGTCCTTCACCGGCGCCTGGGCGAGAACGTGGTAGTCCTTTCCGTCGGCTGTCGACAGGACGTCGGCGATCGCCCGCGCCGGCGCCAGGATCGGCTCGAGGATGAACGCCGCCGGGCCGATGTCGACCGTCTTCTTGAGTAGACCGCCCCGCTGGATGTCGCCGGCCACCTTGCGCTCACCGACTTGGTCCATCCTCAGGACCGACCAAAACCTCACCGGGCGGCTGTCCAGGCGCTTCCCCGCCATGGCCGGGGCGGCCGAGAGCATCAGTCCGACCGCGAGCGCGACGCCGAGGATCGGTTTGAGCATCATTCTTGACCCGGCCGTGGTGGGCGCCAGCTCCTCCGCCAGCCGTCGTCGCCGGAGCGTCTCGTGATCGCGCATCTGCCATTCCCCAGTTACAGGGCCCCCTCGGGCGGTGTGGCGCGGAGCGTAGGACCCTGCGTCCCGTCTGTCTTCGGTAGATGTACGGAGATCGCTACGGATCCGGTTCTCCGGTTCACGCAGGGCCCGAGAGAGGCGCGGCTGGTTCAGTCCGGGTCCGCCAGGATGGCGGCGACGGCGCAGTCCACCAGGATGGCGGAGAGAGCGCAGTTCATCCGGTGGCCGTCGGCGAGGGGCGCGTTCGAGCCACCGCACTCGGGACAGGCGCCATAAGACTTTGCGGCCGTCAGCCCGCTCCACTGGTGCTTCTCCAGCAGACGGCGCAGCTCGGCGTTCTGGGCCCGGAGCCTTCGCGCCTCCTCGGGGGTCATTCCATCGCCACCACCGCGCGTCATGCGCTCAGTACTACACCCCGCGTGACACAGCGTCAAATGGCTTCTTGTTCGCCCGATGGCGGACGTGGACGACCCTGTTCTCCTATAGCAAGAACTCGATCGACCACGTCGGGTTGGGACGTCCACCACTGACTCAGCTCACGACGGTAACCGTGGCGCTGGGGATCGCCCGGATCAGCGCCTCCGTCTCGACGCCGAACACGTCGTGCGGAGTGCCGGCCGCGGCCCACACGACCTCGAAGCGCCGGAGGGACTCGTCGATCGTTGTGTCCAGCTCGACGTCGTGGCCGAGCGGGGGAACCCCGCCGATCGAGAATCCGGTCACGGCCCGCACCCGGTCGGCGGGCGCGGGCGCCAGCCCGAACCGCTCGGCGTCCACGCGTCGGTCGCCGGCGCAGAGGATCAGAACCGGCTCCTCTCCCCGCAGGAACACCAGCGATTTGACGATCTGCCCGACCTCGACGTCGAGCGCCGCCGCCGCTAACGCAGCGGTCCGCGCCGAGTCGCTGAGGGTCCTCACGTCGATCTGGAGACCTCGCTGCTCGAGTCGCTCGGCCAGGCGTGCCGCCGTCGGGTGCATGGCGCTGAAACCTACAGAGCCATCCGGGAGCGGTAGGTTGCCGGCCATGGCGCTCGCCCGCATCGAAGTCCTGGAGGGTCGCGGCGACGCGGAGAAGCGAGGCATGGTCCAGGCGGTGCGCGCGGCGCTAAGCGAGGCGCTGCGATCGCCGGCGGAGGACCCCCTCGTGCGCCTCGCCGAATACCCACGCGATGCTTTCACGGTGCCGTATCCCGATCGCCACAGCGACGCGTACACGCTGATCGAGGTGACGATGTTCGCGGGGCGATCGATGGAGGCGAAACGTCGCCTGTACACAGCGATCGTGAGTGGACTCGCCGAGTTCGACGTGGCGCCCGAGGATGTCCTGATCGTCATCCACGAGCCGCCGATGGAGAACTGGGGCGTTGACGGCGGCACCCCGGCGAGCGAGGTCGACGTCGGCTTCAAGGTCGATATCTGAGTCGGGGCACCGGCGTCCCCAACCCGGAAGCGGCGGGATTGGGGTCCGTCCACCATTCCCGCCGGGCGCCTCGTCGATCAAGCTTGCCCTGTGGGCGAGGTGAGCGTGACCCTGTTGGGCGGCTTTTCGGCTGCGGTCGACGGCGCGCCGATCCCGGACACGGCGTGGCGGCTGAAGAAGGCGCGCGAGCTCGTAAAGCTGCTCGCGCTCGCGCCGCGACATCGCCTGCACCGTGAGCAGGTGATGGATGTGCTGTGGCGCGATCGCGCGCCGGACGCGGCGGCGAACAACCTCCACCAGGTCGTCTACGTCGTCCGGCGGACGCTCGAGTCGGGCGCGATCGAGGTGCGGGATGAGACGCTGCACCTCGTCGCGGAGGTCGACGTCGATCGGCTGGAGCTCGCCGCCGCCGACGCCCGCCGCCTCGGGACGCCGGCCTCGTACCGGGCCGCGCTCTCGCTGTACGAAGGCGAGCTGCTGCCCGAGAACCGCTATGAGGATTGGGCCGAGACCCGCCGCGGCGAGCTAGCGGAGCTGGTGGCCGACCTGACGGCGGAGCTCGCGGCGCTCGACTGCACCGACGGCGACCGGCTGGCGTCGCTGCCGGCCGACGCGAGCACGTTCGTCGGTCGCGGCCGCGAGCTCGCGGAGCTGAAGGCGCTCCTCGGTGACACGCGCCTGCTCACGCTCGCCGGTACGGGCGGGGTGGGCAAGACCAGGCTGGCGCTCGAGCTGGCGCGCGCCGCCGAGCCGTCGTACCGCAGCGGGGCGGCGCTCGTCGAGCTGGCCGCGATCACCGACCCCGAGCTCGTCCCCGACGCCGTCGCGGCAGCGCTCGATGTCCGGGCGCTATCCGGGCAGAAGCTGGTCGATGCCCTGGTCGAGTTCGTCTCCGGGGGTCGACTGCTGCTGGTACTCGACAACTGCGAGCACGTGCTCGCCGGCGCCACGGAGCTCGTGGACATCCTGCTGCGCTCCGCTGACACGCTCACGGTCGTCGCGACGAGCCGCGAGCCGTTGCATGGGCCGGGTGAGATCGTCTTCCGAGTGCCGTCGCTTGGCATCCCCGACCCCGAGCAGGTCCACGAGCCCGGCCAGCTCCTCCGATTCGAGGCGGTGCGGCTGTTCGTGGAACGGGCGGGTGCAGCGTCTCCCGGCTTCGTCGTCGACGAGCTCAACGCAACCGATGTCGCGCGTATCTGCTTTCGCCTCGACGGCTTACCGCTCGCCCTCGAGCTCGCCGCCGCTCGTACCGCTGCGCTCGGTTCGGGAGCCGTCGCCGAGCGGCTCGATGACCGCTTCCGCCTGCTGCGAACCTTGAGTCGCGCCTCGCCAACGCGTCAGCAGACGCTCGCCGCGACACTCCAATGGAGCCACGACCTTCTGGAGCCCGCCGAACAGATCCTCTTCCGCCGGTTAGCGGTCTTTGCCGGCGGATTCGAGCTCGAGGCCGCGGAGTCCGTATGCGCCGGGGAACCGCTCGACCCGGTGGACATCGCCGACCTGCTGGCGCGACTCGTCGAGAAGTCGCTGGTCGCCACGGACGAGTTCTCCTCGCGTGAGCGCCGCTACCGCCTGCTCGAGACGGTTCGCCTGTACGCCGGCGAGATGCTCGACGCCTCCGGCGAGAGGTCCGCGTTCGCCGACCGGCAGGCCGGGTGGGCGCTCGCGCTGGCAGAGCAGCACCGCGACTCGCCCCGGCTTGACCGCGACGCCGCGAACCTGCGTGCGGGCTTCGAGACGCGGCTCGATCGAGCACCGGCCGACTCGCTGCGCTTCTGCATCGCGCTCCTCCCCTTCTGGATGCGCCGGATCGATCTCCAGCTCGCCCAGCGGCGGTTGGACCAGGCACTCGCCGTCGCCCCCGACCGCACGGTTCTCCGAGCCCAGGCGCTGCTCGCCGCCGCGGCGATCGGCATGCGCAGCGGCACGCTCGCCCGAGGGCTCGCCTACGCCAAGGAGAGTTATGACGTTGCATCCGAGATCGGCGACGCGCGGGCACAGTGGCGTGCTCTGCAGTATTTGGGCGAGTTCGGTCTGGCCAGCGACGAGGCCGCCGTCGCGACCGGGTGGCTCGAGCGCGCCCTGGCGCTGGCGCGGGCCGAATCCCTGGCAGCGGCCGAGGCGACCTGCGTTTACACGCTCGGGGTAGTTCAGTGGATGCTCGGGGATCTGGCGCGTGCCGAGGAGCTCGTGGCGCGGAGCGCCGACCTGTTCGCGGAGCTGGCCGGGTCTCCGGACCGGATCCCGTCGCCGGTCAACTTCGCCGAGACGAGCCGGTCCGGCGTGCGGCCTGGACTGCGCGTCGTGTTCGAGGACACGCTGCAGCCGTACGTGGACATCTCCTGTGACGCCGCCGTTGGCTACGTTCTCACAAACCAGGCCGGAATCGTGCGCGCGCGCGGCGATTTCGCGCGAGCGCGCGTACTGCTCGAGGACAGCGCAGCGCGGTTCGCGTCGTCCGGCGACGAGCGCGGCACCGCGGTGGTGCTCGTCCGGCGCGCGTATCTCGAGTTCGCGGAGGGAGCGCTCGAGGCGGCCCGTCGCGATCTGCAAGCGGCGCTCGAACTCCGCCAGCGACACGGAGACCGCCGCGGTGTCGGGCTCGTGCTGGCGGGGCTCGCGCTCGTCGACACGACCGCGGGCGACTACCGCAGCGCGGAGCGTGAGGTGGCGGAGGCCCGTGACACCTTCCGGCGCGCCGGTGATCGATGGGGACTCGCCAGTGCGCTGTGGCGGACCGCGGACCTTGCCTTCGCCCGTGATCGCCTCGACGACGCCGAGGCCGCGTTGCGCGAGGCCCGCGAGGTCCTCGTCCCGACGCAGCGGAACCGCTGGATCGCGAACACGCTTGCCGGGCTCGCGGAGATCGCCGCGCTCCGCGGCGAGGTCGAGCGTGCCACCGCCCTGCTCCTCGAAGCGCGTCATCGCTACGCCGGGCGCCACGACGCGCTCGGCGTCGAGGCTGTGGAGGGCCGGCTGCTGGATCTCGCTCCTGCTAAGGAAGCGCTAAGCCACGTCAAAGAGCCGCTTCCTACAACTCCCCGTCCCTCCTAAAACGAAAGGAAGACGGGATGAGTCACACCATCGCCCCGGTGCTCGGGGAAGCAACACTGCAGGAGCTGCGAGACGCGATCCGAGGCGAGATCGTGCTCCCTAACGACGAGGCCTACGCCGAGGCGTCGCGGGTCTGGAACGGCGCTCACGACGGTCATGAGCCGGCGGTGATCGTCCGCTGCGCCGGCTCCGCCGACGTGATCGCTGCGGTCGGCTTCGCGCGCAGCAACGGCCTGCCGATCGCCGTTCGTGGAGGCGGCCACAGCATCCCCGGATTCTCCACGTGTGACGGCGGTGTCGTGATCGACCTCTCGCCGATGAATGACATCCGCGTCGATCCCGAGGGTCGCCGGGCGGCCGTGGGAGCAGGTGCGGTCTGGGCCGACGTGGACCACGAGACGCAGGCCCACGGGGTCGCCACGACGGGCGGACTGGTGTCGAGCACCGGCGTGGCCGGCTTCACGCTGGGCGGCGGCATCGGCTGGACGATGCGGAAGTTCGGCCTCGCGTGCGACAACCTCGCGGCTGCCGACGTCGTCACCGCGGATGGCCGGCTAGTCCACGCGAGCGAGGCCGAGAACCCCGATCTGTTCTGGGGCCTTCGCGGTGGCGGCGGCAATTTCGGGATCGTCACGCGGTTCGAGTTCGAGCTCCATCAGCTCGGGCCGACGATCTACGGAGGGCCGATCTTCTACTCGGGGGATCACAGCGAGCGGATCCTGCGCGCGTTCCGCGAGTGGTCTGACTCGGCCCCAGACGAGATCACCGGCGTCGTCAACCTCACGAGCGCGCCGCCACTGCCCGTAATCCCGGAGGAGTGGCACGGCAGGAAGGTGGTGGCGTTCGTCGCCGGCTCGACCGGCGCCGTCGAAGACGGGCCCGCGCTCGTGCGTCCGATACGCGAGGTCGCGGAGCCGATCGCCGACCTGCTCGGGCCGATTCCATATGCGGGCCTGCAGTCACTGCTCGATCCGCTGTGGCCGAAGGGCATCCAGGCCTATTTCAAAGGCACGCACCTTTCCAACCTCGATGACGCGCTCATCGACCGGCTGTGCGAGGCCCACCAGGCCGCGCCCGGCGGGCAGTGCGAGATCCACGTGCACCAGATGGGCGGCGCGGTCGGCCGCGTCGCGGACGGCGCAACCGCCTATCCCGAGCGCTCTATGCCATTCGTGCTGAACGCCGTCACGGGCTGGCACGACCCGGCAGCGGGCGCATCGCACACGGAATGGGCCCGCGACGTCGTCGCCGCCGCGTCCGATGCGGCCACGGGCCGCGCGTACGTGAACTTCCTCGGCGAACCGGACGGCGCGCGTACGTCCTACGGCGAGGAGACGTACGGACGGCTGGTCGCCCTGAAGCACAAGTACGACCCGACGAACGTGTTCCGGCTGAACCAGAACATCGACCCGTCGGCGCCGAGCGCCTAGGCAACCGATTCGCGGGAGGCGAGGTCTATGCCGCTCCGGCGGCCACGGACCTCGTCTCCTGCGCGGCCACATCGCGCAGGTATTCGTGCATGAGGCGCACGACGGTCGCCCCGTCGCCCACGGCGGACGCGACTCGCATGATCGAACCTTCACGAACGTCCCCGGCGGCGAACACACCCGGGATGCTTGTCTCGAGCGTCAGCGGCTCACGGCTTTCACTCCAAGCCATCGGAGCCCGACTGAGAAGGTCGCGACCCGTGGTCAGGTAGCCATGCGAGTCACGGACGACCTCGTCCGGGAGCCACTCGGTGTGTGGCACGCCGCCGATCATGATGAACAGCGCGGCCGCCGGGACCTCCTCGGTCGCGCCGGTGGCTCGATCGGCGAGCTCGATGTATTCGAGCGCCTCGGCGCCGCCGCCGCCCACCACCTCGATGCGGTGACGAACGACGATGTTCGGGGTCGTGTCGATCGCGCGGATGAGGTAGCTCGACATCGATTTCGCGAGACTGCGGCCGCGAACGAGCAGGGTCACGTCGCGAGCATGCTTGGCGAGGTGCAGGGCGGCCTGCCCGGCGGAGTTGCCGGCGCCGACAACGGCCACGCTCTGGTCCTGCATCGCCCGGCTTTCGCCCACGGCCGCGCCGTAGAACACGCCCGAATGGATGAGCGCCTCGAGGCTCGGAACGCCGAGTCGACGCCACTCGATTCCGGTCGCGATCACGACCGCGCGTGCCGCCACTCGGGTCCCGTCCAGAAGGTGGACGATCCGATCGTCGCCTTGCCGTTCGAGCGCCACCGCCTGCTGTGCGAAGACGATGTGCGCTCCCATCAGCCACGCCTGCTCGCACGTCCGCTCCATCAGGAGGCCGCCGTCGATTCCGTGGGGAAACCCGGGGTAATTACGGATCAACGGACTCGTCCCCGCCTGACCGCCGGAGACCGCGAGCTCCAGGAGCACGGTTTCGAGCCCCTCCGACGCTGCGTACAGGGCGGCCGTCAGCCCGGCCGGTCCAGCCCCGACAATCGCGACCTCGCACGTGTCGACATCGTTCGTGACGTTGACGCCGAAGGCGCGTGCGAGGTCGGCCAGATTGGGGTCGAGGAGGACCTGGCCGTCGTGGCGAATCACCACCGGAAGATGCGACGCGTCGAGGTCGGCCCCATCGAGTAGATGCTGCCCGGCCTCGCTCTCGAGCGGATAGAACCCGAACGGCATGCTCATCCGCGTCATCAGGTCGCGCAATTGGAGCACCTTGGGGTCGTCCTCGGCGGCGACGATCCGAAACAGCTCGAAGCTCGGCTCCTGCTCCCTCGTCCACGAGGCCAGGTAGTCGGTCATCGCGCGGTACATCATCTCGTCGTCCGCCCACGGGCGGACGAGGTGATAGTCGGCACGTCCGAGCGCCATCGCCTGGACGGCTGGGCTCCTGGACGAGTAGTCGCGATCGACCATCAGCACGCGCTTTGCTCGCGGATGCAATTCATGTGCGCCTGGGAGCAGCTGTTCGGCTGCGTCATCGATCAGAAGCAGCGCCACTGGGTGATCCGAGGCCGCTAGCTCTTGCAGCTCGGCGAGCGCCGCCTCCGACGAGGACCTGCCCCGCACGGCGAAATCATTGCCGAACCGCCGCGTAAGATCGGACAGCAGCACGTCCAGTGCATGCGGGTCGCAATCGACCACGAACAGCACCGGCAGCGTTTCGACGTGCGCCATCGCCGGAACCTACGTGCCTCCTCATGCTTTGGCAATGGAGAGCGCCACCCAAATACCGATGCCCGCCGTCAGCGACTCGCGCAGCCGATCACATCGCTCCGGGCCGGCAACCGGCGCCGGCACACGTACGCTCGGGTAGGCTCTCGCGCGGACGCAGGGGCTACGGTGTCGACTTGCCGAGGGGATGAGCTGGTGCCTAAACTGCCTTCGTCCGGACACAGAAATGTGTTTGGAGCGTTGACAAGCCGCCGAACGCACTGTAGGTTCGCGCATCCACGGCGGAGTGACGGAGGGACACAGGAGGGAATCAGCGTGTCGGGAGCTTCTGCGTTGTGGTCGATCGGCGGACGGGGCTTGTTTAGACGCCCCGGAGTTTCTGGACCTGATGGCGTTGCTAGGCAACGCATAGGCGGTTCTAGACGCCTTGGCGTTTCTAGATACGTCTGGGTCGTTCTGTGCGCCGCGATCGTGTGGCTCGGCGCACCGGCCGTGGCATCGGCCGCGACGGGGTGGGGCCCTCCTACCGACATCAACGGGAACAACGGCATCAACTCGGTGTCCTGCCCGACGAGCTCGTTCTGCGTCGCCCTCGGAGGGCAGCCGGTTACCGATGCTCTGATCTACCAGAACGGCACGTGGGGCTTGCCGTCGACGATCGATAGCAACTCCTTGACATCGGTGTCGTGTTCGTCGGACACGTACTGCGTCGCCGTCGATAGCGCCGGGAACGAAGTGACGTACGACAACGGCACGTGGAGCCCTCCGGCCGCGATCGACACCGGCGGTATGGGGATGAGCTCGGTGTCGTGCCCGGCGAGCACGACGGTGCCGGCTCCGTTCTGCGCAGCCGTGGACATCTCCGGTAACGCAGTGATCGATCAGAACGGAACGTGGGGCCCACCGACATCGGTCGGAGCCAGCGTGCTCTGGTCCTCGGTGTCGTGCGCGTCGGCGTCGTTCTGCATGACCGTCGGGCTGGGCGAATCGGGAACTAGCTTGGCCGGCGTGGCGGCGAGCTACAACGGCACCTCTTGGAGCACGCCGACGACCGTCATCAGCGGGGAGACGTTCTTGGACGCTGTCTCGTGTCCGTCATCCTCGTTCTGCGGCGCGGTGGGCGCGGGATTCGTGGGCTCGGCGCTCGAAGGCGTCGGGTTCACGTGGAACGGCACCTGGAGTACCGCTACACCCCTGCCGGCGAGCGCCGAGCTTGGCTCGTTCACTCAGGGCTCGATCTCATGTTCGTCCGGTTCGTTCTGCCAGGCGGTCTACTCGTCTCCGGACGTCGCCACGTGGGACGGAACGACCTGGACCGTAGGCTCTGGAATCGATATCAACGCGAGCGATACCAAGGCGAACCTCGCCTCCGTGTCCTGCCCGACGCAGGTGTTCTGCGAGGGAGTCGACTTCGACGGCAACGCGCTCGCCTACACGGGAACGGAGAACGTGACGCCACCGTCCATCCAGGGCAGCCCGATCGTGGGCACCACGCTGACCGAGGTGAACGGGTCATGGAGCAACGGTCCCACGTCGTTCACGTATCAGTGGGAGGACTGCGACACCGCCGGGAATGGGTGCGCGCCGATCTCCGGGGCGACGAGCCAGACTTACACGGTTCAAGACTCGGACGTCGGTCATACGATCCTGGTGGAGGAGGAGCCGGTGATCCCGGGTGGAGGCAGCGCGCCGGCGGTGTCCGCGCCGACGACGATCGCCGTATCGCCGGCGCCGACGAACACGGCGGTGCCGAGGATCTCGGGGACGCCGATTCAGGGTCGGACGCTGTCCGAGTCGCACGGCGCGTGGACGAACGGTCCGACGGCCTTCACCTACCAGTGGGAGGACTGCGACGGCTCGGGCCAGTCGTGCGTGGCGATCGCGAATGCGACGAACCAGACGTACACCCTGACCGCCGCGGACGTCGCCCATACCATCCGCGTACAGGAGACGGCCTCGAATGCGGGCGGGGACAGCTCGCCGGCCAGCTCGGCGTCCACCGGGGTCGTACGGTCGTCGGCAGTCAGGGCAGCGAACACCTCGAGTCCTGTCATCTCCGGCGCCACGGTCGTAGGCCAGACCCTGTCCACCTCGACCGGAGGGTGGTCGGGAACGCCGCCGATCACCTACACGTACCAGTGGCAGCGGTGCAATCCGGCATGCTCGGACATCGCAGGAGCGACGGGGAGCTCGTACACGCTGACCACCGCCGATGAGGGCGGATTGATCCTGGTAACTGTGACTGCGCACAACGCCGTAGGCAGCGCACAGGCGATCTCAAGCCTCGTCGGTCCGGTCGCCGTGCCCATATCGACCGGACCGAGCGGGCCGACGGTCGCGCAGGTGCTCGCCGCGCTGCGGGCGATCCTCGGCGCGCACGGCAAGAACGCCAGCATCAAGTCGCTGCTCAAGCACGGCAGTTACTCGGTGTCGTTTGCCGCGCCGAGTGCCGGGTCACTCGTCATCTCGTGGTACGAGGTGCCGAAGGGCGCCAAGTTGGCGAAGTCGAAGAAGCCGGTGCTGGTTGCGAGCGGGCACATGACCTTCCAGAGCGCCGGGCGCGCGACGGTCAAGATCAAGCTGACGGGCAAGGGCCGGGCGCTGCTCAAGCACAGCAAGCGCCTCAAACTCACCGCGAAGGGCAGCTTCACGCCGAGCGGCGCGGCTTCGACTAGCGCAACCAAGAGCTTCTCGGTCAAGCGCTAGGGCTTGACGGGTCCGGAGGCGCCACCCGGTCGAGCGCCGCCTCGATCCGCGACAGCCGTGCGCCAACCTCGTCGAGCCGGTCCGCCAAGTCGGCCTCGGAAGTCGCGAAGCGCCGGCGGTTGCTCTCGATCAACGCCGCGGTGACCGAGGCCGTGACCACGGCGAGAAAGCCGATCCCGGTGAGCATGATGACCCCGGCGATGACGCGCCCAACCGTTTTCGCGGGCGTGACGTCTCCGTAGCCGACGGTCGTGACCGTCTCGAGGGCGAACCACAGGCCCTTGCCGATCGTCCTGTACTCCTCGTGGTCGAATACCCGGATGAGGATCCCGCCCGCGACGGTGATGATCACCGCGACTCCCGCGATGATCCCGGCAGCTCGGCGCGCTGTGAACGTGTCGCGCAGCAACAGGCGGGCGGTGAGCGGAACCTTGTCGGGCTCGCCCGGGGCACCTTGGGATCGAGGACTCTCCTGCTCGTTCAACGTAGACCCTCCTGGTTATCGAAGCCGGGGCAGCCTCGCACGCGTCCGCGCGGCGGCCATCATCCCGTTTGCATGATCGTCGCGCGGCGATATCGCCGCGGCCTCAGCCTTGCGGCCGGATGGTCCCGACGAGGACTCGCTTCCCGGAGGAGGCGGGGTTCCCGTTGGCCTGCTGCACCGTCACCGTCAGCGTCGGGAATGAGGTCACCGGAGCCCCGGACCACAGCGTGATGTGATCCGGTTCGTTGAAGGTGCCGACCGGCACGAGGACGCCCTTGGCGTTCTTCAGCCACGCCTGGTAGTAGCGGCCGTTGGCGAGCCGCGGCAGCCCAGTCGCGTTCAGCTCGATCCGCCAGCCGGCGGTCGTCTTCGTGAGTGACGCGTTGCCGTGGGCCCCTGGCGCCAGCGCGGTGCCGCCCAGCACCATCGCGAAATGAAGCGGCTGCGGCCCGCTGCTGCCCACGCTGACGGCGATCACGACCGCGACCGCGGCGGCCAGCGCCGCGGCGCCGAATCCGTAGGCCGGGCGCCACCAGGTCAGCCGCCAGCGGGGCCGGCGCGCCGGCACCGCGGCCGGGGCCTGCGAGGGGGCGGCGCCCTCGGTGGCGTCCCGCGTGCCCGCTGCCTCCGCAGCGATTGCGGCGACCACGCGGTCCTCGAGTCCGGGATCGGGATCGGCCCACGCAGCAGGAGCCCGCAGCAGCGCACGCAGCTCGTCGAGATCCGCCCGGTCCTCTGGGGACAGCGACGCGGCATCCTCGCCGCTCAGGTACGCAATCCGATCGTCGTCACTCGCCGTCATTGGCTCTCCTCGTTAATGATTACGGATCGCATCGCTAATCCGTTCACGTCGGGCTCTCCCGCAGGTGGCCGAGCTCGTCGGCGAGGCGTCGATGGGCGCGAAAGGACCTGGATTTGATCGTGCCCACCGGCTGCCCGAGACGATCCGCGATCTGCGATTGGGTGAGCCCTTCGAAGTGCTGCAACCGAACGATCTCCTGCTCGTCATCGGGCAGGTCCGCGACCGCGCGCCGGACCTCCCACACGTCGTACAGCGCTTCGGCGGACACCGGCTGTGTGGCGAGCGCGGGGTCGTTCGGAGCGACCGACTCGATTGGGTCGGTCGCCCGGTGCGCCTCGCGCCGGTACAGGTCGATCGCGACCCGGCGGGCGATCGTCGCCAGCCACGGGCCGATCTCCCGACTCGGGTCCAGGCTGCTGGCCGCGCGCCACGCCTTCAGGAACGCCTGCTGGGTCGCCTCCTCGGCGAGCGCCCGGTCCGAGAGCACGCGGAACGTGATCGCGTATACGAGCCGCCCATACGCGCGGTAGACGGCTCGCACGGCGTCGGGATCGCCGTCTGAGAACCGCGCTCGGACGCGCGCGTCCACCACGCGCCGGACGCTACCAAGCCATGCCAGCGTGTCGTTGCCGAAGGATTGGTAGGGTCGGCGCGGAGGAATGGGACACTCGTGTACCAACGAGCGTCGCGCCGTAAGTCTCGGTGACGATCCGCTCTGGCGTCGCCGTCCAATCTCACTCAGGAGGATCATCGTGCGCAAGTTTGCATTGGCCGGCATGACCGTCGCGCTCCTCGGCACCGGCGGTGCTGTCGCGCTGGCGGCGTCCACCCCACCGAAGGTCACCGCGAGGGCGGCCGGGCTGACGACTCCCACGGCCCGTCATCCCGTGGGAGTGAAGCTAAACGTTGACTTCGGCTGGGGAGGTCTGGACGCGGCGCAACAGCCGATGCTCCAGAAGCTCGACATCTGGTTCCCGAAGGGGTCGAAGTACAACGGCGCGCGGTACAAGTCATGCAGCTATCGAGTGCTCAACTCTGTCGGGCCGACCGGGTGCCCGAAGGCGTCGATTATGGGCAGCGGCGGCGGCACCGCGTTCGCCGACACCGTGATCACGCATCCGAAGATCACGGTCGTCAACGGCGGCGCCAACGCGGTCTACTTCTTCACCGTGCTGAACAACCCGGCGCGCGTCCAGACGCCCGTAATCGGGCACCTCACGCGGGTGCACGGCAACTTCGTCTACCACCTCAGCGCGACGATCCCGCCGATCCTCCAGGTCGTCGCAGGCGTGCCGATCAAGCTCACCGACCTCCACATCATGGCGGGCAAGGGCAAGTGGCTCGAGATCACCTCCGCCCCCTCGGGCGTCAAGGTCGTCGACACATTCGACAACGGCCAGACGGAGTCGACCCTGGTCTATCTCCAGGACTCATGAGCCATCGATGCGAGAGGAATTACGGCTTCCGGGGCTGGTCACGGTCGAGCACTCATTCGAGATCCCGCTCGATCACGACGACGAGGCTGGTCCGCGGATCACCGTGTTTGCGCGCGAGGTTGCGGACCCCGAGGGACGAGAGCGGCCGTTTCTCGTCTACCTTCAGGGCGGCCCGGGATCAGAGGCACCGCGTCCTCACCGCAACCCGAGCAATCCGGGCTGGCTAGACCGAGCTCTACAGGAGTTCCGCGTGCTGATGCTCGATCAGCGCGGCACGGGGCGCTCGACGCCGGTCGGAACCCTCCCCGGGATGAGCCCGCAGGAGCAGGCCGACTACCTCGCGCATTTCCGGGCCGATTCGATCGTCCGCGACGCCGAATGGATTCGGCGCGAGCTCGGCGTGGAGCGGTGGAGCGTGCTCGGGCAGAGCTTCGGCGGGTTCTGCGTGACCACGTATCTGTCGCTGGCCCCGAACGGTTTGCGAGAGGCGCTCATCACGGGCGGCCTCCCCCCACTGGACCACGCCGTCGACGAGTACTACCCCTACACATATCGGCGCGTCGTGGAACGCAACCGGAGATATCTGCAGCGCTACCCGAGCGACCGCGATCGACTGTTTGACCTGAAGCGCACGGTCGACGATGACACGTTGCGGCTGCCGTCCGGCGACCGGTTGACCTGGAGACGGTTTCGGCAAGTCGGCAACATGCTCGGCATGAGCGACGGCGCCGAGCGCCTGCACTATCTGCTGGAGCTTCCGTTCGATTCGCCGGCGTTCCTGCACGACGTTGAGCGCGACACCTCGTTCGCCCGCAACCCGATCTACGCGATCATCCACGAAGCCTGCATGGCGGACGGGGGCAAGACCGAGTGGTCGGCGGAGCGGGTGATGCCGGCGGAGTTCGACGACTCGCATCTGCTCACCGGCGAGCACATCTACTCGTGGATGTTCGAGGACTATGGGGCGCTGCGGCCTCTGCGACAGGCGGCCGAGCTGCTCGCCCGCCGCGAGTGGCCGCGTCTGTACGACCCACGGATCCTCGCCGCCAACGAGGTGCCGGTCGCGGCCGCGGTCTACGCCGAGGACATGTACGTGGAGCGAGTCTTCTCTGAGGAGACGGCCTCGAAGATCCGCGGCGCCAGGCCGTGGATCACGAGCGAGTACGACCACAACGGCCTGCGGGTGGACGGCGAGCGGATCCTCGGCCGTCTACTCGATCTCGCGCGCGGTCGCGTCTAGCCGCGGGCCTCGGCGATCAGCTCGCCGAGACGCCGGCGCTGCCCGTGCTCGCCGCCCTGGTTGTCGGGCTCGAGCCAGGCGCGAAACGCCGCCCGTATCGGCGGCCACTCGTCGTCGGTGATCGCGTACCAGGCGGTGTCGCGGTTGCGGCCCTTGACGACCATGTGGTTGCGGAAGACGCCCTCGAAGCGGAAGCCGAACCGCAGCGCGGCCCGGCGCGACGCCTCGTTGAGCGAGTCGCACTTCCACTCGAGCCGGCGGTACCCGAGCTCGTCGAAAGCGTTGGACGCGAGCAGGAAGATCGCCTCGCTGGCCGCCGTCGTCCGTTGCAGCGACGCTCCGAACCAGATGTAGCCGATCTCGATCACCGCGTGCTCAGGAGTGATCCGCAGGTAGGACGCGATCCCAACCGGCCGCTCATCGGGGCGCGTCGCCAGGGTGAAGAAGAGCGGGTCCTCCGAGGTCTCCGCGCCCTTCAGGGCGTCCCGGAGATCAGCTGCGTCGCGGTAGGGGCCGCCGGGCATGTAGGTCCAGAGGCCCGGGTCGGCCAGCGGCGGATGGGACTCCGCGTACAGGGGCTCGGCGTCCTCGTCGGCAACCACCGGCCGAAGCGTGACGTAGTTGCCCCGCAGCGCAGCCCGTCGCGGCCGCTGCACCGGCGTGAAGTCCAGCTGGTCCCCGAGCTTGCGTTCCGTCGCCATCGTCGGCATCGAACCACACCGGCGAGCGGTGTGCGAGATTCTCGATCTATGAACGGTTTCCGCGTCGATGAGCTGGACACGCCGTCGCTGACGGTCGACCTCGACGTGTTCGAGGACAACGTGCGCTTGTGCATGCGTCGGCTCGCCGGCGTTCGCGTGCGCCCGCACCTGAAGACCGCCAAGAGCCCCCAGGTCGCCCAGCTGCTACTGGAGGCCGGGGCAGCCGGGATCTGTGTGGCCAAGCTGAGCGAGGCCGAGGTGATGATCGCCGGCGGCATCGACGACGTCCTGATCACCACGGAGCTCGTGGGCCCGATCAAGGTACGGCGGTTGGCGCAGCTGGCCTCCCGTTGGCCGGAGGCGCGGATCCGGGTCGTCGTCGACTCCTGGGAAGGCGCCGGCGCGCTCGACGCCGCCCTGCCCCGTCCGCTCGAGACTCTCGTCGACGTCAACGTCGGCCAGGACCGCTGCGGGGTCGCGCCCGAAGACGCGCTTGCTCTGGCAGACCGGATCAAAGAGCTGAACCGGCTCGAACTTGTCGGGGTGCAGGGATACGAAGGCAACCTCCAGCACGTGCGCGACCCGGCCGAGCGGCGCGCGCGCTGCGACGTCTCGATGCAGCGTCTCGAGGGCGCGGTGAACGATCTGCGGGCCGCGGGATACGCGATCGACGTGGTGAGCACCGGCGGCACGGGCACGGCGGAGTTCTGCGCGGCGCACGAAGTCGTGACCGAGGTCCAGCCCGGATCTTTCGCGTTCATGGACGCGGACTACTCCGACACGGGTGGCGTGCCGTACCGCTCGTCTCTGACCGCGATCGCGACGGTTATCAGCCGGCCTGCCCCCAACCGCGCGGTGATCGACGCCGGCCTGAAGACGCTTTCGGACGACTCGGGTCCCGCACGTCTGCTCGACGCCCCGGGATGGTCATATCTCCATGCCGGCGACGAGCACGGAATGCTGACCCCCACGGACGCACCGGAGCGCCGCGACCTTCGAGTCGGTGACCGGGTCACGCTCCAGCCTTCCCACATCGACACGACCGTCAACCTGCACGATGCTCTGTACGCGCACCGAGCCGGGCAGATCGAGGCGGCCTGGCTGGTGGCGGCGCGAGGGAAGGTCCAGTAGACCGCGTTAGGGCACCGCGAGGCGAGCGCCTTCCGCCAGCGCCTCGAGCTTTCCGTAGGCGCCGTCACGGGAGAGGTATTTCATGCCGCAATCGGGAGCCGCCACGAGCCGGCTCGCCGGGACGTATGCGAACGCCCGCCGGATCCGATCGGCCACGCACTCCGGCGTCTCGACCTCATTCGTCGAGAGGTCGAGCACGCCGAGGATGATCGTCTTCTCGGGGAGCTGCTCCAGCACCTCGAGATCAAGCCCCGACTGGGCGGTCTCGACCGACACCTGGTCGCACGGCGTCCTCGCGAGCTCGCCGAGGAACGAGTATCCGCTCGGACGCTCGTGGATGATCGCCGCGTAGCCGAAGCAGATGTGGACCGCGATCGTGCCGGTCACGCCGTCGATCGCCTCGCGTAGGGCCTCGACGCCGTACGCCCGGGCCGGGTCGGGGCGCGCCTGCATGTACGGCTCATCGATCTGGACGATGTCGGCTCCCGCGGCGAACAGGTCGACGATCTCCTCGCGCACGGCTCGCGCGTAGGCGCCGGCGAGCGCGTCCGGGGCGCCGTAGAAGTCATCCTGCGCCTGCTGGGACATCGTGAACGGTCCCGGGACGGTGATCTTCGTCGGCTTGCTCGTGTGGGCGCGGAGGAACTCGAGGTCGCGGACCTGCACGGGATGGCGGCGGGCGATCGGAGCCGTGACGCGGGGAACCGGGTTGGGATGGCCGCTCCGATCGAGGGCGGATCCGGGATTGTCGATGTCGACGCCATCGAGCGCGGTCGCGAACCGATTCGAGTAGCTCTCCCGACGCATCTCCCCGTCGGTGATGATGTCGAGACCGGCGCGCTCCTGGTCGCCGATCGCCAGCAGCGTCGCATCGTCCTGCGCCTCCTCGAGGTAGCGAGGGTCGACGCGCCAGAGCTCGGTCGCCCGCACGCGCGGCGGGAAGCGGTCACGGAGCCGGTCCCGATCGAGCAACCAGTTCGGCTGGGCGTACGAGCCGACGAGGCTCGTGAGAATTCGCGTATCGCCGGGCACGGTCGTCATCTAGCAATGGGAGTGGGTGGTGGCCTGGACCAGGGCACTCCCCGGCGCGCCACCGACCTCGCCGATCGCGGTCGCCCTCGCGTACGGCAGGCCCACCGCGCGCCGGAGCTCCAGGCTCTTCCAGACCGCGCAGCTCTCCGTGGCGACGACGGGCCTGGCGTCGCGCGGCAGATGGCCGCGGCTGACGAGATCCAGCATCTCCCCGGCTCGTAGGGGCGGTCCCGCGCTGTCCTGAACGGAGAACGAGGCGACGCAGCCTCCGATCGTGCCGTCGACCTGGTAGAAGGCCGCGCCCGGCGTCGGCCCGGCCGCATCCGTGGTGTTGTTGTTGTTCGCGTCGAAACGGTCCGCGCGGCCCCCCAAGCCGCCGAATCCCTGCCTCGTGATGCACGAGGAACGAAGCGCCGTCGACGCCTGGGCGACGGCCGGCGACGGCGCCCGCAGCGCGGAGCTCGTCTTCGATGATGAGCCGCCACCGCATCCCGCGATCAGGGCACTCACGCCAATCGCGACGGCCGCCTTACGCATGATCTGACGATAACCCGCGGCTCCGGGCAGCGCTAGTGGGCGGTTTAAGGCGCGGGTGTTAACTTCGCGCGGTGTCGTCGCGGGCCTCCTCGGAGCACACTGAGCGCGAAGCCGAGCCCGATCGCGCCGCGCAAGGATCGACGGAAGCGCTGCACGAGGTTGATCGGCTGCTGACGCTGCAGCGCACGGCCGGCAATCGCGCGGTCAACCGGCTGCTGGCTCGCCGGGGCCTACTCCAGCGACAGCAAGACGCGCAGGCGCCACCAACCGTGAGCGCCGCGGAGCTCGACTCGAATATCGATGACGCCATTCGCGACAAGGACTGGGGCCGCGTCGCACTGAACCTGAACGGCTTCAACGACACCGACCTCACGGCGCGCGTAAGCTCAGATCGGCGCCTGAGACGGCATCGACGGGAGATCATGGAGGGCGCGCTGCGGACGATGATCAGGTGGCCGCCGCCGCAGCGGGTCGCCGGAGCGATCCTCGTCGTCGACGGCGCGGCGGCACGGCTAGGCCGGATGGACTACGTCAAGGGTGCGATCGCGCGTGGCGACTGGGAGGGCGCCGCGATCGGGCTGAACGGCTTCAACGACGAAGACATCCGGCGCTTCCTGCCCCACGACGAGGCGCAGCTGAACAGCCTCCGCGCGGCCGCGCTGAACGCGATGTCAGGATGGTCCGACCGCGTCACGGATCCGATCGACGCGCTGCTGCGCGACCCCTGGGCGCTCCGAGCACCCGACGTGCGCATCCTGCACGTGATGGAACGCCTCATCGACACCTATCACTACCCGGTGAACGGCGCCGCCGGACTCGTCGGCAACCTGCGCGCCGAGTCCGGCGTGCTGCCGAGCCGGATCGAGGGCAGCGCCGAGGCCACCCCGCTCCGCGCGCCGGATTTCAGCGGCACGACAAGGGACTTCACCCCGGACGAGGTGATGAACCGTAGCCAGCCGTCGGCCGGCCACGCGGGGACGGGCCCGAAGCTGCCCGGCATCGGCCTGGCCCAGTGGACGAGCGGCACTCGCCGCTCGGGGCTGTTCACGTTCAACGGCATCGGCTCGGCGATCCTGTTCGATATGGACGCCCAGATCGACTATCTCGCCACCGAGCTCGGGGCGAAGTTCGGGCCGCTCAACCGCCGGCTCCAGAACGCCACGGTGACGCTCGACGCAGCGGCCGACGACGTGCTCGACCACTTCGAGATTCCGCAAGACCCCGAGGCCTCGCGCCCGGCGAGGCGCGCCGGAGCCGCGCACGCCGCTGCCGTCTACCAGGCTGCGCACCCCGCGCCGGCGCCGGCCGCAGCCCAGTAGTCAGCCGCCGCCCGCCGCCTCGGCGAGCGTGACGGCTCACACGGCTCGCCTCGCGGCCGGCACGTAGACGAGCCACGTGACCAGCGCGAGACCCGCGGCCGCCGCGAGCGGCAGGACGAGGCTCGTCTTCAGCAGCAGCGCCCCTGCGAGCGCCCCGCAGAACATCGCCAAAACGGCGGCGACCCGGCGGAGCTCGCCCGTGCCGGGACCTCCGGCGAGCCGTGAGTCCGATGCGAGCGCCGTCAGCGTCATCGTGAGCACGGTCGTCGTCAGGTCGGGAACGCCGATCCGCCGGACTGTCGCGTTTCGTACGCCCATCGCGAACGCCAGCAGCGCGATCACGATGTCGCCGGACAGGGCGTCAGGATGGATCGTGACCACCGCCGCGAACACCGCGGCCGCGCCCAGCAACGACACCTCGATCGCGAGCGCGTGCGCGACGTGCCCCGGGTGGCGGTCTCCCATGCGACGGGCGAGGATGCCGCCAGCGCCGGCGCCGACGAGGAACGACCCGAGCGAGACCAGCGGCGCGACGACGGGGAGGCCGGCGGCGCCGGCGATGCCGAAGCCGAGCAGCACGATGTTCCCGGTCATGTTCGCCGTGAACACGCGACCGAGCCCCAGGTAGCTGACGCCGTCCACCAGCCCGGTGGTGAATGTAAGCACCAGCAGCGCCCGGGTCAGGGGGTGGTTGATGTTGCCGGCGGCGCGTTTGACCCACCGCTCATCGAAGCTGGCGGGCTGCACGGGCGTGGCCATCTCGCTCATCGGGTCACCTCACGCTTCGGTTCACTGGGAGCCTCGAATCTCGCAGATTGGGCCCCGTCTCGGTGATAGCGTGAGCGGATGCCGGCGGTGTGGCCTGAGCTCTCCTACGACGAGTGGGGACCGACGTGCGACACGCTGCACGCCCACACGCAGCTGCTCGGCAAGCTCGCCGTAGCGCTGGCGCCGCCCGAGCCCCAGCTCCAGCACGCCGCGCTGCGTCTCACCGCGCGAGGGTGGGAGACCCTGCCGCTACCCGCGCCCGACGGCTCTGGCGCGCTCGTCGTCGCGCTCGACCTGCGGACCCACGAGGCGGTCGTCGAGCACGACGATGGCCGCGTGGAGACGGTGGCGCTCAGCCCGAACCGATCGGTCGGCGAGGTCACGCGCGAGGTACTCGCCGGCGTGCGGAACCTCGGCGGCGCCGTGAAGATCGACCCGACGCCGCAGGAGGTCACGTGGACGGCGCCGCTCGACGAGGACGACGAGCACGCGAGCTATGACCCGGCCCAGGTGGCTTCGTATTTCGCCGCCGCGACCCAGGCCGCGCTCGTGCTCGCGGCGTTTCGCGCGCCCTACCGAGGGCGCTCGACGCCGGTCAACGCGTGGTGGGGCTCCTTCGACCTGGCCGTCAATCTGTTCTCCGGCCTGCCCGCCGATCCGCCGTCCGACGATTTCATCATGCGCAACGCGATGGACGCCCAGGAGGTCGCGATCGGCTGGTGGCCGGGCGACCCCCGCTACGTGAAGGCCGCGTTCTACGCCTATGCCCATCCGGCCCCACAAGGGTTCGAGACCGCGACCCTGGCGCCCCCGGCTGCTCGGTGGGAGCCGGCGCTCGGCGAATACCTACTGGACTGGGATGACGTCCGCCGCACCGCCAACCCGCGCGCGACCGCGCTCGAGTTCGCCCACTCCGCCTTCCGTTACGCCTGCGACGCCTGCGGTTGGGACACGGCGCTGACCGCCACGGCCGAGGGCAACCCGCCCCCGGTCAGGTAGGGCATCTACGCCTCGGCGCCCGCGCCGGCAGTGACCGCTGTCGAGAGCGCGGGGTTGCCCGCCAGCGTCTGATAGACGACGCAGTAGCGCTCGGTCAACCTGCACAGCGTCGCGAGCTGCTCCTCATCGGCGTCGGTGTCGAGGTCGAACGTCAGGCGGATCGCCGAGAACCCCACCGGCGCCTCTTTGTCGACGCCGAGTGTGCCGCGGAAGTCGAGGTCGCCCTCGGCCCTGACCTGTCCCGAGCGGACCTCGAGCCCGATCGAGGTCGCGACCGCGCGCAACGTCACCCCGGCGCACGCCACCAGCGCCTCGAGCAGCATGTCGCCGGAGCACAGGAGCGTCCCATCGCCCCCGCTCAGCGGGTGCAGTCCGGCTTGCGCGATCGCGCGGCCGGTCTCCACCGAGCACGAGACGCCATCGCCGAGCGCGCCCGTCGCCGACAGCGTCAACCGCGCGGCGTCCGGCTCCGTCGCGTAGCGCTCCTTCAGCGGCGCCTGTTGCGCCTGTAGCTCCTCGCGTCGCACGAGAGCCATGTTAGGGACCGGTCAGCGATCATCTGTCACATGCGTTTCGTGCTCACCCGCGACCCTCGGGAGTTCAGCGCCCGCGTGGGCGACTTCCTCGAGCGACGGATCGAGCGCAACGTGATCGCCACCGTCCTGCTCACGATCCTCGACGGCAGGCACTCGGAGTCTCTGTTCGCCTATGGGCTCGGTGGCGAGGACGAGGTCGGCTTCGCGTGCCTGCGCGTCGCGCCGTGGTTCCTGCTCGCGAGCGAGATCGACGACGATCACGCCGGCGAGCTCATGAGCGCTTGGCTGCGGGAGGACCCGGAGGTCCCGGGAGTGGACGGCGTGACCACGGCTGCGCGTGCGATCGCCGCGGCTTGGGTGGAGCACACCGGCGGGACGACGGCGTGCAGGATGCGAGAGGGAATCCATTCGTTGGAGCACGTGAGCGAGCCTCCGCGTCCGGCAGCCGGGCACCTTCGCGTCGCGGACGCCGAGGAGCGGCCCGTGCTCGTCGATTGGATGCGCGCGTTCAACGTTGAAGCCGGGCTCACGGCCGCCGACCAGGCCGAGCCGATGGTCGACGCGAGGCTCGATCACGGCCGGCTACTCGTCTGGGAGGATCAGCAACCGGTGTCGATGGTCGGAGTCACGCCACCCGTCGCCGACGTGGTGCGGATTGGCCCCGTCTACACGCCGCCCGAGTTCCGCCGCCGCGGATACGCGGGCAGCGCGGTCGCCGGTGCCAGCCGCCGTGCGCTCGCCGCCGAAGCCTCGAAGTGCATGCTCTTCACCGACCTGACCAACCCCACGTCGAACAAGATCTACGCGGAGGTCGGCTTCCGGCGGATCGGCGATTGGGAGGAGCACGTGTTCACGACGCCATGAGCCCCGGGCCGCGATGCCGCTGACACGACAGACCGCGGCCGAGCGGGCGGCGATCGAACGGGCCTGGCGCCGGATCGAGCCACTCGCGCTCTACCCGCGCCCGCTCGACGTGGATCGGGGTCGCATCCGGACGGCGCCCTGGCTATTTCGCCTACCGTGGTTCGGGCGTTTCGACGGCTACACGATCTGGAGCACGATCCTCCTGCGCGAGCGCCTCGACCACGTCGACGACGAGCTGATCGCCCACGAGGTCGTCCACGTATGGCAGGGGCAGCACGAGTGGGTGCGCCTGTGGCTCTCGTACGCCAGGCCGTCGACGTTCTGGGGAGATCACCGAGGCTATTGGGAGAACCGCTACGAGCTCGAGGCCCGCGCGGCCGTCTCGCAGACGCGCGCCGCGGCGCGGATAATCACGACACAACGATGAAGGGAGCCGGGCATGGGATTCCTACACAGAGGCGATGAGGCCGCCGGCACGCGCTACCAGATGCGCGAGAAGATCTTCGCGATCGGCGACGACTTCTGGATCGAGACGGCCGACGGCGAGCGCGCGTTCAAGGTCAACGGCAAGGCAATGCGCGCCAGAAGCACGTTCATCCTCGAGAGCCCATCGGGGGAGGAGCTGTTCAAGATCCAGGAGAAGCCGGTCCGCGTTCGCGACACGATGGAGATCGAGCGCGACGGCGACACGGTGGCGACGATTAAGAAGGCGCTGATCACTCCCCTTCGAGACCGGTTCTCGATCGACCTCAAGGACGGCGACGACCTCAGCGCGAAGGGCAACGTCGTCGACCACGAGTACGAGATCGAGCGGGATGGCGACAAGGTCGCCGAGATCTCCAAGCGCTGGTTCCGCGTTCGGGAGACGTACGGCATCGAGGTCGCGTCGGGAGAGGATCAGGCGCTGATCCTCGCCACGACGGTTTGCATCGACCACATGGCCGAGCGCTGAACGCCCGCGCCCACCGTCGGGCCGCGGGTTGACCCCGGGCCCATGATCGTCAATGCTGATCCGGTGGAACAAGCCGATTTGAGATACGTCGTGCTCGGCGTCGTCGCAGCCGGCGAGCAGCGCTCTCGCGGCGCGGTGTCGCTCGGTGCGAGGACCGCGTATATAGCCACCCGCCCCGCGGCGCGCATCTGGCGCTCGTCGATCGCGGCGCCGGTCCGCAACCGTACCGACCGTGTGGCCTCGTCCCTGGAGCGCGATGGCCGTAGATTTGCCGGACAGGCCGACGCGCGCTCCCGCGCGATCGCAGATGCGGTCGCTGAGCTCGTCGATCGGTTCTTCGCTGCCGGGATCGCCGACGCGATCGTGGATCGCCTCCTGGCTACCGGCGCGCTCGATCGCATGATCACCGTCGTGATCAATCACCCGGCCACCGACGAGCTCGTCACGAACGCGCTCGACGACCCCGGAATGGAGCGCCTCATCGCGACGGTGATGGACAGCCGCATGCTCGACGAGCTTGTCACGCGCCTGCTGGCAAGCACCGAGTTCCAGCAGATCCTTGAGCGCGTCACGCGCTCGCCCGAGCTGCGCTCGGCGCTCGCCCATCAGACGGCGGGAATGGCCGGGGACGTCGCCGACGGCATGCGCTCAAAGACCGTCGTGGCCGACCTCGCCTTGGAGCGGTTCGCGCGGGCACTGGTCAGGCGCGGGCGCGGGCGCCAGGCGAAGGGCGAGTGACCGAGCAAGTCCAAGCCCGGCCCGTGTACGCCGGCCTCGTCACGCGCGCGATCGCGATCGCGATCGACCTCGGCATCGCCAATCTGCTCGCGGCGCTCACGCTCGCGATCATCGGCGTGATCCGATCGGCCCTCGGGTTCAGCGGCAGTGTCGAGCTCGCCGGCATCCTCGCCGGCGCCACGGGCTGGTTCATATGGCTCACCCTGTACTTCGTCATGTTCTGGACGGTCACGGGCCAGACGCCCGGCGACCGGCTGATCGGCATCCGCGTCGTGACCGACTCGAATGGTGACGTGAAGTTCCGCCACGCCGTGGTCCGCTTCTTCGCGATGATCCTCTGCGCAATCCCGCTCGGCGCCGGCTTTATCCCGGTGCTGTTCGACGACCGGCGCCGGGGCTACCACGATCGCGCCGCCGGCACTGTTGTGCGCTGGGTCCAGCAGGAGGATGAGATGGAGTACGCGCCGCCGGAGCCCGCGGCCCAGGCGAGAGCAATCGAGGCCGAGGCCGGGGCCGGTGACGCCCTCCCTCCTGCGCCCGGCGACGCGGCGCCCGCGCGCAACCCCTGATCAGCTGCCGAGGAGGCTCGCCTTTTCGGAGGCGAACTCCTCGTCTGTCAGCGCCCCCGAATCGTGCATGGCGGACAGCCGCTCCAGTCGCTCGATCTTGTCGTCCCCCTGCGCCGACGGGTCCGAGTGCCCGTGAGTGAGGTGGCTGGCCCGACGCCGCACCGACTCCGCCGCTCCCGAAGCACTGGCGCGCAGAGCATGGGCGGTATCGCCCTCGTGAGCGTCGGGGAACTCCATCGCCGTCTGAACGCGCAAGGCGTGCAGTCCGAGGTATGCCAGGGCGAAGATGATGAGGACCGGGATCACCTTCCTCGTGGCCGGGAGCGGTCCCCAGAGCACGATCAGGAGCAGGATCGCGGTGAGCACGGCGTAGGCCATGCCCGGCCGCTCACGGAGCCACGGCGCCAGCGGGCGCCGGATGGCAACGGCCCACCGCCTCGGTCCCGCCAGCGCCGCGGCCACCAGGATCACGAGGCCGAACAGGAGCGTGGCGCTGGCGACGTCCCTGAGGAGGTCGGTGCCGACCACGTATGCGGCGTTCACCGCTGGTTTGACCGTTACGTCCTGGGCCAGCTTGTTGGTCACGTAGTGCTCGCCGAGGTTGCGGGCGACGAGCACGACGATTCCGGCGAGCAGCAGGTCGACGCCGACGAAGAACAGAATGTGACGCCGTCGGCCCTCGGACAGCCAGACCGCGAGCGCGAACAGGATCAGCGCGACCGCGGGCAGGATGATCGCCAATCCCTTGACCAGATCGACGGCGTTCTGGACCGTCCCGATCTCGTTGCTGGTCATGATCTTCAGCCGCCCGGCGCCGGCTGGCACCTTGTCGACGAGCGACGACGGGAGCCCCACCGCGCTGCTCACGTCGACCAGGATCGGCCGGAGGTCCAGGATCACCGCGTTCCCCTGGAGCGTGATCGCCTTGGATTTGCCCTCCGCGATGTTGATGAACTGCTGAGCGGTGATCTTGTTCGCCGCCCGCCACGCATCCTGCACCCTCGGCCGTCCGAGCACCGTGAACGCGACCTTCTGGGCGACCTGTTGCAGGGCGCCGGCGGCCGGGCCGGCGAGCGGCTTCAGGGCCGGGGGCAGCGCGCTCTCGAGCGTGCCGCTGACGTTGACGTTGGCATAGACCTGGGTGATGAGATATTCGGAGAGCGCCGTCCGGATCGCGGGATGGGCGAGCATCTCCGTGCTCGTGTTCGACCAGTTGTTCGCGTCGAGCACCTGGCGGTTCACGTAGATCGCGAGGATCGCGAAGATCGTGAGGAGGGTCGCGATCAGCAGCAGCACGCGCACGAGCCATCTGTGGCGACCCCTCGGCTTGGCGGCGTCTTCCGCCGTCGCTCCCGCGGGGGCTTCCGGCTCGGCTTCAGCCGCCGGCTCCGGCTCGGGCTGGTTCAGCTCGGGGTCTCCGCCACCTTCCACGTGCGAAACGGTAGTGCAAGCGCCGGTCAGCGCATCCCCTGTTTCGGGTGATCACCTAGGTGAAAGGGAACGCTCGTCACCTCAGCGAGTGAAACGGCAGATGGCTCCGCATCCCCGAGAGCTCGAACAGCCGCTGCACCTGCGGCGGGCCGGGGGTAAGCCGGACCCGCGAGTCGCCCGCACCGGAAGTTGAATGGCGGACGAGGATCCCCAGGCCGGTCGCGTCCATGAACGTCACCCGCTCCAGATCGACCACGATCAGCGTCGCGGCCTCCCCTTCCGCTCGCGTCAGCGCTGTGTCAAGTTGGAAGCCCGTCGAGAGATCGATCTCGCCGCTGACGAGGATGATGAGCGCGTCGTCTCGTTTGATGGTCTCGATCTCACAGATGGAGCTCACGTCAAGGAACTACGTGGGCCGCTCGAAGTTTGCGCGGGCTCGCTCGACCGGCTCCCGGGCGTCGCAGCCGTCGAGGTGGTCGTTCACCAGTCCCATGGCCTGCATGAACGCATACACGGTCGTCGGGCCGACGAACCGCCAGCCACGCCGCTTGAGGTCACGCGCGAGCGCGCGCGAGTCCTCCGTGTGCGCGAGCTCAGCCAGCGTCGAGCGGTCCATCGAAGCTCGCGCCGGCGGCTCGAACCGCCAGATGTAGGCGGCGAGCGAGCCCTCCTCATCCACGAGCTCGACGGCACGGCGAGCGTTGTTGATGACGGCCTCGATCTTGCCGCGGTGGCGCACGATCGATGCGTCCGCGAGCAGCCGCGAGACATCCCGCTCGCCGTAGCGCGCCACGCGCTCGAAGTCGAAGTCGGCGAAGGCGCGCCGGAACGCCTCACGCTTGCGCAGGATCGTCAACCACGAGAGGCCCGCCTGGAAGCCCTCGAGGCTGAGCTTCTCGAACAGCCTCGCGTCCTCGGCGACCGGAAAGCCCCACTCGGTGTCGTGGTAGGAACGGTATTCGGGGGTCGAATCGCCCCACCAGCACCGGTTCACGCCATCGTCGCCGCGGACGACCCCCGCCTCGGCCATCAGCGAAACTCGCCCTCGCCGTAGCGCTCGAGGAGATCCCGCAGGTCGGTGGCGTTGCGCACGGCATAGTCGCGATAGCAGTTGTTCATCAGCAGGTGGGTCTCCCGAGCCTCCTGGGTGAGCTCGGCGATCGGCGTTGTCAGCCTCTCGAGCTCGGGTTTCTTGTACAGATACCGGAAGCGCTCGGCGGCCGAGCGCGAGGTGTCGGACCACGTGCTGTCCGACCGGCCGTGGAAGCGAACCACGGCGAGCTCCTCGTTGGTGGCCGCCAGCAGCCGGGGCAGCCCGGATGCCTTGGGCGCATCGACGCACACGAACACCAGCCCGTGCTCCTCGAGCATCTCCAGCGTGCGCTCCCGGTCGCGCTCCTCCGCCAGCCATCTCGGTGAGCGGAACTCGACGAGGACCCGGTAGTCGGGGAGGCGCTCGCGCAGCCCCTCGATCTCGGCCCGGTTGTCGCGCCGGGGCCCGAACCACGGCGGATACTGGAAGAGCACGCCGCCGAGCTTGCCCGCCTCGTGCAGCGGTCGCAGCGCCCTTTCGAAGCGCCGCCAGGCCTCATCGAGGGCGTCCGCACCGAGATGGCTGGCATAGATGTTTCGCTTCTCTGCGGTCTCCGGCGGGAGCTGCTCGCGCAGATCGCGCCACAGGCTCTTCGGCCGCGTGGGATGGCCGGTGAGCAGCGAATACGCCTTGACGTCAAAGCGAAACCCGTCGGGCGTCCGCTCGGCCCACAGTCGCGCCTGCTGCTCGGCCGGAGGCGCGTAGTAGGTCGAGTCGATCTCGGTCAGCGGGAACTGGCTCGCGTAGTAGCGCAGCCGCTCCTCGGCGCTCATCGTCTTCTTCGGATACCAGTCGGCGTCCTGCACCAGCGTGCGCTCGGTCCACGAGCAGCTGCCGACGAGCGCCACGTGATCGCCGAGGCGCACCTTGGGCCCGAGCTTTGCCGCCATCGTCACGTCGCGGTCGCCAGGCACGACACCGCCACCATCTCGAAGCGGATCGATCCGCCAGCTGCCTCGATCGCCTTGCCGACCTCATCGACGATCGCGCGGCGCTCGAGCTCGGGCCGGATGATGTGGCCGGAGTGGGTCTGGAGCAGGTCCAGGTATTCGTCTGCCGAGTACGTCCACGACCAGTCGTAGCAACGCATCTGCGGCCGGCTGAACCCCGCCACGCCGGCGATCTCCCGCTCCCACGCCCGAGGATCGGGCTTCGTGTCGTTGACCGGGTGCATCGGATCGGGTTCTCCGTCCGCCTTCACGGCGCCCGCGCGCCGGTAGGCCTCGAGCAGCTCGCCGCGCAGCGGCGTCGCCCCCCAGCGCGGTCGGTTCCAGAACACCGCGAGCAGGCCGCCCGGCTCGAGCGCCTCCCGAGCCCTCACGTAGCGAACCTCGGGCGAGATCCAATGCCAGGCCTGCGCCGAGAACAGCAGCCGGAAGCGCTCGCCGCCGGCGTCGAAGTCCTCGAACTCGTGCTCCTCGACGGTGACGCCCTCGTAGCCGGCACACTCCCTCCGGGCGACCGCTGCCATCTGGGAGCTGGGATCGATGGCGAGGATTTGAACGCCGCGGGCCGCGAACAGCCGGGTCGCCTTACCGGTTCCCGCCCCGACCTCGAGCGCTCGCCCGCCCCGATCGATCCCACTGAGCTCGACCACGTCGTCGACGAGCGCCTGCGGATACGACGGCCGCACCCGCTCGTAGAGCCGCGCCACGTCGCCGAACACCAGCCGCTGTTCCTGTGCCATCTTGACTAAGGATGAAGGAGTACTACGACACGCGCGCGCCCGAGTACGACGAGTGGTACCTCGGGCAGGGGCTGTTCGCCGAGCGCGACCGGCCCGGATGGGATGAGGCGGTCGCCGCGCTTACCGAGACGGTGGCCGCGCTGGAACCCCGCCGCACGCTCGACGTCGCGTGCGGGACGGGCTTTCTGACCCAGCACCTCCGCGGCGAGATCACGGGGCTCGACCAGAGCGAGCAGATGCTCTCGATCGCCCGCGACCGCGTCCCCGACGGGACGTTCGTGCAGGGCGACGCGCTGACTCTGCCTTTCGACGACAGCGGGTTCAATCGCGTGTTCACCGGTCACTTCTACGGACACCTCGAGCCCACCGACCGCGAGCGCTTCGTCTCCGAGGCGCGCCGCGTGGCGCCGGAGCTGATCGTCGCCGACAGCGCGGTCCGCCCCGACCACGGCCGGGAGGAGTGGCAGGTGCGCACGCTCAACGACGGCTCGCGCCACCAGGTGTTCAAGCGCTACTTCGACGGCGAAGAGCTGGCGAGGGAGCTCGATGGCGAGGTGCTCCTGTCCACGCCCTGGTTCGTGGTCGTGCGCGCTTAAGGTGTTCGGGTCAAGGCCGTCCTACTCCTGATAGCGCTCCGCCACGTCGACGAGGATCCGCAACATCGTGTTCGCCGCCGGGGCCGCGCCGGCGCCGGGGATCGTGGCGGCGACGACCTTGCGCGCCGGGCTGCGCGGCGCGAGCTCGCGGACGACGATTCCGTCGTGCACGCGCGTCAGCGCGAGCCGCGGGATCAGCGCGACCCCGACCCCGGCGGCGACCAGGCCCTGCACGGTCTCGTAGTCGTCTGACTCGAACGTGACGTGGGGCTCGAACCCGGCGGCCAGGCAGGAGCGAACGACGTGGCGGGCGCAGGGGCTCGCGGACGATGTCTGCACCCAGTCCTCGTCGCGGAGGTCCTCGAGCCTTACGGCCGGCTTGCCCGCCAGCGGGTGCGCCCCGGGCAAGGCGACGTGCATCGGGTCCTCGAGCAGCGCCACGGTACGCAGCCCGACGCCGGGGCGTTCCCGCACGCCGGGGAACTCGAACAGCAGGGCGAGGTCGAACTCGCCGGCGCGCAGTCGCGGCCCGATCTCCTCGGGCTCGCCCTCGGCGAGCGTCAGCTCGACGCCGGGATGGCGCTCGCGGAACGTCGCCACCGCGAGCGGCATCAGCGTCGCCCCCGCGGACGGGAATGAGGCGACCCGCAGCCGGCCGGCCCGGATGCCCAGGATGGCGTCGAGGTCGGCCTCGGCCGCCTCGACCTGCGCGAAGATGGCCTCGGCGTGGTCGATCAGCGTCGCGCCGGCCGCGGTCGGCCGCACCCGCCGGCGGTCGCGCACGACCAGCTCAGCTCCGGTCTCGGCCTCGAGCCGGGCGATCGCCTGCGAGACCGCCGACTGTGTGTACGCCAGCGACTCGGCCGCTCGCGAGAACGACCCCCTTGAGACGACCTCGCACAGAACCCTGAGCCGGCCCAGGTTCAGCATAAGCAAAGCTTATCTGAATGATGATGAACTTCACTAGTGCTGATAGCAGGCGAATGGGATTCTCGTGGCGAAAGGGACGGCACCATGACTCCAGCCGCAATCGTTTCCTACGACGACACGCTCAACGACCTCGATGCGCTGGCCCTGGCGCGCGTGCTCGTCGACGCCGGGACGACCCTGACGCTCGCCTACGTCCGTCACTCGACCAAGAACAGACGCGACCTCGAGAAGGTCGAGGAGCACGAGGCCCAAGCGCTGCTCGAGCGCGGCGCCCGCTGGCTCGGCGACCTCGATGTGGCGCGGCAGGTGGTGCTCAGCGCATCGACTGGCGCCGGCCTGAGGTGGCTCGCCGAGCTCCAGGACGCAGACATCGTCGTGTTCGGCTCCGACTACCGGACGTCGCCGGGCCACGTCGCTCCCCAGCAGTCCGCGCTCAGCCTGCTCGAGGGAGGGCCGGCGGCGGTGGCGATCGCCCCGGCGAACTATCGCCTGAACGGCGGCCCGCAGTTCGGGCGGATCGGACTGCTCGCCGACCCCGACGACGATGCCGCGACGCAGACCGCCGGCGAGCTCGCCGAGCAGCTCGACGGCGGGGTGACGCGTGAGCTGCGCAATCTCGACTTGCTCGTGGTCGGCTCGCGCTCGGAGGCGCGCCCCGGCTACGTGACGATCAGCGCGCGCGCCCAGAACGCAATCGAGGCTGCGACCGCGCCGGTGCTGATCGTGGCGCGCGCCGTGCCTGTGCGGTTCTTCGCGCCCGTCACGGTGTAGTTCAGGGCAAGATGAGGTGGCTGTCGCCGAACTCGTGCCACAGGTACCCGTGCTCGAGCGCTGACTCGTAGGATCGCTCCAGTAGGTCGTGGCCGGCGATCGCCTCGAGCATCTGGAGGTGGGAGGCCGCGGGCTCGTGCCAGCCCGTGATCATGCCGTCGACGAGTTTCAGGTCGCGGTCGGCAGTGACGACGAGTCCCGTCCACCCCTCGGACTCGCCCCGAGCCGCGGTCTCTAGGGCGCGGACGACCGTGGTGCCTACGGCGATCACCCGCCCGCCCCAGGTTTTCGTCGCCGCGACGAGCCGGGCCGTCTGTCGGGGGACGGAGAACTGCTCGGGAAACGGGGCCTCGTGGCGCTCCGGCGAAGAGACGCCGGTGTGCAGGGTGATCGGCGCGATCAGCACGCCGCGGGCGGCGAGGCGCGTGATCAGCTCGGCGGTGAACGGCCGTCCCGCGCTCGGCATCTCGGCGCTTCCGGGGGTGGTCGCGTAGACGTTCTGGTAGGCAGACAGCGGCCAGCTGCGAGTTAGGTGGCCGTAGCGGATCGGGGTTCCGTGGCGCGCGAGGTATCGCTCGACGGCGCCGAGGCCATCGAAGCGGGCCAGCATCAGGCGGGCGCCGGACGCGTACGGCGCCACCAGCTGCAGCGACGCGCCACCGTCGAGATCGAGCCGCTCGCCCGTGTGAGCGCCCCGCGGCCGGGACCCGTCGGCGCTGCGAATCTCGACGACACGCCAGCTTTCGTGCAGCTGCGGAGCGCGCGTGGCGAAGTGGACTCGTACCCGCGAGCCGTCCTCCGTGCTCGCGCCGACCGCGGCTGGCAGGGTCGCCGACACGTTCACCACGAGCAGATCGCCCGGGTCGAGCACGGCGGACAGGTCCAGGAACCGCCGGTGCTCGAGCTCGCCATCCGACCGTGTCGCGACGAGCAACCTGACCGCGTCGCGGGCGACGCCGCGCTCCTCAGGCGGCGAGTGAGCTTCGAGCGCGCTCGGCAGCTCGAACGCCAGCGCGTTCACGCGACCACCGTCAGCTCGCGGGCGCGGTAGCGGCCGCTCGGAAGGTCACCTTCGATCAGCGCGAGCAGGCCGGGAACGCTCTCCTCCGGCGTGGGGCGATCGGAGATGTCCTCGCCGGGGAACGCCTCCTGGTGCATGCGGGTTCGCATGTCGCCCGGGTCGACCGTGTACACGCGGACCGATGGGTGCTCGGCGGCGAGGATCGCGCTGAGCTGCTCGAGCGCCGCCTTCGAGGATCCGTACCCGCCCCACCCCTCGTACGGCTCGACCGCAGCATCCGAGGTCACGTTGACGATCGCGCCGCCGTCGGGTACGCGCGGGAGGACGAGTTGCGCGAGCGCGAGTGGCGCGAGCACGTTGACCCGATAGACCTGCTCGAGCACCTCGAGCGGGTACTGCGCCAGCGCCGGCTGCGGGCTCGGGCCGAGCACGCTGGCGTTGTTGACGAGCGCGTCGATCTCCTGCCCGGCGGCGTGGACGACCGCCATCCGGTGCGCCGGGTCGGTCACGTCTCCCGGGACGGCGACGACTTCGGTGATCGCGCCGAGTTCGCGCGCGGCGCGCTCGAGGTCGGCGGTGCCGCGTGCGTTTAGGACGAGCGCCCATTGACGTTGCGCGAGTGCCCGGGCGAGCGCCAAGCCGAGACCCCGCGAAGCTCCTGTGATGATCGCTGTTGGCATGGCCCTGACGCTAGGTCACGGGCGGTCGCGTTTACCAGCGGTAATTAGACCTAGGACTCTGGTACGAGGCCCTCGCGGACGGCGAGCAGCGCCGCCTGGGTGCGATCGGTGACGCCGAGCTTGGCGAGCACGTGCCCGACGTGCGTCTTGACCGTCTTCTCCGCGATCCCGAGCTCGAGCGCGATCCGCTTATTCGATCGGCCGCGCACGATCAGAGCGAGCACTTCGCGTTCCCGGCGCGTCAGCTGGTCGGCGGGGTCGCGCCCGGCGGGGCGATCGTTGCTCAGCGCGCTGACCAGGCGCGCGGCGACGGTGGGGTCGATGATCGCATCGCCGGCCTGGGCCGCGCGGACGGCTCGAGCGAGCTCGGCGGGTTCAGTGTTCTTGAGGAGGTATCCGGCGGCGCCGGCCTGGATCGCCGGGAGCACCCGCTCGTCGTCGAGAAAGCTCGTCAGGACGACCACGCGAGCGCTCGGAACCGACTCGCGAAGCCGGCGCATCGCGCCGACGCCGTCGAGCTTCGGCATCACGAGGTCCATCAGGATCACGTCGGGGGTCAGCCGGGTCGCCTCGGCGACCGCCTCCTCCCCATCCGCCGCCTCGCCGACCACCTCGACCCCGTCCTGGAGCTCGAGGAACGCGCGCAGGCCCTCGCGCACGACCGCGTGATCGTCGACGAGCAGGACGCGGATCACTCTTCTGCCACCTTCAGTCTCACCTTCGTGCCCGCGCCGGGGGCCGAGCGGATCTCGATCGTCGCGCCGAGCTCGCGGGCGCGCTCCTCCATTGAGGTCAGACCGAGGTGGTGGGAGCGCAGCTCTGGCTTGTCCGGCTCGAAGCCGACGCCATCGTCCGTGACCTCGATGCCGTCGTTCGTCAACCGCACGCGAATGTGCTGGGCGTGGGCGTGCTGGAGCGCGTTATGCAGAGCTTCGTCGACGATCCGCATGAGCGCGAGGTTGCGGACAGCGTCGCCGTCGCCGTCCGACTGATCGGATGTCAGCTCGATCTCGACGCCGTGGACTCCGCTCAGCATCTCGACCTCCTTGCGCAGCGCCTCCTCGAGCCCGTCGCGCTCGAGGTCGGGCGGGCGGAGTCCGAAGATCAGCGACCGCAGCTCGTCGAGCGCCTCGCGGGCGAGCTCGCCGAGTCGCTCGAGCTGGTGGCGCGCCGCCGGAATGTCGCGGTCGAGCTGGGTCGCCGCCGCCTCGGCGGTGAGCACGAGACTGAACAGCTTCTGGCTGACGACGTCGTGGAGCTCGAGCGCCAGGCGGTTGCGCTCGGAGAGGATCGACAGCTCGCGGCTGCGCTCGTACAGCCGGGCGTTGGTGATCGCGATCGACGCGTGCGCGGCGAGCAGCTCGATCAGCGCCTGATCGGTCTCGTCGAACACCTTCTGGCCGCGCTTCTCGGTCAGGTAGAACGAGCCGATCACCTCGCCCTGGGCGACGATCGGAACCCCGAGGAACGACCGCATGTCCGGGTGCTGGCGCGGCCACCAGCCCTTGAAGCGGGGGTCGTCGTGGATGTCCTCCGTGCGGTACGGGCCGCTCGACTCGAGCATCGCGCCGAGCATCCCGTGGGTGCGGGGCAGCGGCCCCATCGCGGCGATCAGCCCGTCGCTCATGCCGGAGACGAGGAACCGCCGGAAGCCCCCGTCGCCGTCGGGAATCCCGAGCGCGGCGTACCGCGCGCCGGCCAGCTCCCGGGCCGAGTCGACGAGCCGCTGCAGGACCTCGTCGACCGACAGCTGCGAGGCCACGGCGAGAACGGCGTCGCTGACGGCCTTCAGCGCTGGGCTCAGCGGCTCGGACATCGATTGGACGATAGCTTTCGAAGAGTGCCCCGCTACTGGTTTTGGCTGCAGGTCCTGATCATCGTGTTCGTACTCGCGGGCATGGTCATCGCGATCACGAAGCTCGCCTAGCAGGGGATTGGGAGCGCCCGGGTGGCGCTTTGGCGAGTTCAGCTGCGCCGGTCGGCTGCGGCCGCGATGGGGGCGGTCGCCGCGCCGGCGTCGAGCAGACCCCACCCGTACTCGGGATTGGGCCTGGCCGTCCCGAGCGGCTGCGCCGTCTGCTCGAGCCGGGTCAGGATCTGCGCCGGGCTCGGATGGGGGCCGAGGATCCGGCTGGCGATGATCAGCGCCGCCGTGGCGGATACCTCCGGCGTCGACATCGACGTGCCGAAGATTCCGCCCGGGTACCCGAACCGGTCCGGATGGCTGGGACTGAAGAACGTCATCTGGTAGATCGGGGGCAGCGCCCGGCCGGGGTGGCAGCTCGGGTCGTTGGCCACCGCCTTGTCGCCCCCGCCTCCGGGCGCGACCAGGTCGAGCCGTGAGCCGACGTTGGAATAGGCGGCCAGGCAGCGGTCGCGCGTCGTGGCTCCCACGGAGATGACCGTGGGGGCGCGCGCCGGGTAGGCGACCTGGCTCGCGTAGTCGTTGCCGGCGGCAGCGACGACCACCACGTGGTGGCGCGCCGCGTAGCGGATCGCGCCGATGAGCGTGGGGATGTCGCCGGCGGTCACGTTGGGATAGAACTCGAGGCTGAGGTTGATCACCTGCGCGTGATGGCGGACCGCGTAGCGGACGCCGCGCGCGATCGTCGCCGCGTTGCCGTCGCCGTAGCGGTCGAGCACGCGCACCGGCATGATCGAGGCGCCGTACGCCAGCCCGGTCAACCCGATCCCATTGTTGGTGCTCTCGGCGACGATGCCGGCTACGAACGTGCCGTGGCCCTCACGGTCGAGCGGGAAGCCGTTGCGCGCCACGAAGTCGTAGGGATCGACGAACCGCGTGCGGTTGAAGTCCGGCGAGCGATGGAACGTGCGCCAGTTGCGGTACGCGATGCCCGTGTCAAGGATCCCCACCGTCACGCCGCGGCCGCCAGGACGACGATCCGCTCTCAGGTTTGCCCACGCCTGGGGCGCGTTCACGCCGGCGGCGGACAGGAAGTTCCACTGCAGCCGTTCCCAGCCACCGCGCCGGTGGGCCCGGCCGGGATCGTTGGGGACCCAGTCCATCCCGTCGGCGTGCGCCACGTAGTTCGGCACGGCGTACGACACGCCGGGCTTGCGCCGGAGGCGATCGACCGCCGCCGTCACGCTGACGCCGGGCGGGAGCTTGAGCACCAGCGTCTGCGGGGCGGGGACGCTCGAGGTGACCGCCATCGTCCCCTTCTGGTTGGCGACGTCGCCGGTCACGGATGGGAAGGGGCCGGGAGCGGTGCCGACGATGACCTCGCCGGGGACGTAATCCGCTGCCCTGGCCGTGCCCGGACTGGCGATGGCGAGCGCCACCGCGATTGCCGCGATCAGCGAAATACGGGGATTGAGAGAGAAAGTCACGGAAAGGCGGTCGCCGAGACCGCACCCGGGTGGCGACTCAGACCTATTAAAGACATGATCAGACGGCCAAAAGTTGCCCTGCCCAAACCGTACACGTCCACCGGTCCGCCGATGAGCTCGCGCTTCTTCCCCCGCGATGAGTACTTCATGCGCCTCGCGCTGCGCGAGGCGGCGCGCGCCCTCGACCACGACGACGTCCCGATCGGGGCGGTGATCGTCAAGGACGGAGAGGTCATCGCCACCGGCCACAACGAGCGCGAGCTCCGCGCCGATCCCACCGCCCACGCCGAGATGATCGCGCTGCGCGAAGCCGCGCGCGTGCTCGACGGCTGGCGCGTGCTCGAGGCGGTCATGTACGTGACGCTCGAGCCGTGCGCCATGTGCGCCGGCGCGATCGTCCTGGCCCGGGTGCCGCGCGTGGTCTATGGCGCCGACGACCCGAAGGCCGGCGCCGCCGGCAGCGTCCTGGAGGTCCTCGACACGCCGCAGCTGAACCACCGACCGCAGGTCGAGTCGGGGCTGCTGGCGGAGGAGAGCGCCGAGATGCTGCGTGAGTTCTTTGGGAGGCGGCGGTAGGGACTTTCAGCATCCGCAGCCTTGGCTGGCGGGCGGCCCCATAAACGGCGCTGGGGGAAGGGGACGCCGGTGGGGCGCCATCGCACCCGCCCAGAAAACCTGCACAGCACGACAATCCCGGCCCGAGTGGCGAGGCCTGTCGTGTTATGCATGAAGAGCATGGTTTGTACGACAGGGCTCGGACCTGGCGCCGGTGTTGACGCGCTATGCAGGTTTCCCGTGACACTCTCGGCACAAAGTCGCGGGTTTGGGGGCAGGAGCAGGTCAAACCGCGGGCTCCGGCGAGTCGCCGAGCCCCCGCCCGCCCCCTTCCCCAGCGCCGTTTACCGAGCCGATCGCACAGCCAAAGCCGCGAATCGACAGCCGCCCGCGACCGCCGCCCTTCCTCTAACGTTCTCCGCGCCTACACCGGAGAGGTGGCAGAGCGGTTGAATGCGCCGGTCTCGAAAACCGGTATGGGCGGTTTCGTCCATCGAGGGTTCGAATCCCTCCCTCTCCGTTCCGCGCGGCTGATCGTCCGCTGGAATCGGGGGCGGGGTTGTCGTCGTGGCGCCGTCGGTGGGCCAACGCGGAGAGTCGAACACGAATCGCCTGTGTTCACGGCCGATCGAGACCCGTCAACGCCCATGACGTCCCGTCGCCGCTGGATCGCACCCAGGAGGTCGCACGCGCCAATGAGCGACTGTCGCTGAATGCGGCACCGTTCATGACTGACCTTCGTTCACCGCGGACGCAGGTGCGCGTACACCGTAAGCACGGTGGGCGTCCTGACGATCCCGAGCTGGTTCCAGGTCATGCCGAGCTGGCGCTGATCGACGGTGGCGCTCGCGTCGACCTCGAAGCGATCGTCGGCCTGCCGCATCGTGAGCCGAAGGTCAAGCGCCACCCGGTCTCCGCCCGCGAGGAGTTCGCCCCTGCACGTGGAGATGTCCGTCCTCGGCGTCGCTGACGTGGCTTGAGACGAACTGCACGTCGGGGTGTCGTTCGGCGTCAAAGAAGTCGGCTGGCGTAGGTGCTCGTCGCGCTTGTGGTTGCCGGTGTTCACGGTGGTGGCGTCGATTTTCAGCTCCAGACGACGGGAGCCGACGTCATCGATCTCGAGCCAGCCGTCGATGCGGTCGAAGTGTCCCTTGACCTTCGCCAGCCCCCAGAAATTGGGGACGCGGAACTCAGCGGTCGAGTGGGCCGATCGATGACCCAACGGGTTGTAGTGCTCATCTCTCTTTCGTGGTTGGGTGCTTGTCAGACGCGTGCGGTGTCGCGCCGGTACGCAAATCGCGCCAGGGTCGCCAGCGTCACCGTCCAGGTGGCGATCACGATCCAGCCGGTGGCACTCCAGGCGTGGCCTCCGACGCCGACGTGGCTGGCGCGGACGAGCCAGTAGGAGGGAAGGAACTGACCGACGTCGTGCAGGAGCCCGTGCGAGCCGATCGGGAACCAGGTCCCGCTTACCAGCGCCAGGAGCGACACAAGGCCACCGATCGCAGGGCCGATCGAGTCGGCGGTGAGTAGGTGGCCGAGGAAGATGCCGAGCGCCGCGAACGGGATCAGCGCGACGATGATCAGCCCGGTCATCTCCAGCCAGCGTCCGGCAGAGAGGCTGACGCCGAGCGAGACACCCGACGCGTACAGCAGCGCGATCGTCAGGGTGGCCAGCGTGTACCCGGTGATGACCTTGGCGCCGAAGTACGCGCTCGTTGCCAGCGGCGTGATCCTCAGCTCCCGCGTCCAGCCGTCGGTGCGCTCGGTGGCGATCCGTGCTCCGCTCGAGATCAGCGCCGTCATCGATCCGAAGGCGACCAGCCCGATCATGTAATAGAGCGGGATCGAGATCCCGGACCCGTTGAAGTTGTGCTGGTGGCGGTTGGGCGCCGCAATCAGGAAGTACAGGACCAGCGGAAACCCGAACGAGAACACCAGCAGGCGCACATTGCGAAGCGTGCGCACGAGCTCAAAGCGCGTATAGGCCAGCGACCTCATATCAATACCTCCTGCCGCTCGGTGCTCGTTTCGTCGCCGTCACCCGTCAGCTGGACGAAAGCCTCCTCGAGCCCGGCGCCCGCGATCTCGATGTCGCGGGCTTCGGGGTAATCCGCAAGCAGTGCCCGGATCGCGGCGTCGGAATCGGAGCAGATCAACACCACCGCCTCGCCGCGGCGCTCGGCCGCGGTCACCCCGGGTAGCGAGGCGAGCTCCGCGCGGTCGGCGTCCGGCAGCGTCGCGCGGATCGTGTGCGTGCTCACCCGGGCTCGGATCTCGCTCGTCGGGCCGTCGGCCACGACGCGGCCGTGGGCCATCAGGACGACGCGGTCGGCGTACGCGTCGGCCTCCTCCAAATAGTGGGTGGCGAAGATGACCGTCTTGCCGCGGGCGGCAAACACACGCACCGACGCCCAGAAGCCACGCCGGGCCTCTACGTCCATGCCGACGGTCGGCTCATCGAGGATCAGCAGCGCCGGATCGGACACCAGCGCAAGCGCAAAGCGAACTCGTTGCGCCTGCCCTCCGGAGAGCTTGTGCGTACGGCGGTCCGCGATCGCTGTCAGACCCGTGAGCTCGAGCGTCTCCCGCACTCCAATCGAGTTCGGGTGCAGCGCCGCCATCAACGTCAACAGCTCGCGCGGCGTCACATCGCGAATCAGCGCTCCGACCTGCAACATGGCGCCGATCTGTCCGCCGGCGACGGCTTGCGCCGGGGATCGGCCGAATAGCGAGACCGTGCCGCCATCAGGTGCGGTCAGCCCTAGCAGCATGTCGATAGTCGTCGACTTGCCGGCGCCATTCGGGCCCAGCAGCGCGACGGTCTCTCCCGCCGCGATCGAGACGTCGATTCCCCGCACCGCCGGCACCACGGCCCCCGGGGTGCGAAACGTCTTCGTCACGCCGCGGAGCTCGATGTCCGGCTCTAAGTTGATCGTAGTAGTCACTGTTTTTGCTCCTTGGATTTCTCTTGTCTGGTCTGGTCGGGCGCGTCTCGACGCGAGCGCGGCGGGCGAGTGGGCGCCCGTCACAGCGACAGGCGCCCACTCGCTGCCGTCTTGGCGTGCTAAGCGCGCGCGGGCTCGTGCGCGACTCGCGGCAACCACTGAAGGCGCCTGGGCAGATACCAGTTTGCGTCGCCCAGCAGTTTCATCGTGGCCGGCAACAGGACCGCGCGGATCAGAGTCGCGTCGATCAGGATTGCCACCGCCAATCCCACGCCGAGTTGCTTGAACTCGAGCGCTCCCAGCGAGGCGAAGATTCCGAACACCGCGACCATCACGATCGCCGCGCTTGTGACTGGTCCGGCGGTCGACTTGATTCCGCGCGCGATCGCATCTTCGGTCGACATACCCCTGTCGTACGCCTCCCGGATCCGGCTGATGATGAACACGTGATAGTCCATCGACAGCCCGAACAGGATCACGAACAAGAACAGCGGCAACCATGAGGTAATGGCTCCGGTGGACTTGAAGCCGAGCAGCCCTTGGGCCCAGGCGTGCTGGAAGACCAGTACAAGGACACCGTAGGCAGCACCCACCGATAGCAGGTTCAGCACGATCGCGGTGATCGGGATAACGATCGAGCGGAACGTGACCAGCAGCAGTATGAATGCCATCGTGAGCACGAAGCCAAACACCAGCGGGGCGTGAGACTTCATCGAGTCGTTGAAGTCCTTGGACTCGGCGGTCATGCCCGTGACCCGCGCGGTGACACCTGCCGTGGAGCCGATCGTCGCCGGGATCACCCGCTCACGCAGGGTGTCCAGCGCTCGGTATGAGGCCGCGTCCGTACCCTTGCCGCTAAGCGGCATCGACACCACCGCGACGTCGTGGCGGTCGTTGACCTGCACCTTGAAGGGCTGATGGATCTGCCCAGTGGCCAGCGCCTTCTGTTCGAGGCTGTTGATCGCTGTTTGCACCTGCGGGCTTGTCACGTTGTCGCCTTGGATGACCACGTAGGCCGGTAGCGGACCGCCCGGAAACGCGGCCTCGATCCGGTTGAGCGTCTTGACGATCGGAAGCCCCGGGGGCAGGCCTTGGAGCCCGGGGAGCGAGGTGTGAAGCCCGAACGCGGGGATCGCGAGCGCCACGACAAGGCCGCCAGAGACAAGCACCGAGACCTGCGGGCGGCGCAGGACTCGATCGACCACAACGCTCCACACTCGTGGCTCACCGCCGCTCTCCCTGCGGCGAGCGACGATCGGCACGCGCACGCTCATCACTCGGTCGCCGAGCTTTGACAGCAACGCGGGCAACACCGTCAGCGAGCCCACTACGGCGACCGCGACGACCATGATCGTGCCCGTCGCCATCGAGGCGAACGTCTTGTTGCCGGCCAGGTACATGCCCGCCATCGCGGCCATCACGGTCAGCCCCGAGATCAGTACGGAGCGCCCGGATGTCGATGCGGCGGCCTCCAGGGCCGCCTGCTCGTCCCTGCCCGCGGCCCGCTCCTCGCGCTCGCGACGCATGTAGAACAGCGAGTAGTCGACACCCACGGCCATTCCGATCAGCAGGACTGTCTCGGACACGACCTGATCGACGGCGGCGATCTGACTTACGAGTGCGATCAGCCCCAGCGTCGCCGCGACGCCCGTGCCGGCGAGCAACACCGGGATGCCGGCGGCCAGCAGAGCCCCAAATGCGACCACGAGGATCAGCAGAGTGATCGGCAACGAAAGCGTCCGCGCTTTAGCGAAATCGTCGCTGAAGCTCTTGTTCAACGCCTTGGTGGAACTGGCGTCGCCAGCTTGTTCGATTCGCATATTGGGATGCGCGCGCTGCGCGGCGGCGGTCGCCGCGAGCGACGCTGCAACGCGCTTGTCCGCGCTGGTCGCGTTGCCGGTGATCTGGAAGGCGACTAGCACCGAGTGACCGTCTCGGGAGACTTCGCCATGGTCCGCGGCCAGCAACGGCGAGCGGACCTTCTGGACTGTGCCCAACGCAGACAACCGCCCGGTCACGTCCTGAATCGTCGCTCGGAAGGCCGGATCTCGCACCGTCAGCGCGGCGCTCTGAATCAGCACCTGCTCGTTGGCCGGCTGCGGAAACTCATCGTGTAAGACCTGCTGCGCACGCCCCGACTCGCCAACGCCGTCGTTGTCCTGCGGGATGTGCTTGGTACCCACCGCTCCGCCGACGAAGACCGCTATAACCACGAAAGCAAGCCAGCCGAGAATCGCCGCCCTGCGGTGCTGCGAGCTCCATCTGCCGGCCCGCCCCGCGACGTTTGTTCGTTGCATCGCTCTTTCCTCCCATGAATCGGTGTAAGGCACCCCGGGAGCGTCGCAACCCAGACCCTCAATGACGATGCGGCCTGCTGGCGTTTTTCGGTGCGGATAACCCCGCGCATAGTGCGGGTACCCGTACCGTGTCAGCCCCGATCACTGGCGACAATCAACCCAATGGCGCAAACCGTTTTGATCGTCGACGACCATCCGGGCTTTCGGAGCAGTGCTCGTCGCGTTCTCGAGGACGCCGGCTACGACGTCGTCGGTGAGGCATCTGACGGCGCCTCCGCGCTAGCCGTCGCCAAGGAACTGCGGCCGGCGATCGTCCTGCTTGACATACAGCTTCCTGACGTGGACGGGTTCGAAGTCGCGTTGCGCCTCACCAGTGACCTCGAGCCCCCTGCTGTCGTGCTCACCTCCAGCCACGACGGCAGTGACTTCACCGGCATGATCACACCATGCGGTGCGCGCGGCTTCCTCGCCAAGGCGGAGCTGTCCGGTCCCGCACTCGCCGCGCTGCTGGAATGAGCGCGCCACCCCCAAGCAGCGCAAATGTCGACATAGGTGTCACCGCAAACCATCGTTGCTGAGCTCGAGCACGTGAGCGGCGTCCTGTCTGGTGATGAAGACGGGACCCGTGGAGATCAGCTTTCCTCGGTCAGGAAGGACCCCATACAAGTGGTATTGAGTCAGCAGCACGATCGGGAGGTAGCCTTGCAGGTACTCCTGCTGATCGATCGCGAACGCGATCTGGCCGGCGCGCACCGCATTGAGCACCTGGGGCGTGAGCCCGAACGTGGCGTACGTGACCCGGCCGCTCAGGTGATCGCTTCGGATCGCTTCAAGGGCCGGGCCCGCGACCACTGCGCCGAGTGTGAGTACCGCGTCGAACCGACCGCCGCGCAATGCCGCGGCGATCAGGCGCTCGGCGACGGCGGTGTGCTGGAGGTTTACGTCGAGCACGCTCGTGGGTGCGCGGTGCGCGCCGAGCGCGGCGGCCAAGCCGCGGCAGCGCTGCTCGAGCGCAGCGTTGCCGACCTCGTGGATTACGCAGAGCGTCCGACGCATATGGTCGGCGCGTAACCGCCGACCGGCGGCGTACCCGGCCTGGTACTCCCCCTCGCCCACGTGCAGCAACGCACCGACGCGTGCGAATGCGTTGCTGCCGGAGTTGATCGAGATGACGGGAATCCCGGCCCGCTCGGCGGCGTGGAGCGGCGGCGCGAGCGCGTCCGGATTCGGGAGCGAGACGACCAGGCCTGCCGGCCTCGAGGCCGTCGCGGCTTTGATCAGGTCACGCATCCGCGCGATGCTGTAAGTGTCGGGGGCCTCATAAGTGACTGAGACCCCCATTTGGGCTGCCGCCGCCTCGGCGCCATTCTGAACCACCGCCCAGAAGGGGTCCGACGCCTCGCCGTGCGTGATCACGAAGAAGCGGATTCGCCGGCGGCGTTGTCCGAAGATGTTGACCCCCGCGGCGGCGCCCACGGGCGCGTTGGCCGGGTCGGCCTTGATCGCCGGCAGTCCCGGTTGTTGCGGGAGCGCGTTTGGTGCCTGGCCCCCGCAGCCTGCGACGACGAGCGCCACTACCGCACCCAACGCGATCGGCACGAGGCTGCGGGCGCAGCTGCTCACGCCTCGGCCTCGGACGACGGGATCCTGGCCGTCACGCGCGTTCCCCTGCCGACCGGGCTGTCGACGACCAGCTCGCCGTCGAGCGCGGCGACGCGGTCGCTGAGCCCGCTTAGACCGCTGCCGTTCGCCGAATCGGCACCGCCGACGCCGTCGTCGCCGACCTCCAGCCAGAGCACGCCGCCGGCGTCCGAGACCGTCAGTCGGGCATGGGTCGCGCGCGCGTACTTGACCACGTTGGTTAGTGCCTCGGCGGCGACGAAATAGCCTGCGGTCTCGACTTGCTTCGGGAGCCGTCCGTTCAGTCGCAGATCGAGCTCCACCGGCACCGTGGACCTTTCGGCGAGCGCATCGAGCGCCGGAGCGAGCCCACGGTCGGCCAGCATCGGCGGGTGGATCCCACGAGCCAACTCCCGCAATTCGGTCTGTGCCTCACCGAGCGTGGCAATGGCGCTATCCAGCAGCTCTAGGGCCGACTCGTCCGCCAGTCGGCCACGCAAAAGCTGGAGATCGAGAGACATCGAGACGAGGCGCTGCTGGGCCCCATCGTGTAGATCGCGCTCGAGTCGGCGGCGGGTCGTGACGGTGGCCTCAACGATCCGTCGACGCGAGGCGCGCAGGTCCTGCAGCCGGGCGTTGAGATCGGCCTTGAGCCGCTCGTTATCCAGCGCCAGCACTGCTCCGGCCGCCGCCGCCTCCACGAACTCGGGGCGGGCCTGCAGCTCCGCATCGTGGATGATCGCGGCTACCCGGTTGCCGTGGTGCTCCACCGCGGTCCATGCCTTGGACGCGCCCGGCTCGGGAAGCGTGACCGGATGGCCCCGCTCGTCGACGAACTGCTGCCCCTCGGGAAGCCAATACGCGATCGCGAGCGTTCGATCGCCCAGCCGCTCGGCGAGCGCCTCCCGCACGGGCACGGTGGCGCCTGCCGGGCTCGAGAGGCCACGTCGGCTGACTTGCGAAATCAATGCCGCCATCGCCTCAAGGGCGCCCACGGACAGCATCAGGGCCGGTATCGCGAGGAGCAGGAGCACAAGTCCGAGGACGGGACCAAGGGGCCACGGCCCGAGATATGAGTTGGTGCTCGCAGTGAGCCCTTGGATCGAGTGCACCACCAGCTCCACGAACAGCGCCGTCGGGAGCGAACACAGGATCGCCGCACCCAAGGTGATCGGAAGCTTTCCGGCCAGGAACGCGAGGTGCTGTCGTGTCACCGTCGTGTCGGGCGCCAGAGGCGGCGGAGCCGGGACGCGCGCGCACAGCAGCCGGTTGACGAGCGCTCGTTCGAACTCGAGCATGCGCCGAACCGCCGCAGGACCAGCGATTGCAGCGATCGGCAGGAACACCAGGTCGCCAATACCGACCACCAGGCTCACCAGCAGAAACAGCAGCGTGCGGACCGCGTCGAGGAGCCGGCGCGGAATCGCCAGCTGTCCGCCGGCACTGAGTTCGAGCGCCGTCATGATCCCGCGCTCAACCTGACGTTGCCCGTGTTCGAAAGGGCCTGGATCGCCCACGGCGCTCCGCCGTCGTCGATGAGCCCTCTCACGCTGGTAGAGCCCGCGTTGGACGCGGCCTGAATCCCATAGTTCCCGGGCGGAACGGTGGCGGACACGTCACCGCTATCGCTGCGCAGCGTGAGTCGTTCCGGCGAGCACGCGGTCGAGACTGTGACGTCACCGCTGGCCGAGGCGGCGCCAAGCACGAAGCCGCAATAGCCTTCGACGTTGATCGCGCCGGTGTCGGTCGCGATGTCGGCAGAGCCGCGATAGCCGTCCAGCCGGATGTCTCCGTGCTCTGTGCGGATGCTGATCGGCACATCGTTGGGGACGTCAATGCGGTAGCTGGCGCTGCACGCGCCTACCACCATCTGCGGGCAGCTTGAGGAGATCCGGAGGATGCCCCCACGGAGGGAGCGCCGCTCGCGCGGGCCATGTCCAAACACGGAGCGATCGGAGCTCGAAACCGAGACCCCTGTCTGGCTACCGCCGACGATCGCGACGTCGCCCGACTGCACGTGTAGCTCAATCCCGCCCAGCGAGGCCGGCAGATGCAAGGAGACATTACGAGTCTCGGCACTCGAAAGCCACAGAGCACCGAGCACGGCGCCCGCGATGAGCAGCGTCGCGGCCGAACCCGCCAACACGAGACCCCACGGCGTCATGCGTCGCAGACCTGACAGCAGCGGGCGAGGCTCACGCGCACCTCGTACTAGCTCTGCGCTCACGGCATACGCCTCCTCGCGAGTCAGCCTAGCGCGCAAATGTGGTCAACAACGCGTCCAGCCGTGCTGGGAATCGTATGTGTCAGGATCCCGACAACTTCGCGCTGTCAGATCACGATGGGCACAGTGTCAGACGGGCCCTCGAGCGGTCAGAATCATGACAATTTGCGAGACGGCCTGCCGCCGGCGCCTCGGGTAGTAGCCACCGCCCGAGCCGGGGTCTACCATGATCAGGACTGCGACGCTCGCCTTGGTCTGCGCTAAGCGGTTGAGCTGTCGACCTGGGTGTGTGCCCGCGGGCGCAGAACTCCGCTTGCTTCCCGGGAGGTCTCGACATGAACGAACTACCCCATCCACCGGCCGGGGCCGACGAGGCGGCCGTCGCCGACCGCACTCGCGTCGTCGTCGCTGACGACTCGGTGCTGCTGCGCGAGGGAGTTGCGCGCCTACTCCAAGACGACGGTTTCGAGGTCGTGGGCCGCAGCGGCACGGCCGCCGACCTGTTGCTCAAGGTCCGGTCGTATGAGCCCGACGTCGCGCTTGTTGACATACGGATGCCCCCGACACACACCGACGAGGGCCTCAGGGCGGCGAAGGAGATCCGGGCCAACCACCCACACACTGCGGTGCTCGTGCTCTCGCAGTACGCCGAACCCGGCTACGCGATCGAGCTACTCGAGGATTGCGCCGACGGCATCGGCTACCTGCTCAAGGACCGCATCAACGACCTACCGGAGTTCACCGCGGCCGTGCGCCGGGTTGCGGCGGGTGGCTCGGCGCTCGATTCCTCGGTCGTCTCTCGGCTGGTCGGCCGCCGGCGCCGAGACGATCCGCTCGCCGAACTCACGCCGCGCGAGCGAGAGGTGCTCGAGCTGATGGCTGAGGGCCTCTCGAACATCGCGATCGCCGAACGCATCGTCGTCACCGAGCGCGCTGTGGAGAAGCACGTGACGAGCATCTTTCAGAAGCTCCATTTGACAGCCGCTGGCGATACGCACCGTCGCGTGCTCGCCGTCCTCACCTTCCTGCGCAGTTAGACGCTTGTCAGCGGGTGCGGTTAACCGCACCCGCGGACACCGGTGAGCCCCATTCTCGCAATCGTCCGACAGTGGGACGCTTTCGCGCGATGTTCATGTCCACAACACCGCACACAGCGATCCGCGAGCTTGATCACCGGACGAACGATGGCATCGACGTCAGGTTGTTGTGGAGCTCGCGCACGAATCACGTGTTCCTCGCCGTCGAGGATGGGCGAAGCGGCGAGTCGTTTGAGCTCATCGTTCCCGGGGCCGACGCGCTCGATGCATTCCACCACCCATACGCGTACTTGCTCCCAACCGTCAGCGCAGGCACAGCATGACCAGCAATCACATCACACGTCAATTAATGCTCTCCCGAGTCAGCGAGCTTCACAAGGAAGCCGCCGCGGTGCGGTTGGCAAACGAGGTGGCACATAGTCACCGCGTCGCAGTGGGCAAGTCGCTTGTGCGGTGGCTTCGAGCCCGGCGCGGCCGGACCCAACCGACGAATGCGAGGCTGAGTCGTGACATCCCGCACTGAAGCCTCGGTCCAAACGCTCCGAACCGACGACAGCCGGCGCTGGATCGCGCTCGTCGCGCTATGCGCGGGCTTTCTGATGATCATTCTCGACCAGACGATCGTGAACGTAGCGCTGCCGTCGATCCAGAGCGATCTGCACTTCTCGCAATCCAGCCTCGCCTGGGTCGTCAACGCGTACTTGATCGCGTTCGGCGGACTGCTGCTGCTGGTCGGTCGCCTCGGCGATCTGATCGGCCGGCGCCGAATCTTCCTCGGCGGGCTGGCGCTGTTCACGACCGCGTCGATGCTGTGCGGGCTGGCACAGAGCCAGGGTCTGCTGATCGGCGCGCGGTTCGTCCAGGGGATCGGCGGAGCCATGACATCTGCGGTGATCCTCGGGATGATCGTGACGATGTTCCCCAAGCCCGCTGAGCAGGCGAAGGCGATCGCGGTCTACAGCTTCGTTGCGGCGGCCGGCGGAGCCCTCGGTCTGTTGCTCGGAGGGATCATCACCCAGAGCATCAACTGGCACTGGATCTTCTTCGTCAACCTGCCGATCGGGATCGCGACGGCGCTGTCGGCGATCCGGCTGCTCCCCGACGATCACGGTCCCGGGCTCGAGCGGGGCGCTGACACGCTGGGCGCGATGCTGCTGGTCAGCTCGCTGATGCTTGGCGTCTACACGATCGTCGAGGCCGGCCACTTCGCGTGGGGGTCGACGCACACGCTGGGATTCGGGGCCATCTCACTGGCCCTGATGGCGGGCTTCGTCTACCGTCAGGCGCGCGCCGCCAGCCCGTTGGTGCCGCTGCGCGTGTTCCGCTCGCGCACGGTCACCGGGGCGAACCTCGTCCAGGTGCTGATAGTCGCGGGCCTGTTCGGGATGTTCTTCCTCGGTGCGCTGTACATGCAGCGGGTGCTGCACTATGACGCGATCCAAGTGGGGCTGGCGTTCCTCCCGGTCGCACTGGGAATCGCCACGATGTCGCTGGGCCTGGCCGCACGGCTGATTATGCGCTTCGGCGCCAAGGCGACGCTGCTTCCGGGCCTCGTGCTCGTCGCGATCGGCCTTGTGCTGTTCCGCAACGCTCCGATCCACGCGCACTACCTCGCCGACCTGCTGCCGACGATGATCCTGTTCGGCGTGGGAGCGGGCGTCGCGTTCCCCTCGCTGATGACACTCGCGATGTCGGCCGCGACCGCCGAGGACTCGGGCCTCGCCTCAGGTCTGGTCAACACCACCCAGCAGGTGGGCGGCGCGCTCGGCCTCGCGGTGCTGGCAACGCTCGCCACCAACCGGACCAGCAGCGCTCAAGCGCACGGCGCGTCGATCGCGAGCTCGCTGACCAGCGGGTACCACCTCGCGTTCACGATCGGCACGGTCCTAGTGATCGCCGCCGTCGCTCTTGCAGCAGTGCTGCTACGCGCCCCCGCGGTACAGGAGGACGAGGTCGTGAGCGTCCCCGAGACGATCGAGCTCGAGGAAGCCGCTTAGCCCCACGACGGCCGCATGGCTAGCTGGAGGTGGTGTCACGTGCGATGCCGGCGTCGTGACGCCATCTTCACTGGGTCCTGTACGAAAGGCCTTCCATGATTGATCCGGATTCTTCTGCCGATTCGCGCTTTGGGGTGTTCGTTCCGCGAGTGTTGACTGGCGATCGCCCGACCGGTCAGCTGCATCTCGGTCATTTTTTCGGAACCTTGCTCAACCGGGTCCGGCTCCAAGAGCAGGGGGTGGATCTGATGGTGGTGATTCCCGATTATCAAACGATCACCGACCGCGATAGCCCGGCGACGCTTGCGGGCGACGTGGAGGAGCTCGTCGCCGACTACCTGGCCGTCGGGATCGACCCGACACGGGCGACGATCTTCGCCCACTCGCTCGTGCCCGAGCTCAATCAGTTGCTGTTGCCGTTTCTGAGCTTGGTCACGGTGCCCGAGCTGCTTCGCAACCCCACGGTCAAAGAGGAGGCGGCTGCCTGCGGGATGATGGCACTCAATGGGCTGATGCTCACCTACCCCGTGCATCAAGCTGCCGACATCCTGTTCTGCAAGGGCACGCTCGTGCCCGTTGGCGCCGATCAGCTTCCGCACGTCGAGCAGGCCCGCGCGATCGCGCGACGGTTCAACCGGCGTTACGCGCCGGAGTGTCCCGTCTTTCCTGTGCCCGAGGCGCTGCTGAGCGACGCCCCCGTTCTCCTGGGGATCGATGCACGCAAGATGAGCAAGAGCCGTAACAACGCGATCGCGCTCGCCGCGAGCGCCGATGAGACGGCGCGACTATTGCGCCAGGCCAAGACCGATTCGGACGCGAGGATCACCTACGACCCGGAGAACCGTCCCGGGGTCTCAAACCTCGTCCTGCTCACCGCATTGTGCGAGGAGCTCGACCCCAGGCAGGTCGCGGAGGAGATCGGCAGCCGCGGGGCCGCCGAGCTCAAACGCCGTGCCACCGAGGCTGTCAACGAGCGGCTAGGACCAATTCGTGACCGCCGATCCGAACTCATGCGTGACCGCGGCTATCTCAGGACAATTCTGCGGGACGGGAGCCGGACTGCTCGAAGTATCGCCCAGCGCACGCTGACGGAGGTGGCGGCCGCGATGCACACTAACTATTGATCGGACGCGCGGATAGCCGACGCCTCTTGTTGTCGCCCACGCAGCACGAGGAGAGCAGGCGGTCGGGCTGGTCATCGAGGGGCGCGGGAGCCTTGTACGAGCGCGCCGATGGCGTGGGCGAAGAGGTCGTCGGGGACGGCGTCGGGGTCGGCGAGGAGTTCGATCGCGAAGCCGTTGGCGAGCGCGATTAGGGTGGTGGCGAGCTGGTCGGTCGGGAGCCCGAGTCCGGCTTCGCGCCCGGGGATCGCGGCGTCGAGGAGGTGTGCGACGGTGGCTCGAAGGCGGGCGTGGCGCTGGGCGAATCGCTCGGCTGCGATGGGGTCGCGCACCGCCTGGCCCCAGAAGTCGATCAGTAGCACGAACGCGTCGCGTTCGCCTCGGAGCGTGGACACGAAGCGGCGGGCCGCCTCGAGCGGCGCGGCGCCGGCCGCGAGCTCGGCCTCCATAGCCTCGTACACCTTCGCCAACCGTGGGTCGATGCGCTCTTCCACCAGGGTGAGGAACAGGTCCTCCTTGCCCTTGAAGTTGGAGTAGACGGCGCCGGTCGAGTAGCCGGCCTCCAACGCGATCGTGTCGACCGAGGCGCCGCGCAGGCCGTCACGAGCGAACACGCGCTCTGCGGCATCCAAACTGCGCGCTGCGCCTCCAAAACTCTTGTGTGTCTCCCTTAGCTTATTTTTCCCGCCTCCCCTCTCCCCCTCCCTACCCCCCCCCCCCCTCTCCACGCCGGCTCGGCGTGCTCTACCTCCAGCACGTGCACGGCTACGGGGCGCTCCAGACCGGCCTCGCGTTCCTGCCGCTGACGCTGCTCATCGGCCTGCTCTCGCTCGGGGTGACCGCCCGGCTGATGCGCCAGTTCGGCGCCACAAGGGTGGTGTTCGCCGGCCTGGCGGCGATCGCCGCCGCGCTCGTGCTGCTCTCGCGACTGCCGACGCACACGAGCTACTTCCCCGCGATCGCGCTGCCGTTCGCGCTGCTCGGTCTCGGCGCGGGGTTGTCGTTCCTGCCGCTGACCACCATCGCGATGGCCGACGTACCAATCGCCGACGCCGGTCTCGCCTCCGGAATCCTCAACGCCTCGCAACAGATCTCAGTCGCGATCGGGACCGCAGCGCTGGCCACCGTCGCGGCCGAGCGCGCCAAGGTGCTGGCCGGCCTAGGACAGCACCACCTCCAGGCGCTCACCGGCGGCTTTCACCTGGGCTGGGCGATCGCCGCCGGCGCGGTCGGCGTTGGCGCACTGATCGCCCTGCTGTCGCTGCGTCCCTCGCGGCGGCGGCTGACGGCAGTGGTCGCCGTCCGCGACAGCGAGCCGGACGAGCTCGAGCAGGAGGCGGCGTGATGAAACCGGTCCGATACATGGTCGTCCTGGCCCTCGTCGTCGGCTCAGTCGGGTTTCGGACACGGCACGCTGCAAGGACGTGGGCGCGGCCCGGGTCATCTCGACCAGGCGCTGCCGGCCGGGCGCCTGGGAGGAACGCGACACGCCGGTGGCTGGCGACTGGGTGCAGCGTCATTGGGTTAGGGGCGGAGTGCATAGCGATGAAGGGTGGTTGGGCTTGAGGGGCTGCCGTGCGGTGTCCGAGTGGGGTGCCGGGGAAGCGAACGGTTGCTGTTGCACGTCGACAGCTCGGTCAGTGGCTAACGGGTTCGCCCAGCTCGACGCTGTCGAGATCGGCTCGCGAGACGATCTCGAGCTTGGCGAACACCTTTCTCAGGTGGTAGTCGATCGTGCGGGGGCTGAGGAAGAGCTGGGCTCCGATCTCGGCGTTCGTGAGCCCGTCGGCGGCGAGGCCGGCGATGTTGAGCTCCTGGGGTGTGAGCTGGTCTCGCGTGGAGGGGTCGCGTTTGCGGGCGCTCTCGCCGCTGGCGCGCAGCTCGCCGCGCGCGCGGTCTGCCCATGGCGTCGCAGAGTGTTGCTCGAACGTTGCCAGTGCAGCGCGTAGGTGGCGGCGAGCGTCGATGCGCCGCCGGTGGCGGCGGAGCCACTCGCCGCATAGGAGCTCGGTGCGCGCTCGCTCGAACGGCGACAGCGCGTCGGCAAGCTCGATGGCCTCGGCGTAATGTCGGTCTGCGTCGGAGCCTTCCACGAGCGCGCGACACCGTGCGAGTAGCGCCAGCCGGGCGCGGTTCGGATACCGCTCGACCCACCGTTCGAAGTGATCGAAGTGGCTCCTCACGTCGTCCAGCCGCTGGGCGCGCAACGCGGCCTCAGCCGCGTCCGGGACGCCGAGCACGACCGACGGGTTTGACTCGGGGCGCACCGTGTTGATCGAGAACAGGAGTTGGTCGAGCGCTTCTGACGGCCGTCCGTGGCCGAGATCGAGAAGTCCAAGCGCCCGGGCGATGCGTGCTCTCACAAGCGGTGTGCTGCTCGCGGCCTCGGCCTCCAATTTTCCGACGCACGCCCGCACCTCTGTTTCATGGCCGCGCACCGCGTGGACCATCGCGAGATCAGCCAGGTTCCAGGTCGCGATCCATTGCTGCCCGAGGTCGAGCGCGAGGCTTCGGCCCTCCTCGGCCGAGGCAAGTGCGAGGTCGAATTGGCCTCGTCCGAGCAGTTGTGTCGCTTGGGCCTCGAGGGCGTACGGCAGTGTCGACACGAGCGCGTGTTCGCGTGCGAGGCGAACTGCTCGGCGGGCGTAGGGCAGACCGTCACCCCAGTTGCCTGCTCGACCGGCACCGGCTGACACCCAGATTAGGTAGCGGACGTCGTCGAGACGGGTCGCGATCTCGATCGCGCATTCCAACAGCTCCTTCGCGCGTCGGTAGTCGCCATCCAGCTCGGCGGCTGCACCGGTTAGAACCGTCACGATGAAGCGATCGGCGTCGGTGACCGGCGGGAACTCGGCAGCCCGCACGCACAGTTCATGCATCTTCTCGTAGTCGGCCAGGTACACGGTCAAGCCAAACCCGTCCAGGAGCATCTCGAGGCTCAGCGACGGATCTTCGCTGGCGGCGATCCCGTCCTGCAGCGTGGTGACGGCCTCCGCCAGGGAGCCGGTGAAGCTCTCGATGATCGCGCTGAGGCCCAGCAGACGGGGGCGTTCCGCACGACTGACAAGTGGGAGAGCGCGGCGCACGAGATCGCCGGCGCGACCCAGTTGTCCCGCCGCGAGGGCGGTCCTGGCCGCGGCACCGAGCCGCTTGCCACGCGCCTGATCCGTATCGCTGAGCCTGGCGGCCCGCTCGAATGCGGTCGCCGCCGACGCGTGTCCCCCGCGTAGCTCCGAGCGCTCGGCGGATGCCTCGAGCTCGGCGGCGATCTCCTCATCGGCGCCGATGGTCGCCACCGACCGGTGCCAGACCCGACGGTCGGCATGCTCGGGCCCCGAACAGGCTTCGGCCAGGGCGGCATGAGCCCGTCGACGCTCGGCAAGTGTCGCCGACTCGTACACCGCTGAGCGGACGAGCGGGTGCCGGAAGCTGAGCCGCTCCGCACTGGCGTCGATTAGGCCTGCCCGCTCCGCCGCGTCAAGCGATTCGGACGCCAGGCCGAGCGCGGCGGCGGCGCGCAGAACGATTGCAGGCTCACCGTCTGCCTCCGCAGCAGCGAGCAGCAGAGCCGCCTGCGTGGAGTTGGGTAGCCGCTGGACCCGTTGACTGAAGGCAGCCTGCAGGCGTGAGTTCAGCGGTATCGCGTCGGGCAAGAGCGCCCGGCCGGCTAGCTGCGTCTCTGAGAGGCCGGCGGGAAGCTCCAGCAGCGCGAGTGGGTTCCCGGCCGCATCCTCGAGCAACCGCTCCCGCACTGCGGGCGCGAGCTCGGGGGTTCCCCGGTCGAGTAGGACTCGCGCCGAGGAGTGATCGAGCCCCGCGAGAACCAGCTCGTCGAGGCCCTGGGCGTCGAAGTAACGACGCTCGCCATCGCGGGCCGCGAACAGGAAGGCAATTCCCTCGGCACCAACGCGCCGAGCCGTGAACACCAACGCATCGGCGGATGGAGTATCCAGCCACTGCGCGTCATCGATCACGCACAGGAGCGGGCACTCCTCGGCCGCTTCGGCGAGCAGCGACAGGACGCCTGCCGACACCAAGAAGCGATCCGAGCCTGCGGCAGGTATCAGACCGAGACCGGCCGCCAGTGCGGCGCGCTGGGGCGCAGGCAACCGCGGGAGCAGCCCGACGATCGGTCGCACCAGGCTGTGAATCCCAGCGAAGTCGAGGTCCGACTCCGCTTCGATACCCGTCACCGACAGCACCGTCGTTCCGACGGCGCGAGCCGCGGCATGTCGAAGCAACGCTGTCTTTCCCACTCCGGCTTCCGCGCGCAGCACGAGGGAGCCGCTCTCTCCCCTCTCCGCTCTCTCAAGCAGCCGATCGATCACCACGCAGACCCGCTCACGCCCGACGAGTCCCGCAACCCGCTGATCCGGCTCAGAACTGCCCATCACGGGAATCATTGCGCAGCTCCCTGGGCGTGCATCTCGCGGCTCGTCCACGCAGACAGTGGTCAGGCGACCGGCGACCCACTGGCGGCGCACCCGATGCGACCGGACGGGAGCGCTGAGACTGTCCCGCCCATGCAATCACTCCTCCACCTAGAACTGGCGCGAGCTCTGGCCGCCGAACGGCAGCGCGAAGCCGAGCGCAGACCACGAGGTCGCGAGATGCCCCGTCCCGCGCGAAGCGATGGGCGTCAGCCGCGGCTCCTTCCATGGGGAGCGCCGCGGCGCTCGGGACTCCCTGCACCACGAGCGGCCGGTCGTGGCCCCGCGGACCGGGCACCGACCTGAGGGGCCGCGAGTCGGTGATTCGCCACTTCCGTCTCGGACCGCCGGCAGTACGACGCGGGCCAGACCACAAGGGCCGAGGCGACTGGCGTTTAGTCAGATATTGACTAGTTATATTATTTCTAGTATCTTGCTGACCATGATCCAAGCAAAGACTCCCCGCCGCTCGGCTCTCGCCCTGACTGTCCTGTGGCAGCTGATGAACGAGCCAATGCACGTGTACCGGATGCAGAAGCTGTTCGAGGCCCAGGGCAAGGACCGCGTGGTAAACGTGCGGTCCCGGGCGAGCCTCTATCAGACGATCGACCGGCTGCAGCGACACGGGCTCGTCGAGGTATCGCAGACGACCCGCGTCGAGGGCTACCCGGACCGGGTTGAGTACGCGATCACCGACGCCGGCCGCCAGGTCGGCCGGCAGTGGCTGCGCGAGATGCTCCGCGGCACCGAGGGCGAGTACCCCGAGTTCATCGCCGCCCTCTCGATCCTGTTCGGGCTCAAGCCGCAGGAGGCCCAGTCAGAACTCGAGCTACGGGCCGAGCAACTCGCGGTCGCGCTCGCCGAGACCGAATCGGTGCTGACCGATGGTCCGGCCGGCCTGCCGCGGCTCTTCCTGCTCGAGGAGGAATACCGCCAAGCGCTTCTGCGGGCCGAGCTCGCCTGGCTTGATGGCGTTATCGCCGACTTGCGCGAAGGCCGCCTGACATGGACCGAGGAGTGGCTGCATGAGATCGCGGCCACATTCACACCCACTGATGACCACAAGGAAGCGGAGGACAGCTAGATGACTGCCACGATCGAGGCTCACGGCCTCACCAAGCAATACGGAAAGACCAAGGCGCTGAACGGCCTGGACCTGATCGCCCAGCGCGGGCAGGTGACGGCGGTGCTCGGCCCGAACGGGGCTGGCAAGACGACGTTCGTGCGGATGGTGGCGACGCTGCTGCGAGCCGACGCGGGCACGCTACTCGTCGCAGGCCACGACGCCCACCAGAACCCGGCCGCGGTCCGTCGCGTGATCGGTCTGGCGGGCCAGTTCGCGGCCGTCGAGCCGGCGATGACCGGGCGTGAGAACCTCGAGATGGTCGCCAGCCTGTTCGGTCTGAGCCGGCGCGCGGCGAAGGCAAGCGCCGCCGCCGTGCTCGAGCAGCTCAGTCTCGTCGATGCCGGCGACCGGCTGGCTCGCACCTATTCCGGGGGGATGCGTCGGAGGCTTGACCTCGGTGCGAGCCTGGTCGGCGCTCCGCGGCTGCTGCTGCTCGATGAGCCCACCACAGGCCTGGATCCGCGGAGCCGGATCGAGCTGTGGGACGCGATCCGGGCGCTCGTACAGTCCGGGACCGACGTACTGCTGACCACCCAGTACCTCGATGAGGCCGACCATCTCGCCAGCCAGATCGTGATCATCGACCACGGTCGGGCGGTCGCCGCCGGGACTCCCGCCCAGCTCAAGCAGCGGATCGGCGGCAACGTCATCGAGGTCCACGTCCGCGACAACCGGGACGTGGCGACCATCGCCGAGCTGCTCGGTCGGCTCGGCGAAGGTGTCGCGCGGATCGACCAGGCCACGCGACGGGTCAGCGTACGCGTCGACTCCACCGGCGACGGACAGATGACCGCACTGCAGTCGCTCTACGCAACGGGCGTCGAGCTCGACGACATCGCGATGCGACAGCCCAACCTCGACGAGGTGTTTCTCACCCTCACCGGAAAGCGACCAGACGACGACCACGACGCGACGGCCGCTCGCGCGGCCTGACAAGAAAGGAACGACTGTCTCATGACAACCATCGCTTCGACACTCGACCAAAGCCCGGCGACAGCAGCCCGCCGCCAGACCGGTCTGGCGAAGAGCACTCTGACCGTGGCGCGTCGCTCGCTGCTGCGCTACGTGCGCACACCGCAGCTGATCGTGCTCGCCACGGTCCAGATGTCGCTGTTCTTCCTGATCTACCGCTACATGTTCGGCGGCGCGATCCACATCGCCGGAATGTCCTATGTCGACTACCTGGTCCCCGGGTTCATCGCGACCGGAGTCCTGTTCACCGGCATGGGGACCGCGACCGCGATGGCCGAGGATCTAGAGCAGGGATTCATCGACCGCCTGCGCTCACTCCCGATCCCACGGGCTGCCGTGCTCACGGCCCGAGCGATGGCGGACACCGTGTTCCTCGCCTGGAGCACCGCGTTCACCGCGGCGGTGGCGTTCGCGGTCGGGTTCAGCCTCCACGGCTCGGCGATCGACGGGTTGGCCGCGTTCGGACTCGTGATCGTCTTCGGGTTCGCGTTCGAGTGGCTGTTCATCACGATGGGCATGTTCGCCGGCAACGCGCAAGCCGCCCAAGGCATGGGAATGATCGTGTTCCCGCTCGTGTTCATCTCCAGCGCCTATGTGCCTGTGAGCTCGATGCCCGGATGGCTGCAGGCGTTCGCCAACCACCAACCGCTGACCTACATGGTCGACGCCGTGAGATCGCTGACGCTCGGATCACACGCACACGCGCTGCTCGGCCACCCCAGCTCGTACTACATCACCCGCGCCCTGATCTGGACACTCGCAATCCTCGTGATCTCGCTACCCCTCGCCGTCGCCAAGTATCGGCGCGGCTAAACCCAAACACGCCCTCGTAGGGCGAAGGAGCCCCACCAGGACACATGCAGATAGTGAAACCGTTCACGTCCGCGGCCATATCCGGTCCGTCAAGCGCCTGGGCGACTGGACGACCGCCCGCCGCTTCGACGTGCGCGCTTCCCGCGGCCTCGCCGTGCTCGACCTGATGCTGCCGAAAATCGCGCCAGGCGTGACTGATATCGCGCTCGACATCGATCACGCCAGCGTCAAGCTCCTGGTACCCGACGGGGCGAGCATCGATGATGGCGACCTGCGCCGCGTCGGTCGTGGCCGGGTGAAGGACTGGACGGGAGCCGGCGCCCCCGATGGGCGCCGGATCAGGCTCGGCGGTGAGATGCGCAACGCCGAGGTGCGCGTCCACCGCGGTGGCGTCGCGATCCTCTCCCTGCTCCGGTCCCGTCGCAGTCTGAGCCAAGTCCGGAAGGCCCACCGAGACGGCCGCCTCAGCCCGGCAGCCTGACGTGGCCAGACCCGGCTGCCGCGCCCCGCCCTGCCTCGCCGTCGCGCCACCGACTCCGAAGCGCCGGCGGGCAGAGCAGGGCCGGGCCGGGCCGCGCCGCAGGAACGCCGGGCGCACCGTCATCAGCTGATGGCACGCCGTTCCCTTTTTCGTTCCCCCCGACCCGAATCCCCATATTCCATGGGCGATTCGAGACCTCCGCCCCGGTCTCGAAAACCGGTGTGGCCGGTTTCGTCCATCGACGGTTCGAATCCCTCCCTCTCCGCTGGTCCGTCGGTCGCGGCGAACCGCATCAGCCTGAATCCGGACTGTTTCGGTCGTTTAGCATGGGTAGCTGCTCATGGGTAGCCCAAGCCCTGACCGGGGAGGTCGCTGATGCTTCATGGGCGGCGCCGCGAATCCGCCCTTCTGAACGGGATGCTTGCCGCTATTCGAGGTGGCGAAAGCCGCACGCTGCTGCTGCGAGGCGAGGCTGGCGTGGGCAAGACCGCGCTGCTCGACTACATGGTCCAGGAGGCGCCAGATGTACAGATCTTCCGAGCGGCGGGCGTCGAGTCAGAGATGGAGCTGGCCTTCGCCAGTCTTCATCAGCTGTGCGCGCCGATGCTCGATCGCGTGGACCGGCTTCCTGCACCGCAGCGCATGGCGCTCCAGACCGTGTTTGGGCTGAGTGAAGGAGCGACGCCCAACCGGTTCCTGGTTGGGCTGGCGGTATTGAGCCTGTTGTCCGAAGCAGCGGACAAGCGTCCGCTCCTCTGCGTCGTCGATGACGCACAGTGGCTGGATCAGGAGTCGGCCCGGACGCTGGCGTTCACGGCGCGGCGGCTGCTGGCGGAGCCGGTAGGGCTTGTGTTCGCCGCGCGCGAGACCGTCGAGGAGCTCGATGGCATCCCGGACTTCGACGTTGGCGGCCTGGACAATGCCGATGCCCACGCGCTGCTCGGCTCGGTCGTGCGGTTCGTGGTCGACCAGCGAGTTCGTGATCGGATTGTGGCCGAGACGCGGGGGAATCCGCTGGCGCTGTTGGAGCTGCCGCGCGGGTTGACGGCGACGGAATTGGTGAGCGGGTTCGGGCTGCCGCTCAGGCAGGAGTTGTCCGGGAGGATCGAGGAGTCCTTCGTGCGGCGGCTCGAGGCGCTCCCCGACGACACCCGGCTGCTGCTCCTGATCGCGGCCGGGGAGCCGGTAGGCGACCCTGTGCTGGTCTGGCGCGCGGCCGAGCGCCTCGGGATCGGGGTCTCGGCGGCCGCGGGCGTCGAGACCGATGGTCTGCTGACCATCGGCGAGCGGATGACGTTCCGCCATCCTCTCGTCCGCTCCGCCGTGTACGGTTCGGCGCCTGAGCACGAGCGCCGGGCGGTGCACCGGGCGCTGGCCGATGCGACCGATCGGGACTTGGATCCGGATCGTCGTGCGTGGCATCTCGCGATGGCGACGCCGGGTCCTGATGAGGACGTCGCCTTGGAGCTGGAGCGCTCGGCCGGCCGCGCGCAGGCGCGCGGTGGCTTTGCCGCGGCAGCGGCGTTCATGCAGCGTGCGGTCGCGCTCACCGGCGATTCCGATCGCCAGCCGGACCGGGCGCTCGCCGCCGCGCACGCGAGCCTCAACGCCGGCGCGTTCGATACAGCCCTCAGCCTGCTGGCGGCAGCGGAAGCGGGGGCGCTCGATGAACTCCAGCGCGCCCGGCTCGACCTGTTGCGCGCCGAGGCCTCGTATTCGCAAAGCCACGGCAGCGATGCACCGCCACTGCTGCTCAGGGCCGCCAAGACTCTCGAGCCGCTCGATCCAAAGCTCGCGCGTGAAACGTACCTCGACGCGTGGAGCGCGGCGCTGTTCGCGGGGCGGCTTGCGGGCTCCGCCAACCTGCGCGACATCTCGCGGGAAGCTCGGTCAGCCCCCCGGGCGGCGGACCCTCCGAGTCCATCCGATCTTTTGCTGGACGGCTTTGCGCTGCTCTTCACCGACGGCCGCCCTGCTGCAGAGCCAATACTGGCGCGCGCAGCCAGCGGATTTGCCGGCGACGAGGTCTCGGTCGAGGAGGTGCTCCGCTGGGGGTGGCTCGCGACGGCGGCCGCCGTGGTGGTGTGGGATTACGACACCTGCCTGGCGGTTGCCACCCGCGAGGTCCAGGTCGCCCGCGATGCGGGCGCGCTGGCCGTGCTAGCGGTCGGCGTCAACGTCCTCGCTCAAGCTGTCTCGTTGGGCGGCGAGCTGGGGAATGCGGCCCTGTTGATCGCTGAGGCCGATGCGGTGACGGAGGCGACGGGAACCCATGTCGCCCCTTATGGCGCCCTCGTGCTCACCGCCTTGCGGGGGCGGGAAGCCGAGGCCTTCGAGCTAATCGACGCCACCATCACGGACGCCACCGCCGGCGGTCAGGGAACCGCCGTCCAGTACGCGCGCTGGGCGAGCTCGGTCGTCCACAACGCTCTCGGCCACTACGAGGAGGCCCTGGACGTGGCCCGGGATGCGAGCGACGACACGCCCGAGTTGTTCGTTTCGGCCTGGTCACTGAGCGAACTGATCGAAGCTGCGACGCGGAGCGGGCGGACGGAGCTCGCGGACGGCGCTCTCGATCGACTCGTCGCACACACGCACGCCAGCGGTACCGACTGGGGGCTCGGGATCGAGGCGCGCTCGCGCGCGCTGCTGAGCGATGGCGAGACCGCCGAGCGCCTATATCGGGAGGCGATCGAACGACTGCGCCGGACCAGGCTGGGGCCGGAGCTCGCCCGCGTGCATCTGCTCTACGGCGAGTGGCTGCGGCGCGAGAACCGCCGCGTCGACGCGCGCACGCAGCTCCGCACAGCACACGACATGTTCGTCGCGATCGGCATGGAAGGGTTCGCCGAGCGCACGCGCATCGAACTGGTCGCAACGGGCGAGACGGTGCGCAAGCGCACGGTCGAGACGCGCGACGAGCTCACCGCTCAGGAGCGGCAGATCGCCCGCCTCGCTCGCGACGGCCTCTCCAATCCCGAGATCGGGGCACGGCTGTTCCTGAGTCCACGTACCGTCGAATGGCACCTGCGGAAGGTGTTCACCAAGCTGGGGATCAGCTCCCGCAAGGAGCTCGCGGCCGCACTGCCCGACTCCAGGTCCGAGCTGGTCGCGGCCTGACGCGCGGACCCTACCCGTCAGCGCCGGCGTTGACACGTCACGGCGCCGCGGCTACCGTCGGGCTGGGGGTGGTCCGTCGTAGCGGACGTGTTTCTCTCATATTCGCGTCATGACTCGGAGTTCGTCCGGCGACTGACGGCTGCGCTCCACGACCGGGGCAAGGACGTGTGGGTCGACGTCGACGGGATCCGTGACGCCGAGGTGTTTCCCCAGGCGCTCCGCCGCGCGGTGGAGAGCAGCGATGCGTTCGTGTTCGTGATCAGCCCCGATTCGGTGCGCTCGTCGTTCTGCGAGGAAGAGGTCGAGCACGCGGCGGCGTTCAACAAACGGATCGTCCCCCTGTCGTTGAGGCGCGTGGACGACGTCGAGATCCCGGACGATGTCCGCTTCCGAAACTGGATCCCCGCCTCGGACGACGGGGACTTCGAGACCACGATCGACCGCCTGATGACGGCGCTCGACACCGATCTCAAGTGGGATCGCGAGCACTCCCGCCTGACGGTCAGGGCGCTCGAGTGGGAGCAGTCGGGGCAGGATCGGAGCTTCCTCCTGCGCGGCGCGGACCTGGCCGCCGCAGAACAGTGGCTGGCCGCCGGCGCGGGCAAGGATCCCGGGCCGACCGCGCTCGAGAGCGAATACATCGTCGCTGCGCGCGGCGCCTCAGCCCGCCGACAGCGCAACCTCGTCGTCGCGAGCCTCGTCGTGGCGGCGGTGTCGGTGGCGCTGCTCGTGTTCGCCCTGATCTCCCGCAGCGACGCGATCCACTCCGGCAACGCGGCCAAAGCGCAGGCCCTCACCTCCGACGCTGAGCGGGTGGGCGCACAGGCGCTCGTCGAGAAGAATCTGGACCTCGCGATGCTGTACGGGGTCCTCGGCGTGAAGCTCCAGGACCGGCTCGAGACGCGCGGCGACCTGCTGGCGGAGCTCCAGAACAACCCGTTCGCAATTCGGTACATCCGCCCGTCGCACAACCTGATCGCATCGCTCGCCGTCGATCCGAGCGGACGGCTTCTCGCGATGGGCGACTCCGCGGGGGTCGTGCGTTTCGAGGACATGTCGCGCTGGACAGCGAGCGGCCGGCCGCTGGCACTCGGCGGCTCGATCCCCAATGAGGCGATGGCGTTCTCCCCCAGCGGCGACACGCTCGCCGTTCTGACCGTTGGAGGAAGCACCGACAACAACATCCAGGTCGGTCGCACCACCCTCTACGCGATCGACGTGGCGACCCGCCGGGTCCGTCGCCTCGGCTCCTGGCGAGGCGTCTTTACCTCCGTCCCGTACCCCGGGGCTTCACTTGCCTACGATCCACAAGGGCGGCACATCGCGCTGTCGCTGTCCAGCGCCGCGCCAGACGGATCGATCTCGGCGGACACGCTCCGGCTCCTCGACGCCGCAACAGGCCACACGATCTGGCTGCGCCAGTACCCGCTGCTCGGCGACCAAAACGAGCCGCGCCTGGCGTTCGCTCCGGACGGGGCGCTGCTGAGCTCGGCGCAACAGGGCGACACGCTGCTGTGGAACGCCGGGACAGGACGGGTGACGCGGCGCTTCCCGATCGGCGGGCAGCCGGCGATCAGCCCCGACGGCCGCACCGTCGCACTCGCGGTCAATAACAGGGACCTCGCGGCGGCTTATTCCCGGATCGCGATGCTTAACCTGCGAACCGGCCGCTCTCGCTTCCTCCTGCCCGCGTCGCTTCCGAATGTATGGATGCGGGGTTTCGCGTTCACTCCCGACGGCAAGACCCTGGCCGGCGAAACGATTCACGGCGACGTCTACGTGTGGGACGCGGCGAGCGGATCGCTGACCGAGACGATTCCCGCGCCACCGGGCGCGCGCGCTTCGGCGGTCCTCGACCCGACCGGGCGCACGGTGCTCGTCGGATCGCAGGCTGGCACCGTGGTCGCGTTCGACATTGCGGGATCGCGGCGGCTGGGGCGGGCCTTCGCCTGGAACGTCCCCAACGAGTCGGGTGGCGTCGGGGCAGGCATAGTGGTGAACCGGCAGAGCGACCTGATGGCGACCAACCAGGCCGATGGCTCGGTGGCGCTGGTCGACCTCCGGACCCTGCGGCGGACGGCGACGCTGCCCGCGCTCGACGGTTCGGTGTCGTCTGCGCTGGCGTTCTTCCCCGATGGCCGCACGCTCGTAACCGGCGGAAGTGCCGGGTATCTGACGCTGTGGGATGTCCGCACTCACCAGGTCACGCGCAGAATCAAACTGGGCGAGCCCGTGTGGTGGGCGGCTGTGAGCCCGGATGGCCAGCTGTTCGCGGCCCAGACGCACGCTCAGGACAGCACGACATCGCGGGTCCAGGTGCGCCCCGTCGCAGGCGGGAGGCCGCTCTGGAGTCACGAGGTGCAGGACGGAAACGGCGGGCTGTACTTCAGCCCCGACGGGCGCGAGGTGGCCGCACTGGGCTGCTGTACCACGCACTCGACCGTCGCAAGCTGGGACGCCCAGACCGGTGTGGAGCTTTTCCGGCGACGACGTGCCGACCACGCCACGGCGATCGCCTACTCGCCCGATTCGCGTATCCTGGCCGTGGGGACAGAGGACGGCCGGGTGCTGTTATGGAACGCTCGCACCCCGGAGGCGGAGGGGCCCGCGCTCCGGGTCTCCACGGGCAACGTCGCTGGAATTTCGTTCTCACCTGACGGGACGGTGATGGCGATCGCGTCGCGGGACGGGAGCACGACTCTCTGGGACGTGCACTCGGGCGCGCAGATCGGTAGCTCGTTCCCGGCCCGGCCCAACGTCATCACGATCCCGGTGTTCGAGCACGACGGTCGTCTGCTGATCGAATACCTGTCAGACGCGGCGCAATGGCCGATGGACGTCGCGAGCTGGGAGCGGTTCGCCTGCCAGGTGGCGGGCCGGGACATGACCCCGGCCGAGTTCCACCAGATCCTGCCGGACCGGCCATACGTGCACGTCTGTCCGTGACCGGCCCGGTTCAGCGCCGGCGCCTCAGCCGGTACATCCGCAGCCGCCCGTAGTCCTTGGCGGCGTCCATGTGGCCGACGTAGTCGCTCGCGAACTCACGGCTGTCGTCGAGTACGAGGGCGGCCGCAAACGCCTCGGTGACGTAAACGGTGCCTGCCGGCGTCACTGGTTCGATGCGGGCGGTGCGGCTCACGTGCGAGCCCATGTAGGCGGTGAGGCCGAGAACCGGGTCGGGGGTCGGGAAGACCGGACCGAGGTGGCCGCCGAGCCGGAGCGAGAGATGGTTTGGCAGGCCCTCCGTGTCGAGGTCGATCGCCGAGATCGCGTCCTGGAGGTCGAGCGCGCACCGCGCGGCCGCGGTCGCGTCGCTGAGCACGACATGGATCGCGTCACCCCACGTGTTGCGAGACAGCACGTCGTGCTCGTGTCGCGACAGGACCTTCGCGAAGGCGCCAAGGAAGCGATCGGCGAAGGCGGGAAACTGCTCGTCGGTCAGTTTCGAGAACCCTCGGACATCGCCGAAGAGGATCGCGTGAACCGAGCGCCCGCCGGCGTATGTGCGGGGCCGAGGACCATCACCAGCACCGGGGCGCCCCACCTGGGTCGGAGTCGTCTCGACAGTTGGCGAGATGACCGTGACTGGCCGGCCCATTCGTCGCCAGGTCGCGACGTCGACGGCTGTCCCGGCCGCGCCGCGCGCCGGATGTCCGTCCCACACCGCAAGCTGGCGAACTTCCGCATCGAGGTACCGCGCTCGTAACAGCGCTAGGCCCATCGCCAGTTCGCTGGCATATCGGAACAGGACGTCGTCGCCGAGATAGGCGTCATCGGTCGCATAGCGCACCGACGCGGCGGCCGCCTCGCATTTTTCGAACCGGTCGACCCAGTCCTCGCCGGCGGGGGCGACCGACGAGTTGATGAATTCCTGCCTGGCGAACGGCAACACGACATGCAACTCGCTGCCGCGAGCGAGCAGCGCCTCGGCCCACAGAATGTCCGCTCCACTCGCTAGCGAGCCGTACGCGAACCCCGGCGGCTTCGATGAGATCTCCTGCGCCACGCGATCGGCGAGCGCTTCTTCGGCACTCGCACACACCCCGTCGTGCTCGGACATTCGGTGCCCGCAGAAGTGGACAACGTCGGGGCCGGCGAGCGCGCTCAGGATTCCGGCGTCGAGGTCGAGGACCTGGCAGATGAGGCGCAGCTGTCGGCGGGTACCCGCAAGCGCGGCGTAGTCCTGCCCGTGCAACCTCGCGGCTCGCTCCAGCGCCCCTCTTGCAGGCCCCGTCTCGCCGCGCAGCAGCCGTGCCTCCGCCTCAGTAGCCGCGGCGTAGTACGACTCGCTCCCCTCAGCGGCGAGAAGCTCGAGCGCCACCGCGGCGAGCTCTCGAGCTCGTGGAAGGTCCCCGGCGACGAGCCACAACGTCGCGGCGTTGATGGCCGGGTAGTAGCCACGGGTTCGGTCGAACACAGCGGCGTACAACCGGGCCGCGCGCGCGGACCCGCCGCGGCGCTCGGAACCGTCGGCGGCCAGCGCCAGATCCTTGGCGATTCGCGCCTCCAGCGAGGCGACGTCCTCGTCCGGCACGTCGGACAGGCCGTACTGCTCAAAGCGGCGGGCGGCCTCGTCGGTCGCACCCGTTCGCGCCAGCGCGAGCACCGCGCGGTGCTTGAGCCACAGGTCGTCAGGATGCTCGGCCAAGCCGCGCTCGGCGAGGTCGAACGCGCTCAGCAACTCGCCTCTCCGCTCCTCGAGCTTGACGGCCTCAAGCCACCAACCCGAGCTGTGCTGCGTAGGCTCGATCGACGGGTCCGACGGCGACACGGTGAGACTCTAGAGCGCCCGAGGAGCCCCGATCGATCGGGGCTCCTCGTGTGCCGGCTACTGAACGGGGGCGGGGCCCTGCACGTGGCGGAGGTACGGCGCGCCCTGGTGGCCCTGGGCGGCCGGCGCGGTCGCCGTCGAGGGCGCCGCTCCCGTGCCGCGGTACTGAATCAGCGGCCACGACACGGCCGGCTGCGCGAGCGCCGGTTGGTGGGTCGCGGTGGTGCTCGTACCCGAGCCCGGAGCTACGAGTAAGACGACGACGACAGCGATGACGACAAGCGTGCCGAGCGAGGTGACGATCATTCCGATTCGTGACCTCCGGCTCGACGCGCGTTCAGGTTGTGCAAGCGTGCTCATGTGAGCTCCCCTTCGTTGTGGCGGAACATTGCGTCACCACATCGCCGAACCGTCATGTCTCGGTATCAGGTGACCGCCACGAATATCGCTCGCGCCGGCGTCGGGCCCAACCAAATGTTGGACGTTGGTTCTGTCTAATCCTGGACCCGCGCGGTGTGCGCGATCGCCTACGCGCTCCTGCTGCGCAGGGCCTCGAGATCGCGGACCACGAGCCGGCGCCGGTGCGTCTCGATCCAGCCCAGGTCTCTGAGCGTCTGAAGCGCCTTCGCGACGCCGGCACGCGACGCGGCCGTCCACGACGCGAGCTCATCCTGCGAGAGCGCCAGCTCAATTTCGACGCCCTCCGGGCGGGCGCTTCCGTATCGATCGGCGAGCTCCACGATCCGCGCAGCGAGGCGGCCGATGGTGTCGGAGCCCAAGAACTGCGTGCGCTTGATCGTGGTGTCTCGTAGGCGGTTGGTGATCACCTCGAGCAGCGCGACGGCAACGCGGGGCGCCGTCTCCAGGTGCTTGCGGAACACACTCGAAGTGATTACAAGCGCGTCAACCGGCTCAAGCGCGGTGACGCTGGCGAGGCGGGCGGCGCCGTCGATGAAAGCGAGCTCCCCGAGGATGTCGCCGGGATCGCGGATACTCAGCAGGGTTTCGTGGCCGCCAGCCTCTACACGACTGACCTTCGCTCGCCCGCTCTGGAGGACCATCACATGATCGCCAGGCTCACGCTCGTACATGAGGACCGCGCCGCGGGGATAGTTGCGGTGCGCTCCGAGCTCCGAGATCGCGACCTGCTCCGCGGGCGTGAGCAGGGCGAGAAACGTTCCGGACACGGCACCTGTCGTGAGCGACATCGCTTCTCTCCTCGACCCCGTCGGCTGCCCTGGCCGGACCGCCGCCGGTCCGTTAGCTTAGTGCTCGCATGAGCGACGACACCGGGACGGCGCGGACACCATCACGCGTTCGGCGTACCAGCGAGGCGGCGCGGTCCGGGCTGGACGTGATGCTGTCCGAGGCGGCGGCGGGGGGAGCCCCGAGGTTCGTGGCGCCCGGATCGGCGGTCAAGGTCGGGGCCGGACTGGCGCTCCACCCGGGAAAAGTGGCGGCGCGCACGAGCTCCCTCGCGGCCGAGCTCCGGCTCGTGGCCGCAGGGCGGTCGCAGCTCGCCCCGGCGAAAGGCGACAGGCGATTCGGCGATCCGGCATGGGAGCGCAACTGGCTGTTTCGCCGTCTGCTCCAAAGCTATCTCGCGCTCGGCGAGACAGTGGACGGCTTGGTGTCCGACGCGGAGGTGGATTGGCGGGCAGAACGCCGCGCGCGGCTGGCGGCCGGAAACGTGCTCGACGCGATCGCGCCGACAAATTTCCCGTGGTCGAACCCCGAGGTCATCAAGGAGACGGTCAACACGGGTGGAGGCAATCTCGTCCGGGGCGCGAGGCGACTGGCACGTGATCTCACGACCTCATCCCGTTTGCCGGCGACGGTTGACACGAGCAAGTTCGAGGTCGGCCGGAACCTGGCGGTCACACCGGGGTCGGTGGTCATGCGCGACGAAGTGCTCGAGCTGATCCAGTACAGGCCGTCGACCGAGCGGGTTCGCGAAGTCCCGCTGCTCTTCATCCCGCCGACGATCAACAAGTACTACATCCTCGACATCTCGCCTGGTCGGAGCATCGCCGAGCACTATCTCGCCCAGGGGCATCAGGTCTTCATGGTCTCGTGGCGCAACCCGGGCCAGGAGCAGGGACACTTTGACCTCGACACCTACGCCCAGGCTGTCGCGGAGGCGCGCGACGCTGTCGCGTCGATTGCCGCGCAGCCCAAGGTCAACCTCGCGGCAGCGTGTTCGGGCGGCATCATCACCGCTGGGCTGCTGGGACAGTTGGCTGCGACCGGCGAACTCGCAGGCGTGGCGAGCCTCACGCTGATGGTGTGCGCGCTCGACAACCAGACCGAGGGAACGATGTCGGCGCTGGCCAGCCGCGACGTCGCGGCCGCCGCTGTCGCGGAGTCAGCCCGCAAGGGCTACCTGGATGGGCAGGCGCTCGCCGGCGTGTTCACGTGGCTGCGCCCCAACGATCTCGTCTGGAACTACGTCGTCAACAACTATCTTCTCGGCAAGCCGCCGCCGGCGTTCGACATCCTCTACTGGAATCAGGACACGGTGCGGCTCGCGGCGGGTCTTCACCGCGATTTCATCCACATCGGCCTGGATGACGCGTTCACCCACCCGGGCAAGCTCGAGGTGCTCGGCGAGCCCGTCGACCTCGGCGCCGTCGGTATCGACACGTATTTCGTCGCTGGGATCAGCGATCACATCGTCCCCTGGGAGAGCGCCTACAAAGGGGCGCGGCTATTCGGGGGCAACCGCCGGTTCGTCCTCTCGCGAAGCGGTCACATCCAGGCGCTCGTCAACCCGCCGAGCCCGGAATCCCGCTCGAGCTTCCGCGTCGCCGATGACGTCTCCGCCGAGCCCGATGACTTTCTTGTCCAGGCGCCGCAGCTGCCGGGAAGCTGGTGGCCCGACTGGGATGCATGGCTCACAGAGCGCGCCGGCGAACTAAAGCGCGCGCCGAAGACCCTCGGCAATCGCAAGCACAAGGCGCAGGCGAAGGCCCCGGGCACGTATGTCCTCGCCAGGTGAGCTCGACCTCCCGCCGCTGCCGACGACGCGCTGGTGGGGCAGCCACCTGCGTGAGACCCGGTGGCAGCTGGAGCTCTACCGGCTGCTCGTCGACCCGGTCTTTCACGGGCGCGGCGTGCCGCGCGGCGACCTGCGCCCGGTCGTGCTGATGCCCGGCTTCGGCGGGGGCGACCAGACGCTGCTCGTCCTCGCCGCCTGGCTGCGCCGGATCGGCTACCGCCCCCACACGTGCGGGTTCGTCGCCAACCTCGACTGCTCAGATAGAGCTCTCGACAGGGTCGAGCGCCGGCTTCGAAAGATCCACGGCGGCGATCAGCGGAGGGTCGCTCTGATCGGCCACAGCCGGGGCGGGCACTACGTCCGCGCGCTCAGTCATCGCTGCCCGGATCTCGTCTCGCACGCGATTTCCGTCGGCGCGGGGCTACGCCAGATGCTCGCGACCAGCTACCCGACCCAGGCCGCGGCCGCCGGAGTGCGCCAAGCACTGCTGCGAACGGGACGTGCGCGGTCGCCGCAGTGCCTCACAACGGCCTGCGACTGCGCGTTCGCTCGCGACTTCATGGGGCCATTCCCGAGTGATCGCGTTCGCCTCACGAGCATCTACTCAAAGGGAGACGGCGTCGTCCATTGGCAGTCGGCGCTCGTCGCATACGGGGACTGCATCGAGGTCACGGGGAGCCACGTCGGGCTGATCTTCAATCGCAAGACGTACGGCGCCATCGCTAACGCACTCGCAGCCCCAGAGCTTCCCCCCGAGGGATCGACTTCTGTCGCGACATGTCGCAATACCAATTCTCAAGGCATTTTGCAACCGACTTGATGAGTCAACTATCCGGAAATTGCGACAATTTTATATCTGAAAGCTTGCGCTAAATCGCCGAAAACGACTAATTTCGATCGCGATGGCCGGGGGCCACATAGTGTCCATCGATCGGAAATCGGTAGCTGTCGTCATGGTTGGGACACCCCAAAAGCTTCGGAGACTTAGTGCTATCGCTCCCGCGGTTGCGCTCGTATTCGGGCTTCAGGTGGTTGGCGCACAGGCTCACGTCAGGGCCGGTTCGATCGTGTCGAGGATCCCGTTGGGGGCGTCGATGCCGCACGGTAGCGGCACGGCCCGGGCCCCGAGGACGCGAGCTGTGGCCCCCCGGACATCATCATGGCCGGCCAGAGGAAGGGGTCGGGCCGGCCTGCTCACAACTCCGGCCGCATCAGTACCGGCGACTTCCACATCGGGTGCGACCTCCACATCGGGTGCGACGTCGACATCGGGCGCGAGCACATCGGGCGCGAGCACATCGGGCGCGAGCACATCGGGTGCAACCTCCACGTCGGGTGGGTCAACGCCGACAAGCGCCGAGCCGACCGTCACGACGTCGACCGCCGACGGCTCGCCGCCAGCCCCGTCGCCGACGACCGGCAGCCCACCCGCGGACACGACGCCGACGGCCGGCGGAGCGCCTGCAGGCGCCGGAGCCACGACCGGTACTGACCCTGAACACCAAACCGGTGGAGGAGCGGGTGGCGCGGGACCGCACCCCAACGGCGGTAGCCCAACGGGCACACGCCTTCACCGTCCGCGTACCGCCCCGACACCGGGAGCGACACACGACACCGCGACGAGACCTGTCGCGACCAAATCTGTCGCGACAGAACCTGTCGCGACGCAGCCGGCCGCGACACCGCCTGCCGCGTCGCAGCCGCAAGCGACGCCACCCCAGGCCGCCGCGCCGGCCCCCGCCCCGCCGACCGGACCCGCCGCGACCCGACACGTCGCGACCATTCCTGTCGCGACGCCTGCCGTCCCGAACTTGTCGGGCCCGGTCAGCATTGCGCCGGGGCCGAACATGTCGAGTGGTTTCTCGCAGGCGACGGCGCCGTCGCGCGTTCGCCGTCTGCTCGCCGGGCTCACGCTCGAGGCCGTCCGGGTGGCGGCGGCGGGGAACCGGCGAGCCGCCCTCGCCCCGCTCGGGCGAGAACTGGGCAGCTTGATCGCCGCGGTGAGGTCCTTGCCGCGGGCGGATCCCGCGGCGCGTCCGCTGGCCGCGCGGCTGGAACAGCTGAATCGGGTGCTCGCCCATCTCAGGGCCAACGATGGCGCAGCGCTCCGGTCCCTGGGACCGCAGTTGCTCGCGCTCCAGGCCTTGACGACGCGGTTGATGCGCGCAGGAGACGAGGCTGCGACGAGTCTGGAGCCAGCCTTTTCCGCGGTCGACTCCGCGGACAATGTCCCGCTCGCCCCGTCCAACTCCTTCGCGGACACGACGGGCGGTCTCGCCGCTTCCGTGCGTGGCCTCCACGCGTCATCCGAGCAGGGCAATGACTCTGCTCCCCATCGGCGGCTTGGCGCAATGCCGTCGACTCCCCAGCTCGTGCCGGTGCCTGCTCCATCCTCGCAAGGCGGCCTATCGCCAGCTGGCGCCGCGGCCGGCTTGAGTGGTGGCATCGGCACGACTGGACCGCCTTCCATCGCACTGGTGGCGGTGCTCGCGCTCGCCGTGTCGATCCTCCTATCGAAGCGCCTCGCCACGGATCCCGAGCCGTGGCGATCGATAGTGCTTCCCCTGCAAATCGAACGCCCCGGCTAGCGCTCGCTCTCGCTCTGAGCGACGTATCCCTGCCTTTCAGCGACGTACCCCGCTGGACGGTTTCTGGCATCGCCGGTGTCTGACGCCGGGGGTCGCCACGAAAAGATCGATGTTGGCCCGAGGACCACGAGTGGGGCTGGGGCGAGCACTTCAACTGAGGAGAAAGCAGCATGCCCGTGCGGAAGCTCCCGTGCCTCAAACATAGACGCCAGCCGGGTGCAGCGCGTTCGATGACCAAGCCATTCTGGGCGCTGGCGGTCACCGTGCTCGCGCTGGCTTTCCCGGCGACCGCGCTTGGAGCAAATAGCCGCGCCGGATCGGCAACCGGCGCAAGCGGCACGCGCCCGGCGCTTCTCCTGCAAGCGGGTAGCGGCTACTACAGTGCGCACGGCTCGGCGCGGGTTCGGGTGGCCCAGCGTCGTCTGGCCGTGGCGGGCTTTTCGCCCGGGCCGATCGATGGCCGCTTCGGCCCGCTGACGTGGCGCGCGGTCGTTGCGTTTCAGGCGGCCCACGGCCTGCGGGTGGATGGCATCGTGGGGCCCCGGACATGGGCGGCGCTGACCCCGTCGCGGCTCGTGCTCCTGCCGGGCGCGGGGTATCAACCGGGCGGCTCGGAGTTCGTTCGAGTCCTGCAACGGCGACTGGCGCTCAGGGGCTACGACCCCGGGCCGATCGATGGGCGGTTTGGCGCGCTCACAGCTGGGGCGGTCAGGCACTTCCAGACCGCGCACGGGTTGCCCGCCGACGGCATTGCCGGGCCCCAGACGCTTGCCCGCGTCGACCAGGCGCGGCGCTCCATTCATCGCACGTCGCCACACCGATCGTCCAAGCCCGCCGCGCCGCCCATCAAGGCGCATGGCGGCCGGGCCCCGGCGCCGGCCAGGCACCAGCCCCCGGGAAATCGAACGACCGGACCGTCCGTCCTCCTGGTGGCCCTCTGCGTCCTCGCGTGGGCCCTGCTTGTGCTCGGCCTGTGGCTCGTGAGCCTGCGTCGTCGGCGCCGCGTGGCGCCGACGCCGGCTGGCAGTCACCGGACCGATCCCGCACTCGCCGTTGCCAGCGCGAGCGGCACTGGCGCGAGGTCGAACAAAACGGCAACGTCGAACGGGACAGCAACGTCGAATGGCGCGGCGAAGCCGAACGAGACCGCGAGGCCAAACCGGAAAGCCAAGTCGAACCGCGCAGCCCGGTCGAACGGGAGAACCAAGTCGAACCGCGCAGCCCGGTCGAACGGGACGGCCAAGTCGAACCAGACCGCCGCGCCGAACGGGACAGGCGAGTCGAACGGGGCAGCCAAGTCAAACCGGACAGCCGCGCCGAACGGGGCAGCCGCGCCGAACGGGGCAGCCGCGTCCAACGGGAAAGCCGACTCGAACGGGACTCGGGCCGTCCCGGGCCAGCCTGGTCAGCCCGCCGACGCGACGAGCGCGTTCAACCTCGGTCTGTTGCTCCAGGAACAGGGGGACCTACCCGGAGCGCAGGCGGCCTATCGCCGCGCAGACGAGCACGGCCACGGGCCTGCCGCATCGAATCTGGGCGCCCTACTCGAAGAGCAGGGAGCGTCGACCGAGGCGGAGGCCGCATATCGGCGCGCCGATCAGCGCGGCGATTCGACCGGCGCGTTCAATCTCGGCGTCCTCCTCCAGGAGCGGGGCGCGCTCGATGAAGCCGAGGCCGCCTACAGGCGGGCGGAAGAGCGTGGTCACGGCGCGGCCGCGTCAAATCTCGGAGTCGTGCTCGAGGACCTGGGGCAGCCGGCCGAGGCCGAGGGGGCTTACCGCCGCGCGGCCCGTTGCGGCGAACCCACGGGTGCGTTCAACCTGGGTGTCCTGCTCCAGGATCGGGGCGCGATCGACGAGGCGGAGACCGCTTATCGCCGGGCGCGCCGTTGCGGGGACCATCAGGTCGCTGAGCTGGCCGACGCTGCCTTGCGCGATCTGCACAAAGAGCGGCAGGATAGGACCGTTAGTCGGTCAGGACCGGGTCACGAAGAATGATTAGACCCCGCTTGGTGCACGGACTGTCGAATATGGCCGAGGAGGGCCAGCCGGTACCGACGAGTCCAAATACGGCCGACTCGTCATCGGACCCGGATCTCCTGGCTCCGACAAGCTCCTCGAAGCTGGCCGCCGTCGGCGGTGCGGGGGGACTGCGCCAGGTGCAAATGGAGAACATCCACCCACTGAGACTGAGGATCCTCCTCGAGATCGAACGGACTGGCTCGATCTCCGCAGCCGCCGAGACCTGCGGGATCGGCCAGCCGTCCGCCTCGATGCACCTCAGGACGCTGGAAACGGCGATCGGGCAGAAGCTCGTCACGCGGACCGGCCGCGGGAGCAGCCTGACCGCGGAGGGCAAGGTCGTCGCGTCGCACGGTGCCCGGGTGCTGGCCACGCTCGACAGCATGTGCGGGGCGTTGGACGCGCTCGGCGCCCAAACCGGCGGCGAGCTGACCGTGGCGGCGAGCCTGGCGCCGAGCGTGGCGATGATTCCCCCGATCCTGCGCCAGTTTTCCGAGCGCTACCCGAGCGTCACCGTCACGCTACGCACGCTCACGAGTGAGGTCGTGGTCCGCGAGGTGGCGCGCGCGGGCGCGGCGATCGGCATCGCGGGCGAGATCGCCTCCGCCGAGCCAGTGGTGCGTACGCAGATCCTGGTCGACGAGCTCGTCGGGATCGCGCCCGTCGGCCTGCTCACCTCGGAAGACGGCCTGGTCAGCCGGGAGGAGTTTGCCCGCCACGGCCTCCTGGCCGGCGCCGAGGGCTCGAGCACGAAGCACATCACCGAGAGATGTCTCGCTCGCGCCGAGTACCGTCCCGCGCGAACCTGGGCGTTCGATTCCTACGAGGCGATCAAGCGAGCCGTCGCGGATGGCCTCGGCGTCAGCTTCCTGTCCCAGTTCCTGGTTCGCGAGGAGATCGCGCGGGGTGATCTGATGCCGTTTCGCCTCTCCGGCGTAGAACGGATGGTTCGCCCGATCCACGCGGTGCAATCAAGCGTCACCGAGCTCACGCCCCCCGCCGCCGCCTTCATGGCGCTCCTGATGGCCGGCGGCTCGCTCGACGAGGACGAGGAGCAGTTGGCAGATCGGCTCCTCTACGCGAACGGGAACACGACCGCGGTCGCCGTCGCGGGCGGCACTTCCCGACGCTGGGTGCGACGCGCGTCGCGGGACTGACGCGCAAACGCGGCGTCGCCGCATCGGCTCGCGCGACGTGGTGGTTGAAAGGTGGCTTACGACTCCAGCTCGTCGCGCAGCACGTAGTGTCGAAGGGCGAGCCGACGGGCCTTACGCCGCTGGCGCCAGCCGCCCGTGGCCAGCGTGAGCAGCAGTTCATCGCGTGCCCGCTCCTTCGCGGACCGCGCCGCGATGTTCTCCATCTGGCTCTCGAGCACGGCGGCTCGCGTACGGGCCGCAATGAACTCGTCCAGTAGCGGCCCCAACACGGGACGGAGCAGCTCCTGTAACTCAGCGGTTGTGTCTTGCGACCAGGCTGGGCCTAACTGCTCGTAGCCGGCATGCCCGGGCGTAAGCCCGGTCGTTCGGGCTAGCGGGCCGCCGGTTCGACGTCGCTGCTCGATGATCGCGACCAAACCCCGTTTTGAGACCGTCGCCGCGGCGCCCGAAGGGCCACGCTCGAGCGATCCTCGTTTCACCATCCGCTCCACGGTCTTGCGCGAGACCCCAAGCGCCTTGGCTGCTACGCCGAAGTGGACGTCGTCGTCGGCTTCGCTCGGACTTATGGCGAGATCCAGCTCTGCGGACGGCTCTGGCGCCGACTCATCGAGGGGCTCATCAGGCGAGTCACGGTCGGCTTCCTGCGCCGGACCCACCGGGACCGAACGTTCAGCCCTCGCCGAAGCATCGCTTCCCGGGGTGAGCGGATCGGCACCCTGGCGGCCTGGCTGCGCCGGTTGCTCCGGCGAGCGCCCGGAGAACCCGAGGATCGAGTCGAGATCGGGCGAGCTTGTCTGCCGGGTGCCCGACTGCTCCCTTCGAACCGGAAGGGGACCGTACGGCAGATCCGCCGTGGAATTCGATCGGCCGGCGTCAACGTGTGGCATGGAAGGTGACATCGCTCCTCTCAGGCTGTCGGGTCATGGTGCTCGTCACTGCGTCGACTGTCGCGCGACACTGTCGCGACAGCTGGCGCGACGGTGTCGGGAGCGGGAGCCGAGCCGTTTCATCGCTCGTGAGAGCGGTTGCCGACACCGGACACCGCGGCTGAGCTCACGGGATCATGGTCCCCGCGGTTCGTGGTCACTTCGGCGCCCTCCGTCTCGCTCCAGCGCTCGGCGTCGGCGTGCGCGAGCAGCGCGCCTTCAAGATCGCCGCGACGCTGGAGCAGGTAACCGAGATTCGCCGCCGCCTTCGCATGCCGGCGCTCCACGCACCGCCGCCACGCCATCTCCGCGCCATCAAGATCACCGGCCTCGTACAGCAACACCCCGAGGTTGAACGCCGCGTCGCCGTCCCCCCTCTCCTCAGCCCGCCAATACGCCTCCGCCGCCCCCGCGAGATCGCCCCGCCTGTGCAGCAGCACACCGAGGTTGAACGCAGCCCCCGCGTCACCCGCGGCATCCCCGCGCCTGTTCTCGAGCTCTAGCGCCGCCGTCCCCTCCGGCTCCTCCTGCTCCCACTCCCGCGAGCCCCGGCCGGTGCCAGCCGGCGCCATCCCACGCTCGCGAGCGTCCCGCGCTGCGGAGGCGGGCGGCTCGGCTTCCGCTTCGCTCCACCGCTCGGCGTCGGCGTGCGCGAGCAGCGCGCCCTCGAGATCGCCGCGACGCTGGAGCAGGTACCCGAGATTCGCCGCCGCCCGCGCATCCCTCCGCTCCACGCACCGCCGCCACGCCATCTCCGCACCATCGAGATCACCGGCCTCGTACAGCAACACCCCGAGGTTGAACGCCGCGTCGCCGTCCCCCCTCTCCTCAGCCCGCCAATACGCCTCCGCCGCGCCCGCGAGATCGCCCCGCCTGTGCAGCAGCGCACCGAGGTTGAACGCAGCCCCCGCGTAACCCGCGGCATCCCCGCGCCGGTACTCGAGCTCCTGCGCCGCCGTCCCTTCCGGCCGCTCCCGCTCCGTCCGACTCTCGTGCGGCTTCAGTCCAGAATGCCACACCGTATTGGACGACCAGCCCCGCGTCGGCCCGATCGTCGCACTGAACGACGGCCTGGCGTCCACCACGTACCTCCCCGGCGGGACCAGCTTCGGAGGCGACGCGGGGACGGCGTCCGCCGTGACCGCACCGGCGGTCGCGGCGTCGGGCGCGGCGGCCGGGGCTTTCTGGCGTCTACGGATGACCACCGTGGCGAGGACTCCCACCAGCGACGCCACCACGGCCAGGAGGGCGATCAAGCCCAGGCTCGACGAGCCCGAGCTCCCCGCGGCGCCACCGGGCCGTCCGACCGTGCGGGCTCGTTGCTGGGGCGGGGTGGCGACCTGCTGCGACCCACCGCTATGACTGCCGCAGCACAGACGTTGGGGCCCGAGGGGATAGGCATGCACGAGCTGTTGGGGAGCCGTGGCGGTCGAGTCACTCGGACTCCCCCCCGCGGCCGGGGCGACCGCGACCGGAGCCAAGGTGAGCCCCAGGCAGCAGACGAAGAGGACGCTCAGCCGCCTCATGTGATCGTCACCGGCGTGCCCACGGGCATCAGCTTTCCGAGCCTGAGGATCGCCGCGTTCTTCAAGCGGATGCAGCCGTGCGACACGCGACCCGGAATCAGGTTCGGCTGGTCCGTCCCGTGGATGCCGACAAACCCACCGGCCGGCCAGTCGGTCAGCGTCGGCGACCGCGCATTTGTGCCGAACGCAAGCGGCCCGTACATGGGGCTCGTGAAGTCGGTAAGCCGATCTCGCACGTAGAAGGTCCCCGTCGGCGTCGGTGTTCCTGGACCGCCGACCCCCACCGGTGCGCGGAAGATCACGCGCCCGGAGCGGAACAGCGTCGCCGTGAGTCTCGGCCGACTGATCACAAGACGGGTGTCGACGAAGGACCATCCGCCGAGGGAGTTGCGCGGGACCCAGCCTTCCGAGCCGTTGGGAAGCTCGCTGAGGCCGACGCGTACCCATAGGGTGCCGCGCCGGTCGACCTCGCGGTCAGCGACGACGATGTTCGTGGTCCCCTCAGGCGTGCGCGTCGCGACCCAGCCGGCGGGGGCGCTGTGCAAGCTCGGCGCGCGCCTGGCGAGCGTTGCCCGCAGCACCGGCGCCCACCGCGTCACGCCCGTGGCGTCGGACAGCGGCACAAGCCGCGCGGTCGCGAACGCGGACGGCAGCGGCGTGAGCGGCGGCGTGACCGCCGAACGCTCGAGCGCCCGCGAAGGCATCGCCCGGTCCGAGATCACGGCGGCGGCGCCGGCACTGATCAGGACCCCGGACACGACCACGAGCCGCCGTCCAGAGCTGAAGCGGCCGCGGGGCATCAAGCTAACCGGTGAACCTCGGGGACGACGTTGCGCTGGTATCGGGGGCCTTCAGCGTCACGAAATGGGTCGAGTTGACGATCTCGACGACCTTGCTATCGCTGAGCGGATCGTCGAACGCGTGGGCAGCCGGAAGGAATCCGGCAAGCCGCCTGATCCAGGCCGCATGGCGGGCCTCGACCGAATGGATCGCGAGCGCCGCGGCGAGATAGCTCCTCGACTGGATCCGAGGCGCCTGCTCCTTGTAGGCCGCTGTGGCCAGGTCCTCAAACGCCACCGCCGTGCTCCGAAACGCGCTCGGATTGTCGGTCACACCGTGAAAATTGAATTTTGGTTCCTTGATCGCGGCGGAGCCGAGCACAGCTTTGAAGGCGCGGACGTGTGCTCGCTCATGCGCACCCACTATGTGCGCCTGTTGTGCCAGCGCGCCGTGGAGCGCGCCGATACGTTCGGCCTGCGTATAGAACGAGGCCTGCAGGTACTCGAGCGCGAGCGCGAAATTCAGGATCTTGATATCTCCACTCGAGGCCCGGGCGGCGGCCACGGCGGGTCGCACCGCCAGGACGCCGACGGCCACTCCGCCCACGCCCGCAGCACGGCGCAGGAAGCCCGAACGGGTCTCGCGGGATGGGTGCTCGTACGTGTCGGGGGACTGACGCTCGTACGTGGCCCGGAGGGCCCCGTCCACATCGAAATCGTCGAGTCGGAGGGATGGAGAAGCGTCGCTGGACATGGCTAGGCGATAAACGGTCGAAACACGGCCTTGGCCTGACTCACGGTCATCGGAACGTCAACCGCGACCGGGGCCGGGATCTCACCGCCGAGCGCGCGGGCCCATGCGGCGTGACGGGCCTCCACCGAGACGATGCGGGCCGCGGCGGCCAGCCCCGTGGGAGTCAGGTTGACCCCCTGCCCGTTGTAGACCGCGAGCGAAGTCGACTCGAGCGTGGCCGCGGTGGCGATGAACTTGGTCGGATCGGTTGTCGCGTTGCCGAAGTTAAACCTGGGGCTCTTGCCGGCGCTCGACCCCAGCGCCGAGGTCAGGTAGCTCACGTGCGCCTTTTCCTGTCCGCCGACCACGCTGGCGAACTGGTGCGCCTCGCCGGTCAGGTGGCCGCGGGCGAGCGCGTCGGCGTAGAACGCCGCCTGAAGCCGGGCGATCAGCAGCGCGAGACCGAAGATCTCTCGATCGTGAGCGGGGGTGCGCTGAGAATCCGAGGCCGCGGCGAGCTCCGTCGCGCCCACGGCGATGCCGCCGAGCGCCCCCAAGACCGCCGCCGAGCGCAAGAACAGCCCAGCGCGCGACACGCGACCAGTCCCCCAGCCCGGCTCCTCCCCCTGCGTTGCCCCATCTGGGGCCAATCCGTTCCCACCAACCCGAATCATCTTGCTCGGGCCTCCTGGCACATAGACCCAACTACTAGTTATCCAACCATACCCAAAACGTGGGGAAACTACCCTACACGGTAATTCCTCTTACCGGCGTCACACCGCTCGACAATCCCGCTGCTTTCTCCCGACAAGTCAGCGACGCCACTGGGTGTTGATCAGGATCCCTCTGAATGCCCCACATGCCTATTCCAGTGCGCGATGGCAGCCATCGGACTTTCTGATATCTGACGCCGTCGCAGCACGCCATCAGCGATCAGATGGGGTCATCGTGAGGTTCCCTCTAGTCGACTTCCTCTGAGCAGGCTTCACTTCTCGTCACCAGGTAGGCGAGAGGTCGGCAGGGCTAACGGGGCCCGGCCTCACCGTAGATGTGGAGGTGGACGTGGCAAGTCAGCCACTGCTAGTCGCGCACGGAAACGTGGGCATAGAAAAACGCGATCCAGAAGGATCGATCGCGACCCCCGTGGAGCTCATCGCCAAGGCTGGACTGTCCGGATGACCGCTTTCGCCGCTTTCGCGGTCGTGCCGTCGACCGTCGCCACCTGGTACGGCCGGGTCCGACATCGTCGCCGGTCAGCGATCGGTCCGGGCGCGGACGCGGCACGGGTCGAGCGCGCGGCCGGACACCACGAGGTGCGAGTTCTCGGGTATGCGAACTGCGATGGGCTGCAGGACATCGACGCCAGCGGGGAATTCCACCTCCAAGCGGAGCGGATCGCTTCGGCGTGCAGCCGGCGCGGGCTCCGGTTGTTGGAGCTCGTAGGCGAACGCCAGCCGGAGAGCGGAAGCCCGCTCGACCGTCCCGGACTCAACTACGCCCTGCGACGAATCCTGGCCGGCGAAGCAGGCGGCCTCGTGGTCGCCGACCTATCGAGCATCAGTCACTCGACAGGGGAGCTGGGACGAGTCCTCGAGTGGTTGTCGCGCTCAAATGCCCGGTTTATCGCCGCGGCATCAGGTCTTGACACCCAACAAGAAAGCGGCCGGCTCGCCGTCCGCACAATCATCGAGGTCGCTCGCTGGGGGCAGGAGCGACCCGACCGACAGGCCGCTCGCGGGGCGCATGAGCGGCCCGTCCACCCGGCCGGCGCCGGCTTGTCCGGCGCCGGCCGTAAGAACGCGACCACGAATGGACACAATCCAAGCAACGGGAACGGCGCGTGAGGTCCAGCGATGAGCAGACAGGCTCCATCGACGCATCGTTGGCGCTCGATGGCCGGAGCCGTGACGAGCACCAGAGGCTCGGTCACGGGGTCGCCGGGGCGACGGTGCTGATCGAGAGCCGGTCCCCGACGGCGCCGGTAGTCGGGTACGCGAGTGCCGCGTGGGGCAGCAATCGACCCTCGAACGAGGAGCTTCGAAACCAGACCGACACCATCGTCGCGGCCTGTGCGCGGCGCGGCCTGGTGCTGCTCGAGGTCGTGCGCGAGTGGGAGCCGGCGCGATGCCATGCGCTCGAGCGACCCGGCCTCGGCTACGCACTCGAGAGGATCTCAGCGGGCGAGGCCGCGGGTCTCGTGGTCGCGGACCTCTCGCGGCTCACCCGCTCCGTGCCCGAGCTCGGCCGCGTGCTCGAGTGCCTGTCAAGCTCAGACGCCCGGCTCATCGCCGCGGTCCCGGGCCTTGACACCGGTGACGACGGTGGTCGCCTCACGGCTCGCACGATCATCGAGCTCTCGCGTTGGGAGCGCGATCGGCTCGTCGAGCGGACGCGTAAGGGAATGCGCGAGGCTCGCAGAAAGGGGCCACGGAGCGTGGCGGACTACCCAGAGCTCAAGGCGCGGATCGCGGGCATGCGGACGGGCGGAATGACGCTTCAGGCAATCGCCGACCGTCTCAACGCCGAGGGAGTCCCCACCGTGCGTGGAGGCAGCACATGGCGTCCGTCGAGTGTCCAGGCGGCGACGGGCTACAAACGGCGTGCCGCCGTCGAGCCGGTCGGCTCGCCACTCGGGCCCGGCCGATGGTGAGGTGAGCGCGGACAGAGGCGCTGGTTTTTAGAGGGTGGATCGAAGGCCGTGGTCGCGGCGGGAGTCGAGGACTTCATCCACCGGGGGGCCATCCGGGGCCTCACGCAGAACCCCGATCCCCCGCTCGCCGGTGGCGGTCAGTCGCGGACCGTCAGCGTCGCGACGCGTCGACGCCCGCGCCGGACGACTCGGAAGGCCCGCGTCCGCACCCGCTCCCGGGCCGACGCTCGGGGCGCGCTTTCCCCAGCGAGGATCTCCGAGACCCGGAACGCCGGCGTGCCCGCCGTCACGGTCCAACGCGCGATCGCGTAAGGATCGTCGTCGGCGTGCGAGATGGCGTTCTTCACGGCCGTGGCGGAGGTATATCCGGCGTCGATCACGGCCTGGCGCACGCGCTCATCGTACGCGCCATACGGGTACGCGAATGACTCCACAGCGACCCGCGCCATGTCCTCCAACTCGTTCTTGCTCGGCTCGATCTCCTTGCAGAGCTCTCGCTGGCGCAGTTCGTCGAGGTGGTGGTGGTGTACGGCGTGCGCCCCGAGCTCCATCCGGGACACGTTGGCGAGCTCCGCCACCTGCGAACGGGTGAGCCGGTCGCGCGTGTGCACTTCGCTGGTCGTGATGTAGACGGTCGATTGAAGCCCACGGTCGAGAAGCGCGACCGCCGCCTGGTACGTATCCGCATAGCCGTCGTCGAACGTGATGGCCATGACTGGCTTCTTGGGCAGACGTCCCTCACGCAGGATGGTCGCCAACTCGCTGATCCGGAGTGTTGTCCGGCCCGCCGCCGCGATCGCGTCCATGTGCTGTCCAAATGCAAAGCGCGACACCGCGAAGCGTGGATCGCCGGCCGGTTCGTCGCCGACGGAGTGATACAGGAGCACAGGAATCGTGTTGTAAATCACGTGCGCTACGACACGCTAACGCGCTAACGGGCACGTGTGTCTGAACTCGCTCCTTACGCGCGCGACCCGTTGCGGAAAATGGGGTGGGTGTCGTCGTGTCCGCTCGCGGGCTCTGGCCATGAGGCGTTCAGTTTGATCGTATTTCGCGGACCCCAATTCCAGTGTGATGACCCCGGCGGGCGGTGGTTAAACGACGGCGCGTTTCCGCGACGGGTCGCCCGCGTAAATGGACACAGCACTGTTCAAAGATCTTGCGTGAAGTTACCGTGGCAACGCCGGTGTCCTCGAAAAGACAGACAAGCAATGCGGGAGGCAAGCATCCGATGTGGCTGACGGAACCTCGGCTCGGGAGCAGGGCTCGTGCCTGAGCGGACGGCGACAGTGCCATCGAACGGCCACTGCGCTGAGGGCACCGTGCTCCGAGACAGCGCGGGCGGCGGCACGAGACGGCAGCGCCTCCACAGAGTCGTGGTTGGTGCCGGTCCCTACGGTCTCGCGACCGCCGCCCACCTCGCCGCGCACGGTCTGTCGCTTCGAACGCTCGAACCGCCGGAAGCTGGCCCGAAGCCGCTAAAGACGTGGGGCTTGGGGCGCCGGGGGGCTCGGCGGGCCGCGAGACCGCCGAGCCCCTCGCCCACATTGCGTTTCGAAGGCCGCATGTCCAGCGCGTACGCCCCATCGGAGTCCTGGTGTACGCCGGAGTACTTGACAGTTAGATACAGGTATGTGTATAACGCTCGCGCCGATTGATACGAGACGGTCTGCCATGCGGAGCGGGCTCGGAACGACCTGGGACCGGTTGGGAGCAATCGTCAAAGGGAGAGAGTCGATATGAGAGCGGCGCCGACGCCGGCGGCCACTGATCGGGCGCTCAGCCGGGCACGTGTTGCCTACGCGCGCCTGCTCGCGGTCTGCATCGAGCTTACGTCCGTGCAACACACCCGACCAAGGAGCCTCAAGTGAGCACACTGTCTCGCTCCTTCGCGCCGCCCTCCAGCTCCGCTCCGCCCATGCGCCGATCGGCGCGCCGGCGCTCGACGGGACTGGTGCGCGCTTCATGATCAACCCGACGTCGTGCAACGCGACCTTGCTGACCGCGACGCTCATCTCCACGGGCGGCTTGACCGCCCCGGTGTCGTCCCGGTTCCAGATCGGGGACTGCGCCGGGCTCGGCTTCACCCCGAAGCTCAAGCTCGGCCTCAGCGGCAAGGGCCAGACCAAGTCGGGCCGGCACCCGACGCTGACGGCCACGCTGAGCACGCGATCCGGACAGGCGAACCTGAGCACGGCCAGGGTGACGTTGCCGCTGTCGCTGGCGCTCGATCCGAAGAACAGCCAGCACCTTTGCCCGTTCGCGGTCGCAGAGGCGGTCCACGGTGGCACCGTGGGCTGCCCGTCCTCGACGATCGTGGGATCGGCGACGGCAGTCACGCCGCTGCTGTCCAACCTGCTGTCGGGTCCGGTGTACCTGGTGCAGGGGATCCGGATCTCGCACGGTCAGCAGATCCGTACCCTGCCGTCCCTCCTGATCCCGCTGCGCGGCCAGCTGGCGCTGGACCTCCGCGCGACGACCTCGGTGAGCGCCAACCATCTGGTGACGACGTTCTCGTCGATCCCCGACGCTCCGGTGTCGAAGTTCACGCTGACGATCACCGGCGGCCGGCGAGGCCTGCTCGTCGTCACCGGCCGCGGCCGGAACATCTGCAGCGCTACACAGACCGCGAAGGCCACGCTCGGAGCTCAATCGGGCAAGAGCGAGGCTCTGTCGTTGAAGATGGGCAAGCCGTGCGGGAAGGCGAAGAAGCCGAAGCGCAAGAAGCACAAGAAGAAGTAGGCGAGGCTGATCCCGGGCCGCCGCCGCTCACCGGTGGCGGCCTCGGGAGAATCGCCCGCGACGGTTCCCTGTTGCATCTTGATCGCCGCCTCCCTGTGCAGCCTGGCCCAGAGCGCCACACGGCCGGCCGTCAGCGGCCTGACGCCCTCAACGCTGTCCATCGCCGGTGGCACGGTGACGATCGCCGGGTCGGGATTCGAGAACGGCTCGACGCCGGACGTCGAGGGGATCACGGTCGGCGACCAGGCGATCCGGCCGTCGAGATTCACTGTCAACAGCGACACCTCGATCACCGCGCAGTTCCCGTCGGCCGCCGGGGGCGTGCCGCCGAGTTCGCCGAAGCCCCAGGACGGGTCCGGAGCGACACCGGTGGTGGTCACGCTCAAGGACGGTGAATCGAGCGCGACCGGACCGGCCAGCACGCTGCAATACGTGGACGAGCTGGCCTCGTCGGCACGCCCATCGATCACCGGCCTGAATCCCTACGGTGGCTCGGAGACCGCGCCGACACCGATCACGATCCTCGGCTCCGGCTTCACAGGCGCCACCAGCGTGACGTTCGGTGGCGTGGCCGCCTCGAGCTTCCACGTCATTAACAACAACGAGATCAGCGCCACGCCGGCGCCGTACTCGACGGCGACGAAGTGCGCGCCCCATGCGACGGGCCAGACGTTCACGACAGACATCTGCCAAACGCAGGTGCGGGTCACGAACGCCACGGGCACGAACAAGCTCGGGACGATCCTGCAGCCGCTCGAGGGCTCGCTGCCGGGGTTCGACCCGATGGCCGTGTTCGAACTGCCGCCGGGGTGCAACTGCGAGCAGCAGCCGGCCCCGACCGAGTTCGACTACGTGCCGGCGCCGACGATCACCTCGATCTCGACCTCACCGGCGGATCCGTCGTCGCTGGCGAGCGAGAACGGCGGCTCGCTGATAACGATCAAGGGCACGGGGTTCAACCTGCTAACGCTCGACTGGGTCGACTTCGGCGATCCGACGCTGGCGTCCTCGCAGAACTTCAACGAGGTGTTCCAGACCGGAACCGAGATCCAGATCCTCGCGCCGCCCGAGACGCTGACCACGGAGCCGCAGACGGTCCCGGTCACGGTGAAGACGCTGGCGGGTCAGTCGGCGTCATCCCCCGCCACCTACGCCGGCCTGCCCGTGGTGACGAGCGCGCTGAACACCAAGACCAACCGCAACGGCGCCGTCGAGACCGGCGGCGCGCCGATGGCGATCAGCGGCCAGGGGTTCGACCAGGCGGTCGGCCCGATTCAGTTCAACGAAGTCACAAACGACACGATCTTCACCACTCAGTTCCACTACCAGGTGGCCAGTGACTCGAGCATCACCACGAAGTCGGCGGCCTCAAACTCGGGGCTGTATGACGTGGAGGTCTGCAGCGTCACCGGCTGCGCGGCCAATCCGCCCGGTGACCACTTCTTCCTCTACCCCCCGGGGAATCCGGAGGTGAAGTCGGTCAGCCCGGCGTCGGGCCCGGCGGCCGGCGGCACGGCCGTAACGATCAGCGGGGCCAACCTGGGCTGCGTGACCGGAGTGTTCTTCGGTAACGCGGTGGCGGAGAAGATCTCGAACTCGCAGGGCGCGAGCGATTGCGGTTCGACGAGCGTGATCCACGCCACGTCGCCGCCGGGCGCCGCGGGCTCCGCGGTAAAGGTCACGGTGACGACGGTCGAGAGCGATTTGACGGGCTTCGGCAAGAGCCCATCGAAGGCGACGTTCGCCTACACGCCGTAAGGACTGCGCTGCGGCAGGCGCTCTTAGCCGAGCGCCTGCCGGAGGTCCGCGACGAGGTCGTCCGGATCCTCCACGCCGCAGCTCAGCCGCACCAGATCCGGAGGCACCGCGGCGCTCGACCCCTCCACCGACTGATGGGTCATCGCCTGTGGCACCTCGATGAGCGACTCGACGCCTCCGAGCGACTCCGCCAGCGTGAACAGGCGGGTGCGCGCCGCGATCTCGCTCGCTCGCGGATGGCGGAAGCTCACCATGCCGCTGAACCCCGGCCAGCTGACGTCCGCGACATCAGGAGTCGCGCGCAGCAGCTCGACGACCGCCCGCGCGCTGCGCGCGTGCGCGTCCATCCGCAGGTGCAAGGTGCGCAGGCCGCGGTGTACGAGGAAGCAGTCGAACGGCCCCGGCACGGCGCCGACGGCATTCTGGACGAAGCGCAGGTGCTCGTACGCATCCCGGTCGCGGGACACCACCGCCCCGCCGACGACGTCCGAGTGACCGCCGAGATACTTGGTCGTCGAGTGCACGACGAAGTCGGCGCCGAGCTCGAGCGGCAGCTGATTCGCGGGGGTGGCGAACGTGTTGTCAACCGCGACGAGCGCGCCACGCTTGCGGGCCACAACGGCCTCGACGTCGACGACGCGCAGGTGCGGGTTGGTCGGGCTCTCGACCCAGATCAGCCGGGTGTCGTCTCGCACGGCGCGCTCGAGTGCTTCGAGATCCGTCTGGTCGACCAGGTCGAACTCGAGCCCCCAGCGACTCAGCACCTTGTCCACGAGCCTGAACGTGCCGCCGTACAGGTCGGCTGGCATGACGATGTGCGACCCGGCGCCACACGCGACGTTGATCAGCGCGTGCTCGGCGGCCATGCCGGACGCGAACGCCACCGCCAGCCCGCCCTCCAGGTCACCGAGCGCTCGCTCGAGCGCCGCCCTGGTCGGGTTCGCCGTGCGCGCGTAGTCATAGTCATCGACGAACTCGCCCGGCCTGCGCTGCGCGTAGGTCGATGTCTGATGGATAGCGGGGATTACCGAACCGAACGAAGGGTCCGGCGTCAGGCCCGCATGGACGGCGCGGGTTGCAAACGCGTCGCGACGACGCTCCGGATCGCTCACGAAGCCAATGCTTCCAGCAGATCCGTGCGGGTGACAAGCCCCTCGGCGCGGCCGTCCTGGGTCACGAGCAGCGCCTGCTGCTCGCCGACCAGCAGCGCGACGGCCTCGCGCACCGGGTCAGCCGCCGAGACGGCGGGGAACGGCGGCTCCATCACCTCGATTATCTCTGCCTCCAGCAGCGACGGATCCTCCGCGGCGCGCTTCAGGAGACCGCGCTCACCGATCGAGCCGACGATCGTGGCGGGGTCGTGCGCGCTCACGACTGGGAGCTGCGAGACCCGATGCTCGTGCAACAGGGCGACGGCCTCGCGCACGCGGAAATGCGTCTGGACGGTCACGAGCGACGGGATCTCGCCCGCGGCGCGCTTGCGAGCAAGGACGTCGCCGACGACCAGGCTGGACTCGCGCTCGAGGAATCCGTACTGACGCATCCAACTGTCCGAGTAGATCTTCGACAGATACGAGCGGCCGCCGTCGGGCAGGATCACGACGATCAGCGCCTCCGGATCGTCGATCTCGCTGGCGACCTCAAGTCCCGCGTGCAGCGCGAGGCCACCGGAGCCGCCGGCGAGAATGCCCTCGAGCTGGGCGAGCCGGCGCGTCGTCAGGAAGGCGTCCCGGTCGGAGACCGTGACCCACCGGTCGATCACCGTCGGGTCGAACGTATCGGGCCAGAAGTCCTCGCCCACCCCCTCGACGAGGTATGGGCGTACCTCCTCCGGGCCGCCCGAGTAGATCGACCCCTCCGGGTCGGCTCCGATCACGACCAGCTCCGGTTTGCGCTCGCGCAGATAGCGCGCAGTGCCGGTGACGGTCCCGCCGGTGCCGACCCCGACGACGAGATGCGTGATCCGTCCGGCGGTCTGCTCCCACACCTCGGGCCCGGTCGACTCGTAGTGAGCCTGGGGGTTCGCCTGGTTGAAGTACTGGTTGGGCTGGAAGGCGCCGGGGATCTCCTCCGTCAGCCGATCCGCCACCCGGTAGTAAGACTGGGGAGAATCCGGAGGGACGTCGGTCGGGGCCACGACGACCTCGGCGCCGTACGCGCGCAGCAGGTCGATCTTCTCCTTGGACATCTTGTCCGGCATCACCGCGATCACCCGGTAGCCCTTCAGCCGCGCCACGATCGCCAGCCCCGTACCCGTGTTGCCCGAGGTCGGCTCGACGATCGTCCCGCCCGGCGCGAGCCGGCCGTCACGCTCGGCCGCCTCGACCAGCGCCACCGCGACCCGATCCTTGATCGAGCCGCCGGGGTTGAACACCTCGAGCTTGGCGACGACCTGCGGGCGCAGACCGGCCCCGATCCGGGACAGCCGAACGAGCGGCGTGTCGCCGATCGTGTCCAGGATCGAGTCTCTGATTACCGTTCTTGCCGCCAGCGAGCTAATGACGTTATTGTGATGATTCTGCGCCGCGCGATCAAGTGGACGAATATTATGCGGCAAACAACACTTGAATTGGATATTCTGCAGCTAGTCTCCGTCCACATCGTCTGATGCCGAATGATCCACAGCTGGTCGACGCGGTAGACCGAGCCATGCTCGAGGTGCTCGCCGCGGATGCCCGTGTCACCAACCAGCACCTCGCCGACAGCGTCGGGGTGGCGCCGTCCACGGCGATCGCGCGCCTGCGGTCGCTGCGGCAACGGGGCGTGATCCGCGGGTTCCACGCGGAGGTCGATCTCGCCGCGCTGGGGAGACCACTTCAGGCGCTGATCGCAGTCCGCCTGACGGTTCATGCCCGGGAGCAGATCGACGCGTTCACTAGTGCGGTGCGCGCGCTTCCCGGCGTGTTGATGGTCTTTCATCTGACCGGCGTCACCGACTATCTGGTCTGGGTCGCCGCCGCGGACGCCCACGACCTCAGAGAGTTCGTCGTCGATCACCTCGCCACCCACCCCTCGGTGGCGCACGCCGAGACCTCGTTGATCTACGAGCACCACCGAGGGCCAGGGATCTGGGGTACCGCCGAGCCGGCGTGACCGCGGCGGCCGCCGCCAATCATCCGATGTGGGTGATCCGTCAGGATTCCGCCACGTCTATGTTCGTGACACGTGCGCGTGACGGGTGCGTGCTTAGGTACGCGCCCTTACGCTGCGCGGCAATGTCCAAAGAGCGAGGCTGACCGATGGCGGCTACCGGTAAGGGCGACGTGCTCGTGATCTTCGGGATCACCGGCGACCTGGCGCAAAAGCAGACGTTCCAATCGCTGTACCGGCTCGAGGCTCGCGGCCTGCTGCTCTGCAGGGTCGTCGGCGTAGCGTCCTCTGACTGGAGCCAGGAGCAGCTCGTCGACCGTGCCCGGGAGTCGATCATCGGCGCGGGCGAGCAGCTCGACGAGGCTGTCTTCAAGCGCTTCGCCGACAAGCTCTCCTATGTCTCCGGCGATTTCAACGACCCCGCCACCTACCAGCGCATCGCCGGACAGATCAAGGGCGCGAAACTGCCCGTCTTCTACCTCGAGACCCCGCCCTCGCTGTTCGCCACCGTCGTGGGCGGCCTCGCGAACGCTGACCTGACGAAGAATGCTCGCGTCGTCGTCGAGAAGCCGTTCGGGCATGACCTCGCCTCCGCGAAGGAACTCGACGGAGCGCTCCACGCGTTGATCGACGAGTCGCAGCTCTACCGCATCGATCACTACCTCGGCAAGACGTCGGTCGAGGACATCCTGTTCCTGCGGTTCGCGAACACCGTGCTCGAGCCGGTCTGGAACCGCAACAACGTCTCCTGCGTGGAGATCACGATGGCCGAGGAGTTCGGGGTCACCACGCGGGGTCACTTTTTCGACCCGGTCGGCGCGCTGCGCGACGTCGTCCAGAACCACCTGATGCAGATTCTCAGCCTGGTCGCGATGGAGCCCCCCACGGGCCGCGACGCGAGCTCCATCAACGACCGCAAGCGAGACGTGTTCGTGGCGATGCCCGCCGCCGAGCCCGCCCACTACGTGCGCGGCCAGTACGAGGGTTATCTCGACATCGACGGGGTGGCCCCGCATTCGCAGACGGAAACGTTCTGCGCGCTGCGCCTCGAGATCGACAACTGGCGCTGGTACCGCGTGCCCTTCTTCATTCGCGCCGGCAAGGCGATGCCGGAGACGGTCACGGAGGTGCGGGTCGTGTTCAAGACCCCGCCGTGGCTCGGTTTCAGGCACAGGAACGCGCCTCGCCCCGAACCGAACGAGTTCGTGTTTCGCATCAGCCCGAACCCCGGGGCTCGGCTCAGGCTCCAGGCGAAGCAGGCCGACGCGTACGCCCTGCGCCCGGTTGAGTTGGACATGACCTTCGCCAGCTACGGCGGGGAGGGTCCCGCCGCATACGAGGTGCTGCTGCACGCCGCGCTGGTCGGCGACCGGACCCTCTTCGCCCGCCAGGACAGCGTCGAGGAGACGTGGCGGGTGCTGCAACCGCTGCTCGACGCGCCACCGGCCGTCCAAACATATCCCCAGGGGTCGTGGGGACCCTCCTCGTCGGACCAGCTCGTCAAGAGTGTCGGCGGCTGGCACGACCCGTGGCTGTCCGCCAACGGGAACTAAGCAAAGGACACGAGATGAAAGCGACCGAAGAGCTCCACGAGCTGGGTCAGAGCATCTGGCTCGACAACATCACGCGGGAGTTGCTCGACTCCGGGCAGCTCCAGGCGTACATCGACGACTACTCCGTGACGGGGCTGACGTCGAACCCGTCGATCTTCGACAAGGCGATCTCCTCCGGGTACTACGACGACGCGATTCGCGAGAAGGCGGGCACGGGCATCGACCACGAGGGCCTGTTCTTCGAGCTCGCGATCGAGGACCTCCGGCGCGCCGCCGACGCCTTCCTGCCGATCCACGAGCGCACCGATGGCGTGGACGGCTGGGTGTCGCTCGAGGTCTCGCCGCTACTGGCCTACGACACCGACACGACCGTGAAGGTGGCGAAGTCGCTCCACGAACGGGCGGCCCGCTCCAACCTGCTGATCAAGATCCCGGGCACGAAGGAGGGATTGCCGGCGATCGAAGCGTCGATCGCCGCGGGCGTGCCGATCAACGTGACCCTGCTGTTCTCGGCCGATCAGTATCTGGCCGCGGCCGACGCGTTCATGCACGGGATCGAGCGGCGGATCGAGGCCGAGCAGGACCCCGTCGTCGGGTCGGTCGCATCCGTGTTCATGTCGCGGTGGGACGTCGCCGTCCAGGACCAGGTGCCCGAGAGCCTGAAGGATCGCCTCGCCGTCGCGGTCGGGCTCCAGGTCTACCGTGCGTACCGCGAGCTGATGGACTCGGCGCGCTGGCAGCGGCTCAAGAACTCCGGCGCCCGGATGCAGCGACTGCTGTGGGCGAGCACGAGCACGAAGGACCCGAAGGCGCCCGACGACCTGTATCTGCGAGCACTGGGGGCGCCGTTCACCGTGAACACCGTGCCCGAGGCGACGCTGAGGGCGTACTACGAGCACGGACACGATCCGAAGCCGATGCCCGCGGACGGCGGCGACTCCGAGGCGACGCTGGCGGAGTTCGCCGCCGCGGGCGTCGATGTCGACGCGCTCGCCTCGAAGCTCCAGTCCGACGGAGCGAAGGGCTTCGTCGACTCGTGGAACGACCTGATGAGCCACATCGAAGACCAGAGCGCGGCGCTCGCCGGCGCGGGGGCGGAGGGGTCGCGATGAGCACTACGACCCCGACCACGACACCATTGCGCAGCCGCCCTGCGTGGCAGGCGCTCGAGCAGCATCACAAGCAGATCCGCGACGTCCACCTCCGGGACCTGTTCGCCCGCGATCCGAGCCGGGGCGAACGGCTCACCGCGGAGGGCGCGGGCCTGTTTCTCGACTATTCGAAGAACCGGATCACCGACGAGACGCTCTCGCTTCTGTTGCGGCTGGCCGAGGAGTCCGGACTCCAGGAACGGACCGAGGCGATGTTCCGCGGAGACCGGATCAACGTCACCGAGGATCGCTCCGTCCTACACGTCGCGCTGCGGATGCCGAAAGGCGAATCGCTGATCGTCGACGGCGTCGACGTCGTCCCGGAGGTGCAGGGGGTGCTCGTCCGCATGTCGGCGTTCGCCGACCGCGTCCGCTCGGGCGAGTGGAAGGGTCATACGGGCAAGGCGATCCGCAACATCATCAACGTCGGCATCGGGGGCTCTGACCTCGGACCGGTGATGGCCTACGAGGCACTGCGCCACTACTCGCGCCGCGACCTGACGTTCCGCTTCGTCTCCAACGTCGATTCGACGGACTTCGCCGAGGCGACCCTCGATCTCGACGCTGAGGAGACGCTGTTCATCATCTCCTCCAAGACCTTCACGACGCTCGAGACCATGACCAACGCCCAAACCGCGCGCGAGTGGGCACTGGCCGAGCTGGGGGGCGATGAGTCGGCGATCGCGAAGCATTTCGTCGCCGTCTCCACGAACGCCGAAGAGGTGTCGAGGTTCGGCATCGACACCGACAACATGTTCGTCTTCTGGGACTGGGTCGGTGGCCGCTACTCGATGGACTCGGCGATCGGCCTCTCGACGATGCTCGCGATCGGGCCTGACGCGTTCCGCGACATGCTCGCCGGGTTTCATGAGATGGACGTGCACTTCCGAACCACGCCGCACGAGCGAAACCTCCCCGTCCTGATGGGCCTGCTCGCCGTCTGGTATGGAGACTTCTTCGATGCTCAGACGGTCGGCGTCATGCCTTACGAGCAGTACCTCAAGCGGTTCCCCGCCTACCTCCAGCAACTCACTATGGAGTCGAACGGCAAGCACGTGACGCTCGACGGCCGCTCGGTCGACTACCAGACGGGCGCCGTCTACTGGGGCGAGCCGGGGACGAACGGCCAGCACAGCTTCTACCAGCTGATCCACCAGGGCACGAAGCTGATACCGGTCGACCTGATCGGATTCGGAAAGACGCTGAACCCGATCCGCGACCACCACGACATCCTCATGTCAAACGTGTTCGCGCAGGCGGAGGCGCTCGCCTTCGGCAAGACCGAGGACGAGGTGCGCGCGGAGGGAACGCCCGAGGCCGTCGTCCCGCACCGCGTGTTCGAGGGCAACCGTCCGACGAACGTAGTCCTGGCGGAGAAGCTCACGCCGCACACGCTCGGCAGGCTCGTCGCGCTCTATGAGCACAGCGTGTTCACCCAGGGCACGGTCTGGTCGATCAACTCGTTCGACCAGTGGGGCGTCGAGCTCGGCAAGGTGCTCGCGAAGCGGATCATCCCCGAGCTCGAGTCCGAGGAGGAGCCCGACCTGCGGCATGACAGCTCGACCAACGCGCTGATCCGGCGCTACCGGACGCTGCGATGACACCAATGATCAGACAACAATCCGCGCAAAGGAGCTGATAATGGCCACGGACTCGCCAATGCAACTCGGGATGGTCGGCCTTGGCCGCATGGGAGCGGGTCTCGTCCAGCGACTGATCCGCGACGGGCACCGCTGCGTGGGCTACGACGTCTCACCCGACGCGGTCAAGGCGGTCGAGGCCGACGGCGCGGTCGGCGCCGAGTCGATGGCGGACTTCGCCGCGAAGCTCGAGAAGCCGCGCACGGCCTGGGTGATGGTCCCCGCGGGCGAGATCACGGACGAGACGATCGCTTCGCTCGCCGAGGTGCTCGAGCCGGGCGACACGATCATCGACGGCGGCAACACGTACTACCACGACGACATCCGCCACGCGGCGGAGCTGAAGGAGAAAGGGATCCACCACGTCGACGTCGGGACGAGCGGAGGCGTGTGGGGAGCCGAGCGTGGCTTCTGCCTCATGATCGGCGGAGAAAAGGACGTCGTCGATCGACTCGGCCCGATCTTCGCCTCGATCGCCCCCGGCGTCGGCTCGGCCGAGCGCACGCCCGGGCGGACAGGGGAGCCCACCCCTGCGGAGCAGGGCTACCTTCACTGCGGGCCGAACGGCGCCGGCCACTTCGTGAAGATGGTCCACAACGGCATCGAGTACGGGCTGATGGCGTCATACGCCGAGGGCCTCAACATCATCAAGAACGCGGACTCCGGGCTGCACCAACAACACGCGGACGCCGAGACGACCCCGCTGGAGGATCCCCAGTACTACCTGTACGACATCAATACGACCGATGTCGCCGAGGTCTGGCGCCGCGGGAGCGTCGTGGGGTCGTGGCTCCTCGATCTGACCGCCGAGGCGCTCTACGCGTCGCCGACGCTCGACGATTACGGGGGCCGAGTGTCCGACTCCGGAGAGGGGCGGTGGACGTCGATTGCCGCGATCGAGACGGGCGTGCCGGCTCCGACCCTGACCACTGCTCTCTACTCGCGCTTCGGTTCGCGAGGGCTCGACCAGTTCGCCGACAAGCTCCTTTCGGCGATGCGCCAGGAGTTCGGCGGTCACGCGGAGAAAAAGGCTTAGCCGGCATGGCTCTCGAGCTCGAGGTCCACGCCAACCCCGACTTGGTCGCCGAACGCGCGGCCGAGCACGTCGCCGCTCGGGCCAAAGCGGAGGTGGCCGACCACGGTCTGTTCACGTTCGCGGTCAGTGGCGGTCACACCCCTTGGGCCATGTTCGCCCGGCTCGCCACGCTCGAGATGCCATGGCAGAGCACGATGATCTTCCAGGTCGACGAGCGGGTGGCGCCCGACGATGACCCCGACCGCAACCTCACGCACCTGCGTCAGAGCCTGCCATCACAATCCGGGGTGGACGTCCAGCCGATGCCGGTCGAGGCGGACGATCTCGATCTCGCCGCCGCCGAATACGGCCGATCCCTGCCCGACGCCTTCGATCTCATCCACCTCGGCCTCGGGCCGGACGGGCACACGGCATCGCTCGTTCCCGGCGATCCCGTGCTCGAGGTCATGGACCGCGACGTCGCGCTCACGGGCATCTACCAGGGCCGCCGCCGGATGACGCTGACCTATCCCGTGCTCGACCGGGCACGACACCTCCTGTGGCTGGTCACGGGCGAGGACAAGGTCGACGCGCTCACCCGACTCCGAGCCGGCGACCGGTCGATCCCCGCCGGCCGGGTCTCCAGCGTCAATTCGCTCGTGATCGCCGACGCGGCCGCGGCGGGGAACACCATGTGATGAGCGTCGAGCGCGAAAAGCTGCTCGCGGCCGAGGCCGCCGCGCTGCTCGTCGAGGATGGCATGACCGTCGGCCTCGGAACCGGTTCGACGGTCGCCTATCTGCTGCCCGCACTGGCGGCCCGGAACCTCCAGTTGCGGTGCGTGGCAACGTCACCCGCAACCGAGCAAAAGGCCGTAGAGCTCGGCATCAACGTCGAGTCGTTCAGGGGGACGGGTGCCGTCCCGCGGCTCGATATCGCGATCGATGGCGCGGACCAGGTCGACCCGTCTGGCTGGCTGCTGAAGGGAGGCGGCGGCGCGCACACGCGCGAAAAAGCGGTTGCCGCGGCCGCTGACCGGTTCGTCGTGATCGTCTCCGCCAACAAGATGGTCGACACGCTGACGCCGCCCGTTCCGCTCGAACTGCTCGAGTTCGGCCTCGCGGCCACACTTCAGCGCCTCGAGACCGTCCAGCTGCGCGATGTCCCACCGAGTCCCGAAGGCGGGATCATCGCCGACTTCACGGGCGAGTTCGAGGACCCGGAGGAGCTGTCCGGGCGACTCTCGTCAACCGTCGGTGTAGTGGAGCACGGGTTGTTCCCGGCCGAGATGGTCTCGGACGTGATCGTGGGGCAAGGAGAGGAAGTCGAGCGTATTAGCGTGATCGTGAGGGGAGAGCTATGACTGCTACGCGGGGAAGGGTGACGGCCGGGGTCGACCTCGGAGGCACGAAGATCCAAACCGTCGTTCTGCGCAACAAGAGAGTCGTTGGCGACGCCCGGGTGCCGACGCCCCAGACCGGGGACCCCGGGGACGTGATCGAGGCAATCGTGCGCACGATCCGGGCCTCGTTGGAGGCGGCTTCCGCGACCGAACGCTCCCTGACCGCCGTCGGTATCGGCACCCCGGGTGAGATCGATCCCGACGCCGGCGCCGTGCTTCTGGCGGCGAATGTCCCCGGGTTCACGCAGCGTGTCGAGCTCGGCCCGCTGGTGGCGGAGCAGCTGACGGGTGGCGTGACCGTGAAGGTCGACAACGACGTCCGGGTCGGAGTCCTGGGTGAGTTCACGCGGGGCGCGGGCCGTCCGTTCAAGAATTTCCTCGGCGTGTGGGTTGGGACCGGCGTCGGGGGCGGCCTGATCATCGATGGCGAGCTCTACGAAGGGCGAGGCGGCGGCGGCGAGGTCGGGCACACGGTCGTCAAGCCCGGCGGCTTGAAATGCTCGTGTGGCCGGCGCGGTCACGTCGAGTCGTATGCCGGGCGGGCGCGGATGGAGCGGCGAGCGAGGAAGCTCGTCGCCAGCGGCGACAAGACGAACCTGTTCAAGATCATGAAGCAGCGCGGTCGCACGCGACTGAGCTCCGGCATCTACGCCAGAGCGCTCGCGACCGGCGACCCGGTAGCCAGGAAGCTGATCCACGACGCGGCATGGGCGCTGGGCGTCGGGCTCGCGTCCGTCCAGAACCTGCTCGACCTCGAGGCGATCATCGTCGGGGGCGGCCTCGGTGACCGGCTTGGTCAGCCGTTCATCGATCGCATCATCAAGGAGATGACGCCCAATCTGTTCGATCCCGACAAGGCGCCCGACGTCTTGGGGACCGAGCTCGGCGACCTTTCCGGCGCCGTCGGCGCAGCGGTGCTCGTGGGCGGTTAAAGCCCCATCTTTGCCGTGATCTCCCCGGCTTTAACGGCGGCCTGAAGCCGCGCGTAGTCGCGCTCGTTCTGCTCGGCGTAGGCGCACGAGAATTCGAGGATCGCGCGGGCGAAGGCATCATTGCTGCCGAGATAGGCGGCGATCGCGACCCGATCGCCGCTGCGCGCGTGGGCGCGGGCCAGGGTTCCGCCGCACATCCTGCCGTAGAAGAGCAGGTCCTTCGGCGCCATCCGCTCGATCTCGGCGGACATTTTCCAGTCCCTGAGCTGGCGCACGTAGAAATCGTGCGGGGTGCCGTCGAGGCTGATTTCCGCGTTCCGCAGCCAGCCGAGAAAGATGTCGGAGGTGGCCTGCATCAGCCTCTGCCCCCGCACGACGCGCTCGCCGTGGTTCCGGAACCTGCTGCGCCCGACGTACTCCTCGAGCACGGACGCCTCGGCCTCCTTCGCTTGGAGGAACAGCGGATCGTTGCTGTTGCGACCGATCAGGAGCCCGATGAAGGCGCGCGTGCCCACGCTGCCCACGCCAACGACCTTTCGCGCGAAGTCCGCGATTTCGTACTGCTCCAGCAGGAACCGCCGGTTGACCTGAAGCGAGCTGCGGTAGCGCCGCATGAGGTCAGTGAGGCCCTCGAGCAGCAGCTCTCTCGGGAACGGCACGAATTGCTCGATCGGCACGATCAGCGGCGGCTGGTTGACGATCCGAAACTCCCCGTCGACCTCCTGCGTGAGCTTCCCGAGTGCGGTAACGCTGTCCTTCGTGTGGGCCTTGGCTAACTGCGCGCGGGCCACCCTCAGGCGCTTGGGCTTGAACTCCGAGGCGTGCGCCTCGAGTTCCGTCTCGAGCTCCAGATGCTCATACCAGACGTCGAGATTGCCCATTCCGGCGAACTCCGCCATCGAGGCGCGGTACTGGCCGACCGTCTGGAGCACAGCGCGATCCTGATCCTTGGGGCCAAAGCCGTTATCCCGAGCAGCGATCAGCACGCTCGCCGCCAGGCGCTTGACATCCCATTCCCATGGACCGGGGAGCGTCTCGTCGAAATCGTTGATGTCGAACACGAGTCGCCGCTCCGGCGATGCGAACGCCCCGAAATTCGTGAGGTGGGCGTCGCCGCAGCACTGAACGGTCAGGCCTGAGCTCGGGGTCGACGCCAGATCGTTGGCCATGACGAGCGCGCCCCCGCGGTAGAACGTGAACGGCGAGACGAGCATCCGCCCGTAGCGGATTGGGACGAGGTCAGGCATCCGCGTCTTTGCCTGACGCTCGAGCAGATCTACGGGATCAGTCCGGTTCGACGCAGGCTCAAATGCCGCGTGCTTCGAGCGCGGCACCTCGGCTCGCGCCGCCTTACCGCGGGCAACCCGCTCGGCCACCGTCAGATATGGCGTGGACCTTCGCTTGCGCGAAAGCTCGACCCGCGCAGTAGTTTTTCCAGCGGTCGCCGTCATCGGAGCGATGCTCGCATAAGCATGACCGAGAAAATCAACCTCGCCGCCAAACTCGCGCTGCTGGACCGTACCTATGAACCGGGCATTGTCGGTTACATGAACGACTACAAGCTCCAGGTCGTCAAGGTCAAGGGCCCGTTCGTATGGCACAAGCACGATGAGACCGACGATTTCTTCATGGTCGTCAGCGGGCGGCTGACGATCCACCTGCGCGACCGCGACGTCGAGCTCGAGCCAGGCGAGATATTTGTCGTGCCGCGCGGCGTCGAGCACTGCCCCGACGCCAAGGAGGAGGCGGAAGTGCTGCTCATCGAGCCGAAGGGCACGGTCAACACCGGCGACGCCGGAGGCGAGATGACGGCCGAGCCGCGGATCCTCTAGTCACCGGACACCCAGCGAGTCTCGCCGTCGTTCATCAGATCCGTGGCGCTCAGCCCGAGACGTCTGGCGACTGTCATCGACGCCTCGTGCTCAGGGTGGATGTGCGCCGTGAATCGATCGACGCCACGCACGCGGAGCCACCTGAGCATCCCCTCGGCGGCCTCGGTCGCATAGCCCCGGCGCTGATCGGCGACAGCGATCGTCCAGGCCAGCTCGGCCGATAGTCGTCCCCGCACCCGAGACAGCGTCGCCTGGACCGTACCCACCGAAGCCTCTGTCTCGCGAGCCCTTATGACCCAGTTGAGCCAGCCCTGCCCCCCGTCGGGCGAGTGCCCCACGACCTGCCTCTCGCACCGCGTCCGCAGCTCCTCGACCGACGGCGGTCCGCCACCGATGTACCCGTAGAGCTCGCGGTCGGCGAGGACCGTGAACATCTCCTCGGCATGTTCGATCCGCAACGGCTCGAGCGTGAGCCGAGCGGTCTCGATCGGTTCGGCGTAGGGCCAACTCATCGGGTGAACATTGGGCGATCCGCTTCGGGTTTGCACGCTTCAGGCCCCCGGTGATATATACCCGCGCGGCGCGTGAAGAGCTTGTGCGGGGTTCGCGGTGATCGGCGACGCAGTTCGTGGGTCCGTGCGGGCCCGAGGAGGTCGGAGATGGCCATTGGTGGGAACGGTTGGTTCAAGCGTCGGAAACGCCTCGCGGCTGTGGTCGTCGTCGCTGTCCTCGGTCTCATGGGCGCCGCCGTCGCCGGAGCGACGGCCGGCAGCGGGGCCCGCACCGCGGCGATCCAACCCGCCGCCACCGCCCCCCGCGGCGCTCACGCGATCGGGGCCGTCTCGGCAACGTCGACCGAGAGCGGCGAGGTCGTCCTCCGTCCCCGCGACAACTCCGCGCTGACCCAGTTCATCGCTTCGGTCACGAACCCGCGATCGAGCACGTTCCACCAGTACCTGGCCCCGGGTGCGTTCGCCGCACGCTTCGGTCCGACCTTAAGCACGCTCGATGCCGTTCGCTCCCAGCTCCAGGCGTCCGGCCTGACGGTGACTGGCGTCTCGAGCAACCACCTGCTGGTCAGCTTCAGCGGATCGGCCTCGAAGGTCGAGTCGGCGTTCGGCACCGGACTCGAGCGCTACCGGCTCTCGGGCGGCGCGGAGGGCCAGGGCACGACAGGACAGGTACACGTGCCGGCCAGCCTGTCGAGCGCCGTCGCCGGCGTCGTCGGCCTCAACGACCTCGTGCACGCCCACAGCGAGCTGATCCATGCCCCCGCTTCGGTGGCGGCGACCAAGCCCAGGGCGAAGACCGCGAACTTCAGCCACCCGGCCGGATCACCCACCCCGTGCAGCGACGCTCAGTCCACCGCCCAGGCCCTCGGCGGCCTCACCGACGACCAGATCGCCGACTCGTACGGGGCGTTCGGGCTTTACGGCGCCGGCGATACCGGCGCCGGCGCCCACGTGGGCATCTACGAGCTCGAGCCGTTCGCGCCGTCCGACCTGCAGACGTTCGACCAGTGCTACTTCGGAGACGCGGCCGGGAGCCAGATCGCCAACCGCGTCAACGTGATCAAGGTCGACGGAGGCCAGCCAACCGGCCCGGGGTCCGGCGAGGCGATCCTCGACGTGGAGGACGTCTCGGCGATGGCGCCGGGCGCGAACATCGACGTCTACGAGGCGCCCAACACGAACGCCGGCTCGCTCGACGAGTTCGCCACGATGATCGACCAGGACACGGACCAGATCATCACGTCGAGCTGGGGGTTCTGCGAGCAGGACGAGCAGCTGGCCGACCCCGGCGCCCAGCAGGCGGAGAACTTCATGTTCGAGCAGGCCGCCGCGCAGGGGCAGACGATCCTGAACGCCGCGGGCGACGAGGGCGACGACTCGTGCAACGAGATCGAGTCCGTGATCCCGCCGTCGGATCAGAACCCGCTGTCGGTCGCCGATCCGGCGAGCCAGCCGTACGTGCTCGGCGTCGGCGGCACGACGATCCAGAACGCGGGCCAGCCCGTGGTCGAGACCGCGTGGAACGACGGGGCCGAGTGGGGCGGAACCGGTGGCGGGATCTCGCAGTCGTGGGCGATGCCGAGCTGGCAGCAGGACGCGCTGGTGCCCGGGATCGTCGGCCCGACGAGCGCCGACTACACGAACGCCAACGACGTCGAGAGTGAGTTCGGCTGGCCGACGGGGTTCTGCCAGCAGACGATCACGGGCGCGACGGCGGGCACTGCGTGCCGTCTCGTGCCCGACGTCTCCGCCCAGGGGGACGAGTTCACCGGCGCCGTCACGATCTTCACCTCGGCATTCGGCGGCGAGCCCGCCTGGACCACGATCGGCGGGACCTCCTCGTCGTCGCCGATCTGGGCCGCGATGCTCGCGCTCGTCAACTCTTCGGCCGCGTGTTCGGCGAACGACGAGACCAACATCGGCTTCGCGCCGCCGCTGCTGTACGCGGTGGCCTCGAACCCGACCGAGTACCGCGCCTCGTTCAACGACATCACTTCGGGCAACAATGACTCTTTCGGCTTCGACAACGGTCTCGTGTTCCCCGCCACCGCGGGTTACGACCTGGCCACCGGCCTCGGCTCCCCGCGGCTGACGGGCCCTGGCGGAACGGCCGGGCTCGCGGCCGACCTGTGCGGAATGGCGGTGGCGCCGAGCCGACCCCAGGTCACGAGCCTTGCTCCGGACGCCGGCTCGGTCGCCGGCGGGCAGACCGTCACGATCAACGGCAGCGACTTGCAGAACGCCGTCGGCGTCGAAGTCGGCACGGCGTCGGCCAGCTTCACCGTGAACAGCCCTGCGTCGATCAGCGTGACCATGCCACCGGCCGCGGACACACTGCCACCCGGTTCCGGGATCGCGCCACCACAGGACGGCAGCGGGCCTGCGAACGTCGTGGTGACGCTCTCGAGCGGCCAATCGAGCGCCCTCACCTCGCTCGACGCGAGCACCTACGACTACGTCGATGAGACCAGTGGATCGAGTCAGGTCCCGTCAGTGAGCGCGATCAGCCAGGACGCCGGCGTCGAGGGCAGCACCTCACCGTCGCCCGTGAAGATCTTCGGCGCCGGGTTCACGGACAGCGGGACGAACGCGACGACCGGCGTCACGTTCGGAGGGATCCCGGCGAGCAAGTTCACGGTGGTCAATCACTTCGAGATCATGGCGACGCCGCCGGCGTTCTCATCCAACCCGGCGTGCATCGCCGGTCTGCCGACGGGCGAGACCGCCACGAACGACATCTGCCAGGTGGAGGTCCAGGTGTCGAACGCGAACGGCCACAGCGCGCTGTCGACGATCCTGCCCCCATACGAGGGCCCGGCGCTGTCGACGACGATGGACGGGTTGCCGCTGATACCGCAGGGCTGCGGTTGCGAGATCACGGCCCAGCCGACCGAGTACGACTACGTTCCTACGCCGACGATCGCGTCGGTGTCGACCTCGTCCGGGCCGGGATCGTTCGCCTCCGAGTTCGGGGGCACCACCATCACGATCACCGGGACCGGCTTCGACCCGCTGACGTTCAACTACACGGACTTCGGCGATCCGAAGCAGGCATCGTCGGTGACGCTCGGCCCCGTCTTCCAGAGCGGAACGGAGATCGACATCGTGGCGCCTGCGACTGCGCTTGGGGTCGGGACGGACAAGGTCCCCGTCAGCGTCAGCACGCTCGCCGGACAGTCGAACCAGGTCGACGCCAACTACGCCGGCGTGCCCGAGGTCACCAGCGTCGAGACGACCACGGGGAAGAGCGTGGCGCCGGCGAGCGGCGGAACCCCGATAACGATCACCGGGCAGGGATTCGGCGACGCGATCGCGCCACTGATGTTCATCGACAGCGTGCCGCCTCCCGCGGGGATGCCACCCGCGTCGATCGGCACGCAGTACACCTTCACCGTCAGCGGTCAGACCATCAGCACTCACACCGTCGAGCAGAACCCGGCGCTCGTCGACACGGAGGTCTGCTCGGCGACCGCCTGCTCGAGCCCGTCCTCGGCAGACCAGCTCACCCTCTATCCGCCGGGCAAGCCGAGCGTCACCTCGGTCTCGCCGCCCTCGGGTCCGGGCGTCGGCGGAACAGCGGTGGTGATCAACGGCCAGAACCTCGGATGCGTGACCGGCGTGTTTTTCGGCGGCGTCGCGGCGTCGCAGTTCGCGAACGCGCCGGGGCCGCTCGACTGCGGGTCGACCAGCGAGGTCGACGCGACCGCGCCGGCGGGGACGGTCGGAACGACGGTCCCCGTCAAGGTCACGACCGCGGAAAGCGACGACACCGGCATCGGCGAGTCGCCGTCCACGGCCAGTTTCACGTACACCGCCAATCCGAAGCCGCCGACGGCGACCCCCAGCCCGGCCAGCCTCTCGTTCGGGAGCGCGACCGTCGGGACCTCGACCGGCGCGAAGACGATCACGATCACGGACACCGGCGCCGACAGCCTCACGATCGGCACGGCGGCGATCACTGGCGGCGATACCCATGACTTCGTGCTCACCTCGGACGGATGCTCGGCTGTCACGCTCGCCACGGGCGAGCACTGCACGCTGAGCGTGTCGTTCGCGCCCGTCGGCCTGGGCACCCGCTCCGCGACGCTCGAGGTTTCCAGCAACGATCCAAGCTCGCCGCTGCGGATCGCGCTCCAGGGCACCGGCAACCCGAGCTCACCCACGCCGGCGCCGACAGTGTCGACGACCGCAACACTCGGCAATCAGCACATCTCGCTGACGACCCCGTCGCCACAGGCGTGCGTCGCCGGTCCGAAACGGCTGACCGTCCGGCTCACCTCGACGACCAGGTCGAAGGGGACCAAGCTCAAGTTCTCGAGCGCCGCGTTCTACATCGACCGAGGCGTCAAGCACCGGCACCGTGGCGGCAAGGGCACGACGTACAAGCCCAACGCCACCGCCCACCACCTCCCGGCCGGCCTCAGTCTCTCGGTGGCGAAGTTGAAGCCGGGGTCTCACACGCTGAAGGTGGTCGTCTCCTACAAGGAGTCGAAGATCAGGAACGGTGTCAAGCAGACGGTCACGGTCTCCAAGACCCTGCGCGCGAAGTTCGCCGTCTGTTAGAGCGTCCCCCAAGCTGTGGCTGGCGATCGGCCTGGTAAACGGCGCGGGGAAGGAGGGGTAGGTGCGGTTGGATGCGGGTCGCCTGAGCGCGTGGTCGACCTTCTCGCGCGCCCAAACCGCGACTTTGTGCCGAGAGTGTCACGGAAAACCTGCATAGCACGTCAACATCGGCGCCAGACCCGAGCCGTGTCGTACGAAGCATGCTCCTCGTGCATAACACGACAGGCCTCGCCATTCCGGCCGGGATTGTCGTGCTGTGCAGGTTCTGAACGGGTCCGATGGCGCCCGCTCCCCTCCTTCCCCAGCGCCGTTTACCGAGCCGACCGTCCAGCGACGGCAACCGAACCGGGCGCGAAAGCCACACCACAGGGCGCGCCCTGCGCGCCCCTTAAACCTCCTACGGGACCTGGATGTCCTGGTGCTTCGCCGCGAAGCGCCTCTCGCGCCCGGTCAGGTCGGATTTTTTGACCGGGGTCACGAACGACCAGTGGTGTCCGACCGGGCACCGCTGGAATCGCCACATGCCGAAGCGCAGCGCCTTCACCGAGGCGCCGGGAATCCAGATCGTCGTGAACAGGTGACCTTCGCGGCAGCGGACGACTACCTTCCCGCCAAAGCGATAACCGCGCAGCCAGAGCGGGACCGTCTCCAGGATCGCGCCGATCGTGGCGATCAGCGCCGGCCGACGGAAGCGACGGCGGCGGGACGCGCCACCCGAGTCGCCGCCGCTCGATTCGGTATACATTCTCATAGGCAAGAATGGTATCACTCGTGAGAACGTGCCGGTAGGGAATCGTGGCGACCGCTGATCTGATCCTTCACCCCGTTCGCCTGCGGATCATCCAGGCGTTCCTCGGCGACCGGGCACTGACGACGACCGAGCTTCGCTCCCAGCTCCCCGATGTGGCCCCCGCCACCCTCTACCGCCAGGTGGCGCGCCTGGTCGACGCCGGCGTGCTCGGGATCGTCGCCGAGCGCCGGGTGCGGGGCGCCACGGAGCGCACTTACGTCCTGCGAGTGAGCTCGGCCAACATCGGCCTCGACGAGCTCGAGTCGATGAGCGCCGAGGATCACCGTCACGCGTTCACGGCGTTCGTGGCGGGACTGCTCGCCGACTTCGACCGCTATCTGGCCCGCGGAGACGTCGACCTCGTGCGCGACGGCGTGAGCTATCGACTCGCCGGGCTGTGGCTCGACGACGCGGAGTTCGTCGAGCTCATGCGAGAGCTGACTCGCGTGCTCCAGCCCCGCGTCGCAAATCCGCCGAGGGCGGGGCGGCGCCGTCGCATCCTGGGCTACGTGCTCCTCCCGGGCGACGACACATAGACGCGACTCCAGAGCGGGCGGAGCAACTGCACGGCGACCGGCAGCGCCAGCACGAGGTAGAACGCCGCCAACAGGGTCCAGACGAGCGCCGGCGGGGCCAGCGAGGCGAGCGTGTGGTAGTAGCGCAGCGACAGCACCACGGCGAACGCGACGGTCAGCGCCGACCAGCACAGCGAGGCGAGCCCGTAGACCAGCAGCCGGCGATCCGAGCCGACCCGCGACCGTCCCGAGAGCACGTCCGCGAGGTGGCGGGACGCCCGCCGGCGCAACCCCGGCTCCCGGAGGAGGTCGACGAGCACGTGGTAGCCATCACGCTCGAGCAGCGGGTTGAGGTTGAAGAGGGCACCGACGTATCCCGCGAACGCCACCTGGAACAGGATGTCGCGCAGGTTCCCCGGCGGCGAGAGCCAGCACGCGAGCGCGAACGCGCCGCCGAGCACGACGTCGCTCGCGGGTCCCGCGAGCGAGATCATCATCCGCCGGCGCCGGGGCTCGAACCATGCGTCCGTGGTATCCACGAAGACGTACGGGAAGACGAGTGCGACCTTGATGCCCGCCCTCGCCACGGGCCGGCCGAACGACTCGGCGACCAGGCCGTGAGCCAGCTCGTGACTGATGACGAGGAGGAAGCGGGCCACGACGAACACGAGCGCGCCGAGGCCAACGCGGCCCGCCACGACGAACGGAGTGCCGTAGCGCCCGGCGATCAGTCCGATGAAGGCGAGTACTCCGGCCACGCCGACCACGGCGAGCGCGCCGATCACGAACGACGTGAACAGCAGGTAGCCCCCGCGGCGGTAGACGCCGGCGATCAGTCGGGGAAGCCACGGCAGGGCGAACTCGTGCGGCGTGAACGCCCGCTGGGACCAGTGCCGGGGGGCCTCGGGCGCGCCCTCGACGCCGGCGAGCAGCCCGCGGTCCGCGAGCTCGGCGAGCAGCCGCGCCAGCCGTGCGGCGCCGTCGCGACCGCAGCGGGCGCTCGCCTCGCCGACGAGCTCGACCAGGTCGCGCCCGCCGTCCAGCAGCTGCGCCAGCTCGGCGTCCGCGGTGGAGAGGCGAACGAACGCTCCCGAGCGCTGGTCCTTGAGCACGTACCGGTCCTCCCCCTCGGCCTCGTCCAGACGCTTCAGAGACCAGCCGGACCGCAGCCTCGGCCTGCGTCCGTCGTGGCCGCGCATCGGGGCGCGGCGGACGACCGGCTGCTCGATGATCAGGCTGATTCCCGCCGGGACCGACACGGTATGACCGGCGGCGGCCACGTCGATCCGCTCATCCACCTCGAGCCGCGTGTCTCCGACGTCGATGCGCATACCGGGTCCGAGCGCCACCTTCCCCGCCACGCGCCGGCCGTCGACGAAGGTGCCGTAGCTCGAACCGGCGTCCTCGAGCTCGGCCCCGCGCTCGTCGATATCGATCCGGGCGTGCGTGCGCGACACGCTCGGGTCCTCGAGCCGGAGTTCGCTGGCGGGGGCACGCCCGATCACGAGCGCGCGATCGAGTGGCACTCGCTCGCCTCCGGGCAGTACGAGGTCGAGGTGGCGGCCGCCGTCGCGCGGGGTGCCACAGGACCGACAGCGGGCGTCGGTCCGGCCGACCTGCCGGCGGCACATTTGACACAGCATCGCGACAAGTAACGGTGGCAGACTCCGACACGCCATGCCAGAGGTGCTGAAGCGGGTAGGCCGCTACGACCTGCTCGAGGTGATTGGGCGCGGGGGGGCCGCGGTCGTCTACCTCGCGCAGCAGCGCGATCTCCACCGACACGTCGCGCTGAAGGAGCTCGCGCCATATCACGCGGCCGACACGAGCTTCGCCGAGCGGTTCGTGCAGGAGTCCTACCTCGCCGGGTCGATGAGCCACGCGAACGTGGTCACCGTCCACGAGTACTTCGAGGAGGACGCGGTTCCCTACATCGCGATGGAGTACCTCCCTCACGGCTCGCTGCGAGCGTACGTCGGGAGGCTGTCGACGCCACAGATCGCCGGGGTGCTCGAGGGGGTGCTCGCGGGTCTCTCGCACGGCGAGGCGCACGGAATCGTGCACCGCGACCTCAAGCCCGAGAACCTGCTCGTGGCGGCCGACGGGCGGGTGAAGATCGCCGATTTCGGCGTCGCCCGCGCCTACAACAAGGCCGCCACCCGCGCGGTGGTTACCTCAACGGGGACGACCATCGGCACGCCCGCGTATATGTCGCCGGAGCAGGCGCTGGGGGGCGAGCTGACGCCGGCGACCGACCTCTATTCGCTGGGCGTGGTCGCGTGGGAGCTGCTGGCCGGACAGGTCCCGTTCGAGGAGACCGACACGCCCGTCGCCGTCCTCTACCGCCACGTTCACGAGCCGGTTCCCTCCGTCCGCACGGTGGCGCCCGACGTCGACGAGGGGACCGCGAGCTGGCTCGAGCGCCTGCTGGCCAAGCGTCCCGAGGACCGCTTCCAGAGTGCCGACGCGGCGTGGATCGAGCTCGAGGACGTCGTGCTCGAGCTGGCGGGGCCGCGGTGGCGGCGCGAGGCGCGACTGGTCGTGGACGAGGACGCGCAGCCGACGAAGCGCTCACTGACGCCGGCCGAGTTCGACGGCGCCGACCCGGTCACCCCCGCGCCGGTGCAGGAGAACCCCGAGCCCGTGGACCCACCCGTCGCCGAGACGGTGACCGGCCTGGACGCCGACTCGCCGAAGACGACGGTGGCGCCCAAGAAGCGGCCCGAGCGAAGCCACACCACGATGCTCCGTCGCGCCCGCCGGCACCCGGAAGCCGAGGACTCAGCGGAGGCGAAGCCCGACGTGACCCGGCGCCGGGTCACGGTCGTGACGATCGTGGTCGCGATGGCCGCCGCCGCGGTGGCGGGCGTGGTGCTCGGGAGCTCCGGCGGCTCCAACCACCCGGCCAAGCCCCCGACTCACCCGTCGACCAATGCGGCCGCCGTGACGAACAGGCAGCTCGCCTCGATCGTCAAGGGCCTCGGCACGGCCCGTAAGCAGGCGCGATCGCAGCTGGAGAGCGCGAGCACGCCCCACGGCCAGGCCAAAGCCGCGGCGGGCGTGGCGACGGCGTACGCGTCGGCCGCCGCCCGGGTCGCCCCGCTCACCGGCAAGACCCCGGCAGCGACGCGGCTGCACGCGACCCTGGACAGCACCGCCACGGCGTATGGGGCGCTCGCCGCGGCCGCGCGGGTCGACAGCCGGAAGCGCTGGAACGACGCCTGGACCACGATCAACCGCGACGAGTCTCAGCTGGAGGCCGAGGTCAGCAAGCTCTGAGACAAACGGGTATCGCGAACTCGATACCTTCGGCCACTTCCCGGCTCAGATGCCCGGCCCGATACTGCGGATGCGTCGATTGCGGCGCCTCTGCAAATCGGTTCGGAGGGTCATTCCATGAGCCTTATCAAGGTCACCTCGGAGGAGCTGCACACGCTGTCAACGAACGTGCAGTCCGGCTCCACCAGCATTCAGGACCAGCTCGCGCGCATGCAGGGCGAGGTCCTGGCGGTCGTCGGCGGCGAGTGGCAGGGAGCCGCGTCGGGTCAGTTTCACGCGCTGTGGGACGAGTGGCAGCGTTCGGCCGCCGGCCTCAAGGACGCGCTTGACGGCATCTCGCGTCTGCTCGGCTCCGCCGCGATCCAGTATCAGCAGACCGAGGACGCGATCCGGGCTTCGATGGCCTGAGCGTCGCCTCTGAGCCAATTCCGATCCAGGACGGAGCGACGATGGCCACGTTCACGGTCGATCCGACCACCCTGCAAGAGCTCTCCTCCACGCTGTCGGGCATCCACGCCGAGATGCAGTCGATGCACGCGGTGGCGACGGGGTACGAGGGGCTGCTCGGCGGGAGCGACCTGGACGGTGCGGTCGAGGGATTCTGCAGCCACTGGGGCTACGGGATCGGCAAGCTCGCCGATCACATGACCAAGGTCGTTGAGCACCTGGACGCCGCGGCCGCCACCTACCAGAAGTCGGAGACCGACATCCAGACGGCCTGCAAGGTCGCGGGGTGATGGGAGATCCGCGTTCAGATCCACGCGCGGCGTGGTTGCTCGCCGCCGAACCGAGCGAGGTCGGGGCGCTCGCGGGCGCCTTCCATCGGGTCGCCTCGCAAGCACAGAGCACGAGCGCGGCCCTCCGCGGCGCACACGGAGACGCCGCCTGGACTGGTCAGGCCGCGGATGCGTTCCGCACCCAGCTCGGCCAGCTCCCCGGTGACCTGGACAAGGTCGAGCGCTCGTATCAGGAGGTCGGGAGCGCGCTCGACACCTACGAGGGTCAGCTGGGTCCGATCAAGAGCCAGTTCCAGGAGGTGATCTCACAGATCGAGGCGGCGCAGGGCAGCCTCACGAGCGCGCAGGGACAGCTGACGACCGCCCAGGGCAGCCTCTCGACGGCGACGAGCGCCCCGCATGCCAAGCCGACGAGCCCGGCGGTCGTCAGCGCACACAGTGCGGTGCAGACCGCGAGCGCCCAGGTCGGACAGCTCCAGGGAGAGCTCTCGGGACTGGAGAGTCGCGGCTTTGGACTGCTCGACGAATTCGACACGGCTCGCGGGCGCGCCCGCTCGGCCGTCTCGGGCGCCGCGGGCATCGCGCCTTCGGAGAGCTGGCTGGCCGGCGCGCTGTCCGCCGTCGGGAACTTCGTGGTCGGCGTCGCCGAGGGCATCGGCAAGAGCGTGTGGGATCTCATCTCCGGCCACGCGATCGAGAACTTCATCGAGCATCCGGGGTGGGCGTCGCTGGGCGAGCTCGTCAAGGACATCGCGGTCACGGCCAGCCTCGTGGCGCTCGTGGTCGCGCCGTTCGCGGCGCCCGAGGTGCTGGAGGCGGACAGCGCGGTACTGAGCGAGGACGCGCTCGCCGCCGGCACCGAGACCGCCGGAGAGGCCGAAAGCATGACCGCGGGGTCGGTCGCCCGCAGCGTCGTCAACTACAGCGGCAAGATCTCCACCGACGCCACGATCGCCGGCACGGGAACCGATGCCATGCAGGGTCACTGGGGCGCGGTAGGGGTCGACGTAGCGTTCCTGGCAGCTCCAGGCGCCGTCTCGAAGTCGTTCGGCGCCTCGTCCGGCGACGCGGTCAGCGATGCGCTGAAGATCGGCGAGGGGACGGCAGCCAGGTCCGCCGATGCGTTCACGCGGATGCAGGACTTCAAGATCCTCGACGAGATGGGCATCACCGACGCGAAGGGCCTGGCGTTCCGGGACGGCGTGCCGCCGCCATCGCTGCGGGGGGTCGATCTGGCGAGCCCGGCTGCGGTGAAGGCGGCGACCGACCAGGCGCTGCAGTCGGCGAACACGGCTGCGGCGAGGGCCCTGCACCTCGGGCGGCCGGTGGCCAACCTGTTCGATAACCTCGCCAGCGACCCCGCCGAGGACGGGATCAAGCACCACTTTCACCTTGAGCCGGCCGGCGGATGACCGCAAACCCCCTGAACTTCCGCGCCCGTCGTAAGGCCGAGAAGGCCTACAGGGAGGCGGGCTGGGGCCCGTTGCTCACATTTCCGGTGAAGCGGCGAGAGGGCAAGCCGCTCGTCTTCCAGATGCGCCTGCCGGTCGGTCACCAGCTGGTCGACCTCCCGAGCATGGCCCGCAGCGCGGTCGGCGCGCCGGCGGCTCTTGCAGCCCAAACCGATGCGCTCGAACTCGCGTCTGAGGCGGCCGGCGTGATCGTCGTCGGAGCTCTTTGTCCCGTCTGCGAAGGCGCCGGCGAGCCCGACGTGCTCGCCACGATCACCGTCGCGCTGTCGGACGCCGTGGCGGGGCCGCCGACCGTCGAGGAGGGCTCCACCTACGAGTCGCCGCGCTCGCATCGTGAGGTCACGAAGCTGTCGGACAAGGTCACGCGGATCAAGCGTCTCAGCGCGGAATCCGTCGAGGGCAGCGACGAGCCGATGGCGATGCTGACGATGCAGTACCTGATCGAGACCAGCTACGGCGCGCTGGCGATGGCGTTCTCGACGACGCGCCAGGACATGTTCGGCGGCTTCGGCGAGGATCTGTTCGAGAAGGTCATGGCGACGGGCTTCATTGGCGAGGGCCCACAGGCGTACTAGCTGTCCGGCGTTTGCTCGGTGGCGGTCGACTCTCGGCACCCCCGATTGGCGGGCGGCCCCGTAAACGGCGCTGGGGAAGGGGAAAGGGGGCGTGAGGCGCCATCGCACCCGTTTAGAACCTGCACAGCACGACACTCTCGGGCTGGATGGCGGGGCCTGTCGAGCTATGCATGAAGAGCATGCGTAGTACGACAGGGCTCGGACCTGGCGCCGGTGTTGTCGTGTTATGCAGGATCGCCGTGACACTCTCGGCACAGAGTCGCGGGTTTGGGCAACTCAGGAGGCGACCACGGGCTCCGGCGAGCCGCCGAAGCCCTCACCCACCCTCTTTCCGTGCTGCCTTACTTAGCCGATCGCCCGCCCGCAGCCCTGATTGGCGTGCGGCTCGGAAAACGGCGCTGGGGAAGGGAAGGGAGCGGGCGCCATCGCACCCCTCCAAAAAACCTGCACAGCACGACAATTCCGCGCCAAAGCCCGAGGCCTGTCGCGCTATGCATGAAGAGCATGCGCAATACGACAGGGCTCGGATGTGGCGCCGGTGTTGACGCGCTATGCAGGTTTTCCGTGACACTCTCCGCACAAAGGCCGGATTTGGGCGCAGGACAGGTCGACCGGGGGCGATGGCGACCCGCCACCGGGGGCGATGGCGACCCGCCACCGGGGGCGATGGCGACCCGCCACCGCCCTCACCCACCCTCCTTCCTTGCCGCCTTTTACCGAGCCGACCGCCAGCCAAAGCTGCGGGCGCGCAGCGCCCGCGGGCCGAGAGTCGATAGCCGCCATGCCCGCGCCCCAGAACCTCTACCGCGCCGAGCCCGCCGGCGCCACCTGCGCCAGCGCGACCTGCATCAGCTCAAACCCGCCGGGGTCGACGCGGTACCCGCATCCCGGGCGGACCGGTGGCGCTGGGCGGCGGGGCAACGTGACGCCGAGCAGCTGGCCGTCGACCTGGACATCGGGCTGGAGGAGCAGGCCCGTGCGAGCCCGGCGGACGCCGACGCTCCAATGCCCGAGGCTCTTCAGAGCGTCGGTACGCCCGGCGACCACCGCGTGCAGGTTCGCCAGTGGCGCCCCGAACAGATCGCTCAGCGCGCGGGCCGGATCGTCGACGGCGTCGGCATCGTCGATCAGGAGCATCCGCAGGCCGTCGGCGGCGCGCAGCTCCGCGACGAGCTCGGCGATCTGCTCGGGCGCGGTGATCACCTGATCGAGCGCCGGGCAGTCCCGCAGCGCCGAGCGCCGGATCGCGATACCGACGAGCCCGATCTCGGGGTATAGACGCGAGACGACATCAGCCACGACGAGCAGCGAGGTCGTCCTGCCCGTCCGCGCGGGACCGGCGATCAGCGCGTGATCGCCCTCGAACAATTCGAACCCCGCGGGTTCGAGCGTCTCGTCCCCGATCCCCATCGGGATGAACAGCGGCTCGCGCGAGGGCCGGCCCGCTCCCAGCAGCGCGTCGACGCTGACGCTCTCGGGCAGGACATCGATGGGCACCGGACCGCCGGGGCGCTCGCCGGCGACGGCTGCGGCGTCGACCTGCTCCTCAAGGCGACCCGGGGCGCGGGCAACCTGGATCACCTGGCCGGAGCCACCCACGACGGCCCGTCCGGCGGTGAATTGCGGGATCGACCGCCGGAGCAGTCCGAACTGCGCGTAATCGGCCGCGTCGGCGAGCTGGAACGCGAGCCGCTGCTGGGCCAGCGAGGCCAGCGCCGTCGGCACCGCTCCGAGGCGGTCGGCGGCGATCGCCAAGTGGATTCCGAGTTCGGGTCCGTCCGCCCACACTCGGGCCAGCGCCTCGCGCAGGGCGTCGCCGGCGAGGTCGCCGTGCTCGGAGGCAAACCCGCCGTAACCGTCGAGTAGGACCACGAGTCTCGGCGCCGCGGCCCGCGCCGCCGGATCGAGGCCACGTCGGGCCTGGAGCTCGCCGCGCAGCCGCCGCAGCAGTCGCGTCTGGCGCTCGTGCTCGGAGGCGCCGATCACCGCACCGACGTGGGGTAGTGAGGTGAGCGGCGCGAGCTCGCCGGCGCCGAAGTCGAGCATGTAGACGTGCACGTGCGCCGGATCGGCCATGGTCGCCAGCGCGAGCGCGATCGTGGCGAGCGCAGTCGTGGTCCCGCTCCCACCGATCCCGTACAGCAGCAGGTTGCCGGCGTTCAGATTCCACCCGACGGGGTACTGGGCTTGGGCGTCGGGATCGTCCGCCAGCGCGAGCGGCACGACCAGGCCGCGCTCGCCCGCCAGCGGCCGCGGCGGGCCGGACTCGAGCAGCGCGCCGAGACCGACTTCCGGCGCCAACGGCGGCAGCCACGGCCGCCGCAACGCCTGATCGGGACCGAACGCCTCGGCGGCCGCCGAGACGAGGCGCTGGAGGTCGGTGCGCGAGCCCCGAGGCTCGGAGTCTCGGCCGTCGCCGCCGTTCGCGTCCGACGGCAGCCCGAACGGCTCGAGGCTGACCGCTGCGGCTGAACCTATGGGAGTGGTGCCGGTCACGAGCGCGGTCTGGACCGGAATCAGCTCGGACGGGCCAAGCCGCACGTGCGCTCGGCCCGGCTGCTTGCGCGGGATCTTGGCCGCCGCCGGGGAATCGATTACGTCCACCGAATCCTGCGGCGTCTGCACGCGCAAGCACACCCGCAGGTTCGTGTTGGCCCGAATGTTCTCGTTCACGGCTCCGGACGGACGCTGGGTGGCGAGGATCAGATGGACGCCCAGGCTGCGACCGCGCTGCGCGATCCCCACCAGGGAGGGCACGAAGTCGGGGAGCTCGGCGGCGAGCGTGGCGAACTCATCGATGATCACCAGCAGCCGGGGCAGCGGCGCAGCGCGCCGGTCGGCGACGAGCTGGCCGTACTCGATCAGATCGGACGCGCGGTGGTCTCGCAGAACGCGCTCGCGATAGCGGAGCTCGGCCTCGAGGCTGCGCAGGGCGCGCTCGCCAAGGTGGTCGTCGAGGTCGGTGACCATGCCGACGGTGTGGGGGAGGTCGGCGCACTGCGCAAACGCGCTGCCGCCCTTGTAGTCGATCAGCACGAAATTCACGCGCTCGGGGGAGTGCTGGGCCGCGAGCGCCGCCACGAGACTGCGCAGCAGCTCGCTCTTGCCCGCGCCGGTCGTGCCGGCGATCAGGCCGTGCGGCCCGTCCGCGACGAGGTCGACGGCCAGCGGGCCATCTTCGGACAGCGCGAACGTGGCCATCAGGCTCGTCTGCGACGCCTCCGCCCGCCACTGCTCGCGGAGCTCCGCGCCGGCGGGCTCACCGATCGCGCCGAGCGAAAACAGGCCGACCTTGTCGGGGAGCGATCCGCCGAGCAGCTGCAGGTCGGCGTCCTCGAAGCGAGCCAGCGCCAGCGCGCACTCGCGCGCCGTCGGGGCGGACAGGCCGCCGACTAGCAGCGGATCGACGCGCTGGCCCGTCTGCGGGCGAGCCAGCACCGCTTCGCCCGCCTGCTCGGCGAGCTCGATCACGGTCGTGCAGGCCGCCGGCAGACGCTCGGTCGACCGGGCCAGGACGATCCCGCTGACCTTTTCACCGGCACGCAGCAGCGCCCGACCGGCCGCTCCACGTCCCTCGATCAGTGCGGGGCTGTCGAGCACGGCGAGCAGCGTTCGCGGGTCGTCCTCGTCTCGCTCCGTGAGCTCCGCCACGAGCGCCGCCCCCGCGCTCGGGCCGATGGCGAGCTGGCGCCCCGAGGCGCCACCGCCGTCGCGCGCGTGCGGGAGCCACTTGACCCAGTCCCAGTCATCGCCCGCCGGCTCCTCGGTAAAGACTGCCATGGCCAGGTCAGCGGGCCCCTGCAGCACCGCCGCCTGGCAGAGCAGGCCGCGTGCGAGGGACAGCGACTGCTCGCGGTCCCCGACGATGCCCACGACCCCGCCTTTCGCGAGCTCGACCGCGACCGGCGCGAACCTCAGCCACCGGTGCTCGGCGAGCACCTCTTCGGCCTCCTTGCCCGCGGCGTGCCGGTCGGATAGCGCTGGCGTGAACGGCACGTCTCCGAAACCGGCAGTGAGCTGGAGGAAGTCGTCGTGCTCCGGCCGGCGCTCCCACAGCCTCGGGTCGGGCGCCGTTGCCCGGCGGTCGATCTCGGAGAGGTCGGGAAAGGCCTCGCGTCGTCGCGCCAGCTCCCGCACCTGCCGGCGCTCGATCTCCGCTCGGAAGTCCGACAGCTTCTGCGCGTATTCGCGCTGGCTCCCCCGCGAGCTCCGGCGCGAGTGGCGCCGCTGCTCGAGCCAGCTGCCGACCACGAGCACGGGACTGAGCAACATGAACAGCGCGTAGATGATGTTGTGCAGGACCACGACCATCACCGCGCCCAGCACGAGCGGGCCGACGGCCGAGGCGATGCTGAAGCGCGGACGCGTCGTCTCGCCCGGCTCGTCAGGAACGGTCAGCGGGAGATCGGGGGCCTGCGCGCGCGAGCGCGGCGGACGGTTAAACGGGATCGTGCCCGCCAGGTTGGCCTCGCGCAGCGGATCGACCCGCAGCCCCGGGGCCGAGGGGGCAATCGTGAAGCCGACGTCGCCGGCCTCGAACACCGCCCCCGGCTCGACGTCGGTCGGCTCCCTGATTCGCGTGCCCTCGACCCAGGTGCCGTTGACCGACTCAAGGTCGGTGACCGTCGCCCGGAGTCCGCCCGGGCTGGGCTCCACCCGGAGGTGTTCGCGGGAGACGCCGTCGTCGCCGATCACGAGATCGCATTCCGGGTCACGGCCGATCAGGACTCCACCGGCGCTCAGCGGCAGCCGCCGCCCAGCGTCGAAGCCCGCGATCACACGCAACTCGAGCGCCGCGGCGGGCGGATCGCGATGGTCGGGGACGGCGTCGGCCGGAACGATGCGAGCGCCCTCGTACAACCCGATCTCCGACAGGGCCAGGTCGGCGTGGCAGAAGCGACCGTCCAGGACGATCCCGCGCGCGGCCGAGGCGTCCGGCAACGCGTCGAGCAGGTCGCCGACGGTCACGTCCTCCCGGCCCAGCCGCAAATCGAGGTCCTCTGCCTCGCCGGCGGGATTGTCGAGCACGACTCGCATCTGCGCCGCGCTTAGAGTACCGACGAAAGGCCCTGCATCCGGCGGGGTATGGCGCAGTTCATACCCTCGGTTACTACCCGCCGAGAGCTGCCCGGCCGATACTGCGCCGGTGTCCCGGCTGGTTGTCGACTCGCGGACGCTGCTGGCGGTGCGAGACACGCTCGGGCGTCTTCACCACCAACTGCTCGGCATCCACACCGTGGTCGGTGGCTACGAGGGGCTGCTGGGTGGCCGGGCGCTCGAAGCCGAGCTCGAGCAGTTCTGCGTCCGCTGGCACTTCGGGATCGTCGAGATCGGGGAGCGGATCGACGGGATGATGCATCGGTTGCTGACGGCGGCCGCCGCCTACGAGCGGATCGAGGATCGAATCGGGTCGGGGACGACCGTCGTCGGGGGCAGGAGATCCAGGCGGATACGCGGCTCTGGGACGACGACCGTGGGCTAGTGCCCCGGCGGGCGAGCAGCGGCGCCCGGCGACCCGCCGGTACGGTTCGACGCTGTGCCCCGCTTCAAGCTCCAGTTCAACGCTCGCGAGATCCCGACTTACGCCGCGCGTTTCCCGGCCGAGGGCGACACGGAGGTCCTCGGCATGGCCCGTGCGGCGCGCGAGCGCGGCTACTACACGCTCCCCGAGTTTCGCGCGGTGTGCCGATGGAAGACGCCGCGGAGCGGCCCGTTCGTCGCCCGCAACCGCGCCGAGGAGGTCGAGACCACCACGTATGTCGCGCTCAGCGACGGGACCACCGAGCACGACCGCATGCGGGCGCTGCGCCAGCTGCTGGGGGTCGAGTGGGCCACCGCCTCCGTGCTGCTGCACCTCGCGTTCCCGGACCGCTACCCGATTCTCGACGTCCGCGCGCTCCACGCGTTCGGGATCCGCGGTCGCCAGACGTACAGCTACCGCTTCTGGCTCGACTACGTGGACGCCTTCAGAGCGCTCGTAAAGCGCGCCGGCGTCGACGGGCGCACCGTCGACCGCGGCCTGTGGCAGTGGTCGGCCGAGCAGAGCGAGCCGCTGTCCTGACCCGCGAGATGCCCGTGGGTATCGCCGACTCGATACCCACGGCCACTTCCTCCGGACGTTGACCGGGCCGATACTCGGGCGATGAGCGACCCGCTCGCCGACCCTCGCGCGGCCGACCTGCTCGCTGCCGTGCCTCACGACGTCGGCGTGGTGGCCGCCGACTTCCGCACGGCCGCCGCCGAATCCCAGGCGACGGCGGCCGGGTTGAGCGCGGCGCGCCTCGACGGCACGTGGACGGGCAGGGCCGCGACGGCGTTCCGCCGCGCGATCGGCCGCCTGCCCGCGGAGCTCGAGCAGGTCGGCGTCGGCTTCGCCGCGGTCGCGCAGGCACTGAGCGCCTACGAGTCCGAGCTCGCCGCGATCCGGCCCGCGTTCCTCCGGGTGCTCGCCGAGCTCGCCGAGACCGAGTTGCGGGCGGCGCGACCCGGCACGCCCGTCGCCGGCGACGGGGTCGAGCTCGTGAGCCTCAGGCGGCGCGCCTTCGAGCTGCTCGAAGAGTTCTCTCGCGCGCGCGAGGCGTGTCGAGCCGCGATCGCGGCCGCAAAGGGGACCGCGCCGGCACGGCCGCCGGTGGGCCGCGGGATCACGGTCGTCGACGCGTCGGCGAACGTCGGCTGATCATGCACGCTGTACGCTGGCCGCGTGCGTGCTCAGGAGAGGGCGGTCTTGGGAGCGGCAGTGAGCCCGACCGAGCTCCAGACGCTGATCTACGCCGCCCGGCGTGGCGAACCGTTCGTGTTTCTGCGCGACGACGACGGCTCCCAGCGCGTGGTCACGCTCACCGGCGATCGGCTGGTCCTCGGACGGGCTCCGGGGAGCGACCTCGAGATCGCGTGGGATCCCCGCGTGTCCGGCGTGCACGCGTATCTGGAGCGTCGCGGGCCGCGGTGGGTCATCGAGGACGACGGCCTCTCGCGCAACGGGACATTCGTCAACGGGGAGCGCCTGCGCGGACAGCGGACCCTGCGCGACGGCGACGTACTGCGGCTCGGCGACACAGCGATCGGCTTTCGCGATCCGGAGACGGAGCCGGTCGTGGCGACGGTGTCGGTCACGACGCTGGCCGTGCCGGACGTATCGGAAGCGCAGCGCCGGGTGCTGGTGGCGCTGTGCCGACCGCTGTCCGCGGACGAGCCTTCCGCGCCGGCGACGAACGAGCAGATCGCCGCCGAACTGGTGCTCAGCCTGTCCGCGGTCAAGGGACACCTGCGCGTCCTGTTCGGTCGCTTCGGCCTCGACGACGCGCCGCAGAACCAGAAGCGCCTCCTGCTCGCGGAGCGAGCGCTAGCGGCCAGCGTCGTGCGCCCCGAGGATCTTCACTAGGACCGCGGCCGCGGTCGACCGGTCCGGTCCTAGCCGCCGACCTTCGTCGTGCCGTGGTGCTTGTGTCCGGAACCACCGACCGAGGTCGTCCCGGACCCGGTCCCGCTCGATCCGCTCGTTGGGCTGGCCGGCTGCGTGGAGGTGGGTGGTGGCGACGTCGGCGGCGAGGAGGCGGTGGTGGTCTGCTGCGCCTGGGTGGCTGTCGTCGTCGAAGGGGAGCTGTTGGTGACGGTCGGGGTGGCAGGTTGCGAAGAATTGTGGTGCCGCACCCGATGAATGGCTGCGTGGCGGCGCACGTGGGCCGGTTGCCTGAGCGCGGTCAGCCCCGGAACGAACTGCGCCGCAAGCGCCGCATCCGTCGTGGTGAGCGGCGGTTTACTGAGGGTCGAGGTGGCCGCGGTCGCGGTTCCCTGATGATCGGTGGCCCGCGCGATCAGGAACGCCGCGCCGAACGCCGCGAGCACACAACCCGCCGCTGTCCCTACCACTCGCACGCGAGCCATCTTACGCCCGGCTTGGGCTTCGGTCGAGCGGCGATACTGTTCTCGATGCCCTGTGAGTGAACCCAGCGGCAAGACGGGAGCTGATGAGCTCGAGCGAAGCGCGGCGCTGATCGAGCGGCTGCTCGGCGACCCCGAACTGCGGCGGAGGTTCCGGACCGATCCGGGCGCCGTGCTCGGCGAGCACGGCCTCCGCGAGCTCGGATCGGGCCCGGGACGCGGCGAGCCGGCGTTGATGACGCTCGAGCTCCGGGAGTCGCGCTCGAGCCTCGCCGGCGCGATGGTCGCGGCCGCGGCGGAGGGAGTCGACCTCGCCCACGTGGCCGAACGGGCGGCGCCCGCGCTCGAGCGCGACGCCGGCCGCGTCGTCGACCGGCTCGTCGACAGCCTCAAACACCACGCGCTGCGCAGGCCCGGCACCCCCTCGAGCCCCAACCTCGACTCCGGCGCCCAGGAGCCCCCACTCGCCACCGCCCCGCCGTCGCCAGCTCACGCCCCCGCCCCGGCCGGCGGGGCGCAGCTCCCGAGCGGCCGGCCACCCGCGCCAGCTCCGTCCGGGCAGGCAACGGGCCCGACCGCCGGGCCGAAGGCGCCACAACGAGCGGGGGACGGCGACGGCGCGGGCGTCCCCAACTTCGCCCAGGAGCCCGCCCTCCACCACCATCACCACCACCACGCGCGTGCGGGCGATGCGGGACCCAACTTCGAGCCACCTCGCGATCTGCTCCGCTATCCGGGGGATGACGCGTCGCCGCAGCAGATCGCCGCCTGGATGGGCGCCCACGCCGCGAGAGCCGGACTGCCCCCGGAACTCCCCGTGATGGCCGCACTGACGGAATCGGGACTGCGAAACGTCCCCTACGGCGACCGCGACTCGGTGGGCTTTTTCCAGATGCGCCAGGGGATCTGGGATCAGGGACCCTACGCGGGCTACCTGCACCGGCCCGGTCTCCAGATGAAGTGGTTCATCGAGCACGCCCTGGCCGCTCGCGCGCAGGCCCCGGCCCTGGCGCAGAGCCCGGACAGCTGGGGCGAATGGATCGCGAACGTCGAGCAGCCCGCGGCTCAGTACCGGTTCCGCTATCAGCTCCAACTGGGGGCCGCTCAGGAGCTGCTCCACGGAGTCGACTTCGCGCAAGTACAACACGCCTCCTCCGCCGGGGTCGGGAGGGCGGCGCTGCGGGTCGCGCTCCACTATCTCGGCACGCCTTACCAGTGGGGCGGATCGACCCCGTCGACAGGTTTTGACTGCTCTGGACTCGTCCAGTACGCGTACGCGCAGGAGGGCGTCCAGCTGCCGCGCGTCGCCGCGGCGCAGTTCGACGTCGGGATCCACGTCGCCCGCGACGACCTCCGGCCCGGGGACGCCGTGTTCTTCGCCGATCCGGACGGTTACGTGCATCACGTCGGCCTGTACATCGGGGATGGCCGGTTCGTCAACGCCCCCGAGACGGGCGAGGACGTGAAGATCTCCTCGCTGTCCGACCCCTACTTCGCGGCGCAGTACGCCGGCGCTCGTCGGTACACGGCCGCGGTACTCGGCGACCCGAGTCGATACGCGCGGTCGATGCCCACCCTCGGGAGTTAGTCTCGGGACCGCGCTCTGAAGGGGGGTGCCGTCGTGTTAACCATCATCGGAGCCCCCGAGATGCGACCCGAGACCGCCTCACCCGGCCACCAACGCGGGCGCGAGTTTTGTCACACGCCCGTCCGCGTGGGCAGCGCTACGCTTCGCCGCGTGAGGTGCCGCACATGTCTGGGCGTCCTCGTAGGGCTCGCGCTTCTGTTGGCGGTGGCCGCGTCGGATGCGATCGCGGCATCGCCGAGCGCGCTGCTCGGCGGCCAGACGCTGACCGCCGGCCACGCGCTCGCTTCCCCCGACGGCCACTACATCCTCGCGATGCAGAGCGACGGCAATCTGGTCCTGTACCTGCACAACGGCGGATTCAACCTCCGGCCTCTGTGGGCTAGCGGCACGGCCGGGGACCGCGGCGACCGCGCCGTGCTCCAGAGCAACGGCAACCTCGTGCTCTACGACGCGGAGAATCAGGCCCTGTGGTCGACCAATACGAGCACGGCGGGGTGCACGAATCTCGTCGTGCAGGAGGACGGCAACCTCGTTCTCTACAACAAGAAGAAGGCCGTCTGGGCCAGCCACACGGTGAACACGGTCCTGAGGGCCAATGACGTGCTCCTGCCCGGAGAGCGGATCTTCTCCATCGACGAGCAGTACGAGGTCACGATGCAGGCCGACGGCAACCTCGTCCTCTACGGCGCCACGGGCGCGTTGTGGTCGACCGGTACCTGGGGGATCCCGGGCAACCACGCGATCCTCCAGAAGGACGGCAACCTCGTCGTGTACACGACGGCCGGCCGGGCGCTGTGGAGTAGCAGGACCAACGGACACGGGGGTGACTACGCCACTCTCCAGAACGACGGCAACTTCGTCGTCTACGGCGGCGGCAAGGCGCTGTGGGCGAGCGGCACAAACGCCAACCGGCCAAGGGGAACGTCACGCTTCCCGCGGCCGGCGTTCATCGCCTGCCCGCCCCCGCCACCGCCGCCCGCGCCCGCCGCGAGCCCGCCTGCTGACCCAGTCGTGCTCGTACCTCAGCACACCAAGGTCCGCCGCCTGCACGTGAGGCTGTCGATGAGCTGGACCTGGAACCGCGACATCACCCGGCTGCACCGCATCAAGATCTCCCGCGTCCCGCGGCACGCCACGATCACCGTCCGCTGCCGCGGAAGGGGCTGCCCGCGTCACCGCGCCGAGGTCAGCGCCCGCGACCTGAGGCGCCTGATCCGCTTTCTCGACGGACGCCGGTACCGGGCAGGCGACAGGATCCTGATCTCGATCTCGAGGCTCGGACGGCGGACCGAGCGGGTCTCGGTCCGGATCCGGTACGCAGCGCTTCCCAAGGTACGGCTGCTCTAGGTCTGGGGCCGGCGAGACCGGCGCGCCGCCCCCGCGAGCGTCGCGGCGACAGCGCCGCTGAGAATCACCGCCAGCACCGTCGCCGAGACCGTGCGGTGGGTGTGGGCGGCCGCGTGCCCGACGATCAGGGCGCAGTACGCGATCGCGGCGATGTCGAGGAGCAGCCACGGCGCGAGAAACAGCACGATCGTCACGATGCCGACCGGGTTCGACGGATCGGAGCTCATGAACGCGCTCATCAACGTGTCGTCGATCCGTCCGCCCCTCCGGGCGGCGAGCGCCGCACACAGAACGGCGATCGCGACTACGGGACCGAGCAGCGTCGGGATCAGCGCCAGCGCGCCGAGACCCACGGCACCCGCGACCACGGCGCCCGCGATCGTGATTGCGCAGATCGCGAACATGGCGAGCATGGGAAGCACGCAGTGCGCGACCAGCACTCGGGCAAACGGCCACGACAGGAGGAGCTCGCTGCGGTCGGGTTGGTCGACGTCGATGCGCAGCGGCTCGCACAGGAGGCTCGCGGCGAAGTACAGCGCGACCGCGCCCACGCCCGCGGGAACCACTCGCGCTGGATGCACGATGATTTCGTATGTGCCGGCCCCGCCGAGCAGCACGGCCCACCCGACGCGCCCCCGATCTCGCAACAGCGCGAGCGAGTCACGCCAGAGCACGACCAGTCCCGACCGGGTCGGGCGCCGAACGCGCGGGAGCCGGACCGCTCCGGTGCCGGGCAGCGCCGACCGGTAGGTGAGCGCGGCGCCGCGGTAGTCGAGCGAGTATGCCGACGCGGTCAGCCCTGCGCGGGTCTCAGCGCGGGTCAGCAACTGCTCGGCCGTCGTCGACCCACTTCGGCGACGTGCGATCACGACCGCGCCGATGGCGGTGCCCGCCATGAGGATCGGCGCCAGCGGCCAGCCCCGCGTACCCGCGAGCGGAGCGATGACCCATCCCCATGGGCCGGACCAGACTCCCACCGTGCGGCCGACCGAACTGCTCCTCGCCGCGAGCAGCAGCGCGGCGCCGAACGCCAGTGCGGCGGGGCTCGCGCGGCGCACGAGCCCGGAGGCTCTTCGGGACGACTCAACTAGCCAGCTCGTCGCCGTCGCGAGCACGGCGAAGCACACGAACGCGACGACCCACGCCGCCGAGCGCGCCCCGCCGACGCTCGCCGGGCCGCCAGCCATCAACAGCAACGCGATGCCCGCGACGACCGCGCCCGCGGCGGCCCCCAGCACCAGGCTCTGATCGAGCTTGGGCTTGATGAGAGCCGCCAGCGCGATCGGCGCGGCCAGCAACAGTCCCACGTCCGGAGCCGAGAAGAGCACGGGCCCCTGCCACACGCCGAACCGGACGGCGGCCAGCAGGACGAGCACCAGCAGCACGGGACCGTAGACAAGGAGCTTGTGCGCGTCGAGGCTGCCGCCGATCGCCTCCGAGATCGCGTTTCCGGCGAGGGCGCCGAAGATCGCGCCCGTGACCACCGTCGCGTAGATCTGGTAGGCCGTGGGTGCGAACCGGCCCGCGCCCCGCGAACGCAGGAAGCGGCGGACCGCGCGCGCCCGTCGGCGCGACTCGCTATCGACGGCGGCACTCACAGCAGGCCGCTCTCACGGGTCAGCTCGTCGTCGACGACCGCGTCGTACGGGCCATCGGCGAGGGCTACGCCATCGGCGAGCAGCACCGCTCGGTCGGCGATCCCCCGCGCGAAGTCCAGCTGATGCGTCGTCAGCATCACCGCCGCTCCGTCGCGCTTGGCCTCGAGCAGCAGCTCGCGCAGCATCTCCTGGGAGCCGGGATCGAGCCCGACGACGGGTTCATCGAGGACGAGCACCCGGTACGGCCGGATCAGGGCGCACCCCAGCTGAACCTTCTGACGCATACCCCTCGAGAGCTCTCCCGGGCGCGAGTCGCGGCGCTCGTCGAGTCCGAGGCGGACCAGCACCGCGTCGATCCGCCGATCGAGCTCGTCGTCCGCGACGCCGTGAGCGATGGCCACGAGCTCGAGATGCTCGGCGACGGTCAGATCCGCGTACAGCTGCGGCGTATCGAGCACGACCGCCATCGCCGCTCGCGCCGCGGTCGAGCCGGACTCCCGATCCCGGCGCGCGCCGAGCACCTCGACGAAGCCCTCGCTCGGGTCGAGCAGGCCGGCGATCAGCCGTACGGCGGTCGTCTTCCCGGATCCGTTACGACCGATCACGGCGACGCATTCGCCGGAGCTGATCTCCAGGTCCAGACCCGCCAACGCCTCGAAGCCGCCGTAGCTGCGGTGAAGCCCCCGTACGGCCAAGGCAGCGCCAGACATCGGCTGCACCGTACCGCAGCCGGACCCCCGAGTCGGTCGCTGAGCGATACCGTCGAGCGAGCGCTCCTACAGTGGATTCGCCGCCTCCGAGAGCCGTTTCATGCAAACCTCTTATGTAAGGGTGAGATTTTCCCCTCTACCCTTGTGCAGATGTGTGTCCGTAGGGGCCCCGGGCGCCCACCAGATGTGAGGGCGAATTGACCGTGCCGTGGAGACGCGCCGCGATCCTCGCCGGCGCGATGGTCGGCGCCCTACCAGCGAGCACCGCGGGGGCCGCGCCCGCGGGTGCCTCGGTGATGAGGGCAGCCGCCAGGCCGGCGCAGGTCCGCGTCGGCTCCCCACCCAGGCATCCGAGGCGTTCGAAGGTCGTCGGCGGCCTCGCCACCGGTACCCAACTACCGGTCACCGTCACGCTCAAACCGCGTGACCCGGCGGCCCTCGCCGCCTACGCCGCCGGGGTCTCGACGCCCGGCTCGCCCATCTATCACCACTACCTGAGCGTGTCCGCGTTCCGCGACCGCTTCGGACCGACCGCGCAGGACATAGCCGCCGTGCAGTCGTCGCTCGCCGCGTCCGGCCTGAGGCCGGGGCCGGTATCGGCGAACGGCCTCGCGATCCCCGTGTCCGCCACCGCCGGCGAGCTCGGCCACGCGTTCTCGCTGTCGTTCCAGAAGGTGGCGCTGGCCACCGGTCGCACGGCGTTCGCGAACACCCAGGCACCGCAGTTCAACGCCTCGGTCGCCGGGAACGTTCAAGGGGTCATCGGGCTCGACTCGCTCGCCGTGCCGCATCCGCAGGGCATCCGCACCGGGGTCGATCGGGCGAAGAACCCGCGCGCGCTGAAGCCGAACGTCGCGACGGGCGGCCCACAGGCCTGCTCGACGGCCGCCGGCACCGCCAGCGATCAGGGCGTGTACACGGCCGATCAGATCGCGTCGGCGTACCGCTTCTCGAGCCTGTATGCCGGCGGCGACGAAGGGGCGGGCCAGACGATCGCCCTGTTCGAGCTCGAGCCGAACCTGCACTCCGATATCGCCAAGTATCAGAGCTGCTACGGGACCTCGACCTCGATCAGCTACGTGCCGGTCGACGGTGGCGCCACGGGCCCTCCGGCGGGCCAGGGCGAGGCGGCGCTCGACATCGAGGACGTGATCGGGCTCGCGCCGCAGGTCAAGTTGCTCGTCTACCAGGGGCCGAACACCAACCCCGGCGCGATTGACACATACACCAAGATCGTCAGCCAGGACGCGGCGAAGGTGGTCTCGACCTCATGGGGCATGTGCGAGGCGGGCCAGTCGAGCACGATCCTCGCCGAGAACACTCTGTTCCAGGAGGCCGCGACCCAGGGCCAGTCGGTGTTCGCGGCGTCGGGCGACTCAGGCTCGGAGGACTGCGGCGGCTCGGACACCTCGCTCGCCGTCGACGATCCCGCCAGCCAGCCGTACGTGACCGGCGTCGGCGGCACGACGATGCCGACGCTCGGACCGCCGCCGAAGCAGACCGTTTGGAACGACGGCTCCGGCGCTACCGGGGGCGGGATCTCGACGGCCTGGTCGATGCCCTCCTACCAGTCAGGAGCGTCCTCGTCGCTCCACGTGATCACCTCGCGCTCGTCGCGAATTCCGTGCGGGGCGGCGACTGGGAGCTTCTGCCGCGAGGTCCCCGACGTCTCCGCCGACGCCGATCCGAACACCGGCTACCTGATCTACTGGCAAGGCGTCTGGGGTGGAATCGGGGGGACGAGCGCGGCCGCCCCGCTGTGGGCCGCGTTCACGGCGCTCGTGAATGCCTCGAGCGGCTGCAAGAGGACGCCAATCGGGTTCGCCAACCCTGTTCTGTACACGGCCGCGGGCAATGCGTACTCCACCGACTTCAACGACATCACCTCCGCCAACAACGACCTGACGGGCACCAACGGGGGCGACTTCCCGGCCGGCAAGGGCTACGACATGGCGACCGGCCTCGGCACCCCGAACGGCCAGACGCTGCCGGCGACGTTGTGCAATGACGGCGTCCCTCCCCCGGGCGTGACTATCACCAGTCCGGGTGACCAGAGCATGCCCATCGGCGCCTCGGCAACCGTCCAGATCGACGCCACCGACTCGACCAGCGGCGCCACCATCACCTACTCGGCTACGGGGCTACCGGACGGCCTCTCAATCGACCCCTCGAGCGGTGTGATCACCGGCATCCCGACGACCGCGGGCACGTATCCCGTGACGGTCACGGCAACCGACACCATGAGCGCGTCGGCCAGCACGTCGTTCACGTGGACCGTCACGCAGCGTTCGACAAACACGTCGATCGCGTGCTCCCCGCAGATGCTCGGCGCCGGAACCTCGACGGCCTGCACGGTCCACGTCTCCGATAGCGATCAGGGCACGCCGAGCACGCCGACCGGGACCGTCACCTTCGCCACCGACGGATCGGGTTCGTTCTCCGGCTCTGGACGCTGCTCGCTCATCGGCGCCGCGGCGAGCTGCAAGGTGACCTACAGGGCCGGGGCGACGGGAATCCCCGTGCTCACCGCCACCTACGGCGGCGACGCCGCACACCAGTCGAGCTCCAATCAGTTCTCGCTGACCGTCCCGGCGGCGCCCTCCGTCCGGATCTCCTCACCGGCCCCGAACCAGTCCGTCGGTCTCGGCAAGACCGTGATTACCGCGTTCAGCTGCACCGAGGGCCCGGCCGGACCGGGCCTCGTCGCGTGCACGGACACCAACGGGACGAGCGGTAACGGCGGCACGATCCACGGCACGCTCAACACCTCGACCCTCGGCACCCAGACCTACACCGTGACCGCGACCAGCCGGGACGGGTTGACGGGAACCGCGACGCTCACCTACACCGTCGTTGGCCAGCCGCAGGTTAGGGGCACGGCGAAGGCCGGCCGCGTCCTGGATTGCTCGACCGGCGCGTCGAGCAACAGTCCCAGCGCGCTCGGCTACCGGTGGAGCCGGAACGGCACGCCGATCGTTGGCGCCACGTCGCCGACGTACAAGGTTCAGAAGATCGACGAGGGGAACCTCCTCACCTGCACCATGATCCCGGCGGGCGGCGGGTCGACGTTTACGAGCCCGAGCGTGCGGGTCTCGGTGCCGGCCGTGGCGCGCTGCCCGGCCGCCACCGGCAAGCTGAGCGGCACCAAGCTCGGGCTGATCAAGCTGGGGATGACCCGTAAGCAGACGCAGCACGCCTACAGGCGCAGCTCGACGCGCGGGTCGCGCTATCAGGAGTTCTTCTGCCTCACCCCGATCGGGATCCGCGCCGGGTTCGGGCAGCGCAGCAGCCTGCGAGGCCACGTCATCTGGATCTCGACGGCGAGCGCGTTCTACGCGATCGACGGCGTCAGGCCAGGCGCCACGGTCAATGCGGCATCCGCGCGCATGAAGCTCGGGTCGCCGTTCGCGATCGGCGGCAACCGCTGGTACCTGGCGCCGGCGGGATCCGTGACGGCGGTGCTCAAGGTCCGTGGTGGGGTCGTCCAGGAGATCGGGATCGCGAACAAGCGACTCACGAAGACCCGCACGGCACAGCGCGCGTTCCTCACCTCGTTCTCGTAACGCCGCGGCCGGAGCGTACGCTTTGGCTGTGACCCCGCTGCCGATGGCGCCACCGTCCTGCTCGCTGAACGAGGCGGAGCTCCGCAGCCAGCTCGAGCGCTACCGGATCGCCGGGCGGGACGCCACGATCGTCGAGCGCAGCCCCCGGCGGCTGGTCATCGGGATCGGAGACCACGTGCCGGACGACGTCGTCGACGAGCTCGTGCAGGTCGAACGCGAATGCTGCCCGTTCTTCGGCCTCGACTGGCAGCCGGGCCGTCGGCGACTGGCGGTCTCGGTGGCGAGCGAGTGGCACGAGCCGGCGCTCGAGGCGATCGCGGTGGCGCTGGGCGTGGAGACGGTTTAGATGGCGCGCTTCGCGCGCCTTTTTGGTGTGGCTCTCGCGTTCGGTTCGGTTGTGTGCCGAGGGCCGCTTGCTCGATGGCGGTCGAGTCTCGGCAGCCCTGATCGGCGGGCGGCTCGGTAACGGCGCTGGGAAGGAGGGGGAGCGGGCGCCATCGCACCCGCCAAAAAACCTGCACAGCACGACAATCTCGGCCGGAATGGCGAGGCCTGCCGAGCTATGCATGAAGAGCATGCGTAATACAACAGGGCTCGGATCTGGCGCCGGTGTTGTCGTGCTATGCAGGTTTCCCGTGACACTCTCGCCACAAAGTGGCGGGTGTGGCGCAGGAGCGGCCCAAACAACGGGCTCTGGCGACCCGCAACCAACCTCACCCACCCCCCTCCGAGCGCCTTTACCGAGCCGTCCGCCAGCGAAGGCCGCCGAGAGTCGACGGCGATCGAGCAACCCAATCTGGGTCCGCCGCCTCAGCCAACCCCCGGCCGTGCCTGGCCGCTGTACTCCTCATTCGGCAGCATGTTCGTCGCCATCGCCATCCGGTTCGTGAGGTTGTACATGGCGCTCAGCTCGGCGACGTCCCACGCCTCCTCGAGCGTGAGCCCGGCGTCGAGCAGCGTCTGCAGGTCGCCACGTGTGACCTCCCGCGGCCGCAGGGTGAGCTTCTCGGCGTAGGCGCAGATGGCGGTGCGCCGGGGATCGAGGCCCGCCCGCCGCCAGTCGTACGAGATCCGCTCACCGAGCACGGGATCGCCGAGCTCCTCCCGCAGCGCGGCCCCGTGGGCCACGAGGCAGTAGAGGCAGCCGTTGGCCGAGCTGACGACGACGGCGATCATCTCCCGGTCGGCGGCGGTCAGGCCGTCGGTCGGACGGTGGAGCTGGCGAAAGTGGGCGAACCAGGCGCTGAGACGCTCGGGCCGGAAGGCGTAGACACGAAACACGTTCGGCACGAACCCGAGCCGCTCGCGCGCCTTGGCGAACAATCCGCGCAGATCGGACGGCAGCTCGGTCTCGTCCGGCACCGGGAACCAGGAGCCGGTTTCGCGGGCGCTGTCGGTGCTCTCGACCGTGTCGGACATGGCTCCGGCTAACGCTATCGTGAGCCGATGCCGAGCACGGTCAGACCGCCGCTCGTGGTCCAGCACGCGCCGCAGAACGCGATGGAGGACCACGGCGAGATCGAGCGCTTCCACGATCGGTGCACCGACCTGATGCGCGAGCTGCTGGACGCGCTGGCCGCGGCGCCCGATCGCCCTCGAATCTTCCCCGACATCGAGGATTCGATCGGCTGGCCACATCGGCGGATCGCGTCCGTCCTCGGCGGGGCGTGTCGCATGCGCCAGACCGAGTTCGGCGGGCGCCGTCCGTACCGCTTCCTGGCGCCGCGCGACTCCGCATCCTGCCGATGGGAGATGTGGATGGACGCCGGACAGGCGCTGGCGGTGCGGGCCGCCCAGCGGTTTCCGTAGGCCGGATCGCCCGTTACGCCGGCGCGCTCGTCAGATACGTGGCGCACATGTCCAGGTCCCCGTGCGCGCGCGATCCCTCGTCGAGCCGCTCGCGAATCGTCGTCACCAGTGGCAGGTCGAGGTTGTGCCGGCGCGCGGTTTCCTCGACGAGCCTCGCGTCCTTGGCCGCGAGCGCGAGCCGGAATGACGGCTCGAAGTCCCGCTGCATGATCGCGTTGCCCTTCACCTGGAGGTAGGGCAGGTCGAGGGGCCCGCCCGCCACCGCTTCGAGCAGGAGCTTCGGGTCGACCCCGACGCCCTCCGCCAGCGCGAGCGCCTCTGCGCTCCCTTCGACGACGGACAGGATCCACGTGTTGCTGACCAGCTTGAGCAGGGTGCCGCTCCCCGCCTCGCCGACCCACATTGTCCGTTGGCCAATCACGTCGAAGATCGGGGCAACCCGGGCGCGCAGATCATCGCGGCCCGACGCGAGGACCACGAGCTTTCCCTGCTCCGCAGGGGCCTTCGTGCCGAGCACGGGCGAATCGACGAACCCGACGCCCCGCTCCGCCGCTAGCGCGATGCACCGCTGGGTCCCCTGCTCGCCGATCGTGCTCGCTTGAATCCAGATCGAGTCCTCGCCCATCGCGCTGAGAGCTCTACCGCCGCCGGCCATGACGGCCACAACGGCCTCGGCGTCGGAGAGGATCGTGAGGACCACACCCGCTCCTTCCGCGGCCTCGGCCGCAGAAGCGACGATCTCGACCCCATCGTCGGTGAGCGGCTGCGTCTTCTCCGTCGAACGGTTCCACGCCCGGACGTCAAACCCGGCGCGTGCGAGGTTGCGCGCGATCGGGAGGCCCATCACTCCGCCGGCGCCGAGCACGGCGATCGTCTTCTCGCCGGCCATCACAGCCCCTCCGTGCAGAACGTTCTCATTGCGACACCTTTCGAGTTGGGCTCGGTTCGATCTCGAGGTAATCGAGCATTCCGGTGATTTCCAGCGCTCGCCGGCTCGCTTCGCCACCGAGCATCACGGACATGCGCGACCCGAGCTGCTCAGCGTGCTTGTGTGCGTTGATCAACAGGCGGATGCCACTCGAGTCGAGAAACGTGACGCGGCGCAGGTCGACGACGACGTGGGTGAATCCCCGATCGAGCAGCTCGAACAGGGGCTGCTCGACGTCCTTGGCGCTCGCCAGGTCGACGTCCCCGACCGGTCGCACAATCACCCGCTGACGGTCCGGCTCCAGCTCGACGCGGAATCTGTCGTTGCTGTCGGTCATCCCCTGCCGGGGGTCATCTTAGAGCGAGCACACTGCGGACGCTGGGGGCGTGTAGCCACCAGCCGATGTCCGCGCCGCCCCCGCCGACGACCGGATCCGACGGATCCAATTCTCGCGGCGGAGCGAGCTCCCAACCGGCGCCCTGGCTCCAGCCGGCGTCGATCAAGAGCTCGGCGTACTCGTGCCGTGCCCCCGTCGCGCCGAAGCCGAATACGCGCTCGGGCCCGAGCACGGCGTTCGCGGACGCTCGCCCCGTAAGCAGCCGGTCGAAGCGGTTTCGCTCGAGCTCGCCGGCGTGCGAGCTCAGTGCGCGTTGAATCTCGAGCAGGCGCGGGGCGTCGAACGGGACAAACAGGTTCGGAATCGGGAGCTCGCCCCAGAGCCCCCAGAACATGACGCGGATGGGCTCGCCCCGCGCCTCGACGGCATCGCGGATCGCGCGGCCGACGGTCTCGTGGCCGTGATGGCCGTCGTGCGGCGACGGGCCGACGATCAGTCGGGCATCGGACCGGCTGAGCACGTCGCTGATCGCGGCTGCCAGGACGCCCTGCGCGACCCCAAAGTCGTCGCCATCGCCGATCGGCGGGAGCTCGTCGGGGATCACGAGCTCGAAGCGGGCGGCCCCGCACGCCTCGATCAGCTCCGCGCGCCGGCGATCGCGGTCTTCGGGGCGCCCGAGGCTGCACGCGAGGTTGATGACCTTCCAGCCGGCATCGCGGAGCGCCATCAGCGTCGCCGGCGCGCCCAACAGCTCGTCATCGGGGTGCGGCGAGACGCAGATGACCGCCGGCACTCAGCTCACTGGCGGGAGCTCAGCGGCCGGGGCGAGGCGATCTGCCAGGCGAACGCCAGCGGCGACGACGCGGTGAGATCGATCGCGGGCTCGACCGTCGAGTAGGACTGCACGTTGTCTCGGAACACGGCCTTGCTGTTGAAGGCGGCGAACGGGTCGGCGCCATTCGCCGGACAGCGTCGCATGTGGGTGAGCAATCCGGTAGTGGCGGCGTTGCTCGGTCCCTCGACGACGGCGCCGGCGAGCACCGGCCCGTGTCCGTTGAGCGACCCGGCGATATTGGCGACCTGGTGTTGCGGACAGTCGGGGAACCTCGCCCCGTCGCCGATCACTAGCGAGACCCCCCACGCGTTGGCGCCGAGGACGTTGCCGAGCCAGCGGACGGACAGGGTCCGGTAGAGCTGGCTCCCCGTCAGGCTCGCGTACTCGCTCGCCATCACCGACAGCCCGAAGCCGTGTGACCCCGTGTCCTCGACGTCCCAGGGAAACCCGAATCCGAAAGGATCGTGCCGGCCGATCTCGACCGCCATGCTGAGCTCGCGCTGCAGATCGGCGAGCAGCGCCCCCCGGCCGACGGCGAGCCCCCGCGGATCGCCGAACCGGGCGATCGCCCGGATCAGCTCGTAGTGGGCCAGTCCGCTCACGTCGTACAGATTGAGAGTGTCGGCGGAGTGCCGCGAATGCGCGATGTACGCTCGGGCCCAACGAGCCGCCTGGCGCAGGTAGTAGAGCGGGCGGCGGTGCGGCAGGCCCGCCGGAACTCCGGGATCCCCGAGCGCATCGGCGAGCTCGACCGCGCCGAGCTCGAGGTCGTCGCGCCACTGGGTCTCCGGATAGAAGTCCCAGGGAATGGCGGTCAGAAGGTGCCCCGTGGGGTGAGTGTTCGCGAGCGCGAAGATGTGCTCGCCGGCCCGCAGGCAGCGGGCCGCAAGCCGCCGATCGCTTCGCCGGAACACCTGGAAGCAGAGGCCGAACGCGGCGGCGTCTCGGCCGGCCAGATTGGGGCTGATCGGGGATCCGGGCGGGCCGGCGCGGAACACCGGCCGGTGGCGGATGTACCGGTACAGCGGGTTGTGGCCGCCGTAGTGATCGTCGGCCTGCGGCAGGCGCCAGATGTCGTGGTCGCTGATCGTCTTGGCGTTCCCGTCACCGATGCCGACCTGGTAGTAGAGCGTGCGCGTGCGGCCGTTCCACATACGCAGCAGCCACTCCGCGCCGAATCGAGCCTCGGCCTTGAAGTCCGAATTCCCCGCGGGCGCGCCCATCTCCGCGGGGAAGTCGCGCACGCCGGTGAGCATCAGAGCGACCGTGTAGCTCGTCGTCTGCACGAACTTCAGGTAGTCGCCGGCGTCCCACCAACCGCCGGCGGCGTCGATGAACCTGGGCAGGGCCTTGAGGTCCCCCTTGAAGGCGCCGTTCTCATCGACCTTCGGCGTCAGATACGTCCGGGCGTGCTCGTCGTTCAGGTGGCCGGGAGCCGTGCGCAGCGGCGATCGGATGAAGTCAGGCCCGTCGCGCTCGTTCTCATAGAACGACAGTGCGTTGTGCAGCGCACCCGCGTAGAGCGTCGCCGGCGAGTCGATCGCGAACGGCGGCGATGACGCTCCCGCCGGCCCGGCGACGTCCACCGCGTACGTCCCCGCGGATACCACCCCGTCGAAATCCAGCGCATACACGTACGGGAAGCGGGCGCTCCACCGACCGACGGAGCTGCCGACCCGCCCGCCGAGCACCGTCGGACCGCCGGAGGATCGCCGGAGACCGTACGTCGCGCCGGTCTCGGGCACGCTCGACATCAAGTAGGCGCGCTTCGGCGCGGAGACGGGATACCCGAGCTGGTTGACGCGCACGAACGCGCTCGGCGCGCGCGCCGCACCATGGGCTCCCAGCGCGAGAGTCCCGCCCGCGATGAGTACGGCCAGAACCACGATCGAGCGCGCCCTGATCATCTCGTCAGCGTCACCTTGCCCAGCCCGTGGGGCTGATCGAGGTCGACGCCACTCAGCTCACCCAGTCGTAGCGCGGCCGCCTGGCCCGGGATCACGGCGACGATCGGCGCCAGCCATTCCGGCAGCTCGGCGTCGAGCGCGATCCCGACGTCGGCCGCCGCGAGGACGTCCGCCCGGTCGGAGACGGCGACCGCGAACCCGGTCTTCGCGGCGAGCGCGTCGACCGCGCGGCGGTCAGGCTGCTCCCGCCCAGACGTGCTCACCACCCAAACGGCGCCCGTCGGGCTCAGGGCAGCGATCGGGCCGTGCATCAAGTCGGGTTGCGAGAACGCCTCCGCCGGGGTGCCGCTCAGCTCGCGGACCTTCAGCGCCGTCTCGTGAGCGGTGGAGAATTGAAGCCCGCGCCCGACCACCGTCAGCAGCCGTGCGCGGGCGAGCGGATCGAACCGGCCGCGACCGCCGAGCTGCTCGCGGACCACGTAGTCGACGATCCCGGGCAACCGCTCGAACCAGCCCTCATCGATCGGATCGGGTCGCAAGCACAGGGCGATCTGCGCGATCGCGTGCAACGAGGCGAGATAGGTCTTCGTCGCAGCCACGGACCGCTCCACGCCGGCGAGCAGCGGCACGACCACGTCGGCCTCGGCGGCCAGCGGCGAGTTCGGGTCGTTCGTGATCGCCACCGTCGGCCGGTTCTGCGCTCGGCCGGCGGCGAGCACGCCCGTGACATCCGGCGAGCACCCCGACTGCGAGATCGCCATCACGGCGCCGCCTGAGAGCAGCGGCGGCGCCGCGCCCGAGTACAGCCACGGCGCCGCGAGGGCGACGGGGAGCCGGGCCCCCAACCCGAGCAGATACTGCGCGTACCGGGCGGCATTGTCCGAGGTCCCGCGCGCCGCGACGACCAGATAGTCGACACTCTCGCGGCGCAGGAGATCCGCGGCGGCGGCCGCGTGCCGCCAGCCCGGACCGGTTCTGGCGGCGAGCACATCGCCCTGCTCGCGCGCCTCCGCCTCGAGGTGGCTTAGGGTCTCCGACGCCACGCCAGACACCCTACTGCTAGTTAGATGCCCTTACAAGACAAGATTATGCGTTTGTGAATCGGGGGTTGACATCAGCCGGATTCAAGGAATACATTCTCGCGAACAGGAAGGGTTCCTAACTAATTAGCCGCTGGCGCGGCCTTGGGCTCGCGCCCGCGGAGGCAGTGAACGGAGGGAGCGGAGAAGATGCGACGTAGCGCGGCAGTGTTGGCTGTTGCCCTCTCGACGGTGGCGCTGAGCGCCTGCGGCGGCAGCAGCTCGGGTGCGACCAACAGCAGCGGGAGCGCTCCCGCGCAGTACAACGGCAAGCCCGTCACGATTACGTTCTGGAACCCGTTCACGGGGCGGCAGCTTGCCGACATGAACAGTGTGATCGCGGGCTTCCACAAGCTCTATCCAAACATCACGGTGAAGAGCAGGGGTGGGGTCACCGACGACAACATCGTCGCGGCGATCCGCAGCGGCAGCCCACCCGACCTGACGATGTCCCAGGCCGCTGAGAACCTTGGCGAATACTGCGGCACCGGGGCATGGATCAACCTGAATCCCTACATCCAGCGGGATCACGTCAACCTAGGCGAGCTGCCGACGGCGGTCCGGGATTACACCCAGTACAACGGCGACCGCTGCGCCGTGCCCGACCTCGCCGACGCGTACGGTCTGTATTACAACAAGGCCATGTTCGAGAAGGCTGGCATCACCTCGCCGCCGAAGACGTTCTCGCAGCTCACGCAGGATGCGGAGAAGCTGACCCAGTTCAACCCGGACGGATCGATCAAGGTCGCGGGCTTCGTGCCGACCAGCACCTTCTACGAGAACCCCGCGGCGCATTACGCGCCGCTGTGGAACGCGCAGTGGGACCAGAACGGCAAATCGTCTCTGTCGACCGACCCGGGATGGGCCGCGTACATGCGCTGGGACAAGCAGCTGATCGACTTCTATGGGGCCAGCAAGCTCGCGCGCTTCCTCTCCAAGGCCGGCGAGGAGTTCTCGCCGTCCAACGACTTCGAGACCGGCAAGATCGCGATGGAGATCGACGGCGAGTGGCGGGTCCAGTTCATCAAGTCCGACGGCGCCAAGATCGTGTACGGCACCGCGCCGATGCCCGTCGATCCTGCCCAGCCATCCCTGTACGGCGGCGGTTACACGACCGGCAATACGATCGGGATCCCGAAGGGAGCGGCTAACCCGGCCGCGGCCTGGCTGCTCGCCAAATACCTTGCGTTCAACACCGGCGCGATCGAGAAGTTCGCGAACGGGCTCGGCAACATCCCCACGATCACGTCGGCACTCTCGGATCCGACCCTGACGAGCAACCCGCAGTTCGACACGTTCCTGAAGATCTTCGCCAACCCGCACACCCAGACCGATCCGAACACCGCGATCGGTCAGGCCAACCAGGAGATGCTCCAGAGCTGGCAGAGCAAGTGGGAGGACGGCTCGGTGCCTGAATCCGGCCTGGCCTCGGGGCTGAAGAGCGTCGACCAGCAGATCGACGCGCAGGTCGCAAACTCGACCGCGGGACAGGGAGCCCCGTGACCGTGAGGCGCGCGCGATGAGCGCAATTACGTCGGCGAGCGCGCGCGCCGGCCTGCCGCCTCTCAGCCCGGCCCGACGGCGAGCGAAGCGGCGTGCGTCGTGGCGCCGGCGGATCACCGTGCTGGCGTTCATGAGCCCGTGGATCGTCGGATTCAGCGTGTTCTTCGGCTATCCGCTGATCGACAACGCGTACCTGTCGTTCACCCACTACGACCTGCTGTCCAACCCCGTGTGGATCGGGCTCGCCAACTACAAGTACCTGTTCAACGGCGATCAGGAGGTGTGGCCGGCGGTCTCGAACACGCTCTGGTTCCTGGGGATTGCCGTGCCGCTCCAGGTTCTGTTCGCGTTTGGGATCGCGATCATGGTCACGCGCGCGAAGGCGGGCGTCGGGATCTTCAGGACGATCTTCTACCTGCCGACGCTCGTCCCGACGGTCGCCGCGACCCTCGGCTTCGTGTTCCTGTTCAACCCTGGGACCGGCCCCGTCAACACGCTGTTGTCGAAGATCGGGATCACGGGGCCACTGTGGTTCCAGTCGCCGCACTGGGCCAAGCCCTCGCTGACACTGCTGAGCCTGTGGGGGATCGGCAACGCGATGGTCATCTTCCTGGCCGCGATCCTCGACGTCCCCAAGCACCTCCACGAGGCCGCCGAGCTCGACGGCGCGGGGGCGCTCAGGCGCCTGTGGCACGTGACCCTGCCGAGCATCAGCCCGGTGATCCTGTTCTCGATCGTGATCGCCGTGATCGCCGGGCTCCAGTACTTCGATCAGGCGTACGTCGCGAGCACGGTCGCCCCACCCGGCGCCGCCGGCGGCGCCGGCGACAGCTCGGTCACGCTCGGCTATCCCGACGGCTCGACGCTGTTCTACCCGTTACTGCTCTACCAGCAGGGCTTCCGGTACTTCAACATGGGCTACGCCGCGGCGTTGTCAATGCTGCTGCTGGTCGTATCGCTCGCGGTCACGCTGCTGATCCTCCGCCACTCGGCCCGCTGGGTCCACACCCAGGGAGCCCCGAAGTAGTGGCCACAACGATCGAGACACCCGCCCTCGAGGTCCGCCCGCCGCTGGTCCGGCGGACCGTGCCCCGTGCGGTCCGGCGTAAGCGCCGGCTGATCTCGATCGCCGATCACAGCATCCTCATCGTGCTCGCGATCATGTTCATCGCGCCCTTCGTCTTCATGGTGCTCACCGGGCTGATGACCAATGCCCAGACGCTGACGCCGAAGCTCTGGCCGCACCCCTTCGACCTGCACAACATCGTCGAGGTGTTCAAAGAGGCGCCGATGCTGCGCTACGCCGGCAACACGTTCCTATACGCGTCGCTGGCGACGCTCGGCCTGGTGCTCTCGAGCGTGCCCGTCGCATACGCGCTGGCGTGCCTGCGCTGGCGCGGGCGCAACGTCGTATTTGTCGGCGTCCTGGTGTCGATGATGCTGCCGCCGCAGGTGACCGTGATCCCGGTCTACGTGATGTTCGCCCATCTCCACCTGGTCGGGACGATCTGGCCTCTCGTGATCCCCAACTGGTTCGGCGACGCGTTCTCGATTTTCCTCCTGCGGCAGTTCTTCCTCACGATCCCGACGGATTACCTCGACGCGGCCCGGATCGACGGCTGCGGGGAATTCCGGATCATGCTTCAGGTGGTCGCCCGGCTGGCCAAGCCGGCGATCGCCGCGGTCGCGCTGTTCAGCTTCCTGCTCTGCTGGAACGACTTCTGGGGCCCGCTGCTGTACACGATCGAGAACCCCGCCCACTGGACCTTGTCGGTAGGGCTCGCCCAGTTCCGCAACCTCTACACGGTCAACTGGAACCTGGTGATGGCCGGCACCGTCGTGTTCACGGCGCCCGTGATCGTCCTGTTCTTCTTCGCGCAGAAGGCGTTCGTCGAGGGAATCACGCTGACCGGGGTCAAGGGATGAAGCTCGCGATCATCGGCGCCGGCTCGACGTACACGCCCGAGCTCGTGTCCGGACTGATGCGGGAGCGTGAGCGGATCGACGTACGCGAGCTGGTGCTCCACGACATCGACGAGGAGCGGCGCGAGGTCGTCGGCGGGCTGGCGGGCCGCATCCTCGCGCGCCAGGGGTTCACCGGCTCGCTGGAGCTCACCGGCGACCGGGACCGTGCCCTCGACGCCGCCGACGCCGTCCTGATCCAGATTCGGGTCGGCGGGCAGGCGGCACGGCTACGCGATGAGACGATCCCGGCCGCGTGTGGCTGCGTCGGTCAGGAGACGACGGGTGCCGGTGGGCTCGCGAAGGCGCTGAGAACCGTGCCGATCGTGCTCGAGATCGCCGAGCGGGCCCGCGAGCTCGCCGCGGACGACGCGTGGATCGTTGATTTCACCAACCCGGTCGGGATCGTCACGCGGGCGCTGCTCGACGCCGGCCACCGCGCCGTCGGCCTCTGCAACGTGGCCATCAACTTCCAGCGACAGATCGCGGCGCGTCTCGGCGTCGCCCCCGGGCAGGTGCTCGTCGACCAGGTCGGGCTGAACCACCTGACCTGGATTCGCGCCGTGTGGGTCGACGGGCGCGACCTGCTCGACGACGTGCTCGCGGAGTTCGGGGACGAGCTCGCGCACGAGATCGGCCTACCGCGGGCACTGCTCGAGAGGCTCGGAGCGATCCCGTCGTACTACCTGCGCTACTTCTACGCGGAGCGCGAGGTCGTGGAAGAGCAGCGGGCCGGGCCGCCGCGCGCACAGACCGTGGCCGAGATCGAGAAGGAGCTGCTCGAGCTGTATTGCGACCCGACGCTGACCGAGAAGCCGTCGCTGCTGGACCAGCGCGGCGGTGCCTACTACAGCGAGGCCGCGACACAGCTCGTCGCCGCGCTCGCCACCGACTCCGGCGATCCGCAGGTCGTCGACGTCCGCAACGGCGAAACGCTCGCGGGCCTGGCCGACGACGACGTCGTCGAGGTGCCGGCCAGGATCGGGCGCGACGGGCCCACGCCCCTGCCCCAACGACCGCTGGCCCCCGAGCTCCTCGGCCTCGTCCAGCACGTGGCGGCCTACGAGCGGTTGGCCGCCGAGGCCGCGATCACGCGCGATCGGGACACCGCCCGGCTCGCGCTGATGACCAATCCACTCGTGCGGGAGTACCAGCTCTCCGACCAACTGCTCGACCGGCTCCTCGCCGCCGACGAGAATCCCGTCTCGGAGGTGCGGTCGTGAGCTCGCTGGGCGACCTCGTGCTCGCCGTCGACGGCGGGAACGTCAAGACCGACCTCGCGCTCGTGGATACGAGCGGCGCGCTGGTCTCGCTCGTGCGTGGGGGCCGCAGCTCGCCCCACTACGTCGGGGTCGACGGGTGCGTCGAGCTGCTCGAGGGCCTCCTCGCCGAGGCGATCTCGAGCGCCGGGCTCGACTCGCGGGGCGCGCCGCGGGTCGCCACCGCCCAGATCATGGTCGCCGGAGCCGACCTCCCTGAGGAACTCGCCGCGCTGCGGGCCGGAATCGAGCCGCTCGGCTTCTCGAAGCAATTGATGGTCGAGAACGACACATTTGCGCTGTTGCGCTCGGGGACCGACCGTGGTTGGGGGGTGGCCGTCGTCGCCGGAGGCGGGATGAATTGCGTCGGCGTGGCGCCCGACGGCCGCCAGGCCCGGTTCCCCGCGCTCGGCCCGACCACCGGCGACTGGGGCGGCGGGTACGACGTCGGGCTCGCGGCGCTGACCGCGGCGTCCCGCAGCGCGGACGGCCGGGGCCCGCGCACGATCCTCGAGCTGGCGGTGCCCGCGTACTACGACCTGACCGAGCCGTTCGACGTCGCCCGCGCCGTCCACCTGCGCGAGTTGCCCGGCGAGCGCCTGAGCGAGCTGACGCGGGTCGTATTTCCAGCCGCCGAGGAGGATCACGTCGCCGCCGGCATCGTGCAACGGCTCGCTGACGAGGTGATCGCGTTCGCCACCGCGACGCTGCGGCGCCTCGAGATGACAGACGAAGCGGCGGATGTCGTGCTGGGTGGCGGATTGATCCGGGCGGCAGCGCCGAGCGTGATCGAGCGGATTTCGGTGGGCGTGCGCGAGGTGGCCCCCACGGCGAACGTGCTCGTCGCTCCCGTGGCGCCGATCGTCGGCGCCGCACTGCTCGGGTTCGACGCGCTCGGTCTGAACTCGCACGCCGCCGGGCGCGCACGAACCGAGCTGGGTGAGGCATTCGCCCAGATCGAGGGTGACGGCTCGGGCGCCCCCAGACCCGCGAGGAGCTCACATGGCTGAAGTCCGATACGAGCAAGCGACGCGACTGTTCCGAGGCGCCGACGCCCCAGCCGTGGACCGACTCGACCTCACGCTCGAGGACGGCGAGCTGCTCGTGCTCGTCGGACCGTCGGGCTCGGGGAAATCGACCGCGCTGCGAATGCTCGCCGGGCTCGAGGAGGTCGACGCCGGCGCGGTCTACATCGGCGAGCACGACGTCACCGACGTCCCGCCCAAGCGCCGCGACGTCGCCATGGTCTTCCAGAACTACGCGCTGTACCCGTACATGGACGTGCGGTCGAACATCGGCTTCCCGCTTAAGATGGCCGGCGTTCGCAAGTCCGAACGCGACCGCAGGGTCGCCGAGGCGGCGGAGATGCTCGGGCTGACGCCACTGCTCGAACGCAAGCCCGGGCAGCTATCGGGAGGCGAGCGTCAGCGCGCGGCGATGGGGCGGGCGATCGTCCGCGACCCGCAGGTGTTCCTGATGGACGAGCCGCTCTCGAACCTCGACGCCAAGCTCCGCGTGAAGATGCGGGTTGACATCGCCGCGCTCCAGCGGCGCCTTGGCACGACGATGCTCTACGTCACCCACGACCAGGTCGAGGCGATGACGATGGGGCACCGCGTCGCGGTCTTGCGGGACGGCCGCCTGCAGCAGGTCGGACCCCCGCGCGAGCTCTACAACCGACCCGCGAACGTGTTCGTCGCCGGTTTCATCGGGTCGCCGGCGATGAACCTGTGCACGGCGCGGATGAATGGCGAAGGCGGCGCCGAGCTCTGCGGCGTCAACTTCGAGCTCCCGCGCGAGATCGTGTCCGCGGTCGGCGCCCGGGGCCTGAAGGAGGTCGTCGTTGGCCTGCGGCCCGAGTCGCTCGAGATCAATCCCACCGACGGGATCCGGGCCCGGGTGGAGGTCGTCGAGGAACTCGGCGCGGACGCCTACGCGTTCTGCCTCGCGCAGCTCGACGGGACGGAGACGAAGCTGATCGCGCGAACCGATTGGCGCCATCCGCCGGACCGCGGCGAGGCCGTGGCGCTGATGCCGCGCGCGAGCGAGGCGCACGTGTTCGACCCGGTCACCGGCGAGAGACTCAGCGGGTAGGGTCGTCGTGTCCGCTACCCCCGCGATGCTGCGCGCGCTCAACGAGCGCACCGTGCTCGAGGCGATCCGGGCGGACGCGCCAATCTCACGCGCCGAGCTCTCCCGGCGGGTCGGCATCTCGAAGCCGACCGTATCGCTGGCCCTTCAGTCGCTACTCGACGCGCGACTCGTGCGCGAGGTCGACGGTGGCGGCAACCGCGGCCGGTACGGCGCGACCCTGTTCGAGTCGGTGGCCGAGGCGAGGCTGGTGCTCGGCCTCGACGTCGGAGCCCGCTTCCTGCGCGGAGCGATCTGCGACCTGCACGGCGACGTGCGGGCTCGCCAGGACGTTCCGAGCGCCGGCGCCGACGCGCTCGCGCTGCTCGACACGGCGGCTGAGCTCAAACAGCAGCTGATCGCGGCGTGCGAGCTATCGCCGGAGGCGATCGACGCGGCGACCATCGGTGTGCCGGGCGCCGTCGATCCGAGCACCGGCGACGTCCGGCTCGGCGAGAACATAACCGGACTCGAAGGGCTCGAGGTCGGCCGCGAGCTCGAGGCGCGCGTCGGAGTCCGCGTCTCGGTCGAAAACGACATCAACCTCGCGGCGGTCGGTGAACGCTGGCGCGGCGTGGCTCGCGGGGTCGATAACTTCGCCTTCCTGTCCGTCGGCACCGGCCTGGGGGCGGGCCTCGTGATCCGGGGCGAGCTGCACCGCGGCCACCACGGCGCCGCCGGCGAGCTCGACTTCGCCCTGGGCGGCGAGGCGGGCGACCGCGACGATCCGTGCGCGGCGGCGATCTCGGCGTTTGCCGCCACGCTCGCCGAGGAGCGTCGGCCGGCCACGTCGCTGAGCCCGCCCTACGCGGTCCCGGCGATCTTCGGGGCGGCCCGGGCGGGGGATGCGCTCGCGCTTACCGTCGTCGACGAGGCGGCGAGACGGATCGCCGTCCACATCGCGCCGATCGCCGCCGTCGCCGACCTCGAGCTCGTCGTGCTCGGTGGCGGGATCGGCGCCAACGGCGACCTGCTGCTGGCTCCGATCCGCGAGCGGCTCGCGGCGCAGCTCCCGTTCCCGCCGCGCCTCGAGGTCTCCAGCCTCGGCGACGCCGCGGTCCTCACCGGTGCGCTCGCGATCGGCCTGCGCTCGGCGCTCGACAACGCATTCTCGGAGCGAATGGTGAGCACGCCGTCACGTCAGGAGCGCTTCGCGTAGCTCCTGACGGGAGCGGATCCCGAGCTTCCGATAGACGTGCGAGAGGTGGTATTCGACGGTCTTCGGGCTGAGGAAGACCGCCGCCGCGGCCTCCCGCGTCGTCTTCCCCTCCGCGAGCAGCCGCGCGATCTGGCGCTCCTGCGGGGTCAGCTCGTCGAGCGTGCTCGCGTCGCGCCGGCGCGCCGTCTCGCCCGTCGCCTCGAGCTCGACGGTGGCCTGATCGGCCCACGGCTTGCTACCGAGGCGCTCGAACACCTCCAGCGCGGCGCGGAGCTGCTCGCGGGCGCGAACGCGCTGGCGGTGGCGCCGCAGCCGAGCGCCGTACACGAACCGGGTCCGCGCGAGCTCGAACACGTCGGGCGTGAGGGCGTGGAGCGCCAGCGCCTCCTCGAAGTACGGCTCAAACCCGTCGTCGCCCGCGAGCAGCCCGCGGCAGCGGAGCGCTCGCGCACGGGCCCACGGCTGTCCCTTGGCATCGGCGGCGACTTCGTACCCGGCCGCGATCGCCTGGGCGTCTCCGCGCCGGTCGAGACGGAGGTACGCCTCCACGAGCTCCGGCGCGGGGGACATGTCGACGTCTGCGATCTCGTGCGTGCGCAGCGCCGCTACGTGAGCCTCGTGGTGGACCACCGAGACCATCGGCCGCCCGAGCCCGAGCTCGAGGTCGCCGAGCGCCTGCACGCCCCAGATGCTGAACAGCGCGACCCCGAGCTGCTCGGACAGCGCCAGCGCCTCCGCCACGTGCACGCGGCACGCCGCCTCGCGGCCTTCGCGGGCCTCGAGCCAGGCCACCCCGGCCAGCGCGGCGGCGAGCTCGACCTGCTGCCCGGTCTCGCGCGCGAGTCGGATCGCCTCGTCATAGGAGCCCTCGGCCGCCTTCCACTGATCCGTCGTCGCCTGGTCGCGGGCGACCAGGTGTAGGAGCTGGGGCAGGGTGCCCACGGCGGCCTGGCGTCGGGTGCTCTCGAACGCGCGCTCGATCAGGTCTCGGCCGATCTGCGCCTCGCGCAGGTACAGCGCGCCGACCGTCGCCGACACGACCAGCAAGGGCTCATCGAAGAGCTCGTCGAACCCCTCGAACAGCGCGATCGCCCGGCGGACCGCGGCGGCCCCGGCCTCACCCTGGCCGTCGGCCACCAGCGCCTGGCCCGCAGCGACCGCGGCGAGCAGCAGTGCTCGCCGCGATCCGGCCCGCTCCGCCAGCGCCGCGGCTCGCTCCGCTGCGGACACCATCGCTGAGGTCGCGCCGGCATAGAACCCGCCCAGAACGGACTGCGCGAGCATCACCACAGCAAGCTCGGGGTCCGTCTGTGCCACCCGCTCGGCCGCGTCGACCAGCAGCCGGCACCCCTCGATGATCGGCCCCTGGCGCAGCGCCACCAGGCTCCACACCTGGTCGATCCGCGCGATGAGCACCGGATCTCCAGCGTGCAGACGAGCGCTCTCAATCAGCGCCAGCGTCCGCCGCCATTCGCCTGCCAGCGACGCGGCGTCCGCCGCGCGAAACAGCGACCCGGCCCGCTCGCTCTCGGCCGGTTGCAGGCCCGCCCCGCGCTCAAACGCCGCGGCGGCCACCGAGTAGGCACTACGGTCGAGCGCTCGCGCGCCGGCCTGCTCGAGCGCCGACGCAGCTGCGTCGTCCGGTCCGATGGCGGCGGCCGCCAGATGCCAGGCGCGACGGTCGAGGTCGCGATCGGGCAGGGCGCTGGCGAGCGCCGCGTGCACGTCGCGACGCTCCGCCGCCGATGCCTGGGCGTAGACCGCGGAGCGCGCCAGCGGATGACGGAACTCGACGCGCGCGCCGTCGATGTTCACGAGCCCGGCCTCCTCGGCCGCCGCGAGCTCACCAATCTCCAGCCCGAGCGGACCCCCCGCCCGTGCCAGCAGCGCGCAGTCACCGCCGTCGCTGGCCGCCGCCAGCACGAGCAGCCGCCGGGTCGTCTCGGGCAGCTGGCCGAAGCGGCGCAGGAACGCGTCGGCGATGCTCGTCGAGATCGGAATCGGCCCATACGGCTGGCTCGCGACCGCGGCAGCGTCGGGAGCGAGCTCGAGCAGGGCCAGCGGGTTGCCGCCGGTCGCCCGGTGGAGCTGCTCGGCGGCTTCGGGGGACACGTGCGCGGACGCCAGCAGCTCGACCCCAGCGGACTGACTCAGGCCTCCCACGCGGAGCACCCTTAGGTCGGCTCCGTCGAGCAACGACGGCTCCCCGTCGCGGACCGCGAGCACGACGGCAATCGGATCGGCGATCAGACGGCGCGCGGCGAACAGCAGCGCCCCGGCGCTCGAGCCGTCGAGCAGGTGGGCATCGTCGATTAGCACCGTGAGTGGCGCCTCTTCGGCGCACGCCGACAGCAGGCTCAGCGTCGCCGCGCCGATCGCGAACCGGTCCCGCGCGGTGGATGGGCCGAGGGCGAGGGCGCCGGCGAGAGCCTGCGCCTGTGGGGCCGGGATCTGCTCCATCACGCTGAGCACGGGGCGCAATAGCTCCGCCAGACCGGCGAACGGAACCTCGGCCTCCGACTCGATCCCGCGCGCTCGCAGGACGCGCATACCGCCGGCCGCCTGCGCCGCATAGTCGAGCAACGCGGATTTGCCGATCCCCGGCTCTCCAACGACGGCGAGCACGCCGCTGTGTCCTTCGCGCGCCTGTCCCAGGAGATGGTCCAGTGCGAGCCGCTCCTCTGTGCGCCCGAGCAGCATGGGCCGATTCTGACTGACCGGATACCCGGGATGCGAGGGTTGCGCCCGTTCCGAAGACTAGGTGCCCCCCTGAAGCGAAGGCCGAGGGATGTCCTTACGGTCGCGCTAACGCGGCCGCCGGGTCGCGAGAACCCGAACAGCGGAGGTCCCTGAATGTCAGCGGTTGAAGAGCAGGTCCAGGTGGATGGCGACAAGCTCCATCAGTTCGTTTTCCGCGCGGTCGAAGAGGTCGGCGCGACGCTGAATGCGGCGCTCGTCGTGATGGGCGACAAGCTCGGCCTGTACCAGGCCCTCGCCGGAGCCGGCCCGCTATCTGCCGTCGAGGTCGCGCGGCGGGCGGGAGTCAGCGAGCGCTACGTTCGCGAGTGGCTGAATGCCCAGGCGGCGGGTGGCTACGTCGAGTACGACGCCGCCAGCGGGCGGTACACGCTCCCGCCCGAGCAGGCGGTGGCGTTCACGGATGAGTCGAGCCCGGCTTACCTGCCCGGGCTGTTCCAGACCGCGGTCGGATCGATCCTCGATTCGCCGCGGATCATCGAGTCGGCGCGAACCGGGACCGGCGTCGGATGGCACGAGCACAACCACGACGTGTTCGATGGCTGCGAGCGCTTCTTCCGGCCGGGGTACCACGCGAGTCTGGTTCCCGCCTGGCTGCCGGCGCTCGACGGGGTGGTCGAGAAACTCGAGACCGGCGCGAAGGTCGCGGACATCGGCTGCGGCCACGGCTCGTCGACGATCCTGATGGCACAGGCGTACCCGAATTCGACGTTCGAGGGCTACGACTACCACGAGGGATCGATCGCCACGGCGCGCCAGCGCGCCGAGGAGGCCGGCGTCACCGATCGAGTGAAGTTCGAGACCACGCTCGCATCCGACACCCCGGGCGAGGGCTACGACCTCGTCACGATGTTCGACTGCCTGCACGACATGGGCGATCCGGTGGGCGCGGCCAGCCGCGTGCACAAGCTGCTGGGGCCCGACGGCACGTGGCTGATCGTGGAGCCGATGGCCGGCGACCGGATCGAGGACAACCTCAACCCGGTCGGGCGGACGTATTACGGCTTCTCGACGTTCCTGTGCACGCCGGCCTCGCTCTCGCAGGAAGTCGGACTGGCGTTGGGGGCGCAGGCGGGCGAGGCTCGCATCGGCGACGTCGTCGCCGCGGGCGGGTTCACCCGTTTCCGCCGTGCTGCGGAGACGCCGTTCAACCTGGTGTTCGAGGCCCGGCCATAGCGCTGTGGGGGTTACGATCGACCGCGTGGGCCGGAGCGACACCGAGACACCAGCGCGCCTCCCGGACGAGAGTGGGTTTATCGAACGGGACGGCGTTCGGGTGTACTGGGAGTCGTACGGTGCGGGCGAGGGGGCGGTCCTGCTCCTGCCCACGTGGTCGGTCATCCATTCGCGCCACTGGAAGGCGCAGATCCCTTATCTGTCCCGCCACTTCCGCGTGGTGACGTTCGACGGCCGGGGCAACGGCCTGTCCGACCGGCCGAACTCGACCGAGGCCTATTACGAGCGGGAGTTCATCGCCGACGCGGTGGCCGTGCTCGACGCCACCGGCCTGCCGTCCGCGTGCGTCGCGGGGCTGTCGATGGGCGGCATGCGTGCGCTCATGCTCGCCGCGCAGCATCCGGATCGGGTCAGCGGCGCGTTCCCGATCGCGCCGTCGGTGCCGGTGCCTCTCGTACCGGACCCGCCTGGCTGGCAGGAGGGGTTCGACTTCGAGGCCGAGCGCGAGCACTACCAGGGCTGGGAGAAGTACAACCGCCACTACTGGCGCTCGGACCACCGCGCTTTCCTGGAGTGGTTCTTCTCCGAGTGCCTGTGCGAGCCGCACTCGACCAAGCAGATCGATGACGCGATCGCCTGGGGGCTCGATGGCGATCCCGAGATGCTGGTCCGGACGATCGAAGCCGAGATCGCCTCAACGCCCGACGTGGCCGGGTTCGAGCAGCTGCTGAGCTCGATTCAATGCCCTGTGCTGCTGGTGCACGGAACCGAGGACCGTGTGATCCCGATCGGCCGCTCGGAGCGGATCGCCGAGCTGACGGGCGGCGAGCTCGTCGTCATGGAGGGATCCGGCCATGTGCCCAATGCGCGCGATCCCGTCCCGGTGAATCGCCTACTACGTGATTTCGCGGCAAGGACAGCCGGAGCGCCTCCCCGATCCCGCACGTGGGTGCGAGCGCCGGTCCGGGCCAAGCGCGCCCTGTTCATCTCCTCGCCAATCGGCCTCGGTCACGCCTGGCGCGACGTCCGGATCGCCGACGAGCTCCGCCGTGTGCGACCCGGGCTCGAGATCGAGTGGCTCGCGCAGCCGCCGGTCACAACCGTGCTAGAGCAGCGCGGCGAGACGATCCACCCCGCGAGCGCCGAGCTCGCCAGCGAGTCGGGTCACATCGAGCGCGAGGCGGGGACGCACGAGCTGCACGTGTTCGAGGCGCTGCGCCGCATGGACGAGATCCTGTGCGCGAACTTCATGGTGTTCAGCGACGTCGTCGCCGAGGAGGCCTTCGATGTCTGGATCGGGGACGAAGCCTGGGAGCTCGACTACTTCCTGCACGAGAACCCCGAGCTCAAGACCGCGGCTTACGCGTGGCTGACGGACTTCGTCGGGTTCCTGCCGATGGCGGAGTACGGAGAGCGCGAGGCGTTCCTGACCTCCGACTACAACGCCGAGATGATCGAGCACATCGAGCGCCACCCCGGGGTCCGCGACCGCTCGATCTTCGTCGGCGAGCCCGAGGACGTCGTCCCTGGGTCGTTCGGTCCGGGGCTGCCCGGGATCCGCGCCTGGACCGAGCGCCACTACGAGTTCGCCGGCTACGTGCCGAGCGTCGACCCGCGGGCGCTCGGCGATCGCGGCGAGCTCCGGCGATCGCTCGGCTACGGTGATGACCCGCTGTGCCTGGTGGCGGTCGGCGGCTCGGGGGTCGGTTCGGCCATGCTCCGCCGGGTGATCGAGGCGCTTCCGCTGGCCCGCGAGCGCGTTCCGGGCCTGCGGATGGTCGCCGTCACCGGACCACGGATCGACCCGAGCGAGCTGCCCCGCCCCGACGGCCTCGAGGTGCGCGGCTACGTCCACGAGCTCTACCGTCACATGGCGGCGTGCGACGTCGCCGTCGTCCAGGGCGGGCTGTCGACGACGATGGAGCTCGTCGCCGCCGGCCGGCCGTTCATCGCGCTCCCGCTCGCCGGCCACTTCGAGCAGCGCTTCCACGTGCGCCACCGGCTCGATCGCCACGGCGCTCGAACGTGGCTCGAGTTCTCGCAGATGACTCCCGAGGAGCTCGCCGGCGCGATTGCCAATGCCATCCACCTGGAGCCGAGCTATGAGCCCATCGACCCCGGCGGCGCGAGCCGGGCGGCGGCGCTGATCGCCGAGCTCCTCTAGCCCCAGCGTCGAGTTGCGCCGGCGCTCCTCACCATGAGACTATGCCGCCCCACCGATGACCCCCCAATTCTGGATTGAGGAGAGCCAGGACTCGGACGGCGCGTTGCGGCTGACGCTCTTCGGAGAGCTCGACCTGACGGTCGCGGGCGAGCTCGAATCGCGCCTCGGAGAGCTCAAGGCCGAGGAGGCGACGGTTCGGCTCGATCTCTCGGAGCTGTCGTTCATCGACAGCAGCGGGATCAGGGTGGTCACGCGCGCGCGACTGAACTCAAGCCCGGCTCGATGGACGGTCGAGATCGATCCGCACGTCAGCCCGGTCGTGAAGCGGCCGCTCGAGCTGCTGGGCCTCGGTGACGTCCTCTGGTCGAAGACTCCCGATCAGTCGCGCGTCCAGCCGTAAAGACGGGCTCGGATACGGGCGCCGGCGATCGAGCGTCGGCTCTAGGCCGCTCTTGCCGTCGGCACGTGGGCGAGTCCGCAGTCGGCGATGTCGTCCGCCAGACGCAGGGCCGTGGCCTCCTGCCACCGGCCGGACTCGATCAGCGCACGGCAGAGGCCGTCGATGTCGCCCATTGCCTCCTGCGCCGCGGCGTCGTGAAACGGATCGGCGCAGAAGATCAGCGTGTCGGCGGCGGCGCGGATTCGGTCCTGCTCGTCGGCCAGGAGCTTGGCCGGACCCAGGTCACTGAGGGTCTTCATCACCCGCCGGTAGGCGGTGGCACGTTCTGAGTTCATTGCAATCGAGGTGGTTGCCGGTTGTTGGTAATGGTCTCGGCGCGAGCGGCCTTTGCCTTTAGCCCTACGGCGAAAGATCTTTCCCACGCCCTATACCTGCGCACGACGCCGGAAAGCCTCCAGACCTTCCAGCTGGGCGCCGACGTGTCGGTTTTCCGGGCGTTCCCGCGATACTGACCGGCCATGGCCCCCTCACCCGAGCTCGACGGCCTCCCGTTCGATTCGCTGTATCGCCACGGGTTCGTGCGCGTGGCCGCGGCGGTCCCGTACGTCGGGATCGCCGAGCCCGACTTCAACGCGGAGCGAACGCTGGCGCTCGCGGAGCGCGCCGCCGAGGCCGAGGCGAGTCTCGTGATCTTTCCGGAGCTCGGCATCTCCGGGTACGCGATCGACGACCTGCTCCATCAGCGTGCGCTGCTCGCCGCCGTGCGCAGGGGACTCGAGCGGATCGTCGCCGGCAGCGCGGGGTTGCTGCCCGTGATCGTCGTGGGGGCTCCGCTCGAGATCGAGGAGGGCGTGTTCAACACGGCGGTCGTGATCCACCGGGGGAAGGTGCTCGGGGTGGTGCCCAAGAGCTATCTCCCCGAGTACCGCGAGTTCTACGAGAAGCGCCAGTTCCGCGCCGCCCGCGACCTGATCAATGGATCGATTGATCTGCTGGGGACGCGCGTCCCGTGCGGCGCCGACCTGCTGTTCGCCTGCACGGATCTGCCCGACTGCACGATCCACGTCGAGATCTGCGAGGACCTGTGGACGCCGATCCCGCCGAGCACGTATGCCGCGCTCGCGGGCGCGACCGTGCTCGCGAACCTCTCGGCGAGCAACAGCACGATCGGCAAGTCCGACTACCGCCACGACCTGTGCGGGTCGCAGTCCGCACGCACGATCGCCGCCTACCTGTACACGGCGGCCGGCCTGGGCGAGTCGACGACCGACCTCGCCTGGGACGGTCAGGCGATGATCTACGAGAACGGCGAGAGGCTCGCCGAGGCGGAGCGCTTCTCCGACGAGGAGCAGTTGATCCACGCCGACATCGATCTCGGCCGGCTCGCCTCTGACCGCGCCAGCACGAGCAGCTTCGGAGACTCGATCCATGACCACCTTGAGCGGGTCTCCTCGATGCGCCGGATCGAGTTTGAGCTCGGCGTCCCGCGCGGAGGGTTGCCGCTCCAGCGCGAGTTCGAGCGGTTCCCGTATGTCCCCGCGAACCCGGCGAGCCGCAACGAGCGCTGCCAGGACGTCTACAACATCCAGGTGCGCGGTCTCGAGACGCGGCTGCAGGCGACGGGCATCGAGCGGCTCGTGATCGGCGTCTCCGGAGGCCTCGACTCGACCCACGCGCTGACCGTCGCCGTGCGCGCGATGGACCGGCTGGGGCTCCCGCGGACGAACGTCTTCGGCTACACGATGCCCGGCTTTGCCACGAGCAGCCTGACGCTCGGCAACGCCCACAAGCTCATGGACGCGCTCGGCGTGTCCGCCGGCGAGATCGACATCCGCCCGTCGGCCACCCAGATGCTTCGCGACATCGGCCACCCGGCCGCCGAGGGGGAGCCGGTCTACGACGTCACCTACGAGAACGTACAGGCCGGCGAGCGGACCTCCCACCTGTTCCGGCTGGCCAACTACCACGGTGCGCTGGTCCTCGGCACGGGCGACCTGTCGGAACTGGCGCTCGGGTGGAGCACGTACGGGGTCGGGGATCAGATGTCGCACTACAACGTCAACGCGTCGGTGCCGAAGACGCTGATCCAGTTCCTGATCCGCTGGGCGATCGACACCGGCCAGTTCACCGACGCCGCCAACGACGTGCTGGGCTCGGTGCTCGACACCGTGATCTCGCCCGAGCTCGTCCCCCACGACGATCCCGACTCCGACGTCCCCGGCCAGGACAGCGAGAGCGTCGTGGGCCCGTACGAGCTCCAGGACTTCTTCCTCTACTACACCGTCCGCTTCGGATACCGCCCGAGCAAGGTCGCGTTCCTCGCCCGCCACGCCTGGCACGACCGCCGGCTCGGTCGCTGGCCCGACCTGATCCCCGACGAGCGCCGGCACGAGTACTCGCTCGCCGAGATCAAACAGTGGCTCGGCGTGTTCGTCCAACGGTTCTTCCAGACCAGCCAGTTCAAGCGCTCGGCGACCCCGAACGCGCCGAAGGTCGGCTCGGGCGGCTCCCTCTCCCCGCGCGGGGATTGGCGCGCGCCCAGCGACAGCTCGGCGAAGGTGTGGCTCGACGAGCTCCGGGAGAACGTGCCGGACGATTAGCGGCCCGGCGATACACAGCGCCGCCCGCTTACGGCCCTCGGGGCAGAGCCCCTAGTTGGCCAACGCTGACTCTCCGACGAACTGTTCCCTCAGCTCCGTCTTCTTGAACTTGCCGGTCGCGGTCCGGGGGATCTCGTCGATGAACTCGAAGCGCTCGGGCAGCTGCCACTTGGCGAACTCCTGGCCCAGGTGCTCGCGGAGTTGATCGGCCGTGGCCTCCTCGCCGTCGCGCAGGACGACCGCCGCCAGCGGCCGCTCTCCCCATTTCTCGTCGGGAACCGCGATCACGGCGGCCTCGGCGACCGCCGGATGAGCCATCAGCAGGTTCTCGAGGTCGACGGATGAGATCCACTCGCCACCGGACTTGACGAGGTCCTTGGAGCGGTCGCAGATCCGGATGCAGCCGCGGGCGTCGATCTTGACGATGTCGCCGGTCTGGAACCAGCCGTCGTCGGTGAACTTCTCGGCTCCCTGTCCGCGGTGGTAGGCGGCCGCGACCCAGGGGCCCCGCACCTCGAGCTCGCCCATCGTCGCGTCGTCCCAGGGGATCAGCTCGCCGTCGTCGCCGCGGGCGCGGAGCTCGACGAACGGAGACGGAATGCCCTGGCGGACGCGGAACTCGTACTGCTCTTCGGACGCGCCGTCGTCGAGGTCGAGCGGGAGCCGGCAGACGCTGCCGAGCGGCGAGGTCTCGGTCATGCCCCACGCCTGGATGATCGTCAGCCCGTGCGCGTCGTAGCCCTCGAACATGCTCCTCGGAACCGCCGAACCGCCGACGATCAGCCGCTCGAGCGCACTGAGATCCCAGCGGTCGGGCTCGGCATTGAGGGCCTGGAGCATCGCCATCCAGACGGTGGGGACGCCGGCGGTCAGCGTCACGCGCTCCTCGGCGAGGAGGTCGAGCACGCTCTCCGGGTCGAGGCGCGGCCCCGGAAGGACGAGCCCGGCCCGGGCGATGGCCGCCGCGTAGGGCAGCCCCCAGGCGTTGGCGTGGAACATGGGGACGACCGGCAGGATCGTGTCGCGAGAGGAGATGCACATGGCGTCGGGCAGCGCCGCCGCCAACGAGTGCAGGACCAGGGCCCGGTGGGAGTAGACGACGCCCTTGGGGCGGCCCGTCGTCCCCGACGTGTAACACATGGCCGCGGCCCGGTTCTCGGAGAGCTCCGGCCAGGTGGCGGGCTCGGCGTCGGCGAGCAGGGCGTCGTAGTCGAGCGTCCCGTCGGGCGCCTCGCCCGACCGGCTGACCACGATCACGTGCTCGAACTCCCAGGCCGAGCGGAAGGTCTCGAGCACCGGCAACAGCGACTCGTCGACGACGAGCACCCGGTCCTCGGCGTCGGCCACGATGAAGCTCAGCTCGTCGGGGTGCAGGCGCGGGTTGAGCGTGTGGATCACGGCGCCCATCAGCGGCACCGCGAAGTACAGCTCGAGGTGCTCGGGCTGGTTCCACAGCATCGTCGCCACCCGGTCTCCGTCGCCCACACCGAGGCCCTTCAGCGCCGTGGCCAGCCGGCGGGCGCGGTGCCCGCACTCGCCCATCGTCGTGCGATGGATCGAACCGTCGGGCCGGCGCGAGACCACCTTGCTCGTGCCGCCGAGGAGCTCCGCGCGCTCGACGATCTTCGTCAAGGCGAGCGGAGAGTCGTCCATCATCAGGCCGTCGAGCATTCTTCTCCTCCGGGTCGTGGACCAACAGAGGATGATCGAGGCGGGCCGGTCCCGCAAGCCCCGCCTACGCCGCGAGTGCCAGCGGTGGCGGCGCCTCGACGGGCTCGGTCTCCGTCACGGGCGAGCCGTTGCGCGACGGGAGCGCCAGGCGAACGATCTTCTTGACCACCGAGCCGAACTGCCTGTGCAGCGGCCCGGTGTTGTAGGGCAGGCCGTAGCGCTCGCAGATCGCGCGGACCTCGACCGCGATCTCGGCATACCGGTGCGCCGGGATGTTCGGGAACAGGTGGTGCTCGATCTGGTGTGAGAGGTTGCCGCTCAGGATGTGGAACAGCCGGCTGCCGGTGAGGTTCGCCGAGCCGAGCATCTGGCGCAGGTACCAGCCGCCCCGCGTTTCGTTTTCGACCTCGTCCTCAGAGAACTCCTCGACGCCCTCGGGGAAGTGGCCGCAGAAGATGATCATGAACGCCCAGACGTTGCGGGCCAGGTTGGCGGTGAGGTTGCCGGTGAGCACGAACGGCGCGCCCGGTCCGGCCAGCACCGGGAACACGACGTAGTCCTTGAGGACCTGGCGGCGACCCTTCTTCCAGATCGCGCCCACGATGTCCCGCTTGTCCGCGAGGGTGATCTCCCCCGCCTCGATCCGCTCGACCTCGAGGTCGTGCGCGGCGACGCCCCACTGGAACAGCAGCATCAGCAGCGTGGCGTAGATCGGATTGCCGAGATCACGCTTTCGCCACGCCTGATCCTCGGACATCCGAAGCACGCCGTAGCCGATGTCGCGGTCCTTGCCGAGCACGTTCGTGTGCGTGTGGTGCACGTAGTTGTGCGAGTAGCGCCACTGGTCGCCGGGGCAGGCGCTGTCCCACTCGAACCGCTTGGAGTCGAGGCCCGGGTCCTTCATCCAGTCGTACTGGCCGTGCATCACGTTGTGGCCGATCTCCATGTTGTCGAGGATCTTCGACAGCGACAGGGCGGTGACGCCCGCGAGCCACGCCGGCGGCAGGAAGCCCGCGAACAGCAGCCCGCGTCCACCGACCTCGAGCGCGCGCTGCGCCGTGATGATCCGCCGGATGTAGGTGGCGTCGCGTTCGCCGAGGTCGGCCATCACGCAGTTGCGGAGCTCGTCGAGCTCTCTGCCGAGCGCCTCGGTCTGCTCGGCGGTCAGGTCCGGATGTTGCGTTGGCATCTGCGTTCCTCCGTCGATTTCAGAGTTCGAGCGCGACGTCCCCAGCGGGGACCGACACGCACAGCTGGATGTCCTCGTCCTCCTCCTCGGAGACCTCCCCGGTGAGGATGTTGCGGACGGCTCCCGCGGCCTTCCGGGACGTGCAGGTGCGGCAGATCCCCATCCGGCAGCCGAAGTCGGGCGACAGACCGGCCGCCTCGGCCTGCTCGAGCAGCGTCCCCGCGGCGACCGCAGCCGTCTTCTCGCTGCGCAGGAAGCTGAGCTGTCCGCCGGCTACTTCCGCAGGGTCCGCTCTGAAGATCGGCGGCGCGAATGTCTCCGCGAGCACGCGCTCGGCCGGCCAGAGCCGGCGTGCCGCCTCGATCAGCGCCGGCGGGCCGCAGACCGCGACGTGGGTGTCGTCAGGTTTCCGGTCGAGGTGGCGCCCGCCCTCGCGCGTGGCGACGTACTCGACGGTCAGGTTCCGGTGGCGCGCGGCCAGCAACTCGAGCTCGGGGCGGTAGAGCCAGTCGCGCGCGGTCCGCGCATAGTGGATGAACTCGACGGGCTGGTCGTGTCCCTCATCGCACAACGTGCGCAGCATCGAAAGGACCGGGGTGATGCCGCTGCCGCCGCTGATCAGGACGAGCCCCGCGGAGCGAGGCTCCGGGAGCGTGAAGTTCCCCTGGGCTGGGCCGAGGTGGAGCACCGTGCCCGGCCGGCAGTTTTCTCTCAGGTGGCGCGACACCAGTCCATCAGGATGCGTCGTGACCGTCAGCTCGAGCAGCCCGCCGCGCTCCGAGCACGCGGGCGAATAGGTGCGAGTCCGACGGACCCCGTCGATCTCGACACCGACCCGGACGAACTGGCCGGCACGAAAGCCACTCCAGGCGGAGTTCGGCTTGAGCGTCACGGTCACGCTCCGGGGCGTCTGGCGGCGAACATCGATGACCTTCGCCCGGGCATCGCGGACGGTCAACTCGGGGCGGATCAACTCGAGATATCGATCGATCCCGTGCGGTCCGACGAGCACATCGATCAGCGGCGAGCGAAGGAGACGAGCGGCGGTTGAGGACTTAGTGGACATCTGTTCACCGATTATGTTGCTCGTTTTCCCACCCCGTCAACCCATAAACTAAGGATCTGTGACCAGGTGCACACGATGAGTGTGAACAGGCGTGCACATCGATCGCAGGAAGAGCGCCGCCGGCACACCCGCCAGGGACTGCTGGACGCGGCGCTGCTCCGGATCGAGGCGGGCAAGAGCTTCGACTCGCTCAGTCTGCGCGGCGTCGCGCGGGCGGCGGGCGTCGTCCCGACCGCCTTCTACCGCCACTTCCAGAGCATGGACGAACTCGGACTGGCGCTCGTCGAGGAGTCGTTTCGCACGCTGCGTTCGATGCTCCGCGAGGCACGCGAGGGCTCGGAGCCCGAGGACCTGATCCGGCGCTCGGTCGAGATCCTGGTCGAGCAGGTGCGCGACCACCGCGCGCACTTCGTGTTCGTCGTGCGGGTCAGCTACACGGGCAACGTCGTGTTGCGCCACGCGGTCCGCAACGAGATTCGCCTCCTGACGAGCGAGCTCGCGACCGATCTCGCCCGCTTCCCCGTGATGCGCGAGTGGACGACGGAGGATCTACAGATGCTCGCGGGGCTGTTCGTCAACGCGATGATCTCGACTGCGGGGGCGATGCTCGACGTGCCGGTCGCCGCGCCCGAGGCGGAGGCCGAGATCGCGCGGAATGCCGAAAAGCAGCTACGGGTAATTATGCTGGGGGTTCCGCACTGGCGCAGCGGGCGGCGTTCGCGTTCTTCGGACCAGTAGCGTGCGGCAGATGGTTCTCGCGCGGCCCTCGGAGGCCTATCCGGATCAGTCGTGGTCGGGGTGGGGCGACGCGGAGCAGGTGCCGGTCCTCTCCGACGCGGTGCTGGCGCTGATCCGGGACGGACTGGGTGTGGCTGGATCCCCGGTGGCGCCGAGGGCGCTGTCGGAGATCGAACTGGCGCCGCCTGGGTTGCCGGACGCGATCGTCGCCTCGTTGACCGCGGTCGTCGGGACGGAGCACGTGCTTGGCGACCCCGAGTCCCGGATCCGCCACACGCGCGGCAAGTCGACGCCCGACCTCCTGCGCTTGCGCGCCGGCGAAGCTGACGACGCCCCCGACCTCGTCGTGCTGCCTGGCTCGCACGATCAGGTGCTGGCCGTGCTGCAGATGTGCTCGGAGGGCCGGATCGCGGTCGTGCCGTATGGTGGCGGGACGTCCGTCGTCGGCGGGCTGACGCCGGATCCGTCTTCGTTCGGCGGGGTCGTGGCGCTTGACCTGCGCCGGCTGAACGCACTGCTGGCGCTCGACGAGGTCTCGCGGGTGGCGGTTTTGGAGCCGGGGCTGCGGGGGCCGGAGGCGGAGGCACTGCTCTCGGAGCGCGGCTACACGATCGGGCACTTCCCGCAGTCGTTCGACTACGCGACGCTCGGCGGCTTCGCGGCGACGCGGTCTAGCGGGCAGGCCTCGGCGGGGTACGGGCGGTTCGATGATCTGGTGGTGGAGTTGCGAGTCGCGACGCCGGCGGGGACGCTCGAGTTGGGGCGGGCTCCGAAATCGGCCGCCGGACCGGACCTGCGCCAACTGATCCTCGGTTCCGAGGGCGCGTTCGGCGTCATTACGCGTCTCGGCGTACAGGTGCGGCCGGCCCCCTCGGTTCGGGTCTACGAGGGCTGGCGCTTCCCGACGTTTGCCGAGGGCTGTGGCGCGTTGCGCCGGCTCGTCCAAGATGGTCCGATGCCGACCGTTCTGCGGCTCTCCGACGAGGCGGAGACGGCGCTGAGTCGGGCGTTTGCGGGGAGTGGCGGATCGGCACCGGAAGGCGGATGTCTGGCGATCGTCGGCTACGAGGGCACGGCGGAATCAGTCGATACCCGCCGGTCCGCGGCTGGGCGGGTGCTGCAAGACGGCGGGGCTTCACCGGATCCGGAGGCCGGGGCCGGCTGGGCCAGAGATCGCTTCCGGGGGCCGTACCTGCGCGACGCCATGCTCGCCGCGGGCGCACTCGTCGAGACGCTCGAGACGGCGACGTTCTGGTCGGGACTGGATCGGCTGTACGGCGCCGTGTCGAGCGCGCTGCGCGACGCGCTGCTGGCGCAGGGGACCCCGCCGGTCGTGCTGGGCCACGTCTCGCATGTGTATACGACGGGCGCGTCGCTGTACTTCACGGTCGCCTGCGCCCAGTCGGCCGATCCGGTCTCGCAGTGGCGCGCCGCCAAGACCGCCGCCAGCGACGCGATCCTCGCCTCCGGCGGCTCGATCACCCACCATCACGGCGTCGGGCGTGACCACCGATCCTGGTATGAGCAGGAGATCGGGCCGCTCGGAGTCGACGTCGTGCGCGCCGTGAAGGCGACGCTCGACCCCGTCGGGATCATGAACCCAGAGATCCTTGTGGGAGGATCCGGGCCGTCATGAACGATTACGTCCACACGCTCGCCGAGCTCGCCGTCTCGTTCGGCGCCAACGTCCAACCCGGCCAGATCGTGACCGTGTCCTCGGAGCCGGGCAAGGAGCAGCTGTCCCGTGCGATCGCCGAGGCCGCCTACGACCGCGGGGCGAAATTCGTCGACCTGACGGTGTTCGACCCGTACGTCAAACGCGCCCGAGCCCTCCACGCCGACCCCGACACGCTCGAATTCGTGCCGCCGTGGTACGGGGAGCGGATGCTCGAGCTCGGAGAGCATCGCTGCGCCCGGATCGGGCTCTCGGGTCCGGCGGCCCCCCACGTCATGGACGGCGTCGACCCCGCGCTGCTGGGCAAGGACAAGCTCCCGGGGATCGCCGAGAGCAGCAAGGTCCTGGTCGATCGCACCACGAACTGGACGATCGTGCCGTGTCCCACGCCAGGGTGGGCTGAGCTCGTCCACCCCGACCTCGAGCCGGAGGCCGCCCTCGAGCGGCTGTGGGCGGAGATCGGCACGGTCTGCCGCCTTGACGAGCCCGACCCGGTGGCGGCTTGGCGCGGACGGATGGGCCGCCTCGCCGAGATCACCGGGAAGCTGAACGACCTCGGCCTCGATGAGCTCCGCTTCGAGGGGCCGGGGACCTCGCTCACCGTGGGCCTGTTCGCGAGCAGCCAATGGGTGAGCGGCCAGTTGACGACCGTCGACGGGATCGTTCACTCGCCCAACATCCCCACCGAGGAGGTGTTCGTGACGCCCGACCCCGAGCGCACCCACGGTGAGGTCCGCTCGACCAAGCCACTATTCACCTCGAGCGTGCTGATCCAGGGGCTGAGGGTGCGGTTCGAGGACGGGCGGGCGGTGGAGATCGACGCCGACTACGGCGCCGACACGCTCCGGACTCTCTCCGCCACCGACGCCGGAGGCGCGCGGCTCGGCGAGGTGGCGCTCGTCGATAACGAGAGCCGCGTCGGCTCGCTCGGAACGGTCTTCTACGACACGCTGCTGGACGAGAACACCGCTAGCCACATAGCGCTGGGCCAGGGGCTGTCGTTCGCGCTCGAGGACGAGGCCGACATCCGGCGCATGAACGACAGCGAGATCCACGTCGACTTCATGATCGGGAGCGAGCAAGTCGATGTGACGGGCGTCATGCGCGACGGGCGCGAGGTGGCGCTCTTGAGGGGTGGCGCCTGGCAGGTGTGACGGGGCTTTACGAGGTGCATGACGGCGGGCCACGGCAAACCCGCCGGCGCCCTTGCCCGGTACGCTTCCGCCTGCGCCCGGAGAGGTGCCGGAGTGGTTGAACGGGCGCGACTGGAAATCGCGTAACGGGGGTCAACCTCGTTCGGGGGTTCGAATCCCCCCCTCTCCGCCTGAATTTCCTGCCCCGCTTCGAGAGCTTGGCGCGGACAGCTCATGAATTCCCCGCGTCTGAGCCGGCCATGCATAACACGACAAACTCACCCCGGAGCGCGAGCCCTGTCGACCTATGCATGAGGAGTGTGCTCAAAACGACAGGGCTCGGGATTTCGGCCGGTGTTGTCGCGTTAGACACCATCTGAGCCTCAATTCGGCGACCAAACCCTGCCCGCACCCCGCCGGCGGGCGGGCGGCCCCACCCCCACCGCCACGCCTGGCCGGCGCGCCGCACGCGCCGCGACCGTCCAGCGCGGGCGCGTTTAACGCTAAACCGGGCCGTCGGTGGACGCTCGTATCGTCCTCCTCGCATAGCAACGAGCCGCATTCTTATCCAGACGGGCGAAAGCGGCTGGCAAACGGCGCCGTTAATCGGCAGTCTTTACCGCTGCTCAGGCATCTGCCGTCCGAACCGCGGGTATGCCGAGGATGATCTCGAGAAACCGTCCAGCTTTGAGGCTCGTAGAGACCGCCTCCGCCCAAGAGGTCGAATGGTCGTGGTTCTGCGGCCGCTGTGCCGCACCCTCCGGCGCCCCGCCGGCGCCGAATTCTCGGGTCTGCACGTCGTGCGGCTTCGGGCTCCTGCTCGAGAGCCGCGCCGACAGTATTCCGAGCGATAGTGACGCGTTCCTCGTGATCGACTCCTCGCTGCTGGTGCAGGGCGTCTCCCGCGAGGCGGAGGCGCTACTCGGCGTCACCGAGGAGGACGCGGTCAATCGGCCCGTCCAGGAGCTGCTGGTCCCGGCCGACGCCGAAGCCCAGGGCCCCTCTCGCTTCGCGTCCGCGGTCGCCGAGGTGATGGGCGCAGACGACTCCGTCGGAACCTTCGTGCGGCCGTGGAACACGTTCGGCGTTCGCATGCGGGTCAAGATCGCCCCATGCGGACCTCCCCGCGCCGCGCTGCTCGTCATCGATTCAGGGCCGCGCACGCTGCGCGCCGTCTAGCCGCCCGGCCGCGGAGGAAACGACTACTCCAGCCCCGGCGCGGGGGGCAGCGTCGCCGGCGCGCCGTAGCCGACGAGCACCTCCGGGAACACGACCGATCCGTCCTCCCGCTGCCCGTTCTCGAGCAGCGCGATGATTGTCCGGCCGGTCACGGCAGTTCCGTTCAGCGTGTGCACGAGCGCCGGCTTGCCGTCGGCGGTCCGGTAGCGGATGTCGAGTCGCCGCGCCTGGAAGTCGGTCGTGTTCGAGCACGAGGTCAGCTCGCGGTACCGGCCCTGCCCGGGCAGCCACCCCTCGCAGTCGTACTTCTTCGCCGCCGACGCCCCGAGGTCGCCGACTGCGATCGACACGACCCGGTAGGGAATCTCGAGCTCCTGGAGGATCGATTCTTCGATCGCCAGCAGCCGGTAGTGCTCGGACTCGCTCTCCTCGGGCGCGACGAAGCTGAACATCTCGACCTTGTCGAACTGGTGGACGCGGAATATCCCCCGCGTGTCCTGCCCGGCGGCGCCGGCCTCGCGGCGGAAGCACGTCGAGAAGCCGGCGTACCGTCGCGGCACCTCGTCGGCGCCGAGGATCTCGTCGCGGTGCAGCGAAGCGAGCGCCACCTCCGATGTCCCGACCAGGAACAGGTCGTCATCGGGTAGCCGGTAGATCTGCTGCTCGGTGTCGGGCAGGAAGCCGGTGCCGTACAGGGCGTGCTCACGTACGAGCACCGGCGGCAACACCGGCTCGAAGCCCTCGCCGCGCAGTTTCTCGAGCGTGTAGCGGACGATCGCGAACTCGAGCATCACGAGATCCCCGAGGAGGTAGGCGAACCGCGACCCGGACATCCTGGCGGCGCGCTCCATGTCGATCCTCGGCCCCGCGAGCGCCAGGTGGTCCCTCCCCCGCTTGCCGGCCTCGCCGGCTTCCCGGATCACCGTGTCCTCGTCGGGAGCGTCGTCCGCGGGCAGGTTGGGGAGCGCCGCGAGCTCGGCGTCGAGCTCGCGGCGAATGCTCGACTCCTGATCGGAGAGCTCGCGGCCGCGCGCGGCGAGTGCCGCCAGCTGCTCGCGCTCCGCCGGAGTGGGAGGTCCCTGCCGGCCGCGGCTCGCGCGATTCTGCTCAGCACGGAGCTCCTCGAGCTCGGCGGTGAGCTCCCGCCACCGCGCGTCGAGGTCGAGCAAGCGATCGACCGCCGCCGCGGCGTCCGGCCCGCGCCGCGCGAGCGCAGTACGAACCGCGTCGGGGTCCCGGCGAATCAGCCTGACGTCGAGAACCGCCGGCCCCCTATGAGCCCTTGGCCTTGGCCTTTGCCTTGGCCCGGGCGTGGGCTTTGGAGCTCGCCTGCGCCGTCGACTTCACGCTCGTGGACCCCGTAGTGGTGGTGGTGGCGGGCGCTGCGGTCGTCGTGGTCGTCGCGACCGCCGCGGCAAGCTCGGCCGCCGTCGGGATCTGGCCGATCGGCTGCTGCTGGCAGGGCGTCACGCCGGGCGATGTCGCCGCGTGCGTCCCTGCGTACCTTGAGACGAACTCCGCCACATCGACCGCGTCCTTACCGACCACCACGTTCTGGGGCATGATCGCGCCCGAGAAACCGCCGTTCGCGATCGCGTACAGGACGCGGGTGACCGGACGCTCGCAACGCTGGTCCAGGTTGGGGCCGTTCGTGATCAGCGCGGTGCGGGGATTGGGGGCCGATCCGTTTGTCGCCGCGTATGACAGCGTGTGGCAGCCGGAACAGCGCTCCGAGAACAGCAGGGCCCCTCGATAGAGCGATGCGTCGGTCTTGGGAACCTTGATCCGTTCGGTTCCGCACGCCGTCGCGAGAGCGGCGATCGCGGCCAACGCACTCATGCTGAGGAGGACCTTGAGAGGCCGGATCATGCGGTCGAAGATCATAATCGGGATCCCGATGCCAGGGCTCCGCCCATCGACGCTAGCGGTCGTCATCGCCGCTTCTTGCCTGCTCAGCGGCTGTTCGCACACCCACGTGGTAAGCGCCGATCGGACGCTCCATGTGGCGCTCAGCGAGTACCGCATCAACCCGGGCGACATCCGCCTCACCTCGGGCATCGTGACGATCTTCGTCCGCAATTACGGCCGTCTCACCCACGACCTGGTGATCTCCCACGACGGCCAGAACGTCGCTTCCACGCCCCCGGTCCCGCCCGGCGACACCGCCGAGCTGATACTCGACTTCGCGCCCGGCACGTACTCGATGGCCTCGACGATCCTGTCCGACCAGGCGCTCGGGCAGTACGGGACGCTCAACGTCACCGGCTGAGGGCGCCGGGCGCGAGGCAGGAGGCGGGGCGCCGGTGCCGAACCTCCTTCGCAATCCCCGGCGCCGGCTATTGAGACGTCGCACATCACGCCTAGTCGCGACGATCCTCCCACGGCGGCAACCAGAGGGGGCCGGCGCCGGGGTGCCCCTGAGGATGGGAGTGGCGGTCTCGGTTTGACGGGCTTTGGAGATATTCCGCCATATAGGCACAAAATCTCCAAAGTGCTCTCCGCCACGTGCCCTGCGGCCGCTCTGACAGACGGCCTCGAGGCCCGGCGACGTGTGCGCGGTATAACCAGCCCGCCATGGAACAACCCGCCCATCTCGAGCTGTTTCGCGAGGTCTTCGGCCGCTTCGCTACCGGCGTCGCCGTGATCACCAGCTCCGGCCCCACGGGCCAGGGCGGGATGACCGCGAACGCACTCTGCTCTCTGTCGCTCGAGCCGTTGCTCGCGCTCGTGTGCTTCGAGAATCAGGCCCGGACGCTGCCGATCGTGCGCGAGGCGGGCCGGTTCGCCGTCAACGTGCTCAGCGCCGGGCAGGAGGACCTGGCGGGAGTGTTCGCCTCGAAACTGCCGGAGGCCGAGAAGCTCGAGGGCGTCGACCACCGGTTCGAGCATGGACTGCCGATCATCGACGGCTCGCTGGCGTGGGCGGCGTGCGAGCTGCGGGAGCTGATCTCCGGTGGCGATCACACGATCGCGATCGGCGAGGTAATCGGGATGGGCCTGGGGGATGGCCAGCCGCTGCTGTGGTACGGGGGTCAGTATCACCCGTGGACCGCTGCGCGTAACGGCCCCTACCCAGGTTGACGACCCTACCCAGCGGTGCCCGCCGCCCTCACCAACAGCACGACGATCACGAACGCGGCGATCGTCATCACCCCCAGCTCTCGCTGTACGATCGCGAGCGCCACGCGGCGCTGCTCGTCGGCCGGCAGGTCGCCGACCTCGGCCGCCGACTCGAACCCGTGCGAGTGCAGCACCATCTCCGCCGAGGAGAGCCGGAGCTGCTCGCCAAGAAAAGACACCAGCAACGGCAGGATTCCGTACAAGATATGCAGTCCGGAAACCTTCTTACCGAGCAGCAGGAGGACGCCTCCGAGCGCGACCTCGAGGACAAGAACTGCCTGGCCCGCGCGTAGCAAAATCCAGAACAACCGGCTCGGCTCGGCCCGCCGCCAATACCAGGCGCCGAGCAGGCCGGCAGCAGCGGTCAAAGCAAGGGCCAGCACTCCGACGACGAGGTGAATTTCCTTCATGGGCGACTAAGGACCAAGCCCGTGAGATAGCCGCATTCCGCACTAAGTAACACGTTGTTACAAGCTACTCCGCTCCGGTGATATAACCGAATCGCCATGCTCCGAACTTACCTCCCAGCGCTGGTCTTCTTCGTCCTTGGAGGTCTGATCGGCGCGCTGTTCTCGGTGCTCAACGGCCTGTTTGGCAAGGCGCGCCCGAACCGGTCCAAGCAGGCGCCGTACGAGTGCGGGCTGCCGTCGGAGATCCAGCGGGGGTTCCGGTTCGGAATCAGCTTCTACCTCGTCGCGATGCTGTTCATTCTGTTCGATATCGAGGTGATCTTCCTCTACCCGATCGCCGTCGAGCTGCGCGCGTTCGGCACGTTCGCGATGACCGAGACCGTCGTGTTCGTGCTGCTCTTGATGGTCGCGTTCGTATATGTGTGGCGGCGAGGAGCGCTGGAATGGAGATAAAGCGCGAGCCCATCGCACGCAATGTCAACACCGACGACTTGCGGGTCCGCCAGCTTCGGGCGCGCGACATGCTCCACGGCGATCTCGATCCCGACAACCTCGACGAGTACCTCCAGGAGCGCGTACTCACCACGACGGTCGACAAGGCGGTGGCTTGGGCACAGGGGAACTCGATCTACCCGCTCACCTTCGGGCTCGCCTGCTGCGCGATCGAGATGATCACGGTCGTCGCCGCCCGGGCGGACATCGCGCGTTTCGGCTGGGAGGCGCTCCGGGCGTCGCCGCGCCAGGCGGACCTGATCATCCTGTCCGGCCGCGTGTCGATCAAGATGGCGCCGGTCATCCGCCGTCTTTACGACCAGATGCTCGAGCCAAAATGGGCGATCTCGATGGGCGCGTGCTGCTCCTCGATGGGGGTGTTCAACAACTACGCGCTCGTGCCGGCGGACAAGTTCATGCCGATCTCGGTCCACATCCCCGGCTGCCCGCCGCGGCCCGAGGCGCTGCTGCACGGAATCCTGAGGCTGCGCGACCAGATTCAGGGCAACGCCCCGGAGGGGTGGCGCGAGCGCTACGAAGCCGTCGGAACGGAGGAGTTGCTCCCCGGAACCGCGCCCGCCGCGGCCATCAACGTATTTAGGCCCGGGGACACCGCCGGTGCCTGACGCGACGGAGCTCGAGCTGACGGCCCAGGAGCTCCGCGACCGCGACCCCGAGTCGATTCTCGACACCTCATTTCATCGCGGCCGCGCAACCCTGATCGCCGAGCCCAGCCGCATCAAGACCGTGATCGAGCACTTGTTCGGCAAGGGGTATACGAGCATCCCGAGCCTCCACGGCGTCGACTACTACCCCGACGAGCCGCGCCTGGGAGTCATCTACGAGATGCTCGACATGAAGCGAGTGGACCGGATCTCGGTCAGGGCGCGCGTGCACACGGAGGCTCCGGTGATCCCGTCGATCGTCGACCTCTACCCCGGCGCCAACTATCCCGAGCGCGAGGTCTTCGACATGTTCGGCGTCCGGTTCGAGGGTCACCCGGACCTGCGGCGGATCCTGATGCCGGAGGACTACGAGGGCTTCCCGCAGCGCCGAGACTTCCCGACCGGTGGCGAGCCCGTGCTGTTCACGTACAACGAAGACCAGCACTACGGGAAGTGGCAATGAGCAGCCTGACCGAGGACTTCCGCCGTCGTGAGGAATCGATCACGTTGTCCTCCGAGCCCGCCGGCGAGGGCGAGACGCACGAGCTGCTAACGCTCAACATCGGGCCCCACCACCCGGCAACCCACGGAGTGCTGAGGCTCCTCGCCACGCTCGAAGGGGAGATCGTCCGCGACGTCAAGCCGATCATCGGCTACGTCCACACGGGGATCGAGAAGACCGCCGAGGACAAGTCCTATTGGAAGGTGATCCCGGTCGTCGAGCGGATGGACTACGTGGCCTACTACTTCAACGCGATGGCGTTCTGCGGGGCCGTCGAGACGCTGCTCGGCGTCGAGGTGCCACCCCGCGCTCAGTACCTTCGCGTGATCCACCTCGAGCTCAACCGGATCATGTCGCATCTGGTGTGGCTCGGAACGAGCGCGCTCGACATCGGCGCGATCTCGATGCTGTGGTACTGCTTCCGCGAGAAGGAGGCCATCCTCGACCTGTTCGAGATGTCATCGGGCCAGCGCATGCACACCCGGTACTTCCAGGTCGGAGGCGTGATCGAGGACATTCCGCGCGGGTTCGAGGCGAAGCTGCGCGCGTTTCTGAAGGAGATGCCCCGGCGGGCCGATCAGTACGCCGCGCTCCTCGAGAAGAACGAGATCGTGCTCGAGCGGCTGCGGGGGACGGGGATCGTCGATGAGGAGACGATGCTGAAGCTCGGCGTGACGGGGCCGCTGCTCCGGGCGACCGGGAATCCGTGGGACCTCCGCAAGGCTGAGCCCTACTCGAGCTACGACCACTTCGATTTCAAGATCCCCGTCGGGACGGTCGGCGACAACTACGACCGCTACCGCGTCCGCCACGCCGAGTTCTACGAGTCGGTGAAGATCATCGAGCAGGCCCTCGATGGGCTGCCCGAGGGTCCGTTCATCACGCCCGACAGAAAAGTCTCGCTGCCTCCCCGTCACGAGCTCGCGACGAGCATGGAGGCGCTGATCCACCACTTCAAGCTCGTCACCGAGGGCTTCCGAGTGCCGCCCGGCGAGGCCTACTACCCAATCGAGGGTCCGCGCGGCGAGACGGGCTGCTTCGTCCGCGCCGACGGCTCGGCCAAGCCCGCCCGGGTCCATATGAGCGATCCGAGCTTCGCCAACCTCCAAGCGTTCCATTACATGGTCAAGGACGGCTACATCGCCGACCTGATCGCCTCGTTGGCGATGCTCGATCCGATCCTCGGAGGAATCGACCGGTGACCGTCCGCGTTCCGCGCTTCGGCGATGGCTCTCGCGTTCCCGGTTGGGACGAGGCGGTCGACCTCACCAAGCCACCGGCGACCATTCCGGACCTGGCGACCACGCCCGTCCCCGACGAGCTCCGCGAGGCGATCGAAGCGGCGATGGCCAAGTACCCGGACCGCCACTCGGCCGCGATCCCCGCGCTTCACGCCGCCCAGCAGGTCCACGGCTGGTGCTCGCCGGAGGCGATCGACCAGGTCGCAGCGGTGATGCGGGTGACCCCCGCGTACCTGAACTCGGTGGCGACCTTCTACGACATGTTCTGGAATGAGCCGACGCCGAAGAACGATGTATTCGTGTGCACGAACATCTCGTGCTCGCTCCGCGGCGCCGACGAGTTCTACGAGGCGATGGTCGCCGCGGCAGCGGAATCCGGCGGGGTCAACGTGCGCTCGTTCGAGTGCCTCGGTGCTTGCGACATCGCGCCGATGGCGTCCGTCAATGGCGTGTACGTGGGCCCCCTCGCCAACCAGGATGCCCAGCGGATCGTCGATGACCTGAGAGCGAACCGCCCGGTCCTCGAGCACAAGCAGCTTCGCTACCGCGCCACCGCGGACCCCGGGGTCGCCGCGGACTCGGATCCGCCGGCCGGGAACGCCGAGAGCGAGGAGACGGTGCAGTGAAGCTGCTGTTCGAGGGCATCGACGAGCCCGGACTGAACACGATCGCGGTCTACGAGCGCCGGGGCGGCTACGAGATGCTGCGCAAGGCGCTCGCGATGACGCCAGATGAGACGCTCGCCAACCTCACCGACTCGGACATCCGAGGCCGCGGAGGCGCCGGGTTCCCGATGGGCAGGAAGGTCTCATTCCTGCCGCACGGCGACATGGACAAGTACCTCGTATGCAACGCCGACGAGTCCGAGCCGGGGACGTTCAAAGACCGCGAGCTGATGCAGAAGAACCCGCACTCTCTGATCGAGGGGATCGTAATCACGACGTGGGCGGCGCAGATCAACCGGGCGTTCATCTACATCCGCGGTGAATACGCCTACCAGGCGGACATCCTCGAGGCGGCGATCGCCGAGGCCGAGAAGGCCGGGTACATCGGCGAGAACATCCTCGGCTCGGGCCACTCGCTGAAGCTGGTGCTCCACCGCGGCGCGGGCGCCTACATCTGCGGCGAGGAGACGGGCCTGCTCGACTCGCTCGAGGGCAAGCGCGGCAACCCGCGGCTGAAGCCGCCGTTCCCGGCGATCGAGGGGCTCTACAACGGCCCGACGCTGATCAACAACGTCGAGACGCTGTATACGGTGCCGATCATCATTCGCCTGAGCGGCCAGGAGTACGCGAAGCTCGGCACGCCGACATCGACCGGCACAAAGATCGTGTCGGTCTCGGGCGACGTCCAGCGTCCGGGCAACTACGAGATCGAGCTCGGGATCCCCTCCCGCGAGCTGATCTACGACCTCGCCGGCGGGCCGTTCGAGGGTCGCGAGATCAAACTCTGGTTCCCGGGCGGATCGAGCTCCCCGGTCATGACCAAGGACGACCTCGACATCCCCTACGACTTCGACAGCATGGCCAAGGCGGGGAGCATGATCGGCTCGGGGGCGGTGATCATCGTCGATGACACCCACAGAGTCCTCGACATCGCGTACAAGGTCGCGAAGTTCTACGCGCACGAGTCGTGTGGCAAGTGCGTGCCGTGCCGGGAAGGCACCAACTGGACGGTGAAGATGCTCGAGCGGATCGAGTCAGGCGAGGCCACCCCGATGGACCTCGACATCATGGCCTCGGTCCAGACCCAGATCATCGGCAACTGCCTATGCGTTTTGGGCGACGCGATGGCGATGCCGATCGGCTCGATGGTGGAGAAGTTCCGCGACGAGCTCGAAGCGGAGATCGAAGCCGCGCGCGAGCGCGCTGGGGCGGCGGCAATCGAAGACGTGGTCCCACTCGGGGTCGCTGACGAATACGCTGGCCCGCTCCCAGTGCACTAACTGCATGCCCCGCCCCCCGCAGAAGACGATCCAATTGACGGTCGACGGCCGGGAGATCCAGGCCATCGAAGGTTCGATGCTCGTCGACGCCGCCAAGCAGGGCGACGTCGAGATCCCGTACTTCTGTTACGAGCCGAAGCTCGGCCAACCGGTCGGCGCGTGCCGGATGTGCCTGGTCGAGATCGAGGGGATCCCCAAGCTACAGACCTCCTGCTCGACCCCGGTCAAGGACGGGATGGTCGTCCACACGGTGACCGATCGGGTTCGCCAGGCTCAGAACGCGATGGTCGAGTTCCTGCTTGTCAACCATCCACTCGACTGCCCGGTGTGCGACAAAGGCGGCGAGTGTCCGCTCCAGGACATCACGTTCGGCTGGGGACTGGGCCGCTCGCGCTTCATCGACCCCAAGCGCCACTTCGAGAAGCCACTGGCGCTCTCCCCCGTGATCGCAATCGACCGCGAGCGGTGCATCCTCTGCTACCGCTGCGTGCGTTTCTCACAGGAGATCGCCGAGGACTACCAGCTCATCTTCGCCGAGCGCGGCGCGCACACCTTCGTTGCGACGCACAACGGTCATCCGTATGTGGCGCCGTTCAGCGGCAACATCGTCGAGCTCTGCCCGGTCGGCGCGCTGACCAGTCAGCCCTACCGCTTCCGGGCTCGGCCGTGGGACATCGAGTCGGGAGGCGGCATCTGCACGCTGTGCCCCTCGCAGTGCAACGTCCAGTTCACGGTCCGCGACGAGAAGGTCATGCGGGTTCTGGCGCGCGACGGCAACGGCCATCCCGGCGTCGACGACGGTTGGCTTTGTGACAAGGGCCGCTTCGCCTACCAGGCGATCCACGTCGACGAGCGGATCACAACTCCGCTGGTGCGCGACGGTGGCGAGCTGCGCGAGGTCTCCTGGGAGCGCGCGCTAGAGGTCGCAGCCGGGCTCTCGAAGCACCGCGGACGGGTCGGAACGCTCGTCGGTGGCCAGGCCTCGAACGAGGAGGGCTTCCTCCTGCAGCGGCTCTCGCGGGAGGGGTATGACTCGAACGACATCGACTCGTACCCGGAAGGCGTGCTTCCGCTCGAGCTCGCCCGCGCACTCGCCGCGCCGGGGCTCCAGGCCACCGTCCCCGACATCGAGTTCGCCCACACCGTGCTCGTGCTCGGTTGCGAGCCGCTCGACGACGCGCCGATCTTCGACCTGCGAATCCGCAAGGGGGTTCGCCGGCACGGCGTCCAGCTCGCGATCGCCACCGCGCGACCGAGCGCGCTCGACCCCAACGCGAAGATCGTCGTGCGGTTCGCCCCCGGCGAGGAGGATGAGTTCGTCGCCGGACTCGCCGCCGAGCTCACCGACACACCGAAGAGCGACCTGGCCCGACTGCTGCGCGAAGGCGGCGAGGATGTCGTGATTGTGTGGGGCGAGCGTCTGGGCGCCGGCGCCGCCGAGTCCCTGCTCAGCGTCGCCGACAGCCTCGGTCTCGCCGGTCGCGACGGCGCCGGGCTGCTCGAGATCCCGGCGGGCGCCAACGGCCGCGGCCTCCGCGAGGCGGGAGCTGTCCCGAACGCCGGACCGGGATACGCGGAGCTCGACTCGTCCGGCCGCGGCGCGCACGAGATCGCTGAGGCGGCAGCGGTTGATGGGGAAATAACCGCGCTTCACCTGTTCCAGACCGATCCCGTGCGAGATCTCCCCGACCGGGGCCTGTGGGAGCGGGCGCTTCACCGTGCCGGCCTCGTCGTCGCCCACGCCTCGATCCTGACCGACGGGATCCGCGAGCACGCGAACGTAGTCCTCCCCGCCGAGTCCCACGCTGAGAAGGAGGGCACGGTCGTCCATCCCGATGGGCGCCTACAGCGGCTGCGTCTGGCGATCGCCCACCCGGGCGAGGTTCGGGCGAGCTGGTCGGTGATCGCCGACATCGCCAAGCGCGGCGGGCTCGATCTGGGCGTGCTCACGAGCGGCATGGCGTTCAGGCAGCTGGTCGAGGCGGTGCCGTTCTACGAGGGCCTGACGCTCGAGGAGATCGGCGGTCACGGAGTGAGGTGGCCGGCGCGCGAACAGGCCTCCGCACTCCCGGCCGCCAACGCGCCGACCGCCCCCCGGACGCGACGCGCCACCGTGGCCGCGAAGCCCGCCAACGGGGCCCTTCGCCTCGGCACCTACCGTCCGATCTGGGCCGCGCCCGAGGTCGACATCTCGCCATCGCTCCAGTACACGGTCGCCCGCCAGCAGCTCGAGCTCTCCCCCCTGGACGCGGTGCGACTCGGCATCGAGCAGGGGGACGAGGTGCACGTCTCGCAGAACGGGACCCGGCTGAGCGCGCACGCCCACGTTCGCACCGGCGTGCCGGCGGGCACGGCGTTCCTCGCGGACGGGATCGCTGCCGAGTCGGCCAACGCCCTGACCGAACCCGAGGTCGAGGTCAGCAAGCCGTGATCCGGTCGATCGCCGACATCTACTACTACGAGCCGTGGTGGATCCAGATCGTCAAGTCGCTGGTGATCTTCGCCGTGATCTTCGCGCTCCTGCCCGTCCTGATCGTCTACGAGCGCAAGCTGCTCGGCCGAATGCAGGCGCGCTACGGACCTAATCGCGTCGGCCCATACGGTCTTGCGCAGCCCCTGGCCGAGATCGTCAAGTTCGCGATGAAGGAGCCCTTCCGTCCCACGACCTCGGTCGGGTACATCTTCCGGATCGCGCCCGTGATCGCGATCGTCTGCGCCGTCACGTCGCTGTGCCTGATCCCGTTCGGCCCGGTCGAGAACATCTTCGGCACGCCCGTCGGGCTGTACGGGATCGACGTCTCGATCGGGCCGCTGTTTGTGTTCGCCCTCGCCGGGATCTCGTTCTACGGGATCATGCTCGGCGGCTGGGCGTCCGGGTCGAAATACTCGTTCCTGGGCTCGATGCGGAGCGCCGCCCAGCTGATCTCCTACGAGGTCTCGCAGTCGCTGGCCGTGGTCGGCGTCGTCATCACCGCTCAGACCCTCTCGCTGACCGGGATCGTCCGCGCCCAGGAGGGCATGTGGTTCTTCATCCCGCAGTTCGTCGGCTTCCTGATCTTCACGATCGCCTCGTTCGCCGAGACCAACCGGGCACCGTTCGACCTCGTCGAGGCCGACTCGGAGCTGGTCGGCGGGTACTTCACCGAATACGGGGGCACGCCGTTCGTGGCCTACCTGTTCGCCGAGTACGCGAGCATGGTGGTGGTCTCGGGAATCGCGACCACGATCTTTCTCGGCGGCTGGCTGCTCCCGTTCGGGATCCATCCCCCCGGCTGGGTCGACCCGTTCGTCGTGCTCGCGAAGATCCTGCTCGTCTTCTCCTTCTTCATCTGGATCCGCGCGACCCTCCCGCGCTTTCGCTACGACCAGCTGATGTCCTTCGGGTGGAAGATCCTGCTCCCGCTCGCCACCGCCAACGTCCTCGTCACCGCCGTCATCGTCGCTTCGAAATGACACCGCCCTACGACCCAGGCCCAGACGTAATCGAGGTCATCCGCGGTCCCGCTCCGGGGCCGGCCGCCGGCGCCTACCGCGCATTCGGCGCCACCCTCAAAGGCCTGCGGACGACGTTCGCGCGGATCTTCGAGGGGCCGGTGACGATCCAGTACCCGGAGGAGAAGACGCCCGTGTATCCGCGCTTCCGCGGCCGCCACAAGCTCCACCGCTTCGAGGACACCGGCCTGGAGAAGTGCGTCGGCTGCTCGCTCTGCGCGGCCGCGTGCCCCGCCGACTGCATCCGCGTCGTCGCCGCCGAGAACACGCCGGAGCACCGCATCTCCGCCGGTGAGCGCTACGCCGCCGTGTACGAGATCAACCTCAGTCGTTGCATCTTCTGCGGCTACTGCGAGGTCGCGTGCCCGTTCGACGCGATCACGATGGGCCACGACTACGAGTTGGCCGACTACACCCGCTCGGATCTGATCTTCACCAAGGAGATGCTGCTCGCCGAGGCGATCGAGCGGACGCCGCTGCGGACCGAGGGCGAATGAGCCAGGTCCTGTTCTTCATCGCGGCGATCGGCGCCATCTCCGGGGCGTTCGGCGTCGTCATCCTCCGCAATCCGTTCTACAGCGTCCTCGCGCTCGTCTTCCACCTGATCTCGCTCGCCGCGCTGTTCCTGCTCCTGCGCGCCGAGTTCGTGGCGGCCGCGCAGGTCATCGTCTACGCCGGCGCGGTCATGGTCCTGTACGTGTTCGTGGTCGCCTACGTCGGCGGCGGCGAAGAGCTGGCGGTCGGGAGTGCGCTGCGGATCCTCGGCCCCCTGTTTGCGCTGGCGCTGGCGATCGAGCTGTGCATCGCGATTCTGGGATCGGCGCTGAAGGGGATCTCGGGCAAGGGCGCGCCCTACGTGCTCGGGTTCGGCACCCCCGGACACATCGGCTCGCTGTTTCTCACCAAGTACCTGTTCCCGTTCGAGATCGCGTCGCTGCTGCTGCTAGTGGCCGCGATCGGGGCCGTCGTCCTGGCGCGCCGGCGCCGCGGCCTCGAGTCGCCCGAGGAGGAGCTCGTCGAGCGCGAGCTCGCGGAGCGCATCGCCGAGCCGCGCCCCGCGTACACGGGCACGATGGCGGAGGCCGCCGGAACGCGTGGCGCCGAAGCTCAGGCACCCGAGCCCGACGTCGAGCCGGTCCCGACGGGATCGGCGCCGACCGACCAGGGCGGCTGGTAGGACCTGATGGCGATCGGCTGGTACCTGACCGTTTCCGCGCTGATCTTCTGCATCGGCGCCGCCGGCGTGATCACGCGTCGCAACCCGCTCGTGATCCTGCTGTGCCTCGAGCTGATGCTGAACGCCGCCAACCTCTCGCTGGTCGCGTTCTCGCGGATGTGGGGCCATGAGGACGGCCAGGTGTTCGCGCTGATCGTGATGGTGGTCGCCGCGTGCGAGGTGACCGTGGGACTCGGGCTGATCGTCGCCCTGTACCGGCGGCGGCTGCCGATCGACGTAGACCAGCTCGACGAGCTCCAGGGATGACCCGGCCGTGAGTCCGACGACATTCGGCTGGCTGATCGTGCTGTGTCCGCTCGTCGGCACGGTGGTCATCGCGCTGGATTTCAAGGTGTTCAAGGACCGCGTCTCCGGGTGGATCGGGACGTCGGCGATCGCCCTGTCATTCGCGTTCAGCATCGCCGCGTTCATCGCGCTCGAGCATCACAGCCCCAGCCACCGGCAGTTCACCTCGACCCTGTGGAACTACGCGTTGACGACTGGCCTCGACGCCAAGCTCAGCATCCTCGTCGACCCGCTGTCGGTGTTCATGGCGCTGATCGTCTCGGGCGTCTCGATGCTGATCCACCTGTACTCGGTCTCATACATGACCGCCGATCGGGGCTTCAACCGCTACTTCTCCTACCTCAACTTCTTCGTCTTCTCGATGCTGCTGCTGGTGCTGGCCGGCAACTTCGTGCTGCTGATCGTCGGCTGGGCGTTCGTCGGCGCCGCGTCCTACATGCTGATCTCGTTCTGGTACCGCCGCACGACGGCGACGCAAGCCGGCCTCAAGGCGTTCGTCATCAACGTCGTCGGCGACGTCGGGCTCGTGCTCGGGACGTTCTTCATCTTCAGGCACACCGGCACCGTCGACTTCGTCAAGACGTTCAAGATGGCGCCAACGGTCTTCCCTCACAACGGCACCGACATCACGGTGGGCTGCCTGCTGTTGCTGGTCGGGGCGTTCGCGAAGTCCGCGCAGTTCCCGCTTCACACCTGGCTCCCGGACGCGATGGAGGGCCCGACGCCGGTCTCCGCTCTGATCCACGCCGCGACGATGGTCACCGCCGGCGTCTACCTGATCGCGCGCATGCATCCGCTGTTCGAGCAGAGCACGACCGCTTCCGACGTGGGCGCGATCGGCGGCTGCATCACGCTGCTGCTCGCCGCAACGGTCGGTCTCGTGATGGTCGACATCAAGCGCGTGATCGCCTACTCGACGATGTCTCAGATCGGCTACATGATCATGGCCGTCTCCGCCGGCGCCTACTCCGCGGGCCTGTTTCACCTGATGACCCACGCGTTCTTCAAGGCGCTGCTGTTCATGGGCGCCGGCTCGGTGATCGGCGCGATGGCGGGCAATCAGTCGCTCGATCGGATGGGCGGGTTTCGCAAGGCGCTGCCGTTCACGTTCGCGTGTTTCGTAATAGGCGGCTTGGCCCTGTCGGGCCTGCCGCCTTTTTCGGGTTGGCTCTCGAAGGACGACATCCTCGGGTTCCTCGATAACCGCGGTGGCCTGTTCCTGGCCCTCGGGATCGCCGGCTACGTCGGCGCGTTCATGACCGGGATCTACACCTTCCGGATGATCTTCCGCACGTTCTACGGTGAACCGGTCGAGGAGGCGGTCGAGCTCGAGCACGGCCATCTCCATCACGCCGCTGTCCCGACCAACCCGAAGACCGGCGAGGAGGAGGACACCGACGTCGGCTTCCCCGGCCCCGGCCACTACATCGCCGAACGCGAGATGCCCATGAAGGTGGCAATGGGGACGCTGGCGTTCCTGGCCGTCGTCGCCGGCCTCTTCCAGATCCCCGGGGTCGACAGCGGAATCGAGCGTTTCCTCGAGCCGACGTTCGCGGATTCGCATCTGCCCGAGCCTTCGACCTCGTCGTCGTGGATCGGGCTGGTGATCGGCGCGCTGATCGCGCTCGCTGCGATCGGGATCGCATACCGCCTGTGGGTGGTCAGGCCGGAGATCCCGGTGAGGTTGCGCGAGCGCTTCCCGGGGGTCCACCGCTTTCTCAGCAACGCCTGGTACATCGACGACGTGATCGACGTCCTGGTCGTGCGCCCGGCGCTGTGGAGCGGGCGCGTGGCCGACACGGTGATCGAGCGGATCGTGATCAGCGGCGGGATCACCGACGGGACGATCGGCGTTGTCCGGGCGGGTTCGGCGGCCGTCCGCCGGTGGCAATCGGGGTTCTTGCGCTACTACGCCGCGGCGATGATCGTTGCCCTCGCGGGCGTCGCCCTCTACTTCCTGATCTCGAGTACATGAGATGACGCTCTCGATCCTGATCTGGCTGCCGCTCGCGATCTCGCTCGTGCTCGCGATCGCGTCCCCGCGCGCGATGGTCGGGCGCCTGACCGCCTACGGCAGCCTGGTCACGGTCGGGATCGCGATCTCGTTCGTCGCGCGTTACAAGCTCGGCCACGCCGGGCTCCAGTTCGTCACCGACAAGGTCTGGATCGGCGCGCTCGGCATCCACTACAAGCTGGGGCTCGACGGTCTGAACGTCATCCTGGTGCTGGTCACGACCGTGCTCTTCAGCGCGTCGCTGATCTGGGCCTCGTTCAGGGAGTGGGACCGGCCGCGACTCTTCTACCTGTTCTTCGGCGTCGCCGAGAGTGCGGTGCTCGGCGCCTTCTGCGCGCAGGACCTGGCGCTGTTCGTGGCGTTCTTCGACCTGATGCTGATCCCGTTCTACTTCCTGACCGGGATGTGGGGCACGGGCGACCGAGTCCGGGCCACGACCAAGCTCGTCGTGTACACGCTCGTCGGCTCGTTCTTCATGCTCGCCGGCGCGGTGGCGACCGGCGTGCTGGCCTCAAACCAGCACGGGACGAACCTGACTTTTGTGATCTCCTCGCTCCAGCACCTGCCGCTGTCGCGGACTTCGCAGGAGTGGATCTTCCTGTGCTTCGCGGTCGCGTTCCTGGTCAAGATGCCGATCGCCCCGTTCCACGGCTGGCTGGCTGACGGGTACAAATCGATGCCGATTCCGGCCCTGGCGGTGTTCTCGGGGATCGTGTCGAAGGTCGCCGCATACGGTTTCCTGCGGATCGTCCTGCCGCTGTTCCCGTACGCCACCGTGCACTTCCAGATGCTGATGCTGGTGATCGCGGTGGTCTCGATCCTGTACGCCACCGCGCTGGCGTTCACGACCACCGACGCGAGGCTGGTCGTCGCGTACTCGAGTGTCGCACAGCTCAGCTTCATCACGCTCGGGATCTTCTCGTTGCGGCCCGACGGCGCGCAGGGCGCGCTGCTGCAGATGGTCAATCACGCGCTCGTGACCGCGCCGCTGTTCTTCATCGTCGCGGCGCTCGCCGTCCGCGCGGGCGGCTCGGAGAACCTTCGCGACATGGGTGGCCTCGCGTTCCGCGCGCCGGTCCTGGCCGCGCTGTTTTTGATCGTCGCGCTGGCGTGGCTCGCGATGCCCGGCTCGCCGAACTTCGCCGGCGAGTTCCTGATCCTGCTGGGCGTGTTCCAATCCAAGCTCGCGATCGCGGTGATCGCGTTCGTCGGCACCATCGGCGCGGCCTACTACGCGCTGCGGATGTACATCACCTCGATGCACAATCGCGTCGGGCCGCGGGATACCTCCCGCGAGATCGGCCTATCTGACGCCGCTGTGCTGGTGCCGCTCGTCGCCGTGCTCCTCGTCCTCGCCTTCTACCCGCAGTTCGTGCTGCACCGGACCGAGCCGACGGCCAAGGCGACCGTCGTCCCGACCACCGTCGTGAGGCTGGCGTCGCGATGAACGTCGTCACCGCCGCAGCCCACGATCCGGCCCACATCGCCGGGCCCCATATCGACTGGGCCGGCCTGTCGCCGATCGTCGCGCTCGCGGCGGGAGCGCTCGTGGTCCTCCTAGTGGGGCTGCTGCGCCCGGCGTTCGTGCGCGAGCGGATCATCCCAGCCCTGACGCTGATCACGCTCGGCGTGACGATCGGCCTTCAGATCTGGCGCTTCGATCACCACGCCCAGATCATCTCGAGCGCGCTGGTGATCGACGACCTGGGGTTGACCCTCGGTCTGATCTTCTGCGTCTCCGCGTTCGCCGCGGTGCTGCTGTCGTGGCGCGCGGCAGGCCCGCGTGAAGCCGGTCAGGGCGAGTACCACTCGCTGCTGCTGTTCAGCGTCCTCGGGATGGTGATCCTCGTCTCGGCGCAGAACCTGGTGACGCTGTTCATCGGCTTCGAGCTGCTCTCGATCCCGCTCTATGTGCTGTGCGCATCCGAGTTCCGGCGCGAGGGCTCGCTCGAGTCCGGCCTCAAGTACCTGATCATCGGCTCGGTCGGGTCGGCGACGCTCGTCTACGGCCTTGCGCTCGTCTACGGCGCGACCGGCTCCACGGACTTCTCGGGGATCGCGGCGGCACTCTCGCAGGGCAACATCGCGACCGACCCGCTGTTGCTGGTCGGGCTCGCGCTCGTCGTCGTCGGGTTCGCGTTCAAGGCCTCGGTGGCGCCGTTTCACCAGTGGACGCCGGACGTCTACGAGGGCGCGCCTACCCCGATCACGGGGTTCATGGCGACCGCGACCAAGGCCGCGGCGCTCGGCGTGTTCCTGCGCTTCTTCGACGTGGCTGTGATCGGCGCGCAGGACACGTGGGCGCCGCTGATCGCGGCGATCGCCGCGATCACGATCATCGTCGGCAACGTCGGCGCGCTCGGCCAGTCATCGATGAAACGCCTCCTCGGATACTCGGGCGTCGCGCAGGCTGGGTACGTGCTCTCCGGCGTGGTCGTCGGCACGCAACTCGGCGTCGACGCGACCGTCCTGTACCTGATCCTCTACCTGGCGATGAACATGGCGGCGTTCGCGGTGATCGTCTCGATGGAGCGCGACGATGGCGTCTCGCCGCCGGTTGGAGACGACATCGCCTCGATGTCGGGGCTGGGCCGCCGTTCGCCGTGGCTCGCCTGGCCGATGACGATCGCGATGCTCTCGCTCGCGGGGATCCCCGCGACGGTCGGCTTCATCGGCAAGTTCCAGCTGATCCACGCCCTCGTCGACGGCGACTACACGTGGCTCGCGATCGTGCTCGTGATCGGCTCGATGATCTCGCTCGCGTATTACCTGCGGGTGGTCGCGACGATCTGGATGAGCGGTGGTGTGACCGCTCAGGTCGAGCCCGTGCTGGCGCCGATCGCCGGCGGCTCGCCGGAGGCCGACGCGGCGCCCGCGCCATCAGGGGGGAGCGGATGGTCGGCGGCCGTCCGCACGATGCCCCATCCCGAGGTCGCCTTCGTGGCGGTCGTATTCGCCGCCGCCAGCATCTTCTTCGGGATCTTCCCCTCGCCACTTTTCAACCTCGCCGCGCACGCCGGGCAAAGCATCGCCGGGATCTTCTAGGTTCGCCGGCGCCCGCCGGGGTCGCCGCTCGCGTCGCTACGATCAGCCGCCCGTGCAATACCCGCTCGAGAGCTTCAGCGACACGGAGCGCCGGCTGCTGCGCCCGCACTTCACGAACCTCGACCGGCCGGTGTTTGCGCTCGTGAACCTCCCCGAGACCGTGAAGGGCGCGCTGTTCGCCCGTTACTCGCGTTATCCGGGAACGCTCAGACGGCTGTTCCTGGACGAGTTCGCGTCGGACCTCCCGGAGTTCGCGTCGGACCTCCCGGAGGGCGCGTCGGGATGGGAGGGGGACGAGGGCGCCCGCGCGGCCGCCCTGTATGAGCGGATCTTCGTCGGCTACGGCGATGACTCGGTGGCGCAGCTCGGCGGCGCGCACATCGCGTGCGAATGGGTCTCGAACGTGCTCACGAAGATCCTCCAACGCCCGCGCCTGGGCGCCTATCTCGAACAGTCGACCCGCTACATCGCCTACGACGCGCCGATGCCCGATCCCCCCGGCGGCTATCGCTACTACCGTGACCCCGAGCTCGGGCCCGGCTACGCGCGGGCAATGGACGAGCTGTTCGCGATCTACTCGCGAGCCATCCCACGCGTCAGCGCCTGGGCCGAGCGCGAGTTCCCGATCGCCTCCGGCGAGGCCCCGGCAGCGCACGCGCGGGCGATCAAGGCGAAGGCGCTGGACCTCCTGCGGGGGCTGCTGCCGGCCGGCTCGCTCTCCCACATGGGGATCTTCGCCACCGGCCAGACCTACGAGCAGCTCGTCATGCATCTCCTCGCCCACCCGCTCCCGGAGGCCCGCGCCTACGGTCAGATGATCCTCGACGAGCTGAAGGCGGTGATGCCGAGCTTCGTTTCGCGCGTGGAGCGGCCGGACCGGGGCGGGGAGTGGATCGCCTATCTCGAGTCGCGCGCGCGCGTCGGCGAGCGGTGGGCCAGACGGCTCGGCCTGGACGAGCACGAGACGGCGGCGGGACCCTCCGTCCGGCTGCTGCGCGTCGAAGGCGATGAGGACGACCTGCTCGCGGCGCTCCTGTTCGAGAGCAGCGCGAGCTCCGAGGAGGCGGCCCGGGAGGCGATCGGCCCGCTCGAGGTCGAGGAGCGGGCCCAGCTGCTCGCCGACCTCGTCGGGCACCGCACGAACCGCCGCCACCGACCCGGCCGCGGGCTCGAATCGATTCGCTACCGGTTCGAGATCGTGTCCGACTACGGCGCGTTCAGGGACCTCCAGCGCCACCGGATGCTCACGGCTCAGTGGCAGGCGCTCAGCCCCGCGTTGGGAGCGGGGGTGCCGGAGCAGATCGAGCTCGCCGGCTGTGGCCAGCGCTACCGACGCGCGCTCGAGATATCGAGCAACGAGTATCACCGGCTCGTGGAACGCGGCCTCGCGACGTCGGCACCGTACGCGCTCTGCCTCGGGTTCCGGATCCGCTACATCCTTGACCTTAACGCGCGCGAGGCGATGCAGCTGATCGAGCTCCGCTCAGGCCGGGAGGGCCACCCGAGCTACCGCGCCGTGGCGCACGAGATGCACGCCCAGATCGCCGCGGTCCATCCCTCGGTGGCGGCCGCCATGGTCCATGTCGACCGCGAAACCGAGCCGCGCCTCGAGCGGATCCTCTCCGAGATGCGTTCCCACGCCAGGGCAGCGGCGGGGAGCTGACGTCCCGCCGGCGATAGCCGGGTATCGTGTCTCCGTTCGCTGGTACACAGGCGTACAGTGCGGGCGGGAAGGTAGGCACCCGCAACGGCGTCCCAGTGGGCAGACGCAAAGAACAACCGGAGGTGGGAACCCCAATATGAAGCGCATTGTCATCTTGCTGGCCGTGTTCGCGGCCGCCCTCGCCACGGCCGGCCTCGCGATGGCGGGCGGCCATCAGGCGAAGATCAACCTGCACAAGACGAAGCTCGGGAAGATCCTGGTCAACAGCCACGGCTTCACCGTGTACCAGTTCGCCAAGGACAGCAAGAACACCGACACCTGCTGGGCCAGGCTCAATTGCAGGGCCTCCTGGCCGCCGGTGTATACGTCCGGCAAGCCGATCGCCGGCAAGGGGGTCAGGAGCTCCCTGCTCGGCACGATCACACTCCCGAACGGCCGCCAGCAGGTGACGTACGCCGGCTGGCCCCTCTACACCTACGTCGGCGACGGCAAGCCCGCGGAGACGACCTACATCGGGTTCAACCAGGCAGGCGGCCGCTGGTATGGGCTCAACGCTGCCGGCAATCGGGTGACCAAAAAGAAGAAGTAGGAAGGCACAGAGGCGCCGGCGGACGCAAACAGCCCCCGACCCGCGACCGCGGATCGGGGGCTCGCTCAGATGCCCTGCGTGTATGACCTACAGCGTCATCAGGTCATCCGCAGCTTCATCTTCGTGGTCGAGGCTGCGTTGTGCGGCTGGGACAGCACGACCGTGATCGTCCAGGCACCATGGTTGATGCGCCTGAGCTCACGCAGCGTGACCGTGGCCTTGCCGCGGCTGACTCGGGCGGTGCCGAGCGCCGCCACGTGTCCGCCACGGGTGATCCGCAACTGCAGCTTGCCCGTGGTCTTCTTGGCCTTCGGGAACGTCACACGGCACTTGATCCTCTTGCCGTGGTGAGTCAGCTTGCAACTCACCTTGGGCTTCGGGCCCCGGGGTCCGGCCGGACCGCGCGGCCCCGGAGGACCCTGCGGACCTTGCAGCGACGGCTCCTCGATGAACCGTGTCGTCACGGTCCTGGTATCGCCGTTGGCATCGGTGAGCGTCCACGTCGCCTTGTAGGTCCTCGGCGAGAGCGCGTTGACGGAGACTCCGCTTGCGGTGTCGACGTTGCCACTGGTGAACACGGGGGCTCCGCCGGCGGCCGGCGCGATGCTGACCGCGATCTTCGCGGTCGAGTCCGTCGGAATGACCGTGTTGCCGGGGCCCGGAAGTCCGGACTCGGCGAGTGCCGTGAACGCGCCGTAGACGATCTCGCCTTGCATCGGCGAGGTGTCCTCGACGTCGGGGACCTCGGTCTGGGTCAGGCCGCCGCTCGCCTCGTCGGTCTGACCGATGAACGAGGCATCCAGTCCGGTCGCGTTGCCGTTGTCTGGGCAAATGACGCCGGAGTCGGCGATTCCGAGCTCACCGGCCGCGCCGTTCACCGGCGGGCTCGTAACCGGCGCCCCGTAGTACTGGTCCGGCTGGCAGCTGCCCCCGGAGAGGACTGCCTGCTCTGCGGTGATGTCGACTCGCAGATTGGCGACATGGAGCGTCGTCAGGGTCCGCGAGCCATTCGACAGCGCCAGCGCGTCCCCACGGTGCACCGGCATCGAGAGGCTGACCGTGCCGCCTCCGTCAGCGGTGCCTTGATGTCCGTTGACGGAGTAGTTCGCGCCGGGGACCAGCCCGGTGCAGGCCACGGTCTGCGCTTCGAGGTCGGCCGTGCATGATGGGAATCCGCCCGGGGAGAAGAACGCCAGCGGGCTCCCCAGAGCGGAGACCGAATCCGTCTCTCCCACCGGTACCGTGAGGCTGACCAGCCCGCCGGCTCCATTCGGAACCGGCGCGTCGGGCGGGGCGAACGCGCGGTTGTCGTTTGTGCCGTAGGTCACCGCCGTGCCGGGGCCTATCGGTGTGGTCAGCGGCTCCGTCGCCACGTCGGTCTGCGTGTTGCAGAAGTCCGTCGGCGACTCGGTCGTCACCGAGGTCGTCTCGACTCCCGTCTGGAAGCACGGGCCCAGCGAGATCTCCGGTGTGCTGTCGAGGAGACTGCCGGTGTCGAGATCGAACCATCCGGTCCAACCCGATTCCGAGAACGCGTTACCTCCATTTCCGGTGAGGATCACCTGATCGTTGGGGGTCGGGGCACCGATTCCCGAGTACGTGACGTCGATCTCGTCGCGGTCATCACCGACGGGATGCTGCAGCGTCAGGCTCCACTGGCCGCTGCCGTTGGTCGTCGTGGACTGGTCCGCGACGATCTCGCCGGCGCGTAGGAGCTGCACCTCGACGCCCACGCCCGCCGTCGCCGATCCGATGTTGCCGCCGACCTTCGAGCTGAACTGCGTCAGGTCGACCTGCGGCAACGGTAGCGAGTTGGTCGTCGTCGTGGTGGCCTGGACGCAGTCGGGCTGGCCGTTGTTGTCCTGGTTCGCCCACATCTCCTGGAGCAGGTACTGGTCCCCGTTGATGACCTGGTTGAAGGGCGCGTGGTCCGGGCCGGCGAAGCCGAGCGGGGTGCCGCGCTGGGGCCCGAACTCGCACTTGTCGCCGATCTCGAACCCGTTCGGATCCATCCAGCCGACGCCCTCCGGGTCAGTCATCGCCTCATTGGTCTCGTGAGCGGCGATGTCGACCGTAACCTCCGCGTCGGGATTGCCCTCGGGGTCGCCACCCGCCGCGATCGACCCTGCCTCGATGATCGGGTCGATCGTCAGCGCGTAGATGGTCGGGCCGCTACCCAGATCTGAGACCGAGTGATAGCCGCCGAACGCGTTCGTCCCGCATACGCCGGGGGTGATGCACTCATCGACGCCCGGCGGCAGGAACACGTACCAGAGGTTGTGCAAGCCGCGCGAGCCACCGGTGGCGTTGATCACGCGATCGATCTCCTGTTGCAGCTGAGCATCCGTGATGCAAACCGCGGCGTTGTTTGCCGACGCACACTGGACGTCCTTCGCCGGGTACGGGTGCGCGTCGTTGATGGTGTCCGCTGCCGAGTTGTAGGTGATGGTGTTATCGCCGGCGACCGTTCCCGGTGGCGTCGCGCCGTTGTCGACTGAGGTCTCCTGGCCGAACTGCGGCTCGACGGTGAACACGTTGCAGTCGGCTGTGGTGCACGGGCCACCGGAGGATCCGGTGTGGGCGGCTGCGACATCGGTGAAGAACTGCTGAACCATTCCCTCGTAGGTGGGAATGCCCGAACCGGGGGAACCTTGGAACGGATTCGTCCCCCCCGTCCAAAAGATCGTGTGGACGGTCACGCCGCCGGTCATCACGGATCCTCCGTGATAGGTCACCGGCGTGAGCGCCCCCGTGGCGACGTCCTGAGCGCCGAACTGTCCTTGGCTGTTGACCGGCGGTATCAGTCCGAGCGCGTTCTTGACGCGTGGATGGAAGACCGTGCTCGCCGACGCTGCCGAACCAAACCCGAACAGGGCCAAGCACATGGCTACGGGCGCAATGACCCATCTCCATTTCATGGAGTGCCTCCCTCCGTATTGGAGTAACCCCCGTATTTAGCCGACGACCGTACCGCGCGACCGGCCGCCGCACTACATGAATCTTCTTACAACCGCCGCGTCGTGCTAGGTGCTTTGTTCCCGCTGGCGCAGCTCGATCCGCCTGATCTTTCCGGTCAGCGTCTTCGGAAGGTCTGGCACGAACTCGATGATCCGCGGATAGGCGTATGCCGAGTAGTGCTCTCGGACGTACGCCTGGATGTCCTGCGCCACTTGATCGCTGGGTTCGTGGCCGGCCGCGAGGACGACGAACGCCTTGACCACGTTGCCCCGGCGCTCGTCCGGGTACGCCACCGCGGCGGCCTCCGCCACGGCGGCGTGCTCGAGGCACGCCGACTCGACCTCGAACGGGCCGATCCGGTATCCCGCCGAGATGATCACGTCGTCGGCCCGCCCCTCGTACCAGAAGTAGCCGTCGTCGTCGGTGCGCGCGGCGTCCTTGGTGTGAAACCAGTCGCCGCCGAAGACTTCGTCCGAGTCCTCTTGGGGCCGGTTCCAGTAGCCGAGTGGATAGTGAGGGTTTGTGCGGGCCTTGAGGCAGATCTCGCCGCGCTCGCCGGACTTCACGGGCTGTTCATCCTCGTCGAGGATCGCCACCTCCCAGCCCGGCATCGGCCGGCCCATCGAGCCCTCGCGGACCTCCATGAACGGGTAATTTGCGCACAGCGGGTACGACTCGGTGAGCCCGTAGTAGTCGAGCACGGTGATCCCGTACTGCTCGCGGAACCACCGGATCGCCTCCGGGTTCAGCGGCTCGCCGGCCGAGCACACGATCCGGAACTTCTGGGGATAGCGCGTGCCGGCGTCGCCGATCGCCATCATCGAGCGGATCGCCGTCGGGGTGGCGAACACATTCGAGACCCCCTGGCGCGAGAGGAAGTCGAGCTGCTTCCCTGGGTCAAAGCCGCCCTGGCGTTGGTAGACCGCCTGCACGGCACCCAGCCGCCACGGCCCGATCAGCGGGCAGATTCCAGCGGCCCAGGCCCATTCACCCATGCCGTGGAACAGCTCCCCGTCGCGAACGTCGTGGCAGTAGAGGAACTCCTCGTGGGCGAGGATGTAGCGGTGGGCGTGGAGGATGCCCTTCGCCAGCCCGGTCGTGCCGGAGGAGTAGTACAGCTGCGCCGGGTCGTCCGCCGCCGTGTCGACCGTCGCAAACGAGGTCGATCCTTTCGCCAGGAGCTCATCGTCGAGGATCAGGACGTGCTCGACGAGCGAACGTTCGATCCGGTCCGCGTTCGCCTGGTTGGTCACGAGCACCTTGGCCTGAGAGTCGGTCAGCCGGTGGCGAATGCCCTCGTCGCCGTAGAGCACGGACATCGAGAGCAGGATCGCTCCCGTCTTCCAGGTTCCGAAGAAGGCGGCGGCGGTCTCGGGCGTGGCCGGCAGCAACATGGCGACCCGGTCCCCCCTCTCCACGCCGTTGGCGGCGAGGACGTTCGCGAACCGATTCGACAGGTCCTGCAGCTCACCCCAATCGACCCGCCTGATGTTGCCGCCGAAGTCCTCGTGGATCATCGCGAGCTTGTCGCGGGGATGGCGATCGCAGACGTCGACGGCGATGTTGTAGCGCGCGGGGACCTCCCAGCGATGCTGCGCGCAGGCCTCTTCGTAGGAGGCGATGGTCGTGCTTGTCATGTCAGCATCTTCTCCCCCCGGCGCCGGTGGTTCAACCCTTGAGCCCGTGGGGCGGGGCCGTGGCGGGCCCGGGCTGTCGACTCTCAGCGCCCCTGATTAGCGTGCGGCTCGGTAAACGGCGCAGGGAAGGAGGGCGGGTGAAGGCTTCTTTGGGTCGCCGTAGCCCGTGGTCGACCCGCTCCTGCGCGCAAATGGGCGGGAGTGTGCGGAGAGTGTCAGGGGAAACCTGCGTAACACGACAACACCGGCGCCAGGTCCGAGCCCTGTCGTATTACGCATGCTCTTCATGCATAGCTCGACAGGCCTCGCCATTCCAGCCGGAATTGTCGTGCCATGCAGGTTTTGACGGGCCCGATGGCGCCCCGCTCCCCTCCCCTTCTCCCCGGCGCCGTTTGCCGGGCCGCCGCCAACGAGGGCTGGCCGAGAGTCGACGGCCACCGCGCCAAGTAAGCTTGTGGCAACCTTCACATGAGCCCCGTACTCGGTGTCCTGGTTGGGATCGGGATTGCGGCACTCCTTGTCGCGGCATGGAAGCTGGCGCATCCGCGTCGCGCTGCGCGCACGCCCGAGGCGGTTGGGATGCAGTCCGCGCTGCACGCGGCAACCTCGACCCTCCCGCACCTTCGCCGCGGCCTGACGCCGCGCTCCGCCGGCCAAGCCGCTCCACATCTACGGGCGCTGACGGGCGCCGCCGCGATCGCGCTCGCCGACACCCAGGCGGTGCTCGCGATCGACGGCGAGGGACGCGAGCAGGTCCGCCCCGGCGACCTGCTGTCCAAGCTGCTGGCCCGCACTCGCGACGACCGGCTGCACATCGTGCCCCGGCTGATCTCCTCCGACCCGACCTGCCCGCTGAAGTCGGCCGTGCTGGCGCCGATGATCGTGCAGGGAAAGCGGGCCGGGACGCTGATCGCGTTCTACCGCTCGACCGGCCGCCCGAGCCACGCCGAGCTGCGAGTGGTGCAGGAGGCCGCGAGCCTCGTCTCGGCCCAGGTCGAGCTTTCGGTGCTCGCCGAGCACGAGGAGCGCCTGGCCCAGGCGGAGCTGCGCGCCCTGCGGGCTCAGATCTCGCCGCACTTCATCTACAACGCGCTCGCGGCCGTCGCCGGTGACATCCACGCGCGGCCGGAGGAGGCCCGGGAGCTATTGATCGACTTCGCCGAGTTCACGCGGTACCTGTTTCGCGACGGACGCTCCTACGTGACGCTCGGCGAAGAGCTCGATCACGTGCAACGCTATCTGCGGCTGGAGCAGGCCCGGTTTCGCGGGAGCCTTCACGTCACCATCGACGTCCCCGAGGAGACCCGCAGCGCCGTCGTGCCGGCGATGTCGGTGCAGCCGCTGGTCGAAAACGCGGTCAGGCACGGCGTCGAGCTTCGGGCGGGCAGCGGGCGCGTGCAGATCACCGCTCGTGAGATCGGCGGCGACGTCGAGCTCCGGGTCAGCGACGACGGCTCCGGGATTGAGCCGGAGCGCGTGCCCGCGGTGCTGGCGGGGGCCGGTGGCGGGATCGGCCTCTCGAACGTCGACTCGAGGCTGAGGGCCACGTTCGGAGATCGCTACGCGTTGCGGATCGAGTCGCAGGTCGGCGAGGGGACGACGGCGGTCATGACCGTGCCCAACCTGCGCGGGGAGAGCGCGCCTCGCGAACTGGCGGAGCTGGCGTGAGCTCCGACCGTCTGACGATCCTCGCCGTCGACGACGAGCGGACCCAGCTCGAGGACCTGGCCCGGCTGCTCCGGTCGTTCCCGCTCGTCGAGGAGGTCGAGTGCGCCTTCGACGGCCATGACGCGCTGCTGAAGGCATCCGAGCAGCGCTATGACGCGATCTTCCTCGACGTACGCATGCCCGACCTCGACGGCGTCGAGCTCGGACGGGTGCTGCGCCGCTTCAGCGACCCACCGCAGCTCGTGTTCGTGAGCGCCTACGACAGCGCCGCCGTCGACGCCTTCGAGCTGCACGCACTCGACTACCTGCGCAAGCCGGTGAGCCGGCTGCGCGTGGAGGAGGCACTGGGGCGCGTGGCGGCGGCGGTCGAGGCGGGCGGCGATCACGGCAAGAACGGGCGCGCGCGAGCACCGTCACAAGCCGTGACCGATACCGAGATGATCGCGGTCGCCAACGTGCGCACGGGGTCGACGCGGCTCATCGCCAGGAACTCGATCCTGTACGTCCAGTCCCACGGCGACTTCGTCAGGATCGTGACCGACGACGGCCGCTACCTGCTGCGCGCCACGCTGAACGAGATCGAGCGTCGCTGGGAGCCGTCGGGATTCGTCCGCGTCCACCGGCAGTACGTCGCCAACCTGCCCCGCGCCGTGGAGCTACGCCCTCAGCTCGGCGGCACCGCGGAGCTCGCCTTCGCCGGCGGGCAGACGATCCCGATCGCCCGCCGGCACACGGCGGAGCTGGCGCGCCGCCTCGGCGTGTAGTCGGCGATAGACAGCGCGCCCTGCCTCGCCCGCGAGGTAGAGCCCAACTCTATGACTCGCATCTACTCCGACGACGCGCCGTACGTCGCGATCTCCTGCTCCTCCTCCTTGGAGAGTGGTTTCACGTCCTCGCCGCGAGCCTTCTTCTCGGCTTGCACGTAGTCGCGGATCTGATCGACGACCTCCGGATTTGCGAGCGTGCTCACGTCGCCGACGTCGGCGAAGTTCGAGATCCCGGCGATCACCCGGCGCATGATCTTGCCCGAACGCGTCTTCGGCATGTCCGGCACGACCCACACGTTCTTGGGTCGCGCAATCTTGCCGATGTCCCGCTCGATCTGCGCCGCGACCTTGTTTGCGACCTCCTCGTTGCTGGCGCTGACGCCCGGCTTGATCGCGATGTACATCTCGACGACCTTGCCGCGGACCTCGTCGACCACCGGCACGGCGGCGGCCTCGGCGACCTCGTCGACCTCGATCGCGGCGGACTCGAGCTCCTTGGTCCCGAGCCTGTGTCCCGCGACGTTGATCACGTCGTCGATCCGGCCGAGGATGCGGAAGTAGCCGTCCTCCGCCTCCACCGCGCCATCGCCGCACATGAATGGCCAGTCGCGCCAGTCCTTGCTGTTCGGGTCCTTGTTGAACCGCTTGTAGTAGGTATCGATGAAGCGCTCGTCCTGCCCCCATACGGTCAGCATCCGACCTGGCCATGGGTTCCGAACGCAGATGTAGCCGGCCTTGCCCGATCCTGGCGGGATCTCCTCGCCGTTCTCGTCGTAGATCACGAGCTGGACCCCGAGCGCGGCCGGCCCGCAGCTGCCTGGCTTCATCGGCTGCAGGAAGGGGAGGGTGCTCCCCAAGAAGCCGCCGGTCTCGGTCATCCACCAGGTGTCGGTGATCGCGGCCTTGCCCTTGCCGACGACCTCCCAGTACCAGCGCCAGACGTCGGGCTCGATTGGCTCGCCCACGGTCGTCATCGTCTTGAAGCTGAAGTCGTACTTGGCCGGCTCATCGGGACCCACCTTGCGCAGCATCCGGATCGTCGTCGGCGCAGTGTGGAAGATGTCCACACCGAGCTTCTCGGCGATCCGCCAGGGCCGCCCGGGGTCCGGATGCGTCGGGATGCCCTCGTACATCACCGTCGTCGTCCCCAGGGCCAGCGGTCCGTAGACGATGTAGGAATGGCCGGTGATCCAGCCGATGTCGGCGAAGCACCAATAGGTGTCGTCGGGATGGATGTCCTGGTAGTACTTCGAAGTGCCGGCGACGTAGCTCATATAACCGCCGATCGGGTGCTGCGCGCCCTTCGGCCGCCCCGTCGTGCCGCTGGTGTACATCAGGAACAGCGTGTCATCGGCGGCCATCGACTCGGGCTCGACCTCCTGGCCCTTGTAGTTCTCGAGCAGCTCGTCGACGAAGTAGTCCCGCCCCTCGACCATCTCGCTCTCCGAGTGATACTCGCCGGGGATGCGCCGCCACACCAGCACCTTCTCGACCTCGATCCCTTCCTTGCGGGCCTCCTCGATCGCATCGTCCGCCTTGACCTTGTGGTCAATCAGCTGGCCGCCTCGGTAGTAGGCGTCGATCGTCACGAGCACCGTGCTCTTGGCATCGCCCATCCGCTGGCCGCAGGCGACGCCGCTGAAGCCGCCGAACACCTCCGAGTGGATCACGCCGAGGCGCGCGCACGCGAGCATCGACACGGGGAGGTCGGGGACCATCGGGAGATGGAACGTGAGCCGGTCCTGGGGCTTGACGCCGACGAAATCCTTCAGCAGTGCGGCAAACTCGTTGACCCGCCGGTGCAGGTCCTTGTAGGTGATCTCCTGGGTCTCATCTTCCTCGAGCTCAGGAACCCAGATGATCGCGTTCTTATCGCCCCGTGATTCGAGGTGCCGGTCGACGCAGTTGACCGCTGCGTTCAGCCTTCCCCCGACAAACCACTTGAAGAACGGCGGATTGCTCGTGTCGACGAGCTCATCCCACTTCTTCTCCCACGTCAGCAGCTCCCCGTACTCGACGAAGGATTCCGGGAAGTTCTCCGGCTTGAAACGCTCCAGGATCGACTCGTCGTTGGCATTGGCCTGCGCCTTGAACTCCTCGGGAGGCAGTACGTACTTCTCCTCACGCCAGTGGACCGCAATCTGGTTCTCCGAGTACTCGACTTCCTCCGCCGAAGTTCCCTCTGCCGTGTCTGCCATTGAAAGCCTCTCCCTTCCTAAAGGACTGGCGTCTCACAGCGGGAAGGCCGCGGCGCCGGCGAAAACCCGCCGGCGCCTGGCCTACCGCACGTGTGCGGCGATTTGATCACTGTTAGTTCTACCTGAGAAGGCTTTCCCGGTACAGCCCCTTCTCTTCTGGGTGTTCTGGTCCTTACGCCCGCGAGAGCGGGAAGACGGGCGCCACCACCCGACCGAACGTCGAGTTCAGCACCGCCGCGAACGACGCGTACCACGCCACGATCGCGGTTGCGATGCCGAAGTAGCCGCCGAGCTTGATCGTGCCGTTGATCGCGCTGTGCGTCCCGGCAAGAGACGAGTTCCCGATGCCGAGGATGATGAACGTGATCGCCAGCAGCAGGAACACGAGCGCGACAGCGCCGGTGGTCCGCAGCGAAGCGACGAACATGTAGGCGGTGAAGATCCCCCACATCCACAGGTACAGACCGAGTCCGCTGAACACCTCGGTCGGAACGTTCTTTCCGACGGACTGGACGACGAAGAAGAACGAGATCCAGAACGCGCCGAACGAGCAGAACGCCACCGCACCGAACGTGTTGCCGGTGCGGAACTCCCAGATCCCGGCGACCAACTGGGCGATCCCGCCGTAGGCGATCGCCAGGGCGGCGATCATCGGCAGCAGTCCGCCACCGGGCACGAGATGAGTGCCGACCAGGCCTGAGTTAACCAGGCTGAGCATGAACGTCGTGCCGGCAAAGGCCGCGAGCCCGAGTGGGCCTGGATCGGCCGGGGTCCAACCAGCACGGCCGGCCGTCTCCGCCGCGGCGGGAGCGGGCGCTACGTCCGCTTCCCGTCCGGGTACACGAGCAGCTTCCATCTATTCCTCCTACTCGGAAATTTGACGAGTAGTTGGCAGGCTGCACCCCCGTCAGCGCTCGGGCAACGGAGAGATCGACGAACGGTGGCCGCCGGCGCGTGAACGGGCGGCAGGGCACGACGAACGGACGAACGGCAACCGCCCGGGGCAGGCGAGCCCCGCAGCCTCGGCCCCCAACCTAGGTCGGGGACCGAGGCAGTCTCGGCCGGGGCGCTACCCGCCGCAGCGCCGTGGGCGGCTCAGGCGACACACGTCACCAGAGATGGCGCTGGTTGCGGGATGGGTAACGGGGAGGAGGCACATGACCGGTTCACAGCGAGGCGGACGACAGCGCCGGCTGTGTACTGGTTGAGATCGGCACCGGCTCGGAGCGTCTACAGGCCGACCGGACGCATGTCCGAACGTGTCCCAGCCGGGCGTGCCGAACCGCCCAGACCCCGGAAAGGGCCGGGGTTCCGGGTCAGCGCCGGCGCTTGCGCTTGCGCTTGGGTGTGGACGCGCGCGTCCGCGCGGGCGCCACGGCCCCGACCGGCTCGACCGCCGGTTCCGGCGCTCGCTTGGCCCGGGGCGAAGCTCCCCTCGCCGCCATCCGCTCCTCGCGGAGCTGCGCCGAGGAGGGCCACGGCTCGGCCTTGCCGGTCCTCCATGCCGGCGGCTCGCCGCCTGGCCAACGGCCCGCGAACAGGATCGCGAGCGCGCCCATCCAGAAGACCTGCAACGCGGCGGCGGGAGCGGAGCCGATCAGCAGCATGCCCGCGATCCCCACGATGATCCCCGTGTAGCCCATGAATCTGGTCAGCAGGCCGACTCGCATCCCGTTCAGCGCGATCAGGATCAGGGTGATATCGAGCGCGAACTGGGCGGCGATGTCCAACGTTTGAAGCACCGGGAGCGCCGCGCCGTGGGTCAGGTGGTTGGCCTGCGGATACGTCTGGGCGCCCTGCGTCGCGAACTGGTGAGCCTTGACGGCGAGGATCGCCGCATAGACGGTCGCGCCTACGGCCGAGACCACGCCCGCGGTCAGCACGATGATTCGCGTCGCCGAGTTCGTCTCGGGGCGCCGCGCGCGGGTCAGGTCGAATAGGAACGCCAGCGTCCAGACGAGCGCGAGCACCCCGATGCCCTGGAAGACCGCGCCGATCAGGTCCAGCGGGAAGCGCTTGTTGATCAGCAGCAGCTGGACCGTGAGCTCGGACACCTTTGACGTGGGTCCGACCACCTGGACGGCCGCGGCCGCGACGAGCGCCACGGCGGCGACGCCCGCCACGATTGCCTGGCGCGGACGTACCTGGGCTTCGTGGGCGAGCTGTTCCTCGGCCGTCATCGGGCTCGCAAGTGTACGGTCCGCCGCGTGCAAACCTGCCCAGCCTGTGGTGGCGCGCTGTTCGACTGGCGCTCGGTGCCGTCTTCCGAGCCCACGCTTGGCGACCGGCGCTTCCAGCTTCTGCGCTGCGCAAGCTGCGGATCGGCCGTCACGGTCGGGGTCTCGCAACCCGAGCCCCACGAGACGGGCGCCTACCGGGCCGGCCAGCCACGTCTCTATCGCGTCGCTCGTCCCGTCCTCGAGGCCTTTGATCGCCGGCGCCTCGCGTTGGTCGGCGAGATCGCCCGGCCCGGCGCGAGGCTGCTCGACGCGGGGGCCGGGCGCGGCCGGTTCGTGGTCTCGGCGAACGGCGCGGGCTACGACGCGTTCGGGATCGAGCCGTCGTGGCGCGGCGTCGAGGCCGCCGCCAGGATCGGCGCTCCCCTCCAGCACGCCGACTTCGAGACGGCCGACATCGCGCCTGAGTCGGTGGATGTCGCCACCGTTTGGCACGTGCTCGAGCATCTCGACGATCCGGGCGCGGCCCTCGCGAGGATCCACGGGTGGCTCAAACCCGGCGGCGGTCTGCTCGTCGGAGTCCCGAATCTCCTGAGCCTGCAGTCACGGATCGGTGGCGACCGCTGGTACCACCTCGACGTCCCCCGGCATCGCGTCCACTTCACCCCCGCGGGCGTCGGAGCCCTGCTCCGCAATCACGGGTTCGAGGTTCTGCGAACCGAGCAGATGCTGGTCGAGCACAACCCGTTCGGGATGTGGCAGTCGCTGCTCAACCGTGCCACCGCGAATCCGTCCTACCTCTACAACCTGCTCAAGCGAAACGCGCCGCTGCGCCCGCGCGACCTCGCGATCACCGCGATCGGCGTCGCGCTGGCTCCGTTCGCGGCAGCGCTTGAGCTGCTCGCCGCGCGGGCCGGCCGGGGCGGCACGATCGCGGTCCTCGCGCGGCGCGTCGCCTGACCAGGTTTCCCGGCCGGCGACAGTGGCTACAGTTAACGCCATGGAAGGAAGTGGCTTTGGCGGACTTTTCGGAGACCCAGATGAGCTCCAGCGCCGGCTCGGCGAGTTTGCGGAGCAGATGCAGGGAGCCCAGCGTTTGGCGTGGGCCGACAACGCGATCAAGCTGGCCGTCGATCTGACCGTTGCGGCGATGAACCGCGCCAACATCCAGGGGACCACCGAGCAGCAGGCCGAACAGCTCCGCTCGGTGATGGCGACCGTCTTCCCCGAGGCAGTCACGCTCGTGCGCGAGGCGCGCGAGGGACTGTCGTAGCGCTTTCGCCAGCCCGCTTGGCGTTCGCCAGCTCGCCTAGCGTTGCGCCAGCTCGCCCAGCACGAGGTCGTCGTGCTCCGCGGGCTTGACCTTGCGGAAGACCTCCTGCACGACCCCGTCGGGGTCGATCACGAAGGTGCTGCGTTCCATCCCCATGTACGTGCGCCCGTACATCGACTTCTCGACCCACACCCCGTAGTCCTCGGCGACCGAGTGCTCTGCGTCGGACAGGAGCGGGAATCCGAGACCGTATTTCTGATCGAACGCGGCAATCTCCTTGACCGGGTCGGGTGATACGCCGAGCACGACCGCGCCGGCGCGCTGGTAGTCGGCCTGGTGATCACGGACGCTGCACGCCTGCGTCGTACAGCCGGGCGTGTCGGCCTTGGGATAGAAATACAGCACGACGGTCTTGCCGCGCAGGCCCGACAGGGACACGTTGTTCCCATCCTGGTCGGGAAGCGTGAAGTCGGGAGCCTTGTCGCCGGGCTCGGGTGCCATCGGAATCGACAGCCTACTTCAACAGGCGCGACAGCCGCCGGTCCTTCATGAGCTTGCCCTCGGTCTGGCACGTCGGGCAGTAACACATGACGTAGTCCTCGTAGAACACCGCCTCCAGCTGGTCGCCGCAGCGCGGGCAGGGCTCGCCGTTACGCCGGTGCACGGTGAGCGGCATCGGCAGCTTGTCCGGGATCGGCAGGGCGATGACCTGCTCGTAGTGGGCGATCGCCTCGTCGAGGCGCTCGACCGTCGCCTCCCGCAGACGCCCTGCCTCGTCGGGCTCGAGGTCCGAGCCGCGCTTGAAGGGCGAGAGCATTGCCGCGTGGAGGATCTCGTCGACCCAGGAGCGGCCGATCCCGGCGATCACGTGCTGGTCGCGCAGCACGGCGTAGAGCGGCCGTGGCTGGTCCAGCAGATCGTCGAACTCAGGCGGGTCGGGCCACGCCTCCGGCCCGAGGGCCGCGAGCGTCTCCTCGTCCTGCACCTCCGCCGCGCGCATGAGCTTCACCCACGCGCGCTGCCGGGTCCCGAACTCACGAAGTCGGAGCTCGCGCCCATCCTCGAGCCTGACGAGCAGTCGCGAGGTTCGATCGCGCAGCGATGCCCTCGTGTCGAACAGTTGCAGCCGGCCGGCCGACATCAGGTGGACCAGCATCGTCAACTCGCCGTCGAACTCAATGAGGAACAGCTTGCCGCGCCGGCGGACCCGCTCGATCGTCCGCCCGGTCAGCGCGCTCAGCGGAGGGTCGTAGGACTTCAGCGCGTTGATCCCCGGCGTCAGCGCGGACTCGACCACCGCGCCCGCGGTGGCCGCCCCGATCAGCCGCGCGGTGATTTCCACTTCAGGCAGCTCAGGCATTGCTCACATCGAGGTTAGCTACCACCCGACCGCCCGCTACGCTCCCGGATCGACATGGCCACCACGCTCGCGCCCGACGATGTCGTCCGCACCCACGAGGAGGGTGCGGCCAACGACCGCGAGCCGCTCCTGGTGATCGAGCCGCTGCGCGAATTCCTGGCCGGAAACGGCCTCGACGCTCCGGCCGGACTCGACGCGGCCCCGATCGGGGAGGGCCACTCGTGCATCACGTTCGTGCTCTCCACGGGCGTGGTCGTGCGCCGCCCGCCCCGCGGGCCGCTGCCGCCGAGCGCGCACGACGTGCTGCGAGAGGCGCGGCTGCTGCGAGCGCTCGAGGCGACCCCCGTCCGCGTCCCAAGGGTCCTCGCAGTGTGCGATGACCCAGCGGTGATCGGCGCTCCGTTCTACGTCATGGCGCAGATCGACGGAGACGTGATCACGAGTGAGATCCCGACGGCACTGGACAATCCGGAGCAGCGCGGAAGGATCGCCGACGAGCTGATCGACGCGCTCGTCGAGCTCCACGCCGTCGACTGGACGACGATCGGGCTGGAGGGATTCGGCAAGCCGACCGGCTACCTCGAACGCCAGCTGCGCCGGTTCACCGGCCTCTGGGAGGTGAACCGGACTCGAGAGCTCCCCGAGGTCGAGGAGGTCGGAGCCTGGCTCGCGGCCAACCTACCCGAGTCCCCCCCGGCGACGGTCGTCCACGGCGACTACCGGCTCGGGAACACGATGTTCGCCCACGGCGCGCCGGCCCGGCTGATCGGGATCCTCGACTGGGAGATGGCGACGATCGGCGATCCGCTCGCGGACGTCGGCTACATGATGATCCACTGGACCCGGCCCGGGGACGAGACCGGCCGCTTCAACCTCCAGGCCGTGACGACGCGCGAGGGATTCCCCGACCGTCACGAGCTGATCGAGCGCTACGAGGAGCGGTCCGGTCGCTCGATGCGCGCGCTCGACTGGTACGTGGCGCTCGCGCTGTGGAAGGCGGTCGTGTTCATGGAGGGCAACTACAAGCGCGCGCTGGCTGGATCCACCGACGACCCTTATCTGAAGACGTTCGGGGAGGGCGTCGCCGAGCTCGCCCGGCGAGCCCGTGACGTCACCCGCGATGGGTTCTGAGAACTACGCCGGACTGCTCGTCGACTATGGCGGCGTGCTGACGAGCAACCTGTTCGAGTCGTTCCGCGCGTTCTGCGAGCAAGAGGGGATCGAGCCGGACGCGATCCGCCGAAGCTTCCGCGAGGACCGGGCGGCCCGCCAGCTGCTGATCGATCTCGAGACGGGGAAGCTGCCCGAGGAGGAGTTCGAGCCCCAGTTCGCCGCGATGCTGGGAGTGAACCCGGCGCACTTGATCGATCGATTGTTCGCGGGCTCGGTGCCCGACGAGCCGATGGTCGCGGCCGTGCTCAAGGCACGCCGACAGGGTGTGCGAACCGGCTTGATCTCGAATTCGTGGGGGACCCGCCGCTACGACCGGGCACAGCTGGCCGAGTTGTTCGACGGCGTCGTGATCTCGGGCGAGGTCGGCATCCGCAAGCCGGCGCCCGAGATTTACCGGCTCGGGGCCGAGCGGATCGGCCTGGAGCCGTCCGCGTGCGTGTACGTCGACGACCTGTCATTCAACCTCGGTCCGGCGGCCGAGCTCGGGATGGCCACGGTCCACCACACCAATTCGATGGACACGATCGCCGAACTCGAGCGGCTGCTCGGCGTCCCGCTGCGATGAGGCGAGCCGGCGCCGTGCTGGCGCCGCTGCTGGCGGTGCTGGTCGCCGGCTGCGGCTCGGCCGAGCTGTCCGACGTTCAGTTGCGCAACCGGGCAACGCGGCTGTGCTCGATCGCAAACCGGCAGGCAGACCGGATCGTCACCCCGGCCACGCCCTCCGCCGCCATCGCGTATCTCGACCGGGGAATCGCCGTCTTCAGGCCCGAGCTCGCGAGGTTGCGAAAGATTAGGCCGCCGAGCGACCTCGCCACCGTCTACAGAACCTCGGTCGGCGCGTTCTCGCAGCAGCTGAGCGAGCTCGAGCTGACGGTCCGCAAGCTGCACGGCGGCGCGGATCCGGTCAGCGCGATGAGAACCCTCGAACGCCACCTCGCTCCGCTCGAGGCGACCGAGGACAGGGCGTGGACCTCGCTAGACGTGCCGGCCTGCGTCGACCGCTGAGCGGCGAGCTCAGCCCGCCGCGATCATCGCCACCCCGGCGATCGCGGCGATGATCCCCACCTCCTGGACGCGCCGGACCCGCTCACCGAGCACCACGCGAGCCAGCACGACGGTGGCGAGCGGGTAGAGCGAGCTGGCGACCGAGACGATGCTCAGCAGTCCGTGGCGCGTGGCGATGGCGAACAGAACGTTGGCACCGAGGTCGAGGACCGCCACCGCCACCAGCGGGGGGACGTTTGACCGCTCGACGCGCCCGCCCGGCCGCAGCGCCACGGCCGCGCCGACCAGCGCCGCCACGCCCGCGCCGCGAGAGGCGAACAGCGCCCACAGCACGTCCGCGCGAGCGCCGGCGCGCAACCCGACGAAGAACGTCCCGAAGCCGAGCGCGGCGACCAGCGCCAGCGCCACGATCGCCCGCGTCGTCGCCCCCGCGCGCGCCTGCTCGGACGGCGACTCGCGGCTCGCGAGCACGACACCGACGGTCGCGGCGACGATGCCGACCAGCTGCACCGCCGCGGGTCGGTCGCCGCCGGCGATGCCGACGATCACGGGCACGGCGACGCCGGTCGCCGCGATCGGCGCGACGATGCTCATCGTCCCGATCGACAGCGCCCGGTAGAACGCGCTCAGCCCGGCGATCCCCGCGAGCCCGCCGCCCACCGCCGGCAGCAACCGCACGTAGTCCGGCGGCCCCGTGCCACGGACGACGAGCGCGACGACCACGCCGGTGAGCCCGATCGCCTGGGTGATCAGGACCACCTTGAGGACTGGCAGCCGCCGCGACTGAAGGCCGCCGACGAAATCGGAGACGCCCCACGACAGCGATGAGCTGAGCCCTAGTGCCAGGCCTAACACGTGCCAGCGCCGATTATCGCCGGTGCGCGCCTAGCGGAGGCTGGGCTGCGCGGCGAGGCGCTCGAGGCCGTGCTCGATCGCGCCCACGGCCATCGCGAAGTGCTCGGGCTCCGCGGTCAACGGCGGTGAGAGCGCGAGCCCGCGGGCGAGCGGGCGCACGAGGACTCCGGCCTCGCGGGCACCGGCCGCGGCGCGCGCCGGCGCGCCGGGATCGCGCTCGAGCACATCGTCCGCGAGGTCGACCGCCGCCAGCAACCCGACGCCGCCACGGATCTCGCCCACCGAATCGTGGGCAGCCAGCGGACGCACGGCGTCGATCAGCGCGCCCTCGTTCTCGCGACCGCGCTCGAGAAGGCCGTCCTGCTCGAGCAGCTTGATGTTCGCCAACGCCGCGGCGCAGCACGTCGCGTGGCCTGCGTACGTCGCGCCGTGGCGCAACACCGGGCCACCCGCCGATTGCCAGAACGGTTCGGCGACCCGCTCCGAGACGACGACGCCACCGAGCGGCAGGTAGCCGCTCGTGACGCCCTTCGCGAACACGATCATGTCCGGATCGGCGTCCCAGCGCTCAATCCCAAACCACGTCCCGAGGCGGCCGAAGCCGCAGATCACCGAGTCAACGACGAACAGGATGCCGGTCTCCTGGCAAAGCTTGGACACGCCCTCGATGTAACCCTCGACCGGAGGGATCACTCCGCCGGCGCCGATCACGGGCTCCACGAACACGGCGGCGATCCGCTCGGCGCCGGTCTTCCCGATCGCGTCGCGCATCGCGTCGAGCGAGTCGTACTGGACCTGGATCGTCTCCTCCTCGGGATCGAATCCGACCCGGTTGGCAGGGATGCCCGCGAGCGCCGTGCCGAAGCCGTGGGTGCCGTGGTAGCCGGCGGTCCGGCTGATCAGCACGGTCCGCCGGGGCTGCTCGAGCTCGTACCAGTACCGGCGGGCGATCTTGGAGGCCGTGTCGATCGCATCGCCACCGCCCGAGCCAAGGAAGATCCGCGACGGCATCGGCGCCCGGTCGGCGAGCGTCTCAACGAGCTCGAGGGCGGGCCGGCTCGCGAAGTCGCCGAACGCGGAATACGCCTCGATCTTCGCCATCTGGGCGGCGACGGCGGCCGCGATCTCGGGGCGGCCGTGGCCCACGTTCGCGTACCACAGGCTGGCGGTGGCGTCGAGATAGCGATTGCCCTGGTCGTCCCACACCCATACGCCCTCGCCGCGGTCGATCACGAGCTCGGCGTGGCGCACGGCACCCATGTCGGCAAACGGATGCCACAGCCGGGAGTCTCCGTTCGGGATCACAGCGCTGCACGCTAGCGCGCCACCGGCCGCCCTGCTGGCGCAACCGATGTGCGATTACTGGCCGGTAAGTAGCGCGATACCGAACTACGTCGCCGGATCGAGCTCTATCGACTCGATCACGGGCGGGTCGAGCGGACGGTCTCGGTCGCCGGTGGGAACGCTCTCGATCGAATCGACGGCGTCCATTCCCGCCGTCACCTGGCCGAAAACGGTGTGCTTGCCGTCGAGCCACGGCGCGCTGTCGGTGGTCACGATGAAGAACTGCGAACCGTTGGTGTTTGGCCCCGCGTTGGCCATCGCGAGCGCGCCCCGGACCACTTTGTGATCGTTGATCTCGTCCTCGAACTTGTAGCCGGGGCCGCCCGTCCCGGTTCCCTCCGGGCAACCGCTCTGGATCATGAAGTCGGGGATCACCCGGTGGAAGATGATGCCGTCGTAGAAGTTGTCCCCCGCCAGTTTGCGGAAGTTCTCGACCGTCTTGGGGGCGTCGTCGTCGAAGAACTCGAGCGCGATCGTCCCGTGGCTGGTGTTCATGTTGGCTGTGCTCATGGCCTCAGCGTACGGATTGGCGCCCGAGACCGCGGCCTGGGGGTCCGTGGCTCTCGTGACCCGGCGCAGCCCCCCGGCGGGAGGCTCGGTAAACGGCAGCAGGGAAGGAGGGTGGGTGAGGGCGCCGGCAGGTCGCCAGGGCGCGCGTTCCATCTGCGCAGCTGCTCAAACCCGCGACTTTGTGTCGAGAGTGTCACGCGAAACCTGCATGGCACGACAACCTCGGCGCCGGCGTCGAGCCCTGTCGAGCTACGCATGCTCTTCATGCATAGCTCGACAGGCCTCAGGTTTTGGCGCGGAATTGTCGAGCTATGCAGGCTTTTTGGACGGGTGCGATGGCGCCCGATCCCGGGTCCCCTTCCCCAGCGCCGTTACGGAGCCGCCCGCCTGCTAGAGCCCCTGCGGGCAGTCAAACCTCGAGGGCCCGAGCGGGCCGGGCGCCACCGCCCGGCCCGCCAAACCCGTCAGCTGTTGCCCGCCGTCTGGACCGCGTCGAGCGCGCTCTGCACCGACACAGTCCCCGTGTTAGAAGCAGTTTGCTTGCATGTCACGCTCGCCGTGCCGCTCGGGGCCCGGACCTCGAGAGGCGCCTGGAGCGGAATCGCCACCTCCTGGTGCTGCGTGCTCGAGCTGATGTCGATCTGCACAGTCCGCGTCTGCCCGCCGCTGGCGTTCGTAGCCGCCAGCGTGCAGCCGACCTCGACGACGTGGCCGGCGGTGCCGGAGATCGTCGCGTACGGGTTGGCGATGACGAGGTAGGACCCGCGGGCCAGCCCCTCGCTCGCGATCGTCGTCGCCGCCGTGCCGACACCGTGAAAGTTGCCGCTCGTGCCGAACTCCCTGGGGGCGCCGGCGGTATTGCAGGTGACGGCGCCGTTCTGATGTACCGACGCGATCGCGCTCGCGGCGCCGCAGCTCCCGATCACCCTCGCCTGCACGGTCGCCGGATTGATCCGGCGAATCCCCACGGCTCGGAACGCGATCTTCCGCGAACCGACGGCCCCCGCGCGGATCTTGACGTTGGTCACCGCGCCGCGCGTGAGCTGCAAGGTCCCGACCGAGTGGGCGGGCACGTGAAACGCTGCCCCGCCGGCGCCCCCCAGGGCAAAGAACAGCGCGATCACGGATATAACGAGCGGCGCCGACACACGACGCGCCCTACCGAGCGTTCGAAACATCCCAGAACCTCCTCCGGTTGCTTGAGGCTTAGCCCCGGGCCAGCTCGAGTCGCAGCGGCTGTCCCCGGAACTCTGTGCCGTTGACGCGATCTATTACCCGTCCCGCGTCGTGTTCAGGCACCTCTAGGAATGTGAACCGTTCAAGCACGCGAACGTTGCGGACGGCCTCGCCGTCGAGGCCGGTGGCCGCCGTGATCGCGTGGATGATGTCCGAGGGCTCGAGGCCGGCCGCGCGCCCGGCGGAGACGATCAGCTTCGTCGCCGCGCCATCGCCGTCCACCGGCGCGTGGGGCTTTGAATGCCGGCGCGGCTTTGCCATCACCGGGGTCGGCGCCACGTGGGCGTGCTCGACCCACGGCGCGAGCTTCACGCCGGCGTGGCGTTCGATCGCCTGGATGTCGCGCTTCTGGCGCGGCTCGTAGAACGTGATCGCGCGGCCGCTCCGGCCGACACGCGCGGTCCGCCCAATCCGGTGAACGTAGACGTCGGGCGAGGTCGGGACGTCGAAGTTGATGATGTGCGAGACCCCGGCGATGTCGAGCCCGCGCGCCGCGACGTCGGTGGCGACCAGCAGCGGCAGTCGCCCGTCCTTGAACGAGATCATCACCCCGTCCCGAGCGCCCTGGGTCATGTCGCCGTGGAGCGCCTTGACGTTCATCCCGCGGTCTCGGAGCGTCTTGAACAGCTGCTCGCAGCGGATCTTCGTGCGCACGAACACGATCGCCTGCTCGGGCCTCTCGGCGTCGAGCACCTCGACGAGACGGTCGGCCTTCTCCCGGGGTTTGACCTCGAGCGCGAACTGCTCGACGGTGTCGACGGTGAGCGTCGCCGCCTTCACTTTGACCGTGACGGGGTCGTACAGGTACTGGTCCGCGAGGCGCCGGATCTCGGGCGGCATCGTCGCCGAGAACAGCGCCGTCTGGCGGCTCGACGGCGTCAGCGACAGGATCCGCTCGACGTCCTCCAGGAACCCGAGGTCGAGCATCTCGTCGGCCTCGTCGAGGACGACGAACCGGCACGTGTGAAGCATCAGCGAGTGGCGCGAGATCAGGTCCTTGACCCGGCCAACGGTGCCGACGACGATGTGGCCGCCGGCGCGCAGCTGCGCTTGCTGGGTGCGGATCGGGGCGCCCCCGAACACGGCCACCACGTCGACGCCCTTGCGCTTGCCGTATGCGCGCAGGGCCTGCGTGACCTGGATGCACAGCTCGCGCGTGGGCGTCAGCACGAGGCCCTGAACCTCGTGCTCCGAGGGGTCGATGTACTGGAGCATCGGCAAGCCGAACGCGGCCGTCTTCCCCGAGCCCGTCTGCGCCTGGCCGATCACGTCGGCGCCGTGCAGCAGCGGCGGGATCGCCTGCTCCTGGATCGGGGTCGGCTCCTCGTAGCCCAGATCATGGACGGCGTCGAGCAGATCCGGAGCGAGGCCTAGTTCAGCGAAAGTGGTCATTTCCTATAACGAAGATAGTCATTAAGACCTCGGCGCATGCGCCGAGGTCCCGACCGGTGCATGCACCGGTCGGCGGGGGCGCGCATGCGCGCCCCCGAACAGAGGATAGTCTTGACGGCAAATCATTCGGTCCCTAACATTTAGGAACCTCATGAATTCGGACAACCGCATCGAGGCTCACGTCTGGCGGATCAGCGCCGTGGTGATCGTCGGGTCGATCATGTCGATCCTCGACACGACGATCGTCAATGTCGCGTTGGCGACGCTGAGCCGCGAGCTCCACTCCACGCTCGCGCAGATCCAGTGGGTCGTGACCGGCTACATGCTCGCGCTGGCGGCCGTGATCCCGATCACGGGCTGGGCGGCGAAGCGGTTCGGCGCCAAGCGTGTGTGGATAACGTCGCTGATCCTGTTCACCGCCGGCTCGGCCCTCTGCGGCCTCGCCACCACGACGAACGAGCTGATCGCGTTCCGCGTGCTCCAGGGGGTTGGCGGCGGGATGATCCTCCCGATCGGCCAGCTGATGATGGCCGACGCCGCGGGTCCGGAGCGGATGGGCCGGGTGATGAGCATCGTCGCCGTCCCCGCGATGCTGGCACCGATTCTCGGTCCCGCGATCGGCGGTCTGATCCTCGACAACGCGAGCTGGCAATGGATCTTCTACGTCAACCTGCCGATCGGCATCATCGCGGTGATCACCTCGCTGCGCACGTTGCCGCGGGACAGGCCGACCGCGGAGAGCGCGCCGGCGGGGCGCCTCGACGTCCCCGGCCTCGCCCTGATGGCGACCGGCCTGCCGCTGCTCATCTACGGGCTCGCCGAGGTCGGCACCACCGGCACGTTCGGCTTCACCAAGGTGATCCTCCCGTGCATCGTCGGGCTGGCCCTGATCGCCTTCTTCATCCTCCACGCGCTCAGGGTCCCAAAGCCGCTGCTGAACGTCCGGCTGTACAAGCGCCCCACGTTCTCCTCAGCTTCGTTCGCGATGTTCTGCCTCGGCGCCGCGCTTTTCGGCGGGCTGATTCTGCTGCCCCTGTACTGGCAGGACATCCGCCACGAGGACGTCCTGCGCACCGGCCTGTTGACCGCCCCGCAGGGACTCGGGATGGCGCTCGTGATGCCGCTCGCGGGTAAGCTCACCGACCGCTTTGGCGGCGGCCCGTTGGCGCTCATCGGAGTGATCGTGACGACGCTCGCTACGGTCCCGTTCGGACTGATCAGCGCGCACTCGTCGATCCTCGGCCTGTCCATCGCGATGTTCATCCGCGGGATGGGGATCGGGTTTGCCTTCATGCCGGCCATGGCGGCCGCGTTCGCCTCGCTGACCCGCTCCGAGCTCCCCGATGCGACCCCGCAGCTCAACGTTCTTCAGCGCGTCGGCGGCTCGATCGGCACCGCCGTGCTGGCAGTCGTGCTCCAGCGGGCGCTGATCGGCACGCACACCCTTGCCGCCGCCGCCTCAGCATATGGCACGGCGTTCTGGGTGTCCGCGGGTCTGACGGCGGCGGCGATCATCCCGTGCATCATCCTGACGCTCGCCGAGCGCGCCGCCCGAGCGGCCAAGGCCGCGGGCGCCCAGCCCTCAGATGTGACGTTGGCGGAGGCGGTGGCGGCGTGAGCGTCGCACGCGAGCAATCACTCGAGGCGGCCGTCCAGCTGGGCCGCTCGTTCAAAGGGGCGATCGCCGCGATGCGCCGGATGCGCGGTCGCGAGACGCACTGCGCCGGGGAGCTCAGCGACGCCCAGTACGGGCTGCTGTTCGGACTGCGCGACCACGACGCGCTCTCGGCTCGGGAGCTCGCATTCCAGGCCGACGTCTCTCCCGCGAGCGCGGCCGAGATGCTCGAGGGACTCGCCGCCGCGGGTCTCGTCAGCCGCGTACGCTCCGAGTCGGACCGGCGAGTCGTGCTCACGTCGCTCACCGACCGCGGCCGCGAGCTGGTGCAAGCGCATCAGGCGCGGTACGAGCCACGCTGGCGGGCGGCTCTGGCGGGGTTCAGCGACGAGGAGCTGCTCGGCGCCGCCGCGGTCCTCGATCGGCTCGCTGGGCTGTTCGACGAGTTCGCCGAGGAACGTCAGGCGTAGGTCAGCTTCCCGTCGAGGTGCGGCGTCTCGTCGTTGGCGTCGCGCACCCCGAACCGTGCCTCTCCCTCGGCGAACTGAACCGTCGCCGGGAGCAGGATCGGCCGCTTGAACGCCGCCTCGACCGTGAATGACTCGGGCAGCCGGCCGTCGAGCGCGGCCAGGCAGCGGGCCTTCGTCCACATCCCGTGGGCGATCGCCGACGGGAACCCGAACAGCCGCGCGCTCAGCGCGTGGAGGTGGATCGGGTTTCTGTCGCCGGACACCGAGGCGTAGCGACGGCCGAGATCGCCCGGCAGCGTCCAGATGGCGGTCGCCGGAAGGTCCTTCGCCGACGGGACCTCCGGGCCGTGCGCGCCGTCCGCACCGGAGCCGCGCCGGAGGTTGGTCGAGACCTCCTCCCACACGAGCTCGTCTCCGACTGTCGCCCGCGTGTGGAGTGAGAACTGCACCCCCCGCGGGTGGGGCTCGGCGGGCGTGGCCCACACCCGGAGCGACAGCGGCTCGCCCGCGGCGATCGGACGGTGCTCGGTGATCCGGTTGTAGATGTGGACGAGCCCGATCGGCGTGAACGGGAAGCTCGGATCGGTCAGCAGCTGCAGGTGGAGCGGGAAGGCGAGGACGTGGGGATAGGTCGCCGGCAGCGAGTCGCGCAGCGAGAACCCGCAGACGTGGTCGTAAGCGGCGAGCCGATCGCGGTCGACGGCGACGTCGTTGAGGACGAGCGTCAGATCGGGGACCTCGCCGCCGCCTCCGCCGAGGAACGGGAGATGCGAGGCGCCCGGGATCAGGCCGGCGCCGGCCCTCGCCAGCATCGGGAGCGTGGAGGGCGCCGCGTTTAGCTCGCGGACGGCCACGGCCACTAGGCTCCAATCAGGCTCTGGCCGCAGACGCGGACGATGTTTCCGGTCACCCCCGCCGAGCCCGCGCTCGCGAACCACGCGATCGTCTCGGCGACGTCGATCGGGAGCCCTCCCTGCGCCAGGCTGTTCATCCGCCGTCCCACCTCGCGCGTCGCGATCGGCATCGCCACGGTCATCTGCGTCTCGATGAAACCTGGCGCGACCGCGTTGATCGTGACGCCCAGCTTGGCGAGCCGCGGCGCATACGCCTGCACCATCCCGATGAGCCCGGCCTTCGAGGTCGCGTAGTTGGTCTGCCCGGGGTTGCCGGCGATCCCGCTGATCGAGGAGACGCAGACGACGCGGCCGTTGCTGCGCACGGCCCCGCGGCCGAACAGCTCCTTGTCGATGCGGTGCGGCGCCGTCAGGTTGATCCCGATCACCGTGTCCCACTGCACCGCGCTCATCCGCCCGAGCGTCTTGTCCCGGGTGACGCCGGCGTTGTGGACGATCACGTCGACGGCGTCGTGGTGCTCGAGAAGGTGATCGGCGATCGTGGCCGGGGCCGCCTCGTCCGTGATGTCGACCGTCAGCGCGGAGCCGCTCAGCCGGCTCGTGAGGGCGTTCAGCTCGTCGGCCTGGGCGGGGACGTCGAGCCCGACGACGTGCGCGCCGTCGCGCGCGAGCACCTCGGCGATCGCCGCACCGATCCCGCGGGCGGCGCCGGTGACAAGCGCCACCTTGCCGTTCAGCGGTTGCTCCCAGTCGACCTTATCGACCGCCGTCACGGGGTCGCCGATCCGCACGACCTGGCCCGAGACGTACGCCGACTTCGGCGAGAGGAAGAAGCGCAGCGTCGACTCGATCTCCGCAGCACCGGGGTGGAGGTACAACAGTTGGGCGGTCGCGCCGTGGCGGACCTCCTTGCCGATCGAGCGGACGAGGCCCTCGAGCGCGCGCTGGGCAACCGCCTCGACCGGGTCCTCGCAAGCCTCGGGCGCGATGCCGAGCACGATCACCCGACCGGAGTCACGGACCTGGCGGAGCCTCGGATGAAAGAACGACCACGCTTCGTTCAGCTGCTCGCTCGAGGCGATTCCGGTGGCGTCGAACACGAGCGCCTTGAACGACTCGCCGGCTGGGACGACGTCGGCGCCGATCGCGCTGAGGACCTCGGCCGTCCGGTCGGCGAGCGCCGAGCCGGGGGCGGCGCCGAGCAGCACCGGCCCGTCGATCACCGGCTGGCCGGGTCGGCAGCGCTCGAGCTTGACCGGGCTCGGCAGCCCGACCTGCTTGGAGACGATCTGACCGATCGGGGTGTTCATCAGCTGCTGATAGCGGTCGGCCATGGCTACGCCGCCTCCATCATCGCGACGACGCCGAGGCCGCCGGCGGCGCAGATCGAGATCACGCCGCGGCTGCCCGAGCCCTTCGTCTGGAGCGTCTTCGCCAGTCCCGCGACGATCCGGCCGCCGGTGGCGCCGAACGGGTGGCCGGCCGCGAGCGAGCCGCCGTGGGTGTTGAGCCTGCTGCGATCGACCACCCCGAGCGGCTGGTCGAGGCCGAGACGCTCCTTGCAGAACACCGGGTCCTCCCACGCCTTGAGCGTGCATAGGACCTGGGACGCGAACGCCTCGTGGATCTCGTAGAAGTCGAACTCCTGGAGGGTCGTGTCGTTGCGGGCCAGCAGCGTCGGCATCGCGTACGCGGGCGCCATCAGCAGCCCCTCGCGCTTGTGGACGTGATCGACCGCCGCCGTCTGGGCGTCGATGATGTAGGCCTGGACGGGAATCCCGTGCCCGGCCGCCCACTCCTCGCTGGCGAGTAGCACAGTGGATGCGCCGTCGCTCAGTGGCGTCGAGTTGCCGGCGGTCATCGTCCCGTCGGGACCGCCGAACACCGGCTTCAGCTTCGCCAGCTTCTCCGCGCTCGAATCGGGTCGCAGGTTCTGGTCGCGCTCGAGGCCCTGGTAGGGGACGACGAGGTCGTCGAGGAAGCCGGTGTCGTAGGCCGCCGCCAGGTTGCGGTGGCTCTTGACCGCGAGCTCGTCCTGCTCCTCGCGGGTGATGCCCCACTCGCGCGCCATGATGGCGGCGTGCTCGCCCATCGACAGCCCCGTCCGCGGCTCGGCGTTGCGGGGGATCTCGGGGACGATCTGCTGGGGGCGGAGTTTTGTGGCGGCTCGTAGCCGGGCTGTGTTGCTCTTGGCCCGGTTGAGCTCGAGCAGGACGTTGCGCAGGTCGTCGTTGATCGCAAGCGGCGCGTCGGAGGTCGTGTCAACGCCACCGGCGATCCCCGATTCGATTTGGCCGAGCGCGATCTTGTTGGCGACGAGGATCGTCGCCTCGAGTCCCGTGCCGCAGGCCTGCTGGACGTCGTACGCCGGCGTCTCGGGCGCGAGCTTTGACCCGAGCACGCACTCCCGGGTGAGGTTGAAGTCGCGGCTGTGCTTGAGGACGGCGCCGGCGGCGACCTCGCCGACGGTCGCCCCCTGAAGGTTGAACTTTTCGACCAGCGCGTCGAGCGCCGTCGTCAGCATGTCCTGGTTGGACGCTCTGGCATACGGCCCGTCCTGGCGGGCAAAGGGGATCCGGATGCCGCCAAGCACGGCGACCCGGCGGGCAGATGAATTCATCTGAACTGCTCCTCGAATACTTTGTTACAGAGGTGTAGCTTAGCCGCTCGGCGGAGCCTCTCTGGCCGCGGTAGAGGTCGTGAACGTGCCGCCGCGAATGGCGCGGCGAAGCGCGCGCGGGAGCAGAATCCGAGCCAGCGCCGCCAGGTAGTACGGTCGGGGGACGTATCGCTCGGCCTTCCCTCCCGGGCCGGCCTCGATGATCGCTTCCGCCACCCGTTCCGGGGGCGAGACGAGCCATCGGGTGTGGGGCTTGGCGAGTAGCTCCGTGGCCGGGAAGCCCTCGGTCTCGACGAACCCGGGCAGCACCTGACCGACGTGAACGCCGTGCTCGGCCTCCTCGAAGTAGAGCGCGTCGCTCCAGCCGGAGAGGGCGAACTTGGCGGCCGAGTACGCGCCGGATCTCGGTCGCGAGACGCGGCTGGCCGTGCTCGCGACGTTGACGATGGCGACCCGCTTGGGGTCGTTGTTCGCCGACGCAGATGCGGTCGCCGCGGTTCGCCGCAGCAGCGGCAGCAGCGCCTCGGTCAGCCGAACCGGCGCCTCGAAGTCGAGCTTCATGTGGCGCTCGATGTTCGCCCAGCCGGTCTCGGCGAACGTGCCCCGCCAGGCGGCGCCGGCGTTGTTGACGAGCAGGTGCAGCTCGCCGTGGCTTTCCTCGACCGTGTCTCGGACGCGTTGCGGCGCGTCGTCGTCGGTCAGATCGACGGCGATTGTCGTCGCGCCCCCGAGTTCGTCCGCCAGTGCTTGGAGTTTTTGCTGGCGGCGCGCGACGATCACGAGGTGCACGTCGGGCTCGCGCGCGAGCCGGCGGGCCGTGGCCTCGCCGATTCCAGCAGAAGCTCCGGTGATCAGGGCGACGTAGGGCACGGCTCGGGGAAGCCTATCCAGCCCGCAGGGCCCGCCGTGCACGGAGCGCCAGCTCCAACTCGAACCGCCCGTCGGCCGTCTCCAGCGACTCGCCCAACAGCTCGCGTAGCTTGCCCATCCGGTAGCGCACGGTCTGGGGGTGGACGTGGAGCTCGGTGGCGATCCGCGGCGTGTGGCGTTGGTACGCGAGCCACGCGGCGAGCGTCTCGAGCAGCCGCTGGCGCTCGGAGTCCGGCAGGTCGTCGAGCGGGGCCAGGCGCTGCTCCAGGAGTGCCCTGGCGAGGTCGGGCTGCTGGAGCAGGATCACGGTGGCGAGGTGGTCGGCAACCCGTGTGAGGCCCTGTGCCGGAAGGGCACCGGTGTGTACGAGCTCGAGCGCGAGCCGCGCCCAGTGCAGGGAGCGGGCGGCCTCGGCGGTGGGCACCGTGGGGCCGAGCGCTGCCGTCATCCCGTCGACGGCCCGCTTGACCGCGTCGCGCCGGCCCGGACCGTCGGGGTCGGGGAGCACGAGATACGCGCCGCCGGGGTCGGCGCCTGGAAGAGCGTCGAGGTCGAGCCGGCGCGCGATCTCCTCGGGGCTGTCGCGATCGAGCGCCAGCACCGCGAGCGCTCGCGGGAGCGGCCAGTGCGCGAGCTCCGCCGCGTGTCCGATCGCCTCCCGATCGTAAGCCTCGGGATCGAGCAGGAGGGTCGTCAGGCGCCGGCGCCGGCGCTCACGCTCTCCGGCCTGGTCGGACTGGATCCGGAGATACCCCTCGGCGACATCCGCGGCGAGCTCGTCGGTGTACACAAAGATCGCCTCCGCGAGCGCAATCACGGTCGCCGCCTCGATCCCGGCCTCCGTCGCCAGCTCGGCGGCTCCTCGCCAGGCGGCCCGGGTGCCGGTGCGAAACGCCTCGCGGAGCGCCTCCAGGCTTCGACCCGCCTGAAACTCGGCCTCCCCCAGCCGCCGCCACAGCTCGCCGGTCTCGGCGCTCGGCCGCTGACCGCGCTCGACCGCGTCGAGGAACGCCTTGATCGCGTGCTCGATCCCCATCCTGATCCCGATGCCCTCGGGCCCGCCGAGGACGTCGGCGTAGACGGGATTCTCCTGGCGGACGGCGGCGATCACGCTCTCGACGAGCGCGCCGACACCGCCGCGCACCGCCGCGGAGGTCTCCGGGGGCAACCGCTCGGGGGACCACGCCATTTGTCACATATTGACAAAAGGACCGCGGAAGCACGTTGGTGGGGGCCGTTGAGAGCGGGGGGTCATAGGCGTACCGTGCGCATCGTGAGCCGTCGCAGCATCACCGACACGCATGCACGGATCGCGCAGCTCGGATGGGAGCCGTCGTACCACGACCCGGCCGTCCGCTACCCGACCCGCTACCGGTTCCCGCACCAGGCGAAGGACCCGATGAAGCACATCATGCGGGAGTACCTGCCGATGGAGCTCGAGAAGGACGAGCGCGTGTACGGCGGGCTAGACGCGGCCGTCCGCGCCGATATGCCGAACAAAGCGCACGAGCGGTGGCTGGAGATCCTCAAGCCGTTCATCGTGATCACGAACTTCGCCGAGGTTGGCGCCGGCCGGTGCATGTCGATGCTGATGAACGCGGTGCCCAACAACGAGCTGCGCAACGGCTACCACGTCCAGTTCGTCGACGAGATCCGACATACGGGGATGCAGATGTCGCTCGCCCGCTGGTACGCCAAGAACGTCCCCGATCCCGCCGGGTGGAACCTCGGGCCGAAGGCGTTCTCGGGCTCGGTGCTGACGAACCCGGGGCTGAACATGCTCTCGCACTTCATCGTCGGCGATCCGATCCAGTGCGCGTTCACGCTCCAGGTCGTGGCCGAGACGGCGTTCACGAACATCGTGTTCGTGGCGCTGCCCGACGTGGCGGCGCGCAACGGCGATTTCACGCTGCCCACCACGTATTTGAGCGTCCAATCGGACGAGGCGCGGCACATCTCGAACGGCTACGCGACGCTTTTGACGGTGCTCCAGGACGATCACAACGCGCCGCTGATTGAGCGCGACCTCCAGCAGGCGTTCTGGATCAACCACGCGTTCATCGACATCTTCTCGGCGGTTGTGCTCGAGTACTTCTCTCGCGATCGATCCGACCCCGAGTCCTACCTCAACAAGTGGGACCGCTGGGTGCGCGACGACTGGCACCGGGCGTACGTGCTGAAGCTCGGCAAGCTCGGGTTGGACATCCCAGTCGACGTGTTCGAGCGGGCGCGCGAGCGGCTCGTGGCGGGCGTGCACCACCGCCACGCGATCCTCGCGTTCTCGGCGTGGCCGCTCTCGTTCTGGCGCTTCGACCCGCTCGACGAGCGCGACTTCGAGTGGTTCGAGGACAAATACCCGGGCTGGTACGCCGAGTACGGCGCGTTCTGGGAGGCCTTCCGCCAAGGCACCGATCCGGCCGAGGGGTTCCTGCCGCTGAACTTCATCAACCTGGCGCCTCCGTTTTGCTGGACGTGCCAAGGGCTGTGCGTGTCCGAGACCGACAGGCGGCACCGGATTGTCGGCGGCAACGGTTCCGGGCCGCCGCGGACGCGCTTCTACTGCTCTCCGGAGTGTCAGTGGATGGACGAATCCAACCCCGGCCGCTACACCGGCGATCGCAACTACCTCGACCGCTATCACGGATGGGAGGCCTCGGAGGTGATCCGCGAGCTGGGGTTCGTCCGCACCGACGGCGAGACGCTGATCGCCCAGCCCCATCTGCGCGACGAGCGGCGGTGGACCCTGTCCGACATCCGGCGCCATGGTTTGCACTTCGTCAGTCCGAACATTCGAGTCGCGCAGGAGCTCGGGTTGCCGTCCGGAGATTGGAGCGGGGCCTAGGTTTTCGATGAGCCCTCGCGTCCGCTTCGAGCCGATCGGCGAGGAGATCGACTGCGCGCCCGAGGAGACCGTCCTCGAAGCCGCGTTCCGCCACGGCTACAACCTGGTCTACGGCTGCCGCGAGGGTCAGTGCTCGGCGTGCAAGTGCTTTCTGCTCGAGGGCGATGTGGCGCTGAGGCGGTATTCGACCTTCGCCCTCTCGGACAGCGAGCGCGCCAACGGCTACTCGCTGATGTGCCGCGCGATGCCCGAGGACGACGTGGTCGTCGAGTTGCTGCACTACGACCCAGACGGCTATCGCTTGGAGTATGCGATCCGGGATGGCAAGGGGGTCGTCGAGACGGTCGAACCGGTGACCGACGACATCTTTTGCGTGGTGCTTCGCGCATCTGAAGAGTTCGAGTTCAGCCCCGGCCAGTATCTCGACCTGTGGGTGCCCGGCGACTCGGGCGCGCGGCGATCGTTCTCGATGGCCAACCTGCCCGGCGACGGGCGCGTCGAGCTGCTGATCAAGCGCTATCCCGGCGGCAAGCTCTCGGGGATGCTCGGCTCCGAGATCGTCGCCGGGTCCTCGGTGCAGTTCACGGGACCGTACGGCTCGTTGCGGATGCGGGACGGCGAGCGGCCGATTCTGATGATCGCCGGCGGTTCGGGGATGGCGCCGATCCTGTCGCTGCTCCGCGAGCTGGCTTTGGAGCGTTGCGCGCGTCCCGTGCGGTTCTTCTACGGCGCCCGGACCCGCGGGGATCTGTTCTGGACGGAGGAGATCTCTGAGCTCGGTTCTGCGTTGGCGGATTTCCGGTTCACGCCTGTGGTCGAGCGGTTCGTGCACGAGGTCGTGGACGAGCACCTGGCTTCGGGCGGCCTGGCCGAACCCGATGTCTATATGTGCGGGCCGCCGCCGATGGTCGAGGCGGCGGAGGCGATGCTGATCGACGAGCACGGCCTTGACGAGCAGCGGATCTTCGTCGACAAGTTCACGACATCGGCCTCGGCCTCCGATGCCGGTTCGGCTCCGTCCCCTTCCGAGAGCTCGGAGCGGGACTTCTCTTGGTTTACGCCGGCGGGGCGGCGCGCGTCCTTGTACGAGGACGTCACGATCGACACCCAGCCGTCGGTCCATCGCCACCTCAGCCGCGGGTGGCCCGTCAGCTTCGAGGACGGCCGCGGCACGTGGAACGACGATTCGACGGCGCTCCGCTGCGGCGAGTGGTTCGCGTTCCGCGATCCGGGCGAGCAGTGGGAGCGGCCGTTCTACCAGCGCGGCTCCGCGACCGAGCAGCAGATCGATGCAGCGATGCGTTCGGCGGGCGACGAGGGGCTGCTCGGGGACTTCTCGGCCGAGTGGGTCGCGTTCCTGCGCGCGTACCTGCAGGTGCCGGCGTACGTCGAGCACGGTCTCTGGTTCGCGCTGGCGACGATCGCGCGGGACTGCCTCTCGGACTCGGTGGCGACGTGCGTGTGTCTCCAGGCGGCGATGAAGCAGCGCTCCGCGCAGTCGATCGTGCTCTACGCGATGGACCTCGAGCGCCACCACGGACCGTTCCCGATCGACCGGGCGCGGGACACGTTCCTGAACGACGAGCGGTGGCAGCCGACGCGGCGGTATTTGGAGCGGCTCGCGGCCACGCCCGACTGGGGTGAGGTGGTGGTCGCCGCGAACCTGTGCTTCGAGCCGGTCGTCGGGACGTTGATCCGTCGCGAGATGGGGATTCGCGCGGCCGCCGCCAATGGCGACACCGTGACTCCTGTGCTGGCCCGGGCGGCCAGCCAGGAGTGGGAGTGGGCGCGCACCTGGACGGTTGAGCTCGTTCGCATGCTGCTCGCCGACGAGGCGCACGGGTCGGCCAACCGGGAGCTGATGTGCCGCTGGGTGCATGAGTGGGGCCGGGATGCGAATGAGGCGGCGGTGGCGCTCGCCCCGCTGGCGGAGTCGATCGTGGACGTCGAGTTGGCGATCGAGCGGACACAGGGCCAGGCGGCCGACGTGCTCGCGGAGTGCGGGCTCGCGGAGTGCGGGCTCGCGGAGAGAGGCGGGACGCGGTCGCACCCCATCCGGCGGACGCGTTCGCAGCCGATCCGGCGAGCGCCGCTTCCGCCTTCCGAGAGCAAGGCCGGGCCGGCACCCGCCCCCCCAGCCCCCCAGGCCGGCGCCACCTACGACTTCGTCGGGATCGTGATGGCCAAGAGCGCCGAGGGCGATGCAGTCGCCTCGATCCTCCGTCGGCGCGACGGCGTTGAGGTGATCGAGCAGCCCGCGTTCTGGGACATCCGCGCGAGGGACCGGCTGTCGATCACGTACCGCGAGGTCTCGGAGCAGCTCGGCTACGAGATCGACGCCTACTCGATCCAGCACGAGATGTCGACGCACTACGGCCGCATGATCACGACCGACGATGCGCTGATGCTGTTCTCGGATCCGACCGAGGCGATGTCGTACCTGATGTCGTGAGCTGGGTCATCGCACGCATCGTCGCCATCGTGATCCCGTGGCGATTCGACCGGACACAGGCGCAGGGTCTGGAGGCGACGATCGAGCTGCGGATCCTCGTGCACCGCAGGCCTGTCCGGGTGGCGATCACGATCGCGGACGGTGGCTGTGTGGCCAGGCCAGGCCCGGCACCCGGCGCCGGCGCGACCGCCACGATCGGCCTCGCCGACCTGATCCGGCTCGTGGTCGGCGGGGCGGGCTGGCCTCAGCTGCTCTCGCGCGGGCGGTTCAACTTCGCCGGCGATCCGTTCCTGGCGCTGCGGCTGCCAACGCTGTTCCGCTTGCCGACTAGTCCGCGCCTACGGCGGTCGGCTGGGGCTCCAGCTCACTCGTAAGCGTCGCGCCGGTGGTGCTCACGGCGGGAGGCTGGCAGTCGGCGCAGCGCACGCGCCGGCGCGGATTCTCGATCCCGACCAGAGCGACGATCCCCCCGAGGACGGCGAAGCCCGCTCCGACGACCATTCCGATCCGGAAGGCATGGACCGAGGCGTCGACGAGCACGGTCTGGATGTGCGCCCGGTCTGGAGCCGGCACCTGGCTGACATCGGTCACGAGCGGACGGTTGCGCGCCGCCGCGACCGCGGCCCGGGTGCTCGGCGAGAGCGTGTTGGGATTTATGTCGTGGTCGAGCCGGTTCTGAAACGCGACCGAGACCACGGCACCGAGGGCCGCGATCGCAAGCAGTCCGGCGACCCGCGACACGGCGTTGTTGATCCCGCTCGCGAGCCCCGAGTGGCCAGCCTCAACGGAGCTCAGGACCGTCGCCGTCAGTGGCGCCACGGTCGCCGACAGACCGAGGCCGAACACCAGGACGCCGGGAAGGATCTGGGTGATGTAGTCGGCGTTCGCGTTGGTGCGGACGAGCAGTAGCAGACCCAGGCCGGCGACTATCGGCCCGCCGGCCATGAACACGTGTGGGCCGATCCGATCTGCCAGCGCTCCGAATCGGCGAGAGAGCAGGAACATCATGATCGTCACCGGCAGTAGCGAGAGCCCCGCCTCGATTGGGGTGTAGCCACCGACCTGTTGGATGAACAGGATCAGGAAGAACGTCGCGATGCCGAGTCCGGCGTACAACGTCAGGGTCGTCAGGTTGCCGACTGCGAAGTTTCGGATCTTGAAAAGGCCGAGGGGCATCATCGGCTCGGGGTCGTGGCGCTCCCAGAGCAGGAACGAGACAAAGAGAACAATTCCGCCGATCAGTGGGATGAACACCCGGGGATCGCCCCACCCGTACTGCGGCTGCTCGATCAGCGCGAACACCGGTCCGCCCAGGCCGAACGCGCACAGGACCGCCCCGACGACGTCGACGTGACCTGGGGTCCGGTGATCGGGCTCAAGCCGAGTGAGAAGCAACAGCGTGATCGCCACCGGCACGAGGTTGATTGCGAAGATCCACCGCCACGACGCCAACTGGATCAGCGCGCCACCGCCGAGCGGCCCGATCACCGTCGCCACGCCGGTCCACGCCGTCCAAGTCCCGATCGCGGCCGCGCGCTCGTCCTCGTCGAACGTGTCCATGATCAGGGCGAGCGTGCTCGGAACCAGGAGGGCGCCGGCGATTCCCTGAGCACCGCGCGCGAAGATGAGGAACTCGGTGCTCGGCGCCACCGCGCACAGCAGCGAGCAGACCCCGAAGCCCACCAGCCCGATCGAGAAGATCCGCCGACGCCCGTAGAGATCGCCGAGCGATCCGCCCACCAGCAGCAGCGAGCCGAGCGTGAGCAGATACGCCTCGACCACCCATTGCTGATCAGCGAGCGTGCCGCTCAGGTCCGAGCGAATCGCGGGCAGCGCGACGTTGACGATCGTGCCGTCGAGGAACACGATGCCCGAACCGAGGATGCTCGCTACAAGCGCCGTCCGCTTGACGTCTGCCCGGGCGGTGTCGGGGAGCGCGAATCCCCCGACGCTCACTGGGCCCCCGCCGCGAACACCGCGTTCGACTCATAGCCGGCGAAGCTCACGCCACCGGGGAACGGCACGCTCTCTTTGACGATCACGCAGTAGTTCTGACCAGTGCCCTGGCTGGGCACGCACATCCGATACATCCCCGACTCGATCGTGTAGGCGTTCATGAACTGCACGTCGCGCCTGAACTCAGCCGGCGCCCGATCCCCGATCCACGCCTCGGCGCGGGCCATGGCGTCCCGCTCCGCCCGCTGGCGGGCGACGATCATCGGGTGGTGGACGATTCCGGCTACGGTCAGCGCCAGCGTCACGGCCAGGATGAGCGCCCGCCCGACGTAGTCCCGCGCGATGACCACGGGAAGGTCGCCGCGGAACCGTCGCAGCAGCGCACCGAGTGGCCGGCTCAGCAGCACGATTGCCAGCAGGCTCAACACGCACCCCAGCAGCGCCGCCGCCACGAACGTCTGCGTCTCGCCCTGCGGCGGAAGTGAGCGCCCGATCAGCCCGTCGACGATCGTCATCGCGATGAACAGCGGCCACAGCCACGCCCCGCGCCGGCGCCACCGGACCCGGGTCAGAAATTCGCGCAGCGTCCCGTTCGTCGGTGGCGGGTGGACGCTGTCGGGACTGGCGCCTGCCATCGGTCAAGGGTAAAGCGCGTGCCAAGACGCGCCCAACCCTCGTCCGCCCCGCCGTCCGGCACCCGATCGGTGGACTAAGCTTGCTTTGCCCCCTATGGACCGCCGGGCCGGAGATCCCGGAGTGGCGCTTGAAAAGTGGGGCTGGCGGAGATCCCGCTTGGCCCACGTCAGAAAGGGAAACACATAGATGGCGACAGGCATGGCTGAGCCGGCCGCAGGCGGAACCGCCGCCGCGACCGAGCATCTCAAGCTCGAGGACCGCCTCTGGCTGCTCCGCGCGATGCTCCTGATGCGCGGACTCGAGGAGCGGGCGATGACTCTCTACCGCCAGGGCAAGGTCCCTGGCTCTTTTTACGATGGATTCGGCCAGGAGGCCGTGTCCGCGGGTGCGGCGTTCGCGATGGCGCCGGAGGACAGGCTCTGCATCCTGCACCGGGACCTGGCCGCCCACATCATCCGCGGGGTCAGCCCCGCCCGGATCCTGGCCCAGTACCAGGGACGCGCCGCCGGCATCACCCGAGGACGAGACGGCAACGTGCACTTCGGCGACCGCGAGCTCGGTTGCGTTGGGATGGTCTCGATGCTCCCCGACATGATGCTTGTCGCCACCGGCATGGCAATGGCCTTCAAGCTGCGCGGCGAGCGCCGGTGCGCGATGACCTGGTTCGGCGACGGGTCCACCTCCCGCGGCGACTTCCACGAGGCGATGAACTGGGCCGGCGTGCAGAAGCTCCCGGTCGTCTTCGTGCTCGAGAACAACCAGTACGCCTACTCCACGCCGCTGGACAAGCAGTTCGCGGTGGACCCGGTCGAGCGGGCCGCCGCCTACGGGTTCGAGGGTGTCACCGTCGACGGCAACGACGTCGAGGCGATGTTCGAGGCCACGCGCGTGGCCCGCGAGCGGGCCCTGGCCGGAGACGGGCCGACGCTGATCGAGGCGGTAACGATGCGCATGCACGGCCACGCCGCCCACGACGACATGAAGTACGTGCCCAAGGAGCAGGTCGAGGAGTGGCGCAAGCGCGATCCGGTCGAGCGCCAGGAGGCGCGGCTGCGCGAGCTCGGCGCCGACGTGGACGCGCTGCGAGCCGAGGTCGTCGCCGAGATCGACGCGGCCACCGAGGAGGCGGCCGCATCGCCGATGCCAGATCCTTCCACCGCGGTTGAAGGCGTGTTTTGTGAGGGCGAGGCCGAGCCGCTCGGCGACGGCGTAGCGCGATGGAGCGGGTTCAAGTCATGAGCACGATGACCTACCTCCAAGCAATCTCGGCGGGTTTGCGCGATGAGCTCCGGGCCGACGAGCGCGTGCTCGTGATGGGCGAGGACATCGGCGTGTTCGGCGGCGCCTTCAAGGTCACCGACGGCTTCGTCGAGGAGTTCGGAACGGACCGCGTGATGGACACGCCGCTAGCCGAGTCCGCGATCATCGGGACCGCGGTCGGCGCCGCCGTCGTCGGGATGCGGCCGGTGTGCGAAATGCAGTTCGCGGACTTCATCTCCTGCGGCTTCGACCAGCTCGTCAACGTCGCCGGCAAGATGCACTACCGACAGGGACTGGCCGTCCCGATCGTGGTCCGGCTGCCGTCCGGCGGCGGCTTCTCGGGCGGGCCCTTCCACTCGCAGAACCCGGAGGCGCTGTTCATGCATTCCCCGGGGATCAAGGTCGTGGCGCCATCCACCGCCGAGGATGCGAAGGGCCTCCTGCACACGGCCATCCACGACCCCAACCCCGTCTGCTACATGGAGCACAAGCACCTGTACCGGCGGATCAAGGGCGACGTTCCGGAGGGCGTATTCGAGACCCCGTTCACGGCTCGCGTAGCGCGCTCGGGTTCCGACCTTGTGGTGATCACCTACGGGGCGATGGTGCACGTCGCGCTGGAGGCCACCGAGGACATCGATGGTGCGTCTATCGAAGTGCTCGATCTCAGGTCGCTGGTGCCGCTCGACGAAGACGCGATCCTCGAGTCGGTGGCACGCTGCTCGAAGGTCGTGGTCGTCGACGAGGCGAACATGACCTGCGCCGCCGGCGCCCAGGTGGCGGCGCTGATCGCCGAGCGTGGCTTCGAGGATCTCGACGGCCCGGTCGTGCGCGTGGCGACGCCGGATGTCCCGATTCCGTTCTCGCCGCCACTCGAGCAAGCCGTGTTGCCCGGAGTCGAACGAGTGAGGGAGGCTTGCCGTGAGCTCCTCGAGTACTAGCGCCGCCACCCTCGTCGATGTGACGATGCCCCAGATGGGCGTTTCGGTCGCCGAGGGAACGATCGTGGCCTGGCGCGTCGAGGTCGGCGACCGGATCGCCGCCGACGCCACGATCTGCGAGATCTCAACCGACAAGATCGACACCGAGGTCCCCGCGCCCGTGAGCGGCGTCGTCGCGGAGATCCTCGTGCCGGTCGAGACGACAGTTGATGTGGGGACGGTGCTCGCCCGAATCGCAGCTGGCGATGCCAAGGTGACGCCGGCGGACGACGGCGGCCCCGCGGAGCCGGATGCCCAGGCCGCCGCCACCACACGCGACATCCCCCCCTCCCGCAAAACTGAGCGCCCCGCCCCCGAGGGCAACGGCGCGGGCGACCGCCGGCGCTACTCCCCCGTCGTCCAGCGGATCGCCGCCGAGCACGGCGTCGATCTCTCCCAGGTGTCCGGCACCGGCCGGGGCGGCAGGGTTCGCAAGCAGGACGTGCTCGCGTTCGTGGAGTCCGCGCCTGGCGCTCCCGAGCCGCCACTGCACATCGAGAGCCCCTACCGCCCGGAGCCGACTGCGCCACCGGCGGCGCCCGCTGGCGCGCCGGCAGTGGCCGAGGGCGTCGTTCTATCGCGTATGCGCCGTCAGATCGGCGAGCACATGAAGCGCTCGCTGGAAACGGCCGCCACGTGCACGACCTGGATCGAGGCGGACATGAGCCGGATCGAGGCGGCGCGCGCGCAGCTCCGCCTCACGGCCTTGCCGTTCGTGGCAAGGGCGACGATCGCGGCTCTGCGCGAGCATCCCGCGCTGAACGCGTGGCTGGAGGGCGAGCGGTACACGGCCCATCAGGACGTGAACCTCGGGATCGCCGTGTCGCTTGGTGACGACGGGCTGATCGTGCCGGTAATCCATCGCGCACACGAGCTCTCCGTGGAAGGCCTCGCCGCTCGGATCAAGGATCTCGCTCGACGCGCGCGCTCCAGGGAGTTGACGCCCGACGACGTCCGCGGCGGGACGTTCACGATCACCAACCCGGGTCAGTTCGGCTCGATCATGGCGACGCCGATCATCAACCAGCCCCAGGTCGCGATCCTCGATCTCGAGGCGGTCATCAAGCGGCCCGTGGTCGTTACGGATGCCGACGGAAACGACTCGATTGCGATCCGGCCGATGACGATCCTCGGCCTGAGCTGGGATCACCGGGCGCTTGACGGCGCGCTCTCCGCGCAGTTCCTGGCGACCGTGAAGCGCCACCTGGAGGGATGGACCGGGGCGTAGCATCACTGTTGTGAAGCCGGAACTCTGGGTGTGCCATCTCGGCACGATCGAATACCGCGCCGCGCTGTCTCTTCAGGAGCAGCTTCGCGCCGCGCGCCAGCAGGACGCCGTGCCCGACGTGATGCTCACGCTCGAGCACTGGCCGGTCTACACCCGCGGCCGCAGGTCCCGACCCGGCGAGTTGCCGATGGGCGAGGACTGGTATCGGATGCAGGGGATTGACATCGTCGAGACCGATCGCGGGGGGCGGGTCACCTACCACGGCCCCGGCCAACTGGTCGGTTACCCAATCGTCCGCGTCGAGGACGTGGTGGCGTATGTGCGCACACTCGAGCAGGCGCTTGTCGCGGCCCTCGGCGAAGAGGGAGTTGTGGCCCGCGCGCGCCCGGACGAAGGGCCGGACTACACCGGCGTCTGGGTTCAGGAACGCAAGATCGCCTCGATCGGCGTACACGTGGCGCGCGGCGTGACCACGCACGGCTTCGCGGTCAACGTCGAGAACGACCTCCAGCCCTTCAGCTGGATCGTCCCCTGCGGCCTCGACGGCGTGCAGATGACCTCCCTGATCCGCGAGACGGGCCGATTGGCGGGCCAGATGAAGTGCTTCCGCCGGCGGGCGGCTTGGAAGGTGGCGGAGGCGCTCGGCAGGCGCCAGCGGCTCGTGAGCCTGGCGCGGCTCGAGGCGGTGGCGGGGGTGGCGCTGGTCGAGGGTCCCGTCGCGGTCGGGTCGCCAGTGGCGGCCGGATCGCCAGTGGCGGCCGAGGCGCCGGACGCGTTACAGCTTCATTAGCGCCGCCACCGTCTCTACCACCTCTTCGGGCGCCCGTTCCAACTGGCGCCACGTGGTACGGACAGGGCGCCAGCGGGCGACGCTGGCGCGCTGATCTCGCCGGCGGTCGCGCTCGAACGCCTGTCGGGTGCCGTGCGTCTTGTGCCCGTCGGCCTCGACGATTATGCGCTTGTCGCGCCACACGAAGTCCCCGCGGATTGCAGGCCCGCCGTCGGGCAACACCACCCAGACGTTGACCTCGGGCTGCGGGAGGCCGGCCTCGCGGACGAGCCTCAGAAACCGCTCCTCGAGCTCGCTCCATGTCGCGGTCGTGCCGATGTAGTGCTCGTTGAGCACGGCGCGGACCACGCCGGCGCCTGGCCGGGTCGGGTTGCGGCGAAGCTGGTCGTGCATCGCCCGCAGGTCGAACACCTCGAGGATCTCCGCCTCGTCGTACGCGCGCTCGAGGGTCCGGCGGTCGATCACCTCCGCGAGGTCGAACAGCGTCCTGCCCACGGTCGTGCACGGGATGTTGTTCACGACGGTGACGTCCGCCGGCGTGAGCGCCGTCGAGCGGTGAACGTTGACGCCCGGCTGCTTGCGAGTCGACCGGGTCGGAACGGTCACGTCGATCTTGACCCCGCCGTAGGGGCGAAGTGCGTGGAGTGCGGCGGCCGATTGGTGAGAGAGCACGGCGCCGGCGCCACAGGCGAGGACGGCCGCCATCCAGCGGCCCTCACGAGTCAAGAGCTGCGGTGGGACGAGCGAGTAGACCCGGCGATAGAGGCGGTGGAGGCGACCGGTGGCGGCTCGCCTCTGGACGGTCCTGGCCGACAGTCCCAGCCCGCCCAGCTGTTCGACCGTAAACACCGCCCATTGGGCAGCACCGAGGGCGGCCAAAGCGGCGTCGGGGAAGGGCTGGCCGCGAAAGCGACCGTATTCTTCGCTAAAACGGCCAGGCTCGCCCATACACGCCATCGTGGCTCGAAAAACCTTGCCTGTGTGTGGCGCGGTGTGACGATTTACCGCATGGGCCCGCCCCGTCCGAGCGCTAGCCTTCAAATCGTGAGTGAGCACGGGACCGAACGCGAACCCGCCACGCCATCGCGCGAACACGCCACGCGATCGCGCGCCAACCCGGGCGGGATCGCCGACGTGCTCCAGATCCTGGGTCCGGACGTCCAGCCGCACCGCGGCCGGAAACCGCCATGGTTCAAGGTTCCCGCCCCCGGCGGCCCGCGCTACCGCGAACTGCACCGTCTGATCGAAGAGGAGAACCTCCACACGGTCTGCCAGGAGGCCGCGTGCCCGAACATCGGCGAGTGCTGGCAGCGCGGCACGGCGACGTTCATGATCCTCGGGGACACCTGCACCCGGCGGTGCGGCTTCTGCAACGTCAAGACCGGCAAGCCGACCTGGAACGATCCGCTCGAGCCCGCTCGCGTGGCGCGATCGGTGGCGCGGATGGGCCTGCGCCACGCAGTCATCACGAGCGTCGATCGAGACGACCTGCCCGATTACGGTGCCTCCGCGTTTGTGGGCGTTATCAGGCAGATCCGCCGCCAGTCGCCGAGAACGAAAATAGAAGTCCTGACCCCTGACTTCCGTGGCGAGGAGATGCCGCTGGCCAAGGTCATTACGGAGCGGCCAGACGTCTTCAACCACAACGTCGAGGTCGTTCCGCGCCTGTACCCGGTGGCGCGACGCGGGTCTACGTTCGCAAGGTCCTGCCGGGTCCTTCGCAACGCCAAGGAGATGGCAGGCGACGAAATAACGACCAAGTCCGGACTCATGGTCGGCCTCGGGGAGTCCTTCGAGGAAATGGTCGACACGCTCGCCACGCTCAGGGAGCATCACGTCCAGGTGCTCACGATCGGCCAGTACCTGCGGCCGACCGAGCGCCACCTCCCGATCGTCCGCTACTGGCACCCGGATGAGTTCAAGGCGCTCGAGACCCAGGCGTACGAGCTTGGGTTCGAGCACGTGGCGGCCGGCCCACTGGTCCGCAGCAGCTACCACGCGGACCAGCACGTGCCGCAGGAGGAGCCGGGCGTGGGGCCGCTGGCGGAGGTGGCGAACGCATGAGCCGCCGGCGCCTCGCCCTCATCGCCCTCGTCGTCCTCGTCCTCGCCCTCATCGTCGTGCCGACGGCGCTGGCAGCCGGCGGCAGCGGCTCAGCCGGCTTCAGCGGTGGCGGTGGCGACGGCGGTGGCGGTGGCGGAGGCGGCAAGGGCTTCGCCATCTACATCATCTTCCAGCTCCTGTTCAGGATCGCGCTGCTCGGCCACGGCCTCGGCGCGCTCGTCCTCGTCGCCATCCTGATCGTCTACCTCGTCATGACCCGCGTCGCACCCGGGACCCGGAATTTCTGGTCGGCGAAAAGAAGCCAAGGACCGGCCGCTCGCCGGCAGACCGCCCAGCGCCAGCGCCGTGTCGAGGCCGCCGCCGCGGAGGCCGCCGAGGACGACCCGGCGTTCGCGCCCGAGGTCGTCCGCGAACAGGCGGCCGCGCTCTACATCCAGATCCAGAAGGCCTGGGACGCGCACGACACGGGCAGACTGCAATACCTGGTCGGCCCTGACCTCTACCGGGAGTGGGAGCGCCGACTCGACGACTTCGACCGCAAGGGCTGGCGCAACCACGTCCGGCCACTCGACGATCCCCGCGTCGAGTACGTCGGACTCGTCCACAGAGGCGATAACCAAACCGATCGCGTCACCGTGCGGATCGAGGCGAAGCTACGCGATTACGTCGTCGACCGCCGCGGGCAGCACATCAAGCGCGTCGGGCAGATCAGCGAGACCGGCCGCCTCAGGGAGTTCTGGACCCTCGGGCGACGCGAGAACCGGTGGATCCTGGTCTCGATCGAGCAGGGCGCAGAGGGGGCCCACGGCCTCACCGACCAGATCGTCGCCACTCCGTGGTCAGACGACCAGTCCCTCCACGATGAGGCACTCGTCGAGCAGGCGGTAGCAGACTCGCTTCCGGAAGACGTCAAGCCGGCCGAGGTGGCGGACCTCCAGTTCGAGGGCGACGCCAGGGCGGCCGCGCTCGACCTCAGCCTCGCCGACGCCCGCTTCGCCCCCGACGTCCTCGAGGTCGCGGCCCGTCGCGCGGTCGCCGCCTGGGCTGAGGCCATCGATGGCGACGATAAGGCGCTGAACGCCATCGCCGACCGTGAAGCCGCCGACCAGATGCTGCATCCGGGCGATCCTGGCCACACGACGCGCCTCGTCATCCGTGGGCCAACCATCAAGCAGATCAGGATCACCGGCCTCGATGCCGCCGCGAGCCCACCGCTGATGGAGATCGATGTCGAGATCGAGGGCCGGCGCTACATCGAGGACCGCGACACTGCGGCGCTGATCTCCGGGAACCGGTCGAAGGCGACGAGCTTCACCGAGCACTGGACGCTCGCGCTCTCCGGCGACGGGAAGCAGCCGTGGCGCATCACGCGCGCGGCAAACCCAATCCTGAGCGCATAGACATCCGCGGCAGGCCGGGCCGGCGCCCGCATGATCCCGATCAAGGACAACATCCCGACGGATCGGTTCCCGGTGGTCACGCTGGGGCTGGTCATCGCCAACGTCATCGTCTACGTGCTGGCGATCCGGCACGGGGGCTCGTTCTGGAGCGGACCGGATACGCAGGTGGTGCTGAAGTTCGGCGCGATCCCGTACTCGCTGACCCACTCCGGCGCGCACTGCGCCGAGGTCGTCCGCCAGACGATTTCGGGGACGAGCCAGCCGGAGGTGATCTGCAACAGCCGGCTACTCGCCGCGAACGGGATCCCCGCGCAGAACCCGTTGCCCGCCTGGGAGACGGTGTTCACGTCGATGTTCATGCACGCCTCGTTCCTTCACATCGGCGGCAACATGCTGTTCCTGTGGATCTTCGGCAACAACGTCGAGGACTCCATGGGCCCGTTCAAGTACTTCGGCTTCTACATCGTCGGCGGGCTCGTGGCGCTCGCGCTCCAGGTGGCGGTGGGGCCGAACTCGACGGAGCCGACGATCGGCGCTTCCGGTGCGATCGCGGCCGTGCTGGGCGGTTACATCGTCTTGTATCCGCGGTCGCGCGTGATCACGCTGGTGTTAATCATCTTCTTCTTCACGGTGATCGAGCTGCCCGCGTGGGTGATGCTCGGCATCTGGTTCCTCGAGCAGGCCGTCCTGGGCGCCGCCGGCCTCACGACCGCGACCGGCACCGGTGGCGGCGTCGCCTATTTCGCCCACGTCGGCGGGTTCGCCTTCGGGCTGCTCACGATTCGCCTACTGGCCACGAAACGTAAGGAAGTGCCACCCCGCCTCCCGGTGCGCCCGGTGCACTAAGTGCGGATCTTCGTCCTCACGATCGCGCTGGCGTTCATCGTCGGCATGGGGGCCCTGACTGTGATTGAGTTCATCGACAACGGGCTCAGCGCCCTCGGGGTCCTGGCAGTGTTGATCCTCGTGCTATTCACGGTCGGGATCGTCGGGGCCTTGCGGCATCCTCCGAATGAATGAGTGATCCGGTGGACCGTCCTTCAAATCCGCATCCAATTCGCGGCTGCGAATCTTCGCCTCGCTGCGTCCTCGAACCTCGGTGTAGCGCCGCTACACCTTCGGTTCTGCGTCCTTGCGATGCTCGATTCTCGCTCGCGAATGGGCGCTGATTTTCAGGACGGCCCACTTCGCGTGCTTCAGCAGGGCCGTGTGCGCCGCTCGGAGCGGGAGGCTCAGACGCGCCGCGCGCGCCGGCGCCGGCGCCTGCGCAACCTCGCCCTGGTGATCGCAATCGGGGTCGTCGGCCTGCTGGCGTTCATGGCCTCGGCGGTCAGCAATCCGGAGCCCACCCAGCCGACCAGCGCGACCCGGCGCGCGACCGCGCCCAGCCATCCGCGGCCACAGTACGTCGTGGCGGTCGGCAAGGAGCGGCTGCGCGTCAACTTCGCCAACCTCCCGCGGGCCGGGCTCCTCTTCGACATCCGCACGGGGCACGTGCTCTGGGAATACAACCCAAGCCAGAGCTTGCCGATAGCGAGCCTGACGAAGATGATGACGGCGCTGGTCGTAATGCAGCATTCCACGCCAAGTGACCGCGTGCTGATCACCTCGCAGGCCGTCCACTTCACCGGTTCAGGCGTGGGCCTGCTGCCGCTAGGTAAGCGGGTCCCGGAGCTGGCGCTCCTGTACGGGCTGCTGCTCCCGTCGGGCAACGACGCGGCGATCGCGCTGGCGCAGCACGTCGCGCAGACGCAGACTCGCTTCATCGCGATGATGAATGCGCAGGCGCGCGCCATGGACCTGCAGTGCACCCACTTCAGCACGGTCTCCGGCGTCGTGGATCAGGGCAACTACTCGTGCGCGACCGATCTGGCCGTCGTCGCCCACGCCGTCCTCGAGCAGCCTCTGCTGCGCCGGATCGTCGCCTCGCCCAGCGCGATCCTGGCGTTTCCGATCAAGCACCACAAGCTGTTCCTCTACAACAACAACCCGCTGATGTATCTCCGCTACCCCGGCGTCGACGGCGTCAAGACGGGCTTCACCACGCTGGCCGGCCCTTGCCTGGTGGCCGGGGCGCGCCGCGGTCGCAGCTGGTTCGGCGTCGTTCTGCTCCACTCCGTCAACCCGGCCGGACAGGCGGAGAAGCTGTTCAACGCGGCGTTCGCCGCGAGCTAGGCGTTCAGATTGCCAGCGGTTCCCGCTTGCCGTTCCCGAGCAGCAGCTGGTCGATTCCCTCGACCGTCCGCGGTCGCGAGAACAGGTAGCCCTGGACGAACCCGCAGCCTTGCTCGCGCAGCTCGGCCAGCTGGCCGGCGCTCTCGACGGCCTCGGCGGTGACCCTCAGATCGAGCGCCTGCGCCATGCTCAGCACCGCCCCGACCACCGCCCGGGCGTCAGTGTCGCGCTCGATGCCGACGAGAAGCGATGGGTCGATCTTGAGCGCGTCGATCTGCAAGCGTTTGAGGTAGCGCAGCGAGGAGTAACCGGTGCCGAAGTCATCGAGGACGACGCGGACGCCGAGTGCCTTCAGCCCCCGCAGCACCAGCGCGCAGGCACCGAGGTCGTCGAGGAGGATGCTCTCGGGAAGCTCGAGCTCGAGGAGCCCTGGATCGAGCCCGGACGCCCTCAGGCTGCGCGCCACCGTGCTGGCGATGTCCGAGCGGACCACCTGCTGGCGCGAGAGGTTGACCGTTACGAAGATCGGCTCGCGCTCGGGCGTGGCGTCGCGCCAGATTGCGGCCTGGGCGCACGCCTCCTGGATGACCCAATCTCCGATCGGCACGATCAGCCCGCTGCTCTCGGCGACGCCGATGAACTCGGATGGGTCGAGAAGCCCGCGGCTCGGATGCTTCCAGCGCAGCAGCGCCTCGACCCCGACGATCCGCTCGTCGTCGACCGACATGATCGGCTGGTAGAAGAGCCGCAGCTCGTCACGTTCGAGTGCCCGGCGAAGGTCGTACTCGAGGCCGATCCGTTCGAGCATCCGCGAGTGCATCCCGTCGTCGAACACCTCGATGGCGTTCGTGTCACTCGCCTTGGCGCGGTACATCGCGGCGTCGGCATTCTTCAGAAGGTCGGACGCGCTGGCCTCCTGACCCGCGTTGAGCAACGCGACCCCGGCGCTGACCGTGACCGTGTGCTCGTGGTCGGCGATGATCACCGGACGGCTGCATGCAGCGGTCAGCCGCTGGGCGATCCGGATCGCGGCGTCCTCGTCGGCGAGGTCCTCGCACAGCACGACGAACTCATCGCCGCCGAACCGCGCGATCGTGTCACCCGGCCTGACAGCGGCGCTTAGCCTCGGCGCCAGCTCCCGCAGCAGCAGGTCACCGACGTCATGCCCGCGCGTGTCGTTCACCGTCTTGAAGTCGTCGAGATCGAGGAACATCACGGCGATCCGGCCAGGCGACCGGCGCGTGCGCGCCAGCGCGTGCTCCAAGCGGTCGAGGAACAGCGACCGGTTGGGTAGCCCGGTCAGCGGGTCGTGGCTGGCCTGATGTGCCAGCGACTCTGCCGCGAGCTCGCTCTCGGTGACCTCCCTGACCGCGGCCAGGGTCAGCCGTCCGTCCATCGTCTCGGTCTCGCTGAGGGAGATCTCGACCGCGAACTCGGTCCCGTCCTTACGCCTCGCGGTCAGGTCGAGCTCGCGGCCGGTAGTCGGCTCGCGATACCACAGCTCGCCGCCGGCGGCGGTGGACAAGACCTCTTCGACGCGAACGCCGGCGAGCTCATACGGCTCGTAACCGAACAGTCGCTCGGCCTGCGAGCTGAGGAGCACGATCGTGCCGCCGGCGTCGAGCGCCAGCAGTGCGCAGGGTGCGCGTTCGAAGAGCGGCCGGTAACGGCCTTCGACGTCGTTTGCGGCGTCCGAGCGTGCTCTCCGGCCGAGGCCCAGCTTGGCCGAGGCGGAGTCGAACGCGGCGTTCAGCCTGGGAGCCGAGATAACGGCCTCCTCATCTCAGATCCCCTTTGACCACGCCGTTCCCCTGCTGCGCGACTAGAAGCCGCGCCGCACGCGGCGCAGGTCTTTGGTCCCGGATCATGTTTCATTTCAGGCATCGGCGTTCTGCACTAGAAACTTGAGTAGGTTTTACGAACTTCTTCGCGGCTCGTCAATCGGTGCCGGACCCTACTTTTGGCCGGGTCGAGAAAAACGGGGAGGGCCTGCTCAGCCTTCCGCGCCGGCAATCCCAAGGCCACGCGCAACGACCCGGCGCGATCGGGGTACCAAGGGCTGAGCCCGATGCTCGATAACCGCTCAATGCCCAGCTCGACGGTGATCCCGGTGCTGGTATATGAGGACGTGGCGGAGGCCGCCGAGTGGCTCTGTGACGCCTTCGGCTTCGCTGAGCGCCTCCGGATCGGGGACCATCGCATCCAGCTCGCGTTCGGCGACGGCGCCGTAGTCGTCACGGGGCGACGAGTCGCCTCGGGGTCCTGGTCCTCGGATCCGATCGAGTTCAGGCCGCCCCGGCGCGGTGTCGTCAGCCATTCCGTGACGGTCCGCGTCGAGGACGTCGATGCCCACTATGAGCGGGCCCGCGAAAACGGAGCGCGGATCGTCCAACCACCCGCCGATCACCCGTACGGGGAGCGCCAGTACTCGGCCGAGGATCTGGCCGGCCACCGCTGGACGTTCTCGCAGTCGATCGCCGACGTCGCCCCCGAGGATTGGGGTGGCGAGGCGGTGCAAGGGAGCTAGTGCCCATGCGCAGGGCGGACATCGAGGCTATGGGCGAGGTCGCGGGGCAGGCCCTCGCCGCCGGCGGCAGGCTCGTGAGGGATATGCACGAGGGCATCGCCAGCCGGCCTTTTGGGGCGGTCGGCGCGGCGGCCGCACCCGCACGCGCGCTCCACGACGGGATCTCCCAGGCGGTGTACGAGGGCGTCGGCGGCGGCCTGCGCGTCGCCGGCCGCCTCGGCGCGCGGGTGGCGGCAACGTACGCCGACACCGACGACACCCCGCTCGCATCGCGCCCGATCGCCTCGCTGGCGCTGGGTGCCTTGAACGGGCTGTACGGGAACCATCTGGTCGAGCGTGGCAACGAGCTCGCGCTCGGGATGGAGATCCGCCGCCGCGGTGCCGAGGTCCCGGCCGGGAACGCCGAGCTCGCGAACGCCTTTGCGGACGCCACCCCGAGGGTCGTCGTGTTCGTCCACGGTCTGTGCGAGACCGAGGCCGCCTGGAGGCTCGCGCCGGGTACCGCGGCCCCCACCGGCACGTACGGCGATCGGCTCCGGGAGGAATTGGGCTTCACCCCGGTGTACGTCCGATACAACACCGGCCTGCACGTATCGGTGAACGGCCGCGGCCTCGCGCGCCTGCTCGACCACCTCGTCGCCGGCTGGCCCGTAACCGTCGATGAGCTGGTGGTCGTGGGTCACTCGATGGGCGGTCTGGTCGCCCGGAGCGCCTGTCACTACGGCGAGGAGGACGGCATGCGCTGGACCGAGGTCGTCAGGCACATCTTCTGCCTGGGCACGCCGCACCTCGGGGCCGACCTCGAGAAGGGGGCGAACGCCCTCGCCCGGGCGCTCGGGCGCCTGCCGGAGACGCGGGCCCTCGGCGCGGTCCTGAACGCTCGCAGCGCCGGGATCAAGGACCTGCGCTACGGCTCGTGTGTCGATGAGGATTGGTCGGGCTGCGATCCCGACGAGTTTCTAGAGGACCGCTGCCAGGAGGTCCCGCTCCTGGCCGGCGCCAACTACTACTTCATCGGCGCGACGCTGAACCCCGGTCCGCTCGGCACGGTGCTGGGCGACGTGCTCGTGCGCATGCCGAGCGCCTCGGGCCGCGGCAGCGGCAAAGGGCGCCGGATCCCGTTCGAGGTCGACAACGGCCACGAGCTCACGGGGCTCAACCACTTTCGCCTGCTCAACCACCCGGCCGTTTACGCGCAGCTGCGCGCCTGGATCACGCGGGCTTAGGAGCTACTCGACAGGGTTGCCGTTCGCTGTCAGCGTGACATCGATGTTGCCGCGCGTCGCGTTCGAGTAAGGGCAGACCTGATGCGCCGCGGCGACGACGGCGACGGCCTGCTCGGGATCTTCCACTTGCGGGAGCGTCACATGGAGCTCGACCGCCAGCTTGAACCCCTTCTCCTCGGTCGGGAACAGACTGACGCGACTGTCGATGGAAGCGTCGCCGGCCTCCAGCCGCTCGCGCCGCGCGACCACGCCGAGCGCGCCCTCGAAGCACGCCGCAAAGCCGACCGCGAACAGCTCCTCGGGATTCGTTCCGTCACCCTGACCGCCGAGCTCTTTCGGCAGCCGCAGCTGGACGTCCAGGTTGCTGTCGCTCGTCTGTCCGTGGCCTTCCGCACGGCCGCCGGTGACCGTCGCCTCGGCTGTATACAGCGGATCTCGCATCATCCCTCCTGAGGAGTTGTCGCCAGAATCATTGCGCGTGCGCGACGGCGCCGCGGCTCGCCGTGCGCGCGGCCACCCGCCGGCGCATCGCGACCGCTCCGGCCAGCGCCACCGCGAAACACGTGACCGCACCGAGCCCGAGGCCGGCACGGGCGCCGAGCACCGCCATGATCCAGCCGACGACCGGCCCGCCTATCGGCGTCGAGCCCTGGAAGGCCACGAACCACAGGGCCATCACGCGGCCCCGCATCTCGGGCGCAGCGCCGAGCTGAAGCGTCGAGTTGCCGCTCGCCATGAACGAGATGCTCGCGCCGCCCGCGAACGCGAGCGCGACGAGCTCGGCCGCCAGGGTCGGGGCGAGCGTGGCGAACGTCATCGCGACGCCGAACGCTGACGCGGCCAGCACCAAGGGCCTCAGCCCAGTCTTGCCCCGCGCCGCCACCATCAGCCCGCCGATCACGGCGCCGACGCCCATCGAAGCGGTCATGAAGCCGAATCCGTCGGCGCCGACGTGCAGCCCACGGCTCGCCATCACCGGCAGGGAAACCTGAAATTCGTACGTGAGGCAGCCGACGACGGCCATCATCAGCAGCGGGATCGCGAGCTCGGGCGTCCCGCGGACGTACCGGAGTCCCTCGCGGAGCTGGCCCTTGGCGCGGGGCATGGGCTCGGTCGGTCGAAGCAGGCTCGTGTCCATCGCGATCAGCGACGCGACCACCGCGACGAAGCTCGCCGCGTTGACGAGGAAACAGACGCCCTCGCCGACGGTGGCGATCAGGATCCCGGCAACGGCCGGGCCGAGGACTCGGGCTACGTTGACCAGCACGGAGTTGAGGCTGACCGCGTTGCGGAGGTGGTCCGGGCCGACCATCTCGAGCATGAACGACTGGCGCGAGGGGTTCTCGAACGCGTTGTTGAGGCCCAGCAGCACCGCCAGCACCCCGATCTGCCACACGCGCACGCTGCCGGTGACCGTCAGCAATCCCAGAATCAGCGCCTGGACCCCCATCGCGGTCTGCAGTCCGATCATCATCTTGCGTTTGTCGACCCGGTCGGCAATCACCCCGCCGTAGGGCGCGAGCAGCAGCACCGGAAGGGTCTGGAGCGCGATGATCACCCCCAGCTCGGTGCTCGAGTGCGTGAGCGAGAGCACCAGCCACGCCTGGGCCGTCATCTGCATCCACGTACCGACCAGCGAGATCGCCTGGCCGCTGTAGTAGAGGCGGTAGTTGGGAACGGAGAGGGCTGCGAACGTGATCCGGCCGGCGCGCCTAACGCGCGTCATCGCCGGACCTCGGCTAACTCTTCGGCCAGCGCCTCGAGCGCCGGCAGCGCCTGCTCGATCCGGCGCCGCTCGTCCCCGGGAAGCCCGTCCAGAGCCGCGTTCACGGCGTCCGTCCGCTCCCTGCGGATCTGCGCCGCGAGACGGCTGCCCGCGTCGGTGGCCCTGGCCCAGGCGGAGCGCCGATCGTCCTCGTCGCTCGTGCGCTCGATCAGCCCGGCATCGACCAGGTGCGCGATCACGCGGGAGAGCATCGTCGGGTTGATCCCCTCCGACGCCGCCAGCTCCGAGAGGCGGACCGGACCGGCGCGCTCCACGTGCAGCAGCACCGAGACGCGAGTGGGCGTGAGGCCCGCCTCGACCGCGGCCGCTGTCGGGCGCAGCCGGCGCGACAGCCGGCCGATGACGACCCGAAGCTGCGTGCCGGTCTCGATATCTAGCGCTGCTGGACTCAAACTTGTAGATCCTTGTGAATACTTGCTTGCTGGCAAGCATTATTCTAGCAGGTAGGACGAGCCGCATGCGGCTCGGCCCCCGCGGCGCATGCGCCGCGGGTGGAGGCGCGCATGCGCGCCTCCAAACACACTGATACGGTCAGAACATGCCTAAAGCTCCCCATTCCACCCTCGATTTGAACGGCAATCATCAAGACGAGCTGCTACCGGAAACGTTGGAACGCGACGTGCTCGTCGAAGCCGGCCATCGCTGCACGATTCCGACGTGCCGTCAATTCCCGGTGCAGATCCACGACATCGAGGAGCAGGCAGCGGACGGACCCAGCAGCGTCATCGCGTTGTGCTCAAACTGCCATGAGCGGGTGGCGCGCGGGTACATCACCCGGCGCTCGCTCGAGCAGTACAAGGCGAACCTGGCGATCATCAACGCACGCTACGGCGGCCTAGAGCGCCGGGCCCTGTACACGTTCGTGGAAGACCCGACGCGCGGCGTGCTCCTGCCGACCGGGATGGTAACCCTGATGTCGTTTCTCCTGCGCGACCGGATGGTTGAGGTGCACGAGATCGACCCCACACAGTTCCCGAGCTTCAGCGAGTATCGGCTGACCGCGCGCGGCAAGAAGCTCCTCACGCGCTGGGCTAAGGCGCAGCCGCTCGACTAATCGTTGGCGGCCAGGAACGCCTCGACGACCTCAAGGAACCGGTCTGGCTGCTCGAGGTGCGTGCAGTGGCTGGCGCCTTCGAACAGCTCCCAGCGTGAGCCCGGCAACGCCTCGGTCAGGGGGCCCACGACGGCCGGCGTCGCCTCGTCGTGCTCGCCCGAGACGACCAGCGCGGGCACGCCGACCTCGGGCAGCCGTGGCGTGATGTCCCACCCCCGCAGCGAGCCGACGACGTGGAATTCGCTCGGTCCGTTCATCGTGTGGTAGACGGTCGGGTCCTCCGCGAGCTGCGCGAACGTACGCTGGAGCGGCTCCGGGAACGGCACGACCCGGCACAGGTGGCGCTCGTAGAACACGTTCATGGCCTGCTCGTACTCGTCGCTGTCGGTGGTGCCGGCCTCCTCGTGCCGAGTCAGGGTCTCCTGGACGTCGATCGGCAGCAGCTCGCGCAACCGGCCCGTCTCGCTAACCCACAGCTCCATCGACGCCGGGGAGTTGGCGACGACCAGCGATCGCAGTCCGGGCGGCCGCCTGACCGCATGCTCCATCCCGAGCATCCCGCCCCACGACTGCCCGATCACGTGATAGCGATTGGCGATCCCGAGGTGCTCGAGCAACTCGCCGAGCTCGCGGACGAAGAGCTCCGGCGTCCAGAAGTCGGCCGACGCGTCGGGCAGATGCTGCGAGTGTCCGCAGCCGAGCTGGTCGTAGAGCACGGACGGCCGCGGCAGCGCGGAGAGCGTCTCGACGTAGTCGTGCGCGGCGCCGGGGCCGCCGTGCAGGATCACCGCCGGCGCCGGCCCGTCGCCACTCAACTCGCCGTTGACGCGGTACCAGGTCGAGCCGGCGTCCCACTCCATCGTCCCCTCGCTCATCGACCGAACCCTATTTGACGCGATGGTCATCGCGGCGGAGCGCGTCTGTGAACCGCCGGGGAACCGCCGCGTCCCCGCCCTCCTCCCAGAGCGTGACGACGACGAGCTCGCCCGCGTCCGAGCGACAGACGTACACGAGGTCGGCGACGTCGAGGTCACGGACCAGGACGGTTCCGCGCTCGCCCGCCTGCACCCGGCCCGCGTCCCGCGCCCGCGCCACCCTAGACGCGATCTCCGTCCGCGCGTCGAGCGTCCCGCGGACGCGCTGGCGAAAGCGCTCAGCCGCGTGGTCTGTGACCGCGATCAGCACGGCTCGACCATACTGAGCAGGTGCACGAGACGACGGAGGACATCGCGGCGGTTCAGGAGCTGCTGGACCGCAGCTACGCGCAGGCCGGAGCCCATCTGCTGAGGATTCACACCACGGAGCGCCGACTCAGCGCGGACGAGGTCGCCGAGCGGCTGACCGGGATGTGCCTGCTGGCGCTGGCCACGGTCACCGCCGACGGCCGCCCGATCGTCGGCCCCGTCGACGGCATCTTCTACCGGGGCGCCTTCCACTTCGGCTCGAGCCCAGACTCCGTCCGCTTCCGCCACATACGCGCCCGCCCGGGCGTGAGCGCCACGTACCTCCCCGCCGAGGAACTTGCCGTCACCGTCCACGGCCGCGCGGTCCCCGTCGATCACCGGACCGATGAAGGCTTCAGGGCGACCCTGCTCGAGGTCTATGTGCCCCGCTACGGGGCCGAGTACGAGGAGTTCATCGACTCGGGCCCCGTGTACGCGCGGATCGACGCCGAGCGGATGTTCACGTTCGCGATGTCGCCCCCTTGAGCAGCATCGCCAGGTTGACGGCGTTCGCCATCGCCCGATAGCCGGCTCGATTCGGATGGAGGTGATCGCCGCTGTCGTAGGCGGGGTTGAGCATCAGCGGATCGCCGGGATCCGCCACCGCCTTCGCGAAGTTGATCACGCCGTCGAACGCGTGAAACGTGAGGATCCAGCGGTTGATCGCGTCGCGCTTGGCCTCCCCCGCCTCGCTCCAGTAGCGCGCGCCCAGGAATGGGGTCAGCGTGGCGCCGAAGATCCTGAGTCCGGCCCGGTGGGCCTCGGCGACGATTCTGCGGTAGCCGGAGATGATCTGCTGTGCCGAGACGTTCGTGTGCGGGGCGTTCAGCACGCCATGGCTCTGGCTGAAGCCGATGTCGTTGATGCCCTCGAGCAGGATTACGTCCCTGACGCCGGTTCGGCGCAGCACGTCCCGCCCGAACCGCGCCACGGCGCTCACGCCGCAGCACGGCGACCTGTGCAGGATGCGGTTGCCTCCGATCCCTTCGTCGACCACGCTCAGCACCGGCCCGCTCTGAGCGGCGAACCGGCGGGCCAGATCGTTTGGCCACCGCGCGTTCAGATTCATGCCCGATGCGACTCCGTCGGTGATCGAATCGCCGATCGCGACGATGGCGCCGCGATCGCGCCGGGTCGCCAGAGTGTCGACGCTGGCGATGAAGTACCACGAGGGCTCATGGGTGACATACGCGGAACCTCCACCGTCGAGCGCATGGTCGCCGGTGGCGACGTAGTTGGTCTGCTGGGCCACTGCGTGCTGAGTCGCGGGACCGGTGTAGCGCGGGAGGAAAAGGCTGATCACAAGTCGCTGGAGCGGAGCGACCTGCAACGGCACCGGGTCGCTCATCGCGGCGGCGCCCGCGGGGATCACCTTGGAGGTCCTGCCTCCGAACGTGAGCGGGTGGTTGTGCGCCACGTCGGCACCTCCGTCCCAGATCCCGACGGCTGCCTGTCCGACGAGCAGCGGTCGGGTACCGAATACGTTTGTGACCAGCACCCGCACCATCGAGCCGCCCGCGCTGGTGAACACGACGTTCCGGACCGTCTGGTTGTCGAATCCCTTAGCCCCAATGGTCTGCGGCGTCGGCGCCGCCGGACTCGCCGCCCAGACCGAGACCCAGTGTCTGCCGTCTCGGGTTAGGTCCGCGGGCCGCGCTGAGCCGCCGCCGTGCAGCGGCGAGAGCGAGGCGACAAACCGAGCTCGACCATGGCGATGCGGCGTCGCCGACGCGAGGTCGATCCGGGTGGCGACGCCGAACCCAACCAAGAGCAGGACTGGCACCGCGACCCACCACCAGTGGCTGCTCTGACCCAACCCCCGTCTCATGCTCCCACGGACCTCCGTGTGTCGCCGACTGCCCTTCCCCAGAGCGACCCGGATGGTACCGGTCCGAGGGCCGCGCGCTCAGCCGATCATCTTGCGGACGGTGCCGAGCACCGAGGGCTCGAGCTGCTTGGCGCAGTAGAGCGTGAAGTGAACGCCGTCGAACCGGCACAGCTGGCCGTTCAGGGTCGCCTGGTAGTGGTTCGCCGGGGAGACCACCGAGTCGATGTTCAGAACCTGGACCTGGCCGGGATATCGGCTGGCGGCCTGGCGCAGCATGGCGTTGATCTGGGCGTGACGGGCCGGCGATGCGGCGGGCGCCGGCGCGCCGTCGGGCAGCGACGGCGGCTGCGTCCACGGCACCGAGAGGAGCAGGATCTTGGTGCCGCCTCGGCCGAGGACCTTGACGTACTGATCGATTTGCCGCTGGAGATAGGCGTCGTAGGCGGCCTGGCCGAGGTGGGCCATCTTTGAGCCCCAGCGCCAGTCGAACTGGTCGCGGTAGCCGAATTCGACGACCACCGCCTGCGGATGGAACTTCTGCTCGTCGCGGGACCATTCGTGGAGAGCGTCGGGGCAGCCGGCCGACTGGCCCTCCCACGTGCCCGCGACGTTGAGCTCGCCGGAGGTCGTGAACGCGCAGCCGAGGAGCGCGCCGTTGGCAATCTCGAGCCCGTAGCGGTCCTCGTCCTGGGTCATTCCGACCCCAAGCGTGTAGGCCAACGAGTCGCCGACCAGCAGCACCTTCTTGGGTGGGCAGGTCTGGAAGGTCTTGGTGCTGGATCCGCCCCACACGAGCGAATGGTTGCCGAGCACCTCGTACTCGTCCTTGGTCGCCTTGCTGAGCGGATAGGGAGCGAGGCCGTACTGCGAGGTATCGGTCAAGCGCACCGCGCACGCGGGATCGCTGCCCTTCAGCTTCGCCGGGGCCGGCGGCGCCATCGCCGCCGCGTCGCCGATCGACACCGATCCGAGCGCCGAGCCGATCAGGATCGAGACGGCCGCGCCCCCGACCGCGACCGGCGTCAGTGAGCGGACCAGCCACGCCGGGACGCGCTGGCGGCGCACCGGCTGCTCGACCAGCACGAACGACAGCACGCTGATGATCAGCGTAACGGCCACGCGGAGGAGCAGCAGCGGGGTTCCGCTCAGCCCGGTGGAGTCCTGGTCGAGCCACAGAAACAGGGGGAAGTGCCAGAGGTAGATGCCGTAGGAGATCGTTCCGACCGCCCGTATCGGGCGCAGCGACAGGGCTCGCGCCACCGGGGTCCGAGGAGCGAGCACCACAGCGGCGATCACGAGTAGGACGGCGAGATCGGTCCCGACCAGGCCGAACGGATATAGCCACGCGGAGTCGCCCTGCGCCACCCAGATTGCCGCCAGCAGCCCGAGCAGGCCGAGCGCCGACAGCGGACCGAGCAGCCGGCGTCCGAGCCGCTGCATCCGGGCGTCGTGGGTGGGTGCGTCGGCACGTGCGCGCCGGGCGAACAGAGCGAGCGCGAGCGCCAGCGCCGCGCCCGCGAGCAGGCCACCCGCCCTGGTGTCCGTCCCGTAGTAGACCCGATCCAGTCCGCTGCCGCCTCGGAAGAGCAACGCCATGTCGACCGCCGACGCGACGGCGCCAGCGACGCTCATCCAGAACAGCGTCATGAGCGCCCCATTCCCGGTCGACCGCTTGCGCCGGCGGACCAGCCAGAGCACGCCGAGCAGGAGCAGCGGCCAGAACAGATAGAACTGCTCTTCGATCGCCAGCGACCACGTGTGCTTCAGCGGCGAGACCGGGCCCGTCGCGCCGAAGTAGCTGCTTCCCGAGGCGATCTGGTGCCAGTTGCCGGCGTAGACCAGCGTCGAGAGCCCGTCGGCCTTGAGGCCGGGGATCGCCTTTGCGGGCCCCGCAAACGCGTAGTAGATCCCAATCACCGACACCAGACACAGCAGCGCGGGTAGGAGTCGTCGAGCGCGCCGGCCCCAAAAGGCCCTCAGCGCGATCGATCCGGAACGGGTCCACTCCGCCACGAGCAGCGACGTGATCAGGAAGCCCGAGAGCACGAAGAACGCCTCGACGCCCAGGAATCCGCCGGCGGCCCACGACACGCCACCGTGGTACAGGACGACCGCGATCACCGCGAGACCGCGAAGTCCGTCAAGCCCCTTGTAGTGATTGTGTTGACCCTTGCGCCCCCCGACTGCCGTGGCGCTCATGGGCCCCTTCCTATCCAAGAGGGTGTACAGCCAACGTAAACCGGCGCTTTCATCGCATAAGACCTGGATATGAACTCGCGTTCCGCTTGAGCGTGAGCACCGGCCGCGCCGGTTCACGCCGAAAACTGGCGACTAGAAGAGCAGCTGGTCGTGCACGTGCGCAAAGATCATTGGCCAGCAAAAACGGTTATACGCACGCCTAGCCGTCTTCAAACAGGTTAGCCAGTGGTCGATCAGGTATCCGCCCGGGCCGTCGGCGGCGGCACAATTCGCAGGCGAGGAATGGAGACGTGAGCGATCGGCCCGATCCCCAGCGCGTACACGACTGTTCCGAGTCCGACGGTGCCACCGAGGACCCAGCCGGTGATCAACACGGTGATTTCGATCATCGTCCGCACGACCCGGATCGAATGGCCGCGGGCGGCGAGACCGGTCATCAGCCCGTCGCGCGGGCCCGGGCCGAGTCCGGCGCCGATGTAGGCTCCGGTCGCGATCCCATTCAGGATGACCCCGGCGCTCATGACGACGAGCCGCGCCGGCAGGCCGTGAACCGGCGGCACGGTCGCGAGCACGAGGTCGATCACCGATCCGACCACGATCACGTTGCAGACCGTGCCGAGACCGGGCCGCTGGCGGAGCGGGATCCACAGCAACAGAACGGCCAGGCCGACGATGATCGCCCAGGTGCCGACACCTAGGCCGAAGCGCCGGGACAGGCCCTGGTGGAAGACGTCCCACGGATCGACCCCGAGCCCCGCGAGCAGGAGCATCGCGTCGCTGACCCCGTAGAGCAGGAGTCCGGCGAACAACTGGATCAGGCGGCGCAACCGCGGCGGGGGCGGCATCGGATCAGTCTGGCAGATAATGGCCTAGCCAAAACCAGGCCAATCTGATACCAGTGGATGGGTGACGATCACGTCCGCTCACCGGCTTACCGATCTGCTCGGCGACTGGAGGCGCGACGGACCGTGCCACGAACGGCTGGCGTCGACGGTCCGGGCGCTCGTGCTCGACGGCCAGATCCCCCTCCAGAGCCGGCTGCCGGCCGAGCGGGCTCTGGCGGCGTCGATCGGGCTGAGCCGCGCTACCGTCACGGCCGCGTACAACCGCCTGCGCGCCGAGGGATACCTCACGAGCCGGCAGGGATCCGGCAGCTGGGTCACGCTCCCGGAGGGGCACCGCGCGGCGCCGGACGCGATCGTCGGCGGTCACGGGCTGGACCTCCGGATCGCGGCGCTTCCGGCGCCCCCGATCCTCGAGGACCTTTATCGAGCGGGCACCCGCGAGCTCCCGCGCTGGCTCGATCACCACGGCTACGATCCCCTCGGCCTGCCGCCGCTCCGGCGCGCGATCGCCGAGCGCTTCACTCGCCGAGGCCTCGCCACCCGGCCCGAGCAGATCCTCGTCACCAACGGCGCCCAGCACGCCCTCGACCTCTCGATTCGAGCCTTCCTGCGGCGCGGCCGGCGGGCGCTCGTCGAGATCCCGAGCTACCCGGTAGCGCTCGATGCGCTCCGGGGCGGTGGGGCTCGGCTGGGCTCGGTGCCGGTCACCAGCGACGGATGGGACATCGAGGCGCTCGAGGCGTCCGCGGGCAGAGATCCGTTCGCGATCGCGTATCTGATGCCGGACTTCCAAAACCCGAGCGGTCAGCTGATGGACGCCGGCGCCCGCCGCCGCGTGCTGCGCGTGCTCGAGCGCGCGGGCACCCACACGCTGATCGACGAGACGTTCGTCGAGCTCGACCTCGACGCCGTCGCGATGCCACCGCCGGCGGCCGCTTCAGGCGGTGAGCGCACGATTACGATCGGTTCGCTCAGCAAGGCGGTGTGGGGCGGGCTGCGCATCGGGTGGGTACGCGCGGACCCGCTGCTCGTCCGCCGGCTCGCGGCGGCGCGCGCGAGTCTCGACATGGCGAGCCCCGTGTTCGAGCAGATCGTGGCCACAAAGGTCTTCGAGAGCCTCGATCAGATCATGGAAGAGCGACTGGCGACGATCCGTCTGCGCCGGGACGCGCTGACCGCCGCGCTCGACCGCGAGCTACCGGACTGGAGCTACTCGGTTCCGGCGGGCGGCATGTTCCTCTGGACCACCCTGCCCGCACCGGTCAGCACCAGCCTCTCGATCCAGGCGAGCGAGCGCGACGTGCTGATCACGCCGGGACCCCGGTTCGCGGCCCCGGGCCTGCTCGAGCGCTACATCAGGATCCCGTTCACGCTCCCGCCTGACCAGCTCGAGCTGGCCGTCTCGATCCTCGCCGATCTCAGCCCGACCGGCGCCGGGCGCGCCGCACCCGACAGCGCGGCCTATGTCGCCTGAGCGCGACGGCGACCCGCTCGCCCGAGCCCCGTCGGGTGCACTGGTCCTCGGCGCGATCACCTCCGTACAGATCGGTTCTGCGATCGCCACGAAGCTGTTCGGCCAGGTCGGCCCCAGCGGCGCGGTGCTGCTGCGATTGCTCTTCGCGAGCATCGTGCTGCTCGGGGTGTGGCGGCCGAGACTGCACGGGCGGGCGCGACGCGAGCTAGGGCTCGCGGCCGTCTTCGGGGTCGTGCTCGCCCTGATGAACCTCAGCTTCTATGCCGCGATCGACCGGATCCCGCTGGGGATCGCGGTCACGATCGAGTTCGTCGGCCCCCTCGCGGTCGCCGTCGCCGGCTCACGGCGGCCGATCGACGTGCTGTGGATTGTCCTCGCCGCTGGTGGAATCGCCGCCCTCACGCAGGGCGATGCGCACGGCCTGAACGCGCTGGGGGTCGCGTTCGCGGTCCTCGCCGGCGCGTTCTGGGCGGGCTACATCCTGCTCAACGCGCGCGTCGGGCGGGCGTTCGAGCGCGGCACCGGACTGACGGTGGCGATGTGCATCGCGGCGCTCGTCGCGCTCCCGTTCGGCGTGGTCGACGGCGGGGGCCACCTCCTCGAGCTCCGCTCGCTGGCGCTCGGCGCCGGGGTCGGGCTGCTGTCGTCGGCCATCCCGTACTCGTTCGAGCAGGAGGCGCTCCGGCGGATCGCGCCGTCCGTGTTCGGCGTGCTCATGAGCCTCGAGCCCGCCGTGGCGGCGCTCGCCGGCCTGATCATCCTCGGGCAGAGCCTCGGCGCCCGCGCGGTCGCGGGCATCGCGCTCGTCGTGATCGCCTCGGTGGGGGCGTCGCGCAGGGCGCGGGAGGCGCCGGTGGCGGTGTAGCCCGATGATCTCGCTGCAAGTTGCCCACACGGCTTCGTTGAACCGGTTGGAGCTGAATGCCGCGCGGGCCCTGGTGGAGGGCGCGTTCGAGGACGACGTCACCGAGCACGATTGGGAGCACGCGCTCGGCGGGATGCACGCGCTGGTGTGGGACGGGGACGAGCCGATCGGCCACGCGTCCGTGATTCAGCGCCGGCTCCTGCACGGTGGCCGAGCGCTGCGCGCCGGCTACGTGGAGGGCGTCGCCGTGCGCTCGGACCGGCGGCGGCGCGGTCACGGCACCGCGATGATGGAGGCGCTCGAGCGCGTGATCCGTGGCGCCTACGACTTGGGCGCGCTGGGCGCCACCGATGAGGCGAAACCGCTGTACGCGGGTCGCGGCTGGCGGCGCTGGCGCGGGCCCACGTCGGCGCTCACGCCCACCGGGATCGTCCGCACCCCGGCGGAGGACGGCTCGATCTACGTCCTCGCGCTGGAGCATCCGCTCGACCTCGATGGCGAGCTGACGTGCGACTGGCGCGAGGGCGATGTCTGGTGAGGCGCCGGCGACCCGGGGCCGGCGAGGGCGGAGGCGAGGCCGGACCGATCAACCGGGCGGCCTGCGGTCAGCCCTTCTTCGGGAGCGACCTCGCGTAGGCGACGCCGCGCGCCACCCACCGTTCGAGCTGGCGCTTGGTCTTGACGCCCTCGGCCTCGACACGCAGCCAGCCCTGCATGACCCGGCCGCGCATTTCGAACGGGTGGGCGTGGGGCTTGGCGAGCAGCGCATCCGTCTCCTCGGGGTCGACGCGCAGGAGCAGTCCCCCCTGGCCGCTCACACTGACCGACATATTTCCGTCGATCAAGAACGCCAGGCCGCCGAACATCTTCTTCTCGACCACGCCCGGCTCGCTGAGGACGATCTCGCGGATCCGGTTGGCCAGGTCCTCGTCATACGCCACGCCTGGATTATCGCCGCTCCCGATCTGCTGAACTGAGTCGGATGCGGAGCGCCAGATCTCACAGCCGGAAGCGCGCCGGTGTCGCCGTCGCGGCGTCGTTCGCGATCGTCGCGGCCATCCTCGCCGGATGCGGCGGCGCAAGCGGACCGGCGCCGATTCCCACCGACGCCAGCGTCGCCGGAGCGCACGCGCACATCCGGTACGCGCGAGTGCGGCTGACGATTCCGGCGGCCAACGCCGGCGGGACGGTGAACAGCGGCCAGACGCTGATCCTCCCCCGCGGCTGGCGTGCCGAGGTGTGGGCGCGGGTAACCGGAGCGCGCCTCGAGGCGTGGACGCCCGGAGGCCAGCTGCTGGTGAGCTCGCCGTCGGGTGGGGCGGTCTACGAGTTGACCCCCGGCGCGCGCCAGGACCAGCCTCCGAGCAGACGTGTGCTTGTGTCGAACCTGGACGCGCCACAGGGGCTCGCGTTCGACAGGCTGAACGGCCAGGAGGTGCTGTACGTCGCCGAGGGCGATCAGATCGATCGCTACCAGTGGTTGGGCGACCGGGTGGGGACGCGGACCATAGTCGTCCGCAACCTGCCCGATACGGGGCCCGCCGGGGCCGACGTCCACACGCTCAAGAACGTCGTGGTCGGCGCCGACCACACGATCTACGTCGACATCGGCAGCGCGTCGAACGCCAGCCCGCCGGCGCAGTCGAGCCCGCCGCGGGCGTCGGTGATCGCATACAGCCCCGACGGTTCTCACGAACGCGTCATCGCCACCGGGGTTCGCAACGGCGACGGGCTGTCGTTCGCGCCCGACGGATCGCTGTGGACGGCGATCAACGAGCGCGACCAGATCGCCTATCCGTTCCACCACGCCTATGGCGGGCATTCCGACGCCTTCGGCCAGGTGATGCAGGCCTACGTCAACGATCATCCGCCGGATGAGCTGGCGCGCCTGACGCCTGGGCGCAACGTCGGGTGGCCCTATTGCAATCCCGACCCCGACGTCCATCCCGGCCGGGCCGGGACCCCCATGGACTACGGGAACATGCGATTCGACGACGACGCGCAGACCAACCCCGGCGGCAGTCGGCTGAACTGCGCGAAGCTCGTCCGAATCCAGCGAGGCATCCCGGCGCACAGCGCGCCGCTCGGCTTCCACTTCCTCGAGGGCAGCTCGCTGCCCCGGCCGTGGTCTCAGGGCGCCGTGGTCGGCGTACACGGCTCGTGGGATCGCGTCCCGCCACGCGCGCCCGCCGTCCTATGGCTGCCGTGGGAGGCCGGTCGCCACACGCTCGGACCCGCGGTCACGATCGTCTCCGGGTTTCAGCTGGCGAACGGATCCCGCTGGGGTCGGGCTGTCGACGCGGTCCCCGGCCCGGGTGGGGCGCTTTATGTGAGCGATGACACCGCTGGCGCGATCTATCGGATCGTGCCGACGAAGGGGTTCTGAGGGGCGGCGGCGTCGCAAACGGCGCTGGGGAAGGGGAGGAGAGCGAGCGCCACCGCACCCGCCAAAAAACCTGCACAGCACGACAATCCCGCCCCGAATGGCGAGCCCTGTCGAGCTATGCATGAAGAGCATGCTCAGTACGACAGGGCTCGGATGTGGCGCCGAGGTTGTCGTGCTATGCAGGTTTCCCGTGACACTCTCGGCACAAGTCGCGGGTTTGGGCGGCTGAGCGGCTGAGCAGGTCGACCTCAGGCTCAAGCGACCCGGAACCGCCCTCACCCACCCCTCTCCCGGCTGCCGTTACCGAGCCGATCGCCCGCCCGCAGCCCCGATTGGCGGGCGGCCCGGTAAACGGCGCTGGGGAAGGAATCGGGGTGCGAGCGCCATCGCGCCCGTCAAAAGCCTGCACAGCACGACAATCCCGCCCCGAATGGCGATGCCTGTCGAGCTATGCATGAAGAGCATGCGCAATACGACAGGGCTCGGACCTGGCGCCGAGGTTGTCGTGTTATGCAGGTTCCCGTGACGGTGACACTCTCGGCACAAAGTCGGGGGTTGGGCCCAGGGGCAGGTCAAAGGGCTGCGGCGGGCCGCCGAAGCCCTCACCCGCCCCCTCTCCCTGCGCCGTTTACCGAGCAGAGCGCTCGCCACCTGCCGCCGAGAGTCGAAAGCTAAAACAGGCTTCCCACGCCTTTCACCGCAGCGCTCCCGACGACGATCTCCAGCACGACACCCGCGCAGCCGATCACGATCCCCACGATCACGACGAGGAAGTCCTCGAGCAGCACCCCAAGCGAGAGGAACACGACGCCGAGTGACGGCAGCGTGTCGAGGCCGGTGAACGGTGGCGCGACGAACGCGGCGATGGATCCGGCGAGCGCCAGCAGGCCGAAGACGATGTTGCTGACTCGGTGGTGAAAGAGGAACCGCAGCCTGGGCTTCGAGAGCCGCTCGAGTCGGCGGATCAGCTTCATCAGGCCGGTCAGGAAGCGCTGCTGCTTGTCCCCGGCGAGCTGGAGCTTGCGCCACCGCGCCGGCAGCCAGATCTCGTCCCGGTTGGCGATCAGCTGGAGCGCGAGCAGCATCGCGATGATCTCGAACACATGCGTGGCGCCGCCGGTTGGCAGCGGCAGTGCCGGCACGCCGAGCAGGATCACGAACAGCATCGCGAAGCTCTTCTCGCCGAACAGATCGATGAGGCTGCCGACGGTCTTCTCGCCGTCGCCGGTCAGCCACCGCTCGAGCCCGTCACTGACCAGCTCCCGACCGGAAGCGCGCTCGGATTCGGGGGACCTCGGTGACTGGGAGGCATCGACCATGCGCCTTCCACGATAGTCAGCCGGCCCAGCCTCCAGCCACGACCTCGGCATTGACGCCGCCGCCTGAGGTAGCTTGATCCCGTGGCCGCGACACCGAGCCCGCCCCCCGGCGACCGACCGAGCCCGCCCTCGTCCGGCCGACCGAGCCCGCCGCCCCGCGACCGCTTCGAGCAGTTCATCGAAAGCAGGCAGATGCGCAAGGGGATGCGGCCGCGCAACGCCGCGTATCTGATCGCCTCGTTCTGGCTCTTCGCGGTCGTCGTCTTCGGCGTGATCGAGCGGGTCGCGGACCCGAAGACGTTCAAGACCGTCTGGCTGGCGTTCTGGTGGGCGATCCAGACCGTGACCACCGTCGGCTACGGCGACATCGTGCCCACCCAGGCCAGCGGCAAGTTCATGGCCGCGGTCTTGATGCTCGGCGGCCTGTCGCTGCTCTCGATCGTCACCGCGACGATCACGAGCTCGTTCGTGGCGCGCAGGCAGCAAGAGGCGCTCGCTTCAGGCGATGACCCGATACACAACCAGCTGACCCAGATCAGCGATCAGATCGCCGCGATGGAAACCGAGTTGCGGGAGCTTCGGGCTCAACTGGGCCAGGGCGGGACGCCACCAGCCGCTGACTGAACCGACCACCTACGCCGTGAACCCCGCGATCGCGTCGCCGATCAGCTTGGCGGCGATCAGCAGGCAGATGACCGCCATGATCGCCCCGTTGTTGTGGACGAGCCAGGTGCGCAAGTCGCCGAGCACCTGTTGCGCGCGGCTGCCCATCGCGTAGTAGATCCCCACCGGGACCGCGACTCCTACGGTGGCGATCACGGCGAAGATCGCCATCGTGATCGCCTGGTCGCCGGCCGAGATCCCCGCTTGCGCAATCGCCGCGCCGGCAGCGACGGTCAGAATCAGGTTCTTCGGGTTGGGGCCGGCGAGGAGCGCCGCGACGCCGGCCGTCTTGAGCGGAGTGAACGTGTCGAGCTCGCCCATCCATTTAGGGGTCGCGGGCTCTTTCCCGCCACGGGGACGCAAGCGCCACTGCTGGACGGCGATCAGCACGAGCACCAACCCGAGGAGCAGCTTCAGGACGCTGACCCACGTCTGTGGCTTGCCGGCGCTGCTCGCGCTGACGCCGCCCGCGAGGAGCAGGACGATCGTCCCGACGGCCGCCACGGTCACGAACCACGCGGCCACGAACACGAGACCGTTGATCTTCCCGCGCGGCGTGGTCAGCATCAGGACGACCGCCACGATTGGAATGGGGCTCAGCGCGACGCCCAGCGCCAAAGGTAAGACGCTGCCAATCGCCTGGCCCAAAGCCCGTCGCTATGTCAGGAGGATCAGCTCTGCCGGCCGGCCGCTGCCAGCGCGTCGGACAACCGCTCCTCGGTCTCGTTGTCGAGCGAGGTCTGGATGACCTTGCCGGGGATCTTGATCTCCGGAAGGACCTTGTCGACAGTGACCTTCCGGACGAGGAAGATCACCGCAGCGTTGCCAGGCTGAAGCTCTTCCCCGAGCTGCTTCATGAAGTTGTCGTCGACGCCGTAGTCGCTCATCTTTCCGGCGGCGGCGCCTGTGGCAGCGCCGATCGCCATACCGACGAACGGCACGAAGAAGATCAAGCCGATCAAGCCACCCCAAAGGGCGCCACCGACGGCGCCGGCGCCGGCGGCCGACGGCTGATGGAGCTTCACCTTCCCGTCCATCTGGCGCTCGACGACGACGAGATCGTCGAGGTCGATCAGGTGGGCCTTCTGCGCCTGTGTGGCGTTTTCCGCGACCTGTTGTGCCGTCGGCAGATCGGAATAGGCGATGGCTACGAGATCACTCATTCGAGTCCTCCATTTCGCTTAATGCATATAGCAATCGGGCAACCTTATTCGGTCCCCACATCTTGATGCTGGCTGGTGGTCGGGTGAGGACTCTCACCCGAGGAGGATGGGCGGCCGGCCTCACCCGTCGCCGACCCACCAAGGTAGTCCCCGCCGTTGACGGGCTTCGTAATACTGCCGGGCTATGTCAGATGCCCAACCGGAAATCCTGGCGTCGTGGCGGGACACGCCGACGACCCGCGCGATCACCGATTTCGTCGTCAAGACGACGGCCGAGGGCGACCCTCTGTACCTGCCGCCCGCGGAGCGGATCGCCGTGTTCGACAACGACGGCACGCTCTGGCCCGAGAAGCCGATGCCGGTCCAGCTCGACTTCATCGTGCGGGGATTCGCCGCGGCGGCCGAAGCCGAACCTGCGCTGCGCCAGCGCGAGCCGTACAAGTCGGCCTACGAGCACGACCCCCACTGGATGGGCGCCGCAGTCGTCAAGCACTACCAGGGGGACGACAGCGATCTCGGGTTGCTCATCCAAGCCCTATCTGAGGTCTCGGCCGGAGTCGAGGTTGAGGCCTACGCCGAGAAGGTCATCGACTTCTTCGAGGACGCCCAGCACCCGACACTCGGACGGCGATATGTCGAGCTCGCGTACGTGCCGATGGTCGAGCTGCTGCGGTACCTCGAAGCAAACGGCTTCTTGACGTTCATCGTGTCCGGCGGAGAGCGAGACTTCATGCGGCCCGTCGCCGAGCGGATCTGTCAGATCCCGCGCGAGCGAGTGATCGGCTCGGGGTTCGGGACCGATTACCGCGACGGCAAGATCTTGTACACCGACAAGCTCGACCTGTTCGACGACGGCCCGCAGAAGCCCCTGCGCATCTGGGCCCGCACCGGTCGGCGCCCCGCCGTTGCCGCCGGCAACTCCAACGGGGACCTTCCCATGCTTCAGTTCGCCGGCCGTGATGACAGGCCCGCACTGCGGCTCGTCGTCCGCCACGACGACCCGGAGCGAGAGTTCGACGCCCAGAGCGGCGCCGAACACGTCCTCGGCGCCGGGTTCACCGAGGTCAGCGTCCGCGACGACTGGTCAACGGTCTTCGCAAGCTGACTCCGCTAAGAGTCAGCGATGCGAACAGCCGGCTCGCCATCAGCGTTTAGGCGATGGCTGAGCCGGCTGTTCGGTGAAACGACCTGGTCCTAATGTGGCGGGGGCGGAGTCACCCTCGCCGCCTCCCGGGAAGCGGCCCCAGTCCCGGGGGCGTACTCGTAGCCATCGTCCGGGTCGCCGAGGACCAGCAGGCCGTAGACGATCCAGATACTCATCGCGAACACGGCGATCGACCACAACGGATACGCGGGGATCGACAGCAGCGCGCCGATCGCGGCGAGCGATCCGACGATCACGCCGAACCACTTTCCATACGTGCCACCGCCGAACAGCGAGATCGACGCGAGGAGCTCGAGGATCCCGAGGATCAACGTGATCCATCCCCAGCCTTTGAGGTTGGAGAAAACGTACTTCTGGTTGTGCACGAAGAAGTGCGAGTTACCGATCGCGGCGATCCCCCAAAAGATGTTCAGGATGCCACCGATCATCAGGAGGACCGCGGCAAATATGGCTCGCCCGACTCCTCTCGTTCCTTCCATCTGAACGCCTCCTTCCCAGCACAAAACCGCGTGGGCCGGGATTTGTGAGCTAATCAGCGCAAAGGTTCGAGGATCTCGGGGTGAACCCTTCTCACCCGCCGAGGATGAACAGTTATTGCACCGGAACGATCTCGGCGCCGAACGGCGCCAGCGAGATCGGGATCATCTTGAAATTCGCGAGGCCGAGCGGAATCCCGATGATCGTGATGCACAGCAATACGCCGCTGACCAGATGCGCCAGCGCGAGCCACCACCCGCACAGGATGACCCAGATGATGTTGCCAATCACCGATCCCGCGCCGGCGCTCGGCTTGCGCACGACCGTACGCCCGAACGGCCACAGCGCGTACAGCGCGATCCGCAGCGCCGCGACTCCGAACGGGATCGTGATGATCAGGATGAAGCAGATGACCGCGGCGATCGTGTAGCCGATCGCGAGCCAGAAACCCGCCAGCACCAACCAGATGATGTTGAGGATGAAACGCACCTTGGTCAACTCTAGTGGCAGGAAGCCGGGGCCGCATGCGGCCCCGGCCGGGTGCGCGCATGCGCGCACCCGCAGCCGGATGACACGGGGGCCGCGCGCTAAGGCGAGGCCGGAGGCCGAGCGCGCGAGCCCCCGTGGGCGCATGCGCCGACCCGAACACCAATAGAGGCCTAGCCCGTCGTGGTCGTCGTCGACGTCACCGTCGTGGTGCTGGTGCTCGTCGAGGTCACGGTGCTCGCCGGCGTAGTCGTCGTCGTGGTGGTCGTCGTCGTCGTGGTCGACGGCGTCGAGGAGGGCTCCGACGAGGGCTTGCCCTTGACCGTCTTCTCGACGGTCGTCGTCTTGCTGCTGCTGCTGCCGCCGCCAGAGACCGCGAGCGCGATCCCGGCGCCGACGAGCAGAGCGACGACGGCGGCGAGCGCGACCCAGGCGGCACTCACCCCCCGGCGCGGCCTCAGGTCGTAGCCGCAGTTCGGACAGAAGCCGGCGTCCGAGGACACCGGCGCCCCGCAATGGGGGCAGCGGTAGTCGTGGCTCGAGGTCCTCGGAGGCTGGTCGCCGGTGGTCATCTGGGTATAGGTATCAGGGACTCAGGACGCATCGGAACCCGATGTGCGAGGTCGAGGTGTCGATCGCCTCGCCCTGGCGAGCCGCGGGCCGGTACCGCAGGCAGTAGTTCGGCGCGCACAGGTGTGAACCTCCCTTGATCACCTTGCGGGGGATCGGCTCGCCGGTCTGGCTCTCCGGCACGCGTGGATTGTGCGGTGCGCAGCACGCCTTCGCCGCGTCTGCTGGGTGGCCGAGCGTGAAAAAGTCGGCCGTCCACTCCCACACGTTTCCGGCCATGTCGTGGAGGCCGTAGCCGTTGCTCGGGAAGCGCTTCACCGGGGAGGTCCCGAAGTAGCCGTCGGTCTCGAGGTTCTGCCACGGAAAATCGCCCTGCCACGTGTTGGCCATCATCCGACCGCGGGGCGCGAACTCGTCGCCCCACGTGAAGACGGCGCCGTCCAAGCCTCCACGGGCCGCGTACTCCCATTGCGCCTCGGTCGGCAGTTCCTTGCCGACCCACCGCGCGTACGCCTCGGCGTCCTCCGGGGCGATGTGGACCACGGGGTGGAGCTCGCGTCCGCCGACGTTGCTCCCGGGCCCTTCGGGCGCCCGCCAGAACGCCCCGGGGGTCCACTCCCACCAATTGCGGACGTCGCGCAGGTCGACCGGCCCGCGCGTTGGCCGGAAGACGAGTGAGCCCGGCACCAGCAGCTCGGGGTCCGCGCCGGGGTAATCGGCGGAATTGGGACTGCGCTCCGCGCACGTCACGTGCGCGGTCGCCTTCACGAACCGGCGAAACTCCGCGACCGTGACGGGGTGCTCGTCGATCCAGAAGCCGTCGAGCTCGACGCGATGGACCGGACGCTCCTCGGGATAGAAGTCCTCCGAGCCCATCGCGAGCGCTCCCGCGGGCACCCAGCGCATGTCCTTAGGGCGCGACTGCGGCGGGGACGGCGCTCTGGCGCTCGTGCTCACGTCTGACTGTATATCTGCTCGTTCGCCTCTTCGGCGCTTATCAGCCCGATCGCGACCAGGTCGAGCGGATGCACCCACGCATCGGCGAGGTGGAAGCCGCCGGCGCTGTGGACGGCCTCGCGCAGGCCGATCGCCCAGCGGTGCTCGATCAGCGCCACCGCGGCCGCTTGGGAGTCTCCGAGCGCGTCCTCGATGTACCAGACATCGTCGGGCAGGACCTCGCCGTCCTCCGCGGCCGCGGCCCCGATCTCCGCCCCGGCGACGGCGCCCTCCTCGCCCCCGGCGCCGAGACCGATCAGGGCGCCGACGGTGGCGCCGAACTCCTCACTCTCCTCAGTCGAGAGGTTTGTTCCGCGCAGACGCGTGATGTTGCCCTCGGCGTCCTTGCTGACGAGCGCCACGTCGATCAGGCGGATCGTGTCGCTCTCGCGCAGGCGGTCGAGCTCGGCCATGATCTGACCGTGGAAGTCCGGGTCGGAGAAGCCGAGCACAAGCAGTTGAACAGGTCCGATGGTCATGGATTTCTCCTAGCTTCCGATCAGCTTCGCCTTGGCGGCGTTGAACTCTTCATCCGTGAGCACGCCCGATGCCTTCAGGTCCCCGAGCTTCTTGAGCTGGGTGACCATGTCATCCCCGGCCGGCGCCGCCGGGGCGGGAGGAGCGGGAGCTGGCGGGGGTGCTTGTTGAGCTTGCAGGTCGGCAATTTGCGCGTCCTGGTCCTGCTCCGCTTGGGCGTGGCGCTGGCCGGCCCTGCCGGCCAAATAACCCGCCCCGCCAACCATCGCCGCGCGAGCGAGCGGCCGCCGACGTCGTCGCATGCCCATATGAGTCGCCTTCCGATTCGAGTGTGCCGTGGCGCGCGAAACGCACCACCGAGCGAAGTCTGAGATCCAACGGGTTAACGGTCATCACCCTGGGTGGGTGATCTGCAGCCTACAGCTTGACGACAACGAGAATCAGCGAGCCGACCGCGAGCACGAGCGCGCCCGCCGTCAGCCAGAGCACCAGCGACGTGGACATCTCCGAGTAGCTCCCGCGCCGGAGCGCCTCCGCGGTTCGCTGCTGGCGGATCGCGCCCGCGAGCAGGACGGCGATTGCCAGGAGCCCATAGCCGATCCCCAGCAGCGTGAACGGCCATCGCGCACTGTGGACGACGTCGGGCAGGACTCGCCCGACCCCGATCGACACCGCCGCGGCGCCCAACGCCGTTCGCCACCACGCCAGCCACGTTCGTTCGGCGGCGAGCCAGGTGCGGCGCGTTGCATCATGTGCGTCCGGCTCGGGGCCTTGGGGCTGGGATGGCATAACGCGACTCTAGGCCGTCGGCTTCGGAAAGTTCAATGTGCCGTTCTTGTTCACGAGTACGAGCGACCGGAACCTTCGATGTAGTCGCGCTCGATCCTCGTCAGCGCGTCGGCGGCTGTCTGCGCCTCGCGCTCGGAGTGCGCCAGACCCTCGGCGGCGATCTCCGCGTCGGACTGCCGCTTGGCGTGGTAGCGCTCGCGCGTCGCCTCCAGGTCGAGGTGGCGGGTGGTTAGTTCTTCGAGGATTGCTCAGTCGTTGATCTCCTCCCAGACCGACTGTTCGTCGTGTTCCTCCCAGTCGGCGCCCGGCATCGCGACGGACCACCTCGTCCATGTTCCGACCGGCCGAGCCCGGGCGGTCCTGACTCTGGCGCGGACGACCATGTCGGGCGTGAGTTCCACGGGCGAGCGCAGCGGGGCCGTCGTCATCCCCCAGTGCGTCGGTGGATCGCCGGGTCCCACGGAGAGCGAGCTGCCGGGCGCGCTGAACCAGAGTGCGAGTGCGTTGGCCGTTCCGTGCTCGCAGACCTGTAGCAGCATCTCGGCTTCGTGAGGCGCCTGCGCCTGCTCGAGCGAGATCAGGTCCGCGTCCGTCGTCCACAGCCGACCCGGCTCGGAGCGCCTGTCGCTCGCCGCAAGATGTCGGAAGGTGCCGGAGTAGAAGATCTCGTTGACCGTCATTTCGACCAGTCCGTCGAGCGCGAGGCCGTACGGGTTGCCCTGCAGGAATTCGACCGTCTCGCCGAGATAGCGGTCGTGCACCAGCGCGGCCCATGCCGTGACCGAGCGGGGGACCATGACACCGCCCGGCTTGAGCCAGCGATCACGGGCGGCGATCACCGGAACCAGCATCCCTTCGTCGATCCCGAACCCTCCTAGCCACTCCGAGACGATCAGGTCAACACGTTCCGGAAGCTCGATGTCCATGATGTCGCCGTGGATCAGCTGGACGATCTACCCAACCCCGTTCGCGGCGGCCAGCTCCTGCGCCAGCACGGCGACGGTCGTCCGCTCCACCGCGTAGACGCGCGCGGCTCCTGCCCGCGCCGCGAACATGCTCAGGAGCCCGCTTCCCGCCCCGACGTCGAGAACGATGTCGTCGGGGCGCACCACCGAGTCGATCGCACGCCGGAAGGCCTCGGTGCGAACGCGGTCGCAGGTCATCGTCCGGTGCACCTCGATCTCCGCGTACATCGGGTCCGGCGGGTTCGTGATCGGCGTCCGCACGTGCGTACCGTAAGTTGCCCGCCGGTATCCTGGTTCGGACGCCGGCAGGTTGTGGTCGGCTGAACGAACTGGAAGGGAGTTCTCCATGGGATTCAGGCGTCGGACAAGGCGCCGGGCGCTCCTCGTCGGAGGGATGGCCGGAGCGGCGGTAGCTCACCATCGTGGCAGCCAGGACGCGGACCAGGAGCAGCAGCAGGAGGCGCCTGCCGAGGACTACCAGGACCAAGCGCAACCTGCCCCGCCTCCGGCGGACCCGGCCGACGAGCTCGAGCACCTCGCACAGTTGCACACTTCGGGGGCGCTGACTGACGAAGAGTTCGCGTCGGCCAAGGCGAAGGTCCTCGGGTCCTGAACGCGGCTCGGATTCTCAGAAGGCTTCGAACAGATCGTTACGACAGGGACAGGAGGCTGCAATGAGTGAATCGCGCAAGGACGTGCTGCTGAAGGCGCTCGAGGCCGAGGCCGGCGTGTCATCGCCCGATCCGGGCACCCTGTTCACCGACGACGTCGTCGGGTGGTCGCCGTACGCGAGCGTGTCAGGGCTGACGGAGGTCGCCGCCCTCGCCGCCCTCCGTGAAATTGCGTTCTCCAACGTCGTCATCAGCCTCCGGGGACTCGACGAAGTGGGCAACAAGGCGTTCGCCGAATGGATGATCGAAGCCGATCACACCGGGCCGCTCGTCCTCGGCGAGGATGCGGCGTTGGAAGCGACGGGACGGCGTGTCCAGTTGGCCGGCGCCACGGTGGCGGACTTCCGTGATGGGAAGATCCGGTCGTTCCGGACGTACTTCGATGACCTCTCGCTGATCGAGCAGATCGCCAGCGACTGACGAGCCGGTCGCTGTGGAGTTCCACGTCGAGGACAATCCGGATCCTCGTGACGTCGAGGTCCTCGAAACGCAGATCCGTCGTGAGGCGTCCGCCGCCATGGGACTCGGTGACGAGGTCGAGTTGGCGATCTTTGTGCGCGACGCCGGCAAGGTCGTGGCCGGCATCAGCGGGTGGACCTGGGGCGACTGCTGCGAGCTGCAGAGCCTGTGGGTAGAGCCAAGTCTCCGAGGTCGCGGCCTCGCGACTCGGCTCATCGCAGCCGCCGAGGCCGAGGCCGCGTCGCGCGGGTGCACACAAACCGTCCACTTCACCTACGGCTTTCAGGCTCGGGCGCTCTATGAGCGCAACGGCTACAAACTGGTGGGTCGAGTCGAGGACTTCCCATCGGGGACAGACGTCCTCTGGTACCGCAAGCCCTTGAACCCAGAACTCTCAGGGCCCTAGCAGTAGGCACAAGCGTCCGTGGTGGCTCGGAGACGACTCCGTAGCAATGGGAACGGGCGAACAACGCCGCCAGCGGGGTTTCCGAAGCCCTTGGCAGGCCGCCGCCGTATGCTGGCGCAAATCATGCGAGCGAACGGCAAAGAGTTGCTCGGCGAGCTCGACAGTCTGGACCGCGCCGTCTACGCGGCGGTGGCGAAGAGCCGGACCCCGGAGCTCGACCGTTTCATGGCGCGCCTATCGGATGCCGCAAACTATTCGCGGCTGTCGCTGGCGTCCGCAGCGGCGCTGGCGGCCGGGCGCGGCGAGCGGGGACGCGAGGCGGCCAAGCTCGGCCTGGCCTCCGTCGCCGTTACGGCGGGCGTCGTCAACATCGTGATCAAGCCGCTTGGCCGCAGAGAGCGCCCGGACCCGAGCGCCCACCGGGTGGCGAACGTCCGGCGAGTGCGGGTGCCGAAATCGCGATCGTGGCCATCGGGCCACACGGCCGCGGCGTTCGCGTTCGCGAGCGGTGTCAGCGATGTGCTCCCGTGGGAGGGCGGAGTGCTCCACCTGCTCGCCGCCGTGGTCGGGTACTCGCGCGTGCACACCGGCGTCCACTACCCGAGCGATGTAATCGTCGGGGCGCTCACGGGGACGATCGTCAGCCGGATCGTCGTCGACAAGCTAACCGGCGGGGCCGAAGGCGATCACGGCGAGCGTCCGCAGGCCGATCAAGCCGTTCTCGGGTAGCCCGGCGGACGGTGAACGGCCGGGGTGGCTCGGGGCGATCCTCACCCTTAGCGCGCCCGGACGCATGGTGAACCGGACGGGCGGGTCGAGCAGCGCCGCCTCGCCGTCGATTCCCGCCGGGAGCTGCCCGTCGCCGTCGACCTCGATCGACGGCCCGGACCACTGCTGCATCAGTCCGCCGCCGATCCCGCCGTGCGGCCCGATCACCGCGACGCCGAGCCTCCCGGTGTCGATCCGCGGACGCGTCCCCGAGCCGACCGCGTGGCCGAGGCGGTACGGATTGTTCGAGACCAGCAGCGCGACGCCACCCTCGTGGGTGAGCCCGTCGGGGGTGTGCCAACGCAGTGGGGACGCGTGACCGGATGGGCCCGCGACCTCCGGGATCGTGTCGACGAGGGTTCGCAGCTTCGCATCGCGATACCCGGCGCTCTGCACGGCCTGGGCGTAGAGCCCGAGCGAGACGTTGTTGACGAACACGCGGCCGTTGACCTCAGCCAGATCGACGGTCTGTTCCCAGCCGTTGACGAAAGCATCGAGGGCGCCGACGACGTCGTTTCGATCGACGCCAAGATCGAGCGCGAAGTGATTGCGGGTCCCCGCCGGAATGCACGCGTAGGGCAGCCGGGCCTTTGCGGCGGCCGCCGCGACGACCGCCTGCGACCCGTCGCCCCCCGCCATCGCGAGCCCGTCCGCGCCACCCTCCAGGGCCGCGTCGACGAGTGCCTCGAGCGGCGTGTCGAACGTCAGCTCGATCGGCTCGATGCCGCGACGGCGCGCCTCGTCCGCGAGGTGAAATCGCTCCGCCTTGCCTCCGCCCGAACGCGGGTTGAAGAACAACACGGGGTGAAGCGGCGCTGGCGCCGGCGGCTTGCGCACGCGGACGGTGACGGCGACCCGGGCGGCGGCAATCGCACCCACCGCCGTCAATATCACCGCGATCGTTAGGCCGGGGCTGCGCCCCAGCAGCAGGGCCAGTGCCGCCGCCAGCGCCAGGATCGCGATCGCCAAGGAAATCGCCCGGGTGGCGCCGCGGCGGAGCAGACCGTGCCAGCCCGCGACGAGCGCGAGGAGCGTGAGGGCGAGGACGAACAGACCGCGAGGGAAGTGCTCGACGAGCGAGATCACCGCGAGCACGATGCTGGCCACGCCGAGCACGATCGCCAGCAGCGCCGCCAGCCGCTTACCGATTGACGAGGTCATCCTCGTCGCGCGGGTCCGCAGGCGATCTCGGGCTTGGACATCATCGTCGGCAGGAAGAGTAGAACGTCGCGCGTGTCAACCATCGGGGCGCGAGTATGTGGCGCGCCTCCGGGAGCGTCAATGATGCGCGCACCCCATTCCACAGGCGTGGAGGGAAGGCGTTACCGTACTGGCGGGACGTCGGCGGGTCGTCCAATTCTCGTGAATCCTTCCGCGTCCCCGGCCTTGACTACTCCGACCGAAGTGCCCATCAACCAGCGGACCCGAGTGGTCATCGCCGACGATGCCTTCCTCGTGCGCGAAGCGCTCGTCCAGATCCTCTCGAGGGCCGAGGGAATCGACGTGGTGCGCAGCTGTCAGGACCGCGACTCGCTGCTTGCCGCCGTGCGCGAGGAGGGGCCCGACGCCGTCCTCACCGACATCAGAATGCCGCCGACCGGGACCGACGAGGGGATCCAGGTCGCGCGCACGCTTCGCCAGACCGACCCGGAGATCGGGGTCGTCGTCCTCAGTCAGTTCGCCGACGCGAGCTACGTTCTGTCGCTGCTGGAGTCCGGGTCCGCCGGCCGCGCCTACCTGCTGAAGGAGCGCGTGCGCAACCCGACTCAACTGGTCTCGGCGATCACTTCGGTCGCGGCGGGCGAGTCGGTGATCGACCCCGCGGTCGTCGACGTGCTCGTCCAGGCGCGGGCGCAGGCCTCGCGCTCGCCGCTGTCCCAGCTGACGGCCCGCGAGCACGACGTCCTGTCCGAGATCGCGCAGGGCAAGAGCAACGCGGCGATCGCCGCGTCGCTGTACCTGACCAAGCGCGCCGTCGAGAAGCACGTCAACGCGATCTTCATGAAGATGGAGCTCGGCAGCCCGGAGGACGTGAGCCGGCGGGTGAAGGCCGCGCTGATCTTCCTCGCGGGCGACTCTTCGTAGTCGATCAGACCGCCGACGCTCGGGGGGTCGCCGGGATCTCGGCGCTGATCCGGGTCCCGCGATGGACCGGGCTCTCGATCTCGATGCTGCCGCCGATCCCCTCGACACGATCTCGCAGCCCTTCTAGGCCGAGCCCGGCGTGCTCAACGGCACCGCCGACGCCGTCATCCGCGATCAGCACGCTCAGGACTCCGGGGCGTATATCGAAGCGGACCCAGACGCGCGAAGCACGGGCGTGCTTCTGCGCGTTCGTGACGGCCTCGGCGACGACGAAGTAGGCGGTCGATTCGGTCCCATCGTCGAGCCGCTCCGACGGAGCGTTGATCACGTCGACCGGCACGCTCGAGGTGCCGGCGATCGAGGTGATCGCGCTGGCGAGGCCGTAGCGCGAGAGCGCCGGCGGATGGATGCCGTGAGCGAGCGCTCGGAGCTCGTTGATCGCGACCAGCAACTCGGCCTGCGCCGATTCCAACACTGCCCCGGCGCGCGAGGGCTGGTCGCGGACGTCTTCCGCGCCGAGCGCGAGGTGAGCCGCGAGCGCCACGAGCCGCTGCTGCGCGCCGTCGTGGATGTCGCGCTCGAGGCGCCGGCGTTCGATGTCGGCAGCATCGATCAGCCGGGCCCGCGATGCCCGCAGCCGGCGGGAGAGGGCCTGGCGCTCGCACACCACGGCCGCCATCGTGAGCGTGGAGACGGCCGCCACCACGAGATACAGCTGGGTGTTGAGCACGGTGCGGCTGATCGAATGGAAGACGAACGGGCCGTGGAAGTGGGTGGTCCCCCAGATCGTGAGGGCGGAGGAGATCAGGATCGCGAGGGTCGCGCCACGCGGACCGAACCGCAGAGCGGCCCAGATCAAGGCCGGGAAGACGATGTAGCTGAGGGGCCGTCCCACACCCAGTCCGAGGACCGACAGCCCGACGAGCGCGAGCAGCAGCGCCGATCCCTCGAGCCCGCGGCCCCGAAACCACGCGGGCGGGGGGCGGCAGATCCACGCCAGCGCGAATGGCACGACGATCAGCGCGCCGGAAAAGTCCCCGAGCGCCCACGTGCGCCACACCGCCGGCACCGATTTGTCGACCACGTTCCCGAGCTCGAGGGAGCCCACGCCGATCGAGGCGCTGATCGCAGAGCCGATCGCGATCGACACGGCCGTGATCGCCACCCCGTTCAGCGAGGCGAGCGGATCGGAACGGGGTAGGAACCGGCGCAGGATGACCACGGCGATCACGATCTCCAGCACGTTTCCGATCGTCTGGCCGATCGCGGAACCGATCGGCAGCTCCGTGTAGTTGTTGACGAGCAGGTCCCCGATCAGGATCCCGGGCCAGAACCGCAGCCCCGCCAGGTACAGGAACGCGATCCCCACCCCTACGGGGAGCCACGTGATCGAGGCGACCGGGCCGGAGAACCCGAACGCATACCCGAGGTGGGCCGAGGCGTAGTACAGCAGCACCAGCAGCGCCAGTCCGACGAGGTACTGGCCCTGGAACCCCTCGAGCGCGCCGGACGACCGGCTGCGCTGCGCCACGCGGCCCCGTGCGCCCTGAATAGCGTTCTCGATCAACGAGACGCCCGCCATAACCCGGAAGCATGGCATCCCGCGCGTCTTTTGACAGTTACGTGGATGTGAACCCCCTGCAGCGAGGTCGCGTGCTTGAGTTCAACCATCAAAGCCTATGCAACCCTTCTCTCGCCGGTCTCATTGGGGCCGCTGCGTCTGCGAAATCGGGTCGTCTCCACCTCGCATCAGACGACCCTCGTCCACGACCATCTGCCGACCGATGCCCTGGTCGCCTACCACGCCGCGCGAGCCGCCGGCGGGGTCGCGGCGATCTTTGTCGAGGCGACCGCCGTACACCCGACCGGCCTGCTGACGCCGGACACGCTCGGCGGGTATCTGCCGGAGATCGCCAGCGGCTACGGCCGCCTCGCGGACGCACTGCACGCCCACGAGACGAGGCTGCTCGTGCAGCTCTTCCACGGCGGGCGCGAGCAGTTCGGCGCGCCGCCGCGGGCGCCGGCGGTGGCGCCGTCGGCGGTGCCCTCGGCGCGCTTCAAGAGCGAGCCAAGAGCGCTGAGCGCGCGGGAGCTGCGCGAGATCGTCGACGGGTACCAGGTCGCCGCCCGACTCGCGCGCGAGGGGGGCGTCGATGGGATCGAGCTGTCGTTCTCCCACGGCTATCTCGTGCCGCAGTTCTTCTCGCCGGTGACGAACCTGCGGAACGATGGCTACAACGGCGACCTCGACGCGCGACTGCGGCTGGCGTTTGAGATCATCGCCGCGACCCGGGCCGGGGCGGGCGAGCTCGCCGTCGGGGCGCGGCTGAGCGCCGACGAGCTCGCGCCCGGGACGCTGGATGCGGCCGCCTGCGCCGAGATCACGCGGGCGCTATGTGCCGACGGGGGCCTCGACTTCGTGTCGTTCGTCCTTGGCCATTCCGCGAGCTATTTCGGTTCAACATGGATCGCACCGCCGCCGCCGGTGGCGGAGAACGCGATCGCGTCGAAGCTGGCACTCGCGCGCGAGGCCGCCGGCGCCACCGCGGTGATCGCGACCACCCGGATCGTCGACTTGGATGACGCGGAGGAGCTGCTCGCGTCGGGGGCGGCCGACGCCGTCGGCATGACGCGAGCGCTGATCGCCGACCCCGACCTCGTGCGCAAGACGATCTCCGGCGCCGGGGACGACGTGCTCGAGTGCATCGGCTGCAACCAGAGCTGCATCGGCCACTACCACGTGGGCGTCCCGATCGGGTGCGTCGTCAATCCGCGCACCGGGCGCGAGGCGACTCTGCCGCGCCCGGTGCGGCGCTGCCGCCAACGGCGGGTGCTCGTCGCCGGCGGCGGGCCCGCCGGGGTGGCGGCGGCGATCGAGGCGGCGCTGGCGGGAGACGAGGTGGTGCTGCGCGAGCGCGAGGCCGAGCTCGGCGGTCAGCTTCGCCTCGCCGGCCGGGCGCCTGCGCACATCGAGATGTGGGAGCGCTGGCTGCGAACGGCGCGGCGGCGTCTGGAGCGGCTGGCCGTCTCCGTTGAGCTCGGGGTTGAGGTGGACGCGGCGGACGCCAACGGCGGTTGGGACCTCGTCGTCGTCGCCACGGGGGCGCGGCCGTACGTGCCTTCGTGTTCGGGGCTCGGCGACGTCTCCGTGATCGATGGCTGGAGCGCGCTGGCAGCGCCGGCGTCGGTGCGGGGCCCCGTGCTGGTGGTCGACTGGGGCGGCGAGTGGACGGGGCTCGACGCCGCCGAGGTGCTCCGGGCCGAGGGTCAGGAGGTCGAGCTCGCGTGCGGGGCCGTCCACCCCGGCGAGACCCTCCATCAGTACCAGCGCAATCTGTACCTGGCGCGGCTCGATCTCGCCGGCGTCCGGGTCCGCCACCACACCGAGCTCGCACCCGACCGGGGCCGCCTGCGCCACGCCTTCTCGGGGCGGGAGGAGCCGCTACCGCCGGTCGCGACGGTCGTGCTGGCGCAGGGACGGGCGCCGGAGGGAACGGTGTGGGAGTCGCTGGAGAGCCACCCGAGGTGCGTGGCCGCCGGCGACGTGCTCGGGCCGCGGTCGCTCGAGGAGGCGGTGCTCGAGGGCACGCTGGCGGTGCGCTGAGGCCCGCTCTAGATTCGCGATTCGACGTGCTCCACTTCGCGCTCGACGCGGTGCTCGAGCTCGCGCAGGCGCCGCAGCCGCCGGGGCGACTTGGCGGTCCGGCCGGTGAACAGCGTCGCCACGGCGCACCCGAGGAAGCAGGCAGCGCCGAGCGCCGTGTTCCAGTTCGAGGCGGCGAGGTCGAGTATCGAGCCCTTCGACGGGACCAGGTAGCCGGCGATCGCCGCGATCCCGAAGAAGATGCAGCCGAGCAGGTTGACCGCCGGCTCCCACCACCCGCGGGCGCCTCTCATCGGTAGCCAGCCGTGCCGGGGCGATGCCCTGTACGCGATCGCGCCGGACACCAGGAAGCAGATCGATCCGAACGCGTCGGGACGCCACACGAGCCTGTCGTACTCCGGGTTGCTCAGCGCCGTGTGCAGGGCCTGGTAGGTGGTGACGTTGAAGAACAGGGTGCCGGCCGACTGGATGATCGCCGCCCACCACGCGGCCCGGCCGGCGGTGTCGGCATGGCGCTCTGGGAACGCGAGGCAGCTCTGAAGGGCGCCGCCGGCGGTGAACAGGATCGAGCCCACGAAGAACGTGATCGCGTCGGCCCTATCGCCTACGAGGTTGGCGAAGCCCGGGAACGGGCCGACGAGGAAGCACAGCGACCCGATCGCAAAGAAGAGGGCCATCCAGCGCTCACGGGTCACCGGCGCCATGGTATTTGCCAGCGCCGTCGCCCCTCGCCGCCGCGAACTTTGGCGTTTTACTACCACCCCCCGTTAGTAGAACGCCAGGGTTGGCGATCTGGAGCCAGGCGCGGCTACGCGGGGCCGCCGTGCGCCACCGGGCGCAGCGGCCTCCCCGGCGGGAAGGCGCGGAACGCCTCGAGCTCGAAGCGGAGCTTCCACACGAGCGAGTGTCCGTCGAGTACCTGCTCGAGCATCCTCAGGCTCGCCCTGTAGTGCCCGAGCTTCTTGCGAACGTCGGAGGGCACCGGCGCGCCGTCGAGCCGCGCATGAGCGACGCGAGTGCGAAGCTCGCGGACCTTGGCGACCTTGTCTGCCGCGAAGATCGCGGCCGCATCCACCCCGGCACCTCGCACCTGCATTCTGAGCGCCGCCTTGCGCGCGCGCTCGGAGCGGATCTTGGGGTTCTCGGTCACGGCGGCGACCAGGCTCGCGATCCGGTGGCCGAATGTGGCCTCGATCTGATCGAGACCCACGCTGGTGTTCTCGACCACGTCGTGGAGCACGCCCGCCGCGACCACCTCATCCGAGGCTCCGGAGCTGTAGAGCAGGGACGCGACCTCGAGGGGGTGGAGGATGAACGGCGCGCGATCGGAGTCCCGGCGCTGGCCCCGGTGGAAGCGCCGAGCGAACCGCACGGCGGTCTCCGACACCCTGAACTCCGGTGAGAACGTAGGAACTCCGTTCCCCGTCCTCGCATCAGCAAACGTTTGCGTGTTCACTCGCTCGACGTAGCTTGGGGGCTCGATCGGAGATCGAAAGGAGACTCCGTCCCTGATTCGCGTTCACAACTTACCAACACCGCAAAATGCGAGTTTCTCACGGGCCATTGCGAATCGGGGTTGGGCGGGAATTCGCGGGCGCGGGTGGCGCGGGAGCCCGCCGGCGTCAGGTGGTCTTGACCTCGACGTCCGGGACTAGCTCCGCGGCGCGCATCGGCACGCCGGCGGCGGCGTAGGCATCGGGGGCGTCCAGCGTCTCCGCCTTGAGCAGCGCGTGCGCGAGGCTGTCGAGCTGGTCCCGGTGGTCGCTGAGGAGCTGCGTGACCTCGGCGTGGCCCTCGTCCACAATGCGCCGGACCTCCTCGTCGATCAGGTACTGCGTCTGGGGGGAGGTCTCGGACGCGCCGGGCAGGAACGGGCTGGAGCCCTCGGCCGGAAGCACCGCGATCGGCCCGACCTTGTCGCTCATCCCCCAGCGACCCACCATCTGGCGGGCGATCTGGGTCAGCTGCTGGATGTCGGACTCGGCGCCGGTCGTGATCTTCCCGTAGACGACCTCCTCGGCGACGCGGCCCCCGAGGGAGACGTTGATCTTCGCCTCGAGGTCCTCGCGCGAATACGACACGACGTCCGCATCGGGCGACGAGAGCGTTACCCCCAACGCCTGACCCCGCGGGATGATCGAGACCTTGCGCACCGGATCGGCGTTCGGCGTCAGCATCCCGACAAGCGCGTGACCGGATTCGTGGTAGGCGGTCCGCTCGCGATCCTCGGGGCCCAGGACGATCCCGCGTGGCGCGCCGAGCAGGATCTTCTCGAGCGATTCGGTGAAGTCCGCCATCTTGACCTTGGCGTGGTTGAGCCGAGCCGCCAGCAGCGCCGCCTCGTTGCACAGGTTGGCGAGGTCCGCGCCGACCATTCCCGGCGTCGAGGAGGCGAGCGCCTCGAGATCGACGTCGTCGTCGAGCGGGATCGCGCGCGTGTGAACCTGGAGGATCTTCACGCGCCCGCTCTTGTCGGGCGGTTGCACAGCCACCCGACGGTCAAAGCGCCCAGGTCGAAGCAGCGCGGGGTCGAGGATCTCCGGCCGGTTCGTCGCTCCGAGCACGACCACCGCCTCAGTGCTCTCGAACCCGTCCATCTCAGTCAGGATCTGATCGAGCGTCTGCTCGCGTTCGTCGTTGGCCCCGGTGATCCCGGCGGAGCCCTGGCGCGAGCGGCCAATCGCGTCGAGCTCATCGATGAAGATGATCGCCGGCGCGGCCTCCTTCGCCTTCGCGAACAGGTCCCGCACGCGCGCGGCGCCGACCCCGACGATCGCCTCGATGAACTCCGAGGCGGCGATCGAGAAGAACGCGGCGTGCGCTTCCCCGGCCACCGCTCGTGCGAGCAGCGTCTTCCCGGTACCCGGCGGTCCGTACAGGAGCACGCCATGCGGCATCCGCCCGCCGAGCCGTTCGTAACGCTCGGGGGTCTTCAGGAAGTCGACGATCTCGGTCAGCTCCGCCTTCGCCTCGTCGATCCCCGCGACGTCGTCGAACGTCACCGTGATCTTCTGCGGGTCGGCCCGCCGCGCCTGGGATCGGCCGAAGTTGCCGATCCCGCCGATCCCGCCACCGCCGGCCGTGGCGCGCCGCGCGAGGAGCACGAACAGGCCGACGAGCAGCAGCGTTGGGCCGAACCCGAGCAGCAGCTCAGCCAGGATCGACGTTCCGGGGTTGGGGTTGGTCGCGTTGACCTCGACGCCCTGGGAGCGCAAGAGCGTCGTCAGCTGATTGCTGTTCCAGAACGACGGGACCTGGGTCGAGAACAGGTCGGTCGGCGTCGCCTTCGAGTCGCTCGGCGGATAGTGCACCTTCGTCTTGAACGTGCCCTGGATCGTGTCGGCCTTGGACGAGATTGATTTCACCTGGCCGGCTTCGAGCTGGTTCAGGAAATAAGGGCTGAATGGGACCTTGTCCCGCGGCTGGCCCGACTTCTGGAAGGCCAGAACGGAGATCCAGTTCAGGGCAAGGAGAACGATGACGAAGATCCAGAAGCCACGCAGGCGGTGAGGCGGAGGGGGCTTGTGCTCGTCGGGCATCCCGCGACCGTCGGGCGCCGGCGTGACCCGCCAGCCCTGCTTATCGCGTGGCATCGTCGGCGAGGGCGGGCGGCGGCCCGAGGCGTCCTCTTCTGCGGTGTCGGCGGCTGGAGTGTCTTCGGCCATGCCACCATTCTGACGCCTAAGAGATCTCAGTCGCATAAACACGCCGCCGCAGCAGTAGGCTGCGCCCAACCGGACACCCCCGACCCCGCCGCCCCCGAAGGAGGTCCGATGGGTTTCGATCAATACCACGAGCCGCCGGAGGAGCTGCCGCCTCCCACGCGGACGTTCGCGCGCGTGTGCGCGTCGCTGACCGAAGAGGCAGAGGCGATCGGCTGGTATGAGCAGCGGATCGCGGTCGAGACTGACCCTGAGGCGCTCGCCGTGATGCGCGACGCGCAGGGCGAGGAGTTCAAGCACTTCAGCATGGACCTCGAGTTCTTGCTCCGCCGCACCCCGGCGTGGCGCGAGATAGCCCAGGGAATCCTGTTCAAGAGCGGCGACATCGTCGAACACGGTGAGGAGGCAGAGGCCGAGACGTTCGAGGGCGATGGATCGGGAGCCGAGGGCGGCTACGACGGTTCGCTCGGGATCGGCGCGCTGAGGGGGGTGGCGTGATGAACCATCTGCTTCGTGAAAAGGCACCGATCAGCGACGCCGGCTGGAGCATGCTCGATCAGGAGGCGCGCGACCGGATGACCCCGGCGCTCGCCGCGCGCAAGCTGGTCGATTTCTCCGGCCCGAACGGCTGGGAGTATTCGGCGACGAACCTCGGTCGTGTCAGCCCGCTCACGGCGCCGCCGTCCGACGGGGTGTCGGGGCTGCAGAGGCGAGTCCTGCCGCTGGTCGAGGTCCGGGCGGACTTCGAGCTGTCGCGGGCCGAGCTGCGCGACGGCGACCGCGGCGCCGACGACGTCGATCTCGAGGCGCTCGACAAGGCGGCTCGCCAGATCGCGGTCGCCGAGAACGTCGCGGTCTTTCACGGCTGGAAGAACGCGATCACCGGGATCGCCGAGGCCTCGCCCTACAAGCCGGCAGCGCTCGGCAAGGTCACCGACCAGTACCCGCGGCCCGTGGCCGGCGCCATCGAAGAGCTCCTGTGCAACGGCGTCAGCGGTCCGTATGGCCTGGCGCTCGGGCGCGAGCAGTACCGGCGCGTCGTCGAGACCGCCGAGCACGGCGGGTATCCACTGCTCGACCACCTGCACAAGATCCTCGAGGGCCCGATCGTCTGGGCCCCCGGCGTGAAGGGAGCGGTCGTCGTCAGCCTGCGTGGCGGCGACTTCATCTTCGAGTCCGGGGAGGACCTCTCGATCGGCTACGACTCGCACGACGGCGAGGTCGTGCGCCTGTATCTGGAGGAGAGCTTCAGCTTCCACGTGGCGACGCCGGAGGCCGCGGTGGCGCTGAAGGACTAGTGTCTCGCTCGTCCCGCGCTCAGGTGGCGGCGGTCCCCCAGAGCCGGTCGCCCTCGTGCGGAGCCGACGGCTGCAGCTCGAGGACCATCATCAGCGCCGCCCCTTCGGGCGGATCCGACGCGGCCAGTACCTCCCACGAGCGGGCCGGGGCGATACAGAGCTGCCCCGGACGCAGCTCCTTGAACGACATCGACTCACCGTCGCGGTGCTCGACGTTCTTGCCCGCGATCCGCTCGGCGAGCTCGACCGCGAGCCCGACCGCGTTGTGGGGCTGCTCGTCGCGTATCCGCTCGGCGTCGACCAACACGACCTCGGCGATCCTGGCCGTGTCGCCGACCACGATCGCGACCGGAGCTGAGATCGCGGCCGCCACGGCCTCGCCGGGCCCGCCGAGCGCGGACGCGCCGGACACGCTCCGCTGTCCGACGAGCACCAACGACGGCTCCTGAGTGACGACCGCGTTGACGATCCCGTCGGCGAACGAACCCGACACGAGGAGCGTCGGGTCGGTGTCGACCCCGATCGAGAACCCCACCCGGCGCAGCTCCGCGATCCCGGCCTCATGTGCGCTGCGCTCGCCCGGCGGACAGCTGAGCACGCCCCGGACCACGCCCGTGTCCGGGGCCGCGATGCGGGCCGCGATCTCGAATCCGAGCTGGGCCTGGCCGGGGTCCTCCAGCGCAACCAGGACGAGGTGCCCCAGGCGCTGACCGTCTTCGTGCGGGACGGCCACGTCGCCCTTGACTCGCTCGACGACGAACGTGGCCACGACGATCGAGACGAGGATCAGCACGAGCACCGCGTTGACGACCGACTGATCGAACAGGCCTATATCGAACCCGATCACGGTCGCCGCCAGCGTCGCCGCCGCCTGCGGAATCGTCAGCCCCCACATCAGTGCGGTCTCCTGGCGCGAGAGCTGTAGGACTCGGCCGGTCACCCCGGTCGCGACGGCCTTGCCGGCAAGTGCCGCGACGATGAACAGACCCGCGAACTTCAGCGTCTCGCCTTGAACCATCACGCTCGGGCGGAGCAGCACTCCGACCGAGACCAGAAAGATCGGTACGAACACGGCCGACCCGAAGAAGTCGATCCGGTCCATCAGCGGTCCCTCGTTGGGGACCAGGCGGTTGAGCCCCAGGCCGGCGAAGAACGCCCCGACGATGCCCTCGATGCCAACCATCGTCGCGAGCGTGGCCGCGGCCAGGAAGGCGGCGATCGCCAGCAGGTAGCGGACGATCCGGTCGGTCCCGAGGTAACGGAACGCCAGCCGGACCAGCCGAGGCAAGATCAGGAACGAGAAGACGCCCAGCACGACCAGACCGAACACCACCTGCAGCGCGATCGACGCAGGCGATCCGCCCTCGAGCTGCGATCCGGACACGAAGGCCAACAAGACGAGCGAGGCCGTATCGGTGATCACCGTCGCCCCGACGGCGGTGGCCACGGCGCGGTGGGCGGCGAGCCCAGCGTTGCGGACCGCGGGATAGACCAGCAGCGTGTGCGAGGCCATCAGCGAGCCGAGCAGAAGCGCCGCGGCCACCTCCCAGTGCATCGCGAACCCGATCGCGGAGCCGAACCCCATCGGGACCGCGAACGCGAGCAGCCCGAACAGCCCGACGGCGCCGCGGTGGATCCTGACCAGCGCCAGGTCGAGTTCGACGCCGGCGACGAACATCAGGTAGAGCAGCCCGAGCTGCCCGAGCTCCGGAACCGTCGTGTTCCCGGAACCGATCAGGTCGAGCCCGTTGGACCCGATCACGTAGCCGCCGATCAGCAGCCCGATGATCCCCGGCAACCGAGCGCGCTCGAGCAGCGGCGGCCCGATGATCACGACCAGGAACAGGACGAGGAACTCCCAGGCCGCGCCCTCGGGGGACTTCACCGTGATCGACGCGAGCACCGGTGTCAGCGGGTTCATCGTCACGTCCGGTTCGTTTGGATCAACGGGAGTGACTTCTCGGCGTCGTTCGCGGCCGAGCCCACCCAGGCATGCACGAGGTGGTTCATCGTCCCGTCGTTGACGAACGCTTCCATCGCCGAATCGACCGCCTGCTCGTTGCTTGAGCCCTTGGGCATCGCCGCCGCGATCATCTCCGAGCCGGGCAGCTGTGCCACCGCGGCCAACCGCCCGCCCGAGCGCTCGGCCGTGACCACGGCGAGCGGCAGGTCGAGCAGGACGGCATCGATCTGGTGGGCTTCGAGCGCGGCCAGCATCTGCGAGCTGTTGTCGAAGATCCGCACGGGGTCGTTCGGCGCGATCTCGCTGTTGATGATTCCGATGAACGTCGTCTCGCGGACGGCGCCCCAGCGGAGGCCCTGAGCGGTCTCCAGGTCAGGAACCGACGCGCCGTTCTGCACCACCACCGTGGGCGCCGCGTCCAGATACGGGGCCGAGAACGACAGCGACTTCGACCGCTGGGCCGTCGGTGTGATCAGGTCCAGAGCGAGGTCGGCACCATCCAGCTGCCCGTTGACGATCCGGTGGAAATGCTCGGTGATCACCCGAACCGACTTCAGGCCGAACCGATCCGCCAGGTCCCTGGCCAGCTCGTACTCGAGGCCTCCGGTGAGATGCGTTGGCGTCCCCTCCCAGAACCCCGGGGTCGGGATATCGGTCGTCACGACCGTGAGGACACCCGGAGTCCGCGGCTTGAAGGTGCCGGCGGCCGGCGACGAGGTCAGGTCTCCGCAGCCGCCCAACAGCAGCGCAGCCAGAAACCCCATCGCCACCTGTGCGGACGCGTATCCCCGCATAACCCTCGAGCAGAGCGTAGCCGCGCGGTCGATCCTTTGCCACAGGTGAATGTAGGCTGACGTACCTACCCAACGCGCAACCAGAGGAGAACGCGCATGAGCCCAACAGGACAACCCTGATGTCCCCCATCTCGCGCGGGTTCCTCGGGCGCCGACGGTCCGACGCGGACCCCTCGCGCGTGCCGCCGGGGCAGTACGTGACCCACGACTTCCCCGTGCTTTCGGCCGGGCCGACGCCGCATACTCCGCTCGATCAGTGGAGCTTCACGATCCAGGGCGTCGTCGATAAGTCGGCGTCGTGGCCCTGGCAGGAGTTCCTCGCGCTCCCGTCGGAATCCCTCACCGTCGACATCCACTGCGTCACGAAGTGGTCGAAGCTCGACACGACGTGGAAGGGCGTATCGGTGGACACGCTCCTCGAAGGCCTGGACACCTCCGCCGAGTACCTGACGGCTTATTGCGATGGGGGCTACACGACCAACCTGGCGTTGGCGGACGTGACCGGTGGCCAGGCGTGGGTCGCGTATGAGTACGCCGGCGAACCGCTCGAACCCGAGCACGGCGGCCCGGCGCGCCTGCTCGTCCCGCACCTGTACTTCTGGAAGAGCGCCAAGTGGGTGCGGGGCCTGACGTTGACGCTCCAGGACGAGCCGGGGTTCTGGGAGAACTACGGCTACCACAACCACGGTGACCCATGGCTGGAACAGCGCTACCAGGGAGACTGAACTGGCAGCTCGGTACCGTGGCCGAGCTCGTCGATGAGACGGCGCGCACGAAGAGCATCATGCTCGAGGTACCGCAGTGGCGCGGGCACCACGCCGGTCAGCACGTCGACGTCCGGCTGACCGCCGAGGACGGCTACCAGGCGCAACGCAGCTACTCGATCGCCTCGAGCCCGGAGGACGCCCACCTCGAGCTCACCGTCGAGCGACTCGACGATGGCGAGGTCTCGCCCTACCTCGTCGACGTGCTCCGTCCGGGTGACGAGCTCGAGCTCCGCGGCCCGATCGGCGGCTACTTCGTGTGGGAGGCCCCGGGGGACGCGCCGCTGTTCCTGCTGGCGGGCGGCTCCGGGGTCGTGCCGTTCCGGTCGATGCTGCGCCACCGCATGGCCGCAGGCAGCACTGTGCCGCTGCGGCTCCTCTACTCGTCGCGGTCTCTCGGCGACGTGATCTACCGGGACGAGCTCCAGGCCGCCGATGACGGCGTCGGCATCGAGTTCGTGCTCACGCGCGAGTGGCCGGACGACTGGAGCGGACACCGCGGCCGCGTCGACCAGAAGCTCCTGCGCGAGCTCGCGTGGCCGCCAGACCAGCATCCAGCGATCTTCATCTGCGGACCGAACAGCTTCGTCGAGGCGATGGCCGGCGGGCTCGTCCAGGACGGCCACGACCCGCGCCACATCAAGACCGAGCGGTTCGGCCCCTCCGGCAACTGAGCGCGAGGTGACTATGGAACCACTGGACGGGAACGCAATCGCCGGGGCGCTGTACGACGTCTACGGCAAGGACATGACGATGGCGACGGGGCGCTGCACGGTGTGCGGCGCGACCGGGCCGATCGCGGAGCTGCGGGTCTACACGCGCGCGCCGGGGATGGTGGCGCGCTGCCGCGTCTGCGACAACGTCGAGTTCGTGCTGGTCGAGATCCGGGGGACGACCCGGATGCAGCTCGCGTGCCTCGAGTTGATGACCTAGACGGTCTGCGTCGAATTAGACGTTCTGCAGGCGGACCTGACCCCGGGCGACGAGCTTGTCGTCCTCCGGGCGCCGGATCTCGACGAGCCACAGCTGCTGGGTGCGCCCCTGGTGGATCGCGGTGGCGACCACGTTCAACCGGCCGGCGCGGTGCGGGCGCAGGAAGTCGGTGGCGTTCGCCACGCCGACCGCCCGCTGACCCCGGTCCTTGACGGCCTCGAACGCGCCCGTCGTCGCGAACGTCTCGATAGCCGTCGTGTACAGCCCTCCGTGGACGATGCCCCACGGCTGATGGTGGCGCTCGTCGGCCGCAATCGAACCGCTCACGCGCGTCGCCGAGCGCTCGTCGAACTCGATGTCGAGCAGCGACATGAGCTGGCTGGCCGCCGTGAGATTGGTCATCTCAAGCGTCTCCTAACAAAAGTTAGTTGCATGATGAAACGGACGTGGTACGGTACCAGATAGTTCGATCAGGAGGACGGCTTGCGACCGTTACAGCTCACCTTGTTGACCCTCCGCGACGGCAGCGTCGTGTACGTCCGTCCTGTGCTCCGCGGTGACCGGGCCGGGCTCAAGGCGGCGATCGAGCACCTGTCCGAGGAGTCGCGCTACCTGCGCTTCGCCTCGTCGAAGCCGAGCCTGAGCGCCCGAGAGCTCGACTTCCTGGTCAACGTCGACCACCACGACCACGAGGCCCTGGTGGCCATGGACCCGCGCACCGGGCGGGGCGTGGCGGTCGTTCGCTACGTGCAGGTCCGCGGCGCGCCAGGCGTCGTCGAGATCGCCGCCACGGTCGCCGACGACTGGCAGGGCCTCGGGCTCGGAGGGGCGATGGTCGCCCAGCTCACCCGGCGCGCACGAGAAGAGGGCCACTCGGTGATGCGGGCCAGCGTGCTCGCGGCCAACAGCCGCTCGATCGCGATGTTGCGGCGCGGGGGCTTCGTGGCGGTGGGGGGCAGCGGGATCATGCGCGAGTACGAGCGGGCGCTCGGGTAGGTGGCGCCGGCGGGCGCCAGCGTTCGTCCGGGCGGGGGCTGTTGGACTCTCAGCAGCCTTGCTGGGTGCTCGGCACTGTAACGGCGCTGGGAAGGAGGGCGGGTGAGGGCTTTGGCGGGTCGCCGGAGCCCGCGGTTTGAGCTGCTCCTGCGCCAAAGCGGCGGCTTTGTGCCGAGAGTGTCACGGGGAACCTGCACAGCACGACAACACCGGCGCCAGGTCCGAGCCCTGTCGTACTACGCATGCTCTTCATGCATAGCTCGACAGGCCTCGCCATCTGGGCCGGGATTGTCGTGCTATGCAGGTTTTGGAGGGGTGCGATGGCGCCCGCTCCCGCCCGCTTCCCCAGCGGCGTCTACGGCCGCCTGCCGATCCGTGCAGCCGGCGAGCGAACGACCTTCAACAAGACAACCGACCGAGCGCGCTACTGCCAGTACCGCTCGACGGTGTCGGCATCGCGCGCCTGTGCCTGGTCGGGGTCCTCCCCCGCCTCTCGCAGGGCGCGGCGCTGGCGCAGCAGGTCCCAGCAGCGGTCCAGCTCGACCTGTACGGCCTCCAACCGCTCGTTGTCGGCGTCCAGAGCATCGGGGTTGTCGCTGTCTGCCTGTTCCCGGTTGCGCAGGCCGTGCTCTTCGGCCACGAGCGCCTCGATCCGCGTGGCAATGCTTTCGTCGCTCACGCCGCCGATCATACGCCGCCTGGCGCGAAATCACATCGGCCGCCGGACTCCCACCTCGTCCAGATGGGCCAGCAGATCGCCGGGATCCTCGTAGACGCGGAACGCGCCCGAGTAGATCAGCTCCTCGCGGCCGTAGCCACCCGACAGGAGGCCGATGCCGAGCGCGCGCGCCCGTTGGGCCGCGAGCAAATCCCAGACGCTGTCTCCCACGACGACGCTGGCGAGGATGTCGACATCGATCCGCGCGGCCGCGGTGAGGAAGAGGTCGGGGTCCGGCTTGGCGTAGCGCACCTGATCGCGCGTGATCATCGGCGTGTCCGCGGGCAGGTGAAGTAGGTCGAGCGCAAATTTGGCGTAGCGCTGCGCGCCACTGGTCGCGATCGCCCACGGCACACCCTGCTCGGTGAGCGTCGCGAGCAGGTCGACCGCGCCGGGGAGTGGCCGCACGCTGTCGATCTTGCGGATGTAGGCGTCGGCATGGAGCTCGCGGAGCCTGTTCGCCGTCTGTGCGTCGAGCTCCGTGCCGAGCTCTCGCCCGAGCGCGTTGATGAACAGTCCGCCGCTCATGCCGATCCGGCGGTGGATCTTCCAGACGGCGAGGCTGATCCCGACCTCCTCGAGGGCGTCGCGCCAGGCGACGACGTGCTGGTACACGCTGTCGATGAGCGTTCCGTCGAGGTCGAACAGGAACGCCGTCTCGCCGGGTCCGCCGGCAACCCGGTTCTCGGCGAGGGTTCCGGCCGTCGGTTCGTGAGCCATCTCGTCTGTCCTTTCAGGTCGCATGCGGCGGATCTAGGCGGTTTGATGCGGAATGGGTGGCGTCACTGGTGGGCGCCGGTTCGCACTCGGTTACGAAGTGGCTGGAAACCGTGGCGTTGGTGGGACACTCCGTGAAGCGCAATCAAGTCGTGGAGCTGGGAGGCATCATGACAACAGGAGAGCCAACCGACTCGCGCGTGGCCGAGATCATCGAGCGAGCGTTGCAGCTCGCCGAGGACGCTCTCGAGCAGATCACCCGGATCGCCGTCGAGCAGATCCGCAGGGGCGTCGAGAGCAGCAACCACGTCGAGGCGGCCGAGCCCGACATGCGCAGCGCGCTGCGACAGCTGGTTCTAGCTCAGCGCGAGTGGCATCAGAAGCCCGCACCCCGCGTGCGGCGCGGCGAGCACGTCGACGTGATCGCGGACGTCGAGGCGAACAGCTCGCCGTCGCGGTCGGGTACGAGCGGTTAGCCGACTGGTTACCATCGCAACTGGGGGGCGCCTCGACAAGTCGCGGCTATCCAAGCTGCGAGAGAGAGGAGCTCAATCATGAAGCGTGTTCTCGGGACGCGTGGGACGGCGGCGCTGATCGTGTCGACCATCGCGTTAGTAGTAGTAGCGGCGGGCACATCGTTTGGTGCCTCGGGCGGCGGTAACAAGGCCGTGCGGGCCAGCACCGGCTCGGTGACGAGGACGTTCTCGTACATCGCCGCCCCCGGCTCAAAGACCGCAAATGTAGTGAACATCGACCAGCTGACGATCAACGCTCGGTGTGGCACCGGCGGCCAGCCGGTCATCTTCGCGTTCACGTCGGCGAGTGCCGCCGACATATTCGGGCGGATCTTTGATGGCCTGGGGCGGATTCACATCATCCACAACACCTCGTTCAACAAGGGCGACAAGGGGGTCGCTCTGTCCACCACCTCGGGCGACTTCGACGCGTCGACCACGGTGCTGTTCGAGACGTCGACCGGCAAGGTGGTCACTGTCCAGATGGCGTTTGACAACTCCACGACGCTCGGGAAGCGCAAGGTCTGCACCGTCTACGGGTCGTCGGTCGCCACCTGATCTGAACCCACGGCTCTGGCTCCCTGCGGCATCGCGGGGAGCCGGCGCCGGGGCTCAGACGCGAGCCGGCTTCGCGGCCGGCTCGTCTTCGCGCGCCCAGCGCGCGATCGTGGCGCGGAGCCCCGGGATCGCCGCCATCGCCGCCGGCGTGGGGAGCCAGACGGCGATCGTCCGGTAGGCCAGCACTGCCGGCAGGGCGAGCGCCACGGGCACACCGAAGGCGATCAGTACGCCGGTCATCCCGCCGCTGACCGAGCCCGGAAGCGGGACGGTGGTCGCCACCTGACCGATCAGATAGGCGAGCGCGACGACCGGCAGCGCCGGCGGTGAGCCGAACGCGTGCAGCATCGCCCACAGCACGGCCGCGTCGAACGTCCAGTACGCGATCGCGCCCGCGAGCCGCAGGTCGCCGGACAGGACGAGACCGACCGCGTCGTGGACTGCGTTGCCCACGAGCTGCGCGCCGCTCCGAAGCCGACCGCCCTCACCATTCGTGTCGGCCCGTGATCTCGCACGAGTTCGGAGCACGAGGCACAGACCGATCGCGAGCGCCGCACCGGTTGCGGGGATCGCGCTGAGCGCGAGCGGCCCGGGGCTGCCCACGAGCCCGAGGGTCAGCGCCGCCCCCGAGACGACGATCGCCCCGAGGAACACCGCGTAGAGGAGAACGAAGAACGCGAGCAGCGTTCGCGCGGCCGCGAGCGGTCTCAGACCCGCCCGGCGCAGCGACCACACCGCCAACGCGGCCCCGCCCGCACCCGCAGTCGGCAGCAGCCGCGTCGCTGCGGCGCCGGCGAGCGTGATCTGCGCGCTCTCGCGCGCACGGATCCGCGGCGTGGCGTGCCCCGCGACCAGCGACAGCAGCGCGACATAGCCGCCCAACGACGCGCACTCGAAGACCACGCCGGCCACTCCCCACGCCGGCTTGGCGTCGAGTCCGCGTCGCAGCGCCTCAGCGAACGCCTCGATCCGGCCGCCGGCGAGGAGCACGACGGCCGCCGCCACGGCAGCGAGCAGCGCCGGGACTGCCGCCCGGCGAGCGATCGCGCGGACGTCGAGCGCTGGAAGCGTGAATTCGGGGACGGTTTGTTCGGGAGCGAGCACGATGGTCGGCGGCGGGGGTAGGCCTCAACCAGTTCTACGCACCGGCCGTGGAAATGGGTGTGACATATGTCCTAAGGACCCCAGCCGCCGTCGAAATTCATCGACGCGCCCGGGCCGATGGCCGGCGTCGGACCGTGGATAGACTCGCTGCCCTTGTCAGACGGCGCGAACGCACTGACGGTCTCCACACTGAGGAGTCGCTGGCGGGCAGCCTCCGGGGGAACGCCGTTTCTGCCGGTGTGGTCACGCCCAGCCGCGCTACGTGCGCTTCGGGCGACGCTCGTCATCCCGGGGCTGTTCGCGATCACCGACAAGGCGATCGGGAACCCTCAGATGGCGACGTTCGCCGCGTTCGGAGGATTCGCAACGCTCGTGCTGGCCAGCTTCGGCGGGACCCGTCGGGACAAGCTGGTCGCCCACTTCGGCCTTGCCGTCGCGGGGAGCGTGCTGCTGACGATCGGGACGGCCGTTAACTCGAGCGTCGCCATCGCCGCGGTCGTGACGGTCCCCGTGACGTTCGCCGTGTTCTTCGCCGGGATCGGGGGTCCAAACGCCGCCGCGGGTGTCACCGGCGCGCTGCTCGCCTACGTGCTGCCCGCCGCGTCGCCCGGAATGATGAGCATGGTTCCCGACCGTCTCGCGGGATGGTGGCTCGCTTCGGTCGCAGGGACCGTCGCGGTGCTGGCGCTGTCGCCTCCGAGCCCAGGGGACGCGCTCCGGCGGGCCGCCCGCGACCTCGCGACGGCACTGGCAAACGGGATCGACGCGATGCTGCGGGGTGGGGGGTCCGAGGACGAGCTGGCGACCTGCATCGACGCCAAGCAAACGCTGCTCTCGAATTTCAATACCACGGTGATCGCGCCGACTGGGCTGTCGACGGCCGACCAGGCGCTGGCGAACGGCGTCGAGCTGCTCGAGTGGTGCGCCGCGCTATTCACCGACGCGGTCCACGAGCGCAGTGACGCCAGTGGGGCGGACCCGGCGGATCGTGCGCTGCTCGCGGCCTCTGCGGACGTGCTCCGCGACGTGGCGTCGTTGCTCGATGGCGCGGATACCCGACCCGACCTCGACCACCTCGAGGAGTGCCGCAGGGAGAGCATCATGCGGCTGCACCGGCTGCCGCGGCGCCGCGACGACTACGCGGAGCAGGCCCGCCTCGCGTTCCACGCGCAGGCGCTTGCCGTCACGGCGCTCGTGATCGGAGCCAACGGCCTGCTCGCGCGACGCCTGGTCGACGCCGATTGGGTTGTCGAGGCGCGGACCCGCTGGTTCGGCGGAGCGACGGCAGGTCCCGGCGGCGGGCGCCGCCTGGCGGGCCTCGCGAAGTACTCGGGTATCGCCCGCCGGCACGCAAGCGTGCGTTCCGTCTGGTTCGTCAACAGCCTGCGCGGCTCACTGGCGCTGGCGCTGGCGGTGCTGGTCGCCGACCTCACCAGCGTCCAGCATGGCTTCTGGGTGGTGTTCGGGACGCTATCGGTGCTGCGCACGAACGCGTCCTCGACCGGCTCGACGGCGTTCCGGGCGCTGGTCGGGACCGCGGTGGGCTTCCTGGTCGGCGCGGCTCTGATCGTCGCGATCGGCACCGATACGACGGCGCTCTGGGTGGCGCTCCCGATCGCGGTCGCGGTGGCGGCGTACGCACCCGGCACGGCCCCGTTCGCGGTCGGCCAGGCCGCGTTCACGGTCCTGATCGCGGTGCTGTTCAACCTGCTCGTCCCGGTCGGATGGAGGGTCGGAGTGGTGCGGATCGAGGACGTGGCGCTGGGATGCGCGGTCAGCCTCGTGGTCGGCACGCTGTTCTGGCCGCGGGGCGTGGCATCGGTGGTCGGCGACGATCTCGCCGATGCCTACCGCATCGGCGCGTCCTATCTGAGGCACGCGGTTGACTGGGTCGCCGGCCTGCGCCCTGACGGACCGATGGACGCAACCGCGGCGGTGACGGCCGGCCTGCGGCTCGACGATGCTTTGCGGGCATTCAGCGCGGAGCAGGGAACCAAGCACATGGAGCCGGAAGAGCTGTGGCGCCTCGTCGGCGGCTCGCTGCGCCTTCGCCTCACCGCGCACGCGGTCGCCGGCATGCCGCCCGACAAGGCCGAAGACCTCGGCCCGGCGCGAGACGTGATCACCTACCGAACTGAGGCCCTCGACGAGTGGTACGGCGAGCTCGCGGCGGAGGTCGGCAGGCCATCGCGTCAAGGCGAGCCGGTGCTGCCGCCGCCCCCCGCATTCGCCAACAGGGGCTCGATAGAGGAGTCGACACACTCGCGCCACGCGATCTGGCTGTGCGAGCACCTCGACCATCTGAGCGAGCATCTGTGCGAGCTCGTTGAACCCGCGACGCACCTGGCGAAGGCGCGCCGCAGGCCGTGGTGGCGGTAGCTGTCTACTTGTAGGTGAAGTTCGCGCTCGTGGCGCTCCGTCCCGAGCCGGTGAAGTAGCTCTCTGCGGTGGTGACTGTCACCGGCACGCTCGTTCCGGATGTGCCCGCGGGCGAGATGGCCTGCAGGTCGGTCGTCGAGCCGCAGTCGAGTCCGGTGGGCGTCGGCGCGAAGTTCTCCGCCGGCGCCGATCCGAAGAACACGTTGATCGGGCAGCCGAGATTCTCTCCGCCGATCGTGACCTGAGTCCCCCCGGCGGCCGGTCCCGATGCCGGCTTGACCGACGTCACCGTCGGATCGCCCGGCGGATACAGGATGAACTCGTCGGCCGGCGGGTTCAGGCTGCATCCGGTGACCGTGCAGACCTGGACGTCGACGACCGCCGGGTTCTGGGCCACGGTCTGGGTCGTGATCTGGCGGTCGCCGTTGACGGTGTACGTGTACTGGGTCCCGAACGAGAACGGCGTGGCCACGTCGCTGAACTCGATCGGTGCGATTACCTGGCCGGAGAACCCCTGGCCATCGATCTCGATCGGGGTTCTGCCGGTGTCAGGGCCGCCGTAGACGCCGTCGAGCGAGGTGCTGTTGGTCGTGTTGACGACCCCGGTGACGTTGGGGATGCCCGCGTAGGTGACGTTGATCGGCGCCGACTGTCCGGCCAGCGTCTTGACGCTCATCGGAACCTTCGCTCGCTCGACGGTCACCGGCTCGCCGGCGGCCATGATCTGCATTTCCGTGCCGGTCATGTACACGTAGTTGATGTCCATCGAATCCGCGGACGCCGGGTCGCCGAAGTCGGCCCACAGGATCGTCAGCGGATTGAGGCCGGTGCCGTGGATGGTGATCACGCTGGTGCCGGCCTCACTGGCCAGGCTCGCCGGGCCAGTCGTCGACACCGAGGTGATCGTCGGCGTGGGGACGTAGTCGTACTCGGTCGGCGCCTGCAGCGTCTCGCAGCCGCAACCCGGCGGCGCGACCAGCGCCCCCAGCGAGTCGACGGCGATCGCTCCCTCGAGCGGTGGACGGATGTGCCCGGTCGCGCTGGTTCCGTTGGCGTTGGCGACCCGGACCTGGACCTGACAGATGTCGTTGGTCGCATTCTCGCCGGCGTACACGCCTGTGGTCGGGAGCGGCGCACACTTGGTGGACGACGCGTACGGCGGCGGAGTCGCGGTGATCCGGTAGTGGCTGTTCACGGTGAAACTGGTGGCGCGGACGCCACCGAACGTGACCCGGGTGGTTCCGCTGAAGCCCGAACCCATGATCGTCACCGGTCCCGGCGCCGACTCGGAGTCGCCAACCGGGACGACCCCGGTGACGCTCGGAATCACGCTCGTGGCGCTGGTGTCGACGTACTGGAAGATCGACTTCGGGCTCGGCATGCTGGCCTCGCCACCCTTGAGAAGCACGAGCACGTCGGCAGGCCCGGCGCCGTCCTGAGGGGCGGGCGCGGTCGGCGGCACGGTGTCACGGGCCGGCGGCAGCGTCGCCGTGATCGACGTGGCGCTGTTGACCGTGAAGGCGCTGGATGGCAGCACCGCCGAGCCGACCTGCACCGAGACGACCTTGGGAACACCACCGGACTCGAATCCGGTGCCGGTTATGTGGACGGTCTCCCCGCCGGCGGTACTGCCCGACGATGGGCTGAGCCCCGAGACGACCGGACGGCTCACTTTCGCGCCGTAGCTGCACAGGTAGTAGGCCAGCCCCGCGGTCCCGCCGGGACCCGTGAGTCGCGGCGAGCCCAGGCCGGTTGTCAGGTCATATGCCGTCGTGGCCGGGTAGACGAGGCCGTTGTCTAGCCCGTAGATGTCGTTGTTGCCGGCCGTGACGTCGTTGAACGAGGCCGCGTCGGCACTGGGGTTCGAGCCCACCGCGTAGAGCAACGGGCTGGCGAACCCGACGCCGTTGCTCGTCGTCGCGTTGGCCTTGCATGTCGCCGACGAATTGACCAGCGCGAGCATCGCCGCCCAAATCGGTGCCGAGGATGAGGTCCCGCCGGACGGGCCCCACCCGCCGAACGCCGCCTGATACACGGTGACCGCTCCGGTGAACTCGTCAGCGTCCGCCGAGACGTCGGGAACGAGGCGACACGGGGTCGTGGACGTCGTGTCGGGAACGTAGGACTGGCAGAAATTGGGCTTGTAGCCAAAGCTTTGCTCGACGGCGTTGGCGTTGCTGTAGTCGGCGCTCCCCGGCAGTGCCATCCCCGGCACCTTCGCCTGTCGCTGCCAAGCCGGCATCGTCCACGACATCGAGATCCCACCACCGCCCGCACCGAAGAACGCGCCGTCGTTCCAGACGTGCTCCAAAGGCGGCTGCGTGGCGTCGTCGATCGTCGTTCCGCCCACCCCGATCACGTACGGCTGGGCCGTCGGGTCGTCGACCGACACCGGGTTCTGGCCGGCGACCGGCGTGGAGGTCTCGTCCGTGTTGCAGTCGTCCGAGCCGTTGTCGCCGGCGGCGTCGAACACCGACTGGCCCTGCGCCGCGGCCTGCTCGAACACGTAGTTCTCAGCCTGCTGGAGACCGGGCTGGCCCGCCTGGATCGCCTGCTCGCAGAGCCCCCAGCTCGTGCTTATGATCTGGTCGCGATCGTTGTCGACGATTTTCACGTAGGGGTCGACGGGGTCATAGTCGAGGCCGTTGGCGGTGGGGCTCGGCCCCTCGTAGACGTCGATGGTGGCGCCCGGCGCCAGCGCGGAGATGTTCTCGACGTCGAGGATCGCCTCGCCGCTCCCGCTGCCGGCGGGCTGCCCGCCCTCGACCGGGACCACGTGCAGCCGGCCGAGCATGCTGGCCGCCGCCGTCGCCCCGAAGAAGCAGGTATCAAAAGTCTTGACGTCCGATCGCGCGAACGGCTCGAGCTCGTAGATGGCGATGTGCTGTACGGCACCGAAGTCGCCCGTCTTGTAGAGGCCGAAAGCGCCGTAGGCATCGCCTATTTGATCGGCGGTCAGTCCCCCATTCGCGATCGCGGCCTGGCTCGCGTCCGAACACGCAGTTGGAGATCCGGGAGGATGCGGGAAGCTCGCGGCCTTGGCGGCCGGGAACGTCCGCGTGGCCGACGTGGGCCGGTGAATCACCCCGGGTTGCTCGTGGACAAGGTCGGTGAGGCCGAGAACCGCCGTGACCGATCCCGACACCGTCGACGGCAGCGCCGGTGCGGACGTCGTCGCCCGCCCCATCGTTCCGTTTGCCAGGCGGTAGCTCGCAAGTCCGGTGTGGAAGGCGTTCTCGACGCGGCTGGCCGTCCCACTGAAGCGCATGAACAGCCCGTCGCTCGACACGCTGCTCACGTGGAGGCCCTCGTTTTGAAGCTGCGAGCGGACGGCGCCGATCGTCGCGCTGCTCGGACCGAACCGGGCGGCGAACGCGCCCGGCGCCAGGTACTGGTGGAACATGGACGAGCTCTTGTCGGTCACCGCGGAGATGAAGCGCTGCAGTGCGCCGTTGTTCCGGGGCTTGAGTACGAGCTCGCCGGACACCGACGTCGAGGCGGACACGGCCCCGAGCGCCCTGGCATTCGCCGGGACCCGCGGGGTGCCCCCGATCGCGACCATCGACGGCGACCCCGTCGCATTCGACGCCGACATCACGAGCAGCCCCACGACCAGCAGTCCGAGGAAACGCAGTCCCTTCGCCACGACCCACCTCCACACTAGGTGCCCGGGGGGAGGTCTGGCTCCCTCCAGCAATAACCCGCGGCTTATACCAGAATCCCGGTTCTTGACAGGCCGGTTCATCGTCACCACGACCGACTACCACACCGCCGGCGAGCCGTTCCGGATCGTGACCGGCGGCGTTCCGGAGATCGTGGGCACGACCGTGCTCCGCCGACGGGAGTTCGCGGCCGGCAGCGAGGACGTCGACGCGGTCAGGCGCCTGCTCTGTCACGAGCCTCGCGGCCACGCCGACATGTACGGATGCTTCCTGGTTCCGGCCGACGACCCCGGGGCGGACCTCGGGGTGTTGTTCTGGCACAAGGACGGCTACTCCACGGCGTGCGGACACGGGACGATCGCGCTCGGCGCCTGGGCGGTCGAGTCCGGAATCGTCGACGCGGCGGACGATGGCGAGACGGCGGTGACGATCGACGTGCCGTCGGGAAGGGTCGTGGCCCGGGTCCGCCGCCGTCACGGCCTCACCGAGTCCGTGGCGTTCGAAAACGTCCCGTCGTTCGTGATCGCGCGTGAGGTGCCGGCCGGGCCGGTCGTGGCGGACGTCGCTTACGGCGGGGCGATCTATGCGTCGGTTCCGGCCGCGGCGTTCGGCCTGCGCGTCGCCCCCGGCGACCTAACCGGGCTGATCGCGGCCGGACGCGAGGTCAAACGAGCGCTTCGGGACAGCGACGTCGCGCGCCATCCCGGCGACGAGCGGCTATCCGGCATCTACGGGACGATCCTCTACGACGAGCTCGGGCCGCTGCATCAGCGCAACGTGACGATCTTCGCCGACGGCGAGGTTGACCGCTCGCCGTGCGGCTCGGGAACGTCGGCGCGATGCGCGCTGCTCCACGCCGATGGTCAGCTCGGTGAGGGCGACGTCTTCCGCCATGACGGGATCGCCGGCGGAACGTTCACCGCGCGAGTGTTGAGTGCGAGCTCGGACGGCGTCGTGACCGAGGTCACCGGGATGGCGTACAAGACGGGCGAGCACCGCTTCGTGCTCGACCCTCGCGACCCGATCGGCACCGGATTCGTCCTGCGCTGAGCCCTCGGCCGGACGGTTGCGGCTGGACGAAACGCTTAAGCGAAACGGGCATCGGACCGACAAGGCTCGTATGGCAGAGCCTGTTGTGTCGGAATTCGGTCGGCTCTGCGCGCGCCGCTTCGCGACACTCGGCGACGCCGTGCGCTCAGTGCTGACCCTGCTGGAGGATCAGCTGCCAGCGGGGCGCGTGATCTTCGCAGAACTCAACTACAACACCGACGAGTATCGGGTGCTCGACGCTCGCGGCGAAGAGCTCGGGGCGCTCGACGGCGGGAGCCGCCTCCCGCTGCGGGAGTCGTTCTGCGTGCACATGGCCAACGACAAGACGCCGGCGCTCGTCGGGCGGGCGTCCGAGGATCCGGTCTACTCGGAGCTCGAACTACAGAAGGTCGTGCAGGTCGAGAGCTACGTGGCCGCGCCGGTCGAGCTCGGCGACGGCACTCGGGTGGCGAGCGTGTGCGCGATGAGCACGGATCGCGAACGCTACGACGAGGGCGACCTGGCGCTGCTCACGATTGCCGCTCGGCTCCTCTCCTACGAGTGGGAATACGTCGCCCGCGAGGGCCAGCTGCGGCGCCTCGTCGCCCAGCAGCGGGCGCTCACCGGCGACCCTCTCACCGGGCTCCCGCTGCGCGACGCATTCCTCGAACAGCTCGACCGAGAGTGGCATCTGACCCAGCGCGGTATCACCGAGTCCTACGTCGTGGCGCTCAAGCCGCTTGGCATCGAGGACGCACGCGCGACCAGCGGCCACGCAGTTGCCGACCTACTGCTTCAGAGCACCGGCGAGGTGATCGAGGCCGACGTCCGGCGCACCGACATCGCCGGACGGGTGGCCGACGACGTGTTCGGCGTGATCCTCGTCGGCTGCAAGGGGATCCAGGGCGTGGAGGCTTTCCGGGCGCGCCTCGAAGGGTCGTTCGAGCGCAAGCTGAGCCAGCGGCCCGAACGGCTCGAGCTCGCGTGCGGGATCGAGTCCCTGAGCGATGCGGAGTCCGCCGCGGCCGCGCTCGCGCGCGCCGAGGACGCGCTCGGGGCCGAGCCGATCGCGAACGTGGCGCAGGGATGATGAGCACCAGCTCCACTCAGCTGCGTCCCGGAATGACCTCGTACGGCTCGCCGGACGGCGGGCCGCGCTTCCTCAGCGATGTGATCATCGAGCTCGGCCTGGTAGACGAACAGCACGTGAACCGCGCGGTGCAGGACGCGCGGCTGTCGCGCGCCAACGTGGGCCAGATTCTCGTCCAGGAGGGACGGCTCACCGAGGACGACCTCGCCCGCGCGCTCGCCGCCCGTTACGGGCTCAGCCACATCGATCTGACCGAGTTCGAAGTGGACCCCGAGGCCGCCAACCTCCTGCCGCCGAACGCGGCACAGCGCTACAAGGCGGTGCCCTTGGCGTTCGAGCCCGACGGGAGCCTGCTCGTCGCGATGGCCGACCCGTCGGACTCGCTGGCGCTGAGCGACATCACGTTCATGACGCACCTGGACGTGCAGGCGGCGGTCGCGTCCGCGAACCTGATCGAGGAGCTGGCGGCGCGCCTGCCGCTGGCGCCGAAGGAGTCCGGTGGCGCCGGTCTCCCCGTAACCCAGGCCGACATATCCCCGCCCCCCGTACCCGAGCCGGCGGCTGAGACCGCAGTCGAGGAGCCGGCGCCGGCGGAGCCCGCCGACCCGGCGATCGACACTGCCGAGCTCGACCAACTGCGGGCGCAGCTCGAGGAGGCCAACGGGGCACTCGAGTCCGCCCGGTCGGAGGTGGAGACGGCGCGGGCCGAGCGCGAGGCCGCGCAGGACGCGACCCGGGCGGAGCTCGCCGCGCTCGGGGCCGACCTCGAGAGCGCCAACTCGGACCTCGAAACGGCGCGGGGCGAGCGTGACGCGGCGCTGGGCGCGCTCGATGTGGCGCGCTCCGAACTGGGGGCTTTGAGCGCCGAGCTGGACACGGCCCGGACCGAGCAGCACGCCACGCGATCGGAGCTCAACGACGCGCGGGTCGAGCTCGAGGCGGCACGCGCGGAGCGCGAGGGTGCGCGCGTTGAGCTCGACGCGGCACAGTCGAGACTCGACGCCACGTGCTCGGAACTCGACGGCGCTCGCTCGGAGCTGGACGCCGCCCGCTGCGAGTCCCAGACTTTTCGTGACGAGCGCGACGCGGCGCGCTCCGCGATCGATCAGGCCCGCGACGAGCTCGACCAGGCTCGCGACGAGCTCCGCAAGGTCCGCGAGGAGCTCGACAAGGTCCGTGAGGAACTCGAGGCCACGCGCGACGAGCGCGACGCCGTGTGGGCGGATCTCGAGCGCGCCAAGAGCGAGGCCGAGGCGAACCGCGATGCCGTCGAGCGCGCCGCCGAGGCCGAGCAGCGCCTGGCCGAGATGGGCGACCTCGAGCGGCGAGTCGCCGAGGCCCACTCGATCGCCGAGACGATGCGAAACGACTTCGAGCTCGAGCGTGAGGGCTACGCCGCGGCCGAGCGCGACCTCCGAGCGACGCTTGCATCTGAGACCGAGCGCCAGGAGGCCCTGCGGGAGACCCACGCTGCACTACAGCAGCGCATGGAGGAACTGGGCGAGCAGCACGCCGCCCTGCTCAGGGCATACTCAGCCGCCAAGGAGTCCTCCGCGGAGCTCGTCCGTTCTGCGCACGCTCTCGCGTCGACGCTCGAACGGGCGGGGCTCGACGACGCCGCCGAGCATTCCGCATCCGAGGAGTGAAGCCGTCCGCCTCAGGCGGGGATGAGGTAGGAGTCGAGGTGAGAGTCGAGCGCGCCGAGGCCGGCGGCGTCGGCCGGCCTGGCGCGAAAGCCGATGTGCCCGTCGGGGCGGACCAGGACCGCGCCGCCGTCTCGTAGCCCAGCTCGTGCCGGATCGCCGTCGGACCTGACGACCTCGACGAGCCCGCCCCAGCGCTCTTGCAGCCGCGCAAGCGCCGGCTCGTCCGCCTCGCCGAAGACGAGGACGTGATGTCCGGTGCCGCCGAGCGCGGTCCGATCGGGATAGCGCTCCCCGGGAGCTGGATGCGACGGCATGTCGGCCTCCGACGCCACGTACTCGCCGACCAGGGGGCTGCCGGCGTAGGTGACATCGAGCATCGCGCGAGATTGCACCACGGCCGCCACCTGCTCCGGCGTCGGCGGAGCGGGCCGGTCTCCGGTCCGAGCCGCCTGGACGGCCGCGTGAGCCATCTGATGAATGTGGTCTGAGACCTTGAGGACGTGCGCGTCGGCGCTCAGACGCTCGGAGGCGAAGCTGTCCAACAGGTCCGGACGGCCTCGGCCCTGGAGGACCAGGGCGAGTTTCCAGGCAAGGTTGTGCGCGTCCTGCAGACCCGAGTTCAACCCCTCCCCTCCGAACGGGCTGGAAAGGTGGCCGGCGTCGCCGAGCAGAAACCGGCGTTCGCCGGCCAGGCGCGAGACCAGGCGCCGGTGCATGTGAAACGGCGATGCCCACGCGATGTCCTCGAGTGCTACGCGGTCGCCGGCACGCCGCTCGATGCTCGCCGCAACCGCATCGAGCGACACCTCCTGGTTCAGGCGCTCGGCCTCGTCGGAGTGCAGATCGCCGATGAACGTGATCCACCGATCGTCTGGCAGGGGCCCCAGCAAGATGTACCCCTCCGGACTGGCGATCAGAGCCGTTCCGTCGCGGGGCAGCGCGCAGCTGACGCGCACGTCAGCGGCCAACGCCGTGCCCGGATACGTCTCGCCGACAAGGGTCTCGTCCATCGAATCGCGCGTGATGCTGTGGGCGCCACCGGCGCCGATCACCCACTGCACTCGCAGGGTTTCCTCGGTGCCGTCGGCGTGCTCGAGGCTGACCGCGATGTCGTCGGCGGTCGTCTCCATTGAGTTGGCGGACACGCCGTGCTCGACGGCGCCACCGAGCTGCGTGAGCAGCTCGGTCAGGATCTCCTCGGTTCGGTACTGGGGCAGGCTGCACTGGAACTCGCACGGGCAGCCGGCGCCGGCGAACGGAATCTCACCGACCGGCTCCAATTCGGCGTTGAACACGCGCGCGTAATCCAGATGCATTGATCGGGCGAGGAACGGCTCGAGCGTTCCGGCGCGCGAAAAGATCTCGAGCGTCCCCGGCTGGACGACGGTGGCGCGCGCCTGGCGGTGCGGCTGCAACTCGCGCTCGACGAGGCGGGCGCTGACCCCGTGGCGCGCGAGCTCGGCATCGGCGAACAGGCCCGAGGGGCCCGCGCCGACGACCAGTACCTCGGGAGGACCATCGCGCACGGCGCGATTCAAGCACGCCGGCTCAGGGCGGGGTGAATTCGGTCAGCCTGGCAACAGCACGATCTTGCCGTGCGTGTGTCGTTCGGCGAGCTCGCGGAACGCCTCGCGGACCTGGTCGAGCGGGAAGGTTCGGGCGATCGGGATCTCGAGGCTCCCGTCGGCCACCATCGCCACGAGCTCCGCGAGCAGCGGCGCGGTCGCGATCGCGTGCGTGCCCTGCATGTGAACGCCGAGCCTCTCCCCGGCCTCGCGGTCGCTGATGGTGTTGATCCGTTGCGGATCGACGCCGAGCTCGATGGCCAGATCGACATACCCGCCTCCGAACGTGTCGATGAACGCGTCGATGCCGGCTGGCGCCACCTCACGGATACGGTCGGCCTGCCCCTCGCCGTAGGTCACGGGCACGACGCCGTGGCGGCGCAGCCAATCGTGGTTGGGCTCGCCCGCCAGCCCGATCACCGTCGCGCCGGTGCGACGTGCGAGCTGGACGGCGACAGAGCCGACCCCCCCGGCCGCCGCCGAGACGACGACCGTCTCGCCCTCCTGTGGCGCCACGGCGTGGACCGACGCGTAGCCGGCCATTCCCACGACGAATAGAGATCCCGCGACCTCCCATGGGACGGCGGGCGGCTTGGCCGCGAGCTGAGTCACAGGGACCGCGACGAGCTCGGCATGGCTCGCGCGCTCCTCGGTCCAGCCGAGCACCTCATCACCCGCGGCGAACTCGGTCACGCCGTCGCCGACGCTCTGCACGACCCCAGCGAAATCAGATCCCTCGCCCGACGGGAACGTCGCCGGCCATCGCGCGTCAAGCAGCCCTTCGCGAATCGAGATCTCGCCCGGGTTGATCCCGGCCGCCTTGACCGCGACCAGCACCTGCCCTGGACCGGGAACAGGATCGTCGACCGTACGCACGTCCAGTACGTCGATGCCCCCGTATTTGTCGAATCGCACTGCTCTCACGTCGCCTCCTCGCCGATCGGACTGCCGTGAACATAGCCCACGGCGGGTCGGGATTCTGACCGGGGCGTCCATGACGATTCACGCGCGCGCGGGGTAGCGCCGATGAGGTCCGGGTGCTCTCTCGGCGGCTGCCCGTAACGCTTGCCTGCGTAATCGCCGGTGCTGGCTTGGCGACCGCGACCGCGGCCGCCAAGCCAGGGCTCGGTAACTGGGACAACGGTGCACAGCGCCAGGTGGTGCGCGCCGGGTTGATCAGCTATCTCGTCGGGCGCAACTTCGAGGGTGCGGCACGCTTGACCGCCTCGCAAGCCAACGGCGCGATGTCCGCGCTCGCCGCGCAGATCAACCGCGACCCACTCGCGTGGGGTCTGCAGCAGCAAGTGCCAGTGGTGCGCACCCGACACGCGATCGTCACCGTGACCGGGTTTGACGCCATGGCGGTCGATCAGCTCGGACTGGCGGACGTCGCGACCCACGTGCAGCAGGTCACCGCTCAGGCCGGTCTGCGCCCGCCCTCCTTCTACGGCACCGAGGTGGTCGCGCGGTTCCTCGGTCTCCGGCACGAGCAACCAGTGCCCACCGAGCAGTTCGACCTGTTCCCCACCGATCAGATCACTCGCGCCGAGGCCGCCTGGTCGTTCGCTCAGATCCTCGACAACGCGAGCTGGAGCGCGAGCTACGCGCGCGAGACGCTGAGCCCGTACCAGCTGCCGGCGATGACAGCTGATCAGCTCACCGCGCTGCGCATCGCCGTTTCCCGGATCGGCTACCCGTACGTCTGGGGCGGGACAACCGACAACACCGCCGACAGGCTCCCGCACGGCGGCTTTGACTGCTCGGGCTTCGTGTGGCGCGTCTACAAGATCTCCGGCCTGCCCTGGGGCGAGCAGATTCACGGGCGTACCGCGGCGCAGATGGCGGGCGAGATCGCGCGCCGCCAGCGCCTTGGCTACTCGCAGCTACGCCCGGGCGACATCCTGTTCTTCGGCAGTGCTCACTTCAACAGCACCGCGACCGAGGCGAACATCATCCACGCCGGCATCTACCTCGGCGACAACTGGGTGATCAACTCCTCCGGCCAGGGCGTATATGTGCTGCCGCTGAAGGGAAGCTGGCTTGGAGACGAGTTCGCGTGGGGGCGGCGGGTCCTACCGTGACCGGACCGGTGTCGCGGCGGCGCGCCCAGTCCGCGAGCAGCTGCAACGCGTAGAGCATCGCCAGCGCGAGGGCCGCGGTCGAGGCGATGTACCACGGCCACGGTCCCATCACGTTCAGCAACGAGTTGTGGGCGGGCTTGGCCCGCAGGTACATGTAGTTGCCACCGGTGATGATGTCCGCCGCGCCGGCGAGCGCCGCGAACGCCAGCGTCACGGCGAACGCGCGCCAGAACGCGCCCCGGCGGGGATACAGCCGGCAGCCGAACACGAGCAGGCACGCCGCGACGACCGCCCCGACGTGGTAGATGAAGTAGGTGAGGTAGTAGACGCTCGGGAACGTCTGGGCGAGATCGGGAGTGAGGATCGCCTGGAGCGAGGCCGTGAGCGACCAGAAGTACGTGAGCTCTACCAGCAGCTGACGACGGGTCCACAGGGCGAGGACCGTGACCACCGAGACGGCGTCGGTGAGCTGCAGCGGCAGGTCGTAGGTGACGCTCCAGGTCCCGAGGACGACGTCGGCGACGTACTCCCCGATCCACCCCGCGAGGACCAAGAGCGCGAGCCCGCGCATCCAGACCACGAGCCATCGACCCGGATGCCGGCGCGCCGACCATACGGATAGGCTCGCCGCCACTGCCAGCACAGCGAGTGCCGCTAGGTGAGCTGATGAGAACTGCCGCAATGGACCCCGGGAATCATGGACGGTTCCGCACGAGATGAAGCCGCTAGTAGCTCTCGGTCTGGTTGCCGTCGCTGTTCTGGTTCCCGCGCGTGCCGCCAGCGCAGCGACCAACCCTTTCGCGCGGCCGTCGCTGCGCGCTTACCTCGCCCACAGGCGCGGGACCGTTTCCGCCGCCGTCTACGACATTTCCAGCCGCGCCACGTACCTCTATCGCTCGCACGTCCGGGAGCAGACCGCGAGCATCATGAAGGTCGACATTCTCGCCACCTTGCTCCACGAGCGTCAGCGCATTGGTCAGGGGCTGACCCCGGCGCAGCAGTCTCTGGCTCGGGACATGATCGAGAACAGCGACAACGATGACGCCCAGAAGCTGTGGGATGAGGAAGGCGGGAGCACGGCCGTCGGCGCGTTCGACCGCGAGGCCGGCATGGACGAGACCACCCCTGACGCCGCGGGCTATTGGGGTCTCAGCTGGACTACCGCGAGCGACCAGCTCGAGCTGCTCCGTCGCGTGATGATGGCCAACCGTCTCCTGGATTTCAGCTCACGTGCGTACGAGTACGAGCTCATGCACCACGTCGTCGCGAGCCAGAGGTGGGGCGTCTCGGCGGGCGTGGGCAAGCAGGCGACGGTCGCGCTCAAGAACGGCTGGCTTCCGCTTCATCCGGGCGACTGGCAGGTCAACAGCATCGGCAAAGTCGCTGGACCGCGACACCGCTACCTAATCGCCGTGCTGACCAGCGGGCAGCCCACCGAGGGATATGGAATCGCGACTATCGAGCGGATCTCGGCCGCAACCTGGCGGGCCCTCGGCCGTCGGCGCTGATCGCCGGCTCATCCAGTGCACCACGAACGGCGCCCAGCGCCGTCGCGGCGGGTGCGCTGAGATCGTCGAGGATCCCGTCGAGGCGGCCTCCGGCGAGGTCCGCGACCTTCCCCGCCAGCTCCGCCGCGCTGACTGGACGCTCGGGCGCGCCTCGGGGGCATGGAACGCGGGCCAGCTCGTCGTCGCCGGCCATCAACACGGCTCCAAACTCGGGCAGCGACTCGTCGAGACCCACGTGGATCTGGCGCGATCGCTCGACGGTGGCGTCGTCGATCGCGACGAAATCGGCCACCCTCGGGGGTCCGTGCGTGATCGTGTGGGCGACGCAGTATGGGATCGAGAACTTGGCGCCGAGCCCGTCGCTGACGGTGTCGAGGTGCGCGGCCTGGCGGGCCACCGGATGGACGACCACGCTCGGCCGATCGTCTCCGAGCTCGTAGCCATCGTCGCGCGCCAGCGCCGCAACGTCGATCGGAGAGTGCGTGCCGAGGCAACTCGGGTGCAGCTTGATCCAGTTGCGGTCGATCGCGCGCTCGGCGCGGGCCTCCAAGGGCGGCCAGGTCGCGCCGAGTACGGCCTCGAATCCGAGCGGGCCGTGGATGGCCGCCCGGTCCACGACCGCCCCGGCCTGCGCCATCAGAGCCGCCTGGACGCCGGCTCCGGCGGCCAGGCCCACCTGGATCGCCTTGCCATCCGACCCGAACGCTCCGCGTGTCGCGCCGGCTCGCAGCACCGCGATCGCGAGCGCGTTCTCACGCTGCGCCGGCTCCAGACCGAGTAGCCGCGAGGCGGCGACAGCGGCGCCGACAGGACCGCACACGGACGTCGGATGCCACCCCGCGTCGTACAGAGCCGGGTGGCTCGCCGCCGCCAGCGCACCCATGGCCTCGAATCCCTCGGCGTAGGCGTCCAGCATCTCGCCGAGCGAGAGCTCGCGGTCGGCGGCCAGCACGAGCGCCGCCGGCGCCGTGGCGGCGCTCACGTGTGCGATCCCGTCGGCGAGCGTGTCGTCGAAGTCGAGCACGTGGCCGGCCGTCGCCACGAACGTCACGCGGGCGACGGGGCCGTCGCCCAGAGCACGAGCCGCGCTCGCGGCCCGCTCTCGCGCCCCCGCGCACGCGCACGCGAGCCAATCGGTGAACGCGACGCGGTAGGCGTCATCGACCATGTGCCGAAGGCTAGTGGCCGCTCAGAGCTCGCCGGACGCGATCTCGGCGCCCTCGGAGAGCGACTTCAGCTTGAGCCACGCCACGTCCGGATCGACCAGCGAGAAGCGGATGAACGTATCGAAGCCGCAGTCCGTCCCGGCGATGAGCCGGTCCCTGCCGATGATCTTGCCCAGCTGAACGAGCCGATCCGCGACCACGCGTGGATGTTCGACGTGGTTGGACTTCACGTCGATCACGCCGAGAATGACCGAGCGGTCCTCCGGCAGCCGTGTCTCCTCGAACACGCGCCCGAGCCGACCGAGCGGCAGTGCGCGGCCATCGCCATGTCGGGCGAGTCGATCTGGAGCTTGAACCCCGCGTCGGTGATCGCCTTGTACTCGTAGGACAGCTCGTCGGCCAGCGCCGCGAGGTAGGTCTCGTGCGAGCCGTAGTGCTGATCGGGGTAATTGAAGGCGATCTGTCCCGGGCTGATCGCGCCGATGAAAGCGTTCGAGCGATCGCCGTCGCCGACCGCGCTCTTCAGCCGCGCGACGTCCTCGTGAACCGCATCCTTGTCCTTCAGCTTCGCCGGTCCCACGCAGTTGGCGAACACGAGGTGCGCCATCGCCGGGGTGTTGAACAGGCGCATCGCCAGGTTGGGGAACGGCGCAACGTCGTCGGCCTGGAACTCCGAGCTGCCCTCGAACCCCGAGAAGCGCTGGTTGACGTAGGTGCTGAAGCCGGTCTTGCTCATCTCGCCGTCGCTGACGATGTCGACGCCGGCGTCGCGCTGCTTCTCGACGATCTCCTTCACCGCCGACTCGATCCGCTCCTCGAGCGCCGCCTCGTCCACGTCCTGGCCGTCCTGCTGCGCCCAGATCATGTCCGCGAGGTCGTCGGGCCGGGGAAGGCTCCCGGCATGGGTCGTCAAGATTCGATCAGCCATCTCCGTAGAGTCCCTTCTACCAGAGACCGACCCGGACGGGCAACAGGGCATGGCAAGCGGAGCGACAGTAATCATCGGCGGGACCCAGGGCCTCGGGCGCCGGCTCGCCGAGCGCTTCGCCGAAAGGGGCCAGTCCGTACTCATCACGGGTCGCGACGAGGCCCGGTCGGGCGCGGTCGCGCGGGAGATCGGCGGCGAGACGAGGGGCGCGGCGCTCGATCTGACGGTGCCAGCGGAGATCGCGGCGGCGCTCGACCCGCTTGAGGCGGTCGATCACGTGGTCCTCGCGGCGATCGAGCGGGACGCGAACACGATTCGCGACTACGACATCGAGCGGGCGCTCCGGCTGGCGACCCTCAAGTTGGTGGGCTATACGGAGGTCCTCCACTGCCTGCACTCGAGCATGCACGACGACACATCGGTGCTGCTGTTCGGCGGACAGGCGAGGGAGCGCCCCTACCCCGGCTCCACGACGGTCACGACCGTGAATGGCGCCGTGACGTCGATGGTCCGGACGTTCGCCATCGAGCTCGCGCCGGTGAGGGTCAACGCGATCCACCCCGGGATCGTCGGCGACAGCCCGGCTTGGGTGAACGCCGGCGAGATGCTCGAGCGGACGAAAGCGCGCACCCCCACCGGCCGCCTGGTGACGATGGACGACGTGGCCGACGCCGCGGTGTTCCTGCTCGAGAACCGCGCCGTCAACGGCGTGAACCTCGCCGTCGACGCCGGCTGGATTCTCCTGTGACCCCATACCACCACGTCCAGCGAGCGGACGAGACCGACCTGGAGTCGCCGGCGGACCTCGCAGCGCACTCGAGCGGTTTTCGCACGGCCGCGTTGGTCGGGCGGCAGGTCGAGTCGGTCCACACCGGCTTCACGCTCTGCTCGCTCGACCCGGGCGGGCACGTCGACACGCACCTGCACTCGACCGAACAGAGCTTCTACGTGCTCGCGGGCGGGCCCCAGCTGACCGTCGACGGACGGACGTACGGGCTCGCGGCCAACGAGTGCGGGCTCGTTCCCGTCGGAGTCCCGCACGCCTGGAACAACGAGGGCGACGGCGACGCCGTGTGGATCGCCGTCAACTCGCCGGCGCCCCGCCTGTCCGGCCAACCGGACACGTTCTGGACCGGCGACCCGGCGCCCGACGGCGCCGCCGCCTCGGCGCTCGACATCCGCGACCCGCGCACTCGATCCTTCTTCCGCCTCGGCGCCGGCGAGATGGACGTCGACAACCTCAAGATCGGCGCCGCCGTGGACGCCCCGACGGTGTCGGCGAGCATGGCGACGGCGCTGCTCGCCTACAGCGGGATCGCCGTCAAGATGCTCGTGGACCAGCGCCTTGGGGCTGTCCTGCACCAGATGTTCATGGTCGAGTACCAGCCGGGCGGCTTGGCGCAGCCCCACGACCACCCGTTCGAGGAGACCTACTACGTGCTCGAGGGCGACGTCGACGCCGTGGCCGACGGCGAGGAGTTCACGCTCCACGCCGGCGACGTCTTCTGGACCGGGGTCGGCTGCGTCCACGCCTTCTACAACCGGAGCCAGGGCCGGGTGCGGTTCCTCGAGACGCAGTCGCCGCTACCGCCGGCGAACTACTCGTACCGCTTCAGCCGGGACTGGGATTACCTGGCGTCGCGCTTGCAGCCCTGACTTGGGTCTTCGTGGCTGCCGACCCTCGGCAGCCCGATTGGCGGGCGGCCCGGTGAACGGCGCTGGGGAAGGAGAGGAGAGCGGGCGCCATCGCACGCGTCAAAAACCTGCACAGCACGACAATCCCGGCTGAGATGGCGAGGCCTGTCGAGCCATGCATGAAGAGCATGCGTAATACGACAGGGCTCGTGTCTGGCGCCGGCGTTGTCGTGCTATGCAGGTTTTCCGTGACAGTCTCGGCACAAATCCGCGGGTTTGGTCACAAGCGCAGATCGACCACGGGCTCCGGCGATACACAGCGCCACCCGTACGCGGCCCTCGAGGTAGAGCCCCTGAATCTAATGCCGCGCGCCGGGGCCCTGCCACCGCAATTCGAAGTGCATGAAGTCCGGCGTGTCCCACGCGCCGAGCATCAGGAACCCGTGCTTGACCATCGCCCTGATGAAGTCGATCGTCACCGACTCCGAGGCGTTCTGCGAGTGCTCGCGGAGGTTGAAGAAACCGTGCTTGACCATCTGCGCCGGCGAGGGGTCGACGACCTCGAGCTGGCGGCCCGTCCCGAGCACCCAGTCGGGCGAGTCGAGACCGTGGCGCAGGTCGGCGACGCGGTTGTACCAGACCGCCTTGCCGTAGCCCTTCAGCCGGATGGCCGCCGCGGCGAGCAGCTGGTCGAGCTCGGCGAGCATCGCGGCGTTGTCGGGCTGGGCGTCGGCGGGCGCCGCGTCCCGCCGGAGGAGCTGGCGCAGCTTGGGCAAGAGCGCCGAGAGGTCCTTGGCCTGCTTCTCGGTCGGCGTGTCGTCCTTGATCGCCTTGCGGAGCTTCGCCCCGGCGGCGACCGCGGCGGTCAGCGCCGTCTGCTCATCGGTGAGCGCCTTCCCGGTGGCGAGACCCTGGAGCTTGAAACCCGCCGCCTCGGCGGCCTTGCCGGCAGTGGCGAGCTCCTTGTCGACGGTGTCTGACCACGGCTTGACCAGGTGGGTGAACGCCTGCTGATCGGCGTCGCTCCACGCGACCTTGTTCGCGCGGGCGGTCAGATAGCTCTCCTTCAGCCGCGCCATCTCGGCCTGGCCGTCGACGACGACGGCGCCATTCTTGTCGGTCACGTCGAGGCTGTGCTTGAAGCGCTCGGAGCGATCGGAGGCGTCCTGCGCGGCCTGCACGGTCTTGGCGATGAACTTGCCCTCGTCGCTGGTCGGGTCGGGATCGGCCATCGCCCCGCGCTCCGCGGTCCGCTTGATCATCTCGTCGTAGGCACCCTGCCGGCGGGTCCACATCTCGGGGACATCGAGGTGCACCCCGCCGGTGACAAGGCGGACGAGGTCGAGGTCGCGGGTTGAGGACAGATGGGGCATCTCGGTGGCGTTGAAGTCGACCGCCATACCGAGGTTGTGAAGGTTGCCGATGCTGCCGATGGCGCCCAGCGAGCAGGCGGACCGCGGCCAGCCGATCTCGCTCGAGGGCATCGTCCCGGCGGGGAGCTCGTCCCGCACAGCCTCCAACCTCGCTGCCGCCTCGTCGTGCATGAAGAGGTTGCTCTTCTTGGAAGCGCTCTGAAGGAACACGCGGCGGATCCGCTTGAAGTGCTCGATCGTCCGATCGTCGGAACCGAAGTACGGGCGCATCTCCTGGAGCAGCGCGACCTTCTGCTCCCGGTTCTTCAGGGCCGGATGGTCGCGGACGTCTTCGTGCAGCTCCTTCTCGAGCCGGTTGACCGAGGACCACAGCGTGATCGCGCCGGTGCGCGTCGTGTGGGTGCCATCAGTGTGCTTGTCGCTGAAGTTGGCGCTGCCGCCCGCGAAGCCGTAGGACAGCACGGCGTTGTCGTCGGCCGCCGGGGCGGGCTGAGCCAACGCATTCGCCGGCCCGGGGGTGATCCAGATCGTGGCGTCGAGCCGGACCTTGGGGTGCGGGATCTTGAGCGATCCAAAGTCGAGTTCCTGCGGCGAGACGTGGAACTCGCCGGCGACGCCGAACGGCGGAAGTCCCTCGAACCCCCTCGCCAGATCGAGCACGAGCGACTGGCCGCCGATGTTCACGACGATCTCCTTGTCGCTGCCGGTCGGGGCGACGGCGCTGAGCGTGCGCGTGGCGACCTCGCGCGCGTGCTGCGCCGTCCACAGCGATACCGACGGATGCTTGGAGCGGTCCTTCGGAAGGTCTGCGTCCGCCGGGATCTGCTCCCCATCGAACGTCGCCGAGCCGTACACCGAGAGCCGACCGGTGCAGGACACCTCGAGCGCGCCGAGCTTGCTCTTCTGGGTCTCGAACACGATGGCGTCGTTCGGATCGGTGGAGAGAGAAAGGGGAAGTTTCTCCGCGTTCCGCGGCGCCGGCGCGCTCGGTGCCTTGGCCGGCGCGCTTCCCGGCTTGGTCGGCGTGGTCGTCGGCTGGCGCTGGACGAGTTGCGCCACGGCGCGGTTTCCGACCGCTCGCTGGAGCCGCATCACGGACGCGAGCGGAGCGCCGGCGCGTTCGCTCACCGGCGGAGCCACCGGCCGCTTGGCCGTGGATCCGGGTCCTTCCTCTCGCCGGGATCCGGTCAATCCCTACTCCCCATGCTGCGCGCCTCGCGGCGAGCGTATCGGTAAATGGTGCCCGGAAGGCTACAGTCGCCCGATGTTCGCTCATGTGACGATCCGCACCGAGGACCGGGCGGCGTCCGAGCGCTTCTACCGGACGGTGTTGGGCTCCCTCGAGATCGAGCCGACCCAAAACACGGCGGACATCGTCGCCTGGGATGACTTCGCGATCATCGCCGCCGACCCCGACCACCCGCCCACGCGGAACCTGCACGTCGCGTTCGTGGCGCCGTCCCGGGAGCACGTGGAGAAGTTCTGGCGCGCCGGCGTCGATGGCGACTACGAGGACGCGGGGCACCCCGGCGAGCGCCCGCAGTACAAGCCCGACTACTACGGCGCGTTCCTGCTCGATCCCGACGGCAACAGCGCCGAGGCCGTGCACCACGGCGACGCCCGCCGGGGCGGCCACATCGATCACCTCTGGATCGGCGTCAGCGACCTCCGAGCCGCCGAGGCGTTCTACACGACGATCGCCAGGTACACGGGACTGCGCGAGGGGCGACGGTGGGACTCCGGCGTGCAGTTCCGTGGCGCGTGGGCGACGTTCTCGCTCGTCGACGACGGCCGCCCACCGACCGAGCACCTGCACATGGCGTTCCCCGCCCCCGACCGCCAGACGGTCGAGGAGTTCCATCACGCGGCGACGGCCGCCGGCTACCGCGACAACGGGGCGCCAGGCGAGCGCGGGTACCGCGAGCGGTACTTCGCGGCCTACGTCCTCGATCCCGACGGGACGAACGTCGAGGCGGTCAATGGTTGAGCGATCGCTTTGAGCGACTGCTAAACTCGGCGATTCGATGACGCCCGCCGGGTCCCTCACGGGCACCAAGCTCGAGATCGTTGAGGCCGCCGTGGAGACGCTCAAGACGGCCGGGTTCCACGGCGCCAGCGCGCGCGAGATCGCTCGCACCGGCGACTTCAACCAGGCGCTGATCTTCTACCACTTCGGCAGCGTGCGAAACGCTCTGCTGGCGGCACTCGACCTGGTCAGCGACCAGAGAATGGACGCGTACCGCCCGGCGTTCGACGACGCCCGGACAGTCCCCGAACTGGCGGCGCTCGCGCGGGAGATCTACGCCGCCGACCTCGAGCAGGGTTACGTCACGGTGCTGGCTGAGCTGGTCGCGGGCGGCATGTCCGATCGGGAGCTCGGCCGCGGCGTGGTGGCGCGCATCGAGCCCTGGATTGCGCTGGTGCAGGACAAGCTGACCGAGCTCCTCGCCGGCTCGGTGTTCGAGGCGATCGTCCCTCCGCGCGATATCGCATTCGCGATCGTCGCGCTGTACCTGGGCATCGACATGCTCAGCCAGCTCGACCAGGACCGGGCGGCCGCCGAGTCACTGCTCGACCTCGGCGTCAGGTACGCCCCGCTCGCCGGCGCGCTCCTGCCCTCGGGACGATCATGAGCAAGGCCGACACCGGCATCGACCTCGTCACCGGAGCGTTCAGCTACGCGGGCAGTCACATCGCCGAGCGGCTGCTGGAGTCGGGACGGGAGGTGAGAACGCTGACGTTCCACCCCGACCGGCCCCATCCGCTCCAGGGCCGGGTCGACGCACGCCGCTACCGGTTCGACGATGTGGCGGCGTTGGCACGCAGCCTCGAAGGCGTGACGAACGTCTACAACACCTATTGGGTCAGGTTCGACCACGACCGGACGACGTTCGCCACCGCGGTGGCGAACTCGCGGACGCTGTTCTTCGCGGCCCGGCGCGCCGGCGCTGCGCGGGTCGTCCACCTCAGCATCTCGAACCCGTCGCTCGAGTCGCGGCTCCCCTACTTCCGCGGTAAGGCTCTGGTCGAACGGGCGCTGGCGGAGGTCGAACTCCCGTACTCGATCGTGCGCCCCACCCTGGTCTTCGGCGGCACCCGCGACGTCCTCACGAACAACATCGCCTGGATCCTGAGGCGGATGCCGCTGTTCGCGATCCCCGGCGGCGGCCGCTACCCGGTACAGCCCGTGCATGCCGCTGACGTCGCGCGCATATGTGTCGAGCAGGCCGACGCCAACGGTGACGCGATCGTCGACGCCGCGGGTCCCGAGACGATGACGTTCGAGCAGCTCGTCACCGCCGTCCGTGCCGCCGTCGGCAGCCACGCGCCCATCGTGCACGTCCCGCCGGTCGTGATGGCGGCGGCATCGCGCGCGCTCGGCCTGCTCGTGCGCGACGTCGTCCTGACGCGGGACGAGATTCGCGGCCTGATGGCCGGGAGGCTCGTATCCCACTCGCCGCCCCTCGGCCAGATCGCATTCAGCAAGTGGCTGTCAGACATCGGCGCCACGCTCGGCGCCAGCTACGCAAACGAGCTCGACCGACACTTTGCCGGGCTAGTGCCCCAAAGTCTCTAGAAAATCATCCACCGCGCGATAAGGTCGGCGGCGCTATGTCGGGCATGACGACGAGGTCCGACGGTCCGGCGTCCCCCGAGGTGGTGAGGCCGCTCTCGATCGAGGATCTGACCATCCTCGGGCTGGAGACCGAGACCGTCGCGGGGCACACGTGCAAGGTGATCGTGTTGGGGGATCGGATCGACCCCGTGGCGCTGCGAGCATCGATCGCCGCCCGCCTCGACCGGGCGCTCCCGCTGCGGATGCGCCTCTCCGACGTCGATGGCACGCCGTCCTGGGTGCTGGATCCCGATCTCGATCTCGACGAGCACGTGGTGCTCACCGGCGGCGGGGAGCCGCTCGACATGGCGGGGCTGAGAGCCGCCGTGGCGCGCGTCTTCGAGCAGCGGTTGGACCGCTTCCGGCCGCTGTGGCGAATAGACGTCATCCCGAGCCTCGCCGGAGGGGGCAGCGCGCTGGTGTGGCGAATCCACCATGCGCTCGCCGATGGGACCACGGCGATGCGCGTGGCCGACGCCGCGCTGTGGGACGAGCAGCCGGACGCGCCGCGGAGGAGAACCTCGGCGGCCACCAAGAAGGGCGTGAGCCCGGCGGTCGAGCACCGGTTCGCCGGCCTTCGAGCGGCGGCACGCGAGGCTCCTCACCCGTGGCATCGCTCTCCCTTCAACGGGCACATCGCCGCGCGGAGGGCGGTCGCGTTCACCTCGGTCGAATTCGATGGACTGCGGTCCGTGGCGCGGGCCACCGACGGCGCGACGATCAACGACGCCGTATTGACCGTCGTCGCGGGCGGGCTGCGGCGGTGGCTCGAGGACCGCCATGGCCATCTCGGCGCGGTTCGAATCAAGGTTCCGGTGAGCCTCCACGACCCCGCCCCAGGCGGGGACCACGGCGCCAAGGAGGGCAACCGCGACTCGTTCTTCTGCCTCGACGTGCCGCTCGAGGCCGACCCCGTGGACCGCCTGCGGGCGATCCGTCGCGCGACGCGCGTGCGCAAGGAGGGCCACGATGCCCGGGAGCTGGACGAGCTCATGCGCGGGCTGGCGCACGCCCCGCCGCTGCGGTCCTTCGCCGAGCGCGTCCTGACCAACTCTCGGTCTTTTGCCCTGAACGTCTCGAACGTCCCGGGGCCCCGTCGGCCGGTCCACGTCCTGGGTGCCCCGGTGCGGGCGCTCTACTCGATCGCCGAGATCCGAGAGCACCACGCGCTCCGGATCGCGGTCGTGTCGCTCTACGACACGCTGAACTTCGGGCTGACCGCAGATCCGACGCTCGTGCCGGACGTCGACCAGCTCGCCGATCACATGCAGGCCGACGTGACGGCGATGCTCGCCCAGCTCCAGCACGCGTGAGCCCCTGGTTGGCGATCGGCTCGGTAAACGGCGCTGGGGAAGGGGGACGGAGGGTCGGGCGCCATCGCACCCGACCAAAAAACCTGCATAGCACGACAATCGTTCGCCGGATGGCGAGGCCTGTCGTGTTATGCATGAAGAGCATGGTTAGTACGACGGGGCTCGGACCTGGGGCCGACATCGTCGTGCTATGCAGGTTTCCCGTGACACTCTCGCCACAAAGTCGCGGGTTTGGCGCGGGTGAGAGCGGCTCAATTGAGGTCAGAGACCCCGCTCGGAGCGTGCAAACGTGGTTTGACACTGCCGAACGCAGTCTGGTAATCTCGCCCGCGCCCTGTGGTGCTCATGGACCGATGCCAGGCGTCGGTCCCGCCGAGGTTGAGGGTGGTGCCGTTTGAGCGCAGTCACACTCGAAGCCGACGTTCCGATCGAGCGCAGACTTCGGGCCTACTCGAAACGGCGTCCGTGGCCTCGGCTCCGGAAGCTCCACGGTCCTCGGTGCCCCACTGCCGTCGCCACGCTTGACCGGCGACGCCAGCGACACCGTGATTGCAAATGGCGGCGGCCCGCTAGAGCCAGCAGGAGGCATCGAGGGCGCGCCGAATCCTCGGGCTGTAGTGCCGAGCTCGAGACAAAGGTCATTTCCTTAAACCCAACGTCTTGGGAGGAGGATCTGTGGCAGTAAGTTCAAATACGGGGCGACGCGGCATATTTGGCGCGGGCCTCGGCGGCGAGTTGACGGCCGAGTTCTTCGGTACGTTCATCCTCATCTGCTTCGGTGACGGGGTAGTGGCGATGCTCTGGGCCCTGATCGGGTCTGGGCGCACCGTCAGCCAAGCGACCGCGCTCCTCGGCGCCGGCGACTGGCTCCTCATCACCTTCGGGTGGGCGATGGCGGTCACCTTCGCCATCTATACCGTCGGCGGCGTAACGGGCGCCCACATCAACCCGGCGATCACGCTGGGTGCGGCGCTGCGCAAGCAGTTGCCGTGGAACAAGGTTGTGCCCTACTGGGTAGTCCAGATACTCGGCGCATTCGTCGGCGCCGCGCTCGTGTTTCTGGTCTACAACAACGCGATCAACCACTACGACCAGGTCAACCACATCATCAAGGGACACGCGAACTCGCTGCCTACCTACAGCACGTTCGCGACGTTCCCAGCGCCGTATTTCCACAGCGTCTTAGGACCGGTAGTCGACGAAATTGTGGGTACGTTCTTCCTGGCCCTGTTCGTTTTCGCCGTGACCGACGAGACGAACCTGGCGCCGGGTTCGAACCTTGGACCGCTTATCGTCGGCTTCGTCGTGCTGGCCGTCGGTATGTCGTTCGGCGCGAACTCCGGATACGCGATCAACCCGGCCCGTGACTTCGGCCCGCGGATCTTCGCGTGGATCGCGGGCTGGGGGAAGATAGCGTTCCCCGGCAACTACGGATGGATCAACGACTACTTCTGGGTGCCGTTACTCGCACCTCTGGCAGGGGCGGCGTTAGCGGTGCCTGGTTACGACCGCATCATCGCCCCGATCCTCGCGGCGCGAAGAGCCGAGGCCGAGGAGCCGGAAGGTGGAAGGGTGCCCGGAGAAGGAACGCTTCCGACCTAGCCGGTTCGACAACTACAAATCGCAGGGCGAGCGGCGGCACTCCGGTGCCGCCGCTCCTTTGTCAGCGTGACCGCAGCAGCCCCGCATCACGCGCCCAATCCACCGTCCGGCGCAGCGTCTCCCGCGGGCTCGTGTAGCGGAGGCCGAGCTCCCGCGTGGCCCGCGAACCGTCGTAGCGGTGGCCGTGCAGCAGCGTCCTCACCATCTCGCGGCAGATCGGCGGGCGACGGCGGGCCAACCGAAAGCCATGCTCGACCGCATAGGCGGCGGCGATCGCCACCGGCCGGGTCACCAGGCGCGGCTTGCCGCCAACGCCGGCGACGTCGCTGGCGAGCGCCAGCGCCTCCGTGATCGTCAGCGTCATCCCGTTGAGCACGTAGCGCTCGCCGGTCGCTCCGTGCTCGGCGGCGAGCAGATGGCCCTCGGTGCAGTCCGCGATGTCGACCAGGCTCACGTTGGTCGGCACGAACACCTTCAGGCGACCGTCGAGGAACGCGAGCAGGAAGCGGGCGGTCCCGCCGGTCCGGCCAGGCCCTTGGACCGACGAGGGGTTCACGCAAACGACCTCGACGCCGGAGCTGCGGCCGGCTTCGAACGCCGCGCGCTCGCCCTCGGTCTTGGACCGTTCGTAGGTCGAGAGATACCAGCCTCGGTGCGGGGTCTGCTCGCTCCCGATCACTCCCTGGGGCTCGCCGAGCGTCGCCGCCGAGGAGGTGTGGACGACGCGCGGCACGTCGGCCCGGGCGGCGGCTCGCACGGCGGCGCGCGGCGCTTCGACGTTGGCGCGCATCATCGCGGTCGCGTCATCGACGCACAGCCTGTTCACGCCGGCCACGTTGAAGACGACCTCACAACGCTGCATTCCGGCAGACATGGCGTCCTCGTCGAGCAGATCGCCACGCGCGACCTGGGCGCCGAGCCCGGCTAGGACGGCCTCGGACTCCGGGGAGCGGGCGAGCGCGACGACCTCGTCCCCCCGGCCCACCAGCCGCTGCACCAGTGCGCGGCCGACGAAGCCGCTGCCCCCGGTAACGAACACGCGGCTCATGTTTGACCGCGAAGCGCGGAGGAGAAGCGCACGAAGTAGTCGACGCCAGACCACACCGTGACCAACGCGGCGAGGGCCAGCAGCCACTGGTCGAGGTACGCACCGAAGATGACCACGTTCGGGCGGAGCATCACGAGCGCCAGCGCGACGAACTGCACGGTGGCCTTCCACTTCCCAAGCATCGACGCCTCGAGATGCAGGCCCTGCGCCGCCACCGCGGCCCGGAGGCCGAGCACGCTCAGCTCGCGGCCGATGATCAGGATCGACAACCACGGCGACGCCCGTCCCACGGCGACCAGCGCCACCAGCACGCCGGTGACCAGGAGCTTGTCGGCGGTCGTGTCGAGGAACGACCCCAGCCGTGAGCTCACGTTCCAGCGGCGGGCGAGTCGGCCGTCGAACCAGTCGGTGCTCGACACCGCCAGGAACACGACCGCTGCCGCGGTCCAGGAATGGCCGAGGATCAGGGCCATCACCACCGGGGTGGCCACGATCCGCAGGCTCGTGCCGGCCAGGATCAGGGCGCTGGCCCGCGCGCTGCCTTTACCCGCTGTTCTCAGCGCGCCAGCGTCCACTCTGCGATCGATCGTACCAGCGGATTTATGAAAGAAGATCGGCTGCAAATCGCCGTGCTTCGGCGGCGTCGCGGGCGTCCAGTGCGCGCCTCGCCGCCTCGGCGGCATCGGCCAGCGAGACCGACCGCAGGGCCTGCTTGACCTCGGCCACGAGCGGAGCCGCCATGCTCAGCTCGGTGACCCCGAGGCCCACGAGCAGCACCGCGGCCGCGGGGTCTCCCGCGAGCTCACCGCAGACGCCGACCCACCGCCCGTGAGCCTCGGCGCCGTCGACGGTCGCGCGGACGAGCCTCAGGACGGCGGGTTGCGGCCCGGACAGCAGCTGGCCGACGTGCTCGTTTCCGCGCTCGGCGGCCATCGTGTACTGGGTGAGGTCGTTCGTCCCGATCGAGAAGAAGTCGGCCGAGGCGGCGAGCTGCCGCGCCTCCACGGCCGCCGATGGGACCTCGACCATGATCCCGACCTCGAGCGGCGGATCCACGCCGGTCGCGCGCCGCGCGTCGGCCACGGCGGCTCGGGCCGCCTCGAGCTCGTCAAGCGTGGCGACCATCGGGAACATCACCTTGAGCGGGTGGCGAGCCGCGACGCGCACGACCGCTCGCAGCTGCGTCGCGAGCAGCTCGGGATGCTCGAGCGAGAGCCTGATCCCCCGCCGGCCCAGGAACGGATTCTGCTCCGGCGCCATCGGCAGCGCCGGCAATGGCTTGTCCGCGCCGACGTCGAGCGTACGGACGATCAGCGGACGGCCGCCCAGCGCCTCGGCGATTCTCGCCAGCGTCTCGGTCTGCTCCTCCTCGTCGGGAATCTCCAGCCGGTCGAGGAACAGGAACTCCGTCCGGAGCAGTCCGACACCATCGGCCCCGAGCTCGACGGCGGACGCCGCCTCGTCGGCCCCGCCGAGGTTGGCCGCGACCTCGATCGTCGTCCCGTCCCGCGTCACCGCCGGCTCAGTGGCGTGGCTGCGCGCGGTCCGCCGGCGTTCGGCGGCGAGCTCGCGACGCCGGCGAGCGCGGTCGGCGACGTCCTCGCTCGGAGCGACCAGCACGGTGCCCTCGTCGCCGTCGAGCAGCACCGGCGTCCCCTCGGCGATCGCCAGGATCGAAGGACCGAGACCGACGGCCGCCGGGATGCCGAACGCGCGGGCGAGGATGGCGGCGTGCGCGGTAGCCGTGCCGTGCGCGGTGGCGATCCCTCGGACGAGGTCAGGATCGAGCGAGGCGGCACCGGCGGGCGTCAGCTCGGAGACGACCAGCACGCCCGCCTCCTGCATAGTCGCCTGCGGCGACTTCCCCGCCAGCGCGGCCAGCACCCGTCGGCCCACGTCCTCGACGTCTGCCGCCCGCTCGCGCAGCAGCTCGTCGTCGAGTGCCCTGAATGCCGCGGCGGTGTCGCGGCTGGCCTCGTACCACGCCGTCTCGGCCGCCGCTCCGGCCTCGATCCGCTGCCGTGCCGCCCCGACCAGCGCCTCATCGTCGAGCAGCGCCAGCTGCGCGGTGAAGATCGCGGCTTCGGCGTCCGTGCTCCGGCGCCCCACGTCCTCCCGATCGCCTTCGATCGCGGTCCGCGCGGCTTCGCGCGCCGACTGAAGCCGCGGCCACTCGACCTCCGCCCCCTGCGACGAGATCTCGAGTGGAGCGCGGAGCTCGTCGCCGAAGTGCCGGACCTCTCCCAGCGCGATTCCCGGCGACGCCGGGATGCCCTCCAGCACTGCCCCGCGCGCGGGCTCCTCCGGGGGCGCCTGCGCCGGCGCCAGCGCTGGCTCGGGCCTTGCGGCCGCGCGCGCCGCCGGAGCGCCATCGGCCGCGACCCCCTCTCCGAACCCGTCGCCGGCGAGCTCCTGGAGCGCCGCCAGCGCCTCATCCGCCTGCGGCCCCGACGCGGTCGCGAGCAGCTCGTCGCCCTTGCGCGCGACGAGCGTCATCAGGCCCGTGAGGCTGCGCGCGCTCACCGGCCCGGCCCCGCCGACCTTGGCCAGCCGAAGGTCCGCGTCGAACCGGCTCGCCAGCTCCACGACGAGCGCCGCCGGGCGAGCGTGCAGGCCGATCTCGTTGAGCACGGGGATCCGCGCCTGAGCCCCGGGAGGCGGCCCGTCGCCATCCGGCTCCTCGGAGCCCGACCCCGAGCCGGAGCCCGCCGGGGCGGAGCCGTCGGTACCCAGATGAGCCGCCTTCATCCCGATCGCCTGCCGTGCCTCCGCCGCCACCTCGTCGAGCGAGGCGCCGCCGCGCGCCGCGACCGCGGCGGCCACCGCGCCCTCCACAAACGGGGCGTCGCTCAGCTCCACGCGGCCATCCACCTCGAGCAGCTCGACCGCCATCTCCGCGCTCATCAGCGCGCTACCGAGATCCATCAGCACGAGCACCCCGTCGTCCCCCATGGCGCGCTCGATCGCCGCGCGGACGCGCTCGACGTCGGTGCCGATCGAGCCGTCCTCGAGACCACCCGCCGGCTCGAGCGCGAGCTCATCGCCGCCCATCTGACGGGCGAGCTCGACGACGCCCTCAGCCAGCGCAGCGCTGTGCGAGACGACGACGATGCCGACCACGACTACAGCCCGTAGGCTTGGTGCAGCAGCTCGACCGGGTGCAACGAGCGACGCTGGGTGGCGTGTTCGATCTGCCAGCGGCAGGTTTCGCTGTCACAGGCGACGATCGGGGCACCCGAGGTGGCGATCTGGTCGAACAGATCGGCGCCGGCGTCCATTCCGATCTGGTACTTCTCGCGCTTGAGGCCGTAGGTACCCGCGATGCCGCAGCAGCGCGCATCGAGCTCGCGGACCTCCAGGCCCGGAATCAGGCGCAGCAGCTCGACCGCCGGCTTGCCCATCCAGTGGCCCTGCAACTGGCACGGCGCGTGGTAGGCCACGGTCTCGTTCACGGGCTGGAAGTCGGTGCGGAGCTCGCCGCGGCCGTGCATCTCGAGCAGCAGCTCGCAGATGTCGTACGTCTGGCGGCTGACGAGCGCCAGGTCCGGATCGTCCTCGAGGCCGAGGATCTCGCGCGCCTCGCGCTTGAGCATCACCGTGCAGCTCGTGGCGTTGCCCACGATCAGGGTCCCGTCCCGGAGATGCGGCGCGAACGAGCGGGCCACCCTCAACACGTACTTCCTGGCGTCTTCGAACATGCCGTTTGACTGCAGCGGCAGGCCGCAGCAGTCCTGCTTTGGGACCTCGACGCGGTACCCGTTGTGCTCGAGCACGGCGACCACCTTCTCGCCGACTTCGGGCTCGTAATACTGAGTGCCGCAGTTGTGGAAGTAGAGGATCTTGGTTCCGTCGGCCGGGCCCTGATGTTTCTTCGCCCAACTCTTAAATGTCCGGCCGGCGAAGTTCGGTAGCGCGGCGTCGCGATGGATGCCAAGCAGCCGCTCGACGAGCACGCGCACCGGCCGCGAGTGCAGGCTCGCGTTGGCGATCGGCGCGACCGGGGTGCCCAGCCGCCCGACGAGGGTCGGCCGGGCGATCAGGCGATCGCGCAACTTGACACCCGTGCGTTGCTTGACCGCGTAGCGGGCGTGGGCGTTGAGCTCGGCGATCTTCACGCCCTGTGGACAGGACATCGTGCAGAGCCCGCACCCCGAGCAGTAGTCGACCGACGACTCCTCCGGGGGCTGTCCGACGGCGCGGTAACGCTCGGCCTGGGGCCCGGCGTACTTCGGCCCGGGGAAGAGCGGGGTCACGTTCGACACCGGGCAGACGGTCTCGCAGATCGTGCACTTGACGCAGTGATCGAGCGAGCTGCGAAGCGGCTCGTGCAGAAGGTCGTCGATCATGCGGCGGCCGCAGCCCCTTCTCGCGCCATCACCGACTGGGCGACGAAGTGCCCGCTCGCGAGCGCGATCCCCTCCCCGGAGCCTTCGCGCCACGGCGCCGCTCCGGGTAACGAGGAACCGGCGACGAATACGTTCTGGGTCCCCTCCGCCCGCAATGTGGAGTCGACCGCCACGCCGACGGTCGACATCGGCTGCAGGCCGAAGAAGTCGGCGTTGAAGCGTGGTTCGCGTGACGCGGGCATCCCGCGCAGCGGCAGCCCGAAGACGATCTCGCGCGCCTGCCAGTCAGAGCCGAGCGTGGTCGCTCCGGAGGCGAAGCCCCCGGTCGCCAGCACGACCCAGCGCGCGCGGTACACGGTCTCGTGACCGCTGGTGTCCGCGCGCACGCCGGTCACGCGATCGCCCTCGCGCTCCGCCCCCACCGCCTCGGCGCCCAGCACCAGCCGCCCGCCGGCGGCGCGAAGTCCGGCCAGCAACGCGTTGTAGACCCGCATGCCGGGAACCGACGGCGGCAACGTCGGGATCTCAAACACGCCGCGCCCGAGCCGCCGCTCGAGGTCCGACCAGGCGCCGTGGGGATCGCGGAGACCGAGGATCGCGGGCAGGGCCACGAGCTCGCCGGGCGCCAGCAGCAGGGCGAGACGAGCAGCGAAGGCAGCGCGGAACGGTTCCTCGTCGAGATGCCGCGCCAGCGCCAGCGCGTTGGCCTCCACCCGGCCGACCTCGACGTCGATCTCGACCGCTCGCGCCTCGATCCCGGCGCGCCGGAGGTTGCCGGCGCACAGCGACGGATAGAAGTCCTTGAGCACGGGAAGCCCGACCACGCACACGGGCGATTTCTCCCGGAGGTCGCCGCCGGCCATCGTCTCCGGGACGAGCGCGGACGGGCGGAGCGCGCCCACCGCCGTCGGGAGCAGGTAGTTGCGGTCGAGTCCCCCGCTGTACCGGTAGCCGGGCTGTGGCCCGCGCTCGATGCAACCGGCAAACCACTCGAGCGCGGGAGCAATCGAGTCGCCGACCAGTGCGTAGGGGTGCTCCGGATGGTCGGCGATGAATCCCGCGAGCGCGGCGGCGGGCTCATCGACGCGCTCGGGGTTGTAACCGAGGACATCGACCGTGCCCGGCGCCAGGTGCGTGGAACCGACCCCCTTGGCGAGCACGCAGACGCGCGCGCCGCCCTCGGCTAGGCGCGTCGCGGCGGTCAGGCCTGCGACGCCCGCGCCCAGGACGACGGCGTCGTACGAGAACGTCGGGCTCATGGCAGGTGGTCGGCGTCGAGTACGCCCTGCATGATCCACTCGTCGAGCCTGGCCTCGCGGAGCTGGTCGCCGTAGAGGACCGGCCAGACGCCCTTCCAGCGCTCCTGGACATAGTCGAGCAGTGCCGTGTTGGCCTGCGCGCTGTCGATGCCCTCGCGGCCGTGAAGGATCCCCGTCGCGCGGTAGATGCAGAATCCTCCCTGGCAGGGCCCCATCCCGAGCCGGAGCTGCCGGCGGATGTCGTCGAGGTCAGCGGTTCCCCGCCTGCGCATCGCGTCCTCGAGTGTTCCTCGCGAGATCAGCTCGCACTCGCAGATCAGCTGGTCGTCGAGCAGATGACGCTCCCGTCGTTCCAGCCGCTCGCCGACCCGGTAGTAGTTGCCGTCCTCGGAGCCCGGGAGCCGCTCAGTCGACGTGGTTGACGGTCGCGGCTCGCCGAGCTGGCGGCAGACGGCGTTGACCGTGTCCTCCGCCATCAGCCGGTAGGTCGTCAGCTTGCCGCCGGTGATCGTCAGAAAGCCGCTGACGCCGTCGCGGTCGCGGTGGTCGAGCAACGCGTGCGCGCGGGTGACGTCGCGCGAGGAGCCTCCGCCGTTCTGTTTGGTGTCCTGGAACAGTGGACGTACGCCCGTCCACACTCGGAGCGCCCGCGCCTCCCGGAACCCGGGCACGAGACGCTCACCGTCGGCGAGCATCGCGTCGACCTCGTCCTGGACGACCGTGTGGTCGTCGGGATCCTCGGTGTCGACGTCGGTGGTACCGATCACGCAGACCGTACGAATCGGCACGATGATGTCGCCGTCGCTCGGCATCGTGCAGCGGTTGACCACCGTGTTCACGAGCCGGTGATTCATCGCGATCATGATTCCCCGGCCGGGGCGGACCTGGACGCCCTCGATTCCCGCCAGCTCGGCGATCTTCCCGGCCCAGGCCCCCGAGGCGCTCACGGTGATGCGGGCCTCGACATCGAGCTCCTCGCCGGTGCGCGCGTTGCGCACCCGCGCCCCCTGAATTTCGTCGCCGGCCCGGTGGATGGCGACTACCTCGTGGTAGGGCAGCACGCGCGCTCCTCGCTCCTGAGCGCCCCGCGCGAGTGCCCACACGAGCTTCCAGACATCGATGCTGGCGTCTGGCACGCGAAAGACGCGCGAGATCTGCGGGTTCAGCCTCGGCTCTTCGCGCAGCGCCTGTGCCGGCTCGATCTCCTCGCACGGCACCCCGGTGTCGCGGCACCCCTGCGCGAAGCGGTCGGCGAATGCGGGGTCATCGAACGGGGTGGTGACGAAGAAGCCACCCGTGTCCTCCACGGCATCGGCCGCGACGCGGCGGACGAGGATGTTCTCGCGCGCGCATTCGTCCGCCGCCGACGGGTCCTTGACGGCGTAGCGCCCACCCGAGTGCAGAAGACCGTGAAAGCGCCCACTCGTGCCGGTGGCGAGATCGCCGCGCTCGACCAGGACGACGTCGAGCCCGCGCAACGCCGCGTCCCACGCGACGCCGCACCCGGTTCCTCCACCGCCAATCACCAGCACGTCGGTGCTGAGCTTCTCCACTGGGTCAGCTTACTCCTGCCATGTCGTGCGACTACCCCGGAGGCGCCGGCGGTACGCCCGCCGCCGGCGCCCCGGACGAGGTCGCGGGACCTACTCCACCCAGTCGAAGGTCCGCGTGACCGCCTTCTTCCAGTAGTGGAAGAGCCTTTCACGCTCGGAGTCGTCCATCTTCGGCTCCCAGCGCTTGTCCTCGACCCAGTTCTCGCGGAGCTCCTCCTCGGTGCTCCAGAACCCGGTGGCGAGCCCGGCGGCATAGGCCGCGCCGAGCGCGGTCGTCTCCGCCACCTTGGGCCGGATCACGGGAACGCCGAGGATGTCCGCCTGGAACTGCATCAGCGTGTCGTTGACGACCATCCCGCCGTCGACCTTGAGCGACTCGAGCGCGACGCCCGAGTCGGCATTCATCGCGTCGGCGACCTCGCGGCTCTGGTAAGCCGTCGCCTCGAGGGTCGCGCGAGCGATGTGACCTGCGTTCACGTACCGCGTGAGGCCCGCGAACACACCCCGAGCATCGGACTTCCAGTACGGGGCGAACAGGCCCGAGAACGCCGGCACTATGTAGCAACCACCGTTGTCCTCGACGGTCTTCGCGAGATCCTCGACCTCGGGCGCGGTCTTGATCATCTTGAGGTTGTCGCGCAGCCACTGCACGAGCGCCCCGGTGATCGCGATCGACCCCTCGAGACAGTAGACCGCCGGCTGATCGCCGATCTTGTAGCCGACCGTCGTGATCAACCCGTTCTTCGACTGGACCGCCTCGTTGCCCGTGTTGAGCAGGAGGAAGTTGCCGGTCCCGTAGGTGTTCTTGGCCTCGCCGACCGAGAACGCCGTCTGCCCGAACGTCGCCGCCTGCTGGTCGCCGAGGTCGCCGGCGACCTGGATGCCGCTGAACGCCCCGCTCTTGATCTCCCCATACGGAGCGCTCGACGGCCGGATCTCGGGCAGCATCGACCGCGGCACCCCGATCGTGTCCATCAGCTCCTGGTCCCAGTCGAGCGTCGCGAGGTCCATCAGCATCGTGCGGCTCGCGTTCGACACGTCCGTGATGTGCAACCCGCCGTTCGTGCCACCGGTCAGGTTCCAGATGCACCACGTGTCCATGTTCCCGAAGGCCAGATCCCCGGCATCCGCCATGGCCCGCGCTCCGTCGACGTTCTCGAGGATCCAGCGGACCTTCGGACCCGAGAAGTAGGTGGCGATCGGGAGCCCGTTCTTCGCCCGGAATCGATCCTGCCCGCCGTCCTTCATCAGTTCGTCACAGATCTTGTCCGTGCGAGTGTCCTGCCAGACGATCGCGTTGTACACCGGCTTGCCGGTGTTGCGATCCCAGACGACGGTCGTCTCTCGCTGGTTGGTGATCCCGACCGCGGCCACGTCGCCACCGGCCGCACTCTTCGCGGCCTCCATCACTTCTTGCGAGCGGTCCCAGATCTCCATCGGGTCGTGCTCGACCCACCCCGGCTGCGGGTAGATCTGCTCGTGCTCGCGCTGGTCGACCGATACGACGTTGCCCCCGTGGTCGAAGACCATGCAGCGAGTGCTGGTCGTCCCCTGGTCCAATGCTGCCACGTAATCAGCCATCCGCTTTGTCTCCTTTCAACTTGCCAGCGCCTCGGCGGCGGTCTGGAAGAGGTAGTAGGAGGAAGTCGCGCCGGGATCCTGATGATCCTGACTGCGCTCCCCCAGGTAGCTCGCTCGCCCTTTCCGAGCGACGAGCGGGATCGTGTCCCGCATCCCTTGCTCGGCCGCGCTTGCGGCGTCGCGCAGGCCGGCATCGAGGTCCGATGCCTGCTCGAGCGCCGCAACCGCGGGAAGAAGGGCGTCGACCATCGTCTTGTCTCCGGGCTCAGCCTTGCCCCGTGCCTCGACCCCCTGGACTCCCTTCCGCCATGCCGCTGCATACCCTTCGAGATCGACCTCCTGCTCGCCGGCCAGCGCGGTCCCCATCTGGAGGAACAAGGTCCCGTAGAGGGGTCCGGCCGCGCCGCCGACGCTCGAAATAAGCGCCATCGCCACGGTCTTGAGCACGGCCCCGGCGTCGGCCTGCTCCTTGGCGCCGAGCTGCTCGACCGCCTTGCGCATGCCACGGTCCATGTTGGTCCCGTGGTCGCCGTCGCCAATCGCGGTGTCGAGTCGCACCAGCTCCTCGCGATGCTCCTGCATCGACGCCGCGAATCGGGTCATCCAGTCAGTGACCGTGTCGGTGGTGACCGCCAAGCTCACACGCCCCAGCGAAGCCCGGGTGTGTCGACCGGAGCGTCCCAGTAGCGCACCATCTCGTCGTCGAGCTTGAGCAGCGTGATCGAGCAGCCCTGCATCTCGAGCGAGGTGATGTAGTTGCCGATCAGATTGCGCTCGATCCCGATATCGCGCGCCCCGAGGTACTTCGCGACCTCGTTGTACATGATGTAGAGCTCGATCAGCGGGGTACCGCCCATGCCGTTGACGAATGCCAGGACGCGGTCCCCCGAGGAGAACGGCAGGTCCTCGACGATCGGCGTCAGCAGGCGCTCGGCGATCTGAGAGGCGGGGCCGATCTTCTCGCGGAAGCGGCCGGGCTCACCGTGGATCCCGATCCCGATCTCGACCTCATCGTCGGCGAGCTCGAAGCTGGGATTGCCGCTGGCGGGAGTGATGCACGGGGTCAGCGCCATTCCCATCGACCGGCCGTTGGCGTTCACCCTGCGGCCCAGATCGGCCACATCCTTGAGTGAGCGGCGGTCCTCAGCGGCGCCTCCGCAGATCTTCTCCACCAGCACCGTGACGCCCACGCCACGCCGACCCGCGGTGTACAGGGAGTCCTCGACCGCCACGTCGTCGTTGGTGAGCACCGACTCCACCTCGACTCCGTCAGCACGGGTCAGGTCCGCCGCCATGTCGAAGTTCATGACGTCACCGGTGTAGTTCTTGACGATGTGGACCACGCCGGCGCCACCGTCGACGGCCTGGGTCGCCGCCGCCATCTGATCCGGGGTGGGTGAGGTGAAGACTTCGCCCGGGCAGGCGGCGTCGAGCATCCCCGGTCCGACAAATCCGCCGTGCATCGGCTCGTGCCCTGACCCGCCGCCGGATACGAGTCCGACCTTCCCTTGAACGGGGGCGTCGATCCGGACCACGTAGCGCGGTTCGTAGTTGACCCGAACGCGATCGCCGTGCGCGGCCTCGGTGCCTTGCAGCGACTCCAGCACGACGTCGTCGGGTGCATTAATCAGCTTCTTCATGCGGCCTCCAAGAGCCGAGGAACGGGTGGACGGGGCGCGCGCGATCCGAGGGCACGGGCGCCCGAGCGGCCGCGGTGGGGTCTGGTACGTGGCGGATCGCGCGCTGAACGATTCCTTCAGCAGAGAAAATGCCCAGCAAGCACCCTCCTTCGAGCCGATCGCTCCGCACCCACAGGCGTCCGTTTGCGACAATAGCGGAAATCGTTCGCCAATGTCAAACATCGTTCGGAGTACTCTCCGAGGAGGCGGATGAGCGGGGAAGGCTAGTAGTTGTCTGGACCGATCCAATCCATCGAAAGGGCCGCAGCGATCCTGCGTCTGCTTTCCGGTCGTTCGCGCCGCCTGGGCGTTGTCGAGATGGCCGGGCAGCTCGGATTACCGAAGGGGACCGTGCACGGGATCCTGAGAACGCTTCGTTCGGTCGGGTTCGTCGAGCAGGACCGCGAGTCGGGCAAATACCAGCTAGGCGCTGCCCTGCTGCACATCGGCTCGAGCTACCTCGACGCCAACGAGCTGCGGACCCGGGCACTCAACTGGGCCGACGCCCTGGCCACTCAGAGCGGCGAAAGCGTGCGGATCGGCACGCTTCACGAGAAGCAGGTACTGATCGTCCACCACGTGTTCCGCCCCGACGACAGTCGGCAGGCATTGGAGGTCGGTAGCCTTGTCCCCGCCCACGCAACGGCGCTCGGAAAGGCACTGCTCGCCCACCACAGATACCTGCTCGGAGAGCTGGGGACAGGGTCCCTGCCGAGCTACACGCCGTCGACGATCACTGACATCGTCGCGCTCGAGAAGGAGCTGGACGTGGTTTCCGAGCGTGGCTGGGCGAGCGAGGTCGGGGAGCTGTACCCGGGGGTCGCGTCGATCGCCGCTCCGATCGAGGACCGCCACGGCGTCGTCGCTGGGGCGATCAGCATCTCGGGACCGATCGAGCGGCTGTGCGAGAGCGACACGCCGAAGGCCGAGCTCGTCGGGTACGTGATGCAGACCGCCCGAACAGTTTCTCGCGAGCTGGGAGCCATTCCGTGGTAGGAATGGCACAGCAATGAGCGGCCGATACGTAGTCTCGATCGATCAGGGGACGGCATCGTCGAGATGCCTCGTGTTCGACAGCCGCGCGCGGATCGTGTCGGTGGCGCAGAAGGAGCACCGCCACCTCTATCCGATGCCAGGGTGGGTCGAGCACGATCCCGAGGAGATCTGGCGCAACGTCCTCACCGTGGTGGCGCAGGCGCTCGAGAAGGCCGATCTCTCGCCGACCGAGCTCAGCGCCCTCGGGATCGCCAACCAGCGCGAGACCACCGTCATCTGGGACCGTCGCACCGGCACGCCGGTGCACAACGCGATCAACTGGGAGGACACGCGCACGGACCGTCTGTGCATGCACCTCGCTGAGGAGTTCGGGCAGGACCGCTTCCGCGCGAAGACCGGGCTTCCCCTGAGCACGTACTTCTCGGGCCCGAAGATCCGCTGGCTGCTCGACCACATCCCGGGCCTGCAAGAGCGCGCGGAGGCCGGAGAGGTCCTGTTCGGCACGATGGACTCCTGGCTGCTCTGGAACCTGTGCGGCCGGCACGTCACCGACGTCAGCAACGCCAGCCGGACGCTCCTCATGAACCTCGAGACGCTCGACTGGGACGACGAGCTGCTGTCGATAATCGGCGTCCCCCGCGCCATGCTCCCCGAGATCAGGCCGTCTTCCGAGATCTACGGCGAGGCCGGCGTGGCGCTCGCCGGGGTGCCGGTCGCATCCGTGCTCGGCGACCAGCACGCCGCGCTCGTCGGGCAGACGTGCTTCGACCCCGGCGACGCCAAGTGCACGTATGGAACCGGCAGCTTCCTGCTGCTGAACACGGGCAACGAGGCGGTCCAGTCGAAGAACGGGCTGATCACGACGATCGGCTACCAGCTCGGATCGAGCCCGCCGACGTACGCGCTGGAGGGATCGATCGCCATAACCGGCGCGCTCGTCCAGTGGTTCCGGGACAAGATCGGCCTGATCGGCAGCGCGCCGGAGATCGAGACACTCGCGCTCACCGTGGAGGACAACGGCGGCTGCTACTTCGTGCCCGCCTTCTCCGGGCTGTTCGCACCCCACTGGCGCAGCGACGCCCGCGGGGTGATCGCCGGCCTGACCGGCTACATCAGCAAGGGCCATCTCGCGCGGGCGGTGCTCGAAGCCACCGCCTGGCAGACCCGGGAGGTCGTCGAAGCGATGCACGACGACTTCGGCCGCGAGCTCGCCGAGCTCCGAGTCGATGGCGGCATGACCGCCAACAACCTCCTGATGCAGTCGCTCGCCGACGTCCTCGACACCACCGTGATGCGGCCGATCGTCGCCGAGACCGTCTCGCTCGGGGCCGCTTACGCGGCCGGGCTGGCGGTCGGGTTCTGGCCCGACCTCGACAGTCTCAGGAGCAACTGGCACAAGGCGGCCGAGTGGCTGCCAAAGCTCGACCCCACCGTGCGCGAGAAGGGCTACCGGAAGTGGAAGAAGGCAGTGGCGCGGACGGTCGACTGGCTCGACGAGGACGACTGGGAGATGCCGGACGAGCTCGGGGCGGTGGCGCCGGAGGTTCCCCAGACCCAGGGTTAATAGGGCGCGCTTTCGCGCGCCTTTTGGGTGTGGCTTTGGCGCCCGGTTCGGTGGCGGTTTCAGGGCCCTCGGCCGGGTAAACGGCGCTGGGGAAGGAGGGAGGGAGCGGGAGCCATCGCACCCGTCTCGAACCTGCACAACACGACAATCCCGGCTCAGATGGCGAGGCCTGTCGTGTTATGCATGAAGAGCATGGTTAGTACGACAGGGCTCGGATGTGGCGCCGGTGTTGTCGAGCTATGCAGGTTTCCCGTGACACTCACGGCACAGCCCGGCACAAACCCGCCCCGAAGAGGGCGCAACGCCCGCCGGCGCCCTCACCCACCCTCTTTCCCTGCCGCCTTCTACCGAGCCGCCCACCAACCGGGGCCGTGGAGTGGGCGCCATCGCACCCGTCGAGAACCTGCATAGCTCGACAAGTCCGCGCCGAATGGCGAGGCCTGTCGAGCTATGCATGAAGAGCATGCGTAATACGACAGGGCTCGGATCTGGCGCCGAGGTTGTCGTGCTATGCAGGTTTCCCGTGACACTCCCGGCACAAGTCGCGGGTTTGCGCGCAGGAGCAGCTCAAACCACGGGCTCAGGCGACCCGCCGAAGCCCTCACCCACCCCCTCTCCCGGCGCCGTTTACCGAGCCGAGCGCCCGGCAACGCCGCCGAGAGTCGACAGCCTCCGCCCGCACCGCCACCGATCGCCCGCCACCTAGCTCGCGTCTTCGAAGAACCGCTGCACGATCCGGGTAACCGCCGACACGTCCTCGGTCGGCTTGATCGGATCGCCGAACGCGATGCTCACCACGTGGCGCTTGGACCCGTTCCCGTTTCGCATCCGCGACGGCCAGAAACGCCCCGGCGGCATCGCATCGCGAGTCCCGGTGATCCGGATCGGGATGATGTCCGTGTGGTGCCGCGCCGCGAGCACCGCCGCGCCGCGCCGCAACCGCCCCGTGCCCCCGCTCCGAGAGCGGGTTCCCTCCGGATAGAGGAGCACGTTCCAACCCCGGTCGAGCAAGCCGTCCACGTGACTGGCGGCCTGCTTCTCCAGACCGCCACCGCGGCGATCCATCGGGATGGTGTTGAAGATCACTGAGACGGCGACCGCCACGAACCGGTTGCGGTAGAAGTAGTCGGCGGCCGCGGCGACGACGGTGCGCTTGCGAAACCGCCTTGGGAGGGCCGCGAGGATGATCGGCGTGTCGATGTGGCTCACGTGATTCGCGACGAGGATGACCGGCGCCTTCATCCCGCGCAGCTTCTCCCGACCGGTGGTGCGCCGGCGCGTGTACACCCTCAGCAGCGGGTTGAGCACGAACTGGAGAAACGCCTCGCGCGTCGCCGACGCCGGCGCCGAGCGGGCCCACGGAACGTCCAGTTGCGGCGCCGCCGGGATCAGTTCGCGGGCGCGAATCTTGAGGCGCTCGGGCGCCGTGGTCTTGCGCCGGACCGGGAGCAGGTTGGGCGCCGAGGCGCGCACCTGGCGCGCGGTGCGCTTCACGCGTGCGGGCAGGGACTTATCGCGACGGACGGGCAGCACGTCCGATCAAACCCCAGCCTGTAACAAAGGTTACAGACGCCGTCGCCGGGCGATCGATCTCAGGTCCAGCGCAGGTTGGCGCGCGTCTCCCAGTAGCTGTCCGGCGACTCGATCAGCGTTGCCAATTCTTCCTCCAGGGCGGGGTCCCAGGCGACCGTGAATGCGGCGACATTGCTCTCGAGCTGGTCGACCGTGCTCGCGCCGCTGAGGACCGTGTCGACCCACGGCCGCGCCAGGACGCCGGCGAGCGCGAGCGCGTCCTCGCTCACGCCAATCCGGCTCGCGGCGAGCGCCAGGGGCTCGATCCCGCCACGCGAGGTGAGCCGACCGTTCGCGAGAGCCTCCTTGATGATCACCCCGACCCCCGCCTCGTGCGCGTCCTGGAGCGCGTCGCCCGCCGAGCGCTCCAGGAGGTTCCAGGTCGCTTGCACGGTGGCGAATATCCCGGTTTGCACCAGACGCTCGATCGTGGCTGCCTGTTCGGTTCCGGTCACGCTGGCGCCGACGGCCACGCCCGTGGATCGAAGCGCCTCGAGGTCGGTGAGCACGGCGCCGTCGTCGAGCACACCGCTCGACACCGTCGCGGAGTGGATCTGGTACAGCAACAGGTAGTCCCCAAGCAGCTCGCGGGTCTCGCCGAGCTGGCGGCGGAAGGTGTCGGCGGTCAGGTCCTTGACCTCGGGCGGGTCGGCGTCCACGCGCCAGTCGGCCGTGTACGTGTAGCCCCACTTCGAGCTCACCGTCACGTCGCCCGGCTGCACCGATCGCGAGCGCAGCCACGAGCCGAGGAACTCCTCGGCCCGACCGTAGGAGCGAGCGGCGTCGAAGTGCCGCACGCCCGCTCGGTAGGCCGCATCGAGCACCTCGTGGGCGCGATCGGCCATGCCCTGCACCGAGTGGTCTTCGAAGTCCGTTCCGTGCCCGCGGTTCAGATAGCCCGGACGGCCGAGCGCCGCGAGCCCGAGCGCGATCGCGGTGGTGGAGATCCCACTTCGCCCTAATTCCCTGATCCAGCCGCGTGACGAAGCGTCCACGCGGGGGTTATACCCGTCCGGCTACGTTGATGAAATGCCGATGGGCGCGTCATGACGGAAGGACCGGATCCGCTGCAGCGACTGAGGGCCGAACTGGCCGAGGCCACGGCCGAGCTGAAGGCCCACATGGCGAGCTGGGAGTACGCGTTCGCGATGGGCTCGGGCCGTGACGGTGGGCGCGCGCACCCGATCCACTGGGAGACAAACGCCCGTACCGAGCGGCTGCTGGCGCGCTGTCGAGGGCTGCGCGCGCGCCTCGCCGAATTTGAGCGTTAGCGCGTCCGAGGCTGGGTAGGCTCGAACTGCTGGCTCCGTCTGGCAGCAGAGAGATTCGCAGTGTTCGAGCTTGTGCCAAGCGCCCGGACGCAGCGCCAGCTTTGGCTGCCCGGAGTCTGCGGAAAGCAACTCCAGTTCCAGGAGGTAGGGCATGGCAGACAACAGAGGTGTGGCGTATATCGGTCCAGGGAAGGTGGAGCTGCACGACATCGACTTTCCGACGTTCGAGTTGCAGGACGGCCCGGGAGTGAACCCGGCGAACGTCGGGCGCAAGCTCCCCCACGCCGCGATCCTGAAGTGCGTGGCGACCAACATCTGCGGCTCCGACCAGCACATGGTGCGCGGTCGGACGACGGCGCCCGAGGGCCTGATCCTCGGTCACGAGATCACCGGCGAGGTGATCGAGACCGGTCCCGACGTCGAGTTCATCAAGGCCGGGGATCTTTGCTCGGTGCCGTTCAACATCGCCTGCGGCCGGTGCCGGATGTGCAAGACCGGCAACACCGGCGTATGCCTCAACGTGAACCCGGACCGTCCTGGCTCGGCCTACGGCTACGTCGACATGGGCGGCTGGGTCGGAGGCCAGGCGGAGTACGTGCTCGTGCCGTACGCCGACTGGAACCTCCTGAAGTTCCCCGACAAGGATCTGGCGATGGAGAAGATCCTCGACCTGACGATGTTGTCGGACATCTTCCCGACCGGGTATCACGGCGCCTACACAGCCGGCGTCACCTCGGGCTCGACCGTCTACATCGCGGGCGCCGGGCCGGTAGGTCTCGCCGCGGCTCACTCCGCGCAGTTGCTGGGCGCCGCGGTCGTGATCGTCGCCGATCTGATTCCCGAGCGGCTCGAGCAGGCGCGCAGCTTCGGCTGCGAGACGATCGACGTCTCGAAGGGAGAGCCGAAGGACCAGATCGAGCAGCTCCTCGGAGTCCCCGAGGTGGACGCGGCGGTCGATGCGGTCGGCTTCGAGGCCCGCGGCCACGGCAGCGACTCCGATCACGAGGCGCCGGCGACGGTGCTCAACTCGATCATGGACGTGACCCGTGCGGCCGGGAAGCTCGGAATCCCGGGGTTGTATGTGACCGGCGATCCGGGCGGAATCGACGACGCGGCCAAGGTCGGCTCACTGTCGATCAAGATCGGCCTCGGCTGGGCCAAGTCGCACAGCTTCACCACCGGACAGTGCCCGGTCATGAAGTACCACTACGGCCTGATGCAGATGATCCTCAACGACAAGGCTCACATTGCGAACGCCGTCAATGCAACCGTGATCTCACTCGATGAGGCGCCACAGGGCTACAAGGACTTCGACAGCGGGGTGGCCAAGAAGTTCGTCCTGAATCCTCACGGCCTGATCAACGCCTGAGGTTCCGACTGCGAGCGCCGCGGGTCTGCCGCGGCGCTCGGCCCGGCCGAATACGCCCGCAGGACTCCGAGCAGCTCCGGATCCTCCCCGGTGAACGCCATCCACGCGGCGCGCAGTCCCTCACCGGCCCCGGTCTGGAGCACCGACACTCGATGCTCCATCTGCCCGACGACGACTGAGCCCGCGGGCGGACGGATCACGCAGACGCCGGGAACGCGCTCTGGGTCACCCATCTGCGAGGCGAGCTCGCCCGCGAGCGCGTCGTAGCGCTCCGACCGCGTGCGGCGCAGTTCGACGAGGGCGGGATTGATCGCCTGCAGGTAGCGATCCGTCAGCCGGGCTATCACCGGAGAGAGCGGCGCGTGCTGAACGCCGTAGGGCCGGGTCTGGAGCACGAGCATGTCGGTGGCGGTCGATCCGGCCGCGTGCACGGGGATGGCCTCGGCGAGCGTCGCGTCCAGCAATCTCATCCCCCGAAACCCGACCGGCGCCCCGGCGAGCCACGGCAGCCGGCCCGAGGCGCGCAGCGCGGAGCGGATCTCGTCCTCGGTGGCGAGGTCGCTGAGATCGACGATCGACGCCGTGACGGCGTTCGTCGCGGTGCAATGGAGCGCGATCGAGGACGACGGGATCGCGTCGCAGCGGAGCGGCCGCTGCCGCGTCCACACGTGATCGATCACGTAGTCCATGTCGAGAAACGGCCCGCCGCGCAGGGCCCGCGCGACGCTGACAAATCGCGGATCGCCGAAGCCGTACGGGTAGAGGCCGGCCAGATACGCGGCCTGGCCGGCGAGCAGGAAGGCGGCGTTGAACGCCCCGGCTGACGCGCCGTGCACCTCGTCGAACGAATCGCGCAAGCCGAGCTGCTCGATCGCCGCGGTCATTCCCGCCGAGACGACGCCGCGCATCCCCCCGCCTTCGATTACGAGCGCGACGCGGCGGCCATCGGTTCTCGCTCCAGGGCGCGAACCCTCGTCCCGGCGGCGGAGGAGCGTCTGAACCACAGGGTGACCGCGGAGGTCCTCGCTGATCGGAGCCGCTGGCCGAAACGGATCTGAGGTGAAGCGGCGGAGCAACATCGGCGCGCCTAATCGTAATTCCGACTCGCTGCAGGCGCTCATGTCATGATGGCCGCCGAAAATGGACTATGACCTGCAAGGCCGAACGGCGCTGGTGACCGGCGCGGCATCGGGGATCGGGAAGGCCACCGCCGAGCTGTTCGCGTCCCTGGGAGCCGTCGTCGTCGCCTCGGATGTGAATGCAGACGGAGGCGAGGCGACCGTCAACGCAATCAACGAGTCCGGGCACGAGGCGGTCTTCAAGGCCGCAGACGTGCGCGACGATGAGGCCCTCACCGCACTCGTCAAGTTCGCCGTCGACTCCTTCGGAGGACTCGACTGCGCGGCCAACTGCGCCGGGGTGGGCGCCGGCCACGCCACCACCCATCAATATTCCGACCAGGACTGGGATCGGGTCGTCGGCATCAACCTCCGGGGCACGTGGCTCGCGTTGCGCCGCGAGATCGAGACGATGCTCGCCGGCGGCAAGCCCGGCGCGATCGTGAATATGGGCTCGACCCTCGGGCTCCGCGGTTCGCCGATGGCGTCGCCCTATACCGCCAGCAAGCACGGCGTGATCGGGCTCACCCGGACGGCGGCGATCGAGTACGCGCCCAACCGGATTCGGATCAACGCGGTCTGCCCCGGCGCGATCGACACTCCGATGATGGATGAGACGTTCGCGCGGTTCCCCGGCTTCCGAGAGATGCTGATCGGGTACGTGCCGATGGGCCGCATGGGCGGTCCCGAGGAGGTCGCCGCGGCGATCGCATGGCTGTGTTCGGACGGTGCCTCCTTCATCACGGGCGAGTGCCTTACGATCGAGGGCGGCCTGCTCGCCCGTTGAGATAGCGCGAGACAGGCGCTGGAGTCCCGGGCTGGCATGCGCGTCCTCGTCCTCACGCCGTACCCCTACGGAACGACCGCTGGGCCCCGCTCGAGCTTCGAGTTGTGGGAGCGCGTCTTGCGTGACTCGGACATCTCGCTCGAGTACGCGGTGTTCGAGACCGATCGCCTGCACGAGATCATCTACGAGCCCGGACTGGTGGCGAAGAAGGCGCTCGAGATGGCGCGCGCGTATGCGCTGTTCGTGCCCAAGGTCCGCGACCTTCGGCCCTACGACGCGGTGCTGGTCAATCGCGAGGCGACGTTGATCGGACCCGCGCTGATCGAGCGCTGGGTGGCCCGGAGCGGCAAGCCGCTGATCTACCTGCTCGACGATCCCCTCTACATCCGCTACCGCAGTCCGACGAACGGCTGGCTGTCCTATCTCAAGGCCCCCGGGAAGGTGGAGACTCTGTGCCGTCTGAGCGCCGTCGTGCTCGCCAACTCGCCGAGCAACGCGGCGTTCGCGCGGAGCCACAACCGAAACGTGTGGGAGATCCCGAGCGTCGTGGACGGAGATCTGTATACGGGCTGGATGCCGCGAGAAGGACGCGACGACGGGATCGTCTGCGTCGGCTGGAGCGGCAGCCCGAGCACGACCGCCAACCTGCAGGTGATCAGGCGGCCGCTGCGCACGTGGAGCGAACGAGACGACGTTCAGTTGCTGTTCATCGGTGGGCGCGACTTCGGGCTCCCCGAGGTACCCCACATTCAGGTCCCCTGGCGGGCGGAAACGGAGGTCGACGACCTGAGGCGCCTCGACATCGGCCTGCTCCCCGTGCCGGCGACGCGATGGGCGCCGCACAAGTTCTACCTCAAGCTCGTGCAGTACATGGCGCTCGGGATACCGCCCGTGGCCACGCCGATCGGCTCGAATCTCGCGGTCATCGACGACGGGATCACGGGCTTGCTGGCGAGCGAAGACGCGGGCTGGCGGCAGGCCGTCGAGCGACTGGTGAGCGACCCGGAGCTCCGCGAGCGCTGCGGGCGCCGGGCGGCCGAGGTGGCCCACCGGCGCTACACACTCCAGGCCAACGCGGAGAAGATCGTCGCCGCCTTCCGTTCGGCGCTCGGGTGATCGATGCGCCGGCTGCGATCGCTCTACCTCTGTTACCTGTCGCTCGACGACCCACTCACCCACACCCAGGTCGTCGCCTACCTCAGGGGCTTGGCGGCGGACGGCAACGATGTCCACCTGCTCACGTTCGAGACCGGGCGGCTGACCCGCAAACGGCGCGGCCAGCTCCGCGCGCAGCTCTCGGCAGTGGGCATCAGCTGGCACGGGCTTCGCTACCACAAGCGGCCGTCTCTGCCCGCGACGATCTACGACACGCTGGCGGGGGCCCTCTACGCCACCGTCCTGATCGTGCGCCACCGGCTCGACGCCCTGCATGCGCGCTCGCACGTCCCGGCGGCGATGGCGCTGATTGCGCGCTGGCTCGTGGCCGACCGGCCGGCGCTGATCTTCGACATTCGCGGCCTGATGGCCGAGGAGTACGTCGACGCCGGGCGCTGGCGAGAGGGTGGAGTCCCGTTCCGGCTGACGAAGGCGGTCGAGCGCGCGGCGGTTCGCCGCGCCGACGGAATCGTCGTGCTCACGGAGCGGATTCGTCGGCGGCTGTTCGACGGCGACGGCAGCGCCCACACGATCCCCTGCTGCGCCGACCTGCACGCACTGGAGCTCGCGCAGCCCCGGCGCGACGCCGTCCGCGCAGAACTCGGAGTGACGGACGCCACGGTCATGGTCTACGTGGGGAAGTTCGGAGGCTGGTACATGACCGGCGAGATGGCCGAGTTCTTCGCGGTGGCGAGGCGCTCGATCCCCGGCCTGCACTTCCTGATCCTCACCCAGGGCGAGCGCACGGAGATCCGGCGGGCGCTCGAACGGAGGGACGTGCGCAGCGGCTACACGATTACCTCAGCGCCGCCGGCGCTTCTCGGCAGCTACCTCGCGGCGGCGGATTTCGGGATCAGCTTCATCAGGCCAGCGCCGTCGAAGGCCTCCTCATCGCCGACGAAGATCGGCGAGTACCTCGGCGCGGGTCTGCCCGTGGTCGCGACCGCGGGCGTCGGAGATCTCGACGCGCTGATCACCAAGGACGTCGGCCGGCTCGTGAGCGAGCACACCGAGTCCGCGTACCGGCTGGCGGCGGAGGACACCGTCGCGCTGCTGTCCAGTCCTGACACCCGCGAGCGCTGCCGCGGCCTCGCCCGCCGCGAACTGTCACTCGAGGACGTCGGGATCCCGCGCTACCGGCAGCTCTACGCGGAGGTCGCTGACCGCATCCGCTGAACGCCTCTGATCAGCTCACGCGCGATCCTCGGGTCGTGTCGGAGCGCGATCGCCATGGCCCGGACGGCGGCGGCACGCTGACCGGAGCCGGCGTATGACCCCGCGAGCATCCGGTAAAGACGGGCGTAGGCCTGGCGCTTGCGCGCTCGAAGTCCGGCGGGCAGGCGAGGGTCGGCGAATGCCTTGGCGAACGCGTAGGTCATGTCGTGCTCCATCGCAGCGATGTCTCGGCTCATGTTGCTGTCGTGGACGCGGTAGCGCACGAGCGGGGCGTCGACGTAGGCAACCGAGCCGGCGAGCAGCATCCGGAACAGCAGATCCCAGTCGGCCGATACCGAGAGGACGGGGTCGAAGCCGCCAAGCCGTAAGAGCTCGTCGCGCCGCGCCAGACCCGCCGAGCTGCAAGAGACGGTCTCGGTGCCGTCGAACATCACCATTCCGGTGAGGAGATCGTGGCGGGCGCGCAGGCGCTTGGTCTCCCGCACGGTCCCGTGTTGATCGACCACATCCATGGCGCACAGGGCAAGCGAGGCCGCTGGGTCATTGAGCGCCTCGAGCTGGCGCTCGAGCTTGGTCGGCAGCCACCAGTCGTCGTGGTCCAGGAAGGCGACGAGGGCACCGCGCGCGAGCCGCGCCCCCCGATTGCGCGCGGCCGACACCCCTCCGCGCTCCTCTCGCACGTAGGTGACGTGATCGCCGAACTCGCTCACGACCTCGGGCGTCGCGTCGTTCGAGCCGTCGTCGATCACGAGGCACTCGACCGGCGGACGGGTCTGATTCAGGGCGCTGCGGATCGCGTCGGCCACGTACGCGGCGCCGTTGTAGACCGGGATCACCACGCTGACCGTATTGGGCGTCATGCTTGTCGCCAGAGTGGATCAGATTCGATCTAGCCCCGGCGTATCGGTCATGCATGTGATCACCGACGCGGGCCCGCACCCCTACTTCCGGACGCTGATCGAGTCCGGCGGCCTCGACCCCGCGCTGGTGTCCGTGGGGTGCGTCGGTGCGCCAGGGGCGCTTCAGGACGACATGCGTTCGCTCGGGGTCTCGACGTTTGCCCTGGGGGCGCGCTCCCGGGCGGCCTATCCGGCCGCGAGCGCGAAGCTGGCCCGCGCGTTGCGACGACACGGGACCGAGGTGATCCAATCGCACCTGGTCGACGGATCGCTCGTCGGTCTGACCGCCGCCCGGCTGGCCCGGACGCCGGTCGCCGTGATGACGGCCCACCACTCGCACGAGCTGCCGTTTCACGGCCGCCGCCTCGTCTGGCCGGAGCGGTTATGCACGGGGCCGCTGTGCGACCACATCATCGCGCCCTCGCGCGACGTCGTCCGGACGCTGACGCGGATTGCTCGCGTCCCCGAGCGGAAGATCGACGTCGTTCACCACGGGTTCGACCTCGACCGGCTGGATCCGAGCAACGCCGACCCGGCCCGCGTGCGGCGTGAGCTCGGATTGGAGGGCAAGCTCGTGTTCGCCGCGATCGGCCGCCTGTATGCGCTGAAGAACTACCCGGCGCTGCTCGCGGCATTCGCAGCGGCGCTCGGCGAGGTTCGCGAGGCGCGGCTCGTGATCGTCGGCGCAGGAGACGCGAGCCCGCTCACGGCGCTCGCGCACGACCTCGGAATTGCCGACCGGGTCGTGGTGACGGGGCCGCGCAACGACATTCCTGACGTCCTCGCTGCGGCAGATGTCTTCGTCCACCCGGCGATCGCCGAGTCGTTCGGAATGGTGATCATCGAGGCGATGGCGATGGCCCGGCCCGTCTTGAGTACCCCGGTCGGAGTCGCGCCCGAGGTGATTTCCCAGAAGGAAACCGGGCTGCTGTGCGCCTCTTCCGAGCCGGACGCGTTGGCTCGAGGCCTCCGTGACATGCTGGCGCTGCGAGCAGCTTGGCCCGAGATGGGCGCGGCCGCACACCGGCGCGTTCAGGGCTTCACGGCCACCTCGATGGCGAGGCGCTACCAGGAGCTCTACGCGCAATGGCTCTCCGGCGGGTGAAAGAGGCCGCCGGCGCCGCCCTGGGCAGACCGCGGCGCTGGCACTACCTGCAGACGCTCCCCAAGCGAGGTGTTGCCGCCGAGATCGGGGTGTTTCGGGGGGAGTTCACAGAGCACATCCTCCGGGTCACGCAACCGCGCGAACTTCATCTGATCGACGGCTGGTGGGAGCTCTACGGCGAGCGGTTCCCGGATTGGGGCGTCTACACCGACCACGGTCGGCTGAAGACGCGGACGGCATTCGCCGAAGCTCAGCGCAGGACGCAGGGCAAGGCGGTCACGTTCCACGTCGGAGATGACCTGGCGATCCTGCCGACATTTGCGGAGGGCTACTTCGACTGGGTCTACCTGGACACGACGCACGAATACGAGCACACGCTCACCGAGTTGCAGATACTCGGCCGC